>NZ_CP162826.1:0-3130000 GCF_054683855.1 Pseudomonas sp. H1_D04
GCCTGGATATCACCATTGAAGCCCTGGTTTGCAAGGTTATAGCCTGCGCCTTCAACTTCCGTCGCCAGTTGCCCCGAGATCGGTGCATAGGGTTCCCAGAAAATCGTGTTGGCAGGCAGCAACTGGTGGTGAAAACGCATCGCGCCCACCGAATCTTTCAGCCCAAGGTGGAAGTCATACAGGTTACTGACGACCTGGAAGATGGAGGTAAAAATCCGCGAGCCACCGGGTGTACCGATCACCAAGGCGACCTTGCCGTCCTTCAGGAAAATCGTCGGCGTCATCGAAGACAAGGGCCGCTTTCCGGGTTCGATGGCATTAGTGTCGGTGCCCACGACGCCCATCTGATTGGGCACTCCTGCCAGTGCCGAGAAGTCATCCATCTCATCATTGAGCAAAATGCCGGTTTTTTCCGCGACGACGCCGGAGCCGAAAAAGCCATTGAGCGTGTACGTGTTGGAAACGGCATTGCCCCATTTATCGACGATTGAGAAGTGCGTGGTCTGGGGCTTCTCCGGCGATTCAATATTCAGGCCGGCGACGACCTTATTGGTGTCCGAAGGGATCGATAGATTGACCTGCGACGCTCGGCCCGCCAGGTAGTGTTCGTCGATCAATTCATGCACCGGCACCGTGTAAAAATCCGGATCACCCAGGTACTTTGCCCTATCAGCAAATACCCGCTTTTCGATCTCCGCCACTAAATGCATATAGCGAACGGAGTTAAGCGGCACGCTCTGGAAATCCTCGCGGCGCATCTCTTTCATCTTCAACAGTTGCACCAGCGCGACCCCGCCAGAGCTGGGCGGTGGCGCGGTGACAACCTGGAAGCCATTCCAGTTGGCTTGTATTGGGGTACGCCACACGGATTTGTAATCGGCCAGGTCCTGCGCGCTGATCAAGCCGCCATTGGCACTCATATCGGTCACGATCAGCTCTGCGGTTTTACCAGCGTAAAAGCCTTTCGGCCCCTGCGCGGCGATGCGCTTGAGAACCGCCTCAAGTTCAGGTTGCTTGAAGGTAGTGCCTGCCTGCAGCCTGCCGAAATGTTCAGCGAAGTTGGTTTTACCGGCGAAGCGTTTGGCGTTTTCACTTGCAGCAATACTGGCCAGTGCTTCATCGACGACGAAGCCATGGTGTGCGTAGCCAATGGCGGGCTCGATCAGGTCCGCCCATTTGAGTTTGCCAAAGCGCTTGTGAGCCTCCCACATACCCGCGACAGTGCCGGGTACACCTACCGAGCGGTGTCCGATCACACTGCCTTGCGGCTGGTCGGCAGCAATCACTTTTTTACCCGAGCTGTCGACGAACATATGCCGCGTTGCTTTCAGCGGCGCACGCTCGCGGTAATCGAGAAAATAGGGTTTGCCCTTGTAATAGACGGTCATGAAACCGCCGCCGCCGATATTTCCAGCTTCGGGGTAGGTCACCGCCAGGGAAAAGGCAACGGCAACGGCCGCATCCACGGCATTCCCGCCTTTGGCAAAGATTGCGTTGGCGGTGTCCGCAGCAAATTGGTCAGGTACGGCCACGGCAGAATGCGTCAACGCCGTGCGTGGGCTGGCAACCGCCAGTTGGTAAGTTCCCATAAATAGCAACACTATCCATACTGCGACGCAGCGACGCGTCCGATAGAACACTGATTTCTTGCACATAGCCCACCTGTTTTTTTTATAAATAATGGCAGCACAGTGGCAACTAACAGGGCACGATTCCTTATCTGAACCGAGCACCCCGGCGCCTGAAAAGAATGAACACGCAATAACTTCTTATAGGTTTATCAGCCCAAAAAAGAGCCCTCGACGCGATTAACGTGGAAGGCTCTTGTGTGTCGCTGATTAAGCGTTCTGCTCGACCCTTATTGAGCTTTTTCGCTCCAGGGGCGCTTTCTCCCACTTGGCAATGACCAGGGGTGCAATTGCATTACCCAGCACGTTCAAGGTAGTGGTACCGCTGTCGATGATCCGGAAGATCCCGGCAATCAACGCGACCCCCTCCAGCGGCAGCCCGGCAGACGCCAAGGTGGCCGACAGAATGATGATGGCAAACCCAGGCACACCGGCGGCGCCCTTCGACGTCAGCACCATTGTGACCACCAGCAAAATCTGCTGAGTCAACGACAGATCAATGCCATAGAGTTGGGCAATGAAGATTGTCGCCACACCAAGGAAGATCGAAGCACCGTCCAGGTTAAACGCATAACCCACAGGCACTACGAAGCTGACGATGCGCCGAGGCACGCCATAGGCTTCCAGCTTGGTCATCAACTGTGGCATGACCGCCGCAGAGGCTGCGCTGGAGAAGGCCAAAATCAGCTCATCACGGAAGTACTTGATCAACTTGAAGACGTTTTCGCCGATCAGGTAGCAAATGCCTCCGAGCATCAACAGAGCAAAGGTAATCAGCGCCAGGTACACCACGCCGATCAACTTGAGCAACGGCAGCAACGAGGCAAATCCGAAGGTCGCCACCGTGGCGCCGATCATGCCGAATACACCGATCGGTGCGTAGGCCATGACAAACGACACGACTTTGAACATCGCATCGGAGAAGCCCTGCACCACTGCAATAACCGGTGCGCTTTTCTCTTTAGGCAAGGTGTTCAACGCCATACCCAGCAGCACGGCAAAGAACAGCACCGACAGCAACTTCGCTTCCGACATCGCGACAATCACGTTATCGGGCACGATGTTTTGCAGGATGATCAGCGCGCCTTTCGACGGCTCCATATGCACGGCTGCCGCGTTATGGGCGATCCCTGCAATGTCGGTACCCTTACCCGGCTCAAACAGGTTGGCAAAGCACAAGCCAAGCACGATGGCGAGGCTGGTGATTGCAAAGAAGTAGATCAACGACTTTGCGCCCATGCGCCCAAACGATTTGTTATCACCGCCCCCGGCAATGCCGAGGATCATGCAGCAGAAAACAATCGGCACGACGACCATCTTCATCATCTTGATGAAGATGTCTCCGAGTGGTTTAAGGATTTCGGTACTAACCCATACTTGATTTTCCGGATGGGTATTGAAATACCAACCCACGAGCACGCCAAGCAAAAGCCCGGCAACGATTTGCCAAACTAAGGGGATACGTTTCATGTCTAGCCTTTTTGTTGGAATGAAAGGACTGCTTTAGGCAGTAGCTAGATTCATGAGCTTCCAGCTCATTTATGTTTTCCTGGCGCACTCTTTAGCGTGCGCCAGGTTTTTATTATTTAGCGAACAGCTGGCTCATATCCTTGAACGCCTTGAACTCCAGCGCGTTGCCGCACGGGTCGAATAGGAACATGGTGGCTTGCTCGCCGACCTGGCCTTTAAAGCGAATGTAGGGTTCGATCACAAACTTGGTTGCGCGCGCTTTCAAGCGCTCGGCCAGGGCTTCCCATTGTGCCCACTCCAGGATGATGCCGAAGTGCGGAACCGGTACATCGTGGCCGTCTACCGGGTTGCTGTGCACGCTTTCCTGCGACGCAGTTTTAGGGTGCTCATGGATGACCAGTTGATGGCCGTAGAAATCGAAGTCTACCCACTGGTCGCTTGAACGACCTTCGGAAAGACCGAACACCTCACCGTAGAAGTGACGAGTGGCGGCCAAGTCATACACAGGGATTGCGAGATGGAAAGGAGAAAGACTCATCAGGACTCCGATAACAATTTTTATTGGTTTGTGGTGCCGGGCACCGTGGTCGCTGCCCGACGGCTTTTTTTGAAGGTGGATTTATGCTAAAGCGCTACCAACCTAAAAAAAATCAATATAAATTTTTCACAAACACAATTTTATTTTGTTAATCGGATGTCTCTTTTTACTGCTGCCAGCCTGCCTGAATCGCACGGGTTATTTGATCGACAAAGACTCTTGTCTTCGTCGGAACCAGCCGCCCCGGCGGCATCACTGCATAGATTCCGCCCACCTCTGCGCCTTCCCATTGCGCGAGTATTTGCACAAGCGTGCCGTCGCGCACCGCCGCGCCAGCCAGCCAGTCAGGCGTCAGAATGATCCCAACGCCCTACACCGCCACCTGTAAAAGCGACTCCGAGCTGTCGGATATCAGCGGGCCCGTCGGCCAAAAAGTTTTTTGCTGGCTGCTATTTTTAAGTACCCAGTCCGGCCAACTGGAGTGGCTGCAGAATCCAAGCTCGCATGCTCGGCCAACGCTTCAAGGGATTGGGGCTGGCCATGGGACGCGATATAGCTGGGAGCGGCGTAAAGGCGGTTACGGAAAGGGGCAATCTGCTTGGCCACCAGCGTGCTGTCGCGCAGCACTCCAACGCGAATCGCGACATCGAAGCTTCCGCCACACCATCCACGTACCTGTCGGCAAACCGCGCATCCACACGTATTTTCGGATGCTGGGCGATAAATGCGGGCAACAGCGGCGCAACCCATCGGCGGCCAAATGTGATGGGCAGTGACACCCTGAGCAAACCCGGGGGCTGGTGGCTTCTTCGGCATCGAACCGAATGCAGATTATCTTTCGTTGAGTCTGGGTAAGGCCGGTATTCGTGCATTGACGACAGGCCTCTTCGAGTCGGCCAAAACCCACAACGTGCATGTGGCCACGGTCACTGTGGCCGCGTTCGTCGAACCGGAATCCGAGGAGGCGGTTGGCATTGCAAAGGCGTTCTGGGACCTGCACAACCAGAAAACGTCGAACTGGACCGCAGAAGTCACCTACTCGCGTTAATTCCTGGCGTAGCACCGCACAGCCTTCCAGTGAGCACCGCCAAAAGCCGTGCTCACTTTGCGTTTCAACGCCTGTGTTCTCAACGCTGAAGCCTGGCAGCGACCCGCGGCGATGTTAAATATTGTTAAATCAAAAAATAACTTCACATAATCTGATCATTGGTGGATTATCTATTCAACCCGCATGACACCCTGACAAAAAAACAAAACAGGATGGCAACGATGTTCGACACCTCCCCGAATAAGCTTCCCGCCCCTTACCTGTATCTGGACGATCGCCTGCACCTCTGCGGCGCCCACGTACCCACAGCCTTGCTACGGAGCCTCCATGAATAACAAGAATGTTGGTGTTATCGGCTTAGGCGCGATGGGGCTGGGCATTGCCCGCTCGTTGTTGCGCAGCGGCTTCAACGTGCATGCCTGTGATGTGCGAGAAACCGTCACGCAGCAGTTCGCCAGTGAAGGGGGCGTTGCCTGCAGCTCGCCTGTCCAGATGGCCGCCGCGTGCGATGTGATCATCACCGTCGTGGTCAATGCCGAACAAACCGAGACGGTCCTGTTTGGTGAACATGGCGCCGTCGCCGCCTTGCGCCCTGGCAGCCTGGTGATTGGTTGCGCCACGGTGGCCCCTACCTACGCGGTAGACCTGGGCCAGCGCTTGATCAACGCAGGGTTGCTGTACCTGGATGCACCGATCTCCGGTGGTGCAGCCAAAGCGGCGGCCGGTGAGATGACCATGATGACTTCCGGCCCAGCCGAGGCTTATGCAAAAGCCGATGACGTGCTCACGGGCATGGCCGGCAAGATCTATCGTCTGGGCGATGCCCATGGCCTGGGCTCAAAGGTAAAGATCATCAACCAACTGCTGGCCGGCGTGCATATCGCCGCTGCCGCAGAAGCCATGGCACTGGGGCTGCGTGAAGGCGTCGAGGCCGATGCACTGTATGAAGTGATCACCCACAGCGCGGGCAATTCCTGGATGTTCGAGAACCGCGTGCCACACATTCTCAAGGCTGATTACACGCCGCTCTCGGCCGTCGATATTTTCGTCAAGGACCTGGGCCTGGTGCTGGATACCGCACGGGCCAGCAAGTTTCCGCTGCCATTGTCAGCCACCGCTCACCAGATGTTCATGCAGGCCTCCAGTGCCGGGTTCGGGCGTGAGGACGATTCGGCGGTGATCAAGATTTTCCCTGGCATTGAGCTCCCGACTGCCAAGACCGAAACCGAATAAGGATTGCCCATGAACCTACCTAGCGCACGCCCGTTGCTGGGCTGCATCGCCGACGACTTCACCGGGGCCACAGACCTGGCCAATATGCTGGTGCGCGGCGGCATGCGTACTGTGCAAAGCATCGGTATCCCCAGCGATGAAGTCGCTGCGACGCTGGATGCCGATGCGATCGTGATTGCGCTGAAGTCGCGTACTGTCCCGGCGGCGCAGGCGGTAGCCGACTCCCTGGCCGCCCTTGAATGGCTGCGCGCACAAGGGTGCGAGCAGATTTTCTTCAAGTACTGCTCCACCTTCGACTCGACGGCCGCCGGCAATATCGGCCAGGTCAGCGAGGCCCTGCTCAAGGCGCTGGACAGTGATTTCACCCTGGCCTGCCCGGCGTTTCCGGAAAATGGCCGGACCATTTTCCGCGGTCATTTGTTTGTGCAGGATCAACTGCTCAATGAGTCAGGCATGCAGCACCACCCGCTGACCGCGATGACCGACGCCAACCTGGTCCGCGTACTGCAATCACAAACCACCCAAAAGGTTGGCCTGCTGCGCTACGACACCATCGCCCAAGGTGTGTCACACGTGCGCGAACGGATTGCAGAGCTGCGCGCCCAAGGCATAGGCATGGCCATCGCGGATGCCCTAAGTGATCAAGACCTGCACACCCTCGGCAGCGCTTGCAGTGATCTGCCGCTGTTAACCGGCGGTTCCGGCCTGGCCTTGGGCCTTCCCGACAACTTCCGCCGGGCCGGCAAACTTCGCGACTTCGATCCAGCCTCCTTACCTACCGTACCCGGTGGCGAGGTGGTGCTGGCAGGGAGCGCGTCGATTGCCACCAACGGCCAAGTCGCCGCGTGGATCGAAGCCGGACGACCGGCGCTGCGCATCGACCCTCTAGCCCTGGCGGCGGGTGAGTCGGTAGTGGCGGATGCCGTGGCGTTTGCCCTGAGCAACCCACACACCGTACTGATCTATGCCACCAGCCCTGCGGATGAACTCAAGGCGGTGCAACAGCAACTGGGCGCCGAGCGCGCAGGCGAATTGGTAGAGAACGCCCTGGGAGAAATTGCCCAAGCCCTACGTCAGGCCGGCGTAAGACGCTTCGTGGTCGCTGGCGGTGAAACCTCTGGCGCCGTAGTCACCGCCCTGGGCGTGCGCCTACTGCAGATTGGCACGCAGATTGACCCCGGTGTTCCCGCGACCCTCAGCAACACTGCCGAACCGCTGGCGCTGGCCCTAAAGTCGGGCAATTTCGGCGGTAGAGACTTTTTCGACAAAGCACTTAAGCAACTGGCAGGAGGTGCGCAATGAGCAACGAAAACGCCTTGCGCGAAGAGATCTGCATCGTCGGTCACAGTCTTTATCAGCGAGGGTACACAGTCGGCAGCGCTGGCAACATCAGCGCGCGCCTGGATGACGGCTGGCTGATCACGCCAACCGATGCGTGCCTGGGCCGCCTTGACCCTGCGTTGATCGCCAAGGTCGACCTTACGGGCAAATGGGTCTCTGGCGACAAACCGTCAAAAACCCTGGCCTTGCATCGCCAGGTTTACGATCGCAACCCTGGCGTCGGTGGTGTGGTGCATACCCATTCCACACATTTGGTGGCCCTGACGCTTGCCGGTGTTTGGCGCCAGGATGACATCCTGCCCCCGCTGACGCCGTATCAGGTGATGAAGGTCGGGCATATCCCGCTGATCAACTATCAACGCCCCGGCGCGCCCGATGTGGCGGACCAGGTCGCGCGCCTCGCCAACAGTGTGCGTGGCGTAATGCTCGAGCGCTTGGGCCCGGTGGTCTGGGAAAGCTCAGTTTCCAAGGCCAGTTACGCCCTCGAAGAACTCGAAGAAACCGCACGGCTGTGGCTGATGAGCAACCCGCGTCCGGCGCCGCTGGATGCTGCAGCGCTGGCCGAGCTTAAAAGCGTTTTCGGCGCGCACTGGTAGGCGCCGCTCCCACCCGCAACACCCTTAACAATAAAAACAACAGGACCTTCCAGCATGACCACTATCAAGTTTCGTGTTGATGTTTGCAGCGACAAAAAACCATCCTGCGTTTTCCATGAAGGGCCGCGCTCATGAGCCCGCTTATCCTGATGGCAACCGCAGGCCTAGGCATCGCCTTGCTGCTGTTCCTAGTGCTCAAATACAAATTCCAGCCGTTCGTGGCGCTGATGTTGGTCAGCATTATGGTGGCCCTGGTGGCGGGAGTTAAACCTGCCGATCTGGTCGCCACCATTGAAGGCGGCATGGGCAAGACCCTCGGCCACATTGCGATCATCATTGCCTTGGGCGCGATGATCGGCCGCATCATTGAGTTGTCGGGCGGTGCCGAGGCGCTGGCCAAGACCCTGATTGAACGCTTCGGTAATCGACGCACGCCCCTTGCCTTGACGATTGCCGGTTTCATTATCGGCGTGCCGGTGTTCTTCGAGGTGGGGGTGATCATCCTCATGCCGCTGGCCTACGGTGTGGCTCGTCGCGCTCGCAAGCCGTTGCTGATGTTCGCGTTGCCGATGTGCGCAGCGCTGCTTACGGTGCATGCATTTCTGCCACCGCACCCAGGTGCGGTCGCCGCCGCCAGCCAACTGGGTGCGGACCTGGGCCGGGTGCTGATGTTCGGGCTGCCGCTGACGGCGTTCCTGTGCTACGTCGGCTATCGCGTGGCGGGGCGCATGACGCGCCGCTTCTACCCGATGTCCGATGATATCCGCGCCGAAGTCTACGGCCCGCACGTCACCAACGACGACCTGCGCGCCTGGCAAGACGGCAAAACCCAAGAGGCGCAACAAGGTGCAGAGACCGTCTCGCACATGGGCCTGGAGGAATCCACCAGCAGTATCGTGGCCAAGCTGCCACCCGCCCCTGCGCCGGGTTTCGGCTTGATCGTCAGTTTGATCCTGTTGCCGATCGTGTTGATTTTGCTGGGTACGCTGGCGACGTCACTGCTGCCTGTCGAATCAACCCTGCGCGGCATCATGACCGTGCTCGGTGCGCCCCTGGTGGCGCTGCTGCTCGACACCTTGCTGTGTGCCTGGCTGCTCGGTTCCCGTCGCGGCTGGAGCCGTACCCAGGTCTCCGATGTAATTGGCTCGGCGCTGCCGGGTGTGGCCATGGTGATTTTGATTGCGGGTGCCGGTGGCGTATTCGGCAAGGTACTGGTGGATACCGGCATCGGCGCGGTGGTCTCCGACCTGCTGCGTACCACCGGGCTGCCGGTGCTGGCCTTGGGCTTTTTGCTGACCATGTTGCTGCGCGCCGTGCAAGGCTCCACCACCGTGGCCCTGGTAACCACCGCAGGTATCATCAGCCCGTTGATCGCCACGCTTAACCTGACGCCCAACCACATGGCCCTGCTGTGCCTGGCTATGGGCGGTGGCGGGCTGGCGATGTCGCACATCAACGACGCCGGCTACTGGATTTTCACCAAGCTGGCCGGCCTCAACGTGGCAGACGGCCTGCGGACCTGGACGGTGATCACCACCCTCCTCGGCACGCTCGGCTTCCTTATCACCCTGTTGATCTGGCCTTTTGTCTGATCGTTTTTCATCAGGAGTTCACATGCCTCGCTTTGCTGCCAACCTAAGCATGCTTTACCCCGAACACGCTTTTCTGGAGCGCTTCGCAGCGGCTGCGGCCGATGGTTTTGATGCCGTGGAGTATCTGTTCCCCTACGAATACAGCGCCCAGGTACTCAAACAGCACCTGAGCGACAACGGCCTGGTTCAAGCCCTGTTCAACGCGCCGCCCGGCGACTGGGCGGCGGGTGAACGCGGCATCGCCACCCTACCGGGCCGCGAAAGCGAATTTCGCGCCGGCTTCGACCGTGCCCTGGAATACGCCGCCGTGCTAGGCAATACCCGCATCCACGTGATGGCCGGCCTGCTGCCCTCGGAGCAGCACCGTGAGCGCCATCACGCGGTGTACCTCGAGAACCTGGCTTACGCCACCGCCCAAGCACGTCAGGCTGGCGTGACGGTGTTGCTGGAACCGATCAACACTCGCGACATGCCGGGGTTTTTCCTCAACCGACAGGACCAGGCACACGCGATCTGCAAGGAGGTCGGCGCAAGCAATTTGAAGGTGCAGTTTGACTGCTATCACTGCCAGATCGTCGAAGGTGATTTGGCGGTCAAACTGCTTCGCGACATCAACGGCATTGGCCATATTCAGATTGCCGGCGTACCCGACCGACACGAACCGAACCTGGGTGAATTGAACTACCCCTACCTGTTCGAGCTGATTGACGAGTTGGGCTACGACGGCTGGGTCGGTTGCGAATACCGCCCCAAGAGCGACACCTCGGCAGGGCTGCAATGGTTGCGGGACTGGAAAGCGCGCTAAGTGATCAAGCCCCTGCATACCTTGGTGCGCACGGGCTCCTAAAACAAAAACAATAGGAAATACCCATGCACAGATTCAGTCCACGGCCCGCGGTCGGGCTGTTGTTGTCCCTGGCGTTGATCAGTTCCGCCGTCGGCGCCGCGTCGTTACCGGCCGCGACCGAGGGCGATTGGATCGCCCCGCAGTTCACCTTTCACACCGGTGAAAAACTCGCCAACCTCAAACTGCACTACATCACCCTCGGCAACCCCAAGAACCCCGCCATCCTCTACCTGCATGGCACCTACCGGCCCGGCAGCGATGTGCTGAGCAAGGATTTTGGCGGCGAACTGTTCGGCCCCGGGCAGCCGCTGGACGCCAGCAAGTACTACATCATCTCCACCGACGGTATCGGCGTGGGCCAGTCCAGCAAACCCTCCGACGGCCTGCGCGCAAAGTTTCCCGAGTACAACTACACCGACCTGGTTCAAGCCCAGTATCGATTGGTTACCGAAGGCCTGGGGATCAAGCACCTGCGGCTGATCATCGGCAACTCCATGGGCGGTATGCAAACCTGGATGTGGGGCCAGACTTGGCCTCAGATGATGGACGCGCTGGTGCCCATGGCGTCCCAACCCACCGAGATGTCATCGCGCAACTGGATGATGCGCCGTTTGCTGGTGGAGTCGATCAAGCAAGACCCGGCCTGGAACAACGGTAACTACAGCGCGCAACCGCCGTCCCTGCGCCTGGCAAACGTTGGCACCAGCGGCGGCACCCTCGCCTATCAGGCGGCGGCACCGACCCGAGCGCTGGCCGACAAGTTGGTGGATGAGCGCTTGAATGCCGCGCAAACCGCAGACGCTAATGACTTCATCTACCAATGGCAATCCTCCGCCGACTACAACGCAGCCCTGGGTCTGAACAAGATCCAGGCGCCGGTGCTGGTCATCAACTCGGCGGACGATGAGCGCAACCCTCCGGAAACCGGACGGTTGGAAGCGTCGATGAAAGAGCTCAAGCATGCACGGCTGCTGCTCATCCCCGCCAGTGCCGACACCCGTGGCCATGGCACCACGAGCATGGCGAAGTTTTACAGCAAGGAGCTGGGGCAATTCATGCAAGAGACTGAAAAGGCGCGTTAGGCTGGCTGGGGGTCGGACGGCAACATCAATTCGACCCCTTGCTTGCGAATCCCATCCGCCGCCGCAGGCGCCAGTGCGTCATCACTGATGATCACATCGAACTGCTCCAACCCGGCAATTTTGTACATGCTGAACGTGCCGTACTTGGAGCTGCTGGCCACCAGCACCACTTGGGACGCCGATTGCATGGCCACCTGCTTGACCTCCACCTTCAGCGCCGACGGTGTGGTGATGCCGCGTCGCAGGTCCCAGGAGCTGGTCGAGATAAACGCGATATCCGTCACCACCTGACGCAGTGTCGCCACCGCCAGGCCGCCGACACAGGAATGATTGGAATGGTCGAGCTGCCCACCGGTATGAATCACAGTCACGTGGGGTGCATCCATCAACGCCTGAACCACGCCGAAGTCATTGGTCACCACCGTCATGCCACTGAGCAGTTTGATATAGGGCACGATCTCCAGGGTGCTGGTGCCGGCATCCAAATAAATAGTCATGTCCGCCAACAGGAGACGGGCCGCGAGTTTGGCCATCGCTTGCTTCTGCGGCAACTCAACCACGGCCTTGACCTGGTGGCTGGGCTCACTGTGAAGCTGGCTGGCAATGCGCACACCGCCCGTCACCGAATACGCCAGGCCTTCCTGCTCAAGCAACGCGATATCGCGGCGCACCGTCATGTGTGAGCAGTCGAACATCTCCATCAACTGGTGAACACTCAGCACATGCTGTTTGCGCAACTGACGCAAGATCAACTCGCGACGCTGTTCAGGAATCATCGGCGCGCCGCTTTCGGCGGCCACGTCCTTCTGGCTTGGCATTCGGTGCTCCAAAGGCTTAGATCGGGTGGCGGTGATTGGCGTACATAGTAGCGAATCCACCCGCCGATCTGTAACTCACTGCACCTAATTCAGCTCGCTGTCCTTGATGTGGGCAATCGGCGCAAGCAACGACGGATCGAAGGGTTCCGGCGCGCGTCCCTCCAGCAACCGTTGTACAAGGTCCGGATTGGCCAAGGCAGCCTTGCCGACAGCGACAATATCTGCGCCAGCCTGCAGGGTTTGTTCAACGCTGCTCAAGTCCTGCACTCCGCCATTCGCAATCAACGCGACACCAGGCGCATAACGGCGAGCCAGCGTTACCAGGCTTGCCTCGTTACCGCTGAAGGCCGGCTGCCAGGCTTGATGCTCCGTCACATGGATGAAGTCGACCCCAGCGTCAGCCAAGCTGCCGAAGATCGTCTGTGCGTCATGTTCCCCACCCGCCCATTTGTGCTGAAAGTCATTGACCTTGCCCTGGGATATACGCACACCGACCGGCGAGTGCCCGACCACCTTCTTCACCGCTGCAATGACCTCAAGCGTCAGGCTCAAGCGCTGGCGAACATCACCGCCCCATCGATCTTCGCGTTGATTGGAGTAGCCTGTCATGAACTGATCCAGCAAGTAGCCGTTGGCACCATGGATCTCAACGCCGTCAAAGCCCGCGATTCCAACAGCCCGTTTAGCCGCCTGGGCAAACCCCTCAATGGCATCCGCGATAGCTTCATCGCTCATGGCCTGGGGCACTCGATACGCCCCCTCGCCGTAATAGAACTTCATCTGTTCGCCTTTCGGGCGAATGGCCGAAGGGCCAGCAGATTGCTCAACAAAACGGTTCGCCTGGCTCAATGCACCGGCGTGCATGATCTGCGCGATTGCTGCGCTCTCATGGCGATGAATCGCCTCGACTACCTCGCGCCAGGCAAGCGCCTGTTCGCTGTCCGTGATACCGGGCTGGTTCAGGTAGCCCTGGGCATACTGCCGATCGGTGTAGATCCCCTCCGTGATGACCAAGCCAAAACCGCCACGGGCAAAACGCTCGTAGTATCGCGCCATCGCAGGTGTGGCATTGCCGCTCCCGCTCGCACTGACGCGTGTCATAGGAGCAAGCGCCATGCGATTGTTCAGCTTAAGAGCGCCCATATCGAATGGCGTTACAATGCGCGAGTTTAGTGCTGTCATGATTTGCCCTCAATTATTCGCCAGCCACGACGATAAGCGTGGCAATCGCCCATTAGAAGCGCACGCTTGCAATAAGGCGCCTTAACGCAAACGGTTATAACCATGCAGATTCCCGAGATAGAGGTGTTCGCTAACGTCGCCATCAGCAGCAGTTTGTCCGAGGCTGCGCGGCGGCTTGGGCTGTCGGCGATGACCGTCTCACGGCGTCTGGCGGCCCTGGAAAAAGAGCTGGGTGTGCGCCTGGTACACCGCACCACACGCTCCGTCGCACTCACGCCGGAAGGCGAAATGTACCTGCCTTACGCAAAGACCATGCTTGAGGCCAACGAAGCTGCGCGGGCCACGTTGAAAACCAGTGCGGGCAGTGCCAGCGGCACATTGAGGGTCACCGCGCCTAGCGTCTTTGGCCAAACCGTCATCATGCCGCTGCTGCCAGCCCTGCTGGCTGACCACCCAACCCTCAAGGTCGACCTGACGCTATCGGATAGCATCATCGACATCGCCGGGCTCGGCATTGATGTGGCCATTCGCATCGCCACGCTGCGCGACTCGACATTGGTGGCTACCAACCTTGCGCCCAATCCGCGTGTCGTGTGCGCAAGCCCGGCCTACCTGGCGCAATGGGGCACACCGACGGTGCTGCATGACCTCAATCATCATCGATGCATCGCGTTGCACGGAATGCCCTATTGGCCGTTCACCAACGGCGAGAACGCCGTGGCCATTCGAGCTCAGGGCGCGTTTTCCGCCAACAGTGTCGAGGCGGTGCGCACTGCAAGCAAACAAGGTCTGGGCCTGGCCATGCTGACCTATTGGGATATCCGCAACGAACTTGCTGAAGGCTCACTCGTAAAGGTGAACCTTGAGGATGTGCTGCCCGAGCAACTGTCGATCACGGCGGTGCTACCGACACGTCAACATGTTCCGCACAGAGTGCGCGTGTTCGTTGAGCACCTGGAAAAAGTACTCAACAATACACACAGCGAACCAGACGACCTTCTGCGCCAACACCCCATCACGAATCCAGGTGCACCATGATCAGAGAGTTGAAGACATTTATATGTGTTACGCAGCGGGGCACGTTCGCAGCGGCTGGCCAGCAGGTTGGGCTGACGCAGTCTGCCGTCAGCGCCCAGATCAAAAGCCTTGAGGACAGCTTGGGCGTCAAATTGTTTGACCGTACCGGACGCTCAGCCACGCTCAATTCAGCAGGCCAACGTGCCATTCCCCTGGCCGAGGAAATCCTGCGGCTTTTCGGTCGAATGGGTGCCGCAGACAGCGGCAATGACTTCCACGGCGCACTGCGAATCGGCGCGATCGGCACGGTTCAGACCGGGATCCTGCCGCAGGCGCTGGTGGCTTTGAAGTCACAGGCGCCTTTCATCGAAACCAACCTTGTGCCGGGTGTGTCGTTGAACCTGCTCAGCCAGGTGGACGCTGGCGAGTTGGACCTGGCCATCATGATCAGACCGCCTTTTTCCCTACCCAAGGATCTGCATGCCGAAGTCATCGCGCGCGAGGCTTTCGTATTGATCACGTCCAAAGATGTAGTGGGCGACGACCCGCTGGCGATTCTGGCGGAACAACCCTTTGTGCGGTATGACCGAGGCTCGTTTGGCGGGCGGCTGGTCACCCAGTTTCTCAAGCAGCAAAAAATCCATGTGCATCAGGCACTGGAGCTGGATGAACTGGATGCCATTGTCAAAATGGTACGCAGTGGGCTCGGCGTTTCGCTGGTACCCAAGGCGGGGCTATGGCTCGAACATGCGGATGACGTCAGGGTGCTGGAGTTGCGCCAGCTCACGTTTTTCAGGGAGATCGTACTGGTCTCAAAGTATCGGCAAAAACATTCACCGCTGTTCAACATCTTCCGGACCTGCGTCCTTGATGCGGCGTGATGCCTTCCGAATTCATATGAGCAATAGAAAATCAACCGCGGCACCGCAAGCTGTTGAGCGTTTGTACGACCCATCGTGGTGCAACATGAACAACAATGGTGCAAAAGCCTGCACTAACGATTTACTCATCGAAATAATTCGTGCTCAGGACTCAGAATTTGCGCTTTTCCCCACTGTGTTTCCGGATAAGAATTGATTCAGATCAAAACAAATCAATAGGAAATCACCGTGAGCCTCTCCCCTTTCCATCTGGCAATTCCCGTCTACGATCTGGCCGCCACACGTCACTTCTACGGTGAGGTGTTCGGTCTTTCCGAAGGTCGCTCCAGCGACCAATGGGTAGACTTCGATTTCTACGGCCATCAACTGGTCATCCACGAGCACCCAAAGACAGCGTCGCAGGAAAGCGTGCACAGCAACCCGGTAGACGGCCACGACGTACCGGTTCCGCACTTCGGCATCATCCTGGAGTGGGCGCAATGGGAAGCGCTGGCAGAGCGCTTGAAAGCGCGCGCAACCAAGTTCGTGATCGAACCCTACATCCGCTTCCAGGGCCAAGTCGGCGAGCAGGCCACCATGTTCCTGTTCGACCCATGCGGCAATGCGCTGGAGTTCAAGGCGTTCAAGGATATGAGCCAGCTGTTCGCCAAGTAAGACGTTGTTCAAGCGACCGTCGCCATTAGAGCGACGGCGCACTCTCAAGCCGTGAAGCCTTGCTGTGTTGCGCCGGATACCTGTGAAAGCTCGTGCTTTCTCTGTCTCGCTGCACGCGCGTGGCCGATGCTTAGCCTGCCGCATGAGGATAGAGAACACTATGTCCGACCTCAGTTGCATTTTGGATGAGCAGCCGAGAGCGCCGCTCTCCACCGTGAAATGGCACTTTGAGCCGTGCGGTGATCGCTGCGTAATCCTTATATTTGGCAGCGTATTTTCCATTGACCTCAACCGCCAGGCCGCCTCGGTCGGAAGCCAATTACGCACTCTGGGCGCACACGGTCAACTGCCAGGCGTCACGGATGTTGTCTCTGCGATGGTGACCGTCGGCGTTCATTACTCTCCTGAGTCAATTGCCAGTCTTTTCCCCGGCGTATCGCCTTACGAATCGATCTGCAAACTTGTGACCGAGCGTCTCAAAGACCCGCACAGTGCTGCCGCAACGACAGTCACCCGCCTCGATATTCCCGTGTGCTACGACCCGGAATATGCCCCGGATCTTGAAGACATTGCACAGGCCTGCGGCCTGACCACCAACGAGGTCATCGCCGCTCACTCGGCCGACTGGCTGGATGTGCTGATGGTCGGTTTCGCGCCAGGCCATCCTTACATCGGCATGCACGACAACGCCCTGTCGCTGCCGCGTCGCGCAACACCGCGCACGCTTGTAAAGCAAGGCAGCATCGGCATCGCTAACCGACAAAGTGTGATTTACCCGGCTGATCTCCCCGGCGGCTGGAACCTCATAGGGCGTACACCGCTGCCCATGTTTTCTCCCTTGAGTCAGCCGCCGTGTCTTTTACAGGGCGGCGACCAGATTCGATTTGTACCCATTACCCGCCATGAATTTGATCTGTTGGCTCGGGAGAACACGAAGTGACCATCAAGGTAATCAAACCCGGCATGCTCTCAACCTTCCAGGACACCGGTCGCCATGGGTTCCAGCATTGGGGCGTACCTGTGACCGGCGTGATGGATGAAGATGCGCATGCCCTGTGCAACTTGCTGGTCGGCAACCCTCGCACCTTCAGCACGTTGGAAATGACCCTGCAGGGCCCGACGCTGCATTTTCAGGCCAAAGCCGTGATCGCACTCGCTGGCGCAGACCTTGGCGCCGAGTTGGATGCGATCCCGCTCAAGCCCGGCGTGGCTGCCCTGGTGTCTCCCGGCAGCACCTTGAGTTTCGGCAAACGGCGACAGGGCGCCCGCAGTTACCTCGCGGTAGGGGGCGGCTTTTTGCTGCACCCGCTGATGAACAGCACCAGCACTTACTCCCGGGGCGGGTTCGGCGGGCTGCGCGGCCGCGCACTTCAAGCCGGGGATTTGATCCCCATCTGCTCATCGTTTGCCAACCCGCCACGCCTCAGCCCCCGCTCCCACTTTGGGCTGTACGAAGCGGTTGCCTGCGAACAGATAAGAGTGATCGCCGGAAGAGAATGGAAAGACTTTTCCGCCGAGTCCCAAGCGCACTTCTTGAACCATGACTATACCTTGAGCGGTGACTCTGACCGCATGGGCTACCGACTCGATGGCACACCGCTGGCGTTGTCTTCGCCCAAAGAACTGCTATCGGAAAGTGTCACGTTCGGCACCGTCCAGGTGCCCCCTAGCGGCAAGCCGCTGATCTTGATGGCCGACCGACAAACGACCGGCGGATATCCACGTATCGCCCAAGTAGCCAGCGTCGATCTGCCAAGGCTCGCGCAGTTACTGCCGGGCGATAAGTTGCGATTCTCTCTTATAGATTTGAGCGCCGCCGAAACCTTGCTGCTCACCCGCGCTCGCACGCTCAAAGCGATGGAGGCCTTCAATGCCTGAAATAGATTTCAACAGCGACCTTGGCGAAGGCTTCGGCATTTATCGCGCAGGCGACGATGCAGCGATTCTGCCCCACCTCACCTCAGCCAATATCGCCTGCGGGTTTCACGCTGGGGATTCGCGCTCGATGCGCTCAACGGTGGCGCTGGCCGCACAGCTGGGTGTGGCAATAGGCGCCCATCCAGGCTTTGACGACCTGCAAGGTTTCGGTCGCCGGATGATGACGCTGTCCGAGGATGAAGTGTACGAACTCATCGTTTACCAAGTCGGTGCGTTGCTGGGCTTTACCAAAGCGGCCAAGGTCGAACTGCGCCACGTCAAACCCCATGGTGCGCTTTACAACTTCGCCGCGGTGCACCGCCCCACTGCCGATGCGATCTGCCGGGCAGTAAAAGACATTGATCCGAGCCTGATTCTTTTCGGCTTGTCGGGTAGCTCCTTAGTCACCGCCGCCCAAGCCTGTGGTTTAACCGTGGCACAGGAAGTGTTTGCCGATCGCAGCTACCAGGAGGACGGCACACTGACGCCCCGCAGCCAGCCTGGCGCAATGATCGAAAACCTCCACGAGGCCATCGATCAAGTCATGAACATGCTGCATTTAGGCGAAGTGCGCACCACCCAAGGGACCTGGGTACCGGTGACGGCACACACGCTTTGCCTACACGGCGACCAGCCTGGCGCTGCAGCGTTTGCCAATGCGATCAGGCAAGCCCTGCTCAAAGAAGGCATCACCATTCAAAAACCCGCGCGTGCGCGTACCTGAGTGACACCCACAACGTTTACCCATAATAAAAAGGAAACAGCCATGCCTCGTGAATCAAACCCCTCGTTTTAACTGCCGAGCTTAAAACCTCGTCTGAGAGCTGAATAGTCAATGACGGATGCGTCTGGGCGCCTGCATGCCCGGATGAACTGTGCACTGTCGGTTTTCAGTACGTCACTTTCAAGGCAGGCCCCTCTGCCACTTAACTCTTTTGGCCAATGGCCAGAGTGGAAGGTATTTATGTCTCGTGTTCTCTCTGAAAATACGCACTCGTCGCACCTCGACGTCGAGGCACACGCCACCAGCGGTACAACGCAGTCAGCCGTCATTGCCAAGCGCGCAGCCATGGCCTCGGCCACCGGCACCGCCGTTGAATACTATGAGTTCAGTATCTACGGCTATATGGCGACCATCATCGCACCTCTGTTCTTTCCGGGTGACAACCCTGCCGCTGCACTCCTCGCCACACTGGCGGTGTTCGGCATTGCCTTTGTCATCCGCCCGATCGGCGGCGTGCTGCTCGGTCGCCTTGCCGATCGTATCGGTAGACGTCGAGTGCTGCTCAGCACCGTGATCGGGATGGGCACCGCAACTGCACTCATTGGGGTATTGCCCACCACCGCACAGATCGGACTGGCCGCCCCTATCCTGCTGGTGCTGTTGCGACTGTCCCAAGGTTTCTTCGCCGGTGGCGAAGTGGTAGGCGCCGCGGCGTTTGTAGCGGAATCTTCTCCTAACGGCAGACGCGGGTTCTTCGGTTCATTCACACCGCTGGGGGTTGCCGTGGGTGGCGCAACCGGGGCGATTGTCTGCGGTATCACCACCGGACTGCTCAGTGGCGAGCAGTTGCAGGCATGGGGCTGGCGCATCCCGTTTTTCTTGTCCATCCCGCTGGTTATGTTCTCGTTTTATATGCGGCACAACGTTGAAGAAACGCCGGAATTCAAAGCTTTCCTTGAGAAGGAAAAGCCACCGGTAGCGCCGGTCAAAGAGGTATTCAGCAAAAACCTGCCGGCACTACTGCGGGTCATCGTATTCGCGTCGGCACAGAATGCGGGTTACTTCATCGGGATGGTGTTCATGAACATCTACCTCACGACGTACCTGCACTTCGACAAATCCAAAGTCTACTGGGTGATAGCAGTGATCAGCCTGTGCATGGCAGCGATGATGCCGTTCTGGGGTGGTTTGTCAGACCGTATCGGTCGTAGGAAGGCGCTGAGTATCGGCTTTCTGGGCTACGCGATTCTGGTGATTCCCATGATGATCCTGATGGACAGCGGCAGCCTCTGGATCGCCGCACTGGCCATGTTCGTCGCGACCCTGCCTATGCCGATCGTTCAATCGGTTGGCTACCCGACTTACGCAGAACAATTCCCGACACGTGTGCGCTACACGGCCATGGCGATCAGCATCAACTTGGGCGCCATCCTGGGCGGCGGGATCACCCCCTACGTGGTCACCTCGATTATCACCAAGACCGGCAATTTACTGGTACCGGGCTATTTCATGGCAGGCGCGGCAGTGTGTGCCTTATTAGCGATTCTCACCTTGCGTGAAACCTCCAAGGGCAACCTCCTTAGATAGTTCGACGCCACGTTACGCCCCCAACCCAAGCATAAGGTTGCAGCAGCATGGACATTGAAAAAGTAAAAGAACTGGTCAAGTTGATCGAAGGATCAGGCTTGGCGGAGATTGATTTCAAAGAAGGCAGCAATCGGGTCCGTCTTCGTCGAGACCGTAAACCGGCCGCCGCTCCCCAGGCGGTCGCTCCCTCGCCACTATCCGAGTCGCAGACGGTACAGGTCGAGCCAAAACCCGCCGGCACGTTCATCACGGCACCGATGGTGGGCGTGTTCTACCGCAAGGCCTCGGCGACTTCGGCAGCGTTTGTTGAGATTGGCCAATCCGTGGCAAAAGGCGATGTCCTGTGCATTGTGGAAGCCATGAAAATGATGAACACGGTGGAGGCAACCTGCGGTGGGGTCATTGAGGCAATCATGGTCGAAGACGGTCAGCCCGTTGAATACGACCAGCCCATGTTCAACATTGTTTGAGCGACGCGGAGGTCAGAATGAGTGAAGTCGCAAAACTGCAAAAAGTAGTCATCGCCAACCGTGGTGAAATTGCTTTGCGTATCGTGCGTGCCTGTAAAGAACTGGACATCAAGACCGTCGCGGTTTACTCGACGGCCGATACCGAATTGATGCACGTGAAACTGGCGGACGAAAGCATCTGCATCGGCCCGCCACTGGCCACGAACTCGTACCTGAAAGTCTCGAACATCATCGCCGCGGCTGAAGTGACCGGCGCTGATGGCATCCACCCGGGCTACGGCTTCCTCGCGGAAAACGCCGATTTCGCCGAACAGGTGGAAAAATCCGGGTTTGCTTTCATTGGCCCGAAAGCCGAAACCATTCGCCTGATGGGCGACAAGGTATCGGCCAAGGACGCCATGATCGCAGCCGGCGTACCAACCGTTCCTGGTTCCGACGGCCCACTGCCTGAAGACGAGGAAACCGCTCTGCGCATTGGTCGCGAAGTCGGTTACCCAGTGATCATCAAGGCCGCCGGTGGCGGTGGTGGTCGCGGCATGCGCGTGGTGCACAAGGAAGAAGACCTGATCGAAGCGGCCAAGCAGACCCGTTCCGAAGCGGGTGCCTGGTTCGGCAACCCGATGGTCTACCTGGAAAAGTACCTGACCAACCCACGTCACGTGGAAGTGCAGGTTCTCTCCGACGGCCAAGGCCACGCCATCCACCTGGGCGACCGCGATTGCTCGCTGCAACGTCGTCACCAGAAGGTGTTGGAAGAAGCGCCGGCACCAGGCCTGGATGAAAAGGCTCGCCAGGAAGTTCTGGCTCGCTGCGTCAAGGCGTGCATCGACATCAACTACCGTGGCGCCGGTACCTTCGAGTTCCTCTACGAAAACGGCCGCTTCTACTTCATCGAGATGAACACTCGTGTGCAGGTAGAGCACCCGGTTTCGGAGATGGTCACCGGTATCGACATCGTCAAGGAGATGCTGAGCATCGCCGCTGGCAACGTGCTGTCCTTCACCCAGGACGACGTGAAGATGCATGGCCACTCCCTGGAGTGCCGCATCAACGCCGAAGACCCGAAAACCTTTATCCCAAGCCCTGGCCTGGTCAAGCATTTCCACGCGCCCGGCGGCAACGGCGTACGTGTGGATTCGCACCTGTACAGCGGCTACAAGGTTCCGTCCAACTACGACTCGCTGATCGGCAAGCTGATCACCTGGGGCGCCACCCGCGACGAGGCCATGGCCCGTATGCGTAACGCCCTGGACGAAATCGTGGTTGATGGCATCAAGACCAACATCCCGCTGCATCGGGACCTGGTTCGTGATGAAGGCTTCTGCGAAGGTGGTGTGAACATTCACTACCTGGAACACAAACTGGCGGATCAGCATGGGTGACAAGCCGTCAAAGTTGCTGAGTTCCTGTTAGGAAGTCAGCACCTAATGCTCCTACGGTAACCTGAAGAGGCAAGCCAACATACGATTTCCAGGCGCCCCGTAAAAACGCCGTAAGACATCACTCAAACGTACGGGATTACCCTGGTTTACAGTGGTTTTGCGCAGAAACGAAAAAAGACGCCGAAGCGTCCATTCCATAACTCACAGGCAAAAAAAAGCCACTCTATTGAGTGGCTTTTTCGTAATGCTTGGAGCGGGAAACGAGACTCGAACTCGCGACCCCGACCTTGGCAAGGTCGTGCTCTACCAACTGAGCTATTCCCGCTTGGTGATGCGCATTCTATAGAATCCTGAGCACACGTCAACCTCTTGATTCAAAAAAGTTTTATTTCTTTTCAACAGTAGTGCGCAGATGTGGCCAGGCAGCGCGCAGATACTGGAGCATTGACCACAGGGTCAGACCAGCGGCGATAAGCAGCAAGGCGTAGCCCAGCAATACCCAAAAGGAGAAATCGGACGGGTTCGCCAGCAGGATGACCAGCGCGAGCATTTGCGCGGCAGTTTTCCATTTCCCCATGTTGGACACGGCTACGTGGGCGCGGGCGCCAATTTCGGCCATCCATTCGCGCAGAGCCGAAACGACGATCTCACGACCGATGATCACCGCGGCCGGCAGGGTCAGCCACAGATTACCGTGCTCTTGCACCAGCAGGACCAGAGCGACAGCCACCATCAGCTTGTCGGCCACGGGGTCCAGGAACGCGCCAAAAGGCGTGCTCTGCTCCAAGCGGCGGGCCAGGTAGCCGTCAAGCCAGTCGGTGGCAGCCGCAAAGGCGAACACCGAACTGGAGGCCAAGTAGCTCCATTCGTACGGCAGATAGAACAACAAAATGAAAATCGGGATAAGCAAGACGCGTAGAACGGTGATCAGATTAGGGATATTCATCGGCACAACTGGCTACGAGGTGGAAAGGCATTCTATTCGCTGTGCAGATTCGCATAAATCAGCTCAGCGAGCTTTTTACTGATACCGGGTGCTTTGGCTATCTCGTCAATGCTGGCACGGGATAGCTCCTGCAAGCCACCAAAATGTTTAAGCAAGTCGCGACGTCGCGTCGGGCCGACCCCGGCCACCCCTTCCAGAGTTGAGGTTCGCCGGGTTTTGCCACGGCGGGCGCGGTGGCCGGTAATGGCGAAACGGTGAGCTTCGTCGCGAATCTGTTGAATCAAATGCAGCGCGGGCGAATCGCCCTTCAAAGTGAACTCATGGGCGGCATCATTCAAGTACAACGTCTCGAAACCCGCTTTGCGTGTGGCCCCCTTGGCCACGCCGAGCAGGATCAGGTCAGGTACCGCCAGCTCGTTGAGCACGTCGCGGGCCATGGACAGTTGCCCCTTGCCGCCGTCGACCAGAAGGATATCCGGCAACCTGCCCTCCCCGTCCTTCAACTTACTGAAGCGGCGCGTGAGAGCCTGGTGCATGGCGGCGTAGTCATCGCCGGCGGTCACGCCTTCGATGTTGTAGCGCCGGTAGTCGGACTTGATCGGCCCTTCCGGACCAAACACCACACAGGAGGCTACGGTGGCCTCGCCGCTGGAGTGGCTGATGTCGTAGCACTCCAGACGCTGTGGTGGCTCGTCCAGATTGAGGACTTCGGCCAGGGCGTCGAAACGTGCGGCAACATGCTGCCGGTTGGCCAGGCGCGCACTCAGGGCCTGCTCGGCATTGGTCACCGCCAATTGCTGCCAACGCGCGCGGGTGCCGCGTACGCGGTGGCTGATGTCCAGCTCGCGGCCACGCAGTTCGTGGATCGCCTCGATTAAGGTGGGGAAGTCTTCGTGCACTACGTTGACGATCAGCTCCGACGGCAGGTCGCGCTCAGGGCTGCTCACGTAGTACTGGCCCAGGAAGGCGGCCATGACTTCGGCTACTTCCTCGTCGATACCGGTCTGCGGGAAGAAGTTCTTGCTGCCGAGCACTCGCCCGCCGCGCACACTGATCAGGTGCACACAAGCGCCGCCCGGGTTGACGAAGGCCGCGATCACGTCAACGTCGCCGGTGCCACCTTCCATGCTTTGTTGGTCCTGGACACGGCGCAGCAAGGAGATCTGGTCGCGTAGCTCCGCAGCCCGCTCAAAATCCAGGGTGCTCGCCGCCTGCTCCATGGCTGCCGATAGCTCATCGGTGAGCGCATTGCTGCGTCCTTCTAGGAACATCACCGAATGGCGCACATCCTCGGCGTACTCCGACGGTTCCACCAGGCCCACACAGGGCGCCTTGCAGCGTTTGATCTGATATTGCAGGCAAGGCCGCGTGCGATTCTTATAGAAACTGTCTTCACACTGGCGCACAAAAAAGGTTTTTTGCAGCAGGCTCAAGCTTTCACGAATTGCCCCAGCGCTGGGATAAGGCCCAAAGTACTTGCCCTTCGCCTTCTTCGCCCCGCGGTGAATGCTCAGGCGCGGGAAATTACCGTCCGATAAAAACACATAGGGGTAGGATTTATCGTCACGCAGCAGAATGTTGTAGGGCGGCCGCCATTCCTTGATCAGCGTCTGCTCAAGCAACAGCGCTTCGGTCTCATTGGCGGTGATGGTGGTTTCGACCTGGGCGATGCGCGCTACCAGAGCGGCGGTTTTCGGCGCGAGACCGCTCTTGCGAAAATAGCTCGCCAGACGATTCTTCAGGTTCTTGGCTTTGCCGACGTAAAGCAGGCGGGCCTCGCTGTCGAACATGCGGTACACGCCAGGGCGGCCACTGCAGGTTGAGAGAAAGGCACTCGGATCAAACGGTGTGGTCATGTCAGGCGCTGGCGTCCACCATGCCGTGGCGCACCGCGAGCAGGGTCAATTCAACATCACTGCTGATGGCGAGCTTCTCGAAAATGCGATAGCGGTAGGTATTAACGGTCTTGGGTGAGAGGCACAGTTTGTCGGAGATCGTCTGGACCTTCTGGCAACCGACGATCATCAAGGCGATCTGGATTTCCCGCTCCGACAGTGCATCAAACGGCGAGTCGCTGACAGGCTGGAAGGACTTGATGGCTAACTGCTGAGCAATCTGCGGGCTGATGTAGCGCTGGCCGGCAAACACCAGGCGAATGGCTTGGACCATTTCCGCCAATCCTGCCCCTTTAGTGAGGTAACCCGCAGCACCAGCCTGCAGCAGACGTGTCGGGAACGGGTCTTCCTCGCACACAGTCACCACCACGACTTTGATGTCCGGATGGCTGCGCAGCAATTTGGTCGTTGCACCAAGACCGCCGATCCCAGGCATCTTGACGTCCATCAACACCACATCGGGTTTCAACTCCCGGGCCTTAATCAGGGATTCCTCCCCCGACTCGGCCTGGCCGACTACTTGCAGGCCATCGATGTCAGCCAGCATTCGTGTAATGCCTGTACGAACGAGATCATGGTCATCGACTACTAGCACCCTAATCAAGCAGACACCTCGCGAAATGGTCTTATAGGTTGCCGAACACCTTAGCAAAAAACCAAGGCGCAGACCTAGTTGCACGCGTCATATATATGGAGTTTGGTTAAGCGACGGCCACCCGCCGGGAGGCGGATGGCTCAATTTGCTGGGCGAAGCGTCAGGAATCCTGGGGGTTTGGCTTGGCTTTTCCATTCATCGACGATGAATGCTCGGCCAAAGTAGAGGTCAGGCGACGGATCGCAGCCTGGTCTTCCTTGAACATTGCGCGGTAATCCCCGAGTACCTTCTCTTCGATGTGGCTCAGGTTTTCCAATTGAATCGGCGTGGCTGCGCCAGTCAAAACGTACAGCACATCCACACCTCTCGCGGCGACGCGAGACAAGTAGTCCGCTTTAGGTGCACGTCCTCCACTTTCGTATTTACCTTGTGCGTTGGCTTCAACGCCTCCGATTTCACCAAATACTTTTTGCGACAGACCAAGTCGCTCCCTTTCTTGCCTCAAACGCAAACCGATTCCACTCATTTGGATGTATGATCCTGTTTGGCACACCCCAAGAGGTGACACTCTCATCCCTTATTTAAACAAACTTGAACGGTTTTGAACTATGCCCGGAATCCGTACCGCAGCACAAGCCAGGGCCTGGCTGGAACACCAAGGCAAGTCAGTTCAAGCGTTCGCTCGAGAACATGGCGTCGATCCGGCAACCACCTATCAAGTGCTCGCTGGGCGCAAAAAGGGACGGCGTGGGGAGGCCCACAAGGTAGCGGTCCTTTTGGGTATGAAAGAAGGGATTATCCTTTCTGAGGCTGATGGCCAAAACGCCGATCAGGAAGTCAACTCCTGAAGCCAGTATGCGCTTATTAGGATTGAACGCATGGTTTAGCTGCAAACACGCTCCATACGCAAGAAGTAGTCTTCTTCTCCCACGATATTGAATCCCATACGCAGATAGAGTTTTTTGGCCGGATTCGTCTTGAACACGGTCAGGCGCAACAGGCCCAGCACCTGCGCCTTGAGCGTCATCTGCGCCAATACCCAACTCCCGGCGCCGATCCCGCGACAGTCTTCGAGCAGATGCAACTCCCGAATGTAGAGCGCCCGGCTATCACGGCTCAGACTGATAAACCCCAAAACGGTGTCGTCCCGGCAAATCAGCCAGTTTTCCCGACCTGCCCACGCGGTGTCGAAGCCATCGTTGGACCACCACAACCCGTACTGAACGTAATAGCGGGCCATGGCTTGTTGGGTCAGCGTTCGTGCAAAGGACAGATCCTGGTCGGTCGCAGCGCGCAGGTGAAAGGCCATTTACAGAGCTATCACTTGGCTGGTCCAACGCTCGGCGTGGCGACTCGCGATCAGCAGCGCATTCCCTACCCCGGGCACAACAGCAAGCAAACTGCCATCGGCGGCCCAGATCGCACTGCGACCCGCGCAGGCCCAGCCACCCGAAGGCCCACCATGATTCGCCATCAACACCAGCAAGCCATATTCAGCGGCGTAGCCTTGGAGCAGCGCACTGTCAGTTGCGTAGCCGCCTTCACTGATCAGCACACCGGCGGCATAGACAGTGGCGCCCGCTTGCGCCGCAGCACGCGGATGACTGGCGTGGGAAAAGTCTGCACACACCGCCAGTGAAATCCGGTCAGCCCCAAATTCAACAACAGCACCGCCCTGCCCTGGGACAAACGCGGCTTCTTCGCCGTCATGCAGATGTTGCTTGGTATAGACCGCCAGGGAGCCGTCCGCGCCCAGCACCAGAGCACCGATCAACACACCCGCCTCTGGCGCCAGTCGGATCGGCATACCCACCACCGCCGTCAGTCGCAGCTCCTGCGCCATTTCACGCAAGGGCGCCAGCACCCGATCCTCTGGCGCAATCGCCAGTTCAGCGGCCAGCGACGGCTCATAGCCCGTCAACGACAACTCGGGGAACACCAGCAATTGCACCCCCTGCTCCGCTGCAGCACGCATAAATGCCAGGTGGCGTTCGATGTTGGCCGGCACATCGCCCGCAATGGAAATGGATTGAGCAGCAGCAAGGCTGAAGGCAGTCATGGTCGCGTCCAAGCAATCGGTATGTGAGTGTGACCAGCATATCGGCACTCACCCCATAGCCGTAAGTACCCCCATACAATAGAAATTACTGATTGAATCTCCCTGCTTGCCTCTAGTAAGCTCCGACCATCATTTGGAGACACACCATGTTGCAACTCACCCACACTCAGGTTTGCCCTGCTGCCAGCGCCCAGCGCTCGGTGTCGGCTACCCGTGTGAACGGTTCGAGCGCACTGGTCAGCTTTTATTTTGGGTATTGGTTTAGCCACTGGCGCGCCTGATACCTGAAATCGGCGCCCACTACTCAAGGGGTCGCCTACCAGAGAAATCTAACCCCCGGTCGGCTCCCCGACCGGGGGTTTTGTTTTTCAGGCCTCCATACACTTTTCAACTTGGTCAAGAACACTTAAAGGAATCACGACATGAACTACGCCACCTATTACCGCTACGACACTTGCACTGCATGGCGATTTAGCAAGCTCCGCTCGGGACAGCCTGCCGCCTCCGATCGGTCACCTATTGGTGGCAAGCCAACACACGTAGCCGATACGGCCAATTGTCGAACACCCCAGTAGGCCAAGCGCGCGGGAATAGCCCGCCGCTTGACCAGGAAGCCTTGAATATGAACTCCTCCGTCGCCGCTCTACCCGTTGCCGCTCTGACTTGCGCCAATGAAACCCTGACCCAGCGTCTGCCCAGCTCCCTTGAGCTCAAGCACCAACTGCCCCTCAGCCCGTTCCTCACTGAACAGATCCACGCCCATCGCCAAGCCGTGCGCGCCATCCTCAATGGCGAAGATTCCCGCTTGCTGGTGATCGTCGGCCCATGCTCGATCCACGACCCGGAATCGGCCATGGAATACGCCCGCAACCTGAAGAAACTGGCCCTTGAGGTCAGTGACCAGATGTTGCTGGTGATCCGCGCCTACGTCGAAAAACCACGCACGACGATCGGCTGGAAAGGCCTGGCCTACGATCCTCGCCTGGATGGCAGTGATGACATGGCCGCCGGTTTAACCCTGTCACGCGAATTGATGCGCGAGATGCTACGCCTGGGCCTGCCCGTCGCCACTGAACTGCTGCAACCCATGGCCGCCGGCTACTTCGATGACCTGCTCAGCTGGGTGGCGATTGGCGCGCGCACCACGGAATCGCAGATCCACCGCGAAATGGCCAGCGGCCTGGGCATGCCCGTGGGCTTCAAGAACGGCACCGACGGCGGCGTCGCGATTGCCTGTGACGCCATGCGTTCGGCGTCCCATCCGCACCGTCACTTCGGCGTCGATAGCCAGGGCCACCCGGCCATCATTCAGACCTCAGGTAACCCCGATACCCACCTGGTGCTGCGCGGTGGTCACCGTGGGCCGAACTACGATGCTCAGAGCGTGGCTGAGGTGAAGCACGGCCTGACCCAATCCAAGGTCATGCCACGGATCATGGTCGATTGCAGCCACGCTAACAGCGGCAAGGATCCACTGCGTCAGCCGGCCGTCTTCAATGACGTGCTGGAGCAACGCTTGCAGGGTGACACCTCGCTGATCGGCATGATGCTCGAAAGCCATTTGTTCGAAGGCTGCCAGCCGTTGAGCCCTTCGATGAAATACGGTGTGTCAGTGACAGACGGCTGCCTGGGCTGGACCGCCACCGAGCAGTTGTTGCGTGCGGCTGCCGAGCGCCTGCGCGCTTAAGATTGATCGTTCAAGGCGCTGCTACAGTGGGTACAGCGCCTCATGCCCCAGCCCCCACACACTTGCCATTCGTGACATTCAGTCAAGAGTCCTTTTCGGATTCGACTGTGTTTGCGAAGGAACGACGAGGGGATACTTGACTCCATTGCCTACAGCCCTAATGGAGTTACTGATGTCTATCCTCACGCAAAAAGTCCCCGCCTTCGGCCTCGGCACCTTTCGCCTGCAAGGCCAAGTGGTGATCGACTCCGTCAGCACCGGCCTTGAACTGGGCTACCGCGCCATCGACACCGCGCAAATCTACGAGAACGAAGCAGATGTCGGCCAAGCTATCGCCGACAGTGGCATCCCAAGGGATGAGCTGTTTATCACCAGCAAGATCTGGATCGCCAATTTCGCCGAAGGCCAACTGATCCCAAGCCTCAAGGAAAGCCTGCGCAAGCTCAAGACCGATTACCTGGACCTGACCCTGATCCACTGGCCATCGCCGGAAGACCAAGTGCCCGTCGCCGAGTTCATGGGGCAGTTGCTGGAAGCCAAACGCATGGGCCTGACGCGCCAGATTGGTATTTCCAACTTCACCATCGACCTGATGAAGCAGGCCATCGCAGCCGTGGGCGCCGAGCACATCGCTACCAACCAAATCGAACTGCACCCCTACCTGCAAAACCAGCACGTCGTGGATTTTGCCACCGCCAACGGTATCCAGATCACCTCGTACATGACTCTGGCTTACGGCGAAGTGCTCAAAGACCCCGTGATCCAGCAGATCGCGAAGCACCACCAAGCCACCCCGGCACAAGTCGCCCTGGCCTGGGCCATGCAGTTGGGTTACGCGGTCATCCCTTCGTCAACCAAACACGCCAATCTGGAAAGCAACCTCAAGGCCATGCAGCTGACCTTGAGCCCTGCCGATATGGCGCAGATTGCCGGGCTGGAACGTGGCCACCGCTTGACCAGCCCCAAGGGCATCGCGCCGAAGTGGGACTAAACCCCGGCCACCGCTTTGCGCGATAATTCGCGCAGCCACGGCAACACCCGCAGGCCGACCGTGGCCTCGGGTGGGTCGATAATGTCCATGAAATGTTCGAGATTGACGTTGTCCGGCACACCGGGAAGCCGTACCACCACCGCCGATGTTGCGCCGCAGGGTGCCCCCAAATCCAGGTGATCGTAGACCAGTACATGGCGCACCTGGGGCTGGGGCCCGCAGCCATGGGTTATCAAACCCGCGCTGATAATCAGCACGTCAAAGGGTTCGGCTGGGATAGCCGTGAGTATCTGGACTTCTTCGAAGGTTTGTACCGGCACGATCCGGTGGTACCCCAACTGATTGAGCATTTTTTCGATGTACAACCGTTGCAGGTGTTGTTCATCAGCAATCAGGATGGTCAGTGCTTTGTTCGGCATGGCAAACACCTGGGCAGGCAGCGCTCGTCAGTGAGCGCCGCCTATTTTCCAGACATATCCCGAAGACAAAATCAGGCATATTCCCGCTTCGCGTAGGAGTTCTCCCAAATCAACCGAATGGCCCTCCTCCTCAGTCAAGCCTGATTGCCATAACGACTCAGGCCGTGCTGCAACTGTTCGATGGCCGCGTCTACGGACTCAACTGCAGCGTCCAACGCCCCCCTATCACGCCGCTCACATGCGCCCTCCAAGGTCTCGCAGCAGGAGGTCAGCACCTCAGCCTTGACCAAGCGCGCGCCTCCTTTGACACGATGAGCCAGGTCGTGAAGCTTGGCGAAAGCGCCTTGCCCTTTCAGCGTCGACAGCAAAGCACGGTCCTCTTCGAGGCTGTCCAGTAAAGGCGTCAGCAGTTCGCTGAGAGCATCGTCATCGCCCTGCGTCAGCGTGAGCAGCGGGCTTAAATCAAACGCTGCTCCGGCGTTATCCGTGGCGACTCCGGCGGTCCGTGGTGCCAAGGCCAAGCGCAAGTCCTCAAGGCCGGTAGGTTTAAACAGGCAACCGTCCATGCCTGCTTGCCTGCAGCGTTCAGCCTCTTGCGGCAGTGCGTTGGCGGTGAACCCAAGTAACAGGCACGGCGTCAACCCAAGCTGGTGCTCTTGTGCACGAATGTCACGCGCCAACGCGTAACCGTCCTTGAAGGGCATATTGCAATCGGTGATCACGCCATCAAAATGTCCGGCCTGCCACAGTGCAAATCCTTGGGCACCGTCCTCTGCCGAAGTGATGCGATGCCCCAGAAAACTCAGTTGTCGAGCCAGCAACAAGCGGTTGGCTGGGTAATCATCCACCACCAGAATGTTTAACCCACGGGCGGGCGGTATATGCGGGACCGGTGCAGAGACCGGCACGGCGGTGGTCATCGCAAGCGCCAATGTCACGTCCACTCGCGTGCCCTTGCCCAGCACGCTGCTCAAATGCAGTTGACCGCCCATCATCTCGCACAGGTTACGGCTGATCACCAACCCCAGACCCGACCCACTTCGCCCTGGCTGCTCATTATTACTGCCTTGGATAAAGGGGTTGAACAAGCGCTGCTGGTCTTCGGCGCTGATGCCAATGCCCGAATCCTCCACCCACAACCGCACGTTCAGTTGGTCACTGTCCAACACAGGTACGCCCTGGGCGCCCAACGACACTTGACCGGAGGCGGTGAACTTGATCGCATTGCCCAATAAATTGGACACCACCTGCTTGAAGCGCAGCGGGTCGACGATCACGGGTCGATCTATCAACGGGTCAAGTTCCACTCGCAGCAACAGGCCCTTGTCCCTCGCCAACCCCTCAAACACCCGCGCCACGGAGGCCAACAGTTCGTGCAGATTGGCTGGCTCCAGGCTAAGGGAAAGGTGGCCGGATTCGATCCGTGCAATGTCGAGAATATCGCCGATCAACTCCAGCATGCCCCGGGACGCCACCGACGCGACCTCCAGCGCATCCCGGTCAGCCCTGCCCTGTTCGGCATTCTTCAGCGCCAGCTCGATCATGCCGATCACTGCGTTCATGGGAGTGCGGATTTCATGACTCATGGTCGCCAGGAACGTAGTCTTGGCACGATTGGCCGCGTCAGCCTCCTCCTTCGCTTCCTGCAACTGGCGCAACAGGCGCTGGCGCTCGCTGACATCCACCCAGCCCGCAATCATGCCCACGACACTGCCATTGCTATCGCGGTACGGGAGCATCCACTGGTAAATGGTCAGAACGCCACCACCCGGCACCTTGAGCACGCGGTCATGGATCTGCGGCTCACCCAACTCCATCAAACGCAAATAATCGGCATGAAACGAACGGGCCTGGGGCGGGTTACCTGTATCGGTTTCCACCACTGTCTTACCGATGACGTCTTCCAACTTGAACCCGAATACATCGAGATAGGCGTTATTGCAGGCCATCAAGCGACCCAGGCGATCACGCACATAAATGGGGTGCGGCGTGCCATCAATCAGCACACTCATAAAACGCATCTGGTCGCTCAAAGCACGTTCGGCCTGGGCGCGTTTGCGAATCAGATTACGCAGGTAGAACACCCAGCCCAGCGTCACCAGCAACAGCAGCGCGGCTAAGCCGAACCCTTGGATAATCATATTGCGGTGACGCATCCAGTAGTTGTCTTCGATGATGATCTCGCTGCGCCAATGGTTGGTCAGCTCATCCATTTCTTCGGGTGAAATGCTCAACAATGCCTTGTCGAGGATCGAGTACAACTCCAGTTCGCTGCGGTTGACTCCAAACGTAATCCGCGCAGGCTCCCTCCCGACCGTACTGGTGATACGCAAACGCTTAAGGTAATGGCGCGCGATCATGTAGCGCGCGCTGATCAGCGAAACCGCCGTCGCATCGACGCTGCCATTGGCCACCCATTCCATTGCCTGCTCAGGGTTCTGCGCGTCGACAAACCCGATATTGGGATAGTCCTTGGCGATTTGTGCGACCAGGCTGTCGCCGCTAACGATTGCCAGGCGCTTGCCGGGCATATCTTCCAGGGTCACCAGTTGCTCGTCGTCGGCACGCACCACCAACACATAGGGGTTGGACAGGTAAGGTCGGGTAAAACGGATCTTTTCGGACCGCTCGGCACTCGGGGTGACGACCGCCAGCATGTCCACACGACCGGCGCTGGCCTGATCAATTTGCGCGGGCAACGAACTGCCGCGCTCCACATCGAACTTCAAGCCTGTGCGCAAACTGATGCGCGACAGTACTTCGGCGCTCAACCCTTCGAATTGCCCCTGCCCGTTGAAAAAAGACAGCGGCACAAACTTGTCGAGCACCGCGATTTTCACCCGGGGGTTCTTCTCCAGCCAGCGTTGCTCGCTTTCACTTAAGCGCAGCTGATCCGCCTCCAGAAACCCGCTGCCACCGGCACTCCAACGACGTAGGATTTCCAGCTGCTGGCTGGCCGGAACGTCGGCCAAAGCAGCGTTGATGATGCCCAACAGGCGTGTATTGTCCTTGGCGAATGCGAACCCGAAAGGGTTGACCTCCAGTGCGGAAAAATCCGCCATGCGCACGTTGTTGAGGTGGTTCTTGTTGATCAGATAACGAGTGCTGATAGCGTCCCCCAGGTACACATCGGCCTGGCCGAACGCGACAGCACCTATGGCTTCGAAGGCCGAGGCAAATAAGAGCAACTGTGCATTGGGATAAAACGTCTGAACGGCGTCGGGCTGCATGTAGTGGTAGAGCATCGCCACGCGCTTACCCGAAAGGTCAGCTTTCAGCGCCTGGCTTTCCCCTGCGCGCGTTACCAGCGCAGGTTGGTCATTGGCGTAAGAACGGGACAGTACCAACTCCGAGTCAGCCGCCTCATAGCCATTGGCCGACCCGACAAAATCTACCTCGCCGGCCTTGAGGGCATCGATTACCTCATCGCGGGTGTCGTACCGCTTCACGTCGATCGAGACATTCAGTGCCTGGGCGACCAGTGCCGCATAATCGGCGGTGATGCCCTCCAATTCATCGTTGTTGCTGCTCAGGTCAAAGGGGGCGAAATCAGGGGCCGACACGCCCATCGACAGCGTGCGCCGCTCGCGCAGCCAGCGCCAGTCGGCCTCGTCCAACACTACAGAAGGGTTTGCAAAAGTGGAGTGACCCAGCAGTCTCAGGTCGCGGGGTGCTTCGATGGCCATCGCCGCCCAAGGCAACAGCCCCATCAGCAGGATGGCCGCGTGTTTCGCCAGCCGGGAGGTAATCATTTCAGATCAGATGATTGCGCTGGGCAAACTTGGACAGATGAACCACCGAGGACATGCGCAACTTCTCCTTGAGCCGCGTTTTGTAGGTACTGATGGTCTTATGGCTCAACAGCATGTCCTCGGCGATCTCCTTGTTACCCAGGCCCAGCGCCAGCTTTTGCAACACCGTCAATTCGCGGTCAGACAGCGCCGCCACCAACTCCTGCTCAGTGGACTGCAAATCGTCGCGACGCACCGAACTGGTGGGCAGGCTGGGGAAGCAACTGTAGCCAGACCTGATCGCCCTGATCGCCTTCTGCAGCTCATCAAGTTCACCTGTCTTGGCGACAAACCCCATCGCACCAGCGCGCATGCAACGAGTCGAAAAGAACACCGCCAGATAAGAGGTCAGCACCAGGATCCTGCAAGGCAGCTCCAGCGCCTTGATCCGGCTGATCACCTCCAACCCACCGAGCTTAGGCATCGCCAGGTCAAGAATGATTAGATCAGGGCGGGTTTCGCGAGCAATCTGCATGGCGTCAGCGCCGTTACCCGCCTGGTAGATTTTGTCGAAGCCCTCCTGCTTCAGCAGATATTTGACGGTGGCGCGTATAAAAGGGTGGTCATCCACTATTAAAGCTTTGTTGCTCATAAGACTCCCCTGAGAAGATCAGTACGCTTACATATCACGCGAGACCCAACTACCTGTGAAAAGTAACAGTTCCGACAAACGGTGCTGATTACTCCCTACAACAACTCAGGCAGTAAAGGCCCCTCCTTTTGAAAAAAACAGTAAACACGTAAAGCCGCGCCTTGATTCCTGAGCAGGCGCAAGCGCGCAACCTTAACAACCGACTGTTTTTTCCAATGAAGGGATAATCTCGACTAAATGTAGGACTTTTCCTCGGCACAGCAAGGTTGAGTCATCGAACGTTACTCGGTGGTACTCGGGCTCCAGAAGGCCTGTACCACCAGGGTCGACCTGGAAATCCGCACCACCAGGGCGTCCAACTCGTCACCGTCGACCGACGTCACCGCCAGTGTGGCTTCGATTTCCACCTCCTCGGTGCCGAACGGACGCACGTCGACATCACTGGCAGGGTAGTTACAGCGCGCGAGTTCGGATTCCAGCAACGCCAATACCGCGGTTTGCTGGGTACGTCGGGCAATCACATACAGGATGTTGGTGACTTCCGCCGACACCACATCCAGCGGCTGGCGGTTGATGTTATTGACGATTGGCCGCAGCAAGGTATTGGCCGCCAGCACAAACAGCGTGCCCAGCAACGCTTCGAGCACCAGGTCGGCACCGGCACACGCCCCCACGGCCGCCGACGCCCACAGCGTGGCGGCGGTATTGAGGCCACGCACATTGCCTTCTTCGCGCATGATCACGCCGGCACCAAGAAAGCCGATGCCCGACACCACATACGCAACCACTCGCACCGCGCCTTCCGCCCCACCGAGTCGGTTGGCCATGTCGACAAAAATCGCTGCCCCCACCGCCACCAGCACATTGGTGCGCAGGCCCGCCGTGCGCTGCCGGTACTGGCGCTCGAAACCGATCAGGCCACCGAGGATAAACGCGGCGGTGAGGCTGACCAGGGTGTCGATCAGGGAGTTGAGGTTGATGTTGTTGATTGCTTGCATAGGAGAGCTTCCCTATTCATTGCCAGCCAAACTTACGGATGTAATAGCCCTTCACCGCTTGGGTCAGCGCCATGTACGCCAGCAGGATCACCGGCAAAAACACAAAGTACAGCGACGGCAGCGCCTGTAATTTGAAGTAGTGCGCCAGCGGGCCCATTGGCAGGAAAATCCCCACGGCCATGATCACGCCCGTCATCACCATCAACGGCATCGCCGCACGGCTTTGCAGGAACGGGATTTTCGGGGTGCGAATCATGTGCACGATCAGCGTCTGGGTCAGCAGCCCCACCACAAACCAGCCCGACTGGAACAGCGTCTGATGGTCTGGTGTGTTGGCATCGAACACGTACCACATGAGTGCGAACGTGGTGATGTCAAAGATCGAACTGATAGGCCCGAAAAACAGCATGAAGCGCCCCACATCCCCCGGCTGCCAGCGTTGCGGCTTGGCCAGCATCTCGTCATCGACGTGGTCGAACGGGATCGCAATCTGGGAAATGTCATACAGCAGGTTTTGCACGAGCAGGTGCATCGGCAGCATCGGCAGAAACGGGATAAACGCACTCGCCACCAGCACCGAGAACACGTTGCCGAAGTTGGAGCTGGCGGTCATTTTGATGTACTTGAGCATGTTGGCAAAAGTGCGGCGGCCCTCCAGCACGCCCTCCTCCAGGACCATCAGGCTCTTTTCCAACAGGATGATGTCGGCCGCTTCCTTGGCGATGTCCACCGCGCTGTCCACCGAAATACCGATGTCCGCCGTGCGCAGCGCCGGTGCATCGTTGATGCCGTCGCCCATGAAACCCACCACATGCCCGTTGGCCTTGAGCAGGCGCACGATGCGCTCCTTATGGCTGGGCGTCAGCTTGGCGAACACATTGGTGGTTTCCACGGCCCTGGACAACTCAGCATCGGTCATGTCTTCGATGTCGTTGCCCATCAACAGACCTTGTTGCTCCAATCCCACTTCGCGGCAGATTTTTGCAGTGACCAGTTCGTTATCACCGGTCAGTACTTTGACCGCAACACCGTGGGCTTTCAGGGCTTTCAGCGCAGGCGCGGTGCTTTCCTTGGGCGGGTCGAGGAAGGCCACATAGCCGATCAATGTCAGGTTGTTCTCATCTGCCAAGCTGTAGGTGTCGCGCCCAGGTTCCATCGGTTGCGCGGCCACGGCCACCACACGCAGGCCTTCTTCATTGAACGCTGCGGTCACTTGGCGAATGCGCGCCAACAGCTCATCGGTGAGTGCTTCGTTGGTGTCGCCGTGGCGCACGCTGTTGCACACCGAGAGGATCTCCTCCACGGCGCCCTTGCAGATCAGCAGGTGCGGCAAGCCTTGCTCGGCGACGACCACCGACATACGGCGGCGGTTGAAGTCGAATGGGATCTCGTCGACCTTATGGAAGGCGGTGCCGACTTTAAGCTCGCGATGCACCTCCACATGTTCCAGCACCGCCACGTCCAGCAGGTTCTTCAGGCCAGTCTGGTAGTAGCTGTTGAGGTAGGCCATTTCCAATACGTCGTCGGATTCTTCACCCCACACATCCACATGGCGCGCCAGGAAAATCTTGTCCTGGGTCAGGGTGCCGGTCTTGTCGGTGCACAGCACGTCCATCGCGCCGAAGTTCTGGATCGCGTCCAGGCGCTTGACGATGACCTTCTTGCGCGACAAAAACACCGCGCCCTTGGCCAGGGTGGACGTGACGATCATCGGCAGCATTTCCGGGGTCAGCCCCACGGCAATCGACAGCGCGAACAGCAGCGCCTCGGTCCAGTCGCCCTTCGTGAAGCCGTTGATAAACAGCACCAACGGCGCCATCACAAACATAAAGCGGATCAGCAACCAACTGACTTTGTTCACCCCATGCTGGAACGAGGTGGTAGCGCGATCAGTGGCGGTCACGCGCTGGGCCAGGGCACCGAAGTAGGTGTTGTTGCCGGTGGTCAGGATCACCGCCGTCGCCGCACCGGACACCACGTTGGTGCCCATGAACAGGATGTTGTCCAGATCCAGAGGATTGCGGGTATTGGCGTCCTGATGCTGGGCGAACTTCTCCACCGGCATCGACTCACCGGTCATCGCCGCCTGGCTCACAAACAGGTCCTTGGCACTGAGCACGCGGCAATCGGCGGGAATCATGTCGCCGGCCGACAGCACGATCAGGTCGCCGGGCACCAACTGCTTGATCGGCAACTCGACGCGCTTGGCCTCATCACGACGCAGCACCGTGGCGGTGTTGCTGACCATGGCTTTCAAGGCATCGGCGGCCTTATTCGACTTGGCCTCCTGCCAGAAACGCAGCAGCGTCGAGAGCACCACCATGGAGAAAATCACCGTGGCGGCCTTCATGTCTTCGGTCAGCCAGGAGATCACCGCCAGCAAGGTCAGCAACAGGTTGAAGGGGTTTTTGTAGCAGTGCCACAGATGCACCCACCACGGCAGCGGCTGCTCGTGCTCGACTTCATTGAGGCCGTGTTGCACACGCAGGGCATCGGCTTCCTGGGTGTTCAAGCCCTCGGCATGGCTGCCCAACGTGCCGAGCAATTGCGCGGTGCTGCTGTTGGCCGCGGCCACCAGGGTTTGCGCCAGGGTCGGCGGCACTTCGCGGCTGACGCTGGCGTCGGTGACGGTTTCGAGCATGGCCAGGCGACGGAAGTGCCGGGCGATGTGCCGGGTCCGCAGGAAGCCGGCGAAGAACTCTTTCAACAGAGTGAGGTTCATGGTGTTACTCCTGCGCGAGGAAAAACCGTCGTGCAGGTACTGCCGCTGCGCACCACGCCTGTCAGACAGGCGCAGTCAGCTTAGCCCGCCCGCCGCAAAAGGCAGGCGCGTCCGTAGCAACCTGAGGTCACTCAGGTGCTGGTCAGCGTCGATGAAAGAGGATCGAGACAGCACCAGAACTTGCCGCTGTCGGGATGCCGCTTCTCGCTTTGATGGCGAGACAACGGCATCGGATAAATGCGCGTTACCTTGCCAAGCCTATGCCGGTTACCGAAACCGGCCGACTACTGTCACTCGAACAAGTACCCACTGAGGGTCTCCGCTATTGATGAAAACGCGCGAAGCTTACGCCCCGACTTCAGGAGAGTAAACCGTAGGAAAGTTTCCGCATGATGAATAAGAAGATTCTTCAGGATGGGTTCAGGTAGGCGTTTTCCTGAGCTCACTGAGGATCAAAATGTGGGAGGGCGCGATCCTGAGCAACCAATGCCAGATACTCATCAAGCTGCCCTTCGGCCAGAACCTTGACCTGGATCGACACATGGTTCACCTGGCGGCCCATCCTGATTCCCTCGCGGGTGCGCACCTCGACATAGCCGAGCTTCGGCCAGAAACGCTCGGCCTTGGTATTGCCAACAACCACTGTCAGCCGCAGCCACCGAGCGCCATTTTCGATCGCCCAGGCTTGAAGATCCGCATGCACCTGCTGCGCCAGTCCAGTGCCATGAAAACGGGCATCCACCAGCAGCAGACCGATATGCCATACGCCATCTGCGAGCAAATCGGCCGCAATATTCACTACGGCGACCAGTTGCCCGTCCGCACCGCGATAACCCAACCAGTAGATCCAGCTGCAACGCCAGCCCGGCGGAAGCTGGTTCTGCAACGCTTCGTGCGCTTCGGTTGGCGTGGCAGGCTCGCCGTTAACCGCCATGAAGTAATCCGGCGCCCGTTCAAAAAAACGCTGGAGCTCGGCCTCATCGCCGGCACCCAGTTCAACTATATAAACGTCCTTGATGGTGCAGTTGATATCCATATCGCTCGACTCTTCTCATTCATCCCGCGTCAGTACTTCCAACAACTCGATCTCAAAGCGCAGATTGCTGTTGGGCTTGATATGCGCGCCCATGGAGCGCTCGCCATAAGCCAGATGCGCCGGCACGTACAACGTACGCACACCACCCACCTGCATGCCCATCAAGCCCTGGTCCCAACCTTTGATGACACGACCGGTACCGATCACACACTGGAACGGCTTGCCCCGCTCCCAAGACGAATCGAACACCGTGCCATCTTCCAAGGTGCCTGTGTATTGAGTGGTGATCAGCGCGCCCTTGACGACGGCTTTGCCGGTGCCAGGGCGGGTGTCGGTGATCTGGAGTTCGTTGTTGCTCATGGGGGTTCTCGTTGAAGGCGTAGAGGGTGGGTTTTTCCCAGAATTGGGTGGGATTGGCAAGTGCAAGAGAACCACTGAACGCCCGCATGTTCTGCGTGGGAACCATTTAGATCAGGGGTTAAACCCATGGACCAAATCGTCCCCGCCCGCCCCAGAACTGCAATTTTTCACTACCACCCCAGACCTCAGCTTCGAAAACGCCCTGACCCACGCCAGCAATGTGCTGTGTTGCGCCACCGTTGCAGCACAGAAGGCTGGTGATCAACTGGACGGTACTCATACACGCTGATGCTTTCCGCCATGCACCTGGCGGACATGGCCAGTGTGATGGTGGATCGGTCACTGGAGTGTATGCAGCCGCGCTAAAGGCACAATCGGCCTCCGTGGAGAGGGAGTTTGCTCCCTCTCCACAAAAAGCCTTTGCGCCAACGTACTCCGCGTCGTGCGGATCAGTTGCTTGGCTACAACCGTTCTCCCTTCAAGGACTTATTCCTCGGAGTGTGGTTTCAGCACAGACCGCTAAATCAGAGTTAGAGAACTTAACTACAACGCAGCAGGAACCATCCGACTTTTCTCCAAACATCTCATCGCCTTTTATAAACATCCAACCAGCTTTGGTTGCATAAAAATAAGAGGTCAACCCATGAGCGAACCAACAAGCCCTGCCCGCGTCGCCGTCATTCAGTTCGATCCTCAGGTGGGCGTGCGCAATCGAAGTGAAAACTTACGCCAGAGCCTCGTGCTGGCCACCGAAGCAGCAAACGGCGGTGCCAATCTGATCGTACTGCCCGAGCTTTCCAACTGCGGGTACTTCTTCAGCAGTCGCCAAGACGCCTTTGATCATGCGGAGACGGTACCCAGCGGGCAGAGCATGCGGGAGTGGATAGATTTTGCCCGTCAGCACAACGTGTATCTGGTGGCCGGTCTTAGCGAGATCGACGGGATGCAGCTGTTCAACACCGCGGTATTGATAGGTCCCGGTGGGTTTATAGGCAAGTACCGCAAGGCCCATTTGTGGAACCTGGAAAAACTCTGGTTCACCCCTGGAGATACAGGATTTCCGGTATTCGAAACGCCGATTGGTCGCATCGGCCTGCTGATTTGCTGGGACATCTGGTTCCCTGAGGTACCGCGCATTCTCAGTCAGCAAGGTGCCGATATCATTTGCAGTCTGAACAACTGGGTGTGGACGCCACCACCTCTTTTCGATGACGCCGGAAAGTGCATGGCGTCGTATTTGACGATGACAGCAGCCCATGTGAACAACGTGTTTATCGCTGCCGCCAGCCGCATCGGTGAGGAGCGGGATGCGCGCTACCTTGGATGCTCGCTGATCGCAGGAACCAATGGCTGGCCGATCGGCGCAGTAGCATCGGCAAATCGTCAGGAGATTTTGTTCGCCGATATCGACATCACCAGCGCCCGCAGCGCACCGATCTGGAACAGTCTCAACGATCTGCAAAGAGACCGACGCCATGATCTTTACGATCAGATGCTCGGATATTCCAAACACTCTGCCCTGCCTCGCTGAAAAGAGGGCATGCCATGGAAACCTTATTTGCCAAAAAAACCTTAACTGGCTCAAGAGCCGATACTACGGTTCTCATCGTAGGCTTGATCGTCAGCTCGCTGGTGCTGTGGGTCGTATTCAGCCATCGAGGCTCCTGGCCGGGATACAGCGAGATGATTACAGGCTTCCCCCATCCGGCCGCCTGGTTGCGGTGGGTAGTGGGAGATATCAGCGAGGTTGCCTTCTATAAACATGAACTTGCATCACTTGGCCTGTTGAGCGGCGCTTACCTGGCATGGTGGGCGAGCAAACGCGAAAAAGCCTGGCAGGGTTTTTCCATTTGCTATGGCAGCGGATTATGGCCTTGGCTGATAACAAGTTCTTTGATCGGGTTGCTGCTAAGCAACGTGCTGTGGGGTTGGAGCGTCACCGTCGAAACCTGGCAGCCAACATTTGCGGCGTTTGTTTCGTTGCCAGCCGCGATGGTGTTGATGTTTGGCGGGGGTTGGAAAGTCGCACTCAATGGTGCGGTGCTGGGCGCGTTGCTGGTTACACCGGCGTGCCTACTGATCGTCAATTTCGTGTGCATTCCATTGGGATTGCCGGCAGTTATCGGTAATGTGCTTGGAATGGCGTCTGGAAGCGTTATCGCGTTTGCACTGTGTCGCCGAGTGCCCTCGTTGGTGCGTTCAGACTACATCGCCCCCATCAGGCCATCACCCACTCCACCGCAATCGTATGGCGTAATCTGGAGCCTGCGCCGAGTGTTGGCGGACTTTTCCGAAGCGCCGTTTTTCGGGAATGAGCTAGCCAGCCTCGGGCTGTTAGCCGGGGTATTGCTCGCCTATGCACTCAACCCCATGAGTCCGGCCTATGGTTCAGGCTTGCTTCTACACTTGCTAGGTGCGCAGGCACTGACTTCTGCCATCGGGGTCGTGATCTGGCGACGCCAATGGATCAAGCGGGGTTGGTATCCAACCTATGTTCCGTTGGTATCTGTGGTACCCGCAGCCGTACTTACCCATGGTGGCAGTTGGATGGTGATTGGCTCTAGTGCAATGCTCGGCGCACTGATCGCACCACCATTGGCCTGTGCCATCGCATCTAAGTTGCCTGCTCACTTTCATCCGTACATCGGCAATGTGATGTCGATGGCATTGAGTACGTTGATGATTGTGCCGGTAGTAGGATGGTTGGGAACTTGACGGACGTGGGGGTCGATCGGTTGCCGAAGTGCATGCGGCCGCATTAAGCAAGTACGCTTCAAGCAATACCCTGTGGCGAGTGAGCGTACCCGCTTGCCATAGGGATAACAGCAACCCTGTAAAGCCACTGACAAAATCGACTCCAGAACCTCGCCCCAAGCATCCTTGCACCTCGCATAGTGCTCCGCATACGTCTGCGAACGCGCCTGCACAAGAGAGAAGTATCAGTTAGACGCCTTTGCTTGCGCTCTAATGTCACCTTTGCGTGATGCGCGTAACAAGGTCGCCCGTTTACGCGCATCACCATCAGGTCGAGCGTAGCTTTAACCCGTAAAGCGGCGTCCCTGCCACCTTATCGCCGGCCTTAAGCCAACGGCACGCGACGGTTAGTCAATGCCATGCGCCCTACAAAGAAGCTCAACGCCGCACCCAGCAACAGCATCGCCAGCGTACTCCAGGCCGCGCGGGACAATTGCTTGGCTGCGACTTCACCTGCTTCACGGGCCTTCTGTTCAGCCTGCTGTTTCAGCTCGTCAACCTTCTGCATGGCTTGCTGATAAGCCTGGGCATAGTTGTCGACGATCTGTGTGGCTTCTTCCTTGCTCTTGCCGGTACGGGCAGCAACGATATTGACCAAGGCTTCTTTGTCAGCCGCGTTAAGCGCTGGCTCACCGGAGGCTTTGACGCGCTCAAACCACTGCTTCAGCGCATCGCCGGCCTGGGCAGGATCGGTCGCTGCGGTAGTCGCTGTCTGCTTGCCATCGGCGGCAGCCTGGTCGGTTTTCTGCCCAACATTGGCCGGGTCCAGCTCAGGCTTGCCGCTTTGCTTGAGCAAGGTGTCCAGTTCGCCTTGCAGGCTTTTCCAGTCCAGTTGGATGCCCTGCTCGTTCAGTTGCTGCTTGACGCTATCGCTGATGCCAGGCGCGGCGGCGGCAATCCCGCTACCGGCAGCAGACAAGCCTTTCCCAACCACGTTACCGGCGGTGCCAACCACACTGGCGGCCAAGCCTGCCAACAGCCAGGTGGTAAGCAAGGTGGTGACGGTCCAGGTCAGCACGCCGTGCAGGCCGCCACGATCCGGGGCCGTGCGGCCGGCGACGAAGGCACCCACACCGATGGCAAGTAATGTGGAGACAAACAGCCAGATCCCGGCCCCCGTGCCGAAACCGCTCAGCGGGTTACCGGCTTGCATCGGGTTAACCGCACTGGCACCGATGGCAGTGCCCAACACACTGAGGACCAGGTAGGTCACCAGGGCAATTGCACTACCGGCGAGCACCGAGCTCCAGGACACACGAAACAACGAGCGATTGGTTTCATAGACAGTGGTCATACAGAGGTCCTTCACATGTTGTTGAGGCAAGGCGAAATGCCTTGATGGATGGAGTCTGGCGAAACGACATACGTTCAGTCATGGCCCAAATGCACCAGTGCGCCTGGTGCATTCGCACTCCCCCGTACTCAGTTTCTTTGCACTATCGTGAAGGCAGGATGTCGTACGTCCATGCGCCCCTACACCGGAGAAATCATGACCCAGGATGTACTTGCCAAAGAAACCAACCGCCGCCAACTGCAGCAGATTATCTCCGGGCTCTCCGATGGGATTATCCTCGCGGAAGTCGACCAGACCATCCTGTGGGCCAATGAAGCCGCGCTGACCATGCACGGTGTGGATGACGTGGAGGCACTGGGTGCGAACGCCCAGGCCTACGCCGAGCGTTTTACCCTGCGTTATCGCAATAACCATCCCGTACAGCCGGATAGTTACCCATTGGCCCGCGCGGCGGCAGGCGATGAATTCAGCGACGTGGTGGTGGAAGTCACGCCCATCGCCGAGCCGGACAAAACCTGGGTCCACCGCCTGCGCAGCCTTGTGATCACTGACTCCCACGGCGAGCCGGAGTTACTGGTGTTGATCCTCAGCGACGCCACCGAATGGGCCAGCGCCGAGCAACGCTTCGAAAAAACCTTCAACGCCAACCCCGCGCCCGCGGTGATTTGCCGCTTGAGTGATCTGCGCTACATCAAGGTCAACCAGGGCTTTTTGGAGATGACCGGCCACAACCGCGACCAGGTCATCGGCAAGTCCGTGTATGAGCTGGATGTGCTGGAGCAGGCCGAGCGCAAAGACCTGGCCATCCAGCGCTTGGGCGAAGGCGCGACCATCCCGCAGATGCAGGCCGAACTGAAACTGCCCGAAGGCGGCAGCAAACTGGTGATCGTCGCCGGCCAGCCGCTGGACATGAACGAAGAAGACTGCATGCTGTTTTCGTTCACCGACCTTGAGCCTCGACGCAAGGCCGAAGTGGCCCTGCGCCAAAGTGAAGAACGTTTCGCCAAGTCGTTCCGCCTCACGCCGGTGCCCACGTTGGTGTGTAACGCCGCTAACCGCCAGGTGGTGGACGTCAACGAAGCCTTTATGAACATCACTGGCTATATCAGCGAAGAACTGATCGGTAAGTCCATCGAAGACATCGACTTTATCGACAGCCCCCAGGCAGGCACACAGTTGTTCACTACCCTGGAAAAAGCCGGCAACCTGGATGGCCAGGACCTCAAGGTGCGCAAAAAGGGCAACGAAGTGATCGACTGCGTGGTTTCCGCCGACACCGTGATCATCCAGGACGTGCCCTGCTACCTGCTGGTGCTGATGAACATCACCGAACGCAAGCGCTCGGAACTGGAGTTGGTGGCGGCCATCGAGGAAGTGATGCAGGACGCCTCTTGGTTCAGCCAGACCCTGATCGAAAAGCTGGCTAACGCCAAGAGCGTCAACAGCCCCAACCTGCCTAACGTCAACTTCACCGACCTCACCGCCCGCGAGCGCGATGTGCTGGGCTTGATCTGTGAAGGACTGGCCGACAAAGAGATCGCCTCACGCCTGAAACTGGCGCCCAACACCGTGCGCAACCACGTGGCCACGGTGTACTCCAAATTGGGGGTGCACAGCCGCAGCGCGGCCATCGTCTGGGCCCGCGAACGCGGGCTGTTCGCGAGTGAACTGCGCCTGAAAAACAAGCCCTGACAGTGCAAATGCACTAGTGCAGCTAGTGCGAATTCAACTTATGGCGGGGCGGCGTAAGCAATAACCTTCAAGGCATCGAACTGGATGCCCTGAAGGAACACGCATGTTTACCCTCGCCCAACTGCGAAATTGCATCGAAGAAGGCCTGTCGCCACTGACCTGCGAGTTCACCCTGTGCCGGGATGCGTCCTTGACCCTCAAGGTCTACGACGCCGATACCGGCCGGGTTGATCTGGTGGTTACCGGGATCAGCACCAACCGGCTGCAGACCCCGATAGAAGTGGAAAAAATGGTGGAAGAACTGCGCTACGAACTGCAGAGCAACACCATGGGCAAGCTCACGCTGAATGACTTCCCTTCAACGACGAACCAATGAAATAGAACACACCGCCGGCCACGATAAACATCCCCAGCATGTAGAACATCATGTGGGCCGGCAGGTTGGCCAGTACCAGCCCACACAACACCGGCCCCAGGGCTGCGCCGAGGTTGGACAGGTTCTGCGCGCCGTAGTACATGCCCCTCAAATGGTCCGGGGCAATCCGGTCGATAAACATGTATTCGGCCGGGAACACGATAATCTCCCCCACCGTGAACACCGCCATTGCCAGCACCCACCACAGCACGCTGGTGGACAGCGCAAAGCCGATCAGCCCCAACATGAACATGCTCAAGCCGAAGATGAGCCACTGGCTCAAATGACGGTGTGATATGCGCCGGCCGATCACATATTGCAAAGCGATCACCATCACCGCGTTGGTGGTGAGCACGGCGCTGATCACGGTGTAAGTGTGTTGCGCTGTGGTGGTGATCACCAGGTACTGCGACAGGTAGGCCGTGAACTGGCCGAACACGACTGCACTGAGCACACCGCCCATCGTGAAGCACACCAGCCGACGGTCCTGCAGCAATACACGGCCAACGGCAAGAAACGACACCGGCTTTTGCGCCACGTCCACTGTGGTTAACGTGCGATCGCCCCAGCGCCAATACAGCAGGAAAAACCCCGCCCCCAGCAGCGCCGATAACATAAACGGCAGGCTGATATCCATCTTCGCCACCATCGCACCGAAAAACGGCCCGACCGCGTAGCCAATGTTGGTAAGGGTGTACTTGATGGAAAACACTTCGCTGCGCGCCTCTTCCGGCAGCAGGCTCGCAAAGCCGGCCTTCACCGCAATATCGATGACCGCGTACGCAAGGTTGATCAGGATCAGGCAGCTATAAAACGTCCAGATGTTCTGCGCCACCAGCGTGCCAATAAACCCCAGTACAAACAGCACGCTCATCCAGAGCAATAACCGATAGCTGTTGATGCGGTCGACCAGAAAACCGCCATACACGCTGAGCAGCGAGCCGACGATCAACGAGCTGCCGATCACCAGGCCAACTTGCGTGATGTCGAGGGTGAAATGATGGGTGAGGTAGATCACCAAGTAGGGAAACGTAATCGCCTTGGCCAGCGTCAGCAGCAACGTGGCGCTCAGCAACAGGTTAACGGTGCGGGGGTAGTTTCTTATTGTGGCAAGCATCCTGCTCTCATTCTTTGAAGGTAACGCGACCATTGCGGTCGGCTACCTTAACGCAAGAACAAGGCAAAAAGGAGGGTCACTTCTTGACGGGTGTGATCTCCAGAATGGTGCCGTTGGTGGTCTTGAGCAGTACGTATTTATCGCCCACCCGCGCCCATTGGCTTTCGTCCTCGGGCTGCTTGAGACCGCGCTTTTTCCAGTCGCTCACGGCCGACTCCTTGCGCATCAGAATATCCGGCGCGCGATCGCCTTCCTTCAGGTCACGGGTGTTGATGTTGGAAGGTTGCACAGTTTCCTGAGGCGTATCACCGGCCTGTACCACAAAGCTGGCGGTGGACAGGCTGGCGGCGACCAACAGGCAGGCAGCTAGGGTTTTAGACTTCATGGGTGCTCCTTCAATTAATGACACGTACCCAGGTTCGGACCGCGAGGGTTCGCAATCATTCAGCAAAGAACGCGGCTTAAAGACATCTACCGACGACTTCACCGCCCCCATTGCCTCCATGAAATAAAACCTGTAATTTTTCATGAAATTTCTCGATATAAATTTCATGAACCAGCAAGAAGAACTCGACGCCCTGGCGATCCTGATCCACGACCTGCGCAAGCACAAGAAGCTGACCCTCGCCCAACTCGCGCAAAAGATCGAGCGTTCGGTAGGCTTTCTGTCACAGGTGGAACGCGGCCTGTCACGTCCGACCGTGGCGGACCTCACTGCCATCAGCCACGCCCTCGACGTGCCCACCACGTATTTCTACAGCCAGCCCAAACCCAAGGCCATTGACTGGATCACGCGCCCCAACGAGCGGCGCACGGTGTATTACGCCAATGGCATCACCGACATCCTGGTCTCCCCCAGCATGAATGGCGCGTTTTCGATGCTCGACAGCCTGCTTGCTCCCGGTGCCAACAGTGGTGAGCAGACCATGAGCGACCGCGCCGAGCAGGCCGGTTTTGTGCTGGAGGGTGAATTAACACTGTGGGTCGAAGGCGAGGCCGATTCGGTCACCCTCGGCCCTGGCGACAGCTTCCACCTCGCCAGCTTTGCCCATTGCCGCTACGCCAACTTGACTGACCTGCCCGCCCGCGTGTTGTGGGTTTACAACTAGGAGCTGCACCCGTGAAAAGCCATGCCGCCACGTTACTGGCCGAAGTACGGACCTTTCGCCAGAACCACCCCGACGTGCGCTACGTCGACCTGATCGCCCTGGACATCCCCGGGCATTTCTACGGCAAGCGTTATCCCATAGAAATGCTGGAAAAGGTCGCCTCCGGCAGCCCGCTCAAGTTGCCACAGAACGCGGTGCTGCTGGGCGCCCAGGGCGGGTTGTTCAAGATCGGCGATTACTGCTTCAACGACGGCGACCCAGACGCCAACCGCCGCCTGGTGCCGGGCACGCTCAAGCCGGTGAACTGGGAATCGCAGCCCTTGGGCCAGATGTTGATCACCTCGGACGGTACCGACGCGCCGATCGAGTTCGAACCTCGCGAAGTCTTGGCCAAGGTGTTGGAACGCCTGCACCACAAAGGTATTCACCCGGTGGTGGCCTTCGAGCTGGAGTTCTATCTATTCGACAAGAAACTCGACAACGGCCTGCCGCAATTTGCCCGTGACCCACTGAGCGATGACGCCGACGACCAGCCCAACCTGCATATCGAACGGCTGTCACGCTTCAACGATGTACTCGACGATATGGCCCAGACAGCCAAGGACCAGGGCATCGACATCACGGTGATCACCGCCGAACTCGGCCCCGGTCAGTTCGAGATCAACTTCGGCCACCTCGACGACGGCCTGCGCGCCGCCGACTGGGCCGCCCTGTTCTGTCGCAGCACCCGGGGCGTGGCACTCAAACACGGCTACCGCGCCAGTTTCATGGCCAAGCCCTACCTGCAATTTCCCGGCAGCGGCATGCACGTGCATGTCAGCCTCTACGACGGCGCGGGCAACAACCTGCTGGCGGCGCATCAGCAACAACCGTTGCGCCATGCGGTGGCCGGCTGCCTGGAATTACTGCCCCACTGCATGCCGATCTTCTCGCCCAACCACAACGCTTTCCGCCGCCTGGGCGGCACGGTCAACGCTGCCACCCGCGCCTGCTGGGGGTTTGAAGACCGCGACGCGTGCGTGCGCATCCCTGAGTCTGACCCACGCAACCTGCGCATCGAACACCGCCTGGCCAGCGCCGACGCCAACCCGTATTTGGTGCTGGCGGCGATCCTCGTCGGTTTGGAACATGGCCTGGAAGCCAAACAGCAGCCCATCGCGCCACTGAACGAGGACCGCGCCAGCGGCACCGACTTCCCAGTGGAAATGCTTGATGCCGTGCGCGCCATGCAGCATCAGCCAGTATTGCGCGATAAGCTGGGCGCCGAATTTGTCGACGTGTACTGCGAGAACAAACGCCAGGATCACCTGGCCTTCCAGCAAGAGATCCACGCGCGGGAATACCGCTGGTTTCTCTGACTCAACCGCCATGGAATCACCGATGACCGACCAAAGCGCCCCGGCCCTCAAGGAAATCTTCAACGTCGAACGCCTGCAACACATCGCCACTGAAATGACGGCGGTGTATCCCGCGTTCGACGCCAAAGGTTTCCTCAAACACGCCACCGCCGGGCTGGACGAGTTGTCGGTGATGCAGCGCATGGCACGGGTCAGCGAAAGCCTGCACACGGTGATCCCCCTGGATTACCCCGAAAGCCTCAAGCTGCTTTACGCCCTGGCGCCACGCCTGAACAGTGGGTTTGTCAGCCTGTTTCTACCGCACTACGTGGCAAGTTACGGCCTGGCTGACTTCGAGCGCTCCATGGCGGCGCTCAAGTACTTCACCACCTTTGGCTCGGCCGAGTTCGCGATAAGACACTTCTTGCTGCACGACTTCGAACGCTCCCTGGCAGTGATGCAGGCATGGTCGCTGGATGACAACGACCACATACGCCGCCTGGCCAGCGAAGGCTCGCGGCCCCGTTTGCCATGGTCGTTTCGCCTGACCGAAGTGCAGGCCAACCCAGCGTTATGCGCCTCGATCCTCGACAACCTAAAGGCCGATCCGAGCCTCTACGTGCGCAAGTCCGTGGCCAATCACCTCAACGACATCACCAAGGACCATCCGGAATGGGTGCTCAGCCTGATCGAAGGCTGGAACTTGGATAACCCGCACACTGCCTGGATTGCACGTCATGCGCTGCGCAGCCTGATCAAACAGGGCAACACCCGTGCGCTGACCATCATGGGCGCCGGCGCCAGGGCCGAGGTGACGCTCCATAACTTGAGCGTGACGCCGGCGGTGATCAATCTGGGCGAGCGGATCAACCTGTCGTTCAGCCTGGAATCCACCGCGGCCACTGCGCAAAAACTGGTGGTGGATTACGCCATCGACTATGTAAAAAGCGCCGGACATAGCGCGAGCAAGGTGTTCAAGCTCAAGGCGTTTACGCTGGGCGCGGGAGAACGACACAGCCTGCGCCGCGAGCAACATATTCGTGAACTGACTACACGCAAGCACTATCCCGGTCGGCATAGGGTGCATGTCATGGTGAATGGAGAAAGGCTCGGCAGCGCTGAATTCGAATTGCGCGATTAACCCGATGTTTAGCCAACACCGCCGATCAATGTGGGAAGGGGCTTGCCCCCGATAGCGGTGTATCAGCCAGCCCATCTGGCGGCCGGCCCACCGCTACCGAGAGCAAGCCCACTCCCACAGTTTTGCTTCGGTTTCTTCAGGTCGACTCGCCGAGCAACAGTGGCTGTTCCCGCGCGCACAACTCCACCACGTAATCCCACAACACCCGCAGCCGTACCGACTTGTGCAGCTCCCTGCGCGAGCTGATCCAGTAGCTGCGCTGGATCCCCTCCCCCGGCAGCAACGCCACCAACTCCGGATCGCCGGCAGCCATGAAGCACGGCAACACCGCAATGCCCAATCCGGAGCGCGCAGCCTGGTGTTGTGCGATCACGCTGGTGCTGTGAAACACCACCTTGGGGTTACGGCAGAAGCTGCTGAGGAATTTCAGCTCCTGGCTGAACAACAGGTCGTCGACGTAATCGATCCAGGAATGGGCAGCGAGGTCTTCGCGTTTTTCGATGGCAGGGTTGCGGTCCAGGTAAGCGCGGCTGGCGTAAAGGGCCAGGCGGTAATCGGTGAGTTTGCGGGTGACCAGTTGGTCGACGCTGGGGCGTTCGAGGTGGATGCTGATTTCCGCTTCGCGATTGAGGATGCTGACAAAGCGCGGCACCGCCACCAGTTCCACTTCCAATCCCGGATAACGTTCAAACAGCCCGCCCATGCGACTGGCGAGAAACATCACGCCCAGGCCTTCAGCCACGCCGAGGCGGATCTTGCCCAGCGGCGCGGCGGAATGCGTGAGTTCGTCTTCGGCCAGCAGCGCAACGTTTTCCATGGCTTCAGCGTGTTTGAGCAGGGCCTCGCCCGAAGGCGTCAGTTCGTAGCCCTGGGCGTGTTGCACGAAAAGCGCGGTGCCGAGGCTTTTTTCGATGGCCTCGATATGCCTGGCCACGGTGGCGTGGGTGGTTTTCAGGCGCTGCGCGGCAGTAAGCAGACGACCACTGCGTTGGAGCTCAAGAAAGAACCGTAGGTCGTTCCAGTCGAACATATCGCCTCCATTCAATCAGCCAGGGCAACGCTGTTTAAAAACGCACAGCAGCTGGGTAAAAACTAACATTTTTAAGACGAAAACTAACAACTAGGATGGAACCAATAAGAAAAACAAGCGAGGCCTCAGATGCCCATTGCAGCTGCACAATACGATTACGTGGTAGTAGGTGCCGGCCCCGCAGGCTGCCTGCTGGCCAATCGACTGTCCGCCAACCCTGCCCACCGCGTGCTCCTGCTCGAAGCCGGTGGCCGCGACAATTACCCCTGGATCCACATCCCCGTCGGCTACCTCTTCTGCATCGGCAACCCACGCACCGACTGGTGCTTCAAGACCGAAGCCCAGGAAGGCCTGCAAGGCCGTGCCCTGAGTTACCCGCGCGGCAAGGTGCTGGGCGGCTGCTCGTCCATCAACGGCATGATCTACATGCGCGGCCAGGCCCAGGATTACGACGGCTGGGCGGCGCAAGGTAACCCGGGCTGGGCCTGGAAAGATGTGCTGCCACTGTTCAAGCAGAGCGAAAACCACTTTGCCGGTGGCTCGGAATTCCACAGCGACGGCGGTGAATGGCGGGTCGAGCAGCAGCGCCTGTCGTGGCCGATCCTGGATGCATTTCGTGAGGCGGCAGCGCAAAGCGGCATCGCCGCTATCAATGACTTCAACCAGGGCGATAACGAGGGCTGCGGTTACTTCCAGGTCAACCAGAAAGCCGGCGTGCGCTGGAACGCGGCCAAGGCGTTTCTCAAGCCTATCCGCCAACGTCCCAACCTCACCGTGCTGACAGAAGTCGAAGTCGACCGCGTGGTCCTGGAAAACGGTCGCGCTTCGGCGGTGGTCGGGCGTCAAAACGGTCAGCAGATGAGTTGGAAAGCGTGCAAGGAGATCGTGCTGTGCGCCGGTTCCGTGGGCTCGCCAGGCATTCTGCAACGTTCAGGCATCGGCCCATCCAGCGTACTCAAGCCTCTGGGCATTGATGTGCTGCATGAACTGCCTGGCGTTGGCGGCAACTTGCAGGATCACCTGCAACTGCGGCTGATCTACAAGCTGGAAAAAGCCCGCACCCTGAACCAGATCGCCGGCACCGTGTGGGGCAAAATGGGCATGGGACTGCGCTACCTGTACGACCGCAGCGGCCCGCTGTCGATGGCGCCCAGTCAGCTCGGCGCGTTTGCCCGCTCCGGCCCGGAACAAACCTCGGCCAACCTCGAATACCACGTGCAGCCGCTATCCCTGGAGCGCTTCGGCGAGCCGCTGCACGCATTCCCGGCATTCACCGCCTCGGTGTGTGATCTGCGCCCGCAGAGCCGTGGCCGTATTGATATCCGCTCGGCAAACCCGGCGGATGCGCCGCTGATACAACCCAACTACCTCAGCCATCCGCAAGACTTGCGCGTGGCCGCCGACGCGATTCGCCTGACCCGACGCATCGTCGCTGCCCCCGCCCTGAGCCAGTTCAAGCCGGTGGAGTATCTGCCCGGTGACTCGCTGCAAACCGAGGAGGAACTGCACGAAGCCGCCGCCCGTATCGGCACCACGATTTTCCACCCGGTGGGCACTTGCCGCATGGGCAGCGACAAAGACGCCGTGGTCGATGCGCAACTGCGGGTGCATGGCGTGCCCGGCCTGCGCATCGCCGATGCCTCGATCATGCCGCGCATTACGTCCGGCAATACCTGTTCACCGACGCTGATGATCGCGGAAAAGGCCGCGCAGCTGATCCTTTCGCCGAACACAAGGAGTCTCGCCCCGGAGAAAGAACTGGTTCATGCAATCTGAATAGCGGCGCCAAACCTGGCGCCGACAGTGGAACAACAATAAATAATCACTGTGAGGGCTACCCGATGTCAGAACACGCTCAAACCCTGGGCTCGACGAGAGACGCGAGCGCCAGCAACGACTCCAAAAAGGTCATCTTCGCCTCGTCCCTTGGGACGGTGTTCGAGTGGTATGACTTTTTCCTCTACGGCGCGCTGGCGGCCGTGATCAGCAAGCAGTTCTTTGCCGGGGTCAACGACACCACGGCATTTATCTTTGCCTTGATGGCTTTTGCAGCCGGCTTTGTGGTGCGTCCGTTCGGCGCGCTGGTGTTCGGCCGTCTGGGCGATATGATTGGGCGCAAGTACACGTTCCTGGTGACTATCATCCTGATGGGTGTCGCCACCTTCTGCGTCGGTTTGCTGCCGACCTACGCCAGCATCGGCATTGCGGCGCCGATCATTCTGATCGTGCTGCGCATGCTGCAAGGCCTGGCGTTGGGCGGTGAATACGGCGGCGCGGCGACCTATGTGGCCGAGCATGCACCCGCCGGCAAACGTGGCTTCCATACCAGTTGGATTCAGTCCACCGCTACCCTCGGCCTGCTGCTGTCGCTGCTGGTGGTGCTGGCCTGCCGCTACTTCACCGGCGACCAGTTCGAAGTGTGGGGCTGGCGCATTCCGTTCCTGTTTTCCATCGTACTGCTGGGCATTTCCACATGGATCCGCATGAGCCTGCACGAATCGCCGGCCTTCCTGAAGATGAAAGAGGAAGGCAAGGCCAGCAAGGCGCCAATCCGCGAGTCCTTCGGCAAATGGGAAAACCTCAAGGTCGTGCTGATTGCGCTGTTCAGTATTAACGGCGGGCAAGCGGTGACCTTCTACGCGGCGCAGTTTTACGTGCTGTTCTTCCTCACCCAATTCCTGAAGATGGACCCGGCATTGGCCAACATGCTGCTGATCATCAGCGTGGTGATCGGCGCGCCGTTCTTTATCTTCTTTGGCTGGCTGTCGGACAAAGTCGGGCGCAAGCCGGTGCTGATGCTCGGCCTGCTGCTGGCTACCTTGCTGTACTTCCCGATCTTCAAGAGCCTAGCGCACTACACCAACCCGGCGATGGACCAGGCCAGTACCCAGGCACCGATCACCGTACTGGCCGACCCAGCCACCTGTACCTTCCAATTCGACCCCGTGGGCAAGGCAAAATTTGACAGCCCGTGCGACAAGGTCAAGACCTTCCTGGTCAAGCAAGGCCTGCCCTACAGCAGCGCCGCCGCCCCCGCCGGCAGCCCGGTGCAGGTGAGCGTGGGCGACGTGCGTATCGACGGTTTTGACGAAAAAGCCCTGCGTGGCGCGATAACCTTGGCCGGTTACCCGACTTCGGCGGATGTGGCTCAGGTCAACAAAGTCATGGTAGTGGTACTGATCGTTGCGCTAATCCTGATCGCAGCCATGTGCTACGGCCCGCTGGCGGCCCTGATGGTGGAACTGTTCCCGACGCGTATCCGCTACACCTCGATGTCACTGCCATACCACATCGGTAACGGCTGGTTTGGCGGGTTCCTGCCGACCGTGTCGTTTGCGCTGGTGGTGTACACAGGGGATATTTTCTACGGCTTGTGGTACCCGGTGGTGATTACCGGGGTGAGCCTGATTGTCGGGCTGTTCTTCCTTAAAGAAACGCGGCATGTGGATATCGATAACAACTGATCTACAGAACGGCGACAGTCCCCTGTGGGAGGGGACTTGCTCCCGATAGCAGTGGTTCCGTCACCGTTGCAGTGACTGATAGACCACAATCGGGAGCAACCCCCCTCGCACACTGGCTTCGCAGTGCCCACATAATTTGCTGTATATCCATCCAGATAAAGGTTGATCAAATCCCTTCTTTTGCCCATTCTGCTCCCCATTCATCTGTGTAACGAATGGGCTGACCATGCGGCTGTACCTCTGTGAAAAACCCTCCCAGGCCAAGGACATCGCGGCCGTGCTCGGCGCCAGTCGCCGGGGCGACGGCTGCTGGCTGGGCAATGGGGTCACCGTCACCTGGTGCATCGGCCATCTGCTGGAAACCGCTCCGCCCGATGCCTATGACGCCAAGTACAAGCGCTGGGTACTGGCCGACCTGCCAATCGTCCCGGAAAAATGGAAGATGCTGGTCAAGCCCAAGACCGCCAGCCAGTTCAAGGCGGTCAAGCGCCTGCTGGGGGAAGCGCAGGAGTTGGTGATTGCCACCGACGCCGACCGCGAGGGCGAGATGATCGCCCGGGAGCTGGTGGAACACTGTCGTTATCGCGGGCCGATCCAGCGTTTGTGGCTGTCGGCACTGGATGACGCCTCCATTCGCAAAGCCCTGGCGGCGCTCAAGCCGGGTGCAGAGACCTTCAGCCTGTATCACTCGGCCCTGGGCCGCTCCCGCGCCGACTGGCTGATCGGTATGAACATGAGTCGCCTGTTTACGCTCCTTGGGCGTCAGTCCGGTTATCAAGGTGTGCTGCCGGTGGGTCGGGTGCAAACCCCGACTTTGCGTCTGGTGGTGGACCGCGATCGCAGCATCGCCGATTTCGTCCCCGTGGCTTATTGGGCCATCGATGTGGACCTGCGCCACGAACGCATGACCTTCACCGCCCAATGGCGGGCTGCCGAAGATGCCTGCGACGACCAAGGCCGCTGTCTGAACCCGCAACTTGCCCGAGAAGCCGCCGATGCCATGACCCGCGCCTCCAGCGCACGCCTGGTAAAACTGCGAACCGAACGCATGCGCGAAGTGGCGCCCCTGCCCTTCGACCTGGGCACCTTGCAGGAGATCTGCTCCAAGAAGCTCGGCCTCGGCGCCCAGGAAACCCTGGACATCGCCCAATCCCTCTACGAAACCCACAAAGTCATCACCTACCCGCGCAGTGATTGCGGCTACCTGCCGGTGAGCCAACACAGCGACGCACCAAAGATTCTCGCCGCACTGGGCCGTGCCGATACGGCAGTCAACGAACTGATGCCCTATATCGACCCCCAACGCCGCTCGCGGGCCTGGAACGACGCCAAGGTCAGCGCTCACCACGGCATCATCCCCACGGGCGCTGGCAAGGACGTCGGGCAACTCACCGGTAAACATCGCGCGGTGTACACGCTGATTCGTGCGCGCTACCTGGCGCAGTTCCTGCCCAACCATGAATACGATCGCACCCAGGCGGATTTCGACTGCGCAGGTTTCGCATTGCGCGCGGTCGGCAAAGTCGTGATAGAGCCAGGCTGGAAGCGCGCCCTGCCCGAAGCGTTGGCGCCGACCAGAGGCCGTGAGACACCTGCGCCACAGGCCTTACCGACGCTGACACAGGGCCGGGACTACGCAGTGGACAAGGTCAACCTCAAGGATTTGTGGACTCAGCCGCCCAAACCCTTTACCGAAGGCGACCTGATCAAGGCAATGAAAAACGTCGCCAAACTGGTGGAAGACCCGCTCCTCAAGCAAAAACTCAAGGACACCACTGGTATCGGCACTGAAGCGACCCGCGCCGGGATTATCCAGGGTTTGCTTGATCGAGGTTACCTGGTGAAGAACGGCAAGGCGCTGTCGGCTACCCCGGCGGCGTTCAGCCTGATCGACGCAGTGCCCCGCGCCATCGCCGACCCCGGCACCACCGCAATCTGGGAACAAGCGCTGGACATGGTGCAAAGCGGCGAAATGAGCCTGGAAGAGTTCGTCGCCAAGCAGGCGGCCTGGATGAGCAAACAAGTGGCGCGATGCAATGGTATGCGCATGACCATCACTGGTCCGGCGAGCCCCGCAGGTCGAGGCACAGCCCCGTGGAAAAAGAAACGCAAGAGCGCCCCCCGCAAGACCGCTACCGGACCAAAGCGCGCCAAAAAGCCGACAACTGCGGGGTAAACCGCAAAAAAATCCGGCGAATGACGTTTTTCGACGGGTTTAACGCCGCTTTGGACCTTGCTCCCGCGCAGGCCGTCTAGGATTCTTTAGGGCACCTTGACTACCTGATAACAACACCGGAGTGGCCGCCATGAAAACTGTCGCAGAAGTACTCAAAGCCAAGGATCTTAAAAACCAGGACGTCCACACCATCCAATGGGACCACACCGTGTTTGAAGCGCTGGTGCGGATGTCGGAGAAAAACGTCGGGGCCTTGCCGGTCGTCAAGGAAGGCGTGGTGGTGGGGATCATCAGCGAGCGCGATTACGCACGTAAGCTCATTCTCAAAGGTCTATCGTCGGTAACGACGCGTGTCGATGAAGTTATGAGTTCGCCGGTGATATGCGTCGACCCTCACAAAAAGGTCGATGAGTGCATGAATATCATGACCGACAGTCACCTTCGCCACCTGCCTGTGGTCGAAGAAGGTCAGCTGTTGGGCCTGTTGTCCATCGGCGATCTGGTGAAGGAAGCCATTGCCGACCAGGCAGACCTGATTAAACAGCTGGAGCAGTACATCCGCGGCGAATAGGGAGACCCCATGCTCGACAGCCAGGAACACCAGGAAGACCACCTCGACATCCTGCTCCAGGCCATGGCCGAACGGCGCTTTCTGGTGCTGACCGGTGCAGGGATCAGTACGTCATCGGGAATTCCCGATTACCGCGACAGCGAGGGCGTGCGCCGAGGCAAGGCACCGATGATGTACCAGGAGTTCCTGGCCACGCCACAGGCTCGTCGCCGTTACTGGGCACGCGCGATGTTGGGGTGGCCAAGGGTACGCATTGCCACGCCGAACAAAGCGCACATGGCGCTGGCGACGCTGCAGCAACGCCAGCGCATCAGCGGGCTGATCACGCAAAACGTCGACACGCTGCATGACCAAGCCGGTAGCCACGACGTGATCGAACTGCATGGCAGCCTGCACAGGGTGCTATGCCTGGACTGTCAGCAGCGCAGTGATCGCAACGTCATCCAACGGTTGATGGAAGCCGAGAACCCCTATCTGGCGGGCGTTGATGCCGTTCAAGCGCCGGATGGCGATACCCTCCTCGACCCTGCGTTTGAAGAGCGCTTCCAAGTTCCCCGATGCCCCTATTGCCACGGTCAACGACTCAAGCCGGACGTAGTGTTTTTCGGTGAAAACGTCGCCACGGCAACGGCCGCCGCAGCGATGGCTGCGGTGGAACATGCCGAGGGGTTGCTGGTAGTAGGATCGTCGCTGATGGCCTATTCGGCATTTCGTCTGTGCAAGGCAATGGTCGAGCAAGGCAAACCGGTGATCGCCATCAACCTGGGCAAGACCCGTGGGGATGAGTTGTTGCAGATGAAGGTCCAAGCGTCGTGCGAGGTGCTGCTGCCCTTGCTGGCAGAACGGCTTATCTGAAGTGTGGAACGCTCACCTCTGGAATGCTCGCCACCAAAGCCTTCGGAAATCGAACCAAACCTCCAAAAAGTGACGCCCAAGTCACGTTATCCCGCATTTCCCCGTCCCCACAACGATTTATGTAGTGAAGAAAAATAATCACTACATAACCGTTGACGTAACCTTTTTGTCCTTGCATTATCGAGACGTCTCCCGGATCGGGAGCGTTGGTAACAAGCGTTTTGAAAGAGCTCGTCTGACCGCCGAGCTGTTTTTTCCGGATGTGCACTGCCCACAAGGCAGATTGATGAAGCTGACCCACCCCGGAGGGATGGGTACAAGGAGCTCAAACGCTGCTTGTCTTCGTTATGAAACCATTGCGTAGCAGTTCATCAGCAAGACTACATGCATCAGGTTCAAGACCCTGCCCGTACTCGGCAGACCGTCACTGACGCCCGGTTTTCAGAACCGGAGACAACTAAGCAGTTTTAACGGAATTAACTGATAGATCGCCAACTGGTCAAGGGGCTTACACATGAATCTGAACAACCAACCAACTATCGATGAATTGGCTGAGATGTTCGCAGCGCAGAAAGACACACTCGACGACCATATCTTGTGGATTGGCAAATCGGGCGAAGTGCAACTTGACTGCCTGGAGCCCAATACCGAAGAAGCCGAGTTTGACCGCAATAACCGTGAACTGGCAGCGCGCCTGAAGGTGTACCGCCGTGGCCAGGGTTATGTCGGCAAGAAGGCCGCGGCTGATCGCAACTTTATCGAGCAGGTCTTTCATACACTCAATACCGAATGGCAGAACCTTAAAGGCCAATCGCAAGTAAAAGTGATTGATAGATACTGCTGATCACTCAGCATTAAATATTAAAGCCCGATCGTTAGTTCGAGCGGGCTTTTTAATTACTGCCTTATAACAACGCCGGAAACCGCCCCTTCCCCGCTTCATCCCGAAAAATATCAAACAATACTTGCGCCGCCGCCGACAGCTCATGCCCAGGCTTGGTCAGCACACCAATCGGCCGCTCAATCACCGGGCTGTTTAAGGTGATGCAATGAGCGCCAGCCTCTTCCATCTGCTGGGCACACAACGCAGGCACGGCGCTGACGCCGAGGCCATTGGCAACCATCTTGCCAACCGTTGCCAGTTGATGGCTTTCCAGCGCCACGGGCAGTTTCATCTGCAAGGCGCCCAAGTGCTCTTCCAGCATCACTCGTACCGTGGACGGTCGCTGCAACGTGATGAACGGCTGCTCCAGCAACGTCGCCCAATCGATCTCGGCACATTGCGCCAAAGGCGAATCACCCGGCACCACGGCAATAAAGCGATCCAAGTACAACGGTGTAAATGCCAAAGACGAGCCTTCCGACGGCTCAAATGCGACGCCCAGCTCCACCTGACGGTCGCGAACCATCTCCAGCACTTGCTCATTGATCAAGTCATGCACTGTCACATTCACTTGGGGGTAACGTGCACGGAATATCTTCAGGATCGGCGGCAGCAAATTGCCTGCAAACGATGGCATCGCCGCCACCGTGACCCGACCGCGTTGCAGCGTGAACCGTTGGCGCAGTTCATCTTCGGCATTGTCCCAATCCGCAATCAGCCGGCGCGCCAGGGGCAACAGGGATTCACCTTCCGGGGTCAGTGCAACGTTGCGGGTGTTACGGCTGAACAAGCGGCCACCCAATCCTTCTTCCAAGCCCTTGATCGTCAGGCTCAGCGCCGATTGAGAGAGATGCAAGCGCTCGCAAGCGGCGGCAAAACTCAGGCTCTGGGCCACGGCGAGAAACGCCCGCATCTGCTTAACGGTCATGACGCTGCTCCGAGGGGGAATGAACTATGCTGTTTTTTAAATCAATCAACCTTAAAAAACAACTTAACAAATCAATCCGTCAGCGCAACACTCGGTTCACTGGCTGGACCACACACAATAAAAGAGGTGCATATGGCAGGTTTCGATAAACGCGTAGCGTCCTATGAAGAAGCGCTGGCAGGCCTGGAAGACGGCATGACCGTACTCTCCGGCGGTTTTGGCCTGTGCGGCATTCCAGAAAACCTCATCAACGAGATCAAGCGCAAAGGCACCCGCGACCTGACCGTCGTTTCCAACAACTGCGGTGTCGACGGTTTCGGCTTGGGCGTGCTGCTGGAAGAAAAACAGATCAGCAAAGTGATCGCCTCCTACGTGGGTGAAAACGCTCTGTTCGAGAAACAGCTGCTCAGCGGCGAAATTGAAGTGGTCCTCACCCCCCAGGGCACCCTCGCAGAGAAAATGCGCGCAGGCGGTGCCGGTATCCCGGCCTTCTTCACCGCCACCGGTGTTGGCACCCCCGTCGCCGAGGGCAAGGAAACCCGCGAATTCAATGGTCGTCCGTACCTGATGGAAGAATCCATCACCGGCGACTTCGCCATCGTCAAAGGCTGGAAAGCCGACCACTTCGGCAACGTCATCTATCGCCACACCGCCCAGAACTTCAACCCGCTGGCCGCCACTGCCGGCAAGATCACCGTGGTCGAAGTCGAGGAAATCGTCGAACCGGGCGAGCTGGACCCGGCGCAGATCCACACCCCTGGCATCTACGTCGACCGGATCATCTGCGGCACGTTCGAGAAGCGCATCGAACAGCGCACCGTGCGCAAATAATCCGCCTCCAGCCCTAAGAATAAGAGGAACACAACCATGGCTCTGACCCGCGAACAAATGGCTCAACGCGTCGCCCGCGAAATGCAGGACGGTTTCTACGTGAACCTCGGCATCGGCATTCCGACCCTGGTGGCCAACTACATTCCCGAAGGCATGGAAGTCATGCTGCAATCGGAAAACGGCCTGCTGGGCATGGGGCCGTTTCCTACCGAAGAAACCATCGATGCCGACATGATCAACGCCGGCAAGCAAACCGTGACCGCGCGTATCGGCGCATCGATTTTCTCCTCTGCCGAGTCTTTCGCGATGATTCGCGGCGGCCATGTCGACCTCACCGTGCTTGGCGCGTTTGAAGTCGACGTACACGGCAACATCGCCTCGTGGATGATCCCTGGCAAATTAGTCAAAGGCATGGGCGGCGCCATGGACCTGGTGGCAGGCGCGGAAAACATCATCGTGATCATGACTCACGCGTCCAAGGACGGCGAATCCAAGTTGCTCAGCCAGTGCAGCCTGCCGCTGACCGGCGCCAACTGCATCAAGCGTGTCCTGACCGACCTGGCGTACCTGGAAATCGAAAATGGCGCTTTTGTCCTCAAGGAACGCGCACCAGGCGTCAGCGTTGAAGAGATTGTGAGCAAGACCGCCGGTAAACTGATCGTCCCGGACCACGTTCCAGAAATGCACTTCCAGTGAGGACAGATTCCATGCAAGACGTCGTGATTGTTGCTGCCACCCGCACGGCCGTGGGCAGCTTTCAAGGTTCCCTGGCCAGCATCCCGGCGCCGGAACTGGGCGCCGCCGTGATCCGTCGCCTGCTGGAGCAGACCGGCCTGGACCCGGCTCAAGTGGATGAAGTGATCCTTGGCCAGGTACTTACCGCAGGCTCAGGCCAGAACCCGGCGCGCCAGGCGTCGATCCTCGCCGGCCTGCCCCACGCCGTGCCCGCCCTGACCCTGAACAAGGTCTGCGGCTCAGGCCTCAAGGCTCTTCACCTCGGCGCCCAAGCCATCCGTTGCGGCGACGCAGACGTGATCATCGCCGGCGGCATGGAGAACATGAGCCTTGCCCCGTACGTATTGCCCGCGGCACGTACCGGTTTGCGCATGGGCCACGCCAAAATGGTCGACAGCATGATCACCGATGGCCTGTGGGATGCGTTCAACGACTACCACATGGGCATCACCGCCGAAAACCTGGTGGACAAGTACAACATCAGCCGTGAAGCCCAGGACGCGTTCGCTGCCGCATCGCAGCAAAAAGCCAGCGCGGCCATCGAAGCCGGGCGCTTTGCGGACGAAATCACACCGATCCTGATCCCCCAGCGCAAGGGCGACCCCGTGTCCTTCGCCGTGGATGAACAGCCGCGCGCCGGCACCACCGCCGAATCCCTGGCCAAGCTCAAACCAGCGTTCAAGAAAGATGGCAGTGTCACGGCCGGCAACGCCTCAAGCCTCAATGACGGCGCCGCAGCGGTGCTGCTGATGAGTGCCGACAAAGCCAAGGCCCTCGGCCTGCCGGTATTGGCGCGAATTGCCAGCTACGCCAACGCCGGCGTCGACCCGGCGATCATGGGCATCGGCCCGGTCTCGGCCACCCGTCGATGCCTGGATAAAGCTGGCTGGAAACTGAGTGACCTGGACCTGATCGAAGCCAACGAAGCCTTCGCCGCTCAAGCGTTGGCAGTGGGCAAAGAGCTGGAATGGGACGCCGAAAAGGTCAACGTCAACGGCGGCGCCATTGCCATCGGACACCCCATCGGCGCTTCAGGCTGCCGCGTGCTGGTGACCCTGCTGCATGAAATGATCAAGCGCGACGCCAAGAAAGGCCTCGCAACGCTGTGCATCGGTGGCGGCCAAGGCGTAGCCCTCGCCCTCGAACGCGGCTGATAATGCAGGAGGGGGCTTGCCCCCCCTCCCACATTAGATCTTCATTGGGTGTCAGACTGAGGCACCGCAAACACCGCATTCGCCCGCGCCACAACCTTCTCCCCCACCTGCAAACTCACCGTCCCAAATGCCATCTGCCGCCCACGCTTGTGATGCTCCAAGCGCACGGTAATCCACTCGCCCACCTGCACCGCCCCCAGGTAATCCACGGTCATGCTCGCAGTAATCAGCGGCAACGGCGGCTCACTGGAAAACGCCATCGCGTAGCCCATGCCGATATCCGCCAGGGTTGCCAAGACCCCGCCATGCACCGTGCCGCGCCCATTGGCGTGGCGATTGTCGGCGCGCAGGCCGACTTCCAGTTGCAATCCCTCCCCCCGGCAATACGCAGGGCCAAGCAGGTCGAGCAATGGGCTGCTACGAGGCAGAGGGGCAAAACCTTCAGGCACGGCGCGAGCAATCATGGCAGTTCTTCCTTGGCGTCAGGTTTGACATGTACGCCACGCTCCAAACGGTAGCCATCACCATCAACTGCGCAAATCTTGCGCGATGCTTTGCGTTAATCCGCCAGACCCGCTTTAATCGCCGCCAATTTCCCCGCACACCTCAAGGAACTGCAATGCGCCATCCGGACGGCAACCTTAAATCGCTTCGCGTGCCACTGTTGATCTTGCTGACCGGCCTGGCCCTGGCCGGCTGCTCGCCCAAGGATCACTCTCGCGCCACGGTGATCAACGGTGAACAAGGCAAAGCCGGTGCCCAATTGGCCTATGAGCATGAATTGACCCTGGCCCTGCCCGGCGCCCTGCTCGCGCCAAGGATGCAGGCCACCCGTGAGGCGTGTGAAACAGCGAGGTTTGGCGCGTGCAATATCCTGGGTATTACCGAAGACGGTAGCGGTGGCGAGATCATCTTGCGCATCGCACCAACGGGTGTGGAGCCGATAGTCGCCATGGCGGCTGAAGGCGGCACACTTGGCCAGCGCATCACCACCGCCGAAGACCTGGCCGACGCAGTTGCCGATGTAAACCGCCGCCAAGCCCGCCTGCAGGCCCACCAACAACGTCTCGACGAACTGGCCAAGCGCAAGGACATCACCGTTAGCGACCTGATCGCCTTGAGCAAGGAACAGGCCGGCATTGAAAACGACCTGCAGGAACTTGCCCAGATTGCCGCCGGCCAGCAACGTCGTCTCGACACCAACCGCGTCACCTTGAACTTCCGCTCATCCGATGGCGCGAACCAAGCTTCACGCTTCAGCCGGATGTTCAGCAACCTGGGGACTAATCTGGTAGAGGGCACCGCAGATGCCTTGGAACGCGCCAGCTATGTGCTGCCGTTCGTGATCCTGGCGTTCCCGGTGGTGTGGTTGTGGGTTTGGCTGTGGCGTAAGTTTGTCGTGAGGGGCAGGCGTCCTGTGGCCAGTGAGCGTCCTCTGGCCCCCTCGCCACAAAGGTGATCAGCGCTTCATACAGCGCTGAAACCGCTCATCCACCCGCTTGGCAAACCATGCCGTGGTCAGGTTGCGAGTGATCTTTGGACTCTTGAGCACGATGCCCGGCAGGATCGCCCGAGGCATCGGTTTACCAGCAGCCTTGTGAGCCAACGCAAATACACGCTTGTAAAGGGTGGTGTCCTCAAAATCCAACTGCTCGCCCTGCTCCAGTTGGCTGCGGATGCTGGGGTTACGCATGTCCAGCTTGGCGCCCAGGGAGCGCACCGCCAGTTCGGTGGTGCCCGGCAGCAGTGATCCATAGCGGATCAAGTCCCCATCCAGCGCCAACTCAGCCCCTGAAGCACGGCTGACCGCTGCCTGAAACGCCGCATTGCGGCTCGCATACCAGCCCGCGTTGAAGTCGGCAAAACGGTACAGCGGCTGGTCGTAATTCACCGGATAACCGAGCAAGTGGGCGATGCCAAAGTACATGCCGCCACGCCGAGTGAAGACCTCCCGACGAATCGTGCCGTCCACCGTGTAGGGATAACCCCGCGCCTGTTTCTGCGCAAAGTCGATGCTGACCTGCATGGGGCCAGCGGTGTGCACAGGGTTGAAGCCACCAAACAACGTATTGCCCAAGGGCACCATGCTGATGAAGTCGTCGAAGATGGCGCTGAGGTCTTTCTCCGTACGTGCCGCACTCAACCGGTCGGCGTAGGACTTTCCGGTGGGCGACTTCAATTGCAGCGCGCTGCGCACCACGAAGGCCGGCACATGCACTTTGCCGGCGCGGCGCAGGATTTCGTCCTGGGCGATCTTGCCCATATTGGGTACGGGTGGGTCCACCTGATAAGTGGACTCCTGCTCAGTCACCGCCAGCACAGCGCAAATATTCTCGGTGCTGGGGTAGATCTTTTGGGTGTCGAAAGCGGTGTAGATGTCTTGGGCCCAACCATTGCGATCCGCCACCTTGGCTGGAAGCAGACGCACGATCTGCGCCTTCACCTCGGCCTCGCTGCGCTCCGGTTGCTGCGGACCGCGTGAAGTGGAGCAACCGGCCAGCACCAGCAAGGGGATGAGGCACAGGATCAGGCGGCGTGGGGACATGGGGCTTCCTTGAGGACGATGGGCCAAGCGTTGCGGATATTGACCGGTAAGTCTAACGCGGGTTCGCGTCCCTGCCTGCTGTATGACCGAAGGCGGGAAAACGCCGCGGAAACTTCCCACGCAAGCGCCGGATAAGCGCTACTCCCCGCTGCGGAAAACGCCTGCAAAGTCCCTCGCCTGAATACACAGTGCGAGGGATTGCAGATGTTTTTTTTCGTTAAGGCCCCAACTGATGGGGCTGTCTTTTGATTCCCGTCATTGCCAGCTTTGTCCTGGCACCCATGGATCCCGAGGCGCCGGATGTTGAGCGCGTCTTTGGGGACTTCCGTCATTGCCTGAACACCTTTGATACCTGGGCCGAAAGCTTCTGGAGCGGTTCGGCATTGGAAGTCGAGCAGGTCTTCAAGGTAGGGGACGAGGTGGCGCTGGTCGCGCCGGTTTCTTCCAAAGCCCCGAGCAAAACAGTTGCGATGTGCAGTGCCCAAGGCTCGTTGACCTTGGTGCATATGTTCGAAAGCACGCGCTTCGTGCCTATCGGCAATACGCCGGTGATGCTGCAAGCCATCGCGGCGGACGGCAGCCCGATGGGTCTGCCGCTGTATCGAACCATCGGCCCCAGCGGCATCCTCGAAATCACCGAGTGTGATCGCAATCAGCTCTACCAAATCACCTTCTATCCCAACGTTTCCAAGGATCACGTCAAGACGCTGTATGCGTCTTATCAAACGGTGATTGCGGGGTTGGAGGGTCGTCTGCGGGATGAGTGGACCGAGACGTTCCATCCCCAATGGCAAGACTTTGCCAACGCCACCCCCTTGGAACGCAGCGCGATGCAGGGCGTGGCGTTTTCAACCGGGATGGCCAAGGCGCTCTACAACCTGTGGGACAACATCACCCAGCTCTATGACCTGCTCGCCGATCTCAAAGCGAATAGCGAGAAGCTGCTGCACTACCTCTCCCAGGCCGAGCTTGATGAGCTGCTGAAACAGGGTGCAGACGCGATTGCCAAGGGCTTGCTGGTGCTGAGCGATGAGCCACTGCTGTTCATCTATGTCTCGGCGATCGTCAGTTGGATACGTCTGCTACCGCCGCCAGACATGTATGAATTACTGGGCGAGATCACCGGTGAAGTGCTGATCAACCTGCTGCTGATGTGGGCGACGGCGGGCACAGGTGTGGCGGTACGCGTGGGTGCGCAGACGCTGAGTTCGATCAAATCCGGCCGCGCGCGGGCGTTGTTGGAGTTGCTGGCCAAGCAGCTTGTGGGGCCGAAGCTGGATGCCCATGCCGAGGCGCTCAAGCCGTTGTTGTTGAGCAGTGCGGCGACGCCGATCAAGGCGGTGCCGGTTGCACCGTTGAAGGCTGGGGATCAGTTGATTTCCAACCCGGTGCCGGCGGTTCGTAACAGGACACAGAAGACGGCGTTGGTCAGGCAGGAGCCTGTCGATGATGTGCCTGCTGTATCGACGAATCCGAAGGGCGATGCAGCGGCTTCTTCGGATAAGACGGTAACCAACGGCTGCCCCGTGTCGATGGTTACCGGGGAGGAATTGCTCACGCTCACCGATGGCACGTTGGACGGGATTTTGCCGTTCGAGTGGACGCGGTTGTATCGCACCAGTGCGGTGGAAGTGGATTGTGGGCTGGGGTTTGGATGGAGTCATTCGCTGGCGCATCGGCTTGTTGTGTCGGGCGATTCCGTGACGTGGACGGACCATGAAAACCGTTCAACCACCCTGCCCTTGCCGACGGTGGCTCGCCCCTCGATCACCAACAGCCTGGCCGAAGCAGCGATCTATTTAGGCGCGTCGCCGGATGAGTTGGTGTTGGCCCAGGCGTCGCGGTTTTATCACTTTCGCAACGGGGCGTTGGTCTCGATCAGTGATGCGTACGACAACCGGCTGCGGATTTCCCGAGACTTTTCAGGGCGCATTGAACGGCTGGATAACGGTGCGGGTTCTTCGCTGTTCTTGCGTTACGAGTCAGACCGCATCATGGCGGTGGACTACCAGGTTCAGCGGGCCAAGGGACTTGAGCCTTACGCCTGGATCACTGAACAGAGTGTTGTTTCCTACGCCTATGACGACATTGGCCGATTGGTTTCGGCGACCAATGCGGTAGGCGAAAGCGAGGTTTACCGCTACGACGATCAGCACGTGATTCTTGAGCGCGGTCTGGCCGGTGGGGCGAGTTTCTTTTGGGCGTGGGAACGGTCCGGCAAAGCGGCGCGATGTGTCCGGCATTGGGCCAGTTTTTCGCAGATGGATACGCGGTATGTCTGGGGGGACGACGGCAGTGTTGTCGTTCACAACGCCGATGATAGCCAGGAAGTTTACGTCCACGACGACCGCGCACGGCTGGTGCAGCGCATCGATCCGGACGGCGCTAAGCATTTCAAATCCTACGATGCCCAGGGTCGACTGACGGTCGAGCAGGATCCGCTCGGTGCAGTAACGGCGTATCAGTACGACGATGCCGGACGTTTGGTGGCGCTGTTTCCTGGAGACGATGAGCCAACGTCCTACGAGCATGACAATGGCTTCGTACGGGTTGTAAGGCGTGGCTCAGCGGTCTGGAAGTACGAGCGTAACGACCAGGGCGACGTTACCCGTAGGACCGATCCCGACGGCCATATCACCGACTACAGCTACAACAAATACGGGCAACTGATTGGCGTTTGGCATCCCGATCACAGTTGTCAGCGGTTGGTGTGGAATGAACGCGGCCAACGGGTTGAAGAGCAACTGCCCAATGGTGGGATCAAGCGTTATCGCTACGACGACCTGGGCCGGCAGATTGCCCGCGAGGATGAACATGGCGCGCTGACCCAGTATCAGTGGGATGCAGTCGGTCGATTGGTTCGTATTGTCCTGCCCGGCGGCGCAACGCGGGAATACAGCTACAACCCCTACGGAAAAATCACCGCCGAACGCGATGAATTGGGGCGCATCACACGTTACGAATACGCCGACGGCCTGCACCTGATCAGCCGTCGCATCAATGCCGATGGCACTCAGGTCAACTATCGCTACGACAACGTCCGTCTACTGCTGACCGAAATTGAAAACGAAGTCGGCGAAACCTACCGGCTGGATTACCACCCCAACGGCCTGATCCAGCAGGAAGTCGGGTTTGATGGGCAACGCACCGCCTACGTCTACGACCTCAACGGCAACCTGCAGGAAAAAACCGAACACGGCGACGACGGCAGTCAGCTCGTCACGCGTTATGAACGCGATTACGCCGGCCGCCTCGTAAGAAAAACGCTACCCGACGGCAGCAAGACCGATTACGCCTACGACCGCCAAGGCAATCTCCTCAGCGTCGACGACGACCACTGGGCGCTGGCCTACGAGTACGACCAGCAAAACCGCCTCACCGCCGAGCATCAAGGCTGGGGCACCTTGCGTTATGGCTACGACGCCTGCGGCCAACTTCAACACCTGCGCCTGCCGGACAACAACCGCCTCACCTTCAACCACAGCAAAGGCGGCCACCTCGCCACCGTCGAACTCAACGGCAAAACCCTCACCTCGCACCTGTTCAAAGCCGGCCAGGAACACCAACGCCAACAAGGCCAACTGCTCAGCCACTACCACTACGACGACCAACACCGCCTGCACGCCCATGCCGTAACGCAGCAAGAACACCACCTGCTCCAACGCCAATACGACTACGACAGATCCGGCAACCTCACCCGCCTGCTCGACACCCGCAAAGGCGAACACCACTACCACTACGACCCACTAGGCCGCCTCACCCGCGCCGATCACTCCCAAGACCTACAGGAACGCTTCGGCCACAACCCGGCCGGCAACCTGCTCATGCACGACCGCCCCGGCCCCGACATCGTTGCCGGCAACCGCCTGATGATCCAAGGCGACCGGCATTACGACTACGACGCCTTCGGCAACCTCATCCGCGAACGGCGCGGCCGTGGGCACGCGCTGGTCACCGAATACCGCTACGACTGCCAACACCGGTTGATTGGCATTACCCAGCCTAACGGCCAAACCGCCAGCTACCGCTATGACCCGTTCGGGCGGCGTATCAGCAAAACCGTCGACGGTTTAACCACGGAGTTTTTCTGGCAAGGCGACAAGCTGATTGCCGAGCATCGTACGGATAGCCACCGCAGCTATGTCTACGAACCCGACAGCTTCCGCCCGTTGGCACTGCTGGAAGGCTTGGGTCCTGAGGAAACCAAGCCCTACCACTACCAACTCGACCACATCGGCACACCGCAGGAACTGACCGATCCAAACGGCGAAATCGTCTGGTCCGCGCACTACCGCGCCTACGGCCAGATCAGCCGCCTCGACAGAGGAAAAATCGACAATCCGCTGCGCTTTCAGGGTCAGTACTTTGATCAGGAAAGCGGACTGCATTACAACCGGCATCGCTACTACAATCCGGATGTTGGTCGTTACCTGACGCCAGATCCGGTGAAGTTGGCGGGGGGGATCAACGCGTACCAGTACGTGCCTAATCCTACGGGGTGGGTGGATCCGCTGGGATTGAGTACTTGTCCTAACGACAGATGTGAACCTAATGCGACTTCTGCCCATCCGAAGCCGAGCGCCAATGAGGGTACCCCCGCCCTGCCCCAACTCGCTCGGACTGAACGACAGGCAAAAATAGACGAACTGACACAAGCAAATGCGAAACGAAAAGTGCTGAATTGGGAGCAAGAGTACAACATGCACGCTGCTGAAAAGCATGGTCCAGAGATACCAGACCATGCTTTGAAGCAACGATCCATCGACGGCACAAATCCAACCACTGGGAAGAGAGCACAAATTAACTCCAGTTCCCAATTTAAATCTTGGAAAATGCAGCTTCACGCTATAAATAAAGCGCTAGGCAGGATGCAGGGCAACTCGCCATCGCCTACAGGAATTGACATGAAGGGCAACCCAGTGGTGGTGGTTGAGTTACCCGACGCTGGACGAGGCTACAAACCCAACAGCAGGGACAAAAATAACCCTAGGTACATTGAGAGCATGGACAAAGCGGAGATCAGATTTGATAGAAAAAATCCAACTCGACCATTTACCGCATTTCCTAAGTGAGTAAGCAATGCTTAAATGCCCATTTATGAACACCCCTTACGTCCCAAATATCTCTCATATATTAGGAGCGCTATCGATATACGACCTCGAGGACACTATTGGAAAAGAATTACGGAAATACGACCCCAATAATAAAACAGACAGAGAAACAATCATAAGCTCCTATATTCTCAAAGAACTTATATATCTATCATATAGACATCGCTTCATATTGATATCTGCATTAAAAGAGGCACTCGAAAAACCCGACTTTGACTTCGCTAAAGAATTCGAAAGCGATCATGAAGAACATATAACTATGGCCTGGAATGAAACGGAAATAGAAAACCCCCGAGGCTTCTTCGCAGACATCTATCGTCTAGCTAATGAAATCTGGAAAGACGACCTCCAAAAAGCCAGCCTCGAAGACCCATCAACTTGGTAACAACACCGCCACTCCCACTGACAAATCGCAGTCGCTGTGGTGAGCAGGCTTGCCCTGCGCCGGGCTGCGAAGCGCCCCCTAAGGACGATGCGGCGCTCAGGTGGAACGGCGTCGCCAAGTTAGGGGCTGCTCGCAGCCCAGCGCAGGGCAAGCCTGCTCACTACAAAGGCCCATCCGCCGAGTTCGCCCCGTGTGACGTCAAATCCACGCTTTGCCAACTCCATAATCATCCGACTCAACAAGTAAAATCGGTACGCGTTTTACACTATATCCTATCAAGGAGGAACAAATGCTATTTCACCCTTCTTCAGACCAAATACCTTTCGACGCCAGCTTGTACTATTTCGTGGGGATTTTTGATATTTACGACCAAGAAGAAACTAAGGGAAAAGAGCTCGCCCGCTACGACCCCAACAATATTGAAGACAGGGAAAACCTCATACTGAAATACTGCCTAGATCCGTACAACAAACTCTCTTATCGCCACAGATACAAATTAGTGGAAACTTTATCGCTCGCTTTAAATACCAAAAACTACAATTTCCACTCATGCTTTGAGGATAACCCAGAGGACCATTCAACAATGGCTTGGGATGAAAACCAGATAGATAACCCCCGAGTTTTTTTCTCAGAAATCTACCGTTTAGCCATCGACATATGGAAAAAAGACTTGCAAAAGGCAAGCCTCGAAGACCAATCGACTTGGTGATACGCCAGCGAGCGCAATTGATTTAGAGCCAAATATACCAGCAGCATCGACATTCAGAACCTTAGAGGAAGCAGAAAGCCTTGTTTCTAAAACCTTGATTTCTCGCCACGAGGAAATATCAAAATTTTTGAAAGGAAATAAAGACAAACACATTATTAGAGAACACTCGACCCAGACGGTAGGACTCAGTTTAATAAAAGGCACAACAGAGTCAGTATCCGTCTATAAATTCATATTAGTTTTGAAGCGCAAATCTAAAATGCCGGATGGTTACCTCCTCCTAACTGGATATCCAATAGAAAAATGAACAACCAATTAACTGAGCTTCAGCAATTTTTCGGTGGCTATTTCAATCAAGACTGGCCGGAAGATCATGCTTCGGCAGACGAGGTAATCGACACGTTTCTGCTCGAATCTTCTAAAGATGTAATATTGACGGTGCGAAATGAAATCTTAGACCTTATCGCTTCTTATACGAATGAATCAGAATTCCAGGAAAATCTATTGCACGAACAATATTGTTTCTATTACTACCCCTATCAATGGGCAACCGGGCCACTATGGCTGGAGCATGTGATCCGAAAGTTTGATAATTACTTACTCGAAAAATAATTCGACCTAAATATCAACTTATGAAGTAGTGAAAGCCTTAAACAACCTGATTAATTAGAAAGATCTGCTAATACGGGCCGCGAAGCGGCCCTGGTTATGACACTGCAGTTCTTCAGGTAGATCGGTAGTGTCGGTATGGGGGGCTGCTACGCAGCCCAACGCGAGCAAGTTCGCTCGCCACATCAAGAGGTTGCTTCGCACAGTGTTAAACGCCGCCCTCAGATCCCAGCCAACGCCAAGTCCATCGCAAAGTAAGTAAAGATCAAATCCGCACCCGCGCGCTTGATCGAACCCAACGTCTCACGCACCACCCGATCCTCATCGATCGCACCCGCCTGGGCACCAAACTTGATCATCGCGTACTCACCGCTCACCTGGTAAGCCGCCACCGGCAGACGTGAGGCTTCGCGGATGTCGCGGATGATGTCGAGGTAGGCACCGGCCGGTTTGACCATCAGAGCGTCAGCGCCTTCCTGTTCGTCGAGCAGCGATTCGCGCACGGCTTCGCGGCGGTTCATGGGGTTCATCTGGTAGCTCTTTCGGTCGCCTTTGAGGGCGCTGCCGCCGGCTTCGCGGAATGGGCCGTAGAGGGCCGAGGCGAATTTGGTGGAGTAGGCCATGATCGGGATATGGATGAAACCGGCGTCATCCAGCGCGCGGCGGATGGCCTGGACCTGGCCGTCCATGGCGGCCGACGGGGCGATCACGTCGGCGCCGGCGCGGGCGGCGGCTACGGCTTGTTTGCCGAGATTGACCAGGGTCGCGTCATTATCGACATGGGCGCCGTGCATCACGCCGCAGTGGCCGTGGTCGGTGTATTCGCAGAAGCAGGTGTCGGACATTACGATCATTTCCGGCACGGCGTCCTTGATGATCGAGGACATGCGCGAGACCAGACCACGTTCTTTCCAGGTATCGCTGCCGTTGGCGTCCAGGTGGTGAGACACGCCAAAGGTCATCACCGACTTGATACCGGCACGGGCATAGCGCTCGATCTCGGCAGCGAGCTTTTTCTCAGGGATGCGCTGCACACCCGGCATGCTGGTGATCGGTACGAAGTCGTCGATTTCTTCTTCAACGAAAATCGGCAGCACCAGGTCGTTGAGGGTGAACTCGGTTTCCTGGAACAAACCACGCAGCTCCGGAGAGCGGCGCAGGCGGCGTGGGCGGGCTTGGGGGAACTGGCTGGTCATGGTTTTCCTGACATAAAGGCTAAAACTTTGGGGCGAAAGCTTATGCCCCCAGGCCCCGGCAGCACAAATACCAAGGGGCCAACAGTGTATTGCGACGCTCGTAATAATGTATTGATCTAGAGCTGTAGACGCCCTTCGATGCACACCGCAACAGCGCCGCCGATCCAGATTTCATCGCCCTGGCGTTCGACGCTTATACGCCCCGCGCGCCCCATGGCTGTGCCTTGACTGACCACGTAGCGCTCCGGCGCCAGGCCTTCACCCAGCAACCATTGGGCAACGCCTGCATTCAGGCTGCCCGTGGCCGGATCCTCCGGCGCGCCGTCGCCTGCGACAAAGCCACGCACTTCAAATTGGGTATCCACGTCGTCTTGTTCAGGGTTACAGGGGGCAATCACGCCTACGGCCAGCCCTTTCAGCTTTGAATAATCCGGCTGCAAAGCCAGGACTTGATCACGATCCGCCAACATCACGGCGAGCCACCCCGCCCCATTGTCGACCCACTGGCTGCGTAGGATGCAGCCCGGCTCCAGGCCCAACCCTAGGCGAATACGCTCCAGCAGGTCTTCCTCCAGCGGCCCCGAACGCAACAACGGCGGCGCGATAAACGCCAGTTCATCACCTTGACGACGGATTCGCACCAGGCCGATTTCACACTCCTGGATGATCTCTTCGCCTTTGGGCACCCCGCCCGCCGTCAACCACGCGTGGCAACTGCCCAACGTCGGATGCCCGGCAAACGGCAGCTCATGCACAGTGGTGAAAATTCTCACTCGGTAGTCAGCACGAGGATCGCGCGGTGTGAGTAAAAACGTGGTTTCACTGAGGTTGGTCCATTTAGCGAAGTCCGCCATCTGTTGATCGCTGAGGCTGTCGGCCCCCAAAACCACCGCCAGCGGGTTGCCCTTGAGCGACACGCGGCTGAACACATCCAGTTGTTTGAAATCGAAAGTCGGCATGCTTCAGCTCGGAATATTAAGGCCACGGATCACTGCCGGGCGGGCAACAAAACCATCCAGCGCGCGCAGTACGTTAGGGAAGTCGGCGATGCCTACGATATCGCCCTATTCATAAAAGCCGATCAGATTGCGAATCCATGGGAAGGTAGCAATGTCGGCGATGCTGTAGTCATCGCCCATGATCCAGGTGCGACCGAGCAGGCGTTTTTCCAGGACTTCGAGCAGGCGGCGGGATTCGGCGGCGTAGCGGTCGCGGGGTCGCTTGTCTTCGTAGGCCTTGCCGGCGAATTTGTTGAAAAAACCCAACTGGCCGAACATCGGGCCGATGCCGCCCATCTGGAACATCAGCCATTGAATCGTTTCATAGCGTGTCGCAGGATCTTCGGAGAGCAACTGGCTGGTTTTTTCTGCCAGGTAAATCAATATCGCGCCGGATTCAAACAGCGCCAACGGCTGGCCAGCCGGGCCGTCGGGGTCGATGATCGCGGGGATTTTGTTATTGGGGTTCAGGGACAGGAACTCGGGGGACAACTGGTCCTGGGTCTCGAAACTGACCTTGTGCGCCTCGTAAGGCAGGCCCAGTTCTTCGAGCATGATCGAGACTTTTACCCCGTTGGGCGTGGGCAACGAGTACAGTTGCAAGCGCTCGGGGTGCTGGGCAGGCCATTTGCTATTGATTGGGAATGCGGCAAGTGGGTTCATCAGGAAATCCCTGGCTAGGCAGAAAGTCCCCATGATAGACATCTCCCCGGTGTCCTGCATGGGTCATCAATGCGCAACATTAGCGGGCTATTATCCCGCGCAGGCGAACCAATACGCCTGCCGGCACTCATAAGTGCGCTTAAACGGTGAATGGAGGCGCCTCGCTATAACGACACGGAATACCGCAGGACGCCACCGGCGTCATTGGGGCCAGGCTTGTCCGCCTTAACGTGACGCACGAAGACTCGAACCTATAATGAAGATCAAGCCTCTGCGCCTTGTGCAACGACTCAAACACTATTCGTATGTCATGTTGCCGCTGCTGCTGGTCAGCGGCGCCATGGTTGCAGCCCTCGATGCCCGTGAAAGCCGCGCCCAACCGGTGGACGGTGTGCAAACCCTGGTGTTCCTGCGCCACGGCGAAAAACCCGCCGGCGGACTCGGCCAGCTCAATTGCCAGGGCCTGAACCGCGCGATGAACCTGGCCACCCTGCTGCCGGAAAAATTCGGCAAGGCCAACTTTGTGTTTGCTGCCAACCCGACGCGCAATGTCGAGGAAGGTGAGCTGGACAATTCCTACAGCTACATCCGCCCACTGATGACCATCAGCCCCAGCGCCATCAAGTTGGGCCTGCCGGTGAATATCAAATTCTCGGCGAATGACACCAGCGACCTCGCCGATGAGCTGGTCGAAGACAAATACCACAACGCCACCATCTACACCGCCTGGTCCCACGGTTACCTGCCGGAGTTGATCAATAAGGTGGCGAGTGAAGCGTCCGGCGAAAAACACACAATTACCGACGATTGGTCGGGCAGTGACTACGACACGCTGTATGTACTGACGCTGACCTGGCACAACGGCAAGGCCTCGCTGCTGAGCCGCAACTACAAGCAGGGCTTGAACGACGGCGATGAAACCTGCCCGGAACCGACACAGGTGAGTGCCGATAGCTGACAGCGTATGATGCGTCGCTATTGACTCACCGGCGGATCATCAGCATGTCTAAACTCTCCTCCACCCAGCCCGTACGGGGCTGGTCGTTCTGGTGGAAACCAGCGCTGTTCCTCTTGGTGGCCTGCATAGGCCTCTATTACGTGAAGTGGTCGCCCTACTACTTCAAGGCATTTGTAGCGGCCGACAATCACAGCATCGGCGCCTCGATTCTCAACGATCAACAAAGCTCGCCCCTGGCGGCAGCGCTGGCCTATGCCCAGGTGTATTTCCTGGCGATCTGGAAAGCCGCGGTGCTGGCGGTGATCCTGGGCTCGCTGCTGCAAGTGCTGATCCCCCGTGACTGGCTGCTGCGCCTGTTCGGCCGCGCCGGCCTCGGTTCGACCGTGCGCGGCGGGTTATTCGCCTTGCCGGGGATGATGTGCAGTTGCTGCGCGGCGCCGGTGGCGGCGGGCATGCGGCGCCAGCAGGTGTCGGTGGGCGCGGCGCTCGCTTTCTGGATTGCTAACCCGGTGCTCAATCCTGCCACCCTGGTGTTCATGGGCTTTGTGCTCGGCTGGGGATTTACCGCGTTGCGGTTGGTGGCGGGAATTGTGCTGGTGGTGGGCGTGTCGTTGGTGGCGCAGCGCATTGCTCGCCCGGACCAGATGCCTGAAGCGGCGTTGGACGCTGTCGCCGACGTCAGCACCATCGAGGCGCAACCTTTCCTGAGCCGCTGGTTGCGCACCCTGTGGCAGCTGTTCTGGAACACAATCCCCATCTACATCCTGGCGGTGCTGATCCTGGGTGCTGCGCGGGTATGGCTGTTCCCCCATGTGGACGGCGCCATGGCCAACAGCCTGGTATGGCTGGTGCCGCTGGCGATTGTCGGCACGTTGTTTGTGATTCCTACAGCGGCTGAAATCCCCATCGTACAAACCATGATGGCCCTGGGCATGGGCACCGGCCCGGCCGTGGCCTTGCTGATGACCCTGCCGAGCGTAAGCCTCCCGTCGCTGTTGATGCTGCGTAAGGATTTCGATGCGCGGGTGCTGGTGACGGTGGCCGGGTTGACCATGCTGGTGGGAGTGGTGTGTGGGCTGATCGGGGCGGTCATTCTTTAGTTATGTGGTTAGGCTGATGGCGGTTGCGCGAGCGAGCCCCACGCTCGCGCAAGTATTCCACCACCGCTGCCTGCTCCCCGGCAAACTCGATCCGTGCACCTTTCTTCTCACGTTGAAACGCGTACATAGGGTCGTAGTACTCACGCAACCCCACGATCCAACCCCGATGCAAGTCCACACTACCGCTGCGGGCCTGTTCAGCCAGGGCCGCTTGCATCAGCGCGTGCAAACGCTGATAGCGCTCGCCCCCCAGACGCTTGTGGATATTGGCCAGGCTCTGGGTCAGCCGCTCGGCAAACCGCTCGAAACCCGCTTCGCCAAACGCTACGGCGAACTGCGCACACAGATCGGTCACGTACTCGCGTAATACCCGCTCTACACGGTTTTCCAGGCTTTCTTCCAGCCACACCATTGGATACACCTGCATGCCCCGGTGCAGGTTCAGCGGCAAGGCGCAGCTGCCGATCATGCGGCTTTCGTCCTCAAGCACAAACTGTTCGATGCCACGTGCGCGTTTTTTCAGAACGTCCACTGCCAGGCGGTTTTCGAAGTCGATGTTGGACGGCTGGCCGGTGGCGCGCTTGCCGAAGCTGGAACCACGGTGATTGGCGTGGCCTTCCAGGTCCAGGCCATTGTTCAACTGATTGATGACCTCGGTCTTTCCGCTGCCGGTCAGGCCGCCCAACAGCACGAAATCACACTGTTCGACCGCTTGCTCCACGGTCTCCAACAGAAACGTGCGCATGGCCTTGTAGCCACCGCCGATCCGCGGATAGTCGATACCCGACTCGTCCTTGAGCACCTGTTTCACCAATTGCGAACGCAGGCCGCCACGAAAGCAATACAGGTAACCGTCCGGGTTGGCCTGGGCAAACTCGGTCCAACGTGCCAGGCGCTCTTCAAGCACCTTGCCGCTGACCAACTGGTGCCCAAGGACGATTGCCGCCTGCTGGCCTTGCTGCTTATAGCAAGTGCCGACGCGCTGGCGCTCGTCATCGTTCATCAGCGGCAGGTTGACCACGCCGGGGAACGCGCCCTTGATGAACTCCACCGGCGCGCGGGTATCCATCATCGGCCGGTCGTTGAGGAAAATGTCGCGGTAATCGGTGATGTCAGTTGCCATCAAAACACCTCTACCGCGTTGGTCTGTCGCTCAACCAGTGCGCCGATCGGCTCCAGGCTCAGGCCCAGTTCCTTCGCCACCGCGTGGAACTCGGCATCACCTTCGAGGGTGACGGCGATCAACAGCCCGCCACTGGTCTGCGGGTCGCATAGCACGCGTTTGTGCAACTCCTGCACGCGCCCGATTTTACTGGCGTAGCTGTCAAAGTTGCGCAAGGTGCCGCCGGGTACGCAACCCTGGTCCAGGTAGTACTCGACCCCGGGCAGGCGTGGGACTTTTTCATATTCGATGCGTGCAGTCAGGCCACTGCCGTCAGCCATTTCCACCAGATGGCCCAACAGGCCAAAACCGGTGACGTCGGTCATGGCTGTCACGCCGGCCAGCTTGCCGAAACGGCTACCGGGCTTGTTGAGGGTGCACATCCAGTCGCGGGCCAGGCCGATGTCAGCCTCGCGCAGCTTGCCCTTCTTTTCGGCAGTGGTGAGGATGCCGATGCCTAAGGGCTTGGTCAGGTACAGCTGGCAGCCAGCAGTGGCGGTGTCGTTGCGCTTCATATGGCGCTTTTGCACGATGCCGGTCACGGCCAGGCCGAAGATCGGCTCCGGCGCGTCGATGGAGTGGCCGCCTGCCAGGGGGATACCGGCGGCGTCGCACACCGAACGGCCACCGCGAATCACTTCCCGGGCAATCTCCGGCGCCAGCACGTTAACCGGCCAGCCGAGAATGGCGATGGCCATCAACGGGTCGCCGCCCATGGCGTAGATGTCGCTAATAGCATTGGTGGCGGCTATGCGGCCGAAGTCGAAGGGATCATCGACAATCGGCATGAAAAAGTCCGTGGTGGAGACCACACCGCGCTCGTCGTCGATGGCATACACCGCCGCATCGTCCCGCGAGGCATTGCCGACCCACAGGTTGGGGTCGAGGTTCTGTGCGCCGCTGCCGGCAAGGATAACTTCCAATACCTGGGGCGAGATCTTGCAACCGCAACCCGCGCCGTGACTGTACTGGGTAAGGCGAATCGGCTGGTTCATGGTGGACCTCAAAGTAACAAGTGGGGGGAGTCTACCAGACAGCAAAAAGCCGGCTGGGCGCTTGCGAGCACAGCCGGCTTTCAGGTTTCAGCGATTACTGGCGGGCAGCGAGCAAACGCTTGTGACGGTTGCGTCGTGCGATGTTCAAGCATTCGATGGCCGCCGAGAAGGCCATGGCTGCGTACACGTAGCCTTTAGGCACATGGGCGCCGAAGCCTTCGGCGATCAGCGTCATGCCGATCATGATCAGGAAGCCCAGGGCCAGCATCACCACGGTCGGGTTGTCGTTGATGAATTTGGCCAACGGCTCAGCCGCCACCAGCATCACGATCACCGAGGTCACCACGGCAATGATCATGATCGGCAAGTGCTCGGTCATGCCCACGGCGGTAATGATGCTGTCGATGGAGAACACCAGGTCGAGCAGCAGGATCTGCCCGATCGCCGCGGCGAAGCCAATGGCCACGGTGTTGCCAACCGACGCTTTCTCTTCAGGTTCCGGGTCCATGCTGTGATGGATCTCGGTGGTGGCCTTCCACACCAGGAACAGACCACCGGCGATCAGGATCATGTCCTTCCACGAAAACGCCTGGCCGAGTACTTCGAACACCGGTGCCGTCAACTGCACGATAAACGCGATAGTGCTCAACAGGCCCAGGCGCAATATCAGCGCCATGCTGATACCGATGCGCCGTGCCTTGGCCCGGTGCTGCTCGGGTAATTTGTTGGTGAGGATCGAAATAAAGATCAGGTTATCGATGCCCAGCACGATTTCCATGACGATCAGGGTGGCCAGTGCAACCCAGGCGGTGGGGCTGGCGGCCAGTTGTAAAAGGTAATCCATAGGTCAGTCCTGAGGTTGTGCCGGGAAATTAAGCTTCTTTACTGTTCGAGTCAGACTCGTTTTCTTCCTGATCGTCCTTTTTTTGCGGACTGATAAGGCCTTGTGTCGCTTCACTCAATGCCTGCTCGGCAGCCTTGTGGGTGTCATCGATGGCTTGCTTGGCCGACTCGGTAGCCTTGCCCAAGACCTGCTGCGCACTTTTCTCGACCTGATCGCAACCACTGATCATTACCAAGGTAAGCGCAAGCAACGATGCCGCGCCCAGGGAATTGAGCTTCATCATGTATTCCTCGTTAGAACCATTGGGTCCAAATAGTGGCCCCGCGATAGCGAGGCATTCTATGCACGCGAACACTTCAGTAAAATTCGTATTTTTCTAGCATATACTTCGTTTTTTACGAAGTGATGGCTGCCATGCTCAATTACCGACAATTGCACTACTTCTGGGTCGTGGCCAAAACAGGCAGCATTGTGCGCGCCTGTGAGCAACTGAACCTCACGCCCCAGACCATCAGCGGGCAGATCAGCCTGCTGGAGCAAACCTTCGGTCTCGCGCTGTTTCAACGAGTCGGCCGCCAGTTGGAGCTGACCGAAGCCGGGCGCCAGGCTCTGCCCTATGCCGAGCACATGTTCCAGACCGGCAATGAATTGGAAGCAATGCTGCGCGCGCAACCCGATCAACAGCAGATTGTGTTCCGAGTCGGTGTGGCGGATGTGGTGCCCAAGTCCATCGTCTACCGTCTGATCGCGCCGACCATGGAGCTGAGCGAGCCGCTGCGCATCACCTGCCGCGAAGACAAACTCGAACGCCTGTTGGCCGACCTGGCGATCCAGCGCCTGGACCTGGTGATCTCCGACAGCCCGATGCCGTCGCACCTCGACATAAAGGGCTACAGCCAGAAATTGGGGGAATGTGGCATCAGCTTTTTTGCCACTCAGGCATTGGCCGACCAACATGGCGGCGATTTCCCACAGTGCTTGCACGGCGCGCCGCTATTGATTCCAGGCGCGGAGACGGTAGTGCGCAGCCGCTTGCAACGCTGGTTCGCCGAGCAGCAGATCCAGCCGAAGATCATCGGCGAGTTCGATGACAGCGCCCTGATGCAGGCGTTTGGCCAATCCGGCAGCGGGATTTTTATCGCTCCCAGCGTGATCGCCGAGGAGGTGGTGCGCCAGTACGGCGTGGCGCTGATCGGTCAGACCGATGCGGTCACCGAGTCGTTCTACGCGATCTCGGTGGAACGCAAGGTCAAGCACCCCGGCATCGTGGCGATTACCGAAGGGGCAAGGCGCGAGCTGTTCACCGCCCTGCCCTGAAGACTCAGGCCCCGGACGCGACCGGCTGTTTGGCGGTCATCAGCCACAGCGCCAGCAGGATCGACACCAGGATAAACCCGGACGCCGCAAAGCCCAGACTGCCCAGGCCAAAGGTGTCGATGACGTGCCCGCCGACCAACGCCCCCAAGCCAATCCCCAGGTTGGCCCCGGCAATGTTGAGCGACGCGGCGAACGCCGGCGCATGGGGCGCGGCCTTCATCAGTCGTACATGGCTGACCAGGAACATCGCCGCTTGGGTCACACCCCACACCGCCATCGCTGCCGCCAGGCCGACGGTGGAGTGAATCGCCGGCACCAATGCAACCATGCCGGCGATCATGAAACCGCAGAACACCATGGACGCGATCAACGGGTGGCGATCCACAGCGCGGCCGCCCAAAGAGTTGCCAATCAGCCCGACAGCACCAAAGCCCATCAGGCACCAGCCCACCAGTGTCCCGTCGAAACCGGCCAGGCGTTCAAGGATGTCCGCCAGGTAGGTATAAGCCGTGAACATGCCGCTGAACACCAGGATCGACAGCAGGATATGCCCCTGCATCAAGGGGTTGCGCAGGATCTTGAACTGCGAGCGCAGTGTCACTTCGTCGTTTTTCGGTTTCGTCACTGGCAAGTAGATAAACAGCAGCAAAGCCTTGGCCAACGCCACCACAGCCAGGATGGCGAACGCGGTACGCCAGCCGAACATATCGGAAATCAGCGTGCCCACCGGGATGCCAAATACCGTGGCGCAGACAATGCCGAAGCCGATCTTTTCAATGGCACGCCCGGCGTATTCCGGGCCGACGATGTCCACCGCCGTTTCGCTGGCCAAGGCCCAGAACACCGGCAAGCCCAGGGCCGGAATCAGACGCGCCACGGCCATTACCCAGATATTCGGCGCCAGCGCGGCCACGGTGTTGGCTGCCGCGAACATGATCAGGATGGTGATAAACAGGCGCTTGCGCGGGAAACGAGCGCAGTACGCCGTTAGGAACGGCCCGAACGCCGCTACGGTAAACGCGAACAGCGTCACCAGCAGCCCTGCCTGGGACACGCTGACATTCAGGTCCCGGGCAATCGACGGCAACAGGCCGACGATGATGAATTCTGTGGTCAGCACGGTAAAGCCGGCGGCCGACAGCAGCAGGATGGGAAACAGCATGAAAACTCCAGAAACAACGACATCAACGACAGCCCGGAGGGCCCGCTGACGGATAGGAAAGTTGAGAGGGGGAGAATCTTAACAGAGTATGTCCGGAGTTGAACAAGGCTCGCCGCCGTGGGTGACGGAATGCCGCACTAAACGGGACATGTCCTACAGCATGCTAGACTCGCCGCCTGCTTCCTACAGCGCTTTCGCCTGCAATGCTGCGCCCTACTAAAAAAACTAGAGACAACTGTTTATGACTCCTGCCCCTTCCCTCCTCCAACGGCTGACACGCGTCAGCCTGGTCACGCAAATCGTCATCGGTTTGATCGCCGGCATTCTGCTGGCATTGCTGTTGCCTGAAGCCGCCAGAGCCACCGGATTTATCGGCAAAGTGTTTGTCGCCGCGCTCAAGGCAGTCGCGCCGATATTGGTGTTTGTGCTGGTGATGGCCTCGATAGCCAACCATAAACACGGCCAGGAAACCCATATCAAACCGATTCTGTTCCTGTATTTGCTGGGCACATTCGCCGCCGCCGTGGTGGCGGTGATTGCAAGCATGTGGTTTCCCTCGCCGTTGGTGCTCGTCACCCATGACGCCGCCGTCAGCGCTCCCGGCGGTATCGACGAGGTGCTGCAAAGCCTGCTGCTCAGCGTCGTGGACAACCCGATCAGCGCGCTGATGAACGCCAACTTCATCGGCATCCTGGCCTGGGCGATCGGCATGGGCATAGCCATTCGCCATGCGGGCGAAACCACCCGCACCGTGCTCGACGACCTCTCCAACGGCGTGACCCTGATCGTGCGCGTAGTTATCCGCTTCGCCCCCCTGGGTATTTTCGGCCTGGTCGCCTCGACCCTTGCCACTTCCGGTTTCGGCGCCCTGCTCGGCTACGCGCACCTGCTGCTGGTGTTGATCGGCTGCATGCTGTTCGTGGCCTTGGTGGTCAACCCGGCTATCGTGTTCTGGAAGCTGCGCCGCAACCCCTATCCGCTGGTGTTGATGTGCCTGCGCGAGAGCGGTATCACCGCGTTCTTTACCCGCAGCTCCGCAGCGAACATTCCGGTAAACCTGGCGTTGAGCAAACGTCTGGGCTTGCATGAAGACACCTATTCAGTGTCGATCCCGCTGGGTGCCACCATCAACATGGCCGGCGCCGCGATCACCATCACCGTGCTGACCCTGGCCGCCGTACATACCCTGGGCATCAATGTCGACCTGCCGACCGCCGTGCTGCTTAGCGTGGTCGCGGCCGTGTGTGCGTGTGGCGCATCAGGCGTGGCCGGGGGTTCGCTGTTGCTGATCCCGCTGGCGTGCAGCCTGTTCGGTATTCCGAGTGAAATCGCCATGCAGGTGGTGGCCGTCGGCTTCATCATCGGTGTGCTGCAGGATTCGGCGGAAACTGCGCTCAACTCCTCCACCGATGTGCTGTTCACCGCCGCTGCGTGCCTGGGCAAGGAAGAGCAACCGGCTTAACGTTCGCGCACAAAAAAACCGGGGCGATTCCAGAGGGAACTGCCCCGGTTTTTTTATGGAAGCTTAGAACGCGCCCATGTAGTCACGCTTGCCCACTTCAACGCCGTTATGGCGCAGCAAGGCGTAAGCGGTGGTGACGTGGAAGAAGAACTGCGGCAGGCCGTAGGTCAGCAGGTAGGACTGGCCGCTGAAGCGCTTCTCTTTCGGGGTGCCTGGGCGGGTGATGATCTCGATACCTTCTTTGCCGTCGACTTGCTCAGGCTTGATGGTGTCGACAAACGCCAGGACCTTGGCGATCAGCGCTTGCAGGTCGGCGAAGGTCACTTCGCTGTCTTCGTATTTAGGCACTTCGATCTCGGCCAGGCGCGCAGAAACGCCTTTGGCGAAGTCGACGGCGATCTGCACCTGGCGCACCAGTGCGAACATGTCCGGGAACAGACGCGCTTGCAACAGAGCGTTGGGTTCGATGTTCTTGGCAGTAGCGTGGGCTTCGGCCTTGTTCAGCACATCGCTGAGGGCGTTAAGCATTTGCTTGAAGACTGGGATGGAGGCGGCGTACAGGGAAATAGTCATGACAGTCTCATCGGTAATGGCAGGGTTGGAACCAGCGGCGATTATAGCCATGCCCGGCGCTTGTCTTTTATTTTTTCAGGATTACGCTAGTGGCCTTCACTGCATAGGGAACGCGCGATGACCGCCGAGCACGACACCGACACCCCTGAGCCGCGCCTGAACAGCACGGAAATCCGCATTCTGGGCTGCCTGATCGAAAAACAGGCAACCAACCCGGAGACCTACCCCCTGACCCTCAACGCCCTGGTGCTGGCCTGCAATCAGAAGACCAGCCGTGAACCAGTGACAAACCTCAGCCAGGGCCAGGTCGGGCAAAGCCTGCGCGTACTGGAAGGCCAAGGCTTTACCCGCCTGGTGATGGGCAGCCGCGCAGACCGTTGGGAACACCGCGTGGACAAGGCACTGGAGTTGGTACCGGCGCAGGTGATCCTGATCGGGCTGCTGTTTTTACGTGGCCCGCAGACCGTCAATGAACTACTGACCCGCAGCGGACGCATGCATGATTTCGAAGATGCCGAGCAGGTGGTGCACCAACTGGAACGCCTGATTGCACGCGGGTTGGCGCTGCTGGTGCCGCGTCAGTCGGGGCAGCGGGAAGATCGGTATACCCATGCGCTTGGGGATCCGGCGGATATCGAGGTAATCATCGCGGCGCGAGGGAATCCTGTGGAGCGCGGGGCTGGAGTGTCTGTGGAGCGTATTGAAGAGCTGGAAGCGCGGATCGCAGCGCTGGAAGAGCGCCTCGCACAGCTGGAACAGGCATAACTCGGTAAAAACTGTGGGAGGGGGCGGTTCAGTTGGATCAGATTTGACTGACACACTGCTATCGGGAGCAAGCCCCCTCCCACAGTTGAGTGGATTCCAGTCCGGCAATGTGTTGATCGTGAATGCGTAAAGTTAAAGCTAAGTAACTGCACCCCTGAAGATCAACATGTGAAAGGGGGCTTGCTCCCGATGGCGGAGCTTCAGTCGGAACAGCTTGTACTGACTCAGCACTATCGGGAGCAAGCCCCCTCCCACAGTTGAGTGGATTCCAGTCCGGCAATGTGTTGATCGTGAATGCGTAAAGTTAAAGCTAAGTAACTGCACCCCTGAAGATCAACATGTGAAAGGGGGCTTGCTCCCGATGGCGGTGCTTCAGTCGGAACAGCTTGTACTGACTCAGCACTATCGGGAGCAAGCCCCCTCCCACAGTTGAGTGGATTCCAGTCCGGCAATGTGTTGATCGTGAATGCGTAAAGTTAAAGCTAAGTAACTGACCCCCTGGAGATCAACATGTGAAAGGGGGCTTGCTCCCGATGGCGGTGGCTCAGTCGGAACAGCTTGTACTAACTCAGCGCTATCGGGAGCAAGCCCCCTCCCACAGTTGAGTGGATTCCAGTCCGGCAATGTGTTGATCGTGAATGCGTAAAGATAAAGCTAAGTAACTGCCTCCCTGAAGATCAACATGTGGGAGGGGGCTTGCTCCCGATGGCGGTGGCTCAGTTGGAACAGCTTGTACTGACTGAGCGCTATCGGGAGCAAGCCCCCTCCCACAGTTGAGTGGATTCCAGTCCGGCAATATGTTGACCGTGAATGCGTAGAGATAAAGCTAAGTAACTGCCCCCCTGGAGATTAATATGTGGGAGGGGGCTTGCTCCCGATGGCGGTAGTTCAGTCGGAACAGCTTGTACTGACTCAGCGCTATCGGGAGCAAGCCCCCTCCCACAGTTGAGTGGATTCCAGTCCGGCAATGTGTTGATCGTGAATGCGTAAAGTTACAGCTAAGTAACTGCTCCCCCTCCCACAGTTGATTACCAGCGATCTTCAGCTCCGGGCAAAAGCCACAGCTTTTTCGAACTGTTCCGGGGTCGGCCGCACGCCCGTGTAGAGCACAAACTGCTCCAGCGCCTGGATTGCAATCACTTCCAGCCCAGTAATGACGCGCTTACCTTGAGCCCGTCCACGCACGATCAACGGCGTTTCGGCGGGAATCGCCACCACGTCGAACACAGTCTCGGCGTTATCAACCGCATCCGCTTCAAACGCCAACGCATCTGCCTCGGCGCCGCCGGTCATGCCAATCGGTGTCACGTTGACCAGCATCTGCGGGCACAGGTCGCCCAGTTCAGCCAGCCACTCATACCCCAGGCTCTGCGCCAGCGCCTTGCCCGCTGCTTCATTGCGCGCCACGATTACGCCATTGGCATAACCGCCGTCACGCAAGGCGCTGGCCACGGCCTTGGCCATACCGCCGCTGCCGCGCAGGGCGAACGTGGAGTCTTTGGGCACATCGTGCTTTTTCAGCAATTGCTCGATGGCGATGTAATCCGTGTTGTAAGCCTTCAGATGCCCGCCGGTATTGACGATGGTGTTGAGGGAGGCGATGGCTTGAACCGAATCGTCGAGTTCGTCCACCAAGGCAATAGCGGCCTCCTTGAACGGCATCGACACCCCGCAACCACGAATGCCCAACGCCCGGATACCGCCTATCGCTCCCGATAAATCTTGGCTGCTGAACGCCTTATAGTAGAAATTCAGACCCAACTGTTCGTACAGGTGGTTATGAAAACGCAGGCCAAAATTCCCGGGGCGGGCCGACAATGACATGCACAGCTGGGTGTCCTTGTTGGGGTGCATCTGCATGGATAACTCCTTTGAGTAAGCAAATCGGTACAGACCTTACACAACCTTTACCTAGCGGCCGTGCTGTTTTTCAGAAATACGTTGTCTTAAAAGTATCCCCGCGACATTACTTGAGTCTATTGACTGCAGACCACAAGCGCAGGGGCCAACCGAGGAATGACCATGATTCGTAAACTCCCCAAGATCGCCTTGCTGGTAGGTGCACTCGCTATGGCCGGCCAAGCCTCCGCCCACGGTGGTGGATGGGGTGGCCCGGCCGTCTTGGGTGCACTGGTCGGCGCCGCCGTGGTGGGCTCCGTGGTTGCCAGCCAACCCCGTGAGGTCTATGTGCAGCAGCCGGTGTACGTGCAACCGCAGCCGGTGTATGCCGCGCCGCCACCGGTCTACTACGCACCGCCTCCACCTGTGTACGTGCAGCAAGAGGTGTATTACCGCCCGGCCCCCGTCTATTACGGCCCACCGCGTGGTTATTACGGCCCTCCCCACGGCTACTACCGTCACGGCTGGTAAGCCCTTATCTTCATGTTCGAAACAGGCCTCGCCCAACAAGCGAGGCCTTTTTTGTACACAACGACCGGATTTATCGTGCCAAGGTCGCTCTGAGGACAATGGCCAAGCGACAATCGCGCACTATTCAGTTCGAAAGTCTACTTGCCCGACCGGGGCTCACGCTGTCATGTTTGTGTCACGACACACTCCCACTATCGATGCAGTCCACCCAATAACAACAAGGACGACAGACCATGCCCACACAAAACCCGCACCGCACCGCTGGCCTCTGTACGTCCAGCAAGGTTTACAGCGCCCTCACGGAACTCAAGCACCTGGAAGGCCACCGCACTGCAAAATTCCTGGCGTTGCTGGCGGAAAACCTCGTGCGCAAAGGTCTGCTCAATGAGCAGGAAGTGGTGAGCATGCTCGATCAGGTAGTCGACTGACGTCTCTTGTTGATGTCGACTATTGAGCCAGGTGATTTTTCTTAAGCCGCCAGGCCCCTTAAGGTGACCCCCATAGCGATTGGAGGCCCCTTATGCCAACTGTTCAAATCATGTCTGTCATCGGCAGCGCCGTCCCCGCCCCTCTTCGGGAGCTGGGTTTGCTTGCCTGCTGGTACCTGGTACGCGACGGCGAAACCATCAGCGGACCACTCACGTCCCTGTCCGCCGCCGAAAAACAACTGCAAAACGCCTCGAATTTCCGGCTCCACGCCTGAGACTTATGGCAATGGCAGCTTGACCCGAGGCTTACTTTCGACAAACAGCGCCCAACTGGACATGAACAGCGCCGCCACCAGCGGCCCGATCACAAACCCGTTGAGGCCAAACACCGATAAGCCGCCCAGCGTCGAGATCAGGATCAGGTAGTCCGGCATCCTGGTGTCTTTGCCCACCAGGATCGGGCGCAGCACGTTGTCCACCAGCCCAATCACAAACACGCCAAACAAGCTCAACACGATGCCCTGCCAGATCGAACCGCTCAGCAGGAAGTAGGCGGCCACAGGCCCCCACACAATCCCCGCGCCCACCGCTGGCAGCAACGACAGAAACGCCATCAATACCGCCCAGAGCAACGCACTGGGAATGTCCAGGAACCAGAAAATCAAACCACCCAGTGCCCCTTGAGTCACGGCCACCAACACGTTGCCCTTGACCGTGGCACGCACCACCCGATTGAACTTCAGCTGCAACCGGCGCTTCTGCGGCTCGGCCAGCGGCACTGCCGTGCGCACTTTGCGCACCAGTTCCGGACCGTCGCGCAGCAGGAAAAACAGCAGATACAGCATGATGAAAAAACTCACCAGAAAATCAAACGTTCCCTGCCCAAAGCTGAACGCCTGAGACGCGAAGAACTGGCTGCCCTGCATCGCGCTCTTAACGATATTCTCACGCAGCCCCTCAAGGTTACCCATGCCAAAGCGGTCCAGCAGGTGCTGGAAGTAAGGCGGCAGGAAGTGCTTGAACTGCTCGATATAACCGGCCACGTCGAGCTTGCCACTCTCGATGTTTTTGTAGAGCGTCGCGCCCTCTTGCACGAGCAAGGCGCTGGTGATGATCACCGGCAGGATCGCGATCACCAGGCACACCATCAAGGTACTCAGGGATGTAAGGTTGCGGTTCCAGCCGAACCGCTGCTGCAGGCGGCGCTGCATGGGGGCAAAGATGATGCCGAGGATCACGGCCCAAAACACCGCACCGTAGAACGGCAGCAATATCCAGATAAAGGCGATGGTCACCAGGACCAGCAGCAGCAACAGGGTTTTGAATTGCAGGTTGGTTTGATTCATGTTCGATCCATGTCAAAAAAGCAGGGCGCGCGTATGCGTCCCGGTGCTTAGTCCCCCGCAACTCCTGGGAGTGCCATCTTTGTTGAGGTAAGCGTAGACCCAGATCAATAAAGCCTTGCGCCGCTTCAACTACCCTCGCGCCTTTTTGCGACCCAAGCCCATGCCTCCTATCATCGCCCCCGAACTGCTCGCCCCCGCCGGCACCCTGAAAAACATGCGCTACGCCTTCGCCTACGGCGCCGATGCGGTGTACGCCGGCCAGCCGCGCTACAGCCTGCGCGTGCGCAACAACGAATTCGACCACGCCAACCTCGCCCTCGGCATTGAAGAGGCTCATGCACAGGGCAAGCGCTTTTACGTGGTGGTCAACATCGCGCCGCACAACGCCAAACTCAAAACCTTCCTCAAGGACTTGGCCCCGGTCATCGCCATGGGCCCGGACGCACTGATCATGTCTGACCCTGGCCTGATCATGCTGGTACGTCGGCATTTTCCGATGATGCCGATTCACTTGTCAGTGCAGGCCAATACGGTGAACTGGGCCAGCGTGGAGTTCTGGCAGCAGCAAGGGATTTGCCGAGTGATCCTGTCGCGGGAATTGTCACTGGAAGAGATCGAAGAAATCCGCCAGCAGGTGCCGGCCATGGAGCTGGAGGTGTTTGTGCACGGTGCCCTGTGCATGGCCTATTCCGGGCGCTGTCTGCTCTCGGGCTACATGAACAAGCGCGACGCCAATCAAGGCAGTTGCACCAATGCCTGTCGTTGGAAATACCAGGCCACACCGGCGGTGGAGAACGCCATGGGGGATATCGTCCAGGAGTATCAGCCGACCCTCGGGATTGGCGCACCGACTGATCAGGTGTTCCTGTTGCTGGAGGCCAACCGTCCCGATGAGCAAATGCCCGCCTTCGAAGACGAACACGGCACCTACATCATGAACGCCAAGGACCTGCGCGCGGTGCAGCACGTAGAACGCCTGACTCACATGGGTGTGCATTCGCTGAAAATCGAAGGCCGCACCAAGTCCCACTTCTACTGCGCACGCACCACCCAGGTGTATCGCCAGGCCATTGATGATGCAGTGGCCGGTCGCGCGTTTGATCGCGGCTTGATGATTAATCTGGAGTCCTTGGCCCAACGCGGCTACACCGAGGGTTTTCTGCGCCGCCATGTGCACGATGAATACCAGAACTACCAGAACGGCAGCTCAGTGTCCGAGCGCCAGCAGTTTGTGGGCGAGTTGACCGGCGAGCGCCGGGGCGACCTGGCCGAGGTCAAGGTTAAAAACCGCTTTGCCGTGGGTAATCACCTGGAGCTGATGACCCCCGCCGGCAATTTCCACTTTGACCTGGTCGACTTGCGCAACGCCAAGGGCGAAGCCATCGAGGTCGCGCCGGGGGACGGACACACAGTGTATGTGCCGCTCCCGGCCCAGATGGACTTGCGCTTCGGCTTGCTGATGCGCGACGTTTAAATCCGGAACTGCCCGACCAATTGCCCCAAACGATGCCCCAGATCCGCCAGGCTGCGAGAGGTCTGGGCGCCCAATTGGGTTTCGTCTGCCACGCTGTCCACCGCCACGGCAATCTGGTGCACGCTGCGGTTGATCTCTTCGGCCACAGCGGTCTGTTCTTCGGCGGCGCTGGCGATTTGTGCGTTCATTGAATTAATGGTGCCGATCAACTGGGCCATGGTGTCCAGGGATGCGCCAGCCTGATTGGCCTGGGCCGAAGTGCCGTCACCGGCATCGCTGGAGCGGCGCATCGCGTCCACGGCGGCGACCGTGCCTTTTTGCAGGCGGTCAATCATGCCCTGGATTTCCTGGGTGCTGGTCTGGGTGCGACTGGCGAGGGCACGTACTTCGTCGGCGACCACCGCAAAACCACGGCCGGCCTCCCCTGCCCGCGCGGCTTCAATCGCCGCGTTCAGGGCCAACAGGTTGGTCTGCTCGGCAATCGAACGGATTACGCTCAATACGCTGACAATCGACGCCACATCCTGCTGCAGGCTGTCGAGGGATACGCCGCTGCTGCGGATATCGCTCACCAGTGCATGGATCTGCGCGATGCTGCCGTCCACCACCCGCTTGGCGGCCTGGCCTTCGGCGTCGGTCTGTTGCGCCGCCACGGAGGCGCCCTGGGCACTGCGCGCCACTTCTTGCGCAGCCGAGGACATCTGGTTGATCGCGGTGGCCACCTGGTCGGTCTCGTGGCGCTGGCGTTCCATGGCCTGCTCCGAGCGCTGGGCCTGGTCGGACACCTGGCTCACCAGCCCGGTCAGTTGCGCGGTCATTTCAGTGATCTGGCGCACCAGGCCGTGGATCTTGTCGACAAACCGGTTGAACGCGCCGGCCAGCTCGCCCAACTCATCCTGGCTGGTGATGGCCAGGCGGCGGGTCAAGTCGCCTTCACCGGCCGCGATGTCATCAAGGTTGGCTTTCATCAGGTGCAGCGGACGCAGGATGGTATTGGCCAGCAGCATGCCCACGGCGGCAATCACCAACAGCACCACCGCGGCCACGCCAAGGATGCTCAGCAACACGCCTTCCATGCGCTTTTCTACCTTGGCCTCGACCACTGCCACCTGGGCTTCGATGCCGTCCAGGTTCACCGAGGTACCGATGACCATGTCCCACTTGGGCAGGTATTCGGTGTAGCCGAGCTTGGGCACCAGTTCGGTCTGGCCGGGTTGGGTGGAGCTGTATTGCAGGTAGTGGCTGCCGTCCTTACCGACCTTGACCAAGTCGCGGTTGACGTAGACGCCGTTGGGGTCACGGTTGTCCTTGAAACTCTTGCCCACGCCGTCGGGGCTGTTGCCCTTGAACAGGCGGATGGTCTCGGAGTCGTAGCCGAAGAAGTAACCGTCCTTGCCGTAGCGGGTGTTGGACAGCAGCTTGACCACCTCGGCGCGCGCCGCTGTGTCGCCAGGTGCGGCAGCGTCGTAAAGCGGCTTGATGGTGGTCATGGCCACTTCTACATAACTTTGCAGAGTGGCCTTGGCGTCGTTGAGCAGGCGCTGGCGGGTTTCATCCACCTCGTTGCGCGCCTGCCCCTGGAGGATCCATACGGTGGTCAGGCTGATCACCACGGCAAACAGCAGCACCGGCGCGATCGCGAGGGACAGTACTTTGGCCTTCAAATTCAGACGCATGGCTTTTCTCTCTTATTAGGCGACTTGAGAGGTTATCGACCAACGTCAATGAATCTGTAGATCAGAGCGTCATCGCCGCAAACCAGCCAAATGCCAGCAACGGGATGTTGTAGTGCAGGAACGTCGGCACCACGGTGTCCCAGATATGGTGATGCTGGCCGTCGATATTCAGGCCGGAGGTCGGGCCGAGTGTCGAGTCCGACGCCGGTGAACCGGCGTCGCCCAGCGCACCCGCCGTACCGACGATGCACACGATGGCCATCGGGCTGAAGCCCAACTGCACACACAGCGGCACAAAAATCGCGGCAAGGATCGGCACCGTGGAAAACGACGAGCCGATGCCCATGGTCACCAACAGGCCCACCAGCAACATCAACAACGCACCGACCCCACGGCTGTGGCCGATGAACGCCGCCGAGGTCTCCACCAGCGAGCGCACGTCGCCGGTGGCCTTGAGCACCTCGGCAAAGCCTGAGGACGCAATCATGATGAAGCCGATCATAGCCATCATCTTCATGCCTTCGGTGAACAGGTCGTCGGTGTCGCGCCAGCGCACAATCCCCGACACCGAGAAGATGAGGAAGCCGGCCAAAGCGCCGATGATCATCGAGTCCAGCCACAGTTGAATGATGAACGCCGAGGCAATCGCCACGCCGGCCACCATCAGGGTCAGCGGGTTGTACTGAACGGCCACTTGCTCGACCCGCTCGATTTTTTCCAGGTCATACACACGTTTTTTGCGGTAGCTGATAAACACCGCCACCAACAGGCCAACCACCATGCCCAGGGCGGGCAGGCTCATGGCGTGGGTCACGTTGACCTGACTGATGTCCACCCCACTGTTGGCCACATTGGCCAGCAGGATCTGGTTAAGGAAGATGTTGCCGAAGCCCACCGGCAGGAACATGTAGGGGGTGATCAGGCCGAAGGTCATCACGCAGGCAACAAGGCGGCGATCCAGTTGCAGCTTGGTCAGCACGTACAACAGTGGCGGCACCAGCAGCGGGATAAACGCAATGTGGATCGGCAGGATGTTCTGCGATGCAATCGCCACTATCCACAGCAGGCCGATCAACAGCCATTTGACGTGGCTGCCGCCGCTGGCTTCCTGGCGGTCGACCAGCAACAGCGCCTTGTCCGCCAGGGCGTGGGCCAGGCCTGACTTGGCAATCGCCACCGCGAAAGCGCCGAGCAATGCGTAGGACAACGCCACGGTCGCGCCGCCGCCCAAACCGCCGTTGAAGGCTTTGAGCGTGGCTTCGATGCCCAGGCCACCGGTCAACCCGCCCACCAGGGCGCCGACAATGATGGCGATGACCACATGCACGCGGGACAGGCTGAGCACCAGCATGGTGCCGACCGCGGCGATGACTGCGTTAATCATGGTTACCTCAAGCAGAAACATAAAAAACAGGCATGCCCGCGCCCAGGTGGCCATTGGCTGGCGACCCGCGTGCAGGCTTTAAGGAGGTCTTATTAGAGGGCGCGCACTTTGCAGCAGGTAGGGCTACATGTCAAAAAACGACACCGATTTCAGATTTAAATTGATTGTTTGAATAAAGAAGCCTTCACAGCGGCCGATAAACTGACTCTATGTGCTTTCAGGTTAAGGATGTCCCGATGTCGCTCAGGCAGCTCTCCATTCAATGGAAAATCACCCTGCTCGCCGGTCTTTGCCTGCTAGGGATCGTGACCCTACTGGTGGGTTTGTCGCTGTATCGCATGGCGCAAAGCTCGGAGCAGGTCCAGGCGTCCAGCATGCAGATGCTCAACACCTCCGCCCAGGCACGCATCGAAGCCCAGGGCGAAGCGCAGGCGCTGGGTATTCGTCGACAGTTCATGGATGCCTACCAATACGGCCACGGTTTTTCCCGTCAGGTCCTGTTCCTGCGCGAACAGGCCGAAAAGCGCTTCCTCGATGCCTTCGACACCCGCGAAGACCTGACCCGCCAGGTCAAGGCCGCGCTGCAGGCCAACCCGGACTTGCTGGGTTTGTCCCTGGTGTTTGAAGCCAACGCGCTGGACGGCAAGGACGAGTTGTTCGCCGATCAGGCGGAGCTAGGCAGTAACAACAAGGGCCGCTTCGCCCTGTACTGGTCTCAGCCGACTCCGGGCACACTCACCTCGATGGCGCTGCCTGAAAGCGACATGGCCGACACCAGCATTGGCCCCAGTGGTGAACCGGCAAACGCCTGGTTCACGTGCCCACGCACCACCCTCAAGCCATGCGTGATCGAACCCTACTTTTATATGATCAACGGCCAGAACGTGCTGATGACCAGCATCGTGTTCCCGCTGATGGTCAACGGCAAAGTCATCGCGTCGCTGTCGGTGGACATCAACCTCAACAGCCTCCAGGCCGTGAGCCAACAGGCCAGCAAAAAACTGTACGACGGCCAGACCCAGGTGAGCATCCTCAGCTCCACCGGTTTGCTCGCCGGCTACAGTGCGGATGCCACTCAATTAAGCAAACGCCTGGATCAAGTCGACACCGTCAGCGGCCCTAAAGTGCTCAGTGCATTGGCCAGCGGCCCACAGATCCGCAGCCTGCGCACCGACCTTCAGCTCAAGGTGCTGGCGCCGTTCGCGCCGATCCCCGACGGCAAACTGTGGGGCGTATTGCTGGATGTGCCGGAAAAAGTCCTGGTCGGCCCAGCCGAAGCACTGAAGGCGCAATTGGATGCCGACAACGCGCGTGGCACGTTGCTGGAACTGGGCCTGGGCCTGCTGGCCGCGGTGATCGGCCTGATACTGGTATGGCTGATGGCCCGCAGCGTGACGCGGCCGATCCTCGGCGTGGCACACATGCTCGAAGACATCGCCAGCGGCGAAGGCGACCTGACACGTCGCCTGGCCTACGACAAGAAGGATGAATTGGGGCAGCTCGCGGGCTGGTTCAACCGTTTCCTCGACAAGCTGCAGCCGATCATTGCCGAAGTGAAACGCTCGGTGCAGGACGCTCGTGGCACCGCCGACCAATCCGCCGCGATTGCCACGCAGACCAGCGCCGGCATGGAACAGCAGTACCGCCAGGTCGACCAGGTGGCTACCGCCTCCCACGAAATGAGTGCTACCGCCCAGGACGTCGCACGCAGCGCGGCCCAGGCCGCGCAAGCCGCACGCGATGCCGACCAGGCCACCCGCGACGGCCTGACCGTGATCGACCAAACCACCACCAACATCGGCCACCTGGCGGCGGATATGAGCACGGCCATGGCCCAGGTCGAAGGCCTGGCCGCCAATAGCGAGAAAATCGGCTCGGTACTTGAAGTGATTCGCGGCATTGCCGAGCAGACCAACCTGCTGGCGCTCAACGCAGCCATCGAAGCCGCCCGCGCCGGTGAGGCCGGTCGTGGCTTTGCGGTGGTGGCGGATGAAGTGCGCAACCTTGCGCGGCGCACCCAGGAATCGGTGGAAGAAACCCGCCTGGTGATTGAGCAACTGCAAAGCGGCACCGAGGATGTAGTCGGTTCCATGGGCAACAGTTATCGCCAGGCGCAGGGCAGTGTCGAACAGGTCGGCCAAGCCGTGACGGCCCTGCGCCAGATTGGCGATGCGGTCACAGTGATCAGCGACATGAACCTGCAGATCGCCAGCGCCGCCGAAGAGCAAAGCGCGGTGGCCGAGGAGATCAACAACAACGTGGCAACCATTCGCGATGTGACCGAGTCGTTGTCGGAACAAGCCAATGAATCGGCGCGGGTGAGCCAGGCGTTGAACAGCCTGGCGAATCAGCAGCAGGGGTTGATGGACCAGTTCCGCGTCTGAGGATTGAAGAGGGTCAAATGTGGGAGGGAGCCGGTCGAATCGTCGCACCGCCCCTTCCACAGGGCAATTCGATCAGCACCTTGAGCCCGCCCAGCTCGCTTTCCTGCAACTGCAACACCCCACCCCACACCTCGACGATATCCCGCACGATCCCCAGCCCCAAACCATGGCCATCAATCTGCTCATCCAGGCGTGTGCCACGGCTGAATACCTGATCGCGCTGGGTTTCGGGGATACCGGGGCCGTCATCCTCAACCGCCAGCAGGTAGCTGTTGGCGGTTTCACTGATATTCAGCCGCACATCGGCATCCGCCCATTTGCAAGCGTTGTCCAGCAGGTTGCCGAGCAGTTCCAATAGGTCTTCCCGGTCCCAAGGCAATTGCAAGCCTGGGGCCGCGTGGTAACTGAGGTCCAGGTGCTCGCCATGGACCATGTTCAGGGTGGCCAGCAAACCGGGCAGTTCTTTTTCACAGTCGAACAAGGCGCCCGGCAAGGTTTCGCCGGCCAGGCGTGCGCGGTTGAGCTCACGGTTGAGGCGCTGTTGAACCTGCTCCAACTGCTCGCGCAAGAGTTTGCTCAGTTTAGGGTGATCCTTGAGCGCCTCGCTCGACGCAGCGCTCAACAGCACCGCCAGCGGGGTTTTGAGGGCATGGCCCAGGTTGCCGAGGGCATTGCGTGAGCGCTTGAGGCTGTCTTCGGTGTGGGCCAGCAGGTGGTTGATCTGCGCCACCAGCGGCTCCAGCTCCAACGGCACTTGGGTGTCGAGTTGCGAGCGCTGGCCCTGCTGCAATTGGGCGATCTGGTTGCGGGCGGTTTCCAGCGGGCGCAAGGCGCGACGTACGGTGACCCGCTGCAGGATCAATACCAGCAGCAACGCCACCAACCCCAGCACCAGACCGATCTGACGCATCAGCCGGAAGCTTTCCCGCACCGGTGTGTAGTCCTGAGCCACGCTGATGGAAATTGATTGGCCAAAGCGTTTGTAGTCCGAGCGCAATACCAGCAACTGCTGGCCTTCCGGGCCCAGTTGCAGGTTGCCCTTGAGCCCCACTTCGGGCAGTCGGGGCAACTCCTGATCCCACAGCGAACGGGAACGCCAATGGGTGTCAGCAAAATCGATACGGAAGTAATGCCCGGAAAACGGCCGCTGATAGGCCGGCGAGAGGCGCTGCTCATCCAACTGTACGCCGTTGGGCCCGCGCACCAGCGCCACCAACAGGTTTTCAGCGTCGTTGCGCAACCCCGCTTCCAGGTAGCGCTGCAAACCGGCTTCGAACAACCACAGACTGGTTTGCGCCAACACCAGGCCGACGATCACCATCACACTGATCAACCCCAGGCTGAGGCGGCGTTGAATCGACTTCATGCAGGGCTGGCGCCAAAGCGGTAACCCTGGCCGCGCCGGGTTTCGATCACGCTGCGCCCCAATTTGCGGCGCAGGTGATTGACGTGGACTTCCAGCACGTTGGAATCGCGCTCTGTCTCGCCGTCATACAAGTGCTCAGCCAGGTGGCTTTTCGACAGGATCTGTTCGGGGTGCAGCATGAAGTAGCGCAACAGGCGGAATTCGGCGGCGGTCAGTTGGATCTCGTCACCGTCGCGCAGTACGCATTGGCGACCTTCGTCCAGGTGCAGCCCGGCGGCCTGCAAGGTGGGCTGGTTGGCCTGGCCGTGGGAACGGCGCAACAGCGCCTGGATGCGCAGGTGCAGTTCTTCGGGGTGAAAGGGTTTACTCAGGTAGTCGTCGGCACCGGCCTTGAGCCCTTCGATCCGTTCTGCCCACGAATCGCGGGCGGTAAGAACGAGCACCGGAGTGGCCAACGCGGCTGCACGCCATTGCGCCAGCACCTCAAGGCCGGGCAAACCGGGCAGGCCGAGGTCGAGGATGATCAGGTCGTAGGGTTCGCTGCGGCCCTGGTAAGCAGCGTCGCGGCCGTCGGCCAGCCAGTCGACGGCATAGCCCTGGCGCTGTAGGCCGGCCAACAATTCATCGGCCAGGGGTACGTTGTCTTCCACCAGGAGCAGGCGCATCAGTCTTCCTCGTCTTTGATCAGTACACCGTTGGTGGCGTCGAGTTTAATCTCACGTACCACACCTTCGGTGGTCACCAACTCCACTTCGTAGGCATATTGGCCGTGTTTTTTCTCAAGCTCGGCTTCCAGCAAACGGGAGCCTGGATACCGCGCCATGGCCTGCTGCAACAGTTGCTCCAGCGGCAGGATCACCCCCTGCTGGCGCAGCGCGAGGGCTTCGTCCTGGTTGAGATCGCGGGCCTGCAAACCTGAGCAGAACACCACCAGCACCAACGCCACTCGACTGCCGGCGCGTAAATTTACCTTCATTACGTATCCTGATGATTCTTGAGAACCTGCCCGGTGAGCGCGTCCAATTCAACATCCCATTCAATGCCGTGGCGATCTTCCAACTCAACCTCGTAGACGTACTTGCCATACGCCTCGTCCAGATCGGTGTCCAGCAGCGTCGAACCGGGGTGCAGGGCCAGGGCCGTGGCTTCCAGTTGGTCAAAGGCGACAATTGTAACAGTGGCGGGCACGGTCAGTGGCTTGTCGGGGTCCACGGCTCCGGCCTGGGACGCCGCGGAGGCGATGATAGCGGCGGCGACCAGAGCAGTGAGGCGTTTCATGATAAGTCTCCATAACACGAAGTTAGTCCTACGCCAGCCACGGTATATGCCGCAACTTAACTGAAACTGAATTGCCACCATGGCAATTTCGGGAAAGGCCTTTTCCCACAACCCGCGAGATTTCCTATACTGCCCCGCTCGCTTCAACAGAGACCGGTATGACAGCCATTCACATCAAGTTTCCCGCCCTGACCCTCAAGGCCGGCACGCGCGCCCTCGCCCGCATCCGCGAACAAGGCCTTAAGCCTGCCGACGTAGGCATCCTCCCCGGTGCGGCTGGCGGCCCCAAGGCTTTGGGCATCCAGGGCCTGGACTTGGCGCTGTTCGGCGACTGGCTGCCCCGCGCACCACGGGAGCGGGCGCTGATAGGCGCATCCATCGGTTCCTGGCGCTTTGCCAGCGCCTGCCTGCCCGACCCGGTGCAAGGCCTGCTGGACCTCGGCCGCTTGTACAACGAGCAGCGTTTTGCCAAAGGCGTGACCATGGCCGAGGTCACCCAGAGCTGCCAGCGCATGCTCGACGACCTGCTGGCCGGCCGCGATGCACGCGTACTGGACAATCCCGACTATCGCCTGAATATCATGGTGGTCAAAAGCCACGGCCTGCTTGCCGACGACCATCGCGGGCGCCTGGGTCTGGGCCTGTCAACGGTGATCGCCGACAACCTGCGCGGCCGCGCGCGGCTGTCGCGGCATTTCGAACGGTTGATCATCCATGACCCGCGCCAACTGCCACCGGTGCATCCACTGAAGGATTTCCCATCGCGGTTTCTTGAACTGGATGCAGGCAACCTGCGCCAGGCACTTCTGGCGTCGGGCTCGATCCCGATGGTGATGCAAGGCGTGCGCGACCTGCCCGGCGCAGGCGCTGGCACCTACCGCGACGGCGGCCTGCTGGACTACCACCTTGATCTTCCCTACCACGGCGATGACATCGTGCTGTACCCGCACTTTACCGATCGGGTGATCCCCGGCTGGTTCGACAAAGGGCTGCCATGGCGGCGCAGCAATCAGCAGGGATTGCAGGACGTGTTGCTGCTGGCGCCGTCCAAGGACTACCTGGCCCGCCTGCCCCACGGCAAACTGCCGGACCGCAGCGATTTCAAACGCTTTTTGGGCGACGACAGAATCCGCAATAAGTACTGGCAAACCGCGATGAGCGAGAGCCAGCGGTTGGGGGATGAGTTTCTGCAACTGGCGGATAACGGAGGCCTGGGCGAGCGCTTGCAGGCGCTTTGACCCAGCGGTATGCGCGGCGCGTGATCAAGCTGTTAAACTCGCCGCCTGCCAGATACCTGACCGAGCTGAAAATACTGTGGAAATCTTCAAAGAGTTTACCTTCGAATCCGCCCACCGCCTGCCGCACGTGCCGGATGGCCACAAATGCGGGCGCCTGCATGGGCATTCGTTCAAGGTGGCGATTCACCTGAGCGGCGACCTGGATCCCCACACCGGCTGGATTCGCGACTTCTCGGAGATCAAGGCGATTTTCAAGCCACTCTATGAACGCCTCGACCACAACTACCTCAATGACATCCCAGGCCTGGAAAACCCAACCAGCGAAGTGCTGGCCAAGTGGATCTGGAATGAACTGAAACCACTGCTGCCAGAACTCAGCGCAATTCGCATCCATGAGACCTGCACCAGCGGCTGTATCTATCGCGGCGAGTAAGCCAGCGATGTGAAAAAAACCACCCATGCGGTGGTTTTTTTGTGGCTGCCTCACTTACAGCCATGCGTCCCGACGGTAAGGAGCACTTGCGCCGACGGCCGGACTCAAGCCCAGCGATCACACACGCTGTCCGACTGATCCATTTTGTATCACCCCTGCACTGCTTTCGTGCCCGACTGGGCACAGCGAACATTCTTTTCTGCGCTTCTGCCCTGTTTGGCTATAAATACTGTGCACCGTGCACAGCCGCCGCCGTGCGCCCGTCACTGCTGCGGATTTGGCACGCGCGGTGCAATAGGCCTCGTCACTCATTCAGGGAGCAAGGCACATGACGCAGCAAGAAACGGGCAACGATTACCCTTTAAGCGAAGTCCCCATGCATGCGCGCAAGGGCCTGGCGTCAACCGCCATGGTGCTGTTGGGCTTTACGTTTTTTACCGCGACCATGTTTGCCGGCGGCAAGCTGGGAGTAGCGTTCAGCTTCACCGACATGCTCGGCGTGGTGGCCCTGGGTAACCTGCTGCTGGGTATTTACGCCGCAGGCCTGGGCTACATTGCCTTCAAGAGTGGTTTGAACTCGGTATTGATGGGGCGATTCTGCTTCGGCGAAGTGGGCAGCAAACTCAGCGACTTGATCCTCGGTTTCACCCAAATCGGCTGGTACGCCTGGGGCACCGCCACTGCTGCCGTGGTGCTGGGTAAATATTTCGAGCTGAGCCAGGGCAGTGTGCTGGCCTTGATGGTGTTGTTCGGTTTGGTGTTCTGCGCGACAGCCTACGTGGGCTATCGCGGGTTGGAGATTTTGTCCTACATCGCGGTGCCGGCCATGGGCCTGTTGCTGTTTTTGTCGATGTGGGTCGCCACGATGAAAATCGGCGGGCTGGACGGGTTGCTGGCGGTGGTGCCGACCGCTGAACTGGACTTGTCGACGGCAATCACCCTGGTGTTCGGCACCTTTGTCAGTGGCGCGACCCAGGCCACCAACTGGACGCGGTTTTCACGCTCAGCCAGGGTGGCGGTGCTGGCCAGCCTGATCGGTTTCTTTATCGGCAATGGCCTGATGGTGTTGATCGGGGCCTATGGCGCCATCGTCTATCAGCAACCGGACGTGGTGGAAGTATTGCTGCTGCAAGGCTTTGCCATGGCGGCGATGGCCATGTTACTGCTCAACATTTGGAGCACTCAGGACAACACCATTTATAACTTCGCCGTGGCCGGCTGCAATCTGCTGCGCACCAAACGCCGCAAAACCGTGACCCTGGCTGGTGCGGTGATCGGCACATTGCTGGCGCTGCTCGGCATGTACGACATGCTGGTGCCCTACCTGATCCTGCTGGGCACGGTGATCCCACCCATTGGTGGCGTCATCATGGCGGACTTCTTCTACCGCTATCGCGGCCAATACCCGCGCCTGGCTGAAGCGCGTCTGCCGGCGTTCAACTGGCCGGGGCTGGTGGCGTATGCGGTGGGCACCGTGCTGGCATTCAACTCACCCTGGGTCGCGCCGTTGGTGGGGATCGCTGCCGCGTCGCTGACCTACATCGCGCTGACCGCCGTACTACGCGTGCGTGTACCGCTGGCTGACGCCCAAGCATGAGCCTGACCCTTGCCGACGTACTGGCACTGCCCGGACTGGAATCCATGCGCCTGCGGGCCGGTGAAGCCAGCCTGGATAACCGCGTTCGCTGGCCGTACGTGGCGGAAAACAGCGGGATCGCCGAGTGGGTACTGGGCGGCGAACTGGTGTTCGTCACCGGCATCAACCACCCACGGGATGAAGCCAACCTGCTGCAACTGCTGGACGAAGCGTGTCAGCGCCAGGTCGCCGGATTGGTGATTCTTACCGGGCCGGCATATATCCAGGCGATCCCCCAGCGTTTACTCGACGCCGCCGAAGCCGCCGGCATGCCACTGATCGAACAGCCTTATTCGTTGAAAATGGTACTGGTGACCCAGGCTATCGGCTCCGCACTGATTCAGTCCGAACAGCTGGGGCGCTCACGCCATGATGTGCTGGAGCGCTTGCTGACCGGTGACTATCAATCCCTGGATCTGCTGCTGCACCGCGCCGTGCAATTGGGCATGTCCCTGGCGGGGCATTGGCAAATTGTGCAATTGCAACTGGAAGGCAGTGAATTGCTGTTCGCCCAAGACGACGCGACGCGGGTGGAGGCGCAACTGGCCCGACAGCACGATGCAATCAGTCGCCGCTTGCGTCAGTTGTCGACCGCGCTGCCGATACTCGGGCGGGCCGGACAATGGACCCTGTTGCTACCGGCGCCGGATGCTGGCGCGGCCTCGGCCAACCGTCAGCAATTGGCCCAGTGGCTGAAGCCCCTGAACCTGCGCCTGGCACCCCTCAAGCTATTTATCGGCTTGAGCGCAGCGCGCCATCCGGCCGAGCGCCTGGCTCAAGCACAGGATGAAGCGCGCCAGGCCCTGGCCGCCGCACGACGGTTCAGCGAGCGGGCCGGATTGTGCGTGTATGACGAATTGGGCGTGCTCAAGTTGCTCAGCGGCGTGCGTGATCGCGCCCTGCTCGACCAATTTCTCAATGAGCGCCTCGGCCCGTTGCTGCGCCACGACCTGCACCATGGCCCCAGCCTGATGCCGACCCTGGAAGCCTGGTTTCACGAGAATGGTAACCTGATGGCCGCCGCCCAGCGCCTGGCCGTACACCGCAATACCCTGACCCACCGCATCCAGCGCATCGAAGCCCTGTGCGGGCTGACGCTGGATAATTCATATGACCGCCTGGACATCGGCATTGCCCTGATGATCTGGCGGCTGTCTGCCTGATTGTTTTTAGCCAAGAGGAACTTGCCCATGCACATCATCAACGCCCGCCTGCGCAACCGTGAAGGCCTGCATGATCTGCACCTGGAAAACGGCCGGATCGCCAGCATCACCCCACAAGCGACGCCACCCGTCATGAAGGCTGGCGACCTGGATGCGGCTGGCAATCTGGTAATCCCGCCCTTCGTCGAACCCCATATCCACCTTGACGCCACTCTTACCGCTGGCGAACCACGTTGGAACATGAGCGGCACCCTGTTCGAAGGCATCGAGTGCTGGGGAGAACGCAAAGCCACCATCACCGAGGAAGACACCAGGACCCGTGCCAAGAAAACTATCCAGTCCCTTGCCGCTCACGGCATCCAGCACGTACGCACCCATGTCGACGTGACCGACCCCGACCTCACGGCACTCAAGGCCATGCTGCAAGTGCGCGAAGAAAGCACGCACCTGATCGACCTGCAAATCGTCGCCTTCCCTCAAGAAGGCATCGAGTCGTACCGCAACGGCCGCGAGCTCATGGAAGAAGCCATCCGCCTGGGCGCCGATGTGATAGGCGGCATCCCCCACTTTGAATACACTCGCGACCAAGGCGTGAGTTCTGTGAAATTCCTGATGGACCTGGCAGAGCGCACCGGTTGCCTGGTGGACGTGCATTGCGACGAAACCGACGACCCCCATTCGCGCTTCCTCGAAGTGTTGGCAGAAGAAGCCCGCAGCCGCGGCATGGGTGCCCGCGTCACGGCCAGCCACACAACGGCCATGGGTTCCTACGACAATGCCTACTGCGCCAAGTTGTTCCGCCTGCTGGGCCACTCCGGTATCAGCTTCGTCTCGTGCCCGACCGAAAGCATCCACCTGCAAGGCCGCTTCGACAGTTTCCCGAAACGCCGAGGTGTCACGCGGGTCAACGAACTGCTCGAAGCGGGCATGAACGTGTGCTTCGGACAGGACTCCATCGTCGATCCCTGGTACCCGCTCGGCAACGGCAACATCCTGCGGGTGCTCGAAGCCGGTTTGCACATCTGCCACATGCTCGGCTACCGCAACCTGCAAAGCGCACTCGACCTGGTGACCGACAACAGCGCCAAGGCCATGGCCCTGGGTGATCGCTACGGCCTTGAGCCTGGACGCCCAGCCAATTTGTTGATCCTCTCGGCGGACAGCGACTACGAAGTGATTCGCAGCCAAGGACTACCGCTGTACTCGATTCGCAACGGCAAGGTGTTGATGAAGCGCCAGCCCGCGCAGGTGGAGTTTGTGTAAGCACGGGGATCATACGACTGAGTCGATATCCAGCGATTGCGCCCTCCCCAGCTCGCTTGGCGTGGCGGGAGGGATACTGGCGACCTGAGGCAGTGCCTGGTTTTCACGATGACGGAACCAGCGCTTCAGGCTCGGCGGCAGCGCTGCAGAGTGGGCGTGGCTCCCGTAGATATCACGGGCATCGAGGCGACGCCAACGCAGGGTTTGCAGGCGTTCGCGACTGGTGTGCAGGCGGTCGATCTCGGCATTCAAAGGCTCGTGATATTCATAGGACCGTGCGTTGGTCGGGCGATGTCGGGTGAGTTCACGCCGCTTGTCTTGCAGTTGTTTGCGCATGGTCGCCAGGGCATGGTCGAGCAGTTCAAACTCGCGCTGGGTCACCAGAGGGCCGTTGCTATCCAAAGCTTGTTGCCAGCGCCGCAACGTCGCCCAGGCAGCAGGGATGTAGCTGGCGGTCATGAAGTGCTGTTTGTATTGCACCAGTTGCCTGATCAAACCTTCGCGGTCGGGCATGTCACCTCGCACTTGCAACGCTCGACTGTGACCAGCCTCTTCGATGGACTCACAACCAGGCTTCCACAATACCGACGAATGCGTGCCATCCGGGAGCATGATCGGCATAAAGTGCTGCTGCTCGCCATGATGTTGGTAAGGGTTGCCGCCAATACGTACCAAGCCGGCTGCGAACAGCAGACCACCTGCGGTGGGCGCGCTGAATAGCGTGACGGCGCCAGGGATCCAGAGCTTGGCGGTGGTATTCATCCAGGGCGCAGGGACGCTGGGAACGGGGTCGTTGTGGTTGACGATGCGATGGTGGACCAGCGTGGATGCGCCGCGAGTGAACTCGGAGTCGGCGGCGCGGGGAGCGCCGTAGGTGTAAAGGAGGACGTTGTAATTGGCATCGGGAATTCGACGTAACCCTTCAGCCAGGAGCAACGCAATCGCGCCACCCAGGCTGTGGCCACAAATCACAATGCGCTGGCCGGTGTGAAACTGATCAAGGTAGCGTAGTACGAAATCACGCACCGCTTGGTATGCCAGATAAAACCCTTCATGCGCCTTGCCAACACCCTCCGCGAAAAGCACCTGGTGGGCGTTGGCATCTCGCAACCCATCAGCTGAACTGGCAGTGCCTCGCACCGCTATCAGAATTACCTCATCGTGGTGAGTGATGAACGCCTGGGTATCAGTGCCGCCTTTTTCGTCATCGAAGAAATGCAAGCGCGCGGGGTGTTCCTGTTCATCCCCCAGTTCCGGGCGATTCTGTGGGTATAACGCAGGATCAAAGGGCAGGATTTCGAAGCGCCTGGAGTACGGGACTTCCTCATAGAGTGGATAGAAACGCTGTGTTTGCTCCGGATCAACCCGCCACGCTTCCTGATGCCCTGAAAGCTGCTCGGCAAATAGATTTCCGACACTTGGGTCTAGCGGAAAACGCACTTCATCCTGGGGTTTCTCCGGTGGCACCTGTCCGAAGTTGCAATAACTCAGTGATGCAAACAATGCCAACTGGTAAAGGTTCAAGGCACAGAAATCGTCTTGAGTGGAAAGCATTGGGCGCAGGGCTCGAAGCGGGCGTACTTCGAGAACGGTGTGGTTGTTGGGGAAGAGCACGACCCCGAACAAGGCTGGCTGAGGTGGGCCGAAGCCGAGGTCTGCCATCATTTTTAGGGCGTGGCGTTGGGGGCGATGAGTACGAGGAGCTATCGGAGGTAAGTGGGCGACATGGCGAACGAGATCGCGCACCTCGACTTGATAAAACCTATTGGCATACTGTTTCGCGGGATTGTTTTCGATACGGCGACCGTCAGCCGCAGCAAATCGGGTTTGTTCTGCACGAAATTGGAGCTCGGTGATGGGAAGCTTATAGGTAGGACGTATCATTAGCCGCTGATACGGTAGATCTACTCCAGAATACAAATCGTCAAAAACAAGAACCACAGGGCCGCAATACACATCTCCTAGTTTGGCGAAACCTTCCCCATTCAGCCGGCCTTTGTATTGCTGTCCAGTACTGTCGTGGACAGTGTAGGACAGACCGCCATACGTCACTCCAACCCCAAGTTCATCTACTAGACAGAAACTTACCCAATGCCCTCGCAATGAGCAGGCGGGCTTATTGTCACTAAAAAAAGGTTGCTTCCTTGCGTCCAAACTCATGAGCTTTCTCCTTGCTACTTGCACGATGGATAAACATCACAGATGCGGCCATCCGGCATTTTAATCGGCTTAAAGTTGGTCGTATCTCCATTGCAAAAGGCGTCCAGATCTTCGAAGCTTTTCCCCCTACACCGCTTCCAGCCACCAGGAACGGCAACCCAGCTATCGTCAAAAGCCGGCTGTTCCTCCTCCGTTAAAGTCAGCACCACCCTAAGCGTTTTACCCGGTAGCTCATCGCGCTGTGCAACACCCCCTGCGGGCGTTTTTTGCAGTTGACCTGCCGCGTCCAGTGAACGGCATTGCAGAATCTTCCTGATCCCATGAAGAGGGCCTACCGTTCGAAACCACCACTGACATTGACCCGGCAGCTCCTGAACACCGGACTCAGGCATCCGGGGCGAATCCAGGCGATCGATAATGGAAATACCCGCAATATCCCCCCCCAACATCCCCATCCCGTTTCCCCCATTTCGCATAAAAATCAAACTCGACGCCACGCAACACCAGCGGGCATCCCTCCACCGTTTCAGTTAGCGGCAATTGATAACTCACCCGACTGGCCGCAGGTTTGTATTCGGTAAAAAAGACCTTCCGCTCTGGCCGCTTGCCTCGACGCCTTGGCAAGGTGCAGGTCTCACCCGTGGCGGGCCTGTAGTTGGCGGCTGTTTTAAGTTTAAATTCCGGTGGTAGATCCACCTGCAGCGTAAAGCTTTCGACCGGCTTTACCGCACACCCCGAAAGCCCCGCCATCCCCAGCGCCAGCAGCACACCCAAGATCCGCCTACTCATCGGTTTTCTCCATCGAGCGCCACAGCTGCAACGTCCGCTGGAAATGATCTTCAGGGGTTTCTCCGACGGTTGGCTGCCATCGAATCACACTGGCGCGACTGGCCTCTTCCAACCGTCGCACTACCAGAAACTCCAACTGCTCCGGCCGGTTCCATTGCCAGGCCCGAGCCTGTTCGAGTACCTGGGTCAGCCATACCCTGGGGTCTTGGAATTCGACCAGCGCTGCCAGACTTTCACTGTGCTCCGCCAGCAGGTAACGCAGGATATTGGCGTGCAAAATGGCGTAGGCATTTGGGTTAGGTATGTTCAGCCAAGGAGCTGGATCGGGCACCGGATGATCACCGGGAGCAGGGTTACTGCCATAGTGCCAACGGTCTTCATGCCAGTAACACACACTGATCAGCGGGCCAAGGAATGCTGGCCATTGCTCAACCTTCAGGTAGTTGAGTGCACGCGCCAGCGTACGATTATCGTGAAATCGGTACAGCGCCTGATGCCCCTCGGGCCCGACCAGCAGCCGTTCGCGCCAATGCCGCGTCACGTCCGTGAGGTCCACGTTTGGCAAACTGCCCAACCACCCCCAATTCATCTCCGGCTTTTGTAGAAGATCGAGCAGCGCGGGCTCGCCAACCTGATCCAGCAACAGGATCAAGGGGCCAGCCGTGGCGATTTCCGCCAGCGGGGTTTGTGCGTAGAGGCTGCAATAGTCTGGAAAGCCTCGCGCTGCCAACATCGGCTGGCGGGCTGCGTTACTGCCTTCAAGTATCAAGCACAGCCTGCGCCCAGCCTGCAGCTGCTGGCTCATCCATTGGTTTGGAAGGTTGTCCATCAAGCAGCCCTCTCACTGATATCGCACAGGCCTTCGCGGCAGCGTTCGCACACTGGACAGAAGTCCGCGCCCAGTTGCTTGGCCAAGTGCATGATGACGCCCTGGACAACGGAGACTTCAGGGGCTGTAGCAATCGACACAGAACTCGCCGACCCGGTCGCGGACGGTGTGCCACCGAGGGTAATGGGCCGACTACTGAAAATACCTCCCGCCTGGATCACCAGGTGCTCTCCGCCCGCCTTGAAGCTCAGGTGTGCGCCGGCGTCGATCACCAAGCTGGCACCGGCCTTGAGATGCACCTCTTGGCCAGCTTCGATCACGAGGGTCTGCCGGACATACGTCTGGCTATCGCCCTGCACGTCCAGGTGGTCGCTGGCTTTGAGAACAACCTTACGATCACCCGTCACATGACGATGCTCCTCACTTTCCAGGTGAACCGTGCTTAACCCCCGGATGATTTCCCGTCGCTCCCCATCCACTTCCAAGCGAGCGTCATGGCCCACCTGTTGCTCAAAATCCCGTTGAGCCCGAACGTAGATGAGCTCCTCGCCACGACGATCTTCGAGGTGCAACTCGTTGGAACCTTCACCGCCCAGGGTGCTGCGAGTGCGCAAGACACTGCGGGTCTTGTGTTGCGGCAAAGGATAGGTAGGCATGTGCAACGCATTCGGCAGGCAACCGTGGATCAACGGCTGGTCCGGGTCTCCTTCAAGGAAGGTCACCAGCACTTCCATGCCCACCCGTGGGAGCATCGTTGCGCCAAACCCATCACCGGCCCATCCTGACGCCACTCGCACCCAACAACTGCTTTTGTCATCGGTCTTGTCCAGCCGGTCCCAATGAAATCGCACTTTCACCCGACCGTATGCATCGCAATGCACCTCCTCACCGGAAGGCCCGGTGACCGTTGCGGTCTGGGTCCCGTTGATGGTCGGCTTGAGGTGTTTGAGGGGCGGTCGATGCGTCGCACTCCAGGGTGTCGCCGTGAAGCGATTGCGATACCCCTGAAATGTACCCACTTCCTCTGCCGCTTCCTCCAGCACCTGAGGTTGATAACCCTCGTGACGGACCGAAGTGATTAACCAAAGGTCATTGCAGAGCGGGTCTGGATAGTCTTGCAATTCAAGGAAATGCCCACTGCGCAATACCGGCTGGTCGCTCTTGCCCAGCGCGCGAAAACGGTCGCGTTGATGGCGCTCCAAGCCTCTGCGTGCCAGGCGCGAACCCCGTGCATGACCGCTAAAACCTGCTGGATAGCAGTAGTCTTCAAGGGTTTGCGCTGCGGTCGAGCCTGCGGTGGTCTGTAAGCGCAAGGAGGGATGTTCAAAGTCATGATCGCGGCGCACCGTTTGCCCACTGCGGGCGCCCAGGCGCACATCGAAACGCTGGATAACCCGCGTATCAGCCTGCGGCCCGCCGGCAGGTGAATAACGTTGCACGGGCAAGCGGCGGAATACGGTCTGGTCATCGCCAAATACCAACACATGCGCGCCCTCGCTGTGACGGAAGTGGTAATGAATGCCCTCCTCTTCACACAGCCGCTGGATGAAATGCAGGTCGGTTTCCGCGTATTGCACACAGAACGTACGAGGCGGATACACCACCGGCCCCAGCTCAAAGGCATAGCTGTCGGCCAGAATGCCGTGGTGCTCAAGGACTGTCGCGATGATCTGGGGAACGCTGCGCTGCTGGAAAATCCGCTGGTCGCGCCGATGACCAAGGTAGGCGAGGCGCGGCGCCAACGTCAGGTGATAGCGGGTGAGCCGCCGGCCAGGATCATCGCGGCCAATTGCGTAAATCTGCCCATGCAATCCTGTATCCGTGTCGCCGAACGCCAGGTATGCAGGCTGGTGAAGCAAAGCCTCCAGATCCAGTGAAGGATTTTCGCTGACCACCTGCACCTGAATAAAAAATGGTTGATCAACGACCTCCTGGCCTTTGAACGCCAACACTTGAAAGTCACTTTTAATACCTGGAAGGATCAAATTGAAACGTGACGAAAAAAACGCACTAACCATCCGTTGTTACCCGCCAAATCTATTTATTACCGTACTGAAATACTTCCCCCGTCAAACGTAGAAAAGTTACCGAGAGAAAGCGCCTGAACGCCATGAAGCTTAGCGATTTCAGGAAAAAATCGACCTCGGAAAAATAAAAGAGAAGTTTCGTACAACGAAGTTTGAAGGGTCTTTTACAAGATATTAATTCTATTCAACCAAACACTTCTTAAAGACAAGAAATGCCCTACACCAACTTTCGTCTAATCAATTAATTGATCGTGAAACAGCTGACACCCCCTTGGGCATCAGCGATTCAAAAAGCTTTACGCCTGAGGCCGCGCGGTCCCGAACAGACTGACGCTCTGCAGTGTGTCGTTCTGCGTATGCAGGCGTACCGGCGCAGTGCCACCAGGCATCACGACGGCGACTTCACCGCCCTCAACCCAACCCGCTCGCCAAGCCGCACAGGCCACGGCACTGGCGCTGGTTCCGGAGGACGCCGTAGGGCCTTCTCCCCGTTCGAACACCCGGGCAATCACTCGGTTGCGGGAGTGCCTGGCGACCCATTGCAAATTGATCCCGGCCAAACAGGGGCGACCGCTGCCAGCCGGAGGGGCGAAGGCTATCGCCTGCAAGGGTTCATACAACGCGGGTTGCTGCATCTGTAGGTTATTCGGCAAAGCTGACACCTGATCGACCAAGGTCACACAATGAGGGTTACCTACACGCACAAACTGACTGTGTGTCCACCGCGGATCGATCGCCGCCAACGCCCTCACGTAACTCAGTTCAGTGCCGGCCAGAATTGTCTGCTCCACCTCTTGCGCACCAACGGCTGACGGCCCAAATCCAGGCAAACCCAAGGCCAGCCAAAATCCCGAGAGGTGCTCGTAGACGGCAGGCTCGACACGAGTCACCACCGGCGACACTGCATCAGGCTTGTCATGATGCACTCGCAATTCACACGCCTCAGTCATCAAGCCCTGGTCAGTGAGGGCCTGGGCGAAAATCGTCAACCCATTGCCACTGCGCTCAGCCAGGGAGCCGTCGGTGTTCACGATCAATAGGTCAAACGGCGGCTCGGCCTGGAACGGGCCAACCAACAAACCATCACAGCGGTGGGGCTTGGCATTGATGGGACGCGGCGTCGAATCCCAATCGCATTCAGACGTTATGGCTCGGGTTGCCCAACGCTCGCGAGCACGCACGGCTTGCGCGGCGCTGTCGGGCACCTCAATGCCCTGGCTTCGTAAAAAAGTCGGGCTGGTCACGCCATAAATATTGCCTCGTGCGTCATAGAACAGGGTCATGGTGCTAGTCGCCTTCCAATTTTCATCGGTTCGTCCGCTCACTTGCCTACAGGCTGAGCCAGCAGCGTATTACACAACGTAGCGTTTGTGGGAGGCGGCCTGGAAGGTGGTAATCCACCACGAGAAACCCGGGGTTCACCGGTTCCCACAGGGATTACGCACCTTCCAGGCCGCCTCCTACGAGCTCAACACCTCCTGTTGTGGCTGCCGACATCCATAGGGTTCCCGGTTTTTAAAAATTAACCTGAGTACAGGTCATCTCCGGGGAACCCGGCTCGCCCCCCAAGGCCCGATGTGCAAGGATGTCGCGTCGGACACCGTTCGTTGAACGCAAAACCAAGGATTTTTCATGACTGCCATTCCCACCTCCGCGCCCGTGATCCCCGGGCGGTTGGAGCAGATGTCGACACGTATTGCATTTTTTATCGCCGGCTTCGGCATTGCTGCGTGGGCGCCGCTGGTGCCGTACGCCAAGGCTCGTGCAGAACTGAGTGAGGGCACCTTGGGTCTGCTGCTGTTGTGCCTGGGGGTGGGGTCTATCATCGCCATGCCGGCCGCCGGCGCATTGGCATCGCGCTATGGTTGCCGACGCGTGCTGAGCGCCGGCACGATCATGATCTGCCTGGCCCTGCCCATGCTGGCCACGGTCAGCTCGATACCGTTACTGATCGCCGCGTTGTTCCTGTTTGGCGCGGGCTTGGGCACTGTGGACTCCACGGTGAACCTGCAAGCCGTGATTGTTGAGCGGGCCAGTGGCAAAACAATGATGTCGGGCTTCCATGGTTTGTTCAGCCTGGGAGGTATTGTCGGCGCGGCGGGGGTTGCCGGGTTATTGGGACTGGGGTTGTCGCCTCTCCAAGCGACCCTGGTGGTGATCGTCATCATGGCGGCGGCGCTGCTCAAGGCCGGTCCGCATTTGCTGCCCTACGGCAGTGAAAGTTCGGGCCCGGCATTTGCTGTTCCCCACGGCGTGGTGCTGTTTATCGGCTGTCTGTGCTTTATCGTGTTTTTGGCCGAAGGCGCCGTGCTTGACTGGAGTGCGGTGTTCCTCAGCGCCGAACGCGGACTTGACGAAGCCTACGCTGGCCTGGGTTACGCAGCGTTCGCCCTGACCATGACCGCCGGCCGTTTGACGGGTGATGCCATCGTACGGCGCCTGGGCGCTACGCGGGTGATCGTGATCGGGGGCGCACTGGCCACCGCCGGCATGTTGCTGGCGACGCTGCTTCCTGCCTGGGAAACCGCTCTGCTGGGCTACGCATTGGTAGGCGCCGGGTGTTCGAATATCGTACCGGTGCTGTATACCGCCGTCGGTAAACAGACAGTGATGCCAGAGCACATCGCCGTGCCCGCCATCACTACCCTGGGGTATGCCGGGATTCTTGCCGGCCCCGCCGTGATCGGTTTCATCGCACATGGCAGCAGCCTGAGCAGCGCCTTCGTGCTGATCGCATTGTTACTTGCGGGTGTGTCCCTCAGCGGCAAAATTCTCAAGGTGTAAACCATCAGCGCGCCTTGCGAGCTTCGTCTTGTTCCAGCCAACGATCGAGACTTTTGTTGCTGAGCCAGCCTTCCTTTTGAGGAGGCCCAAATAGTCGCGTTCCGTTCGCGCGCTCCAGTGAAGGCAGTAACCCTGGCCGCTCTAGAATGTTCTTTGCGGTGTAGACGCAAAGCTCGCTGTACTTGGGCCTGGGCATGCCGGTGGACGGCTCCAGCACTGGGATACCCTGCGGGTCAACGGCATACGGGTCCTGCATGACCGCCTTGAGTGTGGCGATTTCGACGTACTGGTGCTGCTCAAACAGAAACGTCCGGTCCTGGGATTTGTCTCTCAGTTGCTCGAAGTGGCCCTGCAGGGCCTGCACCACCTGGGTGTTACTCTGGGCATGGAACGGATCCTGGCTGAACACGCTCGGAGAACTATTGCCCTGCAATGTTTGGGCGGCGGCCCTGAGACTGTCACGAGTAATATCACCGTCGCGGCTCAAGATCGCGTCATTCAATCGCGGTCGCTTCAGAATTTCACTGACCACCTGAATCGTTCGGTCCAACTCCTCGTGTTGACCCGTACGTTCAGCGGCAACGCGCCGCAATGACGACCAGGTCAAACGTCCTTCGTTCAGGAATGGGTGCAGCCTGCCAAAATCTTTCTCCAGGGCCGTTGCTAATTGGCTGTCCGTGGACGCCACCCCGGGAGGCGAAAGATTGGCGCGCGTCACTGACAGGTTCTGCAGTGCTCGGTGATGCAGCACCGACAATGTACCGCGCAACGGCAATCGCCCGCGCGACGCGTTTTCCGGGTGCGCTGGGCGAGCGTCATTCCAGGTTTCAGCGTGGGTGAGCGACGCTGGCGCTGTGGGTCTCGAAACCATCCCGTCCAGTGCCAGAGGCCCACCATGAGGTAGTACACCCTCGATTTTCATGGGTTTTCTCCAACTTTTTCCCGATCCCTGCCTGTACGGTGATCGCCCCCTTGGCGGCCGAAATCATTGAATGGATTCCACTCAGGCAAGCACCTCATGTGTGGCTGGACGAATACGACAGTTCCTTACGACCAATGAATTCCAATGACAGCATGTAAAAAACCACGAGCGCGCCTTTACCGACTCCACCAGGCTGTCAGGTAATTCATCAGCCTGGAGTGTTTAAGTGGCTTGGCGTTATCACTAGAGGCGTGGTTGGACTTGAGCAGTCCCCTGCAAAAATCTTCCTCTACGGGCGCCTGGAATTTGTGCTGACCTGCGAATGTCCTCATGCGCCTGGCTTCGACAGCATGCGCAGTCTGCAGGGCCAGGGACTCTTGCGTCGCTATGTCGCCTTTGGACAGAGTTGAGTCGCCATCATGGGGATCACGAAACAACTCATGACAGCTGGGTTGAGATGAGTGAAACGAGGTTGACGTCATTTGCTAGCCCTCCACTTGGAATTTGAAAGACGGTGCATATGACCTATGTGGTAAATCGGCGTAAACAGTTCCTGACACAATTGAAGCAGACGCCGCCATTCAATAACGGCGTCTGAGTTTCGGTTAACGGGAAAGCTGGTAGAGCGCTTGCCAGCTGATGCGACCGTCGTTATCACGGCCCGCGAGATTGTCCATTTTCTTCAACACGTCACTGCGTCTGAGAATTTCCTGGGCAAGCTGGACAAGGTGATCCTTGGAAGAATCGCCCGTCTGAGACTGTGACGCCAACCGCCTGAGGTCATGGAAACTCAGTTCCCCGGCCCTGGGATTACTTTTCAACTCGTTGAAGTGCTTAAGCATTTCCCCGGCTAACTCCTTGTCGCTCTTGTATTTGAAGTAATTTTCTCCCTTGATTACAGCATTCACATTTTGCCGATTGATCAGGCCATCCAACGCACCGGTGGAGGTATTCCGGTCAAGGGCGCTCATCAGTTCTGGACGACGTAGCAACTCATTGGCCAGGCGAATGTTCGCGTTCATGACGGGATCGGGAGACCAGCCTTTTTTTGCCATCGCATGGATACTATCAACGCTTATATACCCAGGGTTATTGCGGTCCCTGAAGGCGTTGAAGTTGTCGCTCAACTGCTGCGCCAACTGTTCGTTGTTTTTCAACGAGTACTGCGGATCAGGCCTGCATGGAGGCATCGGATAGGGTCTGCAGGGGGTGGGGTTGGGTCGTGGGGGTGGATTGCTACAGCCAGGATTTGGCCTCGGCGGCGGGTTACTACAGCCTGGATTTGGCCTTGGTGGCGGATTACTACAGCCTGGATTTGGCCTCGGTGGCGGATTGCTGCAGCCTGGGTTTGGCCTCGGTGGTGGATTGCTGCAACCGGGAAAGGGTGGTCGATAGCCGGAAAAACAATGGCCTACCCAGTGTTTGAAAGAGGTCACGAAATTCGACGTGGCCGGCGCGCTGTAAGAAGGTTCCATACGTTCAAAAGGGTTCTGACGGGCCGGCAACGACTGGCGATCGCCGAATACCGGCCCGCCCTGGCTCTCCGGCGACAGGAACCTGACGTTCGCAGCCGCGTTGCCGTTCGGGGCGGGCACCTGCCGTTCGGCGTTGCCTTGAGGCGCAACATTGTCCTGCGAACGAGCAGAGGTTGATGAAGCAGCAGCGTGTGTATCGGACATCGATACCGACATAAGTTTTCTCCATTGCGGTGGGCGCGATCTTCAGCTTGTCGCTCCAACGTAACGTCGAAGCCCATCAGCTTTCCCATGCGTGGTGCTTTCGTCGGTACCGGTTCCTGTGTCAGCCGCAATATGCGCTGCATGGATGTAAGAAATAGCCAAAAAAATCAAAGCCCCTCGCTGAACTGCGACTTTTCCCAAACGATACGGGTTAGAACCCGACGCTGGCCTGTAAAAAGAACGTACACGGCTAGCCCAGGTACAACCCCGCAGTGTTGTCGCTGGAGCGGGTGTAGTGCTGCTGGTCGAACTCATAGTGGTGTTCTGAGTTCTCAGTGCGCCACACGTCGAAACGCTGGCGCTCGATGGCGTCCACATTGCGCGCGGTTTGATACGGATACGTGGATATAAGCACCCGCACAACAACCAGTGTGAGTCGGCTCAATTTCTCCCAGCTACCACACGGATGAACTTCCGTTGCGCGCCATCAGTCAGCTAATTGAACTCATGAATTAATAGGCTGGGTGGGCAATGCACATCTCGTTAGAGCAACAAGTAGCACTGGTGACGGGCGCCAGTTCCGGAATCGGTGCTGGTGCGGCCAAGGCTCTGGCTCAGGCCGGGGCTGCCGTGGTGCTGAACTACAACCGCCAAGCCGCCCCCGCCGAAGCGCTGGCGGCGCAGATCAACGCCGACGGCGGGCGGGCGATTGCCATTGGCGCCGACGTGTCCAAAGAGGCCGATGTAGAACGGCTGTTTGCCCAGACCCTCGATGCGTTTGGCCACCTGGATATCCTGGTGGCCAACTCCGGCATGCAGAAGGACGCTGCCGTGGTCGACATGACCCTCGACGATTGGAACAGCGTGATCGGCGTCAACCTCACCGGCCAGTTCCTCTGTGCCCGCGCCGCCCTGCGTATCTTCAACCGCCAGGGCATCCGTGAAGGCGTGTCCCGGGCGGCGGGCAAAATCATCCATATGAGCTCGGTGCACCAACTGATCCCTTGGGCCGGGCATGTGAATTACGCCGCGTCCAAGGGCGGCGTGGAAATGCTGATGCGCAGCCTTGCCCAAGAGGTCAGCGAGCAGCGCATCCGCATCAATGGGATTGCGCCAGGGGCGATTCGGACGGCGATCAACCGCGCAGCCACCGAAGGCGCGGCGGAAAAAGAACTGCTCAAGTTGATCCCGTATGGCCGGGTCGGCGATGTGGAAGACGTCGCCAACGCCGTGGTCTGGCTGGCCAGCGATGCCTCCGACTATGTGGTCGGCAGTACCTTGTTCATTGACGGCGGCATGAGCCTATATCCGGAGTTTCGTGACAATGGTTGATTTGAAAAAGGTTGATTTGAAAAACGAACCACAGAGCCCCATTGACGCCCACGGCATCATCGGCGACATGCGCAGCGCGGCGCTGGTTAACGATAAAGGCAGCATCGATTTTTTCTGCTGGCCGGAATTCGACAGCCCCTCGATCTTTTGCTCGCTGCTCGACACCCCCGATGCCGGTATCTTCCAACTCGTCCCGGATTTGCCCAACGCCCGCCGCGAGCAGATTTACCTGCCCGACACCAACGTGCTACAAACCCGCTGGCTCAGCGATGAAGCCGTGGTGGAAATCACGGACCTGCTGACCATCAGCGAAGAAGCCGATGACCTGCCACTGTTGATCCGCCGGGTACGCGTGGTCAGCGGCCAAGCCAACATCCACCTGCGCTGCGCCGTGCGCCATGACTACGCACGCACGCCAACCGCCGCCTCCCTCGATAACGGCACCGTGTGCTTCAGCGCCGACGGCCAGCCTGGCCTGCGTTTGTCCAGCAGCCATCCACTGCAACTCGAAGACAACACTGCCGTGGCGAGCTTTACCCTGACTCAGGAAGAAGGCGCCGAATTTGTCCTCGGCGGCCAAAACGATGAACGCGTCGACAGCAGCTGTACCGACTTGGCGCTGGCCCACACGTTGAAGTTCTGGCGTGGCTGGATCGCCCAATCGAACTACCGTGGGCGCTGGCGCGAAATGGTCAACCGCTCGGCCCTGGCGCTGAAGCTGTTGACCTCGCGCAAACACGGCGCAATTATCGCCGCCGCCACCTTCGGGCTGCCGGAAGCACCCGGCGGCGAGCGCAACTGGGACTACCGTTACACTTGGATCCGTGACGCCTCGTTTACCGTCTATGCCTTTATGCGCTTGGGCTTCATCGACGAAGCCAATGCTTACATGCGTTGGCTCAAAGGACGCGTCAGCGACTGCTGCGGCAAGCCGACCAAAATCAACATCCTCTACGGCATCGACGGTCGTCAGGAGCTGCCAGAAACCGAGCTGGACCACTTCAGCGGCCACGGTGGCGCCCGGCCGGTGCGCATCGGCAATGAGGCCGTCGACCAGATCCAGCTGGATATTTATGGCGAGTTGATGGACGCGGTGTACTTGGTCAACAAGTACGGCGAAGCCATCTCCCACGAGGGTTGGAAACACACCGTGGAAGTCGCCGATCAGGTCTGCGAAATCTGGAACCAGAAAGATGTGGGCATCTGGGAAATGCGCGGTGAGCAGCACCACTTTCTGCATTCGCGATTGATGTGCTGGGTGGCCCTGGACCGTGCGATCCGCCTGGCCTCCAAACGCTCGCTGCCGGCGCCGTTCGCACGCTGGGACCAGACGCGCCAGGCGATCTACGCCGACATCTGGAGCAACTTCTGGAACGAAGAGCGCGGGCATTTTGTACAGCACATCGGCAGCACGGCACTGGATGGCTCGATGCTGCTGATGCCGCTGGTGCGCTTCGTCGCCGCCACCGACCCGCGCTGGTTGAGCACCCTGGAAGCAATCCAGAAAAGCCTGGTGCGCGACGGCATGGTCTACCGCTATCGCAACGACGACAGCCAGATCGACGGCCTGCAAGGCACCGAAGGCGCATTCACCGCTTGCTCGTTCTGGTACGTCGAATGCCTGGCCCGCGCCGGCCAGGTGGAAAAGGCCCACCTGGAATTCGAACAACTGCTGCGCTACGCCAACCCACTGGGGTTGTATGCCGAAGAGTTCGACAGCCAGGCGCGGCATCTGGGCAATACGCCCCAAGCGTTGAGCCATTTGGCGCTGATCAGCGCGGCGACATTCCTGGACCGTAAATTGAGTGGGGAGAAAACGGTATGGCAACCCTGAGAGGTGACCGGTAAGGCACTGACTCACTGCGGTCCAAATAGCGGCCTGTGCTCTACAAAAACGCAAAGGCTGACACATACTTCTGTGGTGAGCGGGCTTGCCCCGCGCTGGGCTGCGAAGCCGACCCAGTAAAAACGCCGCATTCTGCCTGACAGAACGCGGCGTCTGATTTCAGGGCCGCTTCGCAGCCCAGCGCGGGGCAAGCCCGCTCACCACAAGGGCCTTGCTTCCCTTCAAATGTGCTAACGCTGGCCAACCACGGAGCCCAACCATGACCCTGACCGCCCCATTGCTCCACGCGCAAACCTCCATGCTCGACATCGCCTATGAAGCCCACGGCCCTGCCGACGGTGAGCCGGTGATCCTGCTGCATGGTTTCCCTTACGACCCGCGCGCTTACGACGCCATTGCTCCGGTGCTCGCCGGGCGCGGCTGCCGGGTGTTGGTGCCGTACCTGCGCGGTTATGGCCCCACGCGTTTTATCAATGCGCAGGTAATGCGTTCCGGGCAACAGGCCGCGTTAGCCAAGGATCTGCTGGAGTTCATGGATACGCTGGGTATCGCGCAAGCCACGCTGGCGGGTTATGACTGGGGTGGGCGCGCCGCGTGTATCGTCGCCGCGCTGTGGCCGCAGCGGGTGCGCGGGCTGGTGACCGGGGATGGCTACAACATCCAGAACATCGCCAAGTCGCTCAAGCCTCGGGCGCCGGTGACGGAGCATCGGTTGTGGTACCAGTATTACTTTCACACCCAGCGCGGTGTGGACGGGTTGACCGCCAACCGTCGCGAGCTCTGCCAACTGCTATGGGCGCTGTGGTCGCCGTCATGGGCCGAGGGGCCGGACCTCTATGGGCAGACGGCGCCGTCCTTCGATAACCCGGACTTTGTCGAGGTGGTGATTCACTCTTACCGCCACCGCTTCATGTATGCGCCCGGCGATCCGGCGCTGGAAGCCATCGAGCAGGCGTTGGCGATGCAACCGGCGATCTCGGTGCCGAGCATCTCGTTGTGCGGTGCCGATGACGGCGTAGGCCCACCGCCGGAAGAGGACGATGACGTGGAGCACTTCAGCGGTTTTTACCGACGTCAGGTGTTGCCCGGCGTGGGCCACAATATTCCCCAGGAAGCACCGCAGGCGACCCTGTCAGCGATCATCGAGCTACTCGATAGGGCTTAACGCACTGCGGCAATCCTGAAGCTGAACACGCTGCCATGCCCCTCCTCGCTCTCAGCCCGGAGGGTGCCGCCGTAGGCTTCGATAAAAACCCCCGCCCGCTGTGGGTGGGAGGCCAACATAGCACCTTGGTTCAACGGTGTACTTTTCGTTCAGGCCAGTGCGCAAAAGCGTTCGCGGTAGGCCTGGGGCGTGACCGACAAGGCCCGCAAAAAGCTGCGGCGCAGGGTTTCTTCACTGCCAAAACCGCACTGCACGGCAATACGTTTGATTGACGCATTGCTCTCTGCCAATTGCCGGCGGGCGGTTTCGACGCGGATCAGCTCGACGGCGCGCGCTGGGGTTTGCCCGGTTTCGGCGCGGTAGTGGCGCACAAAGCTGCGCTCGCTCATGCCGGCCTGGGCGGCCAGGGTCGGGATGTTCAATTCCAAAGTGAGGTTTTCGGCCATCCAGGCGTGGAGTTCTGCGAAGCGGCTGTCGCCCTTTTGCAGGGACAGGGTCACGCTGAACTGCGATTGGCCGCCGGGGCGCTTGAGAAACACCACCAGGTGCCGCGCCACTTCCAGCGCTACCGCGCCGCCGAGATCTTCCTCCACCAAGGCCAGGCACAAGTCGATGCCGGCGGTGACACCGGCCGACGTCCACACGGCGCCCTGCTGGATGAAGATCGGATTGGACTCCACCGTCAGCGAAGGAAACCGGCGCGCCAATTCCTCGCAGCGCGTCCAGTGAGTCGCCACGCGACAGCCATCGAGCATGCCGCTGGCGGCCAGCAAAAATGCGCCCGTGCACACCGAGGTCATGCGTCGGGTATGCCGGGCCTTTTCCCGAACCCAGTCCACCAGCGCCAAGTCTTCGGAGGCGCCATAAACGCCCCAGCCGCCAGCGATTACCAAGGTATCGCAAGGCGCATCGACGGCGGGCAGCGGTTCGGCTACCAGGGCCAGCCCGGCAGAGGTCATCACCGGCGCGCTTTGAGCAGCGATCACCGAGACCGCATAAGGCAGCGGCAGGCCGCGCTGGCGGGCCAAGTCATTGGCGGAAGCGAACACCTGCAACGGCCCGGTCACGTCAAGCACTTGGGCGTTATCGAAAGCGAGGACGTGGACAATTCTGGGCATGATTGGCGTAATTCGTGGGGTCAATGGCGTATTCGCCAAAGCCTAGGCCTCTAGAGTGAAGCCGTCCACCTCTTTATCGGAGCATCCCTGATGACCTTGCAGATCGGCTTTGTGTTGTTTCCCGGCATCCAGCAACTGGACCTGACCGGCCCCTATGACGTGCTGGGTTCGCTGCCGGACGTGAAATTGCACCTGGTGTGGAAAGACCTGGCGCCGGTCACCTCCAGCACTGGGTTGGTGTTTACACCGACCACCACCTACGCCGACTGCCCCAACCTGGATGTGCTCTGCGTGCCCGGCGGTTCCGGCGTGGGTGCGCTGATGGAAGACCCGGCCACCCTGGATTTCCTCAAGACCCAGGCCCAGACCGCACGCTATGTGACCTCGGTGTGCACCGGCTCGCTGGTACTCGGCGCGGCGGGTCTGCTGCGCGGCCGCAAGGCCACCACCCACTGGGCCTACCACGACATGCTCGCCCCCCTCGGTGCTATCCCGGTGCAGGAGCGCGTAGTGCGTGACGGCAACCTGTTTACCGGGGGTGGAATCACTGCGGGGATCGACTTCGCGCTGGTGCTGGCGGCCGAGTTATACAGCGAAGCGGCGGCGCAACTGGTGCAGTTGCAGATCGAATATGCACCGGCACCGCCGTTCGATTCGGGCAGCCCGCAGACGGCGCCTGCGCATGTGCTGGAAGAGGCGAAGAAGCGCACGCTGGAATCGCGCAGGGTGCGCGGTGAGATCACCGCACGGGCGGCGGCGCGGTTGGGCTGACATGGACGCGCGCCGCTAGCTCTGCCTGGCGTGCTCCCCGCCACCCAAGATCAGTTGGGACGAGACATCACCGCCAGGCGCACCGCCAGCAGCATCAGTACCGTCGCCAAGCCCCACTTCTGCAGCCAGGCGCTGTTTGAACGCCTGGCAAAGAATCGGCTGAGCGCCCCGCCAAAACACCCCAGCAGTACGTGAAATACACCGGCAATCACGGTCAGCACCCCGCCGAGCACCATCAGCTGCATGGCAATGGGCCCGGCCTCGGGCCTTACGAACTGCGGCAGGAATACCAGAAAAAAAAGCAACGCCTTAGGGTTGAGCAAGCTGTTGAGCATCGCCTGCCAACAGACTTGGCCCAAGGCCACGCGGTTGATGTGAGCCATGTCCAGGCCAGGGCTTTTCTGCAAGGTCTTGAACACCAGCCACAGCAGGTAGATCACTCCCGCATAGCGGATCACATCAAAGGATGGCGGCCAACTGGCAACCAGCGCCGTCACCCCGCTGGCAGTCAATACCGTCAGCAGCAGGTCCGCCACACAGATGCCCAACGCCGACGCCATTGCTCCGCGCCAGCCGTGGGTCACGCCATGGCTGATGACAAAAGCCATGTTCGGCCCCGGTGATAGCAACAACAGCACCACGGCACCGGAAAATATCGCCAGGGTCGCCACGTCGATCATGCTCAGCCCTCCACCAGGAAAGCCCGCAGACTAATCGGCGCGCTTTGGGCAAACAAAAAATTGTGCTGGATACATTGCTTGCCAGTGATTGCTCAACGCCACGACCAACGTCTAGAATGCGAAACATTATCAATTAAGACTGCTGCGCCAGGATGCCCATGTCGAGCGATCACCCACTGGACCATGCCGCCATCGGCCAGCTGTACCATGCCCATCATTCGTGGTTGCGCGGCTGGTTGAGTCGGCGCACCGGTTGCCGTGAGCATGCCGCCGACCTGGCCCAGGAAACCTTCGTGCGCCTGCTCAATGCGCGCAAGCAGCAGACGGTGCAGCAGCCGCGCGCGTACCTGAGCAGCATCGCGCGCAGCCTGATGATCGACAAGTACCGGCGCCGTGAACTGGAGCGTGCCTACCTCGAAAGCCTCGCGCATTTTCCGCAGGCTGAAGTGCCGTCGGAGGAAACCCGGCGGCTGATCCTCGACAGCCTCGAACGTATCGACCGCCTGCTCGACCAACTCAAGCCGCGCGTGCGCGAAGCGTTCCTGTTGGCCCAACTTGATGGCCTGACCTGCGCCCAGATCGCCCTGCGTCTGGGCGTGTCCAAAGCGACCGTGGAGCGCGACCTGTCCAAGGCGCTGCACGCCTGTTATCGGTTGCGTTATGCCGAGCTATGACCCGCGCCTCGTAGACCAGGCCATCCAGTGGATGATCACGCTGCGCTTCAACACAGCCGACGACGCCAGCACCGCCGCATTTGACCGCTGGCTGCACACCAGCGCCGAACACCAGCAAGTGTGGCAGCGGGTGGCGACGATGAATGACGACTTCAGCCAACTACCGGCCCAGGTCGGGCGCCATGCCCTGCGGGGTGCGCGCCAACGCATCAGCCGTCGTGATGGCTTGAAACTGCTCGGGCTGATGGCCGGCGCAGCCGGTTTGACCTGGCTTGGCCGCGACTACACGCCGCTGCCGGCCCTGATGGCCGATTACCGTACCGTCACCGGCGAACGACGCTGGGTGGCGCTGAACGATGGCAGCAACATCCAGCTCAACAGCGCCAGCGCTTTCGATACGGCGTTCAATCAAGAGCGGCGCCTGGTGCACCTGCGCCAGGGTGAAATCCTGGTCAATACCGGCGTCGACAGCCGACCTTTCTGGGTGCAGACCCGCGACGGTTACTTGCGCGCCATTGGCACCCGCTTCCTGGTACGCGAAGACGCCCAAGGCACATTGCTCGCCGTGCAACAGGGCAGCGTGGCGCTATTTGCCGACCGTCACGACACCCACGCACAGCAGTTGATAAAGCCGGGCGAACAGGTGCTGTTCGACCGCAATGGCATCCGACCTCCCCTCGCCAATGGACTCGACCCTTGGGCTTGGAGCGATGGCGTGATCAGCGCCCACAACATGCGCCTGGATGACTTCCTCGCCGAGCTGGGCCGCTATCGAAACGGCCTGCTGCGGTGCAGCGAAGCGGTCGCCGGGATGCGCGTGTCGGGCACCTATCAGTTGGACGATACCGATCAAGTGCTCAGCCTGGTGGCGCATTCACTCAAGGTCGACGTCACCTACCGCAGCCGTTATTGGGTGACTGTTTCACCCCGCGTATAACCCTTCAAAAATAAATGAGGTGAATTCGCATTACCGCTCGACCTGTTAGGAAAGGCCGATCAACAGGCCGGTTCTGTTCACTTCCTTCAGGAGCATCCCGCGGTCATGCAAGCGTTCCCCTTCCAACGTTCCCCCCTCAAGCGCGCAGCGCAGGCCGCTTTGCTCGGCGCCTGCCTGAGTGGCGCGGCTGTGCCATTGGCCGTAATGGCTCAAACCCCAGCCAGTGACATCCAGGCCCGCGACTGGCATATCGCCGCCGGCTCCCTGGCCGATGCGCTGGACCAGTTCGCCCGTCAGGCCAGTATCAGCCTGTCGTATGACGCCACTAGCGTCGCCGGCAAGGCCAGCCCAGGCCTCAACGGCCGCTTCGACCCTCAACAGGCCCTCGGCCAGTTGTTGCGAGGCCAAGGCCTGGAAGCCCAGCGCCAGGGCAACAACACGTGGTTGCTACTGCCCGAAGTGGCCGAAACCGGCGCTCTGAACCTGGGCGCCACGATGGTCACCGGCGAGCGCTTGGGCGTCATCACCGACGGCACCGGTTCGTACACCACCGGCGCAGTGACCATTGGCAAAGGCGAACACAGCCTGAGGGAAACGCCGCAATCGGTCAGTGTGCTGACCCGCCAACTCATGGATGACCAGAACCTCACCACCATCGACGATGTGATGGAACGCACGCCGGGGATCACCACCTACGAGTCGCCCATGGGCGGCAAGTACTTCTATTCCCGTGGCTTCAAGATGCTCGGCCAATACCAGTACGACGGCGTGCCGTTGGACATGGGCAAAGACTACGTACAAGCCGACAGTTTCAGCGCCAACATGGCGATCTACGACCGAGTGGAAGTGCTCAAGGGTGCGGCCGGGATGCTAAAGGGCGCCGGCACCGCCAGCGGCGCGGTGAACTTCGTGCGCAAGCGGCCCCAGGCCAATCCCACCACCAGCCTGTCGTTGTCCGCCGGCACCTGGGACAACTACCGCGCCGACGTCGACACCGGCGGCCCGTTGAATGACAGCGGTACTATTCGCGGCCGCGCAGCGATCAGCCAGCAGGAGCGCGGCTCTTACATGGACATCCAGAAGCGCCAGGACCAAGCGTTCTACGGCGCGCTGGACATCGACCTCAGCCCCGAAGCCACCCTGGGCGTCGGCGCCAGCTACGAAGACGTCGACGCCACACCGTGCTGGGGCGGCCTGCCCCGCTACGCCGATGGCAAAAGCGCCAACCTCAGCCGCTCCACCTGTCTGGGCCAGTCCTGGAACGACTGGCAAAGCCGGCGTACCACGTTCTTTGCCGACTTGACCCATCAATTCAACGATGACTGGAAACTCAAGGTGTCGGCGGTGCACAGCCGCAATCTGCAAGACACCAAGTACGCTGCCAGCGAAGGCACGATCGCCTACGGTGATCCGGCACCCACGGCCGGTTCCTATGCCGCATTGATGGACTACAACCACAAGGACTTCGGCCTCGACGCCTACGTCGATGGCACGTTCGAAGCCTTCGGCCTGGAACATGAGTTGATCCTCGGCGCCAACGGCAGCCGTGGCACTCAGGACGATGTCTACGCGATCCAGAGCCTGGCCTTGCGCCAGAGCATCTACCAACCTAATCGTCACTTCCCGGAACCGGCCGACAGCACCTTCTGGCCGAACATGTACCGTGGCGGCACGGTCAAGGAGACCGCTACCCAATACGGCACCTATGCCACATTGCGCCTGCGCCTGGCCGAGCCGCTGATGTTAATCGTCGGCAGCCGCGTCAGTTGGTACGAGAACCGTCGCCAATCCTACAACCTGGCCTGGGGCGAATGGGCTTCGCAGGATGCACGCACTCGGGAAACCGGCGAAGTCACACCGTTTGCCGCGCTGATCTACGACCTCAATGAGCACCTGTCGGTGTACGCCAGCTATGCGGATATCTTCCAGCCGCAGAGTTCCTACGCTACCGTCGACGGCGCTGCGCTCAAGCCGAAGATCGGCGACAACTACGAGTTGGGCATCAAGGGCGAATGGTTCGACGGACGCCTCAACAGCTCCCTGGCGCTGTTCCGCGCCCTTGAGAAAAACGGCGCCGAATCCGACTACACCACCCAATGCGCGACCTCCGCCGATGGCTATTGCTACACCGACAAAGGCAAGGTGCGCGCCCAGGGCATAGAGGCCGAGATCAGTGGTGAAGTGCTGGAACGCCTACAGCTGTTCGGCGGCTATACCTACACCCAGACCAAGTCCCTGAGCAACATCGAAGTCGCGAAGGAAGGTGGCGTTTCCAACACCTACGTGCCCCGCCACATGCTGCGTTTGTGGGGCGATTACCAACTCGACGGCGCGCTATCGAAATGGAGCGTCGGCACTGGGGTCAACGCCCAGAGCAGCAACTATCGTGTGCAGACCATCAAGCTCGAACAGCCCGGTTACGCCACCTGGAATGCGCGCCTGGCCTACCGCGTGGATGACACCTGGACCGTAGCGCTCAACGGCAACAATCTGTTTGATAAAACCTACTACAACACCGTGGGTACCGCCTCTTGGGGAAACTTTTATGGCGAACCGCGTAATTTTTCGGTGAGTTTGAAAGGCAACTTCTAATCCCGCGAAAGCCCCAGTGGCAAGGCACTTAGTGCGCCTTGCCACGCCCTCTTTGTCCCCCTTTCCTACCTCGCTCATAAAAAGGTTTTCCCGTTAAGCAGGAAAAATCTCACATTTATTCCTACACTCAAAAACACACCCCATCACCGAGTGTTCGGACAAGGAATGTCAATAAAATGCCGATAAAAAGACTGATTAACCCGTCTATCCTGCATGCCCCGCAACATCGTCAATCCGTTGACTAGCACTATGAAGGAAACACTCCTTAAGTCACTACCCCCGCGAAAAGCATTCAAATGGATTTATTTTTTTGAATGGATAGTTGCGTATTACCCAGCGTAGCCGTAGTTCGAAGTGCCTTTAAAGCAACCCGTTGCTTTATTGAACAAACAATCGAACAAGCGCGACTGGAGTGCAATGAGGGATGTTTTATGCGAGAAAAGTCGTCCGTCGACAGTCTGTTTTTAACGCGTGCCGGTTTTGTTGAGTTCTTTGTTGTTTTCGTCAAATTCATACATGGCCTGAGCGCCATTTTGCCCCCGTTGGTCCTGGTGATTTTCATCGACCCGATGGACCCAGAGCTACGCGGTCATTTCCTCGGCCTATTGGTATTTTTCGCGGTCCTGACGATCATTTTGTTCCAGGCCCTGGGCATCTATTCCGAAGAGTTATTCAGCAACCGGCTGCGTCTGAAAACCAAGATCAAAGCCTGGTCGGCGGCGTTTTGCATCCTGCTGTTCATGTACCAGATCCTGCAGTTTTTCCCGCTATTGACCCCGCGCAACCTGGTGGCGTGGTACGTCGCCAGCCTCTGCTTGTTCTGCCTGGAACGCCTGCTGATGCTGCGCCTGTACCGCCACCTGATGCGCAAGGGCAAATACCTTCAACGCACGGTGATCCTGGGCTTTACCGACACCGCCGTGCATGTGGCCGACCACCTGCAACGCAACGGCGATATCCGTTCCGGGCTGATCGGTTTTATCGACGACCGCACTGAACGCATCCCCAAGGAATTGAGCCGCCTGCCCTTGCTGGGAAACACCCGTGACCTGGAAAAGCTGATCCGCGCCGAGCAGGTCAACCAGGTGATGATCTGCCTGCCTTGGGCCGCAGAGCAGCGCATTCATGGGCTGGTCAATCGCCTGCGGCAGCTGTCGGTGAACGTGATGCTGGTGCCCGACATGGCCGCCTTGCGCTACGGCCACAGCAAAATCACCGACGTCGGCGGCATCCTAATGTTCAACACCTCGCAACTGCCATTGCGCGGCTGGTCGCCGGTGATTAAGCGTTTGGAGGATTGCTTCCTCGCCAGCCTGGCGCTGGTGTGTCTGTCGCCGGTGATGGTGGTCACGGCGATTGCGATCAAACTCGATTCCAAGGGCCCGGTGCTGTTCCGCCAGAACCGTTACGGCTACAACGACAACGAAATCCGCGTCTTCAAGTTCCGCTCGATGTACACCGACCAGAGCGACTTCACCGCCGAACGCCAGACCACTCGCCAGGACCCACGCATCACTCGGGTGGGTCGCATCATCCGCAAGACCAGCATCGACGAGCTGCCGCAGTTGTTCAACGTGCTGCTGGGCAACATGTCGATGGTCGGCCCGCGCCCGCACGCCACGGCGACCAAGGCCGCCGGTGTCCCGTTCGAAGTGGCGGTGAGCGAGTACAGCTCGCGCCACCGCGTGAAGCCAGGCATCACCGGCTGGGCGCAGATCAATGGCTACCGGGGTGAAACCGACACGCTGTTCAAGATCCAGAAACGCGTCGAATACGACCTGGAGTACATCTCCAAATGGTCGGTGTGGTTTGACCTGTACATCGTCTTCATGACGGTCCCCGCCGTCCTTTCCACCAAGGAAGTCTATTGATGAATACCCTCAACGGATTGATTCCCTGCATCGTTTCCGGTGGTTCGGGCACACGGCTGTGGCCGGTGTCGCGACAGAACATGCCCAAGCCCTTCATGCGCATGCGTGACGGCCAGAGCCTGCTGCAAAAAACCTTTCAGCGCGCAGCCAAATTGCCTGGGGTGGAAAGCGTGCTGACGGTGACCAATCGCGACCTGCTGTTCCGCACCCTGGATGACTACCGGCCGGTCAACAACGCCCACCTGCCCCTGGACCTGTTGCTGGAACCGTTCGGCCGCAACACAGCGGCGGCCATCGCCGTGGCAGCGTTGCATGTGCAGGAACATTTCGGCGGCGACGCGCAGTTGCTGGTGATGCCCGCCGACCATTTAATCCTCAATGAAGCCGCGTTCGCCGAGGCCGTGACTCAGGCCCGCGACCTGGCCGAAGCCGGCTATCTGGTGACCTTCGGCATCCAGCCCGACCATGCAGAAACCGGCTTCGGCTACATCGAACAGGGCGAAAAACTGAGCCACGGTAACCGCGTAAAACGCTTCGTCGAGAAACCCGACCTGGTCACCGCCCAAGGCTACCTCGACGGCGGCAAGCACCTATGGAATGCCGGCATGTTCTGCTTTAAGGCCAGCACCCTGGTAGACGAACTGGCCACCCATGCCCCGGACGTGCTGGACGCCGCACGCGCCGCGCTGGAGCGCAGCCAGAGCCTGCAAAACAAAACCTCGCGCCAGCGTGAATTGGACGCCGATGGCTTTGCCAGTGCGCCGGATATTTCCATCGATGTGGCACTGATGGAAAAGTCCAACCAAGTGGCCGTGGTGCCCTGTGACATTGGCTGGAGCGATATCGGCTCGTGGGAAGCCCTGCGCCAGCTCACCCCCAGCGACGCCCAGGGCAACCAGGTCAATGGCGAAGCAATTTTGCATGACGTACACAACTGCTACATCGACTCACCCAAGCGCGTATTGGGCGCCGTGGGCGTGCGCGACCTGATCATCGTCGACACCCCCGACGCCTTGCTGATCGCCGACGCCCACCGCAGCCAGGACGTGCGCTACATCGTCGCCGAGCTCAAGCGCCAGAACCATCCGGCGTACAGCCTGCACCGCACCGTCACCCGGCCGTGGGGCACCTACACCGTGTTGGAGGAAAGCAGCCGCTTCAAGATCAAGCGCATCGTGGTCAAGCCCCAGGCGTCGTTGTCGCTGCAGATGCACCACCACCGCAGCGAGCACTGGGTGGTGGTCAGCGGCGCGGCGCAGATCACCAACGGCGAGCGGGAGTTCCTGATCAACGCCAACGAGTCCACCTACATTCCGGCCGGGCACAAACACCGGCTGACCAACCCCGGCATCATCGACCTGGTGATGATCGAGGTGCAGAGCGGCGAGTACCTGGGCGAAGACGACATCGTGCGCTTCGACGACATCTACGGCCGTGCGCCTGCCGACGTGAAAAAATGACATGCGCACCTCCTTGATCATCCCGACCCGTAACGCATCCAGCCACCTGGCACGCCTGCTGCCGGCGCTGAAGATGCAAACCCTGCAACCGGACGAAATGCTGGTGGTGGACAGCGCCTCCAGCGATGACACCGTGGCGCGTTTTCGAGAGTTCGGAGCACGGGTCGAAGTGATCGACGCCCGTGACTTCAACCACGGCGGCACCCGCCGTTGGGCCAGCGAGCAAGTTGGCGGCGACGCGTTGTTCGTGATGACCCAGGACGCTATTCCCGCCACGCCCGAGACGTTCGCCAACCTGCTCGCCGAGCTGCAGGAGGACCCGCTCAATGGCGTCGCCTATGGGCGCCAACTCCCCCACCCTGACGCGGGTGTACTGGGCGCGCAATCGCGACACTTCAACTACCCGGAGCACAGCCGCAGCAAAAGCCTGGCCGACGCGCCCACGCTTGGGATCAAGACCTGCTTCAGCTCCGACTCATTCTCCGTGTACCGACGCAGTGCACTGCACGCGGTGGGTGGTTTCCCCGCCGACGTGATCGGCAGCGAAGACGCCTACGTCGCCGCGCGCATGCTTCTCGACGGCTATAAGGTGCGCTACGCCGCCACGGCGCTGGTGCATCACTCCCACGATTACAAACTCATGGACGAGTTTCACCGCTACTTCGATATCGGCGTGTTCTACGGCCGCGAGCCGTGGATCAAGCAGGCCTTTGGCGACGCGGGTGGCGAAGGCAAACGCTATGTAATGGCTGAACTCGCAGCCTTGCGCAAAGCCGGCGCCTTGCACCGCGTGCCGGAGGTGCTGGTGCGCAGCGCGTTCAAATTGCTCGGTTACCGCCTGGGCCATCTTGAGCGTCGTCTGCCTCTCGCCCTCAAGCGGCGCATCAGCATGTTTCCCGGTTATTGGAGGTGAGCATCATGACCCACAGGAAGTCCCCCTTGATGAAACGAACCCTGCTCGTCGTGGCCATGATGGCTCTGGCCGCCTGTAATACACCGGCGCGCATCGTGCCGCCCGACAGCCAGACCGTCGAGGACGGCAAGCGCGCCCTCGACCAACTGGCCCAGTTGCCACCGGCGGTGGAACGCATCCGCATCGGCGACCAGTTGCGCATCGTGCGTGATGCCGGCGAGATGCCAACGCTGTCGGCGTTCAACGTCAGCACGATCTACGAGTTGACGCTGTACACCGTGCAGACCGACGGCAAGATCAACTACCCGTTCCTGGGGCCAATCCAGGTTGCAGGGCGACAGCCTTCGGAGCTGGCGACAGAGCTGACCGGCAAGCTCGCGCAGACATACCGCGAGCCGCGTGTGACGGTGAACATCAATCAGGCGCCGGGCAGCTCGGTCATTGTCGGCGGCGCGGTGAATAACCCGACGGCGGTGCAGATCGCCACGGCCAACACGCTGGAACAGGCGATTATCGGCGCCGGCGGGGTGAGTCCGGCGGGCAATGCCAGCATGGTTGCGCTGCTGCGCGAAGATGCCCAGGGCGCCTATCGCGCCTATTTCCTGGACTTCAGCCAACTGCTCAAGACCGGCCCCAACGGGCGCAAACCGGTGCACCTGCAACGCGGCGATGTGGTGTTCGTGCCCAAATCCAACGTGGGCGAGCGCATCCAGGGAGTGGATACCTACATGAACCAACTGATCCCGTTCACCAAGTCCATTGGGGTTGGCTACAACTACACACGCACCAGCGGCGGCAATAACTAAAGGAGCGACATCCTATGATCGAGATCCGTTCTTTTCGTGATCTGCTGCGCCTGTTCTTCATCTTCCGGCGCGAGTTCAAACTGGCCGCCATTGCCGCGTTGGTGATCATACTGCTGGGGGCGTTCCTGCTGCCGGCCAAGTACGAATCCACCGCTCGACTGCTGGTGAAACCGGGCCGCGATTCGACCCTGCCCATCGAGATCAGTAATCGTCAGGCGCTGGTGATGCCCAGCACCCAGCGCGACCCGATTGTCGACGAAGAACGCCTGCTGACCGGGCGCCCTATCGTGCGTGCAGTGGCCGAGCACTACCTGGAAGTCATCAACAATGCACCGCCGCCGGAGGGTTTCTGGAAGCGCACCAAGCACGCCGTCAAGGAGGGCGTCGGTGCGGTGTTCGACGGTATTCGCGTGGTGCTGGAAAGCGTCGGTGTGATCGAAAAAACCACGCCGGTGGAACGCCTTGCCGCCAACCTGGAAAAGAGCTTTGAAGTGAGCCACGCCGCCGGTTCCACGGTGATGGACATCAGCTTCACCTGGGGTGATCCGCAAATCGCCCGGGCGGTGGTCAAGGATTGGGTCGAGACCTACATCAACGAACGTACCCAGGCTCTGGGGCGCAAGAGTTTGTATGTGTTCTATGAAGGTCAGGTGTCCACCAGCGCCACGGAGATCAAGGGCTACAAGCAGCAGATCCTCACACACCTGAATGAGATCGGTGCGGCCAGCATCACTGATCGCCTGGAAGACTTGTCCGAGCGCATCAACGTATTGCGCGGCGAGACGTTCAACACCACGCGCCTGATCGCCTCCTCCGACAGCGCCATCGCGAGCACTCGCACGCAGCTCAAGACCCAACCCAAGGAAGTGACCACGGTTCGCCAGATCGCACTGAACCCGCAGCAGCAGGACTTGCGTCGCCTGCTCAACCAGAAGCTGCTGGAAAAGGCTGACATGATGCGCACCTACACGGATAACGCGCCGCCGGTCAAAGCCCTGGATGCGTCGATCCGCGCGATGCAGGCCCACGTCTCCAGCGAAAGCAACACCGTGCAGAGCTCGGAAAACCGTGCGCCCAACACGCTGGAAATCCACTTGCAGCGCGTGCTGCTGGATGAAACGAGCAACAACCTGGCGCTGCGCACTCAACTGGTCCAGCAGCAAAAGCAATTGGTCAACCTTGAAGCTCAACGCAAGCAAGCCCTGGAGATCGAACCGGAGTTGACCCGCCTGGGCCGCGAGCTGAGCACCGCCGAACGCAACTACGCGTTGTACGTGGACAACCTGGAAAAATCGCGTATCGACCGTGAGCTGGATAACAGCCAGATCAGCAACATCGCGGTGATCGAAGAAGCCACCCTGAACCCCGGCCGCATCTTCCCGAAAACCCTGGTGATGCTGCTGTTGGCGATTCCGTTTGCGATCGTCGTCGGCCTGCTTGTGATCTACCTTTGCTACCTGCTCGACCAGCGCATCCACGACGGTGGTTTGGTGGAACGCAAGTTCGGCCTGCCACTGTGGACGACCCTGCCGGAGTTGGACACCAGCACCGCCCAAGGCACCAACGCGTTCAATGCAAGCATCTACCGCCTGTACGGTTTGCTGCAGTTGGAGCGGATTGCCGAGCAAGGCATGACGCTGGGGCTGACCTCAGCGCGCCATGGCGAGGGGGTGACCTTTGTGGTGGAACACCTGCGTCAGTTGCTCCAGGAAAACGGCATCAACGTGCGGGTCGGCGGGGCTGAACCTGCCAAGCCGGGCGAAGTGGTGCTGCTGGACGCGTCGGCGCTGCTGGATAACCGCGATGCGTTTATCAACCTGCGCCGCGCCGACCTGATCGCCCTGGTGGTGGAAGCGAATACCAGCACGGTGCCCGTGGTCGAGCACGCGCTGTCGATCCTCAACACGGCATTCGGCAAGGTGGACGGCATCATCATCAACCGGCGTAAGTTCGAAGTGCCGGCCAAGGTGCTTAAATTCATCGCCAAGTACCGGGGAGCGTTCTGATGCGCATCGCCCTGCTCGCCCCATTGCCGCCGGAAAAAAACGGGATCGCCGACTACGCGAACCATTTCCGCACGGCATTGGAACACCTGGGCGTAACGGTGCTGACGCCGTTGACCGGTGTGGCGAGCAACAGCGAGGCCATCAAGCAGGCTATCGCTGCATTCGACTGGCAGAGTGTGGACCTGGTCCACGCCGAACTGGGCGGCGGGCGGCTGGGGGAGTTTCTGGCCCTGCGTGAACTGCGCAAGACCTTCCCGGCATTGCCCTTGACCGCCACCGTGCATGACCCGGAACGGATCGTGTGGCGGCGCGAGCAGTTGCCATTTCCGTTGAACCTGCTGGACCGCTTGCCGAGCCCGCTGCCCCAGGCGGCGGTCGTGCTGGCCGACCCACTGACCCTGCGTGAAGAGCGTCAGGTCGCTAAAGGCCTGACGCGGCTGATCACCCTCACTCGCCTGGGCGCCCAATGCCTGAGCCAGCGCATGCAACTGCCGGCGGGCAAAGTCGCGGTGATCAACCACGCCAACCTGGCCATCCCACCCGTGCCGCTGCCGCCGCTGGAAACGCTGCACCTGCTGTACTTCGGTTTTATCTACCGGGGCAAAGGCATCGAGGACCTGCTGCAGGCACTGGCTGCCGTGTTCGAACAAGCCCCTGAATTGCGTGACCGTGTGCGCCTGACCCTGGCCGGAGGCACAGCCGCCGAAATGGCGTTTGGCGCAGGCAGCAATTACCTGGAGCAGTTGAATAGCCAAATCGCCGACCTCGGCCTGACGGACGCTATCGATTGGCGGCTGAACTTGCCGGCCGACGACATCGCCCAGACCATTCAGGCGCACCATGTGATGGTGCTGCCGTACCGTGAATCGAAAAAACTCGGCCTGCTCGGGCGCCAGCGCGGCACCAGCGGCGCGTTGTCCTGGGCGGCGGCGTGCGGGCGCGGAGCGATTACCTCGGATGCCCGGGCGTTTGCTGAAGAAGTCGCCAGCGGCAACGGCGCCATCTACCCCGAAGGCGACGTGGCCGCGCTCAGCGAGCAACTGCTGCGTCTGGCGCGCACACCGCTGTTGGCCCGGGACTGGGCCGAACGCGCCGGCGAAATCGGCCGTGAGCGCTTGTGGCCGTTAACCGCGCAGAAGTTCGCCGCACTGTTTGGCGACGCCATTTCAGGAGCTCGCCATGGCGCGTAAACGCACCTACTTCGCCACCCTGGCCGTGGTCGCTGCCTTGGGCCTGACTGCGTTTTTTTGGGGGCGCCAGGCGGATGCAGAAAGCCATGTGCTCAAGGGCAACAAAGAGGTGGTATGGAAGGATTTCCTGGGGGTGAACGCGCAATTCCTATGGTTCAGCCCCGAGCGTTATCAGAAGCAGATCGACCGTCTCAAGGCGCTGGGTTTGGAGTGGGTGCGCCTGGACCTGCATTGGGATCAATTGGAACCCGTAGAGGGCCAGTACCAGGTGGCAACCCTGGACCAACTGGTGGGCAAGCTGCAGGACAACCAGCTCAAGTCGGTGTTTTACCTGGTCGGCTCGGCGCCGTTTGCCACCACTGCACCGGCGGGTGCGCCCTATCAGGACCAGTACCCGCCGAAGGACCCGAACGTGTTCGCCAACCGCATGGCGTTGCTCGCCCAGCGCTACCCCAGCGTGGACGCCTGGCAAGTGTGGAATGAACCTAACCTGCTGGGCTTCTGGCGTCCGGTGGCCGATCCGGCCGGCTACGCCACGCTGCTGACCACCTCAGCCGCCGCGCTGCGAGCGATGAGCCCGAGCAAACCGGTGGTCGCAGCCGGTATGGCGTTCTTCAGCGAAATGCCTAACGGCCAGACCATGTTCGACGCCCTCGGCGCACTCGGTGTGGCCAGCCTGAATACCGTCATCTCCTACCACCCCTACACCCAATTGCCCGAAGGCAACGACCCCGCCAACCTGGACTTTATCGCCAAGACCACCGCACTCAACCAAGCCTTGCGCACCGGCGGTGTGCAGACCCTGTGGAGCACCGAATGGGGTTGGTCGACCTACACCGGCCCCAAAGACGCCCAGGACATCATCACCCCACAGGCCCAGGCCGATTACGTAGTACGCCGCCTGGCGCTGATGAGCGCGATGGATTACGACAAGATTTTCCTGTTTACCTTGAGCGATCTGGACCAGCGCGCCAGCGTGCGTGACCAGTCCTACGGTTTGCTGGACATCGACACTAACCCCAAGCCGGTCTACACCGCGCTGAAAAACTTTCTCGACGTCAGCGGGCCGAAGCTAATCCCCGGCGACCCACCCACCGCCGACCAATTGCCCGATGGCCTGTTCAGCATCGGCTGGACCCGCACGGACGGTCGCAAGTTATGGTTTTTTTGGTCGGCACAGGGCGGTGACGCTCACTTGCCAGGATTGGCCAGCGCGACCCTGTATGACCCGCTGCGCGGCACGCAAACCCCGGTGAGCGGCACCAACGGACTGACCATCACGGTCAAGCCAAACCTGCAAATACTGTTATGGGAGTGAGGCCTGCGATGCGCATTTTATGGATCCTGCCCTACTCGCCCTGGCCCGCCACCAGCGGCGGCAAGACGCGTCAGTTCCATTTGCTGCGCAGCCTTGCGGCGCGTGGGCACCAGATCACCTTGCTGCTGCATGACAAGCACCCGGTGTCGCTCACCGACCGCCAGGTGATGGAGGCGTTTGTCGAACAGTTGATCATCCTGCCGCGCCGCCCGTTGCGCAGTTTCAAGACCCTGGTGGCCGGGCTGTTTGCGCCCTACCCGCTGCTGGCCAGCGTGAATGGTTTGGCGGGCGAGTTGCAGGACACTTTCAATTGGTTGCTGGGTGAGCAGTGGGACGTGGTGCAGATTGAGCACAGCTACAGCTTCCAGCCTTACGAAGATGCACTGGCGCGCAAGTCACAGCCGTTTGTGCTGACCGAACACAATGTGGAGTCGGCCCTGGGCGCAGCCACTTACGACCGTTTGCCGCGTTGGGCGCTGCCGTTCATTCGCTACGATCAATGGCGCTATACCCGCTGGGAACGCCGAGTGATGCGCCAGGCCGCGCAGGTGGTGGCCGTCACCGACAGCGACGCGCAGGTCCTGGAAAAAATCGCCGGAAAACCGGTACCGGTGGTGGTCAACGGCGTGGACTGCGATCACTTCGCCGCCGCCCGTCCCGACCCGTCGACCCGACGCGTGCTGTTCCTGGGCAACTATGAATACGCGCCGAACGTGGACGCCATCGAATGGGCGCTGGATGAAATCCTGCCCAAGGTCTGGGCGCGCTGCCCGGATGCGCGCATGAGCGTGTGCGGTTTCGGCATGCCGGGCAGTTGGCGCGAGCGCTGGAAGGACCCGCGCATCGAGTGGCAAGGTTTCGTGCCCGACCTGCTGAATCTGCAATCAAGCTGCTCGGTCTTTCTGGCGCCGTTGCGCCACGGCGGCGGGTCGAAACTCAAGGTGCTAGAAGCCCTGGCCGCCGGCCTGCCGTTGGCCAGCACCGAGCAAGGTGTATCCGGGCTGGACTTGGTGGAAGGCCTGGACTACCTCGGCGGACAAAGCGCCACCAAGCTGGCCGATGCGGTGGTACGCCTGCTGCAATTCCCCGACGCCGCCGCGCCCATGGGTGAAGCTGGCCGCGCCTACGTGCGTCGGGCCCATGACTGGAGCGTCGCCGCCAGCCAGTTGGAGCAGGTGTACGCCACCCTCGCGCCGCAGAACCAAAAGGAGCCGGCATGCGTGTAGGCCTGGATTACCGCACCGTCGGCACCTCGCCGCAATCGGGCATCAGCCGCCAGGTGTATGCGCTGGAGAGTGCGCTGCACACGCTGTCGAACATCGAGGTCGAGCGCTTTACCGTGGCCCCCCTGGGCGATGAAACCCGGTTGTGGGCCCATTGCCCGGCTTGGGGCTGCGCCAAGACTGCCATGCACCAGCCACAGAATCGCCTGCGTTTCGAGGCGGGTTTCTTGTCGCGGGCCTTGCGCGAACACCATGTCGATCTGTACATCAGCACCTTCAATATGGGCCTGCCGTTGCCACCCAAGCCTCAAGGACTGCGCACCGTCGTGCTGTTGCATGATCTGTTTCAGATCACCCTGAACAACTACCACGCCAACCGCTTGAAGGCGTTGATCTACAAGACCAGCGATCGCCTGTCGATTGCCTACGCGGTGCACAGCGCCGACCGCGTGTGGACGCCGTCGCAGTACAGCGCCGATGAAACCGCGCGGCTGTTCCCCAAGGCGGCGGGCAAGATTCGCGTGTTGCCCAACCAGGTCGATGGGTTCTCCGAGCTGGCCGCCGACCTCAGCGCGCGCCAGTTGCCTGCGCGTTACTGGTTGTTGGTGGGCACCCGCGAGTTGCGCAAAAACGTGCCATTTCTGGTGGACGCCTGGCAGCAAGCGCGACGCCAATCGCCCTCAGTGCCGGAACTCGTATTGGTAGGCAGCCTCGATCATTTGCCCGAAGCCCAGCGCACACTGCCAGGTATTCGCGCCTTGAGCGGTGTGTCGGACGCTGAGTTGCACGCGTTGTACCGCCGGGCCTCGCGCCTGTGGCAGCCGTCGTATGCCGAAGGGTTTGGCCTGCCGGTGATCGAAGCCTTGAGCGTCGGCACACCCGTGGCGGTGGCCAGCGGTACATCACTGGATGAAATCACGCCACCGTCAGCCCCCCGCTTTTCGCCCACCGATGGCCCGGCGCTGACGCAATTGATGATAGGCCTGGGCGAGCAGCCCGACGAAGAATCCCCCGAGCAACGCCGCCAGTGGGCGCAACGCTTCAACCACCACGCTTATCGCCGGCGCCTGGCCGAACTGATCGAGGAACTGACGTGAGAGTGAATCTGGCAAGCCTCGTCGCGATACTCTTCGGCCTGCTGTTTGGCGCCCTGGCTTTGCTGCTGTCGCCGGCCAAGGCGTTTCTGGCTGTGGTCGGTCTGGCGGCTGCGGTGACCATCCTGCGCTTTCCGTTCTGGGGCCTGTTGCTGTTTGCGGCCGTGGCGACGTTCATGCCGTATTCCACGGTTAACCTGGGCATTCGCACCACGGTGAGCGAGGCGATTCTGGCCCTCACCTGGGGCGCGATCCTGTGGCACAGCTTCCTGTCGCGCCTGCCGCAAGCGCCCAGCCTGACCCGACGGCCCACCGACCAAATGCTGTTGTGGCTGATGCTGTTCAGTGCGTTCCCCTTCATGGTCGGTCAGGTTATCACCCACGCCGACAGCAGCGGCTTGGCCAACTGGCTGCGCTGGTTGCTGAACCTGTCGGGGGTGTTCCTCGCGGCCAAATTGCTGGTAGATCAAAAGCACCGCGAATCCCTGGTGATCGCACTGTTGCTCGGCACCCTGGCGATGCTGGTGTTGTCCATTGGGGTGTTTGTGCGCACACGCTCAGGGGCCGGGATCGCGCCGATTCTTGGCCTGTTCAACTACGCCAATTTCGACATGCTCAAATTTGGTCTGGAGGCCATGTCTTCGCGCATGGGCTCGCCGTGGACGCACCCGAATGCCATCGGTGGGATCATGGCGTTGCTGCTGCCTTTAGCCTTCTGCTTCGGCATGACCGAACAAGGCTGGAAACGCGCACTCGGTTTGGGCGTGGCCTGTTTGGGAGCGGCGGCATTGCTGCTGGCCAGCAGCCGTGGCGCGATGGTCAGCCTGGCGCTGGTGCTGATATGGATGGCCTCACGGCGCGTGCCGTACACCGGTCGCCTATTGATGATCGGTGCGGCGCTGACGATAGCGCTGGTGATGGCTTATCCACCGTTGCAGGATCGCCTGGCGACGATTTTTTCTTCGAACAACGCCAGTACCGAAGTGCGTTTCGATGAATACCGCATGTTCCCGCAGGCCGTGGCGGCCTATCCGCTGGGCATCGGCTTCAAGGTCGACCCGCCAGTGCCGGGCACTGGTCTGCTGGGCATCTCCAACCTGTGGCTGAACTACATCTACAAGATAGGCCTCGTCGGCATGCTGCTGTTTGTGGCGGTGACCGTCCGCTGGTGGCGTGAAGCCCGTCCAGAGAAAGGTCCGATCCGCCTGACCAAGGACAACGCCCTGTGGCTGGGTACCACGGCGGGGATTCTGTCCGCGCTGGTCAGTGGCTTGTTTGACCACTACTTCAGTTTTGCGGTGGTGATGGTGGCGCTGTTCTGGCTGATGGTGGGCATCAATGTGCTGGAGGCGCGGCGCTTGTTTCCGGCGCGCCTGCCGCAGGTCAAGACGGTGACCTACCGTAAACCACTGTTCAACGGCGCACGGCCCTGATGCTGGGCTCCGCCGCATGGCTAACCCTGGCGACTCTGCTTGGCCTGTGCCTGGGGTTCGCCCGTGAGTGGTTGCTGGTCGCGGCGTGGGGCGCGGGGGAGCGCAGTGATGCGTTCCTGATTGCGCTGTTCTTGCCCGAGGCGCTGCGCATGTCTTTGGCCGGCGGCGTGCTCAGTGCGGCGGCGTTGCCGTTGTACCTGGCACGCAAGGATGGCGAGCGGCTGGACTGGCTGGCGGTACTGTTTCCGGCCTTGATGCTGATCGCCTTGGTGACCAGTCTGCTGCTGACGCTGTTGGCGCCGTGGCTGGTGCAAGTGCTCGGCCCAGGGTTGGCCGACACCGCGACGGCGTTGGCCAGCAGCAACCTGCAGGTCGTCGCCTGGTGCGTACCGGGGCTGATGCTGCATGCGCTGTTCAGCATTCCATTGCAGGCCAGCGAGCGTTTTGTGCTGGCCGGCTTGGGCTCGCTGCTGTTCAACCTGCCACCGGTGACGTACCTCGCCCTCGCCGGCACCGCGACTCAACCTCACTCACTGGCCCTGGCGTGCCTCGCCGGGAGCTTGCTGATGCCATTGGCGCTGCTGCCGTCGATGTGGCGCCAAGGCTGGCGGCCGTGGCGCTGGCAGCTGACCTTCGCGCCGTTACGCGAGCTGGGCCAACGCATCGGTCCCTTATTGATAAGCAACGGAGCCAGCCAGGGCCTGGCGCTGATCGAAAGACTCGTGGCATCGCTGCTCGGCGAAGGCGCAGTCACCTGGGTCAACCTGGCCCGCAAGCTGATGAACCTGCCGCTGATTGCGTTGATGAGCCTCAATCAGGTGCTGCTGGGCATGATGAGCCGACGTCAGGGCGATGCGCGCCTGGCCCTGCTCAAGCGCGGCCTGGAAACCGCCAGCGTGCTGACGCTGCCCGCCGGCGTCGGGCTGGTAGCCGCCGCACCAAGCCTGGTGGCGCTGCTGTTGCCCCAGCAATCGTCTGACTCACCATTGCCGCTGCTGCTGGCGTGGTTTGCCGTGCCGTTGGTGTTCGGCGCCTGGAACGCCTTGCTCGCGCGTTACGCCTACGCCGCCGGCGATACGCGCCAGCCGCTGCGCTGCGAATTGCTCGGCAGCCTGGTCAACGTGTTGCTGCTATGCGTCTTGCCATTTGTGTTCGGCCTGGCAGGAATTCCACTGGCCGCGCTGGCGGGAGTGATCTGCACCGCGTTGCTGCTGATGCAACGCCAAACACTGCTCGGCGCCCTGCCCTGGGCCCGGCACTGGCTACTCAGTGCGCTGGTGCTGGGCGTGGCGGCGCTGGTGTTGTTTCGTCTTGAAGGCGTATGGCTGCAACTGGGGCTGAGCACCCTGGCCGGTGCCTTGGTATTGCTCGGGATGGGGCTGTGGCTGAAACCATGGCGCAAGGCATGAAGGGTTGACTGGGGAAACGCAGATGAAACATCGCTGGATCCAAATGGACATCGCCAAAGGCATCGGCATCCTGGTGATCGTGTATGCCCACAGTTGGTTTGTCGCCACGTCACCGGACCTTATGTACCTGATCCTGGCGTCGTTCGTGCTGCCTTTGTTCTTCTTTCTGTCGGGGGTCCTTTTCAAGCCTGAACAGCCCTTTCTAGAGATGGCGGTGCGTAAGGCGGATGCTCTGCTCAAGCCGTTTTTCTTCACCATGCTGGTGTACGTGATCGTGCGAGATCTGCTGCGCGGCCAGCCGCTGCTGCCGGATATCGGCGGCGTGTTGTATGCCTCGGTGGACACCATCCCATGGCAGGCTCTGTGGTTTTTGCCGCACTTTTGGGTGGCGATTCTGTTTGGTTGGGTGCTGCTACGGTTGATCCAGCGTCTTTCGCTGGCCGTGAGTTGTGTACTGATGCTGGTGCCGCTGCTGATCGGCATCTGGATGCTGCCCTGGTTCTGGCAATTGCCGGTGACGGTCGGCGGGCAAACCTGGGTACTGCCCGGCTTGCCGTTCAGCCTGGACATCACGCTGATCAGCAGCGCGTGTTTCGTCTACGGCTATCTGCTGCGGGACTGGCTGCGTACCCATGCGGGGTCAGTGCTGACCCTGTTGCTTTCGGTGGCGCTGTTCGCGGTTGTGTTCATCTACAGCCACGACACCATGGACCTGGCGCAACGGCGCTACGACCACTGGCTGTGGACCAGCCTGCTGGCGGTGATTGGTGTTTACGTGTGCTGGGCGCTGGCACGGGTGCTGATGGTGTCGGCCCTGATTACCCGGGCGATGACCTATATCGGCCAATCGACGCTGATTTTGTTGATCTTCCATGGCGAGATCCAGCACAAGACGTTTGACCTGATGGAGCGGCTGGGGCTGCATGCGTTTGTCGCGGCGTGTATCGGTTTTGTCGTGGCTGTGGTGGTGCCGTTGTTGATCGGGGAAGTGATCAAGCGGGTGGCGTTTTTGCGGTTTTTCTACTTTCCGTTTCCGGTGCGTAAGCCACAAAAAACCCTGTAGGCGGCGGGGCCTACAGGGTTTCGGGTTCAGTCATCCAGTTGTTGAGGGGCTGGCTTGCTGCCCGGCTTTGCGGGCTTGGCGCCCTTGGCTGGCGCTGGTGGGGCGGGTTCAGGTTCTGCGGCGGCAGCGGCTTCTTTCTCCGCCATGGGCATCTGGTCGATGGTGCTGAAGAATTCCTTCAAGTCGAGGGTATCCGGTGGCACGGTCTTCTCAAGTTTCTTATCGCCATCCTTGCCGATCAGGATCACCTTAGTGCCGCTGCCAGCGCCAAGTTTGAGTGCGCGGATCAGTGCATTGGTTTCGGGCGGCGTTAGCTTTTTATTGTCCTTTGGGTCCTTGGCGAACTTCTCGCCTTCGGCGCCAATGCTGCCGAACTTCACGGTGTAGAACACCATGGCGCGCTCTTCAAAGGACTGCTTGATGGCGGGCTCGTCCAGTTGTTTCTTAAGGGTCGCCAGCGTGGAGTTGCCTGAATCAAGCTCAACCACCACCAACGGCCGGGCTTTGCCCAGATCCTGCTTGAGCGGGTTGATATCATCAGCAGCCAACAGCGGCCCCGTAAAAGCCATCAAGGTAGCCAGGGTCAGCGACCGGATGAGCATGCGCACCTCCTTTGAATTCCATGCAGGGTTCTTGAGTTTCATGTCTGCGACAGTCAAATTCAAGGATGATTCCTACAGCGCTTTAAGAAAGCGTAGGTCAGGACGCCCGCTACGCAAGGGTTTGGCGCGGACATCCGTGATTGTTTCCGTTGATTGCGGAAACATTACGAGACCTTCCACTCCGGCCAATGCCGCGCAAAAACCGGGGCCACGACAGGATCGGCATCCACCTGCGCCAACGTCTGGGCAAAGCCGGGTGCCAAGCCGCCCAACGCCTCACGGGCGTCATCCCAGCGCGACACTGCTGCCGCCATAATGCCCAGTGCATTCGGCTCACCGTTCGGCGCAAACAGCTGCTGTTCGAACTGATCGGCGAACACTACCCAGGCCTGATGCAGATAGCGGCGAGTGCCGGTCGCCAGTTGCACTTGGGCCGCTTCATTGGCGTTGCCCAACCAACGTTGCGGGTAGTCAATGATGCCGATCGCCGAATAACAGTTGGCGGCGATATACACCAGGCCTCTGATGATCTGCGCCCGGTCGCCGTTCAGCAGGTGCGAGTCGGGAAATTCGAGCCCCAAGTGAATGAGGATCGCGGCGCTTTCCGTCAGCACCTGCCCGCCGGGAGTGACCAGCGTGGGGATTTGCTTGAGCGGGTTGATGCGTGCCAAGGCTTCGCTGCCCTCGCTCTCCTGCCAGGAGCTGGCGTCCACTCGGTGCCACGGCACCGCACAGCGCTGCAGGGCGATTTCGATCATGCAAGAGCCGGATTCGTCGGTGCCGTAGAGCGTGTACATGAGCGTTTTCTCCTATCGATGGAGGCGTAACCTCCCACACTTTTAAGGGGCGTTGATCGTTAGAACAGCCCCATTTGCCCACCGACCAAGGTGCCGAAATCGTCATTCACAAAGGGCAGAATCGCATCGGCCACCGGCTGCAATTGCCGGGTAACGTAGTGATCGTAGTCGATGGGCGCTTGGCGTACTTCCAACGGCTCAGGGCCGTTGACGCTGATCACGTAGCTGATCCAACCGCCGCGCTGGTACTGGCGCGGCCGCCCCAGGCGGTCATTGTAGTCATCGGCCAGGCGCGCGGCGCGCACGTGGGGCGGTACGTTGCGTTCGTAGTCATCCAACCGGCGGCGCAGGCGCTTGCGGTAAATCAGCAGTTCGTCGAATTCGCCGCTCAGGGTTCGGCGAACGTAGTCGCGAATGTAGTCCTGATGGGGCTGGCGGTGAAAGATACGCTGGTAGAGTTCCTGCTGGAATTGCCGAGCCAGGGGCGACCAGTCGCTGCGCACGGTTTCCAGGCCTTTGTAGACCATGTCTTCGCTGCCATCAGCACGCGTGACCAAGCCGGCGTAGCGTTTTTTGCTGCCCTCCTCTGCACCGCGAATGGTGGGCATGAGAAAGCGCGTGAAGTGGGTTTCGTATTGCAACTCCAAAGCGCTTTGCAGGCCAAATGCGCTGTGCAGATGCTCGCGCCACCACGCATTGACGTGCTGCACCAGCGCCTGTCCGATACGGCTGGCAGCTTCCTGGGAATGGGCCTTGCCGAGCCAGACGAAGGTTGAATCGGTGTCGCCGTAGATCACCTCATAGCCCTGAGCTTCGACCAGCTCGCGGGTCTGACGCATGATCTGGTGGCCGCGCATCGTGATCGAGGACGCCAGTCGTGTGTCAAAGAAGCGGCATCCGCTGGAACCGAGCACGCCATAAAACGCATTCATGATGATTTTCAGAGCTTGGGACAGCGGCGCGTTGTGTTCGCGCTTGGCCACTTCACGGCCCTCGGAGACGCGGGCGACGATAGACGGCAGGCAATGACGCGTACGGGAAAAACGCGCACCGCGAAAGCCTTCCACTGACTCGCTGTCGTCCGGGTGTTTGAGGCCTTCGATCAAGCCCACGGGGTCGATCAAAAAGCTGCGGATGATCGACGGGTAGAGGCTTTTGTAATCGAGTACCAGCACGGATTCGTAGAGACCGGGACGTGAGTCCATGACAAATCCGCCGGGGCTGGCCTGGGGCGGTTTGTCGCCCAGATTGGGCGCGACAAAACCCTGGCGGTGCATCAGCGGCATGTACAGGTGGGTGAATGCTGCGACCGATCCGCCATTGCGGTCGGCTGGCAACCCGGTGACGCTGGCTCGTTCGAGCAGGAACTTGAGCAGTTCGGTCTTCTCGAAAATCCGCGTGACCAGCTCGCAGTCCTTGAGGTTGTAGCGCGCCAGTGCGGGCTTGTCCTCGGCGAACATGCGGTTGATTTCGTCCATGCGCTGGTAGGGCGTGGAGATATCCTTGCCCTCGCCCAGCAAGGTCTGCGCAACGTTTTCCAGACTGAAGGATTCAAAGCTCCAGGTGGCCGACCGCAGGGCTTCGATACCGTCGATGATCAGTCGCCCCGCCGCTGCGGCGAAATAATGGTTGCGACTGCCATGTTCGCGCCAGGCCATGGGTTCGTCGCCACGGCCAAGCATGAGCGGCACCTTGAGGCGTTGGGCGTGTTCGTGGAGCACGCGCAGGTCGAACTGCACGACATTCCAGCCGATGATGGCGTCGGGATCAAAGGTGGCGAGCCATTGGTTGAGGCGCTCCAGCAGTTGGGCGCGGGTGTCGCAGTAGTCGAGCTTGAAGTTCACTGCGTCGGTTTTGTTCGGTGGCCCGAGCATGTAGACCTGGCGCTCACCGCAGCCTTCAAGGGCGATGGAGTACAGATCGCCCTGAGCGGTGGTCTCTATGTCCAGGGACACCAGTTTGAGCGGTGGGCGGTAGTCGGCGGAAGGTTTCATCTGCGCGTCGCACAGAGCGCCAGAGACGTCGGGTGTGCCACCGAACCAGACCGGGGCGGTGATAAAGCGCTCCATCATGTAGCGCTCAGGTGGACGTACATCGGCTTCGTAGACGTCGACGCCGGCAGCGCGCAGGCGTTTTTCTACATCCATCAATTGGCGGTGCTGGCGGGTGTACAGGCCCAGGACCGGGCGGTGATGAAAATCGCACAACTGCAAGGTGCGCAATTCAATATCACGCTCGCCCTTGAGCAACCAATCCAGCGGCTTGCGATGGGCCTCTGGGATGAACATCACCGAGGTCTGCATGGGTAGGCGGATGAACTGTGGGCCCTGGTCCGTGGCCAGCCAGAAACTGACCTCCGTACCCGCCGGGGTATCGCGCCAATGCCGGGTCAGGACAAAACCCTGCTGTAAATCCACCTTGCCGCACCTCAGGAATCGCTTTCAGGCGTTGATTCTACGCGGCATCCGGGCCAGCGCGGCAGATAAACGCGCGCACAGGCTGCAATCTCACAAATTTATTCTATTAGCCAACTCAGGGCTCTTGGCACATAGGAAGTCACTACAGCCATGGGAGCTGAAAGCTGTAAGCACGGGCATCAGCAATGATGCCCGCTTGGGTCATGCCCGACGGGCAGTGTTCAGATAGTTTTCGATATTACCCATCTGCTCGTCCCAGCCACGAGAGTTCATCTTGAAGGCCTTCTGGCGACGAGCCTGGGGCACTGCGTCGAAGCCGGACTCCACAACCCGAAGCAGAATGCCCGGAGCACGATCTTCAATCGTGAACTCAACCAAGGTGGGTGTCTCCTGGTCATAATCGACGCCCTTCTCAACCGCAAAGGGATGCCACCAGAAAGAGAACAATGTCTGTGGCAGGATGCGTTCGATTTTGGCTTTCCAGACCACATGCTCGTAACCTGGATAGGTAATCGGCGCCTCGATGGTTTCTCCCACCTCGAAGACTTTGCCCTTAAGGGCGACGCCAAACCAATCGCCGAATTGCTCAGCGTTGGTCAGTGCCTCCCAGACCTGTTTGCGTGAAGCGTTGAGCAGGACTTTTCGCTCGATGCGATCTAATACGTGCATAAGTCACCTCCTCCATTGACAGTAGGCGACATCAAACAATGCGCAACCTGAGGTTGTAAGCAATGATGATGACCCCATCCTTGAACCCGGCAATACGTTATGACTGAACCATTGAATGGAAGTTGCTTTTGCAAAGGTGTGCGCTATCAGGTGGACATCTTGGATATGCCCATCAGCCACTGCCATTGCAGGAGCTGCCGCAAGATACACGCGGCGGCGTTTGTCGCCACGGCTGGGGTGATGCGCGAGCATTTTCGCTGGACGTTAGGGGAGGAATTGCGCGCGGCCTTCGAGTCTTCACCGGGAAAATTCAGACATTTTTGCAAACGCTGCGGCTCACACCTGATGGCGGAGCGTAGCCAGCAGCCCCATGTAATTGTGCGAGTGGCAACGCTGGATGATGATCCGGGCGTCAGTCCCACCTCACACATATGGGCGAGCCACGATGTGCCCTGGCTCGCCTATGGGGATATGGAGCGCTGGGACGAGTGGAAGCCATGACCTAGACGCGCGGCTCACCCGGTGCCTTGGCTGGCGCTGCATATTGCGGCTTCAGGTGACCGTCCTGGTCCAGCAGCCAAGCATCCATGATCTGCCGCACGACCGGTCCTGCAACGCGACCACCGGCCTCACCGTTTTCGATCATCACCGAGATCACGATTTTCGGGTGTTCGGCGGGAGCAAAGCCGACGAACAAGGCGTTGTCGCGGTGGCGTTCCAATGTCTTCTCACGGTTATAGCGCTCGCCCTGCTTGATCGCGACCACTTGGGCCGTACCACTCTTGCCGGCGATGCGATATTGCGCACCTTGCGCAGCGGCCCGGGCGATACCGCGCGGATCGTGCATTACCAGTTGCATGCCGTGGTTGACCTGCTCCCAGTCGCGAGGGTCTTTGAGTACAACGTTCGGCATGGGGTTTTCGTCAACGGGCGGCACGCCATTGATCGTTTTGGCCAGGTGCGGTCGGTTCCATACACCTTTGTTGGCGATCAGCGCGGTGGCCTGAGCCAGTTGCAGCGGCGTGACCTGCATGTAGCCTTGGCCGATGCCGAGAATCACGGTTTCGCCTGGAAACCAGGGCTGGCGGCGGGTTGCGCGCTTCCAGGCCTGAGACGGCATCAGGCCGGCTGACTCTTCAAACATGTCTAGGGATACTTTCTGACCCAGGCCGAATTCCGCCAGATAGTCGTGTAGGCGGTCGATACCCAGCTTGTGGGCCAGGTCGTAAAAGTATGTGTCGTTAGAGCGCATGATGGCTGCGTCCATATCCACCCAACCGTCGCCGCTATGGTTCCAGTTGCGGTATTTGTGGTCGAAGTCGGGTAGTTGGTAGTAACCCGGGTCGAACACACGGGTTTGGGCGGTGACGACACCGCTGTCTAGGCCTGCGATGGCCACTTCTGGCTTGATGGTCGACCCCGGTGCGTACAGGCCTCTAAGGACACGGTTGAACAGCGGTCGGTCGATGGAGTCGTGCAGCGCGGCATATTCCTTGAAGCTGATACCGGTTACGAACAGGTTCGGATCGAAGCTGGGCTTGCTGACCATGGCCAGTACTTCACCGGTTTGCGGGTCAAGTGCCACTACCGAGCCGCGACGATCACCCAGGGCCTCCTCAGCCGCTTCCTGGAGCTTGACGTCGAGGCTCAGGACGATGTTCTTGCCGGGGATCGGGTCAGTATGCTTGAGCACGCGCAGCACGCGACCCTGGGCGTTGGTCTCAACCTCTTCATAACCGACATGACCGTGTAGCTCGGATTCGTAAAACCGCTCAATACCGGTCTTGCCGATAGACTGCGTGCCACGGTACTCCACCGAGTCGAGGGTCTTAGATTCTTTCTCGTTAATACGGCCCACATAGCCAATGGAGTGGGCGAAGTGAGCGGCGAGCGGATAGTGACGGACGAACTGTGGTTCTACATCGACCCCCGGCAGGCGGAACTCATTCACTGCCAGCAACGCAATTTGCTCTTCGGTCAACTCGTAAAACAACGTCACTGGAACGAAGGGATGGCGCGCTTGCTTCAAGGCCTTGTCGAATAACACACGGTCCTCAGGCGGCAAGTGCAGGAGATTGACGATGGCATCCAACTCTCCCTTGAGGTCGGTGGTGCGTTCTCGGGTGATGGTCAGGTTGTAGCTGGGGCGATTGTCGGCCAATACCACACCGTTGCGGTCATAGATAAGGCCACGCGTCGGTGTAATGGGTAATACGTGGACGCGGTTGTTCTCAGAAATTGTGGAGTGGTAGTCGAACTGTACGACCTGCAGGAAATACATACGCCCCACCAGAGCGCATGTGATGCCAATGACCAGTAGCGCGCAAGCGAGCAGGCGTTTATTGACAAGACGGTTTTCTTTTTCGTGATCTTTGATCGGTATCGGTTCTGGCATTTCTACAGCATCTCGTTGAAGAGGGTCGACGCCGCATCCTGCGATGAAAGATCAATCCTTGGGAAAATGTGCTGCACCATACCAAAAATGCAGAAACACTTTGCATTGAATTCCTCAACGGTACTTTGACGGATGTTTGCACATCAATGACCAAGGTGGCAGGCCCGCCGTCCCTGAGGATATTCGAGAGCTCGCCCTGACCCGCCCTCGCACTTTCCGCCCGCGCAAAACAAAACCCCATCTGCTTTCGCAAATGGGGTTTCGGAATTTAATCTTGACGATGACCTACTCTCACATGGGGAAACCCCACACTACCATCGGCGATGCATCGTTTCACTACTGAGTTCGGGATGGGATCAGGTGGTTCCAATGCTCTATGGTCGTCAAGAAATTCGGGTACTGAGTCGCGACCAGCTGGCCTCGCTTCAGCAAATTGGGTATGTGATAGCTTTCGGTGTTTGCAAGAGTCGAACTTTCGGTTCATTTCGTCTTCACACACCGCAATCTGGTGCTCTTTCGCTTTTCAGCTCGAAGCAAGCAAATTGCTTGGGTGTTATATGGTCAAGCCTCACGGGCAATTAGTATTGGTTAGCTCAACGCCTCACAGCGCTTACACACCCAACCTATCAACGTCGTAGTCTTCGACGGCCCTTTAGGGAACTCAAGGTTCCAGTGAGATCTCATCTTGAGGCTAGTTTCCCGCTTAGATGCTTTCAGCGGTTATCTATTCCGAACATAGCTACCCGGCAATGCCACTGGCGTGACAACCGGAACACCAGAGGTTCGTCCACTCCGGTCCTCTCGTACTAGGAGCAGCCCCTCTCAAATCTCAAACGTCCACGGCAGATAGGGACCGAACTGTCTCACGACGTTCTAAACCCAGCTCGCGTACCACTTTAAATGGCGAACAGCCATACCCTTGGGACCGGCTTCAGCCCCAGGATGTGATGAGCCGACATCGAGGTGCCAAACACCGCCGTCGATATGAACTCTTGGGCGGTATCAGCCTGTTATCCCCGGAGTACCTTTTATCCGTTGAGCGATGGCCCTTCCATACAGAACCACCGGATCACTAAGACCTACTTTCGTACCTGCTCGACGTGTCTGTCTCGCAGTCAAGCGCGCTTTTGCCTTTATACTCTACGACCGATTTCCGACCGGTCTGAGCGCACCTTCGTACTCCTCCGTTACTCTTTAGGAGGAGACCGCCCCAGTCAAACTACCCACCATACACTGTCCTCGATCCGGATAACGGACCTGAGTTAGAACCTCAAAGTTGCCAGGGTGGTATTTCAAGGTTGGCTCCACGCAGACTGGCGTCCACGCTTCAAAGCCTCCCACCTATCCTACACAAGCAAATTCAAAGTCCAGTGCAAAGCTATAGTAAAGGTTCACGGGGTCTTTCCGTCTAGCCGCGGATACACTGCATCTTCACAGCGATTTCAATTTCACTGAGTCTCGGGTGGAGACAGCGCCGCCATCGTTACGCCATTCGTGCAGGTCGGAACTTACCCGACAAGGAATTTCGCTACCTTAGGACCGTTATAGTTACGGCCGCCGTTTACCGGGGCTTCGATCAAGAGCTTCGCGTTAGCTAACCCCATCAATTAACCTTCCGGCACCGGGCAGGCGTCACACCCTATACGTCCACTTTCGTGTTTGCAGAGTGCTGTGTTTTTAATAAACAGTCGCAGCGGCCTGGTATCTTCGACCGGCATGAGCTTACGGAGCAAGTCCTTCACCCTCACCGGCGCACCTTCTCCCGAAGTTACGGTGCCATTTTGCCTAGTTCCTTCACCCGAGTTCTCTCAAGCGCCTTGGTATTCTCTACCCAACCACCTGTGTCGGTTTGGGGTACGGTTCCTGGTTACCTGAAGCTTAGAAGCTTTTCTTGGAAGCATGGCATCAACCACTTCGTTAACTAAAAGTTAACTCGTCATCAGCTCTCGGCCTTAAGATCCCGGATTTACCTAAGATCTCAGCCTACCACCTTAAACTTGGACAACCAACGCCAAGCTGGCCTAGCCTTCTCCGTCCCTCCATCGCAATAACCAGAAGTACAGGAATATTAACCTGTTTTCCATCGACTACGCTTTTCAGCCTCGCCTTAGGGACCGACTAACCCTGCGTCGATTAACGTTGCGCAGGAAACCTTGGTCTTTCGGCGTGGGTGTTTTTCACACCCATTGTCGTTACTCATGTCAGCATTCGCACTTCTGATACCTCCAGCAAGCTTCTCAACTCACCTTCACAGGCTTACAGAACGCTCCTCTACCGCATCACTTACGTGATACCCGTAGCTTCGGTGTATGGTTTGAGCCCCGTTACATCTTCCGCGCAGGCCGACTCGACTAGTGAGCTATTACGCTTTCTTTAAAGGGTGGCTGCTTCTAAGCCAACCTCCTAGCTGTCTAAGCCTTCCCACATCGTTTCCCACTTAACCATAACTTTGGGACCTTAGCTGACGGTCTGGGTTGTTTCCCTTTTCACGACGGACGTTAGCACCCGCCGTGTGTCTCCCATGCTCGGCACTTGTAGGTATTCGGAGTTTGCATCGGTTTGGTAAGTCGGGATGACCCCCTAGCCGAAACAGTGCTCTACCCCCTACAGTGATACATGAGGCGCTACCTAAATAGCTTTCGAGGAGAACCAGCTATCTCCGAGCTTGATTAGCCTTTCACTCCGATCCACAGGTCATCCGCTAACTTTTCAACGGTAGTCGGTTCGGTCCTCCAGTTAGTGTTACCCAACCTTCAACCTGCCCATGGATAGATCGCCCGGTTTCGGGTCTATTCCCAGCGACTAGACGCCCTATTAAGACTCGCTTTCGCTACGCCTCCCCTATTCGGTTAAGCTCGCCACTGAAAATAAGTCGCTGACCCATTATACAAAAGGTACGCAGTCACCCAACAAAGTGGGCTCCCACTGCTTGTACGCATACGGTTTCAGGATCTATTTCACTCCCCTCTCCGGGGTTCTTTTCGCCTTTCCCTCACGGTACTAGTTCACTATCGGTCAGTCAGTAGTATTTAGCCTTGGAGGATGGTCCCCCCATATTCAGACAAAGTTTCTCGTGCTCCGTCCTACTCGATTTCATGACTAAGAGATTTTCGCGTACAGGGCTATCACCCACTATGGCCGCACTTTCCAGAGCGTTCCGCTAATCTCAAAGCCACTTAAGGGCTAGTCCCCGTTCGCTCGCCACTACTAAGGGAATCTCGGTTGATTTCTTTTCCTCAGGGTACTTAGATGTTTCAGTTCCCCTGGTTCGCCTCTTACGCCTATGTATTCAGCGTAAGATAACCATCTTATGATGGCTGGGTTCCCCCATTCAGACATCTCCGGATCAAAGTCTGTTTGCCGACTCCCCGAAGCTTTTCGCAGGCTACCACGTCTTTCATCGCCTCTGACTGCCAAGGCATCCACCGTATGCGCTTCTTCACTTGACCATATAACCCCAAGCAATCTGGTTATACTGTGAAGACAACATTCGCCGAAAATTCGATTTGACTCTTTCGAGCCACTCACAAATTTTACCTTAGCCTGATCCGTTACCAGTGAAAGTAACGTTCAGTCTATCTTTCTATCACATACCCAAATTTTTAAAGAACGATCTAATCAAAGACTAGAAATCAACATTCACCATCATCACAATGGAATGCTCATTTCTAAGCTTTCAACAAACAGAAGCAGTAGTGGTGGAGCCAAACGGGATCGAACCGTTGACCTCCTGCGTGCAAGGCAGGCGCTCTCCCAGCTGAGCTATGGCCCCGTATTTCTACAGGCGTTTCCCACACAAAATTGGTGGGTCTGGGCAGATTCGAACTGCCGACCTCACCCTTATCAGGGGTGCGCTCTAACCAACTGAGCTACAGACCCAATTTCGGGCTGCTTCTTTATCGTCTTCTTCAATGAATCAAGCAATTCGTGTGGGAACTTATGGAGCAGCTGATGTCGTCGATTAAGGAGGTGATCCAGCCGCAGGTTCCCCTACGGCTACCTTGTTACGACTTCACCCCAGTCATGAATCACACCGTGGTAACCGTCCTCCCGAAGGTTAGACTAGCTACTTCTGGTGCAACCCACTCCCATGGTGTGACGGGCGGTGTGTACAAGGCCCGGGAACGTATTCACCGCGACATTCTGATTCGCGATTACTAGCGATTCCGACTTCACGCAGTCGAGTTGCAGACTGCGATCCGGACTACGATCGGTTTTATGGGATTAGCTCCACCTCGCGGCTTGGCAACCCTCTGTACCGACCATTGTAGCACGTGTGTAGCCCAGGCCGTAAGGGCCATGATGACTTGACGTCATCCCCACCTTCCTCCGGTTTGTCACCGGCAGTCTCCTTAGAGTGCCCACCATTACGTGCTGGTAACTAAGGACAAGGGTTGCGCTCGTTACGGGACTTAACCCAACATCTCACGACACGAGCTGACGACAGCCATGCAGCACCTGTCTCAATGTTCCCGAAGGCACCAATCTATCTCTAGAAAGTTCATTGGATGTCAAGGCCTGGTAAGGTTCTTCGCGTTGCTTCGAATTAAACCACATGCTCCACCGCTTGTGCGGGCCCCCGTCAATTCATTTGAGTTTTAACCTTGCGGCCGTACTCCCCAGGCGGTCAACTTAATGCGTTAGCTGCGCCACTAAGAGCTCAAGGCTCCCAACGGCTAGTTGACATCGTTTACGGCGTGGACTACCAGGGTATCTAATCCTGTTTGCTCCCCACGCTTTCGCACCTCAGTGTCAGTATCAGTCCAGGTGGTCGCCTTCGCCACTGGTGTTCCTTCCTATATCTACGCATTTCACCGCTACACAGGAAATTCCACCACCCTCTACCATACTCTAGTCAGTCAGTTTTGAATGCAGTTCCCAGGTTGAGCCCGGGGATTTCACATCCAACTTAACAAACCACCTACGCGCGCTTTACGCCCAGTAATTCCGATTAACGCTTGCACCCTCTGTATTACCGCGGCTGCTGGCACAGAGTTAGCCGGTGCTTATTCTGTCGGTAACGTCAAAACAATCACGTATTAGGTAACTGCCCTTCCTCCCAACTTAAAGTGCTTTACAATCCGAAGACCTTCTTCACACACGCGGCATGGCTGGATCAGGCTTTCGCCCATTGTCCAATATTCCCCACTGCTGCCTCCCGTAGGAGTCTGGACCGTGTCTCAGTTCCAGTGTGACTGATCATCCTCTCAGACCAGTTACGGATCGTCGCCTTGGTGAGCCATTACCTCACCAACTAGCTAATCCGACCTAGGCTCATCTGATAGCGCAAGGCCCGAAGGTCCCCTGCTTTCTCCCGTAGGACGTATGCGGTATTAGCGTCCGTTTCCGAACGTTATCCCCCACTACCAGGCAGATTCCTAGGCATTACTCACCCGTCCGCCGCTCTCAAGAGAAGCAAGCTTCTCTCTACCGCTCGACTTGCATGTGTTAGGCCTGCCGCCAGCGTTCAATCTGAGCCATGATCAAACTCTTCAGTTCAAACATCTTTGGGTTTTTAAGAAACCCTAAACTTGGCTCAGCAATCGTTGGTTACATCTTTGATTTCTCGCGGAGTAACTTGTGATGCTGATAATCTTGTTGACTATCAGTCTGACTCCACAAGCACCCACACGAATTGCTTGATTCAGTTGTTAAAGAGCGGTTGGTTAAGATCTTTCGTCTCAACCGAGGCGCGCATTCTACAGCAGCCTCATTTGCTGTCAAGTGATTATTTTCAGAAGCTTTCGAAGATTTCTTCAACAACTTCAACCACTTGCGCTTCTGATCTCTCATCAGCGGGAGGCGAATTCTACAGCGTTACACGCTGCTGTCAACACCTCTTTTTCAACTTCCTTTTGGCTTCGATGAACTGAAGCAACTCACTGCCGAAAACTGCGTAACTCATTGTTTACCAAGGAGTTTTCCGTTTCGACTGCGCCGGAAGTGGGGCGAATTATAGGCTCCCAGAATTTTACGTCAACCTTTAATTTGGTTTTTCTATCAAGTCGCCCACCAACCTTCATGTCCTTCTATATATAGACAGCCACCCGCACAACACTGAGCAATATATTGCTCAATTCCAAGTAGTTAAGCATCATAGCAGCCTCTGCTACTCAAATATGACATCGGACGTACATCCCAATGACCACCTCTCCCCGCAGCCTGGCCTCGGCATTCTTTCCTGTCGGCCTGCTGATGATCGCCATGGCTTCCATCCAGTCAGGAGCCTCGTTGGCCAAGAGCATGTTCCCGATTGTAGGCGCACAAGGCACTACAACCCTGCGCCTAATTTTCGCCAGTGTGATTATGCTGCTCATATTGCGACCATGGCGCGCCAAGCTGACCGCCAAGTCCCTGCGCACCGTGGTCATCTACGGAATGGCCCTGGGCGGCATGAATTTCCTCTTCTATATGTCACTGCGCAGCGTGCCCCTGGGCATCGCCGTAGCCCTAGAATTCACGGGACCTCTTGCAGTGGCCATCTACGCGTCGCGCCGGGCGGTGGACTTCCTGTGGATTGCCCTCGCAATCGTCGGCCTGCTTCTATTGATCCCCATGGGAGAAGCGAGCAATGGTATCGACTTAGTTGGCGCAGCCTATGCATTAGGAGCGGGAGTCTGCTGGGCACTCTACATTCTGTTCGGACAGAAAGCAGGTAACGACAACGGCGTCCAGACCGCCGCTCTTGGGGTGATGATCGCAGCACTGTTTGTCGCGCCCATTGGCATCGTCCACGCTGGCAGTGCCTTGTTGACGCCTGCGCTGATTCCAATAGCCATCGGCGTCGCCATTCTGTCCACTGCCCTACCCTACACCCTGGAGATGGTAGCGCTGACGCGCCTCCCTGCACGAACCTTTGGCACCCTCATGAGCATCGAACCCGTATTCGGCGCGCTCTCAGGCCTGCTCTTCCTGCAAGAGTACTTATCACTGGCACAATGGCTGGCCATTACCTGCATTATCCTGGCCTCGGTAGGCGCGACGCTGACGATGCGCAATGACTCGAAACCACTGGTTCCAGCGGATTGAATCATCTTTGAATGTACCTCTGGCATTTGCCGCTCATTTAGGCCATGTTTAAGCGCTAAACGAATGTCATTCATGGAGTTTTTCGACAAGGACAGCGCGAACACTACACTCGAGAGCGAGTAGAGCCGGCTTCAAGTATTGGGAAGTGGCTATTAAGGATGGGAATGAAGCGAATTTTGATAGTGTTAATGGTCGTAGCCATTGCTGGCTGTGCCGCGACTACCAAGACAGAAGTAAAACGGGGAAAAAGAGGACTGCATATCAACTGTTCCGGCCTGTCCTCCTCTTGGGACCAGTGCTACACCAGTGCAACCAACTCTTGCGGTACCAAGGGATATCGGGTCATCGCCAAGTCCGGTGACAATTCCGAGGAACCCGGGGACTATCCCTTTGGCATCAATCCTGCCGGGTACACCAGCCGCAGCATGATCGTCATCTGTAAGTAATCGCCCCCGAGCAGTCATCCTCGACTGCTCATCGTGCCCAATCAGCTCTCGATTAACACTCATCCTTGAACGCCGCTTGCAAGCAGATCGCAGGCGGCGTTTGCTTCAGATCAGATAGCTGCCGTACGCAGTTGCAACCACTCTAGCCCCGCGCCGCTCAGCAACGAGCTCAAGCGCTCACGCACCTGCGCGTGATACGCGTTGAGCCACTCGCGCTCATCCGTGGTGAGCAGCGACGGCTCCAGACAACGCGTGTCGATCGGGCAAAGCGTCAGGGTTTCAAACGACAGAAACTCACCAAACTCGGTCTTGCCCGCTTCGCGGTTCAGCACCAGGTTCTCGATACGCACACCCCAACGCCCCGGCCGGTACGTACCCGGCTCAATGGAAGTGATCATCCCCGGCTGCATCGCCGTTTGCGGAGCGGCGGCGGCCTGATAAGCAATCACTTGTGGACCTTCATGCACATTGAGGAAATAACCTACGCCGTGCCCAGTACCGTGGCCGTAGTCCACACCTTCAGCCCATATCGGCGCACGGGCAATGGAATCCAGCAAAGGCGATAGAATCCCCCTCGGGAAATGCGCACGGGACAGCGCAATAACGCCCTTCAGCACCCGGGTGCAGTCTCGTTTCTGCTCCTCACTCGGCGTACCGATAGGCACCATGCGTGTGATATCCGTTGTGCCGCCCAAGTACTGGCCACCCGAGTCGATCAGCAGCAAGCCATCACCTTCGATCACCGCATGCTCTTCCTCGGTGGCGTGGTAATGGGGCATTGCGCCATTGGCGTTAAAGGCGGCAATAGTGTTGAAACTCAGCGACACATAGTCGGGGCGACGGGTACGGGCTGCGGTCAGGTGTTCATCAATGGTCAACTCCGTGATGCGCTCACGGCCCAGCGCACTGTCCAGCCAGGCGAAGAATTCGCACAGAGCAGCGCCATCCTGCTCCATGGCCCTGCGGATGTGCTCGGCGTCTGCCTGACTCTTGCGTGATTTGGCCAATGTGGTTGGATTCAATCCTTCGATCAACTTGACGCCAGCATCCAGGTTTTCCAGCAAGCCGGCGGTTACGCGGGCAGGGTCGACGTGCAACCCTGCACCCGACGGCACTGCACGCAAGGCATCCGCGACCTCGCTGTAATCGCGCAACGCCACGCCATCCTGTTCAAGCACAGCACGCAGATCCGCGTCGACTTTACTCAGCGCCACGAACAACGTGGCCTGCTGTTGACTGATCAGCGCAAACGATACAAACACCGGGTTAAATGAAACGTCGCCGCCACGCAGGTTGAACAACCAGGCGATGTCGTCCAGGGTCGCGATAAAGTGCCAGTCGGCGCCCTTCTCTTTCAAACTGGCGCGCAGTGCAGCGAGCTTCTCGCCACGACTAACGGTCGCTTGCGGTGGCAGATGCGCATAAATCGGCTGGTTCGGCAGGCTTGGACGGTCTGTCCAAACCGCATCGAGCACGTCGATATCGGTACGCAAGCGCGCGCCGCGTTCTGCCAGCTTGGCGCTCAAGGTGCGCGCCGAAGCGACCGCCATCACTGCACCGTCCACCGCCACCACACCGCCTTCCGGAGTTTGCTCGGCCAACCACTCCAGTGGTCCAGGTTGGCCCGGCTGCAGTTTTACTAGCTCGATGCCGCTGCCCTTGAGCTCCTTAGTCGCTTGTTCCCAGTAACGACTGTCGGCCCACACGCCGGCGAAATCTGCGGTGACAATCAGCGTCCCCACCGAGCCATGGAAACCCGATAACCATTGGCGGCCCTGCCAGTAACCCGGCAAGTATTCGGACAAATGCGGGTCAGCCGACGGCACCAACAGGGCGTGGATGCCCTCGCGGCTCATCAGTTCGCGGGTGCGCGCCAGGCGCTGGGGAACCGTTCCATGGGTCAAAGGCTGCGTGCTCATTGTGTCTCCTGCTAACCACTAATAATTGTTATGTGAAAATCAGACGGCCCAGAAGGCCGGTGCGCTGGCCAATGCGGCCTTGATCAATAGCACCGCTTGGTCAATGTCATGCTCGGTGGTGAACCTACCCAGACTCAAGCGAATGGTGCGGCTGGCCGAGCGGGCGTCATGGCCAAGGGCAAGCAACACGTGGGACGGTGCATTGCTCGCAGAATTGCAGGCCGACGTCGCGGAAAAAGCGATACCGGCGCTCAATGCCGCGGCATTGAATTCACCTTCGCCGAACGTAAGGCTCAGGGTGTGGGGAATACGTTGCGTGGCACTGCCATTGAGGCGTACACCGGCGATCGAAGCCAACTGATCCAGCAGGCGTTGCCGCAACGCAACGATCACCGCTTTCTCTTCAGTGAACGACTGCGCTGCCAGCGCAAATGCCGTGCCCATCCCTGCAATCTGGTGGGTCGCCAACGTGCCGGAGCGCAAGCCGCCCTCGTGTCCGCCGCCATGAATCTGGGCCAACACCTTCTGTTGCGCCCGAGGCCCGACGTACAGCGCGCCGATACCCTTGGGGCCGTACAACTTGTGCGCAGAAAACGACATCAAATCCACCGGCCATTGCGCCAGATCGATCGCCACCTTGCCTGCTCCCTGAGCCGCGTCCACATGCAGCAGCGCGCCGTGTTCACGCACCCGCGCGCCGATGCCGGGGATGTCATTCAGGGTGCCAAGTTCGTTATTCACCAGCATCAGCGAAACAAGGAAGGTGTCTTCGCGCAACGCCTCACTGACCGCGTCGACGCTGATCAAACCGTCGGCGTCGGGTACCAGATAGGTCACGGCTACGCCGGCTTCCTGCAACTGTCGCGCGGTGTCCAGCGTGGCCTTATGCTCGATCTGGCTGGTGATGATATGCCCACCGGCCACACCCCGCGCCTGGAACACGCCCTTGATGGCGAGGTTGTTGGATTCAGTGGCGCCGGAGGTCCAGACGATCTGCTCAGGCTGTGCGCCCACCAACTCGGCCACCTGGCGACGCGCCTGTTCAACCGTTTGCCGGGCCGCCTGGCCGTAAGCGTGGGAACTGGACGCGGGGTTACCGAAATTGGCGTTGAAGCCCAGGCACTCGACCATCACCTGGATGACCCGCTCGTCCACCGGGGTGGTGGCGGCGTAGTCGAAATACAAAGGACGTTTATTCATGACAGTTAAGACTCGCAAAGCAGGTTCCCGAGAGCGGCGTCTCAGGAGCATCGGCCGGAACAGAGGTCGTCATGTCTACCGGATCGAATGCCATTGAAGAAGGACAACTTTAAGTAAATGTGCGTAGGAACGCTCCTGAAATTCAGCTTAACAGGCTGAAGTCGCGCCATGGAAAACAAAAAGCCCGAGGTCCTTAAAGGGCGCCTCGGGCTTTTTGCTGCGCAGAACGCGATCAACTAGGACGACCATGAAGTACGACGTCGCGCTCGGCATTCATTTCACCTTGGCGATCAAAGCCGAAGGACTTCTGTGGCTGACCGGTCAGTGCCGCACGCTGCTGTTGATATTCATCGAACGACAAGCCTCGACGACTCAGCGCTTCAAGAGCCAATTGCTTGGTCTCTTCGGCCGAGTAGGGACGTAATTCTGGCGATGGATGGCTCGCACAGCCGGCGAGTACGGCGCTGACAATCAATAAGCAAACGGAGAGGAATCGGTTCATGGCGGCGGCTCTGCAAAGGAGGTTTCGAGTCAATGAACACAGGCTACTCCCGACGTCATTCGGTGAAAAATCACCGTCCGTGATAGTCGCTATCAACCGCCGAAGCCCCCTCCGATAGCCCCTCATATATTTCTTTATGATCTATAAATATGGAAATACGTTCATTTACGGAATAACAGTAACCCTCTATAACTAGCTCCAATTCTGCCAGGCACTGTTCGCCAAGCAACTGTTGCCCAGGCAACAGCCATTCAACAAATCACCAGGCAGGCAACAGCAACATTTTTCAGCAGTGAGCCACAGCCCAAGCCAATCAAGGCCTGCAGCCGTTGGTACAGCTCTTGCTCAACACTTTGCACCTCACTTGCTATGAACCACTGTTGAAAAAGGAACTGTTCATGACCCGTCCACTGAATGTCGTTGCCCTCTCCGGCGGAACCTGGCGCCCGTCGCGCACCCTGGTGTTGACCCAAGCCGTTCTGGCCGAATTGGCCACCCTCCTGCCAATCCAGACCACACTGATCGAACTGGGCGACATTGCCCGGCCACTGGGCGGTGCACTGTCGCGCGATGAATTGCCCGCCGAAGTCGAAGCCCAACTGTTGGCCATCGAACAGGCCGACCTGCTGATCGTCGCCGCGCCGGTCTATCGCGGTTCCTACCCTGGCCTGCTCAAGCACCTGTTCGATCTGGTCGGTCTCAACGCCCTGGTCAACACCCCGGTGCTGCTCGCCGCCACCGGTGGTAGCGAACGCCACGCGCTGGTCCTCGATCATCAACTGCGCCCGCTGTTCGCCTTCTTCCAGGCCCTGACCCTGCCGATCGGTGTGTACGCCACCGAAGCCGACTTCACCGACTACCAAATAACCAGTGAGCCCCTGAAGGGCCGGATACGCCTTGCGGCAGAACGTGCTGCACCCTTGTTTGCAGCGCACTCCCCTTCTCTGCTGAAAATCGCTTAAGGATTGGTCATGGATGTTTTCTGGTTTCTGCCGACACATGGCGACGGTCATTACCTGGGCACCACCCAAGGTGCCCGGCCCGTCACGCTCAATTATCTGAAGCAAGTCGCCCAGGCGGCTGACAACCTGGGTTACTACGGTGTGTTGATTCCTACCGGCCGCTCGTGTGAAGACTCCTGGGTCATCGCCTCGGCGCTGGTACCGCTGACAGAACGCCTGCGTTACCTGGTGGCTATTCGTCCCGGCATCATTTCGCCGACTGTATCGGCACGCATGGCCGCCACCCTGGATCGCCTGTCCAACGGCCGCCTGCTGATCAACGTAGTGACCGGTGGCGACCCCGACGAAAACCGTGGCGACGGCAGCTTCCTCGACCACGCTGAACGTTACGAAGTCTCCGACGAATTCCTACGGATATGGCGCCGCGTATTGCAGGGTGAATCGGTGGATTTCGAAGGCAAACACCTGCGCGTGCAAAACGCCAAGGCGCTTTACCCACCAGTGCAGAAGCCTTACCCACCGCTGTACTTCGGTGGATCCTCCGACGCCGCCCACGACCTCGCCGCCGAACAGGTGGATGTGTATCTGACGTGGGGCGAGCCGCCCGCCGCCGTCGCGGAAAAACTCGCGGATGTGCGTGAGCGCGCCGCGCGCCACGGGCGTACGGTGAAGTTTGGCATTCGTCTGCATGTGATCGTGCGCGAAACCGAAGAAGACGCCTGGAAAGCCGCCGACAAACTGATCGAGCACATCAGCGACGACACCATCGCCGCCGCGCAAAAATCCTTCTCGCGCTTTGACTCCGAAGGTCAGCGCCGCATGGCCGCCCTCCACGACGGGCGCCGCGACAACCTGGAAATCGCGCCCAACCTGTGGGCCGGTGTCGGCCTGGTGCGCGGCGGTGCCGGTACCGCGTTGGTGGGCAACCCGCAACAAGTGGCCGAACGCATTAAGGAATACGCCGACCTGGGCATCGAGAGCTTCATCTTCTCCGGCTATCCGCATTTGGAAGAGGCCTATCGCTTCGCCGAACTGGTGTTCCCGCTGCTGCCGGAACCCTACGCCAGCCTCGCTGGACGCGGTATCACCAACCTCACCGGCCCGTTCGGCGAAATGATTGCCAACGATGTACTGCCGGCCAAGGCCTGATCGGCGCAGCGGCGGCACCGGCCCGGGCCGCTGCTGCCAATAAAGAGGAAAACCCGTGACAGCCAAACCCCACAGCGTCCTGCCATCTCCCCTGCAGACCGCCAAACTGCTGGCCGCCGAATTCGCCCTCAGCGCCGTCGAACGCGACGAGCGCGGCGGCACACCCAAAACTGAGCGTGACGCCCTGCGCCACAGCGGCCTGCTGGCCCTGAGCATTCCCACCCAATACGGCGGCCTCGGCGCCCGCTGGAGCGACACCTTGGGCATCGTGCGCGAATTCGCCAAGGTCGACAGCTCCATCGCCCACGTCTTCGGCTTTCATCATCTGATGCTGGCCACCGTGCGCCTGTTTTCACGCCCGGACCAATGGCAACCCTGGTTCGAACAAACCGCCCGCAAGAACTGGTTCTGGGGCAACGCCCTCAATCCATTGGACACGCGCACCGTGGTCAAGGACTTCGGCGGCTGGCGCGAATTCTCCGGCAAAAAGAGCTTCTGCTCCGGCGCCAGCGACTCGGAAATGCTGATCGCCTCGGCGGTGGATGAAAATGCCGGCGGCAAACTGCTGATTGCCGCCATCCCCAGTGGGCGCAGCGGCATCACTCTGCACAATGACTGGAACAATATCGGCCAACGCCAGACCGACAGCGGCAGCGCCAGCTTCGAACGGGTGCGCGTCGAAGAGTCGGAATTGCTGCTCGACCCAGGCCCGCTGAGCACGCCGTTCGCCTGCCTGCGCCCGCTGATCGCACAGTTGACCTTTACCCATATGTTTCTCGGCATTGCCGAAGGCGCATTCGAAGAAGCACGCACCTATACCCTCACCGAAACCCGTGCCTGGCACAAATCCTCGGCCGAGGACGTGCGCCAGGATCCTTACGTGCTCCACCACTACGGCGAGTTCTGGGTGGCCCTCCAAGGCGTGCGCCTGCTGGTGGAGCGAGCCGCCGAGCTACTGGACCAAGCCTGGGCCAAAGGGCCAAACCTCAGCGAACACGAGCGCGGCCAACTGGCAATTGCCATCGCCACCGCCAAGGTCGCCGCCACCCGCCAAGGCCTGGATCTGTGCAGCCGTCTGTTTGAAGTCACCGGCGCGCGTTCAACCCATGCCTCCCTGCGCCTGGATCGCCACTGGCGCAACCTGCGCACGCAAACCCTGCACGACCCGGTGGACTACAAGCTCCATGAACTGGGGGACTGGGCGTTGAACCAATCCCTGCCGATTCCTACGTTCTACTCATAAAAAAGAGGTGCCCATGCAGCTTCTAACCCTACCGCCCTCGCCCGCCCTTGCGACCTCGATTCGCGCCACGGCCCAGGTCTTCGAAGACCCGAAATCCCAGGCGCTGCTCGACCATATCCAGCAAGTGGCGCCCAGCGAAGCCAGCGTGCTGATCATCGGCGAAACCGGGACCGGTAAAGAGCTGGTGGCGCGCCACATTCATAACCTCAGCGCGCGGCGCAACCGCCCGTTCGTTGCAGTGAACTGCGGCGCCTTCTCTGAATCCCTGGTGGAGGCCGAACTGTTCGGCCATGAAAAAGGCGCCTTTACCGGCGCCCTCAGCGCCAAGGCTGGCTGGTTCGAAGAAGCCGATGGCGGCACGTTGTTCCTTGATGAGATCGGCGATTTACCGATGGCCATCCAAGTCAAATTGCTGCGCGTCCTACAGGAGCGCGAAGTCGTACGCTTAGGTTCGCGCAAGAGCATTCCGATTGATGTGCGCGTACTGGCTGCAACCAACGTGCAGTTGGAAAAAGCCATCAACGCCGGGCATTTCCGCGAAGACCTCTACTACCGACTCGACGTGGTGAGCCTGGAACTCAGCCCGCTGCGCGAGCGCCCCGGCGATATCCTGCCGTTGACCCGGCACTTTATCGAGGCTTACAGCCGACGCCTGGGCTACGGCCCGATCACGATCAGTCGCGAAGCCGAACAAAAACTCAAGAGCTACAGCTGGCCGGGCAATATCCGCGAACTGGAAAACGTCATCCACCACACCCTGCTGATCTGCCGTAACGGCGTGATCGAACGGGATGATTTACGCCTGTCGAACATGCGCATTGAGCGCCAGGACGACAGTCAGCACGGCACCGACAACAGCGCCGAAGCCTTGTTGGAGCGCGCCTTCCAAAAGCTCTTTGAAGAACAGGCTGGCGCCCTGCATGAAAAGGTCGAAGACGCCCTGCTTCGGGCCGCTTACCGTTTCAGCCATTACAATCAGGTGCACACCGCCAACCTGCTGGGCCTGAGCCGTAACGTCACGCGCACACGCCTGATCAAGATTGGCGAATTGGCGGTGAATAAGCGTCGGCCGGGGGAGAACGTGCAAGGTGAACGGATGCTGCATTTATCCATATAGACGGCAGTGCAACGCATTGTCATGGCTGCGCTCAAAACTGCGCAGCACCTGGAACGAACCAAAGGTCACCGCCGTGGCCTGATGGGCGCGAATCAGTGTCCAGAAGTCTTCCTCACCCTGCTCAAAACGCTTGAACGCTGCCTCACCGTGCGCTCGGGACGTCCATCGCAGGTAATTAAGCACCCGCCGGCCGTCATCGCTGACCTGCACGCTCGCACTGAGAAATCCGTCATGGCCCTGGGCCAAACGCTCGCTTTGGGTGGACAAGGCCGCCACCAGGGCAACTTGCTGCTGAGGCTCGATATGGAACTCGATCAGCTGAGTGAAGCCGAGATTCTTCTCTGATACCTGCATGAATACTCCCCTTCCACTGTAGGCAGAATCTTGCGATTCGATGCCACGCAGGGTAAAACCTCCAGTTAAGTCAAGGTCAAGCGCTTAATCGGAGTTTTCATGATTACCAAGGAACTCACCGTCGGCCAACTGGCCGCCCGTAGCGGCGTGGCCGTCACGGCCCTGCACTTCTACGAAACCAAGGGGCTGATTCAGAGCAATCGCAACGCGGGCAATCAGCGGCGCTATCCGCGGGATGTATTACGCCGCGTGGTGGTGATTAAGATCGCCCAGCGCTTGGGGATTCCCCTGGCGACGATTGGCGAGGCATTACAGACGCTGCCAAATGGCCGCACCCCGACAGCCAAAGACTGGGAACGTTTGTCGGCACTGTGGCGCGAAGACCTGGACGAGCGCATCAACAAAATGATGCTGCTGCGCGACAAGCTCAACGGCTGCATCGGCTGCGGATGCTTGTCGTTGGAAGCATGCCCGCTGCGCAATCAGGATGACCTGCTGGGTGAGCGCGGGCCTGGTGCGCAATTGCTCGAGCCCAGTTGAGCTTTCTCGTCGTAACCGCCGGAGCCCTTGATTGGCGTGGCCTATCGTGAAAGGCCGGACCTGCGCATCGACAATGCCACCGAGGGCATCGAGCGCTACAAAAAAGCCTTCGGCGGCACCCACGCGTGTTTGTCGTAAAGGGTTCTGGCAGTCATTTTGGGCGGGCCGTTCAACGGCCAAGCCCATCCTACGCAGCGCGCCGGCCCGATCAACGCCTGCTCGGTGATAGCTCGGAACATGTTTCGTGTTCGATAAACGGGTAAAAAACCACCGAATGTGAATCTGAAACATTTTCTTTCATATCCGGGTTAGGGATTTCTCATTCTCATCCGTCTTATTTAGATACAGCCTGTCGCGTCAGCAAAAGCTACGACTGGCCTTTTCCGGGCCTCCCTCGCCCCCCTCCGATCAAGACCCTCATTTACATGTCGAAGAAGTCACGCTCCAAACTCTGGTTTCTCGTACATAGCTGGCTGGCGTTGCCCATCTGGTTCTTTGTACTGATCGTCTGCGTCACCGGCACCCTGGCGGTGGTCAGCCAGGAAATCGTCTGGCTGGCCAACCCGGATATCCGCGCGAGCAAACCGTCGGATGACGCTGAACTGTTGAGCTACGACCAAGTGATCAGCGCCATCAAGCGTGCCGAGCCCGAGGTGATTGTCCAATCGCTCAGCCGCCCAGATGAGTCGCACTTCGCCCTGAGTGTCGACCTCAGCTACCCCGACGGGCGCTCGCTTGAGGTCTACGTCAACCCTTACACCGGCGCGATCCAGGGCATCAGCCCGTCGTTCAATTTCCGTCAGTTCACCCGTGCGCTGCACGGCTGGTGGCTGGTGCCGTTCACCAATGGCTACAGCTGGGGCTGGTACCTGGTGTCGTTGCTTGGTCTGCCGCTGCTGGCCTCGCTGGTTACCGGGCTGGTGGTCTACAAGCGCTTCTGGAAAGGTTTTTTCAAACCAACCCTGCGGTTTCGCCACGGTGCGCGAATCTTCTGGGGTGACTTCCACCGCCTGAGCGGTATCTGGTCTATCTGGTTTATCGCAGTCATTTCCATCACCGGCACCTGGTTCCTGATCCAGGCGATCCTGGGGGACAACCAGATTTCAATTTCCAGCGAGCCCATCGTCCCGGTGATCGCCCGTGAAAAAGTACCGTCCTCGGCAGCAGGTGTGCCGGCACCGATGATTCCCCTGGATGAAGCCATCACCATTGCGACCCAGCGCATCCCTGGCCTGGAAGCGAGCTTCGTGCGCATGCCCTTCAACGCCTACAGCCACCTGCAAATCGGCGGCCGCGGCTGGTACCCACTGATGTACCAAACCGCCCAACTCAACCCCTATAGCGGCGAAATCGCTGTCTCGCACCTCCTGTCCGACCGCACCGCACTTGAGTTCGTCACCGAATCCATGCGCCCGCTGCACACCGGCGATTTTGGCGGACTGTGGATCAAGCTGATCTGGGCGTTCTTCGGCCTGGTGCTGAGCATGATGGTCTTGAGCGGCTTGCTGATATGGACCAAGCGCACCGCCTTGGCCACCCTCAATGCCCTCAAGCGCGAGGCCAAGACCCAGCGCAAGCCTGTTTCCACCCCGGCCTTGCAGGCTGAAACTTCGGAGAGCCACTGATGAGCAAGGTCGCAGCGACACCGCCGACTCCCCTGCGGGCTTTCTGGCTGAAATGGCGATTCCATATCAATGTTCTGCTACTGCTGGTGCCCCTGGGCTTCATGCCCAAGTATTTTGCCGATGCAGCACTGTTTCGCGGTGACGCGGGTATCGGCGAGCGGGTGGCCGGAGAAATACAGGTTGGCCCCTGGAGCCTGACCCTCGCCGAGTTCCGCAATGAGGGCCCAAGCCCGGACCCGGCCGGCCCGATGAAGTTCTTCAACGCCGCCCTGTGCGACACCTGTGCCGACCAGGTCAAGGCTACTTACCTGCGCATCGGCAAGCCACGCAGCCTGCGCGCGGCCGGGGTGATCTTCTTTGGCACACCGTACCGCATGGGCGCCGCCCTGCCCGTCCCTGAACGCACACCTGCCGACGCCGAACTGTGGGTCACCATGGAAGGCTGGGACGGCACGATGCACCAGGGTTCCATCCCGCTGAGCCAGGCCTCGCCTGCCACCATTGCCTGGCTGAACAAGCAAGGAGTCAAACCATGATGATCAAGCACCTGTCCCGCGCCGCGCTGTTGCTGTGCGCGGGTTTAAGTACCGTGGCCCTGGCCCACAACCCTATGTGCGAATGCAAGGAAATCCCCGGCGAGCAGATCCAGTGCAAGGGCGGCTTCTCCGACGGCAGCGGGGCGCCCGGCGTGACCCTGGATGTGATCGGCTACGACGAAACCATCCTGGTGCCCGGCAAGCTCGGCCAGGATTCGACCCTGACCTTCAAGAAGCCATCCGCCGAGTTCTACGTGCTGTTTGACGCCGGCCCTGGCCACGTCGTTGAAATCGACCAAGCGGATATCCAGTCCCAATGAGTACGACACACGTTGTACGTCCCGCGGGCGCTGGCCACGAAACCCTCTACGTCTTGCTGCTGTGCCTGATCATCCTCGCGGTCGCCGGCACGGTGGTGGCGCTGCACGGCGAATCCCAGGAAGTGGCCGCCGTGCCCAGCCACCAGTTGGACGCCCGCCGCGACCTGAGCGCCGCCGAGCAAGGCATCTACGCCGACTTGCGGGTGACCCTGGATGAAATCCACTTGCTGCAGCAAGAGCAAAGCGCCCTGCCGACGCCTGGGCAATTGGCCGAAGAAGGCTTCGCGCCGTTCGCCCAGGATGCGAGTTCGGTCAGCCGTGGCGATCACCGCTGGCAGTTACTGGCGCCTGCGGCCTACTTCGGGTTGAGCCAGGCGCCGACCACCAGCGGTTCACTGCTGATGCGCGTAAAAGGCACCGAGCCGGATATCTGGCTCAACCGCCGCAAAGACCTGGCCGCCCCCTCCGACCTCACTGACCAGGCGCTGATCGCGGCCGGCTGGCAGCAAGTGGTCGCGCAATTCGATGCCGGCGTTACCCGCCAGCACCGTCACTGAACGAGAAGACCGATTGCCCATGTCTATTTCATCTCCCCTGTTGCGCATGGTGCTGGTCAGCCTGCTCAGCCTGATACTCGCCCCGCTGGCCAACGCCGAAGCGGCTAAACGCCTGCGTATCGGCATCACCCTGCACCCTTATTACAGCTACGTGGCCAATATCGTCGGCGACAAGGCCGACGTGGTGCCGCTGATTCCAGCCGGTTTCAACCCACACGCCTACGAGCCGCGCGCCGAAGACATCAAGCGCATCGGCACCCTGGACGTGATCGTGCTCAATGGCGTCGGCCACGACGACTTCGCCGACCGTATGATCGCCACCAGCGAGCGCCCGGACATCCCGGTGATCGAAGCCAACGCCAACGTGCCGTTGCTGGCCGCCACCGGCAATGCCGCGCGCGGTGCGGGCAAGGTGGTCAACCCGCACACCTTCCTGTCGATCAGTGCATCGATTGCCCAGGTCAACAACATCGCCCGTGAACTGGGCAAGCTCGACCCGGACAACGCCAAGACCTACACCCAGAACGCGCGTGCCTATGGCAAACGCCTGCGCCAGATGCGCGCCGACGCCCTCGCCAAGTTGACCAGCGCGCCTAACCCGGACCTGCGCGTCGCCACTGTGCATGCGGCCTACGACTACCTGCTGCGTGAATTCGGCCTGGAAGTCACCGCCGTGGTCGAGCCCGCCCACGGCATTGAGCCCAGTCCCAGCCAGTTGAAGAAGACCATCGACGAACTGCGCGCCCTGGACGTGAAGGTGATCTTCTCGGAGATGGATTTCCCCTCCACCTACGTCGACACCATCCAGCGTGAATCCGGGGTCAAGCTGTACCCGCTGTCGCATATTTCCTACGGCGAATACAGCGCTGAAAAGTACGAAGTGGAAATGACCGGCAACCTCAACACGGTGGTCCGGGCGATTCAGGAGTCGGGCGCATGACGGTGGCACAATCCCTGAAGGTCGCCAGCGTCGGCCCGACACTCGACTTCGACACGGTGTCCCTGACCCTGGGCCGCACCGTGATCCTCGACAGCGTGAGTTTCCAGGTGCAGCCGGGCAGCATCCACGCGCTGGTCGGCCCCAACGGCGGCGGCAAGAGCTCGCTGATCAAGACCCTGCTGGGACAAACGCCGCATCAGGGTCGCTTGAGCCTGCAGTGGCCGACCACGCCGGGCACAATCGGCTATGTGCCCCAAGCGCTGGAATTCGACCGGGGTTTGCCGATGACCGTGGACGATTTCATGGCCGCCATGTGCCAGCGGCGCCCGGCGTTTCTGGGCTTGTCCAAGCATTACGCCGCGGCGATTGGCGAGGCTCTGGAACGGGTCGGCATGCAGGACAAACGCAAGCGGCGCATGGGTGCACTGTCCGGAGGTGAACGCCAACGCGTGCTGCTGGCCCAGGGCTTGATCCCTGCGCCGCAATTGCTGGTGCTGGATGAACCGATGTCGGCCCTCGATGAAGCGGGCATCCAGGTGTTCGAACGCCTGCTCAGTGACTGGCGCCTCGCCGGCATGACCGTGCTGTGGATCGAGCACGACCTCGAAGCCGTAGGCCGTCTGGCCGACCGAGTTACCGGCCTTAACCGCCGCGTGCTGTTCGACGCCACACCACAGGAGGCGCTCACCCCGGATCGCCTGCTGACCCTGTTCTCCACCCACCCTCGGAGCCCGGCGCAATGAGTTATGAAGCGTTTCGCCTGATGGTCCAGGGCTGGGCCTCTGCCGGTTACCTGCCGGAGGCACTGGCCTACGGTTTTGTAGTCAATGCCCTGCTCGCCGGTTTGCTGATCGGCCCAGTGCTCGGGGGCTTGGGCACGCTGGTAGTGGTCAAGCGCTTCGCGTTTTTCTCCGAAGCCGTCGGCCATGCTGCGCTGACCGGCGTCGCCGTGGGCATTTTGCTCGGCGAACCCTACACCGGCCCCTACGGCAGTCTGTTCGGTTACTGCCTGCTGTTTGGCATCCTGCTCAATTACCTGCGTAACCGCACCGGCCTGGCGCCGGACACTTTAATCGGCGTGTTCCTGTCGGTGTCCCTGGCGCTGGGCGCAAGCCTGCTGCTGATCCTGGCGGGCAAAATCAACGTGCACATTCTGGAGAACGTGCTGTTTGGTTCGGTGTTGACGGTCAACGGTAACGATCTGCTGGTGCTCGCGATTGTCGGCTCGCTGGTGATGGCTCTGGCGCTGCCGCTGTACAACCGCATCATGCTCGCCAGTTTCAACCCGCAACTGGCGGCAGTGCGCGGAGTGGCGGTGAAGACCCTCGATTATCTGTTCGTAATTCTGGTGACGCTGATCACCGTCGCGGCAGTCAAGGTCATCGGCGCGATTCTGGTCGGCGCCCTGCTGGTGATTCCAGCGGCGGCGGCGCGCCTGTTGAGCCAGTCGCTCAAAGGTTTCTTCTGGGTCTCGGTGGTGATCGCCACCGTCAGTACCCTGTGCGGGATCCTGCTGCCGATCATCTTCGACCTGCCGATTCCTTCCGGTGCCGCGATCATCCTGATGGCCGGTATCGCTTTCGCTTTTGCCGCCATCGCGCGCGGCACCGTGCCCAGCCTCAAAGGGAACTTTGGATAATGCGCTCTGTTCTTCAGCCTCTCGCCTTGGCCATCGCCTGTTTAATCACTCCGCCGCTGATCGCCGCCGAGGCAGTAAAACCGGCTGCCCACGCCGCCAAACCGGTCAAGGTGCTGGCGTCGCTGCCAATCACTTATGGCCTGGCCGAGGTGCTGCTCAAAGGCACCGACGTGCAGCTTGAGCGCGCAGCCCCGGCCAACCTGCCGGGCTCGCGCCAGGTGTCGTACTTCACCGGCCGTGGCGCCTCCGCACTGAGCGCGCTAGCCCAGGACGCCGACGCCGCCATCGGCCTGCGCTCGCTGTGGGCAGATGACCCGCTGTACCCCGTGGCACGGCGCAGCAACATCCGCATTGTCGAAGTCGATGCCGCACGCCCCGTGGACGGCGGGTTGCCAGGGATCGCCGTGCAACCGGGCGTCGCTGACGGTTTGAACAGCCAACCATGGCAATCGAGCAATAACCTGGGGCGCATGGCCGATGTCTTGTCCACCGACCTGAGCCGCCTGGCACCGGGCGCCAAGGTGAAAATCGACGCCAATCTGGCTGCACTCAAGCAACGCCTGCTCAAGCTCACCGCCGACAGCGAAGCCCGGCTGGCCAAGGCGGACAACCTGAGTGTGGTCAGTTTGAGCGATCACTTTGGGTATTTGGTCAGCAGCCTGAACCTGGAACTGATCAGCACCGATGCGCGACCGGATGCCGAGTGGACACCTGAGGCGTTGCACACACTCAGTACCGAATTGAAGGACAACGATGTGGCCGTGGTGCTGCACCATCGCCAGCCGAGTGATGCGGTGAAAGCCGCCATCACGGCAGGCGGCTCGACATTGCTGGTGCTGAATGTCGACGGTGCAGACCCGGTGACGGAGTTGGAAACCAATGTGGATCAGGTGATCAAGACGCTCAGTCACTGATATGGAGGTGACCAGCATCCTGTTTTAGGGCTGCTTTGCAGCCCAGCGCAGGGCAAGCCTGCTCACTACAGAAGCAAGCTCAGCGCCGGGAGAGCGGTGGTTAAACCACATCCACGCCCACATGAATCGCATCATGCCGCCAGAACTCCAGGTCGCAGTCGATCAAGCGCTGGTGCTGGTCATAATTAACCCGAGCAATCCGCAAACCCGGGCTGCCCACCGACACGCGCAATGCGGCGGCGGCTTCCACCGGCAGTGACGTCGGCACAATCTCGAAGCGCACCCGTCCGTAGTGCAAGTCGTATTTGCGCACGTACAACTCGGTCATCGACTGATTCAGGTCGCACTCAAGAATCCCGGGGAAATATTGCGGGTTCAGGTAGTGCTCCACATACAACACCAGTCGCCCATCGATCCGCCGGCTTCTGCAGATCTGGATCACGCTGGACAATGCCGGCAGTTGCAGCCATGCACACACCGCCGCCGATGCAGGTTGCAGGCGCGCCGAAATCACTTCGGTGGACGCCACGCGGCCCTGGTCGTTGACCATCGCGTGAAAGTGGCTGCGCTGCATCAGGTTGTAGGCCAATCGTGGCGGCGACACGAACCAACCCCGGCGTTCCTCGCGATAAATCTGCCCTTGGGCCTCAAGTTGTAACAAGGCTTCCCGCACGGTAATTCGGGTGGTACCGAACAACTCGCTGAGCTTGCGCTCGGCGGGCAGTTTGCTTGCAGGCGGCAAAAGTCCATGGTCGATCTGCTCTTGCAGCGCCAGGCCGATGGATGTCACCGCCTTGATTGCCTCATCACGCATCAACGTTACCTATCTGGACTAGACCAGCACCGTTCAGGTGCATAAAAGCTCCGCAATCGGGCCCTTGCGACTGCGTGCAAGCGTAGGCATTGCAGATGACCGACAGATGACAGCCCGCCTCAAGTGCATGCCGCACCTCTTGCAATACACCGGCCAAGTCCAGAGCCTACGGGCACTTGGGCATGGTCTACGCTCAGCCTGTGCCGAGCGACATCGGCGCGTTAAAAACGACAACGACATGAAACTGTCATCCATCGAGCCTAAATTGGCTCAGGTATTGCTCTGACCTAGACCAACACCACCGCAAACGTTCATAAAAACGCAGCGTTGAAAACGCCCAAAGGAGCTTCGGATGAAACAGCTTTTCCTGGCATCACTGTTAGGCTCGACCATTGCCATGTGCACCGCCGCCATGGCCGCTGATACCGATCTAAAAACCTTGGAAGCCGCCGCGAAAGCGGAAGGCGCCGTCAACAGCGTCGGCATGCCCGATGACTGGGCCAACTGGAAAGGCACCTGGGAAGACCTGGCCAAGACCTACGGCCTCAAGCACATCGACACCGACATGAGCTCGGCCCAGGAGATCGCCAAGTTCAAGGCCGAGAAAGACAACGCCAGCGCCGACATCGGCGACGTTGGCGCAGCGTTCGGTCCGATTGCGGTGAAGCAGGAAGTCACCCAGCCGTACAAACCGTCCACCTGGGCTTCGGTGCCGGACTGGGCGAAAGACAAAGACGGTCACTGGGCCCTCGCCTACACCGGCACCATCGCGTTTATCGTCAACAAGAAGCTGTTGCACGGTTCCGAAGTCCCCACCAGTTGGGCCGACCTGCAAACCGGCAAATACAAAGTCTCGGTGGGTGACGTGAGCACCGCAGCCCAGGCCTCCAACGCCGTGCTGGCGGCGGCCATCGCCAACAAAGGCGATGAAAAGAACATCGCGCCAGGCCTGCAGTTCTTCACCAAGATCGCCCAGCAAGGCCGGCTCGGCCTGTCCAACCCGACCATCGCCACCATGGAAAAAGGTGAAGTCGAAGTAGGCATCGTCTGGGACTTCAACGGCCTGAGCTACAAAGCCAAGATGGCCAACCCGGATGACTACGTGGTGCTGATCCCCTCGGACGGCTCGGTGAAATCCGGCTACACCACCATCATCAATAAATACGCCAAGCACCCGAACGCCGCCAAGCTGACCCGCGAGTACATCTTCAGCGATGCCGGCCAACTCAACCTGGCCAAGGGCAATGCGCGTCCGATCCGTGCGGAAACCGACCTGAAACTGCCGGCTGAAATCGCCAAGAACCTGATTCCGGGCGAGCAGTACACCAAGGCCAACCCGCAACCGATCAAGGATGCCGATGCCTGGGAAGCGACTTCCAAGAAGCTGCCGCAGCTGTGGAATGAGCAAGTCATCGTAGAGATGAAGTAAGGGTTTTATCCCACATTGGAGCTCCAGTGGAGATCCAATGTGGGAGGGGCTTGCCCCCGATGACGGTGGATCAGCTAACAAATCCGTTGCATGACACACCGCTATCGGGGGCAAGCCCCCTCCCACATTTCTGACCCCGTTCCTCCAGAGGAATTGAGCCAAGTCAATCGTTGCGGAGCGCTCTCCCCCATGAAGCACACTGTCATCCTTGTCGTGCTCGACGGCCTGAACTTCGAGGTTGCCCGACACGCCATGGGGCACTTGCAGGCCTATGTCGGCGCAGGACGCGCAGCCCTCTACAAGCTGGAATGTGAACTGCCCTCGCTGTCCCGCCCGCTCTATGAATGCATCCTCACCGGCGTGCCACCGGTCCAGAGCGGTATCGTGCACAACCAGGTCGCGCGCCTGTCCAACCAGCGCAGCATTTTCCATTACGCCACCGACGCAGGTCTTAGCACTGCGGCTGCGGCTTACCATTGGGTCAGCGAGTTGTATAACCGCACGCCCTTTCTCGCCGCTCGTGATCGCCATACCGACGACACGACGCTGGCGATCCAGCACGGACATTTCTACTGGAATGACCATTACCCCGATTCCCACCTGTTCGCCGACGCCGAAAGCCTGCGACTCAAGCACGCGCCGGACTTTCTGCTGGTGCACCCGATGAACATCGACGACGCCGGCCACAAGCACGGCCTCGACAGCGCGCAATACCGCAACAGCGCACGCTCGGCCGACATCATCCTGGCTGACTACCTGCAAGGCTGGCTCGACGCAGGCTACCAAGTGCTGGTGACCGCCGACCACGGCATGAACAACGACCGCTCCCACAACGGCCTGCTGCCGGAAGAACGTGAAGTGCCGCTGTTCGTCCTCGGCGATGCCTTCAGCCTGGATGCCAACGCCACGCCGAAACAGACCGACCTGTGCGGCACCGTCTGCGAACTGCTGGGCGTGCCCCACGACAAACCTGTATGCCGGGAGCTATTGAAGTGAATGCCATGACTCGCGGCAAATGGCTGGCATTGCTGTGCCTGGTGCCCTTCGCGCTGTTCTTTATCGTGTTCGAGATCGCACCGCTGGTGTGGGTGCTGATCAACAGCCTGCAAACCGAAGAGGCCGGCTGGGGTCTGGAAAACTTCACCCGGATCTTCAGCTCGAAGTTCTACCGGCAAGCGATCCAGTTCAGCCTGGAGATCAGTTTTTACTCCAGCATTTTCGGCATCATCATCGCCACTCTCGGCAGTTATTCGCTACGCCGCGTCGATGGGCCGCTGCGCAACTTCGTTACCGCCTTCGCCAACATGACGAGCAACTTCGCCGGCGTCCCCCTGGCGTTCGCGTTCATCATTTTGCTGGGGTTCAACGGCAGCATCACTCTCATGCTCAAGCAGGCCGGGATCATTCAGGACTTCAACCTGTATTCCAAGACCGGGCTGATCATCCTCTACACCTACTTCCAGATCCCCCTCGGCGTGTTGCTGTTGTACCCGGCCTTCGATGCGCTGCGTGAAGACTGGCGTGAGTCCGCGTCGTTGCTCGGCGCGAATGGCTGGCAGTTCTGGCGGCACATTGGTTTACCGGTGCTGACGCCTGCGCTGCTGGGCACCTTCGTGATCCTGCTCGCCAATGCCTTGGGCGCCTACGCCACGGTCTACGCCTTGACCACCGGCAACTTCAACGTGCTGCCAATCCGTATCGCAGGGCTGGTCTCCGGCGATGTGTCCCTGGATCCGAACATGGCCAGCGCCTTGGCCGTTGTGCTGGTGGCGCTGATGACCGTGATCACCGTGGTCCATCAACTGCTGCTCAAGAGGAGCTACCATGTCTCGCGCTGAAGCCGGCCCGGCCTCCCTTTACCACCGCGTGGTGGTGTACCTGCTCTTTGCGATCCTGGTATTGCCGTTGGTGGGCACGTTCGTTTACTCGATTGCCAGTAGTTGGTCGGCAACCATCCTGCCGGCGGGCTTCACCGTGAAGTGGTACGTGCAGCTCTGGAGCGACCCGCGCTTTCTGATGGCCTTCGGGCAGTCGCTGCTAGTGTGCGTGGGCGCGTTGATCCTGTCGGTGGTGCTCATTCTGCCGCTGCTGTTCGTGGTGCATTACCACTTTCCCAAGCTCGACGCGCTGATGAACATCCTGATCCTGCTGCCCTTCGCGGTGCCGCCAGTGGTGTCATCGGTGGGCCTGCTGCAACTCTATGGTTCCGGGCCGTTGGCAATGGTGGGCACGCCATGGATTTTGATCGGCTGCTACTTCACCGTGGCGCTGCCGTTCATGTACCGGGCGATCACCAACAACCTGCAAGCCATCAACTTGCGCGACCTGATGGACGCCTCCCAACTGCTGGGCGCCAGCACTTGGCAAGCGGCGATCTTCGTCGTGCTGCCCAACCTGCGCAAAGGCTTGATGGTGGCGCTGCTGCTGTCGTTCTCGTTCCTGTTCGGCGAGTTCGTGTTCGCCAACATCCTGGTGGGCACCCGCTACGAGACCCTGCAGGTGTACCTCAACAACATGCGCAACAGCAGCGGACACTTCACCAGTGCCGTGGTCATTTCCTATTTCTTCTTTGTGCTGGTGCTGACCTGGGCCGCCAATATCTTGAACAAGGACAAAAGCCAATGAGCTTCGTCAGCGTCCAACACTTGCAAAAGGGCTACTCCGGTACTCCCGTGTTTAGCGATATCAACTGCGAAATTGCCAAAGGCGAGTTCGTCACCCTGCTCGGCCCGTCCGGGTGCGGCAAGTCCACGCTGCTGCGCTGCATTGCAGGTCTGACCTCGGTGGACAGTGGGAAAATTCTGCTTGATGGCCAGGACATCGTTCCGCTGAGCCCGCAGAAAAGAAACATCGGCATGGTCTTTCAGAGCTACGCGCTGTTCCCCAACATGACCGTGGAACAGAACGTCGCCTTCGGTCTGCGCATGCAAAAGGTCAACGCCGACGACAGCCACAAGCGCGTGCAGGAAGTACTGCAACTGGTAGAGCTCAAAGACCTGGCCGGGCGCTACCCGCACCAGATGTCTGGCGGCCAGTGCCAGCGCGTGGCCCTCGCCCGCTCCCTGGTGACACGCCCACGCCTGCTGCTGCTGGATGAGCCGCTGTCGGCGCTGGATGCACGCATTCGCAAGCACCTGCGTGAGCAGATTCGCCAGATCCAGCGCGAACTGGGGCTGACCACGATTTTCGTGACCCATGATCAGGAAGAAGCCCTGACCATGTCCGACCGCATCTTCCTGATGAACCAGGGCAAGATCGTGCAAAGCGGCGATGCCGAGACCCTCTACACGGCGCCAGTTGACGTGTTCGCCGCCGGTTTTATCGGCAACTACAACCTGCTCGACGCCGACAAGGCCAGCCAATTGCTGCAACGCCCGATCAGTGGGCGCATCGCGATTCGCCCCGAAGCCATCGAATTGAGCCGCAGCGGCGAACTGGATGCACTGGTGCGCAGCCACAGCCTGCTGGGCAACGTGATCCGCTACCGCATCGAAGCGCGCGGCGTGGAACTGGTGGTCGATGTGCTCAACCGCTCGGCGGACGATCTTCACCCGGATGGTCAACGCCTGGCACTTTCCATCGACCCCAGTGCGCTGTGTGAAGTAGCCTGATGCAACGATTTACAAAGAGAGCGTGACGGATGGCATTGGTAATTTTTGATCTGGACGACACCCTGATCCACGGCGACTGCGCCACCCTGTGGAGCGAGCAGATGGGCCGCCTGGGATGGGTCGACCCCGAGTCGTTTATGCGCAGGAACAACGAACTGATGGACGCCTACAGCCGCGGCGAACTGGCCATGGAGGACTTCATGGACTTCAGCCTGGAGCCAATGATCGGCCGCACCCCGGAAGAGATCGATCACCTGGTCGAGCCATGGGTGGAGGACGTGATTGAACCGCTGATCTACAGCGAGGCCACCAAGACCATCGCCAGGCATCGTGCGAATGGCGACCGGATTTTGGTGATTTCGGCATCGGGAACGCATTTGGTGAAACCGATTGCGGCGCGAATCGGTATTGATGAGGTGTTGGGGATTGATCTGGACGTGAGCCGTGGCGTGTACAGCGGCCGTACCGTGGGTGTACTCACCTACCGCGAAGGCAAGATCACGCGATTGCTGGATTGGCTGGAGCAGGAACGTGAGACATTGGATGGCGCGTACTTCTATTCGGATTCGCGCAATGATCTGCCGTTGCTGCTGAAGGTGGATCACCCGCAGGTGGTGAACCCGGATCCGGTGCTGCGCGAGCATGCAGAGAAGGCTGGTTGGCCAATCCACCATTGGATCTGACACCCGCTATCTTGAATTGAAATCCAATCAGGCGAATGTGGAGGGGGCTTGCTCCCGATGCCGGTGGGTCAGATGAAATATTCTTCACTGACACACGGTTATCGGGAGCAAGCCCCCTCCCCATTTGGTCGCATTTCAATTCAAGGTCAGGTCACGCTTTCGTCGATCACCAACACCAACTTCCCTGAAATCTGGTTAGTCGCAAGCTCAGCAAACGCCGCCTCGGCATCCTTGATTGGGAAGGTCTTGGCCAACTGCGGGCTCAAGCGCCCTTCGGCAAACAACGGCCAGACATGCAGGCTCAAGTCACTGAACAGGTCTGCCTTGAACTGATCGTCACGGCTGCGCAGGGTCGAGCCCAACAACTGGATACGCTTGCCCAGCACTTGGGCCAGGTCCAACTGCGCTTCGCGACCGCCCATCAAACCGATCAACACCCAACGGCCGTCCAGCGCCAGCAGCTTTAGATCCAGCGCCGCATAGCTGCCGCCGACCCGGGTCAAGGATCACATCAAACGGCCCGAAATCCCGCAGCCCTTCGATCCCATCGGTACGTACCACGCCGCCCTGGGCGCCCAGGTCTTCACAGTAAGCCAGGCGTTGCGCCGAGCCGACGCTGACCCAGCACGGGCTGCCAAACGCCTTGCACAGTTGGATCGCCGCCGAGCCCACGCCACTGGCACCGGCATGCAGCAGCACTTTCTCACCGGGCTTGAGGCCCGCCAGTTGGAACAGATTGAGCCATGCAGTGCTGTACACCTCAGGCAAGGCCGCCGCTTCAATCAACGACAGACCTTCCGGCACCGGCAGCACATGGCGAGTATCTACCACCACCTCTTCGGCCATGCCACCACCGGCGAGCAGCGCACAGACTCGATCCCCCACTTGCCACGAGGAACCAGGCCCCACTTCGCTGATCACCCCGGAACATTCCAGGCCCAGCACAGAGCTGGCGCCAGGGGGTGGCGGATAGAGCCCGGCACGCTGTAATAAATCGGCGCGATTAAGACCCGCAGCCGCCACGCGAATGCGAACTTGGCCTACGTCACATGTAGGACTTGGTTCGTCCAACCACTCCACATGACCTTCAACGCCTTGCAATGCTTTCACAGTGCCTCCATAGTGAGTCTGGACTGAGCCCGTAGCAGTAGCGCGGGCTTTTTGCATTATGCGACCGGCCCCTATGGAACCGGCAACTTCAAAGACGGCCTAATATGCGTTATCAATTGCCCCCGCGTCGAATCAGCATGAAGCATCTGTTCCCCAGCACCGCCCTCGCTCTTTTCATTGGTCTCGGCTTCGCGTCGATGTCGACCAATACGTTCGCAGCCAACAGCTGGGACAACCTTCAACCGGATCGCGATGAGGTGATTGCCAGCCTTAACGTGGTCGAGTTGCTTAAGCGCCATCACTACAGCAAGCCGCCGCTGGACGACGCTCGCTCGGTGATCATCTACGACAGCTACCTCAAGCTGCTGGATCCGTCGCGCAGCTACTTCCTGGCCAGCGATATCGCTGAGTTCGACAAGTGGAAGAGCCAGTTCGACGATTTCCTCAAGAGCGGCGACCTGCAGCCCGGCTTCACCATCTACAAGCGCTACCTGGACCGCGTCAAAGCGCGTCTGGATTTCGCCTTGGCTGAGCTGAACAAAGGCGTCGACAAGCTCGACTTCACCCAGAAGGAAACCCTTCTGGTGGATCGCAAGGACGCCCCTTGGCTGACCAGCACCGCCGCCCTCGATGACCTGTGGCGCAAACGCGTCAAGGACGAAGTGCTGCGCCTGAAGATCGCCGGCAAAGAGCCCAAGGCCATTCAGGAGCTGTTGACCAAGCGCTACAAGAATCAGTTGGCGCGTCTGGACCAGACCCGTGCAGAAGATATCTTCCAGGCCTACATCAACACCTTCGCGATGTCCTACGACCCGCACACCAATTATCTGTCGCCAGATAACGCGGAAAATTTCGATATCAATATGAGTCTGTCGTTGGAAGGCATTGGTGCCGTCCTGCAAAGCGACAATGACCAAGTGAAGATCGTGCGTCTGGTGCCGGCCGGTCCGGCAGACAAGACCAAGCAGGTCGCTCCGGCGGACAAGATCATCGGTGTGGCCCAGGCCGACAAAGAGATGGTCGATGTGGTCGGCTGGCGCCTGGACGAAGTGGTCAAGCTGATCCGTGGGCCGAAAGGCAGCGTGGTGCGCCTGGAAGTGATTCCGCACACCAATGCGCCAAACGACCAGACCAGCAAGATCGTGTCCATCACCCGTGAAGCGGTGAAGCTCGAAGACCAGGCGGTGCAGAAGAAAGTCCTCAACCTCAAGCAGGATGGCAAGGACTACAAACTGGGCGTGATTGAAATCCCGGCCTTCTACCTGGACTTCAAGGCCTTCCGCGCTGGCGACCCGGACTACAAGTCCACCACTCGCGACGTGAAGAAAATCCTGACTGAACTGCAGAAGGAAAAAGTCGACGGCGTGGTCATCGACCTGCGCAACAACGGCGGCGGCTCCCTGCAGGAAGCCACCGAGCTGACCAGCCTGTTTATCGACAAAGGTCCGACCGTGTTGGTGCGCAACGCTGACGGCCGTGTGGACGTGCTTGAAGACGAGAACCCGGGCGCCTTCTACAAAGGCCCGATGGCGCTGCTGGTCAACCGCCTCTCAGCCTCGGCCTCGGAAATTTTCGCCGGCGCCATGCAGGACTATCACCGCGCGTTGATCATCGGCGGCCAGACCTTCGGCAAAGGCACCGTGCAGACGATCCAGCCGCTGAACCATGGCGAGCTCAAGCTGACGTTGGCCAAGTTCTACCGGGTTTCCGGGCAGAGCACCCAGCATCAGGGCGTGCTGCCGGACATCGATTTCCCGTCGATCATCGACACCAAGGAAATCGGCGAAAGCGCTCTGCCGGAAGCCATGCCGTGGGACACCATCCGGCCGGCGATCAAGCCTGCTACGGATCCATTCAAGCCGTTCCTGGCACAGTTGAAAGCTGACCACGATACCCGCTCCGCCAAGGATGCCGAGTTTGTGTTCATCCGCGACAAGCTGGCCCTGGCCAAGAAGTTGATGGAAGAAAAAACCGTCAGCCTCAATGAAGTGGACCGTCGCGCGCAGCACAGCGATATCGAAAACAAGCAGCTTGTGCTGGAGAACGTCCGCCGCAAGGCCAAGGGCGAAGAACCACTCAAGGAGCTGAAGAAAGAAGACGAAGACGCGCTGCCGACCGAAGCGGATAAAACCAAGCCGGAAGACGATGCGTACCTGGCCGAGACAGGCCGGATCCTGCTGGACTACCTGAAAATCACCAAGCAGGTAGCCAAGCAGTAAATGATGGCGATTTAACGTGATCGCTCCCCAGAGTGTCATCATATAGACATCATTCTGTCGTGAAATGAAGGACCGCAGGCTCATCGCCTGCGGTCCTTTTTTTCGATCGAGATCACCATGACCATGACCGAACAGCTGAATGCATTGGGCTCTATCCTGGCTCAACGCAGTTTGCACAGCCTGTTCCAACCGATCATCTGCCTGTCCGAACGGCGCATCCTCGGCTACGAAGCCCTTAGTCGTGGCCCGTCCAACAGCCCTCTGCACTCCCCCGTTGCGCTTTTCTCGGTGGCCAGGCAAACCGGGCGCCTCAGCGAATTGGAAATGGCATGCCGCGAAAGCGCGTGCCGACGCTTCAGCGATCAAAAGCTTCCAGGCAAGCTGTTCCTGAATATCTCGCCGGAATCCTTGATGGAAACGGCGCACCAACCGGGACGCACCCTGCAACTGCTGCGCGACTTCGGCATTCCGCCGAGCCAAGTGGTGATCGAACTCACCGAGCAAACCCCCACCGACGATTTCGACCTATTGCAAACCGCCCTGCACCATTACCGCAACATGGGCTTTTCAATTGCCTTGGATGATCTGGGTGCCGGCTATTCCAGCCTGCGCTTATGGTCGGAGTTACGTCCGGACTACGTGAAAATCGACCGGCACTTCATCGACGGCATTCATCAGGATGCACTCAAGCGCGAGTTTGTCGGTTCGATCCTGCAAATCGCCAGGGCCTCCCGTGCCCAGGTCATCGCCGAAGGTATTGAATTGCCGGAAGAGCTGGCGGTGTTGACTGAGATGGGCGTCGATCTGGTGCAGGGTTACCTGCTCTGCCGTCCACAGGAACAACCGCCACAAGAAGCACGGCTGATGTTGCCCAAGCCGGACCAGACCACGGTGACGCTCAACGACGAAGGCAGCGACCTCAGCGCCCTGCTCAATGAGCAACCGGCAGTGGATCAAGGCACCGCCACGGCCAAGGTGCTGGAAGCATTCCGCCGCCAGGCCAACCTCAACTCCCTGGCGGTGCTGGATGAGCGTGGGCACCCCGTTGGGATCGTCCATCGGCACTCGCTGTCCGACGCGCTGCTCAAGCCGTTTGCCACTGACCTGTTCGCTCGCAAACCCATAAGTCGCTTGATGAGCACTGACTTTCTGGCGGTGGAGCTGAGCCAGTCACTGCAGCAGGTCAGCCGCTTGCTGACCAGCCGCGCAAGGCAACGTATCGAGGAAGACTTCATCATCACGCTCAATGGCGATTACCTGGGCCTGGGCCGAGTGATCGATGTGCTTAAGCTGATCACCGAGTTGAAAATCCAACAGGCCCGCTACGCCAACCCGCTGACGCTGCTGCCCGGCAATGTACCGATCCAGCAGTGCCTGACACGGCTGTTGCAGCAACAGCGCGAGTCAGTGATCTGCTACGTGGATATCGACAGCTTCAAACCGTTCAATGACATCTACGGCTACGGGCGTGGGGATGAGGTGTTGCTGTGCCTGGCGCAGTGCTTGAACGACCGGGTCGACCCCAGCCGCGACTTCGTCGGGCATATCGGCGGCGATGATTTTCTGCTGGTGCTAGGGCCACAGGAATGGCGCAAGCGGCTCAACCAGTTGCTGGATGACTTCCATACCCAATGCCGGCGTTTCTACCGCGCCGAGCATCTCGACGCTGGTTGCTTTGTGGCGCTGAACCGTCAGGGCGTGCGCCAGGAATTTGCGCTGCTGTCGTTGTCGATTGGAGTGGTGCATTTGTATCCACAGGCCTGTGGACAACTCGATGCCAGCCAGTTGGCGGAATTGGCGTCGCAGGCCAAGCACCATGCCAAGGATGTGGCTGGTTACAGCATCCATGTGATCGACAGCATGGACATGTTGCCCCAGACGCTTTAGGCCTCGGCCGACTCCGGATACTCGTATTCGAACACCCGCACCACTTCGGAGGCATGCCAGGACGCCGCGGCCACGCCATCGGAGGGTCCGCTGAAGCGCCCGAGGCGCTCCACGCATTCAAAGAAGCCGGTACGCGGCAGGCGGCTGGCGCCCTGGCTGATCACCAGGGAGCTGCGCAACGGTTGCTCAGCCTTGGCGTCCAGTGCCGCTAGGTGCTCCAGAGCAGCGGCCAGGGTTTGCATCGCCGGCGTCGGAAACTGCAGGCGCTCCAGCAGCGCGCGGTAAGTCAACAGATGGCGCTGGCGGCGCGCCTGGTCCAGTTCGTTAAGTAACCCATCCCAATGCTGACGGCTGATACGTAGGCTCAAGATTCATCCCTCCAACCTGCAACGCCCAATTCCCAGGCCAGGCTGCGTCGTATCGCGGCATCCGGCTGACGTTCACCACTTTCGATCAATCCGAGATACGACGGGCTGATGCCCACGGTGCGAGCCAGCACTTCAATCGCCAGGCCCTTGTTTTCACGCAAACCGCGCAGGTCTGCGAGCGGGCGCAAGTCCTGGTCAGGTGCGGCTTGGACAGTAGGAGAATGAGGCGGTGAAGGCTGTTGCTGACCGGCAGCTTTTAGCAGCGCCTGGTACTGATCCCATGGCAACACCGCGTACTCGGGTTCGCCATTGCGTGAAATTATCTGAATATCCATGACTGCCCCGTAGGATAACTGCACTTACTGAGTAAGCTCTTTCCTTAGGAGTGTAATCCTAACAGCCACAAAGGTCGCAGGGGATAGCTGCCTCATCCGTTTTTTTGCGGGTTTTCCTTAGCCAGCAAGGCCGGTGTCGCAGGCAAACGCTCAACCACCGCGAGCTTTTCCGGGCGCTGCGCATCACGCCAGGCGCGAAAAGCGCTCAGTTCGCCCTCTAGGGTCTTCATGACCCACGCAAGTACGGCGATATCATCGAGCATGCCGAACATCGGGATAAAGTCCGGAATCGCATCAATCGGGCTGAGGAAGTACATCAGCCCCGCTACCACCGAGATCAGCGCCTTGGGGCTGATCGCCCGATACTCTCCCCGCCAGTACGCGAGGCACAGGGCCTGGAGCAGTTTGAAATCATCCTTGAGCTTGCCCAGGCGATTGCCCTGGCTTGACCCCTTGGCGGCCACCGCGAACAGCAGAGTCGGCAGGCGCCCACGGCCCAGCAAGCGTGCAGCCATGGGTAGGAAACGGGTGAAATTGAAGGGTGGTTTCATCTGTCACTCCAGTTCCATCAAACAGAAAGGTTATCCACACAAATTGTGGATAACCTTGTGAACAGAGCCTGTTTTACTGGCTGAAAGCCACGGTTTAAAAGGCTTTCAGTCAGATCGGGCGTTTTTTGCGCACATCAAAAAAACCCAAGATTTCATTGACTTGGCGGTTGTGTGCGGCTAGTGCTGCCTTAGCCTTATATCAGACTGCCACTGGCCAGGGATGTTCGTTTGGATTTGCCCAAACCGCAATGTAAGTGCTTCAGAAACAACAACGCCCCGTCGAGACGGGGCGTTGTGTGTTCAGGCGCCTATTACTTCTTGGCGGCTGGTGCGTCAGGAGCTTCAGCCTTGGCTGGGTCCTTGATGGCCAGCAGTTCCAGGTCGAATACCAGCACGGAGTTGGCTGGAATCGCCGGGCTTGGGCTCTGGGCGCCGTAGGCCAGGTCGGACGGGATGTACAACTCGACCTTCTCGCCGACGTGCATCAGTTGCAGGCCTTCGACCCAACCTGGAATCACGCCGCTGACCGGCAGGTCAATCGGGCTGCCGCGATCCACGGAGCTGTCAAAGGTGGTGCCGTTGGTGAGTTTACCGGTGTAGTGAACAGTCACCACGTCAGTCGGCTTAGGCTGTGCGCCGTCAGCTTTCTTGATGATCTTGTACTGCAGACCGGAAGCGGTGGTGACGACGCCGTCTTTCTTGGCGTTGTCTTCGAGGAATTTCTTGCCGGCGGTTGCCGACTCTTCGCTCATTTTGGTCATGCGTTCTTCAGCACGTTTTTGCAGTGCGGCGAACGCTTCAACCAGTTCGTCGTCTTTGAGCTTCTGCTCTTTCTTGCCAACGGCATCTTCGATGCCCTGGGCTACTGCTTTGGAATCCAGGTCATCCATGCCTTCTTGAGCAAGGCTTTTGCCCATGTTCAGGCCGATGCCGTAGGAAGCTTTTTGCGCCGGGGTTTTCAGCTCTACGCTGGTCTGCGAATCACAACCCGCAAGTACCAGGCTAACCAGGGCCACCGCCGCCGCCAACCGATGCTGTTTCATGCTATTTCCTTGTTCATGCGCCAATAGGGCATTCGAATAAAGTCGCGAGCTTATCAGGCGGCCACGACCAATGGCTACCGGCATGTGAGCAGGAAACTTCCGATAAGTTCACGTGTTTAAAAGCATTTTCATTCATGATGGGCGTCCGCGACGGATCGCGGGACCGCCTCTCATAAGGCTCATGGCCACTTGCCGCACTTATGGCGTAGTGGCATAACAACGCTACAACTCGACAAGGATAGTTATCTTGCGCATTTTTTCCCGTGTTTTACTCCTGATATTCGCCATTCTGGTCCTATCACTGGCCGTGGTGCTCTATTACACCGTTAACCCCAAGCTACCGAACTACGTGCCCGTGGAGCAGGTGCACTATCAGGATCAATGGAGCGCCGCCGACCGCCAGACCTATTACTTCACGCCCCAAGGCACCCAGGTAAAAGGCCTGCATTACGACTGGTTCACCGCCTTGGAGCTGCCGTTCTCCGAGGGACGTTTTGCCACGCCAGAGTACCTGGCGCGCTTCGGTTTCCTTGTGGATCCCAAGCAAGTGCCCACCGCGCAAAACCCCGGCAACCTGCCGGTAGGTTTTGCCCGACATAAAAACGCGGGCAGCAACGTTGAGTACTTGGACATCACCTGCGCCGCCTGCCACACCGGCGAGCTGCACTTCAAGGGTCAGGCCCTGCGGATTGACGGCGGCTCGGCCCAGCATGTGCTGCCCTCCAGCGTGCCGACACTACGCGGCGGCAGCTTTGGCCAGGCCTTGGTCGCCAGCCTCGCAGCGACTTATTACAACCCATGGAAATTCGAACGCTTCGCCCGTCAGGTGCTGGGTGATCGTTACGACGCCGAACACAGCCAACTGCGCCAGGACTTCAAGCAGTCGCTGAACAAGTTCCTAAAAGTCGCCTGGAACGATACACACCGCGGCCTCTACCCCACCGAAGAAGGGCCGGGCCGTACCGACGCGTTTGGCCGCATTGCCAATGCCAGCTTCGGCGATGCCATCTCCCCGGAAAATTATCGCGTCGCCAACGCACCTGTGGACTACCCACAGCTGTGGGATATCTGGACCTTCGACTGGGTGCAATGGAACGGCTCGGCCCAGCAACCGATGGCACGGAATATCGGCGAAGCCCTCGGTGTGGGGGCGACCCTGACGTTTTTCGATGGCGCTGGCCAACCGCTTCAAGGCGATGCGCGTTACCCGTCCAGCGTACGAGTGCGCGACCTCCACCTGATCGAAGAAACCTTGCAACGCCTCAAACCGCCCACCTGGCCCGAAGAATTGTTCGGGCCTATCGACAAGCCCCTCGCCGCTCAGGGCCGCGCGCTGTTCGCCGAGAACTGCGCCGGCTGCCACGTGCCCACCGTCAGCCAGGAAGGTGGCCGCCCTGTGCAGACACTGAAAATGCTGCCGGTGGACTACATCGGTACCGACCCCGGCACCGCCACCAACATCGCAGACCAGCGCTATGACCTCAGCGCCCTGCAATGGGACCCTGCGGAGCTGTCCAAGCTGAATGTCCAATTGCACCCGACGCCAACCGAACCCCTGGACCTGAAAAAAATGTCCGTGGCCAAGGGCCTGGCGTATGTCACCGCCTTCGTCGAAGACCACGCTTACCGCGCCGCCGGTGTCACACCGGCCGAACGCCCGCGCCTGGATGGTTTTGGCCTTCCGATTGGCGTGCGCGAGCTGCGTGCCTACAAGGCCCGTCCACTGGCGGGCGTGTGGGCCACCCCGCCATTCCTGCATAACGGTTCGGTGCCGACGATCTACCAACTGCTCTCGCCCCAGGACGAGCGCAGCACCACGTTCTATAAAGGCACCTTCGACTACGACCCTCGCCATCTCGGCTTCGAGACTGCGGCGTTCAAGAATGCTTTTCTGTTCGATACCAAAATTACCGGCAACCACAACAGCGGCCACGAATTCCGTGCAGGCGCTCGTGGCAAAGGCGTCATCGGCCGTGGCCTGCAGCCGCAGGAACGCTGGGCGCTGCTGGAATACCTCAAAGTGCTGGGCGGCCCGCTGGAGCAACAATTGCCATGATGATTCGATCTCGATACGACCAACCGTCCCTGCTCGCCCGCCTGTGGCTGCGCATTGGTAGGTTTCTCGGCAAGACCCTGTTGTGGCTGGTCGGACTGGGCTTGCTCGGCTGGCTGGCCGCTACCGCCTGGTATGCCTGGCAGCACAGCGGGCCGGTGTCGCCGGATGAACACGTCCCGGCAGGTGAAGCCGCGATGACTCAGGGCATCATCCAGACGGCAGTGCGCATCGTTGACCAGCACCGCGAAGGCACGCGCTACCTGCGCGATGCCCATGCCAAGGCCCACGGCTGCGTGAAGGCCGAAGTCAGCGTACTGGCGGATCTCGACCCGGCATTACGCCAGGGTGTATTCGCCGAACCGGGCAAGACCTGGCAGGCCATGATGCGGTTGTCCAACGGCAACGCCTACCCGCAGTTCGACAGCATTCGCGATGCCCGGGGCATGGCGCTCAAGCTGTTGGACGTGCCGGGCAAACAACTGCTGGCCGACCAGCAGACCCGCACGGAACAGGACTTCGTGATGTTTAGCCATCCGAACTTCTTTGTCAGCGATGTGGCGGAATACGCGCAGAACATCGGCGCCCAGGCCGATGGCAAAAAAGTCTTGGCGTTCTTCCCCAAGGCTGACCCACGCACTTGGCAGGTGCGTCATCTATTTATCGCCCTGGCAACCCTGGCACCAGCCCCGGCAAGCCCGACGCAAACTACGTATTTCTCGGTATCGCCCTACAAGTTCGGCGCGGCGAATGCCAAGTTCCGCGTGGCGCCAGACCCGCAGAGCTGCCCGGAATACGTCCTGCCCAAACAGAACCAGGACCTGCCGAACTTCCTGCGCAGCGCCCTGAGCCAGCAGTTGTCCACGGACCGCGTCCCGGCGTGTTTCGTGCTGCAGATCCAGCGGCAGAACCCGCAGAAATTCATGCCGATCGAAGACACCAGCATCGAGTGGAAAGAAAGCGATGCGGCCTATGAAAGCGTGGCCAAGGTGCGGATCCCTGCTCAGGATTTCGATACACCTGAACTGAACCTGGCATGTGACAACCAGTCATTCAACCCGTGGTTCGGCGTGGAAGAACACCGCCCTATCGGTGGTATCAACCGCTTGCGCAAGGCGGTGTACGAGGCCGTCAGCGATTACCGCCACAGCCGCAACGCCCCGTAAAGAGTGCGTAATAATGGGCCCGGCGTCGTAAGGATTGCGTCGGGTCTATTGAGGCGCTTTCGCCGTAACTCTACCGTGGACGCCTACTCCATCACGTAGGACGCCCATCGTGGAAAACTCAACCCTAGGCATGATCGTGCTGACCATAATCGCCGTGTTCGGCACGGCCTCTTTTTGCTTCGAGCATTTGGCCACGCGCCAGCCACGCAAGAAAAAGGTCAGGTAGCCTCAGCGGTCCGTTTCAAGTCGTCCTGACGGGTCGACATTCATGCGTGAGTGAGGTACCAGCGCCAGTCCTGCTCTCCGACTTCAGCATTGAATTGACGGAACTCGCGCCACTTGATTGCCAGGAACACCTTCAGGAATTCAGCGCCCAGCGCCTCACGTGCCCAGGTTGAGCGTTGCAGTGCCTGCAACGCTGTCAGCCAGTCGGTGGGTAGAAAATCGGTCGCCTGTTCATAGCCATTCCCCACAATCGCCGCGCCGGGATCGCTTTGATGAGTGATGCCGTGGTGAATACCCGCCAGTAACGCGGCAGCGGCGAGATAGGGGTTGGCATCGGCACCGCAAATGCGGTGTTCGATGTGCCGACTGATGGCGGGGCCGCTGGGCACGCGGAACGACACCGTACGGTTGTTGACGCCCCAACTCTTAGCCAGCGGCGCGTAACTACCGGTCTGGAAGCGTCGATAGGAATTGGCATGGGGGCAAAATATCGCCAGCGAGTCAAACAAGGTCTCCATCATCCCGCCGATGGAGTGCCGCAACAGTGGCGTACCCTGTGGGTCTTCACTCGCATACAGGTTATTCCCGTGCTCGTCGGCCAGGCTGACGTGCAGGTGCATACCGCTGCCGGCCTGATCGCTGAATGGCTTGGCCATGAAGCACGCTTGCAGCCCATGTTTGTTGGCCACCCCCTTGACCAGGCGTTTGTAACGTACGCCTTCATCAATGGCCTGGAGTGCGTCGAAACGATGCTCCAGCGTCAACTCGACCTGGCCTGGCGCGTACTCGGATATCGCCGTACGTACCGGCAACCCCTGCAGCGCGCACGCCGCGTAGAGGTCATCAAGAAACGGTTGAAGCTGCTCCAGCTCGTATACGCCATAGACCTGTGGAGCAACAGGGCGTACGCCATTGGTCTGCAACGCCGGCTGCGGCCGACCGTTGACGTCGCGTTGTCGGTCCAGCAGGTAGAACTCCAACTCAACGGCCATGACCGGATGGAATCCATCGGCTTTCAGCCGCTCAATGGTGTTCACCAGTACGTGGCGCGGGTCCGCCGGTGCGGCGGGAATACCTTGGGTCGGGTGCATGCTCACCTGCACTTGACCGGTGGGGTTGGTGCGCCAGGGTTGCAAGGTCAGGCTTCCCGCCAAGGGGTACGTCCAACAATCGGCGTCAGCAACATCCCAGACCAAGCCTGTGTCTTCTACGTCTTCACCCTGCACGGTCAAGGCGAGAATGGAGCTTGGCAATGGCCGACCATTTTCGTAGATCGCCAGCAGTTCGTCGCGATGCAACAATTTGCCCCGTGGAACGCCATTCGCGTCGATAAGGAACAACTCGATGCTCAGCACTTCAGGGTGGGCGGCCAGATAATCTACGGCCTCTTTTTTATCCGCAAATTGCATGTCAAACCTCTTAGCGCTTATTCAAGCGACTGGCAGTATTTAAGAACAATGGCGTTTTCAGACGTGCAGTTATGAAGCGATAACCCGCGCGCCAGGTAGGGCAAGCAGGGTGGTCAGCGCGTTATCCAACTCAGCGATCAGCCTGTCGATATCCGCATCACTTGTTTGCGGACAGCACAGGGTCATGTTGTGAAAAGGCGTGATCAGGATTCCGCGGTTGATGAGATAAAGATGCAGCGCCATTTGAAGGCTGTCATGAAAAGCCGCCTCGGCTTGCGCGCCTGTTCTTGGCGAGGTAGCACAGAATTGAAACTCACAACGCGCGCCCAACTCTGTGACAGACCAGTTCAGTTGGTGCCGCTTGAACAACTCTCGAAATCCCTGGGCCAGCCTTGAGGCCAGGGGCAACATGTGCTCGTATGCAGACTCTGTCATGACCTCTTCAAGACTGACGCGCATGCAACGCATCGCCAGGGCATTGGCGGACAGCGTCGTTCCCATGCCACTGTGGCCATGCCCGCCGCTCTCCTCGCTGATGGTCTTCTGGACGTCGCGCATAGCCGAGGCGACTGGCTCGCTAACGCCAAACACCGCGCAAGGCACGCCACCTGCAATGGGTTTACCCACCACGAAAAAGTCGGGTTTCAAATCCCACTGGCGAGTGCATCCACCGAGGCCGGTGGAAATAGTGTGGGTCTCATCAATGACCAACAGGCTGCCATATTTAAGGGTCAGCTCTCGGCACTTTTGCATGAACCCCGGATCCGGCAGGACCATGCCAATGTTCGTCATCGCCGGCTCGCACATCAGCGCGCACACATCGCCCTGGGCTAACGCCGCCTCCAGTGCGGCGACATCGTTGAAGGGGATGGATCGACTGTATTGGCTCAAGTCGTAGGCTTGGCCCACAAGACCTGAACGGTGCACTGTTTTGCCGTCGCGGTAGCGCACCATCACGTCATCCACGGTGCCGTGGTAGCAGCCATCGAACACCAGCAAGACGTTGCGCTGGGTGATCGCGCGCGCCCAGCGCAGCACATACCGGTTGGCGTCAGTCGCATTGGCGGTCACTTGCCAGTAAGGCAGCTTGAATCGCCGAGCCAGCAACTCGCCGCAGACCACCGCGTCTTCGCCCGGCAGCATCGTGGTCAAGCCATTATTCGCCTGCTCGGTTATGGCGCGGACAATAGGATCAGGTGAATGACCAAACATCGTGCCGGTGTCGCCAAGGCAAAAGTCTATGTATTCATGCCCGTCAACGTCGGTGAAGCGCGCCCCTTTTGCACGCTGTACGAAGAGCGGCGAAGGCATCGACCAGTCGCTCATCCAGTGCATGGGCACACCGTTGAACAGATTCGCCTTGGCGCGCTCGGCCAGCGCCAGTGAAGTTGGGTTGTTTTCTATAAACCGGGCACGCTCGGAGGCGGTAAAAGCAGCAATCGCTGATTCACTAATTCCACTTTTCGACATGATCAATACCCTATGTTAATTATCAACTTAATTAAAAGTCCGTTGCTGAATGACAGCCGGATACAGCTCAAAGAACTCAACGGTTCTTTGATACATCGCGCTTTTATAAATCTCGGTTATAGCCCCCGCCCAATATCGTGGATTGAGCGCGCTAAAGCGTATTCAAACTTAATAATCGCCGTGAGGGGCTTTGTTCTCGACCAGACAGTTACCGCCATCCACTACGAGGACTTCCCCAGTGATGTAACTGGCGTCAGGCGATGCCAGAAATGCAACCGCCGCCGCCACTTCGCGGGGGCTGCCTGCGCGCCCAATCGGGGTGAAGCGCCCCGCCTCGGCTTCAACGGGCGTGGTTGAGCCCGTGGTGATCCAGCCGGGGGCCACGCTGTTGACGGTAATCCCCTGCTTGGCGACTTCAAGCGCAAGCCCCATGTTCATGCCCACCATCGCTGCCTTGGCGGCGCTATAAGCGGCTTCCCCCGGATTGCTCCCTCGGGTGCCCGTGGTGGAACTGATATTGACAATGCGCCCGTAACTTCTCGCCCTCATACCGGGCAAAACGGCCCGTGTCAGAAGAAAAGCGGTCGTTACGTTTCTGGCCAGTGAAAGATTCCACTCATGCAGTTCCATCGTTGCCAATTCCGAGAAAACTTCAGGGCTTCCTTGCATGGACATACCGGCATTGTTCACCAGAATATCGACCCGCCCCCAGACTGACGCGGCCCATAGGCCGAATTCACGCACCTGACGTTCATCGGTTAGGTCAGTTGCCCGGCCTTCAACTTCAAACCCTTCTGCGAGTAACTCTTTAACTCGATCCTCGATGCGGTTGCTGCTAGCGGTGATGATCAATCTCGCGCCCGCTGCACCCAGCCTGCGTGCGATCGCCATACCAATACCCGCTTCACTTCCGGCACCACTGATAAGTGCCACTTGCCCCCCTCAAATCAGTATTTAACATGGTGTTCCCCACGTACTTAACTTGTAATAGAAGTGGAAATTAGGCTAATAAATCTGATAAATAAAGACGATCATCATCAGAAAATCTGACAACCACCATGGCGTTTACCAGTGAGTCACTGAAAGTTTTCCTTGCGGTTGTCGACAGCGGCTCCTTTTCTGCCGCCGCACGCAAATTGGGCCGGGTACCCTCGGCCATCAACATGGCGGTGTCGCAGCTTGAAGCAGAGCTGGATTTATTACTTTTTGACCGATCAACCCGCAAAGCCATTCCTACAGCCGCCGCCAAAGCACTTGAGCCCCAGGCACGACAGGTCGCCAGCCAGCTAAACCTGCTGGACGCCCATGCTCTCCAGCTTCATCAAGGGTTGGAGGAGCGCCTGGTCCTTGCGATGGCGCCGGAGTTGCAAACAGGCGTATGGAATCGTCCGCTGTCCATTATCGCCAGCGAGTTCCCCACGCTTGAAATCGAGATTCGCTCCGCGTCCCATCCGGAAGCGATGCGCATGCTCCATGAGGGACGTGTGCAATTGGCACTTGGATTTGAACGACCAGGGCTCGACGAGCGCGAGACGTTTCTTGAGGCGGGAAGCCAGTTGCTGGTGGCCGTTGCCTCTCCTGATCATCCTGCCGCCGCCGGCAAGAAAAGCCCCTTAAGTGAAGAGCAACTGGTCAACGTTCGGCAGATCATCGTGGCCACTGGAGGACCTACCGACTCTGATCCACGTGTTGTGCTGTCACGGCGCATTTGGCACAGCGACAATTACCTGGCAACGCTGGACCTGGTGCAGCAAGGATTGGGCTGGGCTTATCTTCCACAGCCGCTGGTACAACCCTTAATCACTTCGGGTGCATTGACGGAGGTGGTGTTTGACTACATGCCAAGTCAGATGCGGTTATGGGTCGATATCATCTGGGTAAAGAACCGCCCCCTGGGGCTGGCAGCGAGTCGCTACCTGAGCCTGATGCGCAAGATTGCCGAGGGCGAGCCGCGTCGTGTTTGAGAAAAAATACTCGCCGTATGGCTCATTGCGGCCACTGCTCAAGCAGTATCGAGACGAATTTTTCCGCTGCCGGCGAGAGCGATGCCCCGCGGCGGTAGACCAGGCCCAATGAGCGGTTTACCACTGGCTCGATCAACGGGACGCTGACCAAAGTGGGATGATCTTCCGCCGGCATGGCCAGGCTCGGCATCGCCGAAACCCCCAGCCCAGCCTCCACCAGCCCCAGCGAAGTAGAGAGGTGCTGGACTTCGTAGAACCATTGCGGCCGCCAACTCAAGCCAGACAGCGCGTGATCGAGCAGCATCCGGTTACCGCTCAGGCGCCCTACCCCGATAAGACGGTAATCGCTCAATTCAGACCAGGTGACCGAACTGCGTCCGGCCAATTCATGATCACGCCGGCACGCCAATACAAAAGGTTCGCTGACCAATGGGACGAACTCAATGTCCGGGTGCTGCCCACTCATCATATTGATACCGAAGTCGGCTTCCCCGCGCAGTACCGCTTCAAGCCCCTCATTGGCACTCAAATCCAGTAGACGGATGCGGATTTTTGGATAGCGCTCGTTATACAGGCGGATCACTGAGGGCAAAAAATAGAATGCGGCAGTAGGGATGCACGCCAGGGTGACACGGCCAATCTGGCGTTCGGCCAATTCACGGATATTGAGAATCGACTCATCGAAGTCGTCCAGCAACCGACGTGCCTTTGGAAGAAAGTCACGGCCGACGCTCGTGAGGCTGACCTTGCGCGTGGTGCGATCAAGCAATGCGGTGCCCAACCCCTCTTCCAGCTTTTTTATCCGCCGACTGAGTGCGGGTTGAGACAGGTGCAAGGCATCAGCTGCTTCGTGAAAGCTCCCAAGTTCGGCGATTTTCACGAATGATCGGATATCGTTTAGCTCATATTCCATGTCTTATCTCGTCAGCAGAAGGCGTCAAAAAGAAATTCAGCGTAAATTTATCATTCGCAAAACGCAATAATCGCTTCAATTTTTGCATTTGAAACATTTTTTAAAGCTTGAGACTCTTGCTCCAAGAACATCAATTACACCGATTGATCAACAAGAGTCAGTGTCATGCAAAGAATTCCCTGTGTGCTGATGCGTGGTGGTACCTCAAAAGGTCCGGTTTTTCTCGACTGGGACTTGCCCGCAGCCGTTGAGGCCCGTGACGAACTGCTACTCAACCTGATGGGCTCCGGCCATGAACTGGAGATCGACGGAATTGGCGGTGGCAATCCGCAAACCAGCAAGGTTGCGATTGTCAGCCCTTCGCTGCACCCGGATGCGGACGTTGATTACTTGTTCGTTCAAGTGATGGTTTCACAACGCCGGGTCGACAGCGCACCCAACTGCGGCAACATGCTGTGCGCGGTTGGCCCGTTCGCCATCGAACAGGGCCTGGTCAAAGCCACCCAAGAGCGCACTCGTGTGCGTATTCGCAACGTAAACACTGGGACGTTCATCCATTCCGAGGTGTACACACCGAATGGCAAAGTCAGTTATGAGGGTGATACCGCCATTGATGGCGTGCCCGGTACCGCAGCGCCGGTGCAATTGACCTTCCTGGATGCAGCCGGCAGCAAGACTGGCAAACTCTTTCCCACCGGCAACACGCAAGACGTCATCGACGGCATTGCGGTGACCTGTATCGACATGGCGATGCCCATGGTGCTCGTCGAGGCCAGCCAACTGGGCAAGCGTGGCGATGAGACCCCTGCGGAACTGGACGCTGATAAAGACTTCCTGCGACGCCTTGAGACACTGCGGCTTCAGGCCGGCTTGGCCATGGGCTTAGGCGATGTCAGCAACAAGGTAATTCCCAAGCCGGTCCTGGTGTCGCCTGCGAAAGCCGGCGGTACGATTCAGGTTCGCTATTTCATGCCACACAGCTGCCACCGCGCGCTGGCCATTACGGGCTCGATTGGTTTAGCGACCGCGTGCGTGATAGAGGGCAGCATCGTCGCGCAGATGCTCGGCGGGATCAGTACGCCGCGCCTTGAAGCGGTGCGTATCGAACACCCGAGCGGCGGAATTGATGTCGTATTGTCCTACACCGGCGTCAACGGTGAGACAATTCAAGCGTCCGTCGTACGCACCGCGCGCAGGCTTTTTTCCGGTTACGTCTACGCCACTGACTCTCAGCGCCTCGCCGGATAATTCCGGCGGTCGTTGGCATTTTTGCATCCGCACAATTCTAAAAATGGGTGATGCCATGAAAGTTGTTAAATCGCTCTACTTCCAGATTCTCTGCGCCGTGGTGCTCGGCATCGTCGTCGGGCATTTCTGGGCCCAGCAGGCCATTGCACTCAAACCGCTGGGTGACGCGTTCATCAAACTTATCAAGATGATGATTGCCCCCGTGGTGTTCTGCACCATCGTCACCGGCATCGCCGGGATGAGCGACAAACGCTCGCTCGGACGCCTGCTCGGCAAAACCATGCTGCTGTTCTTCGTCCTGACGGTGATCAGCCTATTGATTGGCCTGGTCGCGGTGTACGTGTTCCAGCCGGGCGCCGGCATGAACATTGATCCCACCCAGTTGAGCACTAAAGGATTGGCCCAATACACGGAGTCGGCCGCAAAGCTTGGGGTTGTGGAGTTTTTCATGCACATCATTCCCGAGACTTTTATCGGCGCCTTCAGTAAAGGTGAGGTGTTGCCGGTGCTGTTTATTGCGGTGTTGTCCGGCTTTGCCTTGTCGTCGCTGGGCGAGCGTGGCAAACCGGTACTCGACGTGCTCGAATCCGCCTCGCAAATGGTCTTCAAGATCTTTTCTTACCTGATGCGTTTTGCACCGGTCGGCGCTTTTGGGGCCTTGGCGTTCACTGTCGGCCAGTACGGCATCACCTCGCTGGGTTCGCTGGCGAAGTTGATCATGACCTTGTACATCGCCTGCGGCTTTTTCGTCTTCGTGGTACTGGGTAGCATTTGCCGCGCCAACGGCTTCAGTCTGTGGAAACTGCTGCGCTACTTTCGGGAAGAGTTCCTGGTGGTACTCGGCACCTCTTCCACGGAACCTGTGATGCCGCGCATGCTGGAGAAACTCGAAGCACTGGGTTGCAAAAAAGGCGTCGTGGGCCTGGTACTGCCCACCGGCTACTCGTTCAACCTGGACGGCACGGCCATCTACCTCTCGTTGGCGGCGATTTTCATTGCCCAGGCCTGCAACATCGACCTGAGCCTGACGCAAATCATCACCATGTTGGCGATCATGCTGTTGTCCTCCAAAGGTGCCGCCGGCGTTACTGGCAGCGGGTTCGTGGCGCTTGCCTCGACCCTGACGGTCATTCACGACATCCCATTGGCCGGCCTGGCATTGCTGATCGGCGTTGACCGCTTCATGTCTGAAGCGCGCGCCCTGACCAGCCTGGCCAGTAACGCTGTAGCAACGGTAGTGATTTCGATGTCTGAAAACGCCTGCCACCGCGAAACGCTGAACCGGATGCTCGACGCAAAATCTTCCGAGGCACCAGGAAACGCCTGGAAAGATTTGAAGGTCGCCAAACGCGCCTAGAGAAAACCGGATAACACCTCCCCCCTGACTTGACTGACCCCCCTCCCCGCCAGGCGCCGTTGTGCCGCCCGGCGGGTCAGGGCTCGTGCGCCTCGGCGTCAGCCATTTTTACGATAACAACAAGAGAATCGTTCTATGCTCGCTTTCCTTGGCTTGGCCATGGTGGTCGTATTCACCTTCCTCATCATGACGAAACGCTTGTCGCCGATCGTCGCACTCACTGTGGTGCCTATTGTCTTCGCGGTCATAGGTGGCTTTGGCGGCACCACCGGCAAGATGATGCTAGACGGCCTGAAAATGGTCGCACCGTCTGCCGCACTGCTGTTGTTTGCCATCCTGTTCTTCGGCCTGATGATCGACGCAGGCTTGTTCGACCCGCTGATCCGCAAAATCCTGAAGCGGGTCAATGGCGACCCGATGAAGATCGCGGTAGGTACTGCCTTACTGTCGTTGCTGGTGGCTCTCGATGGCGACGGCACAACGACCTACATGATCACCTGCGCAGCGATGCTGCCGCTATATAAACGTATCGGCATGAACCCGATGATCCTCGCGACCATCTCCATGCTGTCGCTGAGCATCATGAGTGGCATGACGCCCTGGGGCGGCCCCGCGACACGGGCTATTGCCGCGCTGGGCCTGGATGCCGGTGAATACTTCGTGCCGTTGCTGCCGACCATGATCGGCGGTGCCCTGTGGGTGATCTTCACGGCCTTCATACTGGGTCGCGCAGAGCGCAAACGTATCGGCAACGTGCAACTGCAAAGCGGCGGCGGCGATTGCTACATCAACGCGATTCTTGAGGACACACCCCACAAACGTCCGAAGCTTGCCTATGTCAATCTGGTGCTGGTGATAGCAGTGATGGCGGCCCTGGTGATGGGGCTGATGCATTCCGCGATCCTGTTCCTGATCGGCTTCGTGCTCGCGCTGATGATCAACTACCCGCAATTGGACATTCAGAAAGAACGCATCCTGGCGCACTCGGGCAATGCCATGACTGTGGTGTTGCTGGTATTTGCCGCCGGGATCTTTGCCGGGATCTTCTCCGGCACAAAGATGGTGGATGCCCTGGCACAGACCCTCGTCGACTGGATCCCGCCGTCCTGGGGTCACCTGTTTCCATTGGTGGTTGCCATCACCAGCATGCCGCTGACCTTTGTACTGTCCAATGACGCTTACTATTTTGGTGTGGTGCCGATCCTGGCCAATGCCGCCGCCGCTTATGGCATCGACCCGCTTGAAATCGCGCGCGCCTCGATCCTGGGGCAGCCCGTTCACCTCATGAGTCCGCTGGTGGCCTCGACCCTGTTGCTGGTGGGCATGGTCGATCGCGATATTGGCGACTTCCAGAAGGCCACCGTCAAATGGGCCGTGCTGACCTCTCTGGTCGTCACCGCGCTGGCCTTGTTGACCGGGGCCATCAGCCTGTTCACCTGATTCACCCACAACCTCTGCTGCCTTCCATCGCGCCTCACTCACGAGGCGCGTGTCGCCCTGTACCCCAAATAACAACAACGAGTCATTTGCCATGAACCATGTGTATACCCGTCGGGCTTTGTTTTGCGCGTTAGGCCTGGTACCCGTCGCAGGGGCCAACGCCGAAGGTTTTATTGATGACAGCAAACTCAAGCTGCAACTGCGTAACGTGTATTTCAACGAGAACTTTCGCGACGAGCACGGCTTGAGCGCACGGGCTGCGCGCACCGCAAAAAGCGAACGCACCGAGTGGGCCCAGGGATTTCTGCTGGACTATCAGTCCGGATTTACCGCCGGCACCCTCGGCTTCGGCGTGGATGCCCTGGGGCTGTATGGCGTAAAGCTTGATTCAGGGCGCGGTCGCAGTGGTACCGGGCTTATGCCGGTGCATGATGACGGGCGAGCGGCCGACGAGTTTGCCAGCGCCGGCGCTACCGCAAAAGTCAGGTTCGCTAAAACCACCGTCAAGTACGGCACCTTGCTGCCCAAGACGCCGGTGCTGATTTACAACGATGCACGCTTGTTGCCCCAAACCTACCAGGGCACCCAGGTCAGCAGCACCGACATTGAGAACCTGACCGTCACCGGAGGGCATCTGGACCGTTTCAAATTACGGGACTCCACCGACAGCGTGCCGATCGTGCCTGATGGCTACAGCGGGGAAAAGTCGGGCGATTTCAATTACGCCGGGGCCGAGTACAAATGGGGTAAGAATGTTCGCCTGAGCTATTTCTACGGGGAGCTGGAGAACTTTTACCGACAGAACTTTGCCGGCATCCAGCACGACCTTCCGCTTGCCGGTGGCGTGCTGACCAGCGACCTGCGCTACTTCAACAGCGTTGATAGCGGCTCTGCCTACGCAGGCAAAATCGACAATGACATGCTCAGCGGCCAGTTGTCCTACGTGATCGCAGGCCATACCGTCGGAGGCGGCTACCAAACCCTTCGCGGTGATGCCGGTTTACCCTACATCAGCGGCGCAACCGTCTACTCATTCAGTAATGCGGGCATCGGCAAATTCATTGAGGAGGATGAGAAGACCTGGATGCTCAACTACGGGTACAACTTCGCCGCCGTCGGCGTGCCCGGCTTGACCTTTTCAACGCGCTACCTGAGCGGCAATGACGGCAAGTCCACGACCACGGTCAAGGAATGGGAGCGTGATACCGAGCTGGCTTACGTTGTGCAAGCCGGCACGTTCAAGGGGCTGGGCGTGCGCATGCGCAACTATGTCTACCGTTCTGAGTTCTCCCGCGGCCGCGACAGCAATCGCCTCTACCTCACCTATGACATCGCCCTTTGGTAAGTCGACGATCGCGGCCCTTGCGGCCGCGTTCATACAGATTCAGGTGAGGAACCCCAAGCATGCTGTTTAAAAACAAAGTACTGATGCTGGTGCTGGCCCCGGTGGTGCTGTTGTCCACGGTGCTGGCGCTGACAACGAGCACCACTCTGCTGTCGAGCGCCGAGCAAGAAGTCACGGTGACTCGGGAACGCCTGCTTGATGAAAGCCGGGAGCGCTTGAAAGACTACGCCAACCTTGCCCGAACCTCAGTAGCGGAACTGTATGCGCAGGCAGAGACGGGGGACAAAGCAACGCGTGCGCTGGCGATCGCGCGACTGTCCCAAATGAAGTATGGGGACGACGGCTATTTCATCGGTTACGACAGTCAGGTCGTACGCCTGTTTCGAGGCGACAGCCGCGAAGGCGTCGGCACTAACATGAGCGACCGCAAAGACAAGAATGGAATTTACCTGAACCGGGAAATGGTGGCCGCAGCGAAGAACGACACCCACTTCGTCAATTATTCAGGCGCCCTGATCAATACGGATAAAGTCGTTCCCAAGCTTGCTTACAGCTTTTACCTGCCTGCTTGGGACATGGTCGTGGTCACCGCGATTAACCTGGACAGTATCGAAAGCCAGGTTGCCAAAGTACGAGGGGAAATCCATCAGCGCGTGCGCAGCCTTGTCTATGGGATAACCGTCATCGCCTTGGTTGCGCTCGGAATCACCGGCGTGCTCGCCTTGTTATTGGTTAAAAGCAGCCTGCGCCCCCTGTCACGGATTCGTGAGCACCTTGATGAGATCGCAGCGGGCGAAGGCGATCTGACGCGGCGCTTACCCATCAGCCGCGACGAGTTCGGCCAGGTGGCCGTGTCGTTCAATGCCTTCGCGGATAAGATTCATGGGCTGGTCAGCCAGATCGTCGGCATGGCCCGAGAGTTGAATACATCGGTCACCCAAGTGGCCGAACAGAGCAAATGCATCGATAAGGTTATGGAACAGCAACGCCAGGAAACCGATCAGGTCGCCGCAGCAATTAATCAAATGTCATCCGCGGCGCAAGAGGTAGCCATCAGTGCTCAGAGCGCTTCAGATGCAGCAGGCGAAACCGATTTGCAGGCCCAGCACGCCAGGCAGGTCGTCAATGAAAGCATCGCCCGACTGGGCACCCTGACCGAGGACTTGTCCGCGGGAGGCGTCTCGTTGAAAAGCCTGCAAGGCGATGTAGAAGGCATTGTCACGGTGCTTGATGTCATCCGCTCGATCGCCGAACAAACCAACCTTCTGGCACTTAATGCCGCGATCGAAGCGGCACGAGCCGGGGACGCGGGGCGCGGATTTGCAGTGGTTGCCGATGAAGTACGCGCGCTGGCAAGCCGGACGCAGCTTAGTACCCAGGAAATTCAAGCGATGATCGAGCGCCTTAACCTGGCCACAACCAAGGTCGTCACTGCGATGAGCCATTCAGGCGCAGCAGGTCATGGTGCCAGCCTGCACGCGGAACAAGCCGGGCAATCGCTGGGCAAAGCGGTCGAGTTGATCGTCACTATCAATACGATGAACGCGCACATCGCCAGCGCCGCGCAAGAGCAGACGTCGGTCGCCGAAGAAATCAATCGGAGCGTCCATCAGATAGCCCACGCGATTGAAAACGTCGCAGACCAGACGCAAAGCGGCGTACACACAGTCGATGAACTGTACGCCATCGGTCATCGCCTTGAAGGCCTGTTGAGGCAATTCAAGATTTAACCGGGACGTCGGTTTGTTCAGGTTGCAACGTTGCAAGCGCTGGGCTCATTGCCCGATATCGCCACTTACCAAGTGGATCGGCTGACACACAGCTGTCCTATCGTCGAAATGGACAACGAGTCCTACCGCCTGCAACACAGCACCTTGGCCGCCCAGAGAAAGATCAAATCGTGTGAACGAAAGCGCAAGGACAAAGAGGGTATCGAGGACGATGAGCCGTTTGAACTGCACCGTAGACACCGTTCAGCAGGCCTGCATGCGGTGGGGCCAGATGAGTCTTCAGCGAAGACACTGCTGCTAAGGTCATCCACAATTATTGGGACAACAATCAGCAATCGGCCGTGGATCAATTTTCAAGTGGCTGGAGGTGGAATCCAGTGGATTCCAGAAACGAAAAAAGCGGCACAAGGCCGCTATTTCCGTGGCTTTCAGGCGCTCAGTGGGCCTTGGCGGAAGCAAATATGGCGCAGCGGACGGGACTCGAACCCGCGACCCCCGGCGTGACAGGCCGGTATTCTAACCGACTGAACTACCGCTGCGCGTAACACATGAAGCGAATGGTGGGTGATGACGGGATCGAACCGCCGACCCTCTGCTTGTAAGGCAGATGCTCTCCCAGCTGAGCTAATCACCCTTCGTTTCGGTGTGGGCGCATCATACACCAAAAAATCGTAATGTCTTGATTTAAATGCAATTTATTTAAAAAAAGTTTCCAGCACGACTTTTTGCCATATTTCGGGCAAAAAAAACCCGCTCAATGAGCGGGCTTTCTGTGGTGACCTGGCGTTCAGCATTCCAGGTTACCGAATATGGCGCAGCGGACGGGACTCGAACCCGCGACCCCCGGCGTGACAGGCCGGTATTCTAACCGACTGAACTACCGCTGCGCGTAACACATGAAGCGAATGGTGGGTGATGACGGGATCGAACCGCCGACCCTCTGCTTGTAAGGCAGATGCTCTCCCAGCTGAGCTAATCACCCTTCGTCTCGGTGTGGCGCGCATTCTACGGAGCGACCCTAGGTCTGGCAAGCACTTTCTTAAATCTTTTTTTTGAGGCCTTCCAATGGCTTAGGCAGGGTTGGCCTGGGGCGCTATCAAGAGAATAATGCCCCCCTTTGTATAAAGGAGAGACTCACCCCATGTGGTTCAAGAACCTGCTTATCTATCGCCTGACCCAAGATCTGCCTGTTGATGCCGAGGCGTTGGAAGCGGCCATGGCCACCAAACTGGCGCGCCCTTGTGCAAGCCAGGAGTTGACCACTTACGGTTTCGTCGCGCCTTTCGGTAAAGGTGAAGACGCTCCCCTGGTCCACGTCAGCGGTGACTTCCTGCTGATTGCCGCGCGCAAGGAAGAACGCATCCTGCCGGGCAGCGTAGTGCGTGACGCACTTAAAGAGAAAGTCGAAGAGATCGAGGCCGAGCAGATGCGCAAGGTCTATAAGAAGGAACGCGATCAGATCAAGGATGAAATCATCCAGGCCTTCCTGCCACGCGCATTTATCCGTCGCTCGTCGACCTTCGCCGCTATCGCGCCGAAACAAGGCCTGATCCTGGTCAACTCGGCCAGCCCGAAACGCGCCGAAGACCTGCTTTCCACACTGCGTGAGGTGATCGGCACCCTGCCAGTACGCCCACTCACCGTAAAAACCGCGCCAACCGCGATCATGACCGACTGGGTCACCACCCAGAAACCGGCCGATGACTTCTTCGTCCTCGACGAATGCGAGCTGCGTGACACTCACGAAGACGGCGGCATCGTGCGCTGCAAGCGTCAGGACCTGACTGGCGAAGAAATCCAGTTGCACCTGACCACCGGCAAAGTGGTGACCCAACTGTCCCTTGCCTGGCAGGACAAGCTGTCCTTCATGCTCGACGACAAGATGACCGTCAAGCGCCTGAAGTTCGAAGATCTGCTGCAAGATCAGGCGGAACAGGACGGCGGCGACGAGGCACTGGGTCAACTGGATGCGAGCTTTACCCTGATGATGCTGACCTTCGGTGAATTCCTGCCGGCGTTGATCGAAGCACTCGGCGGCGAAGAAACGCCACAGGGCATCTAAGCCGTTTGAAGATCAAAATGTGGGAGGGGGCTTGCCCCGATTACGGTGTTTCAGCTACGCACATGTTGGCTGACATACCGCCATCGGGGGCAAGCCCCCTCCCACATTTGATCGCATTTACACTTCAAGAATCTAACAACAAGGACACCCCCATGCGCGCACTCGCCGCCTTGAGCCGCTTCGTCGGCAATACCTTCGCCTACTGGGTGCTGATTTTCGCCGTGCTCGCCTTCCTCGAACCGAGCTGGTTCATCGGGCTGAAAAGCGCCATCGTCCCGCTGCTGGGTCTGGTGATGTTCGGCATGGGGCTGACCCTAAAACTCGAAGACTTCGCCGAAGTCGCACGCCACCCGTGGCGCGTGGCACTCGGCGTGGTTGCGCACTTTGTGATCATGCCGGGTGTGGCCTGGCTGCTGTGCCAGGCATTCCACCTGCCGCCGGAAATTGCCGTCGGCGTGATCCTGGTCGGTTGCTGCCCAAGCGGCACATCGTCCAACGTGATGACGTGGTTGGCCCGGGGCGACCTGGCGCTGTCCGTGGCCATCGCTGCTGTCACCACCCTCCTCGCCCCGCTGCTCACGCCAGCTTTGATCTGGCTGCTGGCCTCGGCCTGGCTGCCGGTATCGTTCATGGAGCTGTTCTGGTCGATCCTGCAAGTGGTGCTACTGCCGATCGTGCTTGGAGTGATCGCACAGCGCGTACTTGGCGAGCGGGTTCGCCACGCGGTGGACGTATTGCCACTGGTGTCGGTGGTGAGCATCGTGATCATCGTCGCGGCAGTGGTTGCCGCCAGCCAGGCGAAGATTGCCGAATCTGGCCTGCTGATCATGGCCGTGGTGATGCTGCACAACAGCTTCGGCTACTTGCTGGGCTACTTCACTGGGCGACTGTTCAAGCTGCCGTTGGCACAACGCAAGTCGCTGGCACTGGAAGTCGGCATGCAGAACTCTGGGCTGGGCGCCGCGTTGGCCAGTGCGCATTTCTCGCCACTGGCGGCAGTGCCGAGTGCACTGTTCAGCGTCTGGCACAATATTTCCGGGGCGTTGCTGTCGACGTACTTCCGACGCATGAGCGAGAAGGAAGACCGTCGCATCCTGGAGAACACCCCGCAAACTTGATCGCCCGATCCGTTTTCGGCACTCTACGGGCTTCGCGGGGACGACCTCGCGACGCCAACGAGCGTTGAATCCGGGGACGACCCCGCCTGAAGAAGCGAGGTCATCATGTCCTGGATCATTCTGTTTTTTGCCGGGTTGTTTGAAGTCGGCTGGGCCGTCGGCCTGAAGTACACCGACGGTTTCAGCAAGCCACTGCCCACCGCCCTGACCATCACCGCCATGGCTATCAGCCTCGGCCTGCTGGGGCTGGCCATGAAGGAACTGCCACTGGGTACCGCCTACGCCATCTGGACCGGGGTGGGTGCGGTGGGCACCGTGATCGCCGGTATTATCCTGTTTGGGGAATCCATGGCGTTATTTCGGTTGGCCAGTGTGGCGCTGATCATTTGCGGACTTATTGGCCTCAAGATCAGCACTTAGGCCGCTACCGCCATCAAGGGCTAGCCCCCTCCCCCATTTGACCAAGCTGTTGTGACGAGCGCGGTCTAATGGAGGAAGGGGCTTGCCCCCGATGAGGCCAATACATCCAGTACAGAACTACCTGACACTCCCCCGCAAAACACCAACCACCGCCTGCAACTGCTCAGGCGTCGCCGCCTCTGCATCGACAGGCTCGCCAGCTACCAACACTACCCGCGACCAGATCCGATGGAAAATCCCCTTGTTCGGATCGCGGCTGAAGAAACTTCCCCACAACCCCTGCAACGCCATCGGAATCACCGGTACCGGCGTCTCCTCCAAAATCCGCGTAACTCCACCACGAAACTCATTCATCTCGCCATCGGCGGTCAATTTGCCTTCCGGGAAGATACACACCAACTCGCCTTCCTTCAGGTACTGGGCAATTCGCGTGAAGGCCTTTTCGTAGATCTGAATATCTTCATTGCGTCCGGCAATCGGAATCGCACCAGCAGTGCGGAAGATGAAGTTGAGCACCGGCAAGCGGTAGATCTTGTAATACATGACAAAACGGATCGGACGACGCACCGAGCCGGCAATCAACAGCGCATCGACAAAGGACACGTGGTTGCACACCAGCAAGGCCGCGCCCTCATCAGGAATGGCCTCCAGGTTGCGGTGTTCCACGCGGTACATGGAATGGCTGAGCAGCCAGATCATGAAGCGCATGGTGAACTCAGGGACGATCTTGAAGATGTAGGTGTTGACCGCGATGTTGAGCAGCGACACCACCAGGAACAACTCAGGGATCGACAGCTTGACCACGCTCAGCAACAGGATCGAAACAATCGCCGACACCACCATGAACAGAGCATTGAGGATGTTGTTGGCAGCGATCACGCGCGCGCGCTCGTTTTCGGCGGTTCGTGACTGGATCAGCGCATACAGCGGCACGATATAGAAGCCGCCAAACACGCCGAGGCCAAGGATATCGATCAACACCCACCAGGCCTGGCCGTAACTGAGCACCGCCAGCCAGTCATTGGCCTGCACGTTCTGCGGAAACCCGCCAGAGTGCCACCACAGCAACAGGCCGAACACCGTCAAGCCGAATGAACCGAACGGCACCAGGCCGATTTCGACCTTACGCCCGGAGAGTTTTTCGCACAGCATTGAGCCGAGGGCGATGCCCACCGAGAACACCGTGAGGATCAGGGTCACCACGGTTTCATCGCCATACAACCATTCCTTGGCGTAGGCCGGGATCTGGGTCAGGTAGATCGCGCCGACAAACCAGAACCAGGAGTTGCCGACAATGGAGCGTGACACCGCCGGCGTCTGCCCCAGCCCCATGCGCAGGGTGGCCCAGGACTGGGTGAAAATATTCCAGTCCAGGCGCAGTTGCGGCGTAGACGCCGCTGCTCGTGGAATGCTGCGGCTGGCCAGGTAACCCAGCACCGCCACGCCGACAATCGCCACCGCCACGATCGGCGCGTAATGGGTGGACGACATCATGATCCCGGCACCAATGGTGCCGGCCAGGATCGCCAAAAACGTGCCCATTTCCACCAGGCCATTACCGCCCACCAGCTCATCTTCGTGCAGAGCCTGGGGCATGATCGAGTACTTCACGGGGCCGAAAAGCGCCGAGTGAGTGCCCATGGCAAACAGCGCCAGCAACATCAATTCTAGGTGGTTAGTCAGGAAGCCCGTGGCGCCCACGGCCATGATCACGATCTCGCCGATTTTGATCACGCGGATCAGTGCGTCCTTGTTGAATTTCTCGCCAAACTGCCCGGCCAGCGCCGAGAACAGGAAGAACGGCAGGATAAACAACAAGGCGCACAGGTTGACCCAGATCGAGCGGTCACCGTCGATGGTGAGTTTGTAGAGGATCGCCAGGATCAGCGATTGCTTGAAAATGTTGTCGTTGAAAGCGCCCAGCAACTGGGTGATGAAGAACGGCAGAAAACGCCGTGTGCGCAGCAAGGTGAATTGCGAAGGATGGCTCATCGTCGTCCGTGTTCCTGCGTGGCCTGAAGGCTTATAGGTTGTCAGGCCAAGACTTTACCTAATCCCGCTTACTTATTCGCTAGGCCTGCAATGCATGGCGAAACAAAAAGCTCACCTTTATAAGCGCCTTGCACGGTGCGCTTGGCCACGATCAACCACATCAGCGTCAATGCCATCACCAACACGCAACCAAATACACTGAAGAACCCCAGTTGCAACAGACTCGCCAGCTTTAACGTGGCCAGGGCGTACACGCCCAGCGGGAAGGTAAAGCCCCACCAGCCCAGATTGAAGGGAATGCCAGCGCGCAGGTAACGCAGGGTTATCAGTACAGCGATGAGCATCCACCACAAGCCGAAGCCCCACAGGGTGATACCAGCAACCAGGCCGAGACCATTGGCCATTTCACCCACGCCAGGCAAGCCATTGGCGGCAAAGATCGCTGGCGCATCGCCGCCCAGTAGCAACATGCCAAGGGCACCAGTGCCAATGGGGCCGAGCGCCAGCCAGCTCGACGCAGCCATGTTGGCGTGAGGCAGTTTATGCAGGGCCATGCGCAACATCAGGATGGTCAAAATGCTGAACGCCACCGGCAGGGAAAACGCCCACAACACGTAGCTGGTCACCAGCATTACCAGTTGCGAGTGAGCGTCCGCCAGGTGCGGTGCGAGCAGGCCACCGCTGGCTGCAGCGACTTCGGCGGCGACCACCGGCAACAGCCACACGGCGGTCATCTGGTCGATGCTGTGTTCTTGGCGGGTGAACATCATGAAGGGGATGAGCACACCGCAGGCCAGTGCCATCGCCACATCCAGCCACCACAGGGATTCGGCCAGCGGGATTACATCGCCACCCCAACGCGGCAGGCCAAACAGCAGCAAGCCATTGAGAATGGTCGCCAGGCCCATGGGAATGGTGCCAAAGAACATCGAGACAGTGGAGTGCCCGAAGATCCGCCGCGCCTCGTGGAAAAACATCAACCAACGCGCGGCATACAAGCCACTGAACAGGATGAACAGGCCGATGGTGAACCACCACAACCCTTCGGCAATGGCATGCAAACCGGGCATATTTACCGGCAACTGCGTCAGGGCCAGCGCCAGTACGCCGGTGCCCATGGTCGCGGCGAACCAGTTGGGGGTGAATTGGCGAATCACTTCCCGAGGACGGGCCAGGTGACTGAAGGGCTTGTAGCTGATGGCATTCGAGCAGGTCATGATGAAAATCCTCTTCCTCGCATGAGGTTAAGACCATCATAGAACCTGATCGAATATCTATATAACGGGTAATATCTCTAACTGTTATCTACTTTGCAGATATGCAGGCCGCCTTGGACTTTGCCGAATCCTGCAGCAGCAACGCGACCAACGCCCCGAGGGCCAGCAGAATGAGGACTGCGCCGTAACCGTCGGTGGTGGCGATCAGGCCAAAGCTGCGAATCAGGTTGCCCGCCAGCAGCGAAGGCAAACAAAACGCCAAATAACTCAGCACATAGAATGCCGACATCAAGCCTGCGCGTTCATGGGGAAAGGCCAGCGGCACCACACTGCGCAATGCGCCGAGAAAGCCGGCGCCGAAGCCGCTGCCGGCGATCAACGTGGCGATAAAAAACAGCGGCAGGCTGGCGCTGTGCACTGCCGTGAGGATCAGCGCCACCCCCACAGCCAACAGCGCAGCGCCCAGGCGCAGTACCTTACTGGCCGGTCGATTGCGCAGGTTGAAGATCACCAGCGCCCCGCTCAACGTCAGCACCGCCACCAAGCCACCACCGATAAGGTTCGACGTAGAGCCTGTCGCCGCCCGCACCAGCGACGGCGCCAGGGACAAGTAAAAGCCCCCCATTGCCCACACCGCCACGTCCACCGGCAGCGAAAGCCACAACGCTCGACGCGCCTGGGGCGGCACATGCAGCGTTGGGCGCAGCGATGCCACTGCACCGGGAATGCGATCAACGGTTTCCGGCAGGCGCCATACATAAAGCGCCTGCACCAGCATCAGCGCCAGCAGCGTCCAGTAGATCAACTGCGTCGGCAGCGGCGCGAACTCCACCAGCAAACTGCTGCCCATCGCCCCGCACGCCATACCCAGCAGAGGCGCAACACTGTTGACCAGCGGGCCCTGTTGACGGTCGGTGTCGAGCAATGCCGCGCCCAGCACCGCCGTGGCCATCCCGGTGGCAAACCCTTGCACGGTACGCGCGGCAATCAGCCAGGCCACGCTGCCCTCATTGATGAACAGCAGCATCGCCAGCATATTCAGGACCAACGCAGCAAAAATCACTGGCTTGCGTCCCAGGTGGTCCGACAGAGAGCCCACGGTCAACAGCGCCGCCAAGAGGCTCAAGGCGTAAACGCCAAAGATCAACGTGAGCATGCCTGCCGAAAAATGCAGCCCCTCCTGATACAGGTGATACAACGGTGTCGGCGCGCTGGAAGCCGCTAGAAACGTCAGCAACGTGATCGCCAGGAACACCAGGCTCGAACGATGAGAAATACGGCTGGACATAGGCACGCTCCACTAAAGCTAATATTTTGCTTTTGCGGAGTGTGCTACTGACCAACGCTTAAAGCAAATTCTTTGTGTTAAGGTCATAAACATGGCGATTAAAGAAGGCCTCCGCCCGGGGGGTCGTAGTGCCCGGGTACAAGAATCCGTTCATTCGGCCGTGCGTGAGCTGCTGAAAACCCAGGAGCGCTCCAGTGTCACCGTGCCGATGATTGCCACCCGCGCAGGCGTCACGCCCTCGACCATCTACCGGCGCTGGGGCGACCTTTCCATGCTTCTGGCCGATGTGGCGCTGGCACGCATGCGGCCTGATAGCGAGCCGGCCAACACCGGGACCCTGCGCGGTGATCTGCAAGCCTGGGCCGAGCAATATCTGGATGAGATGAGTTCGGAACCGGGGCGAAACATGATGCGCGACGTGCAATGCAGCCTGACACCCGGGTATTGCGTGAGCATCTTGAGTGGGCAGCTTCAGGCGATTGTTGATCGTTATCCAGATGACAACCCGCCCAGCGTCGACCGCCTGATCAACTTGCTGGCGGCGCCGACGGTGTTTCGTATTCTGTTCTCAACCGAGCCACTGAAAGTTGAAGAACTGCACGCGCTGATCGAACTGGCACTGAAGGCCTGACACAAAACCAAATGTGAGAGGGGGCTTGCTCCCGATTGCGATGTGTCAGCTACAGATAAACTGACTGACATAGCGCAATCGGGAGCAAGCCCCCTCCCACATTTTTTACGCGTTCGGGTCAGTACTCAGGTACGCATCCCACGCCCGCTCACCAGCAACTTCGCGCAACCGATATACAACACCACCGTCGCCACGATCATGAAAGTGATCGCCACACTGATCTTGATATCCGACACACCCAGGATGCCGTAACGGAACGCGTTGACCATATGCAGCACCGGGTTGGCCAGCGACACCGTCTGCCAGAACGGCGGCAGCAAAGTGATGGAGTAAAACACCCCGCCCAAGTAAGTCAGCGGCGTCAGCACAAAGGTCGGGATGATCGAAATATCATCGAAGTTGCGTGCGAATACGGCGTTGATGAAACCCAGCAGCGAGAAAATCGTCGCCGTCAGCACGACCACCAGAATGGTGACCCCGAGGTGATGCACTTGCAGGTGGGTGAAGAACAGCGACAGCAGCGTCACGATCACACCGACCATCAAGCCACGCAACACACCGCCAGCGGTGTAGCCAAGCAGGATAGTGTGCGGCGATACCGGCGAGACCATCAGTTCTTCGATGGAGCGCTGGAATTTGCTGCCGAAAAAGCTTGAGACCACGTTGCCGTAGGAGTTGGTGATCACCGACATCATGATCAGGCCCGGCACGATGTACTCCATGTAAGTGAAGCCGCCCATATCACCGATCTGCCGGCCGATCAGGTTACCGAAGATCACGAAGTACAGAACCATGGTGATCGCCGGAGGCAGCAAGGTCTGCGGCCAGATCCGGGTAAAGCGCTTCACTTCGCGGTAAACGATGGTTTGCAGTGCGACGAGGTTGGGTTGCAGTTCGGAACTCATACCGCCACCTTCGTCAGATTTTTCTCCACCAGGGACACGAACAACTCCTCAAGGCGATTGGTTTTGTTACGCAGGCTCAGCACTTCGATGTTCTGGGTCGCCAGCTGCGTAAACAGCGCGGTAATGCCCATGGCTTTATCCACTTGGACTTCCAGGGTGTGGCTGTCCACCAGGCGGCTTGGGTAGCCAAGCAATTGCGGCGGCGCCGACAGATTGTTCTTCAGGTCGAGCAGGAAAGTCTCCACATGCAACTGGCCCAGCAGGTTACGCATGCTGGTGTTCTCGACGATGGTGCCGTGGTCGATGATGCCGATGTTGCGGCACAACTGTTCAGCCTCTTCCAGGTAATGGGTGGTGAGGATGATGGTGATGCCCTTCTCGTTCAGCTCGGTGAGGAAGGTCCACATCGAGCGACGCAGCTCAATGTCCACGCCGGCGGTGGGCTCATCGAGGATCAGCAGCCGCGGCTCATGCACCAGGGCGCGAGCAATCATCAGGCGACGTTTCATGCCGCCGGACAATGAACGGGACGGCACGTCGCGCTTGTCCCACAGGCCCAACTGGGTCAGGTACTGCTCGGCGCGTTCCTTGGCAACTTTCGCCGGGATGCCGTAGTAACCGGCTTGGGTCACGACGATGTCGAAGGTTTTTTCAAACTGGTTGAAGTTGAATTCCTGGGGCACCACGCCGATGGAACGCTTGAGCGCCGCCGGGGATTTGTCCAGGTCATGGCCGAAGATATTCACCGTGCCGCTGGTTTTGTTGACCAGGGTGGAGAGGATGCCGATGGTGGTGGATTTGCCGGCACCGTTGGGGCCGAGCAAGGCGAAGAAATCACCTTCGGCAACGTCCAGATCGATACCACTCAGGGCCTGGAAACCGTTGCCGTAGGTTTTGGTTAGCTGCCGGATGGACAGAGCGGAACTCATATCGGAATACGCACCAAAGAAGGGAATAGAAAGAGTAGATGAGCGCGCAGCGCACGTAGTTCAACGGCGGCGCATGACAAGCATGGTGCTTGGCTGCGCCGCACAAGTACAGTCACCTGTATTAATAGTCAGTATTAAGTCAACGCGGTCATGACCGCTTTGCGATAAGCCGGACGCTGTTGCAGACGCTGGTACCAGGCTTCCAGATGGGGCATTGCGGGGCGCTCGATGGGCATCTCGAACCAGGCATACGCAAAGCATCCCAGGGGGATATCGCCTATGCCGAACGCGTTGCCGGACAAGTAAGGCTGCTCGGCGAGGGCTTGATCGACTGTTTTGAGCGCATCGATACACGCCTGGCGCCCGGCGTTGATACTGTCCCAGTTCTGTTTTTCCGCCGGAGTACGCAGGACACCCCAGAACACCGCTTTGAAGGGCTCAGCCAGGGTGGAGGTTGTCCAGTCCATCCACTTCTCTGCGCTTGCTCGGGCTTGCGGGTCGCTCGGGTAAAATTCCGACGCATGCTTCGCGCATAAATAACGCACGATGGTGTTGGATTCCCACAACACAAAGTCACCGTCCTGAATCATCGGCACCCGCCCATTGGGGTTCAGTGCCCGATATTGCGGGGTGTCGACCACACCAAAAGCCCCGCCCGCATCAATTGCTTCATAGTCCAGGCCGAGCTCCTCGGCGCACCATAGTGCTTTCCTGACGTTTGATGAATTTTTTACGACCCCAGATCTTCAGCATGACCGCGCCTTATTGTTGATGAACATGGCTATGGACGCAGCAGCATACGCCGGTTCACCCGCGGCTTAAATCGCTCTGCATATCACCCAACAGGTTTGGCATGTCTTCGACAAACAGGTGCGGGTAGCATTTCTGAATATGGGTGAAGAACAAATGCTCGGGTACATCAGCAAATTGCCCATGGTCCACCACGTACTCCATCGAGCGTTGGCCCTGACGATTGAACGCGTGAAACACACTGTCGTTGAGCCCATCAAATTCCAGCGGCGGCACATCAAACACCGCGCACAATTGCTGATTGAACGCCGGCGTGGCTTTGACCCAGCCACCGTTCAGGTGCAGCTCGGTGTAACCGTGCATGGCGAACACATCACTCTTGAGCAACGCGAGCAGACGCGGCGTCGACAGGTGATTGCGCACATCCGCCAGGCCTATGCGCGCCGGGATACCACAGTGGCGCGCGCAGGCAGCGAGCAACGTGGCCTTGGGCACGCAGTAGCTCTCACGGGTAGCCAGGGCGTAGCTGGCATTCAAGGTGTCTGGGTCGCGGCTGAACGTGTAGGGGTTGTAGCGCACCGCCTCACGCACGGCGTAATAGAGACTGACTGCCTGGTCAGTTAAATCCGCGCGGGTTCCGCGATGTTTTTCCGCGAACTCCACCACCGCAGGGTGGTCACTATCGATGAAGCGGCTGGGACTCAGGTACGTTTCCATGAGTGTTATCTCCGAAGGAAGCCTGGAGTTTAGCGACAGGTCTGCCATAGAGATAACGACGATTCGGCCAAATGTCGGCGCCTGTAGATCGGTGCTTTGCGTACAACTCGTTACACCCTGACTGCCGCGCTTTCTCGGATGCCGACTAAGCTCCTTGGTGGTTTCGCCCCTGGTTTCACGGAGGATTGAATATGCTGTTGTTGTGGATACTGGTTCTGGTGGTCGGCATTGCCTACCTGGCACACCGCCGCACCGCGCCCCTGCCCGCCTTGGGCGTGGTCGCCGTCTACCTGCTGGCGATGGGCGCTTGGAGCCATGCACCGGGCTGGCTGCTGCTGATCTTCTGGGTGCTGATCGCCGCCGTCGCAGCGCCGTTGCTGCTGCCCGACCTGCGTCGCCAATACTTCACCAAGCCGCTGTTCAGTTGGTTCCAGAAAGTCCTGCCGCCCATGTCCGAAACCGAGCGCGATGCCATCGACGCGGGCACCGTGTGGTGGGACGGCGAGCTGTTCAGCGGTCGCCCCGATTGGGACAAGTTGCTTGCCTACCCCAAGGTCCAACTGACCGAAGAGGAGCAGGCCTTTATCGACGGCCCAACCGAAGAACTCTGTGCCATGGTCAGCGACTGGGAAATCGGTCAGGCCATGGACCTGCCTCCAGCCGCCTGGGAGCACATCAAGACCCACGGTTTCTTCGCCCTGATCATTCCCAAGGAATATGGCGGCAAAGGCTTCTCCGCCTACGCCCACTCCCAGGTCGCAATGAAGCTTGCCACCCGCAGCGGCGACCTCGCCTCAACCGTGATGGTGCCCAACTCCCTCGGCCCGGCCGAGCTGCTGCTGCACTACGGTACCGACGAACAACGCAACCACTACCTGCCGCGCCTGGCTCGTGGCGATGACATTCCATGCTTTGCCCTCACCGGCCCACTGGCAGGGTCCGATGCGGGCGCCATGCCCGACACGGGCGTGATCTGCAAAGGTGAATGGGAAGGCAAGGAAACCCTCGGTCTTCGCCTGAACTGGGAAAAACGCTACATCACCCTTGGGCCGGTCGCGACCTTGCTCGGGCTGGCCTTCAAGGCCCATGACCCGGACCACTTGCTGGGCGAAGAGGAAGACTTGGGCATCAGCCTGGCGTTGATTCCCACCGACACTCCTGGCGTGGAAATCGGCCGTCGTCACCTGCCCCTGGGCGCCGCGTTTATGAACGGCCCCAACTCTGGCAAAGATGTGTTTATCCCCCTGGAATTCCTCATCGGCGGCCAGGAAATGCTCGGCAAGGGCTGGATGATGCTGATGAACTGCCTGTCGGTGGGCCGTTCGATTTCCCTGCCAGCAGTCGGCACCGGCGCTGCCAAGTTCACCAGTCTGGTGACCGGCCAATACGCCCAGGTGCGCGAGCAGTTCAACGTACCGCTGTCGGCCTTCGAAGGCATCCAGGAAGCCCTGGCTCGCATCGGCGGCAACGCCTGGCTGATGGACAGCGCGCGCATGCTCACCGCCAATGCCGTCGACCTTGGGGAAAAGCCTTCGGTGCTGTCGGCGATTCTCAAGTACCACCTGACCGAACGGGGCCGCGAGTGCATCAGCCATGCCATGGATGTGCACGGCGGCAAGGGCATCATCATGGGCCCAAACAATTACCTGGGCCGTAGCTGGCAAGGCGCACCGATCTTCATCACCGTGGAAGGCGCGAACATCCTCTCGCGCAACCTGATGATCTTTGGCCAGGGCGCCATCCGCTGCCATCCGTTCGTACTCAAGGAAATGGCCCTGGCCGGCCGCGAAGATCACGACCAGGCGTTAAAGGAATTCGACGGCCTGCTGATGCAGCATATCGGTTTTGCCGTGAGCAACGCCGCCAGCACCCTGGTACTGAACCTCGGTATTGGCCGCTTTGAGAAAGCGCCGGGCAACCGCTTGAGTCAGGGTTATTTCCGTGCGCTGAACCGCCAAGCTGCGGCGTTCGCCCTGCTAGCGGACTTGAGCATGATGCTGCTGGGTGGCGAATTGAAACGCCGCGAACGCCTGTCGGCACGCCTGGGGGATGTACTGAGCCATATGTACCTGGCCTCAGCGGCGCTCAAGCGTTATCACGACCTGGATTCACCGGACCACCTGGAACCGCTGTTCGCCTGGGCCATGGAAGAAAGCCTCGGCGAGTCGGAACGCGCGCTGGATGAGTTGCTGAGCAACTTCCCAAACAAGGTGCTCGGATGCCTCTTGCGGGTGATCGTATTCCCGTTCGGCCGTCGCCACACGGGGCCGTCCGATGCACTGGATGCCGAAGTGGCCGCAGTGATAGGCCGCCCTAAAGGCGATCCAACCCTGGAAGAATTGCTGGCCGGCTGCTATCGCCCGCAATCGGCGGACGATCCGGTAGGCGCCCTGCAACATGCCTACGACCTGCTGGGTGCCAGCCATCCGCTGCAGAAAAAACTCCACACTGCGCTCAAAAGCGGCCAGGTCAAACCGAGCGCCGGCGAGCATGCCATTGACGCAGCACTGCACGCCGGGGTGCTGCAACCGGCCGAAGCACAGACTCTGCGTGACGCCGAGGCAGCACGACGCAAGGTGATCGACGTGGATGATTTCAGTAAGGAAGAGTTGACCCAGGCTGAGGGTAAAGTCCGCTGAGTCGAGCGGTCATATAAATACGGGCGCGAGGGCTATATACTCTCGCGCCCGTTTTTGCTTTAGAGGACTTATCTCGTGTCCAACGTCGTTGCCGATCATCTCGTCTTGCTCGACCACCTGCGCAGCATCCTGGTTGCCGTCGGCGAAGCCGAACAGGTGCCCGAGGAAAGCCACACCCTGTTCCTGGAGCGCTTCGACGAATTGCGCGCGCTGCTGCCCATCGACCCGATCGAAAGCCAGTACCTGGGGCAGGACTTGATGAGCCAGGTCATCCTGCGCTACCCGCAAATTGCCCACCTCGTACCACGCGATCTGCTGTGGTTCTTCGGCGGCGACTGCCTGCACTTCATGCCCGACGAAGAACTGGACCTTTACCAAGCCTTGGAAGAACGTCGCTTTGAGGCCGAACAGAACGACGAACCGTTCGACTGGAACCAGGAAAAACAGTTGCTGGCCATGCCCCAGGATCAGAGCAAGCACTGATCAGCCAACCACACCAGAGGGCCGACGCAACGTCGGCTCCTTCGCCATACACTCCACCAAATAATCAATGAACACCCGCAGCTTAGGCGGCAGGTAGCGCGTGGGCGAATGCAGCAACCACGCCTCGCCATGGTAGGACGCAATAAAATCCCACCCCGGCAGCACCTGCACCAACCGCCCCTCCTCCAATGCATGACGCGCTGTAAAGTACGGCAAGCTGCCAATCCCCACATGCTGCAGCACCGCATCCAGCCGCACGCCGGTGTGGTTAGCGGCATAACGCCCACGCACGCTGACGGTCACCGCCCTACCACCCTGGCGAAACTTCCAGCGCGAGTCGCCCGGGGTTTCGCCAAGGTAGATACAGCTGTGCTCCAACAAGTCGTGGGGATGCTCCGGTGTACCGTGCTCGGCCAAATACTGCGGCGTAGCGCAAAGCAAATGTTCAATCGGCAATAGCTGGCGCCCCACCAGGCCCGGCGGCGGGCTGTCGGTGATGCGAATGCTCAGATCAACATTGTCATCGATCATGTCCACCTGCCGGTCTTCCAGTATCAATTGCACATCCACCTTGGGATATCGCCGCAGGAACTCGGGCATATGCGGATGCACCACAAACCGCCCGACCGCCTTGGGCACACTGACACGCACCAGGCCCTCAGCCTCATGGGTGAATTGACCGCTGATTTCCATCACCGAGCGCGCAGCGCTGACCATCTCCTGGCAGCGCTTGAATACCTCTTCCCCCCCGTCGCTCAGGCGCAGTTTTCGCGTGGTACGTTGCAGTAACCGGGTAGCCAGGGCTTTTTCCAGGCGCGAAATACTGCGACTCACCGCCGACGGCGAGACACTCAGTTGCCGTGCCGCTTCGGAGAAGCTGCCGGTCTCTACCACCTTGACGAAAATCGCCATTTCACCCAGCAGCGGTAACGGAAGATTGATGCTCATGACGCACAGGTCCATTGATAATTGAGCGGATTATCACCTAATCCGACAGCATTTATACTGCCCGCAGAACCCTGATGCGGATGTAGAAAATGACCGAGCGCCTGTTTTTCACCCATGACCACCTCACCGCAGAGCTTGAAGTGCTGGGTTGCACGCCCTTTGAGGACCAGTTTGCGGTCATTTTGCAGTCGACGATTTTTCATCCCCAAGGCGGCGGCCAGCCGTCCGACACCGGTTGGCTGGGTGAAGCCCGGGTACTGCGCGTCACTCAGGAGGTTGATCGCGTGGTGCACTATCTCAACCAACCTGTGCCACTGGGCGCCATCAATGCGCGGGTCGATGAACCACGCCGCGCCCTGCACACGCGCCTGCATTCCGCCGGGCATTTGATCGGCAACGCCGGCGAAACCCTGGGCTGGATGCCAATCAAGGCCCACCACTGGCCGGGCGAAGGCAAGATCACCTTTATCCGTGGCGAAACCGCGCAAGCCATCGACGCCGAAACCCTCCAGCAGCAGATCAACCAATGGATCGCCGCAGACTACCCACGCCATATGACCCTGGACGAAGGCATCCGCGAAGTAGGTTTCGGCGAGTTGCCCACGTACGCATGCGGTGGCACCCATGTGCAAACACTGGGCGAGCTGGGTGAGGTGACGATCCTTGCCTTGTCGGAAAAAAAGGGCGCGCTGTCGGTACGTTACAGCCTTGACTAAACCGCAATCGCTCTCGCCGAGCACCATGAGCTGCGCGGCCTCTAAAACGGAGGTCACGACGTTGCGAAATAAGCATTCAAGGGGGCTATCGAGTTTTTAGATAAGCCTTCTTACGGCCTCCCCGGCACACCTTTGCAGTGTTAGTGTGTGGAAATGTTTCTGACACATTGATCAGAAATCTCCTACTTTCCCTTTGCAAAGGAATGCCTTTAGCCATGCACTTCCCTCTCAAACATTTGGCGGCTGCTACCCTGTTCGCGGCGAGCCTTTCGGTGATGAGCACTCCCGTCTTTGCCAATATCACCCCGCAGCAAAGCACGGCAATTCTGAAGAGCTTCAACGAAACTTCGGTCACCGACTTTCGTGGTTTCCTCAGCACACTAGCCAAGGGAGACCTGGGCAAAACGGCGGATGTAGGCCCTGCAATCAGCGTCTTCCTCGACAACCAGACCCTGACCGCCGACCAGCAGAACGAGATCCATCGCTTGCTGGGTATTTACACCCGAGTTAAATACGGAAAAGCCGCCCTAGAAACTCTGCGCGAACTGGTGGAAATCCCAACCTTCAACGTAGACGGTGTTCCGCAATACAAGAATCCAGAATTCACCCGGATTGCCGACAAGCTACAGGCCCTGGCCAAGACCTTTGACCTGAACTTCCGTAACGTCGACAACCGCGTGTACGAAATTTCCCTGGCAGGCAGCGGCGACGAAGTGGTGGGCATCCACGCCCACGCCGACGTGGTGCCGGTAACCCCGGAAAACTGGGTACTGAAAGACGGCACCAAGCTTGATCCGTTCAAGGTCACGCTGATCGGCGACCGCATGTATGGCCGTGGTACCGAGGATGATAAAAACGGCATCGTGGTGGCTATGTATGCCATGAAAGTGATCAAGGAAGAAAAGCTGCCGCTGGCGCGCAATTTCAAACTGCTGGTGGATACCACCGAGGAGACCTCCGGAGACGCGATCCCTTACTACTTCGAACGCAACCCGACACCGCAATACAACCTTGCGCTGGATGGCGGCTATCCGGTGGTGATTGCCGAAAAAGGTTATGGCACCGTCATGGCCACCTTCCCCCGCCGCAAAGGGGAAGGCAAAGGCGCAGAAATCATCGCAATGACCGGCGGCATGGCCACCAACCAGATTCCATCGGCGTCGGTGGCCACGTTTATCAGCGACAACCCTAAGGAATTAGCAGCCAGCCTCCAAAAGGCCGGCACGGAATACGTCAAGCGCAACGGTGGCGATTTTGAGGTGAGCGCCAAGGTCAACGGCAAGGACGTCAAGCTGACTGTCACCGGCGTGTCGGCGCACTCCTCCGAGCCGGAGTCCGGCATCAACCCGGTCGCGCGCATGCTGGAGCTGATTCACAGCGTCGACGGCAAGATCGCTCTCAAGCACAACCACATCACCGACGCTGCGCGGTATGCGTCCGACAATTGGGGCCTGGATTACTTGGGTGGCAAATTGGGCGTGGGTTTTGCGGATGATTTCATGGGCCCGCTGACCACCTCACCGACCTTTGTCGGGCTGGACGAAAAGGCTTTCAAGCTGGCAGTCAACCTCCGGGTGCCGAAGGGTAAATCCCCGGAGCAGCTCAAGGCCGAGATCGCCGACAAGTTGAGCGCCTGGGACAAGAAAACCAAGATCAACGTGGACTTCACCTACTCGGTGGCCGAGCCGATGTTCCGCAACCCGGAAGGTGAATGGGTGAAGGCCTTGCTCGCGGTAGCCAGCGAAAACCTGGGCATGGAACACAAGTTCGGCACCTCGGCTGGAGCGACCTCCGTGCACGAGTTGCCCAACGGTGTGCAATTTGGCCTGGCGCGACCGGAAGTGAAGTACACCGGGCATACCGACAATGAGTTCAAGACGGTCGACCAGTTCTTGCTGGATCTGCAGATCGTCACCGAAATGATGGGGCGTATCGGACAGCTGCCCAAGCTCTGATAGCGACTGAAGCGCTCCCCAACAACAAACGCCGATCATTGCTGATCGGCGTTTTTGTGTGCGGCGCAGGGGTTAACGCGTCAACCCGCCGCGCCCAGGAACGGCAGCGCCAGATACAACTTGATCACCACCGCATTGGTGATATCGATAAAGAATGCGCCCACCATCGGCACCACCAGAAACGCAATCTGTGACGGCCCGAAGCGTTGCGTCACCGCCTGCATGTTGGCAATCGCCGTCGGCGTGGCACCGAGCCCGAACCCGCAGTGCCCTGCGGCCAGCACTGCCGCATCGTAATTGCTGCCCATGACCCGGAACGTGATGAAAATCGCAAACAGCGCCATCAGCAACGCCTGCGCGGCCAGAAGGATGACAATCGGCAAGGCAAGTGCTGCCAGGTCCCACAGCTTGAGCGACATCAAGGCGATAGCCAAGAACAACGACAGACTGACATTGCCCAGCACCGATACCTCGCGCTCGAACACCTGATGCCAGCCCAGCGCCGACAAGCCGTTACGCAGCACGACGCCTACAAACAGCACACAGACGAAAGTGGGCAACTCCAGTGCTGTGCCTTGAAGGAAGCCGTTGAGGTAGGTGCCGACCTGGAGGCTGATCGCAAGCAACGCGAGGGTTTCGATGAATGAGAACGGGGTAATCAAACGCTCCCTGTTCGGTTGCTCGAAGCCCTTGGGCAGGCGTGGCTGCACCTGCTCAATACCAGGCACCTGGACCCGCTTGATCAGCAAGCGGGCAACCGGACCTCCAATCAAGCCCCCGAGTACCAAGCCGAAGGTTGCGGAGGCGATCGCCAATTCTGACGCGGAGGCCACGCCATACTTCTCGCTGAACACAGTCCCCCAGGCGGCACCCGTACCGTGTCCGCCTGACAGCGTCACCGAGCCGGCGAGCAAGCCCATCAACGGGTCGAGTCCCAAGGCCTTGGCCAATGCGATGCCCATGGCGTTTTGCACCACCAGCAGTGTGGTCACGACCAACAGAAAGATCGCCAGGATTCGGCCGCCTTTCTTCAAACTGGCGAAATCCGCGTTCAGTCCAATAGTGGCGAAAAATGCCAGCATCAACGGGGTTTGCAACGAAGGGTCGAAGCGCACCTCAATATCGGCCAGCCCCCGCAACGCCAAAAGCACTAAAGCGACCACCAGGCCGCCGGCTACCGGCGCGGGAATATTGTAGGCGCGTAAAAAGCCTATGCGGGCAACCAGCCAGCGGCCAAGCAAAAGCACAAGGGACGCGGCGACCAGGGTTGAATAGAAGTCCAGCTGTAACATCCGGGCAGCTCTCTGAGGTGAACAAGGAAAATAGGCACGCCAGAGTAGAGACAGCGGGACCAATTCGCATCAACCTCACGGAAAGTACAGACTATTCCTACAAGACCCACCACATCAGCGGCGCAGCAGATGGCTTTACCAGGAAAAGCACATCTGGAACCGGCAAGAATGAAAAAAGAGACCGAAGCCCCTTTACGTAAATCGCAGGCAAAAAAAAGCCACTCGCTTGAGTGGCTTTTTTCTTGAATATGGAGCGGGAAACGAGACTCGAACTCGCGACCCCGACCTTGGCAAGGTCGTGCTCTACCAACTGAGCTATTCCCGCAAATGGCGTCCCCTAGGGGACTCGAACCCCTGTTACCGCCGTGAAAGGGCGGTGTCCTAGGCCACTAGACGAAGGGGACACGCTACTGAAACACATGATGTGTATTTCAGTGCCCAGAGGCCTCATCCGAAGACTTGGTCCTGGTTTCACTCAGCGCCGCCCGAAAGCAACACTGCTTAAAATGGAGCGGGAAACGAGACTCGAACTCGCGACCCCGACCTTGGCAAGGTCGTGCTCTACCAACTGAGCTATTCCCGCAAATGGCGTCCCCTAGGGGACTCGAACCCCTGTTACCGCCGTGAAAGGGCGGTGTCCTAGGCCACTAGACGAAGGGGACACGCTACTGAAACACATGGTGTGTATTTCAGTGCCCAGAGGCCTCATCCGAAGATTGGGTCCTGGTTTCACTCAGTGCCGCCCGAAAGCCACACTGTTTGTAAATTGGAGCGGGAAACGAGACTCGAACTCGCGACCCCGACCTTGGCAAGGTCGTGCTCTACCAACTGAGCTATTCCCGCATTTGGCGTCCCCTAGGGGACTCGAACCCCTGTTACCGCCGTGAAAGGGCGGTGTCCTAGGCCACTAGACGAAGGGGACACACGTACAACATTCACTACTCAACGCGTTTCGCTGTGTGCTTTACGCTTTAAGTGGCGCGCATTCTATGGATGGATTGGGGGATCGTCAACCCCCAAGGATAAATTTATTAAAATCAATGACTTCGCCCGCGTTTACCAGCCGTTGCGAGCATTCTGCCCGTCCGCACCTTGACGCCTATATTCTGGCACCCGACAAGACGTTATAGTTCGCCCTGGCAAATAATGGCAATGTGCATCTACGCAGGGAGCGCTTGTCTATATAGAAGAAACTACCAGGGCAGCTGGTCGATCAGCCCTATCCGATAGCCGGCCCAGTCACTACACTCCATTGCAAACCCTATAAAGAGGTCACACCGGTGACACCACTCATGATCACCCTGCTGGTAATAGCCGGGATCGTAATACTGATCGCCATTGGCTATATGAACCACGTGGTGGAAAACAACAAGCTGGAAAAGCAGCGCGTCCAGATCGAGCTTAACGATCGCCTGCGCCGTTGCGGTGAGATCACCGAAACATTCCCAGGCCAACTGATGACCCCGGCGCTCAAACTGTTGTTGACCCGCCTGGAACTCAACGTGAACCAGCGCCTGTTGAACCTCAACAAGACCAGTGCTCCTATTAAAGCGCGCATCACTGAGCTGAACACACTGGTGGCCCAGGGCGAATCCATCCCGGTCAACAACCCCCCGGCACCGATCCAGACCGAAGCCAAGGCCAAGGACGTGCGCTTCCTGCTAGAAGCCCTGCACGGCCAGGTCACGCGCGCAGCCCAGGACGGTTTCCTACCCTCCAACGAAGCCAAGCATTGGATCAAAGAAATCCGCCATATCCTGGTGCTGCTGCACATCGAGTTCTTCAACAACCTCGGCCAGCACGCGCTGCAGCAGGGCCAACCGGGCCAGGCACGCCTGGCCTTCGAGCGTGGTGTGCAGTACCTGCGCAAACAGCCGGAGCCGGTACTCTACAGCGCCCAGCTGCAATTGCTGGAAGGCCAACTGGCCCGCGCCAACTCCACCGTGCTGGCTAACAGCAAACAGGCCGCAGAAGAGGTCAACGAACTGACCCAAGGCATGAAAGAAGTCGACGCCGACGCCGAGTGGAAGAAGAAAGTCATCTACGATTGATCCTCGCAAAATAATAGGTGCCATCATCCTGGCACCTATCCTCCGCCCCCCGACTAGCGTAAAAAAGTGCGCCTCACTCCGTGAAGTCAGAGGCCTGCTATGCCTATCGCCGTCATTGATGGACAACCCCTGCACTACCTCGACCAAGGCACCGGCCCGGCCGTGCTGCTGGGCTCCAGCTACCTGTGGAACCGCGACATGTGGGCACCGCAGATCGACGCCCTGTCGCAACAGTACCGTGTGATCGTGCCCGAGCTATGGGGCCACGGTGAATCGGGCCAACTGCCCACGCAAACGCGATCCCTCGACGACCTCGCACGCCAGACCTTGGCCCTGCTGGATCACTTGGCTATCACGCAGATCAACCTGGTGGGCCTCTCGGTCGGCGGTATGTGGGGCGCGCGCCTGGCGTTGCAGGCCCCCGAACGCATCAACAGCCTAATACTGATGGACACCTACCTCGGCGCCGAGCCCGAGGCCACGCGCCAGTATTACTTCTCGCTGTTCAAGATGATTGAAGACGCCGGCGCCATTCCCGAGCCGTTGCTGGATGTGATCGCACCGATCTTCTTCCGCCCGGACATCGACCGCGAATCAGCGCTGTACCAGGACTTTCGCACGTCACTGCGGGCCTTTTCCCGAGAACGCCTGCTGCAGAGCGTCGTGCCCTTGGGCCAGTTGATCTTCAGCCGCGACGACGTGCTGGAGCAACTACCGCGCCTGGACGCCGATACCACTTTGGTGATGTGCGGCGAGCAGGACAAACCTCGTCCACCCGTCGAATCCAAGGAAATGGCCGAACTGATTGGCTGCGCACTGACGTTGATTCCAGACGCAGGGCATATCTCCAGCCGGGAGAACCCGGACTTCGTCAACGAAGCGCTGCTGACCTTTCTCGCAAACCACGCTTGATCGCCCTCCCCTTTGATCGCAGCCTCGGTGCTGCGATCAAAGGCGGAAATGCCCCACCATCCCCTTGAGCTCCGCCCCCAACTGCGCCAGCTGGATACTCGACGCCGCATTGCCCTGCATGCTCAACGCCGATTGATCGGCACTCGCACGAATACTGGTGACGCTACGGTTGATCTCTTCAGCCACCGAGCTTTGTTCCTCAGCGGCAGCGGCGATCTGCTGGTTCATCTGCTGGATCAACGACACCGCCACTGCGATGCTGCCCAGGGCGCTCTCGGTTTCCAGGGCATCGCTGACCGCCAGTTTGACCAGCTCACCGCTTTGCTGGATCTGCTGCACCGATGATTGCGCCGCGCTGCGCAAGGTGCTGACCAACCGCTCGATTTCTTCGGTCGATTGCTGGGTACGCTTGGCCAGCGCCCGCACTTCATCGGCCACTACCGCAAAGCCACGGCCCTGCTCACCCGCACGGGCAGCCTCGATGGCCGCGTTCAGGGCCAGCAAGTTGGTCTGCTCCGCCACGCTTTTGATCACGCCCAACACAGTGCCAATGTTCTGGATTTCGGCACTGAGGCTCTCGATGCTCGCACTGGCATTGTTACTGGAAGTGGCCAGCAACTCGATGCGCTGCAAACTCTGGCGCACCACTTGCTGACCGCTGTCGACCTTGTCATCCGCGGTCTGCGCGGCTTGCGCGGCCTCTTCAGCGTTGCGCGCCACATCGTGCACCGTGGCGGTCATCTGGTTCATAGCAGTGGCCACCTGCTCGGTTTCCTCCTTCTGGCTGCTGACCTCGACATTGGTTTGCTCGGTCACGCTGGAGAGCGACTGCGCCGAGCTGGCCAATTGCTCGATACCGGCCTGCAGGCCGCTGACCATCTGGCTCAGGCCGTTGCCCATCTGTTGCATCGCCTGCATCAACTGGCCGATTTCATCACGACGACTGACCTCCATACGCCCGCTCAAATCCCCGGCGGCAATCTGCTGCGCCACCGCGATCACACTGCGCAGCGGCGCGACGATCAAACGGGTAATCACCCACGCTGCAATCAGCCCCACCAGCAAAGCCAGGGCCGACGAGACGATGATCAACATCGCGTTTTTTTTCAGTTGTGCCTGCATCGACAGGTCTTCGGCGTCATAGGCCTGGTTGACCCGGCTGACCACCAGAGCCGCCCGGTCATGCAGTTGTTTGTAGACCACTTTTTCCTGGGCCAACAGGCCGGTGTATTCACCCAGCTTCTCGCTGAACGCGGCAATGTGCCCTGAGACTTCATTGAGCACCGTCTGATAACCGGAGTCCTTGACCGACGTTTTCAGTTGCTCGACTTGAGCAAGAGCCTGGTCAGCCTGCTCGATCTTGCCTTGCTCGGCATCCTCAGCATCCACTTTGCGGCTCTGGTCCAAGCGTACGTGGGCTTCGTTCATGGCCTGCAACATCAAGCGCGACACCTGACTGACCTGTCCAGCCTGCTCGATAAACTCGGCGCCCTCCTTGCCCTGGCTTTCCTTGAGGCCATAAGCCCCGTCGTCCGCCAGGCCGGCCTGCAACACGTCCAGGTTGTTCGCCACGCTGGACACTGACCAAGTGGCCATTTCCAGCGCCAGATCCTTGGTCTGGGTCAGCTCGACAAACTCATCGAACGCCTGGCGGTAGGCGACCAGGGCCTGCTCGACGTCAGTCATCACCGGCACATTCGCCGCAGACTGTGCCTTGAGGGCGGCGGCCTGGGCCGCCAAGGCGTCAACGCTTTCATGCAGGGCGTCGACGGCCTTGGGGTCGGCGTGCAGCGCGTAGTCCTGCTCGATCAGGCGTACCTTGAGCAAGCCGCTGTTGAGAGAAGACATGGCCTTGAGCCCCTCGAAACGCTGGCCAACGGTCTGCAGGGACCACACGCCGATAGCTGCTACCAAAGCCGTCAGCAGAAGCACCAGCATGAAGCCCAAACCCAGTTTTTTCGCCATACCGAGGTTGGCGAAACGTCGTTGCACGCCTGAAATCATTGCACTTGAATCCTCTTGCAATGGCAGATGCCATCAAGCCCGATTGACATCCAGCGAGATTCGCAACCACAAGGCACTGAGCACAAGACGTTGGCGCCACAATAATGGCAAAAAGCTACACGCTCGTCGTTTTCAGAATGGTCGAGGTCGATCTGGTAGGCCCCATGGCACGGAACAATGCCAAAGCCCGTGGATCAGTTGCATAGGCCACATTGATGCGCAGCCAATCACAGGGCTCCGCCGTTGGGCTGAACAACGCCCCGGGAGACAACAACACTCCCAGACGTCGGGCACACCTCTGCAGCAGCGAAGGTTGCGCCTCCCCCGGCCGCGCCCACAGGAACATGCCTCCGGCAGGCACCGCGAACACCTCCCACTCTTCGTCTTCCAGCACTTGCAGGGTGGCTCTCATTTCAGTGCCCAGTCGCTTTCGCAGGCGCTGTACCCATTTGCGATAGGTGCCATTGGCCAATAGCGTAGCAACCACCGCCTCGGCAAACCGCGAGGTGCCGAATCCGGTCAAGGTCTTGAGGCTGGCCAGTTGCGTGATGATCGCCGAACTGGCAGTGAGATACCCCACGCGCAACGCACTGCTCAGGGTCTTGGAGAAACTCGCGACATAGATCACCCGGTCATCATGGGGCAATGCCGCGAGCCGTATGCAACTGGCATGTTGCAGATCGCCGTAGACGTCTTCTTCAATGATCAGGAAGTTTTCGCGGTGCGCCAGTTCCAGCAAACGCTCGGCCACCTCGCGGCACAGACTAGTCCCGGTGGGGTTGTGATAAAGGCTGTGGATGAACAGGCATTTTGGCCGATGGTCTTGTAGTAACGCTTCCAGGGCCAGGAGGTCGGGGCCGCCTCGGGTACGCGGCACCTCCAGCAGTTGCACACCCTGGAACGCCAATTGTTGATAGAGGTTGCCGTACCCCGGGGTTTCGACCACCACGCAATCGCCGGCCTTGAGCAGCGTGCGTATCAGCAGGTCCTGGGCATGGCCAGCGCCCGCGGTAGTGAGGATGCAGTCCACGCTGGAGGGGATATGAATCTGAGTCAGGCGCTTGGCCAGTTGCTCGCGCAACGCGGGTAAACCTAAGGGCGTGCTGTAGTTGAACAGTGCTGCAGTGTCGGTGCGGGTAACTTCACGGATTGCGTAACTGATGTCATCGCTTTCGCGCCAGGCGTCTGGCAACCAGCCGCAGCCCAGTTTCAACTCGCCCAGCGGATTATCGGCAAAGGCCCCCCATTCGCGCTCCGCCCCTTCATACCAATTGCCTTCGTGGGAGACGGCTGGCTGGGCCACTACAAATCCCGAGCCTTGCCGGGGGGCCAGCACTCCCTGGGCGACCATCCGTTCGAATGCTTCGATCACGCTGGATTGGCTGAGCAGATTATCCCGAGCCAGTTGGCGGATGGAGGGCAAGCGTGTGCCGGGGCTTACCTCGTCCTTGCGAATCCATTGCGCCACTGCACTGACAATTTGCTGCACCACCGGTACAAGGGCTTGTCGATCAATCCTTAAATCCATGAGCCACTCACTTCAACTGTCTGTTATCAACCCGAAGAGTTAAGCACAGAAGCCGTTGACTGCCGGTCACACAAATTTATTAAAGTATTGATTTAATTGAGTTATTTACCTACTGACACATATTCGGTCGCGGCGTTTTGCCAGCTCTGGAAAAGCCCCACATCCCCCCAAGACGTTTTCGAATAGAGGGCGACGCGAGGTCCTAGATCGCCGTCGCGCCACCGTCCACCGCCAAGGCGTGCCCGGTGGTGAATGCGGCGCCATCGCTGCATAGGTAAAGCACGGCGCTGGCGATTTCTTCTACTTTGCCGATACGCCCAACCGGGTGCATGGCGGCGGCGAATTCAGCCTTGCGTGGGTCGGCCTCATAGGCACGGCGGAACATATCGGTGTCGATCACCGCCGGGCAAACGGCGTTAACGCGAACTTTCTTCTTGGCGTACTCAATGGCCGCCGATTTGGTCAGGCCGATCACTGCATGCTTGGAGGCCGCGTAGATGCTCATCTTCGGCGCCGCCCCCAGGCCCGCGACCGAAGCGGTGTTGACAATGGCCCCGCCGCCTTGGGCCAGCAACAGTGGCAATTGGTACTTCATGCACAGCCACACGCCTTTGACGTTGACGCCCATGATGGCGTCGAACTCATCCAGGCTGCCGTCCGCCAGCTTGCCCTTCTCGATCTCGATGCCGGCGTTATTAAAGGCGTAGTCCAAGCGGCCATAAGCGCTGATGGTCTGCGCCATCAATTGCTGCACATCCGCCTCCTGTGTGACGTTGCAGCGCACAAACAACGCCTCGCCACCGGCCTGATGGATCAGCGCGACAGTGCCCTCGCCGCCCTCCACATCCAGGTCGGCAACCACGACCTTCAAACCTTCGGCGGCGAACGCCAGCGCGGTGGCGCGGCCAATACCGGCGGCGGCGCCGGTCACCAGGGCGACTTGGCCGGAAAACGTCATGCTCATGGGGGAGTGTCCTATGGGAGAAATAGCCGTGGGCCGAGTCTAGCCAACACTGACACTGGCGCGTCAGCACTATCAAACGCCCGGTTAGGGCTGCATGAGTACCAGTGATAAGGACACCCTGCGCACTATCAACGCAGCCTATCGGCCAGCATTCGCGCCTTCAGCCGGCCTTGCCCCCGACCCGCTCAAGGTCTATCACTCATGCTCCACTTCTTAAGAGTCTCTGCCATGACTGCCCAGACCAACCGCCAATTCCTGCTCGCCAAACGCCCGGTCGGCGCGGCGACGCGGGAAACCTTCACGTACCAGGAAGTACCGGTGGGCACACCCCAGGACGGGCAAGTGCTGGTACGCAATGAATACTTGTCCCTCGACCCGGCCATGCGTGGCTGGATGAATGAAGGCAAGTCCTACATTCCGCCCGTCGGTATCGGCGAGGTGATGCGCGCGCTTGGCGTGGGCAAGGTGATTGCCTCGAACAACCCGAAATTCGCGGTCGGCGACTACGTGAATGGTGCCTTGGGCGTGCAGGATTATTTCCTCGGCGAGCCGCGCGGCTTCTACACCGTCAACCCAAAGCTCGCCCCTCTGCCCCGCTACCTTTCTGCACTGGGCATGACCGGCATGACCGCCTACTTCGCGCTCCTGGACACCGGCGCACCCAAGGAAGGTGAAACCGTGGTCATTTCCGGTGCAGCCGGCGCCGTGGGCAGTATTGCCGGGCAGATCGCCAAGCTGAAAGGTTGCCGCGTGGTCGGCATCGCCGGTGGCGCTGACAAGTGCAAGTTTCTGGTAGACGAATTGGGCTTTGATGCAGCCATCGACTACAAGAACGAAGACGTACCCGCCGCCCTCAAGCGCGAATGCCCGAAGGGCGTGGATGTGTATTTCGATAACGTCGGCGGCGACATTCTTGACGCAGTACTTAGCCGCCTGGCGCTGAAGGCGCGGGTGGTGATTTGCGGCGCCATCAGCCAATACAACAATAAGGAAGCTGTGAAAGGCCCGGCCAACTACCTGTCGCTGCTGGTCAATCGCGCGCGGATGGAAGGCTTTGTGGTGATGGATCACGCGGCGAATTTTGCCGCCGCCGGGCAGGAAATGGCCGGCTGGATGGCGCAGGGCAAGCTCAAGAGCAAAGAGGATATTGTCGAGGGCCTGGAGACGTTCCCGGAGACGTTGATGAAGTTATTCAACGGCGAGAACTTTGGGAAATTGGTGCTTAAGGTCAGCTGACACACTGCATAGCAAATGTGAGAAGGGGCTCGCTGCAGCAAGCCCCTTCCCCATTCGGATCAGGCGATCTCGGCAACGACCGCCGCCAACGCCTTGGCCGGATCCGCCGCTTGGCTGATCGGGCGACCGATCACCAGGTAGTCAGAACCTGCATCGAGTGCCTGACGCGGGGTCAGGATACGGCGCTGGTCATCCTGGGCGCTGCCCGCCGGGCGGATCCCCGGGGTCACCAATTGCAACGACGGATGGGCGGTCTTCAAGGCCTGGGCCTCCAGCGCCGAGCACACCAAGCCATCAAGGCCGGCTTTCTGGGCCAGGGCTGCCAGGCGCAGTACCTGCTCCTGAGGCTCGATGTCCAGGCCGATACCGGCCAGGTCTTCGCGCTCCATGCTGGTCAGCACGGTCACACCGATCAGCAGGGGTTTAGGGCCGCTGCGCTGTTCCAGCACTTCGCGGCAGGCGGTCATCATGCGCAGGCCGCCGGAGCAGTGCACGTTGACCATCCACACGCCCATTTCGGCGGCGGCCTTGACCGCCATGGCGGTGGTATTCGGGATATCGTGGAATTTCAGATCGAGGAACACTTCGAAGCCTTTGTCACGCAGGGTGCCGACGATTTCTGCGGCACAGCTGGTGAACAGTTCCTTGCCAACCTTGACCCTGCAAAGCTTGGGGTCCAACTGGTCAGCCAGCTTCAGTGCGGCGTCACGGGTGGGGTAATCCAGGGCGACGATGATAGGAGTCTGGCAGACGGACATTGGAATGGGCTCTCAGGCAAGTCGAAATCGGCGCGGATTGTAGCGCAAGCAGCGGCGTTGCGGGATCCGATGATCGGTAAATACTGACCAACCGGCATTTGGCGGGCCTTTCGGGCAAATATTTCAAAGCTGATACATTCACGACATGCCCCCAACACGCCCCACCGCTAGCCTCGCCCGCACGACCCAACGACCAGCACTTCCAGCCATGGGGCTGGGCGCCTATGCTGACCGCAACAACCAGGCAGATGATCGCACTATGCAGACCCCTTTTGTCCCAGTGAACGACGAACAAAAAGGCGCGGTGACCGCCGATGACAAGCGCTGGAATACCCGCGCGCTGATCGTCGACGACGATGTGCCGATTCGCGAACTGCTGATCGACTACCTGGCACGCTTCAATATCCTCGCCACCGGCGTCACCGACGGCGCCGCGATGCGCCTGGCCATGCAAGCCGAAACCTTCGACGTGGTGGTGCTCGACCTGATGCTGCCAGGTGAGGACGGCCTTTCGCTGTGCCGCTGGCTGCGCTCGGAGTCGGATATACCGATCCTGATGCTTACCGCCCGCTGCGAACCCACCGACCGCATTATCGGTCTGGAACTGGGCGCCGACGACTACATGTCCAAGCCTTTCGAGCCGCGCGAACTGGTGGCACGTATCCAGACTATCCTGCGCCGAGTGCGTGATGACCGCACCGAACAGCGCGCCAATATCCGTTTCGACAACTGGCGCCTCAATAGCGTGTTGCGCCAACTGGTAGCGGACGATGGCCTCGTGGTGCCGCTGTCCAACGCCGAGTTTCGTCTGTTGTGGGTGTTTATCGAGCGCCCGCGGCGGGTGTTGAGCCGTGAGCAATTGCTGGATGCCGCTCGTGGGCGATCCATCGAAGCGTTTGATCGCAGCATCGACTTGCTGGTGTCGCGCCTGCGTCAGAAACTGGGGGATGACCCCAAGGCACCACAGTTGATCAAAACTGTGCGGGGCGAAGGCTACCTGTTTGACGCGCGGGATATCGGTTGATGCGTGCCGCCTTCAATACGCTGTTTGGTCGGCTGTTCGGCGTGTTGCTGGTGGCGATTGTGCTGGCCCATGTGCTGGCGATCTGTTGGTTTCGTTATTACGGTCCTCCCCCGCCACCGCCTCAGGAAGCCTTTGTCGAACAGCCTGATGGCACTATGACGCAACGGCATAAGGAACATCGCCGCCCGTGGTTTGGCGGCCCGCTGGTCCCGCTGACGTTCCAGTTCATCTGCCTGATCATTGCCGCCTGGTACGGCGCCAAGCTGCTGAGCCGGCCGATCCAGCGTCTGAGCGAAGCGGCCGAGCGCCTGAGCCTGGACCTCGACAGCCCGCCGCTGGATGAGTCCGGTCCGCAGGAAGCGCGCAAAGCAGCATCGACCTTCAACCTGATGCAACGGCGTATCCGCGAACAGGTCAGCCAACGCGCACGTATGCTCGGCGCCGTCTCACATGACCTTCGCACTCCGCTGTCACGCCTCAAGCTACGCCTGGAACAGATCGACGACACGAAGTTGCAGGGCCAGATGCGCCAGGATCTGGACGACATGATCAACATGCTCGACGCCACCCTGAGCTACCTGCATGAACAACGCACCAGCGAAACACGGCATTGGCTGGATGTGCAGGCGTTGGTGGAATCACTGAGTGAAAACGCCCAGGACCAGGGCTCCGATGTGCAATTCGCCGGCACTTGCGTTCCGTTGCAGGTGCAACCGATGGCCCTGCGCTCCTGCTTGAACAACCTGATCGACAATGCCTTGCGCTATGCCGGCACGGTGCGTGTTGAACTTGAAGACAGCCGCGAAGCCCTGATCATCCGCGTGATCGACCACGGCCCTGGGATTGCCGCCGATATGCGCGAGGCGGTGTTTGAGCCCTTCTTCCGCCTGGAAGGTTCACGCAACCGCAATTCCGGTGGCGTAGGCCTGGGGATGACGATTTCCAAGGATGCCGCTGAGCGCCTGGGCGGCCGCCTGAGCCTGGAGGAGACCCCAGGCGGCGGTTTAACTGCAGTGATGTGGTTGCCCAGGGCTTAAAGAGGCTTGTCTTCGCGTCGCCCTTGAGCTTGTGTCGCGCTCCAATCCATCAACAGGCTGTAAGCCACGGCCAACAAGGTCGGGCCAATAAACAGGCCGATAAAACCAAATGCGATCAAGCCGCCGAACACCCCGAGCAACACGATCACCAACGGCAGATTGCCGCCACGGCTGATCAGGTACGGCTTGAGCACGTTGTCCACGCCGCTGATGATGAACGTACCCCACACGCCCAGGAACACCGCGTAGGTGTAATCGCCCTTCCAGGCCAGCCACGCCGTGGCCGGGATCCACACCAGCGGCGGGCCCATTGGGATCAGGCTGAGCAGGAAGGTCACGATCCCCAGCACCAGGGCGCCCGGCACGCCGGCAATCCAGAAACCGATCAGCGCCAGCAATGCCTGGGCAGCAGCGGTGCCGATCACACCGTTGACGACACGTTGCACGGTACCTGCAACCAATTCGATGTAATAACCGGCACGATCACCGATCAAGCGCTCCAACAGGCGATGCACGAACATCGCCAACCGTGGCCCATCGCGATAGAAAAAGAACACGAACACCAGGCTCAGTGTCAGCTCAAGGATACCGCCGCCGATCTGTGCACTGCGCGCCAGCAGCCAGTTCCCCACTTGGCCCAGGTACGGCTTGATGCTGACCATCAGCGCCGCACCCTGCTCGTCAATGCTGTTCCACATCCCGACCAATCGCTCACCCACAAAGGGAATTGAGCCCAGCCAGTTCGGTGCCTCGGGCAGCCCGTCTACCTGGATATCCTTGATCAACGCCACCGCATCGCGCACATGGTCCGCCAGGTTGAATCCCAGCCACACCAGCGGCACCGCCACCAACAGCATCCAGCCCAGCGTCAGGATGCCGGCAGCCAGGGATTCACGGCCACCCAACCATCGCGTCAGCAGCACCATCAGTGGCCAACTGGCGAACGCCAGAACGGCGCCCCAGAACAGCGCCGACCAGAACGGCGCCATCACCCAGAAACTGGCACCAAAGAGCACCAGCAGCAGGATTTGCACCAGCAGGCGATCGTTATTGAGCATGGGGTATCTCGGAAAAAGGCTGTAGGAAGAAAGCTTAGGCGAACGGCTCGGGTCCGTTCGCCTTATATGGGTCAGCGTATCAGATGCAGGTGCAAACCTTTGGTTTCAGCGGTTCCGGTTTCAAGGCGCGCAGCGCGCACGCCTTTTTCGACCAAAGCCTGGCGCCAGGCTTCGGCGTGGGTGCCGGTCAAGCTGACGCGCAGGGTGGTATCGAGGTTCAAGCCACGGGAGATAAGGGTCAACCAGGTGTCGTCAGGCTCGGCGCCCAGCGCTGGGAAATCCAGTTCGCCGGTGCTTTTCAATTCGCGCAAGAGGGTCGCGGAGGTGGGCAGCAGGTCACCCAGCGGTGCGCTGGCGTCCAGTTGTTCCACATGCAGATAGGCACGGCGGTTGCCTCGGGTGATGCCGTACAACGCCACCAAGGAATTGTCCTGCGGTGCGGCCAGACGCAACAGCAGGTATTCCTGCTGGCCATCGGCGCCGACCAGCTTGGCGTTGCCGAACACCTCATTGGCCCACAGGCTGCTCTCGCCGCAGTCGCGGGCCTTACACCAGAACAACAGCTGTGCACCCTTTGCCTGCAACGCTTCGCGGGTCGCGGTGAACGCGGCGCTGGAGCTGTGTTCAGCGGGCAGTTCATAGGTGATGGCTGTGGTTTGGCCCCGGGCGGTGGCCTGGCCTTCATAGCGCAGTTGGCCACTGATCTTGCGGATCGCACCCATGGGATAGATGCGTTCTTTTTCTTCGGCGGGACGGTAATCGACAATTTGTGTGTCGACCTGTCGGGCCACGGTGGGCAGGTCCTGGCTGCCCGGCAGGTCGGCGGCGAATACCATTGGGCTGAGCAGGCTCAGCCCCAGGATACGGATACATCCGTTACGCACGCTCATAAGCTCAAAAAGCCCTGGCCATTGGAGGTCGTAGCGGTGTTGAAAACATTCATGGTTGACTCCCTTTCAATCTGCCCAGCCTCGGCAGTTGACCGCCCCAAGTCAAGGCGCGGAGAAGAACCGATTGAAACAGTCTGCAACAAGGACTGCGCCGGGCTCATCATTCAGGTGCAAATGATGGCCACCTGGCAGCGTGGTTACCGCAAAGGGCAGCTGGGAAAGCAAGTCAGGATGTTTCGCCAACATACCGTCGGCGGCAACCACCAACTGCGTAGGGCAACCCACTCGCCGCACGAAGGCCATTGCCTGCTCATCGGTCAGACGCATCGGCGAAGCCAGGGTGAGACGACTGTCCGTACGCCAGGTGTAACCACCCGGAACCGGCATCAAACCGCGCTGGGCCAGTAGCTCTGCGGCTTCACGGCTGACGGCGACCAAGCCTTTCATGCGCGCTTCGACCGCTAGATCCAGGGTGCTGTAGACCGGTTTGCGCTTGCCCTGCAGGTTCAATTGCGCCTGCAATGCCATGCCCAAACGTTCCGCAGCGTTCTCACCACTGGCGGTGGGTGGGATCACGCCGTCGATCAAACCCAAGTGCGTTACCCGCTCCGGCAACGCGCCGGCCAGTACCAGGGAAACGATGGCTCCGAGGGAGTGGCCAAGTAATGCAAAACGTTTCCAACCCAGTTGCTCGGCGACTTGCAGTACATCGTGGACGTAATCCCACAAGGCATATCCGGCACCCGTAGGACGATGCGCGGAATGCCCATGGCCCGCCATGTCCAGGGCCACGATACGCAACCCTGAAAGCTTGGGCGCCAGACGCGCAAAGCTGTTGGCATTGTCCAGCCAGCCATGTAGGGCAATCACTGGCAAGCCATCCTCGGGGCCAAATAGATGGGCCGCCAATTCGATATGAGGCAGGCTCAGGCGCACTTCTTCGACCGGCGTGCTCATGCGCAACTGCGCTCACGGGCTTCCCAGCGAGTGAACAGGGTTTTGATCAAGGTCGCGGTGTCCTGAGGGCGTTCGAGTGGGAACATATGGCCACCGGGCATGGTGAGCATTTCACCCATGGGCAGACGGTCGACCCCGCTGGCGTGGTGACGCATCACTACCCGGCTCTGGCGGCCACGCACCACTGCCAGCGGCACCTTCAGTTGGCGCACCTGGCCGGGGCTGGTGTGGGGTACGCCACGGTAGATGCTGATTTCGGTGGCTGGGTCGAAGCGCAGGCGCAGGCGATCACCCGCCTGGTAAAGCCCGTGTTGCAAGTACGCGTCGAAACATTCCGGGTCGAAGCCACGGAACAGGGTCTTGCCAGCGAAGTAACTACGCGCGGCGTCGATGTCGCTGAACTCTTCACGACGGCCCAGCGTGCGGCCGGCCGGGGTCAGGCGATCGATAAAGCCGAAACGCTTGGCGGCGCGGATCACCCAGCGGTCCGCGCGGGTCAGCACTGGCGAATCGAGCATCACCACGCCGCGATAGAACTGTGGGCAACGCATGGCGGCGTGCAAATGCAACACACCGCCCAGAGAGTGGCCCACACCCCATACCGGCTCCGGCTGCTGCTCCAGATGGTGGATCAACTCGTCCACCAGATTCTGCCAGTTATCGTCCACCGGGAACCTGGGGTCGTGACCGTGCTGCGGCAGGTGAGCCACTGCGTACTCCGGCGCCAAGGCGGCAAACAGCTTGCCGTAGGTGGCCGAAGGGAAGCCATTGGCGTGAGTAAAAAACACATGCTGCGACATACCGGACCCATCTACAAAAACAGAAATTGATTGTCACCATGCCTGGGCAGTACAGCAATGACTGTAACTGCCAGGAATGATGACACTCACGCCACGCCTATCGTGCCGGCGGGTTCTCGCCCAGCGGAACCACGGCCATGGTCAGACGTGAAACGCAGCTGGCCTTGCCATCTTCCGTGGTCAGGCGGATATCCCACACCTGGGTGGTGCGCCCGATATGGATCGCCCTGGCCACCGCAGTCACTCGCCCACTGCGCACGCCACGCAGGTGATTGGCGTTGACCTCCAGGCCCACGCAATAGAACTTGCTGGCGTCGACGCACAGGTAAGCCGCCATAGAGCCAACGCTTTCGGCCAGCACCACCGAAGCGCCGCCGTGCAGCAGGCCGTAAGGTTGATGGGTGCGGTGATCAACCACCATGCTGGCGGTCAGGGATTCGTCGTCGAAGCTTTCAAAGCGAATATCCAGCAGTTCACCGATGGTGTTTTTCTGGATGGCGTTGAGTTGTTCGATATTCGGTTGGGTACGCCACAGGCTCATGCGGTTGTCCTTGTTGGTTTTATGATGACCCTAATCCTGCCACACAACCGCCTCGGAACGCTCGCTCCAGTCCTGAAACTGTGGACCGTAAGTCGATTCGATCACGTTGCGCTTGATCTTCAAGGTCGGGGTCAGAAAGCCGTTCTCCACTACCCAGTTGTCCTTGACCACCACCAAACGGCGCAAACGCTCATGTTTATCCAGCGTCTGGTTGACCTGCTCCAGCCAGCGTTCGAGGCTGGCGCCAAGCGCTTGCCGGTCCTGGTCCTGCGCTGACAGCACACACAAACCGATTGGCGCGCCAAGGCCATCGCCCACCACGCAGACTTGTTCGATGCGCGCGTGCTCCGCCAGACGGTTCTCAATCGGCGCCGGAGCCACGTATTTGCCCTTGCTGGTCTTGAAGATCTCCTTGAGGCGTCCGGTCAAGCGCAGGCGACCCTCAGCGTCCTGCTCACCTTTATCGCCCGTGCGCAGGAAGCCGTCCCCAGTAAGGGTTTCAGCGGTTTTTCCAGGATCCTTGAAATAGCCGAGCATGGTCGCGCCGCTGCGCACCTGCACCTCACCCGACGCATCGATGCGCACTTCCACACCGGGGCACGGCAGGCCGATCCAGCCGATTGTCTGCTGGCCGGGACGACACACATGGGAATAGCCGCAGCTCTCGGTCATGCCATACACCTCCAGCACATCCAGGCCCAGGCGTTGATACCATCGCAGCAACGCCTCGGGAACCGGCGCGGCACCGGACAACGCAATTCGCAGTGCATCCAATCCGAGGCCGGCGAGCACCTTGCGGCCTACGCGCTTGCCGATAAACGGCAGCCGCAGCAGGGTGTCCAGGCGTTTTTCAGGGATTTTGCTGTAAACACCCAGCTGGAATTTGGTCCAGATACGCGGCACACCAAACAGCGCTGTAGGCCTCGCCCTGCGCAAATCCGTCAGAAAGGTATCCAGGCTCTCGGCGAAAAATACCGTTTGCCCGGTGTAGATTGAGGCCATCTCTACAAACATCCGCTCAGCCACATGGCACAGCGGCAGGTACGACAGCAGCCGGTCGCCCTCCCCCAGGCCAAACAACTCAGTACCGTGTGTGGCGGCAAACCCCAGGGTGCCGAAGCTGTGCATCACGCCCTTGGGCAAGCCCGTGGTGCCAGACGTGTAGATGACAGTAGCCAGTTCAGAGGCAACGGGTGTGGGGCTGTCCTGGATCGGTGAGCAGGTTTGCAGGTCTGCCCACGTGAAGTCGAACTCGCCGGGTGGGCACAGCGGCAGGCTGATGGTCGCAACACCGTCCGGAACGCCGGGGGCCATGGTAGGCCAATCATCGAGCTTGCCGACAAACACCAGCGCCGCCTCGGAATGAGTGAGTACGTGACCAACGGAATCGGCGGTGAGATTGGGGTAAAGAGGGACCGAAACATGCCCCGCCATCCAGATTGCCAGATCAGCGATGATCCAGTGGGCGCAGTTTTTCGAGATCAGGGCAATGTGCGAGCCCTGAGGAAGCTCCCTGGCGCGCAGCCAGTGCGCAGCGCGACGAGCCTGTTGGCCAACGTCGCCCCAGGTGAGGGTCTGCACCTCGCCCCCGCCAACGGGTTGAACCAGATAAGCCTGGCGCGGGTGTCGCGCTTCACGTTCGAAGAAGAGCTGCAACGGCATACGAACAGCGACGGGCATGGGACGCGCTCCTTTGTGGTCCGACCATAGCCAACCAAGCACTTGCTTGGTTGACTGTATAGCACACACAAAGCAGCGGTATTGCCTACGGGTTCTTCACACTTACCAGACTCATCAGCCCGGCCAGCGGGAAGTCACCCTCCAATTCCGCCAGGCTGGCGGTGTACATCGGCTCTGGCTGGCGCTGATGGCCGTGCTGCAAAAAGCTGATCAAGCTGCCGACCAAGGGCTGATGACTGACCAGCAGCACATTGTCATCCGTGTCGAGCTTTTCCAGCACCTGCAGTGGGTTGCCCTCCGGTGTCAGCCAAGACACGGTGCGGACTTCTGGCTCGAACCCCAACACGTCGCGTACCAATTGCGCGGTTTGCTGCGCCCGCACATAGGGGCTGGCAATAATGGCGCTGAGCGGTTGGCCAATCAGATGCGCGGCACTGCGCAACACTTCGCCACGGCCATGCTCAGTAAGGTTACGTTCGGCGTCGGTGCGGGCATGCCCTTCTGCCTCGCCGTGGCGCAAAATCCACAGTTTCACAGTTTCGGCTCTTCATCGCGCACAGGGTGCGGCGCCGGCGGTACGCTGTGAGCGGCTTCGCCCTCGGGCGCGCGCGGGGTTGGCCAGTCGGCGAACGGCCAAGGCTTCTGCTCGCTATGGAAGCTGCCGAAACGGCCGATCTGCGCCAGGAACTGGCTGAGGCTGTCGCCAAAATTCATCAGGCCCAGGTTCGGCGCGCCGTAGATCAGTCGATAGATCAGTTGCACCACGACCAACGCGCCGAGAATGAATTGCGCCACTTGCCACACCAGGGCAAACACCAGCATCCACAGGATGCGCAGGACAATGGATTCGTACTTGGGGGCTGCTTTCGGATCGTTCATGACGCGTTCCTCAGTTGAAACCACTGGTGGAAATAAAGTCGACATCGGTTTTCGGCTCGGCGCGCATCAGCAACTCGATAACCTGGTTCAAAGTGCGCCCTTCAAACAGGATCGCGTGCAACCCCGCGACCAGCGGCATGTACACGCCCACTTCCTGGGCCTTGGCTTTCAGTACCTTGAGAGTGTTGACGCCTTCGGCCACTTCCCCCAGACGCGTCACCGCGTCTTCGAGGCTCAGCCCCTGGCCTAGGGCGAAACCCACCTGGTAGTTGCGACTTTTCGGCGACGAACACGTAACGATCAGGTCGCCGACGCCTGCAAGGCCGAGGAATGTCATCGGGTTGGCGCCTTGGTTCACCGCAAAGCGCGTCATTTCCGCCAGTGCGCGGGTGATCAGCATGCTCTTGGTGTTTTCGCCCATGCCCAGCGCCACTGCCATACCGGCGATGATGGCGTAGACGTTCTTGAGCGCACCGCCCAACTCGACGCCGAAACGATCACTACTGGCATACACGCGGAAAGTACGGCCATGCAGCACCGCCTGGACACGTTCGCACAGGGCTTCGTCTTCGCTGGCGACCACAGTGGCGGTCAGCGCGTGCTCGGCGACTTCCCGCGCGAGATTCGGCCCGGACAACACGCCAATACGCGCCTGGGGCGCGATTTCTTCAAGGATTTCGCTCATCAACTTGAAGGTTTGCGCCTCGATGCCCTTGGTCAGGCTGACCAGCATCTTGCCTGCCAGACGTTCGGCATGGGGCGCCAACACCGAGCGCAAGGCGCTGGAGGGCAGCGCGACAAAGCACAGATCGCAGTCCGTCAGGGTAGCCAACAGATCGGTGACCGGCTGGACCGCCGGATGAATCTTGATGCCTTTGAGGTAACGAGGGTTTTCCCGATGCACGCGGATGGCCTCGGCCTGCTCGGGATCGCGCATCCACTGACGCACCGCGTGACCGTTCTCGGCCAGCAGGTTAGCCACGGCGGTACCAAAACTCCCGCCTCCCAGGACCGCAATAGGGCGCTGCTCAGTCATATGCAATCCGTTAATCCATACCAGTGGCGATGGCGGCATTATACGGAGCGACCCGCTTGCGGCCAGCCCCCGTTTCAATTCGTGCGTCTGTGGGAAAATGCCCTACTCGTGTGACGTAATTGCAAAGGCACTGACTGGCAAATACCCCAGCCTCAGTTAACATGGGCGGCTATCCGTCATTATCAAGGCCGTGTCGTGTATTTGGGCCCTTCTTCCCATTCGTCTCTACTGCTATTGCTGTTGTGCAGTACATCAGTGCTGGCTGACGATCTGTTCCTCGACAGCCAGCCGCTGCCGCAGGTATTGACCGCCACACGCCTCAAGCAATCGGCCGCCGCCGTACCCGGCAGCATGACCGTGATCGATAGCGAGCTGATCAAAGCCAGCGGCGCACGGGACATCAGCGAACTGCTGCGCCTGGTGCCGGGAATGATGGTCGGCTACACCACCGGCAATCAGGCTGCAGTGAACTACCACGGCACCAGTGCCAACGATGCGCGGCGCATGCAGGTGTTGATCGACGGGCGTTCGGTATACCGCGCCGGCCTCGCCACGGTGGACTGGAGCGATATTCCTGTGGCCATGGAGGATATCGAGCGTATCGAAGTCTTCCGGGGCCCGAACACCGTCAGCTACGGCGCCAATGCGTTGATGGCGGTGGTCAATATCCTTACGCGGTCACCGGCTAACAGCCACGGCTCACGGGTAAAGGTGATTCGGGGCGAACGTGGGATCAACGACTTCTATGCCAGCCAGGGCGTGGGCTGGGAAACCGGTGATTTGCGCCTGTCCCTGTCCGGGCAGCAGGACGATGGCTTCGACAGCGATGCCGCCGGTGCTGATCGCCGCGACAGTCGCCGCCTCAACCGCTTCAGCCTGGCAATGAGCCAGACGTTGAACGCGCAGCAGAGCATCGACTGGCAACTGGATGCCAAGGAAGGCACCAATCAGCGTCCGTATACCTACACCCCAGTATTTGCCGGGATTACCGAAGGCGGTAACAACTCCGACGTCGCGGCCAAGGACTACGCCGGCTCCCTGCGCTGGAACATCGACTTAAATCCCGAGCACAGCCTGTATATCCAAGGCTCGGCCCAGCAATGGAATCGCCGGCAAATTTGGAAGGCCTGCGACGCCAAAGTCTCGTTCAGCCCCGAGCTGACCCAGTTGTGGCAATTGAACCCAAATTACGCCGAACTGCTGGCCCGGCACATGGACACCTACAGCCAAGGCACCGCACCGCCGGGCAGTGCCGCCGAGCAAGCCCTGGCCAATCAGGTGCTGGACCAATGGCGTAACGGCGCGAACCAGAGTGTGTGCGGTGACATCGACCAGAGCACTCGCGAAAGCCGTTACGACCTGGAGATTCAAGACACCCTCAGCCTGTCCGACAGCCTGCGCCTGGTCAGCGGCATGAACTACCGCTACGACCGCGCCGATTCCGACACCTACTTCAACGGCACCCTGGACGACACCACTTGGCGCCTGTTCGGCCAGTTGGAATGGCGCGCCAGCGAGCATTGGCTGCTCCAAGGCGGCGCCATGTTCGAAGACACACAACTGAGTGGCCACTCACTCACGCCAAGAGTGGCGGTCAACTATTTGATCAACCCGCGCCACGGCCTGCGCGCGGTGTATTCCGAAGCCATCCGTTCACCGGACATGTTCGAGAACAACGTCAACTGGAGCTATCGCGTCACCAACCTCAGCTCCCCGGCCTACGGGCAGAACTCCGGGCAGTACTTCGTGAAGACCCGGGGCCCGGGCAATTTGGACAAGGAACTGATGCGCTCGCGGGAACTGGGATACAACGGGTTCTTTGCCGATCTCGGGCTGACCATGGACGTGAAACTGTTCTATGACGAAATCACCGACATGATCAGCTCGCCCCTGCGCAACAACCAGTACATCGCCAGCAACGCCAACAGTTCGCGGTTTACCGGGGCCGAGTCGCAATTCGATTGGCGGGTGAGCAGCGCCGATCGCCTGCGGCTGACCTATGCTTACGTCGACGCCGCCACCAGCAACCCTCTGGACAAAGCCCAGACGGCGCGCAACAGTGGCTCCGCCGGCTGGTTGCGCGAATGGGGCCGCGGCTGGTCCAGCGCGCTGTTCTACTATGGCGATGACGCACTCAACCAATATCGCTTCGAACGGGTCGACCTGCGGGTGGCCAAGCGCATTGCCCTGGGCAACGCCAACGTGGAGCTGGCCGGCATGCTGCAAGAACGCCTCGATAACCAGCCCACCACTTGGGCCGACAACACTTACGACCATCGCCACGTCCTATACTTCAGCGCGGAGCTAGAGTTCTGACATGGGCGACTCGTCACGGATGACCCGCTTCTTTATCTATAAGTGCTGCCGACGCGCCGTGCTGCTGGCCTGCCTGTTGCTGGCCGCACCGGCGTGGAGCGCCGAAATCCTGCTGACCGCAGACGAAGACGGTGCAGGCGTGCAAGCCTTTGCCCGGGCCCTGGCCCAGCAACGCCCCGAAGACCACGTTACTTTCACCCCTCTCAAGGACTTGCCCGCGCCCAGCCGCTTGCCCTCCAGTACGCGCTTGATCCTGCTGGACCTGCCTGGCCTGGACTGGCGTCTGCAGGACCTACAAGGCCCGCCGACCCTGGTGATGCGCATCAGTCGGCTACAAGCCCACCAACGTCCGGAGGCCTCGCGGCACGCGCGGATCAGCCTGTTGTGGAGCGACCCACCGCTGGAACGCCAACTGCGCCTGATCACCAGCATCCTGCCCCAGGCGCAGCGCATCGGTGTGCTCTACAGCACCGAGAGCGAATTCCTGCTGCCCGAGCTACGCCGCTATGCAGAGGCGCTGGAGCTGGCCATCGAACCTCAGCGCTGGGACAACACAAACGACAGCCGCCCACTGCAAAACCTGTTCAGGAGCAGCCACGTACTGCTGGGCCTCGACGACCCGCAACTGTACAACCCAAAGACCGTGAAAAACCTGCTGTTGAGCAGCTACGCCCAGCAATTACCGCTGGTGGGCCCGAATGCCGGGTTTGTGCGCGCCGGCAGCCTGGCCAGCACCTACAGCGACCAGGCCGACTGGCTGGCGGTACTCGACCGCTTGCTGGACCAGCCGCCGGCCAGTTGGCCACGATCACTGTATCCAGAACATTTCAAAGTCTTGGGCAACCCGCAAGTCGCGCGCTCACTGGGCATTGAACAGGTGGACGAAGCCAGAGTCGCCGCCCGATTGGCAGAAGGAGAAAAACGCCCATGACCTTGCGTCGTCGTTGGGACATCAACACACGCACCCAGCTCATCACCCTGGGTCCGGCACTGTTGCTGACGTTGCTGCTGATCAGCTTTTTCACTTTCGTGCGTATCCAGGACCTGCGCCAGGAACTGGACCACACGGGCCAACTGATCGCCAACCAGCTCGCGCCCGCCACCGAATACGGCGTGATCTCAGGCAACAACGATGTGCTTGATAGCCTGCTGCGCGCGACATTGGCCACGCCCCATGTGCGCTTCCTGGAGATTCAGGACAGCAACGAAAACATTCTGGTGTACGTCGAGCAGCCGTCGGAGAAACACGACCGCTCGCTGTCGGTGAAAGTCTTCCAGGCGCCGATCCGCCTGCAACATATCCAGCTGGGCAACGACTTTTTCGAGGACAACCTCAACGAATCCAAGGCGCCGCGCGCGGATTACCTGGGACGGGTGATTGTCGGCATGTCCAATGACGCCTTCAGCCAGCGCCAACAGGAGATTCTGTTCAAGGCGGGCATCCTGGCGTTGTTCGCCCTGCTGTTTACCTTCTTGCTCGCCAGGCGCCTGGCCGCCAGCCTGTCGCAACCGATCAGCGCCATGGGTAATGCCGTCAAGGCGATCCAGCAAGGCGACTACAAGACGCCACTGCCGATTGTGGATGATTCAGAGCTGGGCGACCTTTCGAGGCACATCAACAATTTGGCCGAAGGCCTCAACCAGGCCAGTCGTGAACAGCAGCAGGCCATGGCGCAACTGATCCAGACCCGCGAAGAAGCCGAGCGTGCCAACAATGCGAAGTCAGACTTCCTGGCGATGATGAGCCACGAACTGCGCACGCCGATGAACGGCGTACTGGGCATGCTGCAACTGCTGGAAACCACCGAGATGACCGAGGAGCAGACTGAATACGCGGCGCTGGCCTCCGAGTCCACCGAGCATCTGCTCAAAGTGATCAACGATATCCTCGACTTCTCGCGCATCGAACGCGAGGCCCTGGAGCTGGAACATATTTCGTTCAACCTGGCCGACCTGATCAACAGTTGCGCCCAGGCCTTCCAGCACAGCGCGCAGCAGCGTGGGCTGGTGCTCAAGCTGCCGATCCCGCCGGGCATGGATGCACTCCGAGTGCGGGGGGATCCGACGCGGATCCGCCAGATTCTGGTGAACCTGATCGGCAATGCCTTGAAGTTCACCGAGCACGGCAGCGTCAGCGTCGAACCCCATTGGCAAACCCTCGACCATGAGCTTGTGTGGTTCACCTGCACCGTGCGTGACAGTGGCATCGGAATTTCCACGGAACGCCTGGAATTGATGTTCGATGCGTTCCAGCAGGCCGACAGTTCCATTTCAAGACGTTACGGCGGCACCGGGCTGGGACTTCCCATCGCCCGCACCCTGGCCGAGCGCATGGGCGGCACCCTCCGCGCTCAGAGCGAAGAAGGCCGTGGCTCGGTGTTTACCCTGGAAATTCCACTGGCGCTGGATCAACAAAGCCTGCCCGCGGTGGCCCAGAATGCTGAGGGCAAACACAGTGCTGGTGATGGCCGCCATGTGTTGCTGGTGGAGGACAATCCGGTCAACCGCACCGTGGTGGAAGCGATGCTGCGCAGCCTGGGGTTCGAAGTGAGCCTGGCCACTGACGGTGCCGAAGCGATCCGCAGTGCCGAGAGCCTAATTTTCACGGCGATCCTGATGGATTGCCGACTGCCGCTGATTGATGGCTACGAAGCCACCCGGCAGATTCGCCAGTTGCCAGGGTGTGCCGACCTGCCAATCATCGCTCTCACCGCCAACGCCTTGCAGGGCGACCGCGAAGCCTGCCTGGCGGCGGGCATGAACGATTACCTGGCCAAGCCGTTCAAACGTACGGATTTACAGCAAATCCTGCAGCGTTGGGTGCAATAGCGGTGCGCCATCAACCAAGTCCGACTGGCGTGAAAGACGAAAGTGCGGCAGTCTTAGGCACCCGAACGGGCCCCTCAAACGGGCCCGGTTTAAAATTTCAGTGAACAAGTGTACATTCAGTGCCTAACGCTGTGACTTTCACTACAACGCAATAGTCTATGTGTAGGCTGCCGACATGAGGCATGAACGCTTCATTCGGTTCGGGAAGATTTGCCCTACCCTGCCGCATGGGATTATTGAGGAGCTCGCATGACCAAACAAAACGCCTTTACTCGGGAAGACCTGCTGCGCTGCAGTCGCGGTGAGCTGTTCGGCCCAGGTAACGCGCAACTGCCCGCCCCGAACATGCTGATGGTGGATCGCATCACCCATATCAGTGAAGAGGGTGGCAAGTACGGCAAAGGTGAATTGGTCGCCGAGCTGGATATCACCCCGGACCTGTGGTTCTTCGCCTGCCATTTCGAAGGCGACCCTGTGATGCCAGGTTGCCTGGGCCTCGACGCCATGTGGCAACTGGTCGGCTTCTTCCTCGGCTGGCAGGGTTTGCCAGGCCGCGGCCGCGCCCTGGGTTCGGGCGAAGTGAAGTTCTTTGGCCAGGTCCTGCCGACCGCCAAGAAAGTCACCTACAACATTCAGATCAAGCGCGTCCTCAAGGGCAAGCTGAACCTGGCCATCGCCGATGGTTCGGTGAGCGTCGACGGTCGCGAGATCTATACTGCCGAAGGCCTTCGGGTCGGCGTATTCACTTCCACTGACAACTTTTAAGGGTTATCCGCATGCGCCGCGTCGTTATCACTGGTCTGGGCATCGTTTCTTGCCTGGGCAATGACAAAGAGACCGTCACCGCTAACCTGCGTGCAAGTCGCCCTGGCATCCGCTTCAACCCGGAATATGCCGAAATGGGTCTGCGTAGCCAGGTTTCCGGCTCCATCGACCTGCCCCTCGAAGAACTGATCGATCGCAAGATCTATCGCTTCGTTGGCCACGCTGCCGCCTACGCCTATCTGGCCATGAAAGATGCCATCGCCGACTCCGGCCTGAGCGAAGACCAGGTATCGAACGTACGCACCGGCCTGATCGCCGGTTCGGGCGGCGCATCCACCCTGAACCAGATGGAAGCGCTGGACATCCTGCGCGAGAAAGGCGTGAAGCGCGTTGGCCCGTACCGTGTAACGCGGACCATGGGCAGCACCGTTTCGGCCTGCCTGGCCACACCGTTCGCCATCAAGGGCGTGAACTACTCGATCTCCTCCGCCTGCGCCACCAGTGCTCACTGCATCGGTACTGCGGTAGAGCAGATCCAGCTGGGCAAGCAGGACATCGTGTTCGCCGGCGGCGGTGAAGAAGAACATTGGAGCCAGTCGTTCCTGTTCGACGCCATGGGCGCGCTGTCCACCCAGTACAACGAAACCCCGGAAAAGGCCTCCCGCGCCTACGACGCCAAGCGTGACGGCTTCGTCATCGCCGGCGGTGGCGGCATGGTGGTGGTCGAGGAGCTGGAACACGCTCTGGCCCGTGGTGCCAAGATCTACGCGGAAATCGTTGGCTACGGCGCGACGTCCGACGGCTACGACATGGTTGCCCCGAGCGGTGAAGGCGCTATCCGTTGCATGCAGATGGCCATGTCCACTGTAGATACCCCAATCGACTACCTGAACACCCACGGCACCTCGACTCCGGTCGGCGACGCCAAGGAAATGGAAGGTGTACGTGCGGTATTCGGCGACAAGGCTCCGGCCATCAGCTCCACCAAGAGCCTGTCGGGTCACTCCCTGGGCGCCGCTGGCGTTCACGAAGCGATCTACTGCCTGCTGATGATGGAAGGCAACTTCATGGCCGGTTCGGCCAACATCGACGAGATCGACCCGGTCGTCGCCGATATGCCGATCCTGACCAAGACCGTTGAAAACGCCAAGATCGACACAGTGATGAGCAACAGCTTCGGCTTCGGTGGCACTAACGCCACCTTGGTACTGAAGCGCTGGCAGGGTAAGTAAGACCTGTAGCTTGATCCACTGAAAAAGCCCCGACTGGTTCGGGGCTTTTTTATGGAAGACTGGAGTTGACCGGGTATACATCCGTTACCTGAACAACGGACATACACCCAACCTGCGCACTACACCGAAAACCGCGCCACCATCGAATTCAAATCCACCGCCAACCGCGACAACTCCTGACTCGCCGCACTGGTCTGATTAGCTCCGGCGGACGTCTGATGCGCCAGGTCGCGGATATTCATCAAGTTGCGATCCACCTCCCTCGCCACCGCCGCCTGCTGTTCAGACGCACTGGCAATCACCAGGTTGCGCTCATTGATCAGCGTGAACGCCGATGCAATTGCCTCCAGCGCCGTCCCCGCCGACTTGGCGATGTCCAAGGTGGAACGCGCCCGGGTGTTGCTCTGCTGCATTGAACTGACGGCTTGCTCCGTACCTTGCTGAATCCCACCGATCATCTGCTCGATTTCCTGCGTCGACTGCTGAGTGCGATGAGCCAACGCGCGCACCTCGTCGGCGACCACCGCAAAGCCGCGCCCCGCATCACCTGCCCGCGCAGCCTCAATGGCAGCATTCAGCGCCAACAGATTGGTCTGCTCGGCAATCGAACGAATCACATCCAGCACCTTGCTAATGCCATAGACCTTCTGAGCCAAGTCCTCGACCTGGGTCGCATTGGCGGTCACATCCGAGGCCAGTGCCTCAATCGACACTACCGTTTGATGCACCTGCTCACGCCCTTGCTGGGCGATACGGTCAGACTCGCGAGATGCCTGTGACGTGGCCACAGCATTGCTCGCCACCTCCTCCACCGCGGCCGTCATCTGGTTGACCGCCGTTGCGGCCTGTTCGATTTCCTGGCTTTGCTGGTGCAAACCACGGGTGGCATCCTCGGTAACGCAGCTGAGCTCCTCGGACGCCGACGCAAGTTGGCTCGAAGACTCCGAGATACGCCGGATGGTGTCACGCAAGGTGTCCTGCATACCCTTGAGCGCCCGCTGCAAACGCGCGGGTTCATCCTTGCCACTGAGGATGATTTCCCCAGTCAGATCGCCGCTGGCAACGTTCTGGGCAACTTTGAGCGACTGAGCCAGTGGCAACACGATACTGCGGGTCAGCCAGACCGCCAGGCCGATGGTGACCAGCGCGGCCAGGGCAACCATGGCGATCACCCAAGTTCGCGACTGGCTGAATACATGCTGTGCCTGCTTTGCCGCTTCGTTGGCACTGGCCTTGTTTAGATTAACCAGGGATCGCAAGGTCAGTGCCATTTCGTCAGCCAGCTGATTCATCTCACCGTTGACCACCTGAATCGCTTCCTCCAGCCGGTTAGCCTTGGACAGCGCCACCACCTGCTCCTGGCGCTGCAGGTAGCGCTGTTCCTCGACCTTGAGTCGATCAAACAACACACGCTCCTCGGGCAATACGATCAACGCTTCGTACAGCCCTTCGGCGTTATGCAGCGCGGCTTTGATCTCGGTGATTTTCTGCTCGTTCTGCGCCACGGCCTGGGGATCGCGGGTGACCAGCAAGCGCAAGGTCAGCGCGCGAATGCGCAACACGTCCTGGCTCATCTCCCCCACTGCCATCACGCTGGGCAGCCAGTTGTTTTCCACCTGATCCGACTGCTGGCGCATGTTGGCCATCTGCAGCAGCGCAAAGCCGCCCAGAGCAAACACCATCACCGCCAGCACGCCAAAGCCCAAACCGGCGCGCGGGGCAATATTCAAACTACGGATATTCATTGCCTGGATCCTTCCAAAAGCGCTGCATTCACCTGCAGCCGGTCTCCTGGAAGTTATCGGCGCTCTACTGTATTTGCGTAAGACGAAAACGCGATATCAACGTGCGCCACCATCGCGAGGTGGTTTAGGCAGAATGGCCAGGAAGTTATCCCGTGCAACCTTGTGGGCGACGTCTTCGGGCAATGCATCGAGGAAGGGATCAAAGCGGCGCATTTCCTTACCCAGCTTATTGAAACGCCCTACGACGTCCGAGCCCAGCATAAAACGCTCCGGGAAGCGCTCCACCAGCTTTACCCACTCCGGCCGAGGCTGACCCGCATCGTCCAGCAAATACGGCGTGAGCATGCTCCAGGACAGGTCGATATACAGATGGGGATAAGCCTCCAGCATCCGGCTTAACGTGGGCAGCAGGAAGTCCATCTGGACCTGATGACGGTGAATTTCCTTGCTGGTACCGGCATGGGCCCAGATAAAACGGGTGTGCGGGTGGTTGCGCAACGGCTCTTCGATCTCAGCCAAATACAGCGGGTTACGCTCGCGCTTGGAGGTGATGTTCGAGTGCAGCATTACCGGCAGGTCGTTTTCGGCGGCCAGGTGGTATATCCGCGTCATTGCCTCGTTATTGGCACGCGGGGTATCGCCTGAGGTAAGCGCGGTGAGGTCATCGTGACGGGTGAACACCTCTCCAATGCCCTGCCAGAGCCCTGGATTAAGGTCGAGCATGCGTTGGATATGGGCATCAGAGTTCTTGTCGTTGGGATTGAAGCCGCTTAGAAACGGATGAAAACGCTGGCGCTGTTCTGGGGTGAGCTTGTTCACGGCCGCAGCGACGATGACGTCAGTGGCGCTGTACCAATAGGCATCGGCGTCATCACCGGCGTAGTAGCGCGGGCGTTTGGGCTCGTCTTCGTGCCATTTCTTCGCAACGGGAATGCCGGAAATCATCACATGCTCGATGTGATTCTCGGCCATGGCCTTGAGCAATTTATCCATGCCGGCAGTTTCCTGGAAAAAATCCACGTAATGCAGGTGGGCGTCGCTGTAGGCATAGTCACGCGCCTGCACAGCGAGACTACCGGCGGCGAGCAATAGGGCAAGACTCAGGCGGATCCAGGGCACGGTACAACCTCAATGGGGGCCAATACGGGTAGACCTTGTGCCCTGTGCCGAGGTTCATCGTGGAAAAACGCGGAACACTGAAGTGCCAGCATGCTCTATAACTGCATGACCTTCATCCTGCCACCCTGTGAGGTTTGCCATGCCTGTTACCGTGAACACATTGAACGCTGAAAACTTCCGCCACAGCGTCAACATCAGCAACCACGAGCTGTTTACCGACCTGCCCAAGAGCCTGGGTGGCGACGACTCGGCGCCCTCCCCCCACGATTACTTCGATGCCGCACTGGCGTCGTGCAAGGCCTTGACCGTCAGGCTCTATGCCCAGAAGAAAGATATCCCGCTGACCGGCGTGACCGTGGAAGTCACCCACGACGCCGCCGAAGAGCCAAAAGGCAAATACACACTCAACGTCAAATTGACCCTCAAGGGCGTACTCACAGACGCGCAGCGCGATGAACTGCATCGCGTGGCGGACAAGTGCCCGGTGCACAAGCTGATGACCACTGCCGAAATCAATATCGAGACCCAGCTGTCCGAAGGCGCATTCAGCCAATAGCGGCAACCTCTCGTCGAGCGGGTTATGCTCAATTACACCTAACCCGCTCAGACTGGGACGCACCATGCCCCCCTCACCGTGATCCGCCCTCGCCCCGAAGACGTCGAAGGCCAGCCGATCCTGCGCCCCTTGCCCTCACGGGAATGCCGTAGCGTCGGGCCCTTTGTGTTCTTTGATCACATGTTGCCCACCCAGTACCCAGCGGGCAGCGGCATGAATATCCGTCAGCATCCGCATATCGGCCTATCCACTCTCACCTATCTGTTCGACGGTGCGCTGCAGCATAAGGACAGCTTGGGTTCTGACCAGGAGGTGCAAGCGGGTGATGTCAGCTGGATGACTGCCGGCAGCGCGATTGCCCATGTGGAGCGCACACCCGAAGCACTCAAGGCCAGTGGCTTCAGCCTGCATGGGTTGCAAGTGTGGCTTGCGTCACCCAAGGATCATGAAACCGGGCCCGGCCATTACAGCCACCACCCGGCGGCGAGCCTGCCGATCAGCGACAACTTGGGCGTGCAGATTCGCATGATCGCCGGCAATGGGTTTTGCCTGAAATCGCCAGTGCCAGTGCTGTCGCCCACGCTGTATGCCGAGGTGCGGATGCAGACGGCCACTACCCTGCTGATCCCTGACGAGCATGAGCAACGGGCGGTGTACGTGCTGGAGGGTGAAGCACATTTGGAGGGCGAGGCGCTTGAGGTGCAGAGTCTGGTGGTCTTGCCGGCAGGACAGGAGATGACGCTGTGCGCCGGGAGCGATTGCCACCTGGTGGTGTTTGGCGGTGCACCGCTGGATGGGCCACGGCGGATCAATTGGAATTTTGTCGCGAGCGATCCGTTGAAGATCGAGCAGGCCAGGCAGCGCTGGGCCGCTGGGGATTGGCCGACGGTGCCGGGTGAAACTGAAAGAATTGAGTTGCCTCTGAGATAGCTAACGGGGGCAAGTCGAATCTTCGCACCGCCCCTCCCACACTTGATCGGATTCACACGGTCAACATGTGGGAGGGACTTGCCCTCGATGAGGCCGGAACAAGCGCTTAAGCGTTAGCCCTTGAACACTTCATCCAACAAGTTATGCATCGACTGGAAGGCCCGTGCTGCGGTCTTCGCGTCGTACATCATCTTGCCCGGCACATTGGCCTCCGGGTCAGTGAAGGAATGCACCGCACCGCCGTAGCTCAGCAATTGCCAGTCCACGCCGGCCGCGTTCATTTCATCTTCGAACGCCGGCAGTTGCTCTTTTGGCACCAACGGGTCGGAAGCACCGTGCAGCACCAGCACCGAGCCCTTGATGTTCTTCGCGTCCGCCGGATTCGGCGTGTCGAGGGTGCCGTGGAAGGACACCGCAGCCTTCAACGGCGCGCCGGTACGTGCCAGCTCCAGGGAGCAGCAACCGCCAAAGCAGAAACCAAAGGTCGCCAGCTTCGAGGTATCCACTGCGGCTTCGGTCTGACCTTGCAACTGCTCAAAGGCCGCCTGCATGCGCTTGTTCAGCAACGGGCGATCATTTTTCAACGGCATCATCGCGGCACCGGCTTCGTCGCCATTCGACGGGCGCACACTTTGCCCGTACAAGTCGGCAATCAGCACCACATAACCTTTGCCGGCAACGGCCTTGGCGATTTCTTCGGCACCCGCACTCACACCCATCCAGTTCGGCGCCATCAACAAGCCCGGCAACGGACCCTGGTGGCTGGCATCGAATGCCAGGCGGCTCTCATAAGGCTGGCCATCAATCTGATAGACCACGGAACGCACAGTGACTTGGCTCATCATTTACTCCAGTTGAGGTGCAGTAGAACGAAAAAACCCGCCGAAGCGGGTTTTTCTACAACGGGGTCAAACCGACAGTTCAACCAACAGCTTGTTCAGGCGGCGCACATACGCGGCCGGATCCTTGAGGCTGTCGCCAGCGGCCAGGGCCGCCTGATCGAAGAGGATGTGCGACAGGTCGCCAAACCGCTCTTCGCTCTGCTCGCCGTCGAGTTTCTCGATCAGCGGGTGAGCCGGGTTGAACTCGAAGATCGGCTTGGAGTCCGGAACCTTCTGGCCGCTGGCTTCGAGAATCTGGCGCATCTGCATGCCCAGGTCCTGCTCGCCGATGGCCAGGATCGCCGGGGAGTCGGTCAGGCGGTGGGAAACCCGCACTTCACTGACCGCATCGCCGAGGGCCGTCTTGATCCGCTCAACCAGGCCTTCTTTGGCCTTGGCGACTTCTTCGGCTTCCTTCTTCTCTTCTTCGGAGTCAAGGTTACCCAAGTCCAGGTCACCACGGGCAACGTCGACAAAGGTCTTTCCGTCGAATTCGCTGAGGTAGCTCATCAGCCACTCATCGATACGGTCGGTCAGCAGCAGCACTTCGATGCCTTTCTTACGGAAGACTTCCAGGTGCGGGCTGTTCTTGACCTGAGCGTAGGTTTCGCCGGTCAGGTAGTAGATCTTGTCCTGACCTTCCTTGGCGCGTGCCAGGTACTCGGCCAGGGACACCACCTGCTCGCCATCTTCGCCCTGAGTCGAGGCAAAACGCAGCAGGCCGGCGATTTTTTCCTTGTTGGCGAAATCTTCCGCCGGGCCTTCTTTCATGACCTGACCGAAGTTTTTCCAGAAGCCTTTGTATTGCTCAGGCTCGTTCTTCGCCAGTTTTTCCAGCATGTCGAGGACGCGCTTGGTCAACGCCGACTTCATGGAGTCGATGATCGGGTCTTTCTGCAGGATTTCCCGCGACACGTTCAGCGACAGGTCATTGGAGTCGACCACGCCTTTGATGAAGCGCAGGTAAAGCGGCAGGAACGATTCCGCCTGGTCCATCACGAACACGCGCTGCACGTAGAGCTTCAGGCCTTTCGGCGCTTCACGCTGGTACAGGTCGAACGGAGCACGGGCCGGTACGTAGAGCAGCGAGCTGTATTCCAGCTTGCCTTCGACCTTATTGTGGCTCCAGCTCAGTGGGTTTTCGTAGTCGTGGGCGATGTGCTTGTAGAACTCCTGGTATTCCTCGTCCTTCACCTCAGTGCGAGGACGGGTCCACAGGGCGCTAGCGCGGTTGACCACTTCCCATTCCTGGGCAGGCGCTTCTTCGCCTTCGGCGGCAGCCTGCTCTTTCGGCAACTCGATTGGCAGAGCGATGTGGTCGGAGTATTTCTTGATGATATTGCGCAGGCGGTAGCCGTCAGCGAACTCATCTTCAGCGGATTTCAGGTGCAGCACGATGCGGGTGCCACGGTCGGCTTTATCGATGGTGGCGATTTCAAACTCGCCCTCACCTTTGGAGGACCAATGCACGCCTTGGCTGGCGTCAAGGCCGGCGCGGCGGCTGAACACTTCAACCTTGTCGGCAACGATGAAGGCCGAGTAGAAGCCCACACCGAATTGGCCGATCAGGTGCGAATCTTTCTTCTGGTCACCGGACAGGTTCTTCATGAAATCAGCGGTGCCGGATTTGGCGATGGTACCCAGGTGGGTGATCGCATCGTCACGGCTCATGCCGATACCGTTGTCTTCGAGGGTGACGGTCTTGGCGTCTTTATCGAAGCTCACACGGATTTTCAGTTCGGCGCCACCTTCCAGCAACTCAGGCTTGGACAGGGCTTCGAAACGTAATTTGTCGACAGCGTCAGAGGCGTTCGAGATCAATTCGCGAAGGAAAATTTCCTTGTTGGAATACAGCGAATGGATCATGAGGTGCAGCAGTTGCTTCACCTCGGTCTGGAAGCCCAGGGTTTCCTTTTGAGTTTCCACACTCATGGTCATCAAACTCCAATTGGATGGCAGTGGCCGTACCCTTGAGGGTTGGCGGCGGGTTGTCATCAAAGTTGGGGGCTAAGGCCAGGATTTCAAGGGCGAGTCGTTTCCTCAATTTTGAAATGCGCACGGGCGGTGGCAATAGGTTCTGCCGGGGTGCTCTGCCAGGCGGTAATTGCCACGTTCGCGACCCGTCGGCCCTGGCGCCAGACCTGGCATTTGGCATAAGTGTCGCGGAACTGGCCTGCACGCAGGTAATCCAGGGAGAAATCGATGATTTTCGGCAAGCCCGGCGCACCGGTAAATACCAGCAGGTGCAACGCTGCCGACAGCTCCATAAAGCCGGCAATCACCCCGCCGTGCAGCGCCGGCAATATGGGGTTACCAATGTTGTCTTTGTTGGCGGGCAGGCGAAACAGCAATTCATCGCCCAGGCGTGTGCATTCGATGCCGATCAGCTTGGCGTAAGGAATCAACGCCAGCAGCGCCTCATAGTTGCCGAGTTCGTGGGCCTGTTCCAGGCGCGTCTTGAATCGATGCGTCATGCCTGTTCTCCCTTGATTGTGCTGCTCAGTCCTTGGGCTCCCTTGAGCCGCTTGCCCATGCGCATGAACGTGCCCACCACATGGGCAATGGGCTGCTGCGGGTCATCCTGATAGGCAACGCCACGGGTAAAGATCACGTCAGTCGTCACCCGGTAACATTGGGCGAAGCCATAAACTGGCTTGTGGGGCTCGGCGGTGTGCATGTAGTCGACGCGCAGGTCGAGGGTCGGGCACACCTCGAACTCTGGCAATACACACAAGGTGGCCATGCCACAGGCGGTGTCCATCAGCGAAGTCAGCGCACCGCCATGGATCACCCCGGTGCGAGGGTCGCCGACGATGGAGGGGCCGTAGGGCAGGACCAAGGTCATACCTTCCAGGTTGGCGGCATGCACGGTAATCCCCAGCACCTGGCAATGGCGCAGGGCCGAAACAAAGCGCGTCGCACGCTCTAACAGTGGGTTTTCGGTCATTCGGTCTAGACTCTTATTAGCGTTAATCCGCGGAGTAGGCAGTGCGGTTGAAAGTTCCTTGGGGTGCGCTGTTTATATATCTGCGCAATAAAAGGAACTAATGCTGAACCCTCAGGCTCGAAAGGCCAGTAGATATCTTCAATAAGGAGAAACACCCAATGCGCAAGACTTTAGCTATTTCCATGATGCTCGCCGCTGCCCTCGGTCTCGCTGCCTGCGACAAAAAATCCGAAGACAAAGCCCAAGACGCTGCCGCGCACTCTGAGCAAGCTCAGAAAGATATGGCGAAGGCTCAGGATAAAGTGAACGACGCTGCGAAAGAAAACGCCGATGCTGCCAAAGCTCAGGCTGAATCGAACGAAGCCGCCGCAAAAGAAGCAGCACCTGCTACTCCAGCCACCGGTTCTTGAGACCGCGGTTTGAAATAGCTTCGCTGCGATAAAGAAAGCCCGCTCAAATAGCGGGCTTTTCTTTGCCTGTGGTTTTTAATTTGAAGCGTTAACTCGCTGAAGTGGACTAAGCCGACTCTTTGATCGCCTCAGGCACTGGCGTATCAGTCTGCGTATACACCATCACTTGCAGCACGTCGGAATGAAACTCTCGACGGTAAAGCACGACTACCACTCCCGCGCTCATCAACATGAATAACCATGGGCTGACAAACCACGCCAACATGGTCATGCCGAAGTAATAAGCGCGCAGACCAAAGTTAAACTGGTTGGCGGCCATGGATATTACCCTTGCCGCCCGCAAGGCAAACGCCTTGCGCTCTTGCTCGGACACATGCCGCTCACCAATCATCGGCGCAGACCCCACCAACACCGCCGCAAAGTTGTACTGGCGCATACACCAGCTGAACGTGAAGAAGGCGTAGACGAACACCAATGCCAGGCACAACAACTTGATCTCCGACATGCCCTGGGACGCCTGCTGCACCATAGGAATGTCCGCTAGCAAGGACACGGCCCGCTCAGAGGCGCCAAGCACGGTGAGAATACCAGCGAGGATAATCAGGGTACTGGAGGCAAAGAACGAAGCATTGCGCTCCAGGTTGCCGATCACGCTGGCGTCGGCAATGCGGTTGTCGCGCAGCAGCATGCGACGCATCCAGTCTTCACGATACAAATGCAACACACTGGCCAGGCACGCAGTGTCCCGGGCTTTCCAGGTCGCATAACGGGTGTAGCCGCCCCAACACAGAACGAACCAGAGGGCGGCAAGCAGGTGGATTTGATTGGTTTCGACGAACGACATGCGGGTCCTATATCAAAAAATGGTTTTGCAAACGCGGTCAACATGGCGCAGAGGGTTTGCTCCCGATTGCTTGCTGACAGCCACTGCACCTGTTGAATGGCACAGTGCCGTCTGAGGCAAGCCCCCTCCTACATCGACCGCGCTCCAACTTTAGAAGGTCGTACTCTACCAAGCATAAAAAATGCCCCGTATTGATTGATACGGGGCATTTCTGTGCAGCCTTGAAGCGGTGTTACGCGATCGCTTCGCTACGCTTGCCAAGCATACGATCAACCACCACAGCCACGACCAAGGTCATTACCGACGGCACCAACCACGCAAGGCCCTGCTCGCTCAGCGGCAGATGCGCCAGTTGCGACGGCAGCCAGTCGGCGAAGCCCGCGCCCTTCAGCGCATCAATGCAGCCAAAGATGAACGACACCAGCATCACCGGGCCAACGATCCGGCCCTGTTCCTGCCAGAAGTCTTTGCAGAAGCTCAGGGCCACCAGCACGATGCACGGCGGGTAGATCGCGGTAAGCACCGGGATCGAAAAGGCAATCAGCTTAGTCAGGCCCAGGTTGGACACGAACAACGAGAACAGCGCCAGGATCACTACCAGGGTCTTGTAGGACAGCGGCAGGATTTTGCTGAAGTACTCGGCGCAAGCGCAGGTCAGGCCAACCGCGGTAACCAGGCATGCCAAGGAAATCAATACCGCCAGGAAACCACTGCCCAGGGAGCCGAAGGTGTGTTGCACGTACGCGTGCAGTACAGCTGCGCCATTAGCCGCACCAGCGGCCACTTCATGACTTCCCGCACCAAGGCGGAACAGGCTGACGTACACCAGCGCAAGACCAACGCCAGCAATCAGGCCAGCGATGATCGCGTAGCGGGTGATCAGCTTGGGCGAATCAACACCACGGGAGCGGATAGCGTTGACGATCACAATGCCGAATACCAGAGCACCAAGGGTGTCCATGGTCAGATAACCATTGATAAAACCTTGGGAGAACGGTGCAGCGACGTATTCCGGAGTGGCGACACCCACCTCACCGGCCGGCAAGGCAAACGCAGCGATGCCGAGGATGGCTAACGCGATGATCTTCAACGGCGCAAGGAAACGACCGACAGTGTCCAGCAGGCGCCCTGGGTACAGGGACACAAAGAACACCACCAGGAAGTAAACGGAGCTATAGAGGAACAGCGCCAACGGGCTTTCACCGGTGAGCGGCGCCAAGCCGACTTCAAAAGACACCGTCGCGGTACGCGGGGTAGCGAACAGCGGCCCTACCGCCAGATACGCAGCCGCCGCAAGCAGGCCACCGGCGATCTTGCCGATCGGGCTGCTCAACGCATCCATACCACCGCCGACCTTGGCGAGGGCAATCACGGTGACCACTGGCAAACCCACTGCGGTGATCAGGAAGCCCAACGCCGCCATCCAGACGTGAGGTCCGGACTGCAAGCCAACGATAGGCGGGAAGATGATGTTACCGGCGCCCACGAACAGGGCAAAGGTCATGAAGCCCAACGCCAGGATATCCTGGCTTTTCAACACTTTCATTTCGGGAAATACCACACTACTGAATCGGAATTTAGAGAGGGATTCCCTGTGGATGAGGGAAATACTGCCGGCCCTGATGGGGCCGACCGGTCTAGCGCGCGGCTTCCTTTTGGGAGGCCAGCGCATAAAGAGGCGGGTAGGTTACAGAATCAGGCTGACAAACGCACTGTTGCGGGGCGAACTGTCCGATAAGCGACATATTGATGTCGCGTTTTCATACTTATGTTGGCAATACAAACAAATGTGTGAGGGCTAGTTGAATCGTCGCACGGCCCCTTACATAGGATCGGGTACATCCAAACGCACAAAGGCCACCCGAAGGTGGCCTTTGCTGGTAAAGCGTCAGCTAAGCGCGAAGCTTACTTGACAGCCCAACCGGTCAGCTCGGACAAAGCCTTGCCGATGTCTGCCAGCGAACGCACGGTTTTAACGCCTGCGTCTTCCAGGGCAGCAAACTTCTCGTCTGCAGTGCCTTTGCCGCCAGAGATGATTGCGCCAGCATGGCCCATGCGCTTGCCCGCAGGGGCAGTCACACCAGCGATGTAGGAAACAACCGGCTTGGTCACGTGTGCCTTGATGTAGGCAGCCGCTTCTTCTTCAGCCGAACCGCCGATCTCACCGATCATCACGATCGCTTCGGTCTTCGGGTCTTCCTGGAACAGCTTCAGGATGTCGATGAAGTTCGAACCTGGGATCGGGTCACCGCCGATGCCGACGCAAGTCGACTGACCGAAACCGGCGTCAGTAGTTTGCTTGACAGCTTCGTAGGTCAGGGTGCCGGAACGGGAAACGATACCGACTTTACCTGGCAAGTGAATGTGACCTGGCATGATGCCGATCTTGCATTCGCCTGGGGTGATCACGCCTGGGCAGTTAGGGCCGATCAGGACAACGCCCAGTTCGTCGCACTTAACTTTAGCGTCCAGCATGTCCAGGGTAGGAATGCCTTCGGTGATGCAGACGATCAGCTTGATGCCGCCGAATGCTGCTTCCAGGATGGAGTCCTTGCAGAAAGGAGCTGGAACGTAGATCACGCTGGCGGTGGCGCCAGTGGCAGCTACAGCATCTTTCACTGTGTTGAACACTGGCAGACCCAGGTGCTCGGTGCCGCCTTTACCAGGAGTTACGCCGCCAACCATCTTGGTGCCGTATTCGATGGCTTGCTGGGTGTGGAAACTACCTTGCGAACCGGTAATACCCTGGCAGATAACTTTGGTGTCTTTATTGATCAGGACGCTCATTATTTGCCCTCCGCAGCTTTAACAACTTGTTGAGCAGCGTCGGTCAGGCTGGTAGCCGCGATGATGTTCAAACCGCTTTCTGCCAGTACTTTAGCGCCCAGTTCAGCGTTGTTACCTTCAAGGCGAACAACAACCGGGATTTTAACGCCAACTTCTTTCACTGCACCGATGATGCCTTCGGCAATCATGTCGCAACGAACGATGCCGCCGAAGATGTTGACCAGCACTGCTGCGACGTTGGAGTCGGACAGGATGATCTTGAAGGCTTCGGTAACGCGTTCTTTGGTAGCACCGCCGCCTACGTCGAGGAAGTTGGCTGGTTTGCCGCCATGCAGGTTGACGATGTCCATGGTACCCATGGCCAGGCCAGCACCGTTGACCATGCAACCGATGTTACCTTCCAGGGCTACGTAGTTCAGTTCGAACTTGGCAGCGTGCGCTTCGCGCGGATCGTCTTGCGACGGATCGTGGAAAGTCTTCAGCTTAGGCTGACGGTACATGGCGTTGGCGTCGATGTTGATCTTGGCATCGAGGCAGTGCAGATCGCCATCAGCCTTGATCACCAGCGGGTTCACTTCCAGCAGAGCCAGATCGTGATCCTGGAACAGTTTGGCCAGACCTACGAAGATCTTGGCGAACTGGGCAACTTGCTTGCCTTCCAGACCCAACTGGAAAGCCAGCTCACGACCCTGGAACGGCTGAGCGCCAACCAGTGGATCGATAGTGGCTTTCAGAATTTTTTCTGGGGTTTCTTCGGCGATCTTCTCAATGTCCACGCCACCTTCGGTGGAAGCCATGAACACGATGCGACGGCTCGAACGGTCAACGACAGCGCCCAGGTACAGCTCTTTAGCGATATCAGTGCACGATTCAACCAGGATCTTGGTGACTGGCTGGCCATTGGCATCAGTCTGGTAAGTCACCAGACGCTTGCCCAGCCATTGCTGTGCGAAGGCCTTGGCGTCTTCTTTGCTGCGAACCAGCTTAACGCCGCCCGCTTTACCGCGACCACCAGCGTGGACCTGGGCTTTGACAACCCACTCGGTACCACCGATTTTGTCGCAGGCTTCTGCTGCTGCTTCCGGGGTGTCTACTGCGTAGCCCTTGGATACTGGCAGGCCGTATTCAGCGAACAGCTGCTTACCCTGATACTCGTGAAGATTCATGCTTTTTACCGTCTTCGTTAGGTACTGCGCATTCGGCGCTGCGCTCATTATGAGTGCCGCGCCACCTGTGACTGCTGCTTGCGCAACTTGCTGGGCTTTAAGGCCCGTAAAGCTGCGCAAGACTGCGTCCAGCGGATATTCCGCGGTGAGTCTTGCGCGCAAGGCTCACGACGGGCAACTCCGCCGTGGTTTCTTATTATCTCGCTTAGCGCTTCTTGCGGTTGGCGACGTGGATGGCGCCGCCATTCACAGCCAACGCTGCTTCGTGCAACGCTTCGGACAGGGTTGGATGGGAGAAAACCATCATGCCCAGGTCCTCGGCACTGGTGCCGAATTCCATACCGATTGCGCCTTGCTGAACCAGTTCTGCAGCGCTCGGGCCAATCACGTGGACGCCCAATACGCGGTCAGTCTTGGCATCAGCGATGACTTTGACAAAACCACCGGTGTCGTTGGCTGCCATGGCACGGCCAGAAGCAGCAAACGGGAAGGTGCCGACGTTAACTTCAACGCCTTCAGCTTTCAACTGCTGTTCGTTTTTGCCGACCCATGCAATTTCCGGGTGGGTGTAGATAACCGATGGGATCAGGTCGTAGTTCATCTGGGTTTTGTGGCCCTTGATGCGCTCGACAACCATGATGCCTTCTTCGGAAGCTTTGTGCGCGAGCATCATGCCGCGAACCACGTCGCCAATGGCGTAGACGCCAGGAACGGTGGTAGCGCAGTGATCGTCAACGTGGATGAAGCCACGCTCATCGATGTTCACACCACTGTCGGAAGCCAGCAGGTCGGTGGTCACTGGACGGCGACCTACGGCTACGATCAGCTTGTCGAAAGTGATGGTCTGCTCGCCGTCTTTGTCGGTGTAGGTCACAACGACTTCTTCGCCGTTGACCTTCGAACCGGTAACACGTGCGCCCAGCTTGATATCCAGACCTTGTTTGGTCAGGGTTTTCAGCGCTTCTTTGGACACAGCGGTGTCGGCAGCCAGCAGGAACGTGTCCAGGGCTTCCAGTACAGTCACTTCAGAACCCAGGCGGGACCAGACCGAACCCAGTTCCAGGCCGATCACGCCAGCGCCGATCACGCCCAGACGCTTTGGAACTGCTTGGAATTCCAGGGCGCCGGTCGAATCAACGATTACGTTCTGGTCAACTGGAGCTGGTGGAATGTCGATAGGACGCGAACCCGGAGCCAGAATCACGTTCTCGGCTTCGATGACTTCAACCGAGCCGTCTGGCTTGGTGATTTCAACTTTCTTGCCGGCCAACAGTTTGCCGTGGCCTTGCAGGGAAGTGACGCCGTTAGCCTTGAACAGGGTTGCAACGCCGGAAGTCAGGCCCTTAACAATATTGGCTTTACGGCCGACCATTGCTGGCACGTCCATGGTCACGCCAGCATGGTTGATGCCGTGGATCGCGAAGCCGTCTTGGGCTTCGTGGAATTTCCAGGAGCTGTCCAGCAGCGCCTTGGAAGGAATGCAACCAACGTTCAGGCAAGTACCGCCCAGTGCCAGTTTGCCTTCCTTGTCGGTGTATTTTTCGATGCAAGCAGTCGAGAGGCCCAGTTGTGCGGCCTTGATGGCGGCAACATAGCCTCCAGGACCTGCACCAATCACTACAACGTCAAATTTCTGCGACATGAAAATAGTTCCTCTATTTAGCAGCAAGCTTTCAAGCCACACGCTCCAGGTCAAGCCGCCCTATTTGGCGGCTTGCCCGGAGCCTGCAGCTGCTTCTATCAGATATCCAGCAGCAGACGAGCCGGGTCTTCCAGCAGGTTCTTGATGGTCACCAGGAAAGTCACGGCTTCTTTACCATCGATCAGGCGGTGATCGTAAGACAGTGCCAGGTACATCATTGGGCGGATCACGACTTGGCCGTTGATCGCCATCGGACGCTGGATGATGTTGTGCATGCCCAGGATCGCGGCTTGTGGCGGGTTGACGATCGGGGTCGACATCATCGAACCGAAGGTACCACCGTTGGTGATGGTGAAGGTACCACCGGTCATCTCGTCGATGGTCAGCTTGCCGTCACGGGCTTTCTTGCCGAAGCCGGCGATGCCGCCTTCGATTTCAGCCAGGCTCATCAGCTCGGCGTTACGCAGGACCGGAACCACCAGGCCACGGTCGCTGGACACGGCAACGCCGACGTCTGCATAGCCGTGGTAAACGATATCGCCGCCGTCGATGGAAGCGTTGACTGCCGGGAAGCGTTTCAGCGCTTCGGTGGCCGCTTTCACGAAGAACGACATGAAGCCCAGGCGCACGCCGTTGTGGGACTTCTCGAACAGATCCTTGTACTTCGAACGCAGGGCCATGACTTCGGTCATGTCGACTTCGTTGAAAGTAGTCAGCATCGCCATGTTCGACTGTGCTTCAACCAGGCGCTTGGCCACGGTGGCACGAACGCGGGTCATCGGCACACGCTTCTCGGTGCGATCGCCAGCAGCGAACACAGGAGCAGCGGCAGCCGGGGCAGCAGCCTTGGCAGGCGCAGCAGCAGGAGCGTTTTTCTTGGCTTCAACAGCAGCAACCACATCTTCCTTGGTCACACGGCCGTCTTTACCGGTGCCTTTGATGGAAGCCAGGTTGATACCGTTTTCTTCAGCCAGCTGACGCGCAGCCGGGGCAGCGATTGGATCTTCACCACCCGCAGCCGGAGCGGCAGCAGGTGCCGAGGCAGCGGCCGGTGCAGCAGCGGCAGCAGGAGCAGCGGCAGCGCTGCCTTCTTCGATCGAGCCCAGTACCTGGTTCGACAGAACGGTAGCGCCCTCTTCGGCAACGATTGCGCCCAGTACGCCGTCAGCTTCGGCCAACACTTCCAGAACGACTTTGTCGGTCTCGATGTCGACGATCAGGTCGTCACGCTTTACAGCGTCGCCTGGTTTCTTGTGCCAAGTGGCAACGGTGCCATCGGCAACCGATTCCGGGAATGACGGGGCTTTGATTTCGATAGCCATTATCTGTGGGTCCTTAAAATTCGGTTTCAGTCAGCGCGAAGGCGTTAAACAGTGAAAGCATCTTGCAGCAGTTTTTCCTGCTGCTCGGCGTGCATCGACGCATAACCACAAGCAGGTGCAGCAGAAGCATCACGACCGGCGTACTCCAGGCCCAAGGCCTTGTTGTGGTTGCCGATACTGCGACGCAGGTGATGCTGGCTGCTGTACCAAGCGCCCTGGTTCATCGGTTCTTCCTGACACCACACAACATTAGTGAGGTTGGTGTAAGGCGCGATGATCTCCATGAGGTCATCTTCCGGGAACGGGTAAAGCTGTTCGATACGTACGATGGCGATGTCTTCGCGGCCCTCGGCACGACGTTTTTCCAGCAGGTCGTAGTAGACCTTGCCGCTGCACAGGATCAGGCGAGTGACCTTGGCCGCGTCCAGCGTATCGATCTCTGGAATCACGGTCTGGAACGAACCATCCGCCAGATCTTCCAGGGTAGAGATGGCCAATTTGTGACGCAGCAGCGATTTCGGGGTCAGCACTACCAGAGGTTTGCGCAGCGGGCGGATCACCTGACGACGCAGCAAGTGGTAGATCTGCGCCGGAGTAGTCGGCACGCACACCTGGATGTTGTGCTCGGCGCACAGCTGCAGGTAACGCTCCAGACGGGCCGAGGAGTGCTCCGGACCCTGACCTTCATAACCGTGTGGCAGCAGCATGGTCAGACCGCACAGACGGCCCCACTTGTGCTCGCCGCTGGTGATGAACTGGTCGATAACCACCTGGGCACCGTTGGCGAAGTCGCCGAACTGGGCTTCCCAGATCACCAGCGCCTGCGGCGTGGTGGTCGAGTAACCGTATTCGAACGCCAGTACGGCTTCTTCGGACAGGAACGAATCGTACAGGTCGAAACGCGGCTGGCCTTCGTACAGGTTCTGCAACGGGATGTAGGTGCCCGCGTCTTTCTGGTTGTGCAATACCGCATGACGGTGCGAGAACGTACCACGGCCGATGTCCTGGCCGGTCATGCGGATCGGGTGACCTTCAAACGCCAGGGTCGCGTACGCCATGGTTTCGGCATAGCCCCAGTTGATCGGCAGGCCGCCGGCTTGCATCTTCTGACGGTCTTCGTAGATCTTCGCAACCTGACGCTGCACCACGAAACCATCCGGGATTTCCAGCAGCTTGGCGGACAGTTCCTGCAGGGTCTTCAGATCGAACGAGGTGTCGTGACGCGCCGTCCAGGTGTGACCCAGGTACGGACGCCAGTCAACGAACAGCTCTTTGTTCGGCTCTTTGACCAGGCTTTTTACTACGTGCAGACCATTGTCCAGCGCGTTGCGGTATTCATCGATCTTCGCCTGAACACGCGCATCATCAACAATACCGGCCTTCGTCAGGCTTTCGGCATACAGCTCACGTGTGGTGCGCTGCTTGGTGATCTGCTGGTACATCAACGGCTGGGTGCCGCTTGGTTCGTCAGCTTCGTTGTGACCGCGACGGCGGTAGCAAACCAGGTCGATCACCACGTCACGCTTGAACTGCATGCGATAGTCGACGGCCAGTTGGGTCACGAACAGCACAGCTTCCGGATCATCACCATTCACATGGAGGATCGGCGCCTGAATCATCTTGGCAACGTCGGTGGCGTACTCGGTGGAGCGCGCATCCAGTGGGTTGCTGATGGTGAAGCCAACCTGGTTGTTGATGACGATGTGAACGGTACCGCCGGTCTTGAAGCCGCGAGTCTGCGACATCTGGAACGTTTCCAGTACCACGCCTTGACCGGCGAATGCCGCGTCACCGTGGATGGAAATCGGCAGAACCTTTTCACCGGTGGTGTCGTTACGACGATCCTGACGAGCACGGACCGAACCCTCGACCACTGGAGAAACGATTTCCAGGTGGGATGGGTTGAAGGCCATGGCCAGGTGAACTTCGCCGCCTGTGGTCATGACGTTGGAAGAGAAGCCCTGGTGATATTTAACGTCACCGGAACCCAGCTCGACCTTCTTCTTGCCTTCGAACTCGTCGAACAGTTCACGCGGGTTCTTGCCGAAGGTGTTGACCAACACGTTCAGGCGACCACGGTGAGCCATGCCGATCACTATTTCCTTGGTACCGTAGGAACCGGAACGCTGGATCAGCTCGTCGAGCATCGGGATCAGGCTTTCGCCGCCTTCCAGGCCAAAACGCTTGGTGCCTGGGTATTTGGTGCCCAGGTATTTTTCCAAACCTTCAGCTGCGGTCACGCGCTCAAGCAGGTGGCTGCGAACGTCGGCGGACAGCACCGGACGGCCACGCACACCTTCCAGGCGATGCTGGAACCAGTGGCGTTGCTCTGAATCGGTGATGTGCGTGAACTCAGCGCCGATGGTGCGGCAATATGTCTGCTGCAACGCTTCGTGAATTTCGCGTAGGCTCGCTTCCTCTTTGCCGATGAACAGGTCGCCGGCACGGAAGGTCGTATCAAGATCGGCATTGGTCAAGCCGTAATGATTGATCGACAGGTCAGCAGGTGCAGGACGCTGCCAGAGCCCCAGCGGGTCAAGCTGGGCCGCCTGGTGGCCACGCATCCGGTAGGCCTGGATCAGTCGCAGTACTTCAACTTGCTTCTTCTCATGCTCACTGCTCACGCTACCGGCGGAAACCGGTTGGGCGCGGCGCTGGTTCTTTGCCAGCAGCACAAACTGATCGCGAATCGTTGCGTGCGATACATCGGTGGCAGCGTTGCCGTCTGAAGACAACGTCTGAAATTTGGTGCGCCATTCTTCTGGCACAGCGTTAGGGTCGTGCAGGTAGAGCTCATAAAGCTCTTCCACATAGGCAGCGTTACCACCTGAAAGATAGCCGCTGTTCCACATGCGCTGCATCACGCTTTCTTGCATGCTTGGTCACCCTCGATTTGGGGACACCACCGGCGGAAACACCGAGTTTGCTTGCAAAAGGCCAAGTGCAGCGACCAAAACAAGCCACTTAGGATCACGCTGATAGTTCGGGTACCAACCCGAATGCCCCTGCTTGTCTCATTTCTTCAAAATAAGAGCCGCGGCTTTGTAAGTCGCTGCTCAAGTTAAAACTACGGCGCCGGTTGAAGCCTGCGCCGCAGCATTTACGGGCACAACGGTCCTGCTTTGTTACAACGTCAGTTACACGCCGCTTTGGAGCAGCATGTTACGGATGTGACCAATGGCCTTAGTCGGGTTCAGGCCTTTGGGACATACGTTGACGCAGTTCATGATCCCGCGGCAGCGGAATACGCTGAACGGGTCATCCAGCGAAGCCAGACGCTCGGATGTCTTGGTGTCACGGCTGTCTGCCAGGAAGCGATACGCTTGCAGCAGGGCAGCTGGACCCAGGAACTTGTCCGGGTTCCACCAGAAGGACGGGCACGAGGTCGAGCAGCAAGCGCACAGGATGCACTCGTACAGACCGTCGAGCTTTTCACGCTCTTCAGGGGACTGCAGACGCTCGATGGCCGGAGCCGGCGTGTCGTTCTGCAGGAACGGCTTAACTTTCTCGTATTGCTTGTAGAAGATGCTCATATCGACGACCAGGTCACGGATAACCGGCAAACCTGGTAGAGGACGAACGATCAGCTTGTTGCCTTTAACAACGGCGGACAGCGGCGTGATGCACGCCAGGCCGTTTTTGCCGTTGATGTTCATGCCGTCGGAACCGCAAACACCTTCACGGCAAGAGCGACGATAGGAGAAACCCTCGTCCTGCTCTTTGATCAGTGCCAATACATCCAGCACCATCAGGTCTTTACCACCGGTATCGACCTGGAACTCCTGCATGAACGGCGCAGCGTCCTGATCAGGGTTGTAGCGGTAAACACTGACTTTCAACATGGCAGCCACCCTTAGTAAGTCCGAATCTTCGGTTCAAACGTCGGAACCGTCTTCGGCGAGAAGTTCACGGCACGCTTGGTTACGCGCTTGTCACCCGGGAAGTACAGGGTGTGGCACAACCAGTTTTCGTCATCGCGGTCTTCAAAGTCTTCACGAGCGTGAGCACCACGGGATTCTTTACGAACCTCGGCGGCGATCGCAGTCGCTTCAGCCACTTCCAGCAGGTTTTGCAGTTCAAGGGCTTCGATACGAGCGGTGTTGAACGCCTGGCTCTTATCGTTGATCTTGACGTTGGCGATGCGCTTGCGCAGATCGGCCAGCTGGGCAATACCCTTCTGCATGTATTCGCCGGTACGGAATACGCCGAAGTAGTTCTGCATGCAGCTTTGCAGCTCACGACGCAGAGTTGCCACGTCTTCGCCATCAGTGCGCTCGTTCAGAGCGTTCAGGCGGGCCAAGGCAGCCTCGATGTTAGCGTCGGTAGCGTCATCGTATTCGATGCCGTCGGTCAGCGCTTTTTCCAGGTGCAGGCCGGCCGCGCGACCGAATACCACCAGGTCGAGCAGCGAGTTGCCGCCCAGACGGTTGGCACCGTGTACCGATACGCAAGCCACTTCGCCTACTGCGAACAGACCGTGGATGATCTCGTCAACGCCGTCGGCGTTCTGGGTGATCGCCTGGCCATGAATGTTGGTCGGAACACCGCCCATCATGTAGTGGCAGGTTGGAACAACCGGAACCGGAGCAACCACTGGGTCAACGTGGGCAAAGGTCTTGGACAGTTCACAGATACCTGGCAGGCGGCTGTGCAGTACTTCTTCACCCAGGTGATCGAGCTTCAGCAGAACGTGGTCGCCATTCGGGCCACAGCCGTTACCGGCGATGATCTCTTTAACCATGGAGCGGGCTACAACGTCACGACCCGCGAGGTCTTTCGCGTTCGGAGCATAACGCTCCATGAAACGCTCGCCGTGCTTGTTGATCAGGTAACCACCTTCACCACGGCAACCTTCAGTCACCAGTACACCGGCGCCGGCGATGCCGGTCGGGTGGAACTGCCACATTTCGATGTCTTGCACCGGCACGCCAGCACGCAGTGCCATGCCAACGCCGTCACCGGTGTTGATCAGGGCATTAGTGGTCGACGCGTAGATACGGCCTGCACCGCCAGTTGCCAGAACAGTAGCCTTGGCACGGATGTAGGTGGTTTCACCGGTCTCGATGCAGATGGCGATAACACCAACAAATGCACCGTCGGCGTTCTTCACCAGGTCAACCGCGTAGTACTCGTTCAGGAACGTGGTGCCAGCTTTCAGGTTGCCCTGATAAAGGGTGTGCAGCAGCGCATGACCGGTACGGTCGGACGCAGCGCAAGTACGGGCAGCTTGGCCACCTTTACCGTAATCCTTCGACTGACCGCCGAATGGACGCTGGTAGATACGACCTTGCTCGGTACGGGAGAACGGCAGGCCCATGTGGTCCAGCTCGAACACCGCTGCCGGACCTTCCTGGCACATGTATTCGATAGCGTCCTGGTCACCGATGTAGTCGGAACCCTTGACGGTATCGTACATGTGCCAGCGCCAGTCATCGTTTGGATCGGCGGAAGCGATGGCGCAGGTGATGCCACCCTGGGCCGATACGGTGTGGGAGCGGGTCGGGAACACCTTGGTGATCACGGCAGTCTTGTGACCACCCTGGGCCAGCTGCAGCGCTGCGCGCATGCCAGCACCGCCGCCACCAATAATGATGGCGTCGAAGGAAATAGTTGGAATGTTAGCCATGAATCAGATACCCCAAAGAATCTGCACACCCCAGACGAAGTAAGCGAACATCGCAATGCCGCATACTGCCTGGAAGAGGAAACGGACTGCGGTTGCGGACTTGCCCAGCGCCATAGGCGTCAAGTAGTCAGTCGCAATGGTCCACATGCCAACCCAGGCGTGAGCGCCCAGGGCTACAAGGGCCAGCAGGCTGAAGATTCGCATCGCATTGTGGGAAAACAGGCCGTGCCATTGCTCATAGCCGATGCCCGGATTTGCGACGAGGTATCCGATCAGGAAAATGAAATAAGCCGCGAGAACGACCGCAGACACACGCTGTGCCATCCAGTCATAGAGGCCTGAACGCGAAAGGTTCGTAACGCTGGTTACCATATCCAAACTCCTGCCAGAACGATCAGCACCACGGAAATGGCGATGATGATTTTCGAGCCCAGGCGGCCGCCTTCCAGCGTCTCACCGATACCCGCATCCATGATCAAGTGGCGCACACCGGCTACCAGGTGATAAAGCAGAGCGGACAGGAGGCCCCATGCTACGAACTTGGCCAGCGGGCTGGTCAAGCATGCCTTCACCTCGGCGTAACCTTCCTCGGAACCCAGGGATTTGCTCAATGCATAAAGCATGATGCCCAAGCCCAGGAACAGGATGATGCCGGAAACACGGTGCAGGAACGACGTAACGCCGGTGATGGGGAGTTTGATGGTCCTTAGGTCTAGGTTTACAGGTCGTTGGCTATTCACGGCTTTTTTTCACACTGAAGAGCCCCTAACAATCAGGGCAAAGTTGTTGGGGAGTGCACTGGTCAGGTAAGCACCACCCAGGGAGTGCGACCCCCAATGAAAGCAAGCCCAAAAGCCCTTGGCGGTCGGTGGCCGAGTATAGACAGTTAGGTTACTAATGACAACGCGCGCTCCTCACCCTAATAGCGGATTGCGCTGGCGAGATAAAAGGCGTAAACGGCAGTCAATTTCGAGGAAAAAGTACGGTTAAAGCCTTCTGGAGCAAGACTTTAGGCAAATTGACATCTGAATTTATCTCACTATAGTGGTGCGGGCCCTGCGTGGGGGGTCTGTCTGATGATTTGAAGCATAAATAGGAGGCCACATGGCTGACAAAAAAGCGCAGTTGATCATCGAGGGCGCAGCCCCCGTCGAGCTGCCCATTTTAACCGGCACCGTTGGTCCCGATGTTATCGACGTACGGGGCCTGACGGCCACGGGCCGTTTCACTTTCGACCCAGGCTTCATGTCGACCGCCTCTTGCGAGTCGAAGATCACCTATATCGACGGCGACAATGGCATTCTGCTGCATCGGGGCTACCCGATCGAGCAACTGGCTGAAAAGTCGGACTACCTGGAAACCTGCTACCTGCTGCTAAATGGCGAACTGCCAACAGCCGAGCAAAAAGCCCAGTTCGTCAGCACTGTAAAGAACCACACCATGGTTCACGAGCAGTTGAAGACCTTCTTCAACGGCTTCCGTCGCGACGCCCATCCGATGGCCGTCATGTGCGGTGTGGTTGGCGCCCTGTCAGCCTTCTATCACGACTCCCTCGACATCAATAACCCGCAGCATCGCGAAATCTCCGCGATCCGCCTGGTTGCCAAGATGCCGACTCTGGCCGCAATGGTTTACAAGTACTCCATGGGTCAACCCATGATGTACCCGCGCAACGACCTGACGTACGCGGAAAACTTCCTGCACATGATGTTCAACACCCCGTGCGAGATCAAACCGATCAGCCCGGTACTCGCCAAGGCCATGGACCGGATCTTCATCCTCCACGCCGACCACGAGCAAAACGCCTCGACGTCCACCGTACGCCTGGCAGGCTCTTCGGGTGCCAACCCGTTCGCCTGTATCGCCGCCGGTATCGCCGCACTGTGGGGCCCTGCCCACGGCGGTGCGAACGAAGCCGTATTGACCATGCTCGATGAAATCGGCGATGTGTCCAACATCGACAAGTTCATCGCCAAGGCCAAAGACAAGAACGATCCGTTCAAGTTGATGGGCTTCGGTCACCGGGTCTACAAGAACCGCGACCCGCGCGCGACCGTGATGAAGCAGACCTGCGACGAAGTATTGAAGGAACTGGGCATCAAGAACGATCCGCAACTCGAACTGGCCATGCGCCTGGAAGAGATCGCCCTGACCGACCCATACTTCATCGAACGCTCGCTGTACCCGAACGTCGACTTCTACTCGGGGATCATCCTCAAGGCGATCGGCATTCCAACCAGCATGTTCACCGTAATCTTCGCCCTGGCCCGCACCGTGGGCTGGATCTCCCACTGGAAAGAAATGCTCTCCAGCCCGTACAAGATTGGCCGTCCGCGCCAGCTGTACACCGGCTACGAGTCGCGTGACATCTCCAAGCTGGAAGATCGCAAGTAAGCACCTTTTAGCAGCACCGAAAACGGCCTCCCTCAGTGGAGGCCGTTTTTATTTGTGTCGACTGATCTACCACCATCAGGGGCAAGCCACCTCCCACATTGAAGTGCATTCCAAATGATGCACTCGGTTAACTGCAGGAGGAGGCTTGCCCCCGATGGCATTGGCACAAGCACCTCATAACCTCCAGACAAAAAAATGCCCCGGCCTTTCGACCGGGGCATTTCCTTATCCAGCTTCAACCTTAGTGGTTAACCGCCCCACTCGCCCCCAGGCCAGTCTGCGAACGCACAAACTGCGGGAAGTACAGCGCACGCTCTTTCTCTGCCGCCGCCGACTTGTCGGTGATGGAGAAGAACCAGATACCCACAAACGCGATGATCATCGAGAACAGCGCTGGGTATTCGTACGGGAAGATGGCTTTTTCATGATGCAGGATTGAGACCCAGATGGTCGGACCCAGCACCATCAGGCCAACGGCGCTGATCAAGCCCAACCAGCCACCGATCATGGCGCCACGGGTGGTGAGGTTTTTCCAGTACATGGAAAGCAGCAACACCGGGAAGTTACAGCTGGCCGCAATCGAGAACGCCAGGCCGACCATGAACGCAATGTTCTGGCTTTCGAACAGGATGCCCAGGCCGATCGCCAACACTGCGAGGGCGATGGTGGTGATCTTCGACACGCGAATCTCATCCTTTTCGTTGGCCTTGCCTTTCTTGATCACGCTGGCGTACAGGTCATGGGACACCGCCGAAGCACCGGCCAGGGTCAAGCCGGCCACTACCGCGAGGATGGTGGCGAAGGCCACGGCCGAGATAAAGCCCAGGAAGATACTGCCGCCCACCGCGTTAGCCAGGTGCACCGCCGCCATGTTGTTACCGCCCAACAGAGCGCCTGCAGCATCCTTGAACGCCGGGTTGGTGCTGACCAGCAGGATCGCGCCGAAGCCGATGATAAAGGTCAGGATATAGAAGTAGCCGATGAAGCCAGTGGCATACAGCACGCTCTTACGCGCTTCCTTGGCGTCGCTTACGGTGAAGAAGCGCATCAGGATGTGCGGCAGGCCGGCGGTACCGAACATCAGTGCCAAGCCAAGGGAGAACGCGGAGATCGGGTCCTTCACCAGGCCGCCGGGGCTCATGATCGCTTCACCTTTAGGGTGAACCTTGATTGCCTCGGAGAACAGCATGTTGAAGTCGAAGTTGACGTGCTTCATCACCATCAGCGCCATGAACGAGGCACCGGACAGCAGCAGCACTGCCTTGATGATCTGTACCCAAGTCGTCGCCAACATGCCGCCAAACAGCACGTACATGCACATCAGGATACCGACCAGGATCACTGCTACGTGGTAGTCCAGACCGAACAGCAGTTGGATCAGCTTGCCCGCACCCACCATCTGAGCGATCAGGTAAAACGCCACCACCACCAGGGAGCCACAGGCCGACAGGCTGCGGATCTGGGTTTGGCCGAGGCGGTAGGACGCTACGTCAGCAAAGGTGTACTTGCCCAGGTTACGCAGGCGCTCGGCGATCAGGAACAGAATGATCGGCCAGCCCACCAGGAAGCCGATCGAGTAGATCAGGCCATCGTAGCCAGAGGTGAACACCAGCGCGGAAATACCCAGGAAGGACGCGGCCGACATATAGTCGCCGGCAATCGCCAAGCCATTCTGGAAACCGGTGATCTTGCCGCCGGCCGCGTAATAGTCGGCCGCCGAGTTGTTACGCTTGGACGCCCAGTAGGTGATGCACAACGTCGCGCCGACAAAGGCCACGAACATCAGGATCGCTGCGATATTCAGCGGTTGTTTGTGCACCTCACCGGTCAATGCATCCGCCGCCCACACAGCGGGCGCGAAGACCGAAGCGCCGAATACAGCCAATAGACGACGGATCATTGCGCAGCCTCCTTGAGAATCGCATTGTTCAGGTCGTCGAATTCGCCGTTGGCGCGTCGTACGTAGATGCCGGTGAGGACAAAGGCCGAGACAATCAGCCCGACCCCAATAGGGATACCCCACGTAATAGATGAACCAGGGCTCAGTTTGGCCCCTAGCACTTGTGGCCCGTAGGCGATCAACAGGATGAATCCGGAGTAAAGCCCTAGCATGATCGCCGAGAGAATCCAGGCGAACCTTTCCCTTTTTCTCACCAGCTCCTTGAAACGAGGGCTGTTTTGAATCGAGAGGTAAATGCTGTCGTTCATTGTTTTTATCCTCGCAGCACAGCTTTTTTATTATTGGAACATAGCCACTGTATGCGGCTGCGGAACAGGTTCCAGACGACCTTAGTATTAGAGGAAGTGTAGCGAGGGATTGGGAGGGCAAAGAAACATTTGCGGATGACGAAAATAATGTGGGAGAGGGCTCGCTCCCGATCGCGGCGAGCCAGTCAGATCATTGACGACTGACACACCGCAATCGGGAGCAAGCCCCCTCCCACAGGGGTTGTATCAAGGCATTGGGGGGTTATTTACCGGTCCACTCGGCTACACGCTCAGGGTGCTTGGCGACCCAGTCCTTGGCCGCTGCATCAGGCTTGGCACCTTCTTGGATAGCCAACATGACTTCGCCGATTTCGTCCTTGGAGGCCCACTGGAATTTCTTCAGGAAGGCCGCGACTTCCGGCGCTTTCTTCTCCAGGCCCTTGCTACCGATGCTGTTGACGGTTTCAGCAGCACCATAAATCCCTTTTGGATCTTCCAGGAAACGCAGTTTCCACTTGGCGAACATCCAGTGCGGCACCCAACCGGTGACCGCAATGGATTCCTGTTTGTCTTCGGCACGGGTCAGTTCGGCGATCATTGCTGCGCCCGAGCTGGCCTGCAGTTTGTAGTCCAGACCGTAGGCCTTGATCGCTTCGTCGGTCTTGAGCATCACGCCTGAACCGGCGTCGATACCAACGATTTTGTTCTTGAAGGTGGTGTCGGTCTTGAGGTCTTCGATGGACTTGGCCTTGACGTACTCCGGCACGATCAGGCCGATTTTCGCATCCTTGAAGTTGGGGCCGTAATCGACCACCTTGTCCTTGTTCTTGGTCCAGTATTCACCGTGAGTCACGGGCAGCCAGGCGGAAAGCATGGCATCGAGTTTGCCGGTCGCCACGCCCTGCCACATGATGCCGGTGGCAACCGCCTGCAGTTTCACGTCATAACCGAGCTTTTGTTTGATCACTTCTGCCGCCACGTGGGTGGTGGCAACGCTGTCCGACCAACCATCAACGTAGCCGATGCTCAGGGTTTTGCTGTCGGCGCTGGCCAGTGTGGAGCTCATCGCAACTACCAGAGTGGCAGCTGCGCCCAAGAGTCGTCGCATCTTCATCGTACTTCCCCGAAAGTGCTGCGCCCGACGGATGCCGAGCGACGTCAACCTGTTGTTATGTAGTGCACCGCGCCCCGTTCACGCGCATCGATCCGGTGGCTGCGACATCAGTTGAGTACTGACACCCTGATCATCAACCCGCAGAAGCCGTCGACCTGCTCTGTCAGCGACCTTATGCAAGCAAGAAACGACATCACATCGCCAGCAGGACGTTTCCTGGAACATGGCGTCAATATTCCGCCCGAACTTTGCATGTCAAAATTATGCAGCCCCACTGGGAGAGGGCAAATCCGGGTAAGATGCGCGCCTTTGCTCCCCCAGATAAGCCGACCATGCCCGCGAACGCCCGCTTCCCTGCCCTGCCCTATTTCTTCGCCCTGATCCTCGGCCTGCTGGCCCTGGTCGGCTATTGGTATGGCCTCGGCCGTCCGGTGGTGTTGCCGGATGTCGCCAGTGCCAGCCATAAACTGCAATGCGCGTCCTACACGCCGTTCGACAAAGACCAATCCCCGTTCGACCAGCCGTTCAAACTACGCCCCGAGCGGATGGACGCCGACCTGGCCCTACTGGCCACCCGATTCGAATGCATCCGCACTTACTCCATGACCGGCCTGGAAGCCCTGCCAGGCATGGCGCGCAAACATGGCCTCAAGGTGATGGCCGGCGCTTGGGTCAGCAGTGATCCGGTGGCCACCGAAAAAGAAATCGACGAGTTGATCGCAGCGGCAAACGCCAACCCGGACGTGGTGACCTCGGTGATCGTCGGCAACGAAGCGCTGTTGCGCAAGGAAGTCACCGCCGCGCAGTTGGTGAAGCTGATCCAGACAGTCAAAAGCCAGATCAAACAACCGGTGACTTACGCCGATGTCTGGGAGTTCTGGCTGCAACACCCGGAAATCGCCCCGGCGGTGGATTTCCTGACCATTCACCTACTGCCCTACTGGGAAGATGATCCTTCGAGCATCGACCAGGCCCTCAAGCACGTGGGCGATGTGCGTCAGACCTTCGGCAACAAGTTCGCGCCCAAGGACGTGCTGATCGGCGAAACCGGCTGGCCCAGCGAGGGTCGCCAGCGTGAAACAGCCGTGCCGAGCCGAGTCAATGAAGCCAAGTTCATGCGTGGTTTTGTGGCGATGGCCGAAGCCAATGGCTGGCGCTACAACCTGATCGAAGCGTTTGACCAGCCGTGGAAACGTGCCAGCGAAGGTGCGGTAGGCGGCTACTGGGGCTTGTTCGATGCTGATCGCCAGGAAAAGGGCATCCTCGCCGGCCCGGTGACTAACGTGCCGTACTGGCCGCTGTGGTTGGGGGTGGGTGGTGTCATCCTGCTCGGGACGTTGGTGCTCGGTGGTCGCGTTCGCAGCAGTCGCGCCGCCATGGCCCTGCCGCTGCTCGGCGCAGTGGCGGCCTGCTCTATCGGAACCTGGGCCGAACTGACCCGCGTGACTGCGCGATTTAATGATGAGTGGGTGTGGGCGGCGTTGTTGATGACGCTCAACTTGCTGGTATTGGCTCATGCAGCACTGGCATTGAGCACTCGGGAAGGTTGGCGCGAGCGGGCCTTCAATTGGCTGGAACAGCGTGCGGGCTGGCTGGTGGCAATCGCCGGCTTTGCCGGTGCGGTGATGATGCTGGCGCTGGTGTTTGACCCACGCTACCGCAGTTTCCCGAGTGCGGCGCTGCTACTGCCGGCGTTGGTGTATCTGGTTCGTCCGGTGACCGGGCCACGCCGGGAGATTGCACTCTTGACCTTTATCATCGGTGCCGGCATTGCGCCGCAACTATACCGTGAAGGCTTGCTGAACCAGCAGGCGTGGGGTTGGGCGGTGGTCAGTGGGTTGATGGTTGTGGCTTTGTGGCGGTGCTTGCGGATGCGCAAGGCGTAACACCGCTATCGGGGGCAAGCCCCCTCCCACATGAGAACGCATTCCAAAGGTGGGAGGGGGTTTGCCCTCGATTGGCCTTATCAGGCGCCCCGCGGCTGCCTGACCAACCGCAACCCCGCAATCACCAGTGCAAACACCGCAAACGTGGTGTTGTACAACGCCAGGGCCGGGAACCCGAACACCAGCCCCAGCACTGCCAATCCCCAGCCCACGCGACCCGGCACGAAAAACGCCAGCACCGAGGTCACCAGTGCGGCCCAGCCCAGCACCTTAAAGTGAATCATCAAGCCCAGGTTCGAACGCACCTGGCATTCCCAGCGGCTGGCCTCGTCGGCACAGATGCCGACCCACTGGCCATCTTCCATAAAGCCGTAACGTGCGCCGTAACTGGCAGCCAGCCATAACGGCAGGGCAATAAGCAGCAGAATCAAGGGCAAGCGGCGGGACATGGAGGACTCCGATAGGCAAAAACGGCGCTCAGCTTAATGCGCCAGCGGTCGTTAGCAAGGTGCATACACACAATTAGTGTTCACTAATGCATGGCAAAGTGTATCGTCTCGCTACTATTACCCCGATTCCGACGTTATTTTCCGACTTTTCGTGCCGAGAGCTGGCACTTCGGTGGCAACGCGGTGGTCATAGCCTGCGAACTTCATTAAGCACGTTTCCTCTTAGGGATTAAGTCATGCTCCGTTCCTTGCGCTGTGCTGCCTTACTGGGCAGCCTTTTTTTGAGTGCGTCAGCACTGGCGGTCGATATCGACCAAGCCAGCTATGGCTACCCTTTGACCAACCCGTTCGAAGCGACCATCGCCACCACTCCGCCTGACCTTCGGCCGACATTGCCGAGTGATAGCGAAATCAACCAGTCCGACTACACCCTGAACATGCGCCCAGAGCGCGAGTTCAGCCTGCCGGACAACTTCTGGGCGGTGAAGAAGCTCACCTACCGCATCGCCAAGCAAGACCGCGCCGCGCCGCTGATCTTCCTGATCGCGGGCACCGGTGCGCGGTTCGATAGCAGCATCAACGAATACCTGAAAAAACTGTATTACCAAGCCGGCTATCACGTAGTGCAACTGTCGTCGCCTACCAGCTTTGACTTCATCAGTGCCGCCTCGCGCTTCGCCACCCCGGGGATCACCCAGGAAGACGCCGAAGACATGTACCGCGTGATGCAAGCCGTGCGTGCGCAAAACGCCTCGCTGCCAGTGACCGACTTCTACCTCACCGGCTACAGTCTCGGCGCCCTGGATGCAGCGTTCGTCAGCAAACTGGACGAGACCCGCCGCAGCTTTAACTTCAAGAAAGTGCTGCTGCTCAACCCGCCGGTCAACCTCTATACCTCGATCACTAACCTCGACAAGCTGGTACAGACCGAGGTCAAGGGCATCAACAACACCACCACCTTCTATGAACTGGTGCTGAACAAGCTGACTCGCTACTTCCAGCAAAAGGGCTATATCGACCTCAACGACGCCCTGCTCTACGACTTCCAGCAATCCAAGCAGCACTTGACCAACGAACAGATGGCCATGCTGATTGGCACGTCGTTCCGCTTTTCGGCGGCCGACATTGCCTTTACCTCGGACCTGATCAACCGCCGCGGCCTGATCATCCCACCGAAGTACCCGATCACCGAAGGCACCAGCCTTACGCCGTTCCTCAAGCGTGCACTGCAATGCGATTTCGACTGCTACCTCACCGAACAGGTAATCCCGATGTGGCGCGCCCGTTCCGATGGCGGCAGCCTGTTGCAACTGGTTGACCAGGTCAGCCTGTACGCCCTCAAGGACTACCTGCACGCCAGCCCGAAAATCGCCGTCATGCACAACGCCGACGACGTAATCCTCGGCCCGGGCGACCTTGGTTTCCTGCGTAAAACCTTCGGCGATCGCTTGACCGTCTACCCACTGGGCGGCCACTGCGGCAACCTCAATTACCGCGTCAACGCCGACGCCATGCTGGAGTTCTTCCGTGGCTAAATATCTTCTGCTGCTCGCCGCCCTGATGTGCGCGGGCGTAGCCAATGCCGACAACAGCAAGGCTCACGCGCCGGTCGTGGTGGATTCCGACGGTTTCAAAGAGCCGTTAAGCAAACTTAAATTCAACCCGGGTCTGGACCAGCGCGAGTTTGAACGCTCGTCCGTCAACGCCCTCAACGTGTATGACCCGCTCGAATCGTGGAACCGCCGCGTGTACCACTTCAACTACCGCTTCGACCAATGGGTGTTCCTGCCCGTGGTCGACGGCTACAAATACGTGACCCCGAGCTTCCTGCGCACCGGCGTGAGCAACTTCTTCAACAACCTGGGCGACGTGCCCAACCTGTTGAACAGCTTGCTCCAACTCAAAGGGCACCGCTCCCTGGAAACCACTGGCCGCCTGCTGCTCAACACCACCGTCGGCATCGCCGGCCTGTGGGACCCGGCCACCGCCATGGGCCTACCGCGCCAGAGCGAAGACTTCGGCCAGACCCTGGGCTTCTACGGCGTCCCCGGCGGGGCGTATTTGGTACTGCCGATCTTCGGCCCATCGAACTTGCGCGACACCGGCGGCTTGCTGGTGGACTACACCGCGGAATCGCAGATCAACTTCCTGAACGTCTCGGAAGTCAGCTCCAACCACCCGGAAATCTGGGCCCTGCGCGCGGTGGACAAGCGTTATCAGACCAGCTTCCGTTATGGTCAGATGAACTCGCCGTTCGAGTATGAGAAGGTGCGGTATATCTACACGGAATCGCGCAAGTTGCAGATTGCCGAGTAATCACCTCTAGCTTAATTAAAAGGCCATCCAGGCAATCTGGATGGCCTTTTTTTTCGCACAACAGACTCAAGCAACCTCCCACAGAGCACGCACACTTTGCCCGGGAACTATCCCTGGGGAAAAACTCAATACTAAGAGTGTGCCTCTCAGGTTCAGTTAACGCCTGAAGCAGCAGACGCCCCCAACCAAAGAACATCCCATCAGACGCTTTATTTTAAAGGCCGACACAGATGCTGTTATCCAGCGCTTCAGTAACACACTCAAACGTGGACAAGGTTCTGACGACTACCTCCACACATCAGAACGAAGTAAAGCACGCGCCGCCGACCCAAAATACCGGCCGGGACGAGGGTGACTATCGTAGCCATCACGACTTCTACGAGGATCCGCTTTTTGCTTCGGTTTTCGGCACTAGCACCAAGCCTTCTGTGCTCACTAAAACCCAACTCCAAGCGTTTTTCCTCAAAGTCGGCGGCGTTCCCCAGTATGAGTTGCATAAACTCACGCCCTACGACCGCGCGAACATCGCAGCCAATGCTCTTCGGGTACTTAAATACATTGATAGCACCCCACATGCCTTTTCGACGCCCAACAACGACCGCATAGACACTGGCTTTAAGAGTCCATCAGCGCACAACGCTTCAACTCCGAACAACGGCAAGATGCACCTTTGGAACTCCGAAGCGAGCATGCTTGTACGCTTCACGGAAGAAGGCTATCCAGGGCTGCAACCCGGTCCGAGATAAGCGGCACCACGATCAGACCGAACGCCCTTATAGCGCCCTGAACACAGATGCGTGACTGCGAACTTCACGCCTGACGTTTAGTGCGCTGCCATACCTTGCGAACCAGCGACACCATCATCAACACCAGCGCACCGGCGATAATCCCCGCCACCGCATTCAGCAAGGTCGGCATCAACCAAGCGATTGCGCCGGCGCTCTGACTCACCGATTCGATCCAGTGATGCACCACCGGTACGCCGTGGGTGAGGATGCCGCCACCGACCATAAACATCGCAGCCGTGCCGATCACCGACAGGCTTTTCATCATGTATGGCGCCGCACTCAGGATCCCACCACCGATGCTGCGCGCTACCTGACCGGGCTTCTGGGCGAGCCACAGACCCAAGTCGTCCAGCTTGACGATACCGGCCACCAGCCCATAGACGCCGATGGTCATGACAATGGCGATGCCCGACAGCACGATCACCTGCTGGGTCAACTGCGCGTCAGCCACAATACCGAGGGTAATGGCGATGATTTCGGCGGAGAGGATGAAGTCGGTGCGGATCGCGCCTTTGATCTTGTCTTTTTCGAACGCCACCAGATCGGTCGCCGGGTCCGCTACGGCGTCGGCCAACTGCGCGTGCTCGGCCTGGTCTTCAGCTTTGCTGTGAAGGAATTTGTGCGCGACTTTCTCGAAGCCTTCAAAACACAGGTAGGCGCCGCCGAGCATCAACAGCGGCGTCACCGCCCACGGCGCAAAGGCGCTGATCAACAGTGCAGTGGGCACCAGGATCAGTTTATTGACGAACGAGCCCTTAGCCACCGCCCACACCACGGGAATTTCACGCTCGGCGCGCACACCGGAAACCTGCTGGGCGTTGAGCGCCAGGTCGTCACCCAGCACGCCGGAGGTCTTCTTCGCGGCCATTTTTGTCATCAAGGCAACGTCATCGAGTACCGCGGCGATGTCATCAATCAACACCAACAAGCTGCTTCCTGCCATGAATCGCACTTCCGTAAGGGGGGATGGCGCGAGCATAACGCGGCGCAAGGCGTTGCGGGCACATTGTTGAGGCCCGCAGATAGCCGGTGCTACCATGCGCAACCGCCGGTATTGGCAAGGAAACTCCTGGTTTATGAGCACCATTCGCGAGCGCAACAAAGAAAAAATCCTGCGGGCGGCAAGCGAGGAGTTTGCCGACAAGGGCTTCGCCGCGACCAAAACCAGCGACATTGCCGCCAAGGCCGGCCTGCCCAAGCCCAACGTCTATTACTACTTCAAGTCCAAGGACAACCTCTACCGCGAGGTACTCGAAAGCATTATCGAGCCGATCCTGGCCGCTTCCACGCCGTTCAATCCGGACGGCGCCCCCAAAGAAGTGTTGAGCAACTACATCCGCTCGAAAATCCGCATCTCCCGCGACTTGCCGTTTGCCTCCAAGGTGTTCGCCAGCGAAATCATGCACGGCGCCCCGCACCTGAGCAGCGATCAGGTCGAACAGCTCAACGCCCAGGCCAAGCACAATATCCAATGCATCCAGAGCTGGGTGGATCGTGGGTTGATTGCGGCGATCGACCCGAATCACCTGATGTTCAGCATCTGGGCGGCGACGCAGACCTATGCGGATTTCGACTGGCAGATTTCGGCGGTGACCGGCAAGGCCAAGCTCGATGAAGCGGATTACGAAGCGGCGGCGCAGACCATTATTCGGTTGGTGCTCAAGGGTTGTGAACCCGACTGATACACCGAGGTGTGGGTGCCAATCGGGGGCAAGCCCCCTCCCACATGGTGAACTGCGAACGCGGTCAAAATTGTGCGAGGGGGCTTGCTCCCGATGGGGCCCTGACAGTCACCGACGATTAGGCTGACACCCCAGCATCCGCCCACAACCCCACCCCCTCGATCGCCGTGATCGCACACTGCTCATCAATATCCGACGTATCCCCGCTGATACCGATTGCCCCCAGTACCGCCCCGTCCTGATCCCGAATCAACACGCCTCCCGGTGCCGGCACGACGCTGCCCTGCCCCAGGCTATTCAACGCCGCAATAAACGCCGGTCGTTGCTGCGCATCCAGTGCCAGCAAGCGCGAGCCCTTGCCCAACGCAATCGCCCCCCAGGCCTTGCCGATGGCGATTTGCGGGCGCAGCAGGCTGGCGCCGTCTTCGCGCTGCAGGGTGATCAAGTGGCCGCCGCTGTCGAGGACCGCAATGGTCAGCGGTGCCGCTGAAATCGTGCGGCCTGCAGTGAGGGCCTGGCTGGCCAGTTGGGTGGCAATCTTCAAGGTTAAAGCGCTCATGGTGCCGTCCTTCTTTTGTTATTGGGAAAGCGGTGGAGGTCTGTTTGATCAGATGCTCGATCAAACAAATAGAACACAATGACATTTGTTTTTGTATACAATATTTTCACACAAAGGCTCCATACTTCGAAAAAAGCCGTTCCGACGAACGCAAAGACCAATCAATAAAATGGATTGACCTGCGCATCCCGCCGTGAATACACTTTGAACAGACACCACTTGTATACAATTACAAAACGCAAGAGGCACCAAAACATGAGCAAAATGAGAGCAATCGAAGCCGCCGTCCTCGTCATGCGCCGTGAAGGCGTGGACACCGCCTTCGGCATCCCAGGCGCCGCGATCAACCCGCTGTACTCAGCCTTGCAGAAGGTGGGTGGCATCGATCACGTCCTTGCTCGCCACGTTGAAGGCGCCTCGCACATGGCCGAGGGTTACACCCGCACCAAGGCCGGGAATATCGGCGTGTGTATCGGCACCTCGGGCCCGGCGGGCACCGACATGGTCACCGGCCTCTACAGCGCCTCGGCCGACTCGATCCCGATCCTGTGCATCACCGGCCAAGCCCCTCGTGCACGGATGCACAAGGAAGACTTCCAGGCCGTGGACATCACCAGCATCGTCAAGCCGGTGACCAAGTGGGCGACCACCGTCCTGGAACCGGGTCAGGTGCCCTACGCGTTCCAGAAAGCTTTCTATGAAATGCGCTCAGGCCGACCAGGCCCAGTGCTGATCGACCTGCCATTCGACGTGCAGATGGCCGAAATCGAATTCGACATCGACGCCTATCAGCCACTGCCCCTGGCCAAACCACTGGCAACACGCATCCAGGTCGAAAAAGCCCTGGCCCTGCTCGACGCGGCCGAACGTCCGTTGCTGGTCAGCGGGGGTGGCGTGATCAACGCCGATGCCAGCGAGCTGCTGGTGGAATTCGCTGAACTCACCGGTATCCCGGTGATTCCAACCCTGATGGGCTGGGGCACCATCGCCGATGATCACCCGCTGATGGTGGGTATGGTCGGCCTGCAAACCTCCCACCGTTATGGCAACGCGACCATGCTCAAGTCGGACGTGGTGCTGGGCATCGGCAACCGCTGGGCCAACCGCCACACCGGTTCGGTAGAGGTCTACACCGAGGGCCGCAAGTTCATCCACGTCGACATTGAGCCGACCCAGATTGGTCGTGTTTTCACGCCGGACCTGGGCATCGTTTCCGACGCCGGTGCGGCGCTGACAATGTTTATCGAAGTGGCCCGCGAGTGGAAAGCCGCCGGCAAGCTCAAGGACCGCAGTGCCTGGCTGCATGACTGCCAGCAGCGCAAAGCCACCCTGCACCGCAAGACTCACTTCGACAACGTGCCGGTCAAGCCGCAGCGCGTGTACGAAGAGATGAACCAGGTGTTTGGCAAAGACACCTGCTACGTCAGCACCATCGGCCTGTCGCAGATTGCCGGCGCGCAGTTCCTGCACGTCTACAAGCCACGCCACTGGATCAACTGCGGCCAGGCTGGCCCGCTGGGCTGGACCATTCCCGCCGCACTCGGCGTGGTCAAGGCCGACCCAAGCCGCAAGGTGGTGGCGTTATCCGGCGACTATGACTTCCAGTTCATGATCGAAGAACTGGCCGTGGGCGCGCAGTTCAAGCTGCCGTACATCCATGTAGTGGTGAACAATTCCTACCTGGGTTTGATCCGTCAGGCACAACGTGGCTTTGAAATGGACTACTGCGTGCAGCTGTCTTTCGACAACCTCAACGCCCCGGAACTCAATGGATATGGCGTGGACCACGTCGCCGTCGCCGAAGGCCTGGGTTGCAAGGCCCTGCGTGTATTCGAGCCAGGCCAGATCCAGCCGGCGCTGCGCAAGGCCCAGGAGATGATCGAAGAGTTCAAGGTGCCAGTGATCGTCGAAATCATTCTGGAGCGCGTGACCAATATTTCCATGGGCACCGAGATCAACGCCGTCAACGAATTCGAAGACTTGGCCCTGGTCGGCAACGATGCACCGACTGCCATTTCCCTGCTTGACTAAGGAGAACCTTATGCCGCGTTTCGCCGCCAACCTGTCCATGCTGTTTACCGAACAGGATTTCCTTGCCCGTTTCAAAGCGGCCGCCGATGCCGGTTTCGAAGGTGTCGAGTACCTGTTCCCGTATGAATTCAGCTCGGCTGACATCAAGGCACACCTCGACGCCAACGGCCTGACCCAGGTGCTGTTCAACCTGCCAGCCGGTGACTGGGCCAAAGGCGAACGCGGCCTGGCGTGCCATCCGGACCGGGTCGAGGAATTCCGCGCCGGGGTCAAGCTGGCCATCGCTTACGCCCAAGTGCTGGGCAATACCCAGATCAACTGCCTGGCGGGCATTCGGCCACAAGGCGTTGACGACGACATCCTGGAAAGAACCTTCGTCGCCAACCTCAAGTACGCCGCCGACAAGCTGCAAGCAGCGGGCATCAAGCTGGTGATGGAGATGATCAATACCCGCGACATCCCCGGCTTCTACCTGAACACCACAGCGCAAGCCCTGTCGATCCGCGAGCAGGTGGGCAGTGCCAACCTGTTCCTGCAGTACGACATCTACCACATGCAAATCATGGAAGGCGACCTTGCCCGGACCATGGCCACGCACCTGGATGAGATCAACCACATCCAGCTGGCGGACAACCCTGGGCGCAATGAGCCGGGCACGGGCGAGATCAACTATCGCTTCCTGTTCGAGCATCTGGATCGGATTGGCTACTCGGGTTGGGTCGGCTGTGAGTACAAGCCGTTGACCACCACCGAAGCGGGCCTGGGTTGGCTTAAAACCCATAACGCCATCTGACAGACACCACACAAAACCCTGTGGGAGGGGGCTTGCCCCCGATAGCGGCGGGTCAGTCAGCAATGTTTTGCCTGACACACCGCCATCGGGGGCAAGCCCCCTCCCACATAAGAAGAGGATTTCACCATGGCTAAAATCGGATTTATCGGCACCGGCATCATGGGCCAACCCATGGCCGCGAACCTGCAGAAAGCAGGTCACCAACTGTTTCTTTCCGAGCACCACGGCAAGGCGCCGGCCGAGCTGATCAACGCTGGCGCAGTGGCCCTGGCCAATCCGCAGCAAGTCGCCCAGGAAGCCGAATTCATCATCGTCATGGTGCCCGACACCCCGCAGGTCGATGACGTGCTGTTCCGCGCCGACGGCGTCGCCGCTGGCTTGTCGCCGAACAAGGTTGTGATCGACATGAGTTCGATCTCGCCCACTGCCACCAAGGCATTCGCAGCGAAAATCAACGAGACCGGTGCACAGTACCTCGATGCACCGGTGTCCGGCGGTGAGGTCGGCGCCAAGGCCGGCACCCTGAGCATCATGGTCGGCGGCGAGCCCCAGACCTTCGAACGTGCCCAGCCCCTGTTCCAGAGCATGGGCAAGAACATCACGCTGGTCGGCGGCAATGGCGATGGCCAGACGGCCAAAGTGGCCAATCAGATCATCGTTGCGCTGAACATCCAGGCGGTGGCCGAAGCGCTGCTGTTTGCCTCGAAAAACGGCGCCGACCCGGCCAAGGTGCGTGAAGCGCTGATGGGTGGGTTTGCCTCGTCGAAGATTCTGGAAGTGCACGGCGAACGCATGATCAAGGGCACCTTCGATCCTGGCTTCCGCATCAACCTGCACCAGAAAGACCTGAACCTGGCCCTGGCCGGAGCCAAGGAGTTGGGGATCAACCTGCCGAACACTGCCGGTACCCAGCAGGTGTTCAGTACGTGCACGGCAATTGGTGGCGGCAACTGGGATCACTCGGCGCTGATCAAGGGGCTGGAGCATATGGCGAATTTCTCGATTCGCGATAAGTAACCCGCCAGTGGAAACACCTTGAATGTGGGAGGGGCTTGCCCCTGAGGACAGTGTTTCAGCCCAGTCATCTACGTCTGACACACCGCTATCGGGGGCAAGCCCCCTCCCACACTTGATCGCATTCCAAATCTGAAATTGCTGCACCTCTAATAACAAAAATCCCCGGGAGCCCGCTTATGTCGGTCGATCCGCAACACCTGCTTCGCGAGCTGTTTGCCACAGCCATCGACGCCGCCCACCCCCGGCAAGTCCTTGAACCCTTTCTGCCCGCCGACCGCACCGGCCGCGTGATCGTGATCGGCGCCGGCAAAGCCGCCGCCGCCATGGCACTCGTCGTCGAGAACTGCTGGCACGGCGAGGTCACTGGCCTGGTGGTCACCCGCTACGGCCATGGCGCACCGTGCAAAAAAATCGAAGTGGTTGAAGCCGCCCACCCCGTCCCAGATGCTGCCGGCCTGGCCGTGGCCAAGCGCGTGCTGGAGTTGATCAGCAACCTCGGCGAAGAAGACCGCGTGATCTTCCTGCTCTCTGGCGGCGGCTCTGCATTACTGGCCCTGCCCGCCGAAGGCATCACCCTGGCGGACAAACAAACCATCAATAAGGCGTTGCTTAAATCCGGCGCGACCATTGGCGAGATGAACTGCGTGCGCAAGCACCTCTCAGCAATCAAAGGCGGTCGGTTGGCCAAGGCCGCATGGCCGGCAACGGTGTACACCTACGCCATCTCCGACGTGCCGGGCGACCAGGCCACGGTGATTGCCTCCGGCCCTACCGTCGGCGACCCGAGCACCTCGCAACAAGCCCTGGCGATTCTCAAGCGTTACGGGATCGACGCACCCGCCTCCGTGCGCAGCTGGCTGCAAAACCCGGCCTCGGAAACCGTCAAACCCGGCGATCCGATCCTCGCCCGCAGCCACTTCCAATTGATCGCCCGCCCCCAGCAATCCCTGGAAGCCGTGGCCGTAAAAGTACGCCAGGCCGGTTTCAGCCCGCTGATCCTCGGTGATCTGGAAGGTGAAGCGCGGGACGTGGCCAAAGTGCACGCGGGCATTGCCCGGCAGATCGTGCAGCACGGCCAACCGTTGGCAGCGCCGTGCGTGATCCTGTCCGGCGGTGAAACTACCGTCACAGTGCGCGGCAATGGCCGGGGCGGGCGCAATGCGGAATTTCTGCTGAGCCTGACCGACAGCCTCAAAGGCCTGCCCGGCGTGTACGCACTGGCCGGCGACACCGACGGCATCGACGGTTCGGAAGACAACGCCGGCGCAATCATGACGCCTTGCAGCTACCGCCGCGCCGAAGCCTTGGGCCTGAGCGCCAGCGATGAGTTGGATAACAACAACGGCTACGGCTATTTCGCGGCGCTCGACGACTTGATCGTCACCGAGCCAACCCGCACCAACGTCAACGACTTCCGCGCCATTCTGATCCTTGAGAGCACTGCCCATGACGCCTGACAAGAAGGTCAAGATCCTCGCCACCCTGGGCCCGGCCACCGACGGGATCGATGACATCCTCGAACTGGTAGAAGCCGGGGTGAATATCTTCCGCCTCAACTTCAGCCACGGTGACCACGCCGATCACGCCCAGCGCTACCAATGGATTCGCCAGGTGGAGCGCCAGCTCAACTACCCGCTGGGCATCCTGATGGACCTGCAAGGGCCGAAGCTGCGAGTCGGGCGTTTCGCCGAAGGCAAGGTGCAATTGGTGCGCGGCCAGGCCCTGCGCCTGGACCTGGATGAGACCCCGGGCGACCAACGCCGGGTCAACCTGCCCCACCCGGAAATCATTGCAGCGCTGGAGCCGGGCATGGACCTGCTGCTGGACGACGGCAAGCTGCGCCTGCGGGTGATCACCAAGCACACCGATGCCATTGATACCACCGTGCTCAATGGCGGTGAGCTTTCCGACCGCAAGGGCGTGAACGTGCCACAAGCGCTGTTGGAACTGAGCCCTCTGACCGCCAAGGACCGCCGCGACCTGAGCTTCGGCCTGGAGCTGGGCGTGGACTGGGTGGCGTTGTCGTTCGTGCAACGCCCGGAAGACATCCGCGAAGCCCGCGAGCTGATCGGTGACAAAGCCTTCCTGATGGCCAAGATCGAGAAGCCGTCTGCCGTCCAGCGCCTGCGGGAAATCGCCGAACTGAGCGACGCGATCATGGTGGCCAGAGGCGACCTGGGTGTGGAAGTACCGGCCGAGAGCGTGCCGCAGATCCAGAAGGACATCATCAGCACCTGCCGTCAGTTGGGTAAACCGGTGGTGGTCGCCACGCAGATGCTCGAATCCATGCGTTTCTCACCGGCGCCCACCCGTGCCGAAGTCACCGATGTGGCCAACGCCGTGGCCGAGGGCGCGGATGCGGTGATGCTGTCGGCAGAAACCGCATCGGGCGAGTACCCGCTGGAAGCCGTGCAGATGATGAGCAAGATCATCCGCCAAGTGGAAAACGGTCCGGATTACCAGGCGCAACTGGACGTCAGCCGGCCCAAAGCCGATGCCACCGTGTCGGACGCCATCAGCTGCGCGATCCGTCGTATCAGCAGCATCCTGCCGGTGGCGGTGCTGGTGAACTACAGCGAATCCGGCAGCTCCAGCCTGCGCGCTGCACGGGAACGGCCCGTGGCGCCGATTCTTAACCTCACGCCGAACCTGTCCACGGCGCGACGGCTGAGCGTGGCGTGGGGCGTGCACTCGGTGGTCAATGATCGGCTGCGCCAGGTGGATGAGGTGTGTTCCACGGCACTGGAGATTGCCCAGGCTCAGGGTATGGCGCAGCGCGGGGATACGTTGGTGATTACGGCGGGGGTGCCGTTCGGGCAGCTGGGGTCGACCAACTCTTTGCGTATAGAGACGCTGATCTAGCGCCTGTAGAGGCCCCATCGGGGGCAAGCCCCCTCCCACACTTGATTGGATTCACATCGTTAGATGTGTGAATGCAGTCCAATGTGGGAGGGGGGCTGGCCCTCGATGGGGACAACTCAGTCTCACTGAATCCCCATCATGCACAACCAGACCTGCCCCGACTGGGCCGAAGCGCTGCTCAACGGCTTCAGCCAAATCTTCCTGCAACGCCAGCCGCTGTGCGGCTTGCTGTGCCTACTGGCCATCCTGATCGGCGCTCCGGCCTTGCTCGGCGGTGCACTGCTGGGTGGCGTGGCCGGGTTGCTCACGGCCCAGCGCCGGGGTTATCCCAAAGCTGAACGCCAAGCTGGCTTATATAGCTACAACGGCGTGTTGCTGGGCTTGTTGATCAGCGAGCATTTCGCGTGGTCTGCCTTGTTGCCGCCGCTGATCCTGGCGTGTGGCGGCCTGAGTGCGATTCTCACGCGGCAATGGCTCAAGCACGCGACGCAACCGGATGACTTGCCTGCCTACACCGCGCCGTTTGTCATGCTGGGTTGGCTGCTGCTGGGCACTGCGGCGCCAAACACCTTCGCCCTGGGCGCGCCGGACGCCCTGGCTTTGTTCAGCGCGCCCTTCACTGGCCTGGCGCAAATCATGCTGCTGGATCAGCCCGTGGCCGGCGTCTTGATTGCCCTTGGCCTGTGGCTCGCCAACCGACGCGCGGCCATCTGGGCCTTGATCGGCGCCAGCGCCGGCGTGCTGATCGGCGTCATGCTGGAGGACAGCACCGGCGCCCTCCTCGGCCTGCACAGCTACAACCCGGCCCTCGCGGCCCTGGCCCTGAGCCAAGCGCGTCGCCAAGCCTGGCTGCCGCTGCTCGGCATCCTGCTGGCGATCCTTCTGACACCGGGCTTTGCCGCCCTGCACCTGCCCGCGCTCACCGCGCCGTTTATCCTCGCCTGCTGGCTGGTACGCGCCGGTCGCCGAATCGTGCAGAAACCGCGCATGGACAGCCCCTTCGAATCCCCCTAGGCTTGCTCGATCTTCGATTCGGGCGGGACTTATGGACAGCAACAACGACTGGCGCCAGCGGCTCTACGTCATGGTTTTTCAGAGCGACACCGTCGCCGGGCGGCGCTTTGACGGCATCTTGTTGCTGATCATCCTCGCCAGCCTGGTGATCGTGATGCTCGACAGCATCGACCAGATCCACCAGAACTACGCCAATGTGCTGGCGTATATCGAGTGGGGCTTCACCGTCATCTTCCTGATCGAGTACGGGCTGCGCCTGTACTGCTCGCCCAAGCCGTTGCGCTATGCCTTCAGTTTTTACGGGCTGGTGGATTTGCTCGCCATCGTGCCCGGCATCCTTGCGCTGTATTACAGCGATGCGCAGTACCTGCTGATCATCCGCATCATCCGCATGCTGCGGATTTTCCGCGTGCTCAAGCTCAGCCCGTACCTCAAGCAAGCCAACTACCTGATGGCGGCGTTGCGCGGCAGCAAGCAGAAGATCGTGGTGTTCCTGGTGAGCGTATGCACCCTGGTGACGGTGTTCGGCACCTTGATGTACGTGATCGAAGGCCCGGAACACGGGTTTACCAGCATTCCCAAAGGCATCTATTGGGCGATCGTCACCCTGACCACCGTGGGCTTTGGCGATATCGTTCCGAAGACGCCGCTGGGCCAAGTGATTTCGTCACTGGTGATGATCACCGGTTACTCGATCATCGCAGTGCCCACGGGCATTTTTACCGCCGAGCTGGCCAGTGCCATGCGCGGTGAACAGCTGCAAACCGACTGCCCGGTGTGCAAGAAAAACAGCCACGAGCCCAATGCGGCGTTCTGCTCGCGCTGCGGCAGTAATCTTTTCAAGAAAGTGGAATAAGCAAAGTTCTTTTTAATCTTTAAGCGACTATGGCACCCCGGCTATAGTCGCTGGCAAATGGCCTTACCCCTTCTCCCGAACAACAAGGAATGAGCAGTGAAAAAACTCGTTAGCGCCTCTCTCCTGGCCGCCGGTCTTGCCCTGGCGGGCGCCGTGCACGCCGCACCGGTCACACTGCTCAACGTCTCCTATGACGTAATGCGCGATTTCTACAAGGACTACAACGCCGCGTTCCAGAAGCATTGGGAAGCCGAGCACCCGAACGACAAGCTGACCCTGCAAATGTCCTTCGGCGGTTCCAGCAAACAAGCGCGTTCGGTGATCGACGGTCTGCCCGCTGACGTGATCACCATGAACATGGCCACCGACATCAACGCCCTTGCCGACAACGGCAAACTGGTGCCAGACAACTGGGTCACGCGCCTGCCCAACAACAGCGCGCCGTTCACCTCCGCCACCGTGTTTATCGTGCGCAAGGGCAACCCCAAGGCGCTGAAAGACTGGCCGGACCTGCTCAAGGATGGCGTGCAAGTGATCGTGCCTAACCCGAAAACCTCGGGTAACGGCCGCTACACCTACCTGTCGGCCTGGGGTTATGTGCTCAAGAACGGCGGCGATGAAGAAAAGGCCAAGACCTTCGTCGGCAAGCTGTTCAAGCAAGCGCCTGTGCTCGACACCGGTGGCCGTGCAGCGACCACCACGTTCATGACCAACCAGATCGGCGACGTGCTGGTGACCTTTGAGAACGAAGCCGAAATGATCGCCCGTGAATTCGGCCGTGATCAGTTTGAAGTGATCTACCCAAGCGTTTCCGCTGAAGCCGAACCGCCGGTGTCAGTGGTCGACAAAGTGGTCGAGAAGAAAGGCACCCGTGTGGCCGCCGAAGACTACCTGAAGTACCTGTGGTCGCCGGAAGGCCAGGAAATCGCCGCCAACAACTACCTGCGCCCGCGTGATCCAAAAGTCCTGGCCAAGTACACCGACCGCTTCCCGAAAGTCGACTTCCTGTCGGTGGAGAAGACCTTTGGTGACTGGCGCACCGTACAGAAGACCCACTTCAATGACGGTGGCATCTTCGACCAGATCTACTCCGGTCAATAACTAAGAAACGCGGTAAAAAATGTGGGAGGGGGCTTGCTCCCGATAGCAGCGTGTCAGCCACTACACCCAGTGACTGACACTCCGCCATCGGGGGCAAGCCCCCTCCCACATTTGGCTTTCTGTATGGCCGTTGCATCGGTAGTGTCACACCACCTTAGTTGTTTCTGAATGTATCATCAGCCAGCATAAGTGATATCACCACGAGCGCCCTACTCGTGCGTACGCCTTGGCTTTACTCTCGCTCGCCATCTTCCTCCGCTTTTATGAGAACACCATGAACGCTACTCCCCACACTACAAGCACCATGACCCGCGGGATGGTGATGCTGTTTGCGTTCTGCTGCGGCGCCATCGTTGCCAACATTTACTACGCGCAACCGATCATTGAACTGATCGCCCCGGACATCGGCCTTACGCCGGCCATGGCCAGCCTGATCGTGTCCCTGACGCAAATCGGTTATGCCCTGGGACTCTTCTTCCTGGTGCCGTTGGGCGACCTGCTGGAAAACCGCAAGCTGATGATCCTCACCACCGTGGTGGCCATCGCCAGCCTGCTGGGCGCAGCGTTCACCGCACAGCCGAACCTGTTCTTGCTGGTGTCGCTGCTGATCGGATTCAGTTCAGTATCGGTGCAGATCCTGATCCCGCTGGCCGCGCACCTGGCGCCTGCCGAGTCCCGTGGCCGTGTGGTCGGTAGCATCATGGGCGGTTTGTTGCTGGGCATCCTGCTGGCACGGCCTGTCTCCAGCGTGGTGGCGGACCACTTCGGCTGGCGTGCGATGTTCATGGCGGCGGCGGGGTTGATGGCGTTTATCAGCGTGGTGCTGATGCTGACCATCCCCAAGCGCCAACCCGACCACAGCGCCACATATGGCCAATTGCTGGGCTCGCTGGGCACCTTGTTGCGTCGCCAGCCCGTGCTGCGCCAGCGCGCGTTTTACCAAGGCTGCATGTTTGCCACCTTCAGCCTGTTCTGGACCGCCGCGCCACTGGAGCTGGCGCGTAATCACGGCCTGAGCCAGAGCGAAATCGCCCTGTTCGCCCTGGTCGGTGCCTTGGGCGCCATCGCCGCGCCCATCGCCGGGCGCCTGGCGGATGCCGGTCACACTCACCGCGCTTCGTTGCTGGCGATGCTGTTCGCCGCGCTGAGCTTCCTGCCGGCGTTCGTGCATCCGCTGTACAGCGTGATCGGCCTGGCGGTAACCGGTGTGGTCCTGGACTTCTGCGTGCAGATGAACATGGTCCTGGGCCAACGCGCCATCTACGCCCTCGACGCCAACAGCCGCAGCCGTTTGAACGCGCTGTACATGACCAGCATCTTCATCGGCGGCGCCTTTGGCTCAGCGATTGCCAGCAGCGTGTATGAACACGGCGGCTGGCTCGGGGTGATGCTGGTCGGCAGCGCATTCCCGCTGGTGGCGTTGTTGCGGTTCCTGAGTGCGTCCCGGCGGGTGGCGGTCGCAACCGCTTAAGAGCGCACCAACTTCTCCAGAGCCGCGTCCGCCAGAAATGACGAGCGGCTTTTGACCTTGTGCTCACGCACATAACGGTCGATTCGCTGGATGACATAACCGGGCAAGGTCGCATTGACCTTCTCGGTCTTGCCCAGATAAGGCGAGATCTCCAACGCCAGTATCCCCCAGCCCATCCCCGCATAGTCCTCATGAGCGCGATGGTTCGCGACTGACGTTGGCATCGGAATCGTCCCGCCCTCTGCAGCGATCTCCTGCAGCAGGATGTGCGCGACTTACACGGCAGCGTTGCAAGCCTCTTCAAAGCTGTACCCGGCGGTGACAGCGCCTGGAATATCGGGGATTTGAATTCCGGTGGAGGTAAAGTCATCGCTCCATTCGATAAAAATATGATGTCTGCCCGTGACACGATCCAGTACCCATCCAGCCTCTTGCAGCTCCTTGATCAATCACCTGCTTTGCACTCCAGCCTCCTTGGCTTGGCCTGAACAAAAACAACCCTAGAGTTTTCTTTGCTCAAGCACAGAACCTCTCAGCCTGACTGGCGGTGGTTTTACCGAATGTTGAGCGCTGCCGAGTGAAACCTCGGAATCCGCCCGTTGAGCGACGGCCAGTAACCGAATGACCCCGCGCCCGCCAGCAAGGCAGGCTGGCGACGGAGCAGCGCAAGGATGGTTTGGGACGCAATGATCAACGCCAGCCGCTGGCCAGGACATTGATGAGCGCCGAAACCAAAGCTGAAGCTGCGCCGCTGCGGGCGTTCAAGCACAAAACTATCGGGCATCGGGTTTGCCGCAGGGTCACGATTGGCGGACGCCAGCACCACCAGGAGGGTATCCCCGGCCTCCAGCACGCGGTTACCGATGACACACCGGTCGGCAACAAACCGCCGAGTGTTCTGCACTGGGGAATCGAAGCGCGCCACTTCTTCAACCAGCGCCATGACCTGGGCGGGCGCGTGCTGAACCTGCTCCAGCAGATCAGGCTGCCGGACGAGCATCACCAATGTGTTACCTATCAGGCCGGCCGTGGCTTCGCAGGTCTGTGACAGCAGCCCGATCAGGTTCGCGGTCAACACGTCAGTGTCCATCCAGTCGCCTGTGCGGATGTGCGTCATCAACGCCGAAGCTTCAAGTACGTTGCCGAACATTTGCGTCAACTGCGACGCTCCGATGTCGGCGTTATGCCGTTGGGCCTCGTTGCTCAGCGGCGAGAGGCAGGCGACGAAATCCCGTGTCAGCTCGGCAACTGCTGCTGTCTGCCCAGTTGGAAAACCCAGCAACGCCGCAACCGCCGAGACCGGCAAGGTGAACATCAACGCCTCCAGGTTATCCACGCGGTCGATAAGGCTGCCGACCACCTCCGCGACGGTCCCGACGCCTACGCCAGCCAATGCCGGTTCGACTGCTGCTCGCGGGCATCGATGGGCCGTCCCTTCATTCATCCGCATCAAGCGGGCAAATACCTGGCCTGCAGCGCCTTGCGCAATCGCAGCAGGCACCGGCTCGTGATGCGGGCGTACTCGACAATCCGGGTGAGCCAGAACAGCCGCAACCACCTCGGCAGTACTGGCGACCCACAGCCCAAGTTCGGCGTCGAACAGCAACCCGCCAGTACGTCTCAGGCGTGAGTAATAGTCATAAGGGTCAGCGTGGGTAGCGGCTTCAAGCGGTGTCATTCAGGACGTCCTGTTCACGAAGAACCGCTACTATCAGCCACCTCACCCGGTAACGATTCGCTCAGGAACGAAATATGAATGGCCAGGACGACGACGCCGCACTCTCACAGGTCGCCGGCGCAATTGCAGAACCTGCGCGCACGAAAATGCTCTGCGCGCTGATGGATGGGCATGCGCGTACCAGCACCGAAATGGCGGTGATTGCCGAGGTCAGCACCTCAACCGCCAGCGCGCACTTGGCCCGGCTCAAGGACGACGGCTTGATCACGCTGCACACGCAGGGTCGTCACCGGTACTACAGCCTCGCCGGTCCGTCGGTGGCTCAGGCGATTGAAGGGTTGATGGTGATCAGCCGCAACAGCGCCAAGGCGTTTGTGCCGAGCACGCCCACGCGTCTGCAGTTTGCGCGCACCTGCTACGACCACATGGCGGGTACGTTGGCGGTCACGTTGCACGACCATTTCATTGAGGCCGGCTGGTTGACTGGGAACGACAGCTACCAACTCAGCGCACGCGGCGACAAGGCGATGGTTGAACTTGGGATCGATGTGGCGGCGCTGCGCACGCAACGACGGCGATTCGCCTGCGCCTGCCTGGACTGGAGCATGCGCCGCCCGCACCTGGCGGGTGCTTTGGGCGCGGCGCTTTTGCAAAACGCTGTTCGCCGTGAATGGGTAACACAGGACCTGGATAGCCGCGCACTGAGTGTGACGCCAAAGGGCCGCAAAGCGCTCAAGGCCCGATTTGGAACAACGATCTGCGAGCCATGAAGATCACCAGCCAAACTCGCCGATGCGGAGCAGGATCAGGCGCATACCGAATGCCCAGCATCCAGGCAGTGCAGCAGGCGCTCGACCGTGTGCTCCAAGGGGCCGGAGTTATCCAGCACAAACAACCCTGAACCACTGCCGGCGATCAGCTCTTGAGTAAACCGCGCATTGCGCGCCAAGCGCTCCTCGATGTCGGCCGGCAACTCTCGTCCCCGCGCGATCAAGCGCTGGCGTAACACGCCTTGATCCACGGTCAGCAATAGCACCAGCATCTGCGGATAACGCGCGCGGGCCTGCGCCAGGTGTGCACGCGAGCCGTTGACCAGAACGTCATCCCCCGCCGCCAGCCAATCGTCGATTTCCCGTGGAATGCCATAGGACAAGCCGTTGGCCTGCCAACTGAGGGCAAACGCCCCCTCGGTACGCATCACCGCAAACTGCTCCGCGCTCACACCGTGCGCCGCCTCGCCCACGGCTTCCGCCGAACGGGTGATGACGCGCCGCACGATGCGGCAGCCGCGCTCGGCCAACTGCGGACGGGCGGCATCCAGCAGGCTGTCCTTGCCCGAACCCGATGGCCCGATGAGATAGATCAACCTGCCCGCCATCAACACACCCTCTTCGCTTGTCGCCAGACTTATGCACCACAGGAAGCCCTTCGCGGCGCCTGGCTTGCATCAGCTCGGCCCGCTGGCCCGTACAAATGCCGCCTGCAACAGGCTGGGCGGATAGCGATCACTGAAAAGTATATCCAGCAATCCTTCGGCAGCCAGGCCGGCGGCGGCCACATTACCCGAGTGCGACCCGCCGCGCATCAGGTTCGGCGCCACCACAAAGACGAGTGATGCCTCCCCGAACAATCCTACAGCCAGCACTACGGTGCTTATCTACGGTACAGGCTCCTATCCCTTCTCCCCTCAACGGAGACGAAACAGTGCCCGACTCAATCGCAGCGCAAGTACGTGAAACCGCTCAAACAGAACAGTCAAAAGAAGACATATTCTTTAGCCTTCTTTCCGGACTGGCAGGCCTTCACCCCATCATCACAACCATAGGCGCCGCCAGAAGTTATATGAAGGTCTGCGAAAAAAGCGGGTTGAAACTCAACCCGTACTTTGTCAAAAACGGCAATTGCGGACCCTCGCCCAAAACCCAAAAGATGCTTTCACACCGCAAATACAAAAGCTTGGGTGTTGGCGCAACCGGGGTGGGAGTGGCGGCGATAAGCCCGGCGATCTCGCCTATTCCCGCGCCCTTCTATGCAGCCAGGCATGCGTCTGCCACGACCTCTACGGCGATACATCTGCGTCGGCTGTCAAAAATGCTGGCGGCTTATCAACCCTTCGCCGCTGGTGATGAACAAGTCAGTGATGCGATTAAATGGCTGCAACTGGCCATCGAGGTAAAGTTCAAGAAGCTCGCATTTCGAGGCACAGAAATGGCCATCTCGACCACCTCGACCTTGCTTTCATTTACCGGCATCGGCCTGGTCGGGAAAATCCCGCTCATCATGGTCAGCTTCCAACTTGAACTGGCCAGGCTGATGGTCAGCGACCGTTACGCCGCCCTGTGCAAGGTGGCGGCGATGGAGTTGCAGTGGGCGGCCTTTCTTGAACAGAACCCCAACGTCGGCGATATGCCGCAAGCCAGCCTCGCCGGCTTATCCCGAGCAGATCAGATCAAGCAGCTTGAACAAAGAAAGATGATGCTCGGCGCCGCAATCACCACTCAAGTGCGAGATCGTGCACTCGATGCCCGAACCGGCAATACCGGCTTGGGCCCTGCCACGATGATCATCAAGGAGATCATGGCTAAGCACACGTTTCAGGGGCAGTTCTTCGCGGGCCATGACTACTTGACCATGATCCATGAACCGGCGGGCTGGAATGCCATTGCGGCGAAACTGATGAACATATGAGAAGCGGCACGGTACCGGCGCCTCCGTGGCCTGAGGGCTGAGGAGATCCACTGTGGGAGGGGGCTTGCCCCCGATGGCGATGCCACACTCAGCTAATCAGCGACTGACCTGGCGCTATCGGGAGCAAGTCCCCTCCCGTATTTGAACTTCAGTGCCTGGAAGGATGGAATTCACAGGCGTGAAAAAGGCGACCCGAAGGTCGCCTTTTGTCATTGCGCGTACTGCTTGCTCAACCCCGGCGGCACACCTTGCACGTTGGTGTCTTCCCACGGCCCATTGGGGCTGATGGAGCGGCTCCAGCCGTTGCTCCAGCGGTAGTAGGTGCGCTGGCGGTAGAACGTGTCCGGTTGGTCATCAAGCACGTACACCTGCATCTTGCCGTCCCAATGGCTGGCGGCGCCCGGTGGTGGGGCGAAGGTCGGCGATTTAGTGGGCACAGGCTTCGGTGGTGGGGTGACCGGGCCGGAAGGCTTGGTGCTCGGCTGAGTCGAGGGGCCGGACGGCGGGATAGTCGGGCCGGTCGGGCCAGGTGGTGGCCGATGGACCGCACAGGCGCTCAGGCCCAGTACCAGGCTGAGCAAGGTGATGCGTGCGAATGCGGTCGTCATAGGCGTTTCCTCAAAATTACTTGTCCGGACTGTCGATGGTCAGCTGTTGCAGCGCAGTGGTGCTGCTGGCCAGGGGTTGGCTGCGGCCGATCCACTCGCCAGTGGTTGGTTGACCGGCCCGGGATATGCGCGCAACCAGTTGGACTTCGGGGAAGTTGGACAGTTTCAATTGCGGCATCATTGCATCGGCGTCACCTAGTTCGACGGTAACAGGCAATTCGGCGACGGTGACGCGTTTGACCGCCAGAGGTGCCGGCGGGCCACTGACGGCGCGGGCGAAGATGAACACGCTGTCGGTTGGCAAGGCCTTGGCCTTCACGTCGGCGGACAGGTCCACACGTACCTTCATCACAGCCTTTTGGGCGACGCTGCCCCCGCTCTCCTTCAGACTTTGCGCGGCCCGGTCGATGCCGCCTTGCAGGGCAGCACGGGAATTATCTTCCGGTGGCAGTTGGGCCAACAGACGGGTCCAGTAGTCGATGGCCTCTTGATAACGCTTGCCTTCAAATGCCGCAATGCCCAGCAAGCCCAGGCTGGTGACTTCCTTCGGGTCCAGCTTCAAGGCTTCATCGGTGAGCGCCTGCACCTTGGGCGACCACTGTTTGTTGTCGGCAAAGTACTGCGCCTGGGCCCACTGCCCCAGCAGCTCCGGCTGGCGCCCGGCCAGGGCCACGGTGCGCTCGAACACTTTCGCGGCGTCTGCGGAGCGGTCTTGGGCCATATAGGCGCGACCGAGGAAGTACAGGCCTTCGGCCGAATCCGGTTGGGCCGCAGCCGCGCGTTCCAGGCGGTGGGTCATGTCTTCCATGGACACCGGTGGCTGTGAGAATTCGCGGGTCAGCTCGACCTTGTCGCTGGCACCAAAGTGCATGTACAGGCCCAAGCCAAGGACGGGGACGAGGACGGCGGCGAGCAATGGCAGCGGTTTGCCCAGGCGCGATTCGCGGGTTTTTTCCACACCCTCGGTATCCGCCAGCAGTTCGCGGGCGGCTTCGGCGCGACCGGTGTCGAGTTGCGCGGCGTTGAGCACGCCTTCGTCCTGCTGCACTTGCAACTCGGCGACGCGTTCTTGATACAGCGCCACGTTCAGCGCGGTGCGATCCTCTTCGCGCTGGGCACGGCGGCCGCGCAACACAGGGATCAACAGGAAACTCAGGGCAATCAGAAGCAGCAAGCCGGCTGCGAGCCAGAAATCAATCATCAGTCTTGGTGTCCAGCAATTGGTCGAGGCGTTTACGCTCTTCGGGGGACAGCGCGTCGGAACCATCGGTCGGCGCTGCGCGGCGACGGCGCACGATCACCGCCATCACCACCACGCCGGCCAATAACAGCCCTGCAGGGCCGAACCAGAGCAGCGCGGTCTTGCCGGTGAGGGCCGGTTTGTAGCGCACGAAATCACCATAGCGATCGACCATGAAGTCGATGATCTGCTGGTTGTCCTTGCCCTCTCCCAGCATGCGGAAGATCTCTTTGCGCAGGTCGGCGGCGATGGGAGCGTTGGAGTCGGCGATGTCCTGGTTCTGACACTTGGGGCAGCGCAGTTCCTTGGTCAATTCACGGAAACGCTCGCGGTCACCGTCCTTGGCGAATTCGTACGTGTCGATGGCGGCGTGGGCCACACCCGCCAAACCCAGTGCCAGCACGGCAGCGACTAACAGACGCTTCATGGCTTGGCCTCATCGACCAGCGCCTGGTACTTGGCAGCCAGTTGCTCGCGCCAGACCACCTCGTCGATCACACCGACGTATTTGTCGCGGATCACACCCTTGGCATCAATGAAGAAGGTTTCCGGGGCGCCGTAAACGCCGAGGTTGAGACCGAGATTGCCGTCTTCATCACGGATGTCCAGTTGGTACGGGTTATGGAACTCGGCCAGCCACTTCAAGGCCGCCGCATTGTCGTCCTTATAGTTGATGCCGTAGATCACCACGCCCTTCTCAGCCAACTTGTTCAGCACCGGGTGTTCGACGCGGCAGGAAATGCACCATGTGCCCCATACGTTGACCAGTGCCGGTTTGCCCAGCAAGTCGGCACGGGTCAGCGTCTTGTCTCCTTGCACGTTCGACAGCGAGAACTCGGGGAAAGGCTTGCCGATCATCGCCGAAGGCAACTCTGCCGGATCCAGGTAGAGGCCGCGATACAGGAACACCGCCACCACCAGGAACAACGCCAGCGGCAACACCATCAACCAACGCTTCATACCGCCGCTCCTTGCATACCCAAGGCTTCACGCACTCGGCTCTTGACCTTGACCCGATAACGCCGGTCCAGCGCGGCCAGCAAACCACCAAACCCTGTGAGTAAACCGCCGAACCAGATCCAACGCACAAACGGTTTCACATGCACGCGCACTGCCCAGGCGCCCTCGCCCAACGGTTCGCCCAGTGCCACATAGAGGTCACGGGTGAAACCCGCGTCGATACCGGCTTCGGTCATCATCGAGCTCTGCACGGTGTACAGGCGTTTTTCGGGGTGCAATACGGCGATTTCCTTACCGTTGCGGATTACCCGCACGGTGCCTTTGTCCGACGTGAAATTCGGCCCTTTAAAGTGCTTGGCGCCCTCGAAGATGAACTGGTACCCAGCAAGGTCCATGGACTCGCCCGGCGCCAGACGCAGATCGCGCTCGGCGCTGTTCTGGCTGGACAGCACCACGCCCAGCGCACACACGGCGATGCCGATGTGGGCGATCTGCATGCCCCAGTAGCTGCGGGTCAGCGTCGGCAGGCCTTTGACCAGGCCTTTGTGGCGGGTCTTGTCGAAGATGTCGCGCACACCGGCCAGCAACACCCAGGCGGCGAGCAGGAAGGTGGCGAGCACCGCCCAGTTGAAGTCGCCATAGGCAATCCCGGCGACCACGGCCAGGGCCACGCTGCCGAGCAGCACCGGCATCAACATGCCGACCAGCCATTTGACCGGGGTGTCCTTCCAGCGCACCAGCATGCCGACCGCCATCACCACCATCAACAGCCCCATCAACGGGATGAACAACGCGTTGAAGTACGGCGGGCCGACGGACAGTTTGGCGCCGCTCAGGGCATCCAACACCAGCGGGTACAGAGTGCCGAGCAGGATCATCGACGCGGCCACCACCAGCACCAGGTTATTGCCCAGCAGCAGGGTTTCCCGCGACCACAGATTGAAGCCGACCTGGCTTTTGACCACCGGCGCGCGCAGGGCGAACAGGGTCAGGGAGCCGCCAACCACAAACAGCAGGAAGATCAGGATGAACACGCCGCGCTCCGGGTCGGACGCAAAGGCGTGCACCGAGGTCAGCACACCCGAACGCACTAGGAATGTGCCCAGCAGGCTGAGGGAAAATGCCGCGATGGCCAGCAACACGGTCCAGCTCTTGAACACGCCGCGCTTTTCGGTGACGGCCAACGAGTGAATCAGTGCGGTACCCACCAGCCATGGCATGAACGAGGCGTTTTCCACCGGGTCCCAGAACCACCACCCGCCCCAGCCGAGTTCGTAGTAGGCCCACCATGAGCCAAGGGTGATGCCGATACCCAGGAACGCCCAGGCGACGATGGTCCATGGCCGCGACCAGCGCGCCCACGCGGCATCCAAACGCCCGCCAAGCAAGGCGGCGATGGCGAAGGCGAAGGCCACGGAGAAACCGACGTAACCCATGTAGAGCATCGGCGGGTGCACGATCAGGCCAATGTCTTGCAGCAAGGGGTTGAGGTCATGCCCATCCGATGGAATCTGCGGCAGGATGCGGCTGAAAGGGTTGGAGGTCATGATCAGGAACAGCAAAAAACCAATGCTGATCATGCCCATCACCGCCAGCACCCGCGCCAGCATCACTTGCGGCAATTGGCGCGAGAACACCGATACAGCGAAGGTCCAGCCGCCGAGGATCAACGCCCAAAGCAGCAACGAACCTTCGTGGGCGCCCCACACGGCGCTGAACTTGTAGTACCAAGGCAGCGCGGTGTTGGAGTTATTGGCGACATAGGCGACGGAAAAGTCGTCGGTCATAAAGGCGTAGGTCAGGCAGCCAAACGCGAACAGCAGAAAGGCAAACTGCCCCCAGGCGGCCGGCTGCGCCAGGCTCATCCATAGGCGGTCGCCGCGCCAGGCACCGAGCAACGGCACCACGGCCTGCACGATGGCGAAGCACAAGGCGAGGATCATCGCCAATTGGCCCAACTCGGGAATAAACAGTGCGGACGTCATCACTTAGCCCTCCTTCGCTGGGGTTGGTGCCGATTGGCCGCTTTCGTTCAACGCCTTGGTGACTTCCGGCGGCATGTATTTTTCGTCGTGCTTGGCCAGCACTTCATCGGCCACCACCACGCCGTCAGCGTTGAGTTTGCCCAGGGCAACGATGCCCTGGCCTTCGCGGAACAGGTCCGGGAGGATGCCACGGTAGGTGATGGTCACAGCCTTATTGAAGTCGGTAACCACGAAGGTCACGTCGAGGGAATCGCCGGAACGTTTCAACGAGCCCTTCTCCACCATGCCACCGGCGCGGATGCGGGTATCAACCGGTGCTTCGCCATTGGCGATCTGGGTCGGGGTGTAGAACAGGTTGATGTTCTGTTGCAGCGCGCTCAAGGCCAGGGCCACGGCAATGCCGACGCCGGCCATGATGGCGAGGATGATCATCAGACGTTTTCTACGCAGCGGATTCACTTTTCGGTCTCCCGGCGCAGACGACGCGCCTCTTGTTGCAGGTAACGCTTGCGGGCCAGGATCGGCGCGGCGACGTTGAGGGCCAGCACCGCCAGGCAGATGCCATAGGCCGTCCAGACATAGAGGCCGTGGTGGCCCATGGCGAGAAAATCACTGAAAGAAGCAAAACTCATCCGCGCGCCCCCAGGCTGCTTTGCACTTCGGCCTTGACCCAACTGGCGCGGGCTTCACGCTTGAGCACTTCGAGGCGCATGCGCATCAGCAGCACGGCACCGAAGAAACAGTAGAAGCCCAGCACCATCAACAGCAGCGGTGCCCACATTTCCACGGGCATCGCCGGTTTTTCGGTGAGGGTGAAGGTGGCGCCCTGGTGCAGGGTGTTCCACCACTCCACCGAGTATTTGATGATCGGGATGTTGATCACGCCGACAATCGCCAGCACCGCGCAGGCCTTGGCGGCGCTGTCACGATTGCTGATCGCGTTGCCCAACGCAATCAGACCGAAGTACAGAAACAGCAGGATCAACATGGACGTTAGTCGCGCATCCCACACCCACCACGAGCCCCAGGTGGGTTTGCCCCAGATCGCGCCGGTGACCAGCGCCACGGCGGTCATCCACGCACCGATGGGCGCGGCGCATTGCAGGGCGACGTCCGCGAGTTTCATCTTCCAGACCAGGCCGACGACACCGCATACCGCCAGCATCACGTAGCAGGACTGGGCCAGCATCGCGGCAGGTACGTGGATATAGATGATGCGAAAGCTGTTGCCTTGCTGGTAGTCCGGCGGCGCGAAGGCCAGGCCCCAGACCAGGCCGATGCCGATCAGCAACACGGCGGCGATGCTGAACCAAGGCAGCAGTTTGCCACTGATGCCGTAGAACCATTTGGGCGAGCCGAGCTTGTGAAACCAGGTCCAGTTCATTGCTGTTTCTCACGGTTGCTTCTCGTCATTGCGAGAGGCGTAGGGTCTTTCTTATGTTGAAGAGCTGACAATGTCGCTGGGTCAGACCTCATTATTCGCCGACGCTGATCTTCAGGCCGGCGGCTATTGCAAAGGGTGTCAGGGTTACCGCCAGGGCGGTCAGGCTACCAAGCCACAGGAGGTAACCGGTCGCCGGCATGCCCATGAGCGCGGCCTGCAAAGCGCCGCTGCCAAGGATCAGTACCGGGATATACAACGGCAGAATCAACAGGGCCAGTAGCAGGCCACCACGCTTCAAACCGACGGTCAACGCTGCGCCCACGGCCCCCAACAGGCTGAGCACTGGCGTGCCGAGTAACAAGGACAAAAGCAACACCGGCAGGCATTCGACGGGCAAGCCCAGCATCATCGCCAACAGCGGCGAGAGCAAGACTAGCGCGAGGCCGGAAAAAGCCCAGTGTGCCAGCACCTTGGCCAGTACCAGAAGTGGCAGAGGGTGCGACGAAAGGACCCACTGTTCCAGGGAACCGTCTTCGAAATCACTGCGAAACAGCCCGTCCAGCGAGAGCAGGACAGACAAAAGGGCCGCGACCCACACCAGCCCCGGCGACAAGGTTTGCAACAGTTTAGTCTCGGGGCCGACCGCCAGCGGGAACAGCGCAATCACGATGGCAAAGAACACCAGCGGGTTGGCCAATTCAGCCGGGCGACGGCACAACAGCCGTGCTTCGCGGGCGACCAGCAGGGCGAAGACACTCATGCCGACCACCGGCCCAGATCAAGGTCGCGGTAACCGGCGGGCATGCGCGCCAGGGTGTGGTGGGTGGTGAGCAAGACGGTTCCGCCCTGCTCGCAATGCAGCGCCAGGTGCTCTTCCAACTGGGCGACGCCTTGTTTGTCGAGGGCGGTGAAGGGTTCGTCGAGAATCCACAGTGGCGGGCCCGGCAGGTACAGGCGCGCCAGGGCCACGCGGCGCTGTTGGCCGGCGGACAGGGTGTGACAGGGAACGTCTTCGAAACCCTTGAGGCCCACAGCGGCCAGGGCCTGCCAGATGGCATCGCGGGAAGCAGGATGGTGCAGGGCGCTGAGCCAGCTGAGGTTTTCTTCGGCAGTGAGCACGTCCTTGATGCCGGCCGCGTGGCCGATCCAGATCAAGTTGCGTGCAAGCTCGGTGCGCTGTTCGTTGAGGGGCTTGCCGTTAAGCCGCACTTCACCGGCCGTGGGTTGCATCAACCCGGCCAGCAGGCGCAGCAAACTGGTTTTGCCGCTGCCGTTGGGACCGCTGATCTGCACCATATCGCCACCCGCCACACGCAGGTCGAGGTGCTCGAACAGCAGGCGCAAGTCGCGTTCACAGGAGAGCGCTACGGCTTCAAGAAGAGGGCTGGTCAAGAGATCGCGGGCCTTTACGGTTCAAGTCGGCGGTGCAGCGGCCGTTATAGAAAGAAGCACAATAACGGCTTTGGCGACCGATTTTAGAGAGCTGGATCAAATAGTTGTGAGGTTTTTAGCGCTCTCTTTGCAGACGGGCGGCATTATACATGCGATGCCCTACGCTAAAGAGGGCAATTTCCCCAGAGACGATGCGCACGATGACCGGCGAGATCAACCTTCCTACGCTTCCTCCCACCCCGGCAGCCGGGCAAAGCTCCGCGCCTGCGCCTGGAGCACTGCTGAAACTGCTGGAGCCGCAAATTGGGCTGATCGACCCTGGGAAAACCGCGAATGCCGAAGTCATCGCCCTTAAACAAGGTGGTGAAGCCTTTCAGTTGCTGCTCAAGCTGACCTTGGACGGCGGCCGCCAGACGCTGGTGCAGGCCAGCAGCGTGCAGCCCTTGCCCTTAGGCAGCAATGTGGCGGTGAGCCAGACGCCAGCGGGCAATCTGACCCTCAGCCTGCAACAGGCTTTGAGTGCCAACGTCGCCGCCCTCACCCGCATCGATACCGCCAAAGTCCCGGAAGGTACGTTGTTGCAAGCCAAGGTACTGACCACTCAGATGCTGCCACAGGGCACGGCGCAACCGGCGATCTATCGTTCGTTGGTGACGGTGCTGAATAACGCCCTGGCCGGCGCGACACTGACGGTGGAAAGCCCACAGCCGTTGCGCGTAGGCAGCCTGCTCAGCGCCGTGGTGCAGAACGCGCAGACCTTGAATTTCGTGCCGCTGAGCGGGCTCAAGGATCAATTGGCGGTCACCCAACAATTGTCGACCCAGCAAAGTCGCCAGGGCTCCCTGGATGCGGTGTTCACCGCCCTGCAAAACCTGCCCCGTGGCGACAGTACTTCCGCCGATCTGCGCGCCGCCGCCGACCGTTTGCTCGCGGCGTTGCCTGATCTGGCACAGGTCAGTAACCCCAAAGTCCTGGCTCAAGTGATTCAGAACAGCGGCGCCTTTCTGGAGGCCAAATTACTCGCAGGACAGAATCCACAAATACCACCACTGGACATGAAGGGCGCACTGCTGCGCCTTGTCGCGGACCTATTGCCCGCCCTGCCCGCCAGTACCAACCTCAACGCCATTCTTGCGGCCAACACGCTGGCCCAGGTATTGCCCAATTTTGTGCGCAGCCCACTGAACACGCTGGGCCAAGTCAGCGCGCGGCAGGCACCGGTCAGCTTTCCACTGCCCGAGCGGCTGATGGCGAAGCTTGAAGGCGAAGGCGACCTGGAAAACCTGCTGCGTTTGGCAGCCGGGGCCATTTCCAGGTTACAGAGCCACCAACTGTCGAGTCTGGAACAGACCGGCACCACCGCCGATGGCCGCCTGCAAACCACCTGGCAGTTGGAAATTCCTATGCGCACGCTGCAGGACATCGTGCCGTTGCAGGTCAAGTTCCAGCGCGAAGAACCGGCGCCAGACAAAGACCAGCCCGAACGCAAAGACCGCAAAGACCCCAAGCAAATGCTATGGCGCGTCGAGCTGGCATTCGATATGGAGCCGCTGGGGCCATTGCAGGTCCAGGCGCAACTGACTCAGGGCAAACTGTCGAGCCAACTGTGGGCAACTCGCCCGTTCACCGCCAGCCTGATCGAAAGCCATTTGGGCAACTTGCGCGAGCGGCTGGTGACTTCGGGGATCAACGTCGGCGACCTCGATTGCCATCTGGGTACGCCACCACGCGGGCCGAAAACCGGACTGGAGCAACGCTGGGTGGATGAAACCGCATGAAGAACTCCAACCCACCGCGCCAGGCGATTGCCCTCAAGTACGACGGCCAGCAAGCGCCGACCCTGACCGCCAAGGGCGACGATGCCCTGGCCGAAGCCATCCTCAAGTTGGCGCGGGAAAATGAAGTGCCGATCTATGAAAACGCCGAGCTGGTAAAGCTGCTGGCGCGCATGGAACTGGGCGACAGCATTCCGGAGGAGTTGTACCGCACCATCGCGGAGATCATTGCGTTTGCCTGGACCTTGAAGGGCAAGTTCCCGGTGGGCTATGACCCGGATGCGCGGCCTGTGGAGCGGGACGTCACGGAGCGTGGCGACGACTACTGAATAGCCACAGGCACACAAAGGTCCAAATGTGAGAGGGGGCTTGCCCCCGATGGCAGAGTGTCAGTCACCTGATGTGTGGCTGAAGCACCGCTATCGGGGGCAAGCCCCCTCTCCCATTTGGACTTGTGTTCAGTTCAGGACTTCGCTCAGCGGGATGAAATTAACCCGATCACCGAGTGCCAGCGTCGTCCCTTCCAACACCTCCACAAACCCCTCCGCCCACGCCGCGCTGCGCAGCACGCCAGAGCTTTGGTTACGGTAGATGATCGCCTTGCCCTGCTCGATGCGCCCGCGCAGATACTCGCGACGATTGCCCGGTTTCGGCCAGACGAATCCCACCGGGACTTCGAACCGCAACGGCTCCACGTCGGCCACACCTTGGCGACGCAGAATGTAGGGGCGCGCCAACAGTGCGAAAGTCACCAGGGTCGAGGCCGGATTACCCGGCAGGCCGATCACCGGCACGCCACGGAAATGCCCGACCGTCAGTGGCTTGCCAGGTTTGATCGCGAGCTTCCACAGGGCCAGTTCGCCTTCTTCACGCAGGGCGATGCCAAGGAAGTCCGCTTCACCTACCGACACGCCACCGGTGGACAGGATCAGGTCGACACTGCCCAGGCCCGCCAATCGCGTGCGGGTCTGTTCCAAGTCATCCGGCAGGATCCCGGCGTCGATCACTTCACAGCCCATGCGTGAAAGCCAACTGCACAGCACGCGACGATTGCTGTTGTAGATCTGGCCGGCCCCCAGCGGCAAGCCGGGTTCGATCAACTCGTCGCCGGTGGACAGCACGGCCACGCGCGGGCAGCGCACTACATTCAGACGATCACAGCCGAGGGACGCAGCCAGGCCCAGCTCAATCGGGCCCAAGCGCGTCCCGGCTGACAAAACGAGTTCACCGACCGTGGTTTCCTGGCCTTGAGGGCGGATGTTCTGGTCGGCGTGCAGGGGCTCGGTAAAGCTCACGCGCTCATCGGCGTGAACCACGGCATTTTCCTGCATCTCCACGCAATCGGCGCCTTGCGGCACCGGTGCGCCGGTGAAGATGCGCGCGCAAGTGCCCGCGGCCAGAGGTTCAGGCGCCTGACCGGCAAAGATGCGCTGGCTCACCACCAGCGGCTCACCGGTCCAGTCCGCCAGGCGCAGCGCGTAACCGTCCATGGCACTGTTCGGCCACGGCGGCAGGTCGAGGGTGGAGACCAGATCCTGCGCCAATACCCGGCCATCACACTCGGCCAGGGGCAAGGCGTGCGGCTCGCGGATCGGCGCAGCTTCGGCCAGCGCCAACAGGTGCTGCAGCGCCTCTTCCACGGGCATCAGCGCGCCGGTCTTGCCAGGCTTACCCACGGGATTCACAAGGCGCGGCCTGTTTCAGGTGCGGGACGAAGTTGCAGGGGCGATGGCGGTTGTCCAACTGCTCGGCAAGAATGCCGTCCCAACCCGTGCGCACCGCATTGGTGGAACCCGGCAGGCAGCACACCAGGGTGCCATTGGCCAAGCCGGCCAGGGCACGGGATTGCACGGTGGAGGTGCCGATGTCGGCCACGGATATCTGGCGGAACAGTTCGCCAAAGCCGTCGACCTGCTTGTCGAGCAGGCAGCTCACGGCTTCGGGAGTGCTGTCACGGCCGGTGAAACCGGTGCCGCCGGTGATCAGCACCACTTGCACCACGTCTTCGGCAATCCAATGGGCAACCTGGGCGCGGATCTTGTAGAGATCGTCCTTGAGCAGTACGCGCTCGGCCAGGTTGTGCCCGGCGGCGGTGAGGCGGTCGACGAAAACCTGGCCCGAGGTGTCGGTGTCCAGGGTGCGGGTGTCGCTGACGGTCAATACAGCGATATTCAGGGGTACGAAGGGCGCATCAGCCTTAGCTTTCATGGCACGGTCCGGTTGTCGGAGGAACAGCCCGGTGTTATATCACAGGCCCCTATTTACCTGCCGCAGCGGAACCTTTATGTCGTTAGATTCTTCGCCCCTTCCCTGCTCGATTTTGCTGTTATCCGGCGGGCGCGGCCAGCGCATGGGCGGCCAGGACAAAGGTCTGTTGGCATGGCGCGGCCAGCCATTGATCGCCCATCTACAGCGCTTGGTGCGAGCGTTGACGGATGACCTGATCATCTCGTGCAATCGCAACCAGGACCTCTACGCGCCCTATGCCGACACGCTGGTGAGCGACGACAGCCCGGACTTTCCGGGCCCGCTCGCCGGTATCCGCGCCGGGCTGGCCGCAGCGCGCCATGAGCACCTGCTGATATTGCCGTGCGACGTGCCGGCTATCGACGCGATCCTACTGACCGACCTGCTTAAGACCGCGCGGCAAAACCCATTGGTGCCCGTGATGGTGCGCCACGGCGAATTCTGGGAACCCTTGATCTGCATCATCCCTACACACCTCAAAACCGAGGTAGAACAGGCCTGGCAAGCCGGTGAGCGAAGCCCGCGCAAGATATTCCTGCGATTGGGCGGCGTGGGGCTGGAGTGCCCGGCGGATGACCCACGGCTGGCCAACCTTAATACGCCGGAGCTGTTACAGCCGAGCTCTGACGTGTCAGAATGAACTTTCGCACAAGGAACTTTGGCGACGCCTTACGCGTCTCAAGGTCAGCAATTAAAAAGTATTCTCTCGGAGACAAACCCATGACTCAACGGACCATCGCCGCTCTCATGCTTGCACTGGGCATCGCCACCCTCGCCGGTTGCGCCTCGCCGACAGTGATCACCCTGAATGACGGTCGCGAAATCCAGGCCGTCGACACCCCTAAATTCGATAAGGATTCGGGCTTCTACGAGTTCGAACAACTGGACGGCAAGCAGACCCGTATCAATAAAGATCAGGTCCGCACCGTTAAAGACCTGTAAGTCTTAGCGTTTGCCTACAAGGCCCGCCTCGCGCGGGCCTTGTCGTTTCCGGGGGTTACCAATCGAGGGTGATCTGGCTGCGAAAACGACGCTCTTCGCCGGTGACCGGGTCGATAAACCGTACGCCCTGGGCCAGCAGCTTGAGCGGGTTGGCGTAATCGTCGACGGCATCCTTGAGCACGTCCGGGTAGAACGGGTCATTGCAGATGCTCGCTCCCAGCGCGGTCATGTGCACGCGCAGTTGGTGCTTCTTACCGGTCACGGGAAACAGGGCGTAGCGCCATAGATCACCATTTTTTTCCCGCACCTCCACCGCCGTTTCGGTGTTGCTGGCGCCCTCGCCTTCCTGCATGCGGAAGAAGGGTTCGCCGTCCACAAGGCGACTTTTGTGCACCAACGGGAACGTCAAACCAGGTAAGGCCGGGGCAATGGCTTCGTAGAATTTATCGATCTGGCGCTTGGGGAACAATTGCTGATAGGCCGAGCGGCTGGCGGGTTTGGCCGAGAACAGCACCAGCCCGGCGGTGTGCCGGTCGATACGGTGCAGGGGTACCAGCGACGGATTATCCAGGCGGCGAATCAGGCGGCGCAGCAGGGTTTGCTCGACGTACTCTCCGGCCGGGGTCACGGGCAGGAAATGCGGTTTATCCGCGACCACCAAGTGCTCGTCGGCGTACAGGATAGTTTCCTGCACCGGAATCACCTTTTCGTTCGGCACTTCACGGAAGTAGTAAATGCACAGACCTTCCTTGTAGGCGAGGTCCAGCTTGATGGGGCTGCCGTTGATATCCAATACCCGTCCGCGGGCGATGCGGTCCAGCCAGTGCTCACGGCTGATCGCCGGGAAGTGCTCGCACAGGCAATCGAGCACGGTCGCCCAAGGGCCTGGCGGCAAGTAGAGAGTGCTGGCTTGGTGTTGGGACGCGGAAAAACCGGAAGTGGACATGCCGATGCTCGAAGCCTTGAAAAAACCGATGGGCATTATCCCGCACGACGCGGGATTGAGCCTAGGGCGGATCTCAGGCTTTGGCTAATTGCGTGCGCAGGATCGGCGACGCACTGGCCGCTTCGGTGAATTCCTTGAGCCAACGCAGCACATCCACCGCTTCCCAGCGACCGGGATCGTACAAGGCGTAGAGCAAGCCCTGATAACCCACCACATCCAGTTGCTTGTGGTAACCGGCGCGCTGGAACAACGCTTCGATCTCCGCGAAGCAGGTATTGAAATGCACTTTGTTAAAGGGCGTCTTGCCTTCCGTGACCAAGCCATCGAGGCGCAGCTCGTTCACCGCGTCGCGCACGACGTCGGCGGACATGCGATTGACGCTGCTTTTCAGTTGTTCAACATTCACCACGGGCGTTCCCTCTATTCAATCGCTGTACAAACATACAGTAACGTAATAATTGGAAACCCGCCATCGCATAAACGTCAACGCAGGAAGGCAACGACCTGTTCAGCGTCAAAGGGCCAGTCCAATTCGGCGCCGGTATCTACCCGTCGAAGCACCGGAATCCGCAGCCCATAGACGTCGGTGAGATCTTGGGGATCGGTGATGTCAACCAGCTCCACCAACAGCCCGTGTTCGACGAGCGGCATGATTTCGGCTTCGGCAATCTCACAAAGATGGCAACCCAGGGTGCCGAACAACTGGCATTCAGGAAGCATGGCGAAAGGACCTGATCAGAAAACAGATCAACATTCTAGGCTTGCGTAAGACCCGTGGCGAGCCGATAAACCCTGACACAGATCAGCATGACGTATAACTGATTCAGCGATTCTCGCGGCTTTTTGCCCGCTCACCCTGCAACGGAGATGCTCGTGTTCGCCAACCTGCTGATCATTTTGGCCTCATCCCTTGTGGTGATTGCGCTGTTTCGCCGACTGCAACTGCCGCCCGTGCTGGGCTACCTGTGTGTGGGCCTCGCCGTGGGACCTACGGCGCTGGACTGGGTGAATGACAGCGAAGAGCTGCCCGACCTCGCCGAGCTTGGCGTGGTGTTCCTGTTGTTTTCCCTGGGCCTGGAGTTCTCCCTGACAAAGATGCTCGCCCTGCGCCGCGTGGTCTTTGGCCTGGGTAGTTTGCAGGTGCTGGGGTGCAGTGCGCTGCTTGGAGGCTTGTTGATGGGCTTTGGTGTGGCGCCCGGCATCGCGTTGCTGCTGGGTGCGGGCTTGGCATTGTCATCCACGGCCATCGTCAGCAAAGAGCTGACCAGCCTCGGAGAAATCTTCAGCAGCCATGGCCAGAACGCGATTGGCGTGCTGCTGTTCCAGGACGTGGTAGCCGTGTTGCTACTGACCTTGGTGCCCGTGTTTGCCGGCAGCAGCGATCAAGCCTGGTACTGGGCGCTGCCGCTGACCCTGGGTAAAACCGTGTTGCTGTTTGTTGGCCTGCTGCTGGCCAGTCGCTGGTTGTTGCCGCGCCTGTTCCATGAAGTCGCCGCGTCCCACTCGGCGGAGCTGTTTGTGTTGCTTGCACTGGTGATCGTGTTGCTGACCGCCTGGCTCACCCATTTGCTGGGTCTGTCGCCGGCCCTCGGCGCCTTCCTGGCCGGCATGCTGCTGGGCGAAAGCCATTACCGCCATCAGATCGAAGCGGATATCCGACCGTTTCGCGACATCCTGCTGGGGCTGTTTTTCGTCAGTATCGGCATGTTGATCGACCTGCAATTGTTCATCAGCCACAGTCTGCTGATCCTCGGCCTGACCCTCGCGCTGATGCTGATCAAGGGGTGCGTGGTAGCGGTGCTGGTCAAGCTGCGGGGCAGCGACAGCGAAACCGCCTGGCGCAGCGGCTTGGCCCTCGCCCAGGGCGGTGAGTTCTGTTTTGCGTTGATGGCGCAAATGCAGCAAAGCCGGCTGATCCCGGATGAATTCAATGGCTTGCTGCTCGCCGCCACGTTCTGCTCGATGCTGCTGACGCCACTGCTGTTGCGCGCCGCCCCGGCGATTGCCCTGCGCCTGCACCGCAAACCCAACCAGCAAGTGCAACTGGAGGAAATCACCGCGCTCAATGCCGAGTTACGCGGCCATGCAGTGATCTGTGGCTACGGCCGTGTCGGGCAGTCCATCGGGCGCTTTCTGCGACGGGAACAACAAGCTTTTATCGCCCTGGATGACGACCCGGAACGGGTACAGGAAGCCGCCACCGAGGACAGCAGCGTGCATTACGGCGACTGCCGTCGCGGCGCCCTGCTCAGTGCGGTGGGCCTGGAACGCGCGCGGTTGGTGGTCATTGCCGTGGACAACAGCGATGTCGCCCTGGTGGTGTTGAAAGAGGCGCGCCGTATCAACCCCGAGGTGCCGATTCTGGTGCGCACTCGCGATGACAGCCAGTGGGCCGATCTGAAAGCTGCGGGCGCCAGCGAAGTGGTGCCCGAACTATTGGAGTCGAGCCTGATGCTCGCCTCCCACGCCTTGATCCTGCTGGGCCTTCCGGACCACCAGGTACAGGCGCGGGTCGATGAAGTGCGACACAACCGCTATCGCCTGCTGCACGGCTCTTTCACGCCGCCGAACAGCGACGATCAATCCTGACTGACCGCGCCGATCTTGTGGATCGACAGGTCCGCACCGTAGTACTCCTGCTCCTGACTCAGGCGCAGGCCACCGACGCGTTTGATCACCCCATACACCAACAGGCCGCCGCCGAACGCGACTGCCACGCCGAGGCCGGTGCCGATCAACTGGCTGACCAGGCTCACGCCACCCAGGCCGCCCAGCGCGGTCTGGCCAAAGATGCCGCAGGCAACCCCACCCCACACACCGCACAGGCCATGCAATGGCCACACGCCCAGCACGTCATCGATTTTCCAGCGATCCTGGGCGGCGATAAAGCACCAGACAAACAGCCCACCGGCGACCACACCGGTCACCAGCGCGCCTACCGGATGCATCAGGTCGGAACCGGCGCAGATCGCCACCAGCCCGGCGAGCGGGCCGTTATGCAGGAAGCCTGGGTCATTACGGCCGATCACCAGCGCAGCAACGGTGCCGCCGACCATCGCCATCAACGAGTTGACCGCCACCAGGCCACTGACGCCGTTGAGGGTTTGCGCGCTCATCACGTTAAAGCCGAACCAGCCGACGATGAGAATCCAAGAACCCAGCGCCAGAAATGGAATGCTCGATGGCGCAAAGGCGACCAAGCGTCCTTCCCGATAACGTCCGTTACGCGGGCCCAACAGCAACACCGCCGCCAGCGCCAGCCAGCCGCCCATGGCGTGCACCACGACAGAACCGGCGAAGTCATGAAAGCTGGCGCCAAAGGTGGCGAGCAACCAGGCTTGCAGGCCGAAATTGCCATTCCAGACCATGCCTTCGAAAAACGGGTAGATAAACGCCACGATCAACGCGGTAGCGCACAACTGCGGAGCAAACTTCGCACGCTCGGCAATGCCGCCGGAGATGATCGCGGGGATCGCTGCCGCAAACGTCAGCAGGAAGAAGAATTTCACCAGGCCATAGCCATGGTCCGCGCTGATCACTGCCGCCGGTTGCATGAAGCTCACGCCGTAGGAGATCCAATAGCCTATAAAGAAATAGGCCAAAGTAGAGATGGCGAAGTCGCTGAGGATCTTCGACAGCGCGTTGACCTGATTTTTTTGGCGAACGGTGCCGACTTCCAGGAATGCGAAGCCGGCGTGCATCGCCAGTACCATGACCGCGCCGATCAGGATAAACAGGGTGTTTGAACTGTGGACCAGAGTGTCCACCGCACTTTGCAAATTTTCCATGAAGGTTGGCAGGCCTGCATTAAAGGCAAAAAGCACCAAAGCGGTTCAAGCCACGGTTGCGCGCACTAAATTGGCACCGCCGGTACCGCCCCTCTTCACAGGGCGTGAACCGCTTTAGCGCAGCGATCAACACAACAGGCTGTTGCCGACAGGGTTTTTCCGCGAGTTTCAGTTATTTAAGGTAAGGTTTTTGATGGCTTGAGGCCTTACCGCCCAGATTCAGCGCAGGCACCCGTGCATGCGCACCAAGGCAAAGCAAAAGCTGTACCACGCAATTGCAGTGAACCTTCACCGACGCCGGTGACTCGAAACCACACGTACCGATCAGCCAATCACGGAGATAACCATGGCCAGAAAAACAGCACAGACAGCCCAAGAGATACTGATGGCGGATTTTCAAACCCTGGTCAGTGATACCGAAAAGCTACTGGATGACACCGCGATCCTGGCGGGTGATCAGGCGGACGAACTGCGCAGCAAGATTCATGAAAGCTTGCTCAAGGCCCGTGAAACCCTGCAACTGACCGAAGACTCCCTGCGCGAGCGCGGCCAAGCTGCGGTCACCGCTACTGAAGACTACGTACAGGCCAACCCCTGGCAGTCGGTGGGTATTGCCGCTGGCGTGGGCTTTCTGATCGGCCTATTGGCTACAAGGCGCTAACATTATGTCTATCGGCGAAAGCGGCTCGGCCACGGGCGCAAGTTCTACCTCAAGACGCCTGGGCGCGGCCGTTCTAGGCTTGCTGCACAGCCACGTCGAACTGTTCGGCATCGAATTGCAGGAGCAGAAAGCACGCACCGTCAGCCTGCTGCTGTTTGCCGGCTTGGCCTTGGTGTTTGCCCTGTTGTTGCTGGTCGGGTTGTCGACGCTGGTGATGATCCTGGTCTGGGACACCGGCTACCGTCTCACCGGGATCATCTGCCTCTGCTTGTTCTACAGCCTGGCCGCCGCGTTCTGCGGGGTGCGCTTGAAAGCAGCAGTTTTCGATGAGTCCACGCCCTTCCACGCCACGCTTGAAGAGCTGGCCAATGATCGGGAGCGCCTGCTGCCATGAGCATGACTGAGATCCCGCACAACACATCCCGTCGAGAAATGCGCAAGGCACTGATTCGCCTGCGCATGGAAATGCACCGCCAGGAAATCCGTCATGAGTCCCAACAATTGATGGCTCCGCTGCACAAAGTGCGCGACATGCGCCACAACTGGCAGGACAGCCTGGGCATCAAGCACGCGCCGCTGTGGGGCGTGGCGGCAGTGACGCTGATGGGCTTCTTTACCGGGAAGGGTGCCAAGGGCGGCAGTATCAGCAGCGTGACCCGGCTGGTGCGGCTGGGCGCAGGTTTGATCCCGCTGATCAAATTAGCGATGGCAGGTACTTCCCGAAAAGGATGAGCCCTGCTGGCTGCATTCTTGCAAACAGAATCGGCCCGGCCTTCGTCATTGAAGGCCGGGCCTCTTTTTTCGCTACCTCTCATAAGGAGGTCCTGTGATTGACGGGCAACCGCTCGCCTGCTTCCAGCCGTTTATTGACACTGCCACCGGACGCATTGCCGGCGTCGAGGCCTTGGGTCGCCTGCGCCAGGCTGACGGCAGCTTGCAGTCTGTGGGCCCGTTGTTCGCGGACCCGCGCACGCCAGGCACGACGTTGCGACGCCTCGACCGTCAGATCCGCGACAATGCCTTAAGCCGCCTGCATGAAGCCCCCGACGATTGGTTTCTGAGCCTGAACATCTCGCCCCGCTGGATCAACCGGTTGCGTCCGGGCCAGGCCCTGCCGAGCTTGAAACAAATCCACGCCCACGGCGTTGACCCGCAGCGCATTGTGTTCGAGATCACCGAACTGGGTGGCGATATCCAGCGCCTGGCCGATGTGGTCGCGCGTTATCGCGAGGCCGGTGCGCGTATTGCCATTGATGACTTCGGTGCCGGCTATTCCCAGCTTGACCGGGTGCTGGCGTTGCAGCCGGATATCCTCAAGTTGGACATGCGCCTTTTCCAGGAAGCCGCCAAGGGCGGGCCAAGCAGTGACGTCGTGCGGGCGCTGGCGCAGATGGCGGAAAAAACCGGCTGTTGGATCATTGCCGAAGGCGTGGAAACTGAAGCACAACTGAGCTTTGCCCTGGAATGCGGCTCGCGCTATGTACAGGGCTATCTGTTCGCGCAGGCACAGCTGGATTGGTTTACCACCGACGCCTTCGTGCCACGCTTTGCCCAACTGCGCGCAGCGTACGTCCAGCAGAAGCTGGCAGAGCGTGGACGCATCATGGACCTGCGCCAACAGTTGGCCGAGCTGATGAAAATCCTCCAAAGCTGGGCCCTGGGCCAGGCACCGCTTAGCCAGTTACCACAATTGCAGGATTTCCCATGGCTGCTGCGCTTTTATCAGTGCGACCGACATGGCACGCAACTCACGCCGAACTTCGAATGGCGCCAGGACGCCTGGCAGGCCGACACCCGTTACCTGGGCCACAACTGGTCATGGCGCCCGTATTTCTATCACCTGCTGGCCGAAGGTTGGGACGAGCGGCGCCTGACCTTGTCGTCGACGTATCGCGACGCCACCACCAACCAGTATTGCCTCACTGCCGGACAATTCTTCGATAACGGTCAGCGCTTGCTGTTAATTGATATCGACGCCGCCGGGTTGTAGATTTTCGCTTGCCCCGCCAAGGTGGAACCGGGAAGCTGGGAGGGTCATTCACCGCACGGAGAGTACCCGCCTTGGATTGGCCTACCCTGCTTACCCGCGAACGGCTTGGAAAGCCCCTGCACAGCCCGGAAGAACTCGGCCGCAGCCCTTTTCACAAAGACCATGACCGCATTATTTTCTCCGGCGCATTTCGCCGCCTGGGCCGCAAGACCCAGGTGCACCCGGTGTCCAGCAACGACCATATCCACACCCGCCTGACCCACTCCCTGGAGGTCAGTTGCGTGGGCCGCTCACTCGGCATGCGCGTCGGTGAAACCCTGCGCAGTGCACTGCCCGACTGGTGCGAACCGAGTGATCTGGGCATGGTGGTGCAATCAGCCTGCCTGGCCCATGACATTGGCAACCCGCCGTTCGGGCATTCGGGCGAAGACGCCATCCGGCACTGGTTCCAACAGGCCGCCGGGCGTGGCTGGCTGGACGACATGAGCAGCGCCGAGCGCAACGACTTCCTCAATTTCGAAGGCAATGCCCAAGGCTTTCGGGTACTGACCCAGCTCGAATACCATCAGTTCGACGGCGGTACACGACTGACCTACGCGACCCTGGGCACCTACCTGAAATACCCCTGGACCGCTCGCCACGCCGACGCCCTGGGCTACAAGAAACACAAGTTCGGCTGCTACCAGAGCGAACTGCCGATCCTCGAACAGATCGCCCACAAGCTCGGTCTGCCGCAACTGGAAGAACAACGCTGGGCCCGTCACCCATTGGTCTATCTGATGGAAGCCGCAGATGACATCTGCTATGCCCTGATCGACCTGGAAGACGGCCTGGAAATGGACTTGCTGGAATACGCCGAAGTCGAGTCGCTGCTGCTCGACCTGGTAGGCGACGACCTGCCGCAGACCTATCGGCAATTGGGATCTCAGGACTCGCGCAGACGCAAGCTGGCGATCCTGCGCGGCAAAGCCATTGAGCATTTGACCAACGCGGCGGCGCGAGCCTTCGTCGAACAGCAGGATGCCTTGCTGGCCGGCACCCTGCCCGGCGACTTGGTGGAGCATATGCACGGGCCGGCCAAACGCTGCGTACTGGATGCCAAAGACATGGCACGCAAGAAAATCTTCCAGGACAAACGCAAGACCTTGCATGAAATTGGCGCCTATACCACGTTGGAAATACTGCTGAACGCTTTTTGCGGCGCGGCATTGGAGCAGCATGGCGGACGAACGCCCTCCTTCAAGAACCGGCGTATTCTCGACCTGCTGGGTAACAATGCACCGAACCCGGCTTGGCCGTTGCACGCCTCGTTCCTGCGCATGATCGACTTTATCGCTGGCATGACCGACAGCTATGCCACCGAGATGGCGCGGGAAATGACCGGGCGTTCGAGCCCTCAGTAACGTCATTTATCAAGTTGCCTGTTCCCTGAAGAGAATCGCCCTACGACGGGAACAGAGCGGCCTGATCGAATTCGCACAAACTCCCGAGGAATAATCGCTCACGCTCCGGGCAAATCTGGCGAACAGTTCCTACATGCCCTCCATCGACGCTTCACTCACCGTGTGCCCTCTATGCCCAATTACCCCCTTCGAATCCTGTTGGTGGAGGACCATCCCTTTCAACTGCTCGCCACCCAGTGCCTGCTCAAGAGCTTTGGTTTTGAGCAACTGACCCCGGCGGAAAACGCCGGACAGGCAATCCGTTTGATGACGCAGGCCCAAACGCCCTTCGACATCCTCCTGTGCGACCAGTGTCTGCCCGACCTGCCCGGGCTCGAGTTGATTGAAATCGCCAGTCGCCAATGCTTTATAAAGGCCGCCATCTTGCTCAGCGGGCTTCCCGAGGCAGAACTGTCAGCGCTGCATAACCAAGCCCTTGAACGTGACCTGCCATTGCTCGGCTATTTGCAAAAGCCGTTGAATAAAGATGAACTTGCAGGCTTGATCCATATATTACTCACGCTATAAGTGTAGGAACTTAAACAAACTAGGCCGTCGAAAAGTTTACGTATAAGTGTCGCAAACTCCTTGCAATCACACGCTAACCCATCCCCTTGGGAAACCCTGGCTGCTCGTATCGCGACGCCTTCACGCCCGGTAGGGCTTTACCTTTTTTAATGTAGGAACTTTCCTGTTTTATACCTGCACCCCCTCAAGTTCATGCTTACCCCTCACCTTCTGAGCTAATGTGCCCGCTTTATTTGCACTTGCATGGAATATGATCATGAACACAGTTTTTATTATTGATGACCACCCCGTTATAAGACTGGCCATACGCATGTTGTTGGAGCACGAGGAAAACTTCAAAGTAGTCGGCGAAACGGATAATGGATGCGACGCGATACAAATGGTCCGCGAATGCATGCCGGACCTGATCATCCTGGACATCAGCATTCCCAAACTCGATGGACTCGAAGTGCTTTGCCGATTCAACGCCATGAGCGCTTCGATGAAAACCCTGGTTTTAACGGCTCAATCCCCCACTCTCTTTGCCACACGCTGCATGCGTTCGGGGGCCGATGGTTATGTATGCAAGGAAGGCGACCTGAGTGAACTGATGAGCGCCATCCGTGCCGTACTGTCCGGCTACAACTATTTCCCCAGCCAGGCCTTGAACGCCAACGATGAGAGCTGCAAGGAACTTGAACTGTTCAAGGCCGTTAATGATAGAGAGTTGATGGTATTGCAACTTTTTGCACAAGGCCGAACCAACAAGGAAATCGCAAAAGGCATGTTCCTGAGTAACAAAACCGTAAGCACATATAAAAAGAGGCTGATGCAAAAACTTCAAGCCAAGTCCTTGGTAGAACTTATCGAGTTGGCAAAACGAAACGCGCTAGTGTGAGAAACCGGATGCCCAGGCGTATAAAGGACTATTTGATTATATTGAGTGCCGGCTTGTGCTTCAGCACCGCTGTGCCTGCGACACCTCCAGCGAGCACGGAACATTTCAACCTATTGAGTCGAGCAAGCTCCGTACAGCTGGAAACCCACTTGGACAAGGGCCAGCGCCAATGGCTCCAGAACAAACGCGAACTGGTGCTGGGCACTGCGTTCCCTGACTACCCACCTTTTGACCTCACCTCCAGCGGGCGCGACTATGAGGGACTCACCGCTGATTACGCTGGCTTGCTGGCCATGGCACTGGCCTTGCCGGTGAAAGTGATGCGCTACCCCTCCCGAGAAGCCGCCATTCGTGCCCTCGAAGCAGGGGATATCGACTTACTGGGCTCTTCCAACAGCTTTGAAGCGGCAAAACCTAACCTGATCCTGTCGGAACCCTATGCCGTGGATCGACCCGTCCTGGTGACCCGCGAAGGCGAAACCCGCAGTCTGAGCGAGGGGTTGGCCGGGATGCGCCTGGCACTGGTCTACCACTATCTACCACTGGCGGAGGTGGAAAAGCTGTACCCCAAAGCCGTCATCCGCGCCTACCCCTCTTACCAAAACGCTTTGAATGCAGTGGCTTTCGACCAGGCTGACGTCTTTCTCGGCGATACCATTTCCACCCACTACATGATCAACAAGGGCTACCTGAAAAACATCCGCATGGCCAACTTCGGCAAACATGAAGCCTATGGGTTCAGCTTCGCAATGCTCCAGGACCAGCAAACACTGTTGAGCATCGTCGACGCGGCACTGAGGGCCGTGCCGACCACCGAACGGGAGGCGATCGCCAAGCGCTGGAGTGCCGGCAGTGACATTCTGCTGACCGACCAAAAGTTGCAATTGACCCTGCGCGAAGAACGTTGGCTAAAGGATAACCCGGTGGTCAAGGTGATCGTGAACCCCACCTTTGCGCCGCTGACGTTCTTCGACAACGATGGCAACTTTCGCGGAATCACCGCTGACCTCCTGGAACTGATTCGCCTGCGCACCGGGTTGCGCTTCGACATCCAGCGCGCGCGTGATGTGGACACGATGATCGAACAGGTCGAGGCCGGCAAAGCAGACATCATTGGCGCTATCGCCCCCAGCGTCGAGCGGGAAGCCCAACTGAACTTCAGTCGCCCCTACCTGGAAAACTCCTACGTAATGTTGACGCGTAAGGACGGCCAGGCACCTACAAGCCTGGAGGAAATGTCGGGCAAACGACTGGCGATCACTCAAGGCAGCCCACTGAAGAAACTCCTGATTGAGCAGTTCCCAAAGATTCAGTTAGTAGAAACGGGGGACACGTTCAAATCAGCCGAACTCCTCGTACAGGGCAATGTTGAGGGGGCCGTGAATACTCTGGTAGTCGCCAACTACTTCCTGACCTCGCAGATGTTCCAAGACAAGATTCAAATCAGCTTCAGCATTGGCACAATGCCCGCCACCTTTGGATTGGCAACATCACGCAGCGCCACCGAACTCAGTTCGATCCTCGACAAGGCCTTGCTCAGCGTCGCCCCTGACGAGTTGGGTGTGATCAATAGCCGTTGGCGCGGCTATTCCGCAGCCTCCGACAGCTACTGGCGTGACTATCACCAACTGATTGCGCGCATCATCATCGGCACCGGGTTGTTGTTGCTGATTTCACTGAGTTGGAACGCTTACATGCGCCGCCAAATCAGGCACCGGAAAATGGCCGAGCGCGCCCTCAATGACCAGTTCGAGTTCATGCGCGCACTGGTCAATGAAACCCCGCATCCGATCTACGTGCGTGATAACAAGGGACTGTTGCAGACCTGCAACGATAGTTACCTGCAGGTCTTTGACGTCAAGCGCGAAGACGTGATCGGTAAAAGCGCAGTTCAGATCAGTACAGCTCTCGCGGCGGAAGCGGCGCAATATCATGCCGACTATCAACGTGTGGTGGCCGAAGGCAGGCCAATGATCGTGGACCGCACCCTGCATATTCGTGGACAGAAACTGACGATCTACCACTGGATCCTTCCCTACCGCGATTCCGTCGGTGAAGTTCAGGGCATCATCGGTGGCTGGATCGACATCAGCGAGCGACGTCAGCTGTTCGACGAACTTCGCACCGCCAAGGAGCGAGCCGACGAAGCCAATCGTGCCAAAAGCACGTTCCTCGCCACCATGAGCCATGAAATCCGTACGCCTATGAACGCGGTGATTGGCATGCTGGAGCTGACCCTCAAGCGGGCAGACCAGGGCCACCTTGATCGGCCGGCCATCGAAGTGGCCTACAACTCGGCCAAGGATCTGCTGGAGCTAATCGGCGACATCCTGGACATCGCACGTATTGAGTCCGGTCGCCTCAGCCTGGCGCCCGAACGCGTCAACCTGAGGGAGGTGATCGAATCGGTAGTGCGTGTATTCGACGGCCTGGCACGCCAGAAGAGCCTTAGCCTGTTGCTCGAATTCACGCCAGACCTTGAAGACACCGAAGTCCTGATTGACCCCCTGCGCTTCAAGCAGGTGCTGTCCAACTTGATCAGCAATGCGATCAAATTCACTGAACGTGGCCAAGTAAAAATCAAGGTGCATGTATCCAACACTGAATTGGCGCAGCAGATCGAGATGAAGCTGGTGGTGGAAGACACCGGCATCGGCATCAGCCGGGACGATCAAACGCGTCTGTTCGAACCCTTTGCCCAGGCGGACAATTCGGGACATCTGGCCAGGAGCGGTGCGGGCCTGGGGCTGGTGATCTGTCGCAGCCTGTGCGCGATGATGGGTGGGCAACTAAGCCTGAGCAGCGTGCCTATGGTCGGCACGCAGGTGCATGTGAGCCTGAAGATGAATCGCCTGCAGGCACTGCCGGTAGTCGACGAACTCAAGCCAACAACACCTGCCAGCGTGTCTGTGCTCAATGTACTGGTGGTTGATGATCACCCGGCGAATCGCCTGTTGATGTGCCAGCAACTCGGCTACCTGGGCCACCAGTTCACCGCTGCCCAGAACGGCGCGGCGGGCTTCCAGGCTTGGCGCCAGGAGCACTTCGACTTGGTAATCGCCGACTGCAATATGCCGATCATGAATGGTTACGAGCTGAGCTGCTCAATCCGTGAATACGAGCAACGCGAGAATCTAACCCCTTGTGTGGTACTGGGCTTTACCGCCAATGCCCAGCCAGAAGAGAAAAAACGCTGCGCACAGGCGGGCATGAATGACTGCCTGTTCAAACCTATCAATCTCACGGCGCTGGAGCAGCAACTGGCGAAAATCAGTCCTCAACCCACCGGCCTGATCCAGGACATTGGCAACTTCGAGGCCCTTACCGGTGGCGATCCGCAGATGAGTCGTCTGCTGCTGGAGGAGTTGCTGAGCAGCAGTCGTGAGGATCGCCAGGAACTTGTCGCACTGATGGTTGCGCAGGCATCGCCCCAGGACATCATCGAACAGGCTCACAAGATCAAGGGCGCGGCCAGAATTGTCCAGGCCAGTACGCTGGCCTCGCGGTGCGAAGCCCTCGAACAGGCCTGTGCCCGTGGTGATGACAGGCCCTTGATCGAAATAGGCGTGAAGTCATTGGAAAAGCTGATGTTGGAACTCGAAAGGATGCTGCAAGAGCGGCTTCAAAGACTGGATGGCCAATAAGGGGCGGGTTGCGCCCCTCACTTGATCAGCAGTCGGTCAAGCGGAGGAAAATTGCCGCCAACTGTTCGATTCCGGCCTGATCCTGAGGGGTAAAGCGGGCCAACGACGGGCTATCGAGGTCGAGGACGCCGATCAACTTACCGTCCTTGAGCAGTGGCACGACCAGCTCACTGTTAGACGCGCTGTCACAGGCGATATGTCCTGGGAATGCATGCACATCCTCTACTCGCTGGGTCTGCTGCGACGCTGCAGCAGCGCCGCAGACCCCTCGGCCAAACGGAATACGCACACAGGCGATCTGCCCCTGGAAGGGGCCAAGCACCAGTTCTTCATTGCGATTGAGGTAAAAGCCGGCCCAATTCAAGTCATCCAGTTGGCTAAAGAGGAAAGCGGAAAACTGCGCGCTGTTGGCGATGAAATCGCGCTCATCAGCCAGCAGCGACTCCAATTGGGCACACAGTAGGGCGTAGCCACCGAGACCAGTGCCGGCTTGTTGTAAATCGATCATGGTTGACGCTCCAGTAATTTGAGACCCACCCAGTAACGGGCAAATTGATACGCGCAGCGGCCGTTGCGGTTACCGCGCCCGGTCGCCCAGCGCACCGCGAGAATGTCGAGGGCTTCGTCGCGCTGCCATTGCAAACCGGCCTTGCTCGCTAGCTCACCGATCCAGTGCTCGACCACATCCAGGAAATGCTCTTGGGTGAACGGGTAGAAGGACAGCCACAAGCCAAAACGGTCTGACAAGGCAATCTTGTCTTCCACGGCCTCGCTGGGGTGCAGTTCCCCATCCACCCTCTTCCAGTTGTCGTTGTCACTCTGATTTTCCGGCACAAGGTGACGGCGGTTGGACGTCGCGTACAGCAGCACGTTTTCAGGCGCCTGTTCCAGGGAACCATCCAGCACGCTCTTGAGCACACGGTAGTCGCCCTCGCCGGCTTCGAACGAAAGGTCATCACAAAACAGGATGAAACGCTGCGGCAGCTTGAGCAGTTGCTCAACCACACGGGGCAAATCCGCCAGGTGGTCACGCTCGATTTCGATCAGGCGCAAACCGGCCTTCGCGTGATGAGCGAGCAACGCGCGCACCATGGACGATTTACCGGTGCCGCGCGAGCCCCACAGCAACGCATGATTGGCAGGCAGTCCATCAAGAAACTGCTGGGTGTTACGCGCCAATGTTTCACGCTGCTTGTCTACACCGATCAGGTCGGAAAGACGCATGTCCAGGCTTACGTCCAGTGGCAACAGAAAACCGCTTCGGCCTTCGCGCTGCCAGCGGGCGGCCAGACAGTGGCTCCAGTCGATGGCTTGGCGTGGCGCGGGCAACAAGGGCTCCAGGCGAGCGAGCACTGCATCGGCTCGCTCCAGAAAGGCATTCAATCGAGAATCCACGATTATTCCTCTGGCAAGTTCTTGTAAAAGATGGCGTATTGGCAACCCTGCGACAGACCGCTTGGGGCTGCGTAAAAAACGGTTCATGCCGGGCAAGCCTCAGCCTGTGGATGTTCAGCTATGCTTGCCGGGCGAAGGGAAACGTGAAGTGGTTCAACACTCGATGGATATCAAGTTCGCCCACCGCTTGTCTTATAAACAAGCCAGATTGACTGTGTTGGTCGGTTTCGTCTTGGGAACCTTGCTCAGCCTGATCCAAATCGGCATTGATTATGCCAGCGAAGACGCATCCATCAACCGTGAAATACGCTCACTGATCGAAATCAGCCATAACCCAGCATCACGTATTGCTTACAACATCGATGCTGAATTGGCCCAGGAACTGACCCTCGGACTGTTGCACTCCCCTGCCATCATTCGTGCGCAGTTGATCGACAACAATGGCGTGGTGCTCGCCGATGTCGACCGGCCTCGTAGAGAAAGCACCTACCGGCCTATCAGTGACTTCATGTTTGGCGCCAACCGCCAGTTCGAAGACCAACTGTTCCTGAGCCATATGCCCAACGACCCACTGGGTGTACTGCGTCTGGATGTAGACACCTACGCCTTCGGCAGCCGGTTCCTACACCGCGCCGAGATCACCCTGCTCAACGGATTCGTACGCAGCCTATTACTGACCGGGATTTTGCTGGGTCTGTTCTACGTGATGCTGACCCAGCCGCTGGTGCGCATCATTCGTGAGTTGAGCACTCGCAAGCAGGCCCACCTGGACTGTCCGCCGGGGCATGAGAATGACGAAATCGGCGTACTGGTGAACGTCGCCAACCAGCAATTTGAAAATATGGAAACCGAAATCCAGCAGCGCCGCCACGCCGAAGACCGACTGACGGAATACCTGGGGCAACTGGAAGATATCGTCTCCGCCCGCACACTTGAACTCAAGGCTAGCAACCAGCGACTGACCCAGTCCAACGATGAGCTCGAAACGGCGAAGATGAATGCAATAGGCATGGCTCAGGCTCGGGCAGCCTTCCTGGCGAACATGAGCCACGAAATCCGCACCCCGCTCAACGGCCTGCTGGGCATGATCGCGCTGTCGCTGGACAGCGCGTTGAATGCTGAGCAGCGCCAGCAACTGTCTATCGCCCATGACTCCGGCAAAGTGCTGGTGGAGTTGCTCAACGACATTCTCGACCTGTCCAAATTCGACGCTGGTCAGTTGGAGCTGGAGCGCATCCCGTTCGACCTTGGTGCACTGATTGAAGATACCGCCAACCTCTTGTCGCAGAATGCCGCACCGAGCGTGGAACTGACGTGTTTGATCGACCCGCAGTTCCCGGCCCAAGTGCTAGGTGACCCGACCCGTGTACGTCAGATCGTCAGCAACTTACTGTCCAACGCTCTGAAGTTCACGCGCTTCGGTCGAGTTGATGTGCGCCTGCGCACTTACGACGGCGGCGTGAGCATTGAGGTCTGCGATACCGGCATCGGCATTGCGCAGGAAGCGCAAGTGAAAATATTCCAGCCGTTCACCCAGGCCGGCGCCGGGATCACTCGTCAGTTTGGCGGGACAGGGCTGGGTCTGGCGTTGACTCACAATCTGTGTGAAGCCATGAAGGGACGGTTGAGTATCAGTTCAGAGGTAGGCTTTGGCAGCCAGTTCTGTGCGCAACTGCCATTACCTACCCACTTGCCCGCCGTGCAGCCACCGCCTCTCACAGGCAAGGTCGTTGCCATCACCAACATCGGCGGTGGCCTGACCGAGTTGCTCACGACCCTGCTGCCCAGTTGGGGCCTTACCCCCCAATGTTTCACCATGGATGACGACTTGAGCGGGCAAACGCCTGACTTGCTGATTAGCGACTGCCCTGAGTGTCTGTTCCGTATACGACCGGGCATTACCGCGCCCATCCTGCTGGTGACGGCCTATGGCAATTTCATGCCCAGCGAAGAGGTCGCGGCGTTGGCGCCTTTGCACCAGCAAGCACGCCCCTTGAGCCGCAACGCGCTGTACCAGATTCTTCAGCGCAATTTACGCACCGACATGCACCTGGTTCTTGACCCCATCCAACTGGATGCCGCCCCACTCGCGCATCGCGGCTGCATACTCCTGGTGGAGGACAATCCGGTAAACCAACTGGTGGCCAAGGGCATGCTCAGCAAGCTGGGCTGCGAAGTGATAGTGGCCGCCCACGGTGGTGAAGCACTAAAGTTTCTTGAAGAACAACGCTTCGATATGGTGCTGATGGACTGCAACATGCCGGTGATGGATGGCTACGAGGCCAGCCGGCAGATTCGCCGCAGCGGGCGCTGGCCAGACCTGCCGATTGTCGCGCTGACTGCCAACGCCATGCCCGAAGAACGAGAGCGCTGCCGTGCGGCGGGGATGAATGACTATCTGGCTAAACCGTTCCGCCGCGAAGAACTCAATGCGCTGCTGGACCTGTGGGTGCCTCGGACGACAGCGCTCTGATCTGCGCCAATAACTGATCCAGGCCATCGCGCAAGGTGTCTGCCTGATTCAGATCAACCCCGCTGTCGCACAACAGCCGAGTCTTCAGAACGAGAGCCTGATCACGCAGTTCCACGCCGGTGTCACTCAAGCTCAGATGCACCTCCCGTTCATCCTGGGCACTGCGCCGGCGCCGCACCAGTGAAATCTGCTCCAGCCGTTTGAGCAAGGGGGTCAGCGTGCCCGAGTCGAGCATCAGGCGTTCGCCCAGAGCTTTGACCGTCGGCTGCTCAGGGGCTGCGTCGTGCCATTCCCATAACACCAGCATCGCCAGGTATTGCGGATAAGTCAGGCCCAACTGGTCGAGCATCGGCTTATAAGCGCGGGTCACGGCCCGTGAGGCGGCGTAGAGTTTGAAACACAGCTGGTTATCCAGTGCCAGGGACACGGCGGGCAAGTCGGTCATTTGAGCAGAGCTTCGATCTCTTGGGTAAGGTCTTTTGGCTTGGTGGTAGGGCCGAAGCGCTTGACCACCTGGCCGTCACGGCCGATGAGGAACTTGGTGAAGTTCCACTTGATGCCCTTGGACCCCAACAGGCCCGGCGCCTGTTTTTTCAATTGCACGAACAGTGGATGGGCATCGCTGCCATTGACGTCGATCTTCTTGAACAACGGAAAGCTGACACCGAAATTCAGCTCACAGAACGTTGAGATAGCGCCTTCGTCACCGGGCTCCTGCTTGCCGAACTGATTGCAGGGAAAGCCCAGCACCACCAGGCCCTGGTCTTTGTACTGTTGCCAGAGCTGTTCCAGCCCCTTGTACTGAGGGGTGAAGCCGCACTTGCTGGCAGTGTTGACCACCAGCACGGCCTTGCCGGCGAAATCGGCCAAGGTCTTTTGCTCACCCTTGATGGTGGTGCAAGGGATGCTCAGCAGGTCGTTGCTCATGGCAGTGCCTCGATAAAAGCGGAAAGAAGTAGAAACATAGTAGGCAATTTAATTGTGTGCAATTGAATTGATCAAACTGATGATCCGTTATGGGCGCACGTGGTGAGGGAGGATGCTCCCTCACCACGCAGGCTTAACGCGGGACCAGGTCCAGGCACACCGAATTGATGCAATAACGCAGGCCGGTCGGCGGCGGCCCATCCGGGAACACATGGCCCAGGTGCGCGTCACACTTTGCGCAGGTTACCTCGGTACGGATCATGCCGTGGCTGACATCACGAATCTCGATCATCGCGCTGTCGGCAATCGGCGCGTAAAAGCTGGGCCAGCCGCAGCCGGAGTCGAATTTGGTGGTGGAATCGAACAGCGGCTCATTGCAGCAGATGCAGTGGTAAACGCCGTCGGTCTTGGTGCCGTTGTACTTGCCGCTGAAAGGCCGTTCGGTGCCTTTCAGCCGGCACACGTTGTACTGCTCCGGATCGAGCATGGCCTTCCACTCTTCAACGGTTTTCTGCAACTTTTCCATCGGTACACCTCGGCAACTGAAAAAGCCTGATCTGTGTCTTTTCCATGGATCAGGCGGCACGTATGATTGCGCCTCTTCAAAACGCCAGTCTGGCACCCGCGCTATCGGCATTCAAACGTATTTATGGGTGCGGGCCTCGCAGGATTCGCAGTACGGTAGTGCACACACCGTCTGGATCGTTCATTTTCAGGATCACATCGCCATGCAGGTCAGCAAATCGAACAAGCTCGCCAACGTCTGCTACGACATTCGCGGCCCAGTGCTCAAGCACGCCAAACGCCTGGAAGAGGAAGGTCATCGCATCCTCAAGCTGAACATTGGCAATCCGGCGCCTTTTGGTTTCGAAGCACCGGACGAAATCCTCCAGGACGTTATCCGCAACCTGCCTACCGCTCAGGGCTACAGCGACTCCAAAGGCCTGTTCAGCGCGCGTAAAGCGGTGATGCAGTACTACCAGCAGAAGCAGGTGGAAGGCGTCGGCATTGAAGACATCTACCTGGGCAATGGCGTGTCCGAACTGATCGTGATGTCCATGCAGGCCCTGCTGAACAATGGCGACGAAGTGCTGGTACCGGCACCGGACTATCCACTGTGGACCGCAGCCGTGACACTGGCCGGCGGCCACCCGGTGCACTACCTGTGCGACGAAGGCGCCGACTGGTTCCCGGACCTGGCTGACATCAAGGCCAAGATCACTCCGAACACAAAGGCACTGGTGATCATCAACCCGAACAACCCCACCGGCGCGGTGTATTCCAAGGAAGTGCTGCTGGGCATGCTGGAACTGGCACGCCAGCACAACCTGGTGGTATTTTCCGACGAGATCTACGACAAGATCCTCTACGACGACGCCGTGCACGTATGCACCGCCTCCCTGGCACCGGACCTGTTGTGCCTGACCTTCAACGGCCTGTCCAAGTCCTACCGCGTGGCGGGTTTCCGCTCCGGCTGGATCGCCATCTCCGGTCCCAAGCACAACGCCCAGAGCTACATCGAAGGCATCGACATGCTGGCCAACATGCGCCTGTGTGCCAACGTACCGAGCCAGCATGCGATCCAGACCGCTCTGGGCGGCTACCAAAGCATTAATGACCTGGTACTGCCCCAGGGCCGCCTGCTGGAACAACGCAACCGCACGTGGGAGCTGCTCAATGCGATCCCCGGTGTGAGCTGCGTGAAACCCATGGGTGCGCTGTACGCTTTTCCACGGATAGACCCGAAGGTATGCCCGATCCTCAACGACGAAAAGTTCGTGCTCGACTTGTTGCTGTCGGAAAAGCTGTTGGTGGTTCAGGGCACCGCGTTCAACTGGCCGTGGCCGGATCACTTCCGCGTGGTGACCTTGCCGCGCGTAGATGACTTGGACATGGCGATTGGCCGTATTGGCAATTTCCTCAAGACCTATCGCCAGTAGTAGCATGGCGCTGTACGACCGACATTCGGTCGTACGGCGATTATCTGGCAACACTTCTCTGATCTCGCCCTTTTTCTGTATGGCACTTGCCTCTCTCAAGCCACGTGCCCCCTATAATTGCAGGGTTGTGAGGCAAAAAGTGGGGCATCTCTGGTGACATTCCTAGTCGGAAAATCCCTTCAAAGCTCTACATTCAGGCTGTAGGACACAGTTTGAAATAGTCGCTCGGTTGAATCACCCCATGCCGCACCTTATATACCCCGCAGTACGCGACATATTAAGCATGAGGAGAACTCTACAACCATGATGCGCATCCTGCTGTTCTTGGCCACTAACCTGGCGGTCGTGCTGATTGCCAGCATCACCCTGAGCCTTTTCGGCTTCAACGGGTTCATGGCGGCCAACGGGGTTGATCTGAACCTCAATCAGCTGCTGATTTTCTGTGCGGTCTTTGGTTTTGCCGGCTCGCTGTTCTCGCTGTTCATCTCCAAGTGGATGGCGAAGATGAGCACCAGCACCCAAGTCATCACCCAACCACGCACTCGCCATGAACAATGGCTGATGCAAACCGTGGAGCAGTTGTCTCAAGAAGCAGGTATCAAAATGCCCGAAGTCGGGATTTTCCCTGCTTATGAGGCCAATGCCTTTGCGACGGGCTGGAATAAGAACGACGCGCTCGTGGCCGTCAGTCAGGGCTTGCTCGAACGCTTCTCACCCGATGAAGTAAAGGCAGTACTCGCGCACGAAATTGGTCACGTAGCCAACGGCGACATGATTACCCTTGCGCTGGTACAGGGTGTGGTCAACACCTTCGTGATGTTCTTTGCGCGGATTATCGGTAACTTTGTGGACAAAGTAATCTTCAAGAACGAAGGCGGTCGCGGTATCGCCTACTTCGTGGCGACCATCTTTGCCGAAGTGGTGCTGGGCTTCCTGGCCAGTGCGATCGTGATGTGGTTCTCACGCAAACGAGAGTTCCGCGCAGACGAAGCCGGGGCGCGCCTGGCAGGCACCAATGCAATGATCAGCGCGCTGCAACGCTTGCGTTCCGAACAGGGCCTGCCAGTGCATATGCCTGACAGCCTGACCGCCTTTGGCATCAACGGCGGCATCAAACAGGGTTTGGCTCGTATGTTCATGAGCCACCCACCACTGGAAGAGCGTATTGACGCGCTTCGTCGTCGGGGCTGATACCTGGTAATGCAAAAAAAGGGGCGATCAGATCGCCCCTTTTTTTGTGGACACAGTTTTATGCCCGCGCGACTCTGTAGACCCGCTCGTCCAAGCCCGTGACGCCGTCCTGCACGAACTTCCAGCTCTCACCCAGAATGTCTTGCTTCTCGATCACCTGCAGGCTCCAGTGTGCTCCCAACAGCACCTTTACCTCTTCATCCGTCACCGCAAACGGTGGGCCTGCCTTTTGCGTCTGGTCGTAGTCGAGGGTGATCAGCAAACCCTGGCAGCCTGGACGTACCATGTTGTTCAACTGCTCGGTGTATTGCGAACGCATCAACGGCGGCAAGGCGATCAGAGCGGCACGGTCATAGACCGCAGTGCAATCAGCCAGAACCTCAGCGTCGAGAGCGAAGAAATCGCCGCACCACACTTCGATCAAATCAGCCTGATACACCGTGAACACACCGCGCTGAGTGATTCGCGGCGTCAGGCTCTGCTCGCTGAAGAAGGCTTCAACCGCCTGTTCTGATAGCTCAACGCCGAGTACCCGATGACCCTGGGTGGCCAGCCACATCAGGTCCAGGCTTTTGCCACACAGCGGCACCAGTACCTTGGCGCCCTCCGCGAGCGCCAACGAAGGCCAATGCCGTTGCAAATAAGGATTAACCTCAGGCAAATGAAAGCCGAGCTGGTTTCTCGCCCAGCGCTCCTGCCAAAACTTGGGCTCCATGGAATCACCTCCGATAATTCGATCAAAACGCGCTAAAACTTATATTAGATTTAGATCAATGATCTGATTGAAGATGGCTACATGTTAACGCTCAGGACTCTTCTTATGTTCCCCAGCCTGTTTATCTCCCACGGTTCGCCCATGCTTGCCCTTCAACCCGGCGCCAGCGGACCGGCTTTGCAACGCCTGGCTGCCGAAATGCCGCGCCCTAAGGCGATAGTGGTGGTATCGGCACATTGGGAAAGCCACGATTTACTGGTCAGCGGCAGCGCCGCACCCGAAACCTGGCACGACTTCGGCGGCTTCCCCCGCGAGCTGTTTGCCGTGCAATACCCCGCACCGGGCAACCCACAGTTGGCGGGAGAGATTGTCGGGCTGCTGCGCGCCGACGGACTGAATGCACGCATCGACGACCAGCGCCCCTTCGACCATGGCACCTGGGTGCCTCTGTCGCTGATGTACCCCGCGGCGGATATCCCAGTCGTGCAGGTATCCTTGCCCAGCCGCATGGGCCCTGCCCTGCAGACGCGAGTCGGGCATGCATTGACCAGTTTGCGCGAGGAAGGCGTACTGCTGATCGGTTCCGGCAGCATCACGCATAATCTGGGCGAACTGGACTGGCACGCAGGGCCTGAAAGCATCGAACCTTGGGCGCGGGGCTTCCGGGATTGGGTGGTGGATAAGCTCGCTGCCAACGATGAAGCCGCGTTGCACGACTATCGGCGCCAAGCGCCCCACGCCGTGCGCAGCCACCCAAGCGATGAACATCTGTTACCGCTGTACTTTGCGCGTGGGGCTGGGGGGGACTTCAGCATCGCGCACCAAGGCTTCACCATGGGCGCCTTGGGCATGGACATTTATCGCTTCGGCTAACTCTTTATTGTTAAAACGGCGAGGCAAAAAAAATCCCCGAACCAGTCGGGGATTTTTTATGTGTGATCAATCAGCCCAAGGGCGGATCAATCTTCGCGGTAGCGACGCAGCTTCAACTGCTTACCGGCAACGCGAGTGTCTTTCAGCTTGGTCAGCAGCTTCTCCAGACCGTCTTCCGGCAGCTCCACCAGGGAGAAACTGTCACGGACCTGGATACGGCCGATTGCTTCACGTGCCAGGCCACCCTCATTCAGGATAGCGCCCAGCAGGTTCTTGGCAGCGATACCATCACGCGCGCCCAGCGCGGTACGGCAACGAGCACGACCTTCAGCCAATGGAACCGGAGCACGACGCTCACGATCACCACGGTCTGGACGGTCGCCGGTACGCTCTGGACGATCACCGCGTGGCGCGTTGTTCGGTACCAGTGGGCGCTCTTTCTCGATAGCTGCCAGGGTCAGGGCCTGACCGTTTGTAGCCTTGCGCAGCAGGGCAGCAGCCAGGGCACGTGGAGTGCAACCGATATCGGCGGTCAGGCGGTCCAGCAGGTCGCCGTGAGTCGATTCAGCGTCAGCCACCAGAGGCGACAGGCTGTTGGTCAGTTTCTTGATGCGGGCATCGAGAACGGCCTGGGCATCCGGCAGGCGGACTTCGGCAACTTTCTGACCGGTTACGCGCTCGATCACTTGCAGCATGCGGCGCTCACGTGGAGTCACCAGCAGCAGTGCACGACCTTCGCGACCGGCACGGCCTGTACGGCCGATACGGTGAACGTAGGATTCTGGATCGTAAGGCATGTCAACGTTGAACACGTGGGTGATACGCGGAACGTCGAGACCACGAGCCGCTACGTCGGTCGCAACAACGATGTCCAGACGGCCATCCTTGAGGGAGTCGATCACGCGCTCACGTTGGTTCTGGGCAATGTCACCGTTCAGCGCAGCGGCTTTATAGCCTTTGGCTTCCAGGGCACTGGCCAAGTCCAGGGTCGCTTGCTTGGTGCGCACGAACATGATCAAGGCGTCGAAGTCTTCGACTTCCAGCAGGCTCAATACAGCCGAGGTCTTCTGGTCAGCGTGAACCAACAGGTGAGCCTGTTCGATCGCGGTAACGGTCTGAGTCTTGGTCTGGATCTTCACGTGTTGCGGATCGCGCAGATGGCGCTCGGCAATGGCACGGATCGACTGTGGCAGGGTGGCCGAGAACAGTACGGTCTGACGGGTCGGTGGCAGTGCCTTGAAGATGACTTCCAGGTCATCCATGAAGCCCAGCTTCAACATTTCGTCAGCTTCGTCGAGAACCAGGTGGTTCACGGTCGACAGTACTTTTTCGTCGCGACGCAGGTGGTCGCACAGACGGCCTGGGGTAGCCACGACGATCTGAGCGCCATTACGGATGGCTTTCAGTTGCGGGCCCATCGGCGCGCCGCCGTAAACGGCAACAACGGTAACGCCCGGCATTTGCTTGGCGTAGGTTTCAAAAGCGGTTGCTACTTGCAGCGCCAACTCACGGGTTGGCGCCAGGATCAGGGCTTGCGGCTCGCGCTTGGCAGGATCGATGCAGTGCAGGATAGGCAGGGCGAACGCGGCGGTTTTACCGGTACCGGTTTGCGCCTGGCCAATCATGTCTTGGCCGGCCATGATGATCGGGATCGATTGCTGCTGAATCGCCGAAGGTTCTTCGTAGCCGGTCGCAATGACGGCAGCAAGAATGTTCGGGTTAAGATTAAAAGCGGCGAAGCCGCCGGTTTCCTGGGTCATGGGTCTGCCTCTAAGTGCATCCGCAAAGACCCATGCTCCAAAGCTGCGCATGCCGTGTTGAGACTCAAGAGTCGCCCTGGCTGCTTTGTCGGCGGGGATTTGCGAAAACGAATGAATGAAAAAGATTCGTTAAGGAAGAGTCCGCTGTGCGGACATGCAGCCGAAGCTGACTTCGGGGAATTGCGCTACCTAAACGCGGCCCGGTTAAAGGCCGGCGCGCACTATACCGGAAATACTTGAAAAAGGGAGCTTTTTTTATCGCAAAGCACCGATAAACCGTGCTGCGTCACAGTCTTTGCAGATAACTCTGCCAGGGTCTATTTTTCAAAGGCCCGGCCCTGTTGGTCATAAGGCTTAAACGATTCACCCTTAGACCAAGACCTTTGGTCTGAAACCCTTCTCTCCACCCGAGGGCACACGCAATGAATCACGCCAGCAGCAGCCGCGTCAGCCGTGAACTCCAGGGCCATGTCCTGCTGTTGGGCCTGGACCGGGTGGCCAAGCGCAACGCCTTCGACCTGGATTTGCTCAATGAGCTGAGCTTGGCTTATGGCGAATTTGATCGAAACGATGACGCACGAGTGGCCGTAGTATTTGCCCATGGCGACCACTTCACCGCCGGCTTGGACCTGGCCAATGTCAGCGGGGTAATGGCGGGCGGCTGGCAACCGCCGCTGGGAGGCTGTGATCCCTGGGGCGTTTTCGCAGGCCCCAGGGTCAGTAAACCGGTGATCGTCGCCGCCCAGGGCTACTGCCTCACCATTGGTATCGAGTTGATGCTCGCGGCAAATATCAACCTGTGTGCGAGTAATACCCGCTTTGCGCAGATGGAAGTACAGCGCGGGATCTTTCCGTTTGGCGGTGCGACATTGCGCTTTCATCAGATCGCCGGCTGGGGCAACGCCATGCGCTGGCTGCTGACCGGCGACGAGTTCGACGCCCATGAAGCCCTGCGCCTGGGTTTGGTGCAGGAAGTAATGGCCAGTGAAGACCTGCTGCCCCGCGCCATCGAACTGGCCAGTCGCATCGCGCGCCAGGCGCCGCTTGGCGTCCAGGCCACCTTGATGTCGGCCCGCCTGGCGCGTGTGGAAGGCGAAACCGTTGCGGCCGCTGCGCTGCCGCCGATGGTGGATAAATTGCTGAACAGCGAGGATGCCAAGGAAGGCCTGCGCGCGATGGTCGAGAAGCGGCCGGGGGTATTCAAGGGCATTTGAGTCGCCTATACCGACGCCATCGGGGCAAGCTCCCTCCCACATTTGAAATGAGTTCCAAGTGTGGGACGTGCGGTGCGACGATTCGACTCGCCCCCGATGGCGTCGGTACAGGCGACTACGTAGCCGGCCGAATCGCCTTGATCAAGGGCTGCAACGAATACCCCAGACGCGGCGCCAACAACTCAGCCCGAGTAGAAAGGGCGTCAAGATCCAGCTCCTGATCCAGCTCCGAAGGTACCAGCAAAATCACATTGCCCTCCTTCACCGGCAGTTCCCAGTAGTGCCGGTGATACAACCCACGCAACAACGCCGCGCCCAGCGGTTTGCCGTCGTCAGTCGCCCACTGATTGATCACCAGCCAGCCGCCGGGGTTGAGTTTCTTCTGGCAGTTTTCCAGGAAGGTCCACGCCAGGTGCCCAACGCCGGGGCCGACATCGGTATAGAGGTCGACGAAAATCAAGTCCGCCGATTCAGCGGTCTCCAGCAACTCCAGGGCGTCGCCGATGCGGATGTACAGGCGCGGATCATCGTCCAGCCCCAGGTACTCAATGGCCAGGCGCGGCACATCGGGGCGCAGCTCGATGGCTTCGACGTCTTCCAGCGGGAGGAACTTGAGGCACGCCTGGGTCAACGTACCGGCGCCCAGACCGAGGAACAAGGCGCTCTCCGGCTGTTCATGGCACAACGCGCCGATCAGCATCGCGCGGGTGTAGTCGTACTCCAGCCAGCTCGGATCTGCAGTGAACACGCAGCTTTGCTCAATGGCGTCGCCGAATTCGAGAAACCGGTAATCGGCCACTTCGAGCACACGGATCATGCCGAAGTCATCATGAACTTCGGCGAGCAGGCGCTCGACACGCTCCTCTGTCATCACTACTCCTAACGGGTTTGCTGTACGGCAAAGGCGCGATTGTCGGCCAACCGGCAGCAGCAGGTCACGCACTAATTGCTGATAACATTGGCGCCCGACCGTCAATCAGCCAATCGAGTTCATGATGAGCCAACCCTGGAGCCCCGACAGCTGGCGCGCCCTGCCGATCCAGCAACAACCCCAGTACCCGGACGCTGCACACCTGTTGCGGGTGGAGCAGAGTCTGGCCAGCTACCCGCCGCTGGTGTTTGCCGGGGAAGCCCGCGAGTTGCGCCGCCAGTTTGCCGAAGTGACCCAGGGTCGCGCCTTCCTGTTACAAGGCGGCGACTGCGCCGAGAGTTTCGTCGAGTTTTCCGCCGCGAAAATCCGCGACACCTTCAAGGTGTTGTTGCAGATGGCGATTGTGATGACCTTCGCCGCCGGCTGCCCAGTGGTGAAAGTCGGGCGCATGGCCGGCCAGTTCGCCAAGCCGCGCTCGGCCAACGATGAGACCATCGACGGCATCACCCTGCCCGCCTACCGTGGCGATATCGTCAACGGCATCGGCTTCGACGAAAAAAGCCGTGTACCCGATCCGGACCGCCTGCTGCAGTCGTATCACCAATCCACCGCTACCCTCAACCTGCTGCGCGCCTTCGCCCAGGGCGGTTTCGCCGACCTGCATCAGGTGCACCAGTGGAACCTGGACTTTATCGCCAACTCCGCCCTGGCCGAGAAGTACAGCCAACTGGCAAACCGCATCGACGAGACCCTGGCCTTTATGCGCGCCTGCGGCATGGACAGCTCGCCGCAGTTGCGCGAAACGAGCTTTTTCACCGCCCATGAAGCGCTGCTGCTCAACTACGAACAAGCCTTCGTGCGTCGCGACAGTCTGACCAACGACTATTACGACTGCTCGGCCCACATGCTGTGGATCGGCGACCGCACCCGTCAGTTGGATGGCGCTCACGTCGAATTCCTGCGCGGGGTGAACAACCCGATCGGCGTCAAGGTCGGCCCGAGCATGAACCCGGAGGATCTTATCCGCCTGATCGACATCCTCAATCCGAACAACGATCCGGGCCGCCTGAACCTGATCGCGCGCATGGGCGCAGGCAAGGTCGGCGACCATCTACCCAACCTGATCCGCGCCGTGCAGCGCGAGGGCAAGCAGGTACTGTGGAGCTCGGACCCGATGCACGGGAACACCATCAAGGCCAGCAGCGGCTACAAGACCCGCGACTTTGCGCAGATCCTCGGCGAAGTGAAGGAGTTCTTCCAGGTGCACCAGGCCGAGGGCAGCTATGCCGGCGGGATTCATATCGAGATGACCGGGCAGAACGTCACAGAGTGCATCGGCGGCGCGCGCCCGATCACCGAAGATGGCTTGTCGGACCGCTACCACACCCATTGCGACCCTAGGATGAATGCCGATCAGTCGCTGGAGTTGGCGTTCCTGATTGCCGAAACGCTGAAGCAAGTCAAACGCTGAAATTTTAGTTGGCAGAATTGACGCCATCGGGAGCAAGCCCCCTCCCACAGGGAAACGCATTCCAAATGTGGGAGGGCGCTTGCTCCCGATGGCGCCCTAGAAACCAGCGCCGCCATTGAGCATCGCAAGCCGCAACCGAGCGGCGCTCGGGCGCTGGCAATTGAGCTGTACCTGTTCCAGCCCCAACCAATCGGCCATCTGCCGCAGGTTCAGCGCAAGCGCAAGCATCCCTTCATCATCCAACCCCGGCTCTTCCTCGTGCACCGCATGCACCGCCAAACGCCCGTTGGCGCGCTCCGCTCGCAGGTCCACCCGCGCGGCAATACGTTCGTTGTGCATAAACGGCAGCACGTAATAGCCATACACCCGTTTATCTTGCGGGGTGTAGATCTCAAGCCGGTAACGGAAATCGAACAGGCGCTCTGTGCGGCTGCGCTCCCAAATCAGCGAATCGAACGGCGACAGCAGCGCACTCACCGATACTTTGCGCGGCACTTTCGGTTCTGGCAGGCAGTAAGCCAGTTGCTTCCAGCCTTGCACCTCGCACACCAGCAATTGCCCCTCTTCGACCAGTTCGGCCAGACGCTTGCGACTATCGGCGGGATCGAGGCGGAAGTAATCACGCAGGTCTTTTTCGGTGCCCACCCCCAAGGCGGTGGCGCTGTGCAACAACAAGCCGCGCTGGGCCTCGGCTTCAGTCAACGGGGCTTGCTTAAGGATATCGCCAGGGATAACGCGCTCGGGCAAGTCGTAAAGGCGCTCGAAACCACGACGACCGGCAACGGTCACCAGGCCGGCGGCGAACAACCATTCAAGCGCGTGCTTTTCATTACTCCAGTCCCACCAGGGACCTGCGCGCTCTTCGCGGGTGGACAGGCTACCGGCACCGAGGGCGCCTTGCTGTTCGACGGTCTTCAGCACACGCTGAATGATGGACTGCTGCTCCCTTCCGAAACGCGCCATCTGCGAATAAATGCCTTGCCCCTGCTGCGCCCGCGCCATGCGCCAACCCATCAAGGGGTACATCGCCATGGGCAACAGCGAGGCTTCATGCCCCCAATATTCGAAGAGCGAACGCCGCCGGCCCTGGCTCCAAGCGGCCTGCTCAAGCAGTAAAGGAGAATAGCGACCCAGACGGGAAAACAGCGGAAGGTAATGGGAACGCACCACAGCGTTGACCGAATCAATCTGCAATACACCGAGGCGTTCGATCAGTCGATTGAGGTGCGCGGACTTGATCTCTGCAGGGGGCTGGCGCCCGGAAAAACCTTGGGCCGCCAGCGCCATGCGTCGAGCTTGCTTGAGGGAAAAAGACTGGTCGGCGGGCATGGGAATCTCCTTGAAGGCGCGCGACCTACCCTACTGCATCCGGAGTCATTTTCGCAGCGGGTCTTCCCAGAAGTGCAGATGGCTCTCCTGCTCCACATCAGCGCGGCTAAGGCCGATGTCCTTGAGCGCTTCATCGCTCATGCTCGCCAGCATTCGGCGCTCTTCGTGCAATGCTTGCCAACGGGCTACGGTTTGAAACAACCCGGCAAACGGCCACTTCGCCATCAACGCAAAACCATTCTGACCTTTCATCTTCTCGCCCTCCCTTGGGGATGACGTCAGTGTGTGCGTGGCACTATGATCAATCCAACGAATGTTTCTTATGCAATACATCTCTGGGATTGATCAATGTCCAGCTACCCAAGCATCGACACTGAAGTGCTGCGCACCTTCGTCGCCATCGCCGACCAAGGCGGTTTTACCCGCGCTGGCGAACTGGTCAACCGCACTCAATCGGCGGTGAGCATGCAGATGAAGCGCCTCGAAGAAGACGTGTTGCAGCGCAAACTATTCGAGCGCGACGGCAGGCAGGTGCGCCTGACGCCCGAAGGCCAAGTACTGTTGGGTTATGCGCGGCGAATCCTGAAACTGCATAGCGAGGTGTTCAACACCCTGCGCGAGCCGCATATGGTGGGGCTGGTACGGATCGGCACGCCGGACGACTACGTAATGCGCTTCCTTCCGGGAATCCTCAAGCAATTTTCCAAAGCGTACCCGCTGATCCAAATCGAACTGCATTGCGAGTCGTCAACGGTGCTGATGCAGCGACGCGACCTGGCACTGACGGTAATCAGCCGCGAACCTGGCAAAGAAATCGGCGAACTGTTGCGCACTGAACGGATGGTCTGGGCAGCAGCGCCCTGCTTTTGCGTGGAGGACCACGATGCCGTGCCCCTGGCAGTCTCCGGTGCCGACTGCCTGTATACACAGTGGACCCGCGCCGCTCTGGATGCTTCCGGCCGAGACTATCGCCTGGCGTACCACAGCACCAACGTGGCGGCTATCCAGGCGGTGGTGAGTGCCGGCCTGGCCGCGATGATCTGCATGGAAAGCCTGGTGACTGAAGACTTGCGCGTACTCGGCAGCGACGAGGGTTTCCCACCGCTGCCCTCGATGAATCTGCACTTGCTGCGCAATCCGCAAATCACCTCGCCAATCACCGAGTGCCTGGCCGAGTACATCCTGGAAGGCTTCAGACTTTAAAGGTCAGCATCACGGCACACACCACCAGGAAACCGCAGAACAGGCCACGCAACAGGCGCTCGGGTAATGCGTGGGCAACTTTCACGCCCCAACTGATACTCAGCAGGCCACCGACCGCCAGGGGTATGCCGATCATCCAGTCCACTTCGTGGTGCCAGGCGTAGGTGACGAGGGTCACACCCGTGCTGGGCAAAGCCAAGGCCAGGGACAAGCCTTGAGCGACTACTTGGGTGGTGCCGAACACACTGGTCAGCACCGGAGTGGCGACCACCGCGCCGCCGACACCAAACAGGCCGCCCATGGAGCCGGATACGGCGCCCAGCACCCCGAGCCAGGGCCAGGAATAACGCATTTGCGCGGTCGGCGGCGCGTTGCGGGTGAACATGCGGAGCAGGTTGTAGGCCGACAACGCCACCAGAAAGGCAATAAAGCCAATCCGCATCGCGCCGGCATCAAGGCCTACCGCCCAGATCGAGCCCAGCCAGGCAAAGCTGAAACCCATAGTCCCAAGCGGCAGCGCGTGACGCAGTTCAATTCGGTTGCGCTGGTGGTAACGCCACAGGGCGAGCATCACATTTGGCACTACCATCACCAGCGCGGTGCCCTGAGCAATTTGTTGATCCAGGCCAAACAATACGCCGAGCACCGGGATCGCAATCAGCCCACCGCCAATGCCAAACAACCCGCCCACCGTGCCCAAGGCAGCGCCCAGCACCAGGTACATCGCTAAATCCCACACCGCTCATTACTCCACAATCCCAGGCTCTGCATGCTACGCAGTCGGCCCTGGCGCGGAAACGCACAGCAACGCACAATGGCTGTGCCAATTTTGCACAAGCACTCAGCCATGAACCCCAATACCCTCACTGATCAGTTGAGCCTGTTTCTAGATGTCCTCGAAACCGGCAGCTTTTCCGCAGCTGCACGCCGCCACCCACTGACGCCCTCCGCGGTGGCGCGGCGCATCGACAGCCTGGAAAGCTCAGTGGGTAGCCGCTTGTTCCAACGCAGCACTCATGCGGTAGTGCCGACGCCCGCTGGCCTGGCGTTTGCCGAGCGGGCGCGGCGGATTGTCAGCGAATTGCAACTGGCGCGCGCCGAAGCGGTGTCCCTGAGCCATGCGCCGGAAGGCTTGATCCGCGTGGATGCGCCCGCGGCGTTTGGTCGACGGCATCTGGCACCGGTGATTGCGGACTTTCTGAAGGTCTACCCCGGCCTGGACGTGCACCTGCATCTGATCGACAGTTTTGTGGATATGCAGGGTGCGCACTTGGGCAAGGTCGATCTGGTACTGCGGGCCGGGCATATCGTCGACACCCGGTTGATCGCCACGCCCTTGGCCAGCATCGTGCGCATCGCCTGCGCCAGTCCCGCCTACCTCAAAAGCCGCGGCACGCCGACACATCCCCGAGTTGAGTGACCATGACGGCTTGGACTGGGATGGCCTGGCGCCGATGTTCGCGTGGCGCTTCGAGTTGGACGGGCGCCGCGCAACCTATCGCCCGCGGCGCATCCGAATGAGCGCCAACAATGCCGAAGCGCTGCTCTCAGGCGCGTTGGCCGGGTTGGGCATCGCCCACCTGCCCACTTGGCTGGCCAGCGAATACCTGGTGCGCGGCGAGTTGCTGCCGCTGTTTTGCGAAGATGGCCTACCCAGCCCGGAAACCACCGGAATCTATGCGCTGCGACTGGAACAGCAGGCCAACGCGCGCAGCCGCTTGCTGCTGGAGTACCTCAAATCCCGTTTCAGTCCAGTGCCGCCATGGGATCTGGCGCTACAGAGCGGCCTGGTCTGAGCGCCTGGACCGAATTATCTGGCGCATTAAAGATTTGCCCGCTAGATTTCAGCCCATACACGTTTTTAAGGCACCGCCATGAGCAAAAACCCTGATCCGTGCGAATCCCTGATGCTGAATAACCAGCTGTGTTTCGCCTTGCACTCCACTTCATTGCTTATGACCAAGGTCTACAAGCCTCTGCTGCAAGCTCTCGGCCTGACGTACCCGCAGTACTTAGCCATGATGGTGCTGTGGGAAGAGGACGGTTTGACTGTCGGCGAAATCAGCAGCCGCCTGCTGACGGACCCTGGCTCACTGACGCCACTACTCAAGCGCCTGGAGGCCGAAGGCCTTCTCAGCCGCACCCGCAGCCGCGAAGATGAACGGGTGGTGGTGGTGGAATTGACTGCCGCGGGACATGCCTTGCAGGACAAGGCAATGGGTATTCCGCAGTGCATCCTCGGGGCCAGCGGTTTGGAATTGGAGCAGTTGCGCAAGCTGCAAGCTGATCTGATTGCGTTGCGCAGTAACCTGCAAGGCGCCGTTTAGCCACCCTCACGCATTGACTTGCAGCACTCCCCGGAAAACATTTCAAAAATTATCTTGCGCGCTAAACATTAGCGCTATACATTTGCCCCACAAACTAATTAGCGCGCAAATATTTTGCGAAACACTAGACCGAGGACGACACCATGCAAACTCTCTACACCGCAGTAGCCACCGCCACCGGCGGACGTGATGGTCGCGCTGTTTCCAGCGATAACATTCTCGACGTTAAGCTCTCCACGCCTAAAGAGCTGGGCGGCGCCGGTGGCCAAGCCACTAACCCGGAACAACTGTTCGCTGCTGGCTACTCGGCCTGCTTTATCGGCGCGCTGAAATTCGTTGCCAGCCAGACCAAACGCAAAATCCCGGACGACGTCTCGATCACTGCCCACGTAGGCATCGGCCAGATCCCCGGCGGTTTCGGCTTGGACATCGACCTGCACATCAGCCTGCCAGGCCTGGCCCAGGATGACGCGCAAAGCCTGGTCGATGCGGCTCACCAAGTCTGCCCGTACTCCAACGCCACCCGTGGCAACGTCGATGTGCGCCTGCATGTAACCGTATGAAAAACACCCGCCCATAAAAAAACCCGACGTGAAGTCGGGTTTTTTTATGGGCGGAGCCAGAATTACTTCTTGGCGCGGCCTTTGTACGAACCGCCTTCGCGGGTGTCGATCTCGATCAGGTCGTCGATTTCGATGAAATCAGCTACTTGCAGCTCGGTACCGTTAGCCAGCTTGGCAGGCTTCATCACCTTGCCCGAAGTGTCGCCGCGAGCGGAGCCTTCGGTGTAGGCAACTTTACGCACGATAGTGGTTGGCAGTTCAACGGAAACCAAACGCTCTTCGAAGAAGATCGCTTCGCAGATATCTTCCATACCTTCTTCCACGAACGGCAGAACGGCTTCGATGTCTTCAGCGTTCAGCTCGTACATGGTGTAGTCAGTGGTGTCCATGAACGTGTAGGTGTCGCCGCTGATGAAGGACAGGGTCGCTTCTTTGCGGTCGAGGATTACGTCGTCCAGTTTGTCATCGGCGCTGTAGACGATCTCGGTCTTGTAACCGGTCAGCAGGTTCTTCAGCTTGGTCTTCATGATTGCGCTGTTACGACCAGACTTGGTGAACTCAGCTTTCTGAACCAGCCAAGGGTCGTTTTCGAGACGGATCACTGTACCGGGTTTCAGTTCTTTACCAGTTTTCATTGCATATATCCGAAATTTGGATGGGATTTACAAAAATCAAGGTGGCGTATCATATCCAACTTTCATAAAACTGTACCAGCGCCGTCGCAAGATCAGCCTGCAAGCCCTGTTCCAGACACCACGTTTCGGCGTGTTGAGTGACTTCCGGCCAGTGCTCCAACAATTTTTTCCACGGCTGTGCCATGTCACCCTCGGTGTTCCAAGCCTGCCAAAGCGCGACCAACGCCGCCTTCGCGGCCGGTGATAAGGCGGCGGTGTACAACTCCAGGAAGGCATCTAGCTTGTCGAGGTGTATGTCTTCGTCCTGGCGGTAGATGTGCCACAGCAACGGGCGCCCCGCCCATTGGGCGCGGACGAACGAGTCTTCACCGCGCACTGCGTTAAAGTCACAGCACCACAGCAGGTGGTCATATTGCTCCTGACGCACGAACGGCAGCACCTGCACGGTCAGAGACTTACGTTGATGAATATCGCCCGCGACGAGCCCTCCTACACCGAGCCAGCGCTGTACGTCACCGAGGATGCGGCCCTCCGGCACCAATAGATGAGTGGCACGCCCGTCCGTCGATAAGACGTCCAGCCATCCGGCGAGACCAGCGTTTTCGTAGGCAAACAGTGAGAACAGCCGCGCACCATCATCCGGAATCACACCCAAGGTTTGCAGGAATTGTCGCTGCGCAGCGACATCCAGTTGATAAGCATGACGCTTTTCCAGCAACCCCGCCTCACGGAGCAAACCGCCAGTACCAGGTCGGAAGCCGGGGAAAAAGAAGTACTTCTGTACTCCCTTGAACTTCACCGACGGCAGGCGATGGCAGCCCACCACCCAGTCCTCGGCACTGAGGTAATCCAGGTTCATCCACAACGGCGTGCGCTCACGCTCGGCCATGGCTTCCATATACTCAGGCGGTAACTGGCAGGCGAAAGCGGCAATCACCACATCTCCGGCAGGAGTTGGAGACCATTGGGGTGGCCAGTGGTGTACATCAACGCCCTCCTGCCACTGTTGCTCCCGCTGCACATCCACCTCGGGGCACATGCGTTCGAAGGCCCGCAGGTCATCAACCCACAAGCGCACCTCGCAGCCATGCTCCACCACCAATTGCCGGGCCAGCCGCCAAGTCACGCCGATGTCGCCGAAGTTATCGACAACGCTGCAAAAAATATCCCAGCGGGCTTTCATTCCGGGCTCCAACGCTCAAAGGCTCGATTGTCCGCATAAATGCGCCGATGCAGAAGGCTTGATCGCGATTATTCTGCACAGTGGCTGTGCGACAATCGCCGCTACGCCGCAAATGCCTGCCAGGAGGCCATCATGTCGGATCAATCGTTGTCGCTGCTCAAGCTGTGCATCGCTATCGCCTTGGGTGTATGGCTGGGGTTTATCGCCATTGCGCTGACCACCTGGCTGGCGTCGAGCTACCTGTTCCCGCAAAGCCTTGCGCCGGTGGCGCAGGCAGTCCAGCAATTGGGCAAGCCGACCGTTGTCGCGCCTGAGCCACCCAACCGTATGTTCGAGCAGTACCAGCAGAACCTGCACAAGCAGGAACAGCAACAAGCCCTGGACCAGGCACGTAACAACGCACGTAACCTGTCCAACCCCAAATGCCAGTTCTGGCTGCAACAGGACCAGAATGCGCCCAATGAAAAGAGCCGGGCCAATGTCCTGCAATTCTGCGAATGATCAAGCACAACCATGAATAAGCACGCCGTCCTCCAGTTGATCCTGGAAAAACTCACTGTCGATCTCGATATCGCCCAGCGCGCCGCGCAGACCGCCTACGAAACCGCGACTCACGAAGAGAACATCGCGGAAAACAAATACGACACCCTGGGGTTGGAGGCTTCGTATCTCGCGGCCGGGCAGGCCAAACGGGTCGAGGAAATCAAGCAAGCGCTCGCGCTGTGCCAGAACCTGCAGTTGCGTGCCTACGATGATCAACGAGGCATAGAAGTCGGCGCGCTATTGGGCCTGGAGGACGAGAACGGTCGCCAGCAATGGCTATTCCTGGCGCCTGATGCTGCAGGCTTGAGGGTGGATGTGGTCGGGCAACCGGTGACTGTCATCACCCCGCGCTCGCCCATGGGCAAAAGCCTGCTGGGCAAGTTCGAAGGCGATGAGGTAGAGATTCTGGTGGCAGGCGCCCGGCAACTGTTTACGGTTACCGAGGCCCGATAAACCACTCAGTGGACGGGCAATTCAACGCCGTCGAACAGCTCTTCCAGTTCCTGTTTGTTATGGCACTGGATCGCCTTGGCCATCACTTCGCGGGTCAGGTGCGGCGCAAACTTCTCGATGAAGTCGCACATGAACCCACGCAGGAACGTGCCACGCCGGAAGCCGATCTTGGTCACGCTGGATTCGAACAACTCGCTGGCGTCGAGAACCACCAGGTCTTTGTCGAGGTTGGTGTCGACGGCCATCTTGGCGACGATACCCACGCCGAGGCCCAGGCGCACGTAAGTCTTGATCACGTCGGCGTCGGCGGCGGTGAACACCACTTTCGGTGTGAGGCCGCGATGGCTGAAAGCTTCGTCGAGCTTGGAGCGGCCAGTGAAACCGAACACGTAGGTCACGATCGGGTATTCAGCCAGGGCTTCGAGGGTCAGCTTCGGCAGTTTGGCCAACGGGTGCCCCTGCGGTACCACAACGCAACGGTTCCAGCGGTAGCACGGCATCATCACCAGGTCACCGAACAGCTCCAGGGCTTCGGTGGCGATGGCAAAATCGACGGTGCCATCAGCAGCCATCTCGGCGATTTGCATCGGCGAGCCCTGGTGCATGTGCAAGGCCACGTCCGGGTATTGCTTGATGAAATCGCGGATCACCGGAGGCAATGCATAACGCGCCTGGGTGTGGGTGGTGGCGATCGATAGAGTGCCTTTTTTCTCGTTGGAAAATTCCTGAGCGATCTGCTTGATGCTTTCGACTTTACGCAGGATCTCGCCGGCAGTAGTGATGATGCGCTCACCAGCCGGGGTGACACGGGTTAGATGCTTGCCGCTGCGCGCGAACACTTCGACGCCCAGCTCGTCTTCGAGCAGGCGTATCTGCTTGCTGATACCGGGTTGCGAGGTGTACAGGCTTTGAGCGGTAGCGGAAACGTTGAGGTCGTGGTGCGCCACTTCCCAGATGTAGCGCAGTTGTTGAAGCTTCATATGTGTCCCTCAAAGCAGATAGACGCCACGGGTATCAGCGACGGTATATAACTATATTAAAGGTTAGACGGATAAATCTAGAACTTTTTATCGTTTTCTACCGGTCATACGTCATCAATGCGTCGACCTTGTAAGGACGGCACCAAGTAAACCGGCACCGTAGACAGCTGCAGCACCCGTGCCGCGGTACGCCCAAGCGGCGCTGTCGTGCCGGCTGCATGGCTGTGGCTACCGACGATCAACAGGTCGACGGACAGCTTGCGCAGTTGGTCGAGAATCACCTCGCACGGGTCCCCCTGAATCACACGTACCGAGCGGATCAACTTCAAGTCCTGCTCACCCTCCCCCAACTCCTCGCGGAAACTGTCGAGCACCCGCTGCTCGATGGTCGCCATCACCGTGCTAAGCCCTTGAGTCTGCCATTCACTCAATGCAGCTTCATCAAGGTAGCTCTGCAGCACCGATTCGGCGAACAACCCAATAGGCTCGACCGCGTGAATCACATACAGGTCAGCCTTGAACGTTCGCGCCAGCGCCAGTGCATGCTGCATCACATAGGGCGCGTACAGACCGAGGTCCGTGGCGTACAGCATCGAACGAATCATAAAACCTCCTGGACTGCCAGGGTGGAGGAGATTGAATGAGCTTAGCAGCGGCCCTAACTCTCGGCCTGAATCCTCACCTCATTACTGATGCCATGGGGCACGTGCCCCGTGGCCACCACCTCCCTGGCTTTCTCGCAATGACCGGCTTGGTCATCGAAAAATACATCAGCGGCAAACGCTTCCAGAAACGCGGACTTCTCCAGACCGCCAAGAAACAAGGATTCGTCCAAGCGAATATCCCACTCACGCAACGTGCGAATCACCCGCTCGTGAGACGGCGCCGAACGGGCGGTTACCAAAGCTGTGCGGATCGGACAGGCCTCTTCAGGAAACTCACGCTGCAATACGTTCAGCGCGGCCAGAAACCCCTTGAACGGACCGCCGTGCAAGGGCTGGCGCGCCGATTCGCGCTCGCTGGCCTGGAACGCGGCTAACCCGCCGGCCTGGTACACGCGCTCCGACTCATCGGAAAACAACACCGCGTCGCCGTCAAAGGCGATGTGCAGTTCCTCGCTGGAAGCCCGTCTCGGGCCGCCCGACAAAATCGTCGCCGCTGCAAAGCCGGCATCAAGGGCACTGCGCACATCCTCAGCATGGGTCGAAAGAAACAGATGGCAACCAAAGGCGGCCAAATAAGGATAAGGGCTACGCCCTCCTACGAAAGCGGCGCGGGAAATATCCAGGCCGTAGTGCTGAATAGAGTTAAATACACGCAGGCCAGTGTCGGCACTGTTGCGCGATACGAGCACCACTTCAACCCGGGCACGACCCAGGCTGGCGTTGAGACTCAACAGCTTTTTGACCAGAGGGAAGGCGTCGCCGGGCTCAAGGATTTCTTCCTCGTGTTCGATCTGGTATTTGCGGTAGGCCTCCACCCCTTGAGCGAGATAGACCTTGTGGCTGTCGCTCAGGTCGAACAAGGCCCGCGACGAAATCGCCAGCACCAGTTTGTCGCCTAATCCCTTCGCCATGCATTTACCCCCCGAATCAGCGGTTATGCCGATCAATAAAACTCAAGGCCTGATACAGCGCCTGCATACGCGGTAATTCGCAGCCCGCGGCTTTGGCGGCTGCCAGAGGGCGAGCATAGATGGCCTCCAGCTCCAGCGGGCGCTTATGTACGTGGTCGTGGTACATGCTCGGCAAGTAATCGTCCATGGTTTCGGTCATGGCAAACATCTGCTCAGCGTAACTCTTGGGGATTTCCTGGCCACAGGCATGGGCACCCTGCACCACTTCAGCCATCAGCGCCTGGATCAGTTGGCGACTGGATTCGTCGGCCATCAGGGCCGTGGTGCCAGTCCCCAACACTACCGAAAGGCCGTTGTAAGGCACGTTCCACACCAGCTTGTGCCAGCGCGCCTGATGCACATTGGCCATGGCCTGGGACTCGATACCAGCCTTATGAAACAACGCGGCGCCTGCCTCGACAATTGCTTTCTGACGAGCCTCATCGTTAGCAGCAGAACCGCTGTGATAGCCCAGATTGACCCGGCCCAAGGCTTGATGCTCAACCACACCCGGACCAGAACGGTGCACGCCGATATAGCACAGGCCGCCGAGCAGATGCAGCGACAGCGGCAGGTGTTCTCGCAGGCTGTCTTCTACATCCAGGCCGTTTTGAAGCAGCACCACTTTGGCATCCGGCGCCGCGATTTGGGCAATGGTCGGCGCCAACTCAACATTGCCCGTGGACTTGGTGCCCACCAGCAACCAGTCACACGGCGGCATATCGGCGGCGCGCGCGTAGGCCTGAACCGGGTACAGGTGCAACTTGCCGTGCACCGTGCTGTTGATGTGCAAGCCGTGCTCGCTGACCGCGGCATATTCGCTGCGCAGCAGAAAGTGCACATCGAACCCGGCGCGCGCCAGCATCACACCGTAGAATCCCCCGATGGCACCGGTTCCGATAATGCCAACGCGTGGCGACTGTACTGTCATGGCAAATCCTCTGGAGTACGGATCAACGCTTGATTGATCGCGTCGGCAAGATCGGCAGATGTAAGACGTGTCTGTAATTGTCCGAGGAATTGACCCTCGCACACGACGAACAACGCGGGCAAATGAAAGATCTGATAGCGTTCAACCGCGCCACCGTTGTGCCCGGCATCCACCCAGCACACACGGTCCACCGGCAAGTGCCACCCGGGCAGTTGCTGGCGCGCCCAACGGCAGCTGGAGCATCCTACGCTGGTGAACACCACGAGCGAAATCCCTGGCAATCCCAGCAATTGCTGGTCAATATCCAGGTCGGTCAATTCCACTTCCTTCACTATACTGCTGCCACCGCCGTCTACAGGACGGTGCTCGGAGTCCGTGTACATGGGTCGTTTTTTACCTCACCCTGATGATGTCGCTGTCGAGTTAATCCAACGCCCCTCTCCCGCCATACCCCGCCAACGCCTGCTCTCTAACGGCCTGGGTGGCATTGCCTGCAATTGGCCGCGCGCCTGGCGCCAGGGCACGGCCGTTGACTTGCACATTCCATCCCTGGGCGCCACCGCCCGATACCCAGGCTACGTGGCGTGGTGTCGCAAGGTGGAAAACGGCTACCGCGTCGGCATTTCGTTTACCGATGAACATGCGTTGTTCGGTGCGCGCATGGGCGAACAAGCATGCCGGATAGAGCGCTACTGCCGCCAGCACGAAGATGCTGAGCCTAGCCCTGCGAAAGTCGAAGCCCTGGCCCGCGAGTGGGTGGCGCGACACGCCAGTGACTTCTCCCATGAGGCGTTTGTGCGGCCAGCAGGGGATTAAAGGGGGCTTTGCCCATTGTCGCGGGCCCGTGTTACGCGCTAAGGTTCCTCCCCCCTGCATCCAAATCATGCTGTGCTCCGCCGCACGGGGATAGCTGGCGGCCGGCACCCGTGACCCTGACGAGTAACACGATGGCTGATTTACCGATCAATGACCTAAACGTCGAATCCAACGAGACGCTGATCACGCCCGATCAGCTCAAGCGCGAAATCCCCCTGAGCGACGCTGCCCTGCAGACCGTCACCAAGGGTCGCGAAGTCATCCGTGAGATTCTCGACGGCACCGACCACCGCCTCTTTGTGGTAATCGGCCCATGCTCGATCCATGACCTCAAGGCCGCACACGAATATGCTGAGCGCCTCAAGGTACTGGCGGCAGAAGTGTCCGACACCTTGTACTTGGTGATGCGCGTCTATTTCGAAAAGCCGCGTACCACCGTCGGCTGGAAAGGCTTGATCAACGACCCGTACCTGGACGACTCGTTCAAGATCCAGGACGGTTTGCACATTGGTCGTCAGTTGCTGCTGGACCTGGCCGAAATGGGCCTGCCCACTGCCACCGAAGCGCTTGACCCGATCTCCCCGCAATACCTACAGGACCTGATCAGCTGGTCGGCCATCGGCGCGCGTACCACCGAGTCCCAGACCCACCGTGAAATGGCGTCCGGTCTGTCATCGGCCGTGGGCTTCAAGAACGGCACCGACGGCGGCCTGACTGTGGCGATCAACGCGCTGCAATCAGTTTCCAGCCCCCACCGTTTCCTGGGTATCAATCAGGAAGGCGGCGTCTCCATCGTCACCACCAAGGGCAATGCCTACGGTCACGTGGTACTGCGCGGCGGCAACGGCAAGCCCAACTATGATTCAGTCAGCGTTGCGTTGTGCGAGCAAGCGTTGAACAAGGCCAAGATCAAGCCAAACATTATGGTCGATTGCAGCCACGCCAACTCCAACAAGGATCCGGCCCTACAGCCGTTGGTGATGGAAAACGTTGCCAACCAGATCCTCGAAGGCAATCAGTCGATCATCGGCCTGATGGTCGAGAGCCATTTGAACTGGGGATGCCAGGCGATTCCAAAAGACCTGGCCGACTTGCAGTACGGCGTGTCGATCACCGATGCCTGCATCGACTGGGCCGCCACCGAAAACACCCTACGCAGCATGCACGCCAAGCTCAAGGACGTATTGCCAACACGCAAACGCACCTGAGCCGCAACTGCACACACAAAAACGCCGGGCTAAGCCCGGCGTTTTTTTATTGTCTGCTGATCACTCAGAGCTTCGCGGCATGACGCTGGTGGCGCTCCATGTAGCGTTCGACATAGGAGCAGGAAGGGATCACCGTGTAGCCAGCCTCTTCGGCAAACTTTAAGGCCTCTTCGGTCAACGCCGCCGCAATGCCGCGGCCCCGCAGTGCGTTGGGCACGAAGGTCCGATAGATATCCAGGGTCTGCTTCCCGAGGTCCATATAGGTCAGATAGGCACGATGACCGTCCACATTGGTCTCGAACTGATGACCAGCCTGGTCATGGTGGATGGACAACGCCTCGCTCATCACTACTCCTCGCGGGTCTTGAATTCTGACCCCTACCTTACCGATGTTTTTCCGGCGAAGGAACATCTACGCCACCCCGTGCCGGTTTCGACAACGAGAAAACCTTGAGCGCTAACAACCAGCACGTAGGGAATAGTAGGCACCAATCCTGAAATTGCTCAAGGCGCACTCGTCATCCCCTGCTGCTGGTGGATATAGAAGGGGCCTCGACCAAACACTGGTCGAAAGCCTGAACATTGCCGGCAGTTGAACCTTGAGACGAACAGGCGCTCTTAAAGTCACCTCTACATGAGTAAAAGATGCCCGGCCAAGCAACGCCAAACGCAACGTAAGTGTCGGCCCGAATATATAAATTTTCATCTATATACAAAGCTTAACGCATGCAGGCCGGCCCTTTCAGCCTGGATCCAATCTTCACCCGTATGAAAAAAATTGGACGGTTTTTATACAAACCTCCAAAAGATTAGCCAAAATAGATTAGGTGCGAGAATTTTTTTTGCTTCTTGCGCTACGTCAGTTTACTTACTACAAGTAATGGGTAGTATGTACGCCGGCTATTAGCTCACTCTGAGAAAGTAGCCATTTAATAGAAAGTCCTTGAAGGGGAACACGATGAACAACGTTCTGAAATTCTCTGCTCTGGCTCTGGCCGCAGTTCTGGCTACCGGTTGCAGCAGCGTCTCCAAAGAAACCGAAGCTCGTCTGACTGCAACTGAAGACGCAGCAGCTCGCTCCCAGGCCCGTGCAGACGAAGCCTACCGTAAAGCTGATGAAGCTCTGGCTGCTGCTCAAAAAGCACAACAGACTGCTGACGAAGCTAACGAGCGCGCTCTGCGTATGCTTGAAAAAGCTAGCCGCAAGTAATAATCCCTCGGGATTGTTATCAAGCCGATCCATTTATGGATCGGCTTTTTTATTGTCTGCGATTCGCACCTGAACGCAGGCAATAAAAAGCCCGCCGCAGCGCAAGGCTGTGGGCGGGCTTTTGATCGAGCAGAGTTACTGCTGAAGATCGATCAGCGAGCTGGACGCTATAGGCGCCCCACCTGGCACGCCGATTTCAGTCGGCAAACCATCTTCCGCGGCCACCACATCACGCACCTGATCCCAATTGACCCGCAGGTTATTGGCCAAGTCTTCACGCTTGAGCAAAGCGTTGATCACCGCCGTGTGCTTGTCGACCACCGATGGCGTTCCATCATCATTCAAAGGCGTATGCGCTTCCAGATAGACCTTGCCGCCGCTGCTGCCGAACTTGTAGGCATCGTTGATGATGCGCACCGACGTACCTACCGGCACCATGCCCGCCATCTCCAGCACATTATTGTTGAACATGCGGAAACAGCCATGACTGGTACGTGTGCCAATACCGAACTTCATGTTGGAGCCGTGGATCAGGTAACCCGGTGTGCCCAGGGTGAACTTGAACGGGCCCAGCGGATTATCTGGTCCGGCAGGCACCACGTTAGGCAAAGGATCACCGTTGGCGGCGTGTTCGGCCTTGATCGAAGCCGGCGGCGTCCATGTCGGGTTCGGCGTCTTGGCGATAATACTGGTGTGGGCAATGGGCGAGCCCCAGCCCTCACGACCAATCCCCAACGGGAAGGTGTAGACCACGTTCTGGCCCTTGGGGAAATAATAGAGCCGGTATTCCGCCAGGTTGATCACGATGCCCTCACGAGGCCCCGGCGGCAGGATAAAACGCGTCGGCAGCACGATCTCGGTGCCCGCTCCCGGCAACCAGGCATCAACACCTGGGTTGGCCGCGACCATTTCCGAATAGCCCAGGTCGTAAGTGGTGCCCAGGTCGGCAAAGGTGTCTTCGTACTTGGCCTTGATCACCTGGACCTGGCCGACGATGTCTTCACCCGGAGGTGGCAAGGGCAACTGCAAAGCAGATGCAGAACCCGCCGCACAGAGTGCAGCGAGAGACAGGCAGCAGGTGACGACGGAAAGGCGCGACAACATCCGGAAAATCCTTCGCAGAACGACGTGTAGGTAAAAATCGATTGTATACGTGATGTGAGCTTCTAGCTGCAAGCGTGTCGCGGCCGCTAGAGTTCGAAACGCAGCTCAGGCCAGATCGGCGGTGTGCCGCGCTTTTGGGACTCCAAGATGGCCCGGCACAAGGGGCAAAGGCGCTGGTCCTGGAAAATCGAGCGATCAACCCGCGACCAACGTGGCTGCGCTGGCAGTAACGTGCCGCACAGCGTGCGATCAATGGAGCCGCCCAGTTCCAATTGACGCGCCACTAAATGCACCCGCACTTCCTGGCAGGCGAAGAGATCCAACTGCTCGTCCGGCTCGATCAGTTGGTAATTAAACAGTGACCAGGCAGGACGCGACATCGGGGGCTCCAGATCGGGGGGCGCCACCTTAGCCGAAAGCCTGCCAGTAGAAAAGCGTCATAGCAGCGGTTTTAGCGTCGGCCAGACATTTTCCAGCAACTTGCCCTGAGCAGCGACAGCCGGGTGCAGCCCGTCAGCCTGCATCAATTGCGAATTGCCGCCGATTCCTTCAAGGAAAAACGGTACCAACGGCACCTTTTTCTGCTGGGCGACATCGGCAAATACTTTGGCGAAGGCGTCGACATAACGCTTCCCATAGTTAGGTGGAATCTGCATGCCCAGCAACAGCACCTTCGCGCCGCTGTCCTGGGACTTCTGAATCATCGACGCAAGATTTTGTTGCAATTGCGTAGGGGGCATACCGCGCAGGCCGTCATTGCCACCCAGTTCGATAATCACTACCTCAGGCTTATGCTCTGCAAGGGCCGCCGGCAGCCGCGCGAGACCTCCAGCACTGGTATCACCACTGATGGAGGCGTTGACCACTTTATCGTCGAAACCTTCCTTCTTGAGCCGTTGCTCCAACAAGGCAACCCACCCTTTGCGTGTATCCAGGCCGAAACCGGCACTGATACTATCGCCAACGATCAGGACTGTACCCGCCGCTGCGTTCTGGGCCATGCACATCAAGGCCAGGCCAGCACTCAAAAACCACATTCGCATCGGATTCTCCATGGGCGCAAGCATTCTCACCGCGCGGAACCTTAGCAAAGTGGTTCCCAGCGCGGAAGGTGAACTGACTATCCTGCACGAACTGAGCCTCGAACTGAACAAGGGCGATAGCCTGGCTATCGTCGGCAGCTCCGGCTCCGGTAAATCCACCCTCCTCGGCCTGCTGGCCGGACTCGACCTGCCCAGCAGCGGCGAAGTCACCCTCGCCGGACAAGCCCTCAGCCGCCTCGACGAAGACCAGCGCGCACGCATCCGCGCCGAACACGTAGGTTTTGTGTTCCAGTCGTTCCAACTGCTCGACAGCCTCAACGCGCTGGAGAACGTCATGCTGCCGCTGGAGCTGGATGGCCGCAAAGACGCCCGTGAGCGCGCCAAACACCTGCTGGAACGCGTGGGCCTCGGCCAGCGCCTCACCCACTCGCCACGCCAACTTTCCGGTGGCGAGCAGCAGCGTGTAGCCATTGCTCGCGCCTTTGCCGCCGAACCGGACGTGCTGTTTGCCGATGAACCCACCGGCAACCTCGACAGCCACACCGGCGAGCGCATCAGCGACCTGCTGTTCGAGCTCAATAAAGAGAGCGGCACGACCCTGGTGCTGGTCACCCACGACGAGCGCCTGGCCCACCGTTGCCGACGCCTGATCCGCCTTGAAGCCGGCCTGATGGTCGCGCCCCTGGAGCCTTGATGGCACGTTTGCCGCTGTTGCGCCTGTTCAGCCTTGCCATGCGTCAATTGCTGCGCGATGCCCGCGCCGGCGAATTGCGCGTGTTGTTCTTTGCCCTGCTGGTGGCCGTGGCCGCCAGCACTGCTATCGGTTACTTCGGTGCACGTCTCAACGGCGCCATGATGTTGCGCGCCACCGAGTTCCTAGGCGCCGACCTGGTACTTGAAGGAAGCTCACCAGCCCGGTCCGAGCAAATCCGCTCCGGGACCGAACTGGGTCTGGATCACGCGCGAGTCGTGGAGTTCTCCAGTGTTATCGCCACTGATAACGGAATCCAGCTTTCCAGTATCAAGGCGGTCAACGAGCAATATCCGCTGCGAGGCGAACTGAAGAGCGCTGCTGCGCCCTTTGGCGATGAAACCCCTGGCGGCGGCCCCAAACCCGGCGAAGCCTGGGTGGAGGCGCGGCTGCTGACGGCACTGGACCTCAAAATCGGCGACAGCGTCGATGTCGGCATGAAAACCCTGCGTCTGGCCCGCGTACTCACCTACGAACCAGATCGCGCCGGCAACTTCTACAGCCTCACGCCAAGGGTGATGATCAACCTGGCAGACCTGGACGCCACCGGCGTGGTCCAACCCGGCAGCCGCGTCAGCTACCGCGAATTATGGCGCGGGCCGCCGGAAAGCACGGTGCTGCAAACCTATCGCGACCTGCTCAAGCCGGGGCTCGCCGCCAACCAGCGACTGCAGGACTCACGCGACGGCAATCAACAGATTGGCGGCGCCTTGGGCAAAGCCGAGCGCTACCTGAACATGGCCAGCCTGGTAGCCGTGCTGCTGGCCGGCGTGGCCGTGGCTTTGTCGGCCAACCGCTTTGCCACCCGACGCTTCGACGCCAGTGCATTGCTGCGCTGCCTGGGACTGTCACGACGCGAAGCCATGTTGCTGTTCAGCCTGCAACTGACCGTACTGGGTTTGCTCGCAAGCTTGGCCGGCGCCCTGCTCGGTTGGCTGGCACAGTTCGGCTTGTTCTATTTCCTGCACGACCTGCTGCCAGCGGATGTTCCCCCCGGGGGACTGTTGCCGGCCGTTGCCGGGATCGGCACCGGGCTGGTGGCTCTCGCCGGTTTCGCCCTGCCGCCGTTGGCAGCACTCGGTCGGGTACCGCCGTTGCGGGTGTTGCGCCGCGACCTGCTGCCAATTCCGTCCAGCACCTGGATGGTTTACGGCGCTGCGCTGTTCGCACTGGGCCTGATCATGTGGCGCCTGAGCCTGGATCTGGTGCTGACCTTCGCCCTGCTGGGCGGTGGCGTGGTGGCTGCGCTGGTCCTCGGCGGCTTGCTTTTGCTGCTGTTGCAAAGCCTGCGGCGCCTGCTAGCTCGCGCCTCCCTGCCCTGGCGCCTGGGCTTGGGCCAACTGCTGCGCCACCCATTGGCGGCGGCGGGCCAGTCACTGGCGTTTGGCTTGATCTTATTGTCCATGGGTTTGATCGCCCTGCTGCGCGGCGAATTGCTGGACACTTGGCAAAACCAGTTGCCCAAGGACGCGCCTAACTACTTTGCGCTGAACATCCTGCCGGCCGACAAGGACGCCTTTAGCGCCCGCCTGCTGGAAGTGCAGGCGCAATCAGCGCCGCTGTACCCCGTGGTGCCGGGCCGGTTGATTAGCATTAATGGCGACCCGGTACAGGACATAGTCAGCAAGGACTCCAGCGGCGACCGCGCAGTACAACGCGACCTGAGCCTGACCTGGGCCGCCGACCTGCCACCGGGCAATACGCTGACTGCAGGCTCATGGTGGTCGCAACGACCCACCGAGGATATTCCTGGCGTCTCGGTAGAAGCCAAAGTTGCTGAAAGCCTCAAGCTCAAGTTGAACGATCACCTGGTGTTCACCATTGCCGGGGAAAATCGTGAAGCGCGGGTCACCAGCCTGCGAACCATCAACTGGGATAACTTCCAGCCGAACTTCTTCATGATTTTTCAGCCCGGCACGTTGAAGGACCTGCCGGCCACCTACCTGACCAGCTTCTACCTGGCGCCAGGGCATGACCAACAAATCGTCGATCTGTCGCGAGCCTTTCCGGCGGTTACGATCCTCCAGGTTGAGGCCCTGCTGGAGCAATTGCGCAGCATCCTCGCCCAAGTGACCCTGGCGGTGGAATACGTGCTGTTGTTTGTACTGGCTGCCGGGATGGCCGTGTTGTTCTCCGGTTTACAGGCCACGCTGGACGAGCGCATCCGCCAAGGCGCACTGCTACGAGCGCTAGGCGCGGAACGCAAGTTGCTGGTCAAGGCACGGCGTATCGAGTTTGGCTTGCTGGGCGCCGTCAGCGGTTTGTTGGCGGCATTGGGTACCGAACTGGTGACCTGGGTGCTGTACCGTTATGCCTTTGACCTGGTCTGGCACCCGCACCCATGGCTGTTGCTGCTGCCGATCATCGGCGCCGTACTGATCGGTGCCGCAGGAGTATTCGGCACACGCCGCGCGTTGAATGCCAGCCCACTGACGGTATTGCGCGAAGGCTGAAACGCCGATGGCCCGCACTCTTCAAAGACTGCGGGCCATCATTGCCTATTTCACATATTCGATCCCGGTGATCCACCAGCACACTTCGCCACCGGGAGTCTGCACGATGGCCTCATCGTCGACCTCCTTGCGCAACAAGGCACGAGCCATTGGTGAGTCGATAGAAATGTAATCCATCCGGTCATAAATCTCGTCATAGCCGACTATGCGAAAACGCTTGGTCTCTCCCTGCTCGTTTTCAATATCGACCCAAGCACCAAAAAAAACCCTACCTTCCTGCTCGGGCATGTACTCCACCACGCGCATGTCTTCCAGACGCTTGCGCAGGTAACGCACCCGTCGGTCGATTTCTCGCAGCAGCTTCTTGTTGTACTGGTAGTCGGCATTCTCACTGCGATCCCCCAGTGAGGCGGCCCACGTCACCTTGCGCGTGGTATCTGGACGTTTTTCGCGCCACAGATAATCCAGCTCTTTCTTCAGCGCCTCATGACCTTCTTTGGTAATCAGCTTGGTACTCAAACGCATGCATCCCCAGGCAATGTCCATAGATGCCGATAGGCCAGGCAATAACTCCCTGACGTCGGTTCGCTGGGGTTGATGATAAATGAACCCGGGAAAGTAGCCAGGGCAGTCTAACCATCCAGGGTCTGATCCAGCTCAAGCAGCACACCGCGCAAACTCTGGCGTAAATCCGACACTTGCGAAGTCATCACTTTCAGGGCTTCGGTCCGCTGACTGACGGCCAACGATTGGTCATGCAACTGAGTGGTGCGCTGTTCCAATTCGCGGGTCCTTTCATCCAATTGACTCTGCTCTTGCTGCAATCGGGCCTGCCATTGATCAAGGGCTGTTTCGCGTTCCATTGCAGCGAGTTTTTGTTGGGTGAGTTCCTGAGCGACACGAGCAAGGTTGGTCAGCGTACTGTCCACTTCGAACAGGTTGCAGCGGTCTGCTGGCGCCAGTTGCTTTGGCTGCACCGGAGCGTCTGGCTCATTCATTACGGCTGGTGCAGTCCGCAACACGGTCACCGGCTCATTGATTGGCATCTGCCTTGGCTCTTCTGGCGTCTGTTCATTTACTGGCAACTGAGCAGGCTCGGTTGGGTCCGCGTCCCTGGGAGGCGCACTCATTTTCGACGAGAAGCGAATGGAAGGCACAATCAATGAAGCGCTTTCGATGGGTGGCATCACCGGAGCAGACATTCCCAGGGTGATCACCTTCATCACCAGGGCCTTCTTGATGGTCACCGAATGATGCTCTTCAGGCCTCGCAGGGGGCAGTTTGCACCCTTTCAAATCGAGAAAATGATAAGAAACTTGAGTGTCGGTAACACTGCCGGTCTTAATACCCGACGCCGATGTAAGAATCTGCTTAAAAACTTGCATTGCCACCTGTAAGTCTTCCTTGGACTCTACCCCATCCAGAAAATACCGATCGAGTTTTTTGCGCAGGGTTGCGATATAGACTCTTGAACTCGCCGGCTCCACCTCTTCATCCAAGCTATAAACAAGAAAGTTTGAAGCAATCTGACCAACAGCAAATCCACAGAGCAACGCCCCGTTGACCGGCGTATCTTGGCCATCGCGTTCAAGAACAAGAGTACGTAGAAGCATCATGATAATCAGGTCTCATTAGACATTCGGAAAATCTCTACAACTCCCAGACAAACACTAGGCAGTTAGAGATTACAAACACAAAACAATTGTTCCAGCGACCTGCCTAGCGTGCACGTAGGACTTTTCCTATTAATGCTTATCGGAGTTCCCAAAAACCACTATTGCTCGTATTCTTTTTCAACATCTTCGCCCTGCGCGCACCAGACTAAATGATCAAAATAACCAACCTGATAAAACATCTAAACAAGAAAACAATAATCAACAATTTTTCATTTGGCGCCTGCAAACATGAATGCCTGGGACTATTCGGAGAAAATCCTACAGTTAAAACAGCACTTCTCGATTTAATCTCAGGCTCGACACTCCCCTTCAGCGGACATATCAACATCCAAGGTATCGATACAACCACCCAATCGCATAAAGTAAAAAAGATAGTCGGCTACCAAATTAACAAGTGTGTCAGTCACCCGACGATGCTGGTTAAAGAGTTCCTTGACTACATCGCAGCCATCCGCGGACTTCGCGGCACCGAAAAGCGCGCAAAGGTTGAACAGGCTGCTGCACGATTGGAATTGTCATCGGTGCTCAACGCGCCCCTTGATGCGCTGTCGATCGGCCTTAAGCGCAAAGTCGCCATCGCCCAAGCCATCTTGCACACCCCTACGCTGCTGTTACTCGATGAGCCAACTGAAGGGCTCACACCTGATCAAAAACACAAATTCAGGGCGCTCATCCAGTCGTTGACACAAGACATGACAGTGATCGTCGCCTCCCGCCACTGCGATGAATTGTCCGAGTTCTGTACTCGCGCGCTGGTTATCGCAGGCAATCGCCTGGTGGCCGACACCCCAATGCCAGATTTGCAACGCAACTCTCGTCATTTTCAGGCGGTCACCCTCGCCGCAGACGCTCCGTTGGACTTGTTGGCTCTAGCCGTACTGCCAGGTGTGGCAGGGATCGAAGAGCATCGGCATGCACCCGGTACGGTGACCGTCCTGGCCATGCCGGGACACACCATCTACCCCCACATCAATGCACTCATTGCCCATCGCCGATGGAAAATCAACTCACTGAACCTAGAGCCCGGTCGACTGAGCGATGTGGTTCATCATCTGAGCCGTGAGGCCCGTCTTTGAAACTGCTGCCAGTCATTTTCAAGCGTCAACTTCTCCACTACGCCTGCACACCCGGCACTTATCTGAGCGTTGCCATTTTTTCAGTGCTTTACGTGGCACTCGGGTTGCACATGAGTCCGTGGCCTGAACACGACATCAATACCTTGCAGGTTTTTTTCCAGTTGCACCCTTGGCTATATCTATTATTGATTCCTTCACTCGCGACGCAACTTTGGTCGGACGAGTCCAATGCAGGCTTTCTCGACCTGATGAAAACAGTGCCCGTCACGACGCATGAATGGGTTGTTGGAAAATTTCTAGCAGCCTGGGCCGTGGTGGGCATGGCCCTGATGTTGGCGTTCCCCCTCGTCATCATTGCCAACTACATGGGTAATGCAGACAACAATATTATTGCCTCGCAATTTATGTCTAGCTGGCTGCTGGCAGGCAGTTATTTATCTGTCGGATTGTTTATTTTCACACTGCTGCCTCAGCGCACTGTCCTTTTCATACTGACAGTAGGCTTGCTGCTCACCTCCAGCGCTCTTTCTTATTTGCTTGATGCACTAGAGCATCAGGCGCCCATCTGGGCAATAGACAGCCTGGCCTCCCTAAGCCCTTTTTCAAGGTTCAGCGCTATTGACAACGGAAAGTTTACGCTTCGCGACATCCTTTACTTCATTAGTATAATAGTCGCCTTCCTCACAGCCACGACAGTAACCCTCAATTACCGACACCGCTGAGAAGGAAAGCCCTCCATGCAACCTACTCTGCGCACAGGCATTACACTCACTGTCATATTGTTATTATTTCTAGCGTTCAACTTAGTTTGGATAGCGAAAATTCCTGATATTCGATGGGATCTTTCGCGACATAAGGTCCACACCCTCTCCCCACCCGCTAGACAATTACTTTCGTCGCTTGAGTCGCCAATGGACTTGTATTACTTCAATACCAATAACGACCCGAAACGAAGCTTCGCCCTAAAGCGCCACGGCAAGCACATAGAAGACCGGTTGCGGGAATACGAAAAAGCAGCGAAGGGTATGATCAATCTGCACCTTATTGATCCCGGATCTTTTTCAGAAGACGCCTACAAAGCCAGGCTTTTCGGTCTCGACGACCAGTCGGGATTTCTGGGGCTGATCGGCACCCGAGCCGGCCACGGAGCGCAACGTATTGAATCATTCAGCCTGGACCGGGAGCCATTGCTCGAATATGAAATCAGCCATCTGATCTATAAGTTGCAGTACCCAGACCGCCCCGTTATCGGACTATTGTCTGGTTTAGCGATGGGAGACTATGCAGGCCAGTTGGTGACGGAAATGCAGCGTCATTTCAACCTGGTCAATCTGGAGGCGACCACCGAGCGCATACCGGAACACGTCAAAACGCTTATGGTCGTGCGTCCTGAAGCGCTGCCCGAACAATCGTTGTATGGGATTGAACAATTTGTGTTGAGGGGCGGTAAATTGATGATGTTTATCGACCCCATGCCTGAGCAAAGTTCGAACATCACGTCCGCCAATACCCGTCTGACAGAGGTGCTTTCCGCTTGGGGCGTAGAGATGCCAGCAGACAAGTTTCTAATCGACCACCGCTACGCGGAATCGGCGGCACCTGAGCTGGGTAAGCTCCCAGTGCAGTATCCGGGCAGATTGAAGCTGCCTCGGCAGGCAATGAACACGCACGACATCAGCACTTGGAAACTGAATACTGTGACGGTATCGAGCAGTGGTGCGCTTTTTCATCGCAAAAAAAGCGGCACCACCCTCACCCCGCTTCTGCAAAGTTCCGGGCAATCCAGGTTGCTGGAAACCAACCGATTTACCTCAGCACATGAGATCGACTCAACGGCCGATAACGCATCCACTCGGGCGCAACACCATGTGATTGCAGCTCGTATAGAGGGGCCAGCCTACTCAGCATTCCCCGATGGCATTAAGGAGCAGCCCGCAGGTTTGCAAAAAGCGGCACAGATCCATGTGGTGGTGGTGGCCGACACTGATTTGCTCACGGATCACATCAATAGCTCAGCGCCTGACAGCAACGCAGTCTTTATCTTAAATACGCTGGATAACCTGTCCGCAAGCGATTCACTGACCAACATCCGCCCGCGCGCACCGATGGACAGATCGAAGAACATGATGGAGCGGATACGCGACAACGCCGAACAAGCCTACGAGCAGAAGGCGACTGAATTGGAACGGCGTCTGTTACGAACGGAACAGGAATGGCAAATGCTGAACCCACCGGCAGCCCCCCTCGGCTCCCAAGCAGTGGACACCACCCCCCAATTGGTGGCGCTCAACAAGGAGCGCCTGCGCTTACCCATGGAATTACACGCTTTGAGGGCTCAGACGCACGCTGAGGTGCATCGCCTGGAGCTCGCGATAAAGCTGTTCGTGACCTTGGCAATCCCGGGCGTGCTCTGTCTAGTCGCTTGGGTGGTTTTTGTAAGGAATAAACGGCGCCGATTACAGGCGAGTGTCGGACTCTCCTGAGCCCTCAACGCCTGGCAATCAGCCCCTGCCGGGCAATACGTGTGAGTTGACGAATCACTTCAGCCGCGTCGCTGGCACTGGGCGCCTGGATAACTGCCAGGTCGAAGCTATTACTCGCAAAACGGGCCAGGGAACCGCCATCTTCGACAAACTGGATCAGGAAAGCCGAAGGCCGCCCGGTGCGACGTGGCCAGCCGTCCAGGTAACGCAACAGCGTGGGCTGGTGCTTACCGCCCAAGAGGATTTTCGGATTGCGTTGAGTAAGGTCCGCAGTGATCGGAGCCAGGCGTATCAGGGGGCGTAGTGCATTCATAGTGTCGTGTCTCTGCCTCAAAAGTCTGCGGGCAGGTGAGAGGCAACACCGAACCAGCGCTTTAGCGGTATTTCGAAGCTGTTTCCTCAGGGGAGAACAGGCTTCTGTCGGGCTGCATCGAGTCCCAGTGGCGCCCCGCAATTAGCTGTTTAAATCGGCGCATGGGCAGCATCCTAGAGAAGCCGGATGGCCGATGTCAAGAATCCCGAGCAACGAAAAGGCCCGCACATGGCGGGCCTCTTCAGGTGTTGCAGAGGGGTCAGTTGGCTATTGCACGGTCGGCAGACAGTTTACCGGCACCTTCCAGCAGCACTGCCACGGACCCGCCCAACAAGGCTAATGCGAACTCGTAACCATTGTTGGCCATGAACAGACCGTTATGGATATGCACCGAGAAGATCGCCACCACCGACAGAATGGTCAGGCCCAACGCAGCAGGGCGTACCAGCAGACCGATGATCAGGGCCAGGCCGGCGAAAAACTCGGTTCCGCCCGACAGCAGCGCCATCAGGGTACCCGGCGCCAGGCCGATGCTTTCCATCCATTGGGCAGTGCCCGCCAAGCCGTAGCCGCCAAACCAACCGAAGAGTTTTTGCGAACCGTGGGCGGCGAAGATGATGCCAACAACAATGCGCAGGATGGTCAGACCGTAGCCGGCACGAGTGGACAGTAGGCTTTTGATCATTGGGCTCATGGAGTAAATCCTTTTTGAAGTAGGGGTTGGTTGGCCGCTATATTAATCAGTTTAAACAATGATAAAAGCCGAAAAAAATGCCTGATTAATATCGATAAAATCGATTACTTCCGTGAGGCAATTTTCGGTGCTGGCGGCTCCAGGGACTCACGCTCCCGATCGAACGCCAAGAAGTACTTGTTGACGCTATTAACATAGCTGACGCCGCCCATTCCCACCTGTTCCATGGCAATGCGCTCCACCTGGAAGAACCATTGGTTGGGGTTCAATCCCCGGCGCCGGGCCTCGGTGCGCATACCCTGCACGCGCTCCGGGCCCATGTTGTAGGCCGCGAGTACAAAAGCCATGCGCTCACGCTCGTTGAGCTTGGGGCTGGCGAAGAACTTGCGACGGATCAACGCCAGATAACGCGCGCCCGCCTGCACATTACTGTCGAGACTTTCGATATTGTTGACGCCAACCCGCTGGGCCGCTGAGGGTGTGATCTGCATCAAGCCGGTAGGACCACCGCTGTTGCGCGCGCCAGGATCGAAGGCGGATTCCTTGAAAGCCAGCGCTGCAAGGTTAAGCCAGTCCATGCCCTGCTCGCGGGCATGTTTTTGCAGCACTGGCCGCAGCTTTTCCAGGCGCTGGCGGTCGGCGCGGGCCAGTGGGTTCCGCACCTGGTAGAGGCGTCGATAAATGCGTTGAAACGCCACGTCCTGGTCGGAAGGCGTGCGATAGGTCTTGAGAAAGCGATCAATACTTGCACGCAGCATCGAAGCGTCCTGGCGAACAAACCAGTATTCATCGCCGGGTTCGCTAATGACGACTTGTTTGTCGAAGCGCAACTTGGGCAGGATCTTAGACCAGCGTTCGGCAATCGGTTTCTCGACAATGGTGAGATGGAAAATCCCCGCCTGCACCATTTCCAGAACGTCCTCCACTGCCAGGGTCGGGTCCACCCATTCCACCTTCACCGGTGGCTGCTTGTGCAGGGCCAGCTTCTGATTGACCTGGCTGATGGCATCCGCTGCCGCACTGCCAGTGGTCAGCGCCAGCGTTCGTCCTGACAGTTGCTCCAACTTGGTAAAACGCCGCTCTCCCTTCACCCCCACCAGCCACAACGGTACAGCGCTGGCAATCGGGCTACTGGTGCTGATTTTGTGAGCAGCTTTCACATCAAGCAACTCGCCAGGAGCAACCAGATCGCCTTCACCACGGGCCAGCGCGCCGAGCAATTGATCCTTGGCCTTGGGGATTATCTTGAGGTTTATTTCCTGGCCATCACGGGCGTGACCGTTGAGGTATTGCTCGAAGGCGCGTAGGCGGTGGTATTCAACACCGATGGCCTGGCCCTGCACTTCGCCGGAACTGTTGCGACTTTGGTTGACCAATACCCGAAGGGTGCGACTTGAACGAATCTCCGCCAAGTCACGGACCTTGCCAGGCTTGGTCACTTCCAGCGGCCCGTCCAGACGCGCAACCGCCGCCAAAGGCAACAGTAACGCCAGGCACAACATAAGCAACGCCGAGGGTCGGATCATCCGCTCTCCGGAAAGAATACTGGCCAACGCGCTCGCGAAAAACGACGCGGTGGAGGTCAGAAACAGAGCGCTTTATGCGCAGGCTTTGCGTGCAACGGTGGCACAGTGCAGGACGTTCAGCCAAACACGATGTCACTTGCGACGTTCAAAGACAGCTATAACTCATTGTAGTTATTCGTTTTTCTTATAAATCTACAGCTCTGATATGCTTTCCGGCCGCAGGCGGAGATAGCACCATGCAACTCATTGATATCGGCGTCAACCTGACCAACCCCAGTTTCGACGACAAGCACCAGGCCGTTCTCGACCGCGCCTACGCCGCCGGCGTGCAGCAATTGGTACTCACCGGCACCAGCGTCGACGGCAGCGAACAGGCTCTGGAACTGTGCGTCAACCTCGACGAAAGCGGCCAACGCCTGTTCAGCACCGCAGGCATCCACCCCCACTCCGCCAGCGACTGGAACGGCGACAGCGCCCAGCGTTTGCGCGGTTTACTCAGCGAAAGCCGCGTACGTGCCGTGGGCGAATGCGGCCTGGATTTCAACCGGGATTTCTCACCGCGCCCGCAACAGGAAAAAGTCCTGGAAGAACACCTGGCCCTGGCCGTCGAGCTAAAGCTCCCGGTATTTCTCCATGAGCGTGACGCTAACCAACGCCTGCTGGAGATCCTCAAGGACTACCGCGACCACCTCACCGCCGCCGTAGTGCATTGTTTCACCGGCGAACAGGCGGCGCTGTTCAGCTACCTCGACCTCGATTTACACATTGGCATCACCGGCTGGATATGCGACGAGCGCCGTGGGACGCACCTGCACCCACTCGTCAAAGAAATTCCCCGGGGCCGCCTGATGCTGGAAAGCGATGCGCCTTACCTGCTGCCGCGCACCCTGCGCCCCAAGCCGAAAAACGGTCGTAACGAACCGGCTTATCTGACGGAAGTACTGCGCGAAGTCGCCCTGCACCGCAACGAAAGCGCGCAAGACTTGGCCGACCACAGCACTGCCTGTTCACGCGCTTTTTTTGGGTTGCCGACCTTGGATTGATGCGGCGCATTGACCCATGTCAAAACCGGTTTTCTGAGTAGCGGCACAATAATGGCACCTTGCCAATGCTGTTTCCGCTATCAGAGAAAACCTTACATGGGTGCCTGGCTTAGCAATATCTCGCTGAAGTACAAATTCTGGGCCGTCAACGCGGTCGCCTTCATCACCACCCTGCTGCTGGTGCTGTACGCCGTGCAGCTCGAACAACAAGCGCGCAGCACAGCCTCCCAGGTTTCGGCGCAGGCCCAGGGCCGATTGCTGGGGGCCTGGCCAACCAACCAGCCGCTCCCCAAGGACGCGCATTGGCTGACGTTTGCCCGAGGCCAAGTCCCACAGTTGGGCGATTTGGATCTGTCAGCCCTGAGCACCACCACCGGCTGGGTCGAACTCAATCACATGCCGCTGTTTGGCGAAAATCCATTGATAGGCGCTGAAGTCATTGCCCGCCCGGATGGGCAATACATTGGCGTACTTGCCTACGCGCCAAGCTTGAGCCAGGTCTTCAGCGACCGCTTCGCTAATTACGCTGTGGCTGTCGCAATCCTGATGCTTGTGATGCTTGGCGCTTCGCAACTGCTGATCCGCTTCCTGCTCAGTCAGCTCAACACGCTCAAGGATGTCATGCTGCACGTGGAGAAAACCGGCGACCTGTCGGCCCGCGTCCCCCTGGCCTGCAAGGATGAAGTCGGCCAGATGGCCAGCGCGTTCAATGCCATGCAGGCTGGCTACCAGCGCGTGGTCAGCACCGTGGCGCGCACCGCTCGGCAACTGGACGAAGGCGCTGCACGTCTGGCCAGCAGCATGAATGAGGTGCAGCACGGCATGCTCGGCCAGCAAAGCGAAACCGACCAGGCCGCCACGGCCATCAACGAGATGACCGCCACCGTCTACCACATCGCCCAACATGCTGGCGCCACGCGAGATTTGTCCCAATCCGCCGACACCCTCGCCGGTAGCGGCCAGGAAGTGGTGACTCGGGTAAGACACTCGATTGCCGGACTCTCCAGCGGCGTGCAACAAACTGCCGTAATGATCCAGAAGCTTGCTGAAGACAGCCAGAAAATCAACGGTGTGGTCAGCGTGATTCACAGCATCGCCGAACAGACCAACCTGCTCGCCCTCAACGCCGCTATCGAAGCTGCCCGCGCTGGAGAAATGGGCCGTGGCTTCGCAGTAGTCGCCGACGAAGTGCGCAATCTGGCCAAGCGCGTGCAAAGCTCCACCGACGAGATCACCCGTATGGTTTCAGCGCTACAAGCCGGTACCCGCGACGCGGTGGACTTTATGCAGGAAAGCTCGTTCAAGGCCGACGACTGCGTGCAACAAGCCCAGGAAGCCGGTGCCGCACTCGCCGAAATCACCGGTGCCGTGGCGCAGATGCGTGAAAGCAACACTCAAATCGCCGTTGCCGCCGAACAGCAAAGCCATGTGGCCGAAGAGATGAACCGCGCAGTGGTCAGTATCCGCGATGTGACCGAGAACACCGTGCAACAAACCGTGGATTCGGCAACGACCAGCAATGAACTGGCGACGTTGGCAGGGGAGTTGAGCAAGGCGATTGGGCAATTGAAACTGTAGGACTGGCTATGAGCCCCATAGCGAGCCCCAATTCGCCCACGCGCCCGCCCCCACCTAAACTCTCTCCATGTTGTTTCAACGGACAGAGGAATCACCATCATGGGCAAACGTCATCCCAATCTCCCCGCCTGGCAATGGCATAGCTACCCGCAGACGCACCAGCACCCAACGAACCTGGCCTTGAACCTGATCGCCGTGCCGCTGTTTATCGTTGGCTTTCTATTGATCGTTTCTGGGGCCTTTAGTCTGAGCCTGGCCAGTTTCGCCGTTGGCGTAGTCGGCATTCTGGCCGGCATGGCATTGCAGCGTCATGGTCACAGCCTGGAAGCCCAGGCGAGTCAGCCGTTCAGTGACCGCAAACAGGCGGTGAGCGCCTGGTAATTGAGCAGCTCGTGACCTCTGCGCGCGTTGTGTCAAGCAGTGGCGGGCGGCGCGCCTGGCGCCAGCGCCATCTGCACTGATGCTTAAGCGAATACCACAACAGTCTGGCGGCTGATAGCAATCAATCCGCCAGTAGGGCTCCACAGCGCAGCGGCAGCATGGCCGTAGCCGTCGCGGGCGTGTTCGATGTTGACGCAGTACTGACACCAATCGAGGGTGGTCAGATCCTGCAACGGTTGGATGAATTCGATGGTCCAGGTCAGGGTGCTGCCCGGTGCCGGTTTCTTCAGGTGCGGCAGCAATGCCGGCGGCCAGGCGTCGACCAGGGCGAGGATATGCGCCTCGGTCAACGGCTCTTCTTTCACATCCCCACGCAGGCGAACCCAGCCCCCCATTTCGCGGGACTTATTACCGGTGAATGGCAGGCCGCCGACGCTCCAGCGCATTGCCAAGTGACGCATAAATTCAGGCGTCACGCCCTTGATATAGGGCAACTCCTGGCACTCTTCCCAGTGTTTGAACACCGGCGCCGCGTCGCTTGCCACATCTATCTCTGACTCACGGGATGCGCCGAAACTGGCTTGCACCAGGGTCGCCACTTCACCGTTCTGAACGACGCGGCCTAGCAACTGACTGACTGCCTTGCCTTCGCGCAACACTTCGACTTGATAACTGGCGGGCACATCGGGCGCCACCGGCCCCACGAAGGTTATTGCCAACGACCGCAATGGTCGATCCGCAGGCACTTGGGCACGCAGTGCTTCGTATTGCAAAGCGGCGACCAGCCCGCCAAACGTCGCGCGACCTTGGGCCCATTCGGCGGGGATGGTGACATCCAGCGGGTGGCTACGGGCAGCGTCGAGCAAATCACTAAAGCGCATGGCGACCTCAGGTCAAAGGAAACAGATGAGGGATCTTAACCATCGTGCAGGTGAGGTACAGCGCGTATTCCGGCCAAAAACCGGACCGATTCAGAAACAATCCGCGCTGAGCTTGTCCAGCACCCGATCCGCCTGTCCCTCGGCTTTCGCCATGGTTTTGTGCCATACCGCCACACACGGTTGCAGATCCGCTTGATGTTCAGCCTGGGCCAGCCACTGCCAGCAATCATGCCAATCGCCCAGGGCACCTTGGGCTTTCTTCAGGCGCGACATGGCATTAGCGGGCAGTTTGTCCAGTTCCGGATACGCCTCGGCCGCATAACGCACGCGCTTGATCAACAAACGCAGACGGTGGCGATCATGGCCGGGATCCTTGAGGGCTTCACCGAGGGTTTTCCATTGCTTGGCCAGCCGCTTCTCGATGCGCGAGCGCAGGCCTTTGAGCAATTTCTGATGTTGGGAGGCGCGAATAAAGCGTGGGAAAGCATCCAGAATCTGCAGCAAGTGCGCCAACTCCGGACTTTGCGCTACCTGGCGATACGCATCGGGCTGTAGGCGCAGACGCCGATCTGCCGCTTCGTGATGACCATGCTGATGCAGATAAGCAGCCAGCACTTCACGATCACGCAGGGGGGTGGTCAATCGGCCAACGGTGCTGGCAGCCAATTCGAGCTGTTCGACGCCTGGCAACCCACGCAAGGGTCGCAACAGGCTGCGCAGGCGCCGCACGGTGGTGCGCAAGTCATGCAGCGCTTCATCGTCGGTGACGGCGGCGAGGCGAGCCTGGCAGCTCAGCAACCCTACTTCCAGGCCAATGACCTGAGCGACTAACTGATCAACCAACGCTGACATCCTGCCCCCGCCTTTTGATGAAAAATCCTACTTGCTGCCCATGGCTCAACGCCCGGCGCGCGACTCACGAATATAGAACCGTGCCTTCTCAGCCTTATTGGAGCAGCCTTCAAACGCTTCAAACTGTTGCTGTGTCTTCGCACCGGTCAAGAGGGACAACGCCTTGGAATAGCTGACGGTACCGGCGAAACCTTCGGCCTTGGCCAGGTCCAGTTCTTTCCAGGCAGCGTCCAATTGCGCGCCGCAGCTGTCGCGGTAAGCGGTTTTCCCGGCACAACCGGCCAGGGCCAACAGAATCACAGGCACACACATCCAGGCTTTCATCAATGACACCTCAAAATAAAGAAAAACAGTCGTACGGTTGTAGACGTTGCCTACAACAAAAAGTGCCTTGTCCTTAGCCTGAAATCGATAGTACCTATTGCCAGAGCATACCCGAGCCTACTCGCTATTCTGGAAAAATATTACGCAGTTCAGCGAAGATTGAAGCGGCCCCCTCAATGGGTGCATTGTGGGGACCTGCCGATCAAAGGATATGGACCATGAAGAAACGTGTTGCCTTGGTGCTGGGCTCCGGTGGAGCCCGGGGCTACGCCCATATCGGAGTGATCGAAGAAATTGAACGGCGCGGCTATGACATTGCCTGTATCGCTGGCTGTTCCATGGGCGCGGTGGTGGGTGGGATCTACGCCGCGGGCAAGCTGGACGAGTATCGAAACTGGATTGAAAGCCTTGATTACCTCGACGTGCTGCGTCTGGTGGACGTGAGTTTTCGCCTGGGAGCGATTCGTGGCGAGAAGGTCTTCGGACAGATCCGCAAGATCGTCGGCGAGATCAATATCGAGGAGCTGCGCATTCCCTACACGGCCGTGGCCACCGACCTCACCAACCAGCAGGAAATCTGGTTTCAGGAAGGCTGTCTGCATCAGGCCATGCGCGCTTCGGCCGCAATTCCCAGCCTGTTCACCCCAGTGATGCAAGGTAACCGCATGCTGGTGGACGGCGGCCTGCTTAACCCACTGCCTATCGTGCCGGTGGTGTCGAGCCATTGCGACTTGATCATCGCAGTCAACCTCAACGCCACCAACCAGAAACACTACCAATTGCCGGTGATCCAACGTCCGCCGGCGTTCAAGAGCCGCTTCAACAGCTTGGCGAAATCACTCGGCTCGCACCTGCCGTTTCGTCGTAAGCAAGCCGAGCAGTTAATGAAGCTGGAGCAGGAAGCGTTGCAGGCCCAGGCGGCCGAGATCAACCCTTGGCTGGATTCGGCTGAGCCCGAGTCCCAACAACCCGCCGCTGCGCCGGAAAAACCCGGGGCGCCGAAGTCGGCGACCGGTTCGTTCATCATTGATAACGTGGGGCCGGCGTCGTTGCTGGACCTGATCAACCAGAGTTTTGAGGTGATGCAGACGTCATTGGCTCAGTACAAAATTGCGGGCTATCCGCCGGATGTATTGATCAACGTGCCGAAGCGGGTGTGCCGGTTTTTCGAGTTCTACAAGGCGCCGGAGTTGATCGCTTTGGGGCGCGAAATTGCCAGCGATACGTTGGACCGCTATGAAAGTGAACAGCCCTGAGTGCTTCGACAGGCGCCAGACTCTAACCGCCTAACAACCGATACCCGACCCCCGCCTCGGTCACGATAAAGCGTGGCTGAGTCGGATCATCCGCCAGTTTTTGGCGCAGATGGCCCACCACAATCCTCAGGTAGTGACTGTCCTCGGTATGGGTCGGCCCCCAGATATCCTTGAGCAGTTGCTGCTGGGTGATCACCCGTCCTGAGTGCCGCGCCAACTGCGCCAACACGGCATATTCCTTTCGAGTCAGCGCCACTTCGACACCGTCCAGCAGCACACGGCGATAGGCCAGATCGACCGTCAGCGGGCCGAAACTCAACGCCGCTTCCTGCGCCTCACCTGCGGGCGCCTGGCGCAGGAGCGCGCGAACCCTGGCGAGAAACTCCTGGATTCCAAAAGGCTTGGTCACATAGTCATTGGCGCCGCCGTCGAGGGCTTGGACCTTTTGCCCTTCGCTGGCGCGCACCGACAGCACCAATACCGGCACCGTCGACCACTCGCGAAACTCACGCAGCACTTGCTGGCCGTCCATGTCCGGCAAGCCTAGGTCGAGCACCAGCAAGTCCGGCTTGCTCAAGGCCGCCTGGGCCAAGCCTTCGTTTCCGGTGCCCGCCTCGATCACTTTGTAACCCTGGGAGGCCAGGCTGATGCGCAAGAACTTGCGGATCTGCGGTTCGTCATCAATGACCAAAATCGTCGCGGTCTGGCTCATGGTGTCCCATCAAAATCCGTGGAGAAAAGAGGGTAGCTCACGACTCAGGCTCCAGGCCAGGCTGTGCAGGCAATGGAAGGAACAAGGTGATGCAGGTGCCGCGCCCTTCAATGCCATCGGCCACGCTGATATGCCCACCGTGCGCCCCGACCATCCCCTGGCAGATCGCCAAACCCAGGCCGGTGCCCTGCCCGCCCCGATCACCGCGCGCAGCGGTGTAGAACATATCGAAAATCTTCGCGCGCTCATCCTCGGGGATGCCCGGCCCCTCATCGGCTACCGCGAAAAACAGTTGCTTATCCGACACGCCGGCACTCAATTGCAAACGTCCCTGAGGGGGTGAAAAGCGTGCGGCGTTCTCCAGCACATTGACCAGCGCCTGTTCGATCAGCGCCGCATGCACATACAGCAACGGCAGCTCAGGCGGCACCTCGGTGCTCACCTGCAATGGCGCCAGTACCGCACGCAAACGGCCAAGGGCGCTGCCGACGATATCGCCCGGCGACACCCAATCACGCGCCAGCTTGAGGGCGCCATGGCCCAAGCGAGTCATGTCCAACAGGTTCTGGATATAGCGATCGAGGCGCTCGGCTTCATCGCGCGTGCCTTCCAGTAATTCGCGACGGTCCTCCAGGGGAATGGCTTCACCCAACGCCAGCAGGCTGTCGATACTGCCGCGCATGGACGTCAGCGGCGTACGCAAATCGTGAGACACCGACGCAAGCAAGGCACTGCGCAGTTGCTCGGTTTCGCCGTGCAGGCGTGCGGATTCTAGCTCCTGCGCCAACTGCGCACGGGCCAGGGCCTGGGCCAGAGGCTGACTCAGAGCAGTTAGCAAGCGGCGGCGCTGACCGCTCAACGCCTGGCCCGGTTTGGCACTGACACCGAGCAAGCCCAGCGGACCTTCCTCGCCCGACAACGGCCACCACCACCAGCGCCCAAACGGCAACGTGCCGGTGCCCATGCCCGCGGGTTGGTCATGTTGCCAGGCCCAATCGGCGGCGGCGCGTTCGGCTTCGCTGAAGGTCAGCGGGCCGCCGGTTTCGATCTTCCAACCACCCTGTCCATCGCGATTGACCAGGCACAGGTCCAGGTCGTTCCAACCTTCAAGGTGATGGGCCGCCGCGCTGACCACGGCCTGGCGGTCAGTGGCGGCGGTGAGTTTGCGTGACAGGTCAAGCAGCTCGCTGGTTTCCTCCTGGGTATCGCGCAACGCCTGCAATTGTCGACGCTGACGCGCCGCGAGGTTGCCGGTGAGCGCTGCCATCAGCAGGAAGAACAGCAGGGTCAGCACATCTTCTTCACGCTGGATGGAGAAGGAAAAATTCGGCGGAATAAACAGGAAGTCGTAGGTCAGAAATGATAAAGCCGCGCAGACCAAGGACGGCCCCAGGCTACTGCGCACCGCGACCAGCAATACGGCAGCAAGAAACACCAGCGAGATATTCGGCAACGGCAACACACTGGACACCGCCCAGGCCACGCCGGCAGCAATCACCGTCGCCACCACCGCCAAAAAGTAGTCGAACCACACCAGCCCGCGGACCTGCGGCAAGCGCGGCGGCGCGGGAGTATCGTCACTGTCGAGCACGTTGATTTCCAAGCCGCGCGCATTGCGCAGCAGACGCGCCGCCAGGCCTCCACCGAATAAACGACGGCGCCAGCGCATCCGTGACTGTCCCACCAACACCAGGCTGGCGCGGCGTTCGCCGGCGTGCTGGATCAAGGTTTTGGCCACCTCCCCCGCCCGTAGCAACACGACTTCCCCGCCGAGACGTTCGGCCAACTGCTGGGCGTTTTGCAGGCGCAGACGCGACTGCTCATCCCGTGCCCGGCCGTTATCGATATGCACCAGGCTCCACGGCAAATGTCGACGCTGCGCCACACGACTGGCATGCCGCACCAGGCGTTCGGCCTGCGCGTCGCCATCCACACCCACCAACAAGCGGCCGCGCACCGCCGGCGCGGCCTGGCCGAGCTGGCGATAGCCCTGGGCCAAGTCGTCATCGACATGGGCTGCGGCGGTCTGCATCGCCAGCTCGCGCAGGGCCATCAGGTTGGTCTGGGTGAAAAACGCATCGATGGCCGCACGGGCCTGTTCCGGGACATAGACTTTGCCGTCGCGCAGGCGCTCCAGCAGCTCGCGGGATGGCAGGTCGATCAGCAGCAGTTCGTCGGCCTCTTGCAGTACCCAGTCCGGCAGCGTTTCACGCACCTGCACGCCGGTGATCCCGCGCACTTGGTCGTTGAGGCTTTCCAAGTGCTGAACGTTGACCGTGGTAAACACGTTGATGCCCGCAGCGAGCAGTTCCTGAATATCTTGCCAGCGCTTTTCATGGCGGCTGCCGGGCGCGTTGCTGTGGGCCAGTTCGTCCACCAGCACCAGCTTGGGCTTGGCCGCGAGCAGGCCGTCGAGGTCCATTTCTTCGAGCATCACACCGCGATATTCGCTGCGCAGCAACGGTTGCTGTGGCAGGCCGGCTAGCAAGGCTTCGGTCTCGGCGCGGCCGTGGGTTTCCACCACACCGGCGACCAACTTGACGCCTTGGCGCAGTTGGGTGTGGGCCGCCTGCAGCATGGCGTAGGTCTTGCCTACGCCGGGTGCGGCACCGAGGAAGACTTTGAGCCGGCCACGACCATTACGGGGTAGATCGGCTAGCAGGGCATCGGCGCGGCCGGAGTCGCTCATGCGGGCAGTGTCCTTCAGGTGATGATGTAATCGGGCAAGTGAAGATCAACTGTGGGATCAGAGTTTTTCCAGCGCCATGTTCAGCGCCAGTACATTCACTACCGGTGGCCCCACCAATGGGCTTTCGATGTGCTCATCCAACAGCCGTTGCAAGGTCGACACCGGCACATTCCGCGCCGCCGCTACCCGCACCAGTTGATAGGCAATCGCCTGGGGTGGCAAGTGTGGATCAAGACCGCTGCCAGAGGTAGTCAGCGAGGCCAAAGGTACCGGGCCCTGACCTGGCACCAGCTGTTTATTTGCGTCATCGAATACGCGGGTGGCTAACGCTGGGTTACTCGGGCCAAGGTTACTGGCGCTGCTGGACACCGTCGCAAAGGCGCCCGCCGATGGACGCGGGTGAAACCAGCTGTCGCCGGTAAAATCCTGGGCGATCAGGCTGGACCCGCGCACCTTACCATCGGCGTCGCGTACCAGGCTGCCGTTGGCCTGATCGGGGAATGCCACCTGGGCGACGCCGGTCACCACCAATGGGTAGGCGACGCCGGTGATCAGGGTCATGAGCACTAAAAGGCTCAGGGCTGGACGGATGATGTTGGACATTTCAGGTTCCTCAATTCGTTGGATACAGCGACCTTGGTCGCAGTGGGGCTGCTTCGCAGCCCTGCGCGGGGCAAGCCCGCTCACTACAAGGTCTGGCTTATACGAGGTGCAGGGCGGTCAACAGCATGTCGATGGCCTTGATACCCACGAACGGCACCAACAACCCACCCAAGCCATAGATCAACAGGTTGCGCCGCAGCAACGCCGCTGCACTCGCTGCCTGCACGCGCACACCGCGCAATGCCAACGGGATCAACACCACGATGATCAACGCGTTAAACACAATGGCCGACAGGATCGCGCTCTGCGGACTCTGCAAGTGCATGACGTTGAGCACGCCGAGTTGCGGATAGATCGAGGCAAACAGCGCCGGCAGAATCGCAAAGTATTTGGCCACATCGTTGGCGATTGAAAAGGTGGTCAGCGCGCCACGGGTCACCAGCAATTCCTTGCCGATCTGCACCACGTCCAGCAGCTTGGTAGGGTCGCTGTCGAGGTCGACCATGTTGGCGGCCTCACGGGCGGCTTGAGTGCCGTCGTTCATCGCCATGCCCACGTCGGCCTGCGCCAGTGCCGGGGCGTCGTTGGCGCCGTCGCCGCACATTGCCACCAGGCGCCCGTCGTTCTGCTCATGACGGATACGTGCGAGTTTTTTCTCTGGCGTGGCTTCGGCCAGCACGTCATCCACGCCCGCCTCAGCGGCAATCGCAGCAGCCGTCAGCGGGTTGTCGCCAGTGACCATCACGGTGCGGATGCCCAGTTTGCGTAGCTCGGCGAAACGTTCGCGGATGCCGGGCTTGACCACGTCCTTCAAATGAATCGCACCAAGCAGCTTGCCATCGGCGCACACCAGCAAAGGCGTGCCGCCGCTCTGGGCGATCTTATCGATTTCCCGCGACAGCGCAGGTGCAAGGTCCTGACGCTGCTGGCCGATAAATGCCAGCAGCGAATCCACCGCGCCTTTGCGGTACACGCGGCCCTGGAAGTCAACGCCGGACAAGCGGGTTTCAGCGCTGAACGGCACGGCGGTCAACTCGTCCTGGGAAGGCTCGGCCTGAGGGTGCAAGGCGCGCAGGTATTCAACGATGGATTTGCCTTCCGCCGTATCGTCCGCCAGGGACGCGAACAGCGCGCCTTCGGCCACCTCGCGGCCACTGACGCCGGGCGCCGCGACCACCGCCGCACACCGGCGATTACCAAAGGTGATGGTGCCGGTCTTGTCCAACAGCAACACATGTACGTCCCCGGCTGCTTCCACAGCACGGCCGGACTTGGCGATCACATTGAGGCGTACCAGGCGGTCCATGCCGGCAATGCCGATGGCCGACAACAAGCCGCCAATGGTCGTGGGAATCAGCGTCACAAGCAGTGCGACCAGAAACACCAAAGGCAAGCTGCCATTGGCGAAGTGGGCGAACGGCTGCAACGTTACGACCACCAGCAGGAAGATCAGCGTCAGGCCGATCAGCAGGATATCCAGCGCGACTTCATTGGGGGTCTTCTGGCGCTTGGCACCTTCTACCAAGGCAATCATGCGGTCCAGGGTAGACTCACCAGGGTTGGCGGTGATGCGGATCATCAGCCAGTCCGAGACCAGCCGGGTGTTGCCGGTAACGGCCGAGCGGTCGCCGCCAGACTCACGGATCACCGGGGCGGATTCGCCAGTGATCGCCGCTTCGTTAACCGCCGCGATGCCTTCGATCACCTCGCCGTCACCGGGGATCATTTCCCCTGCGGCAACCCGCACCACATCACCCTTACGCAGGCTGGTGGCCGGCACGACCTTGAAGCTGCCATCGGCTTCCTTGCGCCGAGCACTCAGACCTTCACTGCCTGCCTTGAGGCTGTCGGCGCGAGCCTTGCCTCGCCCTTCGGCCAAGGCTTCGGCGAAGTTGGCGAACAGCACGGTGAACCACAACCACACGGCGATCTGCACGGCAACGAAGGTCGGCACGGAAGTGTCGGGTACGAAGCACAGCACCGTGGTGAGGATCGCAGTCAGTTCGACCACCAGCATCACCGGCGAGCGTTTCAGTTCGCGCGGGTCCAGCTTGACGAACGCCTGGACCAGCGCCGGGCGCCACAGAGCAGAGATAGCGGTTTTGGCAGGCTCCTGGGGTTTGACCGGGGCCGCGTTTTTTGCAGGCATATTCATGTTCATATCCCTTCTCAGAAGCCCATGCTCAAGTGTTCAGCGATCGGACCCAGCGCCAGCGTCGGCAGGAAAGTCAGGCCGCCCACCAGCAAGATGGTTACGGTCAACAGAGCCACGAACAGCGGGCCGTGGGTGGGGAAGCTGTTCTGGCCAATCGGTGCGCTCTTTTTCATCGCCAGGCTGCCGGCCAGGGCCAGTACCGGCAGGATGTAGCCAAAGCGACCGATCAGCATGCCCAGGCCGAGCATCAGGTTATGGAACGGCGTGTTGGCACTGAAGCCGCCAAACGCAGAGCCGTTGTTGGCACTGGCGGAGGTGTAGGCATAAAGCAACTGGCTGAAGCCATGGGGACCAGGGTTACTGATAGCGCCGGCCGGGCCTGGCAGGCTGGCGGCAATGGCGCCGAGCACGAGCACGCCGACTGGCATCACCAGCAAGGTCACGACGAGCAACTGTACTTCCTTGGCCTGGAGTTTCTTGCCCAGGTATTCCGGCGTACGGCCGATCATCAGGCCAGCCAGGAACACCGCGATCAACACGTTAAGCAACATCCCGTACATACCGGCGCCGACGCCGCCAAAGATCACTTCGCCGACCATCATGTTGACCAGCGCCACCATCCCGCTGAGGGGGCTGAGGCTGTCCTGCATGCCGTTGACCGAACCGTTGGACGCCGCGGTGGTGGTCACTGACCACAGCACCGTGCCAGTGGTGCCGAAGCGCGCTTCCTTGCCTTCCAGCGGCGCGGTTTGCTCTACGGCCGGGTTGTTCAGGGTCGGATTGGGCTGATACTCGGACCACAGTGAAGTCGCGCCGCCGATCAGGAACAGCGCCAGCATGCAGCCAAGAATGGCGCGGCTTTGGCGCAGGTCTTTGACGTAATGGCCGAAGGTGAATACCAACGCCACCGGGATCAGGATGATGGACGCCACCTCAAACAGGTTGGCCCAGGCAGTCGGGTCTTCAAAGGGATGCGCCGAGTTGACGCCGAAAAAACCACCGCCGTTGGTGCCCAATTGCTTGATCGCAATCTGGCTGGCCGCCGGGCCCAGGGGGATCACCTGATCCACGCCTTGCATCGTCACGGCATCAACGTAATGGGCGAACGTCTGCGGCACGCCCTGCCACACCAGGAACAACGCCAGCACCAGGCACAACGGCAACAGGCCGTAGAGGGTAGCGCGGGTCATATCGACCCAGAAATTACCCAATGTCTGGGCAGATTTGCGACCGATCCCACGGCACAAAGCGACCAGGACTGCCAGCCCAGTGGCCGCACTGACGAAGTTCTGCACCGTCAGGCCAGCCATCTGGCTGAGGTAGCTCAGTGACGCCTCACCGCTGTAGGACTGCCAGTTGGTGTTGGTCATGAAACTGACCGCAGTGTTGAAGGCCAGCGTCCACTCCTGCCCCGGCAATTTCTGCGGATTGAGCGGGAGATAGTCCTGGAACATCAGGATCGCGAACAACAGCAGGAAACCCGCGAGGTTGAATGCGAGCAACGCCAGCATGTACTTCTGCCAGCTCTGCTCCTGCTGCGCGTCGACACCCGACAGGCGATAACAGGCTTTTTCGACAGGCCCCAGCACCGGGCTCAGCCACGTGCGCTGGCCTTCCATCACCTTGTAGTAGAACCGCCCCAGGAACGGTGCCGGCACCAATACCACGGCAAAGAAGGCGATGATCAGCCAATAGTCATAACTGTGCATGGCCAGCTCCTAGTTCCGATCCGCGCGTAACAGCGCAACCAGCAGATAAATAAACAGCGCCACGGCCAATAGCAGTGACACTCCGTCCAGAACACTCATGGAAGTCTCTCCGTTCAGCGGCGAGTGCCGCGTGTGGGGCAATTGTCCGCAGGAGTGGCGTAAAGGAACGAGTGCGAGGGTACGGGCGGGGCGTAAAGAAGGCGTAAAGAGTGGCTTTATGCGGGGTTTACACTGCGGGTTTCCAGCGTCTGGGCAGGCGTTATCGGGAGCAAGCCCCCTCCCACACTTGACCGAGTTGTCATGCCGAGCGCCAGTCAACCTGTGGGAGGGGCTTGCTCCCGATAGCGTCGGCACCGTCACCGCCGCACCTATCTGGTGCGACACCGGCAAATTTCAAACGCCAAACCATCCCCCAGACGACAGTTGCGCGCCTTTACGACAATGATTCTCAAGCTGGCATGGCCGCTGCAACACCTTGAATCATTCCAAACCGTTCAGGGAGCAACACATGAACACACAACTCAAACCCACCCTAGGCACCCTGCATTTATGGGGCATTGCCGTCGGGCTGGTGATCTCCGGTGAATACTTCGGCTGGAGCTATGGCTGGGGCGTGGCCGGAACCTTGGGCTTCCTGGTGACCTCGTTGATGGTCGCCGCAATGTACACCTGCTTTATCTTCAGTTTCACCGAGCTGACCACCGCGATTCCCCATGCTGGCGGACCGTTTGCCTACAGCCGTCGTGCATTTGGGGAGAAAGGCGGTTTAATCGCCGGTCTTGCCACCCTGATCGAATTTGTCTTCGCGCCGCCTGCCATTGCCTTGGCCATCGGCGCTTATCTGAATGTGCAGTTCCCTGCGCTGGACCCGAAGCACGCTGCCGTCGGTGCCTATATCGTGTTCATGGGCCTGAACATCCTTGGCGTGAAACTCGCCGCGACCTTTGAGCTGGTCGTGTGCGTGCTCGCCGTCGCAGAGCTGCTGGTGTTTATGGGCGTGGTCGCCCCGGCATTCAGTTTCAGTAACTTCGCCCTGAATGGATGGGCCGGTTCCGATACCTTTGGCGCCCCAGCGATTGCCGGGATGTTTGCCGCAATTCCGTTTGCGATCTGGTTCTTCCTTGCCATCGAAGGCGCAGCCATGGCGGCTGAAGAAGCGAAGGATCCGAAGCGCACCATTCCGAAGGCCTACATCAGCGGCATCCTGACCTTGGTGATCCTGGCCATGGGCGTGATGTTCTTTGCCGGCGGCGTGGGTGACTGGCGCACCCTGTCGAACATCAACGACCCGCTGCCGCAGGCCATGAAAACCGTGGTGGGCGAGAGCTCCGGCTGGTTGCACATGTTGGTGTGGATTGGCCTGTTTGGCCTGGTAGCGAGCTTCCACGGCATTATCCTGGGCTACTCGCGCCAGTTCTTCGCCCTGGCCCGCGCCGGTTACTTACCGTCTTTCCTCGCCAAACTGTCGCGTTTTCAGACACCGCACCGGGCCATCATCGCCGGTGGTGTGGTCGGCATCGCCGCCATCTACAGCGACGGTCTGATCAACCTGGGCGGCATGACTCTGACTGCAGCGATGATCACCATGGCGGTTTTCGGCGCCATCGTCATGTACATCATGAGCATGCTCAGCCTATTCAAACTGCGTAAAACCGAACCGCTGCTGGAACGCACCTTCCGCGCGCCGGGTTACCCGATCGTGCCAGGCATTGCGTTGGTGCTGGCGGTGGTGTGCCTGGTGGCCATGGCGTGGTTCAACACACTCATCGGCTTGATCTTCCTGGGCTTTATGGCGGTAGGTTTCATCTACTTCCAACTGACCGCACAAGACCGTGCCGATGCGCCAGCGGACGCAATGTTGACTGGGCTCTAAGGTTTACGAGGCAGAACGGGCTTACACTGAACTACTCAGAAAGCCCGTAACTCAAAGCAGTTATTACCGTGGGAAAATTCTCCCACAGCAATCTGCCTCAAGGAGAGCCTTATGCCGTGGTATGCGTGGTTGATTATGGTGGTCGCGATTGGGTCGATCGTCGGTGGGCTGATGATGCTGCGAGACAGCGCCAACAAGGTGGAACTCACCGACGAGCAACGCAAACGCGTGGCCGAACGCAACGCCCAGGCGGACGCCAAGGATTCTCAGGATCGCTAGTTAGGCTTACTCCCAATCCGCCTTGGCAATATGCAACCCGTGCTGCCCTTTGTAGGCAGCACGCTCCGGCTGGCTCCAGCCGCTCAGCAATTGATCCTCCAACTTGTAGATCTCGACGCCCAGCGGACGACATACCGTCAGCGGATCCTGTGCGTCCGGCCCCCACATCGGCAGCGACAGATCTCCACCCGGGCAGGTCGACAGTGCACACAGCAAATCAATCTCGGCAAAGAACTCCAGGTAATCACCCTTCTGCGCCGGACACGCCTTCATGAAGTACATGTCGTCGTGATTCAGGCCGGTGCACTGGAAAATATTCAACACGTCATGCACGTCGAATTCCGTAAGACCGTGGGGCAGCACCGCGCGAGTGAGGTTCGAATGGCAGTGGTGATGGAAATCCTCACCGGTCAGCATCCGGTTCACGTAGGGATCGCAGCGCGTGCCGAGTAAGTCGTGGAGGCGCCCGCCGTGCTCGTCGATACCATAACTGGCCAGGCTGTCATCGGTGATGGTCACCAACGGTCGCAGAAACGGCAGGTTCGACCACAGTCGGTCATGGGTGCTGACATGGGCGCCCTGCAATTGGCGGGTGCGCGATGCCCAAAGACGTTCCCGCGGGTCGTGGGCGTTCCAGACGTTAAAGTCACCCACCTGCGGGCCCACTGGCGTAGTAACACGAAACACATGCCCCGCCGGTACCTTCCAGGCCCTGCCTGTTCGAATAGGCACCTCAAACTGTTCGATCAAGGTGCGTTGATCCGCCCGGTCACGAATGCGCTCGTAAAACGCCGTGTCGACCTGCAGCGCCGAGCCTTTGCTGACCTGATAAGCGGCCGGATAATCTTTGTACATGGTGCAAATCCTCGATCAGGGGTGGGTAAACAACGCCAACGACAGGCGTTCGGAATCTTCCAGGTACAAGCTCATCGCCTCCCCTGCCGCGGGTTTATTCGCCTGGACCAATAACGCGTAAATCTCGCGGTCACGCTCAAGCCAAGGTGACTGAAAACGCTGCTCATCGGGCGCCGCACAAAACACAAGGCGTAGCTGGGCGATGACCCGGGCGAAAAACTCATCGAACAAGGGGCTGCGCATCAACCCGACGATGTGCTGATGGAACAACAAACTGTGGGTGGCCACGGCACGCCAATCTTCGCGCTCACGGGCCAGGGTGGTGGCGTCGATGGCGTTTTGCATGCGTTCAGATTGATCGTCCGTCAACGCTTTGCTTTGTGCGATGGCCTGCAATTCCAGTGTGCGGCGGACAACAAACAGATCGCGAACTTCCTCCCGCTCCAATCGCCGGACCATCACACCCTTGTTGCGCACATAACGGGTCAAGCCCTCCTGCCCCAAACGGTGGAGGGCTTCGCGAATCGTATTGCGCGACGCACTGTAGGCCGTGACCAAATCCGCCTCGACCAGGGCCATACCCGGCAATAACCGCCCGCTGATGATGTCGGCACGCAGCTCCAAAGCAATCTGGTCTGCTAAAGACATATTGGGTGTCATCATCGCCTCATGATTGTTGAACAATCTTCTGTCTGGAGGTAATCACGTTTCATGCCAACCTCCAGAACGGGCGATATGGGTGTAAAAAGTTAAGGTTGGTTAAAATGCCAGCCTGTGGCTTGAGCCGCCTTATACGTTGTTTACATCGTCACAAAACCCAAACTCACCCATGCATCATCAAGGAAGCGCCCGGCCTTCACAGATCAGCTGCGGACCTGGACGCCCATCGCGACAACCTGTTCAGTCAGCAAAGACCGCTGGATGTATTTGTCGACAACTACCTGTCGGAACGGCACATGTCCTCCCCCGGACCACGGCTTCCCGCTGCCAACAATGTTTTCCGAGATAGATCTGAGCGACCAGCCCAGTGCGATAACGAACCCTATCGACGTAAGACTTGAGCAAATTGAAACGGCGCTGGGAGATGGGTGTTGCGGCGCAGAGAGGCTGGGGAAGATGTCGACACTGGTAGGCGCATAAGTCCTTGCCAGGAGAGTCTAAGACCCACAATTGGTGAGGTGGAACATAGACGTGGTGCGGGGGAACGTGAAGCGCGGAACTCACAGAAGAAAGAGGCCGATCAATGACCGGCCCCTTGGAGCTTAGTTGATCACCAGCCTGTCGCGGTTCTTCTCCAACAGCGCCTTGCCGATACCCTTCACTTCCAGCAACTCATCCACCGCCGTGAATGGGCCATTGCTTTCGCGGTAGGCGATGATTGCCTTGGCTTTGGCAGCGCCAATACCGAACAGATCCCGACGCAGGGTCTCGGCGTCTGCGGCGTTAAGGTTGACCTTGGCGGATTGCTCGGCCTTGGCCATCTGAGCGCTGATAGGGGTTGGGGCTTCAGGCTTGATGGAAGGGGCTGCGGTGCTGGCGACGGAGAGGGTTGTAAGAACGGCGAAAATCAGCGAAGAGATGTAGGTGTTCTGCATTGGTGACGCTCCATGACATCGTTGAAAGAAAAGCAGCTTTTCCGAAGCTGCTTTTCAAACGTAGGTGATGTTGGAAATTCGTCAAAAACGGTTGAGTAACAGAGTATTAAATCAAGGCTCGAGACGGCGTTGCTGGTAAATCCAATCGACGATCTCTCCGTCTGGGGAGTAGCCGCTGACGGTGTCGCGCAGGAGTTGACGGACGCGGGCGTAGTCGTCTTGATCCACGGCAGCCAATAAGTCCGAGAGCTTGCCTTTAAGCACTTCCCAAGACAGATGATCTTCGTTGGCGCTCATGATCATGGGGTGTTGAGTGGCGACCACGTTGTCGCCGATGAGTAACTCTTCGTAAAGCTTTTCGCCGGGGCGCAGGCCGGTGAACTCAATCGAGATGTCACCTTGAGGGTTCTCGTCAGAACGCACACTGAGCCCGGATAGATGCACCATCTTTTTTGCGAGCTCGACAATTTTCACCGGCTCGCCCATGTCCAACACGAATACATCCCCACCCTGCCCCATGGACCCAGCTTGAATGACCAGTTGGGCCGCCTCCGGGATCGTCATGAAATACCGCGTGATTTTCGGATGGGTAACCGTCAGGGGACCACCGGATTTGATCTGTTTGTGAAACAACGGAATGACTGAGCCCGAGGAGCCCAGAACGTTGCCGAAACGAACCATAGTGAAGCGGGTTTTGTTGACGCGGGAGATATTCGCCTTATCACCGAACAATACCGGGGCGAGTTCTCGACTCAGGGCTTGCAGCGTCAATTCCGCCAGCCGTTTGGTGCTCCCCATGATGTTAGTTGGACGTACGGCCTTGTCAGTCGAAATCAATACAAAGTTGGCCACACCAGACTGAAGTGCAGCTTGCGCCGTATTGAGCGTGCCAATGACATTGTTCAACACGCCTTCAGCGATATTGTGCTCTACCATCGGCACATGCTTGTAAGCAGCTGCATGATAGACAGTGTCTACATGCCAGGTTTTCATAACATCGAGCAACTTGCCTTGGTTACGTACTGACCCGAGTATCGGCAGAAGTTTTACCGGCAAAGATTCGCGAGTAATACGTTGCTCCAACTCAGACAAAATGGTGTACAGGTTAAATTCGCTATGGTCGAACAATAATAACGTAGTAGGTTTGAGGGATATAATCTGCCGGCAGAGTTCTGAACCAATTGACCCACCTGCCCCCGTAACCAGTACAACCTGACTTTTAATACAGTGTTCAAGCAGTTCGCCTTGGGCTGGGATTGCATCACGTCCTAGCAAGTCTGCAATATCGACCTCCTGGATATCGTCGACCTTGACGCGTCCGCTGGCCAGATCCATGAAGCCGGGAACACTGCGAACGTGCAGAGGGAAACCTTCAAGAAAGGACAGGATTTCACGCCGCCGACCACGATTGGACGAGGGGATGGCCAAGAGAATTTCCTGAACACCTGTCGCGTCGATCATTTGTTGAATATGCCGGGGTTTATAAACATGCAAACCCGAGATAACACGATCAGAAATCCCGGGATCGTCGTCGATAAACGCCACAGGACGCATAACACGCCCCATGCGCAATGCGGCGACCAATTGGTTACCGGCAGACCCAGCACCGTAGATAGCGACTTTGATCAAGCCGTCATCACGATTTGTAAACGGCACATGCTGGGTGGCGGTGAACCAATCCCCAAGGAAATATTGACGCATCCCCAGGCGCAGGCCGCCAATCATGATCAGGCTTAGCCACCAATAATTGAAAACAATCGAACGCGGGACGACGTTCTGATGGTTGCTATACCAGTAAACCACCAGCGCCAGGATCAACGATGACAGGCTGACTGCTTTGATGATCGCGATCAGCGCATCATTACCGAAATAACGCATAACCGCCCGGTACATACCGAATCGCACAAACAAGGGAATGGCAACGATAGGTGCAGCAATGAACAGCCATAAATGCTGTCTGACCGGATTGATCATCTCGTCGATGCCCAGGCGCACGACAAAAGCCATCCACAACGCGGCCCACACCACCACGATGTCAGTCAGCACCTGTAGAACGCGCTTATAACGCCTTGGTAGGCCAAGTAGCAGCGTGCGCAGCCGATCCATCCTTACTCTCCAAAGTTACATCTGCCTGAAAAAAAGGCAGGGGTGGCCTCACTATCAGACTACCTTAATTCGCATCTGCGCCTTAATGACAATCAGGGCGTATTGGCTGGCTCTAAAGAACCCGCATTAAACTTTATTGCCAACCAGACCAACGGTACATAACCAACAACCAAGCCTAGAACCCCATCTAAATCAAGCAACACTACAGCCAGGGCCACCGGAAGGAGCCAGAAAATATTAATACACGCAACAGCCAGCGTGACCGGCCGGTGCCTGCCGATCTGCCGGGAAGCAAACTGATAGGCGTGACTGCGATGCGCTTCGTAAACCTTGTCCCCACGCAACAGCCGACGTATCAACGTAAAGGTAGCATCGACAATAAACACTCCCAGCATTATCAGCCATGCCCAGAACAACTGAGGCGATATAAGACACGCCTGTAAAGAAAACGCCCCCAGTATGATGCCGATAAAACCACTCCCTGCATCGCCCATGAAGATTCGCGCAGGAGGGAAGTTCCAATACAAAAAACCTACTACCGCCATGCTGAACACCAGCGGCGTCCAGACCAGTTGTGCATGCCCAGCCACGCCATAAACGACACACATTCCCAGGCAAGCACACAACGCCTCGATGCTTGCAATACCATCGATACCGTCCATGAAGTTGTAGAGATTTAGTAACCACACCAAATAAAGCACAGCCAGGAAGTTGCCTAGCCAACCCAGGTCAATCAAATGCCCGAAGATCTTTAGCGGCGCCAGGCCTTGAAGGAAAAACAATACCCATACCGCTGCAAGGAAATGGCCAAGCAATCGCCAGCGCGCTGCGATATGCCCGTGGTCATCCATGAACCCCAGAACGGCAACGCCCAGGCCAGCCCCCAACATGCCCCACGCCCATGACCAGGGAATAAGGTCCGCAAAAGCGAGCACAGGCACAGCAGCGAGAAAGCTGATCACAATCGCGACGCCACCGCCTCTGGGCGTGGGTACTGAATGTGAGCTACGGGCGTTCGGAGTATCGATCAAGCTTGCTGACAATGCATAACGGCGCAGCTGCCACGTCAACAGAAGGGAAATGCCCGCCAGGACAGGGAGCAACCAGAGAAAATTCATCGTTTATTCGTATCCAGATAATGTCGAGCTGCGCCATTCAGAGCTTGATCAACGCTGACACGAGGTGCCCACCCCAACAGCGAGCGGGTCTTGCGAATATCGACCTGCAGCGTTCCGCACAGGCGCTGAGAGAGCCCCGACATGCGGAATAGCTTAGCGACGAACGTCAAAAAGCGCGAAGGAATGGGAATCAAGCGGGCGGGTGCGTGTAATGCATGTGCCAACCTGCGCAATAGTTCAGTCGTAGAAAGGTCTTCACCGTCACTGACGAGAAAGACTTGATTGCTGGCAGCAGGGTGATCCAGGCAAGTAACAATCAGATCCGATACGTTTTCAAGCGCGACAAGGCTGCGTTTGTTATGTATGGCGCCCAAAGGCAACGGGATTCCCTTGGACAGAAAACGCATCATGTTCAAAAAGTTTGCTTTTACTCCGGGGCCATAGATAAGCACTGGCCGGATGATGACGATATCCATCTCGACGGCCTCAGCGAGTAGTAGAAGCCCCTTTTCGGCTTCCCATTTAGACAGGCCATACGCGTCAGCCGGGTTCGGCTCATCATCGGCGCAGAACGGTGTGCCAGCCGGCGACACTTCACCGTTGACCTTGATCGAACTGATAAAGACAAAACGGCGAACGCCGGCGGCGGCGGCCTCCCTTGCCAGGTGCAAGGTAGCTTTAACATTGATGTCACGAAAAGCTTGTAGCGGATCAGCAGAATCGTCGGTCGTTATGTGCACACGAGCAGCGCAGTGGACAACAACATCCACACCCGCCAATGCCTGCCCCCATGCGGTCGTCGAATCAATATCGCCCATGACATGGGCCGAAACGTCGCTATCTAACCTTGTCGCGGCGGTACGCACGGAGGCAGACAGGCGATACTTCTTATCTGATTGCAAACGGCGGATCAGATCTTTACCCAAAAAACCGGTAGCTCCGGTAATAAAGATATGGTCCATCAGTTCTTTGTCCCCGAGCGCTTTAGGTATTCCAGCAATTTGAATGGAATTTTACTCAGCACCATAAGCAAGTTGGTGTATATCCCATTACGCTTGCACGCCAGAACAATTTCCCGATTTAGTTTCAGACTACTTTTTATACCGGAGGTACTGACGCCGCCCGAGCGCATGCGAACCAGGACCTTATCAATATGCGAAAATCTGAGTTTTTTAATCAGGAGCAGGCGAACAAACATCTCGTAATCTGCGGAGATGGCGTACAACATGGAATAAGCGCCAACGTCGGCGTAAGCCTCTTTGCGTACAAATGTACCTGGATGGGGAGGCATCCACCCAAACCGCAGCTTCCACGAGCGAAAATGTGAAGCGCTATAGACACGCGTGACCCGCTGCAAGTCCTCAGGATTTACAAAAACAACATCACCAAAGACGAGCGCACTTTCTGGATTCAGACGAAACGCGGCTGCAACGCTCTCTAACGATGTAGGACTTTCATAGAAATCGTCGGAGTTGAGAATGCCGATAACATCACCCGTGGCCAACGCGATACCTTTGTTCATAGCGTCGTATATGCCGCGATCCGGCTCACTCACGATGGTTGCGATAGACGCAGCATATTCACCAACAATACCCATCGTATTGTCCTTTGAACCACCATCTATAACTATATATTCGACATTCAAATACGTCTGAGCCAATACGGACTCAATAGTATCCCTGATCGTTTTTTCGCTGTTGTAGGAGACCGTGATAATCGAAATTTTCAACACATCAACCCTTTACACGGCCGTAAACATCTTCAAACCGGACAATATCATCCTCTCCCAAGTAAGATCCCGACTGAACCTCAATCAGTTCTAGCGGAATGATTCCAGGGTTCTCCAGTGCATGAATCTGTCCAATAGGAATAAATGTAGATTGGTTCTCGGTAACGAGATACGTCTTATCACCATTAGTCACGCGGGCAGTACCACTGACAACCACCCAGTGCTCCGCGCGGTGATGGTGCATCTGCACTGAGAGCTTCTCGCCTGGTTTTACGGTAATTCTTTTGACCTGATAGCGCTCGCCACTATCAATAGAGTCGTAAAAACCCCAAGGGCGATAGACCTCGCGATGGTCGGTATGCTCGTGGCGTTTGCCCGCCTTGAGTTGATCAACGATCTTCTTAACTTCCTGAACTTGATCTTTGTGTGCAACGAGGACTGCGTCCTTGGTCTCCACGATAATCAGGTCGTTTACACCAACAGTGGTGACCAAACGATGTGTGGCATGAACGTAGCTGCCGGAGGTTTTCTCAGACAACACGTCACCTTTGAACAGATTACCGTCTGCATTTTTCTCGCCTGCCTCCCAAAGAGCAGACCAGGACCCGATATCACTCCAGCCGGCATCTAAAGGAACCATGACGGCGTCTGAAGTCTTCTCCATCACTGCGTAGTCAATGGAGACATCAGGGCTGGTCGCGAAAATGGCACTGTCGACCCGAGTAAAATGCATATCTTGTTGCCCACCCGCCAAGGCTTCCCGACATACCGATACAATTTCCGGTTGAAATTTTTCCAACTCCTGAATATAGCGACTGGCTCTAAACATGAACATGCCGCTATTCCAGAAGTAATCGCCCTGAGCGAGGTAGGACTGAGCTGTAACCAAGTCAGGTTTTTCAACGAAACGACTGACCTTGAACCCTCCCGATCCAACAGGCGCACCCAGCTGAAGATAGCCATACCCCGTCTCAGGGGACGTAGGCGTAATGGCGAAGGTGACCAACTTGCCAGACTCCGCCAGCGCAAGCGCCGTAGCGATGCTGCTCTGGAACGCTTCGACATCTTGAATCAAGTGATCAGCCGCCAAGACGAGCATGATTGGATCATCATGCTCAGCGAGTGCCTGCAGGGCTGCCAGTGTAATAGCTGGGGCAGTGTTGCGGCCTACCGGTTCAAGGATGATGTTCGCGTCGTCCAGACCCAACTGCCGAAGTTGTTCGGCAGCCAGAAAGCGATGATGTTCGTTGCAAATCAATCGCGGCGCCCCATGCTCAAGCCCATCAAGGCGCTTGATAGTGGCCTGGAGCATCGTCATATCGGCATCCACCAAGGGGAGAAACTGCTTGGGGTTCAACTGACGGGAGAGTGGCCATAGCCGGGTACCTGAGCCACCCGCCATGATTACTGGAAGAAACATTCAAACATCCTTAAGGCCGAGATCGACGCCGCAACATAAGCGCGCTCACTAATAGCCACTAAAAGTGGACCAGGTCAACGCCTGAAACCTAAACTTTACGGTGCCGGCGCCATTTGAAAAAATGCGCAAGCCGACGAGCCACCCCAAGCAACAAAGGCTAGCGCGAGCGAGCGTGCAAGGCGTTCTCGGAGAACCAGGCGTATGCGTCGCGAAGCCCCTCTTCGAGGCTGATGCTCGCACGCCACCCCAATCGCTCAAGACGCGAAACATCCATCAGTTTCCTTGGCGGCCCGTCTGGCTTTGTGCTGTCAAAGCTTAGGCGCCCCTTGAACCCAGTAACCTTCGCGATGGTTTGAGCCAGTTCGCGAATGGTGCAGTCTTCGCCCGTACCTACGTTGATATGAGAAAGCATCGGTTGGGTATAGGCGCCATACTGGTTCTGATCCAACTCCATGACGTGGACCGACGCACTGGCCATATCATCCACATGCAGGAATTCACGCATCGGCGAACCACTACCCCATATAACAACCTCTTCAACGCCTTCTTCGACGGCATCGTGAAAGCGACGCAAGAGTGCGGGTATTACATGGGAGTTCTGCGGGTGAAAGTTGTCATTAGGACCGTACAAGTTAGTAGGCATAGCACTGCGATAATCGCGTCCATATTGGCGATTATAACTCTCACATAGCTTGATCCCGGCAATCTTCGCAATGGCATAAGGCTCATTGGTAGGCTCAAGCGTTCCCGTCAAGAGCGCCTCTTCAGGCATCGGTTGCTTGACGTTAATGGGATAAATACACGACGAACCGAGGAATAGCATTTTTTGTACGTCGTGCTGATGCGCAGCATGGATGACGTTTGCCTGCATCATAAGGTTTTCGTAGATAAACTCAGCCGGGTAGGTGTTGTTCGCATGAATGCCACCCACCTTGGCAGCGGCCATATAGACTTGCTCTATCTTGGTCTCAGCAAAAAAATTCATTACCGCAAGCTGGTCCAACAGATTCAATTGAGCCCTGTCGCGGGTCACAATATTGGTGTAACCCAACGCTCGCAGGCGTCGAACAATGGCCGAACCTACCATCCCCTTGTGGCCAGCAACAAAAACACATTCGCTCAATTGACGTGACATATTAATTCTCCAACGACACCGGCAAATCGTAACCATGATTCTTCAGCAGCGCGTGACGCTGGGCGACTTTCAAGTCTTCGCGAACCATTTCAGCACACATCTCCTGGGCGGTAATTTCTGGCACCCAACCCAGCTTTGTTTTCGCTTTGGTAGGGTCGCCAAGCAGCGTTTCAACTTCAGCGGGGCGGAAATAGCGCGGGTCGACACTAACCAGTACATCTCCGACTTTCAGCGCAGGTGCCTTGTCGCCAACAATAGATTCCACGATGCCCCGCTCATCTACGCCAGTGCCCTCAAAACGCAAGGTCAGTCCCAGTTCAGCGGCAGACCAGCGAATGAACTCACGCACCGAGTACTGAACGCCGGTTGCGATAACAAAATCTTCGGGAACATCTTGTTGCAGCATCATCCATTGCATACGAACATAGTCTTTCGCGTGACCCCAATCGCGAAGCGCATCCATGTTGCCCATGTAGAGACACTGCTCAAGTCCCTGAGCAATATTTGCCAAGCCACGAGTGATTTTACGGGTCACGAAAGTCTCACCACGTCGTGGCGACTCGTGATTGAAAAGAATCCCGTTACATGCGTGCATGCCATAGGCTTCGCGGTAATTAACCACGATCCAGTAGGCATAAAGTTTGGCAACGGCGTACGGCGACCGTGGATAAAAAGGGGTGGTTTCCTTTTGTGGGGTCTCTTGTACCAAGCCATAGAGTTCAGAGGTGGAGGCTTGGTAGAAACGGGTTTTTTTCTCAAGCCCAAGCAAACGAATGGCCTCAAGAATTCGCAGCGTACCCATCGCATCGACATCAGCAGTGTATTCCGGCGACTCAAAGCTCACAGCCACATGTGACTGTGCTCCCAGATTGTAAACCTCGTCGGGCTGAACTTCCTGAATAATACGGGTCAGGTTCGACGAGTCAGTAAGGTCCCCGTAATGCAAGATAAAACGCTGATTATCAACATGCGGATCCTGATAGATATGATCAACACGCTGCGTATTGAAGGACGATGCGCGTCGTTTGATGCCGTGAACTTCATAGCCTTTTTCCAGCAAAAGTTCAGCCAAGTACGAGCCATCTTGGCCAGTGATCCCAGTAATTAACGCTTTTTTCAGGGTCATATCTACGTCCTAAAATTCTTAGATTTACTATTAAATCGCATTTAACATGCTGGTAATGACATCAGGCATCGTCGACTGGGCTTTCCACCCCAAGACCTGCTCGGCCTTAGCGGGGCAAGCTCGACTGACCAATAGATCAGTAGGCCTGAAAAATTCAGTGGATTGATCGACATAAGCCTTCCAATCGAGGCCCAACTGTGTAAACGCCTCAGCAACAAAGGTTTCAAGCGTATGGGTTTGACCCGTGGCTATCACAAAATCGCTCGGCTCATCACACTGCAGCATCCTCCACATCGCATCGACATACTCTGAGGCGGCCCCCCAATCTCGAGCGATATCCAGGCGTCCAAGAGTTAATCGCTCATCAGAGCCAGCAGCAATTCGTTTCGCTGTCGTTACAATTTTTTGTGTTACAAATCTAGAGGGGCGCAATGGAGATTCGTGATTAAACAAGATCCCTGTACAGGCGAAGAGATTATAAGCTTCACGATAGTTATCGACCAACCAGAACGCCGAAGACTTAGCCACTGCATAAGGGCTACGAGGGTGGAACGCCATCCCCTCAGCGGCGGGCTCACCGTTGGTATCCCCAAAACACTCACTTGATCCTGCTTGATAAAAGCGAATCGGACGCTCTGTCATCCGGCAGGCCTCAAGCATATTGAGCGTACCCAAGGTAATACTCTGGATCGTTTCGGCGGGCTGCTCAAAAGACAAACCAACCGACGACTGCCCCGCCAGATAATAGACTTCATCAGGCTGACTGCGCTTGAGAGCCATGAAAACGCTTCGAAAGTCTTCAGGTACCATCGACAGCAGTTTCACCTGAGGAAAGATATCCAGTCGCTTGAGATTGACGAATGAAGATCCCTGCGCATCCCGAGAAGTACCCCAGACGGTATAGCCCTTGCTAAGCAACAGCCTCGCGAGATAAGCACCATCCTGGCCGCTCACACCGCAAATCAGGGCGGTTTTTTCTGAGTATTCCAAAGTATTACCTTTGTAATGAATTATAGATCGATAGTGTTTCCTGGCCACACCGCTGCCATGAGAAATGGTTTAAGCGCTCAAGACCGAGCCCCACCAACCTCGCAACTTCGCTGTCAGAGTAAACCACTCTCTCTATCGCCACAGCCATTTCGTCATCATTACCGGGGTCAAAAAAAGCCCCCGCATTGCCGATGATCTCAGGCATGGAACTGGTGCTGCTGCTGACAACAGGACAAGAGTGCGCCATTGCCTCTAAAGGTGGAAGACCGAAGCCCTCATAAACAGAAGGATAAACAAAGGCCTTTGCACCCTCATAGAGCTGCCCCAGCAACGCATCATCACCGCCGATCTGCCGCACCTGACCCGCACTAAAACCAAGACTTTGCATCAACGCCTGTTCGTCTTGAGAAAACTCTCCGCCGCCAAAAGCGACAATATCAAAATCGGACTTTAATCGCTTGGAGCGTGCTACGGCACGGAGCAATCCGGCGAAATTTTTGTAAGCGTAGCGTGCGCCAACATACAGCAAATAGGGCCTGGGCAAATCGCAATATTTTTTATCCGAAACTTTTTTAAATTGCTCAAAGCCTAAATGAACGACTGACAACTTACTCTCGGGGACTGCAAACAACCGCATAAGGTCCTGACGTGTGCTTTCCGAAATGCAAATAACGTGATCAGCACGCTCGACAGCCTGCTGCTTGAGCGCGGTCGTTTTATCTTGAGATGAAAAGCTTTCGGGATACAATTCATGGATCATATCGTAAACCGTTAGTACGACCGGGCACTTCTCCGAGACAAAACTTGGGCGGCGACTGTAATAGGTCTCATGCACTATCTGAGGCTGCCAACGACTCATTTCCGACCGCCCTTTAAGGCGGTTGTAAGCGAGTATCAGCCGAGCCGTATGAGGCGGGTATTTTTCCATCCAGCGGCCACGAACAATTCCCTCGGGTAACTCCTTCAGATAGGCATTGCGATGAAGAGGTGAGAAAATACCCACATCATTACTCGCGCCAACCATCTGCTCGGCGATACGAGCAAAATAACGAGAGATACCCCCATAATTTTGCAATGAGAATATTTGGTGATCGAACGCAACTCGCATATATCTGTTCCCGAAAGAAAACAAAGCCCAATCTGTTTAAAATCGAGCTTGCATTGCATTAAATTTCGAACGACTACTTATCAAAGTAAGCCTATCATTTATGTAAAACCTATATCACACCGAATTTCGCCAAGTTATCTTTCGAATATCAAGACTAAAAACAAACAAACGAAGTGCCACTGCAATATAAGTTATCCCTAGCGACAACAACATCACAACGGGATTATCGATAGCGAGTAGATCAAAAACGCATTTAAAAAAATAGAGTAGCGAAACCGAAATAACCAACGGAATAAAAATGGCGTCTATGTACCAGGTCTTCGCAGGTTTAATATTTAACTTCTTAAAGACAATCGGAGGACAGAAGGTAAAAAAACCGATATTCAATAATAGCCAAGGCCAAGCACTGCCCGCCAAGCCATAAGAGGCAGCCAAATAATACGTTAATGGAACCACAAGAACGGCAGCTATAAAGTTTTGCCAGACGCTGAAACGCGTCCATCCGTGAGCTAATTGCAATGCATAAGGCATATTCATGAATGAATGAATCATGGTGCCGAGAACCAGTATCATCAAGGGCCCACTCGCCGCAGCGCCAATATGTTGATCCTGCGTCCATAACGAAAGCACCTGATGACTGTAAAATGCAATCCATACAGAAAACGGTATTACCAACATCGACAGTATTTGACTCGCCCTAATATAATAGCCAAATGCCTCTACGGCACTACCAGAAGCAACAGATGCCACTATCTTCGGGTAATAAGCATTGAAAACTGGAGATATAAGCCTGAAAGCGATCGTACCCAGCGTCCAAGCTAGCATGTAATAACCAAAATCTGTTAATGACAACGTCTTTGACAAAACTATCTTATCCGCTTGCATCAGTAGAAACGCAAGTGCATTCGTCGCCCCTACTCCCACTGCAAAACCTCGAAGGCGGCGAAGCGTATCAAGAGAGAAAGAAATAGAATCCGTCCAGCCTGCCAACTCGCGAATGAGTTGAATACGCAAAATAAAAACAGTCAAAAGATTTATTACGCACTGCCAAATAAAAAACCATTCAACCGTTGGAGAAACCAGCCACAAGACCAACACCGTTCCACCCGAACGGAAAGTCGCAAAGATGGAAGTTGCAATATTTAATTCAACCTGCTTTTGAAGACCTGTAAGAGCACCGTAGTAAAATGCTATAGGAAACTGAAGAACAAGCGCCCCACCCATTACTCTTAACGATTGAGTCACAGAATCCAGCTTATCAGGACTTATATCCAACCAATAATTGGAAATCAGCGGCGCTAACAATATCACCACCGCACCAGCAGTGAGTGCAATACCCCAAAAAACCCACTCAACACTTCTCAACAATAGAATAACTTTTTTCTTTTCCAGCGACGAAGCCGACTCATAAACAGAGGCCTCTTTAGTTGCCACAGCACCAAATCCGCCATCAAGCATCGACATAGCAGAAGATAGAATGACGAAAAAGCCTATTAACCCGTAACCCTCAATACCAATAAACTTAAGATACAAGGGTACGAAACAGATACCCATAAGAGCAGCCCAACCCTGCCCCAAAAAATTTGCCGCTACATTTTTAAGAACGCTATTCATGCGGCATAACCCTTTAACACATAAATCTTACTTCAAAAAAACTCATCCTAGAAACCATTCGATTATATTTACTGATAAATAATGGCTCTAGAAATACAAGTATATAGTCAACGCTGGCTCTGAAAGCCTCTACCCATGAACGCTTACAAGAAGCTACTAGGTCCGACAGCGGGATTCAAGACCGCCACGAACACATCTTCAGCAACACCAATAACTTTAGCATGATCTTGACACACTGAAAAGACTTGAGAAATTACAGATTTGAAATTCAAGGGCTCTCCGGCGCAAGCACAGTAAAGTTTCGTTATTCGACGATCAAACCAGCCCATACTCAGGCGCTGGATAAAGACGCTATAAACATTCAGAAAACCAAAAACATGAACGAATCTTAGAACGTAACCCAACGCAATATCGGCCAGCTAAGTTATTAATTGGCCGAGGAATTCTTTAGCCATGACAGCGTCTTTTTAATACCTTCCTGCTTATCCACAACAGGATAAGAATTTGACTTCTCGGCTGGAGAACAATCGACGACATTATCAGTTGTCATATTCTTCAGACGAAAACTAGTAAACGGAAATCTCAATCCTACTGAGTTACAAACGTCACCAATCAACGCCAAGAAATAGAAAAAAAACATCGGTGCTTTAACTGGACGTCTAACGCCTGCAAGCGATGCGATACTCAAACTCCATTCATCTACATTCAAAGGCTTTGCATCACCTATGTAATAATATTCGACCGTATTATTTGGCTGCTGAGAAATTGAAATCATCTGATTTACGCAATTCTCGACATACCCATACGTCTTTGTACTTGATTTTTTTTCCAATTCTAATATATCGACCAGCAAGCACTATGTCGAAGAAGTTACGGTACGGCTCTCCGAACCAAGGCCCCCAAATAGATGTAGGCCTTACAATAGAACATCTAGGGATGCGATCGATCCATTTCTTGACAATGCACTCCCCTTGGACCTTACTCTTCCCATAAACTGTAGTTGGAGAAACATCTTCTATTGACGATGGTATGTGACCTGCTTTACAAACCAACATACTGGAAGCGAAGACTGCATGCTTAACGTAGTCCACCGAAGACAGTACCGAGCACAAGTTCTCGACACCTACAATGTTTTCGGGATAATCGTCCAAACTTTTGCCCCGGAGATCTGTACGTGCTGCGAGGTGAAAGACATAATCCGGCTTAAACGAATCAAAAGCCTCTCTGACACTATCCACATCGCAAATATCGCAGCAGAGATGAACATCAAGGTTATCTAGATTTCTGGGCTGAGCCACATCCAAACTTATAACCTTATACCCTAATATCTTTAACCGACACACCAAGTTAGTCCCTATAAAACCGGACCCACCTGTAACTAGAACTTTGACATTAGCCACGCATTAGCTCCTCATAAACTTCAAGATAGTTCGATGCCATTGTAAAAGAACTATATTTTTCACAAGCAACACTCAGAACAACCGAGCCTTTTGACTCTTCGGCCAAACTTTGCACAACCGCAGCATTAAGACCGACAATATCGTCTAGTTCAAAAAAAGAAACCGCATCCTCATCAAAAAGCTCGCGAAAGATTGGAATATCAGAGCACACTATTTTCTTTGAGTGGAGAGCCGCTTCAATCAGAGCAAGCCCAAAGCCTTCAGAACGAGAAGGCATCGCAAATATATCAAAAAAAACATTGCACTGATGTGCATAGGGGATTGATGAAATAAAAACACAGCGACTATCGACGCCTAGAGAAACACTAAGATCCTGTAAGATATTTTTCTCTGGACCGTCACCAATAACCACAAGCCCCAGCCTAGTATTAAGAGCCAACAATCTCACTAACTGATCGACACCTTTTGTTGCGGTGAGCACACAGTACGTACCTAATAAAAAATCAACCTTGTTTTTCAGCTTATTTATCTCAGCGGCACACCAATCTTCGATCAATTCATAATTAACAACGATATCCCTGCCATTGTAAACCCTGGAGAGTTTTTTATTATATGAAAACTTGGAGTAATACTGCATAGAATGGTCACTTAACACGACAAGGCGGTCATGCCTCGTCCAGCACACATTCCAAACGAAACTAAACACAACAGAAACAAGTTTATTGTAATGAAAATAAAGTTCCTTCTCTACGTAATTATGCAGCGTACTCACATAACGAACACTCGAAAAGAATGATTTATTTTTAAATACAAATGCATCAGCCCTCAAGAGATGGGAATGAACTATGTCATAACCCGAAAAATCAAATTTTTTATAAAAACTCACTCGCTCGAATCTTGCGCCTTCCAAAAAACCTATATCGACACGCTCGTCAAAATAAAGAACGGTGACATCGTGCCCACGACGAAGCATCTGCTCGCACAATTGCAAGGCTACTAGAATAGGGGCCTTATTGACGATTGCAGGAACCACATAGCAGATTTTCATTTCTTCACAATCCCACCATAAATGGACAGCAGTTTCATTACTCCACGATCACCCAAAACACAGCTCATCAAAAAAATAACCAACCGTTTTATGAAAATTCCGTCAACTAGATACAACGGAGTTAATGCCAACTCTTTTCGAAGCCTAAAATTTTCACGAATGATCGACATCATCAAGCTTGGCTTATTACTGAGCCCTCCCACTCGGTGGGACACGATAGAGAAAGGATAGAACCCTGCATCGCTACCGACGAGAGCGCGTAAAATAAAATGATAGTCACCTATTACCTTATAATTCTCATTAAACCCGCCGATTTTCTCAAACAAGGATACATGATGAAAACAACCAGGATGACGAATGGTCATCCTCTTGGATAAATCATTTTTTGCCTCACTCCAAGCAACTCCAACCTCATCAATCAAGCCGCCAGATTGATCGACGAGTATATTTCTACCGTAAACCAACCTCAAATCCTGCCGATCCGCGGCGTCAAGATATTCAAGCACGGAGGATAACGCGGACGGAGAGCTGAAATAGTCATCACTGCCCATAAACACTATCCATTCAGCATTCACCTGCTTCAATGCTTTATTCCAGGCGCTATATACTCCAGAGTCTTTTTCACTGGAGAATCGGACGAAGTCATATTCACTTAAAATCGCCAGCGTATCGTCAGTGCTACCGCCATCCTGAACATACAAATCTACATCTTCAAAATCTTGCGCTTGAATGCTATCTAAACATTCGCGCAGCGTACGCCCACTATTATAAGTAGCAATAACAATCCCGATTTTAGCCTTAGCCATTACTACTCGCCCCAATTAATGTGTGCCGATTGCGCCGGAAGCCTTAACTCGCAACGCAACAGCTTGACAGTACACCCGATCATAAAAACCAGTTATTATCATAAAAAAGACAAAATGGTATTTATAAAAATACATAACATTACCAAACGAGCCAACTACTACAAATGCTATTAAAAAAGCCCTCGCCACTGGGTCTTTGTTTCTTCGGTAGCTGTAGAGAATCAATGCCAGAAAAAAACAACACCTAAAACCCCCGCCTCTAGTGCAGCACTTAGTAAAAAATTATGTGCTGGATAATTTATCCCGGAGTAAGCGAATATCACTTGGCGCTCTGTACCAATTCCATATCCATATGGATTATCAATAAATGCTTGTAATGCAGTGCTATATAGGGCTTCTCGTGTCGGGTCAAATTCAGCAAAATTTAAACTATAACTCGCTATTAAACCACCAGCTGCCAAGCACACAAAAAACAAATACGCTATTTTTAGTTTTGAAAAACAAAGAAAGACGGATGCTATTAAAATGGCAAGCAGGTCCCCCTTGGACAAAAGCATTATCGAAGGCAACAGCATAATAGCAGAAAGCAATATGTATACTTTATTTCTAGTTACCTGGAACTTTAACAAGTTCAGATAGATCGACAATAGCAAAATCGTACCGACAGTGTTTATGTGCACACTCAAAAATGTGTTTTCACCATTAAAAAAGTCTTTGTAGTACTGTTGATTACCAAACAGCAGATCAAAAGAATAGCCAGATATAAAAATGAGATAGAAGACTATACATAAGGCGAAGACTGGTCCCCAACTGGCAATACCGTTAAGCATCTTCACCCTTTCGCCGTCAGACATAATTGACATAACAACAATGATTAGCACGATTTGAAGCAGGCGAAAGTAAACCTGATAATTAGTAACGAGACCACTATCCAATATAGCCAGCGTGCCATATGCAAAGTATAGAAATATTAAACCACAATACACCAATGGCCTAAACGCTATACGCCGAGTACAAAACAAAATAACAAAAATAAAAACAAGCAAAATCTCATCAAACTTATAGTTCACGCTACCAACGCTTAAAATCTTCAATGGGAAGACAATTAAGACACCGAGCATATAACATAGGTATTTCACACAGGCCTGCCGTGAATCGGTAAGTACGTAAATGTATGGATTTCATACATCATTGAATGAATCAATAGCAGCCCAGTGTAGTATTCAGCTATTATTCTCATAATCCATTTGCAGACAGCATTGACCCACCTACTGATCAAATCTGAATTACCTAGCTCTGATAGGTTTTTCATGATACTTAGCACACCAAGTTTTAGCACTGGGTCTTGAAGATTCGACGTTGAGCGCTAGTCATTACTACGCCTTGCCACTCAACTCTACTCAGTGACGCAACAGCGACATAACAGCCACCCACGAGTGACCTCAAGGTGCAGGGCCTTAATTTCAACATCCTCGGCAGTGATTCGTTCGTTACCTGAGAAATGCCAACCCGATAAAATTGAGAACTGTACAGATAAAATAACTAGCGCCAGGTCCGATATCACTGAGAAGGCCATTTATTATAGTGCAAAACCTTTTATTCAACACAGAGCAACTACATTCGTAAAAGCTCTGAACTTACTGTAAGAATTATCTGAGCGGCTATGGCGAAAATTACGGCAGTGCACCGTACGCAATAGGAACAAGGAAAGGCAAGAGTGCGTAAAATTTCTTGATAACGAACCCATTCAAACCAATTAACAAGCAGCTATTTCCAATGGATTAAGCTCAGGATCAGCGAAGACGTCAGCCACATCCCGAAGGATGCTCCGCCCCCCGCCCTTCATAAGCGCTTGGCCGTACCAAGGTCACGCGGCGCAGCGCTTCGCTTAAACAGGCCTAAGAATGGACCGATTAACATGCCGATAATCAACGCAAATACAACAAACACGGCTACTGGGGCCTCACCGGTAGACCAACCAAAGAATGAGAGCACAACAGCCTGCTGATTTTCCAAAACAAACCCAACGACTGCAAAGGTAATGACCATTAAGACCACACCTAAAAGAATCCGTAATATTCTAGCCATAGCGTTCGCCTCCATAACAATAGATAGCCGAGTCAGACGCCGTCTTCCTCGTCTTCATTCACCCTATCCCTCAACTCCTTGCCCGGCTTGAAGTGAGGCACGAATTTCCCATCAAGGCTGACTGACTGGCCCGTCTTTGGATTACGACCTACACGAGGCGCACGATAGTGCAGCGAAAAGCTCCCGAACCCACGAATCTCAATACGATCCCCAGTGGCCAGGCACTGAGACATTTGCTCAAGCATGGTCTTGATAGCCAACTCAACATCTTTGGACGAGAGCAGCCCTTGGTGGGTGACAATTCGTTCGATCAACTCCGACTTCGTCATATTTTTCCCTTCTTTTTCAAGCAGCTAGGAAAAGCGCTTCGAAGGTTTTAGCATGACTTGATGAATTTGAACAGCCCATGTTTCAACTTATCTCCTGGCTGAATAAACATAAGTATCGAACAAGTAACGCGCCTAATTGCAGATCACAAGCATCGTGCGGGTGACAGCTCCAGCCGGGTTCAAGCCGAAAAAATAGTCGCCCTCTTCGTCCTTGGCGTCGCTTGACCGGGTGATAACCTTGTAGCCCTGCATCTTGCATTCACGAGCGGCGCGCTGTTCGCACTTATCCCAATCATTACCAAGGCCAGAGCAATCCACCTCAATGCCGCTGACACCGCGCCTGACGTGAGTTTTAGCGCTAGTGACAGAGCAGCCGACAAGCATTACCAATGCGAGCATCACGACAAGCTTGTTCATTGAGATCCTTATTCCGGGCGAGCTTTTTTCAAGGCTATAGTGACTCTGACACTGAGCCGCGCGCCTTGGTTCTCGTTTGTTAAATCAACAAATTCCAGGCACAAAAAAGGGCGACCGAAGTCGCCCTTTTTATAGCGTTACAGAACTTAGTTCTGCTTAGCCATTGCTTCGCGCAGCAGGGAGGCCATAGTGGTCTCGCCGGTTGCAGCTTCCGGAGCCGATTTCAGGCTCTGGATTGCTTCTTTCTCTTCCACTTCATCTTTCGACTTGATGGAGAGTTGGATCACGCGGCTCTTGCGATCAACGCTGATGATCTTGGCTTCTACTTCCTGGCCTTCTTTCAGAACGTTGCGCGCGTCTTCAACGCGGTCACGGCTGATTTCGGAGGCTTTCAGAGTCGCTTCGATATCGTCGGCCAGAACGATGATGGCGCCTTTGGCGTCAACTTCTTTCACAGTGCCTTTAACGATTGCGCCTTTGTCGTTCTCTTGAACGTACTCGGAGAACGGATCGCTTTCCAGTTGCTTGATACCCAGGGAGATACGCTCGCGCTCTGGGTCAACCGACAGGATAACGGTGTCCAGCTCGTCGCCCTTCTTGAAACGACGAACAGCTTCTTCGCCAACTTCGTTCCAGGAGATGTCGGACAGGTGAACCAGGCCGTCGATGCCGCCGTCCAGACCAATGAAGATACCGAAATCGGTGATCGACTTGATGGTGCCGGAGATTTTATCGCCCTTGTTGAACTGGCCAGAGAAATCTTCCCATGGGTTAGATTTGCACTGCTTGATGCCCAGGGAGATACGACGACGCTCTTCGTCGATGTCCAGAACCATAACTTCCACTTCGTCGCCGACTTGTACGACTTTCGAAGGATGGATGTTCTTGTTGGTCCAGTCCATTTCGGAAACGTGTACCAGGCCTTCCACGCCTTCTTCCAGCTCAGCGAAGCAGCCGTAGTCGGTCAGGTTGGTAACACGCGCGGTAACGCGAGTGCTTTCTGGGTAGCGAGCTTTGATAGCAACCCATGGATCTTCGCCCAGCTGCTTCAAGCCCAGGGAAACGCGGTTACGCTCACGATCGTATTTCAGAACCTTTACATCGATCTCGTCGCCAACGTTGACGATTTCGGAAGGATGCTTGATACGCTTCCAAGCCATATCGGTAATGTGCAGCAGGCCATCGACGCCACCCAGATCGACGAATGCGCCGTAATCGGTGAGGTTTTTGACGATACCTTTGACTTGTTGGCCTTCCTGCAGGGATTCCAGCAGAGCTTCACGCTCGGCGGAGTTCTCTGCTTCCAGAACGCTGCGACGGGAAACGACAACGTTGTTGCGTTTCTGGTCGAGTTTGATGACCTTGAATTCGAGTTCTTTGCCTTCCAGGTGCGTGGTGTCGCGCACAGGACGAACGTCGACCAAAGAACCTGGCAGGAACGCACGGATGCCGTTAACGTCGACAGTGAAGCCGCCTTTAACCTTACCGTTGATAACGCCCTTGACCACTTCTTCAGCTGCGAAGGCTGCTTCGAGAACAATCCAGCATTCAGCGCGCTTGGCTTTTTCACGGGACAGCTTGGTTTCACCGAAACCGTCTTCAACCGAGTCCAGAGCAACGTGAACTTCGTCACCGACATTGATTGTCAGATCGCCAGCATCGTTGTAGAACTGTTCCAGCGGGATCAGAGCTTCAGACTTCAGACCAGCGTGAACGGTTACCCAGCGAGCTTGGTAATCGATATCAACGATAACACCGGTGATGATGGAGCCTGCCTGAAGGTTCAGGGTTTTTAGGCTTTCTTCAAAGAGTTCCGCAAAGCTTTCGCTCATTTTAATTCCTGTTGATAAGGGCGAAGAATACGCCCATCTCCACACCCCAGACGGCGTGGGTCAGTTTCAGTTAAAAGAAGCCACCGCAGGACTATGACTGGTCCCCTGCGGCCTTCTTGATCACCCGGCGATATCGCGAATGGCGATTTCACTCAAGATGCGTTCCAGCACCTGCTCGATGGACAACTCCGTGGAATCCAACTGTATGGCATCAGCCGCCGGCTTTAGCGGGGCTACTGCACGCTGGGTATCACGCTCATCGCGTGCACGGATCTCATCTAGCAGACTCGACAGACTAACACCATCGACTTTGCCCTTCAACTGCAAGTAGCGGCGGCGAGCTCGTTCCTCGGCGCTGGCCGTCAGGAAAATCTTCAGCGGTGCCTCGGGAAACACCACGGTACCCATATCGCGACCATCGGCCACAAGGCCCGGCGGCTCCTGAAAAGCCCGCTGACGCTGCAGTAACGCGTCACGCACAGCTGGGAGCGCGGCAACCTGGGATGCCCAGGAACCGACTTGCTCGTTGCGCAAATCATCCGTCACATCATCCCCTTCCAGGATGATGCGCTGGGGATGACCTTCCGTCGCCCCGACGAACTGCACATCTAGGTGCGCCGCCAGCAGCTTCAGGGACTCTTCATTGGTCAGGTCTACGCCATGGTTGCGTGCGGCAAACGCCAGCAACCGGTACAGCGCGCCGGAATCCAGCAGACACCAACCCAGGCGCTTGGCCAGGATGCCGGCGATGGTGCCTTTGCCCGAGCCGCTTGGCCCGTCGATGGTAATCACCGGTGCTTTGATATTCACAATTGAGCCTCTTGGGCAACACGGATGCCGACTTGGGCACACAGTGTAAGAAAATTCGGAAAGGACGTAGCAACATTGGCGCAGTCGCGGATACGGATCGGCGCAGTCGCCCGCAGGGACGCTACGCTGAACGCCATGGCAATCCGGTGATCGCCATGGGCATGGACTTCACCACCGCCCATCAGGCCACCGTCAATGATAATCCCATCAGGGGTAGCTTCACACTTCACGCCTAGCGTGAGCAGACCGTCGGCCATCACCTGGATACGGTCGGACTCCTTCACGCGCAAATCCTGAGCCCCACGCAGAACGGTCCGACCTTCAGCGCAGGCCGCCGCAATAAACAACACCGGAAACTCATCGATGGCCAACGGCACGAGCGCTTCCGGGATCTCGATACCCTTCAGAACCGCAGCACGCACACGCAGGTCTGCGACAGGTTCTCCACCGACTTCGCGCTGGTGCTCCAGGCTGATATCTGCCCCCATCAGCCGCAGGATATCAATCACCCCGGTACGGGTAGGGTTGATGCCGACATGTTCCAGCAATAACTCGGAACCCTCGGCAATCGACGCAGCCACCATAAAAAACGCCGCCGAGGAAATATCCCCCGGCACCTCAATACGGGTAGCAGTCAGCGTATGACCCGACTCAACCGCTGCGGTAGCACCCTGCACCCTCACGGGATAGCCAAAACCGCGCAACATGCGCTCGGTATGATCGCGAGTAGGTGCTGGCTCGGTCACTGCGGTCTTGCCTTTGGCGTATAGCCCGGCCAGCAACAAACAGGATTTGACCTGGGCGCTGGCCATCGGCAACACATAGTCCAAACCTTTGAGCGACTGCCCACCACGAATGGTCAGCGGCGGACGTCCTTGCGGCCCGGTTTCGATCACTGCGCCCATCTCCCGCAGCGGCTTGGCCACGCGGCTCATTGGGCGCTTGGACAACGACGCATCGCCAGTCAACACGCTGTCAAAGCTTTGCGCTGCCAGCATGCCGGACAACAGCCGCATGGACGTGCCCGAGTTCCCCAGGTAAATCGGCCCCGGCGCCGGCTTCAAGCCATTCAAGCCCACGCCATGAATGGTCACGCGCCCATGGTGCGGACCTTCAATGACCACTCCCATGTCACGAAACGCCTGCAAGGTCGCCAGAGCATCTTCGCCCTCAAGGAAGCCTTCGACCTCGGTCACGCCGTCGGCCAATGAGCCCAACATGATTGACCGATGAGAAATCGACTTATCGCCCGGCACACGGATGCGTCCGCTCAGGCGGCCACCCGGGTTGGCGACAAAGGTCAACTCGTCGGCGCTCACAGCGGTTTCCACATAGGCCCGGCGCGCCAGGATCTTGCTGAAATGCTCACGCGCCACCCGCGCACGGGTGAACACGCCCAACAATTGATGACCATCACCCGCATCCACTGCATCGCGCAGGGCGTCGAGATCACTGCGGAAAGTGTCCAGAGTACGCAACACCGCTTCGCGATTGGCGAGAAAGATGTCGTGCCACATCACCGGGTCGCTGCCGGCAATTCGCGTGAAATCGCGGAAACCACCGGCTGCGTAGCGGAAAATATCCAAGTTCTCATTGCGCTTGGCCAAAGAGTCCACCAGACCAAATGCCAGCAAATGCGGTAAATGACTGGTTGCCGCTAGCACTTCGTCATGGCGCTCGACTTGCATATGCTCGACGTCCGCCCCCAACTCACGCCACAGACGATCCACCACCGCCAACGCAGCGGGATCGGTTTGCTCCGACGGCGTCAGGATCACTTTATGCCGACGGAACAACTGCGCATTGGACGCCTCCACCCCGCTCTGCTCGGAACCTGCAATCGGGTGGCCCGGTACGAAGCGCGCGGGCATCCCGCCAAATGCAAGTTGCGCCGCGCGCACCACATTGCCTTTGGCACTGCCGACATCCGTGAGAATCGCCTGCCCCAAGTCCATACCCGCCAACAACGCCAGCAACTTCTCCATGGCCAGGATCGGTACCGCTAGCTGGATCACATCCGCGCCATGACACGCGAGCGCCAGGTCCGCTTCACAGCGATCCACCACGCCCAGCTCAACCGCTAGCTTGCGCGATTGAGGGTCCAGGTCGACGCCGACCACTTCACCGCATAGCCCACTTTCACGCAGGCCTTTGGCGAAGGAGCCGCCGATCAACCCCAGGCCGACCACCACCAGGCGACCGATCATAGGCACAGCAGGTTGCAATGCAGTGACATCAACCACGAGCCAGAACCTTGGCCAGCGCTTCCAGGAAGCGGCTGTTTTCAGCCGGCAAGCCGATGGTGATGCGCAGGTGGTTGGGCATGCCGTAGTTAGCCACCGGACGCACGATCACACCTTCGCGCAACAGACCCTGGAAAACAGGCGCGGCCACTTGGCCGAGGTCGACGCAAATAAAGTTGCCCTTGGACGGAATCCAGCCCAGGCCCAACTCACGCAAGCCTTCCTGCAACTGCAGCATGCCGTTTTCGTTGATGCGCCGACCTTCTTCCAGGTACTCGGCATCCTTCACCGCCGCACAAGCCGCCGCCAAGGCGAGGCTGTTGACGTTGAACGGTTGGCGTACTCGGTTCAGCACATCAGCTACCACCGCCGTGGACAGACCATAGCCAACCCGCAGCGAAGCAAGGCCGTAAGCCTTGGAGAAAGTGCGCGACACCAGCAGGTTCGGATACGCCGCCAGGAAATCCAGGCCGTCCGGCAGGTCGCTGCCTTCTGCGTATTCGATGTAGGCCTCGTCCAGCACGACCAGCACGTGCTCGGGCACATCCTGCAGGAATTCGTTGAGCGCCTGCTCATCGAACCAGGTACCCGTCGGGTTATTCGGATTGGCGATGAACACGACGCGGGTCTGGGCGTCGATTGCTGCCAGCATTGCTGGCAAGTCATGCCCCCAATCCTTGGCAGGAATCACGCGCGCGTCAGCACCGACGGCCTGAGTGACAATCGGGTAAACCGCGAACGCATGTTCACTGAACACCGCATTCAGGCCTGGCGCCAAGTAAGCGCGACCGACCAGCTCAAGGATGTCATTGGAGCCGTTACCCAGGGTCACTTGGTTCAGATCGACCCGGCACTTTTCCGCCAACAACGACTTCAGGGCGAAGCCGTTGCCATCCGGGTAACGGGTCAGCTCGGTCAGTTCCTCACGAATCGCCGCCAGCACTTTGGGGCTAGGGCCCAGCGGGTTCTCGTTGCTCGCCAGCTTGACGATCTTCGACGGATCCAGGTTCAACTCACGCGCCAGCTCGTCCACAGGCTTGCCCGGAACGTAAGGCGACAGTTGTTGCACGCCCGGCTGAGCCAGGGCGAGGAAGTTGCCACTCATGTTAACGCCTCACAAAACCGCTTTCGGGTAAGAGCCCAGCACCTTGAGCGCCACGGCCTCTTGACTGATTTTCTCCAGCACACCTTTGACCAGCGGGTCGCGGTGATGGCCGATGAAATCGATAAAGAACACGTACGTCCATTTACCGCTGCGCGAAGGACGAGTCTCGATGCGCGTCAGGTCAATCCCGTTGTCGTGAAACGGCACCAGCAGTTCATGCAGCGCGCCAGGCTTGTTGCTCATCGAGACGATGATCGAGGTCTTGTCGTCGCCGGTCGGCGGCACTTCCTGGCTGCCGATCATCAGGAAGCGCGTGGAGTTGTCCGGACGGTCCTCGATTTTTTCGGCTAGACGCGTCAAGCCATAAAGACCTGCGGCCATATCACCGGCAATCGCCGCCGAGTTCCACTCACCTTTGACACGCTTGGCCGCTTCGGCGTTGCTGGATACCGCCACGCGCTCGACATTAGGGTAATGGGCATCCAGCCACTTTCGGCACTGGGCCAGGGACTGGGCGTGGGAATAGATGCGGCTGATGCTGTCGGTCTTGGTGTTCTCGCCCACCAGCAGGTGATGGTGGATACGCAGCTCGACTTCGCCGCAGATCACCATGTCGTGCTCAAGGAAGCTGTCCAGGGTGTGATTGACCGCGCCTTCAGTGGAGTTTTCCACTGGCACCACGCCAAAATTCACCGCACCGGCCGCCACTTCACGGAACACTTCGTCGATGGCCGCCATCGGCTTGCTGATCACAGCGTGGCCGAAGTGCTTCATGGCCGCCGCCTGGGTAAACGTACCCTCAGGACCGAGATAAGCAACCTTCAGCGGCTGCTCAAGCGCCAGGCACGACGACATGATTTCACGGAACAACCGCGCCATCTCTTCGTTGCCCAGCGGCCCCTTGTTACGCTCCATCACGCGTTTGAGCACCTGAGCTTCACGCTCGGGGCGGTAGAACACCGGCACTTCGCCTTCAGCGAGGGACGCCATCTTCACCCGTGCCACTTCCTGGGCGCACCGCGCACGTTCACTGATCAGCTCCAGGACTTTCTCATCCAGGCTGTCAATGCGTACACGCAGGGCCTTGAGCTCTTGTTCAGACATTAGCCGTGTTCCTTTTCGAACTCTGCCATGTAGGCAACCAGCGCATTGATCGCGTGGATGTCGACAGCGTTATAGATGGAGGCGCGCATGCCACCCACCGAACGGTGGCCCTTGAGGTTCAACAGGCCGCGCGCGTCGGCACCGGCCAGGAATGGTTTGTCCAGACGGTCGTCAGCCAGGCGGAACGGCACGTTCATCCACGAGCGGTCGCTTGGATTGATGGGGTTGCTATACAGGCCGCTGGCGTCAATGAAGTCGTACAGGGTGCGCTTCTTCTCTTCGTTGAGCTTGCCCATGGCGGCGACACCGCCCTGCTCTTTCAGCCACTCGAATACCAGGCCGGACAGGTACCAGGAGAACGCCGGCGGGGTGTTGTACATCGATCCGTTGTCGGCTGCGACCTTGTAGTTGAGCATGGTCGGGCACAGCGAACGGGCGCGGCCCAGCAGGTCTTCACGAACGATGTTAACCAGGATGCCACTTGGACCGATGTTCTTCTGCGCGCCGGCATAGATCATGCCGTACTTGGACACATCGATAGGCCGCGAGAGGATGTCCGAGGACATGTCGCACACCAGCGGAACGTCGCCGACTTCCGGCACCCAGTCGAACTCCAGGCCGCCAATGGTTTCGTTCGCGACGTAGTGCACGTAGGCCGCATCCTTCGACAGCTTCCATTCGTTCTGACCTGGGATGGCGAAGTAGTCGTAGGGCTTGGCGGTGCCGGCAACGTTGACGTGACCGTAGCGCGAGGCCTCTTCAATAGCCTTCTGCCCCCAGATACCGGTGTCGATGTAGTCGGCAGTGCCGTCTTCCGGCAGCAGGTTCAGCGGGATCTGGGCGAACTGCTGGCTCGCGCCACCCTGCAGGAACAGCACTTTGTAATTGGATGGAATGTCCAGCAAGTCGCGCAGATCCTGCTCGGCCTTGGTAGCAATGGATACGAACTCATCGCTGCGATGGCTCATTTCCATCACGGAGAGGCCTTTTCCATGCCAGTCGAGGAGTTCACCCTGCGCACGCTGCAGGACTGCTTCAGGAAGCGCCGCGGGACCGGCACAGAAGTTATAGGCTCTCTTGCTCACATCCAATCTCACTCTGATCTGGTGGGGTGGTGCAATAAATCGGGATTTCAATATTTCACAAGGGACAAACAACAAGGGGGCGAATCTTCATCCGCCCCCTTTGTGTCCGCTTATTCCTGCGGTTCTTCTTCGTCTGCGGCAGCATCGAGGGTTGGCTCGTCGACGATATCATCGCCACTCGCCATGACCTCACCTGCGAACTCGGCATCGGCCTCGTCCAGCTCTTCGCCTTCAACTTCCGATGGTTCCTGGACACGTTCCAGGCCTACCAGTGTCTCGTCGCTGGCCAGCTTGATAAGCGTCACGCCTTGGGTGTTGCGACCCAGGCTCGACACTTCTGCCACACGGGTACGTACCAGGGTGCCCTGGTCGGAAATCAGCATGATCTCCTCGCCGTCGAGCACCTGTACCGCGCCGACCAGACGGCCGTTGCGATCGTTGCTGACCATGGCAATAACGCCCTGGCCACCACGTTTGTACTCCGGGAACTCGCCGATGGCCGTACGCTTGCCATAACCACGCGCAGAAGCGGTGAGGATTTGGCTGCCTTCTTCCGGGATCAGCATCGAAATCAGCTTCTGCCCTTCCGGCAGACGCATGCCGCGCACACCGCGGGCGGTACGGCCCATGGCGCGAACGTCGGATTCCTTGAAGCGCGTAACCTTGCCGCCGTCGGAGAACAGCATGACTTCACGCTCGCCGTCGGTGATGGCCGCGCTGATCAATACGTCGCCTTCGTCCAGTTCCAGGGCGATCAGGCCCACGCTGCGCTGGCGGCTGAAGGATTCGAGCGGGGTCTTCTTCACGGTGCCTTTGGCAGTTGCCATGAAGATGAAGTGACCTTCGGTGTATTCGTCTACCGGCAGCATGGTGGTGATGTATTCATCACTGTCCAGTGGCAGCAGGTTGACCAGCGGACGACCACGGGCGGCGCGGGACGCTTCCGGAATTTCGTAGGTTTTGAGCCAGTACACCTTGCCCTTGCTGGAGAACAGCAGCAGCGTGGTGTGGCTGTTGGCGACCAGCAGGTGAGCGATGTAGTCCTCATCCTTCACGCCAGTAGCCGATTTACCTTTACCGCCGCGACGCTGGGCCTGGTACGCAGCCAATGGCTGGGTCTTGGCATAGCCGCCGTGGGAGATAGTAACCACGCGCTCTTCTTCCGGGATCATGTCACCCAGGGTCAGATCAAGACGGGCATCGAGAATTTCGGTGCGGCGCACGTCGCCGTATTCGGCGCGGATTACTTCCAGTTCTTCGCGGATCACTTCCATCAGGCGCACGGCGCTGTTGAGGATGCGGATCAACTCGCCGATCTGGTTGAGAATTTCCTGGTACTCGGCCAGCAGCTTCTCGTGCTCAAGGCCGGTCAGACGGTGCAGACGCAGTTCCAGGATAGCCTGGGCCTGTTCCGGCGACAGGAAGTACTTGCCGTCACGCAGACCGTATTGCGGGTCCAGTGTCTCCGGGCGGCACGAGTCAGCACCGGCACGTTCAACCATCGCCACGACGGCGCTGGATTCCCACGGCATCTTGATCAGCGCTTCTTTCGCTTCCGATGGTGTCGGCGAGGCTTTGATCAGGGCGATAACCGGGTCGATGTTCGACAGCGCAACCGCCTGGCCTTCCAGAATGTGGCCACGCTCGCGGGCCTTGCGCAGTTCGAATACGGTGCGGCGGGTCACTACTTCGCGACGGTGACGCACGAAGGCTTCCAGCAGATCCTTGAGGTTCAGGATGCGCGGGCGGCCGTCGATCAGGGCAACCACGTTGATACCAAACACGCTTTGCAGCTGGGTCTGGGCATAGAGGTTGTTGAGGATCACCTCAGGCACTTCGCCACGACGCAGCTCGATCACTACGCGCATACCGTCTTTGTCGGATTCGTCGCGCAGCTCGGTGATGCCTTCGAGTTTCTTCTCTTTAACCAGCTCGGCGATCTTTTCGATCAGACGCGCCTTGTTCAACTGGTAAGGGAGCTCGGTGATGACGATTTGCTGACGGCCACCGACCTTGTCGATGTCTTCGATCATCGAGCGGGCGCGCATGTAAATGCGGCCACGGCCAGTGCGGTAGGCTTCGATGATGCCGGCGCGACCGTTGATGATCGCGGCGGTCGGGAAGTCCGGACCCGGGATGTACTGCATCAACTCATCGACGGTCAGCTCAGGGTTGTCGATGAGGGCCAGGCAACCGTCGATGACTTCGCCGAGGTTGTGCGGCGGGATGTTGGTCGCCATGCCCACGGCGATACCGCTGGAACCGTTGACCAGCAGGTTGGGGATCCGGGTAGGCATGACAGCCGGGATCATTTCGGTGCCGTCGTAGTTCGGCACCCAGTCCACAGTTTCTTTGTGCAGGTCAGCCAGCAGCTCATGCGCCAGCTTGGTCATGCGCACTTCGGTGTATCGCATGGCAGCGGCGTTGTCGCCGTCGACGGAACCGAAGTTACCCTGGCCGTCTACCAGCAGGTAGCGCAGGGAAAACGGCTGGGCCATACGTACGATGGTGTCGTACACCGCAGTGTCGCCGTGAGGGTGATACTTACCGATCACGTCACCGACAACACGGGCAGATTTCTTGTACGGCTTGTTCCAGTCGTTACCCAGCTCGCTCATCGCGAACAGCACACGCCGGTGCACGGGCTTCAAGCCATCGCGCGCATCAGGCAGTGCCCGACCGACAATTACGCTCATCGCGTAGTCGAGGTAGGACTGTTTCAGCTCGTCTTCGATATTGACCGGGAGGATTTCTTTGGCCAGTTCGCCCATGAGAAGCCTGATTCCTTTTTCGGGTGAAACCTCGTCACATCCATATGGGACGAACGAAGCTCGCCGCTGCCGACAGAGTGCCTGACAACGACTTACGACAAATCAACGAGTTATGACACGGATCTGCACGTTATAGGCAACCCCTCGGGGCGGCCCTGGAAACCGCCGGATGTTATCACAATCGCCGCCACGCACCTATCCCCCTGATGCGCATGGAGACTAGTAATTTGACGGATGACAGGCTTGAGGGGGACGAGAGGGGCTCAGAGATGGGGTGGTGCTTTTTTTTGAGGGCGGATCCGAGGGTTTTATTGACTTTCAGGGCCAATCGGGGGCAAGCCCCCTCATGCATTTTGACTGTGTTCGCCATTCAAGTGTGGGAGGGGCTTGCCCCCGATAGCCATTTCACAGACACCGCAGCCCTCAATGCAGCCGCTTACGGCACATCAGCTTGGCCAATTTCGCCGTATCCGGCCGCTCAACCACGCCCTTCTCAGTCACAATCACATCAATCAGGTCGGCCGGAGTCACATCAAATACCGGGTTAAACGCATTAACCTCCAGGCGCTTCCCGTTGACCTCCAGCAGCTCACCGGGATCGCGCTCTTCCAACGCAACATCTTCGCCAGTGGCCATCATCAGATCCAAGGTCGAACTCGGTGCCACCACCATAAACCGCACGCCGTGATGCATGGCACACACCGCCAACTGGTACGTGCCGATCGTGCTGACCACATCTCCATTGGCCGCAATACAGTCAGCCCCGACGATCACCCAGGTCACGCCTTTGGTCTTGAGGATATGCGCGCCCGCCGAGTCGGCATTGACCGTGACAGGGATGCCCTCACCCGCCAACTCCCAGGCCGTCAGCCGCGAACCTTGCAGCCAGGGCCGGGTTTCATTGGCATAGACGTGTTCAACCAAGCCCTCCAAGAAGGCCGCACGCACAACCCCGAGGGCCGTGCCGACACCGCCCGTCGCCAACGCGCCGGCATTGCCATGGGTCAGGATCGCCTGAGCGTTACCCTGGTGCTTGCGAATCCGCTCAACGCCCAACTGCGCCATCACAAGGTTGGCTTCGCGGTCACTTTCATGGATCGCGATGGCCTCTGCTTCCAGGACTGCCAGCGGATCGGCGTGCATCTTGATGCGATCCAGGCGATCGCGCATGCGCTTGAGGGCCCAGAACAGGTTCGACGCTGTGGGACGAGTATCGGCCAGCAGTGCGTAATCCTCCTCCCACGCAGCCTGCCAGTCTTCGCCCTCGGCCATACGATCACGGGCGGCCAGTACCAAGCCATAGGCCGCACTGATACCGATGGCCGGCGCACCACGCACCACCATGGCGCGAATGGCGGCAGCCACGTCGTCGACCGTGGAGCAGGCCACCCAGTTTTCCTGGGACGGCAAGGCACGCTGATCGAGCAGGTGCAGCGTGCCATCACGCCAATCGATGGCCTTCACTTTCTCCGCTGCCAACAGTCGGTCGCGCATCCCTTACTCCGCACTCATGAACAAAAGCCGCCGATTATAGCGATCCGCCAGCCAGGACGCTCGGGTATACTTCGCGCTTCTTTTATAGCTGCCCGGGAAGAAGCCTGCGATGACCTCCACTGCCGCCCCGCTCGACTTACTGCTACTGCCAACCTGGCTGGTACCTGTCGAACCTGCTGGCGTGGTGCTCAAGGAACATGGCGTGGGCATCCGCGATGGGCGCATTGCCTTTATCGGGCCGCGGGCCGCTGCCTTGAAGCTGTCAGCCACTGAGGTGCGCGAACTGCCGGGGATGCTGCTCAGCCCAGGCCTGATCAACGCCCACGGGCACGCGGCGATGAGCCTGTTTCGCGGCCTGGCCGATGACCTGCCCTTGATGACCTGGCTGGAAAAACACATCTGGCCCGCCGAAGCCAAGTGGGTCGATGAAGCCTTCGTGCGTGATGGCACCGACCTGGCCATCGCCGAGCAACTCAAGGGCGGCATCACTTGCTTCTCCGACATGTACTTCTACCCCAAGGTCGCCAGCGATTGCGTGCACAACAGCGGCATGCGTGCACAGATCGCGATTCCGATCCTCGACTTCCCGATTCCCGGCGCCAGTACCGCCGATGAGGCGATCCGCCAGGGCATCGAGCTGTTCGGCGACCTCAAGCACCACCCGCGCATCAAGATTACGTTCGGCCCCCACGCGCCCTATACCGTGTGCGATGCCAATCTTGAAAAGATTCGGGTGATCGCCGAAGAGCTGGACGCCGCGATCCATATGCACGTGCACGAAACCGCCTTCGAGGTGCAGCAAGCCGTCGAACAGACCGGCGAACGCCCGCTGGCACGCTTGGGCCGCCTCGGATTACTGGGGCCGCGCTTCCAGGCCGTTCATATGACTCAAATCAGCGAGGACGACCTGGCTTTGCTGGTAGAAAGCAACACCAGCGTTATCCATTGCCCGGAATCCAACCTTAAACTGGCCAGCGGCTTCTGCCCGGTGGAGCGTCTGTGGCAGGCTGGGGTCAATGTGGCCATCGGCACCGATGGCGCCGCCAGCAACAATGACCTGGACCTGTTGGGCGAAACCCGCACCGCTGCGATGCTGGCCAAGGCCGTCGCCGGCTCGGCCACCGCGCTGGACGCGCACCGTGCATTGCGTATGGCTACGCTCAACGGTGCGCGGGCCATGGGCCTGGAAAGCGAGATTGGCTCCCTGGAAGTGGGCAAGGCGGCGGATATGGTCGCCTTCGATCTCACAGGGCTGGCGCAACAACCGATCTACGATCCGGTCTCACAGCTTATATATGCCACCGGGCGCGATTGCGTGAAACACCTTTGGGTCGCCGGCAAGCAGTTGCTCGACGATCGGCAACTCACCCGCATGGATGAACAACAGTTGACCGCCACGGCCATTGCCTGGGGAAAACGCATCAGCGGGCACACCGAATAACGCTGGCTCTGAACCTGAGTGTTCAGGACCGACAAACCGATTTATCAGATTTAGAGGATTCACCATGAGCAACGTCGACCACGCAGAAATCGCCAAGTTTGAAGCCTTGGCCCACCGCTGGTGGGACCGCGAAAGCGAGTTCAAACCCCTCCACGACATCAACCCGCTGCGGGTCAACTGGATTGACGAACGCGTCAACCTGGCCGGCAAGAAGGTGCTGGACGTCGGCTGCGGCGGCGGCATCCTCAGCGAAGCCATGGCCCAGCGCGGCGCCACGGTGATGGGGATCGACATGGGTGAAGCGCCGCTGGCCGTGGCACAACTGCACCAGTTGGAGTCCGGCGTGAACGTGGAATACCGCCAGATCACAGCCGAAGACCTGGCTGAAGAGATGCCCGAGCAGTTCGACGTGGTCACCTGCCTTGAGATGCTTGAGCACGTACCGGATCCCTCCTCGGTGATCCGCGCCTGCTTCCGCATGGTCAAGCCCGGCGGCCAGGTGTTCTTCTCCACCATCAACCGCAACCCCAAGGCCTACCTGTTCGCGATCATTGGCGCCGAATACATCATGAAGCTGCTGCCGCGCGGCACCCATGACTTCAAGAAATTCATCCGCCCGTCCGAACTGGGCGCCTGGAGCCGCCAGGCTGGGCTGACCGTCAAGGACATCATCGGCCTGACCTACAACCCGCTGACCAAGCACTACAAACTGGCCAGCGACGTTGACGTCAACTACATGATCCAGACCCTGCGCGAGGAGTAAGCCTGTGAAGTTGCGAGCGGTTCTCTTCGATATGGACGGTACCTTGCTGGACACCGCGCCGGACTTCATCGCCATCTGCCAGGCCATGCGCGCCGACCGCGACCTGGCGCCGATCAACCCGCAGCATATTCGCGATGAAATTTCCGGCGGTGCGCGGGCGATGGTCGCCGTGACTTTCTCGATGGACCCGGAGTCACCGGGCTTTGAGGAACTGCGCCAGGAATTCCTGGAGCGCTACCTGAAGGACTGCGCGGTGCACAGCAAGCTGTTCGACGGCATGGCCGAGCTTCTGGAAGACATCGAGAAGGCCAAGCTGGTCTGGGGCGTCGTCACCAACAAGCCATTGCGCTTCGCCGAACCGATCATGCAGCAGTTGGGCCTGGCCGAGCGTTCGGCCCTGCTGATCTGCCCGGACCACGTGACAAACAGCAAGCCGGACCCGGAACCGATGATCCTGGCGTGCAAGATGCTCGGCCTGGACCCGGCCAGCGTGTTGTTCGTGGGCGATGACCTGCGCGACATCGAGTCCGGCCGCGATGCCGGCACGCGCACGGCGGCGGTCAGCTACGGCTATATCCACCCGGACGACAACCCACGCCACTGGGGCGCAGATGTAGTGGTGGATCACCCACTGGAACTGCGCAAGGTGCTGGATAACGCACTGTGCAGTTGCTAATGGCTCACCGGCCTTAGTGATTGATAAAGATCCAAATGTGGGAGGGGCGGTTCGACGATTCGACTTGCCCCCGATTGCAGTGTGTCAGTCACTGCATTTGTTGACTGATACACCACTATCGGGGGCAAGCCCCTCCCACAGGGGATCTTCAGTGTTTTCCAGCTCGCTGTTTGTAACCTGCTGAATTCTGTCGAGGCTTTTTATGTTTGATTACTCTGCACGTCCAGAACTGCTCAAAGACCGGGTCATCCTGGTGACCGGCGCCGGTCGCGGGATTGGCGCGGCGGCGGCAAAAACCTATGCCGCCCATGGCGCTACCGTGCTGCTGTTAGGCAAAACCGAAGCCAATCTGGCCCAGGTCTACGACGAAATCGAAGCGGCCGGCAACCCGCAGCCAGTGGTGATCCCATTCAACCTGGAGACCGCCCTGCCCCATCAATACGATGAGCTGGCAGCCATGATCGAAAAAGAATTCGGCCACCTCGACGGCCTGCTGCACAACGCCTCGATCATCGGCCCGCGCACGCCCATCGAGCAGCTCTCCGGTGAGAACTTCATGCGGGTGATGCACATCAACGTCAACGCAATGTTCATGCTCACCAGCACCTTGTTGCCGCTGCTCAAGCTGTCCCAGGATGCGTCGGTGGTGTTCACCTCCAGCAGCGTAGGGCGCAAGGGCCGCGCGTACTGGGGCGCTTATGGGGTGTCGAAGTTTGCCACTGAAGGCTTGATGCAGACCTTGGCGGATGAGCTTGAAGATGTGGCAGCGGTGCGGGCCAACAGCATCAACCCTGGCGGCACTCGTACCAGCATGCGGGCCCAGGCGTATCCGGGGGAGAACCCGATGGAAAGGCCGGCGCCGGAAGAGATCATGCCGGTGTACCTGTACCTGATGGGGCCGGACAGTGCCGGCATCAATGGGCAGGCGTTTGATGCGCAGTAACATCTGACACCCAACTCGCTGTGTGAGTTGGCTTTTGTAGTGAGCGGGCTTGCCCCGCACGGGGCTGCAAAGCGGCCCCAAAACCTGCCAGCGCGATCTCTCTGTCAGATCGCGCTGGCTGTACCGGGGCTGCTTCGCAGCCCCGCGCGGGGCAAGCCCGCTCATCACAGGTCTCGCCCCACATTGGGTTTACTTAGTTCTTCACCACTTCCTCAAGGGTGAAGCGCCCCAGCGGATTTTGCAGGAAATTGCTCACGTTATTGCGTGAGATGTTGATGTAGGGGCTGTAGTACAAGTCGATCCAGTTCACATCCTGTTTCGCCAGTTTTTGCAGCTCCACATACATCTGCTCACGCTTGACCGGGTCCGCCTCAATCCGCGCCGCAGCCACCAGGTCCTTGACCTTGTCGTTCTTGTAGCGGGTCATGTAGTTCTGGTTGGTGTCGTGGCCCAGCACAAAGGTGGTCTTCTGGTCCGGGTCGAGGATGTCGTTGGTCCAGTACATCACGGAAATATCGTACTCACCGTCCACCAGCATCTGCCAACTTTGAGTCGGGTCGACCTTCTGCAGGTTGGCGGTGACGCCGACTTTGGCCAATTGGTCCTTGATGATCACCGCGATCTGCTCGTCAGCCTCATTGCCGGCGTTGACCACGTAGTTCAGCTTCAAGTCCTTGGCACCGGCAGCAGCCAGTAATTTCTTGGCTTCGGCCGGGTCGTACGGGCGTTGCAGGTTGTTGGCGTAGTGGTACAGCGAACCTTTTGGAATGTAGGAATAGGCCACGGTGCCCTGACCGTAGGTGGCGGTCTTGACCAGCGATTGTTTGTCGATGGCCATGTCCAGCGCCTGACGGACTTCCGGCTTGGCCAGCAGGCCATGGGCGTGGTTGATCAACAGGTGATCTTCACGGGTGGAAGGGTCGGCGTGGATCACCACGTTCTTGTCTTTCTTCAGCTCTTCAACCCGGGAGAACGGCACGAAGATCGCCGTGTCCAGCTCGTTGTTCTGCACCATGCGCATGCGCGTGTTGTCGTCGGTCACCGAGACCCACTCCACGCCATCCAGGCTCACATTCTTGGCCTGCCAGAAGTTCGGGTTCTTCTTCAGGATCACCCGATCGCCCTTGCGCCACTCCTCCACGGTAAATGCGCCGGATGTCACCGGGTTTTCCGAGTAAGCGTCTTCGCCCATCTTGGTCATGGCTTTTTCCGACAGGATCGAAACCGTCGGGGAAGCCAGTTGCGAGAGGAACGCCACGGCAGGCGTCTTCAAGGTGACGACCAGGGTTTTCGGGTCGGCGGCGTTGGCCGTGTTGATCAGGTTGAAAGGGTCCGCCCACAGCGAGGCTTTGTTATCGCGGATGCGCAGCAGGCTAAACGCCGCATCTTCAGCGGTGATCGGCGAGCCGTCAGAGAATTTCGCATCGCGCAGTTTGAAGGTGTAAGTCAGGCCGTCCTTGGAAATGTCCCAGCTTTCGGCCAGGCCCGGTTCCATCTTGGTGCCCAGGTTATCCACGCGCACCAGGGTGTCGTAGACGTTGGCGAACACCCAGGTGTCGCGGTTTTGCGCGCTTTTGATCGGGTCGAACGTGGTGCTGTCTTCTCGGCAGCCAATAGTCAGGACGCCAGCGGCCTGGGCCAAACCAGCGGTCAGCGACCAAGCCGTAAGCGTAGCGGCGGCGAGCAACTTCAAGTGACGGGATTGCATGTCATAACTCCTTGTTCATGAATGGCAGGGAAGGGTCAAAGCAAAGGTGATTCAAGCACGCAACTGTATCGATGCTCGTGCAGGAAATGAGTAGGCGGCGACGCCACGGAACACATGGCGCGCGCATACCGGCAACGTGGGTGAAAGGCGCAGCCGGTGGGCAAATTCAGTGGGCTCGGTGGCTCACCGGGCAAAGGTTCTGCAGGCAATGGCCGATGCGGATCGATCTCCGGAATCGCCTGGATCAACGCCGCCGTATAGGGATGGCGCGGCGCGCTGAACACTGCCTCAACGGGCCCTTCCTCGACGATCTTGCCCAAGTACATCACCGCCACGCGGTCGCACAGGCGCCGCACGATGGCCAAGTCATGGGCGATAAACAGGATGGCCAGGTTCATGCGCTGTTGCAGTTCCAACAGCAGATTGATGATCTGCCCCTGGATCGACACATCCAGCGCCGCCACGCACTCATCGGCGATGATCAGGCGCGGCTCCACCGCCAAGGCGCGAGCAATGCCGACGCGCTGGCATTGACCGCCACTGAGGGAGCCGGGTTTTCGACTGGCCAGTTCGGGGCGCAAGCCGACAAGTTCAAGCAGTTCGTTGACGCGCGCCGGGATGCGCTCTGCGGGGACTTTGCGCTGCACCCGCAGCACCTCGGCGATGGTTTCGCCGATGGTCTGGCGCGGGTTCAACGCGGCGTAGGGGTCCTGAAAGATCATCGCCGTTTCATGGCGCAAACGCGCGATGTCGATCGCGCTGCCATGGGCCATGTCGATGCCATCGAACAACACCTGCCCGGCGCTGATCGGGTTGAGGTGCAGGATCGCCCGGCCAAGGGTGCTTTTACCGCTGCCGGACTCGCCCACCAACCCGAGGGTTTCGCCCGCTGCGAGGTTCAGCGACACACCGTTCACCGCCCTCACCCACTGTGTGTTCAGGCCAAACAAACCGCTGCCGGACGCCGCAAAGCGTACCTCCAGGTCCTTGATCTGCAACAGGCTCATGGTCGCGCTCCCAGCGGATAGTGACAGGCTACGCGGGCACCTTCTGGCAGCACCTCGGTACATAAGGCACCGACCTGCGGGCAGCGCGGATTGAAGCGGCAGCCGCCGGGCAAGGCATCCAGCAGCGGCGGCTGGCCGGGAATGGTGCGCAACAAGGCGTGGCCACTGCTGTGGGCCGGCTGGCAGTCAATCAGGCCAGCGGTGTACGGATGTTGCGGATGGGCCAGCAGGTCGTACTTACTGCCGTGTTCGCACAGGCGCCCCGCGTACATCACCGCGATGGAATCGCAGGTTTGCGCCACCACGCCCAAGTCGTGGGTGATCATGATGATCGACAAGCCACGCTGGTCGCGCAGGTCCAGCAACAGACGCAGGATTTGCGCCTGGACGGTCACATCCAGGGCGGTGGTCGGCTCGTCGGCGATCAGTACCCTTGGGTTGCAGCCCAAGGCCACGGCGATCATGGCGCGCTGGCGCATGCCGCCGGAAAACTCGTGAGGATAGTTGTCGACGCGCGCCTGTGGATCGGGAATACCCACTTGGCGCAGTACGTCGATGGCGTGTCGTCGGGCGTCTTTTTTCGACGCGCCCTGGTGCAGGCGAATACCCTCGGCGATCTGCTCGCCGATGCGCATCAGCGGGTCGAGATGGCTGCTGGGGTTCTGGAAAATCATGCCCAATTGCCCGCCGCGTATCGCACGCATGCCGGCGTCATCCAGTGACAGCAGATCCTGACCGGCCAGGCACACGGCACCGCCCTGCACGCGCAGATCAGGCGACGGCAGCAGCCGCATCAGGCCTCGGCAGGCCATGGTCTTACCCGAGCCGCTTTCGCCCACCAAACCAAGGATTTCGCCTTCGGCCAAGTCGAAGGAGACGCGGTCGACCAAGGTGACATCGCGCCCCGCGTTATTGGCGATTACGCTGAGGTCTCGGACCTGAAGCAGACTCATGACCGATCCCCTAACACTTGCGCCACCCCATCAGCCAACAGGCTGAAACCCATGGCCAGGGTCACGATGGCCAACCCCGGAAAGGTGCAGATCCACCAGGCCGTGGTAATAAACGCCTGCCCTTCGGCGACCATCGTCCCCCATTCGGCGGTCGGCGGTTGCACCCCAAGGCCCAGGTAGCTCACGGCGGCACCGTTGAGCAGCACCAGCACCGCATCGGACATGGAAAACACAATCGAGCCAAACATCGCATTCGGCAGCAAATGCCGGAACAGGATGCGCCCATGACCAAAACCCAGGCTCTTGGCGGCCAGGGCAAAGTCGCTTTCCTTGAGCACCAGGATCTGCGAACGGATCAGCCTCGCATACGAGACCCAACCCACCAGCGCCATGGCGATGTAAAAGCTCTTAAGGCCCGGGCCGAGGATGGCCATGATCGCCAGCATCAGCACCAGGAACGGGAACGCCAGGATCACATCGATCACACGCATGCAGAAACTGTCGAAACGACCGCCGATGTAACCTGAGACCGCGCCCATAAAGGTGCCGATCATGAAGGGGAAAATGACCCCGATGATGGCCAGCTGCAGGTCAATACGTGCGCCCCAGATGACCCTGGACAGAATGTCGCGACCGTAGTTATCGGTGCCGAATGGATGGGCCAGGCTGGGACCGATCAAACTGATATCGGTGTTCTGTGCAATCGGATCAAAAGGCGCGATCCATGGCGCAAACAGCGCAAGGGTCAACCACACCAACAGTATCAATAGCCCCCACGCGGCCGTCAGCCGGCCATTGCGAAAACCAAAGCGCAGGCGCAAGCGCCATGGTGCAATCAACGGGCGGCTGCTCATTGCATTTTCACCCGCGGGTCGAGGGCCACCGTCGCCACATCCGCGATGAAGTTGACCACCACCGTCGCGCAGGCCAACACCATGGCCACGCCCTGCACCACCATGTAGTCGCGGGTAAAGATGCCGCGCACCAATAACTGACCGATGCCAGGAATGGCGAACAGGCTTTCGATGACCACCGTGCCGCTGATCAGCCAACCGATATTCACTGCCAGCAGGTTGACCGCTGGCACCAGGGAATTGGGCAACACATGGCGGCGAAACACGGCGGCTTCGGAAAGTCCGCGCGCACGGGCGGCGGTAACATGGTCCGCCTGCAACTCCATCAACATGCTCGCCCGCAGGTTGCGCACCAGTACTGCCGACAGCGCCAGGGCAATAGTCAGGCACGGCAGGACCATATGGTGTGCCTTGTCCAGCCAGGTGCGACCGTAGCCGGACACCGGGAACAAGCCCCATTTCACACTCAGCAGCAGGATCAGCATCAAGCCCAGCCAGAACGCCGGCATGCCCAGGCCCACCGTGGTGAATACGCGGATCAGGTTGTCGGCCCAGCCGCCTTTATTGCGCGCAGCCCAGGTTGCCAGGGGCACCGCGATCAGCAGCGCCAGCACCACGCTGCCGAGTACCAGCACCAGGGTCGGCTCGATACGGGTGACGATCAGCTTCAGCGCGTCGACCTTGTACAGCAGCGATTGACCGAGGTCGCCCTTCAGGAGGTTCTTCAGAAAATAGAAATATTGCAGCCACAACGGCTGATCGAGGCCGTACTGGGCGCGGATTTTCAGCAACGCGTCCGGTGTGCTGCGCGAGCCGAGCAACGCACGCGCCGGGTCGCCGGGGATCGAGCGCACCAGCACAAAGGTAATCAGGCTGATGCCAAACAGCACCGGCAGCAATTGCAGCGGCCGGGACAGCACAAAACGGTAACGCGCCAAGTTCATCCGTCAGCCTCGGTGGCGAGCAAGAAAGTCCAGCAGCACCGGGAAATACGCCTGGGGTTCTTCGTAGAACGGCATATGGCTGCTGTTGGGGAATACGTGCAGTTCGGCGTGTCTGGCCGCCATCTTCATGCGCATGGCACAGGCCGGGGTGAGTTCGTCGTGCTGGCCGGTGGTGATCAAGATCGGCATCTTGAAATCGGCCATCTCGGGGATGCGGTTCCAGTCCTTGAGGTTGCCGACATAGAGGAATTCGTTAGGGCCCTGCATGGTTTCGTAGGGGCCCATGTTCCAGTCGCCGAGGGAGCGTTTGACCGGCTCGGGCCATTCGTCCAGACGGCACACGTGGCGATAGTTGAGCAAGGTGATCGCGGCCTGGTACTGCGGGTGATCGAGGGTGCCCATGGCTTCATGGCGCTGCATCATGGCCACGGTTTCGCTGCCTAAGGCGCCGCGAAGGCGCTCCAGCTCCTGGGACAGGTGCGGAATGTCGCCGACAGTGTTTTCCAGGATCAGGCTTTTCAGCGCGTCGGGATAATGGATGGCGTATTCGATGCCCAGCCAGCCGCCCCATGAATGCCCGAGCAAGTGCACACGGCCCAGCCCCAGTGCCTGGCGCACGGATTCGACTTCTTCGACATAACGGCGTATTTCCCACAGGGAAACATCGGTCGGTCTGGCTGATGCCCCCGTGCCAAGCTGGTCGAATGCAACCACTCGCAGGTTATGCTCTTTGAGCCAGCCATGGGCGTCGCGCAAGTAGTCACACGGCAGGCCTGGCCCGCCGTTGAGGCACAACAGCACCTCATCGCCTTCGCCAAAGCTGTAGACCACGAGGTTATGGCCGTCGACTTGCACGTTGTACTGCTGGTCGGGGGCAATTTCACGCCACATGCATACATTCCTTGTGTTGTATCGGCCTGGCGAGTAGCGGCCGCTTGTCAGGCCAACACTACCGAGGATGCCGCGCGTCCATAACCTAGTAGTTCTTATAGGTTTGGCCTGGCAGTCCTTCGCCGGGGCGTGGCATTCTACTTGCCGCATGTCGAGATTCAAATGAATTCGGGAGCAGAACGGATGCTGACCAAGCTGACTGCCTTCAACAATCGTCTGATGCCGGGCAGGAGCCTGGATGAGCAGATGGACAACGCGTTTATACTCGCTCAACAGTTAGGCTTCGATGCGCTGGTGTACGACTACTCCCCCGTGCCGATCGACCAGGACGGCGCATTGATCACCCCCTCGGTGCTGGAACTGCGCAATACACCACCCGACTGGCACGCATTATGGTGCAGCAAAGGGTTTTACCAGATCGACCCGGTGCAACACCTGGCCCTGAGCACGGTATCGCCGTTCGTATGGTCCTACGAAGCCAAGGCCGACACCCCACTGCAAAAAATCATCGATCCGTGCCACGCGCCGGTTTCATCCTACCTGCATGACCAGCAGCTGACCTGCGGCGTCAGCGTACCGATCCACCTGCCCCGTGGTGGCTTTGCTTCGCTGACCGGCCTGCGTATCGGTAGCGCGCACACGGTGTTGCAGGACGCGCAGCAAACTTTGTCGGATTTCAGTGTAATTTCCCATGCGTTGCAGGAAGCAGCCTACCCGCTGTTCAGCAAGGAACTGCGCACCTACCCCCATATTCACCTGACCAAACGCGAACGCGAGTGCCTGAAATGGGCCGCCGAAGGCCTGACCGCTGCTGAAATCGCCACGCAGTTGAGCCGTTCGCTGGCGGTGGTCACGCTGCACCTGGCTTCGGCGATGCACAAGCTGGGCGCCAAAAACCGAGTCCAGGCGGTGGTTCGGGCTACCCATTACCGCCTGCTGGAAGATTGATCCATCGGCAAAACCTAGCTGTTTTGCTAGTTACCTAAATTTCGCGCGCAGACTATCGTGTCCCTGAGCCTTTTTTCAGAGCAGGGTACGAAATGGAATTCATCGAAAAAATTCGCGAAGGGTATGCGGCCTTTGGCGCCTACCAGACCTGGTATCGCGTCACTGGCGACCTGTCCAGCGGCCGTACACCACTGGTCGTCATCCACGGCGGCCCCGGCTGTACCCATGATTATGTCGACGCCTTCAAGGACGTCGCAGCCAGCGGCCACGCGGTCGTCCACTACGACCAACTGGGCAATGGCCGCTCCACGCATTTACCTGAGAAAGATCCGTCCTTCTGGACCGTCGACTTGTTCCTCAAGGAACTGGATAACCTGCTGGATCACCTGCAGATCAGCGACAACTACGCGATCCTCGGCCAGTCCTGGGGCGGCATGCTCGGCAGTGAACATGCAATCTTGCAACCCAAGGGTCTGCGCGCGTTCATCCCGGCCAACTCCCCGACCTGCATGCGCACTTGGGTCAGCGAGGCCAATCGCCTGCGCCAATTGCTGCCGGAAGGCGTGCACGAAACCCTGCTCAAGCACGAAGCCGCTGGCACCTATCAAGACCCGGAATACCTCGCCGCCTCGCGGGTGTTCTATGACCAGCACGTATGCCGCGTGAACCCCTGGCCGGAGGAAGTGGCGCGCACTTTCGCCCAGGTCGATTCAGACCCTACCGTTTATCACGCCATGAGCGGCCCGACCGAGTTCCACGTGATCGGCAGTCTGAAGGACTGGAAATCCATTGGCCGCCTCTCGGCGATCAAGGTGCCGACCCTGGTGATCTCGGGCCGACATGACGAGGCCACCCCACTGGTGGTCAAGCCGTTTCTGGATGAGATCGCGGATGTACGCTGGGCGCTGTTCGAAGACTCCAGCCACATGCCCCACGTAGAAGAACGCCAGGCCTGCATGGGGACCGTGGTGAAGTTTTTGGATGAGGCCTGTTCAGTGCCGCACCCCGTCCGCAAGGCTGGTTGAGTTCCAAATGTGGGAGGGGGCTTGCTCCCGATAGCGCTGGGTCAGTCACGACTACTGTGGCTGACACCCTGCTATCGGGAGCAAGCCCCCCTCCCACATTTTTAGACCTCTGTGGTTTCAGCGTGGGCAGCTTTCCTTGGCACCTCCGCTACCAGCGGAATCTCCTTGCCCTCGGCATCAAACAACTTGCCGCCCCTGAAGTAATCTCCATCCCGCAACGCCGCGACATCGTGGAAGCACAAACTGCGCTCGGTCCCCGCCACGAACACCGACTGCTGATCCGAATTGCCCGCCGTGAAGTGGTTAAACGCCAGGTTCAACAAGATCGCCATGATCGCCGACGAGCTGATGCCCGAGTGGAAAATGGTCGCAAACCAGCTAGGGAATTGATCGTAGAAACTCGGCGCTGCAATCGGAATCATGCCAAAACCGATGGAGGTGGCGACGATGATCAGGTTCATGTTGTTGCGGTAATCCACTTTCGACAGGGTGCGAATACCACTGGCCGCCACGGTGCCGAACAGCACAATTCCGGCACCGCCCAGCACCGAGGTGGGCACCGCGGCGATCACCCGCCCCATGAATGGCAGCAGGCCAAGGATCACCAGGAACAGGCCACCGGTGGCAACCACGAAGCGACTCTTCACCCCGGTCACCGCCACCAGGCCGACGTTCTGGGCGAACGCACTCTGGGTGAACGAACCGAAGATCGGCGCGAACATACTCGACAGCATGTCGGCGCGCAGGCCATTACCGAGGCGTTTGGAGTCGACTTTTGTGTCGATGATCTCGCCCACGGCCAAGATGTCGGCCGAGGTTTCCACCAGGGTCACCATCACCACGATGCACATGGAAATGATCGCCGCGATGTGGAAGGTCGGCATGCCGAAATGGAAGGGCGTAGGGAAACCAAACATCGGGCCCTGGGTCACGCCGGAAAAGTCCGCCATGCCGAGGAACACCGCAATCACCGTGCCGATGACCATCGCCAGCAGGATCGACAGGCGCGAGATGGTTGCGCTGCCAATCTTGCTCAATAGCAGCACCAATACCAAGGTCAACGCCGCCAGGCCGATATTGGGCATGCTGCCGAAATCCGCGGCGCGGCTGTTACCCCCCATGGCCCAGCGCGCCGCCACGGGCATCAGCGTCAGGCCGATGGTGGTGATCACGATGCCAGTCACCAATGGCGGGAAGAACTTGGTAATCCGCGAGAACACGGGCGTGATCAGTAGCCCGATAAACGACGCGGCCATCACCGCCCCAAGAATCGCCGGCACCCCGCCAGCGCCGTCGCTGCCGACAATCGCCACCATGGTTGCCACACCGGCAAATGACACGCCCTGCACCAGCGGCAACTGACAGCCAAAGAACGGCAGGCCAAGGGTTTGCAACAGGGTGGCCAAGCCACCAGCGAACAGCGACGCGGCGATCAGCAGACCAATATCTGCCGGTGACAACCCGGCCGCCTGACCGACGATCAACGGTACCGCGACGATGCCGCCGTACATGGTGAGCACATGCTGCAGGCCGTAAGCCATGTTGGCGGCGACGCCGAGATTCTCATCTTCTGGCCGCTGCGGTGACGCCTTCGGGATAGTCATGGTGAGGGGTTCTCTGTTTTTGTTGTGCGGCCACTGTATGCAATGTTAGGACTAGATGTCCATAGAGTTGTATACAATCAATCGAACAAGATACCCTCCGCCGGCGTTACAAAAACAATCCGGCCGTGATGAGCCAGAACGCCAAAGGACCAGGACCATGAAAAAGGTATTACAGGGCGCCACCGTTGCACTCACCCTTCTCGGCGGCGGGGAGGCTGTCGCGGTGGAATGGATGAACAACAGCGTAGGCTTTCGCTACGGCCAGCAGTTCACCAACCCGAACAACCCCGATGAATTCAGCAAGCGCATCTACAGCTTCACCCACGCCAGCGGCTACCAGTACGGCAGCAATTTCCTGAACCTGGATGTGTTCCTGTCCGACAGCCGCGACCCGCGCAAGGCACTGATCACGGTGGCAGCGAGGTGTACGCCGTGTATCGGCATCAGCTGTACGCCTCACGCGTATTTGATGTGCCGCTGGGCACCGGGCTGATCAAGGATTACGCGCTGACCTTGGGCTTTGATGCCAACCGCAACAACAACTTCGCCTCGGCCAAAAAACGTGCGCTGGTGCTCGGCCCGACCTTGAAGTTCAACACCGTGGGCGTGCTGGACCTGAGCCTGATGTACTACAAGGAAAAGAATCACACCGGCATCCCCGGCGCGCAGGAGTCGAACCACACCTTCGACGACACCTACATGCTTAACCTGACTTGGATGCGCCCATTCGAAATCGCCAACCACGCGGCAAAATTTCAGGGTTTTATCAATTACGTCGGGGAAAAAGGCGAGGACTACCATGGCCGTGACACTGCGCCGGAAGCCTTGATGCGCACCGCGTTGATGGTGGCGGTACGACCGGGTAAGAGCGTAAAGCCGAACCTGTACCTCGGGGTGGGTTACGAGTACTGGCACAACAAATTCGGTGTGGACGGCGGCCGTGGTAGCCGCACGTCAACACCGACGGTGAATATGGAGATCACGTTTTAGCCACTGACCCAGCCGAGTCAAAATGTGGGAGGGGCTTGCCCCCTCTCACAGTGACCGCACTGTCAGCCTAAACGCGCGACAGCTTCGAAGCCGTGTGCTTCGGCCGCGCCAGCCAGTAGCCCAACACCGCAAGTGGCGCGGTCGCCAGCATCACGATCACGGTGATCAACAGCGGTTGGTCGATCATCGAAGACACCAGCAGGCTGCTGAGAAAACACAGGCCCAGTTGCAAGGTGTTTTGCAACGCGGCCGCCTTGCCGGAATTCTCCGCAAACGGCATCAGTGCATTCGCCACCACGATCGGATAACTCGCACCGTTGACCAACGCCATCAGACAGAACGGAATCAGCAAGGTGGTGAGGGTCGGCACGGTCATGGTCGCAACCAGATACAGCGCCACCATGCTGATGCAGTAGGCCGCCAGTAACCAAGGCAACAGCGTCTTGCCCTGGAAACGCTGCAAGGCGCTACGGCAGCTGTAGCCGCCCACCAGAAACGCCAGTGTCGGCAACACGTAACTCAGGCCGATGTCATTCGGGCTGTAGCCCATGTCGCCAAGGATGAACGGCGAAGCCGTCAGCCAGGCAAAGAAACTGGCGGAGCAGGCAGCGAAGATCATCACGTTGCCGGTGAACACCCGGGAAGTGAGCAACTGCCCATAACCGAGGCGTGTCGGAGTTTCTGCCTGCCGTTTCGGCACGCTGCGTAGGAACAAGGTCGGCAGCAGCAACAGCAGTGATACGCCCAGTAAGACCCCAAAGATCGCCTGCCAACCGAAGTGGTTCAGCACCATCGCGCCCAACAGCGGCGCCAGGGCAGGCGACAGCGACATCAGCGGCATGATGCTGGCGAACACCCGGTGAGCCTTGTCGGCCGGGTAGCGGTCAATGACCAGCGCCTGCCAGCTCACAGCAGCGGAGCACACGCCAATGGCCTGCATAAAGCGCAAGGCCAGCAACTGCGACGCGGTCTCGACCCAGAACATTCCGGCGCAGCCCAGCACAAACAGACTCAAGCCTGCGAGCAAGATCGGCTTGCGCCCCAGGCGATCGGACAACGGGCCCCACAGCAACTGCCCCAGCGCAAAGCCGGCGAGGAAAATACTCAAGCTGGCCCCCACCGCGCCAGCGCCAATCTGCAACTGCTCGCCCATGGCGCCGAACGCCGGCAAGTACATATCCATGGCCAGATAACCGAGCATGCTCAGCCCCGCCAGGTACCAGGTAAAACCAAAAGAATTTTTCATTGAAGCCTTGTAGATCTTGCCATCAAACTATTTGCTGACTGGCGGCCATTATGAGGCTGACAGATTTTGTGTGAAGCGATAATAATTGGACACTCTTATCAATAATTTTGAAGGCAGTCACCATGTGGTCTGAATACTCCCTGGATGTAGTCGATGCGGTGGCACGCCATGGCAGTTTCAGCGCTGCCGCCCAGGAATTGCACCGCGTGCCGTCGGCCATCAGCTACACGGTGCGTCAACTGGAAGAATGGTTGGCAGTGCCACTGTTTGTGCGGCGCCATCGCGACGTAGAGCTGACCCCGGCGGGCCGTCTATTTATAGACGAAGCCCGAGGCGTGATGAAAAAGATGCTCGGCACGCGGCGTCTGTGTCAGCAAGTGGCGAACGGTTGGAGTGGTCAGTTGAAGGTGGCCGTGGACTCCATCGTCAAACCCCAGCGTTGCCGGCAGTTGGTGCTGGATTTCTATCGACAGTTCCCCGAGGTGGAATTGTTGCTGGAATACGAGGTGTACAACGGCGTGTGGGACGCCCTGGCCGATGAGCGCACCGACATTGTGATCGGCGCCACCAGCGCGGTGCCGGTGGCCAGTCACTTCACCTTTCGCGACATGGGATTGTTGAACTGGTTGTGTGTGGTCAGCGCCAAGCATCCACTGGCGGCGGTGCAAGGGCTGCTCAGCGATGACCAACTGCGCCCGTTCGCATCACTGTGCATGACCGACACTTCACGCAACCTCCCCAAGCGCGACACCTGGACGCTGGATAACCAACGTCGGCTGGTGGTGCCGAACTGGGCGTCCGCCATCGATTGCCTGCGTGATGGTCTGTGCGTCGGCATGGCGCCAGCGCATCAGGTGTTGCCGTGGATCGAACGCGGTGAACTGGTGGCGCTGCAATTGACCCGGCCCTTCCCCGCCAGCCCGTCGTGCGTGGCCTGGGCACAGAACAAACTGTCCCCGGCCATGGCGTGGTTGCTGGAGTATCTGGGGGATAAAGAGACAATGAACCAGGAATGGCTCAATGGGCCTGATCCAATAAACGGGTGATGGCTCGCACGATCATTTCGACCTCCTTGGCATCCAGGGTCAACGGCGGCAACAGGCGAATGACCTTACCCCGCGTCACATTGATCAGTAGCCCATGCTCCTGGGCAGCGCGCTGGGCCAGTTCGCGGTAAGGGCTGGTCAGCTCGATGCCGATCATCAAGCCTTGCCCGCGAATCGCCATTACCTGCGGGTGTTCGTCCAATTCCATCCGCAACCGCGCCAGCAAGCGCTCGCCCTGCTGCGCAGCGTTCTGCAACAGGCCTTGCTCTTCGATAATGTCCAACACGGTGCAGCCCACGCGACACGCCAGCGGGTTGCCGCCGAAAGTGCTGCCGTGGCTGCCCGGCGTGAATAACTGGGCCACCCCCGCCCTTGCAAGGCAGGCGCCGATGGGCACACCGTTGCCCAGGCCTTTGGCCAAGGTCATCACGTCCGGCAGGATGCTTTCATGCTGGAAAGCAAACCAGGCGCCGGTACGGCCGATGCCGGTCTGGATTTCATCCAGCATCATCAGCCAACCGTGGCGCGTGCAGTGATCGCGCAGCGCTTGCAGGTAACCCGGCGGCGCCGGCAGCACGCCGCTTTCGCCCTGGATCGGCTCCAGCAAGACCGCCGCGATCCGCGTACCAAACGTTTTGGTGAGCGCTTCGATGGCCACCAGATCACCAAACCGGACCTTGAGAAAATCCCCTGGCAAGCGCTGAAAACCAAGGCGCACCGACGGTCCGTCACTGGCGGCCATGGTGCCAAGCGTGCGGCCGTGGAAAGCATTCTCCATGACCACCACCAATGGCTCTTCGATGCCTTTTTTCCAACCATGCAACCGCGCCAGTTTCAGCGCGGTCTCGTTGGCTTCGGCGCCGGAGTTGTTGAAAAAAACGCGGTCCAGGCCGGACAGTTGCGTCAAGCGCTGGGCCAGCCGTTGCTGCCAATCAATGCTGTAGAGGTTGGAGGTATGCAGCAACAGGCCAGCTTGCTCGCTGATAGCCGTCACCAGTTTCGGGTGGGAGTGGCCGACATTGGTCACCGCCACACCCGCTACCGCGTCCAGGTATTCACGGCCCTGCTGATCCCATAGGCGTGTGCCCAGGCCACGGGTAAAACTCAAGGCCAAGGGTTGGTAGGTGGTCATCAGGCAGGCGGCGGTCATGGTGGCAGGCTCCGGTTGTGGTGATGGAAGTATCGTTAGCCACCTCAGCTGGATAAACTGTGCCTTCCTGCAATGACTTTAAATCAGGGTTTGATAATGGACCTGTTCCAGGCAATGTCGGTGTACGTGAAAGTGGTGGAGACCGGCAGCATGACCGCTGCGGCACAGGCCTGTGGGATGTCGACCACCATGGTCGGTAACCATTTGCGCGCCTTGGAGCAACGCCTGGGCGTCAGCCTGCTCAAGCGCACCACGCGCAAGCAGAGCCTGACGGAATTCGGTGGCCAGTATTACCAGCGCTGCCTGGAAGTGCTGGGACTGGTCGCCGACTCCGAACAATTGGCAGAACAGGCCCACAGTGACGTTCCCAAAGGCACCCTGCGCATCACCGCGCCACCCGCCTTCGGCACCGAACGCCTGGCGCCGGCCTTGAGCGAATTCTCGCAACGCTACCCGCTGATCAAACTGTACGTGGTACTCAGCAATCAGCGCATGGACATGGTCGACAGCGGCTTTGACGTGGCGATCCGCCTGGGCGAACTGGAGCCGTCGAGCCTGATCGCCCGCCCCATGCAGGACTACACCATCACCCTGTGCGCCTCACCGCAATACCTGGAACGGCGTGGCACGCCACAGACGCCTGAAGACCTGCAGCACCACGACTGCCTGGCCTTCGCCTACCCATCCACCGACGACTGGCGCAATGCCGACAAGCTCTGGCGCATGACCGGCGCAGAGGGCGAAGTGGAAATCCCGGTGTCCGGTTCGCTGACCATCAACAGCTCCCAAGCCCTGCGCCAGGCGGCAGTGCAAGGCATGGGCATCGTCATGCTGCCCGACGCCCTGGTACAGCCCGACCTGCAGAGCAGCAAGTTGGTGGCATTACTGACCACTTACCAACTGCCCAGCCGTCCCATGCACTTGCTGTATGGCCAGGACCGCTATCGCCTGCCAAAGCTGCGCGCCTTTGTCGATTTCGCCATGGAGAAATGGGCGCGCTAGAAGCCCACACCCAACTCCCTCAGCCGAGCCGCCGTCTGTTCGGCTGACACATGGTGAATGCCTTGCCAGCCGAGGGCGATGGCCGCGTCGATATTGCCGGCAACATCATCGATAAATACGACTTCTCCTGGCTGGATATCCGGCAAATGGGCACGAACTTGACTAAGGCTGGCGTGGTAGATCGCCGGATCGGGCTTGATCAGCTTCAACTCGCCAGACACCACAATGTCGCGAAAACACTGCAGGAATGGATAGTGGGCACGGGCATAGGGAAAGGTTTCGGCTGACCAGTTGGTAAGCCCAAACAAGGGCATGTTGGCTGCATGCAGCGCCCTGAGAATCGCCACGCCTTCGGGCAACGGGCCACGCAGCATTTCATGCCAGCGGTCGTAGTACGCCGTGATCAGGGTTTTGTGGTGCGGGAATTGATTGATCAGGACGTGCGTGGCTTCGGCCAGCGGCCGACCCGCGTCCTGCTCGGTGTTCCAGGCCTGGGTGCAGATATTCTCGAGAAACCATTGCCGCTCATCATCATCGGCAATCAGCTTGCGGTACAGGTGTTGCGGGTTCCAATCGAACAACACACCGCCGAAATCAAACACTACTGCGCGAATCGTCATGGGGTCCTCCCGTGTGTGAAACGACATAACCATCACAGTCTGGCATGCCTGCGACCTGCAAGAGCATGTAAGAGCGAGTAGGAACGCTCTGAGAATTCGACCAGGCCCGGCGATGGGAAATAGCGGAGCTCCCGTGCGGTACGCGGTTTTAACTGACTTGTGCGAGTTCAACTTCACACAGACAGTCACACTCGTTCTCTGCGATTGAGGGCGCTTTCACCTTAGTGTCGGTCGGACAACTCAAGGAGCTGGCGTTTGGAGGGAATCGTTCAACTTCGCAGTAGACATACGTGGAGAAACTTCAATGACAGGCATGATTTCCTCAGTGATTTCCCCTTGCGCGCACAGCCTTCATACGCTGCAAAGCTACCGCGCCCAGGGCGCGAATGATCCCGCAGCCGATCTGGTCGGCCAAGTAAAAAACCAAACAGGCATCGTGACGAGCCATCTTGCCCCCTTGCAAGGCATCGCGGTAATCACCAACTCCATCATTGGCGTACGCCCGGTCGAAACCGTTGCAACAGGCCTGATAGAAGCCGGGCACCCCACCAAGGACTTCCACATCAAAGGGAAAAGCGCCAACTGGGGCCCCCAGGCAGGTTTTATCTGTACAGATCAGGCGCTCAGCAAGCTTGAGCAATTTGCTGAAAAAACGCCGGCCAAAGTGGCCAAGGCCAATGAGCAAATCCAGGCGTGCATCCAGGAAGGCCATGCAGTTGCAACCCCTCTGAAACTCTCGGGCCAGCGCATTGATGAGCTACTCAAGCTCGGCCAGATAACCCAACTGGCAGCCCATGGACCTGACGGCACGTTGCAGTTGAGCGCCTGCGGGCCCAGTCAACAGTCGTATACATTCGAAGGCCATCGCACTTCGCCTTCAAGTGACAGCTACCTCATCACTCATCAGGGCAAGCCCCTCGAAGTGCTGGCCAAGCAATCAGAAGGCAAACCGTTGACCGCCGATTACGACCTGCACATGATCGCGCCCCACATCAGCGACTTTGGTCCACAGGACAAACTCCCCGTGCCGGACGTGGCCCACCGTGTCTTCAGGGATCGAGTTGAGCGCTACAAGCAGGTTCCGAAAGAGCTACGCGCAGACTTTGAAAGTGCGGCGCACTTCTACCAGAAAGAAGATCCCCACCTCGGCAATGCGACACAGCGGATAGAGCAGATGATAGAACTCATCAATCAAACGTTGATAGGCGAGGGAGAGCGCGTGGTTCATCACAATGCGGACTCGGGCAGCCCGGCGACGGAAGTGGCCGACAATTACCCGGCGACGTTTTTCCTGCCGGCAAAACTGGGCCGATTCAATGAAATCAGCATCATCCGCGACAGTAGGGAAATGGCAGAACTGATAAAGACCGCCAAGGACAGCGGTTATCACGTACCGCTGAATCCACTCTGGGAGAAAGAAGTGACCACTGTCAGGCGGTCCGACTTTACCCTGGCAAAAAACCGTCTTTCTTGAATCAAGAAATAGCTGACAGCGGCCTGATAACCCGGTTATCAAGACCGCTGTCAATCACATCATTTACGCCTGGACCAGACCGTTGATCTTCACGGTCGGGTTCACGTCAGCGTCGTAGTCCACGCCATCGACTTCAAAGCCGAACAAGCGCAGGAACTCCGCCTTGTAGCCGGCAAAATCGCTGATCTCGTTGACGTTTTCGTCAGTAACCTGATCCCACAGTGCCGCAACGGCGTCCTGGACCTTAGGCTCCAACTCAGCCAGATCGGCACGCAGGCGGCCGTCGGCGTCGAGTTTCGGCTCGCTGCCGTACAGGCTGTCCTTGAACAGACCGTAGACCTGCTCGATGCAGCCTTCGTGGGTGCCCTGCTCTTTCATCACGCGGAACAGCAGCGACAAGTACAACGGCATGATCGGGATCGCCGAACTGGCCTGGGTCACCACGGCTTTGAGCACCGACACGCGGGCGTCGCCCTTCAGTGCGGCCAGGTTGTCGCGCAGGGTCAGGACTTTCTTGTCGAGGTCTTTCTTGGCTTCGCCGATGGAGCCGTTCCAGTAGATATCCTGGGTCAGCTTCTCGCCGAGGTAGGTGAACGCGGTGGTCTTGGCGCCTTCGGCCAACACGTCCGCATCACGCAGGGCGTCGATCCACAGCTGCCAGTCGGCGCCACCCATGACATTCACGGTGCCGTCGATTTCTTCCTGGGTTGCAGGCTCAAGGGTGGTGTCGACCACAACGCCTTTGTCGGTATTGATACCGCGCAGGGTCACAGCCTTGCCAATTGGCTTGAGGGTGGAGTTATAGACTTCACCGGTTTTAGGATCGGTACGGCGCGGCGCCGCCAGGCTGTAGACCACGAGGTCGATCTTGCCCAGGTCTTTCTTGATGGTTTCGATGGTCAGGCGCTTGATCTCGTCAGAGAACGCGTCGCCGTTGATGCTCTTGGCGTACAGGCCTTTTTCGACGGCAAACTTCTCGAACGCAGCACTGTTGTACCAGCCAGCGGAGCTGAGCTTGCCTTCTTCGCCTTCTTTCTCAAAAAACACGCCCAGGGTGTCGGCGCCGCAGCCAAACGCAGCACTGATACGCGCGGCCAAGCCGTAGCCGGTGGAAGCGCCGAGGACCAGCACCTTCTTGGGGCCGCCTTCGATGACGCCGTTTTTAGTGACGTAGTCGATCTGCTCTTTGACGTTCGCTTCACAGCCAACAGGGTGAGCGGTCACACAGATAAAGCCACGAACCCGCGGTTTGATGATCATAAAAATTTCTGCCTCTTCCAAGGTGCCGAAGGCCAATGGTGGCCATTCAACTTCAATCGTACCGGTCTATGACGCCTGAAAAACCGAAGCGTCACGATAGACGTAAATCTTCCGTTTACAAAATTCAATCCACACAAGGCTGGCAAGGCTTGAAAACGATGTAAAGCCTGCACAAGGTCGCACGCCTTTGCGGTGATGCCGTCGCTGCTCAACGCCGTGATCGCAGGGTTTTGCGGGATGGCCGTTACCCTGCGTCGGGTTTTCTACAAAAACTGGAAGCTGATTCGGTAAGTTCTGCGGCATGATGGGGGTGGACGGTATTTGCGCTGGGCCCCGCGCCTGAGGTAAATATTCGGCTCGTGCGACCGTTTACGGCGCCCACCATTCTCAAGCTATCGCGCCTCGTCGGGTGCGGTGGCTGTGCTTTCAAGGAATCAGAATGCCCCAACGCCAAGTCATCAATGCCTCCGTCAGCCCCAAGGGCAGCCTCGAAACCCTGTCCCAACGTGAAGTCCAGCAACTGAGCGAAGCCGGTACCGGCAGTATCTACACCCTGTTCCGCCAGTGCGCCCTGGCGATCCTCAACACCGGCGCGCATATCGATAACGCCAAGACCATCCTCGACGCCTACAAAGACTTTGAAGTGCGCATCCACCAGCAGGACCGTGGCGTGCGCCTGGAACTGTTGAACGCGCCTGCCGACGCATTTGTCGACGGTGAAATGATCGCCAGTACCCGTGAGATGTTGTTCAGCGCACTGCGCGACATCGTCTACACCGAGAACGAACTGGACAGCCAGCGCATCGACCTGAGCAACTCCCAAGGCATCACCGACTACGTGTTCCATCTGTTGCGCAACGCCCGCACGCTGCGCCCCGGCGTGGAACCGAAGATCGTGGTGTGCTGGGGTGGGCACTCGATCAATACCGAAGAATACAAATACACCAAGAAAGTCGGCCACGAACTGGGCCTGCGCAGCCTCGACGTATGCACCGGTTGCGGCCCCGGCGTGATGAAAGGCCCGATGAAGGGCGCGACCATTTCCCACGCCAAGCAACGCATCACCGGCGGCCGCTACCTGGGCCTGACCGAGCCGGGCATCATCGCCGCCGAAGCGCCGAACCCAATCGTCAACGAGCTGGTGATCCTGCCGGACATCGAAAAACGCCTGGAGGCCTTTGTGCGTGTCGGCCACGGCATCATCATCTTCCCAGGCGGTGCCGGCACGGCTGAAGAGTTCCTGTACCTGCTTGGCATCCTGACGCACCCGGACAACCGCGACGTGCCCTTCCCGGTCATTCTCACCGGGCCGAAACAGGCTGCGCCGTACTTGCAGCAACTGCATGCCTTCGTCGGTGCCACCCTGGGCGAAGCAGCGCAGGCGCACTACCAGATCATCATCGACGACCCGGCCGAAGTGGCCCGCCAAATGACCGTCGGCCTCAAGGCGGTGAAACAATTCCGCCGCGAACGCAACGACGCGTTCCACTTCAACTGGCTGCTGAAAATCGACGAAGGCTTCCAGCGCCCGTTCGACCCGACCCACGAAAACATGGCCGGCCTGCAACTGAGCCACGCACTTCCACCCCACGAACTGGCGGCCAACCTGCGCCGCGCCTTCTCGGGGATCGTGGCCGGCAACGTGAAGGACAAAGGCATCCGCCTGATCGAGGAGCATGGGCCGTACGAGATCCACGGAGACCCGGCCATCATGAAGCCGCTGGATGAGCTGTTGCAGGCGTTCGTCGCCCAGCACCGCATGAAGTTGCCGGGCGGTGCGGCGTACGTGCCTTGTTATCGCGTAGTGCAGTGAGATAAAGGGGCTGGCCGGTCGGTCATCGTTTTTATCGCCTTGACCCGTCGGCAAGGTTGTGAACACACCGCCACCTTTGACCTCAGTGCGGTCAAGGTGGCGGGCATCAAGCGCCTGACCTGAACCCGCGCGTTGCGGCGAAGGGCAGGCTTTGGTAAAAACCACCTCTGCCCCTGATCGAGAGAAAGCCCCACGTGCGCTCGTTTCTTCTTGCTGCCCTGGCCTTGTCGCCGTCCCTCGCCCTGGCCGATATCGCCTGGCCTGAGCTACCGAAAACCTGCTTCGTCAGCGGCCGTTCGGCCACCAGTACAGATGTCGACACTGGCTGCGCGGCGTTTCTGATCAACGTGAAGGGCAAGGCAGCGGGTACACCGATCAAGCTGGATATTCCCCAGTACGCGATGCACGTCGACGAAGCCACCGGCAAGGAAACACCGGTGATCATCATCCAGGCGGAAGAGAACGGTGAGGTTAAAGCCGTGGGTTACAAGGAGTTGGGCACCGATCAACTCGGCGCCGCGCTGTTAAGGGAAGTCAGGCTCTTGGGTACGAAAAAGCCCTCTTAGGACGAAGCTCAGCGAATCCAGCCACCAACCTGCCAGTGGTATCCATCATTGCGCTGCACCCAATGCGGATGCACATAACGATAGCCCTGGCGCACAGGCTCCCAATGGCCGTGTACCGCAACATAGCGCCCACCTTCCCAGCGCCAGTAACCACGCGACCATATGTAACCTTCGCGTACCGCAGGCTCGACCTCGATCACCTGCACCGGTGGCGGTTGTGGCGCAACCACCTCGACATACTCACGTTGTGGCGGTCGACGCTCATGCACGACACGCTCTTGCACACACCCGGATGCCGCAACGACCATGGCCGCCAATGCTGCGTAACGTAGCAACATACAACCCCCTCGGGCGCTGACGCCCAACACTTGCACCACTAAAAAATGCCCCCGTATTTGAGCCACGCTCCTGCTAAGGCCTGGGTACTTTTTTAACAGGTGATGTCTGTCGGATTGCTGAACTGTTCTCACGGCCATGAAAAAGCCCGCTGACCGTCACCGGTTCAGCGGGCTTTTTTACAGTTGGACCTGAATCAGCGCCCTACCTGTTTTTACAGCGCCAGATCAGACGCCGGCTTGCTCGGCTCAGCCGCAGGCTTCGCAGCCTCGGTCGCCTTAGGAGCAGCCATTGCCGGGATCACCGGCGGTGTAGGCAGTTGCAGGATATTGGCGGTGTAGGCCCATTCCTTGGCAACGGCTTCAGGACTGTCGTTCAGCTTGGTGCCGTAGCTTGGCACGATCTGATGCAGCTTTTCCTGCCAGGCCGGAGTAGCCACCTTGTCCTTGAACACTTTCTGCAGCACGGTCAGCATGATCGGAGCCGCGGTGGACGCGCCTGGCGATGCACCCAGCAGGCCTGCGATGGTGTTGTCGGCGGAGCTGACCACTTCGGTACCGAGTTTCAGGACGCCGCCCTGCTCTTCGTCACGCTTGATGATCTGCACGCGCTGACCGGCTTGCCACAGGCGCCAGTCGGATTGCTTGGCGTTCGGGAAGTACTCTTGCAGCGCCTTGAAGCGGTCGTCATCGGACAGCATCAGTTGGCCAGCAAGGTACTCAACCAGTGGGTATTCACGAATACCGACTTTGGTCATTGGCCAGATATTGTGGGTGGTGGTGCTGGTCAGCAGGTCCAGGTACGAGCCTTCTTTCAGGAACTTGGTCGAGAAGGTGGCAAATGGGCCAAACAGAATCACGCGCTTGCCATCCAGCACGCGGGTGTCCAAGTGCGGAACCGACATCGGTGGCGCGCCAACCGAAGCCTTACCGTAGGCCTTGGCCAGGTGCTGCTCGGCAACGGTTGGGTTATCGGTCACGAGGAACGAACCACCCACCGGGAAGCCAGCGTATTCCTTGGCTTCAGGAATGCCCGACTTTTGCAGCAGGTGCAGTGCACCGCCGCCGGCGCCGATGAACACGAACTTGGCGTCGGTTTCAGTCTTGGTGCCATCTTTCAGGTTTTTGTAGCTGACACGCCACGAACCGTCGGCGTTCTTGGTGATGTCCTGCACTTCGCTCGACAGTTTCAGGTCGAACTTAGGTGTGGTTTGCAGGTGAGCAACGAACTGGCGGGTGATCTCGCCGAAGTTCATGTCGGTACCCAGCGGGCTCCAGGTGGCCGCGATTTTCTGGTTCGGGTCACGCCCTTCCATCATCAGCGGGACCCATTTGGCGATCTGCGCCGGGTCTTCGGAGTACTGCATGCCAGCGAACAGCGGGCTCGCTTTCAGGGCTTCGTAGCGCTTCTTGAGGAACTTGATGTTGTCATCGCCCCACACAAAGCTCATGTGCGGAGTGGTGTTGATGAACGAACGCGGGTTCTTCAGCACGCCCTGCTGGACCTGCCAGGACCAGAACTGACGGGAGATCTGGAACGCTTCGTTGATCTCGACCGCTTTCGGGATCTCAACGTTGCCGTTCTTGTCTTCCGGGGTGTAGTTCAGCTCGGCCAGGGCCGAGTGACCGGTACCGGCGTTGTTCCAGCCGTTGGAGCTTTCTTCGGCCACGCCGTCGAGGCGCTCGACCATTTCCATCGACCAGTCCGGTTCCAGCTCGTTAAGCCAGACACCGAGGGTTGCACTCATGATGCCGCCGCCGATCAGCAGCACATCGACTTTCTTTGCCTCTTCCGCATGAACGGACGTGATCCCCAGCGACAAAGCCAGCCCCAGCAGGGCAGTGTTTACTTTTTTAAACATCAGTAGCACCTATGATAAAACGCCATCCGCCCCACTGCCCCTGATCATGGGCAACCCTCAATCACGCTACGCCAGGCAACGTACCGCGGGGTTTGCACACTCACATGAAGGCCACAGGGTGGGCACACAAAGCCGACGTATCGACCTCACTTTTATGTCCCTTCTGCGCTGACTTTTTATCTTTATTGGCTTCAGCAACCTGGGCGACAGTCAACCGCTGGGACGTATACGGATGTACGTACCCAGGAAAGACTAGACCAAGACGGCGCGCAGAATATCACGCCCGGCGTCGGATATGGACTCACCGGTCGAACGGCCATCAGTAGGCCAGCTTTTAAGATCTGTCTCATGTGCCTCCAAATCCCAGCATTGCACTATGGATTGGCTTACCCAAGGGGGTAAGCAGACAACCATCCATCTCGTAAAGGGCATTGCAATGCTGAACAAACTGAGCCAAATCACTCTCGCATGCGGCGCTTGCTGGCTGCTGGCCGGTACCGCACAGGCTGCGGACGGGCAGATCCAATTCACCGGTTCCGTGACCGACAACGCGTGCACCATCAAAACCGGCGACGAGAGCAAGTCCGTGACACTCGATCCGGTGCGCATCGCTGACTTCGGGAAAACAGTGGGCGCCACCGCCAAGCCGAAAGCGTTCTCGATCAGCCTGGACAACTGCAGCACCGCGACCAAGAAAAACGTCGCGATTACCTTCAGCGGCCAGGAAGACGCCAGCGACTCCACCTTGCTGGGCCTGACCGGTGAAAACCAGGTCACAGGTATCGCGATCAAGATCGCTGACGCGCGTACCGGAAACGCGGTTCCACTGAATACCGCGACCGCCGACTACGACCTGCGAGCGATGTCCAACACCTTCAACTTCACCGCCGCCTATGTGCGCACCGCCGCCGATGTGACTACGGGCACGGGCGACGATGCAGTGACCACGTCTGGCATCGGCACCGGTCAAGTCAACGCCCTGGCCAGCTTCGACGTTACCTACAAGTAATTGCTCGTCAACACCGTGGGCCTGGCGCCGCCGCGCCGGCCTACGGACTTTTAAAGGTCTCCCCTCATGCGTTTGAAACTGTATTTTTTACTCGCGCTCTTACCGCTCTGGCATGTCGCAGCAGCGGACGCCGCCGTGACCGTAGGCGCCACGCGCCTGATCTACAACGGCGCCTCCAACGAAGCCAATCTGAATGTGAGCAACCGCGAAGACACCTCGCCTTACCTAGTGCAGTCCTGGGTCAGCCGTTTCGGCGGCACCAGCGAAGAAAGCGTCGACAGCTTTATCGTCACCCCGCCGCTGTTCCGGCTCGACGCCAACAAGGAAAACATCCTGCGTGTGATCTTTGCCGGTGGCGCCGATGTGCCACAAGACCGTGAAAGCCTGTTCTTGATGAACGTCAAGGCGATCCCTGCCATGAGTGACGACCAGAAAGGCAAGAACGTGCTGCAGATCGCCCTCAAGACCACCATCAAGCTGTTCTACCGCCCCGCCGGCCTTAAAGGCGAACTCAAGGACGCGGTGGCGCAAGTGAACTGGAAGGCCAATGCCGGCGCGCTGATGTTCAACAACACGTCCAAATTCCATGTCGTGGTCAGCGAGCTGAAACTCAACGGCCAGCCGATCACCCAGGCACCGGATGTGCTGCGCCCCGGCCAGCAGCAGGAACTAGCGATCCAGGCCAAGCCCGGTGATGAAGTGCAAATGAGCTACATCGATGACTACGGCAGCGTCGTGACCGCCCCCGTCGTCCGCCTTCACTGATACCCAAGCGCCAACCTCGAAACGCCATTTCAGGAACGCCCATGCCCCGTTCACTCCCATTCATGCGCCGTTGCGCCATGAAGGCTTTCGGCTGCCCGATCGCGGCGGCCTTGGCCTTGCATTTGGCCCCTGCACAGGCTGGCTACGAGTTCGATGCGTCGTTCCTTGAGATCGGCGGCGGGCAGAGTTCGGCCGCCGTGAAACAACAGGTCAGCGCCATGAGCGAAGGCCAGTTGCCGGGGATTTACCGGGTAGACGTGTTGGTCAATGAGCATTCGGTCGAGCAGCGCGATGTACGCTTTATTCGCGCCAGCGGTACGTCGGACCGCTCCTCCACCGGGCTTTTCCCGTGCCTGGATACCGACTTTTTTCGTAGCCAAGGGGTTGCCGATACCGCCCTGCAAAACCGCAGCGACGCCGACGCTACCTGCATCGCGTTCGACCAGGGCCTGGCCGGGATGGTCTACGACTACGATTTCAACCGCCAGGTGTTGTCGATTGAGATTCCCCAAGCGTACTTGGGCAGCATCCCGTTTGAAGTACGCCGCCGGCAGTGGAGTGACGGCGAGCAAGTGGCGTTCACCAACTACAGCTTTTCCGGGAGTACGGTGGAGTCCGACACCGGCAGCCGCCAGGACCAGTTCGGCAGCCTGCGCAGCGGTATAAACGCCGGAGCCTGGCGGCTGCGCAATTTCTCCACTTGGCAGAAAGGCACAGGCGACACCGGGCGTTGGGAGTCGATGGAAACCTACGCCCAGCGCAACATGGGCAACATGATGGCGATTGCCACCGTGGGCGACTCCACCACCGAAGGTGACCTGTTCGACGCCATCCCCTATCGCGGGCTGGGCATTGCCTCGGACATGGACATGCTGCCCGACCAGGCCCGCCAATTCGCGCCAGTGATTCGTGGCATCGCCAACGGCCGCTCGCGGGTGATCATCCGCCAGCGCGGTTACGTGATCCATGAGCAGTGGGTGCCCTCGGGGCCGTTCGCGTTGACCGACCTGTACCCCACCGCCAGCAATGGCGACATTGAAGTCACCGTGGAAGGCCCCGATGGCCAGCGCCAGGTGTTTACCCAGTCGTTTTCGTCGGTGCCTTACATGCTGCGTGAGGGCCAACAGAGCTACTCGGTATTCGCCGGCCAGTACCGCCCGGCGCAAACGACCACGCAGCAGGACACCCCACGTTTTATCCAGGCGTCCCTGCGGCGCGGCCTGGCCGGCGGCACCACGCTGTTCGGCGGCAGCCTGCTGAGTGATCAGTACAGCGCCGGCCTGCTAGGGTTCGCCCACGACTTCGCCGGTTTCGGTGCGATTTCAGTGGACATGACCCACGCGCGCAGCGAAGCCATGGGCCCGGCAAAAACCACCGCCAGCGGCCAGTCGTTTCGCTTTCGCTACTCCAAAGCCCTGGCGGCCACCGACACCAACTTCAGCCTGATCGGTTATCGCTATTCCACCGGCGGCTACTACTCGTTCAACGAGGCGCTCAACAGCCGCACCAACGAGCAGTCGCTGGAGATGTACCGCAGCGGCCATATGAAGAGCAACTTCACCGCCAACGTGTCCCAGCAACTGGGCGGCTACGGCGGTGTGTATGCCAACGTGACGAAAACCAACTACTGGGACAAGAGCAATGCCGACACCTCGATTCAACTGGGCTACAGCGCCAGCGTCGGGGACATTTCCTACACACTCGGCTTGAGCGCTAACAAAGGGGACAGCAGCAATGACCGCACGCTGTCCCTGAGCATCAGCATGCCGCTGGGCGGTACACGCAACCAGCGTGTATCGGTCAACGCGAACCAGAGCGCGCGGGGCACGGCCTCGCGCACGGCGACGTTGAGCGGCAATGCGCTGGAGGACGACACCCTGGCCTACAGCGCTGGCGTGTCGCAGCAAGTCAACGCTAATGACCGCGTGATGGGCAGCACGTTTGCCGCGCGCTATGACGCACCCAACGCCATCGTGCACGGCGGCTATAACGAGACCTCCGGTAGCCGGCAACTGGACATGGGCATCGAGGGCTCGGTGGTCGCCTATGACCGCAATCTGATTTTCAGTCAGCCTCTGGGCGAAACCAACGTGATCGTGGCCACACCCGGTGCCGCAGACGTGGGAATCGCCAACAAGCGGGGTGTGCGCACCAATGCCAATGGCTACACGGTGGTGCCGTCTGCCCTGCCCTACCGCAAGAACCGTATGTCGCTGGACACCCAGTCGATGCCGGCTGACGTCGACATCGCCCAACTGGTGCAGGAGGTCACGCCGAATCGCGGGGCCTTTGTGCTGGCGGACTTCGAGACCCGCAAAGGCCAACGCATTCTGTTTCGCATCATCGATGCACGCGGCGAAGCAGCACCGTTTGCCGCCAAGGCCGAACTGTTCGCCCCGGATGGGCGCTCTTTGGGTAGCACACTGGTGGCCGACAAGGGCCGTGCGTACCTGAGCGGCGTACCGGCGCAGTCACGCCTGTTGATCAGCGTGGATAACCAGCCGTGGTGCAGCCGCGAATTGAAACTGGACGATAAAGGGCCTGCCGAGGGTGGGATTACACAACTGAACATTCAATGTGAGCGCGCGGCCGGTGGGTCGGGTGCCAAGGATTCGTAAGTAATGATCATGAAAATCAAGCCTGGAAACTGCTTGCTGAAGCTCATGACACTGGTGGTACTGGGTTGGCTGTCGCCTCAAGCACAGGCTTTTATCAGTGGAAGCATAAAATGCTCTCTCTCGGGCTATCCATCCAACGGTTACGAATTCGCCGCCGGAGCCGAGATGAAAGTCCCATTCAGCGGTACCTGCACAGCGGTACGTACCTACCCGTCTGGCGCAGGTACCAATTTGGAAATCACGGCGATTTCCGGAACGTCCCCCGCTAACCTGCAGGTCCTGGACCCCTATAGCAACACCTATATGCTTCAACTGCCGCTGGGCAGTTGGGGAGCCGCATGCTTGGGTGGGACTTGCGCGCCCATACTCGCCGGACGCTCGGTTTCTTACGTGTACTACGTAGTGGGAACCGCCCCGAGTACGCCGGGCCGGCGCACCGCGAGAGTGAAGCTTGGCGTGACCTCTACAGGTGGTTGGCAGGCCTATGCGGAATGGTTCCATGAGTGGCTATTCATCTACAACGTCCGCGCCGTCAGTTGCAGCTTGAGTTCTCCGAGCGCCGTCAACTTGAAATTCGGCACTATCAGCAGCGCTAATCTCAGCGCCGTTTCGCAGTCGACCAGCGTGTCACTCAATTGCCCGTCGTCGATGCGCGCCAACGTGACCTTGACGCCGAGCCAGTCAGTGGTCAGCGCCAATACCGGTGTGTCACGCACCACGCTTGCGGGGCTGAACATGCAGGCTATCTGGACCGACAGCGGCAACCCGGTGGTTTTTACCAGCCCGCGCGCGATGCAACTGAGGGCCGGCAGCAACAGCGTGAATTTGAGTTTCAAGCCGCAACTGGAGGCTGGGAAATCGCCTGCCGGTGCGTTCCAGAGCCAATACACCCTGAACATCAATTACCAATGAGGCTTTCATGAAAACGTCATTGCTCGCCCTGGTACTGCTCGGCACTGCCGCCCAGGCCGCCGACACCGTGAATATCACCGTAAGCGGCACCCTCACCCGACCGCCCTGCGTACTGACTTCTGGCACCTCCCTCACGGCAGCATTCGGTAATGTGCGCACCGACCAGGTCGCCACCACCGATACCGTAGCGGTTCCCGTGAAAATGACCTGCCCGGCTGGCTCATCGCTGAACGTAAGCTTCGCTTCCAACAAAGGCACGCACACCGACACCGTGGCCAAGACCACGGCCGACAACCTCGGCGTTTCGCTGTTGTGGGCAGACAATACGGTGGCCAACCTCAAAGGCACCGCCAAGGCCTACAGCAACCTGAGCGGCAACGTCGACATCAGCCTCAAGGCGAAGCTGATCGCACAAGGCACCCTGACGCCGGGCGCGTTCACCTCGTCGATCGTCATGACCATCAACTACCTATGAAAGCGCTTATCTGGATACTGCTGGCGGTGACCGGCACGGCGGTTGCGCAACCGGCGGATGAGGCGAAGATCGATGTCAGCGGCAAGTTGATCGCGCCGCCCTGCACACCACGCTTTCCCACCTCGCAACAGTTGAAACTGGGTGACGCCAACCTCAACCAGTTGGTCGATGACAGCGTCGCCGCTACCGACGTACCGCTGATCTTCGATTGCCAAGCTGACAGCCAGGTGAGCCTGACGTTTTCAGCGGGGTTGGGCAGCGCTGACAACCAGACCCTGCTCACCAATCGCGCTGGTCTGGGACTGCACCTGGGGCTGTTGAATAAAAGCGCGAAGGCCGATTTCAGTCTGGGAGAAACCAGCAACTGGACGGTGGAAAAAGAACCATTGGAACTGACCCTACGAGTCAAGCCGGTGACCGTGGGCGAACTGCCCGAAGCGGGCAGCTACAGCGCAACGCTGTTGATGCAGATGACGTACCGCTAACCCCCCTACTGAAACTGCCGGGCCTCGATGCAATAGGTCAGCAGCGCCTGATCACTGTCCACATCCAGCTTGCGCATGGCCGAGATCTTCTGTGCGCTGACGGTCTTGTTGCTGCGGCTCAACTGCCTGGCAATGTCGCTGACACTCATCCCCGTGACGAATAAACGCAGCACCTCCATCTCCCGGGGCGACAAGCTCTGGAACCGCTCCTGCACCTGAAACCCGTTGCCCACCACCGACGTCGCCGCCGGCATCGGTGCCCGGTAACTGCGCTGGGCACTGATGGCGCCCAGGGCTTTCTCGATTTCACCGTGCAGGTGGTTCTTCTGGATCACGCCGGCCACGCCCAACTCCTGCAAACGCGTGAGGATCAGGCTGTTGGAGATCATGGTCAGCACCAACACTTGGGTCTCGGGGAAGTGGCGCAGGATGTACTCGATCAACTTCAGGCCATCGCCATAAGTGTCATCGCCGGGCATGTTGAAATCGGTGATCAGCACTTGCGGCCGATGGCTGCGCAACTGCTCGATCAACTGCGTCGAACTGACCGCCTCGCCCACCAGGCGGTAGCGGGCGTCGCGCTGCACGATTTCGCGCACGCCCACCAACACGATGGGATGGTCATCGGCTATGACGACGTTCATGTCTCGCATGGTTCAGCTCTCTTGTAGGGGGCGTTCATCAGGTGGATGACTCGGCCAGCAGGCACTGCGCGACGGCCGTCAAGCGCGCGCACAACACACGGATCTGCGTGGTGGCATGGCTGTCCAACGGGCCATCGTAGAGGGTGTTTTCCCATGTCTGACAGGCGTTGGACAACAGCCCGGCGCGCACGCTGGCCAGCGCGCCGTTGAGGCTGTGCAGGCGTTGGCGCACCCGATCGGAGTCGCCGGCGTCCAGGCTCTGTTCAATGAGTTGCACGTCGACCAGCAGGGTCTCGCCCATCAGTTTCCGCATGGACGGCGACAGCTCGATCCAGCCTTCCCGGTCGCGGTCCGGCGCCGGTGTCGTTAGGGCCGTGGCGCGCCTGCAGTGCGCCATCAACGCCTGGCGCAACATGCTCAGGCTCAGCGGTTTGACCACCCAGGCATTCATGCCCACCGCGAGGCAGCGTTCGCCTTCTTCGCGCAACGCATTGGCGGTGACGCCGATAATCGGCACCTGCACGCCCTGTTCGCGCAAGGCGCGGGCCAGATCGTAACCATTGAGGCGTGGCATGTTGATGTCGGTGATCACCAGGTCAAAAGGCTGCGAGCCCCAGATCTGCAACGCATGCTCGCCGTCCCGCGCCACGGTGGCCTGGGCCCCGAGCTCTTCGAGCTGCTCCTGCAATACCGCCTGGCTGACCGGGTTGTCTTCGGCCACCAGCACCCGCACGTTCAGGCACGGCGCATCCAGACAGGGCGAGGCCAGCGCCGGGCTGGTGGCTGAGGGCACGGGAGTGAGAATCGGCAAGGTAATGAACAGCGAAAAACTGCTGCCAAGGCCCGGTTCGCTGACCACGCGCATGCTGCCGCCCATCAGTTCACTGAGGCGCGAGCAGATCGACAGCCCAAGGCCCGCACCATTGCCATCCTGGCCGCCGGCCACTTGGTAGAACGGTTTGAAGAGCTGTTCCACGGCCTTTTCCGGAATGCCCACGCCGGTGTCGGTGACTTGCCATTGCAAGGCGACTTCCTGCTCGAACAGCTGTTGCACGGTGAGGCGCAAACGCACGCGGCCGGAGTCGGTGAACTTGATCGCATTGCCCAACAGGTTGTGCAGGATCTGCCGAATGCGCCCGGCATCGCCGCGCAGTTGCTGCGGCACCTGCGGGTCGATCTCGGCGTCGATCTGCAAGCCTTTGTTGCGCGCCGTGGCGGTGAACGCCAGCACCGACTCGTCCACCAGTTGATGGGGGTCGAAGGCAGCCGCCTCCACCGCCATTTGCCCGGACTCGATCTTCGACACGTCGAGCACGTTGCTGATCAACTGGAACAGCACAGTGGACGAGCCCTGGATGATTTCCAGGTACTGACGCTGGCGCTCGCTCATGTCGGTCAGGGCCATCAGCTCCAGATTGCCCAGCACGCCATATAAGGGTGTGCGGATCTCATGGCTCATGGTCGCGAGGAACACCGTCTTGGCCTCGTTGGCGGCGGTGGCTTCCTGACGGGCCTGGTTCAGTAATTGGGCTTCGTCCACATGCCGCGTGATGTCGTTGCAGCCGCAAAGAAATACGTCGTCGCCCTCGTAGCGCGCGGCCACCACCACAACCTGCAAATAACGGCCGTCCACCGCCAGGCACATTTCGCCGGGTGTGTCGGCGCCGTCGTTGGCCTTGAGTACTGCCAGCAAGGAAGCGGTGCCGCCCAATTGCAGGGCGCGTTGGTTCTCCAGCAGCAGTTGCGTGTCGCTGCGCCGCACCACGCACAGCCCGGCCGGGGCGTTGTGGAGCATGATGCGGTTGAACGCTTCGCTCTCGAACAGCCGCTCCTGAGCGCGCTGCGCCGGGCTGACGATGCGCGTCTTGTACCAATGATTGATCCACCAGCCGAGCAGCATGGCGGCGAGGAACGTGAGGCCGAGACCGAGCAGCGGCCATTTGGCGTAGCGCAGGAAGTCCTGATAGGTGATGGCGTACAAGCCGGTCCAGCGTTCACCGCCCGCGCTGGTCATCTTGAAGCGCAAGCCCTGGCGACTGAAGCTCAAGCCCATCGGCGCCATCCGTTCGTCGCCGAGGCTGCCGAGCAACACGTCGCCCTCGGGCGCGATCAGGGTGAACTGGTTGTAGACCGACAGTCGCAACACCCGCTCGAACTCATCGACCTGGGACGTATCCACCACCGCCGCCAAGGCCAGCAAGCCCTGGCCTTGAGCAGCCGGCAACACAGCGCCGGGCACATCAAGACCGATCATGGCGACCACGCTGCGGCTGTCGTGATACAGCTGCGACGGCGCGCGCATCCAGCGCACGCGGCTGTCATTGAGCAAGGCGGCCTGGCGCTGTTGCAATTCATGCAAGCGCCCGACCACCTCGCGGTACTGTCCGGGCAACAACGGCTGATGCTGGCGTAGGCCGCCAATGCCGGGCACAGCTAGGCTGGTGAGGTTGTCAGGGGTGAGCACGAACAGCTGTGGCGATGCATAAAACGAGCTGGCCCAATATCCGCCGTAGTAGTCGGTCAATTGCACGCCAAATGCCAGCGCGCGCCGTGTGTCATCCGCCGATAAGCCGGGATCGTGGGACAAGGTGAACGGCAGCGAGAGCGCAAACCCCTTGGCCTGCAACACCACCTGCCCAGCGTCGCGCTGCACCTCCACCACCGACGTCGATTGCACCGCCGGCAACGGCGCCGAGTTGCGCTGGCTGTAGCCGCTGGCCACATTGCGCAGAAACGCCTCATGCTCATGGATGATTTCCACCACACGGGCAAAGTGAAACTGGATCTTTTCCTGTTCGGCTTCCAACAAACGCGACACTGCCCAATAGCAACTGCTGGACAGCAGCAAGGCGAGCCCGGTGAGCAACAACAGGGCTTTGTTCAGGCGTTGAGAGCTTTGCGCCAGCTTGTCCAGGCGCAGACTTGCATGTTTCATCGTCAGTACCGCGAAAAGCCTGGAATCAGGACGTAGGGCCTATGCTTCATCCGGCATTGACCGATAACACCCGGCTGACCGGATGACCCTTCCTCTGGGCTTCTTGACTGTGTGACCCCGGCCGTTCAGATAAGTGCTGGCGCAGGGCCATCCTCGATCAACAGCGCGCTGAATTTTTCGGCAGCGACGCCGTGGGAAATCAAGAAGCCTTGCACCTGGTCGCAGCGAAAACGCCTCAGCACCGCCAGCTCAGCCTGGGTTTCGGCGCCTTCGGCGATGGTCGTCAGGCCGAGTTTGCGGCCCAGTTCGATGATGCTTTGCAAGGCCGACGCCAGGTGTTCGTTGTCTGCACAACCGTGCACCAGTGAGCGGTCGATCTTGACCTCGTTGAACGGCGTAGACACCAGGTTGAAGTAAGAACTGAAGCCCTTGCCAAAATCATCCTGGGCCAGACCGAAGCCCATCAGGCGCAGGCGACATGCTCCAGCGTAGTAGTTGCTGGCCAACTGTGTGGTGGAGCTTTCCATCAGTTCGAAGGTGATTTGCCGGGGCTCCGCGTCGCGCTGCAGCACTTGGGCCAGCAAGCGATCGACCAGGTCGCACTGGTCGAGCAGATGGGTTGGCAGGTTGATCGACACCGGCAACCGGTAGCCGAGCTGCGCCCACTGGGCCTGGGCGGTCAGGGTCTGGGCGAGGATGCAGGACAGCAGTTGGGTTTCCAGGCCCTGGCGTTCGATCCCGCCGAGAAACTCGGCGGGCATCAGCAGGCCCTCCTGCGGGTGGACCCAGCGAGCCAGGGCTTCGGCGCCGACAATACGCCCGTCGTGCAGGGATTTCTTGGGCTGGAACCAGGCCTGGATCTCACCGTTGGTCAATGCGCGGGCCAGGGTGTCCCGCGCCAGGTTGACGCCGCGATGGCAACACGGCGTGCGCGCCTGTTCGGCCAACCGGTCGAGGCAATCGCGCAGGCTGCGCACCTGCGGATCGCTGATCGGTTTGGACAGTAATCCAGCCACCGTCAGGCCCAGGTTGCCCGCGACCTCCCCGGCCCCCACCAGCATGCGCCGCGAAGCCACACTCATCAGCGCCAACGCGGGCGGCGCCTGCAGGCCGGCCAGTTGCTGGATCAGTTGCACACCGTCCATCCCCGGCATCATCAGGTCGCTGAGCAACAGGTCGTAATGCTGGCTGGCCAGGCGCTGCAACGCGGTGGCGCCATCCCAGACCGCGTCGACGTCAAACCCGCCGATGGCCTGGAACACGTTGATCAGGTACTCATGCTGAAAGGGATGGTCTTCCACGATGAGCACGCGATAGGCACTCAAGGCTCGCTCCTTTGAAAGCGCTGCAGGCACTGATAGAGCGCGCGCAGGGTAAACGGCTTGACCAGGCAGTGGTCCATGCCGGCGCTGAGGCAACGCTCGGCTTCGTCGAGCATCGCGTTGGCCGTGGCGCCGATGATCGGCAGCGAACAGCCCAAGCGGCGAAGTTGTTCGGTGAGTTCGTAGCCGTTCATGCGCGGCATGTTGACGTCGGTGAGAACCATGTCGAACGGGCGTTCGCCCCACAACGACAGCGCCTCAATGCCGTCGCCGGCGAGTACCACGGTGCAGCCGAGTTCTTCCAACTGGTCGCGCAGGATCAACTGGTTGATCAGGTTGTCTTCAGCCACCAGCAGACGCAGGTTCAGGCTGACCTCGGCGGGCGCCTCGCGGGGGATGGGCGACAGGTGTTCCTCGATGCCCTGGGCGCGGCTGACGGCACGATTGAGCGCGTGCAGGTTGTTCAAGCCGATCTGCCAACACGCGCCCGGTCCCAGCGAGACGCCATGCTCATCAGCCGACGCAACTACCCGTGGGCCCGACCAGCGAAGCCGCGCAGCATCGACCGCGCCAGGATAAAGCTCGACCAGCACCGCGCCGGGGTCTGTGGCGACGGATTCGGGCACGCCCAATTGCGCCCGCGCACCCCAGCGCCGCAACCAGCCGCCGATGCTCTCGGCCAGTTCGCGTACCGGTGACACCACATAGACCCGCTCGCCCAACAACGGCAAGGCCCAGGGTTGATCGTCGGTGACCTGCTCCAACGGCAAGTTGAAGGTAAAACTGCTGCCCAGGCCCGGCTCGCTGACCACACGCAACGTGCCGTTCATCAAGTGCACCAGGCGCTTGCAGATCGACAGCCCGAGCCCGCTGCCCGCCACCACATTGGCGTTGCCGCTGGCCTGGAAGAACGGCTCGAACAAATCGGGCTGATCGTGCGCCGCAATGCCTTTGCCGGTGTCGACCACCTGCCACTGCAACATGCTGCGCTCGCCCTCACGGCTTTCCAGGCGCAAACGCAGGACGATGCGCCCGCTCTCGGTGAATTTGAGCGCGTTGTTGAGCAGGTTGTTGAGGATCTGCCGAATCCGTGTGACATCCCCGCGCACGCGTTCGGGGGTGTGCGGGTCGAGGCAACTGAACAATTGCAGGCCCTTGCTCTGGGCGGCACCGGCGTAGCCTTGAATCACTTCCTGCACCAGTTCCAGCGGAGAAAACACCGTGAGTTCCAGGGACAACTGCCCGGCTTCGATCTTGGAGACATCCAACACGTCGCAGATCAATTGCAGCAGGTTCGCGGAGGAACCTTCGATGGCATTCAAGTAGCCGCGCTGCTGGTTGTTGAGCTCGGTGCGGGCAAGCAACTCCAAGGTGGCCAGCACGCCATACAACGGCGTGCGGATCTCGTGGCTCATGGTTGCGAGGAACAGGGTCTTGGCCTCGTTGGCCGCATCCGCCAGGGTTCGCGCCTGCTCCAGCGCCAACTCGACCTGTTTGCGCTCGCTGATGTCGCTGAAGGCACAGATCAACACTTCTTCACGTTGGTAACGGGTAGGTGCAAAGCTCAGGAACAGGTGGCGACCATCGGCCATCTGCAACTCGTCGGTGCTGCCGTGTTCGGCGTCATGGAAGGCACGGCGAACCCAGTCGAGACACAGTCGCCGGCGCTCCTGGCCCTTGCCCAGCCATTGGCGCGACAACGGGTTTTCCAGCACCACTTCGCCGTCACTGCGCCGCAGCACGCACAAGGCCACCGGGGCGATCCGAATGACCGCACTGCTGAACGCTTCGCTCTCCACCAACGCTTCGATGCGATTGGCCGCCGGGATGATCAGGCGCTGGTCGATGCGCCGCACCAGGCGCACCATCAGCAGGCTCGCCAGCGCGCACAGCAGCAGGCAGACCAGCAACGGCAGCGCCAGGCTGGGCAACAGCGAGCTCAACTCCAGGCTGTAGACGATCTGCCAGTGCGAATAGCCCAAGTGCTTGCGGATCGCCAGGCGGTCGGGCAACCAGCGGCTGCCTTCCCAGCCGAAACTGGCGGTGGAGTGATACTGGCGCAACACCTGCGCCGCCGCCGGTTGATGGGGCGCGCTGCTGAAAATCAGCTGGCCCGCGCCGTCGAGCAACATGAAGTCGCCGGCCTTCTCATGCTGCAAGGCGTTGATCAGGTCCGGTCCGTCCACCTCTAATCCAAGCCAGCCCGATGAAGGACTGCGCTCGTCCAGGCGCGTAAAAATGTACAGCGATGAATCCAGGCGACTCTGCTCGGTCAGCCACAACTCATCGCTAACCGACACCTTGCCGGTATCCACCGCCATCAAGCGCTTCAACACCGATTCCGGTACGGCTCCCGGCGCTTCGCCCACGGTAAACAGGCGCTCGACCAGCGGCGTGGCACGCTGCGGCACGTAAATCAGGTTGACCTGGTTGGCCTGCAAGTAATCGAGCATGCGTCGGGTCAGCCACAGGCTCCAGATATTGCCTGCTTCACCGAGGGTGATATGCACTTCTTCGGCCGGCACTTCATTGAGGTTGCCCACGGGCGGCGTCTTATGGCTGACGGTGGACAGGCCGAGGCTCTTCAACAGCGTCTGGCGGCTGACGAAAAAACTCTGTGCGTCGGAAATCGCCTCGTTCATATAACTGCGCCGCAGCGAAATTTCCTCGCTGAATGCCGCGCGCAGATAACTGTAAGCCCCCACATAAACGCCGAGCACCAACGCAAAGGCAAACAAACGCAACAACTTGCGGGCTGCCTTGGGCGTCGAGAAGGTTGAATCGAGGGGTTGCAGGAAATGTTTGAGTTTCATCGCCCAAAGGTTAGGGATGAGCAGGAGCCGGGTGAATAAGACGGATCTCAAAGGCCGGCGCCGTGATGGGATGGAACTCAGGCGTAATCCGCTGTTCTAGACTCCTTCGTGGCCGCCTCGTTAGGATCGGCGGCTCGTCTTTCCCTCCTGCACAGAGCGATCCATGTCTATCCAGCAAACACCCGGGCACGTATTGCCCGCGCGCAGCGCCGCCAAAATGGAAGCCGCCATGGCCGTGGGCGCTTTCGCGATCGGTACCGGCGAATTCGCGATCATGGGCCTGATGCCCGACATCGCCCAGAACCTGGGGTTGAGCGAACCTCAGGTCGGCCACGCCATCAGCGCCTATGCGCTGGGCGTGATGGTCGGCGCGCCGCTGCTGGCGATCCTCGGCGCCAAGCTGCTGCGCAAACATATGTTGTTGCTGTTGATGGGCTTGTACGCGCTGGGCAACTTCGCCACGGCATTCACGCCCACCTTCGGTTCGCTGGTGGCGTTCCGCTTTATCAGTGGCCTGCCCCACGGCGCCTATTTCGGCATCGCTGCCGTAGTCGCCTCCAGCATGGTGCCGAACGACAAACGCGCCGGTGCCGTCGCCCGCGTCATGATGGGCCTGACCTTGGCCATGCTGCTCGGCAACCCCATCGCCACCTTCCTCGGCCAACACCTGGGCTGGCGCTCGGCGTTCGCGCTGGTCAGCGTGATTGCGCTGTGCACCATCGCCCTCGTCTGGCAATTCGTGCCGCACCGCCATGACGAAGAACGCAGCGACCCACGCAAGGAACTGCGTGCCTTCACCAAACCCCAGGTGTGGATGGCACTGTCCATCGGCGCAATCGGGTTTGCCGGGATGTTCTGCGTGTTCAGCTACCTGGCACCGACCATGCTCGAAGTGACCAAAGTCTCGCCACAGTGGATTCCCTTTGGCCTCGCCGCGTTTGGCGTGGGCGGGATCATCGGCAATATCGCCGGCGGCAAGCTGTTTGATCGCATGCAGTTTCGCGCGGTGGGTTGGATCCTGGTGTGGTCGATTGGCGTATTGCTGTTCTTTCCGTTCGCAGCGGCATCGCTGTGGGGCGTACTGCTGAGCATGGGCCTGGTCGGCACCATGGTGGCGTTGGCTGCACCGTTGCAGATCCGCCTGATGGACATCGCCCACGAAGCGCCAAGCCTGGCGGCAGCATCCAACCACGCGGCATTCAACCTGGCGAACGCGCTGGGCCCGTGGTTTGGCGGCATGGCGATCACGGCCGGGTTGGGATGGACCAGCACCGGCTATATCGGCGCAGTCACAGCGTTGGCCGGGTTGGGGATCTATCTGATTGCACGACGGATGAAAGGCGGGGAATAAAGTAATAGAACTCCTTGAAATCAGGCATCAACGCCAGAAAACGCTCAGAAAACCCTACGTGAAAAATATTTCATTTCCAGACAGGTTACGTTCAGGTTGGATCCAATAGATCGTGCATGTAACATATCTGTAATACTTTTCCGAATGACAAGGATGTGTTTTGAGCTTTCCCGATAGAAATGTGCTTGAGAATTTTCCCGCAACGCTCAATCACGGCAACGCGACGGTGTTCACCACACACACCGGCGACGACGGAGTCCACCAAGCGATTCAGGACCTGATCGACACTCGCCATCAACTCAAAAACCGCATCAGCGCGCCGTTGAAAGGCATGGAGAACGATCTGTTCGCCAAGTCCCAGCCGTTGGACAGCCTGCGTCCTAAACTGCGCGTCACCTTCGGACGCTCCAAACGCGACGGCACATTCGACTGGCCCGTTGAGGAAGTCATCAACACCCTGGGCGCGCAGAAGCGCGGCGCACCGGTCGCCGGACTGCGTGGTTTCGGTTACAGAAAATCTGCGCTTGGCCTAATCCAGGAATTTTTCATCTTCACCGAGATGCTCGACGGTTACCTCAGCGGCCTGGAATGGCTCAAGCAGGAACGCGGCGTCCTAAGCCTGATCACCGCGTCATTCAAATTGCTGCGCGCCCTGCACAGCAAACACATCATCCACATGGACTTCTGGGCCAACAATGTGATGGTCGACCCGCAGCACCCCACGTGCGCCAAGGCGATTGACCTGGAGAACTGCTTCCTCACCCAGACTGACTACCTCACCGAAGTGCTGGCCTTTCAATTCGGCTTCTATTATCGACGCGAGGTCTTCCGCTTTGTGATCGAGCAGGATTACGACCGCATGGTGATGGAAGAACTGGTCAACTATCCCCGTATCGACCGTGCGCGTTTTGACGAGATGTACACACTCAGCAAGCACGAAAACATCAGCCGCCGGGCACGGCGTGAGATTTTCCATAAAGGCACTGTCGAAGTGGGCTGACGCAGCCCTGCCTGTAGTAGCGGGTTTGCACAGGGCCGGGCGAGAAAGTGCGGGAAATTTCCTGAGGGATTTAGCGGTCTGAGCTGCACAGCCGCCTCAATCTGTATTTACTGATTCCCAAACTGTGTCGAAGGGCCCACTGTGAAATTCATTTGTGCACTCACGCTTCTATTGCTCGCCCAGGCTGCCTATGCGGCCGAGTCCCCCGCGAACCCTGATCCCTACGGCGGCCCTGATAAACGCCCAGAGAACAGTGAAAATGTCACAACGTACTTGAACGAAGATGGCTCCTCCACTACCTCGGCAGTGATGGTTTATGGCGATGGCCATAAGGAACACTGCATTATCCAAATGGCACCGCCTGCAGCGACACATCGGCTACCGAAAGTCACCAGCAAGACGTGTACGAGGATTCGCTCGTACTTTAAATAGCGGGCGCAGGGGGAAGCCGCGATTTCCATGCGTACGTTACCAAGTCTCCTAGTACGTAGTATCCTTAAAATTAAATATCCCCCCTCGATCACTGACCATGCACAAAACCCAGTCGTTTTTACCCAACAAAATTGGTCGAGATTTTATAGTCGGTGACGTCCACGGGCACTTCAAGCTATTAGAGCTTCTTTTAAAAAAAGTGGACTTCAATGAACGCATAGATCGAATCTTCTCTGTGGGCGACCTCATTGACAGAGGACCCGACTCCATCGATGCCGTGGTCTGGCTACAGAAGCCCTGGTTTCACGCCGTGAGAGGCAACCATGAACAGATGGTTATCGACTGTGTTTCTGGCAATGGCGACATTGCCAGGCATTCGCGCAACGGTGGAGCATGGCTCTACAAACTATCAACTCAATTTCAACAGACCCTGTCTGACGCCTTAAAAGATCTTCCTCTAATAATAGAGGTTGAATTAACAGATGGTCGAAAAATTGGGATTGTGCACGCAGAGACTCCGCTGACGCATAACGATGACACCTGGCAGAGTGCAAAAGACGCTATTACGGGTCAGTTTGGCGAAGTCCATCAACGCCTAGCGCTAGAAAAAGCACTGTACGCCAGAACAAAAATCGAAAGCCTCGACGAAGCTTTAACTCAAGGTATTGATCAAGTTTATGTCGGCCATTCAACTGTATCCTCCCTTACCTATTTGGGAAATACGATCTACATAGATACAGGCTGCTCCTTTGACGACGGAGCGTTAACCCTCATAGAACTAACGACTCAGACGGCTACAAACGTTTCCATGCAAGCAATGCAATGAAGAGACGCCAGGGTCAGGCCACGATATCCGACACAATCATTGATTGAGGATCCTCACCGTGTCCCCTGTCGCTTGAGACGGTGAAGAGCGCAAAACACCCCTGATACATCCCTGATAAACTAGGCCACTCGCCTCGTTGACTCAGATTCCCAATGTCCCTACAAACAGCTCCACTCTCCCGCCGCTTCTCCGTTGCCCCGATGATGGATTGGACTGACCGCCACTGCCGGTTCTTCCTGCGCCTGCTCTCCAAACACGCCCTGCTCTACACCGAAATGGTCACCACTGGGGCGATCCTCCATGGCGACCATGAGCGTTTCCTGCGTCACAGCGAGGCCGAGCACCCGCTTGCGCTGCAATTGGGCGGTAGCGTTCCGACGGATCTGGCGGCCTGCGCGCGCATGGCGGAGGCCGCCGGTTACGACGAAGTGAACTTGAACGTCGGCTGCCCCAGCGATCGGGTGCAGAACAATATGATTGGCGCGATCCTGATGGCTCATCCGGCGCTGGTGGCCGATTGTGTGAAGGCGATGCGTGATGCGGTGTCGATTCCGGTGACGGTGAAACACCGTATCGGGATCAATGGCCGGGACAGTTATGCGCAGTTGTGTGATTTCGTCGGGACGGTGAAGGACGCCGGTTGCACCAGTTTCACCGTGCATGCGCGGATTGCGATTCTGGAGGGGTTATCGCCTAAGGAGAATCGGGACATTCCGCCCTTGCGCTATGACGTGGCGGCGCAGTTGAAGCAGGACTTCTCTGAGTTGGAGATTGTGCTCAACGGGGGCATCAAGACGCTGGAGCAGTGCCATGAGCACTTGCAGACGTTTGATGGCGTGATGTTGGGGCGGGAGGCTTATCACAATCCGTATTTGCTGGCGGAGGTGGATCAGCAGTTGTTTGGCAGTGCACAGCCGGTGATCAGTCGGGCGGACGCGTTGGCGCAGTTGCGGCCTTACATTGCTGAGCATTTGGCCGGTGGCGGGACGATGCATCATATTACGCGGCATGTGCTGGGACTGGGCACTGGGTTCCCCGGGGCACGCAAGTTCAGGCAGTTGCTGTCGGTGGATATTCATAAGGCCGCGGATCCGTTGGCATTGTTGGATCAGGCTGGGGCTTTGTTGGAAGGGCGTTGATTGGGTGGCTTCCAGGGGAGTCCGTTGATTATTGGCTGAGCTGGCACACCGTCATCGGGGCAAGCCCCCTCCCACATTTGGTGCGGTGTGTGCCGGGGAAGGCATCAGTAGGCATGAAGGCGATATCCAAGTGTCATCGGGCAGTTGGGTTGAACCTGCTGGCGAATTTGCCCTCCTATTTAGCACCACGGCCGGTCATTCAAACGGCTGTTTTCAGGTTGTTGCCCTCGCAAACGATCGAACGCATTTGCGCCCTTGAGCGCCTCTCGGCGCTCGGGTAATGTCATCAGACCCATAGGACAGAGCACGCTCATGACTTCCAAGCTGGAACAACTCAAGCAATTCACCACTGTCGTAGCCGATACCGGCGATTTTTCCACCCTCGCCAAGCTCAAGCCGCAGGATGCAACCACCAACCCTTCCCTACTGCTCAAGGCCGCGTCGATTCCGGGCTATGCCAAGCTGCTGGATGAGTGCGTGCAGGACTGCAACGGTGATGTGGGCCTGGCCAGCGACCGTTTTGCGGTCGCTGTGGGGCAAGAGATTCTTAAAGTTGTGCCGGGCCGCATTTCCACCGAAGTGGATGCCCGCCTGTCGTTCGACGAGGCCGCCATTCTCAAGCGAGCGCACCGTCTGATCGACCTGTACGAAAAAGCCGGCGTTGGCCGCGACCGTGTACTGGTCAAGATCGCCTCTACCTGGGAAGGCATCCGCGCGGCAGAGAAGCTGGAGAAAGAAGGGATTCAGACCAACCTGACACTGTTGTTCTCCTTTGCCCAGGCTGTGGCGTGTGCTGAGGCAGGGGTATTCCTGATTTCGCCGTTCGTGGGCCGCATATACGATTGGTACAAGAAGGCCAACGGTAACGACTACACCGGCTCCGATGATCCGGGCGTGCAGTCGGTTACGCGCATCTACAACTACTACAAGGCCAATGGTTATAAAACGGTAGTGATGGGTGCGAGCTTCCGTAACCTGAGCCAGATTGAAGAATTGGCCGGGTGTGATCGCCTGACCATCAGCCCGGACCTGCTGGAGAAGCTGGCGGCGGATGAAGGCAAGCTGGAGCGTAAGCTGTCGCCTGGCCATGCCGGTGAAGCGCGAGTGCATATGACTGAAGCGCAGTTCCGTTGGGAGTCCAACGAAGATGCGATGGCGACTGAGAAGCTGGCGGAGGGCATTCGTCAGTTTGCCCGTGACCAGGAAAAACTTGAGGCGCTGTTGTCCGCCAAGCTGTAAACAGCGGGGACGGCAAAAAGGGCGGTACCTGTGAGGGTACCGCCCTTTTTTTGTGTCTCAAACCGATCTCAGTTCAACTGCGGGAGCGGCTGCTCCCGATAGCGGTGAGTCAGTTGTGAATGTGCTGACTGACACTGCGCTATCGAGGCTCCTCCGACATTTGGAATGTGTTCGACAGAAGGATCAGTGACGCTCGAGCGCGTTGACGAGGTCGTGAAACGCTTCGCGATTGGACTCATTGAGGCCCATCAGGATCTTGTGCGCTTCCAGCACCTTCACCCGCACCATTTCTTCAGACTGATCCTGGGACGGCAGGTCGGTAAGACATTCCGGGCAAGGAATCGGACGATCAACGATGTTGAACACCTGATCAAAGCCCATGGACTGCAGCAGCCGGGTGATGTCTTCGTGGGTGGTGACGACGGTCGGCAACAGGCCAACCTTCTGCCGAGACAGAATGGACAACTTGGCTAATAGCCCAAGGGTGGTGCTGTCAATGCTGCGAGTTTCAGTCAGATCGATCACGATCGCCGAGAAGTTCAGCGCAGTGAAGATCCGCTCAATCGTCGCATCCAGCGCCGAACATAAGGTCAGGCGCACTTCACCGACAAACTTCAGGACGAAGGTCCCGTCTTGCTCAGCGAATTGGATTCTTCCGGTACTCATCAAAGATTCCTGCTCAACACCAATAGGGCGATATCATCCGGCATCTCCCCTAGCGTGGCCAATCCAAAAACCTGCCGCAGGCCATCCAGGCTGCCGCCAGCTGCCTTGACCCGTTGGGGCAAGGCGGCTTCTTTCTCTTTGAGTGTAGGCTCTGGAAGAAGGTCCAGGATGCCATCCGACATCAGCGTCAGGCTGAAGGTCGGCGGCAGTTCCAAAATGTGGTCTTCGTAGGTGGCTTCATTGAACAAGCCGACGGGCAGACCACGCCCTTCCAGGTAACGCACACTGTCTGGAGTGTATAAAACAGGCATCGGCAGGTGACCGCCAATGCTGTAGGTCAAAAGACCGGTTTCTTCATCGATCACGCCGCCTACCATCGTCACGTGCTTGCCCAGCTTGCAGCTGATCAGGCCTCGGTTGATGTGGCCCAGCACCTCGGAGGGGGTGAATTCCGGCAAGGTGCCATTGCGCTTGGATTCAAACAACAGCCGTGTGGTCATGAACTTCAACAACACGGTGACAAAAGCAGAGGAAGCACCGTGGCCCGAAACGTCGGCCAGATAGAACGCCACACGTCGCTCATCCACACGGAAGTAGTCGACAAAATCACCCGACAGGTACAGCGAAGGGATGATTTGGTGCGCAAACTTGAACTCGTCGATGGTCCATGGGCTGACCGGCAGCATGTTCATCTGTACCTGGCGACCGGCGTTCTGGTCTTCCTGGAGCAGGTTCAGGCTGGCTTCGAGCTCGCGGTTGGCGGTTTCGAGCTTTTCGCGGTAACGCTGGTTCTCGACCAGCAGACGTGCACGATCCAACGCGCGGCGCACTGAGTGCTCCAGCACCGCAAGGTCTTCCAGGGGTTTGATCAGGTAGTCGGCGGCGCCCAGGCGCAAGGCCTCAACGGCGTCGTTCATCACGCCGGCACCGGACACAACAATCACCGGAGTCTGCGGGGCAAGCTCAGTCACCTGGCGAATCAGCTCCAGGCCGCCCATCTGGGGCATGCGCAAGTCGCAGATCACGAGGTCGGGCTGGTCGCGCTCGAATACCTGGAGACCCTGTTGGCCATTACTGGCCTGCAGGACGCTGAAGCCACTGTCTTCCAAATAGGCCGCGAGACTCGCGCGCACTACTTCGTCGTCATCGATTATCAGCAGCGTGGCACTGGTTTTTTGCATGTGGGCAAACGGCGCCAGAATTAGGTTGGCGTAGGCAACTCGGCAATGGCCGGGGTCACACTACTGGATTCGCTTTCTAGCCTCTCTGTCCTACAAAAGCGTAGGCGTTTTGCCCACGCACAACTGTAAAGCAGAGGTGCCCTTCTAAGGCGCAGACGGTACTCCCATCCGCCAGGTGTTTCAAGCTCATGCCGATGGTCGCCAGGCGTCTTTACATCGCAAATCACCGGGAGTTATAAGAACAGCCACGACCACAACACAAAGTAAGGATGGAACCCATGAGCGAACACGAGCGCGACTACGCCGAGAAACGCGATTTCATCCGCATGCGAGTGGATGCCGATGTGTCTTTGATCCACGAAGGCCAAGAGATTGCTGGGGTTTGCGTGGATCTTTCCAGCTCCGGAATGCAAGTGCAGGCACCGCGCCAGTTCAACGTAGGAGACCTGCTGACCGTGCGCATTGATTCAGAACATGCGGCCCTTAAAGGCCTGGAGGCAGATACCAAAGTGGTGTGGGCCAAAACGGTGGGCAATGATCAGCAATTGGGCCTCAGCATCCTGAAAATGCGCTGAAACCCGCGCACAAAAAAGGCGATCACTCAGGATCGCCTTTTTTCATTTCAAACGATCACCTCTTAAAAGTCGTCGACGACCTTGCCATCTTTGACCTTGAACTCACGGTTCTGCAGGTAGGCGTTACGAATGAAGGTGTATTTGTCGCCGGTGATCAGCTTCTCACTGTCGAGCAAGCTGGCACGGGCGTCGACGATGCCAAGGCCCATGACGCTGTTACGCAGGGACACGTCATCCATATAGCGATAAGGCTGGGTGTAGCTGTCGACGTACTTGGACGGCGCATCACGCAGGGTGCTTGGACCCAGCAGAGGGATCATCACGTACGGACCGCTGCCAACGCCCCAGTAGCCGAGTGTCTGGCCGAAGTCTTCATCGCTGCGTTGCAGCCCCATTTTGGTGCCTACGTCGATGAAGCCCAGCACACCGAACGTGGTGTTAACCAGCAAACGGGCAGTATCGACACCTGCATTGTGAGGTTTGAGCTGCAACACATTGTTGGCCAGGTTGCCGACGTCGCCGATGTTGCGGAAGAAGTTGTGGATACCGTCTTCAACAAATTGCGGAGTGATCCATTGATAGCCTTGGGCCAATGGCTTGAGGGCATAGGTATCAACAGTGTCGTTGAAGGTAAAGATCGGGCGGTTGACGCTTTCCCATGGATCATCTTCCGACGCAGCTTGCACAGCGAACGGGGCCAGCAGAACGGTGGCACACACCGACAGCTGAGCGAAGTAGTGGCTCCAGCGCATAGCTTTTGCTCCTTGAATGGTCTGTCATGGGCGCTATGCCCTGAATAAGGTAGCCAGTATATGACGGAAGTGCCCAATTAGGCAGCCGCCGGGAAAACTCATACCGCAAATGGACAAAATTCCTACAATTGAGCCAACTGTCATCGGACTGTCATCCTGCCTCGATAGCGTCACAGCTATTTCAGGGATGTCGACATGCCTCAAGCCGAGATTGCAATCACCAGCGCACCCGCCTTGACCGCCGTGCTGTTTGGCCTGAGTGGCTGCCTAGTGGATTTTGGCTCACAGGCGCGCACCGACTCTCCTTCCCCGGATTCACAAGCCACGCCGGGCGCCCTGAAAATCCTGCGCAACCTCAAAGAGCTGGGCGTGCCCTGCGCTTGGCTGGATGAGCTGCCGCCTGCGGTGACCACTCCTTTGGCCGCCACCTTGCCCACCTGGCTCAAAGCAGCCTCGCCCTCCTCCATCCGCTGGCCCGCCCCCCACGCGTGCTGGCAAGCGCTGATGGAATTGAATATCGAACGCCTTGAAGGCTGCGTCCTGGTCAGCGGCGAGCCGCGCTTGTTGCAATCGGGACTTAACGCCGGGCTGTGGACCATCGGCCTGGCCTCCTGCGGTTCGCTGTGTGGCTTAGCGCCCGAGCAATGGCAAGCACTGAGCGACAAGGAACGCGAACACAAGCGCGGCAAGGCCACCGTGACGCTGTATGGGCTGGGAGTGCATTCTGTGATCGATCACTTAGGCGAACTCGGCACCTGCCTGGCAGACATCAGCCGGCGCCAGCTCAAAGGCGAGAAGCCCTGATCGAGATCATGCACAGTCGGCGCCGGTGGATTAATCTACAGTTCATCCCGTAGACCTTTCTCAGCGTGCCGTGGTCTATGCCAGTGCCTATCGATAAAAGGAAGAACGTCATGCCTGATCGCAAAAAACTGGAAGAACAGGTCAATATCCTGCGCGGGCAATTGGAGCAGGAGCCACCGCTATCGGAAGAAAAACGTGAAGCGCTGGAAGGGTTGATTGCCAAATTCGAAGTGCAACTTGAATTGGAACCGGCCACCCAGACACCGAGCATCGCCGATGATGTGAACCGTGCAGTGGAAGGTTTTGAACTGGACCATCCGGGCATTGCCGGGACACTGCGCAATATCGTGATCACCCTGGGCAACATCGGCATTTAACCCGAACCCAAGCCAGACACAGAACCAGAATGTGGGAGGGGGCTTGCCCCCGATTGCGGAGCGTCAGTCACCGAACCTGTGCCTGAACCTCTGCTATCGGGAGCAAGCCCCCTCCCACATTTGTTTTACTGGCGGGCCAGGCGCACGTTCTGGAACGCCACATCCTCGGTACTGCGATAAGGGTTGATATCCAGCCCGCCGCGCCGCACATACCGTGCATACACCGTCAATTTCTCCGGCTTCAGCAGGCGCTGCAGGTCGAGGAAGATGCGCTCCACACACTGCTCATGGAAGTCCGAGTGCTGGCGAAAGCTCACGATGTACTCCAACAGGCTGGCGTGGTCCAGCGCGTGGCCACGGTACTCCACCACCACGCTGCCCCAGTCCGGCTGACTGGTAACCGGGCAATTGGACTTGAGCAGGTGGCTGTGCACGCTCTCCTCGACAATCCGCGAGTCGTCGCAACGCAACAACTCGGGGCGCGGGTGTTCGTAGCTGCTGACGTTGATATCCAGATCGTCAATGCATACGCCCGGCAATGCCATCACACCCTCGGCCTCGATCTCTGCAAGCCTGCGGATGCGTACGGTCACTGGTTTGCCGGCGGCGGCACTCAGGTCAGCGCGCAGTGTCGACTCAAGGCTTTGCGTATCGGCAAAGGCGGTCTGGTTCAGCGAGTTGAGGTACAGCTTGAATGACTTGGACTCGATGATATTCGGCGAGTCGGCCGGGATACTGAACTCACCAATGGCCACCACCGGCTTGCCCGACGGTAACAGCCAGGACAGTTCGAAGCAGTTCCAGAAATCCACGCCCTTGTAAGGCAGGGTCTCGGCACTCAGGCCCAGCTCGGCCCACTTGGCGGCGCGAGGAATCGGGAACAGCAACGAAGGCGTGTACGTGGAGATGTATTCACTGGACTTGCCCAGCGGCGAATGTTCGGCTGCGGGATGCATGGCGGAAACCTGGCTAAATAAACCGCGCCAGTCTACCAGCCTTTGCCCCCGCCCTTAAGAAACGCCTTACTCAACGGTCAGCTTGCCGACCATGCCTGCCTGGTAATGCCCGGGCAGGTTACAGGCGAACTCCAGACCGGTGGCCTGGGTGAATGTCCACGTCAGCTCAGCAGTTTTACCGGGCTCGACCAGCACACTGTTCGGGTCATCGTGCTTCATTGCACCATGGCCCATGGCGCTGTGGTCCATCTTGCCCATGCCGGTAGACGTGAGCATGCCACTGGCCTGCATCTGCAACATTTCCTTCTGGTGCGCCGCGTGCATCGCCGCGTCACCGAGGTTGAATTCATGCAGCAACTGGCCCTTGTTGACCAGCACGAAGCGCACCGTCTCACCGGCTTTTACGTCCAGGGACTTGGGCGCAAAGGCAATATCCTGCAGCGTCACTTCTACGGTGCGCGTGGCCTTGTCAGCCGCCGCTGGTTGACCAAATGCATAGCTGTGGGATGCATCAGCCATTGCATTGAAACTCAACGCCAACAGGCAACCCGCCAACAACTGGGGTGTACGCAACGTCATCTCTCTTCTCCAAAATGTATAACCGGCTTGAGCCGCACTCTAAGATTACGCCGCTGCCAGCCAACTGACTGCTAGATTACAACTTTGTCAGGTTGCGCCCCGCACCTGGTCCCCACGGTATAAAGCCCCCTCGCCACCCGTTGCCAAGAGCTACCCCATGAAATTGCTGATCGTCGAAGACCAACCGAAAACCGGCCACTATCTGCGTCAAGGCCTGGCCGAGGCTGGCTTTACCACCGAACTGGTGGCCGACGGCACAAGCGGCCAGCACCTGGCGCTGACCGGCGATTATGACCTGCTGATCCTAGATGTAATGCTGCCCGGTCGCGACGGTTGGCAAATCCTGCAAGCGGTGCGCAGTGCGGGTCTGGAGATCCCGGTGCTATTTCTGACCGCCCGGGATGCCGTAGAGGACCGCGTGCATGGCCTGGAATTGGGCGCCGACGATTACCTGATCAAACCCTTCGCCTTCTCCGAATTGCTGGCGCGGGTGCGCAGCCTGTTGCGCCGTGGCAGCAGCACGCCCCTGGAAACCGCCCTGCAAGTGGCCGACCTGCGCTTGGACCTGATCCGCCGCCGCGTCGAGCGCGACGGCCAACGTATCGACCTGACCGCCAAGGAGTTTTCTCTACTGGAACTGCTGCTGCGCCGCCAGGGCGAAGTGCTGCCCAAAACGCTGATCGCCTCCCAGGTGTGGGACATGAATTTCGACAGCGACACCAACATCATCGAAGTAGCGATCCGCCGCCTACGCCTCAAAGTCGATGACAACTTCCCTAATAAGCTGATCCACACCGTTCGCGGCATGGGCTATGTGCTGGAGGAGCGGTGCAATTGATCAAGCGCCTGTCCCTCGCCAGCCGCCTGGCACTATTGTTTGCGGCTTGTACGGCAGTGGTCTCGCTGATTGCAGGCGTGCTATTCAACCAAGCCAGTGAGGCGCACTTTGTCGAGTTGGACCAGCAGCAACTCGACAGCAAACTTGTGGCGTTGCGCAGCACCTTGCAGGGTGTCGACTCACCTCAAGCGTTCAACCAACGCGAGGCGCAACTGCGCGTCGAACTCAATCGACAGCCCGACCTTGCACTGCGCATCACTTCAGCCGGCCAGCGCTGGCTGGACGATGCGCCGAACGTCGCCCTGCCCACCGCGCCCGGCCTGCATAGCCTACAAAATGCCGGCACCGATTACCGCGTCTACAATGCGCCACTGAACGCTGGCCAAGCTGACTCACCGCAACTGAGCCTGATACTCGACATCACCCACCACCAGCACTTCCTGCAACGCATGCAGCGTTTGATCTGGCTCACCGTTGGCCTCTCTGCCCTCGCCACCGCGCTGCTGGGTGCCTGGGCCGCACGCAGCGGCTTGCGCCCATTGCGGCGCATGGGCGAAGTGGCTGCCAGCGTATCGGCCCACTCCTTGACCCAGCGCCTGCCCCAGCAACACATGCCGGCGGAACTGGCTGAACTGGCCCAGGCCTTCAACGCCATGCTGGGACGATTGGACGACGCGTTCCAACGCCTGTCGGCCTTCTCCGCCGACATTGCCCATGAACTGCGCACGCCGCTGTCGAACCTGCTGACCCAGACCCAAGTCATCCTCACCCAGCCACGCCCGCTGGAGGATTACCGCGAGGCGCTGCACAGTAATTTGGAAGAGCTGCAATGGATGGCCCAACTGGTCAACGACATGCTGTACCTGGCCAAGGCGGACCACGGTTTGCTGATGCCCAAGCGTGAGCCATTGGCCCTGGCCGATGAAGTGGAGGCGGTGCTGGAGTTCTTTGCGTTGCTGGCCGAGGACGCGCACGTATCGCTGGTACAAGAAGGCAGCGCTCATACAGCCGGGGATCGCGGCATGTTGCGCCGGGCTTTGTCGAACTTGCTGGATAACGCCCTCAGGTTCACCCCGGCAGGCGGCGAAGTGCGGGTAAGAATAACCGAAGGCGCAATGGGCGTGACGCTAGCGGTGGAGAACACCGGTGAAGGCATCCCCGGGGCGTTGCTACCGAGGCTGTTTGATCGGTTCTATCGGGCCGACCCGGCGCGCCATGAAGGCAGCAGCGAACATGCGGGGCTGGGGCTGGCGATTACCCAGTCGATCGTGCGCGCACATGGGGGGAGGATTTTTGTGAGTCCGGGGCTGGATGGACGCGGTTTGTGATTGAGCTGCCAGCTGTAGATTGATGCAAGCTGCACCGGCCCTATCGGGGGGCAAGCCCCCTCCCACACTTTGATCTATGAATACCTCAAATGTGGGAGAGGGCTTGCCCCCGATAGCGGTCTCAATAATTACGAGTATCTCAGCGCATGCGCCGGCTCAATCTTCGCCGCCCGATACGCCGGATACAGCGTCGCCAAAAAGCTCAACACAAACCCGGCGGTGCAGATCAGCACCACATCGCCACCTTGCAGCTCCGAAGGCAGGTTGCTGACGAAGTACACATCCGAACTAAAGATATGCTGCCCGCTCACCCGCTCGACCCAGCCCACCAACTCGCTCACGTTGAGCGCTGCAATCACTCCCAGTACGCCGCCGATCAAGGTGCCGACAATGCCGATCACTGTGCCCTGCACCATGAAGATCGCCATGATCTGCCGGGGCGTGGCGCCGATGGTGCGCAGGATCGCGATGTCCGCGCCTTTGTCATTCACTACCATGATCAAGGTGGCGATGATGTTGAACGCGGCCACGGCGACGATCATCAGCAGCAGCAGGCCGATCATGGTCTTTTCCATTTTCATCGCGCTGAACAGGCTGCCCTGGGTGTGGGTCCAGTCATCTGCCTTGTAGGCCGCGCCGAGGCTGGTGGCAATGTCCGTGGACACCTTGGGCGCTGCGTACAAATCTTTAACCGCCAAGCGCACACTCTGCACCTGGTTCGGCTGCCAATGCTGGATTTCCGCCGCGTCGGCCATGTGTATCAAGGCCATGGAACCATCCAACTCGGCGCCGACCTTGAAAATCCCCACCACGTTCAACCGCTGCATACGCGGGGTGATGCCGCCCGGCGCAGTGCTGATTTCCGGAACGATCAGGGTGAGCTTGTCGCCCACGTTCAAGCGGAAACGCCGGGCGGTGATTTCACCGACCACCACGCCGAACTCGCCGGGCTTCAGGTCGTCCAGTTTGCCCTGAACGATGTGCTGGGCCACGATCGACACCTTGCCTTCTTGGGCCGGGTCGACGCCGCTGATCTCGATCGGCTGCATCGCACCCTTGTAGGAGAACATGCCGTCCATCTGCGTGAACGGTACTGCAGCGGTCACTTGCGGATTCTTCATCGCAGCCGCGGCCACCGGCTGCCAATCATCAATCGGCTTCACGCCGACGATGGTGGCGTGGGGCACCATGCCGAGGATGCGCGAGCTCATTTCGCGCTGGAAGCCGTTCATCACCGAAAGCACCACGATCATCGCCAATACGCCCAGGGCGAGGCCGATCATCGATGTCATCGAGATAAACGAAACAAAACGGTTGCGGCGCTTGGCACGGGTATAGCGCGTGCCGATGAAAATCGATAACGGTCTGAACATTCGCTTGCACCGCCTGAAAAATTAAAAAAGCCCGACGCCAGGCGCCAGGCTTGAAACGGGTCAGATGGCGACCAGATGACCTTCCTGCAGGTGCAGCACGCGGTCCATCTGGCGGGCCATGCTCATGTCATGGGTCACCACCAGGAATGCAGTGCGCATCTGGGTGCTCAGCTCCAGCATCAAATCCTTGATGCCCTGGGCGGTGTGGGAGTCGAGGTTGCCGGTGGGCTCGTCGAGCATCACCAGGCCTGGGTTGTTCACCAGGGCGCGGGCGATTGCCACACGCTGGCGCTCGCCGCCGGACAGTTCGGCCGGCTTGTGCTCAAGGCGATGGCCCAAGCCGACTCGCTCCAGCAAGGCCTTGGCACGCTGGCGTGCTTCCGGGATTGCGGTCTTGCCGATCAGCAGCGGCATGCAGACGTTTTCCAGTGCGGTGAATTCCGGCAACAAGTGGTGAAACTGGTACACAAAACCCAACGAACGGTTGCGCAACTGGCCACGGGCCTTTTCATTCAAGGCTGACAATTCTTCGCCAGCCAGCCAGACGCTGCCCTGGGACGGCGTGTCGAGGCCGCCCAACAGGTTCAGCAAGGTACTTTTGCCGGAACCGGAACTGCCGACGATCGCCACGCGTTCGCCTGGATGCAGCTCAAGTTGCAGGTTGGACAGCACCACCACTGACTCAGGGCCTTCCTCGTAGGATTTGCCCAGGTTGCGGCAGCTCAGGATTGCTTTTTCACTCATGCCCGATTCACTCATAACGTAAGGCCTGTGCTGGCTGGGTACGTGCCGCGCGCCAGGCTGGATACAGGGTGGCAAGGAAACTCAGGACCAACGCAGCGCCGCCCACCATCAACACGTCCTGGGCCTGAACCTGGGACGGCAAGTAGTCGATGAAGTAGACGTCTGCATTGAGGAACTTGTGGCCGATCACTTTCTCAAGCAAGGCAATGGCTGCGCTGACGTTAAGCGCGGCCAGGATGCCCACGGCGGTGCCGATCAAGGTACCCACCACGCCGATCACGGTGCCCTGCACCATGAAGATCGCCATGATCTGCCCAGGCGTGGCGCCCAGGGTACGCAGGATGGCGATGTCGCCTTTCTTGTCATTCACCACCATCACCAGCGTGGAAATGATGTTGAACGCGGCCACAGCGACGATCAGCAGCAGCAGCAGGCCGATCATGGCTTTTTCCATGCGGATGGCCTGGTACAGGTTGCCGTGGGTACGGGTCCAGTCACGGGCGTAATACTCGGTTTCACCCAAGTGCTGGGCGATATCCCAGGCACCGCGCGGGGCGTCGAACAAATCGCTGAACTTCAGGCGCAGGCCCTGCACCTGATCCGGCTGCCAGCGCTGGAGGCGGGCCAGATCGGTGAGATTGGTCAGCCCGAGGTAGCCGTCGATTTCGCCGGCGCCCACATGGAAGGTGCCGACCACGGTAAAGCGTTTCATGCGCGGAAACATGCCCGCCGGGGTCACGGTGACTTCCGGCGCGACGAAGGTCAGCTTATCGCCGAGGCCCACGCCGAGCTTGGCTGCGGCCTTGTCGCCAATCACGATGCCGAAATCACCAGGCGCCAGATCGTCGAGTTTGCCCTGCAACATGAACTTGTCGATGATCGACACGTTGCGTTCCTGGGCGGGGTCGATGCCATTGAGCAAGATCTTCTGCACCTTGCCATCATGGGTCAGCAGCCCCTGCATCTGGGTAAACGGCGCAACGGCCACGACCTTGGGGTTCTGCTTGACCTTGGCGGCCAGGTTTTGCCAATCGTTGATCGGCTCGCCCGACTCGATGGTCGCGTGGGGCACCATGCCCAGCACGCGGGTGCGCATCTCATGATCGAAGCCGTTCATCACCGACAGCACCACAATCATCACGACTACGCCCAAGGCGAGCCCGATCATCGAGGTCAAGGAAATGAACGACACAAAATGATTGCGGCGCTTTGCACGGGTATAACGCGTGCCAATAAATACGAAGAGAGGTCTGAACATGTCGGGGCTTGTTCGGAGGAAAAGAAGACGTCCCGGTGGCGGGGTCTGGTAAGCAGCTTTACACTCTGACCATTACCGTTACCTGGGGTTCGCCATGTCGACATTAGATGAAGAAGAGCGCCGCGAATACTACCGTATCGACGACATGATCGCACTCCAAATCAAAAACCTGTCGGCCCCCGAAGCGGCGAGCAAGGAAGTGTTGCTGGATGATTCACCGCTGTTCAACCTGCTCAGCGAATTGCACCTCAGCGAATTCGAAGCCCAGCACCTGCTGCGCCAACTGAGCGAGAAGGACCGCACCCTCGCAGCCTTCCTGCGCGTGCAGAACAAGCGCGTGGACCTGCTCAGCCAGATCATGGCACGCGGCCTGCTCGATGAGGTGGGCGCACCGCAGCCGGTGATCATCTCCGAAGGCGGCATCGACTTCCAACACCCTACCTCACTGGTCACCGGCGCTCACTTGGCCGTCAAGCTGGTGCTGATGCCCCAGGCGCTCGGCCTGCTGCTGCGGGCACGGGTCACCCATTGCGATCCCAAGGGCGATGGCTTTGACGTGGGCACGGAATTCGAGTCCATGACCGATACCCAACGCCAACTGCTGGCGCGCTACATCCTGCAAAAGCAGGCCCAGGAACGCCGCCTGGCGCGGGAACAAAGCGACGACATCTGAATTCGTATTCACTACGCCAGCCAGCCTGGCGCAAAGGAGCAACTGTGACCCTGATTTACGGCCACCGCGGTGCCAAAGGCGAAGCACCGGAAAACACCCTGACCAGCTTCCAGGAGTGCCTCAAGCACGGTGTACGCCGCTGCGAACTGGATCTGCACCTGTCCATGGACGGCGAGTTGATGGTCATCCACGACCCGACCCTCAAGCGCACCGCTGACCGGCGCGGCAAGGTCGTCGAGTATTCGGCGGCGGACCTGGTGAAGATGGACGCACGCAAAGGCGGCCCAGGCTGGATCAAACCGTGCCCGATCCCGCGTCTGGAAGAGCTGTTCGAGCAGTGCGACTTCGATCACTGGCAACTGGAAGTCAAAAGCGCTTCGCGCACCCGCGCCGCGACCACCGTGCTGGCAATCCGTGAGATGGCGGTACGTTTCGGCCTGATGGACAAAGTCACCGTGACTTCAAGCTCGCGGGAAGTATTGAAAGCGGCGGTTGAACTCACCCCGGACCTGTCACGCGGACTGGTCGCCGAATACGCCTGGCTCGACCCGCTGAAGGTCGCGCAAAACTACGGCTGTGAGTATCTGGCATTGAACTGGACGCTGTGCACCCCGGAGCGTCTGGAAAAAGCCCAGCGCCAGGGTTTGCACGTGTCCGTATGGACGGTCAACGAACCTGCGCTGATGCGCAGGCTCGCCGACTTCGGCGTAGATAGCCTGATTACAGACTTTCCCGGTTTGGCCACTGCCACCCTCGGGAATTACTGAAATCGGTCTCCCCGGCCGGCTCAGGCCACCGGCCGGAGCCGCTCAAAAAAGCCGGTTGAGGCCGTCGTAGGCCGCTACCCGATAGGCTTCAGCCATGGTCGGGTAGTTGAACGTGGTATTCACAAAATACTTGAGGGTATTTTGCTCGCCCGGTTGGTTCATGATGGCCTGGCCGATGTGCACGATCTCCGACGCCTGGTAGCCGAAGCAGTGCACACCGAGCACCTCAAGGGTCTCGCGGTGGAACAGGATCTTCAGCATGCCTTGGGGCTCACCAGCGATCTGCGCACGCGCCATGCTCTTGAAGAACGCCTTGCCGACTTCATAAGGCACCTTGGCCTTGGTCAGTTCGTGCTCGTTCTTGCCGATTGAGCTGATCTCGGGAATCGTATAGATCCCGGTCGGCACGTCGTTCACGTAGCGCCAGCTGCCGTTGTCGACGATGCTGCCAGCAGCCGAACGGCCCTGGTCATGCGCCGCACTGGCCAGGCTTGGCCAGCCGATTACGTCACCAGCGCCGTAGATGTTGGTTACACAGGTGCGATAGTTCTCGTCCACCTCGATCTGGCCACGGTTGTTGACCTTGACCCCGATGTTTTCCATGCCCAGCTTGTCGGTGTTGCCGGTACGGCCGTTGCACCACAACAAGGCGTCGGCCTTGATCTTCTTGCCGGACTTGAGGTGCAGGATCACACCGTTGTCCAGGCCTTCGACCCGCTCGTACTCTTCGTTGTGGCGCACGGTGATGTTGTTGTTGCTGAAGTGGTAGCTCAACGCCTGGGAAATTTCCGAGTCGAGGAAGCTCAGCAATTGGTCGCGGTTGTCCACCAGTTCCACCAATACACCCAGGCCGCTGAAGATCGAGGCGTATTCACAGCCGATCACGCCGGCGCCGTAGATGATCAATTTGCGTGGGGTGTGGCCCAGGCTCAGGATGGTGTCGCTATCGTAGATACGCGGATGGTGGAAATCGATATCGGCCGGGCGATACGGGCGCGAACCGGTGGCGATGATGATGTGTTTGGCCACCAGCTTCTCGACCACGCCGTTGGCGCACACCACTTCGACGGTTTGCTCGTCGGCGAAGCTGCCGGTTCCGAAGAACAGGTCGACACGGTTACGGGCGTAGTAGCCGGTACGCGAAGCCACTTGTTTGGAGATAACTTTCTCGGCGCTCTTGAGCACGTCCGGGAACGAGAACCAGCGCGGCTCACCAATGGCCCGGAACATCGGGTTGGTGTTGAACTGCATGATCTGGCGGACCGAGTGACGCAAGGCCTTGGACGGGATGGTACCCAGGTGGGTGCAGTTACCGCCGACCTGGCGACGGCTATCGACCATCGCCACCTTGCGCCCTGCCTTCGCGGCGTTCATCGCCGCACCTTCTCCAGCCGGGCCGGAACCCAGTACCACCACGTCGTAGTTGTAGACAGCCATGCGTACTCCTCAGAACAGGCCAGGCGTACGGTTGGACGCCTGGCTAAATCATGCCGCGGCCAGCGGTCATGAAGGACAATTTGGCTCAAGTGTGTGAACCGGGGCACAGTCTATATAAGGCTCAACGCCGCGCACATTAACCCTTGGTCGCGTCGTAGGCCAGTATTGCCTTTACTACACGGCGCAGATTACCGCTAAATCCTGACACGGCCAGAAATTGAATTACCCTGTAGGCACGCACGTTTTTCAGGACGGGGCATTATGCGACATATAGTTATCTGTTTGATGATGATGCTGTCGATCACGGCGCATGCTAATGAGGCGGATCGATTGAAGCAGGCCGATTTCCCGGCACAGTCCCAGGAACTGGTCCTGAAAAACCAGGCGGTGCTCACGTACCTCTGGGCGGACGTGTACGCGGCGGCGCTATATGCCCCTGCGACGCTGAGCGCCAGACAGGCCTGGGACCAGCAAAAGGCGCTGCGCCTGGTGCTTTATTACTATCGCGACATCGACCGCTCCGACGTAATCAAGGCCGCCATCGCTACGCTGGAGCGCCAGCAAGCCAGCGCACGCTTGAAGCCCGAGCTGGATCAACTGCATGCCAGCTTTCGCAACATACGCAAAGGTGATCGATATGCCTTGGACTTTCATCCAGGGCGCGGCTTGAACCTTGAGATCAATGGCCAAGTGGTGTTCAGCAGCCGTAATGAGGCACTGGCCAGGGCCTACCTGGGTATCTGGCTGGCGCCCAAAGGGCTGTCTGATGAGTTGCGCGGCAAATTGTTGAAATGAAAATGGCCTGCCGTGGGGTATGCATCCACTGAGCGACCGCTATCGGGGGCAAGCCCCCTCCCACATGTCGACTTGTGAGTACATTCAAATATGGGAGAGAGCTTGCTCCCGATGAGGCCCTGATCGACAACACACAACCTGCAGCCATAAAAAAGCCCCGAACCAGTCGGGGCTTTTTCATTCAACGCAGAGGCTTAGCGCGGAAACGCAGGCGGGTTAACCCCAGCCATGTCTTCCATCACGCGAACCACCTGGCAGCTGTAGCCGAACTCGTTGTCGTACCACACGTACAGCACAACACGGTTGTCCTGGGTAATGGTCGCTTCCGCGTCCACCACACCGGCGTGGCGCGAGCCAACGAAGTCGGTGGACACCACTTCCTGGGAATTGACGTAGTCGATTTGCTTGTGCAGATCGGAGTGCAGCGCCATGTAGCGCAGGTACTCGTTCATCTCTTCACGGGTGGCGGCTTTCTCAAGGTTCAGGTTGAGAATCGCCATCGACACGTTAGGCGTCGGCACACGGATCGCGTTACCGGTCAGCTTGCCGGCCAGCTCAGGCAAAGCTTTGGCAGCAGCGGTGGCAGCACCAGTCTCGGTGATAACCATGTTCAGCGCGGCGCTACGACCACGGCGATCGCCTTTGTGGAAGTTGTCGATCAGGTTCTGGTCGTTGGTGTACGAGTGAACGGTTTCAACGTGGCCGTTAACGATGCCGAACTTGTCGTTCACAGCTTTCAGCACCGGCACGATGGCATTGGTGGTGCAGGAAGCGGCGGACACGATCTTGTCGTCAGCAGTGATTTCACCGTGGTTGATGCCGTGCACGATGTTCTTCAGCTTGCCTTTGCCAGGTGCGGTCAGAACAACACGGTCGACACCCGGGCAGGCCAGGTGCTGGCCCAGGCCTTCGGCATCACGCCATACGCCGGTGTTATCCACCAGCAGAGCGTCCTTGATGCCGTACTGGGTGTAATCCACCTCAGACGGGTTCTTCGCGTAGATCACCTGGATCAGGTTACCGTTGGCGGTGATGGTGTTGTTTTCTTCGTCGATGACGATGGTGCCGTTGAACGGACCGTGTACCGAATCGCGACGCAGCAGGCTGGCGCGTTTGGTCAGGTCGTTGTCGGCGCCTTTGCGCACGACAATGGCACGCAGGCGCAGGCCGTCGCCGCCACCGGTTTTTTCGATCAGGATGCGTGCCAGCAGGCGGCCGATACGACCGAAGCCGTACAGAACCACATCAGTGCCTTTACGGGCAGCGGCGTTTTGCTGGCCAACTACATCGGCCATTTCTTCACGCACGAACTGCTCGGCAGTGCGGCCCGCGCCTTCTTTGCGGAATTTGTACGCCAACTTGCCCAGATCTACCGAGGCCGCACCGAGCTTGAGCTCGCTCATGGCCTTGAGCAGTGGGAATGTTTCGTGGACGGAGAGTTCGCTGTCGTCGGCAGAGCGATGGCGCGCAAAACGGTGCGCCTTGAGAATCGCGATGACGGACTGGTTGATCAGGCTGCGGCCATAGATCGAGCTCACCACATTGTTATTGCGGTACAGCTGACCGATAAGCGGGATCATCGCTTCTGCGAGTGCTTCACGGTCGATCCATTCACCAAGACACTGGTCGGGCTTCTGAGTCACGGGAACCTTCCACATGTAGGGGCTGAAAAAAGGGGCTACATTATGCCGCCCGACCGCCCTCGTCGCAATGCGCGCCAGGCAACAAAAAGTCCTTGCTAAAAAATACCGCCCCGCTGCAGCCCAGTAAATACGCGGGTTCCAGAAGGCCACTAGTTCAACGAGTCGGCCGACTTGTCCGTAACCCTCCTAAACATTCACGCTTTTTGGCACTACATATTGAGTCAAAACACGCCATTGTTTGTCTTAGCCACTACATTTCCTACAAACCGTAATAGGCTCAGTCAGCAACTGACAGGCGGCACCTCGGGCCGTTACAATTACCGACTTTGTCGCAACGCTTGGAGCTCAACCTTCCGTGCCCGTTCTGCGTCTACCGCTACTCCCTGCCGCGGCAGGTAAACAGCACTGGGGCAACCTGCCCGGTGCCGCCCTGAGCCTGGCCATTGCCGAGGCTGCCAGCGCAGCCAAGCGCTTTACCCTGCTGCTCACCGCCGACAGCCAAAGCGCCGAACGGTTGGAGCAGGAGCTGAGCTTCTTCGCCCCCGATTTGCCGGTGCTGCATTTTCCCGACTGGGAAACCCTGCCCTACGACCTGTTCTCGCCGCACCAGGACATCATTTCACAGCGCATCGCCAGCCTGTACCGCTTGCCGGAACTGGCCCACGGTGTGCTCGTGGTGCCGATCACAACGGCCCTGCACCGTCTGGCACCGACCAAGTTCCTGCTGGGCAGCAGCCTGGTGCTGGATATCGGCCAGAAACTCGATGTGGAACAAATGCGCACGCGCCTGGAAGCCAGTGGCTACCGCTGCGTCGACACGGTGTATGAGCACGGTGAATTCGCGGTGCGCGGCGCCCTGATTGACCTGTTCCCGATGGGCAGCAAGTTGCCGTACCGCATCGACCTGTTCGATGACGAAATCGAAACCCTGCGCACCTTCGATCCGGAGAACCAGCGCTCTATAGACAAGGTCGACTCGGTCAAGCTGCTACCCGCGCGGGAATTCCCGCTGCAAAAAGACGCGGTGACCCGCTTCAAGGCGCGCTTCCGCGAACGCTTCGATGTCGACTTCCGTCGCTGCCCGATCTTCCAGGACTTGAGCAGTGGGATTACCCCCGCCGGTATCGAGTACTACCTGCCGCTGTTTTTCGACGAAACCTCCACGCTGTTCGATTACCTGCCCCAGGACACCCAGGTGTTCTCGCTGCCGGGTATCGAGCAAGCCGCGGAAAACTTCTGGAACGACGTGCGCAACCGCTACGAAGAGCGCCGCGTCGACCCGTCCCGTCCTTTATTGCCACCCGCCGAGCTGTTCCTGCCGGTGGAAGACTGTTTCGCGCGCCTGAAAAACTGGCCGCGCGTTGTCGCCAGCCAGCAGGACGTGGACGCCGGCAGCGGCCGCGAACGCTTCCCAGCCGGAACGCTGCCGGATTTGGCGATTCAAGCCAAAGCCACGCAGCCCCTGGAGGCTTTGTCCAACTTCCTCGGCGACTTCCCCGGCCGCGTGCTGTTTACCGCCGAATCCGCCGGCCGTCGTGAAGTGCTGCTGGAATTGTTGGAACGTCTGAAACTGCGGCCAAAAACCGTCGACAGTTGGCCGGACTTTGTAAAAAGCAAAGAACGCCTGGCGATCACCATCGCACCGCTCGACGAAGGCCTGCTTCTGGATGATCCGGCCCTGGCACTGATCGCCGAGAGCCCCCTGTTCGGCCAGCGCGTGATGCAGCGGCGCCGTCGCGAAAAACGCGCCTACGCCAACAACGACGCCGTGATCAAGAACCTCACCGAGCTGCGCGAAGGCGCGCCGGTGGTGCATATCGACCACGGCGTGGGTCGCTACCTCGGTCTGCAGACGCTGGAGATCGATAACCAGGCCGCCGAATTCCTCACCATGGAGTACGCCGAGGGCGCGAAGCTCTATGTGCCGGTTGCCAGCCTGCACCTGATCGCCCGCTACACCGGCAGCGACGACGCACTGGCGCCGTTGCACCGCCTGGGGTCCGAGACGTGGCAGAAAGCCAAGCGCAAGGCCGCCGAACAGGTGCGCGATGTCGCCGCTGAACTGCTCGACATTTACGCCCGTCGCGCCGCCCGCGAAGGCTATGCCTTTGCCGACCCAAAAGCCGACTACGCCACCTTCAGCGCCGGCTTTGCCTTCGAAGAAACGCCGGACCAGCAAACCACCATCGAAGCCGTGCGCGCCGATATGCTCGCGCCAAAGCCGATGGACCGCCTGGTGTGCGGCGACGTGGGTTTCGGCAAGACCGAAGTGGCGATGCGCGCAGCCTTCATTGCCGTCCACGGCGGCCGACAAGTCGCGATCCTGGTCCCGACCACCCTGCTCGCCCAGCAGCACTACAACAGCTTCCGCGACCGCTTTGCCGACTGGCCGGTAACCGTCGAAGTGATGAGCCGCTTCAAGTCCGCCAAGGAAGTGAACGCCGCGATCGCCGACCTGGCCGAAGGCAAGATCGACATCGTGATCGGCACGCACAAGCTGCTGTCGGACGATGTGAAGATCAAGAACCTGGGTTTGGTGATCATCGACGAAGAACACCGCTTCGGCGTGCGTCAAAAGGAACAGCTCAAGGCCCTGCGCAGCGAAGTCGACATTCTTACGCTCACTGCGACGCCGATCCCCCGCACCCTGAACATGGCGGTGTCGGGCATGCGCGACCTGTCGATCATCGCCACACCGCCGGCACGCCGGCTGTCGGTGCGCACCTTCGTGATGGAGCAGAACAAAAGCACGGTCAAAGAAGCACTGCTGCGTGAACTGCTCCGTGGTGGCCAGGTGTACTACCTGCACAACGACGTAAAAACCATCGAGAAATGCGCCGCCGACCTCGCCGAACTGGTACCGGAAGCACGCATCGCCATCGGCCACGGTCAGATGCGCGAGCGTGAACTCGAACAGGTGATGAGCGACTTCTACCACAAGCGCTTCAACGTACTGATCGCCTCGACCATCATCGAGACTGGCATCGACGTACCGAGCGCCAACACCATCATCATCGAGCGCGCTGATAAGTTCGGCCTGGCGCAGTTGCACCAGCTGCGTGGCCGCGTCGGCCGTAGTCACCACCAGGCTTACGCCTACCTGCTGACGCCGCCGCGCCAACAGATCACTTCCGACGCCGAGAAGCGCCTGGAAGCCATTGCTAACACCCAGGACCTGGGCGCCGGATTTGTGCTGGCCACCAACGACCTGGAAATCCGTGGCGCCGGCGAACTGCTGGGCGACGGCCAGAGCGGGCAGATCCAGGCCGTCGGCTTCACCTTGTATATGGAGATGCTTGAACGCGCGGTGAAAGCTATCCGCAAGGGCGAGCAGCCGAACCTCGATCAACCCCTGGGCGGCGGCCCGGAAATCAACCTGCGCTTGCCGGCCTTGATTCCCGAAGATTACCTGCCGGATGTGCACGCACGGTTGATCCTGTACAAACGCATCGCCTCGGCCACCGACGAAGAAGGCCTCAAGGATTTGCAGGTTGAAATGATCGACCGCTTCGGCCTGCTGCCGGAACCGACCAAGAACCTGGTGCGCCTGACCTTGCTTAAATTGCAGGCCGAGCAGCTGGGTATTAAGAAAGTCGACGCAGGGCCACAGGGCGGACGCATCGAGTTCGAAGCGCAAACGCCGGTAGACCCGTTGGTGCTGATCAAGCTGATCCAGGGCCAACCCAACCGCTATAAGTTCGAAGGGGCTACGCTGTTCAAATTCATGGTGCCGATGGAACGTGCCGAAGAACGCTTTAATACCCTGGAGGCGCTGTTTGAGCGCCTCATCCCGAAATCTGTTTGAAGGACGCCCCAATGCGCCTGTCCCGCATTTTGAGCTTGTTGTTGGTGGTACTGGCGCCTTCGGCATTTGCCGACAGCCCTTACCAGGTAGAAATGATCCTGGTGCGCCAAAACGCGGAGCCGGTGATCAACAGCCGCGCCGCGCCGGAAAACTGGGATGCCGGGGCTGTGCGCCTGGGCGACAAGATGAGCCCGCCGCGCCTGAACAATATCGTCGACAAGCTCAGGGCCGATAACAGTTACACCGTGTTGGCGCACAAGGCATGGGAACAGAACCTCGGTGAACAGCCGGTCAAAATCGCGATCACCGACGGCGAGGAGCAGTTCGGTCAGTTCCCTATCGAGGGCACGCTGAACCTGCAACTGGGGCGCTTTACCGATATCGATGCGCAATTCTGGATCAATCAGTTCGACAGCAAGGGCAGCGTGATTGCCAGCGAGCACCTGAACCAGACCGACGTGCGCACCAAGAACAACCAACTCAACTATCTGGACGGCGGCCACCTGGCACTGCTGATCAAGATCACTTCGCTGACCGCCAAGCCACCCAGCGCACCACCGCCCGACATTCAGGACTGATCCAGCGCCATGCCCCTGACATCGTCGCTGACCAAACCCCTGGCCCCTTCGTGGGCCAATCGCTTCAAAGAGCAGAGCCTGGAGCGCGGGCGACGTTACGCGCTGGAGAACCGGGTGCGCATCGTCGAATCCGGTGACAGCACCATCATCGCCAGTTGCGAAGGCTCGGGCGGCAACGTTTACCGACAAACCATCTCGCTGCGCGAATCGGCCAAGGGCTCGCTGATTCTGGTAGACAGCCGCTGCACCTGCCCGGTGCACACCAATTGCAAACACATCGCTGCAGTCTTGCTCAAGGTCCAGGAAACCCTGGCGTATCCGGCAGCCGCCCAGGACGCCGAATTGCTGGAAAAACTCCAGGCCGTACTGGATAACCGTGTGGTGTTGCCGCAGGTGGTGATGGAGGACGTGCTGCCGGTCCCGCGCCTGTGGCTGGCGAGTGTCGAGTTCAGTGCGTTCGAACCGCGCAATGGCAAGATGCAGCGCTATATCCAGCACCGTGCCGCGCTCTCGTTCAATTACTTGGGCAACTATGTCAGCGGGCAAAAGAACGCCGACATCATCGTGCGCCAGGAAACCCAGAGCCTGCGCATCAAGCGCCATCCGGAGCTGGAACAACCCTTTCGTGAACGACTGCGCCTGCTGGGTTTCAAGATCGCCACCCGCCAGAGCAAGGCACTGCCGGAAAGCGCTGGCGAGCTCTTCGAAATGGTCAATGACAGCGCCTGGCTGAACTTCACCCTCAACGTCTCACCCACACTGCGCGCCGAAGGCTGGGAATTGCAGATCGATGAGGATTTCGGTTTCGACCTGAGCCCGGTGGACGACTGGTACGCCACTGTCGATGACGGGCCTGAGCGCGATTGGTTTGACCTGGAACTGGGCATCATCGTCAACGGAGAGCGGCTGAGCCTATTGCCGATCCTGCTGAATCTGATGCGCTCCCACACCGAGATCCTCAACCCGGAGAAACTCGCTCGGCGCCGCGATGACGAACTGATCCTGGTGAATATCCCCGGCCTGCCCAACGGCCACGGCCCACTGCAAGTGGCATTACCTTATGGCCGCCTGAAACCGGTTCTGGCAACGCTTGGCGAGTTTTACCTACAGGACCCTGGCACCACCACGCTGCGTTTGGCCAAGGCCGATGCAATTCGGTTGAACCCGCTGGAAGACCTGCCACTGCAATGGGAAGGCGGCGAGAAGATCCGCAACTTTGCCCAACGCCTGAGGGATATCAAGGACTTCACCTGTGCGGCGCCCGAGGGTTTGAACGCGACGTTGCGCCCGTATCAGTTGGAAGGCCTGAGCTGGATGCAGTCGCTGCGGCAATTGGACGTCGGCGGGATCCTTGCGGATGACATGGGCCTGGGTAAAACCCTGCAGACCCTGGCGCATCTGCTCAGCGAAAAGATTGCCGGACGCCTGGACAGGCCCTGCATGGTGGTGATGCCCACCAGCCTCATCCCTAACTGGCTCGACGAAGCTGCGCACTTCACACCGCAACTCAAGGTATTGGCGCTGTACGGCGCGGGACGCAAGAAACACTTCGCCAACCTGCAGGACTACGATCTCCTGCTCACTACCTACGCCCTGCTGCCCAAGGATATCGACCACCTCGCCGCCCTGCCCTTGCACGTACTGATCCTGGATGAAGCCCAGTACATCAAGAATCCCTCCAGCAAGGCGGCCCAAGCGGCGCGCGAGCTGAATGCTCGGCAGCGCCTGTGCCTGAGCGGCACGCCCTTGGAAAATCATCTGGGCGAGCTGTGGTCGCTGTTCCACTTCCTGCTGCCAGGCTGGTTGGGCGACGTAAAAAGCTTCAACCGTGATTACCGCGTGCCCATCGAAAAGCGCGCCAGTGAGGTGCGATTGCAGCACCTCAACGGCCGGATAAAACCCTTCCTGCTGCGCCGAACCAAGGAACAAGTGGCGACGGAGTTGCCACCCAAGACCGAAATCATCCACTGGGTCGACCTCAACGAGGCACAGCGCGACGTGTACGAAACCATGCGCCTGGCCATGGATAAAAAGGTCCGCGACGAGATCACCCGCAAGGGCGTGGCGCGCAGCCAGATCATCATCCTTGAAGCGCTGCTCAAGCTGCGACAGGTCTGCTGCGATCTACGCTTGGTCAACGACGCCGCTCTGCCTTCCCGCGGCAGCAGCTCGGGCAAGCTCGACAGCCTGCTGGAAATGCTCGACGAGTTGTTTGCCGAAGGGCGCCGGATCCTGCTGTTTTCCCAGTTCACCTCGATGCTGAGCCTGATCGAAGTCGAACTGAAAAAACGCGGCATTGCCTACGCGCTGCTCACCGGCCAGACCCGGGATCGGCGCACGCCGGTGAAGGATTTCCAGAGCGGCAAGTTGCAGATTTTCCTGATAAGCCTGAAGGCCGGTGGCGTGGGGCTTAACCTGACGGAAGCCGATACCGTGATCCACTACGATCCGTGGTGGAACCCGGCGACGGAAAACCAAGCCACTGACCGTGCGTATCGCATCGGGCAGGAGAAGCCGGTATTTGTCTATAAGTTGATTGCCCGAGGGACGGTGGAAGAGAAAATCCAGCACCTGCAGAAGGAAAAATCCGACCTGGCGGCGGGTGTGCTGGATGGACGAACCACCGGGGATTGGCAGTTGGGCAATGAGGAAATTGAAGCGTTGTTTGCGCCGCTGCCTGATAAGCAAGAGAAGCGCTGACCGTTAGATTGTTTGGTAGGCAAGCCACACACCTGGAATGAACACCCTGTGAGAGCTGACTTGCCTGCGATGGCCTCACCGCGATGTTCAGCCGATCAACTGAGCCTTTCGCAACGCAGTGAGCGCCGCCAACCAACGCGGATCCTGCTTGTAATCGGTCGAAGCAATCGCCTTACCACGCATGCGCGCAATTCGGGGCGATGGAGTGACTTTCATCCGCTGCGCCGCAGTGAGGGCAAGCTCCGCAGCAGCACGGTCATTGCACACCAGCCCCATGTCACAGCCGGCCGTCAATGCCGCTTCGATACGACTGGCCGCATCGCCGACCACATGAGCACCGGCCATGGACAGGTCATCACTGAAAATCACCCCGTCAAATTGCAGCTCGCCGCGCAGGATGTCCTGCAACCAACGGCGCGAGAAACCAGCAGGCTGGGCGTCGACTTGCGGGTAGATGACGTGAGCCGGCATCACCGCCGCCAATTGCTTGCTCAGACGTGCGAAAGGCACCAGATCATTGGCGCGAATCTGTTCCAGGCTACGTTCGTCATTGGGAATGGCGACGTGGGAATCAGCCTCTGCCCAACCATGTCCAGGGAAGTGTTTGCCGGTCGCAGCCATGCCAGCGCTGTTCATGCCACGAATAAAGGCACCTGCGAGCACCGCAGCACGCTCGGGGTCGCCCTCAAAGGAACGGGTGCCAACCACCGCGCTGCGTTGGTAGTCCAAGTCCAGCACCGGGGCGAAGCTTAAATCCAGGCCGACAGCCAACACTTCGGTGGCCATTATCCAACCGCACTGCTCGGCCAGGTATTCAGCGTTGGGGTTATCCGCCAGCGCACGCATAGCCGGCAGGCGCACGAAGCCTTGGCGCAAACGTTGTACACGACCGCCTTCCTGATCGACGGCCAGCAGCAAATCCGGGCGCACCGCGCGAATCGCCGCGCTCAGTTCACGCACTTGGCGCGGATGCTCGATATTGCGCGCAAAAATAATCAGGCCACCCACTTCAGGCTGACGCAACAGGTGGCGATCCTCGGCCGTCAGCCAGGTACCGGCAACGTCGACCATCAAAGAACCTTGCAGGGCAGCAGTCATAAACCTTCCTTAAATAACGCACACAACCCGGTGCACTTGCTTCGCGCGATACGCGCGGCAAGCACAACGGGTTGCGAGTAAATAGCTGAATTCGGCATGGCGGCTAGCTTAGCGGATGCAAGCAGCCGCGCACACCCGGCGCAGTCAAACCTTGGCAGGAACCGGCGCAGTTTTGCTGCGTGGACGCAACTGGGCAGCGGCCATGCCCGGATCGGTCACACCGGTTTCGGCACGCATGCCGGCGGCGAGGAACGGCACCATCAGGCGCATGACCTGTTCGATGGAGGTGTTGACGCCGAAATCGGTCTCGGCAATCGCACGCAGTGCCTTGATACCCGACATGCTGAACGCCGCCGCACCCAGCATGAAATGCACACGCCAGAACAGTTCGATAGGCGGGATACGCGGCGCCGCTTCGTTGACCAGCAACATATAGCGGCGGAACACCTTGCCGTACATGTCTTCCAGGTAACGCCGCAAGTGGCCCTGGCTTTGGCTGAAAGCCAGGCCCAACAGGCGCATGAAAATCGATAGGTCGTTGCCACTGCGCGGTTGAACCACCAGGGCTTGCTCGACGAGGATCTCCAGCAGCTCTTCCAGGCTGGGCTTGTTGTCGGCCTTGGCCTGGCGACGCTCTAGCTCACGATCGAGACTTGCGCAAAACGGCCCCAGGAAGCGAGAGAACACCGCCTGGATCAGGGCTTTTTTCGAGCCGAAATGGTAGTTCACAGCGGCGAGGTTGACCCCTGCCTTGCTAGTGATCAGCCGCAATGAAGTTTCAGCAAATCCTTTTTCCGCGAACAATTGCTCGGCAGCATCGAGAATGCGTTCAACGGTTTCCGACTGGGCCATGACTACTCCGCCTGACAAACACTTGTTTGAAACATACGTTTCAGGGTGTGTCTTGTCAAGCCTGCGGGTTCGCTTTCCGGCCGGTCAGTCATCTATTTCATCGCTATTTAATCACATCCCTTCAGGTCTGTAGGCAGTGCCATACCTGCGTTGTAGGAAGGATGGCGAATGACCGTCCAGCGGAGCCACAGAAAAGGATGATTGCCAAGTGCAGTTCACTGTATATAATCCCAGTCACTGTATAAAAAGACAGAGCGATCAACATGCTAAAACTGACGCCACGCCAAGCTGAGATTCTGGCTTTTATCAAGCGCTGCCTCGATGACAACGGCTACCCGCCGACACGAGCTGAGATTGCGCTGGAACTCGGGTTCAAGTCCCCCAACGCCGCCGAAGAACACCTCAAGGCACTCGCCCGCAAAGGTGCGATCGAGATGACCCCCGGTGCCTCGCGCGGTATTCGCATCCCTGGCTTCGAAGCCAAGGCCGACGAATCAACACTGCCGATCATTGGCCGCGTTGCCGCTGGTGCGCCGATCCTGGCACAACAGCACGTCGAGGAGTCCTGCAACATCAACCCGACTTTTTTCCATCCGCGTGCCGACTACCTGTTGCGGGTGCACGGCATGAGCATGAAAGACGTGGGCATCTTTGACGGCGACCTGCTAGCCGTCCACACCACCCGCGAAGCCCGTAATGGCCAGATCGTCGTCGCCCGCATCGGCGATGAAGTCACCGTAAAACGCTTCAAGCGCGAAGGCAGCAAGGTCTGGCTCCTGGCCGAGAACCCTGAGTTCGCTCCGATTGAAGTAAACCTGAAAGATCAGGACCTGGTGATCGAAGGCTTGAGCGTCGGCGTCATTCGCCGCTAAAGGAGGCATCATGCAGCTCGTACACACCCCACAACACACACAACTGTCGCTGTTCGAGGCCTTTATGGCTCAACCCCTTGCGCCCATCCTCAAGGAAACGGTAGAGGCGCCCTGGAGCGCTGAACCCGAGGCGTTCAGTGAACTGTCGTTGCGCGGTGCGGCCGGGAGCTGCCTGAGCCTATTGGCACCTATCCTGCGTGATCTGAGCGAAGATCAGGATGCACGCTGGTTGACCCTGATTGCCCCGCCCGCCAGCCTTACACAGGCCTGGCTGCGGGACGCCGGCCTCAATCGTGAGCGCATCCTGTTACTGCAACCGCGCGGCGCACAAAGTGCCCAGCAGTTGACATGCGAAGCGTTGCGCCTGGGTCGTAGCCATACGGTGGTGAGCTGGTTGAATCCGCTGAATGCGACGGCCAAGCAGCAATTGATAAGTGCCGCACGCACGGGTGATGCACAGAGTTTAAATATTAGATTGGGATAAAAAGCTGGGTTTGATGAGGGCGCGAAGAGGGCTGATTGTAGTGAGCATGCTCATTATGCTTAGCGAGCTTCTGTGGCGAGCGAGCTTGCCCCGCGCTGGGCTGCGAAGCAGCCCTGAATAGATTAATGCGGTATATCGGATAATCCACGGCGCCTGGTTTTAGGGCTGCTTCGCAACCCAACGCGGGGCAAGCCCGCTCACCACAACAAGTACACTCATCAAAAAATCCGCTCGCAATAAGCAGCGCGCGGCACAGACTCAGTGAAGAACCCGCGACCCATCCTCTTTCTCCGGCTCGCCTTCCGCCAGGCGACCAGCCATCTGCACACCTACGCTCAACATGGCTTTTGCCACTTCCACGTGCTGGCCTTGCAGGAACGCTTTTGCGTCCTCTGAAAAGTCCAGAATAACCAGAGAACCCTCGTCCTCAGCCCGACGCAGCTCGATTCGGCCGTCAGGCAACTCAACAATTTCCAGAAAGGACGTCGGCATAAAAGTCTGTTCTCCACGAAAGGCCGGGATTATATCAGTCATCCACCCAGCCTCGCTGAGGATCTAGGGAGGTTTCTTTACAGCTTGATGAACGGTGCTTTCTAAACCTACTCGGGGTTTAGCACTCGTTCAGGCCCTCACGAAAGCGCAGCGCCATCTTCTTCAGCTCCTGTCGCCAGCCCTCCAACTCTTCCCGGCTCAATGACTTAGGCTCGTCCTCCTCCAACGCAACTGCCAAGATCAATGGCTGCCTCACGTCACCCTTAGGCACATGGGGAACACGCGGCGGCTGAAACATATCGGCATGGGCCTTGAGCAGGCGCGCCACCCAGCTGTCTGGGCTCTGGGCCATCTCTACCAGTTCCGCCAGCTCAGGAATCGCCATGGTCTCCAGCACTTCACGGCTCATGATCATTTCCGCACGGGGCGAACCGGCCTGGGGCAAGCGGTAGAACCCGGCGATTTCATGGCACAGGCCCAGCAAGGCGCCGTACAGGTGGAATAAGGCCGCTTCACGCCCCGCCTGAACCAGCGCGATAGCATTCATCTCCTTCCCTTCCTCGGCACGACCAAGGGCTTCCAGGGACAAACCCGCGAAGTAAATTTTCTGATTGGTACGGGTATAGAGTTCGTTGGCCATGACGGCAATCTCCACAACGAATGAGGCGCGATGCTGGCTTAACAGTGTCACGGATCAACCGAGCCCGCTGCAAGCGCAAAAAAAGGCCGCCCATACAGGCGGCCTTTGTCTATCGCAAATTAGTCGATCAAGCGCCTTGGCGCTTGTCTTCGACCTTCCACTTGCCGCCGTCGTAGAACGCTTTCCAGCCGGTAGGCTTGCCGTCTACTTCGGTCTGTACGTACTGCTCCTTGGTCTTGCGGCTATAGCGGATCACGGCTGGACGACCATCCGGGTCCTTCTTCGGCGCTTCACACAGGAAGTGGTACTTCGGATCGATCTCGTCCTTGTGCGGAACGATTTCCAGCACCAACGGCGCGCGGGTCTCGCGGTTTTTCGGGAACTGGCTTGCCGCCAGGAACAACCCCGAAGCGCCATCACGCAGGATGTAGGTATCGTTAACCTTCTCGCACTTGAGTTCCGGCATCTTCACCGGATCCATCTTCGGCGGCGCCGCATCACCGCTTTTCAGCAGTTTGCGAGTGTTCTTGCAGGTCGGATTGGTGCAACCGAAGAACTTGCCGAAACGACCGGTCTTGAGCTGCATCTCGCTGCCGCACTTGTCGCATTCCAGGCTCGGCCCTTCGTAGCCCTTGATGCGGTAGGTGCCCTCTTCAATCTCGTAGCCGTTGCAATCCGGGTTGTTACCGCAGATGTGCAGCTTGTGCTTCTCGTCCAGCAGATAGGCATCCATCGCCGTGCTGCAGATCGGGCATCGGTGCTTGCCACGCAAGACCAGCGACTCGGACTCACCTTCGTCATCGGCGGCGATTTCATCACCCGGCACCAGATTGACCGTGGCCTTGCAGCGTTCTTTCGGCGGCAAGCTGTAGCCCGAGCAACCAAGGAACACGCCGGTGGATGCCGTACGAATCTGCATCGGGCGGCCGCACGTCTGACACGGGATATCGGTCATAACCGGCTGGTTGGCACGCATGCCGCTCTCAGGGCTCTCAGCTACTTCGAGTTTCTTCTTGAAGTCGCCGTAGAACTCGTCGAGTACATTTTTCCAGTCGCGCTCACCTTGGGCCACGTCATCGAGGTTCTCTTCCATGCCGGCGGTAAAGCCGTAGTCCATCAGGTTGGAGAAGCTCTCGGACAGACGCTCTGTAACGATGTCGCCCATCTTTTCCGAATAGAACCGACGGTTGTGCAGCGCTACATAACCACGGTCCTGGATGGTGGAGATGATCGCCGCGTAGGTCGATGGACGACCGATACCGCGCTTTTCCATTTCCTTGACCAGGCTGGCTTCCGAGTAACGCGCCGGCGGCTTGGTGAAGTGTTGGGACGGGTCGAGCTTGATCAGCTTCAACGTATCGCCCTGGGCCATGTCCGGCAGTACATCGTCGTCACCAGGCTTGGCGATTTGCGGCATCACGCGGGTGTAGCCATCGAACTTGAGGATACGACCCTTGGCACGTAGTTCGAAGTCGCCAGCACCCACGCTGACGGTTGTCGACAGATATTGCGCCGGCAGCATCTGGCAAGCCAGGAACTGGCGCCAGATCAGCTCGTAGAGGCGCTCAGCGTCGCGCTCCATGCCACTCAGCTTGCTTGGCTCGGTGTTGGCATCGGAAGGACGAATCGCTTCGTGAGCCTCCTGGGCGCCTTCTTTGCTGCTGTAGACGTTCGGCTTCTCCGGCAGGTACTTATTGCCGAATTCGCTTTCAATATAGGTACGCGCCATTGCCACCGCGTCTTGCGACAGGTTGGTGGAGTCAGTACGCATATAAGTGATGTAGCCAGCTTCGTACAGACGCTGGGCCATCATCATGGTTTTCTTCACGCCGAAGCCCAGGCGGTTGCTCGCGGCCTGCTGCAGGGTGGAGGTGATGAACGGTGCCGACGGTTTGCTGCTGGTCGGCTTGTCTTCGCGCTTGACGATGCTGTAGCTGGAGGCCTTGAGCTTCTCCAGCGCGGCCATGGCCTGAGCTTCGTTCAGCGGTTTGAAGGCTTCACCTTTCTCGCGGGCCACTTCAAAGCGCACGTTGTTGCCCTTGGCAGTGCCCAGGTCGGCGTGGACTTCCCAATACTCTTCAGGGTTGAACGCACGGATCTCACGCTCACGCTCCACCACCAGCTTGACCGCTACCGATTGCACACGACCGGCGGACAGGCCACGGGCGATCTTGGCCCATAGCAGCGGCGAGACCATGTAACCCACGACGCGGTCGAGGAACCGACGGGCCTGCTGCGCGTTGACACGGTCGATATCGAGCTCGCCCGGCTTGGAGAAGGCTTCCTGAATGGCTTTCTTGGTGATTTCGTTGAACACCACACGCTTGTAGCGGCTGTCGTCACCGCCAATGGCTTCCCGCAGGTGCCAGGCAATGGCTTCCCCTTCGCGGTCCAAGTCCGTCGCGAGATAGATGGTGTCGGCATCTTTGGCGAGCCGGCGCAGCTCTTCGATGACCTTTTCCTTGCCCGGAAGGATTTCGTACTTGGCCTTCCAGCCATGATCCGGGTCCACACCCATGCGCGAGACCAGCTGCTTGCGCGCTTTCTCTTTAGGCGTGAGCACCGGACCTTCGCCCGCAGCCGCCTTGCCGCGCTTGGCGGCAGGCTCCTTGCTGGCGCTAGCCGAACCGCTGGTGGGCAGGTCTCGGATATGGCCGATACTCGACTTCACCACGTACTCGTTACCCAAGTACTTGTTGATGGTCTTGGCCTTAGCCGGGGATTCCACAATGACCAGCGATTTGCCCATGGATCGGAAAATTCCTGAATTCGAGAAGTGAAAGGCGGTTGGCGCCTGACGCGGCAACGCTATATATAGTGGCAACAAGGTGAGGTCAAGCGCAGCATTCTGCGCCGCCTGCCGTTATTGCCCTGAAAAAAGACTGGGTTCGGCCTGGACCAAAGCAAAGCGCGGGACCTGCTCGCCGTCAACTTCGACGGTCTCCAGGAACATGCTCAAGGGACGCACCCAAAAGCCGTAATCGCCATACAGTGCTTGGTAGAACACCACTTCTTCTTCGGTCTCGGAATGCCGTGCCACGCTGAAAACGCGGTACTGCGGACCTTTATAATGTTGGTAGAGCCCTGGTTCGACTTTCATGCTCTGGCCCCCTTACAAAATTTGTTGAAAAAAATATTAAAAATTCCAAAAAACAAAAACCGGGGCACTTGGCCCCGGCTTCCGTCAACTCAACGCTTAGACGCGTTCGAAGACGGTGGAAATGCCTTGGCCGAGACCAATGCACATGGTTGCAACCCCAAGGTTACCGCCATTTTGCTTCATCACGTTAAGCAAAGTGCCGGAAATACGCGCACCGGAACAACCGAATGGGTGGCCCAGGGCAATCGCACCGCCGTGCAGGTTAACCTTCTCGTTCATCTTGTCGAGTACTTTCAAATCTTTCAGCACCGGCAGGGCCTGTGCGGCGAAAGCTTCGTTGAGCTCGAAGAAATCGATATCGGAGATAGTCAGGCCCGCGCGCTTCAACGCTTTTTGTGTGGCCGGTACAGGACCATAGCCCATGATTGCCGGGTCCACACCCGCCACTGCCATCGAACGGATCACTGCCAGCGGCTGGATGCCCAGGTCCTGGGCACGCTGCGCCGACATCACGATCATGCACGAAGCACCGTCGGTGATTTGCGACGAAGTACCCGCTGTCACGGTGCCGCCCTTTGGATTGAATGCCGGCTTCAGGGCCGCCAAGCTTTCCAGGGTGGTGTCCGGACGAATGGTTTCGTCGTAGTCGAACAGTTTCAAGAAGCCGTTCTCGTCGTAACCGTTCATCGGGATGATTTCATCCTTGAACTTGCCTTCCACGGTCGCCTTGTGGGCGAGTTGGTGGGAGCGCAAGCCGAACGCGTCCTGGGCTTCGCGGGTAATGCCGTGCATCTTGCCGAGCATTTCTGCAGTCAAGCCCATCATGCCAGAGGCTTTCGCCGCGTAGAGCGACATGTGCGGGTTTGGATCGACGCCGTGCATCATGCTGACGTGGCCCATGTGCTCCACGCCACCGACTACAAAAACATCCCCGTTGCCAGTCATGATCGCTTGGGCGGCGGTGTGCAGCGCGCTCATGGACGAACCGCACAAGCGGCTCACGGTCTGGCCAGCAGCTGTGTGCGGGATCTGAGTCATCAGCGACGCCATGCGCGCGATGTTCCAGCCCTGCTCCAGGGTCTGGTTGACGCAGCCCCAGATCACGTCTTCGACTTCGTTCGGGTCGACCTTGACGTTGCGTTCCAGCAATTTGCTGATCAGGTGCGCGGACATGTCTTCAGCGCGGGTGTTGCGGTGCATGCCGCCCTTGGAGCGGCCCATCGGTGTGCGACCGAAGTCGACAATCACCACGTCTCTTGGATTCAAGCTCATAAATATTCTCGCTCTAGTCGTCTGGGCGCTTAACCGAAGAAGCTCTGGCCATTTTTGGCCATTTCACGCAGCTTCGCGGTCGGGTGGTACAGCGGGCCCAGATCAGCGTATTGATCAGCCAGGGCAACGAATTCGGCCACACCGATCGAGTCGATGTAACGCAGCGCACCGCCACGGAATGGAGGGAAACCAATACCGTACACCAAGCCCATATCGGCTTCGGCAGCGGTTTCAACGATACCGTCTTCCAGGCAGCGTACGGTTTCCAGGCACAGGGCGATCATCATCCAGTTGATGATGTCCTCATCGGACACCTCACGCTGTTCGTAGATGACCGGTGCGAGCACTTCGTGAACCGATGGATCGGCGACTTTTTTCTGCTTGCCCTTCTTGTCGGTCTCGTAGGCATAGAAGCCCTTGCCGTTCTTCTGGCCCAGGCGCTTGGCTTCATAGAGAGCATCGACAGCGGAGCGGCGGTCGTCTTTCATGCGGTCCGGGAAGCCTTCAGCCATCACGTCACGACCGTGGTGGCCGGTGTCGATGCCGACCACGTCCATCAGATACGCCGGGCCCATCGGCCAGCCGAATTTTTCCATGACTTTGTCGATGCGCACGAAGTCAACACCGGCGCTCACCAGCTTGGCGAAACCACCGAAGTACGGGAACAGCACGCGGTTGACCAGGAAGCCTGGGCAATCGTTGACTACGATCGGGTTCTTGCCCATTTTCTTGGCGTAGGCAACGGTGGTGGCAATAGCCAGCTCGCTGGACTTCTCGCCACGGATCACTTCCACCAACGGCATCATGTGCACCGGGTTGAAGAAGTGCATGCCGACGAAGTTTTCCGGACGCTTGAGGGCCTTGGCCAGCAGCGAGATGGAAATGGTCGAGGTGTTCGAGGCCAGGATGGTGTCGTCTTTGACGTGGCCTTCAACTTCAGCCAGTACCGCCTGCTTGACCTTCGGGTTCTCGACAACAGCTTCGACCACCAGGTCGACATGGCCGAAATCGCCGTAGGACAGCGTAGGACGAATACCGTTAAGTACTTCAGCCATTTTCGCTGCGGTCATGCGACCTTTTTCAACGCGCCCCACGAGCAGCTTGGCGGCTTCGGCCAGACCTTGCTCGATACCGTGTTCATTGATGTCTTTCATCAGGATCGGCGTGCCTTTGGACGCCGACTGATAGGCAATACCGCCGCCCATGATACCGGCGCCGAGTACGGCAGCCTGTTTCACGTCCTTGGCGATTTCGTCGTAGGCCTTGGCCTTTTTCTTCAGTTCCTGATCGTTCAGGAACAGGCCAATCAGGCTTTGGGCAGCCGAGGTTTTCGCCAGTTTGACGAAGCCTGCCGCTTCCACTTCCAGGGCTTTATCGCGACCGAAGCTCGCAGCTTTCTGGATGGTTTTGATCGCTTCAACCGGCGCCGGGTAGTTCGGACCGGCCTGGCCAGCGACGAAACCTTTGGCGGTTTCGAACGACATCATTTGTTCGATGGCGTTGAGCTTGAGTTTTTCCAGCTTCGGCTGGCGCTTGGCCTTGTAATCAAATTCGCCGCTGATGGCGCCCTTGATCAGGTTCAGTGCGGCTTCGGCCAGTTTGTCCGGAGCAACCACGGCGTCGACGGCACCGACTTTCAGCGCGTCTTCAGCACGGTTTTCCTTACCGGCGGCGATCCACTCGATGGCGTTGTCGGCCCCGATCAGGCGCGGCAGGCGCACGGTGCCGCCGAAACCTGGGTAGATGCCCAGTTTGACTTCAGGCAGGCCGATTTTGGCGGTGGCCGACATGACGCGGAAGTCTGCGGCCAGGCACATTTCGAAGCCACCGCCCAGCGCGATGCCATTGATCGCGGCAACGGTCGGTACGTTGAGGTCTTCGAAATCGCTGAAAATCTTGTTGGCTTCGAGGTTGCCAGCCACCAGCTCGGCATCGGGCAGCTTGAAGTTGTCGACGAATTCGGTGATGTCAGCGCCGACGATAAACACGTCCTTGCCGCTGGAGACGATCACGCCCTTGACCGAAGCATCTGCTTTGATGGTGTCTACGGCCTGACGCAGTTCATTCAGGGTTAGACGGTTGAACTTGTTGACGGACTCACCCTTGAGGTCGAATTTCAATTCGACGATGCCACTTTCAAGAGCCTTAACCGTGATGGCTTTACCTTCGTAAATCATCAACTGATCTCCACGATATGGAAGCTGAACAGTACACATTGGACGCTGGCCTCTGGTTGGACACTGGCCTTTAGGTCAATGCTCACTCCAATCCGCCAGGCACACCCGCCAATGCGATAGTCGGGATGTATGTGCGCGCGGTCTGACAGACAAACGCTCAATTCATACGCCCGTTTGATTTGGGTACGCCACCTTCATCCAATTCCAGGCAATTGTCAATCGCTCGAAATGCTAGGAAAAACGCGACTTTCCAGTCATTTCAGAACTCAAACCATAGGCGCACGCTTCGCCAATATTCAAATATTCACGAAATCAATTATAGGAAGGATGTGGGAAAAGACTGTACAGAACGGGATATCCGGCTAGGCTAGCCGCAACCATAACGCGCACGGATGAACATCCGACGCAGCAAGCACAGATTACCGGCCTGCCTGGCCAACTCCAGCCCGATGATGATGTCGGGCTTTTTATTGCCTGAAATTCAGTAGACGCTTCAGGCCAGCGCTTTGAGCAGCGCATCAATGGCGAGCAAATCACTCGCTTCGCCCTTCTCGCCCCAGTACAGGGCAATCATCTGCTTGTCGGCCTCGACCTTGTAGACGTTGGCCGGCAGCGTTGCAAAATGCGGCAACAACTTCTCATCGTCGCAGACTTCACGCCATTGATTAACCCACACACCCGGCTCCAACTGCCAATAACTCCAGGTTGCCGGCGTGCTGCCGCGTCGTGGCCGGCAGTATTGCGCACAGGGGCTCGGGGGCTCTTGCTTGAGCCAGTGCGGCCACTCCTGAGGTGCCAATTGCATGGCCAGGCCGATGCGGCGCGCCTCCATTCGCAGGGCCATTCGCCCACTCTGGTGGCGCGAAGGGCGTAGCCATGCCAGAGGGCTCAGAACCACCACAAGGATTGACACCACTATCCAGACCGTCATATGAGTACCCCCGAATTTCTAGATGAGCGGATTTGACCTGACGCAACCCCATCCGCTTGAAAGCAGCCATACTGAACTTATTGCAGTCCCCTGGAGGAACGCCCCATGTCCTACACACATATTCTGGTCGCCGTCGACCTGACCGAAGAGTGCGATCCAGTGATCAAGCGCGCGCAGGCTTCAGCAATCGCCAACGGCGCCAAGCTGTCACTGGTACACATCGTCGAGCCCATGGCCATGGCGTTTGGCGGCGATGTGCCGATGGACCTTTCCCAACTGCAACAACAACAGTTCGATCAGGCCAAAGAACGCCTGGACCGGTTGATCATCAAATACCCGGAACTGACCAAGGAAAACTCCCACCTCACTTACGGCCAACCGCGCCAGGAGATCCACCACCTGGCCAAGGAACAGAACTGCGATCTGATCGTGGTGGGCAGCCATGGCCGTCACGGCTTGGCATTGCTGCTGGGCTCCACCGCCAATGATGTACTGCACGGAGCGCCGTGCGATGTGTTGGCCGTTAAGTTGGTAAAAAGCTCGTAACGCCGATGAAGATGCAATGCGGGAGGGGGCTTGCCCCCGATAGCAGCCTCTCAGTAGAAACACCACTGACTGAGACACCGCTATCGGGGGCAAGCCCCCTCCCACATTTGAGCCGCTTTTTTACTGACCTCAAGTCACTCAGGCATCTAACTCTGCCCAACGCTCCATCAGCACTTCCAGCTCCTGGTTCAACTTCTCCAGAGAAGCGATGACCTTGGCAGTTTCCGCCGCCGGACGCAGATAAAAACCCGCATCAGCCATGTCGGCTTCTACCGCAGCAATCTGCTGTTCCTTGGCGTCGATATCACCCGGCAAGGCTTCCAGCTCGCGCTGCAGCTTGTAGCTGAGCTTTTTCTTGGCCGTCGGCGCAGCCTCGGGTGCAGGGGCAGCAGTGGCAACAGGTGTCACCACCGCCGAGTTCAAGTCGGCCTTACCGGACTTGCTCTCGGTCACGCCCAGCAGGCGCGGTGAACCGCCCTGGCGCAACCAGTCCTGATAGCCACCGACGTATTCGCGCACCTTGCCCTCACCTTCGAAGACCAGGGTGCTGGTGACCACGTTATCGAGGAATGCCCGGTCGTGGCTGACCATCAGCACAGTGCCGTTGAAGGTCAATAAGACCTCTTCCAGCAGTTCAAGGGTTTCTACGTCGAGGTCGTTGGTCGGTTCGTCGAGCACCAGCAGGTTGGCAGGTTTGCTGAACAGTTTGGCCAACAGCAAGCGTGCGCGCTCACCACCGGACAAGGCCTTGACCGGCGTCCGTGCGCGCTGCGGGCTGAACAGGAAGTCGCCCAGGTAGCTCAGCACGTGGCGGCTCTGGCCGTCGATGTCGATAAAGTCGCGGCCTTCAGCCACGTTGTCGATCACGGTTTTTTCCAAGTCCAACTGATGGCGTAACTGGTCGAAGTAAGCCACGTCGATGCGTGTGCCCTCCTCCACGGTGCCGCTGGTCGGTTTCAGACCATTGAGCATCAGCTTGAGCAAGGTAGTCTTGCCGGTACCGTTGGCGCCCAGCAGACCAATACGGTCGCCACGCTGCAGGACCATGGAGAAGTCCTTGATCAGGAACGGACCGTCCGGGTGATGGAAGCTGACGTTTTCCAGCACCATCACTTGTTTACCCGACTTGTCGGCGGTATCCAGTTGGATATTGGCCTTGCCGGTGCGCTCACGACGCTCGCTACGCTCAACACGCAGGGCTTTGAGGGCGCGCACGCGGCCTTCGTTACGGGTGCGGCGCGCTTTGATGCCCTGGCGGATCCAGACTTCTTCCTGGGCCAGCTTTTTGTCGAACAGCGCGTTGGCAGTTTCTTCAGCCGCCAGCGTCGCTTCTTTGTGCACCAGGAAGCTGGCGTAGTCGCCGTTCCAGTCGATCAAGCCGCCGCGATCCAGTTCAAGGATGCGCGTGGCCAGGTTTTGCAGGAAAGAACGGTCGTGCGTGATGAACAGCACGGCGCCCTGGAAATCCTTGAGGGCTTCTTCAAGCCAGGCGATGGCGCCGATGTCCAGGTGGTTCGTTGGTTCGTCGAGCAGCAACAGATCCGGCTCGGACACCAGGGCCTGGGCCAGCAGCACGCGGCGACGCCAGCCGCCGGACAACTCGGCGAGGGTCTTGTCGGCCGGCAGTTGCAGGCGGCTCAGGGTGCTGTCCACCAGTTGCTGCAGGCGCCAGCCATCACGTGCTTCGAGGTCCTGCTGAACGTGCATCAGCTTGTTCAGGTCTTCCTCTGTGACGCAGTTCTGCGCCAGGTGATGGTATTGCGCAAGCAACTCGCCCACACCGTCCAGGCCTTCGGCAACCACGTCGAACACTGTCCGTCCGTCGGCCACCGGCAATTCTTGCGGCAATTCGCCAATCTTGAGGCCCGGGGCGCGCCAAACAGAGCCGTCATCGGGCTTTTGGTCGCCTTTTACCAGCTTCATCATGCTGGACTTGCCGGTGCCGTTGCGGCCGATGATGCACACCCGCTCACCACGGGCGATCTGCCAGGACACCTTGTCCAACAACGGCATAGCGCCGAAAGCAAGGGACACATCGCTGAATTTGAGCAGGGTCATACGCTTCTCCAAAAACTGGGCGCGCATTCTACCTGAGTTGAGGGTCGGATGCGGCCAGCATTTTCAAGGCCGACACGTTCTGTAGGACATTTCCCGTAAACCTGAACGAACCGGCCAGCAAAGCTTTCGCCGGTCGCTGGCAAAAGGCTAAGCTAGGGGCAATCAGCGTCGGCAGTGCCGGCGCTAGTCGTGATTTCTCTGCACGGACGTCTCATGCGCAGTCGCCTTTTCAACTTTTTATCTTGTCTGCTTCTTTCCGCCACCGCCGTTCAATCCGCCCAGGCCGTGGACCTCACCACCCAACGTCAATATTACGATGAAGCCAAGCGCGCTCTGGCCAAGGGCGATACCGGCCCGTACATGCAATACAGCCAGGCCCTGGCCGATTATCCGCTTACACCGTACCTGGCCTACGACGAACTGACTGCGCGCCTGAAAACCGCGAGCAACCAGGAAATCGAGCAGTTCCTGGCCAAAAACGGCGACCTGCCCCAGGCGAACTGGATGAAACTGCGCTGGTTGCGCTGGCTGTCCGAGCGTGGCGACTGGCAAACCTTTGAAAAGTACTACGACCCCAAACTCAATTTCGTCGAACTGGACTGCCTGCACGGCCAATACCAACTCACCCACAACCTCAAGGCCGAAGGCTACAAGACCGCCGAAAAGCTGTGGATGACCGGCAAATCCCAACCCGCCGCCTGTGATGCCACGTTTGGCCAGTGGGCCGCCGACGGCCAACTCACCGAACAGAAAATCTGGGACCGCACCAAACTCGCCGCCGAAGCGCGCAACTACGCGCTGGCCAACAGCCTGGTAAAAACCCTGCCAACCCTCGGTGCCCAAGGTCGCCTGATGGTGGACGTGGCACAAAAGCCCGACATGCTAAGCGATCCATCGCGCTTCCAGCCGGCCACCGAGGCTATGTCGGATGCCGTAGGCCTGGGCCTGCGCCGCCTGGCGCGCCAGGACCCGGACAAAGCCATGGCCCTGCTCGACGGTTACGCCAGCAGCATGCACTTCTCCCGTGACGAAAAAGTGGCAATCGCCCGTGAAATCGGCCTGACCCTGGCCAAGCGTTTCGACCCACGTGCCCTTGAGGTGATGACCAAATACGACCCGGAACTGCGCGACAACACCGTCTCCGAATGGCGCCTGCGCCTGCTGTTGCGCCTGGCGCGCTGGGAAGATGCCTACCAGTTGACGCGCAAACTCCCACAAGACTTGGCCACCTCCAACCGCTGGCGCTACTGGCAGGCGCGCAGCCTTGAACTGGCTGAGCCGAAGAACCCGCAAGCATTGGTGCTCTACAAGAACCTTTCGCGGGAGCGGGATTTCTACGGTTTCCTCGCCGCCGACCGCTCCAAGGCTCCGTACCAGTTGAACAACAAGCCGCTGGTGATGAGTCAGGCGCTGGTCAATAAAGTGCGTAACACACCCGGCGTGCGTCGCGCTCTGGAGTTCTACGCCCGTGGCCAGATCGTGGATGGCCGCCGCGAGTGGTACCACGTCAGCCGTCATTTCAACCGTGATGAGATGGTCGCCCAGGCCAAGCTGGCGTACGACATGAAGTGGTACTTCCCGGCGATCCGCACCATTAGCCAGGCCCAGTACTGGGACGATCTGGATATCCGCTTCCCAATGGCCCACCGCGACACCCTGGTGCGTGAAGCCAAGGTGCGGGGCCTGCATTCGAGCTGGGTATTCGCCATTACCCGCCAGGAAAGCGCCTTCATGGACGACGCCCGCTCCGGCGTAGGCGCCAGCGGCCTGATGCAACTGATGCCCGGCACCGCCAAGGAAACCGCGCGCAAATTCAGCATCCCGCTGGCTTCCCCGGCCCAGGTCCTGGACCCGGACAAAAACATCCAGCTCGGCGCCGCCTACCTGAGCCAGGTGCACAGCCAGTTCAACGGCAACCGCGTGCTCGCTTCCGCCGCGTACAACGCCGGCCCCGGCCGCGTGCGCCAGTGGCTGCGCGGAGCGGATCACTTGAGTTTCGATGTATGGGTGGAAAGCATCCCATTCGACGAAACCCGTCAGTATGTGCAAAACGTGTTGTCTTATTCGGTGATCTACGGGCAAAAACTCAACTCACCACAGCCGCTTGTGGATTGGCATGAGCGCTATTTTGATGACCAGTAAGGTCTGAAGCGACTCTGAAAATGCCCGCATCGAAAGATGCGGGCATTTTCATTTCCACGGCTGAAAACATTCTGATCGCCCGGGGAAATACACATACAGAAAAAACATGATGGAACGCGAAAAGTCTGATGTTCACTCAGCCCACGAGCTCAGTCGATAAATCATCTCTGAGTGACTGACTTCAAAATGGCCTAGAGAGAAACTCAGACATGACACTCACGTCCATCAGTAGCCGCTTAAACACTCAGCCCGCGACCAACATCATCACCCCCCCGCCACTCTTCGAGATCAAGAGTGAAAAGCCGCATACGCCTGATCAAGATGCCGGCAAAACGCCGCAAGCCAAGGCCGATCAGGAATTGGCCGTGCTGTTTGCCGCCGTACCAGCCAGATCGGCGAAAACCGGCCCATCGTACGATGGCATCGAGAGCGTTGAGGGTATCCCGCCAAGTTCGACCTTCGGCCAGTGGTGGACGCACCTGCATACGCTGCTCAAGCATCCCCAATTCGTCGAATGGGCAACGCAAAGGCACATTAATCTTTCCAAACCCTTAATGATCAGTCTGCGTGACGAGATCACCTTCACCATGACTGATGGGCGCCGGGAGGTGTTCAGGGCAACGGATGAAAACCCGCTCTGGCCGGTCGTTGTGGCGCCGATTCTTCGCGCCGCCAACGTCGTGGCGGCGGGCAACAGCCCCCTTCGTCTGTCCGCATCGGACCCCACATCTGCGCCCTTTGAAGTGGTGGCGAATTTTCACGGTGAATCGGTACCCCTCACGACGTCACGGACAGCAGAGCTGCAGCAGACCCAGACATTCACCAAAAACGCCGCCAACGCGGTTCCGAACAAGGTCGAGGATGGGCCGGCCAATACGGGCAAGCTCAATACAGAGCGGACCGCCCTTGGCGACCTGGTGGACACGCGCGCGCTCTGCGAAAAGCTCAAGGGCCTTGTGCGCTATGGTACCGAGGGGATTGAGGAGCGGTTAAAGAACACAACGATAGAGGTGTACCCGCACTCGTCATTCGGCCAAGGCCCCGAAACCGGCCCTGGACGCACCGTGACACTTGAGCAATTTATCCTGGCAAATAACTGGCGGTTGCCCAGCACGCTTGAAGCACTGGAGAACATGATCAGCACGCTCAATGCCCCGCCGTTGCAGGCACCACGCCTAGGCAGCCTGGGTGGGGCGATCTCGTGGCCGGCCCCGCTGGGCGACCACGACCAAAAGAGCGTTTACAGTCATTTTCACTACAACCTGCAACTACCGGCGTTGGTGAAGGAAAGAACGGAGCCCCAAAACCCACGGGGAGTTTTGGGTTATCTCACAAGCCACCTGCACATTTCCCAAAACGAATTGCGCGACCCACTTAAAGTCATCGAAAAAATCATCAACACACCAAAAGCCATCGAACTCGAAGCCGCCTTGCACCAAAAGATGGGGGATGGCTGGAAAACCAGCTCCAGCCATGACTGGCTGTTGACTGCCATCGCTACCACTCTGGACCCAGAAAGCATGTTTGGCCCGCAACTCAATCATCTCGCGGGTTTCAATCTGGCCGACGGACGTTTCATGGGGCAGCCCCTCGCAACTATCAAGCAGGCGTTCATTGACCACCTGATAAAACTGAACAGAGCCTCGCCGGACATGGCGCCCATTGCTGCACAAATGCTGCTTTCGCGTACAGCGCCGGAGTTATTGGTCAAAAACGTTCCTGCCAGCATTACGTTGGGATCGGCAGCGTGGGTGAGTTTCAAAGCGGCGGTGACGCGGATCGAGGCCTATAGCCCTGGTGCCACGATGCAGATGACGTTTGCGCAAGTGTGTGCCAGAGATGCCCTGGACCCGATTTCGCAAGAGGGGCAGGCCATTCAGCAAGTGACATCGCGAGCGGCGCTTATTGAGTGGGGCAAGATCAACGGCGAACTCGTGCCCCGCAATGACGGGAACTATCCTCAGGCTGACATTGATCGGGTCCAGCGCGCGCTCGCTGACAAAACTTCAACGTTGCAACAAGCCGTCGAGCAACTTGCCAGTAAGGTGCCGACCCAACGCGATGTGGCGCTACAGCAACTCAAGCAACAATTCGGCGAGGGGCTTCCCTACGAACTTAAATGCTTTCGCGATAATAGCCCCCGCGGCAGAGGCCACGGAAACCTTGCTAGCTCAACGCAGCCAAAATATTCGCTACTGGACTTTTATCTTTCAAAACCCGAAGTCAATCCGTTTTCTAATTGGGTATCCGATAACAACACGATTGCCCCCAGCATGATTGCCCGTCTTGCTCACTTGCCAGACGCAAAATCCCTGCATAAGCAAGCCTTTGTCGACTACACGGAAGGCACCAAAAAAGCACAGGCGAGCGTGATAAAAAACCAGCTTGCGAAACTTCCTCTGGAAGATCGCAAGAATCTTGAGTTTGGCAGCATTCGTATATTCATAGAGGGTCAGGTCAGCCGTTATGAAAGCAACCTCCCAGGTTTCACAATTAATGACGAAGATAAAGTACCCAGCCAGCCGAAAGAGCAAAAGGCACTGATCTTCCAGACCGAGCGCGACGGGAACCTGGAGTTTTATGAAATATCAGCGCAAAAAGGCCAAATAAATAAACGTGACGATCTGAAGACAAACTTTAAGGAAGGCCCCCAAGGAGATTGGGTCAAGGTGCCCAGCCATCAAGGTTCAAAATGGACAAATACGGCGATCCATGAAGTCAAACCAAGCGCCTCCCAAGATGCAGTACAACAACGGGCCCGGCAATTGCCAGTGACCATCCCTGCCTCGTTCAGCAGCGCGCGCAGTGCCTATATCAGTAATACGGTAGTCAATTACTCCAACCCGGAATCAAACTTTGAGCAACTACTGGAACTGACCAAAAGCATCACAACATTCGATGAAGAGGCCGATAAGGAAAAAGCCCTGTTCAACATAATTGTAGGCCTAATACCTGGGGCGTCTGCCGTTAAAAACCTGATCAATGGAGACCCCTTGGCGGCACTGGGAGATCTGTTGTTTGACGGGGTGATGTACTTGACCGGCTCGGCCCTGGGCAGAGGCGCGAGTGCCGTTGGCGGTCCCAGAGGCGCGACCCGGGTGGCCATGGCGAGCAGCCGAATAGGTCGCGGCGTGCTGGGTAAAGCCTCGGGCGCGCCGGCCAGCAGTGCCCGGCTGGCCGCAGGCACGAAACCCCTTAATGCACGGCAACTGTCGCAGAGCACGATGGATCACGCTCAACTGCGTGCGTTTGCCGAACGAGCCGACATAGCGGAAGGCACTTATCGCGCCCCCGGTGCACTCGAACCCAGCCGAGTAACCGCCCAACTGGATAACAAAACCGGTCACTGGCTGCACTATGACGTGAATAAAAACACAGCTTACGGGAAGAAACTGGATAACTTCTCACCCGACAATCATCGGCCAATTTCAGCCGCAACAGGCAGTCAACCTGCACCTGCAACTTCACCTGTGTCTTTCGAAAAAAGTCTGGCCTATGACAACGTCATACAAATGAAAGGCACGATGAAAGACCTCAAACTTGTGGCCAATGAAATGCATGTGTTCGTCGACACCTATAAAGGTGTTGATCGCCTGAATATTGTCGCCCACGGCCTTGAGCGCAGCCGACTGGACAGATTTTTGAACCGTGGAAGCAGCATCGTTATCGACAATACCGCGTACTCGGCCAAAGACTTGGTCGCTTTGTTGAACACGAAAGGCGTCGACCCCAGCGCCTTTAACAATGTGCGGCTATTGGTTTGCTACTCTGGCGAAGGTGGCAGTCGCGCCTTCGGCAGCTTGCTGCAAAAGGAGATCAACCGGCCGGTGAAGGCGTTCGAGGGTTCGGTTTCAATCCAACACGGCTCTACGTCATTGACGGCCGCGCGAGACGACCTGATTGCGCGGATCAACGAGATCAGCCCCGGCATCTCTGCTAAAAACGCCGAGCGGCTGGCAGATATGAACATGTATCAGGCCTTTGTAGGGAAAGTCACCCAGCACGTTGTCAAGACTCACGGTAGCAAGATAAAGATGAACGTGGCGCTTCTGGGCGAGCCCAAACACTATGTGGACACTAGGGTTTGGTACAAACCTGTCTACTTCCGTTAGCACTGGCGCCAGGCATAGCAGGTCATTGCGCTTGCGCACCACTACTGAACTGCAATGCCGCCAACCGCGCATACAACGGGTTGCTCGCAATCAGCTGCTGATGCGTGCCCACCGCAACCAGTTTGCCTTGGTCCATTACCGCAATGCGGTCGGCGTTCTTCACCGTCGCCAGGCGGTGGGCAATCACCAGCGTAGTACGGCCCTGCATCAATTGCGGCAGTGCCTGCTGGATCAAGTGTTCACTTTGCGCATCCAGAGCGCTGGTGGCTTCGTCCAGAAGCAGGATTGGTGCGTCCACCAGCAACGCGCGGGCGATGGCCAAGCGCTGGCGCTGGCCACCAGAGAGGCCCAGCCCGCCATCACCGAGGTGGGTCTGGTAGCCGTCGGGCATTTGCAAGATGAAGTCGTGAGCATGGGCGATGCGTGCAGCGGCTTCGACTTGCTCGCGGGTAGCTGAGGGATTGCCGTAGCGGATGTTCTCTTCGACGCTGCCGAAAAACAACGCCGGGCTCTGGGACACCAGGGCAAAGTGGCGGCGCAGGTCCAGGGGGTCGAGGTCGGTCAGCGGATGGCCTTCGAGCAGGATTCGGCCATGCTGCGGATCGTAGAAACGCAGCAGCAGGTCGAAGATCGTCGATTTACCCGCGCCGGACGGGCCGACGAGTGCCAGGGTTTCACCGGGGTTGATGGTCAGGTTCAACCCGTCGATAGCGTAGCTGTCAGGTCGCGAGGGATAGGAAAAGCGCAGATCTTGCAGCTCCATACGGCCACTGACCCGCTCGGGCAATTTCACGGTATCGGTTGCCGGCGCCTGGATTTCATTAGTCGACTGCAACAGCTCACCAATCCGCTCAGCTGCACCGGCTGCACGCTGCAGCTCACCGAGCACTTCGCTCAGGGTGCCGACCGCGCTGCCGACGATCAGGCTGTAAAACACGAACGCCGCCAGTTCGCCGCCGGAAATGCGCCCACTGATCACGTCCATGCCGCCGACCCACAACATCACACCCACGGCGCCGAGCACCAGCATGATCACCAGCGTGATCAGCCAGGCGCGCTGGGCGATGCGTTTGCGCGCGGTGGCAAAGGCTTCTTCCACGGTCACGGCAAAGCGCTGCTCGTCCTGAACCTGGTGGTTATAGGCCTGCACGGTCTTGATCTGGCCAAGGGTTTCGGACACATAACTGCCCACATCGGCAATGCGGTCCTGGCTCAGGCGCGACAGGCTACGCACGCGGCGCCCGAAAATCAGGATCGGCGCCAGCACCAGCGGCAATGCAACCACCACGATGCTGGTGAGCTTGGGGTTGGTGACGAACAGCAACACGATGCCGCCAATGACCATCAAGGCATTGCGCAGGAACAGTGACAGCGACGAGCCGATCACCGATTGCAGCAAGGTAGTGTCGGTGGTCAGCCGCGACTGGATTTCCGAACTGCGGTTGTTCTCATAGAAGCCGGGATGCAGGTAGATGAGGTGGTTAAACACCTGCCGACGAATATCCGCCACCACTCGCTCGCCAATCCAGGAGACCAAGTAAAACCGCGCAAAAGTACCCACCGCCAAGCCAAGCACCAGGATCATGAACAGGCCGATGGACTGGTTGAGCAGGTGTGGCGATTGGGTCATGAAGCCCTGGTCCACCAGCAGGCGAATGCCTTGGCCCATGGACAAGGTAATCCCGGCGGTAACGATCAGCGCCAGCAAAGCACCCAGCGCCTGCCAGCGGTATGGCGCGATAAAACGGCTGGCCAGGCGAATCGCGCGGCGTTGACGGGTTGAGAACATAGGGGCATCACCGATGAGGAACCTGTACCCAACATTGGGGGAACTTGGGCAAATAACAATGAGTCAGGTTAATTATGCCCGCCGATACTCATCCCTAGAGGCTATCGGTCTAATGCCCGGCTGGAAATCGGCCGCCGTTTCTGGTGGACTGAGTATTCGAACCGGTGGTCGTGCAGGGAGTTGTAACAGCGCGGTCACGCGGGGGTTTTAAAGTAGGTATACAACCTGATGAGGAGACAGGCCATGACCTTGCAAAACAGCAGCGATGCCAAAATTGAAGTGATCCGCCAACCCCAGCAGTTGCCTTGCTCCGTCATCGACGCCCAAGGCCATGAGGTGCAGATCACCGAAGAAATGATCCAGCAAGCGTGCCGCGAACTGGAAGAAAAACTGGTCAAGCCTGCCCAGCAAGGCTGAAGCGCCCAAGCTCTTTCAGACCCGGCCTCGATGGCCGGGTTTTTTATGGGTGCTTAAACAGCTACCGCGCCCAGTGCGGACACGATCTTCGACAACGCCGCCGACTCCCCATTGATGCGCACGCTCAAGCCATCAATCTCGCGACGCTCGGGATAGTGCTTGCGCAGCAAGTCGAACGCCTTGCGCTGCTCTTGCACAGTTCCAACCAGGCTCCGACGGAAATCCGCATCATCCCGGCGCGGGTCGTACACGCTGCGGCACAAGGTCGCCAGCGCCCAGGCCGGGTCGGTCGAGGCATTCAAGTGCACTTCAGCCAACCACAGCGCAGGCAACAGCTCACTCAAGTGAATGCTCGGTTCCTGACCCAGGTACGCGCAAAACGCCTGGTAGATCTGCGCCGTGCCGCGCTGGCGGCCTTCCAGGCTGTAACCGGCGATATGCGGTGTGGCCAGCACGCATAGGTCGGCCAGGTCCACATCCACTTCGGGCTCGCCTTCCCACACATCCAACACCGCTTGCAGGTCTTCGCGTTCCAACAGCACCTCGCGCAGGGCGGCGTTGTCCACTACCGGGCCACGGCTGGCGTTGATCAGCCAAGTGCCGGGTTTGAGCTGTTCGAGGCGCTGACGGTCGAATAAATGCCAGGTAGAGCCATTGCCGGACTTGGTCAAAGGCGTGTGCAGGCTGATCACGTCACACTGCTCGATGATCTGCGCCAGGCTCACATAGTCGCCCCCTTCGGCGATCTGCCGCGGCGGGTCGCACACCAGGACATTCCAGCCCAGGCCTTTGAGCACCTTGACCAACCGCCCGCCCACTTCACCGGCGCCGACAATGCCATAGGTGCGTTGGTTGAGGTCGGCGCCTTCGATCTCGGCGAGGGTCTGCAGGCTGCCCAGCACGTAGTCCACCACGCCACGGGCATTGCAGCCGGGCGCGCTGGACCATTGGATGCCGGTCTGCTTGAAGTAGTCGAGGTCCAAGTGATCGGTGCCGATAGTGCAGGTGCCGACAAAACGCACCTTTGAGCCCTCCAGCAACGCGCGATTGACGTTAGTCACCGAGCGCACCAGCAGTACGTCAGCCTGCTCGACCGTGGCGCGATCAAGGGAACGGCCGGGCACCCGGCGAATCTCGCCAAATCCTTGGAAGAAGGCATCGAGCAGAGGGATATTTTCGTCGGCAACAATCAGCATGGCAGGCTCCTTTGGCGGATCAGCAGTGTACAGGGATGCGATCTGCAATGTGGGAGGGGGCTTGCCCCCGAATAGCCGTGCGTCAGCGACTATCCAGTGACTGACACTCTGCAATCGTGGGCAAGCCCCCTCCCACCAGGGATATGCGGTGCCCTGGGAGGTCGCTTACAAATCCCTAACACAGGTTTTTTCCTGACCATGGCGTCAAGGCGTAGAATCCGCCGTCCTTGCGCTATTTTCTATTGGACACCCGCACGTGAACACTGCCGCCACCCCCCTCACCCGCCCCGCCCGTATCAGTCGGGAAGTGCGCGACCTGCTGACGCTCGCCCTGCCGATCATGATCGGCCAACTGGCTACCACCGCCATGAGTTTTGTAGACGCGGTGATGGCCGGACGTGTCAGCCCCCAGGATCTGGCGGCAGTGGGGTTAGGCAACTCGATCTGGATCCCGGTGTACTTGCTGATGAGCGGCACGCTGCTGGCCACCACACCAAAAGTCGCTCAGCGCTACGGTGCCGGCAAGTTCAGCGAAATCGGACCGCTGGTGCGCCAGGCCTTGTGGCTGGCGGTGGTCGTGGGGATCCTCGGAGGATTGCTGCTGCTGTGCGCCGAACCGATCCTGCATGCCATGAAGGTCGAGCCTGACCTGATCGTGCCGTCCATGGGCTACCTGCACGGCATCGCTGCGGGGATGCCAGCGATTGCGCTGTATTACGTGCTGCGCTGTTTCAGCGATGGCCTGGGCCGTACGCGACCGAGCATGGTCATGGGCCTGGTCGGCCTGGCGCTGAATATTCCGCTGAACTACATCTTCATTTACGGCCACTTTGGCGTGACGGCCATGGGCGGCGTGGGCTGTGGCTGGGCCACGGCCATTGCGATGTGGGTGATGATGCTCGGCCTGGCCGTCTGGACGCGCTGGGGCCCGGCCTATCAGAGCAGTGAATTGTTCAAGCGCTTTGACTGGCCGCAATGGGCTGTGATCAAGCGTGTATTGGGGATTGGTCTGCCGATTGGCGTCGCGATCTTTGCCGAGTCGAGCATTTTTGCAGTGATCGCCCTGTTGCTCGGCAGCCTCGGCGCCACGGTGGTGTCCGGGCATCAGATTGCACTGAACGTCAGCTCCCTGGTGTTCATGATCCCATACTCCCTGAGCATGGCGGTCACAGTGCGCGTCGGTCAGGCCCTGGGGCGTGGCGAAGCGCGTGAAGCGCGCTTCGCCGCCGGGGTCGGCATGGGCACCGCGCTGGCGTATGCCTGCCTGTCGTGCAGCCTGATGCTGTTGTTTCGCGAGCAGATCGCGACGATCTACACCCCGGACCCGGTGGTGATTCACCTCGCGTCGACGCTGATCGTGTTCTCGGCGCTGTTTCAGTTCTCGGACTCGATCCAGGTCACTGCCGCTGGCGCATTGCGTGGCTATCAGGACACCCGGGTGACCATGGTGCTGACGTTGTTCGCCTACTGGGGCGTGGGATTGCCGGTGGGCTACGCACTGGGGCTGACTGACTGGCTCGGCGCGCCCAGCGGCCCAAGCGGTTTGTGGCAGGGGCTGATCGTGGGCCTGAGCTGTGCGGCGGGGATGTTGCTGGTACGCCTGGCGCGCAGTGCACGCCGGCGTATCCGGGCGGATAAGGCGCGCGCTTAGTCGGCCTTTTTGCGAATCCAGTACAGGTAGGTGCCGGCTTGTTCCTGCTGATCCACCAATTCGTGGTCAAGGAACACGCAGAACTTGGGAATATCGCGACGGGTTGACGGGTCGGTCGCGATCACTTTGAGCAAGCCGCCTGCCGGCAGGTCGCGGATGTGCTGGTGCAGCATCATCACCGGTTCCGGGCAGTTGAGGCCTGTTGCATCGAGAACGCCGTCTACGGGGCTGTCGTTAATATCGCTCATTGATTACTCCTCGTTAACGGGCCTTGGTTTTCTTCGCATCCACCAGCCGACGCAGGTGGCACGTCACTTCCTCACGGTCGTGGTAAAGCTGCTTGCAACCGATCTCCACGCGGATGCCGCGCGCCTTGAAACCCTCTTCGATGCGCTCCAGCAGACGCTTCACTTCGGCATAACGCTGCTTCATCGGCAACTTCAGGTTCACCACCGCCTCGCGGCAATATCCTTCGCCAATCCAGGTTTCCAGCAGCGCGGCGTTGCGTGCGGGTTTCTCCACAATGTCGCACACCATCCAGTCAACCGGTTGCTTGGGCACGAAGGTGAAACCGTCGGCCATCAGGTGCTGCACCAGGCCGGTGTCCATCAGGCTTTCGGCCATGGGGCCGTTGTCGATGGCCGTCACCAACATGCCGCGGTTGACCAGTTGCCAAGTCCAGCCGCCCGGCGCGGCACCGAGGTCGACGCCGGTCATGTCGCCGTGCAGGCGCTCGTCCCACTGGTCGCGGGGGATAAAGTGGTGCCAGGCCTCTTCCAGCTTGAGGGTTGAGCGGCTTGGCGCGTCACGCGGGAATTTCAGGCGTGGAATGCCCATCGGCCACATCGCCGAGTTGTTCGACTCGGCCAGCCCCATGAACACTTCGCGGCCACTCTTGAACGTCAGCAGCAAGCGCGGCTTGCTCGGGTCGTCCACCAGTTTGCCGGCGTTGAGCAGGGCTTTGCGCAGGTGCACTTCGAATTTCTTGCAGAAGTTCGACAGTTCCTTGCCATCGTTGGTGTCGACCATCTCCAGCCAGAGGCTGCCGCACACCGGGAATTCACGCAGGTGAGCGAGGATCACGCTGATGCGATCGGTTTCCGGCAGGTCGATAAACACCCCGCGCGCCCACTGCCTCGGGAAGATCAGCTCGGCAAAGCGTTGGCCGTGCATCAAGCGCTGGGCGCCGTCTTCTTCGGTGCAGACAAATTCGGCGCAGGCGCTGCCGGTCTTGGCTTTGGCGTAGCCGGAAACGTTCAGACGCGCGGCGTGTTCCGCGATCTCGGAACAGACTTCGCCTTCAAAACCCGGGCGGCAGTGCATAAAAAGGGTGTTCATTGAATCTCCTGGCAACTGGCTTGCTCGATCGCAATGCCTGTCATGAAAACGCGCGCATGATAGCCGAGTTCGGAACCTTGGACTTGCCCATAGAGTCCAGTTATTAGCCTGCTAATGAAAACAGCGCTAGTTTTAAAGCTCTGTTCGTCCCGTCAGGTCCGTAGCCGTGCGGACCATAAGGAGTCATGTAATGTCATCCCTTGATAGCCTGAGAACCCTTAAAACTTTAGAAATCGACGACAAGACCTACCACTATTTCAGCCTGCCCGAAGCCGCCAAGAGCCTGGGCGATCTGGATAAGCTGCCGATGTCGCTCAAGGTGCTGCTGGAAAACCTGCTGCGCTGGGAAGACAACAAGACCGTCACCGGCGCCGACCTCAAGGCCATTGCCGCCTGGCTCAAAGAGCGCCAGTCCGACCGTGAGATCCAGTACCGCCCCGCCCGCGTGCTGATGCAGGACTTCACCGGTGTACCCGCCGTAGTCGACCTGGCCGCCATGCGCGCCGCCGTGGCCAAGGCCGGGGGCGACCCGCAGCGCATCAATCCGCTCTCCCCCGTGGACCTGGTGATCGACCACTCGGTAATGGTCGACAAGTTCGGCAATGCCGACGCCTTCGAAGAAAACGTCGATATCGAGATGCAGCGCAATGGCGAACGCTACGCCTTCCTGCGCTGGGGCCAGAGCGCCTTCGACAACTTCAGCGTGGTGCCGCCGGGCACGGGCATCTGCCATCAGGTCAACCTGGAATACCTTGGCCGCACCGTCTGGACCAAGGACGAAGACGGCCGCACCTACGCCTTCCCCGACACATTGGTCGGCACCGACTCCCACACCACCATGATCAATGGCCTCGGCGTACTGGGCTGGGGCGTGGGCGGCATCGAAGCGGAAGCGGCGATGCTCGGCCAGCCGGTGTCGATGCTGATCCCGGAAGTAATCGGCTTCAAGCTCACCGGTAAACTCAAGGAAGGCATCACCGCCACCGACCTGGTGCTGACCGTGACCCAGATGCTGCGCAAAAAAGGCGTGGTGGGTAAATTTGTCGAGTTCTACGGCGACGGCCTGGCCGATCTGCCCCTGGCCGACCGCGCCACCATCGCCAATATGGCCCCGGAATATGGCGCCACCTGCGGATTTTTCCCGGTGGATGACGTCACCCTGGATTATCTGCGCCTGTCCGGTCGTCCGGCGCAAACCGTGAAACTGGTCGAGGCTTACACCAAGGCCCAAGGCTTATGGCGCAATGCAGGTCAGGAACCGGTGTTCACCGACAGCCTGGCCCTGGACATGGGCAGCGTCGAAGCCAGCCTGGCTGGGCCAAAACGTCCACAGGACCGTGTGGCCCTGCCGAATGTCGGCCAGGCCTTCAGCGACTTCCTCGACCTGCAATTCAAACCCACCAACAAGGAAGAAGGCCGCCTGGAAAGTGAAGGCGGCGGTGGTGTGGCCGTGGGCAACGCCGACCTGGTGGGCGAAACCGACTATGAATACGAAGGCCAGACCTATCGCCTGAAAAACGGCGCCGTGGTGATCGCCGCCATCACCTCCTGCACCAACACGTCCAACCCCAGCGTAATGATGGCCGCCGGGCTGGTGGCGAAAAAAGCCGTGGAAAAAGGCCTCACGCGCAAACCGTGGGTGAAGACCTCACTGGCTCCCGGCTCCAAGGTGGTCACCGACTACTACAAGGCGGCAGGCCTCACTCAATACTTGGACACCCTCGGCTTTGATCTGGTGGGCTATGGCTGCACCACCTGCATCGGCAACTCCGGGCCATTGCCCGAGCCGATTGAAAAAGCCATCCAGAAGGCCGACCTCGCCGTGGCCTCGGTACTGTCGGGCAACCGTAACTTCGAAGGCCGCGTGCACCCATTGGTGAAAACCAACTGGCTGGCATCGCCGCCGCTGGTGGTCGCCTATGCGCTGGCTGGCACCGTGCGCATCGATATCAGCAGCGAGCCGTTGGGTAACGATCAGGACGGAAACCCGGTCTACCTCAAGGACATCTGGCCAAGCAGCAAAGAAATTGCCGACGCCGTGGCGCAGGTCAGCACCAGCATGTTCCACAAGGAATACGCCGAGGTGTTTGCCGGCGACGAGCAGTGGCAGGCCATTGATGTGCCCCAGGCCGCGACGTACGTGTGGCAGAAGGATTCCACCTATATCCAGCATCCACCCTTCTTCGAGGACATCGACGGCCCGTTGCCGGTGATCAAAGACGTCATGGGCGCCAACGTGCTGGCGATGCTGGGAGACTCAGTCACCACCGACCACATCTCCCCCGCCGGCAATATCAAGGTCGACAGCCCCGCTGGCCGCTACCTGCGCGAGCAAGGCGTCGAACCGCGGGACTTCAACTCCTACGGCTCACGCCGCGGTAACCATGAAGTGATGATGCGCGGCACGTTTGCCAATATCCGCATCCGCAATGAAATGCTCGGTGGCGAAGAAGGCGGCAACACGCTGTACATCCCCACCGGCGAGAAGATGCCGATTTACGATGCGTCAATGAAATACCAGGCTTCGGGCACGCCGCTGGTGGTCATTGCAGGTCAAGAGTACGGCACCGGCTCCAGTCGCGACTGGGCGGCCAAAGGCACCAACCTGCTGGGGGTCAAGGCGGTGATCGCCGAAAGCTTCGAGCGGATCCACCGTTCCAATCTGGTGGGCATGGGTGTGTTGCCATTGCAGTTCAAGCTGGATCAGAACCGCAAGGCGCTGAAGCTCACGGGCAAGGAGAAGATCGATATTCTCGGGCTGAGCGAGGTGGAGATCGTGCCGCGGATGAACCTGACGCTGGTGATTACCCGCGAGGATGGCAGCCGCGAGAAGGTCGAGGTGCTGTGCCGGATCGACACCTTGAATGAAGTGGAATACTTCAAGTCGGGGGGGATTTTGCACTATGTGCTGCGGCAGTTGATTGCGTCGTAAGGCGATCTCAAAAGCAATGGAGAACTAATGTGGGAGGGGCGGTGCGACGATTCGACTTGCCCCCGATAGCGGTGGATCAGTCATAGATGTTTTGACTGACATACCGCCATCGGGAGCAAGCCCCCTCCCACACTTTGACCGCGTTTAACGCTTCAGATCAGCCGAACAGCCACTTCCACAACAAGACCAGCACCACTACCGCCAGCACCGGCCGCGCAATGCGGTAAGCCTTTGGATGCTTGCGCTTCCACTGTTTGACCACACCACTGAACTTGTCACTGAAGGTCTTGCTCCAGGCATACGCCTGGTTGATGCCGCCGACGCGCTCGTCATCCAGGTTCTGCGGCGCGGTGGCGCGGCCCAGTTGCTTGCTGACCCAACGGTTGACGCGGGTCATCACGCGATTACTCAGCGGGCGCTCGATGTCGCAGAACAGGATCACGCGTGTCTTCTCGGTTTCGTTCTTCACCCAGTGCACGTAGGTTTCGTCGAACATCACGTCCTCACCGTCACGCCAGGCATACACCTGGCCGTCGACGAAGATGCGGCAGTCGTCGGAGTTCGGCGTGGACAAGCCCAAGTGATAACGCAGGGAACCGGCAAACGGGTCACGGTGCGGGTTGAGGTGGCTGCCGCCCGGCAACAACGCAAACATCGCCCCTTTGACGTTAGGAATGCTGCTCACCAAGGCCACGGTTTTCGGGCACAGCGCCTCGGCCGATGGCAGGGGTTTGTCGTACCACTTGAGGTAGAAACGCTTCCAACCCTTTTTGAAGAACGAACCGAAACCGGCGTCGTTGTTCTTTTCGGCGGCGCGAATGTAACCCTCGTCGAACAGGTGCATGGCCTCTTCGCGGATCACTTCCCAGTTGTCCTTGAGCACGTCCAGTTCCGGAAACTTGCTGCGGTCCAGGTAAGGTTTGGACGGCACGGCCGAGAACAGGTACATCAAGGCGTTATAGGGGGCGAACAGCGCCGAATGGTTAACGAACTGGCGCAACATCGGTAAACGGGCCTTGCCGCGCAGGTGTACATACAGCGTGCTACCGATAAACAGCAGCAACACCGACAGTTTGGCGGCCAAAGAAAAGGTCATGCAGCAACTCCTGGAAATAAGCGTCTGGCCAACAACTTCCCGTCACGGGGAAACCAGACGTAGCAGCCAGCCATGATAAACAGTTGGGCCAGTATGCAGAAGGCCCAGGGTAACGGGGCTGACACACATCAACCCCAAACGCTCATCAGGCCTGGTTTTCCTGCTCGGTAAACAAATCGCTGAATAGCATGCTCGACAGGTAGCGCTCGCCGGAGTCCGGCAGGATCACCACGATGGTCTTGCCCTGCATTTCCGGCTTCTCGGCCAGGCGCACGGCCACGGCCATTGCTGCGCCACAGGAAATACCGCACAGAATTCCCTCTTCCTGCATCAGGCGCCGTGCCATGGCCTTGGATTCGTCGTCGGTCACCAACTCGACGCGGTCAACCATCGAAAGATCGAGGTTTTTCGGCACAAAGCCGGCGCCGATGCCCTGGATCTTATGCGGGCTGGGCTTGATTTCTTCACCGGCCAGCGCCTGGGTGATCACCGGCGACACAATCGGCTCCACCGCTACCGACAGAATCGGCTTGCCCGCAATGTTCTTGATGTAGCGAGACACACCGGTAATGGTGCCGCCGGTGCCCACGCCCGCTACCAGCACATCGACCGCGCCGTCGGTGTCGTTCCAGATTTCCGGACCGGTGGTTTTCTCGTGGATCTCGGGGTTCGCCGGGTTTTCAAACTGGCCCGGCATGAAGTAGTTGGCTGGATCGTTGGCGACGATTTCGCCGGCCTTTTCGATAGCGCCTTTCATGCCTTTGGCCGGCTCGGTCAGGACCAACTCGGCGCCCAGCGCCTTGAGCACCTTGCGGCGCTCGATGCTCATCGACGCCGGCATGGTCAGCAGCAGCTTGTAACCACGGGCGGCGGCGACAAACGCAAGGCCGATGCCGGTGTTGCCAGATGTGGGTTCGACAATGGTCATGCCCGGTTTGAGTTTGCCGGTGCTTTCTGCGTCCCAGATCATGTTTGCGCCAATGCGGCACTTCACCGAGTAACCCGGATTACGCCCTTCGATCTTGGCCAGGATGGTCACGCCACGGGGGGCGATCCGGTTGATCTGCACCAGGGGCGTGTTACCGATGGAGTGCGCGTTGTCTGCAAAAATGCGGCTCATGACGGGTCCTATAGGCAATTTCAAGAAGGCAATAAGGGTATGCCTCGTACTGCAAAGCGTCCAGTCAGAGGAACGTTGCTCGGCTCGCGGCAGTCCATGTTTTACCTGCAAGGAGAACTGCCCGATGAAACGTCGCTACAGCTGGCCACTATGGACCGTCGCCGGATTGCTGGTGGTCATGGTTGCCTTAAGCATCGCCCTGCCCTACTTAGTGCGTAATTATCTGAATGACAAGCTCGCCGACATGGGCGATTACCGAGGCCGAATTACCGACGTGGACCTGGCGCTGTGGCGCGGCGCCTACCGGATTAATGGCCTTGAGATCGTCAAGGTCGACGGCAAAGTGCCGGTACCGTTCGTCAAGGCGCCGCTGATCGACCTGGCGGTGAGCTGGCATTCGCTGTGGTACGACCATGCAGTGGTCGCCAAAATGCGTTTTATCGAGCCTGAAGTGAATTTCGTCGACGGCGGCGCTAACAAGCAGGCGTCCCAGACCGGTAAAGGCACCGACTGGCGCGAGCAGTTGAGCAAGCTGGCGCCGATCACCCTTGATGAAGTGCGTATCGAAGAGGGCAAGATTGCCTTCCATAACTTCAGTTCCAAACCGGTGGTGAAGATCGACGCGACCAACGTCAACGCCAGCTTCTATAACCTGACCAACGTCGTCGACGTCAAAGGCAAGCGCGACGCCCGCTTCGACGGCAAAGCTCTGCTGCAAGGCCAGGCCCCGCTGGAAGCCAGCGCCACCTTCGACCCGCTGAGCAATTTTGAGAACTTCGAATTTCGTTTCCGCGCCAAAGACCTGCAACTCAAGCGCATGAATGACTTTGCCTCGGCCTACGGTAAGTTCGACTTCAAGGCCGGCACCGGCGATGTAGTCATCGAAGCCCAGGCCGAAAAAGGCCAACTGACTGGCTATATCAAACCGCTGCTAAGGGATGTGCAGGTGTTTGACTGGCAGCAAGACGTGGAGAACAAGGACAAGAACATTTTCCGTTCGATCTGGGAGGCCGTGGTGGGTGCGAGCGAGACCGTGCTCAAGAACCAACAGAAAAACCAATTTGCCACCCGCGTCGAACTCAGTGGCAGCGTGCATCAGAAGGATGCCAGCGCGTTCTCTGCGTTTTTAGCGATTTTGCGCAATGGTTTTATCCAGGCGTTCAATGCGCGCTATGAACAGCCCAAACCCAGCGCAGATTAAAATATGGGAGGGGCAAGCCCCCTCCCACATTGGTCATTCAGAGACTGAATAACCCGTCTGCGTTCACAGTCGCCGGGGCTGCGCGGTATAGTCCCGGCATTGATGAATGCGAGGAAACACCGATGAAGTTCGAAGGCACCCAGGCCTATGTCGCTACCGATGACCTGAAACTGGCCGTCAACGCCGCCATCACCCTGGAGCGGCCGTTGCTGGTCAAGGGCGAACCGGGCACCGGCAAGACCATGCTCGCCGAGCAACTGGCCGAATCCTTCGGCGCCAAGCTGATCACCTGGCACATCAAATCCACCACCAAGGCCCATCAGGGCTTGTACGAGTACGACGCGGTCAGCCGCCTGCGTGACTCGCAGTTGGGCGTGGACAAGGTGCACGACGTGCGCAACTACCTGAAAAAAGGCAAGTTGTGGGAAGCGTTCGAATCCGAAGAACGGGTGATCCTGCTGATCGATGAAATCGATAAGGCCGACATCGAGTTCCCCAACGACCTGCTGCAAGAACTCGACAAGATGGAGTTCTACGTCTACGAAATCGACGAGACCATCAAGGCCAAGAAACGCCCGATCATCATCATTACCTCCAACAACGAAAAAGAGCTGCCGGATGCCTTCCTGCGCCGCTGCTTCTTTCACTACATCGCCTTCCCCGACCGCACCACCCTGCAAAAGATCGTGGATGTGCACTACCCCGACATCAAGAAGGACCTTGTCAGCGAAGCGTTGGACGTGTTCTTCGACGTGCGCAAAGTACCGGGCCTGAAGAAAAAGCCATCCACCTCCGAACTGGTGGACTGGCTCAAGCTGCTGATGGCCGACAACATCGGCGAAGCGGTGCTGCGCGAGCGCGATCCGACCAAAGCCATCCCGCCGCTGGCCGGTGCCTTGGTCAAGAACGAGCAAGACGTGCAACTGCTGGAGCGTCTGGCGTTCATGAGCCGTCGCGGTAATCGCTAATGTTGCTCAACCTGTTCAACGAGATGCGCGCCGCCAAGGTGCCGGTGTCCGTGCGCGAGCTGCTCGACCTGATCAACGCGCTCAAGCAGCGCGTGACCTTCGCCGACATGGACGAGTTCTACTACTTGGCCCGGGCGATCCTGGTCAAGGACGAGCGGCATTTCGACAAGTTCGACCGCGCGTTTGGTGCATATTTCAACGGCCTGGAAAAGCTCGACGACCATTTGCAGGCGCTGATCCCCGAAGACTGGCTGCGCAAGGAATTCGAGCGTTCGCTGAGCGATGAAGAACGCGCGCAGATCCAATCCCTTGGTGGCCTCGACAAGCTGATCGAGGAATTCAAAAAGCGCCTGGAAGAACAGAAAGAACGCCATGCCGGCGGCAACAAATGGATCGGCACCGGCGGCACCAGCCCGTTCGGCTCCGGCGGCTACAACCCCGAAGGCATTCGCGTCGGCGACGCCGGCAAGCGCCAGGGCAAGGCGGTGAAAGTCTGGGACCAGCGCGAGTACAAGAACCTCGACGACCAGGTTGAGCTGGGCACGCGCAATATCAAGATCGCCCTGCGCCGCCTGCGCAAGTTCGCGCGCCAGGGTGCGGCCGAAGAGCTGGACATCGACGGCACCATCGACCACACCGCCCGCGACGCCGGTTTGCTGAATATCCAGATGCGCCCGGAACGGCGCAACACCATCAAGCTTCTGTTGCTATTCGATATCGGCGGCTCGATGGACGCCCACGTGAAAATCTGCGAAGAGCTGTTCTCGGCCTGCAAGACCGAGTTCAAGCACTTGGAATATTTCTACTTCCACAACTTCGTGTACGAGTCGGTGTGGAAGAACAACCAGCGCCGCACCTCGGAGCGCACTTCCACTCAAGACCTGCTGCACAAGTACGGCGCCGACTACAAAGTGATCTTTATCGGCGATGCGTCGATGGCGCCGTATGAAATCACCCAGGCTGGCGGCAGCGTGGAGCACTGGAACGAAGAGCCAGGGTATGTGTGGATGCAGCGCTTCATGGCCAAGTACAAAAAGCTGATCTGGATAAACCCGTATCCCAAGGATACGTGGGGTTACACCGCGTCAACGGGGATTGTGCGGGAGTTGGTGGAGGATCAGATGTATCCGCTGACATTGCGCGGGCTGGAAGAAGGGATGCGCTTCCTCTCCAAATAAACGCCGACCCAAATAATGCAGGAGATCTAATGTGGGAGGGGCGGTGCGACGATTCGACTTGCTCCCGATAGCCGTGTTTCAGTCAACACATCAGTGACTGAAACATCGTCATCGGGAGCAAGCCCCCTCCCACATTTTAAATTGCGGGGTTATGTAAATCGGCGCAAATACTCGACATGCTGCCGATGCGCCGTTTCCTGGACCACCGGCACCAACCTCACCTTCTCTCCCGGTAAATACTGCGCCAGCCGCGCCAGCGACAAAGGCGTCAACGCCCCCAGACGCGGATAACCGCCAATGGTCTGCCGATCATTGAGCAACACAATCGGCTGCCCATCCGGCGGCACCTGGATGCCACCCAACGGGATACCTTCGGAAATCAGCGACGGCCCTTGGTACCGCAACGGCGTACCGAGCAAGCGCATGCCCATGCGGTCGGCGCGACTGTCCAGGGCCCAATCGGTATTGAAGGCATCGAACAGACTTTGGCCGCTGAACTGGCCGATTTGTGCACCGACGATCACATCCAGCGGCGCCTTGGCGGGCAACGCCTGTGCACTCAGCACTTTCATCGCGCCGCCCGTCCCGGAATAACCCAACCGCCCACCCTCGGCCAACGCCTTGCCGAAACCGTCCAGCCCACCCAATTCTTCTCGCACCACCGTCGCACAACTGCCCAGCACATCCGGCGCATCAAACCCGCCGGGTGCCGCCAGGTACGCCCGCGCACCGTTGAACGGCTGGGTAAAGCGCAAACGCTGGCCTTTTTGCAGGATAAAACTGCGTCCCGGACTGATAGGGCGTTCATCGACATACGCGCCCAGGTCCGCACCGGCCAAGGCCAGGAGGCAATACTCCTCGGCCTGCACGGTAAAGCCGCCGAGGGTGATTTCCACCACCGGTGCGTCCAGCGCATTGCCCAGCAGCCAATTGGCCCACGACATCGACACCCAATCCAGCGCGCCGCCCTGGGTCACGCCCAGGTGGCGTACGCCAAAACGACCGGCGTCCTGCAACAGGCACAGCGGCGTGCTGGCCTCGATGATCAAGCGGCTCATGCCTGCGCCTCCAACGGCGTGTCATCGCCACCCAGGTTGATAAATTCGGCACGACTGACCGCTTCGAAGCGCACCGTGTCGCCAGGTTGCATGAGGCTGTAGCCGTCTCGCGCGCGGTCGAACAGTTTGGCGGGGGTGCGACCGATCAGGTTCCAGCCACCCGGAGAAACCACCGGGTAAGCAGCCGTTTGGCGCTCGGCGATCCCCACACTGCCAGCCGCCACGCGTTTGCGCGGTGTGCTGAGGCGTGGGCTGGCGAGGACTTTGTCCACCAACCCCATAAAGGCAAAACCGGGGGCAAAGCCAAGGGCGAACACCTGATATTCGTGGGCGCTGTGGAGACGGATCACGTCGTCGACGGCCAGGCCACTGCGCTGGCTGAGTAAAGTCAGCTCCGGGCCGACGCTCAGGTCGTACCACACCGGCAGCACATGGCATTGACCGCTTCCCTGAGCCTGCGGCTGCAAGTCGGTGAGGGCGTGGTCGATCAGCTCTCGGGCCTGGGCAGGGCTCAGCGCGATGAGGTCGTAATGCACCATCAAGGTGGTGTAGGACGGCACCAGATCCACCAATGCAGCGCCGAACCCTTCTCGCAAGCGTTGCGCTGCGGCAAGCATCCACGGCATGTTGGCTTCTGCAATCGCATCGAACAGACGCACCATCAGGCAGTCGATGGCCACCACTTCAATCCGCGGCTTCATGCTGGCTTCAACGCCTCGCGGATACGCTGCACGGCAGCAATTGAACTGGCGTTGTCGCCATGCACGCACAGGGTATTGGCGTTTAGTATGAGGGCGCTGCCGTCGCTGGCCGTCAACGGCTCGCCACGAGAAATGGTCAGGGCTTGCTGGATGATCGTTTCGGCGTCGTGGTGCACAGCGCCGGGTAACTGGCGGGAAACCAAGTGGCCGTTGTTGTCGTAGGCGCGGTCGGCGAATGCTTCAAACCACAGGGTCACGCCATACTCATCGCCCAATGCCTGGGCTGCGCTGTTATCGCGAGTGGCCAGCAACATCAGCGGCAAGTCACCATAAGCGGCCACCGCCTCGATGACCGCACGCAGTTGTTTCGGGTTGGCCATCATGTCGTTGTACATGGCGCCATGGGGTTTGACGTAGCTGACGCGGCCGCCTTGGGCACGGCAAATGCCGTCGAGGGCGCCGATTTGGTAGTGCAGCAGATCCTGGATTTCCTGAGGGGTATAGGCCATGGAACGGCGGCCGAAGCCTTGCAAATCCTGGTATGCCGGGTGCGCCCCCACCTGCACGCCATGCTTGAGCGCCAAGCTAACGGTTTTGCGCATGATGCTTGGGTCGCCGGCATGAAAGCCGCAGGCCACGTTGGCGCAATCAATGAACGGCATGACCTCGGCGTCCAGACCCATGGTCCAGTTACCAAAGCTTTCGCCGATATCGCAATTCAGTAAAAGACGGCTCACGGTCTGGCGCTCCTGTAGGACTTATTTTTTTGCAGTGTGGGATTTTTAACGCAGAACGTGCAACCTGTCCTGACACCCCCACGACGCTCATCGTGGAATACGCTCGATTTTTGGCGCTTGCCCGGTACGGCGTCCAACTAATAAAAACCGATCCATGCATAAGAAAAAGTTGATCCCATGAATTTGAAGTTCCTCGAAACCTTCGTCTGGGTGGCCAAGCTCAAGAGCTTTCGCCTGACTGCCGAGAAGCTGTTCACCACCCAGGCCTCGATCTCCAGCCGCATCGCCGTGCTGGAAAGCGAGCTGGGGGTGAAACTGTTTTTGCGTGATTCTCGAGGCGTAAGCCTGACCCCGGAAGGCTTGAAGGTGCTCGATTATGCCGAGCAGATGATGGTGACCATGCGGGGCCTGAAGCAGTCCCTGGAGACCACCAGCAGCAAGGTCGGGCGCATTCGGATCGGCGCGATGGACACGGTGATTCACACTTGGCTGAGCCCGTTGGTGGCGGAACTGATGGACCATTTCCCCTTGGTCGAAATCGAATTGGTCGCTGATACCGCGCTTAACCTCAGCGATCAGCTGCAAAAAGGCTTCCTTGACCTGATCCTGCAAACCGACCTGCTGCGCCTGGAAACCGTGCGCAGCCTGGAACTGTGCAGCCATCCCATGGCCTGGATCGTCGCCAGCCAATCGATCTACAACCGCGACTACGCCTCCCTCGCCGAACTGGCTCAGGAGCGGATCATCACCTACTCGAAAAACTCGCACCCACATCAGGATGTGCTGAGCCTGATGCAGGCCAACGGCGTGGCCGCGCCAAGGATGAACTGTGTGAATTCGGTGTCTGCGATTACGCGGTTGTTGCGCGATGGATTCGGCATTGGCGCACTGCCGCCGGTGCTGGTTAGTGAGGAACTGGCGCGCGGGGAATTGGTAATGTTATCGATGGCGCAGAAACTGCCTAACCTGCAGGTGGTGGTGTCGTGGCGTGTGGGGGTGGAGTTGGTGGAGGAGATTGTCGGGCTGTGCCAGAAGGTCGTTGCCCGCTATGCCGAGGAAGTCGGCGAAGAGCGGATGGTGCTGGCCCCCTGACGAAACCCGGTTAAAACTGTGGGAGGGGGCTTGCTCCCGATAGCGGTAGGTCAGTCAATACTTCAGGTACTGACCCACCGCTATCGGGAGCAATCCCCCTCCCACATTTGACCGAGTTGGGCGTTAGAGACCTTTCAGGTCCCGCTCTTCAATCGGCCGGCTCTGGCGCAGGCGCTTGCCGCCCAACACGACCCAGTCGATCAGGCGGAACAGGCATTCCAATCCAAACGACAGCAGCATCGCCCCGCCCAATCCCCAACCCATGGCTTCTGGGGTCAGGAGGATCTGGTAGCTGTAACCGTTCCAGGTTTCCTGGCGGATATCCGGGTCGGCGGCCACCGCCACTTGCAACGCGCGGATGTACCACGGGCCTTGCATGGCCTGAAATTGTTTGTCCAACGCAACTTGGCGATCAAGCATGGCGCCCAGGCTGTTGGCGTCGCTCTGGAAAACCGGGTCGTCACTGGCGCGGTAATGCGCGACCAACGCCTTCAAATCACCGTTGAAGAACTGCCGCGCGGTGGTTTCAAACCCGCTCAGCCCCGTCTGGGCCTCTATCAAGTGGGCTTCGACGCGCTTGGCGTAATCGTTGATAAATCCCGGCACTTGCACGCCGACCAACAGGCCAATGGCAAACAGCACCAACCGCAGATAGCTGAGCAACATGGTCGATATCCTTACTCAGTAATGCCCTGGCTGACGCATTCACCGCGTCGCCACAGGCTCCATTGGCCCGGTTCGTAACGGGTCCAGTTTTCGTTGTCGGTCAACGGTTCGGTGGCGATTACCGTCACTACATCATTGGGTGTGGTTTCGGCCTGAAAATCGACGATCACGTCGACATCTTTCAAGCGCGCCGGACCGAACGGGGCACGCCGGGTGATCTGCGCCAATTTGGTCGAGCAGTAGCAAAACAACCAGTCGCCATCGCTGAGCAGGCAGTTGAACACGCCTTTGCTGCGGTATTCGGCACAGGCGGCGATCAGGTCCGGCAGCATCTGTTCGATGTCCACCGGCTCGGGGAAGGCTTCGCGCACGCGGTTGAGCAAGTCGCAAAAGGCCGCTTCGCTGTCGGTATCGCCGACCGGGCGGTAGAAGGTGGCGCGGGCGTTGAAGTCCGCCAGTTGGCCGTTATGGGCGAAACACCAGTTGCGGCCCCACAGTTCGCGCACGAACGGGTGCGTATTGGCCAAGCTCACCTTGCCCACGTTGGCCTGGCGGATATGGCCGATCACCACTTCGCTCTTGATGGGATAACGCTGCACCAGCAGCGCGACTTCCGATTCACTGCTGGCGGCCGGGTCCTGGAACAGACGCAGACCACGGCCTTCGTAGAAAGCGATGCCCCAACCGTCGCGGTGGGGGCCGGTGCGCCCACCGCGCTGCATCAGCCCGGTAAAGCTGAACACGATATCGGTGGGGACGTTGGCACTCATGCCCAATAATTCACACATGCCAGGGCTCTCGCTGCAACGTTAAAGGCGCGGTTCGACCCGCATGCCACTGACAGGCGCCGGACGGCGGAATGGCTCGTCGTCTTCTTCCGCCGGCTCAGCGGCCAGGGCTGCATCGGTGGCAGCCTGGCGCTCACGACGCGCATTGGCGGCGCGCTCGATGGGCCAGCGGATCAACACAATCACCAGGTACACGCCAAAGGCGATCATGGTGTACATGAACAAATCGGAAATAGCCCGCCAGGCGTTATTGCCGACCTTGAGCACCAGGTCCAGGGCGGTAATTGCCACGGCCGGCGCGAACTGAGTCTTGACCGGGTCTACGATGGTCGGGCTGAACAGCAACACGGCCATCAGCAATTGCAGCGGCTCGCGCAACCAGCGCCACATCCAGCGCGTCATGCGCCACCACACCAACAGGCAGCCCAAAGCGGCGAAGGCGTAAAGGCCCCAAGCGGTCAGATAGTCGTTCTCGGTCATGGTGTCCATGGCAAGGTAGGCAAACAGGCGGCTATGATAACGGCTTTTGCGTGTCGCGGCTGCAAAGCCTGCCACCGTCCGCCAGATAGAGAATAATCCATGCCTGTATCGACGCCCCCGATTGCCCGAAAGGCCCCCGGCCAAGACCCTTACGCCTGGCTGCAAGAACGCGACAGCGCTGAAGTACTCGATTACCTCAAGGCCGAAAACGCCTGGCAGGAAGCCCAGCTCGCCGATCAGGCAGCCTTGCGCGAAAGCCTGTTTGAAGAGATCAAGGGCCGCATTCTCGAAACCGACCTGTCCCTGCCCTCGCCGTGGGGCCCGTACCTCTATTACACCCGCACCACCGCCGGTGACGAGTACGCCCGTCACTACCGCTGCCGCCGTCCGGCCGATGACAGCAACGTGGTGGACGACAGCAGCGAAGAGCTGTTGCTGGACCCGAACGAACTGGCCAACGGTGGCTTTTTCTCCCTCGGCGCATTCAGCATAAGCCCCGACCACAATCGCCTGGCCTACAGCCTGGACACCACCGGCGAAGAGATCTACACCCTGTTCGTGAAGGAATTGGCAACCGGCAAGGTCAGCGAACTGGAGTTCCAGGACTGCGACGGCAGCATGACCTGGGCCAACGACAGCCTGACCCTGTTCTTCGGCGAACTGGACGAAACGCACCGCCCCCACAAACTGTATCGCTATCGCCTGGACGGCACGGCGGCGCAGGAAGTGTTCCATGAGCCCGACGGACGTTTCTTCCTGCATTGCTACCGTTCTAGCTCCGAGCGCCAGTTGCTGGTGGCCCTGGGCAGCAAGACCACTAGCGAAGTCTGGGCCCTGGACGCCAACCAACCGCAGCAGGATTTCACCTGCCTGGCGCCACGGGTCGACGATCACGAATACGATGTCGACCACGGCCAACTGAATGGCGCCTGGACTTGGTTTATCCGTAGCAACCGTGATGGCATCAACTACGCCCTGTTTGTCGCAACCGACATTGGCGACGTGCCGACCGAGGATGAGTGGCAGAACCTGATCCCCCACAGCGATGAGGTGATGCTCGACGGCGTCAGCCTGAACACCAGCGCCATGACCTTAAGCCTGCGCATCGGCGGCCTGCCGGTGATCGAAGTGCACCCCGAGGGCCTGCCTGCCTATCGCGTGGAATTACCTGACGCCGCCTACAGCCTCTACGTACAGAACAGCCTGGAATTCGTCAGCGACAAGATCCGCCTGCGCTACGAAGCCCTCAACCGTCCGGCCCAGGTGCGTCAGTTGGAGCTGGCCAGCGGTACGCAACAGGTACTCAAGGAAACCCCGGTGCTGGGCGTGTTCAACGCCGACGATTATGTGAGCCAGCGCCTGTGGGCCACCTCCGCCGATGGTGCTCAGGTGCCGATCAGCCTGGTGGTCAAGCGCGACCAACTCGGCAAAACCACACCGCTGTACCTTTACGGCTACGGCGCCTACGGTTCGAGCCTCGACCCATGGTTCTCCCACGCACGCCTGAGCCTGCTTGATCGCGGCGTGGCGTTTGCCATCGCGCATGTGCGTGGCGGCGGCGAACTGGGTGAAGCCTGGTACCGCAATGGCAAGCAGGAACACAAGCAGAACACCTTCAGCGACTTTATCGCCTGCGCCGAACACCTGATCGCTCAAGGCCTGACCACCTCCAAGCAGCTGGCCATCAGCGGCGGCAGTGCCGGTGGCCTGTTGATCGGTGCGGTGCTCAACCAGCGTCCGGCGCTGTTCCACGCGGCGATTGCCGAAGTGCCGTTCGTTGATGTGCTCAACACCATGCTCGACCCGGAGCTGCCGTTGACCATCACCGAGTACGACGAATGGGGCAACCCAGAGGAGCCCGAGGTGTACGAGCGCATCAAGGCCTACGCGCCGTACGAAAACGTCCAGGCCCAGGCCTACCCGCACATGCTGGTGATCGCCGGCTACAACGACAGCCGCGTGCAGTATTGGGAAGCGGCCAAGTGGGTGGCCAAGCTGCGTGACACCAAGACCGACGACAACCTGCTGTTGCTCAAGACCGAACTGGGCGCCGGCCATGGTGGGATGAGCGGTCGTTACCAAGGATTACGTGACGTAGCGCTCGAATATGCATTTGTGTTCAAGGCGCTGGGGTTGATTTAGGAACTTAGCGCGGCGGGCCTGTCTGAACACAGGACCGCCTACTGATTGATGGACCAAGATTGCAGCCATGGCACTACCGACGCTAATGAATACCGAAATCCGCGACATGCTCATGGACTGCGGCCTGTTCGACCCTTTGTTGCCGGAAGATTTTCACGTCGCCGCCGGCTACTTCAATATCAGCAGCATTGCCCAGGACGAAGCGATCTTCCTCGAAGGCGATGCCGGCACCTTCATGTGCATCATCCACAGCGGCCAGGTGGCGGTGCAGAAAACCAATCACGACGGCCAGCGCCTGACCATCGCCACTCTGCGCAGCGGCCGGGCTTTCGGTGAGATGGCAGTACTCGACGGCGAGCGTCGCTCCGCCAGTTGCGTGGCTGCCAGTGATTGCGTGCTGTTGAACCTGGGCAAGGACTCCCTGGAAAAGATGCTCAACGAAACCCCGCGGGTGGCCGCGAAGATCATCCGCGCGATTGCGATAGCCCTGTCCAAGCGCCTGCGCATGGCTGATGGGCAGTTACTGTCGCAACAGTTTTAACCGCCGGGGGTCTTTGGTTTGCTGTCGTTCTGCTGCAGGCCGGGCACCGTCTGGTCCTTCGGTGGCGTCGGTAACACGATGGGCGCCAAGGGCGGCGAGCCGTTGGTCTTGGGCAGCGCTGGCGGGCTGACTTGGGGATACAGCGTCGGCGTCGGCGTGCCCGGTGCACCGGGGGTTGGCGCGGGCGCGACCGGTACGGTTTGCAACTCCTGAGCCTGCGCCGCACCCAATGCGAGCGCGCTCAACACAATGACCGTTAGAATGCTGCACTTCATCGATGGCTCCATGGCCTGACCGGAATGTCGTAAGGCTACTCCCAACCGCGCAAGAATGCCCTTCCCAATGAGATTTCCATGAAACGTTTCGTTCTGCTGGACACCACCCCGATCCCCGACAACGGCGGTGCCTTGTGCCTGTTCGAATACGGCGAGGATTTTGTCATCAAGATCCAGGGTGGTGACGGCGGCCAGTTGATGAACACGCGCATGCACGGCTCCGAAGATGCGCTGGCAGAAATTCCCTGCCGCAAAGTTGCCGGTCGTCCTGATTCACGGGTGCTGATTGGTGGTTTGGGCATGGGCTTTACCCTGGCCTCGGCCCTCAAGCATTTGGGCAAGACTGCCGAAGTGGTTGTCGCCGAACTGGTGCCGGGCGTCGTGGAATGGAACCGTGGGCCGCTGGGGGAAAAATCCGGGCGCCCACTGCTGGACCCGCGCACCGTGATCCGCATGGAAGACGTGGCCAAGGTGCTGCAAGCCGAGCCCCAAGGCTTTGACGCGATCATGCTCGACGTCGACAACGGCCCCGAAGGGCTCACGCAAAAGGCCAACAGCTGGCTCTACTCTGCCGGTGGCCTGGCCGCCTGCGCCAAAGCCTTGCGGCCCAAGGGCGTGCTGGCGGTGTGGTCAGCGAGTGCCGACAAGCTATTCAGCGACAAACTGCGCAAGGCCGGTTTCAAGGCCGAGGAAGTGCAGGTATTTGCCCATGGCAACAAGGGCACCCGACACACCATCTGGATTGCGGAGAAGCTCAAGGGCTGAGCACCATTAACCAAACCACTGGAGATCCAATGTGGCAGGGGGCTTGCCCCTGATAGCGGTGGTTCAGTCAAAACATTTGGTGACTGACACTACGCTATCGGGGCAAGCCCCCTGCCATATTTTGATCCCTGTCAGTTGTGGGATTTGCGGTAGTCGATCACGTACGGGACTTTTTTGTCGAAGGTCTTCTGCAGCTCATCGCGATCCAGTTGGGTCATCCCACCCAGTTGCTGGGCGGTAAAACCGCTGCCTCCCACCGGTGATCCCGGCGCCAGGCTGACCATGCGCTTGGCGACTGCTTCGATCGCATCCTTGTAGCCGCCTTTTTTGTCCAGGTTGTACTGGCCCAGATCAATCTGCGTGCGCAGCCAGTTACCCCAATAGAACTCCAGGAATTCCGGGGCGATCTCGCCGCCATCCGGTTTGCCATAGGCGGCCTTGCGGGTGAAATACACCAGGCTGCGGAAGGTGTCGTCCTGAAGATTCTTGAAGCCCAGGTGAGCAGGCAGTTGCGTAGGCGGCAGGGTCTGGCCCCGATTGTCCTTGAGCCAGACCTTGCGCGCCGCTTCCATACGCTGCCAGAAGGTGGCGAGGTCTGGGCTGTTGCTGAAATCGTCAGTCACCTTGACCCACATTTTCAACTGAGGGCCGCCACCCGGCGTTTGCCAAAGGGTGGTGAAACTGTGGTGACCGTCGGTCAGGTACAACTGGCCACCAGGGCCGACCACCACGGTTTTCATGTCCTCGGGATGAGTGCCTACCGGGTCTTTGCACGTGAAACTGGAAGGTGCAAGCAGGCTGGCGTTCTTGGGCACCTTGTCGGCCTCGCCCTGGCCGTTGGTTTCGCAGTATTCATCGAAGGCTTTGGTGGGTTTGTCGGCGAACAGCCCGAGGCTGTAGTAGATCTGGTCGAAACCCACCACGGCCTGGGTCGGGTGCAACTGTTCAAGGGTGACCTCAATCACCTGCCCGGGCTTGGGCGTCGAAAACGCTTGGGTTTGAGCCGCCAGCGCGCAGAAAAGCAGTGCAATTGTCCATGTGTACCAACGCATAGGTTTCAGATCCTTGTGAAATGAATGAACCGATACTACAAACGCCCGCCGACGGCTAGAATCAACGTTATCCGTGACCCACAAAATAGCCAGGAGCCATGATGAGCTCGACCAACCCGCCCTCCCACACCGCCAAGCTGGACCGCATCCTCGCCGATGCCCAGCGCGACCGGGAAATGGGCTACCGCGACAAAGCCCTCAAGATGTACCCCCACGTGTGCGGCCGCTGCGCCCGTGAATTCGCCGGCAAGCGCCTGAGCGAACTCACCGTACACCACCGCAACCACAATCATGATGACAACCCTCAGGACGGCTCCAACTGGGAGTTGTTGTGCCTGTACTGCCACGACAACGAACACTCGCGCTACACCGATCAGCAGTACTTCGGCGAAGGCTCCACCAGCAGCCCGACGATTGCCAAGGCCACGCATAACCCGTTTGCGGCGCTGGCGGGGTTGATGAAGAAAGACGACTGAAGAGTGTTGTCGCCTGTCCTGGCATCATCGGGAGCAAGCCCCCTCCCACATTTGAAAGTGTTCACAACTCAAAATGTGGGAGGGGGCTTGCTCCCGATAGCGTTAGCCCAAGCAATACATCACCTTCAAGCCGTATAATCGCCGCTTTTCTCCAAGGCACCCTTCCCCGTGGGCAATAAACGCTACAGCTGCATCGGTCTGTATAACCCCAAATCCCCCGAAAACGTCGGCTCGGTCATGCGTGCCGCCGGTTGCTACGGCGTGGCCTCGGTGTTCTACACCGGCGTGCGTTACGAGCGCGCCCGGGACTTCATCACCGACACCAAGAAGGTCCATCACGATATTCCGCTGATCGGCATCGATGACCTGAAAAAAATCCTGCCCCTGGGCTGTATCCCCGTCGCCGTGGAACTGGTGGAGGGCGCCCGTCCCCTGCCCGAGTACACCCACCCCGACCGCGCGCTGTATATCTTCGGCCCGGAAGACGGCTCGCTGGATAAGGAGATCCGGGACTGGTGCGAAGACGTGGTCTACATCCCGACCACCGGCTGCATGAACTTGGCCGCCACGGTCAACGTGGTGCTCTATGACCGCCTGGCCAAGGGCAACAACACCCGTTCGGGCCCCAAGTATTGATTTTTTGGGAACATCCGACGCCCGCCAGCAGTCAGCTACTTACACTTGCCCTTGTTGGAGACAGATCATGAGCGACAGCAAAAACGTGCGACCTATCATCGAGCACACGCCCTTCCAGAGCCAGCCGACGCAAAACGTCCACGGCTGGGAACGCATCGGCTCGGTGGCCGGTGGCGTGATAATGCTCGGCAAAGGCCTGCGCCGTGGCGGGATTTTCGGTTTGATCCAGGTGGCGATTGGCGGTGTGGCACTGGCCCGTGGTTTTACCGGGCACAGCTCGCTCAAGGACAAGCTGGAACAGGGTCGCCAGGAAATGAACAGCGTGCGTACGAAGATCGAGCGTGCGGGTGCAGAGCTGAAAAACCTGAAGACCAAGGCTGAAGTGGCGGCTGAGAAAGCTGTGAAAACCACAGGCTGAACCTGGCTTTCGGTAGGTTAGAGATCCAAAAGTGGGAGGGGGCTTGCTCCCGATAGCAGAATGTCAGTCAGCACATGTTGTGACTGAATCAGCGCTATCGGGAGCAAGCCCCCTCCACATGTTGATTGATGCAGAGGTTGAAAATCAGCGCAGTAGCTTGGTATCCAGCACCACCGACGACTCGCCAATAATGCTCTCAGCCAGCTGCACGAACTCCGCCGTCGTAATGCTGTTCGCCCGCATCACCGCTTGCGCGAGGTCATCCAGCGAGCGTTTATTATGGGTTTTCACCCGAATCTCGCTGTCCAGCTCCTGCAATATCACCACTGCCCGCGACACGGTTGCACCACTGACATGCTCGCCGCGTAGCGTCGTGACATCTTTGCCCTCCTTGCTCAACCGCGCCTGTATCGCCTGATACCGCTCATCGGTGATCCCACCGGCACGGCGCACCAGTTCGATGGCGTAATACTCCCCAAGCCCTTCGCTGATCCAGTCACTGGTGTCGTGATCGTTGAAACGTCCAATCGCCTGCACTACTTCACGAATCAACGGGCTGCTGCCGTTTTCGCTGACCAGCGGTGTGCGGCTGTTGAGGTAGATCGAGTCATGCGCCGAGAACACGCCACGGCGCATCGGATCACTGGCGCCCACCACCAACAGCTTTGCCGGATGACGCGGGAACGCGGCTTCGACCTGGGGCCAGACAAAGGTCAGCAACGTCAGCACGTCCATGCGGCGCATGGCCTGACCCTTGGGCGACGCCACGGTGACTTCGGTTTCGCCCAGGCGCACGCGGCGACTGCCAAGCGTGCCCGCGAGCATCCAGCCGGTGGGCCGGTCGAACAGGCGGGAAACGTTGTCGATGCGAAATTTATTCTTGCCGATACGGGGCCAGGCGGTTTCGACGCTTTTCCAGCCCGCAGGCAATTCGAACACCAGGCGCGAGATCAACTCGACGCCGTCCTGCTGGTCGAGCCGCGCGGTCGGCACCAGGTCTTCGCCGCGAAACAGCGCCCAACTCGCAGTCATACGTGCTTCATAGCTGCCCGGCTTGCGCGCCTGGGTGAGGTGCACGCGATAGGTCAGACTGGCCTTGTCGGCGCTGGGCTGCCACACGCCCCGCTGGCCACTGACCTTCCACTGGCCGTCGGCCTTGAAGTCGCTGTAACTGCCTGCCGGGCCCAGGTCAAAGTCCAGGCTGCGCACGGCCGAGCCTTGTGACAGGCTCAGGCGTACTTCAGCCTGATCGCTCTGGGGCAGCAATTTAACGTGATAATCCAGGTCGACTTTCCTGGCGCACCACGCAGGCATGCTCAGCGCCAGCAGCACCAGGCATGCCGCCAGCTGGGTTCCCACCTTCATACACACTCCTTTTTCAGCCTGCGCGGAAGATCAGGTAATCCTCCCAGTCGTCTTCAGGCACGCTGCCTTCGCTGAGCATGCGTCCAGACTGGGAAATGCGTTCGTGGTGCACGGCGTCGCGGTCGCCACAGACCAGGTGGTGCCACAGCGGTAAATCCTTGCGCTCGCTGACCAGGCGGTAGCCGCAGGTGGGCGGCAGCCATTTGAACTGATCGGCCTGGCCTGGGGTTAGCTGGATGCAGTCGGGCACCGAGGCGCGGCGGTTGGGGTAGTCGGTGCACTGGCAGGTTTTCAGGTCCAGCAGTTTGCAGGCGATACGGGTGTAATAGACGCTGTTGTCGTCTTCATCCTCAAGCTTTTGCAGGCAGCACAGGCCACAGCCGTCGCACAATGACTCCCACTCCTCCTGGTCGAGGTGTTCAAGGGTTTTGCGTATCCAGAAAGGTTCGACTTTGGCGGCCATGGCTCTGCATCAGTATCGGTAGGTGAAAAGGCCGCCAGTCTAGTGCCCAAGCCCCTTGGAACCAAGCGCTTACGACTGGCGGTGTTACAACACTTGTCAGTCTAGCGGGCGCGCAGTAGCTTTGAGCGCCGAATTGACGATCAGGACCTGCTCATGACACGTGTTGCCGACTATCCGATCCACACCCAGTTCACCGACCGCTGGTCGCCCCGCGCCTTCACCGGCGAGAGCATCTCGAAAGAGACGCTGCTGAGTTTCTTCGAAGCTGCACGCTGGGCGCCGTCGGCCTACAACTCGCAGCCGTGGCGGTTTCTCTACGCGCGCCGCGACACGCCGGACTGGGAACGTTTCCTGGGCCTGCTCAATGAATTCAACCGCGGCTGGGCGCAGCATGCCTCGGCCCTGGTGATCATCGCCTCGAAAACCGACTTTGTCGCTCCCGGTGCCACCGAAGAAACCCCGGCGCTGTGGCACACCTTCGACACTGGCTCTGCTTGGGGCCACCTGGCACTGCAAGCCAGCCTCAGTGGCTGGCACACCCACGGCATGGCCGGTTTCGATCAGGAGCTGACACGCAAGGAGTTGAAGATTCCGGAAGGTTACGCGCTGCACGCAGCCGTGGCCGTTGGCAAGCTGGGAGACAAGTCGACCCTGCCGGAGTACCTGCAAGGGCGTGAAGTGCCGAGCCCGCGCAAGCCGCTGAGCGAGCTGGTGTCCGAGGGTGATTTCGGCCTCTGACAGCCAGTACCCTGCCGCCTGAACGCGGCAGGGTGTCTCTTGAGGACTACCGGGCGATCAGTTCGCTGAACGCCGAGCGCAGCTGCGTGATTTGCCGGTCATACACGTTCTTGACCGCCGGTACCATGAACTCGGCGGGCATACCGTTCATGTCGATGGGATAGAGCTTGTTGTCTGTTTTTGAGTACATGAAGTTACTCAACTGCGGGTCGTTATGAAAAATATCCCTGGCCTCCATTTGCGCTACCGCGTCGTCGAGTAACGAACGTGCTTCGGCGGGCAGGCTGCCTTTTTCGACATGGGCAAGATCAACCCCGTCAATTTTGCCCATCTTTATGTATTTGCGGCCGTCCTCGATCAATACCTCGGCAAAGCCCTCTCCGTAGTACTTGTTCAAATTGACCACTTCCATGTCGACGTAGCCCTCTACCGAGGTCAAGCGGGTCGGCCCCAAATCTTTATAAACACTCTTACCGTCGAGGCTTGTATACACCACGCCTTCGCCCCCACGGCCGATTTCGGGGCCGAGATCGGCTTTGACCGCAACCGGCTGGCCGCCCCGCGCACCCAGTCGCCGCCATTGGTCATCCTGCACACGTTCGAGTAACAACGGAGTTTGCCGGTTGTTGTGGTACACCCGCGCCTGCACGCTGCCGTCCGCGCCGCGGGACACCTGCCGGACCTCATAAACGCCAGCCTGGCCGGACGCGTCGAGATGGCGCACATACGAGCGATGGCCGTCGGCAGCAACGTACACGCCCTGATTATTGCGCGAGAGCCCGGCGAGGCTCGACTCCGGTGCCCTGTAATAACGAAACAGCCCGTTGCTCAGCTCACCGGCAGAAGCACTGCCCCTGGTCACCCACCTGCCGCCGCTCACCAGCAGATCGCCGACGCCGCTCAAGGGGTTGAAGGCCTCCACCGCCGTTGCGCCAACAAACCTCACCGCCTTGGCCGCCTGGCGCGCAGTGGTCAAGGCGCCGCCCAGCACCTTACCCGCCTGCACGGCTTTGCCGGCGCCCAACGTAACCAGGCCAACCGCATCCAGGCCCAGGTCGAACACGCCCTGCCCAATGTTGCCGTTTTGGAAGTTGACGATAGCCGAGCGCAACGGGATCAAGTTCAGGAAGAATTCGCCAATGGCTTCATTGCGGGCGCTGTCCCGATCAAAGGACGTCAGGCCCCGGGCCTCGTTCATCAGATCGTCGTTGTTCAGGTCGAGGGATTTGACGAACACATCAGCAATGGCATGGCTGCGCCGCGAGTTGAGACTGTCAGAGGCTTGGGTGCCCTGGGGTTGCGCCGGGAAATCGCTGCCTGGCTCAAACTGAACGGTTCTAGAAAGAATATTCGCCTCGCGCGACTCCATATTCGCAGCGGTGTAAGGCGGAGTACGTCGGCGCAATAGAAAGTTTTCTTTCTCAACGGTGCCGTTTCGCGTGTCGAGGGTATAGAGATTGACCTCGCCGTTTCGAGTCGCCTTCACCTCCAGCGTATGGCCGCGCACGTGCAGCGCCGGCGGAGTAAACAGGTCTTTGGCGATTGTGTACTGGTTGGTGTGGAAGAATTCGAGCTTGCCGAACTCCAGGTTATTGCGGTCCTCCAGGGGCAACGTGGCGATCATCTGCCGCACACGACTCTGTTGCCCGGTTTGATGGGCGCTGATCGCCTGGTCGTAGGCCTTCGTGAATGCGCTGGCGACCTCCAGCTTGCCTTGTTGGTAAAGGCTGCAAAAACGGTCAATGGGCAGGCGTTTGTTATTACTCACCCAATGCTCATCGGTCGCCAATGGGCCGCCGTGCATGACGATATCCAGCATAGAGCGTGAGCCGGGATGGATGCCTGGGCGCCCTTTAGTGAGCCTGGCCTTTTGAAAATGCCTGACTTCGAAGAGGCTCGGGTCGACGTCAGGAAACGCCCGCTCAAGCAGGGCCAGCGCCATGGCTTTGCGGCTGGGGATTGGCGTTTGCAGGAGGGCGCTGGTGCTTTTCAGCGCGCTGAGCTGTTCGTTGTAGGCCGCCCTCAGGCGCTCCATTGCACTGGCCGATGGCATCTCATCGGTGCGGGTCAGCACACCGTTGGCCACGCCCCACTCCGTCAGGGCCTGCCCATCGATGCGCTGGCGAGTGGCAGCGTCAAGGGTGAGCGATTCGGCGTTCAGCAAAATTTCGGCATACCCCATACCGCGCGTGCGGCCTGGCGCGTGGGCTTCGATCCTGCCCACAGCCATCGCCAACTGAGCCCAGAGCACACTGGCGCAGGTCACGCTGGCGGGAATGTCCTTGACCAAATATTCAGGTGCGGAATTGATCAGTAAGCGATACGCGGCCTGGTGGGCTGCTTGAACGCTGGCACCGCCTTTTTCGAGTAAATGGCTGGCCAATCGTTGGATGACGACCGAAGGCGGTTGCCCCCAATGGTCGCTACGCGTCAGGTCAAAGCCGGACAAGTCTTCAAGCGGTGCAGGGACATCGACCGGACGCGACGGGTCAGGCTCGCGGTCGGGGGTGCGGGTTACGTCATTGTGGTGGGCGGGCGCCATCGGGCGCGGCTGAACAGCGGGGGAAATAAGGGGCGTCATGGAAATACCTGTCCTTAGCCAAAGGAGTCCGTTAAAGGCGCGACCTTGCGCCCTTTGCGGCCCTTGGGTGGAACGCGCCGTCAATGCGGTTCCATCCTGACTGTCAGGTTTTATGTAGGCCTAGCGAGCGGCGCGGTGGCGTCAGTACCCGCGCTCGAAATCCACTTCTCCGCGTAATGCCTGCTTGGCCTTATACGCGCGGATATTTTCCAAGAACAACTCCACCATCATCGGCGGCGACGTGGGTGCGGAACTGTGCCCGGTCAACAGCAACCCCCAGGCGGTCCAGAATGGATGACGCTGCGGCAGTGGCTCCTGGCGACATACGTCGATCACTGCGCCGGCCAGGTGCCCTTCCTTCAGGGCTTCGACCAGATCAGCATCCACCACCGCCACACCACGGCCGACATTGATAAACAAGCCCGTCGGTTTGAATTGCTTGAACAGCGCGGCGTCGTACAGGTCATGGGTGTTCGGCGTGTTGGGCAGCAGGTTGATCACGTAGTCCACCTCACCGACCAGACGCCCGATCTGATCAAGCCCGGCCACTTCGATAAACGGGGCCTGTTCACGCTCAGTACTGGCAATGCCATAGAGCTTGACGCCAAACGGCACCAGAAACTCAGCCACACTCTGGCCAATATCGCCGGTGCCCACAATCAACACCTTACGCCCCGCCAGGCTCTGGCCGGTGCGGCTGTCCCACTTGCGCTCGACCTGGCTGACCAAGCGCGCCAGTACTTCGCGTTCGTGGCCGAGCATATACGTGAGGACAAACTCGGCCATGACCTGGCCAAAAATACCGACGGCGCGGGTCAAGCGATAGTCGCGGGGCAAGCCTTCGGCTAGCAGGGGCGTGATACCGGCCCAAGTCGATTGCAGCCATTGTGGTTGGTGGCCCTGGCGCAACAGAGTGGCCAGCAGGTCCGGTTGGCCAAGCCAGACCGGGCAATCGGCGGCCAGACGAGACAGTTCGGCCGAGTCGCCACTGGTGAGCACCTCAAGGTCCGGCGCCACGTCATTGAGCAGTTGGGCGTAGAGCGGGTGATCCTGTTCAGCAATCAGAACACGCATGGTTCAAACCTTTCAAAAACAGTGCAGACGGCCGCCCGCTTCCTTACGGCCACCGCCCACTAATACGATTCCATTGAAACCTGTGCCCTGAAGCGGGCACTGACCGATTACATCGGGTCGTTACGACGCAGCAGCTCTTCGGGCAAGTGCTCGATGTACTCGTCCTCGGCCGGCGGCATTTGCAGGTGGTAGCCCTGCTTATCGAGGTTTTCCAGGACCACGACGATGTCTTCGCGCGACAGCTTGCGCTCTGGTGTCAGCACCATGTCGAAGGCGTGGTGCGGCTTGCCGAAAGCGACCATCAATGGCTCCGGCACGCGCTCAAGTGCATCGCTCTTGAGCACGTAGAGGTACATGCCGTCTTTTTTCAAGCTGCGGTAGATGGAGCAAATACGTTTCAAGGCTGTTCTCCGGCAGTGGCCAGGCTGTCGAGCAGCGCCTGGCCCATCAACTCGCGGCGCCAGCCACGCAGCGAGTCTGGCAATTTATAAGGCCCATCGGGGTAGCCACTTTTAACCAGGGCTTCGAGGGTTTTCTTGCGCAGCATCAGTTCCGGCGCCATTTCCAGGCGTTCGGCGAATGTCTGGCCCAGGGCGCGCAGTTGCTTGATCAGCGTGGCGGCATCCACCGGCAGCGGTTCAGCCACAGCCGGCGGCCATTGGTCCGCGGGCACGCTGCCGGCACGTTTGATCAGGTCCAGCAGGAACTGGCCATCCTGACGCACGGTGCGCGGGTGCATGTCTTCGATCTTGCCCAGAGCGGCGAGGTTATCCGGCTGGGATTTGGCCAGGGGCCACAACGAGTGTTCACGAACGATGCGGTTGCGCGGCAGGTCACGGGCGCGGGCTTGCTGCTCGCGCCAGGCGCACAGTTCACGCAGTACGGCGAGTTGGGCGCGGGACAGTTTCCACGCCAGCTTGGCGTCGCGGTACACCTCGTACGGGTCGACTTCCCGGCGCAGGTTGGCCACCAGTTCGGCGCCATCTTCCAGCACCCAGGCATATTTATCGTCTGATAGCTGCGGCCGCAGGCGAATGTAGACCTCGGCCAGGTGTACCGCGTCTTCGGCGGCGTAGCTGATCTGGGTCTCGGACAACGGCCGCTGCAGCCAGTCCGAGCGGGTCTCGCCCTTGGGCAGCTCGATGTCGAGTACGGCTTGTACCAGGCGCGAGTAGCCCATGGAGAAACCGAGATTCAGGTAAGCGGCGGCCAATTGGGTGTCGAACAACGGCACTGGCAGGCTGCCAGTCAGGCGCAGCAACACTTCCAAGTCTTCGCTGCAGGCGTGCACTACCTTGATCACTGCAGGGTTTTCCAGCAGTTCGGCGAGGGGTTTCCAGTTGTCGATGGTCAGGGGATCGATCAGGTAAGCGCGTACGCCATCACCAATCTGGATCAGCCCGGCAATGGGATAAAAGGTGTCGACCCGCATGAATTCGGTGTCGAGGGCGACGAATGGCAACTGCTGCCATTCGGCGCAATGCTGGCCGAGGCTATCGTTGTCGCAGATCCAGTGAATATCGATGGCCACACGGCTCTCCCTTGAAGAATGGCGCGCAGTATATATCGCGAAAGAGGCTAGCGAGCATCCGCAGTGCACTGGCAACCATGAAAACTCAGACAGGGGATGAAGAATAGCCCTACAGGCCAGAGTTATCCTTTCTTACGAAGCACATAGACGCGCCACAGGCTGGAGCCGGGCATGAATTCCTGCTGGTTAAGGACCTTGAAACCAGCCTGACGAAACTCGTCGTCTACCGCCGTTCGCGAATTGACCGAGACAATCACCGTATCGCGGCTGACGCGGTGAAACTCCCGCAGCAACGCCAGACGTCCTTCGCTGCTGGGCACATGGCGAAATAACTCCAGGCAAAAGATGCAGTCCACCGCATTCGCCGACAAACCGATGGAAAACGCCGAACCCTGAAAGGTTTTGATCCGCTTTAGCAGCGTCGCCGGATGGTGGGTGCGCGCATGGTCGAGCATGTCCTGGGAGTTGTCCGAGGCAAGGATCACCCGGTTGATATGCTCGGCCAATACCGGCCAGAACCGTCCCGAGCCGCAGGCCAGGTCGAGGATCAGCCCCGGTTCGCCGGCAACCTTGAGTGCGTGGCGAACCAACCACTCGTCGCGCCATGACGCAAGGCGCCGCAGCATTCCGGGTGGGCGCGTGTCCGCACAGACCTTGGCATGTTCAAGGCCACAGCGCTCTGCGTATTCGATCTCGATGGAGGATGGTGGTTGTGGCGACATCACGGGCTCATTGGATTTAAACAGTGGTGAACGACCTTGATTCGCAGCTTAACCACCGCAACGTGAAAAAAAAGGTCGAAGCCTCCACGCCCTTCAATCCATTCAGGCTTGATGCAGATACCAACGCCAATCCTGTTCGCCCACCTCGCCCATGAACTGCCGATACTCAGCGCGCTTCACCGCCAGGTACACCCCCAGGAACTCACTGCCAAACGTCTCGCGCGCCCAGCTTGAAGCTTCCAGCGCGCGCAGGGTGGTGAGCCAGTCGGTGGGCAGAAATTCCGTGGCCTGGGCGTAGCCGTTGCCTTCCACTGGTGCGCCCGGGTCGCGCTGTTCGCGGATCCCGCGATGAATACCCGCCAAGATCGCGGCAGCGGCAAGGTATGGGTTGGCGTCAGCGCCGCAGATGCGGTGTTCGATATGCCGGGAATTTGCCGGGCCACCGGGCACGCGCAGGCTGACGGTGCGGTTGTCCACGCCCCACGTGGCGGCCAGGGGCGCATAGCTGTTGGTTTGGAAGCGGCGATAGGAGTTGGCGTTGGGGCAAAACATCAGCAGCGAATCAAGCAAGGTGCTGAGCATGCCACCCACGGCCTGGCGCAGCAGCGGCGTGCCGTCGGCAGCCTCGCTGGCGAACAGGTTATTGCCTTGGGCATCCGCCAGGCTGACGTGCATGTGCATGCCGGTGCCCGCCAGGTCGTCGAAGGGCTTGGCCATGAAGCAGGCAGCCATCCCGTGTTTGTGTGCCACGCCCTTGACCAGACGCTTGTAGCGCACCGCTTCATCCATGGCTTGCAGGGCGTCGGCGCGGTGTTCCAGAGTGATTTCCACTTGGCCGGGAGCGTATTCGGAGATCGCCGTGCGCGCCGGGATGCCTTGGAGCTTGCAGGCGCTATACAGGTCGGCGAGGAAGGGTTCGATCTGCTCCAGTTCGCGCAGGCCGTAGACCTGGGTCGAGCGTGGGCGACCACCGTCCACATCCCGCGCCGGTTGCGGGCGGCCGTGGCTGTCGGGTTTCTGGTCCAGCAAGTAGAACTCCAGTTCGGCGGCCATCACCGGGTAATAGCCATCGGCTTTAAGCCCGTCGATGACCTTCGCCAGCACATGCCGAGGGTCGGCCACGGTGGCGGGCAAACCTTCGGTGGGGTGCATGCTGACTTGCACCGCTGCGGTCGGGATCAACCGCCACGGCATAGGTTGCAGGCTGCCACTGACCGGATAGGCGCGGCAGTCGATGTCTCCCACCTCCCACACCAGACCGGAGTTCTCCACGTCGTCGCCATTGATGGTCAGGCCGAGGATGGTACTGGGCAGGGGCCGGCCGCTTTCATACACCGCCAGCAGTTCATCGCGGTGCAGCAACTTGCCGCGGGGTACACCATTGTTGTCGAGGATAAACAGCTCGAACATCTCGATGTCCGGGTGTTGCTCAAGGAAGGACTGGGCTTCTTGCAGGCGCGCGAAATCGCTCATTGGGTTTCTCATACGTGTTCGTCAGGCAGGCGCACAGGCGCTGCCGGGCAGATGCGCAGGGGGCCGCGTCATCCATGGGGTAGATCAACGTAGGAGAAAGGCATCCGGCGGGCGCGCATGCCGACAGTGGAACAGCGCCCAGAACGCCAGTATGGACGGCAGTGTCGCGAGGTGGGTGGCGGCGGAACCGTCCATGGGAGAATCACGGTGATGAAGATGCCCGCAGCCTCACACGCCTGGATACGCTATTAAATTCAGGGATGACGGAGTTTGGTTACACCCAGGCTAAACATTCGCCACGCCTTGCCACCCTGCCCCGCGCTGGAAATAATGACCGCCCCGACCATGCCCCAAGGACTCGACCGCATGAAAGCTCCCTTCGCCCTGTGTGTACTTGCGAGCCTGGCCACCAGCGCCCTGGCCGACACTGCCCCGTCACGCCTCGACGACGTGCTCCAGCGCGGCACCCTCAGCGTGTGCACGACCGGCGACTACACGCCCTACACCAAGCTGCGCGCAGATGGCACTTATGAAGGCATCGATATTGCCATGGCCGAGTCCCTGGCCAAGAGCCTCAATGCGACAATCACCTGGGTGCCCACCACCTGGAAAACCCTGATGCCGGACTTCCTCGCCCAACGCTGCGATATCGCCGTGGGCGGTATCTCGGTGTCGCTGGAGCGTCAGAAAAAAGCCTTTTTCAGCCAGTCCCTCGGCGTTGACGGCAAGATCCCGCTGGTGCGCTGCGCCGATGTAAAGCGCTACCAGACCGTCGAGCAGATCAACCAGCCACAGGTGCGCGTGATCGAACCGGCGGGCGGTACCAATGAAGTGTTTGCCCGCGCCCATTTGGGCCAGGCGCAGATCCGCCTGCACGACAACGTGACCATCTTCGACGAACTGCTCGCCGGCAAGGCGGACGTAATGATCACCGACGCCAGCGAAGCCCGTTACCAGCAGAAGCAGAAACCTGGGCTGTGCGCGGTCAACCCTGAGCGGCAAATGCAGTACAGCGAAAAGGCCTTTTTGCTGCCCCGCGATGATGTGGCCTGGAAAAGCTATGTCGACCAGTGGTTGCACCTGAGTGTCGCGACCGGTGTGTACCAGGGCATTGTCGACCAATGGTTGGCAGCGCCGTGAGCTAAGGCCGACTACGCTCTTGTCACACCAATAAGAACGAGGACGGAACATGAAGGGATTGCTCCGCATCACCTGGCTGCTGCTGTTGTGTTTCAGCCAGGTGCACGCCGAAACGACTCAGGATGAGGACGCCCAGGCGGCCAAGGCCCTGCTGGAAAAAGCCCTGGCTTACTACAAGACCAATGGCGACAAAGCCCTCGCCGTGTTCAGCCGCCAGGGGGAATTTATCGACCAGGACCGTTATGTGTTCGTGATCGATACCAAGGGCGTGCTACTGGCCAGTGGCGGCCCCTCCTCCGCGTTGATCGGCCGGGACGTTAACGAGGTATTGGGGCCGGACCTGAGCAAGTCATTCAAGGATGCCCTCAAGGTGCCTGAAGACCAGGGTATCCAGCAGGCCGATTACCGTTGGCAGAACTGGAACGACGGCAAGGTAGAGCGCAAACATGTGTTTTATCAGCGGGTGGGTGATCGCATCCTGGCCGTGGGCTACTACCTTCCACGGGCCACGCCGGAACAGGCGCGAGCCTTGCGCAACAAAGCGGTCAACGCGCTGCTCAAGGATGAACCCGGTACGCTCAAGGCCATCAACTCATTGCAGGGCGGCTTCCTACAGGATGACCTCTACGTGTTTGTGGTGGACCTGAACACCCAACGTTACGTGGCGCACGGCACCAACCTGCGGCTGGTAAACACTGACTTCAGCAAGATCAAGGACCCGGACGGCAAGCCGGTGGGCGAGCCGATCCTCAAGTTGATGGCGGAGCAGGACCAGGGGGAATACAAGTACCGCTGGAAAAACCCGGTGACCGACAAGATTGAGAACAAGCATGCCTATGTGCGCAAGGCCGGGCATTTCATGGTTGCGGTGGGTTACTACAGCCCGTGATCTGGACTGGAATGCAGTCAAATGTGGGAGGGGCGGTTCGACTTGCCCCCTTCCACACTTTGATCGCTATCGTGTCAGTTACTTAACTTTATCTTCCCGACCACGCAGCACCCGGTTAGGCATCGCAATCGCCGCCGCCAACCCCAGCAACGAGACCGCCGCACTCACCATCAACAAATGTCGGAACGTCACCGCCAGCTCCCCGCGCAGTGCATCTTGCGCCGGGCCGGGAGCGGCGTTCAGGCCATCCAACAGCACGTTGCCGGAACTGCCCTCGGCCACCAGCGAACCGCTGGCCAAGTGAGCGAAGCTCGAATCCTGCAACAACGCCAGCAGCAGCGCCGACATGCACGCCACGCCCACCGCACCACCAAGGGAACGGAACAGGTTGGTGGTGCTGGTGGCGACGCCGATGTCGCGCTGTTCCACCGAGTTTTGCGAGCCCACCAGGGAGGTGGGGAATTGCATCCCGCCGGCGATCCCGCACAACAACATGAACACGCCGGTAAGCACTACGTCCTGGGGCGCGCTGAAGGCCATGCCCAGGATCGCCAGCGGGCTTAACAGTGCGCCGCCAAGGATCATCGGTTTATAACGCCCGGTCACCGAGGTCATGCGCCCTGCGGAATACGCGCCGATGGGCAAGCCGATGGCCAGTGGCAACAAGTGCAAGGCGGCACTGTCGGCCCCGCCTCCGGTCACGGTCTGAAAGCGCAGGGGCATCAGCACCGTCAGGGAAATCGCCTGGAAGCTGGTGAAGAACACCGTGCACCAACACAGCACCGCGCTGCGGTTGGCGAACAAGTGCATCGGCAGCAACGGCTCCCGCGCACGGCGCTCGTGCCACACGAACAACGTCAATGCCACCAGCGCGCAGGCCAGCAGCCCCAGCACCCCACTGTCACGCCAATGATGACCCTGACCAATTTCGGTGATACCCAGCAACAGGGCGGTCAGGCCAACGATCATCAACACGGTGCCGAGGTAATCGATGATCGGCTTGCGCTGCGGCACAGGCAGCCCCACCAGGGTGCGATGGGCCAAGTGCCAGGCACCGGCGCCCAGCGGCAGGTTGATCAGGAATACCCAACGCCACGACAGGTACTCGGTCATGTAGCCGCCCAACACCGGACCGGCCACGCTGGCCACTGCGTACATGCTGCTGAAATAGCCTTGATAACGCCCACGTTCACGGGGCGGAATAATGTCGCCGATGATCGCTTGGCTCACCGAGATCATGCCGCCAGCGCCAATCCCCTGGAGCACCCGTGCCAGCACCAACTGCTCCATGCTTTGCGCCATGCCGCAAAACAGCGACGCCACGGTGAACAAGCCCATGCCGATCAGCATCATCGGCCGGCGCCCATACAGGTCGCCGAGCTTGCCGTAGATCGGCACCGCCACTGTCATTGCCACCATGTAGCCGGAGATCACCCAGGCCAGCAGGTTGACGTCGTGGAACCGCGCGGAGATAGCGGGCATGGACACGGCGACAATGGTCTGGTCCAGTGCGCCGAGGAAGATCGCCATCATCAACGAGGCGAGAATACTGCGCACCGCGGGAAGCGGCGGCGCGGGCTGATTGAGCTGAGTCACGACAGAACCTTCAAGCAAGGCCCGTGGGAAAAGTCGGCCCACGGCAATGCTCAATACGATAGCAGGCTATTCGATAGCCTCGTAAGGAAGCCCGACGTAATTTTCCGCGATGGTTTTGCGCCCGGCTTCGGAGTGGATGAAGTACTCCAGTTCGCTCTGGGCAATGCGCTGGCTGAAGCCGTCCGCCTCCGGGAATTGATGCAGCATCGAGGTCATCCACCAGGAAAACCGTTCGGCCTTCCACACCCGGCGCAGGCAGATGGCGGAATAGCGCTCCAACAAATCCACGCGCCCCTCGCGATACACCTTGAGCATGATCCTAAATAGCGTACTCACATCACTGGCCGCCAGGTTCAGGCCCTTGGCGCCGGTGGGCGGCACGATATGCGCAGCGTCACCCAGCAGGAACAGGCGCCCGTACTGCATCGGTTCAGCCACAAAACTGCGCAACGGCGCGATGCTCTTTTCAATCGACGGCCCGGTGACCAACTGCTCGGCCAGGCTGCTGGGCAGGCGGGTTTTCAGCTCAGCCCAAAAGCGTGCATCCGACCATTCATCCAACGGTTCTTCAGCCGGCACTTGCAGGTAATAGCGGCTGCGGGTCGGCGATCGCATGCTGCACAGGGCAAAGCCGCGGGGGTGTTTGGCGTACACCAGTTCGTCGTGCACCGGCGGGGTGTCGGCGAGAATGCCCAGCCAACCAAAGGGGTACACGCGCTCGAAGATTTTCAGTGATTCAGCGGGGATCGACTGACGCGCCACGCCGTGGAAGCCATCACAGCCGGCGATGTAGTCGCATTCCAGACGGAACGCCTCGCCCTGGTGTTCGAAGGTCAGCCAGGGTCGATCACTTTTGAGATCATGGGGCTGCACGTCACGCGCGTCGTAGAGCGTAACCGCGCCGGCAGCCGCGCGGGCGGCCATCAGGTCGCGGGTGACTTCGGTCTGGCCGTAGATCATCACCGATTGGCCGCCGGTCAGCGCCTTGAGGTCGATATGGGTGAGATGTCCGTCGAGCGCGAGCTCGAAGCCATCATGTACCAGGCCTTCGGCATCCATGCGTTGGCTAACGCCGGCTTGGCGCAGCAGGTCGACCATGCCTTGCTCCAGCACCCCGGCGCGGATGCGGCCTTGCACGTAGTCAGCGCTCTGGCGCTCTAGAATAAAGGTCTCGATGCCGGCGTTATGCAGCAGTTGGCCGAGCAACAGTCCGGAAGGACCGGCGCCGATAATGGCGACTTGGGTTTTCAGCGTTTTCATTATTTTTATGGCCCGCAAGTTCCACTCGAACGGATTGAGTGAAAGAGTTGTCATTGGTCTTGTGGCTGACATTTTTCACTTGAGTGCTTGGCATAAGAAGGTGAAAACTGCGACAAACCCTGCGCTTTTTGCCAATTTGGGCGATTACCGCACAACCGTCCTGAGTATCGGATTGAAACCATGACCAACACCGCGATTCCGGTCTTCAAGCTTTACGGGGAAAACCAGCAATGGCCGACCCCCGATTTGTTGCACTGCGAAACCATTTCCCGCCGCAGCCGGGAATACCAGTGGGAAATCCAGCCCCACCGGCACGCGGATCTGTGCCAGTTGTTGTACGTGCACAAAGGCCAGGCTCAACTGGAAATAGAAGGTCAGCGCACCACGCTCAATGAAGCCACGCTGCAGATATTGCCGCCGTTGTGCGTGCATGGGTTTCGCTTTGCCGAAGATGTCGAAGGTTATGTAGTGACACTCTCGGCGCCACTCGTGAGCCACTTGCAGGCCCAACTGGGCGCAACGGCCGGCGGTTTGCAGACCCTGGGCAGTTACCCGGCGGGCAAGGACAGTGACTACCTCAATAGCCAATTCGCCCGCCTGCAGGACGAATATGCAGAAGAGCAACCGGCCCGGGACATGATGATGCACGCCCTGGTCAGCGTGCTGCTGGTGTGGATCAGCCGTCAGGCCATCCAGCGTTGCCATCCGCGCGCGCCAAGAGGCCGCGAGTATTTCCGGCGGTTTACCCAATTGGTCGAACAGCACTACCGTGAGCACCCAAAGATTGAGGATCTGGCCCACAAGCTGGGTATCTCGGTCTCACATCTGAATGGGACATGTCGGGAACTCGGTGGCCAGCCCGCCCTGCAGATCATGCATGACCGCCAGTTGCTGGAGGCCAAGCGCCTGCTGACTTACACCAGCATGACCATCAATGAAATGTCGGAAGTGTTGGGGTTTTCCGACCCGACTAACTTTTCCCGGCTGTTTCGCCGCCGGGTCGGATTCTCACCCAAGGCGTTTCGCGAGCAACTCAAGGCCGAATCGACCACTACCTGAGCGCACTGAAACTGCCGGTGTGGGGGACACATTGGTCCTGGTTGCAGCTGATCGCAAAGGTCGGCTGCATACGGGTCTGCTCCACACGGTAGGCGGCAGTCCCGTACAGTGCGCTGGCCAAGGCGCAGAGAGTGAAAATCATCAGGTACTTTCTGGTTTTTATGCTCATGACAGAGACCTCTGGACGGATCTACATGACGCTGTTTAAAGCATAGGCCAGTCAGGGCGAGTTGCCATTATTGGACGACATTCAACAGGGTTATGTCGCCTCAGAGACCGATGTCCCACGCCGGCTCTTCAGGGAACCTCACCACCAGAAAATCCAGCAGGCTGCGCAACGCCGACGGCATGTGTTTGCGTGAGGCGTAGACCGCGTAGATGTTCATCTGCCGGGGTTCGGCGCGGGGCAGTAGGCGCACCAGTTCACCACGTCGGATGTGATCGCCGGCCTGGTAGCTGGGCAACATCGCCACCCCAGCGCCGGCCAGCGTCAGGCGTAGCAGCGTGCTCGCCTCGTTGGCGGTGATATTGCCGTGCACCGGCACCGACACGTGCTCGCCACTTTCTTCGAAATGCCACAGGCTTTTGCCGAAGTACGAGTGGGTCAGGCAGTTGTGCCGGGCCAGGTCTTCGACTTTTTGTGGGGCCGGATGCTCGCGCAGATACGCGGGGGTGGCGCAGACCACCGAGCGACAGACGGTCAGGCGCCGTGCGATCAGGTTCGGGTCCAGGTCATTGCTGGTGCGGATGGCCAGGTCGATGCGCTCGTCCACCAGATTCACCGTGCGATCAAGCATTTGCAGGTCGACCGTGACCAAAGGGTAGCGTTTGACGTACTCGGCAATCGCCTCGGCCAATTGCGCCTGGCCGAACGAGGTGCTGACACTCAGGCGCAGCAGGCCACGGGGCGCGTCATCGGGCTCACTGACGGCGGCCTGCATGTCGCCGCACAACTCCAGCAATTGGCGGCAGCGCGGCAAGGTCTCACCGCCCGCCGCCGTAAGACTAAGTTTGCGCGTGGTGCGGTGCAGCAGGCGCGCGCCGACCCAGTCTTCCAACTCGGCGAGGTAACGCGATACGACCGGCCGCGACAGGTCCAGATGGTCCGCGGCGGCGGACTGGCTGCCCAGGTCCACCACGGTGACAAACACGCGCATTGCTTGAAGACGATCCATGATTTGCCCGATTTCAGAAACAAACTATGTTCCAGCATCGCATTTTTAGTCTCGTTTAGTGCAACTAAGCTCTGTGCATCCTTTGAACCGATTGCTGGAGCTGCCCAATGCTTTCAACCCTCAAGCGCATGACCCTAGCCACCGCCGCCCTGGCCTTTGCGGCCCATGCCTCTGCGGCCGACTTGACCCTCGACGTGTACAACCCTGGCGCAGCGGCGATCTTCCCGGTGACCTCGGTGCTGGTCAGCGGCGCCAAAGACGCGATCCTGGTGGACGCGCAATTCGGCAAGGGCCAGGCCGAGCAATTGGTGCAAAAGATCCGCGCCAGCGGCAAACACCTGACCACCATTTACATCAGCCATGGCGATCCGGATTACTACTTTGGCCTCGACACCCTGACGGCCGCGTTCCCGGACGCCAAGGTGCTGGCTCCGCAACCGGTGGTCGACCACATCAACGCCACCGTGGCCGGCAAACTTGAGTTCTGGGGCCCGAAAATGGGCGCCGACAAACCGGCTAAAACCATCGTGCCACAGGTGCTGCAAGGCAATAGCCTGACCCTTGAAGGGAAACAGTTGGACGTTATCGGCCTGGACGGCCCGCAGCCGGATCGCAGCTTTGTGTGGATCCCGTCGATCAAGGCGGTGGTCGGTGGCGTCGTGGTTGCCCAAAACATCCATGTGTGGATGGCAGATACCCAGGGCGCGCAATCCCACAAAGACTGGCTGGCCACCCTGCAACGCATCGAAAACCTGAAACCGCGTACCGTGATTCCGGGTCACTACCTGGGTACGCCGTCCGTGGCGTCGGTCACCTTTACTGCCGACTACATCAAGGCCTTCGACGTAGAAACCTCCAAGGCCAAAGACTCCGCCGCCCTCATCGCGGCCATGAAAAAGCGTTACCCCACCCTGGCGGACGAAAGCTCCCTGGAGCTGAGCGCAAAAGTCGCCAAGGGCGAAATGAAGTGGTGAAAACTCTCAAACCTTAACCGTACTGGAGAACGTCATGAGCAAGATCGCAATCATTGGGGCTACGGGCCGTGCCGGCAGCCAATTGCTGGAAGAAGCGTTGCGTCGCGGGCACAGCGTGACCGCCATCGCGCGTAACACCGACAAACTGGCAGCGCGCCCGAACGTCACTATCAAACAAGTGGACGCGTTGGACGCCGATGCCCTGCAACAGGCCATCAGCGGCAACGACGTGGTGATCAGTGCCGCGCACTTCGCCACCCTGCCCGCCAGCGCCGTGATCGGGCCGGTGAAAAAGGCCGGTGTCAAACGCTTGCTGGTGGTGGGCGGTGCGGGTTCGCTGTTGCTGCCGGGTGGCGGTCGCGTGATCGACAGCGAAGGTTTCCCTGCTGAGTACAAGGCAGAGGCCAGCGCAGGAGCTGAATTCCTTGAAACCCTGCGTCAGGAACAAGAACTGGATTGGACTTTCCTGTCGCCATCGGCTCTGTTCGATGGCACCGAGCGCACCGGTAAATTCCGCCTGGGCCAGGATGATTTGCTGGTGAGCAGCGAAGGTACAAGCTCGATCAGCTTTGCCGACTATGCCATCGCGATGATTGACGAAGTGGAAACACCGAAGCACTCGCGCCAGCGTTTCACCGTCGGTTACTGACATTTGTGGGAGGGGGCTTGCTCCCTCCCACATTTGCCCTTCAGTGTTCTGGAGATTGTGCCTGGCTGACTAACCAATCCATTAGAGCTTCGAGCCCGGTCGACGGCTTCGTCCCCGGTGGATACACCAGGTAATACCCCATCCCCGTCTGTACCCGCAGTTCATACGGCATCACCAACCGCCCCGCCTTCACATCCTCGCCAATCAACGCACTGTCGCCTATCGCCACCCCGGAACCCTGGGAGGCCACCGTCATCGCCAAGTCCAGCGTTTCGAAATGATGGCCTTGGCTCAAATTGCTCAAGCGCGTGTTAGCAGCCTTCAACCATAACGCCCAGTCCCGCTCATCCCGCGTGGGATGCAGCAGCACCTGGTGCTGCAAGTCTTGCGGCGTGTGCAAGCCATCCGATAACCCCGGCGCGCAAACGGGCGTAAGTTGCTCATCGAACAAATGCCGCGCCTCGGCTGATTGTTCGGCAATGGGTGCGTAGATCACCGCTGCGTCAAACTGCTCGCGGCGAAAGTCCACGGTGTAAGCCACAGTGGTGGTGAGCTCCACCGGCACGTCCGGGCGCTCCTTTTGCCACTGCATCAAGCGCGGCAGCAACCAGCGCATCACACAGGTGGAGGCCTTGAGTTGCAGGGTCTGGCGGCGACTGCCGATCTGCTCCACCGCATCACCGAGCAAACCAAATACCTGCTGCGCACGCACTGACCACTCGCGCCCCTCTTCGGTCAGGCTCAAGCCCCGTGCCTGGCGTTGGAACAGCGCGTAACCCAAGTGGCTTTCCAACCCGGCAATCTGCCGGCTGACCGCACCCTGAGTGATGTGCAGTTGCTCGGCGGCGCGGGTGAAGTTGCAACACTGGGCCGTGACCCAGAAAGTGTGCAGCGCGGGCAGTGGAGGAAGACGTTTCATCGGGCTCAGCCATGACGTGAGGACATGGCTAGTATGACTTTTTATCGATTGTTGCCGCTACGGGCCAGCCGTTCCAATACCGCCTCGAATCAATAACAAGAGCGACTTGTATGGCGACCTGCGGCGAAGTGTTGGTGAAGCTCCTGGAAGGCTATGGCGTTGAACAGGTGTTTGGCATCCCCGGCGTGCACACCGTGGAGTTGTACCGCGGCCTGGCCCGTTCCAGTATCCGTCACGTCACCCCACGCCACGAGCAAGGGGCCGGGTTTATGGCGGACGGTTATGCACGCACCAGCGGCAAGCCCGGCGTGTGTTTCATCATCACCGGCCCAGGCATGACCAACATCACCACGGCCATGGGCCAGGCCTATGCCGACTCGATCCCGATGTTGGTGATCTCCAGCGTGCAATCACGCAGCCAGTTGGGCGGCGGGCGCGGCAAGTTGCATGAGCTGCCGAACCAGAGCGCGATGATCGCGGGCGTGGCGGCGTTCTCCCACACCTTGATGTCGGCGGCGGAGTTGCCCGCGGTGCTGGCACGGGCATTTGCACTGTTCCAGGCCGGCCGTCCGCGGCCGGTGCATATCGAGATCCCGCTGGATGTGCTGGTGGAAAACGCCGACGCACTGCTGGGCAGCAAGCCGATCAGCGTCACGCGCGCCGGTGCCGCACCCTCGGCGATCAAGCAGATGACTCAGTTGCTGGCGTGCGCCAAGCGCCCGTTGATTCTCGCCGGCGGCGGCGCCATCGATGCCGCGCCCGCGCTGACCCGCCTCGCCGAAACCCTCGGTGCGCCAGTGGCGCTGACCATCAACGCCAAAGGCATGCTGCCCGCCGCGCACCCGTTGCTGATCGGCTCCACCCAGACCTTGGTCGCCACCCGCGCATTAGTCGCCGAAGCCGATGTGGTGCTGGCCATCGGCACAGAACTTGCGGAAACCGATTACGACGTGACCTTCGCGGGCGGGTTTGAAATTCCCGGCGCACTGCTGCGCATCGACATCGACCCGGACCAGACCGTGCGCAACTACACACCTCACGTCGCCTTGGTAGCCGATGCGCAGATCGCCACCGAAGCCGTGCTGGCCGAGTTGGACAGCAAGGAGTTACCCCTGCGCAACACCGACTGGGGCAGCCGACGCGTCGCGCGTTTGTGGGCTGAATTGGCCCCATCCTGGGACGCCGCCACCCGTGCGCAAACCCTGTTCCTCAATACGATCCTGGAGACGTTGCCCGGCGCCGTCATGGTGGGCGACTCCACCCAACCGGTGTACAGCGGCAACCTCACCCTCAACCTCGACCACCCACGCCGCTGGTTCAACTCCTCTACCGGCTACGGCACCTTGGGCTACGCCTTGCCCGCCGCGATCGGCGCCTGGCTGGGGCGCGGCGATGGGCAACCGGTGGTGTGCCTGATCGGTGACGGCGGACTGCAATTCAGCCTGCCGGAACTGGCCAGCGCGGTGGAGGCACGCACGCCGATCATCGTGTTGCTGTGGAATAACCAGGGCTACGAGGAGATCAAGAAATACATGGTCAACCGCGCCATCGAACCGGTCGGCGTGGACATCTACACACCGGATTTTGTCGGCGTGGCCAAGGCGCTGGGTTGCGCGGCTGAACGCATCGAGGGCATCGAGCCGTTACGCAACGCATTGCTGGCCGCCTCAGATCGACAGGGGCCGACGCTGATTGAAATTGACCAAGAGCTTTGGATGAAGGAGGTCGCGGTATGAACGCAGTATTGAACGGTGTGTATATCGACGGCGAATGGCGTGCTGGCCACGACGTGCTGGAGGTGATCAACCCGGCGACCGAATCCCGCTTGGCCCAGGTCAGCGTAGGGGACATGGCTGCCGTGACCCAGGCAGTGGATGCCGCCAGTCGGGCGTTTGCCGGCTGGTCAAAAAGCACCGGCCGTGAGCGCGGTGCCCTATTACTCAAAATCGCCCAAGGCGTGCGCGAACAGCGCGAAGCCTTAATGCACCTGCAGTCGAGCAACAACGGCAAACCGCTGTTTGAGGCGGGCATCGATGTGGACGACGTGATCGCCACCTTCGAGTACTACGCAGGTGTTGCCGAGGACCTGGACGCCGGACAAGACCGGCCGGTGGCACTGCCCAGCGATGAGTTCAGCGCTCGCCTGCGCCGCGAGCCGTGTGGCGTAGTGGGGCTGATCGTGCCGTGGAATTTCCCCATGGTGACCACCGCCTGGAAACTCGCCCCCGCCCTCGCCTCCGGTTGCTGCGTGGTGCTCAAGCCGTCGGAAGTCACGCCCCTGGCAGAGCTGCAATTGGCGCGAATCATCGCCGAATCCGGGCTGCCCGCAGGCGTGTTCAACCTGGTCTGCGGCACGGGCCTGGCGGTCGGTGCACCGCTGGCAGCGGACCGTCGTGTGGCGAAAATCTCCTTTACTGGCAGTAATGCGGTGGGCGTGCAGGTGATGCAACGCGCCGCCGAAACCATCAAGGGCGTCAGTCTGGAACTGGGCGGCAAATCTTCGTTGCTGGTGCTGGCAGATGCTGACCTCGACTTGGCCGTGGAACTGGCCTGCGGCGGTGGATTTTTCAACGCCGGGCAGATGTGTTCTGCCACCAGCCGCGTGCTGGTGGCCGACACCTTAGCGGACGAATTCCTGCAACGCTTGCGGGCGCGGGCTGAAGGGATTCGCGTGGCTGACCCGTTTGCTGAGGACGTGGAAATGGGCGCGCTGATCAACCGTGCGCAGTATCAGCGGGTAATGGGGCATATCCAGCGAGGCATCGAGGACGGTGCGCGGTTGCTGTGTGGCGGTGAACGTCCGGCGGATCTGGCCAGGGGTTATTTCATCCGCCCGACGGTGTTTACCGCTGTGCCGTTGGACAGTGCGTTATGGAACGAGGAAATCTTCGGCCCGGTGCTGTGTGTACGAAGTTTCGCAACTGAAGATGAGGCGATTGCCCTGGCCAACGACAGCGATTTCGGCCTGGTGGCCAGTGTGGTGGGCGCCGATGTCGAGAGCGCCGAGCGAGTAGCAAATGCCCTGCAGGCCGGACTGGTATGGATCAACGCGCCGCAGGTGATCTTCCCGCAGACGGCGTGGGGGGGTTACAAGCAGAGCAGCATCGGACGCGAGCTGGGGCCTTGGGGGTTAGCGGCGTTTCAGGAGATAAAGCACGTCATTCGGTCTAACTGACACTGCAGCCCCTGCTGTAGAAGGTGGACCCCTGTGGGAGGGAGCTTGCCCCCGATAGCGGTGGATCAGTTACAGATGCTTAGACTGAAACACGGCTATCGGGGGCAAGCCCCCTCCCACATCTTGATTTGCGGTGTTTGTGGGAACTGCAATTTTTAGATAGTGCCTGCGACTTTCTCATTTGCCCCCCTGCCCCATGCGTGGCCTGATTCACCCTTGTTCACTCAAGGCAGGCCCATGGAAAACGTTCACGCAAAACCCACCACTGCCGTTTGGCTGATGATCAGCGTGGTGCTGGTCGCCCTTAACCTGCGCCCGTCGATGGCTGCCGTGGGGCCGTTGTTGTCTTCGATCCGTGGCGATGTGCCGTTGAGTTTCAGCAGCGCGGCGTTGCTGACCATGTTGCCGGTCATGACCATGGGCCTGGCGATGTTCTTTGGCATGGGCCTGGCCAAGCGTTTTGGTGAGCACCGCAGCATTGTCCTGTCGCTGCTGGTGATCGGCGTGGCGACGCTGTCGCGGTTGTTCCTGGATTCGGCGCTGGAGCTGATCGTCAGCGCGATTGCGGCGGGGATCGGTATTGCGATGATCCAGGCGTTGATGCCGGCGCTGATCAAGTCGCGCTTCAGCGATAACGTTTCTATGTTCATGGGCCTGTACGTCACCGCCATCATGGGTGGCGCGGCGCTGGCGGCTTCGTTCTCGCCCTTCGTGCAAACGCACACCGGCAGTTGGCGTATCGGCCTGGCGATCTGGGCAGTGCTGGCGTTGCTCGCCTTGGTGTTCTGGTACGCCCAGCGTTCGGTAATGCCCCCATTACCCGAGGCCGGTTCCGGTCCGCAGGAATCATTTTTCGGCAATCGCCGCGCCTGGTTGCTGGCGATCTTTTTTGGCTTGGGCACCGCGTCCTACACGTGTGTACTCGCGTGGCTGGCGCCGTACTACGTGGAGCAAGGCTGGAGCGAGCAGGACGCCGGTCTGCTGCTGGGCTTTCTGACCGCCATGGAAGTGGTGTCTGGCCTGATCACACCCGCCATCGCCAACCGCCGCCAGGACAAACGCGGCGTGGTAGCCGTGCTGCTGGTGCTGATCATCATCGGTTTCTGCGGCCTGATCCTCAGCCCGCAATCCCTCAGTTTGCTGTGGCCGTGCCTGCTCGGCCTGGGCATCGGCGGCCTATTCCCCATGAGCCTGATCCTGTCCCTCGATCACTTGGACAACCCGCGCCGTGCCGGTGGCCTCACTGCCTTTGTGCAAGGCATCGGCTACCTGATTGCCGGCCTGTCGCCGCTGATCGCCGGGATGATCCGTGACCAACTGGGCAGTTTCGAATGGGCCTGGTGGTCGCTGACGGCGGTGATCGTATTGATGTTGCTGATCGTCACGCGCTTCAACCCGAGGCATTACGCGCAACATATCCGCTGAGGTCGTGTTGCAAACAGTATTTGTCCCACTGCAAACATAGAAACGCCCTACAGAGCTTTCTATTGGTACGCACGTTCCGTTAAGCTTTTGGGCTGTCTTGTACTGAGTTCGGTACAAAGGGTTTACGGACGAAACCGATGTTAAACAGTAACTTGCTCAGAAAACTCGATATGCAGGACTTGATGGTGTTTATCGCCGTCTACGACCAGAGCAGCGTTACCGAGGTGTCCGAAACGCTGTTCGTCAGCCAGTCCACCGTGAGCTACAGCCTGAAGAAGCTGCGCACCAGCTTTGAAGACGAGCTGTTTATCAACACCCGAGCGGGCATGCGTCCTACGTACAAGGCCACCACCATGTACGGCCATGTGCAGAAGATCCTCGAAAGCATCAACCTGTGCCACGCCGGTGGCCAGGCCTTCGACCCCACGCAAAAAGCCGTGACCTTCAACGTATGTGCACCGGAATACTTCGAACAGTTGATCCTGCCGCGCCTGCTGAAAACCTTCGACCGGGCCGACTTGCCGGTGATCGTCAATGTGCAGAAGCTGGAAACCGACATCCCCGCCGATGACCTGCGCGAAGGCCGCCTGGACTTGGTGATCTGCTTCGGCCCGCACTTTCATCGCGCCCACAAAGACTTCAAGACCCAGATGCTGCTGGAGGACGATTTGGTGTGTGTCTTCGATAAACGCTCAGCGCCCAGGGAGCCAGCATTCAGCCTGCAATCCTTCGTCGAACGGCGACATGTATTCCCCACGCCGTGGACCTCCGACACCAACATGATCGACGGCTGGCTGGCGCGCCAGGCCCACAAGCGCCAGGTGGTCGCCCGTGCCAACAGCTACAGCGCGGCATTGAAGATGATCACCGGCACCGACTTTATCCTCACCCTGCCCCGCCGCGTGCAAAAGCTACTGGCGCCGGAGCCGGTGTTCGGCCATTGCGAGGCGCCCAACGGATTGCCGGGGTTCACCCTTGATATGCAGTGGAACGAAACCAGTGAACAGGACAGTGCCAATACCTGGTTTCGCGAGCAGGTGGTGAAGGTATGTGCCGATCAGGGCTTGTTGTAAGCCTTAGCCGATAGCGACTTTGCTATAGGCATCGCGGTCCATGTCGCGCAGTTCAACGCTCAGTTGTACCTGCACGCCTTCGGGCCACGGGCTAAGGTCCTGCAACACCGCCAGCAGGCTTTCCGACAGCTGCTGCTTGACCTGCGGCGAACGCCCGCTGAGCAATGACAGCTTCACCGCAATAAATCCGCGCGGATTGAGGGAGGTACCTACCTGAAAATGCTCAAGCTTCACCGCACGGCTTTTGATATCGAACTCGGAGCCGAATTGCCCGGACGCCATTAGCACATTGTTGAGCCGCAACAGGGTTTTATCGACGGTCAGGTCTGTCAGGTTGGCGGTGTATTCCAGGTGCAGATGCGGCATGGGTTGCTCCGAGGCTTGTTGTAGGAAGATTCTTGAATATATAGCGTCACGCCTTGGCGCCCAACCCTCTATCGCTCATGAACGCCTCCAGTCTCGACCGCACCCAACGCTCGGCGGGGTCGGTGTCCACATGGCTGAGCCAAACCATGGACAAATCCAACGTTGGTGTCTCGAACGGAAACGGCTCACAAAACAGATTGCCCGACACCGCCATGGCTTCGGCGGTGTAGTCCGGCAGGCTGGCGATGAGGTCGGTGCCGGCCAGCAACGCCGGCAACGCGCTGTATTGCGGTACCGATAAAACCACGTGGCGCTTACGGCCAATCTCGGCCAGCCACTCATCGGCAAAACCCGACACGTTGGCGGTGTGAGACACCAGCACATGGGGCCGCGAGCAATATTCATCCAGGGTCAGCGGCGTGTCCGAGGCATCCGCGCGCAGGAGTCGCGGACGGATATGGCGCAGCAACTTGCGCTTGGCATTCGCCGGCAGACCACGGGTCTGGGTGATGCCAACGGTGATATCGCCGGACGCCAGCAGGTCAGGGATGCGCCAATAATCCACATGCTGCACCACGAACACCACTTGGGGCGCTTCCTGGCGCAGCGCGCGCAGCAACGGCGGCAACAGGCCGAACTCGACATCGTCGGACAGACCGATGCGAAACGTCATGGTGCTGATGGACGGGTCAAAATCGTGGGTCAGGCTCAAGGCCGACGACAAGGAATCGAGGGCCGGGGACAGATGCTGAATGATTTCCTCAGCGCGCGCGGTGGGCTCCATGCGATGGCCAACACGAATAAACAATGGGTCGTTGAACAAGGTACGCAAACGGTTCAGGGCCGAACTGATGGTCGGCTGGCCGAGAAAAAGTTTCTCGGCCACCCGCGTCACATTGCGCTCAAGCATCAGTGCTTCGAAGACCACCATCAGATTGATGTCGGCCTTGCGTAATTCATTGCGATTCATCGGCGCCTGCCCGTATCACCAAGACAGGTCGCAGTTTAGAAAGCGCGGCGCACGCCGTCTATGCGCTTAATTGCCGATAAGCCAGCATCACAGGCGGACAGGTTGCTCAGGGCTTGAGCGGAAACTCCTGATCGCGCTCGGAAAGCTCCGTACCGTCGTCCGGATGCTTCCAGGTCTGCGGCTTTTCCTCTTCGCGCTGCCGCTGGGGTTGCTCACGCTCTGGTTCATCGCGCCGCTTTTGTTCGTTACCCATAGCCACCTCTTTCCTTAAGCATCGGTCACCTGTTCAAGCATAGGACAGGGAAAGAGATTTTGACGGCCACAGGGATTGATAATCCCTGAACATCAATAAACCCAAAATTTTCACTTATCATTTCTAAATGTGTCAGCCACTATCCATAGTCTTAAGCGAAATAAGCACTTTGAAAAGAACGCTGGAGACACAAAACCATGACTAGCCCTTCCCGCCCCGACTCTGCCCGCTCGAAAGTTGGCGCGGTATTCCGCGTTACTTCGGGCAATTTCCTCGAACAGTTCGACTTCTTTCTGTTTGGTTTCTACGCCACCTACATCGCGGCTGCGTTCTTCCCGGCCGCTAATGAGTTTGCGTCATTAATGATGACCTTCGCCGTGTTTGGCGCAGGCTTCCTGATGCGCCCACTTGGCGCAATCATTCTCGGTGCCTACATCGACGACGTCGGTCGCCGCAAAGGGCTGATCGTGACCCTCTCGATCATGGCCAGCGGTACGTTGCTGATCGTGCTGGTGCCGGGTTATCAGACCATTGGCCTGTGGGCACCGCTGCTGGTGTTGCTTGGTCGCTTGCTGCAAGGCTTCTCGGCCGGTGCGGAACTGGGCGGGGTGTCGGTGTACTTGTCTGAGATGGCCACCCCAGGCCGTAAAGGCTTCTACACCAGCTGGCAGTCGGGCAGCCAACAGATCTCCATCGTGGTCGCCGCTGCGCTGGGTTATGGCCTGAACGTGTGGATGGAACCGTCGGTGGTTGCCGACTGGGGCTGGCGCATTCCGTTCGCCGTCGGTTGCGTGATCATTCCGTTTATCTTTGTGCTGCGTCGCAACCTGGAGGAAACCGAAGAGTTCGCCAACCGCAAGCATCGCCCGACCATGCGCGAAGTGCTGGCAACCCTGGTGAAAAACTGGACCGTTGTGATCGGCGGCATGCTGATGGTGGCCATGACCACTACCGCGTTCTACCTGATCACCGTGTACGCGCCGACCTTCGGCAAGACCGTGCTGCAACTGAGCACCTCGGACGCCCTGCTGGTGACGTTGCTGGTGGCCGTGTCGAACTTTGTATGGCTCCCCATCGGCGGCACCCTCAGCGATCGCTTCGGCCGCAAGCCGGTACTGATCGCCATGACAGCGCTGGCGGTTCTTACAGCGTATCCAGCACTGTCTTACGTGGTGAATGCACCGAGCTTCGGCCATATGCTGGAAACCCTGCTGTGGTTCTCCTTCCTCTATGGCATGTACAACGGCGCGATGATCCCGGCGCTGACCGAAATCATGCCGGTGGAAGTGCGCGTGGCGGGCTTTTCCCTGGCCTATAGCCTGGCAACCGCGATCTTCGGTGGCTTCACCCCGGCGATCTCCACGTGGTTCATCCACATCACCGGGGACAAGGCCTCACCGGCCTACTGGATGATGTTCGCCGCATTGTGCGCACTGTGTTCGACCCTGGCGTTGTACCGCCGCGCCAACACTCGCGGGCAGATGCTGCAGGGGGCGGTATGATGCGACCTCTGCTCAACACACTGGCGGCCTTGGCCCTCGGCGCGCTGGCGCTGTCGGCCCAGGCCGAGGAGCTCAAGGTAATGACCTCCGGTGGCTTCACCGCCGCTTATAAGTTGCTTGGCCCGCAGTATGCCCAGCAAAGCGGTGACACCCTCGATACCATTCTCGGCCCGTCCATGGGCAAGGCGCCGGAAGCGATTCCCAACCGCCTGGCCAGGGGCGAACACGCCGATGTGGTGATCATGGTCGGCTACGCCCTGGATGACCTGATCAAACAAGGCAAGGTCGACCCGGCGTCTCGCGTGGAACTGGCGGACTCGCGGATTGGTTTGGTGGTGAAGGAAGGCGCGGCGAAACCCGCCATCGGCACCGATGCAGAACTGAAGGCAGTGCTGAGCAAGGCCAAGTCAGTGGCGTACTCGGACAGTGCCAGCGGTGTGTATGTCGAGAAAGAGCTGTTCAAGAAGCTCGGCATGCCGGCCAAGGGCACGATGATCGAACGTATTCCGGTGGCTGAACAGGTTGCCAAAGGTGACTACGAAGTGGGTCTGCAGCAGGTCGCCGAATTGTTGCCCGTACCGGGCGTGACCTATGTGGGCAAAATCCCCGAAGACGTGCAGTCCGTTACGCGTTTTGCAGCAGGTATTCCGGTGAACGCCGAACACCCGACCCAAGCCAAGGCGTTGCTGAAGTACCTGGCCTCGCCCGAGGCGCAACCGCTGGTGCAATCCACCGGCCTGGACTCGGTGTCACGCTGACCGAAACGGCATCTCCCGCACCAACCGTTCCAACTCCAGCGCCGCGGGCGGCAATGTCCGCCCGCGGCGCTTGATCAAGCCCACATTGCGCATCACCTGCGGCTCCACCAACGGCACGCTTACCAGAACCGGGTGCGCGCACGCCGGCATCGCAATCGAAGGCACCATCGCTACCCCCAACCCCGCCTCCACCAACGCGATCATGGTGGTCACGTGGTGCGTCTCGCAGACACTCGGTTTTTTCACACGTACGCCGCGCAAGGCCTGGTCAAGCAGGAAGCGGTTGCCCGAAGTTTTGTCCACCGTGATGTAGTCATGCTCAAAGGCTTCGGCCCAGGTCACGCTGTCACGTTCGGCCAACGGGTGATCACGGCGACAGGCGAGTACGTATCGCTCCTGCAGCAGCAGTTCGAACTCCACTTCATCGGGCAGGCTGCCGCTGAAACTCACGCCAAAATCCGCCTCGCCATTTTCCACCGCATTGCACACCTCACCGGCACTGGCATCCAGCACCCGCAGGCGAATCTTTGGATACAGCTTGTGGAATTCGGAGATCACGTGAGGCATGAAGTAGTACGCAGTCGAAGGCACGCAGGCGATGATGACATCGCCCATGCGCGTGGACGCGACGTTACTGATGCCCATCAGCGCGATGTCGAGGTCGTCGAGCATGCGCTCGACTTGCGGCAGGAATGCACGGCCCACCATGGTCAGGCTGACCCGTCGGGTGGTGCGCTCAAACAGCTTTACATCAAGCGCGGATTCAAGTTTTTCGATGCGCCGACTGAGCGCCGGTTGCGAGATACGGATGGCCTCCGCGGCGCCGCGAAAACTGCCCTTGTCTACCACAGCGCGGAAGGCTTGGAGGTCGTTGAGGTCGAAGTTGATGATCACGGAGAACGGCCAGTCAATAGCGGGATGGACGGCATTATCGTACGACTGTCGGTGGGAAGCCATGCATGAGGACCGCCAGAAAAACTGCAGTTGTGGCTTAGCCGGATTCTGAGAGCCCCGTCAGTTGCTTCCTGTTTTTTCTGACGTAAAGACACGCTCGCTCTGGTTCCCTAGAATCCCGCGTTCGACTTTATGACTAATGGACCCAGCCATGGCCGAACCGATCGTAAAAAGCACACCACTGACTTGGTACGTCGAGCATTTCGCCTTCTTCAGCGGTGCCTTTACCTTTCTCGCTATCGCGGGGCTGTTGATATTTATCTACCGACGTTCCGGATCGCTGCTGTTTTTGCGGGATTGGATATGGCGGTTTTTTGGGGGCAAAACGCGCTTCGAAACAGAACGTTTTGAACGCATGCGCAAGGATTTGCGCGAGCTTGAATATTACCGCTACGAATTCAACATCCCTGCCAAAACGCTGCGGGAGGCAGACTTGGCCGAGGATTGGATGTACAGCAATGAATTCGCCCCGCGCGACTTCGGCCGCGTGAAGCGCTACATAGAGTGGGGCGACTTCACAGCGCTGAATTTCATCACCCGGCGGTTCGCACAATGGCGCATCAACTGTTTTTTTGTACTCGCTTTCGTGCTTTTGGCAGGTGTAGCCATTGCGGTTCCGCTGATTGAATCGAAGTACCTGATGGTGTCCCTGAAAAACGCCCCAGATGCTCCATCGTTCTATTTATCTGAAGATAACGTGAAGTTCGGCATCTGGTCCGACAACGTCCTGATGGTAGAACACTGCCGGTCGTCCGAGTCGCTACAGGCTTTTCTTCTCCCGGGATTACCGGAAGAGAAACTCGACATCATTTGCTCATTCTTCCTCGACAAGAACTACAACAAATACGTACGAGAGGGTTTGAGCGAACAGCGCGGGCTACTGTTCTCGCTGGTACTCGTGTCGATGGCCTGGATGATTTACCTGGTGATCCTGATCGCGCGAATGGAAGTCGCCCGACGACTCTACAGACAATGGCAGGCCAACCAGTCTTGAAAAAGCCGCCTTGAAAAAAGCACTTAGGTGCGTAGTCTGCAATCCGACCGTTTTCGACTGAGAGTTCAATGAGCAAGGCATCCGGCAGAAAAACGCTACACCGAGCGCTGAAAGGAGCTGTATGCCTGGTAGGCCTGTCCTGCCTCGCCGCGCTGGGCTTCTTCACTTGGCAAAACTTCTACCCCGTGAGTACGGCGAGCGGCTGGACTGTTCAGGTGCTGCACCGCGATGTGCCCAAAGCTGCCTCGCTGATGCCGTTACCGGACGGCGCGTTGATGGTCAGCCAGGAGCTCGACGACGCCAAGGGCAGTATCGTGCACATTCACCTGGACGGGACACGCGAAGTGGTGGTGGGCAAGCTGTCCAAACCCGACGGTATGCTCTCCACCCGTGGCGGCTGGGTATTCAGCCAGGAAGCACTCGACTCTCCCGTCAGCTTCCTCAAGGACGGTACCGTCACAGAGTTATTCAGGGGCGAAAACGTGCAAGGTCTGTGGGACGACGGGGACTACCTTTATGCGATGGAGGACCGTCGCGACGAGGGCCGTCTCCTGCGTTATCGCTGGAGCGACCGGACCTTGAGCGTCGTGCGCAAAGACCTCGATGAGGGTGAATCCATCATCCGCTGCACCGATGGCCGCATGCTCTACACGAAGAAGAAAGAAGGCACGGTGCGTGAGCTAGCCGCAGACGGCAGTGATCCGGTGGTACTGGCCAAGCTGAACCAGCCGACGTTTTTGATGTGCGATGAGCGCGGGTTATGGATCAATGAAGACGCCACCCACCGTGCGCGGCTGTTGCTGATCGACAAACAAGGGCACCAGCAGACGATTTTGTCGTTCTTGAAAGCGCCACAATCGATCGTGCCGACTGCGCGCGGGACTTATCTGCTGGCCGAGGGCGGACGTGATCGCGTATTGGAGCTGACCCCGCCCCAACCCGCCGTCGCGCAGGAGTGAGCGCGCTGCTTACGCAGGTGATGCCATTCAGTGCGAGCGCCTCGGTGAGCGTCTCTCGGTAAATCAATATACCCGTCTCCCAAAAAACGATGGCGTGTCGACGAAGACCGGCAAACACCCAGGCTTCAATCTTGGAAGGAGGTATGAACAAAGCTGTGCGGAAGGGTATGTAGGACTTTTATGGCACCAAAAACGAAAAAGCCCCGTAGCTTATTCAGCTACGGGGCTTTTTCTATGTAATGGCGGAGAGATAGGGATTCGAACCCTAGGTACCGGTGAAGGTACAACGGATTTCGAATCCGTCCCATTCGGCCACTCTGGCATCTCTCCAACGGCGCGCATCATAACAGCATGATTCGTGGATGCAAAGCGCCTAAGCGATTTTTTTCCGTGCTATCAGATGCTTGCGTCGATTACAGCGGTACGCCGAGACGATTGGCGACTTCTTCGTAAGCTTCGATAACGTCACCGAGGCCCTGGCGGAAGCGGTCTTTGTCCATCTTCTTCTTGGTGTCCTTGTCCCACAGGCGGCAGCCGTCCGGGCTGAATTCGTCGCCCAGGACGATGGAACCGTCGTGGAACACACCGAATTCCAGCTTGAAGTCCACCAGCAGCAGGCCTGCGTCGTCGAACAGCTTGCTCAGTACGTCGTTGACCTTGAGGGACAGCTCTTTCATGCGAGCCAGTTGCTCAGCGGTGCCCCAGCCAAATGCCACGACGTGGGATTCGTTGATGAACGGGTCGCCCTTGGCGTCGTCCTTCAGGAACAATTCGAACGTGTAAGGGTTGAGCTTGAGGCCCTCCTCCACACCCAGGCGCTTGACCAAGCTGCCGGCGGCGTAGTTACGCACGACGCATTCGACCGGGATCATGTCCAGCTTCTTCACCAGGCACTCGTTGTCGCCCAGCAGTTTGTCGAATTGGGTCGGAATGCCGGCCTCTTCGAGTTTCTGCATGATGAAGGCGTTGAACTTGTTGTTCACCATCCCCTTGCGGTCCAGTTGTTCGATGCGCTTGCCGTCGAACGCCGAGGTGTCGTTGCGAAACAGCAGGATCAGGCGGTTGGCGTCGTCGGTCTTGTAAACCGACTTGGCCTTGCCGCGGTAGAGTTCTTCACGTTTTTCCATGATGGGCTCCGCTTTGAGTGAGGTGGGCTAGGCGATATGTCGCCAGTCGAGCCCTGAATCTTGATCGGCCAATTGCAGCCAGTCCGGGTCGCACCCGAGGGTGTCGACAAAACATTGCCGGGCAAGCGTCGGCAGGTTGTTCTTGCTGCTCAGGTGGGCCAGGACCAGGTGTTGCAGGTCTTGCCAGCCCAACTCATACACCAGGTACGCCGCCTGGTGGTTGTTCAAATGTCCCAGTTCGCCGCCCACCCGCTGCTTGAGAAAGTAGGGATAGTGACCGCGAGCCAGCAGGTCTCGGCAGTGGTTGGACTCGATCATCAAGGCATCGAGGTCGCGGTAACCGTCCAGCACCTTGGCGCAGTAGGAGCCCAGGTCGGTCAGAACGCCGAAGCGTCGCTGGCCATCACTGAATACATACTGCGTCGGCTCCTGAGCGTCGTGCGCCACGGCAATCACATCAATGCTCAAGGCACCGATTTGCAGTTGCTCACCGCCAGCCAGGAAACCTGCGGGCTCAATGGGCTTGCGCATCCCGCGCAAGGTGCCGCGACTCAGGTACACAGGAAGATTGTAGCGCCGAGACAGCAAACCCACGCCATGCACGTGATCGGCATGTTCGTGGGTCACTAGAATAGCGCTCAGCTGCGTGGGGTGAACCCCCAGGCGCAGCAGGCGCCGCTCGGTTTCTTTTAACGAGAAACCACAATCCACCAGTACGTACGTGTCGTCGTGGGCGACCAGCGTGCCGTTCCCTTGGCTACCGCTACCGAGAACAGCAAAACGCATCGGATCAGCCCAGGTTGTCCTGAATTACGCCCAACACTTTGCGGGCTGTTTCAGCCGGCGCAACGGTGTTGATGTTCTTCTCGACAGTGACTTGCACAGTCTCGCCAACCTTGCTCAAACGAACCTGATAACGCTCGGCGCGGGTCTCGATTTCTTCCTTGGTCGGCTGGCTGCCAAACAGCTTGCCGAAGAAACCAGGCTCGTCGTCTTTGCGCTCGGCCTTTTCAGCCACGTTGATGTAGTAGAGGCCGAGGCTACGGTTGATGTCTTCAACACGCCAAGGGCCTTGCTCCAACGCGCGACCGACGCTGGCCCAGGCGCGGTCCAGGTCTTCACCCAGGTTCAGCACCACGTTGCCACTGCCGTCCTCGGTGAGGCTGACGCGACTCGGGGTGTCGTAATCACGTGCGGCGAGCAGGGAAACGGAACCGCCCTTCTCGGAAATACGGCTCATGCTGGCCAACATCTCGTCGACCAGTGCCGAGTCAACGCCGGTATTGACCGAACGGTTGGTGAAGGCGACGTTGGCGGTGCTGCCGGCAGGACGCTCGGCACTCACCACGTAGACTTCACTGGTATTGCGCTGCACGCCTGGCTCGATGCGAACACGCACGCGGGCTTCGCTGTCAGCCACTACACCACCGGCTTGCAAACGCTTGGCCATGGTGGCGGACAGTTCGCTGCCTTGCTGCCATGCCGTGGTGAATTCGCCGGTCTGCGGGCGCTGCTCGTCGATGCGGAAACCGTTGTCCTGGAAGAACTGCACCGCCACTGGCCAGACTTCAGCAGGTGGGCGCTGAGCAACGATCCAGCGGGAATCACCGCTCTTCTGAAGGCTGTAGTCGCTGGCATCCGCCACGGCCGAGATCGGCTGTGGACGTGGCACTAAGTACTCACCCTTAGTGGTGTCGTCGGCAACGTTGCGTGGAATCGGCAGCAACGGGTCAAGACGCTTTGCGACGTTGACGTCCGGCGGCAATTGCATCGGTTTGGTTGCTTGTGCTTCCAGGTAATCGCTGCCGCGGTCACGGAAGTAGCCTTCCGGGCCCCAGATCCAACCGCAGCCACTGGTGCTGGAGATAATCAAGGCAAGTGCGGAAAGTCCGGCCAATCGCTTCATGCGTAGTGCTTCCTCAATTAAACCAGGACGCCGGACTGGCGCAGGGCCTGTCGCAGCGGTTCGTGACAGGCTTCGCTGAGACGGGTGAGCGGCAGACGGATACCGTCCGGCATCAAGCCCATCTCGAACAGCGCCCATTTCACGGGAATAGGGTTGGATTCGATAAAGAGTGTCTTGTTGAGCGGCATCAGCTTCTCGTGGATCGCACGGGCGGTCACGGCGTCGCCAGCGATGGCAGCAGCGCACATGTCACTCATGGCACGTGGGGCCACGTTGGCGGTCACGGAGATGTTGCCCTTGCCACCCAGCAGGATCAGCTCGACAGCCGTGGCATCGTCACCGGAATACAGCAGGAAGTCGCTGCTCACACCGGCCAGGATGTCCTTGGCGCGCTGCAGGTCGCCAGTGGCTTCCTTGATGCCGATAATGTTCGGCACGGTGGACAGGCGGATCACGGTCTCGGCCTTCATATCGCACGCGGTACGACCCGGCACGTTATAGAGGATCTGCGGGATGTCGACGGCTTCGGCAATGGTGCGGAAGTGCTGGTACAGGCCTTCCTGGGTCGGCTTGTTGTAGTACGGAGTCACCAGCAGGCAGGCGTCGGCGCCAGCCTTCTTGGCGTTTTTGGTCAGCTCGATCGCTTCGCGCGTCGAGTTGGCACCCGTACCGGCGATCACGGCGATGCGGCCCGCAACACGCTTGACCACGAACTCAATCACCTGGATGTGTTCTTCCACATCGAGGGTGGCCGACTCACCTGTGGTGCCGACCGCCACAATGGCGTTGGTGCCTTCTTGCAGGTGGAAGTCCACCAGTTTGCCCAGGCTGTCCCAGTCGAGATGACCTTGTGCATCCATGGGTGTGACCAGTGCCACCATACTGCCCGCAATCATGCAACCGCTCCTGCCGGAAAAAGAGAGCCGTAATGGTACTGGCGCCAAGATGCTTGTACAAGCGAAGTACCGCGTGAGGATGCGTTCTGGGGCAACTAAACGATGGGCAATGCCATCATTGGACGAAAGCACGGGTTACAGCAGGCTGGAATCACGCCGTTCACGTAATGAAAACGCCACCTCCTATCCCTTGGCGGCGCTTTTCGCTACCCTTCATGCTTTGATCGATACGGCCCTCATGGTATCGACCGCTCATCGTTTAGGAAGGCTGCATGTCCACCCCCACAGTTCGCGAACAATTCCTTGTTATCAGTGCCCTCGGCGCCAACCCCATGGAGCTGACGAACGTCCTGTGCCGCGCCAGCCATGAAAACCGCTGCGCCGTCGTGACCTCCCGCCTGACACGCCATGGCGAGTGCAGTGCGCTGGTCCTCCAGATCTCCGGCACCTGGGACGCCCTGGCACGCCTGGAAACCGGCCTGCCGGGCCTGGCCAAGAAACATGACTTCACCGTCAATGTTGTGCGTAGCGCCGCGCTGGAAAACCGTCCCCAGGCCCTGCCTTATGTGGCTTACGTCAGCTCGGCGTACCGCTCGGACATCGTCAACGAGTTGTGCCAGTTCTTTATCGACCATAACGTCGAACTGGAAAACCTGACCTGCGACACCTACCAGGCCCCGCAAACCGGCGGCACCATGCTCAACGCCACTTTCACCGTGACCCTGCCAGCCGGTGTGCAGATCAGTTGGCTGCGCGACCAGTTCCTGGATTTCGCCGACGCACTGAACCTCGACGCGTTGATCGAACCATGGCGCCCACAGAACCCAATGTAAGGAAGTATTCATGGCAGTAGTCATCGACCAACCCATAGCCGACTTCGAAGCCCAGGCCACCAGCGGCCAGACTTTTAGCCTTGCGGCCCTCAAGGGTAAGCAGGTGGTGATCTACTTCTATCCGAAGGACAGCACCCCCGGCTGCACCACTGAAGGCCAAGGCTTCCGTGACCAGTACGCGGCGTTCCAAGCGGCCAACACTGAAGTGTTTGGCGTGTCGCGCGACAGCGTGAAGTCCCACGAGAACTTCAAAGGCAAGCAGGAATTCCCTTTCGAGCTGATCAGCGACAAAGACGAGGCGGTTTGCCAGCTGTTTGATGTGATCAAACTGAAGAAGCTTTACGGCAAGGAATACTTGGGTGTGGATCGCAGCACCTTCCTGATCGACAAGGAAGGCGTGCTGCGCCAGGAATGGCGTGGCGTAAAAGTGCCAGGGCATGTGGATGCTGTACTGACAGCAGCGCAGGCTTTGAATAAGGCCTGAAAATGTGAGAGGGGGAGCAGGCTCCCCCTTTCCGTTTCAGAGCAAAGGCGCCACCACTGGCTCCTGCCGCGGCCACGCATCCAGCACTGCCTTGAACAGCGTTGCCAGGGGAATCGCAAAGAACACCCCCCAGAATCCCCATAGCCCACCAAACAACAATACCGCGCAAATGATCGCCACCGGATGCAGGTTGACCGCCTCCGAGAAGAGCAACGGCACCAGCACGTTGCCATCCAGGGTCTGGATGATCCCGTACACCGCCATCAGGTAGATGAACTGGTCGCTCCAGCCCCACTGGAACAAAGCGATCAGCGTAACTGGTACGGTCACCACTACCGCGCCGACATAGGGCACCACCACTGAAATACCGACCAGCAATGCCAACAGGGCCGCGTAATTCAGGTCCAGGGCAATAAAAGCGATGTAGGTAACGCCGCCGCAGATAATGATCTCGATGACTTTGCCACGAATGTAGTTGGCGATCTGCCGGTTCATTTCCTCGGCAACCCGAGTAATTAGCGCTCGCTCACGCGGCAGGTAGCCACTCACCCAGCGACCGATCATGGCGCGATCCTTGAGAAAGAAGAACACCAGGATCGGGACAAGCACCAGGTAGATCATGATATTGACCAGCAGCGGCAAGCTGGACAGGGAAAACGTCAGCGCCCATTGCCCGAATTTCCCGATTTCGCCGCGCGCCACTTCAATGGCCTGCAACACCTGCTCATCCGATACCAGATGCGGGTAGCGCTCCGGCAACAGCAGCAACAGCGACTGCCACTTGGCGAGCATGCCCGGCAACTCGTTGAACAGCGTTATCAGTTGGTGCCACAGCAGCGGCAACACCACCACTATAAACACCACCAGCAGGCCCATGAACAAGGCGAAGACCAGCCCCACTGCCGCACCGCCTGGCAAGCGCAAACGCTCAAGGGTGGTGACCAGGCCCTGCATCAGGTAAGCGAGCACCATCCCCGCAAGTACGGGCGCCAGCATGCCACCCAAGGTGAGGACTGCGGTAAAGGCCAAAAACAACAGGACGGCTAGTACCACGGCTTCTTCATCAGAGAAGTAGCGCTGGATCCAGTCTCGTAACACTTTGAACATCAATCAACCTCGGGTGGTAGGGGCAACGGCTCAGGCCTTGCGCAACCAGTAACGGTACACACCGGCGGCATCTTCTTCATGCAACAACGTGTGGCCGGCCAGTTTGGCAAATGTGCGGAAATCCCTCTGGGAACCTGCGTCCGTTGCGATCACCTTGAGCACGGCACCGCTGGTCAATCGGTTGAGTTCCAGCTTGGCCTTGAGCAAGGGCAACGGGCAATTGAGGCCGCTGGCGTCGAGCTCGGCATCAAAGGCTACAGCGTCGGTCATGGTTTTACTCCGGGCAAGCGTTCGGGGTGCTTAGAATATCTGGTCCGAAGCTCAGTGTCCGGCTACAGTAAGCTCTTTGTCGAAAGGCTATGTGCATGACTTTTTTGCGCCCCACCCTGCTGACGCTGGCTTGCCTGCTGGCCTCTCCAGGCTTCGCTGACGACCTGCCGTCGCTTGGCGACGCCAGTTCTGCCATTGTCTCGCCACAACAGGAATTCCAACTGGGCCGTGCCTGGCTGGCCTACCTGCGCGGGCAGGTTTCCCAACTGAACGACCCGCAACTCAAAGATTACGTCGAAACCAGCGTGTATAAGCTGGTAGAAACCAGCCAGGTGAACGACCGACGTCTGGAGTTCATCCTGATCAACAGCCCGCAACTCAACGCGTTTGCCGCGCCAGGCGGTATTGTCGGCGTGAACGGCGGCCTGTTCCTCAACGCCCAGACCGAAGGAGAATACGCCTCGGTGCTGGCACACGAATTGGCTCACTTGTCACAGCGTCACTTCGCCCGTGGCGTTGAAGCGCAGCAGCGCATGCAGATCCCGATGATGGCTGCTCTCCTCGGTGGCATCATCGCGGCAGCCGCCGGCGCAGGTGATGCGGGCATTGCTGCGATCGCCGGCACCCAGGCGGCGGCGATCCAGGAACAACGGCGGTTCTCTCGGCAGAATGAACAAGAGGCTGACCGTATCGGTATCGTCAATCTGGAGAAAGCCGGCTACGACCCGCGCTCCATGCCGACCATGTTCGAGCGATTGGGGCGTCAATACCGCTTCGACGCCAAGCCACCAGAATTCCTGTTGACGCACCCGGTCACTGAATCGCGGATCGCCGACACCCGAAACCGAGCCGAGCAATCCAAGCCCGGCGGAAAGGAAGACAGCCTGCGCTATCAACTGATTCGCGCACGGGTGCAGCTGCAATACGAGGACACCTCAGGACTCGCCGCCAAACGCTTCCAGGCGCAACTGGACGAGAACCCGAAAAACGATGTGGCGCGTTATGGCCTGGCCATCGCCCAAATCAAGGCCTCACAATTCAAGCAAGCGAGAGATAGCCTGCAACCGCTGCTGGCCAAAGCGCCCAATGACATCACTTATAACCTGGCGCAAATCCAGCTGGACATAGACAACAGCCGTCTAGCCGACGCCCAGCAACGCACGGATCGGATGCTGACCCAATACCCCGGCAACTATCCGCTGAATCAGATCCGAGTCGACCTGCTGCTTAAACAAAATCGTACCGCGGATGCGGAAAAGGCCCTGGATGGCCTGCTCAAGTCTCGTCCGGACGATCCGGACGTGTGGTATCAAGTCGCCGAGACACGCGGGTTATCCGGCAACATCATCGGCCTGCACCAGGCGCGCGCTGAATACTTTGCTCTGGTGGGCGACTTCCAGCAGGCGATTCAGCAACTGGACTTCGCCAAACGCCGCGCCGGCAGTAACTTTCCATTGTCGTCACGTATCGACGCACGCCAGCGTGAGCTGATCGAACAGGAACGCCTGGTAAAAGGGATGATGAGCTAAACCCATCACCCACAAAAAAGCCCCGCCATCGTTGACCGACGGCGGGGCTTTTTATTGGCTTAGCGGATTACTCGGCCAGCTTGAAGGTAATGAAGCTGGCGCGCCCCTGACGCAGCACGCGCATCGACACCGAGCGATTCTTCGGCAACGCCTTGGCGATGTCAGTGAACTGCTTGGTGGTATCAATCGCCTGATTGTTCAGGTGGGTGATCACGTCGCCCGGCTGCAAGCCGATCAATGCTGCTGGGCCATCCTGCACTTCCTTGATCACTACGCCGCCCTTGAGGTCGAAGCTTTTCTTCTGCTCTTCGGTCAGCTCAACAACTGCAATGCCCAGACGGTTGCTGCTTCGCTCAGCACCCGATTTGTTATTGCCGAGGGCGTCCAGAGTCGCACCTTCTTCAGGAATAGCGCCTACCGTCAGTTCAACGTTCTGGCGCTTGCCGTCACGAATTACTTCCAGCTTGGCCTTGCTGCCCGCCTTGAGTGCACCGACCAGGTGTGGCAGGTCGGCCGACATGACAATCGGTTGGCCATTCATGGTCAGGATCACGTCGCCGACTTGCAGGCCGCCTTTAGCAGCGGGGCCGTCGTCCTGGATCTGTGCAACCAGAGCACCAGCAGGCTTGTCGAGACCGAAGGACTCAGCGAGGTCTTTGTTCACTTCCTGGATCACTACGCCCAACCAGCCACGGCTAACCTTGCCACCGCTTTTCAATTGGTTGGAAACATCCATGGCCACGTCGATCGGAATAGCAAACGACACGCCCATGAAACCACCGGAACGGGTGTAGATCTGCGAATTGATACCCACTACTTCACCCGCCAGGTTGAACAGCGGGCCACCGGAGTTACCTGGGTTGATCGGCACGTCGGTCTGGATGAATGGCACGTAGTTCTCATTCGGCAGGCTGCGACCAATGGCGCTGACGATACCCTGAGTCACAGTGTGGTCAAAACCGAACGGCGAGCCGATGGCGACTACCCACTGCCCGGCCTTGAGGTCCTGGGACTTGCCCAGCTTCAGAACGGGAAGGTCCTTACCGTCGATTTTCAGCAGCGCAACGTCTGAACGTGGATCGGTGCCCACCAGCTTGGCTTTCAGCTCGCTGCGGTCGGCCAGGCGCACGAGAATCTCGTCAGCGTCAGCGATCACATGGTTGTTGGTAAGGATGTAGCCATCAGGGGAAATGATGAAGCCCGAGCCCAGGGACTGCGCTTCACGCTGGCCACCACCACCGCCACGAGGCGTGCGCGGTTGTGGCATGCCGCGCTCGAAGAACTCTCGCAGCATCGGCGGCAGGCCTTCCAAGTCAGGCATCTGCTGGTTCGACACTTTGCGATCTGGCAGCTTCTGCGTGGTGCTGATGTTCACCACGGCCGGCGAGGCTTGCTCAACCAATTGGGTGAAATCAGGCAATTCGGCCGCTTGTGCAGGCAAGGCCTGGCCAAGCACCAGTACCGTGGCGACTATGGATAGGTAGGATTTCAAACGTGGTATCGACATACAGCTCCCGTTACGACGAGCAGGGTTGAGCGACAGGGTTCAAGAAACGCCGAAAACTGCGACCGACATTTTTGTTCCGCGAACAAAACAAGGCCAGAGCCGACAAGCCCTGACCTATAAAAAACATGGGAGATTTTTGCAAGTGAAAATGCTGATCCAGACATTTCATGCTCTCGGCAGCCAGCCTGACATGGACGTACAGTGGAAGAGCAGGATGAACATAGGATTAACAACTCACGGCTGGATGGTGGCCTTTTTTTCACCGCGCACCGACAGCGCGATACGCTCGGCGGTGCCTATAGGAATTTCACCAACTACCGTCACCATCATTTCGCCGTCCACCGTATTCAGCCGGCGGGACACAGCAACCGTGGGGCCCAATTGAGTGCGGGTTTCAGTCACGCTCACAGCGCTGATCGGCTCAAGAAATACCGAAAAACGTGCCAGCCCGTCTTCATACATCAAGCTGTCGACAGTGGCTTTGGTCTGAGCATCTTTACGGGCACTGCTATTGGTCAGTTGAAAACCCGGCGGCAACCATTCCAAATGCCAAGCCTGAGTGGGCTCTACTTCCGACGCCTTAGTATCTGAGATCGCGATAGACGTGCAGTCACTGCTGGGCTGTAAATCACGATCGGTGGGCGAGGTGGAAGTGTTCAAACGTGTGAATTGAAAGCGCTCCAGTAACTGCCCTTGATCGTTCAGCAACAGGGACTTGAGCGGCAATGCGGTTTCACGATCCAGATGCAGCTCAAAGCCATAACGGTATTGATCACGTGGCGTGATCGAAACGATGACTGCATTACGGCCGGCCACGCGGGACTTGCCGATGATGGCCAATTCGTAAAATGGATTGATTTTTTGCGGGTCAAGCGCTCGTGAAGGCTCATCTCGCGAATTGCCAATGCCAGCAACCAGCGTGCCGCTGACACATTGGGTGCGGCCATCCACTCGCACAACTTCCTGGGCAGAACCATCGAGCTGCAAGAGCCGCTCGCGTACCTGACCATTCTGGACACGATGCCAGATGTCGTGGGTGGAAAAACTGCCGTTACGTTCATAGACGAACGTACCTTCAAAGCTTTGCTGCTGCTCTGCACGCCCAAGTCGAGTCAGCCAATCTTGGGCTTCATCGGCATGGGCGGGTAGTGCAAACCAACCACTGAGAAACAGCGTAAGGAGCGGTATGGCGCGCATAATGCCCCTTAGCGGTTTAGCGATTTTCCAGGCTTGCAGCGCGAGCGTATGGCAGAGCGCTTTCAGTGCCTTTCAAGGCTGATTCCTGTGCGTGTTGGCGCAAGTAGCCTGGAAGACGCTGGTCCTGCGATTGCCCTTGAAGTACACCGTTGGCCATAGGGCCAGTGGTGTCAGAGCTTTCCTTGTAGCCAGCCAGTACAGCTGGGCCTTTGACTTGCGGACCGGCCATGACCGGCTGCTGAGTCTGTTGGGCCAGTTCGGCACCAGCAATTTCGTCCTGGTTGTACAGGCGAACACCAGCAAGCACTGCAACTGTCACCGAGGCAGCGACTGCCAGGCGACCCAGGCTACGCCAAGGACCACGAGCAGCTTTTGCCGGAACGGCTTCATCGGCCAGCGCAGCAGAAACAGCCGCAGCAATATCCAGACGAGGGATTAGAAGATCCTTATGCATCACCGCCCGAGCGACTTGGTAACGAGACCAGGTGTCACGGGTTTCGGCATCATCAAATGCGTTGAGCACTCGACGAAGTTCCAGTTCATCCGCTTCGTTATCCATCACTGCGGACAGCGATTCCTGCAGGGCATCACGACTCATGGCGGTTCCTCTCTTGGCTGTCGCCGCTGTCTTTAGTTTTCCTGCAACAAAGGTTGCAAGGCTTTATCGATGGCTTCCCGGGCCCGGAAAATCCGTGACCTCACAGTCCCCACCGGACACTGCATGACGCTCGCAATGTCTTCGTAACTCAGACCATCGAATTCACGTAAAGTTAACGCCGTACGCAAATCTTCTGGCAGTTGCTGAATTGTGCGATGAACGGTGCCTTCGATCTCGTCGCGCAGCAATGCACGCTCCGGCGACTCGAGATCTTTGAGGCCGTGATCACCATCGTAAAATTCTGCATCTTCTGAACTTACATCGCTATCTGGTGGGCGGCGTCCGCGAGACACCAGATAGTTCTTCGCCGTGTTGATGGCGATGCGGTACAGCCACGTGTAAAACGCACTATCACCGCGGAAATTGCCCAGTGCACGATAAGCCTTGATAAAGGCCTCTTGTGCAACGTCCTGCGCTTCATGGGTGTCGTGCACAAACCGCACGATCAACCCGAGAATTTTGTGCTGGTATTTCAGCACTAGCAGATCAAATGCTCGCTTGTCGCCGCGCTGAACGCGCTCGACGAGCTGCTGATCCTCTTCCTGGGTTAGCATGAACACTCCTCGTTGTACTTGAAGGAGGCTTGCATAACTAAACGATCAGGCTTGCAAACATAGACTCGGACTTTTCGCAAAAGTTCTCCCCCTTCAAGCAAGTTTCCGGCATGCACTGATTTGGCACACACGAAAAACGCAGCGCGGGCAACGCCGGCTGCGCGAATAATCTTGTCGCCGGTTTTCTGACGCGTCCAATGCTCCCGACGGGCCAATAAACTCAACGTTTCCCAGCTTTCGGGCAACCTGCTATTGAGTCGGGGCTTATGCAAAAAGTTCCCGCTTCAACAACCGGCTGATTTTACCCGAGCTGCGCACCGTAATCTCACATTGCCACGAATGCCCGGCTATTGTGCCGCTCCCCCCCTCTATATACTAGTGGCCCGTGTGACCCTTTGATTCGCCGATCCAGGCCTCCTGTCTGCGCCTGACCTTTGGATCGCTTTTTGCGGAATCCTTCAAATGAGCCAACAGTTTCAACACGATGTCCTGGTGATCGGCAGCGGCGCGGCAGGATTGAGCCTAGCGCTGACCCTTCCCAGCCATCTGCGCATTGCGGTCCTGAGCAAAGGCGACCTGGCCAACGGCTCCACATTCTGGGCCCAGGGTGGTGTGGCCGCCGTACTGGATGACACCGACACGGTGCAATCCCACGTCGAAGACACCCTCAACGCTGGCGGTGGCCTGTGCAACGAAGATGCGGTGCGTTTCACCGTCGAGCATAGCCGCGAGGCGATCCAATGGTTGATCGATCAAGGCGTGCCGTTCACCCGCGACGAACACGCGAGCAGTGACGACGGCGGCTTCGAATTCCACCTCACGCGCGAAGGCGGCCACAGCCACCGCCGCATCATCCACGCCGCCGACGCCACCGGCGCCGCGATCTTCAAGACCCTACTCGACCAAGCCCGCCAGCGTCCCAACATCGAATTGCTGGAGCAGCGCGTCGCCGTTGACCTGATCACCGAAAAACGCCTGGGCCTGGACGGCGAGCGCTGCCTCGGCGCCTACGTGCTCAACCGTTCCAGCGGCGAAGTCGACACCTATGGCGCACGCTTCACCATTCTCGCGTCAGGTGGTGCGGCCAAGGTCTACCTCTACACCAGCAACCCCGACGGCGCTTGCGGCGACGGTATTGCCATGGCCTGGCGTTCGGGTTGCCGGGTGGCGAACCTGGAATTCAACCAATTCCACCCCACCTGCCTTTATCACCCGCAGGCCAAGAGCTTCCTGATCACCGAGGCGCTGCGTGGTGAAGGTGCACACCTGAAACTACCGAATGGCGAACGTTTCATGCAACGCTTCGACCCGCGCGCCGAACTGGCCCCGCGCGATATCGTCGCCCGCGCCATCGACCATGAAATGAAGCGCCTGGGTGTCGACTGCGTGTACCTGGACATCAGCCACAAACCAGAAGACTTCATTAAGACCCACTTCCCCACGGTCTATGAGCGCTGTCTGGCGTTCAATATCGACATCACCAAAGGCCCGATCCCCGTCGTGCCCGCCGCGCACTACACCTGCGGTGGCGTGATGGTCGACCAGCACGGCCGCACCGACGTGCCCGGCCTGTACGCGATTGGCGAAACCAGCTTCACCGGCCTGCACGGCGCCAACCGCATGGCCAGCAATTCGTTGCTCGAATGCTTTGTCTACGCGCGCTCGGCGGCGGCAGACATTCTCGACCAACTGCCGCACATCCCGGTGCCGACCGCCCTGCCCCGATGGGATGCCAGCCAGGTCACAGATTCGGACGAAGACGTGATCATCGCGCACAACTGGGACGAGCTGCGGCGGTTCATGTGGGACTACGTGGGGATCGTGCGAACCAACAAGCGCCTCCAACGGGCTCAGCACCGCGTGCGTTTGCTGCTGGATGAGATCGACGAGTTCTACAGCAACTATAAAGTCAGTCGTGACCTGATCGAATTGCGCAACCTGGCCCAGGTCGCGGAACTGATGATCCGCTCGGCCATGGAACGCAAGGAAAGCCGAGGCCTGCATTACACCCTCGACTATCCGCAGATGCTGCCAGAAGCCCGCGACACTATTCTGGTGCCAACCACCTTCGGCGGCTGAACTTCAGACGTACCCGCAGGCGCCGATGCACATCGGCGACCTGCGAATCCCGTGGGACACAGACGGAACGCACCCGCCACTCGCCCTGTACCCGATAGCGCAATACGACAATCAGCGGCAACGCCAGGCTGTCGGGGCGCAACTGCACGCTGTGCCAACCGCGCTCATGACTGAACAACTGCCAGCCATCCTCATCGCGACGCAGGCCAACAATCGACGAACGGTGGGTCAACAGGACATGACGCGGCAGCACCCAGGCCGCATGGGCCAGGCATAACAGCACGCCAAGGAAAGCAAAGGGGGAATCGAGGACCAACAACGCACCCAGCGCGAATAGCTGGGCAAGCACATACGCCGCCAGCATTAGCCGTGAGGCCTGCCAGCGGCATTCAAAACGATTACTTGGGCTGAACACGGTCCAGAATGATCCGAACCATACGCTGCAGCTCAGGATCTTCCGATTCGGCGCGTTCCATGAACCAGCCGAACATGTCCTGGTCTTCGCATTCGAGCAGACGGACATAGAGGTCGCGATCTACTTTATTGAGCGTGGCGTACACCTCTTTGGTGAAAGGCACCAACAACACATCCAGCTCCAGCATGCCACGACGGCTGTGCCAGTAGAGGCGATTGATTTCTACTTCTTCGACCATGGAGCGCTCCTCAAATAGCGCGCAAGTATACAGGCACCGCGGCCCCGGAACAGCCGGCTTTGGTCGCACCATATGGAAACTATCCATTTGCCGGGCGCCCCTCTATGATGCACCCATGACTTTTTGACCTGCGATGACCCATGGCTGACTCCGCTTTTTTCTGCCCGCTGTCCCACGAAGGCGTTCTGGCCGTCCGCGGCTCCGACGCTGCCAAGTTCCTGCAGGGCCAGCTCACCTGCAACCTCAATTACCTGAGTGATACTCAGGCTAGCCTCGGCGCGCGCTGCACGCAAAAAGGCCGCATGCAATCGAGCTTCCGTATCCTCTTGCAAGGTGACGGAGTATTGATGGCGATGGCCACCGATTTGCTGGAACCGCAACTGGCCGATCTGAAGAAATACGCGGTGTTCTCCAAGTCCAAGCTCACCGACGAAAGCGCCGCCTGGGTGCGTTTCGGCCTATCGAACGCTGACCATGCACTCGCCAGCCTGGGTCTTGAACTTCCAGCCGAGACTGACAGCGTAGCGCGTGCCGACTTACTGATCGCCATCCGCGTATCCCCAAGCCGCGCCGAACTCTGGGTGCCTGCCGAGCAAGCCGACACTGTGCGCAGCCAACTGGCCGCTCACGTAAAAGAAGCAGACTTGAATGAATGGCTGCTGGGCCAGATCCACGCTGGCATCGGCCAGGTCATGCCGCAAACCCGCGAAGTCTTCATCCCGCAAATGCTCAACCTGCAAGCGGTGGGCGGCGTGAGTTTCAAGAAAGGTTGCTACACCGGCCAGGAAATCGTCGCGCGCATGCAGTACCTGGGCAAACTCAAGCGCCGCTTGTACCGCCTGAGCCTCAACGCGGCTGACATGCCCGAGCCAGGCACCCCACTGTTTTCCGCCAGCCACAACAGCTCGATCGGCGAAGTGGTGATTGCCGCAAAAGCTGACCAAGCGATTGAACTTCTGGCCGTATTGCAAGCCGAAGCAGCCGATAGTGGCGATGTGCACTTAGGCACACTGGAAGGCCCAGGTTTACAGCTGCTTGAGCTGCCTTATACCCTCGACCGCGATCGAGAAATCCAGCGTTAGTCGCCGTACCTTTTTGCAGCACCCTAGAGAGCATGAATGAACAAACTGGCGGAAAAAGTCCAACAGGCGTTGGTTAAGGCCATCAACAACGATGACCTGGTTCTGCCGACATTGCCGGAAGTGGCCCTGAACATCCGTCAGGCCGCTGAAGACCCGGAAATCAGCATCAGCCACTTGAGCAAAGTCATCGGTCGCGACACCGCGCTGTCGGCGCGCCTGATCAAAGTGGTCAACAGCCCGTTGTTACGCGCCACTCAGGAAGTCACCGACCTGCACACCGCCATCACCCGGCTGGGCACCAACTACAGCAGCAACCTGGCCATCGGCCTGGTGATGGAACAGATCTTCCACGCCCGCTCCGAAACGGTAGAACAGAAAATGCGCGATGTGTGGCGCCGCAGCCTGGAAGTAGCGGGCGTGAGCTATGCCTTGTGCCGCAGCCACAGTCAGCTCAAGCCAGACCAGGCAGCGTTGGGCGGACTGGTGCACCAGATCGGCGTGCTGCCGATCCTGACCTACGCCGAAGACCACTACGAACTGCTGTCGGACCCGGTCAGCCTCAACCATGTCATCGACAGCATCCACCCGGTATTGGGCGACAAGTTGCTCGGTGGCTGGGACTTCCCGGAAATGCTGGCGAAACTGCCAGGCCAGTACCTGAACCTGGAACGCGACTCCGCCAGCCTCGACTACATCGACCTGGTGCAGATCGCCGTGCTGTATTGCCATCACGGCACCGATCACCCCTTGGCAAAGGTGGAAGTCTCCAACGTGCCGGCGATGAAGAAACTGCGGGTCGACCCCTACAGTGAAAAACTGCGCGCAGAGCTGGATGAAGCCCGCTTGATGTTCGACTGATCAACCGGCGATAAAACTTACCCGCACCTTCAACCCCGCCTGCGCACCATCGTGCAGGCTGATCTGCGCCAGATGGGCGCGGCAGATTTCGCCGACAATCGCCAGCCCCAGGCCTGAGCCCATGCCTTGCTGGCTGCGGCGGTAGAAGCGCTCGAACACCCGGTCGCGTTCATCCAGCGGAATACCTGGGCCGTCATCTTCCACCTCCAGTACCGCAGGCGCCGACACCCGCAAAATCACGTTGCCACCCGGTGGCGTGTGGGCCAGGGCGTTGTCCACCAGGTTGCTCAGCAACTCGTTCAGCAGCGTCGGCTCACCGCGCAACCACACCGGCTCGTCGGCCTCAAGCGCCAATGCCACGCCACGCGCATGGGCCAGGGGCGCCATGGCCATGCCCAGTTCACGGGCCAGCTGGCTCAGATCCAGCAACTGCGCCCCCCCTTCGGCAATCGCCCGCGCGCCATTTTCAATGCGTGCCAGGGACAGCAATTGATTGGCCAGATGGGTCAGGCGGTCGGTGCCCTGGGCGGCGGTTTCCAGGGTGCTGCGCCAGGTCGCCGGATCTTCCGCGCGCAGACCCAGTTCCAGCCGCGCCTTGAGTGCCGCCAACGGTGTACGCAGTTCGTGGGACGCGTCGGCAATAAACTGCGCCTGGCGTTCGAACTGCCCGCGCAGGCGCTCAGTGAAGTGATTGAGGGAACGCACCAGCGGGCCGAACTCATGCTGCACTTCCACCAACGGCAAGGGCCGCAAGTCGTCGGGCTGGCGCTCTTCCACTGCCGTGCGCAAGCGCTCCAGCGGGCGCAGCGCTGCGCTTACGGCGAACCACACCAATAACAACGCGCCGATCGCAAGCATACCCAAGCGCAGCAAGGTATCGGCCATCAGGCTGCGGGCCATGCTCACGCGCGCTTCATCGGTTTCGGCCACGCGGATTTCCGCCATGCCGTTCATATTCGGCTCGGAGACGGCCTTGAGCAGGCTGACCACACGCACCTGCTGGCCTTGGTACGTGGCGTTGTAAAACCGCGCCAGCGCCGGATAGTCATCGGTGCGAGGCGTGCCCGGCGGCGGGCCGGGCAGGTTCTCGTAACCGGAGATCAGCTTCTGGTCGATGTCATTGACTTGGTAGTAGATACGCCCGGCGCTGTCGTAGGCGAAGGTGTCCAGGGCGACATAGGGCACGTTGGCGCTGAGGGTGCCGTCCACTTGGGTCAGGCCGGCCGCGATGGTCCGTGCCGAGGCCAGCAGCGTGCGGTCATAGGCGGTGTCGGCCGCTTCGCGACCGTTCCAGTAGGCACTCATGCCACTGGCGAGCATCAACAGCACTAGCAACAGCGCCAAGTTCCACAGCAGGCGCCAGCGCAGGCTGCTGGGCTTATGCATCGCGGGCTTCCAGCAGATAGCCAAGGCCGCGGAAGGTCACGATGGCGATGGGCTGGCCATCGAGTTTCTTGCGCAACCGGTGCACGTAGATTTCGATGGCATCCGGGCTGGCCTCTTCGTCCAGGCCGAACACCTGGGACGCGAGTTGCTCCTTGCTCATCACCCGGCCCGGGCGCGCGATCAAGGCTTCAAGCACGGCTTGCTCGCGAGAGGTCAAGGTCATCAGCTCGCCGCCCACGGTGAAGCGCCGAGTATCGAGGTCGTACACCAACACGCCGCAGGTCTGCTGGCGCTCGCCGCCCAGCACGCTGCGGCGCAGCAGCGCCTTGACCCGAGCTTCCAGCTCCGTCAGTTCGAACGGTTTGGCGAGGTAGTCATCGGCGCCGAGGTTCAGGCCATGCACGCGGTCTTTCACATCACTGCGTGCGGTGAGCATCAGCACTGGCAGATTTTTTCCGCGAGCGCGTAGACGCGCCAGCACCTCGAAACCATCCATGCGCGGCAACCCCACATCAAGGATCGCCGCCGCGTATTCCTCGCTGCTCAAGGCCAAGTCCGCGGCCACGCCATCGTGCAGTACGTCGACGGTCAAACCCGTGCTCTTGAGCGCCTGGGCGACACTTTCGGCGAGTTGCAGATGGTCTTCAACCAAGAGGACACGCATGGATTTCTACCTCGTTCATGGGTGGTCGATGCCACGCCTTGGCGGGCAGTTTACAGGCGCCGCCTGCCCTGTGAAGCCCGAAAACATTGAAAGGCAGCTGAAAGGTTAGTGAAAGCTTCGCCCTTTAGCATCCAGCCAAGGTGGGTCATGCCCGCCGAGCGACCAGATGAGTCGCGTCCGAAAAACGCCTCGATGCGTTTTCGCCAAAATAAGAACAATAACGGAGTGCAACACGATGCTGTCGACCCAGCCCCAGGCTTGCCCGCCTGTTCGTTTTTCCCGCCTGACCCACACAGCCCTTGCCAGTGCCGCTGCCCTTGCCGGCTTTTCGCCGCTTGCCCAGGCTGCCTTCTTTGAAGACAGCAGCGCGACCCTGGAAACCCGCAACATGTACTTCAACCGCGACTTTCGCGACGGCACCAGCGCACAGCAATCCAAGCGCGACGAATGGGCCCAGGGCTTCATGCTCAACCTGCAATCGGGCTACACCGACGGCACCGTCGGTTTTGGCGTCGACGCGCTGGGCATGCTCGGAGTCAAACTCGACTCCAGCCCCGACCGCACCGGTACCGGCCTGCTGCCGACCCATGACGATGGTCGCGCCGCCGATGAGTACTCCAAGCTGGGTTTGACCGGCAAGGTGAAGATCTCCGCCACCGAGCTGAAGATCGGCTCGCTGATGCCTGAACTGCCGATCCTCAAGCCCAACGACGGCCGCATCCTGCCGCAGACGTTCAACGGCGGCCTGCTGACTTCCAAGGAGTTCAAGAACCTGACGTTCACCGGCGGTCGCCTGGACAAGGCCAAGGACCGCGACGACAGCAACTACGAGGACATCGCCCTCAACAACAAGAACAGCCGCTTCCTCAGCGGCGCCACCGGCAAGCATTTCAACTTCGGTGGCGTGGACTATAAGTTCGCCGACAAGATCACCGGTAGCTACCACTTCGCCCAGCTCGACGACGTTTACCGCCAGCACTTCCTCGGCCTGGTGGCCGCACGCCCGATGGGCCCCGGCACCTTCGCCACCGACCTGCGCCTGGCTATCAGTGATGACACCGGTGCTGCCCGTGGCGGCAAGATCGACAACACCTCCCTCAACGGCCTGTTCAGCTATGCCCTCAATGGCCATAAGCTCAGCGCCGGCTACCAGCACATGTCCGGCGACAGCGCCTTCCCGTATGTGGATGGCAGTGACCCGTACCTGGTCAACTTCGTTCAGATCAACGACTTTGCCGGCGCCGACGAGCACTCCTGGCAGGCGCGCTACGACTACGACTTCGCCAAGCTGGGCATTCCCGGCCTGAGTTTCATGAGCCGTTACCTGTCGGGTGACAACATCAAACTCAAGAACGGCGAGACCGGTAAAGAGTGGGAACGCAACACCGAAATCAAGTACGTGGTGCAAACCGGCACGTTCAAAGACGTCGCTGTACGCCTGCGTAACGCCACGTACCGTTCCAACTATTCAGCCCGTGACGCGGATGAAATGCGCGTGCTGGTCAGCTACAGCGTTGCCCTTTGGTAAGTGTGCTCTGGAAGTAGAACCTCACAACAATAAAGACGGAGATAACCATGACCCTTTCACTGCGTAAATTTGCCCTCGCCGCCGGCTGCATGCTGTTCGCCGGCCAACTGCTGGCTGCCGATGAACCCAAGCGCCCGGAATGCATCGCCCCGGCCTCCCCCGGCGGTGGTTTTGACCTGACCTGCAAACTGGCGCAAAGCGCGCTGGTCAACGAGAAGTTGCTCAGCAAGCCGATGCGCGTGACCTACATGCCGGGCGGCGTGGGCGCGGTGGCTTACAACGCGGTGGTCGCCCAGCGCCCTGCAGATGCCGGCACATTGGTGGCCTGGTCCAGCGGTTCGCTGTTGAACCTGGCGCAAGGCAAGTTCGGTCGTTTTGATGAAAGCGCCGTGCGTTGGTTGGCGGCAGTTGGCACCAGCTACGGCGCCATCGCAGTGAAAAGTGATTCGCCCTACAAGACCCTCGACGATCTCGTCAAAGCCTTGAAGAAAGATCCGGGCAGCGTGGTGATCGGTTCCGGCGGCACCGTCGGCAGCCAGGACTGGATGCAAACGGCACTGATCGCCAAGGCAGCCGGGATCAACCCGCGCGAGCTGCGTTATGTCGCCCTTGAAGGTGGCGGCGAAATCGCTACTGCCCTGCTCGGCGGTCACATCCAGGTGGGCAGTACCGACATCTCCGACTCCATGCCGCACATCCTGAGTGGCGATATGCGCCTGCTGGCGGTGTTCTCCGAGAAGCGGCTGGACGAGCCAGAAATGAAGGACATTCCGACCGCCAAGGAGCAAGGCTACGACATCGTCTGGCCAGTGGTGCGCGGTTTCTACCTGGGGCCAAAAGTCAGCGATGCCGACTATGCCTGGTGGAAAGAGGCGTTCGACAAACTGCTGGCCTCGGACGAGTTCGCCAAGCTGCGTGATCAGCGTGAGCTGTTCCCGTTCGCCATGACCGGCCCGGAGCTGGACACCTACGTGAAGAAACAGGTGGCTGACTACAAAGTACTGGCCAAAGAGTTCGGCCTGATCCAGTAATCGCCCCGCCTTCCAAGTGCGGCCACGCCCTCTTTCACAAGGGGCGCGGCCCAGGAGTTCTACATGCTCTTACAACGCATTTTTGCCGCTGTGCTGTTGCTGGCCTGTGCCGGCCTTGCATTGATGGCTTGGCCGTATCAGGCGGCATTTTCCTACGAGCCGGTGGGGCCTCGTGCCTACCCGCTGCTGATGCTAGGGCTGATGAGCCTGGCACTGATCTACATGCTGTTTCGCCCGCAACCTACCAAGCACACCGAGGAAGAACCGGCGCTGGACCGCCAGACCCTGATCAAGATCTGCATCTGCGTAGCCCTGTTGATCGTGTTTGCCGCCACCTTCGAACCCCTCGGCTTCATTCTCAGCAGCATGCTGATCGGCATTCCCATGGCGCGTCTGTACGGCGGCCGCTGGGTGCCCAGCGTGGTGATCGTCAGCCTGATGGCCATTGGTCTTTATCTGCTGTTCGATAAAGCCATGGATGTTCCGCTGCCCCTCGGCCTGCTCGACGTTCTGGAGAACTGATATGGATACTTTCGGCTATTTGGGCCAGGGCTTCGGCGTTGCACTGTCCCCTTACAACCTGGTGACCGCCCTCTGCGGCACCTTGATCGGCACTGTGGTCGGCCTGCTGCCGGGCCTGGGCCCGATCAACGGCGTAGCACTGTTGATCCCCATCGCATTCGCCCTGGGCCTGCCGCCGGAATCGGCGTTGATCCTGCTGGCGGCCGTTTATCTGGGTTGCGAATACGGCGGCCGTATCAGCTCAATCCTGCTGAACATTCCGGGCGAAGCGTCGACCGTGATGACCACCCTCGACGGCTACCCGATGGCCCGTAAAGGCCTGGCTGGCGTGGCGTTGTCCTTGTCGGCATGGAGCTCGTTCATCGGCGCGTTTATCGCTACCTGCGGCATGGTGCTGTTTGCGCCGCTGCTGGCCAAATGGGCAATTGCCTTCGGTCCGGCGGAATATTTCGTACTGATGGTGTTTGCGATTGTCTGCCTGGGCGGCATGGCCGGTGACAAACCGCTGAAAACGTTTGTTGCGGCGCTGATCGGCCTCTTCCTCTCGGCAGTGGGTATTGACGCCAACAGCGGCGTGTACCGGTTTACCGGCGACAACATCCACCTCACCGACGGCATCCAGTTTGTGGTGTTGGTGCTGGGCCTGTTTTCCATCAGTGAGATCCTGCTGCTGCTGGAAAAAACTCACCGTGGCCAGGAAGCGGTGAAGGCCACCGGGCGGATGATGTTCAACCTGAAGGAAGCGGGTTCGGTGTTCGTGGTGAACATCCGCTGCGGCCTGCTCGGTTTCATCATGGGTGTACTCCCCGGCGCAGGTGCGACATTGGCCTCGGCCGTCGCCTACATGACCGAGAAACGCCTGGCCGGTGCCAGCGGCAAATTCGGCCAGGGCGACATGCGTGGCCTCGCCGCGCCGGAAACGGCCATCGGTGCTTCCGCCTGTGGCGCCCTGGTACCGATGCTGACACTGGGTGTACCGGGTTCGGGCACCACGGCGGTTATGATCGGTGCTCTGTCGCTGTACAACATCACTCCTGGCCCGCTGCTGTTCCAACAGCAACCGGACATCGTCTGGGGCCTGATCGCCTCGTTGTTTATCGCCAACATTATGCTGGTGATCCTCAACATCCCGATGATCCGCATCTTCACGCGCATTCTCGCCGTGCCGAACTGGGCGCTGGTGCCGGTGATCGCCATCATCACAGCGATCGGTGTGTATGCGGTGCACGCCACCACCTTCGATCTGTTCCTGATGGTGGGTATCGGCATCTTCGGCTACATCCTGCGCAAGCTGGATTTCCCGCTGTCGCCGGTACTGCTGGGCTTTATCCTCGGCGGCCTGATGGAGCAGAACCTGCGCCGCGCGCTGTCGATTTCCAACGGTGCGCTGGAAATCCTGTGGTCGAGCCCGATCACCTTTGGCGTCTGGGTACTGACCGCCATCATGCTGTTTGTACCGTTGCTGCGTATCTGGCGTAAACGTGCCCTGCAGCGTCGTGCCGTGGCCGATGTCTGAGGTCACCTTTAAACAATGGTGGGGAACGCCGCTGGTCGGTCTGGCCGGCGGTTACCTGGCCAGCCTGGTCGGCTGGCCTTTGCCGTATATGGTCGGTTCGTTGCTGGCGATCATCCTCGTGCGTTGCCTCACGCCGTGGCAGTTGGCGGAGATTCCCGGCGGGCGCAAATGCGGTCAATGGGTAGTGGGCATCGGCATCGGCCTGCACTTCACCCCGTTGGTGATTGAACAGGTGATGAGCCACTTCGGCCTGATCTTCTTCGGCGCGCTGGTCACCAGCCTGTCGAGCGTGGTCGGCGTGTGGCTGATGCGCCGCAGCGGTGAAGACCGCGCCACCGCGTTTTTCTCCAGCATGCCGGGCGGTTCCGGTGAGATGGTCAACCTCGGCGCACGCAATGGCGCGGTGCTCAGCCGCGTGGCAGCGGGCCAGAGCCTGCGGGTGCTGGTAGTGGTGTTGTGTGTGCCGGCGATTTTCAAGTATCTGCTGGATGGCGGCGCGCCGCAGTTCCATCCGGCACCGGTGAGTTGGGCGTGGCTGGCGTTGCTGTTTCCTCTGGGTGCGCTGGTAGCCTGGGGCTGGCAGCGTTTGCGTCAGCCAAACCCGTGGTTGTTCGGGCCCTTGTTGGTGAGTGCCACCGCCAGCGTGGTGTGGGACCTGCACATCGGGTTACCTGACGGCGGCAGCCAGATTGGCCAATGGCTGATCGGCAGCGGCTTGGGCTGCCACTTCAATCGTCAGTTCTTCCGGCGCGCTCCGTCGTTCATGGTTCGCACCTTGATCGGCACGGCGTTGACCATGGCGCTGGCGACGCTGGCGGCGGTGGGCTTGAGTGCCCTCACCCACTTGGACCTGCGCTCATTGACCCTGGGCATGATGCCCGGCGGCATCGCCGAGATGAGCCTGACGGCCGAAACCCTGCAACTGTCGGTGCCGCTGGTGACGGCGATGCAGGTAATGCGGTTGTTGTTTGTGCTGTTTTTGGCGGAGCCGTTGTTCCGGCATTGGAACCGCCAGCCGATGCACTAAATAGACGCCTTTGACTGGCACCCAGATGAAACTTTGCTACCATCTGCGGCTTCGGAAGAGGTGGATTCCATGCATATTCAAAGGTTACAGATAGAGAACTTACGGTCTTTTAAGGCCGTAGGGCTCGACTTCAATGTGCCCGCCACAAGTAACTTACAGATCCAATACCCTAACGTGAATGTCTTGCTGGGAGATAACGGCCTCGGCAAGACCAGCGTATTGCGTGCAGTCGCATTATCGGTGTTGGGGCCTTTGCTCAGCGGAGGGTCCGGCTTTGTTCCCGAAGGCCTGGTTCGTCGTACTGACGCCGCTGAAAAAAAACGCCTCCCGCCACCATTACTGCAACGCTCCTTTCGACTGACGAAGAAAAAAATCCGAAGCAGACAGACCACCCGCTGCCCGATCAATTTTCGCTGAAGACCCAAATCAGTTCCTTCGGCTCCACTGAGCGCATGCGCAGCAAAGTGTCCCCACGCGATATCGAGAATACGGTCGAGTTTCTTCAGTTCAACGAAGACAATCCTGCGTTTTTCATTGTGGGTTATGGGGCGAGCAGAAGTGTTGAAGCCTCCGCCAGGGTAGATGAAAGTGCACGTAAAAAATCGCGCCTGCGCCGTTATGAACGGGTTGCCAGCCTCTTCGAAGAACACGTCACGCTAATGCCATTGTCCTATTGGCTGCCTGAATACGCCAAAAGCAACAAAGGCCGATACACCCAAGTCATCAACCTGATAAACGATCTGCTGCCTCTGAACTGTCAAATTCAGAAAACGGTGCAGGAAAACGAAAACTTATTTGAAATGAACGGCATTGTGCTGCCATTCCGAGCCTTGTCCGATGGGTTCAGGGCTTATATTGGCTGGATAGGCGATATGCTGTTTCATGTCTGCCAGGGTGTCGCGACAGGGCTGAAACTAAGGGAAATGCGAGGTGTTGTAATGGTCGACGAAATCGATCTGCACTTACACCCTGAATGGCAAAAAGTAGTCGTCCCCACTCTGGCAAAAGCCTTACCCAACGTTCAGTTCATCTTCACCACCCACAGCCCATTGGTGGTGGGTTCATTGATGTCACAAAACCTCTTTTTGCTGAGTCAGGAGGAAGGTTCGACGCTCATAAAGCGGCTGCCCGAACATGTGAGGGGCAAGAGTTCCGAACAGATTCTGCTTTCGCCCTATTTCGGCCTGGACAGTACTCGCGCCGAGTCTACGTCAACCAAACTCAACGAACTGGCACGCAGTGCCGTTTCCGGGAATCGCGACGCCAGCGCCAACTACCTGAAACTTATGGCAACCGGCCTAGGGTTCGACCAGCCCCCGTCACCACCGACCACTTCTGCGCCTAAGAGAAGAAAGAACGGGGAAGGCGTCAAGAAATGATCCGTTATCCAATCCTGGAGAAAGATCTCATTGCACAAATCAAAGAGCGGAATAAAACCTGGCTTGGCCGTGCCAAGGCACGTACTGGAACTTACGTGGCTGCCGGTAAATACACCGGCGGTACTGAGTTCTGGGGCCAGATAAAAACCGTCTATATAGCGCTGCAATACGAAAAATGCGCATATTGCGAAACCAAACTTCAGGGTTCGGTGCTGGCGAGCAAAGTCCACGAAGTGGAGCACTATCGCCCCAAGTCCAGTATCCAGGCCTGGCCCATACACCTTAACTGGGCCACCGGCGCAGCGAGCGCAACGGGGTACTACAAGCTCGCTTATCATCACTTTAACTATGCGATTGCCTGCACCCGTTGCAACTCAACCCTGAAATCAAACTTTTTCCCCATCCGCGGCCATCGAGATGTGCAAGGTTCCGACCCCGCACAAATGGGCAACGAGTTAGCGCTGCTGCTCTATCCGATCTCAACGGTTGACGTGGACGACCCGCAAACGATCATTACTTTTGATGGCGTATTAGCGGTTCCGGCGCAGCAAAACGGGCACGCCTATGAACGGGCGGTCACCAATATCGAATTTTTCCAGCTGAACCATGAAGACCTCACCTCACGTCGAGCGCTTGCACTGATAGAGCTCTGGGTTGCGCTGGAAGCCTTGGCGGCGGACAAGACCGACGTCGCGACGCGAAAGGTCGCACAGCAACTGGTGACCTTCAAATGCAGCGCCCAGAGTGAGTTCACCGCTTGTAACCTCGCTTTCCGACAGCTCTACCAATCCGATCACAACGCCGCCAAACAGATGGCTCTCTTACTGGCGCAAGCCCTCCCGGAATAACCCAAGCCCCCTCACAGCGGCGGCAGCCGCCACTCAATCGGCGTCTCGCCATTCTGCTCAAGAAACTTGTTGGTACGGCTGAAATGCCCGCACCCCAGAAACCCTCGATATGCGGACAGCGGCGACGGATGCACTGACGTCAGCACCAAATGCTTGGTGGCGTCGACCAGTTTCTGCTTGCCTTGTGCATGGGCGCCCCACAACAGGAACACCAAATGCGGCTGGTGCTCGCTGACCACTTCGATAATCCGATCGGTAAAGAACTGCCAACCCTTGCCCGCGTGGGCGTTGGCGTTGGCGCGCTCCACGGTCATGGTGGTGTTGAGCAACAACACGCCCTGGTCGGCCCAGCTTTGCAGGCAGCCATGGTTGGGGATGTCGATGTTCAGGTCGCGCTTGAGCTCTTTATAGATGTTGGCCAATGACGGCGGCGTCGGCACGCCCGGTTGCACCGAGAAACACAAACCGTGGGCCTGGCCGGGGCCGTGGTACGGGTCCTGGCCGAGGATCACGACCTTGACCTTGTCCAGAGGCGTGGAGTTGAGCGCATTGAAAATCAGCGGGCCGGGCGGGTAGATCTCTTTGCCGGCAACGTGCTCCAGGCGCAGGAACTCGCGCAACTGAGCCATGTAGGGCTTATCGAACTCATCACGCAGGGCGTGTTTCCAGCTGGGTTCGAGTTTGATACGGTCGCCTTCGGTCATAGTTGAATTGTCTTGTAAAAAATAATGAGGCGAACCCTAGGAAAGCCGGCCTTGCTTGTCAATTGATCTGACACACCATCGGCACTTTCCCACGAAGCGATCATACTGATCCTTCACCCTCCCGAATGAGGTCACAATGAACCTGCACTTCGAAGAGCTCACCGGCAGCGACGGCGCCCGCGTCGGCATCGCCAGCCTTGATGCTGAAGCATCCCTCAACGCCCTGTCCCTGCCGATGATCCTGGCCTTGAGCGATCGCCTGGATGCGTGGGCCAAAGACCCGAACATCGTCTGCGTGCTGCTGCGCGGTAACGGGCCCAAGGCCTTTTGCGCCGGTGGCGAGGTACGCAGCCTGGCAATGGCCTGCCTCGAACAACCCGGCGAAGTGCCCGCCCTGGGTGCACAGTTTTTTGCCGCGGAATACCGCCTCGACTACCGCCTGCATACGTACCCTAAACCGCTGATCTGCTGGGGCCACGGGTATGTGCTGGGGGGTGGCATGGGTCTGCTGCAAAGCGCGGCCATACGCATCGTCACGCCGAGCAGTCGCCTGGCGATGCCCGAAATCAGCATCGGCCTGTACCCGGATGTGGGCGCCAGTTGGTTTCTGTCGCGCCTGCCGGGCAAGCTCGGTCTATTCCTGGGCCTCACCGGCGCGTACATCAACGGCCGTGACGCCTTGGACCTGGGTCTGGCCGACCGTTTCCTGCGCGACGATCAACAGGACGAACTGCTTGATGGCCTGCTGCAACTCAATTGGCAGGAACAGACCGCGATGCAACTCAACAGCCTGCTCAAGGCCCTGGCCCAAGAGGCTGTCAGCCAGCAGCCCGAAGCCCAATGGCTGCCGCGCCGAGCGCAAATCGACGAATGGCTGGACGTGGGCGATGTGCGCTGTGCCTGGCGAGCGTTGAGCCCACTGCGCGACCACGCCGACCCGCTGTTCAGCCGCGCCGGCAAGACTCTGAGCGAAGGCTGCCCGCTGACCGCGCACCTTGTGTGGGAACAGATCCAGCGCGCACGGCATTTATCACTGGCCCAAGTGTTCCAGATGGAATACACCCTGAGCCTCAACTGCTGCCGTCACCCTGAATTCAGCGAAGGGGTACGCGCGCGGTTGATCGATAAAGACCAGAAACCCCATTGGCATTGGCCGGATATCAATACAGTCCCGGACGCCGTGGTACAGGCGCACTTTCATAAGGCGTGGGAAGGTCGCCATCCGCTGGCGGACTTGTCCGATTACTGATTGTTTTCTCCCACAAAAAACGGCGCTTCCTGCGCCGTTTGCATTCAACTCAGATCAACGGTGACCGCCGCGGCCACCGCCATGACCTCCATCGCGTCCATCGCGTCCGTGCCTGCCATTACCCCCATGTTCGCCCCAGCCCTGGTTCGGATAAGGCCGGTAACCGGCCCTCGGCCCAGCCGGGTAATAGCGTGGTGCCGGCTGGTAATAACGCGGCGCCGAGTAGTAACGCGGTGCTGGTGCGTAATAGCGCGGCGACGGGTAGTAATCACGGCGATATTGATACGCCGAGCCACCCCCGTAGTAATACGCCGGCGCCGCTGAGGTATAGACCTCGGATCGATAGTAGCTCTGGCCTCCATCGTAGTAGGGCACACAAGCGGAAAGGGTCAGACCGAGTAAAGCGCTGAGCAGCAGTCGTCGATACATGGCGGCCTCCTGGACCGCGAAAGAGCACCTCCAGCGACGCGGGAGGGCGGCATTCAGCTTTCACTGAATGACGAAATATCTGACATCAAAAACCGAATCTGGTGCGTTTTGGTAACAGATTGATACATCTGCATCCGCCAGATTTGTCATCCGCCCAAAATTGCCCATTGGTCGGAGTTTTTAACTGGATGGAACATTTTTGGATGTATTGAAACTTTAAATAATTGGATAGTGTCACTATGACATCGCACAATGCCAAGGAGGCTCTAGCGCGAGCACTCTACTCATATGACCTCGGATTTAAGCCATGAAGATTTCAACCAAACTGTTGCTCTCCTTTCTACTGTGCGCAGTCGTCACCCTGGGCGTGGGTTTACTGGGTATCAAGGGTGTGGTTCGCCTCGCCAACGCACTCGAACTGACGTTTTCGAACAATCTGGTTTCCGTGAGCAACACCGCGGCCACCCTCAACGGCCTGGTCGCCCACAACCGGGGCTTATACCGGTTGATGGATGCCAGCCAGGGCGACGTGTCCCAGCAAGACCGCGACCGCGTGCGCCAGGACATCGCCAAAGAACTCACGAACAGCCAGGCTGCCTACAAGATCTACCGCGCCACCCCGTTGGAAGACGACGAACGGGCAGCAGGCGACAAGCTCGACCAGCTGTGGCCCGCTTACATCAGCAGCTCCGAACGCATCATGTCGATGCTCGAAAGCAATCAGCTCGACCAGGCCCGCGCACAGCTCAACAGCACCAACAATGAAATGTTCCGCCAGGCACGCGACTTGATCCGCGTGATGATCGAGTCCAACAACCGCCAGATCAAAGAAGGCTCTATCGCCGCTGATGAGCTGCGCGACAGCGCGTTGACCTGGATGATCAGCGGCATCGTGCTTGCCTTCATCATCGCCATCACCATTGGTGTGTTGATCACCCGCCTGATCACCCGTCCCATCGCCCAGGCCGTGGAGAGCGCACAACGCATTGCCAAAGGTGACCTGACCCAAGCCATCGTCACCGAGCGTACCGATGAAGCCGGGCAACTGCTGATGGCGCTGTCCGATATGCAGGGTGGTTTGAAAAGCACACTGATGGAAATCGCCAACGCTTCTGACCAGTTAGCGTCGGCCGCCGAAGAACTGAGTGCGGTCACCGATGAAAGCAGCCGTGGCCTCACCCGCCAGAATGACGAAATCCAACAAGCCGCCACCGCCGTCAACCAGATGACCGCCGCGGTGGACGAAGTGGCAAGCAACGCCGTGTCCACTTCAGAAGCCTCGCGCCAAGCCACCACCGAAGCCGAAGAGGGCCGTGAGCAAGTGGCCCAGGCCGTGTCCGGCATGGGTTCGATGGTGGTCGAGATCAACGACTCCACCCAATCGGTCGCCGACCTTGCTGGCCAGGTCCGTGAAATCGGCAAGGTGATCGATGTGATCCGCGGCATCGCCGACCAGACCAACCTACTGGCCCTCAACGCGGCCATCGAAGCAGCCCGTGCGGGCGAACAAGGTCGCGGTTTCGCGGTGGTTGCCGATGAAGTCCGCGCCTTGGCTCATCGAACCCAAATCTCCACGGTCGACATCGAAAAAATGATCGGCGAAGTGCAAGTCGGCGCCGATGACGCCGTGGCCGCGATGAACAAGAGCCTGACCTGGGCCAACAACACCCAGACCCTGGCACAGAACGCCGGTGAGGCATTGGAGCGCATCACCGCCAGCGTGGCGAAGATCAATGAGCGCAACCTGGTGATCGCCTCCGCCTCCGAGGAACAGGCGCAAGTGGCCCGTGAAGTGGACCGCAACCTGCTCAACATCCAGGACCTGTCGACCCAGACCGCCGCCGGCGCCCACCAGACCAACGCCTCCAGCCAGGACCTGTCACGCCTGGCCACCTCGTTCAATGTGCTGGTTAGCAAGTTCCAGCTGTAAGTAGCCTACCGTGGGTTGGCGCTGTATCGTGCAAGGCCAAGCGAACCTTGCCCGATCAGCCCACTCCATGACCACGCCAACCCTATGCCCCGCCTGCGGCGCCCGCAACGATTGCACCCTGGCCGACCCACGCACGGCCGACCAGGCCTGCTGGTGCTACAGCGTCACCATCGACCCCGCCGTGCTTGAGGCGCTGCCGGATGAACTGCGCAACAAAGCCTGCCTATGCCCGCGCTGCGCCCAAGTCGATGAACAGTTGCGTCGCCGCGATGCGAGTTGATCGTTTCCTCAGCAACCTAGCGCAGTTCAATCGCAAGCAGGTGCGCCTGCTATTGGTAGAGCGGCGCGTGAGCGTCGATGGGGTGATCGTCAGCGACCCTCACCATGACGTACGGGAATTCAGCCGCGTGTGCGTTGACGACAACGTGCTACAGGCGGGCAAACCGGCGCGTTATTTCATGCTGCACAAGCCCCAGGGGTGTGTGAGTGCGACCTCAGACCCGCAACACCCCACGGTGCTGGACCTGCTACATGAGCCGGACAAAGCGGATTTACATATCGCCGGCCGTTTGGATTTCAACACCACCGGCCTGATGTTGATCACCAATGACGGCCAGTGGTCGCGCCGCTTGACGCAACCGACGACCAAGTTGCCCAAGGTCTATCTCGTTGCCACTGAACAGGCCATCGGCGCCGAGTACGCGACCACGTTCGCGGCGGGCCTGTATTTTGCGTTTGAGGACCTCACCACCCAGCCAGCCGAATTGGAGCTGTTGGGGCCGACGACCGCGCGGCTGAGCATCATCGAGGGCCGCTATCACCAGGTGAAGCGCATGTTCGGGCACTTCAATAACAAGGTGATCAGCTTGCATCGCGAACGTATGGGACCGCTTGAGTTGGATGCTGCACTGGCGCCGGGCGAATATCGGCCGTTGACGCTTGAGGAAATCCTCCAGGTCTGATGACCGTTCAGCCGGTGATGGCAAAAACCCATTTATAGGCCTTGCGACATCCCGAGTCTGTGCTTGAATCAAGCTCACCAGTTTAAATATGACTGGCGAGTCGCCTATAACCTCCAAGAAACACCTTGCCCACGCCCGCGCTTTATTCCACGGGCCTTCCAGGCAAACAGCCCGCCATAACAACACCCGTCGGCCAGCCGTCACCGGACCGACATGGGCCTTCATTTTTCAGGCGTATGCCTACCTGTCACAAAGCTCGTGCAGAGTTATCTGCGCGCCCTACCCGCTTGCCAGGAGTCTTACGACATGAGGCCAGAAATCGCTGTGTTGGATATACAGGGTCAGTATCGGGTTTACACGGAGTTCTATCGCGCGGACGAGGCTGAAAAGACCATCATTCTGGTCAACGGCTCAATGGCCACCACGGCATCCTTCGCCCAAACCGTGAAAAGCCTGCACCCGCAGTTCAACGTGGTTTTGTACGACCAGCCCTACGCCGGCCGTTCAAAAATCCATAACCGTCATGAGCAGATGCTGACGAAAGAAGTCGAAGGCCAGATCCTCCTGGAACTCATCGACCACTTTGCCGCCGAGCATGTGCTGTCGTTTTCCTGGGGCGGCGCCGCCGCCCTCGTCGCCCTCGCCCAGCGCCCTCGCCGCGTGGAAAAGGCCGTGATCAGCTCGTTCTCCCCGGTGATCAACGCCCCCATGCGCGACTATCTGGAGCGCGGTGTCGACTACCTCGGCAACCTTGACCGCGACCGCGTCGGCCACCTTGTTAACAGCACCATCGGCAAACACCTGCCATCGCTGTTCAAGCGTTTCAACTACAAACACGTGAGCAGCCTGGCCGAGCACGAATACGGGCAGATGCACTTTCACATCAGCCAAGTGCTCACCAGCGACCGACTGTGCTACCTCAAGGCCGCCAAGGCGATCGATATTCCGGTGCTGTTCCTGAACGGCGAATGGGATGAATACACCAGCGCCCAGGACGCAAGGCAGTTTGGCAACTACGTGGCCAACAGCAGCTTCAGCACTATCCAGGCGACGGGGCATTTTCTGGACATGGAGCATAAGGCAGCGTGCAAGGATAGCCGGGAGGCGGTGGTGGGCTTTTTTGAAACCGGAGCGGCAGGTCAGCCGATTGCGTTATCACCAAGGTCAGGCACAGCATGCATTTGCGATTTGAAATGATGATTCATGGCCTGGCTCGTTGTGGCGAAGGATCAGCCGCCTTCGCCGCAACCTGCACATTTTCAAAGAAAAACTTCAAATCCATGTGAACATCTGGTACAAAGTCAGCCGCTCTGAGCGGGTATAGTTTAATGGTAGAACAGTAGCTTCCCAAGCTTCCGACGAGGGTTCGATTCCCTCTACCCGCTCCACTCAGACATAGCACCCACGCCACTATCGTTTTGGCGGGGGATGCCCAAGAAACCGGCCCTTTGAGGCCGGTTTTTTTATGCCCAGGATTTTCTCGCCCGCAAACCTGTACAAATACAAAATTCTGTACAACTATCAACGCTGGAGCGCTGGCACCACGCCTCGCACGATCAAGGAGCCGCGCAATGACGCGTCTGCTGGTTTCACTGTTGCTGGCGTTGAGCTTGGCGAGTTGCAGCCATGTGGAGGTCGATCACTACGCCGACCAGAAACCACAGCTGGACCTTGAGCGCTTCTTCAGCAAACCCGTCAAGGCCTGGGGCATCTTTGAGAAACGCTCGGGCGAAGTCGCCAAGCGTTTTGAAGTGGATATCGCCAGCCATCGCGAGGGCGACAAATTAATTCTCGACGAAAAATTCCTGTACAGCGACGGCACTCGCCAGCGCCGTGTGTGGACCCTTACGCCCGATGGCCCGGGACGCTGGCGCGGACGGGCCGGTGATGTGGTCGGCGAGGCCATCGGCGAGGTCGCCGGGAACGCGTTGCGTTGGCGCTACCGGCTCAACCTCCCGGTGGAGGGCTCGGTATACGAGGTGAGCTTTGACGATTGGATGTACCTGATGGACGAGGACACGATGATCAATCGGTCGAGCATGACCAAGTTCGGCGTGGAATGGGGCCAGGTCACGTTGTTCTTTCGTCGCCAATAACCCCCAAAGGTAGGGTGAACCATGAATGTACAAAAGCTGACCCAACTGGCCGAGAAAGGTGAAATACGTAGTTTGGAGTTGCTGTCCCTGGAGGGCGGTTTCTATATCGCTCGTGTAAAACTGGATCAGGTCGACATCACATTACTGGACGATAACGGCAAGACACTGCGGCTGCGGTCCAGCACGCATTTGCGCGACCTGTTGCAGGGTGTTCCGCCATTTCCCTGTGTGCTGGTGCAACAGTGCGCCCATGACGAAATGTGTGGCATCCGTGAGGGCGCTATCGGGGCGTTGCGCATTCCATTTTCGCTAGGTGCAACCCTTTAAGATCGTTGCGTGTTTGGCTCTCGTCCCGCTTGGCGTGAGCGCTGCACTCAGTAATCAACCCCCCTCGATGGCTGGCAGGCAACATCACGACGGTAGACCTCGCACAGGTTCGCAGGGTCGCCAACCTGTCAGCGCGATCAACAAGGTCAGCAGTTGGAACACGATGATCAGCACCACACAACCCGCCCAGCCCCATCGTTCCCAAATCAGCGCTGGGACAATCGCACCGCAACTGCCCCCCAAGTAGTAACACGTGAGGTATACGCCGACGGCACCCGCCTTGTTGTCGCGCGCCGTCGCGGTGGTGAAGGCATTGGCCGCGGCCTGGGCGAGGAACACGCCAGTGGAACTGAGGGCCAGGCCCGTCACGATGCACCACAGCGAGGGCACCAGCGTCAGGGCCGATCCACTGACGCCAAGTACGGCAGCAACCGTCAGCAATTGGGCATGTGGACGCGCCTTGCTCAGGCGGCCGGCGATAGGAATCACAATCAGCGCCAGCAAAAACACCATGTACAGCGTCCCCAAGGCCGCAGACCCAAGGTTGAACGGCGGTAAGCCGAGGTACAAACCTGCGTAGGTAAACGCCGCCACCTGGGAAAACAACACGCAAAAGCCTACGGCGTACGCAGCCAATAACGGTTTGCGAAAAACACTCGTAAAGGAAGCCCTGCCCTGCTCCACTCGCGCACGATTGGCGGGCAACAGAAACTGGATAAACCCGCCGACCATCAGGCTCAACACCGCCAGTAACTCAAAGGCTTCACGCCAGCCTACATATTCAGTCATCACCCCCGTGACAAAACGCCCGGCAAACCCGCCCAACACCGTGCCCGCGACATAAAGGCTGGTGACTTCGGTGACGTTGCCACCGCGCCAACGGTCGCCGATGTAGGCCACGCTGGTGGCAAACACCACGGGTATCACCATGCCCTCCACGAAGCGCCACACCAGCACTTCAGCAAAGCTGTCGGCATAGGCGGTCATGAGTGTCGGCCCCGCCAACAGCAACGCAGCCACGCAGATCACCGTGCGTTGCTCGAAACGCCCGGTCACACGGCTGACAAACGGTGCAGTGATTGCCACGGCCAAGGTAGTCACGGTGATGCTCCAACCCGCTGCGTTGGCGCTGAGATGAAACTGCGCGGCAAAGGTCTGGAGGATGCTCTGGGTCGCATACAGGTTGAGAAATGCCGCACAGCCACACAGGAACAGGGCAAGGCGGGCACAATGCAGACGCGGCTTCATGAAACCTCTCGTTTTATTTTGAAAGGTCTTTATAGAATGGCCGGCAGGTCTGGAACCAATACCGAATTCAGACCGATTGATACCCAAGGATCAGGATGCTCGACCTACGCAAGCTGCGTTACTTTCTGACGGTCGCTGAAGAATTGCACTTCGGCCGTGCAGCCATTCGCCTGCACCTTGCGCAACCACCGCTGACCCGGCAGATTTCAGCGTTGGAAGCGCAGTTGGGTTTCAAACTGTTTGATCGCACCAGCCGCACCGTGACGCTCACCGCGCAAGGCCGGTCGTTCCTGCCCTACGCACGCGGGGTGCTGGAACAGATGGACTTGGCCCAAGCGATCGCAGACAAATTGGCTGCGGGTACCGCCGGACAACTGTCCGTCGGTTATGCCAGCTCAATCGCCCTGTCAGATCTGTTCAGCCAAGCGATCCAGTCTTTTGCCCGGCAATTTCCGGATGTGCAGCTGACGCTGGTCGAAAGTGCCTCCGGCAGCCTGTGTGCTCAGGTAGCGGATGGGCGGCTGGATATCGGGTTGAGCCGCATGGTGCCGCAACGTCCAGAAGTGCAGGCGCTATCCCTCGCAGAAGAGCGCTTACTGGCAGCGGTGTCCAAAGACAGCCCACTGGCGACTCTGGCCGAGGTCAGCCTGGCGCAGCTCAGTGCCTACCCGTTGATATTATTTCCGGCGGATTATGGCTCGGGGCTTAACCAGTCCATCGAACAGCTTTACGGACACCACGGCGTGCGCCTGCACCTTGGGCCGACTGGGCGGCAGATCACCTCGATCATTGCGCTGGTGGCGGCCGGCCAAGGTGTGGCGTTGGTACCGGAATGCACACAAAGCTTGATGAACAAAGGCGTGACGTACAGGCCGTTGGTCGAGGGGGATGCTTACGCGCAGTTGTTGGTGTTGACCCCGGCTGAAACAAAAAGCGTGCTGGTGGAGGCCTTCCTCAGCGTGATCGTTGGGATCTCCCATAACCGGTAACACCTGCGGAAAACCTCGCCACACCTCACAGGATCGCTCGCCTGATGTCAGCAATGACTGACAGCGGCAAATAACAAGTGCCCCGACAATCCCGGTTGGTCGGCCAGAAATGCGGAACCACAGCCATGCTTGAACCTGGACAAGCCACACCAAAGCCCCTATTGCGCCAAATACTCGGCTGGGTGCTGGTATTACCCCTGCTGATCTCGTTTGTACGGTTGCCATTCCCTCTAGGACTGGTGCTGGCACTGGGCGTCATGGCCGGATCGGTCTACGGCTTACGGCTAGCCCATCGTCATGCAACCCGACGAGTCACCCTGTTCGCCTTGATCGTCACCCTGCTGAATGGCATCTCATTGATCGCAATGGGGACAGCTTCACTGCTTAAAGCCGTGTTTTATCTTGTGTGGCTCTACGCGTATCCGCATTACACCAACTGGGTGTACTGGAATTTCTAAGCCCTGAAGAATTCGATCGCAAGAAACGTAGTTTCCAGTGCAGCGCAGGGAGCTACAGTCTCGATCACGTATCGACACGGCCTGACGAGGACCTCAACCATGCCCTACGAATACAAGCTCATGCCCTCCCCCGTCGGCCAACTCACCCTGGTGGCGCGCAATGGCAAGCTAAGCGCCATCCTCTGGGAGACAGAACGCGCCAACCGCGTGCGGCTGGGGGAGTTGCACGAGGCCAACCAGAATCCGGTGCTGCTGGAGACCGAGCGCCAGTTGCAGGAGTACTTCGCCGGCACGCGCAGCACCTTCGAGCTGGAACTGGATTTCAACGGCACCGCGTTCCAAAAGCAGGTCTGGCAGGCGTTGCTCACCATTCCTTTCGGCGAAACCCGCAGTTACAGCCAGATCGCCCGGCAGATCGGCAACCCCAAAGCCGTGCGCGCCGTCGGCGCTGCGAATGGGCGAAACCCGATTTCGATCGTTGCCCCATGCCATCGGGTCATTGGTGCGGCGGGCAGCCTGACCGGATTTGCCGGTGGACTGGAAGCCAAACACTACTTGCTCACGCTGGAAGGCACCGGCCAGGCCCAATTGGCGTTCTAGGATTACGCGACAAAATCGTACACATGTGTTCAGGCGCACAATTGTAAAAAGAAATTTCAGCGAGCCACTGCGGTCCATCATTTCATCGCCATCTCAATAAGGAACCCGGTCATGAAATTCTCCGCAGTCTCGCAATCCCTGTCTCGCTGGGCTGGCAGCCCGCGCACGTTCTACGCAGCGGTGGCGTTGATCTTGGCATGGAGCCTGAGCGGGCCGTACTTTCACTACAACGACACCTGGCAACTGATCATCAACACTTCGACCACGATCATCACCTTCCTGATGGTGTTCCTGATCCAAAACACACAAAACCGCGACAACGACATCCTGCATATCAAGATCGACGAGTTGCTGCGCGTGTCCAAGGATGCGCAGAACGCCGTACTCAGCCTGGACGGCCTGGACCGCAAAGAGCTGGAAAAACTGCGCCAGGAATACCGCAGCATTGGCAATACCGGCACCGTCAACCTGAACAGCAGTTGCGGCCACGCCGCCGACGACGCGGCGCCCGCCAAAACCGATCTGAATCAAGCATAAAAAAACGGCGGTTGGAGAAGATCCAACCGCCGTTTTTCAATTCAGGTAACGGCTTCAACCGTCGCCTTGATGACCTTTACCGTAGGTGGACGCCAAGGCTCGGGCCTTCTGCAGGCGCTCCTCCAATTTGGGCAGTGTCTCATCCACCAACGCTTTTATTTCCGGCACATCCGACGCAGCGCCTTCCTTCTTGAACAGCGCGATGGCGTCTTCGTTTTCCTTGACCTGCTGCGCGGTGTAAGCGGCATCGAACGAGTCACCGTCCTTGAGTTCGGGCATCAGGGTTTCAGCTTTGTCGACGATTTTTTCGCGGGGCGCCACGGGCAGGTCAAGCTTCTTGGCGATAGCCGCCAAGTGCTGGTTGGCCAAGGTGCGCTCGTTGATCACCTCGATGGTGTAGTCCTTGATTTCCTGGGACGAGGTTTTCGCGTGTGCCATGCGGCTGGTCTCGATATCGGCCATGCCTTTGGCAGAAGCCTGCTCGATGAATTCAGCAGGCGACTGGGCGAAAGCATTGCTGGCGCCGAGGCCCAGCAGCATCGCGAAACTGGCGGTGCGTAACCGGATAGCCATGCGGCTCATGATGGGTTCCTCCAGGGCAAAAATAAGTACGGGGAACACACCCCGCCCTGAATTCGAATTTTCAGGGCGGTAAAGGTTTAGAAAAACTCGCCGGTGCGACGAACGGTCGTCGGCGCATCAAGCGGATTTGCTGGCAAACAGGCCCGGCAATGCATGGGCCAGGGCATTGATGGCGAAGCCGATAAACATCACGCCACAGAGCCTGGTGATGAGAATTTCATGGCGCTGATACACCGTGCGTACGCGCTGGGCGCCGACCACGCCGATCAGGATTGCGTAGGCCAACACACCACCGACGAAGCTCAGGAAGATCAACGCCGGCAGCATCGACCAGGTCAGCAATTCGGCACGACTGGACAGCAACGCCGTAAACGTCGCGACCGCGACTGGATACGCCTTGGGGTTGGTCAAACCGAACACAATGCCGTGCCAGAACGGATGCCGCGCGGCGCCCTGAGGGGCATCACTGCTGCGACGCTGGGTGCGGATGGCCCGCCAGCCAAGCCAGAACAGATACAGGCCACTGAGCACGCCGAGCACATCGAACGCGCTGCTGCCGACTTCCCGCGCGCCCACAATCGCGACCAACGCCGTACTGCACCACAGCACATCGCCGAGCAAGTGCCCGCACAGAAACCCCGCCCCGGCACGACGGCCGCGGGCGGCGCCGATGCCAAACACTGCCAAGACTCCGGGGCCGGGCGTAATACCGTAGATAAAACCTGACGCGAGGACGGCGAGCAGCAGGGATAGGGTCATGGGCGTGACTCAAACAAAGCGTGGGAAGGTGGAGCGATTCTGCACGTTCCTACGCTAAGGGTAAAACCTCATTCCCGAATAGGGTTTTTCGCGGCAAGCCAACAGACGCGAAGCCAGGTCGCCGACATGGGCTTCGAGCTTATGACCGTCGGGATCAAGGAAATAGAACGAGGCGCCTTCGCTTCGGTTATCGCGCCACTCCTGCACCTCGGCGGCGCGCAGACGCGAGACCAGCGCAGCGAACTCACTCGTTCCGACGGTGAACGCATAGTGGGTGTAATCGGCACCTGGCTTCGACTCACGTAGCGGATCAAGCGACAGGCATAGCCATAGACCCGGCAATGACAAATAGGCGCCGCTGTCCCAAGTGGCGTCGAGCTTGAGCTGCAACAGCTCATGGTAAAAAGTGACGCTACGACTCAAGTCGGTGATGGCCAGGGTCAAGTGATTGAAGCCTGAGAGCATGTCTTTTTCCTGTTATCTGCGGCCTTCGGACAACATACCCTGCACCTGCCCAATCAACCACTGCAACCCAGAATCCCCTCCCCGTCGCGCATGCCACGCCAGCTCGAAGGCAAACGACGGAATATGAAATGGCGGCGCCACGGCGACCAGATGCTGGTGATCAATATTCAGCAAGCCTCGCGACGATACGGTCAGGATCAAGTCCGTGCCCTCAATCAACTGCGGCGCCACGCCCCAGTGCGGCAGGCTGATCGCCACATGCCGCCGCTGACGAATCGCCGTCAGCGCTCGTTCGATTTCCGGGGTGCCGCTGCCGCGCATTTCCAGCAGCACATGGGGGCGCGAGAGGTAGGTGGGCAGGTCGAGAGAGCCGTCATGCGGCAGGCTGCTACGGTCCACCAGACAGGTGTAATGCTCGTCGAACAAGGGCGTAGTACGCAGTTCAGCAGGCATATCGGGGAACACGCCAGCGGCCAGGTCAAGGTCGCCATTGAGCACGCCGTCAACCATGCCTTCGCGGCTGGTCTGGATGATTTGCAGGTCGATGCCCGGTGCTTCACGGCGCAGTACACGAACCAACCTCGGTAAGAAAATCGCCGCGCTGTAGTCCGACATCGCCACACGAAAACGACGCTTCGCCGATGCCGGATCAAAGCGATTCGGCGCCAGTAGCGCCTGCACCTGCGCCAACGCTTCGGCCAGCGGTGCCGCCAATTCCAATGCGCGGGCGGTGGGCACCAGCGTGCCGCCCTGACGCACCAGCAACGGATCACCCAGCACATCCCGCAACCGCGCCAGCGCATGGCTGACCGCCGGCTGGCTCAGGTGCACGCGCTCGGCGGCGCGGGTGACGTGTTGCTCGCTGAGCAAGGCGTCGAGGATCACCAACAGGTTGAGGTCAATACGGCGCAGATCATTCATCAGCTGCATACCCAGCATAAGAATTTGGAATTTAAATTTGATCGACGAATGGCCTAGAGTCCAGCAAAACCTCTGGGAGATCCAACATGACAACGTTGCAGTGGGCAGGTTTATTGGCGCTAGCGGTAATCGCCGGGGCGGTGGTGCCGTTTCAGAGTGCAATCAATGCCAACCTTGGGCGCGGGCTCGGCCACCCGCTGTGGGCCACCCTGGCGTCACTGCTGGTGAGCATGATGGTGTTGCTGCCGGTGATCGTGGCGCTGCGTCTGCCGCTGCCCAGCTTCACGTTTATGGTCAAGGCGCCGCTGTGGATGTGGGCCGGTGGCGCGTTTGGTGTGTGCTTTATCGCGCTGGCGTTGATGCTGCTGCCCAAGCTGGGTGCGTCGGGGTTTATCGCCCTGGCGTTGGCGGGACAGATGCTTGCATCACTGCTGCTCGATCACTTTGGGTTGTTCGGTCTAGTGGAGCGTCAACTGACAACGCCACGGGTGCTTGGGGCGTTGTTGTTGATGGGAGGTGTGGCGCTGATTCAGTTTGGCAACACGTCCGCACGCGCACTGGCAACAGCGAGCTGATCAGCCTTTGGCATCGATTTCAGTGATGTCATCCGGCGCGCAAGGCAACTCACAGTTGCGCGCGGCCACAGCATCAGCAGCGCTCAGCCGTCAGGCGATTGATCTCGCCCTGCTCCACCACCGGTTGCGGCGCGCCATGGCGCACCGCTTGCAACATGGCTCGGCCGACAGTTTCCGTACTCACCACCCAGCCCGGCTTAACCCGACGCACCAACGAAAGCACTGGCCCGAGCACGGAGTAAAACGCTTGATACAGCGGCGTCTTAGAGCGCACACCGTGCAGCGGCTGAATGATCCCCGGCCGAAACAGGTACACCGCCTTGAACGGCAATCGCAGCAACGCGTTCTCGGTCTTGCCTTTGACCCGCGCCCACATCGAATGGCCCGCCTCGGAGCTGTCGGTGCCAGCGCCGGACACGTAGATAAACGTCATCTGTGGATTGAGCCGCGCCAAGGTGCTGGCAGCTACGAGCGTCAGGTCATAGGTGAGATGGGTGTACGTGGTTTCATTCATGCCGGCCGACGACACACCGAGGCAGAAGAAGCAGGCATCAAAGCCTTGCAGCAGGTTTTCCAGGGGTTGGAAATCCAGCATGTCGCTGTGCAATACCTGATGCAGCTTGCCGTGTTCCTGGGTCAGGGGCGTGCGGCCAACGGCGACGATTTCCTGGACATCGGCAGCCAACAGGCATTCACGCAGAACGCCTTGGCCAACCATGCCGGTGGCTCCGAATAACAGAACTCTCATAAGGTGACCTCAGCGGCAAGCCGCAAGCTTCATGCTCAAGTTGAATGCATCCAACCTGTAGCTTAACGCTTGCGGCTTGAGGCTGCCCCACTCAAAACGCGCTGCGAAAGATCTCCTCGATCTGACGCTGATCCGCGCGCCGTGGGTTGGTCAGGCCGCACGCATCCTTCAACGCATTGGTCGCCAGCAGCGGAATATCCTGCAACTTGGCACCCAGCTCACGCAGGCCCGCCGGAATTTCAACGTCCTGGGCCAGGCTACGAATGGCGGCGATGGCAGCTTGGGCGCCCTCTTCATCGGTGATGCCCTTGATGTCTGCCCCCAGCGCTCGGCCTACATCGCTCAAGCGTTTGGCGCTTACGCTGGCGTTGAAGCTTTGCACATGGGGCAGCAGCACCGCGTTGCACACGCCGTGGGGCAGGTCGTAGAACCCGCCCAGCTGGTGAGCCATGGCGTGCACAAAACCCAGGGACGCGTTGTTGAACGCCATGCCGGCGAGGAACTGCGCGTAAGCCATGTTTTCCCGCGCGACCTTGTCACTGCCATCACGGACGGCCAGGCGCAGGTTGGCGCTGATCAGTTCGATGGCCTTGATCGCGCAGGCGTCGGTGATCGGCGTGGCGGCGGTGGAGACATAGGCTTCGATGGCGTGAGTCAGGGCGTCCATGCCGGTGGCGGCGGTGAGCCCCTTAGGCATGCCAACCATCAGCGATGGGTCGTTGACCGACAGCAGTGGGGTGACGTTGCGGTCAACGATGGCCATTTTCACGTGACGGGTTTCGTCGGTGATGATGCAGAAGCGGGTCATCTCGCTGGCCGTGCCGGCAGTGGTGTTGATGGCTACCAGCGGCAGTTGCGGCTTGGCCGATTGGTCCACGCCTTCGTAGTCGCCGATATGCCCGCCGTTGGTGGCGCACAGGGCGATGCCCTTGGCGCAGTCATGGGGCGAGCCGCCGCCCAGCGACACCACAAAATCACACGCACTTTGCTGCAACAGCGCCAGGCCTTTCTCGACGTTTTCGACATTGGGGTTGGGTTTGGCACCGTCATAGATCACCGAGTCGATGTCTTGCATCGCCAGTTTCTCGGCAATCATGCTGGCGACGCCCGCCTTGGCCAGACCGGCGTCGGTGACAATCAGCGCCTTGCGAAAACCGTAGTTGCGGATGGCGTTCATAGCTTCGTCGAGGCAGTCGGTGCCCATGATGTTGACGGCTGGGATGAAGAAGGTGCTGCTCATGGCGAATCCTCGGATAACGTTTCTGCCTCTAGCATCGGCCTCAGTTGTCTGCGGCATCTTGATCAGGATCAACGTCAGCTCGTGATAAAGTCACCGCCCAGCCGATTTCGAGTAGCCCGCCGCAATGAAGGATTTCCAGGATATTGACGCCCACCTTGAAGACTGGAGTGCCCTGCGCAGCACCATCGACTTCACTGGGATTCTGATCGGCAACGGCGCGAGCCGTACGGTTTGGGAAGACTTTGCCTACGACTCGCTGTTCGAAAACGCCCGCACCGTCGAAGAAAAACCCCTCAGCCCATCCGAACTCAGTGTGTTCGACGCCCTGCAAACCCGCAGTTTCGAACAAGCCCTGGGCGCGCTGAAAACCACCAGCCGGGTCAACAAGGCCCTGGCGGTCAGCTCGGCGGCGCCGCGTAATCGCTACTACGCGATCAAGGAAGCATTGATCAACACCATCCACGCCGTGCATATCCCGTGGCGCTTGGTGAAGCCATCGACACTGGCGACGATCAACGCGGAACTGGCCGGTTACTCCACCGTATTCACCAGCAACTATGACCTGCTCAACTATTGGGCGATCCTGCACACGCCAGGCATCGACGATCTGTTCCGCAGCGCCGACGCCAGCTTCGACCTGCGCAACACCCGCACCGACGCCACACGCATCCTGTACCTGCACGGCGGCTTGCACCTGGTGCGAAACCTCGACGGCACCGCACGCAAATTACCCACGACTGACAGCACCTTGCTCAGCAGCTTTGCCATCAACAACACGATCAAGACCCTGGACGATGTGCCGCTGTTTGTCAGCGAAGGCACCGTGCAGGAGAAGCTCAAGACCATCCGCAGTTCGGACTACCTGTCGTTCTGCTATGAGCAGTTGCTGACCTATGAAGGCGCGCTGTGCATCTTTGGGCACGGCCTTGGGCCTCAGGATCAGCACTTGGTGGATGCCATTCGCCAAGCCAATTTGAGCACCCTGGCGATCTCGGTGTCGGGGCGCAGTGACGGGTTTATTCGCCAGCAGAAGCGGCGGTATTCGGAGTTATTTGACGGCAGCGGCGTGGAGCTGAAGTTTTTTGCGGCGCGCACGCATCCACTGGGTGATCCAGCACTCTCAGTACCTGTGGAACGCTGATCAAGCCCGCCTTATCAAACTTAAATAAGTTACTGACTTTAAAGGCTTAAATACCAACCCTTAAGTCTAGAGTCCTGCATGAGTCATTTCAGTCGAGCGCCTTCTTGTAGCGAGCGGGCTTGTCCCGCGTAGGGCTGCGCAGCAGCCCCAAAACCAGGCGCAGAGAAGCGGCGGACACACCGCATTCGTCTTCATCAGGGAGCGCTTCGCCCCTCAACGCGAGACAAGCCCGGCCCGTTGTCGGCCGATGCCTTTCGCGGGCTCTATGGCGGGGCTAGCGCGCCCGCCATGCAGACACCCCGGTGTGTCAGTGACTACGACATGATGCAATCGCAGGCAAGCCAGCGCCCACACAAGATCAACTGTACGGATAAATCCGTATCCAGCTGTAGGCCCGCGTTCGACGGGGGTTGTGGCTATATGGGCTTCCCTTGAAGCCCTCTAGATTTCGGTTGCCCCCATGAGCTCGCGCGAAAACACCGGCATGGCCCTCGGCCTGCTGGGCGTCATCATCTTCAGCCTGACCCTGCCCTTCACCCGTATCGTGGTGCAGGAAATCCACCCGTTGCTCAATGGCCTGGGCCGAGCGTTGTTCGCGGCGGTACCGGCGGCGGCGCTGTTGCTGTGGCGCCGTGAGCGCTGGCCGACCTGGCGCCAGGTGCGGGGTTTGTGCCTGGTGATCGCCGGGGTCATTCTCGGTTTCCCGGTGCTGTCGGCGTGGGCCATGCAAACCTTGCCGGCGTCCCATGGTGCGCTGGTCAACGGTCTGCAACCGCTTTGCGTGGCGCTGTATGCAGCATGGCTGTCCCATGAACGGCCGTCGAAAGCCTTCTGGGCCTGCGCCGCATTGGGCAGTGCGTTGGTATTGAGTTATGCGTTGATCACCGGCGCCGGAAGCATCCAGGCGGGGGATCTCTTGATGCTCGGCGCGATTGCCGTGGGCGGTTTGGGTTATGCCGAGGGCGGCCGATTAGCCAAGGAGATGGGCGGCTGGCAGGTGATCTGTTGGGCGCTGGTGCTGTCCACGCCGGTGCTGATCGGGCCGGTGTGGTACTTGGCGGCGCAGCATCAAGGTGCGATTTCCATGCGTACCTGGTGGGCGTTTGGGTATGTGTCGCTGTTCTCGCAGTTCCTGGGGTTCTTTGCCTGGTACGCCGGGTTGGCCATGGGCGGCATTGCGCGGGTCAGCCAGATCCAGCTGTTGCAGATCTTCTTCACCATCGCGTTTTCGGCGTTGTTCTTTGGGGAACATATCGAGCCAATTACATGGGTGTTTGCGTGCGGGGTGATTGTGACGGTAATGCTGGGGCGCAAGACGGCGGTGCAACCTGCGCCGGTTCCCAAGCCAAGTGCAGTCTAAATGTGGAAGGGGGCAAGCCCCCTTCCACATTTGAGCAGTGTTCAGGCCAGGTAGCCATCCGCGCGCAGCAGGGTTTCCAGGCAGTGTTCAGTGATGTGGTAGAACGCCTTGAGTTCCTGAATCTTCTCCAGCAACTGCGTATTGTCCACCGGCTCGTTACGCTTGACCGCGAGGATCATCTTGTTCTTGTTGGTGTGTTCCAACGAGATGAACTCGAACACTTTCGTCTCGTATCCACAGGCTTCGAGAAACAATGCTCGCAAACTGTCGGTAACCATTTCCGCTTGCTGGCCCAGGTGTAAACCGTATTGCAGCATCGGTTTGAGCAGCACCGGGCTCTGGATCTGCAAGCGGATCTGCTTATGGCAGCACGGCGAACACATGATGATCGACGCGCCGGAGCGGATACCGGTGTGGATCGCATAGTCGGTGGCGATATCGCAGGCATGCAGGGCGATCATCACGTCCAGCTCGCTCGGCGCTACGCTGCGTACGTCGCCGCATTTGAACACCAGACCCGGGTGTTCCAGGCGCGCAGCGGCGGTGTTGCACAGGGTCACCATGTCTTCGCGCAATTCAACGCCGGTAACTTCGCCTTCGGCCTTGAGGGTGTTGCGCAGGTAGTCGTGGATCGCAAACGTGAGGTAGCCCTTGCCCGAACCAAAGTCGGCGACACGCACCGGTTGATCCAGCTTCAGCGGTGACGAGGTCAGTGCATGGCTGAACACTTCGATGAACTTGTTGATCTGCTTCCACTTGCGCGACATCGACGGGATCAGCGCCTGCTTGGCGTCGGTCACGCCCAGATCGGCGAGGAACGGCCGGCTCAAGTCGAGGAAGCGGTTCTTCTCACGGTTATGCTCCGCCGAAGGTGCCTCGCGCAGTTGCTGTGGCTTGCTTTTGAACAGCGAGCTTTTGTTCTTCTTGCTGTATTCCAACTGGGCTTCGTCGGTCAGCGACAGCAAGTGCGCATTCTTGAACGACGCCGGCAGCAGCTCGGCAATCGCCGCCACGCCGTCGGCCAGCGGCAAGTTCTTGGTGATGTCACGGGTCTTGTAGCGGTAGACGAAGGACAGGCATGGCTGCTCCTTGACGGTCACCGCCTTGATGATCAGCCGCTGAAGCTCGGCTTCGTCACCGACGTACTTGGCCAGCACCAGCTTGATAAAGGCGTTCTGCGCAAGGCTTGTGCTCAACAGTTCGATGAACTGGGCGTGATGATCCGGCGCAGGGCGGACAGGTTGAGCGGTGACGGACATGAACAAAAACGCCTCGGGCTGGGAATGCCGGGCATTTTAGGGGGGATAGTCCACCAGGGCACGGAGTTATTTGACCAGTGGTCACCGCAGACTCAAATGTGGGAGGGGCTTGCCCCCGATAGCCGTGGATCAGTTGGAACATCGTTGACTGACACTCTGCAATCGGGGGCAAGCCCCCTCCCACATTTTCAGCCAGTGGTGGCGGGGCTATTCCAGTACGACCAGCCGGTTTGGCAGTTCATTGCGGGTCTGCGTTACCGGCACATGCACCTTCAGCAATTCACCGCATGCATCGATACACGCAATAAACCCAGCCAGCGTCTGCCCCTGTTTCACCTGCTGGGTAAACGCCCTGACGATCCCATCCCAATGACTGTCATCCAGGCGGCTGGAGATGCCATCGTCCACCAGGATTTCCACATAACGCTCCGCCTCGCTGACAAAAATCAGCACCCCGGTACTGCCCAGCGTGTGGTGCAGGTTCTGCTCCAGAAACTGCCGGCGCGCCAGGTTGGAAGCGCGCCAGTGCCGCACGGAGCGCGGGATCAAGCGGGTCGTGACCTTGGGCAAGCGGAACACCAGGCACAACACGATGAACGTCGCCCATTGCGCCAGCAGCAAGGTGTACATGGTCAGGTAGCCGGACAGGTAATGCACCACACCCGGCACCACCAAGGCGATCAAGCTGGCCCACAACAAGGGGATGTAGGCGTAATCGTCGGCACGCGCGGCCAGCACGGTAACCAACTCGGCGTCGGTCTGTTGCTCGACCCGGGCAATCGCCTCAGCGACTTGGCGTTGCTCGTGTTCAGTCAGTAATGCCATGGTTGTACATGCTCTTTTCTAGTTATTGTCATCACCAGCCACCTGAAGCACCGCCGCCGCCGAAGCCGCCACCGCCGCCGCGAAAACCACCGCCGCCACCGCCTCCCCCGCCGCGTCCACTGCTGCTGAGAATCGCCAGCAGGATCGCGCCCACCGGCAGGCCCATACGGTTGCAAAGCCACAACACGCCAATCAGCAGGATAACCAGGCCGATGGAAAACCCGGGATTATCCTTGGCAAAATTGGCATCGGCCACATGGGCCGGTACCGCCAATGGCTCACCGCCCACCACCTGGATCATCGCGGCCACCCCGTCGCTGATGCCCTGGCTGAAATTGCCGGTTTTGAATTTGGGGGTGATCACCTGGTTGATGATCACCCAGGACTGCGCATCGGTCAGCACGCCTTCCAGGCCGTAACCGACTTCGATGCGCAATTTGCGCTCATCGCGGGCGACGATCAACAGCGCGCCGTTGTCCTTGCCCTTCTGGCCAATGCCCCAGTGGCGCCCCAGTTGATAACCGAAGTCTTCAATAGGCACGCCTTGCAGGTCAGGCACGGTGACCACCACGATCTGGTCGCCGGCGGTTTGCTCCAGCGCCTGCAACTGCTGGGACAACTGCGCGCGCACCGTCGGGTCGATCATCTGGGCGTTGTCGACCACCCGTCCGGTCAACTCCGGGAAGGTCAGCGCTGCCTGGGCCACGCCCACGCAGGCCAGCAGCCACAGTGCCAGCCCTATCCGTAATAAGCGCATCGGCTTACTTGAACTTCACTTGCGGTGCTTTATCGGCATCGGCACTGGTGGCTTCAAACGTTTGGCGGATCGGCAAGTCGCTGTACATCACGCTGTGCCACAGACGACCTGGGAAGGTGCGGATCTCTGTGTTGTAGGCCTGCACGGCCTGGATGAAATCACGACGGGCCACGGCGATACGGTTTTCGGTGCCTTCAAGCTGGGATTGCAGGGCCAGGAAGTTCTGGTTGGCCTTAAGGTCCGGGTAGCGCTCGGACACCACCATCAAGCGGCTAAGCGCGCCGCTCAAACCGTCCTGGGCTTGCTGGAACTGTTTGAGTTTCTCGGGATTGTCGAGGGTGCTGGCGTCGACCTGGATCGAGGTGGCCTTGGCCCGCGCTTCGATCACGGCGGTGAGGGTGTCTTGTTCATGGGCAGCGTAGCCTTTGACCACTTCCACCAGGTTAGGGATCAGGTCGGCGCGGCGTTGGTATTGGTTCTGCACCTGGCCCCAGGCGGCTTTGGCCTGTTCGTCCAGGGTGGGGATAGTGTTGATGCCGCAACCGCTCAGCACCGTGCTGATCAATAGCAAAGCTGCGGCTTTGAAGCCCCAGCGGTAACTTTGTGCTGCTTGCATGGTGTCTCTCCTGAGCAATCTTGATGGAATTTGACGACTGACCCTATAAACCGCGCGCTTGGGGCATAATCCGCTCCCACTACTGGATTGCATCGAATCATTCAGCTAAAAAGATGCCCAGCGCAAATAAGAGTTCAGAAGTGTGGTGCATTTTCTGCAATAACACTCGAACAACAACATATGTTCCCCACATTTTGGCAGAACAGCGCATGTTTGCTGTGCAGTGAGCCGAAAAAGGATATTCATGAAGAAGCTGTGTTTGCTCGGCCTTGTTGCCACGCTGGCCACCCACCCCGTCTGGGCAGAAACAAAGCCTGCTGCGCTTAAAGACAAGGACGCCTTCGTCAGCGACCTGCTCAAGCAGATGACCCTCGATGAGAAGATCGGCCAATTGCGCCTGATCAGCATCGGCCCCGAAATGCCCCGCGAGCTGATCCGCAAGGAAATCGCCGCCGGCCGCATCGGTGGCACGTTCAACTCCATCACCCGCCCGGAAAACCGTCCGATGCAGGACGCGGCCATGCGCAGCCGCTTGAAGATCCCGATGTTCTTCGCCTATGACGTGATCCACGGTCACCGCACCATCTTCCCGATCAGCCTGGCCCTGGCCTCCAGCTGGGACATGGACGCCATCGGCCGCTCAGGGCGCATCGCTGCACAGGAAGCCGCCGCTGACAGCCTCGACATCACCTTCGCGCCGATGGTCGACATCTCCCGCGACCCACGCTGGGGCCGTACCTCCGAAGGTTTCGGCGAAGATACCTACCTGGTGTCGCGAATCGCCGAAGTCATGGTCCGGGCCTTCCAGGGCGCCAGCCCCGCAAATGCCGACAGCATCATGGCCAGCGTCAAGCACTTCGCCCTGTACGGCGCGGTGGAAGGCGGCCGCGACTACAACGTGGTCGATATGAGCCCGGTCAAGATGTACCAGGACTACCTCCCGCCGTACCACGCGGCGATCAAGGCCGGCTCCGGCGGCGTTATGGTGGCGCTCAACTCGATCAACGGCGTGCCTGCCACTGCCAACACCTGGCTGATGAACGACCTGCTGCGCAAGGACTGGGGCTTCAAAGGCTTGGCCGTCAGCGACCATGGCGCGATCTTCGAACTGATCAAGCACGGCGTGGCCAAGGACGGGCGTGAAGCCGCGAAGCTCGCGATCAAGGCCGGCATCGACATGAGCATGAACGACTCGCTGTACGGCAAGGAATTGCCTGGGCTGCTCAAGTCCGGTGAGATCGAACAGAGCGACATCGACAACGCCGTGCGCGAAGTGCTCGGCGCCAAGTACGACATGGGCCTGTTTAAGGACCCGTACCTGCGCATCGGCAAGGCCGAGGATGACCCGGCAGACACCTATGCCGACAGCCGCCTGCACCGCGCCGAGGCCCGCGATATCGCGCGGCGCAGCCTGGTATTGCTGAAAAACCAGAACAACACCCTGCCACTGAAAAAATCCGCGACCATCGCGCTCGTGGGCCCACTGGCCAAGGCGCCGATCGACATGATGGGCAGTTGGGCTGCAGCCGGTAAGCCGGAGCAATCGGTGACCCTGCTCGACGGTTTGAATGCGGTCATCGGCGAGAAAGGCAAGATCATCTACGCCCGTGGCGCCAACATCACCAACGACAAGGCGGTGGTGGACTATCTCAACTTCCTCAACTTCGATGCCCCAGAAGTAGTGGATGACAAGCGCGCACCGCAGGTGCTGATCGATGAGGCCGTCAAAGCGGCCAAGGATGCCGACGTGATAGTCGCGGCCGTGGGTGAGTCCCGTGGCATGTCCCACGAATCGTCGAGCCGCACCGACCTGAACATCCCGCAAAGCCAGCGCGACCTGATCAAGGCGCTTAAGGCCACCGGCAAGCCGCTGGTGCTGGTGCTGATGAACGGCCGCCCGCTGTCGATCCTGGAAGAGAACCAACAGGCCGACGCGATCCTGGAAACCTGGTTCGCCGGCACCGAAGGCGGCAACGCCATCGCCGACGTGCTGTTCGGTGACTACAACCCGTCGGGCAAGCTGCCGATTACGTTCCCACGCTCCGTGGGCCAGATTCCGACCTACTACAACCACCTGACCATCGGCCGGCCGTTTACCCCAGGCAAACCGGGCAACTACACCTCGCAGTACTTCGATGACACCACCGGGCCGCTGTTCCCGTTTGGTTATGGCCTGAGCTACACCACGTTCAGCCTGTCGGATATGGCGCTGTCGTCCACCACCCTGAACAAGACCGGCAAGCTCGACGCCAGCGTCACGGTGCAGAACACCGGCAAGGTCGACGGCGAAACCGTGGTGCAGATGTATATCCAGGACGTCGCGGGTTCGATGATCCGTCCGATCAAAGAACTGAAGAACTTCCAGAAAATCATGCTCAAGGCTGGTGAAGAGCGCACCTTGCACTTCACCATCACCGAGGAAGACTTGAAGTTCTACAACACCCAGCTCAAGTACGCGGCGGAACCCGGCGAGTTCAATGTGCAGATCGGCCTAGACTCCCGGGATGTGCAGCAGCAGACGTTCGAACTGCTCTAAGGCCTGACGCGCTCAAACAATATGGGAGGGGGCTTGCCCCCGATTGCGGTGTACCAGCCAGCAGATCTGGAGCTGAGTCATCGCTATCGGGGCAAGCCCTCTCCCACATTTGATCTCAGTGTTCTTGCTAGCCGCGTCGGTCCAGCACGTTCACCACCAACCGATCAATCCACCCCCACACCCGCTGCTTCACCCGCCGCCACAACGGTCGCGCCTTCCAAGCATCCAGGCTCACCGCCTGACTCTGGGCAAAATCCCGTTCGAAACTGCCTTCCACCGCCAGCGTCAATTCCGGGTCCAACGCTTCAAGGTTGGCTTCCAGGTTGAAGCGCAGATTCCAGTGGTCGAAGTTGCACGAGCCGATGCTGACCCAATCGTCCACCAGCACCATTTTCAGGTGCAAAAAGCACGGCTGGTATTCAAAGATCTGCACGCCCGAGCGTAATAAGCGTGGGTAATAACGATGCCCGGCGTAACGCACCGACGGGTGATCGGTACGCGGGCCGGTGAGCAGCAAACGCACATCTACCCCACGCCCTGCCGCCCGGCGCAAGGCACGGCGCACGCCCCATGTGGGCAAGAAATACGGCGTGGCCAGCCAGATTCGTGTCTTGCTGCTGTTGAGCGCGCGGATCAGCGATTGCAGGATGTCGCGGTGCTGACGGGCGTCCGCATACGCGACACGGCCCAGTCCCGGGCCGGTCGCTGGTACTTTGGGCAGGCGCGGCAAGCCGAAATGGGTGGCCGGTTTCCACTCCCGGCGCGCCACGTTGGCGTGCCATTGGCGATCGAACAGCGCCTGCCAATCCAGCACCAGCGGGCCGCTGATCTGCACCATCACTTCGTGCCATTCGGCGGTGTCTTCGCCCGGCGTCCAGAATTCATCGGTGACGCCTGTGCCGCCGACCACGGCGATATTCTGGTCGATAAGCAGCAGCTTGCGGTGGTCGCGGTACAGGTTGCGCATCCAACGGCGCCAGCTCAGGCGATTGTAGAAACGCAGCACCACACCGGCATCGGTCAAACGCTTACGCAGTCCCAGGGTGAACGCGAGACTGCCGTAGTCGTCGAACAGGCAACGCACCAGCACGCCACGTTCGGCGGCGAGCACCAGCGCCTGCACCAGCGCTTCGGCGCACGCGCCCGCCTCCACCAAGTACAACTCAAGATCCACCTGGCGCTCAGCGCGGGCAATGCCCACGAGCATTTGTGGAAAGAAATTCGGTCCGTCGATCAACAACTCGAAACGGTTGGCGCTGCGCCACGGGAACACCGCGCCGCTCACGTCAGCGCGCCGTAAAAATCAGCACCGCACCCACCGGCACCGACAAGCTGATCGACTTGAGCCCCGCCGCTTCACGCAATGCCGCCACACCCGGTGCCAGGTCGAAGTCCTCGGCGTGCAACACCACAGGTTCCAGGGTCACCACCTGGAAACGCCGGTCATCCAGGCGCGTGGCCAGGAGTTCTGCGCTGTAGGTCTGGGTTTTGCCGTGCAAGGTGACGTTCAGCGGCAGGCGCAATTCCAGTTGCGCGCCAGGGGCAAGGTCATTGATCGGTTGCAGGTTGATCTGTGCACTGATCAGCGCATCAGGAAAAGTCTTGATCTCGAAAAGCTGATTGCGCATGCGCTCGTCACGCAGCGGGATGCTGCTGTTGACCGACTCCAGCTCCACTTCCAATTGCGCCGCGCCCTTGCTGTCGACCTTACCGTGCAGCACCAGGAAGCGATGGACTTCAGCGATCTCGGTGTTTTTGGTGGTGACGAACGACAGGCGCGAGGACTCGTTGTCCAGGTACCAATCGGCGTGGGCGGGTACGGCGGCAGCGACCAGCAGGGCAAAGGCCAGGGGTTTGATAACAGACGCGTTGAACATTAAGGACTCGTGGGGAAAAAACCTGCACGAACCTTAAGCGCAATGTCACAAGCGGCGCAAATCCAATGTGGAAGCGAGACGGGTCAAGGACTCAGGCGACAGCCCTGGCGGTCGCCGAACCAGCGTGCACGGTGCGTACGCCCCAACCCGCTCGCCGTCACTTCACTGCGCTCCGGGTTATCACTGAACGCACTGGTGGGCACGTACTGCTTCACATATCCCCGGCAATAATCGGCTGGATTGTTCGCCACATACCGGCACGAGCAATACTCCTTGGCGGTATACGCCGCAATGATGTCGGGGAAGGCTTGCAGGTTAACGCGCTCGTGCCAGATCCAACCCAGCAGGCCCAGGACCAACAGTAAAAAGACACTGGTAAACGGCCGACGACGGATCATGGTTGCACCGCCGCGAGCACGCGTTTGAGCAGTTCGTTGTGGCGGTAGCTGCCGTCGCGATCGTCGCCGTAACGCACGATCACCAGGTGTTCGGTGGGCATCACGTACAGCGCCTGGCCCCAATGGCCGAGGGCGGCAAAGGTGTCGGCGGGGGCGTCGGGCCAGGGTCGCGGGGTGCCCTGGTTCAGCCACCAATGACCGCCAGGGACGGCTTCGTCCTGACCGGCCTTGTAGTTGGCGAAGGGCTGGCGGTTGAAAGCCACCCAGTCTTCAGGCAGCAATTGTTGCTCGCCCCAGCGACCGTCCCGCGCCATCAGCAAACCGACGCGGGCCAAATCGCGCGCGGTCAGGTAGGCATAGGACGAGGCGACGAAGGTTTCATCGGCATCGGTTTCCCACGTGGCGTTGCGAATGCCCAGCGGCTTGAACAGCGCATCCCACGGGTAACTCATATAAGCCTTGTGACCCAGCATGCCTTTGAGCGCGGCGGACAAAATATTGCTGTCGCCGCTGGAATAGCGGAAGACCTGGCCCGGTGCACTGAAGGATTCGGTATTGGCGGCGAACTCAGCCATATCGGCACGGCCACGGGTATAGAGCATCGCCACCACCGAGGATTTCAGCGGGGCGTATTCGTAGTCTTCCTGCCAGTCCAGGCCCGAGGCCCAGTGCAGCAGGTCGGCCATGGTCACCGTGGGATGTTGCTTCATCGGCGGGTAGAAGCGCGCCACCGGGTCAGTCAGTTTGAAGCGATTATCGCCATAGGCGACGCCCAGAACGGTGGCCATCAGGCTCTTGCTGATGGACCAGGTCAGGTGCGGCGTGTCGGCGGTGGTGGGCGCGGCGTAGCGTTCATAGATGATCTGGCCGTCGCGGATCACCAGCAGCGCATCGGTGCGAACGCCTTGGCGAGTGGCATCGTCACGCGGCGGGAACGCGTAGGCATCCAGTGCTTGGGTGGCGGGCCCGGCGAGCGGCGTGCCCTTGGCCCAGTCCTTGTCGGGCCAGGTGTCGGCGCGGGCGGTAACGGTGGCAAACAGCAGGGCAACGCACAGCAGGCCTCTGACCATGGACACAGACTCAAGGGGGCATTCAAGCCCGCGAGCCTAGCCGAGGGTGATGACAGATTTGCGACAAAGGGGCTGTCATCCAAGCGTCACCATAACTTCATGGAGATGACACCGAGCCTACATAGCCTGAGTTTGGACAAACAAGTCGACCGGCCGGAACGTGGCTGGCACTCGGAGATTCGCCATGACTCAGATCGCCCGCATCAGCGACACCGGCAATGAACGCCGTCTGCAAGCCGAACGCCTGGTTGGCGCACAAGCGTTGCAGGAAGCCCAGGCCCTGCGGTTCAACGTATTCAGCGGCGAGTTCAACGCCAAGCTGAAAGGCGCGGAACTGGGTCTGGACATGGATGACTATGATGTTCACTGCAGCCACATCGGCGTGCGGGATTTGAACAGCGGACGACTCGTCGCCACCACCCGTTTGCTCGACCACCAGGCTGCCAGCACCTTGGGCCGGTTCTACAGCGAAGAAGAATTCAGCCTGCACGGCTTGCTGCACCTGCAAGGCCCAATCCTGGAAATCGGCCGCACCTGCGTCGACCCGGCCTACCGTAACGGAGGCACCATCGCTGTGCTGTGGGGCGAGTTGGCTGAAGTCCTCAACCAAGGCGGCTATAGCTATTTGATGGGCTGCGCGAGCATCCCGATGCACGACGGCGGCATCCAGGCCCACGCAATCATGCAGCGCCTGCGCGAACGCTACCTGTGCAACGAACACCTGCGCGCCGAACCGAAAAAACCGCTGCCGGCGCTGGACCTGCCGACCAACGTAATCGCGGAGATGCCTCCGCTGCTCAAGGCCTACATGCGCCTGGGCGCAAAGATCTGCGGCGAGCCGTGCTGGGATGAAGATTTCCAGGTGGCCGACGTGTTCATCCTGCTCAAGCGCGATGAGTTGTGCCCGCGTTATGCGCGCCACTTCAAGGCGGCCATGTGATGAGCCGCCTGCGCATGTACGGGCGCATTGCCCGCGTGCTGGTGGTCGTGGCGCTGGGTTTAAGCATGGCCAGTGTGTTTGGTGTGTTCGAGCGCTTGGGCATCGCCAACTCCATGGTGCGGCGCCAGCGTTGGTCGCGATTCTTTATGGCGCGGCTGACCAACGCCCTGCCCTTTCGCGTGACCGTGCACGGTGAGTTGCCGACGCAGCCGATGCTGTGGGTGAGCAATCACGTGTCCTGGACCGATATTCCGTTGCTGGGCGCGGTGGCGCCGATGTCGTTCCTGTCCAAGGCGGAAGTACGCACCTGGCCGGTGGCGGGATGGTTGGCAGCCAAGGCCGGTAGCCTGTTTATCCGTCGTGGTTCGGGCGACAGCCAATTGATCCGCAAGCAGATGACCCGTCACCTGGAACAACAGCATCCATTGCTGATGTTCCCCGAAGGCACCACCACCGACGGGCGCAGCCTGCGTACCTTCCACGGACGCTTGCTGGCCAGTGCGATTGATGCGGACGTGGCGCTTCAACCGGTGGCGATTCGTTATCTGCGCGATGGGCAAGTGGACCCATTGGCACCGTTTATTGGCGATGATGATTTGCTGTCGCACCTGATGCGCTTGTTCGGCAATGATCAGGGCGATGTGGAGATCCATGTGCTCAAGCCGATTGCCTGCGCCGGGCAGGAACGCGCGGCGCTGGCGCATCAGGCGCAGCAGGCGGTGCAGAGAGCGTTGTTTGGGCCGGTGCCGGAGACTGAACAAGTAGCGACGCGACCAGCCTTTGCCGCGTGATATGAGCCAGACACTGTTCCAAATGTGGGAGGGGGCTTGCTCCCGATAGCAGTGGATCAGCCAGCATCAGTGGTGGCTGGCACACCGTAATCGGGAGCAAGCCCCCTCCCACATTTAGCTTTGTGTTGTCAGGTGGTTATGCGCGAAGGCTTGCAGTTCGGGGTAGAAGATCCGGAAGTCTTCACTCAACGGCTCATACAACTCACGCAATTCCTGCATCGCAAACCCTAATTCCTGGGGTTGTGTCAGCCGTCGCGAAATCCCCCGCAACACCTGCTCCATCACCGCAAAATCGCGGTACGAACCCAACCAATCATCCGCCGCCATATACGGCGCAATCTGCGCCAAGCGCCCCGGTAACTGCGGTTCGGCCGCCAGCACGCGGTACACCTGCGAAGTGAAGTGCTCCAAGGGTTGGTCGGCATACAGAGCCCAGTCCCGCGCCAGGCAGTGATCGAAAAACACGTCGAGGACGATTCCCGCATAACGCCTGCGGGTGAGGCTGAAACGCGACAACGCCTCTCCCACCCGCGGGTGACTGTCGGTGAAGCGGTCGATGGAGCGATGCAGCTGGATCGCCGTTTCGATGGGCGGGCTGAACTGGCCCTGCAGGCGACCTTTGACGAAATCGCCATAGAGGCTGCCCAGCAGTTGTGCAGGAAGTTGGCCGCCCAGATGCAGATGTGCGAGATAATTCATAGCGCGCAGTCTAGCACTGCCGTCAACGTATCGTTATAACCCGATATAACGATTTGGGCTGAGTTAAGACCAAAATCATATTGGTATATCGGGATATAACGATTTAATGTTCGCCTCATCGCGATATAACGCTTTACGACACTGAGCACCTGCCATGTCCATCGACCTCGACGAAATAATAAAAGCCCTGGCGCACCCAGTACGACGAGACATCCTCACCTGGCTCAAAGACCCGAAAGTGCAATTCCCCGAGCAACTGCATAACCACGAATACGGCATCTGTGCCGGTCAGATCGACCAACGCTGCGGCTTGTCCCAGTCGACCGTGTCGGCCCACCTGGCCACCTTGCAACGGGCGGGTTTGATCAGTAGCCAGAAGGCCGGGCAGTGGCACTTCTTCAAACGCAACGAGGAAACCATCCAGGCCTTCCTTGCGGCGCTCACCACAGAACTCAGCGCTGACGACAACGCAGCGCTGTAACAAGGAAACCCAAATGCCCCTCTCGCTACTCATACTGGCCCTGAGCGCCTTCGCCATCGGCACCACCGAGTTCGTCATCATGGGCCTGTTGCCCGATGTGGCGGCAGACCTCGGCGTGTCGATCCCCGGCGCCGGCTGGCTGGTCACCGGTTATGCCTTAGGCGTAGCCATTGGCGCGCCCTTCATGGCACTGGCCACCGCCAAGCTGCCGCGCAAGGCCGCACTGGTAGCGTTGATGGGCATCTTTATTGTCGGCAACCTGCTCTGCGCCCTGGCCAGCGACTACAACGTGCTGATGTTTGCCCGCGTGGTTACCGCGCTATGCCATGGCGCGTTCTTCGGGATCGGCTCGGTGGTGGCGGCCAACCTGGTGCCAGCCAACAAACGCGCTTCGGCCGTGGCATTGATGTTCACTGGTTTGACCCTCGCCAACGTACTCGGCGTGCCGCTGGGCACCGCGTTGGGCCAGGAAGCCGGCTGGCGCTCGACCTTCTGGGCGGTGACGGTGATTGGTGTGGTGGCGTTGATCGGCCTGATCCGCTTCCTGCCAGCCAAGCGTGACGAAGAAAAACTCGACATGCGCGCCGAACTGGCCGCCCTCAAAGGTGCCGGCATCTGGTTGTCGCTGAGCATGACTGCGCTGTTCGCCGCATCGATGTTCACCCTCTTCACCTATGTTGCGCCGCTGCTCGGCGATGTCACCGGCGTGCCCCCCAAAGGCGTGACCTGGACCCTGCTGTTGATCGGCCTGGGCCTCACCGTGGGCAACATCATCGGCGGCAAACTGGCCGACAAACGCCTGGCCGCAACCTTGATCGGCGTGTTTATCAGCATGGCGGTGGTATCCACCGCACTGAGCTGGACCAGCGTCGCGGTGATCCCGACTGAAATCACGCTGTTCCTCTGGGCTACCGCGTCGTTTGCCGCTGTCCCTGCGTTGCAGATCAACGTGGTGACCTTCGGCAAGGCCGCACCGAACCTGGTGTCCACCCTGAACATCGGCGCCTTCAACATCGGCAACGCCCTCGGCGCCTGGGTCGGCGGCAGCGTGATCGCCCACGGCTTCGGCCTGACCAGCGTGCCTCTGGCGGCAGCGGCCCTGGCGATCCTGGCGCTGCTGGTAACCCTGATTACTTTCCGTCAGGGCGGCGATGCCGACCTGGCCCCTGCGACCAACTGATCAACTTCAAAGAGAAGGGTGTTTTCCCATGACGACTATTTTCGATCCGATCACACTGGGCGACCTGGAACTGTCGAACCGCATCATCATGGCGCCGCTGACCCGCTGCCGCGCTGATGAAGGCCGCGTACCCAACGCACTGATGGCTGAGTACTACGTGCAACGTGCGTCCGCCGGGCTGATCCTCAGTGAAGCCACCTCCGTGACCCCGCTGGGCGTGGGCTACCCGGACACCCCAGGCATCTGGTCCAACGACCAAGTGCGCGGCTGGGCCAACGTGACCAAGGCGATTCACGGCGCGGGCGGCAAGATCTTCCTGCAACTGTGGCATGTGGGTCGTATCTCCCATGAGTCCTACCTGAACGGCGAAACCCCGGTGGCGCCGAGTGCGATCCAGCCAAAAGGCCACGTCAGCCTGGTTCGCCCACTGGCCGACTACCCTACCCCGCGCGCCCTGGAAACAGCTGAAATCGCCGACATCATCGACGCCTACCGCACCGGTGCCGAAAACGCCAAGGCCGCTGGTTTTGACGGCGTGGAAATCCACGGCGCCAACGGCTACCTGCTCGACCAGTTCCTGCAAAGCAGCACCAACCAGCGCACCGATAACTACGGCGGCTCCCTGGAAAACCGTGCGCGCCTGCTGCTGGAAGTGACCGACGCAGCCATCGAAGTCTGGGGCGCCGGGCGTGTGGGTGTGCATTTGGCACCGCGTGCCGACTCCCACGACATGGGCGACGATAACCTCGCGGAAACCTTCACCTACGTCGCCAGCGAACTGGGCAAACGTGGCATCGCCTTCATCTGCTCCCGTGAAAAAGAAGGCGCCGACAGCCTCGGCCCACAACTGAAAAAAGCGTTCGGCGGCGTATACATCGCCAACGAACGCTTTACCAAAGACAGCGCCAATGCCTGGCTGGCCGAGGGCAAAGCGGATGCGGTGGCTTGGGGCGTACCATTCATTGCCAACCCGGATCTGCCAGCACGTCTGAAGGCCGATGCGCCGCTCAACGAAGCACACCCGGAAACCTTCTACGGCAAGGGCCCGGTGGGTTACATCGACTACCCGACCCTGCCGCTTTAATCGGCCGAAACTAAAACCAAATGAGAAAGGGGCTTGCCCCCGATGGCGGTGCGTCAGTCACTGTATGTGTTGACTGAACCACTGCCATCGGGGGCAAGCCCCCTTTCACGTTGTTGGCGGCCTACAGGTTCTGGCTACATTGCTTCACAGAACAGCAACAAAATCCCTACAAAATACTTAGGCGGCTACCTATCAACCGCCCACCAGCCCGTATATAAAGTCATCCCACCAATCAGGCAGAAGGACGATTGACCGTCCTTAAGCTTTACTGTTGACACAACCTGATGCAATTACGCATTTTGTTTCAATTGCGCAGGCTCGGGCTCAGACGCAGCATGTCTAGCCCTGCATCTACCCAGCGCTCGGCTTCCTGATGCAATTGGAAGCTGTCGGGGACCAACAGCCACTGGCCAATCAGCCCGTTGATGTAGGCATGCATGCAAACAGCACCGCGGGTGGTATCGAGGTTTTCCGGAAGTTGCCCGCGATGGACCGCATTACGCAGAGTCAGGCCGATGCGCAGATTGCATTCCAGACTGTGGGTCTGGCGCTGGCGGCGCATGTCGCACATTTCATCGGTGAATTCGCACTTATGAAACAGAATCTCATTGATGCGGCGGGTTTTCGGGTCCAGGGCCACTTGATGAAACAGATGAATCAGCAGCTTGCGCATGCACCCCAATGGATCGAGTTCGTCCTCGCTCTCACTGGCCCTGGCCAATTCGTCCAGCGGCTCATGCAACGTGTCGAGCAGCGCCTGCAACAGGTCGGACTTATTGCTGAAGTGCCAGTAAATCGCGCCCCGCGTCACGCCGGCCAACGCGGCGATGTCCGCCAGCGTCGTACGCGCGACGCCGCGATCGTAAAAGGCTTGCTCGGCGGCTTGAAGAATTTGGCTGCGCGTTTCCTGAGCTTCCTCTTTAGTGCGACGAACCATGGCAGTAGAACCTCAATCAGGACACTTGAGACTATCGTTAACGCAACGTTAATAGACGCGAACGATCATCTGAATATTTGTGGGACGACACCGTCATGGGTGTCGAACGTAATGGAATCGAGGCTTCGGGTGTTGCTTTGTCAACATTGCGCGAAGCCTGTCAAGAGTTTACAAACAACCATGAACGTAAGTATATTGCGTAGCAAGCTACTTATCTACTCACAGCCTGTTTTTTACCCTTCCACCCTTCTTGTGCGCACCCTGCGCGCCTGACCCGAGGATCTTCATGCAACTTAAGCCAGCTGTTACCGCTCTGGTCACTGCCGTCGCCCTGGCATCGCTGCTCAGCGGATGTAAAAAGGAAGAAGCGGCTCCGCCCGCTCAAATCCCTCAGGTCGGCGTGGTCACCCTTCAACCGCAAGCCTTTACTCTGACATCCGAGCTACCAGGCCGCACCACCGCCTACCGCATCGCGGAAGTTCGCCCTCAGGTCAACGGCATTATCCTCAAGCGTCTGTACAAAGAAGGCGCCGACGTGAAGGAAGGCCAGCAGCTGTATCAGATCGATCCGTCGGTCTATGAGGCCACCCTGAAAAGCGCACAAGCCACGCTGACCCAGACCAAGTCCATCACCGATCGCTACAAGCAGTTGGTTGATGAACAAGCCGTCAGCCGTCAGGAATACGACACCGCCGTCGCGAACCGCATGACTGCCGAAGCAAACGTTCAAACCGCCCAGATCAATGTGCGTTACACCAAGGTGTACGCGCCGATTTCCGGGCGTATCGGCCGTTCTGCCGTCACCGAAGGCGCACTGGTCAGCAACGGCCAGGCCGATGCGATGGCCGTGATCCAGCAATTGGACCCGATCTACGTCGACGTCACGCAGTCGTCGGCTGAAATGCTGAAACTGCGCCGCGACCTGGAAAGCGGCCAGCTGGAAAAAGCCGGTGCGAATGCCGCCAAGGTCAAGTTGACCCTGGAAGACGGCAGCGATTACGGCCAGGACGGCAAGCTGGAGTTCTCCGAAGTCTCGGTCGACCAGACCACCGGCTCGGTCACCCTGCGCGCAGTGTTCCCTAACCCTGACCACACCCTGCTGCCGGGCATGTTCGTACACGCCCAATTGCAAGCCGGTGTGAACAGCAAAGCCATCCTGGCACCGCAGCAAGGCGTGACCCGTGATCTCAGGGGTATTCCAACAGCGCTGATCGTCAACGCCGACAACAATGTCGAGCAGCGTGAACTGGTGGCCAACCGCACCGCCGGCGCCTACTGGCTGGTGGAAAAAGGCCTGAACGCCGGGGACCGCCTGATCACCGAAGGGCTGCAGTACGTCAAGCCGGGCGCTGAGGTCAAGGTCAAGGACGCTGACAACGCCAAGCCCGCAGGTTCCGCTGCTGCTCCTGCTGCCGCTGCTGGCAAAGGGGAGTAATCCATGTCGAAATTTTTTATCGACCGTCCCATTTTCGCCTGGGTAATTGCCCTGGTGATCATGCTGGTCGGGGCACTTTCGATCATGAAGTTGCCCATCAACCAGTATCCGGCCATTGCGCCGACCGCCATTGATATTCAGGTGACCTACCCAGGCGCGTCCGCACAAACCGTGCAGGACACCGTGGTACAGGTCATCGAGCAACAGCTCAACGGTATCGACAACCTGCGTTATGTTTCCTCGGACAGTAACTCCGACGGCAGCATGACGATTACCGTGACGTTCAACCAGGGCACTAACCCGGACATCGCTCAGGTTCAGGTGCAGAACAAGCTAAACCTGGCGACCCCACTGCTGCCGCAAGAAGTGCAGCAGCAGGGTATCCGCGTGACCAAGTCGGTGAAGAACTTCCTGATGGTAATCGGTCTGGTGTCGGAAGACGGCAGCATGACCAAGGACGACCTCTCCAACTACATCGTCTCGAACATCCAGGACCCGATTTCACGGACCGCTGGTGTGGGTGACTTCCAGGTGTTCGGTTCGCAGTACGCCATGCGTATATGGCTTGACCCGGCAAAGCTGAACAATTACCAGCTGACGCCGGTGGATGTCAGCACGGCGATTTCCGCACAGAACGTACAGGTGGCCACCGGCCAACTGGGCGGCCTGCCTGCCCTGCCCGGCACCCAGTTGAACGCCACGATCATCGGCAAGACCCGCCTGCAGACGGCCGAGCAGTTCGGCAATATCCTGATGAAGGTCAATACCGATGGTTCACAGGTACGCCTGAAGGATGTCGCCCGTATTGAGCTGGGTGGCCAGAACTACAGCATTGCTGCACAGTTCAACGGCAAGCCCGCTTCGGGTATGGCGATCAAGCTGGCGTCGGGCGCCAACGCGCTGGACACCGGCAAAGCCATCCGCGCCACTGTGGCGTCGCTCGAACCGTTCTTCCCGCCTGGCATGAAGGCTGTGGTGCCCTATGACACCACGCCTGTAGTGACCGAATCGATCTCCGGTGTCGTCGACACCCTGGTCGAAGCAATCGTGCTGGTGTTCCTGGTGATGTTCCTGTTCCTGCAGAACTTCCGCGCCACCATCATCACCACCATGACGGTGCCGGTGGTATTGCTGGGTACCTTCGGGATCCTGGCCGCGTTTGGCTTCACCATCAACACCCTGACCATGTTCGGCATGATCCTGGCCATCGGCTTGCTGGTGGACGATGCCATCGTTGTGGTCGAAAACGTTGAGCGGGTAATGGCCGAGGAGCACTTATCGCCGAAAGACGCGACGATCAAATCCATGGGCCAGATCCAGGGCGCCTTGGTGGGTATTGCCCTCGTACTGTCGGCGGTACTGTTGCCGATGGCGTTCTTCGGTGGTTCCACCGGTGTGATCTACAAACAGTTCTCCATCACCATTGTCTCGGCGATGGCGCTGTCGGTACTGGTTGCCCTGATCTTCACCCCGGCCTTGTGCGCCACCATGCTCAAGCCGATCGACCCCGAGAAGCACGGCCAACCCAAGCGTGGTTTCTTCGGCTGGTTCAACCGCACCTTCGACCGTGGCGTACTGAGCTACGAGCGCGGCGTGGGCAACATGATCAAGCACAAGATCCCGGCGTTCCTGGTGTACGCGCTGATCATCGCCGGCATGATCTGGCTGTTCATGCGCATCCCTGCTGCGTTCCTGCCCGATGAAGACCAGGGCGTGATCTTTGCCCAGGTGCAGACACCAGTCGGCTCTTCGGCTGAACGGACGCAAAAAGTCATCGACGATATGCGCGCGTTCCTTCTCAACGACAAGGAAGGCGAGCCGGGCGAAGGCAAAGGCGTGAAATCGGTGTTTACCGTGAACGGCTTCAACTTCGCCGGTCGTGGCCAGAGTTCGGGCCTGGCTTTCGTGATGCTCAAACCGTGGGGCGAGCGTGATGCTTCCACCTCGGTATTCGAGATCGCCAAGCGCGCCCAGGGCTACTTCATGCAGACCTTCAAGGACGCCATGGTATTTGCCATCGTTCCGCCGTCTGTACTGGAACTGGGTAACGCCACCGGCTTCGACGTGTTCCTGCAAGACCAAGGCGGTGTCGGCCATGACAAACTGATGGCGGCACGTAACCAGTTCCTGGGTATGGCAGCACAAAGCAAGATCCTGGCAGGTGTGCGCCCTAACGGCGTGAACGATGAGCCGCAGTACGAACTCACCGTTGACGACGAGAGGGCCAGTGCCCAAGGCATCACCCTGTCGAGCATCAACCAGACCCTGGCGATTGCCTTGGGTGGTAGCTACGTCAACGACTTCATCGACCGCGGTCGGGTGAAGAAGGTTTACGTGCAAGGTGAAGCCGCCAGCCGGATGTCCCCGGAAGACCTGAACAAATGGTTCGTGCGCAGCGACTCCGGGAAGATGGTGCCGTTGTCGTCCATCGCCTCGGGCAAGTGGATCTTCGGTTCGCCAAAACTCTCGCGTTACAACGGTGTGGCGGCGATGGAAATCCTCGGTACGCCGGCACCGGGTTACAGTACCGGTGACGCCATGGCCGAAGTCGAACGCATCGCTAAGCAATTGCCAGCGGGCGTGGGCTACGCCTGGACGGGCTTGTCGTATGAAGAACGCCTCTCCGGCTCCCAGGCGCCGGCGTTGTATGCGCTGTCGCTGCTGGTGGTGTTCCTGTGCCTCGCGGCACTGTACGAAAGCTGGTCGATCCCGATCGCAGTGATCCTGGTGGTTCCGCTCGGCGTGGTGGGTGCGTTGATCGCCACCAGCATGCGCGGCTTGTCCAACGACGTGTTCTTCCAGGTGGGCTTGCTGGTGACGGTGGGTCTGGCGGCGAAGAACGCCATCTTGATCGTGGAGTTCGCCAAAGAGCTCCACGAACAAGGCAAAGGTATTGTCGAGTCCGCCATCGAAGCATCGCGTATGCGCTTGCGTCCGATCATCATGACCTCCATGGCGTTCGTCCTCGGCGTACTGCCGCTGGCGATCTCCTCGGGCGCCGGTTCAGGCAGCCAGCACGCGATCGGTACCGGCGTAATTGGCGGTATGATCACGGCCACTGTCCTGGCGATCTTCTGGGTGCCACTGTTCTTTGCAACCGTGTCCGCCGCGGGCGAGCGTAAAAAGACTGAACCTAAGCAAACTCCTAAAGAGGCTGGCCAATGAGCAAGTCGCTACTTTCCCTAGCCGTCACCGCCTTCGTGCTCAGTGGCTGCTCGCTGATACCTGACTACCAGCGCCCCGAAGCGCCGGTGGCGGCACAGTTCCCGCAGGGGCCGGCGTATTCGCCGGCCCAGGCGCCGAACCAGGCCGCTGCCGAGCAGGGCTGGAGACAGTTTTTCCATGACCCTGCCCTGCAACAGCTGATCAAGACTGCGCTGGAAAACAACCGTGACCTGCGCGTTGCTGCCCTGAACATCGATGCCTATGCCGCGCAGTACCAGATCCAGCGCGCCGATCTGTTCCCGGCCGTATCGGCCACGGGCAGCGGCAGCCGTTCGCGTACGCCGGCCAAGCTGTCGCAGACCGGTGAAGCAACCATCGCCAGCCAGTACTCGGCTGGCTTGGGGATCAGTTCTTACGAGCTGGACCTGTTCGGCCGTGTCCGCAGCCTGAGTGAAGAAGCGCTGCAGAAGTACTTCGCCACCGAAGAAGCGCGGCGCAGCACCCAGATCAGCCTGGTGGCCAGTGTGGCCAATGCCTACCTGACCTGGCAGGCCGACAAGGAACTGCTCAAGCTCACCCAGGACACCCTGGGCGCGTTCGAGCAGAGCTTCAAACTGACCTCGCGCAGCAACGAAGTCGGCGTGGCCTCGGCCCTCGATCTCAGCCAGGCCCGCACGTCGGTGGAAAACGCCCGCGTGCAACTGGCGCGTTACACCCGCCAGGTGGCCCAGGACGAAAACAGCCTGACCCTGCTGCTGGGCACCGGCCTGCCGGCGAATATCGCCAGCAAGCCACTGTCGGATGACCTGCTCAGCGACGTGCCGGCCGGGTTGCCATCGGACCTGCTGCAACGTCGTCCCGACATCGTGCAGGCCGAGTACAACCTCAAGGCGGCCAACGCCAACATCGGCGCGGCCCGTGCAGCGTTCTTCCCGAGCATCACCCTGACGGCCAGTGCGGGCACCGCAAGCCCGACCCTGGGCGGTCTGTTCAAAGGCGGTTCGGGCACCTGGTCGTTTGCACCGCAGATCAACATCCCGATCTTCAACGCTGGTAGCCTGCGCGCAAGCCTGGACTACTCGAAGATCCAGAAAGAGATCAACGTGGCGAACTACGAGAAAGCCATCCAGACCGGCTTCCAGGAAGTCTCCGACGGCCTCGCCGCCCGTGAGACCTACAAGCAGCAACTGGATGCCCAGCGTGGCTTCGTCGGGGCCAACCAGGATTACTACCGCCTGGCTGAGCGTCGCTACCGCATTGGTGTCGACAGCAACCTGACCTTCCTCGACGCACAACGCCAACTGTTCAGTGCCCAGCAATCGCTGATCACCGACCGCCTGGCGCAGCTGACCAGCGAGGTCAACCTGTACAAGGCCCTCGGCGGCGGCTGGAACGAGCAGACGGCGAAGAATGAGCCGTTGAAAGAAGAAGCACCGGCGTTGAAGTTGTTCTGATCACGCTGAACTAAAAAACCGCTTCCTTGCCGGGAAGCGGTTTTTTTATGCCTAACGTTTCATTGAGATCTGGCGTCTGTCTCACGCGTTCGCTTCACTGACTTGAATCTGGAATACAAGGCTTTCAACCTTATATTCTGAGCCACCCGCAGTCACTGAAAACTCAAACTCACATTGACACCAGAATCCTTCTTCGGAATCGTGAGTACGCAGAACTCGAAATTCTCCGGTGGGGTCAGAAAAGCTACCTGAGAATTCAGGCCGCAATATAAAAAATGTGTCAACACTGCCTGCCTGACGCTTCCGGCCATCAATTCCGGTGATCGGATAATTGGTGTAGGCCTTCAATTCATCGCCACGAAATTCAAGCGTTGCGCGCGTGGAGCCATTTCGTGGCGTGCACTGTATGAAGAAGCTCAAGTCCGGGTATCTGACAAAGTAAATATTCCCCAAATCTATGACTTCGTATCCCCCATTCACCCTGACCGCAATCTCACAAAACGTTGGAATCGGTGCAAGCGCTGCCTCAGTGCTGCCTTTTGACGCCTTTTCAAACGTACCGCCCACCGGCGTCCCCCCTGCCGCAAAGGCTGAAAGTTCAAGAGTCTGGCAACTAACTTCCATCTCTGGTTTGCCATCGGGTTTGAAATAGATCGAAAAACGCAGACTTAGGGTTGTATTACCAACATCGCTACGCTCAATGCGCTCAACCGTCAGAAAACCCGAATAATCAGCCGGGAAATACTCAACATAGCCTTCCAGGCCAAAGCTCGCTTTGATCCCCGGTGCTTGTGGGCCGATAGGGTAGGTCTGGCCTGTTTTCAGCTCACGGGCCTCAAGGGTCAATTCGTTTTTCGAACCAGGGTTGTCCTCAAGCCCCACGCGAATAAAGAATTGGAAGCCCTCGATATAGCTCACTTCATAGGTGTCGAAATTGATCGGGGTCGGCTCTTCGCCCTCAATAATCAAGTGGGCTTCAAATTTATCGGAAGACGTCAAATAGCTACCTATATCTGATCCAAAGCTCATGAGTTCTTCTCCTTGAGCATCTTAAAAAGCGACTGCCACCACCTTGAACATAAGCCCTTGCCCCTCGCCCTTCTACTGTCAACCCTGACAGTAGACTCCCCCAGCCATAGCTCCGAAGCTGGCGAGTTGAGCGCGCCTTGCTTTCCCGACAACCTTTCAGGCTAAAATTGGTCACAGATTCTTACAGACCACAGAGGGAGCTTGTCGTAATGATCGTAGGAATCGACCTGGGAACCACCAACAGCCTCGCGGCCGTCTGGCGTGGGGATGCCGCTGAACTGGTGCCCAATGCCCTTGGCCAGTTGTTGACCCCTAGCGTGGTCGGGCTGGATGATCAAGGCCGTGTCCTGGTAGGCCAGGCCGCCAAAGAGCGCCTGCACACCCACCCGCACCTGACGACTTCGCTGTTCAAGCGCTACATGGGCAGCGCCACTGAAGTGCGTCTGGGTGATCGCTCGTTCCGCCCCGAAGAACTCTCGGCGCTGGTACTCAAGAGCATCAAGGAAGATATCGAACGTACCTACGGCCACCCCGTCACCGAAGCCGTCATCAGCGTGCCCGCCTACTTCAGCGATGGTCAGCGCAAAGCCACGCGCATCGCCGGTGAATTGGCGGGGCTCAATGTTGAAAAACTGATCAACGAACCCACCGCCGCCGCCCTCGCCTACGGCCTGCACCAGCGCGACAAAGAGACGTCATTCCTGGTCTTCGACCTAGGCGGCGGCACCTTTGACGTGTCGATCATCGAACTGTTCGACGGCGTAATGGAAGTACGTGCCAGTGCCGGCGACAACTTCCTCGGTGGCGAAGACTTCGACACCCTGCTGCTGGAACACTTCGTCGACAGCCAGCGTAATGCCGACGGTTTCCCGCCCACCAACAGCGTACTGCAGGCCCTGCGCCGCGAAGCCGAACGTGTGCGCAAAGCCCTGGGCCAGGACGACAGCGCCGAGTTCGCTCTGCGGGTCGATGGCCAACAGTGGGTGCAGACCATCACTCAACAGGAAATGGCCAAGCTCTACACACCGCTGCTGGAACGCCTGCGCGCACCGATTGAACGCGCCCTGCGCGATGCACGGATTCGCGTCAGCGACCTCGATGAGATCCTGTTGGTGGGCGGTACCACGCGCATGCCGCTGGTGCGCAAACTCGCCGCCGGATTGTTCGGGCGCTTCCCGTCGATCAGCCTCGACCCCGACCAAGTGGTCGCCCACGGCGCCGCGATCCAGGCAGCGCTCAAAGCCCGTTCCGCTGCGCTTGAAGAAGTCGTTCTGACCGACGTGTGCCCCTACACCTTGGGCATCGAAACCTCGAACCAGTACGGCGGCCATATCGAAAGCGGCCATTACCTGCCGTTGATCGAACGCAACAGCAGCGTACCGGTGAGCCGGGTCAAAAGCGTGGTGACGCTGCACGACAACCAGAGCCAGGTGCTGCTGAAGATCTACCAGGGCGAAAGCCGCCTGGTGAAAGACAACATCGAACTGGGCCAACTGGACATCGCGGTACCCAAGCGCAAGGCCGGTGAAGTCTCGCTGGACGTGCGCTTCACCTACGACAACAACGGCCTGCTGGAAGCCCAGGTGAGCATCCCCCTGACCGGCGAGCAGCACTCACTGGTGATCGAAAACAACCCCGGCGTGCTCAGCCCGCAGGAAATCCAGCAACGCCTGCAAGCCCTGGCGCAGTTGAAAGTTCACCCGCGCGACCAGCAGGTCAACACCGTGCTCACCGCGCGCCTCGAACGGCTCTACCAGGAAAACCTCGGCGAGCTGCGTGAGCAACTCGGCCACTGGGCCGCACAGTTCCAGCAGATACTCGACACCCAGGACGAACGCCGCATCCGCGAGGCCCGCAGCGAACTGACCCGGCAACTTGAGCAGCTCGACAATGGGTTCTGGCGCTGAGGGCACACTCATGGATTGCTGGAGCGTGCTGCAACTGCCGGAAGACGCCGACGAACGTGCCATCAAGCGCAGCTATGCGCGGATGCTGAAAAACTGTCGCCCGGATGACGATGCCAAAGGCTTCCAGCGCCTGCGCGAAGCCTATGAACAAGCGCTGAGTGAAGTACGCTGGCGGGCTGATAACGAAGAGGTAGAACACGTCCCGGCGCCCGTGGCCGAAGCGGTCTACGGAAACCTGAATGACCTGACCGAACTGATGGACCTTAGCCCCGTCAGCCCTGCGCCCTTCGAGCCACTCACAACAGACCCAGCCCAGGCACTGCTCAATGGCCTCAACGCGCGTAACCTTGATGAACGCTGGGCCCAGGCTCAGCGACAGGGCTGCACCGATGCGTTCCAGGCCGGCCTGTTGCGCCATTGCTTCGAAGCACCGGGCGAACGCAGCGCCATCGCCGGTTGGGCCGCGCAACACCTGGAATGGCTGACCCCCCTGGCAGCAGGTGGCAATGACGTCCTGGCAATACGAAGCGCTGACCGGCGAGCTGCTGCAAGACTACCGCCGCACCCTGCAGGAACTGCTGGAGCAAAAGGCCGAGCGCGAATTCATCACCCAGCTCACGCAGTACAACGACCAACCCTGGCTGCAGGTGTTCGACCTGCAACAGCAGTGGCAGCGCATCGTCCTGCACCTGTTGCATGACACCCAATGGAGCGTGCCGCTGTTCGAGCGCGTGTGCCAGGCATTCGGTTGGGACGACCAGAAAGGCGTCTACCCGGAACCGGCGTGGATGTGGCGCGAATTGGTGTCGCGTTGCGAACAGGAAAGCTTCTACGCCAACCTGCAAGACAAGGCCCGGGACACGACATGGAAATCCGCCGACGCCATGGCGGCGCGCCTGTTGCTCACGCCAATGTCGGCGACGCAACAAAAACAGATGACGCAGAGCTTCGACAGTAATGCCTGGAACGCCTGCCAGCATCTGGCCGAAGTTCTGGCCTGGCGCTACCCGCAGTTGGTTGAGCGGCTTCCCCAGGCCAATGTATTTTTTTGGCGAGAATTCCTCCCCAGGCCGGTCTCCCATCAAAGTTGGATACGGGTATGGGGTGGCCTGGCGCTGGCAGCCGCCTTGGCCGTTTCCCCACATACAAAAATGGATAGGCTCAGCGACGCCGTCATTGTGGTGATACTGACCTTTGCTCCGGCCATTATCGGCATCCGTGGCACTCAGTTGTGGGCTGTCTTGACATCACACCTGATCGTCCAGGACCTGTGGCTCAGCAAGCGCCTGCTGCCGTCACGGTTCAACCCTCATCAACACTGGCTGGTGCTGCGCCACGGCATTCCTCAAGTGGGCATGCTGCTGATGTTCGGCTTACTGCTGGGCGTGATGGGCATGCTGACGTACGTGGGAATGATCGGCATACATCTGTTTCACCGCAGGCGTATCGGCAAAGTGAATGAGTATGTCGAGCACTTTTACCCTTGGGTCAGCGGCTTGCATTGGGCGCACTGGAGTCCGCTGCAGGTGGCTTTCCTGGCCGTGATGGCAGCGGTCACCCTACTCTGCCAGAGGTACTTGCCAGAGATCCCGTGGACGAGCCTGCTCTACTTCCTCTGAACCATTGAACCGACGCCTTCCTCGCAAAGGGAGGCCCGGTAACTTGCGTTCGATCATCGCCCACAACCCGCCCGCCCCCGATTGAACCCCTCCCGCACCGCCCCGCACCATGGCCGCCACCTGCACAACCCCAATAACAACAGGTCCAACGCCATGAGCACGCTCCGTCCTCGCCAGCTTTTGCTGGCCACCGCTGTCGCCAGCCTTGCCCTTCCCGTCGTCGCCGAAGAACACGGTTTCCTGGAAGACGCCAGCGCCAACCTCAACCTGCGTAATTTCTTTATCAACCGCAATTTCACCAACCCAACCAAAACCCAGGGCGGCGCGCAGGAATGGACGCAGAGTTTCATCCTCGACGCCAAGTCCGGCTTCACCCAAGGCACGGTGGGTTTCGGTGTGGATGTGCTGGGGCTGTACTCGTTGAAGCTTGATGGCGGGCGCGGTACTGGCGGCACGCAGTTGCTGCCGCTGGATCATGACGGCCGGCCGGCGGATGAATTCGGGCGTCTCGGCGTTGCGTTCAAAGCGCGTATTTCGAAGACAGAAGTAAAGGTCGGCGAATGGATGCCTGTGCTACCGATCCTGCGTTCGGATGACGGCCGCTCCCTACCGCAAACCCTGCGCGGCGGGCAGATAACGTCCAAGGAAATCGACGGCCTGACACTGTACGGCGGCCAGTTCCGCGCCAACAGCCCGCGAGACGACAGCAGCATGTCGGACATGTCGATGGTCGGCAAAACCGCTTTCACTTCGGACCGCTTCAACTTCCAGGGCGGCGAATACGCGTTCAACGACAAACGCACCCAGATCGGCCTCTGGAATGCCCAGCTCAAGGACATCTATAGCCAACAATACGTCAACCTGACCCACAGCCAGCCACTCGGTGACTGGACCCTGGGCGCCAACCTTGGGTTCTTCTACGGCAAGGATGACGGAAGCGCCCGCGCAGGCGACTTGGACAACAAGACCTGGTCCGGCCTGTTCTCCGCCAAGTACGGCGGCAACACGTTCTATGTCGGCCTGCAAAAACTAACCGGCAACAACGCCTGGATGCGCGTCAACGGCACCAGCGGCGGCACCTTGGCCAACGATAGCTACAACTCCAGCTACGACAACGCTCAGGAAAAATCCTGGCAACTGCGCCACGACTACAACTTCGCCGCCGTCGGTGTGCCGGGGCTGACGCTGATGAACCGCTATATCAGCGGCAGCAACGTACACACAGGCACCATCACCGACGGTAAGGAATGGGGTCGCGAAAGTGAATTGGGCTACACCGTGCAAAGTGGCAGCCTGAAAAACCTGACGATGCGCTGGCGCAATTCGAGCATGCGCCGCGACTACAGCAACAACGAGTTTGACGAAAACCGGTTGATCGTCAGTTACCCGATAAGTCTGCTGTAATCCGGCGCGGCACTTACTGTATCGTGCGCGCCTGCCGCTGCTGATCCGCCCAGCAGCGGCCTCTTTTTCGAGCCCGCGCACACCATGAAATCCTTCGCCATCGCATCCGCCGTGCTGGCCCTGGCCGTGAGCCTCAGTGGCTGCATCGGCGCGCCTATCGCCCTGACGCCCCAGACCGAACAGCGCCTGCAAGCACAGGCGCCGATCCGTTTTCTGCTGACCTTCGATGACGGCCCCAGCGCCTCGGGTTACAACAACCCGAGCCGTTCGGTGGTGGCCGACCTGGCGCACAACCCGGTGTTGCCGGGAATCAAGGCCGTGTTTTTTTACAGACCGAAGCGGCCCGTTCCGGCGGCAGTTCACGGGGTCGCAAGACCATGGAGCGTGAGTACGCGGGCGGTCATATTCTGGCGTTTCACACGGCCACCGCGTTCCATACCAACCACCGCTGGCTGAACAACGCCGAACTGGATAGCACCCTGGCCCAGGGTTCTGCCGATATCGCCTCGATCACCGGCGCACCACCGGTATTGGTCCGTCCGCCGTTCTGGAACTACGACCGCCGCACCTTCGCCGCTTACCAGCGCCATGGCATGCACGTTCTGCTGACCGACTTGAGCGCCAATGACGGCAAGATCTGGGGTTTCAACGGCAGCCCACGCCGCCGCGCCAACCTGTATCGACAACTGTCGGTCGTGCGCGAACGCATCGCGCTGGGGGAGTTGCCGACAGTGGACGGCGTGATACCGGTGGTGGTGACCTTCCACGACATCAACCGCTACACCGCGCGGCATATGCAGGAATACCTGCAGATCCTGCTGGACAGTGCCCAGGTCACCGGCATGAAGACCGCCGCCGAGCCGTTCTACACCGACCGTGGCGCACTCGAACGGGCAGCGCTGTCACGCACCGTAAAGGCTGTCAGTGAGGAAGTGCATTTACCGGGCGTGTGGAATTGGGTGTGGGACGCCGACTCCCACTGACCTTAAGCCGTGTGAAGAGCAAAAATGTGGGAGGGGGCTTGCTCCCGATGGCGGTGGATCAGTCAGAGTTATTGAGACTGCACCACCGCCATCGGGAGCAAGCCCCCTCCCACATTTCGACCGCGTTTCAAATCTACTCTGGTTGCTGGGACTCAACACCCAATTCATCCCACACTGACTCTGCCAGGTGAAAGGTGGCATTCGCCGCCGGGATACCGCAGTAGATCGCGCTCTGCATCAGCACTTCCTTGATCTCGGCACGGGTCACGCCATTGCTGGCAGCCGCGCGCAGATGCAACTTGAGCTCTTCGGCGCGGTTCATGCCGATCAGCATCGCAATCGTGATCAGGCTACGAGTGTGCCGAGGCAGGCCAGGACGGGTCCAGATATCACCCCAGGCGTGGCGGGTGATCATTTCCTGAAACTCGCTGTTGAACTCGGTCAGGGCATTGAGGCTGCGGTCGACATGGGCATCGCCCAGCACTTCGCGGCGTACTTGCAGGCCCTCGGCATAACGTTGTTTCTCTTCCACAAACAGCTCCTCAACGGGCCAGCAAAAATTCAATCACGCGGTCGCTGAATGCAGCGCCGGCCTGAACGTTGGACAGGTGCGCCGCGTAGAACTCAGCGTACTCGGCCCCCTGCACATGATTCTGGATAAAGTGGCTACCGGCCGGCGGTGTGACGGCATCTTCGGTGCCCGCAATCACCAGCGTCGGCACTTTGATCGAGCGCAGTTGCTCACGGAAATCCGCATCACGCACGGCGCCGCAGCTGGCCGCGTAACCTTGGGGTGACGTGGACGCGAGCATGTCAGTGATCTGCTGGGCCTGATGGGGGTTCGCCGCTGCAAAGTCGGCGGTAAACCAGCGTGCAATGGAGGCATCGCGCAAGGCGACCATCGCCGCCGCGCCATCGCGCAACACCATCTCGATGCGCGGGTTCCAGATCTCCAGCGTGCCGATCTTGGCGGCGGTGTTGCACAGCACAAGGCGGTTCAGGCGGCCACCGGCGTGGATGCCGAGCCATTGGCCGATCAAGCCACCCATGGACAGCCCGCAAAAATGCGCACGTTGAATATCCAGTGCGTCCAACAGCGCCAGCACATCACGGCCGAGTTGCTCGATGCTGTAGGGTCCTTCGGTAACCAGGGATTTGCCGTGGCCACGGGTATCGAAACGCAACACGCGAAAATGCTCGGTGAAGGCCTGGATCTGGATGTCCCACATATGCAGGTCGGTGCCCAACGAGTTGGACAGCACCAGTACCGGCGCGTCCACCGGCCCATCCAGTTGGTAATGCAGGTCGCCCTCGGCGAGTTGTACAAATGGCATGGGGGCCTCCTCAGGCAGTCAGTTCAAAATGTTCGGTGACAGCACGCGTGACCCAGGTATGGGCCTGGCCCAGATAGTGGGCAGGGTCGAGCAGTCGGTCCAGTTCGGCCGCAGATAACTCAGCGGTGATCTGCGGTTCGTCCGCCAATACCGCGCGCAGATGGCGCCCCTCGGCGACCGCACGCTTGCAGCACTGCTCCAGCAGATGGTGCGCGGTTTCGCGGCCAAGGCGTTGGGCAAGCACAATGCTGACGGCTTCGGCCAGTACCAGGCCTTGGGTCAGGTCGAGGTTCTGCTTCATGCGCTCGGGGTCGACTTCCAACCCTTCGCTCACCTGTAGCGCCTGTTGCAAGGCACCGGACACCAACCGGCAAATCTCCGGCAAGGTTTCCCATTCCGCATGCCACAGTCCCAGGCTGCGCTCGTGCTCCTGGGGCATGGCGCTGAACATCGTCGAGACCAACCCAGGCACGCGCGTAGCCGCACTGATCAGCACCGCAGCGCCTACCGGGTTGCGTTTATGGGGCATGGTGGACGAGCCGCCCTTGCCCGGCGCCGACGGTTCGAACACTTCCGCCGCTTCAGTCTGCATCAACAGGCTGATGTCCCGGCCCAGCTTGCCGAGACTGCCCGCGATCAAACCCAGCACGCTGGCGAACTCCACCAGACGATCTCGCTGAGTGTGCCAGGGCTGTTCGGGCAGGCTCAGTTGTAACTGGGCCGCCAAGGCCTCGGCCACGGGCATCGCCTGTTCACCCAACGCCGCGAGGGTTCCGGAGGCGCCGCCAAATTGCAGCACCAGCAAGCGCGGTTTCAACTCCGCCAAGCGCTGGCGGCTGCGCGTCACAGCGCCCAGCCAACCGGCGATTTTCATCCCCAGCGTGACCGGCGTGGCGTGCTGCAACCAAGTGCGCCCGGCCAACGGCGTCACCGCGTAACGCTGGGCTTGGGCGGCAAGCACATCGCCCAAGCGGGCCAGGTCGGTTTCGATCAACAGCAGTGCACGCCGCAGTTGCAGCACCAGGCCGGTGTCCATCACGTCCTGGCTCGTCGCCCCCAGATGCACGTAGCGCTCGGCACCGGCATCTTCACTGGCTATCAACTTGCCCAAGGCCTTCACCAATGGAATCGCCGAGTTCCCGGCCGAGGCAATCGCCACGCCGAGGGCGTCCATGTCATACATCGACGCCAGGCACGCCTGGGCAATTGGTGCGACGGCCGACGGCGGGATCAACCCGACCTGAGCTTGCGCCCGGGCCAGGCCGGCTTCGAAATCCAGCATGCCCTGCAAGCGCCCCTCGTCGCAGAACACCTCGGCCATGCTGTCAGCGGTGAAGTAGGCGTCGAACAGTTGGTTGCTCGTGCGCAGTGTCATAACACGTCCCTTACAAATCGTGGTGCAAGTACTCCGCCTGTTTCGGCAGACGCAAGCTGAACAGGAAGGCCACGGCCATCATGCCGGTGACGTACCAATAAAAAGTGTTTTCCATGCCCATGGATTTGAGTCCCAAGGCCACGTATTCCGCCGAGCCACCGAAGATCGCGTTAGCCACTGCGTAAGCCAGGCCCACCCCCAAGGCACGTACGTGCGGCGGGAACATTTCCGCTTTCACCAGGCCGCTGATCGAGGTGTAGAAACTCACGATAGCCAACGCCAGGGAAATCAGTACAAAGGCCAGGAACGGGCTTGTCACGGTTTTCAGGGTCAGCAGGATCGGCACCGTGCAGAGGGTACCGAGGGCGCCGAACCAGAGCATCGAGTTACGTCGGCCGATCTTGTCCGAGAGCATGCCGAACAGCGGCTGCATGCACATGTACACAAACAGCGCGCCGGTCATGATGTAGCTGGCGGTCTTGGCGTGCATCCCGGCGGTGTTCACCAGGTACTTCTGCATGTAGGTGGTGAAGGTGTAGAAAATCAGCGAGCCGCCCGCGGTGTAGCCGAGCACGGTGATGAAGGCCGCTTTGTGATTGCGAAACAGCGCGGCGACGCTGCCGGCGTCCTTGTCCTGGCGGGTTTCCTTACTGGTGGTTTCCTTGAGGGTGCGCCGCAGTAACAGGGAGATCACCGCCGCAATCGCACCGATCACGAACGGAATCCGCCAGCCCCAGGCGCGCAGTTCTTCTTCAGTGAGGATCTGTTGCAGGATCACCACCACCAACACCGCCAGCAGTTGCCCGCCGATCAGGGTGACGTACTGGAACGAGGCGAAGAAGCCGCGCTGGCCTTTGAGTGCGACTTCACTCATGTAGGTCGCGGTGGTGCCGTACTCGCCACCCACCGACAAGCCCTGGAACAACCGCGCCACCAGCAGCAATGCCGGGGCCCAGGCGCCGATGTCTTTGTAAGTAGGGAGGAAGGCGATGACCAACGAACCGGCGCACATCATCAGCACCGAAATCATCATCGAATTTTTGCGACCGTGTTTGTCCGCGACCCGGCCGAACAGCCAGCCGCCGATGGGGCGCATCAGGAACCCGGCGGCGAATACACCGGCGGTGTTGAGCAGTTGCACCGTGGGATCGTCCGACGGGAAAAATGCGGGGGCGAAGTAGATAGCGCAGAAGGCGTAGACGTAGAAGTCGAACCATTCGACCAGGTTGCCGGAGGAGGCACCGACAATCGCAAAGATCCGTTTGCTGCGCTCTTCTCCGGTGTAGTGACTGGTGGCTGTTGTCATGATTTTTTCACTCAGTGGGAACGGTTATAGCCTAGACATACTTTGCAATAACCATGTTCCGCAAGCAGACATTTGGATAGGCCGTGCCTGAACCGGCCTCATCGGGGGCAAGCCCCCTCCCACATTTGATAGGCGGCGCGCTCAAAATGTGTGAGGGGCTTGCCCCCGATGGGGCCCTGACAAGCGACTCAGTAGTCGAAGAACACCGTCTCCTTATCTGTCCCCTGCAAAATCACATTCCACTGATACACACCGTCAGCATCCTGCTTGGCAATCAAGGTGCCACGACGTTCGGCAGGCACGCATGCCAGCAACGCGTCATCCCCATTCAACGCCTCACCGTCAAAATAAATCCGTGTGAGCAAGTGCTTCACCAAGCCACGGGCAAACACCAGCACTACCAAATGCGGCGCCTGGGTCGTGCCCTTGAGCCCCGGTACGCTGCCCGGCTTGATCGTGGTAAAGCGAAAACGCCCTTCGGCGTCCACCGGCACCCGACCGAAACCCTCGAAGTTGGGATCGACGGCCTTGTCCTGGTCATCTTCCGGGTGGTCGTATTTGCCGGCGGCGTTGGCCTGCCAGACTTCGAGCATGGCGTCGTTGACCACATCACCGTTGCCATCCACCACTTGCCCGCTGATCGCCACGCGCTCACCAAGGGTGGCGGCGACGGTCAGGTCTTCGCGGTTCAGCCAGGTCAGGCCAATGTGGTAGTACGGCCCGACGGTGTGGGACGTGGTTGCGTAAAGGCTCATCTCATTTCTCCATCGGCGTGGCGTCGCGGCCGCGCAGGACGATGTCCCAGCGGTAGCCGAGGGCATAGGAAGGAATGGTTTTTTCCAGGTCGAAACTGGCGATCAGGCGCTGCTTGGCCGAAGTGTCCGGCACACAGTTGTAGATCGGGTCGTATTCCAGCAGCGGGTCGCCAGGGAAATACATCTGCGTGACCAAGCGCGTCAGCACGCTGGGGCCGAACAGCGAAAAGTGGATATGCGCCGGGCGCCACGCGTTGTGGTGATTGCCCCATGGGTAAGCGCCGGGCTTGATGGTCTGGAACTGATACCAGCCATCCGCGTCGGTGACGGTACGGCCGGTGCCGGTGAAGTTCGGGTCCAGCGGCGCGTCGTGCAGGTCACGCTTGTGGTTGTAGCGGCCGGCGGCGTTGGCCTGCCAGATCTCCACCAGAATGCCTGGCACCGGCAAACCGTTTTCGTCCAGTACACGCCCATGGATGATGATGCGTTCGCCCTGGGGCTCGCCTTCATGCTGGGCGGTGAGGTCGTTGTCTTTCTCGTTGATCCGCTCGGCGCCGATGGTCGGGCCGGTGATTTCCGACAAGGAATGGGGCAGGAACACCAACGGCTGTGACGGCGAACGCAAGTTCGTCGACTGGTAGGCCGGGTGCAGGTAATCAGGTTGGGTGCCCGCTTGCGGGCGCCGGTAACCGGGCTTGTCACTCATGGAGCAATCCTCTCTTATTAGATGCGTTCAATCGCCAGGGCCAACCCTTGGCCGACGCCGACACACATGGTCGCCAGGCCTTTACGGCCACCGGTTTTTTCCAACTGATGCAGGGCTGTCAGTACCAACCGCGCACCGCTCATGCCCAACGGGTGACCGAGGGCGATGGCGCCGCCGTTCGGATTGACCTGGGGCGCGTCGTCGGCAATACCCAATTCGCGCAGTACCGCCAGGCCTTGGCTGGCGAAAGCTTCGTTGAGTTCGATCACGTCAAAGTCGGTGACCGCCAACCCCAGGCGTTCCACCAGTTTGCGCACCGCTGGCACCGGACCGATGCCCATCACACGCGGGGCGACACCGGCGCTGGCCATGCCCAACACGCGGGCACGCGCCGTCAGGCCGTGTTTCTTGACCGCTTCGGCGGACGCCAGAATCAGCGCCGCCGCACCATCGTTCACACCTGAAGCATTACCGGCGGTGACGGTCTTGTCAGGGCCGTTGACCGGCTTGAGTTTGGTCAGGGCTTCCAGGGTGGTGTCTCGTGGATGCTCATCGTGCTCAACCACGGTTTCGCCTTTTTTATGGGCAACCCTTACCGGCACGATTTCTTCGGCAAAAAAGCCCGCAGCCTGAGCGGCCGCCGTGCGTTGCTGACTGCGCAGGGCGAAGGCGTCCTGATCAGCACGTGAAACCTGATAATCATCGGCGACGTTATCGGCGGTCTGCGGCATCGCGTCCACGCCGTACTGGGCTTTCATCAATGGGTTGATAAAGCGCCAGCCGATGGTGGTGTCTTCCAGCTTCATGTTGCGCGAAAACGCCGCGTCAGCCTTGCCCATCACGAACGGCGCACGGGACATCGACTCAACGCCCCCGGCAATCGTCAGCTCCATTTCGCCGCTGGCGATGGCGCGAAAGGCGGTGCCAATGGCGTCCATGCCCGAGGCGCACAAACGGTTAAGGGTCACGCCCGGAATGCTTTCCGGCAGACCCGCCAGCAACAGCGCCATGCGGGCGACGTTGCGGTTGTCTTCACCGGCCTGGTTGGCGCAGCCGAGGAACACCTCATCCACCGCGCTCCAGTCCACCGACGGATTGCGCTCCATCAGCGCTTTGATCGGCAATGCCGCCAGGTCATCGGCGCGTACGGTGGACAGGCCACCGCCAAAGCGGCCGATGGGGGTGCGAATGGCATCACAGATAAATACGTCGCGCATCAGGCTTCTCCCGGTGCTTGGCCGTGGGCGGCAGCGGTGCGGGCTTCGAGGTCACGCAGGGCGGTCAACTCGACCTCGGTCGGCTCGGCGGTGGTGCTGACTTGGTCGGCAAAGCGAATCGCCCAACCGGTAGCGGCCACCACTTGCTCGCGGGTCACGCCAGGGTGCAGCGCGGTGACCACGAATTCATGGGTGCCCTCTTCCGGCTCCATGATGCACAGGTCGGTAATGATTCCGACAGGACCGGCACCCGGCAGGCCCAGGCGTTTACGTGAATCGCCGCCCTCGCCGTGGCCGACTGAGGTGATGAAGTCCAGCTTGTCCACAAACGAACGGGACGACTGCTTGAGGATAATCAGTACGCTCTTGGCGGACCCAGCGATCTCCGGCGCGCCACCGGCACCCGGCAGGCGTACTTTGGGCTGGTGATAGTCACCGACCACGGTGGTGTTGATGTTGCCGAAACGGTCGACTTGAGCTGCACCGAGAAAGCCCACGTCGATACGTCCGCCTTGCAGCCAGTAGCGAAAAATCTCACCGGTTGGCACCACGGTGTCAGCGGTTTCCGCCAGTTCGCCATCACCAATGGACAGCGGCAGTACCGAGGGCTTGGCGCCAATCGGGCCGGACTCGTAGATCAACACCACATCGGGCGATGAGGTCAGGCGCGCCAGGTTGGCCGCTTTGGATGGCAGGCCGATGCCGACAAAGCACACCGAGCCGTTCTTGAGGCGGCGCGCGGCGGCGACGGTCATCATTTCATTGGTCGAGTAAGCCATTACTTGGCCTCCTGCGCGGTGGCCAACTTGGCCTGGTATTCACTGAAATCGGCAGTGCCGTGGATGTATTCGTCGATCCAGGCGGTAAACGTCCCACGGTCGCGGGCAATCGGATCCCACGCCTGGTAGAAGCGGTTGTCGCGCTCGTTATAACCGTGGGCGTAGGACGGATGCGCGCCGCCGGGTACGTGGCACACAGCAGTCAGGGCCCAGGTGGGCAACACGCAGCTGTTCATCGGTGCATTCAGGTCGTCGACAATTTCTTCAACGGTGACGATGCAACGCTTGGCCGCCAACGCCGCTTCTTTCTGCACACCGAGAATCCCCCAGAGCAGCACATTGCCCTTGCGGTCGGCCTTTTGCGCGTGGATCACCGTGATGTCCGGACGCACCGACGGCACCGCCGCCAGCACTTCGCCGGTGAACGGGCATGTCACGCTTTTGATCAATGGGTTGACTTTGGGCAGGTCGGAACCGGCGTAGGCACGCAGTACCGCGAACGGCAGGCCAGAGGCGCCGGCGACGTAGGCATTGGCCAGGTCGGCGTGGCTGTGTTCTTCGATTTCCAACGGTTGCGGCCATTGCTTCTCGACCGCGTCACGCAGGCGATGCAGGGAGCCCACGCCCGGGTTGCCGCCCCAGGAGAAAATCAGCTTGCGTGCGCAGCCGGCACCGATCAACTGGTCGTAGATCAGGTCAGGCGTCATACGCACCAGCGTCAGGTCTTTCTTGCCCTGACGAATGATTTCATGGCCTGCGGCGGTAGGGATCAGGTGGGTGAAGCCTTCGAGAGCGACGGTATCGCCGTCGTTCACGAAACGCTTGACCGCATCACGCAGGGTGAGAATTTCAGCCATGGGGTTGGGCTCCCGGTGTTGATCGAAAAAGGCGCTGAGGTGGCGCCGAAGTGCTTGAAGATTAAGCCGGGGAAATGGGCCAAACAATCCGATAATCGACTCAGCGTTCGATTATCGAACATATTGTTGTCTAGCTAATCTTCTGGTGTGAGAGGGCGCTTGCCCTCTCCCAGCTTAGAAACCTGCCAAGCTCAGGTGGCATCCGCATGGCTGACCATGCCCTTGATCACCACCGCCGTCGTGGCCACAGCGGCCGGGATCACCAGGGCGGTGAGCACCTGCTCAAAGTTCCAGCCCAGGCCCAGCAAGGTGGCGCCCATCCAGGCGCCGAGGATCGCGCCGAAGCGGCCGATGCCGAGCATCCACGACACGCCGGTGGCGCGGCCTTGGGTCGGGTAAAAGCGCGCCGCCAGGGACGGCATCGCCGATTGCGCGCCGTTGACGCACATTCCGGCGATCAGCACCAACGTCGCCAGCACGGTGATATTGCCCAGGCTCTGACCTACCGCGTAGGCAAACACCCCGGCCAGCAGGTAAAAGATGCCGATGACTTTGTGGGGATTGAACCTGTCCATCGCCCAGCCCACGCCGACGGCGCTTAACACCCCACCGAACTGGAACAACGCGCCAATAAACGCGGCCTGCTCCATGCTCGCGCCACTGTCACGCATCAGCGTCGGCAACCAACTGGTGAGCAAGTACACGATCACCAGGCCCATGAAGTAGGTGAGCCACAGCAGCAAGGTCCCGGCGCTATAAGTGCCGGAGAAGATCACCGCGAACACGTTGCGGGCCTTGACGGTTTTTTGTTCGGGCACGCTGAAGGCGGTGGCCTGGGCGACGATGTTGGGCTCGATGGGTGACAAGGTTTTGCGCACCTTATCGGTGCCGCGGTTGCGCACCACCAAGTAACGCGCCGACTCCGGCAGCCAGAGCAGCAGCACCACCACCAGGACCAGCGGCAGGATGCCGCCGATCATCAATAACGCGTGCCAGCCGAACGCCGGGATCAGTTTGGCCGAGATAAACCCGCCACCGGCCATGCCCAGGTTGAAACCACAGAACATGCTGGTCACCAGCAGCGACTTGTGGCGCTCGGGGGTGTACTCGGACAGCAGCGTGGTGGCATTAGGCATGCCTGCTCCAAGGCCCAGCCCTGTGAGGAAACGCAGCACCAGCAACTGGTCGACATTGCTGCTGTAGGCCGAAGCCAGGCTGAACGCGCCAAACACCAAAACCGCGCCGACCAGCACGACTTTACGACCGAAACGGTCGGCCAGCGGGCCCGAACCCAACGCGCCGAACACCATGCCGATCAACGCGGCGCTCATCACCGGACCAAGGCTGGCGCGGTCGATGCCCCAGTCCTGGGACAGCGCAGGCGCAATAAAGCCCATGGCGGCGGTGTCGAGGCCATCAAGGAAGACAATCAGGAAACACAGGATAACCACGCGCCACTGATAGCGTGACAGTGGCTGGGTGTTGATGAAGGACTGCACGTCCAGCGTGGTACCGACAGAAGGCTGATTCATTATTTTTATTCCACACCGAGGGCGGGCCAACGACCTGGGGTCGTCATTATTATTGGGGCGCCCTTAAGAGCGCTGCCGCACAGTAATAAGCCGGAGGAAATAGCGTCAATTGATCAAGCCGGGATCTGTGCGGTCACCGAACACCTTAGGCAAACAACTGCGCACTCAGCTCACGGCTGGCGCTGAGCATGCTCGGCAGGAACCGCTGTTCCAGCTCGCTGCGGCTGACGCGTCCGGCATGGGTACTGACGTTGAGCGCCGCCAATACTTGGCCAGACGCGTCATACACCGGCACGGCGATGGAGCGCAGGCCTTGCTCCAGTTCCTGGTCGACGATGCACCAACCCTGCTGACGCACTTGTTGCAGGCATTCGAACAGGGCTTCGGGGGTGGTGAGGGTGCGGCTGGTCTTGATTTGCAGGTCCGCGTGGTCGAGGTAATCCTGCAGCGAGGCGTCGTCCAGCGCCGCGAGCAGGATGCGGCCCATGGACGTGCAATAGGCCGGCAAACGCCCGCCCACCGAGAGGTCCACGGAAATCAGGCGTTGGGTGGTGGCCGAACGGGCGATATAGAGGATGTCGTCGCCTTCGAGGGTCGCCATGTTGCAGGCTTCGTGCAGTTGTTCACTCATGCGGTCCAGATATGGCTGGGCCGACACCGCCAATGGCGTGGACGACAGGTAGGCATGGCCGAGGGTCAGTACTTTGGGCAACAAGGAATAGGTACGCCCATCGGTGGTAGCGTAGCCAAGTTTGATCAGGGTATGCAGGCAACGACGCACAGCGGCGCGGGGAATTTCGGTGCGATGGCTGATTTGGGCAATCGTCAGGTGGCGTTTGCGCTCCTGGAATGCCTGCACCACGGCCAAGCCACGGGCCAGGGAGGTCATGAAATCCGGGTCACCGGTAAACGCCTGGATACGCTTGGCCGGCGAGGCAACGATCGGCGGCGCCACTGAGGCGAAAGAGTTGCGCAATTGATCGTTCATCTCAGGTTCCTTTCTCTTATTGTCAACCGCAGGGATTGGGCAGGTATTACAAGCCGCACCGACCGATCTGCACAAGGCAGGGCCGGCAACATTGGGCGATTATCGGACGATCATGCGATTATCGCAATTTGGGGCGTACCTGAGCGACCGGTCTCGCGATGGCGCCTTGGCAAAGTAAAGTTACGGTGAAAGGCTTGAACCTTTAGTTGCTTGTTGAATTTATGGCGCCAGAATCTCAGCAACTACTCACGTGTGCGTGTAACAAAACGCTCACACAAAGTTGACGCTTTTCAACTTTATGCCGATAGTGTTATTCAAATGCGCCGCTATAATGCACCCTGTGCGGAGGTCAGCCCGGTTTTACTTTCGGGGCCAGAGCTCGCCAGGCCAGGCACATGCAGTGCATGGACAGTCGCAACTACCTGCTTTGAATGACAGCCATAACCAACGGTTTCCAGTATCCGTTGTTCAAACTTGAACGCATCAACTGCTCAACTTTGAACAATCCGAGGGCGACATTCAGGCATAACGCTGCAGCGTAATTACACTCAACTCAATTAGGTAACAATGTGACGAAAGATGAACTGCGCGCGGAACTTGAGCGCCAGGAGCAACGTTACAAGGATGTTTACGGCGGGGAAGTCACCACCTACGCCGCCCAGCCTGAACCTGAACGCAAACCATGGCGCAAGCGAGCCAGCCTGCTCGACCAGGCATTTGCCCAGGAAATCCAAAAGATTGAACAGGAACTCAAAGCCGAAGAGCCATAAGCGCTTCGGATTGAGCCTAGGGTTCGGCCCTGACTGCTGGCAGCTAGCCATCGGTCGGGCACCCTGAGTCCCACTCCCACCAGTAAAATTTCATACAAATGTTTCAAGGATGACGATTCGGTGACAAAACCGTGTCTTTTCAGCCCTGCACTTTATAAATCAAAGACTTGCTAAAGCCCCGAAAACCCTGGGATCGCCCGGTTTCGCTCCAGGCGTTTCAATGAAGATTGTTACCGACGAGCAGCTAATGCATCGATTACTGAGGTTTTCTGGCATAATCGCGCCCCCTTACGACCGGGTCAGAAAACCTTCATGATCGATTTATTCAGCGGACTGGATGCTTGGGTTCTAGTGAGCCTGTTGCTCGCCCTCGCCTTTGTCCTCGCCTTCGAGTTCATCAATGGCTTTCATGACACCGCTAACGCGGTGGCCACAGTCATCTATACCAAAGCCATGCCGCCGCATCTGGCCGTGTTCTTCTCCGGGGTGTTCAACTTCCTCGGCGTGTTGCTCGGTGGTGTCGGTGTCGCGTACGCCATCGTGCATCTGCTGCCGGTGGAGTTGCTGATCAATGTGAACACCGGCCATGGTTTGGCGATGGTCTTCTCGTTGTTAGCCGCGGCGATCACCTGGAACCTGGGCACTTGGTACTTCGGTATCCCTGCTTCCAGCTCCCACACCTTGATCGGTTCGATCCTCGGTGTCGGCCTGGCCAATGCCCTGATCAACGATATCCCCCTGGCTGACGGTGTGAACTGGCAGAAAGCTGTTGATATCGGCGCATCCCTGGTGTTCTCGCCAATGGCTGGTTTCCTGGTCGCAGCCCTGGTGCTGATCGGTCTTAAATGGTGGCGTCCGCTGTCGAAGATGCACAAGACTCCGGACCAGCGCCGCAAGCTCGACGACAAGAAGCACCCGCCGTTCTGGAACCGCCTGGTCCTGGTGATCTCCGCCATGGCCGTGAGTTTCGTGCACGGCTCCAACGATGGCCAGAAAGGCATCGGCCTGATCATGCTGGTGCTGATCGGCATCGTGCCGGCGCAGTTCGTACTCGACCTGGGCAGTACCACCTATCAGATCGAACGCACTCGCGACGCCACCGTGCATTTGAGCCAGTTCTACCAGCGCAATAACGCCACCCTCGGCGAATTCCTGGCCCTGGGCAAAAGCGTGAAAGACGATCTGCCGGGCAAGTTCCAGTGCAACCCGCAGCAGACCGAACCTACTATCAATGCGCTCGTCAGTACGTTGAAAGGTGTCTCCGACTACCATTCGCTGACTTCGGATCAGCGTATCGAAGTGCGTCGCTACCTGCTCTGCCTGGACGACACTGCGAAGAAAGTCGGCAAGCTGCCGGGCCTGGATGCGCGTGAGAAGTCCGACCTCGACAAACTGCGCAAAGACCTGACCGCCACCACCGAGTACGCGCCGTTCTGGGTGATCCTCGCCGTCGCACTGGCCTTGGGCCTGGGCACCATGGTGGGTTGGAAGCGTGTGGTACTGACCATCGGTGAGAAGATCGGCAAACAGGGCATGACGTATGCCCAGGGCATGTCGGCACAGATCACCACCGCTACCATGATTGGTTTTGCCAATATCTTCGCCCTGCCGGTGTCCACGACCCACGTGCTGTCTTCGGGCGTGGCCGGCACCATGGTCGCGAACAAAAGCGGCCTGCAAGGTGGCACGGTCAAGACCATCCTGATGGCCTGGGTGTTGACGTTGCCTGCGACTGTTGGACTGTCGGCCGGGTTGTTCTGGTTGGCTTCCAAGGCGTTGGGTAGCTGATAGATTTGGGTTGGAAAAGAAGGCGTGATCCTGATGGGGGTTGCGCCTTTTTTTTGGTTTTTTTGGCGGGGGACCTATCCGTTGTTGCAGCGATGGATATACACACAAAAACAACACAAAAAAAAGGCGACCGAAGTCGCCCAAAATGCCTTGCGTGCTCATGTAACCCGGAAAGACCTAAGGTTTTTTACGCTTGTTTGCGTCTTTCCAGATGAAGAATCCAAACCCTACAAAAAACAACACCATGAGGCTTACAGTCAGCACTCCGGCGAATACCACATTATCGATAAACATGACCGGCCTCCTGCACTTGCCCTGTTGCGATAGGGCTAAGTTACTGGAGAAGGCGGATTGAAAAATTGACGGGGATCAATGTCGCCCGCAACGGGGCGTAAAGAAGGGGACTAACTGACCTGCATCAACAGATGCAGGCCGTGTTAACGCTTTTTCGGTTTGTTCTTTGATTTTTTCTTGCCTTTGCCTAAAGGCATCGCGTGTTCAAACGCCTGGCGCACTTCATTCAGGCGTTTGTCATTGAGGTCATGTACGCGCTTGGCGCGTTCGGCATTCAGGTCGATCAGCTTGTCGTCATCACTCATGGCTTGTCTTACGTCGTGGCGAGTAGGGTTCAATAATGCGGGCTGCTGCGCCCGACGGCAAATCAGCGCGCGACAAATGGCAGGCCGTCGCCCAAAATCGGCACTTTCCGCACGACCCAGGAGGCGCACTCAGGTGGCTCTGCACAAGGATCTTCCACCGTTGCTGGCACTACGAGCCTTTGAAGCCGTGGCCCGCCACTTGAGTTTTATCAAGGCGGCGAGTGAGTTATCGGTTACCCAAAGCGCCCTAAGCCATCAGGTGCAAAAGCTCGAACAGCATCTGGGTAAACCGCTGTTTATCCGACGCACCCGCGCGATCGATCTGACCGCCGACGGGCAGCGTTACTACGATGAAATCCGCCCCGCCCTTGACGCCATCGCTGCCGCGACCCGCGCCCAACGGCAGCTACCCAGCGCCACTGTGTTGCGCATCGGCCTGCTGGCGTCTTTCGCCACCTTGTGGCTGGCCCCGCGCCTGGCGGGGTTTCTCAACCGCTATCCGCACATCCAGGTGGAGTTATTGCCAGCGATTCAACTGGCCAACGTCGCCGCCGCCGAAGTCGACCTGGCCATCCGTTACGGCAAAGGCGATTGGCCGGACGTGCGGGCCACGCGGCTGATGGCTGAAGTGATTTCACCGGTGTGCAGCCCGACATTCAAGGCCAGTCAACTGCACAACGGCCCCTTGCTGATGGCAACCTCGCACCGGCCGTTCGAATGGACGGATTGGTCCCAGCATTATCAAGTCGACCTCGAAGACCACCCGCGCGTCATGCTGCATGACTACAACATCGTGGTCGAAGCCGCCGTCGCCGGCCAGGGCATTGCCATGGGCCGTCACCGCCTGATCCAACGCCGGCTTCAGGACGGCAGCCTGGTGGAAGCCTTCGACCGGCCGCCCTACCAAAGTGACATCGGCTATTGGCTGATCGCCCCCCTAGGTTCCACCGGTGAAGCGGCCGAGTGTTTCAGCCAATGGTTAAAGGAGGTCTGCGCTGACGCGTGAGTTATTTCGATACGTCGCGTGAGATCTATCCGTTTGTCGCAGCCTCCCCCGGACCAACATGCTCAAACCTCTTGAAATCAGAGGATTCAGCATGAGCAACTCCATCCGCCAACGCGTGCACGCCCTTGGCTTGACGCTGCCAGCCCCCAGCCAGCCGATTGCCAACTACATCAACCATGTCATCAGCCAGAACCAGCTGTTTATTTCCGGGCAGATCCCACTGCTCGACGGCAAGCCTGCTTACCTCGGCAGACTGGGGGAATCCCTCAGCGAGGAAGACGGCACCCAGGCGGCAGAACTGGCTGCACTGAGCTTGCTCGCGCAATTGAGCGATGCCTTGGGCGATGACCTGTCGCGCTTGGTACGCACCCTGCGCCTGGGGGTGTTTATCGCCAGCAGCGCTGACTTCCAGCACCAGGGCGCGGTGGCGAACGGTGCGTCGAACCTGCTGGTGAATGCACTCGGCGAACAGGGCCGGCATGTGCGAACAGCGGTGGGTGTTGCCAGCCTGCCGGCCGGCGTGGCGGTGGAGGTTGACGCAATTTTCGAGTTGCAGCCGTGAGCCCGCTGGATATTCAACGATTAAGGGAGTCCACACCCGGCTGCCAATCGGGCCTCGTGCACTTCAACCATGCCGGCGCGTCCCTGCCAAGCCAGGCGACACTGGACGCCATCATCGACCAACTACAGCGCGAAGCCCGCGACGGTCCAATGGAGGCCGGTGAGCATGGCGCCATGCTGATGGAAAAAGCCCGCCACGCCGCCGCGCAACTGCTCAATGCGCCCGCCGCGTCCATAGCGTTTGCCAGCAGCGGCTCAACTGCCTGGAGCATGGCGTTCCAAGCCTTGGGCGCGTGGCAACCCGGTGATCGCATTCTGGTGGGGCGCCACGAATGGGGCGGCAATCTGGCGAGCATGCAGTTGGCCGTGCAGGCGGGTGCACGGGTGGAAGTCATCCCCTGCGATGCAACCGGCGCGGTTTGCCCCGTGGCGCTGGAGTCAATGATCGATGCCCATGTAAAGCTGATCGACCTCACCTGGCTCCCGGCCAACGGCGGCCTGATCAACCCCGCCCAGGCCATCGGCGCAGTGGCCAAGCGTCATGGCATCCCCTACTTTGTCGACGCAGGCCAAGCCGTCGGCCAAGTGCCGGTGGATGTACAAGCGTTGCAGTGTGACGTACTCAAGTCGGCCGGTCGCAAACACCTGCGCGGGCCGCGAGGCACGGCGCTGCTGTATGTACGGCCGGACTTTCTCCAGCACCTGGACCCGGCCCAGCGTGACGTGCTTTCTGCCCCCTTGGCCGCAACCGGTTTCGACCTGCGCGACGACGCCAGGCGCTTTGAAACCAGCGAAGTGTCCTTCGCGCTGTTAGCGGGTTTGGGAAATGCGCTGCACGAGATGAATCACCTGGGGATTGAGCGCGTATGGGAACGCGTCGCACAGACCAGCGCGCAAATTCGTGAAGCTCTACGTGAGATTCCGGGGATTTCCCTACATGAACTGGGCACGCTTCAATCAGGGCTGATCGCTTTCAACCTCGCCGGCTGGGACGCCTTCGAACTCAAACGGCAATTGGGATTGAAGCGCATCAATATCGGCGCCAACGGCGTGGGCTACACCCCGCTGGATATGCAGGCGCGTGGCCTGGCAAGCGTTGCAAGAATCTCCGTCAGCCCCCTGAACAACGATCACGACATCAAGTCGCTGATGGCAGCCCTGCGGCAACTGAGCGCTTAAACTTCGACGTCAACCCACAAGCCCTGGCGCGGCGCGTCTTCGATCAAAGGCACGACCGGTACGGTGTTGTCGGCGTTGAGCAGGTCGCCCGGGATCGCCAGGTGCTGATCCGGGTTTTCATCGGCTTCGCGCCGACGTTTCTGTTGTTCCTGCTGGCGGCGTTGTTCCTCGCGCAGCAAAAAGGTCGACTGCTCGGCATCGCCCTTTTTCAGGTCGATCGTGCTTTCGTTGGAGCCCGCTTGCACAGGGACCACGGGCGGAATATCCGGTTTCTGGCGGACCGGGTCGAGTTGCGACGTAACCGGTACAACGCTGACGGGCAGCATGGGTGGCAGCATGATAGTTGTTCTCCTGTCAGCAGGCTGTCGGCGGGCCGGGCGACGACTTGAGCACGGACTCGCCAACCTGTGACCCAGTCGACACTCGCAAGTGCCCGCCACCCGTCGATTCAGCGCTCGCCCCTGCACTCAAACGGAGTAGTTTTCGTCAGAGTCCTTTGGCTGAGGGCCTTGTTCCGTTAAGATAGTCGGCTTTTTCACGGCGGGAGTCAGGCAGCATGGCGCAGCAGTATCAACCGGGGCAACGCTGGATTAGTGACAGCGAAGCAGAGCTGGGGTTAGGCACCGTTCTGGCACAGGACGGCCGCTTGTTGACCGTGCTCTATCCGGCCACTGGCGACACTCGCCAGTATGCGCTACGGAATGCGCCCCTCACCCGCGTGAGGTTCTCGCCGGGTGACTCCATCACCCATTTCGAAGGCTGGAAAATGACCGTTCAGGAAGTCGACGACGTCGACGGTCTGTTGGTTTACCACGGCCTCAATGGGCAGAACGAGCAGGTCACCCTGCCGGAAACCCAACTCTCCAACTTCATCCAGTTCCGACTGGCGAGCGACCGTCTGTTCGCCGGCCAAATCGACCCGTTGGCGTGGTTCTCGCTGCGCTACCACACCCTGGAACACACCAGCCGCCAATTGCAGTCCTCGCTGTGGGGCCTGGGTGGCGTGCGTGCGCAACCCATTGCTCACCAACTGCATATCGCCCGTGAAGTCGCTGACCGTATCGCGCCGCGGGTATTGCTGGCGGACGAAGTAGGCCTGGGCAAGACCATCGAAGCCGGCCTGGTGATCCATCGCCAATTGCTGTCGGGCCGCGCCAACCGTGTGCTGATCCTGGTCCCGGAAAACCTGCAGCACCAGTGGCTGGTGGAAATGCGCCGCCGCTTCAACCTGCAAGTTGCGCTGTTCGACGAAGAACGCTTCATCGAAAGCGATGCCGCCAACCCGTTCGAAGACACCCAGTTGGCCCTGGTTGCACTGGAATGGCTGGTGGACGACGAGAAGGCCCAGGACGCGCTGTTCGCCGCCGGCTGGGACTTGCTGGTAGTCGATGAAGCCCACCACCTGGTCTGGCATGAAGAAAAAGCCAGCCCGGAATACACGCTGGTGGAGCAACTCGCCGAAGTGATCCCCGGCGTACTGCTGCTCACCGCTACCCCGGAGCAACTGGGCCAGGACAGCCACTTCGCTCGCCTGCGCCTGTTGGACCCGAACCGATTCCACGACCTGCATGCCTTCCGCGCCGAGAGCGAGAACTATCGCCCGGTGGCCGAAGCCGTGCAGGAGCTGCTCGATAAGGGCCGCTTGTCACCGACCGCACACAAGACCATCCAAGGCTTCCTCGGCAACGAAGGCGAAGCGCTGCTCACCGCCGTCAACGATGGCGACGCCGAAGCCAGCGCGCGCTTGGTGCGTGAGCTGCTCGACCGCCACGGCACCGGCCGCGTGCTGTTCCGTAACACTCGTGCCGCCGTGCAGGGTTTCCCGGAGCGCAAGCTGCACGCCTACCCAATGCCGAACCCGGACGAATACCTGGAGTTGCCGCTGGGCGAACACGCCGAGCTGTACCCGGAAGTCAGCTTCCAGTCGCAACCGGACATCGATGAAGAAAACCGCTGGTGGCGCTTCGACCCGCGCGTCGAGTGGCTGATCGACCAGCTCAAAATGCTCAAGCGCACCAAAGTGCTGGTGATCTGCGCCCACGCCGAAACCGCCATGGACCTGGAAGACGCCCTGCGCGTGCGCTCCGGCATCCCGGCCACGGTGTTCCACGAGGGCATGAACATCCTCGAACGTGACCGCGCCGCCGCCTACTTTGCCGATGAAGAGTTTGGCGCACAGGTGCTGATCTGCTCGGAAATCGGCAGTGAAGGCCGCAACTTCCAGTTCTCCCACCACTTGGTGCTGTTCGACCTGCCGTCCCACCCCGACCTGCTGGAACAGCGGATCGGTCGTCTGGACCGGATCGGCCAGAAGCATGTAATCGAACTGCACGTGCCATACCTGGAAACCAGCCCGCAAGAGCGCCTGTTCCAGTGGTACCACGAAGCGCTGAACGCGTTCCTCAACACCTGCCCGACCGGCAACGCCTTGCAGCATCAGTTCGGCCCGCGCCTACTGCCGCTGCTGGAAAACGCCGACGACGGCGAGTGGCAAGCCCTGATCGACGAAGCCCGTGCCGAGCGCGAGCGCCTGGAGCAAGAGCTGCATACCGGTCGTGACCGTCTGCTGGAGCTCAACTCCGGCGGCGCTGGCGAAGGCGATGCGCTGGTTGAAGACATTCTTGAACAAGACGACCAGTTCGCCCTGCCGATCTACATGGAAACCCTGTTCGACGCATTCGGTATCGACAGCGAAGACCATTCGGAAAACGCGCTGATCCTCAAGCCCAGCGAAAAAATGCTCGACGCCAGCTTCCCCCTGGGCGACGACGAAGGTGTAACTATCACCTACGACCGTAACCAGGCACTGTCACGCGAAGACATGCAGTTCATCACCTGGGAACACCCGATGGTGCAGGGCGGCATGGACCTGGTGCTGTCCGGTTCCATGGGCAATACCGCCGTGGCGCTGATCAAGAACAAGGCGCTCAAACCGGGCACCGTGCTGCTGGAGCTGCTCTACGTCAGCGAAGTCGTCGCACCACGCGCACTGCAACTGGGTCGCTACCTGCCGCCGGCGGCACTGCGCTGCTTGCTGGATACCAACGGCAACGACCTGTCCGGCCGCGTCTCGTTCGAAACCCTGAACGACCAGCTGGAAAGCGTGCCACGGGCCAGCGCCAACAAGTTCGTGCAAGCCCAGCGCGATCAACTCACCCCGCGCATCAACGCCGGTGAAGAGAAGATCACCCGCGACACGCCGAACGTGTGGCCGAGGCCAAGCGTCGCCTGGCGGCAGACACCGACGAAGAACTGGCACGCCTGACCGCGTTGCAAGCGGTCAACCCGACCGTGCGTGACAGTGAGTTGGTTGCCCTGCGCAATCAACGCGAACAAGGCCTGGCCATGCTCGACAAAGCGGCGCTGCGACTGGAAGCGATTCGGGTGTTGGTGGCGGGTTGATTACCGCCCTGCCCTGCTGAACAAGAAGGCCCGCGCAATGCGGGCCTTTTTTATTCGCTGGAGAACAGCGTTGGCTTTGCGGGCTTCATCGGGGGCAAGCCCCCTCCCACATTGATCAGTGGTCGACATGACAACTCGGTCAACTGTGGGAGGAAGCTTTCCCCCGGTGGAATCACCGCGGTTTCAAGCAGTCGCTGCCGCAGCCGGCACCTCAACCGCCATCAAGCCTTCCTTCATACGCTTGGCATCACGCACAAAACTGCGTGACGCCTGGAACAGAAACAACATCGTCAAAAACAGCGCCACCGGAATCAGGTACATGGCGTCGTGCAAGCCCACGGCTTTATAAGCCTCGGTCATCTGCGCAGCCCCATCGGCATACATCGCCGAATGGGCAAAGTGGTCGGACAGCCCGCCCACCACAATCGGCCCCATCCCGCCGCCGAGCAAGTACAACCCGGCAAAGAACAACGCCATCGCCGTGGCCCGCAGGCGCGGCTCGACCACGTCCTGGATCGCGGTGTACACGCAGGTGTAGAAGTTATACGCAAACAACCAGCCCACACTGAACAGGGCCACAAACACGCCGATCTCGATGCGCCCGGCGTGCAATGCCCAGGCGGTGGTCACAGTGGAGATGATCAGGCTGAACGCCGCAAACAGCAGCCGGCCATTGGCAACACGTTGATGGATCTTGTCCGCAATCCAGCCCCCCAAGGTCAAGCCCACCAGGCCGGTCAACCCGACAATGACGCCAGTGGCGACCGCCGCGTCCTGCAGTGGCATAAGGAAATAGCGCTGCAGCATCGGCACCAGGAACGAGTTGCACGCGTAGGTGGCAAAGTTGAAGCACAGGCCAGCCAGCACCAGCCACAGGAAAGTCGGCACAGCCAGTACGCGGCGAATCGGGCGGTCGACGCGTTCCTGGGAGACTTGTACGGTTTCGGCGGCGCCGCGCTTGGGCTCCTTGATATAGAACATGAACACCGCAAGGATCATCCCCGGCACGGCGGCGATAAAGAACGGCGCGCGCCAGCTGTCGAAGGCCTTGACCATCCAGCCAATGGTAAAGAATGCCAGCAATAGGCCAAGCGGCAGGCCCAGCATGAAAATCCCCATGGCTCGAGCACGGCGGTGCGCCGGGAACAGATCGCCAATCAGCGAGTTGGCGGCAGGCGCATAACTGGCTTCACCGATACCGATGCCCATGCGCACCAGCAAGAATGTCCAGAAACTGCCGACCAAGCCGTTGACCGCCGTCAGGCCGCTCCACGCGAACAGGCCCCAGCCCATGAGCTTGCTGCGCGAGCCGGTATCGGCCATGCGCCCAAGCGGCAGGCCGGCAATGGCGTAGACGATAGTAAAAGCGGTGCCGATGATGCCGAGCTGGAAGTCGCTCAGGTGCCATTCCATGCGGATTGGCTCGATGATGATCGCCGGAATCGTGCGGTCGAAGAAGTTGAACAGGTTGGCCAGAAACAGCAGGAACAGAATGCGCCAGGCATTCGCCGCTTGGGTCGAGTTCTGCATGGGTCCGTCTCTTTTATTGTTATGAGAGCTGCGATGCCCGATGCATCCTGCCCGGTACCTGCAACATAGTCAGGCGAGCTCTGGTTGTCTGTAATGATTCGTAAAGCTGATAGGGCATGATTTCACCCGGTGCTGCGGGACTTCACCTACAAAAATATAAGTGCGCCACCCTCTTCCCAACGGCCATGGCGCGGATAGAATGGCGAGCCTTCCCGCAGCACCCCCTTCTTACTTTTCTTATCGATGACGCCCATGTCCGAAGCCAGTCCGTGTCTGAGTTGCGGTGCCTGCTGTTCACACTTCCGTGTGTCTTTCTTCTGGGGTGAGTGTGCCTCATCGGGGGGCACGGTGCCGGATGACCTGGTGGTGCAGATCAACCCGACCCGCGTGGCGATGATCGGGACTGATCAGAAGCCCGCACGCTGCTGCAGCCTTGAAGGTGAAGTCGGCAAAGGCACCAGTTGCTCAATATATGAGCTGCGTTCAAGCCCCTGCCGAGAGTTCGATGCGTCGTGGAGTCAGGGCGAACAGAACGTCGACTGCGATGCAGCCCGCGCCGCATTTGGCCTGCCGCCGTTGCAAGCGCCGTTCGAATTGGAACTGCCCATCAGCGCTTAGCATTAATCGCTATGGGTGGCATGCCAAAATCATTCAGAGCAAAGTGCCATTATCCCTGGCAAATCCTTCGAGGCTTCTATACTCGACCCCATAGGTCATTGCCGCAGGCTGTGACGTGACGCTATGACGGGACATGCTATGGAATGGCTGGGTCTGCACTTCTTTACCGATCTTCCAGCGAACGGGCACTTATTACTCAATTGCAGTCATAACCCTTTCCTGGTGTTGCTGGCCTATCTGGTGGCCTGTGCGGCGGGGTTCGGCACCCTGGACATGGCTGAACGCGTTGGCCATGTCGAAGATCCCACCGCACGCCGCCACTGGCGCTGGCTGGGTGCCGGCTGCCTGGCGGGTGGCATCTGGTCTACCCACTTCATCAGCATGCTGGCCTTCCAGGCCCCCATTGCGATTCACTACGAACTGATTACAACGTTCGCCTCGCTGCTGATCGCCCTGATCGCCTCGTTGTTCGCCATGAAAACCCTCAGTCATGCCAACCTGCGGTTCCACCAATACGTGCTGGCGTCGGTCTGGATGGGGTTTGGCATCGCGTTGATGCACTACGTCGGCATGTCAGCCATGCGCTCCCAGGCTCAGATGTATTTCGAGTCGGGGCTGTTCCTCGCCTCTGTGGGCATCGCCATGGGCGCCAGCCTGGCCGCGTTATTGCTGTCGAGTTACCTGCGCACCGGCACTGGGGTATTTCATCAACTGCTCAAGTACGCCGCCAGCCTGGTGCTGGGCGCGGGCATTCTCAGCATGCACTTTACCGGCATGGCCGCGACGCAATTGATCGTGCCCACGGGTGCCGACCTTTCATTACCGCTGGACAACAACCCGATCCAATTGGGCCTGTCGGTCGCCGTGATCACCCTGCTGGTAATCGGCAGCAGCATCAGCGCTGCTCTGGCGGACAAGAAACTGCAGCACAAGGAACGCGACCTGCGTCGGGTCAACGCACTGCTCAGCGAATTGGACCAGGCGCGCGCCTCTCTACAACAGGTAGCCCATTACGATGCCCTGACCAGCCTGCTCAATCGCCGGGGTTTCAATCAGATCTTTGCGGAGAAAATCGCCGAAAAAACCGCTTCAAACGGCATGATGGCCGTGATTTTCCTGGACATCGACCACTTCAAGCGCATCAACGACAGCCTCGGTCATGACGCCGGCGATCAATTGCTCACCGTACTCGCCAGCCATATCAAAGGCTCGGTGCGCAGCCATGCAGACGTGGTCGCCCGGTTTGGCGGCGATGAGTTCTGCATCCTGATCAGCGTCCACCACCGCGACGAAGCGCGGCACCTAGCCCAGCGCATCATGCAAAAAATGAAAGAGCCCATCGAACTGGCCGGCCGCCGCATGGTAATGACCACCAGCATCGGCATCAGCCTGTTTCCCGACGATGGCCTGACCTGCGAAGAGCTGCTCAAGACCGCCGACCTGGCGCTTTACCAGTCCAAGGATACGGGGCGTAACAGCCTGAACTTCTTCAGTTCCAACCTGAAGACCCGGGCCTTCCTCGAACTGCAATTGGAAGAAGAACTGCGCAGCGCCTTGCGCGCCCAGAACCAACTGGTGCTGTTCTACCAACCGATCTTTGACATGAAACTGGGCAAGGTCACGCGCCTGGAGGCCCTCGTGCGCTGGCAGCATCCGCAACATGGGCTGCTGGCCCCGGACCGATTTATCGGCATTGCCGAAAGCAACGGACTGATCGCCGACCTCGACCACTGGGTACTGCGCCAGGCCTGCCATGACTTGAGCCTGCTAACCGACCGAGGCTATACCGACCTGACCATGGCGGTGAACTGCTCGGCCCTGAACCTGGCCCGCGATGAGCTGGCAGATGAGATAGAAGACGCCCTGCGCTTCAGCGGGATCGGCGCTAATCGCCTGGAGCTGGAAGTGACTGAAAATGCGCTGATGGGCAACATCAGCAGCACCCTGGCGCTGTTGCGGCAAATACGTTCGCTGGGCGTGTCGCTGGCCATCGACGATTTCGGCACCGGCTACTCCTCCCTCGCTTACCTCAAGCGCCTACCGCTCAACACCTTGAAGATTGATCGTTCGTTCATCCAGGACATTCCCAAATCGACCGCCGATATCGAGATCGTCCAGGCGATTATCGGCATGGCCCATACCCTGCACCTGCAGGTGGTAACCGAAGGCGTGGAAACCCATGCCCAGTTCGAACTGCTGCTCCAACACGGCTGTGATTACGTCCAGGGTTACCTGCTGAGCCCAGCAGTGGCCGCCAGTGACATCATCAGCGTTATGCAGGGCATCGACATACACAACCCGCTTTATTCGTTGAGCATGGCAGCCACCAAAGACACCATCGCGCCGAGAGAACCTGCCCCGGGCCGACCTGGGCCCACCTCTATCGTGAGGCCAATTCGCTGACGCCGATTCCTTGGCATTTCGCCATCATTCATCTAAAGATTCCCGACGAACGGCCGATTCATCAGAGTCCGGCCAGGTTTTCCCTGAGAACACGGGGTCAGCCCGATCGTCCCGGACAAGGACGCACTGCAAAGTCGCGAACTCCCATTCCGTGATGGCCCTTTGATTCTTTCCAGCCATCCGCCCAGGCACATGGCGCACAATGACTTCTAAAAATAACTCTGCCACCGTGGTATCCGACGTGTTGCTCGCAGCGCCTGCGCAGAAGCCCTCAGGTTCAACGTCATTGACCACTGCCCGCCCGCTGTCCACCCAGCAATACCTGTACTTCACCGAAACCAATACCGACCGTATCCTCGATAACCTCGATGGCCTACGCGACATGGTGTTTCCACGCCCGCCTCATCTGGAAGTGGACGGCGAGCAGCGCAGCGAGCAAGAGTTTCCGTCGGTATGCCTGATCGGCCTGGGCCGCTGCGGTTCGAACATTGCGCTGGACGTGGCGGAGTTGGTGTACAACGCGCGCAAGTTCTACCTGAACGAGTTCAGCAACGAAGATAAGTCGTTGGACAAGGGTTACAGTCCGGCCCAGTGGATCCGCAATAACCTGCGCCTGGGCGGCGGCAAGGCCAGCAAGCCGGTGTTCCTGGTGGAACCGTTGGTGATGCTCGGCGACCTGGACAAGGACATCGCCGGGCGTATTCGCTTCTCACGCAAGGGCGAAAAAAGCGGCTTCCTGCGCGACTACAGCAAGATGAAAATCATGGACCTCTCCGAAGTCCATGCCGGTGGCGCCGGTAACGCGCCGATCCTCGGCCAATACCTGGCGAAGATCATCCTCAACAAAGACACCCAGCGCTTTTCCAGCCCCGACTGGAAGATGATCCATTCGTACCTGATCGATTCCTGCGGCATCAAGGCCAATCAGTCGCGCCTGTACTTCTCGATCTTCAGCGCCGGTGGCGGTACCGGCTCAGGCATGGCCTCGGAATTCGGCCTGGCCCAGCAGCACTCGTACATGAACAAGACCTTCGACACCAAGCCCGCCGACGAGCACGACAGCAAAAGCGGCCATGCTTTCGTCTTCGAGCCGATCTTCACCAGCGGTATTTGTGTGCTGCCGAACATTTCCGATCACCGCAGTGAAATGTCCGAGGCGCTGCACATCAACGCCGGCCGGCTGCTGTGCAAATACCTTTCGGAAGAGTGGGACTTCTCGTACAACTTTGACAACGAAGACAGCAGCGAAGCCAGCGTGAAGGGGCGTATCCGCCCATGGAACGCGATGATGCTGATCTCCAACGACATCATGCGCTATGCCGAAGAAAGCGATGACGGCAACATCCAGAACATTGACGTCAATGCCATGGAAAAACACGCCAACCAGTACATCTCCCAGCAGATCTTCAACATCCTCACCGCCCAGGCCGTGACCACCGACTACGACCAGAACTACTTCCGTCGCGCCGGTATCGACATCGGCGAAACCATCCGCCTGGACGCCAACGACCTATTCATGAGCCTGGCCGGCCCGGTGGCGATTGCCTACGCCGAGTCCGTGGTTCCGGAAACACCGGTTCCTTCGAATGACAAGTTCAAAGTCTTCGAGAAGGAGCCCCAGCGCCTGAATATCGACGATCTGTTCTTCCGCTCCATCGACCTGCCGCACTTCAATAAGGTCACCCAGGCCATCGAAGGCATCAGCCTGTTGCCAATCGAGTCCAAGCGCTACAAAGCGTCCCTGGAGCAGTACAAGAATTCCGGCTATGACGCAGCGGCGCTGCACGACCTGCACTTCTTCAAGAACTGCTCGTCGGTGGTGTCCATCGTCTCGCTGCCCAAGGACTACAAACTGTCCTACATGGACCTGAACCGGCTCAAGACTCACCTCAACAGCCTGTTCCCCAATACCACGCTCAAGCGCTACGCCTTGGTCATCGGCGCGTCGGCCAACCTGTCGCTGACCACCCTGATTGCCAAGAGCCCCTGCCTGTCGGATGACTTCCTGACGCTGATCGTGGCGTTTATCAAGCGTTGCTTCGCGCGCAATCCGTACCGCTTCGATGACACGCTGGACAACTCGATCCTGGATTTCATCATCCACGAGGACTTCGACGAAGACCGTATCGACGAGCTGCTCAACGAGTTTGAAAACCCGGCCAAGATCCTCGACACCAACTGGTACGCGATCAAACCGATGTATGAGAAGAAGTACCGGGAGCTGATCAACGACAAAGACAAGTTCGTATCGATCAATGACATTCGCCTGTCACGGGACTGCGTGAAGAAAGCGATCAAGTACCTGCGTGAGATCTATCGTCACCGCATCGGTAAGACCAAGGTTATTTCGTTGAATAACCATACCGGCAAAACGGCCTGATACTGTGCGACGGCGCCGCGTGGCGCCGTCGCAACGTCATTGCGTCATGCGCTGGCGCAGGAACGCGAGGATGGTTTGTTCGTCAGCGCGCTTGGCAGGCCGGGGAATATGCTTCGGCCAGCCGGCGTCTTTCGCGCCGAAAAACCGCTGCTGCTCCGCCTCATCCCAGCCGCGAATCTCCCGGGAAGCCGATTCCCACCAGCCATGTCGGCACACGTCGTAGTACGGATGCTCGGGCGCCGAACTGCCATAGAGCAGATCGCGGCCGACCTTTTTGACACGCTTGCACTGATTGCGCAGCTTCCATTTGATGCGCAATCGCTGCCAGGGCGAGGGCACCGGCTTGACCCGCGGCACATCAAGGCAACGCGCTACCAGCTCAGGGCCGAATACCTCACCGTGCTGGGCGAAGAAGTGTGCCTGCATGGCATGGAAGAAGCGCTTGTCGGCATAGTAGTGATGCACGAACTTGCACGCCTCGCGCACCTTCTGTTCGCGCATCGCAAAGGAAATCGCGATTTGCTCGATGGTGTGGATATCGAACGAGTGCTGGGTCCACTCGTCGATCAGGCAGATGGACGCTTCGAGCAGCGGCGCATCACTGGCGCGGACACCGCACAGGCCACTGTTGTAGAGCTTGAAGCTGTTATCGGCAGAGATGCCATGGGCCTGTAGGTGCTCGCCCAACTTGAGGTAGTCAGGACGCTTGCACACGTAGCTCCAGTCGTATTCGAAGCCATCCATCACGTACTGGCCCGGCTCGATCAGCTCAAGCACGCGATGGGGGGATTTGAGAAACAGGGTGTCGGTGTCAACGAACAGGGTCTTGTCCGCAAGCGCAAGCCCGTGGGCAATCGCGCACGCCTTGCGGCGGTGGGCATAGCCGTTTTCACCCTGCCATTGGGTCAGGGTCTGCTCGTCCAAGGTGATGGTCTCAACCGGCCAGCCGAAGTAATCCTGGGGGCGATCGGTCATGACACGGATGCACAACGACTCGCCCGCTTTGAGCTGGGACAAGGCAGTGAGGATACTGAACTTGGCTTCGCGCCGATAAACGTCCTGATTACCGTAAATAAGGTAAAGCAGCTGGTGCGAGGACTTGGCTAAAGGGGGCAGCGCTGACGGCATGACGAGCTCCGGGTGACAAGCGGCGAACTTTACCGGAATTCACCCTTTCCCATGTCATGATCTGACAGCCGCTACGCTTTATTCACACTGAGAAACAATTCTCCCGCCTATTCGCTCGCAAGATAACTGTTCCCATGACGCGCACGTCACCCTGAGCTGTGACCTTTCTCCACGGCAAGATGCCATCACCGTATCTGCGGTTACTCCGCTACACACTTTTGCCACGGAAAAACACGCACCGTTTTAGTGCTCACCTCTATTGCGCTGCCCTTTCCTGGATCAATATCCACGGCGAAACCACCACCGCCCACAAACTCGGGTCACGCTCCACCAGGTCCAATGCCCGCGTCGCAGACACTTCGCCCAGGCTACCCGAGGCCAGCCAGGCAGCGACTTTGTCACGGTTGTCCTCGGCCATTCCCTCGGCGGCTTCGATCAAATCCAAGCCGGTGTCGACCCACAATAGGGCACCCTTGGCAAAGAACGGTTCAAGCTCTTTCCAGGAAATTTCGGCGGTTTCACCGAGCAGCTTGGCATAGAGGGTGCTAGGTTCTTGCGTCATGGGAGTTCACCTTGGGAAAAAATCGGCGCAATCATAACGTCGCGACCGAGGTAGAAAAACCCAGTTGCAAATGAGTCATCGATAGAAAGTGTCAGGAAAGCCAAGGATTGCCCGAAACTCTGGCATCACCCCGCCGCAATTCTGTCTTTTTCTTTCATTTAAGCGACACGCCAAGGTTTTGCCCCCAGCAGCCAGCTTTTCAAGCGATGAACCGGCGCTCTACACTGTACCGGTACAGTTGCCAGGGCACTGCCGGGGGATATCCGAGATATCTGATCCGGTTCTGCAGCTCACAAGGCCGCTAGAACTATAAAAAATACAACAGTAAGAGTGGAGCACTATGAATAAGGCTACTAAGCAGATTTCCAAACTGTTTGCCGCTATGGTCCTGGCTGGGGTTGCCGGCCATTCGTTCGCAGCTGACACCATCAAGATCGGCATCGCCGGTCCAAAGACTGGTCCTGTAACGCAATACGGCGACATGCAATTCATGGGTGCCAAGCAAGCTATCGCCGATATCAACGCCAAAGGCGGCGTCGACGGCAAAATGCTTGAAGCCAAGGAATACGACGACGCTTGCGACCCTAAACAAGCCGTGGCTGTCGCCAACAAAGTGGTTAACGACGGCGTTAAGTTCGTGGTCGGTCACCTCTGCTCCAGCTCCACTCAGCCAGCGTCCGACATCTATGAAGACGAAGGCGTGATCATGATTACCCCGGCGGCCACCAGCCCGGAAATCACCGCCCGTGGTTACAAGCTGATCTTCCGTACCATCGGCCTCGACAGCGCCCAAGGCCCAGCGGCCGGCAACTACATCGCCGACCACGTGAAGCCTAAAATCGTTGCCGTCCTGCACGACAAACAGCAATACGGCGAAGGCATCGCCACCGCCGTCAAAAAGACCCTGGAAGAAAAAGGCACCAAAGTTGCCGTCTTCGAAGGCCTGAACGCTGGCGACAAAGACTTCTCCTCGATCATCCAGAAACTCAAACAAGCCAACGTCGACTTCGTCTACTACGGCGGCTACCACCCTGAGCTGGGCCTGATCCTGCGCCAAGCCAAGGAAAAAGGCCTGAACGCCAAGTTCATGGGCCCTGAAGGCGTCGGCAACGACTCCATCTCGCAAATCGCCCAAGGTGCTTCCGAAGGCCTGCTGGTGACCCTGCCGAAATCCTTCGACACCGACCCGGCCAACAAAGCCATCGTTGAAGAGTTCACCAAGAACAAGCAGGACCCAACCGGTCCGTTCGTGTTCCCGGCCTACTCGGCCATTGAAGTCATTGCCGGCGGTATTACCGCTGCCAAGAGCGAAGACACCGCCAAAGTGGCTGCCGCCATCCACGCGGGCACCTTCAAGACCCCTACCGGCGAGCTGAGCTTCGACGCCAAGGGCGACCTGAAGGACTTCAAGTTCGTGGTCTACGAATGGCACTTCGGCAAACCAAAAACCGAAGTTTCCCCTCAGTAAGCCAGCCGTTACTGGTCCAACAAGCCCACTGTGAGAGCAGTGGGCTTTGTTTTACGAGGTTTATGGGCCTGTCACCCGCGATCCGGGCGCTGGCTCACCTGAAAATCTTAAAACCGTCACCAGCGGTTCGCTGGCAAACGCTTTGTGCAAATGTGCTCACAGAACACAGCACAGGGCCGGAACATGACTCCACCAGTGAAATGCGTATCGGGTTTTTAGGAGCGCTGTAATGCCTGAGATCTATCATTTTTTCCAACAGCTGGTTAATGGCCTGACCATTGGCAGCACCTATGCCTTGATAGCCATTGGCTACACAATGGTTTACGGCATCATTGGAATGATCAACTTCGCCCATGGCGAGGTGTACATGATTGGTTCCTACGTGGCCTTCATCGCCCTTGCCGGGCTGGCCATGATGGGTATCCACTCCCTGCCGCTGTTGATGACCGCCGCGTTCCTTGCGTCGATCGTCGTAACCAGTGCCTATGGCTACAGTATCGAGCGCGTTGCCTACCGTCCCTTGCGTGGCAGCAACCGTTTGATCCCGCTGATTTCCGCCATCGGCATGTCGATTTTCCTGCAGAACACCGTATTGCTGTCTCAGGACTCCAAGGATAAATCCATCCCGAACCTGATTCCGGGGAGCTTCTCCTTCGGCCCAGGTGGTGCGGAAGAAGTGCTGATTTCCTACATGCAGATCCTGGTCTTCGTCGTCACCCTGGTGGCCATGCTGGGCCTGACCCTGTTCATCTCCCGCTCCCGTCTGGGGCGCGCCTGCCGGGCCTGTGCCGAAGACATCAAGATGGCCAACCTGTTGGGCATCAACACCAACAACATCATCGCCCTGACCTTCGTGATCGGTGCTGCGCTGGCAGCCGTCGCGGCGGTACTGCTGAGCATGCAGTACGGCGTAATCAACCCCAACGCCGGTTTCCTGGTAGGCCTCAAGGCTTTTACCGCAGCGGTATTGGGCGGTATCGGCAGTATCCCGGGCGCGATGCTCGGCGGGCTGGTGCTGGGTGTGGCCGAGGCGTTTGGTGCCGATATCTTCGGCGACCAGTACAAGGACGTCGTGGCGTTCGGCCTGTTGGTTCTGGTGCTGTTGTTCCGTCCGACCGGCATCCTGGGCCGTCCGGAGGTTGAGAAAGTATGAGCAGATATCTTAAATCGGCGTTTTTCAGCGCCTTGCTGGTGTGGGCCGTGGCCTTCCCGGTACTCGGCCTCAAGCTGAGCATTGTCGGCATCAACCTGGAAGTGCATGGCACCGGTCCCGTGACCCTGACCATCATCGCCCTGTGTTCGGTGCTGATGTTCCTGCGTGTGCTGTTCACCCAGCAGGTCGGCGCTCTGTTCAAGAGCAACCGTGGTCCGTTGGTATCGCCTAAGGTCAGCCAATTCCTGACCCTGCCGCGCACCCAGCGCTACATCATCATCGGCCTGATCGTGGCCGCGCTGATCTGGCCGTTCTTTGGCTCGCGCGGTGCCGTAGACATCGCCACCCTGATCCTGATCTACGTGTTGCTGGGCCTGGGCCTGAACATCGTGGTGGGCCTCGCCGGCCTGCTCGACCTGGGTTATGTGGGTTTCTACGCCGTGGGTGCCTACACCTACGCGCTGCTCTCGCACTATCTGGGCTGGAGCTTCTGGATCTGCCTGCCGCTGGCCGGCATGGCGGCGGCCACGTTCGGCTTTCTGCTGGGCTTCCCGGTACTGCGACTGCGCGGTGACTACCTGGCCATCGTGACCCTGGGTTTCGGCGAGATCATTCGTCTGTTCCTGCGTAACCTCACGGACATCACCGGCGGCCCCAACGGCATTAGCAGCATCCCCAAGCCAACGTTCTTCGGGCTGTCGTTCGACCGCACCGCTGCCGAAGGCATGCAGACCTTCCACGAGTACTTCGGGATTGCCTACAACCCGGTAAGCAAAGTGGTGTTCCTGTACCTGGTGGCGCTGTTGCTGGCGCTGGCGGCATTGTTCGTGATCAACCGCCTGCTGCGCATGCCAATCGGCCGTGCTTGGGAAGCGTTGCGCGAAGATGAAATCGCCTGCCGCGCCCTGGGTCTGAACCCGACCATCATCAAGCTCTCCGCCTTCACCCTGGGTGCTGCGTTCGCCGGTTTTGCCGGCAGCTTCTTCGCCGCGCGCCAAGGCCTGGTGACACCGGAGTCGTTCACCTTTATCGAGTCGGCGATCATCCTCGCCATCGTGGTATTGGGCGGCATGGGCTCGCAACTGGGCGTGATCCTCGCCGCGATCGTGATGATCCTGCTGCCGGAAATGATGCGTGAATTCAGCGAATACCGCATGTTGATGTTCGGCGCCATGATGGTGCTGATGATGATCTGGCGTCCTCAAGGTCTGCTGCCCATGCAACGTCCACACATGGAGCTGCGCAAATGAGCCGCGAGATCCTGAAAGTCGAAAATCTGAGCATGCGCTTTGGCGGTTTGCTGGCGGTCAACGGCGTGGCCCTGACCGTGAAAGAGAAACAGGTGGTTGCATTGATCGGCCCCAACGGCGCCGGCAAGACCACGGTGTTCAACTGCCTCACCGGCTTCTACAAGCCAAGCGGTGGCAGCATCCTGCTGGACGGCCAGCCGATCCAGGGTTTGGCCGGTCACGAGATCGCCCGCAAGGGCGTGGTGCGTACCTTCCAGAACGTGCGGTTGTTCAAAGACATGACGGCGGTCGAAAACCTGTTGATCGCCCAACACCGTCACCTGAACACCAACTTCTTTGCAGGCCTGTTCAAGACCCCGGCGTTTCGCAAAAGCGAGCGCGAGGCCATGGAATACGCGGAGTACTGGCTGGACAAGGTCAACCTCACCGAGTTTGCCAACCGTCCCGCCGGCACCCTGGCCTACGGTCAGCAACGTCGCCTGGAAATCGCCCGCTGCATGATGACCCGCCCGCGGATCCTCATGCTCGACGAACCAGCCGCCGGCCTGAACCCAAAGGAAACTGAAGATCTCAAGGCGCTGATCGGTGTGCTGCGTGAAGAAAACAACGCCACGGTGCTGTTGATCGAACACGACATGAAACTGGTCATGAGCATTTCCGACCACATCGTGGTGATCAACCAGGGCACGCCCCTGGCCGACGGGACGCCGGAGCAGATCCGCGACAATCCTGAAGTGATCAAAGCCTATTTGGGGGAAGCGTAAAATGCTGCAATTTGAAAACGTTTCCACTTTCTACGGCAAGATCCAGGCCCTGCACAGCGTCAATGTGGAAGTACGCCAGGGTGAAATCGTGACCCTGATCGGCGCCAACGGCGCCGGCAAGTCCACCTTGTTGATGACCTTGTGCGGTTCGCCACAGGCCCACAGCGGCAGCATCCGCTACATGGGTGAAGAACTGGTGGGCCAGCAGTCTTCGCAGATCATGCGCAAGAGCATTGCGGTGGTGCCGGAAGGCCGCCGAGTGTTCTCGCGACTGACCGTCGAAGAAAACCTGGCCATGGGCGGGTTCTTCACCGACAAGGGCGACTACCAGGAGCAAATGGACAAGGTGCTGCACCTGTTCCCCCGGCTCAAGGAGCGCTTCAGTCAGCGCGGCGGCACCATGTCCGGCGGCGAGCAGCAAATGCTCGCCATCGGCCGGGCGCTGATGAGCAAGCCCAAGCTGTTGCTCCTGGACGAACCGTCCCTGGGCCTGGCACCGATCATCATCCAGCAGATTTTCGACATCATCGAACAGCTGCGCAAAGACGGTGTGACCGTGTTTCTGGTGGAACAGAACGCCAACCAGGCGCTGAAAATCGCCGACCGCGCCTATGTACTGGAAAACGGTCGTGTGGTGATGCAGGGCACTGGCGAGCAGTTGCTGACGGATCCGAAGGTGCGCGAGGCGTACTTGGGCGGCTAAGAGACGGTTGCTGAATAAACCGGATCTAAATGTGGGAGGGAGCTTGCTCCCGATGGCGGCATATCAGGCACAGAGCATGTGACTGATAGTCCGCCATCGGAAGCAAGCTCCCTCCCACATTTGTTTTGCACCGTTTGAAAGTTTTTCAACTGCCTTTGTAACGAACTCAATCCTCCCTTCTCTAGTGGTGCATGCAGGCAATCAAGCCTGCCCACTCAACCACTGCTGGAGAAACACCATGACGACCAAACTGTCCGCCGCGTCCCTCGTCCTCGCCCTGAGTTCTGCCTTGAGCCTCTCCGCTCTGACCAGCACCGTCCACGCCGCCGACGACATGCAAAAATGCTTCGGCGTCGCTGAAGCCGGTAAGAACGATTGCGCCGCAGGCGCAGGCACCTCCTGTGCCGGCAGCTCGAAAACCAAGGATCAGGCCAACGCCTGGAAACTGGTCCCCGCCGGCACCTGCACCCAAACCCCCAGCTCCACCTCGCCGACCGGTTTCGGCCAGGAAGCTGCCTTCACCGCCAAGTCGTGAAACCCTGCACAGCCTGAGTACGGATCATGACGCTTTCACGCCAGCACACGGTCTCACACGCTCAGGCGCCCGGCCTCCCCTGTCGGGCCGGGCTGGGGCTGAAGAGCGAGCACTTCACCGAAGTGCTCCAGACCCTTCCCGATGTCGGTTTTTTTGAAATACACGCCGAAAACTACATGGTGGCCGGCGGCCCGTTTCATCACTACCTAGGGTTGATTCGCCAACAGTACTCGCTGTCGCTGCACGGCGTGGGCCTGTCCATCGGCGGCGAAGGCCCGCTCAACCGTGAGCACCTGGCGCGCCTGGCAACGCTGATCGAACGCTACCAACCCCACTCCTTTTCCGAACACTTGGCCTGGTCCAGCCACGGCCCGGTGTTTCTCAATGACTTACTGCCCCTGGCCTACGACGCAGACACGCTGAACCGGGTATGCGAACACGTCGACCAGGTGCAGAGCACGCTCAAGCGGCCCATGCTGCTAGAGAATCCATCGACCTATTTGCAGTTCCAGCGCTCTACCCTGGACGAGACCGACTTCATCAGCGAGACCATCCGCCGCACTGGCTGTGGCTTGCTGCTGGATGTGAACAATGCCTACGTGTCGTGTATCAACCACCAGCGCGACCCGCTCACTTACATCGACGCCCTGCCGTTGCACGCGGTGGGCGAGATTCACCTGGCCGGCTTTGGCGAGGACACCGACAACCTGGGTGATCGCCTGCTGATCGACGACCATGGTGCCCCCATCAACAACGCCGTATGGCAACTGTACAAACAGGTGCTCACACGAACTGGCCCGGTCGCCACGCTCATTGAACGTGACAACCACGTGCCGGCCTTTAACGTTTTGCACGCTGAAGCCCAACAGGCCGAGCACTATTTATCGCAGGTCCGCCCATGAGCCTTCACGACGCCTTCACCAGCGCCTTGCTGGCACCCGACCTGCCCTGCCCGGACGGCCTGTTCAGCAGTAACGGTGCCGACCCGGCCAGTCGCTTTGCGGTATATCGCAACAATGTTCACAGCTCATTGATCAATGCACTGGCATCGGCCTATCCCGTGACAGTGCAATTGGTAGGCGATGAGTTTTTCCGCGCCATGGTCGGCGTTTACGTCCAGGCGCACCCGCCTACCAGCCCACTGATCAGTGACTACGGCAGCACATTCGCCGACTTCATCCAGGGTTTCGATCCGGCCTCCAGTGTGCCTTATCTGGCCGACGTGGCCCGCTTGGAACGCTTGCGGGTTCGTGCCTATCACGCGGCAGATACGCCGGCGGTGAGTCAGCAAGCCGCCCTGCAACAGCTGCAGGCCCAAACGGAGCTGGGCGCATTGCGCCTACGGCTGCACCCATCCCTTGCCGCTTTGACCTCAGCCTACGCCGTGGTTGCGGTATGGGCGGCGCACCAGACCGAGGGCGCCTTGGCCACTCTTGATCCTTACAAAGCCCAAAGTGCATTGGTGCTGCGCCAGGGGTTGATCGTCAAGGTCTTCGCCGTCGACGGCGGCGCTGTCGCTTTTATCAATAGCCTGAACCACGGCGCCGCATTGGAAATGGCCGTGGCGGATGCGCTTAAAGCCTGCGCCGAGTTCGACCTGCACCAGTGTCTGTCACTGCTGATCAACCACGACGCCATCACTCACTTGCTCCCAGAACAAAAGGTATCGCCATGAACACTAGCCCTTCGTGCCGGATCAAACAGACCATCGTTCTTTTCGAGAAAATCCCCTACAGCCTGATCGCGTTTATTGCGCGCTTTTCAATCGCGGCAGTGTTCTGGAAATCTGGGCAAACCAAAGTAGAAGGCTTCGCCATCGATCTGGTCAGCGGCACGTTCCAACTCGGTGAACCCACACTCGCCGCCTCGACACTGCCGCTGTTTCGCAGTGAGTACCACGTGCCGTTGATATCGCCGGAAGTGGCCGCGCACATGGCGGCGTTTGCAGAGCACTTTTTCCCGGTGCTGATATTGGTGGGGTTCGCCACGCGCTTCTCAGCCCTGGCCTTGATTGGCATGACGTTGGTCATTCAATTGTTCGTGTACCCGGACGCCTACCCCACCCACGGCACTTGGCTTGCGCTGCTGTTGCTATTGGTTGCCAAGGGCCCTGGTTGCTTGTCCATCGACCACTTGATCGCCCGCCGCTACCGTTAAAGACGATCCAACGCCTCGCCGCTGCGCTTGAACCACTCCACCAGGTAGTCGGCCAGAACCTGGGTGCGCCTGGGCAGGCCACCTTGATAAGGGTGAACCAGGTACATCGGCAGGCTTCGAGTCTGATAGTCACGCAGCAACCAGCGCAATCGACCGTCGGCCAGTTCCGTCGGCAGCACGTAGGACGGCAACCGGGCAATACCAGCGCCTACCAGCGCTGCCTTCTTCAGCAAGTTGTAATGGTTGGAGGCAAAGGTGCCGCTTACCCTGACCCGCAACAACTCGTGCTGCTGGTGATACAGCCATTCCTCGCGGCCGCTGTAGTGGCTGTTGAGCAAGCAGGTGTGCGCCGCAAGATCCGCCGGGGTCAGCGGTTCGCCGTGCTGCTCCAGATAGGCGGGGCTGGCGCAAGTCATCTCATGCCAGGCCAGCAGAGGCTTGGCCACCAGGCGCTCGTTTTCAATCGCACCCGAACGCACCCCCAAGTCGAATCCATCACGCGCGAGGTCTCGATAGCTGTTGTTGAGTTCAATCTCGATCTGCACCTGAGGGTACTGCTTGGAAAATTCCAGCAACAAGCCATCGAAGAAAGTTTCGCCTAATGAAACGGGAACCGTCATACGCACCGGCCCGGCCAGATCGTCCTTGAGCCTCGCCAGTGCCTGACGCGCACGTTCCACCTGCACCACCAATGCCTGGGCCTGTGGCAACAACGCCGCGCCGGCAGCGGTCAGGCTGAGCTTGCGGGTGGTGCGGTGCAACAACACAACACAAAACTGCGCTTCCAGCTGGGAGATACGCTTGGATAACTGGCCCTTACTGCAGCCCAGTTGCTCGGCGGCCACCGTAAAACTGCCGGCTTCGATCAGTACGGCAAAGGCCGCCAGGTCATCCATCTCGCTCATGGATTGTTTCCATTTGAAAACCAAAGGTTGCCTATTACCACGTTTATCCAGCGAAAAAGCCACCCTAGACTGAGCCCTCACTTATCACTGGAGGAACAGCACCATGAAAATCCTATTGATTGGCGCGAGTGGCACCGTCGGCTCGGCAGTCAAGGCCGAACTGGCTCAGCGTCATGAGGTGATCAGCATTGGCCGCACCAGCGGCGACTTCCAAGTGGATATCAGCGACAGCGCGTCAATCCGCAGGTTGTTTGAGCAAACCGGTAAATTCGACGCCCTCATCTGCGCGGCCGGTAGCGTGAATTTCGTGGCGCTGGGTGATATGAGCGAAAACGACTTTGAACTTGGCCTGCGTGACAAGCTGATGGGCCAGGTAAACCTGCTGCTGATCGGCCGCGAGTATGCTAACGACGGCGCCTCGTTCACCTTCACCAGTGGCATTCTCAACCGTGATCCGATTCGGACTGGCGCTTCTGCGGCGCTGGTCAATGGCGCACTCGATGCGTTTGTCAAAGCGGCAGCGATCGAATTGCCACGAGGCCTGCGCATCAACTCCGTGAGCCCCACAGTGCTGGAAGAGGCCATGGGCAGCTACGCACCTTACTTCCGCGGCTATAAGCCTGCTCCGGGCGCTGACGTGGCCTTGGCCTACGCTAAAAGCGTGGAAGGCCTACAGACCGGCCAGACATTTATGGTTGGCTGAATGTAAGGGTTGTAAGAATTACCTGAAGCGGGACAGCGGGGTTGTGATGCACCGCCAGCCTGCGTAACGTGGCGGCACTTGCCTGGAGACCCCGATAATGCGTGCCGCCCGTACCTTTGCTTTGTGTGCTTTGCTTCCCTTTCTAACCGCGTGTCAGGTCTTCGAGAGCGAGCCGGCCAAGCCGTCTACGGTTGGGCTGACCCGCATGCAGGGCCAACTCACAGCCGTAGGCGACAAACTGTTGTTCCAAGCGTGCCACGACCAACGTAACTACGTGGTCAAGGACACCGGCGGCACCAGCATCCTGCAGGAAGCCGCCTCCCTGGCCGGCCAGCAAGGTGCGCTGTTTGCCGACCTGCGCGGTAAGTTTTCGGGCGTCGCCACCGGCACTCAGGGCGAAGTGGAGTTGCAACAGCTCTACCGTGTCGAACGGTCGACCTCGGCCTGCGACGACCCCGATTTCAAACGCATGATCCTGCGCGCCAACGGCCACAAGCCGGCCTGGGCGATGAACGTCACCGCCAAGGGCATGGTGCTGGAACGTGAAGGCCAGCCGCCTTTGGCCGTACCTTATGTAGAAGAGCAGATCGGCGACGGCCGCTTTAACCTGATGACCGAAGCCAACAACCAGCACATCGAGCTGTGGGTGGCTCCGCAACGTTGTGTGGACAGCGTCAGCGGCAGCCTGCAACACATGACCGCCGAATTGCGGATCAACGGTCAAGTCCAGCGTGGCTGCGCGGCTTTCGGTGGTTCGCGGGACGATTGATAGTGTCCTGCGCTTTTTAGCATGACGGGACACCACCGTTGGGGCTTATAATCGCCGGTTTGCAAAACCGCCGGCCTTACCGAATGCCGCACACCGGATCCCGTCATGTTACGAATCACCGAACTCAAGCTGCCCATCGACCATCCCGAAGAAGACCTGCGGCCTGCCATCCTGGCGCGCCTTGGCATCGCCAGTGATGACCTGCTCGATTTCACCCTCTTCAAACGCAGCTACGACGCCCGTAAAAAATCGTCGGAGCTGTGCTTCATCTACACCATCGACTTGGATGTGAAGGGTGAAGCCGCCCTGCTGCTCAAGTTTGCCGATGACCGCAACGTCAACCCGGCGCCGGATGTCAGCTACAAAGTAGTCGGCCAAGCGCCCGAAGGCCTGGCTGAACGGCCGATCGTAGTCGGTTTTGGCCCGTGCGGGATCTTCGCCGGGCTGCTGCTGGCGCAGATGGGTTTCAAGCCGATCATCCTCGAACGCGGCAAGGAAGTGCGCCAGCGCACCAAAGACACCTGGGGCCTGTGGCGCAAAAGCGTACTGAACCCCGAGTCCAACGTGCAGTTTGGTGAAGGCGGCGCCGGCACCTTCTCCGACGGCAAGCTTTACAGCCAGATCAAAGACCCCAAATTCCACGGCCGTAAAGTACTCCACGAGTTCGTCAAAGCCGGCGCGCCGGAAGAAATCCTCTACGTCAGTAAGCCGCACATCGGTACCTTCCGCCTGACCGGCGTGGTGGAACACATGCGCGAGCAGATCATCGCCCTGGGCGGTGAGGTGCGTTTCGAGCAACGCGTGACTGACGTGCTGATTGAAGACGGCCAACTGAACGGCGTGGTGGTGGATGGCGGCGAGCAGATCCTGTCCAGGCACGTGATCCTGGCACTGGGCCACAGCGCCCGAGATACCTTCCGCATGCTTCACGGTCGTGGCGTATACATGGAGGCCAAGCCGTTTTCGGTGGGCTTCCGCATTGAACACCCTCAATCGCTGATCGATGCCGCGCGCCTGGGTAAATACGCCGGGCACCCGAAGCTGGGCGCCGCCGACTACAAACTGGTGCACCACGCGAAGAATGGTCGCTCGGTCTACAGCTTCTGCATGTGCCCTGGCGGCACCGTGGTGGCGGCCACCTCCGAGCCGAACCGCGTTGTGACCAACGGCATGAGCCAGTACTCACGTAACGAGCGCAATGCCAACTCCGGCATCGTGGTCGGCATCACTCCGGAAGTGGACTACCCCGGTGGCCCGCTGGCGGGTATCGAGTTGCAGGAACGCCTGGAGTCCCACGCCTACATTCTCGGTGGCAGCAACTACGAAGCCCCGGCACAACTGGTGGGTGATTTCATCGCCGGCAAGCCGTCCACTGCCCTCGGCAGTGTGGAACCGTCCTACAAGCCTGGCGTGGCTCTGGGCGACCTGGCGTTGGCGCTGCCGGACTTCGCCATCGAAGCCATCCGCGAAGCGCTGCCGGCGTTCGAGAAGCAAATCAAAGGCTACTCGCTGCACGATGCGGTACTGACCGGTATCGAAACGCGCACTTCGTCGCCGCTGCGGATAACCCGTGACGAATCGATGCAGAGCCTGAACGTGAAAGGGCTGTTTCCGGCCGGTGAAGGCGCGGGTTATGCCGGTGGGATTTTGTCGGCGGGTGTTGATGGGATTCGAATTGCCGAGGCGTTGGCGCGGGATATGTTGGGCATCGAGGCCTGAGCACATCCGTGTTCACAAGTGGGAGGGGGCTTGCTCCCGATAGCAGTGGATCAGTCAGGACACATGTGACTGGTCCACCTTCATTGGGAGCAAGCTCCCTCCCACACGGTTTTTGCGTGATTTCAGATGTTAGCGCGCAGGATGCAATCCGGTAGCGGCTCGCCCCGCTCCACACTGGCCGCAACGGCCGCGATTAGCCCTTGCAACTCGTACCCCTGCCCCGCCAACCACACCGGGTTGTAATAGGTTGTGGCGTATCGCTCGCCACCATCGCACAAGATCGCCACGATAGAACCCGACTCCCCCGCAGCCTTCATCTGCTGCGCTGCCACCAACGCGCCAACCAAGTTGGTCCCGCTGGAACCGCCCACTCTCCGCCCCAATCGCTCTGCCAGGTAATGCATGGCTGCCAGTGACAGCGCATCCGGGACCTTGACCATTGCGTCGATCACCTTCGGCAAAAACGACGCCTCGACCCGTGGCCGGCCAATGCCTTCGATACGCGAACCGCAGTCCAGGCGCAGGCTGGCGTCACCCGTCTGGTAATAGTCAAAAAACACCGATCGCTCAGCATCGGCGCATAGCACGCGGGTGGCGTGCTGGCGATACCGCACGTAGCGACCCAATGTCGCCGTGGTGCCGCCGGTGCCGGGGCTGGAAATCAGCCAGCTCGGCTCGGGATGCTGCTCGAAACGCATCTGTTGGAAGATCGACTCGGCGATGTTGTTGTTCGCGCGCCAGTCGGTAGCGCGCTCGGCGTAGGTGAACTGGTCCATGAAGTGACCGCCACTTTCCCGCGCCAAGCGCTCGGATTCTGCATAGATCTGTGTGGGATCTTTTACCAGATGGCTCTTACCGCCATAGAAGGCAATCTGCGCGATTTTTTCCTGGGAAGTGGTGGCCGGCATCACCGCGATAAACGGCAGGCCGAGCAGCCGAGCAAAGTAGGCTTCGGAGATCGCCGTGGAGCCGCTGGAGGCTTCAATCACTGGTGCTCCGGGCTTGAGCCAACCATTGCATAGCGCATACAGAAACAGCGAGCGGGCCAGCCGGTGTTTGAGGCTGCCGGTGGGATGGCTCGACTCGTCCTTGAAGTACAACTCGATACCCGGCAAACCTGGCAGCGGCAAGGGGATCAGGTGGGTGTCAGCGCTGCGCTGGAAGTCTGCTTCGATGATACGAATGGCTTCGCGAGCCCAGGGGCGATGGTCACTCATGGTCGGTTTCTCTAAGAATTTCCAGGTCAATATTAGGATCTTTCCTACACTCGACACAGATACAGTAACGTCTCAATTGGACACACAATTTCAAGCCCCTGACGCAACGCTGAACCTGCCCATTGCTTATAACAAATAAGAATATAACTTTTGTTTTAACAACTAACGGTACGGGTTAGGGTACCCGCCTATTGAATCCTGATTGGAGAGCACCCCTTGGCTCTGCGTAGCACTTTCACTCGTTTCTTCCAGCTGGAAGCCGCCAGCGGTCTGTTGTTGATCGCCGCTGCGGCCCTGGCATTGATCATCAATAACTCACCGTTGTCCCACCTGTACGGCGCGTTTCTCGACGTGCCGGTGGTGGCGCAGATTGGCGCGTTGAAAATCGACAAGCCAGCCTTGTTGTGGATCAACGATGGCCTGATGGCTCTGTTCTTCCTGTTGATCGGCCTGGAGGTCAAGCGCGAGTTGCTTGACGGCCATCTGTCCAAACCGTCGCAAGTGGTCCTGCCCGGTGCGGCCGCCATCGGCGGTATGGTGGTGCCGGCGCTGATCTACTGGGCGATCAACAAGGACTACCCCGCCGCCCTCTCCGGTTGGGCAATCCCCATGGCCACCGACATTGCCTTCGCCCTGGGCGTGTTGGCGCTGCTGGGCAAGCGCGTCCCGACGTCCTTGAAACTGTTCCTGATGACCCTGGCGATCATCGATGACCTGGGCGCGATCATCGTGATCGCAGTGTTTTATTCCGCCGATTTGTCCGGTGCAGCCTTGGCTGGCGCGGGCGCCTGTCTGGTGGCTTTGATCGCGATGAACCGCCTCGGAGTGATCAAGCTCTGGGCCTATCTGATCGTCGGCCTGATCCTGTGGGTATGCGTGCTCAAGAGTGGCGTGCACGCCACACTGGCCGGCGTGACGCTGGCGTTCTGCATCCCGATGCGCACTAAGAACGCCGAGCCCTCGCCGCTGCTGACCCTCGAACACGCTCTGCACCCGTGGGTGGCGTACGGCATCCTGCCGCTGTTCGCCTTCGCTAACGCTGGCGTTTCCCTCACCGGCGTCAGCCTGGAGAGCTTCACCCACCACGTGCCCATGGGCATCGCCGCCGGCCTGCTGATCGGCAAGACCATCGGTGTGTTCGGCCTCACTTGGCTGGCCATCAAGACGGGTCTCGCCACACTGCCTAACGGCGCCAACTGGGGCCAAGTCTTCGGCGTGGCGATCCTGTGCGGTATCGGCTTCACCATGAGCCTGTTCGTCGGCTCCCTGGCATTCGTGCCGGGCGCCAGCGAATTTGCCGGCGAGGATCGAATGGGGATTCTGACCGGGTCGATATTGGCAGCATGTATTGGATATCTGGTAACGGCGATGGCGAGTCGTAAAAAAGCCTGATCCCCCAGAAACAGCGCCTACAAAAAAACCCCAACCGGTCACCCGGTTGGGGTTTTTCTTTACCTGCTGCTTACCGATTAACGGGTAACGCGACTGGTACCATCGACCGTCATGATGCGCACGCGGTCGCCAATGCGGAAGATTTCGTTCTCCTGCACAGCCTGGACGTAAGCGCGCATGCTGCCATCGTCTTCGCGAACGGTGATTTCCACGCCTTGAGTGCGGGTCAGGCCTTCTTCAGTGGCCGAGCCCAGCAGGCCGCCAGCGACTGCGCCGATCACAGCAGTGACGATGCTGCCACGGCCTCCGCCGATGGCGCTGCCGCCAACGCCGCCGATGACTGCGCCGGCAGCGCCGCCGATTGGGGTCTTGGTGCCTTCGATTTTCACCGGACGCAGGGATTCGATGGTACCCATGCGCACGGTCTGTACACGACGCGCTTCATCACGGGAATACGAATCGCCGGTCAAACTTGAGGCGCAGCCACCCAGCAGCAGCGACAGGGTGGTAAAGCAGGCAACCAGTAAAACGGACTTACGCATAGCATCAACTCCAAAGGACAGGTGTTCATTAGACGCTGCGGCTTGGCGCCTGTCACGGCAAGCACCGCAGAAAACTGCTTTCATTCAGCCTGAGTACAGACTGCGTACACCGGAAAACTCGACAAACGGTAGCTCAGTTCGTGTACCAAGAGATGTCACAACGGTTTCATCATTGTAGCCGCGCAGCCGCATGCGACCGAAGTCTCTCCCATAGAGACGTCGGTGCTGCGAACAACATTCAGATGAAGTGACGAAAGGTGACGCTCAGGGTGCCAGGCGCTCGCGGGTCCACTCGCCCCCTTGCAGGCGGTAATTCAAGCGGTCATGCAGGCGGCTGGCGCGACCTTGCCAGAACTCAATACGCTCCGGCAGCAGACGATAGCCACCCCAATGCTCGGGGCAGTCGGGCTGGGTATCGCTGAAGCGCTGCTCAGTGGCCGTGAGCAGGTCTTGCAGTTCTTCACGGTCACGAATGACCTGGCTTTGCGGGGAAGCCCAAGCGCCGAGACGGCTGCCCAGAGGACGGACCTGGTAATAAGCGTCCGACTCCTGAGGCGTGACCTTGACCACCCGCCCTTCGATGCGCACCTGGCGCTCCAGGGTCGGCCAGAAAAACGTCATGGCTGCAAACGGCCGCGCCGCGAGTTGTTCACCCTTCGCGCTCTGATAGTTGGTGAAGAAGGTAAAGCCCTGCGTATCCAAGCCCTTGAGCAGCAGGATGCGGCAGTGCGGGCGACCTTCCTGGTCGACCGTAGCCAGGGTCATGGCATTGGCTTCCACCGGGGGCTGCTCGGTTTTCACCGCATCGGCAAACCACTGGTGGAACAACGCAAACGGCTCGCCCGGGGCCTGGGCCTCGCTCAAACCGTCCCGTGTGTAGTCACGGCGCATATCGGCCAGTGCCTGGGTCATGCGGCTTTATCCTTCTGGTTCAGCAGATCAGTTTTTTGCCTGGTCGTTCGCCGGTGCAGCAGCCTTGGCTTTGGCCGGGGCAGTTTTCTTGGCAGCTGGCTTGGCCGGCGCCTTTTTAGCGGCTGGCTTGGCGGCAGCTTTCTTCGCGGCCGGAGCTTTTTTCGCCGCAGCTTTGGCTGCCGGAGCCGGTGCAGGTACGTTCTGCACGGCAACCATTTCAGCCACAGGCGGCGTCTTGCCCGAGTTGTACTTGCTCAGCAGCGCCAACATAGTTGTACGCTGAGTGAACATAATTTCCATGCGACGGTTCAGCGCACGGCCCTGGGTGCTGTCGTTGGCGGCACGTGGCATCAGGTCACCCATGCCACGCAGCATCAGGCGATCCTGCTTCAAACCGCTGAGGCTGAAAATCGAAGCGATAGACTGCGCGCGCTCCCTGCTCAGCGCCTGGCTCGCCGGGGCGGTGCCGGTGGCGTCAACGTGACCCAAGACCAGTACGGCGGTCTTGGGATCTGCTTCAACAGCCTTGGCAACACGCGTGAACGGGCCAAGGGTAACCGGCAACAGCATGGCTGGACGTTTTGGGTTGTAGGAGCCATCGACCGGCGCAATCACGACGAGCACGTTGTCGCGACGTTCCAGTTGCAGGTTGCTGTCCTTGATGGCGGCGCGCAGGCGCGGCTCATAGTCGTCCAACCAGGCCTGGGTGATTTTCGGGTCCGGCATCGGCACGTTGGTCACGTCGACCTTGGACAATGGCTTGGGTTTGCTTTCGAACGGCCACCACCAGTGAGTTTCGCTGTCGGTCTTGGCGACGGCTGGTGCAGCGGCAGCGGCCGGAGTGGCGGCCTTGAGGTCGGCTTTCAGGTCTGCGGCCTTGGCATCGGCAGCCTTTTCGTCGGTGCTTTTGGAGGAGAACGGCCACCAGCTGGAGCCGGTGTCAGCCTTGGCTGCCGGAGCAGGCGCAGCGGCTACAGGTGCGGCAGGCTTGGCGCCAGCTGCGGGTTTGGCATCCGGCTTGGCCTCGGTCTGGGTCACGACGTCCTTGGTAGCGGCCTTATCAGATCCAAATGACCACCAATGCCCACCCTCGGCATCATTCTGTGGAGTTTGTGCGCAGCCGGTAATGGTGAGGCAAAGCGCCAGTGCCAAGGACTTGTTCGATAACATGAGATATCCACAAAATGAGAAAAGAAACGGGGGTCTGGATGACCCGTTAAACAGACGCTTACAGAACATTAAAGTTACATCATTTCGTTCAGCGTCTTCTTATAGTTGCCTTTGTAACAAAAAAATGTGAAACAGCAAGGGGTTTACAGACAACCGGCCAATATTCCGACCAACTTCTGTGCACGAGGGTCCATAAGTACATAAGGCCCCAATGTATTAGTCACGAAACCAAACGCTACATCGTGTTCGGGGTCGGCAAAACCTACCGATCCACCTGCACCAGGATGCCCAAAAGCACGCGGGCCAAGGCCGAATGTGGCATTAGGCAACTGCGGTTGATCCAACATGCATCCCAAACCAAAGCGAGTTTGTGTCAATAATGTTTTATCCGGCCCGATACTGTGTTCACGGGTCAACTCTTCGAGCATGTCGGCTTCCAACAAACTACCGTCCAACAAACCACTATAAAAACCCGCCAGGCTACGCGCATTACCGTGACCATTAGCCGCGGGCTGCTGCATGCGTCGCCATTCAGGTTTATTAGTACTGGTCAAAATAGACGGTGGATTGGCAAATGCCCGTGTGGTCATGGCGGTGGGTTCACGCATCATTACTTGCAGTAAACGTTGCGCAGCTTCATCGCCCATATTGCCTTTGCTGCGCGCTATATGGGCAACACGATAAAACTCTTCATCCGCCAGGCCCACATGAAAGTCCAGGTCCAACGGCCGTGCAACGCGCGCCACAATGGATTCACCAGGCGCACGCCCATCGGCGCGGCGCAGCAGTTCGCCGACCAGCCAGCCGTAGGTGATCGCCTCGTAACCATGTCCTTGGCCCGGCGTCCACCAGGGTGCTTCGGCCGCGAGGGTGTCGACCATCAGTTGCCAGTCATACAGGGCCTCGGTGGGCAGCATCTCGCGGATCGCCGGCAAACCCGCCTGATGGCAGAGCAACTGGCGCAGCGTGATGCTTTCCTTACCGGCAGCGGCAAATTCCGGCCAGTACTTGGCAACTGGAGCGTCCAACTGCAACTTACCCTCAGCCACCAATTGCAGGGCCGTGACGGCAGTAAATGTCTTGGTGCAGGAGAAAAGATTGACGATGGTGTCGCTGTGCCAGGCCTCGGCACCGTCCTTGTCAGCGGTGCCGGCCCACAGATCGACCACGGTTTCGCCGCCGATCTGAATGCAAAGCCCGGCGCCACGCTCCTGTGGGTCATCGAACAGCGCGGCAAACGCTTCACGTACCGCTTCGAACTGGAGTTCGTAATGACCCTGAATCTGCACGTAAGCCGCCTCGAAAAACACCATGGAAAGTGGCCGACATTGTTCCAGCCCTTGTAGGTTTTGTGAACCCGTCAGCGATCAATCAATGACCGTTGGCGGAATGCCCACCGGCATGCCCGGCGCCCTGCCCTGCGCCTTTGCCGTCATGCCCAGACTTACCGCCTTCACCTTCACGGACAGCGCTTGCCGCCTTGGCCTTTTCCGCCTCCTTGCCCAGTTGGTCCACCGCCGCCAGGTTGCTTTTACGCACGCTGTCGACAAAGCCCTGATAAGGCACGTCGGTGATGCCCACCAAGCCGAAATGGCCGTTTTCACCGTCCAGCAAACGGCCGGTCACGGGTTGGTCTAGGTATTGGAACCAGTGCACACCCACAATCGACGGTTCGGCCATGGCTTGCTTGAGGAAGTTGGCGTACGCCGCGCCACGGTCCTCTTCCCTGGCCAACTGGGTCACGCCGCCCCAGAACGGGCCACGATCGGCAGAGCCAAAGTTGAATTCAGTGATCAGCACGGGTTTATCCAACGCGCGCAGCGCAGCGAAGTCGTAACCGTCCTGGGGCTTGAGGGTGTACATGTTGAAGCTCAGCACATCGCAATACTGTGCACACGAAGCCACAGCCTCGGGCGTGCTCACCGCATAGCGACCACCCAGCAACAACTGGTTCGGCGCGTGCCATTTCAGTGAATCGGAGATGGTCTTGAAATAAGCATCGGCAAAGGTTTTCTGGAAGTATTTAAAGTCGGCCTCGATTTCCGGGTGCTCAGTGTTGGGAATCGGTGGTTCAAAGCCTGGATCTTCCATCAGCTCCCAACCCGCCAATTCGATGCCCCAGGCTTTCGACAAGCCTTCTTCATTGCGGTACTTGTCCCGCAATTGCTTGAGGAAAGCGCGTTTGGCTGGAACGTCGGTGGTCATACGCAACGTGCCGTAGGCCAAGGCGTAGCGGGATTTCGGATCATCACCCGGCCCTGCCCAGGCCAGTTCGTTATCGGCAAAGAAGCCGATCAGCCACGGGTCGTCGCGATGGTCGCGGGCAGCAATCGCAACGGCACGCTCGGTCGCCATGGCGAAGCGTGGGTCAAACGGATCGGGCATGCCGCCCCACCAGTCGGTGCCGGTGCTGATGCTGGCGTAATCGCCGACGATCGACAGCGGCAAGGTATAGGGGACGCGGTCGGCACGGGCCAAAGCCTCGTCGCTCCAGTTGCCCACGGTGTTGAAACCCCAGGCTTGCAGGCGGTCCAGGGTGTGAGTCACCCAGCGTTTCTGGTCGAAGCCTTCGCCACCATAGGCGCGCTGCAGGTTGGCGCCATAGAAATCGTACCAACGCCCGGCGCCAAAACTGCGCCCCTCACCCGCACCGTTACCGGTGCGGTTATCGCCACTGCCGTAATACTTATCCAAGGGCTCACCAGCCTTGGGCAACGCCGCAAACATCCATTCACGACCGGCCACGTAGGTCTGGCTGTTATCCGGGGCCACGGTATTGACGCCCAGGGAGTAGAACGGATGGCCCTCAGGCGTTACCAGATACCAGCGGCCGTCACGCTTCTCCGTGTGGAAAAAGCCGCTGGCCTTGAATGCAGGGCCTTTGTTCCAGCCACCAAACCTGTCCAATGCGGACTTATCCCGCGCAGCCAACCAGCCTTGAAGCTGGGTTTGCTCTTTGGCCGCGGCGGCCTTGAGCTGCTCGTCGCTGCTGACCTTCTCTGGCCAACGCGCACGGGTGGATTGGCCATACGCATCCACTAACTCGCTGTAGGCGGCCTTCAATACCGGCTCACTGTCCTGCACACCAAAGCGCTCCAGCAGGATGCTTTGGGCCGCGTTGGGCTTGATCATCGACAACGTGACCGAGACCACCTGGCTGCGGTCGATTTCCCCAGCGCTGCCAGCCAGCAACACACGCTGGCCATCAACAGTAATCGGCATCGGCGGGCCGGCCTTCATGCCCTGACTCAGCGGCGAGTTGGCTTGCAGCGGGATCAGCAGGGTCTGTGCCGGGCCGGCCGGCAGGTCGATTCGACTGACCAACGTCTTGCCGTCACTGCTCTGCACCTTGACGTAAAGGGTCAGCGCCCAGTCCATGGCACTCTGAATACGCAGGCTCATGGCGCTGGACTGCGACCAGTCCCACACCCCCGTCTGCGGGCTAAGCACCAAGCTGGGCTCGGCGGCCGGGTTGAAGGTGATACGGCGCAACACCTCACCTTCGGGGGTTTGCTCGGCGTTGTATTGCGGCAGGCTGGCGTCCTGGGTCGCCACCTTGACCACATCGGCAGGCCGGACGAAGTTGAACAGGGTTTGTTGCCCGGCGGGCGCCGCCATCAAGGGCGCAGCGAACAGCAGGGCAAAAAGGGCGGGCAGCGTGCGAATCATACGAGCAAGGTTCTCCCAAACGGCCGGTGAATGGCCTGATGACATTGATGAGATAGACCACGAAGTGGGCGAATCCGCCCACAGTGGCTTAAGAAATTTCGCGCCGGAACGGCGGTAAAGCATTCAGGATAGCTTTGCCGTAGCGCTGGGTGACCAAACGACGGTCGAGCAAGGTGATGGTGCCGCGGTCTTCTTCCGTACGCAGCAACCGCCCGCAGGCCTGCACCAGCTTCAACGAAGCATCCGGCACCGAGATTTCCATGAACGGGTTACCGCCCCGCGCTTCGATCCATTCGGCCAACGCGGCCTCTACCGGATCATCCGGCACCGAGAACGGGATCTTGGCGATCACCACGTGCTCGCAGTACGCGCCCGGCAAGTCGACACCTTCGGCAAAGCTCGCCAGGCCGAACAATACGCTGGAGTCCCCGCCGTCGACGCGCGCCTTGTGCTTGTTCAGGGTTTCCTGCTTGGACAGGTTGCCCTGGATAAACACCTGCTTGCGCCAGTCACGGTCGAGGCCGTCGAACACGTCCTGCATCTGCTTGCGCGACGAGAACAGCACCAGCGTGCCCCGGGAGCCTTCGACCAGGCCCGGCAAGTCACGAATGATCGCGGCAGTGTGGGCCGGCGCGTCCCGAGGATCGGCCTTGAGGTCCGGCACCCGTAACACACCGGCGTCGGCGTGATGGAACGGGCTCGGCACCACGGCGGTGACGGCTTTTTTCGGCAGCCCGGCGCGCATGCGGAACCGGTCGAAAGTGCCCAGGGCAGTCAGCGTGGCGGAGGTGACCAGGCAGCCGTAGGCCACGTTCCACAGATTGCGCCGAAGCATTTCGGCGGCGAGGATCGGGCTGGCATTGACCTCAATATCAAACAGCGCGCCGCTTTCCGACAAGGTCAGCCAACGGGCCATGGGCGGGTTGTCTTCGGGGTCTTCGACGGTAAACGCGGTCCACAGCTCCCAGTTCCCTTGGGAACGGGACAACAGGCTGCCGAACAGTGGGTACCACTCCTCGGCCTGGTTACTGGCGATGCCGATATTGACCTCGCCATCCATGCCTTCCTTGAGCAAATCCGTGAGACGGGTAAACAGGTCAGTCAGGCGTGAAAAGCCTTTCTTCAGTTCAATGCCCATTTCGCGCATATGCTCGGGGATCATCCCGCCGACAAAGCGGTGACGTGGGCGCTCACGGCCCTCCACATCTTCGCCGGGCTTGAAGTCGGCGACCTGCTCGCAGGCGCTGAACATGAACTGCTGCTGGGTCTTGATCTCCCGCGCCAGCTCCGGCACCTGCTCAATCAGCTTGCCCAAGTCGCCGGGCAGCGGGTGCTGGGCGAGCAATTTGGTGAGGTTCTTCGCGGTGGTTTCCAGCCAGTCGGCGGTGGAACGCAGGCGCGTGTAGTGGGCGAAGTGGCCGATGGCCTTGTCGGGCAGGTGATGGCCTTCGTCGAACACATAGAGCGTGTCGCGAGGGTCCGGCAGGACGGCGCCGCCGCCCAGGGCCAGGTCGGCCAGGACCATGTCGTGGTTGGTGACGATTACGTCGACTTTGCCCATGCCCTCGCGCGCTTTGTAGAAAGCGCACTGACCGAAGTTCGGGCAATGGCGGTTAGTGCATTGGCTATGGTCGGTGGTCAGGCGTGCCCAGTCGGCGTCTTCAAGGGCGGTGGGCCAGCTGTCGCGGTCGCCGTCCCATTTATTGCCGGCCAGTTTCTCGATCATGCTGGTAAACAGCTTCTGGCTGACTTCATCAACCTCAATCTTGAAGCCTTCTTCTTCGAACAGCGACGCCGTGGCGGTCTGCGCGTGGCCTTCCTGCAGCAGCACGTCGAGCTTGGACAGGCACATGTAGCGGCCACGGCCCTTAGCCAGGGCAAACGTGAAGTTCAGGCCACTGTTGCGCATCAGGTCGGGCAGGTCTTTGTAGACGATCTGCTCTTGCAGGGCGACGGTAGCGGTGGCGATCACCAAGCGCTTGCCTGCGGCCTTGGCGGTCGGGATCGCAGCGAGGCTGTAGGCAACGGTCTTGCCGGTACCGGTGCCGGCTTCGACGGCCACGACCGCTGGGTCACCTTCGCGGCGACCTTCATCGTCGGTGTCGATATCCCCGAGGACCTTGGCCACTTCGGCGATCATCAGGCGTTGGCCGTAGCGCGGTTTCAAGCTCTTGGCTTCGAGAAAACGCGAGTAGGCGCCCTGGATCGTGGTTTTGAGTTCAGTGCTGATCATGGATAGTCGGGCGCAAAAAACGCTGGATAAATTTTCAGTGGTTCGGATCGGCCGCTATCATACCCCGCTAATTAATCCCGCGCAGAACGGAGTACCACAATGACCGCGTTTAGCCTCGCTTACACCCTGCATGTATTGGCCGCCCTGGTATGGGTGGGCGGTATGTTTTTCGCCTGGATGATCCTGCGACCCGCCGCCATGGCGGCACTTGAGGGCCCTGCCCGACTCAAGTTGTGGGCAAATGTGTTTCAACGTTTTTTCGTGTGGGTATGGGTGGCGGTGCTGGTTTTGCCGATCAGCGGTGTGGGCCTGCTGCAACTGCGTTTCAGCGGGTTTGAGACTGCACCGCGTTACGTGCAGGTGATGATGGGCTTATATCTGGTGATGACCGCGTTGTTTATCCGCATCCAGGCGTTGAAATTTCCGGAGTTGAAGGCGGCGGTGGCGGCTGAGGATTGGCCGGCGGGCGCGGCTGCGCTGGGGCAGATTCGCAAGTTGGTGGGGGTTAATCTGATTGTTGGGTTGGTGGTGGTCGCGATTGCTTCGGCTCGGCCGATGTTCTGAGACGACCTTTAGCCCGCTATCGGCAGCAAGCCCCCCACACCCGGAATGCATTCCAAGGTGGGAGGGGCTTGAAGTATCAGAGACGCTGAATAGTCACAGTCCCCGCAGGCCCAACCGGCCCCGGTTGTCCTTCCAAACCAGGACGGCCCTTTTCGCCGCCATCGGCGCGATACACCAGGCAGCCTTTGGATTCCCCGCCTTTGCCCGGTTTGCCCGCTGTACCCGCCAGCCCGCCAGCGCCGCCGTCCACCCAGACCTTGATATGTTCAGCCGGGAAGTCCTTAGGCAACTCCACGCGTACCTGCGCACCCGCGCCCCCCGGCAGGCCATCACCGCCATTATCACCATTGAAACCGCGCCCGGCTGAGCCCCATGTGCAACCCGGGTCCACACCATTGGCACCATCAAGCCCGGCATAACCCTGAGCACCGGCGCCGCCACGGGCATCCACCGACAGCTCTTCAGCCGCCAACGAATTGATGCGCAAGGTCAGGTCTCGACCGGCTTTCGCAGGTTTTTCATGGGTGCCTGGCGCGCCGCGCGAGGTGATCTGGCTGCCATGTTCCAGTTGCGCATGACCCACCTGCAATTGCAGCCCGACAGCGCCGGGGACAATGGCGATACGTGCATCGCGCCCCAAATGCAGCTCATCGACGGTGACCTGGCTGATGGTCGAGGGGATCAGCAAGGTGCCGTAGTCCGCCACTTCCAAGCGTTCCAGCTGCAACACACTGGTGCTGCTAGGCAGGCGCATCAACGAGTTGGTTTCGACACTGACGCTCTGGGCCAGGGCAACGGGGCTGGCCAACAGAGCCAACAGAAAAACCTTACGCATCATGGGGCTCCTGAGTGTTTTCAAATTTTTCTTTGATCGCACAGTAACGACTTCTACAGGCGATTTGCCAGTGAAGGTTCAAAAAACTTGAAAGGGCGGCGATTAAAGAGAGGATCTGTGCCGCGGTACCCCATCCCCGTATTCATTGAGGATGAACATCAAAGTAGGACTTTTCGCCATCACCTGCTCTAGGCCCACACGCTCAGCCGCGCTAGTCTCTACGGTCCTGATGTGAGGATCTCTGATGACCGCTGGTATTTCTGCCCGTACCCCCCAGCAAGCCCTGGCCGCATTGCTCGATCTGCACCAGCCCAAACGCCTGTTGCTGTTGGGTGCCAGCCAGTTCCCGGCGCTGGATGCCTTTAAGGAAGCGCATCCCGACACCCAAGTGTTTGTGGCAACGCCTGGGCCGTTGCCCGCAGAGCTGGCCGCGCTGCGCTTTGACCTGGCATTGGTGGTCGATTGCCTGGAGCACCTGTCAAAACCTCAAGGCCTGACCCTGCTCGGCGGGATTCGCAACCTCAACGCCAGCCGCATTGCGGTGCTGGTGGACCTGGGCGCCTGCGACTGGAAGGACACCGATTTCTTCTCTCTGGCCCTGCAGGCCGGCGAACGCTTCCAGCGCGATGAGCAGGTGCTGACGCTGTTTACCTACGATCTGCTTGACTATAAACAGGTGCCGGACTGGCTCAATGCCCGCTTCTGGGCCAACCCGGAAAATTTCGGTAAGTATTGGTGGTAACCCAATGAGTACATCCATTTGTCCCTGCGGCAGTGGCAACCTGCTGGATGCCTGCTGCGGCCATTATCACGCCGGTCACCCGGCGCCGTGCGCCAGCGCGTTGATGCGCTCGCGCTACAGCGCCTATGTGCTGGGCCTGGTGGACTATCTGGTGGCGACCACATTGCCCGCGCAACAGGCGGGTTTGGATCGCGAATCCATCAGCGCCTGGAGTGCCCAGAGCACCTGGCTCGGCCTTGAGGTGGAAAGCTCGGAGGTGTTCGGCGGCCAGCCGGAACATGCCTTCGTGACCTTTACTGCGCGCTGGCACGACAGCACCGGCGAACATAGCCACCGCGAACAGTCTTCTTTCGTACAGAATGACGGGCGCTGGTACTTCATCGATCCGACGGTGGAGGTGAAGGCTGGACGCAATGACGCGTGCCTCTGCGGCAGCGGGCAAAAATTCAAGAAGTGCTGCTCCAGCTACTTCTAACCACAATAGGACCAACGCCATGCTCCGGATCTACAGCTTGATGCTGGCGTTAATCTTCGGTCTGAGCGGCTGCGCTTCGTGGTTCGAGGACGACGCGCCGCCGCCCCACGTCTCTCTGGTTAAGGTCGAAGTGGTGCGGGCCAAGTTGCTGGAACAGAAATTCAAACTGTACTTTCGCGTAGACAACCGCGACGACGCCGACCTGACCGTGCGCGGCCTGATCTACAAGGTCACCCTGGATGATTTTGTGCTGACCGAAGGCGAGTCCAACGAATGGCTCACCGTGCCGCCCCGAAGCCATGCGTTTTTCAAAGTTTCCGTACGCACCAACCTCTGGCCGCAGATACGCAGTGTCGTGCAGCTGTTGAAAAAACCCGACCAACCCGTGCCCTATCGCTTGGAAGGCGAGCTCAAAACCGGATTATTCATCGGTTATGACGTGCAGGTGGCCCACAATGGCGTGATAATCCCCGGCGATTTTATTCCGGAGCGACATCAATGACTCAGCAACCCCATGTCCATGGTCCTGACTGCAACCACGATCACGATCACCATGATCACGACCACGGCCACGATCACGGCCATGTCCACGGCCCGAACTGCGGCCACGCTCATCAAGAGCCTGTGCGCAACGCGTTGAAGGACGTTGGCCGCAACGATCCTTGCCCATGCGGCAGCGAGAAAAAATTCAAGAAGTGCCACGGGGCGTAAGCCCGATACTGTAATAGGCGCCCGGCGACGGTTCGGGCATATGAATGGGCACGGAAGGCCAATCCGCCCAAGTCCTCTTGGGCCGTTCATGAAAATAAGGCTGAGCTCCTGCTTGCGTCGGTTCGCCGCGCTCACTAACGTAGCGCCTTTACTGACGCTACCCCCCGCAGGAGCTTTGCCATGGCCTCGCCAGCCCTCTCACATTTTCTCCCCCGGTTCGGCGTTGCCGCGGCAGTGGCCAGTGCATTAAGCCTGGCCGGTTGCCAGCTCCAGAGCACCCAGGACACCTTGCCGCCCGTTGCGGGCGTACAGCCGATCAAAGGCCTGGCACAAAACGTGTCGGTGCGCCGCAATGCCCAAGGCATGCCGCTGATCGAAAGCAACACATTCCACGACGCACTGTTCAGCCTTGGCTATGTGCACGCCAGTGACCGCATCACCCAGATGGTCACCCTGCGCCTGCTGGCCCAAGGCCGTCTTGCAGAAATGTCCGGCCCAGAGGTGTTGGATGTCGACCGCTTCATGCGTGCGGTCAACCTGAAAAAAAGCGCCGGCGAGCTGTACAACGCCTCATCGCCGCGCCTCAAGCGCTTCTTCGAAGTGTATGCCCGTGGCGTCAACGCCTACCTGTTCCGCTACCGCGACAAGCTGCCGCCGGACCTGGCCCAGACCGGCTACAAGCCCGAATACTGGAAGCCGGAAGATTCGGCGCTGTTGTTCTGCCTGCTGAATTTCAGCGAGTCGGCCAACCTGCAAGAAGAGCTCGCCTCTCTGGTGCTCGCGCAAAAAGTCGGCGTCGACAAACTCGCCTGGCTTACCCCAAGCGCACCGGATGAGCCCATCCCACTGGCCGAAGCCGAGAAGCTCAAGGGCGTGAACTTCAGCCAGATCACCGGCCTGGCGGGGCTGGACACCGTCAGCCAGCAACTGGGCAGCCTCAATGCCCTGGCCGTGACCACGTCGAGCAACTGGGCCATCGGCCCGCAGCGCAGCCGCAGTGGCAAGAGCCTGCTGGCCAACGACCTCGCCGCCCAACCGCAAGCACCGTCGCCATGGAGCTACGTGCAGATTCGCGCCCCGAAATACCAGGCCGTCGGCGCCTCGATTGCCGGCTTACCAACGCTGCTGTCCGGGTTCAACGGCAAAGTCGCGTGGAGCATGAGCACGGTCAAGGGCGATACCCAGGACCTGTTCCTGGAAAAGGTCAAACGCCAGGGCAACGCGCTGTACTACGAGAACAACGGCAAATGGCTGCCGGCCGGCGTGCGGAATGAAACCTTCTTCGTCAAAGGCCAGCGCTCGACTCGCGAAGTTGTCTACGAAACCCGTCACGGCGCCCTGCTCAACAGCAGCCAGGCGCTCACCAGCGGTCTGGGCCTGGCGTTGCAAACAGCCGACTTTAAAGACGACAAGAGCCTGGATGCGTTCTTCGACCTGTCCCGCGCGCAAAACGTCGCCAAAGCCTCGGATGCGACCCGCGAGATTCGCGCCATTGCCTTAAACATGGTGTTCGCCGACGCCACCAATATCGGCTGGCAGGTCACCGGCCGCTTCCCCAACCGCCGCGAAGGCGAGGGTCTGGTGCCGTCGCCAGGCTGGGATACGCGTTTTGACTGGGACGGCTACGCCGACGCGATGCTGCATCCTTATGACCAGGACCCGGCCCAAGGCTGGATCGGCACCGCCAACCAGCGCACCGCGCCGCGTGGCTATGGCATGCAGTTGTCCAACTCCTGGGACGCCCCGGAGCGCAGCGAGCGCCTGGCGCAATTGGCCAATGCCGGCAAGCACGACAGTCGTAGCATGATCGCCATGCAATACGACCAGACCACCACGTTCGCCGCCAAGCTCAAGACCATGTTCCAGGCTCCGGGCATGGCCCAGCCGCTGAAACAGGCGATTGATGGGTTGCCTGCAGCCGAACAGGCCAAAGCGCGTGAAGCGCTGAATCGCCTGATGGCCTTCGACGGTCGCCTCGTCGCGACATCCGCCGACGCGGCCCTCTATGAGTTATTCCTGCAGGAAAGTACCAAGCAGATCTTCCTCGACGAACTCGGCCCGGAAAACAGCGCCAGTTGGAAAGCGTTTGTCAGCAACGCCAACCTCTCCTACGCCGCCCAGGCCGACCACTTGCTGAGCCGCGAAGACAGCCCGTTCTGGGACGACGTGCGCACACCGCAGAAAGAAGACAAACCGGCGATCCTGGCCCGCAGCCTCGCGGCCGCGATCACCGCGGGCGACAACCAGCTGGGCGCCGATCACAAGGCCTGGCAGTGGGGCAAGCTGCACAGCACCACCTGGAAGAACACTGCTGGCCAAGTCATTCGCGGCCCGTTGGCGTCCGGCGGTGACCACAACACCTTGAATCCGGCGCCGTATAGCTGGGGCCAGGATTTCAACACCACCCAAGTCCCGGCGCTGCGCATGATCGTCGACTTCGGCCAGGTGGAACCGATGATGGGCCAGGGCGGCATCGGCCAATCCGGCAATCCCGCCAGCCCGAGCTACGCCAATGGCATCGACCCGTCGCTCAAGGCGCAATACCTGAGCTTCCCGATGCAGCCGCAGAACTTTGAGAAGGTCTATGGGAAAGCTCGGTTGACCCTGACTCCAGGCAAATAAACCAGCTTTCTCCTGAAGAAACCGGGTCAAAATGTGGGAGGGTGCTTGCTCCCGATAGCAGTGGGTCAGCCAATACAAATTTGACTGATCCACCGCCATCGGGAGCAAGCACCCTCCCACATTTGGCTCTCTGCATTTAGATAGAACTTCTCCAGGTTCATTCTCCTCCTACTGATAAGCCCATCGCCCACGGCACACCCCATGGACCTTGTCATCGCCCGCCCTGAAGGTCTCTACTGCCCCGCCGGTGATTTCTACATCGACCCTTGGCGCCCGGTAGAACGCTCCGTCATCACCCACGCCCACGGCGACCACGCCCGCACCGGCAACCAGCATTACCTGGCCGCCGCGCCCGGCGAAGGCATCCTGCGCTCGCGCCTGGGACAGGACATCAACCTGCAAACCCTGGCTTACGGCGAGAAACTGCAGCATCACGGCGTGACGTTGAGTTTCCATCCGGCCGGGCATGTGCTCGGCTCAGCCCAGGTGCGCCTGGAATACCAAGGTGAAGTCTGGGTGGCGTCTGGCGATTACAAAGTCGAGCCTGATGGCACCTGCGCGCCCTTCGAACCGGTGCGTTGCCACACCTTTATCACCGAATCCACCTTTGGCCTGCCGATCTACCGGTGGCAGCCCCAGGCGCAGATTTTTGCCGGGATCAACGATTGGTGGCAGGCCAATATCGCTGCCGGCAAGGCCAGCGTGTTGTACTGCTATTCCTTCGGCAAAGCCCAGCGCATCCTGCATGGCATCGACGCCAGCATCGGTCCGATCCTCAGCCACGGCGCAGTCGAACCGCTGAACCGGGTGTACCGCGAGGCCGGCGTCTACATTCCCGAGACGCTCTACGCCGGTGACTTCACCAAGACCGACCCGCTGCTGCGCCAAGCCCTGATCATTGCCCCGCCCTCCGCCGGCGGCAGCAGTTGGATCAAGCGTTTCGGCGACTACAGCGACGCGTTCGCCAGCGGCTGGATGCGCCTGCGCGGCACACGGCGGCGGCGCGGTGTGGACCGAGGTTTTGTGCTCTCGGACCACGCCGACTGGCCCGGTTTGTTGTGGGCCATCGAACAAACCGGCGCGGAACGGGTGATGGTGACCCACGGCTCAGTCGGCGTATTGGTGCGCCACTTGCGGGAAAAAGGCCTGGATGCCCAGGGTTTCACCACCGAGTACGGTGACGACGAAGAAGAGGTCAGCGCATGAAGGCCTTCGCTGAGCTGTACGCCAACCTCGACGCCACCACTTCCAGTAACGCCAAGCTCGCGGCCCTGCAAGCCTACTTCCTGAAGGCGCCGCCTGAGGATGCGGCATGGGCAGTGTATTTCCTGTCCGGCGGACGCCCTCGACAACTGGTGCCGACGCGCCTGCTGCGGGACATGGCCACCGAAGCGTCCGGCATCGAGCCTTGGCTGTTCGAAGAGAGCTATCAGTCGGTGGGAGACCTGGCCGAAACGATTTCCCTGCTGCTGCCGGAATCAACCTACACCTCAGAAGACGGCCTCGCCGTGTGGCTGGAAGAAAAACTCCTGCCCTTGCGCGGCCTCCCACCTCAGGACCTGGCAGAGCGCCTGCCGGCGTTATGGGCACAACTGGACCAACCGAGCCTGATGGTGTGCATCAAATTGATCACCGGCAGCTTTCGTGTGGGCGTCTCCAAATTGCTGGTCACCCGCGCCCTTGCCGCCATGGCCGGGCTGGACAGCAAACGCGTGGCCCAGCGCCTGGTGGGCTACACCGATCTGTCCAACCGCCCGACACCCCTGGGCTACCTCAAACTGATCGCCGCAGAATCGTCCGACGAACATGCGCAACGCGGCGGTCAGCCGTATCCGTTTTTTCTTGCTCATGGGTTGTCGCAGCCGGTAAAGCAATTCGATGCATTGCTTGGCTCCCCAGCCGACTGGCAGGTGGAGTGGAAGTGGGACGGCATTCGCGCGCAACTGGTCAAGCGCGAGGGGCGCCTGTGGGTCTGGTCCAGGGGTGAAGAATTGGTGACTGACCGTTTTCCCGAACTCCACAGCCTGGTAAGTGGCCTGCCCGATGGCACGGTGATCGACGGCGAAATCGTGGTGTGGAAAGACTCAGTGCAACCCTTCGCTCTGTTGCAGCAGCGTATCGGTCGCAAGACCCTGAGCAAAAAAGTCCTTGAGGATGCGCCGGTGGCGGTGCTGGCCTACGACCTGCTGGAACATGCGGGCGACGACTGGCGCAACCACACCCAGGCCGAGCGCCGCGCACAGTTGGAACAGGTGATTGCTGTGTGCAACCAACCGGTATTGCAGCCCTCACCGCTGCTGACGGGTGCAACTTGGCAGGACCTTGCGCAGCAACGCGAAGCCTCCCGCAGCCTCGGCGTCGAGGGCATGATGCTCAAGAATCGCCAAGGCCTGTATGGCGTCGGCCGCACCAAGGACATGGGCCTGTGGTGGAAGTGGAAAGTCGACCCGTTCAGCGTCGACGCCGTGTTGATCTACGCCCAGCGCGGCCATGGCCGGCGCGCCAGCCTCTACAGCGACTACACCTTTGCCGTGTGGGACGGCCCGCCCGGCAGCGAGCGCAGCCTGGTGCCGTTTGCCAAGGCCTATTCCGGACTGACCGACGAGGAGATGCGCAAGGTCGACGCGATTGTGCGCAAGACTACGGTGGAGAAGTTCGGCCCGGTCAGCAGCGTCACGCCAAGTATGGTGTTCGAGCTGGGGTTTGAGGGGATCGCCCTGTCCAAGCGGCATAAAAGCGGGATTGCGGTGCGCTTTCCGCGGATGTTGCGGTGGCGCCAGGACAAGGCGGTAGAGGAAGCCGACAGCCTCGCCACTCTGCAAGACCTCCTGGCCTGACGTAACGCCCGCTCCCAGGTTTTAATTTCCGCATGACTCGTAATGGTGCACTCATTTTCCGATGCCCACTTTCGGGCATCTCCTACACTCAAGATTCCCTCTTCCCACCTTTTAAAACGATCATTCGGAACTATGGTGCAGAAATTGCTACTTGTGTTCCGTCTGACACCGTTCAGTAACAGTCCTAAACGCGCCACAAGCGCTTATCTTGGTTTCCAGGGATTACATAATGAAAAAAGCATTGCTGACCCTTTCTGCACTGGCTCTGTGCATGGCCGCCGGTACCGCGCTGGCCAAGGAATACAAGGAATTGCGTTTTGGTGTCGATCCGTCCTACGCGCCCTTCGAATCCAAAGCTGCTGACGGCAGCCTTGTGGGCTTCGATATCGATCTGGGCAATGCCATCTGTGCCGAGCTGAAGGTCAAGTGCAAGTGGGTCGAAAGCGACTTCGACGGCATGATCCCAGGCCTGAAGGCCAACAAGTTCGACGGCGTGATCTCGTCCATGACCGTGACCCCGGTGCGTGAAAAGGCCATCGACTTCTCCAACGAGCTGTTCTCCGGCCCAACCTCGCTGGTGTTCAAGAAAGGCGCTGGCTTCTCGACACCTGAGTCGCTCAAAGGCAAGTCCGTGGGCTACGAGCAAGGCACCATCCAGGAAGCCTATGCCAAGGCTGTGCTGGACAAGGCCGGTGTGACCACCAAGGCCTACGCCAACCAGGACCAGGTTTATGCTGACCTGACTTCCGGCCGTCTCGACGCTTCCGTACAGGACATGCTGCAAGCCGAACTCGGTTTCCTGAAGTCGCCAGCCGGTGCCGGCTACGAAGTCAGCGCAGCTATTGACGACCCATTGCTGCCGTCGAAAACCGCGATCGGTATCAAAAAAGGTAACACTGAACTCAAGGCGCTTTTGGATAAAGGTATCAAAGCGTTACACGATGATGGCACCTACGCCACTATCCAGAAGAAACACTTTGGCGATCTGAACCTGTACAGCGGCAAATAATGCCCGGGGCGCCCCTCCAGTGGAGGGGCGCTTTTTTATCGCCATAGGTCCTGATTTATGTTCGAAGATCTGTTGCAAACCCTCGGGCTGAGCGCGTTCAGCTTGAAGGGTTTCGGCCCGCTGTTGCTGCAAGGCACCTGGATGACCCTCAAGTTGTCGGTGTTGTCCCTGGCCGTCAGCGTGCTGCTGGGCCTGCTCGGCGCCAGCGCCAAACTCTCCAGCCTGCCCTTCCTGCGCATTCCCGCCCAGCTCTACACCACGTTGATCCGTGGCGTACCCGACTTGGTGCTGATGCTGCTGATTTTTTACAGCCTGCAAACCTGGCTTACCGGCCTGACCGACTTTATGGAATGGGAATACATCGAGATCGACCCATTCAGCGCCGGGGTGATCACCCTGGGCTTTATCTACGGTGCCTACTTCACCGAGACCTTTCGCGGCGCGATCCTCGCCGTGCCCCGTGGCCAGTTGGAAGCCGCCACTGCCTATGGGCTCAAGCGCGGGCGACGCTTTCGCTACGTGACCTTCCCGCAGATGATGCGCTTCGCCCTGCCGGGCATCGGCAATAACTGGATGGTGATGCTCAAGGCCACCGCACTGGTATCGATCATCGGCTTGGCGGACTTGGTCAAGGCGGCCCAGGACGCGGGTAAAAGCACTTATCAGTTGTTTTATTTCCTGGTGCTGGCCGCGCTGATCTACCTGGTGATCACCAGCGTCTCCAACTTTGTCTTGCGCCGTCTTGAACGTCGCTACTCCGCAGGCTCCCGGGAGGCGGTGCGATGATCGAACTCTTGCAGGAATACTGGCGCCCGTTCCTTTACAGCGACGGCCAACACATTACTGGCCTGGCCATGACCATGTGGTTGCTCAGCGCCGCACTGGTGATCGGCTTTCTGGTGTCGATCCCGCTGTCCATCGCCCGCGTGTCGCGCAACCCGCTGGTACGCTGGCCGGTGCAGTTCTACACCTACCTGTTTCGTGGCACACCGCTCTATATCCAGTTGCTGATCTGCTACACCGGCATCTACAGCATCGCCGCCGTGCGCGAACAACCGGTACTGGATGCGTTCTTTCGCGATGCAATGAACTGCACGATCCTGGCCTTCGCCCTTAACACCTGCGCCTACACCACGGAGATTTTCGCCGGGTCCATCCGCAGCATGGCCCACGGCGAAGTCGAGGCGGCCAAGGCCTACGGGCTCAGCGGCTGGAAGCTGTACGCCTATGTGATCATGCCGTCCGCACTGCGCCGTTCGCTGCCGTACTACAGCAACGAAGTGATCCTGATGCTGCATTCGACCACCGTGGCGTTTACCGCGACGATTCCGGACATCCTCAAAGTGGCACGAGATGCCAACTCGGCGACCTTCATGACCTTTCAATCGTTCGGCATTGCCGCGCTGATCTACCTCGCCGTGACCTTTGCCCTGGTCGGCCTGTTTCGGCTGGCGGAACGTCGCTGGCTGGCCTTTCTCGGGCCGAGCCATTAAGGAGCCTTCATGCGTCATCAGCTACATGAACTGATTGCGCCGGTGCCAGGCACGGCGCGGCAAATCCACAGTTTCCACTTCGGCCCGCAGCAGGCCGCAGGCAAGGTTTACATCCAGTCGTCGCTGCATGCCGATGAGCTGCCCGGCATGCTGGTGGCCTGGCACTTGAAGATGCGCCTCGCCGAATTGGCGGCGGCTGGGCGGCTGTTGAGCGAGATCGTGTTGGTGCCCATCGCCAACCCGGTGGGCCTGGAACAGGTGTTGATGGATATCCCCCTGGGCCGCTACGAGTTGGAGAGCGGGCAGAACTTCAATCGCCTGTTTGTCGACCTCAGTGATGAGGTGGGCAACCAGGTCGAGGCGCTGCTCGGAGATGATCCGCAACACAATGTCGAACTGATTCGCGCCGCATTGAGCACCGCCTTGGCCGGGCAAACCGCCGCAACCCAGTTGCAGTCTCAACGACTGGTACTGCAGCGCCTGGCCTGCGACGCCGACATGGTGCTGGACCTGCATTGCGACTTCGAAGCCGTTGCGCACCTGTACACCACACCAGAGGCCTGGCCGCGGGTGGAGCCGTTGGCGCGCTATATAGGCTCGGAAGCCAACTTGCTGGCCACCGACTCCGGCGGGCAGTCTTTCGATGAGTGCTTCACCCTGGTCTGGTGGCAGTTGCAGCAACGTTTTGCCGGGCGCTTTCCGATTCCCATGGGCAGCTTTTCGGTGACCGTAGAACTGCGCGGGCAGGGCGACGTCAACCACGGCCTGGCCAGCCTCGATTGCCAGGCGATCATCGATTACCTGATTCACTTCGGCGCAATTGCCGGCGACCCGGCACCGCTGCCCGACCTGCCCTACCCCGCCACGCCCCTGGCAGGCGTCGAACCCGTGGCGACGCCGGTCGGCGGCCTGTTGGTGTTCAGCGCCCTGCCCGGTGAATACCTGGAAGCCGGGCAACTGATCGCTGAAATCATCGACCCCATTACCGACCGCGTAACGCCCGTGCACTGCCACAACGCAGGCCTGCTTTACGCCCGTTCGCTACGCCGCATGGCCACTGCGGGGATGGTCATCGGCCATGTCGCAGGCTCAGAGGCCTACCGCAGCGGCTATCTACTTTCGCCTTGAGGATGCACGCCCCATGTACAAATTGACCGTTGAAGGCCTGCATAAAAGCTATGGCGACAATGAGGTGCTCAGAGGTGTCTCGCTCAAGGCCAAGACCGGAGATGTGATCAGCCTGATCGGCGCCAGCGGCTCGGGCAAAAGCACCTTTTTGCGCTGCATCAATTTCCTGGAAACCCCCAACGACGGCGCCATGACCCTCGACGGCAAACAGATCCGCATGGTCAACGACCGCCACGGCATGCGCGTAGCCGACGACGCCGAATTGCAGCGCCTGCGAACGCGGCTGGCGATGGTCTTCCAGCACTTCAACCTGTGGAGCCATATGAGCGTGCTGGAAAACATCACCATGGCCCCGCGCCGGGTATTGGGTTGCAGCAAGAAAGACGCCGAGGACCGTGCTCGCCGCTATCTGGACAAGGTCGGCCTGCCGGCACGGGTGGCCGACCAATACCCGGCGTTTCTCTCCGGTGGTCAGCAGCAACGCGTGGCCATCGCCCGCGCGTTGGCCATGGAGCCGGAAGTGATGCTGTTCGACGAACCCACCTCAGCCCTGGACCCGGAACTGGTGGGTGAAGTGTTGAAGGTGATCCAGGGGCTGGCTGAGGAAGGCCGCACCATGATCATGGTCACCCATGAGATGAGCTTTGCGCGCAAGGTGTCGAACCAAGTGCTGTTCCTGCACAAGGGCATGGTCGAAGAGCAAGGCGCGCCTGAGGATGTGTTGGGCAACCCGAAGAGCGAGCGCTTGCAGCAGTTCCTGAGTGGCAATCTGAAGTAAACCTTTGCGGTGCCGGGAGGGTCTGTGGGAATAGACCCTCCAGAGCGTCAGGCACCGCATGGCAAAACCCCACGACTTCGCCAAGACATGGTTCGCCGCCAAGGGCTGGAAGCCGTTCGACTTCCAGAAAGCAGTTTGGACGGCGGTCAAAGATGGCCAGTCCGGGCTGCTGCACGCCAGCACCGGCGCCGGTAAAACCTATGCGCTGTGGTTTGCCGCCCTCAATCGCTTCGCCAACATCCGCCCGCCTGGTACGGGCAAACGCAAACCGCCTGCCGAGCCCCTCACCGTCCTGTGGATCACGCCGATGCGTGCGCTGGCCGCCGACACGGCTCGCGCCCTTGAAGTGCCGCTGGCGACCTTGCAGATTCACTGGAGTGTCGGCCTGCGCACGGGCGATACCAGCAGCAGCGAGCGCGCCCGGCAAACCCGCCGCCAACCCACCGCACTGATCACCACGCCGGAAAGCCTGACGCTGATGCTCGCCCGCGCCGACAGCGAGTCGAGCCTGGCGCACCTGCGCATGGTGGTGGTGGATGAATGGCATGAGCTGATCGGTAACAAGCGCGGCGTGCAGTTGCAATTGGCGTTGGCGAGGCTGCGGCGCTGGCATCCCGACCTGATGGTGTGGGGCATTTCGGCGACCCTGGGTAATCAGGCCCACGCGCTTGAGGTTTTGGTCCCACAAGGCGGTGCAATCAATGTGCAGGGGCAAACGGCCAAATCCCTAAAAGTCGACACCTTGTTGCCGCTGGTTACCGAGCGTTTTCCCTGGGCCGGGCATATCGGTTTGAAGATGTTGCCGCAGGTGGTCGCCGAGGTGGAGGCCAGCAGCAGTTGCCTGGTGTTTACCAACACGCGGGCGCAGTCGGAAATCTGGTACCAGGCCTTACTGGAGGCGCGGCCCGATTGGGCTGGATTGATTGCCCTGCACCACGGCTCGCTGTCCCGGGAAACCCGCGATTGGGTAGAGCGCGCCTTAAAAGACGGCCAGCTTAAAGCGGTGGTGTGCACTTCCAGCCTGGACCTTGGGGTGGATTTTTTACCGGTGGAGCGGGTACTGCAGATCGGTTCGGCCAAAGGTATCGCCCGCCTGATGCAACGCGCCGGGCGCTCCGGCCACGCGCCGGGGCGACCGTCGAGGGTGACGCTGGTGCCGACCCACAGCCTGGAGCTGGTTGAGGCTGCGGCAGCCCAGGATGCAATTGCAGCGCGGCGCATCGAAGCACGCGAATCGCCCTACAAACCGTTGGATGTACTCGTACAACATTTGGTGAGCATGGCCCTGGGCGGTGGCTTTACACCGGATGCCTTGCTGGCGGAAGTGCGCGGCGCCTGGGCGTATCGCGACCTTACGGATGCGGACTGGGCCTGGGCGCTGGGATTTGTGCGCCATGGCGGCTTGTCGCTCACCGCTTATCCGGATTACCGCCGTGTGGAGCCCGACGAGCATGGCATCTGGCGCGTCCCCGACGCTCGGTTGGCTCGGCGCCATCGCATGAGCGTAGGCACCATTGTCAGCGACGCGAGTATCCAGCTGAAGTTCTGGAGCAAAGGCGGCGGCGGCAAGAATCTGGGCAGTGTGGAGGAAGGTTTTATCGCACGGCTCAAGCCCGGCGATGGTTTTCTGTTCGCCGGACGTCTGCTGGAGCTGGTGCGGGTAGAAAACATGACCGCTTACGTACGCCGCAGTACCGCAAAAAAGGCAGCCGTACCGCGCTGGAATGGCGGGCGCATGCCGCTTTCCAATGAACTGGCCCAGGCCGTGGTGGAGCGCTTTGACGCTGCGGCCCATGGGCGTTTCGAAGGCCCCGAGATGCGGGCGGTGCAACCGTTGTTGCAGACGCAGTTGCGCTGGTCCGGCCTGCCGACACGGGAACACTTGTTGGCCGAAGTGCTGAAGTCCCGGGAGGGGTGGCATCTGTTTCTATACCCGTTTGCCGGGCGTCAGGTGCATTTGGGGCTGGCGAGTTTGCTCGCCTGGCGGGTCAGCCAAGGGCAGGCGGTGACCTTCTCCATTGCCGTCAATGACTATGGTCTGGAGCTACTGAGCGCCACGCCGTTGGATTGGACAGTGTTGCTGAACGAGACCCTGCTTAGTCCGGCGAATTTGCTGACGGATGTAGCCGCCAGCCTGAATGCCGGGGAACTGGCGCTGCGGCGCTTTCGTGAAATCGCCCGTATCGCCGGGCTGGTGTTTGCCGGTTATCCCGGTGCGCCGAAAAGTACGCGGCAGGTGCAGGCGTCCAGTGGATTGTTCTTTGAAGTGTTCAAGCAATATGACCCGCAAAACCTGTTGCTGGCCCAGGCAGGGGAAGAAGTCCTGCGTGACGAGTTGGATATTCGCCGACTCGAAGAGACCTTGCTTCGGTTATCGGCGCTGAAAATGGATGTGTATGTGATCGAACGTCCAACGCCCCTGGCGTTCCCGCTGCTGGTGGAGCGGATGCGCGAAAGCATGAGTTCGGAAAAACTTTCAGAGCGCATTGGGCGGATGGTCAAGGACTTGGAAAAAGTTGCGGAGAAACGATGACGCATTGCTCGGTGACGCTTGGGGGCGAAGAACTGTGGTTGCTGGCGGAGAAAGCGGTTTACTGGCCTGCGCGCCAGTGCCTGTTGATTGCCGATGCGCACTTCGGCAAGGCATCGGCCTATCGAAGCCTGGGGCAACCGGTGCCACAAGGCACGACCTCCGACAATCTGCAACGATTGGACCGCGTGTTAAACGCCCTGCCGTGCGCGCAGGTGATCTTTCTCGGCGACTTCCTGCATGGCCCAGGCTCCCACGCCAGCGGCACGCTGAGCGCACTGAGGAGCTGGCGAGCGCGCCACAGCGACCTGGCGATGACCTTAATCCGCGGCAATCACGATAAACGCGCGGGTGACCCGCCTGCCGACTTGAGGATCGAAGTGGTTCCTGAACCCCTGCTGATGGGCCCATTCGCCCTGCAACACGAACCGGACGCCCATGCCACCCACCTTGTGTTGGCGGGGCATGTGCACCCGGTGTATCGCTTGCGCGGCAAGGGCCGGCAAAGCCTACGCCTACCGTGCTTCCTGCTGAGCTCGAGCGTCAGCCTGTTGCCGGCATTTGGCGCGTTTACGGGCGGATATACCGTGGAGCAAGACAATGATCACCAAATCTTTGTGATTGGCGACCATCAGGTCTGGCCAGTTGGCTGAAACACCGACTGGCCTGGCTGGTATCAAGCGACAGGTGCGGGTGGCGGCTCGTCCGGAAGAGTCGGCTCGCCGGGTTCGGTGGGCTGCGGGTAATCCGGCTCGGGTTGGCCAGGGATGCCGCCCGCGTAAGCGGGATCGGCCATCAGGGACCAGGCCAGAACACCAATCTGGTTGGGTTCAAGCCGGGCAAGTTCTGCGCTGATTCGCGGGTCGATCTTCATAAGGTACTCCTCAAGCGTGGCCCGACGCGTTTTGCACGCGCCGAGGCAGTACACCCAATAGAGTCACTTTCTTCGGACTAATTCCCTTTACGCGTAGGACCTTTCGATCAAGCGCGTGGCAAGGTGACGCCGCGCTGGCCTTGGTACTTGCCTGCGCGGTCTTTGTAGGACACTTCACAGGCCTCATCAGACTGAAGGAACAGCATCTGCGCTACGCCTTCGTTGGCGTAGATCTTGGCCGGCAGCGTGGTGGTGTTGGAGAACTCCAGGGTCACGTGACCTTCCCACTCAGGCTCAAGCGGCGTCACGTTGACGATAATGCCGCAACGCGCGTAGGTGCTTTTACCCAGGCAGATGGTCAGTACGTCACGCGGAATACGGAAGAACTCCACGGTGCGCGCCAGGGCGAAGGAGTTTGGCGGAATGATGCACACGTCGCTCTTGACGTCGACGAAACTCTTTTCGTCGAAGTTCTTCGGATCGACGATTGCCGAGTTGATGTTGGTGAACACCTTGAACTCATCGGCGCAACGTACATCGTAGCCGTAGCTGGAAACGCCGTACGAAATCACTCGGTCATCGCCTTCACCACGAATCTGGCGCTCGACGAACGGTTCGATCATGCCGTGCTCTTGCGCCATGCGGCGAATCCACTTGTCCGATTTGATGCTCATGGCGGGTGTCCTGAATAGCGAGGTGGAAAAATTCTGTGTGGCATCTTACCGGGGCCGGCGTTGGGGTTCAAAGGCCGTGGGGCTTTTCTTGATCAATACCCCGCCGTTTATAAGGCGCAACCAACGGGGCCGGGGCCGAACTGCCGGATCAGGGGTCTGTAAACACCACCGCCAGTCACGAAAATAGAGAAACCTTCGGAAATACCATTGGCACGTTCCGGAAAAAGGGTTAAGGTGGCGCCACTGTGCTGCTTGTGTCACTGAGAATCTCTACACGATATGTTGAATTTCGATCCAACCATCTCCAAGAATTTTTCCTGCTCTTTGCACTCAGTCTCGGCCAGGGCTTTTCCTGAGTCGCAGTTAACTTTGTCCAAGGAGATACACCATGTCTAATCGCCAAACTGGTACCGTTAAGTGGTTCAACGATGAAAAAGGCTTCGGCTTCATCACTCCACAATCCGGTGACGACCTGTTCGTTCACTTCAAAGCTATCCAATCCGACGGCTTCAAAAGCCTGAAAGAAGGCCAACAGGTTTCTTTCATCGCTACCCGCGGTCAGAAAGGCATGCAAGCTGAAGAAGTTCAAGTTATCTAACTTGTACTGACTTAGTCGAAAAGACCCCGCCCTTAAAAGCGGGGTTTTTTATGCCTGGGATTTGGTATTCGCACCAACTTTATGCCCGGCACAAAAAATGTGGGAGGGGACTTGCCCCCGATGGCGGCGTAGCAGTCGATACTTGCATTGACTGACACACCGCTATCGGGGGCAAGCCCCTCCCACATTCAAGCATTCAAGCCGTGTCGTTATTGAAACAACGACTCACTCGACAAGCCATTCTTCTCCAGGATCTCGCGCAAGCGCTTAAGCCCTTCCACCTGGATCTGCCGCACCCGCTCACGGGTCAGGCCGATCTCCAGGCCTACGTCCTCCAGGGTGCTGCTCTCATGGCCGCGCAGGCCGAAGCGGCGAATTACCACTTCACGCTGCTTGTCCGTGAGCTCCGACAACCACTGGTCAATACTTTGGGACAGATCATCGTCCTGCAACAGCTCGCAGGGATCTGTAGGCCGATCATCCGTCAGGGTGTCCAACAGGGTTTTATCCGAATCCGGACCCAGCGAGACATCGACCGAAGACACACGCTCGTTAAGGCCCAGCATGCGCTTGACCTCCCCTACCGGTTTTTCCAGCAGGTTGGCGATTTCTTCGGGCGAGGGTTCATGATCGAGTTTTTGAGTGAGCTCACGCGCTGCCCGCAGGTAGACGTTGAGCTCCTTAACCACATGGATCGGCAACCGGATCGTGCGGGTTTGATTCATGATCGCCCGTTCGATGGTCTGGCGGATCCACCAGGTAGCATAGGTTGAAAAGCGGAAGCCCCGCTCTGGGTCAAACTTCTCCACCGCGCGGATCAAGCCCAGATTGCCCTCCTCGATGAGGTCCAACAAGGACAACCCACGATTGACGTAGCGTCGGGCGATTTTCACCACCAGGCGCAGGTTGCTTTCAATCATGCGCTTGCGCCCAGCCGGATCCCCCTTTTGCGACAACCGCGCAAAATGGACTTCTTCTTCGGGGGTAAGCAGGGGGGAAAAGCCGATTTCATTGAGATACAGCTGGGTCGCGTCGAGCGCCCGTGTGTAATCAATGTATTTATGCTGCTTTAAAGCGGTAGAGTTCTTGGATTTGGTACGAACTGAAGGTGTTGCAGGTCCCTCATTCGACATCGATTCCATAGCGATACCGGTCTCCATAAGGAGAACCTCATCGTCGATGTCAAACTCCGGCGCTTCTTTACTGAGAGCCATTGTTATAGTCCTTTGGTGAGTTCGACCTCAAGCTCAAGCGACGCCTTTATCCTTGGCAACGCTGGAGCCTGTTCCTTCTACGTGAGGGAACAGGCTGGCAACACATCAACGACGGGGTAAGAATTGCAGCGGATCTACAGGCTTCCCTTGACGGCGAATCTCAAAGTGCAGTTTCACCCGGTCTGTACCCGTTGAACCCATTTCGGCAATTGTCTGTCCGACTTTGACCTGCTGCCCCTCCCGAACCAACAGCCTGCGGTTATGACCGTAAGCACTGACGTAGGTATCGCTGTGTTTGATGATGACCAGCTCGCCGTAGCCCCGTAAACCACTCCCGGCGTACACCACCGTCCCATCAGACGCAGCTAAAACAGGCTGTCCCAAATCACCGGCGATATCAATGCCTTTATTCAAACTACCGTTTGAAGAGAATTTTCCAATTAATACTCCGTTTGAGGGCCATCCCCAGCCCGTCGGAGCAGGCCCGGCAGGCGGCAACGGCGCAGCTGTTGGCTTGCCTGAGGCCGCCGGGACAGCAGTGCCGGCAGGGCGTGTAATGATGGTGGTTTTGCTAGAAGACGACGGCGAAGATCCTGTGTTTGTCACAACCGTCGTAGGCGTGGAACCGGTGCGACCGTCAAAGCGAATCGTCTGACCCGGATGTATGGTGTAAGGCACAGGAATATTGTTACGAGCTGCTAGTGCCTTGTAATCCCACCCGTAACGGAAGGCGATTGAGAACATCGTGTCGCCCTTGCGCACCACATATTGCCCGGTGGTTACCGTGGGCTTTTGCGGTGCCGCACTATTACGGTCAACGACCCGTGCGCCGCTGCTTGGCGAGCTGGAACAGCCGACCAACAAGGAACCGAAGACAAGGCCAAGCACCAGTCGTTGAAAACTTGTTTTACCCATACGCTGCGCAAGACCTGTGAGACTCACCCGCCGCTCCCTTTGTGGTGGCTGAACATGAATGCCTGTATCAGGCTTGAAATATGTCGCAAGTATAACTGGGCACTGAAGTTTTACCGGCACGCGACTGAAACGAATCATTCAGCGTGTTGAATCACCGCACCTATCATGTTGACTTGATAGACCCCGCCGTAAGACAAATCCCCGTCCGCAGAATTCAGTAGCGTCGAAAATTCGTCAGGCCAGCGGTCCGTTGAGCAACGGAACAAAACGCACGGCGCCCAATACATGCCGGGAAAAACCGTCGTCCTCACGGACAATAAGCATCAATTGTTGCACTTCGCCGGAACCGACCGGGATGACCAGGCGCCCGCCTGGCGCCAATTGGTCGAGCAACGCTTGCGGAACATCGGTGGCCACGGCGGTGACGATAATGCCGTTGTACGGCGCCAGCGCCGGCCAGCCTTCCCAGCCATCGCCCCAGCGAAATACCACGTTGCGCAAGTTCAGCTCCACCAAGCGCTCCTTGGCACGGTCTTGCAGCACCTTGATGCGCTCCACCGAGAACACGCGCTCCACCAACTGCGACAGCACGGCGGTCTGGTAGCCGGAACCGGTGCCGATCTCCAGCACCTTGTCCAGCGGGCCCGCCGCCAGCAGCAGCTCGCTCATGCGCGCCACCATGTAGGGCTGGGAGATGGTCTGGTTATGGCCAATCGGCAACGCCGTATCTTCATAAGCGCGATGGGCCAGGGCTTCATCGACAAACAAATGACGAGGGGTGCGGCGGATCACTTCCAACACCTGAGCGTTGGACAACCCCTCTTCATAAAGGCGCTGGATCAAACGCTCACGGGTGCGCTGGGAGGTCATACCGATGCCACGACGCAGCAGGTCGTCTTGTTCACGAGCCATCAGCGCAATCCCTCCAGCCAGACTTCAAGACCACTGAAGGCATCGCTGAAGGTGCGGTCGAATTGCAACGGAGTAATCGACACATAACCCTGCATCACCGCGTGAAAGTCCGTGCCCTCGCCACCGTCTTCGGCATCGCCAGCTGCCGCTATCCAATAGCCTTCCTTGCCACGCGGGTCGACCACCTTCAACGGGGCCGCCGCACGGGCACGGTGGCCAAGACGTGTCAGCTTGATGCCGCGAATGTGATCGAGGGGCAAATTGGGAATATTGACGTTGAGCACCGTGCGCGGCGGCAGGTCCAGGGAGGCATGAGCCTCCACCAACTTGCGTGCGAAATAGGCGGCGGTGGGCAAATTGTCCAGTTGCCGCGAGGCAAACGAAAAAGCGAACGAGGTACGACCCAGAAAGCGCCCTTCAAGCGCTGCCGCCACGGTGCCGGAATACAGCACATCATCACCCAGGTTGGCGCCGAGGTTGATGCCTGAAACCACCAGGTCCGGCTCTTGATCCAACAGGCTGTTGATCGCCAGGTGCACGCAGTCGGTGGGCGTGCCGTTGACACTGATAAAGCCATTAGCCAGAACCTGCGGGTGCAGGGGACGGTCGAGCGTCAGCGAACTGCTGGCGCCGCTCTTGTCCTGGTCGGGGGCAACCACCACGCACTCGGCGTAATCTTCCAGCGCAGCATAGAGCGCAGCAAGACCGGGTGCGGTGGCACCGTCATCGTTTGATATCAGAATACGCATGGGCTGTCCGTCTGCCCCACCGGCACCAGATCAACGAGCTCGCGCACCAAGACAGTGGCGAAGCATCCGGCCGGTAGGACGAATTCCAATTGCAGAATGTCAGGCCCGGGATAATGCCACGTCAACCCGCCAATGGGCAGTCGCAGAATGCGACGTTCCTGGCTCATGCCGGCATTCACCAGCCAATCACGCAGGTCGGCTTCACCGGCGGCAACCGCCTGCTCCAACTCAAACGTGGCGCCCGTCGCCGGAGAATCACCCTCGCCCCACTGCGGGCCGGTGGGGTGCAGATCCAGGATCGCCAGGCGCGGGTCGCTGCACTCAGCCTCACCCGCCGGAAAAAAACTGCGGCTGTCAGTAAACGCCAGCAGATCACCCACTTGCGCACGCTGCCAGGAACCGTCGGCGACGCGCGCCGCCAGTACTTTGTTGAAGAGGAAACTACGCGCTGTAGACAACAACCGCGAACGCACATTGCGCTGCTCCGGCAGGGCCTTGCGCGCAGCCCATCCACGGGCGTCGACAACGTTGCCACCGTCGTGGCCGAAACGCTGGGTGCCGAAATAGTTGGGAATGCCGTGCTGGGCAATCAGTTGCAGGCGCGCGTCGATGGCGGCGGTATCACCCACCAGTTGGGTCAGGCGCAAGGTGAATCCATTGGCCGCGTGCGCGCCGCGCTGCAGCTTGCGCTTGTGACGGGCAGTCTTGAGGATCTTGAGCGTGTCGTTTTCAGCAGCGCTCATATCCGGGTCGGCCTTGCCCGGCAGTTGCACGCTGAACCACTGGCGGGTCAGCGCCTGACGGTCCTTGAGACCGGCATAGCTGACGGTGCGCAACGGCACACCGGCGGCCTTGGCGATACGGCGCGCAGCTTCCTCGGTGTTGAGGCCACGTTTTTCCACCCACAGCCAAAGGTGCTCGCCCTCGCCGGTCAGCGGGATATCCAGCACTTCGTCCACCTGAAAATCTTCGGCAGTGGCCTTCAGGACGGCGCTGCCCAAAGCTTCGCCGTAGGCACGCGGGCCCAGCAGTTCCAGATCATTCATGCGCGCAGCAACAAGGCGACGGAGTGCACCGCAATGCCCTCTTCACGACCGGTAAACCCGAGCTTTTCGGTGGTGGTGGCTTTCACGTTCACTTGATCCAATTCAATTTGCAGGTCTGCGGCAATCAGTGCACGCATTGATTCGATATGGGGCGCCATCTTCGGCGCCTGGGCCACGATAGTGTTGTCGACGTTACCGACCTTCCAGCCCTTGGCGTGGATCAGGCTGACCACGTGGCGAAGCAATACACGGCTGTCAGCGCCCTTGAAGGTGGGGTCGGTGTCCGGAAAATGCTTGCCGATATCACCCAACGCCGCCGCGCCGAGCAAGGCATCGCTCAAGGCATGCAAGACAACGTCGCCGTCGGAATGAGCCAGCAACCCATGGTGGTGTGCAATGCGCACGCCGCCCAGGGTGATGAAATCGCCTTCAGCGAAACGGTGCACATCGTAGCCGTGGCCAATACGCATAAAAAAACGCCCCGATTTAATTCAGGGCGTGATTCTACCTACTTTTGCCTCACATTAACCGAGCAAAGCGCGGCCATGGTGTCGCAAATGGTCTTCGATGAAGCTGGCGATGAAGAAGTAGCTGTGGTCATAGCCGGGTTGCAGGCGCAGTTCCAGCGGATGCTTGGCCGCCTTGGCCGCTTGCTGCAAGGCCTCAGGCTTGAGCTGCACCGCGAGGAAATCATCGCGATCGCCCTGATCAACCAGCAAGGGCAGCTTTTCCGAGGCTTCGCTGATCAATACGCAGGCATCCCATTCACGCCACTTAGAGCGCTCTTCACCCAGGTAACGGGAGAAGGCTTTCTGGCCCCACGGGCAATCCATCGGGTTATTGATAGGCGAAAACGCCGACACCGACAGATAACGCCCGGGGTTGCGCAACGCACACACCAGTGCGCCGTGTCCGCCCATGGAGTGGCCGCTGATACCACGCTTGTCCGAAGCGGGGAAATGCGCTTCAACCAAAGCCGGCAATTCCTGCACCACATAGTCATGCATCCGATAATGCTTGGCCCATGGTTCCTGGGTGGCATTCAGGTAAAAGCCAGCGCCCAGTCCAAAGTCCCAGGCGTTATCCGGATCACCCGGGACACCGGGACCGCGAGGGCTGGTATCCGGCGCCACGATGATCAGCCCCAGCTCGGCGGCCATGCGTTGCGCGCCAGCCTTCTGCATGAAGTTCTCATCGGTGCAGGTCAACCCGGAGAGCCAATACAACACCGGCAGCTTGCCGCCCTGCTCCGCTTGCGGCGGCAGGTAAACGGCGAAGGTCATGTCGCAATCGAGCACATCGGAATGATGCTTGTAGCGTTTATGCCAGCCGCCGAAGCTCTTCTGGCAGGACAGGTTTTCCAGACTCATGGGAGACCTCAGAAGTGGATGACGGTACGAATGCTCTTGCCTTCATGCATCAGGTCAAACGCTTTGTTGATGTCTTCCAGGCCCATGGTATGGGTAATGAACGTGTCCAGCGGGATTTCGCCGGTCTGGGCCATTTCCACGTAGCTTGGCAACTCGCTGCGACCGCGTACGCCGCCGAATGCCGAACCGCGCCAGACGCGACCGGTCACCAACTGGAATGGGCGCGTAGCGATTTCCTGGCCCGCACCGGCCACACCGATGATCACCGACTCGCCCCAACCTTTGTGGCAGCACTCAAGGGCAGCACGCATCAGTTGCACGTTGCCGATGCACTCGAAGGAAAAATCCACACCGCCGTCAGTCAAATCAACAATCACGTCCTGGATCGGGCGATCGTATTCTTTCGGGTTGATGCAGTCGGTGGCGCCCAATTGCTTGGCGATTTCGAACTTGGCCGGGTTGATGTCGATGGCAATGATGCGACCGGCCTTGGCTTTCACCGCGCCAATAATGGCCGACAGACCAATACCACCGAGACCGAAGATGGCCACGGTGTCGCCCGGCTTGACCTTGGCAGTGTTGATCACCGCGCCAATACCGGTGGTAACGCCACAGCCCAGCAAGCAGACTTTTTCCAGCGGCGCTTCTTTAGGAATCTTGGCCACGGAAATTTCCGGCAGCACGGTGTACTCGGAGAAGGTCGAGGTGCCCATGTAGTGGAAAATCGGCTGACCCTTGTAGGAAAAACGCGTGGTGCCATCTGGCATCAGGCCTTTGCCTTGGGTGGCTCGAATGGCTTGGCACAGGTTGGTCTTGCCCGACAGGCAGAATTTGCACTTGCCACATTCCGGGGTGTACAGCGGGATCACATGGTCGCCGACGGCAACTGAAGTCACACCCTCGCCAATCGCTTCAACCACCGCACCGCCCTCGTGGCCGAGAATCGATGGAAAGATGCCTTCCGGGTCAGCACCCGATAGGGTGTAAGCATCGGTGTGGCATACGCCGGAGGCCACAACGCGCAGCAGGACTTCGCCAGCCTTGGGCATGGCGACATCCACTTCAACAATCTCAAGGGGTTTCTTGGCTTCGAAGGCGACGGCGGCGCGGGACTTAATCATCCGGTATTTCTCCAGGGCGTTAAAAATTGAGAGGGAGAGTGTAAAACATGGCTTACTGATTAATAATCCAGCCAAAAGCAAAACATTATTGCTGTACAGGGACAATCATGATGTCGGAAAACCGCTGGGAAGGCATCGACGAGTTCGTCGCCGTGGCTGAATGCAGTCAATTTACAGCTGCCGCCGAGCGCCTGGGTGTGTCGTCGTCCCATATCAGTCGCCAAGTCGCACGCTTGGAGGAACGGCTGCAGACACGGTTGCTTTATCGCAGTACACGCAAAGTGACCCTGACCGAAGCCGGGCAAACCTTCCTCCAGCATTGCCAACGCTTGCAGGACGGCCGCGAAGAAGCATTGCGGGCGGTGGGCGACTTGACCAGCGAGCCAAAAGGCATGTTGCGCATGACGTGCGCCGTGGCTTATGGCGAGCGATTTATCGTGCCTTTGGTGACGCGGTTCATGGGGCTTTACCCGCAGTTGCGGGTGGATATCGAACTGAGCAACCGCCAGCTCGATCTGGTACACGAAGGCCTGGACCTGGCAATTCGCTTGGGGCGCCTCTCAGACTCAACAATGGTTGCCAGCCGTCTCGCGCCGCGGCGCATGTACTTGTGTGCATCGCCGTCCTATCTCGAACGCTATGGGCGCCCCCATAGCTTGTCGGAATTGAGTCGGCATAACTGCCTGATTGGCAGCTCGGATATCTGGCAACTGGCTCAGGACGGCCGGGAGTTTTCCCAGCGGGTGCAGGGAAACTGGCGTTGCAACAGTGGACAAGCGGTGCTGGATGCTGCATTGCAGGGCGTGGGATTGTGCCAACTGCCGGATTATTACGTGCTGGAACATTTGCGCAATGGTGCACTGGTGTCGCTGCTGGAAGCGCATCAGCCGCCGAATACAGCGGTGTGGGCGCTGTATCCGCAGCAACGGCATTTGTCGCCAAAGGTGCGCAGTTTGGTGGATTACCTAAAAGAAGGCCTATCAAACAGGACAGAATACAAAGCCTCTGACCCCCTGCTCTCCCACGACTTCATTTGATGACCAGCGCTACTGTCAACTCTGACAGTAGTGGACAAAGATGAATGGTGCTTCCCTACGGTTTCACTGCTGGCGCTGCATCATCAATTTTACGGCGCTGCCCAGTGAGGCCTATCAAGATGACGCAGGGAAACTGCCATGAAAAATGTAAACACCGCAGATATCGAAAAGCAGCTTGAACAGAACATAGCTGCATATAAAAAGCACAAAGTCGATTCAGAGGGTTCAGCCGACTTAAGGATCGAAAGTACTGAACGCTATGCGACCAAAGACGCACATTTTTATCAATTCAACAATCATGAAGTGGATTCAGATAGCAGTGCCCGCAACAGACCCTGAAGCCCCCGGTCATCCGGTAATCATGGATATTCTTTCTTTTAGCCCACCCTTTGAATCGGGAAGTTTCGATCTCATCACCGGATTCCCCATCCGGCTAAACGTTCACCATCCTTTGCTACGCGACGCCAAAATGAAGCATGGCAAGTTGGAACTGACAGTAGAAGATAGACAACTAAATGGCCAACTCAGCTGCGAGTTCACCCATGAACACCTTGAACTTAAAATGAACACGGCATTCGCGATCACAAAACCATAGGAAGACGACGTATCAATAATCGGTGCTACGCGCGACCGGTGCCCATGACAGCGGTATGGGCACTTTCAGGTCAAACATACCGAAGATGAAGACGCCGCCGAGAACAGCGTTTGCCTGGCACAGCCTCTCAGCCAACAATCACTGCCGATTTGCCCAGCGTAACCGTAACCACTCCAGATCCTCAGGCCGGGTCACCTTGATATTGTCCGAGCGCCCCTCAATTAACCGCGGCGCCTGACCGGACCATTCCATTGCCGAGGCCTCATCGGTGATGACCGCATCCGCTACCAGGCTATCGGCCAAGGCACGATGCAACGCACCGAGTCGGAACATCTGCGGCGTGTACGCTTGCCAGATCAGGCTGCGGTCGACGGTTTCATCGACGCGACCGTGCTTGTCGGCGCGCTTAAGGGTATCGCGGGCCGGGACGGCCAGTAGGCCACCGACAGCATCATCGGCCAGTTCGCTTAACAGTTTGTCGAGATCATCGCGGCTTAAATTGGGCCTGGCGGCGTCGTGCACCAGCACCCAGTCGTCATCGCTCGCGCCCAGGGCATTGAGGTGCAACAGAGCGTTTAGCACCGAACCCGAGCGCTCCGAACCGCCGTCCGCACGCTGTATACGTGGATCAATGGCGCATGCCAGGTTGGGCCAATAAGGGTCATCCATGGCAAGGCTGACCACCAACCCCTTGAGATTGGGGTGGTCGAGAAAACAGTAGAGGCTGTGTTCAAGAATAGTGCGCCCGCCCAATTGCAAATATTGCTTGGGACGGTCCGCAGCCATACGGGCACCGACGCCCGCGGCGGGAATTACGGCCCAGAAGGCCGGCAAACTGTTGCTCATTGGGCCAACTGGTAGAGGGTTTCGCCCTCCTTGACCATGCCCAGTTCGTGACGAGCCCGCTCTTCAACGGTCTCCGTGCCTTTTTTCAACTCAAGCACTTCAGCGTCCAGGACGCGGTTGCGCTCCAGCAGGATCTCATTTTCGGCGTGCTGTGCAGCAATTTGCTCAGTCAGGTCTTTTACCTGCGCGAAGCTGCCATTACCCACCCACAGGCGGTACTGCAGGCCAGCCAGCAACAAGAGCAAGACGAGGAACAACCAATTGGGACTGCGCATCGAATATCGGGTATCCAGTGAAAAAAGACAGCCATGCATAACTTTTGAAGCAACTGATAGCACGAAGCCTGGAAGAACCAGGCTTGTGCTTGATAGCCATCAGATTAGCGCCGAAATGTTCACTATCGTGAACTTTCCGACGCAATCCGCCGACTTTTTACCATTTACAAATTAGCCGCGAAACTCGCCGCGACCGTTGTACTTGGCTTTGCCAGCCAGTTGCTCTTCGATACGCAGCAATTGGTTGTACTTGGAAACGCGATCGGAACGGCACAGCGAACCGGTCTTGATCTGGCCCGCCGAAGTGCCCACAGCCAGGTCGGCGATGGTCGAATCTTCGGTTTCGCCGGAGCGGTGGGAGATCACGGCAGTGTAGCCCGCAGCCTTGGCCATCTGAATGGCTTCCAGGGTTTCGGTCAAGGTGCCGATCTGGTTGAACTTGATCAGGATCGAGTTGGCGATCTTTTTATCGATGCCTTCTTTCAGGATCTTGGTGTTGGTCACGAAAAGGTCATCGCCCACCAATTGGACTTTCTCGCCGATCTTGTCGGTGAGGATTTTCCAGCCGTCCCAATCGGACTCATCCAGGCCGTCTTCGATCGAGATGATCGGATAGCGCTGGGTCAGGCCCTTCAGGTACTCAGCAAAACCTTCGGAGTTGAACACTTGGCCTTCGCCGGACAAATTGTATTTGCCGTCTTCGTAGAACTCGCTGGCCGCGCAGTCCAGGGCCAGGGTCACGTCAGTACCCAGCTTGTAGCCAGCGTTGGCCACGGCTTCGGAGATCACTTTCAGCGCATCTTCGTTGGATGCCAGGTTTGGAGCGAAGCCACCTTCGTCGCCTACAGCAGTGCTCAGGCCACGGGCCTTCAGAACAGCTTTCAGGTGATGGAAAATCTCGGTACCCATGCGCAAGCCTTCGGAGAAGGTCTTGGCGCCAACCGGCTGCACCATGAATTCCTGGATGTCGACGTTGTTATCAGCGTGCTCGCCACCGTTGATGATGTTCATCATCGGCACCGGCATCGAGTAAACACCCGGAGTGCCGTTCAGGTTGGCGATGTGAGCGTACAGCGGCAAGTCCTGGTCCTGGGCAGCAGCCTTGGCAGCGGCCAGGGAGACGGCGAGGATAGCGTTAGCGCCCAGGCTACCTTTGTTTTCGGTGCCATCTAGCTTGATCATCGCGTGGTCCAGAGCTTTCTGGTCCAGCGGATCCTTGCCCAGCAACAGGTCACGGATCGGGCCGTTAATGTTGGCTACAGCCTTGAGTACACCCTTGCCCAGGTAACGGCTCTTGTCGCCATCACGCAGTTCCAGCGCTTCGCGCGAACCGGTAGAAGCACCGGACGGCGCGCAGGCGCTGCCGATGATGCCGTTATCGAGAAGCACGTCGGCTTCGACGGTGGGGTTGCCACGGGAGTCGAGAACTTCACGACCTTTGATGTCGACGATTTTTGCCATTGTTGTAAACACTCCAAAGTTGACGAAAACGACGCAGCTGAAGGGAAACTTTTGACCGACCGCAAGGGTGGAACAACGGGGCAGGCTTGCAGGCGACAAGGCTCAGGCCCGAGGGCCTGAACAGAAAACGTGGGAAAGTCTACCGGAGAAACGACGCTTACGCGGTCTCTACTGTCGGAAAACTCTTGACCAGTTCGTCCAACTGCTTGAGCTGGGCCAAGAATGGCTCCAGCTTGTCCAGGCGCAGGGCGCATGGACCGTCGCATTTGGCATTATCCGGGTCCGGGTGGGCCTCCAGGAAAAGGCCAGCCAGGGACTGGCTGATGCCGGCCTTGGCCAGGTCCAGCACCTGGGCACGGCGCCCGCCTGCGGAATCGGCGCGACCACCGGGCATTTGCAGCGCGTGGGTCACGTCGAAGAACACGGGGTATTCGAACTGCTTCATGATGCCGAAACCGAGCATGTCCACCACGAGATTGTTGTAGCCGAAGCTCGAACCACGCTCGCAGAGGATCAACTGGTCGTTACCCGCTTCCACACACTTGTTCAGGATGTGCTTCATCTCCTGAGGTGCGAGGAACTGGGCTTTCTTGATATTGATCACTGCGCCGGTCTTAGCCATCGCGACGACCAGATCGGTCTGGCGCGACAGAAAGGCCGGCAACTGGATGATGTCGCACACCTCGGCGACCACGGCAGCCTGTTCAGGCTCGTGGACGTCGGTGATGATCGGCACGCCGAAGGCTTGTTTGATGTCCTGGAAGATCCGCATGCCTTCTTCAAGGCCTGGGCCGCGGTAGGACGTTACGGACGAGCGATTGGCCTTGTCGAAGCTGGCCTTGAACACGTAAGGGATACCCAATTTCTGGGTAACCTTGACGTACTCTTCACAGACCTGCATCGCCATGTCGCGGCTTTCCAGCACGTTCATGCCGCCGAACAGCACCATGGGCTTGTCGTTGGCAATCTCGATGTCGCCTACGCGAATGATCTTCTGGGCCATCAGGTTTACGCCTTCTTCTGATGTTGCGTCAGTGCAGCTTTGACAAAACCGCTGAACAGCGGGTGACCGTCGCGTGGAGTCGAGGTGAACTCTGGGTGGAACTGGCAAGCGACGAACCATGGATGATCCGGTGCTTCGACCACCTCAACCAGCGCGCCATCACCGGAGCGACCGGAGATTTTCAGGCCGGCTTCTTTGATTTGCGGCAGCAGGTTGTTGTTCACTTCGTAACGGTGACGGTGACGCTCGACGATCACGTCCTTGCCGTAGCAATCGTGAACCAGCGAGCCCGGCTCCAGCAGGCAATCCTGCGCGCCAAGGCGCATGGTGCCGCCCAGGTCGGAGCTTTCGGTACGGGTTTCAACAGCGCCGGTGGCGTCTTCCCACTCGGTAATCAGGCCCACGACCGGGTGACCGCTCTTGCTGTCAAACTCGGTGGAGTTGGCGTCTTTCCAGCCAAGCACGTTGCGGGCGAACTCGATAACCGCCACTTGCATGCCCAGGCAGATACCCAGGTACGGCACCTTGTTCTCACGAGCGTACTGTACGGCGGTGATCTTGCCTTCCACGCCACGCAGGCCGAAACCGCCTGGAACGAGGATTGCGTCAACACCTTCGAGCAGCGCGGTGCCCTGGTTCTCGATGTCTTCGGAGTCGATGTAGCGCAGATTGACCTTGGTACGGTTGCTGATACCCGCGTGGCTCATCGCTTCGATCAGCGACTTGTACGCGTCCAGCAGCTCCATGTACTTGCCGACCATGGCGATGGTGACTTCGTGCTCAGGGTTGAGCTTGGCGTCAACCACAGCTTCCCACTCGGACAGGTCCGCACCGTTGCATTGCAGGCCGAAACGCTCGACCACAAAATCGTCCAGGCCTTGCGAGTGCAGGATGCCCGGGATCTTGTAGATGGTGTCGGCGTCTTCCAGGGCGATCACCGCACGTTCTTCAACGTTGGTGAACTGCGCGATCTTGCGACGCGAGGAAATGTCGATCGGGTGATCGGAGCGGCACACCAGCACGTCCGGCTGCAGGCCGATGGAACGCAGTTCCTTGACCGAGTGCTGCGTAGGCTTGGTTTTGGTTTCGCCAGCGGTGGCGATGTACGGCACCAACGTGAGGTGCATCAGCATCGCGCGCTTGGCGCCGACTTCGAAACGCAACTGGCGGATAGCTTCGAGGAATGGCTGGGATTCGATGTCACCCACGGTGCCACCGATCTCGACCATCGCCACGTCGGCATCGCCTGCACCCTTGATGATGCGGCGCTTGATTTCATCGGTAATGTGCGGAATCACCTGGATGGTTGCACCCAGGTAGTCACCACGGCGCTCTTTGCGCAGAACGTGCTCGTAGACACGGCCGGTGGTGAAGTTGTTGTTCTGGGTCATGGTCGTGCGGATGAACCGCTCGTAGTGGCCCAAGTCCAGGTCGGTCTCGGCGCCGTCGTGTGTGACGAACACTTCACCATGCTGGAACGGGCTCATGGTGCCCGGGTCGACGTTGATGTACGGGTCCAGCTTGAGCATGGTGACTTTAAGCCCCCGCGCCTCCAGGATGGCCGCCAATGAAGCGGAGGCAATGCCTTTCCCCAATGAAGAAACAACACCGCCCGTGACGAATATGTAGCGCGTCATGAAAAACCCTAGAAGTCTGCGTTAAAGCGGTCCGAGCCGCCGGGGAAAGCGAAGAGAGGCCGAAGCCCCCGATCACCAGCATTAATCACAGTGCACCTTTCAAAAAAACCGCCGCGTTGTGACAGACCAGCAGTGAAACACCGGTGCGTTGATCGCTACACATTTTTTGGAATCGCCCAGCAAAGACGGCTTGGTAATCGGCAACTGCTGCGATTCAGGCGAATCCACAGAAGTTGTATCAAGAAGGGAGCGTAGTCTACCGGAAAGGCTCTATCAGCTCAAACCTTGATCGCAGCTCTGTGGCATCCAATGTAATTTCCAGCCATCACTCGGTGAGGCCCAGAGTCCAGTGAGGTTGGGCACGCCGAGCAATTGCTCGCCCTGATACAGCAGCGGCAATCTGCCACGGACGAAGCCCGGCACTCCATGCTCATTGAGCAGGCGCTTCAGGTCACGCCGGCCTCGGCCTGGCACTTCAAGCATTTCACCGCCCTGGCGATAACGGACCTCCAGCGGGACTTCGGGCACCTTGCCGATAATTTTCAGCAGGCCATTGCCGGGTAACTCTAGTGGGTTTTGCGGGCGAGGCCAGCTCACCGACGCGCGGGAAAATTCCGACCAGGCGCGAGACAACCACCAGATGCGTTCGCCACAACGGTGCAATTCTCCATCGGCCAGGCGCCACAAGGGCTGTGCGTCGCCCTTGGCATCGCGTAGGGAATACCAGCCAGCCCAGTGGTCGGTGTCGGGCAACCGGGTCAGCGGCGCCAGCCAATGACGTAGGACGTTGCGCTGACGAGCATCGGAAAGATCGCGCAGTGGGCCGAGGGCCAATGACGGCAAAGGCAGCCAAGGAAACCGTGAAGGTTGATCCGCGGCTTGTAGGTCCATGCAGGCTAAATCACCCAGCAACGCCTGGGCTTCACCGAGGTGTTCGGCAGTGCGGGCCAGGCTGGAGACGGCTTGGGGCCAACGCTCCGTCAATGTCGGGATCACGCGGTGACGCAGGTAATTACGGGAGAAGCGTGGATCGGCGTTGGAAGGATCTTCAATCCACTTGAGTTGATGATCAGCGGCATAGGCTTCCAACTCGGCGCGCGAGACATCCAGCAACGGCCGCACCAAATGGCCGCCCGCCAATGGACGGTGCACAGGCATTGCCGCCGCCCCCCGCACGCCGGCCCCGCGCAACAGGCGAAACAGCAGGGTTTCAGCCTGATCGTCGCGATGCTGGCCCGTGAGCAACACCTCCCCTGCCCCGATCACCTCGGTAAACGCCCGGTAACGTGCATCACGCGCTGCACGCTCAAGGCTGGCGCCGGGCTGCACCTGCACACGCTTTACGCGCAGGGGCACGCCCAGCCTGTCGCAAATGGACTGGCAATGGCTCGGCCAGGTGTCGGCGGCGGATTGCAGGCCATGGTGGACATGGACAGCGCTTAGAGGCGGAAGGGCTTCGGCGCTGGCCAGGAGATGCAGCAGGACAGTGGAATCAAGACCACCAGAGAAGGCGATATGCCAAGCCGGGGCTTTGCGCCAAGGGGCTAGGGCGTGCAGGAGTTTGGCGGATAAAGTCGGTTTCATCACAGGTTACCGCCGCAAATCTGGAATACCCAAGCCAAGCATACACAAAGCAAATGTGGGAGGGGGCTTGCCCCCGATAGCGGAGCATCAGCCAGTGAATACAGTGACTGACACTCAGCAATCGGGGGCAAGCCCCCTCCCACATTAGTACCGCTGCGGCCTTAGAGGCCGTAGCTCATCAGGCGTTCGTAACGACGGGCCAGCAGCGCTTCGTTGTCCAGTTTTTTGAGCATCGCAAGCTGCGAACCCAACTCGACACGGATAGTCGCGGCGGCAGCAGCCGGATCGCGGTGGGCGCCGCCCAATGGCTCGGCGATCACTTTGTCCACGATACCAAGGCCTTTGAGGCGATCAGCAGTGATGCCCATGGCTTCGGCAGCGTCCGGCGCCTTTTCTGCAGTCTTCCACAGGATCGAGGCGCAACCTTCTGGCGAGATCACCGCGTAGGTCGAATATTGCAGCATGTTCAGTTGGTCGCAGACGCCAATGGCCAATGCACCGCCGGAACCGCCTTCACCAATCACCGTGGCGATGATCGGGGTTTTCAGACGAGACATGACGCGCAGGTTCCAGGCAATCGCTTCGCTCTGGTTGCGTTCTTCAGCGTCGATACCTGGGTATGCACCCGGCGTGTCGATGAAGGTCAGGATCGGCATCTTGAAGCGCTCAGCCATTTCCATCAAACGGCAAGCCTTACGATAGCCTTCCGGACGCGGCATGCCGAAGTTGCGGCGGACTTTCTCGCGCACTTCACGGCCTTTCTGGTGACCAATCACCATTACCGGCTGATCGTCCAGGCGAGCGATACCGCCCACGATGGCCGCGTCGTCGGAGAAGTGGCGATCGCCATGCAACTCGTCGAACTCGGTGAAAATGTGCTGAATGTAGTCCAGGGTGTACGGACGGCGCGGGTGGCGGGCCAGGCGCGCGATCTGCCAGCTGGTCAGCTTGCCGAAGATGTCTTCGGTGAGCGTGCTGCTCTTGTCTTGCAGGCGAGCGATCTCATCGCCGATATTCAGCGAATTGTCATTGCCGACCAGGCGCAGTTCTTCGATCTTGGCTTGCAGGTCAGCGATCGGCTGTTCGAAATCAAGAAAATTCGGGTTCATAAGCGTCCGTCTTGGGTCGACGGCCAGGGAGTGCCTGGCCAGCCGGTTGTCTGTTCGCGCCCTACCTTAAGGGAGAGGCGCGTTCAGGTCGAGATTAAATGTTCAGCCGAGGTCAGACGTTCTGACCGTCAGCGGTATTGGAGGAAGACGTTGTCTCGACCGAACTGGTCACGCAAAGCTTGAATCAAGCCATCAGCCGGATCAATTCGCCAGGTCTCGCCGAACTGCAACATCGCCTTGGCGTCGTCGCCGGTGTACTCCATGGTCACCGGGCATGCGCCACGGTGACGCTTGAGCAAGTCACCCAGCCAGCGTAGCTGATCGCCCTTGAGCGCCTCGGTCTTGACCTTCAAGCGCAGGCTTTCAGCCAGGTTGGTGCGCGCATCTTCCATGCTCATCACCCGCTTGATACGCAGGCGCAGGCCACCGGAGAAGTCATCGTTGCTGACCTCCCCTTCCACAACCACCATGGCATCGGTCTGCAGCAGCGACTGCGCCGAATGGAAGGCATCGGCAAACAGCGAAGCTTCGATACGGCCCGAGCGGTCATCGAGAGTGATGAAACCCATCTTGTCGCCCTTCTTATTTTTCATCACCCGCAGGGCGATAATCATGCCGGCGACGGTTTGGGTGTCCCGCGCCGGTTTCAGGTCGATGATGCGCTGACGGGCGAAACGGCGGATCTCGCCTTCGTATTCGTCAATCGGGTGACCGGTGAGGTACAGGCCCAAGGTGTCTTTTTCACCCTTGAGGCGCTCCTTGAGAGTCAACTCTTTGGCCTTGCGGTGATTGCCGTACACATCCGCGTCTTCTTCGACGAACAACCCGCCAAACAGGTCGGCGTGGCCGCTGTCATGGGTACGGGCGGTCTGCTCGGCAGCTTTGATCGCTTCTTCCATGGCAGTGAGCAGCACCGCGCGGTTGCGGTCGATATTTGCCTGGTAGGCCTTCGGCTCATCGTGAAAGTAAGGGCCGAGACGGTCCAGCGCACCGCTGCGGATCAAGCCATCAAGGGTTCGCTTGTTGATGCGCTTGAGGTCAACCCGCGCGCAGAAGTCGAACAGATCCTTGAACGGCCCGTCCTGACGCGCTTCGGTAATCGCCTCCACCGGGCCTTCGCCCACGCCCTTGATCGCGCCCAGGCCATAGATGATGCGGCCTTCGTCATTCACCGTGAACTTGAACTCCGAGGCGTTCACGTCAGGCGCGTCTAGGCGCAGCTTCATGGTGCGCACTTCCTCGATCAAGGTCACAACCTTGTCGGTGTTGTGCATGTCCGCAGAAAGTACCGCAGCCATGAACGGCGCCGGGTAGTGGGCTTTCAGCCAGGCGGTCTGGTAAGACACCAGGCCGTAGGCGGCGGAGTGAGATTTGTTGAAACCATAACCGGCGAATTTTTCCACCAGGTCAAAAATGTTACCGGCCAGATCGGCGTCGATATTGTTGGTGGCGCAACCCTCAATGAAACCGCCGCGCTGCTTGGCCATTTCCTCGGGTTTCTTTTTACCCATGGCTCGACGCAGCATGTCCGCACCGCCGAGGGTGTAGCCCGCCATCACCTGAGCGATCTGCATCACCTGTTCCTGGTACAGGATGATGCCGTAGGTTGGCGCCAGCACAGGCTTGAGGCCTTCGTACTGGTAGTCGGAGTGCGGGTAGGCCAGTTCGGCGCGGCCGTGCTTACGGTTGATGAAGTCGTCAACCATGCCCGACTGCAGCGGGCCCGGACGGAACAGGGCCACCAGTGCGATCAAGTCTTCCAGGCAGTCGGGCTTGAGCTTTTTGATCAGCTCTTTCATGCCCCGCGACTCAAGCTGGAACACAGCTGTTGTTTCAGCTTTTGCAGCAATTGGTAAGTCGGCTTGTCGTCCAACGGGATGAACGCAATATCCAGCGGCTCTTCGTCGACCTTGGCGCGCTCGCGGTTGATGGTCTTCAGCGCCCAGTCAATGATCGTCAGGGTCCGCAGGCCGAGGAAGTCGAACTTCACCAGGCCGGCCGCCTCAACGTCGTCCTTGTCGAACTGGGTAACCAGGCCGCCGCCTTCTTCATCGCAATAGATCGGCGAAAAGTCAGTGAGTTTGGTCGGCGCGATCACTACGCCACCGGCGTGTTTACCGACGTTACGCACGATACCTTCGAGCTTGCGCGCCATGTCCCAGATCTCGGCGGCTTCCTCATCGATCTTGATGAAGTCACGCAGGATTTCTTCCTGCTCGTAAGCCTTTTCCAGGGTCATGCCGACTTCGAACGGGATCATCTTCGACAGCCGGTCGGCCAGGCCGTAGGACTTGCCCTGCACCCGGGCCACGTCGCGGATTACAGCCTTGGCCGCCATGGAACCGAAAGTGATGATCTGGCTTACCGCGTTGCGGCCGTATTTCTCGGCCACGTATTCGATCACGCGGTCGCGACCGTCCATGCAGAAGTCGACGTCGAAGTCGGGCATGGAAACCCGTTCCGGGTTCAGGAACCGTTCGAACAGCAGGTCATATTCAAGAGGGTCGAGGTCGGTAATCTTCTGCACATAGGCCACCAGCGAGCCGGCACCCGACCCACGACCAGGGCCTACGGGCACGCCGTTGCTTTTAGCCCACTGGATGAAGTCCATTACGATCAGGAAGTAACCGGGGAACCCCATCTGGATGATGATATCCAGCTCGAAATTCAGCCGGTCGACATACACCTGGCGCTTGGCTTCGTAGTCTTCAGTGGTGTCCTTGGGCAACAGCACGGAAAGCCGTTCTTCCAGGCCATCGAACGACACCTTGCGGAAATATTCATCGATGGTCATGCCATCGGGAATCGGGAAGTTGGGTAGGAAGTGCGTACCCAGCTTCACTTCAATGTTGCAGCGTTTGGCGATCTCGACAGAGTTTTCCAGGGCCTCGGGCAAATCGCTGAACAACTCGGCCATCTCTTCGGCGCTTTTGAGGTATTGCTCTTCGCTGTAATTTTTCGAGCGACGCGGGTCATCCAGGGCCCGGCCTTCACCGATGCACACACGGGTTTCGTGGGCTTCGAAATCTTCTTTCTTGATAAAGCGCACGTCGTTGGTGGCGACCAGTGGCGCGCCCAGCTTTTCGGCCAGGGCAACGGCGGCGTGCAGATGCTCTTCATCATTGGGGCGGTTGGTGCGCTGCACTTCAAGGTAGAAACGGTCGGGAAAGACCTGCATCCACTCCTTCGCCAGCACTTCAGCTTCCTGGGGATTGCCCCCCAGCAGTGCAAGACCAATCTCCCCCTCTTTAGCGGCCGACAGCATGATCAGGCCTTCGCTGGCCTCGGCAACCCATTCACGCTCGATAATGATCGAACCGTTGCGTTGACCATCGATGAAGCCACGGGAGATCAGTTCAGTGAGGTTGCGATAACCCACGCCGTTCATCGCCAAAAGGCTGATGCGGCTCAGCGCGTTATCCGGATCTTTGTTGGACAGCCACAGGTCGGCGCCGCAGATGGGCTTGATGCCGGCACCCATGGCGTTCTTGTAGAACTTGACCAGGGAACACATGTTGTTCTGATCGGTAACCGCCACCGCGGGCATGTTCATGCCCACCAGGGTTTTGACCAGAGGCTTGATCCGTACCAGGCCGTCGACCAGGGAGTACTCAGTGTGCAGGCGTAGGTGAACGAATGAAGCCGGCATAGTGATCCTGTCTTATACGTGGAAACAACAAGGCCCGGATTGTACCGGGCCTTGGCAAAAACATCAGCCTCGCGACTACACCTCGCTGAGACTCTCCCGCGCTTCGTAAGCCAGGCGCACCGGGGCAAACGAGCGGCGGTGGATAGGCGTGGGGCCGAGGCGGGCCAGGGCTTCCAGATGAACGGGCGTCGGATAGCCTTTGTGACCACCGATGCCGTAGCCGGGATAGATCAACTCGAACGCGGCCATTTCCCGGTCACGACTGACCTTGGCCAGGATCGATGCCGCTGCGATGGCCGGAACCTTGCTGTCACCTTTGACCACTGCCTCGGCCGGCATCGCCAATTTAGGGCAACGGTTACCGTCGATCATCGCCAGTTTGGGTGTGATGTGCAGGCCTTCAACAGCACGCTGCATGGCAAGCATGGTGGCGTGGAGAATGTTCAGCTCGTCGATTTCTTCGACTTCGGCCCGGGCGATATGCCAGCTCAGGGCTTTTTCACAAATCTCGTCATAGAGCTTTTCGCGACGAGCTTCGGTGAGCTTCTTCGAATCGTTGAGGCCAAGGATCGGACGGTTCGGGTCAAGAATCACAGCTGCGGTGACCACCGCACCGCAGAGGGGACCGCGCCCTACTTCATCAACACCGGCCACCAGTTCATGGGCTTGTGCAACCAGGCTGAAATCCAGGCCCATCTGCGTAGTCATAACGTTTCCTGTTTGTGGCCGATCAAACTCAACACGGCGTCTGCTGCCTGGTTCGACGCATCACGGCGCAGGGTGCGATGAATCTCATCAAACCCTCGGGTCTGCTCTTCGCCGCCATCGATCAGGGGCAGCAGTGTCTGCGCCAAGGCCTCCGGTGTCGCATCGTCCTGCAGCAACTCCGGCACCAACAAGCGCTGGGCCAGCAAATTGGGCAAAGAGATATAGGGGCTTTTGACCATGCGTTTCAGAATCCAGAACGTCAGCGGTGCCAGGCGATACGCCACAACCATCGGACGCTTGTACAACAAGGCTTCCAGGGTTGCCGTGCCTGAAGCAATCAGCACCGCATCGCAGGCCGCCAATGCCAGGTGCGATTGACCATCAAGCAATGTCAACGGCAGGTTACGACCTTCCAGCAGCGTTTCGATCTGTGCGCGACGCTGTGGGCTTGCACAGGGCAGTACGAAACGCACACCTGGCTTCAAGGCTTGCAGGCGCTCGGCGGCCTCGAAGAACACGCTGGCCAGCCGACCGACTTCTCCCCCCTGCTGCCCGGCATCAACGCGACGAGCGGGCCATCGGGCAAGCCCAACTGCCCACGGGCCGCCACGCGATCGGCCTGCAAAGGGATGTCGTCGGCGAGCGTATGCCCAACGAACCGTACCGGCACGCCCTTTTCTTCGTAGAACCTGGCCTCGAACGGCAACAGGGTGAGCATCAGGTCACAGCCTTCACGGATCTTCAGCACACGCTTTTGTCGCCACGCCCACACGGAGGGGCTGACGTAGTGCACGGTTTTGATCCCGGCCTGACGCAGCTTGAGTTCGATATTGAGGGTGAAGTCCGGTGCATCGATTCCGATAAAGACGTCGGGTTTTTCTTCGATCAGGGTCTGAATCAGCAGCTTGCGGCGCGCCAACAGCTCACGCAGGCGACCCAGCACTTCCACCAACCCCATAACCGACAGGCGCTCCATGGGGAAATAGGAAGTGAGGCCTTCAGCCTGCATCAATGGGCCACCAACACCGATGAATTCAACCGCCGGATGCTGGGCCTTGAGGGCCCGCATAAGACCTGCGCCCAGGATATCGCCGGAAGCTTCTCCGGCCACCAGCGCAATTCGCAGATTAGCCATGATCAGCGAGTGATGCCGCGAGTCGACGCCTGGATCGAATCACGGAACACCGCGACTTCCGGGAACAACGCTGCCGGCTCGGTCAGTTGGGTCAACGCCTGATCTACTGTCAGTCCCTGGCGATAAACCACCTTATAGGCACGACGCAGGGCGTGAATGGCCTCTTCGCTGAAACCACGACGGCGCATGCCTTCGAAGTTCATGCTGCGAGCTTCAGCGGGGTTGCCGAACACCGTGACGAACGCCGGGACGTCCTTGCCGATGGCGGTGCCCATGCCGGAGAAGCTGTGGGCCCCAATGTGGCAGTACTGATGGACGAGCGTGAAGCCTGACAGGATTGCCCAATCGTCGACGTGCACGTGGCCAGCCAACGCCGTGTTGTTGACCAGGATGCAGTGGTTGCCGATCACGCTGTCATGCCCGATATGGGCATAGGCCATAACCAGATTGTGATCACCCAGTGTGGTCTCGGCACGATCCTGCACGGTGCCACGGTGAATGGTCACGCCTTCACGGATGATGTTGTGATCACCGATTACCAAGCGTGTTTCTTCACCCTTGTACTTCATGTCCGGGGTGTCTTCGCCTACCGAGGAAAACTGGTAGATGCGGTTGTGTTTGCCAATGCGGGTCGGACCTTTGAGGATCACGTGCGGCCCGATGACAGTCCCCTCGCCGATTTCCACACCTGCGCCGATGATCGACCAGGGGCCGACCTCAACGTCGGCGGCCAGTACGGCCGACGGATCGATGATTGCGCGAGGGTCAATCAAACTCATAGTTTGCGTTCCGCGCAGATGATCTCGGCAGAGCACACTGGCTTGCCGTCTACCGAGGCCTGGCATTCGAACTTCCAGATCTGGCGCTTGCAGCTGATGAATTTGGCTTCCAGAATCAACTGGTCACCCGGAGTAACGGGGTTGCGAAAGCGTAGCTTGTCGGAGCCCACGAAATAGTAAAGCGTGCCGTCGGCAGGCTTAAGGTCAAGCATTTTGAAACCAAGGATACCGGCAGCCTGGGCCATCGCCTCGATGATCAACACGCCCGGCATGATGGGGTGCGCGGGAAAGTGACCATTGAAGAACGGTTCGTTGATGCTGACATTCTTGTAGGCACGAATGCGCTTTTCCTCAACATTGAGGTCCACTACGCGGTCCACCAGCAGGAACGGGTAACGGTGAGGCAGGTATTCGCGAATCTCGTTGATGTCCATCATTTCGGGGGGGAAGCCTGTAATAAAGATTGGGGGCGGGCGACTAAACGCACGCCCCGCTAGCAAATCAAGGAGGCAGTCTAGCGGCTGTGCACACTTGATATGGAAATGGTATCAGCCTTCAGATGAAGCATTACCGCCAGGGGTCACGTCCCCAACACGCTTTTCCAGCTGTTTGAGACGTCGAGCCATGTCGTCGAGCTGCCTCAAACGTGCCGCACTCTTGCGCCATTCAGCCGCAGGCTGCATGGCGGTACCGGATGAATAGGCCCCAGGCTCGGTAATCGAGTGAGTGACCATGGTCATTCCGGTGATAAAAACGTTGTCGCAAATATCAATATGCCCCACCAGACCGACGCCACCGGCGAGCATGCAATGCTTGCCGATTTTGGTGCTGCCGGAAATCCCCACGCATGCAGCCATGGCGGTGTGATCGCCAATCTGTACGTTGTGAGCAATCTGGATCTGGTTGTCGAGCTTCACACCGTTGCCGATCACGGTATCGGCCAAGGCCCCGCGATCGACAGCTGTATTAACACCAATTTCCACGTCGTCGCCGATCAAAACGCCGCCGACCTGGGCAATCTTGTTCCAGATACCTTTGGAGTTGGCAAAGCCAAAGCCTTCCCCTCCGATCACCGCACCTGACTGGATAACCACCCGCTCACCGATACGCACATCGTGGTAAAGGGTAACGCGAGGTGCCAGCCAACCATCGGCACCGATTTCACAACGCGCACCAATAAAGCAATGCGCACCAACAGTTACACCGGCAGCAATGCGCGCACCACTCTCGATCACCGCAAAAGCGCCAATGCTCGCCGCAGGATCAACGCGGGCATCATCGGCGATCACCGCCGACGGGTGAATGCCGCTGGATGCCTTGGGTTTTGGATCAAATAGGTGCGAAACCTGTGCATAGGCCAGATACGGGTCAGCTACCACCAGCGCATCCCCAGCAAACCCTTCGGCGTCAGCTGCCTTGAGCAATACGGCTGCGGCTTGGCTATCGACGAGGTATTTACGGTATTGAGGGTTTGCGAGGAAGCTCAACTGAGATGGGCCAGCCTCCTGCAAGGTGGCTAGCCCAGTGATTTCCTTCTCCTGGGAGCCACGCAAGGTGGCCCCCAGGAACTCGGCCAACTCGCCGAGCTTGATAGTCGCGGTCATGGCTTACTTCAGCTGGTTCATGCGCTCGATCACCTGGCGGGTGATGTCGTATTGAGGTTTGACGTCAATTACTGCGCCACGCTCGAACACCAAGTCAAAGGCACCTTTCTTGATGACTTCTTCCACAGCGCTGTCGAGTTTCGGCTTGAGCTGCTTGAGCATTTCACGGTCGGCAACAGCCTTGGCTTCGTTCAGCTCCTTGGATTGGAACTGATAGTCACGGGCCTTTTGCTTGAACTCAAGCTCCAGACGCTCGCGCTCGCCTTGCTGCATTTTGTCCCCACCCGCTACCAGACGATCCTGGATGCCCTTGGCGCTGCTTTCCAGCGTCTTAAGCTTGGTCAGTTGCGGACCGAATTTCTTCTCGGCATCCACGGCGTATTTTTTGGCCGCATCGGATTCCAGCAATGCCATCTGATAGTTCAGAACGGCGATTTTCATTTCGGCGAAGGCCGGGGTGGTCACCAGCACGGTGGCCAGCAGAACCAATTGAGTCAACTTACGCACGATGTACTCCTACAGAATCCGTTGTCGTTATCTTGGGTCAGACGCTTAGAACGTCTGGCCGAGGGAGAATTGGAAAATCTGGGTTTCAGCGTTATCCGGTTTCTTGATCGGCATGGCCAGAGCAAAGCTCAACGGACCAAGCGCAGTCACCCAAGTAACACCTACACCCACGGAGCTCGCCAGGTTGGTCAGGCTCACGTCGTTGCACTGAGTGTTGGATTTAACACCGCTCGGGTTTCTAATCTGCTCGCACTTAGAGTCGAACACGTTACCCACGTCCCAGAACACGGATGTACGCAGCGAACGCTGATCCTTGACGAATGGCAGCGGGAACAAAATCTCCGCGCCGCCCTGGATCAACACGTTACCACCGAACGGCAGTGGGTCGTTGTCGGAGTCAGCCACAGTGCCTTGGTTACCGGTTACGCCAGCACCTCGGCTCGGAGTACCACGAGGACCCAAGGTGCTGTCTTTGAAGCCACGTACGGAGTTGAAGCCACCCGCATAGTAGTTCTCATAGAACGGCAAACCATTGGTCGAACCATAACCGTCGCCATACCCCAGCTCAGTGTGCAGGCGCATGGTGTAGTTGTCGCTCAGCGGCTGGAACAACTGACCACGGTAGTCGAGCTTGAAGAACGACAGGTCGCTGCCTGGCGTAGTGGTTTCCAGAGTCAGGCTCTGGGAATGGCCACGGGTTGCCAGTACGCCTTTGTTCAGGGTCGACTCGGACCAGCCAGCAGACGCCTTGAAGTTCAGGAACTTGTCACCTTCACGACGAGTGAAGTCGAAGATTTCGTCCACGGTGTAGACACCGGTCTTGATCTCATCCTGCTGCGCAGTCAGGCCGAAGGTCAAACGCGAGGTTTCGCTGATCGGATAACCGACGTTGACACCCGCACCCAGGCTGTCGATTGCATAGCTTGCAACGTCAACATCGAGGTCTTTGTAGTCGGTGGTGCGGTAGAAGGCGTTGTAGCCCAAGCTCACACCGTCAGCAGTCCAGTAGGGGTCGGTATAACCAAAGTTATATCGGCTCTGGTATTCGCTTCGAGTCAGGCCGATAGACACACGGTTACCGGTACCGAGGAAGTTGTTCTGGGTGATGGAACCACCGAGGATCAGACCTGCGCTTTGTGCAAAGCCGACGCTGGCAGTGATAGAACCCGATGCTTGCTCTTCTACTGCGTAGTTAACGTCAACCTGGTCATCCACGCCCGGTACAGCCGGGGTTTCAACGTTGACTTCCTTGAAGAAACCCAGGCGCTCAAGACGGGTCTTGGATTGGTCGATCAAGTACGTCGACGCCCAGCCACCTTCCATCTGACGCATTTCACGGCGCAGCACTTCATCCGCAGACTTGGTGTTGCCACGGAAATTGATACGGTTCACGTAGGCACGCTTACCTGGGTCGACCACAAAGGTAATGTCCACTGTGTGATCATCATCGTGCGGGGTCGGTACGCCGTTGACGTTGGCGAAGGTATAGCCTTCGTTACCCAGACGACGGGTGATCAGTTCGGACGTGGTGGTCATCAGCTTACGCGAGAACACCTGGTCTTTCTGCACCAGCAGCAGGGACTTGACCTGGTCTTCAGGCACTTTCAAGTCGCCGCTCAGCTTGACGTCACGAACCTTGTACTTCTCGCCTTCGTTGACGTTAACGGTGATATAGACGTGCTTCTTGTCCGGGGTGATGGACACCTGGGTCGACGCGATATCCATATTGATATAGCCACGGTCCAGGTAGTACGAACGCAGACGCTCCAGGTCACCGGAGAGTTTTTCACGGGCGTACTTGTCGTCGTTCTTGAAGAACGACAGCCAGTTGGTGGTCTTGAGCTCGAAGAGGTCGATCAGGTCGTCATCAGCAAACTTGGTGTTACCCACCACGTTGATGTGCTGAATGGCCGCCACGGTGCCTTCGTTGATGTTGACCTTGAGGCCGACACGGTTACGAGGCTGCGGGACCACTTCCGTCTCCACGGTCGCCGAGTAGCGGCCCTGGGCAACGTACTGACGCTGCAGTTCGTTACGCACACCTTCAAGAGTGGCGCGCTGGAAGATCTCGCCCTCGGCCAGGCCGGACTGCTTGAGGCCCTTCATCAGGTCTTCAGTAGAGATCGCCTTGTTACCTTCGATCTCGATACTGGCGACAGAAGGTCGCTCGACGACGGTGATGACCAAGACGTTACCTTCGCGCCCCAGTTGGATGTCTTGAAAGAAACCGGTTTTGAACAGCGCACGAGTGGATTCCACCAGGCGACGATCATCAGCCTGTTCACCGACGTTCAACGGTAATGCACCAAAGACGCTACCCGCGGAAACCCGCTGGAGGCCGTTGACGCGAATATCGGAGATGGTGAAGGACTCGGCGTGAACTTCGGCGATCATCAATACGGTGAGAACCGCAGTTAGCAGCAGACGTTTCATGAAGTCCTTTCTTATTCCAACTGGCAATAAACAAACTGCCGCAAAATGCGGCAGATTCGCAATTCAGCGAAGCGTTACAGTCGACCCAGATCGTTGACCAAGGCTAATAACATCACCCCGACAACCAAACTGATACCGATCTGTATCCCCCAACCCTGCACTCGATCCGACAAGGGGCGACCACGCACCCACTCGACCAGATAAAACAACAGATGCCCCCCATCCAGTACAGGAATGGGCAGCAAATTCAGAACACCCAGGCTAATACTCAGATAAGCCAGGAAATTCAGGAAATCCGCGACACCCGACTGGGCAGAAGCGCCCGCCACTTTAGCAATGGTTATCGGTCCACTCAAGTTTTTTACCGAGAGCTCGCCGAACAACATTTTCTTGAGGGATTCCAGGGTCAGTACGCTCATGGTCCAGGTGCGTTTTGCACCCTCGCCAATCGCCGCCAACGGCCCGAAGCTAACCTCACGCACCATTGATGGCGGCCACTCCGGACTCTTGACGCCAGCACCCAGGTACCCCCCGGCTGCCTTGGCTTCGCCACGCACCGCCAGAGTAACGGGGACGTCGATTTGAGCACCGTCGCGCTCAATTTTCAGCACAATTTTGGTATCAGGGCGTACACGAACCAGATCGACCACTTGCTGCCATTCACCCAGCGCCTGGCCATCGAGGGCCAACAGACGATCGCCGGTTTTCAGACCTGCAGCCTGGGCTGGCCCCTTCGGATCCAGCTCGGCAAGGACCGGCGGCAGTGCCGGACGCCACGGACGAATACCCAAGGACTTGATCGGGTCAGGCTCATCAGCGCCTTTGAGCCAATGATCCAAGGCCAACGACCGCGGGATTTCGGCGCTGGAGTCCTGCTCACGCACCACAACATTAACAGTGCCGCTTTCACCCAAGCGACGCACCAACTGCAAATTGACCGCCCCCCAACCCGTGGTCGGTTCGCCATCAATAGACACAATTTCCTGGCCAGCGACCAGGCCAGCCTTGGCAGCGATACTGTCCGCCTCAACGGCGCCGATAACTGGACGCACCTGCTGGCTGCCCAGCATGGCCAACACCCAGAAGAACAGCATCGCCAGCAGGAAGTTGGCGATCGGACCAGCGGCAACGATAGCGATACGCTGACGAACGGTCTTGCGATTAAAGGATTGGTCCAACTGATCAGCCGGCACTTCGCCTTCGCGCTCATCGAGCATCTTGACGTAGCCACCCAACGGGATGGCCGCAATCACAAACTCGGTGCCACGACGGTCGTGCCAGCGAACCAGCGGCATGCCGAAACCGACGGAAAAACGCAGTACCTTGACGCCGCAACGACGCGCCACCCAGAAGTGGCCGAATTCGTGGAAGGTGACCAGCACACCCAGAGCAACCAGGGTGCCGACAATCATGTAAAGCGCACTCATCTAATTTCTCCGCAATCCAATCCAGTACCCGAAGGCTCAAGCGCGCCCACAGACTAACGCGTGTTGCGGCTCAACCATTGCTCGGCCAAGGACCGCGCCTTGGTATCTGCCTCAAATACCGCCCCGAGGTCATTTACAGCCACCACAGGCTCAAGACTCAAAACGTCCTCGATAATACTCGCGATCTGCGGAAAGCGGATGCGCCGTTCGAGAAACGCCGCCACGGCCACCTCATTGGCCGCATTGAGCATCGCTGGCGCACTGTTACCCGCCTCAGCCGCCTGCCGCGCCAAGCGCAGACAAGGAAAGCGCTGTTCGTCCGGCGCTTCAAAATCCAGGCGAGCAACTGCAAACAGGTCGAGTGGCGCCACGCCGGAATCAATCCGCTCCGGCCACGCCAGGGCATTAGCGATCGGCGTACGCATATCGGGATTGCCCAATTGGGCCAAGACTGAACCATCCACGTAGTCGACCAAGGAATGAATCACGCTTTGCGGGTGAATAACCACCTCGACCTGATCCGGCCGCGCATCGAACAACCAGCAGGCCTCAATCAATTCCAGGCCCTTGTTCATCATGCTTGCCGAATCCACGGAGATTTTGCGGCCCATGGACCAGTTCGGATGGGCGCATGCTTGATCCGGAGACACATGCTCCAGCTCTACCAACGGAGTTTGCCGGAAAGGCCCACCGGAAGCGGTCAGCAAAATCCGACGAACGCCTACCTGACTCAAGCCACGAGCATAGTCTCCGGGCATGCACTGAAAGATTGCGTTGTGCTCACTATCTAACGGCAACAGCACCGCACCGCTTTTACGCACCGCCTGCATAAAGAGCGCGCCAGACATCACCAGCGCTTCTTTATTGGCCAGCAGGATTTTTTTGCCCGCGTCGACGGCAGCCAAGGTTGGGCGTAAGCCGGCGGCACCGACAATAGCGGCGACTACAGTGTCCACCTCGGCATCGGCCGAGACCTGACACAATCCCGACTCGCCTACCAGCACCTGTGTGGCAAGTCCGGCAGCCCGCAGGTCATCCTGCAGGCCCTGCGCTGCTGCTGCTTCAGGCACCACAGCAAAGCGAGGCGCATGACGCACACACAGCGCCAGCAGCTCGCTCAGACGAGTGAATCCCGTCAGGGCAAACACTTGATAGCGGTCAGGGTGACGAGCGATCACATCCAGGGTGCTCAACCCCACCGAGCCGGTTGCGCCCAGCACGGTCACTTGTTGCAGACGGCTCACGAAGCAGTCATCCACAACAGCACGGCAAAGATCGGAATAGCAGCGGTAAGGCTATCAATACGGTCCAGCACCCCACCGTGCCCTGGCAGCAGATTACTGCTGTCCTTGACCCCGGCCTGGCGCTTAAACATGCTTTCAGTGAGGTCGCCCACGACCGAGATGAATACGACGATGGCCGTACCCAGAAGAGCCAGGAAGATGTCCGTTACCGACCAATCCCGCACGACACCGACCACCAAAGTGATCAGCAGGGTCAATGCCAGGCCGCCGTACACCCCTTCCCAACTCTTGCCCGGACTGACCGCCGGTGCCAGCTTGCGCTTACCGAATGCCCGTCCCGAGAAGTAGGCACCGATATCTGCGCCCCACACCAGCACCATCACCGCCATGATCAGCCAATTGCCCATCGGCGAGTTCTTGATCTCCACCAACCCTTGCCAGGCTGGCAACAGAATCAATAAGCCAATCACCAACTTGCTGGCAACACTGGACCAGTGGCCACTGCTGCGCGGAAACGTCAACACCAGATAGGTCGCAAGCGCCCACCACAGCACCGCAGCACCCAGCACCCAAGGCACGATGATGCTCGACAGGGTGTGCATCAGAAACAGTAACACCGCTACGACAGCGGCATACACCAAGCGCGGCAATTGCGCGTTGAAACCTGCCAGTCGTGCCCATTCCCAGGCGCCCAAGGTTACGACCAGCCCGATAAATAGGGCAAAACCGGACCCATCGAGCAGGAAAAACCCACATAAGGCGATCGGCAACAGGATAAGCGCTGTGATGATTCGTTGTTTAAGCATTTAAACCCGGGCTCCAGCTTCGACCTGCTCACTCGTTTTACCGAAGCGACGCTGGCGGGAAGCGAAATCGGCCAGCGCAGTACGCATGGCATCGTGTTTGAAGTCCGGCCAGAACAGGTCGGAGAAGTACAGCTCGGTGTAGGCCAACTGCCACAGCAGGAAATTGCTGATGCGATGTTCACCGCCGGTACGGATGCACAAGTCAGGCAATGGCAGATCACCGGTCACCAGGCAGGTTTGCAACAGTTCAGGCGTGATGTCGTCCGGTCGAAGATGACCGGCTTGCACTTCGCGAGCCAGCCGCTGTGCAGCCTGGGCGATATCCCACTGGCCGCCGTAATTGGCTGCGATCTGTAGCACAAAACGGTTGGCGCCAGCCGTGATGGCCTCCGCCTCGCGCATGGCCGCCTGCAGCTCCGGGTGGAATCGCGAGCGATCACCGATGATGCGCAGACTGATATTGTTGTCATTAAGGCGCTTCGCCTCACGACGCAACGCCTTGAAGAACAGATCCATCAAGGCGCTGACTTCTTCGGCGGGCCGCTGCCAGTTCTCACTGGAGAAGGCGAACAAGGTCAACACCTCGACCTTGGCCTCGGCACACACCTCAATCACAGCCCGCACCGCATCGACACCCGCTTTATGCCCGGCGACACCCGGCATAAAGCGTTTCTTCGCCCAGCGATTATTCCCATCCATGATGATCGCGACATGGCGCGGCACCAAAGAGGGTACAGTCTGCTTGGTCTTTTCCATGAAGGCGTCCTGACCCTTATACGGCCATCAGGTCCTTTTCTTTTTCTTCCGTGGCCTTGGTGATCTGGGCCTCGGCATCTTTGGTCAGCTTGTCGATATCAGCGACGGCACGACGCTCTTCGTCTTCGCTGATCTCCTTGTCCTTAACCAGTTTCTTCAGGTCACCCAGGGCATCACGACGGATGTTGCGCACAGCAACGCGTGCATCTTCAGCCGCGCTACGTGCCTGCTTGGTGAAGCCCTTGCGGGTTTCTTCGGTCAAGGCAGGCATGGAGATCAGCAGCAGTTCGCCAAGGTTGGTCGGATTGAGGTTCAAGCCGGCACTCTGAATCGCCTTGTCGACCGCAGCGAGCATGTTGCGCTCGAAAGCCACGACTTGCAGGGTCCGCGAATCTTTAACGGTAACGTTTGCCACGCCGCTCAGCGGAGTGTCAGCGCCGTAGTAAGGCACCATCACGCTGCCCAGAATACTCGGGTGCGCCTTGCCAGTACGAATCTGGCCGAATGCATGGCTCAAAGATTCCAGGGATTTCTGCATACGCGCTTGGGCGTCTTTCTTGATTTCATTGATCATTGTTGGCCTTCCTCGATCAGAGTCCCTTCCGCGCCGCCGTGTACGATATTCAGCAGGGCGCCGGGCTTGTTCATATTAAATACGCGCAGCGGCATCTTGTGGTCGCGGCACAGGCAAATAGCCGTCAGGTCCATGACACCCAGCTTGCGATCCAGCACTTCATCGTAGGTCAGATGATCGAACTTCTCGGCATGCGGGTCTTTGAATGGGTCTGCGGTGTACACACCGTCTACCTTGGTTGCCTTCAAAACCACGTCAGCGTCGATTTCGATGGCACGCAGGCACGCCGCCGAATCAGTGGTAAAGAATGGGTTACCGGTACCAGCGGCGAAGATCACCACTTCTTTTGAATTCAAATGGCGCATGGCTTTACGACGATCATAGTGATCGGTCACACCCACCATGGAAATAGCCGACATCACGATAGCCGAGATATTGGCACGCTCCAGGGCATCACGCATCGCCAGGGCGTTCATCACAGTGGCCAGCATGCCCATGTGGTCGCCAGTGACCCGATCCATACCGGCCGCACTCAGCGCCGCGCCACGGAACAGGTTACCGCCGCCGATCACCAAGCCGACTTGCACGCCGATGCCAACCAGTTGGCCGACTTCCAGCGCCATGCGGTCGAGCACCTTGGGATCGATCCCGAACTCTTCCGAGCCCATCAGGGCCTCGCCGCTGAGCTTGAGTAGAATGCGTTTATAGCGAGCCTGATAACCACTGCCCTGCTGAGCCATTGCGAATCTCTCCTGCGGCGTATTTTTTAAAAATTCTTGGCGAGCCGTTTACGGCTTGCGTTCACTCTAGCTGGACGCTCTCACAGCGCCATCGGAACACGGCTTTGTAAGCCAGTTCCGAGGGTAAGCCAAATTAATTCGGCCTGCCCATTTGAAAAGAGGCTGCGCGCGTGAGCGGGCAGCCTCTTTCGGGCGACAGTTGAAAACTGTCTTATTGCTTGGCGGCAGCCAGCTGGGCAGCAACTTCTTCAGCGAAGTTGTCGACCGGCTTCTCGATACCATCGCCTACTTTGAAGTAAGTGAAGGAAACGATTTCAGCACCGGCTTTCTTAGCCAGTTCGCCAACCTTGATTTCAGGGTTCTTAACGAACGCCTGCTCAACCAGGCTTGCTTCGGCCAGGAACTTGCTGATACGGCCTTTGACCATATTTTCAACAATGTTTTCTGGCTTGCCTTTGATTTTTTCTTCGTTCAGCTGCAGGAACACAGCTTTTTCGCGCTCGATCGCTTCGGCAGAAACTTCCGAAGGCAGCAGGAACTCTGGGTTGCTGGCCGCTACGTGCATAGCGATGTCTTTAGCCAGCTCAACGTTGCCGCCCTTCAGGACAACTGCAACACCGATCTTGTTGCCGTGCAGGTAACCACCAACAACGTCACCTTCAACGCGTACCAGGCGACGGATGTTGACGTTTTCGCCAACTTTGCCGACCAGTACCAGGCGTGCAGCTTCTTGTGCTTCGATCAGCGGAGCGACGTCAGTCAGTTTGTCGTCGAACGCTTTATCAACGCTGGCAGCAACAAATGCCTTGAAGTCGTCTTGCAGAGCCAGGAAGTCGGTCTGCGAGTTCACTTCCAGCAGAACAGCAGATTTGCCGTCTTCTTTCAGAGCGATAGCGCCTTCAGCAGCCACGTTGCCTGCTTTCTTGGCAGCCTTGATTGCGCCGGAAGCACGCATGTCATCAATTGCTTTTTCGATGTCGCCGTCAGCCTTTTCCAGGGCTTTCTTGCAATCCATCATGCCTTCGCCGGTACGCTCACGCAGTTCTTTAACCAACGCTGCAGTAATTGCTGCCATTTTCAAATTCCTCTTGGATAGGTTTTCAACCATTCCACCCGATCGAACGGGGGATCAATTCTTCCCGAACCACCCTTGTAGGCCGCTGCACGTTACAGATGATGTAGCTGCGCTGCGCACAAATGGTTTTCGAGGGGGCAAAAAGGGGGCCAAGCCCCCTTTTTGCTTACTGAGTCAACGCCAGGGCGTCAATTACTCAGCTGCGGCTACCGGAGCTTCTTCAACGAACTGCTCGGTACCACCAGCAACGTGGTTGCGACCACGGATTACAGCGTCAGCCATCGAACCCATGTACAGCTGGATAGCGCGGATTGCGTCATCGTTGCCTGGGATGATGTAGTCAACGCCTTCCGGGCTGCTGTTGGTATCGACTACGCCGATAACAGGGATGCCCAGCTTGTTGGCTTCGGTGATCGCGATGCGCTCGTGATCAACGTCGATAACGAACAGTGCGTCAGGCAGACCGCCCATGTCCTTGATACCACCCAGGGAACGATCGAGCTTTTCCAGGTCACGGGAGCGCATCAGCGCTTCTTTCTTGGTCAGCTTGGCGAAAGTACCGTCTTCGGCTTGCACTTCAAGGTCACGCAGACGCTTGATGGAAGCACGGATGGTTTTGAAGTTGGTCAGCATGCCGCCCAACCAGCGGTGATCGACGTACGGCGAACCGCAACGTGCTGCTTCTTCAGCAACGATCTTGCCAGCGGAACGCTTGGTGCCGACGAACAGAATCTTGTTTTTGCCCTGGGCCAGACGCTCTACGAAAGTCAGAGCTTCGTTGAACATTGGCAGGGTTTTTTCAAGGTTGATGATGTGGATCTTGTTACGCGCGCCGAAAATGTATTTACCCATTTTCGGGTTCCAGTAACGGGTCTGGTGACCGAAGTGCACACCGGCCTTCAGCATATCGCGCATATTGACTTGGGACATGATAGTTCCTTAATAAGTCGGGTTTGGCCTCCACGTATCCCAATGACCAACCAGCGGCATCAAGGCCTCCGGCACCCAGGTCATCGTGTCGACACGTGTGTGGATTTAAGCTCTTCGGGGCATCCCCGGAAAGCGGCGCATTTTATACCACACGAAGGGCGAAAACGAAACCCGCAATCACATTTGGCGTGCGCGGCTTATGCGCAACCCTTTGAATAGAGCGGATATAGCCCCACCTTATAGAGAGAAGCGATCGTCAGGGGCTCATGATTTGCCGCCCGCGTCTGTTAGAATCGCGTTTTTTGGGGCTTTTGCGAATTCTGTAACCTTTTGTCGCGCGCCCGTAAACCGTATTGATTTCAGCGCTTCGCGCTAGAGAGAGCCTGTATGACCGTTAGTTTGAAAACCGCCGAAGACATTGCCGGCATGCGCATTGCCGGCAAACTGGCTGCCGACGTGCTGGAAATGATTGCCGAGCACGTCAAGCCGGGCGTCACCACGGACACCCTCAACCAGATCTGCCATGACTATATCGTCAATGTGCAGGGTGCCATTCCTGCGCCGTTGAATTACAAAGGCTTCCCCAAGTCAATCTGCACGTCGATCAACCATGTGGTCTGCCACGGTATTCCGTGCGACAAACCCCTGAAGGACGGCGACACCCTGAACATCGACGTCACCGTGATCAAGGATCGCTACTTCGGCGATACCAGCCGCATGTTCCACGTCGGCACCGTGCCGGTCTGGGCCGAACGCCTGTCCCAAGTCACCCAGGAATGCATGTACAAGGCGATCGAAATCGTCAAACCCGGCTGCCGCCTGGGCGATATCGGTGAAGTGATCCAGAAGCACGCTGAAAAGAACGGCTTCTCGGTGGTACGTGATTTCTGCGGCCACGGCATCGGCACCGTGTTCCATGAAGAGCCACAGATCCTGCACTACGGCCGCGCCGGCACCGGCATGGAGCTCAAGGCAGGCATGACCTTTACCATCGAGCCGATGATCAACCAGGGCAAAGCCGACACCAAGGTGCTGGGCGACGGCTGGACCGCCATTACCAAGGACCGCAAGCTTTCGGCGCAGTGGGAACACACCCTACTGGTCACCGAAACCGGCTACGAGATCTTCACCCTGCGCGCTGACGATACGATCCCACGCGTTTCGGCCTGAAGGTTGCCCAGGTTTTCCCACAGCGTGTTGTGACTGACTGATAGATAGAAAGGAAAGCCGATCGATGCCCCAGGTGGATCCCGAACTCTTCGACCGTGGCCAGTTCCAGGCCGAATTGGCCCTGAAGGCAAGCCCCATCGCCGCCTTCAAGAAGGCGATCCGCCAGGCCCGTGAAGTGCTCGACGAGCGCTTTCGTAGCGGCCGCGACATCCGCCGGTTGATCGAGGACCGTGCCTGGTTCGTCGACAACATCCTTCAAAAGGCCTGGGAACAGTTCAACTGGAGCGAAGACGCCGACATCGCCCTAGTGGCCGTTGGCGGCTATGGCCGTGGCGAACTCCACCCCTACTCCGATATTGATCTGCTGATCCTGCTGGACAGTGCCGATCACGAGATCTTTCGCGATTCCATCGAGCGTTTTCTGACACTGCTGTGGGACATTGGCCTGGAAGTCGGCCAGAGCGTGCGCTCGGTGGACGAGTGCGCCCAAGAGGCCCGTGCCGACCTCACCGTCATTACCAACCTGATGGAAAGCCGCACCATCGCCGGCCCAGAGCGCTTGCGCCAGCGGATGCTGGAAGTCACCAGCACCGCGCATATGTGGCCGAGCAAGGACTTCTTCCTGGCCAAACGCGCCGAGCAGAAAGCCCGGCACCACAAGTACAACGACACCGAATACAACCTGGAGCCCAACGTCAAAGGCTCGCCCGGCGGGTTGCGCGACATCCAGACGATTTTGTGGGTCGCCCGTCGCCAGTACGGCACGCTTAACCTGCGCGCCCTGGCCGGCGAAGGTTTTTTGGTAGAGAGCGAAAACGCCCTGCTGGCCTCGTCCCAGGAATTCATTTGGAAAGTGCGCTACGCCCTGCACATGCTCGCCGGGCGCTCCGAAGATCGCCTGCTGTTCGATCATCAGCGCTCCATCGCCACGCTGCTGGGCTTTGAGGGCGAGGACGCGAAGACCAGCATCGAAAGCTTCATGCAGCAGTACTATCGGGTGGTGATGAGCATCGCCCAGCTCAGCGACCTGATCATCCAGCACTTCGAAGAAGTGATCCTGGCCCCCGAGGATGAGGCGCCGCCGCAGCCGATCAATGCGCGTTTCCAACTGCACGACGGCTATATTGAGGCGCGCAACGACAACGTGTTCCGCCGCACCCCATTCGCCATGCTGGAAATCTTCGTATTGATGGCCCAGCAGCCGGAAATCAAAGGCGTGCGCGCAGATACTATCCGCCTGCTGCGGGAAAACCGTCACTTGATCGACGATGATTTTCGCAACGACATCCGCAACACCAGCCTGTTTATCGAGCTGTTCAAGTGCAAGATCGGTATCCACCGCAACCTGCGCCGCATGAACCGCTACGGCATCCTGGGGCGCTACCTGCCGGAGTTCGGCTTTATCGTCGGGCAGATGCAGCACGACCTGTTCCACATTTATACAGTGGATGCGCACACCCTTAATCTGATCAAGCACCTGCGTAAGTTGCAGTACACCCAGGTGTCAGAGAAATTCCCGCTGGCCAGTAAGCTTATGGCCAAGCTGCCCAAGCCGGAGCTGATCTACCTGGCCGGCCTGTACCACGACATCGGCAAGGGCCGGCATGGCGACCACTCGGAAGTCGGCGCGGTCGACGCCGCAGCCTTCTGTCAGCGCCACCAGTTGCCGCAATGGGATAGCCGCCTGATCGTCTGGCTGGTGCAGAACCACCTCGTGATGTCGACCACCGCACAGCGCAAGGACTTGTCCGACCCGCAGGTGATCCACGATTTCGCGCAAGCTATCGGCGATGAAACCCGCCTCGACTACCTCTACGTGTTGACCGTTTCCGACATCAACGCCACCAACCCGACACTGTGGAACTCGTGGCGCGCCAGTCTGTTGCGCCAACTGTACACAGAGACCAAGCGCGCCCTGCGCCGTGGTCTGGAGAACCCGGTGGACCGCGAAGAGCAGATCCGCCGCACCCAAAGCGCGGCCCTGGATATCCTGGTGCGCGGCGGCAACGATCCGGATGACGTCGAGCAACTGTGGTCGCAACTGGGTGACGATTACTTCTTGCGCCACACCGCCGGCGATGTGGCCTGGCACACTGACGCGATCCTGCAGCAGCCCGCCGATGGCGGCCCGCTGGTGCTGATCAAGGAAACCACCCAGCGCGAATTCGAAGGCGGCACGCAGATCTTCATCTACGCGCCCGACCAGCACGACTTCTTTGCCGTGACGGTAGCGGCCATGGACCAGCTCAATCTGAACATCCACGATGCCCGGGTGATCACTTCCAGCAGCCAGTTCACCCTCGACACCTACATCGTGCTCGATACCGAAGGCGAGTCCATCGGCGACAACCCGACGCGGGTGAAAAAGATCCGCGAAGGCCTCACCGAAGCCCTGCGTAACCCGGACGACTATCCAACGATCATCCAGCGCCGGGTGCCGCGCCAACTGAAGCACTTTGCCTTTGCGCCCCAGGTGACCATCTCCAACGATGCGCAGCGCCCAGTGACGGTGCTGGAACTCAGCGCACCGGATCGCCCAGGCCTGCTGGCGCGGATCGGCGGGATTTTCCTGGAGTTCGACCTGTCATTACAAAATGCCAAGATTGCGACCCTGGGCGAGCGCGTGGAAGACGTGTTCTTTATTACCGACGCCGACAACCAGCCGCTGTCCGACCCGGAACTGTGCCGCCGTTTGCAGGAGGCTATCGTCCAGCAGTTGAGCGTGACCCAAGAGCCCGGTGTCGAGCTGACGCGCCTGACGTTTTGAAGGGGCTTATATGGGAGAGGGCTTACCCCCGAAAGCAGCGGATCAGAAACCTATTAGCTGACTGACACACCTTAATCGGGAGCAAGCCCCTCCCACAGTTGGACCTGCAGCGCCCGACAGACCGCATTACCAATGAATTGAACGAGAGTCTCATGAACAACGCCCTGAACCAGTTGCAGCCCTACCCGTTCGAGAAATTGCGCGCCCTGCTGGGCAGCGTCACGCCCAACCCGGACAAGCGCCCGGTTGCCCTGTCCATTGGTGAACCCAAGCACAAATCGCCCACGTTCGTGGCCGAGGCACTGAGCAGCAACCTTGATCAGATGGCGGTGTACCCCACCACTCTGGGCATCCCGGCACTGCGCGAGGCCATTGGCGCCTGGTGTGAACGTCGCTTCAACGTGCCCAAAGGATGGCTTGACCCAGCGCGCAATATCCTGCCGGTCAACGGCACCCGCGAAGCACTGTTCGCCTTCACTCAGACCGTAGTCAACCGTGGCGACGATGCACTGGTGGTCAGCCCGAACCCCTTCTACCAGATCTACGAAGGCGCCGCGTTCCTTGCCGGTGCCAAGCCGCACTACCTGCCATGCCTGGATGAGAACGGCTTCAACCCGGACTTCGACGCCGTGACACCAGACATCTGGAAACGCTGCCAGATCCTGTTCCTGTGCTCCCCCGGCAACCCGACCGGCGCACTGATCCCGGTTGAGACCCTGAAAAAACTGATCGCCCTGGCCGACGAACATGACTTCGTCATCGCCGCCGACGAGTGCTACAGCGAGCTGTACTTTGACGAACAAACCCCGCCGCCGGGCTTGTTGAGCGCCTGTGTTGAACTGGGTCGCCAGGATTTCAAGCGCTGCGTGGTATTCCACAGCTTGTCCAAACGCTCCAACTTGCCGGGCCTGCGCTCTGGTTTTGTGGCCGGTGATGCCGAGATCCTCAAGGCCTTCCTGCTGTACCGCACCTACCACGGCTGCGCGATGCCGGTGCAAACCCAACTGGCGAGCATTGCCGCCTGGCAGGACGAAGCGCACGTACTGGCCAACCGTGACCTGTATCGCGAGAAATTCGAAGCCGTGCTGACCATCCTCAAGCCGGTGCTGGATGTACAAAGTCCCGACGGTGGCTTCTACCTGTGGCCAAATGTGAATGGCGACGATGCCGCGTTCTGCCGCGACCTGTTCGTTGAAGAACACGTCACCGTGGTCCCAGGTTCGTACCTGTCGCGGGAAGTGGATGGCGTCAACCCTGGGGCTGGCCGCGTACGCCTGGCGCTGGTCGCACCGCTGGCCGAGTGCGTGGAAGCGGCTGAACGGATTCGGGATTTCATTCAGCGTCGTCGGTAAGCAATCGGGTCATTTCACCTGGCCCAGATTCGCCTCACTCATATCCAGCTCCCCCAACACCTCCCTCAAGACGTCATCACCAATCTGGTGATGACGGCTCAAGCTGTACAACTCCAAACGTTGCGCGCGCAGGGCCTTGAGCCGCAGTTTTCGCTCAAGCAGGTCCATGTGCCTCGCCAGCGCCTGGGCCTCGGCGGAGTCGTTGAACACCTCCAACTGATGACGATATTCCGACATCAGCCGCGCCTTGAGCTCCGTAGCCAGCGCCGCCTGTGCGGCGTCGGAGGTTTCCGACTCTACGGGCTCCTCCGCCTCCAGTGCGTGAATCGCTGCCACGGCGGTCTTTTTCCACGCCTCCCGCACTTCCTTATGACGCTTCTCATCGGGGCTCTTTTCGATACCGCGCAGCAACAGTGGCAAGGCAATGCAGGCGGCGACCAGTGAAAGCAGGATCACCCCGGCCGCGATAAAGATCAGCAAATCACGCTCAGGAAAATCTTTGCCTGGCGCCAACAGCAAAGGCACCGACATCACACCCGCCAGGGTCACCGCACCGCGCACACCGCCGACCGTCAAGAGCCAACAGGATCGGGCGGTTGGCACCAACGTCAGATCACTTTTACCTCGCAGGCGCCGCAATAACCCCGACAGCCTCCAGATGCTCTGCACCCAGATAAAACGCAGCACCACCAGCACCAGGAAAATCGCAATCACATCCAGGCAGCGGTAAAACAGGGTCGGCCATAGCGTGGCTTCATGGCTCACCACAGCTTTGATGATGTGCGGCAGTTGCAATCCCAGCAGCAGGAAGATCAAGCCATTGAAGGCAAACTCCAGCAACGACCAGACGCTGCGGTTAAGCAGCCTTGTGCTGGTCTGGCGTGGCAGCAGGTCCAGCCAACTTTGCATCATGCCCGCCGCCACTGCCGACAAAATCCCTGAGGCGCCCAACCGTTCAGCCAATACATAAGCGGCAAACGGCAACAGCAACATAAACACCACATGAGTCGCCGGATCGTCCCAGCCCCGCGCAATCATCCATGCGCGCAGGCGGCCGACCAGCCAACTCAACGCCACACCGATCGCCAGGCCACCGACGGCCACCAACACGAAGGTCAAGCTCGCATCGGCCAGGGAGAACACGCCGGTCAATGCCGCTGCCAAGGCAAACTTGAAGGTCACGAGGCCCGACGCATCATTCATCAAGGCTTCGCCCTGGAGCATATGCATCAATGGCGTGGGCAAACGATTCTGGGAAATAGCCGACACTGCCACCGCATCCGTCGGCGACAATACGGCCGCCAGGGCGAAGGCCACCGGTAACGGGATCGTAGGCAAAATCCAGTGAATGAAGTATCCGGCGCCGACTACCGTGAACAGCACAAGGCCCACGGCCAGCGTCAGAATCGGGCCCCGCAGACGCCACAATTCGCGTTTGGGCATGCGCCAACCGTCGGAAAACAACAAAGGTGGCAAGAACAGGAACAGGAACAGTTCAGGGTCCAGCGCCACATGCAGGCCCAGCGTTGGCCAGGCCAACAAGGCTCCGGCGGCAATCTGCACCAGCGGCAACGGCAGAGGAATGACACGTCCGACCAGACGCGAAACGCTGACCAGCATCAGCAGGATAAGAACGGTGTAGGCGGTTTGCATAACGCGGGTTTCCCGGACGATCGACTTGCAACGACACACATCAGGCAACAACTGGCAGTTGAAGTGCCATATTACCCAGCTATGTTACGCGGCTATGCCACGCACTGGCTTTTGCACATAAGTCGCACAAAGCCGTGGGTCCTGCTGACGAGCGGCACCCAAACCCGCTGGTCGTGGCATAATCCCGGACCTTTCGTTTTGAGCATCCTAAAAGGGGGCAATTCCTTGACCGCTTCAAGCAAAACGTTGCACCTTTTCGGCATCAAAGCCTGCGACACCATGAAAAAAGCGCGCACCTGGCTCGATGAGCATGCTGTGAGCTATGAGTTCCACGACTACAAAACGGTCGGTATAGACCGCGAACACTTGACCCAATGGTGCAACGAGCACGGTTGGCAGGTGGTTTTGAACCGTGCGGGCACCACCTTTCGCAAACTCGAAGACGAACGCAAAGCCGATCTCGATCAGTCGAAAGCCATTGAATTGATGCTCGCGCAACCTTCGATGATCAAGCGCCCGGTGCTTGATCTCGGTGACAGAACCCTGATTGGCTTCAAGCCAGAAAGTTATTCGGCGGCCCTCAAGTAGGCCAGCCCTTCCATTTTTGTAGAGGTAATAGCATGTCCCATTCCCTGTTCAGCCTGGGCTTCGGCGTCGGCACTCAGAACCGCCAAGGTGCTTGGCTGGAAGTTTTTTACGCACAACCGCTGCTCAACCCATCGGCTGAAATCGTCGCGGCCATCGCGCCGATCCTCGGTTACTCCGAGGGTAACCAGGCGATCACCTTCACCGTGACCCAGGCCCTGCAACTGGCCGACGCGCTCAAAGGCGTCGACGCCACACAAGCCGCCCTGCTGAGCCGCCTGGCAGAAAGCCACACGCCTCTGGTCGCCACCCTTTTGGCCGAAGACGCCGCGCTGACCTCCACGCCTGAGGCCTACCTCAAGCTGCACCTGCTGTCCCACCGCCTGGTCAAGCCTCACGGCCTGAGCCTGGCTGGCGTGTTCCCGCAACTGCCGAACGTGGCCTGGACCAGCCAGGGCGCGATCGACATCAGCGAACTGGCCGAGCGCCAGCTGGAAGCACGCCTGCGTGGCGAGTTGCTGGAAGTGTTCTCGGTAGACAAGTTCCCGAAAATGACCGACTACGTCGTCCCGGCCGGCGTGCGTATTGCTGACGCGGCACGTATCCGCCTGGGCGCCTACGTAGGCGAAGGCACGACGGTGATGCACGAAGGTTTCGTCAACTTCAACGCTGGCACTGAAGGCCCGGGCATGATCGAAGGTCGTGTATCGGCTGGCGTATTCGTTGGCAAGGGCTCGGACCTGGGCGGCGGCTGCTCCACCATGGGCACCCTGTCGGGAGGCGGCAACATCGTGATCAAGGTCGGCGAAGGCTGCCTGATCGGCGCCAATGCCGGTATCGGTATCCCGCTGGGCGACCGCAACACCGTGGAATCGGGTCTGTACGTCACCGCCGGGACCAAGGTTGCGCTGCTGGATGAGCAGAACCAACTGGTCAAAGTGGTCAAGGCGCGCGAGCTGGCCGGCCAACCGGACCTGCTGTTCCGCCGTAACTCCGAGACCGGTGCAGTGGAGTGCAAAACCCACAAATCGGCCATCGAACTGAACGAAGCGCTGCACGCTCACAACTAAGCAGCCACTCGATGCCACTAGCGGGCCCCGACCCTGGGGCTCGCTTATACGAGTTTTGAACACCATGCTAGTGCCCTCCCCCTGGCGCGCCGACTTTCCGGCCATCGCCGCCCTGCAACGGCAAGGCCAGACCTATCTGGACAACGCCGCCACTACACAAAAACCCCAAGCTCTGTTGGATGCCATCAGCCATTACTACGCCAATGGCGCAGCCAATGTGCACCGGGCCCAGCATTTGCCGGGGGCCCATGCGACACAGGCCTTCGAGGACAGTCGCAGCAAGGTGGCGCAGTGGTTGAATGCAGGTGACACCGGGCACATCGTGTTTACCCACGGCGCGACCTCTGCGCTGAACCTCCTGGCCTACGGCCTCGAACACTTATTCAATGCGGGCGATGAGCTTGTCATCAGCGCCCTGGAACACCACGCCAACCTGCTGCCCTGGCAGCAACTGGCCAAACGTCGCGCGCTCACACTGGTGGTATTGCCACTCGGTGATGACGGCGTGATCGACCTGCAAGCCGCCGCCGAGTTGATCGGTCCGCGCACGCGCCTGCTGGCGGTGAGCCAGCTGTCCAACGTGCTTGGTGCCTGGCAACCGCTGCAAGCCTTGCTGGATTTGGCCAAGCCACACGGTGCCCTGACCGTGGTCGACGGCGCCCAGGGCATCGTCCACGGTCGTCACGACGTGCAAGCGCTGGGATGCGACTTCTACGTTTTCTCCAGCCACAAGCTCTACGGCCCGGACGGTGTCGGCGTGCTCTTTGGCCGCAACGAGGCTCTGCATCACCTGCGCCACTGGCAGTTTGGCGGTGAGATGGTGCAACAGGCGGATTACCACAGCGCCAGCTTCCGTCCAGCACCGCTGGGTTTCGAGGCAGGTACTCCGCCGATAGCCAGCGTGATTGGCTTGGGGGCAAGCCTGGATTATCTGAGCTCGCTGGATCAGCAAGCGGTAACCGCCCACGAGGCGGCACTGCATGACTACCTGTTACGCGGCCTGAAGGCGCGCAATGGCGTGCGTGTGCTGGGTTCGCCGCAGGTGGCGCTGGTCAGCTTTGTGGTCGAGGGCGTGCATAACGCCGACCTTGCGCACCTGCTGACCGAGCAGGGCATTGCTGTACGCGCAGGCCATCATTGCGCGATGCCGCTGCTCAAGGCGATGCAGCTGTCGGGGGCGATCCGCGTTTCCCTGGCGCTGTATAACGACTCCGACGACCTCGAGCGCTTTTTTGAAGCGCTGGACCAGGCGCTGGATATGTTGCGATGAGCTTGCCGGTGGATGCGGTTGCTGCGCTGGAAGCCTTCCAAGCCGTAGGAAGTTGGGAGCAACGTGCTCGCTTGCTGATGCAGTGGGGTGAGCGTCTGCCGCCTTTAGCGGATGATGAAAAGGTCGACGCCAACCTGGTACAGGGCTGCGAAAGCCTGGTGTGGTTGGTGGGGCACTTAGACCAAGGTCATTGGCAATTTGCCGCGAGCAGCGATGCGCGGATGATCCGTGGTTTGGTGGCATTGCTGCTGGCGCGGGTCAATGGGTTGTCGGCGGACGAGTTGCAGGCAGTCGACTTGCCTGACTGGTTCAATCAACTCGGGCTTTCCCGCCAACTGTCGCCGTCGCGCAGCAATGGCTTGAATGCAGTCCTGCAGCGTATGCGAACGCTAAGTCATACACAGGACTAAATGTGGGAGGGGGCTTGCCCCCGATAGCGGTGGATCAGTCAGCTTATTCAGTGGCTGACACTCTGCAACCGGGGGCAAGTCCCCTCCCACCTTTGAACTGTGTAAAGTTCTGAGATTCAGGCGGGTTTGACACGCTCGGAAGGCCTACGCACCCCAGCCACAATCTTGTCCACCGCCTTGGTCGCCGCCACCATGCCAAAGGTCGCCGTCACCATCATCACCGCGCCAAACCCGCCCGCGCAGTCCAGCTTCACTCCATCCCCCACAAAACTTTTTTGCAGACAAATGCTGCCGTCCGGCTTGGGATAACGCAGTTGCTCGGTGGAAAACACGCACGGCACGCTGTAATGACGGGTCACGGTGCGAGAGAAGCCGTAGTCACGACGCAAGGTGGAGCGCACCTTTGAGGCCAAGGGATCGTTGAAGGTGCGGTTCAGGTCGCACACCTGGATCAGCGTCGGATCAATCTGCCCACCGGCGCCGCCGGTGGTGATGATTTGGATCTTGCGGCGTTTGCACCACGCAATCAGCGCGGCCTTGGCGTTGACGGCGTCGATACAGTCGATCACGCAATCGATGTTCGGCGTTATGTATTCGGCCATGGTGTCGCGGGTCACGAAATCCGCCACCGCGTGCACAGTGCAATCCGGGTTGATACCGCGCAGGCGCTCGGCCATCACCTCGACCTTGGGCTTGCCCACAGTGCTGTCCAGGGCGTGCAACTGCCGGTTGCTGTTGCTGACGCAGACATCGTCCAGGTCAAACAGCGAAATCTCGCCGACCCCACAACGGGCCATGGCTTCCGCCGCCCAAGAGCCCACACCGCCGACGCCGACGATCGCCACATGGGCCGCCTTCAAGCGTTCCAGGCCTTCAATGCCATACAAGCGGGCGACGCCTGCAAACCGCGGATCTTCTGTACTCATGACCATTACCCCAAAAACCGGCGCGCATTATGGACTACCGAGCGACAAGTACGAAGCAACAAGCTACAAGTAAAGAACTTAGATGGCCTTTCGCTGACTAACGTCCGGCTTTTCTCTGTCTGCTGTACGCTCGGGGAAAGGCCGGTGTAGGATGCGCGCCGTTCGGTGCAGGCCGACACCTCTTTTCGTTCCACACCCTTTGGAACCCGACATAACCATGGCATCGCGTAAATTTGGACTCAACCTGGTGATCGTGCTGGCAATTGCAGCGCTATTCACCGGCTTCTGGGCGCTGGTCAACCGCCCGGTCACTGCTCCCAACTGGCCTGAGCAAATCTCCGGTTTTTCCTACTCGCCGTTCCAGCAAGGCCAGTTCCCGCAGAAAGACCAGTACCCCACTGACGAACAGATGCGTCAGGACCTTGCGATCATGAGCAAGCTGACAGACAACATCCGCACCTACTCGGTCGACGGCACACTGGGGGATATCCCCAAGCTGGCGGAAGAGTTCGGCTTGCGCGTCACCCTGGGGATCTGGATCAGCCCAGACCTGGAGCGCAACGAACGCGAGATCCAGCGCGCCATTGAGATCGCCAACAGCTCGCGCAGTGTCGTGCGCGTGGTGGTCGGCAACGAAGCCTTGTTCCGCGAAGAAATCACCCCCGAGGCACTGATCGTGCTGCTGGACCGGGTGCGCGCCGCGGTGAAGGTACCGGTGACCACCTCCGAGCAATGGCACATCTGGGAAAAGAACCCGCAACTGGCCAAGCACGTCGACCTGATCGCCGCGCACATTTTGCCGTTCTGGGAATACATTCCGATGGACAAGGCCGGCCAATACGTACTCGATCGCGCCAGGGACCTGAAGAAATTGTTCCCGAAAAAGCCACTGCTGCTATCGGAAGTTGGCTGGCCGAGCAACGGCCGCATGCGCGGTGGCAACGAAACGTCCCCGGCAGACCAGGCGGTGTACTTGCGCACCCTGGTGAACAAGCTCAATCGCCAGGGCTACAACTACTTTGTGATTGAGGCCTTCGACCAGCCGTGGAAAGTCAGCGATGAAGGCTCGGCCGGCGCCTACTGGGGCGTTTACAACGCCGCGCGCCAGCAAAAATTCAACTTTGAAGGTCCTATTGTCGCCATCCCGCAATGGCGCGTACTGGCCATCGGCTCGGTGGTGCTTGCCCTGCTGTCCCTGACCCTGCTGATGATCGACGGCTCGGCCCTGCGCCAGCGTGGCCGGACGTTCCTGACCTTTATCGCATTCCTTTGCGGCTCGGTACTGGTGTGGATCGGCTACGACTACAGCCAGCAATACAGCACTTGGTTCAGTGTCACCGTGGGTATCCTCCTGGCGCTCGGCGCCCTCGGCGTATTTATTGTGTTGCTGACCGAGGCCCACGAACTGGCGGAAGCAGTCTGGACTCACAAGCGTCGCCGTGAATTCCTGCCGGTTGAAGGGGATTCGGACTACCGCCCGAAAGTGTCGATCCACGTGCCGTGCTACAACGAGCCGCCGGAGATGGTCAAACAGACCCTCGACGCCCTGGCCGCGCTGGATTACCCGGACTACGAAGTCCTGATTATCGACAACAACACCAAAGACCCGGCTGTTTGGGAACCGGTGCGCGACTACTGCGAAACCCTCGGCCCGCGCTTCAAGTTCTTCCACGTCGCGCCCCTGGCCGGTTTCAAGGGCGGCGCGCTGAACTACTTAATCCCGCACACCGCCAAGGATGCTGAAGTGATCGCGGTGATCGACTCGGACTACTGCGTGTCGCCGAACTGGCTCAAGCACATGGTGCCGCACTTCGCCGACCCGAAAATCGCCGTGGTGCAGTCGCCGCAGGACTACCGCGACCAGAACGAAAGTACTTTCAAGAAGCTCTGCTACGCAGAATACAAAGGCTTCTTCCACATCGGCATGGTTACCCGTAACGACCGCGACGCGATCATCCAGCACGGCACCATGACCATGACCCGTCGCTCGGTGCTCGAAGAACTCGGCTGGGCCGACTGGTGCATCTGCGAAGACGCTGAACTGGGCTTGCGGGTGTTCGAGAAAGGCCTGTCGGCGGCGTATTACCACGACAGCTACGGCAAGGGCCTGATGCCCGATACCTTTATCGACTTCAAGAAACAGCGTTTCCGCTGGGCCTATGGCGCGATCCAGATCATCAAGCGTCACACCGCCAGCCTGCTGCGCGGCAAGGACACGGAGCTGACCCGTGGCCAGCGCTACCACTTCCTCGCGGGCTGGTTGCCGTGGGTGGCGGACGGTATGAACATCTTCTTCACCGTCGGTGCGTTGTTGTGGTCGGCGGCGATGATCATCGTGCCGACGCGGGTCGATCCGCCGCTGCTGATTTTCGCGATCCCGCCGTTGGCGTTGTTCGTGTTCAAGGTGGGCAAGATCATCTTCCTGTACCGCCGTGCCGTGGGCGTGAACCTCAAGGATGCGTTCTGCGCCGCACTGGCTGGCCTGGCGCTGTCCCACACCATCGCCAAGGCGGTGCTGTATGGCTTCTTCACCACCAGTATTCCGTTCTTTCGTACGCCGAAAAACGCGGATAACCACGGCTTCTGGGTCGCGATTTCCGAAGCCCGCGAAGAAATGTTCATCATGCTGCTGCTGTGGGGCGCTGCGCTGGGGATCTACCTGGTGCAAGGCCTGCCAAGCAATGACATACGTTTCTGGGTGGTGATGCTGCTGGTGCAATCGCTGCCGTATGTGGCGGCGTTGATTATGGCGTTCCTTTCGTCGCTGCCCAAACCGGCAGCCGCACCTGAGCCAGCGCCGGCCGCGTAAAAACTTGCGCAATGCACTAAACGGCGGCCTCTGGTCGCCGTTTTGCTATAAGATAACGGCCGTTTTGTCCGCCCGCCCTGCTCTTCCAAACATGCTTTCCGGAGTTTTCCCATGACGGCCCATGCCGACCTTTCGCCGACCCTTCAACTTGCCATCGACCTGATCCGTCGCCCCTCGGTCACGCCGATCGACGCCGATTGCCAGAAGCTGATGATGCAGCGCCTGGGCGACGCTGGTTTTGCGCTGGAGCCGATGCGCATCGAAGACGTGGACAACTTTTGGGCTACCCACGGTAAGCATGAAGGTCCGGTGCTGTGCTTTGCTGGCCACACTGACGTAGTGCCAACCGGCCCGGTACAGGCCTGGCAGAACGACCCGTTTGACGCGCTGATCGACGAAAACGGCATGCTCTGCGGGCGTGGCGCAGCCGACATGAAAGGCAGCCTCGCCGCGATGCTGGTGGCTTCGGAACGTTTTGTAGCCGACTACCCGGACCATAAGGGCTCGGTTGCCTTCCTGATCACCAGCGATGAAGAAGGCCCGGCGCACCACGGCACAAAAGCCGTGATCGAACGCCTGGCCGCGCGCAAAGAGCGCCTGGACTGGTGCATCGTCGGCGAACCGTCGAGCACCACCCTGGTAGGTGATGTGGTCAAGAACGGCCGTCGCGGCTCCCTCGGCGCTACGCTGACCGTACGCGGCGTGCAGGGCCATGTGGCCTACCCGCACCTGGCGAAGAACCCGATCCACCTGGCCGCACCGGCCTTGGCGGAATTGGCCGCCGAGCATTGGGACAACGGCAACACCTTTTTCCCGCCGACCAGCTTCCAGATCTCCAACCTCAATTCCGGCACTGGCGCCACCAACGTGATCCCCGGTGACCTGACGGCGGTGTTCAACTTCCGTTTCTCCACCGAATCCACCGTCGAAGGCCTGCAGCAACGCGTTGCAGCCATCCTCGACAAACATGGCCTGGACTGGCATGTGGAATGGGCGCTGTCGGGCCTGCCGTTCCTCACCGAACCGGGCGCTTTGCTCGACGCCGTGTCTGCCAGCATCAAGGCGATCACCGGTCGCGAGACCCAGGCGTCCACCAGCGGCGGTACGTCGGATGGCCGCTTCATCGCCACCCTCGGCACCCAAGTGGTCGAGCTGGGCCCGGTCAACGCGACGATCCATCAGGTCAACGAGCGCATCCTCGCCAGCGACCTCGATGTACTGACCGAAATTTATTACCAGACCCTGATCAAGTTGCTCGCCTGATGCTCGCTTGTCCCATTTGCAGCGCCCCGCTCAACGCGGTCGAAAACGGCGTAGCCTGCCCGGCCGGGCACCGGTTCGACCGGGCTCGCCAGGGTTACCTGAACCTGTTGCCGGTGCAGCACAAGAACAGCCGCGATCCGGGCGACAACCTGGCCATGGTCGAAGCACGCCGTGACTTCCTCAACGCCGGGCATTACGCCCCGGTGGCCAAGCGCCTCGCCGAACTGGCGGCTGAACGCGCACCGCAGCGCTGGGTCGACATCGGCTGTGGTGAGGGTTACTACACCGCGCAGATCGCCGATGCCTTGCCCCACGCCGACGGCTATGCCCTGGATATTTCCAAGGAAGCGGTCAAGCGTGCGTGCAAGCGCAACCCGAAGCTGACCTGGTTGATCGCCAGCATGGCACGCGTGCCGTTGGCCGATGCCAGCTGCCATTTCCTCGCCAGCGTGTTCAGCCCATTGGACTGGCAGGAAGCCAAACGCCTGCTCAGCCCCGGCGGCGGCCTGATGAAAGTCGGTCCTACGAGTGGCCACCTGATGGAGCTGCGCGAGCGTCTGTACGATGAAGTGCGCGAGTACACCGACGACAAACACCTGGCTCTGGTGCCAGACGGCATGAGCCTGGCGCACAGTGAAACCCTGGAGTTCACCCTGAGCCTGGCCGCCCCCAAAGACCGCGCTAACCTGCTGGCCATGACACCCCACGGCTGGCGCGCCAGCGCCGAGCGCCGTGCCGAAGTGATCGAGGCTGCCGAGCCGTTGCTGGTCACCGTGTCGATGCGTTACGACTATTTCGTGCTTCAATAACCGACTTTAAGTATCCGCGAATGGATTTTCGAATCCCGCAACGAGGAATATCCATGCGCCAACCCGATATCGAGATTTACCTGAAGGACGCCGACGTCGACTACAAGGCCATCGCCGCCTGGCTGGGCGCCGCCCTGGGCCCGTGCACCGACTGGGTCCAGCGTGGCCAGACCTACAAGTGCAAGGCCGGTGACGTGCCGGTCACCTGGCTGCCCAAGGCTGTAGGCAAATGGAACAGCCTGTACCTGGAAAGTGACCAAACCCCGTGGGACGACGACATCGCCTGCGCCCGCGCCGCGTTTGCTGCACTGAACGTTGAAGTGCGCTGCGCGCCGGGGACGTGGGTCGAGGAAGAAGGTGAGGAAAGTGCCGACACCTGGATTCGCATCAGCGCAGACGGTGAAGAGCAGATCACCTGGAAAACTGCCTGAGCCTGAGCGGTAAACCACAATCAACATGTGGGAGGGGGCTTGCCCCCGATAGCGGTGTATCAGCCAATGTGTTCAGTGACTGACACTCTGCAATCGGGGGCAAGCCCCCTCCCACATGGGTTCTGCGGTGTAACAAAAACCCGTATTACAAACCGACCACATCCTCCGCCTGCAAGCCCTTCTCGCCGGTCACCACGGCGTATTCCACCTGCTGGCCCTCGGCCAGGGAACGGTGGCCATCACCGCGAATAGCGCGGTAGTGCACGAACACATCCTTGCCATCTTCACGCTGAATAAAGCCATAGCCCTTTGCATCGTTGAACCACTTCACATTGCCGGTTTCGCGCGTTGCCATCTGTCTTACTCCCACGTACGTTTTTTTATTGTTGAGTCAGTCGCGTTGAACTGCCGAGTATAAGACAGGCTCAAAAACGATCAACTCAAGTTTACATCGCTGCTTTTTTGCCGATTTTCGGCGAATACGGCACACTACGCGCCCGAGCGCCTGCTCGGTTTTTTCCACTTGAAGCAGCTCGCCTATGACCCGCTCCCCGTTCCGCCGTCTGGTGTTTGGCACCTTGCGCCGACTGTTGTACCTCTGGGTTCGCTCGGAAACGATCAACCAGTCGTCCCTTACCCTCAACCTGGACCGCAGCCGGCCGGTGTTCTACGTCCTGCAATCGCCCTCCCTCACCGAATTGGCGGTGGTCGATGCCGAGTGCACCAAGGCCGGCCTGCCGCGCCCGGTGCTGCCAGTATCGGTTGGCCCGTTGATGGAGCCGGCGGCGTTCTTCTACCTCACGCCTGAACCGGACTGGCTCGGCCGTCAGGACAAGCGCGGCGCGCCGCCCACCCTGACTCGCCTGGTCAACACCCTGAGCGAACACGCCGAAGAGAATGCACAAATCATTCCGGTCAGTGTGTTCTGGGGCCAAACCCCGGCGAGCGAGTCCAGCCCGTGGAAACTGCTGTTTGCCGACAGTTGGGCCGTCACCGGCCGTCTACGCCGTCTGTTGAGCATCCTGATTCTTGGTCGCAAGACCCGTGTGCAATTCTCCGCGCCCATCAACCTGCGTGAATTGATCGAGCACAATAAAGGGCACGAACGCACTGTGCGCATGGCCCAGCGCATCCTGCGTGTGCACTTTCGTAACCTGAAGACAGCCGTAATCGGCCCCGACCTGTCTCACCGCCGCAACCTGGTCAAAGGCCTGGTGAATATGCCGCTGGTGCGTCAGGCGATCCTGGATGAAGCCGAACGGGAAAAAATCAGCCCCGAAAAAGCCAAGGCCCAGGCCCTGCGCTATGGCAACGAAATCGCCTCGGACTACACCTACACCGCGATCCGCTTCCTCGAAGTGGTGCTGAGTTGGTTCTGGAACAAAATCTACGACGGCATCAAGGTCAATAACATCGAGGGCGTGCAAAAGGTTGCCCAAGGCTACGAGGTGATTTACGTGCCTTGCCACCGCAGCCATATCGACTACCTGCTGCTGTCCTACCTGCTGTTCAAGAATGGCCTGACCCCGCCGCACATCGCCGCGGGTATCAACCTGAACATGCCGGTGATCGGCAGTTTGCTGCGCCGGGGCGGGGCGTTTTTCATGCGCCGCACCTTCAAGGGCAACCCGCTGTACACCTCGGTGTTCAACGAATACCTGCACACCCTGTTCACCAAGGGTTTCCCGGTTGAGTACTTCGTCGAAGGCGGACGCTCGCGTACCGGACGCATGCTGCAACCGAAGACCGGGATGCTGGCCATTACGCTGCGCAGTTTCCTGCGCTCCTCGCGTATGCCAATTGTGTTTGTGCCGGTGTATATCGGCTATGAACGCGTGCTGGAAGGCCGGACCTACCTCGGAGAACTACGCGGCGCGAGCAAGAAGAAGGAGTCGATTTTCGACATTTTCAAAGTAGTCGGCGCGCTCAAGCAGCGCTTTGGCCAGGTCGCGGTCAACTTCGGCGAGCCGATCAAGCTGGCGGAATTCCTCGACAGCGAACAACCCGACTGGCGCACACAGGAACTGTCCCCGAACTACAAGCCGGCGTGGCTCAACGAAACCACCAACCGCCTCAGCGAGCGGGTGGCCCGCCACTTGAACGAAGCGGCGGCGGTGAACCCGGTGAACCTAGTGGCCCTGGCGCTGCTGTCCACCACACGCCTGGCGTTGGACGAACAGGCCATGGCCCGCCAATTGGACCTGTACCTCGCGCTGCTGCGCCGCGTGCCTTACTCACCCCACACCACTCTGCCCGAGGGGGATGGCCTGGCGCTGATCAAGCACGTCAAGGACATGGACCTGCTGTCAGAACAGAGCGACGCCCTCGGCAAGATTGTCTACCTGGACGAGCAGCACGCCGTCCTGATGACCTACTACCGAAACAACGTGCTGCACATCTTTGCCCTGCCGGCGCTGCTGGCGAGTTTTTTCCAGAGCAGTTCGCGGATGAGCCGCGAACAAATTCTGCGCTACACCCACGCGCTGTACCCATACCTGCAATCGGAGCTGTTTATCCGCTGGTCGCTGGAGGAGTTGGACACTGTCGTCGACCAGTGGCTGGAAGCCTTTGTCGAACAAGGTCTGCTGCGCTTCGAAAACAACGTGTACTTGCGCCCGGCGCCAAGCTCGCGGCAATTCGTACTGCTGACGCTGCTGTCCAAGAGCATCGCCCAGACCCTGCAACGCTTCTACATGGCAATCTCGCTGCTGCTCAACAGCGGCCAGAACACCATCAGCGCCGAAGAGCTGGAGGACCTGTGCACGATCATGGCCCAGCGTCTGTCGATCCTGCATGGCCTCAATGCCCCGGAGTTCTTCGACAAGAGCCTTTTCCGACACTTCATCCAGACGCTGCTGGAACAAGATGTGCTGCGTCGCGATGAGGCCGGCAAACTGAGTTATCACGATCTGCTCGGCGAACTGGCAGAAGGCGCGGCCAAACGGGTGTTGCCGGCTGAGATTCGCCTGTCGATTCGCCAGGTGGCCCTGCATCGTGTTGATGGCGCAGCCGAACAACCGGATGAGCCTGAAGAAACCCGCTAGATTGAATAAGGCGCCAGCGGGATGCTGGCGTCGCTGACAAGGAGCCGCACCATGAAAAAGATCATCCTCCTGAGCCTGACCGCCCTGCTGGGAGCTTGCCAATCCATGACCCCTGCCCCCAAGGCCAGCCTCGATGGCGAAGTGTTTTACCTGCAACGCATCGCCCTGCCGCCAACAGCAACCTTGAGTGTCAGCCTGCAGGACGTGTCCCTTATGGACGCCCCGGCCGTGATCCTTGCGGAACAGAAAGGCCCGATCAAAGGCCAGGTACCGCTGCCGTTTCACCTGAATTACGACCCGGCACAGATTAAACCGGGCCACAGTTATTCGGTGAGTGCTCGCATCGAACAGGATGGCAAGCTACTGTTTATCACTACCGAACGTCACGCCGTGCAGCTCAACGGCCAGGATCCGCAGCCGCTGCGCCTGCGGGTTGATGCGGTCGCACACTGATATTTTCCAGATCATAAGGAAGCGCAAATGCTCCGTAATTCCCTTCGCCTCACTGCTCTGTGTGCCGGCCTGCTGCTCGGCGCCAACGCCATGGCCCTGGACCTGAGTAGCCTGTCCCAAGGCGACGCCAGCGGCGGCCTTAAGGATGCCCTGACCCAAGGCGCACAGATCGCAGTGAAACAACTGGGCAAACCCGGCGGTTTCAGCGACAACCCTGAAGTGAAGATCGGCCTGCCGGGCAAACTGGGCAAAGTCGCCGAGAAGTTGAAAATGTTCGGCATGGGCGACCAGGTTACGCAACTGGAAACCAGCATGAACAAAGCGGCTGAAACCGCTGTGACCCAGGCCCAGCCGATCCTGGTCAACGCCGTGAAAAACATGAGCGTGACCGACGCTAAAGGCATTCTCAGCGGCGGCCAGGATTCGGCCACCCAATACCTCAACAAAAGCTCGCGCGATGCAATCCGCGCCAAGTTCCTGCCGATCGTCAAGGCCGCTACGGATAAGGTCGGCGTGGCCCAGCAGTACAACGCCCTGGCGGGCAAAGCGGCAGCCTTTGGTGCGGTGGATGCCAAGAGCGCCAACGTCGAAAACTACGTGACCGAACAGGCGCTGGATGGTTTGTTCAAGATGATTGCGCAGCAGGAAGAGACGATTCGCAAGAACCCGGCCGCTGCAGCGACGAGTTTGGCGAAGAAGGTGTTTGGAGCACTATAAGCAGCGCAAGGATCGCTCCCTGCAACGGGGAGCGATTCTAGTGAAAAACTGAATCGGCCAGTCGGCCCATCATCAAGGTTGCGAAGCAGCCAATGGCAATCGACGTGATTCGATTGATCTTCAAGGGCGTGAGCCAACTCTTCTGCATCCCTTCGAAGCGACTCCCCAACAACACCCAAGCGGCGCCTACCGGCACAACCACCAACGCCAATAACCCCATGAACTCGGCATAACCTTGCGCGGCGGTGAAGGTATTGGACGGAGCGATAAAGGAAACGATCAGCAAGCCCTTGGGATTCATGACCGTCAACAAAAAGAAGTACAACCCGGTGAAGCGATCTTTGCCAGGGCTGATCTCGCTGTTCTTGCGCTGCCACAATTTGCACGACACATACAGCAGGTAGCACGCCGCCGCCAGTTGCGTCGCCTTCAACGCCCACGGTGAAAACGCCGCGAGATAGAGAAGCGCCACACCCCATGCCGACACTTGCAGCAAATACGCCAGGCACTCGATTAGCACGAGCTTGCAGGATGCCCGAAACCCGAACAACACACCTGCGCGAAACAGCAGGGTGTTGGTGGGGCCAGGGGCAAGCAGTAGCAATATCAGGGCTGAAACAGTGGCCAACATGGTTACGCGACGTCCTTCCTCACTTTGAACCACGCAGCATACAGTGCCGGCAGGAACAATAGCGTCAACGCCGTCGCCACAATCAGCCCGCCCATGATCGCCACCGCCATCGGTCCGAAGAACACACTGCGAGACAGCGGGATCATCGCCAATACCGCCGCGAGTGCCGTCAGCACAATCGGGCGGAAGCGTCGGACGGTGGCTTCGATAATCGCCTGCCACGGCGCCAAGCCAGCCTTGATGTCTTGCTCGATCTGGTCCACCAAGATCACCGAGTTGCGCATGATCATGCCCGACAAGGCGATGGTCCCTAACATGGCTACAAAGCCAAAGGGCTGACGAAACACCAGCAGGAACAGCGTGACGCCGATCAAGCCCAGCGGCGCCGTGAGAAACACCATTGCCGTGCGTGAGAAGCTGCGCAGTTGCAGCATCAGCAAGGTCAGCACCACCACAATAAACAGCGGCACGCCGGCCTTCACCGAGTTCTGCCCGCGGGCGGAGTCCTCGACGGTACCGCCGACGTCCAGCAGGTAGCCATCCGGCAGCTCGGCCCGCACGCCTTCGAGGGTCGGCAGGATCTGCTGCACCAGCGTCGCCGGTTGTTCCTTGCCATAGATGTCGGCGCGCACGGTGACCGTCGGCAGGCGATTACGGTGCCAGATGATGCCTTCCTCGAATCCGTATTCGAGGGTGGCGATCTGCGACAGGGCCACGCTTTTACCGTTGTCGGTCGGCACCGCCAGGCTAGGCAGCAGCGACAGTTCGGTGCGTTCGTGGACCGTGCCGCGCAGGAGGATCTCGATCAATTCGTTGTCCTCCCGGTATTGGCTGACGCTTGAGCCGGTGAGTGAACTCTGCAGGAATTTCGACAGGTTGGCAGTGCTCACACCAAGGGCGCGGGCGCGGTCCTGGTCGATGTTCAGGTAGACAATTTTGCTCGGTTCTTCCCAGTCCAAGTGAACGTTGACCACGTGGGTATTTTCGCGAACCTTGGCGGCAACTTTCCGTGCAAGGGCGCGAACTTCCTCGATATGTTCGCCGGTCACGCGAAACTGCACCGGATAACCCACGGGCGGGCCGTTTTCCAGGCGGGTAACGCGCGAACGCAGGTCGGGAAATTGTTCGTTGAGGGTTGCGATCAGCCAGGTACGCAAGCTTTCGCGCTCTTCGATGGTTTTGGCCAGCACCACAAATTGCGCAAAGCTCGCGGCGGGCAGTTGCTGGTCCAACGGCAAGTAGAAACGCGGCGAACCGGTGCCGACGTAAGCCACGTAGTTCTCGATGCCGGCATGGTCCTTGAGTAAGGCTTCCAGGCGTTTGACCTGATCGGCAGTGTTGCTCAGGGACGCGCCTTCGGCCAGTTTCAGGTCGACCATCAGTTCCTGGCGCCCCGAGGCCGGAAAGAACTGCTGTGGCACAAAGCGAAATAGCGCCACTGAGCCGATAAACAGCAGCACTGTCAGTACAATCACGGTTTTACGTCGAGTGACGCACCACTCCACCAAACGCCTTACGCGCTGGTAGAACGGCGTTCCGTAGGGATCCGGGCCCTCAGCGCCATGTTTGGCTGCGTGAATCTTCGCCAGGTCCGGCAGGAGCTTTTCCCCCAGGTATGGCACGAACACCACCGCGGCGACCCACGAGGCCAGTAACGCGATGGTCACCACCTGGAAAATCGAACGGGTGTATTCGCCGGTGCTCGATTGCGCAGTGGCAATCGGCAGGAAACCTGCCGCCGTAATCAGCGTGCCGGTGAGCATCGGGAAGGCGGTGCTGGTCCAGGCGAAACTGGCGGCCTTGAGCCGGTCGTAGCCCTGCTCCATTTTGATTGCCATCATTTCCACGGCGATGATCGCGTCATCCACCAGCAAACCGAGGGCGAGTACCAGTGCGCCGAGGGAAATCTTGTGCAGGCCAATGCCGAGGTAATACATGGTGGCGAAGGTCATCGCCAGCACCAACGGAATCGCCAGGGCCACCACCATGCCGGTGCGTACGCCGAGGGAGAAGAAGCTCACCAGCAATACGATCGCCAATGCCTCGGCCAATACCTGCACGAATTCCCCGACACTGGTTTTCACCGCTGCCGGTTGATCCGACACCTTGCGCAACTCCATGCCTGCCGGAAGGTTCTTCTGCAAACGTGCGAATTCGCCTTCTAGCGCCTTGCCCAATATCAGGATATCGCCGCCGTCGCGCATGGCCACGGCCAGGCCGATTGCATCGGCGCCCATGTAACGCATGCGCGGTGCCGGCGGATCGTTGAAGCCACGGTGAATGTCAGCTACATCGCCGATACGAAAGGTCCGGTCGCCCACTCGAATCGGAAAGTCGCGGATCTCCTCCACTGTCTTGAAGTTGCCCGACACACGCAGTTGCACGCGCTCGCTCGGGGTTTCAAAGAAGCCGGCCGTGGACACCGCGTTCTGTTCCTGCAACGCCTGCTGAACCGCTGCCAATGGCAGGCCGAGGGTGGCGAGCTTGAGGTTGGACAGCTCGATCCAGATTTTCTCATCCTGTAGGCCGAGCAACTCCACCTTGCCCACATCCGCTACCCGTTGCAGCTGAATCTGGATGCGGTCGGCGTAATCCTTGAGCACGGCATAGTCGAAACCGTTGCCGGTCAGCGCATAGATATTGCCGAAGGTGGTGCCGAATTCATCATTGAAAAACGGACCCTGGATATCCGGCGGCAAGGTCTGACGGATGTCGCTGATCTTCTTGCGCACCTGGTACCACAGCTCAGGAATCTGCGCCGAGTGCATGGAGTCGCGGGCAATGAAGGTAACCGTGGACTCGCCAGGGCGCGAGAACGAGACAATGCGCTCGTACTCGCCGGTTTCCATCAGTTTTTTCTCGATGCGCTCGGTGACTTGACGCGAGACTTCCTGGGCCGTAGCACCGGGCCAGTTGGTCTTGATCACCATGGCTTTGAAGGTGAATGGCGGGTCTTCACTTTGTCCCAGCTTGGTGTAGGACAAGGTGCCAACCACGGCCAGCAGGATCATCAGGAACAGTACGATCTGGCGATTACGCAACGCCCATTCGGAAAGATTGAAACCCATCGGGGACTACTCCTTGGCCGCCAGATTCACGACACGGTTGGAGCGATCCACCGGGCGCACTTGCTGGCCCTCGTGGAGCACATGCACGCCCGCGGCGACCACCCAATCGGTGGGTTTCAAGCCTTCCAGCACCGGAACGGTTTTTTCGCCGAAGGCGCCAATGCGCACCGGTACGCGCTTGAGGGTATTGTCCGTTTCCACACGCCAGACGTAAGACGCGCCATTCTCCGCGCTGAGGGCAGACAGCGGCACCGACAGCGGAACGACACCCTCGGTCTGTATGAATACGCGAGCGCTTTGGCCCAATTCCGCCGGGACTTTACCGCCGGTAAACGCCACTCGGGCGGCAAAGGTGCGCGATTTTGGATCGGCTGCGGGAGACAGTTCACGGATGCGTCCGGTAAAACGCTGGTCCGGCTGGCTCCACAACTCCACGGCTACCGGCTGACCGATCTTGAAGCGACCAAAGCCTTGTTCGGGCAGGCTAATGAGCACTTCGCGCTCGCCATCGGTGGCCAGGGTGAACACGGTTTGGCCAGCCGACACCACTTGGCCGACCTCCACGGCGCGCTTGGCGACGACTCCATCCTGCGGGGCACGGAGCACGGCGTAACCGGCTTGGTTGCTGGCCACGTCGAATTCGGCCTTGATCTGCTTGAGGCGCGCTTCGCCGGATCGGTAGAGGTTTTCGGAATTGTCGTACTGAGAACGGCTGACCATCTGACGGTCCATCAGGGTCTTATAGCGATCGCGCTCGGCGCGGACCAGGCTCAGGTTAGCTTGGGCAGCGGCGACTTGGGCGCGGGTAGCCTCCAATTGCAGGCGCACGTCCTGGGGGTCGAGTTCCGCCAACGGTTGGTTGGCCTTGACGCGCTCACCCTCTTCAACCAGGCGTTTGCTGACTTTGCCACCGATGCGAAAGGCCAGGTCCGGCTCATAGCGAGCCCGCACTTCTCCGGGGTAGCTGTCCATCGACTGTGCCGACGGTTGCGGTTGCACCACCATGGCAGGGCGGACGGTAATCTGGGCCGGTTCTTCATGGCCGCAGGCGGCCAACATTAAGACCAGGCTGACAGGCAACGCAAAGGGCAGGAAAGTGCTGCGCATGCTGAAGGACCTTTCGCAAATGAAGCTAGGAATAATTATACTGGCCAGTATGTTATTAATACCAAACTCACCAGTCCAGTATTAAAGGTGAAAATGTCCGACAATCGCGTTAACACCAATAGCCCCGGGCGTCCCAAGGACATGGCAAAACGCCAGGCAATTCTTCAGGCAGCGAAAACTCTGTTTTTGGGGAATGGTTATGCCAGCACCAGCATGGATGCCGTAGCCCTTGAGGCAGGCGTGTCGAAACTGACCGTCTACAGCCACTTCACCGACAAAGAGACCTTGTTCACCGCCGCCGTGGTGGCGACATGCGAAGAGCAGCTACCGGTGATGTACTTCGAGCTGCCTGAGGGCATGCCAGTCGAGACGGTGTTGCTGAATATCGCGCGCGGTTTTCATCGGCTGATCAACAGCGAGGAGTCGGTGAACCTGCATCGTTTGATGATGACCACCGGCAATCAGGACGTGAAACTCTCACAGATCTTTTTCGAAGCCGGGCCCATGCGCATGCTCCAGGGCATGGAGCGCCTGCTCAGCAAGATCGACCAGAGCGGTGCCCTGAGCATCGACAAACCTTTCACGGCGGCCGAGCACTTCTTCTGCCTGCTCAAGGGCACGGCAAATTTCTGCCTGCTGTATGGCTGCGGCGGGCATCTGAGTGAACACGCCGCCGAAGCCCATGTGCAGGAGGTAGTAGGGTTGTTTATGCGGGCGTACAGGCCTTGAACATCAGGCTTTGAGCGCTTTTTTGGGATAGATGTCATACCGGCTGGACTTGCCGTCCAGCGCATGGCTCGGCTTTGGTCCCTCGATGCACGGCGCCTTGCGGGGGCGCTTGACCACCACGCGATGGCTGGCCAGGGCCAGGGCGGCGGCCAACAAGGCTGGCGCATCCGGATCATCACCCACCAGCGGCCGAAACAGGCGCATTTCCTTCTTCACCAAGGCGGTTTTCTCACGGTGAGGGAACATTGGGTCGAGGTAGATCACCTGGGGCGGCTCGCCTTCCCAGTTCAGCATCACGTCGATGGAGTTGCCCTTGAGCAGCTTCATGCGCGCCACGATTGGCGCGACTTCAAAGTCATCTGCGCCACGCGCCAGGCCGTCTTCGAGCAAAGCGCCGATCAACGGCTGGCGCTCGATCAGGCTCATCTCACAGCCCAGGCTGGCCAGCACAAACGCGTCCTTGCCCAGGCCTGCCGTGGCGTCCAGCACCCGAGGGCGCACGCCTTGGGCGATGCCTACGGCTTTAGCGATCATCTGCCCGCTGCCGCCACCATAGAGTCGACGATGAGCTGCACCTCCCTCAACAAAGTCCACCCGCACCGGGCCCGGCGCGTCAGGACCTAGCTGTTGCAGCTGTAGGCCATGCTCGCCAACTTGCAGGGAAAAGTCCGCGTCAGCGAGCTGTAAAGGCAAGCCAAGCAGAGATGCCCACTGCTCGGCGCGGTCCTTAAAACCTTCGCCCAAAGCCTCGACCTGGATGCGGCTGGCCGCTGGTTGTTCGCTCATGAATCACTACGCTCAAAAATATTAAGGATCGGCAAACAGCGGCCGATAAAAATAACAGTCAGGTATTTTGCCAGAGCTGAGCGTCGACCGAGAAAAATGTCAGACATTCTCCCCCTAACCATCGGTGTACTGCCGACCCATAACCATTACGGCCTGCGCAATACTCAAGCGCTGGCCGGGGTGAGTCATGTGTGGCAAGACTTCTTCGCCCGAGCGCTGGCCGAGCAGCTCGGCGATACGCAGGGCGCGCTGGCCGCCCAGGCGCCGGCGCCGATGGACCCTGCGGTAGAACCCCACGAAGGCGCCGACCTGCTGTCGCAGATCCTCACGCAGCGTGAGTGCGACGTGAAAGACACTGAAATCGCTCCGCCTGAGCCACTTTTCCTGCCGATCGCCGAATTCGAAACCGAATTGCTGCCTCCGGCTGCAACTCCGTTCCCTGACGAAGAAATCGTCGCCCAGCAGCGCCAACAGAACTTCGAAAGCAGTTGGGTACGCCCCATCGTCCTCACCGCAGGCCAACCGCTGCCCGAGCCTAGCCCGGCGCCGCAACCTCGCCCTCTGCACCTGCCGATCGCGGAGTTCGAACTGGACTTGCTGCCGCCGCCCGCCACGCCGTACCCGATCGAAGAGCTGGTGGCCCAACAAAAGGCCTTGGACTTCGACTACCACTGGGCACGCCCACTGATCGCCAACAACCTGCGCCTGGCGGCCTGAGCCTTAGCGACACACCCACCAACGCCCCATGTCCAGATGGAAATGGTTGCGGTGCGCGGCGTTGTAATCCGGGCTCAACACCACGTTGAAATCATCACAGGCACCATCGCGCACCTGACGTAAAAACCGTGCGCTGGCGCCCTCCCCCGGCCAATCCTTGAGCACGCTGATACTGCGCCCATCCGCCAGCCGAAACCCGGCGATATCCAGAGCATTGGCCGAAGCATGCTGGCTGAGCCGCCCCTCGGCCCGACCATAGATATTGCGGCAGGCAAAGCTGCCCAGGTGATCGACCCGCGTGACCGCCTGGCCAAACACCGCCTGCGCCGCCGGTTGCAGGCTGTGGCGCTCAAACAGTGCGAACGCCACCGCCAACGGGCAACTGGCGAGAAAGCTGCTGCTTAATGCCACTTCTGCGCCCTGCACGCGCAAGGTATTGCGCAAAGGGCAGGCGGCGTCTGCGGGCGTGTCCGCCTGATGACTGACACGCAGACCGGACGTTTTCAGCACCTCGTCGCACAACGCCGGATCCTCCTGCAGGCGGCCCAGTTTGTAGCGGGTCAACAGGTTTGGACTGGCACGCACGTCCAGCGGTGCCCACGGGTTCCACTCAGCGGGCAGCGGCACCCAGCCTCGCCATACGCCCACGGCAACAGCAGCGCCGAGCAGCAGCAACACGCCCAATATTTTGAAAAAACGCACCGCTTAGCCCTTGAAGAACTGATTGGCCGTGCTGAAGGGCATCGAGCGTTCAGTAAAGCTGAAGGTGCCCAGTTCATAGACTTCCTGGGCCGCCCGGTAGAACTCACCATAAGCCGCCAGCGCCATGGCCGATCCCACGCTGATGCGCTTGACGCCCATCGCGCTCAATTGCGCCACGCTGAGTTTCAGCCCACCAGACATCAACACATTCACAGGCTTTGGCGCCACGGCCTTGACCACCGCCAACACCTCATCGGCGCTGCGCAAGGCCGGCGCATACAGCACGTCGGCACCCGCTTCGGCGTAGGCCTGCAGACGGCGAATGGTGTCAGGTAAATCCAGGCGACCATGCAGGAGGTTTTCCGCACGGGCCGTCAGGGTGAAGGGGAATGGCAGACTGCGAGCGGCGGCGACGGCGGCTTCCACACGTTCCACTGAGAGGTCAAAGGGGTAGATCGGGTCGGCGCTGATACCTGTGGCATCTTCGATGGAGCCGCCGACAATGCCGCTGGCAGCAGCGCGCAGGATGGTTTGGGCACAGCCTTCGGGGGTATCACTGAAGCCGTTTTCCAGGTCGGCTGCCACCGGCAGTGCGGTGGCCTTGGCGATCATGGCGGCATTGAGCAAGGTGTCTTCCAGGGACAACGCCCCTTCCGCATCCGGGCGCCCCAGGCTGAACGCGTAACCCGCACTGGTCGTGGCGAGAGCTTCAAAGCCGAGGCTGGCGAGCATTACTGCGGAGCCTGCGTCCCAAGGATTAGGCATCACGAAGGCGCGGTCGCGCTCATGCAAGGCCTTGAAGGTTTCGGCGCGTCGGGTTTGGGCATCCATGACTGAATCCTGGCGAAAAAAGGAGCCTTAGAGTAACCCCAGTTGTTCGACTTCGGGTTGCCGATCCAATGTCGGCAACGCGGGCAAGCCAGGCAGACGCGCCATCAGCTGAGCGTGGAAGCGCAGTGCCAGCTGCGCGGCGAGCCGGTTATCCGAGGTGTGCAGGAACACATAGGGCGTGCGGCCCTCTTCGATCCAGCCGGCAATTTTCTCCACCCATGGGATCAGGAACGGGTCGTTAGCCTCAAGCTCGGGATGGCCGATAAATCGCACTTGGGGAAACTGGGTCAGCGCGGCCGGGCGTGTGGGCACCTTGGGCTTTTTTGATTGGGCATGCAGCACCGCTGCCGATGTGGACGTGCAACTGAACAATGCGCGCGGGTCGAGGCAGATACGTTCGACGCCACGGTCGCGCAGCAGACGGTTGAGCATGCGCTCGGCATCGCCCTTGGCGAAGAACTCCGGTGGCGCACTTCCACTGCCAGCGGGCGCTCCAGTCCATCAATAAAACCGGCCAGTTCCGCCAGGCGCTGCGGCGAGAAACTCGCCGACAGTTGCAGCCACAACGGCGAAACTCGCTCACCGAGCGGGCTCATCAAACTGACAAAGCTTTCTGCCGCTGGCAATTGCTCACGCAAGTCGCCGCCATGGCTGATATCACCTGGAAACTTGGCTGTGAAACGAAAATCGTCGGGCATGATGTCGGCCCAGCGCTGCACGGTCGCGGCCGAAGGGCGGGCGTAGAACGTGGTATTGCCTTCAACCGCATTAAAGACTTGGGAATAGAGGGCAAGGTAGTCGCTGGAGCGTGCATCGGCGGGATACAGGTACTCGCGCCAGGCGTTTTCGCTCCAGGACGGGCAACCGAGGTAGTAAGGCAGGCGCATCAGATGTGGATGTCGAGGCCCAACACTTCCATATCCCATTCGACAAAGCCGGCGGTGGTCAGGTAGCTGGCCAGGGCAGCGGCAACGCTTTTGCTCATCGAGCGCGGGAAAACCATGTCTTGTTGACGGGCGGGAAGACCGCTGATTCGTGCTTGGGCGTTGGACTGTGCATCGGGCTGGACTTCGATGAAGTCCGGTGAGTCTTCGACGGACTCGTCTACCGTGACGTTCGCCTTACGCGGCTTACGTTTGATTGGGTAGGACTGTGAGGAAAAGCCGTCTATACGCATCGATGCGAACTCGGTATCGGTGATGGCATTTTAGTGGCGCAATCCGTAGCGCGCAAATGCTCTGGTGATAACTAGAACACATAATTTGAAAAAGGTTTAAAACCCGTGGCAAATTCTGACGATTGGCGACTTTTGCCTCACATTGCCATCATTTTTGGCGTCAAATAATCCCGCGTTCGGCTTTGGTTTGAGCCACTTTATCGCGCAGATAAACCGGAGCAGCCTGATCCGCAGGAATCGCCTCGCCACGCTCAAACGCGAAGCGCGCCAGGGTCAGCAGATCTTCCGCGTGAGGCAACATGGCGGCGTCCTGGCCAACCCGTTGAACGCCGATACGCTCGCCGTAGCCCCAGCCAGTGCCAGCACCAAACCAGTCGCCGCTAGCATCGTCCGGCAATACTGACGATTCCGGTGACTGCACAGCTTCCACACCCACCAGACGCATCTCGCCAGCGGTTTCGCGGTAGCAACCCCAATAGACCTCATCCATCCGCGCATCAATGGCAGCTGCGACTTGCGAAGCGCCATGCTCACGCAATGCGCGCTGGGCCAGCACCGCAAGGTTGGAGACCGGTAATACCGGGCGCTCCAGGGCAAATGCCAGGCCCTGGACTACGCCAATGGCGATCCGCACACCGGTAAACGCCCCCGGACCACGGCCAAAAGCGATGGCATCGACAGCAGCCAGGGTGGTGCCCGCCTCTTCCAGCAGTTGCTTGATCATCGGCAACAGCTTCTGCGCGTGCAGGCGCGGGATCACCTCGTAGTGGCTCGTAACGATGCCATCGTGCAGCAAGGCAACGGAGCAAGCTTCAGTCGCGGTGTCCAGGGCCAGCAGGGTGCTCATCGGTGTGGGTGTCCAAGTCGAAAAAAAGTGCGCCAGTATAAAACAACAACGGCCCGCAAGCGGGCCGTTGTTGAGCGAGCTGATCGAAGGATCAGCTCAGTGCTTGCAGCACCTTGGCAGTGATGGCTTCTACCGAGCCAACGCCAGGGATGTGGCTGTACTTCGGCTTGCCCTGGGCAGCGGACAGCTTCTGGTAGAAATCTACCAATGGCTTGGTCTGCGAGTGGTAGACCGACAGGCGATGACGCACGGTTTCTTCAGTGTCGTCTTTACGCTGCACCAGGTCTTCACCGGTGACATCGTCCTTGCCTTCAACCTTCGGCGGGTTGTAGACGACGTGGTACACGCGGCCCGAGCCCTCGTGAACGCGACGACCGGCAATACGCTGGACGATTTCTTCGTCTTCAACGGCGATTTCGACCACAGCATCCAGCTCAACGCCGGCCTTCACCAGGGCTTCAGCCTGGGGAATGGTGCGTGGGAAACCGTCGAACAGGAAACCGTTCTTGCAGTCTTCCTGGCTGATGCGTTCCTTGACCAGGTTGATGATCAGGTCATCGGAGACCAGGCCGCCGCTGTCCATCACGCTCTTGGCGATCAGGCCCAGCTCGGTGCCAGCCTTGACGGCCGCACGCAGCATGTCGCCGGTGGAGATTTGTGGAATGCCGAATTTTTCAGTGATGAACTTTGCCTGAGTACCTTTACCGGCCCCGGGAGCTCCCAGCAGAATGACGCGCATCGATGTGCTCCTCAATTTTTTATATAGAGATGACGCTCGGATTCACCGCGTGGGGGCAAATCTCGTAGAAGTATGGCTCGTAAAAATAGGATTCCGGCCGCCCAAACGGCCAAAGGCTGATCAAGATACACAGCAGGCCTTAACCACACAAGCCGCCAAAAGTCGCAGGAACCGCGCCCGGCATCCGCCATAGGTAGGGTGTGCCTGAGTGCAACCCGACGCTCTAAACGCCGACCGCCCTTTTCCGGACGGTCGTCGTGGTTTATCTGCAAGCCCTTGAGAACACGCAAAAAACCTCAGCCGGTGTTGCGCAACCCGGCGGCAATACCGGCCACGGACACCAGCAGCGCCTGTTCCAGAGGGCTGTCCTGCGCCGCTTCCTGCTGGCGCGAACGTGCCAGCAACTCAGCCTGCAACAGGTGCAAGGGATCAAGGTAGGTGTTGCGCAGGCGAATGAACTCCAGGGTGTCAGGGCTGTGGGCCAGCAGTTGCGACTGGCCAGTCAGGCCAAGCACCACGTCACACGCCTGCGACAATAGGTCGCGTAAGTGCACCCCCAATGGCAACAGATCCGGCTGCACCAGGCGCTCGTCATAGAGACGCGCGATATCGGCATCCGCCTTGGCCAGGACCATTTCCAGCATATCGATACGGGTACGGAAGAACGGCCACTGCTCACGCATCTGCCCCAGCAGTTCACCTTCGCCGCGTTCTAACGCCTTGCTCAACGCCGCTTCCCAGCCCAGCCAGGCAGGCAGCATCAGCCGAGTCTGTGTCCAGCCGAAGATCCACGGAATGGCGCGCAGACTTTCTATACCACCAGCACGGCGCTTGGCTGGACGACTGCCCAACGGCAAACGGCCGAGCTCCTGCTCGGGGGTGGACTGGCGAAAATATTCAACGAACTGCGGATTTTCCCGCACCACCGCACGGTAGGCGCTGACACCATCGGCGGCCAATTCGTCCATCAAGTGGCGCCAGGCTGGCTCGGGTGGGGGCGGTGGCAGCAGCGTCGCTTCCAAAACGGCGGCCAGGTAAAGATTGAGGTTCTGCTCGGCGATATCCGGCAGGCCGAACTTGAAGCGGATCATCTCGCCCTGCTCAGTGGTACGGAAACGCCCTGCCACCGAGCCCGGAGGCTGCGACAGGATCGCGGCGTGTGCCGGGCCGCCGCCACGGCCGACGGTGCCACCGCGACCATGGAACAACAGCAGTTCCACCTGTTGCTCGCGACAGATATCCACCAACCGTTCCTGGGCGCGGTATTGCGCCCACGCAGCAGCGGTGGTGCCGGCGTCCTTGGCTGAGTCGGAGTAACCGATCATCACTTCCTGCGGGCCCTGCAAGCGCGCACGGTAGCCCGGCAGAAGCAACAGTTGTTCGATCACGGGACCGGCGTTATCCAGGTCGGCCAGGGTTTCGAACAGCGGCACCACGCGCATCGGCCGTTGTACGCCCGACTCTTTAAGCAGCAATTGCACGGCGAGCACATCCGACGCGGCGCCGGCCATGGAGATGACATAAGAACCCAACGAGGCAGCCGGCGCGGCAGCCACTTCCTTACAGGTGTTGAGTACTTCGGCTGTGTCCGCCGACGGTTTGAAATAGCCCGGCAGCAGCGGTCGCCGGTTGGCCAATTCCTTCATCAGGAAGCTGATGCGTGCGTCTTCGTCCCACTCGTCGTAACGACCGAGGCCCAGGTAATCGGTGATTTCGGTCATGGCCGCCGAATGGCGACTGGAATCCTGGCGCACATCCAGCCGCACCAGGAACAGGCCAAAGGTCACAGCACGGCGCAGGCAATCAAGCAACGGACCGTCGGCGATCACACCCATACCGCACTCATGCAGCGACTGGTAGCACAGCTCCAGCGGTTCCAGCAGGTCGCGGTTGTTCTGCAACACCTCGGCCGGTGCCGGCGTGCTGCTGCTCAATGCGGTGTGCGCCCATTGGCGTGTGGCTCGCAGACGTTCGCGCAGTTGCTTGAGCACGGCGCGGTAGGGCTCGACGCTGTCGCCAACCTTGGCCTGCAACGCTGGGCTGGCCTTTTGCATCGACAGTTCGGACGCCAAGTGGTCGATATCGCGCAGGTATAAGTCAGCGGCCATCCACCGTGCGAGCAGCAACACTTCACGGGTGACCGGCGCGGTCACATTCGGGTTGCCGTCGCGATCGCCGCCCATCCACGACGCAAAACGAATCGGCGCGGCTTCCAAAGGCAGACGCAGGCCAGTGGCGGCATGCAGGGCCTGGTCAGCCTTGCGCAAATAATTGGGGATGGCGTGCCACAGCGAATGCTCAATCACCGCAAAGCCCCATTTGGCTTCGTCCACCGGAGTGGGTCGGGTGCGGCGGATTTCTTCGGTGTGCCAGGCTTCGGCGATCAACCGTTGCAGGCGTTGGCGGATCTGTTCGCGCTCAGCCGTGGTGAGGTCGCGGTGATCTTGCAGCGCCAGTTGCGCGGCGATGGCATCGTATTTCTGGATCAGGGTGCGGCGCGCCACTTCGGTGGGGTGGGCGGTGAGGACCAACTCGATCTCCAGGCGCCCCAACTGGCGGGCCAGGGATTCATTGCTATGGCCTTCGCTTTGCAAACGCGCCAGCAATTCAGGCAACACACGGGATTCGAACGGTGCCGGCTGCGACTCGTCACGCCGGTGAATCAACTGGTACTGCTCGGCGATATTGGCGAGGTTCAGGAACTGGTTGAACGCCCGAGCCACGGGCAGCAGTTCGTCCTCCTGCAACTGGTTGAGGCTGGTGCTCAGCTCATCACCGGCACCCCGGCGGTCAGCCTTGGCGCCTTTGCGGATCTGCTCGATCTTGTCGAGAAAATCATCGCCATACTGCTCTCGAATGGTGTTGCCCAGCAGTTCACCCAGCAGGTGAACATCCTCACGCAAGCGTGCATCGATATCACTCATCAGCCAATCTCCAGCCAGAAATCCGGGACGCGCAGGCCTGCCAGAGTGCCGTCAGCATCGTTTTATGACAAGACTTTAAACCTTGCGGCTTGCAGCTAGTCTCAACTGTGAGCCGCCGCATTATCCACGCGAGCGACTGGTCACTCATCACCGCCTGCCATCGCGGGCTTTATTGAGGTTGCCATGAAAATTCGAGAACTGGCCCAGCATTGGGAAGAGAACGCTAAGGGTCGTTTGACCAAAACCGAGTACGCCATCCATCTTGATGTAGAGGCCGCCGCACGGTTGGCGGCCATCGCCGAGATGTACCCCAAGCGCAGTACCGAAGAACTGCTCGGTGAGCTGATCGGCGCGGCCCTTGAAGAGCTGGAAGCCAGCTTCCCCTACATCAAAGGGCAACACGTCATCGCCACCGATGAAGAGGGCGATCCGCTTTATGAAGACGTCGGCCCTACGCCGCGTTTTCTCACGTTGTCGCGGCGCTATCTGCATGACTTGTCGACCAGCGTCGACGAATCCAAGCACTAACCCCCGTCTATCTACCCCTTGTATTCCGGGCCTCCAAGAGGCCCGGCGTACTTCTGCGCGCAGCAAAAGTTCCATTTTTTTACGCTGACCGTTCAGTCAGTTATTTTTTTAGGCAAATCGCCATCTTCTCTGAACTATTCAAAAAAGCCTCCGGTCACAGCCAGTAAGCCATCACTTGGAACAGCCGTTTGAATAGGTGCCCCGCGCTTAACCGCCAGGCCCACAACCGCTGACCACCTGCGATGGATTTTGAAGTTTTTCAGGAGTTATCCAATGGAGTTGAAGACGATGAAGACCAGCACTGCCAAATCCTCGTTTAACCACCTGCGCGGGCTTAAATTGGCCGCGCTGGCAATCGGCACCAGCTTCGTTCTGGCGGGCTGCGCCGGCAACCCTCCGACTGAGCAATACGCAGTAACCCAGTCCGCGGTGAACAGCGCTGTCAGCGCCGGCGGCACCGAGTACGCGGCCGTAGAAATGAAGTCGGCCCAGGACAAGCTCAAGCAAGCCGAAATCGCCATGCATGACAAGAACTACGACGAAGCCCGTCGCCTGTCCGAGCAAGCCGAGTGGGACGCTCGCGTTGCAGAGCGTAAAGCCCAGGCCGCCAAAGCCGACCAGGCAGTGAAGGACTCCCAGAAAGCTGTTCAGGAGCTGCGTCAGGAAGGCATGCGCCCGGCTGCTATCCAGCAGAAATAAGCCGCTGCCCCTGATTGCATTGCACCCGATATCGAATTGAAAGGACGACATGACTATGCGTAAACAATTGATGATCCCTGCCCTGCTGGCGATGAGCGTTGCACTGGCGGCTTGCTCCACCCCGCCAAACGCGAACCTGGAAAATGCACGGACCAACTTCTCGGCCCTGCAGGCCAACCCGAACGCCACCAAAGTAGCGGCTCTGGAAACCAAGGACGCTCAGGACTGGCTGGACAAGGCTGACAAAGCCTATCGCGACAAGGAAGACCAGAAGAAAGTCGACCAACTGGCCTACCTGACCAATCAGCGCGTTGAAGTGGCTAAAGACACCATCGCGCTGCGCGAGTCCGAGGCCAAGCTGAAAAATGCTGGTGACGAACGCGCCCGCGCCCTGCTCGACGCTCGTGACGCTCAGATCAAGCAACTGCAAGACAGCCTGAACGCTAAGCAAACCGATCGCGGCACCCTGGTGACCTTTGGTGACGTGCTGTTTGCTACCAACAAGGCCGATCTGAAATCCAGCGGCCTGGTAAACATCAACAAGCTGGCGCAGTTCCTCCAGGAAAACCCGGATCGCCAAGTGATCATTGAGGGTTACACCGACAGCACCGGCGCTGACGCCTACAACCAGAGCCTCTCGGAGCGCCGTGCCGCTTCGGTTCAGGTTGCGCTGATCAAGATGGGCGTTGACCCACGCCGCATCGTGACCACCGGCTACGGCAAGGAATACCCGGTTGCCGATAATGGCAGCGTTTCGGGCCGTGCCATGAACCGTCGTGTTGAAGTGACCATCTCTAACGATAACCAACCAGTGAAGCCACGCTCTTCCGTCGCTAACTGATTGATTAACGCTGGATAAGAAAACCCCACCTTACGGTGGGTTTTTTTGGGCTCATCGAACTGGACCGTTCGATGCGTATCCTCAGCGGGCAGCTCTATCTTCGCGCCATAAGTATTGTGTGACAGCTTGTCCATCATTTGCTGGAGTTCATGGTCCTGAGCATCCAGCCGTTGCAACGACTCATGCCCCCTCGCCATGTCCAGCATGTTGCGTATTGCAGCAATAGTGATCGCCACGTTTTCGGCCCCGATCTGTGTAAGTCATACCGCATTCAGTGGTTGCTGGCGCGATACGGTTCCAGATATTTCAGTTCAGTACGGGGGCTGCAGCTGCACGATCTACGGGGGCGAGTCGTAAATCGTGAGGTTTTAAGAGGGCTTACTGCTGCAGTTGTGGCGTTTCCTGCCCCATACAACGTACTGCCTGTTTCTTGTTGTTTACCAGCACGCCACTGAGGCCTTTCTGCTCGGTGTCGAACATCACCAGCACGCCATCGACGCACTGCGCCACCTGGGCCGCCGGGGTCAAAGAAATTTTGTAGTCCTCGCCAGGCACGGTTTTGAGCATGGTGAAGTCACTGAGCAACAACGCATCTTCCGGCTTGGCGAAGTGCAGGTAGCCGTAGTACCACAGGCAGCCGACGGTGCCGATGATGGTGCCGATGCCGGTGAGAATCAGCGGGATCATGTTGCGTTCTTCGCTCATTGCGGGCTCTCTGATCAGTCAACTTTAGGAATGGGGTAGTTCGGAATTTCGCCCAGGCGGCGTAGGCCGTTGAAGTGCTGCGGGTCATCCAGGTAGCGCAGCATCACGGTTTGCCAGGTCTTGTCGGCAAAGGTCTGCACATGACCGCCTCGGGTCAATTGCAACACCCTGGGCGGTGGCGCCGCCTGGTACAGACGGATGCCATTGGAAAGCGGCACGATCGGGTCATCCAGGCTGTGGAACAGCAGTTTCGGCACGCCGGTCAGCCGAGGCATGGCGTTGATCGCACTGTCGGCGTCGGGGACCAGCCAGGACAAGGGCACTTGAAACGGCCATGTTAGCCAGGAGGTACTGAGGGCGAATTGTCCTACGTCACGATAACTGGCTGGCACACCATCCAGTACCAGCGCCTTAAGCCTGGCCTGACGCTCCGGATGCTCTGCCAGGTAATGCACGGCCAGCGCACCGCCAAGGCTCTGGCCGAGAACAATCAGCGGCTGGCCCTGGGTTTCGGGGGCTTTGTCGATCCAACTGAACGCTGCATCCACATCCTGATAGATCGCCGGCAAGGACGGTTTGCCTTCGGACAACCCGTATCCGCGATAGTCCACCAGCAGCACCTGATAGCCCTGCTCCGGCAACCACCAACTGCCACCCAGGTGCCAGGCCAGATTGCCGCCGTTGCCGTGCAAGTGCAGCACCGTGCCTTTGACGGGCACGCCAGCCTTGGCCGGCAGCCACCACGCGTGCAGCTTCACGCCGTCGGCGGTGGTGAGGGTGACGTCGCGGTATTGCAAGTGCGCTTTTTCGGGCGTGAACGGCAGGCCGGGTTCGGGGTAGAACAGCAGGGAGCTGCAACCGTTCAATGTGAGTAGCAGGCATAGAATGCCGAGGATTCTCATCCGTTGAAGCCTCGTGATTAAGATGAAATTGACCGTCTGTTGAAGATTCAATGTGGGAGGTGCTTTGCGCCCTCCCACATTTAGACCCGGTTTCTTCAGAGGATATTGGAGTAATCCGCCTCGATCCGATCCAGGCTCAAGTGGTTGAGGAAGTTGGAGAAGCACATCCACGCCGCCAATGCGTTCATGTCGCGGAACTGTTCAGGCAGGTACTTGGGCGGCACCACCAGGCCTTCGTCCACCAGTTGGCGCAGGGTACGCATGTCTTCCAGAGTGGTCTTGCCGCAGAACAGCAACGGCACCTGTTCCAGCTTGCCTTTGCGCACGGCCAACTGGATGTAGTTGTAGACCATGATGAAGCCCTTGAGGTAGGACAAATCCTTGGTAAACGGCAGTCCATTGGGCACCGAGCCACGGAATACGCGACTGGCGTTGCCATAGCTTTCAGCGATTTCAAAGCCTTGCTCGCGGAAGAATTCGAACACCTGCAGGAAATCGGCGCCCTCCTCCACCATGTGGATAGCGCGCGTACGGTTGGTGAGTTTGCGCAGGCGACTCGGGTAGGAGGCGAAGGTGATGATCTCCATCAGAATCGCCAAGCCTTCCTGGGTCACCGTGGAAGACGGCGGGCCTTTGGACAGGAAAGTGCAGATCGGCTGGTTCTGGCCGTTGAGGGTAGTGCCGACGTGCACCAGGCCTTCATGGACTTCCAGGGCACGCACGTCGCGATTGTTGAACATCGCATCGGCGCGGATCTTGATGTAGTCGGCCCCCGCCGCTGCATCCGCAACGATGCCGTCGGACTCGAACACGCGAATGGTTTCTTCCGCCTCGCCGAACACCTTGTTCAGGCGGGTTTGCAGCAGGGCGACGGCGTCCTTGGCGGTGAGGGTCTTGGCTTCGTCCTTGAGGTCGCCACGGCCGTCGATGTTATTCAGGTAGTCGGAGAGCATCAGGCCCAGGTCGGCCAGGGTTGGGTCGCCGGCGTGGAACGCATCGGAGGCGGCGCCGTACAGCTCTTGGGAGATCAGGCCGAAGTCCTCGGTGCCGCGCGCTTCGAGCATCCGCACCACCATGCGGTACTCGCGGCACATGCGACGCATGATCTGCCCCACCGGGCTGAACTGGCCGAGGCGACGGGTGATGTCACGCTCGATATTCTGGAATTCCAGCTTCACCGCACTGGAGTCAAACGACAGCGGCCGGTTCAGGTAATAGTCGCGGTCTACGGCAGGCATTGCCTTGCCCTTGGCCTTGAGGAATCCCTGGCGAATAGTGTCGTCCCATTTGACGGCGTCGAGGACGCGAATCGGTGTCTGTGCCAGCACAATGCGATCGGACAAGGTGCGTATCGTCTGCTGGTAATCGTCCACCGGGTGCTTCCTTCTTTAAACGTTATTTGCCCGCACGCTGATAGCGCGCGGCTTCAACGAACACATCGGCATTGGCCGGGTCATCCAGGTAGGCGAATACCCGGTCCATGGGGCTGTCCACCAACACCCCGTCGCCTTCGACGGTTTCTACGGTGCCTCCATCCAATGCCTGTTGGCCGATGGCTTGGCGGATCTGCTCCAGATCCAGGTTGTAGACCACCAATTCGTGCTTTTCGTCGAATTCGAAGCCGGCCAGGATAAAATTCCCACCGAACTTTGTAGGCAACGGCGCCGACAGGTACCACCGATTGCCATGGCGCGACACAGTAAACAGGTACTCATCGCGCTGGCCCGGCGCCGCTTTAGGGTAGCTCACGGCTTTGTAGCGGTGCTCACCGGCGCGAGTGATGTGTAAGCTGAGCGGCTCACCCCATGCATTCTTGCTGGACCAGTGGCCCAACAACTCATTCGGCGCCGCTTCACGGCTTGCCAGCGGCTCCTTGAAGGTCACCAAACAACCGCTGAGCAGCAGGAACGACAAGGCGATTAGCGCGATACGCCAGGTTTTCATCAGACACCCTCCGGTGTCAGACCGAGGCCAACACCAAATGCATGTAACGCTTGAGGATCTCAAGCATCTCTTCACCGGTCAGAGGCTCTGCGCCGCCCAACAGGCCCTGATATTCCATCCGACTGATAATCGCCGTCAACACCTTGGCGTCCTGCTGCGGCTCGCGGGAGCCCAACACCTGGAAAAACTGCCCGGTGCCCTGCAATAAAATCTGCTGATGGGAACGCACCAGTTCGGCAAGGCGCGGGTTCAATAGCGCTTCCTGACGAAACGCCTGTTCGGCCATGAGGTGTTCGCGACGGTTGGTCAGTTGGCGCAGCACATAGTCGGCGGTCAGTCGCGCGATGTCATCGGCCAATTGCGAACGTGACTCCGGGCTGCCATCGCCGTAGGCAACCATCTCGCGCAACAGGCCTTCGTTACGCACCCACAGCTTGCCCATGAAGGCGGCGCTGCGTTCGACGTACTGGGCGAAGGTGTCGGTCAGCAGGTCATCGATGTCTTTGAAGTAGTAGGTGGTCGCCGACAACGGCACGCCCGCTTCCGCCGCCACCGCCCGATGGCGCACGGCTCGTACGCCCTCACGCACCACAATACGCATGGCCGCATCGAGAATGTCTTGCCGCCGTTGCTCGCTGCCCTGACGACTGGCCTTACGGCCCTGGTACTGGACGCTTTCAGCCACGGCAGCTGCAATGCCGGCGGCGCCTTCTTGTGCGATTACGCGGTTCACGACACACATCCTTGAATAGATCAAAACCTGGCGCTGTTTGCTTGACGCTTAAAAACGCCCCATAAAAAAGCCGCCTTATAAAAGGCGGCTTCGGATTTCGCTAGGGTTACGCTTGCGGCCGCATGTGCGGGAACAAGATCACATCGCGGATCGACGGCGAGTTGGTCAACAACATCACCAGTCGGTCGATGCCGATACCTTCACCGGCGGTTGGCGGCATGCCGTATTCCAGGGCGCGTACGAAGTCTGCGTCGTAGTGCATGGCTTCGTCGTCACCGGCGTCCTTATCGGCCACCTGAGCCATGAAGCGCTCGGCCTGGTCTTCCGCGTCATTCAACTCGGAGTAGGCGTTGGCGATTTCGCGGCCACCAATGAACAGCTCGAAACGGTCAGTGACGTTCGGGTTGTCATCGTTGCGACGGGCCAGCGGCGAGACTTCGAACGGGTACTGGGTAATGAAGTGCGGCTGTTCCAGCTTGTGCTCGACCAGCTCTTCGAAAATCATCACCTGCAATTTGCCCAGGCCTTCGAAGCCCAGCACCTTGGCGCCGGCTTTCTTGGCGATGGCGCGGGCTTTGTCGATGTCGTTGAGGTCGTCAGCGGTCAGCTCGGGGTTGTACTTGAGGATCGAGTCGAACACCGACAGGCGCACGAACGGCTCGCCGAAGTGGAACACCTTGTCGCCGTACGGCACGTCGGTGCTGCCCAGGACCAGCTGTGCCAGTTCGCGGAACAGTTCTTCGGTCAGGTCCATGTTGTCTTCGTAGTCGGCGTAGGCCTGGTAGAACTCCAACATGGTGAATTCTGGGTTGTGACGGGTCGAGACACCTTCGTTACGGAAGTTGCGGTTGATCTCGAAGACCTTTTCAAAACCACCCACCACCAGACGCTTCAGGTACAGCTCCGGCGCGATACGCAGGAACATTTCCAGGTCCAGGGCGTTGTGGTGGGTTTCGAATGGCTTGGCTGCGGCACCACCGGGGATGGTTTGCAGCATCGGGGTTTCGACTTCAAGGAAGTCACGCGCCATCAGGAAGCTGCGGATGTGGGCGATGACTTGCGAACGCACGCGGAAGGTCTGGCGCACGTCTTCGTTGACGATCAGGTCAACGTAGCGCTGGCGGTAGCGCTGCTCGGTGTCGGTCAGGCCGTGGTGCTTGTCCGGTAGCGGGCGCAGGGACTTGGTCAGCAGGCGCACGCTGGTCATCTCGACGTACAGGTCGCCCTTGCCGGAACGGGCCAGGGTGCCTTCGGCGGCAATGATGTCGCCCATGTCCCAGGTTTTCACCGAGGCCAGGGTTTCTTCAGGCAAGGTCTTGCGGTTGACGTAGACCTGGATGCGACCGGTCATATCCTGGATCACCATGAACGAGCCACGGTTGAGCATGATGCGACCTGCCACTTTGACCGGGATCGCAGCCTCTGCCAGCTCTTCCTTGGTCTTGTCCGCGTACTGTTTCTGCAAGGCATCGCAGTAGTTTTCGCGGCGGAAGTCATTGGGGAAGGCATTGCCCTTCGCGCGCTCGGCAGCAAGCTTTTCCTTGCGCAGGGCGATCAGGGAGTTTTCTTCCTGTTGCAGGGCTTGCGGGTCGAGTTGTTGGTCGCTCATGTCTTTAAAATTTCCATCAGGTTCGTTGTCCCCGGCCTGCGGCCGGGGATCGCCGGCAAGCCGGCTCCTACAATCTTTATTACAAGCCGGACTTCAGGCTGGCTTCCAGGTATTCGTCGATATCGCCGTCGAGCACCTTGTCGCAGTCGCTGCGTTCGATGTTAGTGCGCAGATCCTTGATCCGCGACGCATCGAGCACATACGAACGGATCTGGTGACCCCAGCCGATATCCGACTTGGTGTCTTCCAGCGCCTGGGAAGCGGCGTTGCGCTTCTGCATTTCCTGCTCGTACAACTTGGCCCGCAGCATTTTCATGGCGGTGTCCTTGTTGGCGTGCTGGGAACGTTCGTTCTGGCAGCTGACCACGGTGTTGGTCGGTACGTGAGTAATACGTACGGCCGAGTCGGTGGTGTTTACGTGCTGACCACCGGCACCGGAGGAACGGTAGGTGTCGATACGCAGGTCGGCCGGGTTGATCTCGATTTCCACCTTGTCGTCGATCTCTGGCGAGACGAACACCGCGGAGAACGAAGTGTGGCGACGGTTGCCGGAGTCGAACGGGCTCTTGCGCACCAGGCGGTGCACGCCGATTTCGGTACGCAGCCAGCCAAAGGCGTATTCACCCTTGATGTGCACGGTCGCGCCCTTGATGCCAGCCACTTCACCGGCCGACAGCTCCATGATGGTGGCGTCGAAGCCGCGTTTGTCGGCCCAGCGCAGGTACATGCGCAGCAGGATGTTCGCCCAGTCCTGGGCTTCGGTGCCGCCGGAACCGGCCTGGATGTCCAGGTAGGCGTTGTTCGGGTCCATTTCATGGCTGAACATGCGGCGGAATTCGAGCTTGGCGAGGTTTTCCTCTAGACGGGCCAGCTCGGCGATGACATCGCCCACTGCGCCTTCGTCGTTTTCTTCGACGGCCATGTCCAGCAGGTCACGGCAATCGGCCAGACCGGTGTTCAGTTCGTCGAGGGTGTCGACGATCTGCGCCAGCGCAGCGCGCTCGCGGCCCAACTCTTGGGCGTATTCAGGTTTGTTCCAGACACTCGGATCTTCAAGCTCACGATTGACTTCGGTCAGACGCTCATGCTTTTGATCGTAGTCAAAGATACCCCCGAATAGTTTCGGAGCGCTCGGACAGGTCCTTGATGGTGTTCAGGATCGGGTTGATTTCCATGGCGGGCAGCACTCGTTGGCGAACTTTTGAAAGCCGGCGAGTATAACGGCAAACGGGGGGGAGCGGCAGCCCGCCTGGCGAAAAGGCAGACTACGCTGGGTTAAATGTGAGAGGGGGCCTGCTCCCGATGGCGGTGCATCAGGTGACTGACCCTCTGCTATCGGGGGCAAGCCCCCTCCCACATGTTGATCGGTTGCGGCCTCGATTCACTCGATGCCGACCTGATTACGCCCATTGTGTTTGGCCGTATACAAGCCCTTGTCCGCCGCCAATATCAGCTGCCGACAATCCGTACCCTGCTGCGGCGTGGTGGTCGACAGACCGATGCTGATCGTCAGGCTGGAGCCTTCTGCCGGGGCGATATGCGGGATTTTCAACGCCGCGACGGCCATGCGCAGCTTTTCGGCCACCAGTCGCGCGCCTCCCGGTGAGGTGTTCGGCAGCACCAACGCAAACTCTTCACCACCGTAGCGCGCCGGCAGGTCCGAAGGGCGACTGCTGGCATCGCGGATGGTGGCGGCAACTTTGCGCAGGGCTTCGTCGCCTTCGACGTGACCGAAGCTGTCGTTATAGGTCTTGAAGAAGTCCACGTCGATCATCAGCAGCGACAGTTGGGTCTGGTCGCGCATGGCGCGGCGCCACTCCAGTTCCAGGTATTCGTCGAAGTGACGGCGGTTGGACAGCCCGGTAAGGCCATCGGAGTTCATCAGGCGTTGCAGCACCAGGTTGGTGTCCAGCAACTGTTGCTGGCTGACCCGCAGCGCGCGGTAAGCAGCATCGCGCTGCAGCAGCGTCATGTAGGAACGCGAGTGATAGCGGATGCGTGCCACCAGTTCGATGTTGTCCGGCAGCTTGACCAGGTAGTCGTTGGCCCCCGCCGAGAACGCCGCGCTCTTGATCAGCGGGTCTTCCTTGGTGGATAGCACGATGATCGGGATGTTCTGCGTGGCCGGATGATTGCGGTAATCGCGCACCAGAGTCAGGCCATCGAGCCCGGGCATCACCAAGTCCTGCAGGATCACCGTCGGCTTGATGCGGATAGCCTGGGCAATCGCCTGGTGCGGATCGGCGCAGAAGTGGAAATCGATGTTTTCTTCATGGGCCAGGCCGCGTCGGACCGCTTCGCCGATCATGGCCTGGTCGTCGACCAGCAACACCATGGCGGCATTTTCGTCGGTCTTGATGTCGTCGATCTGTAAATCATTCATCTGCAGTCACCTGAATTACTACCTGCAAGCCAGCATCGCGCAAGGTCATGTTCATTGTGCAAAGACCTCCAGTAATCGGGGCGCAATTCTGTCCAGAGGGCGAATTTCAACAGCGGCATCAATCGCCGCCGCCGCTTTGGGCATGCCATACACCGCCGAGCTCTGCTGATCCTGGGCGATGGTCAAATAACCTTGTTCACGCAATAACTTAAGGCCCTGAGCCCCGTCACGACCCATGCCGGTCAGCAGTACGCCGACGGCGTCACCATTCCAGTGGCTGGCCACGCTTTCGAAGAACACGTCGATCGAAGGCCGGTAAATCTCGTTCACCGGCTCTGCGGTATAGGCTAGCGTGCCGTTCTTCAATAGACGAATGTGGTGATTGGTACCGGCCAGCAAGACCACACCGCTTTGCGGCGGTTCGCCTTCGCGGGCCAGGCGCACCGGCAGCCCGGAAGCACTGCTGAGCCATTCGGCCATGCCGGCGGCAAAGACCTGGTCCACATGCTGCACCAGCACGATGGCGGCGGGAAAGTCACGGGGTAAACCCTTGAGCAGGATTTCCAGGGCAGCCGGGCCACCCGCCGAAGAGCCGATAGCCACCAAACTCTGGCGTTTTCCGGAGGTGCGCGCTGACGTGGTTTCGGTACGCACGCGGCTGCCGCGCTGGCCGATCAGCCAGCCGATGTTGAGGATTTTGCGCAGCAGCGGTGCCGCCGCATCCTTTGGATTGCCCACGCCGAGTGCGGGCGTGTCCACCACATCCAGGGCGCCGTGGCCCATGGCTTCGAACACCCGGCTCATATTGGCCTGGCGGTCGACGGTCACCAACAGGATCGCGCACGGGGTCTCGGCCATGATCTGCCGCGTGGCCTCCACGCCGTCCATCACCGGCATGATCAGATCCATCAGGATCAGGTCAGGCGTCAACTCAGCGCAGCGCTGCACCGCCTCCAGACCATTGCCGGCCACCCACACCACCTCGTGCGAGGGCTCGAAATTCAAGGCGCGGCGCAAGGCCTCCACGGCCAGGGGCATGTCGTTGACGATCGCAACCCTCATGACCGCGCGCCCCCAATCAGCTCCACGACGGCGTCCAGCAACGCGTCGTCGTGGAAGCTGGCCTTGGCCAAGTAATAATCGGCGCCGGCATCCAACCCACGGCGACGGTCCTCTTCACGGTCTTTGTACGACACCACCATCACCGGCAACGATTGCAGGCGAGTATCACGGCGCAAGAGTGTGACCAATTCAATACCGTCCATGCGAGGCATATCAATGTCAGTGATCAGCAGGTCGAAGTCTTCGGAACGTAAGGCGTTCCAGCCGTCCATACCGTCGACCGCAACGGCCACTTCGTACCCGCGATTAAGCAGCAATTTACGTTGCAACTCACGCACGGTGAGCGAGTCATCCACCACCAGTACGCGTTTGCGCGGCGCCTCGGTGACCTGCTGGCTGCGCCGGGCAATGCGTTCCAGGCGCCCGGTGTTGAGCAGCTTGTCCACCGAACGCAGCATGTCTTCCACATCGACGATCAACACCACCGAGCCGTCATCCAGCAAGGCGCCGGCGGAAATATCCTGGACCTTGCCCAGGCGGTCATCCAGCGGCAACACCACCAGGGTACGCTCGCCGATGAAACGTTCCACGGCGATACCGTACACCGCATCGCGCTCGCGGATCACCACCACCTTCAAGGTCTCGTCATTGGTCTGCCCCGGCGGGCGCTGTAACAGCTGGCTGGCGGCGACCAGGCCAACATGCCGGCCCTCGTGCCAGAAATGCTGGCGGCCTTCGAGTTGCACAATGTCGTCGGGGGCCAGGTCACACATACGTTCGATATGCGCCAGCGGGAACGCATAGGCTTCTTCGCCAACTTCCACCACCAGGCTGCGCACCACCGAAAGGGTCAGCGGCACCTCCAGGTGAAAACGACTGCCCTGCCCCGCCGTCTGCTCCAGCACCACCGCGCCGCGCAACTGGCGGACCATATGCTGCACCGCATCCAGTCCGACGCCGCGCCCGGACACCTCGGTAACCTTGTCGCGCAGGCTGAAACCCGGCAGGAACAGGAACGTCAGCAGTTCCTCTTCGCTCAGGTTCAGCACGGTCTCCAGGGTCGACAGATGCCGGTCGACAATGGTCCCGCGCAGGCGCTCCAGGTCAACGCCGTTGCCGTCGTCGCTCAGTTCCAGCACCAGTAGACCGGCCTGATGGGAGGCACGCAGGCGGATCAAGCCTTCGGCGGGTTTGCCGGCCAGCAGGCGCTGGTCGGGCATTTCGATCCCGTGGTCGACGGCGTTGCGCAATAGATGGGTGAGCGGCGCTTCGAGCTTTTCCAGCACATCACGGTCGACCTGGGTCTTTTCGCCCTCGATCTCCAGGCGCACCTGCTTGCCGAGGCTGCGGCCGAGGTCGCGCACCATACGCACCTGCCCGGCCAGCACATCGGCAAACGGACGCATGCGACAGGCCAGCGCAGTGTCGTAGAGCACCTGAGCGCGCTGCCCGGCCTGCCAGCCGAACTCATCCAGCTCGGCAGTTTTTTCCGCCAGTAAGGCCTGCGCCTCGCTCAGCAGGCGACGGGTATCAGCCAGGGCTTCCTGGGCTTCGAGGTTCAGATCCAGAGTCTTGAGATGACCGTCCAGTGTGTCCAGGGCGCGCACGCTATTGCTTTGAATACGTTTGAGGCGCTGCATGCTGGCCAGATAGGGCTTGAGCCGCTGGGTTTCCACCAGGGATTTGCTCGACAGATCCAGCAGACTGTTCAAGCGCTCGGCGGTCACGCGCAACACGCGCTCGCCGCCTTCGGTCATGCGCTTGCCCTGACGCGGCGGATCGCTGGCAACAGGGGGAGCGGGCTCGGGCTCCGGCGGCAATTCTTCGATGACCGGCGCGGGTGCAGGCTGGGACACGACAGGCGGTGGCGCAGCTTTAGCGGTGGGCTGCGACGGATCCAACAGGCGCTCCATCAACGCCACATAAGCGTCGATGTCCGCTGGCCCCACGGTGTTTCCCGGGGTGGCGATGCGCATCAGCAGGTCGGTGCCTTGCAGCAAGGCGTCAATGTGTTCAGGTTGCAGGTACAGGCGACTTTCCTGGGCGCTGACCAGGCAATCCTCCATGACGTGGGACACGCTGACCCCCGCATCCACCCCCACGATCCGCGCCGCGCCCTTGAGCGAATGGGCCGCGCGCATGCAGGCTTCAAGCTGGTCGGCCTGGGTCGGGTTACGCTCCAGGGCCAGCAGGCCCGCGCTCAGTACCTGGGTCTGTGCATCGGCTTCCAGGCTGAACAGTTCCAGCAGCGAGGCGTCGCGCATCTGGTCAGGGGTCATGTGAGGCTCCGGGTCACGGCGGACAACAATTGCGCCTCATCCAGCCAACGCAGGCTGCGGCCCTTCCATTGCAACACGCCCTGAGTAAAGCGTGCGCTGGCCTGGGAGCCAGGCGCCGACGCAGCGTTCAAGGTGCGCTCATCGATGGCATGGATGCCGTCCACTTCGTCCACCGGTACCACCACTGGGCCATCCTGCGCGGCGATGATCAACATACGCGGCATGATCCGCCCGCCACTGGCGCCGTGACCGGTGTTGTCCAGGCCGAGCAGCTCCACCAGAGACAGGCACGCCACCAGCGCCCCCCGCACGTTCGCCACGCCGAGCAAAGCGCGGGAACGCTGGTGCGGCAGCGAGTGAATCGGTTGCAACGGAGCCACCTCCACCAGGCAGCGGGTGGCGATACCCAACCACTCTTCACCGAGACGGAACATCAGCAACGAGCGGGTGACGATCTCTTCGTCGACTTCAACTGCAGCGGCCGGACGATGGTCGTCCTGCTGCAGAGCGTAGCGATCCAGCAGGCGCGTGGCGGCCGCTGAGTACACCGCACAGTTGCGGCAGTGGATATGGTCCACCAGCAGCGGGCAGGACTTGTCGCCGTGGATACCGATCCGGTTCCAGCAGTCGTCGATGGCCTGGGTGTCGGCCATAGTCAGGTCCAGGCCGGCGGTGTCGAGCGCGTCGGGGCTACTCATCGTTTGGACTCACTGTCTGCTCGCTCGCTACGGGCGGCCCGCGCTTGCAAACGGCGCGCCCCCGCGCTGTCGCCCTGGGATTCGAGCAACGCGGCCAGGTGAATCAAGGCCTGCGGGTGCTGAGGTTCCAGGTACAAGGCTTTCCGATAAAACCCCTGAGCCTCCAGGGCGCTGCCGGCCACATCGCTGAGCAGCCCCAGCCAGTAGAACACTTGGGCGGCTGGCGGGTGGCTGTTCAAATACTGCTCGCAGGCGACACGGGCCTCGGCACTCTTGCCTTCGTTGGCCAAGGTGGCGATACGGCTGAGCAAGGTACCCGCGTCGGAAGGCGGCGGTGGCTTGATCGGCACCACCTGGGCGCTCGCGGTACTGAACGGCCTTGGCTTGACGGGGATGGGCGCCGCGCTGCGCTGAGGGCTCGGTATCGGCACGAATACCGGCGCCGGCAGGTTAGGTTCGGCGTGCCGACTAAAGGCGAAAGACTGCGGCACCCCGATCGAACGCATGCCATGCCGGCCCAGCAGGCTGCCCTCGGCCGGGCCGATAAACAGTACGCCGTCTACGTGGGTCAGGCCCTTGAGCACATCGAACACTTGCTTCTGCGTCGGCTGGTCGAAATAGATCAAAAGGTTGCGGCAAAACACGAAATCGTAGCTCGCCTCGTTCGCCAGCAGCGTCGGGTCCAGTAAGTTGCCGACTTGCAGACGCACTTGTTCGCGCACGCGGTCGGCGATGTGGAACCCGTCGCTGTGTTCAGTGAAGTGGCGATCGCGAAAGGCAATATCGCTACCGCGGAACGAGTTTTTTCCATACACCCCGCGCCGCGCACGCTCCACCGACAGCGGGCTGACGTCCAAGCCCAGCACCTTGAACTGATGCGGCGCCAGGCCGGCATCGAGCAGGGCCATGGCAATCGAATAGGGTTCTTCGCCGGTGGAGCACGGCAGGCTGAGGATGCGCAGTGCGCGCATCTGCTTGATCTCGGCCAGGCGTGCAATCGCCAACCGAGCCAGGGTCGCAAAGGATTCGGGGTAACGGAAAAACCACGTCTCGGGAACGATCACCGCTTCGATCAGTGCTTGCTGCTCGTCGTGGGAGCTTTGCAGGCGCTGCCAGTATTCGCCTGGCGTCTGCGCCTGCACGGCCTGGCTGCGCTGGCGCACGGCGCGCTCGATAATCGCCTCGCCGACCGACGCCACGTCCAGGCCGATACGTTCCTTGAGGAAGGCAAAGAAGCGCGGGTCGTTGCTCATACGCTCAGCTCGGCAGAAAACAACAGGGCGCGCACGTCATCGGTGAGCACGTCGTTCACGCCGATCCATTGCATCAGGCCCAACGCATCCTCACGCACCGGCCCCAAATAGCGCGCCTGGGGGTTCTCCAGGCCATAGGGCTGAAATTCCGCGGGATCGCAACGCAGGGTATCGGTGGCCTGCTCGAGGATCAGCCCCAACCGGCGAGACTCAACCCAGGGTTGCGGCTGGTAATTGACCAACACCAACCGCGTGCTGGTACGCGCCTGGGCCGCCGTACCGAAGGTCAGCGCACTCAGGTCGATGACCGGCACCAACGCTCCGCGATGCGCAAAGATACCCGCCACCCAAGAGGGTGCATGGGCGATGGGCTTGAGCGGCAGGCGCGGCAGCACCTCGGCCACTTCGGTGGCCTTAAGGGCATAACGTTCACTGCCGATGTGAAACACCAGGAACAACGCCTTTTTCGGTGCCGGGACGGCGCCGCGTTTAGCCGCGAGGTCGCTCATCAGACTTTGAAACGCGACACGCCGCTGCGCAGACCCACCGCAACCTGGCTCAGTTCATCAATGGCAAAGCTGGCTTGGCGCAGGGATTCGACGGTCTGACTGCTGGCATCACCCAGCTGCACCAGCGCGTGGTTGATCTGCTCGGCGCCGGTGGCCTGGGCCTGCATGCCCTCGTTGACCATCAACACCCGCGGCGCCAGGGCCTGTACCTGATGGATGATCTGAGACAGTTGCTCGCCCACTTGCTGCACTTCGAACATGCCGCGGCGCACTTCTTCGGAGAACTTGTCCATGCCCATCACGCCAGCAGACACCGCCGACTGAATCTCACGCACCATCTGCTCGATGTCGTAAGTGGCCACGGCGGTCTGATCGGCCAGACGACGCACTTCGGTGGCGACCACGGCAAACCCGCGGCCGTATTCACCGGCTTTTTCCGCTTCGATGGCGGCGTTCAGGGACAACAGGTTGGTCTGGTCGGCGACTTTGACGATGGTCACCACCACTTGGTTGATGTTGCCGGCCTTCTCATTGAGGATCGCCAGTTTGGCGTTCACCAGGTCGGCGGCCCCCATCACCGAGTGCATGGTCTCTTCCATACGCGCCAGGCCCTGCTGGCCGGAACCGGCGGCCACCGAAGCCTGGTCGGCAGCGGTGGAGACTTCGGTCATGGTGCGCACCAGATCCTTGGAAGTTGCGGCGATTTCCCGCGAAGTGGCGCCGATCTCGGTGGTGGTCGCGGCAGTTTCGGTAGCGGTGGCCTGCTGCTGCTTGGAGGTCGCCGCAATCTCCGTCACTGAGGTGGTGACCTGAACCGAAGAGCGTTGCGCCTGGGAAACCAGAGCGGTGAGCTCGGTCATCATGTCGTTGAAGCCGGTTTCTACCGCGTTGAATTCGTCCTTGCGCTCCAGGTTCAGGCGCTTGCTCAGGTCGCCAGTGCGCATGGTGTCGAGGATTTCGACGATGCGCTGCATCGGCGCCATGATCGCGCGCATCAGCAGCAGGCCGCACAGGCCGGCGGCGAGGATGGCGATGATCAGCGACACGCCCATGCTGATCTTGGCCGACAGAACGGCGTCGTCAATCGCCGCGGTGGCGCGATCAGAGACGTTTTTGTTCTCCGTAATAATGTCATTGAGCTTCATGCGACCTTCGATCCAGATCGGCGTCAGTTGCTCTTCAAGCAACTCGCGTGCAGCGGGCAGGTCGTTGTTCTGGACGCGGTCCAGCAACTGCTCAAGGACCTTGTTGTAATTGATGTGTGCGGCTTTGAAGTTATCGAACTCCATGCGATCAGCCTGGCTGCGCACGGTTTTTTCGTAATTGGCCATCTGTTGCTCAATACGCGCTTCGAAGGCCTTGTAGTCGGCCTTGTCGGTATTGGTGAAGGTTTTATCCTCACGCAGACCAATGATGTCGATGGTCTGAAGGTAACTGTCGACCCACGCGCTGCGGATCATAGAACTGAGATAAACCCCCGGTACCGCATCGTCCCGGACGGCTTCCTGACTGGTTTCGATCTTCAGCAACCGTGAGTAGGAGACCACAACCATTAACAGCATGATGGCGATAATGACCGCAAAACTTGCCAGGATGCGTTGGCGCAAGGTCCAGTTCTTCACAGTAATTCCTCGAAGGGCCATTCAAATGGAGGGGAGTATAGCTGAGCAGAAGGCCTCATTAATCAATGGGTTTTGATGCAGCGCTCATGGAATGCAAAAACACCCTGGGGCATTCAGCCAGCCAGGGTGCTTTATCTATACAGAGATGCTCAGAGGGTAGCTTGACGCACCTGCTTTTCCAGCTCCAGCTTCAAGCCAGGCTCCAGTTTCAGTTGGCGGGCCAATTCGTCCAGATAGGCCTTTTCCATGAAGTTTTCTTCGTCGACCAGCATCACGCTGGCGATATACATTTCGGCAGCCATTTCCGGGGTGCTTGCCGCGCGGGCGACATCGGCCGGGTCCAGAGGTTTGTTCAGCTCGGCGTGCAGCCAGCTTTGCAGCTCGCGGTCGTTATCCAGCTTGGTGAACTCCCCCTCGATCAGCTCTCGCTCGCGCTCATCCACATGGCCGTCGGCCTTGGCTGCTGCAACCAGCGCCTTGAGAATGCCTTGGCTGTGCTGCTCGACTTGGGCCGGTGGCAGGCGGTCGATGGTCTGCGGCTCGCCCTTGGGCGCATTGGCTTGATTGGCCTGCCAGTTGCCGTAGGCCTTGTACGCAATGACGCCCAATGCGGCCAGCCCACCGTAGGTCAGGGCTTTGCCGCCGAATTTGCGCGCCTTCTTGTTGCCCATCAACAAGCCCATGGCACCGGCTGCCAGGGCGCCGCCACCGGCACCGCCAAGCAGGCTGCCCAACCCTCCGCCGCCAAGCAGTCCACCCAAGGCGCCTTTGTCGTCCTGCTTGCGTTGGCCGCCAGCCTTGTTTTGCAGCATGTCCTGGCCGGACTTGAGCAACTGATCGAGCAATCCACGGGTATTCATTCGTAGCCTCCAGACACTTGGGTTCATAGGACCAATAGGCCCCCAGCGTAAAACTAAGTGCCAAAAAGCCCCGATCTAGAGTGCTTCCAGATGTAACGCCACTGCCGTTCGCTAAAACCGATATACACTCGGATAAATCTATAAAAACACCCCACTGGTAATTCCAGCATGATGACCTTGCGTCAAATCCGGCACTTTATCGCCGTGGCCGAGACCGGCTCGATCTCCGCCGCCGCGCAGACCGCGTTTATTTCCCAGTCGACCCTGACCCTGGCGATCCAGCAATTGGAGCAGGAAATCGGGGTAAACCTGTTCAACCGCCACGCCAAAGGCATGACCCTCACCCACCAGGGCCACCAGTTCCTGCGCCAGGCGCACTTGATCCTCGCCACCGTCGACAACGCCAAGCGCAGCCTGCAACAAAGCACCGACCAAGTGGCCGGGCAATTGATCATCGGCGTGACCAGCCTGGTGGCCGGCTACTACCTCGCCGACCTGCTCACCCGCTTCCAGCGCGCCTACCCCAATGTGGAAATCCGCGTGATGGAGGACGAACGCCCCTATATCGAGCATTTGCTGGTGAGCGGCGAAATCGACGTCGGCGTGCTGATCCTCTCCAACCTCGAAGACCGCCACGCCCTTCAGACAGAAGTCCTGACCCACTCGCCCCATCGCCTGTGGCTGCCGGCGCAGCACCCGCTGCTGGAGCACGACAGCATCAACCTGGCCGATGTCGCGCGCGAGCCGTTGATTCAGCTGAATGTTGATGAAATGGGCCAAAACGCCCAGCGCCTTTGGACCAGCGCAGGCCTGCAACCCCGCGTCACGCTGCGTACAGCATCGACGGAGGCAGTGCGTAGCCTGGTGGCGGCAGGACTGGGCGTGTCGATTCAGCCAGACATGACCTACCGCCCATGGTCCCTGGAGGGCGACATCATCGAGGCACGGCCGATCGCCGACCTCAGCCAGACCCTCGATGTGGGCCTGGCGTGGCGCCGAGGCACCGCGCGTCCCGCGCTGGTAGACCCGTTCCTCACCGTGGCCCGGGAACAGCCGCACCCACGCAAGCCATCTATTTAATCGAATGCTGCATTCAGTATTTAGTATTTGTTGACCTCGCGCCTGACCTCTACTCTCAGTTCATCCATAAGAGAAGGTCCGGCGCCTTGTAAGAGAACGCCCATGACCACACAAGAAAAGAGATCGCGAAAAATGTCCGGCGCGCCCACCCCGCTGCTTACTGCGTTGCTGATCGACGGCGAACTGGTCCAGGGCCAGGGATTCGCCGAGCCGATCCTCAACCCGGCCACCGGTGAAGTGCTTACCCAAATTGCTGAAGCCAGCACCGAGCAGGTCGAATCAGCCATCCTCGCGGCCCACCGCGCATTTGCCAGCTGGTCGCGGACCACGCCGCAACAGCGTTCAAACATTCTTCTGGGCATCGCTGATGCCATCGAAAAACAAGCCGATTACCTGGCCCGCCTGGAATCCCTGAACTGCGGCAAGCCGTTGCACCTGGCGCGTCAGGATGACTTGAGCGCCACCGTCGACGTGTTCCGCTTCTTCGCCGGGGCCGTGCGCTGCCAGACAGGGCAACTGAGCGGCGAATACCTGCCGGGCTACACCAGCATGGTGCGGCGCGATCCAATTGGCGTCGTCGCCTCCATCGCACCGTGGAACTACCCGTTGATGATGGCCGCCTGGAAGATCGCCCCGGCGCTGGCTGCCGGTAATACCTTGGTGTTCAAGCCGTCGGAACATACGCCGCTGTCGATCCTCGCACTCGCCCCTGTGCTGAAGGACTTGTTACCACGCGGGGTCATCAACATTCTCTGTGGCGGCGGTGAAGGTGTGGGCAGTCATCTGGTTAGCCACCCGAAAGTGCGCATGGTTTCCCTGACCGGCGATATCGTCACCGGGCAGAAAATCCTGCAAGCCGCGTCCAAGACGCTCAAACGCACGCACTTGGAACTGGGCGGCAAAGCGCCGGTAATCGTGTGTAACGATGCCGACCTGCAGGCCGTGGTCGAGGGTGTGCGCGCCTACGGTTATTACAACGCCGGTCAGGACTGCACCGCCGCATGCCGCATCTACGCCCAGGCGGGGATTCACGACAAATTGGTCGCCGACCTCGGTGCGGCGGTCAGCAGCCTGCGCTTTGCCGGCAAGCGTGATGCCGACAACGAACTCGGCCCGCTGATCAGTACGCGCCAGCGCGACCGCGTGGCCAGTTTTGTCGAGCGTGCCCTCGGCCAGCCGCATATCGAGCGGGTCACGGGCGCCGCCGTGCATTCCGGCGCGGGCTTCTATTACCAGCCAACCTTGCTCGCCGGCTGTAAACAGAGCGATGAAATTGTGCAGCGCGAAGTGTTTGGTCCAGTGGTCACCGTGACCCGCTTCGATGAGCTGGAACAGGCGGTGGACTGGGCCAATGACTCCGAATACGGCCTGGCCTCCTCTGTGTGGACCCAGAATCTGGACAAGGCCATGCAGGTAGCCGCACGCCTGCAATACGGCTGCACTTGGATCAACAGCCATTTCATGCTGGTCAGCGAAATGCCCCACGGCGGCTTGAAGCGCTCGGGGTATGGGAAAGATCTGTCCAGTGATTCGCTACAGGACTACAGCGTGGTGCGCCACATCATGGCCCGCCACGGCCAACATCTTTAAAACAACAACTAAGCTTTTGCGTCACCGGTTGCACACAACTGCCCCGACCATAATTAAAGAAGAGGGAACCCCCATGTCCGCGCACAAGACCGCACTGCTCAGTGCCTTGACCACCGCGCTGCTGGCCAGCGTCAGCATTCAGGCCGCCGAACCGCTCAAGGCGATTGGCGCTGGCGAAGGCCAGCTGGATATCGTCGCCTGGCCCGGCTATATCGAACGTGGCGAAAGCGACAAGGCCTACGACTGGGTCACTGGTTTCGAGAAGGAAACCGGCTGCAAGGTCAATGTGAAAACCGCCGCCACTTCTGACGAAATGGTCAGCCTGATGGCCAAGGGCGGGTATGACCTGGTCACCGCGTCGGGCGATGCGTCGCTGCGGTTGATCGTCGGCAAGCGTGTGCAGCCGATCAACACCTCGCTGATCCCAAACTGGAAAAACATCGACCCACGCCTTAAAGACGCGCCGTGGTACGTGGTCGGCCAGCAGACCTACGGCACCCCGTACCAATGGGGCCCGAATGTGCTGATGTACAACACCAACGTGTTCAAGACCGCGCCCACCAGCTGGGATGTGCTGTTCAACGCCCAGAACCTGCCGGACGGCAAGCCGAACAAAGGCCGCGTGCAGGCCTATGACGGCCCGATCTACATCGCCGATGCAGCGCTGTATCTCAAATCGACTCAGCCGGAACTGGGCATCCAGAGCCCATACGAACTGACCGAAACCCAGTACAAAGCCGTGCTCGATCTGTTGCGCGCCCAGCAACCGTTGATCCACCGCTACTGGCACGACACCACCGTGCAAATGAGTGACTTCAAGAACGAAGGCGTGGTGGCCTCCAGCGCCTGGCCGTATCAGGTCAACGGGCTGGTCAATGAAAAGCAGCCAATTGCCTCGACCATTCCGAAAGAAGGCGCCACCGGCTGGGCCGACACCACCATGTTGCACAGCGAGGCCAAGCACCCGAACTGCGCCTACAAGTGGATGGACTGGTCGCTGCAGCCGAAGGTCCAGGGCGATGTCGCCGCCTGGTTCGGTTCGCTGCCAGCGGTGCCTGCGGCTTGTAAGGAAAGCGAACTGCTCGGCGCCGAGGGTTGCAAGACCAACGGGTTCGACCAGTTCGACAAGATCGCCTTCTGGAAAACCCCACAGGCTGAGGGCGGCAAGTTCGTACCGTACAGCCGCTGGACCCAGGATTACATCGCGATCATGGGCGGCAGGTAAGGCCTTCCAAACGACCTAGGTCCCCTGTGGGAGGGGGCTTACTCACGATAGCGGTACATCAGACAAACCTGTGTTGCCTGACACACCGTCATCGGGAGCAAGCCTCCTCCCACATTGACCGCACTCATAGATGTTTTGTTTTTTCAGAAGTCCAGGCCGGGCCGCTGCGACGACCCGCGCCTTTTTGGAGCACCGCACCATGACGCTTGCAGTCCAATTCACCCACGTTTCCCGTCAGTTCGGCGAAGTGAAAGCCGTCGACCGGGTTTCCATCGATATCCAGGACGGCGAGTTCTTTTCCATGCTCGGCCCTTCCGGCTCGGGCAAGACCACTTGCCTGCGCCTGATCGCCGGGTTCGAGCAACCGAGCGCTGGCTCGATCCGCATTCATGGCGAGGAAGCCGCTGGCTTGCCGCCGTATCAGCGTGACGTAAACACCGTGTTCCAGGATTACGCACTGTTCCCCCATATGAATGTGCGCGACAACGTGGCCTACGGCCTCAAGGTCAAAGGCGTGGGCAAGGCCGAACGCCTGAACCGCGCCGAAGAAGCCTTGGGCATGGTCGCCCTCGGTGGTTACGGCGACCGTAAGCCGGTGCAACTTTCAGGTGGTCAGCGCCAGCGTGTGGCACTGGCACGCGCACTGGTCAATCGCCCCCGCGTGTTGCTGCTCGATGAACCCTTGGGCGCCCTTGACCTCAAGCTGCGCGAACAGATGCAAAGCGAGCTGAAGAAGCTGCAACGCCAGTTGGGCATCACCTTTATTTTCGTGACCCACGATCAAACCGAGGCGTTGTCGATGTCCGACCGCGTGGCAGTGTTCAACAAAGGCCGCATCGAACAAGTCGACACCCCGCGCAACCTGTACATGAAACCGGCTACCTCATTCGTCGCCGAATTCGTCGGCACCTCCAACGTGATTCGCGGCGAGCTGGCCCAGCGCCTCAGCGGCAGCGCGCAGCCATTTTCGATCCGCCCGGAACACGTGCGGTTTGCCGACGGCCCACTGGGTGCTGGCGAAGTGGAAGTCAGCGGCCTGCTGCATGACATCCAGTACCAGGGCAGCGCCACCCGCTATGAGCTGAAACTGGAAAACGGCCAGGCGTTGAACATCAGCCAGGCTAACAACCAGTGGCTGGATATCAGCAGCGGCCATCAGGTCGGCCAGTCCATTACCGCGCGCTGGGCGCGGGAAGCCATGACACCGCTGACCGACATTGCAGGCGAGGTGTGACATGAGCCTGGCCCTCTCCCAACCACCGATGCGCAGGTTTTCCAACCTGCTGTACCGCAAGCCCAACCTGTATCTGGCGATGCTGTTGATACCGCCGCTGATCTGGTTCGGCGCGATTTACCTCGGCTCGTTGCTGACCTTGCTGTGGCAAGGCTTCTACACCTTCGACGACTTCACCATGGCGGTCACGCCGGACCTGACCCTGGCCAACTTCGCCGCACTGTTCCAGCCGTCGAACTTCGACATCATCCTTCGCACCTTGAGCATGGCGATTGTGGTGTCGATTGCCAGCGCCATCGTGGCCTTCCCGATTGCCTACTACATGGCGCGCTACACCACGGGCAAGACCAAGGCATTCTTTTACATCGCAGTGATGATGCCGATGTGGGCCAGCTACATCGTCAAGGCCTACGCCTGGACCCTGCTGCTGGCCAAGGGCGGCGTAGCGCAGTGGTTCGTGCAGCACCTGGGCCTGGAGCCGGTGTTGCAGTTCGTGCTGGGTATTCCCGGTGTGGGCGGCAGCACCTTGAGCACCTCACACCTGGGGCGGTTCATGGTGTTCGTCTATATCTGGCTGCCGTTCATGATCCTGCCGATCCAGGCATCGCTGGAGCGTTTGCCGCCGTCGTTGCTGCAAGCCTCGGCGGATCTGGGCGCCAAGCCGCGACAGACTTTTATGCAAGTGATTCTGCCACTGTCGATTCCGGGGATTGCCGCCGGGTCGATCTTCACCTTCTCGCTGACCCTGGGCGATTTCATCGTGCCGCAACTGGTGGGCCCGCCGGGCTACTTCGTCGGTGGCATGGTCTACGCGCAGCAAGGCGCCATCGGCAACATGCCCATGGCAGCGGCGTTCACCCTGGTGCCCATCGTGCTGATTGCGGTTTACCTGTCCATCGTCAAACGCCTGGGGGCCTTCGATGCACTCTGAGAAATCTTCGCTGGGACTAAAGATCGCAGCCTGGGGCGGCCTGGTGTTTTTACACTTCCCGATCCTGATCATCTTTCTCTACGCCTTCAATACCGAAGAGGCAGCGTTCAGCTTTCCGCCACAGGGCTTCACGTTGAAGTGGTTCAGCGTGGCGTTCGCCCGGCCGGACGTGCTGGAGTCGATCAAGTTGTCGCTGCAGATCGCAGCCATCGCCACCCTGATCGCCATGGTGCTCGGCACATTGGCCTCGGCGGCGCTGTATCGCCGTGAGTTCTTTGGCAAGCAAGGCGTGTCGCTGATGCTGATCCTGCCGATTGCGCTGCCGGGGATCATCACCGGTATCGCGTTACTGGCGACGTTCAAGACGTTGGGCATTGAGCCCGGGATGTTCACCATCATCGTCGGCCACGCGACCTTCTGCGTGGTGATCGTCTACAACAACGTCATCGCCCGTTTGCGCCGCACGTCCCACAGCCTGATCGAAGCCTCGATGGACCTGGGCGCCGACGGCTGGCAGACCTTCCGCTACATCATCATGCCCAACCTGGGCTCGGCGCTGCTGGCCGGCGGCATGCTCGCCTTTGCGCTGTCGTTCGACGAAATCATCGTCACCACCTTCACCGCCGGCCACGAGCGCACCTTGCCGCTGTGGTTGCTCAACCAATTGAGTCGCCCGCGGGATGTGCCGGTGACCAACGTGGTGGCGATGCTGGTGATGCTGGTGACGATGTTCCCGATTCTCGGTGCCTATTACCTGACCCGCGGTGGTGAAAGCGTGGCCGGGAGTGGCGGTAAATAACTTTTTTATTGAAGGCACCGAGCTCAAATGTGGGAGGGGGCTTGCTCCCGATAGCGGTGGGTCAGTTGTAGATGATGTGACTGAAAGACTGTCATCGGGGGCAAGCCCCCTCCCACATTTAGAGTCGGTTGCTTCAAGGACATAACAATAGTTTGTGGAGAGCTGAACCATGCAAACCAAATTACTGATCAACGGCCAACTGATCGAAGGCGAAGGCCCTGCCCAAGCCGTATTCAACCCAGCCCTCGGCCGCGTACTGGTAGAAATCAAGGAAGCCAGCGAAGCCCAGGTCGACGCCGCTGTGCGCGCAGCCGATGCGGCGTTCGAAAGTTGGTCGCAAACCGCACCGAAGGACCGCTCGCTGCTGCTGCTGAAACTGGCCGACGCGATCGAAGCCCACGGCGAAGAGCTGGCCAAGCTGGAATCGGACAACTGCGGCAAGCCCTACAGCGCCGCGCTGAACGACGAGATCCCGGCGATTGCCGATGTGTTCCGCTTCTTCGCCGGCGCCAGCCGTTGCATGAGCGGCTCGGCCGGCGGTGAATACCTGCCGGGCCACACCTCGATGATCCGCCGCGACCCGGTGGGCGTGATCGCCTCCATCGCGCCGTGGAACTACCCGCTGATGATGGTCGCCTGGAAAATCGCCCCGGCCCTGGCCGCCGGTAATACCGTGGTGCTCAAGCCGTCGGAGCAAACCCCGCTGACCGCGTTGCGCATGGTTGAACTGGCGTCGGAGATTTTCCCGGCCGGCGTACTCAACCTGGTGTTCGGTCGTGGGCCGACCGTGGGCAGCCCACTGGTGAACCACCCGAAAGTGCGCATGGTGTCGCTGACCGGCTCCATCGCCACCGGCGCGAATATCATTTCCAGCACCGCTGACAGCGTGAAACGCATGCACATGGAGTTGGGCGGCAAAGCGCCGGTGATCATCTTCAACGACGCGGACATCGATGCCGCCGTGGAAGGCATTCGCACCTTTGGCTTCTATAACGCCGGCCAGGACTGCACGGCCGCGTGCCGCATTTACGCCCAAGCGGATATCTACGACGCATTTGTCGAGAAGCTCGGCGCGGCGGTCGCCAGCATCAAATACGGCTTGCAGGATGACCCGGCCACCGAACTGGGCCCGCTGATCACCGCACAGCACCGCGACCGCGTCGCGGGGTTTGTCGAGCGTGCGGTGGCGCAGCCGCATATCCGCCTGGTCACCGGTGGCAAGGCGGTGGACGGCAATGGGTTCTTCTTTGAGCCGACGGTATTGGCCGATGCACAGCAGGACGATGAAATCGTGCGCCGCGAGGTGTTCGGGCCAGTGGTGTCGGTGACTAAGTTCACCGACGAAGCACAGGTGTTGGGCTGGGCCAATGATTCGGACTACGGCTTGGCGTCGTCCGTATGGACCGCCGATGTAGGCCGCGCCCACCGTTTGGCCGCGCGGTTGCAGTATGGCTGCACATGGGTGAATACCCACTTCATGCTGGTCAGCGAAATGCCCCATGGCGGTCAGAAACTATCGGGTTATGGCAAGGACATGTCCATGTATGGGCTGGAGGACTACACCACCGTTCGCCATGTGATGTTCAAGCACTGATTAAGCGCCTCCCCGGCACCTACCTTGGGTGCCGGGTCCTACAACAATAAAATCTCAGGTTCCCACCAATGGACATCACCCGCCGCGACTTCCTCAACGGCGTCGCCATTACCGTTGCCGCAGGCATGACCCCACTGCAACTGCTCCAGGCCGCACCCGATGGCCGCTACTACCCCCCTGCCCTTACCGGCCTGCGCGGCAGCCATGTCGGCTCGTTCGAAGTGGCTCACCAGATGGGCTGGGAAAAGAAAGTGTTCGACACCGAGAAATTGCCGATCACCGAGGATTACGACCTGGTGGTGGTCGGGGGTGGCTTGAGCGGTTTGTCGGCGGCATGGTTCTACCGGGAAAAGCACCCCAAGGCGAAGATCCTGATCCTGGAAAACCACGACGACTTCGGCGGCCACGCCAAGCGCAATGAATTCCAGGCCGGTGGCCGCATGATCATCGGTTACGGCGGCAGCGAGGCGTTGCAGTCGCCGAACCATCTGTACAGCAAGGAAGTGAACGGGCTGTTGAAGAAGCTTGGGGTTGATATCAAGCGCTTCGAAACCGCCTTCGACCGCCAGTTCTACCCCAACCTGGGCCTGTCGCGCGGTGTGTTTTTCGACAAGGAAAACTTCGGCGAAGACAAACTGGTGACCGGCGACCCGACGCCCATGGTGGCCGACGATATTGCGCCGGACCAACTGCATGCGCGGTCCATCAGCGACTTCATCAATGACTTCCCCCTGCCTGCAGAGGATCGCCAGGCGCTGATAGACCTGCACATGACGCCAAAGGACTACTTGCCAGGTAAGACTGCCGAAGAAAAGGCCGACCATCTGGCGGCGACCAGCTACCGCAATTTCCTGCTCAAGGACGTAGGGTTATCGGAAGGCGCGGTGAAGTACTTCCAAAGCCGTACCAATGACTTCATGGCGCTGAGCATTGATGCCGTGGCAGCGGCCGATGCCTATAGCGTAGGTTTCCCGGGGTTTGCGGGCATGAACCTGGCACCGATCAGCGAAGAAGCCGCAGCGGAAATGGAAGAGCCCTACATCTACCACTTCCCGGATGGCAACGCCTCGGTGGCGCGGTTGCTGGTGCGCAGTCTGATCCCAGGCGTAGCACCGGGGCACACCATGGACGACATCGTGCTGGCTACCTTTGACTACGCCAGGCTCGACCAACCCAAGGCGGCGGTACGGCTGCGCTTGAACAGCACCGCCGTCAGCGTGCGTAACGTCGATGGCGGTGTGCATATCGGCTACAGCCGCGGCGGCCAGCTCGCACAGGTGCGCGGCAAGCGCTGCATCCTGGCGTGCTACAACATGATGATTCCGTACCTGCTCAAAGACCTGCCAGCGCCCCAGGCCCATGCCTTGAGCCAGAACGTGAAATACCCGCTGTTGTACACCAAGGTGGTGATCCGCAATTGGCAGTCCTTCCAAAAACTGGGGGTGCATGAGATTTACGCGGCGACCCAACCGTACAGTCGCATCAAGCTGGACTACCCGGTGAGCATGGGCGGCTACGATCACCCACGGGACCCGACGCAGCCGATTGGCCTGCACATGGTCTACGTGCCCACCAGCCCCAACAGCGGTATGAACGCCCGCGACCAGGCACGCGCCGGGCGGGGCAAGCTGTATGGGCAGACGTTCGAGCAACTGGAGGCGCAACTGCGTGACCAACTGCAACGCATGCTCGGGCCGGGTGGGTTCAAGCACGAGACGGATATTCTGGCGATCACGGTCAACCGCTGGTCACACGGGTATGCGAGCTTCTCCAACAGCTTGTTTGATGACGCAGATGAGAGCGAAGCGTTGATGAATCTGGCGCGCAAACCTGTAGGCCATGTGAGCATCGCCAACTCGGATGCGGCGTGGAGTGCGTACGCCCATGCGGCGATTGATGAGGCTTTTCGGGCAGTGAGAGAGGTGGGCTAAGTCGAAATAGTCTGGCTAAACGAAGTCTTGTGGTGAGCGGGCTTGCCCCGCGCTGGGCTGCAAAGCGGCCCTGAAGCCAAACGCCGCACGTTTTCAGACGGCCTGTGTGGTTTTCATGGGGGCCGCTTCGCGCCCCGGCGCGGGGCAAGCCCGCTCACTACAACAGTACGCAACTCACCTGACGACACAACTTGTTTCATATGCAACGCCATCACACAGCCATCAATCATTTTTCCTACACCATCGAACCGCTTAAGCTATCCGGCGTCTGTTTAATGTCCGTTGCGTTTGGCCGAAGGCATGTCCGAACCGTTATTTCTGATCCAGCACGTGCCAGGAACGGCGCGGGATTTGCTCACGACAGGTTGTCTCTATGCACCGCAGGAATTTGCTCAAAGCGTCCATGGCCATTGCGGCTTACACCGGTTTGTCGGCCAGCGGCCTACTGGCCGCGCAGGCCTGGGCCGGGAACCGTGCCGCCGACGGCAAGGCCGTGGCGTTCGATTTCGACGCACTGAAAGCCCAGGCCAAGCAACTCGCCGGAACCGCGTATAAAGACACCAAACAGGTGCTGCCGCCGACTCTGGCGACCATGACCCCACAGAATTTCAACGCCATTGGCTACGACGGCAAGCATTCGCTGTGGAAAGAGTTGAACGGCCAGTTGGACGTGCAGTTTTTCCACGTCGGCATGGGTTTCAAGACACCGGTGCGCATGCACAGCGTTGATCCGAAAACCCGTGAAGCCCGTGAAGTGCACTTCCGCCCTTCGCTGTTCAACTATGAAAAAACCACCGTCGACACCAAACAGCTGACCGGCGACCTGGGTTTCTCCGGCTTCAAGCTGTTCAAGGCACCGGAGCTGGACCGCCATGACGTGCTGTCGTTTCTCGGCGCCAGCTACTTCCGCGCGGTGGATTCCACCGGCCAATACGGCCTGTCGGCCCGAGGCCTGGCCATCGACACCTACGCCAAAAAACGCGAAGAATTCCCTGATTTCACCCAGTTCTGGTTCGAAACTCCAGACAAGGACGCCACGCGTTTTGTGGTCTACGCCCTGCTTGACTCGCCAAGCGCCACCGGCGCCTACCGCTTCGATATCGACTGCCAGGCCAACCAAGTGGTGATGGCGATCGACGCCCATATCAATGCGCGGACTGCCATCGAACAACTGGGCATTGCCCCTATGACCAGCATGTTCAGCTGCGGCACCCACGAGCGCCGGATGTGCGACACCATCCACCCGCAAATCCACGACTCGGACCGCCTGGCGATGTGGCGCGGCAACGGCGAGTGGATCTGCCGCCCGCTGAACAACCCCGCCAAGTTGCAATTCAATGCATTCGCCGACAAAGACCCGAAAGGCTTTGGCCTGGTGCAGACCGACCATGAGTTCGCCAGCTATCAGGACACTGTGGACTGGTACAGCAAGCGCCCAAGCCTGTGGGTCGAACCGACCACCGCCTGGGGCGAAGGCTCAATCGACCTGTTGGAGATCCCCACCACCGGCGAGACCCTGGACAACATCGTGGCCTTCTGGACCCCGAAGAAGCCGGTGGCGGCGGGTGAATCGCTGAACTATGGCTACAAACTGTACTGGAGCGCCTTGCCACCGGTGAGCACACCATTGGCCCAGGTCGACGCGACCCGTTCCGGCATGGGCGGTTTTACCGAAGGTTGGGCGCCGGGTGAACATTACCCGGACGTGTGGGCGCGCCGTTTTGCCGTGGACTTCAAGGGCGGTGGCTTGGACCGTTTACCGCCAGGCACAGGGATTGAGCCCGTGGTGACTTGCTCCCATGGTGAAGTGAAAGACTTCAGCGTGCTGGTGCTCGATAACATCAAGGGCTACCGCATCCTGTTCGACTGGTACCCGACCAGCGACAGCGTGGAACCGGTGGAGCTGCGCCTGTTTATCCGAACCCAGGACCGCACCTTGAGTGAAACCTGGCTGTATCAGTACTTCCCGCCGGCACCGGACCAGCGCAAGTACACCTGATTCAACTGTGGGAGGGGGCTTGCTCCCTCCCACATGCGTTCCACGTCGACTCTAAAACCGCGACACGCTCTTCATCGCCCCAATCAGATAACGCATCGCCACCTGATCGCTCTCGTTCAGAGCGCGATACTGCGCCAGCAACTCGACCTCATCCAAACTCAACCGGCGGCTACGCAAGGACACCCTGCGGGTCAAAAAAGACGCCACCAAACCTGCTACTCCATAGGACTTGGCCATGGACTGTTTCTCCTGATATCAATCAAATACTCCCGGCGCCCATCAACCATCTCCCGTGAAGCGCAATGCCTCCGTGGACAAACAGACTGACTCCCTGGGCCAGAAATCGGTCTTACCCTAAGCGTAGAAACAATCTCGTTACGTGTGGGATTTTTTTAGAGTATTCACTTAAAAAATTACTTCGGTAACAAATACCTACAGCGCCATCCCACAGCAACAGGCAAAAAAAACCCACCGGCTCAGGGTGGGTTTAGATGGAGTCAGCGAAGGATCAATCCCTCAAGTCAGACTCATGAATCGGTTGATCCCGATGGGTCGCGCGTTGGTACTGAGCCGGCCAGATTGCTTTGCGTCCGCCCAAGTCATCGTCGGCGTGCAACGGCCAGTACGGATCGCGCAGCAGTTCACGAGCCAGGAAGATGATATCGGCCTGGCAAGTGCGCAGGATGTGCTCGGCCTGAGCCGGTTCGGTGATCATGCCCACGGTCCCCGTGGCGATGCCCGACTCCTTGCGCACGCGCTCGGCGAAGCGCGTCTGGTAGCCCGGCCCGGTGGGGATCTCGGCATTGGCGGCGGTGCCACCGGAGGATACGTCGATCAGGTCCACGCCCAGGTCTTTGAGGCGGCGTGCCAGTTCCACGGTTTCATCAGGGTTCCAGCCGTCCTCCACCCAGTCGGTGGCCGACACCCGTACGAACAGCGGCAACTCCTGGGGCCAGACTTCACGCACGGCCTTGGTCACCTGAAGCACCAGCCGGATACGGTTTTCAAAGGAGCCGCCGTATTGGTCCTGCCGCTGATTGCTGATGGGTGACAGGAATTGGTGCAACAGATAACCGTGAGCCGCGTGAATTTCCACCACCTCGAAACCCGCGGTGAGCGCACGTTTGGCAGCGGCGACGAAGTCAGCGATCACTTGCTGGATCTGCGCTTCGTCCAGTTGCCGCGGTTGGGTGTGTTGAGGGTCAAAGGCAATCGGCGATGGACCTACCGGTACCCAACCACCGTCCTCCGGCTTGACGCTGCCATGCTTGCCGATCCACGGCCGATGGGTGCTGGCCTTGCGCCCAGCGTGGGCCAGTTGGATGCCAGCCACCGCGCCCTGGGCGGCGATAAAACGGGTGATGCGTTGCAGCGGTTCGATCTGTTGGTCGTTCCACAAGCCCAAGTCCTGTGCCGTGATGCGGCCATCGGCAGTCACGGCGGTGGCCTCGGTGAAAATCAGCCCGGCGCCGCCGACGGCACGACTGCCGAGGTGCACCAGATGCCAGTCATTGGCCAGTCCATCGTCACTGGAGTATTGGCACATCGGCGAGACGGCAATGCGGTTCAGGAGGGTCAATTGGCGCAGGGTATAGGGTTCGAGCAGCTGACTCATGGCGCACCTCTTCTGGGTTCTATGGGCACTGTTCAACAGTGCTTAGAGCCTAGTCGACAACGATCGATTGCACAGGGTTCAGACGGAAAGCGGGAGCCGATTGCCGGCTCCCTTGCTGCAGATACTTACATCTCGACCTGGGTGCCCAGCTCGATCACCCGGTTTACCGGAAGTTTGAAGAAGCGCAGGTTGCCGTTGGCATTCTTCAACATGAATGCAAACAAGGCTTCGCGCCAGCGCGCCATGCCTTCGATTTTCGAGGCAATCACCGTCTCGCGACTGAGGAAGTAGGTGGTGCGCATTGGGCTGAAATCCAGATCATCCAAGTGGCACAACTTCAGCGCTTCGGGCACATCCGGCTCGTCGGTGAAGCCGAAGTGCAGGATCACGCGGAAGAACCCTTCCCCGTAGGAATCCACCTCGAAACGACGCGACGCCGGGACGCGCGGGATGTCTTCATAGACCACCGTCAGCAGCACCACTTGCTCGTGCAATACCTGGTTATGCAGCAGGTTGTGCAACAGCGCATGGGGCACGGCATCGGGCCGCGCGGTGAGGAACACCGCCGTGCCCTGAACCCGATGGGGCGGCTGCACGCGAATACTGCTGATAAAGATCGGCAGCGGCAGGCCGCCTTCGTCGAGACGTTCCACCAGTAATTGCTTGCCGCGCTTCCAGGTGGTCATCAACACGAACAGCACGATCCCCGCGATCACCGGGAAGGCGCCGCCCTGGATGATTTTCGGTACGTTGGCCGCGAAATACAGCCCATCCACCAACAGGCAGCAGAGCAGTACCGGCACGGCCAGCACTGGGGGCCATTTCCACAGCAGCAACATCACCGCCGAGACGAGGATGGTGGTCATCAACATGGTGCCCGTCACCGCCACGCCGTAGGCCGAGGCCAGTGCGTTTGAGGACTCGAAGCCCAGCACCAGCAGGATCACGCCGACCATCAGCGACCAGTTCACCGCGCCGATATAGATCTGGCCCTGTTCGGCACTGGAGGTGTGTTGAATGTGCATGCGCGGGATGTAACCCAGTTGGATCGCCTGGCGAGTCAAGGAGAACGCGCCGGAAATCACCGCCTGGGAAGCAATCACCGTCGCCAGGGTCGACAGAACCACCAGCGGGATCAGCGCCCAGCTCGGCGCCAGCAGATAGAACGGGTTGCGCGCGGCTTCAGGATCGCCCAGCAGCATGGCGCCCTGGCCGAAATAGTTGAGCACCAGCGCCGGCAACACCAGGATGAACCAGGCGCGGGCAATGGGCTTGCGGCCGAAATGGCCCATGTCGGCGTACAGCGCTTCGGCGCCAGTCAGTGCCAGCACCACGGCACCCAGGATGGCAACGCCAATGCCTGGATGAGCCTCGAAGAAACGCACGGCCCACATCGGGTTCAATGCCTTGAGCACTTCGGGATGCTGGCTGATGCCATAGATACCCAGCCCGCCCAGCACCAGGAACCAGGTCACCATCACCGGCCCGAACAGCTTACCGATGCGATCAGTACCGTGTTTCTGGATCAGAAACAGCGCCACCAGCACCACCAACGCAATCGGCACAACCCATTTTTCCAGGCCGTCGAACGCCAGCTCCAGGCCTTCTACTGCTGACAACACCGAAATCGCCGGGGTGATCATGCTGTCACCGTAGAACAGCGCCGCCCCGCACAGGCCACACACGACCAGGAAACTGCGCAGCTTTTTTCGTTCCCCCGCTGCCCGACGTGCCAGTGCGGTCAGGGCCATGATGCCGCCTTCGCCCTGGTTGTCGGCGCGCAGCACGAACAGCATGTATTTGATCGAAACGACCCAGATCAGCGACCAGAAGATCAGCGCCAGGATCCCCAAGACACCGTCATGGTTAACCTGAACCCCATACCCTCCGGTGAACACCTCTTTGAGGGTGTAGAGCGGACTGGTCCCGATATCGCCGTAAACCACCCCGACCGCCGCCACCAGCATGCCGATCGGCTTGGTGTTTGAATGCTCGGCACTTGCTGCCTGACTACTCGCGTGACCCATCAACCACTCCTGCCCTTTGACCTGAGGTCTCTTATAAACAACGCGCCTAAGCTGACCCTAGCATGCGCTGTTTTACTTCTCGTAACAGACGTTTTATTGACCCAAGGTTTTTACCCGTGCGCAACGGCGCGAAGCATAGCGCAGCACTCGTCACATTTCCCTGCATAAAGCTGGTCAAGTGAATTGCCCGTGGCTAGCATCGCGCTCTTTTCGATCACAGAGGCCTACAGCACTGGTTCGCTGCCTGGCCGTGCGCGACCGGCCACATACAGAGGTCGGACGTGCCCTGCCCGTCACCAACGCCAGGCCCTGAACTTGCCCTCGATTCAGATCCAGCTGATACAACAAGGACGTCTATGAGAAGAGTATTTATTGCTTCGCTGGCAGTGTTATCGCTGGCTCAAACATCACTGTCCTTCGCGGATAACCTCAACGGAAAAAATATCTACCTACAGCGATGCGCCATGTGCCACGGAGCGGACATCAAAGGCACGGGACCCTTGGCCAGTAAGAGCAACCCTCCGACACCAAACCTCACCACACCCGCGTTCAAGAAACGACTTAAGGATTATCCGGGCGTAATTGTGTCGTCGATAATACTTCGACCCAATGGAGACCTGATTCCAAAAACCTTGCGAGAGAACGGTGTGAAGCTGCCACCGTTCGCTTGGCGGATTAATGATCTGCGCGATTTGAATCAGTACATGACGGGTGTGATTTCAATGAGTCGGTGAGCTTGAGGTAAGCGTTGGGCACTTATAGAACACGCCGGCCAGCAAAAGAGCACTCGTCGCATTTCCCCGCATAAAGCTGGTCAAGTGCGCTGCCCATCGCTAGAATTGCGCACTTTTTGATCAGAGGCACACCAAGTGCCCGTCCACCGCCTTGTCGTGCCCGACTGGCGGCGTCATTCAATACCGAGGTTAGACATGTCCACCACCATCGCAAAAGCCAACCCTAAGGTTGGCTTTGTTTCCCTGGGTTGCCCGAAGGCTCTGGTCGACTCCGAGCGCATCCTCACGCAACTGCGTATGGAAGGCTATGACGTTGTGTCCACTTACCAGGACGCCGACGTGGTGGTGGTCAACACCTGCGGCTTTATCGACTCGGCCAAGGCAGAGTCCCTGGAAGTGATCGGCGAAGCCATCAAGGAAAACGGCAAGGTCATCGTGACCGGCTGCATGGGTGTGGAAGAAGGCAATATCCGCAACGTGCACCCGAGCGTGCTCGCCGTGACCGGTCCGCAGCAGTACGAGCAGGTGGTCAATGCCGTGCACCAAGTAGTGCCGCCGCGCCAGGATCACAACCCGCTGATCGACCTGGTGCCGCCGCAAGGCATCAAGTTGACCCCGCGCCACTATGCGTACCTGAAGATTTCCGAAGGCTGCAACCACAGCTGCAGCTTCTGCATCATCCCGTCGATGCGGGGCAAGCTGGTCAGCCGCCCGGTCGGTGACGTGCTCGACGAAGCCCAACGCCTGGTCAAATCCGGCGTGAAAGAGCTGTTGGTGATCTCTCAGGACACCAGCGCCTACGGCGTCGACGTGAAATACCGTACCGGTTTCTGGAACGGCGCGCCGGTGAAAACCCGTATGACCGAACTCTGCGAAGCCCTCAGCAGCCTGGGCGTGTGGGTGCGCCTGCATTACGTTTACCCGTACCCGCACGTAGACGAACTGATCCCGTTGATGGCTGCCGGCAAGATCCTGCCGTACCTGGACATCCCGTTCCAGCACGCCAGCCCGAAAGTCCTGAAGGCGATGAAACGCCCAGCTTTCGAAGACAAGACCCTGGCGCGCATCAAGAACTGGCGCGAGATCTGCCCGGAGCTGATCATCCGTTCCACCTTCATCGTCGGCTTCCCCGGCGAAACCGAAGAAGACTTCCAGTACCTGTTGAACTGGCTGACCGAAGCCCAACTGGATCGCGTCGGCTGCTTCCAGTACTCCCCGGTGGAAGGTGCTCCAGCCAACCTGCTGGACCTGGCCGTGGTGCCGGACGACGTCAAGCAAGACCGTTGGGAGCGTTTCATGGCGCACCAACAGGCGATCAGCTCGGCGCGCCTGCAATTGCGTATCGGCAAGGAAATCGAAGTGCTGATCGACGAAGTCGACGAGCAAGGCGCGGTTGGCCGCTGCTTCTTCGACGCGCCGGAAATCGACGGTAACGTGTTTATCGACGATGCCAGCGGTTTAAAGCCGGGCGACAAGGTCTGGTGCACCGTGACCGACGCCGACGAATACGACCTGTGGGCCGAAAAGCGCGACTAACGCTGTAAAAATTTAAAAAAGCCCTGCTTCTGGACAAGATGCGGGGCTTTTTTACGTCTATCGTTTTGCCCATCAGCACCGATCACAGCAAGGGGCAGCGGGCATGCGTCAGCATTCGATTATCCATACACCTAAAATCAGCGACTACGCGGAGTTGGCGCGGATCTGGGAGGATTCGGTGCGGGCCACTCATGACTTTTTACCCGAGAGTTACATCGTACTGCTCAAGGGTCTGGTGCTGACCCGCTACCTGGACTCGGTGATGCTGATCTGCACCAAAGACTCACGCCAGCGCATCACCGGGTTTGCCGGGGTTGCGGCGGGCAAGGTGGAGATGCTGTTTATCGACCCGCAGCACCGTGGTCAGGGTCTTGGCCGACAGCTGCTGTGGTATGCGATCGAGCACATGAATGCCCAAGCGCTGGACGTCAACGAACAGAACCCACAGGCCCTGGGGTTTTACTTGAAACTCGGGTTCGAGGTGATCGGACGCACGGAGCATGATGGCTTGGGCCAACCTTATCCGTTGCTCCATATGCGTTTGCACCAGCTACAACAGCAGGAGCGTCAGGGCTAAATGAAATGGGGCCGGGATTAACCGCGCCCACACAGGTACAATAGCCGCCCCCTTTTGTTACGGCCCTTGTCATGACTGACCCCATACGCCTCTCCAAACGCCTTATCGAACTGGTCGGTTGCTCCCGTCGGGAGGCTGAGCTGTTTATCGAAGGCGGCTGGGTCTCGGTGGACGGTGAAGTGATCGACGAGCCGCAGTTCAAGGTCACGACCCAGAAAGTCGAACTCGACCCCGACGCTAAGGCGACAGTGCCTGAACCGGTGACCATCCTGCTGCACGCCCCTGCTGGCGTGGATGCCGAGACAGCCATGGCCTCGATCAGCGCCGAAACGCTCTCCGAAGAACACCGTTTCAGCAAGCGCCCGCTCAAAGGTCACTTCCTGCGCCTGACCGCCAGCGCCGACCTGCAAGCCAAGGCCAGCGGCCTGTTGGTGTTTACCCAGGACTGGAAGATTCTGCGCAAGTTGACCGCCGATGCCACCAAGATCGAGCAGGAATACGTGGTAGAGGTCGAGGGCGACATGGTTGCTCACGGCCTCAACCGCCTCAATCACGGCCTGACCTACAAGGGCAAGGAGCTGCCAGCAGTTAAAGCCAGCTGGCAGAACGAAAACCGCCTGCGTTTCGCGATGAAAAACCCGCAGCCAGGCGTGATCGCGCTGTTCTGTGAAGCCGTTGGCCTGAAGGTCGTGGCGATCCGCCGCATCCGTATCGGCGGCGTGTCCATCGGCAAGGTGCCGGTCGGTCAATGGCGTTACTTGTCCGGCAAAGAGAAGTTCTAAGCCGCTCCCCTTTTCTCGACACCGCCTGATGGGCGGTGTCCTCAGTTGAATACCAGGACTGCCCACCATGATTCACAACGACGTACTGCGCAGCGTGCGCTACATGCTCGACATCAGCGACAACAAGATGGTCGAGATCATCAAGCTCGGCGGCATGGACGTAACCAAGGAAGACCTGCTGACCTACCTCAAGAAAGATGAGGAAGAAGGCTTCGTGTTCTGCCCGGATGAAGTAATGGCGTACTTCCTCGATGGTCTGGTGATCTTCAAGCGTGGCAAGGACGAAAGCCGTCCGCCGCAGCCGATCGAAACCCCGGTGACCAACAACATCATCCTGAAAAAGCTGCGTGTAGCCTTCGAACTGAAGGAAGACGATATGCACGCCATCCTCAAGGCTGCCGAGTTTCCGGTGTCCAAGCCGGAGCTGAGCGCGCTGTTCCGCAAGTTCGGCCACACCAACTACCGTACCTGTGGCGACCAGTTGCTGCGCAACTTCCTCAAGGGCCTGACCCTGCGGGTTCGTGCGTAAGCCATGAGCTATCAGGTCTCACCCGTCGGTTTCGTACGCTCCTGCTTCAAGGAGAAGTTCGCCATTCCGCGCCAACCACAACTGGCGCCAGCGGCCCGAGGCGTGCTGGAACTGGTGGCGCCGTTTGACCAGGGTGAAGCAGTGCAGGGCCTGGAGCAGGTCAGCCACGTGTGGCTGTTGTTCCTGTTTCACCAGGCCCTGGAAGACAAACCACGCCTCAAAGTGCGCCCGCCACGCCTGGGCGGCAACACGTCCATGGGCGTGTTTGCCACCCGTGCGACCCATCGGCCCAACGGCATCGGCCAGTCGGTGGTGAAGCTGGACAAAGTGGAACCGGGCCGACTGTGGATTTCCGGGATTGATTTGCTCGATGGCACGCCGGTGTTGGATATCAAGCCGTATGTGCCATATGCCGATAGTGTCGCGGACGCCACCAATGGCATCGCCAGTGATGCGCCGAACCTGATTGGCGTGCAATGGCTGAAAACCGCCCTGCTGCAAGCACAAGACCACGCTCAACGCCTGGGAGAGCCTCTGGTGGAGTTGATTGATCAGTGCTTGGCGCAGGATCCACGGCCGGCGTACCAAAAGCCTGGGCCTGAGCGTGAATATGGCGCGCAGTTCTGGGACGTGGATGTGCGCTGGCACTATCCCGAGGCGGGGATGATTTGTGTGCTGGAAGTACTCCCAGCCAACTGAATAAACCGGAAGCAAAATGTGAGAGAGGGCTTGCCCCCGATAGCGGTGTGTCAGTCAGAGATGTATCAACTGACACTCGCTCATCGGGGGCAAGCCCCCTCTCACATTTGGATCTTCTTTGTTGCTTGGTCAGCACATGGGCTGACGGGATTACTTCTCGACGAACGCACGTTCGATCAAGTAATCACCCGGCTCACGCATGCGCGGCGAAACTTTCAGGCCGAAGCTGTTCAACACTTCGCTGGTTTCATCCAACATGCTCGGGCTGCCGCACAGCATGGCGCGGTCGTCCTCGGGGTTGATCGGCGGCAGACCGATGTCGCTGAACAGCTTGCCGCTGCGCATCAGATCGGTCAGGCGACCTTCGTTTTCGAATGGCTCGCGGGTCACGGTAGGGTAGTAAATCAACTTGTCACGCAGTGCCTCGCCGAAGAATTCGTTCTGCGGCAGGTGCTCGGTGATGAACTCGCGGTAGGCGACTTCGTTGACGTAACGCACGCCGTGGCACAGGATCACTTTTTCGAAACGCTCGTAGGTTTCCGGGTCCTGGATCACGCTCATGAACGGAGCAAGGCCAGTACCGGTGCTGAGCAGGTACAGGTGTTTGCCTGGCTTCAAATCGTCAAGCACCAAGGTACCTGTCGGTTTTTTGCTGATGATGATCTCGTCGCCTTCCTTCAAGTGCTGCAATTGGGAAGTCAGCGGGCCATCCGGCACCTTGATGCTGAAGAACTCCAGATGCTCTTCCCAGTTCGGGCTGGCGATGGAGTAAGCGCGCATGAGCGGGCGGCCGTTGGGCTGTTGCAGGCCGATCATCACGAACTGACCGTTCTCAAAGCGCAGGCCCGGATCGCGGGTGCACTTGAAGCTGAACAGAGTGTCGTTCCAGTGATGAACACTGAGGACACGCTCGTGGTTCATGTTGCTCATGTACGGGTAACTCCTGGAAATGGGTCTGCGCCAAATGTAGCTGCGCAATTGCACAGCATTCTAATGGCGGCGACAATATCTGTTAACTGGATTATTAAGATAAGGGTTATCGGTTATATAGATATGCGATTTACTCTCCGTCAACTGCAAGTCTTCGTCGCCGTCGCCCAGCAGGAAAGCGTCTCGCGCGCTGCTGGCCTTCTGGCCTTATCTCAATCGGCAGCCAGCACCTCGATTACGGAGCTGGAGCGTCAATCCAGCTGCCAATTATTCGACCGCGCCGGTAAACGCCTGAGCCTCAACGCCCTGGGCCATCAGCTTCTGCCCCAGGCAGTAGCGCTGCTGGACCAAGCCAAGGAGATCGAAGACCTGCTCAACGGCAAGTCCGGCTTCGGCTCTCTAGCCGTCGGCGCGACCCTGACCATCGGTAATTACCTGGCCACCCTGCTGATCGGCAGCTTCATGCAGCAGCACCCCGAGAGCCAGGTAAAGCTGCATGTGCAGAACACTGCCAATATCGTGCATCAGGTTGCGCACTACGAAATTGACCTGGGTCTAATCGAAGGCGACTGCAGCCACCCCGATATCGAGGTGCAAACCTGGGTGGAGGATGAGCTGGTGGTGTTTTGCGCGCCTCAGCATCACCTGGCCAAGCGAGGAGTGGCCACCATGGAGGAGCTGACCCACGAGGCGTGGATTCTGCGCGAACAAGGCTCAGGCACACGCCTGACCTTCGACCAGGCCATGCGTCATCACCGCAGCGCGCTGAACATCCGCTTGGAGCTTGAGCACACCGAGGCAATCAAGCGCGCCGTGGAGTCGGGATTGGGAATTGGCTGCATCTCGCGCTTGGCACTGCGCGACGCGTTCCGCCGTGGCAGCCTGGTGCCGGTTGAAACCCCTGACCTGGACCTTGCGCGGCAGTTTTACTTCATCTGGCATAAACAAAAATACCAGACCTCGGCGATGCGCGAGTTTCTGGAGCTGTGCCGCGCATTCACCGCTGGGGTTCAGCGCAGCGACGAGATCGTGCTGCCGAACATCGCTTGATCGTTAGATCAGGATCACGGCCCACACCAGGGTAATCATCGTCAGTGCCACAAACTGCGCGGCGCTGCCCATGTCCTTGGCGTTTTTCGACAGTGGATGGCGGTCCAGGGAAATGCGGTCGATGGCTGCTTCTACGGCCGAGTTGAGCAATTCGACGATCAAGGCCAGCAGGCACACTGCAATCAGCAGCGCCCGTTCGACACGACTGACGTTCAGGAAAAAGCTTAGCGGGACAAGGATGACATTCAGCAACACCAACTGCCGGAACGCGGCCTCGCCAGTGAACGCTGCGCGCAGGCCATCCAGGGAATATCCCCCAGCATTGAAGATACGTTTGATACCGGTTTGACCCTTGAAAGGCGACATAGACGTAGGCAACTGAACCAAAGAAGTGGGGAAACTAGATCACGCAAAGTCAAAAAAGCGTGAATCGATAACAGCTCAATGCTGCGAAATTGACTCAAGTTGTTGCAAGAGCAGCGCCGCCTGGGTCCGCGTGCGCACCCCTAGCTTCCGGAAGATCGCGGTCACATGGGCCTTGATGGTCGCTTCCGACACGCTCAGCTCATAGGCAATCTGCTTGTTCAACAGGCCTTCACAGACCATGGTCAACACTCGGAACTGCTGGGGCGTAAGACTCGCCAAGCCATCACGGGCGGCCTTGGCTTCGTCAGACACGTTAATTTCTTCAAACGCTTGCGGCGGCCAGGACACATCACCGTCCAGCACCTTACGTACGGCGCTCTGGATATCTTCCATGGCGCTGGACTTGGGGATAAAGCCACTGGCGCCAAACTCCTTGGAGCGAACCACCACGTCAGCGTCTTCCTGCGCCGAGACCATCACCACGGGAATTTGCGGGTATTGCCCACGCAGCAGCACCAGCCCCGAGAAACCGTAGGCGCCAGGCATGTTCAGGTCGAGCAGCACCAAGTCCCAGTCGGATTTTTCGGTGAGGCGGACTTCCAGTTCGGCAATGCTGGCCACTTCAACCAGACGCACATCCGGGCCAAGGCCCAGCGTTACGGCCTGATGCAGCGCACTGCGAAACAGCGGGTGGTCATCGGCTATCAGGATTTCGTATGTGGCCATTGATTAAATGATCCTGTTTTTTATGGCTGCCTTGATGGGTTCAAGGTTCGCCAGTACACAAGGCAACGGCCAGGCAGCCATCGCCACAGGGCACGTTCAACGTCAAAAGCACGTGATACGACGTCGAAAATTCACGGTTGCGCCCCAATCGGCGCCCAGCATGCCCAGCGTAGCCTAGGGGGTCAAGCACTACGCCCGAGGGCATTTTAGCGGGGTGCAGGCTTACAGTGCCATCATGCCAACGTCGCCTGGCTATACCGCGGGTATATAGGGCGCAAGACGGGTATGGACGGCATCGGTCTCATCCAAAGGCATCTGGAACTTGGCGGCCAAGTAATGGGTGCTGAACACATCGAGGTAGGCATCCAGCACTTCGCTGGCAACCCCATCGCCAGCCAACTCCAGGCAGAGCGCTGCGACTTCGGCGGTACAGAAATGATCATCACGTTTGGAGCGGCGCAGTTTGTAGCGTGAGAGTTGCTCAGGCGCCAGGCTCAGGACCGGTAAGTGCTCCAGATACGGGCTTTTGCGGAACATCTTGCGCGCCTCACTCCAGGTGCCATCGAGCAGGATGAACAATGGGCGCTTGCCCTGCGTAACGATAACTTCGTTGACCACCCGTTCCGGCGCCACAAATTCGCCGGGAAATACGATATACGGCTGCCATTGCGGGTCAGCGAGCAGGGTGAGCAAATCCGGCTCGACTTCGGTGCGAGCCCAAGCGAAGGCAGTGGTGTCGTCAATGACGTCGGCGATCAGCCAGCCGGTGTTACTGGGTTTCATCGGTTCAACATCGTGCATCAGCAGGCACATCGCGGACCGGGCCTCGACTTTCGGGCGCCAGGCACAGAGACAGTACTCGGGAATCACCCGGCAGCCGGGGCAGCGTTCGGCACGGGAGCCTCGGTTGACGAAGGGCTTAATGGCGCGCGCCAGACGCTGGGTACGCAGACGGGAAACGGCATGGCTCATCGGATGCGCCGCAGGAACGGGTAAATCGACACGGATAGAACTCGTGAAAGGCTGAGATGGCCGCAGTTTACCAGCGATACGCCTGGCTGTAGTGGCAAGGGGTCACCTATAATTGCGCGCCACTGAACGCACAGCGCAGTGGCTGGTCTATGCACCAGTAACCGAATCAGGAGAGTTTCATGCTGCGTTCCATGCTGCGCCTTGTCGTCCCATCCATCGCACTTGCGCTGGTATTGCCTTTGGGCGCACATGCGGCCTCGCTGCTGGAGGCCCAGATGAACAGGAAACTGCAAAGCGTCGCGGCAGAAAGCAACAAGGATCTGCCCCGGGAAATCGATGAAAAAACCCTGGAAGTGGCCTACACCGTTGAAGGCATGCAGTTGATCGATCACCTGAGCGTCATGTCCGACCGTGCCGAGCAAATGCGCGCCAACCCCAAGGCTGTGTATTTCCAACTGGGGCAAAGCGTGTGCCTGAACAAAGGCTACCGCGAGCTGATGGCCAAAGGCGCCGTGATGCGCTATGAAATCACCGAGAACAAAACCAACCGCCCTGTGGCTTCGGTAAAGTTCGTGGAAACGGATTGCCCGGCTCCGGCGAAGAAAAAGAAGTAATTCAACCTGACCTTCGCGCGCTGCTATTCAGTGGCGCGCACTCCCCCGCTGCAACGCCCCTCAGACGGCTAGACTCACTCTTGAGCAACCAATAAGCGGTTGCCAGCCAAGGGTTTTTCGGCCCATGATCAAGCCATCCCGACCGCTCGCTCACAGCATTTCTGATGCTGTTCTGTAACATTTTCAGGGCAAAAGAAGGTTGCCCCCTGCGGCAAGCAGCGACACATGCAGTGTCGTAGCCTCCGGCGAACATCTCGTCGGTTACCCGGCCCTGCAAGAAGGAGAAGTTGAATGCCTTACGAACCGAATGACAGCCTGCTCCAGCATTTTGAAAAAAATGGGGCCGACCTCACGCAGCAGGTCGAAGCCCAACTCCAACTGATCGCCCCCGACAGCCCGAATATCCCTCTTTATCGCGACATGATCCTCACCGTGCTGCGCATGGCACAGGACGACCGCAATCGCTGGAATGCCAAGATCACCTTGCAAGCCATACGTGAACTGGACAACGCCTTCCGTGTGCTCGAACAGTTCAAGGGCCGACGCAAGGTCACCGTATTCGGCTCGGCACGTACCCCTGTGGAAAGTCCGCTGTATGCATTAGCCCGGGAAGTAGGCGCAGCACTGGCGCGCTCGGACTTGATGGTGATTACCGGCGGAGGTGGCGGCATCATGGCCGCGGCACACGAAGGCGCCGGCCTGGAGCACAGCCTGGGGTTCAATATCACCTTACCGTTCGAACAGCACGCCAACCCGACCATTGATGGGACCGAGAACCTGCTGTCCTTTCACTTCTTTTTTACCCGCAAACTGTTCTTCGTCAAGGAAGCCGATGGACTGGTGCTATGCCCAGGCGGCTTCGGCACCCTCGATGAAGCACTGGAAGTGCTGACACTGATCCAGACCGGCAAGAGCCCACTGGTACCGGTGGTGTTACTGGATGCACCCGGTGGAGGATTTTGGCAAGGCGCCCTGGATTTTATCCGCAGCCAGTTGGAAGCCAATCGCTATATCTTGCCTACCGACCTCAAGCTGGTGCGGCTGGTGTACAGCGCTGAAGAAGCAGTGGAGGAGATCAATCAGTTTTATGCCAATTTCCATTCCACGCGCTGGTTAAAGCGCGAGTTTGTGGTGCGTATGAATCACCCGCTCAGTGATCGGGCGCTGGCCCACTTGCAAAGTGAGTTTGCCAGCCTGCGGTTAAGCGGCGAGTTTCAGCAACTCGCGTATACGGGTGAGGAGCATGATGAAGCGAGGTTCAGCCATTTGACGCGACTGGTGTTCAACTTTAATGGACGAGACCAAGGCAGACTGCGGGAGTTGGTGGATTACATCAATTTGCCGGAGAACTGGGCGCAGGCTCAGGGGAAGGCGCAGCAGCGAGTGGCGCCAGAGCCGGCTTGATTTTTTAGAGCAAAAAAAGGCCCACTATTTTCATAGTGAGCCTTTTTTGGTGGTGTTTCAGTGGAAATAGGAGGCGAGCGATTGCGGTGATTGGGGCTGATGCGCAGCCCAGCGCTGGGCAAGCCCGCTCACCACAACATGCTTGCTCTACACAAAAAACCTGCTCACCAATACAAACCCGCAAAAATGACAAGCACGCTCAACACAGTTTCAGTCGTCCATATCTCGGCCGCTGAACAAACGATTGATCATTTCCATCGAAAACCCGCGGTAACTCAAGAAGCGGCCTTGCTTCGCACGCTCCCGGGCATCAATAGGCAGATGGCCGGAGAACTTGCGACGCCAAGTATCTTCCAACTGCGACTGCCAACTAATCCCGCACTCACGCAACGCAAGGTCGATATCGGCACGCTGCAGGCCACGCTGGCTCAGCTCTTCGCGAATACGCGCAGGGCCATAGCCGGAACGGGCTCGGTAGGAGACAAAACTTTCGAGGTAACGGGATTCCGACAGCAGCCCTTCTTCAGTTAACCGGTCAAGGGCCGTATCAATCATCTCAGGATCTGCGCCGCGCTGACGCAGTTTGCGCGTCAGCTCGACTCGACCATGCTCGCGTCGAGCGAGCAGGTCCATAGCAGTGCGCCGAACGGCGACGAGTGTATCCAGCACAACAGTCATCGTTTGCTTCAGACGTCAGTGTCGGCTTCTTCCACTTCTGCAACCGGCTCGCGGTTGGCAGCAGCTTTCACGTCGGGAGCTGCAGTCAGCAACTTGTCGCGGATCTGCTTCTCAAGTGTGGCGGCGATATCCGGGTTATCTGCCAGGAACTTGGCCGAGTTAGCCTTGCCTTGACCAATCTTGCTGCCGTTGTAGGCATACCATGCACCGGACTTCTCGACGAAACCGTGCAGCACGCCCAGGTCGATCATTTCGCCGTTCAGGTAAATACCCTTACCGTACAAAATCTGGAATTCAGCCTGACGGAACGGCGGGGCCACTTTGTTCTTAACGACTTTAACGCGGGTTTCGCTACCGACAACCTCGTCGCCTTCCTTCACCGCACCAGTACGGCGGATGTCCAGACGGACCGAAGCGTAGAACTTCAACGCGTTACCACCGGTGGTGGTTTCCGGGCTACCGAACATCACGCCGATCTTCATACGGATCTGGTTGATGAAGATCACCAGGCAGTTGGCATTCTTGATGTTACCGGTGATTTTACGCAGCGCCTGAGACATCAGACGGGCTTGCAGGCCCACGTGCATATCACCCATTTCGCCTTCGATTTCAGCCTTGGGAACCAAAGCAGCCACGGAGTCGACCACGATCACGTCGATGGCGTTGGAGCGCACCAGCATGTCGGTGATTTCCAGGGCTTGCTCACCGGTGTCCGGCTGGGATACCAGCAGGTCATCAACATTGACACCCAACTTGCCGGCGTATTCAGGGTCCAGGGCGTGCTCGGCGTCGACGAACGCGCAGGTGGCGCCCATTTTTTGCGCTTGAGCAATCACCGACAGGGTCAGGGTAGTTTTACCGGAAGATTCAGGACCGTAGATTTCTACGATACGGCCTTTTGGCAGGCCGCCAATGCCGAGTGCGATGTCCAGACCCAGAGAGCCAGTGGAGATAGCCGGGATCGCCTGACGGTCGTGATCGCCCATACGCATTACGGCACCCTTGCCGAATTGACGTTCGATCTGACCCAAGGCCGCAGCCAAGGCTTTCTTCTTGTTGTCGTCCATTAAAGTCCTCACGTAATCAATAAGGCCGGGGCGGCCAACACCTGTATAAGTAGACAGTATTGTTCCACAAAGATTGGAGATCGCCTACCCCTGATTTTCTATTTCTGCTGCAGCTCGTCGCAACAAGCCCTCAAGCGCGGCCTTTACCGTTTGTCGGCGGACCTCATCGCGGTTGCCCGGGAAGTGCGCGAGCTCGGCCGTGACCTCATCACCCACACCAAAGGCCAGCCAGACAGTGCCTACCGGTTTGTCCGGCGAACCGCCGTCAGGCCCCGCCACGCCGCTGACTGCAACAGCGAATCGCGACAGGCTTTTTTCCTGCGCACCGCGCACCATGGCCTCCACCACTTCCTGGCTGACGGCGCCCACTTTCGGAAACAATGTTTCCGGCACATTCAACTGCCGGGTCTTCTGACGATTAGAGTAAGTGACGTATCCGGCCTCGAACCATGCCGAACTCCCGGGGATCCGCGTAATAGCTTCCGCAATCCCTCCACCGGTGCAGGACTCCGCCGTGGTGACGTGAGCATTGAGCACCTGTAAACGGCGACCCAGTTCGGCGGCCAATTGAGTGATTTCCTTCACGGTCGTCTCCAGAAGTTAGCGGGCATTGGCCTACCCTACAGGAGCAAATACCCCGTGCAAGCGACAGACAGAATGGAGAGACTAGCGGGCGACGGCGCGCATACTTAAAACGGGCAAAGAAATGCCTGCTCCAAGGCGGGCTCCCGGCAAGATTTGAGCGGGTTGGGGCAGCGTGATCACCATCAGTTTCATCCTGAAAAAGACGCGATGTCGACACCAGGGCCGAGGTAGAGGGTTTGAGTGAAGGATACGGTCCAACTGATGTAGTCCGTTTCGGCACCACTGAGTGGGGACGGCGCGGCGACGATCGACGTAGGCAAGTCGCACTGATCAGGCGCAAAGCCCCAGCGGTTATCCAAGGCCAGATCCATCAGTTGGCTGGCCAAATCACAGGCGTCAAAGGGCGACGACACGCTCGCAACCGTGGCCCTGAGTGAGACCGACAAGGCCTGTGCCTTGCGCCCTTCAAGGGAACGTTCACCGGGGCCATTACGTTCCACGCTGATCAACACGCGCGTCCTATTCTCGGCATCGGTCAAGGTATGGCGATTGCCTACACGCAACCGTGGAAAGGCGCCCTTCAGCGCGTCCCCGATCGCCAAAGGCAGTTGAGGCGTATTTTTGAGAAGTGTCATTACATTGCGTCCTTGCAACAGTTAATGCTGATCAGGCCCAGAGGGCGGCACTTCGTTGACCCCGATGCGCTTTGCCGCCCAACGTTCATAAAGCCCGATGGCCACGTCAGCCCCCGCCATGGCGGTAAGGCAACCAATGGCGCCGGCGGTCCAGATCGACATGCCGGCGGCGTAGCACAGCATCAGTGCCGAAACCCCGCAGACCATGCACGCGCCGGACCGCAGCGCCAGGCGCCGCATCAGGGACCAACCGCGGGCGCCCTCCTTATCGGCACGCCACATTTCGCCGGATACACCTCCGATCAGGGCCAGTACGATCACCAGCCAGATAGGCATTTCCGCCAACACTTGCAGCTCGTTTGTCATTTCACGCCTCCTGGCTGATCAATGCCGGCAACGTGCCGGCGTTCGGGTAACTCCATGTGTCGGTAGGCATTCCAAAAAGCCCGATTGCCCAGGCTTTTCAGTAATAACCTCCTCAACCCTTCGGCGCTGCTTGCGCGGTACGGATTTTTCCTCGATGTTTTTCCGACCATGATCCATGTCTGCGGGAGAACTGCTTCGGGCTTTACGCTGCACACCCGGACCAGTTGCCAACTCTCTGAACCGTTAAGGCCGGCCTATCTCTGCTTGTCTTGTTGAAGCGATGTCACTAAAAAGCGTCGGCGTCCTTGCCGGTGTTGCCTGGCATCCCTGCCATCGCTTTTGTGGCGTCCTTGCCAATATTGCATGCCTTCCTTGTCTTCCTCAGCAGCATCCTTGCCGCCTCCACCAGACCTCGTTGGCTGGCTTGAGATGAAGAGTATGACTGGATGGATATCCAGTCAATGCATTAATGCATTTATTTTCAAAGTATGAATGCGCTAATGCATTTATAGCCCCATGGGCAAAGGGCTTGACGACTTTTGGCAAGCGGAAAAAAAACCCGCACATCGGCGGGTTTTGTCTTACTTAAGGGAGTTAACGAGCGTACATGCCCCACCAGAACACGTGGCCAAGGATTCTGATCTGCTCATCCTGGATATCCTGGAAACTGTAGTCCTCATCAGGATGCTCATCACGATTAAAGCTGCGCAGACGAATCCCGGAAGGCAAGCGGTAGAGCTGTTTAACCCGCAGTTGCCCGTTGTGATTGATGGCATACAGGTCGCCATCCACGATATCGCCGATGCCACTCTTACCGGCATTCACCCCGACCGTCGCGCCATCGCGCAATACCGGCAACATACTGTTGCCACGCACCGTTACGCATTTGGCCTGGTCGAACTGCACGCCGTTATGCCGCAAGCTGCGCTTTCCAAAACGCAGGCTGGCTTTCTCGCTTTCCTCGATGACGAATCTTCCTGATCCAGCGGCCAATTCAACCTCGCGCAGAAAGGGGATCGACACCTCGTCCTCATTAACGGGGGTGTCGTCGTCCCAAAGGCTAATGTCCTTGAGTTCCGAATGCATTGGATCTCGCTCGTCATCTCGCGAAACGCCCACCGCCACGCGCCCGCGCAACTGGTCGGTGCTGATGCGGAAGTATTCGGCAATACGGGAAATGTGCTTGTCCGACGGGTCAGCGATCTTCCCGCTGAGGATCCGGGACAACGTGGATTGAGGCACACCGGTACGCCGGTGAAGCTCCGTGGGAGAGATCCGGTCGCGGTCCAGCAGCTCTCTTAAAACGATAGAAACATTGCGTTTTTGCATGACGCGGATAGTGACGGGAGACTTGGAGAATGGCAAATGCTTAATCGCATAAATGATGCATTTTTATGCATTTGACACCCTTTTTACCGCCTAAACGGACTCATCCCAGTGGCGAGACTCCCGTCATCATCGTTCCGCCCTCGAAAGCGGATTCCCTTAGGCTATTTCTAAACGTAAGATCCTTGATACCAAGTCGTGCATAACAGATACAAAAGGAAGAATCTGTCAATGGATACCTAAATGCACGCTAGGAAAATAAAAACTACTCAAGGAAATTTAAGTTTGATCTCAAAATTAACATCAAGAATCATCAGAAAACTTCGAAAATACTCAAAGTTACCTATAAGCTATAAATACAGAAGCTTTTCAATAAACTTGCCAGCGCACCACCTGTTACCTGATTTTCAAAAACAACACCCAAAATATGATAGGTTCTTGCCACACCTAACACGCTACATCAATGACTCAGAAACCATCATAGATATAGGTGCCAATATCGGAGATTCATTAGCGGGCATGGCTGAACAGAATACCACTGCTAATTATATCTGCATTGAAGCTGATGATTCTTTTTACAGACACTTAGAAGATAATGTCAAAAAAATAAAAACCTCAATAAACCACTTAAAAGTCACTACAATAAAAGCCCTGGTAGGAAAAAACATCTCCAACGTCTCACTTGACGGACAAAACGGGACAAAACACGCGATATTACAAAATGAGGGCGGCCTAAAATCGTCGCCACTGGATGAGCTGATCCCCAATGAATCCAGCATACGCATCTTGAAAAGTGACGTTGACGGGTTCGATTACGATGTACTTGATTCTTCCATGGTAGTTATAAAAAAACACAAACCAATCCTTTTCTTTGAATGCCAATACGATCACGAATACCAAAAATCAGGCTATTTAAAAACGCTCAGCGCGCTTCAGCAGGCAGGCTATTGTGATTGGGTGATTTTTGACAACTTTGGCGAAATCGTCATTCGCACAGGCGAGATGAGCATTATCGTCCAGCTCATAAACTACATCTGGCAGCAAAACACTGGACGCTCTACACGAACAATTTACTACTACGACATTTTGGCAGTCCACAAAGAGGACTCTTCGCTCATAAACAAGGTTCTTGAAGAATACGCTTCCCCTTTAATCTGACCATTTGTAGATATCCCCAAGCATGAGCGCCTACAATCCAACTCCGGCTGTCTGCGACCATAGATGCCAACCTTATAAATCTGCGATTACCTGCTTGGCGAACAGACCTCCAGCCTTCAGCTCAGCGCGCAGTAGTAAAGCGAAGATTGGCTAGGCAATGTGCTATATGGAATAACACGGATGACTTCATGGCGAGATCAGAGCTTCTGGAGCAAGGTGCAGACATGCACCCTACTGGCGCTCATTGGGATGTTCACAAGCTACACCGACGCGCACTGGATAGAAGGAGCCTCATCCAATAGTAAGCGGGTCTTCAGCCGAGGCTTCGTTGTGCTCTGCGCAATAGTGGCTGGGATTGAGCTGGCAGTGCTCAACCACTTCTATGCTTCGCCCGGATGAGGTGACCGCGGGGAATGGCCGGCCCTGATATCGTCCCGCCCTTAAATCAAAATGGAAACATCGACGAATGGACTCATGGAAAACGCTGACAATCGCTGTCATGGTGCTGATGGGCAATCAGGCAGTGGCGGCAGAAAATGCCAACCCCTTCGATAAAGCGCTGATGTACTCCACGTTCGTGCCAACCATCTTGGTTGCAGGCACTACTTCTCTCACGACCGAAGCGCCAAAGCTTTTTACATCATCGAAAACCGACGCCCTTGCGTTTATCGGTTCGGACGGCGAAATCCGCGGGGCCGAGTTTGAACGGGCATCTCGGTACTATCATTCGACCTACCCCGCGCCGCTTATGTCCGACATGCAACTGGCCAAGGCTATCGCCGTTTCGTACTGAGAGAGGCGTCCATATTCAGCACAGGCCGAAAGGCAAAAGGGGCGGTGCATTTAAATAAATGCGCCGCCCCTTTTTTACGTTTTACCTGGCCGTTTGCGACCTGCGAAGGGCCGACCTCGCGTGTTAACCTTGCGGCCATTGCAAAATCAGCAGGGCCGAGCGCCCACCTTTGCCCCACTCCTTTCAACGAATTTGCTAACTATCTGATGAGTAAACACACTTCCGATCTGTCCTCCCATACGCCAATGATGCAGCAATACTGGCGCCTGAAAAACCAGCACCCTGATCAGTTGATGTTCTATCGCATGGGCGACTTCTACGAGATCTTCTACGAAGACGCGAAGAAGGCCGCCAAGTTGCTGGACATTACCTTGACCGCGCGCGGGCAGTCGGCGGGACAGTCAATTCCAATGTGTGGGATTCCTTACCATTCGTTGGAAGGCTATCTGGTCAAGCTGGTGAAGCTGGGCGAGTCGGTGGTGATCTGTGAGCAGATCGGCGACCCGGCGACCAGCAAGGGGCCGGTAGAGCGTCAGGTGGTGCGCATCATTACACCGGGCACGGTGAGTGATGAGGCGCTGCTGGATGAGCGTCGCGATAACCTGATCGCTGCGGTGTTGGGCGATGAACGGCTGTTCGGCCTTTCCGTGCTGGACATCACCAGCGGCAATTTCAGCGTGCTGGAGATCAAGGGCTGGGAGAACTTGCTGGCGGAACTGGAGCGCATCAATCCTGTGGAACTGCTGATCCCGGATGATTGGCCGAAGGACCTGCCGGCGGAAAAACGTCGTGGGACCAAGCGCCGTGCGCCGTGGGATTTCGAGCGTGATTCGGCGCTCAAAAGCCTGTGCCAGCAGTTCTCGGTACAAGACCTGAAAGGCTTCGGTTGCGAAACCCTGACCCTGGCCATCGGCGCCGCCGGTTGCCTGCTCAGCTACGCCAAGGAAACCCAGCGCACTGCCCTGCCGCATTTGCGCAGCCTGCGCCATGAGCGCCTGGACGATACCGTGGTGCTCGATGGTGCCAGCCGTCGCAATCTGGAACTGGACACCAACCTGTCCGGCGGGCGTGACAACACGCTGCAATCGGTGGTCGACCGTTGCCAGACTGCCATGGGCAGCCGCCTTCTGACACGCTGGCTGAATCGTCCGCTGCGGGATCTGAGCGTACTGCAAGCGCGTCAAACCTCTATTACATGCCTGCTGGATGGCTATCGCTTTGAAAAGCTCCAGCCACAGCTGAAAGAAATCGGTGACATTGAGCGGATCCTGGCACGGATTGGACTGCGAAATGCGCGCCCTCGTGACTTGGCACGCCTGCGCGACGCCCTTGGCGCCCTGCCGCAGTTGCAAGTAGCGATGACCGAGTTGGACACGCCGCACCTGCAACAGCTCGCAATCACGGCGGGCACCTACCCGGAACTGGCCGCGCTGCTGGAAAAAGCCATCATCGATAACCCGCCGGCGATCATCCGTGACGGCGGTGTATTGAAGACCGGTTACGACAGTGAGCTGGATGAACTGCAAGCCCTGAGCGAAAACGCCGGGCAGTTCCTGATTGACCTGGAAGCCCGCGAAAAAGCCCGCACCGGTCTCGCCAACCTGAAGGTCGGCTACAACCGCGTGCACGGCTACTTTATTGAGTTACCAAGCAAGCAGGCCGAGTCGGCACCGATCGATTATCAACGTCGCCAGACCCTCAAAGGCGCCGAGCGCTTTATCACACCGGAACTCAAAGAGTTCGAAGACAAGGCGCTGTCAGCCAAGAGCCGTGCCCTGGCCCGCGAGAAAATGCTCTATGAGACCTTGCTCGAAGACTTGATCAGCCAATTGGCGCCGCTGCAGGACACTGCCGCCGCCCTGGCGGAGCTGGATGTATTGAGCAACCTTGCCGAACGTGCGTTGAACCTTGATCTCAACTGCCCACGCTTTGTCAGCGAACCGTGCATGCGCATCGTGCAGGGCCGCCATCCGGTGGTGGAACAGGTCTTGACCACGCCGTTCGTCGCCAACGACCTGTCCCTGGACGACGATACACGCATGCTGGTGATCACCGGTCCTAACATGGGTGGTAAATCGACCTACATGCGCCAGACCGCTTTAATCGTGTTGCTGGCGCATATCGGCAGCTTTGTGCCGGCGGCCAGTTGCGAACTGTCCCTGGTGGACCGGATTTTCACCCGGATCGGCTCCAGCGATGACCTGGCCGGTGGCCGCTCGACCTTTATGGTGGAAATGAGCGAAACCGCCAACATCCTGCACAACGCCACCGAGCGCAGCCTGGTGCTGATGGACGAAGTGGGTCGCGGCACCAGCACCTTCGACGGTCTGTCCCTGGCATGGGCAGCCGCCGAGCGATTGGCGCATCTGCGGGCTTACACACTGTTTGCCACACACTACTTCGAACTGACGGTGCTGCCGGAAAGCGAGCCACTGGTGGCCAACGTTCACCTCAATGCCACTGAGCACAACGAACGCATCGTGTTCCTGCATCATGTGTTGCCTGGGCCCGCCAGCCAAAGTTACGGACTGGCGGTGGCGCAATTGGCCGGAGTGCCGAACGACGTGATCGTGCGTGCCCGTGAACACCTCAGTCGCCTGGAAACCACGGCTCTGCCCCATGAAACCGTGGTTACCAGCCCAGCCAAGACCGCCAACAAACCTGCCGCGCCTCACCAGAGCGATATGTTCGCCAGCCTGCCACACCCTGTGCTGGATGAGCTAGCCAAGCTTGACCTGGACGGCTTAACACCGCGTAAAGCGCTCGAAATGTTATATGCACTGCAAGTTCGGATATAACGCAGACGCTTGCAAGCTGGTAGACTCTCGCGCGGTTTGGGATGCTGCGGGCTCTTAGCCTGGCCTGCAGACTATCGCTCCCGAACCTCGCGAGCCCTGCCACACAGGGTTTCGCTGCCGCCGCCTGAGGAGAAAATTAGAAATGACCTTCGTCGTTACCGACAACTGCATCAAGTGCAAGTACACCGACTGCGTCGAAGTGTGTCCGGTGGACTGCTTCTACGAAGGCCCGAATTTCCTGGTCATCCACCCGGATGAGTGCATTGATTGCGCCCTGTGTGAACCAGAATGCCCGGCCGTCGCTATCTTCTCCGAGGATGAAGTCCCGGCGGATATGCAGGAATTTATTCAGTTGAACGTCGAGCTGGCGGAGATCTGGCCGAACATCACTGAGAAGAAAGACTCGCTGCCTGACGCAGAAGATTGGGATGGTAAAAAAGGCAAGATCAAACACCTGGAGCGCTAATAGCGCCGCCGCCCAACTGAAAAAGCCCCTTTCCGGGGCTTTTTTGCATTCTGGAGCAGGCATTTACTTTTTTGCAGGCAAAAAAAAGGGGCGGTATGACCCGCCCACATTTTTTCCCTAGTCCCTTTATTCCTTTTCATCATCCTGATGAATCGCATCCTGCGACGTTCCCTGAGCCATCGTTCCTTAATGGCTGTGTCAATCCGTGGACACAGGACTGATGTTAGAGAGTTCCAAGGGAAGTTCAATGGGATCCAAATCGCCGACCGACACGTGATCGCTCTCTGGCGACGATAAATAATCTTTATATTTCATAGAGATAGAAAATGCCTTCATCGATTTTAGCCGCACACGCCAGGTAAAAAACCCAAACACTTACGCAAAAGTAGGCGATTGCTTACACGCCTGATTGCGTAAATGCGCAACTAATATTCGTGGGCGGTTTTGCGAGCAAGAAAAAGCCCCGACAACGCGAGGCTTTTTTCGCCGCAACCTTTTCAGTCTTCGCTCACCGTAAACGTCGGCATTGCCGGTGCTGATGCTTCCTGCAGTACGATCCGCGCACCCACGTGACGGGCCAGCTCCTGATACACCATGGCGATCTGACCATCAGGCTCGGCCGCAACAGTAGGTTTACCGCCGTCGGCCTGTTCTCGAATCGCCATCGACAACGGCAACGAAGCCAGCAATTCAACCCCGTACTGGGTCGCCAGCTTTTCACCGCCGCCTTCACCAAACAGATGCTCAGCGTGGCCGCAGTTGGAGCAAATGTGCACGGCCATGTTCTCCACGACACCCAGCACCGGGATGTTGACCTTACGGAACATCTCCACACCTTTTTTGGCATCGAGCAGCGCCAAGTCCTGGGGCGTGGTCACGATCACCGAGCCGGCCACAGGGACTTTCTGCGCGAGGGTCAGTTGGATATCGCCAGTGCCTGGCGGCATGTCGATGACCAGGTAATCCAAATCGCCCCAGGCGGTCTGCGTAACCAATTGCAGTAAGGCGCCGGAGACCATCGGGCCACGCCATACCATCGGCGTGTTGTCATCGGTCAGGAACGCCATGGACATGACTTCCACGCCAAGAGATTCGATAGGCACGAACCACTTCTGATCCTTGACCTTCGGCCGCGTGCCTTCTGCAATTCCGAACATCACGCCTTGGCTTGGACCATAGATATCAGCGTCTAGAATGCCCACTCGCGCGCCTTCACGTGCCAGCGCCAGGGCAAGGTTGGCAGCCGTGGTGGATTTCCCCACGCCGCCCTTGCCGGACGCCACGGCAATTACATTCTTGACGTTAGCCAGGCCCGGGATCTGCGCCTGAGCCTTGTGCGGCGCGATTACGCACTGGATGTCGACCTTGGCAGATGCCACACCATCCAGACCTTCAATGGCGATTTGCAGCATCTGCGCCCAGCCACTCTTGAACAGACCGGCGGCATAGCCCAGCTCCAGGTGGACCGACACCTGATCGCCCTGGACCTCAATGGCGCGCACACAACCGGCACTGACCGGGTCCTGATTCAAATAGGGGTCGGTGTACTGGCGAAGAACGGCTTCCACCGCTGCGCGATTCACGGCGCTCATGGGCTACTCCCGAAAAAAGACTGACTGAAACAGGCGGCTATCCTAACCGTTCCGGCCGCTTAACGGCATGCTTTCGAAGATGGGGAAGATGCTGAAACAGCGCCACGGGGTGAAATAAATTTCCTGGCGCTTTATAGTGGCCGACCTCCGTTTCATCAAGTAGCCGAGCCCCATGTCCGAGCCACGCAAGATCCTCGTCACCAGCGCCCTGCCCTATGCCAATGGTTCTATCCATCTTGGCCATATGCTTGAGTACATCCAGACCGATATGTGGGTGCGCTTCCAGAAGCATCGCGGCAACCAATGCATTTATGTCTGCGCGGACGACGCCCACGGTTCGGCCATCATGCTGCGCGCCGAAAAGGAAGGCATCACCCCGGAACAACTGATCGCCAATGTGCAGGCTGAACACAGCGCCGACTTTGCCGAGTTCCTGGTGGATTTCGATAACTTCCACTCGACTCACGCTGAAGAAAACCGCGAACTGTCGAACCAGATCTACCTGCGGCTGCGCGACGCCGGGCACATTGCCCAGCGTTCGATCACACAGTATTTCGACCCGGAAAAGAAAATGTTCCTGGCCGATCGCTTCATCAAGGGCACCTGCCCGAAATGCGGCACCGAAGACCAGTACGGCGACAACTGCGAAAAATGCGGTGCGACCTATGCGCCCACCGATCTGAAGGATCCGAAGTCGGCCATCTCCGGCGCCACACCGGTGCTCAAGGATTCCCAACACTTCTTCTTCAAGCTCCCGGATTTTCAGCAGATGCTGCAAACCTGGACCCGCAGCGGCACCCTTCAGGATGCCGTGGCCAACAAGATCGCCGAATGGCTGGATGCGGGCCTGCAACAGTGGGACATCTCGCGCGACGCGCCGTACTTCGGCTTCGAGATCCCAGACGAGCCAGGCAAGTACTTCTATGTGTGGCTGGACGCACCGATCGGCTACATGGCCAGTTTCAAGAACCTCTGCGACCGTACGCCGGAGCTGGACTTCGACGCGTTCTGGGGCAAGGACTCCACCGCCGAGCTGTACCACTTCATCGGCAAGGACATCGTCAATTTCCACGCACTGTTCTGGCCAGCGATGCTCGAAGGTTCGGGCTACCGCAAGCCTACTGGCATTGCCGTGCACGGCTACCTGACGGTCAACGGGCAGAAGATGTCCAAGTCCCGTGGCACATTCATCAAGGCGCGCACCTACCTGGACCACCTGTCCCCGGAATACCTGCGCTACTACTACGCATCCAAATTGGGCCGTGGCGTCGACGACCTCGACCTGAACCTGGAAGACTTCGTACAGAAGGTCAACTCGGACCTTGTGGGCAAAGTCGTGAACATCGCCAGCCGTTGCGCCGGATTTATCCACAAGGGCAACGCCGGCTTACTGGTGGCAGAAAATGCCGCACCGGAACTGACCGATGCGTTCCGGGCCGCCGCGCCAAGCATCGCCGACGCCTATGAAGCCCGCGACTTTGCCCGCGCGATGCGCGAGATCATGGGCCTGGCCGACCGCGCCAACGCCTGGATCGCCGATAAGGCCCCGTGGTCGTTGAACAAGCAGGAAGGCAAGCAGGCGGAAGTGCAGGCGATCTGCGCCACAGGTGTCAATCTGTTCCGCCAGTTGGTGATCTTCCTCAAACCGGTTCTGCCGTTGCTGGCAGCCGACGCGGAGGCGTTCCTCAATGTTGCGCCACTGACCTGGAACGACCACACCACCTTGCTCAGCAACCACCAGTTGAACGAGTTCAAGCCGCTGATGACCCGCATCGATCCGGTAAAAGTCCAAGCCATGACCGACGCTTCGAAAGAAGACCTCGTTGCTAGCCAGACCGACACCGGTTCGACTGCACCAACAGGCAATGGTGAATTGGCCAAAGACCCACTTTCTCCGGAAATCGAGTTTGACGCCTTTGCCGCCGTTGACCTCCGTGTTGCGCTTATCATCAAGGCGGAAGCCGTAGAAGGTGCCGACAAACTGCTGCGCCTGACGCTGGATATCGGTGACGAGCAACGCAATGTGTTTTCCGGGATCAAGAGCGCTTATCCGGATCCGTCCAAACTCGATGGTCGCCTGACCATGATGATCGCCAACCTCAAGCCTCGAAAAATGAAGTTCGGTATCTCCGAAGGCATGGTGATGGCGGCCGGCCCTGGGGGTGAAGAGATCTACCTGCTGAGCCCTGATAGCGGCGCCAAGCCGGGTCAGCGCATCAAGTAACGCTGCAATACAGCCCTGTCGTCTCGGCGACAGGGCTATAGGTAGCTTATGGCTGGATAACGCGGGCGTGTTGGGCCTGGTATTGCTGTGGACTCACACGCAAAGGTCCTACCTCACATGTTCGCGATGAGCCTGGACGTCGGTCTCGGTTTTTGGCCGTTGCTGAGACTGTTCAGCGACTTACGCCAGCAGATCGCGGGCAATGACATTTTCCTACCTTTTCGCGGCCTACCGGTCGAGCTGATGGCGCTGGTATTCCGGGGCTTCAATGCAATGATCAAAACATGAGCCTGATTCAACGTATCGACGCACTGCTGCCGCAGACCCAATGCGGCAAGTGCGGACACCCAGGGTGCAAGCCTTACGCCGAGGGCATCGCCCAGGGCGAGGCCATCAATAAGTGCCCGCCGGGTGGGTATGAAACGATTGCGGGCCTGGCGCAGTTGCTGAGCCTGCCGCTGCTGGAACTGGACACCACCCGTGGCGAGGCGCCTGCGCAGGTTGCGTATATCCGCGAGGCCGAGTGCATCGGGTGCACCAAGTGCATCCAGGCCTGCCCGGTGGATGCCATCGTCGGCGCTGCCAAGTTTATGCACACAGTGATTATCGACGAGTGCACGGGCTGTGACCTCTGCGTCGCGCCCTGCCCGGTAGACTGCATCGAGATGCGTCCTCCGATCACCGTACTGCCTATCGTAGGCGGCTTGGCGGCCAACGACGAAGAACGGCATGAGCGCGATATCAAGCGCAATCGCGCACGTTGGCGCTTCGAGCAACGTAACGCGCGCCTGCAACGGGAAGAGGACCACAAGCTCGCCGAACGTCTGGCGCGGGCCAAACGTCCAGCGCAGGTGACGCCTGTGCCGCTGGATGGAGCACAGGCCGCACAGGACGCGGCGGTGAAAAAAGCCAAAGTCAATGTCGCGATGAGCCGCGCTCAGTTGCATAAATCATTGAAAGCCTTCGGGCATCCGCCGACGTTTGAGCAGCAATCCCAGTTGATCGTCCTACAACAACAGTTTGAGGCAGCTGAGCAGGCACTGGCCAAGCTTGAACCCGCTAACACTCCCGCAGCACCTGTGAGCAACACCGCTGGCCTCAAGCGCGCCAAAATCCAACTGGCGATGCGCCGCGCCGAATTGAAGAAAGCCCAGGATCAACAGGCCGATGCACAACAATTGGCCGATGCGCAAAACAAGCTCGAAGAAGCCCAGCGTCAGGTAGATGCCCATGGTGCTTGACGTGTGGCTGGGCACGCCGCCAAGTATGGTTGTACTCACGCTATCGATGGGCGCTCGGAATTCAGACTTCACGGTGACTGGTAGCAGGGTTCCAGGCTTGGGCCCACTATTCGAAACCACGTTGCTCGCCAACAAGGAATCTTCTGCCTCATGAACGCCGCAAAACGCCTGGAAATTTTCCGCAGACTTCACGAAGACAATCCGGAACCCAAGACCGAACTGGCATACTCCTCGCCGTTCGAGTTGCTGATTGCGGTGATCCTGTCGGCCCAATCCACGGACGTTGGCGTCAACAAGGCCACGGCCAAGCTGTATCCCGTGGCAAACACGCCAGAGGCGATTTATGCGTTAGGCGTGGATGGGTTGTCGGAATACATCAAGACCATTGGCCTCTACAACAGTAAGGCCAAAAACGTCATTGAGACCTGCCGCCTGCTGGTAGAGCTGCATGGAAGCGAAGTGCCGCAAACCCGTGAAGCATTGGAAGCCTTGCCGGGTGTGGGCCGCAAAACCGCCAACGTTGTGCTCAACACTGCATTCCGGCAACTGACCATGGCCGTGGACACTCATATCTTCCGGGTCAGCAACCGAACGGGCATTGCACGTGGCAAGAACGTGGTTGAGGTAGAAAAGCAGTTGATGAAGTTCGTGCCAAAGCCCTACTTGCTCGACTCCCACCATTGGCTGATCCTGCACGGGCGCTACGTTTGCCAGGCACGCAAGCCACGCTGCGGCAGCTGCCGTATCGAAGACCTGTGCGAATACAAGGACAAAACGTCGGACGATTGAGGGGGCATTAGTTTTCTCGATCAGTCGATTGAAAAAATCTTTTTTACCCGTTCATGGATTATCGTTATAAGGAGCGCCAACGGCAGTCTTACTCCGGAGTTAACGTTATGAGCACTGACAAAGAACAGTTGGATGTGGAAGACGACCTCGTTGAGTCGGATGATGATGGTGCAGAGGCTCCCGTGATAGAGGTCGCCAAGACCAATCTGAGCAAACGCCGTACTATCGACAATCTTCTGGAAGAACGACGCTTGCAAAAACAACTGGCCGACTACGACTTCGATCTCTAAGCCAGCGGTCGAGGGCCGGAAGCCTCCCTTACGGAGGCTTTTTTCTGCGGACTATGCTGGGCTAGGTGCAGCCTGCAAGCCTTCTATACCAAGCCGTTGCGCTGGGCCAGTTCGATCAAATCCACCAGGGAACGAGCATTGAGCTTAAGCAACAAGCGAGTCTTGTAGGTGCTGACAGTCTTGTTGCTGAGGAACATACCGTCGGCGATTTCCTTGTTCGTCCGGCCCCGAGCCAGTTGCTGCAACACCATCATTTCCCTGCCTGACAACCGCTCGACCATATCAGCCTCACTGGCGTTGCCCATGGTGGAGCGTACCGAGTTGAGTGCCTGGTTTGGAAAGTAGCTGTAACCCGACAAAACCGCTTTGATCGCACTCAGCAATTCAGTCAAGTCCTGCTGTTTGCACACATAACCCGCAGCGCCCGCCTGCATACAACGCATGGAAAAGTGACCTGGGGCCTGGGATGTGAGCACCAGCACCTTAAAGGGTATAGGTTGTTTGGCAGACGACAACCTGCAAATAACTTCCAGGCCATCGAGTTTAGGAATCCCAATATCCAATATGACAATGTCCGGCATATGCTCCCGCGCAAGTTGCAACGCATCGACACCGTTATTGGTCTCGGCAACGACCTCATAACCATGACGCTCCATTAGCATACGCACAGCAAGACGAATGACGGGATGATCATCCACGATCAGCACTTTATTCATGAGAAAGTCCAATTTCGCTGTTCGAATTATTTAGAGCAAGCACAATAGCCTAGTCGTTTCATAGTTGGCATAGCGTCCCCCCCCGAGCAACAGCAAGCAGAGACCCAACCCACAGCGATAAAGGAAACGCCCTACAAAAAAACACCGATTCGAATGTTTCCGGTTTTATGGAGCCTTTCAGACCTTTCCGTCCCATCACACATTTTGAGTAAAATTTCCAGGTTACCAAGGGCAGAACGTGAACGAGCCCCACACAACTATCAGGAAATGCCCCTTGTCTTTCGACTACGGATACTGGAGCTGGTGGAGAAAAGTCGGTAGTTTCAGTTCCATTTAACATATTTTTTTACATCCCTATTTACTACAGAGTCTTAGGTCTCTCACATGTTCTCCCGCACCCACATGAGTGAATTATCTGTAAGACTAGTTCCTATGCAGATGTAAAAAATTCATTCCTCCCTACAAAAAATCGCAGACAGCACACAGCAATCGAGAAAAAACACCTTATTCGAATAAGTTTGAACACTGATTAAACAACGTTAAACGATACCGATCTATTTAGAATACTCAGGCAAAAAAAATGGCCCCTTGAACAAGGGGCCATTCTTCAAAACAAGCTAAACACTCAGAATAACGAGCGGCCTTTATTAGCGGCAATGCGCATGCGCAATGCGTTCAACTTGATAAAGCCTGCTGCGTCAGCCTGGTTGTAAGCGCCGCCATCTTCTTCGAAGGTGGCGATGTTGGCGTCGAACAACGAATCATCAGACTTGCGGCCGGTAACGATCACATTACCCTTGTACAGTTTCAGGCGCACAACGCCGTTCACGTGAGCCTGGGAGGCGTCGATCATCTGTTGCAGCATCAGACGCTCTGGGCTCCACCAGTAGCCGGTGTAGATCAGGCTGGCGTACTTGGGCATCAGCTCGTCTTTGAGGTGAGCCACTTCGCGGTCCAGGGTAATGGACTCGATGGCGCGGTGAGCGCGCAGCATGATGGTGCCGCCTGGGGTTTCGTAGCAGCCACGGGACTTCATGCCCACATAGCGGTTCTCTACGATGTCGAGACGGCCGATACCGTGTTCGCCACCGATACGGTTCAGGGTCGCCAGCACAGTGGCCGGGGTCATTTCGACGCCGTCCAGTGCGACGATGTCGCCGTTGCGGTAGGTGAGCTCCAGGTACTGCGGCTTGTCTGGAGCGTTCTCCGGGGAGACGGTCCATTTCCACATGTCTTCTTCGTGCTCGGTCCAGGTGTCTTCCAGCACGCCGCCTTCATAGGAGATGTGCAGCAGGTTGGCGTCCATCGAGTACGGGGATTTCTTCTTGCCATGACGCTCGATCGGGATTGCATGTTTTTCAGCGTAATCCATCAGCTTTTCACGGGACAGCAGGTCCCATTCACGCCAAGGGGCAATCACTTTCACGCCGGGCTTGAGCGCGTAGGCACCCAGCTCGAAACGTACCTGGTCGTTGCCCTTGCCGGTAGCGCCATGGGAAATGGCGTCAGCGCCGGTTTCGTTGGCGATTTCGATCAGGCGCTTGGCGATCAGCGGACGTGCGATGGAGGTACCCAGCAGGTACTCGCCTTCATAGACGGTGTTGGCGCGAAACATCGGGAAGACGAAATCGCGGACGAATTCTTCGCGCAGGTCGTCAATGTAGATCTCTTTCACGCCCATGGCTTGCGCCTTGGCACGTGCAGGTTCGACCTCTTCGCCCTGACCCAGGTCAGCGGTGAAGGTCACCACTTCACAGTTATAAGTATCCTGCAGCCACTTGAGGATCACCGAAGTGTCCAGGCCGCCGGAATACGCGAGAACGACCTTGTTTACGTCGGCCATGCCATCACTCCACGGGGTTGTACGGAAAGGCGTCGATTCTACCGATCAAAACCGTGGATTTACAGGGGCGCGACAGCAAATGAAGATAAAGCGACAGATTATGTCGAGCGAGCGACCGATGGTCGCACGTCAGGAGGCGTGTGCTGGGTTGCTCGGCCCCGCCGCCTGGGGCGCCGGTTTCTCGGGGACAGCCACACGTTCGAGCTGAATATTCACACGGCGGTTGCGGGCCCGGTTGGCGGCATTGGTATTGGGCGCCAAGGGGTAACTTTCGCCATGGAAACGCAGGGTAATCTGGGACTCCTGGATACCATTGGCCTTGAAGTAGTCCATCACCGCCAGCGCGCGGCGGCGTGAAACATCGCGATTGCTCAGGCGATTGCCACTGTTGTCCGAATGGCCATTCAATTCGACATGGTTGACGGTAGGATCCGCTTTCATGAATTCGAGAATCACTGCCAGCTTCTGCTTGGCCGCGGCGTCGAGCTCGATGCCCCCCCAGGGAAGCCGACTTCAGTCTGCTTGACCTGATCGTAATTCATCGGCAACAACTTGGCCGTGCACAGCTGATAGTCGCTGTAGGCCTTGTTGAATTTCACCGGCAGCAGGCGAATTTCTGAATAGCCGCCCTCACGCCCATAGTGCCGCACGGTGGGCGAGCGGCCATCGAGCAAACCGTTGAACAGACGCCCAGCCTGGGCTTGAGAGCTGTTGAACAGCACATCACCGCTGCCAGCACGTACGGCACCGAGGTTGATGTCACCCCGACCGGGCTGCCAAGGGGCAGCGGCAGCCAACAAGGTGGCCGATCCTGCGCCCAGCGATCCGTTATAGGCTTTCAGACGGAACGTCGCCTGCTCACCCGCCCGGCGCACGAACTCACCCGAACCGAAATCGGTGATCGGTTGGGTCAGGCGGCACTCGAACTTGTCGCCCTCTACTTTCCACTCAATATTCTCCAGACGTGTCTGGAACGTGAGGGCCATCGCAGGCAGGCTGGCGAACACACTGAGCAGGGCTAGATAATGCTGGCGCACGGGAGGCTCCACTGGTTTCTACAACACTTCAAAGCGTCATACATCGATAAGGCATACGAAAGGCTATCGGATGCATCCTGCAAAACTTGATAGCGAGTGCCTGCAAGAGTCTTTTCCGGTAGCATTCCCACCAGATTGACCCGCCTGGAATCCCCAATGTCCGACCGCCTGACCCTGCTGCGTCCCGACGACTGGCATATTCATCTTCGCGATGGTGCTGCGTTGCCCCAAACCGTGGCCGATGTAGCGCGTACGTTTGGCCGCGCCATCATCATGCCTAACCTGGTACCACCGGTGCGTAACGCCGCTGAAGCCGATGCCTATCGCCAGCGTATCCTCGCTGCACGACCGGCCGGCAGCCGCTTCGAACCGTTGATGGTGCTCTACCTCACCGACCGCACCCAGCCCGAAGAAATTCGCGAGGCCAAAGCCAGCGGTTATGTGCACGCCGCCAAGCTGTACCCTGCTGGCGCGACCACCAACTCCGACTCCGGCGTGACCAGTATCGACAAGATCCTGCCCGCTATCGAAGCCATGGCCGAAGTGGGCATGCCGCTGCTGATCCACGGTGAAGTTACCCGTGGCGACGTGGACGTGTTCGATCGCGAGAAGATCTTCATCGACGAGCACATGCGCCGCGTGGTCGAGCTATTCCCGACCCTCAAGGTGGTGTTCGAGCACATCACCACGGCCGATGCCGTGCAGTTCGTCACCGAGGCCTCGGCCAACGTAGGCGCAACCATCACCGCCCATCACCTGCTGTACAACCGCAACCACATGCTGGTGGGCGGGATTCGGCCGCACTTCTATTGCCTGCCAATCCTCAAGCGCAATACCCACCAGGTGGCCTTGCTGGATGCCGCGACCAGCGGTAATCCGAAGTTTTTCCTCGGCACCGACTCCGCGCCTCACGCCCAGCACGCCAAGGAAGCCGCGTGCGGCTGTGCCGGTTGCTACACCGCTTATGCCGCCATCGAGCTGTACGCAGAAGCGTTCGAACAACGCAACGCCTTGGACAAACTCGAGGGTTTCGCCAGCCTCAACGGCCCACGTTTCTATGGCCTGCCGGCGAATACCGACCGCATTACCCTGGTCCGTGAAGACTGGACCGCCCCTGCCAGCCTGCCATTTGGCGAGCTGACCGTTATCCCGCTGCGCGCCGGTGAAACACTGCGCTGGCGCCTGCTGGAGGAAAGCAAGTGAGTGAAGACCATTACGATGACGACCAGGAACACGGCGGTGGTGGTTCGCGCCACCCGATGGCCGAACGTTTCCGTGGCTACCTGCCTGTCGTTATCGACGTAGAAACCGGCGGTTTCAATTGCGCCACCGACGCGCTGCTGGAAATTGCCGCGACGACCATCGGCATGGACGAACAGGGCTTTGTGTATCCAGAACACACCCACTTCTTCCGCGTCGAGCCGTTTGAAGGTGCCAACATTGAAGCGGCAGCCCTGGAGTTCACAGGGATCAAGCTTGATCACCCACTGCGCATGGCGGTGAGTGAAGAAGCAGCGCTGACCGATATCTTCCGTGGAGTGCGCAAGGCGTTGAAGGCCAATGGCTGCAAACGCGCGATCCTGGTCGGGCATAACAGCAGCTTCGACCTGGGTTTCCTGAACGCAGCCGTGGCGCGGTTGGACATGAAGCGCAACCCGTTTCACCCGTTCTCCAGCTTCGACACCGCAACCCTTGCCGGCCTCGCCTACGGTCAGACCGTATTGGCCAAAGCCTGCCAGGCCGCCGGTATCGATTTCGACGGTCGCGAAGCCCACTCGGCCCGATACGACACAGAAAAGACAGCTGATCTGTTCTGCGGCATCGTCAACCGCTGGAAGCAGATGGGCGGCTGGGAAGACTTCGGCGACTGAGTTCAAATCCCGCCTATAAAAAAACCGGCCTGTCACAGGCCGGTTTTTTTGTACCTCGATTCTGGCTTACAGCTTGCCAGCGTTCTCGGTCAGGTAAGCCGCAACGCCTTCTGGCGAAGCGTTCATGCCTTTGTCGCCCTTCTTCCAGTTGGCAGGGCACACTTCGCCGTGCTCTTCGTGGAATTGCAGAGCGTCGACCAGGCGAATCAGCTCTTCCATGTTACGGCCCAGCGGCAGGTCGTTGATGATCTGCGAGCGGACAACGCCTTTGTCATCGATCAGGAACGCGCCACGGAAAGCCACGCCGCCTTCGGACTCAACGTCGTAAGCCTTGGCAATGTCGTGCTTCATGTCGGCAGCCATGGTGTATTTGACTTTGCCGATGCCGCCATCGTTGATGGCAGTGTTGCGCCAGGCGTTGTGGGTGAAATGGGAGTCGATGGAAACGGCGACCACTTCAACGTTACGCGCCTTGAAATCGTCCATGCGGTGGTCCAGAGCGATCAGCTCCGAAGGGCAGACGAAAGTGAAGTCCAGCGGGTAGAAGAACACCAGGCCGTATTTGCCTTTAATGGCTTCAGACAGTTTGAAGCTGTCAACGATTTCGCCATTGCCGAGCACGGCAGGTACGTCGAAATCCGGGGCTTGTTTGCCGACGAGTACGCTCATTAGGTATCTCCTGATGTAAGGGTGACGATTGAAGTAAAAGGACCGGCCCTGAGTCTGCCGCATTCAAGCGACAGCCCTGTGACGCAGTCACGCTTCGTGAAGACCGACCATCATACACTGAAAAAACCGTTCGTCAGCGTGAGGGCGGTGCGGGCAAATACCCTACGAATCTACTTTGACAATCATTCTCGTTAACATTAAGATCCATCGCACTTAAGCCTTAACCCCGCGACGGTTCTCCCTATGTATGTGTGCCTCTGTACTGGCGTCACCGACGGACAAATCCGCGAAGCAATCTATGAAGGTTGCTGCAGCTATAAGGAAGTACGTGAAACCACCGGCGTTGCCAGCCAATGTGGCAAATGTGCCTGCCTCGCCAAGCAAGTGGTACGGGAAACCCTGACGCAGCTGCAGACAGCCCAGGCAGCACTCCCCTACTCAGCAGAATTTACACACGCTTAAATAGGCGTGTTTTAAAGAGCCGGACTTAGTGTCCGGTTTTTTTATGCCTGTAATTCAATTAGTTAGCCCCAAGACGCGGAACACAAACATTCTTATTCCGATTAATTTTCATTTATTATTCAATAACTTAGGTTTGACACTGAGGTTTTCGCCGCTCAAACTCCGCCCTATACACAGCTATTACAGGGCAGGACCCCAGTCATGAAAGGCGACATCTCAGTCATCCAGCAACTCAACAAAATCCTTGCCAATGAACTGGTCGCGATCAATCAGTACTTTCTGCATGCACGCATGTACGACGATTGGGGCCTGGAAAAGCTTGGCAAGCGCGAATACAAAGAATCCATCAAAGCCATGAAGGATGCAGACGCGCTGATCAAGCGCATTTTGTTCCTGGAAGGCCTACCGAACGTCCAGGACCTGGGCAAGCTGAACATCGGCGAGCACACCCAGGAAATGATCGGCAGCGACCTGGGCTTTGAACGCAAGAGCCACAGCGACCTCAAGGCGGCCATCGCTCACTGCGAAGCCCAAGGCGATTTCGGCAGCCGTGAATTGCTGGAAGATATCCTGGAAGATCAGGAAGAACACATCGACTGGCTGGAAACCCAATTGGGCCTGATCGACAAGGTCACCCTGGAAAATTACCTGCAATCGCAGATGGGCGAATAAGCCTTATCGGCTTGCCGGTAAAACCCCACAAAAAAGCCCCGCTCTCTCACGAGAAGCGGGGCTTTTTATTGCAGGCGAATCAAGCGTCAGTCTTGGCCGCCGCATTTGCCGCTGCGTCTTTGATCAGCGTCTGCAACGAACCATCAGCTGCCATTTCAGTGATGATATCGCTACCGCCAACCAGCTCACCGGCTACCCACAGCTGTGGGAAAGTCGGCCAGTTGGCGTACTTCGGCAGGTTGGCGCGGATTTCCGGGTTTTGCAGGATATCCACGTAAGCGAACTTCTCGCCACACTGCATAACAGCCTGGGAAGCCTTCGCGGAGAAACCGCACTGAGGAGCGTTAGGGGCGCCCTTCATGTAAAGCAGAATGGTGTTATTGGCAATCTGCTCTTTGATCGTTTCGATGATATCCATGGAACACCTCGGCTGGAACTTTGCGACTCACAGGTCGGCACGGTGGCGCATTGTAACGCAAAATTCCAGCCGGGTGCTCAGGCCGCTGCTACCTGGACCGGAACGCCATTGAGCGCAGCGTTCCCCGATAGCTCATCCAACTGCCGCTCGTCGGTCAAGTCATTCGCGCTCGCCCCCGGTTGCCCGCTGGCGATGGTCATCTTGACGCCCGGGCGAGCGTGGCCCCAGCCATGGGGCAGGCTGACGACCCCGGGCATCATCTCCAGACTGGCCAGCACCTCTACCTCGATCATGCCAATGCGCGAACTCACGCGAACCCGCTGACCATCACTCAGTTGCCGACTGACAAGGTCATCGGGATGCATCAGCAATTGATGTCGGGGCTTGCCCTTCACCAAGCGATGATAATTATGCATCCAGGAATTATTGCTGCGCACATGCCGACGGCCAATCAGCAGCAGTTCGTCAGCCATGGGCAGCGGCTGCGCGGCGAAGCGCGCCAGGTCGGCAAGAATCACAGCAGGCGCGGCCTGAACCTTGCCGTCAGCCGTTTTCAAGCGCGCAGAAAGATTGGGCTGCAACGGCCCCAAATCCACGCCATGGGGGTGATCGTCCAGCATCGCAACCGACAGCTTATGACTCGACGCATCACCATACGCCCCGGCACGCAGTCCGAAGTCGATCATCTTGGCCGGCGGCATCGTCGGTTTAAGCACAACACCGGTCTGCGCCGCAAAGGCGGTGGCCAGACCGACGAAAATTTCCCAGTCATGCAAGGCCCCTTCAGGCTTGGGCAAGATCGCGCGGTTGAACCGGGTGACGTTACGTACCGCAAACATGTTGAAGGTGGTGTCGTAGTGATCGTTTTCCAGGGCCGAGGTGGACGGCAAAATCAGATCGGCGTACCGAGTGGTCTCGTTGATGTAAAGATCGATACTGACCATGAACTCCAACCCATCCAGCGCCTGCTCCAACTGGCGACCGTTAGGGGTCGACAGCACAGGATTGCCCGCTACCGTGACCAATGCGCGAATCTGCCCTTCGCCGTCAGTAAGCATTTCTTCAGCCAGGACCGACACCGGCAACTCGCCGCCGTACTCCGGACGCCCGGAAACCCGGCTTTGCCAGCGGTTGAAATGCCCCCCGCCGGTCGACGCCACCAGGTCCACCGCGGGGGTGGTGCACAAGGCGCCGCCAACCCGGTCCAGGTTGCCGGTGACCAGGTTGATCAACTGCACCAACCAATGGCAGAGCGTGCCAAACGCCTGGGTCGACACACCCATACGCCCATAACACACGGCCTTGTCCGCTGCGGCAAAGTCCCGCGCTAATTGGCGGATCTGTTCGGCAGGCACCGCACACTGGCGGCTCATGGCCTCGGCAGTAAAGCCTGCGATAGCACGGCGAACGTCCTCAAGACCGTCTACCGGTAAATGACTGGCGCGTGTCAGGTTTTCGGTAAACAAGGTGTTGAGCACACCGAACAACAGCGCCGCATCCCCACCGGGCCGCACGAATAGGTGTTGATCAGCAATCGCCGCCGTTTCACTGCGCCGAGGATCTACCACCACCACTTTGCCGCCCCGGGACTGAATGGCCTTAAGGCGCTTCTCCACATCTGGCACGGTCATAATGCTGCCGTTGGAAGCCAGCGGGTTGCCACCCAGGATCAGCATAAAGTCGGTGTGATCGATGTCCGGGATCGGCAGCAGCAGACCATGGCCGTACATCAAGTGGCTGGTGAGGTGATGAGGCAACTGATCCACAGAGGTCGCGGAATACCGATTGCGCGTCTTGAGCAGGCCGAGGAAGTAGTTGCTGTGAGTCATCAGCCCATAGTTGTGCACACTGGGGTTGCCCTGATACACCCCCACCGCATTCTGCCCGTGCCGGGCCTGGATACTCGACAGCCGCTCGGCGACCAAGGAAAACGCTTCGTCCCAAGGGATCGCTCGCCATTCGCTGCCCGTTCGCAACATCGGCTGGTGGAGGCGGTCCGGGTCATTCTGGATATCCTGCAACGCCACCGCCTTTGGGCAGATATGACCACGGCTGAAGGTGTCCAACGCGTCGCCCTTGATCGAGGTGATCGCCAGGCTGCCGTCTTCGGCTTGGGTGGTTTCCAGGGTCAAGCCACAGATGGCTTCACATAGATGGCACGCACGGTGATGGAGAGTCTTGGTCATGGCCAGTCTCTTTATAGGGGCTTTGGTCTGACTATGGGCCGCGACCATGACAGACGCCAGTATCGTTCGTCCTGTGAATCGGCAAGCATTAGGCCAGGCCATGACCAAGCATGAGCAAATGTTACAAAACCCTATATACAGCCCCGGAAACCGACGCGGCCTGATCCGAGCCCGCCCCCGCGCATTGCAAAAGGTTGCGACGCCAGTGTACAAATGGCCCGCTGCCGTCAGGAAATCGTCTTCAAAAGCGCTCTCGCGCCCTTCTTGAACACCCCTAAAAACGTAGCCCTATTGGTAAGACGCGACATTTAATGTCAATATCGCGCCTTCCCCTATTTCGTCGCCCCGTGCGGCTTTCGCCGCAGGTCTCGCCCGTTGTCACAATAAACAAGGCTTTGAGTATCTGCGGTCTGTTGCAAAAAGGTAGTTAATGATGAGCGCAAGGCACTTTCTCTCCCTGATGGATTGCACGCCCGAAGAGCTGGTCAGCGTGATCCGTCGAGGCATTGAGCTTAAAGACCTGCGTAACCGCGGCGTACTGTTCGAGCCTTTGAAAAACCGCGTCCTCGGCATGATTTTCGAGAAGTCGTCGACCCGCACCCGTGTGTCTTTTGAAGCCGGCATGATCCAACTAGGTGGCCAAGCCATCTTCCTGTCTTCGCGCGACACTCAACTGGGTCGTGGCGAGCCTGTCGCCGACAGCGCCCGCGTCATGTCGCGCATGCTGGATGCGGTGATGATCCGTACCTTTGCCCACAGCACCGTCACCGAATTTTCCGCCAACTCACGAGTTCCGGTGATCAACGGCCTGTCCGATGACCTGCACCCGTGCCAGTTGCTGGCTGACATGCAAACCTTCCTTGAGCACCGTGGCTCCATCCAAGGCAAGACCGTGGCCTGGATCGGTGACGGCAACAACATGTGCAACAGCTATATAGAAGCGGCGATCCAATTCGACTTCCAACTGCGCATTGCTTGCCCGCAAGGCTACGAGCCTGACGCGCGCTTCCTGGCACAGGCCGGCGATCGCGTCACCCTGGTGCGTGACCCACGTGACGCCGTGCTGGGCGCGCACCTCGTCAGCACCGACGTCTGGACCTCCATGGGCCAGGAAGACGAAACCGCCCAGCGCCTGGCCCTGTTCGCGCCGTACCAGGTAAATCGGGCCTTGCTCGACCTGGCTGCGCCGGATGTGCTGTTCATGCACTGCCTGCCCGCTCACCGCGGCGAAGAAATTAGCCTCGACCTGCTTGACGATGAGCGCTCGGTCGCCTGGGACCAGGCCGAAAACCGCCTGCACGCTCAGAAGGCTCTGCTCGAATTCCTCGTCCCGCCTTCGTACCACCACGCATGAGCCAGCCACTTCTGCTGAACCTGCGCAATCTGGCATGCGGCTATCAAGATCAACGGGTGGTACAGAACCTCAATCTGCACCTGAACGCGGGTGATATCGGTTGCCTGCTCGGCTCATCAGGCTGCGGTAAAACCACCACTCTGCGCGCGATTGCCGGTTTTGAGCCGGTGCATGAAGGCGAAATCAGCCTGGCAGGAGAAGTGATCTCCAGTGCCGGTTTCACCCTGGCACCGGAGAAGCGTCGCATCGGCATGGTGTTCCAGGACTATGCGCTGTTTCCCCACCTCAGCGTGGCCGACAACATCGCGTTCGGCATCCGCAAGCATCCACAAAAGGATCGCGTGGTTACCGAGTTGCTGGAACTGGTCAACCTGAAGAATCTGGGCAAGCGCTTCCCTCACGAACTGTCCGGCGGCCAGCAGCAACGTGTCGCCCTCGCCCGCGCCCTGGCGCCGGAGCCTCAACTGTTGCTGCTGGACGAACCCTTCTCCAACCTTGATGGCGAACTGCGGCGCAAGCTCAGCCATGAGGTGCGCGACATTCTCAAGGCGCGCGGCACCAGTGCGATCCTGGTCACCCATGACCAGGAAGAAGCGTTTGCCGTGAGTGATCAGGTCGGCGTCTTCAAGGAGGGCCGTCTAGAGCAGTGGGACACGCCCTACAACCTCTATCACGAACCTCAGACACCCTACGTCGCCAGCTTTATCGGCCAGGGTTATTTCATTCGTGGTCAATTGAGCTCGCCCGAGTCCGTCAGCACCGAACTGGGTGACCTGCGCGGCAATCGCGCCTACACCTGGCCGACCGGTGGTGCGGTGGATGTGTTGCTACGCCCGGATGACATCGTCTACGCGCCGGACAGTGCATTGAAAGCCCGGATCGTCGGTAAGACGTTCCTCGGTGCATCCACCTTGTACCGTCTGCAGTTGCCGACCGGCGCGCAATTGGAATCGATTTTCCCCAGTCATGCCGACCATCAGGTGGGGGCGGATGTGGGGATTCGTGTAGCCGCTGAGCATCTGGTGCTGTTTCAGGCTTCGGGCAGCACCGCGGCGCAGATCCCTCGATCCGAATCGGGCGTACGGCGCTACAACCCGGCACACTGAGTATTTGAAGAATACTGGTCATCATGTGGGAGGGAGCTTGCTCCCGATGGCAGTGGGTCAGCTGTAGATACACCGGCTGACCTACAGCGATAGTGAGCAAGCGCCCTCCCACATGGGTTCTCCAGGAGCCTGGGATTACGCCCGACCAATTTCTGCGAATATGGCCTGGGTGTGCTCCGCCAGCACCGCTGCCGACAACTCCACTTCCAAACCCCGTCTCCCCGCACTGACAAAAATCGTCGTGAACGGCTGCGCCGTCACATCGATAAACGTGCGCAAACGCTTCTTCTGCCCCAACGGACTGATGCCACCTAACAGATAACCGGTAGAACGCTGCGCCGCGGCGGGTCGGCCATTTCTACTTTTTTCACCCCCGCCGCGTGCGCCAGGGCTTTCAAGTCCAGACTTCCGACGACCGGCACCACAGCCACCAACAATTCGCCTTTTTCGCTGCTGGCCAACAAGGTCTTGAACACCTGCTCCGGGTCGAGGCTCAACTTTTCTGCGGCCTCCAGGCCATATGAGGCGGCCTTGGGATCGTGTTCATAACTGTGGATGCGATGTTCGGCGCGAACTTTTTTCAACAAATCCAATGCGGGGGTCATGGCGTCTCCGGCGGTGGCAAACAGGTGGCCAATTCTAGGCCAAGCCCGCGTAAAACGCTCTAATGCGCACCTCTCTTCAAACGATACTCCGTAGGGCAAGCATGATCATTCATCAAACCCATAGTTCGAAAGTGACTGACCGTTCACTTTCGACCTTTGACAGCGGTCATTCTTGTCTATATTTTTTCGCTTACGAACACTGTAGTAATACACCTACAGTATTCCAGCAGTAAGCCGTGCCTTGGATGGGGATCCTCGTCACGGTGAAAATCGCGCCACCGCCCGTTGAGGCAGTGCGCCAGACAAGAACAACAATTGAGGTTTTCCATGACAACTGCTCTTCAACAGCCTTCACTTTCGAGCCAATGCATGGCCGAGTTCCTGGGGACTGCGCTTCTGATCTTCTTCGGTACAGGATGTGTCGCTGCCCTCAAGGTCGCGGGTGCCAGCTTTGGGTTATGGGAAATCAGCATCATCTGGGGTATCGGCGTCAGCATGGCGATCTACCTGAGCGCCGGTATTTCCGGGGCTCACCTCAACCCAGCCGTCAGCATCGCCCTGTGCCTTTTCGCCGATTTCGAAAAGCGCAAACTGCCCTTCTACATCCTCGCCCAAGTGGCCGGCGCATTCTGCTCAGCGGCGCTGGTGTACACGCTCTATAGCAATCTGTTTTTCGATTACGAACAAACCCATCATCTGGTACGCGGCACTCAAGCCAGCCTGGAATTGGCGTCGGTGTTCTCCACCTACCCTCATGCCCTGCTGAGCACTGCACAGGCTTTCCTGGTGGAAATGGTCATTACGGCGATTCTGATGGGCGTGATCATGGCCCTGACCGATGACAATAACGGCCTGCCACGCGGCCCTTTGGCGCCACTGCTGATCGGCCTGCTGATTGCGGTAATTGGCAGCGCCATGGGCCCGTTGACCGGCTTTGCGATGAACCCGGCGCGGGATTTCGGGCCCAAGCTGATGACCTTTTTCGCTGGTTGGGGTGAAATGGCCTTCACTGGCGGCCGCGATATTCCTTACTTCCTGGTGCCGATTTTCGCGCCGATTGTCGGCGCATGCCTGGGTGCTGCGGCCTATCGCGGGCTGATTGCCCGTCATCTGCCGAGCGCCGCACCTGCTGTCGCCGAAACCCAAGACACCGCCGTCACTGGCGAAACCCGTATTTCCTGATAATACCGCCTGGTCCCTACTGCCCTTTTAGTGGCCCAGGCTGTTGATCCACTCCCTTATTTCTCGTCCAAGGCAATCGACATGACCGACATTCAGAATAAGAACTACATCATTGCCCTTGATCAGGGCACCACCAGTTCCCGGGCAATCATCTTCGATCGTGACGCCAACGTGGTCTGCACCGCCCAGCGTGAGTTCACTCAGCACTACCCACAGCCTGGGTGGGTTGAACATGACCCGATGGAAATCTTCGCTACCCAGAGCGCGGTGATGGTCGAAGCCCTGGCACAAGCCGGCCTGCACCACGACCAGGTCGCCGCCATCGGTATCACCAACCAGCGTGAAACCACCGTAGTGTGGGACAAAATCACCGGCCGCCCGATCTACAACGCCATCGTATGGCAGTGCCGCCGCAGCACCGAGATCTGCCAGCAGCTCAAGCGTGATGGCCACGAGCAATACATCAACGACACCACCGGCCTGGTCACCGACCCGTACTTTTCCGGTACCAAGCTCAAGTGGATCCTCGATAACGTCGAAGGCAGCCGTGAGCGCGCTCGCAACGGCGAACTGCTGTTCGGCACCGTGGACAGCTGGCTGATCTGGAAATTTACCGGCGGCAAAACCCACGTCACCGATTACACCAACGCCTCGCGCACCATGCTCTTCAACATCCACACCTTGGAGTGGGATGCGAAGATGCTGGAGATCCTCGACGTTCCTCGCGAAATGCTGCCGGAAGTGAAGTCCTCTTCGGAGATCTACGGCCGCACCAAGAGCGGCATCGCCATCGGCGGTATCGCCGGTGATCAGCAAGCGGCGCTGTTCGGCCAGATGTGCGTGGAAGCCGGCCAGGCCAAGAACACCTACGGCACCGGCTGCTTCCTGCTGATGAACACCGGCGACAAAGCGGTGAAATCCAAGCACGGCATGCTCACCACCATCGCCTGCGGCCCGCGTGGCGAAGTGGCCTACGCACTCGAAGGCGCGGTCTTCAACGGCGGCTCCACTGTGCAGTGGCTGCGTGACGAGTTGAAGATCATCGCCGACGCCACCGACACCGAATACTTCGCCGGCAAGGTCAAGGACAGCAATGGCGTGTACCTGGTCCCGGCCTTCACCGGCCTGGGTGCTCCTTACTGGGACCCCTACGCCCGTGGCGCACTGTTCGGCCTGACCCGTGGCGTACGCGTGGATCACATTATTCGTGCAGCCCTGGAGTCGATTGCCTACCAAACCCGTGACGTTCTCGATGCCATGCAGCAGGACTCCGGCGAACGCCTCAAGGCCCTGCGTGTGGACGGCGGCGCGGTAGCCAACAACTTCCTGATGCAGTTCCAGGCCGATATCCTCGGCACCCAGGTCGAGCGCCCGCAAATGCGCGAGACCACGGCATTGGGCGCCGCCTATCTGGCCGGCCTGGCCTGTGGCTTCTGGGGCAGCCTGGACGAGTTGCGAGGCAAGGCAGTGATCGAGCGCGAATTCGAACCACAGCTCGATGAAGCAGCCAAAGAAAAACTCTACGCTGGCTGGCAAAAAGCTGTCAGCCGCACCCGCGACTGGGAACCGCACGAAGGCGCCGAATAAGCCAAGCTCCGGTTGTAACTGGCCGGGAGCGGATTCCTGCGTCATCATGGGCCACTTTTGTATGGCAGCCCAAAGGACGCCCCATGAATCTGCCTCCCCGCCAACAACAAATCCTCGAACTGGTCCGCGAGCGCGGCTACGTCAGTATCGAGGAAATGGCGCAGCTATTTGTTGTCACCCCGCAGACCATCCGCCGCGATATCAATCAGCTGGCGGACGCCAATTTGCTGCGCCGCTACCACGGCGGCGCGGCCTATGACTCCAGTGTCGAAAACACCGCGTACGCCATGCGTGCCGACCAGATGCGCGACGAGAAACAGCGCATCGGCGAGGCCATTGCCGCGCAAATCCCCGACCACGCCTCGCTGTTCATCAATATCGGCACCACCACCGAGTCCATCGCCCGTGCGCTGCTGAATCACAACCACCTGAAAATCATCACCAACAACCTCAACGTCGCCACCATGCTCAGTGCCAAGGATGACTTTGACGTGCTGCTGACTGGCGGCAACGTGAGGCGTGACGGCGGTGTGGTGGGCCAGGCCAGCGTGGACTTCATCAACCAGTTCAAGGTCGACTTTGCCTTGGTGGGTATCAGCGGCATTGATGAAGACGGCAGCTTGTTGGATTTCGATTACCAGGAAGTCAGGGTTTCCCAGGCGATCATCGCCAATGCCCGCAAAGTGATCCTGGCGGCGGACTCGAGCAAATTTGGGCGCAATGCCATGATTCGTTTAGGGCCGATCAGCCTGGTGGACTGCCTGGTGACGGATCAGCAGCCGGTGCCGGCGCTGGTGCAGTTGCTGAATGACCATAAGGTTCGCCTGGAAGTCGTATAGCGTCTGCACTGACGTCATCGGGGGCAAGCCCCCTCCCACCCTTCGAGTTGTGAATACGCTCGAATGTGGGAAGGGGCTTACTCCCACAATGGCGCGCCATCACACACCCTTTTCCTCAAGCCTTTCCAAGGCTCATGTTCACAATTCTTCCTTTTCCCGCCCTTTGATGAGTTTTTTCAATCAAAGTCGAGTGGCTGTGCGCGCGTTTATCAGCTACCATTTTCGCAAATGAACATTAATGTTCGAATTCCAAGACGAAAAAATCGCGAGGCCAGCCGATGAACCCTTCCACCTTGCCTGCATCACCGCTTGCCGAAGTCTATGACGTTGCCGTAATCGGTGGCGGGATCAACGGCGTCGGCATTGCAGCAGACGCAGCCGGTCGCGGTTTGTCAGTATTCCTTTGCGAAAAGGACGACCTGGCCAGCCACACCTCCTCCGCCAGCAGCAAGCTGATCCACGGCGGCCTGCGCTACCTCGAACATTACGAGTTCCGCTTGGTGCGTGAAGCATTGGCCGAACGCGAAGTGCTGCTGGCCAAGGCCCCGCACATCGTCAAGCAGATGCGCTTTGTATTGCCGCACCGCCCGCACCTACGCCCGGCGTGGATGATCCGCGCAGGTCTGTTCCTGTATGACCACTTGGGCAAACGCGAAAAGCTCGCCGGCTCCAAAAGCCTCAAGTTTGGCGCTGACAGCCCGCTGAAAAGCGAAATCACCAAGGGTTTCGAATACTCCGACTGCTGGGTCGATGACGCCCGCCTGGTGGTGCTCAACGCCATGGCCGCCCGCGAAAAAGGCGCGCACATTCACACCCAGACCCGCTGCATCAGCGCACACCGCAGCAACGGTATGTGGGATATGAATATGGAACGCGCCGACGGCAGCCTGTTCTCGATCCGCGCCCGCGCTTTGGTGAATGCCGCCGGCCCGTGGGTCGCCAAGTTCATCAAGGAAGACCTGAAGCTGGATTCGCCCTACGGCATCCGCTTAATCCAGGGCAGCCACCTGATCGTGCCGAAACTGTACGAAGGTGCCCACGCGCACATCCTGCAAAACGAAGATCAGCGCATCGTCTTCACTATTCCGTACCTGAACCACCTGACCATCATCGGCACCACCGACCGCGAATACACCGGCGATCCGGCGAAAGTGGCGATCACCGAAGGTGAAACCGACTACATGCTCAACGTGGTAAACGCGCACTTCAAGAAACAACTGAGCCGCGATGACATCGTCCACACCTACTCCGGCGTACGACCGCTGTGCAACGACGAGTCGGATAACCCATCGGCGATCACCCGCGATTACACCCTGTCGGTGTCGGGCGGCGCAGGCGAGGCACCGATTCTGTCGGTGTTCGGCGGCAAGCTGACCACCTATCGCAAGCTCGCCGAGTCGGCGATGGCGCAATTGGCCCCGTATTTCACCCAAATGCGCCCAAGCTGGACCGCCAAGGCCAGCCTGCCGGGTGGCGAAGACATGACCTCACCAGAAGCCCTGGCCGAAGCCATTCGCCACAAATTCGACTGGGTGCCGAGCGAGATCGCACGCCGTTGGTCCACCACCTATGGCAGCCGCACATGGCGCCTGCTGGAAGGCGTGCAATCGCTGGCCGACCTGGGCGACCACTTGGGTGGCGGCCTGTATACCCGAGAAGTCGACTACCTGTGCGCCGAAGAATGGGTGACCCAACCTCAGGACGTGCTGTGGCGCCGTACCAAGCTTGGCCTGTTCACCACACCGGAAGAACAGGACAACCTGCAACGTTACCTGTCCCAAGTTGAGCAGAACCGCAGCAAGACTCAGGCGGCCTGACAGACTCTTCATACAAACGCCCCTGCGCCGTGAGGCCCAGGGGCTTTTTTATGCGCGCCAAGTCATTCGGTTTTCCGAACGCAACACTCCAAGCTATTCGGTTTGCCGGACCGTACAGTTACATATTTACCGTCACACAAAGTTAATCATCATATAAATCATACGGTTAGCCATTTAGCCCTGGCCTGGCACGACTCATGCTCTACACTCTTGGACGATTGCCTGGGACGCCTCAGGAGCCGTCACGGGCATTCGCTGTACAAGAGAGCCGTCTAACTGGCTTCATAAAAAAAACAAATGTCGAGGAAGTATTGATGCGCATCGTTCCCCATATCCTGGGCGCAGCTATCGCTGCTGCTCTGATCAGCACTCCAGTTTTTGCCGCCGAACTCACCGGCACACTGAAGAAAATCAACGACTCCGGCACCATCACCCTCGCGCACCGCGACAGCTCCATTCCGTTTTCCTACATTGCGGATGGTTCGGGCAAACCGGTTGGCTACTCCCACGACATCCAAGTAGCTGTCGTCGAGCAACTGAAAAAAGACCTGAACAAGCCCGACCTGAAGACCAAGTACAACCTGGTCACCTCGCAAACTCGTATTCCGCTGATCCAGAACGGCACTGCGGACCTTGAGTGCGGCTCCACCACCAACAATGCCGAGCGCGCTCAGCAAGTCGACTTCACCGTCAACATCTTCGAAATCGGCACCCGCCTACTGGTCAAGAAAGACAAGGACGGCAAGCCGTCTTACGCCGACTTTGCCGACCTGAAAGGCAAGAACGTCGTGACCACCGCTGGCACCACGTCCGAGCGCATCATCAAAGCGATGAACGCTGACAAGCAGATGGGCATGAACGTCATTTCCGCCAAAGACCACGGCGAATCCTTCCAAATGCTCGAAAGCGGCCGCGCCGTTGCGTTCATGATGGATGACGCCCTGCTGGCCGGCGAAGAAGCCAAGGCGAAGAAGCCGGATGATTGGGTAATCACCGGTACTCCACAGTCCTTCGAAGCCTACGCCTGCATGGTTCGCAAAGGCGATCCAGACTTCAAGAAAGCCGTAGATGGCGCCATCACCGCCCTGTACAAATCCGGTGAAATCAACAAGATCTACAGCAAATGGTTCGAGAGCCCGATTCCACCTAAAGGCCTGAACCTGAACTTCCCAATGAGTGACAAGGTTAAAGAGCTGATCGCCAACCCAAGCGACAAGCCAGCGCCTGACGTAAAAATCTGACACTGATCTAACCTTATCTCCTGAGGGAGCAACCCTCCCTCAGGCGTCTGTAATTACCTGCTGGATTTAACTTGGAACACTCGACCTGGCGGTTTTCGAGCCGATCGTGTGTGCCTGGCGTTCATCGCCAGGAGGGAATGGATTTTCCCCAAGCGGGTGCTTGTACATCGATCGATCTCGAGGGGAGACCCTAATGAATTACAACTGGGACTGGGGCGTGTTCTTCAAGTCCACCGGCGTGGGCAGCGAGACTTATCTCGACTGGTACATCGCCGGCTTGGGCTGGACCATTGCCATCGCTGTCGTGGCATGGATTATCGCCTTGCTGCTGGGCTCCATTCTGGGGGTCATGCGCACTGTGCCAAACCGCCTCGTATCGGGCATCGCGACCTGCTACGTGGAACTGTTTCGTAACGTGCCGCTGCTGGTTCAGCTGTTCATCTGGTATTTCCTGATACCCGACCTGCTGCCGCAAAACCTGCAGGACTGGTACAAACAAGACCTGAACCCGACCACCTCGGCCTACCTGAGCGTCGTCGTGTGCCTTGGCCTGTTCACTGCCGCCCGCGTGTGTGAGCAAGTGCGCACCGGCATCCAGGCTTTACCACGTGGCCAGGAATCCGCTGCGCGCGCCATGGGCTTCAAGCTGCCGCAGATCTACTGGAACGTGCTGCTGCCGCAGGCCTACCGCATCATCATTCCGCCGCTTACCTCGGAATTCCTCAACGTATTCAAGAACTCCTCCGTGGCGTCCTTGATCGGCTTGATGGAACTGCTGGCACAAACCAAGCAGACCGCCGAGTTCTCGGCCAACCTGTTTGAAGCCTTCACCCTGGCCACGCTGATCTACTTCACCCTGAACATGAGCCTGATGCTGCTGATGCGCGTGGTCGAGAAGAAAGTCGCAGTGCCCGGCCTGATCTCCGTGGGGGGTAAATAATGGAACTCGATTTCAGCGGCATCATCCCAGCGATCCCAGGCCTGTGGAACGGCATGGTCATGACCTTGCAGTTGATGGTCATGGGCGTGATCGGCGGTATCGCCCTGGGCACGATCCTGGCGCTGATGCGCCTGTCGTCCAGCAAACTGCTGTCGCGCCTGGCCGGCGCCTATGTGAACTATTTCCGTTCGATCCCGTTGCTGTTGGTGATCACCTGGTTCTACTTGGCCGTACCGTTCGTGCTGCGCTGGATCACCGGCGAAGACACACCCATCGGAGCGTTCACCTCCTGCGTCGTGGCCTTCATGATGTTCGAAGCCGCGTACTTCTGTGAGATCGTGCGGGCCGGCGTGCAGTCGATTCCCAAGGGCCAGATGGGCGCAGCGCAAGCGATGGGCATGACCTATGGCCAGACCATGCGTCTGATCATCCTGCCCCAGGCGTTCCGCAAGATGACCCCGTTGCTGCTGCAACAGAGCATCATCCTGTTCCAGGACACCTCGCTGGTCTACACCGTGGGCCTGGTGGACTTCCTCAACTCCGCCCGCTCCAACGGCGACATCATCGGCCGCTCCAATGAGTTCCTGATCTTTGCCGGTGTCGTCTACTTCATCATCAGCTTTTCCGCCTCGCTGCTGGTCAAGCGTCTGCAAAAAAGGTTTGCCGTATGATCTCTATCAAGAACATCAACAAGTGGTATGGCGACTTCCAGGTGCTGACCGATTGCAGCACCGAGGTCAAAAAAGGCGAAGTGATCGTGGTGTGCGGGCCTTCGGGCTCGGGTAAATCCACCCTGATCAAATGCGTCAACGCGCTGGAACCGTTCCAGAAAGGCGATATCGAGGTCGACGGCACCTCCATCGCCGACCCGAAGACCAACCTGCCGAAACTGCGCTCGCGCGTGGGCATGGTGTTCCAGCACTTCGAACTGTTCCCGCACCTGACCATCACCGAAAACCTGACCATCGCACAGATCAAAGTGCTCGGCCGCAGCAAGGAAGAGGCGACCAAGAAAGGCCTGCAACTGCTGGAGCGCGTCGGCCTGTCGGCGCACGCCCACAAGCACCCTGGCCAACTCTCTGGCGGCCAACAACAACGTGTGGCGATTGCCCGCGCCCTGGCCATGGACCCGATCGTCATGCTGTTCGACGAACCGACCTCGGCCCTGGACCCGGAAATGGTCAACGAAGTGCTGGACGTGATGGTGCAGTTGGCCCAGGAAGGCATGACCATGATGTGCGTAACTCACGAAATGGGCTTTGCCCGTAAAGTGGCCGACCGCGTGATCTTCATGGACGCCGGCAAGATCATCGAAGACTGCCCGAAAGAAGAATTCTTCGGCGACATCAGCGCCCGCTCCGAGCGTGCGCAGCACTTCCTTGAGAAAATCCTGCAGCACTAAGCACTACATAGCTCCTGCTGTAGAAACCGGGCCAATGTGGGAGGGGGCTTGCCCCCGATAGTGGTGGATCAGCGATAGATATACCGACTGACACACTGCAATCGGGGGCAAGTCCCCTCCCATGCTGGACCGCACAGGCTGGCAGCTCTGGTTGACCCAAGGCATCTGTGATGAAATGCGACCCCAACCAATTTCGCGCCGCACCGCCATCACTTGCCGTGAAGCCTCGTCTGATTCGCCAACTGTTCCTGCCGCCGTTGATCGTCGCCCTGATGATCGGCTTGGGTTATATCGGCTTTTGGATCAGCGAGTACTACGGCATCCGCACCCTCAGCGACACGGGCGAACGCCAGTTGGAGCTGCATGCCCGCACCGTCGAAAGTGAACTCAGCAAATACACTTACCTGCCCAGCCTGCTGGAGCTGGAGACCAGCGTCTCGCAGCTGCTCGCCGACCCGAGCCAGGAAACCCGCAAAAACGTCAACGACTACCTCGAAGGCCTGAACCGACGCAGTCGCAGTCGGGCCATCTACGTGATGGACACCACCGGTCGGGTGCTGGCCACCAGCAACTGGCGCGATGCCGACAGTTACCAAGGTGAAGACCTCTCCTTCCGCGCGTATTTCCAGAACGCCGTGCGCGGCCAGCCCGGGCGTTTCTACGGCATCGGCAGCACCAATGGCGAACCCGGTTATTACCTGGCCCACGGGTTGGAAGAGCACGGCAAGATCATCGGCGTCGCAGTGGTCAAGGTACGCCTTGAAGCGCTGGAAGAACGTTGGCAACGTGCGCGCCTGGAAGCCTTCGTCAGCGACGAGAACGGCATCATCATCCTCTCCAGCGACCCGGCCCGCCGCCTCAAGGCCGTGCGTCCGTTGAGCAATGAAACCAAGGATCGCCTGGCCCACAGCCTGCAATATTACTGGGCCACGCTGAACGAGCTGGAACCGCTGGCCCGTGAGCGCTTGAACGAAGGCACCGAAAAACTGACCTTTCCGGCCAACAGCGAAGTGGTCAACGACGAGCACGAAGTCAGCTACCTGGCGCAAACCCGACCGCTCAACGACACACCGTGGAATTTCACCCTCCTCACTCCCCTCAATGACCTGCGCCGCGCAGCGATCAACCAAGGCATTCTGGTGGCTGTCGCATTTGGTCTGGTGGCATTCCTGCTGATTGCCTGGAATGAGCGACGCAAAGTCATCGCCACCCGCCTCGCCGCACGGGAAGCCTTGCAGGAAGCCAACAGCCAGTTGGAGCGTCGGATTGCCGAACGCACCGCCGACCTGCGCGCCAGCAACGAACGGCTCAAAGGCCAGATCCGCGAACGACGCCAGGCCGAAGAAACCCTGCGCCGTGCCCAGGATGAGCTGGTGCAGGCCGGGAAACTGGCGGCCATCGGCCAGATGTCCACCAGCATTGCCCACGAATTGAACCAGCCGTTGGCCGCGCTGCGCACCTTGTCCGGCAACACCGTGCGCTTCCTGGAGCGCGGCGCCCTGGACACCGCCAGCGCCAACCTCAAGACCATCAACGAACTGATCGACCGCATGGGCCGCATCACTGCCAGCCTGCGCTCCTTTGCCCGGCGCGGTGACGACCAGGGCGAAGCCAGCCTCGCCAAGGCGGTGGACGCTGCGTTCCAGGTACTGGGCGCGCGCCTGGACAGCCTTCCGCTGACCGTGCATCGCGACTTCGTTGCGGCCCATTTGCAGATCGACCAGACACGCCTGGAGCAGATCCTGGTCAACCTGATCGGTAACGCCCTTGACGCCATGCAGGCACAACCCGCTCCCGAGTTGTGGCTGGAAGGCAGTGTCGCCGAAGGCAAATACCGCCTGCATGTACGCGACAACGGCCACGGCATCGACGCCGAGGCGCGCAAGCATTTGTTCGAACCGTTCTTCACCACCAAGCCCGGCGAGCAAGGTCTGGGCTTGGGCCTGACCCTGTCCGCCAGCCTCGCGGCGGCCACCGGCGGCACGCTCGCCGTTGAGCATCCGGCCAGTGGTGGTACCGCTTTTGTCCTGAGCCTGCCGCTGGTAGGCGCTCAACAAGCTGAGTCGACATGAATATTGATCCTCAAGACCTCACCGTGCTGATCGTCGAAGACGACCCCCATGTGCTGCTCGGCTGCCAGCAGGCCCTCGCGCTGGAAGATATTCCCAGCGAAGGCGTGGGCAGTGCCGAAGAGGCGTTGAAGCGCATCGGCGAGAACTTCGCGGGCATCGTGATCAGCGACATTCGCCTGCCGGGCATCGACGGCCTGGAGCTGCTCACCCGCCTCAAGGCCCTGGATAAAAGCCTGCCGGTGGTGCTGATCACCGGGCACGGCGATATCTCCATGGCCGTCGGCGCCATGCGCAATGGCGCTTACGATTTCATGGAGAAGCCCTTCTCTCCCGAACGCCTGGTGGATGTCGCTCGTCGTGCCCTTGAGCAACGCGCACTCGCGCGGGAAGTCTGGTCACTGCGCCGTCAGTTGGCCGAGCGTGACTCCCTGGAAGGCCGCATCATCGGCCGCTCCCCTGCCATGCAGAACCTGCGCGAGCTGATCGCCAACGTCGCCGACACCTCAGCCAACGTGCTGATCGAAGGCGAGACCGGCACCGGTAAAGAACTGGTCGCCCGCTGCCTGCATGATTTCAGCCGGCGCCACTCGCACCAGTTCGTCGCCCTCAACTGCGGCGGCCTGCCGGAGAACCTGTTCGAAAGCGAGATTTTCGGCCACGAAGCCAACGCATTTACCGGCGCCGGCAAGCGGCGCATCGGCAAGATCGAGCACGCCCACGAAGGCACGCTGTTTCTCGATGAAGTAGAAAGCATGCCGATCAACCTGCAGATCAAATTGCTGCGGGTGTTGCAGGAACGTACTCTGGAACGCCTGGGTTCGAACCAGAGCGTGGCCGTGGATTGCCGCGTGATCGCCGCCACCAAGTCCGACCTCGACGAACTGAGCCGCGCCAGCCAGTTCCGCAGTGACCTGTACTACCGCCTCAACGTGGTCACGCTGGAACTGCCGCCGTTACGCGAGCGCCGCGAAGACATCCTGCAACTGTTCGAACACTTCCTGCAGCAGTCATCCCTGCGCTTCGACCGCACCGCGCCGGAGTTGGACAACCAGACCCTGTCCAGCCTGATGAGCCATGACTGGCCCGGCAACGTGCGTGAGCTGCGCAACGTCGCCGAACGTTTCGCCCTCGGCCTGCCCGCCTTCAAAAAAAGCGGCGCCAGCAGTGGCAGCCACGGCCTGGCGTTTACCGAAGCGGTGGAAGCCTTTGAGCGCAACCTGCTCAGCGACGCCCTGCAACGCAGCGGCGGCAACCTGACCCAGGCCAGCCAGGAACTGGGGATGGCCAAGACCACCCTCTTCGACAAGGTCAAGAAATACGGGTTGAGCCACTGATGGATCTATTCTTGAAAGCCGCCCTCGGCGCGGCGGTGGTACTGATATTGGCCGCATTGGCCAAGACCAAAAACTATTACATCGCGGGGCTGGTACCGCTGTTTCCGACCTTTGCGCTGATCGCCCATTACATCGTCGGCAAGGGCCGTTCGGTAGACGATTTGAAGACCACGATCCTGTTTGGGATGTGGTCGATCATTCCGTACTTTGTGTATCTGGCGACGTTGTATGTAATGGTTGACCGCATGCGGCTGGAGGCCTCTTTAGCCGTAGCCGCGGTAGCGTGGCTGATCGCCGCGACGATCCTGGTGAGTATCTGGGTACGCCTCCATACCTGACCCGACTCGGTCAAAAAATGTGGGAGGGGGCTTGCCCCCGATAGCGGTGGATCAGTTAAAGATGAGCTGACTGACACACCGCTATCGGGGGCAAGCCCCCTCCCACATTTTTAATCGAGGTGTATCAGCGGACTATCTTGTCGACCTGGATGCCCAGCTTCTTAAGGCGATACCAGAAACTGCGCTCAGAGATCCCGATCTTCGCCGCCGCCGCAGCCTGCACGCCATTACTCTCCTGCAACGCCGCCAGTATGTAGGCCTTCTCCACCTCCGCCAGCGCCGCATCCAAGTCCTGAGGAATCCCTGGCCCGTCGCTGAGAATCGTCGTCACGCCCAGCTCGCTCGGCTTCGACGCAAACAGGTAACCCGGCAGGTCGATATCCTCGATGACCGGCGAGGCCGCCACAATCGTTGCGCGTTCCACACAATTTTGCAGCTCGCGGATATTGCCGGGCCAGTGATACGCGGCCATCGCCTGCAATGCTTCGGGGCTGAAGCCGGTGATGCGTTTGCCCGCAGTGGCGCTGAGGGTCTGGGCGAAGTGGCGGGCCAGGGGCGCGATGTCTTCGACGCGCTCGCGAAGGGCCGGCAAAGGGATCGGGAACACGTTGAGGCGGTAATACAGGTCTTCGCGAAACTCCTTCTTGGCCACCGCTTCCAACAGGTTCTTGTTGGTGGCCGCGATCACTCGCACATCCACCTTGCGCTCGCGGGGATCGCCCACCGGCTCGATGACCCGCTCCTGCAATGCACGCAGGATCTTGGCCTGCAACGCCAGAGGCATATCGCCGACTTCATCAAGGAAGAGCGTGCCTTTGTCGGCCTGCATAAAACGCCCTACCCGGTCCCCTACCGCGCCAGTGAATGCGCCTTTGCGGTGGCCGAACATCTCGCTTTCCAGCAGCCCTTCCGGGATTGCGGCGCAGTTGACCGCCACGAAGGGTTTGTCGGCACGGCTGCCGTGTTTGTGGATGGCACGGGCGACCATTTCCTTGCCGGTCCCGCTTTCGCCGGTCAGCAGGACAGTGGCGCTGCTGTCACGCACCGATTCCACCGCTTGCAACACCGTGCGAAACGCCGGGCTGTCACCCACCAGGCTGTCGAACTGGGCATGCTCATCCAGCTCGGCGCGCAGGCGTGCGTTGTCGCGCATGATGTCGCGAAACTGCAAGGCTTTGCTGACGGTGATGTCCAGCTCGTCGATATCGAACGGCTTGGCGATGTAGTCATAGGCGCCGTTGCGCATCGACTGCACGGCGTTTTTCACCGTGCTGTAGGCGGTCATCACAATCACCGGCACATGGGGGTAGCGCACCTTGATCTCCGCCAGCAGCGCCGGCCCGTCCATACCTGGCATGCGCCAGTCACTGATCACCAGGTCGATGTCTTCCTGCTCCAGCACCTTGAGCGCGTGCAGACCGTTACCGGCGATAAATACCTGGATGCCGTTCTGACTCAGGGCCGACGCCAGCAGATCACAGAGCTTGGGTTCGTCGTCGACCACTAGAATGTTATGCGTCATGACTGTCCTCGTCGTCTTCGCCCATCGCCGGAATGTACAGGCTGAAGGTGGCGCCGGCATCTTTCTCGCTGGCGCATTCAATGCTGCCGTCGTGACTTTCCATGATCGAATAGACCTTGGCCAGACCCAAGCCAGTACCCGAGGCCTTGGTGGTGACGAAGGGCGTAAAGATGCGCTCGACCATCTCTGCCGGAATGCCCTGGCCGGTGTCGGCAATGCTGATAACGGTGTTGTCGCCTACCGTGCGAATCCCCACGGTCAGACGCCCGCCTTCGGGCATCGCGTCGATGGCGTTGAGAATCAGATTGAGGCACGCCTGTTTGAGCTGCTTGGCATCCGCGTAAATAGTCGCGCCCGGTGCCTGGTCGTCGATCTGCGCATCGATGTTGTGAGTAGCCAGTTCCGGGGCGCAGAAACCGAAGATTTCCTCCACCAGCGGACGTGCCGGCTGCACCACACGTAGCGGCGGATTGGGCTTGGCGAAATCGAGGAACTCGGTGATCAGGTCGTTGATGCGGCTGACTTCACTGATCACGTACTCCAGGTGGCGCTTATCGGTGTCCGCCAGGTCGGCGCGGCGGTGCAGCAACTGGGTAGCGGTCTTGATGATGCCCAGGGGGTTGCGGATCTCGTGGGCCAGGCCCATGGCGACTTCGCCCAGTGCATGCAGGCGATCGCGGCGGCGCAACTGGGCTTCGAGGTGATGCAACTCGCCCAGACGCTCGGTCATATGGTTGAAGGTGCTGCTCAATTGCGCCAGCTCATCGCCGCCGCTGACCGCTACGCGATGGGTGTAATTGCCGGAAATCACCGCACTCACGCCTTGGGACAAGTCTCGCAGCGGCCGGGTCAAGCGCCGCGACACCAACACCCCCGCCGCCAATGACAGCGCCGAGCTGACCAGGAATATCAAGACGAACAGATTGCTCTGGTTGACCAGCCCCACCAGGCTGCTATGGCGCAGCAGGCCGCTGAAAATCACGCCCTGCAAATCGCCCGCGTCGTTGAAGATCGGCCAGTACAAACCGCTGTAGTTATTGGTGAATTGCTCGCTGGGCTGTTTGGTGCTGCGCATAGCCGCTTCGACATTTTTGGGGATGCGCGACGGGTGATCCTCGAAGCGCTGGGTCGAGAAAATTTCCGAGAAGCCCTCGGGGTTGGCCAGGTACAGGCGCAGGTCAAGGGAGTGCACATCGGCCACGCTGGTGAGGAAACTGCTGTCCAGGTAAGTGGCCACCAGCAACTGGTAGTCGACGCCGTCCCGGGAAGTGTCGAACGTAGAGACCACAATGCCCGTGCTCACGCCCGCCACCTGCACCGTCTGCAACACCGCGTTGCTGGTCAGGCTGATCTGCTTGACGATGTCGTCGGAGGCGGTGCTGAACACCGTTTTGTGGTCACTGACGCGAATCAACGCGACCACGTCAATGTCCGTGGCATCGGCGATGTCGGCCGTCAGCCGGTCGTGCCGGGCAGCTTGCCGGTTCTCCGGCGGGCTGGTGTAGCGCAGGAACAATTTGGCCATGCGCGCGTTGTCATGAAGGATGTCGCCGATCTCGTCCTTGACGATCTTGGTCGACTCCTGCAGCCAGATCCGCACGTTGCTGTCGAAAATCTGCGACAGCGTGGTGGCGGCCAACTCCGCCGCGATCATGGTGGGAATCACGCTGACCAACCAGAATGCCAGCACCAGCTTGCGCTGGACACTCCAGCGCGAAATGGCAAAGGGACGGGCTTTCTGGCGGGTCTTGGTGATCATCGGGTTTCGCTTATCGCAGCAGCCATGGCAGGGTCGGAACGGTCCGGTCGAATAAACAGTTTTACAAGCTTGAGCAGGCCATTGACCAGCCGGTTGCGGTGGCGGAAAAACACACTGTTGCCCTGGAACTCACAGCCCAGGCGCAGCTTACTGGCATACCCGGCCTGCCCGCACTCGTACACCGCAATATTGTGCTCAATACAATAGTCGACGTTGGTCAGCCAGCTACGGAAATACAGGTTGTAGTCGCGGGTGAAGTTCACGTCATGCCCGAAGAACTTGTCCACCAGCCGATGCTCATCCACCAGCATCAGGTTGAACGCCACCAACTGCTCGTCCACCCAGTAAAGCGCACACACCGCGCGTGACTCAAGGCGTTCAAGCACACCGGTGAAGTAGCCCGCAGGCAGGCGTTCGAACTGCAGCTCGGCGCGGGTGAGTGTGGCTTCGTAAAGGCGCATGACCTCAGGCAGTACATCGTCGATGTTGCGCCGCCACTCCACCCGTGGCCCCGGTGCGCGCAGTTTGCGACGCAGATCCTTGCGCGTGGATTTGCCCAGAGAGCCCAGGTAGGCGTCCACTGAACCGTAGGGCAACGGCAACACACCGGTGGGCAGGCTCGGCATGGTCTGGAAACCGGCGGCGCGACAACTGTCGGCCCAGTGCGGATCGTTGCTCGGCGCGTCCTTGACCGCCACCAGGCCGATACCGAAGTCATCGGCGTCGTGGCGTGCGGCGTCCAGCACATGCTTGAGCAACAACGGGCGGCGCGACTCGGGGACGTGGCGGGCAAATCCGGCATCACAGCGCTCGGCTACCGGCGAGCCGATGGCATAGAGGCCCAATGTCAAAACCCCCGGCCACCGTCGCTCAAGGCGTTCGGTGAAACGCTTGCCGACGCCTGAAACCGTGGTATCGAGGCGGTAATGGGTGATAAACGCGGGGGCGACTGCCACCAGGGTTCCGTCTTCGTAGACCGCAAGGTAGCGCCACTGGAAATCATCGAGGGCCGCGTTTTCCACGGCGACGTAATAGTCCCAGTCTTCCAGGGCACCGGGGAAGCAATCGTTCCACGCACTGCGCTGGAGGGCCCGGATGGTGGGGAAGGCTTGGGTGGTGATCACATCGTTTCCATATTCAGGGCCTGGGGCCGGCGATTTTTTGTGGTGAATGGGGCTATCTGTGATGAAAGGTTTTTTGTAGTGAATGGTACTTTTTGTGGTGAGCAGTACTTTTTGTGGTGAACGGCACCTTTTGTGGTGAACGGCACCTTTTGTGGTGAGCGGTACTTTTTGTGGTGAATGGCATCTTTTTTGGTGAGCGGTACTTTTTTGTGGTGAGCGGGCTTGCCCCGCGCTGGGCTGCGAAGCAGCCCCACTCCAGGCAACGAGTTTCTCCAGCTAGACCGCAATGGCCGGTTTTGGGGCGGCTTCGCCACCCAGCGCAGGGCAAGCCTGCTCACCACTAGAGCCCTGCACACCACAACACTCTGGAGGGTCCGGAGGGTGGGTAAGGCTTGGGTGGTGATCACATCGTTTCCATATTCAGGGCCTGGGGCCGGCGATTTTTTGAGGTGAATGGGCCTATCTGTGATGAACGGTTTTTTTGTAGTGAATGGTACTTTTTGTGGTGAATGGCACCTTTTGTAGTGGGCGGTACTTTTTGTGGTGAGCGGGCTTGCCCCGCGCTGGGCTGCGAAGCAGCCCCACTCCAGGCAACGAGTTTCTCCAGCTAGACCGCAATGGCAGGTTTTGGGGCGGCTTCGCCCCCCAGCGCAGGGCAAGCCTGCTCACCACTGGAGCCCTGCACATCACAACCCCTCTGCTCACCACTACAGCCCTGCACACCAAAACCCCTCTGCTCACCACCACAGCCCTGCACACCAAACCCCCTCTGCTCACCACTACAGCCCTGCCCACCACAAAACCCCTGCTCAGCAAACACTGAGCCGGAGCCCGCTGCAGATGTATGCCGCTCGATGAACGCAGCACTCAACTCAATCACCCGCCGGTATTGCAGGTCGACGGTGATCATGTGGTAGCAGTTATCCAGCAGAATCTTGGTCACTGGGCCGCCAAGGTGGCGCTCTACATAGTCGGCGTTCCAGCGGCTGGTGATGTCGTCCTCGATGGAGTGCAGCACCAGCGCCGGCACGTTGATCCGGGGCATGCGTTTTTTGACCACCGCGTTCATCCAGTGCAACTCGCGCACGGTGACGCCTTCCATGGTCAACAACCCCGCTTCGCTACTCTCGCCCTCTTTCATCTGGCGTTCGACAATCGCCCGCAGGCGCTCATTCTTGATGCCGTAGGGCGGTTTCTCAGTGAAGCGAAACAGACGCACACCAAAGGGAATCCGGATCAGCAACGGCGTGATGAACGCCATTTTGTTGATGCTCCAACCGTCGTACTTCAAGGTGGTCGAGTACATCAGCAGCCCGGCGACCTGCCCCGGGTGTTCCGAGGCCACGTACATCGACATCACCGCGCCCATGGACAAACCGCCAACGAACACCTGTGCGTGGCGCCGCTTAATCTGTACGAAGGTCTTGCGCACGCCTTCATACCAGTCGCGCCAGCCGGTGGCCTGCAGGTCGCTGTTATCGCCGCAGTGCCCCGCCAGCGTCGGCACGTACACCGTGCAATTGCCGGCCTTGGCCAGGCCTTTAGCGACCTGGCGCAATTCAGTCGGAGTGCCGGTCAGGCCGTGGATCAACAGGATCCCGACCGGACCATCACCGAGAACGAATCCGGCATCACCTTCACCGAGGTCGATCTCTGCACTGTTCACCGATTGGTCGCTCGCACCAGCAACTGCTCAAGCAGCTTCAGGCCCAGTTCGATTTCCGGGTAGCTGATTTCCAGGGACGGTGCCAGGGTGATCACGTTCTTGTAGTAACCGCCCACGTCGAGGATCAGGCCGAGTTTCTGGCCATCCACCACCATGTCGCCCTTCATGCCTTCTTCGACCATGTAGTCCAGGGTCGCCTTGTCCGGTGTGAAGCCATCCGGTCCGCAGATTTCGCAGCGCAGCGCCAGGCCCAGACCGTCGACGTCGCCGATGATCGGGAAACGTTTCTGCAGGTCCTGCAGGCCTTCGAGGAAGAACTTGCCCTTGGCCATGACCATCGCGCCGTAGTCGACTTCGTTGGTCATCTTGAACATCTCCAGGCCCACCGCCGTGCCCAACGGGTTGGAGGCGAAAGTGGAGTGGGTGGAACCCGGCGGGAAGATCTTCGGGTTGATCAACTCTTCACGGGCCCAGATGCCGCCCAGAGGGTTAAGGCCGTTGGTCAGCGCCTTGCCGAACACGATCACATCCGGCTGCACGTCGAAGTGTTCGATCGACCACAACTTGCCGGTGCGGTAGAAGCCCATCTGGATTTCGTCGGACACCATCAAGATGCCGTGCTGGTCCAGCACGTGTTTGAGTTCGCGGTAGAAGTTCATCGGCGGGATCACGTAGCCGCCGGTGCCCTGGATCGGCTCGACGTAAAACGCGGCGTATTCACTCTGGCCGACTTTCGGGTCCCACACGCCGTTGTATTCGGTCTCGAACAGGCGGGCAAATTGCTGCACGCAGTGGCTGCCGTACTCTTCCTTGGTCATCCCTTTGGGGCCCCGGAAGTGGTACGGGAACGGGATGAACTGCGCGCGTTCACCGAAGTGGCCGTAGCGGCGGCGGTAGCGATAGCTGGAGGTGATCGACGAGGCGCCGAGGGTACGCCCGTGGTAGCCGCCTTCGAAGGCGAACATCAAGCTTTTGCCGTTGGTGGCGTTACGCACCACTTTCAGGGAGTCTTCAATCGACTGCGAGCCGCCGACGTTGAAGTGCACGCGACCGTCGAGGCCGAATTTCTTCTTGGCGTCCACCGCGATCATTTCCGACAGCTCGATCTTGCCTTTGTGCAGGTACTGGCTGGCGATTTGCGGCAGGGTGTCGATCTGCTGTTTCAGCGCATTGTTCAAGCGCGGGTTGGCGTAACCGAAGTTGACCGCGGAGTACCACATTTGCAGGTCGAGGTAGGCCTGGTCTTCGGTGTCCCACACATAGGAGCCTTCGCAGCGGCTGAAAATACGCGGCGGTTCGATGTAGTGAACGGTGTCGCCGTAGGAGCAGTACTTGGCTTCTTTATCCAGGAGGACCTGGTCTTCGGCGGTAGCGATGCGGATATCAGACATGGTGGAAAATTTCCTGAGTGTCGGCAGTGAAGGAGGTAGCGTTGGCGGCGATGCCCTGAGGCAGTCGGGCCAGCAACGCAGGCACTTCGGCGAAGGTGTCGAAGCGCGCGTGAGGGATGTTGTTGGCCTCGCAGTACTGGGCGAGGCTGCCTTTGGCGAACACGAAGTCGGCGGTTGACGCCACGCACATGTCGGACTTGCCGTCGCCGATCACCAGCACGCGCTTGTTGCGCGGCGTGGATTTGCACTTGCAGTTGCCGGACGCGGCGCGGCAGGCATCGCTGGAATAGGGGAAATCGATGCGCCAACTGTTCTGGTCGACCTGGCGCAGGCGGTTAGCGAGGATCGGCAGCAAGGTCACGTAGTTGCGCGACAGGATCCGCGCAATGCCTTGCTCGATGCCGTCGCTGACCACTTCAATGGACGCGCCCAAGCCGATCACGTGATCGACGAAATCCGGGAAATCCGGGTCGATCTCAACGCTGTCGAAGTACGCCAGCAATTCGCTGGGGGTGGCCTTGATTAACGCCAGTTGGCGGCTCAGGCATTCGCGTGAACCGATATGCCCATCCAGCCATTGCTGCTCGATGGTTTCCCATTCGGGGCCGGCGAAGCGTTGGAGGACGTTGTCGATGACATCGGTGGGGGTGATGGTCCCGTCGAAGTCGCACACGATATGCCAATCAATCATTGTGGTTACCTTGATGGAGTGCGCTGTCTGCGCTTTCATCAGGGCTAGAGCAGGGAGTGTGCCAATTGGTTAAAGCCCCGCAGGGCTGGGGGTTTAACGGGTGTGAGCGGGGAATTTGTGTCGTCATAGCTACAATTTTTGTAGCTTGCTACAAACAAGATGAGTGCTTGCATGGGGGCGATGGTTTGCGCGTTCATGCGCGTGTATTCACTTAGGAACTGTGACCATGTTGAGGATCACATGCGCGGCGTTCGCCGGTTTACTGAGCCTCGCCGCTCAGGCCGAAGGCATCAGCGGTGACGTCGGCGCAGGCGTCAGCTACCAACCCCACGATCCGACCGGCAGCCGCTACGAAACCCGGCCCGTGCCCTATCTCGACCTCGACTGGGGCAACGTGAGCCTGAGCACCGACGACGGGCTGAGATGGAGCGCGCTGAACACACAGGGTTTAAGTGCCGGTCCGTATATCAATTACTTGCAGGGGCGCACCTCCAACGGTTCGCTGCAGGGGATGCGCAATGTGTCGGACATGGCCGAGGTCGGGGGTTTTATCCAGTACGCGCCGGCTGACTTCTGGCGGGTTTACGCCCAGTTGGGCCAGGCCGTCGGTGGCGGGCATTCCCAGAGCGGCGCGCTGGGCAAGGTCGGCGGTGAGCTCGGTTACCCGTTGGGCGGCGGAATCATCGGCAGCAGCGGCCTGGTGGCGCATTTCGCCGATGCACGCCAGACCCAGACGTTTTTCGGGGTGGATGATAACGAAGCGGCGGCCACAGGCTTCAAGGCCTACAACGCCAGTGGCGGCTTCCAGAACGTAACCCTGAGCCAGAGTTTCCAATTCCCCCTGGCGCCCAATTGGTCACTGCTGACCAGCGCAAGTTGGGTGCACCTGGTGGGCTCGGCGGCCAACAGCAGCATCGTCAAGCAGACCGGCGACGTGAACCAGGGCCAGGTACAGACGGCGATCAGCTACACGTTCGATTGATCACTTCGGCCTCATGTGAGAGGGACTTGCCCCTCCCACATGGGTCCGCATTTCAGTTTTCTTCGCCTTCGGCCAGCAGCGCTATCCCACCGATAATCACCGCCACGCCTACCCAGTGCAGCGGGCTGATATGTTCCCCCAGCCCCAGCCACGACCCCAGCAGCACCACCACAAACACCAGTGAACTGAGTGGAAACGCCAAGGACAAACTGCTGCGCCGCAGGATCAGCATCCACACGAAAAACGCGCCGATGTAGCAGGCAATCGCTGCGAGGATCCCAGGGTTCCGCGCCACGTCGGCCAGCCACTGCCAGTTGAAATCCATTTGCCCCAACTGGTCACCGGCGACTTTGGTAAATAACTGCCCGGCGCTCTCGGTGCAGATCAGTAAGGCCCATAGCACCACGGTGCCAAAACGCCCATGCAACCACGCGTGCGAATTCATGCCTGACTCCCTGCAATCGCCACCAGCATCACCCCCAAGGTAATCACCAGCGTGCCCAGCCAACGGCGGCGGCTGACGGTTTCGCCCAGCACCACTTTGCCCGCCAGCACCACCCCGCAATACGCCAGCGCAGCGGCTGGAAACAACAGGCTCAACGGCGCGCGGGACAAGGCTTCCAGCCAGATAAAAAACTCAATGACGTAGGCCCCGATCCCCGCCCACAGCAACGGCGCATTAAACACCTGGCCCCAGAACGCGTTCAGGCGAAAGCCACCTTCCAGCTCCGGCAAACGGTCCAGGCCGAGCTTGAAACACAACTGGCCGATCACATCGAGCACGATGGAAAACGCCACCAGCAACACCACGGTCAACGTCACGGGAACAGCTCCTCAAACAGGTCGATCAGGGCCTCATTGGTGGCGGCGTTGCGCTGCAAATCCTCGGGGCTCCAACGCTCCGCTGGAGGCTGGTCAGACTTGGCTTCCCAGCGCTTGAAAGCATTGCTGAAGGCCGGTGTAGCGAACTCGCCGCACACGTCGATACCGATGATGCGCTTGCGTGCCTCCAGCGCGCGTAAGGCTTGCAACAAGTGGGTCAGGCGCATGCCGCCCTGGTCCCAGTTAGTCGCCGCGTCTTCGCTGGCGAGCACGTCTTTGTCGACGGTAATCCAGATCGCGTCAGTGGGCAGGCTGCTGATCATCTGCTCCAGGAATGCAGCCCAATCCAGCTCAGCAAGGTTGCGCCAGTGCAGGTGGTTTTCCTGCTGTTGGTGACCGGCGCCATCGCCGACCCTGCCCCACACTTTCGACGGCGGGTGTTGCCACGGGAACAGCTGCAAATGCCCGCGCTTGAGCGCACCAAGGTTGCCGCCGCGCAGCTGCGGGTTGTGCAGGTCATCGCTGCACGGGCCGAGGGTGACGATGCGTTTGATCGCCGGCATCTTCAGCGCGCGATTGACCCACGAACCGCAGTGGCGCTTGGGCGCAAAGCGCACCCAATCGGGATGGTTGTCGAAGTGGATCAGGCTGATGGGTTCTTTGAGATCGGCAAGGAATGCTGGCGTGAGGTGGTGATAATCGCCGGAGCCGACAAACAGGATTTCCGGTCGCGCATCCGTGGGCCGTGGCCGCTGGGCCAGGCGTTCAGCGAAGCGTTTCCAGGTTTTTTCGGTGGACCACAGGCGCAGCTTAGGGCCCAGGTCGAGCAGGTCGATGCGCGTGGCACGGCCACTGGCCAAACGCCGGGCAATCGGTGCCTGACCGGTGAGGCTGTGGTCGAGGTCAAGAATGTTCAAGGTAATGTTTCCCCTATGGCTTTAGGGGGTCAATGCAAGGGGCGGGCCAGCGAGATATTCAGATTCACACAGAATCTCATGTGGGAGGGGGCTTGCTCCCGATAGCAGTGGTTCAGTCAATACAGGTGTTGACTGACACTCAGCTATCGGGAGCAAGCCCCCTCCCACATGGGAACACGGTCAGGCTCGGGCTTCGTTGATGATCTGGCGAATCGCGCCCACAAAGGCTTCCGCCGGCTGGCCACCGCTGACGGCGTACTGGTCGTTGAACACGATGGTCGGCACCGACGTCACGCCACGGGAGGTCCACAACTGCTCTTGTTCACGGACTTCGGCGGCGTACTCGTCGGAGGCGAGAATCTCGGCGGCGCGCTTGATATCCAGGCCAACGCTCTCAGCAATAATCGCCAGGGTGGCGTGGTCGGACGGGTCTTGGCCATCGGTGAAATAGGCCTTGAACAACGCTTCCTTGAGGTTGTACTGCAAACCTTCAAGGCCAGCCCAATGCAACAGGCGGTGGGCATCGAAGGTGTTGTAGATACGGCTCTGGCCATCTGTGCGGAAGGCAAAGCCCAACTCGGCGCCCATGTCGCGGATACGCGCACGGTTGGCCTGGGACTCTTCGGCGGTCGAGCCATATTTTTCAGTGATGTGCTCGACGATGTTCTGACCCATGGCGGGCATGTTCGGGTTCAGTTCGAACGGTTGGAAATGAATCTCGGCCTGCACCTCGGTGCCCAGTTGGTCGAGGGCCTCAGTCAGGCCGCGCAGGCCGATGATGCACCAGGGGCAGGACACGTCGCTGACGAAATCGATTTTCAGGGGAGTACTCATGGTAGGCAACCTCGTTGGCAGTCATACGCCGCAAAGGTTGCACGATACACCACCTCACAGCAGCTTCGCAGGCGCCGCCTGATCAATCTGCGCCCAATGGGCCGCGTCTTCACGATGAGCTTGCAGGTACGGCAACACGGCCGTCAGCAGCGGCGCCTTGAAGGCTTCCTGAAAACGATGGGCCATGCCGGGAATCAGCTTCAATTGGCTGCCCTGGATATGCGCCGCCAGGTGCACGCCGTGCATCACCGGCAACAACGGATCGGCGGTGCCGTGGACCACCAGGGTCGGCACGCGCAACTGGTTGAGCAACGGCACGCGACTCGGCTCAGCGAGAATCGCCATGATCTGGCGTTTCACGCCCTCCGGGTTGAAGGCGCGGTCGTAGGACAGCGCCGCCTGGTGCAGCAACGCTTGGCGATCATCCTTGATAGTCGGACTGCCCAGCGCGGCCAGCAAGTCAGCCTGTTGCTCCAACGCGACTTCACGATTGGGCGCGCCGCGCCGTGACAACAGTTGCACCAGCGCCGCACTCGGTGCCGGCAAGCCTTCAGCGCCAGAGCTGGTCATGATCAAGGTCAGGCTCTCCACACGCTGCGGCGCCATGGCCGCCAAGTGCTGGGCGATCATGCCGCCCATGCTCGCGCCGAGGACGTGGAACTGTTGAATCTGCAACGCGCTCATCAGCCCGAGCGCATCATCGGCCATATCGGTCAGGGTGTAAGGCGCCGCCACCGGCAAGCCGAGCTTGTAGCGCAGCACTTCAAACGTGAGATTGGCGTTGGCCGGCGCCTCGCGCCAAGTGGACAGGCCGACATCCCGGTTGTCATAGCGGATCACCCGAAAGCCTTGTTGGCAGAGGGCAACCACCACTTCGTCCGGCCAGTGGATCAACTGCCCGCCCAGGCCCATCACCAGCAGCAAGGCCGGGTCGGACGCACGGCCGATACTCTGGTAGGCGATGCTCACCTTTTCCAGGTCGACCGTTTGGGTCGGGACATTGACATCACATCGAGACGCCGCAAAAGACGGCAGGCCGAACAATAAGGCGGCCAGTAAAAGCAACACGCGCATGAAAAACACCGAAACGCAGAACCCCAGTAGAGCGCGAGTCTGATGAAGTTTGTTCAAGCGCGCTGCCACACTTCCATGACAGTTTGATGAAGAGTGCCCAGTGGTCGTGGTCGACATGCCTTGCAACATGAGACAAACTCACGCTATTCAACTTCGTCACAAATTGTCTTCATGGAGAGCACGTGCTCGAAATCCGTCACCTCAAGACCCTGCACGCCCTGCGCGAAGCCGACAGCCTGGTGGAAGCCGCTGAGCGCCTGCACCTGACGCAATCGGCGCTGTCCCACCAGTTCAAGGAGTTGGAGGAACGCCTGGGCATGCAACTGTTCGTGCGCAAGACCAAACCGCTGCGCTTCACCAGCGCCGGTCTGCGCCTGCTGCAACTGGCCGACGCCACCCTGCCCTTGCTGCGCGGCGCCGAGCGCGACATCGCACGTTTGGCCGGCGGCACCGCCGGGCGTCTGCACATGGCGATCGAGTGTCACAGTTGCTTCCAGTGGCTGATGCCAACCATCGACCAGTTCCGCGATGCCTGGCCCGAAGTCGAACTGGACCTGGCTTCAGGCTTCGCCTTCGCGCCGCTGCCGGCCCTCGCCCGCGGCGACCTCGACCTGGTGGTGACCTCCGACCCGCTGGAACTGCCGGGCATCACCTATGTGCCGCTGTTCACTTACGAAGCCATGCTCGCGGTGGCCAATCAGCACGCGCTGGCGAGCAAGTCGTTCATCGTGCCCGAAGACTTGCTTCCCGAAACCTTGATTACCTACCCGGTGGAGCGCGATCGTCTGGACATCTTCACCCGCTTCCCGGAGCCCGCCGACATCGAGCCGGCCCAGGTGCGAACCTCGGAACTGACGGTGATGATGATGCAACTGGTCGCCAGCGGCCGTGGCGTGTGCGGCATGCCCCACTGGGCGTTGCATGAATACAGCTCGCGTGGCTACGTAAAGGCCAAGCGCTTGGGTGAGAAAGGTTTGTTTGCGACGCTGTATGCGGGGATTCGTGCGGACATGCTGGATGCGCCGTATATGCGCGACTTTTTGCTGACAGCCAAGGACACGTCGTTTTCCACTTTGGACGGAGTCAGCGCGGTGCGTTGAAACCACACAGTTCCAACTGTGGGAGGGGGCTTGCCCCCCGATGGCGATTGCACATTCAACATTTCTGTTTGCTGACACTCTGCTATCGGGGGGCTAGCACCCTCCCTCATTGGATCTCAGTCAGCCTTGAGTTCGCGCCACATGTGGATTTTATCGAAGTAATCCACGCCCACCCGCACCGCCAGCGGCTCCAGGCCGTACTGGATAAACCCGCAACGTCGGTACAGCGCAAACGCTGCATCGTTGCCAGCGGTGACGGTCAGTTGGATGACTTTGAGGCGCGGATGTTGGCGCGCTTCATCCAGCGCCGCTTCCACCAACCGTCGGCCCAAGCCCTTCTGCTGATAAGCCTCGGTCACGTACATCCCAAACAAGGTCACTTTGTGCCGCGCCTTCTCCCGAAGCTCGAACGCCAGGCCGACGATGCCAGCCAGTTCATCCCCTGAATACGCGCCGAGCAAACGATCCTGGCGCCCGTCCAGACGCTTTTCCCACCAGCTCAACGGCATGGCTGCGCGCTCGGCCACACTGGAGGTGAATGCCTGGGGATAAGCGCCATACGCCTCCAGCATCAACGCTCGATAAGCCTCGGCGTCGTTGCCGCCCAGCGTACGGATGATCACGTTTGAGTCCTTTGCGCCTGAGCGTCAGGCAGTAATGGCCAGCGATGAGCGATAGAACGGCAGGATCTGGTCACGGGTCAAGGGCGCCAGCACCAGGCCGCCATCACCGGCAGGGTCGATCCAGCGAACCTCTTCGATTTCAGCAGCCGGACTGACCTGCGCATCGATCTGCACTTGGAACAATTGAGCTTGCACGGTGAATCCGGGCTCATTGACCGCAGGGGCCGAGAAGTTACCCAGGTAGACCGCGTCGCTGGGTTTGATGCGCAGGTTCAGCTCTTCGTACAACTCACGGGCCAGGGCCTCGGCAGGTTGCTCACCGGCGTCGATCTTGCCACCGGGTTGCATAAAGGCCTGGGTGCCGCGCTTGCGCACCAGCAGGGTTCGGCCGTCAGCGCCGATCAGCAGGGCGGCGGCGATACGGATAGTGGTAGGCATGAATTGAACACCTTGAATTCAAAAAATAAACATTATTGGAGCACTGCTTCGGTGTCGTCCGGCTTCTTGATAAACACGCTGTACTTGGCGCCTTCCATCGCTTCGAACGCAATCAGCTTGTCCACCAACGGCAGGTTCAGCACCTTGCCGGCGTTGAGCAGCAACATCCCGTTGTCGGCATTGAGGTTGCGCGCCAGGACCATGCCATCGGCCAGTTCCCGGGTGCTCAACACTTTGACGGTCGGGTCGCCCAGGGTCACATCACTGAGAAATGCCGCGCAAGCCTGGACGAAGTCCTCGATCAGCTCTGGATCGTAGAGGCGCCCGGCGTATTTGCGGATATATAACAGCGCTTCATCGCTGTTCAGATGCCGCTCAAGGATCAGGCCCTTCTGCAGTTCGATAAAGTCCACCGCCAGCTTCAGCAGGCGCGAACCGAACGGAATCGCATCGCCCTTGAGGTGGTCGGGAAAACCACTGCCGTCCCAGCGCTCCTGATGGTGACGAATCATCCGCGCCGCATCCTTCATCGGCTCCAGGGTCATCAACAGCGATTCGCTCTGGGTCGGATAACCGCGGTACCGTTCGCGATCGGTGCTGTGCAGCTTGTCGGCCGGTTCGATCAACATGCTGTCGCTCCAGCTCAGCTTGCCGATGTTGTACAACGCAGCTGCCATGGCCAAGTCACGGGCGCTGGCGTCGTCTATGGACTGGGCGGTGCAGTACACGCGCACCAGTTCGATCAGCGCGCGGTTGGTCTGTTTGTCCTTGGGTAGACGCAGGTTGGCCAACAACGAAAACACTTCGGTGCCGGTCACGTAGCTGCGCTTGAGCTCGTCATAGGCCAGATCGAGCATATCGGCGGTTTGCTGCAACTCGGACGTGCGCGCTGCCACCCGTTTTTCCAGCGTGTTGTTGAGCGCCTTGAGCTGCTCGTTCTGCTCCTGGGTCAAGCGCTCCAGGCGCTGATGCTCCAGAGCCTGCTGCAAGATCAGCTTTAGTTCGTCGTCGTTCCAGGGTTTGCCGATATAGCGGTGGATCTGGCCTTCGTTGATCGCCTTGATGATGGTCGGCAGGTCGGCGTAGCCGCTGAGCAGAATGCGACTGGTAGCGGGATAAAGGCGATGAACCTCGGCCAGCAATTGCGCGCCGTCCATGCCCGGCATGCGCGCATCGCTCATCACCAGGTCAATGGGTTGGGCGGCCATGATCTCCAGGGCCAGGGCGCCGCTGCCCGCGAGCACTACATCGAAGGGTTGGCCGCGCAACAGGCGGCGCAAGCTGTTGAGGATCGACTCTTCATCGTCGACCAGCAAAATAGTGGGTTTCGTCGCAAGTTGTTCATCCATGCCTACTGCGCCTTCACATTGAACTGAATGGAGCTGAATTGAACCCTGGTACTAAGCCGTGTTCCCTCGCCCAAGGCGCGGGCTTGATTTGACGCCAACTGGCCGCCGAATTCAAGGGAGCTCGACTAAGCTGTGCCATCAGGTCAGTGCCCCGCCGCGCCAAGTTGCCCAACAGCACGTTGCCGGGCAACCGGCCCTCCTCAAAACCCGGGAGAGCGAAGAGAGCCAGGGTTTTCTATTCAGCAAGGCCGCGTCGACAAAGGATTTTGCCCAACGGCTGCAGTTGGGCTGCGCCATGCCGATAACCTATCAATAGTCCACACGATGCAAGGAGTGCTCGCTTGAGCGACGTCGCAACTCACGGTTTCGGCCTGGTCCTTATGATGGGGCTCAGTGTGTCACTGATGGCCGCGCCGCTGGATGAGGCACTCAAACCTTTGCCGACGGTTCCAGTACTGGACTCAGCCAAAGTCGAGCTGGGTCGGCAACTGTTCAATGAGCCGCGCCTGTCGGTGAATAACACCCTGTCTTGTGCCAGCTGTCACCGGCTGGCCTCCGGCGGCGCTGACGACAAGCCGTTCTCAATAGGTTTCGACGGCAAACCGGTGCAAATCAATACCCCCTCGGTCTTGAACGCCAGCCTGAACTTCAAGCAGTTCTGGAATGGCCGCGTAGACACGTTGCAAGCGCAGGTCGAACAAGTGGTTATCAGCCCCGTGGAGATGGGCAGCGACTGGAAAACCGTGGTGCAGAAACTGTCAGACGTGCCCGCCTACCAGAGCGCCTTCAAGCAGGCGTACCCCGACGGCGTCACCGTCGACAATGTGCAAAACGCCCTGGCCACCTATGAACGCACGCTGCTCACCCCTAACTCGCGGTTCGATCAGTACCTGCTGGGCAACACGGAGATTCTCACGATCGAGGAAAAATACGGCTACCAGCGTTTCAAGGATTACGGCTGCATCGCTTGTCACCAGGGCGTGAATATCGGCGGCAATATGTTCCAGAAGTTCGGCGTGATGGGTGATTACTTCAAGGCGCGCGGCAACCCGGTGGAGTCCGACCTGGGGCGCTACCTGCTGACCCTGGACGAAGAAGATCGCCACGTGTTCAAGGTGCCCAGCCTGCGCAACGTGGCCGTCACCGCGCCGTACTTCCACGATGCCTCGGCCAAGACCCTGGAAGCGGCGGTGGATGTGATGTTCAAGTACCAGTTGGGGCGCAACCCTTCCCAGGAAGACAAAGACCTGATTATCCAGTTTCTCAAGACCCTGACCGGCGAATGGGCAGGCAAGCCCCTATGAGCATACCGTCATGACCCCCTCCCGCCGTCGCACCAGCCAAGTGTTGCTTGGCCTGATCACCCTGTTGCTGGCCTCTACGCTGGTGTTTTTGTACCTCAAATCTTCACGCGACCAGACCGCCGGCTACACCCAATCGCGGGATCTGATCCGCCAGTTGCAGCAGCTCAACGCCCAATGGGACAGCGAAGTGCTTAAGGCGCGGATCGCGATCACTCACAACTACGATCCGCTGGTCACCCCACTCACGGAAATGACCCGGCTCTGGGCGGAACTCAATACCCGCGATACCTACCACGACCCGCAAGACCTGAGTCGCTGGCAAACCAGCCAGGAGGCTTATCAGGCGGCGATCCAGGAAAAAGCCAGGCTGGTCGACCAGTTCAAGTCCCACAACGCGGTGCTGCGTAATTCCCTCGCGTTTTTGCCAACAGCCGAGGACGACATCCAGGCCCAGTTCAATCGCATTGACAATGAAGGCCGCCTGCAACTGCAGGATGTCGCCACGGACATTTACGACCTGTTGCTCAGTAGCCTCGAATTCGCCCAGGTCACCAGCGACGATCGCGCCGCAGATATTCTGGTGGGGTTGGGCAAGCTGGCAATCAACAAGGAGAGCCTGCCCGCTGAGTTCCAGGGCCCGATAGACATCCTCAGCAACCACATTTCGCTGATTCTGCGTGAGCAGCCGGTGGTCAACAGCCTGCTCGAACACATTGCCTCCATACCCGTGGCCGAGCGCCTGGACGACTTGACCACCCACCTCGATCAGGACCAGCAAGCATCTGACCTGATCGACCATCAATATCACCGCTACCTGTTGGTTTTCTCGACGTTACTGGTGGTGCTGCTGCTCTACCTGGCCGTGCGCCTGTTGCGTAGTTTTGCCGAGATCAATCGAGTCAACCGAGCGTTGCAGGCCGCCAACGAAACCCTGGAACAACGGGTGGAACGCCGCACCCAGCAGCTCAAGGATGCGCAGAGCGAACTGCTGGACAGCGCCCGCCAGGCTGGCATGGCGGAGATCGCCACCAACGTGCTGCATAACGTTGGCAACGTGCTCAACAGCGTGAATATCTCCGCCGAGCTGGTCACCCGCAAACTGCGCAGCAGCAAGGCGTTGGGCCTGGGCAAGGCCATGCAACTGATCAACGAGCACCAGGCAGACCTCGGCGCCTTCCTGACCTTGGATGAAAAAGGCAAGCTGCTGCCGGGCTACCTGAACCAACTGGTGGACGCCATTGCCGTCGAACAACAGGCCATGACCGATGAGCTGGCGCAACTGAGCAAAAGCGTCGACCACATCAAGGACATCGTCTCCACCCAGCAATCCTATGCCGGCGTGTCCACGCTGATGGAACCGGTGCACATCAGCGATTTGATGGAGGACGCCTTGCGCATGAACGCCGGTTCGCTTAGCCGCCACAACGTCACGGTGGTCAAGGAGTATGGGCGGGTACCGGAGATCATGGCGGACAAACACCGGTTGCTGTTGATCATGGTCAACCTGATCAGCAACGCCAAGCACGCCATGTCCAACCTCACCGACCGGCCACGACAGATGACCCTGGCGGTGCAACAACTGGAGGACAGCACCTTGCAGATAAGCGTGAAGGACGAGGGCGAAGGCATCCCCGCCGAAAACATGACCCGGATCTTCACCCACGGTTTCACCACCCGCAAGGAAGGCCACGGCTTCGGTCTGCACAGCTGCGCCCTGGCCGCAGTGGAAATGAACGGCCAGCTCAGCGCCCACAGCGACGGGCCGGGCCTGGGCGCGGTGTTCACCTTGAAAATCCCTCTCACCCTTGCCGGAAGCCCGCCATGAACCAGCCCCCTAACCGGCGTATTTTGCTGATCGACGATACCCCCTCGATTCACGACGACTTTCGCAAGATCCTGATGCCCGCTGTCGAGTCGAACGAGGCGCTGGATGAGATGGAGTCGGCGCTGTTTGGCGACACCAGCAAACCCACGGTGCAAACCTTCGAGCTGCACTCGGCCTACGGCGGCGAAGAAGGCCTGCAACTGCTCATCACCGCGATGACAGAGCAACGACCCTACGCGCTGGCGTTTGTGGACATGCGCATGCCCCAGGGGTGGGACGGGGCCAAAACCATCGAGGAGTTGTGGAAAATCGACCCCGGCCTGCAGGTGGTGGTGTGCACCGCGTATTCGGATTATTCCTGGGATGACCTGCTGTATCGCCTGCATGGCCACGATCGTTTGCTGATCCTGAAAAAGCCTTTCGACAATATCGAAGTCCAGCAGATGGCCAACACCCTGGCTAACAAATGGGACATGGCCCGGCGCGCCTCGGTGAAAACCATCCACTTGGAGCAATTAGTGGAGCAACGCACCCAGGCGCTGCAACTGGAAATCGACGAGCGCAAGCAGCTGGAAAGCCAACTGGTGCAGTCGGAAAAACTCGCGTCCCTGGGGCAACTGGCGGCGGGTGTGGCCCATGAGATCAACAACCCGGTGGGGTTTATCTCGTCCAACCTCAGCAGCCTCGACACCTACTTCAACCAGCTGCAACAGATGCTGGACGCTTACCGCCAGGCTGAGGAAAGCCTCGCACCGGGTGAACAACGCGATCAGCTCAAGGCCTTGCGCAACGAGCTGGAACTGGATTTTCTCAAGGAAGACATTCCGCTCCTGATCCTCGAATCCAAGGAGGGCATAGGTCGTGTGGCCCAGATCGTCAAAGACCTGAAGAACTTCTCGCGGGTGGACAACGATCAGACTTGGCAATTTGCCAATCTGCAACAAGGCATCGACTCGACGCTGAACATCGTCGCCAGTGAACTCAAGTACAAGGCCGATGTGGTGAAGCATTACGCGCCGCTGCCGGACATAGAATGCCTGGCTTCGCAGCTCAATCAGGTGGTGATGAACCTGGTGATCAACGCCGCACAAGCCATGGGGCCGGAGCGCGGCACCATAACCATCAGCAACGGCGTGGAGGGCGAAAACATCTGGCTGGAAGTGGCAGACAACGGCTGCGGAATTCCACCGCACGCGCTGCAAAAGATCTTCGATCCGTTCTTCACCACCAAGCCGGTGGGCGAAGGGACGGGCTTGGGATTGTCGCTCTCCTACGGCATCGTCAAGAAACACCGTGGTGATATTTCCGTCAGCAGCGAGCTGGGTAAGGGCACGACGTTTCGCGTGGTGTTGCCGATTCGGCAGACGGTGGCGCGGGACACGCCATCGTAATCAGCCTCACGTATCGTTTTTTCCGGACTCGCCCCAAACGAGGACCTATTGAATAAGCGCTGATGACAAGCGCAGCGCGCCTGCCCCGCTCCTCAGCTGCCTCTGAGACCTGTTATTTCTGACAGTAGACAGCCACCTTCCCCCCCTCGAAACTCCTGGCAAGCAACACGGTTGCAGGCCGGCGGCGTGCTGATCGTGAAGATGGCTCCTCTTCGTCCAAGGAATGGTCACCATGTCCACACGTCGCGAGTTCCTGGCGTACGCTTCGCTGACCGCCCTGCTCACGCATCTGGGCAAGGGCGCCCTGGCTGCCGACAGTGCCGATCAGGCCGGCCCCTTTTCCTTCGACGGCTTGATCGAACAGGCACAAGTCGATGCCTTGAAACCCTACCGTTATCCCAACACGGACTCGGACGCGCTGTTGACGAAACTCGACTACGCCGCCCACGGCCAGATCCGCTTCAAACCCGAGTTGGCTCTGTTTGCCAAGGGGCCGGGGCAGTTTCCCGTGACCTTCTTCCATCTGGGATCATTTTTTCGCACACCGGTGAGGGTGTATGCGCTGGACAACGGCGTCGCCCGCGAGATCGTTTACGACCCGGCGAACTTCGACATGCCCGGCGACAGCCCGGCCCACGCCTTGCCCCGTAACAGTGGATTCGCCGGTTTTCGCATCCAGGAAAGCCGTCTGGGCAACCAGACCAAACTCCCGTGGCAACAGAACGACTGGGTGGCCTTTCTTGGCGCATCGTACTTCCGGGCTATCGGCGAGTTGTACCAGTACGGTCTGTCGGCACGGGCGATTGCCCTGGACGTGGCTGAGGCCGGCAAGGCCGAAGAATTTCCCGCCTTCACCCACATCTGGTTCGAACCGCCGAAGGACCTGCACGCCACGTCCATGACCCTCTATGCGCGGCTCGACGGGCCCAGTATCTGCGGCGCCTACCGTTTCGTGATCGACCGCACGCAGGGCGTGATCATGGACGTCGACTGTACGTTCTTCCTGCGCAAGAGCGTCCGCCGGCTGGGCATTGCACCGCTGACTTCGATGTTCTGGTTCAGTGAAACCGCCAAGCGAACCGCCGCCGATTGGCGCCCCGAAGTCCACGACAGCGACGGACTGGCGCTCTGGACCGGCAACGGCGAGCGCATCTGGCGCCCTCTGAACAACCCGCCGCGCACTGTGGTTTCGGCGTTCAGCGACCATCAACCGAAGGGCTTCGGCCTCTTACAACGTGACCGCAATTTTGACCACTACCTCGATGGCGTGAATTATCAGCGCCGCCCCAGCCTATGGGTCGAGCCGTTGGGCGACTGGGGCGAAGGCAGCGTACAACTGATGGAAAATGGCACCGACGATGAGATCCACGACAACATCGTCGCCATGTGGGTGCCCTCGGCCCCCGCCGAAGCGGGCAATCGCTATACGCTACGTTATCGCCTGCACTGGCTGGCCCAGGAACCTTACGCTTCGCCATTGGCGGTGTGCTTGGCCACGCGTCTGGGCAAAGGCGGCCAACCGGGGCAGCCACGTCCCGCGGGAGTGCGTAAATTTGTCGTCGAATTTCAAGGCGCGCCGTTGGAAAAACTTGCACCGGGCGTCAAGCCCGAAGCCGTGATCAGTTGCTCCCGAGGCGAGCTTGGACTTGTCTTCACCGAAGCCGTGCCGGACGGCGTCGTCGGTCATTGGCGAGCACAGTTCGATTTAGCCGTCGACGGCAAGGAACCGGTGGAGCTGCGCCTGTTCCTGCGCCTGGACGGTCAGCCGCTGTCAGAGACCTGGCTGTATCAGTACCACCCCTTCAACTCGGATTCGACGGCAATCGGTGTCGCTTCAATGGCTGACACCGGCAACCGGCAATGACGCGCTTTCGTCAACTGACGCTGCTCTACCTGACGCTCAGTGTCAGCACCGCGGCCCTGCCGGCCAATGAGCAGGAATGGGTGGAAGGCTTGCTGCAACAGATGACGCTCGAAGAAAAAATCGGCCAACTCAGCCAGCTCGGCATTCAGGACACACCGACCGGCCCTGTCATCGACCAAGGCACACAGTCGCATCTGCCCGAGAGCATGGTCGGCTCGATCCTTGGCGCGTACGGTTTCGAGCAGACTCTCGCGCTGCAGAAACACGTCATCACCCACTCGCGCCTGCACATACCGCTGCTGTTTGCATTCGATGTGATTCACGGCTTTCGAACCGTATTTCCCGTGCCGTTGGCGGAAGCCTCGGCCTGGGACCCCGACCTGGCGCAGCGCACCGCTCGCGCGGCTGCCATTGAAGCGACGGCCAGCGGCGTGCACTGGACGTTCGCGCCCATGGTCGACATCGCCCGCGACCCGCGCTGGGGCCGTGTGGTGGAAAGTACCGGCGAAGATCCGTTTTTGGGCGCAGCGCTGGCCAGTGCCAAGGTAAAGGGGTTCCACGGTGCAGGGCCGCACGACAGCTCGTTCATGCTGACGACCGCGAAACACTTCGTCACCTACGGCGCGGCCGAGGGTGGGCGGGACTATAACGTCGCCGACGTGTCGGAACGCACCTTGCAGGAAGTGCACTTACCGCCTTTCCGGGCGGCCGTCGCGGCGGGCGTCGATGCAATCATGCCCTCGTTCAACGAAATAGCCGGGACACCCCTGCACAGCAACACCGCGTTATTGACCGGGGTGCTGCGCAATCAGTGGCGATTCACCGGCCTGATTGTCAGTGACTTCAACGCGATCTGGGAGTTGAGTCAGCATGGCGTAGCGGATATTCCGGCCGACACGGCGCGGCTGGCACTCACCGCCGGCGTGGACGTCGACATGGCCAGCCAGATGTACCGCCGATACCTGCCGACACTGGTGCGCACTGGCCAGATTCCCATGGCCGCCGTGGATGCTGCGGTGCGCCGCGTCCTCCAGACTAAACAACGCCTGGGCCTGTTCGATGACCCTTACCGCTACAGTAATGAGGCGCGGCAGCGAGCCAATACCCTGACACCGCAGCACCGGGCCCTGGCCCGAGAGGCTGCGCAGAAATCCATTGTGCTGCTGAAAAACAACGACGCACTGCTGCCCCTGTCCAAGCACCTGCGCAACGTGCTGGTGGTCGGCAGCCTGGCCACGGATGCCGAAGCCACGATCGGCCCTTGGGCCTTGGCGGCTCATCCTGAAGATTCGATCACGGTCTTGCAGGGCATACGCCATGCCGTCGCCCCCAACACCGAGGTGGTTTACCTGGGCGGTGCATCGCCCATCAGCAACGCGGTTGATGACCTGGCAGAAGTCCTGCAGGCCGCCCGCGATGCCGAGGTGGTGATCGCGGTGCTCGGTGAGCGCGCCGATCAGAGCGGTGAAGCTCGCAGTCGCACGGACTTGGGCCTGCCGGGTGCCCAGGACACGTTGTTGCGTGCCCTGTTGGACACCGGCAAGCCCGTGGTCATCGTGCTGATGAATGGCCGCCCGCTTGTGTTCTCGAAGACCGTGCGCGAGGCGCCGGCGCTTCTGGAAACCTGGTTCCTGGGCAGTGAAATGGGCAACGCGGTGGCCGATGTTCTGTTCGGTGACATCAACCCCAGCGGCAAACTGCCGATCACCGTCCCCCGTAACGTGGGGCAGATCCCCCTCTACTACGCGCACAAAAACACCGGCCGCCCGCCCACCGGTGCCGGCGGTTATGAGTCCGGCTACATCGATGAACTCTGGACGCCGCTGTATCCCTTCGGTTTCGGCCTCAGCTATACCTCGTTCAGCTATGACACGCCTCGGATCAGCGCCGAGCGGCTAGCGTCCACCGAGTCCCTGACGGTGCACGTGAACGTCACCAATACCGGCCAGCGCGCCGGTGATGAAATCGTCCAGCTGTACCTGCGCGACGACGTCGCCAGCGTCACTCGCCCGGTCCGCCAACTGCGCGGCTTTCGCAAAATCCACCTGGCGCCCGGTGAGACGCGCAGCGTGAACTTCAATCTTGGCCCACAGGACTTCGCACTGCTCAATCAACATTTTTCGCCGGTAATAGAGGCCGGCACTTTTACCGTCTTCGTCGGCGGCGATTCGACCACCACCCATCAGGCTCGGTTCGAGGTCACGGACAGCCGTGAATTCTCTGCCTCAGGCCCATCCGAGCCCCCCACACGCGCTCGCTGAATACCACTGTGGGTTGTCCGGGCTTTCCTTACTGGCGCAGAATGCCGGATCGACCTGAGAGTCCGAACCCAAGGAAACCGTATGAGCCTGTCCTTGCTAAGCCGTTACGCCTTCTTTGCCGTGTGCGTCATCTTCACCCTCGCCAGCCTTCCCTTTATCCAACACGAATGGCTGTGGCCCATCACCCTGGTCACCGGCGTGTTGAGCCTGATCGGTATCTTCGACCTGTTGCAAAGTCCCCACGCGGTGCGCCGCAACTATCCGATCCTGGGCAATATCCGTTACCTGGTAGAAGCCATCCGCCCGGAAATCCGCCAGTACCTGCTGGAGTCCGACAGCGACGCCCTGCCCTTCTCGCGTTCGCAACGCTCACTGGTTTACTCGCGGGCCAAGAACGAAACCGCCGACAAGCCCTTCGGCACCCTGATTGACGTGTATCAGGCGGGCTTCGAATTTATCGGCCACTCCATGCGCCCCGCGCCGTTGAGTGACCCCAGCGCCTTTCGCGTAATGGTCGGCGGTCCGCAGTGCACACAGCCGTACTCGGCGTCAGTGTTCAACATATCGGCGATGAGCTTTGGTTCATTGAGTGCCAACGCCATCCGCGCGCTCAACCAGGGCGCCAAGCTGGGCAACTTCGCCCATGACACTGGCGAAGGCAGCATCAGCCCCTATCACCGCGAAAACGGCGGTGACCTGACCTGGGAACTGGGCAGCGGTTACTTCGGCTGCCGCACCAGCGACGGCCGCTTCGACCCGGAGCGCTTTGCCGTGCAGGCGCAGAACCCACAGGTGCGCATGATCGAAATCAAGATGAGCCAGGGCGCAAAACCCGGCCATGGCGGGATCCTGCCCAAGCACAAGATGACTAAAGAAATCGCCGAGACCCGTGGCATCCTGATGGGCGAAGACTGCATCTCGCCGTCGCGCCACAGTGCGTTCTCCACGCCCATCGAACTGATGCAATTCATCGCCCAACTGCGCGAGCTGTCCGGCGGCAAGCCGGTAGGTTTCAAGTTCTGCCTGGGCCACCCGTGGGAATTCATGGGCATCGCCAAGGCCATGCTCGAAACCGGCATCCTTCCGGACTTTATCGTGGTAGACGGCAAGGAAGGCGGCACCGGCGCGGCGCCCGTGGAGTTCACCGACCATATCGGCGTGCCGCTGCGTGAAGGCCTGTTGTTTGTGCACAACACCCTGGTGGGCCTGAACCTGCGCGACAAGATCAAGCTCGGCGCCAGCGGCAAGATCGTCAGCGCCTTCGACATCGCCAGCGTCCTGGCCATCGGCGCCGACTGGGCCAACTCGGCGCGCGGCTTCATGTTCGCCATCGGCTGCATCCAATCGCAAAGCTGTCACACCAACAAATGCCCCAGCGGCGTCGCTACCCAAGACCCGCTTCGCCAGCGCGCCCTGGTGGTGCCGGACAAGGCACAGCGTGTGTTCAACTTCCACCGCAACACCCTCAAGGCCCTGGCCGAGATGCTCGCGGCGGCAGGCCTGGATCATCCGTCGCAACTGTCGGCCAAGCACCTGGTGCGGCGCATGTCGGCGACCGAGATCAAGTTGTTCTCGCAGTTGCATGTGTTCCTCAAGCCAGGCGAGTTGCTCACCGGCGAGGTGAACGGCGAATTCTATTCGCGGATGTGGCAGATGGCGCGTGCGGACAGTTTTGAGCCGAGTGAGATCATTGCGGCTTGATTAGAAACCCCTGTCGGGATGCTCGCGTGGCTGTTTTTTCATGACGATGTACCCGTCCCCACCTTCCACGTAAATGGCATAGAACAGCGTATCGACGATGGGGCGGGCGTCGCGCCCCAGTCGTACGCGGGCAGAATGTTCATGGCTGGCTTGCACCACGTTAGTGATCCCGATCCTGGCCAATGCTTCCGGCAAGAACAGAAAATTGGCCGCCACCAGATAGGGCATGCCCGGCACGATCGAAACGGTGCCGGCAGAGGCCGGCAACCAGTAATCCTGGGCACTGGCGTTAAAGTAAAAAACCCCTACCGACGCCAACGCCGGGGAAGCATTTATCGAGTAGGCCAACTGCGTCATCACGCTGGTTTCCAACGTTTTCTTTAAACTTAGAACCCGCCCGTAACTATAGGAAATAGACACCAACACAATGATGGGCAGCACCACCAATACCGTCAGATGTCGATGCCGCGCCTTGAGCAACGGGTGTATCACCAGCAGCATGAACATCAGCAGAGGTCCGGCGCCCAACATTGCCCTCGAATCACTGTTTTCATAGAAGAACACCAGCATGATGCCCGGAACGCAAATGATCAGCAGCGGTACGATCGATACATAAGCCAGGCTCATCAGGACTTTAGTGGACGCCTTCGGCCTGTCACGCAATGCCGACCACCACGCCCCTATAAACCCCAGCACAAACAGTATCGCCATCCCCGCAAACAGCCATGCACTGCCGCCGGTGTAGAGCGGACGAATTCTCTCTTCGGCATTCTCCAGGCGCTGGAACACGATGGATACCCAATCGTCACCCCACGCCAGCATCCCCTGGCGTTCCTTGCCCATGAACGGAACCACAACCCATAGATAAAAAAGCGCCGCTGCGGCGGCTTGAGTCAGCTTTTCACCAGCCAATAGCGCCAAGTCACGGGTGTCTTTTTTAGCGTTAATCGCTCTGTACAGCTCGATACAGCACAACCCGACAAACACATTGAGCAGGGGCTGATAAATACACAGCGCACAGCAGAGCAGTACCGTGCCTGCGCCCCACTCGAGGGTTTTTCTTTCGCACTTGAACGTGATCGCAAACATCACCAGCGCCACCCCGACGGTGATCACCGGTCCGTCGTACTTATAGGCAAGATCGCTCAGGAACAGCGGGCTGAAGAACATCGGCAACACCACCGACGCGGAACAAACATTCACGCTGGAAAAGTAATGAAAGGCCAGTTTTCTCAAAGCAAATGCCATGACCACGCACGCCACCAGCAACCCCAGCGGGAACGTATCTGGCGCGCCATTGGACAGAGACAGGGCATGATAAAAACCATCAATTAAAAAACGCCCTTCAGCACGCCACGACGCATATCCGGAGGCCGCTCGAAAACTGTCCTCCACGTAAAAATAGTCGGCCAGGATCAACGGAAACACATAGACCAGCACGGCCACCAAAAAAAATACCAGACTCTCTTTACTCGACCATTGAGCCGTCATCACTCTGCTCTCCTGCGTTGCTGTGCGTCCATCTATCCACTGCTTCGGGCGCATGCCCCTGGCGACTGACAATGCCTTTAACCACGTAGCGCGGCCGGTGTTTGGCTTCCATATAGATCCGCCCCACATACTCCCCCAATATTCCGATGCCGATCAGTTGCACCCCTCCCAGGAACAGGATCGCCGTCATCAACGACGGATACCCCGGCACGTCGTTGCCGAGCAGCAGCTTGTCCACCACCAGGTATCCGGCGTACACCAGCGCCAGCAACGAAATGCACCCGCCGATGTAACTCCACAGACGCAGCGGCAAGGTGCTGAACGAGGTGATGCCGTCCAGTGCCAGGTTCCACAGTTTCCACGCGTTGAATTTGCTTTGGCCCACACGGCGCGGTGCACGGTCGTATTCAACGATGGCGACGTTAAACCCGGCCCAGGACAACACGCCTTTCATGAACAGTTGCTGTTCCGGCAGGGCCTTGATCACGTCCACCACCTTGCGGTCCATCAACCGGAAGTCACCGACGTTTTCTTCGATATGGGTGTAGGAAATACGATTGAGCAAGTGATAGAACAGCGACGCGCTATGACGCTTGAAGTAGCCGTCGCTCGCGCGATTGCGCCGTTTGGCCAGCACCACATCGGCGCCGGCCTGCCATTTTTCGATCAACTGCGGGAGCACGCTGACCGGGTCTTGAAGGTCGACGTCCATGGGCACCACGGCGGCGCCCGTGGCGTATTCCAACCCGGCAAACAGCGCGGCTTCCTTACCGAAGTTGCGCGACAGATTCACCAGCGTCACGTGGTTCTCGGCCAGGGCAATCGCGCGGGCGACCTGCTCGGTGCGGTCGCTGCTGCCATCATTGATAAACACGATATCGACAAGGTGTTCGCACAGGCCGGGTTCTTGCCGGATGGCGCGGTAGAACGCACCGATCGCGTGTTCCTCGTTGAACACCGGCACCACCAGCGTAACCCTCATTGCTCACGCTCACGAAACACCACCCAACGGGACAGCAGGAACCCGCAGACCAGACTCAGCAGCGAGAACACCAGTACCGTGACAACCCCCGGCAGGCGCCAGCGATCCGACAGCCACCCCACGCCCAGGCTCAAACCGCCCATGCACAGCATGAACAGCGCATAGCGCGGCCACGAGGCCGGCGTGGCGAAGGTGTAGATCGAATTGACGTAAAAGGAAAAGGTCGCCGCCATGCAGAAAGCCAGGACATTACTGGCCGCCTGACTCAGTTCGAAGGTGGCCCGCAACAAGAAAAACAGCTGCCAGTGGATCACCGTGTTGGCGATACCGATCACTGTGTAGCGACTGAATCCCTTCCACAGTCTGGTCATGCGCGAGTCCCGTCGTGGTCTTCGTCAGCAAGCCACGCCAGGGATGTGTCCGTCTACTGTCAGAATTAACAGGTATCTGACGCGGCAAATTGAGACATTCAGTAATATCCAGCCTTTGCAATTGCTTGGAAATACCGCCAACCTGCGCCCGCCCGACCTGCGGCGTACGACAATTCGCGCCTGCGCCTGTCATTACTAAACCTTTCGTCAAAGAGCCCGCTGCCATGCTGAACGGACGCGACCCGCGCATCGATTTTTTTCGGGGCCTGGCGTTGATCTTCATTTTTTGGGATCACGTTCCCCACAATCCCCTCGGCCAGATCACCCTACGCAATTTCGGTTTCAGCGATGCGGCCGAAGTCTTCGTGTTCCTCGCCGGCTACGCCGCTGTGCTGGCCTACGGCAAGATCCTGCAGCGTGACGGCTATTGGTTCGCCACGCTGAAGATCCTGCGCCGTACCTGGGTGTTGTACGTGGTGCACATCTTCTTGCTTGCGATGCTGATGGGCATCGTGTTCTTCGCCAACAGCCATGTGGAAACCCGCGACCTCGTCGAGGAGATGGGCCTGACGCACTTCGTCACCCACCCGCAGCAGGCGCTGACCGATGAACTTCTGCTGCGCTTCAAGCCCAACCTGATGGACCCGCTGCCGTTGTATATCGTGCTGCTCGGTGGTTTGCCGCTGGTGTTGCCGCTGTTGCTGCGCAAGACCTGGCTGGTGGTGGGCGCGTCGATGACGGTGTACCTGCTGGCGCCGTGGATGGGCTGGAACCTGCGGGCGATTGCCGACGGCGTGTGGTACTTCAACCCGGTGACCTGGCAGTTTCTGTTCATCCTCGGTGGCGCGGCGGCGATTCATGCCAGCCGCGAGCGCCCGGCCGAACTGCGGCCACTGCGCCGACAGCCGTTGTTCATGGCGGCGGCGATCTACACCCTGGCTGCAGCGGTGCTGACACTGTCGTGGCGCTGGCCCGAAGTGCACGATACGTGGATGCCATCGGCGGTCAGCGATCTGATCTACCCAATCAGCAAGACCGACCTGTCGCCGCTGCGCCTGCTGCACTTCCTCGCACTGGCGTATGTCACCGCCAAGCTGTTGCCCGGACGCGGCTGGACCGACAACTGGCTGGCGCAGCACACCTGCCGCATGGGCCGTTATTCACTGGAAGTGTTTTGCCTGGGCGTCGTGCTGGCGCCGTTGGCCGACATGGTCAATGCGATGGCTGGCGATGCGCTGCTGATGCAACTGCTGACAGCGCTGGTCGGCGCTTCATTGATGGTGATGCTGGGGTTGTGGCTGGAATTCAACAAACGCCTGGATCAGTCGCACAAGCTGGTCACGCAGGCCAGCTGAAGGGTAAGGCCCGCCGCACGCAGCGGGCCTTGCCAGGCGTCAGGCGGAGTGCACTGGCGCCGCGTTGGCGGTGTTCGGTTGCAGCTTGAACACGTAGAACAACACGGTCAGCAGCACCAGGAACACCGGACCGACATACAGCGCGATGCGGGTGTCCGGGAAGTACGCCATCAGGCCCACCACCAGCACCAGAAATGCCAGCGCCAGGTACGAACTGACCGGGTACAGCCACATGCGGTACTTCAGGGCTTTCTGCTCGGCCGGGCTCAGGCTCTTGCGAAACTTGAGCTGGGCCAACAGGATCATCACCCAGGTCCAGATTGCGCCGAAGGTGGCGATGGACGTGACCCAGACGAAAACTTTCTCCGGCACCAGGTAGTTGAGCAGCACGCCGAGCAGCAAGGCGAAGATCGACAGCAGCAAGGCTTTGCGCGGCACGCCGTTGCTCGACGTGGTGGCGAACGCGGCCGGCGCCTGGCCGTTCTGCGCCAGGCTGTAGAGCATGCGCCCGGTGCTGAAGATGCCGCCGTTGCACGACGACAGCGCCGCCGTGATCACCACGAAGTTGATGATGCCCGCTGCGGTCTTGATGCCCAGACGCTCGAAGGTCATCACGAACGGGCTGCCCTGGGTGCCGATTTCATTCCACGGGTAGATCGACAGGATCACGAACAACGCGCCCACGTAGAACAACAGGATGCGCCAGAACACCGACCCGATTGCGCTCGGAATAGTCTTCTGCGGGTTGCGCGCTTCGCCGGCGGTGAGGCCGATCATCTCCACGCCAAGGTAGGCGAACATCACCATCTGCAGCGACATCAGCACACCCTGCACGCCATTGGGCATGAAGCCGCCATGGGCCCACAGGTTCGAAATCCCCAGCGCCACGCCGTCGTTGCCAAAGCCGAAGGCGATGATGCCGACGCCGCCGATCACCATGGCAATGATGGTGACGATCTTGATCAGCGCGAACCAGAACTCGAACTCACCAAAGGCTTTTACCGCGATCAGGTTGATGGTGCCCATGCTGATCAGCGCCGCCAGGGCCCAGATCCAGCGCGGGGTGTCGGGGAACCACACCCCCATGTACACCGCCACGGCGGTGATCTCGGCCACACAGGTCACCAGCCACAGGAACCAGTAATTCCAGCCGGTCAGAAAGCCCGCCAACGGGCCGAGGTAATCCTGGGCATAACGACTGAACGAGCCGGCCACCGGGTTATGCACGGCCATTTCGCCGAGGGCGCGCATAATCACCAGGATGGCCAGGCCGCCGATGATGTAGGAGAGCATGATGGCCGGGCCGGCCATTTCGATGGCCTTGGCCGAGCCTAGGAACAGGCCGACACCGATACAGGCGCCGAGCGCCATCAGGCGGATATGCCGCTCACCCAGTTCGCGTTTGAGCGGGCCGCCCGAAGCGGTCTCGCCATGGGGCAGGTGGTTGCCGACTGGCATAGGGATACAACCTCGTCTTGTTATTGGATATGAGCCTCCGAGTCCAGCACGTCGCGGCGGGTCTGCCGTGACATGCCATCGCCGGTTCACCTTGTGGGCAAACCGGTCCGGCGGGGCCAGATCGGGGGGATGCAGTATAAAAAGCTCAACCCAGTGATTTTCACTCTATAAAAGGCAATATTCAGCGGGAATTGCCGCCTTAATACGATTTAGCGGCGGGAGTATCGCACACCAATGGTGCGACCCTTCAAGCCACCTACGCTGTTATCGGGCTTTGCCCATGCCCGGCCCGGTCGACAAATTCCTCACGCAAGCCAATCAGCGTCTACGCTTGAGACAAGTCCGATCAATCTGCCGGGATGGGATCAATCGACTATGGGCGCTTTATGGCAAACCGATTCAACCAAAGCTGCGGCGCCTGCCGACAGCGAGGATGAACAGCCATTGCCACGACGCCCCCGCAAGCGGTTGTACAGGTGGCGAATGGTGTGGCTGCTACTGGTGATCGCGCTGATCGCCGCAGCGTATGTCGCCCAGCGCGAAATGCGCAGCGCCGACTGGCAGTCCCGCGAACTGAGCCGTCTGGCCACGACCCTCAGCTACACGGTGGAGCCCGGCGCCAGCGACCGCATCGTGTACCCCGGTGAAGGGCCCTTCGACAAACGCCTGGGCTACAGCGCCATCGATGAATTCCTGCCACGCCTGCTCAAGCGCAATTTCCTGATCCAGAGCCAGGCGCAGTTTTCCGACGCCTTGATGGACTACACCGCCCACGGGCTGTTTGTGCCCTACGCCGAAAAAATCCAGGCCGGCCTGTCGATCAACGACTGCCGCGCCACGCCGCTGTACCAGTTCAGCTACCCCCAGCAGTTTTACCCGGATTTCACCGCGATCCCGCCGGTGGTGGTCAGCAGCCTGCTGTTCATCGAAAACCGTGACCTGCTGGACCCCGCACAGCCCCAGGCCAACCCGGCGGTGGACTGGCCGCGCTTCGCCAAGGCCGGGTGGTCGCAAGTCGCCCGCGTGCTGCACCTGCCCGGGCAAAGCGCCGGCGGCAGCACCCTCGCCACCCAACTGGAAAAATACCGCCACTCCCCCGACGGCCTGACCCTGTCCGGTAGCGAGAAGCTGCGCCAGATGTTTTCTGCCAGCGTGCGCGCCTACCAGGACGGCCCGCAGACCTTGCTCGCGCGCCAGAACATCGTGCGCGATTACCTCAACAGCGTGCCGCTGTCCGCCGTGCCTGGCCATGGTGAAGTGCACGGCATGGCCGAAGGTCTGCGGGTGTGGTACGGCGCCGACTTCAAGCGCACCAATGCGCTGCTGGCCGACGCCGGCACTGGCAACCTCGAGCAAAAAGGCGTGGCCCTGCGCGAAGTCTTGTCGCTGATGATTGCCCAGCGCCGGCCGTCCCATTACTTGTCCAAAGGCCGCCCGGAACTTGCGGACCTGACCGACAGCCACCTGCGTCTGCTCAAACAGAACGGCGTCATCGAACCGGCCCTGGCCGATGCCGCGCTGGCGAGTCAGGTGACGTACCGCGACTGGCAGCAGCAACCGACCTTGCAACCGATCGAGACCAACAAGGGCATCAGTGTGGCGCGCAGTCGCCTGGCCGCGCTGCTCAACCGATCGCTGTACGACCTCGACCGCCTCGATCTGGCCGCCACCAGCACCTTGCAGAACGACCTGCAAACCCAGGCCACCGCCTACCTCAAGCAGCTCGCTGACCCTGCCTTCGCCGCGCAACTGGGCCTGCTCGGGCCACGGCTGCTGACGCCGGCCAGCACCGCGCAAGTGCGCTACAGCTTCACCCTCTACGAGATGACCGCCGACGGCGCACGGGTGCGTGTGCAGACCGACAACACCGACCAACCCTTCGACATCAACGAGAGCAGCAAGCTGGAATTGGGCTCCACCGCCAAGCTACGGGTACTGACCACCTACTTGCAGATCATCAGCGAACTGCATGATCGCTATGGCGCACAGCCCGCCGCCGCACTGAAAAAAGTCAGCGTCGACGAGCAGGATCGCCTGTCGCGCTGGGCCGTGGACTACCTGGCGCAAAACACCGACCGCAGCCTGGCGAAGATGCTCGACGCAGCCCTCGACCGGCAGTATTCCGCCAGCCCTGGCGAGAGCTTTTTCACCGGTGGCGGCCTGCACCGCTTCCACAATTTTCGCAACGAAGACAATGGTCGCAGCCCGAGCCTGCGCGATGCCCTGCGCGAGTCGATCAACCTGCCGTTCATTCGCCTGATGCGCGACCTGGTGCGTTACAGCACCTACCACGACCCCAACAACAGCGCCGAGTTGCTCAAGGACGACAGCGACCCGCGCCGCCAGGAATACCTGGCCCAGTTCGCCGACCGTGAGGGCACCACCTTCCTGCTGCGTTTCTGGAAACGCTACCGCAACAAGGACACCCAGGCGCGGCTCGACACCTTCCTCGACAGCATGCACCCCACCGCCATACGCCTGGCCGCCGTGCACCGCTACCTGCTGCCCCAGGCCAGCCAGCAGAGTTTCAATGGGTTCGTGCGCGCTCACCTCAAGAGCAAGGAACCGGAAAAACTCAGCGACGAGCGCCTGAACAAGCTCTATCAGGCCTACGGCCCGGGCGCCTACGACCTGCCGGACCAAAGCTACATCGCCAAGGTCCATCCGCTGGAATTGTGGCTGCTCGGCTACTTGCTGGAACACCCCGACGCCACCTTCACCCAGGCCGTCGCAGCCAGTGAGCATGAGCGCCAGGAAGTCTATGGCTGGCTGTTCAAGAGCCGCCACAAGAGCGCCCGTGACAGTCGCATCCGCACCATGCTGGAAATCGAAGCGTTTCTGGATATTCACCAGCGCTGGCAGGCAGTCGGCTACCCCTTCGACCATCTGGTGCCATCGCTGGCCACGGCCATCGGCAGCTCCGGCGACCGCCCCGCTGCGCTGGCGGAATTGGTGGGGATCATCCTCAACGACGGTGTGCGCGAACCGACCCTGCGCATCGACAGCCTGCATTTTGCCGCCGACACGCCCTATGAAACCCGCCTGGTCAACAACCCCGATCGCGGCAAACGCGTGATGCCCAGCGAAGTCGCCACCGCCCTGCGTGGCGCGTTGTCGCAAGTGGTGGACGCCGGCACCGCCAAACGCGTGGCCGGCAGTTTCAAGCTGACTGACGGCACACCCTTGATCATGGGCGGCAAGACCGGTACCGGCGACAACCGCATCGAAGCCATCGGCGCCGGTGGGCGTGTGCTCAGTTCCAAGTCCATCAACCGCACCGCGACGTTCGTCTTCTATATCGGCGAGCACCACTTCGGCACCCTCACCGCATTCGTTCCGGGCAGTTCGGCGCAGCAATTCACGTTCACGTCGGCGCTGCCGGTGCAGGTGCTCAAGGGTATGGCACCGATCCTCACGCCTTACCTGCAACCTGACGCGCAGACCCTGTGCCAACCGCCGAAACAGGGTGTTAGTTATGCGCATCTTTCATTCGAATAACGGGTGCTCAACGCACCGAACCGCCCAGGATTTTGAGCTTTTGTTCTAGTCTTCAGTGGATACGCTAATGGCTTCGAATCCCTTAGCGAGCGCCATTGCATGCCCGAATCCCCCCTCCTGCCAGTCCTCTGGCAACGCCCTACAAGGGGCCTCATTACGCGCTGATCCAGCAGAGAATTCCCGACTGGCTCACCACCGCCGTCCCCGCCCGAATCAGCCTGTTCAACAGCACCACGCTGTCCCGACCGGACTGGTACGCCAGCGCCTCACCCGATCAACACACCACGCTGCAGCTGGCGAATGCCGAGGGCTGGCGCGCACAAAACGCCGTGGACCAACACCTTCGCGACGTGCAGGACCTGTATGGTTTTTCCGAGCCGCTGTTGCAGGAGGCCATCCGCGAAAAACACGGCCTGGACCTGAACGTCAAAACCACCTATCTCAACCTGTATATCCCCACGCAACTGCCCTGGTATGCGTTGGATATTTCCAAGGGGGTGACCACCCGCAGGGTGTCGTTGCTGGATGCCGCGTTGCATAACTTCGCCGCCGGTGAAAGCTTTGAAAAAGACTCCTGCTACATCACCCAACCGGACGCCCGAGGCCACTTCGACATCCTGCCACTGGCCGAGCGAATGCCCCTTCTGCAGTTCAAGACGCTGTGCCGCGAACTGAACCTCGGCGCCCGCTATCAACAGCATCTGAACCAGCATCTGTTGCCGACCGACCTGGCCCTGCGTGCCACGCTCAAGACCCGCATCATTGCCAGCCAAAAGGCCGCGCTCAAGGCTGCCGCGCAATTGGCCGTGCTGAAAAAGGACCTGGGGCCCGCGGCGTGCGCAGTGCTGCTGCAAGCGCTGCGCGGTGAGCGTGGGGTGCTGCAGTTCTACCGTTTGAACATCCTGGATGCGCCACTGGCCGGCATACTGCTGATTGCGGCGGATCTGGACCGCGTGTCCAGCGTGTCGAAACTGATCGCCTACATCCCTCATGACCCCGAAAGTCCCGTCAAGGAATACGACTCCAGCGTGGCGTTCATGACGGATCTGACACGCAAGCTGCACGCCAACGCAGCGATCCCATCACGCGGCCAGCAAACCTATCAGCAGTTCTTCAGCGAGTTTGTCGGGCATAACCAACGCGGGCACTTCTTTGCCGGGCTGGGCCAACGGCTGCCATTTTCAGCCATCAGGATCGACGCAGACCTGTGGGAACACCGCTACCAGCAGGCGCTGAATAAAATCCTCAATGACGGGCGCAGCATGGCGGTGTCCACCTCCGATGCCGACAGCGCCGAGCGCTGGGCCTGGTGGGACAACGCCACGAAAATGATCACGGATATCTTCAACGCCGCCCTGATGGTGATCACGCCGTTCGTGCCGTTTCTCGGTGAGTTGATGCTGGCCTACACCGTTTATCAATTGAGCAGCGAGATCATTGAAGGGGTCGTCGACCTGGCCGAGGGCCAATATCGCGAAGCCGCCGAACATGTGGTGAGCGTGACCAGCGAGGTGGTGCAACTGGGCACGTTTGCCGCCGGCGCCGCCGTGGGCGGTGCGTTGCGGCGCTCACTGTTCGTCGATGATCTGCGGGTGGTCGAGGTCAACGGGCAACCACGCCTGTGGAACCCGGATCTGGCGCCCTATGCCCGGCATGATCTGCAATTGCCGGCCGATGCACAGCCCGACGCGCTGGGTCTTCACGAGCATCAGGACCAACGCATCCTGCGTCTGAAGGACCGCCATTACGTGGTCGCGCACGAGGCCGCCAGTGACACCTACCGCATCCAGCACCCGACCCGCCCCGAGGCCTATTCCCCGCGACTCGAACACAATGACAACGGCGCCTGGCTGCATGAAGGTGAAGACCCGCGCACCTGGTACAGCGCGGCGCTGCACGAGCGCCTTGGTCCTCTTCTGGTGGAAGGCCTCACTCCCGCGCAACGGGCACAAGCCTGCGCCACCAGCGGAACTCACGACGGCGCCCTGCGCATGATGTATGCCGACCGCTCCCCTCCTCCGCCACTGCTGGCCGACAGCCTCAAGCGCCTGCAACTGCGTCGGCACGTCGAACAGACACCCCAGCGCATCCGCACCGGCGCCCCGGCCGAGCTGCCGACCAACTGGTCGGTGCAAACCACCACTGAGTTACCTGGCTGGCCGTCGCACAAAGCCATCGACGTGTTCATCGAACCGGACCTGAGCGGCTACGCCATGCGTTATGGCGCCGCCGATGCGTTGCCCGCCGACACCCTGAACATCAGCCATGCGCAGGTGCAGGCCGGCTCGTTGCCAGAGCAAGTCCTCGCGTTTCTCAGCGAAAAGGAACTCGACACGCTGCTGCCCTCGCCCCTGCCCGAGACCCAAACCGCGCGGGTCGCGGCGCTGCGCAACCAACTGGCCGATCGGCTCACGCCGCATACCGTTGCGATGTTCAATCACCTCTACAGCGCACGCGAAGTGCTCGACACCCCTCACGGTCAACTGATTCAACAGCAGTTCCCGCAGTTGCCCGCAGAGCTGGTGACGACGCTATTACTGCGCACATCGCCCCAGGAACTGGACGTGATGAGCCGTGAACAGCGCATCCCTCTGCGCCTGAAAAACCTCGCCCGGGAACTGGCCAACGAAGTCCGCGCCAGTCACGCCAGTGAGGGTTTGCATGACGATGCCCTGCTGACGCCGGACACCGAGCGCATGGTCCTCAATCTCCTGCGTCTGAACACCGATGCTCTGGGGGACCTGAGTATCGCCATCCATGAGCAATCGCCGGAGGGCGCCTTGCGGTGTCGGGTAGGCCCGGCGGCGGCCGCCACACAGAAAGCCCTGATCTACCAGGGTCAGGGCCGCTACCAGATCCACGGGGTACCGGCGTCGACACCGCCCGCGCACTACCGTTTTTTCGAAGCGCTGTTGCGCGTGCTTCCTGACGGGGCTGTTGATTTGCGCCCAGGCCAGGGTGAAAACCTCAAGGCCTGGCTCAGGGCGCAACTTGAACCATTGGCCGTGCGCCGCACCCTGCTGGAACCGCCGACCGGGCGCCTGGCAGACGACCGCAGCACCCAACGCCTGCTGCAAAAACCTGGCTTCGAGGCCTTCCGCCGCCTGTTTCGCAGGCAAACCGCCCCGGCACCGACGCCCGCAGAGACCCTGACCAAGCTGTGCCCACGACTGAACGCAGAAGAGATCGCCAGCGTCTCGCCGTTCCTCGACACTGCGCAAGGTAAGGCGCTGCTGGGCACGCTGGAGGCCGACCACCGGTTGCTGGGCGAAGACTTGCGCAGCCTCCGCAAACAGCGTCCTCTCGGCGCGGTCGGCAGCGTGCTCGCGCAAAACGAGCTGCTCATGCGCGGGCTGATCATCAAAGAGTTGCAAAGCTGCTGGGAAGACGGCGCCTACCTGCGCATGTTGCCGCCACAACCACAGCCGCGCGGCACGCTCCTGGACTTGAGCAATCTGGTGCTGGGGCGCTACGTGCAACACATGGAGCCGCTGCGGGCGGACTTCAGCCATGTCACCCGCCTGAACCTGAGCGGCACGCGTCTGAAGGACGAGGAAATGGGCTTTCTCGACAATTTCCCCGCCACGCGCATCGTCGACCTGTCCGAGAATGAACTGACCGGTGTGCCGTCCCAACTGACCGACATGAAAGCACTGACCGCGCTGAACCTGCGCGACAACCCTATCCGCTGGGGCCGCTACGACTACGAGGCACTCAAGCACCTGCCCTTGCTCCGCTCGCTGAACCTGGAGGGCAACGCATTGATGAGCGTGCCGCCGGACATCGGCCCGCTGCCCGAACTGCGGCGACTGACCTTGCGCAGGACCGGCATCAGCCAATGGCCGGCGGGCCTCGACAGTCCAAGGCTGGCCATCCCTGAGTTGGACCTGACCCACACCCGAATCACCAGCGTTCCACCGTTCGCCGAAGATTCGGTGGGCGCGCGCATCGTCGCCAGCAGTTGGCTCGACCGCAGCCGCCTGGAACCGGCAGACGAAGATCGCGTGGTCGCGTATCGGCGTGCCTTCGGTTTCGATCCCTACCGCACCACGCCGCGCAGTAAGCCGTCCGACCGTGAATACTGGCTGATTGGCTTGAGCGGCGACGCGCGCGACGCGGCCATCAAAGTCTGGGAGGACGTGGAACAGGAGCATGGCTCCCAGGGCTTGTTTGACCTGTTCACACTGCTGCGTCCCCCCGTGGAGTTCCAGACCGAGATCGACGCGCAACTGTTCCAGCAGGGGCGGGAAGATTTGGCCATCCGGGTGTGGCAGTTGCTGTTCACGGTGGACCAAAACCCGAGCTTTCGTGAACGCATCTTCAGCCTGGCCGCGACGCCGCCCAATTGCGCAGATGCCGGCGCGCATATCTTCAATCGCATGGGCGTCGAAACCCTGCTTGAGCAGATCCTCAAGGACGACGCCCCACAGGCTTTGCTCCAGCGCGAAAGCCGCCTGGTAAAACTGGCGCGACAAGCCTGGCGCCTGGACCAAGTCAACCGTCTGGCCCGCGAAGAAGTGCGGCGCCGTACCCTGCCGATCAACGAAGGCGGCCTGGGACAAACACTGGGCATCGGTCAAGGCCAGGTGGATGACGTGCAGGTGTACCTCGCCTATCAAACTGGGCTGAAGGCACGCCTGGACTTGCCATGGCTGTCTGAACACATGGTGTATCGCAACACGGCCCAGGTCACTCAGGCCCATCTCGACCGAGCGGCGCACGCCATTCGCCAGCTGCAACAGGGCGATGGTCTGATCAATGGCCTGCTGGAGCAGCCGTTCTGGAGCGATTATCTGCACGAGGCCTATCTGGGCGCCTTCAACGCCCAGCGCAGGCTGCGCACGGAGGCCGGCAGCCACCTGCAGGACCTGCTCGAATTGCACGAGCAATGGGTCGCTGCGCCGACGGACAGTGTGCGCGAGCAGTTGACCCGCCTGGCCGACGATCTGGTGATCCCGTACAGCGTGGTGCTTACTGAAGAGGCGTTTTCAGACAGCACGGTGCTGGGTTTCTACGACCATATCCAGCATGACTATAACGAGCTGGCGCGGCGTTTGACCCGTGAAGCCTTGCTCAAAGCCAGCACCGAGTAGGCAATCACGGCGCCAGGAAATCGAACACCAGGTGCACCGTGCCGTAGTACTCGCCGCCGCGATAGCCGCCTTCGGGCTCTACGGCGGCGATGTCCAGCTCGGCCCGGCGTCCCACTCGAGCTTCAGCGGCGCCGACCACTTCCACCGGGTCGAGGGTCAGCGCTACCTGGTTGAACTGCACCTGCAGGTCGATACGGTTACGCCCGTTAAACAAATACGGCTCGGCCCCAAGGCGGGCCGCGACGCCGCCGTTGAGGTGCTTGACGTCGAAGTTCTTGCGCAGGCGGCTCAGTTGCGAGGTCACCAGGTTCCACGCCAGCAGTTGGTCCTGGCCCATCCAGTCAGGTTCGGACGGCAGCACATAGGCCTCGTTTACCGGGATGGTCACCGAGACATCGAACGAGTGACGTTCCTGGATCGCCGAGGTGGGTGCGCCCGCCAGCATGCAGGCCGCCAGTACACCGAATCTTGTCAGCTGCTTGAACATCATGATCACCCGTTAGTCTTCTCGACCTTCAGCGGTTTTTTATCCAGCCCTTCCACCAGCACGAAGCTGTAGCGCCGGCCCGGTTTTTTCTCGAACGTCAGTTGTCGCTCGGGCAGGATGTGGTGCTTGGTGGTCGGCACGCAGTCAGTGGGGTTGGTCACCGAACAGTCGTGGAACTCGTCGAGCACCACGGTGCTGTTGCCCGCGTTACGCAGTTGGTATTGGTCAGGTCTCTCGTTGATGCGGGTGTCGAACCGCGCATCCTTGGGCCGTACGAAAAACACCGTGCCGTAGCCGGCCATCACGTTGATTCCGGCCGCCAGGTGATCCTTGTAGTCGGCGCGCTCCTCGTCGCTGATACCGAAGTTGTCGTCCTTTTCCGGGACCACGGGGATAAAGCGCAGGCGGAAATAGCGTTCCTTGTCGCGCGGCCCCATGTACAACAGGCGCGTGCCCTGTCGGCCGTTTACCGGCACGATCAGTCGCGACGGGCTGGCCATCAGGCCGTCGCGACTGGTCGTGACGCCCTTGTCATCGATGATCGAGGGCACCGGGATTTCGCGGGTGGTGCCATCTGCGTTGTAGACAATTTCCAACACGTTGACCTTGATGAACGCGGTGCTGGTGCCGCCATTGAACACACGCTTGAGGTAGGAACTGCGATCACTTTCGAGGTAGTCGTACACCACCCCGACGTTGATCAGCGGCCCGGCCTGGACGGTGAGCGACATCAGGCACAACCCGATCCATAACACTGCTTGTTTCATCGTTTACTTCGCCTCGTTGATTGACTGCGACGGGCCTGGCCCGCCGTTGGAGTGGGGCCGATCTAAATTTCCGAGTCCCAGATCACGGTCGCCACGCCCGAATAGGTACTGCCCGGCTGGTTGAGCATGTCGGCCATGTCGTCGCGCAACACCTCGAAGTGCAAGGTGCCCGGGCGGTCGTTCACGTAGAACAGCGGCTGGAACAGTTCGGTGCCGTCACCGTCCAGGCGCAACGGGCGCTTGAGCACGGCCTGGTTACCGCGCCCATCGATGCCGCTGGGCAGCGTCACGGCGACCTGCAACGGCACCTCATCGCCATTGGCATTGCGCAGGCCGCAGGTGTTGCCCATGACGATCGAGCATTCCAGCTGCATCTTGAAACGCGAACTGGCGGCGATGCGGAAGGTCTGGTCGCGGTACAGCCGCGTGGGCGAGCGTCCACGGTTGAGCCAGGCTTGCCAGCCGCCGTCGGGGATCAGTTCGATGCGGTTGCCGCCGGGTGGGAGGTCGACTTTGAGGTCGTGCTCCACGCTCAGGGTGAAGTTGAACGTGATGGCGTTTTTATTCAGGACCAGGACGTCACCAAAATCGTAATCGCCACCCGGTCCCATGGTGTAGGTGATGCTGCCGTAGTATTGGCCACCGGACATGGTCAGGGGGTTGGGGGTCCTGAGTTCGTAGGCGTATTCCATCGTGGCCACGTTCATATAGCTCAGATCGTGGGAAGGCTTAAGACCGCAAGGGCCAGCCCCTTCAGGCGTCAGCCAAAAATAGGAGGCGTCCCTGACACCCGCGGCAAGGTGGCCGGTACGCCGACAGGGACTTGGTGGATTCAGCCACTGACTTTGCCAACTGAATCCGGGTTTGGCCCAGGTCGATACGCCTGGCGGTCTGGGTATACGCCAATTTGCACCGATGCCGGCGATACGCAACTGGACAATTTCAGTTTCCCCTGTTGCGGCATGGGTCACTGACAGGTCACGCCAGTCCGACGGCACCTTGACCATGAAACCTTGGCGCTCATCCTCGTGTTCGGCCAGGATCGGCTGATTGGATTGCGCCCTGAGCTCGTTGTCCCTGAGGCTGAAAATCCCCAAAGCCTTGCATTGGGTCGGAATATGCGCCGCGCAGATCGAACTGATCGGCGTGGTGTTTTCAAAGTCATTCTTCATCGGGTTGGCCGGGTCAGGCCGGAACCGCGCGGTGATGTTCTCGTCCGCCAGTGAGGCGCTGGCGCTGAACAACAGCGACGCGCCCATGGCCATGATCAAGGTGTTGAAGGGTTTCATCGTGAGTGTTCTCGTCATGGCACTCAACCTGCGGTCTGGGTGCTGGATATGTGTTCGGCGAGGGTGTCCGGCGTGCAGCGCAGGTCACCGATCATCAACACGTCCTGTTCATTGGCGGAGGTGGCCGGGTCCAGGCGGAACTGGCACAGCAATTGGTTGCGGTAGCGCACTTCGAGGGTTGGCGAGCTGGCGCTCATTTCCATGGAGAAGAACCCGTCGGCCTCGCTGACCCCACGGCTGGCGTGGTTGATCACGTGATGCCCCCTGAGCGGCTGGCCCTGGGCATCGAGCAGGCGCCCGAGTACCGACACGGTTTTCATGACGGTGATTTTCCGGTAGTCCACCCCGCCCTTGTTCAGGTGGTAGGTGGTCCGCGCCGGTTGGATATTGGCCGCCGGTGGATGGTTGCCGTCGAAGTCGAAGTTCACCGTGCTGCTCTTGTAGGCCGCCACCGGTACGAAGTTGCGCCCAGGACGCAGGATCGCGCCGCCGCCGCTGAAGTCGTCGGCACGCAGGGTGATCTCATCCAGATCGGTTTCGACGTCGACGATCATGCCCGCGCCATTGCTCTGGTACTGGCTGGTCATCAGCATCTGGTCGCCACCGGCAACGAAGGTGCTGTGCAGGTTCAGGCCGCCGCTGAGGTCGCCGTTGAACGAGCTGCGTTGGATGAAGCCGTCGCCGCTGACCACATCACTGTCGAAACTGGCCATGCCCGAGAACCCGACGCCGTAGGTGTCGGTGATGGCGGTGGCCGAGACGCTTTGCAGCAGGTGGTCGGTGAGGTCCTGGCGAACGGTGACCGACGCATTGTTATCGCGACCGCCGTCCCGCGCGGTGCGGGTGCCGATGCTGCCGGAAATCTGCCGGCCATCTCCGCCCAGGGCCAGGCTCACAGAGAGGTCCACGCCGCGGTTGCGCTTGTCGTTGGTGCCGGACGTGCCCGGTCGGTCGAACACCGAGAAACGCCAGTTGGCGTCGCTGCCCCACAAGGTGTCGCGGCGGCTCCAGCCCAGGTCGAGCCCTGCGCCTTCGGCATTGCCCTCGCTGTGGGACAGGCGCAGGTTCCAGGAATTGCGCGCGTCGACCCGGTGGTTCACCGAGAGTGCCGAGTTACTGGTCTGGCCAACAAAGGTGTTGCGCCGCAGGCGGGTGCCGTCGGGCAGGGTCTCGAAGGTGTCGCGGGTGTCGAGCCAACTGCGGTTATGGCTGAGCACCAGATTGGTGGCGCCAAACGTGTAGAGGCCCTGAACGTCCAGGCCGGTGCCGTGTTCGCGGGTCTGGTAGAGGTTGGTGTAGAGGCTGGTGTTGTTGGCCACCGTCCAGTCCACCGAACCGCCGTATTGCAGTTGCTCACGCACTTCCCGCGCCGACAGGCCGAGAATCACCCGGGGATGCACCAGGTAATTGACCGAGGCACCCGCGGTGATCGAGCCGGAAGACTGTTCATCCCAGTTGCTGAACAGCTTGGTTTCGCGTCCGGCAAACAGGTTGTAGCGCCAGCGGTCATCGACGTTGCGCCAGTTGCTGGGTTTGTACACCAGCTCTTGGGAGGTGCTGACGGTGAGACCGTCTTCCACCAGGCGCACTTCGACTTCGTAGATGCCGCCGGGCAACGGCCGCGTGTCCAGGGTCTGCAAACCGGCCGCGACCGCCTGGGTGTTGATCAGCAGACCGTTGCGGTAAATCTCCACGGCGGCCTGGCGATTGGCGGTGACGTAGATCGGGTAAACGCTGGCCTTGGCATTGTTGATCGCCAGGCTGTCGGAGCTGCCGTACATGACGCCTAACGCGGTATCCGGGCTGGCGCCAAAGCTGCGCAACTGCCGGGTCAGGCCGTCGGAATTGGGGGTGAAATGGCCCAGGCGCAAAAACTGGCCTTCCAGTTCTCGCTGGGTATACAGCTCATGGATTGCATGGCGCAGTTGTTCTTCGTCGCCACTCTGGCGCGCCAGCTGCAAGTTGAACACCTGGGTCCAATTGCCCAGGCTGGCACTGGCTTGCAGACCATAACGTCCGCCCAGGTTTTCTTCCTGGCCGCCGTTGAGGTTGAGCTGGTTGTTGATGATCAAGCCACGGCTACCGCCTTCGGGCTGCGCGTGAAAACGCGGTGCGTCGCTGGTGTGTTCGACGTTCTGGGTGATGATCGACAGCAGCGAGCTTTCCAGGTTGTAGTGCACTGACACCAGTTGCTGCGGGCACGCCTGGGTGCATGCGCCAAGGCCGACGCCGCTCTCCAGCACGGCTTGCCAGGTGTCGCGGGTGGTGGCGGGGACTTTGCTGTCGCCGGTATCGGTGAACTCCAGCAGCGTCACCCGTTCGTCCTGGGACAGCACAATCAAGGCTTCCCCCAGGGGTTGCTGATCCAGTTCGACCTGTACCGCCAGCGGTACGTCGAAAAAATGGTCGCCGAACCCGGCAGGCAAACCCTGAGCCTGGGTCAACAAACTGCCAGGCGTGACGGTGCCTGACGTGGGCGCGGCCAAGGCACTCGTACAAATCACTAGCGCAAGCGCAACCGCGATGGGCGTCATCGGGAACATGAAAGGAACTCTCTGAGGGCCAGGAGACTTGATAAAAAACAGGCCGACCAATGGGGGAAAATCGGCCGGCCCGAACGCAAATGCCCGCGGGCAAGAAAGCCCGGCGGGCACCTACACCATCAAGGTGCTGGCGTTGGCGGCACCGCATCGAACACCAGCGCCACAGCGGAGGTGTAGGCACCACGCTGGGTGGCCGTAGGCTTGGCTGCCACGATGCGCAGTTCAGCCCCCACGCCCGGGGTGGAGTCGGCTTCGTTCACCACTTCTTTTGGCGTGCCGGTCAGTTCAACGCCGTGCAGGGTGGTGGTCAGCGGGATGTTCTGCGCGACGTTGCCGTTGAACAGAACAGCCGGGCCGCCTTCGATGTAGGCGTGGACCGAACCACTGGTGTTCTTCAGGTCGTAGATAGCGCTCAACGGCGCCAGCTCACCGCTGACGATGTTGTAGGTCAGGGTTTCGTCGCGGCCGAAGTTCGGATCACGTGGCTGCGCGTGGAACACCGTGGTAGGGATATTCGCCTTGATGTTGACGGTGTGGTTGGCTTCGCCGGCAGCGAAGGCCGTCGAGGCGTTCAATGCCAGAAAGGCCAATGGAGCAGCAATTGCAAACTTCTTGAACATGATGAGTTCCTGTTTTGAGGACAAGTTAGTGCCCCATTGAAAGTTGAACAGTGAATTCAACACACAATGAGGTCCGCTGCAGCGAGACGTAAGTGAGTGCAACGCGAGAGGAATGATCCACTAACTTTAAAAACAGGTATGCAGGCTGCTTCCCATGCCTTCGTAGCCAATGTATGCGGGCAAATACAGAAAAATATGGCACTTTGCCAAAACTTTAATTTTCTCCGTAAGACATGGACTACATGAGTTATTCAACAACGTTCGTTGTGAATATTCCGTAGGAAAAACACCACACATAAAAAAACAGAAATTATAAAAGCCTCTTTGAAAGTACGAGTTCCAACTCTAATCTTAGTTGGATCGCCGCACCACTAATAAGTCAATCCAAATGCTTGCAATGTGCGATAGGCCACACTGACCGTTGGTCGTCTGTGGCTATGCATCCATTAAGATATATCTTACGTTATGTCTTATCCACACAAGGAGAGCATGACAATGAGAGACCATCATTCCCACCGTGAACCCGGTGACGGCTTCGAGAAACGTCCCGGCCGCGAACGTGCCGGCCGCGGCCCACGGGTATTCGCCCCGGGTGATTTGAAGTTGCTGCTGCCGGCATTGATTGCCGAACAGCCCTGCCACGGCTACGACCTGATCCGCAAGATCGAAGCCCTGTTCGACGGCGCCTACAGCCCGAGCCCCGGGGTGATCTACCCCACATTGACCTTCCTCGAAGAGAGCGAATTGATCAGCGGTGACGCCGACGCTGGAAAAAAACGCTACACAATCACCGACGCCGGTCGTCTCTTCTTAAGCGAACAAGCGGTGGCCCTCGACGGCATTCGCCAGCGCATGGAGGTGAGCAAGCGCTCGCTGCGCGGCCAGGATCGCCCGCCGGAAATCCACGAGGCGGTGCACAACCTGCGTCACGCCTTGCATTCGCACCACGGGCATTGGAGCCCGGAAGAAATCGTTCGTGTCGCGGCGCTGCTCAACGGCACCGCCCAAGCCATTGCCGACGGGAAAGCCCAATGAATACACAAGCCATCCACCGCGTGACCCACGAAATCAAACGCCGCCGCCTCGACGTACTGCGCGTGGTCGACATCACCCCGCGCATGCGCCGCATCATCCTGGGTGGGCCGGAACTGGCGGGCTTTGTCAGCCTGGGAAGCGACGATCACATCAAGCTGCTGTTCCCGCAGAATGCCGCCGAGCAAGCGGCGCTGGAAAGCCCGACGTTCAGCATCAAGGGAGATGGCCCGCAGCCGGCCATGCGCGACTACACGCCACGGCGTTTTGACCTGGACATTGGCGAATTGGACATCGACTTCGTGCTGCACGGAGACGGCCCCGCCTCCACCTGGGCCGAGCAGGCCAAGGTGGGTCAGCACCTGTACATCGGCGGGCCACGGGGCTCGATGATCGTGCCGGATATGTTCGACAGCTACCTGCTGATCGGCGACGAAACCGCGCTGCCGGCCATCGGTCGTCGCCTGGAAGAACTGCCGGCCGGGCGAAAGGTGCTGGCGGTGATCGAGATCGCGAATACCGCAGAGAAACAGGTCCTGCACAGTCAGGCCGATGTCGAGGTGATCTGGGTCATTCGCGGCCAGGATGATCTGCTGGAAACCGTGCAGAACCTGACGCTGCCGAGCGGCTCGCTGTACAGCTTCGTCGCGACCGAAACCAAAGTGTCGCGCCAGGTACGCCGGGTGCTGCTGGATACGCACAAGGTCGATGAAACGTTCCTCAAGGCCGTCGGCTACTGGCGCGCCGAGGGCAGTGAAGAAGCGTGAATCAAGGTCGGGGCTTGATAACTTTATCCAGCCCCACCACCGCCAACGCGATCAGCACAAACCCCGCCAAAATCCCTCCGGCATTCACGAACACTTGTGGATAACCAAGGGTGGCCACGTCGATGAACGGGTACTGATACTGCCCGAGCAAATCCCCGCGCAGCAGCGCATAAGCGAAGTACACCAGCGGGTAAATCATCCACGCGCCGATGTGCTTGAGGCGAAGGCTGCCCTTGGGCACGCACCGCCACCAGTAAATCAAAAACAGCACCGGCATCACGTCATGCAGCAGTTCATCGGCGATCAACTGAAAGCCTTCGGGCTGCCATAAATGCCGCAGCAACAGGCTGTAGGCCAAGCCCACTACCAAGATGCTCACCGTGATACCGCTGCTGATCGCCGGCCTGAGAAAAAACCGCTTCGCCGCCGAGTCCCGTTGGACCAAGGCATAGCTCAACACCACCACCGCCAGGGTGTTGGTGAGCACAGTGAAGAAACTGAAAAAGTTGATCAGCCCGCCCAGCAAGCTTGCGCCGCTGGACCAGCGCGAATAGAAAATCAGGTATTGCTGAATCGCCAACCCCACCCAACCGGCCAGTGCTGTCGCCGCTATAAACCGCTTCATGGATTCAATCCAGCGGACGTTTGGTGCGCATCAGCTTTACGTACAACCCTTCTACTTTTTCCCGCGCCCACGGAGTCTTGCGCAGGAACGTCAGGCTCGACTTGATACTCGGGTCGCTCTTGAAACACCGCACATCAATGCGCTCGGCCAGGCCTTCCCATTCGTAGTGCTCCACCAAGGTGGTGAGGACGTGCTGCAGGGTTACACCGTGAAGGGGGTCGTTGCTTGTCGCGGTCATGCCAGGCCTATGAAAAAAGTAATCACGAAGGCGCACACCTTATCACCCCCTCCGCTCAGGGATAAAAAGTTCCCGTGGCCCGCGAAAAAGAGATGTTATATTGTAACTATAACTTTCAAATCTTTTCGTCGTTTTGCCAAGGAATGTCCGATGTCCCTCTCTTCTCTGTGGCGCTTGACCCCGCTTGCCGCCGCCCTGCTGATCAGCTCCGAAGCCCACGCCCTGGAGTTGCAACCCCAAGTCATCACCGGCAACCCGCTGGGCAGCGAGCAACTCGCTTCACCGACCACCGTGCTGGAAGGCGATGACCTGACCCTGCAACAAAAAGGCAGCCTTGGCGAAACACTGAACAAGCAGCCGGGTGTGTCGTCTTCGTACTTTGGTCCAGGCGCCAGCCGGCCAATCATCCGTGGCCAGGACGGCGATCGTATTCGTATCTTGCGCAACGGCGTGGGCGCGCTGGACGCGTCGTCGCTGTCTTATGACCATGCGGTGCCGCTGGACCCGGTCAACGTCGAACGCATCGAGATCGTGCGCGGCCCCGCTGCATTGCTGTACGGCGGCAGCGCCATCGGTGGCGTGGTCAACACCTTCGACAACCGCATCCCCACCGAAGCCATTGAAGGCATCCACGGCGCCGGTGAACTGCGTTATGGCGGCGCCGACACTACACGCAGCAGCGCGGGCAAACTCGAAGCCGGCAACGGCACGTTCGCCCTGCACCTGGACGCCAACGCACGGGAGTTCAACGACCTGAAAATCCCCGGCCAGGCCCGCAGCCGCCGTGCACCGGAAAGCGAAGACGGCCCCGGCAAAAACGGTCGCCTGGGCAACAGCGACGGACGTCAGGACGGTGGCGCGGTGGGCGGTTCCTACACGTGGGACGACGGTTACGCCGGGCTGTCCTACAGCAGCTACGACGCCAACTACGGCTCGCCGGCCGAACAGGACGTGCGCATCCGCATGAAGCAGGATCACTACGCCTTTGCGTCCGAGATCCGCAACCTGCAAGGCCCATTTACCTCGGTGAAACTCGACGCGGGCTACACCGACTACGAGCACCGCGAAATCGAAGGCGGCGAAACCGGTACGATCTTCAAGAACAAAGGCTATGAAGCCCGCGTCGAAGCGCGTCACCAGCCCATCGGCCCGTTCGATGGCGTGGTCGGCGCCCAAGTGACCCGCAACGAGTTCTCGGCCCTGGGCGAAGAAGCCTTCGTACCGCAGACCGACACCAACGCCGGCGCGCTGTTTATCCTCGAAGAAATGCAGGCCACCGAGCGCCTCGCACTCAGCCTTGGCGGACGCCTGGAACACACCAGCGTCGAGCCGGATGCCAAGGGCAACGCGCGCTTTGCAGGCGCCGACAAAACCAACGATTTCACCGCCGGCAGCGTGTCCTCGGGTGCGGTGTATACGCTGACGCCGATCTGGTCCCTGGCGGCGACTCTGGGCTACACAGAACGTGCGCCGACCTTCTACGAGCTGTACGCCAATGGCGCCCACGTCGCCACCGGCACCTACGAACTGGGCGATGCCAACCTGAAGAAAGAAAAAGCCGTGTCCAGCGACCTGGCCCTGCGCTTTGACAATGGCACGCATAAGGGCAGCTTCGGTGTGTTCTACAGCCGCTTCTCCAACTACATCGGCTTGCTGGGCACGGGTCGTACGCTGAACGACGAAGGTGAAGAAGACGCGAATGGCATTCCTGAGTACGAATATTCCGGCGTGCGTGCACGTTTCGCCGGCTTTGAAGCTCAAGATCACATCAAGCTCGGCGAAGGCGCCTACGGCAAATTCGCCTTGGAGCTGTCGGGCGACTATACCCGCGCCACCAACCTCGACACCGGCGACGCCTTGCCGCGCATTGCGCCGCTGCGTTTGAACAGCGGATTACTGTGGGAACTCGACCGCTGGCAGGCACGCATCGACGTGGAACACGCGGCAGGCCAAGGCCGTGTGCCGGATAACGAAAGCGGCACCGACGGTTACACCACATTGGGCGCGAGCGCGGGTTATCACTTCAATGTCGGTGGCAGCCAGTGGTTGGCGTTTGTGAACGGTGACAACCTGACCAACCAGACTGTGCGTTATGCCAGCTCGATCCTGCGGGACATCGCACCGGCACCCGGTCGCAGTGTTCAGTTCGGCATCCGCACCACCTTCTGACGCACACCGCTAACCCCTTGTGAGAGGGGGCTTGCTCCCGATGGCAATCGGTCAGATAACCCAACGGTGTCTGATCCACCGCCATCGGGAGCAAGCCTTCTCCCACACTTATTGTGCAGCGACGTTCTGTCACTGTTACCAAATCGGAAATGATGCATCTTGCGATTTGCGCTTTCTCTCGACGCGTCCGCGCTTTATCCTTGTCGGCAATAACCTGAAACGTTTCACTCCCCGGTCGACCCCATCTTGCTGAATATTCCCACACACCAAGACAGCGCTGTCTTACACCGACCTGCGCCTGGGTATAAATCGCGCGCCTGTGGATAACCCTCGCAATCCTCAGAAAAACCGAATTAACGCTGAACCAAGCCTGTGCCGAATCGTCATCTACAGTGAGTGAAGCACGGGGTTACACAATTATTCCAACGTCACGGAGAAACACACTATGAGCACTGATGGTGCTTCAAGCCCAAGCCGCCTGCTGCCCAGGTTGCTAGGCGTCTTGCTGCTGATCATGGGCCTGGCCCTGCTGGCCGGCGGTATTAAGCTGACGATGCTCGGCGGGTCGCTGTATTACCTGCTGGCCGGTATCGGCATCGCCCTCACCGGCGTCCTGCTGCTGGCTACCCGCCGCGCAGCGCTTGGCCTGTACGCGCTGGTGCTGTTCGCCAGTACCGTGTGGGCATTGTGGGAAGTCGGCCTGGACTGGTGGCAGTTGGTGCCACGTCTGGCACTGCTGTTCGCCCTCGGCATCGTCATGCTGCTCCCGTGGTTTCGCCGTCCGTTGCTGCGTGGCCAACCTGCCCCGCTGGGCACTGGCGCGCTGAGCGTGGCCGTGGTGTTGGCCGGTGCTGCCGCCCTTGCCAGCCAATTCACCAACCCCGGTGAGATCAAAGGCCAACTGGACCGCGACGCGGTGCCGGGCATGGCCAATGCTGCGCCGTCCCAGGCTGATGGCGATTGGAATTCCTACGGTCGTTCGGCCTTTGGTGATCGTTACTCGCCACTGGCGCAGATCACCCCGGAAAACGCCCACAAGCTGGTTCCGGCGTGGACGTACCGCACCGGCGACATCCCTGGCCCGAACGATCCAGGCGAGACCACCGCGGAAAACACCCCGCTGAAAGTCAACGGCATGCTCTACGTGTGCACGCCGCACAGCCAAGTGATTGCCCTGGACCCGGACACCGGCAAGGAAATCTGGCGCTTCGATCCGAAGATCAGCAGCCAAGGCGCTGAGAACTTCAAAGGTTGGGCGCACATGACCTGCCGTGGCGTGTCGTATCACGATGACGCCGTCTACGCTTCCGAGCAGAGCCCAACCGGCAGCGCCAGCCCGGCCGCTGCGCCGAATGCCTGCCCGAAACGCATCTTCGTGCCGACCGCCGACACCCGCCTGATCGCCCTGAACGCCGACACCGGCAAGATGTGCGAAGACTTCGGCGACAAAGGCCAGGTCGACCTGCGTGCCAACATCGGCAGCTTCGCCCCAGGTGGTTACTACTCCACTTCGCCACCGGCCGTGACCAAGAACCTGGTCGTGATCGGCGGTCACGTCACCGACAACGTTTCGGTCGACGAGCCAAGCGGCGTAATCCGCGCGTTCGACGTGCACACCGGCAAGCTGGTGTGGAACTGGGACAGCGGCAACCCGGACGACACCACCCCGTTGGCCGAGGGTAAGACTTACACCCGTAACTCGCCGAACATGTGGTCCATGTTCGCCGTGGATGAAAAACTCGGCATGCTTTACCTGCCGATGGGCAACCAGATGCCCGACCAATACGGCGGCGACCGTACCGACGATTCCGAAAAATACGCCGCTGGCCTGACCGCCCTGGACATCGACAGCGGCCATGTGAAGTGGACCTTTCAGTTCACTCACCATGACCTGTGGGACATGGACGTAGGCGGCCAGCCGTCGCTGATCGACATCAAGACCGAAGCCGGCGTGAAGCAGGCCGTCATGGCGTCGACCAAGCAAGGCAGCATCTACGTGCTGGATCGCGCAACCGGTCAGCCGGTCGTGCCGATCCATGAAGTGGCTGTTCCGCAGGGCGCAGTGGCGGGCGACCGTACCTCCCCTACCCAACCGAAGTCCGAACTGAACTTCATGCCGCCGCCGCTCAAAGAGCGCGACATGTGGGGCGTGACGCCGTTCGACCAACTGCTGTGCCGCATCGATTTCAAATCCATGCGCTACGACGGCCCGTTCACCCCGCCATCGCTGCAAGGCTCGATCGTTTACCCAGGTAACTTCGGTGTGTTCGACTGGGGTGGCATTTCCGTCGACCCAGTGCGCCAGATCGCCTTCGTGAACCCAAGCTACATGGCGTTCAAGTCCAAGCTGATCCCAGCTGCCGACATCGCCAAGCAAGGTCCACGCGTCAGCGAAACCGAAGGCGTGCAGCCGAACAAAGGCGCGCCGTACGGCGTGATCCTGGAAGCGATGCTGTCGCCAATGGGCCTGCCGTGCCAGGCACCGGCGTGGGGTTATGTGGCAGCGGTCGACCTGACCACCCACAAAACCATCTGGATGCACAAGAACGGCACCGTGCGCGACAGCTCGCCGGTTCCGATCCCACTGAGCATGGGCGTACCTAGCCTGGGCGGCACCTTCACCACCGCCGGTGGCGTGTCCTTCCTCAGCGGTACCCTCGACCAGTACCTGCGTGCATATGACGTGAAAAACGGCAAGCAACTGTGGGAAGGCCGCCTGCCAGCTGGCGCGCAAACCACACCGATGACCTATACCGGCAAGGACGGCAAGCAGTACGTGCTGGTCGTGGCGGGTGGTCATGGTTCCCTGGGTACCAAACAGGGTGACTACGTAATGGCGTTCAAACTGCCGGATTAAGCGTTACCGGCGGCAAAACAAAGGCGGCTACCCTCACAGGTAGCCGCCTTTTTCATAAACAACACAGATCAAAATGTGGGAGGGGGCTTGCCCCCGATGGCAGTGGATCAGCCAATGCTCATGTCACTAGCGCACTGCTATCGGGAGCAATCCCCCTCCCACGCTTGCCGCCGGCACTCATGAAACTAGTGCTCGATCACTTCACCGCGCATCACCGCCAACCGTGCAATCAACCGATTCTGCACCGGCACCGCGATCCCTTCGCTGTCCATCGCCTTGATCAAATCCTCCACCAACGCATTGAAGTCACTGCGGCTCACATTCTGGCCCTTGTGACTCTCGGCCATGCTGTCACCGGTGTAGGTGCACGGCCCGCCTGCTTCGACGCAGAACTGTTCGATCAATTTGTTGCGCAGGCGCTGGATATCGACGCGCCGAAAGCGTTCGACGATGCGCTGATCCCGGGCAATGTTGAGCAGCATGCCTTCGACAATCCGCGTGATGCCGGGCATGGCGCCAAGGTCGCGGTACAGGCTGTCGTCCTTGGGCGGTTGCTGGGCGCAGGCGCTGAGCAGCAGCACCAGCGCAATCGGTAAAAGGCGCATTAGAAACTCCCCTGCACGGACAGGTAGGTGCCGTTCTGGTTATCCAACGTAGCGATTTCGCCGAGGCGCGCGTAGGCCAGCACAAACGACACATGCTTGTTGGGAAAGTAGCCGACAAACACGTCCGCCCAGTCGTTTTCACCAGCGAACGACAAGTTATCGGGCTTCTCGCGGTACTCCACGCCCACCGCCCAGCGCGGGTTGAACAGCAGGGCCACCGACCCTTCCTTGAGCAGGCTGCGACGGTCGCGGCGGTCGCCGCCGAAGCCAAGCAGGCCAGTTTCATTGGCGCGGCTGTAACGCAGGCTACCGTTGACCAGCACGTTGTAGCCAAACGCCGCGCCCATGAACAAACGGCTGGCGGCGAGGTAGCCCTCCACGTCGCTGTCACGCTTGGCGCCAACCAGGCTGGGGATGTCGAAGTTGGTCTGGTGTTTGTATTCCAGGCCCAGCGAAACCTGCGGCAAGCGGTCGTAAATCACGTCACCGAACAGGCGGACCTTCACACCGAGCACATCCTGGCCAAGGTTGTCTTCCGGCAGATTCAGCTTGTGCACCAGGCTGCCGAGGTCAAAGCGCTGGCGGGCAAAAGAGACTTCGACGCGGTTGTCATAGGCCAACGCCAGCCCCGCCACATCCAGCCGATAGTCCGGCAGGTTGACGCTGGTGGCGAACGCCGTGGCGCCCCACTCGTGCTGTTCGCCATAGCCAGCCAGCACCGCCCACGGCGTGATGCCGCCGCCCGCCGTGCCCTCGATGCTGCTGGCACCGCCGGTGGCGATCAGGCGGCCGTTGTCGGCCAGGGTGGTTTGCACAGTCAGGGCGGCCAGGCAGCCGATCAGTAGAGAAAGACGCACGTCAGCCACTCAATGAACCAGGGAAGTTTGCGCACTGAGTGGCAACGCCACCCAGGCTTCGAAAGCGTCGGCGCTCAAAGGCCGACTGATCAGATACCCCTGGGCCGTGTCGCACTGCCAGCGCTCCAGCAGGCGCAGGCTATGGGCATATTCAACGCCCTCGGCAACCACTTTGAGGCCCAGGTTGTGGCTCATTTCGATGGTGGAACGCACGATCACCGCGTCCTCACTGGTTTCATCGAGGTTGCGCACAAAGGATTGGTCGATCTTCAACTCTTGCACCGGTAGACGCTTGAGGTGCGCGAGGGACGAATAGCCGGTGCCGAAGTCATCCACCGACAGACTGATGCCGCAATCACGCAGCAGGTGCAGGACTTTGAGGGCTTTTTCCGGCTCGCGCATTACTGCGCTTTCGGTGATTTCGAACACCAGTTGCTCAGCCGGCAAACCGTAGCGACGCAGCAACGCCGAGACGCGGTGGGCCAGTTCATCGCCGAGCAAATCGTCCGCCGAGATGTTCAACGACAACTGCAGGTACAGGCCACGGCGGTTCCACTCACACAGCTGACGAATGCCCTCTTCGATCACCCAGTGGGTCAGCAACTGAATACTGCCGGAGCGCTCGGCCAAGGGAATGAACTCCGCCGGCGAGACCATGCCGAACTGCGGATGCTGCCAGCGCAGCAAGGCTTCGGCCTGACGTACGTGGCCCTCACGAATGTCCAGCTTGGGCTGGTAATGCAGCAGCAATTGGCCTTGGTTGGGCGCGTGGCGAAGGTCGCGGATCAGCGTAATCTGGCGGCGGTGCGCGAGGTCACGGCCATGTTCATAGACCTGCAGGCGACCGGGCATTTGCGCGGCGTCTTTCATGGCGATGGCCGCGCGTTCAAGCAAGGTGTGCGGGCTTTCGCCATCGGCTGGGAATGCGGCGATGCCCAAACGGCAGTCCAGCGCCAGGTCATGGCCGTTGATGCGCTGGGGCCGCAGCAACAGTTGTTGGAGTTTGTCGGCCATGCCCACCGCCTCGTCGCTGCCTGCGCCTTCGAGCAATAGCAGGAACTCGTCGGCGATCAGATGCGCCAGGGTATCGCCGGGGCGCAGCACGGCTTCCAGGCGACGGCTGACGGCAAGCAGCAATTGGTCCACCGCATCCGTCCCGGCGGTTTCGCTGGCGACGCGCAAGTTGTCGATGCCCAGGTAGATCAACGCGACCGGCCGATTCAACGCAATGGCGCTGCCCAGACGCTCCATGGCCAGTGCCCGGTTCGGCAGGCCGGTGAGGCGATCATGCAAAGCATTGTGGGCAAGCTGCTGTTCGCGCTCGGCGATGCCGCTTTGCATGGAATTGACCGCATGGGCCAGTAACCCCAGTTCGTCACTGCGGGCCAGGGTCACGGGCGTTTGATAGTCGCCCTGGCCAATGCGCTCGGCCGCCAGGGCCAGCGCCTGCACTGGGCGCGACACGGTGCGCGCCAGCAGCAAGGCACCGATCAACGAAGCCAGCAACGCGACCAGTGCGATGGCGAGGATCTTCTCATCCAACGGCACAAAGGCTTGCATCGCCGCATCCAGCGGGCTTTGCAGCAACGCCAGGACTTTGCCGTTTTCATCGCTGGCCAATACCAACGACTGATTGAGGAAACGCTGCTCCAGGTGATCGGTGGTGGACACGCCACGGCGCGTGGAATCGCCCTGCATCAATGCAAGGATGCTCCTGCGCAGCTCTTGAGGTTGGGTGGTGACCAACTCGCCAGGCTGGTCTTTTTCAATCGCCAGGAACGACACTTCCAGGTTGCTCAACGAGCGCAACTCATCGGCGAACGCACCGTCCATGCTGAAGCCCATCACCACCCGCGCAATCGGCAGCGGCGCCAGCACCGAGGCTTCCACCAACAGGTGCGGCTTGCCTTGCAGCGGCACAATCAACATGACCTGGCGATTGCGCCGGGCCTCGCGCAGCGACTGGTCATACTTGAAGGTCGAGCCTTCGGGCACTTCGCTGAGGGTACTGGCCAGGACTTTGCCGTCCATGCCGAGCAGGATCATGTCACTGGCGTTGATGCGCTTGCCGTGGTTGAGCAGCACCGAGCGCATCGTCGCCGAATCGCCACTGGCCACCGCATCACGAAAACCGAAGTCGGCCGCCAACAGTTGCACACCGTCAGCGAGGCGCCGCCCGCGTACGTCCAGCAAGCGCTCGAATACCCGCGCGCCCACATCCAACTGGGCCAGCGCCTGGCTGCGCACCGCTGAACTGGTGGCAGCCTTGACGCTGAAATACAGCGCGCCGATCACCACCAGCAACAGCAGGATCAGGACGCTGGCGACCCGCGCCTGGAAACTACTGCGCAGTTTCACGGGCGGCTCGATTGAAGGCATCGCCAAAGGCACTTGGCGTCGGCGGAAGATCCTCGGACGCCGGCTCCAGGGCCAGCACTACGTTGTGTCTCAGGCCAGCGGCAGGCACATGCAGGGTGCCGCCGTCCAAGGGCTGCATATCCGCCAACTGCGGGTGCCATAGGGTGGCGTGGTAATCACCGGGCGCCAGCTGCTCCAGGTGCACTTGGCCCTGGGCATCGCTGACAGCGAAGAGCGGGTCATCGGTGACGTAGATGTAACCGAGCATCCAATCATGGATATTGCAGCCCAGCACCACCACGCCGGGTTTGTCGAACAGCAACGGCTCGGCGGGAGTGCCTTCGTACAGGCGTAGTTCGAAACGTTTGGCGGCGCTGAACGAATAGACCTGATGCCGGATGTTGTCGCTGTTGGGGAAGCGCACCTGAGTGCCGGTGTGTACCGCCAGCACATGGGGCGCAAAGCGCTGGCCGCGTTGGTCCATATTCGCCTTGAGCACGGCCGACGATGAGCCGGGCGGGCCTTGCAGGGTCACGACCGCATCCGCCACCGGACTGCCATCGGCCCGCTTGAACACCAGGTCCAGCGTGGCCGCCGACGCAGAGCCGGCCAACATCAGCATCAGCGTCAGGGAGAGCAAGGGAGGAGTTCGGGCCATGGTCGATCCGCAAAAAATGGAAAATGAGCGGCCAGCCCTGGCACAGTGGGTTACGGTCATGATGCCGCAAACAAGGCACAATGCCATCATGCAATAGCGCTGGATACTTGACCGTTGGTCGGTAAATAACTGTGCAAACGGTCAAGCCTTGTAGAGCGTATCGGCCTGGGGCCTAAAAACTATAGACACGGGCTTCAGACCGGCGCGCGCTCGCGGCGCATCCACATCTCGAACGCCATGGCATTGAGCGGCCGACTGATGAGGTAGCCCTGGGCCGTATCGCAGTTCCACTGTTTGAGGAGTTTGAGACTGGGCTCGAACTCCACGCCTTCGGCCACTACCTTGAGCCCCAGGTTGTGGCTCATTTCGATGGTGGAGCGCACGATCACGCCGTCGCCCGTGGCGCTGTCGAGGTTGCGCACAAACGACTGGTCAATCTTCAATTCCTGTACCGGTAAGCGCTGCAATTGCGCCAGCGACGAATAGCCCGTGCCGAAGTCATCCACCGACAGGCTGATGCCACACCCACGCAATTGTTCCAGCACGCTGAGGGCCTGCTTCGGGTTGTGCATGATCGCGCTTTCGGTGATCTCGAAAATCAGTTGCTGGGCCTGCACGTCGTAGTGTTCCAGCAAAGTGGTCACACGAATCGCCAGGTCATCATCGGCCAGGTCGTCCACCGAAATATTCACCGACAACTGGATATGTAATCCGCGCTGCGCCCACTCGCCGATCTGACGAATAGCCTCTTCGATCACCCACTGGGTCAGGCCACCCATGCTGCCAGTGCGTTCAGCCAGGGGAATGAACTCGGCGGGCGATACCAGCCCCAGCGTCGGATGCTGCCAGCGCAGCAAGGCCTCGGCCTGGCGAACATGGCCATGCAGGAGGTCGAGCTTGGGCTGATAACACAGGTGCAACTCACCTTCGACGACCGCACGGCGCAGGTCGCGGATCAGGCTGATCTGGCGCTGGTGCGCAAGATCGCGGTCCTGCTGGTAGATCTGTAGATAACCGGGCAGCGTCGTTGCATCGTGACGCGCGATGGCCGCACGGCTGATCAACTCCTCCACATACTGGCCGTCGGCGGGGTACGCGGCGATGCCGATACTCACCTCGTGGCGCACTTCGTCATTGCCGATGCGCTGGGGTTCGGTAAGCAGCGCGTAGAGGCGGTCGGCGCGGGCTACGGCGCGGTCAACCTCGGTATTTTCCAGCAACAACAGGAATTCGCTGCTGGTGATGCGCGCGGCGGTATCGCTGGCCAATAGGCTCATGGACAGACACCGGCTGGCCTCGCGCATCATTTCTTCGACGCCCTCGGGACCGAAGCCCTCGTTGATGACCCGGTAGTTTTCGATGCCCAGGTACAGCAACACTACTGGCCGACGCGCACTGATCGCGCTGCCCAGGCGCTCCATCGCCAGCGCGCGATTGGGCAACCCGGTGAGAGCGTCATGCAGGGCGTTATGGGCCAGTTGCCGTTCGCGCACGGCGATGCGGCTTTGCATGGCATTGAACGCACGGGCCAACAGGCCGAATTCATCGTGGCTGCGCACCCGCACCGGCGTGCGGTAATCCCCCGCGCCAATGCGCCCGGCCGCCTCCACCAACGCATTGAGCGGGCGCGACACCCGCCGCGCCAGGAACAACGCACCGGCCAACGAGACCACCAGCACGGCCAGGGCGATCCCGAGGAACTGCCGGTCCAGCGGCGCAAAAGATTCCAGCGCGTGATCCAGCGGGCTTTGCAGCAATACGCGCACCTCGTTGCCGTCACCGGTGTTGGCCAGCGGCAACACTTGGCTGAGCACACGCTCACCGTAAAACGGATGGATCTGCGCCTCTGGGTTCAAAGGCGCATCGTGGAGCAGGCTGAGGGTGCCGGCCTGATAGTCGACAGGCTGGGTACTGAACAACGGGCCGGGCTTGCCGTCCTGCACGCTGAGAAACGACACCTCCAGGTTGCTCATGGAACGCAGTTCGTTGGCGAACAGTTGGTCCATGGCAAAGCCCATGACAACGCGGGCGATGGGCAGGGGGTCGAGGACTTCATCCTGCACCAGCAAGTAAGGCCGCCCGTCCAAGGCGACAATCACCATTTGCAAGCCGTCACGCCGCGCATGGCGCAAGGCAGTGTCATAGGGAAAAAGCTGCCCGCGCGTGAGGATGGGCAACGTGCTGACCACGACTTTGCCATCCAGCCCCAGCACAAACACCTCGCTGGAACGGACGCCGGAGCCATGCCGACGCAGTGCAGCCAGAATCGACACCGTGTTGCCTTCGGCCACGGCTTGCTTGAACGGGCCGTCGACGGTGAGCCAATCGAGGCCGTATTGCAGGCGGCGCCCGCGCAGGTCCAGCAGGCGCTCGAACACCTGGGTTCCGGTTTTCAACTGGACTTGTGCCTGGTTCTCCACCGCGCGGGTGGTGGCGGCCTTGACGGCAAAATAGGTGGCGGCGACTACCACCAGCAGCAGCAGTGCCAGTACCCCGGCGATGCGAGTTTGGAACGTATGGCGCCACGTCATGGCGGTGCCCTCTGGCAGTGTTCGCCTCTCTCTGCCACTACGTCCTTTTGTCATGTGCATTCCTTGCGACAGCTGACCTGGCGTCAAAAAAATATCCATTTTCGTTGGATATTGGGTGTGAGGAGATTAGCTGGGAGTTGGGGGGTGTGCATTCAATAAACGTGGGGATTTAGGTGGCGGTTTATTGGCGACAGAGGGTTGGCTTGGGGGGCATATCCGTTATTTGGGTAACGGCGGGTATGGGTTCCGCCCTTACGGCGGGTCACTTTGGAAAAGCCCCAAAGTAACCAAAGGGCTCTTGCCCCAACACTCGGCACCTCGCTTAGGCTCGGTGTGCCCGCACTCCGGCTTGAATCCGTGGGCCGCCGCAATGGGCCATCCATGGCCCAGTGCGGCTAACCCGGCGTCCTGCCGGGTTACCCACGGATTCAAGCCTGCGTTCGGCCAGCGTGTTTGACGGGGCGCCTAAGATCACGATCAAAAGCGCAGATCAAAAGACCGCTGACTTCGTCAGCGAAAAGGATGTAAGAGCAAAGGCAAAAGCAAAAGCAAAAGCAGATCTAAAGCAGATCTAAAGCAGATCTAAAGCAGATCTAAAGCAGATCTAAAGCAGATCTAAAGCAGATCTAAAGCAGGCTGGGACTTATCTGATATGTGGAGATCAAAATGTGGGAGGGGGCTTGCTCCCGATGAGGGTGTGTCAGTTGATGCAGCTGTGACTGACCCACTGCCATCGGGAGCAAGCCCCCTCCCACAATTGGACGGAGTTCGGCTTAAGAACCCGGTCGGCTCTAAGGCCGCCGCGCTCTTGCTTTTGATCTGAAATTGCCCCGTCAACCACGCTGGGCCAACATTCCGGCCTTTTCCAAAAGTGACCCGCTGTAAGAGCGGAACCAAAGGCGGTCGTTACCGCAGCAACGGATATGCCCCCCAACCCACGCACTCAATCAAACACCACGCGCCCGCATGAAATCCCCCCACCTGCGCACCAGGTAGTTGTGCTCATCCATCACCGAGTTCCACACCGCAATATGCCCCATCCGCTGCTCATACGAACCACCATCGCGCACTTCGCCAATATCGATCAGCGGCAATCCATCACTCCCCAACAATTCCTCCCGCGCAGGCTTGCCGGCGTACCAGTAATCCCACTCGGCGCTGCTCAGGTGATCGCGGCTGCGCGCCGGGTTGCCGATGTAGTAACCCTGGCGGGCCATGACCGCGCCGGGCCAGCCGGACAACCACCAATTGAGGTAGGCATAGGCCGCATCCAGCACCGGGCCTTGGGCATGGCGCGACAGTGACAAACCGCCAAACCAGGCGCGATAGCCTTCGCGGGGCACGGCCAGGCGGTATTTCACTCCGGCGCGGTGCAGGCGCATCAGGGTCGGCGACCACAGGCTCTGGATATCGATGCTGGGGCTGAGCATCAGTTGCGCAGCCTCTTCATCGTCGGACCAGAACGCAGCGAAATGCCCTTCTTTCTGTTTGCGCACCAGAATGTCAGCAAGCACGTCGATCTCTTCGATGCTCATATTGCCGATGTCGTTAAAGCGGGCCAGCCCCGCGCCCTGCACCGCCAGTGCGGCGTCCAGGGCGCCGATGGCGGCGTCACTTTGCAGCGCTGTGCGCGCGCGCCAGGCCGGGTCAAGCAACCAGCCCCAGCTTTCGTTGCCGTGGCAAAAACCTTCGGGCAGGCGCTCGGGGCGGTAGGCGAAACTGTCGGCGTTGTGGGTCAGGGGCAGCATGCTGATACGGTCGGTGACGGTGCTGCCGAGGCTGCCGTCGTGCTGCACAAATAAACGCTCACTGGGCACGCTGCCGCTACCCAGGCGGTCGCTGGGCGACAAACGCCCCCGTTTGGGCAGGTCGTTGATCTCATGCCACAGCGCGATGCGCCGTGTGTCGATGGGCTGGATCGCCCGGGCCGGCCACACGAAGTCGACGTTATGAAACCACTGGTCGTACAGGTCGTAGCTGTCGGGCTGCATCACCGCAATGCGTTGGGCCTGTTCAACGTCGTGCACCTGGTACACCAGGCGAATACCCAGCTCCTGTTCGGCACGTACGCGCAGGGTTTCAAGCAAGGTCACGGAGGTGCCAAGGACGCGTAAAGTGATCATCCGGCGAACCGCCGCGAGAACACATCAAAAGAACGCCGCAACAGCGCAGGGTCAAGGCCGCGCAGGATAAACACCAGGCGCGATTGCCGGTCTGTGCCCGGCCACGCAGGCAGATGGACCGGGGCATGCAGGCAGTGCTGCACGCCATGAATGACGATGGGGGCGTTGCTGGCGTTCACGTTGAGCAGTCCTTTGACGCGAAGGATTCGTTCGCCGTGGCATCTTAACAGCATCGATAACCACACCCCGAAGCCGACCCAGTCCAGCGGCTGGTCGAAGGTCAGGCTGCACACTTGCGCCGCACCGTGGGTGGCGGTGGTGGTTTGATGCAGTTGCCAACGGCTGACTTCCATCGCCGGCTCGGCGCTGCGCAAGCCTTCGCCCAGCAGCAATTGATCGCCGCTGTGAATGTCATGGGTATTGAGGATCGGCGTGCCGGTATTGAGTGCCCGCAGATGCGCGCGCAGGGGCTCGCACTCGCCCGCCAAGTCGGTCTTGCTCAGCAGCAAACGGTCCGCAGCCGCCACCTGGGCCAGCCATTCCGGGTGCAGGCGCTCTTGCAGGGCGGCGTGGCTGGCATCGACCAGCGTGATCACCAGGCCGATATGAAAACGTCCACGCAATTGCACATCGTTGTTCAGGGTGGCGAGGATCGGTGCCGGGTCGGCCAGGCCGGTGGTTTCCAGGATCACGCGTTTGAACGCGGGTATTTCGCCACGCTCGCGGCGCTGCAACAGGCCGAGCAACGCGTCCTTGAGTTCGCCACGGATCGAGCAGCAGATGCAGCCGCTGGGCAGCAGCACGGTGTCTGGCGCGACTTCTTCCACCAACAGATGATCAATGCCGACGTCGCCGAATTCGTTGATCAGCAACGCAGTATCGCCGAGGCTTTCGCCTTGCAGCAGGCGTTTGACCAAGGTGGTCTTGCCGCTGCCGAGGAAGCCGGTAATGACATTCAGCGCGATGCTCATGGGGTTGACTCCAAGTGATCCAACAGCCGTGGATCGAGAGGATCCAGCGGGCGGCCGAGCATGGTTTCGGCCGCCTGCCAGAGTTGATCCAGGCCGCTCGCCAGTTCCTGTTTACCGGTGGCGCCCAACAGCAGATAGGAGGCGCCCTGGAAATCTTCGACCTTGAGTCGGAACACCGCCAACACCTGGTTGATCGCAGCGATACGGCGCAGGCGCTCGCGGCGCCGGGGCAATTCGTCGCCCAGGGGATCACTCCAGTGCAGGTCTTCGCCGAGCAATCCGCAGAGTCCGCACATGGCTACACCTCACTCATGGCATGACATCGCCGGAGTTCGGGCCCAGGGTCTGGCCGACGAACAGATTGCCGCCCGGCTCGCTGGCGAGCAGCACGGCGGTAGGCGCGACTTCGTCCGCCAGGCCAAAGCGGCCCAAGGGCAGTTCGGCGGCCTTGGCGCGTTTCCAGTCGTCGCTGATGCCACCGACCAAAGGGGTTTCGATCGGGCCAGGGGCGATGGCGTTGACCAGCACGTTGTCCTTGGCCACTTCCAGCGCCAGGGACTTGGTAAAACCAATCACACCCGCTTTGGCCGCCGCGTAGTGAGTCAGTTCGGCGCCGCCCTTGATGCCCAGTTGCGAGGCCACATTAATGATCCGCCCCCAGCGCTGCGCGACCATGTGGGGCAAAGCGCGCTGGCTGGCGACGAACACGCTGGTGAGGTCGACGCGCAGCATGTCGTTCCACATCTCGATGGACAAGTCGACGCACCGCGCCTGGGTAAGCATGCCAGCGTTGTTGACCAGAATATCGATGCCGCCGAAGTGCTCGACGCAGCGGTCGACACTGGCTTGGGCGCCTTCGACGGTGCCCACATCGGCCACGCACTCGACCACTTCGGCGCCGAGGTTGCGGCAGGTGATTGCGGTTTCGGCGAGGCTGGCGGCGTGGCGATCGGCCAATAGCAGACGCGCGCCTTCAACGGCGTAGGCGCGGGCGATGGCGGCACCGATGCCGCTGCCGGCGCCGGTGATCACGGCGCGGCGGTTGGTCAGTTGGTTCATGCAAAAACTCCTGAAAAATTCCACTTCCAATGTGGGAGGGGCGGTGCGACGATTCGACTTGCCCCCGATGGCAGTGGGTCAGTCACAGATGGGCTAACTGAACCACCGCCATCGCGGGCAAGTCGAATCGTCGCACCGCCCCTCCCACATTTGGATCAAGTACATCAGTCAGTCAGGCCAGCGCACGGTCAGGCCGCCGTCGATGACGATGCTCTGCCCGGTTAAATAACTCGACGCATCACTGGTCAAGAACTGCACCAGCGACGCCACTTCATCCGCGCGCCCTACCCGCCCCAGCGGAATCGCCCGCGCGGCTTTCGCCAAACCTTCCGGGCCCAGCGAGTTCTTCGCATCCAGGGACTGCGGCGTCTCGATCAAGCCTGGGATCACCGCATTGCAGCGAATTCCCAAACCGGCCAATTCCACCGCCAGCGACCGGCACAAGCCCGGCACACCGGCCTTGGCGGCGGCATAGTGCGAGTGCTCCTGCCAGCCATACACGCCGCCGGCAATCGAGGAAATCGCCACCAGCGCGCCGCCTTCCTTCATGTGCCGCGTCGCCGCACGGAAGGTGCGCATCACCCCCGTCAGGTCGACGTTGAGCATCTCGTCCCAGAGTGCATCGGTCATTTCCAGCAGTGGCGCGCGACGCAGCAAGCCGGCGTTGGCGACCGCGTAATCCAATCGGCCGAAGTGCTGTACGGCCTGTGCGGCCAGGGCGTCGACCGAGGCGGTATCACCGACATCCAGCGGCAACATCAGGCATTCGCCACCGGCCTCTTCCACCAGGGAAACGGTGGTCTGTGGATCATGGGGATCGGCCGGGTAGTACCCGCCCACCACCGCCACGCCGTTGCGCGCATACGCCACGGCGAGGGCTTGGCCGATGCCACTGGCGGCACCGGTAATCAAGGCAACTTTACGACTCATCAATCACTCCTTACTGAACGGTTTCCGGACGCACATGGCGCGCGGCAAACATCAGGACACCGGACAAAAAGCACGGCAAGGCGCCGAACCACAGCGCGGCGGTCTGCCAGTCGCTGCCGGCGGACAACACCTGGGTTGCACCGAAACCGGCGACTACTGCGCCAATCGGCCCCATGGCGTGGATGATCGCGCCACCGGTGGCGCGGATGCTGGTGGGGAAACTTTCGCTGATGAAGAACAAAGCCGCCGAGTACGGCCCGATCAGGAAGAACAGGCCCAGGCTATAAAGCCCGACCACCATGGCCATGTTGCTTGGGCCAAACAGCATACCGGCGAACGACAGGCCACCCAGCATCCAGCCCAGGCCGATCACGTTGCGACGGCCGATCTTGTCACCCATCCAGCCGTGGCTGAGGTAACCGCAGTAACCCACCAGGTTCGACAGCACCAGGATGATCAGCGAGTTCTCGAACGAGATGTGGTGCACGCTGACGATCACGGAAGTGCCCAACACGCTGAATACCTGGATCGCCGCCCAGTTGAGCAACAACGCAGCGCCGATCACCAGGGTGGCGCGGCGGGCCGGGCCACGGAACGCAGCTTTCAGGCCGGCCTTGCTGTGTTCGTCGTAATCCACGCCGTAGGTTGCCGCCACGTTCTGTGCTTCTGTCACCGCGCCGTTTTTGCGCAGTTGGCTGATGCGTTCATGGATCTGGAACTGCGGGCTCTCCTTGAGCTTGCGCGCCATGATCGCAATCACCACCGCCGGGATCGCGGCGAAGATAAAGCAGCCCTGCCAGCCGATGATCGGTAGCAACAGTGCAGTCAAGCCAGCGGCGATCAATGCACCGACCGGCCAGCCGCCCTGCACCAGGCTGTAGATGAAACCGCGACGTTTGGTCAGTCGCGGGTCTTCCGAGGCGCCGTACAGCTCACTCAGGTACGTGGCGTTGACGGTTTCCTCGGCATAGCCCAGGCCGCCCAACGAACGGATCAGAATCAGCGGTGACTTACCCCACGCCCCACCAATCGCGGTCAGCGCCGAGCACAGCGCGGAACCGGCCACGGTGAAGATAATGCCCTTGCGACGGCCCAACTTATCGACCACAGGGCCGATGGCAAAGGCGACTACTGCCGTGCCCACCGCCACCCACGTCGCGATTTCAGCTTGCTCCACTTCACCCCAGCCAAAATGCCGGCCGATCTCCGGCAGCAAGGTGCCGAACAGGATGAAGTCATACACCGCAAACACCCAGGCGAAAAACGCAATCCAGGTCGCAAACCGCACTTCCTTGGAGGTGAGTTGCCGGGGTTTCCAGCCAGTCAGGTCAAGCTTGTTGTAGATGGACATGAGTCGCGCCTCGGAGGTGGGGGGCTGTTTTTCTAAGGGTCAGGTACGGGGTTGGCGGCGGATAAAGTCATCGGCGATTTCGTCGAAGGTGACGAAGCGCACGCCGGCATGGCTCTGGATGTGTTCGATCAGGCGCTCAAGCATCAACAGCACTTGCGGGCGGCCGGACACGTCGGGGTGGATGGTCATGGTGAACACCGCGTGTTCGTGTTCGCGATAGACCCAGTCGAACTGGTCGCGCCACATTTCTTCGAGGTGACGCGGGTTGACGAAACCGTGGCTGTTGGGGGCTTTCTTGATGAACATCATCGGCGGCAGGTCGTCCAGGTACCAGTTGGCCGGGATCTCCACCAGGTCGGTTTCTTCGCCGCGCACCAAGGGTTTCATCCAGGTGTCGGGGTGCTGGCTGTAGTCGATCTTGGTCCAGGTGTCGCCCTTGCGGACGTAGTACGGATGGAAGTCGTTGTGCATCAGACTGTGGTCGTACTTGATGCCCTTTTTCAGCAGCAGTTCGTTGGTGACCTTGCTGAATTCCCACCAAGGCGCGACGTAGCCGGTGGGACGTTTGCCAGTCACCTGAGTGATCAACTCGATGGATTTATCGAGGACGATTTCTTCCTGCTCGGCGGTCATCGCAATCGGGTTTTCGTGGCTGTAGCCATGCACGCCGATTTCGTGACCGGCGTCGGCCACGGCCTTCATCTGCTCAGGGAAGGTTTCCATCGAGTGGCCAGGGATAAACCAGGTGGTGCGCAGGCCGTAACGTTCAAACAATTTGAGCAGGCGCGGCGCGCCGATTTCACCGGCGAACAGGCCACGGGAAATATCGTCGGGCGAGTCTTCGCCGCCGTAGGAACCGAGCCAGCCGGCGACGGCGTCCACGTCGACGCCAAATGCACAGAGGATGTCTTTAGCCATGGTGTGTCTCCTTAAACGTTAAGTACGGTTTCGACGGACAACGCTGCGCGCAGCAGGCGTGCGTCTTCTCCCGTCGGGGCGCTGAGCAGCAACCCGGTGGGCAGGCCCTGGGCATCGCGGCCGCTGGGCAAGGTCACGCCTGGCATGTCCAGCAAACTGCCGGGCATGGTCAGGCGCAGGGTGGCGAGGTTGGTGTTCACGAAGAGGTCGTCGTCGTTTTCCAGGGGCGCCAAAGCGGGCGCGACGTGGGCGACGGTGGGGGTGATCAGGATCGCCCCGTCAAGGTCGTCGAGCAGTTGCTGTTGCAGACGACGGCGCGCATCGGTCAGGTGGATAAGTTGGCTGGCCGGCAGCGCGCGGGCGGCTTCGAGGCGGCGGCGCACGCGGGGGTCGAGTTGCTCGGCATCGGCGCTGTCAAGCAGGGGTTGGTGCAGGGCGAACGCTTCGAAGGCACCGAGCCAGCCGTGGTGTTTGATCAGGTCAAGAGTGGCCTGGAAGGTCGGGCATTCACGTTCTTCGATCAGCGCGCCTTGGGCCTTGAGTTGCGCCACGGCACTCAGCAGATTGTTGCGCACAGCGGGCTCGACGTCCTGCTGCGCCAGTACAAAGCGCTGGCCTTTGAGGCTGCGGGCACTGTGGGTCTGTGTGCGGCCATGGAGCAGGTCATCGATGGCCAGCGCATCACGCACGCTGCGGGTCAGCGGGCCGAGGCTGTCGAGGGAACGAGCCAGGGGAAATACGCCGTCACGGCTGTAACGTCGGCTGCTGCTGCGGTAACCCACCACACCATTGAGCGCCGCCGGGATGCGAATGGAGCCAGCGGTGTCGGTGCCCATGGCAATCGGCACAATGCCGGCAGCCACGGCCACGGCCGAACCCGAGGACGAGCCGCCGGAAATGCGCGGCTGGTCCGTGCCATGGGGGTTGTGCGGCGTGCCGAAATGCGGGTTGAGGCCCAACCCTGAATAAGCGAGTTCGCTGAGGTTGGTTTTGCCGATGCTGACCATCCCGGCGCGGCAAAGCAGGCCCACGCTCGGTGCGTCGAGCAAGGCCGCAGGCGCGTTGCGCCGGTAAGCAGCGCCGGCTGTGGTGACGCTGCCAGCCACGTCGAACAGGTCTTTCCAGGCCACGGGCACACCATCGAACCCGCTCAAGGGCTGGCCAGCTCGCCAACGGGCCGCGGACGCTTCGGCTTCACGGCGGGCGCGCTCGGCGGTCAGGGAAATGAAAACGCTGGCCGAGCGGCTCGCTTGATCGAGTGCCTGTTCGAGGGCTTTCACCGGGTCGCTGCGACCGCTGGCGAAATCCTCGGCCATTGATGTGGCGTCTGACATCAGGAGAACCTCATAAAACGTACATATTCATAAAATGTACATTTTACAAAGGCAGCTTTCGTGCCAGTCTCTACGTAGCGCTGTTTACGCGGTTAAGGTTTTTCGCCCATAGCAGCGGGATAGATGGTTTTGATCGGTGGAAAAATGTCTTGCATCACACCTGGGATCAACCCTCAATGAAATAATGTATCTTTTATTAATAAGTACATTTTGGTGCAGAAAAGTAACAGTCACACCTTTCAGGCCCCAAAAAAGTGCCACCGACGTAGCACAGAGTGACAGGCGCAACTTATGAGAGAATCCCCGGCCACCGTCCTACAAGCCCCAGAGAAAGTGATGAAAGCAGTGTCCGCCTCGGCCTCCCGTTACGCGATGATTCACCAGGTGTTGCGCGACGCGATCGTCAATGGCACCGCCCGTCACGGCTTGGTTTTACTGGAAGCGCCCTTGGCCGAACTGTTCGGCACCAGCCGCGTGCCGGTGCGCAAAGCGCTGGACCTGCTGCATGCCGAAGGCTTGATCTGCCGCTTCAACGGCCGGGGTTATCTGATCAACCCCGAAGGCTTGGTCATGGAGCCGCTGCGCCTGCCCCTGAGCCATGCGCACCTGGGTCTCAACGGCGAGGCTGAGCTGGTGGACACCCGGCCGCTGGGCGAGCGGATCGTCGAGGAGATCGGCGCGGCACTGTCCACCTGCATTGCCTTCGGCCATTACCGCTTGGATGAACAAGCCGCCGCCGACCACTACGGCGTCAGCCGAGCGGTGGTGCGTGAAGCGCTGATGCGCCTGCGTGACCGTGGCCTGGTGGAAAAAGAGCCCTACTCCCAATGGTTGGCCGGGCCGTTGACCGCGCGGGAAGTCACCGAGGATTACGAACTACGTGCCTGCCTGGAGCCCGAGGCGCTGCGCCAGAGCGCACCGAACCTGGACCGCGAGGTCCTTGAAGCCATGCTGCAGCGGGTACTGGATGCCCAGAACAGCGCCGAGTGCAGCCTGGAAGCCATCGAGCAGATCGAAGAAGACTTGCACCAGCGCTGCCTGGCCGGGATGCAGAACCGCAAGATTGCCGCGCTGATTCGCCAGGGCCAAAGCCCGATGATCATCAGCCGGATTTTTTACCGATTGCTGGGGATCGGCGCGGATCCAGCCATGCTCGCCGAACATCGCTTGATTCTGGAGTTGCTGCTGCATGGCGCGTTTGACGCGGCGGCGTTGAATCTGCGCGAGCATTTGCAACGGGCACGGCAGCGGATGTTGCAGCGTTTGAAAGTGCTATCGGTGCTGCCAGAACAGCCACTCCCCGCCTACCTCCACAAAATCAGCTGACGCAACACGGAGCCAATGTTGGCAGGGCGGTGCGACGATTGACTTGCCCTCTCCCACATTGACCAATGTCGCCGCAGGAATTTCATGCAATATGTTGCTATCTCACGCCCCCCATTGAAACCACTGCTGCCTCGCCCCATCTAACCTCCATACTTCCTTATGCAGGTGCCCCATGAGCGACCAGCAAGAATTCCCTGATTACGACCTCAACGACTACGCAGACCCCGAAAACGCTAAAACCTCCTCGTCCAATACCGGCCTGGCTCTTCCAGGGCAAAACCTGCCGGACAAGGTCTACATCATCCCGATCCACAACCGGCCTTTCTTCCCGGCGCAAGTGCTGCCGGTGATTGTCAACGAAGAACCGTGGGCTGAGACCCTTGAGCTGGTGAGCAAATCCGACCACCACTCACTCGCTCTGTTCTTCATGGACACGCCGCCGGAAGATCCACGCCACTTCGACACCTCCGCCCTGCCGCTGTACGGCACCCTGGTGAAGGTGCATCACGCCAGCCGCGAGAACGGCAAGCTGCAATTCGTGGCCCAGGGCCTGACCCGCGTGCGCATCAAGACCTGGCTCAAGCACCATCGCCCACCGTATCTGGTGGAAGTCGAATACCCACACCAGCCCACCGAGCCGACCGACGAGGTCAAGGCCTACGGCATGGCGCTGATCAATGCGATCAAAGAACTGCTGCCGCTTAACCCGCTGTACAGCGAAGAGCTGAAGAACTACCTCAACCGCTTCAGCCCCAACGACCCGTCGCCCCTCACCGATTTCGCAGCCGCGCTGACCTCGGCCACCGGTAACGAGCTGCAGGAAGTGCTGGACTGCGTCCCCATGCTCAAACGCATGGAAAAAGTCCTGCCGATGCTGCGCAAGGAAGTCGAAGTCGCGCGCCTGCAAAAGGAGCTCTCCGCCGAGGTGAACCGCAAGATCGGCGAACACCAGCGCGAGTTCTTCCTTAAAGAACAGCTCAAGGTGATCCAGCAGGAGCTGGGCCTGACCAAGGACGACCGCAGCGCGGACGTGGAGCAATTCGAGCAACGCCTGGAAGACAAAGTGCTGCCAGCCCAGGCGAAAAAGCGCATCGATGAAGAACTGAACAAACTGTCAATCCTGGAAACCGGCTCGCCGGAATATGCGGTCACCCGCAACTATCTGGATTGGGCAACCTCGGTGCCGTGGGGCGTGTACGGCGAGGACAAGCTCGACCTGAAACACGCGCGCAAGGTGCTGGATAAGCACCATGCCGGCCTGGACGACATCAAGAGCCGCATCCTCGAATTCCTGGCGGTGGGCGCTTACAAAGGCGAAGTCGCCGGCTCCATCGTGCTGCTCGTCGGCCCGCCGGGCGTGGGCAAGACCAGCGTGGGTAAATCCATCGCCGAGTCCCTGGGCCGGCCGTTCTACCGATTCAGCGTCGGCGGCATGCGCGACGAGGCCGAGATCAAGGGCCATCGCCGTACCTACATCGGCGCTATGCCGGGCAAGCTGGTGCAGGCGCTCAAAGATGTTGAAGTGATGAACCCGGTGATCATGCTCGACGAGATCGACAAGATGGGCCAAAGCTTCCAGGGCGACCCGGCCTCGGCCCTGCTCGAAACCCTCGACCCGGAACAGAACGTCGAATTCCTCGACCACTATCTCGACCTGCGCCTGGACCTGTCCAAAGTGCTGTTCGTGTGCACCGCCAACACCCTTGACTCAATTCCCGGCCCGCTGTTGGACCGGATGGAAGTGATTCGCCTGTCGGGCTATATCACCGAAGAAAAAGTCGCCATCGCCAAGCGCCACCTGTGGCCAAAACAGCTGGAAAAAGCTGGCGTATCGAAAAACACCCTGACCATCAGCGACGGCGCCCTGCGCGCATTGATTGACGGTTATGCCCGTGAGGCAGGGGTGCGCCAGTTGGAGAAACAACTGGGCAAACTGGTACGCAAAGCCGTGGTCAAGTTGCTGGATGCGCCGAACTCGGTGATCAAAATCGGCAACAAGGACCTGGAAAGCTCCCTGGGCATGCCGGTGTTCCGCAATGAGCAAGTGCTGTCCGGTACCGGTGTGATCACCGGACTGGCCTGGACCAGCATGGGCGGCGCGACCCTGCCAATCGAGGCGACGCGCATCCACACACTGAACCGCGGCTTCAAGCTCACCGGGCAGTTAGGCGAGGTGATGAAAGAGTCTGCCGAAATTGCCTACAGCTACATCAGCTCCAACCTGAAGTCGTTTGGCGGCGATCCGAAGTTCTTCGACGAAGCCTTCGTACACTTGCACGTGCCGGAAGGTGCCACGCCGAAGGACGGCCCGAGCGCTGGCGTGACCATGGCCAGTGCGTTGTTGTCCCTGGCCCGTAACCAAGCGCCGAAAAAAGGCGTGGCCATGACCGGCGAACTGACGCTGACCGGGCATGTATTGCCGATCGGCGGCGTGCGCGAGAAAGTAATTGCTGCGCGACGTCAGAAGATTCACGAGCTGATATTGCCGGAACCCAATCGCGGCAGTTTTGAAGAGTTGCCGGAGTATCTTAAAGAGGGCATGACGGTGCACTTTGCCAAGCGGTTTGCGGATGTGGCTAAAGTGCTTTTCTAATTCGCCTTGTCCCTGAACAGGGCTTCTGTGGTGAGCGGGCTTGCCCCGCGCTGGGCTGCGAAGCAGCCCTCTTGAAAAGACCCCATTCCTTCAGAAGGAATGGGGTCGTCAGTATCGGGCCTGCTTCGCAGCCCAGCGCGGGGCAAGCCCGCTCACTACAACAAGCACCCACGTCTGTCGCATCCCTCTTGTCACACCTTGTCTCATCTTCGGTTATGCTCGCCCTTCGTCGTGTATAAACGGAGTCTCCATGACTGCTGCCCGCCTGCTTCTCCCCCTGAGCCTTTGCCTGCTGACCGCGTGCGCCAGTGCGCCGAAGCAAAACGTCACCGTGGAAAACCAGAGCGCCTGCCCGCTCCAGCTTAAAACCGGGCAAAACCTGATCCTCACCCTGCCGAGCAACCCCACCACCGGCTACCGCTGGGCCATCCAGGATTCCGCCGGCGGTGTGCTGCGCGCGCTGAGCCCTGAGGTCTACAGCAGCACTGAGTCCGGCGTGATCGGGGGCGGTGGTCAATCCACCTGGCGCTTCCAGGCGTTTGCCGCCGGCCAGGGTCGTTTACGCCTGACGTCCCAGCAGCCGTGGGAGCCGGAAGCCGAACCCGTGGAGACCTTCGACTGCACCCTTACGGTGAACTGATATGCCATGGCTGATACTCGCGTTGATGGGCGCCGCCACTTTTATCTACGGTTTGAGCACTCACGCGATGTTGCTCTGCCTGCTGGTCAAACCGCTGCCGGTACTGGCGTTGTTGGGCTGGCTGCATGACGCACCGCCCACCGACTATCGACGCTGGATCAGCCTCGGGCTGATTTTCTCACTGGTGGGCGACGTGTTGCTCGCTTGGCCTGGCGACTTGTTTATCTTCGGCCTCGGCGCGTTTCTGTTTGCGCACCTGGCATACCTCAAGGCCTATTTCAGCGATTGCCGTCGTTTGGCGGTATTACCGTTGGTATTGGCGCTTGGTGTAGGCGTCGTCCTGCTGAGCATCCTGATTTCCCATGGCCTTGGCGACTTGTTGATTCCCGTCGTGGTTTACGCCTTGGTGATCAGCACAATGCTCTGGCGCGCGCTCGCGCGGCTGGGCAGTGACGTGCCAAAACGCTCGGCCTTACTGGCTGCGGCGGGCGCGGTGTCGTTTGTGTTTTCAGACGCCCTGATCGGCATCAATCGGTTCGTGGTGGCGTTCGACGCCGCGCCGTATTTGCTGATCACCACGTATTGGCTTGGCCAGTGGGGCATCACCGCCTCTGCTTTCCATCAGACAACCCGCGCACACGAGGGCCAACTTGGCTAAAATGCCGGCCTTTCCCCCCTCGTCGCCGGAACAACCGTGAGCAAAGAACCCGATCGCCTTTTCGCCCAGCCCCTGCCCCAGGTGCCGGACTTCGCCTTTAACGAGGACGTGGTGCGGGTATTCCCGGACATGATCAAGCGCTCGGTGCCAGGCTACCCGACTATCGTCGAAAACCTCGGTGTGCTCGCGGCGCAGTTTGCCCAACCCAACAGCGTGCTCTACGACCTGGGTTCATCCCTTGGCGCTGTCACCCAAGCCCTGCGCCGACACGTGCGTACCGACGGCTGCCGAGTGATCGCGGTGGATAACTCCGCCGCCATGGTCGAGCGCTGCCGCGAATACCTCAACGGCCAGGACTCGATGTTCCAGGAGTTGCTGCCGGTCGAGGTGATCGAGGGCGATATCCTCGCGCTCCAATTCCAGCCGGCCTCGGTGGTGGCGTTGAATTTCACCCTGCAATTCATCGCGCCCGACGAGCGCCTGAGCTTGCTGTCGCGAATTCGTCAGGCGCTGTTACCGGGCGGTGCGCTGATCCTTTCGGAAAAGCTGCGCTTCAATGACCTTGAAGAACACGCGCTGCTCACCGACCTGCATATCGCGTTCAAACGCGCCAACGGCTACAGCGAACTGGAAATTGCCCAGAAGCGCAGCGCCATCGAAAACGTCATGAAGCCCGACAGCCTCGAAGAACACCGCGAACGCCTGCTGGCAGCCGGGTTCTCGAAAGTCGTGCCGTGGTTCCAGTGTCTTAACTTTGCCTCGTTGATTGCCTTGCCATGATTGATTTGTCTCCCCTCGCCCGCCATCTGGTCGGCACTCCTCTGGCCGTATGGGCCCAAGGCCTGCAAGCGCAGCTCGACAGCAAAATGGAAAAAGGACATGGCGACCTGGGGCGCTGGCAGAGTGCATTGGATGCACTGCCGAAGATCATGCCCAGCGACGTCGACTTACTGAATGACCTGGTGCTGGACACCGACTGCGACGACGAAACCCGCGCACAGATGCGCACCGCATTGATGGGCCTGAGCCCATGGCGCAAGGGGCCGTTCCACCTGTTCGGCGTGCACGTCGACACCGAATGGCGCTCGGACTGGAAGTGGTCACGCGTCGCACCGCACCTGGACTTGAAAGGCAAGCGCATCCTCGATGTCGGCTGCGGCAACGGTTATTACATGTGGCGCATGCTAGGCGCCGGCGCCGACAGCGTGATAGGTGTCGACCCGAACTGGCTGTTCTTCTGCCAGTTCCAGGCGGTGCAGCGGTATCTGTCCGAACCGAAAGCCTGGCACCTGCCATTTCCGTTTGAAGACTTGCCGGCCAACCTCGAAGGCTTCGACACGGTGTTTTCCATGGGCGTGTTCTACCACCGTCGCTCGCCCATCGAGCATTTGCTGGCGCTGAAGGACACCTTGGTCAAGGGCGGCGAATTGGTCCTGGAGACCCTGGTGGTGGAAGGCGACCAGCAACAGGTGCTGGTGCCGGAAGACCGTTATGCGCAGATGCGTAACGTGTGGTTCCTGCCGTCGGTACCGGCGCTGATGCTGTGGCTGCGCCGCGCAGGTTTCAGCGATGTGCGTTGCGTGGATGTGAGCGTGACCACGGTGGAGGAACAGCGCGGGACGGAATGGATGAAGTATCAGTCCCTGAGTGACTTCCTCGATCCCGAGGATCACAGCAAGACGATTGAAGGGCTGCCGGCACCGATGCGGGCGGTCATCATCGCCAAGAAGTAACCGCTAATCTCCCTGAAAAAATGAAGATCAAAAATGTGGGAGGGGCAAGTCGAATCGTCGCACCGCCCCTCCCGCATTTGATATTCGGTGTTGGTTAGATCTGAGGCTTGGCCCGGCGAGCCTTGAAGAATTCGCTCAATACCGTGCCGCACTCCTCGGCCAGCACACCGCCTTCAAACATCACCCGATGATTCAGAAAGCCCTGGGTAAAAAACTGCCCCTGGCTTTGCACAATCCCCGCCTTCGGCTCCAACGCGCCATAAACCACCCGCGCGACTCGCGAATGCACGATCAACCCCGCGCACATGCTGCACGGCTCCAACGTCACATACAGCGTGCTGCCCACCAGCCGGTAGTTGCTGATGGCCTGGGCGGCGTCGCGTATGGCGACCATCTCGGCATGGGCGCTGGGATCGTTGCCGCTGATGGGACGGTTGAAACCGCGACCGATGATTTCACCGTCCTGCACCAACACCGCACCCACGGGCACTTCGCCCAGTGCGGCGCCTTGGGCGGCAAGTGCCAGGGCTTCACGCATGAAGTCTTGGTCGCGGCTGCGGTCGATGATTGCCGAGGGGCGAATCTGGCGCATCACGCCACCTCGATGGCGGCCATCAGGCCGGTTTCCATGTGGTCGATGACGTGGCAGTGGAACATCCACACTCCAGGGTTATCCGCCACCAAGGCCACGCGGGCGCGCTCGTTCTTGCCCAACAAATAGGTGTCGGTAAAGTACGGGATCACCTTGTGGCGGTTCGAGGCGATCACCTTGAAGCTCATGCCGTGCAGGTGGATCGGATGCTGGTACTGGGTCATGTTCTTCAATTCGAAAATGTAGCTCTTGCCCTTTTCCAGCTTGGCAATCGGTCGGTCGGCGCAGGTCTTGTCGGTGATGTCCCAGGCCTGGCCGTTGATCTGCCACAGGCTCGGCGGCTTGCCATTGTCGACGTTGACCGAGACCGAGCCGACCCACTCGAAATTGAAGTTGAGTTTCTCGGCATTGGCCAGGTCCGGTTCGGCAATCGGGTTGGCGGGCAGCGCCGGGGGCCATTCGGTCGGTGCATCGGTGTTGGCGACTGAGCGGAAAGTGCCCAGGCGCACCGGGCCGTTGCGAATAGAGAGCTCTTCGCCTGCCGGCGGTGCCTTGATCGCCAGGCAGATGCGCATACCCGGACCCAACCAGTACTCCTTGCCCAATGGACGCGGTTCGATGGGATTGCCGTCCAGCGCATAGATCTGCGCTTCGACGTCGGGGATGTTGATGCGATAGGTCAGGGTGTTATCGAGGTTGAGCAGGCGCACGCGGGTGATCTGCCCAGCGGGTAAGTCGATCACCGCCTGGGATACGCCATTGATCGTCGACAGCCGCCCGGCCGTACCGCCACGCGCCGCTTCACGGGGAACGCTGAAGGCAACGAACGCACCCTCTTCGTCCACATGCCAGCTCTTCAGGCTGAGGGTCCGTTCGTGTTTGAAACCGGTGGGTTCACGCTCTTCGATGATCAGCGGGCCGACCAGGCCTCGGCCGAGTTCTTCGCTGCTGTTCACATGCGGGTGATACCAGTAGCTGCCGGCGTCGGGCACGCGGAATTTGTAGTCGAAGTATTCGCCCGGCAGCACCGGCAGTTGCGAGACATAGGGCACGCCGTCCATTTCCAGCGGCAGGCGGATGCCGTGCCAGTGGATGGTGGTCGCGACCGGCAGGTGGTTGATAAAGCGCACCCGCAACCATTCGCCCTGACGCACACGCAACTCGGTGCCGGGTGCCGAGGGGCCGAACGCCCAGGCTTGGGTCTTGTGCCCCGGCACCAGCTCCACGTCCAACGGTGCAGCGATCAGCTCGTAGTCGTGACCCGCTTCGGATTCGGCGACTTTCCCCAGCCAGTAACGGTAGGCGCCACCGGCACCGACGCCCACTACGGCCAGGCCTGCAAGACCACCCAGGATTTGTCGACGGGAAAAGGATCGGGACACAACAACCTCACGTATCTGCCGCAGGCCCTAGGCCTGCAAAGGGCAGATACGATACACCTGCATCGGCTAAACAGTAAGGCTTCTCATGTGGGAGGGGGCTTGCTCCCGATAGCAGTGTGTCAGCCACCACATTTATGGCTGATACACCGCTATCGGGAGCAAGCCCCCTCCCACATTGGTTCTTCATTGTTTTTTAGGGCTTGGAGGCCGCCAGGATCAGGGCTTTCATCTCGGCCACAGCGCCTTTGAAACCGACGAATAGCGCGTGGGCTACCAACGCGTGGCCGATGTTCAGCTCGTTGATGCCTTTGATCGCAGCCACGGCTTCAACGTTGTGGTAATGCAGGCCATGGCCGGCGTTGACGATCAGGCCTTCATTGAGGCCGCAGTTCACACCGTCAATGATGCGCTGCAGTTCATCCGCCACTTCGGTCGGCGTGGTGGCATCGGCGTAACGGCCGGTGTGCAGTTCGATGGCCGGCGCGCCGACACGACGCGACGCTTCGATCTGGCGCTCGTCGGCGTCGATGAACAGCGACACTTCGCTGCCGATTTTCGACAGGCGCTCCACCGCGGCCTTGATCCGCGCTTCCTGGCCGGCCACGTCAAGGCCGCCTTCGGTGGTCAGCTCCTGGCGGGTTTCCGGTACCAGGCAGATGTGCGCTGGGCGAATGCGCTCGGCGAAGAGCATCATTTCTTCGGTGACGCCCATTTCGAAATTCATGCGGGTTTGCAGCACGTCCTTGAGCAGCAACACATCGCGTTCCTGGATGTGGCGGCGGTCTTCTCGCAGGTGCACGGTGATGCCGTCGGCGCCTGCTTCTTCGGCGTCCAGCGCGGCCTTGACCGGGTCAGGGTAACGGGTGCCCCGGGCCTGGCGCAGGGTGGCGACGTGGTCGATGTTGACGCCAAGAAGAATGCGATTGCTGGTGGTCACGGAAGCGCTCCTGAAAAGGGAAAGAAACGGTGCACAGCATACACGGGGAGGTCAGGGCTTTCGAAACAACTCGCGGCTGACCAACGGCCGTCCGCCCAGATGCACGGCCAAGGCCTGACGCATCAAGCGCTTGGCGGCGGATAACGCACCGGGTGCGCTCCAGTCGGCCTCGCTCATGGCCAGCAGTTCGGTGCCCTGGAACAGGCCGGGTTGCAGCAGGTAGACGCGCTCAAGACCCGCGTCGACTTGCAGGCGGTACATGCCGTCGGCGGCGACGGGGTCGCCGTGCAGGTCGTTGCTCAGCTCGAAGCCGTAGCCCAGGTCATTGAGCAGACGCCATTCGAAGGCACGCAGCAGCGGCTCCAGAGGGCGACCTTCGGCCAGGGCCAGCAAAGTGGCAGCATAGTGATCGAAGACAGCCGGGTGCGGGTCTTCGGCGGGCAACAGACGGATCAGCAGCTCATTGAGGTAGAGCCCACTGAACAACGCATCGCCATTGAGCCAGGCGGAAGTGCCGACGCTTTCCAGGCGGCCGACGTTTTTCAGCTCGCCCTTGCCGCGAAACTCCACGTCCAACGCCACGAAGGGCCGCGCCAATGTCCCCGCCTTGCCCCGCGCGCTACGCAACACCGCGCGCAGGCGGCCTTGGGGCGTGAGGAAATCCACTAGCGCGCTGGTCTCGCGGTAGGCGCGGCTGTGCAGGACGTAGGCGAGTTGGCTGGGGGTTGGGACATGGGTGCTCACTGCTGGAATGCATTTTTTGAAAACTACACAAACCTAATGTGGGAGGGGGCTTGCCCCCGATGGCAGTGTGTCAGTCACTTATTTATTAACTGACTCACCGCCATCGGGAGCAAGCCCCCTCCCACATTTTTTGCCCTGCGGTGTTCTTACAGGTCGCCGTAACCGAGGGAACGCAGAGCGCGCTCGTCATCGGACCAGCCGCCTTTCACCTTCACCCACAGGTTGAGCATGATCTTGGAATCGAAGAGCAATTCCATGTCCTTGCGCGCCTCGGTGCCGATGCGCTTGATGCGCTCGCCCTTGTCGCCAATGATGATTTTCTTCTGGCCGTCACGCTCGACGAGGATCAGCGCATGGATATGCAGGGTCTTGCCCTGTTGCTTGAACTCTTCGATTTCGACGGTGATCTGGTACGGCAGCTCAGCACCCATCTGGCGCATGATTTTCTCGCGGACCAGTTCAGCGGCGAGGAAGCGGCTGCTGCGGTCGGTGATCTGGTCTTCCGGGAAGAAGTGCTCGTTCTCCGGCAGGTAGCCAGCGATCACGCGCTCCAGGGCTTCGAGGTTATGGCCGTGCTGGGCCGAGATAGGCATGATCTGGGCGTTCGGCAGTTGCTCCTGCAACCAGGTCAGGTGCGGCATCAGTTCGGCTTTGTCTTCGATGCGGTCGGTCTTGTTCAGCGCGACGATCAACGGGCCGGTTACGTACTGCACACGCTCAAGGACCATCTGGTCTTCGTCAGTCCACTTGGTGCGGTCGACCACGAAGATCACCACGTCGACGTCTTTCAACGCCGCCGATGCGGTCTTGTTCATGTAGCGGTTCAGGGCTTTCTCGCCACCTTTGTGCATACCCGGGGTGTCGACGTAGACCGCTTGCACGGCGCCTTCGGTCTTGATGCCCAGCATGTTGTGGCGAGTGGTCTGAGGCTTGCGCGAGGTGATCGCGAGCTTCTGACCGAGGATGTGGTTCAGCAGCGTGGACTTGCCCACGTTCGGGCGGCCAACGATGGCAACATAGCCACAGCGTGTTGCGGTTGAATCAGTCATGGCCATTCTCCACGCCCAGGGCAATCAGTGCTGCAGCGGCCGCTACCTGTTCGGCAATACGACGGCTCACACCCTGACCTCGGCTTTTTTCATTCAGTAAGGTGATTTCACATTCCACGAAGAACACGCGGCAATGGGGCTCACCCTGGATATCCACCACTTCGTAGCGTGGCAGTTCGCAACCACGGGACTGCAGGTATTCCTGCAGGCGGGTCTTGGGATCTTTGTTGGTGTCGACCAGCGTAAGGCTTTCAATCTCCGAAGCCAGCCAGGCGACCACGCGCTCCTTGGCCGTTTCCATACCTGCATCGAGGTAAATCGCGCCGATCAAGGCTTCGAGGGCATCGGCCAGGATCGACTCGCGACGGAAGCCACCGCTTTTCAATTCGCCCGACCCCAGGCGCAGGTACTCACCCAGGCCGAAACCACGGGCCAGTACGGCCAGGGTCTCACCCTTTACCAGACGTGCGCGCAATCGCGACAGCTGGCCTTCGCGCGCTTGCGGGAAGCGTTCGAACAGCGCCTCACCGGCGGCGAAATTGAGAATGGCGTCACCGAGGAATTCCAGGCGCTCGTTATTACGCCCTGCAAAGCTGCGGTGTGTGAGGGCAAGGATCATCAATTCCTGATCCTTGAAGGTGTAGCCGAGCTGGCGCTCTAAACGACTTAGCGAAACGGTCACGGTTTATCCATACCTAGTTGCTGCATATCTAGTGGGTGGCACCGGCGGCCATCGACGATTGACGCAGTGTTCAAATTCAAATCCTGATGGTTACAGCCTGGAGCCGGAATTGTCCAAGCCCCAGAAAAGCAGTCGGCGCTGTGTTCACAGCGCCGCTTGTATTACTTGATCAGCCCGACCCGCGAGAAGTTCGGCAGGTGGCTGAGCTTGGGTTCCGGCCAGCTCATCCAGACCGCGAAGGCCTTGCCGACGATATTCTGGTCGGGAACCATGCCAAGCAGCTCCTTGGGAATGCTCGGGTCATCCCAGTAGCGGCTGTCGTTGGAGTTGTCACGGTTGTCGCCCATCATGAAATAGTGCCCGGCTGGCACTTTCCACTCTCCATCAGGCATGGCGCGGTAGCGGCTCATTTCCTTGCGGATTTCGTGCTCTACCGCACCGAGTTTTTCCTGGTACAGCTCGGCGCTGCCCAGGCTGTTCGGTTCGGAACCGAGCAGTTTCTCGGCCACCGACTCGCCATTGATCAACAGGCGCTTGTCGCTGGTGTAGCGAATCACGTCGCCCGGCAGCCCCACCACACGCTTGATGTAATTGACGTTCGGGTCGCTTGGATAGCGGAACACCATCACATCACCGCGCTGCGGATCACCGACTTCGATGACCTTCTTGTCGATCACCGGCAGGCGAATCCCGTAGGAAAACTTGTTCACCAGGATGAAGTCGCCCACGTCCAGGGTAGGTTTCATCGAACCCGAAGGGATCTGAAACGGCTCCACCAGAAACGAACGCAGCACCAGCACGATGAACAACACCGGGAAGAACGACTTGCCGTACTCAACCAGCAAAGGCTCTTTGTTCAGCTTCTCGATCACCACGACATCGGGCTGGCTGACGCTGCCCTGATAGGACGCGATAGCCGCCCGCCGACGCGGGGCGAAGAACACCAGATCGAGCAACGCCAGGAGACCACAAACGGCAACGGCGATGACCAGCAACAGCGGGAAATTTAGCGACATAGGACCTAACTATCCAACCTGAGCACCGCAAGGAAGGCTTCTTGTGGAATTTCCACGTTGCCCACTTGCTTCATGCGTTTTTTACCGGCCTTTTGCTTCTCAAGCAGCTTGCGCTTACGGCTTACGTCACCGCCGTAGCATTTGGCCAGTACGTTCTTTCTGAGAGCCTTGACGGAGGTCCGTGCAATGATCTGCCCGCCAATAGCGGCCTGGATCGCGACGTCGAACATCTGGCGCGGAATCAGTTCTTTCATCTTCTCGGTCAACTGGCGACCTTTGTAGTGCGCGTTGTCCTTGTGCACGATCAGTGCAAGGGCATCAACCTTGTCGCCGTTGATCAACACATCCAGTTTCACCAGATTAGCCGATTGGTAACGATCGAAATGGTAATCCAGCGAAGCATAGCCGCGACTGGTGGATTTGAGACGGTCAAAGAAGTCCAGGACCACTTCGTTCATCGGCAAATCGTAGGTCACTTGCACCTGGGTACCGAGGAACAGCATGTCGTGCTGCACGCCACGTTTTTCGATACACAGGGTAATGACGTTGCCCAGGTGTTCCTGCGGCACCAGGATATTGGCGCGCACGATCGGCTCACGCATGTCTTCGATAGAAGACAGGTCTGGGAGCTTGGACGGGTTATCTACATAAATCGTTTCACCGGTTTTCAGCGCCAGCTCAAAAATAACCGTTGGCGCTGTGGTGATCAGGTCCAGGTCGTATTCGCGCTCAAGGCGCTCCTGAATGATCTCCATGTGCAGCATGCCGAGGAAGCCGCAACGGAAACCGAAGCCCAGGGCGTCGGAGCTTTCCGGGGTGTACTGCAACGACGAGTCGTTGAGGGTCAGCTTCTGCAGCGCTTCGCGGAAGTCTTCGAAGTCATCGGAGCTGACTGGGAACAGACCGGCGTAAACCTGCGGCTGGATGCGTTTGAAGCCAGGCAGCACGTCGACGTCAGGGGTGGAGCTCAAGGTCAGGGTGTCACCCACCGGCGCACCGTGGATGTCCTTGATACCGGCGATGATGAAACCTACTTCACCGGCTTTCAGATCAGTGGTTGCAGTGTGTTTCGGGTTGAATACACCGACGCTGTCCACCAGGTGGATCTTGCCGGTGGACTTGACCAGGATCTTGTCGCCCTTCTTCACACGGCCGTGGCGTACACGTACCAGGGAAACAACCCCCAGGTAGTTGTCGAACCAGGAATCGATGATCAACGCTTGCAGCGGATCTTCGTAGTTGCCGGTGGGGGCAGGAATGGTCTTGACCAGGCGTTCGAGCACTTCGTCAACGCCCAGGCCGGTCTTGGCGCTGCACTCGACGGCGTCGGTGGCGTCGATGCCGATAATTTTTTCGATTTCTTCTTTGACGCGGTCCGGATCGGCCTGTGGCAGGTCGATCTTGTTCAGCACCGGCATCACTTCCAGGCCTTGCTCGATGGCGGTGTAGCAGTTGGCCACGGACTGGGCTTCAACGCCCTGACCCGCGTCCACCACCAGCAGCGCACCTTCGCAGGCCGCCAGGGAACGGCTGACTTCATAGGTGAAGTCGACGTGGCCCGGGGTGTCAATGAAGTTCAGCTGGTACTTGATACCGTCTTTGGCGGTGTAGTACAGAGTAACGCTGTGGGCCTTGATGGTGATCCCGCGCTCGCGTTCGAGGTCCATGGAATCCAGTACCTGGGCTTCCATTTCACGCTCGGCAAGGCCGCCGCACATCTGGATGAATCGATCGGCCAGCGTCGACTTACCATGGTCAATGTGGGCGATGATGGAGAAATTGCGGATATGACTCAAATCACTCACGGATCAACACTCAAAAAGGCTGCAGGCAGATTGCCCGCTGAAAAATAGCCGGGAATTGTACCTGAAGCTTCGGCCAGACGTCATCTTTGCTGACCAGAACAAAAATGCCCCACTCATTCGAGCGGGGCATTTTTTGTGCATAAGCGCGGTATCAGCCAGCTCGGCGCAGCAGCCAGAACCCGGCCAGGGCGCAGATGGCGGTCGGCACCAGCACCGCAAACAGAGGGGAGAAACCGAATACCAGGCTCGACGGGCCGAGCAGGTCCTGGGCGATGCGGAATGTGAAGCCCACCAACACGCCAGTAAACACACGCTGACCCAGGGTCACGGAACGCAATGGGCCGAAGATGAACGAGATCGCCATCAACACCAGCGCGGCGGTTACCACTGGCTGCAACACCTTGACCCAAAACGCCAGCCAGTAACGACCGTTGTTCAGCCCTTGCTCCTTGAGGTAGTGGATGTAACTCCACAACCCAGAGATAGGCAGGCTTTCCGGAATCATCACCACGGTGTTGAGCAATTCCGGCTTGAGAGCGATGTCCCACTCTTCGCTTGGCTCATTGACCACTTCGGTGCTGGCCTTGGTGCCTTGGCCGACATTGCGGAAGTGAGTGGTAGTGATGTCCGTCAGTTGCCATTTTTCGCCACTGTACTGCGCACGTTTGGCGAAGCTGGACGACAGCATGTGACGTTCTTTATCAAAGGTGTAACGCGTCACACCGATCAACAGGCCGCCCGGTTGCACGGCGTTGATGTGGATGAACTCATCACCCTGGCGATGCCACAGGCCATGCTTGGCGCTTTGCGCATCGCCCGAACCCTGCGCCAGGGCGCGGTTGGCTTGGGCGGTGGTTTCGGCCGGCGGCGCGACGTATTCACCGATCAGCACGCTGCACAGCATCAGCAGCAACATGGGCTTCATCACCGCCCAGACGATACGGGCGATGGACACCCCGGCAGCACGCATGATGGTCAGCTCGCTGTTGCTGGCCAGGCTGCCCAGGCCGATCAGGCAGCCGATCAGCGCAGCCATCGGCATCATGTCGTAGAGCCGACGCGGCGCGGTGAGTGCCACGTAGCTCAGTACATCCCACACGGTGTAGGTGTCGCTCACGTTGCCCACTTCATCGATGAAGGCGAACAACGAGGCAAGACCCAGGATGATGCCCAGAACCGCCAGAATGGCGATCAGGACGCTGCTACCAATGTAGCGATCGAGCTTAGCCACGAGCCAACTCCTTCTGGCCGCGACGGCTCAACATTTTCAAACGGATAGGTTCCCAGTAGAGCAGGCCCAGGCCGATCACCAAGAAGATCCCGTGCACCCACCACAACCCCAGGGTCGGCGAAAGCTTGCCCTTCTCCAGGGAGCCGCGAGCGGAAATCAGAATGGTGAGGTAAGCCATGTACAGCAGGATCGCTGGCAACAGCTTGAGGAAGCGGCCCTGACGTGGGTTGACGCGCGACAATGGCACGGCCATCAAGGTCACGATAAACACCAGCAGTGGCAGAGAAATACGCCATTGCAGCTCGGCAATGGAGCGCAGTTCCTTGCTGCCGAACAAATCCTTCGTGGGGATGGCGTCGCGGTCAGTCACCTCGTCGCTGACATCCGGACGGGCGAGCAACACGCCGTAAGTGTCGTACTTGATGGCGCGGTAGTCGGCCTGGCCGGGACTGCCGTCATAGCGATAGCCGTTCTCCAGGATCAGGTAGCGACTGCCATCGGGACGCACGTCCTGGCGACCGGACTCGGCCACCAGCACGGAGATGCCACGGTCTTTCTTGTCCTGGCCCAGGCGCTTCTCGGAGATGAACACCCCGCCCAGGTTGGCACGGTCTTCGGTCAGGGTTTCGGTATAGGTGACCCGCGTGCCGTCATTGAGTGCCTGGAAGCGGCCCGGTTCAAGGGTGTCGAACTCGGTCATCGCGTCCTGCTTGTTCAGCACCAGCTGGAACTGCATGGCGCCCTGGGGGGCCAGGCTCAGGCTCAGCCAGGCAACGATAAGCGCGATGCCGGCTGCCGGGATCATGGTCATGCCGAGCAGACGCTGCTGGCTCATGCCGGTGGCCGAGAGCACAGTCATTTCGCTTTCGAGGTACAAACGACCGTAGGCCAACAGGATCCCGAGGAACAGGCCCAGCGGCAGGATCAGTTGCAGGAACCCCGGCAGGCGAAAGCCCATGATCAGGAACAACGAGCCTGGATCCAGGGCGCCCGAAGCGGCTTGGGCCAGGTATTTGACGAAACGACCACTCATGATGATGACCAACAGGACCGCACTCACGGCACTCAGGGTCAACAGGACTTCGCGGGATAGATAACGGAAGACAATCAAACCAGACACTCCAGGGTTGTCAGGCTAAGGCGGCCAAACAAGCAAGCATACCGAGTCAGCCCCTTTACGCAGGGCCGATTAAAAAGATGGCGCATTATCCTGTGATTGACCGCGCCTGTCACTGCGCAACCTCATACGCGGGTACAAAGCGCGTACGAAGGGTTGTCAGGCTCCGCCGGCGAGGTTCAAACTGCGGCCTTTGTCGCTGGCGGTTTACACAGCTGCCACGCTTTAAAGCCTGGATACAAATACCAGGCTCTCAGACCTTTATAAGGGACCCGAAAATGGAATTGGTTGTAAAAAGCGTTAGCCCCGAAACGTTGAAAACCGCCACCCTCGTGGTCGCCATCGGCGAAGGCCGCAAGCTCGGCGTGGCCGCCAAGCAACTCGACGAACTCAGCGGCGGCGCCATCAGCGCCGTGCTCAAGCGCGGCGACCTGGCCGGCAAAGTCGGTCAGAGCCTTCTGTTGCAGAGCCTGCCTAACCTCAAGGCCGACCGCGTTTTGCTGGTCGGCGTGGGCAAAGACGCTGAGCTGGGCGACCGCCCGTTCCGCAAGATCATCAGCGGCATCCTCAGCACCCTGAAGGGCCTGGGCGGTGGCGATGCGACACTGGCTCTCGACGAAATCGTGGTCAAAGGCCGCGACAGCTACGGCAAGACGCGCCTGCTGGCAGAGACCCTGGTGGACGGCGGCTATATCTTCGACCAGTTCAAGAGCCAGAAAGCCGAACCCCGCGCCCTGAAGAAAATCACCCTGCTGACCATCAAGGCCGCGCAGGCTGAAGTTCAGCGCGCCGTAACCCACGCTACCGCGATTGCCAACGGCATGTCGTTTACCCGCGACTTGGGTAACCTGCCGCCGAACATCTGCCACCCGACCTACCTGGGCGAGCAAGCCAAGGCGCTGGGCAAAGAGTTCAAGGGCCTGAAAGTTGAAGTGCTGGACGAGAAAAAGATCAAGGAACTGGGCATGGGCTCGTTCTACGCCGTGGGCCAGGGCAGCGACCAGCCACCACGCCTGATCGTGATGCAATACAACGGCGGCAAGAAGTCCGAGAAGCCTTACGCCCTGGTCGGCAAAGGGATCACCTTCGACACCGGCGGCATCAGCCTCAAGCCGGGCGCGGGCATGGATGAGATGAAGTACGACATGGGCGGCGCCGCCAGCGTGTTCGGCACCCTGCGTGCCGTACTGGAGCTCAAGCTGCCGATCAACCTGGTGTGCATCCTGGCCTGCGCCGAGAATATGCCGAGCGGCGGCGCTGCCCGCCCAGGGGATATCGTCACCACCATGAGCGGCCAGACCGTCGAAATCCTCAACACCGACGCCGAAGGCCGCCTGGTGCTGTGCGATGCCCTGACCTACGCCGAGCGCTTCAAGCCGCAAGCCGTAATCGACATCGCCACCCTGACCGGTGCGTGCATCGTTGCCCTGGGCTCCCACACGTCGGGCCTGCTAGGTAACAACGACGAGCTGATCGAGCAACTGCTCAGCGCGGGCAAGGCTGCCGACGATCGCGCCTGGCAACTGCCGCTGTTCGATGAATACCAAGAACAGCTGGACAGCCCGTTCGCCGACATCGCCAACATCGGCGGCCCGAAAGCCGGCACCATCACCGCTGCCTGCTTCCTGTCGCGCTTCGCCAAGAACTTCAACTGGGCGCACCTGGACATCGCCGGCACGGCCTGGACCAGCGGCGGCAAGGACAAGGGCGCCACTGGCCGTCCGGTTCCGCTGCTGACCCAGTACCTGCTGGATCGCGCAAAGGCCTGAAACTGAAGATGCCGGGGCGGCCATCACGCCGCTCCGGTCTCAGGAACCGCAATGACCCAAGTCGACTTCTATATATTGCCCAGCGCCGACCCGCTCGCGCGCCTGGACTTTGCCTGCAAACTCACCGAAAAAGCCTGGCGCATGGGCCATCGCATCTACCTGCACTGCAGCGATGCCGCTCAACGCGACGAGCTCGACGCCCGCCTGTGGCGCTTCAAGGGTGAAAGCTTCGTGCCACACGGCCCTGCCGAATCAGAACCTGAAGGTCTGATAGTGCTGGGGCTGGGTGACAGCTGCGGCGATCACCATGACCTGCTGGTCAACCTGGACCTGAAAGTACCGCCGTTCGCCAAGGCCTTCGCCCGTGTGGCGGAAGTGGTGGTGGAAGATCCGGCTATTCGTCAGGCCGCGCGGGAGAGTTTCCGTTTCTACCGCGAACAGGGCTATCCTTTGCAAGATCACCGGCTACAACGACTTTGAGCACACGATGGACACTTCCAACCCTGTAAAAAAAGATGACCACCTGCTGGACGACCTGGAGTCGATCCGTCAGTTGCTGGGTGATGATGGCTTGCAACCGCCGCTGCTGACCGAACCGGTCGACGGCGAGGTACAGATTCCGTTGCTGTTTGACATGGTGGGCGGCAAACCTGCGCCGGCACCGGTCGAACTGCCCGTCGTAGAACCAGCCCCCGTTGCCGCCGCTGCCGAGAAACCCCCCGACGCCCTGCTGCTGCATCTAGACAACGAACTGCGCGCCGCCGCGCAATTGATCATGCAAGACGTGATCGACGACTTTGCCCCGCATATCGAAACCGAGATCAAGCGCCGAATGGATGCGCGAATGGAACGGTTGCTCAGCCAGTACCAGTCTTAAACCGTGCATAGACCCCCTGTGGGAGGGGGCTTGCCCCCGATCGCGGTGTATCAGCCAGCCCATGTATGGTTGACACATTGCCATCGGGGGCAAGCCCCCTCCCACATCGACCAGCGCACGCCTTTAGCCCGTCTTCGCCTCGCCCTGCGCCCTATCCCCCGTTATACTTGCCGGCTTTCCTGAATATATGCCAACTAGGGTCCCGCCGCGCATGGATAAGACCTACCAGCCGCACGCTATTGAAACTTCCTGGTACAACACCTGGGAGTCCGAGAACTATTTCGCTCCGCAAGGTGCGGGCGAGTCCTACACCATCATGATTCCGCCACCGAACGTCACTGGCAGCCTGCACATGGGCCATGGCTTCAACAATGCGATCATGGATGCGTTGATCCGTTTCCGCCGCATGCAGGGTCGTAACACCCTGTGGCAACCGGGCACCGACCACGCCGGTATCGCCACCCAGATGCTGGTGGAGCGCCAACTCGAAGCCACCGGCCAGAGCCGTCACGACCTGGGCCGTGAGAAATTCCTGGAAAAGATCTGGGAATGGAAAGACCAGTCCGGCGGCAACATCAGCCGTCAGATCCGTCGCCTGGGCTCGTCCGTCGACTGGAGCCGCGAGCGTTTCACCATGGACGACGGCCTGTCCGAATCCGTGAAAGAAGCTTTTGTGCGCCTGCATGAAGACGGCCTGATCTACCGCGGCAAGCGCCTGGTCAACTGGGACACCAAGTTGCACACGGCGATTTCCGACCTCGAAGTGGAAAACCACGACGAGAAAGGCTTCCTGTGGAACCTCAAGTACCCGCTGGCCGACGGCGCCAAGACCGCTGAAGGCAACGACTACCTGATCGTCGCCACCACCCGTCCGGAAACCATGCTCGGCGATGCCGCCGTCGCGGTTAACCCGAACGACGAACGCTACCAGGCACTGATCGGCAAGTTCGTCGACCTGCCATTGGTTGGCCGTCGCATCCCGATCATCGCGGACGACTACTGCGATCCCGAATTCGGCACCGGCTGCGTGAAGATCACCCCGGCCCACGACTTCAACGACTACGAAGTCGGCAAGCGCCACAACCTGCCGCTGCTGAACATCTTCGATAAAAATGCCGCCGTACTGCCGGCCTGCCAGGTGTTCAACCTGGACGGCACGCTGAACGAAAGCATCGACGGCAAGATCCCGGCCGAATACGCCGGCCTCGACCGTTTCGAAGCACGCAAGCAGATCGTGGCCGCTTTCGATGCCGCCGGCCTGCTGGTCAGCGTTGACGACCACGGCCTGAAAGTGCCGAAGGGCGACCGCTCCGGCACCGTGATCGAGCCGTGGCTGACCGACCAGTGGTACGTGTCCACCAAGCCGCTGGCTGAGCCTGCGATTGCTGCCGTAGAAGATGGCCGTATCCAGTTCGTGCCTAAACAGTACGAAAACATGTACTTCTCGTGGATGCGCGACATCCAGGATTGGTGCATCAGCCGTCAACTGTGGTGGGGCCACCGCATCCCGGCCTGGTACGACGAGTCGGGCAAGGTCTATGTCGGCCGCGATGAAGCCGAAGTGCGTGCCAAGCACAACCTCGGCCCGGACGTGGCGCTGCAACAGGACAACGACGTACTGGATACCTGGTTCAGTTCTGGCCTGTGGACGTTCTCCACCCTGGGCTGGCCGCAGCAGACCGAATTCCTCAAGAAATTCCACTCCACCGACGTGCTGGTGACCGGCTTCGACATCATTTTCTTCTGGGTTGCCCGGATGATCATGCTGACCATGCACTTGGTGAAGAACGAGGACGGCACGCCGCAGGTTCCGTTCAAGACCGTGTATGTGCACGGTCTCGTACGTGATGGCCAGGGCCAGAAAATGTCCAAGTCCAAGGGCAACGTCCTGGACCCGCTGGACATCATCGACGGCATCGACCTGGAAACCCTGGTGCAGAAGCGCACTTCGGGCTTGATGCAGCCGAAACTGGCGAAGAAGATCGAAAAGCAGACCCGCGACGAGTTCGCTGACGGCATCGCCAGCTACGGCACCGACGCCCTGCGTTTCACCTTCTGCTCGTTGGCGTCTACCGGTCGCGACATCAAGTTCGACATGGGCCGCGTCGAAGGCTATCGCAACTTCTGCAACAAGATCTGGAACGCCGCGCGCTACGTGCTGGATAAAGGTGAAGACTGCGGCCAGAACGGCGAAGCCTATGAGCTGAGCCTGGCCGACCGCTGGATCATCTCGCAGCTGCAACGCACCGAAGCCGAAGTGACCCGCCAACTCGACCAGTTCCGTTTCGACCTGGCCGCGCAAGCCTTGTACGAGTTCATTTGGAACCAGTATTGCGACTGGTACCTGGAGCTGTCCAAGCCCGTGCTGTGGGACGAAAACGCACCGGTCGAACGCCAGCGCGGCACCCGTCGTACCCTGGTACGCGTGCTGGAAGTGGCGTTGCGCCTGGCGCATCCGTTCATGCCGTTCATCACCGAAGAAATCTGGCAGCGCCTCGCGCCGCTGGCCGGTATCGAAGGCAAGACCATCATGCTGCAGCCTTGGCCGGTGGCCAATGAAGCACGCATCGATGAAGCCGCTGAAAGCGATATCGAATGGCTCAAGACCCTGATGCTCGGCACGCGCAACATCCGCGCCGAGATGAACATCGGACCGGGCAAGCCGTTGGCGGTGTTCGTGAAGAACGCCAGTGCCGAGGACCAGCGTCGCCTTACCGAAAACGATGCACTGCTCAAGAAACTGGCGAAGCTGGAGTCGATCACCGTATTGGCTGATGGCGCCGAAGCACCGTTGTCCGCTACCGCGCTGGTTGGCGACATGGAAGTGCTGGTGCCAATGGCCGGTTTGATCGACAAGGGCGCAGAGCTGGCCCGTCTCGACAAAGAAATTGCGCGCCTACAAGGCGAAGTGCAGCGGGTGGGCGGCAAGCTGTCCAACGCGGCATTCGTCGACAAGGCGCCAGCTGAAGTGATCGAGAAAGAGCGCGCCAAGCTCGCCGAGGCCGAACAGGCTCTGGGCAAGCTGGCGGAGCAACATGCGCGGATTTCCAGCCTGTAAGGTGGAATCAGCGTGAAAAAAGAGACCTTCGGGTCTCTTTTTTTATTTGCGAACCCGGTCAATGTGGGAGGGGGCTTGCCCCCGATAGCAGTGCATCAGCCTGAATATCTTTGACTGTCACACCGCCATCGGGGGCAAGCCCCCTCCCACATTTGCCCGGGTCAGGCTCAAGATGTGTGACAATGCCCACCACTTTGAGCCAACACCAGAATCAACATGACCGCCCCCACTACGCCCAAACCTCCGCGCAAGAAGCCTAAAACCGCTGCCACGGCCAAACCCGTCGCGCCGCGCAAAGAGGCCACCCTGCACCCGCGCAACCGCCACACAGGCCGTTACGACTTCCCGGCGCTGATCAAGACCACGCCGGAGCTGGCGAAATTCGTGATCCTCAACCCCTACGGTAAGGAAAGCATCGACTTCGCCAGCCCTGACGCCGTGCGGGTATTCAACCGGGCGTTGCTCAAGTCGTTCTATGGCATCCAGCATTGGGATATCCCGCAGGATTACCTATGCCCGCCGGTGCCGGGGCGTGCGGACTATGTGCACTTCCTCGCCGACCTGCTGGCCAGCGTCAACGACGGCAAGATTCCCCGTGGTTCCATCGTCAAGGTGTTGGACATCGGCATGGGCGCCAACTGCGTCTATCCGCTGATTGGCTACATGGAGTACCGCTGGAACTTCCTTGGCTCGGAAGTCGACCCTATCGCCGTAGCCGCTGCCAAGGCCATCGTGCAGTCCAACGACCTGAGCAAGGTCATTCAACTGCGCCAGCAAAATAACCCCAAGCACATCCTGTTGGGCCTGCTGGAACCTGGCGAGCGCTTTGACCTGACCATGTGCAACCCGCCCTTCCATGCGTCCATGGACGAAGCCACCAAGGGCAGCGAACGCAAGTGGCGCGCGCTGGGCAAGGCTGATCCCAAGCGCAAATTGCCGGTGCTGAACTTCGGTGGCCAGTCGGCCGAGTTGTGGTGTGAAGGCGGTGAAGCGCGGTTCGTGACGCAGTTGATCGCTGAAAGCGCGAATTTTGCCCATAAGGTGCTGTGGTTCAGCACCCTGGTATCAAAAGCATCGAACTTGCCCGCCATTGAAACAGCCCTGAAAAAAGCCGGCGTGCTGGAAAGCCAGGTGGTGGAGATGTCCCAGGGTCAGAAGCAAAGCCGTTTCGTGGCATGGACTTTCCAGACCAAGAACGAGCAGCAGATCTGGCGCCAACGCTGGGTTCGCGATTAATAAATCGCAGGCAACAAAAAACCGTGCCCGGATTGCTCCGGAGCACGGTTTTTTTTTGCTGCGTCTTACTTGTTAACAGCGTCGGTCAGGCCTTTGGCCACAACCAGCTTGATAACTTTCTTGGCAGCGATTTCGATGGCAGCGCCAGTCGAAGGGTTACGGCCAGTACGGGCTGGACGCTCGGTCACTTTCAGTTTGCCAACGCCTGGCAGAGTGATTTCGCCGCCGTTTTCCAGCTGATCAGCAACAACTTGGCTCAGTTGGTCCAGCAGAGCGCGCACGGTAGTTTTCGGTGCGTCTACTGCTTCAGCCAGGTCAGCGATCAGTTGGTCTTTAGTAATAGCCATTGTGGTGTTCCTTCCCTATCAAATTCATATGGATTGCAGAGTGCAGTGTCAGCCGTCGAGCCCGACCGTCTAGGCCTGGCACCCCAGGCTTATAACCTCGGAGAACGGGGTTATAGATGCTTGAAACGGGGATTGGTTCGACCTGACAGATGCTGAATGCACGCTTAACGCCGAGACTTGGCGTAAGACGGGGCAAAACTAGCACAGAGACGGGGAAATATCCGCCTCTACCTACCCATTTGGTCAGCTTTATCGCTCTAAACCGTCAAAAAAAGGAATATACCCGGTCGGACCCCACCCAAAACGCCCTTCGAAGCGCGTCTTGACCAATGGGTGCGGTACACTGGGCGACTTTTCGGGGAGGCCAACCGCTCCCCTTCAACCAGCCGAGAAGCCCATGCCGATCCGTCATTGCATCGTCCACCTGATCGACAAAAAACCCGACGGCACGCCCGCAGTTCTCCACGCACGCGACTCGGAGCTCTCCGAATCCGCCGCCATCGAGAATATGCTTGCCGACCTCAACGAGAGCTACAACGCCAAACAAGGCAAGGCCTGGGGTTTCTTCCATGCCGAGTCCGGCGCGCACCCGTTCAGTGGCTGGTTGAAGGAATATTTCGAGGGTGGCCAGGATTTCACCACCTTCAGCCGCACCGCCGTTGAGCATCTGCAGAAGCTGATGGAGGAATCCAACCTCTCCACCGGCGGCCACGTACTGTTCGCCCACTACCAGCAAGGCATGACCGATTACCTGGCCATCGCCCTGCTGCACCACAGCGAAGGCGTAGCGGTAACCGACGAGCTGGACGTGACTCCGTCGCGCCACCTGGACTTGGGCCAACTGCACCTGGCCGCACGGATCAACGTGTCGGAGTGGCAGAACAACAAGCAGTCCAAGCAGTACATCTCGTTTATCAAAGGCAAGAATGGCAAGAAAGTCTCGGAGTACTTCCGCGACTTTATCGGCTGCCAGGAAGGCGTCGACGGTCCGGGCGAGACCCGCACCCTGCTCAAGGCCTTCAGCGACTTCGTGGAAAGCGAAGACCTGCCGGACGAGTCCGCCCGCGAGAAAACCAAAACATTGGTGGACTACGCCAGCAGCCAGGCCAAGCTAGGCGAGCCCATGGGCCTGGAAGAACTGTCGGGCTTGATCGATGAAGATCGACCAAAGGCGTTCTACGACCATATCCGCAACAAGGACTACGGCCTGTCGCCGGAAATCCCCGCCGATAAGCGCACCCTTAACCAGTTCCGCCGCTTCACCGGGCGCGCCGAAGGTCTGTCGATCAGTTTTGAAGCGCACCTGCTGGGCGACAAGATTGAGTACGACGAAGCCGCTGGCACCCTAATCATCAAGGGCCTGCCGACCCAACTGACTGACCAGCTCAAGCGCCGTAACTGATGCTCGGCGGGGTTCTCAAGAAAGTCCTGTTGGTGTTGCTGGTGGTGGTGGTTATCCAGAACTGGGGCAAGATCGAGCGGCTATTCAACCCCTCGCAGGTGGTTTCAGAGCAGGTCCGCACTTCGGCGCGGGTGGTGCTCTATGCCACCGAGTGGTGTGGCTACTGCAAGCAGATCCGGCGCTTCCTGGATCAGAAAGGTATTCCGTACCAGGCCTTCGACATCGAGAAGGACGCCCCTGCGCGCAAGGCGTATGAGGCGTTGGGCGGTGGCGGGATTCCGTTTGTGGATGTGAATGGGACGCTGATTCGCGATTACAACCCTGAGGCGATCATGGCGGCGTTGAAATAATCAGCGCACCACGATCACCCGTCCCAGCAGGCTGTGCTGTTCAAACCCCAGCACTGCCTGCAACGCGTTCAGCACGGCCTGCGGGTCTTTGCTCGGGAAGCTGCCACTGACCCGCTTGGCGCCCATATCTTCGTTGAGCAGCAGGATGCGGCCAGGGTAGTAACGCCCCAAATCCTTCACCACATCGGCGAGCGGTGCCTTGTAGTAGTTGAGCCAGCCGTCGCGCCAGGCCAGGCGCGATTCGCTGTCGACAGCGTGCAGGGGATCGGCAATGCCATCGGCGTAAACCACTTGCTGGCCCGCCGTCAGAATTTGCTGCTGGCCCTGCTTCGACGGCGTCACGCCGACCCGCCCCGACAACACCGTCACTTGAGCGCCCGCTGGTTGCAGGCGCACTTCGAATTGTGTGCCGAGCACCCGCGCTTCACCGCTGCCCGCCCCCACCACAAAGGACTCGCCGGTGTGGGTCACGCTGAAAAAACCGGCGCCGCGACGCAGCTGGATATGCCGCTCGCCATGGCTGAAATCCACGGCAATCGCGCTGTCCGCATCCAGGGTGACTTGAGATTGATCCGCCAGGGTGACGGTTTTTATTTCTCCTGGCGCCGTCACGTAATCGGCGCCGAAATCATCGACCCAACGCGACGGCTGCCAACCTGCGCCCATGGACACCATCAACAGCAGGCAGGCAGCCATGGCCAGGGCGCCGGACCAGCGCACGACACGTGAACGTTTCGCGGTGTTCATCGTATTGAGGTAGCCCTGCAATGCCAGGGCTTCTTCTTCCGCCAGGGCGCGTGCAGGTACTTCGCTTAGTTCCCAGAGCACCTGGGCCTGGGCGTAGGCCTCGACGTGTGCCGGGTTGGCGCGCAGCCAGTGGCTGAACGTCGCCTGGTCGCCGCTGCTGGGTTGGTCGTGCAACAGACTCAGCCAGGCCAGTGCGGCGTGTTCCTGCTCGGGCGTGGGGGTGACGTTCACGGTGCTTTCCCTGGCGTGCGTGGAGGCGATGGGTCGCGAAGGCTGGCCTTACAAGCTTCGAGGGCACGCATCATATGTTTTTCCACGGCACTTTGGGACAGACCCATGGCCTTGGCGATTTCCGCATATTTGCGGCCATGGATGCGGTTGAGCAGGAAAATCTGCCGAGTGCGCTCGGGCAGGCTGCGCAAGGCGGCTTCGACATGGCGCAGGTCGTTACCCGCTTCCAGTGCGGCCTGGGGTTCAGAGCCCTGGTTGTCCTGCTGCTCGGGCAACCAACCTTCGCTGCTGCGCACCCGCGCGCCTTCGCTGCGCAGGTGGTCGATGGCGATATTGCCGGCGCAGCGCAGCAGGTAGGTGCTGAGCTCTTCGACCTGCACCAGCGGCCGGCGCCAGAAGCGTAGAAACAGATCCTGCACCAGGTCGGCCGCCGTGGCGCGGCAGCCTACACGTCGACTCACCAAGGCTTCCATCTGCGAACGCTGGGACAGAAACACCTGCAGAAAATGCGCACGCCCACCCGCCGCATCAGCTTGCGAGCTGTCCTGGGATTCGGGTGGGGTGCTGATCATCATGGCTTGGGCTCAGAGGGTGGCGAAGGCCGCAACGGGGCTCGCCAGCAGGCCGGCGCCCGCGAGGATCAAGGCCAGCCTTGGCCGATACGGCAACAGCAACACCAGCAACAGCGCGCTGAGCATCAATACAGCGCACCACTCCACCAATCCCAGGCCCCAGCCAGCCACGCTCACGGCGGGCCAGATCGCGACGGCAAGCAGCAAACCGCCAGCCACACGCAAACCCAGGCGTCGACGAGGTGATGGCTTACTGTGCAGCAGTTCGCCGTGATGGCGATCGGTGGACAGGCACAGAGCAGTAAACCCGGCATAGCACATCAGCAGCGCGAGGAACATTCAATTGGCCTCTTGCTTGAGGTTGAGCGGACGCGCCCGTTCAGCCTTGGGCTGCGGTGCCGTGCGGTGGTGCATCTTCCACGCCGCCCAGGCGAGAAACACGCCGCTGCCCAGACAGGTCAGATCAAAGCCGGCCATCGCCCAGTCACCACGGGCCAGGGACACGCCCAAAGGGTGATCGGTGGTGATTGCGTTGAGCAGTGGCACCGCGGCAAACAACAACGCACCGACGCTCAATTGCTCGACCCAACCCTGGCGCCCAAGACGCACAATGGCGTGCAACAGGCTCAGGCCCCAAGCGATAAAGAAGGTCTGCACTTCCCAATCGGAGCGTTCGGCGAGGCTCACCGGCAGCAGGCGGTTGGCCCAGAAGAACGCTGCAATGGCGATCAGCAAACCGGACATGCTGGCGATATTCAACACTTCCACCAGTCGCAGCTCAAACGGCATCACACCGGTTTTGGCATGTTTGAGTTGGCGCTTGCCAAGCCAGATCACCAGCCCGGTGCCGATCATCGCAGTGCCTGCCAGGCCGCAGATGAAGTACAACCAGCGCAGCACCGGCCCAGCGAAATGACCCATGTGCAGGCCGTAGAAACTGCCGCCGACCATGGCGGTCAACGATTGCCCGTCGCTGGCCCGCAACAGTTCGCCGGTGTGCCCGTTAAACGACACAATGCTGTCGAATTCATGCACCACGCTGTCGGAACTTGCGCGGAACACATTGACCGACGCGTTGACATCACCGGGGTTATTCACCCCGATCCGCCCTACGTGGCCACCCTCCCATTGCGCCCGCGCTTGCTCGTACATCGGCAGCAGCGGCACCAATTTGCCCGGCTGCCCCGACGCCGGCGCGTTGTTGGTCGCGGGGAATATCTCGTTGAAAAATGCGCGGGTATCGTTGCCATAGGAGGCCATGATCGGCGCCGGCATCACCATGCTCATAAAGATCACCAGGCTGCTGTACGTGATCATCAGGTGAAACGGCAGCACGAGCACACCCACCGCGTTATGCCCATCAAGCCAGGAGCGCTGGCCTTTGCGGGGGCGGAAGGTGAAGAAGTCCTTGAATATTTTCTTGTGGGTGATGATGCCGGTGATCAGCGCCACGAACATCACCATCGCAGCGAGGGTGGACAGCCAGCGGCCCCAGGGGTGCGGCATTTGCAATTGGAAGTGGAAACGGTAGAAGAAATCCCCGCCCATGCTTTCGCGGGCCTCTACGGCTTGGCCGCTGACGGGGTCGAGGGTTTTGCGCATGAAATTGCCGCGGCGGCCGGGGTCGAGCTTGTCTTGCCACATGACCGACAGGCCGGGGTCGCGGCTATCCGGCAGGGCGATAAACCAGCGTACCGCTGTGGGTGCCACCTGCTGCAGGTAGGTTTGCGCGACGCTGAGGCTGCGCGCATTGTCCAACGGATGAGCCTGGACCTCGGGCTGCATCCAGTGGCTGATCTCATCCTTGAAGTAAGACAGCGTGCCCGTCAGGAAAATCGCAAACAGCAGCCAGCCGAAGATCAAGCCCGCCCAGGTATGCAGCCAGGCCATGGCCTGGCGAAATCCCTCCTTCATGTGCGCACCATCCACAAGCCCACACCCGCCAAAGCGGCAAAGACTGCGCTCGGCAGCATCACGCCAAACCAGGCGCGCCAAGCCGTACGGCAGGCGAAGCACCAGAGTACGGCCAGCAAATAGAACACAAATGAACTCATCATCCCGGTGATCACGGCGTCGGCGCGAGATGTTGGCATCCACAATGCCAGGCAGATGGCGGCGAGGGAGGCCATGAGATAGCCACCGACCACGGCCGCCAGCACGCGGGAGGTGACGGCCAAGCGGTAGAGCGCGGGAAGCGAAGTTTTGCTTTTCATGCGAGAGGCGCCAGGTTCATCAGCGCGCAATATTAATGATAAATATTCTCATAAGCAAAAGAGAACGGATGAAACACCTGCTCTGCCGGATTGCCGAACCGGGTCTCGGACCATACAATGCGAACAATTCTTGTTCTCTAAAGCATGCCGATGCTTGCGGAGTGTTTGCGTTGAGCCCGTCCAACACCGTCGAAGTTCTGTACAACGACCATCACCACTGGCTCACCGGCTGGTTGCGACGCAAGCTCGGCTGCCCGGAAAGTGCTGCCGACCTGGCGCAGGACACCTTCGTCCGCGTACTCACTGCAAGAGAAACGCCCACGCTGGTCGAGCCGCGCGCGTTTCTCACCACCGTGGCCAAGCGCGTGCTCTTCAACTTCTATCGCCGCCAGGACCTCGAACGCGCCTATCTTGACGCCCTCGCACAAATGCCCGAACACGTGGCGCCGTCGGAAGAAGAACGCGCAATCATCCTGCAAACCCTGGTCGAGCTGGATCAACTGCTCGCCGGCTTGCCCACACAGGTCAAGCGCGCGTTCCTGCTGGCCCAACTCGATGGCCTGACCTACGCGCAGATCGGCGCTGAACTGGGCATTTCCATTGCCACCGTCAAACGCCACCTGAATAAAGCCGCCATGCGCTGCTACTTTGCCCTATGAACGTCTCGACCCAAGTCGCCGAACAGGCCGTGCGCTGGCTGATGGAAATGCAGCAAGGCGCGCTCAACCCACGCCAACAGGCCGCCTGGCAACACTGGCTGAATGCCCACAGCGAGCACCAGCGCGCCTGGGACCATATCCAGCGCGTTAACCAGCGCCTGCGCGGCATGCCCTCGCCCCTGGCTCACGCCGCGTTGAATGCGCCGACGTCTACCAGCCGGCGGCAGGCGCTGAAGTTGCTGTTGATCCTCGGCGCTGGCTCGGCAGCCGCCTGGAGCCTGCGCCAGCAGCATATTCTGCCGCCCCTGACCGCCGACTACCGCAGCCCGGTGGGCCAACGCCGCAAGGTGCAACTGGCCGACGGCAGCCAGTTGCAGCTCAATACCGGCAGTGCCGTAGATGTACATTTTGATGGCCAGCAACGGCTGATCCGACTGCTCGAAGGCGAGATCATGCTGAACGGCATCGCCGGCAACACGCCATTGCGCGTCCTTACCGGCCAGGGCCTGCTCAGCAGCCAAGCGGCGCGCCTGAACGTACGTCAGTTCAACGACCACACCCAGCTGGCGGTGCTCGACGGCCAAGTCGAGGTGATGCCCAACACCTACAGCGGCCTGCCGCTGACAGTCGAAGCGGCGCGCCAAGTCAATTTCACCCGCAAAGGCTGGGACACCCCGCGCCCCACCGACGCCAACAGCGGCGCCTGGGCCGACGGCATGCTGGTGGCTGCACACATGCGCCTGGAAGATTTCCTCGGCGAACTGGGCCGCTATCGTCGCGGCCAGGTCAATTGCGATCCGCAGGTTGCCAATTTATTGATCTCCGGCAGCTACCCGCTGGACGACAGCGAACGCATTCTCAACCTGTTGGAAGTCAGCCTGCCGGTGAAAGTGCGGCGCTTTACCCGCTATTGGGTGACAGTGCAGGCGCGCGCCTGAAATTATTTTATGTACCTGTGAGCCGTTTTCCACACCTCGCGTGACAGAGAAGGAAAGCCACCTTGATCCTTCCTTCTCAGGACCGCTCTTCATGCCCCAGCAGCCGACCCTAATCGCCCGCACCTTGCGCCAACTGTTACTGGGCGCCTGCCTCAGTTTCGCAGTATTGCCCCCGGTGATGGCCGCCGACCCCAAGCCTTATCACATTGCCCCGACGTCGCTGGAAGCGGCCCTCAATCAGTTTGGTCGCGAAGCCGGCGTATTGATTTCCTTCGGTTCCGAAATCACGGCGGGCATGCAGAGCCGTGGTTTGTCCGGCAGCTACAGCACCACCGGAGGCCTGCAAAAACTGCTGGAAGGCACAGGCCTGGAGGCCCGCCCTGAAGGTGACAACGCCTTCAGCCTGCAACCGGTAAACGCACCGGCTGCGGTAGAGCTGGCGACTTCCAGCGTGGTCGGCGACTGGCTCGGCGATGCGGCACAAACCAATGTGTTCGAACACCCCGGCGCCCGCGATGTGATCCGCCGCGAAGAGTTCGAACGCCAAGGCGCCACCCAAGCCAAGGACGTGCTCAACCGCATCCCCGGCGTCAACGCTCCGGACAACAACGGCACCGGCAGCCACGACATGGCGCTGAACTTTGGCATTCGCGGACTCAACCCGCGCCTGGCGTCGCGCTCCACCGTATTGATGGATGGCATCCCCGTGCCCTTCGCGCCGTATGGCCAGCCGCAACTGTCCTTCGCACCGATCAGCATGGGCAACATGGACGCGGTGGACGTGGTACGTGGCGGCGGCGCCGTGCGTTACGGCCCGCAGAACGTCGGCGGCGTGGTCAACTTTGTGACCCGCGCGATCCCGGATGCGCCAACGGTCAAGGGCGGCTTGCAGACTGAAACCAGCCCGTCATCCAGCCATGACGGTTTCAAGACCGCCGGCAACCTGCTGGCCGGCGGCACGGCCGACAATGGCCTTGGCGGCGCGATTCTGTATTCCGGCACCCGGGGTGGCGACTGGCGCGAAAACAGCAACACGCGCATCGACGATTTGATCCTCAAGGGCAAATACCAGCTCGACGACGCCAATAGCTTCAACGCCATGGCGCAGTACTACGAAGGCCAGGCCGATATGCCCGGCGGTTTGAACGTGGCGAACTACAAGGCCGATCCGTACCAGTCCACCCGCCCCTACGACAAATTCTGGGGCCGCCGCACGATGTTCAACGTCGGCTACCGCTACGAACAGGATCGTCGAGAATTCACCGTCAACAGTTTCTTCACCAAGACCCTGCGCAGCGGTTATCTGGACCAGGGCACGTTCCTGTCGCTGTCCCCGCGTGAGTATTGGGTGCGCGGCGTGGAAACCCGTTTCGCCCAAGGCTTTGACCTCGGCCCGACCAGCCATGAAGTGGGCGTCGGCTACCGCTACATCAACGAAGCCGGCCACGAGTTGCGCTACCGCACGCCGATTTCAGCCAACAACCAGCAAATCCCCACGACTGACAGCCGCAACGACCGCGACACCCGTGGCGGCACAGAAGCCAATGCGTTCTTCGTCGATGACCGGATTGATATCGGCAAGTGGACCATCACCCCGGGCATTCGCTACGAGATGATCGAGTCCCAGCAGAGCAATAATCTGACCAACGTCAAATACAAAGGCGACTACAACACCGCGCTGCCGGCGTTGAACGTGCTCTATCACCTGACCGACGACTGGAACCTGTATGCCAACACCGAAGGTTCATTCGGCAGCGTGCAGTACAGCCAGATGCCCAACCGCGTCACCAGCGGTGAAGTCAAACCGGAAAAAGCCCGCACCTGGGAACTGGGTACCCGCTATGACAACGGCACCTTGCGCGCGGAGATCGGTGCGTTCCTGATCAACTTCGATAACCAGTATGAAAGCAACCAGACCAACGACTCGGTAATCGCCCGGGGTGAGACACGCCACCAGGGTATCGAAACCAGCGTCAACTACGCCCTCGATGGTTTGAGCCCGGCGTTGGCCGGTTTCGATGTGTACGCCACCTACGCCTACGTCGACGCCACCATCCGCGAAGACGGCCCGAACAAAGGCAACCGCGTGCCCTTCTCGTCCAAGCACAAAGGCACCCTCGGCGTGGGTTACACCGAAGGGCGCTGGAAACTCAATGTGGACAGCAGCTACCAGAGCAGCCAGTTCGCCGATAACGCCAACACCGAGGCCGAGACCGCCGACGGCGCCAACGGACGCATCCCCGGCTACATGCTGTTCAGCAGCCGCGCGGCCTATGATTTCGGCCCGCAACTGTCGGACTTGAACGTGGCGGTCGGCGTGAAGAACATCTTCAACAAGCAATACTTCACGCGCTCGTTTGACGATAACAACAAGGGCAAATACGTCGGTGAGCCACGCACGGTGTACGTGCAGACCTCCATCGCGTTCTAACTGCCCAAGCAACACACCACCTGTGGCGAGCGGGCTTGCCCCGCGTTGGACTGCGTAGCAGGCCCGGCCTTTTCAAACAAAGAGCTGGGGTCGCTTCGCAACCCAACGCGGGGCAAGCCCACTCGCCACAACAAACCCGTTTGCCTTAATAGCATGCTCGCCCTGACCCGCCGGTTCTAACTGCCCGCCAGGCAACTGGGGGTGGCTTCGACCAATGCATCGATTGCACACCGTGTCTTGGCCGGCATATGCGTGGCAGTGGGCCAGATCACATGGATGGGCGCAGGTTGCTCGCGATAGTCGGGCAATACTGCGACCAACTTCCCACGCAGCACATAGTGCGCAATCAACCAACTCGGCAACCAAGCCAGGCCGACGCCCGCGATGGCGGCATCGGCAACAGCCTGGAGGTCGTCCATCATTAACGGCGAGGCCACGCGATTGCGGTGCGGGGTGCTGCTGCGGTAGGCGATGCCGCGATGGCCGGCAAGGTCTTCGATGCATTCAATCGGCCCAACGCGCTGCAAGTACGCCGGTGACGCCGCCAGTCCCACGGCCTGCTCGCCCAGCCGACGCGCACTGAGGCGGTCGGTGTCGGGGAGCGGGCCGATCCGCACGGCGACGTCGAAGCCTTCCTGTGCCAGGTCCACCAGCCGATCGGCGAAGCTGATCTCGATTTCCAGTTCCGGATAACGCGCCATCAATCCCCACAATGCCGGGGCCGCGTAGTGGTGCCCGAAGGCCAGCGGCAAGCTGGCCCGCAAGCGGCCGCGTGGCTGTTGCCGGCCGCTTTCCAGCACCGATTCGGCAGCCTCGAGCTCCGCCAATGCCCGCAGGCAATGTTCGTAGTACGCCTGGCCGTCCTCGGTCAAACGCTGGCGGCGGGTGGAGCGCTGCAGCAGGCACGTGCCCAAGCGTGCCTCCAATCGCGCCAGGCCCTTGCCAACCGCCGAGCGTGTGAGATTCAGGCGTTCGGCGGCCTCGGTCAGGTTGCCGCTTTCGACGATTTGCAGAAACAGCTCAACGCCATCAAAACGCGGTGTGGCCATGGTTCTATTGTCGCCCTTGATTCCCCTATTAGCAGAAAACTTATCACGAATAACGAACCCTATTCCCCTGAAAATATCCCGATACCCATCCACAGGAGAATCCCATGCCACCCGTCGCCACGTTAACCGCCACCAGCCGCCCGCGCACCGCCAGGAATGGGCTGGCCCTCACTGCCGTGTGCCTCGTCGCGCTGATGTTCGGCCTGGAGATTTCCAGCGTCCCGGTGATCCTGCCGACGCTCGAGCGAGAGTTGGGCACGGGCTTCCAGGACGCCCAATGGATCATGAACGCCTACACCTTGGCCTGTACCAGCGTGCTGATGGCGGCGGGCACATTGGCGGATCGCTTTGGCCGTCGCCGCATGCTGGTGTTATGCCTGTGGGTGTTTGGCCTGGCCTCGCTGGCCTGTGGGCTGGCCGAGGAGGCTTCGCTGCTGATCACGGCGCGGTTTGTTCAGGGCATCGGTGCCGGAGCGATGATGATTTGCCAGTTCGCCATCCTGTCGCACCTGTTCAGCGAACCGGTAGCACGGGCACGGGCCTTTGCAATATGGGGCGTGATTGCTGGCGTGGGCCTGGGCTTCGGACCGATGATCGGCGCATTGATCCTGGCGGTGGCGGATTGGCGTTGGGTGTTCCTCGTGCACGTGCCGCTCACCCTGTTCACCCTGGTGCTGCTGCACATCAGCGTGCAGGAGTCCCGCGACCCGGCCGCCCGTCGCCTGGACATCGCCGGTATGCTCACCTTGACCGTGTCGGTGTTTGCCCTGGTGTACTTCATCACCCAAGGCAGCGAGCACGGCTTCGGCGCACCGGCCATGCTCGGTTGGGCGGCGTTGTCGGTGCTCGGCTTGCTGCTGTTCATCGCGGTCGAGCTTCGCAGTGCACACCCAATGTTCGACTTCTCGGTGTTCCGCATCCAGCGTTTCAACGGCGCGTTGATGGGCTCTATCGGCATGAACTTCAGCTTCTGGCCGTTCATGATCTACCTGCCGTTGTACTTCCAGGCGGGCCTGGGTTACGACACCTTGACCACCGGCGCAGCCCTACTCGCCTACACCTTGCCGACCTTGCTGGTGCCGCCGCTGGCCGAGCGCCTGGCGCTGCGCTATGGCGCCGAACGCATCATCCCCCTGGGCCTGGGCCTGATGGGCGCGGGCTTTCTGGCCATGGCCGCCGTCAACGGCGCCGAGCACCCACGTATTGAGCTGGTGCTGCTCAGTTGCGTGATCGCCGGCGTAGGCCTGGCGCTGACCAACTCGCCCACCACCAACACCACCACTGGCTCGGTGTCGGCGGATCGCGCAGGCATGGCCTCAGGCATCGACCTCAGTGCGCGGCTGATCACCCTGGCGCTCAACATTGCCCTCATGGGGTTGGTGCTGTTGCTGGGGATCAGCCATCACCTGGCCGAGGTGCTGCCCCCTGCCACGGCAATGGATTGGCCGGTTATCAGTCAAAACATTGCCGCAGGAAAACTCGAGTCAATGGGGCTGACAGTCAACGACGCTCAGGCAGCACTGCGCCACGGCGCCGGTTGGGCGATGCTGTTTGCCGGGTTGGGTGCTGGCGGGCTGGCGATGCTGAGCCGGTATTTTTTCCGACGCAGGCGCTAAACGAAAACGGGCCTGCAGATGCAGGCCCGTTTGAGGGGGTCAAAAGAAAGTTAGCCGTTGATGACAGCGTTTTCGTTTTCCAGGAATTCCTGTTCCAGCGCGTCTTCATTCACTTTGTTGATTGGCTGGTTTTTCGCGGCAGCGCGGGGCTTGCCTTGCAGTCTGCCAAACAGATGCTCCAACGCGTGGTCCAGCTTGGTGGCCGCACTGTCGATCGCTTGTTCCAGGGTATCGCCCTTGGCGGATACCGACAGTGGTTGATGGCCTTTTGGCCGCGCTTCCAGGCGGCAACTTAAATCGTGGGGACCGGGCTTGTCGCCGTTCTCATCCCGCAGATAGACCTCCACTCGGGTCAGGTCTTCTTCATAACGTTCGAGCGTGCTCTCAATGGTAGTACGTACCCACTCCTCCAGTCGGATGCTGCTTTCAATATGGTTATCGCTATTGACTTGGATTTGCATAGTTCTTCCCTTATTTCAGCTAGCTCGCGAGAGGTCACAAACTGCAACACCGGGGTGGTGAAACCATGACCTCTTGATTACACAATTGAGCAGCCAGACGAACAATTCAACCCCTTTGCAAAGATAAATCCTACATTACAAATTAAGCCTGACTACGGGCAAAAACGCTGTTAGGGTGGGGAGTTAGTTACATCTTCTTACGCTCTGTAAACGTCATAATTGCCCCTCTCCCAACGGGTGCAATCCGCGAAAAATCCCCGCTTCCTCTACCAGCCAGTCATGCACCGCGCGCACGCCCGGATGGCTCAGTGCGCCTGGCGCATACAGCAGCACATAGCGCTTGTGGTTGGGCACCGCGAGGCCGAACGGCACGATCAAGGTGCCGCGCTCCAGCTCATCGTTGAGCAAAGTACGCCGCGCAATCGCCACGCCCATACCGGCGATGGCGGCTTCTATGGTCAAGTGGTTGCGGTTGAAGGTGTGGCCGCGGCGAACATCGGCGTCGTGGTAGCCAATTGCATTCAGGTAAAACTCCCACTCGGCATACTCATAACTCCCACGCCAGGCGGTGATGTCGTGCAGCAGCGGGAAATGCACAAGGTCGGCCGGGCCATGCAAGGGCGGACGACCGCGCAATAGGCTTGGCGCACACACCGGAAATATCTGCTCATCCAGCAAGGCTGTGGATAACAGCCCAGGGTAGCTGCCGTCGTTCAAGTCGATAGCCAGGTCGAAGTCCCCCTCATGCAGGGCAATGCTGCTGTCCTCGGCAACCATGCGCAGTTGGATGTCCGGAAAGCGTTGCTGCAAGCGTGGCAAACGTGGGGTGAGCCACTTGCCAAGAAACGACGGGATCGAGCGTAGGCGCAAGGTGCCGCTGATCATCCCCGCATCGAGCCGCTGCAATTCGGCATCAATGCTGCCGTAAGCCTCCCCCACCGTAGCCGCCAACCGCTGCCCCTCCGCACTCAACTCCACACCCCGCGCCCGTCGATGGAACAGCCGAAACCCAAGACGCTCCTCCAACTGGCGGATTTGTTGGCTCACCGCCCCCGGTGTGATGTGCAGTTCTTCGGCGCAGCGGGTGAACGAAAGATGCCGCGCAGCGCAGGAAAACACGTGTAACCAGACATAAGTCTGGCCATGGAGAGGGCGAGCCATAGGGTTTAGTCCTGCTAAAGGGTGTCTTAGGATAATTCGTTGGTCAGTGCCGATCCAGAGGCTCAGTATCGCGCCAATTGCGCTCGTCCTACAAAACATGGCAGCGATTCCTACTCCATTGCTTGTAAGGGTTTAGCATGGCTATCAGTGTTTTTGATCTATTCAAGGTGGGCATCGGCCCGTCCAGCTCCCACACCGTCGGCCCCATGCGGGCAGCGGCGACCTTCGCCCAAGCCCTGACCGACCAGCGATTGCTTACCGACACCCGACGGGTTGAAGTGCGTTTGTACGGCTCGCTGTCCGCCACCGGCGTCGGCCATGCCACCGACCGCGCCTGCGTAATGGGCCTGATGGGTGAATGGCCGGACCGTATTGACCCCACCTCGATCAACAGCCGTATCCAGCAACTGCGCGAGACCGACCGCTTACTGCTGGCAGGCACCCAGGACATTGCCTTCAACTGGCACACCGATCTCCTGCTGCTGGAAGAAAGCCTGCCCTACCACCCCAACGCCATGTCCCTACACGCCTATGGCGACAGCGGACTGCTTAGCGAGCAGACGTATTACTCGGTGGGCGGTGGTTTCATCATCGAAGCTGCCGAAGCAGCGTCAGGCATTGCGCCGACCAGCGATGTTGAATTGCCCTACGACTTTTCCAGCGCCGTCGAACTGCTGGCCTTGTGCAACAAGCACGGGCTGCGCGTTTCAGAGTTAATGATGGCCAACGAGCGCGCGTGGCGCAGTGACGAACAGATTCGCAGCGGCCTGCTGCATATCTGGTCGGTGATGCGCGAATGCGTGGAGCAAGGCCTGCGCGATGAAGGCATCTTGCCCGGCGGCCTAGATGTGCCACGGCGCGCGGCGAAATTGCACCGCAGTTTGTTGGAAATCGGCAAACCCAATGTCATCACCTCGACCTTGTCGGCCATGGAATGGGTCAACCTGTTCGCCCTTGCCGTCAACGAAGAAAACGCCGCCGGCGGACGCATGGTCACCGCACCCACCAACGGCGCGGCGGGGATCATCCCGGCGGTGCTGCATTACTACATGAAGTTCAACGCCGACGCGTCCGACGACGACGTGGTCAATTTCTTCCTGGCCGCCGCCGCCGTCGGCATCCTGTGTAAGAAAAATGCGTCGATCTCCGGTGCCGAAGTCGGCTGCCAGGGCGAAGTCGGCTCGGCCTGCGCCATGGCCGCCGCCGGCCTTGCCGACATCCTCGGCGCCACCCCCGAACAACTGGAAAACGCCGCCGAAATCGGCCTGGAACATAACCTCGGCCTGACCTGCGACCCGGTCGGCGGCCTGGTGCAAGTGCCGTGCATCGAGCGCAACGCCATCGCGGCGGTCAAGGCCATCAACGCCACGCAAATGGCCCTGCGCGGCGACGGCAAACACTTCATCTCGCTGGACCGGGTGATCCGCACCATGCGCGATACCGGCGCCGACATGCATGACAAATACAAAGAAACTTCACGGGGCGGCCTGGCCGTGAGCTGGGTGGAGTGCTGAGGAGCATTCCCTGACTGCCCCAACGTGAGCCCGCGCAAAAATAATAACGAGGCAATAACGATGACCGATGTACGTACACCTGCTGCCGAAAATCCTGTTGAGGTAGAAAACACCGTAACAACCGGCTGGACCAAGCACGACACCACTTGGATGCTCGGCCTCTATGGCACCGCCATCGGCGCAGGCACTTTGTTCCTGCCGATCAACGCCGGCGTCGGCGGCTTCTGGCCACTGATCGTGCTGGCGTTGCTGGCCTTCCCGATGACCTTCTTCGCCCACCGTGGGCTGACGCGCTTTGTACTGTCAGGCACATCCGGCGACATCACCGAAGTGGTCGAAGAACATTTCGGCGTCGGTGCAGGCAAGCTGATCACTTTGCTGTACTTCTTTGCGATCTTCCCGATTTTGTTGGTGTACAGCGTCGCGTTGACCAACACCCTGGGCAGCTTTATGGAACACCAACTGCACATGACACCGCCGCCCCGGGCGATCCTGTCGCTGGTGCTGATCCTGGGTTTGATGGCGATTGTGCGCTGTGGCCAGGGCGTGATCGTCAAGGCCATGAGCGTGCTGGTGTACCCGTTCGTCGCCGCCTTGCTATTGCTTGCGCTCAGTCTGATTCCCAACTGGAACGGCGCGTTTTTCGCTTCTGCCAGTGAGGGCATGCCGCTGCCCGTGTTCTTCAAGACCCTGTGGCTGGCTATCCCCGTGATGGTGTTCTCGTTCAACCATTCGCCGATCATCTCCGCGTTCGCCGTCGACCAGAAACGCGTGTACGGCCCGCTGGCCGAGCGCAAAAGCAGCGGCATCCTCGCCACAGCCCACGGCATGATGGTGCTGACGGTGATGTTCTTCTGCTTCAGCTGCGTGCTGGCTCTGTCACCGGCGGACCTGGCGGCAGCCAAGGCGCAGAACATTTCGATCCTGTCGTACCTGGCCAACCACTTCCAAACCCCTGTGATCGCTTACGCCGCGCCGTTGATCGCGCTGGTGGCCATTACCAAATCCTTCCTTGGCCACTACATCGGCGCCAGCGAAGGCTTCCAGGGCTTGATCGTCAAATCTCTGCGCGGGCGTAACCGCTCCCTGTCGTCCAAGTGGCTGGAACGTAGCACCGCCCTGTTCATGGTGCTGACCTGCTGGGCCGTGGCCACCTTCAACCCAAGCATCCTGGGCATGATCGAAACCCTGGGCGGGCCGATTATCGCGTGCCTGTTGTTCCTGATGCCGATGTACGCGATCCAGCGCGTGCCAGCCTTGCGCCAGTATTCGGGCCAGGTGTCGAATGTATTTGTGGTGGTGATCGGCGTGATTGCGCTGTCTGCGATCGTTTTCTCTGTACTGCCCTGAAACAGGTCACCGATTTCAATAACAACCCAAAACAATTGTGGGAGGGGCTTGCTCCCGATAGCGGTCCTTCAGCCAATAAATGCTCGGCTGAAGGACCGCTATCGGGAACAAGCCCCCTCCCACATTGGGATCCCGGTGCCTGGAAAGCCGCTGTACGGCACGCCCCTTGCTGTACAGCTGATGAGGTAAACGGAATTTGTACAACCTCAGCGACGGAGTGGCCGGTGGTCAGGAGACGCGAACTAATCACGACACCGGTCGTCAATGACTGCATGTTCTTATCAGGCGGTAACGCACCATGGACAATCCTTTTCAGATCATCACCGACACCTTCACCCCAAAATACCGCGTCAACCTGAGTATTCAACGGCTGGACGGCAGCATCATGCTCACCCTCTCGAATGAGGATGGCGTGGTGGCCAAGCGCATGATCAGCGCCGCACAACGCAACGACCCGCAACGGCTCAAACGCCTGGTGCAAAGCATCCAGTTCGGCATTGCCATCGAGCAAGGCCACAGCGCCATGGAGATCCTGGCGGTGATGACGGATGGCGATCACAAATTATTGCAGCGACCGCCCACCCGCCCCCTGCCCTTCAGCGTCGGGCTTTAAAGCTCGCCCTTCTCGGTTTCCAGGCTCGCCTCGCCCTTGCGACGCGGGCCTTCGACCTTCACCGACGGGAATGCCGACGAAGCGTAACGCACCACCAGAATCGCGAACGCCAACAGCAAAATCCCACCGCACAGGTAGATGATGCCCACGTCTGGCGGATTGTGGTGGGACACGTTGGAGATCAGCAGACGCGTCAGCGCAGTGATTGCCACGTAGATCAGGAAGCGCACTGGCATGTGGTTGGTCTTGAAATAAATCCCGACCATGGCGCCCAATTCCAGATAGATGAACAGCAGCAAGATGTCATCGATCTTGATGTGTCCGTTCTCCAGCATCCCCAGAAATTCCATCACCGCCGCCCAGGCGGTCACCGCACCAATGGCGAACAGCGCCAGGTAGTGGAACGACTCCACAAACAGATTGCCCAGCGATTCAGCCAGCCCATGGACTTGCTGGCGCAGCTTTTCGGCCCAGTTGATTTTCACGAGGGTACTTCCTTAGGTCGATTCGACCGGATAATGCGGGTTGGACGTGACGGTTGTTCTGCATGCAGAAAAAAGGCCAGAGGCAGGGATAAGATGATGGCGGGGTGACATGAGACACGCCAAACCTGTATTTACGGGCTACATTAAAAAACTGCTACCCAAACCACACGGTTTGGCTTACCCTTTTAGCTGTATATAAATACAGTAGTCGCAAAAGACAACTATCGTGAAGGCATGTGAGGTGGTGAATGGCCGTCGAAGTGGTATACCGCAGCAGCCGAGATCTGGAGCGTTTGTTCATGGATAAAGCCGAAGCTGACCGTCATGACAAAATGCTTGAACTCGCTGAGTTGCTGGCAGAAGTGTTGCAAAAAGCCGTGCCGTCCCTGAGCGAGCAGCAGGTGGAAGAAGCCGGGATCTACATGGCGAAGAATCGCGATGTATTTGCCAAGGCGTTCAAGAGCCAACCGGATGCGTTGTCCGAGTTGCTCAACGCAGCGGCGGAATAAAGTCCGAATTGAACAGGCCCTGAATCAATGATTCAGGGCCTTTTTAATGCCTGATCATCCGTAAAGCAGGCGCTCGGCGAGTTCATCAGCCACACGTGCTGGGGAGCGTTTTTCCGCCTGGGCGTGGGCGTAGATTTCGGTCAGGCGTTTGCCGATGTTGGACAGGTGCGCGGTGATGGTCGGCAGTTCGGCGCCGCTGTGCTTGAGGGCAACATATATCAAGCCACCGGAGTTGATCACATAGTCCGGGGCGTAGAGGATGCCGCGCCCTTCCAGTTGGTCGGCCACTTGCAGGTTGGTCAGTTGCGCGCTGGCGGACCCGGCCACGGCGGCGCAGCGCAGTTGCCCGACGCTGGTGCGGTTGAACACTGCCCCAAGGCCACAGGGCGCGAGGATGTCACAGGGCGTGCTGAGCAAGGCGTCGTTGGCGATGGGGTGCGCGCCCAGTTGTTCCATGGCCAGTTGCACTTTGCCGTGGTCGATGTCGCTGACCAGCAATTCAGCGCCGGCGGCGTGAAGTTGTTCAGCCAGTGCGTAACCGACGTTGCCCAGGCCCTGGATTGCCACGCGCAGCCCTTCAAGGTTGTCGCTGCCCAGGCGGGCCATGGCAGTGGTGCGAATACCGGCGAACACGCCCATGGCCGCATGGGGCGATGGATCACCGGCGGCGGTGGTGCTGGTAACGAAGCGAGTGTGCTGGGCGATGCAATCCATATCGGCCACCGAGGTGCCACTGTCGACAGCGGTGATGTAGCGGCCGTCGAGTTGTTCCACACAACGCCCAAAGGCTTCAAACAGCGCCGCACGGTTTTCCACATGGGCGGGGCGCAGGATCACCGCGGTGCCGCCACCCACCGGCAACCCGGCCAGGGCGGCCTTGTAGCTCATGCCCTGGGCCAGCCGCGCAGCATCGGCCACGGCGCTTTCGTCGTCGGGGTAAGCGATATATCGACAGCCGCCCAAGGCAGGCCCCAGGCGGCTGTTGTGAATGGCGATGACCGCCTTGAGCCCCGTGACCGGGTCGACGCTCAGGTGCAGCGATTCAAGGCGGGTGCTGTGCATGAGAGCAAACATCGTCAAGCTCCCGAATCACTTCTGGTGTCGCCAAGTATAGGCTTGCGGTAGAAAACTGCCGAAGTGCACTGGAATAAGCCGCCCGGTTTTGCAGGGCTTGCGACATAAGCGCGCGGGAAATTTCTTAAGGCACTGGACGGATATTCCCAGCAAGGCTAAAACGAGGGCATCCGCCGGAGAAAGCAATGAAGCCCCGCCAAGCCTTTTTCGCCTGCCTGCAACGTTCGCCGCCGGCGCTGTTCGAAGCGGCGTTATGGATCGCCGCCGAGCACGATCCTTTGGTGAAGCCGCTGGAGATCCTGCAGAACCTGACCTCACTGCAACAACAGATCAGCCTGAGCATGCCCATGTTGCCAGCGGATGAACTGGGTCAACCGCTGCTGCGGTGCATGAATGACCTGGGGTTCGCCCAGGATGACTTCACACCGCTGCGCCCCGCCGCCGCCCTGCTGGACAAGGTGCTACAGCGCAAACGCGGGCAGCCCTTGGCCATGGGGTTGATTGCCATGGAGTTGGCACGACGCCTGGATATTCCGATGGTTGGCGTCAATTTCCCTGGGCACTTCCTGCTGCGAGTGCCCGGTGCCGATCACCTGCTGGACCCGTGCGGCGGCCGACGCCTGTACCCCAACGATTGCCGAGAGCTGCTGCAACGCCAATATGGCCCCAACCTCACGTTGCAGGCGGACCACCTGCACACCGCCGATCCGCGTTCGATCCTGCAAAGGCTTTCGCGCAACCTGCGCCAATTGCATCTCTCCAACGACAACCCGCTGGCCGCCCTGGTAGACGCCGAGCGCGTGCTGGAACTGGGCAGCGCCAACGCCGCCGACTACCTCGCGCGGGCCAGTCTGTATCAACGCCTGGACTGCCCCAACGCCGAGCGCTTTGACTTGGAACACGCCCTGATGCTCAGCGAAGACCCGATCCAACGCCTGCGCCTGACCGAGCGCCTGGGGCACCTGCCGCCCAACTCAGTGGTGCATTGAATAGCGTGACCATCGGGAGAATCCTCAGTGATTCGCCGGCGCTTTCAGAATATCGCCAGGCAGGGGGCTTACAGGCGCATCGCGCCCTGGCGAACGCACCTGAATAATCAACAATGCCGCCATCAAAGCCGGAATCGCGCAAAAGAAGAAAATCTGCTGCACCGGAATATGCATCGCCAGCAACATGCTGCCAAACAGCGGCCCCAGGATCGAGCCGAAACGCCCCACGCCCAACGCCCAGCCCGTACCGGTGGCGCGCACGTGTGCGGGGTAGAAATTGCTGGCGAAGGCATTGAGGGTCAGTTGCCCACCGATGATGCAGAACCCGGCCGCAAACACGCAGGCCACCAGGTAGCGCGGGTTGTCGTGGTTCAGCCCCAGCAGAATGGTGCACACCGCCGCTGCCGCCAATACGCCAGACAGCAGGCGCACCTTGCTTTTGAGCCGGTCGGCAAACCAGGCCATGCCGATAGCGCCCAAGGTGCCGGCGAACAGAAACATCGACGTCACCAGGTTGGCTTCCTTCAACGCCAGGCCGCTCTCCAACAGCAGCGACGGTAACCAACTGATCATGAAATACAGCAGGATCAGGCTGACAAAAAAGGTCGACCAAATCAGCACGGTCGGACGCGCATAGCCGTTGCGAAACAGCTCCACCACCGTCAGTTTGCTGCCCTGTTCTTGCAGGTTTTCTGCCGCGCTCGCCAGCGGCGGCTGCCAGTCGGGCAGCATACGCCCGGTCACTTTGCGCAATCGCACGTACGGTGGAGCATCTCGTAGCAAGCGCGGCAAGGACTCAGGCAACAGCCACACCAGAAACGGAAACAGCAGCAACGGCGTGACGCCACCGGCCAGGAAAACCGCCTGCCAGCCGAAGTTGTCGATAAACCCCGCCGCCACGAACCCACCGGCCGCACCGCCGAACGAGAAACCACACGCCGCTAAGGTCACCATCAAGGTGCGCAGGCGCGGTGGGGAATACTCCGACATCAACGCCATGGCGCTGGGCATCGCACCGCCCATGCCGATACCGCAGATAAACCGCGCAGCCATGAGGGAAGTCAGTGAGTTGGCGAACACCATCAGCAGGGTCAGGCAGGCATAGATCAACACGCAGCCCAGCAGGATGCGCCGCACGCCAAATCGGTCAGCCAGAGGCGTTACCAGCAGCGAGCCCAATGTGAGCCCCAACAGGTTGGCGCTGAACACGGGGCCGAACGCGGCTTTTTCCAATCCCCAATCCGACGCCAGGGCCGGCACCACGTAACCTAGCACCTGGGCATCGTAGCCATCGGTGACCAGTAGCAGCGCCAGCAACAGGAGGATCAACCACTGATAGCGCGACACCGGACGGGCGTCGAGTGCCGCGCGAAAGCTGGCAATCTGATTGTGCATCGCAAGGTACCTGTTTATTTTTATTTGAAGTGACACAAATCCAATGTGGAAAGGGGCTTGCTCCCTCTCACATTGGGTTCTGTGCAAACCTGAACATCACGGGGTATCAGGTTGATTCGCGGGATGGGCCTGAATAAACGCCGGATGCTGCGCCGCCAACCCGGCCACCCGCCCAATGTGCGGATAAGCCGCCAACGGCACCTTGAAGCGCTCCGCCGCATAGAGCTGGGGAATCAGAAACGCATCCGCCATCCCAGGCTGTTCGCCAAAGCAAAACCCGGTATCGCCAATCAACTGTTCCACCGCGCCCAGCCCCTGGCTGATCCAGTGGCCGATCCACTCCAACACCTTGGCCTCATCGTGCCCCCATTGGCGCAGCAGGTTCTGGGTGCTGGAGTTGTGCAGCGGGTGGATATCACAGCCGATGATCGACGCCACCGCGCGCTCGTGCGCGCGGGTGGCCAGGTCTTTGGAGAGCAGCGGCGCCTGTGGATAACGTTCGTCCAGGTACTCGATGATCGCCGGCGACTGAATCAACAGCTCGCCGTCATCGGTGCGCAAGGCCGGCACACGGCCTTGCGGGTTGATAGCCAGGTACTCCGGCTGACGATTGGCACCGCCTGCCGGGGCCAACAGGTTCACCGGTATCGCCGTGAAATCCAGGCCCTTGAGGGCCAAAGCGATACGCACCCGGTACGACGAAGTGGAACGATAGTAGGTATAGAGTTCCATCACCCTGCCCTCTTAACGTGCGGCGACCACAGTGCCACGGCATTCGCCGAAGCCGATGGAGGCGAACCCTTCGCGGGTGCAGCGGGCACGCAGGATGACTTCATCACCATCCTCCAGGAACCTGCGCACTTCGCCCGACGGCAATTCGATGACCTTCTTGCCGCCTTCGGTCATCTCCAGGAGGCTGCCGAACTGCCCGGCCTCAGGGCCGGACAAAGTGCCGGAACCGAACAGATCACCCGCCTGCAACTGACAGCCGTTGACGCTGTGGTGTGCCACCAACTGCGCGACGGTCCAGTACATATGCAGGCTGTTGCTCAGGGCCAGGCGATGGGCCGGCAATTTCTGTTCGCGCATGGCAGCGGTGGTCAGCAGCACTTCCAGTTCGATATCCAGCGCACCGGCTGCCTGATCACGTTTATCCAGCAAGTACGGCAGTGGTTGCGGGTCGCCCTCGGGACGAGCGGGTTGCGCCTTGCGGAACGGCTCCAGCGCTTCGGCCGTGACGACCCAGGGCGAAATCGTGGTGATGAAGCTTTTCGACAGGAACGGCCCCAGCGGCTGGTATTCCCAGGCCTGAATGTCCCGCGCGGACCAGTCGTTGAGCAGGCAGAAGCCGGCGATGTGCTCGGCGGCATCGCCGATGGCAATCGAGTCGCCCATGGCGTTGCCCTGGCCGATCCAGATGCCCAGCTCCAGCTCGTAGTCCAACCGTGCACAGGGGCCGAAGGTCGGCTCGGTCTGGCCAGCGGGCAGGGTCTGGCCCTTGGGACGGCGCACATCGGCGCCGGAAGCACGAATGGTCGAAGCGCGGCCGTGATAACCGATCGGCACGTACTTGTAGTTGGGCAGCAAAGGGTTGTCGGGGCGGAACAGCTTGCCGACGTTCTGCGCGTGCTCGATGCCTACATAAAAGTCGGTGTAGTCGTTGATCCGGGCCGGCACATGCATCTGGCAATCGGCGGCAAGGTGCAGCACCTGCGCCTCACGCGCTTGCAGCGGGCTGCCTTCACCGAGCAACTCCAACAGGCGTTCCCGCAGGGCAACACGCGGGCCACGGCCCAGTTCGAAAAACGCGTTCAACTGCCCGCCCGCTGTCGCTTCAACCGCTCGGCGTGCCTCACCTTCGAATGCATCCAAAGCGGCCTGCAGGTCGAAAATATAGTCGCCAATCGCCACGCCACTGCGGGGGGCCGAACCGTTGATGCTGAACACGCCCAGTGGCAGGTTCTGCAGTGGAAAGTCGCGGTGACCGTTGGCGCAGGCCACCCAGCTGCGGGTAGAAGTGGGCTGAGTCATGGGTTATCTCCGGTTCGGGTTGAAGGTGTTGGGCAGCGAGGCCCAGCACGCGTCGTAAGCAGGTTGTAGTTGCGGGCAGTCCAGGGCGAACTGAGTGGGACGCAGCACTTGGCTGGTCTCGAACATGAAGGCCATGGTGTTATCGATCTTGTGCGGCGCCAACTCGACGTTGATGGCCTTGGTGCAGGTCTCGCCGTCCGGACCGTGAGCGCTCATGCAACTGTGCAGTGACGCGCCGCCCGGCAGGAAGCCTTCGGCCTTGGCGTCGTAGGCGCCCTGGATCAGGCCCATGTATTCGTTCATCAGGTTGCGGTGGAACCACGGCGGGCGGAAGGTGTTTTCGGCCACCATCCAGCGTGGCGGGAAGATCACGAAGTCGAGGTTGGCCAGGCCGTGCACGCTGGTAGGCGAGGTCAACACGGTAAAGATCGACGGGTCCGGGTGATCGAAACTCACGGTGCCGATGGTATTAAAGCGGCGCAGGTCGTATTTGTACGGCACGTTGTTACCGTGCCAGGCGACCACGTTCAGCGGTGAATGGTCGAGTTCACAGGCCCACAGTTCACCGAGGAATTTCTGAACCAGGGTTGTAGGCTGCTTCAGGTCTTCGTAGTGGGCAACCGGAGTGAGGAAGTCGCGTGGGTTGGCCAGACCGTTGCTGCCAATTGGGCCAAGGTCCGGCAGACGCAGCGGCGCGCCGTGGTTTTCCGCCACATAACCGCGTGCGTGCGCATCCAGCAGTTCGACGCGGAATTTAAGACCGCGCGGCAACACCACGATTTCCAGCGGCTCAACATCCAGCACACCGAGTTCGGTGGCGACACGCAAGCGGCCCTGCTCGGGGACGATCAACAGTTCGCCATCAGCATTGAAGAACACGCGTTCCATCGAGCGATTGGCACGGTAGATGTAGATGCTGATGCCTGAAGGCTTTTCTGACCCGGAGTTAGCCACCATCCCAACAAGGCCGTCGATGAAGTCCGTCGACTCACTCGGAATATCCAGCGGGTTCCAGCGCAGACGATTGGGCGTCACCGCGCCCAACGGGCCACCGGCCAGTTGCCGTTCCAATTTGACGAACGCCGGGTGATTGGCCGACGGCTGGATGCGGTACAGCCAAGTGCGGCGGGCTTCGCTGCGCACCATGGTGAAGGCAGTGCCGGAGAACAGTTCGGTATACAACCCGTAGGGCGCTTTTTGCGGGGCGTTCTGGCCGACCGGCAATGCGCCGGGAAGTGCTTCGCTGGCGAATTCGTTGCCGAAGCCCGAAAGGTATTCGAGGTTCATGGAGCATCCTCTGTACGGAAGTTGTTTTTATCGTAATCGAGTTACGCATAACGTAATTTGATCACTATCGACCGTCAAGCTATAAAGACGCCCATTCATCTCTCGGATCCTCGCCCTTCCATGGAAAAGCCTCGCGACACCGGTAAACAAAAAGTCCGCTCGGCCGAAGTGGGCACCGATATCCTCAAGGCCCTGGCCGAGTTGTCGCCCGCCACGTCGCTGTCGCGCCTGGCCGAACATGTGCAAATGCCGGCAAGCAAAGTTCACCGCTACCTGCAGGCGTTGATCGCGTCGGGTTTTGCCGAACAGAACACCGCCACTAACCACTATGGCCTGGGCCGCGAAGCGCTGCGGGTGGGCTTGGCGGCGCTGGGCAGCATGGACGTGCTGAAAGTCGGCGCGATGCCCCTGGCCGAGTTGCGCGATGACTTGAATGAAACCTGCTTTTTAGCGGTGTGGGGCAACCAGGGCGCGACCGTGGTGCACATCGAACCGGCGGTGCGTGCGGTTACGGTGGTGACGCAGTTGGGCTCGGTATTGCCGTTGCTCAGTTCGTCCACCGGGCTGGTGTTCAGCGCGTTCCTGCCAACGCGGGAAACCGTGGAATTGCGCGAGCGTGAGATCCAGGCCGGTATCGCCCATGCCCTGGCGGACGACCAAACCTACGCCACCACCTGCGAGCAGATCCGCAGCCGTGGCCTGCACTTTGTGCATGGCCTGCTGATGCCGGGGGTGGACGCGCTGTCAGCGCCGGTGTTCAACGCGGTCGGGAACGTGGCGGCGGTGATGACCGTGGTCGGCCCCACCTCGCTGTTCCACGCCGACGAAGATGGCCCGGCGGCGCAGCGTCTGCTGGCGGCGACCCAGGCCGTGAGTTGGCGGATGGGCTATCAACCCTGAGCTAGTCGTGCCATTGAGTCAGGGCCTGCACGACACGGTTCTCCAACGCGCGGATGGGCGCGGCGTCACTCACGTAGTTATTGCTGATCATCGAGAACACCAGGCGCCGCCCCTCGGCATCGGTGATATAGCCGCTCAACGATGACACGCCGGCCATGGAGCCGGTCTTGGCGTGCAGGTTGTTTTCAGCTGCGGTGCCGCGCAAGCGATAGCGCAGGCTGCCGCCGGTCATACGGTCGGCGTTGCCGGCAATCGGCAAGGCGTTGTACCAGGTCTCGAACCACGGTTGTTTCGCGGTCGCGAGCAGCAGGTCCGTGAGGTTCTGCGACGACATCAGGTTACGCCGCGACAAACCCGAGCCGTCCACCTGGACCAGCGTCGACGGGTGCATGCCCTGGCGTTTCATAAACGCCGCTACCGCTGCCACACCCGCCTGCGCTGTGCCCGCGTTGGCGGTCTTGCGCCCCATGGCTTTGAGCAACGCCTCGGACATGTTGTTGTTCGAGAGTTTGAGTAGCGGCGTGATCAGTGCCTGCAACGGTGCCGACTGATGCTCCGCCAGCACCCTGGCCGTCGCCGGGCTTGCACCGCCAATCACCCTGCGCCCCATCACCTGGATGCCCTGCTGCGCCAATGCCTGCTCGAACAGATTGGCCACCAGTTGCGTCGGCTCCCACACACTGACCCACTGCCGGCTTTGTTTGCCCGGCGCCAGCGCGCCAGTGAGTTGCAGCACGTTGGTGCCGTGCTGACGAGTGATGCCATAGCTGTTGCCGGGGCCGCTGATGGCGCGGTTACTGAGTTGTACGTAATCAGTAGGCGGGCTTATAGAAACATTCACCGGCTGGCCGGAAATGACCGACGCCTTGGCCGTGACGATCAAGGTGCCCGCGTCAAAATCCGTATTGGGCGATACCGTCAGCGCGGAAATCTGCGCACCGTAGTAGGTGCTTTCGTCATCCTGGGCCCAATCAACGCCCAGGCGCTCGGCGTCGAACCAGGTGTCGTCGAACACCAAGTCACCCTGCACCTGGCGCACGCCCTGGCTCGCCAGTTGGGCGGCCAATGCCTGGTAGTCGGAAAACTGTGTGGTCGGGTCGCCAAGGCCACGCAGGTACAGGTTACCGGTCAGGCGCTCACCTTGTTGCGGGCCGTCGCTCAACAGTTGCGTGGAGAACCGATACTGGGGCCCCAGCACATCCATTGCCGCCGCCGTGGTCAGCAATTTGAGGTTGGACGCGGGAACCAGGCGTGTGCGCGGGTTGTGCTGATACAGGGTGCTGCCACTGCGGGCGTCGCGCACCATGACGGAAACCGTGGCGCCGTTGAGGACAGGATCGGCCAGCAGGTGATCCAGTGTTGAAGGCGTGGACGGCGGCGAAACACTCGCACAGCCGCCCAGTAAAACGCTCAGGCACAGCAGGTGTAGCCATCTTCCAAAGTGCATCAGTACCGTGTTCCGCAAAGCCATTAATGGCCGCAACGCTAACAGCTCCGTACCTTTGTGGCGAGCGGGCTTGCCCCGCGCTGGGTGGCAAAGCCGCCCTTACTGATGCCGCCGCGTTCTTTCAGGAACACCGCAGAGTCTGTTTTGGGACTGCTTCGCAGCCCAACGCGGGGCAAGTCCGCTCACCACAGGAAGCCTGCCCACCACAAGGAGCACACTTGCCATAGGGAGCCCGTCAGGTTTTAGAACTCCAGGGTACTGGACACCGACACCTGCCGCGCATCACCAATGGACACAAACAACCGGCTGGCCGCGGAGGTGTAGTAGGTGCGGTCGAACATGTTCTTCACGTTGAGCTGGAACTTGACCTTCTGCCCTTCGATCTTGGTGTCGTAGGTGGCAAACGCGTCGGCCACGGTGTAACCCGGCAGATCGAAATCGTTGGCGGCGTCGCCGGCGCGTTCGCCGACGTAGCGTGCACCCGTGCCCACGCGCAGTTGATCGCCACCAAAAATGCTGCCGAAGTCATAGGCCACCGACAGCGAGCCGGTGTGCTTGGCCACGTTTTGCAGGCGGTTGCCTTGCAGGGTCGGGTCTTTGTCCTTGATGTCTTCGGCGTCGGTGTAGGCGTAGCTGCCGATCACGCTCCACTTGTCGGTCAACTGGCCGCTGGCATGCAGTTCCAGACCACGGGACCGCACCTGGCCAGCGATGCTGTAGATGGTGTTCGCGAGGGATCCCACCGACACCAGTACGTTGCGCTTGTCGATATTGAACAGTGCCGCGCTGGCTGTGATACGTCCTGGAATATCGAGCTTGGCGCCAAACTCCCACGACTTGGATTCTTCTGGCGTAAGGTCACCGGTCAGCGTGCTGCCATCGGCCAGGGCGGCGATGGTGGAGTTGGGTTTGAACGACTCGGTGTAGCTGCCGTAGAACGACAACTCATCGGTGTAGCGATACACCAGCCCCGCACGCGGCACCCAGGCCTGGCCGTTGCCATTGGTGTTGGCCTTGAACGGCACGCCTTTGCCGGCGTATTGGTCGTACATCTGGTAGCGCGCGCCCGCGACAAAAATCCACTGGTCGGTGAGATGAATCGCGTCCTGGAAGAACAGCGAGTCGCTGCGCAACAGGTCGGTCTGGGCGCTGTCGGCGGCGCTGACCGTGGTGCCCGCGACTTCGTTACCGTACACCGGGTTGTTGTAGTTGAACGTCGTGCGCGAGGCCTGGCGAATCAGGTCGGCGCGGTAGACCTTGCGGTACTCATCGTCCATGCCGAATACCAGATCATTCTGCAGGCCGAACACATTGACCTTGCCTTCCAGGCTGACGGTGGTGAAGCGGTCGGTGGTGATCGCGCCCTGAGTGCCGTCCATCTTGCGGGTCAGGGTTCCATCCGTGTTCACCGCGCTGACGCGCACTTGGCTGGCGTCGTAGGTTTCGCGATTCCAGCTGTAGCCGAAGTGGGCTTTCCAGTCGTCGTTCAGGTCGTGGTCGGCTTCGAAGCGGTAAAGGTCGGAGCGGCCTTCCATGTTGTTGAACGGTTCATCCAGGCGCCGGGTGGATGGAATGTCCAGCGGATGATTGGACTTGTCGATGGCGGTGCCACGGTCGAACGGCGAGAGAAACTCGCGGTGTTCGTAGGCGAACAAGAGCTGGGTGCTGTCGCCGTACCAGGCCAGGGACGGCGCGACCAAGGTCTCGCGGTGGGTGCCGAAATTGCGCCAGTAGTCCTCGTCTTCATGATCGACGATCAGCCGATAGGCCAGGCCCGAGTCACCGATGGGACCGGTGGTGTCGAGGCCGCCACCGCTGCCGTTTTTGCCGTTGCCAAAGGTCGAGCCGCGCACGGTCAGGGCAGTGGATTGGGTCAGTTCGGGCTTTTTGCTGACGATGTTCACCACGCCCCCCGGATCCTGGATGCCATACAGCAGCGACGACGGGCCCTTGAGCACTTCGACACGCTCCGCCGTGGCATTCAAGGCGCGGCCCTGCACCACCGGCATGCCGTCACGCATGATCGAGCCGTTACGGTTGTCGCCAAAGCCGCGCAGCATCACGGCGTCCTGGGTGCTGGCCAAGGTGTTGGCCTGGGTGATGCCGCTGATGTTGCCCAGGGCGTCATCCAGGTTGCGTGGGGTCTGGTCGCGCAGCACTTGGGCCGGCACCACGTTGACGGTTTGCGGGGTTTCCAGCAGCAGGGCACGGGAGCGCATCACCGAACTGGTGGGTGGCGGCTGGTAGCTGGCGCTGTCCTGGGTTTGGCCGACGCCACTGATGGTGGTAGCGCCAAGGTTGACTGCGCCATCGGTCGGCACCGGCTCAAGCGCCAACGTGCGGGCGTCGATCTGGCGGAAGGTGAAGCCGGAGTTGCCCAACAAGCGTTGCAGGGCCTGGGTCGCGCTCATCTGCCCGCTCACGGCCGGGGCGCTGAGGCCGTAGGGCGCTTCATCGGTGTAGATCACGCTGATTCCGGTGACCCGGCTGAAATCACTCAGAGCCTGGGGCAGCGGTTTGGCAGCCAGGGCAAACGTGAACTGAGCGCTTTGCTGCTCCTGCGCCTGAGCCACGCAAAGGGGCAGCAAGGCCAACCCCGATACCGCCAATACCGAGGCTCCCAGCCACTGTTTAACCAAACCGCCCGCCGTCGACTTCATGCTGTGAGAACCCGTGTAGAAAACGCTGTTAATGCGAATAGATCGCAGTTTCAAGCACTACACGGATGGGCCACCGGTTTACCTCACGTTTATTTGCAAATATTTTTCTTATTGCGCCTGAATGCGAAAACCAAAGCGCGGGAAGTGCACGTGCACGGTGCCGCCACGCGGGTCGGTGCGGCGCAGGATCAGCTCTTCGCGCCCGGCAAAGAGCAATTCGCCGGCGACCGGGTCGACGCCGTAGTCGATGGCGCCGATGGTCACCTGCTGGCCGGCCTTGACGCCATTCAAGTCCTCGAACACCTCGTCCGGCAGCGGCGCCGGTGTGGCGTCGCGCGCAATCTCCAACGCCTGCTCGGCAGTCATCTGGCTGGACGTGCCGTGACCAAAACCAAGCACACGCCCCAGCCACGCAGATACGGCCGGATACGCGTCTACCAACGGCGCGGTTACCGGCGTGGCCTTGAGGAACCACAACGGATGGGCCATAGCAAAGTCGGCAATCGACGGCTCGCCAAACAGGAAGTCCCCCGACTCACGCTGCAGTTGCTGCTCCAGCCGCGCCATGATCGCCGGCCATTGGTGCTTGGCCAGCTCAGTCGGCAGCTTGCTCGCGGTGCCGCCACTGAACAGCGCGGCGCGGTCGGCAAGAAACGCCTTGATCGCTTCCGGTGGCAGCTTGCCAAAACGCACCGCCACCGATTCTGGCTGGAACACCAGGCTCACCGCGTGGGCAAACACCACGCTGTCGGCCCAGGTGGCGAAGGTTTGGGTGATCATTTCCTGGCCCAGCGGGAACAGCGCCGGCGCAGCTTTTTCCTGCTCAAGGCGACGGGCGATCAAGGCGGTGTCGCAATAGATATCGGCGCCCACTTGCAGCACTGGGGTTTTGCGATAGCCGCCGGTGAGGGCCGTCAGGTCCGGCTTGGGCATCACCGGCGAGATATGCACCGAATGCCAGGACAAACCTTTGAAACCCAGCAGCAGCCGAGCTTTTTCCGCGAATGGAGAGGTTGGGTAGTGGTGCAGGATGAGTTCAGACATGCCGGGGTCCACTTGGAAAAATGAACCCGCAGCTTAGCGCGCAACGGGCTATGGCGGCGTGATGGGAACCCATCAGTCAGATCAATGAGCCCTGCGCCGCCAAACACTCCTTGGCACTCTTCTTCAGCTTCTTGATCAACCGCTCCTGGCGCAGCGCCTCGCCCTTGCTTGCGCATTGCTCGGTGTAAACCAGCGCCACGGCCGGGCTGGACAGGAAGAACCGCGCGCCCTTGCCGCTCTGGTGCGTGGCGAAGCGGCGCAGCGGATCATTGCTGATGCCGCAATACAGCGAGCCATTGGCGGCGCGCACCAGGTAGACGAACCAGGGCTTGGGTGGAGAAAGATCAGTCACAGGTCATGTCGGCAAGCCAGAGGAGCGCCAATCTTATCAACGCCCGGCCTGAAATGCCTTGAGGCCTTTGCGTGCCTGGGCGCGGACGGCATTTTTCAAGGCCGGCGACCAGCCCAGCAACAGGCCTTTGATGCCCAACGCCTGGCGCGACCAGCGCCACAGGTCGAAGTGGTCGTGGTGCTCACAGATCTTGCCGTCGCGGAACACGAACCGCGCGCCGATATCGTTGACCACGGTGTTGCCGGTGGCACTGAACAGGTAAGTCGCCACCCAATGCGCACTGCCGGTGGTGTCATCGCTGCGTACATGGTCGAACGTCAGGGAGAAATCCTTGGCCCGCGTGGTCAGCATGCGCCACATGTCGCCCGCATCACGGCCGCGCAGTTCGCCGAAGGCCGGGTCGCTGAACACAACGTCGTCGGTGTAGCAGGCGGCCATGGCCTCGGCGTCCAGGCGCTGGAAGGCGCTGTAAAACTCAGTAATCAAGGCGTTGTGGGCATCACTCATGGGCAGCTTCCAAACCTGGGGTTGTAGGCCGCTCAAGATAGTCTGCGCACCGGCAAAACTCTATCGGCATTTGCACAGGTGATGACGGCCCAAACCCTAGGGCACCATGCCGCAACTGCGGGCGTAGGCGAACAGGTCGACGTCGGTGGAAATGCACAGCCGGCTCATGGCCGTGCTTTTCTGTTTGCTGATCGTGGAAATACTGCGATTGACCCGCGCGGCGATCTGGCTGACGGTCATACCGCTGGCGAGCATGCGCACCACTTCGCGTTCCTTGCTCGACAATTGCGGCTGTTGCGACTGATCCCCCGTGCCAGCCTCCTCCATCTGCGCGCGCAGGCATTCACTGGCGAAGGTCTGGCCCTTGATCACGGTGCTGATCGCAACCGGCAGCTCCCGGGCCGACGCGCTCTTGGCGACGATCGCCCGCGCGCCATGGGCGAACGACGCACGCAGCGTCGCGACATTGGCAAACATCGTGACCAGGATCACCGGCAAATCCGGATACTGGCGGCGTAACAGGCCCAGCAGTCCGTAACCGTCCGCCTGCTGACCGCCCGGCATGGCGAAGTCGGTCACCAGCACATCACAGGCGACGGTCTCCAATAACCGGAGCAATTCATCGGGCCCATCGGCCTCGCCAACCACTTTGCATTTACCGCCCGCCTCAATCACCACCCGTTGGCCGATACGCACAATGGGATGATCGTCGGCAACAATTACACGAAGCATAAATACCCACGAATGATGGCAAAATGAATTCGCGCAAAAATACCCCTGTCCAAGCGGCTCAACAACTACCTGACGTGACACGTTTCGGACCGCGCCCAGCAATTGATAGCCAATAACTTCATGCCTACAAGATAAAAAGAAATTACCTACATCCAAAACCTAGTACACATCCGAACAGCATCTTGCGAACTTCCAGGCAGCACTATTCATAACCGACTCAGATAACGGATGTAGACATGCAAGTTGCGCTGAAACGCTTGCAAATGCGGGGTACTGGCCAAGACGCCTCGGGCTTTGACATGCGCGATCAGTTGCTCGCCACTCAATTCCAGGTCAGCGCCCCCCACGAACGCCAGACTCCCCACCAAACGGTGCAGGCGCTCTACCACCAATGGCGCATCGGCGCTGGCCCGGGCCTGGTCAAGCAAAGCGTCATCTTCCCGTGCTTCATTGATCAGGCTCACCAGCACGCGGTTCACCACCTCATCACTGCCGAAAATCTCGATCAGGCTGCTGCGTGTCGGCCAGGCGGTATGGCGCGCACCATCAGCGGGGCCCTCCATCAACGGTGGCGAGAGTAAAGGTGTCAACTTCAGGACAGGTACTGGATTAAAAAATACCCTTGTCACCAGACTCACCTCAATGCGCTTACATTAATTTTCAAGCCCATGGGTTCTCGGCACACATCGTGAGTGGGTGAAAGGCTTTAACAGCCAACCGAGAACAACGTGCGACACTTGCGTGACACTCACATGACCATTAATAAGCAGCGACAAATAACGGTTTACCTATGAACCTGGCGATACAACAACTACGAAAAACACCAACTTTCCTACAAATTTGATCATTAATTCCCACGCACTTAGGTAGGAATAACGCCGGCCAGGATTGTCGTAAAAGTTGTATTTCCCCGCCCCCGCCCGGCAGCTAAATTGCCGTCACCCCGCAAAGAGGGAATGGACTTGCTGCCACCGGCGAGCCCAATCAAACACAACCAGCCGCCCTGATCATCGTCCTCCTTGAAAGATCGGACGATGCCGTGTGCGCGCCTTTATCAGCCAGCCCTGTAGTGGAATGTATTGAAATGAACAAATCCCTGACCCTGTTGAGCTCTGTCCTGCTGCTCGCCAATGCGCTGCCGACGTTTGCCGCCAGCAGCGTGGACATGACAGTAACGGGCGTAATCACGCCCAGCGCCTGTACGCCCAGCCTGCCGGGAGCTGTCGATTTCGGAAAGATCTCAGCCAAAGACCTGAATGCCGACGCCCAAACCCGGCTTCCTGACCAAACCATAAAACTGTCGGTCAGTTGCGAGGGTTCGACACTGTTTGCCATCACGCCCTTCGACAACCGCACCGGTTCCTCTACCCAAAACAGTGCTTTTGGCCTGGGCCTGATCAACGACACCGAGAAACTGGGCAGGTATTACCTGAGCATGCGCAACCCTGTGGCCGACGTCGCCTCAACCTTGCTGAGTTCGCGCGGCGAAGGTCGCTGGGGAGAGCTGTATGACGACGATGCGGTTGTGCCTAACGCCTTGATCGCACTGGGTAGCTTCGACGCTACCAACGGCTGGCTGCCGCACCCACTGCAAGACATGAGTGTGGAAGTGGTGCTCAACACCGCCATCGCGCCGGCCAAATCTCTAACACTCACCAACGAGGTGCAGTTGGATGGTTCGGCGACCTTTGAAGTGAAGTACCTGTAACGCCCACCCAACGTCCTTCCACCCCGCTCAATGGTGATTGCCCTATGAACCTATGTGCCACTCGCACTGCGCTGCTATTGCTGTTCACTCCCGTCGTGTTTGCCTCCAGCAATACCGACCTCAGCGTGAGCGGCACGATTACGCCCAGCGCCTGCGCGCCGCTGATTTCCGATGGCGGCATGGTCGACTTCGGAAAAATGTCGGCAAAGTCGCTCAATGCCGACCAGCACACCTCCCTGCCCAACCAAAGCATGCATGTGAGTGTGCGCTGTGAAGGCCCCACTTTTTTCACCCTCAACACCATCGATAACCGCGCCGGCACGTCGGCCAACCATGATCGGTGGCATGGCTTGGGGATGACGCCCAATGACGAAAAAATCGGTGGGGCAAGCTTTCACCTTTACACCCCCGTTGCGGATGGCGTCGCGGTACGCATGATTAATTCAGAGGATGGCGGCGTCACCTGGAGACCCGCCAATGAGTTGAATCACCTGTGGCTGACCACGATTGCGAAAAGCGGTGAAGAGACGCCCATCGCCGCCCAGGAGTTTGACGCCGAGATCCGTCTGTATACCCACGTTGCCCCTTCGGAACGCTTGACCCTGTTGGACGAAGTCCCCATCGACGGTCACGCCACCATCCAACTCAAGTACCTGTAATTACCCATTATCGAAAGGAATCAGTTCGCCATGAAAACCCTGCTCAGTACCGTCGCAGCCAGCGTGATGCTGGTGACCGGCGCGACCGCCTTCGCAGCCTCCACCGTCGACCTGGCGGTCAAGGGCCTGATCGTTCCCAGTGCCTGCACGCCCAGCCTATCCGGCGGCGGCATCATCGATCACGGCAAAATCTCCGCCAAGGACCTGCGCCCGAACAACCCCACGCTCATCGGCACGCACACCCTGATTATCGAAGTGAATTGTGATGGTCCGACCACGTTTGCCCTGAACTCAATCGATAACCGGGCAGAATCGGCACTGATGAGCACGCTGTTCGGCCTGGGCCTGATCAACGGCACGCAAAAACTGGGGTGGTTCACGCTGATTCTGCAGAACGCCATCGCCGACGGCGCCCCAGTGAAAACCATCGCCTCCGGTGATGGCGGCAAGACGTGGTACGAAGAAAGGTTCTGGGACCCAGGCCTCTACATGTCGGTGGCAGCCACAAGTGACACCTCGACGCCAGTACCCGCCACGGAATTGGTGGCTGACCTGCAGGTGAACACCTCGATCGCCCGCACCGACGGCCTGGACCTGACCAACGAGGTCACCCTGGATGGTTCGGCCACCCTGGAAGTGAAGTACCTGTAACGCCAGGGCGACCATGCCCAGGCATGGTCGCCTTTACGTACGGCCACCGTCCTCCAGCCAGTGATCCCCATGAACCTGCAGCCCAATCTTTTTGCCGTCCTGCTCACACTGACGTTCGCCGCACCGACAAGCGCAGCATCGATAGTCGACGTCACGGTGACCGGCAGGCTCACCCCGGACGCCTGCCACGTCGAGCTGTCGGAAGAAGGCATTGTCGACCACGGCAAGATTCCCACGCATACCCTCAACAGCGATGAATTCACCGTGCTGCCAAGCCAGCTACTGGAACTCTCCGTGCAATGCGCGCGGCCCATGCTGTTTGCGCTGGCGGGCATCGACAATCGCGCGGAATCAGCACTGACGCCGGATGTTTTCGGCCTGGGTCGAAATATTCATGCCCCCGATGAGCGCATGGGCAGTGTGGCGCTTTTCTATCGCAACCCGGTGGGCGATGGGCAGCCCATGCAGGTGCTGGTGTCCACCGATGGCGGTGAAACCTGGGCCGCGCGGCCCGACGCCGAGCCAAAGGCCTATGCCGGTTTCGCGCTACCGGGTGACCGTCAGCCGGATTTCATCCGCCAACTGGACGCCCAATTGCACGTAGAAACGTCCATCAACTTTTCAAACTACCTGACCCTGGATCAAGAGGTGCCCTTGGACGGGTCGATCGTCCTGGATCTGCGCTACTTCTGATTCTTCTTTTGCCCAATGGAACCCCGTCATGACGACGTTACTTTTGAACATCGCGGCCCTGACACTTCTGTTCAGCCTGAATGCCAGGGCCGACGGAATGGTCCCCGACACCTCCGTGGTGATCGTGCATGAAAGCGAGGGCGAGGCCAGTGCTTCGGTGACTAACACCGACAGCCAACTGGCCCTGCTGCACGTCACCCTCGAAAACATTCCGGAAGACACAGAGCCGTTGTTGGTAGTCACTCCCCCGCTGGCACGCGTCGACCCCGGCAAATCGCAACTGGTGCGTTTCATTTTGCAGGCGCAGCAGCCGCTGATGACGCAGCGGCTCAAACGGGTGATTTTCGAAGGCATGCCCACCGGCCGAGCCGCCACCAAAGCAGGGCATGCCCGCGTCGGCGTGACCGTGCGCCAGAACCTGCCGGTGATCATTCATCCCGAAGGGCTGGCGCCCAATCGCACGCCCTGGACCGGTTTGACCTGGGCCCTTGAGAACAACCAATTGCAGGTCAGTAATGACACGCCGTATGTGGTGCGACTGGCCCAGGAACTGAGCCTGCTTCCGGGTAACGGCAAGGCGATGCTGCCGCGCACCTACGTGTTGCCGGGCGAGCGATTGCGTGTACCGGTAACCGGCACCGGCGCCCAAACTGTCCGGCTGCAACCGGCCACCCTCTATGGCTTCGCGGTGGCCGCCTACGAAGCCCCTATCACCGTGCTCTAACGAAAAAAACAGACGCTCGCGCCTGTAAATACGAAGTGACGGCGCAATGACCGTCACCGCGACGCACAGACGTCCAACACTTAATGCCTTTGGTAAAAACAGTCGTGAATGATCGTGACGGCAAAGCCGTGCCCGCCGCACCCACCCACCTTGCCCTGCCGGCGTGGCTGTTAACCTGCGCCCTGCTCCCTGAAGTGACCTGGGCCGATGCCGATTCCGGTTTCGATTCCAAGACCCTGAGCCAGCGCGGCATTGATCCGCAACTGGCCAGCCTGCTGCTGGAAGCTCCGCGCTTTACCGCTGGCAAACACGCGGTGACGCTGCGGGTCAACGGCCAAAACCGTGGTCGTCTGCAAGCCCGTTTCGATCAACAGGGTGCTCTGTGTTTCGACCGCACGTTACTGGACGCCGCCAACCTGGTGATCCCGGACGACAGCGGCAAATGCCACGACTTTCTCGCCCAATTTCCCCAGAGCCTGATCGAACCCGACCCGGCCACCCTGACGGTGTCGCTGGTGGTGCCGACCGAGGCCCTGCGACCGCTGAAGCAGGATGTCTCGGGGTATCAGGCCGGCGGCGTCGCGGCCTTGCTCAACTATGACCTGAGCGGTTTCTACAATCAGTTGGGCGATGACACCAACCGCTTCGGCTCGGCCAATACCGAAGTTGGCTTCAACGCCGGCGACTGGATCGTGCGCAGCCGCCAGGTGCAGACCTGGCAGGACGGCCTGTCGCGCAGTACCCACCTGGAAGCCTACGCCCAGCGCACCTTCGCCCAGCATCAGGCGGTGCTGCAAGCCGGGCAGATCAGCCTCTACAACCCGGTGCTGTCCGGGGCGCAGATCAATGGCGTGCAGGTGTTCACCGAGCAGGCACTGCTGGACCAGGAGCAAGGTGCGACCATCGAGGGCATCGCCAACAGCCCGGCGCAGGTCGAAGTGCGGCAGAACGGCGCGTTAATCCACTCAACGGTAGTCCCCGCCGGCCCGTTCGCCTTGCGCGATGTGCGGCGCTTGAACACCCGCTCGGACGTCGAAGTGACTGTTCGGGAAAGCACCGGCGAGGAGCGCCGTTTTACCGTGCCGGCAGCGATGCTTGGCCTGGGCCTGCCGGCAGCCGGTTATTCGGTGGGCGCAGGTCGCGTACGCAATATAGGTGACGCCAAAGGCGATGACCCCTGGGTTGTCAGCGCCGGCTGGAACGGCGCCGTGCACCCGCAAGTCTCGGTGGGCGGCGGCCTGCTCGCGGCCAGCGAATATCGCGGCGTGGGCGCAAGCCTGGCCTGGCTGCCAGGGCTCGACAGCCAAGTGCAACTGGCCAGCCAGTTCTCCGATGCGCAGTCCCACGACAAGGCCCAAGGCATGCAGACCGACCTCGCATGGTCCCAGCGCCTGGGTGAGCAATGGTCATTCAGCGCGGCCAACTCCTGGCGCACGCCGGGCTATCGCGATCTGGAAGAAACCACTTACGACACCCAACCCGACCACCATCGCCGCTCACGTTACCGCGACCAGCAAAGCGTCACACTCGGCTGGTCGCACCCATCGCTAGGGGCGTTCAGCGCCGGGGTGTCGCGTTCCAGCAATTTTGACGATGAGACCAGCAGCCGTGCCCTGGCCTCGTGGGGCACCAGTGTGGGCGGCGTATCGCTGTCCGCCAGCGCCGAATGGCAGATGGGCGGTCGCCAACAGCAGGACAACGCGGTGTACCTGAACCTCAGCCTGCCCCTCGGCGAGCGTCGCCGGGGCCGCGCGTGGGTGCGCAATTCGGGAGGCGAGCATCGCTCGGGAGTCGGGCTCAACGAGCAGATCGACGATCAACTCAGCTACCGCGTCAGCGCCGAATACGACACCCGCGACCGCCAGGTCGAGACCACCGTCGGCGTGTCCACCCTGCCCCGCTACAGCCAGTTGGACCTGAGCTACAGCCGCAGCGACAGTGAACGTTCAAGCTACCAAGGCGGCGCTCGCGGCGCCGTGGTGGCCCACCGCAGCGGTCTGACCTTCTCGCCGTATCCCGTGCGCGACACGTTCGCACTGGTGTCAGTGGGCGACATGAGCGGCATCAAACTCAGCACCCCCAGCGGCCCGGTCTGGACCGACTGGCAGGGGCAAGCGGTGGTGTCCCAGGTCAACGCCTATGGCCGCAGTCCGGTCGAAGTGCAGACCCGTTCGCTACCGCGCAATGCCGACATCAACAACGGCCTGGCGATGATTTCGGCCGGGCGCGGTGCGGTGGATCGTGTCGAGTTCGGCGTGGCGCTCACCCGTCGGTTGCTGCTCACCGCACGCACTGATCAGGGCCAACCGCTGCCGCGCGGCGCGGTGGTAAGCACGGCCGAGGGCGAGTTCATCACCCTGGTCCAGGATGGAAGCCAGGTATTCCTGCCCAACGTGCTGGAGCACACCACGCTGTGGGTCAGCAACGCCGACATCGGGCGCTGTGAACTGCGCTTCGACCTGCCGACCAAGCCCGACCCCACGGTGTATTTCGAAACCGCCGACGCCCGCTGCCATACCCCTGGAGAATGACCGATGCCCATCCTGAGAGTTGCCTGCCTGCTGCTGATAGTGTCCAACTGCGCCCTGGCCGCGGATGAATGCCAGTTAAACCTCAGCGAGGCGCGCCTGGATTTCGGCTCGATGAACCGCGCCGCGCAGCACGACAGCGCCCCCCAGCGTCTACTCGGCGAGCGCCGTCTGAGCCTGACACTCAACTGCGCGCAACCCGGCGACATGAGCCTGTTCTATCGCGCTGTCGCCGCAAGTGCCGAGCGCCTGCAATTCACCAAGCACGGCAGCTACGCCATACAGGTCAGCGACGGAATGCTGGATGGCCAGGCGGTCAACCTAGGGTTGCTGCCCGCCAACGGTCAGCCGCCCGTGGCCACCGGCGCCGCACTCGGCTGGCGGCCGGGGCACGGGATCGCCCCGATGCTCAACGGCACACCGCTGACCGGCAAGCATTTCACGCTGCAACTGAGCGTGAGCGCCTGGGCCGATGCTGCCGCCACACGCGTGCGGGACGCGACCACTTGGGAAGTGACCGGCCGCGTCTCCCACCCGCAAAGCGAGCGAGAGCTGACCCTGCAAGCGCACTTCGCCCCTGTGGCGTGCGTGCCGCTATTGTCCAATGGCGGGCTGGTGAATTACGGCAGGCTGCTGGCCAAGGACTTGAGCGCCACCAGTGAAACGCCGCTGCCCACGCGGACCTTGCAGTTTTCCGTGAGCTGCGACGCCGCCACGCCCTTCGCCCTGAAGATGCATGACAACCGCAACGGTTCCGCCACCGGCGGCACCGATGAAACCGCCTACGGCCTGGACGTGGACTACAGCCACAACAAGATCGGGCGCTACTACGTGAACATCGACCCGGCCGAGTTCAGCGCTGATGCCCTCGGCCCGCTGTATCGCACCGACTCCACCAGTGGTGGGGCGGCGTGGAGCAGCTCCAGCCCGCGCCAAATCCCCATCGCCGCCAACAGCCTAATGGGCTTTACCGACCGCACCGCCAGCACGTTGGGGCCGGTGCCGATCCAGAACCTCTCCGGCACGCTGCGCATCAAGGCCTACCTGGCGCCGATGGAATCGCTGGACTTGCGCAACATGGTGCACATCAACGGCGCCGGCACCCTCGAAATCATTTACCTGTAACCCAAGGGATCAGCCTCATGAAAACGCACAACATCGCCCTTCTTTCCCTGCTGCTGGCCGCAGGCACCGCCGCTCAGGCGGCCTCGCAGGTGGATCTGGCGGTCACAGGCCGTCTCACGCCCACCGCCTGTACGCCGCTGCTGTCCAACGGTGCAGTCATCGACTACGGCAAGATCTCCCATCAGGACCTCAACGTGGACAAGGGCACGCGTCTGCCCATCAAGCCGTTGCAAGTCAGGATTGCCTGCAACGGCGCGAACCGCTTCGCCTTGCGCATGCGGGACAATCGTGACGGTTCGGCGATGGTCAACAGCGAGATTTACTACGGCCTGGGCTTGGACCATAGCGGTAACCGCATCGGTCTGTACTCGATGGCCTTCGACCCGCGCCAGACCATCGTCGACGGCAGCACGCTGGTGTATGGCACCGAGTCCACCACCGGTGGCCTGGCCTGGCGCACTGCCAACCTCAACCCGATCAACATCGGCGCCAAGAGTTACCTTGGGTTCACGGACATCGCCGGCAGCACGGCGGGCCCTTCGGCGATTCAAGAATTGACCAGCACGGTGCAGGTCGAGACCGTGATCAACGCCACGCAAAACCTCGACCTGAGCCGCGACATCGCGCTCGACGGCCTCGCCACGCTGGAGGTGGTGTACCTCTAGATTTTCTCGCTGGTCACCTGCACATACCGCGCCCGCCCGGCGCCAAGGCCCGCGGCGATCGCACCGACACCAAGCACCGCGAAGATTCAGCCAATGGCCGACCAGCCGCCGGTCCAGTCATGCACCAGGCCCACGGCCAATGGGCCGAGCGAGGCCAGGGTGTAACCGAAGCCCTGGGCCATACTCGACAGGTTGGCCGCCACGTGGGCATCAGGGGAACGCAGCACGATCAGGGTCAACGCCAGGCTGAACGTGCCGCCCTGCCCCAGCCCAAGCAAAATCGCCCAGCCCCACAAGCCATCGAGCGGTGCATAGAGGCAACCGAACAGCCCGCCGAGGGTCAGCAGCATCACCACCACAATCGCCAGGCGCTGGTCCTTGCCCCGGGTGGCCAGCCACGGCGCGGCCAGCGAACTGACCAATTGCACAATGATCGAGCCGGACAGCGCCAACCCGGCCTCGGTGGCGCTCAGGCCACGACCGATCAGGATCGACGGCAGCCAGCCAAACACGATGTACGCCAGGGACGATTGCAGGCCCATGTACAAGGTCACCTGCCAGGCCAGTGGGTCACGCAGCAAGCCCTTGACCCGGTACGCCACCTGATGCGCGCCCTGTTTATGCCCGACCTGGGGCAACCAGAACACGGCCGCCATCAGCGCCGGCAAGATCCAGAAGCCCAGGCCTATCGGCCAACTGTCGCCGAAGTAATGACTCAACGGCACCGTTGCGCCTGCCGCCAGCGCCGCGCCCAGGCACAGCGCCATGGTGTACACGCCGGTCATGGCGCCGGCCTGTCGAGCGAAATCACGCTTGACGATGCCTGGCAACAACACGCCGATAATCCCAATGCTTGCGCCGGCAATCAGACTGCCGGCGAACAGGCCCACTTCGCCGAACGAACTGCGTAGCAGGATGCCCGCCGCCAGGCTCAACAGAATTCCCAGCACCACGCGCTCGGCGCCAAAACGCCGCGCCAGGATCGGCGCCAGGGGCGCGAAGAGCCCCAGGCACAACACTGGCAACGTGGTCAGCAGACCGGCCCTGGCGGCTGACAAGCCCAGGCTGCTGGACACTTCACCGAGCACCGGCGCCATGCTCGACAGCGCCGGACGCAGGTTCAACGCCACCAGGACCAGGCTCAGCAGCAACAACCAAGGGCGGTTCAGCGGCGCGGGCGCCTGCTGCACGATGTCGTCGTCTGCTTCGGCGTCGATCAACAGTTCTTCAAGTTCAGTCGTGCGTTTGGCTTCAAGGTTCATGGATCAACTGGGCGCCGAGGATGGCGTAGAAGGAGTGGTACAACTCGCTCAAGGCGGGGTTGCGCGGTTTGTCCAATCATTGGATGAATTTGCCCACAGGCTATTCGGACTTTCCTACGAGGGCAAGGCAACGGTTTTTTTGAACAGGCAAAAATAAACCCGGCGCCAGGCCGGGTTTATGGTTAAGCATCACCTGTCGATCAATGCAGAATCTGGCTCAAGAACAACTTGGTCCGATCGTTCTGCGGGTTGTCGAAGAAGTCATTCGGCGCCGCTTGCTCAACGATTTCGCCTTTGTCCATGAAGATCACGCGATTGGCCACGGTGCGGGCAAAGCCCATTTCGTGGGTTACGCACAACATGGTCATGCCGTCTTCAGCCAGGCCGATCATGGTGTCGAGTACTTCCTTCACCATTTCAGGGTCGAGGGCCGAGGTCGGTTCGTCGAACAGCATGATTTTCGGCTTCATGCACAGCGCCCGGGCAATCGCCACACGCTGTTGCTGGCCGCCGGACAGTTGCCCCGGAAACTTGTGGGCCTGCTCCGGAATGCGCACGCGCTCCAAGTAGTGCATGGCGATTTCTTCGGCCTTGCGCTTAGGCATCTTGCGCACCCACATCGGCGCCAGCGTGCAGTTCTGCAGGATGGTCAGGTGCGGGAACAGGTTGAAGTGCTGGAACACCATGCCGACTTCACGGCGGATCGCTTCGATCTGCTTGAGGTCGTTGGTCAGTTCCACGCCATCGACCACGATGCGGCCTTGCTGGTGCTCTTCCAGACGGTTGAGGCAGCGGATGGTGGTGGACTTGCCCGAACCCGACGGGCCGCACAGCACGATACGCTCGCCCTGCTTGACGTTGAGGTTGATGTCTTTCAACACGTGGAACTGGCCGTACCACTTGTTGACGCCCTGCATCTGGATAATGCCTTCAGGGCTCACAGGCTGTTTGATTGCTTCGCTCATAACAACAACTCCTAACGCTTGTGGCCTGTGTCGAGCTTGTGTTCCAAATGAATGGAATAGCGCGACATACCAAAACAGAAAATCCAGAACACCAGGGCGGCGAACACGTAGCCTTCAGTGGCCATGCCCAACCATTTCGGGTCGGCGGCGGCTTGCTTGACACTGTTGAGCAGGTCGAACAGGCCGATGATGATCACAAGGCTGGTGTCCTTGAACAACGCGATAAACGTGTTGACGATACCGGGGATCACCAGCTTCAAGGCTTGCGGCAGAATCACCAGGCCCATGCTGCGCCAGTAACCCAAGCCCATCGCTGCAGCCGCTTCGTACTGACCTTTAGGGATCGCCTGCAAACCACCACGCACCACTTCGGCCACATAGGCCGACTGGAACAGGATCACGCCGATCAACGCCCGCAGCAGCTTGTCGATGCCCATGCCTTCAGGCAGGAACAGCGGCAGCATCACCGAGGACATGAACAGCACGGTGATCAACGGCACGCCGCGCCAGAACTCGATGAACGTCACGCAGATCACACGAATTGCCGGCATGTTCGAACGCCGTCCCAGCGCCAGCACGATGCCCAGAGGCAAGGCGCCGGCGATACCGACGGTGGCGATCACCAGGGTCAGCATCAGGCCGCCCCACTGGCTGGTCGCCACGTTGGTCAGGCCGAAGATCCCGCCGTGCAACAGGAAGAACGCAATGATCGGGTACAGCACCAGAAAGCTCAGGCCGTAGATCGCCTTGCGTTGGAAACGCGAGATGAACAACGGTGCCACGCCAACGATGGCCAGCCACACGGTCAGGTCTACACGCCAGCGCAGGTCGCCGGGGTAGTAGCCGTACATGAACTGCCCAAAGCGCTGTTGGATGAACACCCAGCAGGCGCCTTCTTTCGTGCAATCGGCGCGGGTCGTCCCAACCCAGTTGGCGTCGAGGATGGCCCAGTGCAGGATCGGCGGCACCACCAGGTAGATCAGGTAGAACGCCAACAGCGTCAGCAGGGTGTTGAGCCAACTGGAAAACAAGTTGGCGCGCATCCATGCCACCGGCCCGAAGACTTTGCTCGGCGGCGGCATATCAGGTTTGAAAGTATGCGTACTCATGGGCGTTTCCTCACCGCTCGATCAGCGCAATGCGCTTGTTGTACCAGTTCATCAGCAGGGAAATGCTGATGCTGATCGCCAGGTACACGCTCATGGTGATGGCAATGACTTCGATGGCCTGGCCGGTCTGGTTGAGCACCGTGCCGGCAAACAGCGAAACCATTTCCGGGTAACCGATACCGGCGGCCAACGACGAGTTTTTCGCCAGGTTCAGGTATTGGCTGGTCAGCGGCGGAATGATCACCCGCAGGGCTTGCGGGATGATGACCTTGCGCAGCGTCGGCCCAGGGCGCAGGCCCAGGGAGCGCGCAGCTTCGGTCTGGCCGTGGCTGACGGACTTGATGCCCGAACGCACGATCTCGGCGATAAACGCTGCCGTGTACACGGTAAGCGCCAGGGTCAGCGCCAGCAGCTCAGGGATCAGCACCCAGCCGCCGACAAAGTTGAAACCTTGCAGCGTGGGCATTTCCCAGTGCAGCGGTGCACCGAAGATCAGGGCGCACAACGCCGGGATCACGAAGAACAGCGCCAGGCCCGCCCAGAATTTGTGGAACGGAACGCCGGTGGCTTCAAAGCGTTTGTTGGCCCAACGCGCCATCGCCACGATTGCCACGATCGCCACCACCACACTGGCCACGAACGGCCAGAACCCATCAGCGGCAAGCGCTGCCGGCATATTCAGGCCACGGCTGCTGACAAAGAAGGTGTCGCCGAAGTTATGGCTGTTACGCGGCCCCGGCATGGTCAGGAACACCGCGAAGTACCAGAACAGGATTTGCAGCAGCGGCGGAATGTTGCGGAACACTTCCACATACACGGTCGCCAGCTTGTTGATCATCCAGTTCGGCGACAGACGCGCCACGCCAATGATGAAACCGAGCAAAGTCGCCAGGACCACGCCGATCACGGTCACCAGCAAGGTATTGAGCAAGCCGATTACAAAGACGCGGGCATAGCTGTCCGATTCGGTGTAGTCGATCAAATGCTGCGCGATGCCGAACCCGGCACTGCGCTCAAGAAAGTCGAAACCCGAGGTAATGCCTCGGTGCTGAAGGTTGGTCTGGGTATTGTCGAAGAGGTACCAGCCCAGCGAGATCACCGCCACAATCGTGATGATCTGGAAGAGCCACGCACGCACTTTGGGATCGCTGAAGCTGAGCTTCTGCTTTGGTGCGCCGATTTGATTTTGCATGAAGTGCCCCGGAAAGAATGGAACAGAACATCACCCGGCGGTTGGCCCACCGGGTGACAGAACCATCAGCGATCAGCGCACAGGGGGTGCGTATTGAATGCCGCCGTTGTTCCACAGTGCGTTCAGGCCACGGTCGATTTCCAGCGGGGTGCTCTTGCCGAGGTTGCGCTCGAACACTTCGCCGTAGTTACCGACTTGCTTGACGATCTGTACGACCCAGTCTTTCTTCACTTTCAGGTCTTTGCCGTATTCGCCGTCAGCACCGAGCAGACGTGCAACGTCCGGGTTCTTGGTGGATTTGGCTTCAGCTTCAACGTTTTTGGAAGTGATGCCGGCTTCTTCAGCGTTGAGCATGGCGTAGCCAACCCAGCGCACGATGGCCAGCCACTCGTCGTCGCCGTTACGCACGACTGGGCCCAGCGGTTCTTTGGAGATGGTTTCCGGCAGAACCACGTAGTCCTTCGGCGCGGCCAGCTTGCTGCGCTGGGCGAACAGTTGGGACTTGTCGGAGGTCAGTACGTCGCAACGACCGGATTCCAGCGACTTGGCGCTTTCGTCGGAGGTGTCGAAGGTGATCGGGGTGTATTTGAGGTTGTTGCCACGGAAGTAGTCGGAAACGTTCAGCTCGGTGGTGGTACCGGCCTGGATGCAGATGGTTGCACCGTCCAGTTCCTTGGCGCTTTTTACGCCCAGCTTGTTGTTAACCAGGAAGCCGATGCCGTCGTAGTAGGTGATGAAGCCTGGGAATTTCAGGCCCATGCCGGCGTCGCGAGAGCTGGTCATGGTGGTGTTACGGGACAGAATGTCGACTTCGCCAGACTGAAGCGCGGTGAAACGCTCCTTGGCGTTCAACTGGCTGAACTTGACCTTGGTCGCGTCGCCGAACACAGCAGCAGCGACAGCGCGGCAAACGTCAGCGTCGATCCCGAGGATCTTGCCGCTGGCATCCGGTACCGAGAAACCCGGCAAGCCGTCACTCACGCCGCATTGCACGAAGCCTTTCTTCTGCACGGCGTCCAGAGTGGCGCCAGCTTGGGCGAAACCACTGACACCCAGTACAGCGGCCGCGGAAACGATGGCCAGGGTGGATTTCAATACCTTCATTCAAACCTCCAAATACGCTCTTGTTGTGTCGGAGCTCGAACCTCAGCGCACCCTTATGAGGCGATATTGACCCGTGTTGGTTTTTTTTAGGGTCAAGCGGCATGAGGCTGTCGCAGTAATTCCAGCGGCTATCCCATAAACGGCAGTCACTGATAGTGTTACCGTCCCGGGATAGTTCTGACATCGACCTACACATAGCAAGCGCCGTACCAGAGTGGTGGCTGAGTCGTTTCAGCCCATGGTCAATAGGAAAAGATTCAACCTTGCGACATTCTCTTAACAGATCAACCTATGACGCACCGTTCCGTCGCACTTAATCGGAGCGCACGCACATTTATGGAGCAAACATGACCGAACCCTTGATTCTTCAGCCCGCCAAGCCCGCAGACGCCTGCGTAATCTGGTTGCATGGCCTGGGTGCCGATCGCTACGACTTTTTGCCGGTGGCCGAAGCGCTGCAGGAAAGCTTGCTGACGACGCGCTTTGTATTACCCCAAGCGCCGACCCGCGCGGTGACTATTAATGGCGGCTACGAAATGCCGAGCTGGTACGACATCAAGGCCATGAGCCCGGCCCGTTCGATCAGCCTGGAAGAGCTGGATGAGTCTTCCAGAATGGTCACCGATTTGATCAAAAACGAAAAAAGCAGCGGAATAGACGCCTCGCGAATTTTCCTCGCCGGTTTTTCCCAAGGTGGCGCGGTGGTTTTCCACACAGCGTTTACCAAATGGCAGGGTGCCTTGGGAGGCGTCATCGCCCTCTCCACCTACGCGCCCACTTTCAGCGATGAGCTGGAATTGTCCGCCAGCCAGCAGCGCATTCCCGCTCTGTGCCTGCACGGCCAGCACGACGAGGTGGTGCAGAACGCGATGGGCCGTACGGCTTACGAACACCTGAAGAGCCGTGGTGTCACCGTGACATGGCAGGAATACCCAATGGGCCACGAAGTGTTACCTCAGGAGATACACGATATTGGCGCCTGGTTGAGCGCTCGCCTAGGCTGATACTCCGCATTTATGTAGCCGTATGACAGACACACTACGCCGCGCCCGATTCTTGCATTACACTGCCCGGCGTACATTCCTTAACCAATTAATGAGATCACCGTGCTCAAAGCACTTAAGAAGATGTTCGGCAAAAGCGAGGCTGAGCCGCTCGCGCCTGTCCCCAGTGCTCCTGTCCCCGCCTCCGGCAGCCGCAATGACGGCCAACAGCCCGACCGGACCGCTCCTATCGCGCAGCCGAAGACGCCGCCGGTGACATCGCCCGAACAGGCAACCCCTCAGGCTGAAGCCGCGCCCGCCCCCAAGCCTCGCCGGGAACGCGCCCCTAAACCGCCGGTGATCCCATGGAAACTCGAAGACTTTGTCGTCGAGCCCCAGGAAGGTAAAACCCGTTTCCACGACTTCAAACTGGCCCCGGAACTGATGCACGCCATCCAGGACCTGGGCTTCCCGTACTGCACGCCGATCCAGGCGCAGGTATTGGGCTTCACCCTTGCCGGCAAAGACGCCATCGGCCGTGCCCAGACCGGCACCGGCAAGACCGCCGCGTTCCTGATCTCGATCATCACCCAGCTGCTGCAAACGCCGCCGCCGAAAGAGCGCTACATGGGTGAACCGCGCGCGCTGATCATCGCCCCGACCCGGGAGCTAGTGGTGCAGATCGCCAAGGACGCCGCCGACCTGACCAAATACACCGGCCTTAACGTGATGACCTTCGTCGGTGGCATGGACTTCGACAAGCAGCTCAAACACCTCGAAGCCCGCCACTGCGACATTCTGGTAGCGACCCCTGGCCGCCTGCTGGACTTCAACCAGCGCGGCGACGTGCACCTGGACATGGTCGAAGTGATGGTGCTGGACGAAGCCGACCGCATGCTCGACATGGGTTTCATCCCGCAAGTGCGCCAGATCATTCGTCAGACCCCGCCGAAAAACGAGCGTCAGACCCTGCTGTTCTCCGCGACCTTCACCGAAGACGTGATGAACCTCGCCAAGCAGTGGACCACCGACCCGTCCATCGTCGAGATTGAAGCGCTGAACGTCGCCAGCGAAAACGTCGAACAGCACATCTACGCGGTGGCCGGTGCCGACAAGTACAAACTGCTCTACAACCTGATCAACGACAACGGTTGGGAGCGCGTGATGGTTTTCGCCAACCGCAAAGACGAAGTACGCCGCATCGAAGAGCGTCTGGTACGTGATGGTGTCAACGCCGCGCAACTGTCCGGCGATGTGCCGCAACACAAGCGCATCAAGACACTGGAAGGCTTCCGCGAAGGCAAGATCCGCGTGCTGGTGGCCACTGACGTGGCGGGCCGTGGGATTCACATCGATGGCATCAGCCACGTGATCAACTTCACCCTGCCGGAAGTACCGGACGACTATGTGCACCGGATTGGCCGTACTGGCCGTGCGGGCGCAGCGGGTGTGTCGATCAGCTTTGCCGGGGAAGATGACTCGTATCAGTTGCCGTCGATCGAGACGTTGCTGGGTCGCAAGATCAGCTGCGAGACACCGCCGACGCACTTGCTGCGAGCTGTAGAACGCAAGCGCCCGTAAGCTGAAACCCGGTCAAAAATGTGGGAGGGGGCTTGCCCCCCGATAGCAGTGGATCAGTCGATACCTAAATTGACTGACACACCGCTATCGGGGGCAAGCCCCCTCCCACATTTGGTTCTGTGTTCGGCTGGCTACTTCCAGCGATCCGCTGCAGCGTGGTCGCTGTCCCGCCCTTCCACCCAGCGCGCACCCTCACTGGTATTTTCCTTCTTCCAGAACGGCGCTCGCGTCTTCAAGTAATCCATCACAAACGCACAAGCATCAAACGCAGCCTGGCGATGGGCACTGGCTGCCGCGACAAACACAATCGGCTCACCCGGCTCCAACGCGCCGACGCGGTGCAATACGTCCAGCTTGAGCAACGGCCAACGCTGCTCTGCTTCCACGGCGATCTTGGCCAGGGCCTTTTCGGTCATACCGGGGTAATGCTCCAAGAACATCCCCGATACGTCGCGACCATCATTGAAGTCGCGTACATAACCGACAAAACTCACCACCGCGCCCACGCCCACGTTGGCCGCGTGCATTGCGTTAACTTCAGCACCGGGATCAAACGCCTCAACCTGCACACGGATGGCCATGCTCAGCCTCCGGTCACGGGCGGGAAGAAGGCAACTTCGTCTCCGGCGTGTACCGGTTCGTCGAGACTGCACAACTCCTCATTGCGGGCGCACATCAGACTTGGCTCGTTGAGGACTGCAAACTCCGGGTCACTGGCCAGCGCCAGGCGCACGGCATCCACGGTGGCAAACTCACCTTCCATCTCCAGCGAATCGAAGCCCACCGATTCGGCGTAGCGCGCAAAAAACAGGACGTTAATACTCATACTTGATCCGCCTTGAAATGCCCGCTCTTGCCGCCCAGCTTTTCCAGCAGGCGAATACTTTCGATGGTCATGCCGCGATCCACGGCCTTGCACATGTCGTAGAGGGTCAGCGCAGCGACGCTGGCTGCCGTCAATGCTTCCATCTCCACGCCGGTTTGCCCGGACAGCTTGCAGCGCGCCACGATATGCACCGCGTCCTCGCCATCGGCACTCAGTTCGACCTTGACGCCGGTGAGCATCAGCGGATGGCACAGGGGGATCAGATCACTGGTTTTTTTTGCTGCCTGGATCCCGGCGATGCGGGCCACGGCAAACACGTCGCCCTTGGGATGGGCGCCGTCGACAATCATTTGCAGGGTGCTTGGCAACATGCGCACCCGCGCTTCAGCCACCGCCTCACGGAACGTCACGGACTTGTCGGTGACGTCGACCATATGGGCGCGACCTTGGGAATCGAGATGAGTCAGCACAGCGATACTCCTGATCAGGAGCCGCGATTGTAAACCCAACACACAACAAAATGTGGGAGGGAGCAAGCCCCCTCCCACACTGACCGCATTTACAAATGAGACTCTGCGTATTCAGCCAGGATCGAACGTGGAACACCCTGCAGCGCAATGTGCACGCCGTTCGGGAAGTCTTTGAAGCGTTCAGTCAGGTAGGTCAGCCCGGAGCTGGTCGCGGACAGGTAAGGGGTGTCGATCTGTGCCAGGTTGCCCAGGCACACCACTTTGGAACCAGCGCCGGCACGGGTGATGATGGTTTTCATCTGGTGCGGCGTGAGGTTCTGGCATTCATCGATCAAAATCAGGCTCTGCTGGAAGCTGCGACCTCGGATGTAGTTGAGGGATTTGAACTGCAACGGCACTTTGCTGAGGATGTAGTCGACGCTGCCATGGGTGTTTTCGTCATCCATGTGCAAGGCTTCGAGGTTGTCGGTGATCGCCCCGAGCCACGGCTCCATTTTTTCCGCTTCGGTGCCGGGCAGGAAGCCAATTTCCTGGTCCAGCCCCTGCACGGAGCGGGTGGCGATGATGCGGCGATAGCGCTTGGTCACCATGGTCTGCTCGATGGCGGCAGCCAGGGCGAGGATGGTTTTACCGGAACCCGCAGCGCCGGTCAGGTTGACCAGGTGGATGTCCGGATCGAGCAGCGCATACAGCGCCAGGCTCTGGTAGATGTCGCGCGGTTTCAGGCCCCAGGCTTCCTGGTGCAACAGGGGTTCCTGATGCAGGTCGAGGATCAGCAGCTTGTCGACCTGGATCTCTTTGATCCAGCCCACGAAGCCCTGTTCGTCGATGATGAATTCATTGATGTGCACGGCCGGCAGGTTGTCGATCAGTTGTACCTGGTGCCAGGTGCGGCCATGGTCCTGACGGGTTTCGACCTTGCTCACGAGGTCCCAGAAGGAACCGGTCACCGTGTGATAACCACGGGACAGCATTGAAACGTCATCGACCAGTTGGTCGGTGCTGTAGTCCTCGGCCGCGATCCCACACGCTCGGGCCTTGAGGCGCATATTGATGTCTTTGGTCACCAACACCAGGCGCAAGTCCTTGTCACGCGCGTGCAGGTCGATCAATTGGTTAATGATTTTGTTGTCGTTGAGGTTTTCCGGCAGCAGGCTGTTGGGCTCGCTGCGCTTGCTCATCAGAATCGACAGCAAGCCCTTGGGCCCGCTCTTGCCACGCTGGATCGGCACGCCGACTTCAACGTCCTCGGGTGACGCTTCGCCCAGGGTCTTGTCGATCAGGCGGATGGCCTGGCGGCATTCGGCGGCAACGCTGTGGTGCCCACTTTTGAGTTTGTCGAGTTCCTCAAGCACGATCATCGGGATGGCGACGTGGTGCTCTTCGAAATTGAGCAGTGCGTTTGGATCGTGGATCAATACGTTGGTATCAAGCACATAAAGGATTGGCTGGTCGGAAGAAGGGGTGCGTCCATGATCATCCATACTCGGTCACCTTTGTGGGAGCCAGTCGACGCAATACCACGACAGTGCTGCGCCTTGATTCGACCACCGACTGCACCTGAGTGACGTCAAGCGCAGTGCCCACATGAGGAGTCTTGGAAGACGCCACCTGTGTTGCAGGTTTCGGCGATCTGACTTCGTAATACCGCAAAACCCATGACAGGAAAAAGCACTTTGACGCTTTTTTGAAGTTTATTTTTCAGGATGACGAATAGCACTAGCCGAGTGCCATGCACCCCGTTAAAGTCGGAAGTCCGCCTGCATCGAAATGTCGCACAAAATCACCCCGAAAACGCCTCATACCCAACAGGGCCGGGCACTTCATCTTTTTAACGAAATGCTTCCCGGCAGTCCTGCCAACCCAAGCCACTCTGCGCCGTTGCCTGTAGCAACAGCGGCAATGCCACCCGCGCTTTGTCTTGAGTGTCGTGAAACACAATCACCCCTTTGCGCCATAGCAACATCAGTGTGAGCACGCGCTGCATCGACTCCTCGGCCTTGAGCTTGCCTGGATCATCCTGGGAATCGATGTCCCACAACGCCACCTGCAAACCCTGGGATTGAAAGAAGCCCTGACTGTCCGCGCGGCGCTGGCCGTACGGTGGGCGGAACAGCGGCACGTAGTTTTCCGGCATCAGGTTCTGTACCAACGACGCACTGCGGGTGACGGAGCTCTGCCAGTCCACCCAATGGCTGTGGGAGCGGTACTGCCAACCCTGGGTGCCGACGCATTGGCCTTGGTACAACGCCTCCACTTGCGCGGCGGAACTGCGCTCCACACGGGTTTGCAAGCTGCTGCCGAGGGCAAAGAACGTTGCGTTCATCTTCTGCTTGCGCAGGTAGTCGGCGAGCCAGTCGGTATTGCCGCTGACCGGTGCAGGGCCGCCGTCGAACGTCAGCAGGAACAGGCGGTCGTTGAATTCGTCGCCATTGCGCTCATGGTCGCCAAACCGAGCAACTTCGCTGCTGATCTGCGGGAAAAGCGCGGCCTTTCTCAGCAGTTCGTCCAGGTAACGTTCATGGAAGGTATGGCTGGGGGCGGCCCAACCTATATAGAAGGAGTCTTGGCTGACTTCGAACTTGCCGGCCTGTTCGCGCAGGTCGTCCATGTTTTCCACCAGGTAGCAGAACGAGGCATCCACCTCGCAGCTCTGCTGGGCGACGGTGTAGTTTTCCAGCAGGCGTTGCCAGAGCTGGCGGCGCAGGTCGTCGATGGCGGCCTGGTTGATGATCCTCAGGCCCAGGCGCTGCTTGAGCGCCGCGTCATCCAGGGACTCACTGGCCAACAGGCTGCGGGCGAACATCAGGATTTCGGCGCGCGAGGCTACGTCGAACAGCGCAGGGCTGCTGAGTTTTTCAGGCCAGGTGCCACGGTCCAGGCTGGCTACATCCACCGGTGCCGCCTGGGCATTCAGGCACAGCAGGCAAGCCGACAACAAAAGCGCTATTCGCACGCAGGGTCTCCCTCTCCAGAGTCACCGGCCATCATAGCGGATCGCGCCTATCGCCATCATAGGTGGAGTCAAAACGCCCGAGCCCCTAGAATCCCCCCACGATTACAGGAGACGACTTCATGCTGACGGTGATTTCCCCCGCCAAAACCCTCGATTTCGAATCAAAACCGGCGACCCCACGCTTCACCCAGCCGCAGTTCCTGGACCACTCCCAGGAATTGATCGAGCAACTGCGTGAGTTCAGCCCAGCGCAAATCAGCGAACTCATGCACGTCTCCGACAAAATCGGCGGCCTCAACGCCGCACGTTTCGGCAGCTGGACCCCGGCTTTCACCCCCGAAAACGCCAAACAAGCCTTGCTGGCATTCAAGGGCGACGTGTATACCGGCCTCAACGCCGACACCTTCACCGATGCCGACTTCAGCTACGCCCAGGACCACCTGCGCATGCTCTCGGGCCTTTACGGCCTGCTGCGCCCTCTGGATCTGATGATGCCGTATCGCCTGGAGATGGGCACCAAACTGGCCAACGCACGTGGCAAGGACCTGTACGCCTTCTGGGGCACGCGCATCAGCGAATGGCTGAACGAAGCCCTGGCCGAGCAAGGCGATGACGTGCTGCTCAACCTGGCGTCCAACGAGTACTTCTCGGCGGTCAAGCGCACAGCCCTGAACGCGCGGATCATCAACACCGAGTTCAAAGACCTGAAGAATGGCCAATACAAGATCATCAGCTTCTACGCCAAAAAGGCCCGGGGCATGATGAGCCGCTTTGTGATTGAAGAACGCATCAACGATCCCGCCAAGCTCAAGCAGTTCGATGTGCAGGGTTATCGCTTCAATGCGGAGCAGTCCAAACCGGACAACCTGGTGTTTTTGCGCGATCACGCACCGGAATAAAGCTCTCAACAGCACCGATGTTCAAATGTGGGAGGGGGCTTGCTCCCGATAGCAGGGTGTCAGTCACTGATTGGGTGACCGATACACCGCTATCGGGAGCAAGCCCCCTCCCACATTTTTATCTGCGTTGAATCCGATAAACGCCAACGTTTTGACGTCAAAAAATATCCTGTCGCATTCCTAACGTTTCTTTCACTCGACATTTCTAAATTTTTTTCGTAGTGGCACCACTTTTTTAAAACACTAGTGGCACAAAACTATCTCTCCAAGCCAACTCCCTATAACTACTGGCCCAAATAGCAAGTGCTATCAATATAGTACTAGTGCCATCCCTCCTAATATTTCAAGAAATTTCAGCGCTCTAGATAGGCGGTCTGGAACTTCGTCCCAAAGCACGGCTCATACCACCGGTAACGAAATTCTCTGTTTCTGTAGGAGATGACTTACATGGCGACCAACGGAAGTAGCGAAGTTGTCATATTAAACTTTGACTCATTGGTCATATTGCCAACCGATTAATTAAGAGCGGCGACAAGGATGATTTGCTTCTCCCTATAAGGCCAGGGCTAAGCCTCCCCTAATGGTCAGTGACATAACCCAAGGCATTGATATTTAAAGGCTTGCCGCCTCTATCAAAGCCCTGCGGCACTGGCGCCAGGCCCTTCTCCCAGGAAGGCCGGCTGCATTTGAGGGCAGGTCCCAACAATAAGGCCAAGTTGCGCACAACTTGAGTGCAATCGTTAGTCACTCATTATTCAACATGCCTGTACGCGGTAAGTCGGCGTCTATTCGCCTAACTTTCGTGGCATTTGTGACGCTTGCAAACATGAACTCCGGCCATTAATTGGCATGATTAACACAGAGGTAAATGCGATGCGCATCAGCATATTTGGTCTAGGTTACGTTGGCGCAGTGTGTGCCGGTTGCTTGTCTGCCCGTGGCCACGAAGTGGTAGGCGTAGACATCTCCAAGGATAAGATCGACCTGATCAACGCTGGCAAATCGCCAATCGTTGAACCGGGTCTGGGCGAGCTGTTGAGCCAGGGTATCGAAACCGGTCGACTGCGCGGCACCACCAACTTCGCCGACGCCATCCGTGATACCGACCTGTCGATGATTTGCGTCGGTACGCCGAGCAAGAAAAACGGCGATCTGGAACTCGACTACATCGAAGCCGTGTGCCGCGAGATCGGTTTTGTCCTGCGTGACAAAGCCACCCGCCACACCGTCGTCGTACGTAGCACCGTACTGCCAGGCACCGTGGCCAACGTGGTAATCCCGATCCTCGAAGACTGCTCCGGCAAGAAAGCCGGCGTCGACTTCGGTGTCGCGGTCAACCCGGAATTCCTGCGTGAATCCACCGCCATCGCCGACTACGACTTGCCACCGATGACCGTCATCGGCGAGTTCGACAAAGCTTCCGGCGATGTCCTGCAATCCCTGTACGAAGAACTCGACGCACCGATCATCCGCAAGGACATCGCCGTTGCCGAGATGATCAAGTACACCTGCAACGTGTGGCACGCCACCAAGGTGACCTTCGCCAACGAGATCGGCAACATCGCCAAGGCCGTCGGCGTCGATGGTCGTGAAGTGATGGAAGTGGTCTGCCAGGACAAGACCCTCAACCTGTCCCAGTACTACATGCGCCCAGGCTTTGCGTTCGGCGGCTCGTGCCTGCCAAAAGACGTGCGCGCCCTGACCTACCGCGCCAGCACCCTGGACGTGGAAGCGCCGCTGCTCAACTCGCTGATGCGCAGCAACGAGTCCCAGGTGCAGAACGCCTTCGACATCGTTGCCGGCCACGACAAACGCAAAGTCGCCCTGCTGGGCCTGAGCTTCAAGGCCGGTACCGACGACCTGCGTGAAAGCCCGCTGGTAGAGCTGGCAGAAATGCTGATCGGCAAAGGTTTCGACCTGAGCATCTACGACAGCAACGTCGAGTACGCCCGTGTCCACGGTGCGAACAAAGATTACATCGAAGGCAAGATCCCGCACGTGTCGTCCCTGCTCAACTCGGACTTCGACGACGTGATCAATAACTCCGACGTGATCATCCTCGGTAACCGTGACGAGAAATTCCGCGCCCTGGCGCAGAACGCACCGCACGGCAAGCAAGTGATCGACCTGGTGGGCTTCATGTCCAAAGCCACCTGCGCGACCGGTCGCACCGAAGGCATCTGCTGGTAACAGCAACGGCAAGTTTCAGGCGGCGCGCGTTTCCATCCCCAGCGCTCGCCGCCTGAAACCTCCTTCACCTTCGGAAGATGCTTATGTCCAAGTTAAAACACGTACTACTGCAATCCGCCGGCTGGCTGTTCTTCCTCAGCCTGCTGATGGGTCTCGCCCTGCTGTTGCCGGCGAGTACGTTCGACTCCGAGTCGAAGAATTTTATTTTCCTGATTGGCGCCGTCGGTATCTGGCGCTATTCGATGGGTGCTACGCATTTCTTTCGCGGCATGCTGTTCTTGTACGTGGTCTACCCGCACCTGCGTCGTAAAGTGCGCAAGCTGGGCAAGTCTGCCGACCCGTCCCACGTGTTCCTGATGGTTACAAGCTTCAGGATCGATGCGCTGACCACCGCGCAGGTCTACAGCTCCGTGATCCGCGAGGCCATCGAATGCGGCTTCCCCACCACCGTGGTCTGCTCGCTGGTGGAAATGTCCGATGAGCTGCTGGTCAAGAGCCTCTGGGAGAAGATGAACCCTCCAGAGCACGTGAAGCTCGACTTCGTGCGCATCGCCGGCACCGGCAAGCGCGACGGCCTGGCCTTCGGTTTCCGCGCCATCTCCCGCCACTTGCCGGACGACCGCGCCGTGGTGGCGGTGATCGATGGCGACACCGTGCTTGCCGAAGGCGTAGTGCGCAAAACCGTGCCGTGGTTCCAGCTGTTCGGCAATGTCGGCGGCCTGACCACCAACGAGTTCTGCGAAGTACGCGGCGGCTACATCATGAGCGAGTGGCACAAACTGCGCTTCGCCCAGCGCCACATCAACATGTGCTCCATGGCCCTGTCCAAGCGCGTGCTGACCATGACCGGTCGCATGTCGGTGTTCCGTGCCAGCGTGGTCACCGACCCGGGCTTTATCGCCGACGTGGAAAGCGACTCGCTGCAACACTGGCGCCTGGGCCGCTTCAAGTTCCTCACCGGCGACGATAAGTCCAGCTGGTTCAGCCTGATGCGCTTGGGCTACGACACCTTCTACGTGCCGGACGCCGCGATCAACACCGTGGAACACCCGCCGGAAAAGAGCTTTATCAAGGCCAGCCGCAAGCTGATGTTCCGCTGGTACGGCAACAACCTGCGCCAGAACTCCCGCGCCCTCGGCCTGGGCGTACGCCGCCTCGGTCTGTTCACCAGCGTGGTGCTGTTCGACCAGCGCGTGTCGATGTGGACCTCCCTGCTCGGCCTGACCGTGGCGATTATCGCCACCTTCAAATACGGCGGCGCGTTCATCCTCGCGTACCTGCTGTGGATCGGTATTACCCGCCTGATCCTCACGCTGTTGCTGTCGTGTTCCGGCCACAAGATCGGCCCGGCTTACCCGGCGATTCTCTATTACAACCAGATCATGGGCGCGCTGGTGAAGATCTACGTGTTCTTCCGCCTTGATCAACAGTCCTGGACTCGCCAGGACACCAAACTGACCCGCGATTTGGCCAGCTTTCAACGTTGGTTCAACACCTGGTCGTCTCGGACCATGACCTTCTCCGCCGGCAGCATTTTCGTCGCCGTGTTGCTGATGATGGTCTGACCCTGCCAAGCCTGAATTAACTAGGAAATCGAAAATTATGAACAGCCAAGCAAACGTCAATGTTGTCCACGAATCCGAAGCCCAACGCCAACACGCACGGGTAAAAATCCCGGCCAAATTGCGCTTCTTCGGCAATGACGGCAAACCCACCGAGGCGCGGGTTCTGGACCTGTCCGCCGGTGGCCTGGCATTCACTGCAACCCAACCGCTCAACGTCGGTGAAGTGCACAAGGGCCGCCTGCAGTTCGTGATCGATAACCTCGGTCTGGCGATGGACGTCGAATTGCAGATCCGCTCTTACGACCGCCAGAGCGGCCGTACCGGTTGCCAGTTCCAGAACCTGGAACAGCAGGATATTTCCACCCTGCGCCACCTGATCACCTCGCACTTGTCCGGCGACATCGTGTCCATGGGTGACGTGCTGGCGACCCTGCAACGCGACAACTTCACCAAGGCGCGCAAGGTCAAGGACAGCGGCAGCGGCATGACCGCACTCGGTCGCCTACGTGCAGTGACGTTCAGCGCGGGGATCTTCATCGTGGGCCTGGCGGCGTTCGGGTTTGTCTTCAAGTCGGTGTACGGCATGTACTTCGTCAGCCACGCCCAGGCCGGTCTGGTCAGCGTGCCGGGTATGAACGTGACGATGCCGCGCGACGGCACCGTGCAAAGCCTGCTCAAAGGTGACGCGATCGCCGCCAAAGGCGCGCCGCTGGCGACCTTCAGCACCAGCATGCTGGATGTGCTCAAGGGCCATTTGGACGAAGACCAGCTGCAACCGGCCAAGGTTGAAGAACTGTTCGGCAAGCAAATGACCGGCACCCTGACCTCGCCGTGTGATTGCGTGGTTGCCCAGCAAATGGTCGCCGACGGTCAGTACGCCAGCAAAGGCGATGTGATCTTCCAACTGGTGCCACGCGGCGCTCCGGCCAACGTGGAAGCGCGTTTCACCTATCGCCAGTTCGGCGACGTGCGCCCAGGTACGCCAGTGAGCTTCCAGGTTGCCGACGAAGACCAAGTGCGTACCGGCACCATCGTCAGCAGCACCAGCCTGAACAGCGCCGATCTGTCCTCCGACATCCGCGTACAGATCAAGCCTGATGCACCGCTGGACAGCGCATTCGCCGGCCGCCCGGTGGAAGTCACCAGCGACCGCGGCCCATCGCTGAACTGGCTGATCGATAAAGCCATGGCTGCCGGACTGTAAGCGAGGAGATGCCTGTGATGACGCGCCTAAAAACACCGCAATCCCTGTGGGAGCGGGCTTGCTCGCGATGGGATCAGCGCGGTTTGCCTGACGGACCGGGTCGCCTGTATCGAGAGCAAGCCCCCTCCCACATGGGTTCGGTGGCGTTGCTGGCTATTGCGGTGAGCCTCGCCGGTTGCGCCGGCCTGCCCGACCAACGCCTGGCCAATGAAGCGCTTAAGCGTGGCGACACCGTCACCGCGCAGCAGAATTACCAGCAACTGGCAGAACTGGGTTACAGCGAGGCCCAAGTGGGCCTGGCCGATATCCAGGTAGGCACCCGCGATCCGGCGCAAATCAAACAGGCCGAAGCCACTTACCGTGCAGCGGCGGACACTTCGCCGCGCGCCCAGGCTCGCCTGGGGCGCCTGCTGGTGGCCAAGCCTGGCTCCACCGAAGCCGAGCACCATGAAGCTGAAGGCCTGCTGAAAAAAGCCTTTGCCAATGGTGAAGGCAACACCCTGATTCCACTGGCGATGCTGTACCTGCAATACCCGCACAGCTTCCCGAATGTGAACGCCCAGCAGCAAATCAGCAAATGGCAGGCCGACGGTTACCCGGAAGCCGGCCTTGCCCAAGTGCTGCTGTATCGCACCCAAGGCACCTACGACCAGCACCTGGATGATGTGGAGCGCATCTGCAAAGCCGCGCTGAACACCACCGATATCTGCTACGTCGAGCTGGCCACGGTCTATCAGAAACAAGCCGCGCCGGAAAAACAGGCCGAATTGCTCAAGCAGATGGAAGCCGGTTACAGCCGTGGCACCGTCACTGCCCAGCGCGTCGACAGCGTCGCCCGTGTGCTCGGCGATGCCACCCTTGGCACGCCGGACGAAAAAACCGCCCAGGCCCTGCTGGAAAAAATCGCCCCTGGCTACCCGGCGTCCTGGGTCAGCCTCGCGCAACTGCTCTACGACTTCCCGGAACTGGGCGACGTCGACCAAATGATGAAGTACCTCGACAACGGCCGCGCCGCCGACCAGCCTCGCGCCGAACTGCTCCTGGGCAAGCTCTACTACGAAGGCAAGTGGGTACCGGCCGATGCCAAGGCCGCCGAAGCACACTTCGAAAAAGCCGTGGGCAAGGAAGTCGCTGCCGATTACTACCTCGGCCAGATCTACCGCCGTGGCTACCTCGGCAAGGTCTACCCGCAAAAAGCCCTGGACCACTTGCTGACCGCGGCGCGAAACGGCCAGAACAGCGCCGACTTCGCCATCGCCCAACTGTTTTCCCAAGGCAAGGGCACCAAGCCCGACCCATTGAACGCCTATGTCTTCAGCCAATTGGCCAAAGCCCAGGACACCCCGCAAGCCGTTGAGCTGGCCACCCAGCTCGAAGCACCGCTGACGCCGGAACAACGCGCCCAGGGCCAACGCCTGGTGCAACAGGAACTGGCCGCCCGCGGCACCCTGGCCCAGAGCACGTTGCAACTGCACGCCCTGGATGAAGAAGACGACGGCGAGGAATCCCTATGAAGCTCAATCCATTCGTCAAGGCCGGTATTGGCCTGACCTTCGCCCTGCTGTGGTCGTGCCCGACCCTGGCCGCGCTGACCGAAGCCAAGAACTTCGGCCTGGAAGTGAAAATCACCGGCCAGTCCGAAGATGACCGCGACCTGGGCACGCAAAAAGGCGGCGACGTCAACGGCGTCGGTATCGACCTGCGCCCGTGGATCTACGGTGAAAGCGGCAACTGGAGCGCCTACGCCATGGGCCAGGCGGTTGCATCGAGCGACATCATCGAGACCGACACCCTGCAACAGTCGGCCGACGACGAAAACCAGCAAACCACCAACAACGACCGCAAGACCAAGAAGAACTACTTGGCGATGCGCGAATTCTGGGTCGGCTACAGCGGCTTCACGCCCTACCCTGGCGAGATCCTCAAACTCGGTCGCCAACGCCTGCGCAATGACGACGGCCAATGGCGCGACACCAACATCGAAGCGCTGAACTGGACCTTCGACACCACCTTGCTCAAAGCCAACGTGGGCGTCGCCGAACGCTTCAGCGAATACCGCACCGACCTCAAGGAACTGTCGCCTGTCGACAAGGACCGCCAGCACCTCTACGCCGACGCCGCTTACCAGTGGACGCCAGGTCAGTGGATCGGCCTGCGCGGTCATCACACCCATGACAACGGCAAGCTCGACTACCCGGAACCGGGTCAACCCACCGACTCGTTGGACAAGCGCGAAAACGGCGACCTGACCTGGCTCGGCATCGAAGCCAACAGCGACGCCTACAACTGGCGCAACACCAACACCGTCAACTACTGGGCGAGCGTGACGGGCATGCGTGGCGACCGCGACAAAGTCAACGCGTTGAAGTCCGACGGTTCGAGCCCCGATCAGGCCAAGCGCAGTGACAATCTCAGTGGCTGGGCCACCGATATCGGCGTGCGCCTGCGCCTCGACCCGCAGTGGCAAGTGGGTGCGGCTTACTCCCGCGCCAGCGCCGATTACGAGCAGAACGGCCTGCAAAGCAACCGTTCGAACTGGACCGGTACTCAGTCCCGCGTGCACCGCTTCGGCGAAGCGTTTCGCGGCGAGATGAACAACATGCAGTCCATGAGCCTGTTCGGGTCCTGGCAGTTGCGCGAGGACTACGACGCCAGCCTGGTGTACCACAAGTTCTGGCGCGTGGATGGCAACAAGCCGGTGAGCAGCAACGGCATTGCCGCGCTGGATAACACCACCGACGCCGCCGGTGACATCGTCGCCAGCACCTCCTTGCCACTGGCCGACGGCAAGAAAGACCTCGGTCAGGAGATGGACCTGGTCGTCACCAAGTACTTCAAGAAAGGCCTTCTGCCGGCCGCGCTCAGCCAGTCGGTTGACGAACCTTCGGCCCTGGTGCGTTTCCGTGCCGGTGTGTTCAAACCGGGCGACGCTTATGGCAGCAAAGTCGACTCCTACATGCACCGCGCCTTTGTCGACGTGGTCTGGAAATTCTGATGGGAGCCTGCGCAATGAATGCTCAAAGCCTACTCGTCGCGGCAATGCTGATGGCCAGCGCCACAGCGTTCGCCGATACGGCGGCCAAGGCGCCGACCATCGCCAAGGAACTGCAACAGGCCAAGACCTACACCATTTCCAGCCCGCCTACGGCGCCGCTGGAAATGGCCAAGCCGACCCTGCCGGACCTGTCGGGCTACACCGCCGCCGCGATGGAAAAGAAGATCGTGCGCAGCAAGCCCGGCAAAATCAGCATCCGCCGCATGATGCAGGAAGACGCCCTCAAGGACTTTATCGGCGGCGACAACAAGATGGCCGAATGGGTGGTGCGCCAACACGGCATTCCACAGGCGATCTTTGTCGACGACGGCTACATGAACCTCAAGGACTTGCTGGGTAAAGTGCCCAAGCAGTACTTCAGCGAAACCTCGCCGGGTGTGTTCCTGGCCAAGTTGCCGATCGTGGTCGGGCGCAAAGGCATCCTGGACATCGATAACAAGACCCAGGAGCTGCGCCTGTCCCAACAGGCCGGTTCGTTCCTGATCAACGACGGCCAGTTGTTTGTGCGTGACACCAAAATCACCGGTTGGGACGAAAAGGCCAACGGCCCGGCGCTGTTCAAGTCGCCGAAGGAATTCCGCCCGTTCCTGCTGGCCTGGGGCGGCACCGAGACGTACATCTCCAAGACCAAGATGGCCAGTTTCGGCTACGCCAACAGTAAGTCGTACGGGGTGAGTATTTCCCAGTACACGCCGAACATGGCCAAGGTGCTCAAGCGCCCTGAACCGACCGGCTGGATCATCGACTCCGAGTTCTCGGACATGTGGTACGGCTTCTACTGCTATGAGACCACGGGCTTCGTGATCAAGGGCAATACCTACAAAGACAACATCGTCTACGGCATTGACCCCCACGACCGCTCCCACGGCCTGATCATCGCGGACAACACCGTCTACGGCACAAAGAAGAAGCACGGCATCATCATTTCCCGAGAAGTGAACGACAGCTTCATCTTCAACAACCGCAGCTACGACAACAAGCTTTCGGGCCTGGTGATCGACCGTAATAGCGTCAACAACCTGATCGCCGACAACGAGATCTACCGCAACCACACTGACGGCATCACCCTCTATGAGAGCGGCGACAACCTGTTGTGGGGCAACAAGGTGATCAGCAACCGTCGCCACGGCATTCGTGTGCGTAACAGCGTGAACATCAAGCTGTACGAAAACACCTCGATGGCCAACGGCCTGACCGGCGTGTACGGCCACATCAAGGATTTGACCGACACCGACCGCGACATCGCCCTCGACCCATTCGACGCCAAGGTCTCGCTGATCGTGGTCGGCGGTGAGCTGGCAGGGAACGGCAGCGGGCCGCTGTCCATCGACTCGCCGCTGAGCATTGAGCTGTATCGCGTGTCGATGCTGGCGCCGACCAAATCCAGTGGCATCAGCTTCTCCGGCGTCCTAGGCGAACGCCAGGAAGAAATTCTCGACCTGCTGGTACGCCAGCAGAAAGCCGTGCTGATCGACCCTGTCGAACGCCAGACCGAAATGCAGGACTGAGGATGACCCTTATGCACCCACACATGATCAAACTGCTGAGCCTCTCGGGTCTGACCCTCGGCCTGCTCGCGGCCAGCCAGGGCGTACGCGCCGACGAACTGAAGGCACCGACCTTCACCGCCGAACCGTGCTGCAGCCTGTGCCCGGCCGCCCATGACGCGAAGAACTACACCACGCGCTACCAGCAGAACTTCACCACCCTGGTAGAAGCCCAGGGCGACTGGCTGTTCCGTACCCAGGAAGACTTGCGCACCGAATTCGACACCAGCCCCGCCGGCTACAAACGCATGCAACAACTGCACGATGCGTTCAAGGCCAAGGGCGTGGAACTGGTGGTGGTCTACCAGCCGACCCGTGGCCTGGTGAACCGCAACAAACTCAACCCTGAAGAGAAAGCCAAGTTCGACTTCGACAAGGCCCTGGGCAACTACAAAACCATGCTCGGCCGTTTCGCCAAGATGGGCTACGTGGTGCCGGACCTGTCGCCGCTCACCAATGAGCAACTGCCGGATGAACTGCCGGCCCACGATTTCTACTTCCGTGGCGACCAGCACTGGACCCCATACGGCGCCCAGCGCACTGCGAAAATCGTCGGCGCCAAAGTGCGTGCGATGCCTGAGTTTGCCGATATTCCGAAGCGTGAATTCGAGACCAAGCGCTCCGGGCGCATGGGCAAGACCGGCACCCTGCACAACATGGCCGGGCAATTGTGCGGCACCAGCTACGCGATCCAGTACATGGACCAGTTCACCACCGAGCCCAAGGGCGAAGCCGGTGACGGCGACCTGTTCGGCGACTCGGGCAACCCGCAGATCACCCTCGTGGGCACCAGCCACAGCGGCAAGAACTACAACTTCGCCGGCTTCCTGGAGCAGGAAATCGGTGCCGACATTCTCAACGTGGCCTTTCCCGGCGGCGGCCTGGAAGGTTCGATGATCCAGTACCTGGGCAGCGAAGAATTCCAGAAGACCCCGCCGAAAATCCTTATCTGGGAATTCTCGCCGCTGTATCGCCTGGACCAGGAGACCATCTACCGCCAGATGATGTCGCTGCTCGACAACGGCTGCGAAGGCAAGACCGCGCAGATGACCGCGAGCACTACATTGAAACCCGGCAAGAACGAATTGATGGTTAACAGTTCGAACAAAGACCTGCGCAACGCCAACCATCAGGTTGATATCCGCTTCGCCGATCCATCGGTGAAAACCTTGCAAGCCACCCTCTGGTACATGAACGGGCGCCACGAGGACATCAAGATCGAGAAACCCGAAACATCCGATACAGACGGGCGTTTCGCCTTTGAACTGCGCACCGATGAAGACTGGGCCTCGCAGAACTTGCTGGCCGTGGAAGTGCAGGGCCCCGAAGCGGGCGCTGCCGCGCAGAAGGTCGAAGCGAAAATTTGCACACGCAACGTATTCCCAAGCGGCGGTCAGAAGACTGCCTCACTCGGGCAATGAGGTTACTTATGCAGAAGTTATGGATTCCATCGTTGCTGGGCCTGGCGATCTTCGCCGGCTCGGTCAACGCCGCCGCCCCACTGCGTCCGCCCCAGGGCTACTCCGCACCAATCGAAGCGTTCAAGACGGGCGACTTCAAGGAAAACTGCGACACCATGCCGACGCCCTACACCGGGCCTCTGCAGTTTCGCAGCAAGTACGAAGGCTCCGACAAGGCCCGCTCCACGCTGAACGTGCAGTCGGAAAAAGCCTTCCGTGACAGCACGGCCGACATCACCAAGCTGGAAAAAGACACCAGCAAACGCGTGATGCAGTTCATGCGTGACGGTCGCCCGGAGCAGCTTGAATGCACCTTGAACTGGCTGGTGTCGTGGGCCAAGGCCGATGCGTTGATGTCCAAGGACTTCAACCACACCGGCAAGTCCATGCGCAAATGGGCACTGGGCAGCATGGCTTCGGCCTATGTGCGTTTGAAGTTCTCCGACTCGCACCCGCTGGCCAATCACCAGCAGGAATCGCAGCTGATCGAAGCCTGGTTCAACAAACTGGCCGACCAAGTGGTGAGCGATTGGGACAATCTGCCCCTGGAAAAAACCAACAACCACTCTTACTGGGCCGCCTGGTCGGTGATGGCTACGTCCATCGCCACCAACCGTCGCGACCTGTTTGATTGGGCGGTCAAGGAATACAAGGTCGGCGTGAATCAGGTCGACGACCAAGGCTTCTTGCCCAACGAATTGAAGCGTCAGCAACGCGCCCTGTCGTACCACAACTACGCCCTGCCGCCGCTGTCGATGATCGCCAGTTTTGCCTTGGTCAACGGTGTTGATCTGCGCCAGGAAAACAACAGCGCGCTCAAACGCCTGGGCGACAAAGTGCTGGCCGGGGTCAAGGATCCGGAGATCTTCGAACAGAAGAACGGTAAAGAGCAGGACATGAAGGACTTGAAGCAGGACATGAAATTCGCCTGGCTCGAACCCTTCTGCACCCTCTACACCTGCGCGCCAGATGTGGTGGAGCGCAAACACGGGATGCAGCCGTTCAAGACCTTCCGCCTCGGGGGTGACCTGACCAAGGTCTACGACCCGTCGCACGAAAAAGGCAACAAAGGCAGCTGATGGAACACGGTTAGAAATGTGGGAGGGGGCTTGCTCCCGATGGCGGTGTAACAGTCGCCCTCTGTGTTGAATGACACACCGCTATCGGGGGCAAGCCCCCTCCCACACTTGAACCGCGCTTGCCAGTGAAATTGTTGTACCGCCCCCCCGTCTTTTCGTGGGGGGGGGTTTGGGGGGGCTGCGGCCCTTGACTGTTGGTTAAACATGGAGAGATCGGGATGGTTTTCTCGTCCAATGTGTTCCTGTTTCTGTTCTTGCCGATCTTTCTCGGCTTGTACTACTTGAGCGGGCAACGCTATCGCAACCTGCTGCTGCTGATTGCCAGCTACGTGTTCTACGCCTGGTGGCGAGTGGACTTCCTGGCGCTGTTCGCGGCGGTGACGCTGTGGAACTACTGGATCGGCCTCAAGGTCGGTGCAGCCGGCGTGCGCACCAAGCCGGCCCAACGCTGGCTGCTGCTGGGCGTGGTGGTCGACCTGTGCATCCTCGGCTACTTCAAGTACGCCAACTTCGGCGTCGACAGCATCAACGTGATGATGAAGTCAGCCGGCCTGGAGCCGTTCATCCTGACCCACGTGCTGTTGCCGATCGGGATCTCGTTCTACATCTTCGAGTCCATCAGCTACATCATCGACGTGTACCGTGGCGACACTCCGGCGACGCGCAACCTGATCGACTTTGCGGCATTCGTGGCGATCTTCCCGCACTTGATCGCCGGCCCGGTATTGCGTTTTCGCGACTTGGCTGACCAGTTCAACAACCGCACCCACACCCTCGACAAGTTTTCCGAGGGCTGCACGCGGTTCATGCAGGGTTTCATCAAGAAGGTCTTTATCGCCGACACCCTCGCGGTGGTGGCCGACCATTGCTTCGCCCTGCAAAACCCGACCACGGGCGATGCCTGGCTCGGCGCGCTGGCCTACACCGCGCAGCTGTACTTCGACTTCTCCGGCTACAGCGACATGGCCATCGGCCTGGGCTTGATGATGGGTTTCCGCTTCATGGAAAACTTCAAGCAGCCGTACATCAGCCAGTCGATCACCGAGTTCTGGCGCCGCTGGCACATCAGCCTCTCTACCTGGCTGCGTGACTACCTGTACATCACTCTGGGCGGCAACCGTAAAGGCACGCTGACCACCTACCGCAACCTGTTCCTGACCATGCTGCTCGGTGGCCTGTGGCACGGTGCGAACATCACTTACATCGTGTGGGGTGCCTGGCACGGCATGTGGCTGGCGATTGAAAAAGCCATTGGCCTCAATACCGCGCCGCGCAGTTTCAACGTCCTTCGCTGGGCCTTCACTTTCCTGCTGGTGGTAATGGGCTGGGTGATCTTCCGCTCCGAAAACCTGCACGTCGCCGGCCGTATGTACGGAGCGATGTTCAGCTTTGGTGAGTGGTCGCTGTCGGAACTCAACCGCGCCAACCTCACCGGCCTGCAAGTGGCAACCCTGGTGGTGGCGTACGCAACCTTGGCGTTCTTCGGCCTGCGCGATTTCTACACCAATCGTCCTGCTGAAAAAACCAAGCCTGTCGACCCAAGCCTGATCAAGGCGGTACCCGGCGACAACCCCGGCAGCATCCACCAGCCAGGTTTCACCGTTGGCCAGGACGCCGCCGTGCAACCGGCCTACTGGACCGCTGACTGGCCACGCTACGCCATGCGCGCTGCGGTGCTGCTGCTGTTCGTGGCGTCGATTCTCAAACTGTCGGCGCAGAGTTTCTCGCCGTTCCTTTACTTCCAATTCTGAGGGAGCCGACCATGACCCGTTCATTACGCGTCCTCTATATCAGCCTGTTCATGGTGCTGCTGTTGGCCCTGGGCGCCTGGTCGCTGCGTAGCTTCTTTGGCTTCAGCACCAACGCCGAGGCCACGGTGCTCAACGGCCGCTGGACCAAGGCCGTCGAGACTCACTACGACGACGAGTTCCCGATCAAGCGCCTCGGCACCAACCTCTGGGCGGCGCTGGATTACAAGCTGTTCAATGAAGGCCGCCCTGGCGTGGTGCTGGGCCGCGATCACTGGTTGTACAGCGACGAGGAGTTCAACCCCGCCGTCAACGAAGACCAGAACCTGCAAGGCAACTACGCGCTGGTCGAAGGCGTACGCCAGAAGCTTAAAGCCCAAGGCATCCAACTGGTGATGGCGATCGTGCCGGCCAAGGTGCGCCTGTACCCGGAACACCTGGGTGAAGTAAAACCGGCGAGCATCCACGCCAATCTGTACCAGGACTTCCATGCCCGTGTTGCCGCAGACAACATCCCTGCTCCCGACCTGCTCGGCCCGTTGCAACAGGCCAAGTTGAGCGGTAAGCAAGTGTTCCTGCGCACCGACACCCACTGGACACCGGACGGTGCCGAAGTCGCCGCCAAGCAATTGGCCAAGACGATTGCCGACAAGACCCCGCTGAGCGGCGAGCCACAGCGCTTTGTCACCGAGGCTGAAAAGACCGAGCCACACAAAGGCGACCTGCGTCTGTTCCTGCCCCTGGACCCGCTGTTCGAAAACCTGATGCCGCCCAAAGAACCGCTGGAAAAACGCGTCACGCACCTGGCCGAAACCAAAGGCGACGACGCGCTGTTTGCCGACAGCGAAACCCCGGTGGCACTCGTGGGCACCAGCTACAGCGCCAACCCGAACTGGAACTTTGTCGGTGCGCTCAAGCAAGCCTTGGGCAGCGACGTCATCAACTACTCCGAAGACGGCCACGGCCCGATCCTGCCGATGCTCAGCTACCTGAAAAGTGATGACTTCAAGAACAGCCCGCCACAGGTGCTGATCTGGGAGTTTCCTGAACGTTATCTGCCCGTAAACAACGAAATCGGTGATGCCGACCCCGCGTGGGTTGCGCAACTTAAACAAGCCGGTTCGCGCCAACAGAACATGGCACTGAACACCCCAGCTATTAAAAATCAGAAATCCGAGACGCCCGACCGGGCGCAAAACTGAAAGAGAGGTAACTCACATGACTTTCACTACAACTCCTCGTCGTCTCGCTAAAACCCTGGCTATTGCTGCCGGTCTGAGCTTCGTATCCCTGTCCGCCTTCGCCGGTGGTGATGCCGCGCTCTACGGCCCTACCGCGCCAAAAGGTTCGAGCTTCGTACGTATCTATAACGCCAGCAACCAGGAAGTCAGCGCTACCGTCGGCAACACCAATCTCAACGAGGTTGCGCCACTGGCCAGCAGCGACTTCAGCTTCATGCCGGGCGGTGACTACAGCGCCAAGGTTGGCAGCCAGAGCCTGCCGGTCAAACTCGCCGCCGATCACTACTACACCTTGGTCAACAGCGGCAGCGGCCAACCTCAACTGATCGAGGAACCGCCGTTCAAGAACAAGCAAAAGTCTCTGGTGCGCGTGCAGAACCTCAGCGACAAGGCCCTGACCCTGAAGACCGCCGATGGCAAGACTGATGTGGTCAAGTCGGTGGCTGCCAAAGGCCGTGGCGAGCGCGAAATCAACCCGGTGAAAGTAAGCCTGGCGTTGTATGACGGTGACAAGAAAGTCGGCGATGTGAAGCCGGTTGCGTTGGAACGTGGTGAAGCGGCGGTGCTGTATGTCACCGGCTCGGGTTCGAGCTTGTCGCCAGTTTGGGTCAAGCGCCCGGTGTCGACCCGCTGATTAGCTTTTGAAATTGACGCTCCCCCTTGTGGGAGCGGGCTTGCTAGCGAATACGGTGGTTCAGTAACAGATGTGCTGACTGAATCACCGCCATCGGGAGCAAGCCCCCTCCCACAGGCTCTGACCCAATTGATTCAAGGAGAAACACATGATCCCAGTAATCCTTTCCGGTGGTAGCGGCTCACGTCTTTGGCCGCTTTCCCGCAAACAGTTCCCAAAACAATTCCTGGCCCTGACCGGTGAGCACACGCTGTTCCAGCAAACCCTGGAACGCCTGGTGTTCGAAGGCATGGACTCCCCGATCGTGGTCTGCAACAAGGACCATCGCTTCATCGTCAACGAGCAACTGGCCAACCGTAAACTGGAATGCCAACGCATCCTGATGGAACCGTTCGGTCGCAACACCGCGCCGGCCGTGGCCCTGACCGCGATGATGCTGGTCAACGAAGGCCGTGACGAGCTGATGCTGGTGTTGCCTGCCGACCACGTGATCGACGACCAGAAAGCCCTGCAACGCGCCCTGGCCCTGGCCACCGTGGCTGCCGAACGTGGCGAGATGGTGCTGTTCGGTGTACCGGCGACCCGTCCGGAAACCGGCTACGGCTACATCAAGTCCACCAACGATTCACTGCTGCCCGAAGGCGTTAGCCGCGTGCAGCAGTTCGTGGAAAAACCCGATGAAAAACGCGCCGTCGAGTTCGTCAAAAGCGGCGGTTATTTCTGGAACAGCGGCATGTTCCTGTTCCGCGCCAGCCGCTTCCTGGAAGAGCTGAAAAAGCACGATCCGGACATCTACGACACCTGCGTGCTGACCCTGGAACGCAGCCAGCAAGATGCCGACACCGTGTCCTTCGACGAAGCCACCTTCGCCTGCTGCCCGGACAACTCCATCGACTACGCCGTGATGGAAAAAACCCAACGCGCCTGCGTCGTACCGCTGAGCGCCGGTTGGAGCGACGTGGGTTGCTGGGCTTCGCTGTGGGCGGTCAACGATAAAGACGCCAACGGTAACGTCACCAAGGGCGACGTGGTAATCCAGGACAGCAAGAACTGCATGATCCACGGCAACGGCAAACTGGTGTCGGTGATCGGCCTGGAAAACATCGTCGTGGTGGAAACCAAGGACGCGATGATGATTGCCCACAAGGACAAGGTCCAGGGCGTCAAGCAGATGGTCAACACCCTCAACGAACAGGGCCGCAGCGAAACCCAGAATCACTGCGAAGTCTATCGTCCGTGGGGCTCCTACGACTCGGTGGACATGGGCGGTCGCTTCCAGGTCAAGCACATCTCGGTCAAGCCGGGCGCCTGCCTGTCGCTGCAGATGCACCACCACCGCGCCGAACACTGGATCGTGGTGAGCGGCACTGCCGAAGTCACCTGTGACGAGAACGTGTTCCTGCTCTGCGAGAACCAGTCCACCTACATCCCGATCGCCTCGGTGCACCGCCTGCGCAACCCGGGCAAGATCCCGTTGGAGATCATCGAAGTGCAATCGGGCAGCTACCTGGGCGAAGACGATATCGAGCGTTTTGAAGATATCTACGGTCGCTCGACGCCGGTTGAACGTGGCGTGTCGGTGAAAACTATCGCGCAGTAAAACAGTCGTACAAGAAGCCCTCACCCAGCCCATTGCGTCCCCTATCCGCAGTGGGTTGGGTGGGGGCTTTTTTCTGCAACCCTTGCCTTCTCCCCAACCATTGCATCGTCTACGCCGTCATGGAAAAACCCAGCGCGCCTGTGTGGTGGTAGATACATCCGGCTATTCAGCGCATGCCTCGCAAGCACGTTGAACGCTAGAACTAAGCCTTTTGTTTTCTAACCCGCGTCCAGGTTTCACCAATTTTTTTCCACAGTGCTGAACGTGATGGATTCAGTTTCATTTTTCCCGGTTCATCGTCGATCGTTTCAAATCCAAAATAAGAATAAATATTCTTGCTCGCGTCGCCAGCATTGTCCGAGCCAGCACTGACGTCGATCAATGTGACAACACCTTCGAGGCCTGCCCGTTCAGACTCGTTGACAGCGTGCTCAATCAAGAGAGCGCCGTTCCCTCGCGTCTCGATGTCGGCAGCTACCGTCTCAATTTTCTTTGCGTTGCTTTGTACGTCAAGGGTCAATGACATGACGCCAACCGGCTGCCCCTCGTCATTTTTCAATACGTATTTATCGCCAGCCCGAGCATATTCGCTAAACATAACGGCTGCCTCGTTGGCTCTTTTTACTTTTTCAGCAGTGTCTTTTATAAGCGTTTCCAAACTCGCCTTTTCATTCTGTACCGCCTCTTTTTGCAAATTTTTCTTGCCACTATTGTTGATCTTCTTCAGGTCGGCCTCTGCGGACTTCTTCCTTTTATTCTCGACCTTCGCTAGCCCCTCCATTCGCGTCACCAAACCCTCTGATATTTCCTTGAATTCATAATCATCCACTTTCTCCGGCACCTGCGGAAGCAACCCCTGCCGGTCAATTAACGTACAAGGGTTGTTTCTGACAAATCGAAAATAATTCAACCCATCAATATTCCCCGCTGGATCGGGGTTGATCCAGCGACTCAACCACGGTGCGTAATAGCGCAAGCCGTAGTAATACAACCCCGTTGCATCCCGCTCCTGACCCGAATAGCGCAACGTGCGATAACTTTCTTCGCTCGAATCCCCACGTTCGGTGTACGCCGTACTGCCGAACGGATGATAAGCCTCCCGACTGACGACCTTGGCTTGGCTGTCCAATTCAAGCGAACAGGATCCCAGGTGATCACTGAGGTTGTAGCGGTACTGATCGTTGGCAAGCTGTCTGGGCGCAGGCGTGTTCCAATGCAGCACCTGAACCGTAATGCGCCCGGCTCGGACGGCGATGACATTCAGGCTGGCGCCATCGACGTTACGTATTTCCAGCCCCGGTAAATACCGGGTATCGCTGACCACCGCGCGGGCATTGGTTTGCAATGAGCGGACCTTGCGCTGGCGCATGCCATCGGCACCGTAGACGTACTGCTCCAGATCGTTGAGCGGCGACTCACGCGTCACGGGCGTGACTTGATGAAGCTGATTACGGCTATCCCACGTCAATTGACGCCCAGGCTCTATCTCCAGCAGGTTGCCGTTGTGATCAAACGCTGCGGCGATTTCAGCGTCTGTGGGTGGTGCTCCGTTGCGTTCAGGTAGACAGCGGTTACTGTGCTTCGCCGCAGTCAGGACGCGACCATGTTGTTGCGGCCCGTGATGGATCAACTCAAGCAGATTGCCGCTCTCGTCATAGCGATAGGTTTGAAGGTAGTTGCCCACGGCCTGGCGATCTCCGATGGCGTAGGGTCCCTTGTTAGCCGCCCCCGCTTCCCACCCGGTCGCACTTATCAGTTGGTAAAGGCTGTCGTAGATGTAGCAGTTGATCGGTTCGATACGCTGGTTCGCGAAATATCGAAGCGGCAGGGCTTTGTTCTCGATACTCAGGAGGTTGCCCACCGGGTCGTAGTCGTAGTTCAAATCCTGCAGCACGTCATCGTTCTCACGACTGGCCCGCGAACACAGCAACCGGCCGTCCCAGGGACGATATCTCCATTCACTGACGACACCGTTACCCAAGGTTTGCCGCTCGACCTGACCTGCTGCGTTGTAGTCAATGCGACTGACCAACTGGGGTTGCGGCTCATTGCTCAGGTGCAGCCAGACATCGCGCAGCAGACCATCAACCGTCTGGTTGAACTGCTGACGATTGCCTAGGGCATCGGTCTGGACTATTAGCTCGCCCAAGGGATTGAACTCAAAAGCACTCTGAGCCCCAGCCCCAGGCTCCAGCAGGGCATCACGTTCATGGACCGGCATCGGCCAGTCCGGCGTCTGCAGCCCTTGCAAAAAGTGCTGCTGCTGATCGAGCACAGCGCCCGTTAAACCCAACTCATTAAAGTGCCGCGTCCCAGCAGGGTCATCTTGCCGAATCAATCGGCCGCATTGGTTGTGGTCGGCAAAAACCTGGCTGGCGGGGCCGTAAGACCAGCGTTCGGTGCAGGCCGATCCTCCAGCGGACGTGAGCTCGAAGACCTCAACCGGACGCAATTGATCGTCGTACTCAGTCCGACGTTGACTCCCCCGACCATCCCACGTCTGCACAGACTGCCCGGCCTCGGCGAACAGATTGACCCTTAACCCTGCGTCAACGCTCACGGTACTCAGGGGATTACCGGATAGCGAATAAACCGTCTCAAGGTTAGCTGGCCCAGCTGCCAAGCGTGGGTCCCACTGTGCCACCAACCGGCCTGCTGCATCATATGAGTTGCGATCTACGCGGGGGGTTGCGGGCGCTGAAGGGACGCTTCGGCAATAGTGCACTGTATGAATCAGTAACCCGCGTGGCTCGACCACATTAAGGCTAGGTGTTTGCTGGTGCATAGATAGGTCCATCGCCACATGACTCCCTGCGCTGTGCTGCTTCCCATCCACGCATCCCAACTGCCATCTCAATGCTCGTAGATGCTGTGCATGGGGGCCGCGTAAACAAGTTCCACATAAACTTAAAAAACGGCCCTGCGTCGGCGCCCAGCGCCTGAAGTGCTACGCTCAGGCACTGGCGAAGGAGGGGGCGTCAAAACCTGCATATCACTTCGCGCGCGCAGCTCACGTTCTAGCGCTTGCCTTAACCGCGGTGTCGTCGAGGGGTTTGCAATGAACGCACTTGCTATATCCCTCTTAAACTCGGTAGGAAGTTGATAAAACATATTAACCCTATCTTTATTAAGTTCGAACGACTCCTTATTAGTCCGCCCCACCTCTGCACCACCACTCACCGCACGTGAAGAACGCCCCAAATCCAGAAAACCTAAGCGATCAACGATATTATCTGCTGAAGCTATTAAGCCCATCTTATTGGTATTCAATGAGCGCGACGCACCATAAATCATGCTGGTATCATGATTTTGTATAACCTCATGAAATTCTAACTTATCAAGTCTTAAGTGCGAGAGATCATTCAGCGTAAATCCAACCAGTTGCTCTTCTCGTTCACCCAACTTTCGCATCAACTGAACATGCGCCACCCTCAAAATGCCATCGGCATCTCTTTCGCTATGCACGATGGGGCGCCCTTGGTCATGCATGTCGCCCTCGTATTCAGCGGCCCAATCACTTCTGATTTCTCTATCGCGCCTCGTCACAGACAACGGGTAAATATCCACCTGACCGGTCTCAAGATTGACAACGCCCGAGAAAGAATTACCTGACTGGGACCGACTTAAATAAAACTTCGAAGCCTCGCTCAGCGCCAGCGCTGGGAAATCGAAATTTACAACTACCTGTCCTTTTACGGGTGTTTCATTTGAAAACCTGGAATCTTTGAAGTGATAAATCATGTCCCCTTGCAAATCGACATATACAACAGGGCTATTACGTAGGAAACAATAAAGATTCAGCCCATCAATATCACCCGCAGGATCTGGGTTCAGCCATCGCTGTAACCACGGAACGTAATACCTGAACCCATAATAATAAAGACCTGTCACATCTTGCTCTTTCCCCGAATAACGCAACGTGCGGTAACTCTCTTGGCTCGAATCCCCCCGGGCAATGAACGCCGTAGTACCAAAGGGATGATAGACCTCTCGACTGATCACCCTGGCCGCACTGTCCAACTCCAGCGAGCAGGAACCCAAGTGGTCAGCAAGGGTGTAGCGGTACGAGTCGTTAGCGAGCTGTCGGGGCGCAGGACTTTCCCAATGCAGCACTTGCACACTGACGCCTGCGGCCTGGACAGTGATTACCTGCAAGACAGCGCCATCGGTAATACGTGTTTCCAAGCCTGGTAGATAGCGGGTCTCGTGGATCAGGAGACGGGCATTGGTGTGCATTGAGCGCACCTTGCGTTGGCGCATGCCATCCGCACCGTAGACGTACTGTTCGACATCGTTGAGCTGCGATTCACGTGCCAACGATGTGACTTGATGCAGCTGGTTGCGCACGTTCCAGCGCAAGTACGGGCCGTTATGCAAGGCCAGCAGGTTGCCGTTGTGGTCAAATCCAGCGGCGATTTCCGCTTCGGTGGGGGGAAGGCCATCCTGTTCAGGCAGGCATCGATTGCTGTACTTCGCGGCTGTCAGCAAGCGGCCATGTTGCTGCGGGCCATGATGAATCAGCTCCAGCAAGTTACCGCCGGTGTCGTAGACATAGGTCTGACGGTAAGTGGCCACAGCCGTGAGGTCTTCGCGGTGACCAGGGCCCCTATTGTCGCTACCAGCCTCCCAACCTGTGGCCTCGATCAATTGGTAACGACTGTCGTAGATATAGCGGCGGATCGGCTCGATACGCTGGTTGGCAAAGAAGCGCACCGGCAACGCCTTGTCTTCAAGACTGATGATGTTGCCCACCTGATCATAAACGTAGCTCAAGTCTTGCAGCGCTTCACCATTAGAGCGCTGCGCGTGCAGTCGTATGAGTCGGCTGCTGTGTTCGTCGTAGTACCATTGGCTGATCACACCGTTGTCAGAAACCTGTCGCTCTATCTGCCCATGAGCGTCGTAGCCGATATCCCTTACCAGGCGTTTAGGTTTGACCTCCCCCTTGAGCAGCAGCCCAACCTCACGCAATTGACCATCGACTGTTTGCTGAAACTGCTGGCGATTACCTCGGGCATCGACTTGCGCCGTCAGCTCACCCAGGGCGTTAAAGTCAAAGGCTGTGAGCGCCCCAGCAACTGGCTCCAGCAAGCTATTGCGGTCGTTCAACGATAGCGGCCAATCCGGCTCATCAAGCGTTTGCAGAAAATGCTGACGCATCGCCAGACACTGGCCCGCCACACCGTATTCCTCGTACAGGCGTGTACCCGCAGCATCGTCGTTTCGAATCAGTTGTCCGCACTGGTTGTGATGAACGAAGTTCAAACCAGCGTCCGCGTACTCATACCGATACGTGCAGCGGGGCTCATAGACGGCGACGGGCCGTAATTGGTCATCGTACTCAGACCGCTGCTCGCTGCCGCGCCCATCCCAAGCCCACACTCGTCGCCCAGTCTCAGCGAACAGGTTGACGCGCCACCCTGAGTCAACACTGCGGACTGCCAGTACGTTGCTGTTCAGGGCATAGGCAGTTTCCAGGTTGGCCGGGGCCGAAGCGTTTATTGCCAAGCGCGGGTCCCACTGTGCGACAGATCGACCGGCACAATCGTAGCGGGACAGCTCACTTCGGGTTTGCGGTAGTTGATCCAGTTCACTGCGCCAATAGGTCACTGTTCGAACCGCTAACCCGCGTGGGTCGATCACGCTCAAGGTCGGGGTATGCGTGTGTATGGAACGCTCCATCACTACTCTCCACCTGTCATGGCGCGGGCGGCCTTAACCTCTTCCCAAGTGTCGTTTTCATCTTCATAGATGCTGTACCAGGGAAAATAGGTATGGCGCCGCAGATACTCGTCTTTCGCCAGCACGGTTCGGGTTGGGCGCCCCAGTGGGTCATAGAACTGCCGGTCGAAAAAACCGAACATCCTGAAGCTGACGTCGTTGATATAACGATGATGATCGGCAAAGTAAGGGCGATAGATCCGCACTGCCTGCCCTTTGTTGTTGTACTCCACGCGTTCGCTGACTCGCCAGCGCGCGACATTTTGTAGGGTGATCGGTTGGCCCCCCTTGTCCAACGCCAGTTCCCCGTCCTCCAGTACAGAGTAGGCATAGCCGGGCTCGACCTTTTGCTTGAGCTGCAGCGTCCTGCCGAAGCCATCCCAACAGGCGCAACTGATGCGAATCTGCCGTTCCACATCGCCTGGGTAACGATCCGCCTGTAACGTAGCCGCATGCACCGGCTCCCTGCGAACGCCGGCGATTAAGGTGTGCAGACGCTGCCTGGCCTGGCCCGGCGCCTCGACACCGTCTAATTGGCGAGCAGAGGCCCGGATGTGGCCACTGGGCAACAGGGCGCCCTGACAGACGCATGCTTGGAACCAGTCAAGATCCTCAAGATCGGCCTCAGGTACTCGCCCCATCCAACTGAAGGCATCTTCGAAATACGCTACCGCGACGTCCTGCAACGCGTCGACCGGCGCTTCGATGGCGTAGTCGGGGAGTTCATTTTCCGGACGTAAATACTCGACGACGGACCCGAAGCCGACAGGCGTGCCCCGCTCGGCACCTCGAAAACTGCTGACCTGCAACTGGCCAAACGCCCCGTAGTGCGCTTCGTGGACATTCTGGTTGGGGTCTGTGATCTGCACAGGCAGCATCTGGCGGTAGTCGATCTTGTCGACTTGAGTCCGGCACCCGTCGGGTAATTGCACCCAAGTATTCAGGCACCAAAAGCTCTCATACCCCAAATCAGTCACACCATGGCTCATGGTCTGCCGGACCGAGAGCACATTATAAAAACCGTCCAGCCCGGCATATGTGTTGAAACCGCGCTTGATCGACCAGAGAGGCTCCTGCGCAGGTGTGCCTGATTCAAGGATCCACGGCATCTTGTGGTATCCCACTTCCAGCAGCTTGTGCTCAAGGTCAAAAGGCATTTCGCCTTGCTCGTTTCTCAGTAAGTCATAGGCAGACAACGCAACAGCGTCCAACTCAGCAAGCTCCAAATGGTCAAGCAGTGCTTGAAAGCTGGCCGAGCCACGCGGCAGAGGTTGGTATTGCGTGAGGGCGGATGGATCGCGATAAAGCTGAATCGACTGCCCGACCAAAACCCGCCCGGCCTGCGGGTTCAGCGGGTTATCTGCGCCCATACGAACAGCGGCTTCGTAGCAAACGGTAGACGGCTCCAACCCTGCCGTTTTGTCGAGCGTCCAGGCGTTGTTGCGCAGTTGGTAAGGCAACGCCAGGTGCCAGCCCTGCGGGTCCGTCAGATGAATGAAGCCGGCCAAGGTTTCACTCACGTAATAAGCTTGCTGCGACTGATCGTGGGCATCGCACCACCAGCGCTTTTCTACAGAAATTTCGTCCGGTGGCCGTTGGCAGGCCGGGTCATCCATGGCGTTCATTCTTCGCGCGTAGCTGACAGTGAGCGCTTTGGTCTGGCAACCAAACGCGTCCCAATGTACGCCAAGGGAATGCTGGCAACGGGGATCTTCGACCTGTTGTTCGTAGTGATAGGTGATGGACTCCACACGCAAAGCGAGCACCGTGGCATGCGGTGCATAGTTTTCTCCCGTCGGCCGGTTGTACTTGCGAACCAGGTAGCGATGCTGCTCGACGGTGTAAGGAACAATCTGTGCGTCACCCGGTGCATATGTCTCCACACGTAATACATGCCCCGCCAGCGCCACATTCATGGTCTGGAGATCGGCGTCAGAGGGTTCGACGATCTGATCAAGTGTGTCTTGCTCGTCATAGCAACTCAGCAGATGGTCCCCCAGAAGGCGCGCGTCGTGGTCCCCGTTGAAATACTCATCACTGCGGTTCTGAATTTTGCGTCCCGTGTAAAACCAGGTCTTGCTGAGCAGCGGTGCGCTGAACCCCTCATTTTCCGGCCCATCGAAAAAGGTCTCGCAATCCGTTGATAACAACAGGCCAAACCCCCGAAACTGTCGCCCCTGAGGGTCGTAGTAGCCCTCGCGATAGACAAAACGACGGTTCAACTGATTACCGGTGATTTCATCGTAGTGTGTCTGGGTACTGACGACCGGTACGGGAAAAGGTAGCCAACACTCGGGCATCCGGTGTGTGTCCAGCAGGTGCTGTTTTTCGTCCAGCCATTCCTGGGCAGAGCTGCGATACGTAATCGCCGTCGCCGCCCCCATGTTGTTATTGGTTGCGCAGAGCAAATAGGGTTTGGCACTGACAAAGTCGTAGCGCCAATGCCGGGGGGTCATGTGAGGAACAGTCAGCACCAGGCTGGAACAACCCAGCCCCTGTAAATCGGCAGCGCTCACTTGGCAGAAGCGGTCATAGCGCACGCCTTCAGGCCACAGCAGGATGATCGGCTCCGCCGTGAAACCGTTACCGCAACGGTTCAGGTAGATCAGTGCACAGTCGGTCCGAAGGTAAATCAGGTCGGCAGCGCCGGAACCGTCGAGGTCCGCCAGCAATACACGGGAAGCGTCAAATTCGTCATAGGCAAAGTCCAGTGTGCTAAACACAAACCCCTGGCCGAACCGCCCGCGCCCGAGGTTAGGCCAACACTCAAGCCGGTCATGGCGGATACGGATCAGATGCTGCTTGCCGCTGCCCAGCACATCGCTGAACGCAACCAGTTCGCCAGGGCTGTCGCTCAATAGCGGCAGCGCGTCCTCCTCCGGCCGACGGGTTACATCAATCCCTGGTCCGAAACCTCGCGCACGCTGGCTCGCATACAACCGCACGCTACGCGGGCCAATCATCGCCAGGTCGATCAACCCATCGCCCATCAAGTCCGCCCACTGCCCTTTGGGATGAAAAAACTCCTGGGGGAACGCTTGCAGCGTCGTGAAACTTGACCAACTGCGGTCAGGCTGACAGCTGAAAAAACCGGCCCAGCCGGGCTGGGCCATTACCCAATCGAGCGACCCGTCACCCGTGACATCGCCAAGCCACTGATTCACGGATCGCGTCAGGTCGGCCACTGGAATCTGCGCCAACTCACGCCACTCACTGAAGGCCACGTCATCAGCATTGGCGGGCGGCTGCGCACGCAGTGGCTCACGGTAATACCAAGCCTTATCGTCTCGGTACAAGACCCCCGGCAAGCCTTCACCGTAAAGGTCCACCAATTGATAGCGCTGCCCATCATTCAGACCAGGCATGGGGTCAAAAGGCTGGAATCTATGCGGCTCGAACAGTGGGTCAAAAGGGTTGTAGATGAACTCCAGCGGAGGGCGACTCTCGGCCCTGCCCCCGTGGCCATAGGCTTGATTGTGGGCCGCGCAAAGATGGTTGTATCCAAGCTCGGTTTCCCGATATTCCAGTAGCAGACGCTTGACCAGCACAGGCTCTGGTCCCAGGTCCGGGAAGTGGTGAAACATCAGTACTTGCCGACACAAACGCTGCGTTCTGAGCTCAAAGCCGAAGTCAAAGTTGGAAAATGCATCACTACGCCCCTTCCACGGTCTCGCCGGGGCATAGGTTGGAATCGCGCCCAAGGTATCAGGGCGCTCCCCGTAGTCGAACACGAGATGAAACAACCATTGCACATCCTGCCAGCCTTCCGTGCGCCAGGAATAAAGCTGATCACTGGCGCCAACATTGCCGTAGCTGACGCGGCTCAAGTAGCGCTGTGCGCGGTAGTCACGGGGTAGCTGTGCATCAGGCGCCTGATCGTCAGGCTTGTATTCGTAAACGATGTGTTCGCCACGACAATTGAGGCTTTCCTCCAGCAACCAGGCACCGACGTGGGCTGGACTGTCGGGGTCGGCGCGACGCGAGGCAGTGGTTTTACCATACAAGTGCAGACTGCCATCTGCGCTGTGCACCAGCCAGAAACCGGCCGGGTCAGCGTCCTGGGTCCAGTGTTCGATGCGGGCAAAACTGTGTTCGACTCGTGGCCAATACCGCACAACGAGATAGTCGCCCACAGGCAACCCGCGGTAGTGGGTCACACGCGCCCCTGTCACAGCGCCGCTGTTGGGGTCGCGCTCAGGCATCCACAGATCACCCTCGGGACCGACGAACAGGTCGTCATCGGTATACACGGGCACACCTACACTAGTTCGCCGAGTGACCGCGTTGACCGTCTTATTCCATCCAATACCAAAAGGACCATTGCCCACGCTGCTGCTGTAATTCAGGGCCAGGGTTGGGGCAAAACCACGCCCGGGAGAAATCGGCAACGGCAGCGCCAGTGACACCGCGCCATGGGCCCCCACGGGGCCCAGCCCATCGCCAAGACTTCGAATAGCGCCACCACCCTTGGGCAATGAGGGCGGGGTCACCGTCAGCGGCTCATCAGGGTTCATGAGGTGGCCTTGGACGTGTAGCGCACGTGCACGATGATGTCGTTCAGGCTCTCCAGCATGGGCTGCTGCTGCTGGTGATTGGGAAAGTGCAACAACCAGCGCGATACCGCACCGGTGCCCTCGAATGGCAAGTAACGTTCATCGTTGAAATCGAAGGTGAACAAGCCATCATCATCCACGCCTCCCGACAGCACCACCTGCTGGCTGGCCCGTAGGTTCTCCTTGAGGCTGCCACCTTTCATCTGCACGGCGCTGTAGGTTTGGGTCAGGGTGGCGCGGATATCTTCGTAAGGTCCCAGGATCACCGGTAGAGAAATGCTGACCCGCTTGATTCGCCGCAAGATATGCCCCGGGAAATCGTTGTCGAACAGCGGTTGTGTGAGTTCGAATGCCACACTCCCGTCTTCGATCAAGCGCGCCTTGATCGTCGTCCAGTCTTGATTGAGAGCCGACGCAGAGTCTTTCTCAGGCAGTTGGCGCAAAGATACCGTCTTGGTGATTTCCAGGTGCCGCTCATTGCGCGACAGATAGGCGGCATCCATTTTCAACAACTGTAGCTTCAATGCCTCCCCCGCTCCCAGACCTCGGTAGCTGTCGTTCCACGCGCCAGTCTGAATGAAACGGCTGGTGTAATCGGCGATTTCAAACTGCCAACTGGCCTCGGCCGCCAGGCACAACGAAAGGGTTGCGTCATAGGCCTGGTAGTAGAACGTTGCGAACTGACCGTTGAGCCATTGGTAAAGCTGAGTGTTGCTGAATCGGCTCCCCAGAAAGGCGTAGGTGGCCAGCGTGTGGGCCTGGGCGGCCTGGGTTTGTCGCAGTTGCAGGTCCGTGGCGAGGGACTGGGCGGCAAGTAGTTGGAGTTGCGCGTCGATCTGCTCGATCTCAAGGGCTGCCTGGTCGCGGGCAAGTTTCCACTCCTGATGGCGACGGCGAAACTGTTCGGTACGATCCGCCGCCTCGGCAGCACCATGACTTAATGCCGCAACACCCTGTGCTACCGCGGACACCATTTTCGGTATCCCCTCGAGCCGCCACCCCCCCATCGCGGCTCCCGCTATCACTCCGTTGGCGAGCCCCGCGACGACCCCGCCGACTCCGCCAGCGGCGTTGGGTGCAATAATCACCCCCCCGGCAACGGCGTTGGCGACGGCGCTGACGCTTTCGGCCACGCGCCCCGCCAGGTGCAGACTCCCAGCAGTGATTTCTCCGGCGTTTACTACTTCCTCCGACAACTGTGCATAGAACTTGTGACGCTGCTGCGCAATGGCCTGACTGGCCAACAGCGCCTTCTGGCTCTCTTCATCGACGCGCTGCGCCTGCAGTTGCAGGTCAATGGCAAATTGCGCGAACTCCCAGGCTTGCTGATATTGCAGTTCCTGAAGCTGGGACTGCTCCTTGCGCTCAATCAACGATAAAAGGGTGCTGCCGAATTGGATCAACGTCTGCACGGCATTGCTTGCGCGCTCGTGCATCACCCGGAAGCGGTAGTGCGGCACATCTTGAGCCAGCAAACGCGTGCTACCTCCCGTGGCCGCGCCCTGGCCGTAGGCAGCCAACAAATCACGCGGATTCAGCGGCGCGGCGAACAGCGGCAGCGAGAGTGGCTTGCCATCCAGGGTGCGGTTGTTACGCAGGTTATCCAGGCGCGACTCGGCGATATCCCACGCACGGACCAGATGAGTGTTGATGGGCAGGCGCAGGTGGTCGCTATCCAGTGCGACCAGCGTCGGGTCGGGAGAGAACGTTCGCAGGTACAGCGGCGGTTCAACGAACTGGTACAGCGAATGACCCTCATTGGCCTGCGCACTGTCATCGCGCAGTTGGTCCTGCCCGATCAGGCGCCGCTCAAAGTCTCGCAATTGCGAGTTGGTGGAGTTACTCAAGGCTTGCAAGGTCATGGGCGTCCACGAATTCACCAGATTGATATCCGGCCGAGACCCCAGCAGGTCCAGCACGCGCACGTACCACAGCTTGGCTTCACCGAGGCTATCAGGGGTCAGTTGCCGATAAGCCGCATCACCCCGGTCCAACAAGTTTTTCAGGTAATGCAGGTATATCGCCTTGCGGTAATGCACGGGGTGGCTGCTGGCAATTCCGTCGGGGTCGGCGGGTTTGCGCGTGGCGTGGTCCATCTGCAGTGTGTCAGCCACCAACGGACGAACGTTCCAGTAATTCGGGCGGCCGCCGCTGTCTTGCTTACGGCTTGGGTCGAAAATGAATCCCAACCAGCGTTCGGACTCATCAAATTGCAGCTCCAGGTTCAGGCGCTGACTGACCAGAAAAGGCAAATGCAGGAACAACTCCCAGAAGTACTTGCCGTTGGCACCGTGGAAGTCCATATGGTTGACTGCTGCGGGGGGCTGCAGGGGAGGTTCTTCGAGGCCTTGGGTTTCCCAGGTTAGGAGATTTTCCAGGGCGATGTTGGCACGGTTGATCAACTCGCGGGCGAACAGGGTATTCATGCGGATGGGTTGGCGGGGGCCTTTCGCGTCGTCGCTCTGAGCAATACCCGAGCCTGTGAAGTCGATGAATTCGGCAATACCCTGAGTAACGCTTGAACGTATAGTCATTCGAGGAGCAATTAACAGCGTAGAGACAAGCGGTACAAACTCCAACTCTACCTCGGTGAGCTTAAGAGCCCCGCCCATGCTCAATGCCCCCTGATATGTCGACACACCATGAATGAACGGGATTTTTTTCGTGCCGACAGGCCAACTCCCCCCCAATCCGGCAACAACGTTTCAGAGCTAATAGGCACTATCGTTTTATAACTATCTGGTGGAATCCGAACCGGAAGACCACCTGACATGAAAAGATATGAATCCCCAGGATTTAACGCTGCTGGCTGAGCCAAATTAGTAGGCCGCCGCACGGTACTTTTATACGAATACGGTTCCACATTTGCGAATACCCACGAGACACTCCAAACATGCCCACCACTTTCACCGGGAAGGAACCCTTTTACTTCTCGAATATCAGTTGGAGAATGCTTGAGCAAAAAAATTGCTTCACGCCTGACAACCTTTCCTGCCAGAGAGGTGACAGCCCCGCCCGTTTGAGCAGGCAGCGAGCAGTAATGCGAATTTGAATTATCCTGAACATAAGAAACATGCCGAGAGTCTTGCTGCACTAGATAAAACACATACTGCCCAGACTTCCCACCAAATACATCCCGAACAACTTCAATTTGCGACCCTGGCAAAAGCGTTAAATACCCGCCTGTCACGCTGGGGACTTCGGAAAACACCAATGTAACCCTACTATGGATACCACCGCCATTAGATAAACTAATCACCACTCGCGGATCAATGGCAGGAAATACAGCAGAAATCCTAGTAGAAAACTCAAGACTGGCACTCTCCGAATTATATTTAACATCATACGCTGTTAAAACTTCTATTCTTGTTTGCCAGCCTAAATAATCCCAAAAAGTTGTACCTGGATTATAGGAAACTGTATGAATACTCTTAATATCAATTTTCAGGGCAGGCATTTTAAATTGAAACCTGCCCACATTATCTCTCGCATATGCCCTGGCAACTCTTAGAACATTAAATTTTTTAGCACCTACTTCCCCAACACTGCTACCGGATACATAACCCAGACTGGGAAATAGCGGCGTCACATTAAAGCTCTTATCAATCCATGCCGTCTTTAAAAACGCATATTGATCTTGAACACCGTCCGTGGCGTTACCCGCACGGTACCCTGCATACATCGCCACAAACATCGACTCGGGTGAAGCCGAACTGTCCACTACAACAATGTTTTCAACCAGGGTCTGCACGTTCTGAGTCTTGAATTCCGACGCCTCACTCCACGCCTGAATCACCGTCTGCGGCATACTCCAACTGTCATCGTATTTTTTGTAGACCATGTTCAACCGCAACATCGGATTGGCCCTCACGGTCGTGACTGGTGCCCCCGGCTCCGGCGGTTTGTTATGCTCGATGCTTACCGCGTCCGGGCTGCTGTCCACATATTCCACCCAGAACACAAACAATCGGTTATTGAACAGAACCGGTCGAATCGTACGTTCAATGGCACTCGCCGAGATCGGCAGCGCAGCTTTGTGCCAGTCCGACCACGCGCCCGGTTGCGGATAATCGAACTTGGGCCGATTTGGATTGGTCCCGGTGAGGTCCTTGTAGGTACGCTGAGACATATCCACCGAACGCCAGTAGTACGCACCTTCGACTCTAGATTTACCGACGAAGTAATACATGCCGTTCTTGAAATCGTCGGTGTTGATATAGCCGTTGATGATCGTCAGGTTGGCCACTTCCTCGAAGCTGGCCAGATAGTCCAGTACGGCTTTCTGGGTTGTATCGATATGGATTTTGTTCTGATTGAGGTCGTTTTCCAGTTGCTGGAAGTACATCGATTTGCTCAGCCGCAACGAAGGGTCAATGTAGGCCTCGGGGTAATATTGCAATAGCTGATTGGCGGCCCAGATCGAAAACTGGCTGAAGATATCGCGCCACTGGATAATCAGGTGGTCTTCCATGACCTTGGATTCATAACCCGGCTCCATGCCCATCAACGCACCGTTGATGTACTGCTGCAGGCTGGCAATAGCCGACGCCACCGGGCTGGTAGGCACGTCTTGGCTGACCTGCACGTCCAGTAACTTGAACTCGTAAAGATCATTGGCTGTCTTGATCTTGTCGGCCAACCCAGCGTCAACAAATTCCGCCGTATTGGGCACAACCTCATTAAGGTAATAAGCCACCAACGCGTCGCGCAGGGTTTCGTTGAGCTGGCTGTCGATGGACTTGGACATAAAAACGCCTCGCGCAATGGATGACGCTGAGTGTTAACGACGGGCCGCCACTGCCGCTTCACCGACCGCCTGCCACGCCGTCAGGGCACTGTCGGCGTGTAGGGCGGTAGCGGCCAACAGATCCGTGGCGGCCAACCCACTGGTCGCGCAGGCCGCCTGGCACCGCCGCACCCAATCCACCTCAGCCATGGACGTGGCGCGACCGGAGGGCAGCTCCTGAAATAGCCGACGAATATCTGCCGTGTTCCAACCCAGCAGGTTGGCCAATACTTGGGCGCTTTCATCGTTGACTTCAGCGCGTAGCGTTTGGGTCTTCAGTCGCGCCTTTGTCGGGTTGACACTGATGAAATAGCCAAGCAACGCATCTTCGGGCTGGCGCTGGCTCTTGAACCACTGGCTGTAACATCCCAGCAAAAAGAAACTGGACCATGACAAGTCGGACCCACCGGTGCCCCCCAGCCATTCAGGCCGTACAAGAAACAGGCGCAGCGCGCGGGTACTAAGCCCTAAATGCAGGGCCGCTCGCGCATGGCGAAGCAGCGCCTTGAGGTGCTCGATCAATCTGGGCGTCGCATCGGATAGCACCAGTGACAGCAATTGGTACACAGTGCTCCCTGCCCAATGCGCCACTGCCTGGGTGCGATCCATCGGCAAGCTGCTGAGTTCCTGAACAAGGCCTTCTATCAATCGTAATTGCCTGTCACGGCCGTTCAGTAGCAGCGCTCCAAGTTTTTCCAGGCTAGCGGCCCTGACCTCTTTATCCAGGGCCAGGGACTTGAGTGCCTCCGCCAGCGCAACTTGCAACTGCGCCTGTGTGGTATCGACGACATCAAGCGGCAAGGCTTTGACCAAACCCTGCTCATCCAACAGCGGTAGCAAAACCGTAGGCCAGTTAATAACGTCGCCCGGGGCGCGAGACTTGGACGTTTTTTCATGGGTGGGCAGGTTCAGCGCCTGGATCATCTGATCAGTGATGAGCACTTCGCGCGTGTCGCTGGCCAGCTTGGACAGGCGCTCCTTCAACCCTTCCAGCGGTAGATAATCACTTGGATCGAGGCCCAGAAGCTGACGTACCTGAGTGACACTTTGCTTGCTGTCCTTAAGCCAGGTCACCGCCCAGTCCATTTGCATCAGCACATCGAGGATGTCTGGCGGTTGCCTCGAGGAATCACCCCAGGCAATACCCGTAATGATCAGGTCACGGTTGGGGAGACTGCCGCATTTCACCCGCATAAAGCTGATACGTTCTGGCTGCTGGGTGAGCGCTTCCCAGCCCGCCCGCGAGATGCGTTTGTCAGCCAACGAAACAGACTGCCCGGCTCTCAAAGGAAGCAGGGTCAGCACACCTGTTCCTGCTGGTTCTCTAAAAAACTCGCGCACATCGGGGGCCGCCGGTAAGCGGAGCAAGGTGAATACGCGAGAAATACCACTGTTCTCGAAATCCGCCCCTTCATCGACCCACAGCTCTGAGCCTGGTAATAACTTTAAATAATCTCCAGAATCTTCGCTGTTGAGCACCAAAGCCAAGCGAATGCTCAAACCATTGGCGCTATCAGACGCCGAAATCAGCAAAGGTTTGTAGGGCTGCAATCGTGCTGGTGGCGCCAACCGCCCAGTGCACACAGCTCGACGAAAGTCCACGCCACCCAACAAGTCAGATAGCCCCCAACCCTCCTCTTGAGAAAGCCCAAACAATTTCGGTATGCGGGCTTGACGGTACAACGACGAGACCGTTTCCAGGTCACGTCGCAAAGGGCCGACGAAAAGCTCTGTTTGTGCACACAGTCGAAAAAGCGACGACTCCGTAGGTTGGAGGCCAAGACCAGCACACAACTGTGCAATAGTTTTTTTCGACGCCGCCTCGGAGCCCTCGGCGTTGAAGGGCTTCTGGTCCAACACCAGTGGGCTGTCAAACAGCGCCACCGAGTTGAACCGTTGGTCAAACAACGACACCGCATCACCCGTGGCATAGGGGGTGAGGTGGTGCATAAAAGCCGCGAACTCTTCGGGCGTGACCCGGTAACGCTCACTGAGATAGCGGTAGACCCCAAGGGTACGCAAGGTGTTGAGATTGAGGTCCATGCCCAGGTTGAACTCACCCTCGCTACGAATCGCACTGATGATCAGCGTATCCAGGTGCGCGAAGGGAATATCGAGCCAACGCTGCAAGCGGATCATGCGCTGCAAGCGGTCGAAGCGCTGGGGCGACGTCTTGGTCAGGTACCAGGACACACTCTCGCCGTAGCGCTGCTCCCTCAGGCCCATTGAGTTGTCGAATTGATCACGGCGAATAGACGCGGCGGTGGCGGGCACGACGCTGTCATAGCGATCGGAACCATGGCCATTCACATAACAGGCGCCGTAGTGCGAAGGGTGTGGATAGGCCATACGTTCAACACCACCAACGCGTTGCGGGTTGGTACTGGGGCAATTAGGGGATAGGCGTGGAAAATGGGTACGCTGGGATAACAATGCCTCAACCTGCTCAGCATTCAACTCGGTTTGCTGCATGAAGCGCTTGAGTTCAGTCACCTCCTCACTACCTGCACTGGCGGCAGTCTCCAAGCCATAGCTGCTTCGCCAGAACATCTGCTGTTCAGTCGACCAGTTCACCCATTCATCCAGCACCATTGTCACGCTATAGGCCGCCAGACCGTTGGGGGCCGACGAGGTGCCAGTAGTGGGGGTAATTGTGAATGTAGCGCTGTACCCGGGATTGAGCGGAAACGGTATGTCAGATTCCAACCGGATGCTTGGGCAGCGCGTTTCTGAATCGGCAGGGTGCAGATAATTGAGCCGGTAGAGATTGGTGTTACTGGTCGCACGCAAAGCGAATGTGAACGTGCTTTGAAGCTCTGTCCCCGCGCTCGCGTTCACAAAATTGAGCTTAACCGTATTGGGTGTCCGATAGTCCGAGCTCAAGACGTCGGCAGGCGGGGTGGCACTCACAACAGCAGGCTGCCCGAGGCGCAACAGAAACCCTGCGACAGTTGGCTTATGCGGCACTAGGTGAGAGGTACCCGGGGCGGTCCAGAGCATATTCGAATCTAGATTGGCCTTCGACAAATAAAACGTCGTAAACAACGACGGCTCAATCAATAATTGCTGCTGCTGCGGACTCAATCCGGACAACAGCAACTGCGCCTCATGAGCCGTGGTCTGCACCGCGCCATACAGATTGCCGTGAGGTTGAGTCGGCGGTAGCGCATAACTGATCCGGTAGTTCAACTCCCCCAACTGCAACTTGCTCGCAGCTAACCCCAACCGACATTGGTGGTGAGGAAAGCTGTAGGGGAAGATAAACGGATGACGTCGATTGGCGAGCAGTTCGTATATTGGTGCTCCCCCCGGAATACTCTGCACATACCTCGAAATATCATCTTTGAGCACCTCATTGACCTGCTCCAGCATCGGTCTGGAAGTAAAGGTGCTTTGCTGGTCGATGAGCAACGTGGCGATATCCGGACGACGCGTCGCCAGCTTGATCTTGGCGTGTGTGCCGGCCCCTGACGTTTCCAACGTACGCGTGGCAAAGTGATACAACTCGCGCAAGTAGGCTACCGGTGAGTCAATCGCAGCAAGGGCGCCCACACTGCAGAACTCATCCCAGTTTTCCTTGAACAGGTTCGGATAACTTGGACCTATGTCGGTTAGCGCCCGAATGCCCGTGCGCTGAGTCAGATGCTGGTCTTTTCCGCTGGACAACCGATGTTCGCGATACAAGCGACCAATCTGCACGGCGTAACACATGGCATTGTCGTAAGCCAGCGCACCGTCGGCGTCGCAGATCTCGCCCAGGCGCTCCATGAACTGGGGCTTGGACTGGCCAATGATGTCGAATACCGACTCGATACCCAACTGCCGCATCGCGGTGATGAAATTGACTGTACCCCGCGCTTTTTTATTCTTCGCGTTTGCTGCGCTGACGAGGTTGAGCAGCAATTTTTCATTTTGGCGTTCCATGCATATCACCACCAAGCCGGGGGGGGGTCTGTGGACAACACTAACGCGCCCCCCAGGATCGCGAACCTGTGAAATCTAACAGGCACCCTGCGTTGCTCGACCAACGGTCAACCTCCGCAGAACCGAACCGAAGATGGTCAACCCAGGGCTTGCTTGAGTAGGATGGTTGTTCCCCTCGTGAGGTTGCCTCCATGTTCTTCGGCGTTTTACTGATCATCACCTGGCTGATCCTGCTGCTGCGCTACCCGGCCAAGGCCCTTCCGGTTTCCCTTGCTGCCTTAGCAGGCCTGGGTCTCGTGGCCGTCTGGGTGGTGTGGCTGGACAGCCGCGAAGCTTCGCAACTGGCCCGCCTTGAACTGCGCATCACCTACGCCCCGCAGGACTGCCCCGCCGACCGCCCGCTGAAACTGACCCTGAACAACGGCAACGACGTGCCGCTGACCGAACTGCGCTGGCGCGTCGCCGCCTATGCGCCGGGCGACACGGTCAACCTGGCCGATAACGTCTATGCTGCCCCGCGCTATCGAGGCCCCGGCGAATTGCAGGCCGGCGCGACGTGGGACGATTGTCTTCCCACCCCACCGCTGCGCCCCGGTTACCGCCCGCAAACCCTGGAATTTCGTGCCGAGCACCTGCAAGGCAGCTTCTCGGACTGACAAAGGACTGATCCATGCCCAACGTACTCATCACCGGATGTTCCAGCGGCATCGGTCGCGCCCTGGCCGATACCTTCAAGGCTGCTGGCTTCGACGTATGGGCCAGCGCCCGCCGCCAGGACGACGTCGACACCCTTAGTGCCGCCGGTTTCAACGCCCTGCAACTGGACGTTAACGACAGCGCCGCCCTGCAACACCTGGCCGAGCAGTGGGGGGAGTTGGACGTGTTGATCAACAATGCCGGCTACGGCGCCATGGGCCCGCTGCTCGATGGCGGCACAGAAGCGATGCAGCGGCAATTCGAGACCAATGTGTTTTCCATCGTCGGCGTGACCCAGGCGTTCTTTCCCGCACTGCGTCGCAGCAAAGGCCTGGTGGTAAATATCGGCAGCGTTTCCGGCGTATTGGTCACCCCGTTTGCCGGCGCCTACTGCGCCTCCAAGGCAGCAGTGCATGCCTTGAGCGATGCTTTGCGCATGGAGCTGGCACCCTTTGGCATCCGAGTGATGGAAGTGCAACCCGGCGCCATCGATACAAGCTTTGCAAAAAACGCCGGCGCCCAGGCCGAGCTGTTGATCAACGAAAAATCGCCGTGGTGGCCGTTGCGCGAAGGTATCCGTGCACGCAGCCAGGCCTCTCAGGACAAGCCCACCCCGGCCAGGGTGTTTGCGGCGGATGTGCTCAAGGCGGTGCAACAACCACAGCCTCCGCGCCTGTTGCGCTCGGGCAACGGCAGCCGGGCGTTGCCGTTGATGGCGGCGTTGTTGCCCAAGGGGTTGCTTGAGACCGTATTGAAAAAGCGCTTCGGCTTGCGCCGCGTGCTGTAAGCGAGCGGGAAGCCCACCTGCCAAAACCCGGGATGAGTGCCATAATCGCCGCCTCCCTCTAGACACTGACTGGCCCCACAAGGGTAATGCGATGGAAATCAGAAAAATTCGACTGAATAACGTCGGCCGTTTTACCGACTTGGAAGTCGCCTTTGCGCCTACCGAAAAGCATCCATCGAAGGTGACGGTGTTTGTGGGGAACAATGGAGCGGGCAAGACGACTATTTTGAAGTCGATAGCGACGTCGTTAAGTTGGCTGGTAGGACGCATTCGTACCGATAATGGCGGTGGCAGTCCTATCCAAGAGGATGTGGTCAAAAATGGTGAACGATTTGCCTCAATTGATGCTGAAGTCGGCGGCGTACCTCACCAGTCAACATCAGCTTCCGCGACTTACTCGTGGACACTCGCTCGCACCTTGCGAGGGCATAAAGCAAAGGTGAATAGTTCTCTGGCCAAACTAACTGAGCTGGCTGAATTCTATCGTTTTCATATCGGGTTGATTGACGACAACAGCTCACTTCCGCTTGTGGCCTTCTACCCTGTCGAAAGATCTGTCCTTGACGTTCCACTAACAACCCGAAAATCCGAAAAACCATTCGATCAATTTGATGGGTACGAAAACGCTCTAAATGGTGGCGTAGATTTCGGACGTTTTTTTGAATGGTTCCGTGACAGGGAAGATACTGAGAACGAGCAAGGAATATCCTCAGCCGTAATGGAACAGTTAAAAAAAATCTCTAGCTCGGATGAAAAACTTGTATCTGAACTGAAAAATCTGCACCTAGCGTCACGCGACCCTCAGCTAAATGCTGTGCGATCCGCCGTATACAAGTTCATGCCTCACTTTAAAAACCTTCGAGTCCAACGCAAGCCTAGATTGCATATGGCCATCGACAAGTTAGGCAATACACTCAATGTTTCTCAGCTTTCTCAAGGGGAGAAATCACTGATGGCACTTGTCGGCGACATTGCTCGCCGCTTGGCAATCATGAACCCGTCATTGAGCAATCCACTTGAAGGCGCCGGCATCGTCCTAATCGACGAAGTAGACCTCCATCTTCATCCTCAATGGCAGCGCCGCCTTATTCACCAACTCACCGAAACCTTCCCCAACTGCCAATTCATCCTGACCACCCACTCCCCTCTGGTGATCAGCGATACCAAGGACGTCCTGTGCTACGTCCTTGACGACGGCGAATTGGAAGAACGCAACGGCCTCTACGGTCTCGACGCCAATCAAGTACTGCTCAGTGTCATGGACACCGATGTGCGCAATAGCGAAGTTCAGGCACGCCTTGATCGCTTACTGGAACTGCTGCAAGACAAAAAACTGAAACAAGCCAAGACACTTTTCAACGAGCTGTCTGCCGAGCTTGAACCTGGTCATATCGAACTTGCCAAAGCCGCCCTGCTGATTCGCAAGTTGGAGCTGCGCAGTGCGTAAGATCACCAAAGGAGACGAACCGGCAGCCTTGACACAATGGAAGCGCAAGCACCCGATGGGCAGTTACTTAGATTTAAGTGCTGAAGAAAGAACTCGCATCCGCCAAGCCTGCGTGGAAGAACAACATGGCTTGTGCGCATATTGCTGCCACGAAATCACATCAGACAGCGCCCACAACGAACACGTTGAAGCCAGAGAGTCCGCCCCCCACCGCTCGCTGGATTTTTCCAACATCGTCGCCAGTTGCAACCGCAGCAAACAGTGCGGCAGAGCCCACGCCCATAAGGTTTTGCCACTAACATCCCTGATGGATGAGTGCGAAACCGAGCTGAAATTTTATCTTTCTGGCCGTGTAGAAGGCCTGAGCCCCAGGGCCGTGACCTCCATCCAAGTGCTGAACCTTGGCGACTGTCGCGAAAACAACCGCGCTTTGTTCGGCGCCAGAAAGTCGATCCTGGATGCACTGCTCTACGACAGCGGGATGGAGGGCGATGATCTTGAGGTGGCCGACTTCGACTTGCTGACGCTGCTCAAGGAGGAACTGGAACAGCCCGACACCAACAACCGTCTAAAACCCTTCTCCCCCGTTCTGGTGAACGTGATTCGTCAGCTCGGCGCCTGATAACGAGTACTCAATGATCGATTACAGCGATTTTTTTGAAGAAGTGATCCAGACCCACGTCGAGATCGAGCAATGGTTTGCCGGGGTTGCGCCAGAAGGCACCCTGCAAAACCTGCTTGCGCGCTTCTCGCCAGAGTTCAGCATGATCGCCCCCGCCACCGGCACACGCGTCAATGCCGCCGGGGTCAACGCGCTGTTCACTCGCCTGGGCGGAATGCGCCCGGGATTGAAAATCACCTTGAGTGAAATGACCGGGATTGACCGACATGCGCGCGGGGCCACGGTGACTTATCGGGAGCTTCAGGTGGATGACAGCGGCACTAGGACCGATCGCCGCGCGACCGTGGTGTTTGAGAAGCAGGCGAGTGGCGCGCTGTTGTGGCGGCATTTGCATGAAACATTTATCAAGGCCTGACTTGGTCAAATGTGGGAGGGGGCTTGCTCCCGATTGCGGTGCATCAGTCAGCTTATACGTAGCTGACCCACCGTTATCGGGAGCAAGCCCCTCCCACATTTCAGTTCGGCGTTTGGTTAACGATCACGGTGCAGGTGATGCCCGCCGCCAACAAAACGCCTTCCGGCACTTCATCAATGTGAATTCGCACCGGCACGCGCTGGGCCAGGCGCACCCAGTTGAAGGTCGGGTTCACATCGGCGATCAGCTCGCGGCTCTCAGGGTTGTCACGGTCGTAGATGCCTCGGGAGATGCTTTCTACGTGGCCCTTCAACGTCTCGCCGCTCATCAACTGCATATCGGCTTTGTCACCGACGTTCACATGGGGCAGCTTGGTTTCTTCGAAGAAGCCATAGACCCAGAACGAGTTCATATCCACCACGGCCAGCTTGGCTTCACCGATGCGCGCGTAGTCGCCACGATGCACGTTGAGGTTAGTGACGTAGCCATCCACCGCCGCCACGACCTGGGTGCGTTTCAAGTTGAGTTCGGCCGCTTCGAGTTGTGCCAGCGCGTGCTGGTAATCCGCCAGGGCCGAGTCGGCGATGTTGCTGGCGTCATCGCGGTTTTCCTTGGAGATCACCAAGGCGTCGAGGTCGGCGCGGCGGTGGGCGTTGACCTTGCGCATCTCCCAGGTGGCTTTGCGCGAGGCCACCAACGATTGCGCTTGCTTGACCGCAATGCGGTAGTGCTCGGGGTCGATCTGCATCAGCAGGTCGCCCTTTTTGACCAATTGGTTATCGCGCACGGGCACGTCGATCACTTCGCCGGTAACGTCCGCTGCGACGTTGATGATGTCGGCGCGTACCCGGCCGTCGCGGGTCCATGGGGTTTCCATGTAGTGCACCCACAACGTGCGGCCAATCCAGATCGCCAAAGCCAATACCAGCAGGGTCGCAAGCAGGCTGAAAAACTTTTTCATCGGGGCATTCTCAACGGTAGACGGTCAGCGCCAGGGCGCCGAACAGGCAAACGAACAGGCTCAGGCGCAGCAACGCCGGGTGCCAGAAAAAACGGTACAGGTCGAAGCCGGCCAAGAAGCGGTCCAGCGCCCACGCCAGGCCTGCAGCGATCAGGAACATCAAGGTCATCGTCGGCATGTAGAGGCCGTGGAACGCGATTTCACGGGGCATGGGGGGATCCTTTAAGGGCCGCCAGCGGCGATTGCGGGTCGAGCAACGAGGTGCGGATAAAGTGCAGGTAGCTCTTCACCCGGCGCAGCGCCGAGGTGTCGAAGTGTGGGGCGAAGGGTTCGTCGGTGGCCTGCACGCGGCTGATCGCGTGGTCGACGGCGATCAGGCCGCGCTCCAGATTGCTCGCGCTGGGTTGCAGGAACAGTCGCACCAGCGAGCGGCCCATCACGCGGATCGCCTGGCGCCACGGCTGGGACTCGGCATACGCCGGGTGCACTGGCAGGATCGCTTGTTCCTTGCGCAACTCGATGATCGCGTGACCGACTTCCAGCACAACAAACATCCAGCGCAGCAAATCACGTTGTACCTGCGGCTGACCGACGGCGAGGCCATAGGCTTGGTGCAACAGGTCACGGGTGCGGCTTTCAAAACTCGACGCCAACCCCTTGAGCTTGCCGCTGATCGCGTACACCACCTGCTCGCGCAGATCCTGCTCCAGGCGGCGCCACAGCCAGCGGCTGTTGGGCGGCAGGATGATCGCGCCGGCGGCCGCACACACCAGCATGCCGATGATCATGGCGATGTAGTCGTTGATGAAGGTATAGGGGTTGTAAACCGTGAGATTGTCCGGCACCGAGCCCGTGCTGAAGAAAATCAGCAGGCCCACGCCAACGCCTGCGTACTGCGGGCGTGAGGCGAGGAAAGCACCGAGGATGATCACCGGCGCGAGCATCACGCACAGCAGCGGGAAGCCGTCGATCCACGGGAACACGAAGAACATTTCGACAAAGCCCACCAACGCGCCGATCAAGGTGCCGCAGGCCATCTGGAACGCCATGCGTTTCGGGTTGGGCGTGGCGGCTGACAGGCCGACGGTGGCGGCGGCAATCAGGGTCATGGTGGCGCCGCTGGGCCAGGCGGTCGCCACCCAATAACTGCCGAGTACGATCAGGATAAACGACGCACGAATCCCCGAAGCGGCGCAGGCCAGCCAATTGGTTTTCGGCGTGTAGGCTTCGTCCCAGTCTTCCCGCGCATGGCTGTGGTCGGCCAGTGAGGCATGGGTTTGCGCGTAGTTGTGCAGGTCGTCGACGAAGCGGTAAAGCAACTCGTAGGCGGTATGGAAATCCAGTTGCTCGGCCTCAGTGGGCTCACCTTCCTGGAAGGCCGTGCGCAGGCTGCGTACCTTGGCCGGCAGGCCGTCTTTGTAGGCCGACAGTTGGTTGACGAGGCGTGCCGCATCGGGGCTGGTTAATGCGCGACCGGAGAACCCATCGAGCACTTCGGCAAGGTCCTGCAGGCCGGGCTTGATCGCCGCCGCCACGTGATCCGCAGCATCCGTGCGCAGCCGTTCGAGCAACTGGTGCAAGGCATTGAAGCGCGTGGTGATGCTCATGAATTCGCTGTTGAGGCGACTAAGCCGGCCATTGCGCCGGCGCATATGCGGGTCTTCGAACACGGTAACGCTGCGCAGCCCTTCCAGGCCCACGGCTTCGGCGATGAAGCGCACGTTGCTGGCCTCGAAGCCTTCACGCTGGCTGCGCCCGCGCAAGCCATCGGTGACGAACTGCGCGAACACCCCGAAGCGCTGATACAAGGCATTGCGCATGGCGGCGCTGGAGGTCTGCGGCAGAATCGCAGCGCTCACCAGCGTGGAGCAGATAATTCCCAGGGAGATTTCCAGTACTCGCCAAACGGCCGCCATAAAGGCGCCATCCGGATGGGCCAGCGCCGGTAGGCCAACCATCGCCGCCGTATAACCGGCCAGCACAAACCCATAGGCGCGGAAGTTACGGTTGCGCGTCGCACCGGCGGTGCAGATGCCGACCCAGATCGCCAAGGCGCCCAGAAACAGTTCGGTGTTTTGCGCAAACAAGGCGATCAACAACACCATCACCGCCGAGCCCGTCAGGGTGCCGAGGAAGCGGTAAAAGCTCTTGGCGAACACCTGGCCGCTCTGCGGCTGCATCACGATAAACACGGTGATCATCGCGGTGCGCGGTTGCGGCAACTCCAGGCGCATGGCCAGCCACAGAGTGAGGAACGCGGCGATCAACACCTTGAAGATGTACACCCAGGTCACGCCGTCGCTGCGTGCCCAGTCGAAAAAACCACGGCGCCACTCAAGGGAATGCAGCCAGCGCAGCGGTGCAGGCAAGGGAGTCATTACAACCTACTCAGTGATCGAATACGGCGAGGGCCGCCGGGGTTTTGCTCGGGAGGGTCTTGGCGTTCTGCGGTGCGTCCTTGCCTGCTTCGAGGCCACCGCCCAGGGCGGTTACCAGTTCGGCGTGTGCGCTCAAACGCGCGGCCTGGACCTGCTGCTCGATCTGTTGCTGGCGAAACAACAGGGTCTGGGCGTTGAGCACATTGAGGTAATCGGTGAGGCCGCGCTGGTAGGCGATCATCGCGATGTCATAGGTTTTCTGCGCCGAGGCCACCGATTGCGCGGCGAAGCCTTGTTGCTTGTCCATGGATTCTCGGCGGATCAACTGGTCGCTGATGCCCTTGAGCGCATTGATCAGGGTCTGGTTGTAACGAGCAACGGCGCTGTCGTAACCAGCGCTGGCTTCACCCAACTCGGCACGCAAGCGGCCGCCGTCGAAGATCGGCAAGGTGATCGCCGGACCGACGTTGTAGTTGAATTTCTTGCCCGCCAGAAACTCCAGCATGCCGCCGCCGGTGGCCATGTAGCCGAGGCTGCCGACCAGATCCACGTTGGGATAAAAACCCGCGTGAGCCACATCGATGCCACGGGCCTGGGCCGCCACTTGCCAACGGCTGGCGACCACATCCGGGCGCTGGCCGAGCAACTGCGCAGGCAGGGTGGACGGCAGTTTCAGTGGCGCGGCAAGGGACAGGCTCGGCCGTTGCAACTGCGCGCCCTCCCCCGGGCCTTTACCCGCCAAGGCCGCCAGTTGGTTACGGCTCAGGGCGATTTCTTCGTCGAGGGCGTCCAGTTGGCGGTGGGTTTCCGGCAGCGGGGTTTCGGCCTGGCTTACATCGAAGTGGGTGCCGATCCCGGCATCAAGGCGTTTGTTGGCCAGGTCGAGGATCTGCTGCTGCTGGGCCAACGTAGCGGCGACGATATCGCGGTTGGCGTAGTGCAACGACAGCTGTATATAGGCGCGCACCACGTTGTTCTGCAATTCCAACTGGGCCTGGCGCGCCTCGGCAGCGCTCATGTGCGCCAGGTCGACGGCACGCTCGGTGGCGTTGCTTTCGCGGCCCCACAGATCGAGGGCGTAGCTCAGGCCCAAGGATGAGTTGTTATCCCAGGTGTTGGCGCCGCTCAGTTCGCCGGGGCCGTAGAACTGATCCTTGGGCCAGTTGTGGCGCTTGAGGGTGGTGTCGCTGCTGATCTGCAACGACTCGGCCGACTCGGCAACCCCGGCCATCGCCCGCGCTTCTCGCACCCGCGCGGCGGCGATGGCCATGCTCGGGCTGCTGTGCGTGGCGAGTTCGACCCAATGGTTGAGTTGCGGGTCGCCGTAGGCTTGCCACCATTGTGCGGTGGGCCAATGGGCGTCCTGGGCGGCGCTCTGGATCGCTTCGTCGGTGGCCAGGGTATTGGCGTTCAACGCGTGGCCTTGGGGGGCGATTCCTCCGGTTCCGATGCAGCCGCTGATTGCTAACGATAAGGCCCAAACACTGAGAGTCTTCAGCTCTCTGCTGATGCGACGCGGCACGGCAAGCGAATTCCTGAGGTGGTGATGCGGGGAAGGTGGCGCAATTCTAGGGGGCGGGAGGAATGGCGATAAGCTGGCATTCCTGTGAATCTTTGTTACCGTTCAAGCGATAATCCGTTGGTAGGGATCACTGGACGGCGTAACTTTCTGTCACAATTTGTTATCTCCCCTGAGAACACTCCATGGACACTTTGCAAAACATGCGCGCCTTCAGTTGCGTGGCCGAAGCCGGCAGCTTCACCGCCGCTGCCGCCCAACTGGACACCACCACGGCCAACGTCTCGCGCGCGGTCTCCAATCTGGAGGCCCATCTGCAAACCCGCTTGCTCAACCGCACTACCCGGCGCATTGCCCTTACCGAAGCAGGTAAACGCTACCTGCTGCGCTGCGAACAGATCCTGGCCTACGTCGAAGAAGCCGAGGCCGAAGCCAGCGACGCCCATGCGCGCCCCGCCGGACAGTTGAAAGTGCACACCATGACCGGTATCGGCCAGCACTTCGTAATCGACGCCATTGCCCGCTACCGCCGCACCCACCCGGACGTGACCTTCGACCTGACCCTGGCCAACCGCGTGCCGGACCTGTTGGACGAGGGCTATGACGTGTCCATCGTGCTGGCCAGCGAACTGCCGGATTCAGGCTTCGTCTCCCAACGCCTGGGCATCACCTACAGCATCGCCTGCGCCTCGCCCGACTACGTCAAGGCCAAGGGCTGTGCACAGCGCCCCCAGGACTTGCTCAACCATGCCTGCCTGCGCCTGGTCAGCCCAGTGATTCAGTTGGACAAGTGGACCTTCAACGGTCCCGAAGGCCAGGAAAGCGTGGCGATCAATACCTCGCCGTTTCTGGTGAACTCTGCGGACGCGATGAAAACCGCGATCACCAGCGGCATGGGCGTCGGCCTGTTGCCGGTGTATGCGGCCATTGAAGGCCTGCGTAATGGCACCTTGGTGCGGGTCATGCCCACCTACCGTTCCCAGGAGCTGAACCTGTACGCCATCTACCCCTCGCGCCAGTACCTGGATGCGAAGATCAAGACCTGGGTGGAATACCTGCGCGGTTCGTTGCCGGAGATCCTGGCGGCGCATCAGGCGGAGCTGGTGGCGTACGAGTTGAGTGGCAGCCTGAGCGGTGCGCGGCTGGCGAACTGATTGCTACCAGGCGATACAGGTCAAATGTGGGAGGGGGCTTGCCCCCGATGGCAGTGGATCGGTCAATACATCTGGCGACTGACGCACCGCTATCGGGAGCAAGCCCCCTCCTACATGTTTCCCTGCCCACTTTAGGTCTGCCGTGTCCTGACAACAGTGGCAAGGAATGTTAGCTTGCTTGGCATTCTTCCGTAGTCGATGAGCCCGCCTGCCATGAAAAAGACTGTCCTCGCCTTCAGCCGCGTCACCCCAGCCATGATCGAACGCCTGCAACAGGATTTCGAGGTGATCGCGCCAAATCCAAAGCTGGGCGACATCAATGCGCAGTTCAATGAAGCCCTGCCCCACGCCCACGGTTTGATCGGCGTGGGTCGCAAGTTGGGCCGTGCGCAGCTCGAAGGCGCGAGCAAACTGGAGGTGGTGTCCAGCGTGTCAGTGGGCTACGACAACTACGACGTGCCGTACTTCAACGAGCGCGGGATCATGCTCACCAACACCCCTGACGTACTCACCGAAAGCACCGCCGACCTGGCGTTCGCCCTGCTGATGAGCAGCGCGCGCCGAGTGGCAGAGCTGGACGCCTGGACCAAGGCCGGTCAGTGGAAAGCCAGCGTCGGCGCGCCGTTGTTTGGCTGTGATGTACACGGCAAGACCCTGGGCATCGTCGGCATGGGCAATATCGGCGCGGCCGTGGCCCGTCGCGGGCGCCTGGGCTTCAACATGCCGATTCTGTACAGCGGTAACAGCCGCAAGCTGGAGCTGGAACAGGAGTTGGGCGCGCAATTCCGTAGCCTGGACCAGTTGCTGGCCGAGGCGGATTTTGTCTGCCTGGTGGTGCCGTTGAGCGACAAGACCCGTCACCTGATCAGCACGCGCGAGCTGGGGCTGATGAAATCCAGCGCGATTCTGATCAACATCTCCCGTGGCCCGGTGGTAGACGAACCGGCGCTGATCCAGGCCCTGCAGGACCAGACCATTCGCGGCGCCGGGCTGGATGTGTATGAGCAGGAGCCACTGGCGCAGTCGCCGTTGTTCCAATTGAGCAACGCGGTGACCCTGCCGCATATCGGCTCGGCAACCAATGAAACCCGTGAGGCCATGGCCAACCGCGCGTTGGACAACCTGCGCAGTGCTCTGCTGGGCGAGCGTCCGCAGGATTTGGTGAACCCGCAGGTCTGGAAGGGCTGATGTTAAGGGCCCTGATCGCGCCTACAGTTTCCAGCGGCTGGGTCGATAACCTTTCATAGATCGTCATCCCTGATCCACAGAAGGTTTTTATGTCCACCACCAAAGCCCGCGCAGACTCACTCTCACTTCTGCTCTTTACCTTGCGCAGCGGCAAGCTGATGGCCATCAACCTGCTGAAAGTCAGCGAAATCATTCCCTGCCCGCCGCTGACCAAACTGCCGGAGTCTCATCCGAACGTTAAAGGCATCGCCACCCTGCGCGGTGCCTCGCTGTCGGTGATCGACCTGAGCCGCGCCCTGGGCGAACGGCCCTTGGAAGACCCGAACGGCGGCTGCCTGATTGTCACTGACGTGAGCCGTTCCAAACAGGGTCTGCATGTGCAGGCGGTGAGCAAGATCGTGCACTGCCTGACGACCGACATCCGCCCGCCACCCTACGGCTCCGGCGGCAACCGTGCGTTTATCACTGGGGTGACTCAGGTGGAAGGCGGACTGGTGCAGGTGCTGGACATCGAAAAAGTCATCCACGGCATCGCGCCGGCACCGATTGAAGCGGCGCCCACCGACTTGACCATGGAAGAAGCCGAAGTGCTCGGCAATGCGCGAATTCTGGTGGTGGATGACAGCCAGGTCGCCCTGCAGCAGTCGGTTCATACCCTGCGCAACCTCGGCCTGACCTGCCACACCGCGCGCAGCGCGAAGGAAGCCATTGATGTGCTGCTGGAACTGCAAGGTACCGCCGCGCAGATCAATGTCGTGGTGTCGGACATTGAGATGTCCGAGATGGACGGTTACGCCCTGACCCGCACCCTGCGTGAAACGCCAGACTTCCAGCATCTGTACGTTTTGCTGCACACCTCCCTGGACAGCGCGATGAACAGCGAAAAAGCGCGCCTGGCCGGCGCCAACGCGGTACTGACCAAGTTCTCATCCCCCGAACTGACCAAATGCCTGGTGGTGGCTGCGCAAACCGTGGCGCAACAGGGTCTGTAATCGGTGACGGCGTATTACCAACTGCTGCGCCGCGACCTCACTGCCGGCCTGCCCGCGCCACAATGGCCGGTCGGGACCGTACTGGACCATTACCGTGACGCGTTGGCGCCAGCGATTCACGCCGTACTGCGCATGACCCAGGATCAGGGCGGTGGTCGTGTCGCCAACCTCGATGAATGGCGGCAACAGTTCGTGACCGATGCCGAATTCGACCCCACGCTGTGCCTGGTCGCCAGCAACGCCGACGGTATCCTCGGCGTAGCCCAGTGCTGGACCAGCGCCTTCATCAAGAACCTCTCCATACATCCTTGCGCTCAAGGCCAGGGGCTGGGCCGCGCGTTATTGCTGCACACCTTCCAGGTGTTCAAGCAACGTGGTGAACCTTATGTGGACCTCAAGGTACTGGAAAGCAACCTACGCGCCCGGCAGCTGTACGAGAGCGCGGGTATGGTGTTTGTACTGCGCGATGTGGTCGAAGAGGACTGACAGGCGCTGGCGCATAACTTGCTTCCAGAGAATCGTACCGGTGGAAAGAGGTAAAAACCCGTCACCGTAACTGCGTGCCCTCTGACCTAGCCTGGTGACAGATCCGCCATGAACACCCATTTTTCCTGCGTCGGTTGCGGTAAATGCTGCACCGACCACCACGTCCCCCTGACCCTCGCCGAAGCCCGTATGTGGGCGGCGGACGGCGGTAACGTCATTGTTCTGGTGGAGGGATTCCTCGGTAGCGGACTGGGCCTGCCCCAACAGCAACGCGAGCACGCCGAACGCCGTTCGGTGGTGGTGCCCAGCGGCAACACCGAAGCATTTGTGGCAATCACGTTTGCCGCCTACAACGCCGGGCGCTGCCGGAATCTTGACGAAGACAACCTGTGTCGCATCTATGAGCGTCGACCGTTGGTCTGCCGCATCTACCCGATGGAGATCAACCCGCATATCCCGCTCAACCCTGCCGCCAAGGATTGCCCGCCAGAATCCTGGGAACAGGGCCCGGCGTTGATCATCGGCGGCGAACTGATGGACCAGGAACTCGCAGCGCTGATCCAGCGTTCGCGCCAGGCAGACCGCGATGACGTGCAGACCAAGGAAGCGGTGTGCGCCTTGCTGGGCATTCGCACCACAGCGCTCAAGGGGGATGGGTTTACCGCGTACTTGCCGGACATGGGCGCATTTTCCCAGGCGATTGAGTTGGCAATTGATCTGCCGTCCGTGGCCAATGAGTGGGTGTTTCATGTGTCCGGGCTGGACATCGCCGAACAGGTGCTGGACGCCGGGGCGCAGATTGCTACCGAGGTGCCGGCCAACTACGCGTTTATTTCGTTGCGGGCTGCATAGTCTCTTTATCGACCTAACCCAAAAGCGCTCATGGCGCAGCGTCTAACCGGTAATGCCGGATTATCCGCTGATACTCACCATTCTGTTTCAGCTGTTCGAGGGCACAGTTGAGTTCCTTGCGCAGTGCGGTGTCGGGCTTACGCACCGCAATCGCCACGCCATCCCCCAGCAGTGCGGCCGAAATGGGCGGGCCCAGGAAGTCGAAATCCCGACCTTCGTCGGTGTCGAGCAAGGCTTCGCGAATTTCTACGGTGCCTTGCAGGGTTGCGTCGATTTCGCCGGCTATCAGACTGCGGACCAAATCATTATTGAGCCAGAAGCTCTTGACGATGACGCCCCTGTGCGCCCACTTCGTACGGGCAAACGCTTCACGATTGCTCCCCAGCAATACGCCAACCCGCTTGCCCTTGAGCGACTTAACATGGGGCAGCAGGCCTGATGTGCTGCGGCCCACCAGCCGGGTGGTAAAGGGATAGAGGTTATCGGTGAAGCTTACCCAACGCCGCCGTTCCGACGTAGGCGCCATCCCCATGATCGCGTCGAATTTTCTGGCTTCAAGGGAGAGGAAGTCTTCGACAACCACTTGGTCGACCCAAACGCAGCGCGCATTCAACTGCACGCACAGGGCATTGCCCAACTCGATATTGAGGCCAACCAACTGCCCTTGCGGGTCGCGGCTCTGGAAGGGGGGGAATTGCGCAGCAACGGCGAAGCGGATTTCGCGACGCGTTTGATCATCGGCCGCAAGGGCATCAGCCGAAAACAACAGGGCAAGCACTACACAGATGTGTATCAGGGCCAAGGGAAACGTCCTTTTCCGGAAAGACCAGCGTCGCCTCGCTCCCCCCATGAACATCGGGGGCAGAGCAAAGGCTGTGCAAGCTTTCAAGAAACGGCAGTGGACCTACAATCAGAAAGATCAGCAGAAGCTGTAGGCAACAATCGACACAATGTGCCGCTTGTTAACCTCAGCGTTTACCCATCGAACGACGGGTGCCCGGCGGCGCCATGCCCGGTGACTTGGTGTGGCCGTTTTTGGCACCGTTCTTGTACCAAGGCTGGGCGGCATTCTTGGCCCCAGCCAGCTCACCCGGCTTGAACGGAAACTTAAACGCCGGGATCTCGGCTTTTTCAACGCCTTCAGCGCTGGCCGGATCGACGATGTCGGTCGCGTCAACAGGGGGTTGTGTCGGGGAAGTCATGGAAGCTCCGGAGCGTGCAGAAAATGATGCGGGGCCGGCTTGCGGGCCACACTGGCGCGCAGTATACCTGCGCGCCTGAGATCTTTAACCACCGCCTGTACGAATGGTCGGAGTTTGCTGACAGCGCTGTCAGTTAGCAGTCACCCTGCTGACCGGGTTGAAGGGCTATAAAGATCACTCACTCTCCCCATCCTTTGCCCCGGCGCCTCACCCATGCAGATTCAACGAAAAACCGCCCTGATTGTGGGTGTCCTCGTGGTCGTAGCGATTGCAGCCTGGGCGCTGACCCGGCCGGCCAAGACCAAGCTGGCAGTACCGACCGCGATCCCGGTCCGGGTGGTGAGCGTGGTGCAACAGGATATCCCGCGTTTTGTCAGCGGCATTGGCACGGTGTTATCGCTGCACAGCGTGGTGATTCGCCCGCAAGTCGACGGCATCCTGACCCAATTGCTGGTCAAGGAAGGCCAACGGGTCAAGGTCGGCGACCTGCTGGCGACCATTGATGACCGCTCGATTCGCGCCAGTCTCGACCAGGCCAAGGCGCAGTTGGGCGAGAGCCAGGCGCAACTGCAGGTAGCGCTGGTCAACCTCAAGCGCTACAAGGAGTTGAGCATCGACGACGGCGTGTCCAAGCAGACCTATGACCAGCAACAAGCTCTGGTCAACCAGCTCAAGGCCACCGCCCAAGGCAACCAGGCCGCAATCGATTCGGCCCAGGTCCAGCTTTCCTACACCCAGATCCGCTCCCCCGTCAGTGGCCGCGTCGGTATTCGTAACGTGGACGCGGGCAATTTCCTGCGCACCAGTGATACCCAGGGCTTGTTCTCAGTGACCCAGATCGACCCGATTGCCGTTGAGTTCTCGCTGCCGCAGCAGATGCTGCCGACCCTGCAAGGCCTGATCGCCGCGCCTGCCCCGGCGAGCGTCGACGCTTACCTGGGCGCTGACACCGACGGCCAGACCGGCGACTTGCTCGGTGAAGGCCATTTGAGCCTGATCGACAACCAGATCAGCTCCACCACCGGCACACTGCGCGCCAAGGCTGAGTTCAGCAACGCCTCCCAGCGCCTGTGGCCGGGGCAACTGGTGACCATCAAAATCCAGACCGCCCTCGACAAAAATGCCCTGGTGGTGCCGCCGACCGTGGTGCAACGCGGCCTGGATTCGCACTTTGTGTACCGGGTCAAGGGGGACAAGGTTGAGGTGGTGCCGGTGCAGGTCACCTATCAAAACAGCGATGTGAACATCATCACGGGTGTGCAAGCCGGTGACGTGCTGGTCAGTGATGGCCAGTCGCGACTCAAGGCCGGTGCTCAGGTGGAGGTGCTCAAAGAACCACCGCAAGTGATCCAGACCGTCGATGCCAAGGTGCAGCCATGAGCCGCTCGCCTTCAGCCTGGTGCGTCGACCACCCGGTCGCCACCCTGCTGCTGACCTTCGCCCTGGTACTGCTCGGGATGATTGCCTTCCCTCGCCTGGCCATCGCCCCACTACCGGAAGCGGAATTTCCGACGATCCAGGTCACCGCACAATTGCCCGGCGCCAGCCCGGACACCATGGCCTCATCGGTGGCCACGCCGTTGGAAGTGCAATTCAGTGCCATCCCCGGCATGACCCAGATGACCTCCAGCAGTGCCCTGGGCTCAAGCCTGCTGACCCTGCAATTCACACTCGACAAGAGCATCGACACCGCCGCCCAGGAAGTACAGGCGGCGATCAACACCGCGTCGGGCAAGCTGCCCAGCGACATGCCGAGCCTGCCGACCTGGAAAAAGGTCAACCCGGCGGACAGCCCGGTACTGATCCTCAGCGTCAGCTCCGACAGCATGCCGAGCACCGAGCTGAGTGACTACGTGGAAACCCTGCTGGCGCGGCAGATCAGCCAGATTGACGGTGTGGGCCAGATCAACATCACCGGCCAGCAACGCCCGGCGATACGCGTGCAGGCCTCGCCTGACAAACTCGCCGCCATCGGCCTCACCCTGGCCGATGTGCGCCTAGCAATCCAGCAATCGAGCCTTAACCTGGCCAAGGGCGCGATCTATGGGGAAAACAGCGTTTCGACCTTGTCGACCAACGACCAGCTGTTTCACCCGGAGGACTACGCCCAACTGATCGTGTCCTACAAGGACGGTGCACCGGTTCAACTACGCGATATCGCCAAAGTCATCAACGGTTCGGAAAACGCCTACGTGCAAGCCTGGTCCGGTGATACACCCGGCGTAAACCTGGTGATCTCGCGCCAGCCCGGCGCAAACATCGTCGAAACCGTGGACCGCATCCAGGCTGAACTGCCGCGCCTGCAAGGCATGTTGCCGGCTTCGGTGCAGGTCAGCGTACTGACCGACCGCACCAAGACCATCCGCGCCTCGCTGCATGAGGTGGAAGTGACGCTGCTGATCGCCATCCTGCTGGTGGTGGCGGTGATGGCGTTGTTCCTGCGCCAGTTGTCGGCGACGCTGATTGTGTCCAGCGTGCTCGGCGTGTCGCTGGTCGCCAGTTTCGCGGTGATGTACCTGATGGGGTTCAGCCTGAACAACCTGACCCTGGTGGCGATTGTCATCAGCGTGGGCTTCGTGGTGGACGACGCCATCGTGGTGGTGGAGAACATCCACCGCCATCTGGAAGCGGGCCTCGACAAACGCGAAGCGGCCATCAAGGGCGCTGGGGAGATCGGCTTTACGGTGGTGTCCATCAGCTTCTCGCTGGTGGCGGCGTTTATTCCGCTGCTGTTCATGGGTGGCGTGGTCGGGCGCTTGTTCAAGGAGTTCGCGCTGACGGCGACGTCGACCATCCTGATTTCGGTGGTGGTCTCGTTGACCCTGGCGCCAACCTTGGCCGCGCTGTTCATGCGCGCCCCGACCCACCCCGCCCACGACAAACCCGGCTTCAGCGAACGCCTGCTGGCCGGATACTCGCGCAACCTGCGCCGCGCACTGGCCCATCAACGCACCATGGCCGCCATTTTTGTGGTGACCCTGGCCCTGGCCGTGGTCGGCTACGTGTTTATCCCCAAGGGCTTCTTTCCGGTACAGGACACCGGTTTTGTGCTCGGCACCAGCGAAGCGGCGGCCGATGTGTCGTACCCGGACATGGTCGCCAAGCACAAAGCCTTGGCTGAGATCGTCAAGGATGACCCGGCGGTGCAGGCGTTTTCCCATTCGGTGGGCGTGACGGGCAGCAACCAGACTATCGCCAACGGGCGCTTCTGGATCGCCCTGAAAGACCGGGGTGATCGAGATGTTTCGGCCAGCCAGTTCATCGAACGCATCCGCCCGAAACTGGCCAAAGTGCCGGGCATCGTGCTGTACCTCCGTGCCGGCCAGGACATCAACCTCAGCTCCGGCCCCAGCCGTGCCCAGTACCAATACGTGCTCAAGAGCAACGACGGCCCGACGCTCAACACCTGGACCCAGCGCCTCACCGAAAAACTGCGTGCCAACCCGGCGTTTCGCGACCTCTCCAACGACCTGCAACTGGGCGGCAGCATCACCCACATCAGCATCGATCGTCAGGCGGCCGCACGCTTTGGCCTGACCGCGACCGATGTCGACCAGGCGCTGTACGACGCCTTCGGCCAGCGCCAGATCAACGAGTTCCAGACCGAGATCAACCAGTACCAAGTGGTGCTGGAACTGGACACCCAACAACGGGGCAAGGCCGAGAGCCTGAACTACTTCTACCTGCGCTCGCCGCTGACCAATGAAATGGTGCCGCTGTCGGCACTGGCCAAGGTCGACCCGCCCACCGTGGGGCCGTTGTCCATCAGCCATGACGGCATGTTCCCGGCTGCCAACCTGTCGTTCAACCTGGCGCCCGGCGTGGCGTTGGGTGATGCGGTCGTCATGCTCAACCAGGCCAAGAATGAAATCGGCATGCCGACGACCATCATCGGCAACTTCCAGGGCGCGGCACAGGCGTTCCAAAGCTCGCTGGCCAGCCAGCCGTGGCTGATCCTTGCGGCGCTGGTGGCGGTCTACATCATCCTTGGGGTGCTGTATGAGAGCTTCGTGCACCCGCTGACGATTATTTCCACCTTGCCCTCGGCCGGTTTGGGCGCGTTGATCATGTTGTGGTTAATGGGGCAGGACTTTTCGATCATGGCGTTGATCGGCCTGGTGCTGTTGATCGGCATCGTGAAGAAGAACGGCATCCTGATGATCGACTTCGCCCTGGAGGCCCAGCGCGTGCGCGGGCTACCGCCGGAAGAAGCGATCTATGAAGCCTGCGTGACGCGGTTCCGCCCGATCATCATGACGACACTCGCCGCCCTGCTCGGCGCGGTGCCGCTGATGGTCGGCAGCGGACCGGGTGCAGAAATGCGCCAGCCGCTGGGGATAGCCGTGGTCGGCGGCCTGCTGGTGAGCCAGGCGCTGACGCTGTTCACCACGCCGGTCATATACTTGTACCTTGAGCGTTTTTTCCACCGGCCCAAACCAGCTGCCGAGCTGGCGACCACACACTGAGGCGGGTCATGCGCGTACTGATTGTTGAAGATGAAGAAAAAACCGCCGACTACCTGCACCGCGGCCTGACGGAACAGGGCTACACCGTCGATGTGGCCCGCGAAGGCGTCGAAGGTCTCCACTTGGCGCTGGAGAACGATTACGCGGTGATCGTGCTCGACGTGATGCTGCCCGGCCTCGACGGCTTTGGCGTGCTGCGTGCATTGCGTGCGCGCAAGCAGACGCCAGTGATCATGCTCACTGCCCGCGAGCGCGTCGAAGACCGCATACGCGGGCTGCGCGAAGGCGCCGACGATTATCTGGGTAAGCCGTTCTCGTTTCTCGAACTGGTGGCGCGCCTGCAAGCCCTGACCCGGCGCAGCGGTGGTCATGAGCCAGTGCAAGTCACCGTTGCCGACCTGTGGATTGACCTGATCAGCCGCAAAGCCAGCCGCAACGGTGTGCGCCTGGACCTGACGGCCAAGGAGTTCTCGCTGCTCAGCGTGTTGGCGCGGCGCCAGGGTGAAATTCTGTCCAAGACAGCGATTGCAGAGATGGTTTGGGACATCAATTTCGACAGCGACGCCAATGTGGTCGAAGTCGCGATCAAGCGCCTGCGCGCCAAGCTGGATGGGCCCTTCGAACACAAACTGCTGCACACCATTCGTGGCATGGGTTATGTGCTGGAGAACCGCAGTGCCGTCTAATTCCATCGCCCTGCGCCTGAGTGGCATGTTCACGTTGGTGGCGCTGCTGATTTTTGTGTTGATCGGTGGCGCGCTGTACCAGCAGGTCGACCGCAGCCTCGGATTGTTGCCGGGCGCGGAACTGGATGCGCGCTACAGCGTGCTGGAGTCCTCGGTGAACCGCTTCGGCACGCCGGACCATTGGGTGAAGATCAAGGCCAAGCTCAAACTATTGAGTGAGGAAGACAAGCGCATCCGCTTCTGGGTAGTCAGCACTGATCCGAACTTCGAGTATGGCGAACCGGATGCGCAGATCCGCGCCTTCGCCGAGGGCCCGAGCGGCAAGCGCGATTTGCATCTACCGGGCTACACCCATCCGTTCAAAGTGCTGGTGAGCCAGTTTCCAGCCAAGGACCAGCGCCCGCCGTTGCGCTTCATGATTGCCATCGACACCGAGAACTTCCGCGCCACTCAGCATCACTTGCTGGTGGCATTGGTCAGCCTGGCGCTGGTTGGCGTGGTGCTGGCTGCGCTGTTGGGGTTCTGGGTGTCGCGCATTGGCCTCAAGCCCCTGGGTAGACTCTCGGATGAAGCGCGCAAACTCGCGCCGCCAAAACTCTCCGGACGCCTGCAACTGTCGCCGCTCCCCCCGGAGCTCAAGCAGTTCGTCAACTCGTTCAACTCCACCCTCGACCGCGTAGAGCAGGCCTACTCGCGCCTGGAATCCTTTAACGCCGATGTGGCCCATGAACTGCGTTCACCGCTGACCAATCTGATCGGCCAGACCCAAGTGGCGCTGACCCGTGGGCGTTCGGCCGAGCATTATCTGGAAGTGCTGGAGTCGAACCTGGAAGAGCTGGAACGCCTGCGTTCGATCATCAACGACATGCTGTTCCTCGCCAGCGCCGACCAGGGCAGCAAGGCCACCAAGCTGATCGAAAGCTCCCTGGCCGATGAGGTGGCGACCACGCTCGACTACCTGGACTTCATTCTCGAAGACGCTCAGGTGCGGGTGCAGGTCCACGGCGACGCCCAGGTACAGATCGAAAAAGCCCACCTGCGCCGTGCGCTGATCAACCTGTTGAGCAATGCGGTTCAGCACACGGCGCCGGGGCAGGTGATCGACGTGAACATTGACGTGCTGGAGCATCAGGTGGCCATCGCCGTGACCAACCCCGGCGAGGCAATTGCCGGCGAGCACCTGCCGCGGTTGTTCGAGCGGTTCTATCGGGTGGACGCCTCGCGTAGCAACAGCGGGGCGAATCATGGATTGGGGCTGGCGATCGTCAAGGCGATTGCGTTGATGCACGGTGGCGACGTGTTTGTGCGCAGCGAACAGGGGGGCAATACCTTCGGCATTACTCTGCCGGTGTAGGCCGCCCACATGGAATCAGATCCAATCACTGTTGCGATTTGGGCAACAGTCATTCTCTTGTTACACTCTATATCGTACCGCTCACCTGCGTTAATTTGACGCATCGATGAGCGCGGCGGCAAAGGCAGCTACCCGTTTACCCGAATTTCCCTCGACTTATTTCCAGGGCTCTACACTGGGAATCTGTCTTAAAGCCGCTGATATCAGCGGCTTTTTTTTGCCGTAAAAAAGGCCAGGCACACCCCCACGACATTGGCCGTTTTCGATAGACCAAAGGAGCCTTACCGGTGAAGAACTCGCTGACGTTCACCCCGTTATTCCTCGCGATTGCAGCAACGATCGTCCCCCTTGCCCACGCGGCAGACACTACCCCTACTGAAGGTTTCATCGAGGGCTCGCACCTCAACATCAACACCCGCAACTACTACATGAACCGCGACCGTCGTGACATTCATACCGATGACAGCAAGGAGTGGGGCCAAGGCTTTCTCGGCACTTTCGAATCCGGCTACACCCAAGGCACCGTCGGCTTCGGCCTGGATGCCCACGCCATGCTCGGCCTCAAACTCGACGGCGGTGGCGGCACTGACGGCTCCAGCATTCTTCCCTACGGCAGTACTGACGGCAGCGGCAAAGCCCCCGGATCGTTCTCCACCGCTGGCGCTACTTTGAAGATGCGTGCCTTTGATACCGAGTTGAAGGCCGGTGATCTGTTCCTCAACAACCCGGTCATCGCGGGCGGCCAGACGCGCATGCTGCCGCAGACTTTCCGCGGCGTGAGCCTAAGCAATCACAGCTTCGACGGTTGGATGTTCGAAGGCGGCCAGGCCAGCTTCACCAAGCTCTACAACCAGAGCGGCCACCGTCGCATTGGCACCAGCTACGGCGCCCTGCCGACTAACACCGACAGCCAGCACATGAACTGGGCCGGCGTTTCGTTCAGCGGCATTCCCGGCCTGACCAGCAACCTGTACGCCTCCGAACTCAAGGACGTGTGGCACCAGTACTACTACGACCTGGACTACACCTACGCACTCAATGACCTGGTCAGCCTCAACCCGGGTCTGCACTACTACCACACCCAAGACACCGGCCAGTCGTTGCTCGGCGGCATCGACAACAACACCTACAGCCTGCATTTCACCGTGGGCGTGGGTAATCACAGCGTCACCGCCGCTTACCAGCGGGTCAACGGAAACACGCCGTTCGACTACATCGCTCAGGGCGACAGCGTGTACCTGGATAACTCCCAACAATACTCGGACTTCAACGGCCCCAACGAGCGCTCGTGGAAGCTCAAGTACGCCTATGACTTCGCCGGCCTCGGCATGCCCGGGCTGACCTCGGCGGTGTCCTACATCAGTGGCAAGACCGACCTGACCAAGGTCGACCCGCAAAGCCGAGGCTACAGCGCCTGGTACAGCGCCGATGGCAAAGACGCCAAGCACTGGGAACGGGATATCGACGTGAAATACGTGGTGCAAGGCGGCAAGGCCAAGGATTTGGCCATGCGTTTTCAATGGGCAACCAACCGCGGCAGCAATGGTTATTCGGCGGTTGACCGGGACGTGGATGAATATCGGGTGATTATCGACTACCCGATCAACGTGTTCTGACCCCTGGAATCTTTCTTTTTAGCCAATGATTTAATTTTCATCGGGTAGAACTAAACTGCCAGCATTCATACCGCTGAAGTCTGCCCGATGAGTCAACGCCCTGTTCGTACCTCGCCTGCACATCCTGAGCTTTTTCTGATTCTGGGCAGCGGCCTCACGGTCGCCCTGATTGTGATTATCGTTGCGGCGTTGTTGGTCCGCGAACACGCCAGCACCCTTCAGGAAGCCAAACGTTCAACCACCAACATTGCCCAACTGATCAATGCCGACGTGCTGCGCAACGTTGAATTGTATGACCTGGCACTCAAAGGGCTGATTGCGGCCAAACAACGTGAAGACCTGTCCCAGGTGGCCGCGAGTATCCAGCATCTGGTGCAGTTCGACCTCGCCACCGCAGCGCCTTTCAAGGGCGAAGTGCTGTTATTGGACCCCACCGGCGCCGTTATCGCAGACTCATCAACGCTGCAGCCGACGCCGCGTAATTTTTCTAACCGCGATTATTTCCAGGTGCACGTAAAGGACAGCCAGGCCGGTTTGTTCATCAGCCGACCGTTCAAAATCCATTGCGACTGTGACCAGGTCTGGCGCATGGCATTCAGCCGGCGAGTATCAGGACCCAACGGTGAGTTTGCCGGCGTTGCGGTCGCGACCATGCGTCTGGCGTATTTCGACCAACTGTTCAACACCCTGACCATCGGCAACGGCAGCAGCGTCAACCTGCTCAACAACAAAGGCATTTTGTTGGCCCAACAGCCGCTGCTCGAACGCGACATGATCGATAAGGACTTGAGCGAGCGACCGAACTTCAAGCGCATGCTGAGTGAAGGCAGTGGCAGCTTCCAAGCCATCTCGGCTCTCAGCGGCAAGGAGCGCCTGTACACGTTCACCAACGTCGGGGAATTACCGCTGATCGTGGTAGTGGCACTGTCCAGTGAAGATGTATTCGCCCCTTGGAAACGCGCCGCGCTGCTGACCAGTGGCGCCACCGGCATCCTGTGTATAGGTCTGTTGTGGCTGACCTGGATGCTGCGTCGTGAACTGCGACGACGCTACCGCGCAGAACGGGTGCTGTCAGAACTGGCAGCCACCGACGCCCTCACCGGCCTGCCCAACCGCCGCATTCTGGATGAACGCCTGCGCCTGGAATGGGACCGCGCCCAACGCTCAACGGAGCCGATGACGCTTCTGATGATTGACGTGGACCACTTCAAGGCATTTAACGATCGCCATGGCCATAAGGGGGGCGATGAAGCCTTGCGCTCCGTGGCCCAAGTGATCGGCGGCAACATTCGTCGCCCTGCTGATCTGGCGGCGCGCTATGGCGGTGAGGAATTTGCAGTGGTGCTTCCGATTACCGATGCCAAGGGCGCACAGGTAATCGCCGAGCACATCCGCAGCAGCGTCGAACACTTACCGCGGATAGCCGGGGATGAGCGGCCGATTACTGTGAGTATTGGTATGAGCACCTGGGATAAGCACAGTCGTATGTCGTTGGAAGCATTGCTGCTGAGTGCGGACCAGGCGTTGTATGAGGCCAAGCATACGGGGCGTAATCGGATCGTGGATGCAGCGACGCTGTCATGAGGCATCAGACTAATGTCCACAGAAGACTTGCTGTCACAGCCTAACTCACCACAACAGGCCCGCTTGCCACAGCAAGTCTGTTCACCAGAAAAACAGCCATAAAAAAAGGCCACCCGAAGGCAGCCTTTAAAAACTAAAGAAAGAGAGTTGTTACTTACACCGCCGCAACGGGACGCATGTAAGAGATCGGTGCGGTGCTGGCATCTTCGAAGGTCACGACTTCCCAAGCGTCTGTCTGCTCAATCAACTTGCGCAGCAGCTGGTTGTTAAGGGCGTGGCCCGACTTGAAGCCTTTGAACTCGCCTATCAGGCTATTGCCCAGCAGGTAGAGGTCACCGATTGCATCGAGGATCTTGTGCTTCACGAATTCGTCTTCGTAGCGAAGGCCATCTTCGTTCAGTACACCATCCGCGTCGACCACAATGGCGTTTTCAACGCTGCCGCCGAGTGCGAGGTTGTGCTTGCGCAGGTACTCGATGTCACTCATGAAACCAAAGGTACGGGCGCGGCTGACTTCTTTTACGAACGAAGTGCTGGAAAAATCCACGCTTGCACTTTGGGTGCGGTCACGGAATACCGGGTGATCGAAATCGATCTCAAAGCTCACTTTAAAGCCTTCGAACGGGACGAAGGTGGCGCGCTTGTCGCCGTCTTCTACTGTCACTTCCCGCAGAATGCGTATGAACTTCTTGGCTGCGTCCTGTTCTTCCAGGCCGGCAGATTGAATCAAGAATACGAAGGGTCCAGCGCTGCCATCCATGATAGGGACTTCGGACGCGGAGAGCTCGACGTAGGCGTTATCGATGCCCAGGCCAGCCATGGCCGAGAGCAAGTGCTCCACCGTGTCCACTTTGACGTCACCGTTGACCAATGTGGTCGACATAGTGGTTTCGCCAACGTTTTCCGCGCGAGCAGGAATCTGCACCACAGGGTCCAGGTCGGCACGAACAAACACGATGCCGGTGTCGACAGGTGCAGGTTTGAGGGTCAGGTATACCTTCTCCCCGGAGTGCAGACCTACACCTGTGGCACGGATAATATTCTTCAGGGTGCGTTGTTTAATCATGGCTTGGACCGCTTGAGCGCAAATTGCGAACTGGTATCAACAAAGGCTGGCGATAATAGCAGACCAGACCTTTGCTGAACACCAATCACCTTCATAGCCCTGATACATTCCATCAATCGGCCTGACGACGCAGGAATGCCGGGATGTCCAGGTAGTCCAGGTCATCTTGCGGATTCGGGCTACGGGACGCCGCAGCACCGGCCTGAGCCTGGTTGCGCATCACGGTCGGACGATCCAGGTCACGGTAGTTCACCGACGGCATTTCCGGGCGCACAGGCGCTGGAGCTGCAGCCGATTGGCTGGCGTGGCTGGCATGGTTTGTATGAACGGTGTTGTCGATAACCTTTACAGGCTTCTCGATTTTCGCGCCCAGGCCGGTAGCAACCACAGTCACGTGCAGTTCGTCGCGCATGTCTGGATCGATAACGGTACCGACTTTGACCATCGCGTGCTCGGAAGCAAAGGCTTCGATGATGCTACCCACGTCGGAGTACTCACCCAGGGACAGGTCAGGACCGGCAGTGATGTTCACCAGGATGCCGCGTGCGCCTTGCAGGTTCACGTCTTCCAGCAGCGGGTTGCGGATGGCCGCTTCGGTGGCTTCACGTGCACGGTTAGGACCGCTGGCGCAGCCAGTGCCCATCATCGCCATGCCCATTTCGCTCATGACAGTACGTACGTCGGCAAAGTCGACGTTGATCATGCCTGGGCGTTTGATGATGTCGGAAATACCGCGAACGGCACCGGCCAGTACATCGTCAGCCTTGGCGAACGCAGACAGCAGGCTTGCGTCCTTGCCCAGGATGGTCAGCAATTTCTCGTTAGGAATGGTGATCAACGAGTCGACGCTTTCAGACAGCAGACGGATACCTTCGTCGGCGATCTGCATGCGCTTGCGACCTTCGAACGGGAACGGACGGGTCACGACTGCAACCGTCAGAATGCCCATTTCCTTGGCCACTTCGGCAATGATCGGGGCCGCACCGGTACCGGTACCGCCGCCCATGCCAGTGGTGATGAACACCATGTTGGTGCCTTGCAGCACTTCGGCAATACGCTCACGGTCTTCCAAAGCGGCTTGACGGCCAACTTCCGGATTGGCGCCAGCGCCGAGGCCCTTGGTCACAGCAGTGCCCAATTGCAGGATGGTCCGCGCGCCGATGCTTTTCAGCGCCTGGGCATCAGTGTTGGCGCAGATGAATTCAACGCCTTCAATGTTGCTCTTGACCATATGGTTGACAGCGTTGCCGCCGCCACCGCCGACACCGATCACTTTGATGACCGGGCTGGCGGGGATGTTGTCTACGAGTTCGAACATGTTCCCTCTCCTTTCGTTATCTCTAGTTTTTTCGCCTACTGCTTACATCGGTGTTGCGGTAAAGCTTTAGAAATTGCCTTTTACCCAAGCCTGCAACCGTTCGAACAACGGCGCTTTGGCCTCGTCGTCGCTGCGGTAGCTGTCACGGATGCTCGGGCCCGACAGGGAAATGCCGTCGGTCTGCTTTTGCAGTCCGTACAACAGCAAGCCCACACCGGTGGAATAAATTGGGTTGCGCACCACGTCTCCCAGGCCTTTGACGCCATGGGGCACGCCCAGGCGGACCGGCATGTGGAAGATTTCCTCGGCCAGTTCGACCGCGCCTTCCATCTTCGAGGTTCCACCCGTCAGCACGATGCCGGCCGGGATCAAATCTTCGTAGCCACTGCGACGCAGTTCAGCCTGGATCAGGGTGAACAGCTCGTCGTAACGCGGCTCGACCACTTCGGCCAAAGCCTGGCGCGACAGTTCGCGCGGTGGACGGTCGCCCACGCTCGGAACCTTGATGGTTTCGCCGGCACCGGCCAGCTTGGCCAGGGCGCAGGCGTAGCGGATCTTGATTTCTTCGGCGTACTGGGTCGGTGTACGCAACGCCATGGCGATGTCGTTGGTAACCTGGTCGCCTGCAATCGGGATTACGGCGGTGTGACGGATCGCACCCTCGGTGAAGATCGCGATGTCAGTGGTGCCGCCGCCGATGTCCACCAGGCACACGCCCAGCTCTTTCTCGTCGTCGGTCAGTACCGAGTACGCAGACGCCAGTTGCTCAAGAATGATGTCGTCGATTTCCAGGCCGCAGCGGCGCACGCATTTTTCAATGTTCTGTGCAGCGTTGACAGCGCAGGTCACCACGTGGACCTTGGCTTCCAGACGTACGCCCGACATGCCCAGAGGCTCGCGAACGCCTTCCTGGTTATCGATCACGTAATCCTGCGGCAGGGTGTGCAGCACGCGCTGATCGGCCGGGATCGCCACGGCCTGGGCGGCGTCGAGGACGCGCTCAAGGTCAGCGGCGCTGACTTCACGGTCACGGATCGCCACAATACCGTGGGAGTTCAGGCTACGGATATGGTTGCCCGCGACGCCGACAAACGCCGAGTGAATCCGGCAACCGGCCATCAGCTGCGCTTCTTCGATAGCGCGCTGGATCGATTGCACAGTGGACTCGATGTTCACCACCACGCCCTTCTTCAGGCCCCGGGACGGATGCGTGCCAATACCGACGATTTCGATCGCGCCGTCTTCCCCGACCTCGCCCACCAGCGCCACCACTTTGGAGGTGCCGATATCGAGACCGACGATCATTTTGCCGCTTTGCACGTTTGCCATGGGTCCTGCCTCTTCTTAATTCTTCGCGACAGCGGGTTGCGCTGCCGTGGGCGCAGCCGGTTCACGCCAGCCGACGGCAAGGCCGTTGGCGTAACGCAGGTCGACGCTCGCAATGTTCGTAATCTGTTCTTTCAAGGTCTTGTCGTAGATGGCAATGAAACGGCGCATCTTTTCCACCAAGCGGTCGCGTCCCAGCAACAACTGGATGCCCGGGCCGGAACTGCCTGCCCCGGTCGTCAAAAACCAGCTACCCCGTTCACGCAGTTCCAGGCGTGCAATGGAGAAGCCCATTGGCCGCAGCATCTGGCTCAAGGCCTGGTACTGCTGCATTACTTGCTGCTGCGCCCGCTGCGGCCCGAACAGCTGCGGCAGGTGCTCATAGTTGGCCAGCTCACGCGGGGTGAACGCCTGGCCCTGGTTGTTCAACAGCGCTTCATCACCCCAACGGGCCACGGGCAGTTGTTCCTCCAGGCGGATCGTCACCTGGTCCGGCCACACACGTCGGACTTCGGCGTGGGCGATCCACGGCATCTGTTCCAGCTCACCGCGCATACCGGCCAGGTCGATGGTGAAGAAGCTCGCGGCCAGGTACGGGCCAATGCGCTGCTGCACCGCTTGCTGGCTGATGTAGCTCAAGTCACCCTGCACGCTAATCTTGGTGATCGGACGGTCGGCGTACGGCAATAGACGCTGCGCACCTTCGTAAGTGCCGAAACCCAATGCCACCAGAAGCACCGGCCAGAACAGCGCCTTGAGGAAACCAAAGTTGGCTTTCGGCAGGCGCGCCGACATCGGCTCTTTAGCCACCATTCGGCTGGCACCCCGTGGCACCGGCTTGCGGCTCGGTGCTTGTGGGGGCTGATGACGAAGCGATGCGCCTTTCATGTCCTTAGCCTCTTGGCTCAATGCTGGCGGCAAGAATTGCCAGCACCAACTGCTGGAAATCCAAGCCGGCTGCGCGAGCGGCCATAGGTACCAGGCTGTGGTCGGTCATGCCCGGCGCAGTGTTGACTTCGAGGAACCAGAACTCCCCTTGGTCATCCTGCATCACGTCTGCCCGCGCCCAGCCGGCGATACCCAGCGCCTCACAGGCCTTCGCCGTGAGGTCCATCAATTCCTGTTCCTTGGCTGCGTCAAGGCCGCACGGGACCCGATACTGGGTATCGGATGCCAGGTACTTGGCGTCGTAGTCGTAAAAGGTGTGGGGCGTGCCCAATGCGATAGGCGGCAATACTTGGCCACGCAGGGTGGCGATGGTGTACTCGGGACCCTGGATCCACTGTTCCACCAACACTTGCGAATCGTAGGTACTTGCCGCTTTCCATGCGTCGATCAATTCGGCGGCCGAGTTCACTTTGGCCATGCCGATACTGGAGCCTTCATGGGCTGGTTTGACGATCAAAGGCAGGCCCAGTTCCTTGGCTGCAGAAATACAATCGTCTTCGCTGCACAGAACAGCGTGACGCGGGGTTGGAATACCCAGGCTGTGCCACACCTGTTTGGTGCGCAGCTTGTCCATGGCCAGTGCCGAGGCGAGGATGCCACTGCCAGTGTAAGGAATACCGGCGCATTCCAGCAGGCCCTGCATGCTGCCGTCTTCACCGCCACGGCCGTGAAGAATAATGAAGGCGCGGTCGATCTTTTCGGCCTGCAGGCGGGCGAGGAAGTCATCGCCCACGTCGATACCAAACGCATTCACGCCGGCGCTTTGCAGGGCTTCGAGCACGGCGTTGCCGGACTTGAGCGACACTTCGCGCTCGGCGCTCTTGCCGCCGAACAGCACCGCCACACGGCCGAAGTCGGCTGGCGCGATTGTCGAAAATAGGGAGCCGTAGTCAGTGGTCATTTCGACTTCCCCTTCTCGGCGGCAAACAGCGGGCTCGCCAATAGTTTAGGGGCAAGGCCACCGATATCACCTGCGCCTTGGCACAGCAGAATGTCACCAGCGCGCAGCAGCGGTTTGACGATCGGTGCCAGGTCCACACCGCGCTCGATGTAGATCGGGTCAAGCTGTCCACGCTGACGAATGCTGTTGCACAGCTTGCGGCTATCGGCGCCCGGGATCGGTTCTTCACCGGCCGGGTAAACCTCCATCAACAGCAGCACGTTGGCATCGGCCAATACATTGACGAAGTCGTCATACAGATCGCGGGTCCGGCTGTAGCGGTGCGGTTGGTAGACCATCACCAGGCGGCGCTCCGGCCAACCACCGCGCACGGCCTTGATCACTGCGGCAACTTCAGTCGGGTGGTGACCGTAGTCGTCCACCAGCATCACGTCGCCACCCTCTACCGGCAGTTGGCCGTAGACTTGGAAACGACGGCCGACACCCGCAAAACGCGACAGGCCTTCCACGATGGCTTCATCGCTGACGCCTTCATCGGAAGCGATGCAGATGGTCGCCAGGGAATTCAATACGTTGTGGTTGCCCGGCATGTTCACCGACACATCCAGCGGCTCACGGTCAGGACGCAGTACGGTGAAGAAGGTTTGCATGCCTTCCTGGCGCACATTGATCGCACGCACGTCGGCGTCTTCGCTGAAGCCGTAGGTCACGGTCGGACGCTTGACCAGCGGCAGGATTTCACGCACTACCGGATCGTCCAGGCATACCACGGCCAAACCGTAGAACGGCAGGTTATGCAGGAACTCAACGAAGGTTTTCTTCAACTTGTTGAAGTCACCGTCGTAGGTCGCCATGTGGTCTTCGTCAATGTTGGTCACGACGGCCACAAGCGGTTGCAGGTGCAGGAAGCTCGCGTCGCTTTCATCGGCTTCGGCGATCAGGTAGCGGCTGGTGCCGAGCTGGGCATTGGTGCCGGCTGCATTCAGGCGACCACCGATAACGAAGGTCGGGTCCAGGCCACCAGCGGCGAACACCGAAGCGATCAGGCTGGTCGTGGTGGTCTTGCCGTGGGTACCGGCGACGGCGATGCCGTGGCGATAACGCATCAACTCGGCCAGCATCTCGGCACGTGGCACCACGGGAATGCGGCGCTCAAGGGCGGTGGCCACTTCCGGGTTGGAAGTGTTCACGGCGCTGGACACCACCAGCACGTCGGCCTCAGCGGCGTTCTCAGCGCGGTGGCCGATGAAAATCTGTGCACCAAACGACTTCAGGCGCTCGGTGACCGGCGACTCTTTCAAGTCCGAGCCGGACACTTGGTAGCCCAAGTTCAGTAACACTTCGGCAATGCCGCACATGCCCACGCCGCCGATACCGACGAAGTGGATGCGACGGATGCGGCGCATCTCGGGTTGTGGCATGGCTTTCTGATTCTCAACCATGGGCCACCTCCAGGCAGATATCCACCACGGTGCGGGTTGCGTCAGGTTTGGCCAGGCGGCTTGCGGTGCTCGCCATATTGTTGAGTCGTTCCGGTTGCATCAAAACCTCGGTCAGGCGTGCGGCCAAATCGGCGGCGCCAGTCGTTCTTTGCGGCAGCAGGAAGGCAGCGCCCTCCCCGGCCAAATATTCGGCGTTGCGGGTCTGGTGATCGTCGATGGCGTGGGGCAAAGGCACCAGCAAGGACGGCAGACCGGCGGCGGCCAGTTCACTGACGGTCAGCGCACCAGCGCGACAGACCACCAGGTCGGCCCAGCCATAGGCATGGGCCATGTCTTTAATGAAAGGCTGTACGTTCGCCTCGACACCGGCTTCGCGATAACGCGTGGCGGTGATTTCATCATGGTTCTTGCCGGCCTGATGGAAGATCTCCGGGCGCAATTCCACAGGGAGTTGCGCCACCGCTTCCGGTAGCAATTTGTTCAATGGCTCAGCGCCCAGGCTTCCGCCCAGGATCAGCAGGTGCGCCTTGCGACCCGCCAGTGCTTCGCGGGCGATGTCCATAAACAGCTCGGTGCGCACCGGGTTGCCGGTGGTACGGCGCTTATCCGACACACTGAAAGTGTTGGGAAACGCTTCACACACCCGCGCAGCCAACGGCACCAGCAAGCGGTTGGCGGTGCCGGCCACAGCGTTCTGCTCGTGCACGATCACCGGCACACCGGCGAGCTTGGCCGCGACGCCGCCAGGGCCGGTTACATAACCGCCAAAACCGAGCACACACACTGGCTGCAATTCACGGATGACCTTGCGCGCCTGCCACACCGCCTTGAGCAAGACGAAAGGTGCCTTGAGCAAGGACAACTTGCCTTTGCCGCGCAGGCCAGTGACGTTGATCAGATGCAACGGCAAACCGGCACTCGGTACCAATTCGTTTTCGATACCGCGCGGCGTGCCCAACCAGTGCACGGTGTAGCCACGGTTCTGGAACTCGCGCGCACACGCCAGGGCTGGGAATACGTGGCCCCCAGTGCCGCCAGCCATGATCAGCACATTAGCGCCCATGGGTCGGCTCCTCGGCGAAGTCGCTTTCGCTGAACTCCATCTCTTCGCTGCCCAAGTGGGTTCGACTCTCCCACTCGATGCGCAGCAACAAGCCCAGACAGGCGCAGCAAATCACCAGCGAACTGCCGCCGTAACTGAGGAACGGCAAGGTCAGCCCCTTGGTCGGCAGCAGGCCGACGTTCACACCGATATTGATCAAGAACTGGCCGATCCACAGGAACGACAAGCCGTACGCCACATAGGCGGCGAAATACTGTTTGGCCTTCTCGGCCCACAAGCCGATGTACATGCCGCGTACGCACACGAACACAAACAGCGCGACGGTGCACAGCGAACCAACCACGCCCAACTCTTCGGCGAGTACCGAGAACACGAAGTCGGTGTGGGCTTCCGGAAGGTAGAACTGCTTCTGCACGCTATTGCCCAGGCCAACGCCCAGCCACTCACCACGACCAAAGGCGATCAACGCCTGGGTCAATTGATAGCCGGAGCCAAACTGGTCGGACCACGGGTCGGTAAAGGTAATCAGACGCGCCATCCGGTAGGGTTGCGCCTGCACCAGGATGGTCACGGCCGCCACTGCCAGCACCACCATCAAACTGAAGCGGAACAGGCCCACGCCGCCGAGGAACAGCATCGCCGCTGCCGCCCCCATCATCACGACGGTGGCGCCGAAGTCGGGCTCCATCAGCAACAGGCCGGCCATTGGCAAAAGCACGATGAATGGCTTGAAGAAGCCCATCCAGCTTTCGCGCACTTCCTTCTGACGACGCACCAGGTAACCGGCGAGATAGATCACCACGAACACCTTGGCGATTTCAGACGGTTGCACGTTGAACGCGCCGAAACCAATCCAGCGCATCGAGCCGTTCACCTCGCGGCCGATACCCGGCACGATCACCATGACCAGCAAGCCAAACGCGCCGATCAGCATCAGCCAACCGAGACGCTGCCAGGTGGCGATGGGGATCATCATGGTGACGATGCACGCACCCAGACCGATGATCAGGTACACCAGGTGACGGATCATCATGTACAGGGTGTTGCCCGACTGCACGGCAGCCACTTCGGAAGAGGCCGAGGTGATCATCACCAGGCCCAGGCCCAGCAGCGCGAGGCAACCGGCGAGCATTGGGAAATCGAGGTCAATGCCGCGCCCGGTAATGATCGGCGACGGGTACGGCTTAATGATGTTTCTGAAATCAATGCTCATGCCAAGCCCTCCACGACGCGGGCGAACAACTGGCCGCGCTCTTCGTAGTTCTTGAACATGTCGAAACTGGCGCACGCCGGCGACAGCAGTACCGCATCGCCTGGTTGGGCCAAGGCTTTGCATTGGGCAATGGCGTCATCAAGGGAGGAGGCACGCACCTGTGGCACGGCATCACCAAGCGCGGCGGCGATCAAGTCGGAGTCGCGGCCCATCAAGACCACGGCGCGGCAATGCGCAGCCACCGGTGCCTTGAGATCTTTGAAATCGGCGCCCTTGCCATCGCCACCGGCGATCAGCACCAGCTTGCCGTCGATATCGGCGCCAAGCCCTTCGATCGCAGCCAGTGCGGCGCCGACGTTGGTGGCTTTGGAGTCGTTGTAATAGCTGACGCCATCGAGATCACGCACCCACTGGCAGCGGTGTTCAAGACCGGCGAAGGTGCGCAGGCTGGAGAGCATCGCGTCGAATGGCAGACCGACGGCATGGCCAAGCGCCAATGCCGCCAGTGCGTTGGACTGATTATGGGCACCACGAATTTTCAGCTCGCGCACTGGCATCAGGTTCTGAAATTCGAAGGCCAGGTATTTCTCGCCGTTCTCTTCGCGGATACCGAAGGCCTTGAAGTCGGGCTTGCCCAAACCGAAGGTCCAGCAGGGCATGCCCTCGCCCATCAGCGGACGGCTCAGGGCATCCTGGCGGTTGACCACAAATTGCTTGGCGCCGCGGAAGATCCGGTGCTTGGCCAGATGATATGCCGGCAGGCCGCTGTAGCGGTCCATGTGGTCTTCGCTGACGTTCAGAACAGTGGCGACTTCGGCGCCGAGGTCATGGGTGGTTTCCAGCTGGAAACTAGACAGTTCCATCACGTACAGCTCGATGTCGTCGCTGAGCAGGTCCAGCGCCGGGGTGCCGAGGTTACCGCCCACGGCCACGCGCTTGCCGGCCGCCATCGCCATCTCACCGACCAGTGTGGTCACGGTGCTTTTCGCGTTGGAACCGCTGATGGCTACTATCGGCGCCTTCGCGTTACGCGCGAACAGGTCGATATCGCCGGACAGCTTCACGCCACGGGCCGCTGCGGCTTGCAGGGCCGGTGTCGCCAGGGCTAGGCCGGGGCTCACGTAGAGCTCATCGGCGCGGCACAGAAACTCGACATCCAACTCGCCACAACGCACTTCCACGTGCGGGTAGTCACGGCGCAGCGTGACCAGCTCCGGTGGATTTTCCCGCGTATCGGCAACGGCAAACGACGTGCCCCGGTTCGCCAGGAAGCGAACCAGGGACATGCCGCTCTTGCCGAGGCCGACAACGATGCGGAAGTGGTCTGAAGCGATCAGGGACACTCGTTTCTACCTCAGTTTCAGGGTGGCAAGGCCAACCAGTACGAGAATCACAGTGATGATCCAAAAACGGACGATCACGCGTGGCTCGGGCCAGCCCTTGAGTTCAAAGTGGTGGTGAATCGGCGCCATGCGGAACACGCGGCGCCCGGTCAACTTGAAGGACGCCACCTGGATGACCACCGACAGGGTTTCCATCACGAACACACCGCCCATGATGAACAGCACGATTTCCTGGCGAACAATCACCGCGATGGTGCCCAGGGCTGCGCCCAGCGCCAGTGCGCCGACGTCGCCCATGAAGACTTGTGCCGGGTAGGTGTTGAACCACAAGAAGCCCAGACCGGCACCGATCAAGGCGCCGCAGAACACAATCAGTTCACCCGCGCCCGGTACATAAGGGATCAGCAGGTACTCAGCGAACTTCACGTTACCTGACAGGTAGCAGAAGATGCCAAGCGCGCCGCCCACCATCACCGTCGGCATGATCGCCAGACCGTCGAGGCCGTCGGTCAGGTTCACCGCGTTGCTGGAGCCGACGATCACGAAGTAGGTCAGCACCACGAAGCCGATACCCAATGGAATGCTGGCGTCCTTGAGCATCGGGATGATCAGGGTGGTTTCCACTGCGCTTGGCGCCGTGGTGTACAAGAAGATCGCTGCGCCCAGGCCGAACACCGACTGCCAGAAATACTTCCAGCGGCTTGGCAGCCCCTTGGAGTTTTTCTCGATCACTTTGCGGTAGTCATCGACCCAGCCGATGGCGCCGAACAGCAGGGTCACCAGCAGCACCACCCAGACGTAGCGGTTGTGCAGGTCGGCCCACAGCAAGGTGCTGATGCCGATGGACGACAGGATCAACGCGCCGCCCATTGTCGGGGTGCCGGACTTGGACAGGTGCGACTGCGGGCCGTCATTACGAACCGATTGACCAATTTGCAGGTTCTGCAGGGTGCGGATCATCCACGGCCCCAAAAACAGCGACAAAGACAGCGCGGTCAGCACACCCAGGATCCCGCGCAGGGTCAGGTACTGAAAGACCGCGAAGCCTTTGTGGAACTGTTGCAGATACTCAGCCAGCAGCAGCAGCATTAATGTTTCTCCGTACTTGAGCCACACAAGGCCGCGACGACGTTTTCCATCACCGCGCTGCGCGATCCCTTGATCAAAATGGTTGTGTGTTTGTCTTGTTCTGCTGTGCCCAGCGCCTGAATCAACTCGGCCTGGGTTGCGAAATGTCGCGCACCTTGGCCGAAGGCAGCCACGGCATGGGCCATGTTCGTACCAACGGCGTAGAGGGCGTCGACTTTGCCTGCGGCATACGCGCCGACTTCGCGGTGGCCTTGTTCAGCCCAGTCGCCCAATTCGCCGATGTCACCCAGTACCAGCACCTTGCGACCGTCAAAACCGTTTAGCAGGTCTACAGCGGCATTAATGGACGATGGGTTGGCGTTGTAGGTGTCATCAATCACACGCATGCCGTTGGTTGCCAACTGCGCCACGGTACGACCCTTGACCGGTTGCACCGCGCCCAGGCCCGTGGCAATACCGAACAGCGAAACGCCCAAGGCATGGGCCGCAGCGGCGGCGGCCAGGGCATTGGCGACGTTATGGTTGCCCAACAAATTCAGTTGCACGTGTTCGTCACCTTGCGGGGTGTGCAAGGTGAAGGACGGACAGCCGCGGGCATCGACGGTGATGTTGGATGCATGGAAATCAGCCGCTGCGTTAAGCACGGCAAACGTCAGGACCTTGCGACCGGCGGCGCGTACACGCCAGGTCTCGAAGGCCTTGTCGTCCAGATTCAAAACCGCGGTGCCCGATGCATCCAGGCCCTCAAGAATCTCGCCCTTGGCTTCGACGATTTTTTCCGGGCCACCGAACTCGCCAACGTGGGCAGTACCGGCGTTGTTGATAATTGCTACGTGGGGCTTGGTCAGCGCCACGGTGTAGGCGATTTCGCCGATACGCGAAGCCCCCAGTTCGATCACTGCCGCCGTGTGTTCCGGGGCGAGTTCAAGCAGGGTCAGCGGAGCGCCAAAGTCATTATTAAGGTTGCCACGGGTCGCAAGCACCGGGCCGCGCGTACGCAGTACACCAGCAAGCAGTTCCTTGATCGTTGTCTTGCCGCTGGAGCCGGTAACGGCTGCGACAGGCTTATCAAAAGCGGCACGGTTCAGCGCACCCAATTGACCGAGAGCCAAGCGGGAATCCGCGACCAGCAGTTGCGGCAAGGTGGAGTCGGCGACTTCGCGCTGAACCAAGGCACCCACGGCACCTTTTGCGGCAACTTCGTTCAGGTAATCGTGGCCGTCAAAACGCGGGCCGGCCAAGGCGACAAACAGTTGCCCTGGCTTGATCGCGCGACTGTCGATACTCACGCCATCGAAGCAGCAATCGCTCGACAGCATACGAGCGGACAGAGCCTGGGTCAGTTCGCTGAATTTCATCGCTTTAAGCATGGGCAACCTCCCAGGCGGTCAAGGCGTGATCGGCCTCGACCAGATCGGAGAAGGCATGACGCTCGCCATTGATTTCCTGGTAGTCCTCGTGTCCCTTACCGGCCAGTACTATCACGTCATCAGCGCTGGCACTGGCGATCAACTGGGCGATGGCGGCACCACGACCGGCAACGAAAGTAGCCTTGGACGCGTCTTTAAAGCCTGCGCGGATATCGTCGAAGATCTGGCTCGGGTTTTCGCTGCGCGGGTTGTCATCGGTGACGAGTACGCCGTCGGCCAGTCGCTCGACAATCTCGGCCATCAGCGGACGCTTGCCGCGATCGCGATCACCGCCGCAACCGAACAGGCACAGCAACTTCCCTTTGGCGTGAGGACGCAAGGCTTCGAGGACTTTTTCAAGGGCATCCGGGGTGTGGGCGTAATCAACCACCACCAGCGGCTGGGTGCCGCCACCCAGGCGTTGCATGCGACCAGCCGGACCTTCCAGCTTCGGCAGCACTTTGAGGATTTCGTCCAGGGCGTAATCCAGGCCAAGCAGCGCGCCGATAGCGGCGAGAACGTTGCTGAGGTTGAACCGCCCGAGCAAGGTGCTGCGCAGGTGATGTTCGCCTTGGGGCGTTACCAACGTGGCGCGAACGCCTTCGTCATTAAATTGGGCTTCGCGGCAATACAGGTACGCGCTGGAGTCCAGCAGGCTGTAGCTGATCAAACGCGATTCGCTGTCCTGCGCAGCCAACTGGCGACCGAACTCGTCGTCCAGGTTCACAACCCGGCACTTCAGGTCATTCCAGGCGAACAGCTTGGCCTTGGCGGACGCATACGCCTCCATCGTCCCGTGGTAGTCCAGGTGGTCGCGGGACAGGTTGGTCATCACCGCCACATCAAAGGCCAGGGCGGTTACGCGGCCCTGGTCCAGACCGTGGGACGAGACTTCCATGGCAACCGCCTTGGCACCGGCCTTTTTCAGGTCGGCCAGGGTCGCTTGCACAGCAATAGGATTGGGCGTGGTGTGCAGGCCGCTTTGAAGCGCGCCATAAAAACCGGTGCCAAGGGTGCCAACGATGCCGCAGTGCTGGCCCAGCAGGTCAAGCGCCTGGGCAACCAGTTGGGTCACACTGGTCTTGCCGTTGGTACCGGTCACACCCACCAGATTGAGATAGCGGCTCGGGTCGCCATAGAAGCGCCCGGCGATGTCCGACAATTGCTTGGCCAAGCCTTTGACAGGGATCAGCGGCACGTCGGTGATCGGCAGCACGGTGGCGCCTTCCACTTCATAAGCCACGGCTGCGGCGCCGCGCTGCAAGGCGTCGGCGATATGCGCACGACCATCGACCTTGCCGCCTGGCACCGCCAGGAACAGGTCACCGGCGCGCACGTTACGGCTGTCGAGGGTCAACTCGCGAATCAGCAGATCGCGACCAGCGTGGGCAAAAATCTTATTCAGGCTAAGAGACATCAGCCGCGCCCTCCATTGGCTTTGACTGCAGCAACCGGTGGTCCGGCATTCGCTTGTTGAGTCGGCGGCAAGTTGTCCGGCGTGATGTTCATCAAGCGCAGGGTGCCGGACATCACTTTGCTGAACACTGGCGCCGAGACCAGACCACCGAAGTAACCGGCTTTGCTCGGCTCGTCGATCACTACAACAATGGCGTAACGTGGATCGCTCATCGGGCCAAAGCCGGCGAACAGCGAACGGTAGGAGTTTTCGGCATAGCCCTTGGTACCCACCGACGTTTTACGCGCGGTACCGGACTTGCCTGCCACGTGATACGCCGGCACCTGGGCACGGAATACACCGCGCGGCGCTTCGATCACTTGTTGCAGCATGCCTTGCATAGTCTTGGCGACGTTTTCCGGGATCACCTGGGTGGCTTTCGGCGCTTCGTCGACGTGAATCAGGCTCAGCGGCACCATGCGACCGTTGTTGGCCAGCACGGAGAACGCGTGCGCCAGTTGGATTGCGGTTACCGACAGGCCGTAACCATAGGAAAGCGTGGCGGTCTCGGCCTTTTTCCAGTCGCGGTAGTTCGGCAGGTTGCCGACACGCTCACCGGGAAAATCCAGACCGGTGGGTTGGCCCAAGCCGATTTTCTGCGCCAGGTGGTAGATGGTTTCACCGCCGATATCGAAGGCGACCTTACTCATGCCCACGTTACTGGAGTTGATCAGGATGCCTGTCAAATCCAACACCGGACCTTCGGTGCGCGATACGTCACGAATAGTGTATTTGCCAAGCTGCAAAGTACCTGGGTACACCTCGACCTTGTCGCTGGGTTTCCAGCGCCCGGTTTCCAGGGCGGCACTCATGGAGATGGCTTTCATGGTCGAACCCGGCTCGAACACGTCGATCATGGCGCGGTTGCGCATCATCGCCGGCTGCAGGTTGCGACGGTTATTCGGGTTGTAGGTCGGCTGGTTGACCATAGCCAGGATCTCGCCGGTCTTCACGTCCATGATCACGAGGCTGCCGGCCTTGGCGCCGTTCTCGATGATCGCGTTACGCAGCTCGCGGTTGGCCAGGTATTGCAGACGCAGGTCAATCGACAACGCCAAGGGCTTACCGGCCTTGGCGTTTTTGGTGACTTGGACATCCTTGATCAGTCTGCCGCGCCGATCCTTGATGACTTGTCGTTTACCAGGAACACCAGCCAGCCATTCGTCGTAGGCCAACTCCACGCCTTCGCGGCCGTGGTCATCGATGTCGGTAAAGCCGACCATGTGGGCGGTGGTTTCACCGGCCGGATAGAAACGACGGAATTCCTCGATGCCGTAGACACCGGGGACTTTAAGGTCGAGCACTTGCTGGCCCTGCTCGGGGGTGAGGCCACGAACAAGGTAGATGAATTCTTTATTGGCTTGAGCCTCAAGGCGCTCGGCCAAGGCTTTTGGATCCTGGCCCAGTGCGGCAGCCAGCTGTGGCCACCTGTCCTTGGCAACCTGCAACTCCTTGGCGTTGGCCCACAGGGTAGTTACCGGCGTACTGACGGCCAGAGGCTCGCCGTTACGGTCGGTAATCAGGCCGCGGTGCGCAGGAATCGGGATATGACGAAGGCTACGGGCGTCGCCCTGGCCGATCAGGAAGTCACGATCGACGACCTGCAAGTCAATGATCCGCCAGGCAATCGCCCCCACCATCAATGCCAGCAACCCGAGCATCAGTCGGAAGCGCCATGGATAAAGTGCGCCCTCGAGCTTCATCATGGCGCCACCATGCGGACTTCGGCCGCGCCCGGAATGTGCATTTTCAGTTGTTCGGTGGCCAGAACTTCGATACGGCTATGGGCCGTCCAGGTGCTTTGCTCCAGGATCAACCGACCCCATTCCGCCTGCGCTTTGTCGCGCACACTCAATTCCCCGTACAGGGTGTTAAGCAGTTGACGGTTGTAGTGGGCGCTGTAGGACACCGCAATCGCGGACACCAGCACGCCGACAAACAACAGCAACATAAAGAAGCTGCCGCCCGGCAGGGGCTTGGCGAAAAGCTTGCTCACCGCAGCTTCTCCGCGACGCGCATGACGGCGCTACGGGAGCGTGGGTTGGCCTTGAGTTCGGCTTCGGAAGCAAACTGCGCTTTGCCATGGATTTTGATTTTCGGCACAAAGGCTTCGAAACGCACCGGCAGGTTGCGCGGCAGGTTGTCGGACTCACCCTTGACCAACCGACGCATGAACAATTTGACGATGCGGTCTTCAAGGGAGTGGAAACTGATCACCACTAGACGACCGCCCACTTCCAAAGCGTCCAGCGCGGCTTCAAGACCAGCTTCCAGATCGCCCAGTTCGTTGTTGACGTGAATGCGCAGGCCTTGGAACGCACGGGTCGCAGGATTCTTGCCCTTTTCCCATGCAGGGTTGGCGACTTTGAGTACTTCGGCCAGGTCGGCGGTGCGTTCGAACGGCTGAATTTCACGGCGCTCCACCACGGCACGTGCCATGCGACCAGCGAAACGCTCTTCACCGTATTCCTTGAATACGCGGGTAATTTCTTCATGGGGAGCGGTGGCGATGAACTGTGCCGCACTGATGCCACGGGTAGGATCCATGCGCATATCGAGAGGGCCATCGTTCATGAAGCTGAAGCCGCGCTCCGGATCATCGAGCTGCGGCGAAGACACGCCTAAGTCGAGCAAAACCCCGGCCACCTTGCCCGCCATACCACGCTCGGCGACTTCAGCACCCAGCTCGGCAAAGCTGCGCTGCACAACGACAAAGCGGCCGTCTTCGGCCGCTAGCGCTTGCCCGGTGGCAATCGCTTGGGGGTCTTTGTCGAACCCGAGGAGCTTGCCGTCGGGACCGAGCTGGCTGAGTATCAACCGGCTGTGCCCGCCCCTGCCAAAGGTGCCATCCAAATAGCAGCCATCCGCGCGTACGGCGAGAGCCTCAACGGCTTCGTCAAGCAGTACGGTGATGTGGTTAAAGCCGCTATCAATAGTCACAGGATCAAATCACGCAGTTCATCAGGCATAGCGCCCGGTTGTTGAATAGCAGCCAGGTCAGCTGCAGAAACAGCATCCCAGGCATCTTCGTCCCACAATTGGAACTTGTTCAGTTGGCCAACCAGCATTGCGCGCTTGTCCAGCTTGGCGTACTCGCGAAGACGCGGGGGCACCAGGAAACGACCACTGCCATCGAGCTCAAGGTCGACGGCATTACCGATCAGCAAACGCTGCAGGCGGCGGTTTTCTTCACGCAATGAAGGCAGGGCGCGCAATTTGGTTTCAATCAACTCCCACTCATCGAGCGGGTAAACACATAAACAAGGATCAACAGCATCGATAGTGATGATTAATTGCCCGGAACTTCGCGAAATCAGCTCGTCACGATACCGGCTCGGCATGGCGAGACGGCCTTTTGCATCGAGACTGATAGCGTTAGCTCCGCGAAACACAGATGCGTTTCTCCAAATTTTAGCGTTTTACGTTCAAAAAACCCACTTTGTGCCACTTTCCGCCACTTGCGCACACTATAGGAATGCGCCCACCACACCGTCAAGGCGCGGATTCAAGGAAAAGCCTTACAGAACGGAGATTTAGGAGCGTAAAAGCAGGAGAAACCAGAGTTCGGCGGTATTTCTGACCCAATAAGGGCAAATAGCTCAAAGAGCTACGACTTAAAGTTAAAGTAATTTATTAAGAGTAAGATTTTTTTGGTATTACGAAGATGCATCTGCCAATGATTTGGCAGGGAAGGATTCTTGCGTTATTACCGGTTTTCTGCCCGAGACTCGGGCAGAAGGAAAAAGGTGGAGAGTCGATCTGTAAGCCGGGTTCTGTCTTGAACAGTCATTCGTCTACGATGGCCATCACTGGACATCTTTAGCAACCTACCCGGTCCCAGCGCGGGCCACGCCTTGGGACCCTATTTGGTCTTGCTCCAAGTGGGGTTTACCTAGCCACGAACTGTTGCCAGTCGTGCGGTGCGCTCTTACCGCACCTTTTCACCCTTACCGGTACCGAAGTACTTAGGCGGTTATTTTCTGTGGCACTTTCCGTAGGCTCACGCCTCCCAGGCATTACCTGGCACTTCGCCCTATGGAGCCCGGACTTTCCTCCCCCCTAATTTTCATAGAAGGCAGCGACTGTCCAATCGACTCTCCGCCGCGCAGGTTAACGGCACGACGGCCTCAGGACAAGTAATAATAGTCACCAAGGCCATCACGTTCAGACGGAATACCGGTTTAACCCCGGAACTATTCAGCTTTCTGTTTATCCAGCGCAACTTGATACAACACATTCTTGCGCAGACCGGTAATTTCTGCAGCCAGGGCCGCGGCGCGCTTGAGAGGCATCTCCTTGAGGAGCAGGTCAAGAATACGCATGGCCTCGCTGCCGACCGCATCTTCGGCCTCCGGCGCCGTCCAGCCCGCCACCAGCACCACACACTCGCCACGCTGTTGATTGCTGTCGCCCTCGACAAATGCACGCAACTCCTCCAGCGGCAGCCCCTTGAGGGTTTCGAATGTTTTAGTCAGTTCTCGCGCCAACAATGCCAGGCGCTCGCCGCCAAACACCAATTCCATATCTTGCAGACATTCAAGGATGCGGTGCGGCGCTTCGTAGAAGATCAAAGTACGCGGCTCTTCCTTTACCGCTTCAAGACGCGCACGACGCCCCACTGCTTTGGCCGGCAGGAAACCTTCGAAAATAAACCGATCTGAAGGCAGCCCCGCGGCAGACAATGCAGCAATCAGTGCGCACGCACCCGGAACAGGCACTACATTGATACCAGCGGCCCGCGCCTGGCGAACCAAGTGGTAACCCGGATCAGAAATCAGCGGCGTTCCCGCGTCTGAGATCAGCGCCACATCGTCACCGGCCAGCAGGCGCAAGATAAAGCGGCTGCCTTCTTCGCGCTCGTTGTGCTCGTGACAGGCGGCTAATGGCGTGCTGATACCAAAATGCTGCATCAACCGCTGGGAGTGCCGGGTGTCTTCCGCCGCGATCAATTTAACCTCGCGCAACACTTTCAGCGCCCGGGCACTGATGTCGTCCAGGTTGCCAATGGGCGTCGCCACGACAAAAAGCGAGCCTGCAGTGGAATTCAAAGGACCTGGAGCAGTCAAAACGCACACCTCGATGGTTGGCAAAAGCCGCATTGTAGCGCGTAGATGCTTTGAAAATATGCCATCACGGTCGATGCCGTTTCTGCCGCCGATTGCCTACAACAGCCCAATACCAACATTTGCACGACCTAAATCGACGGTTTCACACCAGTAACATCGCGCCTGGGCCAGTGCTTGGGTACAATTCCACGCTAATTTGATCGGTATCAGGAACACTTACATGATCGCTTGCCTGCGGCTGCTCTCTGCCCTCTGCCTCGCTGCCTTACTGGCGGCTTGCGCCAGCTCGCCCTCGTCCAGCCTTGGCGAACTTCCACGGACCCCGGATGCCAGTATCGAGCAACTGCTCGAACAGGCAACCACCGCCAAGACGCCAGAAAAGGCCGCATTGCTGCGCCTGAGTGCGGCAGACATGGCCTACAAACAAAACGACGCTGGCCGCTCGTCGCAAATTCTTGCCCAAGTGCCCCTGGATGCCCTCAAGCCGGCAGCACAAGTGTTCGCCAGCACCCTGGCCGCCGAGCTGGCCATGGCACGCAACCAGCCGAAGGCTGCGCTGACTGCCTTGAACCACGCTAGCCTGCAAAGTCTGAAGGACCTGCCGACTGAACAGCAGATCCGCACAGGTACCGTGCATGCTCGTGCTTATGAGGCTGATGGCCAAACCCTCAACGCTGCCCGCGAGCGTGTCGCCATGGCGCCACTGCTCACTGGCGATGCAGCCCAAAGCAATCACGAAGCCATCTGGACTTTGATTGCCGCACTACCTGCCGAACAACTGCAAGCCAGTGGCAACCCGACCCTGGACGGCTGGATCACCTTGGCCCAAGCGGTCAAGGGTGCCGGCACGCTGGAGCAACAACAAGCCGCTATCGACACCTGGCGCGCGCAGAACCCCGGCCACCCGGCTGCCGTGCAGTTGCCAACACCGCTGACCAAGCTCAAGGAACTCGCAAGCCAGCCCTTGAGCAAGATTGCCCTGCTACTGCCCCAAGAGGGCCCCCTGGCTTCCGTGGGCAAGGCACTGCGCGAAGGCTTCATGGCCGCTCACTACCAGGCTGAACAAGCCGGGCAGAAGCCTCCGGTGATCGAGTTCTATGACAGCTCGCGCCTGACTTCCATCGACGACTTCTACGCCAAGGCCCAGGCTGCCGGCGTGCAATTAGTCGTCGGCCCACTGGAGAAGCCGCTGGTCAAGCAGCTCAGTGCGCGCCCGCAACTGCCGATCACCACCCTGGCACTGAACTACAGCGAAACCGATCAAGGTCCAGCGCAATTGTTCCAGTTCGGCCTGGCCGCTGAAGACGAAGCTCGCGAAGTCTCGCGCCGCGCCCGTGCCGACGGCCTGCATCGCGCTGCCGCGATGGTGCCACGTGGCGAATGGGGTGAGCGCGTCTACAAAGCGTTCCGCCAGGATTGGGAAGCCAACGGCGGCACCGTCATGGGGGTCGAGTATGTCGACCAGCCGGTCGCCCTGGCCCAGCAGATTGCCGATCTGTTCCAACTGCGTAAAAGCGAAGGCCGCGCCAAGAGCCTGCAAAGCACCGTTGGTACTGACGTAGCGGCACAACCGTCGCGTCGCCAGGACATCGAATTCATCTTCCTGGCCGTCACTCCGCAACTGGCCCAGCAGATCAAGCCGACCCTGAACTTCCAGTACGCCGGTGATGTACCGGTCTACGCAACGTCCCACGTTTTCAGCGCCAGCGGTGACCGCAACCAGTACCTGGACATGACCAATGTGATGTTCTGCGAAACGCCTTGGCTGCTCAACACCACTGACCCGCTGCGCAACCAGGTTGCAGCGCAATGGCCACAAGCCAACGGCAGCCTGGGCCGCCTGTATGCAATGGGTGTCGACGCCTACCGCCTCGCGCCACGCCTTGGCCAGCTCAAGGCCCTGCCGGACACACGGGTTGACGGCCTTTCGGGCAACCTGGGTATCAGCGCCAACCAGCGCGTTGATCGCCAGATGCCATGGGCGAAGTTCGTCGGTGGCGAGATCCAACGCCTGCCGGACACCCCGCGCTGATGCCCGAGAGGTCCAGTGCGCAAAGCGGCAAGGATGCCGAACTTCAAGCTCTGCAACACTTGCAAAAACAAGGCCTGCGCCTGCTGGCGCAGAACTGGTTGTGTAAACGCGGCGAGCTTGATCTGGTCATGCTTGACGGCGATACAGTAGTATTCGTCGAAGTCCGCTACAGAAAACACGCACAATGGGGTGGCGCGCTCGCCAGTATCGACGGGCGCAAGCGTCAGAAGCTGATACTCGCCGCGCAGTTTTTCCTGCAAAAAGAGCATCGCTGGGCCAACTCCCCCTGCCGTTTCGACGTGGTTGCCATAGAAAGCACACCGTCAGGCAAGGCTGATCTGAACTGGCTCAAAGATGCCTTCGACAGCTGATTCGCCGGACATCTTCACCACACACTTTTGCTCTTTGCTTTGCGGGCTGCACATTCCTGTGCCAAATAGCCGCGCTAATTAAGGTCACACAGATGGACATGCAATCCCGAATTCGCCAGCTTTTCCAGGCCAGCATCGACACCAAGCAACAGGCGATGGACGTACTTGCACCGCACATCGAGCAAGCCAGTCAGGTCATGGTTAATGCCTTGCTCACCGAACGCAAAATGCTTTCGTGCGGCAACGGCGGTTCGGCCGGCGATGCCCAGCATTTCTCGTCCGAATTGCTCAACCGCTTCGAGCGGGAGCGTCCGAGCCTGCCGGCTATCGCCTTGACCACCGATTCGTCGACGATCACCTCGATAGCCAATGACTACAGCTACAACGAAATCTTCTCCAAGCAGATCCGCGCCTTGGGCCAACCAGGCGATGTACTGCTGGCGATTTCCACCAGCGGCAACTCGGCGAATATTATTCAAGCGATCCAGGCCGCACATGATCGCGAAATGATTGTCGTAGCATTGACCGGACGCGACGGCGGCGGCATGGCCTCGCTGTTGCTGCCCGAAGATGTTGAAATTCGCGTCCCGGCCAATGTCACCGCACGTATTCAGGAAGTCCACCTGCTGGCGATCCACTGCCTGTGCGATCTGATCGACAGCCAACTGTTTGGGAGTGAAGAATGACCGTTAACCGCCTCGGCCTCTTGGCCATTACGCTGTGCCTCGGCATCAGCGGCTGCAGCACGGCGATCACTGCGACACGTGACACCCCTATTCAGGATGACAAGGGCACCCGCACCTTCGGCAGCAAGATTGACGACTCGTTGATCGAAACAAAGGTCGAAGTAAACGTCGCCAAAGCCGCAACGGACTTGGGCAACGGTGCGTCGCGTATCGTCGTAACCAGCTTCAATGGCGTGGTGCTGCTCGCAGGCCAAACGCCGCGCGCCGACCTCAAGGCCCAGGCCGAACAGGCCGCTGCGTCGGTTCAGCGGGTCAAGAAGGTCCACAACGAATTGCAGGTCATGGATCCGATCACCCTGCTTGCCATCAGTAATGACGCGCTGCTGACCACCAAGATCAAAGCGCAGATGCTCACCGACAATGCGATCCCCGGCTCGCGTATCAAGGTCGTGACGGACAACGGCATCGTTTACCTGATGGGCCTGCTGACCCAGGCAGAAGCCACCCGTGCGTCCAACCTGGTACAGGGCGTATCCGGCGTGCAGAAAATCGTGAAGGTGTTCGAATACATCGACTGATGTAATCGACAGCCACAAAAAAGGGCGCCGTGCATTGACTGCACGGCGCCCTTTTTATTAGCCGTTGTTTACTGGTACTGCGAGTACGGGTTGCCTTGGAACTGGTTGTTCTGTTGTGGCGCCTGTTGCTGGGTGCCCGGCTGGCCGTACTGCTGGCCAGGGATTGGGCCCAGGTTAACTTCCACGCGACGGTTCTGAGCGCGACCGTTGACGTCGGCGTTGCTGGCAATCGGGTTATCCGGACCGGCACCACGGGCACTCAGGTTTGCACCGTTGACGCCTTGGGAGGTCAAGTAGTTGGCCACGCTCTGCGCACGACGCTGGGACAGATCCATATTCAGTTGGCGGCTACCGGTACTGTCGGTGTAGCCCACAATCTGGATGGTGTTTTGGTTGAACTGTTTGAGGGAGTTGGCCAGGTTGTTCAGCGGCTGATAGAAGCTACTGGAGATCGCATCCGAGTTGGTCGCGAAGGTGATGTTGCCCGGCATGATCAGCTTGATCTGGTCACCCTGGCGCTGAACTTCAACTCCAGTGTTGGCCATGCTCTCGCGCAGTTTCTTTTCCTGTTGGTCGGCGTAGTAGCCATAACCCGCGGCACCAGCACCCGCCACCACCGCACCGATCAGCGCACCCTTGCCACGGTTGTTATGGTCAATGGCAGCACCGGCCAACGCACCGGCAAGAGCACCGAGACCACCGTACTTGGCGGTTTTGCTCATACCGCTGGATTCATTATTCGCCTGTCCCTGGCTGCTGCCGTCATAAGGATTAGGTGAAGCGCAGCCGGACAAAAGGGCTACGGCGGTGGCGACTACAAGCAGACGACGCGGAGTGAACATGAAGAGAGCTCCTACTTTTTGCATTCTGTGGTGCAGAGGACATTGGCAATGGACCTTTGCCGAGTTTGGAACACGACAAATGGCAAAAATTCCGTGAACACTCGCGCAGCTGTAACGAAACGTTAGCCCGCATTACCGCTGTAGAAAACGTAGCAGACCCAGCCTGAACGCGACCTGCGTTTTTACTACAACAGATTACCCCTCATGAAACATGCATCAGCCCGCTTTCACCTCCTCAAGCCCGCACAAATGGATTCTCGCGCATCTCATCGCCCAGTCGCGTGTCCGGTCCGTGGCCGGTGACCACCGTGGCACTCTCGTCCAGCGTATAAAGCCGCTGTTTGATCGAGCGCACAATCGTGGCCTGGTCCCCACCCCACAGATCTGTACGCCCCACGCCACGACGGAAAAGCGTATCGCCGGCGATCAACAGCTTGGCGTCCGCAAACCAGAAACTCATCGAGCCCGGCGTGTGACCCGGAGTATGCAAGGCAACGCCACAGCCGCAGGCTAACTCTTCATCATCTTCCAGCCAACGGTCTGGCGACGGCACGGGGGTATAAGGCACGCGAAACATCTGGCACTGCATTTCCAGGTTGTCCCACAGAAACTGGTCTTCCTTATGCAGGTGCAAGGTGGCGCCAGTTTTCTCTTTCAACTGACCCGATGCCAGGAAGTGATCGAGGTGGGCGTGGGTATGGATGATGCTCACCACCTTGAGGCCCAGCGCGTCCAGGCGGGCCAGGATCAATTCATGGTTGCCGCCCGGGTCGACCACAATGGCTTTTTTGGTAATGGGATCGCCGATGATGGTGCAGTTGCACTGCAGGGGACCGACAGGGAAGGTTTCGCGTATGAGGGGTGGCTGTGCGGTTTCCATGAACGGGCCTCTGGTGCAAATTAACTGGGGGGTTGGGCAGTATCGCCAGGATAATTGCACTATTAAAACAGACTGGGACCGCTTCGCGGCCCAACGCAAGCAAGCTCGCTCGCCACAAGAAGCTTACTCACACAAAAAACTCTCACCGCAAACGGTCAAGCGCTAACCAATCAACCTCAACTCCTGCGCCCTCGCCACCGCCTGGGTGCGTCGCTCCACGCCGAGCTTGCTGTTGATATGGCTGGCGTGAGTCTTGACAGTGTGCAGGGAGATAAACAGTCGGTTGCTGATCTCCTGGTTGGAGCAACCTTGGGCGATGAGTTGCAGCACTGCCAGTTCCCGGGCGCTCAGACTTTCATGACTAGGTGACGCGTGCACTTCAGCAACGGTAGGCAGAAGTGCCAGAAGGCTCTGATTCAGCAAGCCATGGGGATCCTTGCCGAGTTGCTCGCGCATCCAGTCCGGGTGGTTTTCCAGCAGCCTCTGGAAAGGTTGCAACGCCCCTCCGGCGCCAGCCTCAAGCGCTCGGGACAGTACCGGCCGCGCCTTGGCTTCCTGACCGCATTCCAGCAGCAACTGCGTCTGCTGGGCGAATGCCATCAGTGCAATCATCTGCCGCCCACAGCTATGAGCGTGTTGTGCCAGTTCGCCGAGCCGTTGCAAAGCAGCGTCGGGTTGATGACGAATGGCATCAAGGGCGGCTTGTTGCAGCCCGATATGTTGCGGCAAATGCGGGTGGAATTCCGGCGCAGCGGCAGCATGCTCGCCGTTGTAAGTCTGCCCCAGCCGCGTCAACCAGGCATCGGCCAGATCGGTGCGGCCTTGGGCCAGCCACAGCTCGCATTTGATCAGGGTGATCATCGCCAGATAGTAGATCGGCGGCACGTCCCAGATATGCATCAAGCGTTCGGCTTCGGCGAGTTCGGCGAAGGCTTTGGAAAAGTCATTGCGCCGCCCTTCGAAGCTGGCGATCACGCAATGGCCGATCAGTACGCTGATGTCGCGACAGGCGCGCGCCTCGGCCAGCCCCGCCCGCAGGTGAGCGATACCGGCGTCAGGTTGATTACGCATTAACAGCAAATAGCCTTCGTACAACGACAGTCGCGCACGCACCGCATACAGCCTCTGCGGCGCCAGACCGTGCAAACGTTGCAGGCCCTGACGCACTTCATCAAGGGCACGCAGGATCTCACCGCGGGCCTGCAATACCCGCGCGCGGTCGTAATGGGCCAGGGCTTCGAACAAAGGGTTGCCGACGCGCTGCGCCAGTTCCAGGGATTCGCGGTTCAGGCCACGGGCGCGCCACAAATCGCCATCGGCGATGGCCAAGTTGGACAGCGTCGACAGACACACCAGGCGCTGGCCGTAACGCCGTTGCGGCAGGCTTTCCAACGCCTCACTGCAATAGCGCTGAGTCAATTCACGATCACCTCGGCCCCGAGCGATAATCCCGCTCAGCGCCAGCCATTGGGCCAGCATTGAGCGCTGTGCAGTGGCCGAGGGCGCCGGCAGGAAGCGACTGAGGTACGCGGACAATTCCTCCGCCGCATCCAACTGGCAGGCCAACCCCAAGGCCCAGCTGTACAACACGATCAAGCGCGGTGTGCTGATCAGCAGGCTGTCGGGCAAGTCCATTTTCCAGCGCAGCAACATGCCGACATTCTGCTCGGCCAGCAGTTGCTCTTCGGACAGGTTCTGCACCAGGTTGGCCGCCACGTCGAGGTGCCCGGCGCGTAAAGCCTGCTCCACCGCCTCATCGATCAAACCCTGGGCGTTGAACCAACGACACGCGCGCAGGTGCAGGCTGGCGGCTGGCAATACATTGCTGCTCGCACGGCGGGTGCGCAGCAGGTCGGAGAATAAATGATGATAACGGTACCAGTGGCCCTGCTCGTCCAAGGGCACCAGGAACACTTGGTGCGCTTGCAGATAACGCAGGATTTCGGCGCTGTCATGAGCTTCGCGCACGGCGTCACACAGTTCGCTGCAGAAACGGTCCTGGGGCGCAGTGTCGAACAGGAACGCCTGCACTTCGGGTGGCAAGCAATCGATCACCTCCTCCAGCAGGTAGTCGCGGATCAGCCCTTCTCCACCGTGCAGGCTTTGCGGCAATGCGTCTTCGTTGCCGGCTTCGGAAGCCGCCAGCAGCCAGAAACGCAAACCGGCTACCCAGCCTTCGCTGCGGCGGATCAGGTTGTCGAGGGCCTCACCACTCAGGGAACTGCTGTGGCGATCCAATAGCGCCTGAGATTCGGCATGGGTCAGGCGCAGGTCTTGCTCGTGCAACTCCAGCAAGTGCCGTGACAGACGCAAGCGTGCCAGATGCCAGTCGGGGCGCTGGCGACTGGTGACCAATACCAGCAGGCCATCCGGCAAATGGTTGAGGAAAAACTGAAGACAACGGTCCAGCACCGGACCCTGGGCCAGATGATAGTCATCCAGTACCAGTAACAATGGCGCGCGCGTGGACAGGTGAACCGCGAGCTCATCAAGCAGGCCATCGAGCCATTCTTCAAAGGCAAAGGGCTGGTGACGCTGGCGCATTTTCAGCAAGCCCAGGGATTGAGCGCCGAGTGCGGGGAAGTAGTGTTGCAACCCCTCGAGCAGACGCTCAAGGAAGCGCCCCGGGTCGTTGTCCCGAGGGCTCAGCCCAAGCCATAGACTTTGCCAGTGAGCCGGCAGGCTCTGGCAGAACTCCACCGCCAGCGAACTCTTACCGAACCCCGCCGGGGCGCTGACCAGCAGCAACCGTCCTTCGAGGCCAGCGCTCAGCCGTTCACACAGGCGGGGGCGCAGCACATAGCCGTCAGGCAGCGGAGGCCTGTAGAAGCGACCTTCCAGAGTCGGGATTACCGCACTGGCAGGCCCTTGGATTCGGGACAGATCAGTCATCGCCGGGCTCTTGTAGAAGGCTGTTGTCGGCATTGCAGATGTCCGCAGACTAGCGGTAAAAGCAGCAGCTTTGTAGATCTTTGCAACATTTGCCTGAAAAAGAACTGAGACAAAAAATATCGCCACAAACAAAAAGTGGGAGGGGGCTTGCTCCCGATAGTGGCGGATCAGTCAATACGCGTGCTGACTGTCACACCGCTATCGGGGGCAAGCCCCCTCCCACATTGAGTTACTCGTGCCGCTTAGCGAACACCGTCCTGGCGCAGGGCCGCTGGGGTGAAGTCGCTGGTAGTGGCGGTGAAGCCAAAGTCATAGGCCTGCTTCTCTTCGTTCTTCATGCCCAAAGCCAGGTAGCGGCCGGACTGCAGGTCGTAGAGGGTTTCCAGGGCATACCAAGGCACCTGTTTGTCGTAGTAGTTCTCGGCATGGGCCTCGGCGACGCGCCACAGTTGGCCGCGACCGTCGTAGTGATCGATCACTGCCGCTTGCCAGGTGTCTTCGTCGATGAAGAAGTCACGCTTGGCATAGATGTGGCGCTGGCCTTCTTTCAAAGTGGCGACCACATGCCAGACACGGCGCAGCTCGTAGCGCGTCAGGTCCTGGTTGATGTGGCCGGCCTTGATGATGTCGGCGTACTTGAGTTTCGGATCGTCGATCTTGTAGCTGTTGGAGGCGATGTAGATTTCCTTCTTGCCTTCCAGTTTCCAGTCGTAGCGATCCGGCGCACCGTTGTACATGTCGAGGTTATCGGAGGTACGCAGGCCGTCGGCGGCGGTACCCGGACCGTCATAGGACACTTGCGGCGCCCGGCGCACACGGCGCTGGCCGGCGTTGTAGACCCACGCCGAACGCGGCTCCTTCACCTGGTCCAGGGTTTCGTGCACCAGCAGCACACCACCGGCCAGACGTGCCGGCGCGGTCACTTGCTGCTTGAAGTAGAACAGCACGTTGCCCGGGTTTTTCGGATCGAAGTCCTTCATCTTGTCGCGGAACACGAACTGGTCGCGGAAGTACACCAGGCTGTAGGAACCGTTGGTTTGCGGCGTGGCCTGGGTCACCAGGCGGGTCACGCTGCCACCGCGATAACGGGTGATGTGGTTCCAGATAACTTCCACGCCGCTTTTCGGGATCGGGAACGGTACGGCGGTTTCAAAGTTTTCCAGGCCGTTGCCGCCCGACACCAGGTTGGTGGTGGTGGCGTTCTTCTTGATGGCGGCGAACACATCCGCCGGCACGGTAGCGCCGCGATGGGTCGGGTAGACCGGCATCTTGAAGGTTTCCGGGTAACGCTTGAACATCGCGTACTGCCCCGGCGCCAGCTTGTCTTTGTACTGCTCGACGTTCTGCGCGGTGATGGTGAATTGCGGTTGTTCACTGGCGTATGGGTTGGCCAGGAAGCCTTTGGCATCCACAGCACCCGCGTTGGTAGGCAGTGGCGACCACTTAGGGATAGTGCCCGCCGCGTTACCAGCCATTTCAGCGCCCATCGGGGTCAGGCTCGTACCCAGCTTGGCGGCTTCATCCGCCGACACTGCCGCCATGACGTTGCTCGCCAGGATCGACAGCCCAAGCACACCGACGTGCAACAGACTTTTGGTTATTTTCATGTTCTGGTCTTCCTAGAAATACGTTCGCTTAGAAGTTGGCGCCGACACTGAGCGCGATGAAATCGCGGTCATCCACGGTGGAATACTTACCGCCGAAGAAGTTGGTGTAGGCCAAGCTCGCGGTGTAGGTATTCTGGTATTCGGCATCCAGCCCAAGGCTTACGGCTTTACGGCCTTCTTCAAAGTTGCCGCCAGGGCCTGGGGAGTAACCACTGACGTCGTGGGACCATGCCACGTTAGGCTTTAGGTTCACACCCGCAAACACATCCGGATATTCCCAGATGGCACGGCCACGGTAGCCCCAGGAGTTAGCGGTGGTGAAGCCGTCGTTGTTGCAGTTAGTGGTCAGGTTGCTGCGGTCGGTGCCAGGACCTGCACCGTTGAACGTACCGGTATTAAGGGCGGTACACATAGGGCCTCGACCTGGACCGAATACCGGGTCACGTCCGTAACGGGCTTTGTCACTGCTTTCCAGGCCGCCGACGTGGGTCAGGCCCACCTCGCCCACCAATGTCAGACGGCTGGCGCCCATGACCTGATCAAAGAAGTGCGTGAAGGTCGTCTGGATCTGAGTGATTTCCTTACGGTTATACCCATGTAGGTCCTGGCCCTCGACACCTTTGAGCGGCGAGGCATTGGCGTAAGCCGCAAGAGGCGTTACGCCGGCATAGAGGATGTCGGTGGTATTCAACTGCACCGGCGCATTGGGGCGATAGCTGATTTCACCGCTCCACGCGGTACCGGTAGGAAGCGTCGTGGAGAAACTCAACCCGTAAAGGCGAATATCTTCCGGGTACTCGATGAAGTACTTGGAATTACCCGCCACTGCGAGCGGCTGTAAAGTCGCCGGCAAGCCCGCTCGAGCAGCAGCGTAAACGGAGGGCGGAGCGCCAGTCGCACTGAAGATCGGAGCACGGCTGTGATAATTCATGAAGTAGGCGCCGAACTCTGTGTCCAGCGGCTCGTAGTTGTAGTGGAACGCTGCACCGAACTGGCCGCCATCACGCGCTTCGCGATCCTTGCTGCGCTGGACAAGCACACCCTCTTCGTTGATGTTGACCCCGAACCGGTTCAACACGGGCAAAGCACCCGCGCCCGCCATCACTGAGCGCTTGCTGAGCAACCGGAGGTTGTCATCGCAACCTTTGGAGATCACATCAGCCTGCGAAAAAAACGTTCCGCAGTTATCGGTGACAGTCTGCTGCCAATCCAACTGATAGAAGGCTTCAGCCGACAAGTTATCCGTCAGCGTCTGCGACACATAGAACATGTTGACTGGAATCAAGCCTTCCTTGATTTCAGCCCCGGGACGACGGAAAGCAGCCACATCGACCGGGTTGATCGAGTTGATACCGCCACCAATGAAGGTACTTTCACCCCAGCTCACGACCTGCTTACCAAAACGCACGGAACCCGGCTCATCGGCAATGGAGTAGTTGTGGTAGATGAATGCGTCGAGAATTTGCCCACCAGACGACCTTGCGCCCTCTTGGCGACCTTTATCGCTGATGTCCTTGAACTCACGGTTTTCATCCTTGAGTTCAAAGTCATACCAGTACTTGCCACGCACAAACACGCCGGTGTCACCGTACTTCAGTTCCAGGTCATGGATACCCTTGAAGATCTTCGAGAATGTCTCCCCACGCTTGAAGTTCAAATGGCCGTCATCCGAGGTCTGGGACAAGCCCTTGCCACCGTTGTTAACACCAATCAGGTCGCGGTTGGCCTTGGCTGTCGACCAGCTCGCCCCCACCGAAAGCGACGAGTCAAAACTCCCTTCGATTTCACCGATATTGAAACTGACGCCGAATGCGGGCCCGGCGAGCGTAGAGGCGAGACTGACGGCCAGGGGCAGTCTTGCCCGGCGCCAGAACTGGTTTACTGAGGTCATCGACGCTACTCCATGTGCATTATTGTTATGGCAGTGAGTTCTTTACGTGATGCTTGTAACGGCCGGAATACAACGATTCCAATGCCGCCTGGCAACTGAACCTCCATGGCCCGAAGCGACGCATCCTTGAAAAACTCTGGGTGGGACTATAGCCAGCAGGGGGTACCGCTTGATCCCTCTAAAGTGTGATTTGCATCACCAACCCGTCTGCCACAGCCCTTTCGCCATGTCGGCGAAGGCCGACGCGGCAAGGATGGCTGAAAATTGGCAAATCACAAGTGAGGGCGCGAGATAGAGCATCGCCGTGCCACGAGGGCACGGCAAATCAGCTCAGAGGGTGGACAGGAAGGTACTGTTGTTGGCCTGCCACTCGACGATGTCAATACGGATACGTTTTTTGTCGAGCTTACCGACACTGGTCTTGGGAATTTCGGTAACAACGGCGATCTGGCTCGGAATCGCCCACTTGCTCAAATGGCCCAGTTCGACAAAAGGCTTGAGGTGCTCCTTGAGCTCGCGGGCCCCTATCACATGGCCATCATGCACCACCAGCAGCGCAAACGGACGCTCGCCCCACTGCGGATCGGCGATGCCCACCACCGCTACTTCGCGTACCGCCGGGTGACGGCTGACCAGGTCTTCAAGGGCCAGGGAGGAGATCCACTCGCCGCCGGTCTTGATCACATCCTTGATGCGGTCGCGGATATCGATCACGCCAAATGCATCCAGCGTGGCCACATCGCCGGTGTGCATCCAGCCGCCGGCCCATAGCTCCGCGCCCTTCTGCGGCTCGTTGAAATAGCCCTCGCTGAGCCACGGCGCACGCAGCACCAGCTCGCCCTGGGACTCGCCGTCGGCGGGCAGGAAGTTGCCCTCGCTGTCGATGATTGCCGCGTCGACCAACGGCCCTGGCACGCCGGCCTTGATGCGGTAGGTGATGCGCTCGTCTTCGCTGCCGGCCAGTAGTTCTTCGTTGAGGTGGGCGCAGGACACCAGCGGCCCTGTCTCGGACATGCCGTACGCAGCGGTCAGCTGAATCCCACGCGCCTTCGCCGCCTCATACAACGTGCGATTGAGGGCGCTGCCACCGATGACGATTTTCCAACCGCCAAAATCGACGCCTTGGGCGGCCTTGGCGTTGAGCACCATTTGCAGGATGGTCGGCACGCAGTGGGAGAAAGTGACCTTCTCCTTGCGCCACAGCTCCACCAGGTATTCGGGGTCGTAGCGGCCGGGGTAGACCTGTTTCAGGCCGAGCATGGTCGCCACATACGGCAGGCCCCAGGCGTGAACGTGAAACATCGGCGTGATCGGCATGTACACGTCGTTGGTGCCTAGCAGGCGCACGCTGTCGATGCTGCCCATGATGGTCGACACCCCGATGGTGTGCAGTACCAATTGGCGGTGGGTGAAGTACACGCCTTTGGGGTTACCGGTGGTGCCGGTGGTGTAGAACGTGGTCGCGACGGAATGCTCGTCGAAATCCTGAAAGTCGTACTTGGTGCTGGCCGCAGCCAGCAGGGTTTCGTACTCGCCTACCAGGTTAGGCAGCTCGGCCGTTTTTGATTCACCGTCAGTGAGCAGCAGCGTCTTGTCGACGGTGGTAAGTTGCCCGGCGATGGCTTGGTACAAGCCCACGAACTCACTGTTGACCAGCACAAAGCGGTCTTCGGCGTGGTTCATGGTGTAGAGAATCTGTTCCGGCGACAGGCGCACGTTGATGGTGTGGATCACCGCGCCGATCATCGGGATAGCAAACATGCATTCCAGGTAACGATGGCTGTCCCAGTCCATCACTGCCACGGTATCACCGGCCTTTACCCCGGCTTCGGTCAGCACGTTAGCCAAGCGCGCGACCCGCTCGATCAGGGTCGGGTAGGTGTAACGCAGCTTGTCGCGGTAGACGATTTCCCGGGTCTTTTCGTAGCGGGCGCCGGACATCAACAGGCGCTTGATCAACAGCGGATATTGGTACGCACCTTCGGCGGGGGGAATAACACGGGTCTGCAACATACGAATCCCTTTTATGACTGCACGGTCTTGGCTGAACGATCTGCACTGTAGAGCGCTTATGTTTCAGCTAAATCAGCCAAAGGAATGATTTGCAGCGCCCAGTGAATGCTAGCTTTGCGCCATTATCCAGGGACACTAGAGGTCAAATGTGGGAGGGGGCTTGCTCCCGATAGCGGTGTTTCAGTCGACACACGTATTGACTGATCCACCGCCATCGGGAGCAAGCCCCCACATTCGATTGTGCTCACTTGAGACCCGCGTTTACTTCATGCTCGTGAACGCCAGTTTCACGCCGATTGCAATCAACACCGCCCCCATGGTCCGATCAAACCAGTGCCCCATCCGCGCAAAGCCTGCGCGCACGCGCTGCTGGCTGAACAACATCGCCACCAGGCAAAACCACAGCGCCGTCGCCACCGCCAGATACACACCGTAACCGGCCTGGATCGCCAGCGGCGTGTGCGGGTTGATCACTACGGTGAACAGCGACAGGAAGAACAGCGTGGCCTTGGGATTCAAGCCATTGGTCACGAAACCGGCGGTAAACGCGCCGCGCGGGGTGCGCTCGCCCGCTTCACGGTGCAACTCGCCCTCGGCGACAGGCTTGGCCGGTTGCGCGCGCAGGGCCTTGAAGCCGATGTACAGCAGGTAGGCCGCCGCCGCCCATTTCAGGGCGTTGAACAACACGATGGACTGGGAAACGATCAGGCCGATACCGAGCAACGAATAGCCCACGTGCAGAAAAATCGCCGAGCCCACACCCAGCGCGGTCCAAGTCCCGGCGCGACGGCCGTGGGTAACACTTTCGCGAACCACCACCGCGAAATCCGGGCCGGGGCTGGCCACCGCCAACAGGTGAATCAGGGCTACGGTCAAAAACTCGGCGGCGTACATATTCACTCCATTAAGTAACGGATTATTTCATCTGATAGGCTCGGCAGATTACGCCTTCGAACCCTGTCGCAAAAGGTACAGTTGATGACGAACAATCGCCGCGCCGTCTTCCTTGATCACCCGTCCCTGGACCTTGGGGACCTCGACCTCAGCGGTCTGAGAGACTGCTTCAGCGACCTGCAGCTGTACTCTGATACCACGCCGCTGAATGTGATTGCGCGCCTGCAAGGCGTCCAAGTAGTTATCAGCAACAAGATTGCCCTGAACACCGAAACCCTGGCGGCCTGCCCGGACCTCAAGCTGATCCTGGTATCGGCCACCGGCACCAACAACGTTGACCTCGACGCCGCCCGCGCCCACGGCATCACGGTGAGCAATTGCCAGGGCTACGGCACGCCTTCAGTGGCGCAGCATACGATCATGCTGCTGCTCAACCTGGTGACGCGTGTAAAGGACTATCAGCGCGATGTGAGCGCAGGCAAATGGCAAGAAGCCAAGCAGTTCTGCCTGCTGGACTACCCCATCGTCGAGCTTGAAGGCAAAACCCTCGGTTTGCTCGGCCATGGTGAATTGGGCAGCGCCGTGGCGCGGCTGGCCGAGGCTTTTGGCATGCGCGTAATTCTTGGGGCCATTCCCGGGCGCCCTGCACGTGCCGACCGCGTGCCCCTGGATGAACTGCTGGCCCAAGTGGACGCACTCACCCTCCACTGCCCACTCAACGAGCACACTCGCGACTTTATCGGCGCCCGCGAACTCGCACTGCTCAAGCCAGGCGCGTTTGTGGTCAACACCGCGCGCGGTGGCTTGATCAACGAACAGGCCCTGGCGGATGCCTTGCGCAGCGGTCACTTGGGCGGCGCGGCCACCGATGTGCTGAGCGTGGAGCCACCGGTCAACGGCAACCCGTTGCTGGCCGATGACATTCCCCGGCTGATCGTCACACCGCACAATGCCTGGGGCAGTCGCGAAGCGCGGCAGCGGATCGTCGGCCAACTGACGGAAAACGCCCTGGGCTTTTTCAGCGGCGCCCCGCTGCGCGTCGTCAGTTGATAAACTGCGCCCCTTTTCAAGGAGCAGACCATGGATCCGCGCAGTGAAGTACTGCTTCGTCAGGCCGAACTTTTTCAAGGCAACCTGCTGTTGGTGGGCTTGCCCGCCGACGACCTGCTGGGTCGCCTGCCCAACGCCCATGGGTGGTGCTGGCATGCAGGTGACCAAGCGGCGCTCGACGCACGCTTCCCGGACCGCAGCCAATTTGGCGTGAATGTGCCAGAGCGTGAGTTCGACGCCGCGGTGATTTTCCTGCCCAAGTCCAAGGACCTCACTGACTACCTGCTCAACGCCGTGGCCGCACGCCTGCCCGGCGCCGAGCTGTTTTTGGTCGGCGAGAAAAAAAGCGGTATCGAAAGTGCCGCCAAGCAGATGATCCCCTTCGGCAAGCCGCGCAAGCTCGACAACGCCCGGCATTGCCAGCTGTGGCAAATCACCGTTGCCAACGCGCCGCAAGCAGTGGAACTGGAGAGCCTGGCGCAAGTCTTCGAAGTGCCACTGGCCGAAGGTCCGCTCAAAGTAGTGAGTCTGCCAGGCGTGTTCAGCCATGGCCGCCTGGATCGTGGCACCGAGTTGTTGCTGGCGCATTTGGACAAATTGCCGAGTGGCCATCTGTTGGACTTTGGTTGCGGAGCCGGCGTGCTGGGGGCTGCGGTGAAACGTCGCTACCCGCACAACAGCGTGACGATGCTGGACGTGGACGCCTTCGCCGCTGCCAGCAGCCGCTTGACCCTCGCTGCCAATGGGCTGGAAGCCGAGGTGCTCACCGGTGATGGCATCGATGCTGCACCGATGGGTCTGAATGCGATCTTGAGCAACCCGCCGTTCCATGTCGGTGTGCACACCGATTATTTCGCCACCGAGAACCTGCTGCGAAAAGCAGCGAAACATTTGGCAAAAGGCGGCGAACTTCGCCTGGTAGCTAACAGTTTCCTGAAATACCAACCGCTGATTGAAGAGCATTTGGGCGTGTGTGCGATCAAGGCCGAGGGCAATGGTTTTCGCATCTACCGTGCCAAACGCGGCTGATGGCTATTTGAAAAAGAAGGCTTGCCGAATGGATTTTGCCTAGGCAGAATCCGCTCCGTCCTAGGGGAGTAGTCTCCCACGAGCGCCACGCTCGTCCGGCATACGTCAACATACTTGGTCAACAGACCATGGCGTATGCGACCCAGGAGTCCGCACAGACGGACCGGGGTTTGACAAGACCTATGACACGCACACCTTACCCGGGGCGGGAAGGCTGTACGTGTCATAGCCGTGTCGACCCGCCCCTGGAAACTTACCTGATGCTGGATTCATTACTCGTTCCTACCGCAATCGTTGCCTTGGCCGAAATCGGCGACAAGACGCAACTGCTCGCGCTCATTCTCGCTGCTCGCTTCCGCAAGCCTTGGCCAATCATCGCCGGCATCGTCGCCGCGACCCTGGCCAACCATGCGGCTGCCGGCGCAGTGGGGGCCTGGTTTGGCAGTTTTTTCTCGGATGCGGTGTTGCACTGGATCCTCGCAGCGAGCTTCTGCGCCACTGCGCTGTGGACCCTGGTGCCAGACAAACTCGACGATGACGAAGCCAGTACCACCCGCAAGTTCGGGCCGTTCCTGACCACGCTGATTGCATTCTTCCTGGCGGAAATCGGTGACAAGACTCAGATCGCCACGGTGATGCTGGCCGCGCAATATCCGGAGCTGTGGCTGGTGATTATCGGCACCACTCTGGGCATGTTGATTGCCAACGTACCGGTGGTTCTGGCGGGGAATTTCGCGGCGGAGAAACTGCCGCTGACGTTGATTCGTCGACTGGCGGCTACGGCGTTTTTTGTCCTGGCGATCGTGGCGGTGTACAAGGCCATGCAGAGCAGCGGCTGGATCTAAGGATCTAAGCCTGCAAACCCAATCCAATGTGGGAGGGGGCTTGCCCCCGATAGCAGTAGATCAGTCAATGCATCTGCTAACTGACCTAACACCATCGGGGGCAAGCCCCCTCCCACATTTGGATCTTCATCAGCCTTAGGACTTCTTGGCCTGTTGATACAACGGCATCACCTTAGGAATCGCCGCCTGCAAGGACGCGATTCGGCTGTCCGACGCCGGGTGAGTACTCATGAACTCCGGTGGCGAGCCTTCCGATGCCTTGGCCATCTTGTTCCACAGCGTGATGGCGGCGTTCGGGTTGTAGCCGGCGCGAGCCGACAGTTCCAGCCCGATCAGGTCCGCTTCGTTTTCATTGCTCCGGCTGTTGGGCAAGGTCATGCCGTAGTTGGCAACCGTGTCCGCCAATGCCAGGCTATCTTGACCCAAGCCGAACAACGCACCAGCACCCTGCTTGGCGATCTCGATACCGTACGCCTTGGACATTGCCTCACGACCGTGCTCGCGCAAGGCGTGGGCGATTTCATGGCCCATCACTGCTGCCAACTCGTCATCGGTAAGCTTGAGATTGTCGATCAGTGCGCTGTACACAAAGATCTTGCCGCCTGGCCCACAGTTGGCGTTCATCTCATCGCTTTTGATCAAATTCACTTCCCACTTCCACTGCGCTGCATCAGGACGGAAGGTGGGCGCCTGGGCGATCAAACGCTTGGCAATTGCCTGCACGCGCTTGGCGTTGGTGCTGGTCTTGTCCAACTGGCCTTTGGTACTGGCCTCACCCAGCGTCTGCTGGTAGGACTGGGCATACATCTGGTCGACTTCCTGACTCGACAGCATGCTGAACATGTATTGCTTGCGCTCAACCCCAACGGCGCCGCCGCTGGTGGTATTGACCGACTGACACCCAGCCAGCAGCATCGCCGCAGCCAATACACTTACCGCCAATGTTCTTTTCATCAACACTCTCTCCCTGAAAAAGACGCCCTGAAAAACGCCCTCAAAACATGGCGCGTATCGTAGGCGCTCATTTGTATCAGCGCCAGATACAACAGACGCGTAACCGAGGAATTTCGGATACATCCCACGGCGCCTTCAGGTTTAGGCCGGAGTCAGGCACTCCGGCCCATTGAGCTTGGGATCGTTGACCATATTAGCCAGGACCCGCTCGCGCAGTGGGATGGGCTCACTGGCCAATAGACCTTGCAACACATGCAACGGCGTCTCGGGATCGAGCCAGGCGGCCTGCCCTGCGGCATCAAGAATCAGCGGCCGGCGCTGGCTCTGGGCCGCCTGGGTCACTACCGCCGTGCTCAACCACACTTGTTCCTGCACAGGGTAGGCCTCCCAGATCGCCGCAAAAAACAACGTGGAGCCTTCCCCCGGCGTCAGCCAGTACGGGCGTTTGCGCTGGGTGCCGCGCCATTCATAAAAACCATTGGCGGGCAGCAGGCAGCGGCGCTGACGAAAGGCCTCGCGGAACATCGGCTGCTCGGCGAGGGTTTCGGCGCGAGCATGGGCCGGGGTGCGGGAAAGGTCGGTCAGCCAGGGCGGCGTCAGGCCCCAACGGGCGCGGGCCAGGGTGTGATGGCCGTCGTTCAGGCGCTGGATCAGCACCGAATCATTCGGGGAGATGTTCCACTGGGCCTGCTGGTCAGCCGGAAAGCCTGGCAAGGCAGCAAAGGAGGGATTCCAGCGAAACAGGGCATAACGTCCACACATGGGGCAACACGACTCTTGGGTAAACCGGCCGACAGCCTAACAGACCAGCACGTCGGGGAAGCTGTCGGGTTCATCACCCGGCAGCGGTTGCGCCCCGATATAGGCAGTAATCAGCTCCCGGGCATCAGCCGCCCGGTCATTGTCTACTTCCAAACCCAAAAGTCCGAAGATCGGTAGCTCGCCGGTGCCGCCGAGCAAATGGCGCCCCACCAAATGTGCTTCGATGCCTTCGCTGGCGAGCATCTGTTGCAGCAGCTCGCCTTCCATCAGGTTTTCCGGTTCGTAGATTCGCTGCATGAGCTTGCCTGTTATTCGTTTTCACTGCGGGTTTCAAGCATCCACTCTTCACCATGGACCTGCAGGTCGAAAATAATCGGTCGGCAACACACCTGACAATCTTCTATGTAGGTCTGATCACCGCCGGATAAATCCACCGCTGTCTCTACCGTTTCACCACAATAAGGACAATCGTACGTCGTAGTTTCCAGCATCGCAGCCTCCAAGGTGACTTGTGCGTATAATCGCCGGTCTATTTACAGGGCTATTTCCGGCCGAGCCCATTACTCGGGCCGCACCCTGATATTTCCTCTACTTACCCTAGCCGTTTCTAACAAGAGAGCATGATGGGCGAATTCGATACCATCCGACCTTACAACGACAGCGAAGTCCCGGCAGTGCTGGACCGACTGTTCAGTGACAAGGCCTTTCTGGACATCCTGACCCACTTCCGCTTCCCGCGCTTTGCCGGCGCCCTGGGCTGGCTGCTCAAGCCGATGATTGCCCGCAAGCTGCGCCGTGAATTTGCCGGCGTCACCACCGTGGCTACGCTGCAGGACAAAGTCGAGTACTACGTCGACCATACCATTGACCGGGCGACCGATGGCGTTACCTACACAGGCGTCGAACAGCTCAAATCCGGTACCGCTTACCTGTTTCTGGCCAACCACCGCGACATCGTGATGGACCCGGCCTTCGTCAACTATGCCGTGTACCACGCCGGCCTGCCGACGCCACGCATCGCCATCGGCGACAACTTGCTGCAAAAGCCGTTTGTCAGCGACCTGATGCGCCTGAACAAGAGCTTTATCGTGCACCGCTCGATCACCGGGCGAAAGGAGAAGATGGCGGCGTTCAACCTGCTATCGGCCTACATCAATCATTCGATACGCAACGACTGCCAGTCGATCTGGATCGCCCAGGCCGAAGGCCGCGCCAAGGATGGGGATGACCGCACCGAGTCAGCCATCCTCAAGATGTTCCATGTCAGCCGCAAGGACGAGCCGTTTGCCGAGGTGATCCAGTCACTGAACCTGACGCCGGTATCCATCAGCTACGAGTACGACCCGTGCGATGCAGCCAAGGCCCGCGAGTTGTATATCCGCGCCACCACCGGGACCTACGTCAAGGCACAGGGTGAAGATGACGTGAGCATTGCCCTGGGCATCACCGGCTACAAAGGCCGCGTGCACATCAACTTCGCGCCGCCCATTAGCGAGCGCTTCGAAGACACCAAAGTGCTGGCCGTGGAAATGGATCGGCAAATTCTCGGCGGTTATCGGCTATTCCCGGTGCACTACCTGGCGTACGCCCAGTGGGCCGACGCCGACCCGCAATTGCAGGTGCCAAAGGCGGCCGAAGTGTTCCCGGCCGATGAGCTGGCGAAGGCGAAAGCTGAGTGGGAACGGCGCTTGAACGAATGCCCGGCGGAACACCGACCATTTCTGGTGGTGCAATATGCGACGCCGGTGCGTAATCAATATCGGGTCAAGGCCGGAATCCCGCTGTAAACACCGATCAGAAAATGTGGAAGGGGGCTTGCTCCCGATAGCGGTGAGTCAGCTAATGAATACTTGGCTGACACACCACTATCGGGGGCAAGCCCCCTCTTACATTGGTTCTGCCGTGTTTTAGATTCGGGTGCTGAGCCAGGAAATAGCCAGCGCCAGCACCAGGCAGGCGAACCCGATGCGGTAAGCCACACGATTTGCCCGCTCGGTACGCGCGTCCAGGAACAGCATGGGCTGATCAATCGCGCGCGCTTCACTTTGCGCAGCCAGGTCAGCCATGGCGCGCTGCTCGCGCAGGCGGGTGATGGAGAGCAGCGCTGCACCGGAGCAGGCCACCAATAAAGCCACAACATTGATCAACAGTGCGGGCAGCGCCATCGCAAACCTCGGGTGAAACGGTGTCTGGGTATCGGTTCCGATATCAACCTGAACGGTAGTGGCGGCCAGCGCCAAACCGCTCCATCTTCCATGGACGGCTAATGTATCCAGTAATTTACGGCGTCACCTGAACGTCACCTTAACAAGCCACTCTGTTGCCCTTCGAACACTCAGGAGCTTGTCATGCTGCACGCGCACAACCAGGATCGGCTGTATCTAATTGCCCAAAGCGATGAGCAGGAGGCGCTGGTCGGCAGCCTGGCGTTCAACGTGCAGGACCGCCATTGGCTGGTCTATTGCGCCCTTGGCGGGCACCAGCATGCAGACTCGCCAGAGGCCGACCTGTTGACGGGTGTGAGCCTGCTGGACTTCTGTATCGACACCGCCGCGTGAAACTGCAGACGAAAAAAAACCGGGCACATGACTGAGCCCGGTTTTTATTTGGACGGTTACTGCGAGCTGAGCAATGAACCGATGCTTGGATCCTTGAACAGGCGAGTCAAGGCGTCGCTCAGGACGTCGCTGACCAGCTTGGTATTGGTTTCCTGGTTCGGCGACATACCGAAACGCTGGTTCAACGATGCGCCGTAACGACCGCTATAGCGACGGGTGCCAGCGGTGACATCGGACTTGAAGGTTGCGCCGATGGCGGCTTCTGTCACATAGAGACCTTCTTTAGGCGACTGATACTTCAGCTCAGCCAAGGTGATGGTCAACTGAGGAGCGCCCGGCGCGTTGGCGCTCGGGGTAAAGCCCAGCAGGCGCACGGCGGCTTCGGCCTGAGCTTGCAACTTGGGCAGCACGTCCTGACCAGTCACCGAGATAAGCGCGGTCTCCGGGTACAAGCCCCCGCGAGAGCCCAACGTTGGCGAAGGACGACCATCCACTACACGCACCGACACTGGCTGACCATGACCCACTGGCGCCAACTGCGTGGTGAGCTTCGGTTGCGGGCTCAGTTGTTGCGGGCTGTTGGCGCAGCCAACCAAGGTCAAACTGGTCACAGTGATCAAACCGAACAACAGGCGTTGCAACATGCGCTTCTCTCCAGAAATCAGGTACCGACAGGCCGGCAGTATAACGGGGCGCCCCCGCAGGGAACTAGCGTCAGTTACAACCTATGACTCGTCGGTTCGACAGCGGTTCGCTGTCACCGATATGTAATAGCCGTTACATGGGCTCGTCATCCTCGCAAGGCATGCTTGGCCTCAATCTCAGGAGGTCTATCGCCATGCATTTTCTCTGGACGCTATTTACGCGCAAACCTGCCCTTCGCCAGTTCGCCCGGCTTGATGCGCAAGGCCGCTGCCAGGCCTTCAAAGAGTGCAGCCAGCCGCCTTTGGGCGACGGCTGGGTGGAAATTGATGAAATCCGCCTGAGCTGGATGCACCACCCGCTGCCCGCCGGCGCCCGTGTCAGCCCACGCCCGGCGCGGTCGCCGCGGCACCAGCCGTTGGCCGCCTGACCGAAGACCTAATAAAAGTCATAAAACACGCCCATTTCCCTGACGTTCTTCGCTACAATCTCCCCCCGATTATAAGGACGTCTCCTGATCGGGCCTCGCAGCATCGTTAATGCCTCGGTATTAACTCCAAGAATCGCCCACAGAGAGCCGCCCACACAGATCGAGTGAAGCTGGCGCGCTTGCTGTTTCCTTTGCAAACCACCCACCTTTACCGAATCTGCCAGAGCTGCCATTGCGCTCGGCCACTTGAGTTGTTTGCCCGTATTGCCGCGTGTCGGCAGATGTCTTGCGAGCCAAGTGCCAGGCTGAGGCAGCCCTTTTTTGAGGTTCACGTCTTCAAAAGAGCGTGAAAAAACGGGTTTTCACAACTTCACAAGAGTGTGGCGAGCAAATGAATAGTTTGGCGTTTGTAAAAGCACCATCAGCGTCTGGAACAGCCCAACCACACAGGACTGAGTACTCCTCAACAACCGGAGCTTGAGCCTGTCCGCTACGGATTGATTGCACGAATCGCACGCTTTGACCATAAGTCGAATTGCCACAGGCGCCCATGAATGCGTTCATAGGCAGATTAGGCCGGGCAGGAAGCGTGCGCCGAAGTTGCAAAGAATTGCGAAACGGACATGGCGATCCTGGCCATGGGTAACCTGGGGCAACACGTGAACCGCCCCGTCACTCCTGGCAGCCATGCCGTCAATTTGGTGCTGCAGATTTTGGAGACGCGTTAAATGGCGCATAACGAAGCAGTCGACGTAGTACTGGTAGGGGCCGGCATCATGAGTGCCACCCTGGCCGTATTGCTCAAAGAGCTCGACCCCGGCCTCAAGCTGGAAGTCGTTGAGCTGATGGATTCGGGTGCAGCGGAGAGTTCCAACCCATGGAACAACGCCGGTACCGGTCATGCCGGTCTGTGCGAGCTGAACTACACGCCGCAGGCCGCCGATGGTTCCATCGACATCAAGAAAGCCGTGCACATCAACACTCAGTTCGAGGTGTCGAAGCAGTTCTGGGCGTACCTGACCAAAAAGGGCACCTTTGGCTCGTCCAAGTCCTTTATCAGTCCGGTGCCGCACCTGAGCTTCGTACAGGGCGACAAAGGCGTGGACTTCCTCAAGAAGCGCTTTGAAACCCTCAGCCAGCACCACGCGTTTTCGGACATGCACTACACCGAAGACCGCAGCGAAATGGCCGAATGGATGCCGCTGATGATGCCGGGCCGCCCGCTCGACGAAAAAATCGCTGCCACTCGCGTAATGAATGGCACCGACGTCAACTTCGGCGCCCTGACCAATCAGCTGCTTAGCCATCTGACCAGCTCCCCGGATGCCCAGGTCAAGTACAGCAAGCGCGTGACCGGCCTCAAGCGCAACGGCGCCGGCTGGACCGTGAGCATCAAGGACGTCAACAGCGGTACCAGCCGTGAGGTGGACGCCAAGTTTGTATTCCTCGGCGCCGGTGGCGCGGCGCTGCCGCTGCTGCAAGCTTCGGGCATCGAAGAAAGTAAAGGCTTCGGCGGCTTCCCGGTCAGCGGCCAATGGCTGCGTTGCGACAACCCGGAAGTGGTCAAGCACCACCAGGCCAAGGTCTACAGCCAGGCCGCCGTCGGCTCGCCACCGATGTCGGTGCCGCACCTCGACACCCGTGTAGTGGATGGCAAGAAATCCCTGCTGTTCGGGCCATACGCCGGTTTCACCACCAAGTTCCTCAAGCACGGCTCGTTCCTAGACCTGCCGATGTCGATTCGTGCCAGCAACATCGGCCCGATGCTGGCCGTGGCCCGCGACAACATGGACCTGACCAAGTACCTGGTCAGCGAAGTGCGTCAGTCCATGGAACAACGCCTGGAATCCCTGCGTCGCTTCTACCCTGAGGCGAAAGCCGAAGACTGGCGTCTTGAAGTGGCCGGCCAACGGGTGCAGATCATCAAGAAAGACCCGAAAAAAGGCGGCGTGCTGCAATTCGGCACCGAGCTGGTAGCGGCCAAAGACGGCTCGCTGGCGGCGCTGCTGGGCGCGTCCCCAGGCGCTTCGGTGACGGTGTCGATCATGCTGGAACTGATTGAGCGCTGCTTCCCGGCCAAAGCCGCCGGTGAGTGGGCGGCCAAGCTGCACGAGATCTTCCCTGCCCGGGAAAAAGTGCTTGAGACTGATGCCGAGCTGTATCGCAAGATCAACACGCAGAACAACATCAGCCTGGAACTGGTTGAGCAAAGCAACGAGGCCGAAAGCTACGCTTGAGGCCTGGCTGCAATAAAAAAACGCCCCTCGGGGCGTTTTTTTGTGGCCGGGATAATCAGCCGCGAGCGTTTTTGATCAGCTCGATGTAATCGTCCGCGTTGCGCTGATCCTTGATCAGATCAACGAAGGTCTGCCCATGCTCATCCTTGCCATCCAGGTCCAGGCCGGCTTCCTTGAAAAAGCCCAGGAAGCGCTCAAAGTCGTCGATACGCAGGCCACGATAGGCCTTGATCAGTTTGTGCAGGGACGGTGAAGTCGCGTCGACCGGCTCGAAGTCCAGGAACAACTTGATCTGATCGTCGCCGATCTCATCGCCAATCACCTGTTTCTTATCTTTACGCATTACCGACTCCAGCCTGCAGACATTTACACGGGGTTTGAAGTCTACCTGCGAGCCGCGGGCTTCGAAAGCGCTGAAGAACCAATATGGGAGCAATCCCCCACCACATTTATTCTTCAATGTTAGCGCTACTTGGTACGTACAACGCCGGTATGCAGGTCCGCCCAGATATGGCCGTTGGCGTAACTGAGGAACTGAACATACACCGTGTCATTGCGCAGCAAATCGACGATCACCCGGTACTGGGCCACCGGATAAGACAGCGTCAGGGTCTTGCTCTTGTCGTCAAACACCGGCTTTTTCAGGCTTTTACTTTCGGCATCGAAGTTGAGCACCACTTGGCTGATGCTCGCACCTTTGTTCAGGGGCTTGCCCTTAAGCCGGAGCATCAGTGGCGAAGTCACCGGGATAGGTTGCTGGTTGGATTGGCGCTGGTTGCCCACCACCACCGCGTACTCCGTGACTTGCAGCAACTGCTGCTGGTCAGGGCTTTCAGTCCGCAGGGTGAGGTCATCGGGAGGCAGAAATTGACCATGCATAGGCGCCGGTGCGGCGGCCAGGGGCAAACTCAGGGTCAGCGCCAGGGCGGCGCAAGTGCGAATCAACAGGCTCATGGACAGCTCCAGACGCAGGGGCCAAGCACGATAGCATGACAACCCTGCGCCAGGCCTGGATCACATACCTTTGACGGCGTAGATCCCATTGGCGTTGCGCCAGTAGCCTTTGTAGTCCATGCCATAGCCGAAGATGTAGCGGTCGATGCACGGCAGGCCAACGTAATCAGCCTTAAGGTCCGGGCGAGCCTTGCGGTCGTGGTCTTTGTCGATCAGTACGGCGGTGTGCACTTTGCGCGCGCCGGCGTGTTTGCAGAAATCGATGATCGCGCCGAGGGTGTGACCTTCGTCGAGGATGTCGTCGATGATCAGCACGTCGCGGTCAATGAACGAGACTTCCGGCTTGGCCTTCCAGAACAGATCGCCGCCAGTGGTTTCGTTGCGATAGCGAGTCGCGTGCAGGTAAGACGCTTCCAGCGGAAATTGCAGGTGAGTCAGCAATTTTCCGGCGAAGATCAGGCCGCCGTTCATCACGCAAAAGACCACCGGGTTGGTGTCGGCCATTTCGCGAGTGATGTGGGCGCCAACCTTGGCGATCGCAGCTTCGACTTGCGCTTCGGTGTACAGGCAATCAGCCTCACGCATGATTTGACGGATATGCTCAAGATCAGCGGACATGGCGCTCTCCAAGGGGGTGCTGTGGCAAGAAAAGCGGGCGAAGGTACGCTTCTCATGCGCTCCGAGCAAGCCTTAATGGACTAACGTACTAGATGCCTATAGGACAACACCCTCGGATAGATTAATCTAGGCCGGTTTTTTTGCCCGCCGCCGGAGCCTTTCCCATGCCCACTCGCGAGATCCGCCACCCGCTGATCCAGCACAAGCTCGGCCTTATGCGCCGCGCCGACATTAGCACGAAGAACTTCCGTGAGCTTGCTCAGGAAGTCGGAGCGTTGCTCACTTACGAAGCCACCAAGGATTTGCCCCTGGAAACCTACGAGATCCCCGGTTGGGCCGGTCCCGTCCAGGTGGAAAAAATCGCTGGTAAGAAAATAACCGTGGTGCCGATCCTGCGCGCAGGTATCGGCATGCTCGAAGGTGTACTCAGCCTGATTCCGGGTGCCAAAGTCAGCGCCGTGGGCGTGGCCCGCAACGAAGAAACCTTGCAGGCTCACACCTACCTGGAAAAACTCGTACCGGAAATCGACGAGCGCCTGGCCATGATCATTGACCCGATGCTCGCTACCGGCAGTTCCATGGTCGCCACCATCGACCTGCTGAAGAAAGCCGGCTGCAAGGACATCCGCGCCATGGTGCTGGTCGCCGCTCCCGAAGGCATCGCCGCCGTCGAGAAAGCCCACCCGGACGTGCAGATCTACACCGCTTCCATCGATGAGCGCCTGAATGAACACGGTTACATCATCCCTGGCTTGGGCGACGCGGGTGACAAGATCTTCGGCACCAAGCAGAAGGACGCGTGAGCATGCAGGATGAATTCAACGACCCGCTTTGGCGCCAGATCCTGTCTGGCGCACAAATGCTCTTCGTAGCATTTGGCGCGCTGGTGTTGATGCCGCTGATCACAGGTCTTGATCCAAACGTCGCACTGTTCACCGCCGGCCTGGGCACGTTGTTGTTCCAGGTGGTGACAGGGCGGCAGGTGCCGGTATTCCTGGCATCGAGCTTTGCCTTCATTACCCCGATCATTCTCGCCAAGCAGCAGTTCGGCCTGGCGGCGACCATGGGCGGGGTAATGGCGGCCGGTTTTGTTTACACCTTCCTAGGGGCAGCGGTAAAAATCAAAGGCACTGGTTTCATCGACCGACTACTACCGCCCGTGGTAATCGGGCCAGTGATTATTTCCATCGGCCTGGCCATGGCGCCGATCGCGGCCAACATGGCGATGGGTAAAGGCGACAACGGTGCCGAACTGATCCCGTACAAGACCGCCATGCTGATCTCGATGCCAGCGCTGCTTACCACGTTGATCGTGGCGGTGTTCGGCAAAGGTATCTTCCGCCTGGTGCCGATCATCTCCGGTGTGCTGGTAGGTTTTGCCATGTCGTTCTACTTTGGCGTTGTCGACACGGCCAAGATCGCCGCTGCGCCTTGGTTCGCCCTGCCCCACTTCACCGCGCCGGAATTCAACTGGCAGGCGATCCTGTTTATCGTCCCAGTGGCCCTGGCCCCGGCGATTGAACACATCGGTGGTGTGATTGCGGTGGGCAGCGTGACCGGTCGCGACTACCTGAAGAAGCCTGGCCTGCACCGCACCCTGCTGGGTGACGGGATCGCCACCACGGCAGCAGGCATGTTTGGCGGCCCGCCGAACACTACCTACGCCGAAGTAACCGGCGCGGTAATGCTGACCAAGAACTACAACCCGAAAATCATGACCTGGGCGGCGGTATTCGCCATCAGCCTGGCGTTTATCGGCAAGTTCGGCGCGCTACTGCAGAGCATTCCGGTGCCGGTAATGGGGGGGATCCTGTGCCTGCTGTTCGGCTCGATTGCCGCAGTGGGGATGAACACATTGATTCGCCACAAGATCGACCTGGGCGAGGCGCGCAATCTGGTGATTGTGTCGGTGACCCTGGTGTTCGGTATTGGCGGTGTGCTGGTGGGGACAGGAACTGGTCCAGATGACTTCGGCCTGAAGGGCATTGCTCTGTGCGCGGTGGTAGCGATTGGTTTGAACCTGCTGCTGCCGGGCAATGATGGCTGGAAGAACAAGAAGCCAGATGAGCCGTTGATCTAACTGCCAATACAAGCCAATGTGGGAGAGGGCTTGCCTCCGATAGCAGTGTGTCAGTCAATACATTAACTGACTGATACGCCGCCATCAGGGTCAAGCCCCCTCCCACATTTGATTTCAGCGCCCGTTAAAGCTCGCCGAGGCCATCAATCAGCGCCTGGTTCTGCTCCGGCGTACCGATGCTGATCCGCAGGAACTGGGCAATCCGCTCCTGCTTAAAGTGCCGCACGATAATCCCTTGCTCACGCAGCTTGGCCGCTAGGCCGGCAGCGTCATGCCGTGGGTGGCGCGCAAAGATGAAGTTGGCCGCTGATGGCAGCACCTCAAAACCTTTGCCTTCCAATTGCGCGACTACTTTGTTACGGCTGTCGATCACCAACTGGCACGTCTTCTCGAAGTACTCACGGTCCTCAAACGCCGCTGCCGCGCCGACAATCGCCAAACGATCCAGCGGGTAGGAGTTGAAGCTGTTCTTGACCCGTTCCAGCGCCTCGATCAGGTCCGGGTGACCCACGGCCAAGCCCACGCGCAAACCGGCCAGTGAGCGCGATTTGGAAAGGGTCTGGGTCACCAGCAGATTAGGGTAGCGATCCACCAGGCTGATGGCGGTTTCGCCGCCGAAGTCGATATAGGCTTCATCGACCACCACCACCGAATCCGGGCTGGCCTTGAGGATCTGCTCTACTGCGTCCAGCGCCAGCACGCAGCCGGTCGGCGCATTCGGGTTGGGGAAGATGATCCCGCCGTTGGGCCTGGCGTAATCCGCAACACGGATCTGAAATTTCTCATCCAACGGCACCGGGTCGGACTGGATGCCGTAAAGACCGCAGTACACCGGATAGAAGCTGTAGCTGATATCCGGGAACAGCAGCGGCAGGTCGTGCTGGAACAGGCCGTGGAAGATGTGCGCGAGCACTTCATCAGAGCCGTTACCGAGAAACACTTTGCCGGCGTCGACCCCGTAATACTTGGCCACCGCCTGCTTGAGCAGGTCGCTGTTGGGGTCCGGGTACAAACGCAGGTTGTCGTTCAACTCGGCCTGCATCGCGGCCAGTGCTTTGGGCGACGGACCGTAGGGGTTCTCATTGGTGTTGAGCTTGACCAGCTTGGTCAGCTTTGGCTGTTCGCCGGGTACGTAAGGCACGAGGTCCCTGACGAAGGGGCTCCAGAATTTGCTCATGTGTTATTTCCCTTCTTCCAGGATTCGATACTCAGCACTACGGGCGTGTGCGCTCAACGACTCACCACGGGCCAGCACCGAAGCGGTCTTGCCCAACTCGGAAGCACCTTGTGGCGAGCAAAAGATGATCGACGAGCGCTTCTGGAAGTCGTACACCCCCAGCGGTGATGAGAACCGCGCGGTGCCGGAGGTCGGCAACACATGGTTCGGGCCGGCGCAGTAGTCGCCCAGCGCTTCACTGGTGTGGCGCCCCATGAAGATCGCACCCGCATGGCGAATCGACGGCAGCCAGGCCTGTGGGTCAGCCACGGACAGCTCCAGGTGCTCCGGGGCGATACGGTTAGCCACTTCGATGGCCTGTTCCATGTCACGCACCAGGATCAGCGCGCCACGGCCGTTGATGGATTTCTCGATGATCTCTGCACGGTCCATGGTAGGCAGCAGCTTATCGATGCTGGCGGCGACCTTGTCGAGGAACTCGGCATCGGGGCTGACCAGAATCGCCTGGGCGTCTTCGTCGTGCTCGGCCTGGGAGAACAGGTCCATGGCGATCCAATCCGGATCGGTCTGGCCGTCGCATACTACGAGGATTTCCGAGGGACCGGCGATCATGTCGATGCCAACCTGGCCAAAAACGTGGCGCTTGGCGGTGGCGACGTAGATGTTGCCAGGCCCCACCACTTTGTCGACCTTCGGCACGCTTTCGGTGCCGTAGGCCAGGGCCGCGACGGCTTGAGCACCGCCAATGGTGAACACACGGTCAACACCAGCGATGCAGGCCGCAGCCAGCACCAGTTCGTTGATTTCGCCGCGCGGGGTCGGTACCACCATAACCACTTCGGTCACGCCCGCCACCTTGGCCGGAATTGCGTTCATCAACACCGACGATGGATACGACGCTTTGCCACCCGGCACGTAGAGACCGGCACGATCCAGCGGCGTGACCTTTTGGCCCAGCACAGTGCCGTCGGCTTCGGTATAGCTCCAGGAGTCCTGTTTCTGCTTTTCGTGGTAGCTGCGCACACGCGCCGCCGCGACTTCCAGGGCTTCACGCTGAGGCGCAGTGATGCGCGTCAGTGCGAGCTCCAGGCGTTCGCGGGGAAGAATCAGATCGGACATGGACTTGACGTCCAGACCGTCGAACTGACGAGTGAAATCCACCAGCGCCGCATCACCACGCTCGCGCACGGCCTTGATGATGTCGAGCACCCGCTGGTTGACCGAGTCGTCGGACACGCTTTCCCAGCTCAGCAGATGATCCAGATGATGGGCGAAATCCGGGTCGGCAGCGTTGAGTCGGGCAATTGCAGTGGACGTGGTCATAGCGAGGGCCTCAATAGAATTGGCAAAAACTCAGGCGCCCTAAACTAGCAGTCGTTTCCGCTTGGGCACCTGAGAATTCTGGCTATGAGGCGGATAGACGGGCGCAGCCTTTCAGCTACGCGGGTAGGTCAACCGCGGTGTCGAGACTCCACTGCGGTGCGCAGGGTGTCGATCAACGCTTGGATACGGGCGTGCTGCATCTTCATCGACGCTTTGTTGACGATCAAGCGGGAGCTGATATCGGCGATGAAGTCTTGTGGTTCGAGACCGTTGGCACGCAGGGTGTTGCCGGTGTCGACCACATCGATGATCTTGTCGGCCAGGCCGATCAGCGGCGCCAGCTCCATCGAGCCGTAGAGCTTGATGATGTCGACCTGGCGGCCTTGCTCGGCATAATAACGCTTGGCGACGTTGACGAACTTGGTCGCCACGCGCAGGCGGCCTTTAGGCTCGACGTCACCGACACGGCCGGCGGTCATCAGCTTGCACAGGGCAATACGCAGGTCCAGCGGCTCATACAGGCCCTGGCCACCGTATTCCATCAGCACGTCTTTACCGGCGACGCCGAGGTCGGCCGCGCCATGCTCAACGTAGGTCGGCACGTCGGTAGCCCGCACGATCAGCAGGCGAACGTCGTCCTGGGTCGTAGGGATGATCAGCTTGCGGCTCTTGTCCGGATTCTCGGTCGGCACGATGCCCGCTTCAGCCAGAAGCGGCAAAGTGTCGTCAAGGATGCGGCCCTTGGACAGTGCGATGGTCAACATGGGAAACGTCAGTCCTTCATCAGGCTATTGCTGTCCGGTCGCAAACGGCGCCAGACGCAGATCGAGGCCATGACAGCCTCGATTTGAAACAAATTCAGCATACTGCGAGCTGACACCGTCTGTAGTGAGTGGGCTTGCCCCACGCTGAATTGCGTAGCGACCCAAAAAACGGGACCGCTACGCAGTCCGGCGCGGGGCAAGCCCGCTCACCACAGTGACGGTGTTTTCAGCTCTGGGAACTAGCCCGGTACGCGGCGGATTTTAGCGCCGAGCATCTGCAGTTTCTCTTCGATGCACTCGTAACCACGGTCGATGTGGTAGATGCGGTCGATCAGAGTGTCGCCTTCGGCGATCAGCGCCGAGATCACCAGACTGGCCGAAGCACGCAGGTCGGTAGCCATGACTGGCGCGCCCTTGAGCTTCTCGGTGCCGGTAACGATGGCGGTGTTGCCTTCAACCTGAATCTTCGCGCCCATGCGGTGCAGTTCATACACGTGCATGAAGCGGTTTTCGAAGATGGTCTCGATCACGGCACCAGTGCCTTCGGCAATCGCGTTCAGGGAGATGAACTGCGCTTGCATGTCAGTCGGGAACGCCGGGTACGGAGCGGTCCGCACGTTGACGGCTTTCGGCCGCTTGCCGTGCATGTTCAACTCGATCCAGTCTTCGCCGGTGGTGATTTCGGCGCCAGCTTCGCGCAGTTTTTCCAGGACCGCTTCCAGGATGGTCGGATCGGTGTCCTTTACCTTGACGCGACCACCGGTAACGGCGGCAGCAACCAGGTAGGTACCGGTCTCGATGCGGTCAGGCATCACTTTATAGGTTGCAGTGTGCAGGCGCTCTACACCATCAATGGTAATGGTGTCGGTGCCGGCACCGGAAACCTTCGCGCCCATGGCGTTCAGGAAGTTGGCCAGGTCGACCACTTCCGGCTCGCGCGCGGCGTTTTGCAGGACGCTGCGGCCTTTGGCCAGGGCAGCGGCCATCATGATGTTCTCGGTACCGGTCACGCTGACGGTATCAAAGAAGAAGTTCGCACCACGCAGGCCGCCTTCCGGCGCCTTGGCTTTGATGTAGCCGCCTTCAACGTCAATGACTGCGCCCATGGCTTCCAGGCCACGGATGTGCAGGTCCACTGGACGCGAGCCGATAGCGCAGCCGCCAGGCAGGGCGACTTCGGCTTCACCGAAACGGGCAACCATCGGGCCCAGCACCAAGATCGACGCACGCATGGTTTTCACCAGTTCGTACGGGGCGATCAGGGTCTTGATGGTGCGCGGGTCAATTTCGACGGCCAGCTTCTCATCAATCACAGGCTCGATGCCCATGCGACCGAACAGCTCGATCATGGTAGTGATGTCGTGCAGGTGCGGCAGGTTGGCCACGGTCACCGGGCCATCGCACAGCAGGGTCGCTGCCAGGATCGGCAAGGCGGAGTTTTTTGCACCGGAAATGCGAATCTCGCCATCAAGGCGAGCACCGCCGGTAATAATCAATTTATCCATAAGAATCTCGACGCCTTGAGGGCTCAGGTGCGCTCGGCCCAGGCCGCGCGGCTGAAAAATTTCATAGTGACCGCATGGATGCTGCCATCGGTGATCCACGGGTTCAAATGGGCATAGATCTGCTGCTGACGCTTGACTGGGCTCAATGCCGCCAGTTCATCGCTAATCACGTTCAGCTGGAAGTTGCAGCCTTCGCCTTCAACTTCTACGGTCGTATCCGGCAGCTTTCCTTCAAGAAAGCTCTTAACTTCTAGGGCCTGCATGCTCAACCTCTATCGGCGCCCAGTGCGCACGGGTCGCACATCATACAAAAAAGCCCCGCGCCTGCGAACCCCGCATAGCAGGACTCTGACGGGGGGCTTCTCTAATAATGTGTATTAAGGATGCGCCAACAGCTCGGTCAGACCGGAAACTTCGGCAATTTCGCGCATGTCTTCGGGCAACGCACGGATGCTAACCGGCTTCTTGGCCGCTTCGGCATCACGCATGAAGCACAGCAGCAACGACAACCCGACACTGCTGGACTTGGTTACCGCTGAGCAATCCAGGACCAGCTCCGGCGCAGCGCTCGACTTGATCAGCGCTTGGCCATGCTTGCGCAGAGCCGGGCCAGTTCGGTAATCCAGCACCCCGCTGATGAACAGCTGGCCAGAGTCGCCGAGACGAACAGCCGACTCGGTCATTGCGCCGGCTTCCCAGCAGCTTTATCGGTTTCTTCCTTGGCCTTGGCGACTTCACCGGCCCAACCATTGATGGTTTTGTCTAGGTCGTTGCCATTGCGCTGCATGGCGTCGGCAAACTGGTCACGGAACAGCTTGCCGATATTGATGCCGTTGATGATCACGTTGCGCAGTTTCCACTCGCCGTTGATCTTCTCCAAGGTGTACTGCACCGGGTACACGGCACCGTTATTACCTTTGACGCTCATGTTGACGCTGGTGCGATCGCCCGACTCATCACCGGCTGGAGCAACGGTAATACCTTGGTTGTTGTACTCAAGCAAAGCGTTGCCATAGAACTGGAACAGGCCGCGCTTGAAGTTTTCCTGGAACGTCTGCATCTGCGCAGGCGTGGCCTTGCGCGAATATTTGACCGTCATGATGCTGCGTGAGATGCCTTCAGCATCGACGACCGGACCGACGATGCTGTTGAGCGCTTCATAGAACTTGGTTGGATCTTGCTTGTACTGTTCTTTATTGGCCGTCAGGTCAGCCAGCATCTTGCTGGTGGTGTCCTGCACCAGTTCGTGCGCAGAACCTGCCGCGTTGGCCATCAATGGCAGTGCTGCAAGCAGTACCAGCAGGCCACGTCGCAAGGTAGAGATCATGAACAGATTCCTCATTTGGCGTCTTTATTGACCGTATTGAGCAAAAATTTTCCGATCAGGTCCTCAAGTACCAGCGACGACTGAGTGTCGTGGATGGTCGAACCATCCTTGAGCAGGGCTGTTTCCCCGCCCACGCTGACACCGATGTACTTCTCGCCCAGCAGCCCCGCAGTGAGGATAGATGCAGTAGAGTCGGTAGGCAGATTATCCACCTTCTTGTCCAGTTGCATCGTCACTCGCCCGGTGAAGCTGTCGCGATCCAGATCGATTGCCGTGACCTTGCCAATGGTTACACCGGCCATGGTCACTTTAGCTCTGACAGTCAAACCGGCGATATTGTCGAAGTATGCGTAAAGTTTATAAGTATCGGCGGTTGGGCTGGCCGAAAGACCGCTGACTCGCAGAGCCAGCAACAGTAAAGCCAGGATGCCAGCCAGCAAGAAAAGGCCGACACCGATTTCCACAGTGCGGTTTTGCATCAGAAGTCTCCAAACATCAAGGCGGTCAAAATGAAGTCAAGGCCAAGTACTGCCAGCGAGGCGTACACAACGGTCTTGGTGGTGGCACGACTGATCCCTTCTGAGGTGGGCTCACAGTCATAGCCTTGGAATACGGCGATCCAGGTCACTACAAAGGCGAAGACGATGCTCTTTATAATGCCATTGAGCACGTCACCACTGAAGGTCACGCTGTTTTGCATGTTGGCCCAGTAGGAGCCGTCGTAGACGCCAAGCCAGTCCACCGCTACCCACGAACCGCCCCAGATACCGACCACGCTGAAGATCATCGCCAGCAATGGCAGGGAAATGAAGCCGGCCCACAGGCGCGGGGCAACAATGTATTTGAGCGGGTCCACACCGATCATTTCGAGGCTGGACAGCTGCTCGGTAGACTTCATGTTGCCAATTTCGGCAGTCAACGCGGAACCTGCGCGCCCGGCGAACAGCAACGCGGTCACCACCGGTCCCAGTTCACGTAGCAGCGTCAGGGCAACCATCTGCCCCACTGCCTGCTCCGAACCGTAGCTGGACAGGATATTGAAGCCCTGCAACGCCAGCACCATGCCAATGAACACCCCGGAGACCACAATGATCACCAGGGACATCACACCCACCGAATGCAGCTGCTTGATCAACAGGCCAAAGCCACCGCCAATACCGCCGCGGCCGAGCAAGGCGTGGAACAGGAAAATCGTCGAGCGGCCGAGCACTTCGACGATGTCGATGCCGGAGCGACCGAAAAGGCGAACTTTCTCGATAAGAGATGTTTTGCGCATCAACGCTTCCCCAGAAGATCTGAGCGGTAATCCGCTGCCGGAAAGTGGAAAGGCACAGGGCCATCGGGGTCGCCGGTCATGAATTGGCGAATGCGCGGGTTGTCGGCGTTCATCAGCTCTTCAGGCGTACCCTGCCCCAGCACCTGGCCATCACCGACCACATAGAGGTAATCGGCAATGCTCGCGGTTTCTGCAAGGTCGTGGGAGACCACGATACTGGTGATACCCAGGGCATCGTTGAGCAGACGGATCAGTCGTACCAGCACACCCATGGCGATCGGATCCTGACCGACGAAGGGCTCGTCGTACATGAGAACCTGTGGATCGAGGGCAATGGCTCGCGCCAGGGCCACACGGCGCTTCATGCCGCCGGACAGTTCGTCGGGCATCAGATCAATTGCGCCACGGAGGCCGACGGCCTGCAATTTCAGCAACACAATGTCGCGAATCATTTCGTCGGACAGCTGGGTATGCACCCGCAGCGGAAACGCTACGTTCTCGAACACATCGAGGTCGGTGAACAGCGCACCGCTCTGGAACAGCACGCCCATATGCTTGCGCGCATCGAACAGATCACTGCGCGACAGCGTAGGCAGGTTTTGGCCATTGACCCACACTTCGCCGGCGCTGGGACGCAATTGCATGCCCATCAACCGCAACAGCGTGGTCTTGCCGCAACCGGACGGCCCCATGATGCCCGTGACCTTGCCACGGGGAATGCGAATATCGACGTTATTGAAGATGCTGCGCGTCCCGCGCTTGAAGGTCAGTCCCTTCAGCTCGACCGCGTAGGCGTTATCGGCACTCATCTAAACTCCTTGGGATGCAGCCTCTCACTCAGACACCACGCATGCGACAAACGTTTGCAACGGCGACGCATATAGATAGCCACATGGGCTGGGCGGACCGAACTGGCGGCGAACTATATCACTGCTGGTACAAGGCGCCCAAGGCCGGAACAGCGCTAGTTCAGTTTGGGGACAGGGAAAAAACGTTGCCGACTGTGTGACTGAGGATCGATCTCAGTCCCCTGCTGAATAAAGCCTGACGAACTTGCGTGAGGGAATTGATCATTACCGCTATAATCGCCGACTTTTCGTCAGGCTATACGATTTCAGACATGAGCCAATCCAGCGACCTTATCCAATCCGCACAACGCACCATCCGCCTCGAAGTCGAAGCCGTAGAAGGCTTACTGGCCCATATCGACGCAGATTTCGTACGCGCCTGCGAGATGATTCTGGCCAGCAAGGGCCGCGTTGTCGTGGTCGGCATGGGCAAATCGGGCCACGTCGGCAACAAGATCGCCGCCACCCTGGCGAGCACCGGGACCACGGCGTTTTTCGTGCATCCGGCGGAGGCGAGCCACGGCGACATGGGCATGATCACCAAAGATGACATCATCCTGGCGCTGTCCAACTCCGGTACCACCAACGAAATCGTGACCCTGCTGCCGCTGATCAAGCGCCTTGGCATCCAGATGATCAGCGTCACCGGCAACCCGGAGTCGACGCTGGCCAAGGCTGCCGATGTTAACCTGAACGTTCACGTCGCCCACGAAGCCTGCCCGCTGAATCTGGCACCGACCTCCTCCACTACCGCTGCCTTGGTTATGGGCGACGCTCTGGCCGTTGCACTGCTTGAAGCTCGCGGGTTCACGGCTGAAGACTTCGCGTTCTCCCACCCGGGTGGCGCACTGGGCCGCCGCCTGCTGCTGAAAGTGGAAAACGTTATGCATTCAGGCGATGAATTGCCCCACGTCCAGCGCGGCACCTTACTTAAGGACGCGCTGATGGAAATGACTCGCAAGGGCCTGGGCATGACCGTGATCCTTGAAGCTGACGGCCGCCTGGCTGGGGTATTCACCGACGGCGACCTGCGCCGCACCCTGGACCGCACCATCGATATCCACACTGCGACCATCGATGCAGTGATGACGCCACACGGCAAGACCGCACGCCCTGAGATGCTGGCAGCCGAAGCATTGAAGATCATGGAAGACCACAAGATCGGCGCCCTGGTGGTTGTCGATAGCGACGACCACCCGGTTGGCGCCCTGAACATGCACGACTTGCTGCGTGCGGGAGTGATGTAAATGACCAGCGACCTGTTGCAACGCGGCAAAAACATCAGACTGGCGATTTTCGACGTTGACGGCGTGCTGACTGATGGCCGCCTGTACTTCCTCGAAGACGGCAGCGAATTCAAGACGTTCAACACCCTCGACGGCCAAGGCATCAAGATGCTGATGGCTGCAGGCGTGCAAACCGCGATTATCAGCGGCCGAAAAACTCCCGTTGTGGAACGCCGCGCACAAAACCTGGGGATTCCTCACCTGTATCAGGGCCGCGAGGATAAACTGGTAGTTCTGGACGAGCTTCTTGGCCAACTCAACCTAAGCTATGAGCAGGTCGCCTACTTAGGCGATGATCTGCCCGACCTGCCGGTCATTCGTCGAGTAGGGCTTGGCATGGCCGTCGCCAATGCGGCGGCGTTTGTTCGCGAGCACGCCCATGGCATCACCTGCGCCCGTGGTGGCGAAGGTGCAGCCCGCGAGTTCTGCGAACTGATCCTGCGAGCCCAAGGCAGCCTTGAAGCGGCCCACGCCGCCTACCTATAGAGCGTTTTATGCTGAGTAAAAAGATTCGCAACTTCCTGTTATTCGGGGTCATTGCCGCGCTGTTCCTCGCGGTGGGCTACTGGAATATCAGTCCGGGGCGCTTCCTCGACCAGCCTGTTGCGCAGGTCGACGAGGGGGCCATCGACTATTACGCCACCAATGCCTATAGCGTGCAGTTCCTGCCCGACGGCAAGCTGCAGTACGAAATGACGTCGGACAAAGTCGAGCACTTGAAGGCCACCGAAGTCACTCTGCTGACTAATCCGGACCTGAACCTGTACCGCGGCACCGAATTTCCGTGGCATGTCACCAGCAAGCGTGGTGAGGTGAACCCCGACGGCACCGAGGTAGAACTGATTGACTCGGTACGTGTTGCGCGCACGGATGCCAAAGCCCGTGACACGGTGATTACCAGCAGTCGCATGACCGTATTCCCGCAGAAGCAATATGCGCAGACCGAGCAAGACGTTAGAATCGACGGCGCTGGCGGTGTATCGACTGGCAAGGGAATGAAAGCGTATTTGAAAGAAAGCAGGATACACCTGCTATCGAACGTAAGAGGACAGTATGAGGCTCGTTAAAACTCTCCCTATTTTGCTCGGTTTGGGCGCAGCACTGGGAAGCGTGAGCGCCTGGGCTCTGCCGAACGATAGCCAGCAACCGATCCACATCTCGGCTGACGATGCGCAACTGGATGACAAGCAAGGTGTTGCCACCTATACCGGCGGCGTAATCATCACCCAAGGGTCGATGAAGATCACCGGTAATACCGTGACACTGACGCGTACCCAAGCCGGTGACATCGACGTCGTGACCTCAGTGGGCAACCTGGCTTACTTCGAACAGAAGCAGTCCGCTGCCGACACTGGCCCGATGAAGGGCTACGGCAAGACCATTCAGTATCACGCCCAGCAGAATCGCATTGTGCTGATCGACCAGGCCAAGGTGCTCAGCCCCGATGGCAACTCCACGGAAGGTGAAAAGATCACCTATGACACCGTGAAACAGATCGCTAACGCCGGTCGTGCCAATGGCAGCAAGGTCACCGCACCGCGCCCACGCATCGACATGGTTATCCAGCCGAAGAAGAAGGCCGAGTAATGGCAACCCTGAAAGCCCAGCATCTGGCCAAGGCCTATAAAAGCCGTCAGGTCGTGCGCGACGTCAGCCTGTCGATCGACAGCGGCCAGATCGTCGGCTTGCTCGGCCCCAACGGCGCAGGCAAGACCACATGCTTCTACATGATTGTTGGCCTGGTCCAGGCGGATCAGGGTCGCGTACTGATCGACGACCTGGATGTCAGCCACCAGCCAATGCACGGTCGTGCACGCGCGGGTATTGGCTATCTTCCTCAAGAAGCATCGATCTTCCGCAAACTGTCAGTTGCCGACAACATTATGGCCATTCTTGAAACTCGCAAGGAACTGGACCGTGACGGCCGCCGACAGGAGCTGGAAAGCCTGCTGCAGGAATTCCATATCAACCACATTCGCGACAACCTTGGCATGAGCCTGTCCGGTGGTGAGCGGCGTCGCGTGGAAATCGCCCGCGCCCTGGCCACTGCCCCCAAGTTCATTCTGCTGGACGAACCGTTTGCCGGCGTCGACCCTATCTCGGTTGGCGACATCAAGCAGATCATCCATCACCTCAAGGCCAAGGGCATCGGTGTACTGATCACCGATCACAACGTGCGTGAGACCCTCGATATCTGCGAAACCGCGTATATCGTCAACGATGGTCAACTGATCGCAGAAGGCGACTCCGCCACCATTCTGGCCAACGAACTGGTCAAGGAAGTGTACCTGGGTCACGAGTTTCGCCTGTAAAGCCGCCTGCACAAACAAGGCGGTGGCAGGTCGTTTGCCTGATGCGCGGGAGTCAATGAAAACCTCCGGTTTTTTATTGTTACCGCGCTCTAGGCAAAGCCCTCGATATCAGGCATATAATTTGCTTATGTTTGGCGCTCACGCGCCCTGTCGTGGATGGCGCGTTGCGCCGGCGAATAAGGTGTTAAGCCCCTGCCATGAAACCATCGCTAGTCCTAAGAATGGGCCAGCAGCTGACGATGACACCGCAGCTGCAACAGGCCATCCGCCTGCTCCAATTGTCGACCCTGGACCTGCAACAGGAAATCCAGGAGGCTCTGGAGTCTAATCCGATGCTCGAACGCCAGGAAGAAGGCGACGACTTCGATAATGCAGACCCGTTGGCCGACAACATCGAGCAAAAACCCAACGCAGACGTGCAGGAACCGTCCTACCAGGAAACCGCCCCTACGGTGGATAACCTTGAGGAAGGCGATTGGAACGAACGCATTCCCAACGAGCTTCCCGTAGACACTGCTTGGGAAGACGTCTACCAGACCAGCGCCAGCAGCCTGCCCAGCAACGACGATGATGAGTGGGACTTCACTACCCGCACGTCCGCCGGCGAAAGTCTGCAGAGCCATCTGTTGTGGCAACTGAACCTCGCACCGATGTCGGACACCGATCGCCTGATCGCCGTCACCCTGATCGATTGCATCAATAACCAAGGCTATCTGGACGAGACACTCGAAGAGATTCTTGAGGCCTTCGACCCCGAACTAGATATCGAACTGGACGAAATCGAAGCCGTCCTGCACCGCATCCAGCAATTTGAGCCCGCGGGTATTGGTGCGCGCACCCTTAGCGAATGCCTGCAGCTGCAACTGCGCCAGCTGCCCGCCAAGACCCCATGGCTCGCCGAGGCCCAGCGCCTGGTCACCGAATACATCGACCTGCTCGGCAGCCGCGATTACAGCCAACTGATGCGTCGCATGAAACTCAAGGAAGACGATCTGCGCCAGGTCATCGAGCTGGTGCAAAGCCTCAACCCGCGTCCCGGCTCGCAGATCGAGTCCAGCGAGGCCGAATACGTAGTTCCTGACGTGATCGTGCGCAAGGACAACGAGCGCTGGCTGGTGGAGCTTAACCAGGAGTCAGTGCCACGCCTGCGAGTCAACCCGCAATATGCAGGTTTCGTGCGACGCGCCGACACCAGCGCCGACAACACCTTCATGCGCAACCAGTTGCAGGAGGCGCGCTGGTTCATCAAGAGCCTGCAAAGCCGTAACGAAACCCTGATGAAAGTCGCCACGCAGATCGTCGAGCATCAGCGCGGCTTCCTGGAATACGGCGATGAAGCGATGAAGCCTTTGGTTCTGCACGATATCGCCGAAGCGGTAGGCATGCACGAGTCGACGATTTCCCGCGTTACCACGCAAAAATTCATGCATACCCCACGGGGTATTTATGAGTTGAAATACTTTTTCTCCAGCCATGTCAGCACCTCAGAAGGCGGCGAATGCTCGTCCACGGCAATCCGCGCAATCATCAAAAAACTGGTTGCCGCGGAAAATCAGAAAAAGCCGTTGAGTGACAGCAAGATCGCTGGTTTACTGGAGGCACAAGGCATTCAGGTCGCCCGTCGAACCGTCGCCAAGTACCGCGAATCCCTTGGGATCGCGCCTTCCAGCGAGCGTAAGCGTTTGATGTGACGGGCGGGCCACAGCGTTCCAGTGGCGGGTATTCCTACCCGCCGCTTTATGCACTGGCAACGAAGGAGAAGCTGTATGCAAGTCAACATCAGTGGACACCATGTAGAAGTCACCCCTCCCCTGCGCGAATATGTCGAGCAAAAGCTGAAAAAGCTTGAGGGTCATTTTGACAAGATCACCAATGTGCAAGTGATCATGAAGGTCGACAAGCTTCAGCAGAAAATCGAAGCGACCCTACAGATTCCCGGTGGCGAAGTAGTCGCCAACGCCGAGCATGAAGACATGTATGCATCAATCGATGCCTTGACTGACAAGCTCGACCGCCAACTTAAAAAGCATAAGGAAAAGCAGCAGAGCCTTCTTCAGGGCACAGGCCGCTAACACTCCCCACCCATGATTCGACTTGAAACCATCCTGACCCCCGGCCGTTCCCTCGTGAACGTGCCGGGCGGCAGCAAGAAGAAAGCCCTCGAACAAATTGCCAACCTGATCAGCAGCCAAGTGCCTGAACTGGAGATGCAAGATGTCTTCGAGGCTCTGATTGCCCGTGAAAAACTGGGTTCCACCGGTTTTGGTAACGGCATCGCCATTCCTCACTGTCGCCTCAAAGGCTGTGAGACACCTGTCAGCGCGCTGCTGCACTTGGACGCGCCTATCGATTTCGATGCCATTGATGGCGCCCCGGTCGACCTGCTGTTTGTTCTGCTGGTCCCACAGGCCGCCACCGATGCGCACCTGGAACTGCTTCGGCAGATCGCCAGCATGCTCGACCGCAAAGAAGTACGCGACAAACTGCGCAGTGCCAGCAGCAACGAGGCGCTGTACCAAGTTGTCCTGGATGAGCAAAACGGGCAGTAATCATGCGTTTGATCATCGTCAGCGGCCGCTCCGGCTCGGGTAAAAGTACCGCCCTCAACGTTCTTGAGGACAACGGCTTCTATTGCATCGATAACCTGCCGGCCGGCCTACTGCCGGAGTTGGCGGAACGCGCTCTGATCCACACCGAGCTGGCGCAACCTCTGGTTGCCGTTTCGATCGACGCCCGCAACCTGCCCAGCCACCTCTCTCGGTTCCCGGAACTGTTGGAAGAAGTGCGCGCCAAGCATATTCATTGTGATGTGCTGTACCTGGACGCCGATGAAGAGACGCTGCTCAAACGCTTCTCCGAAACCCGTCGACGCCACCCCCTCAGCAGCCCTCACCGTTCTCTGGCTGAAGCCATCGAGGACGAAACCAAGTTGCTGGGGCCGATCATTGACCTCGCCGACCTTAAGATCAACACCACCGGCCTTAACCTTTACCAGCTGCGCGATGCCATCAAACTGCGCCTGCTGAACCAGCCGGAGCCTGGCACGGCGTTTCTCGTCGAGTCTTTTGGCTTCAAACGTGGCATGCCGGTGGATGCCGATCTGGTGTTCGACGTGCGCTGCCTGCCCAACCCCTACTGGAAGCCAGAGTTACGCGACCAATCAGGGCTGGACCTACCTGTGGCTGAGTACCTAGCCGCGCAGCCGGATGTGGAGGAGATGTTCCAGGACATTTCCAGCTATCTGCTCAAGTGGCTGCCGCGCTTTGCCGCGAGCAACCGGGCCTATGTCACTATTGCCATTGGATGCACCGGCGGTCATCACCGTTCGGTATACCTGACCGAGCGCTTGGGCCAAGCACTGCAACAAACCCTCAAGAACGTCCAGGTTCGCCACCGCGACCTTAGCTGAAAGGAACACCTGCGCGATGCCCGCTCTGGAAATTGAAATCATCAACAAGTTGGGTTTGCACGCCCGCGCCTCGGCCAAGTTTGTCGGAGTAGCCGGGCAGTTCCCCTGCCAGATCAGGGCTGGACGCACACCTGAAAGCATGGTCGACGGCAAAAGCATCATGGCAATGATGATGCTGGCGGCCGGCAAAGGCACCAAAATTCATTTGAAGACCGAAGGCGAGCAAGACCAGGAAGCGATGGAAGCTCTGGTGGCGTTGATCAACAACTACTTTGATGAGGGTGAGTAACCTCACCCTTTGACACAAACGTGAAGCCGCAACGGCTTCACCCCAATGCGGTATCCATCGCCATCATCAAGCAAAATCCAATGCAGAGCCCCAAGCTGGCGAGCTTTTCGTGGCCATTGCGCCGCGACTCCGGGATCACCTCATGGGTCACTACCAACAGCATCGCCCCGGCAGCCAGCGCCAGCCCCAAAGGCAACAACACCTCGGCCAGGCTCACCAGCCAAGCGCAGAGCACGGCAAACACCGGTTCCACCAAGCCTGAAGCAGCACCAATCAGGAATGCCTTGGCCCGCGACATCCCTGCCCCGGCCAACACCAACGCAATCACAAGACCTTCGGGCACATCCTGCAAGGCGATGCCCATGGCCAAGCTGTCGGCATCCGGCATGCCGCCGCCGGCAGAGACGCCAACCGCCATGCCTTCCGGAATGTTGTGAGCAATGATAGCGAACACGAATAGCCAGATGCGCGGCGACATCATCGGTTTGTCCGGCGTGCCCACCAGCATTTCCGGACTCGCGCCGGAGACCTTGCGGTCAACCAGATACAGCCCGAACGCTCCCAACATAATGCCGAAACTGATCAGCCCGCTCGCGCCCCAGGACGTAAGCCCCAGGCTTTCCGCAGCAGCGATACCCGGTACCACCAGTGAAAAGGCGGTTGCAGCCAGCATCACGCCAGCCCCAAAGCCCAGCAAGGTATCGCTCACGGCCACCGGCATCCGCCGAATCACCAATACCGGAACCGCGCCCAGCGCAGTACCGAGCGCGCAGATCGCCCCGCCCTGCAAAGCACGCAGGATGCGCGGTTCAAGGTCCAGCCAGGCCAGCCCGTGGGCCACCAGCAATGCAGTACCTGCCAGTAGCAGTAGCGAGCCAAGCGCATAACGAAACATTCGCACGCTGCCGATCGCCAGTGTTTCAGTGCCCATAGTCGGCCTTAGATCTTGTTATAGAGGTAAATGTCAGGCCATAGCAGCCTGATAGCGTGCGGCAACTTCTGGCCAGTTAATAACACTGTAGAAGGCATTGATGTATTCCGGGCGGCGGTTCTGGTAGCGCAAATAGTAAGCATGCTCCCATACGTCCAGGCCGAGGATCGGCGTGTTGCCGCTCATCAGCGGGCTGTCTTGGTTACCGCTGCTTTCCACCACCAAGGTCTTTTGCGGCGTAACGCTCAGCCAAGCCCAGCCACTGCCGAAGCGGGTCAATGCGGCTTTGGTGAAGGCCTCCTTGAAACTATCAAAACCTCCAACTTGCTCGTCAATTGCCTTGCCCAATGCGCCCTCTGGCTTACCGCCCCCTTGAGGTGACATCACCGCCCAGAACAGCGAGTGGTTAGCGTGGCCGCCACCTTGGTTGATCACGGCTGCGCGAAGCTTTTCCGGTAGTTGGTGCACGCTGGACACCAGTTTTTCCACCGGCCAGCCGGCGAACTCAGTGCCCTCGACGGCGGCATTAAGGTTGTTGATGTAGGTCTGGTGATGCTTGGTGTAGTGAATTTCCATGGTTTGCGCATCAATATGCGGCTCCAGGGCATCGTAGGCGTAAGGCAAGGCAGGCAAGGTATAGGTCATATCAATGTGCTCCGTATTGAGGCGTAGTCGGTTGCGCAGCAGTACCGCCCAGCAAGCGATGGGTGCGCGGGTACTCGCCGTGATCGCTGATGAAATTCAACAGTTCGACGTAAGTCTTGCTGCTCTGGCGCAGGGCCGCCTCCCGCAGCTGCGGGCTCAGGCGCGCGTCCTGCATGGTCTGCAGCAAGCGCTGGTGAATGGCGCAAAGGTATTCGGCGCTTTCCTCAGGCTGATTCAAGTGCAGGTGCAGGTCCGCCAGGTTGTGATGGGAAATGACGCAAGCCGCCACTGCTTCGTCGGCATTCGCCCAGCGTTCGAACAGCACCTGGGCCAAGGCCAGGGCTTGCAAATAGGCCTCGCGAGCGTCAACCAACTCGCCTTGCATAAAGCAGCGATTGGCCCGTTCGATCGTGCGCTTCCAGTGCTCCATGGTGAGCCTCCAAAGCAGAGTCGGTGATTAAACGCCGCCAGCCGTGAGCTTTTCCGGATCCAGCAGGATTTCCAGTTGGCTGCGCGGCAAGTCGGTGTGCTCAAGGGCGACATCAATCACTGGACGGCCTTGCTGATAGGCCTTCTTGGCGATTTCAGCAGCCTTTTGGTATCCAATGATCGGGTTGAGTGCAGTAACCAGTATCGGGTTGCGCGACAGTGCTTCCTTGAGCTTGGCTTCATTGACCTTGAAGCTGGCGATGGCTTTGTCCGCCAGCAGGCGACTGGAGTTGGCCAGCAGTTCGAGGCTGCTGAGCAGGTTCTGGGCGATGATAGGCAGCATCACGTTCAGCTCGAAGTTGCCGGATTGGCCAGCGACGGTAATCACCGTGTCATTGCCAATGACTTGTGCAGCCACCATGGCAGTCGCTTCAGGGATTACAGGGTTGACCTTGCCGGGCATGATCGAAGACCCCGGCTGCAGGCCTTCCAGCTCGATCTCACCCAGGCCGGCAAGTGGACCGGAGTTCATCCAGCGCAGGTCATTGGCGATCTTCATCAGCGATACGGCGGTGGCTTTCAGTTGGCCGGACACCGCCACGGCTGTGTCCTGGGAACCAATCAGCGCAAACAGGTTTTTACCCGGAGTGAATTTCACATCCGTCAGGCTGCTTAGTTGCTGACTGAAACGCGCCGCGAATTCCGGATGGGCGTTGATCCCAGTGCCCACCGCCGTTCCGCCTTGCGCGAGGGCCTGCAGGCTTGGCAGCAAGTCCTGCAGATGACCGATATTGGCTTTGAGTTGCTGCGCCCAACCATCGAGTACCTGACTCATACGGACCGGCATGGCGTCCATCAGGTGCGTGCGGCCTGTCTTGATGAACGGGTGAACTTCTTTGGCTTTCTGCTCGATCACCTGCACCAGGTGAAGAAGCGCCGGAAGCGTTTGCTCGTGCAATACCAGCGCCGCGCTGACGTGAATAGTGGTCGGGATAATGTCGTTGCTGCTTTGGCCGCAGTTGACGTGATCGTTCGGGTTCACCGCTTCGCCCAGCAAACGGCTGGCGAGGGTCGCGATCACTTCGTTGGCGTTCATGTTGGAGCTGGTACCAGAGCCGGTCTGGAAGATATCCACCGGGAAGTGCTGCATGAAGTCGCCTTCCAGCAACCCTTGGGCAGCATCAACGATGGCCTTGCCCTGCCCTTCGCTGATTTGCTTGAGGTCGACGTTGACCTTGGCGGCAGCAGCCTTGGCAAGGATCAAGGCGCGAATAAACTGTGCCGGCATACGTTGGTGGCTGATAGGGAAGTTGTTCACTGCGCGCTGGGTCTGTGCGCCATACAAGGCCTCGGCAGGCACTTGCAGTTCGCCCATGCTGTCGCGTTCGATACGGGTGTTACTCATCGTTAGATCCTTGCACCAGGTCGGAGTGGGAGATTGATGGCAGCAATTCGCACGTCGCCAATTGCCAGGCAAAGGTCTGCCAGCGCTTGAGGCGGCAGGCACAGTGGGAGAGTTTTTCCAAGTCGCGCAGAGGGCGCCAAGCCTGATCCAGACAAGTGGAACGCCAATGCCAAGGCAAGGCGATATCACTGGCGGTATCGATTAACAGGCGGAATGACGTTTCAGCGATCGTCCACGGATGAGTCGCAGTGCAGCACGCCAGGTATCGACCCTCATTTAGGTAATGTTCGATCAGGCGAGGTTCATCAGGATCGAGGCCGCAGCGAATCTGACGACTCATCCAGCGCCAGCTTTCCAGGTACGGATCCTCATGCAGGACAGAACTCATGATCCATGCTCACTCGATAATGATATTTATTATTAAATGATATTGAGAATCAACGCAATGGCAGCATTGTGATCGCCCTGAATTCCAAGCACAAAAAAAGCGCGCTATCCGTGGGATAGCGCGCTTCTCAGAGAGGATCGATCAGCTGCCGGCGACAGTCATCCGCTCGATCAACACCGAACCGGTGCGAATATTGCTGCGCAGTTCCAGATCGTTACCCACGGCAACGATCTGCTTGAACATGTCACGCATATTGCCGGCAATCGTCACTTCCTGAACCGCGAACTGAATCTCGCCATTTTCCACCCAGAAACCCGCCGCGCCGCGGGAGTAATCGCCAGTGACCATGTTCAGGCCGTGCCCCATCAATTCGGTTACCAGCAGGCCACGTCCCATACGCCGCAACAGCGCTGCCTGATCTTCATCGCCATGGGTCACGAACAGGTTATGTACGCCGCCGGAGTTGGCAGTGCTGGGCAGGCCGAGTTTGCGACCTGAGTAAGTACCCAGTACGTAAGACACCAACTCACCGTTCTCGACGAACGGCTTGGCGTACGTGGCCAGGCCATCGCCATCGAACGCCGAGCTGCCCATGGCGCGCATCAAGTGCGGACGCTCATCAATGGTCAACCAATCGGGAAAGAGCTTCTGGCCAATGGCGCCTTCAAGGAACGACGACTTGCGATACAGATTGCCGCCCGAAATCGCGCCAAGGAAACTGCCAAACAAACCGCCCGCCAACTCCGCTGAAAACAGCACCGGCACTTCGCAGGTTGGCACCGGACGGGCGCCCAGGCGGCTAGCGGCACGTTGTGCGGCACGCTGACCAATGCTGACCGGGTCGGCCAGCAGTTCACCCTGACGGCTCACGTCATACCAGTAATCACGCTGCATCTGGCCATTGGCCTCGGCGATCATCACGCAGCTCAAGCTATGACGGGTGGATGCATATCCCCCGGTAAACCCGTGGCTGTTGCCATAAACACGACAGCCTTGGTGAGTATTCAACGTGGTGCCATCGGCGTTCTTGATGCGGGCATCAGCATCAAACGCAGCGGCTTCACAGGTCAGCGCCAGCTCAATGGCCTGCTCGGGCGTAATGTCCCAGGCATGGAAAAGATCGAAATCCTTCAAGTCCTTGGCCATCAGCGCTTTGTCTGCCAGACCTGAGCTTTCATCTTCGGAAGTGTGCTTGGCAATCGCCAACGCAGCGGCCACAGTCTCGCGAATGGCTTCCGGGCCACTGGCGGAGGTACTGGCCGACCCTTTACGCTGCCCCGAATACAAGGTGATGCCAAAGCCCTGGTCGCGGTTGAATTCAACAGTTTCCACTTCCCGCTGACGTACCGACGTCGACAGACCCTGCTCCAGCGAGACCGCAACTTCACAGGCACTGGCCCCCTGGCGCTTAGCCTCGGCAAGGATCTGCTCGACTTGTTCCTGCAGGGCCGGTAACGCTTGCGGACCGACGCTTTGGGCTGCACTCATGGTTTTCTCCACTCAAATTCTGCTTTCGGTTAAGGCCATCGAGCGACCGGGCCGGACAAGCGGCCCCCGACTGGTTATCATGGCGGCGTTTCTTTGCGGACTGCCACCATGGTTGATTCTTACGACGACTCCCTCGATGGGGAGAAAAGCAAAACCCAGGTCAAACGTGAGCTGCATGCTCTGGTTGACCTTGGCGAGCGCCTTACAACGCTCAAGAAAGACTTGATTGCAAAACTGCCACTGACCGACGAGATGCGCCGGGCGCTTGCTGACGCACCCAAGCACACTGCGAATATCGCGCGTAAACGGCACATCATGTTTATCGGCAAGCTGATGCGCGATCAGGACACTGACGCCATTCTGGCCTTGCTTGATCAAACCGATGCCTCCACTCGCCAGTACAACGAACGTTTCCATAATCTGGAACGTTGGCGTGACCGCCTGATCTCGGGCGATGACGCAGTGCTGGAGAAATTCGTGCTGGACTACCCGGATGCGGACCGCCAACAACTGCGCTCCCTGATCCGTCAGGCCCAGCATGAGCAGGCGCATAACAAGGCGCCCGCCACCAGCCGTAAAATCTTCAAATACATCCGTGAGCTGGACGAGACTCAACGCGGACTGCGTTGATGCCCTTCCCCGGGTGGCGGTCTTCGCCACCCGAAGCTCCATCCCTTACGACCCCGTGCCACCCACGGTGATCGCATCAATTTTCAGGGTTGGCTGGCCGACACCGACCGGTACTGACTGCCCATCTTTCCCGCACACGCCGACGCCGCTGTCCAGCGCCAAGTCGTTGCCGACCATCGACACCTTGCTCATGGCTTCCGGGCCATTGCCAATCAACGTTGCCCCTTTGACCGGCGCGGTAATCTTGCCGTCTTCGATCAGGTATGCCTCGCTGGTGGAGAACACGAATTTGCCACTGGTGATATCCACTTGGCCGCCGCCGAGGTTGGCGCAGTAGATACCGCGTTTAACCGAGGCGATGATTTCCGCCGGATCGCTTTCGCCACCGAGCATGTAGGTGTTGGTCATGCGGGGCATCGGCAGGTGCGCGTAGGACTCACGGCGGCCGTTACCGGTGCGCGCCACGCCCATCAGGCGGGCATTGAGTTTGTCTTGCATGTAGCCCTTGAGCACACCGTTTTCAATCAGGGTGGTGCATTCAGTGGGCGTGCCTTCGTCATCGACGCTCAGCGAACCACGGCGACCAGCCAAGGTTCCGTCATCGACAATGGTGCAGAGCTTGGACGCAACCATCTCGCCCATACGCCCGCTGTAGGCAGAGCTGCCCTTGCGGTTGAAGTCACCTTCCAGGCCGTGGCCCACGGCTTCGTGGAGCAATACCCCTGACCAGCCAGAACCCAGCACCACCGGCAGCGTACCCGCCGGGGCCGGAATAGCTTCCAGGTTCACCAACGCCTGGCGCAGCGCTTCACGGGCATAGCCCATCGCGCGGTCTTCAGTAAGGAAATAACGGTAGTCAGTACGCCCGCCGCCGCCATGCCCACCGCGCTCGCGGCGACCGTTCTGTTCGACGATCACACTGACATTGAAGCGCACCAAAGGCCGTACATCCGCCGCCAGGCCGCCGTCGGTGGATGCCACCAGGATGCGCTCCCACACACCGGCCATGCTCACGGTGACCTGCTGGATACGTGGATCCAGGGCGCGGGTAGCCGCGTCGATGCGCTTGAGCAAATCAACCTTTTCCGCCCGGCTGATCACTTCCAAAGGATTGTCCGGCGCGTATAGCTGGGCCACGTCCTGAGTGCTGAACGCTTGCACCGTGCCATTTTGGCCGGCGCGGGAGATCGAACGCGCTGCACGTGCGGCAAGACCCAAGGCCTCCAAAGTGATTGCGTTGCTGTAGGCAAAACCGGTCTTTTCACCGGATTGCGCGCGCACGCCGACACCTTGGTCGAGGTTGAAACTGCCTTCCTTGACGATGCCATCTTCCAGCGCCCAGGACTCGGAAATCTGGCCCTGGAAATACAGGTCAGCGGCGTCGATTCCTGGCCCGGCAAGATCGCCCAACACGGTTTGCAAGCTTTCGATGGTCACGCCACCGGGTGCCAGGAGGTGTTCACTGACTGAGGACAACAACTCGCTCATAGGTTTGGCCTTAAATTCATCGTTCTGAAGCAGGTCGCTGCGCGCCCTGCGAGAAAAAGCGCCGATGGTTGACCACCGGCATGCGCGCCCGTATCGACGCCTGTTCACTGCTATCGCGCTCGGCCAGCAACACCGCTTCGCCTTGATCCTGTTGTTTCAGCACACGCCCCCACGGGTCGACAATCGCTGCATGACCATGGGTTTCCCGTGGTCCCGGATGCACGCCGCCCTGGGCCGCCGCCAGCACATAGCACTGGGTTTCGATGGCCCGTGCGCGTATCAGCACGTCCCAGTGCGCGGCACCGGTTACAGCGGTAAAGGCCGAGGGCGCGGTGATCAATTCAGCCCCCGCCGCCCGCAGCTCGCTGTACAGCTCAGGAAAGCGAAGGTCGTAACACACCGTCAGGCCCAAACGGCCGACCGGTGTATCCGCCACCACCACGTTACTCCCGAAAGCATAGTCGTCGGACTCCCGATAGCGACCCCGGGCATCGGCCACATCCACGTCAAACAAATGCAGCTTGTCGTACCGAGCAACGATTTCGCCATGATCATCGATCAACAGCGAGCAGGCATTGGATTTGGAGTTCGGTTGGTCCTTGGGCGGCAACGGCAATGTGCCGGCCACTATCCATAAGGTGAGGTCGCGGGCGGTCTGTTTCAACCACGGCAGGATGGGACCTTCGCCCAGAGCCTCAGCCCGACCGATGTCCGCCACGTCGCGGCGGCCCATTGCGGCGAAGTTTTCCGGCAGCACCGCCAGCTTCGCGCCGCCCGCCGCCGCTTTTTCCAACAAACGCCGAGCCTGTGCCAGATTGGCCAACACATCGCTCTGGCTGACCATTTGAATTACCGCAAAGGACATGAGCCGACACTCCGTAATGGGCATGCACCAAAAAAAGAGAGCCCCATGCTACTCCGCAGGCCCTCAGTTTGGTTTTTCAAATGGCTTGTCGAAGGTGATTTTTGGATCCTTCCACGGTCCTTCCACCTTGTATTGGACGCTGGCAAAACGCGAAACCCGATCACCAATCAGCTTGTCGATCAGGAACAAAGCCCCACCAATGGCAGGTGCACCGACGATCAGTGCAGCGATCGGCAGGTTGTTGGTCACAGGCAACGTCACCAACAACTTGGCATCGACGCGGTCAGCTACCAAGTCCAAGGTACCGTTCAGTTCCAAGTTGCTCGACGGCCCGGTCATAGTGATCGGCTCCCGCGTGACGAACACACCGTTGCTCGCCGCCAACAGGCCTTTGACTCGGTCATAGCTCAAGCCTTTGCCGAGCAGGTCGGAGAAATCCAGCCGCAGGCGTCGCCCGATGGAGTTGAAGTTGAGCAGACCGAACACCCGCAGCGCCTGGGCGCCACCTTCTACTTCAACAAACTGACCTTTTCGGAACGCTGCATCCAGGCTACCGGAGAAGCGCTTTGGCCCGACCCATGCCGGCGAACCAGGCCAACGCCCATCCACATCCAGATGGAAGTCTTCGCTGGTTACAGTGGGTGCATAGCCCCAGCCCTTGAGTACATCGGCGATATTTTTACCGTCCAGGCGGCCTTTGTACCAACTGCTGCTGCCCCCTGGAGCGCCTTCCCATCCGCCAGCGCCTTTGAGCTGCATGCCCTTCAGACCCAGGTCCAGATCGCTGAAAGCCAAGCCTTTAGTAGTTGGACGGATTTTTAGCGACCACGCGCCCAGCAGCTCGGGCCCCTGGAACAGTTGCGCAATGGCGATATCCAGAGCCGGAATATCCTTTGGGTCGATGCTGCCCAACGGGTCGGGGGCGTTTTCATCGGCCTGCACCGTAGGGTCCACCGCCGGTAGTTTTACGTATTGCAGGTTGACCCCAATCGGCGCGACCTTACTATCAGGCAAGGTCACACTGCCCTTGGCCTGCTGACTGTCGAACTGCAAGCCCCAGGCAACGGGTTTTCGGTCCAACTGCAGATTGACCTGATCGAACTGAGTACCTAAACCGGTGAGCTTGCCTATCTTGAAGTCGGCACCGCTTAGCAGTTGCTTGGCACTGCCACCCGGATCGTTGCCGGCATACTGGCTCACCAGTTTTTTCCACGGATCGATGTCGAGCTCCGAAAGCACTCCACGAATGCGCAAGCCCTTGGCAGCGGGCAGCACTGCATCGCCATCGCCGAGGAACAACTCGCCACGGCCATCATTGAATTTGTCCGGCGGCGCAGCAAAGGTAAAGTTGGCCAGCTCACCGTAATCAAACCAGTAGCGTCGTTCGGCGCCCTGCAAGGTCATGCGGAATACGCTGTCACGCCCCTGGCTCGCTGGCATGCCGAACGGTGCAGGCAAGTCCACCGCAACACCCTTGAGATTGGAGCTGACCATCAACTGGCTGTCGGCACCGTCCAGGTTGAGCTGCAACTGATACGGAATATCACCGGAAACCGGCAACGGCTGGCTGATTTTCAACCACTCTGTCAGCCGCTTGACCGTCACCTGGCCCCTGGCGGTTACACGGGTGCTGATATTGCCCGGTTTGCCATCGGCAAAGATTTGCGCGGAGATCGGCCGGTCAAACGCCTGGGCCGTGATGTTCTCGCCACTGAGGCCCTTGGCGCTGTCGAAGCGGAAATTGCCCTTGAGTTGAGTCAGGTCCAGGGGTGGTTCAGCCAATTGCAGGCGTGCCTTGTCGGTCTGGAAATCCACTACGATCTTGGGCTCGATGCCTTTAACAAGCGGAACATCCAGGTCCAACTTGCCTTGCAGGTCGCCTTCGCCTTTCCAGCCGGCAAAGGTGGAAGCGGTACCAATCGGCGCTTCTTGAAGGATCTTCAGCCCATCCCCCAGGCCGCCGGCAAAACCACCTGTCAGCAGCAGGTGACTTTCCTTGCCGGACGGTGCGTGGGGAATATTGACGTACACGTCCTTGACCTTGGTATCCAACAACTCGCCCTTGCTGGCCAGGATGCGCACACCAGTCTCTTCGACAAACACCTCACCCTTGACCTTGCTCACATGAGGCCAGCCCGGCTGGAACGCTAACTCGGCGTCATGCACCTTGAAGAACAGGCTGATATTGCGCGAAGCCGGCAACGCGTCGTGATTCAACGAACCCTGATACTGGAAAAAACCTTGATCCACCGCCCCCTTGAGAATCGCCGTGCGCAGCCATTCATCAAGGGCCGGGCTCAGCACCGCAGGCAGGTACTTTGGAGTGAAACGCCCATCGCCGTCGACCATACCGACCCGCAGGTCCATGTAGTCTTCCTGGCTATGGTCGAAATGCAGGCGGATCAGGAAGTCCGCAGCGATCTTGCCTTCTTCTCCCAGCACCTTGATATACGGGGCGATGAGGGTGAAGCCTTCTTTATCCAGCTTCCAGGTCAGGCGCGCATTGGCCTGTAGATATTGCCAGGGCTTGGCGAAGATCGGATCGAGGTGCAGGGAAAAATCCTTGCTGTCCATGCGCAACTCGCCACCGCCCAAGTCGCCGCTGATACTGCCAGACACGTTTCGCGCGGCCGGTGCTCCGAAATAGGCGTCAAACCCGACCCGCTCAAGGTTGGCAGCAAAACTGACTTTTTGATCGGTCGTATCCTGAGGACGGAAATCCACCAGCACGTTGCGCAACAGGCCGATGGCCTTCAGATGCTCGACGGTCTTGGCGAAGCCTTCCGGCAGAGGCGCCAGAGCGTTCAGCAATGGCGTGATAGGGGTCAGGTCGAGGCGGTCAGCCTGCAGCTTCCAGACTTCCTGGTCCTTATCGGTAGCCAGAGTCTGTTGCAATTGCAGGCGCGACTCCCAGCGAGTTTCACCCAGGTTCATCGCCAGGGAATCAAACAGCACCTTAAGTCCCGTATCACTGCGTTGCAGGTAAGCCGTGAGGGCCAGGTTTTCGATGAGCACTGGCTTGCGTTCTGCGTAGCGGCCTTTCACTTGTGGAGAGTTGAGGCGCACCACCGCGCTCTGCACAGTACCTTTGCCCCAGTTCAGCCAGAATTCACCGCCGGCTTTGAACTGCGTGAGTGTCCACTGCTGAGTCAGCTTGGCCGGAATCCACTTGGCCCAGTCGCTTTGCGGCAGGCTGAGATAGGCCTGAACCTCGGCATCCTTCCATTGGCTGGCGCGAATGCGGCTGCGCAGGCTGAGCGCCATAGGCTGCCCGTCTGGCAGGGTCAGGCGTGCGTCCAGACGTTGACGGGTGATGCCGGTGTGCAGACTCAGACCCACGTAGGTCAAGGTGACCGGTGCCTGATCGAACGGTTGCAAAGTGAGCTGACTGTCGAGCAAGGACACGCGCTTTACCATCTGCATGCGCTTGAGCAATTGCTCCGGATCCAGCGGCTGCTCGTCCTGAACCGGCATGCCTTGAAGCGCCCAATGACCGTCCTTGTCTTCCTTGGCGCTCAGTTGCAGACCGCTGACCTGCAGGTGCGCGAGACGCACCTCACGCGCCATCAGGCTGTCCCAGATAGCCGGCACCACTTCGACCTGGTCAAGACGCAAGGCATTGCTGCCCTCGCCGACCATCACGTCATGGGCCAGCAACACCGGGGCAAAACCGCTCCAGCGCCCCTCCAGGCTGCCGATGTGCAGCGGCACGCCCACCGCCGCCTGGGCCTTGGCTTCGACTTCGGCACGGTATTCGGCTACCAGGGGGGTCAATTCACGACCCAAGCTCACATACACCGCCGCCAAAACCAGCAGCAAGGCGCACAGACCCAGGCCCCAGCGGGTCAAAGCGGCAAAAAAGCGTATCAGACGCTCCATGTCAGGCGACCCTCAAGGCAGTAGGCGGACGGCAGATCAAGGTCTGCCGGTCTCGAAGAAAGAACGCGAATGGGGATCAGAGCAGCACCACGTCGTATTGTTCCTGGGAATACATGGTTTCAACCTGGAAACGAATCGTCCGCCCAATAAATCCTTCCAGCTCGGCAACGTTGCCGGACTCTTCGTCCAGCAGCCGGTCGACCACTTTCTGATTGGCAAGCACTCTATAACCTTCGGCCTGATAGGCCCGCGCCTCTCGTAAGATTTCCCGGAAAATCTCGTAGCAAACCGTTTCGGGGGTCTTTAACTTACCCCGTCCCTGGCAACTGCTGCACGGTTCGCATAGCACCTGCTCAAGGCTTTCACGGGTGCGCTTGCGCGTCATCTGCACAAGGCCCAGCTCGGTAATACCGATGATATTGGTCTTGGCGTGATCGCGCTCGAGCTGCTTCTCCAGGGTGCGCAGCACCTGACGCTGGTGGTCTTCATCTTCCATGTCGATAAAGTCGATGATGATGATGCCGCCCAGGTTGCGCAGGCGCAGTTGGCGCGCAATCGCAGTAGCGGCCTCAAGGTTGGTCTTGAAGATGGTCTCTTCGAGATTGCGATGGCCAACGAAAGCGCCAGTGTTGACGTCAATGGTGGTCATAGCTTCCGCCGGGTCCACCACAAGATAGCCCCCGGACTTGAGCGGGACCTTGCGCTCCAGGGCCTTCTGGATTTCGTCTTCGACGCCATACAGGTCGAAGATCGGCCGCTCGCCAGGGTAGTGTTCCAAGCGGTCAGCAATTTCCGGCATCAACTCGGCAACAAATTGCGTGGTTCGCTGGAAGGTTTCCCGCGAGTCGATACGAATTTTCTCGATCTTGGGGCTGACCAGGTCGCGCAACGTGCGCAGCGCCAGGCCCAGGTCTTCATAGATGACGCTTGGCGCACCGATGGTTTTGATCTGTGCGCCGATCTGATCCCACAGACGCCGCAGGTAGCGGATGTCCATTAGGATTTCATCAGCACCCGCGCCTTCAGCGGCAGTACGCAGAATAAAACCGCCCGCCTCTTTGATGCCTTCGGCGGCCACACAGTCGCTGACCACCTTTTTCAGGCGCTCGCGCTCAGCCTCATCTTCGATCTTCAGCGAAATGCCGACGTGGGCAGTACGCGGCATGTACACCAGGTAACGCGACGGAATCGACAGCTGGGTGGTCAGGCGTGCGCCCTTGGAACCGATGGGGTCCTTGGTGACTTGCACCACCAGGCTCTGCCCTTCATGTACCAGGGCGCTGATGCTTTCTACCGCTGGCCCTTCGCGCAGGGAAATTTCCGACGCGTGGATAAACGCAGCGCGGTCCAGGCCTATGTCGACAAAAGCCGCCTGCATGCCCGGCAACACCCGCACTACTTTGCCTTTATAGATATTGCCCACGATCCCGCGTTTCTGGGTGCGCTCAACGTGCACTTCTTGCAGAACACCGTTCTCTACCACCGCCACGCGCGATTCCATCGGCGTGATATTGATCAGAATCTCTTCACTCATGGCTGGGTCTCGTTCAGGCGTTTTCACAATAGTGACCGATCGCTTAAGGCTGGGCGCTGATGCAAGGCGTTTAGCGCACGGTAAGGTTTTGCCAACAGGGTATGCCGAATTGGTCGAGCAGTTGCGCGGTTTCGCACACCGGCAGCCCTACTACGGCGGAATAGCTGCCATTGAGGCCCGCGACAAACACCGAGCCAAGCCCTTGAATAGCATAGCCGCCCGCCTTGTCCTGGGGTTCGCCACTGTGCCAGTAGGCTGTCGCTTGTTCGACAGTGATCCCACAAAAACGTACACGACTGCTTACACATTGGGTTTCGCAGCGCTGGCCATCGGTGAGCGCGATGGCGGTGAGCACCTCATGCTCACGTCCAGACAAGGCCATCAACATCGCCAGGGCATCGGCCTGGTCTACCGGCTTACCGAGGATCTGACCGTCCACGATCACTGCCGTGTCGGCACCCAGCACACAAGCACCCAATGGATGATCAAGCGCAGCAAATCCGGCCAACGCCTTGCCGCGCGCAAGACGCTCGACGTAGGCAACAGCTGATTCATTGGTAAGAGGAGTTTCATCGATAGCGGCGCTGACCACGGTGAAAGGCACACCGATCTGGGTCAGCAATTCACGCCGTCTTGGGGAGCCCGAGGCCAGATAAAGCGAATTCATTGCAGACTCTCCCTGTGGGGTTCGATAACCAGGCAGAGCCTCGCAATCCATTCAATTGATTTTATAGCGTCGACGTAACCCACGCAGACCGAAACTGATCCAGGGCCACAACAGCGCACTGACCAAAGCTGGCAAAACCAGCGCCAGGGTCGGCTGACGGTTACCGGTCAAGGCACTGAGCCACAGTTGTACCAACTGCGCCAGGCCGAAGATCACCAGAATCACCAGGCACTGCTGCCACATCGGGAACATGCGCAAACGCTGCTGCAACGACAGCACCAGAAAGGTGATGAGGGTCAGGATCAACGCGTTCTGGCCCAGCAAGGTGCCATATAGCACATCTTCCGCCAAGCCCAGGAACATGGCTGTGACCATGCCCACTTTATGCGGCAGGTTCAGTGACCAGAAGGCCAGCAGCAATGCCAGCCAGAGCGGTCGCAAGATTTCCATGAATTGCGGCAGCGGTGAAACGCTGAGCAGCAGTCCAATGGCGAACGTCAACCAAACGATCCAGCCATTGCTCGAATGAGTACTGGCCATTATTCCTCCCTCTGCCGCGTGGTAGCCGCAGCTGCGGCTGGAGGCTTCGTAGCGGGCGTCGTGGTGGCAGGCGTGCTGACCGGCGGTTTCGCTGCGGCCGGTTTCACCGGATGCGCGTTATGGGCCGCGGGCTTGACCGGCGTGGCCACGGGCGCTGCAACTGCTGGAGTTGCCGCCGGAACAACGGGAGTCGCCGCGGCGGGCTTGGGTACGGTCGCTGGAACCACCGGCGCCGTGCCGTTTTTCTTGTCTTCCGCCTCCTGGGCCTGGGCGGCGTCGTTGGCGCGCTCTTCCGGGGTGCGGTTATCGCTGAACACCAGCAGCAGGTAGCGGCTGCGGTTCAAGGCGGCAGTGGGCACGGCGCGTACAATGGCGAAGGGCTGACCGGAATCGTGGATCACTTCCTTAACTGTCGCTACCGGGTAACCCGCGGGGAACCGCTGACCTAGACCGGAGCTGACCAACAGGTCGCCTTCCTTGATGTCGGCGGTGTCGGCGACGTGACGCAGTTCCAGGCGCTCGGGGTTGCCGGTGCCGCTGGCAATCGCGCGCAAGCCGTTACGGTTCACTTGCACCGGAATGCTGTGGGTCGTGTCCGTCAGCAGCAGAACCCGCGATGTGTAGGGCATCAGCTCTACTACTTGCCCCATGAGGCCACGGGCATCCAGTACCGGCTGCCCGAGGACCACACCGTCGCGCTCACCCTTGTTGATGATGATGCGGTGAGTAAAGGGATTCGGGTCCATGCCGATCAACTCGGCCACTTCGACCTTCTCGTTGACCAGTGCCGAAGAATTGAGCAGCTCGCGCAGCCGAACGTTCTGCTCCGTGAGGGCCGCGAGCTTTTGCATGCGCCCCTGCAAAAGCAGGTTTTCAGTCTTGAGTTTTTCGTTTTCGGCGACGAGCTCGGTGCGGCTGCCAAATTGGCTGGACACGCCCTGGAACAGACGTTGCGGCAGGTCGGTGATCCAGTAAGTCTGCATCAACACCAGCGACATCTGGCTACGCACCGGCTTGAGCAGTGAGAAGCGGGCATCGACCACCATCAGCGCGACCGAAAGCACGACCAGCACCAATAAGCGCACGCCCAATGAGGGGCCTTTGGCGAAAAGCGGTTTAATAAGCCGCTCCTCCCAGGCAAATGTTCTCTTTATTCATACGGCATCTAACCGGCCTGGATGCAGATTGAAGAAGATAAACGCCGACAGGCAGCACTGAGAAGTGCTGCCTGCGGGCGAAACATGGCGCAACCAACGAGCTTATTCGCTGGAAAGCAGGTCCATGGTGTGTTTATCCATCATTTCCAGTGCACGACCACCGCCACGCGCAACGCAGGTCAGCGGGTCTTCGGCGACGATCACCGGCAGGCCGGTTTCCTGGGCCAGCAACTTGTCGAGGTCACGCAACAGGGCGCCACCACCGGTCAGCACCAGGCCTCGCTCGGCGATATCGGAAGCCAGCTCCGGCGGCGATTGCTCCAGGGCGCTCTTCACAGCCTGAACGATGGTGGCCAGGGACTCTTGCAGAGCTTCCAGCACTTCATTGGAGTTCAGGGTGAAGGCACGTGGAACGCCTTCGGCCAGGTTGCGACCGCGAACATCGACTTCGCGAACTTCGCCGCCCGGGTAAGCGGTACCGATTTCCTGCTTGATGCGCTCGGCGGTGGATTCGCCGATCAGGCTGCCGTAGTTACGACGAACGTAAGTGATGATCGCTTCGTCGAAACGGTCGCCGCCTACGCGTACGGATTCGGCATACACCACACCGTTCAGGGAAATCAGGGCGATCTCGGTAGTACCACCACCGATATCCACCACCATCGAACCGCGAGCTTCTTCAACCGGCAGGCCGGCACCGATCGCAGCAGCCATTGGCTCTTCGATCAGGAATACTTCGCGGGCACCGGCGCCAAGGGCCGATTCACGGATGGCACGACGCTCAACCTGGGTGGACTTGCATGGAACGCAGATCAGCACACGAGGGCTGGGCTGCAGGAAACTGTTTTCGTGAACCTTGTTGATGAAGTACTGCAGCATCTTCTCGCAGACACTGAAGTCGGCGATCACGCCGTCTTTCATCGGACGAATGGCAGCAATATTGCCAGGTGTGCGGCCGAGCATGCGCTTGGCCTCGGTGCCAACGGCAACGACACTTTTCTGATTACCATGGGTCCGAATGGCCACAACCGATGGCTCATTCAGAACGATACCGCGCTCGCGCACGTAAATAAGGGTGTTGGCAGTGCCCAGGTCAATGGAAAGATCGCTGGAAAACATGCCACGCAGTTTCTTGAACATGGGGAAAGGACCCTAGGCAACGCGTGGGTAAAAAAGTGCGGCAAACTCTAACAACGACAGGGATTTTGGGCAAGGCGCCAATGTGCTAAATTGGCCGACTTTCTGTGCACCAACCCCCACAATCGCGGCCTTATGACCGTAGAAATGCGGTAGTGTTCCGACAATCTAACACACGGACAGCCTCCGTTCTGTTTTCCACAGGAGATTCCCATGGCGCTTGAACGCTCCGACGTGGAAAAAATCGCGCATCTGGCCTCGCTTGGCCTCAATGACGCCGATCTTCCACAGACCACCGCAGCCCTGAACAGCATTCTCGGGCTGGTTGACCAAATGCAGGCCGTAAACACCGACGGCATCGAGCCCCTGGCTCACCCGCTGGAAGCGAGCCAGCGCCTGCGCGCAGACGTCGTGACCGAGCGCAATAATCGCGAGGCCTACCAGTCCATCGCGCCAGCGGTCGAAAACGGCCTGTACCTGGTTCCGAAAGTCATCGACTAAAGGGAAAGAGCCTGCAATGCATCACATGACTCTGGCCGAGATCGCCCGCGGTCTCGCCGACAAAACGTTTTCTTCCGAAGAGCTGACCAAGACCCTGCTGGCGCGTATCGCCGAGCTCGATCCCAAGGTCAACAGCTTCATCAGCATCACCGAAGAGCTGGCCCTGAGCCAGGCCAAGGCCGCCGACGTACGTCGCGCCAACGGTGAAAATGGCGCGCTGCTGGGCGCACCTATCGCCCACAAAGACCTGTTCTGCACCCAGGGTATTCGCACCAGTTGCGGCTCGAAGATGCTCGACAACTTTAAAGCGCCTTACGACGCCACCGTGGTATCCAAGCTGGCCGCTGCTGGGGCCGTGACCCTGGGCAAAACCAACATGGACGAATTCGCCATGGGTTCGGCCAACGAGTCGAGCTACTACGGCGCGGTGAAAAACCCGTGGAACCTGGAACACGTGCCGGGCGGTTCGTCCGGTGGTTCCGCCGCCGCCGTTGCCGCGCGCCTCCTCCCGGCCGCCACGGCCACTGACACCGGCGGCTCCATTCGCCAACCAGCCGCCTTCACCAACCTCACCGGTTTGAAGCCGACTTACGGTCGCGTTTCCCGTTGGGGCATGATCGCCTACGCATCCAGCCTCGATCAGGGCGGCCCTCTGGCCCGCACCGCCGAAGACTGCGCGATTTTGTTACAAGGTATGGCTGGCTTTGATCCGCAGGACTCCACAAGCATCGATGAGCCAGTCCCGGACTACAGCAGCAGCCTGAATACCTCGCTCAAAGGCCTGCGCATCGGCGTGCCGAAGGAATACTTCAGCGCCGGTCTCGACCCGCGTATCGCCGAATTGGTGCACAACAGCGTCAAGACGCTGGAAGGCCTGGGCGCCGTGATCAAGGAAATCAGCCTGCCGAACAACCAGCACGCCATTCCTGCGTACTACGTGATCGCGCCGGCGGAAGCTTCGTCCAACCTGTCGCGTTTCGACGGCGTGCGCTTCGGCTACCGCTGCGAAAACCCGAAGGACCTGACCGACCTGTACAAACGCTCCCGTGGCGAAGGTTTCGGCGCCGAAGTTCAACGCCGCATTATGGTCGGTGCCTACGCCCTGTCGGCCGGCTACTACGACGCGTACTACCTCAAGGCGCAAAAAATCCGTCGCCTGATCAAGAACGACTTCATGGCTGCCTTTGAAGAAGTCGACGTGATCCTCGGCCCAACCACGCCGAACCCGGCCTGGAAGATCGGCGCCAAGACCGGCGACCCGATTGCCGAGTACCTGGAAGACCTCTACACCATCACCGCCAACCTCGCGGGCTTGCCGGGCTTGTCCATGCCCGCCGGCTTCGTCGATGGCCTGCCGGTGGGCGTGCAACTGCTCGCGCCGTACTTCCAAGAAGGCCGCCTGCTCAATGTGGCGCACCAGTACCAGTTGAACACCGACTGGCACACTCGCACCCCTACCGGCTTCTGAGGAGAACACTATGCAATGGGAAGTTGTGATCGGGCTGGAGATTCATACCCAGCTCGCCACCCAATCGAAGATTTTCTCCGGTAGCGCTACCACGTTCGGCTCCGAGCCCAACACCCAGGCGAGCCTGGTAGACCTGGGCATGCCCGGCGTATTGCCGGTGCTGAACCAGGAAGCGGTACGCATGGCGGTGATGTTCGGCCTGGCGATTGACGCCGAGATCGGTCAGCACAACGTGTTCGCGCGCAAAAACTACTTCTACCCGGACCTGCCCAAGGGCTACCAGATCAGCCAGATGGAACTGCCAATTGTCGGCAAGGGCTACCTGGACATCCCGTTGGAAGACGGCACCATCAAGCGTGTCGGCGTGACCCGTGCGCACCTTGAAGAAGACGCTGGCAAGAGCCTGCATGAAGAATTCAACGGCGCCACCGGGATCGACCTGAACCGCGCCGGCACTCCGCTACTGGAGATCGTGTCCGAGCCGGACATGCGCAGCGCCAAGGAAGCCGTGGCCTACGTCAAGACCATCCACGCGCTGGTCCGCTACCTGGGCATCTGCGACGGCAACATGGCAGAAGGCTCACTGCGCTGTGACTGCAACGTGTCGGTGCGGCCAAAAGGCCAGGCCGAGTACGGCACCCGCTGCGAGATCAAGAACGTCAACTCGTTCCGCTTTATCGAGAAGGCGATCAACACCGAAGTACGTCGCCAGATCGAACTGATCGAAGACGGCGGCAAGGTGATCCAGCAGACCCGCCTGTACGACCCTAACAAAGACGAAACCCGCGCCATGCGCAGCAAAGAGGAAGCCAACGACTACCGTTACTTCCCCGATCCGGACCTGTTGCCGGTGGTGCTTGAGGATTCGTTCCTCAATGACATCCGCGCAACCCTGCCGGAGTTGCCTCCGCAAAAACGCGAGCGCTTCCAGGAGCAGTTCGGCCTGTCGGTCTACGATGCCAGCGTATTGGCGTCCAGCCGCGAGCAAGCCGACTACTTCGAAAAAGTCGTGAGCATTGCCGGTGACGCCAAGCTGGCGGCCAACTGGGTGATGGTTGAGCTGGGCAGCCTGCTGAACAAGCAGGGCCTGGAAATCGACGAAGCCCCGGTGACCGCCGAGCAGTTGGGCGGCATGCTGCTGCGCATCAAGGACAACACCATCTCCGGCAAAATCGCCAAGACCGTGTTTGAAGCCATGGCGAGCGGTGAAGGCAGCGCCGACGAGATCATCGAGAAGCGCGGTCTGAAGCAAGTCACCGACAGCGGCGCAATCTCGGCGGTGCTGGATGAGATGCTGGCGGCCAACGCCGAACAGGTCGAGCAATACCGAGCGGCAGACGAAGCCAAGCGCGGCAAGATGTTCGGCTTCTTTGTCGGCCAGGCCATGAAAGCCTCCAAAGGCAAGGCCAACCCGCAACAGGTGAACGAACTGCTGAAAAGCAAGCTCGAAGGCTGAATGCGATGAATGGTCCGGTTGAGAATTCACGCTTAACTCGGACCCGCTGTGGGAGGGGCTTGCCCCCGATGGCGGAGTGTCAGTCATTACTGTTTTGACTGAATCACCGCTATCGGCGACGAGCCCCCTCCCATATTTGTGATGGGGGCACCTTGATAATGAAGCGTCTATTAGGCCTATGCGCCCTGTTTTCACTACTGGCCGGCTGCGCCAGCGGCCTCATCAACCCCAACGGCTACGACGAAACCGGCACCGCCTCCTATTACGGCGCCCGGCACCATGGCAAGAAAACAGCCAGCGGTGAACCTTTCAACCAGAACGCCCTGACCGCCGCCCACCGGCAATTGCCCTTCGGCACCCAGGTCAAGGTTACTAATCTCGACAACGACAAATCCGTCGTTGTGCGCATCAATGATCGCGGCCCGCATACCCGCGGGCGCTTGATTGATCTTTCACGCAAGGCTGCCGAGCAACTGGGTATGCTGAGCAGCGGCACTGCACGGGTTCGCGTGCAAGCCCTGAGCAACTGAAGACGGAGCCCTGGCCATTTTCGGATTAACCGCCCTCTCGCCCTGGAGCCTGCTCGAACTGGTCAGCGGGCTTGTGCTGCTGATCATCGGCGCCGAAATCCTGGTGCGCGCCGCGGTGCGCCTGGCGGCCAGCCTCAAAGTGCGACCGTTAATCATCGGCCTGACGATCGTGGCCTTCGGCAGCAGCGCGCCACAGATGACCGTCAGCCTGCAGGCCACCCTGGCCGGCAATACCGACATCGCCGTGGGCAGCGTAATCGGCAGCAGCATCTTCAACATCCTGGTGACCCTTGGCCTGTCGGCGCTGATCATCCCCTTGCGAGTCTCGCGTCAGTTGGTACGCCTGGATATACCGGTAATGATCCTCGCCGGCCTGCTGGTGTTTACCCTTGCAGCCAATGAAGAACTGACGCCGCTCGATGGTCTTCTGCTGCTGATTGCTTTGATGGCCTACCTTGGCGTGCTGCACTACCAGACCCGACACTCGCGGCGTCCACGCACGCTGGACACCGTGACCCAGGCGCCCTGGCTGAGCAGTGTATTGCTGATGCTCGGCGGTTTTCTGATCCTGGTGCTAGCCGGCCACCTGCTGCTCGGTGCGGCGGTGGACGTGGCCAGCGACCTGGGTTTGTCGGAACGCATCATCGGCCTGACGCTTATCGGCGTCGGTACCTCGCTGCCGTGCCTCGCGACCTCACTGATTGCCGCCCTGCGCGGCCAGCGAGAAATTGCCGTGGGCAACGTGATCGGCAGCAACCTGTTCAACCTGCTGGGCGTGTTGGGTCTAACCGCGCTGCTGGCGCCATCGCCACTGTCGGTGTCGCCCAACGCCCTGGATTTCGACCTGCCGGTGATGCTCGGCGTGGTGGTGCTGTGCCTGCCGGTGTTTTATACCGGATACCGCGTCACCCGCGCCGAAGGTCTGGTATTGCTGGGCCTGTACCTGGCGTATGGGCTGCACGTGATGTCGTTTACCACCGGCATGCCCCTGGCCAACAAGCTTGAACAATTGATGCTGTATTACGTCCTGCCAGCGCTGGTGGTGATCCTGCTATTCACCTCGCTGCGCGCCTGGCGCCGCCAACACAAGAGGGAATCGAAATGACCGATCAAAAAAAGCCCGGGGTTGAGATGCGTCGCCAGGTCATGGGCGATGTATTCGTCGACCGCGCCCTGGGCAACGCCACCGACTTCACCCAGCCGCTGCAGGATTTCGTCAATGAACATGCGTGGGGCAGTGTGTGGAACCGCGAAGGTTTGCCGCTGAAGACGCGCAGCCTGATCACCCTCGCCGCCCTCACCGCGCTCAAGTGCCCGCAGGAGCTCAAAGGCCATGTGCGTGGCGCGTTGAACAACGGCTGTACTGTGGAGGAAATTCGCGAAGCGCTGCTGCATTGCGCGGTGTATGCCGGTGTACCGGCTGCGATTGATGCGTTCCGCGCGGCCCAGGAAGTGATCGACAGCTACCAGAAGGAAGGCTAGATCCAGCCACCCGCCTGCAATACGAAAATCCCAATATTCGTGGTCACTGCCGCCATCAGCGTAGTGATCACGATAATCGCCGCCGCCAGCTCATGATTCCCCTCGGCCGCCCTGGCCATCACGAAACTTGCAGCGGCCGTCGGCGCGCCGAAGTACAGGAACAGAATCCCCAACTCCGGACCGCGAAAGCCCAGCAGCCACGCGCCCAAGGTCGCGACAACCGGCAACCAGACCATCTTCATCAAGCTCGCGCTCAGCGCCATATTGCCGCTCTTGCGCAACGCCGCCAGTGACAAAGTGCCGCCAATGCAAATCAAGGCCAGCGGCAAGGTGGTATCCGCCAGGTACTGCATGGATTTTTCCAGCCAGCCCGGCAGGCCAATCTGAAAAAACGCGAACGGCGCCGCCACGATGACGCTGATGATCAGCGGGTTGGCCACCACACTTTTGCAGATACTCCACGGGTCGGACTTGATCACCGGGCTGTACACCGCCAGCACGATGGTCGACAGGGTGTTGTAGAACAGGATGACCAGCGCCGCGAGAATCGCGCCGAGGGAAATACCGTAGTCGCCGTACATGCTGGCGGCCAGGGCCAGACCGATCACCCCGTTATTGCCGCGAAACGCGCCCTGGGTGTAGATGCCCCGGTCTTCACGCTTGCAGCGAAAAATCGCCCAGCCCCAGGCCAGGGCAAAGCTCGCCAGCGTGGCGACGGCAAAATAGATCAGCAAACCCGGCTTGAGCGCCGAGTGCAGGTCGGCATGCAGAATGCCCAGGAACAGCAACGCCGGCATGGTGACGTTGAACACCAGGGACGAAGCCGTGTGGATAAAGTTGTCGTTGATCCAGTTGATGCGCTTGAGCAGCACACCCAGGAACAGCATGGCAAATACCGGCGCGGTGATGGTGAGGGTGGTGAGGAAGATAGCCAGCATGCCGGGGAGAACCTTGGTGAGCGTCGTTAGGTGGCTAATGATAAGCCATACAGCCCAACGGCGCCCGGTAGACCGCTATCGGGGGCAAGTCGAATCGTCGCACCGCCCCTCCCACACTCGACCGCATTCCTACAGGATAAACGCGGTCAAACTGTGGGAGGGGCCTTGCTCCCGATGCAGGCGACTCGGTCTCAGGTAATCGGCGCCGGGTTAAACAACGTGATGTCGTTATGCAGCTTGTGATGCTCCGCCCAGGTCTTTTTCTTACCGCTGGCCACATCCAGATAGAAGTGGAACAACTCCCAACCCAGCTCCTCGATACTCGCACGCCCGGTAGCGATGCGCCCGGCGTCGATATCGATGAGGTCCGGCCAGCGCTGCGCCAGCTCCGTACGGGTCGACACCTTCACCACCGGCGCCATTGCCAGCCCGTACGGCGTGCCACGCCCGGTGGTAAACACATGCAGGTTCATCCCCGCCGCCAATTGCAGCGTACCGCAGACAAAGTCGCTGGCCGGCGTCGCACAAAAAATCAGGCCCTTGCTCTTGAAGCGCTCACCCGGACCCAGCACGCCGTTGATCGCGCTGCTGCCGGACTTGACGATGGAACCCAGGGACTTCTCGACAATATTCGACAACCCGCCCTTCTTGTTGCCCGGCGTGGTATTGGCGCTGCGATCTGCTTCGCCTTTGGCCAGGTAACGGTCGTACCAGTCCATTTCCCTGACCAACTCCTCGGCAACTTCCTTTGTTTGCGCACGAGAAGTCAGCAGGTAGATGGCATCGCGTACTTCGGTCACTTCGGAAAACATAACCGTCGCCCCAGCCCGCAACAACAAGTCAGAGGCGTAACCCAGCGCGGGGTTGGCGGTGATGCCGGAAAACGCATCACTGCCGCCGCACTGCATACCCAGGATCAGTTCGGATGCCGGCACGGTTTCCCGGCGGCGCTGGTCGAGCTTCTTCAGGCGGACTTCGGCCAAGTCCATGATCTGCTCGATCATCTCGGTAAAGCCGTGGCTGGAATCCTGCAACCGATACAGCCACGGCTCGCTCAGGTCGACCGAGCTGTCGTTGTCGTGCATCACCTGCCCGGCCTGCAATTTCTCGCACCCCAGGCTGATCACCAGGGCTTCGCCGCCCAGGTTCGGGTTGCGCGCCAGGTTGCGTACGGTACGGATCGGGATGTACGCATCTGTCGCCGTGATCGCCACCCCGCAGCCGTAGCTGTGGGTCAGCGCCACTACGTCATCGACGTGTGGGTACTTGGGCAGCAATTCGTCCTTGATGCGCTTGACCGCATGGTCCAGCACCCCGGTCACACACTGCACCGTGGTGGTGATGCCAAGGATGTTACGCGTGCCCACAGTACCGTCGGCGTTGCGATAGCCCTCGAAGGTAAACCCCTCCAGCGGTGCCTGGGTTTCGGGCACCTCGGTGGACAGCGGCAAGCTGTCCAGCGGTGGCGCGGTCGGCATGCGCAATTGATCTTCCTGGACCCAACTGCCGCGCGGAATCGGCGCCAGGGCGTAACCGATGGTCTGGCCGTAGCGAATAATCTGACCGCCTTCGGGGATGTCTTCCAGGGTCACTTTATGGCTCTGGGGGATGAAATCCACGGTCACCAGGCCGTCCGGAAACTCGGTACCGGCCGGTACGCCCTGGTCATTGACCACGATCACTACGTTGTCGCGCTCATGCAAACGAATGGAACGCGGCGAGTCGGCATGTTCAATCAACTGCATCACGGGGCCCCTCAGGAATGCGCTTCGGTTAGGTTGGTCAACTCTGGCCCCTTGGTTGGCGGCTCTTTGAGTACTACACGTTTGATCGGACCGACGATGACCAGATAGCTGAACACCGCTACCAGTGCATTGGCGCCGACAAACACCAGGGCCCATTTAAAGGAACCGGTGGTGCTGATGATGTAGCCGATCACGATAGGCGTGGTGATAGAAGCCAGGTTACCGAAGGTGTTGAACAAGCCACCACTGAGACCGGCGATTTGTTTCGGCGAGGTGTCGGACACCACCGCCCAACCCAGTGCGCCAACGCCTTTGCCAAAGAAGGCCAAGGCCATGAAGCCCACCACCATCCATTCAACGTCGACGTAGTTACACGCGATGATGCTGCTGGAGACCAGCAAGCCCGCAATGATCGGCGCCTTGCGGGCGAACGTCAGCGAATGGCCTTTGCGCAGCAGGTAGTCGGAAATGACCCCACCCAACACGCCACCGATAAACCCGCAGATCGCCGGTAACGAGGCGATGAAACCGGCCTTGAGGATGGTCATGCCACGGTCCTGCACCAGGTACACCGGGAACCAGGTCAGGAAGAAGTAAGTGATGCCATTGATGCAGTACTGGCCCAGGTACACGCCTAACATCATGCGGTTGGTCAGCAACTGGCGGATGTAATCCCACTTCGGCCCGTCGGTTTTCTTACCCTTGCCTTTGTCCTGATCCATATCGACCATCGCGCCATTGGCAGCGATGTGGTTGAGCTCAGCTTCGTTGATCATCGGGTGCTGGCGCGGGCTGTGGATCACTTTCAGCCAGATCAGCGAGAACACGATGCCGATCACGCCCATCACGATAAACACGTGCTGCCAGCCAAAGCGGTAGACGATCCAGCCCATCAGCGGCGCGAACAACACCGTGGCGAAGTACTGCGCCGAGTTGAAGATCGCCGAGGCCGTACCGCGCTCGGCGGTGGGGAACCAGGCCGCCACAATCCGAGCGTTACCCGGGAAGGAAGGCGCTTCGGCCAGGCCCACCATAAAGCGCAGCATGAACAGCGCAACAACCGCGGTGGATACACCGAACTCACCGACATAGCCTTGCAGCACGGTGAACAGTGACCAGGTGAAGATGCTCAGGGCGTAGACTTTTTTCGAGCCGAATCGGTCCAGCAGCCAGCCACCGGGAATTTGCCCGGCCACGTAGGCCCAACCGAATGCAGAGAAGATATAACCGAGGGTGACCGCGTCGATGCCGAGGTCTTTCTGCAGGCTGGAGCCTGCGATGGCGATGGTGGCCCGGTCGGCGTAGTTGATCGTGGTCACCAGGAACAGCATGAGCAGGATCAAATAGCGGACGTGAGTCGGCTTGGTCGCTTGCATGTAGAAGTACTCCCACTAATTATTTTTTTTGCGGGTAATAGTTTTGTGTTTTTAGCGTGGGAGCCGGCAGGCGTCCGGCCCCCACTGGGTGCAGCGTCTTACGAGCCGATGTAGCTGGTTTTCACCACTGTGTAGAACTCTTGTGCATAGCGACCTTGCTCCCGCGAGCCATAGGACGAGCCTTTACGGCCACCGAACGGAACGTGGTAATCCACGCCTGCCGTGGGCAGGTTGACCATCACCATCCCAGCCTGGGAGTGGCGCTTGAAGTGGTTGGCGTATTTCAACGATGTGGTCGCAATGCCCGCCGACAAACCGAATTCGGTGTCGTTGGCCATGGCCAGTGCCGCCTCGTAGTCCGCAACGCGCACAACGTTTGCCACTGGACCGAAAATTTCTTCACGGCTGATGCGCATGGCGGCTTCGCTGTCGGCAAACAGCGTCGGCGCCAAGTAGTAACCCTCGGTGTCACACGTCACCAGGCCGCCACCGCTGACCAGCCGCGCGCCTTCGCTTTGGCCGATGTCGATGTATTTCAGGTCCTGATCCAACTGAGCCTGGGAAACCACCGGACCGATGTCGGTACCGCTTTTCAACGCGTGGCCAACCTTGATCGACTTCATGCGCTCGGCCATGGCCGCGACGAACTGGTCGTGAATACCAGCGGTGACGATCAAACGGCTGGACGCGGTGCAACGCTGGCCAGTGGAGTAGAACGCGCTCTGTACCGACAGCTCGACAGCTTGCTTGAGGTCGGCGTCGTCGAGAATGATCTGCGGATTCTTGCCGCCCATTTCCAACTGCACTTTGGCCTGGCGCGACACGCAGCTGACGGCGATCTGACGGCCCACACCGACGGAGCCGGTGAAGCTGATGCCGTCGACTTTCGGGCTGTTGACCAGCACGTCGCCTACCACGCGGCCGCTGCCCATCACCAGATTGAACACACCGGCAGGGAAACCGGCGCGGGAGATAATTTCTGCGAGGGCCCAGGCGCAGCCCGGTACCAGTTCGGCCGGCTTGATGACTACGCAGTTGCCGTAAGCAAGCGCCGGGGCGATCTTCCATGCAGGAATGGCGATCGGGAAGTTCCACGGCGTGATCAGGCCGACCACACCGAGCGCTTCACGGGTGACTTCAACGTTGACACCCGGGCGTACCGACGGCACGTAGTCGCCGGACAAACGCAGGCACTCACCGGCGAAGAACTTGAAAATGTTACCGGCGCGGGTCACTTCGCCGATGGCTTCAGGCAAGGTCTTGCCCTCTTCCCGGGCCAGCAGGGTGCCGAGCTCTTCACGGCGCGCGAGGATTTCGCTGCCAACTTTATCCAACGCATCATGACGCGCCTGGATACCGGACGTGGACCACGCCGGAAATGCTGCGCGGGCGGCGTCGATGGCAGCGTTGACTTGAGTGACGTTAGCCTTGGCGTATTCGCCAATGACATCAGACAACTCCGAGGGATTGAGGTTGGTGCAGTAGTCGGCGCCGGTTACCCATTGGCCGTTGATGTAGTTTTCGTAACGTTGGACTTGGGACACGAATCTTCTCCTGACGCAAAAGGCCGCTGATTACTCAGCGGCCTTGTGAATGGGTTATTGCGGACCTTGCTTGTCGATCAGCGCGGCCAGGGCTTCGTATTCTTCCGGCAGCAAGTCGGTCAGCGGCGTACGCACTGGGCCTGCGTCATAGCCAGCGATTTTTGCGCCTGCCTTGACGATACTCACGGCATAGCCGGACTTGCGGTTACGGATGTCCAGGTAAGGCAGGAAGAAGTCGTCGATGATCTTGGCGACGGTGGCGTGATCATCCTTGGCAATAGCGTGATAGAAGTCCATCGCGGTTTTCGGGATGAAGTTGAACACCGCCGAGGAGTACACCGGCACGCCCAGAGCCTTGTAGGCAGCGGCGTAAACCTCTGCAGTCGGCAGGCCGCCGAGGTAGCTGAAACGATCGCCCAGACGACGGCGGATCGACACCATCAACTCGATATCACCCAGGCCATCCTTGTAGCCGATCAGGTTCGGGCAGCGCTCGGCCAAACGCTCCAGCAACGGAGCGGTCAGGCGGCACACGTTACGGTTGTAGACCACCACACCGATTTTCACCGATTTGCACACCGCTTCAACGTGGGCTGCAACGCCGTCCTGACTGGCTTCGGTGAGGTAGTGCGGCAGCAACAACAGACCTTTAGCGCCCAGGCGTTCAGCCTCTTGGGCATATTCGATGGCTTGGCGTGTCGAACCGCCAACACCGGCGAGGATCGGCACGCTGGTGGCGCAAGTATCAACAGCGGTCTTTACCACTTGGGAATATTCGCTGGCCGCCAGGGAGAAAAACTCACCCGTGCCGCCTGCGGCGAACAATGCGGTGGCGCCGTAAGGGGCCAGCCATTCAAGACGCTTGATATAGCCCGCTTGGTGGAAGTCACCCTGGGCGTTGAAATCGGTCACCGGGAAAGACAGCAGACCGTGGGAGAGGATGGACTTCAGCTCTTGTGGATTCATTATTCGAACACCCTGGGTAAAGACTTTCTGTCGAAAGATTGTTGTTGGTTTTGGTGATGTCGTACGTCATCGTACAACTATAAAAGGATTCGTCAACTGCAATTCATCGGCCTTCGGTTTAAACGGTGTTGATACAAGCGTTCTTGACGTAGGAAATTTATCCTCTATGCTCGTCAATGCTGTATATACATACAGCAATTAAGGAAGATTCCTACGACATAGCAAGGAGCTAACATGTCAGGTCTTGATCTCGTAGCACCCGAAAAAACTCAACCGATCCTACGTTTCGAAGGTGGCGAACACACCGCCATCGGCGACGACACACTGTTGCGCTTCAATACGAACGCCCCGGCGATTCCCGCCCGGCAAGTCGAACTGCACCTACCCAATGGGCTGGCACTGACTTACGGCCAAGTGATTGCCCTGGGCGGTGACTTCTATGGCATTCCTGGCAAGCCGATCAGCGATGGCGCCTCCCCTGCCGAGCGCGTGCAACGCTTCACCGCCGCCTTTAACTCGCTGGCAGTGTTGCCGGCCTCACGGGATGAAGCAGGAAAGATTCTCGCGGTGATGCAAAAGGAAATCAGCGCGGTCAATCAAGCCATCAAAGATGGCAAACAACCCCATGAAGCCTATGACGCGCTGGGTGATACGTTGTCCGAGGAATGGAACCGAATCACCGGGGGCGGCAGTACGGTATCGGCGCTGGTTCCGCTGGGCCGTTACCTGAAACTGGCGGCGGACAACGCCGATCACTTCGGCGAATGGGCGCTATCGGCCTACCTGGCGGGGCATACGGCAGCGTTGCAACAGGCCGTGATAGCGCATCAAACCGGTACCGATCAGGCACTGGAACTGGCGTATGCCATGAACAGTTTTGCTGATCACTTCTTGACCGATCTGTTTTCCGCCGGCCACTTGCGGGTGCCACGCAAGCAACTGGCGGCGGTGGTCACGCCGGGAGAGTTGGGCTCGCTGATCAGTCGCTTCATGCACGATGAAGACAGCAAATTCGGGCTGAAGGTGCGCAATGCCATGGGTGATGAGTGGCACGCCTATGGAGATAAGCGCTATTTCGATACCGTTGACGCAAACAATCGAGCACAGGTCAAACGCGCCGTTCAGGCATCCGCAGACGAGATCTTTGAGACCTTCATCAGTGGTATCGCGCCCTCCCCGGCCAACTTCAAGGCTCCACTGTATGTGCCGGATTTGAACGCAGCACAGAACCCGGCAAATAACTTTTCGCCATTGTTCAAGATGGAGGGTGACAAAGTGCTGCGCCGCAAGGACGTGAATGACCTGAACGACAAGCATTGGACCAATGATTGGTGGGGGTGGAGTACGTATTTGTTGCTTAAGGACTACAAGCCGAGTCCTCAGACCTAGACAGTACCGCTTGTCGATACTGTGATTTCTAACAGTTATGCACAGTTCATACACGAGGGATAACAAACCTCAGGGGCTAAGGCATTAGCTCCTGAGGCGATTCGCTGTAGCTCTCCTGATACCTGAAGTCGCCGCATCAGGACGTCGCCATGCCCCATTCCGAATATGCCGACAACGGAACTGACACCACGAACATCAAGAGGTCGTAACGTGGCGCAGGTTCCAGTCCGTGCTTGATTCTGCTTCTAGAACTCACACTGAGAAGAGAGGTGCTTCATGAAAACCACTGATGAAATTTTCGGCCTACTGGCATCCGGTTTCGAAGCCAGTCGGGATGAAAAAGATCAAGACTTTGATCCCGATAGGCCTTTGGCTGAGCTGATCGCTGACAAGAAAGAAAGGCTTCGGGTGATCAACTCGTCGATGACGGAGCTTCATTTACAACTGCCTGACGACGTGGCCGAGAAACCAACACTGGACGAATTGGCTGCCTATATCCAATCCAGGCAACAGTCATAGAAAAACGCTGAATGGCACATCGTCACGCTAGACACCCTGATCACCAAGCCGCCCAGCGATACCAACCAGCGGCGGCTTGATCAGCCTGCCCTTTCAGCCTCTTCATGGGCATGGCGCAGCCGTTCACGGCTGTTAGTCAGGTGCAAACGCATCGCCGCCCGCGCCGCATCTGAGTCCTGGCGGGCAATCGCCTCGTAAATCTCTTCGTGCTCACGGCTCAGGCGCCCCATGTAATGCTGTTGATCATCATGGGCCAGGCGCGCCGAATTCAGGCGGGTACGTGGAATGATGCTGGTGCCCAGGTGCGTCATAATGTCGGTGAAGTAACGGTTGCCGGTGGAGAGTGCGATTTCCAGGTGAAATGCGAAGTCTGAGGCGACGGCATCGCCGGCGTGCGCGGCGCTTTCATTCAACGCATCGAGTGCTGCACGCATCGCAGCCAACTGCTCTTCGCTACGACGCAGGGCCGCCAGGCCGGCAGACTCCACTTCCAGGCTGATACGCAACTCCAGAATCGCCAACACATCGCGCAGGGTCACGACCGTGGCGGGATCAATCCGGAAACCGCTGGGGCTCGGCGTGTCCAGCACGAAAGTGCCGATACCATGACGGGTTTCCACCTGCCCCGCCGCCTGCAAACGTGAGATGGCTTCGCGCACTACGGTGCGACTGACGCCATGGGCTTCCATGATCGCGGACTCCGTGGGCAGCTTGTCGCCCCGTTTGAGTTCGCCGTCACGGATCTGCTCAGACAGCACCGTGACCAATTCCTGGGCAAGGCTGCGGCGCTTGCGGGGAAGACGAGGGGCGGTGCTGGCGTTTTCCATGTGGAATCATCTATCTCGGTTGAGTAAAGAGGCATCATAGCCCATGGCGGTTGTACGATCACCGTTCAGTCGCGACTTTCACTTATATCCTTCACGCAAAAAAATGCCCCGACACGAATCGAGGCATTTTTCAGGCACACCCGAAGGCAAACGCCGATTACTTCACCACTTTCAGGCTAGGCCGGCCGCTAGGACGCGGTGGCTCGGCATCTGGTGGCGGCAGATCATCACCTTCTTCGCTTTCGATCGATTCGTCGTCCTCGAAAGGTGACTCCAGATCAAACACCATGCCCTGACCATTTTCCCGAGCATAAATCCCAAGAATGGCGCCAATCGGCACGTAGAGCGTGTGCGGTACACCGCCAAAACGCCCTTCGAAACTGACCGCCTCATTGTCCATGTGCAGGTGGCGCACGGCACTCGGCGATACATTGAGCACAATCTGCCCGTCACTGGCAAAACCCTGCGGTACCTGAACCGCAGGAAATTCGGAATTGACCAGCATGTGCGGGGTGCAATCGTTATCCACAATCCACTCGTAGAGCGCGCGGACCAGGTAAGGTCGACTGGAGTTCATCAACGGCTCCTTAAGCCTTAGCGCATATCGCGTTCGACACCAGACAGACTTGCCTGGAAAGCCTCACGCGCAAACTGGCGCTCCATGTAATCAAGCAGCGGCTTGGCCGGCCGCGGCAGTTCAATACCGAGAATCGGCAAACGCCAGAGTATCGGTAATAGGCAGCAATCCACCAAACTTTGTTCCTCGCTGAGGAAAAAAGGTTTATCGGCGAACAACGGCGAAACGCCGGTCAGGCTCTCGCGCAATTCCTTACGCGCCACGACACGGGCCGCCTCTTTGCTGCGCGAATCCAGAATCACATCCACCAGCCCACACCAGTCGCGCTGGATCCGATGGATCAGCAGGCGACTGTTGGCGCGCGCCACCGGATATACCGGCAGCAAAGGCGGATGAGGATAACGCTCATCCAGGTATTCCATCACCACGGTCGACTCCCACAACGCCAGGTCACGATCGACCAGGGTGGGCAAGCTGCCGTAAGGGTTCACTTCGATCAGTTTTGGCGGATGACGGCCCGCCTCCACACTGATGATCTCGGCGCTGACACCCTTCTCTGCGAGCACGATACGTACTCGGTGGGAATAGTGGTCGGCGGGGTCGGAGTAACAGGCCAACCGATTGGTCACGCCCATGGCGGTCCTCCTCGCTTGTTGAAATTATCGGAAGCTCAAAAACGAGCGCGCCCAGAGAGCATCTCTGTAACGGCGGGTTAACCCGTTCGCTACGTATTCAGAGATGCCGCTGGGCGCGCAAGATTAACAGCAATTGCTTACGGTTGGATCAATGCACATCCTTCCAGTATTCGCGTTTGAGCAGATAGGCGAATACGAAGAAGAAAGCCAGGTACAGCAAGACGTAAGTACCGATGCGCTGGTGCTGCAGTTTGACCGGGTTGGCAGAGTAGGCCAGGAAGGTCACGAGGTTCTTGACCTTCTCGTCGAACTGCTCGTCAGTCAGCGAACCAGGGGTTTCGATCTTCAGTTGATCACACGCTTCATGAGTCAAAGGCGTACCGGTCAACGGATCATATTGCTTCTTACCGTCTTCAACGACCTGGATCTGCTTGCATCCTACCACTTGCTTGCCCTGAAGGCCGACCAGAACGTTAGGCATGCCGACGTTCGGGAATACTCGGTTGTTCACGCGATAAGGCCGGGCCGGATCTTCGTAGAACGACTTCAGGTAGCCGTACAGCCAGTCGGTGCCGCGCACACGGGCCACCAGGGTCAGATCAGGCGGTGCGGCGCCGAACCAGGCCTTGGCGTCCGCCGGTTGCATACCGATATTCATGTGGTCGCCAATCTTGGCACCGGTGAACACCAGCTTATCCAACATCAGTTCGTGGGGAATGCCCAAATCATCGGCAACCCGCTCGTACCGCTGGAACTTGGCACTGTGACAGCCCATGCAATAGTTGGCGAACGTACGCGCGCCGTCTTGCATGGCAGCCTTGTCAGACACGTCGATATCGACTTTTTCCAGCTCCGGACCACCGTGCTCGGCAGCGAAGGACAGTAGCGGCAGCGCCGCAAGCATCAATGCAACGAATAATTTTTTCATCAGCCAGTCACCCTTTCCGGAACCGGTTTGGTCTTCTCAAGCCGGGTATAGAACGGCATCAGAATGAAGTAGGCGAAGTACAGGAAGGTGCAGACCTGCGACAGCAACGTACGTTCAGGAGTTGGCGCCAATACGCCCAACACACCCAGGATCACGAACGAAATGCAGAACACCCACAACCAGATCTTGCTCAGCCAGCCTTTGTAGCGCATGGATTTGACCGGACTTCGATCGAGCCAAGGCAACACGAACAGCACGGCAATGGCTGCACCCATGGCGATCACGCCCATGAGCTTGTCGGGGATGGCCCGCAAGATTGCGTAGAACGGCGTGAAATACCAAACCGGGGCAATGTGCTCAGGTGTCTTGAAGGCGTTGGCCTGTTCGAAGTTCGGCTTCTCCAGGAAATAACCGCCCATCTCCGGGAAAAAGAACACGATCGAGCAGAACACGAACAAGAACACGACCACGCCGACGATGTCTTTCACGGTGTAGTACGGGTGGAATGGGATTCCATCCAGCGGGATGCCGTTCTCGTCCTTGTGCTTCTTGATGTCCACGCCGTCCGGGTTGTTAGAGCCAACTTCGTGCAACGCCAAGATGTGCAGAACCACCAAGCCTAGGATCACGATAGGCAAGGCCACCACGTGCAAGGCAAAGAAGCGGTTCAGGGTGATACCGGAGATCAGGTAGTCACCACGAATCCACTGGGTCAGATCGTTGCCGATAACCGGGATCGCGCCGAACAGCGAGATGATCACCTGGGCGCCCCAGTACGACATCTGCCCCCAAGGTAACAGGTAACCCATGAAGGCTTCGGCCATCAGCGCCAGGTAGATCAGCATGCCGAAGACCCACACTAACTCGCGGGGTTTCTGGTACGAACCGTAGAGCAGGCCGCGGAACATATGCAGGTACACGACGATGAAGAACATCGACGCGCCCACGGCATGTAGCAATCGAAGGATCGCGCCATGATTGACGTCACGCATGATGCCTTCAACGGAAGCAAATGCCTCCTCCGCTGACGGGGTGTAACTCATCGTCAGCCAGACACCGGTCACGATTTGGTTGACCAGCACCAGAAGGGCCAGGGAGCCGAAGAAGTAGAAGAAGTTGAAGTTTTTTGGCGCGTAGTACTTGCTGAGATGGTCTTCCCACATCTTAGTGGCGGGGAAGCGCGCATCTACCCAATCCATGAACTTGCTCATCACGCGTTCTCCTTATCGAGGCCAATGACAATAAGGTCGTCAGTTTCGTAGGTATGCGGAGGCACGGGCAGGTTCAAAGGAGCAGGCTGGGACTTGTAGACACGACCGGCGAGGTCGTAGTGAGAACCGTGGCACGGGCAGAAATAGCCGCCGACCCAGTCCTTCCCCAGATCTGCCGGGGCTACTTCCGGGCGGAAGGTGGGCGAGCACCCCAGATGGGTACATAGACCAACCAGTAGCAGAATCTCTGGTTTGATCGAGCGCACTTCGTTTTTGGCGTAGGCGGGTTGGTCGGAATTCTCAGATTTTGGGTCAGACAACTGGCCTTCGATCTTTTTCAGATTCCCCAGGATTTCCTCAGTACGACGAACGATGAAGACTGGCTGGCCGCGCCACTCAGCAATCATCTGCTGGCCTGGCTCGATCTTGCTGACATTCACCTTCACCGGTGCACCTGCGGCTTTCGCCTTGGCACTGGGAAACCATGACCCCACGAACGGGACCGCAGCCCCCACCGCTCCTGCAGCACCCACCACGGATGTGGCTGCTACTAAGAAGCGACGCCGGCCTGCATTCACGCCGTCATTGCTCATTCAGTCCTCTCCCATCAGCTTTTTGGCCTGTTAAATCAGGCGTCTACTAAGTATTGAATCTTTACTTATAAAAATTTTGTCGGATGGTAATGAAAAGCCCCACGTATGACAAGGGAATTGCCCGAGGCTCTGCCTCCAGGCCTTGTAGTATAGGGGGTCTACGGATGTGGCAAGTTGTCACGGCGAAAAATCTAGATAAATCGCAGGCAATAAAAAACGCCCAGCTCCGTGAGGAGGCTGGGCGTTTTTGTGGAACGTAAAGCGAATTAACGCTTCGAGTACTGCGGACGCTTACGCGCTTTACGCAGACCGACTTTCTTACGTTCAACTTCACGAGCATCGCGAGTAACGAAGCCAGCTTTGCGCAGAGCGCCACGCAGGGTTTCGTCGTACTGCATCAGAGCGCGAGTGATACCGTGGCGAATTGCGCCAGCTTGACCACTTACACCGCCACCGATAACGGTGACATAGATGTCGAACTTCTCAACAGTCTCGGTCAGTTCCAGCGGCTGACGAACTACCATGCGGGCAGTTTCGCGACCGAAGAAATTTTCCAGAGTGCGGTTGTTGATCGAGATGTTGCCAGTGCCCGGACGCAGGAAAACGCGTGCGGTTGCGGTTTTGCGACGGCCAGTGCCGTAATTTTGAGTCGCCGACATAATGAACTATTCCGTTAAAACTTCAGTTCTTGGGGCTGCTGAGCAGCATGAGGGTGTACAGCGCCCGCATAGACTTTCAGCTTGCGAAACATATCGCGACCCAGTGGGCCCTTAGGCAGCATACCTTTGACCGCGATTTCGATCGGGGCTTCAGGCTTCTTGGAGATCAGGCCTTCGAAGTTCGAAGACTTGATACCGCCTGGGAAACCGGAGTGACGGTAGTACATTTTGTCTTGCGCTTTGTTGCCGGTAACACGTACCTGCTCAGCGTTGATGATCACGATGTAGTCACCGGTATCAACGTGAGGGGTGTACTCAGGCTTGTGCTTGCCACGCAGACGGCTGGCGACTTCAGTGGCCAGACGACCCAGGGTCTGACCAGCGGCGTCGACGACAAACCAGTCGCGCTGAACTGTTTCCGGTTTTGCAGTAAAAGTTGTCATTCTTTAATAGCCTCAGGGGCCGCCCTGTAAATTAGACGGCGGATCTTACTGAATAGTGCGTACTTTGACAAGTCAAAGGCAGCCGGATACAGACGCTATCGGGGGCTCGGGTCGGCGCGTCCGTTCAACGGCAAGATTCTTCGGCAGGCGGCGCATCACTTCCACTGCAGAAAGAGGTGGGCAATTATGCAGATTGCGAAAAAAAATTCAACCTGCTTTTATGATTGTTTTCCCCGAAGGAGTACCCGATGGATTATCGACAGCTGGGCCGTACGGATCTGAACGTGAGCGCGATAGCCTTGGGCACCATGACCTGGGGCGAGCAAAACAGCGAGGCAGAGGCCTTCGCGCAGATCGAGCGAGCCAAGGCCGCGGGGATCAACTTCCTCGACACGGCCGAAATGTATCCGGTGCCGCCCAAGGCCGACACCTATGCCACCACCGAGCGTTATATCGGTAATTACTTCAAAAGCCGTGGCGACCGTGCCGACTGGATCCTCGCCAGCAAGATCGCCGGCCCCGGCAACACCATCGACTACATCCGCGATGGCCACCTGCGCCACAACCGCAAGCACATCGTCGACGCCTTGGACGCCAGCCTCAAGCGCCTGCAAACAGACTGGATCGACCTCTATCAATTGCACTGGCCAGAGCGCAGCACCAATTTCTTCGGCCAACTGAGCTACAAGCACAAGGACGAAGACGACCTCACCCCACTGGAAGAAACCCTCGAAGCGCTGGACGAACAGGTAAAAGCCGGCAAGATTCGCCACATCGGCCTGTCCAATGAAACCCCATGGGGCACCATGAAATTCCTCGCGTTGGCCGAAGCCCGTGGCTGGACCCGTGCAGTGTCGATCCAGAATCCCTACAACCTGCTCAACCGCAGCTTTGAAGTGGGCCTGGCGGAAATCGCCATTCGTGAGCAGTGCGGCCTGCTGGCCTACTCGCCCCTGGCATTCGGCATGCTCAGCGGGAAATACGAAGGTGGTGCACGCCCGGCGAAAGCGCGTCTGACGGAATACAGCCGTTTCAGCCGTTACTTCAACCCGCAGTCGGAAGCGGCTTGCAGCCGATATGTTGCACTGGCTCGGGAGCATGGCCTGGACCCGGCGCAGATGGCGTTGGCGTTCGTGACCCAGCAACCGTTCGTGACCAGCAACATTATTGGCGCAACGTCGCTGGAGCAACTGGACAGCAACATCGCCAGTGCTGATCTGACGCTGTCGAAGGAAGTACTGGAAGGGATTGAGGCGATTCAGAAGGATCATCCGAATCCTGCGCCTTGACTGATCTTTAGACCGCTATCGGGGGCAAGCCCCCTCCCACATTGGCATGCACTCCACATGTGGGAGGGGGCTCGCCCCCGATGACGCTCCAAGACCTGCAAAAAATCAAAGCGCCCGCGCAATGATCTCCTTCATGATCTCATTGGTTCCCGCATAAATCCGCTGCACCCGAGCATCCGCCCAGGCTCGTGCAATCGGGTACTCCCACATGAAGCCGTAACCGCCGTGCAACTGCACGCATTCGTCGAGCACCTTGCATTGCAGGTCAGTGGCCCAGTACTTAGCCATCGCGGCTGTAGGCACATCCAGCTTGCCCTCCAGGTGCAGCGCCATGCATTTATCGACAAACACTCTGCCGATCTGAATCTCAGTCGCCATCTCCGCTAACTTGAACCGCGTGTTCTGGAAATCGGCAATCGCTTTGCCGAACGCTTTGCGTTCACGGGTGTACTCCAGCGTCCATTGCAACGCCGCTTCGGCTGAGGTGATCGCGCCGATGGCCACGGTCAATCGCTCCTGGGGCAGTTCCTGCATCAAGTAGGCGAAGCCCATGCCCGCCTGGCCCAACAAGTTTTCCTTGGGCACCCGCACGTCCTGGAAGAAAAGCTCCGAGGTGTCCTGGGCCTTCATGCCGACCTTCTCCAGCCGCTTGCCCTTGGCGAAGCCGTGCGTGTCAGCCTCCACCAGAAACAGGCTGGTCCCCTTCGCGCCGGCCTTGGGATCGGTCTTGGCCACGACGATTACCAGCTCGGCCAGATAGCCGTTGGTGATAAAGGTCTTGGAGCCGTTGATCACATACTCGTCGCCATCCAGCACGGCGGTGGTCTTGACCCCTTGCAGGTCGGAACCGGCACCCGGCTCGGTCATCGCGATGGCGGTGACCATCTCGCCGGAGATCAATTTGGGCAGGTATTTGTGCTTCAGCGCCTCACTGCCGTAATGCAGGATATAAGGCGCGACGATGTCCGAATGCAGAGAGAAACCAATACCGGTCAGGCCCAGCCGACTGATCTCCTCAATCACCACCGCACTGTAGAGAAAGTCCGCACCCAACCCGCCATACGCCTCTGGAAGATGGGAGCACAGCATCCCCGCCTCCCCTGCCTTGCTCCATAGAGTGCGGTCGATATACCCCTGTTTTTCCCATTGCCCATGGAACGGCGCAGCGTCTTTTTCGAGGAAGGTGCGCACGCTCTCGCGAAAGAGTTCGTGCTCAGGGCTGAACAAAGTTCTGGGAATCATGGGTCACCTGCGTGGATTGTCGGACAAAAACAAGCCCACAGAGCCTATGCCGCGAAAGCATGACAGGACACTGGACACATGCGACAAAAAATAAGACGATCCAGCCGTCTGGTGACCACTTTCCCCTATAAGAATAAATGAAATTATGTCTAACCAAATCTCCACGCCCCTGAGGCGCGTCAGCATTTTGGCCATTGATCGGGTATTCGCTTCGACCCTCATGCAAGCCAAGGATTTCTTCCACCTCGCAAGCCTGCGTTATGGCAAACAGCAAGGCCTGGGCCTGACGCCGGCGTTTGAAACACGCCTGGTGAGCCCGGATGGGCAATCGGTGCGCAGCTTCAGCGATGTGATCATGCCCGTGGACGGCGGCCTCGAAGACGCCGACATCATCGTATTACCGGCCTTCTGGGATGACTTCGACGCCCTGTGCACCCGCTACCCCCAAGTGCTGCCGTGGCTGCGTGATCAACACGCTCGCGGCGCCGTGCTCTGTGGCGAAGCCACCGGGGTGTTCTGGCTGGCCGAAGCTGGACTGCTCGATGGCAAGGAGGCGACCACCTACTGGCGCTTCTTCAATGCATTCAGCGAACGCTTTCCCAAGGTCCAGCTCAACCAGGACAAGCACCTCACCGACGCCGACAACCTGTATTGCGCCGGTGGCACTACCTCAGCGTGCGACCTGTATATCTACCTGATCGAACGCTTCTGCGGCGCCAACATCGCCCAGGCCGTGGCCCGTGACATTCTCTACGAAGTGCAGCGCAGCTACTCGCCGGGGCGTATCGGCTTTGGTGGGCAGAAGCTGCACCAGGACGTGATCATCCTGCAGATCCAACATTGGCTCGAAGAGCATTTTGCCGACAAATTCCGCTTCGAAGACGTCGCCCGGGAGCACGGCATGAGCATCCGCAACTTCATGCGGCGCTTCCAGACCGCCACCGGCGATAAGCCGCTGCATTACCTGCAACGACTGCGTATCGAGACGGCAAAAGGCCTACTCTCGGGCAGCCGCAAGAGCATCAAGACCATCAGTTATGAGGTGGGTTACGACGATGCGAGTTTCTTTGCGCGGTTGTTCAGGCAACACACTGAGTTGTCACCAAACCAATATCGCCAGCAGTTCCAGCAGGCCGCGTAAGCAAATGCGGGAGGGGGCTTGCTCCCGATAGCGGCGGATCAGTCAGTGCATCTGTTACTGAAAGACCGCTATCGAGGGCAAGCCCCCTCCCGCATTTTTTACTGTGTCGGTCTTAGGGTTTGTGCCCGCGCGACAGGAACTCGTGGGACTGCATCTCAAGCAAGCGGCTCAGTGTGCGCTGGAACTCAAAGTTCAAGCGGCCGCCGGTATACAGGTCCTTGAGCTCGACTTCCGCCGAGATGATCAGCTTCACGTTACGGTCGTAGAACTCATCGACCATGTTGATAAAACGGCGCGCGATGTCGTCGGTGGTGACGCTCATCTGTTCCACGCCGCTCAAGATCACCGCGTGGAAAATCTTGCCCAGTTCGATGTAGTCGTTCTGGCTACGCGGACCGTCGCACAATTGGCGGAATTCGAACCAGGCCACGTCATCGCAGGTACGCAGTGCGATGATTTCGCGGTTCTCGATCATCAGCTTGTCGTTTTCCACCGCCTGGGTGCATTCCGGCGTCAGCGCGCGAAAGCTTTTGCGCAGGCTTTCGTGGGCGGCTTCATTCAGCGGGAAGTGGAACAGCTCCGCTTGCTCCAGATGGCGCAGGCGGTAGTCAACACCGCTGTCGACGTTGACGATCTCGGTATTCTGCTTGATCAACGCGATGGCTGGCAGGAAGCGCGCACGTTGCAGGCCGTCTTTGTACAAGCCGTCCGGCACGATGTTCGAGGTGGCGACCAGGGTCACGCCGTTCTTGAACAGCTCTTCCATCAGGGTGCCAAGGATCATGGCGTCGGTGATATCGGAGACGAAGAATTCATCGAAGCAGATCACCCGCGCTTCATCGGAGAAGCGCTTGGCGATGATGGTCAGCGGGTTTTTCTCACCCGGCAGGGTCTTCATCTCTTCGTGCACACGCTTCATGAAGCGGTGGAAGTGGGTGCGGACCTTTTCCTTGAACGGCAGCGCTTCGAAGAAGGTGTCGACCAGATAGGTCTTGCCACGGCCCACGCCGCCCCAGAAATACAGGCCTTTGACCGGCGCATGGTCTTTCTTGCCAAACAGCTTGCTGAGCATCCCTGGCTTGCTTTGCGAGGCCGCAACCAGGTCGTCGTACAGACGTTGCAAATGACGCACCGCCGTTTCCTGGGCCGCGTCATGGAAGAACTCAGGGCGTTTCAGATCAGCTTGATATCGTTCTAGGGGCGTCATAATTTCGTTAGCAAGGCAACAAAAACGGGCCGTCACTGTAACGACGGCCCTGGATAATGGCAATCAACCCTTGGTCGGGTTAATCCTCGATTGGGGTCAACGCGATGCGCAACGCTTGGATGGCGGCATCGCGGGTCGCGCTGTCGGCGAACTGAGCGCTGTCGGCCACGGCCGCGCCGTCCAGCCAAACGCTGAAGCCCAAGGCTTCAGGACGCACGTCCAGCATCACGCCACTTTGCAGCTGCTTGGTCACTGCGCCAGCGGCTTTACCGTCGGCAAAGTTGCGCGACAGCAGCAGTTGCTCGCCATCGGCAGCCAATAGGCGGAAGCGGAAGCTGCCGTCGTCTTCGCGAAAGCTCACAAAGCGCGCTGCTTTTGCGACTTTCTTCTTGGTGCTGACGGGAGCAGCAGCCTGCTCGACGAATGAACGCAAGCCAACCGCCTCACGCAACTCGGCGAGGAAAGGTGCGGCCACGGCACGGGCCTTCTTGGCGCCGACCAGCAGCAGGTCTTCCATGTCCGACGGGCGCGACATCAGTTGATGATAGCGTTCGCGGGCTTCGCCCAGTTGGCCGTCCAACAGCTGGAACAGACGACTCTTGGCCTCGCCCCAGCCCAGGCCTTGCAGCAACTCGCCGCGGAACTCTTCTTCCTGGGCCTTGCTGGCAAACGCCTGATAGAGGGTGAACAGGTGCGAGTTGTCCGGGTCCTTGGCTTCGCCGGGTGCGCGCGAATCGGTGACGATCCGCGAGATGGCGTCTTTCATGTCCTTGGCGCTGGTGAACAACGGGATGGTGTTGTCGTAGCTCTTGGACATCTTGCGGCCGTCCAGGCCCGGCAAGGTGGCAACGCTTTCTTCGATCAACGCCTCGGGCATGGTGAAGAATTCTTTGCCGTTACCGAACAGGTGGTTGAACCGCTGGCCGATGTCGCGGGCCATTTCCACGTGCTGGATCTGGTCACGGCCGACCGGCACTTTGTGCGCGTTGAACATCAGGATGTCGGCCGCCATCAGCACCGGATAGCTGTACAAGCCCATGGTGATGCCCGCGTCCGGGTCTTCGCCGGTTTCCACGTTCTTGTCCACCGAGGCCTTGTAGGCGTGGGCGCGGTTGAGCAGGCCCTTGGCGGCGACGCAGGTCAGCAGCCAGGTGAGCTCGGGGATCTCTGGAATGTCGGACTGCCGGTAGAAGGTCACTCGATCCACATCCAGGCCACCGGCCAGCCAGGTCGCAGCGATTTCCATACGCGAGCGCTGGATGCGCTGCGGGTCATCGCATTTGATCAGGGCGTGGTAGTCGGCCAGGAAGTAGAAGGAATCGGCGTTGGCGTCCTGGCTGGCCAGGATCGCCGGGCGGATCGCACCGGCGTAGTTGCCCAGGTGCGGCGTGCCAGTGGTGGTGATGCCGGTGAGGATACGGGTACGAGTCGTCATGGGTAATCGCTTATCAGACTGCTATCAATTCGAGAGGCGCGGCAGTACCAGATCCTTGAGATCGGTCAGCTTGCCATGAAAAAAGTGTCCGCATTCTGCCACTTTCAGCAGCTCATGGGGGCGATTCAGGGCCGCGGACCAGTCGTAGACGAGTTGCGGCTCGACCACTTCGTCGGTTTCCGGCTGGATCAGGGTCAACGGGCAGCCTTGGGGCAGTACATCCGTGTCGCGCAGGCGCATCACAGCGGCAGCGACCATAAACAGGTGTGCGAGTTTTTCGCCCTTGGCTTCCAGGCGACCACCGAGGCTGGCTGCCACATAACCACCGAAGGAAAAACCAAGTAAGGTCATCGGCAGTCCGGGATGTTTTTCCCGCAGCCAGGTAGCGGCCGCTTCAGCATCGTCGACTTCGCCAGTGGCCATGTCGTGGGTACCGGCACTCGCACCGACGCCACGGTAATTAAAACGCAGCGTAATCAAACCGGCGTCGCGGGCGGTACGTTGCAGGGTCGAAACGACTTTATTGAGCATGGTCCCGCCCTGCACCGGATTAGGGTGGCAGATCAGCGCCAGGCCACGTGGCTCGGGGTGATCCAGGTACAGGGCTTCCAATTGGCCTACCGGGCCATCGATCAAAACGGGGGTTTCACGCATGAGCAAGGAATGAACTCCGTGACCTCTCAAAGGGTCGACTCGTCTAGCTAAAAGTCTGTGCATGGCATCATTGCGAGCTTAATCGCGGTATACAGCGCAGGTTTGAGCCGTTAACGTAAAGCAAAGCCGTTTATAGAGGAAGGACTCGTGGAACACTCGCTCTTAGTTTGGTTGTTGCCGACTCTTGCCCTGGTTGCCGGTGTCGCCATTGGATTCCTGGTTGCTCGCCTGCTGCCGAATGCCGCGCCTAACCGCACGCAGCGTCAGTTGGATGACATTCAGGAACGTTTTGACAGTTATCAGAACGAGGTTGTTACCCACTTCAACAGCACCGCAAACCTGGTCAAGAAGCTCACTCAGAGCTATCAGGAAGTACAGGATCATCTCGCCGATGGCGCCAATCGCCTCGCCCTCGACGACATCACTCGTCAGCGTCTGCTGGCTGCGCTGCATTCCGATGCACCGCAAACTCCGCGGGAACGCCTGACCCCACCTCGGGAAAACCAGGAGCCACCTAGGGACTACGCGCCAAAAACGCCAAACGCCCCAGGGATGTTGGATGAGCATTACGGCTTGAAGAAGTAAGTTATTTTCAAGCAATAAAAAAAGCCCGGTTGATCGATGATCAACCGGGCTTTTTTGTTGGGCCTCGCTCTTGTGGGAGGAGGCTTGCCCCCGATAGCGGTAGATCAGTTGATACATGTGCAGACTGACACACAGCTATCGGGGGCAAGCCCCCTCCCACATTGGTTTTCAGGCCACCGGCTGTTCTTGAAGCCACCCTGCCTCGATGCGCACATGCCGCCCATGGAAGCGCTTGAGGCTGCTGCGGTGGCCGACACTGACAATGCTCAGCCCCGGCAACTCATCGATCAGCGCCTTATACAGCGTCGCCTCATCCTCTTCATCCATCGCCGAAGTCGCTTCGTCCATGTACAGCCATTGCGGCGCGAACAGCAAGGCACGGGCAAAGGCCAGGCGTTGTTGCTCGCCCGGTGAAAGCATGCGTTGCCAGTGGTTGGCCTCGTCCAAACGCGTGACCAGGTGCGGCAGGCGGCAAGTTTCCAGGACCTGTGCATAACGCTCTGCCGGGTAGGTGCTGTCGTCCTGTGGATAACTCAACACGGATTTCAACGTACCAATCGGCAGGTAGGGCTTCTGCGGAAGGAACAGATAACGCGCCGCCGGCATGCGAATGCTGCCGTAACCCTCCAGCCACAGATGGCCCATCGCGCGCAGCAAGGTGCTTTTGCCGCTGCCGGAACGGCCGCTGAGCATCAGGCGCTGGCCTGGTTCAACAATCATGTTGGCATCGGTCAGCAAGTGGCGACCATCGCTCAGGTTCATGCCCAAGCCCTGCACTACCAGACGCTCGCCCTCCGCGCTGACCTCTATGGCTGCCGGGCGTTGCTCGTTTTCACTCATGGCTTGCTGGAAGCTCAGCAGACGGTCACTGGTAGCACGCCAGGCGGCCAGGTCGGTGTAAGCGCTGATAAACCAGCTGAAGTTACTTTGCACGTTGCCGAACGCCGAGTTGATTTGCATGAGCTCACCCAGTTCGATCTTGCCGGCAAAGTAGCGAGGCGCGGCCACGACAAATGCAAAGACAATCGCAATCTGCTCATAGCCGGCGGTGAAGAATGTCAGGCGCTTGGACACCTTCATGATGTCCCAGAAGTTGTGCCAGACCTTGCCGAAACGCGCGCTCAAGCGCTGGTTCTCGTTGGGCTCGCCGTTGTACAGGGCAATGCTTTCGGCATTCTCGCGCACCCGCACCATGGAGAAACGCAGGTCAGCTTCGAAACGTTGTTGTTGGTTGCTCAAGCCAATCAAGCGGCGACCGATCAGATGGGTCAACCAACTGCCGACACCGGCGTAAACCAACGCACACCAGAACATGTAGCCGGGGATGGTGATGCCGAACACTTCAATGCTACCCGACACGCCCCACAGGATGACGGAGAACGAGACGAGGCTGACGACATTGCGCAGCAGCCCGAGGCCAAGACTTAACGTGTTCGAGGTGAAGCTATTGAGGTCTTCCGATATACGCTGGTCCGGGTTGTCGGTGTAACCGCCCTGCTCCAGCTGGTAGTAGTTTTTTTGGCTTAGCCAACGCGCAAAATGCTTTTCAGTGAGCCACGCCCGCCAGCGAATGGTCAGCATCTGCGTCAGGTAAAGACGGTACACCGCGGCGAGAATGGCCACCGCTGCGATGCCGCAGAAATAGCCGATCTGCTGCCAGAAAGCGGCGGTGTCTTTGTTCTCGAGGGCGTTGTAGAAGTCCTTGTACCAGTGGTTGAGCCACACGGAAATCGCCACGCTGAACAGCGACAGGGCGATCACCGCTGCCAGCAACCACCAGGCCTTACCCTTCTCTTCACTGTGCCAATAGGGCGTGATCATCGCCCAGGTTCGCCGAAAAAATTGCCCACGCACAGCGTCGTTGACCGCAGAGTACTCAGCGTTCTGATTCATCGTTCAGGCTCGTAGGAAAGAAGGCAGGCGTTTGAACCGATCATAGTTGATCGGTTCAGGGCTCCGTGCGGCCTGAAGCGGGTTGTTCAGCCTAGGTTCAGCGTCGTACCGGACGTTTCTGCAGCTTGCGTTGCAGGGTGCGGCGGTGCATGCCCAGGGCGCGGGCAGTAGCGGAGATGTTGCCTTCGTGCTCGGTCAGGACACGCTGAATGTGCTCCCACTGCAGGCGGTCCACCGACATCGGGTTTTCCGGTACCAGGGTGTCGAGGTCGGCATGCTCGGAGAGTAAGGCGGCCAGCACATCGTCGGCGTCTGCCGGTTTGCACAGGTAATTGCAGGCGCCGCGCTTGATGGCCTCGACGGCGGTGGCGATGCTGGAGTAACCGGTGAGAATCACCACGCGCATTTCCGGGTCGAGTTCCAGCAGCTTGGGCAGCAGCACCAGACCGGAGTCGCCGTCCATCTTCAGGTCGAGCGCGGCGTAGTCCGGCAAATCGGCCTGTGCGATGGTCAGGCCTTCTTCAGCCGAACCTGCGGTGCTCACACGAAAGCCGCGACGGCTCATGGCGCGCGCCATCACGCGGGTAAAGGTAGCGTCGTCATCTACCAGCAGCAGGTGCGGCAGTTCTTCGCCTTCGACTTGGATCTCGTCACTCATCGATATCTCCTCGTGCAACACGGGGCAGGCGCAGCTCGGTGAGCGTGCCGCCTTCCTCATGACTATAGAGCTTCACTGAGCCACCCGCGCGGGTCACGCTGGCCTTGCTCAAAAACAGGCCCAAGCCGAAGCCTTTGCCCTTGGTGGTAAAGAAAGGTTTGCCGATCTGCTCGGCAATAGCCAGCGGCACGCCGGCGCCGTGGTCACGAATGCTGATGGTCACGTTTTCTGCGTCCCAATCCAACTGTACGCCAAGGCCTTCCGGGCAGGCGTCGGCAGCATTGTTCAGCAGATTGAGCAGCGCCTGAGTCAGGTCCGGCGGCGGCGCCATGCGCGGTACTGTGCCCTGCCCCAGCAGACTGAAACGATAACTGGCTTCGGGACGCATCAGGTGCCAGCGGTTGAGCGCTTCGTCGAGCCACTGTGTCACGTCCTGCATCTCCACCGCCAGGCGGCGATTGGCTTCGGCGGCGCGCACCAATTGCTGCAAAGTCTGCTTGCACTGCTTGACCTGCTCGCGCAATACGCCGAGGTCTTCTTGCAGCGCAGGATCGGGGTGGTCCTGAACCATTTCGTTAAGCAGCACGCTCATGGTGGCCAGCGGCGTACCCAACTCGTGGGCGGCTCCGGCGGCCTGGGTGGCAACGGCCAGCAATTGCTGGTCGCGCAGGCCTTCTTCACGGCGAATGGCGCGCAGTTCTTCCTGGCGGCGCAGTTCTTCGGCCATGCGCGCGGCGAAGAAGGTAATGACGGCGGCAGACAGGGCAAAACTCAGCCACATCCCATAGATCTGCAGGTTTTCCCGGGCAATTGGGAACGTTTGCAGCGGGTAGAACTGTGCCAGCAGCAAGGTGTAGAGGGTCAGGGCGATACCCGACAGCACCACCGAGTAGCGCCACGGCAACGTCACGGCGGCGATGGTCAACGGCACCAGGTAATAAGACACGAACGGGTTGGTGGAGCCACCGGAGAAATACAGCAACACACTGTGGATAAACAGATCGCAGGCCAGTTGCAGCGCGTATTCAAGTTCGGTCACCGGCCATGTAGTGCGCAAGCGGATGGCAGTGAACACGCACAGCACGATAGAGAAACCAAGGGTCACGCCCAGTTGTAGCCAAGGCAGCGGCAGCAGGTCGAACCAATAGGCAAGCCCGACCGAACCGGCCTGTGCGGCCAGTACCAGGGTACGAATGAACGTCAGGCGCCAGAGATTCTGGCGGGTGGCGGAAGTCAGTTTTACGGCGGCGAGCATGAGCTCTCCCGGTGAGCGCAGCGGGTAGATCGCATCGAGTATAACCAAGACACGACGATGGCAGGGTGCGTGCGGCAAACCGCCACAGCACATTCGCACACATATTCTGCGGCATTCATTCAGGAACCGCTGTGAACGACGGACCACCCAAGGCGCATTTCCCACGCGTCACTCAGGCGGTGCCCATGACTGTACTTGATCACAGCAGGACCGAGGGCTGGTTGCGGAAGTTCTGAAATAGAACCTCAGCTACAGGCCCACCGCTTCCACCCGGCAAGGCGCAGTCGCTGAGCCTGGCAAACGGCCCTTCTACAATTTGTTTGTATTGTGTAAACCCGAAGAACCCCACGTCGCCGTCTACAGTCATACCGAACACGAATATCCCAAGGAGCTTCCATGTCTCGTTTCAATCGCAGTGCAGCCGTTCTCACCCTCAGCGCGCTGGCCAGCCTTCCGGCGCTGGCCGCCGATGAGCTGCATTACAACCAGATCTCTCTGCGTGCCGAAGTCAGCCAGGAAGTGGCCCGCGACAAGATGATCGTTACGCTCTACACCGAGTCCCAGAACAGTGACCCGGCCAAACTCGCCGCCACTATCACCACCGCCATGAACACAGCGCTGGGCCAGGCTCGTGAAGTCAAGGCTGTGACTCTGCGCCAGGGCAGCCGCAACAGCTACCCGATCTACGACAACAAGACCCAGAAAATTACCGGCTGGCGTGAACGTGCCGAACTGCGTCTGGAAAGCGCGGACTTCCCGGCACTGTCCAAACTCACAGGCGAGCTGCTGAGCACCCTGAAAATGGACAGCATGGATTTCGCCATCGCCGACAGCACCCGCAAGGCCAGCGAAGACGCCCTGCTCAAGGACGCGGTGGCTGCCTTCAAAGCGCGCGCGCAACTGGCCACCGACGCCCTGGGCGGCAAAGGTTACAAAATCGTCAACCTGAACTTCAACACCAATGGTTATCCACAACCCTACGCACGCGGCGCGATGATGATGAAAGCTGCCGAGATGGATTCTGCACCGACGCCGGAAGTCGAGGCCGGTACCAGCCAGGTCAACATGAGCGCCGATGGGGTGATCGAAGTCTTGCAGTAACCGTTTCAATTCATAAAAACGGCGCAGCCTGATGGCTGCGCTTTTTTTTGCCTGTCATTCCATCAATGCAATAACGCCCAGCGGCGCCCGCCAAACAAACCACACTTTAATAGGGTCACCGCTATCAAAGAGGGCGATGCCGATACAGCTGCCCCCGAACGAAGCAGACCTATACTTAAAAATAAATTGCACATAAAACGCCAACATAAAAATTGAACCGTTGCCTTGTGGACTGCCACTTAGTTAAGCCAACCACTTCTAACTCACTGCTTAACTAATCGAACACACCAACAGGAACCATTCACACAACTTTTATGCTTCGGCGCAAAACACGAAAACCGTAAATTTCAATTACAACACAATTCTATTCAGGCACAGGGCAACCAGACACCACCAAAAAGTCGGAACAAACACTTTTGCCTGATAGATCGACATATAAAACATTATTCGAGCGCTCATAAGGATGATGGGATTGCGAGAGTTAACCCAATGGAAACGACGCGAAACATGATCTAACCAGCATCAAAATACCGGCAGTTGAAAACAATAGTCACACCGAAGCTATTGCTTGGCGACGGACGATTAACACTATGACATCCACGAGTAAAATGAGCCTTTAATGAACATACATTCAGCGTCCCCACTTCCACCTGCACATCGCCATCATGCTCATTCAATCAGCGCTCCCCCCTCTTCACAGAATATAACTGAGAGCGGAAGGGGCACCTCGCGCCATACGACGAGTCCGGCCACGCCCAGCAATCCTGAAGCAGCTGTCCAAACAAGAGTGATTTATGGGTCAGACACTTTATCTGCGCCTTCGGCTGGCTACACCCTGCAAGAACGCAAGCAGCGCATCAATGATTACGCTTTTCGCGTCATGATGCTGACTGAAAAAATACCCAGCATCCATCAGGGTGAAAGAAGCGTTAACTTCCAGAATGCCCGACTGTTCATGGAGCCCGCCGGCTACTTCAGCGGTGGTTTATTGGCCGCGGGGTACGACCCTCATGAAAAATTCACAGTGACGTTCTCTTCCTACACGGGAATGGGAAAGCCGGAAAACCTGAGCAGCAGGTCGGAGCGCACCTACTTTGCATGGGAAATTGCAGCAGGTGCTTTAGCGCACGATAAAGTGCAACGGGGCGGCCCGGTCAACTTCAACGAAATGGATATAGCGGCGAAGGATAAAAGGAAGATCGACCAACTGGAGTCGGTTGGTAAAACCCTTCAAAATCATTGGGAAAATGAAGTATCCAAACCCATGCGCGATCCTTCGGGCCCACTGGCGGCCATCTCGGGAGAAGCGGACGCGTATGTTGTAAAAGGAACATTGCAAAGCCTGCGCAGTGATATAGGGAGCTTTAACAAGTTAAGCCCTCAAGGGCAACAAGCGGTCGCGCGCACCCTGGACAACAACTCGCAAGTCATCATTCCAAACGTATACGGCTATCCAATGTCAGGATATGCCTTTATTGCGTACACCCCTTATGATGGAAATTATGAACACCGGCCCAACCAAGGGTTAATGATTGACATCAAGAATGGTTCTGCCCATGAGTTACATGGTGATGCAGATTTTGCAAGCTGGGCTAAAGACAACCACGCCAACTTACTAAGAAGTTTTAATACCCGAGACATACAAGGAGGCAAGGATTCGCACTGGCCAAGTGCGGCCTACGTGCTTGATACGTTAATTTCAGGAGCCAATGCCCACTTCCCTGGCTATCACAACTTTCTTTCAGATGAGGAGATACCGGCGGCGCAACTATTTAACTACACCCGAGCCCGAGGCGGTGATTATCGGTTGAAGTTTGGCACCTTGAACAATGGCGTGGCCTCTCACTATCAAGCGGTGAATGCCAAGAATGCGTTATGGTCCGACCAGACTGAAGTCTTTGGTTCCTCGCAGCAGGACTGGAAGTCTGCGAAAGACTTCTGGGGTAATACATTCGGGTACGTCCCTGTCATTGGTAACACGGGCAACATCGTATTCGGCGTCCATGATGGCCTCTACGGTATGACGGCAGAAGATCGTGTGGGAGGCAATGCAGCAGCGGTCATATCAAGCCTGCAATTAGCCCATGAACTTGCTCCAGGCGCTGTAGAGTCCGGACTGAGTGACACCCTCAAGGGTACTGGCCTCCCGAGTGCCGAAAATTACACCTGGAAGCGAAACTCGCAGACACACGACTTTGAGTTCGTGAACGCTCCCAAGCCCCCAAAAAATACCGATGACATCAGCGTTCCAACTAAAGGACTGCCTGGCAACCGGCTGCGCCCCAGCCAAGCGGGGAACATCAGCCAGCACGCGGTGCCGGACGGCGAGCAACTGATCAAAAACACTGCACCCAACGCCAAGGGTATTTATCAGATCAAGGATGCGAGCACAGGCGCCGACCGCTGGCTCATCCGCTACGCCGACGCAACCGGCACCAGCAAGGTGTACGAGATCCGGGAGGATTTCAAACTGAGCAACAACTATGTGCAGATCATTGACCGCGAAACCAGACTGCCAGTGACGACAGTCCACTCTTCGGGCAATGGCGAATGGGTGTCGGCCAAAGGAAACGGCGGTATCAGGTTGCCCTGGGGGCGCAGCATCTCACCCCCACAAATCGAGGAAATAAAGCCCACACCGTCCTTTGCCAATCATTTCCTCAATACCGACGGCAAACAGATGGAAGGTTCCGCAAGAGTCGATGAATTCTTGAAAATCAAAGCGGGAACCAACTACGACTTCGCCACTACCAATTTCGAGGTCAGCGGAAGCCGCCCCAGAGCGAATTTCAAGGTGTTTTGGAACATCGACGAGACTGGATTTTCCGTTGAATCGGGTGAAAAGGCACAGCTCACGGAACACAGCTCCAGCGAATACTCACCCAACTTTGTTTTGGATATAAACCGCAATCCCTACAGCGTCACCTCGACCGAAAATGGGCTAACCGAGACCCTGCAACTGGACGCCACGGCGGGTTCGGCCGAAAGCATCAGGCAAGCGAGGCTCAGGCAGTTTGAGAGCGCAATTGTTGATGCGGACCTACGTGCACGCATTTCCGAAGTAGCCCATCAAGGCTCAATAGCCCCGGCCACCATTGAATTGAACGGCAGTTCGGTACTGCAGGATGGCTACTACTTTGGCGCTGACGACACCCAGTTCCACATCAATCACGATGTGTCTAATGGCGGGTCCGATAGCGTGACAACGGTCCGGATCACCTCCAAAGGGCACCTCTCCAACCCGGAAAAAGATATCAACCGTGTTCCGGGTGTGGAGGTGATCATCAAGAGAACGTTCACGATCCGGGAAGGCAATGATCTGGATAGTTTATTCACGATCGACAAAGACGCCCCCACTCACATCGAAGTAGTGGTCGCCCCATAGCCGAAGCCTGGCTACAACGCCCCCTTACATGACGCCCCTGAACGGCGGTAACCTCGGTCACCGCCGTTTTCATTTGGCTACGGTTACATGCCTGCCACTTCAGGGGTCTCCATGGAAAGAATCGCCTTAAAACCGCTCCTCCTCGCCGCCGGCCTGCTGGCGTTCATGCCAATGGCCCAGGCCGCCAGCACCCTGGTCTATTGCTCCGAAGCGAGCCCCGCTGGATTCGATCCCAGCCAGTACACCAGCGGCACTGATTTTGATGCTTCCGCCGAAACCGTGTTCAACCGTCTGACCCAATTCAAGCGCGGTGGCACCGAAGTCGAACCCGGTCTGGCAACAAGCTGGGATGTGTCCAGCGATGGCCTGACGTATACCTTCCACCTGCGCGATGGCGTCAAGTTCCACACCACCGATTTCTTCACGCCCACCCGTGACTTCAATGCCGAAGACGTGCTGTTCACCTTCAACCGTCTGCTCGATGCCGACAGTCCGTTTCGCAAGGCCTACCCTTCCGAATCGCCGTACTTCACTGACATGGGCCTGAACACCACGATCAAAAGCGTCGAAAACCTCGACGAACATACCGTGCGTTTCAACCTGAACAACGTCGATGCGTCCTTCGTGCAAAACCTGGCCATGAGCTTTGCCTCGGTGCAGTCCGCCGAGTACGCCGCGCAATTGCTCAAGCAAGGCGCAGCCTCGGACATCAATCAGAAGCCGGTGGGCACCGGACCATTTGTGTTCAAGCGCTACCAAAAGGACTCGCAGATTCGCTACGTGGCCAATAAACAGTATTGGAAACCCGAGGACGTAAAGCTCGATAACCTGGTGTTCGCCATCACCCCGGATGCCGCGTCGCGCCTGCAAAAACTCAAGGCCGGCGAATGCCAGGTCAGCGGTTACCCGCGCCCCGCCGATATCGAAGTGATGAAACAAGACCCGAATTTGCGCGTGCTGCAGCAAGCCGGGTTCAACCTGGGCTTCCTGGCGTACAACGTGACCCACCCGCCACTGGACCAGCTCAAGGTGCGCCAAGCCCTGGACATGGCGATCGACAAGCCGGCGATCATCAAGGCCGTGTACCAGAGCGCCGGGCAATTGGCGCAGAACGCACTGCCACCGGCGCAGTGGTCTTATGACCCCACCATCAAGGACGCCCCTTACGATCCCACCAAAGCCAAGGCGCTACTTAAAGAAGCAGGGGTTGCACCCGGTACCACCATCAACCTGTGGGCGATGACCGTACAACGCGCGTCCAACCCGAATGCGCGCATGTCGGCGCAGATGATCCAGCAGGATTGGGAAAAAGTGGGCATCAAGGCCAATATCGTCAGTTATGAATGGGGCGAGTACATCAAGCGCGCCAAAAATGGCGAGCACGACGCGATGATTTACGGCTGGACCGGTGACAACGGCGACCCGGATAACTGGCTCGGCGTGCTCTACAGTTGTGCCGCGGTGAAGGGCAGCAACTACGCCAAATGGTGTAACCCGGCCTATGACAAGCTGGTGCAGCAAGCAAAGGTCAGCAGTGACCGTGAGCAGCGCATCAAGTGGTATCAACAGGCGCAAAAAATTCTTAAAGAACAATTACCTATAACGCCTATTGCAAACTCGACGGTTTTCCAACCCCTGCGCAAAGAAGTCAAAGACTTCAAGATCAGCCCGTTTGGCCTGACGCCCTTCTACGGCGTGAGTCTAGATAAGTAACAGCGACGCCCCAACCAAGTGCGCTAGACGCCTTGGTTGGGCTTTTTTGGTGCGCCCTGCGCACCGAAAAAACCCTCAAAACAGATACAAATATGTCAAAACTTTCATAATTGCGACATTCCTGTACGTTCGTACCACTCTTTCCCGCCTGCAACGGTTCAGCATCTTGCAATGGGTATGGCGCCTGCATAAGTATCCGCAGGCCGACTCACGAGGTCGCCCTCACCACCAAAAATGACAACAAATCATGAGGCCAACATGCTTAAACACGCAGTCATTCCGTTAATTGTTAGCGCTGGCCTTATGGCCGCAGCCCCTTTCGCCCAAGCGGCGACTAACCTGGTGTTCTGCTCCGAAGGGAGCCCGGCCGGTTTCGATCCAGGCCAGTACACCACCGGAACAGACTTCGATGCTTCGGCCGAAACCATGTTCAACCGTCTGAGCCAGTTCGAACGTGGCGGCACCGCTGTTGTTCCTGGCCTCGCCACCAGCTGGGACGTATCCCCGGATGGCCTGACGTACACCTTCCACCTGCGCGAAGGCGTCAAGTTCCACACCACCCCGTACTTCAAGCCCACTCGTGAATTCTCGGCTGACGACGTACTGTTCACCTTCAACCGAATGATCAACAAAGACGATCCATTCCGTAAGGCCTACCCCACTGAGTTCCCGTACTTCACGGACATGGGTATGGACACCAACATCAAGAACATCGAGAAAGTCGACGCCCACACCGTCAAGTTCACCCTTGGCACCGTGGACGCCGCTTTTATCCAAAACCTGGCGATGAGCTTCGCGTCGATCCAGTCGGCCGAATATGCCGCCCAGTTGCTGAAGAACGGTACGCCTCAGGACATCAACCAGAAGCCAATCGGCACTGGCCCGTTCGTGTTCAAGAGCTACCAGAAAGACTCGAACATTCGTTACACCGGCAACAAGGACTACTGGAAACCTGAAGACGTGAAGATCGACAACCTGATCTTCGCTATCACCACCGACCCGTCGGTGCGTATCCAGAAGCTCAAGAAAAACGAATGCCAGATCACCCTCTTCCCGCGTCCGGCCGACCTCAAGGCGCTGGGCGAAGACAAGGACCTGAAACTGCCGAACCAGGCCGGTTTCAACCTGGGTTATGTCGCCTACAACGTCATGGACAAGGTCAAGGGCAGCGACCAGCCCAACCCACTGGCTGACCTGCGCGTGCGCCAGGCGCTGGACATGTCGGTCAACAAGCAGCAGATCATCGACTCCGTTTACCAGGGCGCCGGCCAACTGGCCGTCAACGCCATGCCGCCGACCCAATGGTCCTACGACACCACCATCAAGGACGCCGCCTACAACCCCGAGAAAGCCAAGGCGCTGCTCAAGGAAGCGGGCGTCAAGGAAGGTACCGAAATCGTGCTGTGGGCCATGCCGGTTCAGCGTCCGTACAACCCGAACGCCAAACTGATGGCTGAAATGCTGCAGAACGACTGGTCCAAGATCGGCCTGAAGGTCAAGATCACCAGCTACGAGTGGGGCGAGTACATCAAGCGTTCCAAAGGCGGCGAGAACCAGGCCATGATCATTGGCTGGAGCGGCGACAATGGTGACCCGGACAACTGGCTGAACGTGCTGTTTGGCTGCGATTCCCTGTCCGGCAACAACTTCTCCAAGTGGTGCGACAAGAAATTCGACGGCGTCGTGAAAGAAGCCAAGGCCACATCGGATGTCGCCAAACGCACCGAGCTGTATAAGCAGGCGCAACATATCCTCAAAGATGCAGTCCCGATGACACCTATCGCGCACTCGACGGTGTATCAACCCATGCGCAACACCGTGCAGGACTTCAAGATCAGCCCGTTTGGCTTGAACTCCTTCTACGGCGTGAGCGTCAGCGGCAAGTAAGGATCATTGACGGCGACGTTTCGTAACGTCGCCGTTATTACATCCGCCTGGCCCTTAGGAAATTGACCACGTTCGCAGCCGATGCTTCCTACAGCAACGAACTGCGAAACGGGACTCCGTTGCCTACAGGGTCAATCCAATTTGGCGCATTTACTGTGAAGTCCGCGACCCATAACGTCGTAGGACAGCAGAGGCTCCGACTTGGGAAAGGCACTTGCTGTGTGTGGGATCAGTGATGTCTCCCTGGCTTTGCGCCTGGGTGATTGCTCGCTGATGACAACTACAAACAAGGATCGGGATCGTCATGCGCCATACCACCGTTCTATCCGCCATTTTTGGCACCAGCCTGCTGGCCATGGCCACCATGGGCCACGCCGCCGACAAGAAGAGCCTGGTGTTCTGCTCGGAAGGCAGCCCGGCAGGTTTTGACACCGCGCAATACACCACCGCCACCGACAACGACGCGGCCGAGCCGCTGTACAACCGGCTGGTTGAGTTTGAAAAAGGTGCAACCAACGTACAGCCTGGGCTGGCGACCAAGTGGGATATTTCCGAAGACGGTCTGACCTACACCTTCCATCTGCGTGAAGGGGTGAAATTCCACAGCAACAAGGAGTTCAAGCCGACGCGCGACTTCAACGCCGACGACGTGCTGTTCACCTTCAACCGCATGCTGGACCCCGACCACCCGTTCCGTAAGGCCTACCCCACCGAGTTTCCGTACTTCAACGGGATGAGCCTGAACAAGAACATTGCCAAGGTCGAAAAAACCGACGCAAACACCGTGGTGATGACCCTGAACACGGTGGACGCCGCGTTTATACAAAACATCGCCATGAGCTTCGCTTCGATTCTCTCAGCCGAATACGCCGAGCAGTTGCTCAAGAGCGGCAAGCCCAGCGACATCAACCAAAAACCGATCGGCACTGGCCCGTTCGTGTTCCAGCGCTATCAGAAAGACTCGCAGATCCGTTACACGGGCAACAAACAGTACTGGGACCCGAGTCGAGTTCAGCTCGATCAACTGATTTTCGCCATCAACACCGACGCCTCGGTGCGGGTGCAGAAGCTCAAGGCCGGGGAATGCCAGGTGACCCTGCATCCGCGTCCGGCTGACGTCGATGCGCTCAAGGCCGACCCGAAGCTTCAACTGCTGACCAAACCGGGCTTCAACCTCGGCTACATCGCCTACAACGTGCGCCACAAGCCATTCGACCAGCTCGAAGTGCGCCAGGCGCTGGACATGGCGGTGAATAAGCAGAGCATCCTGAATGCCGTGTACCAAGGCGCGGGGCAACTGGCGGTCAACGCCATGCCGCCGACGCAATGGTCTTACGACGACACCATCAAAGACGCCGCCTACAACCCGGAAAAAGCCAAGGAACTGCTCAAGGCTGCCGGTGTGAAGGAAGGTACCGAGATCACCCTGTGGGCGATGCCGGTGCAACGGCCGTACAACCCCAACGCCAAGCTGATGGCCGAAATGCTGCAAAGCGATTGGGCCAAGATCGGCCTGAAAGTGAAGATCGTCAGCTACGAATGGGGCGAGTACATCAAGCGCACCAAGAACGGTGAGCACGATATCAGCCTGATCGGCTGGACCGGCGACAACGGTGACCCGGACAACTGGCTGGGCACCCTCTACAGCTGCGACGCTATCGGCGGGAACAACTACTCCATGTGGTGTGACCCGGCGTACGACAAGCTGATCAAGCAAGCCAAGGTCGTCACCGACCGCGAACAAAGGACTGTTCTCTACAAGCAGGCTCAGCAATTGCTCAAGCAGCAAGTGCCGATCACGCCTGTCGCCCACTCGACGGTCAACCAGCCGTTAAGCACCAAAGTCGAAGGGTTCAAAGTGAGCCCCTTCGGCCGCAACGTGTTCTCGGGCGTCAGTATTACCCCATAAGAAAATAACCGGATTGCAGGAGAGCGAAGTCAGCTCTCCGGCAAACGTGCAGCCTTTTATTGGGATTTTTCCTACGGCAAACGTTTGCAAGTGCCTGAACGAGTTACACACCAATAGTCGGTTCACCTAAAAAGACCGGCATAAAAAAAGAGAACCAAAGGAGCTTCACCCATGAAACTGAGCAGCAAAGCGCTTCTGGCCCTGGCCATCAGCACCATCACGGCAACCGCCTACGCTGAAACCCAAAGCCAGGACTTCGTTCCTACCACGTTGGCCGGCACCAGCGCCCAAAGCGAGGCCAAAGGCTTTATTGACGGTCAAAGCCTGGGCGGCACCACGCGTAACTGGTACTCGAACGAAAAATTCAACCGCAACACCCGCATCACCTATTTCAAGGATAAAGGCGACCTGACCAAGACCAGCATTTCCCGTCGTTACAACTGGGACCAAGGCACCATCCTCAATTACACCTCTGGGTTTACCCAAGGCACCGTTGGGGTCAGCACCGAAGTTGCGGCCTACAACGTGATCGCTCTGATCCGTGATCAAAAAGACATCGGCGGCGGCTCCAACCGCACCCTGGCCCACGACCGCGGTGACGCGGTGGACCAGTGGAGCAAACTGGGCCTGGCCAACGTCAAGTTCCGCGTATCCAACACCACGCTGACCGCCGGTCGCCAGAACTTCAGCAGCGGCATCGTCGACACCATCGGCAACCGTGCCCTGCCGTCGAGCTTTGAAGGTGTGAGCTTCAACAGCGAAGAATTCAGCAACCTGTCGTTCCAGGGCGGCGTGTTCGATCGCGTTTCGCCACGTACCGAACAGAGCCTGTCGAAGTTCCGCAGTGAGTACAACAGCAAGGGCGCAGCGGGCGTCGAGACTGACAAGGTTTACACCCTGGGCGCTAACTACCAGCCGCTCAAGAGCCTGAAAACCAGCTTCTTCGCAGCCAACGTGAAGGACTTCTGGAACCAGTACTACTTCGGCGCTACCCACGAGCTGGGTGACAGCTCGGTACTGGGCCTGACCACCGGCTTCAACTACTACAAAACCGTCGATGAAGGCAAAAAGCTGATGGGGGATATCGACAACGATACCTACTCCCTGTCCCTGGGACTGACCCACCAGGCCCACAGCCTGACGTTCTCGTACCAGCAAGTGAACGGTAACGAGTACTTCGACTACCTGCACGAAACCAACGGTATCTACCTGGCCAACTCCCTGACGTCGGACTTCAACGGCCCGAACGAGAAGTCCTTCCAGGTTGCCTACGGTATCAACATGGCCGAATACGGCGTGCCTGGCCTGAAGTTCAACATCTACACCGCTCGCGGCTGGGGCATCGACGGTACGCACTACACCGGCAACCGCGGTGTAGAGAACAAAGGCTACGACGGTGTCCAGGCTCAGGATGGCGAACACCACTATGAATACGGTGTTGGCGCGTCTTACGCCCTGCAAAGTGGCCCGCTCAAAGCCACCACCATTCGCGCCACCTACGTAGCGCACCGTGCTAGTGAACAACAGTCTGACGGCAACCTGAACGAATTCCGTCTGGTTACCACCATCCCGTTCAACATTCTTTAATTAGCGCCAGGTAGACGGCGGGCTCAGGACGAGCCCGCCGTCTACGCTTGTCTGGTCCCATCGATTGCAGAGGGCTCTGAATGAAAATGCTCCCGCTACAAGCTGCCGTTGCCGCAGCGCTGTTAAGCGTCGCTATCGGCGTATCGGCCAAACCCCTGGTGGTCTGCACCGAAGCCAGCCCGGAAGGTTTTGACCCGGTCCTTTACACCACCGCCGTCACCGCCGATGCCGCCGCTGAAACCATGTTCAACCGCCTGGTCGACTTCAAGCCAGGCACCACCGAAGTGGTGCCTGCACTGGCCAAAGACCTGCCAGAGATCAGCGCCGATGGCCTGACCTACACGTTCCACCTGCGTGACGACATCAAGTTCCACACTACCGACTACTTCAAACCCACGCGCAACCTGAATGCTGATGACGTGCTGTGGAGCTTCCAGCGCCAGCTGGACCCGAATCACCCTTGGCACAACAAGTCCGTCGTGGGCTATCCCTACTTTGAAAGCATGGGCTTCAAGGAACTGCTCAAGAGCGTAGAGAAGACTGACGATCACACCGTCGTCTTTACCCTGACTCGTCCTGAAGCACCGTTTTTGGCCGACCTGGGTATGGCGTTCTCTTCGATCCACTCCGCCGAATACGCCGACCAACTGCTCAAGTCCGGTAAGACCGACGACCTGAACGCCAAGCCGATCGGTACTGGTCCGTTCATCTTCACGCGCTACGCCAAGGACGCCCAGGTACGCTTCAAGGCCAACCCGGAGTATTTCCGTGGCAAGCCGGCAGCAGATCCGCTGATCCTCGCGGTCACTACCGACAACAACGTACGCCTGCAGAAGCTCAAGGCGAACGAATGTCAGATCGCGCTGTTCCCCAAGCCCGATGACATTCCAAGCATCAGGAAAGACCCGAACCTCAAGGTCGATGAACTGGCGGCGATGACCACCAGTTACACCGCAATGAACACCACTCACAAGTACATGAGCGATGCACGGGTTCGCCACGCGATCAATATCGCGTTCGACAAAGCAGGCTATACCGAAGCCCTGTTCGGCAAAGGCAATGCGGTCGTGGGCACCGGCCCGTATCCACCGACTTTGCTGGGTTTCAATACGAACCTGAAAAACCCGCCCCGTGACCTCGACAAAGCCCGCGCCCTGCTCAAGGAAGCCGGTGTACCGGAAGGCACCGAGTTCACCCTGTTTACCCGTAACGGCGGCGGCCCAACCAACCCCAACCCGATGCTCGGCGCCCAGCGCATGCAGGCGGATCTGGCGCAGGTTGGCTTGAAAGTGAATATCAAAGTCATGGAATGGGGCGAGATGCTCAAGCGCGCTAAAAACGGCGAGCACGACATGGTCTCGGCTGGCTGGGTAGGCGATAACGGCGACCCGGACAACTTCCTCACGCCCAACCTGAGTTGCGATGCCGCTAAAAACGGCGAAAACTACGCCCGCTGGTGTAACAAAGAGTTTCAAGCCCTGATCGACAAAGCCCGCGCAATTGATGAACCCGCGGCTCGGGCTGCGCTCTATGAACAAGCACAGGACGTTTTCGAAAAGGACCAACCATGGCTTCCCATGGCTTACCCGAAACTGTTCACCGCCATGCGTAAAAACGTAGAAGGCTTTACCCAAAGCCCTCTAGGTACAAATAACTTCGCCACCACCCAGGTGAAGTAAATAAGAGAAACGCTCGGCGCCGTCCACCAGGACGGTGCCGAACCTGCCTAACCGGCTGATTGAGGTACACACCAAGATGTTTAGTTTTATTGCCCGCCGACTGGGGTTATTGATCCCCACGTTTTTCGGCATCACGTTGCTGACGTTTGCGTTGATTCGCATGATCCCCGGCGACCCCGTCGAAGTCATGATGGGCGAACGACGAGTCGACCCCGAGATGCACGCACAGGCAATGGAGCGCCTTGGCCTTAACAAGCCGCTGTATGCGCAATATTTGGACTATGTCGGCAAACTCGCCCAAGGCGACCTTGGCGAATCGCTGCGTACCCGTACCAGCGTGTGGACCGAATTCACCGCCCTTTTCCCGGCGACCCTGGAACTGTCCATGGCCGCCCTGTTGTTCGCCGGTATCCTGGGCCTGTTGGCCGGGGTGATCGCGGCACTCAAGCGAGGATCCCTGTTCGACCACGGGGTGATGGGCATCTCCCTCGCGGGCTATTCGATGCCGATCTTCTGGTGGGGCTTGATCCTGATCATGTTCTTCTCGGTGAGCCTGGGCTGGACCCCGGTTTCCGGGCGTATCGACCTGCTCTACGACATCGAGCCGCGTACCGGCTTCATGCTGATCGACACCCTGCTGGCTGACGAGCCGGACGCGTTCTGGGACGCGCTGCACCACCTGATCCTGCCGGCCATCGTGCTCGGCACCATTCCGTTGGCAGTGATCGCACGGATGACCCGTTCATCCATGCTCGAAGTGCTGCGTGAAGACTACATCCGTACCGCCAAGGCCAAAGGCCTGTCGCCGGCACGCGTGGTATTTGTCCACGGCCTTCGTAACGCGCTGATCCCGGTACTGACCGTGGTCGGCCTGCAAGTCGGCACCCTGCTGGCCGGTGCGGTACTGACCGAAACCATCTTCTCGTGGCCCGGCATCGGCAAATGGCTGATCGAAGCCATCGGCGCGCGGGACTACCCGGTGGTTCAAAACGGCATCCTGCTGATCGCCTGTCTGGTGATCCTGGTGAACTTCGTGGTGGATATCCTCTACGGCTTCGCCAACCCACGCATCCGTCACCAGCGCTGAGATCATGACCATGACCACACCTACTCCCGTGTCAGCAGTCGATCAAAGCCTGCTGTACCCGTCCCCGTACAAAGAATTCTGGCAAGCCTTTTCCAAGAACAAAGGCGCGGTTGCCGGCCTGTTCTTCATGTTGTTGATCGTGTTTTGCGCGATCTTCGCGCCGTGGGTTGCACCCCACAACCCGAGTGAGCAATACCGTGACTTCCTGCTCACCCCGCCGTCGTGGCTGGAAGGCGGGCAGATCCAGTTCCTGCTCGGCACCGACGAGCTGGGCCGTGACCTGCTCTCGCGCCTGATCCAGGGCTCGCGCCTGTCATTGCTGATCGGTTTGTCGTCGGTGGTGATGTCGCTGATTCCCGGCATCCTGCTGGGGCTGTTCGCGGGCTTTTTCCCGCGCCTGCTCGGCCCGACCATCATGCGCTTGATGGACATCATGCTGGCCCTGCCGTCGCTGCTGCTGGCGGTTGCCATTGTCGCAATCCTCGGCCCTGGCCTGATCAACACCGTGATCGCCATCGCTATCGTCTCGCTGCCGTCCTATGTGCGTCTGACCCGCGCGGCGGTGATGGGCGAGTTGAACCGTGACTACGTGACCGCCGCGCGCCTCGCCGGTGCAGGCCTGCCACGCCTGATGTTCATCACCGTGCTGCCTAACTGCATGGCACCGCTGATCGTGCAGGCGACCCTGAGTTTCTCTTCGGCGATTCTCGACGCTGCCGCGTTGGGCTTCCTCGGTTTGGGCGTTCAACCGCCAACCCCTGAGTGGGGCACCATGCTGGCTTCGGCCCGTGACTACATCGAACGCGCCTGGTGGGTGGTGAGCTTGCCTGGTTTGACCATTTTGCTCAGCGTGCTGGCAATCAACTTGATGGGTGACGGACTGCGCGACGCGCTGGACCCGAAACTCAAGAACGCCGCCTGAGGAGATTCCCATGTCACTGTTAGAAATCAAGAATCTCAACGTACGATTCGGCGACAAGACCGCCGTGCCAGTGGTCGATGGCCTCGACATTTCGGTCGACAAAGGCGAAGTCCTGGCGATCGTTGGCGAATCGGGCTCGGGTAAATCCGTGACCATGATGGCGCTGATGGGACTGATCGAGCATCCCGGCATCGTTACCGCAGAAGCCCTGAACTTTGACGGCAAGGACATGCTCAAGCTGAGCAACCGCCAGCGCCGCCAGATCGTCGGCAAAGACCTGGCGATGGTGTTCCAGGACCCGATGACTGCGCTGAACCCGAGCTACACCGTGGGTTTCCAGATTGAGGAAGTGCTGCGCCTGCACCTGAAAATGTCCGGCAAGCAAGCGCGCAAGCGTGCCATCGAGCTGTTGGAAAAGGTCGAAATCCCGGGCGCCGCCAGCCGTATGGACGCCTACCCGCACCAACTGTCCGGCGGCATGAGCCAACGTGTGGCAATCGCCATGGCCATTGCCGGTGAGCCCAAGCTGTTGATCGCCGATGAGCCGACTACCGCGCTGGACGTGACCATCCAGGCACAGATCATGGACCTGCTGCTGGCCCTGCAGAAAGAGCAGAACATGGGCCTGGTGCTGATCACACACGACCTCGCCGTCGTGGCGGAAACCGCCCAGCGCGTGTGCGTGATGTACGCCGGCCAAGCCGTGGAAGTCGGCCAAGTGCCGCAACTGTTCGACATTCCGGCACATCCGTACAGCGAAGCGCTGCTTAAGGCGATCCCTGAACACAGCCTCGGAGCTACGCGCCTGGCCACGCTGCCGGGTATCGTGCCCGGCCGCTATGACCGCCCGCAGGGTTGCCTGCTGTCGCCGCGTTGCCCGTATGTGCAGGACAGCTGCCGTCAGACACGCCCGGGCCTCGACCCTAAATCCAACAGCCTTGCACGCTGCTTCTACCCCTTGAACCAGGAGGTGGCGTAATGGCCGTCGTTCTTACCGCCCGCGACCTGACCCGTCACTACGAAGTGTCCCGTGGCCTGTTCAAGGGCCACGCCACCGTGCGCGCCCTCAATGGTGTGTCGTTCGAACTGGAAGCCGGCAAGACCCTCGCGGTTGTAGGCGAGTCGGGTTGCGGCAAATCTACCCTGGCCCGTGCACTGACGCTGATTGAAGAACCGTCGTCCGGCTCCTTGAAAATCGCCGGTCAGGAAGTGGCCGGCGCCGACAAGGCCCAGCGCAAGCAATTGCGCAAAGACGTGCAGATGGTGTTCCAGAGCCCGTACGCCTCGTTGAACCCGCGCCAGAAGGTCGGCGATCAACTCGGCGAGCCGCTGTTGATCAACACCAATCTGTCCGCCGCCGAACGCCGCGAAAAAGTGCAGGCGATGATGAAGCAAGTGGGCCTGCGCCCTGAGCATTATCAGCGCTACCCGCACATGTTCTCCGGTGGTCAGCGCCAGCGCATCGCCCTGGCCCGCGCCATGATGCTGCAACCGAAAGTGCTGGTGGCGGATGAACCGACCTCGGCACTGGACGTGTCGATCCAGGCGCAGGTACTCAACCTGTTCATGGATTTGCAGCAGGAATTCAACACGGCCTACGTGTTCATTTCCCACAACCTGGCGGTGGTGCAGCACGTCGCGGATGACGTGATGGTGATGTACCTCGGCCGTCCAGTGGAGGTGGGCCCTAAAGAAGACATCTACGCGCGCCCTTTGCACCCGTACACCCAGGCGCTGTTGTCGGCCACCCCTACCATTCATCCGGATCCGAACAAACCGAAGATCAAAATCGTCGGCGAGTTGCCCAATCCACTGAACCCGCCGTCAGGATGCGCTTTCCACAAGCGCTGCCCGTACGCGACGGCGCGGTGCAGCAGCGAGGAGCCGCAATTGCGCGCCTTGGATAACCGGCAGGTGGCTTGCCACTATGCCGAGCAGTTCGTGGCCTGATCCCCACAAAAAAGGCCCTGGGGTTTCACTCCAGAGCCTTGCTTGAGTTCTACAGCCCTTCCCGCCAGGTTGCGCATCAGCCTGGCAGGAGGGGTTTTTTATGTCTGGCTGTCGCCTTCATCGTCCGGGTCATCGCTGTCCGGATCGTCGGTGGTGGAGTCTTCATCATCCTTGCTGCCGCCTTGGTCTTGATCACCCGGTTCAGCCTCGGACTTGGCCAGTTGCAGATCCTGCGCACTGTGCACCGCCGACAGCGCCACACCGCCCTGCGCCGGGTTATGCGCCCAGGCCGTCGACATCCCCAACGACAACAGCACCAGCACCTTTATCAACAACACTACGCGTTGAAAAATACTCATGGTTGATTCCGTCCAGTCAGTAGGTGAATCCCGCGCGGCAGCTGTTCAGCCCCGCCAGCGTTGACGCTAGCCGCGATACGGTGTTTGCGCCAGGGCTCAGGTGTCGCCGTCGTCGTAGGTTTCGCTGTCTTCGCCTTCGTTGTAAGGGTTTTCCGCATCCTCCTTGGGCGCAGGCTGGGCTTGCGGCTGCCAACTGCCGGAGTTGACCTCGTTTTGCTTCTTCTTGGTGACAGGGCCGGTGTCCTTCCACTGCGGCGCTCCTGCGCCCGCCAGTGCCGGAAGGGCCGTCAGCCCCAGAGCGGCCAGCAACACCAAGGGGATGGCGCGTTGAACATTTCGCACGGTGGTCTCCTTTACAGTCGGTGGGTAAACGCTAGACCCGATGCAGGCTTCTCGCCAATCCCATGCCTGTTGAAAGCAAAAATGTGGGAGGGGGCTTGCCCCCGATAGCGTAGTGTCAGCCCCGAATGTACTGGCTGACACACTGCTATCGAGGGCAAGCCCCCTCCCACATTTTGTTTTGCAACGCCCAAGAAAAAGGGCGAAGCCATCACAGCTTCGCCCTTCTCCTTACCGCTCAGACCTTAATGGTGCTCGCGAGTAGCCCGGAATTTCACATCCGGCCAACGCGCCTCCATAAATGCCAGGAGTCTATAAGGGTTCGGGTTCGAAACGAGTAGCTTGATAGATAAAGGGCATTGAACACATTGCCAATGTAGCTGTTACCACCCAAATGCTATGCCCACCGAACAAACCGTAAATTTGTCCGCCCAATGCCGGACCAAAAACGGCACTGGCACTCCAGCAAACAGAAAAAAGCCCGAAGTAATGCCCGCTTTTACCAGATTGCGCAAACTGCATAACAAGTACGCTTAGGGTCGGCAAAAATAGAATTTCGCCAAGCGTCCAAAGTGCAGTTGATATAAAAACATAAAATGGATCAGAGCCAAAAGGCAACATACTTAGCCCAACAGCAAGCAGCAGACTGCCGGTTAAAATCTGGCGACGAGCCCCCCAGCGCTCAGTCCAGTGAGAAATTGGAATTTGCAGTACCACAATCAACCCAGCATTCAATGCAAATTGCCATCCTATAAAGTCCGCACCGAGGTGATAGTAGTCGATCAAGTAATTCCCAAGCATGCTGTAGATCGGTTCAAAGGCAAGTCCAAGTAAAACGCTGGCCGCCAATAGCCAGAGAAAAGATCGGTCTCTGTAGGGCTTTTGGGAAGTCTTATTGAAGTCGTCTGGAACACACGACACTTCTACAGTTCTATGTAAAATCGAATAGGCAAACCACAGAAGCCCAGAAAACATCACCGCAGCACTGACAAAAAACAACCATCGAAAGTCGATTTGTGCCAATGCACCGCCCATCACCCCTGCAACCGCCATTCCTAAATTCGCTGCGACGCGATTCAATGCCTGGGCCCGAGGCCTTTCCATCACATCACAATATTCCATGATTAAACGTTGGTGCAGTGTTCGAACGGCCCCATCAAATACACCGCCTAATACCAGAAGCCCAGCAAGCACATACATATTCGTACTAAGCCCCAAGAGAACCAGTACGATGCCACATCCGAATAAAAGTATTAGAGTAAGTTTTGCGCAAGGGACATGATCACTTAATAAGCCCCCACCCAACGAACCTACTAAAAGGCCGACACCATAACCCGACAACAACCAGCCGACCCATTCAATAGGCAAACCCAGAATTTGACGGAGATACAGCGCCATAAACAGCTTGACCATGGCGCTCACTCGATTAATAAAAATCAGTGATGCAAGCACCCAAGCCACTTGACTGAAATAATGATTAAGTCGAGAGGCAAAGAAATTAAACCTAACCATATAGCGAATCCAAATCCCGAAACACCGCCCCATCTATTCCGCTTGACTCGAACGGAATATCTAAGCGCGCAACATTATTTGCATCGTAAAAATATAGCGCCTTTAACGACTTACACCCAGCCTCTATTAACAGAGGGTTATTTATTAAAAAATACCTGACTGAGGGGCTAAGTGCTGCCATCCGAATAAGCAAACGCCAATCACCGAAATTATTTTCCGGAATAACAGCTCTCGTACCAAACCGTTTTTTATATTGAAACGTCCCCTTAGTCAGAAATGGCTCGCACCCCTGAAAATCAACATAGTCAATAGCTGAACTATTCGCCGCCCACTCTATAATTGAGTGATAAACAAAGTTTTGAGAGCCGTTAACCCGATAAGTACCGCTCCCATTTTTAACTCCGATTAGCCGAGCATTTAGTATCCGACCAGACTTATCAATTTGCGAAACGCTTCCCGCGACCCACTCCTTGGCATCGTATATCCGAAACAACACGCCTTGTTTGAACAAGCGAGCGTATGCTTCTTTTTCCTCGACGCTACGCGCCAGATCTCCATAGCGACTCTTCATCGTTGGCAAATGCATCGAGTGATAAAACTCAAAAAAATCATGATCTTCAAACGAAACATTGTAATGAAATCCCTGAGCGACACATTGCTCTCGCCGCTTACCCTCTCTCTTAGACAGCTGGCTCTTTATGTCATCCCAGGGTCCAGACACATCAACCGCCTGATGGATACGACTTACCCCCACAACATCACTGTCCAGCGCAAAGTGGCTAATGATCGTCTTAGGGGCCATTAGACATAACATCTCGCTTTTGACTATTTGCAGAAAGCATTCAAGCTCCCTCCATTCAAAAGCGCCTTGACGGACTACAGATGAACGTTCGAAAAAACGCTCTTCTATAAACGGCGCAATATAGACCAACCCCTCTCTGACACCCACATATGTAATTTCAGCCTCTTCACCTAATACAGAGTATCCCTTGACAACGCGAAAATGGCATAACTTATCTACCGACATACTCACAACCCAACTTTATGATTAACGCTAGCGAAAAAACGCCAGCATTTCTTCAGCAGTGTTTATATAAGTCAAACCATTTGCAGCGATGCGTTTATAATCCTGACATGAGTAGGAGCCAGAAGCATGTATGGTACATCCGTTACTCGGCGTTAATAATCCACGATCAATTGCATTCAAACACCCGCAGAGCGCCATGACTAATGACCACTCCTTAAGATCCCGAGGGTCTGAGGGTAGCTTCACCGGGGTATTCGCTAATAATTGCACGCACTCGCTATAACGCTGCAAGCATTCATGAAGAGATACAACAATACCTGAACCGCCGCCTTCTCTTATTGCTGCAGTCATCTCATCAGCAGTAGTAGGCTGATGTGTATAAAAAGTTGGTTCAAGGACCTCACTTGGACTCCAAGTCGTAGCAGGGAAATGTGGGGATGCTGATTGCCCCCATAGTCCGCCGACCAAACGTGAATAGCGAGGCGTAGACGTTCCTGAAAAATCACCATCCAGCATGTGGAGTACCATGTCACTTGTAGCCAAATGCTGGACCAATAGAAATGATGGCGATGCTACAGCGTGTTTGTTTTCCCTTAAAAATTTTACCCCTGACAAATAGCCTAAGAGTCCATATGCGCTTGAGACTGCATGCACATGTACTGTTTTTCTGCCCACATCCCAAGCGTCTCCGTATTCGAAGTCAAAAAAAGCTCGGGTTTGGTCAGAAAAGCGGTAGTTTTCAAGGCGTAGCGAATGCCATAACTTTAAGTCGCTGATCCCTGCCTTAGAAAACGCCCCCTTAAAATCCTGACCGATCACCTTCACTCGTTCTGGCGAGTCCGTATCTAGCACGAAAATTGGATTTAGAGCACGAAGCCTCGGGTTGTCATATAGTTCTGTAGATCTAAGTTTTTCGACAGTTTGGGCTGGGGTCAGTGTAATAATCCTCAGTTGTGTTTCATCAACCAATTTTGCCTGCAGGGCACGCAGTACAGCGTCGCGCAATGCTATTGCCTTATTTCCCGAGGAAGGTGAAAACAGTAAAATCCTCTCCCTGTTTTCTGGATATGACAGATAGCGCGAGCAACTATCAGGGTCGATGCAAGTGTTTTCGTTGTTTGTGTATTTGGATTTCCTCTCAGATCAAGTAAGCGTAGTGGTACGTCCCTATACGCTCCAAGCTCAAAAAACTGCGCTGTCGCTACTGAAAGAAATTGGCGCATAGGCTCATTCAATAACGGCAGTTCCATTGAAGGTTCGAACCCGCCATTAGAGCTAGGCGATTCAAAACCGGCAGAACTTTGTGAAAGTAAATCGTAGTAGCGTTCTAGAATAGCGACCCTTTCATTGACTCTTCCTTCCACGCTTCTTAACGCCGCTGCCGGGTTAGCATTATCCATCTGTAGTTACTCCATAAAATAGGGTAGCGCGACATGGAAGCTAGACGTAGGAAAAACCCTTGTCATCATGAAAATCAAGACGAACAAAGAAATAGAATAGAGCTACTTATATGAAGGATTTGGACTACTGCTTTATAAGAAAAAAACCACAGATAAATATTTAGAAAACCACTATGGCACTCATCGGGAGGTCCCACAAAAAAGGGCGAAGCCATCACAGCTTCGCCCTTCTTCTTACCGCTCAGACCTTAATGGTGCTCGCGAGTAGCCCGGAATTTCACATCCGGCCAACGCTCTTCCATCAGCGCCAGGTTGACCCGTGTCGGTGCTAGGTAGGTCAGGTGACCACCGCCGTCGACCGCCAGGTTTTCCACAGCCTTGTTGGAGAACTCTTCCAACTTCTTCTTATCGCTGCAATCGATCCAGCGAGCGGAGTACACGGTGATTGGCTCGTAGGAGCATTCGACCTTGTATTCCTCTTTCAAGCGGCTGGCGACCACATCGAACTGCAGCACACCGACGGCCCCGAGGATGATGTCGTTGCTGCGCTCGGGGAAGAACACCTGGGTGGCGCCCTCTTCCGCCAGTTGCTGCAGGCCTTGGCGCAGTTGCTTGGATTTCAGCGGGTCACGCAGGCGTACGCGGCGGAACAGTTCCGGGGCGAAGTGCGGGATACCGGTGAAGCCCAGCGCTTCGCCTTCGGTGAAGGTGTCGCCAATCTGGATGGTGCCGTGGTTGTGCAGGCCGATGATGTCGCCGGCGTAAGCCTCTTCGAGTTGTTCACGCTCGGAGGAGAAGAACGTCAGGGCGTCGCCGATGCGTACGTCCTTGCCGGTGCGCACGTGGCGCATCTTCATGCCTTTTTCGTATTTGCCGGAGCAGATGCGCATGAAGGCGATACGGTCGCGGTGTTTCGGGTCCATGTTCGCCTGGATCTTGAACACGAAACCGGTGAATTTTTCTTCGACCGGCTCAACCGTGCGCTCGTTGGCGACACGGGCCAAAGGCTTCGGCGCCCAGTCCACGACGGCGTCGAGTACATGGTCGACACCGAAGTTGCCCAACGCGGTACCGAAGAACACCGGAGTCAGTTGGCCGTCGAGGAATTCCTGCTGATTGAACTCATGGCAGGCGCCCTGCACCAGTTCCAACTGGTCGACAAAACGGTCGTACTCGTCACCCAGATGGGCGCGGGCTTCGTCCGAGTCGAGTTTCTCGATGATCTTGGTTTCGGTGCGTTCGTGACCGTGGCCGGCGGTGTAGACAATGATGTAGTCATCCGCCAAGTGGTACACGCCCTTGAAGTCGCGGTAGCAACCAATCGGCCAGGTGATCGGCGCGGCCTTGATCTTCAGGACTGCTTCGATTTCATCCAACAGCTCGATCGGGTCGCGGATATCGCGGTCGAGTTTGTTGATGAAGCTGACGATAGGTGTATCGCGCAGGCGGCATACGTCCATCAACGCGATGGTCCGTGGCTCAACGCCCTTACCACCGTCGAGGACCATCAAGGCCGAATCCACCGCAGTCAGGGTGCGGTAAGTATCTTCGGAGAAGTCTTCGTGGCCCGGGGTGTCGAGCAGGTTGACCATGTGGTCGCGATACGGGAATTGCATGACCGACGTGGTAATGGAAATACCCCGTTGTTTCTCCATCTCCATCCAGTCGGATGTCGCATGGCGGTCGGATTTGCGGGATTTCACCGTGCCGGCCACAGCGATCGCCTTGCCCATCAGCAGGAGCTTCTCGGTGATGGTGGTTTTACCGGCATCGGGGTGGGAAATAATAGCGAAAGTGCGGCGTTTCGCGACTTCGGCGGCCTGGTGGGTCATGGGAAATCGCCTGGCAGGTGAGTCAAAAAAGGGCGGCGAGTATAGCGCAAACCCCGGGGGCCGGACCACCGTTCACCCGATTGGGGGTGGCTAAATGCTGCCAAGTATGGAACCTTTTAAAAGGTAGAGACGTCCACTCCCCTGCTACCGCACTCGGAACAGGGGCTGATAAATCAGCAAGTTAGCCTGACGAGGCTGCGCTCATGGCTCGGATTGATACCGCGTTGCCGGTATGGATGAGCTGCTTTTCGCGACCACATTCGCCGACAGCCAGGAATGGCATTGCCGCTCGGAAATGTGTTCGCCGACAAAAGAAAAAAGGAGTCCGCCTGTGGCTATTCGCTATGGCAAAGGGCTGATAGGAGGAGTGGTTGTCGTCGCTCTCCTGGCCCTGCTGGTCCACTGGATCGGCATCAACACGATCGAACTGTACCGCGACGATTTGTTGTTTTACCTGCAAGCTCATTTGATCCTTGTTCTAGTCTCCATGCTGGCGGCCCTGATTGTGGGCATCCCCGCCGGTATCCTGCTCAGCCGACCGAACATGGTCGGGCGCGCAGAACGCTTCATGCAGATCTTCAACATCGGTAACACCGTCCCTCCCCTGGCCGTACTGGCCATCGCCCTCGGCGTCCTCGGCATCGGCAGTGGTCCGGCCATCTTCGCGTTGTTTCTCGCGTCCCTCCTGCCCATCGTGCGCAACACCTACGAAGGCCTGAAAAACGTTCAAGGCTCACTGAAAGAAGCGGCCACCGGCATCGGCATGACGCCTCGCCAGGTGCTGTTTCGTGTGGAATTGCCCAACGCCGTGCCGATCATCATCGGCGGCGTGCGCGTGGCCCTGGCGATCAATGTGGGTACTGCGCCGCTCGCGTTCCTGATTGGTGCAAACAGCCTCGGCAGTCTGATCTTCCCCGGCATCGCCCTGAACAATCAGCCGCAATTGCTGCTCGGCGCCGCGTGCACCGCGTTGCTGGCCTTGCTGCTTGACGGTCTGGTGACCATGGCCAGCCGCCTCTGGCTGGAACGCGGGTTGCGTCCGTCTTAAGGCTTTGCAAAGGAATTCACATGAAAAAACTGACCTTGATATTGAGCTGCGCCCTGCTGTTGGCAGGTATTGCGCAAGCCGCTGAAAAACCGGTGATCCGCATCGGCGCACGGGTGTTCACCGAACAGACCCTGCTGGCCGAAATCACTTCCCAGTACCTGCGCACCAAGGGTTACGACACCCGCGTGACCGGCGGCCTGGGCAGCAACCTGGCGCGCAGTGCCCAGGAAAGCGGGCAACTGGATCTGATCTGGGAATACACCGGCGTGTCGCTGGTGGCCTACAACCACATCGACGAGAAGCTCAACAGCGAACAGTCCTACGCTCGGGTCAAAGAACTCGATGCGAAAAAAGGCCTGGTCTGGCTCTCGCCATCGCGCTTCAGCAACACCTACGCCCTGGCACTGCCAGAGAAAGTGGCTGAAGAGCATCCTGAGATCAACAGCATCAGCGACCTCACCAAAGCCATGGCGCAAGACACCAAGGAACACCGCCTGGTGGCCCTGGACACCGAGTTCGCCAACCGCTCCGACGGCTTGGCCGGCATGGTCAAGCTGTATGACATGAACCTGACCCGCAAGAACACGCGGCAGATGGACGCCGGCCTGGTCTACACCGCCTTGCGTAATGGCCAGGTGTTTGCCGGTTTGGTCTACACCACCGACGGTCGCCTGAACGCCTTCAAGCTCAAGCTGCTGGCGGATGACATGCACTACTTCCCGGACTACACCGCAGCGCCGGTGGTGCGTCAGGAATACCTCGACAAGCACCCGCAACTGGCTGCCGAGCTCAAGCCGCTGGCCACTCTGTTCGACGACGAAACCATGCGCCAGCTGAATGCGCGGGTCGACGTCGACCATGAAAGCCCATCCGCTGTTGCCGCCGATTTCCTGCGCCAACATCCCATCAACTAAGAAGGAGAAGACATGGAATTCCTGAACGCCTTTTCCCATCTTGATTGGGCCCAAGTCCTGCACCTGACCTGGCAGCACATCACCCTGGTCGGCATCGCGGTAATTCTGGCAATTGTCGTGGGTGTGCCCCTGGGCGTGCTGATGACGCGCTTCCCGACCTTGGCTGGCCCGCTGCAAGCCAGCGCCACGGTGCTGCTGACCGTACCGTCCATCGCGTTGTTCGGCCTGCTGCTGCCGTTCTACTCGAAGTTTGGCCAGGGCCTGGGGCCGATGCCGGCGATCACCGCCGTGTTCCTCTACTCCCTGTTGCCGATCATGCGTAACACCTACTTGGCGCTGACCGGCGTCGAACCGGGCATTCGCGAGGCCGCCAAAGGCATCGGCATGACCTTCGGCCAGCGCCTGCGCATGGTCGAACTGCCCATCGCCGTGCCGGTGATCCTCGCCGGTGTGCGCACCGCCGTGGTGATGAACATTGGCGTCATGACCATCGCCGCCACCATCGGCGCCGGTGGCCTGGGTGTACTTATTCTGGCTTCCATCAGCCGCAGCGACATGTCGATGCTGATCGTTGGCGCCGTGCTGGTCAGTCTACTGGCCATCTTCGCCGACCTGCTTTTGCAATGGCTGCAACGCTCGCTGACTCCAAAAGGACTGCTCAAATGATCGAACTTCAAAACCTGACCAAGACTTTTCAAAGCAACGGCAAAACTGTTTCGGCCGTGAACGACGTAAGCCTGACCGTCAACGAAGGCGAGATTTGCGTATTCCTCGGCCCTTCGGGCTGCGGCAAGAGCACCACGCTGAAAATGATCAACCGCCTGATCAAGCCGACCTCGGGCAAGATCCTGATCAACGGCGAAGACACCACCGACCTCGACGAAGTGACCCTGCGTCGCAACATCGGCTATGTGATCCAGCAGATCGGCCTGTTCCCGAACATGACCATCGAGGAAAACATTGTGGTCGTGCCCAAGCTGCTCGGCTGGGACAAGCAAAAATGCCACGACCGCGCGCGCGAGTTGATGAGCATGATCAAGCTGGAGCCTAAGCAGTATCTGCACCGCTATCCGCGTGAACTGTCGGGCGGCCAGCAACAGCGGATCGGCGTGATTCGCGCACTGGCGGCCGATGCGCCGTTGCTGCTGATGGATGAGCCATTCGGCGCGGTCGACCCGATCAACCGCGAGATGATCCAGAACGAGTTCTTTGAGATGCAACGCGCGCTGAACAAGACCGTGATCATGGTCAGCCACGACATCGACGAAGCCATCAAGCTGGGTGACAAGATCGCGATCTTCCGGGCCGGCAAGCTGCTGCAGATCGACCATCCGGATACGCTGCTGGCGCACCCGGCCGATGAGTTCGTCAGCAACTTCGTGGGCCAGGACAGCACCCTCAAGCGCCTGCTGCTGGTGAAGGCCGAAGACGCGGCGGACAACGCCCCGTCGGTGAGCCCGGAAACCCCGGTGGCCGATGCCCTGGAGCTGATGGACGAAACCGACCGCCGCTATGTGGTCGTCACCTGCGCCGAGAACAAAGCGCTGGGTTATGTACGACGTCGCGACCTGCACCGTCAGACCGGCACTTGTGGCCAGTACCTCCGCGAATTCAACGCCACGGCGGCGTATGACGAGCACTTGCGCATCCTGTTGTCGCGTATGTACGAGTTCAATCGTTCGTGGCTGCCGGTGATGGATGCCGAGCGGGTGTTCCTGGGTGAAGTGACCCAGGAGTCGATTGCCGAGTACCTGAGCTCCGGGAAGTCCCGTGGGGGCAAGACCAGTATCGTTTCGCCGGCTGAGACAGCCTTGAGCTGATGCACAGTTAGACCCATTCACGCTGAAACGGCCCATCACTGTTCGAGTTTTCCACAAACCCGGCAGTGCATGAGCCGAGTCAGGACGCGATAAGCCGCGCAAATCTCATTCTAACTAAGCCTTAAAGACTGTCAGAACTCACAGGTTCCAAGGATTCAGGAATAGGTTCCAATGCGCCTCGACACATCGAAACGCTCTTGCACCTAACGTCTTGAACCTACGAGGCTCCCTATGAGTACGAAAGAATCGGCCACTCCAATCTCCGGGGAAAAAACCCGGGCCCCAGCGGAAATGATCATCGGTGGAATCGCTGAACCACAGCGTGTCAAACGAGGCGAAGACTTCAAATTGACGATCGCTGCCCAGCTCGTGGACGAACGCGGCACCGCGATTCCAAACGTCACCACAACCTGGAGTACAAGCACATCAGGGGCCAGCTTCGCATCAGGCCCGGGGCCATTGAACGGTACGCTGACGGTAAGGAATGTACAGAGCACTACAAACGTTTCATTTATCGTTTCCACGGCTCAATACCCGGACATTAAGAAGACCCATAGCTTCACCCTGATTCCGTTCTGACGTTTTGTTGGCTGATTGCCCCACGCTGATAGCCTTCGTGGCGAAGGCACTTACTCCTTCGCCACGAAAGCGCTGAATCCCCTTCAATTTTCCCCTTTTGGGGAACATCAATCCGTCACACCTGTCGGTTACATAAGTAGCTGCACGCCATCGCGCGACGAACGCGTGCAAAAACGCGACATTTTTAGTTGATCTCAAGCCCCTCACGCCCTAAAGTTCGCGCCGAACGTCCATGCTGGAAACGATCCATCCGGCTCAAGTACTGACGACGAGACAGCAAGGCCAAGGGACGCAGTTGATCCCATGGCCTTTTTGCTTTCGGCGACATGCCTTGGGAAGTAGGCGAACCAAAGTGGGGATACGGAGGACGTTCATTTGCACCCATTGCTAATTTTAGTTTGCCCTTAGGAGTTCCCAGCATGTCGATCAACGTCGAAGATTATTTCGCGCGCGCCACTTTTGACAAAATGAAGGCGTTCGCCGACAAGCAAGAAACCCCGTTCGTGGTAATCGACACCGCCATGATCAGCCAGGCCTACGATGACCTGCGCGCCGGTTTCGAATTCGCCAAGGTGTATTACGCGGTCAAGGCCAACCCAGCTGTCGAGATCATCGACCTGTTGAAAGACAAGGGTTCGAGCTTCGACATCGCCTCGATCTATGAGCTGGACAAGGTCATGGACCGTGGCGTCAGCGCCGACCGTATCAGCTACGGCAACACCATCAAGAAATCCAAGGACATCCGCTACTTCTACGAGAAGGGCGTGCGCCTGTTCTCCACCGACTCCGAAGCCGACCTGCGCAATATCGCCAAGGCCGCGCCGGGTTCGAAAGTGTATGTGCGCATCCTCACCGAAGGCTCGACCACCGCTGACTGGCCTCTGTCGCGCAAGTTCGGCTGCCAGACCGACATGGCCATGGACCTGCTGATCCTCGCCCGTGACCTGGGCCTGGTGCCGTACGGTATCTCGTTCCACGTAGGCTCCCAGCAGCGCGACATCAGCGTGTGGGACGCGGCAATCGCCAAGGTCAAAGTGATCTTCGAGCGCCTGAAGGAAGAAGACAACATCCACCTCAAGCTGATCAACATGGGCGGCGGCTTCCCGGCCAACTACATCACCCGCACCAACAGCCTGGAAACCTACGCTGAAGAAATCATCCGCTTCCTCAAGGAAGACTTCGGCGACGACCTGCCGGAAATCATCCTGGAGCCAGGCCGTTCGTTGATCGCCAACGCCGGTATCCTGGTCAGCGAAGTGGTGTTGGTTGCACGTAAGTCCCGTACCGCCGTCGAGCGTTGGGTGTACACGGATGTGGGCAAGTTCTCCGGCCTGATCGAAACCATGGACGAAGCTATCAAGTTCCCGATCTGGACCGAGAAGAAAGGCGAGATGGAAGAAGTGGTCATCGCCGGCCCAACCTGTGACAGCGCCGACATCATGTACGAAAACTACAAGTACGGCCTGCCGCTGAACCTGGCCATCGGTGATCGTTTGTACTGGTTGTCGACCGGTGCCTACACCACCAGCTACAGCGCAGTTGAGTTCAATGGCTTTCCGCCGCTGAAGTCGTTCTACGTGTAAGTAGCCGGCCAATAAAAAACCCATGACGTGTCATGGGTTTTTTTATGCCTGTGATTTGTCATCACCCGTTGCGTCACGCAGATAACTCACGCAACGCCGCCGTCGCCAGAAACCCTGACCGCGACGCATAGCGGTGATCCTTTTGCACTCGCTCATCAATGCGCTGCAACAACTGTTCCGGCAAAGAAGCATTGAACCGCACCGATCTCCCCAGATAAGGGGTGAGATCAAAGTCGACTATCGCCCATACGCCACCGGCAAAATCCGGGTTATCCCAATGGGCATCAACCTCCTGCGCATGGGGAAGTGTTTCCTGGTCTGCAACCAGCCCTTCCAGATGCAGTGCGAGTGCCTCACGGACATTATCCAGCGCTTCGGAAAACGACCCACCAGCCGAAAAACACCCTGGTACGTCGGGGACCGTCACGCTGTAGTCCGAGTCAGCATCTTTATGTACTACCACGGGAAACTTCATTGTTCCTCCTTTGAACGAGCCTCACAGAACTCATTCAACTCATCAATGGGGGCCATCACTTGAGACCTGCTGACTTGAAAATACTGTGCAAAGTGCCCTTTGCAATTTCCGACTTGGGATGAGGAACGGTCAATCGCCCTCGCTTCACCGGGTGCTTGAACTGGTGATGACTGCCCTTTACTGCCACCTCAAACCAACCATCCGCAACCAGCAGCTCAATCACCTCTCGACTTCTCATCGCCTCACCCTTCAGTGTGTATATTACACACCGCCATTAGGCAATGCGCTTTTTTATACACACGAGACACACCAATGAAAAAGCCCGCTTAACGTATAAGCAGGCTCGTGTGAGGCAATGATGACGATGTGTAAATCCTTTTCGCCAGCGAAGTAATGTCAGTTTCTATGCCACGGACTGTTAAAAGCTTTTGTGCACTATGAAAGTATCGCAGCCCGCTGTTGATAGGCCTGCGCCATCGCACGAATACGCGGATCATTCGCCGCTGCCAGCGCCTTGTGCGCCGTGCGCAGGAACTTCAGATTACCGCCCGCCAACGCCTTGCGCAGCCACTCCAGCGCCGCCTCGATCTGGCCTCTGTCGGCCAACACCGCCGCATAACTGAACTGCCCGCGAAAATCCCCGCCTTCGGCTGAGCGGCGGTACCACTCAACGGCTGCATCCAGGTCCTTCGGGCAAAACTGGCCTTCTTCCAGGTAGCGCCCCAGCAGGTTCATCGACTTGGCGTGCCCCTGCTCCGCCGCCTGGCGATAACACATCAGTGCTTGCTGCTGATCTTCAGCAACACCACGGCCAGTCGCCAGTAAGTTGGCGTAGTTGTACTGCCCCCAATCCAATCCGGCCTGCGCCGCCAAGCGGTACTCCCGCACCGCCGCCGCTTCATCGACGGCACAGCCCCAGCCATGCTCAAGGCAACGCCCGGCCATATTACGGGCCATCAAATGCCCGCTCTGAGCCGCGATGCGGAACCAGCGCAATGCCAGCGCTTCATCGCGTGCGATGCCGCGTCCCTCCAGCAGGATTTGCCCGAGCAAGGCCTGGGCATCCACCACACCTTCCTTCGCTGCGATCAGAATCGCCTGGGCGGCTCGTACCGGTGAGTCGTCGAGCATGCCTTGCAGTTGTTCGACGTTGAGCACCTCTTCGCGGCGCAATAGGAAGCCCATGCTCAGACCTCTACCCAGCGACGCAGCAGGTTGTGATAGGTGCCGGTGAGCTGAATCAGCGCGGGATGATCGGGCACGTCGCGGGTCAGTTGCTGGATCGCGCCGTCCATCTCGAACAGCAACGTGCGCTGGCTGTCTTCGCGCACCAGGCTTTGGGTCCAGAAGAACGAGGCATAGCGCGCGCCACGGGTTACGGCGTTGACTTTGTGAAGGCTGGAGCCGGGGTACAGCACCATGTCGCCGGCGGGCAACTTGACCCGTTGCAGACCGAAAGTGTCCTGGATCTCCAGTTCGCCGCCGTCGTATTCATCCGGGTCGCTGAAAAACAGCGTGGATGAAAGGTCGGTGCGCACCCGCTCGTGACTGCCTTTAGGCTGACGCACGGCGTTGTCGATATGGAAGTCGAAACTGCCACCGGCGGTGTAGCAGTTCAGCAACGGAGGGAACACCTTGTGTGGTAACGCCGCTGACATGAACAGAGGGTTTTGCCACAAACGTTCGAGCATCGCCGCGCCGATTTCCTTGGCCAGCGGGTGGCCTTCGGGCAATTGCAGATTGTGTTTGGCTTTGGCGGACTGATGCCCAGCGGTAATTTTTCCGTCGGCCCAATCGGCACTTTCCAGGGCTTGGCGGATGCGCTGCACTTCCTCGCGAGAGAACAGGCCGGGAATGTGCAGCAGCATGGGGCAATACCTGTAGGCAGAGAGGCGCCAATGGTATTGATTCTTATCCGCCCTGTAAAACGCCATGACGGACGAGTCCGTAAAAACCGTAAGCAAAAAGTGTAAAGAATGTAAATTCAGCGCAATTAGCAATGTATCGCAATTGATATGAATACTTGTTCACCCTATATTCCGCGGCCTCACATCCTTGGGGAAAGGACACGTCATGTCGCGCACTACGCTAAAAACAACTGCCAGTTCACCGCGTTTGCTGGCCTCGGCCATCGGCGTCGCCCTCGGTGCCAGTTCTGTCGCCCATATGGCGCAAGCGGCCGAAGACACAGAACAAAAAGGCCAGCGCAACAGCATCTCCCTGGGCGCCACCAGCATCACCGGGGAAGAACAGGACGCTACCTCCTACCAGGTCGAGAAAGCCTCTTCGCAGAAATACACTGCGCCTCTGGTGGACACGCCACGTTCCGTCACCGTCGTGCCGCAACAAGTACTCAAGGACACCGCCGCTACCTCGTTGCAGGATGCCTTGCGCACCGTACCGGGCATTACCTTCGGCGCCGGCGAAGGCGGCAACCCTCAAGGTGACCGTCCATTCATCCGCGGCTTCGATGCCCAGGGTGACACCTACCTGGACGGTGTTCGCGACACCGGCGGCCAGAGCCGTGAGATTTTCGACATCGAGTCCATTGAAGTCAGCAAAGGCCCGAACTCCTCTTTCGGCGGTCGTGGCTCGGCCGGTGGCAGCCTCAATCTGGTGAGCAAAACCCCGCAAGCCCGGGACTTCACCAACGGCGGTTTCACCTACGGTTCCGACCAGACCCGTCGCTACGTGCTCGATGTAAACCGCCAGTTCCTCGACGACAGCGCCGCGTTCCGCCTGAACCTGATGACCCATGAGCAGAACGTGGCCGGCCGTGACGCCGTGAATTACGACCGTTGGGGCGTGGCCCCGTCGCTGACCTTTGGCCTGGGCACCCCGACCCGCGTCAACCTCAGCTACTACCACATGGAAAGCAACGACCTGCCGGATTCGGGCATTCCCTACGGCTATAGCTCGTCGACCGCCACCACCCACGGCCATGACAAGCCCACCGACGGCGGCGACAGCAATAACTTCTACGGTCTCAAGGATCGTGACTTCCGAAAGACCCGCGCCGACATCAGCACAATCTCCATTGAGCACGACCTGAACGACGACATGACGCTGAAAAACACCCTGCGCCATGGCAGCACCGGCCAGGACTACGTCCTTACCCAGCCCGACGACAGCCAGCGCAACGTCAACCGTTTCGGTACCGTTTGGCGCCGCGCCAACACCCGCGTGTCGACCACCACGACCACCACCAACCAGACCGACCTGTTCGGCAACTTCCAGGCCCTGGGCTTCAAGCACAGTTACTCCACCGGCCTGGAATTCACTGGCGAAGAAACCCGCGTCAGCGGTTACACCGTCAGCCCGAACACCAACCCGACCTGTACCGTGGCCGCCGGCAGCCTGGGCGGTCAGTGCACCTCGCTGAGCAACCCGAACCCGGATGACGCCTGGACCGGCAGCATCGCGCGCAACTACAACGGCACCAACACCAAGGCCACCAGCCGCGCCGCCTACGTGTTCGACACCATTGAGCTGGACCCGAAATGGTTGCTGAACGTCGGCCTGCGCTACGACACCTTCGACACCGAAGCCAACACCAATGCCGTCCCCTCCTCGACGGTCAAGGCACGCAGCAAGGTCAAGGACGACAGCCAGTTCTTCAACTGGCAGGCCGGCCTGGTCTGGAAGCCGTTGGACAACGGCAGCATCTACACCTCCTACGCCACATCAGCATCGCCGGCCGGCGGCCTGGTGGGTGAAGGCGTCGACAACAACGCGATCCCGACCGGTATCAACACCAGCGACCTGAAACCCGAAGAAACCGTCAACTACGAGCTGGGCACCAAGTGGGACCTGTTCCACAACCGCCTGTCCCTGGCTGCAGCGGTGTTCCGCACCGAGAAGAAAAACACCCGCATCCTGGTGGATTCCAACACCTACGAAACCGCGGGCGAGTCGCGAGTCGATGGCCTGGAACTGTCGGCCAGCGGCAAGATCACCGATCAATGGCAAGTGTTCGCCGGCTACAGCTACCTGAAAGCCGAACTGGTTGACCCAGGCAAAAACGGTAACCGCCAGGGCGTGGTCCAGGCCGGTTCCAACAAAGGCAACCAAATGCCCAACACCCCGAAGAACGCCTTCAGCCTGTGGACCACGTACGACGTAACGCCGAAGCTGACCGTCGGCGGTGGCGCGTTCTACGTCGACCAGGTTTATGGCGATGCGGCCAACACCGTGTACGTGCCGTCCTACACTCGCTACGACGCCATGGCCAGCTACAAGCTGACCAAAAACGTCGACCTGCAGTTGAACGTGCAAAACCTCACGGACAAGACTTATTACGACAAGGCCTACGCCTCGCACTTCGCCAACCAGGCGGCTGGGCGCACGGCGCTGGTGTCCACCAGCTTCCACTTCTAAACACCGCTCCACATAGCAAAAAGCCCCACGCATCGGATGCGTGGGGCTTTTGCGTGTTAAACAGAATGTTTCTCGACAAGCCACGGCATAATGCGCGCCGTGCCCTACATACCCAGACAGACGAGGCGGTCAGACGTGTTGAAGAAAACCCTGTTCCAGTTGCACTGGTTTTTCGGCATTACTGCCGGGCTGGTGCTGGCCTTGATGGGGATCACCGGGGCTGCGGTCTCGTTCCAGGATGAACTACTGCGGGCTCTCAACCCCCACGTACTGAGCGTAGAAAAACGCGAAGCCGGCGTGCTTCCGCCTGCCGAACTGGTGCGCAAACTTGAAGCCACCGAAGGCAAGACCGTGTCCATGCTGTTCGTGGAAAGCGAAAGTGGCAACGCCGCGCGCGTGTTCTTTACCCCACCGCCGGGTGAGCGACGTGGCCAACTGCGCTACTTCGATCCCTACACCGGCGACTACATGGGCGATGCGGTCGGCCAGGACTTCTTCGGTTTTATCCTGCAACTGCACCGCTTTCTCGCCATGGGTGAAACCGGGCGAAATATCACGGGCGCCTGCACGCTGATCCTGGTGTTTTTCTGCCTGTCCGGCCTGTACCTGCGCTGGCCGCGCCAGGTGGCAAACTGGCGTGTGTGGCTGACCTTGGACTGGCGCAAAAAAGGCCGCAGTTTCAACTGGGACCTGCACTCGGTATTCGGCACCTGGTGCCTGCTGGCGTACTTGCTCGCGGCGCTCACCGGGTTGTCCTGGTCCTACGACTGGTACAGCCAGGGCCTGAACAAACTGCTGTCCGATGCGCCGCAAACCGAGCGGATGCGCAAGCGCGGCCCGCCGCCGGAAGGCCCAGCACCGGTAGCCAACTATGACGCGATGTGGAGCAGCATCTACAGCCAGGCCGGCCCGGGTTTGAATGCCTATAACATCCGCATGCCCGCCGTTGCAGGGCAACCGGCGACCGTCTACTACCTGCTGAAAGACTCGCCCCATGACCGTGCCCTCAACCAGATCAACCTGGACCCGGCCACCGGCGAGGTCAAATCCCATGACCAGTACGCCAGTAAAAGCTTCAAGGCGCAGTTGCTGACCAGCATCTATGCGCTGCACACCGGCAGTTACTTCGGCCTGGCCGGGCGAATCATCCTTACCGTCAGCTCATTGCTGATGCCGCTGTTCTTCATCACTGGCTGGTTGCTGTACCTGGACCGTCGCCGCAAAAAACGCCAGGTGCGCGACGCCCGCAACGGCCTAAGCGCCAACCACAGCGACGCTCCGGCCTGGCTGATCGGCTTTGCCAGCCAGAGCGGGTTTGCCGAGCAACTGGCCTGGCAGACCGCCGGACAATTGCAGGCGGCTGGTCTGCCAGTGAAGGTGCAGTCCTTGGGCAGTGTGAGCCAGGACGACCTGCGCCAATCAGAAAATGCGCTGTTCGTGGTCAGCACCTTCGGCGACGGCGAAGCCCCGGACAGCGCCCGGGGTTTTGAACGCGCAGTGCTCGGCCAGGACCTGTCCCTCAAAGGTCTGAATTACTCGGTGCTGGCGCTGGGTGATCGTCAGTACGAACACTTCTGCGGCTTTGCCCGGCGCCTGCATTTCTGGCTGACCAACCAGGGCGGCAACCCGCTGTTCGCCCCGGTGGAAGTGGACAGCGGCGACACGGCCGCGCTGCTGCATTGGCAACAAGAGCTCGGACAGTTAACAGGTCATGCACCGGCCGCTGCATGGCCGACGGCCCAGTACGAACACTGGACACTCACCCAACGCAGCCTGCTCAACCGCAACAGCACGGGCTCGGACGTTTACCTGCTCGGCTTCACCCCGCCTTCGCCACAAAGCTGGCAAGCCGGCGATTTGGTAGAAGTGCTGCCCCGCAACTGCCCATGGGCCATTGAGCACTTCCTGAGTGGGCTTGGCCTGACCGGCACCGATGGCGTGTTGATCGACGGTTTGTCCACTCCACTCGCTCAAGCCCTGGCCACGCGCCAACTGCCGGGAAACCGTGCGCATCTGGTGGGCATGCATGCCCAGGCGCTGGTGAACGCATTGGCGCCCTTGGGCATGCGCGAATACTCCATCGCCTCGATTGCCAGCGACGGCGTGCTGGAGTTGATCGTGCGCCAGGAACGCCACCCCGACGGCAGCCTGGGCCTGGGTTCCGGCTGGCTCACCGAACACGCAGCCCTCGGCACGGGCATCAGCCTGCGCCTGCGGCGTAACAGTGGCTTCCACCTGCCGGACGTCCCAGTGCCGCTGATCCTGCTGGGCAATGGCACCGGTCTGGCGGGCTTGCGCAGCTTGCTCAAGGCGCGGATTGCCGATGGCCAGCAGCGCAACTGGCTGCTGTTCGGCGAACGCAATATCGCCCACGACTACCTGTGCCAGGACGAACTGCAAGGCTGGCTGGCCAGCGGTGATTTGGCGTTGCTGGACCTGGCATTCTCCCGCGATCAGGAAGAGAAGATTTACGTGCAGGACCGCCTGCGCGAATCGGCCGATGTGCTGCGCAAATGGCTGGCCGATGGCGCAGCGATTTACGTGTGCGGAAGTTTGCAGGGGATGGCGGCCGGGGTGGATCAGGCGCTGGTCGACATACTGGGAAGTGAAGCGGTGGAGCGCTTGATCGAACAAGGCCGCTACCGCCGGGATGTCTACTGATGTGATCCAATGTGGGAGGGGGCAAGCCTCCTCCCTCATTTAGAGTGCATTTCAAGTCAGACCGGTTGCAGTTTTTGCTGGAATACCGAGACCCCATCCAGGTCGCGCAAAGTCACAGTCAACTCCGCTGTCTGCCCATCAATCTGCACTTCGCCAAAAAACTGAAACCCGGCAAACGGCGAGGTGTTCTGCGCGGGTGGGGCCTTCTCGAACACCACCTCAGGGCCAAAGGTTTTATCCAAGGGGTTCGGGCCGAAGCTGCCCGCATTCAAAGGCCCGGCAACAAACTCCCAGAACGGCTCAAAATCCTGAAACGCCGCCCGATCCGGGTGATAGTGATGCGCCGCGCAGTAGTGCACATCCGCCGTCAGCCACACATGATTACGTACCTTCTGCGCGCGCAGAAATGCCAACAGTTCGGCGATTTCCAGCTCGCGCCCTTGCGCCGGGCCGGGGTCACCATTGGCAATCGCCTCCCAGCGCGGCACGCCGGGGCTGACTTCACCGTCGGGCACACCCAGGCCAATGGGCATGTCGGCGGCGATCACTTTCCATTGCGCCGTCGAAGCCTTGAGTTCGCGCTTGAGCCAGTCCAGCTGTTCGCGGCCAAGGAAGGGTTTTTCACCGCCCAGATTGTCATCGTTGCCGCCGCGATAGCTGCGCATATCCAGCACAAACACATCCAGCAGCGGCCCGTAGCTTAGCTTGCGATAAATCCGCCCGCCGCCATCGGCGCCCTGCAAACGCATCGGCGCATATTCCAACCAGGCCTGGCGCGCACGACCGACCAGGGTGTTGATGTCCTTGGTCTGGTAACGCTCGTCGAGTTGCTTGCTGGGCGACCAGTTGTTCACAACCTCGTGGTCGTCCCACTGCCAGATCTGCGGCACTTCAACATTGAAGCGGCGTACGTTTTCATCCAGCAGGTTATAGCGGTAGTTGCCGCGGTATTCGTCGAGGGTTTCAGCAACTTTGCTCTTGGCCTCGGTGGTGATATTGCGCCAGATGCGTCCGCCTTCGGTGGGCAGTTGCGCCGGCACCGGGCCGTCGGCGTAGATGGTGTCGCCGCTGTGGATAAAGAAGTCCGGCAGGCGCAGGCGCATGGCTTCGTAGATGCGCATGCCGCCGATGTCCGGGTTGATGCCGAAGCCTTGGCCGACGGTGTCGCCACTCCACACAAACCGGATGTCGCGACGCTGTTGCGGCACGCTGCGCAGGTGGCCGAACCACGGCTCGCTGGCGACACCGGTTTGGGCATCTTCGAAGTGCACACGGTAGAAAATCGCCTGGTCGGCGGGCAGCCCGGTGAGTTCGACGCGGGCGGTGAAGTCGCTGCGGTTGTCGGCCAAAGGCGAGATGAATCGGCGTGGGTTGCTGAACACGCTGCGGGTGTCCCACTCCACCACCATCCTCGCCGGGCGGTCGCTGCGGCTCCAGATCAGGGCGCGGTCGCCCAGTAGGTCGCCGGACTGTACGCCGTCGGTGAGTTGCGGCCGGTCCTTCACCGAAGCAATCACCGCCGGCGCCAGACCCGGCAGCAAAAGGCCGGCGCCGACGACTTGCATCACACGGCGCCGGCCCAGATCGAAATGGCTCATGCAGGTGCCCTCTTGAGTATCAAAAGGGCCACTTAAGCACGCGCTTATGACACCGGTGCGACAGCCAGTTCCACCGTTTCAGGACGTTTGATCACGGCATAGACCAAACCGGTCAACAGGCTACCCGCGACAATCGCCAACAGGTAAAAGAGCGCGTGGTTGATCGCACCCGGGATCACCAGCACAAACAGCCCACCATGGGGCGCGGCGAGTTTGCAGCCGAAATACATCGACAAAGCGCCAGTCAACGCGCCACCGGCGATGCTGGCCGGGATCACCCGCAGCGGGTCTTTAGCCGCAAACGGGATCGCGCCTTCAGAGATAAAGCACAGGCCAAGGATCATCGCGGCCTTGCCGGCTTCGCGCTCGGTCTGGGCAAATTTACGACGCGCCAGGAACGTTGCGATGCCCATGCCAATCGGCGGCACCATGCCGGCGGCCATGGTCGCGGCCATCGGCGCCCCACTGGACGCTGCCAGCAAACCCACCGAAAACGCATAGGCTGCCTTGTTGATCGGCCCGCCCAGATCCACGCACATCATGCCGCCCAGCAGGATGCCCAACAGCACCGCATTGGTGGTGCCCATGGTGCTGAGGAAATCCGTGAGACTGGTCAGCATGCGCGCCACAGGCGGGCCCACCAGATAGATCATCGCCAGGCCGGTAATCAGGCTCGCCAGCAACGGGATGATCAGGATCGGCTTGAGCGCCTCCATGCTTTGCGGTAATTGCACAGCACGGGTGATCAACTTGACGCAGTAACCCGCCAGGAAACCGGCAAGGATGCCGCCGATAAACCCCGCCCCCAACGTGCCGGCCAACAGGCCGCCGATCATACCCGGTGCGATACCCGGACGGTCGGCAATCGAGTACGCGATATAACCCGCCAACAGCGGCACCATCAGCGTAAAGGCACTGTTGCCGACGGTTTTCAACGCGGCCGCCAAAGTACCTTCCTGCTCGAACGCGTGAATGCCAAAGGCAAACGACAAAGCGATCAACAAGCCGCCCGCCACCACCATCGGCAACATGAACGACACCCCGGTGAGCAGGTGTTTGTACACGCCGGTTTTTTCTTTCTTGGCCACGGCAGCGTTGCCCGCGTTTTCCACCGCGCCTTCGGCCAAGGCCTTGTTGAGGGTCGCTTCGGATTGCTTGAGCGCAATACCGGTGCCGCAGCGGTAGATCTTCTTGCCGGCGAAGCGCTCGGTGGCGACTTCAATATCCGCCGCGAGCAACACCACGTCCGCGTTGGCGATAGCCTCCGGGCTCAGCGGCGTGCGTGCGCCGACCGAGCCTTGGGTCTCGACCTGCAAGTCATAGCCCAGGCGCTTGGCCGTCTGCTGCAAGGCTTCGGCGGCCATGAAGGTATGGGCCACGCCAGTGGGGCACGCGGTAACCGCGACGATACGCGGTGCCTGCTTCGACGCCGCTGGCGCTTGGCTGGCGACATGCACCAGTGCTTCTTCAGCGCCCCGGCGCAATACCGCTTCAACATCCGCCAGCGCTTGGGCCGGCGTGCTCTGAAACACGCGCTTGCCAACAAAGCGCTGCATATCCACCGGGGTGCTGCTGACCAGCAACACCCACTCGGCAGCGTCGATGGTCGTCTGGGACAGCGCGCGTTCCGGGTGCTGCACATCCACCACTTCAACGCTGGTGCTCCAACCCTGGCGCTGCGCGGCAGCGTCCAACAAGCGGGCACACAGCACACTGGTGACCATGCCGTTCGGGCAGGCAGTAACAATGGCTAACTTCATCACAAACCCTCTTATTGTTCTGTCAGCGGGCGTACGAGGACGCCGCTTTCGAGGTGCGCCAACTGCGCGTCATCGCTGATGCCAAAACCGATCTGCGTCACCGCCATCGCAGCAATCGCAGTGGCGCGGCGCAGGGTGTGCTCGGGGGCTTCGCCGCTGAGCAGACCGTGGAGCATGCCTGCCAGCAGCGAGTCGCCGGCGCCTACGGTGCTCGCCACCGTGACCTTGGGCGGCGTCGCATGCAGTGTGGCGCCCGAGCTGTACCAGCTCACGCCTGCGGCGCCGTCGGAGACCACCACATGTTCCACACCTTGTTGATGCAGTTGGCTGATGGCATCCGCAGCGTTATCCAGAGCGTCGGCGAGTTCCTCAGTATTGGGTTTGACCAACCATGGGCCCGCCTGCAAACCGGCGCGCAACGCTTCGCCGCTGGTGTCCAGCGCGACTTTCAAACCGAGGTGTTTCAACTGCACCAACACCCCATGCAACCACTGCGGGGTGACGCCGCGAGGCAAGCTGCCGGCGACCACCACCGCGTCATGCCCGGGGGCAATTCGCGTGAGTTGATCGAGCAACGCCTGTTGCGCCTGCTCACTGACCAGCGGACCTGGCGCGTTGATGTCGGTGACCCGGCCGTCCTGCTCGGCAATCTTGATATTGCTGCGGGTTTCGCCGGGGACGCGGATAAACGCGTCGGCAAAACCACGGCGTGCGATCAGGGCCTCAAAAGCTTGAGGATTGTCCTCCCCCAGAAAGCCGCCCACGGTCACCTGATGCCCAAGATCTGCCAACACTTGCGCCACATTCACACCCTTGCCGGCGGCATGGGTGAGCACGGTGTCGCTGCGGTTGACTTCACCGGGTTCCAGGCGCGGCAGGCGCACCGTAAGGTCCAACGCCGGGTTCAGCGTCAGGCTTAAAATCCTTGCCATTTACACGGCCTCCACAAGGGCACGCACTTCAGCAGGAGAACCCACCGCCAGTGCTTTTTGCGCCAGGCCCTGGGCCTCGCTCAGACTGAATTCACGCACCCGCGCCTTCACTTCAGGAATGCTGCGGGCGGACACACTCAACTCATCCACACCCAAGCCGACCAGCACCGGCACCGCCAGCGGGTCTGCCGCCAGCTCGCCGCATACGCCGACCCATTTGCCATGGGCATGGGCCGCACGCACGGTGATATCGATCAGTTGCAGTACCGCGGGGTGCAGGCCATCGGCCTGGGCCGACAAGGTCGGATGGCCACGGTCGATGGCCAGGGTGTACTGGGTCAGGTCGTTGGTGCCAACGCTGAAGAAGTCGACCTCTTTGGCCAGCACCGGCGCCAACAACGCAGCGGATGGCACTTCGATCATGATGCCCAGTTGCAGGTCGGCCACCGGGATTTCCAGGCGCAGGCGCTCGGTCATGTCCCGGGCTGCGCGCCATTCATCCACGCTGCCGACCATGGGAAACATGATGCGAAGGGGACGGTTATCCGCCGAGCGCAACAGCGCGCGCAATTGCGCCTCCATGATCTGCGGGCGTTGCAGCGTTAGGCGAATGCCACGCACACCAAGGAAGGGGTTTTCTTCCTCGGCAATCGGCCAGTAAGGCAACGGTTTATCGCCGCCCACATCAAGGGTGCGCACCACCAGCGGGCGCCCGTCGAGGCCGTCGAGAACGCGGCGGTATTCGGCTTCCTGGGTGGCTTCGTCCGGGGCTTGCGGGTGGGCCATGAAGATCAGTTCGGTGCGCAACAGGCCAATGCCTTCGGCGCCCTGCTCGACCGCTTTGGCAACACCTGCGCTCTCGCCGATATTGGCAAACACTTCCACGGCGTGGCCGTCACGGGTGACAGCTGGCTCGTGACGCTGGGCCGAGGCGGCTTGCAGGCGTTGTTCGCGGGTGTCGCGCTCGACGGTAGCGCGTTGCAGGGTGGCGGCGTCGGCGTCCACGTGCAGGCGACCGCGCTGGCCATCCAGCAACAGCGGCGTGCCGGAGGCCAGCAGCAACACGGCCGGACCGGCGCCGACCAGCGCGGGGATACCAAGGGCACGGGCGACGATAGCGCTGTGGGCCGTAGCGCCACCACGGGCAGTGAGGATGCCGGCAACGCGAGCCGGGTCCAGACGGGCAACGTCTGAAGGGCCGACTTCGTCCATCACCAGGATGTAGGGCTCGGTAGGCTCTTGGGCGGTTTCGACACCGCACAGTTGGGCCAGCACCCGCCGACCAATGTCACGCAGATCGGCGGCGCGTTCAGCGAGAAGAGCATCCTGCAACGACTCCTGCTGCTTGGCGGCGGCTTCGATCACGCTCATCCAGGCGGCTTCGGCGCTTTCGCCTTGCTTGAGACGGGTGTCGACTTCATCGGTGAGTTCCGGGTCGTCGAGCATTTCCTGGTGGGTGATAAAAATCTCGCGAATCGCCTTGGATTGGCTGCGCTCGATCAGGCCATGGATATCGCGGCGTACCTCAGCGAGTGCATCTTGCAGGCGCTGGCGCTCAATGGCCGAGGACTCACCGCGCAGCGGGTAATCGAACACTTGCTGGATCTGCACATGCGCAGGGCCGATGGCAATGCCGGGCGCAGCGGCGATGGCCTGGACCTGGCTGCCGGCCAGCGGTGCGCTGAGCGTGGGTTCGGCCTCAACGATGGCAGGCTGGGCGCTCGCGGTCGGCAATGGCTCGACCTCTTCACCCAGGCCCTCTTCTACTGCCGCCAATAGCGCGGGCAGCGCATCACCAGCAATGGTCGGCTCGGCGACAAACTCCAGCACCTGGCCGCGACGGGCGCCCAGGCTGAGCAACTTGCTCAGGCTCTTCACCGACACGGCGCCCACGGGGCCATCGACGATGCGCACACGGATGTCGCCTTCAAAACTTTTTGCCAATTGCGCGAGGATCTTCGCCGGCCGCGCGTGCAGGCCATGGGCGTTGGCCAGGGTGATGCGGGCACTCGGCCAGTCCGGCGGCAGTTCACCGCCCAGCACTTCGAGTACCGCACGGCTGCTGGTGGCGCGACCCAATTCCTGGCCTCGGCCTTCGATCAACAGCGCGCACAGGCGTTCAAGCAACGCCTGATGGGCTTCGCCCAGGCTGGCCAGGCAGAACAGGCCATTGAGCGGCTGACCGAGATAGCGCATGGGTTTGTCGGGCGTGACGAACGCCAGACCAGGGCGCTTGACCGTCTGCTCGCTGTGCAACCACCACAAGCCATCGCCCAGGGGCAACGCATCGACCTGCTGCAACACAGCGGCGAAACCATTGCTCACACAATCGGCCTGGCGCAACAGGCGTGCGCCTCTCCAGACAAGCTCTTCGAAGTCATCGGCGGACACGCCCAAGCTGATCATCTGCGCGTCCAGCGCCAGCTCCTGCGGGGCGCCTTGCAGCAGTTTCAGCAACGCTTCAGCGCTGCCAGCACGGCGCAAGGCCTGGCCCAGATCGGTTTCACCGAGGGCGCGGGTGAGCAGTTGCAGCAGGCGCAGGTGTTCATCGGACTTGGCGGCAATGCCGATGGCCAGGTAGACAATCTGACCGTCGCCCCAGTCCACCCCTTCGGGGAACTGCAACAGGCGCACGCCGGTGGAAAACACTTGGTCGCGGGTTTCGGGAGTGCCGTGGGGGATGGCAATACCCTGGCCGAGAAAGGTCGAGCCTTGGGCTTCACGGGCTTGCAAGCCGCTGAGGTATCCCTCGGCGACCAGGCCATCAGCCACCAGTTTGTCAGCGAGCAGGTGCAAGGCAGCAGATTTATCCGCAGCCACTTGGCCCATGGATATCTGCTCTACAGTGAGCTCAAGCATGCCGTTCTCCTAGTTAGTGCAATGGGTGCACTAGGTATTGTTTTGAATAAAACAGTGTAGAGGCGTTCGGTAATAACTGACTGAGTAGTCAATTGGCAGTAGGCACTCAGTAGCGAACGTCGTAAAAATACGCTGGCTGAAACGTTTAATCTAGAATTTAAGGCAGATTACGCGTTAATTGTGCATCCTTGAAGGACCACTCGGCACTTGAGCTGGAACATGGGTCGTAGGCTGGAATCGGTTACGATTGGAAAAAATGTCGGGGCAAGCTCCAAAAAACAAGGAAATCCCGGTTTGAAACTCAGTGATATCGCGCGTCTAGCCGGTGTGTCCGTGACCACCGCCAGCTACGTCATCAATGGCAAGGCCGAACAGCAACGCATCAGCAACGCCACCGTTGAGCGAGTGCGTGCCGTGGTCGAAGCCCATGGCTTTACGCCCAACCCCCAAGCCGCCGGGCTGCGCAGTCGGCACACGCGCACCTTGGGCTTTATTCTGCCCGACTTGGAAAACCCCAGTTACGCACGAATCGCCAAGCTATTGGAACAAGGCGCCCGCGCGCGCGGCTATCAGTTGCTGATCGCCAGTTCCGACGATGAGGCGGACAGCGAGCGCCAACTGCTGCAACTGTTCCGCGCGCGGCGTTGCGATGCGTTGTTCGTGGCCAGTTGCCTGCCCGCCAGCGATAACAGCTACCGCGAGCTGCAAGCCAAAGGCTTACCGGTGATCGCTATCGACCGGGTGATGGAACCAGACCAGTTCTGCTCAGTGGTCAGCGACGACCGCCAGGCGTGCCAGCAACTGACCAGCAGCCTGCTGCAACCACTGCCCAAACAGATCGTGCTGATCGGCGCACGGCCTGAGCTGAACATCAGCCAGGAGCGTGCCGATGGTTTTCGTGAAGCGCTGCAAGGCTTCACAGGCGAGGTGATCGTCGAACACGGCGAATCCTTCAGCCGTGATTGCGGCAGACAGTTGATGGAACAACTACTGCAACGACTGGGGCATTTGCCTGACGCACTGGTGACCACGTCCTACGTGCTCTTGCAGGGTGTGTTTGACGCGCTGCATGACTTCCCACTCAAGTCGCGCCCGCTGCGCTTGGGCACCTTTGGTGACACTCAGCTGCTGGATTTTCTGCCGCTGCCGGTCAACGCCATGGCCCAGCAACATCAACTGATTGCCGACGCTGCCTTGCGCCTGGCCTTGGCCGCGATTGAAGAAGAGCAGTACCAACCGGGCGTGCATGCGATCGGCCGGACCTTCAAACAGCGGATCCACGAGGCCTGAGCGTGGAGCTGATCGACACCCATACCCACTTGGACTTCCCGGACTTCGACAACGATCGCCCGCAAGTCCTCGCCCGCAGCCGTACACTCGGGGTGCAACGCATGGTGGTGTTGGGGGTGTATCAGCAAAATTGGCAGCGACTGTGGGATCTGGTGCAGGCGGATGAAGGATTGTTCGCGGCTTTCGGCTTGCACCCGGTGTACCTGGACGACCACCGTCCCGCCGACCTCACGGCATTGGGCGACTGGCTGAGCCGCCTGCACGGCCACCGGCAACTGTGTGCGGTGGGTGAAATTGGCCTGGATTACTTCCTTGAACACCTGGACCGCGAACGCCAGCAGAGCCTGTTCGAAGCCCAGCTCAAACTGGCCGTGGACTTCCAACTGCCGGCGCTGCTGCACGTACGCCGCAGCCACGCAGCCGTGATCGCCACCCTCAAGCGCATCCGCCTGCCACGAGGTGGCATCATCCACGCGTTCGCCGGAAGCCGGGAGGAAGCCCACGAGTACATCAAGCTGGGCTTCAAGCTCGGCCTCGGCGGTGCCGCCACGTGGCCCCAGGCTTTGCGCATGCACAAGGTGCTGGCGCAATTGCCGCTGGACGCGGTGGTACTGGAAACCGACGCCCCCGACATGGCACCGGCCATGTACCCAGGCCAGCGCAATAGCCCTGAGCACCTGCCCGAGATCTGCACCGCCCTGGCCGAACGCATGGGCACCAGCCCGCTATTGCTGGCCGAGGCGAGCACACGCAATGCGTGGGAGCTGTTCAAGTGGTAAGGCCGGGATCACCGCTTGCAGGTTAAGGGTCATTCGCTGCCGATGGCGGGCGTAGCGCAGCACCAGGAAATGCACCAACAGCACCAACAGTGACACGTTGAGCTGGCCGATCACGCTGATCAGCCCCACCCATTCAGTCACCAGTGCCACGATCAGCACCACGCTGGTCAATATCGCCATGCTCGGGCGTACCAGCGCCCAGTGGTCCAGCGCTTTGAAGTGGCGCAATTGCCGTGGGCAGTTCAGTTCCAACACATGCTGACAGTAGGGGCAGTCGAAAGGTTCTTCGATGGCGATGGCATTCAGTTGCCAGGGCTTGAGTTCAAACGTGATGTCGCAATGGGCGCAGTGCCCCTTGATGCCAGCGGCGGTGGTCATCGTCGTGCCTCCCCTTGAGCGGGATTGAGTGAAATAAATTCTCACTCATTCCCGCGAACAAAAAAGGCACCCAGGGAAATCCAGACGAGAACTACATCACCAGAAGACCAATCCTACTCCGCCCCCTTACACGCGAAAGGCCCCGATCAATTGCTTCAACTCGATCACCTGCAATGAGAGCTGCCGGCTTGCCGCCTCGGTCTGATGTGCGCCTTGGGCCGCATGTTCGCCGGCCCGATTGATTTCGACGATGTTCTGGTCGATATCGTGGGCGACGGCAGTCTGTTGTTCCACGGCGGCAGCGATTTGCTGGTTCTGGTCGACGATCATGCCGACGGCGCCGAGGATATTTTCCAGCGCCTGCTGGACCTTTTCCGATTGGCCGACGGTACCGCTGGCCATTTCATGGCTGGTGCCCATGGCCTTCACTGCCGCGCCGACACCGCTGTGCAGGCGGCTGATCATCTGTTCGATTTCTTCGGTGGAATGCTGAGTGCGCCGAGCCAGCGTGCGCACTTCATCGGCCACCACCGCAAAACCGCGTCCCTGCTCACCAGCCCGCGCGGCCTCAATCGCCGCGTTGAGCGCCAGCAGGTTAGTCTGCTCGGCGATGCTTTTTATGACTTCCAACACGCTGCTGATCGACTGGCTGTCAGTGGCCAGTTGGTTGATCACCCCCACTGACAAATCTATCTCCGAGGCCAGCCGCGCAATGCTGCTCTGCTGGGATTGCACCAGTCCACGGCCACTTACGGTTTCATCGTTGACGCTGTGAGCACTGCTGACCGCCGCGGCCGCACTGCGCGCCACTTCCTGGGCGGTGGCCGACATCTGGTTCATGGCCGTCGCCACTTGTTCGATTTGCGTGCGCTGGCCAGAGACCGCTTGATTGCTGCGGGCCGAAACCGTTTCCACTTGTCCGGCCTGCAGTTCGACCTGGCTGACGGTGTGACCGACGCGTTCGATCAAGTCATGGATTTTCGCCACGGTGCCGTTGAACACCTGGCCGAGATCGCCCAACTCGTCGCGGCTTTGGGCGACAAACGTGACGGTCATGTCGCCGGCCGCCACCTTGTCCATCATCGCCCCCAGGCGTCGCAGGGTGGTGCGCGTCGAGGCGTAGAAGCCTGCGTACAGATAGAAGATCAGCAGAAATACCGCTGTCAGTGCCGAGACCAGTACCACCATGTGTGTACGGTTTTGCGCCAGGCGCTGATCCAGTTGCTGCCCGAGAAAACTCAGGGTGGCGTCATCGAGCTGATAGGTCTTGGCCATCAATTGGCTGACGCTGTCGTAGAAAGCCTGCCAAGGAGCTTCGAGGGTTTCAGCCATGACCACCTGCTCTTCAAACAACTCGCTGCCTTGCTTGAGGCTGGCGTTGCTGGCCTTCGCCAAGCCATCAAGCGCAGCGTGAGCGGCTTTGCTGGAGCCCAGGGCGTCCTGCAATTTTAAGCCGTATTCGGCCTGGAGTTTTTCCAGCTGTTGCAGCAGTTCGTCAAAACGGGTGCTTGAGGAGGAATTGAGGAAGCCCTGTCCCAGGGAGTAAGCGCCCATCGCCCGCCCTTCTCCCAGGGTTTGAGTGACTTGGGGGGTGACACTGGTGATCAGTTCGCTGAGTTGGCGTAAATCGCTCTGCGGGTCACGGCTCAAGCCGGATTGGCTGGCAATGATCTGGCTGAGCATCTGCGATTTATTCAGCAACTTGCCGATCAGCGCACTTTTGCTCAGCAACGAAGTTTCCTGTTGCTGGGCCTTGAAGGCGGCGATCAGTTCGTCGCGCTTGCCTTCAAACACGGTGATTTGCTCGGGCTCGGTGGCCATCGGGTTGAGGCCTTGCAAACGGGTGAGCACGCTCTGCTCCAAGGCGCCGATCTTGGCCTCAAGGTCACCGGCTTTGCCGGACTGGCCGAGGGTTGCGTTGATCTGCACCTGGTTATTCAGGGTCTCCAGATCTCGGCGCAGGGCCAGGCTGCTGCCGAGCAGATCAAGGCTTTGCAGTTCGACACGGGTGCCCTGGAATTCGCGCCAGGAATCACGCACCAGGTAGTAGTTGGTCGCGAGCATCGGCAGCAGGAACAGCACGCTGATCAGGCTGAACTTCATGCCGAAGCTCAGGCGATTCATCAGCGCGATGGCGGGATAGAGCAAGCTCTTCACAGGTGAACTCCCTTTTCTTTTATTTTTATTGAGGCGCAGGGCGGCGGCAGAAAGCCACTATTTGGCGCTCTGTCTATATAGCTCAATTTGAAAGGGAGTTTTGTAACTTAAGGTTAACGACAGGAGCGAAGGACTCGCTCCTGTCGGAGGGTCAAGGCAGCACAGTCCAAATGGCGAAACCGGCATACCACAGCACTGCCGCGCGCAGCAGCAGCTCCCAAAGCCGATCCAGGCTATTGATGCCGTCTGCACCTACCACCGGCGGCGGGATTTCAGCAGCGACCAGGCCGACTTTTTCCACCAGTTGCGCGGCGCTGATGTCCCAGTTCAGCAGCTCGTGAAGCATGACACGACTGACCGCGACGAAATTGCCCACCAAGGCAAAGCTGGCCGCCAGCAGGCGCACCGGCAACCAGTCAAACGCATGACGCAATTGCCCGGCGCGTTCAGCCACCAGTGGGTTCTGGCTGTGCTCACTGGCCAGGGCCAAAAGCCGATAGGCCAGCGCGGCGACCGGCCCCAACAGGAAGTACCAGAAAATCACTGCGAAAAAGCTCTGGTAAGCCTGCCACAACAAATGGCCCTGAACGCGTTCCAGCAGTTGCTCACCGCTGTCGGCACCCAGCTTCAGGTCGCGCTCGGCCACGTGCTCGGAAGCTTGCAGATCACCCCGGCGCCAAGCGTCGCGAAACGGCCCAAGCCCGGCCAACAGATCACCACGGCCCAAGCTGTAGATCACCACCAGCAGGTGCACCGGCAGCGCCAACAAGCCATAGGCCACTGGTTCCAGCACCAGCAGCAACAACGCCAGCAACGCCACCGGCAGCAACACCAACAGGACCAGAATCAGCCAAGGTTGCTTGCCCAGGCGCGGGCTCGACTCCAACTTGGCCAATTCACGCAACCAGCCGCCGTCACGCTGCAATCGCTGGCGCATGGCCGAGAACTTCTCGATCCACACCGCCAGCACCAATACCAGAAAACTCATCGTGCGTGTCCTCCATCCTGCAGAGCGCTGCGAAAGCGCGTCCAATCAAAAGCGGGGCCGGGATCGGTCTTGCGCCCCGGGGCGATATCGCTGTGACCGCATATGCGCTGCGGCGTAATACCGGAATAGGCCGCCAGCAACTGAAGGGTAAGGTCGATCAGCGACCTATATTGGGCGTCGGTGAAGGGCAAGTCATCCGTGCCCTCCAGCTCTATACCCAAGGAAAAGTCATTACAGGTTTCACGCCCTTCGTAGCATGAAACCCCGGCATGCCAGGCGCGGTCGATGCAGGACACAAACTGCGTCACCGCGCCGTCGCGCTCAATCAGAAAATGCGCAGACACCCGTAGCTCTGCAATCCCTTCAAAGTAGGGATGTTCCGTGACATCCAGGCGATTCTGGAAAAACTCCTGCACCTTGCCAGTGGCGAACTGCGCCGGTGGCAGGCTGATGTTATGCACCACCAACAGTGAGATTTCGCCTGTGGGGCGCTCGTTGAAGTTGGGCGAAGGGCAATGGCGAATGCCCTGGCACCAACCGCTGGCGGGGTCCAACTGCATACAGGATCCTTGAACGTGACTAAGTGTGACCAGTATGCCGCGTTCGACCCCGTGGTTGCGATCACTTGCCGCGATTGAGTTGACGCAGTTGTCCCACCACTGCCGCCAGTGCTCGCTCGAACAGCGGCCCATCATCCAGGATGTACAGCGCCCCACGCTTGAACGCCAGCGCCAGTTGGCCTGCACTTTTATCCAGGACTTTGAGCCCGGTGCGGCCAACAAAAACGTAGGTATTGGCCGGTGCCATGATCGCCATCAGCTTGCACCGCAGAGCGCTGGGCTGCCCTGGCTGGAACACGACCCAGTCACCGATCCGCAATTTGTAAACTTTGAGCAGGTCCGGATCATCCGCCGGGAGATCTTCAACTGAACCAGGCGGCGTTGTGCTGAGCACTAAAGGTTCGCGCACTTCGATCAACCCATCGACACCCTCGGTCGGCTGGACATGCAGGGCCTGCAAGCGAACAAAAAAATCACGGGTGCTGAAGGGGTCGAAGGCTGCGCTGGTCAACCCGTCGCGTAGGGCCTTGAGCAAGCCCGGCAACTGCTCTACTAAATGGCCCCCGGCTTCGGTGTCTTGCGGCAGGCTCACACTCCAGATCAGCTCATCCATGGTGCGCAGCGCTGCTTGCCATTGCACCGACTGCTCGCCGTACTTGAGGCTGGCCAGCAACAGCACCTGACTCCAGGCCTGTTGCAGAAACAGCACCACAGCTCGCGGTAAAACCTTGCCCAATAGCCGTCGATTGAGCACCTCGGCCACCCGTGCTCGCGCCGCGTCAGTGCGCACGCGCCCTTCTTCGGCGTCGCGAGTGTGCTGCTCAAGCAACTCGCAGCGCCGACGCTCATCAGCGGTAAACGCATTGAACTCAGTCAGCAACAGGGAAAAAATCGCCGGGTCTTCGACATACTCATTGAGCAAACGCTGAACCACCTGCTCGATGCGCAGATACAGACTGTCGCGCTGGTAGTCAGCGACCGGGCTCCAGCCCATGGCGGTCGTGGCAATTTCATTCAACAGGCGCCGCGCTGGGTGGCTGGCACGGCTGAAAAAACTCTTGTCCAGCACCGCCACTTTCAGCAGTGGGATCTGCAGTCGGCCGATCAAAGCCTTGAAGGCGTCCGGCACGGTGCGGTCGTTGAGGATAAATTCGAACAGCAAGGCGATCAGGTTGATTACATCTTCGTCCGCATCCTCCACGACCCGCGACTTGCCACTTTTGACGCTGACACGGGTGAGCAATTGCTCAAGCTGGTTACGCAGGTCGAAATCATCTTCGACTTCCGGTTCCGGCACGTACTGCTGCAAATGGGACAACAGCCGCAACAGGTCGCGGGTGGCGATGGGCTGGGGTTCTGCGCTGGCCTCAAGCGTAGGCGACACGCTACCGCGCACGGGGGCCAACAGCGCCTGCAAAGCGGCGAAGGCTTGCTGGCCATTCTCGTCGACGGGTTGCTCCGCGCTGGGCAATGCTGCTTCACGCTGGTAATCACGAGTGGCGCGCTCGCCAGGGCGACGGGAGGGTACAGCCTTGAGTTCCGGCAATACGCCGGTGGCGCCCAGCAACTGGTTGGCTTCCCCGTAGAGTTGGTCGGCGTCACTGAGCACGTATTTTTCAAACAGTTTGAGCATGATCAGTTTGACGCGGATCTCCACACCCAAACTGCGCCCCGCACGCAGGAAAAACTCGCACAGTAGCGCCGGGCCCAAAGGGTTTTCACGATCATCCAGGTTATTGCCCAGCAAGGCACTCAAGCGCGCGGTCAACTGCCCAAGCGCCAGGCCGTCTCGGTTGCGCACCCGGCCGACCATAGCCTCAAGTGCCACGGCTTTTTCCAATTCATCCTTGGATGAACTTGGCGCCGTGTCATAGGACATCACCGGCACCATCTGAAGCTCGCCCCTCCCCGCCTGACCCAGGCCGCCAAAGGCTTGGAATAACCGCTCCATGAACACGCGCTCGAAATTCTTGCGCTTGAGGCGCAGGTCGCGCATGGCTTCAAAGAAAATATGGTGATCCACGTTGCTGCGGGCCTTGTCGGCCATCTCGAACAACGTGTCGTCGGCGTTATCGAACAATTCCTGCAGCCCCTGCTGCAACTGTTGCGCGGCTCTGTCGCGAACCTGCAGCAGTACCACCGGCAGGCGCGCGAGCGGCGATGGCGTGGCGTGTGCCCTGTTGATTGGCACCACCTTTCCGTCATTGTGCATCCTGGCCTCCTGAAACGGCGGTATTGAGTTGGGGAAAGATCGGGTACAGGCCCGTTGGGCGCTGTGGAAACCGCTCATCACCAGGACGTCAAAGCTATGACGCCAATTGCAAGGCGCAGGATTATCTTGCAAATGAGGGCCGTTGCGCCAGCACCCTCTGACATTGCGTGGTAAATCAGCGGTGACTCTGGGTTCGAATGCACGCTACCCCTATAATCGGGACACTTTGTTTGTGGAGCCTGTTATGCCGAACCTCCGTCTTGCCGACCTCACCGCCGAAATCGAAGCCAACGTGCGCCGTGCACTGCTGGAAGACATCGGCAGCGGCGACATCACCGCGCAGTTGATCCCGACCGAACGGCTGGCCACCGCCACCATCATTACCCGCGATATCGCTGTGATTGCCGGTACGGCCTGGGTAGACGCAGTCTTCCGCCAACTGGACCCAAGGGTCGCCGTGCACTGGCAAGTGGCCGACGGCGAGCGCGTCAGCCCCAACCAAGCCCTGTTCCACCTCGAAGGCCCGGCGCGCTCGCTGCTCACCGGCGAACGCTCTGCCCTGAACTTCCTGCAGTTGCTGTCCGGGGTCGCCACACGCGCCCGGTTCCTCGCAGATTTTGTCGCCAGCACCCAGGTCATGCTGCTGGATACCCGAAAAACCCTGCCCGGCCTGCGCCTGGCGCAGAAATACGCCGTGACCTGTGGTGGCTGCCACAACCACCGGATTGGCTTGTATGACGCGTTCCTGATCAAGGAAAACCACATCGCGGCCTGCGGTGGTATCGCCCAAGCCATTACCGCCGCGCACAAAATCGCGCCCGGCAAGCCGGTGGAAATCGAAGTGGAAAGCTTGGACGAACTACGCGAAGCACTGGCAGCGGGCGCCGACATCATCATGCTGGATGAATTGAGCCTGGAAGATATGCGTGAAGCCGTGCGCCTGAACGGCGGCAAGGCGAAGCTGGAAGCCAGTGGCGGGATCAATGAAAGCACCCTGCTGCCCATCGCTGAAACCGGAGTGGACTACATCTCCATCGGCGCGATGACCAAGGATGTTAAGGCGGTGGACTTGTCTATGCGACTGAGCATCTGAGGTCAATATTTGATGCTTGATTGTGGTGAGCGGGCTGACCCGCACACCACACAAGTACGTCGGCGTCAGACGACCAGGTTATTCATCTCGCAATACTCTTCCCAATCAACACCCAGCACCTCGGCCGCCTCTTTGTGCAAGGCCAGCCGTGCGGCTTCGAACTCTTCCGGTGTCGAGGTGTACTTGAGTGTCAACTCCCAAGGCTGGAGGCCCTGGCTCTCGGCCTCGTCCTCGAATGCCCACTGGATCTGGTCGCGCTGATCATCGGCGCTCAGGTCCTTGATCTCTTCTTTGAGCTGCGGCGATTCCTCGATGTATTTTTCGAGGGCTGCTTGATGTCGAACTTCCTGGGTCATTTCAGTCGTGGTCATGTTGTTCTCTTAGATCGAGGAATGGGGATGCATCTGTGTCATCAAGGTTGCGCAGATACAAAAGAGCGGGCATGAATGCCGACTCGTCTGGCCTTCAGAACCATTCTGGGATCATCTGAAAACGTTGCCGTTTAAACACGGCATCTAAAACAGTAGCGCCTTTATGCCCGAGACAGGAATCGAACCTGCGACCTTCGCGTTACGAGTGCGCTGCTCTACCAACTGAGCTACACGGGCGGTGGGCTAAAGCTAGCACCGCATCGGGCGTCCGGCAACTTACACCCCTCAGCGAGCAATGACCCCCTGGGCCCAGAAACGTGGTTGCAGGTGATTTCCATGGTCACTCAGGTATTGCTGCTGGGCTTGCGCGATGTGAGGGACATCGCGAAGTGCAATCGCAATCAACAGACCAACGGCCAGCACACTCAGTACTTTCCAAGCCCACCCAACCAGCGGTAGCGCAACCGTTGCCGAGGCACCCCACACATGCAGCGCCATTAGCCAGCCGATTGTCAGTGCCAGCCAGACTTGGGAAATGGGCATCACGATCACGCCGTCGACCATGGACTGCACCAAGGCGCCGACCAACGCTGCAAACAGACATAAGCGCAACAGATCAACGCGCTCGGCAGACAGCGCCCTCTCACGCAGCACACCAAGCGTGGCCCATCCGGAACGCCACGCCAACACCGCCACGCAGAGTGCCGACGGCACACCCCATTCGCTGGCCCATTGCAAAACGGACTGATGCGGATGGGCGGCGATCTCGTTGGCAATATCAGCAAAATGCATCGGCCCGAACCCGAGCCATGGCCGCTCGACAAGCATATGCCATGCCTGCCACCAGATTGGACCACGCCCAGACAGCGAGGTGGTGAGGCGGTCACCGGCGCCACTGGAAAGCACAATCCCCAAGTGGTCGGCCAGCGCCGTAAATACCAGCCAGTACAACAACAGGCCGCCTGCGACAGCGGCCAACTGCCACCCCATCCAGCGTCGCCCCCAGGGCCCCAGCAGCGCCAGCAGTAAACCCGCCGCGCCCATCCCTAGCCATGTACCGCGCGTACCACCGCTTATCGCAATCAGCCACCAGACGCACAACAAAGCAAACGCCGCACCTCGCAGGGCGCGGGAGATATTGGGTATCAGCAGGGGAAGCGCCAGTAACGGCAGGGTAAATGTCTGGAACTGACCGTAGAAGCGCTTGTTGGAAAAGCCTGACAGCAACAGGTCTGGATCCAGCGTGCGTGCACCACTGGTGAATGCGAGCGCACCGGCATACAGATATTGGATGGTTTTGATCAGGCACAGCAGCACCACAACCAGTATCAGCACACGATCCATCGGCTCACCGCCGTGGCGCCGGAGTAAGGCAAACGCTACGGCAATCGCAGCACAACTGAAAAACAATGCCACTTCGGTGAAGGCCCAGAGCGGCTGATGGGCCAGCACCGAAGACACCATGCCCATCACCAGAACCAGCGCCAGGCCCCAGCCCGTAAGCCTATCCACCAAGGGTTCAAGCCTGGTAACCGACAGCCCATACAGCACCGCACAGACGCCGATGGCAATCTGCACTACGCGCTGCAGATCATGCCCACTGAACGGTGCGCAGATCCCAATCGTCAGCAAGCACACCACTGCTACCAGGAACACACCGCCTCGCTGCTGTACGGATAACGCCATCGGCCACCTCTACTTCCCTGTGGATGGTTTAGCAGTTATGCGCCGCAACCCTTGCCGGCATATTTCTCTTCAGCAGTTGTAGTGCATTTCCAGCCGGTGGCGCTGCGCGTCAGGCTGATGGTCTTGCCCAGCACAGGCGCTGGCGCATCAAGTATTTCGCAACTGATGGAGCCCACGCCCGTCGTGACGTCGCCTGCTACATCGATCTTGCAGTTGGCGGTCGGGGTCGTGCCGCCAATCAAGGCCAAGGTGGGTACGGTGCCCTGATTGAAGGTGTCTTCGTAGCCGGCCTTCAAGGCGGTAATTTCAGCCAGGCCGGCAGTGAACTTGGCCTTGGCCTGGTGTGTGGTGTACATCGGGAGGCCGATGGTGGCCAAAATGCCGATGATTGCCACGACGATCAACAACTCGATCAAGGTAAAGCCTTTTTGACTCATCACATTCACTCTCCAGAATAGAACTCATGACAAGGCGCGTCCTGCACCCCGTTTTTTTCAGCGGCGCCAGTGTACTCACCCGTAAGCGGTCAATCGCGCACAAGACGCACATTCTGACATTTTATCCTGCGCCCTCGACACGCCCGAATCCGTCACCTGACTACGCTATAAATCTTCGAAGGTTTATATGCGGAACCGCGACATGAACAACGCTTCAACGATTTATGCTTGGGAAGGCATCAACCGAAAAGGGCGCAGGGTGTCCGGGCAAACCAAGGCTCACAACCCTGCCCTGGTCAAGGCGCAACTACGCCAGCAAGGCATCAGCCCTGGCCGTGTGCGCAAGCACTCCCCGATGCTGCCAAGCCTTACTCATTCGGTTAAAGCCACTGACATCACGCTGTTCACTCGCCAACTGGCAACGCTGCTCAGAGCCGGAATCCCCCTTTTGCAAGCCTTCGATATCATCAACGAAGGCTTCGACAACCGCGTGGTGCGTGAGCTGGTACAAGACCTGAAACAGCACATCGCAGCCGGCACCAGTCTGGCCGAGGCGTTGCGTAAACAACCGCGCTACTTCGATAAGCTGTACTGCAACCTTGTGGCCGCGGGCGAACAAGCGGGTGCGCTGGAGACCCTGCTGGACCGGGTAGCGATCCACCGCGAAAAGAGCGAGCAACTCAATGCCAGGATTAAAAAGGCCATGACCTACCCCGTTGCGGTCCTGGTGGTTGCCAGCCTGGTCACCGGCATACTGCTGGTTCACGTAGTTCCGCAGTTCCAGACCCTGTTCGCCGGGGTTGACGGTAAGCTGCCAACGCTTACCTTGCAGGTGATCGCCTTGTCGGCATTCGTGCAGCAAGCCTGGTGGATGCTGGTGTTGGGCATTGCCGCCGGAATCATGGGGTTGCGTAAGGCCTATCGGAGCTCGCCGCGTTTTCGCTACTGGCTCGACGCCGGTTTGTTGAATGCGCCCTTGGCAGGCAAACTGCTGACAAAATCCGCAGTGGCCCGCTACGCCCGTACGTTGTCCACCACCTTTGCAGCCGGTGTTCCACTGGTACAGGCTTTGGACTCAGTCGCCGGCGCCGTGGGCAATGCCCCGTTCAAACAGGCAATCGAACATATGCGTCACGATGTATCCACTGGCATGCAGTTGAATCACTCCATGGCCAACAGCGGCCTGTTTCCCAGTATGGCGATTCAGATGACAGCAATCGGCGAAGAATCGGGCATGCTGGAACAGATGCTGGAAAAAGTCGCCAACCACTATGAGAACGACGTGGACAACCAAGTCGACAGCCTCACCAGCCTGATGGAACCGCTGATCATGGTGGTTCTGGGGGGGATTGTCGCGACGCTGGTCATCGCCATGTACCTGCCGGTCTTCCAACTGGGGAGCGCATTTTGAATTTGCTGTTGAGTGAGCACCCATGGGCCTTTGTGGCGATAGCGTCGGTACTGGGGCTGATCGTCGGCAGTTTTCTCAATGTGCTCGTGTGGCGCCTGCCAAAAATGCTCGAACGGGAATGGCGTGCTCAGGCCCACGAAGTGCTCGGTTTACCTGCTGAGCCTGCCGGGCCGACCTACAACCTGATGCACCCCAACTCGTGCTGCCCGCACTGTGATCATCCGATCCGGCCGTGGGAAAACATCCCGGTGCTCAGTTACCTGATACTCCGAGGCCGCTGCGCCCACTGCCAGGCAACCATCAGCACACGCTACCCCTTCACCGAGCTTGCGTGCGGGCTGATCTCGGCCTGGGTCGCCCTACATTTCGGCTTTGGCTGGCAAGCCGCAGCAGTGCTGATATTGAGTTGGGGGTTGCTGGCAATGAGCCTGATCGACGCGGACCACCAATTACTGCCAGATGTGCTGGTGCTGCCATTGCTGTGGCTGGGGTTGATCGTCAACAGCTTTGAATTACTGACAACTTTACCCGACGCCCTTTGGGGCACAGTGATGGGCTACATGAGCTTATGGAGCGTGTTCTGGCTGTTCAAATTGGTCACCGGTAAGGACGGCATGGGCCACGGCGACTTCAAGTTACTGGCACTGCTAGGCGCCTGGGGTGGTTGGCAGATTTTGCCGATGACACTGTTGATGTCGTCGCTGGTGGGAGTGGTTATCGGGCTGATCCTGATGCGCGTGCGCAAGACTCAGGCTTCGGCCCCGATGCCGTTTGGTCCGTATCTGGCAATTGCCGGCTGGATTGCATTGCTCTGGGGTGGTCAAATAACCGACTTCTATTTGCAGTCTGTCGGTTTCAGATGACCACTTCTGTTGCAACACCCTGGATTCTTGGCCTCACCGGCGGCATCGGCAGCGGTAAAAGCGCGGCGGCCCAGCACTTTATCGACCTGGGCGTGGACCTGGTCGACGCCGACCACGCCGCGCGCTGGGTGGTCGAGCCTGGCCGGCCGGCACTGGCACGCATCGCCGAGCACTTTGGTGCACACGTGCTGCAGCCCGACGGTCAACTGGACCGCGCCGCGTTGCGCAAGCTGATCTTTGAAGTACCTGAAGAGCGCCTATGGCTGGAAGGCTTGCTACACCCGCTGATCGGCGAGGAGATTCGCAGCCACCTGGCGCGCGCGCGCTCGCCTTACGCGATCCTGGTGTCGCCGTTGCTGATCGAGTCCGGCCAGTACAGCATGACCCAGCGCATCCTGGTGATCGACGTGCCGCAATCGGCGCAGATTCAGCGTACCCTGCAGCGCGACGGCATCAGCGAACAGCAAGTACAGGCGATTCTAAAGGCTCAGTCCAGCCGTGAAGACCGCCTGAACCATGCCGATGACGTACTGGTCAATGACCAGGACCTCGCCTGGCTGCACAGCGAGGTCGAGCGACTGCACCACTTTTACCTTACTTTGCGTGGAGGCCGATCATGAGCCAACCCTTGACCGTCGACTGCCCAACCTGCGGCGCCCCCGTGGAATGGAAAACCGACAATCTCAACCGGCCGTTTTGCTCGGACCGTTGCAAACTCATCGATCTGGGCGCCTGGGCCGCTGAAGAACACAAGATCCCCGTAGCCCCGGACGCAGAAGACGAGCTGTTTTCCGAAGATCTGCCGCCTCGCCATTAAGGCCGCATAAAGGCGTATTCCTGCTGGTCGTCGAGGTTCTCTGCAAGGTATTGCAGCTCGTCGGCCAGGTCTTCAAAACTGCGCACGCCCTTGCTCTGCTGCACAACCGCACTGAGCATGGCCCGCAGGGTCAGGCCTGGGTCGAAACCGATTTCCTGCGCCGCATCCTGGCTTTTTCGCAACTCCTGCCGTGCCCACTCATACACACCCATGATCCGTGCTCCCCGCCTGCTTATCTAAAATTTGGCAGAGCATGGGCCTGCTCGCTCGCCCTGGGTTTGATCTGGATCAACGCTGCGAATCGTCATCCTTCCAAGGCGCAGAGAGGTAGCGGGTGCGGTTGAAGGTCTCCAGCCATTCGGGGCAAAACACCACCAGAGCGCTGATGACCATGCCGTTGATAAAGGCCTCTGGGAAGATGATCAGCCACAGGTAGCCGACGAAATCTTCCAGCCATTCTGGCATGGCAAAACGGCCGTCAAACCATAGCAAACCCAACCCCAGTAACAGGCAGAGCAAGGCCGACAGCGCGGCAGCAAAAAAACCGGAGCAAAAGATATACACGAAAGGATTGCGCGGCTGAGCCCGCTCGACCACAAGCGCACAGCCTTCGGTGATCAGCACCGGCAGCACGACCAGCAGCAGGCCGTTGACGCCAAGGGCCGCCAGGTCCTGGCGCCCAAGCAGCATTAACCCGAACTGGGCGGCAAAACCACCGACGATGGCCAGGGGCCAATCCAGCAGCAAGGTTACGGCGGTCATACCAATAAAGTGGTAGGACACACCAGTGTCGAAATCCCGCCGCACCAGCCACAACATGAACAGTGCGAACACCGTACCGAACAGCAAATGCTGGCGCCGCCGGTCGGCAAACAACTCGACCCAGGGCGAGCGCAGGATCGCCCATAGCAGCACCGGCGCGTACAACAGCCAGCCGATGCCCAGGGTTGTGGGCGCCAGCACTGCGGCGCTGATCACGGCCTCACCTGCTCCAGGGCCTGGCGCAATTCGGCAGCAGTGCCGTATTCGTGCTGAGAAACCAACGCACCGTTTTCCAGCTGCAGCCACAGCACTTTATCCGCCGCTGCGGGATAACGCGGCGCGATACGCGCGTCACGGTCCAGCATGACCCGGTAGTTGTAGGATTGCATGGCGGGTACCGCGAACAGTTTGGCGATCAGTCGAGGCATGCGCTGGATATCGGCGACGAACACTGCATGCCGTGCTTCTAAGTAGCCTTTAGGTTGGCCTTGCAGCGCCGCATCTACCAGCTTCGCTGCGTCCATGCTGCGCGCCACCAGCAGAATCTGCGCATGGTTATCGAGGGTATAGGCTTGGTCGAATTGATCGAGCAAGGTCCAGGGAGTGAGGCGCTCGCCCACTTCAACAGCCTGCGCCCATACCGGTAAAAGACTTAGCAACAACACCACCAGAAACTTCACTGCACGCTCCTCATTTGGGGGAATTACGCTTGAAAGGCCAGTCTACACCCTGGCTTTTGCGGCAGGACTTCCTGCGGTCATCATTTGGACGCTAAGCTGCATGCATGGATGACTCAGATTATTTGCGCCTGCTCACCGTAGCAGCCGAACAAGCCAATGCGTTCCTGTCCAATGCCCGCAAATGGGAGCGTGAGCGTTGGGTCTGCCAGCGCCTGCTGCAAGGTTTGAACGTGCCTTACCGCGCCGAAGAGTTTCATGCCGCAGGTCAAGAACCACCGGATGTGCTGTTTCGCGATGCCAGTTTCGAGGTGTTTTTCGTACTTGATGAAGGGCGGCGACTGAACGACGAATGGCGAGACGAACTGCTGCGCCGGCGTAGCGCATTCTCCCTCAGCCAACTGGTGCGGCGCGAAGCCAAGCCTCGGCGAATCCCCGCTCATGAATTCCTGCTGCGCCTGGCGCCCACGTTGCGCAAGAAGGCCCACAACTACAAAGAGCGCGGGATGGACCTGGGCGAACTGGATCTTGTCGCGTTCACCAGCCTCAAGCGCGAAGTGCTCGACCTCAACAGCCACTTCCCACCCCCCACCGAATACTTGCGCCAAGGCTGGCGCTCGCTGTCGCTGGTGGGGCCAACGTTCGCGCGAGTGCTGTTCGCTCACCCGGACGCCCCGGATTTCTTGCGCAACAACCTGGGGCGCAGCATAGTGTTCGACGTGGGGATCAGCCTCTGATCCCACCCCGACTGTAACGTGGCGCCCTTTTGCAACGTCTACCTGACGAGGCCTTATATGACCAGTCGCCTGAACCCCGACGACCAAAAGCATGTCGAAGAGTATCTGCAACTCTCCCAAAACCGAGTCGAGCGCAAGCCTTTCCGGCCGTGGCTGCTCCTTGGTGTGGTGCTGGTGGTGGTGATCGGGCTCGGTCTGCTGAGCCGCCTTTTGAGTTACCTAACGCTATGAGCTGCCTGGCGCTCGCGAGGGTAACTGCTCCGATTTCTTTTAGCCTTGCGAGATATCCCTATGACCCATCGTATTATTATCGTCGGCGGCGGCGCCGGCGGTCTGGAGTTGGCTACCCGCCTGGGTAAGACTCTGGGCAAGCGTGGCACTGCCAGCATCACGCTGGTGGACACCAACCTGACCCATATCTGGAAGCCGCTGCTGCACGAAGTGGCCGCCGGGTCGCTGAACTCTTCGGAAGACGAACTCAACTACGTCGCCCAGGCCAAATGGAACCACTTCGAGTTCCAACTGGGGCGCATGAGCGGGCTTGACCGAGAGCAGAAGAAGATTCAGTTGGCCGCCACCCTCGACGAAGAGGGCCGCGAACTGGTGCCTGCGCGCGTTCTGAGCTACGACAGCCTAGTGATTGCGGTAGGCAGCACCACTAACGACTTCGGCACCGAGGGCGCTGCGCAACACTGCCTGTTTCTCGACACCCGCAAACAGGCCGAACGTTTTCACCAGCAACTGCTCAACCACTACCTGCGCGCACATGCCGGACAGACCGATGTCGTCGAGCAGATCAGTGTCGCCATCGTCGGCGCCGGCGCCACCGGCGTCGAACTCGCCGCCGAGCTGCATAACGCTGCCCATGAGCTGGCTGCCTACGGCCTGGACCGAATCAAGCCGGAAAACATGCACATCACCCTGATCGAAGCGGGCCCACGCGTACTGCCCGCCCTACCGGAGCGTATTGGCGGGCCAGTGCATAAAACCCTGGAGAAGCTCGGCGTGACAGTGCTGACCAATTCGGCCGTCAGCGAAGTCACCGCCGATGCACTGATTACCAGCAGCGGCCAGGTGATTCCGGCCAGTCTTAAAGTGTGGGCTGCGGGGATTCGCGCGCCAGGATTCCTCAAGGACATTGATGGCCTGGAAACCAACCGCATCAATCAGCTGCAAGTGCTGCCGACGCTGCAAACCACCCGCGACGAAAATATCTTTGCGTTCGGCGACTGCGCCGCGTGCCCGCAACCGGGCACCGACCGCAACGTACCGCCACGGGCCCAGGCTGCCCACCAGCAAGCATCGTTGCTGGCTAAGTCGCTGAAGCTACGCATCGAGGGCAAGGAGCTGCCGTCGTACAAGTACACCGACTATGGATCGCTGATCTCGCTGTCACGCTTTTCAGCGGTGGGTAACTTGATGGGCAATCTGACAGGCAGTGTGATGCTGGAAGGCTGGCTGGCGCGGATGTTCTACGTGTCGCTGTACCGGATGCACCAGATGGCGCTCTATGGCTTCTTCCGCACGGCGATGCTGATGCTGGGCAGCAGGATTGGGCGTGGTACTGAGCCGCGACTCAAACTTCACTAACAACATAAAATAATGTTGGAGGGGGCCTGCTCCCGATCGCGGTGGGTCAGCTATGTCTTCATTGGCTGACAGACTGCTGTCGGGATCAGGCCCCCTCTCACGTTTGATGCGCAGTGTTTTGAGGTTTTGCGTGCGCAAAAAAAATCCCCGTATCTTTCGATACGAGGATTTTTAATATGGTCGGGGTAGGGGGATTCGAACTCCCGACATCCTGCTCCCAAAGCAGGCGCGCTACCGGACTGCGCTATACCCCGGTAAAAAAAAGGCGACCTCTCAGTCGCCTTCTTCGATCAGCGCTTTTGGCCTCTGATCTTAAGATTCGATTCCAGCGCTAACTGGTCTCAAAAATGGTGGGTCGTGTGGGATTCGAACCTACGACCAATTGGTTAAAAGCCAACTGCTCTACCAACTGAGCTAACGACCCAAAAATGGTCGGGGTAGGGGGATTCGAACTCCCGACATCCTGCTCCCAAAGCAGGCGCGCTACCGGACTGCGCTATACCCCGGTTTGAAATTGGCTCCGTGACCAGGACTCGAACCTGGGACCCAATGATTAACAGTCATTTGCTCTACCGACTGAGCTATCACGGAACTACATATTTCAAAGTACAACTTTTACTGCTTCAAACTCTCCTCTTCGACCCTGTCCGTATCGCTACGTTAGCGTCTCTGAGGCGCGCTATTCTACAATCTTAAAAACCCCTGTCAACCCTTTAAATTGCTTTTAAGACAATGATTTGCGCTTCTTTCTGATTTCTTCTTGGGGAGAAGAAACCCGTGGGCTGACGTTGCTGCGGGGCGCACTTTACAAGCCTTTTCCTTACAGTTCAACGCCCTAACGAAAAAAAAGGTCCCGCGATGCGGGACCTTCTCTCATAACGCTGCAATCCGGGCTTAATGGAAGACGATTTCGTCGTTCTCCACAGTCGCCTCTACGCTGGAGCCTGGCATAAAGCTGCCTGACAGGATCAACTGCGCCAGCGGGTTTTCGATCCAGCGCTGGATCGCACGTTTCAATGGCCGTGCACCATACACCGGGTCGTAACCGACTGCGATCAGCTTGTCTAACGCCTCGCGGCTCAGCTCCAGCGACAGCTCGCGCTCTGCCAGACGACCGCGCAAGCGGCCCAACTGGATCTCGGTGATGCCCGCGATCTGATCACGCGCCAATGGCTCGAAGATCACCACTTCGTCGACCCGGTTGATGAATTCCGGGCGGAAGTGTGTGGTCAGCGCATCCATTACCGCAGCGCGCTGGGCCTCACGATCACCTACCAACTCCTGGATCTGGGAGGAGCCCAGGTTGGAGGTCATCACGATCACCGTGTTGCGGAAGTCAACGGTACGCCCGTGACTGTCCGTCAACCGACCATCTTCCAGCACTTGCAGCAGGATGTTGAATACATCCGGATGCGCCTTCTCGACCTCATCCAGCAGGATCACCGAGTAAGGCTTACGCCGCACGGCTTCGGTCAGGTAACCGCCCTCCTCGTAGCCCACATAGCCTGGTGGAGCACCGATCAGGCGAGCCACCGAGTGTTTCTCCATGAACTCGGACATATCGATCCGCACCATGGCCTCTTCAGTATCAAAGAGAAACTCAGCCAGCGCCTTGCATAGCTCGGTCTTACCCACGCCGGTCGGGCCAAGAAACATGAACGAGCCGCTCGGGCGGTTCGGGTCGGACAAGCCGGCCCGCGAACGCCGTACCGCGTTGGACACCGCCACGACCGCCTCTTCCTGGCCGATCACGCGCTGGTGCAATAGGTGCTCCATCTTCAGCAGCTTGTCGCGCTCGCCTTCGAGCATTTTCGACACAGGAATGCCGGTCCACTTCGAGACGACTTCGGCGATTTCTTCCTCGGTCACCTTGCTGCGCAGCAGCTGATTCTCGCTCTTGCCGTGCTGGTCGACCATTTGCAAGCTGCGCTCCAGGTCCGGGATGACACCGTACTGCAACTCGGCCATGCGGTTCAGGTCGCCCTTACGGCGTGCAGCCTCCAGTTCCTGACGGGACTGTTCGATCTTTTGCTGGATCTGCGCAGAGCCCTGCACTTCGGCTTTTTCCGAGGTCCAGATCTCTTCCAAGTCCGAATACTCGCGCTCAAGCCGCAAAATTTCTTCCTGGAGTTTTTCCAGGCGTTTCTTCGCAGCGTCGTCTTCTTCTTTCTTTAAAGCCTGGGATTCGACTTTCAGTTGAATCAGGCGCCGATCCAGGCGGTCGAGCACTTCCGGCTTGGAGTCGATTTCCATACGAATGCGGCTGGCCGCTTCGTCGATCAAATCGATGGCCTTGTCCGGCAACTGACGATCGGTGATATAGCGATGGCTCAGTTTGGCCGCAGCAATGATCGCACCGTCAGTGATCGCCACCTTGTGGTGAACCTCATAGCGTTCTTTCAAACCACGCAGGATGGCGATGGTGTCCTCTTCGCTCGGTTCTTCCACCAGCACTTTCTGGAAGCGACGCTCAAGGGCTGCATCCTTCTCTATATATTGACGGTACTCGTTGAGCGTCGTTGCACCTACGCAGTGCAACTCGCCGCGCGCCAAAGCTGGCTTGAGCATGTTGCCAGCATCCATCGAGCCCTCGCCTTTACCGGCGCCGACCATGGTGTGCAGTTCGTCGATAAACAGAATGATCTGCCCTTCCTGCTTCGACAGTTCATTAAGCAGAGATTTCAGGCGCTCTTCAAACTCGCCGCGGAACTTAGCACCGGCGATCAACGACCCCATGTCCAAGGACAGCAGGCGTTTGCCTTTAAGGCCGTCCGGCACTTCACCATTGATGATGCGCTGAGCCAAACCCTCGGCAATCGCGGTTTTACCCACACCAGGCTCACCGATCAACACAGGGTTATTCTTGGTGCGACGCTGCAGGACCTGAATGGTGCGACGAATCTCGTCGTCGCGGCCGATGACCGGATCAAGCTTGCCTTCTTCGGCGCGCTTCGTCAGATCGACGGTGTACTTGTCCAGGGCCTGGCGCGACTCCTCGTGGTTAGGATCATTCACCGCGTCGCCACCACGCAGGTTGTTGATGGCATTTTCCAGGGCTTTCTTGCTCACGCCCTGGCCCAGCAACAACTTGCCGAGCTTGCTGTTCTCGTCCATGGCGGCGAGCAGCACCAGTTCGCTGGAGATGAACTGGTCGCCCTTTTGCTGGGCCAGGCGGTCGGCCTGGTTAAGCAGGCGCGCCAGATCCTGCGACATGTTCACGTCGCCGGTTGGATTTTGGATTTTTGGCAGCTGGTCGAGCTCTTTGCTCAACTCCTTACGCAGGCTGCTGACATCAAAGCCCACCTGCATCAGCAAGGGCTTGATAGATCCACCTTGCTGTTCCAGAAGAGCCTGCATCAAGTGTGCAGGCTCAATGGCCGGGTGGTCGAGACCCACCGCCAACGACTGGGAGTCCGATAACGCCAACTGTAATTTGCTGGTTAAACGATCAATACGCATTAGTCACCTTCCTTTTGAGCAGGCCGGAGCTATAAAACATTCCTGAATGAAGAAACCTGCCAGATACCCTTATAGATGGGGTGGATTCTGGAAGATTCAAGCTACGGACAGTTGACGTAAGTCAGGAGAGTCTAGCGTTCGAGCCAGATAAGGGAGGCAAATCGACCGGTGCGCGGACTGCGCCGGTAAGAAAAGAAGCGCGGATCGGTCACGGTGCACAAACCACCACCGTAAACAGCCGTGACGCCCCGTGCGGCAAGGCGCAGGCGAGCCAGTTGATCGATGTCGGCCATGAACTTGCCGGGATTACGGCTCGGCACAAAGGCTTGGGCAGTGGTCGGCAGTTGCTGCATGAAGGCTTCACGCACCTCAGGACCGACTTCAAAGGATTGAGGACCGATTGCCGGGCCCAACCAGACCAGTACGTCGGCAGGAGCGGTATCCAGACTTTCGAAAGCCGCTTCCAACACGCCAGCCGCCAACCCGCGCCAACCGGCATGGGCCGCTGCGACACGAGTCCCTGCGCGGTTGCAGAATAACGCGGGCAGGCAATCGGCAGTCATAGAGGTACAAGCGATGCCTGGGTTGCTGGTCCAACAGCCATCGGCTTCAGCCGTGCGGCCAGGATCAGCCTCAACCACGGTCACCCCGTGAACTTGGCGCAGCCAAGCCGGCTGAACATCAAATGCGTCGCTAAGACGACGGCGATTTTCAAGAACGGCCTCCAGGCTGTCCTCTACATGATCGCCCAAGTTGAGGCTGTCGAACGGCGCCAGGCTGACGCCGCCCGCACGGGTGGTAACGCAGGCCTTTACCCGAGCCGGCGCGGGCCAGTCAGGTATCAGCCAGTCACTCATCCAACAAACGCCTCACGGTCCTGCTTGAGCAGTGACAGCAACCAGACAAAATCGTCCGGCAGTGGCGATTCCCAGCTCATGCGCTTACCACTCGTCGGATGATCCAGTTCCAGGAAGCGTGCATGCAGTGCCTGGCGCGGGAACGTCTTGAGCGATTCAACCATTGTCTGACTGGCCGCAGGCGGAATGCGGAAGCGACCACCGTAGGCAGGATCGCCGACCAACGGGAAGTTGATGTGGGCCATGTGCACGCGAATCTGGTGAGTACGACCGGTTTCCAGCTTGACCCGAACGTGGGTGTGGGAACGGAAACGCTCCAATACACGGTAGTGGCTTACGGCCTGCTTGCCGCCCTCCATTACCGCCATGCGCTGGCGCTGCTGGCCGTGGCGACCGATAGGGGCGTTGATCTTGCCACCCGCGACGACCACGCCGATCACGATGCACTCATAGATCCGGCTGACGCTACGGCTCTGCAACTGCGTAACCAGTTGCGTCTGCGCCTGAATGGTCTTGGCAACCACCATCAGGCCGGTGGTGTCCTTGTCCAGACGGTGCACGATACCGCAGCGCGGCACGTTGATGATGTCCGGGATATGGTGCAACAGGGCATTGAGCAAGGTGCCATCAGCGTGCCCGGCCGCCGGGTGAACCACCAGGCCTGCGGGTTTGTTGATGACGAGGATGTCGTCGTCTTCATAGACGATATCCAGCTCAATGTCTTGGGCGACCCATTCTCCCTGGGCTTCCTGCTCGGCAGTCAGCTCAAGAATCGCACCGCCATGGACTATGTCTCGCGGGCGGATAACCGCTCCATCCACAGTCAGGCGGCCGTCTTTGATCCAGGCGGAAAGGCGCGAGCGCGAGTGCTCAGCGAATAATTGTGCGGCGACTTGATCGAGGCGTTGGCCGCCCAATTCGGACGGCACCTCTGCGCGAAGTTCAATTTTATCGGACATGCTCAGACTAGGCGTGGCACAGCCTTTGGTTTCGGCTGCGCGCTTGTGGTTAAATACGGCGTCTTTTGCCCCGAGGCTTTCAACGGGGCGCTCATCATAACAGGACGGCCCCGCCCAAGACAGCGGCCGTCATAGGGACGCAAGCCGCCATGCAAGTGAAACACCTGCTGCTGATCGCCATCCTCGCCATGACTGCTGCTTGCTCGTCAACAAAGGAAGTCGTCGACGAAAACCTGAGCGAAGTCGAGCTGTACCAACTGGCACAGAAAGACTTGGACAATAATAGCTACACCAGCGCCACAGCGAAGCTGAAGGCACTGGAGTCGCGTTATCCGTTCGGGCGCTATGCCGACCAGGCTCAGCTTGAGCTGATCTATGCCAACTACAAGAACGCCGAACCGGAAGCCGCCAAGTCCGCCGCCGAGCGTTTCATCCGTTTGCACCCGCAACACCCGAACGTGGACTACGCCTACTACCTCAAGGGCCTGACCTCGTTCGACCAGGATGTTGGCCTGCTGGCGCGCTTCCTGCCGCTGGACATGACCAAGCGTGACCCAGGTGCTGCCCGCGACTCCTACAATGAGTTCGCCCAGCTGACCAGCCGCTACCCGAACAGCCGCTACGCCCCGGACGCCAAGCAGCGCATGATCTACCTGCGCAACCTGCTGGCGTCTTACGAGATCCACGTAGCTCACTACTACCTGACCCGTCAGGCGTATGTCGCTGCTGCTAACCGTGGCCGCTACGTAGTAGAAAACTTCCAGGAGACCCCTTCCGTGGGTGACGGCCTGGCAGTGATGACCGAGGCCTACCAACGTCTGCACTTGGACGAACTGGCCAACACCAGCCTGGAAACCCTTAAGCTCAACTACCCGGATCACCCGAGCCTGAAAGACGGCCAGTTCGTGCCTCAGGTTGCAGAAGCGGACAACCGTTCGTGGCTGAGCAAATACACCCTGGGCCTGATCGAGTCGCGCCCACCGTTGCCGCCGGGCGAAACCCGCGCCAATCAGGACGTGATCAAACAGTACCAGGACGCCAAGGAAGCCATTCCTTCGGAGCTCAAGCCGCACGACGAGAACGGCGACGTGATCGAAGAAGAAGAGCCAGAGGCCCTGGGCAACAATCAAGACCGCTCCTGGTTCAGCTACATGACCTTCGGTGTGTTCGACTGATCTGTCGACGCAACGCAAAAAGGAGCCCCTCGGGGCTCCTTTTTTATTGGGCAGTATTATTGCGCTGTGCGCTTGCCACGTCCTTGGCTAAACTGGCGCATTCCTTATCGAGAAACCGCCCATCATGCTTCGTCTTCTGTTCTGGATTGCCGTTATTGCTGCCGCGGTATGGTTCTGGCGCAAATTCAAAAGCCCGGCCACTAAGCAGCGACGCACAAGCGAGCCAAGCGCTGCGTTGATGGTGCGCTGCGCCCACTGCGGCGTGCACCTGCCACAGGATCGCGCCCTAAGCTCACGCCAGGAGTGGTATTGCACCCAGGCGCATCTGGAGCAGGGACCGAAGTCTATCCAGCGCTGATCCGACCTTCAGGCGCGTAAGGTGCGGGGTCGATAATCGGCGTATGCCCCAGCAACAAGTCTGCAAACAACTGACAGGACGCCGGCGCCAGAACCAGGCCGTTGCGATAGTGCCCGCAGTTGAGCCACAGCCCTTTGAAGCCGGGCACCTGGCCAATATAGGGAATGCCTTCCGGTGAACCGGGGCGCAAACCGGCCCAATGCCCAACCACCTCGGCATCCGCAAGAGCGGGAATCAGTTCCACAGCCGAGGCCTTGAGACTTTCCAGCGCAGTTTCGGTGGGCGTCTTGTCGAAGCCCTCATGTTCCAGGGTACTTCCGATGAGAATGTGTCCGTCGCGCCGGGGGATGGCGTAACGCCCCTTGGCCAGGACCATGCTCGACAGGAAGTCCGAGGCGCACTTGTACAAAATCATCTGCCCCTTGACCGGCTCCACCGGAAGCGCCAAGCCCAGCGTGCCAAGCAACTCACCGCTCCACGCTCCTGCCGCCAACACTACATGCGCCCCCACAATCGGCCCCTCTGCCGTATTTACGCCCACCACATTGTCGCCTTCCAGAACAAATCCGGTGACTTCGCACTGTTCGTGAACGATTACGCCAGGCATCGCCAATAACGCGGCTTTAAGGGATTTAACCAAGCGAGGGTTTCGCACATTGGCCACATTCGCCATATAGATTGCTTGGCAATACCCGCCGCCCAGCACCGGCACCGCATCATGGGCGGCCGAAACATCCACTTTGGTCAGGGGCCGACCTTCACGGATCGCCCATGCCAGCGCTTCAGCCTCGTCGTCCAAGTCCAACCAGTACAAGCCGGTGACATGAACCTCCGGATCCACGCCGGTGGCGGCAAACAGGCGCTCACCCAGTTGTGGATAAAAATCCTGGGACCAATGGGCCAAAGCAGTGACCGCCGGGCTGTAGCGCCACGGATACAGCGGCGAAACAATGCCACCGCCCGCCCATGAAGACTCCTGCCCAACGCCGGCGCGCTCCAACAGGACCACCGCCTGCCCCTGGCTCGCCAGGTTGTACGCCGTCAGCAGGCCAATGACTCCGCCCCCGACAATCACCACTTGCTGTTGCTTAGCCATCATTTGATCCAGCCGATAAAATAGGAACAGACGCGCCCGGCGCCCAATCATCCAGCCACCTCATCATTGCCCCCAGCATGTCTGGCGCGACATTTCAGGAGCAGCACCCGGATTGGCCCGTAGACCGGTGCTGCTGAGGCTGAAGCCACCGCAAGGGTCACCAGCCATCAACGAATCGGCGCCCGGCGTAGCGACCAAGTAGAAATCCTGAGGGTTCAACGCAGCGGTGATTCTATAGCGATCATTGCCCGTGCTGACGCCGCTTGCGTCAATAAATGTGCCGTTCCTCGTATAAAAGCGCTCCAGTAGCTGAGCTTGCTCAGTCAGCAGCGCGACAATTTCCGGGCGATAGACTTTTTTCACATGGCCGGTGTACCCGGGGTAAGCGATCCCGGCCAGAAACGCGATAATCGCCACAGCGATCAGTAACTCGATCAGGGTAAATCCCTGGCTGTCCATGCCCATTCCATTGCTCCTTATTGAAGTTGTCGCCAAGACACTCGCCTAAAACGCGAGCCACTGGTTTCGTCCACTCGCGCGTACACGGTCTCCAATACCGTGCGTGACTGACCACTGATCCCAATCGCCGTCACCCGGTACAACGTTGCTGGGGTTTGCGGTGGCAAATTCGCCAGCCCTACGCTCGGACCAAGGGATTGAATACCGTAGAGCCCCCCTTTGATGGCAACCCAGTTAACTGATGAAACAGGACTGGTACCGGCCGCGACCACCGACAACGCCTCATCCGGAGGCCCACAGGCAACAATCGAATGGCACTGCGGCAAATCCGCACCCTTTCGCCTCACAACTTCCTCCCCCAGCCTTAAGCCACTTTCTGCTGCTTGAAACGATTGGTTGCGATGCCACAGGCTGCCGGCAATTTTTTGCTGGGTGACTGCCCCCTGCATGGACGACAACCCGATCAACGCCAACAACAGCAGAAACACCAGGCTTATCAGCAGGACTATCCCTCTTTGTCGCAAAGAAATACCTCCAGCACTCTTCATGGCTGCCCTACCCCACACGGTTTCGCAGAGCCACCACCACGCTGTAGGTTTGATCTCTCACCTTCCCAGTGGGGTCCTGCAGCGTCATGCGGATGCGCACGCTGCGGATCAAGGCCTCATCGGATGGCATGGCGTCGTAGCCCACAACTCGCGGTGATGACGCCCTGGCAGCCACGCCGAAACTGATATCGAAATCCCGCACGTTATCCACCAGCACCGCCTTGGCCGGCGCTGCGGGCGTGCTGACCTTTAACTGGCTGGTCTCGAAGGTGTAAGTCAGCTGTCGAATCGCAAAACGAATCTGTCCAGGATCAAGGGCAGGTGGATTCCCTGCATAGGCTTGAGCGTTAGTCGTGCAGTCGGACAGCACCGTCCAGTCAGGCCTGCCAACCCCTCGGCCGACATCAGTGGTGACCAGCGTCAGCGACTTTGAGCTACCCCCGGCAGTCCAGCGCACGGGCTGTTCAAAGGCTGGCGGCGCGTTATCAATAACTTCCGTGGCCAAACAGCCAAACATCCCAGCCTGACGAATGTCCTGAATCATCTTGCCCAGCGCAAACCGCGCGTCATCCTGCAACAACATGGAAGCCTGCTGGCTGGCGTACGTAACTCGGGAGCTGATCACCACTTGGCCGCCTCCAATCACCAGTACCAAACCGACGGCCAGTGCCAGCAACAATTCCACCAGGCTGAAACCGCTAACCAGAGGCCTCATTTCATTACCCCTGGCTCATTGTCGATGCGACTGGTCAGGGACAAGGTTTCCCGCGCGCCAGGCGTGTTCTCAATTCGGCTGCCATCCCAACTGATACTGACAGTCACTTCATTTGTGCTGACCGCCACTGAACCTTTGGCACCCTCCCCGGCAAAGGCGCGAATATCGGATTCGAAATCATGGAGGTCCAAATCACGCACGCTGACGTTCCCAGTACTGGGGGCCCGCACTCCGTGGCGCAATGAGTAGTCCGCACCAGAATTGGCGCGGACTCGGTCGAGCATATCGTAGGCAATAAAACTGGCCTGACTGGTCATCCTCGAACTTTCGGTGTACTTGAGGGCATTGAGTTGAAGCACCACTGCGCCTAACAGGCCCACGGTGAGAATCAGCATCGCCACCAGTACCTCGATCAACGTCATGCCGGTCTGGCATCGCGCAAAAGCGTGGGGAAAACAGGTGTTAAGGCAGGAAGGCATTACCGTCGTCATCCGTGTCGAAGGTCGAAGAAAGCAGGAAATCCCGCTGAGCGATCCAAGACTAGCGTCGGTTTTTCGCCCGTGCTGCCCACGGCACAAAGGGAAATACTTTGGACCTATAGGCCATCATTCGCCTCCCAGAAACGGACGCTATACCTATGCCTAGACCTGTTTCCTAAACACGCCCACGGAGAGAAAGCCGATGGAACAGCGAGGTTTTACCCTGATCGAACTGCTGCTTGGACTCCTTGTGAGCGGCACTCTGCTGCATCTGGCAGCACCTAATTTCATGGGCCTGCTGGAGTCACAGCTGCGACAAAGCGCGGCACAATCACTTACCAGCGGGCTTCGCTTCGCACGCACTGAAGCCATCGCGCGTAACCGTGCGGTGGTCATCCACGCACTGGACGAGGACTGGAGCAAGGGTTGGCGGGTGATATTGGATGTGAGCGGACACGGCCATCAGGACGACGACAACCCCGTGCTCTTGGAGCGCCAAGACAGCGGGCGCGTGCCGATAATCGGGAATGGGCCGGTCAAAAGCCAGGTGCGCTTCAGCAGTTCAGGCGAGCCGGTGTTTTCAGGGGGAGGTTTTCGTGCTGGCACTGTGCACGTATGCGCCAGGGACTCGGCGCAAAGCCTGCACCAGTTGGTGCTGGCGCCTAGTGGACGTATCAGCCTGCGTAGCGATAAAGCCGAACAGGCGTTGTGCCGAAGTTAATCCGGCACCCTGACGTTCAAAGCAATGAGCGAACGCGCAGCTCCTTGGGCATGGAGAAAGTGATGTTCTCTTCACGTCCTGCCAGCTCATCAGCGCCGGTAGCGCCCCAGGCGTGCAGTTGCTGGATAACACCGCGCACCAGCACTTCAGGGGCAGAAGCACCCGCAGTGATGCCAATACGCTCGACGCCATCGAACCAACTGCGTTGCATGTCTTCGGCACCGTCGATCAGGTACGCCGGTGTCGCCATCCGCTCAGCCAGCTCACGCAGGCGGTTGGAATTGGAGCTGTTAGGACTGCCGACCACCAGAACCACATCGCACTCGTCAGCCAATTGTTTGACCGCGTCCTGGCGATTTTGGGTGGCGTAGCAGATGTCATCCTTGCGCGGGCCACCAATGGCCGGGAAGCGGCTGCGTAGCGCGTCGATCACACGGCTGGTGTCGTCCATGGACAAGGTTGTCTGGGTCACGAAGGCCAAACGATCAGGGTTGTGTACCTGAAGGCTGGCGACGTCATTCTCGTCCTCCACCAAGTAGATGGCGCCGCCGTTGCTGGCGTCGTATTGGCCCATGGTGCCTTCGACTTCCGGGTGACCGGCATGACCGATCAGAATGCATTCCCGACCATCACGGCTGTAGCGCGCGACTTCGATGTGCACCTTGGTAACCAGCGGGCAAGTCGCGTCGAACACTTTCAGGCCCCGGCCCGCCGCTTCGGTACGCACGGCCTGGGAAACACCATGAGCACTGAAGATGACGATCACGTCGTCCGGCACCTGCTCCAGTTCTTCGACAAAGATGGCGCCACGTGCGCGCAGGTCTTCGACCACAAACTTGTTGTGGACGACTTCATGACGCACGTAGATCGGCGGACCGAAAACTTCCAGGGCACGATTGACGATTTCGATCGCACGGTCCACGCCGGCGCAGAAGCCACGGGGGTTGGCGAGTTTGATTTGCATGCTGTGCCTCGTGTCTTGCAGCTACTATGGGTCAGTATTGAAGCTACTCAACTGACAATGAAGATCAAAGGTGTGAGGGGGCTTGCCCCCGATAGTGATGGGTCAGTAAAAAACTTTGACTGATACCCCGCTATCGGGGGCAAGCCCCCTCACACAAGTCCGATCCACACATTTAGTGTGTTTCGTCAGTTAGAGCGCTTTAACGTCGATGATTTCAACGTCAAACGTCAAGGTTTTACCGGCCAACGGGTGGTTGAAGTCGATGGTCACTTGCGCGTCATCGAACGCTTTCACCACGCCAGGCAGCTCAGTATTCGCGGCGTCGTTAAAGATCACCAGCAGGCCTTCCGACAGGTCCATGTCCTGGAACTGCGAACGCGGGATGATCTGCACGTTTTGCGGGTTGGGCTGACCAAAAGCGTTTTCCGGCAGGATCTGCAGGGTGCGCTTGTCGCCAGCCTTGAAACCGAATAGAGCCGCTTCGAAACCCGGCAGCAGATTGCCGTCGCCGACCTTGAAGGTCGCCGGGGCCTTGTCGAACGTGCTGTCGACCGTGTCGCCATTCTCCAGGCGCAATGCGAAATGCAAAGTGACTTCCGTGTTCTGGCCGATGCGTTGCTCAGCCAATACCTGATCAGTCATTGACGGTCTCTCCGGTTTTCTTACTTTTGAACATATCCAGCGCCAGCATGATTGCACCAACGGTGATGGCGCTGTCGGCAAAGTTGAACGCAGGGAAATAATGACGGTTCTGCCAATGCACCAGGATAAAGTCGATCACATGGCCCAGGGCAATGCGGTCGTACAGGTTACCCAGCGCGCCGCCCAGAACCAAGGCCAAGGCGACGGCCAGCCAGGTGTCATCGCGGCCCAGGCGCTTGAGCCAGACCACGAGCACCGCACTGACCACCACGGCGATCAGCGCGAACAACCAGCGCTGCCAGCCGCCACCGTCAGCCAGGAAGCTGAAAGCGGCGCCGGTGTTGTAGGCGAGGGTCCAGCTGAAGTAATCCGGGATCACCACGATTTGCTGGAACATTTCCAGGGAGCCTTCGAAATGAGCCTTGCTGACCTGGTCGATGACCAAGACCAGCAAACTCAGTACGAGCCAGCCCAGACGTCCGAAACGACTGGTATTAGGCATAATGGCGAACCTCGCCTTCACCCGAGATGTTGTCGACGCAACGACCACAGATTTCTGGATGCTCAGGGTTCACGCCGACGTCTTCACGGCAATGCCAGCAACGAGCGCACTTGGCAAAGGCCGACTTGACCACTTTGAGCTTGAGGCCCGGCACGTCGGTGGCCACAGCGTCCGCTGGGGCCTGGGCGAATGGCGCCAAGCTTGCAGTCGAGGTGATCAGTACAAAGCGCAGTTCGTTGCTCAGCTTGGTCAAGTCGGCGGTCAGGCCTTCCTCGGCAAACAGGGTGACTTCGGCCTGCAGGTTGCCGCCGACGGCCTTGGCCGCACGCTGCACTTCCAGCTCCTTGTTCACTGCAACTTTGACGGCCATCACGCCTTCCCAGTACTCGCGGCCCAGTTCGAAATCGGCCGGCAGTTCGGTCAGGCCTTCGTACCAGGTGTTGAGCATCACGGACTCGTTACGCTCACCAGGCAGGTATTCCCACAGCTCGTCGGCGGTGAAGGCCAGGATCGGTGCGATCCAGCGCACCAGCGCTTCGGAGATGTGAAACAGAGCGGTCTGCGCCGAGCGGCGCGCCTTGCTGTTGGCGCCGGTGGTGTACTGGCGGTCCTTGATGATGTCGAGGTAGAAACCACCCAACTCCTGCACGCAGAAGTTGTGGATCTTCGAATACACGTTCCAGAAGCGGTATTCGCCGTAGTGCTCCTGCAACTCGCGCTGCAGCAACAGGGTACGGTCCACAGCCCAACGGTCCAGGGCGAGCATGTCCTCGGCCGGCAGGATATCGGTGGCCGGGTTGAAGCCGGTCAGGTTCGACAGGAGGAAACGCGCGGTATTACGGATACGACGGTAGGCATCGGCGCTGCGGGCCAGGATCTGGTCCGATACGGCGATCTCGCCCGAGTAGTCAGTAGACGCAACCCACAGACGCATGATGTCGGCGCCCAGGGTGTCGTTGATCTTTTTCGGTTCGATCACGTTTTTCAGCGACTTGGACATCTTGCGGCCCGTCTCGTCGACGGTGAAACCGTGTGTCAGCAGCTCGCGATACGGGGCGTGATCGTCGATGGCGCAACCGGTCAGCAATGACGAGTGGAACCAGCCACGGTGTTGGTCCGAGCCTTCCAGGTACAGGTCGGCACGCGGACCGGTCTCGTGGCCCATTGGGTGCGAACCGCGTAGCACGTGCCAGTGGGTGGTGCCCGAGTCGAACCATACGTCGAGGGTGTCGCTGATTTTGTCGTACTGCGGCGCTTCTTCGCCCAGCAGTTCGGCGGCGTCCAGCTTGAACCAGGCTTCGATGCCTTCCTGTTCAACACGCTGGGCCACCACTTCCATCAGTTCGACGGTACGCGGATGCAACTCACCGCTTTCCTTGTTCAAGAAGAACGGGATCGGCACACCCCAGTTGCGTTGACGGGAGATGCACCAGTCCGGACGGTTGGCGATCATTGAATGCAGGCGCGCCTGGCCCCACGCCGGGACGAACGTGGTGTCTTCGATGGCCTTGAGCGAGCGCACACGCAAGGTGTCGCCGCTGGTCGGTTCTTTGTCCATGCCGATAAACCATTGCGCGGTGGCGCGGTAGATCAGCGGGGTCTTGTGACGCCAGCAGTGCATGTAGCTGTGCTTGATGGTGTCGGTTTGCATCAGCGCACCGACTTCACGCAGCTTATCGATGATCGGCTGATCGGCCTTGAAGATGAACTGGCCGCCGAAGAACTCCAGCGAAGGCACGTAAACACCGTTGCTTTGCACCGGGTTGATGATCTCATCGTTGACCATGCCGTACTTCTTGCAGATCACGAAGTCGTCCACGCCATACGCGGGCGAGCAGTGAACCACACCGGTACCCGAACCCAATTCGACGTAGTCAGCCAGGTACACCGGCGACAGACGGTCATAGAACGGGTGACGGAAGTTGATCAGCTCCAGCGCGGAACCGGTGGTGGTGGCGATCACCGAACCTTGCAGTTCGTAGCGAGCCAGGCACGCTTCGACCATTTCCTCGGCGAGTACCAGCAGGCGATCACCGACGTCCACCAGGGCATAGGTGAATTCCGGGTGCACGTTCAGCGCCTGGTTGGCGGGAATGGTCCACGGGGTGGTGGTCCAGATCACGATGGCAGCCGGTTTGCTCAGGCTAGCCAGGCCAAACGCCTGGGCCAGCTTGGCGTCGTCAGCAATCGGGAAGGCTACGTCGATGGTCGAGGACTTCTTGTCTTCGTATTCGACTTCCGCTTCAGCCAGGGCCGAGCCGCAATCGAAGCACCAGTTCACGGGTTTGAGGCCCTTGAACACGAAACCGCCCTTAACGATTTCGGCCAAGGCACGGATTTCACCGGCCTCGTTCTTGAAGTTCATGGTTTTGTACGGGTTGTCCCACTCGCCCAGCACACCCAGGCGGATGAACTCGGACTTCTGCCCTTCGATCTGCTCGGCGGCGTAGGCACGGCACAGTTCGCGGGTTTTATCGGCACCCAGGTTCTTACCGTAGGTCACTTCGACCTTGTGTTCGATCGGCAGGCCGTGGCAGTCCCAACCCGGCACATACGGCGCGTCGAAGCCCGACAGGGTTTTCGAGCGCAGGATCATGTCCTTGAGAATTTTGTTCAGCGCATGACCGATATGAATCGTGCCGTTGGCGTAAGGAGGGCCATCGTGCAGGACGAATTTCGGACGATCCTTGCCAATCTCGCGCAACTTTCCGTACAGGCCAATAGTGTCCCAGCGCTGCAGGATCTGCGGTTCGCGCTGTGGCAGGCCGGCCTTCATTGGGAAGGCGGTGTCCGGAAGGTTTAGCGTGGCTTTATAGTCGGTCATTTAAGGCTCTTCGGTTAGCGATGGGCGCTAGGTGCGGCTAGTGCACGGGCGGCGGCGACATCCGCATTGATCGCCGTTTTCAACGCCTCAAGGGAGGCGAAACGCTGCTCTTCACGCAGCTTCTGGTGGAAAACCACCGTCAAACGCCGGTCGTATAAATCACCGGCAAAATCCAAAAGGTGAACCTCCAGGTGGGCCTTGCCATCACCTGCAACCGTGGGCCTGACGCCTATGTTGGCGACTCCCGGCCACGACTGGCCGTCAATATCGACGCTAACCAGGTAAACCCCTGTCAGCGGCACACGACGGCGCTTGAGTTGCACGTTGGCGGTTGGCGTGCCCAATTGGCGCGCCAGCTTCTGGCCGTGCAGCACCCGCCCGGCAATGCGGAACGGGCGACCGAGCAAACGCTCAGCCAAGGCGAAGTCGGCAGCCGCCAGCGCATTACGCACTTGGGTACTGCTCACGCGCAGGCCATCTAATTCGACGGTTTGCGCGGCTTCGACGGTAAAGCCCTGGATGACGCCGGCGTGCTGTAGGAATTCAAAATCCCCAACCCGGTCGCAACCAAAACGGAAGTCGTCGCCGACCTCCAGATGTTGTACGCCCAGGCCATCCACGAGGATGCGGTCAACGAACTCGGCAGCGCTAAGGCTTTGCAAGCGCTGATTGAAAGCCAGGCAGAGGACGCGGTCCACACCTTCTTCAGCTAGCAGTTGCAGCTTGTCCCGCAAGCGAGCCAAGCGGGCTGGCGCCGTTTCCGGAGTGAAATATTCCCGCGGCTGTGGCTCAAAAATCACCACGCAGCTGGGCACGCCCAACTCGACCGCACGCTCGCGCAGCCGGGCCAGGATAGCCTGGTGACCACGGTGAACACCGTCAAAGTTGCCAATAGTGGCGACGCAGCCCCGATGCTGGGGGCGCAGGTTGTGGAGACCTCGAACCAGCTGCATAACGCGCTTCTTGCTCATAAAGTGGTCGATTATAACCACACCCAGCCCCGGACGACAGGCAACAGCGCAGGGCAAGGTGGATGGAATCGATAAAACACCTGTTTTATCGCAGCAAACTCTCTAGCTCAGCGACTTGCGATTGAAATCGCGCAGACGGAAACCCTGCAGCAGCAACATACCGAAGTACACCACCACACCGGCGACCACCAGCGCACCCAGGCGCATGAAGCGATCTAACATGTGGCCTTGGTCCCACGCTGGCATAAAGTGCATCAGCCCAAGCAGAACCGCCGACATCATTGCCACCGCCACCAGCAATTTCAGGGCAAACATGCCCCAGCCCGGCTGCGGCTGGAACATCTGCTGTTTGCGCAGCTGATAAAACAGCAGTCCAGCGTTGATGCAGGCGCCCGCACTGATGGCCAGGGCCAGGCCGGCGTGAGCCAACGGGCCGATAAACACAAGGTTGAGCAGTTGCGTGACGATCAGCGTGAAAATCGCGATTTTGACCGGGGTGCGGATGTTCTGCTGGGCGTAGAAGCCAGGTGCCAGCACTTTGATCACGATGATGCCGAGCAGGCCAACGGAGTAAGCAACCAGCGCGTGCTGCGTCATCAAGGCGTCATGGGCGTCGAACTGTCCGTATTGGAACAGTGAGACCGTTAGCGGCTCGGCCAGAATTCCCAGCGCAAGGGCGCACGGCAACACCAGGACGAAACACAGGCGCAGGCCCCAATCGAGGATGCGCGAGTACTCCTGGCGGTCCTTGCTTGCGTAAGTACGCGCCAGGGTCGGTAGCAGAATTGTACCCAAGGCCACGCCGAGCACGCCGGAAGGCAACTCCATCAGACGGTCGGCGTAATACATCCACGACACCGAGCCCGATACCAGCAGCGAGGCAAAGGCCGTGTTGATAATCAGGGAAATCTGACTGACCGACACGCCAAGAATCGCCGGCAGCATATTGCGCATCACGCGCCAGACGCCGGTGTCTTTCAGATTCAGGCGAGGCAGCACGAGCATGCCGATCTTTTTCAGGTGCGGCAGTTGGTAGAGCAATTGCGCCAGACCACCGGCCAGCACCGCCCAACCCAAGGCCATGACCGGCGGATCGAAGTACGGCGTGAGAAACAGCGCGAAAATAATCATGCTGACGTTTAGCAACGTTGGCACGAACGCCGGCACCGAAAACCGGTTCCAGGTATTGAGGATCGCCCCGGCCAGGGATGACAGGGAAATCAGCAATATATAAGGAAAGGTCACTCTCAGCAGATCAGTGGTCAGCGCGAACTTTTCCGGCGTATTGGCAAAACCGGGGGCCGTCGCCCAGATCACCCAGGGAGCGGCGAGCATTCCGAGGAGGGTCACCAGCATTAAAACCAGGGTCAGCAGGCCCGAAACGTAGGCAATAAAGGTACGAGTAGCTTCCTCGCCCTGCTGAGTCTTGTATTCAGCCAGAATCGGCACGAACGCTTGGGAAAATGCGCCTTCAGCGAAGATCCTGCGCAGCAGATTGGGCAACTTAAAGGCAATAAAGAAGGCATCCGTGGCCATGCTGGCGCCAAAAATGCGCGCCAGCAGGGTGTCACGCACGAACCCCAAAACCCTGGAGATCATTGTGATAGAGCTGACGGCAGCCAACGATTTGAGCAGATTCATTGAAAGAGTTTGCGCCTATAGATAAAGAGCAGGCGAACAAAGCGCCCACTTATGCGATACTGCGCGCCTGCAACAGCACAGAGCCAAAGCTCGCGAGTTTACAGGTCAAGCGCCGGAAATAAATCACCCGCCTCTTCAGATCGACCACTCAGCAGTTCGCATCAGCCGCCCTTGACAACACATCAAGTCATCGGCATGATTCGCGGCCTATTTTGTTTGCTATTTCCTAAAAAGTCTTTCGAGGAGCTCGACGGTGGCCAACACACCTTCCGCCAAAAAACGTGCAAAACAGGCTGAGAAGCGTCGCAGCCACAACGCCAGCCTGCGTTCCATGGTTCGTACCTACATCAAGAATGTAGTTAAAGCCATCGACACCAAAGACGCTGAAAAAGCTCAAGCAGCTTACGTTCTGGCTGTGCCAGTTATCGACCGTATGGCCGATAAAGGCATCATCCACAAGAACAAGGCCGCTCGCCATAAGAGCCGCCTGAATGGCCACATCAAGGCTCTGAGCGTTGCTGCTGCAGCCTAAGTGGTAACAACTGCTACGTAACCTTGGTTGCGAAACAGTTAGGAAATGTCCCGTACCGAAAGGTCCGGGGCATTTTTGTTTGTGCCTGATAACACATGCGAGAGTGGGCTTGCTCCCTGCCACAGATGGAGCTGTGATGATTTCAGGCACAAAGAAACGCCCCGAACCAGTCGGGGCGTTTTTGCTATCAGCTGATTAACGCATCAATCAGTGCTGATGACCGCCTTCACCGTGAACGTGGCCGTGAGCAACTTCTTCCTGGGAAGCGTCGCGGATGGCAACGATCTTCACTTGGAAGTTCAGGCGCTGACCAGCCAGAGGGTGGTTGCCGTCGACGGTTACGTCGTCGCCGTCCAGATCACGGATGGTCACGATCTGCATTTGGCCGTCCGGCGCGGAAGCGTGGAACTGCATGCCCACTTCCAGCTCGTCAACGCCTTCGAACATGCTGCGGCTCAAAGTGCTGACCAGTTCAGCAGAGTATTCGCCGTAGGCATCTTCAGGTTCTACGGCTACGGTCAGTTCATCACCAACTGCCTTGCCTTCCAGAGCCTTTTCCAGGCCTGGGATGATATTACCTGCGCCTTGCAGGTAGACCAGCGGCGCGCCGCCGGCGGAGCTGTCGATGACCTCACCAGCGTCGTTGGTCAGGGTATAGTCGATGGAGACAGCCTTGTTAGCGGCGATCGTCATGGGGCGAGACCTTTTGCATAAGAATGAAGAACGGACAAGTCTAAACAAGGATTTGCCCGAAAGCGAACGGAACCCGGACGGACGGGACCAATCAACGGTCATGATCATCGGTTTTCATTCGGACGAAGAAGGGCATTGGGTGGCCGAGCTGTCATGCGGCCATACCCAGCACCTGCGCCACCAGCCGCCGTGGCAATCCCGCACCTGGGTGCTAGACCCCGCACAGCGCCTGGAAAAAATAGGCCAGCCCTTTGCCTGCGGCTGGTGTGCGCAAGCGCCGAATAACGATAACCTTGACGCCTGATTCCCGGTAGGCACTCAGCCATAGAGCGCCACCGAAGCCATGCACCTCCAGAGAATTCGCATGCAGACTTTTTTTATCGCGCCCACCGATTTTGGTGTGGGTCTGACCTCCATCAGCCTAGGGCTGGTGCGCACCCTTGAACGGGCCGGGCTGAAAGTCGGCTTCTTCAAGCCGATTGCCCAACCGCATCCTGGCGACACCGGCCCAGAACGCTCCACCGAACTGGTGGCACGCACCCACGGCCTGAAGCCTCCACAACCCCTGGGCCTCGCCCATGTAGAGCGGATGCTCGGCGACGGCCAGCTGGATGAACTGCTCGAAGAAATTATCACGCTGTATCAGCAGGCCGCGGTGGGCAAGGATGTACTGATCGTCGAAGGCATGGTGCCGACCCGCAACGCCAGCTACGCGGCGCGGGTCAACCTGCACTTGGCCAAGAGCCTGGATGCTGAAGTGATTCTTGTCTCCGCTCCGGAAAACGAAGTGCTTACCGAACTCTCAGGCCGCGTGGAATTGCAGGCCCAGTTGTTCGGCGGCCCGAAAGACCCGAAGGTACTCGGCGTAATCCTCAACAAAGTACGCACCGACGAAAGCATGGAAGCTTTCTCGGCGCGCCTGAAAGAACATTCGCCGCTGTTGCGCAGCGGTGACTTCCGCCTGCTGGGCTGCATCCCGTACCAGCCGGAACTCAACGCGCCGCGCACCCGCGACGTAGCCGACCTGATGGGCGCGCAGATCCTCAACGCCGGCGACTACGAAACTCGGCGCATGACCAAGATCATCATTTGCGCCCGCACTATGCGTAACACCGTAGAGCTGCTCAAGCCCGGCGTGCTGGTGGTGACCCCCGGCGACCGTGACGACATCATCCTCGCCGTCAGCCTGGCCGCGATCAACGGCGTACCCCTGGCCGGCCTGCTGCTGACCAGCGATACCCTGCCCGACCCGCGCATCATGGATCTGTGCCGCGGCGCCTTCCAGGCTGGGCTGCCGGTTTTGTCGGTGAGTACCGGTTCCTACGAGACCGCTAACCTGCTCAACAACCTCAACAAGGAAATCCCCATTGATGACCGTGAGCGTGCGGAGATCATCACCGATTTCGTCGCCAGCCACCTCGACGCGCGCTGGCTGCACCAGCGCTGCGGCACGCCGCGGGAGATGCGTCTATCGCCGGCGGTGTTCCGCTACCAGTTGATCCAACGCGCCCAGGCTGCCAACAAACGCATTGTGCTGCCCGAAGGCAGCGAGCCGCTGACCGTGCAAGCCGCCGCTATCTGCCAGGCAAGGGGCATCGCGCGCTGCGTGCTTCTGGCCAAGCCGGCAGACGTGGAAGCCGTCGCCCGCGCCCAAGGCATCGAATTGCCTGAAGGCCTTGAGATTCTCGACCCGGACCTGATCCGCCAACGCTACGTCGAACCGATGGTCGCGCTGCGCAAAAGTAAGAGCCTCAACGCGCCAATGGCCGAGCAACAATTGGAAGACACCGTGGTGATCGCCACGATGATGCTCGCGCTGGACGAAGTGGACGGCCTGGTCTCTGGCGTTATCCACTCCACCGCGAACACCATCCGCCCTGCCCTGCAGCTGATCAAAACGGCGCCGGGCTGCACCCTGGTGTCGTCCGTGTTCTTCATGCTGTTCCCCGAGCAGGTGCTGGTCTACGGCGACTGCGTGATGAACCCGCACCCAAGCGCTGCGGAACTGGCGGAAATCGCCCTGCAAAGCGCCGATTCGGCGGCGGCATTCGGCATTACCCCACGTGTGGCGATGATCAGTTATTCCAGCGGTGATTCAGCCAGCGGAGAAGAAGTGGAAAAAGTCCGCGAGGCCACCCTGCTCGCCCACGAGCAGCAAAGCTCGCTGCTGATCGACGGCCCGCTGCAATACGACGCCGCCGCCAACGAAAACGTAGCGCGGCAATTGGCGCCCAACAGCCAGGTCGCCGGCAAAGCCACGGTGTTCGTCTTCCCCGATCTGAACACCGGTAACACCACCCACAAAGCCGTGCAACGCAGCGCCGACTGCGTAAGCCTTGGCCCGATGCTGCAGGGCCTGCGCAAACCGGTCAACGACCTGCCCCGTGGTGCCCAGGTCGACGACATCGTGTACACCATCGCACTGACTGCGATCCAAGCCGCCAACCGACCAATGGATATCTAAATGCTGGATTTTCTACCTGCCGCCGTGCGCGGGGTCATCGCTTCGCTGTTGCTGGCACTGAACACGATACTGCTGTGTTCGTTCCTGTTCATCGTCGCGCTGTTCAAGGCGCTACCGTTTGCCAAACGCTTCAGCGAATGGCTGATGAACCACACCCACGAAGCCTGGGTAACTAACAACAAGGGCTGGATGAACCTGGTACAGCGAACGCGTTGGCATCTCAAAGGCCTTGAAGGGCTGGACTATCAGCACTCGTACCTGGTGACCAGCAACCACCAGAGCTGGGTCGACATCATGGTGTTGCAATACGTGCTCAATCGACGGATTCGCCCGCTGAAGTTCTTCCTCAAGCAGGAATTGATCTGGGTGCCGGTGATTGGTCTGGCGTGGTGGGCGTTGGGCTTTCCGTTCATGAAGCGCTACACCAAGGCCTACTTGGAGAAACACCCGGAGAAGAAAGGCAAAGACCTGGAAACCACCCGTAAGACCTGTGCGAAGTTTCGCGCAAACCCAGTAGGGATTTTCAACTTTGCCGAAGGCACTCGGTTTACGCCGGGCAAACATGCCCAGCAGAAGTCGCCGTTTCGCTACTTGCTCAAACCCAAGGCGGGCGGAATCGCGTTTGTGTTGGATGCCATGGGGGAACAGCTGAAATCACTGGTCAACGTGACCATTCACTACCCTGGCGGACGCCCTGGGTATTGGGACTTGCTCTGCGGCAAGGTGCAGGACGTGGTGGTGCAGTTTGAAGAGGTGCAGATTCCAGCCGAGTTCGTCGGCAGGAATTATGAGCAGGATGCGGAGTATCGGCTGGCGTTCCAGGGGTGGATTAACCAGCTGTGGGAAACCAAGGATGCGTTGCTGGAGCAGCTTCACACCGAATTCCCAAGCAAGCGATGATCAACCTGCGGGAGGGGGCTTGCCCCCGATGAGGGAGTATCAGTTGATGCATCCGTAGCGGACCCACCGCTATCGGGAGCAAGCGCCCTCCCACATTTGACCTCGCCCGATCTTGAAGATGTGAAAAAGCCCGCCACCGATCACTCGGTGGCGGGCTTTTTTGTGGCCGCGAAGTTTAGATCGCGCCGCGCTGACGCAACAGCTCCAGCACTTGCTTGACGCTCTCTTCCAACGACAGAGCCTGGGTGTCGAGTACCAGATCGGCATTCAACGGCACGTCGTACGGGAAGGACTCGCCAGGGATGTTATCCCCACCGGCAGCGTACAAACCTTGCGGATCACGCTCGGCGCACACCAACGGCGACGCTTGCACGTAGACGGTCAGCAAGCGGTCGCTGCCAATCAGCGCCTTGGCCTGTTCACGGCCTTCGGCATCCGGGGCAACGAACGCCGCCAGGGTCAGCAGGCCGGCCTCGTTGAACTGACGCGCCACGTGAGCAGCACGACGCCAGTTCTCGGTACGCCCGGCACGATCCTGAGGCAAGCCTTTGTTCAGGTCGTGGCGTAGATTCTGACCATCCAGTACGAACACTGCACGGCCCATGTCGAACAGCTTGCGCTCAACCGCGTAGGCCAAGGTGCTTTTGCCAGCGCCCGAGAGGCCGCTGAACAGAACGGTGGCCGGTTGCTGGCCAAAGCGCTGGGCACGTTCTTCAGTGGCCACATGAGCCAACTTGCCGTGCTGCGCCGCGCTGCCGTGGGTAACAGGCGGTGCGATGATCATGCCCGCGGCGACGGTGCCGTTGGTCAAACGGTCGATGACAATAAACGCGCCCGTGGTGCGATTGCTGTCGTAACCGTCCAACGCGATGGCGGCGTCGAGGCTGACCTTGACCCGGCCAATCTCATTCAGTTGCAACGAACTCGCCGGGCCTTCGGCCAGGGTGTTCACGTCCACGCGGTGCACGATGCTGGTGATGGAACCCGGCACATAGCTGGTGGCGCGCTTGATGTCGTATTTCTTGCCCGGCAGCATCGGTTCTTCGGCCATCCACACCAGCATGGCATCGAAGGCGTCAGTCACTTGCGGCACGTTGTCGGCATGCACCAACAGGTCGCCACGGGAGATGTCGATCTCGTCTTCCATGGTCAGGGTCACGGCCTGACCTGGGCCGGCGTGCTCCAGTTCACCGTCGAAGGTGACAATGGATTTGACGCGGCTGCTCTTGCCCGATGGCAGAACAACGATTTCGTCGCCCTTATGCACGATGCCGCTGGCCAGGGTGCCGGCGAAACCGCGGAAGTTAAGGTTTGGACGGTTAACGTACTGCACCGGGAAACGCAGGTCGGTGTAGTTGCGGTCGTTGGCGATCTCGACGGTTTCGAGGATTTCCATCAGCGACTGGCCGGTGTACCAAGGCGAACGCTCGCTCTTGTTCACCACGTTGTCACCCTTGAGCGCCGACATCGGCACGAATGCCAGGGTGCTCGGCTTGAACGCGATACCGTCGGCGAACTTCAGGTAATCAGCCTTGATCGACTCGAATACGCTTTGGTCAAAGCCATTGATGTCCATCTTGTTGATGGCAACGACGATGTGCTTGATGCCCAGCAACGACGCGATGAAGCTGTGGCGACGGGTCTGAGTCTGCACACCGTAGCGGGCATCGATCAGGATGATCGCCAGGTCACAGGTGGAGGCACCGGTAGCCATGTTGCGGGTGTACTGCTCATGGCCAGGAGTGTCGGCGATGATGAATTTGCGCTTTGCGGTGGAGAAGTAGCGGTAGGCAACATCGATGGTGATGCCCTGCTCACGCTCGGCCTGCAGGCCGTCGACCAGCAACGCCAGGTCGATGTCATCGCCGGTGGTGCCGGACTTCTTCGAATCGCGGGTAATGGCTTCCAGGTGATCTTCGTAGATCATCTTGGAGTCGTGCAGCAGGCGCCCGATCAGGGTGCTTTTGCCGTCGTCGACGTTGCCGCAGGTCAGGAAGCGCAACATCTCTTTGCGCTCGTGCTGGCCCAGGTAGGCGAGGATGTCCTCGCTGATCAAATCAGATTGATGCGACATGACAGCCCCTTAGAAATAGCCTTGACGTTTTTTATCTTCCATCGAGCCTGCACCATCGTGGTCGATGACACGGCCCTGGCGCTCGGAAGTTCGCGTCAGGAGCATTTCCTGAATGATGTCCGTCAGCGTCTCGGCTTCGGACTCCACCGCGCCCGTCAACGGGTAGCAGCCAAGGGTACGGAAACGTACTTTCTTTTTGACGATACGGGCTTTGTCTTCGTCGGACAGGTGCTCGAGGATGCGGTCGTCGTCGATCATGATCAACGTGCCGTTCTTCTCGATGACATCGCGTTCGGCGGCAAAGTACAGCGGCACGATCGGGATGCCTTCAAGGTAGATGTACTGCCAGATGTCCAGCTCGGTCCAGTTGGACAGCGGGAACACACGGATCGACTCACCCTTGTTGACGTTGCCGTTGTAGACATTCCACAGCTCGGGGCGCTGGTTCTTCGGGTCCCAGCGGTGCTTGCTGTCGCGGAACGAGTACACGCGCTCTTTGGCACGGGATTTCTCTTCATCGCGACGGGCACCGCCGAAGGCAGCGTCGAAACCATGCTTGTCCAATGCCTGCTTAAGGCCTTCGGTCTTCATGATGTCGGTGTGTTTGGCGCTGCCGTGGGTGAATGGGTTGATGCCCTGCGCAACACCATCGGGGTTGACGTGGGTGATCAGGTCCAGGCCCAGTTCTTCGACCATCTTGTCGCGGAACGCGTACATCTCCTGGAATTTCCAGCGGGTATCGACGTGCATCACCGGGAACGGCAGTTTGCCCGGGAAGAAGGCCTTGCGTGCCAGATGCAACATCACGGCGGAGTCTTTACCGATCGAGTAGAGCATCACCGGGTTGTCGAACTCGGCGGCGACCTCGCGGATGATGTGGATGCTTTCCGCCTCCAGCTGTTTCAGATGCGTCAGTTTGTCGACCATGGCTACTCACGGAAAAACGATCTTATGGACGGCCAGCGGGCCGTGTTCGAGCGAGGCATGCTAGCACAGCACCTTCTTCTATTCAGGGAGCCAGCTAGATCGAAACGATATAAGAATATGCCCCCAGGTTTGGCGCTCAAATCGGGTTGGGACAATCGATAAACAGATGCTCCAGGGCGAAACGTCGCGCTAAATAATCTCCCAAAGCCTGCACACCGTAGCGCTCGGTTGCGTGGTGCCCGGCGGCAATGAAGCTGATGTCGTTTTCCCGCGCACTGTGGAAGGTTTGCTCGGAAGCTTCACCGCTGAGGAACAGATCGACGCCGGCGGCAATCCCATGGTCGATGTAGCCTTGGCCACCGCCGGTGCACCAGCCGACGCGGCGGATCATCTCGCTGCCTTCGATCAGCAGCGGTTCGCGGCCCATGACGTCCTGTACGCGGCGGGCGAAGTCACGGGGCGACAAAGGTTCGGCGAGGGAGCCGACGAGGCCGACGATCTTGGGGTTGCTCGGGTCCAGCGGGCCCTCGACGGTGATGTCCAACTGCTTGGCAAGCTGCACGTTGTTGCCGACGTCGGGGTGCAGGTCCAACGGCAGGTGGTAGGCCAGCAGACTGATGTCGTGCTTGAGCAGGGTTTTCAGTCGCCGTTGCTTCATGCCGGTGATGCAGGGGTTTTCGCCTTTCCAGAAATAACCGTGGTGCACCAGGATCAAATCGGCCTGGGCTTCGACGGCTGCGTCCAGCAGGGCTTGGCTGGCGGTCACGCCGCTGACGATGCGCATCACCTGCGGGCGACCTTCAACTTGCAGGCCGTTGGGGCAGTAGTCGGGGATTTTTGCACTGCCGAGGTAGCGGTCTGCTTCCTCAACGAGGGTGGTAAGGGGGACGGCCATAAAAGACTCCTAAATATCCCGTTCCGAGGCGCTCGCAGCCTCGTATAATGCGCGACATTATGGGCGCTCTCCCGCCCCCTGCAACCTGTCAGGACTTACTTGATGCTCAAGGCACTGCGTTTTTTTGGATGGCCATTGTTGGCTGGCGTGCTGATCGCGATGCTGATTATTCAGCGTTTCCCCCAATGGGTGGGCTTACCGAGCCTTGATGTGAACCTGCAACAGGCACCGCAAACCAGCGCGGTGGTGCAAGGCCCGGTGACATACGCGGACGCAGTGGTCATTGCCGCGCCGGCAGTGGTCAACCTGTACACCACCAAGGTCATCAACAAACCAGCGCATCCGCTGTTTGAAGACCCACAGTTCCGCCGCTATTTCGGCGACAACGGGCCCAAGCAACGGCGCATGGAATCCAGCCTGGGTTCCGGGGTGATCATGAGCCCCGAGGGCTACATCCTCACCAACAACCACGTGACCACCGGAGCCGACCAGATTGTGGTGGCCCTGCGTGATGGTCGCGAGACCCTGGCTCGTGTGGTGGGCAGCGACCCGGAAACGGATCTGGCGGTATTGAAGATCGATTTGAAAAGCCTGCCGTCCATCACTCTCGGCCGCTCCGATGGACTGCGGGTGGGTGATGTGGCACTGGCCATCGGCAACCCGTTCGGGGTGGGACAGACGGTGACCATGGGCATCATCAGCGCCACCGGACGCAACCAGCTGGGGCTTAACAGCTACGAAGATTTCATCCAGACCGACGCGGCGATCAACCCTGGCAACTCCGGCGGCGCGCTGGTGGATGCCAATGGCAACTTGACCGGTATCAACACGGCGATTTTCTCCAAGTCGGGCGGTTCCCAGGGCATCGGTTTTGCGATCCCGGTGAAGCTGGCGATGGAAGTGATGAAGTCGATCATCGAGCACGGCCAAGTGATTCGCGGCTGGCTGGGGATCGAAGTGCAGCCGCTGACCAAGGAACTGGCCGAGTCGTTTGGCCTGACCGGGCGCCCAGGCATTGTGGTCGCCGGGATCTTCCGCGACGGTCCGGCACAAAAAGCCGGGCTGCAATTGGGTGACGTGATCCTGAGCATCAACGGCGAACCGGCGGGTGATGGTCGCAAATCGATGAACCAGGTGGCACGGATCAAGCCGACCGATAAGGTGACGATCCTGGTGATGCGCAACGGCAAAGAGATCAAGTTGTCGGCGGAAATCGGACTGCGCCCGCCGCCGGCTCCGGTTAAAGAAGAGGAATAAGCCGCTTCGCTCAGGTGCCCGTTCGCGGGCACCTACAAGCCAACATTTCATAGCGATTCATTCTCATTGGTCATGTTATATTGTTTCAATATCGCTATTGGGACGCTCTATCATGCCGCCTCGAAGAATTGCCCCCTTAGCTGGCCTGGCCTTGGGCTTGCTGCTTGATCCCGCTTTTGCCGAAGAAACCACCGTCGAACTCGATACCATCAGCGTCACCACCGACGCCTATGAATCCGCAACCGGCCCAGTGAAAGGCTACCGCGCCACGCGTTCAGCCAGTGCGACTAAAACCGACACGGCCCTGCGCGATATCCCACAATCCATCAGCGTTATTCCGGCAACGGTGCTCAAAGACCTGGGCAGCACCAACGTGGAACGCGCCCTGGAATTCGCGGGCGGCGTATCCAAGCAAAATAACTTTGGCGGCCTGACACTCTACGAATACAGCGTGCGCGGCTTCACCACCTCAGAATTCTATCAAGACGGTTTCAGCGCCAACCGTGGTTACCCGAGCACACCGGACGCGGCCACTATCGAACGCATCGAAGTGCTCAAAGGCCCCGCGGCCAGTTTGTACGGGCGTGGCGACCCAGGGGGCACCGTGAATATCGTGACCAAAAAACCTCAGCCAGAAGCCTTCACTACCCTGCAAACCAGTGCCGGTAGTTGGGACCGTTATCGCACCGCTCTCGACGTCAACACGCCGCTGGACAGCGAAGGCCACGTGCTGTCGCGGGTCAACCTGGCAGTGGAAGACAACCACAGCTTCCGCGATCACGTGCAGAGCAAGCGCGTGTTCGTCGCGCCCTCGTTCAGTTGGCAATTGGACCCAGACACCAGCCTGCTCGTCGAAAGTGAATTCGTGCGCCACAGCTCAACCTTCGACCGTGGCATCGTCGACGCCCCCGGCCTGTCACGCGAAACCTTCCTCGGCGAGCCCAACGATGGTGACATCGACAACCACAACAATCGCATCCAGGCGACCCTCGAACATCACCTAAACGACGCCTGGAAACTGCGCCTGGCCAGCCACTACAAACAAGGTAGCCTGTGGGGCGACGCCTCGGAAAACCGCGCTCTCAATGCAGATGGCCATACCCTAAACCGCCGCTACCGCGAACGCTCCATGGGCTGGCACGACAGCATCACCCAGTTGGAACTGCGCGGCCTGTTCGACGTCGGCAGCTGGCAGCATGAACTGTTGATCGGCACTGAATACGAGGAATACCGCAAGAAGGAACGCGTGACGGCCATCGCCGGCAGCCCCGGTAGCTCGTACGCCATCGACATCTACAACCCGGTCTACGGCCAAACCAAACCCAATGGCATACGCTCCGGCACCGACTTTTTCGAGCACACCAAAAGCCACGCGCTTAACCTGCAAGACCAGATCGTCTTTACCGATCGCCTGCGCGGCATGGTCGGCGCACGCTTCGAGCATTTCCAGCAAACCGTCGACGACTTCACTCGAAATGTCCCACCGAGCCGGCAAACTCACCACGCTCTTACCCAGCGCGCCGGCCTGCTTTATCAACTCACCCCCGAAGTCGGCGTGTTCGCCAACGCCTCCACTTCGTTCAAACCCAACAGCGGCCTGGACGCGACAGGTAACACCTTCAAGCCCGAAGAAGGCGTGGGTTATGAAGTTGGGATCAAGAGCGAGCTGTTCGACGACCGCCTCAGCGCTACCCTCGCGGCGTTCCATATCGAAAAGGAAAACGTACTTGCCCTGGACCCGGCCACCAACACCAACCGTGCAATGGGCAAGGCGCGCAGCCAGGGCTTTGATCTGCAACTGACCGGACAACTGACCGACGCAGTGCGAGTGATCGGCGCCTTCGCCTACATTGACGCCGAGGTGACCAAGGGCGACAAGGCCATTCCGGCGGGCAGCCGCATTCTCGGCGTGGCCAGGCGCAGCGGCAGTCTGTTGGGGGTGTATGAATTCCAGGACGGCGCCTTGCGCGGCTCAGACGTCGGCGCGGCGTTCACCTATGTGGGAGACCGCTCGGGTGAAGCCGGCAGCAGTTTTGAACTGCCGGCCTACCACACCGTGGATTTGCTGGCGCACTACAAAGCCACCGAGAACGTGACTGTGGGCCTGAATCTGAACAACCTGTTTGACGAGAAGTACTACGAGCGGTCCTACAGCAACTACTGGATCAGCCCCGGCGAACCGCGCAATCTCACCGTCAGCTTGAGCCTCAGCCTATAGGGACAACGGCGCTCTTTCGCACAAAGTATTGAGCGCCGCCGCCCACTGCGGATCATCATTCAAGCACGGCACCAACACCAACTCCTCGCCCCCCGCCTCGCGGAACTGCTCCAACCCGCGATCGCCAATTTCTTCCAGGGTCTCGATGCAATCGGCCACAAACGCCGGGCACATCACCAGCAGCTTTTTCACGCCTTGTTGGGCCAGCGCCTCCAGGCGAGCTTCAGTGTAGGGCTCGATCCACTTCGCACGGCCCAGACGCGATTGAAACGCCACCGACCATTTGCCATCCGGCAAACCCAGGCGGGCGGCTACATCGCGGGCAACACTGAAGCATTGTGCGCGATAGCATTTGGCAAGCACTTCAGGCGAGGCTTTCTTGCAGCAGTCGGCATCCTTGAAACAATGCTGGCCGGTCGGGTCGAGCTTAGTCAGATGGCGCTCGGGCAAACCGTGGAAGCTCAGCAGCAAGTGATCGTAATCCTGCTCGACATAACGCCGTGCGCTCGCCGCCAGGGCATCAAGGTATTCCGGCTGGTCGTAGAACGGCTGCAGAATCGAGAGTCGCACATTCAGTTTCTTGCTTTGCACCACGCGCCGGGCTTCTTCGATCACCGTGGTCACGGTGCTGTCGGCGAACTGCGGGTACAACGGCGCCAGGGTGATCTTCTGAATACCCTGGGTGGCGAGGCGCGTCAGTGTCGTTTCCAGGGACGGCTCGCCATAACGCATGGCCAGTTCCACCGGGCCTTGTGTCCACTGCGCCGTCATCTGCTGTTGCAGGCGACGACTGAGCACAACCAGCGGCGAACCTTCATCCCACCAGATCGACGCATAGGCATGGGCCGACTGCTCGGGGCGCTTGATCAGGATCAGCGACACCAGCAATCGACGTACCGGCCACGGCAAGTCAATCACATAAGGGTCCATCAAAAACTGGTTAAGGTAGCTGCGCACATCCGCCACCGAAGTGGACGCCGGTGAACCCAGGTTGACCAGTAACAACGCGTGATCCGTCATGCAACATCCTATTTCTAGAGGCGGCTGGACAAGTCATCCAAAGCCGTATGCAACTCAGTGAACTGGAAAGTGAAACCGGCGGCCATCAAGCGTTCGGGAATCGCCTTCTGCCCGCCCAGCAACAGCCCCGACAACTCACCCAAGCCTACCTTCAGTGCAAAGGCCGGCATCGGCATGAACGCCGGGCGGTGCAGTACCTGGCCCAGCGTCTTGGCGAACTCGCGGTTACGCACTGGGTGTGGGGCGCAGGCATTATAAGGACCGCTGGCGTCATCCTTGTGCAGAAGAAAATCAATCAGGGCGATTTGATCCTTGATATGCACCCATGGCATCCACTGCCGACCATTACCGATAGGCCCGCCCAGCGCCAGTTTGAACGGCAGCAGCAGCCGCGACAAAAAGCCGCCCTCGGCCGCCAACACCAAACCGGTGCGCACCAGAACCACGCGCATGCCCAAGGCTTCGGCACGCTGGGCGGTTTCCTCCCAGGCGATACAGAGCTGGCTGGGAAAATCGTCCTGTACCGGACCACTGGCCTCGGTCAGTTCGCGCTCACCACCGTCGCCGTACCAGCCCACCGCCGAGCCGGAAATCAACACCGCCGGCTTTTGCGCAAGACCTTCCAGCCACGCCAACAGGGTTTCGGTAAGACCGATGCGACTGCTCCACAACAGCGCCTTGCGTTTGTGGGTCCAGGGACGATCGGCGATGGCGGCGCCGGCGAGGTTGACCACAGCGTCCACGACGCCGATCACCTCTTCCAGGCGCGCAACGCCCAGCACCTCGGCGCCACACAAGGCGGCAACCTCTTCGGGATGACGGCTCCACACGGTCAGGCGATGGCCTTGACCGAGCCAGTGTTGGCAGAGTTGGCGGCCGATCAAGCCGGTACCGCCGGTCAGCAAAATGTGCATGGGATCTTCCTCATGTAACGTTCGCCGCCGATCACTGGTCTATTTTATAAGCAGGGATCAATTTGTAATCGTGCGTGACTGTTGTTTAAGCCTCAGCTTTAACCATAGGCCACGCCACACGTTCAGGTACGCCAAAACTTATACCAAAAAACAATATTGTACAGCTATTGGTGTCGGCGTAGTCTGTACCCAACGGTAGAACGAGGCCCTCCATGACTGTCCCCATCGCGATCATCGGTACCGGCATCGCCGGTCTCTCCGCCGCCCGAGCGTTACGAGACGCCGGGCACGCTGTGCAACTCTTCGATAAAAGCCGCGGCAGTGGCGGCCGCATGTCCAGCAAGCGCAGTGATGCCGGTGCGCTGGACATGGGCGCCCAATACTTCACAGCCCGCGACCGACGCTTCGTCAATGAAGTGCAACGCTGGCAAAGCAACGGCTGGGCCGAGCAGTGGAAACCGCAGTTGTACAACTTCAAATCCGGCCAGCTCACCCCTTCCCCCGACGAGCAGATCCGCTGGGTAGGCTCACCGCGCATGAGCGCCATCACCCGTGCCCTGCTCGATGACTTGCCGGTGGAGTTCGGTTGCCGCATTACCGAGGTGTTCCAAGGGACTCAACACTGGAACCTGCTCGACGCTGACGGTGGCAATCATGGACCATTCAGCCACGTGATCATCGCCACGCCAGCGCCACAAGCCACCGCCCTGCTCGCTGCTGCGCCGAAGCTGGCCAGCGCCGCCGCAGGGGTAAAAATGGACCCCACCTGGGCCATCGCCCTGGCCTTCGACACCCCCCTTGATACGCCAATGGAAGGCTGCTTCGTGCAGGACAGCCCCCTCGACTGGCTGGCGCGCAACCGCAGCAAACCTGGACGCGACACCACCCTCGACACCTGGGTGCTGCACGCCACCAGCGCCTGGAGCAAAGCCCACTTGGACCTGTCCAAGGAAGCCGTGATCGAACACCTGCACGGCGCCTTCGCCGAGTTACTGCACAGCGCCATGCCTGCGCCGTCGTTCAGCCTGGCGCACCGCTGGCTCTATGCGCGGCCGTCCAGCAGCCATGAATTCGGTGTGCTGGCCGATGCCGACCTGGGTCTGTACGTGTGTGGCGACTGGTGCCTGTCCGGTCGAGTGGAAGGCGCCTGGCTCAGTGGCCAGGAAGCCGCGCGACGCCTGATCGAGCACCTGCAATGAACCGCATCAACCCCGCCAAGCTGCTGCTGTCAAAGTGGACAGCAGCCCATCCCCGTAATAAGGAAAAACACTTTTTGGTCACCGAGCTGTTTCGGGATGAAGAAGGCACGGTGCTGGAAATCGAGCTGCAAGCCATCATGACCAAACGCGGCGAACGCCTTCCGTGGCAGACCTTGCAGAATGCCGACGCATGGAAAATGGGCTGGAAATAGTCCCCCCGCAAAAAAACCTGTACAAATAATTTGACTTGTACAGCTTCAGACCTATGATGAGATTAGTTGTACAGAAATCAACGCTTGTACAAGAATCTTTCAGAGGTTTGGCCATGTCCAGCAGCGCAAAACCGAAGATCGCTATCAGCGCCTGCCTACTAGGCGAGAACGTGCGCTTCAATGGCGGCCATAAACAATCCCTGCTCTGCAGCCAAACCCTCGCCGACTACTTCGACTTTGTGCCCCTGTGCCCCGAAGTTGCGATCGGCCTGGGCATCCCCCGCGAACCGATCCGCCTGGTTGGCGACCCTGCCCATCCGCAGGCCGTGGGCACTGTGCGCCGCGAACTCAACGTGACCCAGCCCCTGAACGAATACGGCCAGCAAATGGCTGAAGAACATACCGATCTGTGCGGCTACATCTTCATGCAGAAGTCGCCGTCCTGTGGACTGGAGCGAGTCAAGGTGTACCGCGAAAACGGCACACCGGTCGACGGTGGCGGACGCGGCATCTATGCCCAGGCATTTTGCGCGCGCCACCCCAACCTACCGGTCGAAGAAGACGGCCGACTGAACGACCCGGTGCTGCGGGAAAACTTCCTGACCCGCGTTTTCGTCTACGCCAGTTGGCAAAAGCTGCTGGCCGAAGGGCTGACCCGTCACCGCCTGCTGGCCTTTCACTCGCGCTACAAATACCTGCTGATGGCCCACAGTCCCGCCCATTACAAAAGCCTGGGTCACCTGCTGGGCAGCATGGGCAAAGGCACCGACCTCAATGAGCTCGCCGAGTCTTACTTCAGCGATTTGATGACCGGCCTGACCAAATGCGCCACTCGCGGCACCCACACCAATGTGCTGCAACACATCAGCGGCTACCTCAAGCAGGTGATCAGCGCCGATGACAAGCAGGAAATGCAAACCGTCATCGGCCAATACCGCCACGGCATCGTGCCGCTGGTGGTGCCGCTGACGCTGCTCAAGCATCACTTTCGCCAACACCCGGACCGCTACATCGCGCAGCAGGCGTACCTGCAACCGCACCCGGAAAATCTCAGCCTGCGTAATGCGATCTAGACCATGAAAGCTGCCCTGCAAGACGAACCCGGCGAAGACATCGCTCAAGCCCTGGAAGACGGCTGGTTGCCGATCCGCGAAGTGGCGCGCCAGACCGGCGTCAACGCTGTGACCCTGCGCGCCTGGGAGCGTCGCTATGGCCTGATCGTGCCCCAGCGCACACCCAAGGGCCATCGGCTGTTCAGCGCCGACCATGTACAACGCATCCACGCCATCCTCACCTGGCTCAATCGCGGCGTGCCGGTCAGCCAGGTGAAGCACCTGATCGACTCTGCCCAGGCCAACACCGATACGTCGCAGAATGAATGGCACACCCTGCGCCAGACCTTGGTACAGGCCATCAGCGAACTGACCGAACGCCGGGTCGACGATGCCTTCAACCAGGCCATGGCGCTGTACCCGCCGCGCACCCTGTGTGAGCAACTGCTACTGCCGCTGATCAAGGAGCTGGAGCAGCGTTGGCAGGGCCAATTCGGCGCGCAGATGGAGCGGGTATTTTTCCTGTCCTGGCTGCGCAGCAAGTTCGGTGCGCGCATCTACCACAACAATCGCCAGTTGCACGGTGCGCCGCTGCTGCTGATTAACCAGTCCGACCTGCCCCTGGAGCCGCATTTGTGGCTCAGCGCCTGGCTGGCCAGCAGCGCCGACTGCCCCGTGGAAGTGTTTGACTGGCCGCTGCCCGCCGGCGAGCTCGCCCTTGCAGTCGAGCACCTGCAACCGCGCGCGGTCTTGCTGTATTCGAGCAAAGCCCTGCACCTGCCGGGCCTGACCAAGCTGCTCACGGGCGTCAGTCGCCCGACGCTGCTCGTCGGACCAACGGTCTGCATCCATCAGGCGGAGTTAGCCGTATTAACCCATGACACTCCTGAATTATTCGTGGCCGAAGATGTGTTGTCGGCCCACCAGCTACTGATACAGCGTGGACTTATTTAAATGCACTTGATCTGGCTGCGCACCGACCTGCGCCTACACGACAACACCGCCTTGGCCGCCGCGACCCAGCGAGGCCCGGTTGCCGCCGTGTACCTGATCACGCCTGAGCAATGGCTGGCCCACGATGATGCTCCGTGCAAGGTCGACTTCTGGCTGCGCAACCTGCAGCACTTGAGCAAAGACTTAGGCGAGCTGAACATTCCCCTGCTGATCCGCACAGCTGCCACCTGGGACCAGGCGCCCAGCGTGCTCAGCGAACTGTGCCGGGACCTGTCGGCGCAATCGCTGCACGTCAACGAGGAGTACGGCATTCATGAAAGCCGTCGTGACGCCGCCGTCGCCCAGGCGCTGGAAGCCGAGGGCGTGACTTTCCACAGTTACCTTGATCAATTGTTCTTCCAACCGGGCAGTGTGCTGACCAAGACCGGCACCTACTTCCAGGTCTTCAGTCAGTTCCGCAAGGTCTGCTACACACGGCTGCACAGCGCGCTTCCACAGTTAGTGCCCACGCCAAAGGCCCAGGCCAAACTCGACCTTAAAAGCGATCCGGTGCCGACCACCGTCGCAGGCTTCGAGCCGCCCAGCGACACCCTGCGTGCCCTATGGCCAGCCGGTGAGGACGAAGCCCGGCGGCGCCTCGATGCATTCGCCGACCAGCAGATCAGCTACTACAAAGACGAACGCGACTTCCCCGCCAAGCCCGGTACCAGCCAGCTGTCGGCCTACCTCGCTGCCGGCGTGGTTTCGCCGCGCCAGTGCCTGCATGCAGCGTTGCAGAGCAACCAAGGCGAATTCGAAAGTGGCGACATCGGCGCCATCACCTGGATCAACGAACTGCTCTGGCGTGAGTTCTATAAACACATTCTGGTGGGCTACCCACGGGTGTCCCGTCACCGTGCGTTCCGCCCCGAGACCGAGGACGTGGCCTGGCGTGATGCGCCCAAGGATCTGGCAGCCTGGCAAGAAGCTCGCACTGGCCTGCCGATCATCGACGCCGCCATGCGTCAATTGCTGGAAACCGGCTGGATGCACAACCGCCTGCGCATGGTAGTGGCAATGTTCCTGACCAAAAACCTGCTGATCGACTGGCGTGAAGGCGAGCGCTTCTTCATGCGTCACCTGATCGACGGCGACTTGGCCGCCAATAACGGTGGCTGGCAGTGGAGCTCGTCCACCGGTACCGACTCGGCGCCCTACTTCCGGATTTTCAGCCCGCTGAGCCAGTCAGAAAAATTCGACAGCGAAGGCGTGTTCATCAAGCACTGGCTGCCGGAATTGGCCGCACTGAATAAAAAGGAAGTGCATAACCCCGAAGCCGCCGGTGGTCTGTTTGGCGTGGCAGATTATCCGCGCTCGATTGTCGACTTGAAGAAGTCCCGCGAGCGCGCCCTGGCCGCCTTCCGTAGCCTGCCTTCACGTCAATCGGTCGTCGAACATGAGTGACTTCCTGCAACGCTTCGCCCAAACCTTCGCCACGCTGGACAAGCACAACCTGCACCTGCTCGACAGCCTGTACAGCAAGGACATTGCCTTTACCGACCCGCTGCACGAGGTCCATGGGCTGACCGCGTTGCACAGTTATTTCGCCGAGTTGTACAGCAACGTCAGCCAACTGCGCTTCGACTTCCACGGTTTCGACCAAGTGGCCGAAGGCGAAGGCTACCTGCGCTGGAAAATGAGTTTTTGCCACCCGCGCCTGGCCAACGGCCAAGTCATCCGGGTGGAAGGATGCTCGCACCTGATGTGGCGGGACAAGGTGTACCGCCACCGCGATTACTTCGATGCCGGCGCCATGCTCTACGAGCACCTGCCCGTGCTGGGCAGAGTCGTCAGTTGGCTCAAAAGGAGAGTGGGATGAACGCAGTGTCGCCACGTCGTTATTGGCTGACCGGTGCCAGCAGTGGGATAGGCGCCGCCTTGGCCGTGGAGCTGCTTAACAGCGGCGCCCATGTCGCCTTGAGTTCTCGCACCCAGGCACCGCTGGATGCGCTGGCTCTACGCTACCCCGGCCAAGTGTTGGTGGTGGCCGGTGACCTGACCAACAGCCAGACCGTGCGCGAAATTGGCGAGCACATCGGTGACGTCTGGGGCTCGCTCGACACCGTGATCCTTAACGCCGGCACCTGTGAATATGTCGACGCCAAGCAGTTTGATTCATCGATCATCGAGCATGTGGTGCGCACCAACCTGCTGGCCAGCAGTTATTGCATCGAAGCGGCCCTGCCGTTGTTGCGTGTCGGGCGTGCACCGCATCTGGTGGGCGTTGCCAGCGCCGTGACCTACCTGCCGATGCCCCGCGCAGAAGCCTATGGCGCGTCCAAGGCCGGCCTGCGTTATCTGTTCGAGTCCCTGCGCATCAGCCTGTCACCGGAAAATATCGACGTCACCGTGATCAGCCCGGGCTTCGTCGATACGCCACTGACCGAGCGCAATGACTTCCCGATGCCCCTGAGCTGGCCGGCCGACAAGGCTGCTCGGCATATATTCTCCAAGCTGGACAAACGCCCACTGGAAATCGCCTTCCCGGCCTTGTTTATCGCCACCCTGTGGCCGCTGTCGAAACTGCCTAATCGCGCGCAATTGATCATCGGCAAACGCATGCTGCGCAGCCCGCCACCGAAAAAGGACGACCTGTGAAGATCGCCATTATCGGCAGCGGCATTGCTGGCCTGACCAGCGCCTACCTGCTTAGCCGCAGTCACGAAGTCACCGTGTTCGAAGCGGGCGACCGTATCGGCGGGCATACCCATACGGTCAACGTCAGCGTCGACGGCAAAAGCTACGCAGTGGATACCGGCTTCATCGTGTTCAACGACTGGACCTACCCCAACTTCATCCGCTTGCTGGGGCAGATCGGTGTCTCGTTCAAACCCACCGAAATGAGCTTTTCGGTGTGTGACGAAAAAAACCGGTTCGAATACAACGGCAATAACCTCAACAGCCTGTTCGCCCAACGCCGCAATATCCTGTCGCCGGGCTTCTGGGGCATGTTGCGCGACATCCTGCGGTTCAACCGCCAGGCACCGCTGGACCTGCAGGAGCAACGCATCAGTGCCGAGATGACCTTGGGCGATTACCTCACGGCCGGCGGCTACGGCGAGCGCTTTGTGCGGCACTACATCGTGCCGATGGGTGCGGCGATCTGGTCGATGTCCCTGGCGGACATGCTGAGTTTTCCGCTGCAATTCTTTGTACGCTTCTTCAAGAACCACGGCTTGCTGTCGGTGAACAACCGGCCGCAGTGGTGTGTGATCGAAGGTGGATCCAGCAGCTATATCGAACCGCTGACCCGCGGCTTTCGCGAGCAGATCCGCCTCAACAGCCCTGTGCATAACGTCGAGCGCACCGAGCAAGGCGTAGTTATCCACAGTCCTGCCGGCAGCGAGGCATTTGATCGGGTGGTGTTCGCCTGTCATAGCGACCAGGCGCTGGCATTGCTCGCAGACCCAAGCCAGGCCGAACAAGAGATTCTCGGTGCCCTGCCCTACGCCGACAACGACGTGGTTTTGCACACCGACACGCGCCTGCTGCCCGACCGCAAACTGGCCTGGGCCAGTTGGAATTACCGGCTGAGCGGTAACACCCAGACTCAGGCCGCCGTCACCTATGACATGAACATCCTGCAAGGCATCGACAGCGCTACCACCTTTTGCGTCAGCCTCAACCAGACGCCGATGATCAACCCGCTGAAGATCCTCGCGCGCTTCACCTACGCGCATCCGCAATACAGCCTGGCGGCAGTGGCCGCGCAAAACCGCTGGGAAGAACTGGCCGGCGTTCGCAACACGTTTTATTGCGGCGCCTACTGGGCCAATGGTTTCCACGAAGACGGCGTGGTCAGCGCGCTGCGCGTGGCCCAGGCCTTTGGGGAAACCCTGTGAACAGCGCCCTGTACAGCGGCTGGATTGCCCATCGACGGTTTGCGCCCAAGGCCCATGCCTTTCGCTACCGCATCGGCCTGCTGTACCTGGATTTGAGCGAACAAGACGAAGTCCTCGGACTGTCACCGTTGGCCGGACCAAGTCGCCTGGCGCCCTTCGGCTTTCGTCAGCAGGACTATCTGCGTGAATTCACGCGTCACGGCATGAGCTTGAGCGATGCCGTGCGCCAGGAAGTCGGCAAGGCTCTGGGGCATACGCCTCAGGGCGTTATCTGCCTACTGACCCAGGCCCGCAGTTGGGGCCTGGCTTTTAATCCCGTGAGTTTCTTCTACTGTTTCGAGGCCGATGGGCAACTGGCCGCGATCTTGTGTGAAGTGACCAACACCCCGTGGCGCGAGCGCTACCACTACGTACTGCCGGCCCAAGCCCTGGGCGCTGATGAGCACCAGCATTTCGCGGTGGCCAAGGCCTTCCATGTGTCGCCGTTCCTGCCTCGCGACCTGGAATACCGCATGAGCTTCAGCCCGCCCGCAGACAGGCTCGGCGTGCACATGGCCGACTGGCAGGGCGAGCTGAAAGTCTTCGACGCCACCTTGAGCCTGCAAAAGGAAGCGCTGACCCGCGCCAGCCTGCATCGCTACTTGTGGCGATTTCCGTGGATGACCGCCAAGACTTGCCTGGCCATTTACTGGCAGGCGATACGCCTGTTTCTTAAACGCACACCGATTTTTTCCCACCGGGCCGCCGATGGCGCCTCTCGTACAGCAGTCGGGTATACCAAGGATCGCCGCCATGAAATCCCCTAGCTTATCGGTCAAGACCAGCCGCCTGAACGTCAACGGCGTGACCAGTGCGCTGCTGCGCAAGGGCGTACTGCGCCAACTCAGCCAATTGCGCCATGGCCAATTGGTGGTGATCGAGGAAGGCGAACGGCAGGTGTTCGGCGCACGGGAAGCGCACTTGCTGGGGGAAATCCAGATCCTCGACCCTGCGGTGTGGGGCCTGGTGGCGGCCAACGGTTCCATCGGCGCCGGCGAGGCGTTTATTCACGGCTATTGGAGCAGTCCGGACCTGACCGCGGTGGTACGTGTGATGGTCAGCAACCTGGACGTGCTCGACGCCATGGAAGGTGGCCTGGCGCGGCTGGCACGCCCGTTCACCCAAGGTCTGCACTGGCTCAACCGCAATACGCGCAAGGGCTCGCAGAAAAACATCGCCGCGCACTACGACCTTGGCAACGACCTGTTCGAAGAATTCCTCGACCCGACCATGATGTATTCGGCGGCGCAATTTCTGAGCGACGACGACACCCTGGAACAGGCGCAACTGAATAAGCTTGAACGCATCTGCCAGAAACTCGCGCTCAAACCCACCGACCACCTGCTGGAAATCGGCACCGGCTGGGGCAGCATGGCGCTATACGCGGCGCAACACTATGGCTGCAAGGTCACCACCACGACCTTGTCCAAGGAGCAATTCGCCTACACCGAAAAACGCATCGAAACCCTCGGTTTGCAAGGCAAGGTCACGCTGCTGCTGAGCGACTATCGCGACCTCACCGGCCAATACGACAAGCTGGTATCCATCGAGATGATCGAAGCCGTGGGCCATCGCTTTCTGCCCACCTATTTCAAGCAGTGCGCGCAACTGCTCAAGAGCGATGGGCTGATGCTGCTGCAGGCCATCACGATCCGTGAGCAACGGTTTGAGCAGGCGAAGAACAGCGTGGACTTTATCCAGCGCTACATTTTCCCCGGCGGCGCCCTGCCCAGTGTGCAGAACATGCTGCAGATCGTCAGCCGCGACACCGATATGAACCTGCTGCACATGGAAGACTTTGGCCTGCACTACGCGCGAACCTTGCGCCTGTGGCATGAGAACTTTCGCCGCGCCCACGGCCGTCTGACGGAGCTGGGCTATGACGAATACTTTTTGCGGTTGTGGGAGTTTTACCTCTGCTACTGCGAAGGTGGCTTTATGGAGCGCACTATCGGCACCGCGCAATTGCTGCTGGCCAAACCGGCAGCCATCAACCCGCCGTTGCTCGGGCGCTTCAATGCTTAAAACCCTGGCCAATGCCGCGCTGTTCCAGTGCGGCTGGTTTGCCTGTGTGCTGGGCGGCGACAGCCTATGGCTGCTGGTTGGCCTGGCGGTGCTGGCCGTTCACCTGCTGTGGATAAGTGCGTGGGCTGAGGACGGTGTACTGATCATCAGCGTGATGCTGGTGGGCACCGCAGTGGACACGCTGCTGCGCGCCGTAGGGGTTTTCCAGTTCAGCGAGCCGGGGCCATTGATTCCGTTCTGGTTGATGCTGCTATGGGCATTGCTGGCGACCACCCTGCGCCATTGCCTGGCCTGGAGCGCGCGGCCGTGGTGGCGTGCCGCACTGCTGGGCGCGATGGGCGGGCCGTTGTCCTACTACGCGGGGAGCCAATTGACCGATGTTCAATTTGGCTACGGCCTGGGCCCTACAATGGCCGGCCTTGCCGTGCTTTGGGCGGTGCTTTTTGTCGGGCTGCACCGGCTGGCACGCTGACGTCCGTCAGAGCATTCATACGTAAATGACCGGCTTGCCTTACACTGCTCGCCTATGACCAACATCCCCCACACCCAAATCACTGAGCCCACCGTCACCTGCTCGACGTGCGCGGCCTGCTGCTGCCAGCTGGAAGTCATGTTGATCACCGACACCGGCGTGCCGGAGCGCTATATCGACACCGACGACTGGGGCGGCGAAGTGATGCTGCGCCTGGACGACGGCTGGTGCGCGGCGCTGGATCGGGACACGATGATGTGCACGATTTATGAGCGTCGGCCGCTGATTTGTCGGGAATTCGAGATGGGCGCACCGGAGTGCCTGACCGAACGCGAAGGAATCGCCACGGCGTACCGCTGATCTCAGGCCAGTGACGACCTCAATGTGGAAGGGGCTTGACCCCGATAGTGGTGGATCAGTTGGAAAATTCCGCGACTGACACTCCGCCATCGGGGCAAGCCCCCTCCCACAAGGTTTTGAATTACAGCGGCATCGTGTAGTGCAGTGAGTAGCTTTCTACACCGTCGTTATTGCTGCTGATCCCGGCATTAGAGTAGTGCGTGGCGCGAATGCCCACTTCATGCCCACCGGTGAAGCGCAGGCCGAAACCCAAGCGGTCTTCGAACTGGAAAGCCTGGCCGATGTTGTTGTCCTCCAGCTTGGTACGGGAGAACACCGCCACGCCGATCCCGGCTTCGATGTAGGGCTTGACCGACTGACCGGCAAATTCATACACAAAGACAGGCGAGAACGACAGGCTGCTGGCACCTGCACGGTCATCACCTTCCCAATAGGTATAAGCGCCGCTCCAATAGCCGGTCAGGCGACCGACATCACTTTGCATCCAACTCTTGTCCCAATCCGACGTCAGCCCCAATCGATAGGTGAGCGTCGAATCACTGGTGGCCCCCAGGCCAAACTCAAGCCCGGCGGCCTGCGCCGAAAAAGAGTGTCCCACCACAGCGGCCGCAATCGCAGCCAAACAGAACAAGCGCTTCATAAGAAACATCCTTTCCGAACGAAGTTATATGGTTTTGTACAAGCAATCTGGCTATAGAAGCCTACGCAGTGCCAGAAGTTCAGCGTCTAATGGCGATATTTCACGAAATTTTCACGCGCCAAAGCTTCGCACAACTCCGGAATATTTCCACAGTGTCGGTAGGATATTTCTTAAGTGATACACATCACCGCTGGTCCAGAACTGCGCAGGCTCAGGATCACCGTGGGCAAGCAGGTCGCGCTCGCCCAATAAACGCTTGAGCTGGCGAGCCACGGCGGCGCCGGTGTCGATGAGGATGATGCTGGGGGGCAGCATCTGCGCCAGGAGCGGCTTGAGGAAGGGATAGTGGGTGCAACCGAGGATGAGCGTGTCGCAACCGGCGCTTAGCAGCGGCTCGATGTAGCCCTGCAACAACTGACGCAGGGCCGGGCTGTGCAGATCACCGGTTTCAATCAGCTCCACCAGGCCCGGGCACGGTTGGGTAATCACCTGCACATCGGTGGCGAAACGGTCGAGCAACGCGGCGAACTTGGCACTTTGCAAAGTACCGGTGGTGGCCAGCACACCGACCACGCCACTGCGCGTGGCGGCAGCCGCAGGTTTGACGGCGGGTTCCATGCCCACCAGCGGCCAATCGGGATAGTCCTGGCGCAAGTCGGCTACGGCGGCGACGGTCGCGGTATTGCAAGCGATCACGAACGCCTTGGCGCCCCGTTCGCGGAAAAACTCAGCGACCCGCCGTGAACGCTCACGAATAAATTCGGGGGTTTTCTCGCCATAGGGGATATGTCCGCAATCGGCCACGTACAGCAGCGATTCGTGGGGCAACAGTTGCTGGATTTCATCCAGCACCGACAAGCCGCCGACCCCGGAATCGAACACACCGATCGGCGCGTCCTTAACCATGTTGCGTCCCACAGACACTGCAACCGGGATCACGCTTGACCCGCAATTCACGAAAGCGCGTGGTCAAGGCATCAATCAATAACAAGCGACCCACCAACGGTTCACCAAAACAGGCGAGCAGCTTCAAGGCTTCCAAGGCTTGCAGGCTACCGACCAGCCCCACCAACGGCCCGACCACCCCCGCTTCGCTGCACGTAAGCTCGGTGTCGCTGCCATGCCCGTATAAACAGTGGTAACACGGGCTTTCAGCGCGACGCGGGTCGAAGACAGACAATTGGCCTTCAAGCCGAATTGCCGCGCCGCTGATCAACGGCTTGGCTGCGACGACGCAGGCGGCGTTGACCGCTTCGCGTGTGGAGAAGTTGTCGCTGCAATCGAGCACCACGTCTACCGCCGCCACTGCGGCCGCCAGGGAGTCGGCGTCCAGCGCGGTGCGATGGGCAACCAACGTGATTTCAGGGTTGATGGCGGTCAGACGGCGCAACGCCGAGTCGACCTTGGTCTGCCCGACGCTGTCGGTGTCATGGATGATCTGGCGTTGCAGGTTGGTCAGGTCGACGGTGTCGAAGTCAGCCAAATGCAGCTCGCCCACACCCGCAGCGGCCAGATACAGCGCCACCGGCGCGCCCAGGCCACCGAGCCCGACGATCAGAGCACGGCTGTTTTTCAGGCGTAATTGGCCCTCGATGTCGACATGTTGCAACAGAATCTGTCGGCTATAGCGCAACAGCTCCTGATCAGTCAGCACGGGCGACGTCCCAGGGTGATGCGTTCGTGACCACCGAGGTCGAGACGGCTATGCACTTCGTCAAAACCCTGGCTCAGCAACAGATCACGTACGGCCAAAGCCTGATCGTAACCGTGTTCGAGCAGCAGCCAGCCACCCGCATTCAGGTGGGCCGGCGCCTCGTTGATGATCAATCGCAAGTCGTCCAAACCATCGTGGCCGGCAACCAGCGCACTGGCTGGTTCGAAACGTACATCGCCTGCGACCAGATGCGGGTCGTTGTCGGCGATATAAGGCGGATTACTGATGATCAGATCGTAGCTGCGACCTTGCAGTGAGCTGAACCAATGACTGCTCAGCACTGTGGCGTTATTCAGGTGAAGACGCTGGCGGTTGCGTTCGGCCAGGGCCACGGCTTCAAGCACACGGTCGACGGCCGTGACTTGCCAGGCCGGGCGCTCACTGGCCAGGGCCAGGGCGATGGCGCCGCTGCCGGTGCCGAGGTCGAGAACCTTGGCTGGCGTGGCCGGCAGTAATTCCAGGGCCGCCTCCACCAGCAGTTCGGTTTCCGGACGCGGGATCAGCGTGTGAGGCGCGACCTCCAGGTCCAGCTTCCAGAAGCCTTGCTGGCCGAGAATATAAGCGACCGGCTCACCCCCGCGGCGGCGCTGGAGATAGTCGGCAAAGGTCAGAGCGTCTTCGCTGCTGACGATTTTTTCCGGCCAGGTGTGCAGGTAGCTGCGGGATTTGCCCAGGGCAGCCGCCAGCAACAATTCCACATCCAGGCGCGCAGTGGGCGAGTCTGGCAAATCAGCGGCACGCAGCAGGCTGGCGATGATGGTCATTTATTCACCTATCGCGGCCAGTTGATCGGCCTGGTATTCGGCGAGCAAGGGCTCGATCACCGCATCGACGCCACCGGCGAGAATCTCGTCGAGGGAGTACAGGGTGAGGTTGACCCGGTGGTCGGTGACCCGGCCCTGGGCAAAGTTGTAGGTGCGAATGCGCTCTGAACGGTCGCCCGAACCCACCAGCAACTTGCGCTCACTGGCAATCGCATTGGCGGCGGCGCTGGTTTGCTGGTCGTTGAGTTTGGCCGACAACCAGGACATGGCCCGTGCACGGTTCTTGTGCTGGGAACGCTCTTCCTGGCATTCCACCACGATGCCCGACGGCAAGTGGGTGATGCGGATCGCCGAGTCAGTCTTGTTGACGTGCTGCCCCCCGGCACCCGACGAGCGATAAGTGTCCACGCGCAAGTCCGCGGGGTTGATCTCGATGGCTTCCTGCTCGTCAGGCTCAGGCAGTACGGCCACGGTGCACGCGGAGGTGTGGATACGGCCTTGAGATTCGGTCGCTGGTACACGTTGTACGCGGTGCGCGCCGGATTCGAACTTCAGCTTGCCGTAGACATTTTCGCCTTCAACCCGCGCGATGACTTCTTTATAGCCGCCGTGCTCGCCCTCGTTCTCGGACAGGATCTCCACACGCCAGCCACGTCGCTCGGCATAGCGCGAATACATGCGGAAGAGGTCGCCAGAGAAAATCGCCGCCTCGTCACCACCGGTGCCGGCGCGGATTTCGAGGAACACGTTGCGTCCGTCGTTGGGATCCTTGGGCAGCAGCATGCGTTGCAGGTCGCCTTCCAGCGCGATCAGCTTGTCCTTGGCTTCGCGGACTTCTTCGACGGCCATTTCGCGCATGTCCGGGTCGCTGTCCTTGAGCAGCGCCTGGGCGCCTTCAAGGTCGGCCTGGGTCTTCAGCCATTGCCCGTAGGTGCTTACGATCGGCTCAACTTCCGCGTATTCCTTGGAATAGGTACGGAATTTGGTCTGATCGGAGATGACTTCGCCATCGCCGAGCAAGGCGGTCAGTTCTTCGAAACGGTCCTGGAGCACGTCCAGTTTATTGAGCAGTGACGCTTTCATTGCGATTTTTTATCCGAAGAGCTATCTGACGCGCCCTCACCGAGGGCAAAGAGTTCCTGGGCCATGGCCAGCGCATCGAGGCGGCCTTCGGCAGTCAATTTTTTAAGCTGCACGCTGGGGGCGTGGAGTAACTTGTTGGTCAGGCCACGGGCCAGTTGCATCAGCACCTCTTCGGCGCTACCGCCGTTGGCCAGCAAACGCTGAGCCTTGAGCAGCTCCTCGTCGCGCAGGCGTTCGCCCTGCTGACGATACGCCTTGAGCACATCCACCGCCGCCAGTTCACGCAGACGCACCATAAAATCTTCGGCACCGGTGCTGACCATCTCCTCGGCAGCCTGGGCAGCCCCTTGGCGACTCTTGAGATTTTCGGCGACCACTTCGTGCAGGTCGTCGACGCTATAGAGGTAAACGTCGTCCAACTCGCCGACTTCGGGCTCGATATCCCGGGGAACGGCGATATCCACCATGAAAATCGGTTTATGCTTGCGCAGCTTCAGCGCACTTTCCACCGCGCCTTTGCCCAGAATCGGCAATTGGCTGGCAGTGGAGCTGATGACGATATCGCTGCGCACCAATTCAGCCGGAATATCCGCCAGCAGCACGGCGTGGGCACCGAATTGTTCGGCGAGGATGCTAGCCCGCTCCAGGGTGCGGTTGGCGACCACGATGCGCTTTACACCCAGGTCATGCAGATGACGGGCGACCAGGGTGATGGTCTCGCCGGCGCCAATCAGCAAGGCCTGGCTGCGCTGCAAGTCGCTGAAAATCTGTTTGGCCAGGCTGACGGCGGCAAATGCCACGGACACCGGGTTTTCGCCGATGGCTGTATCAGTGCGCACTTGCTTGGCAGAATTGAACGTGGCCTGAAACAGCCGACCCAGCAACGGACCAACGGTACCGGCCTCACGCGCCACGGCGTAGGCAGACTTCATCTGGCCCAGAATCTGCGGCTCGCCCAACACCAGCGAATCGAGACCAGCGGCCACACGCATCATGTGACGAACTGCCGCATCCTCTTCGTGCACATAAGCGCATGCGCGCAGGTCGTCGAGGCTCAAATGGTGGTAATCGGCCAGCCAGCGCAGGACGACATCCGCTGAAAGATGTTCCTGCTCTATATAAAGCTCGCTGCGATTGCAGGTCGAAAGGATCGCAGCTTCGCGGCTGTCGGTGAGCCGGCAGAGCTGCTGCAAGGCCTCAACCAACTGCTCTGGCGTAAACGCCACGCGCTCGCGCACGTCTACGGAGGCAGTCTTGTGGTTAATACCGAGTGCGAGGAAGGCCATTCAATATCGCTGATGATGTCGGGAAGCCGACAATTGTCCTACTTCGAAAGATTCAGAACAACCACCGTCGTCTATTGTCCTAATGCCTTGTGTCTATAAAGGCATCAACTGAGACTCGGTTATGTTTGGCCGAAGGCTTGTGTCATGATGATCCGACCGCAGGTTAGTCGTCCTCTTCCTATATGAATAGATCCTCCGCGTTGCTCCTTGCTTTTGTCTTCCTCAGCGGCTGCCAGGCCTTGGCCCCCGTGTCGTCGGACGGTACGCCGCCGGTAGAAGACAGCACCCCCGCACCTGAAAAGCCCAAGGTTTATTCCTCGTTCAGTGAAGAAACGGTGTTCAGCCTGATGAGTGCGGAACTGGCTGGCCAGCGCAATCGCTTCGATATTGCGCTGGATAACTATGTGACCCAGGCCATCAACACCCAGGATCCAGGCATCTCCGAACGCGCATTTCGCATCGCCGAGTATCTGGGAGCCGATCAGGCTGCGCTGGATACCTCGCTGATCTGGGCAAAAAACGCACCGGACGATCTGGAGGCGCAACGTGCCGCAGCCATTCAACTGGCGCGGGCCGGGCGCTATGACGACTCCATGGTCTATATGGAGAAAGTCCTGCAAGGCAAGGGTGATACCCATTTCGACTTCCTCGCGCTGTCGGCTGCCGACACCGACCAGGACACGCGCAATGGCCTGATGAAGAGTTTCGACCGCCTGCTTCAAAAGCATCCCAAGAACAGCCAACTGATTTTCGGCAAGGCCCTGTTGCTGCAACAAGACGACGAGCCTGACGCCGCGCTAAAGCTGCTGGAACAGAACCCGCCGGACGATGGCGAGATTGCGCCGATCCTGCTGCGTGCACGCCTGCTGCAAAATCTCAATCGCGGCAAGGAAGCCATTCCGCTGCTGGAAAAAAGCATCAAGAAGTACCCGGACGACAAACGCCTGCGATTGACCTATGCGCGCATGCTGGTTGAGCAGGACCGTATGGAGGACGCCAAAGTGCAGTTCGCCAATCTGGTCCAGCAATACCCGGACGACGATGAGCTGCGTTACTCACTGGCGTTGGTATGCCTGGAGGCCAAGGCCTGGGATGAGGCCAAGGGCTATCTGGAAGAACTGATCGAGCGTGAAAGCCATGTGGACTCCGCACACTTGAACCTGGGCCGTATCGCGGAAGAACGCAACGACCCACAAGCTGCCCTGCTCGAATACGCTCAGGTTGGCCCCGGCAACGACTACCTGCCCGCCCAGTTGCGCCAGGCCGACATCCTGATGAGTAACGGGCGCACTGATGAGGCGGAAAAACGCCTGACCGCGGCCCGCGATGCCGAGCCGGACTACGCGATCCAGCTGTACCTGATCCAGGCCGAGACCTTGTCGGCCAACAATCAGGGCGAGCGCGCCTGGAAACTGCTGCAACAAGCCTTGTTGCAATTCCCCGACGATTTGAACCTGCTGTACACCCGTGCCATGCAGGCGGAAAAACGCAATGACCTGGCGCAGATGGAAAAAGACCTGCGCCTGATCATCAAGCGCGACCCCGACAACGCCATGGCTCTCAACGCCCTGGGCTACACCTTGTCTGACCGCACCACGCGCTACGACGAAGCCAAGGTGCTGATCGAACAAGCGCACCAACTCAACCCGGAAGACCCGGCCGTACTCGACAGCCTAGGCTGGGTGAATTACCGCTTGGGCAACCTGGATGAGGCCGAACGCTTGCTGCGCCAAGCGCTGGAGCGCTTCCCCGATCAGGAAGTCGCGGCGCACCTGGGTGAAGTGCTGTGGGCCAACGGCAAGCAGCGCGAAGCACGTCAAATCTGGGAAAAATTCCTCAAGGAACAACCCGAAAGCCCCATCCTGCGCGGCACCATCAAGCGCCTGACCGGATCCGAGACCCTTTAAGCTTATGTTCTTGCGCCACGTTGTAGTGTTCAGTCTTATTGCCCTGCTCGCCGGTTGCGCGGGTGTAGGCACCCGTGAATCCGTTGAAGGCCAGGGCAACCCGGCGCAATGGAAACAGCATAAGGATCAGCTCAGCAGCATCGATGGCTGGCAGATCGAAGGCAAAGTCGGCGTTCGCGCCCCCAAGGACTCGGGCAGCGGCACGTTGTTCTGGCTGCAGCGCCAGGACTACTACGACATTCGTTTGTCGGGCCCGCTGGGCCGTGGCGCCGCTCGCCTGACGGGTCGCCCGGGTCAGGTCAGCCTCGAAGTGGCCAACCAAGGTCGCTATGAGGCGACTTCGCCGGAAGCGCTGCTTGAAGAACAGATTGGCTGGAAGCTGCCCGTATCGCACCTTGTGTGGTGGGTGCGTGGCTTGCCCGCGCCCGATAGCAAGAGTCGACTGAGCCTTAATGGCGACAGCCGCCTCGCCTCGCTGGAGCAGGATGGCTGGCAGGTCGAATACCTCAGCTATACCGAACAGGGCGGTTACTGGCTGCCGGAGCGTATCAAGCTGCATGGCACTGACCTTGACGTCACGCTGGTGATCAAGGACTGGCAACCGCGCAAGCTGGGGCAATAACGTGACTGTAGAAAAACTGACCCTGCCCTCCCCCGCAAAACTCAATTTGATGCTGCACATTCTCGGTCGTCGTGAAGACGGCTATCACGAGTTGCAGACGCTTTTCCAATTTCTCGACTACGGCGATGAACTCACCTTCGCCGTACGCGACGACGGCGTGATTCAACTGCACACCGAATTCGAAGGCGTGCCCCACGACAGCAACCTGATCGTGAGGGCAGCAAAAAAACTTCAGGAGCAATCCGGTTGTTCGTTGGGCATCGATATCTGGATCGATAAAATTTTGCCCATGGGCGGCGGAATCGGTGGTGGCAGCTCAAATGCCGCGACGACATTGCTGGGCTTGAATCACTTATGGCAACTGGGTTGGGACCATGATCGCTTAGCAGCGCTGGGCCTTACGCTGGGCGCCGACGTCCCGGTTTTCGTGCACGGACACGCCGCTTTTGCTGAGGGTGTAGGGGAGAAACTCACCCCGGAATACCCCGAAGAGCCGTGGTATGTCGTGCTTGTGCCGCAAGTATCTGTAAGTACAGCAGAAATTTTTTCAGATCCGTTGTTGACACGTAACTCTTCTCCCATTAAAGTGCGCCCCGTTCCCAAGGGAAACAGTCGAAATGACTGCTTACCGGTTGTAGCAAGGCGTTATCCAGAGGTACGTAACGCTTTGAATTTGTTAGGTAAATTTACCGAAGCAAAATTAACCGGAACTGGAAGTTGTGTGTTTGGGGGCTTCCCAAACAAAGCTGAAGCTGATAAAGTCTCGGCCCTTCTTACAGAGACCCTTACAGGGTTTGTAGCAAAGGGAAGCAACGTTTCGATGTTGCATCGCAAGCTGCAAAGTCTGCTCTAAAAGGAACCGAGTACTGGGTACTCGTTGCAACAGATACAGGGGCGTCGCCAAGCGGTAAGGCAGCAGGTTTTGATCCTGCCATGCGTTGGTTCGAATCCAGCCGCCCCTGCCATTTTCTAATACTCATCCAGGTTACCCTCAGCCTCTAGGTACTGCGCGTGTCCAAGATGATGGTCTTTACGGGGAACGCCAACCCCGATCTGGCTCGACGTGTCGTACGTCAGCTGCATATCCCTCTCGGTGACATCTCTGTCGGTAAATTTTCCGACGGCGAAATTACAGCCGAGATCAATGAAAACGTCCGCGGTAAAGACGTATTCATTATTCAGCCGACCTGCGCTCCGACCAACGATAACCTGATGGAACTCGTCGTGATGGCTGATGCCTTCCGCCGCTCCTCAGCGACTCGAATCACAGCTGTAATCCCTTACTTTGGTTATGCCCGTCAGGATCGCCGTCCGCGTTCCGCACGTGTGGCTATCAGTGCGAAAGTCGTTGCTGACATGCTCACTGTGGTAGGTATCGATCGTGTTCTTACGGTTGACCTGCACGCTGACCAAATCCAGGGGTTCTTCGATATTCCAGTAGATAACATCTACGGCTCGCCAGTACTGGTGGACGATATCGAAGACCAGCGCTTTGAAAACCTGATGATCGTGTCCCCGGACATTGGTGGCGTCGTGCGTGCACGGGCTGTTGCCAAATCCCTGGGCGTTGATCTCGGGATCATCGACAAACGCCGCGAGAAAGCCAATCACTCTGAAGTGATGCATATCATCGGTGATGTCGAAGGGCGTACCTGTATTCTGGTTGATGACATGGTCGACACCGCCGGCACCCTGTGCCACGCGGCGAAAGCCTTGAAAGAGCACGGTGCTGCAAAAGTGTTCGCCTACTGCACACACCCTGTGCTGTCGGGCCGCGCGATCGAGAACATCGAGAACTCTGTGCTGGACGAACTGGTGGTGACTAACACCATCCCGTTGTCCGCTGCTGCACAAGCCTGTGCGCGTATCCGTCAACTGGATATCGCACCGGTAGTTGCCGAAGCGGTTCGCCGCATCAGCAATGAAGAATCGATCAGCGCGATGTTCCGCTAAGGGTCAAACCTTCGGATCACCTCACTGACGAAAAGCGCCCCGCCCCAGCATTCTGCTGGGGCGGGGCTTTTTTGCCCATATCGCCTTTAGCGCTGGTCGCAAACGCTGGGGCGAATGTGGTTATTTTGGAGATACAACATGAACGATTTTACTCTGAATGCTGAAGTGCGTTCCGACCTGGGGAAAGGTGCGAGCCGCCGCCTGCGTCGTCTCGCAAGCCTGGTTCCAGCTGTAGTTTACGGTGGCGAAAAAGCCCCTGAATCCATCAGCATGCTGGCTAAAGAAGTTGCCAAACTGCTCGAAAACGATGCTGCCTACAGCCACGTTATCGAACTGAACGTTGGCGGCAAAAAGCAAAACGTCATCATCAAAGCTCTGCAACGTCACCCATCCAAGGGTCACGTCCTGCACGCTGACTTCGTACGTGTCGTAGCCGGCCAGAAACTGACCGCTATCGTGCCTGTGCACTTTGTTGGTGAAGAAGCTCCGGTCAAGAAAGGTGGCGTTGTTTCCCACACCACTACCGAGCTGGAAGTAAGCTGCCTGCCGAAAGATCTGCCTGAGTTCATCGAAGTCGACCTGTCGGCTGCTGAAATCGGCACCATCATTCACCTGTCCGACCTCAAGGCCCCTAAAGGCGTTGAGTTCGTTGCACTGGCTCACAACGACGACAAGGCTGTTGCCAACGTCCACGCGCCACGTGTTGTAGCAGAAGATGAAGCAGGCGAAACCGCTGCAGAGTAATGCTCTCTGCGGCATCGGAGCTTGAGGAAACATCGCGGACCGAAACGTAGCGAGAAAGCGGGCGATAACGCGAAGTTTATCTCTGGATAAGTGAGCTCCTGTCGTCCACTTTCGCCGCACTCCGGTCAGGCGATGTTATCCACAACTCCAAAGGAAGGGCCCCTGTCGTGACTGCCATTAAACTGATCGTTGGCCTGGGAAATCCAGGCGCCGAATACGAACAGACCCGGCATAACGCGGGGGCCCTTTTTGTTGAGCGTATCGCCCATGCCCAAGGTGTAAACCTGGCGGCCGATCGCAAATATTTTGGCCTGACCGGGCGCTTTTCGCACCAGGGTCAGGATGTTCGTCTGCTGATTCCCACCACCTACATGAACCGCAGCGGCCAAGCTGTTGCGGCGCTTGCGGGCTTCTTTCGAATCAAACCCGAAGAAATCCTGGTGGCCCATGACGAACTGGATCTGCCACCCGGCGTAGCCAAGCTCAAGCTTGGCGGCGGGCACGGCGGGCACAACGGCCTGCGCGACATCATCGCGCAGTTGGGTAATCAGAATAATTTTTACCGTCTGCGGCTCGGCATTGGCCACCCAGGCGTTGCGAGTATGGTTTCAAATTTCGTCCTGGGTCGTGCGCCACGCGCCGAACAGGAAAAACTCGATGCCAGCATCGACTTTGCCCTCGGCGTGCTGCCGGATATCTTCGCCGGTGAATGGAACCGCGCGATGAAAAACCTGCACAGCCAGAAGGCCTGACTTTTTTCCGAGGGGAAACACCATGGGATTCAATTGCGGCATCGTCGGCCTGCCCAACGTCGGCAAATCCACCTTGTTCAACGCTTTGACCAAGTCCGGTATTGCGGCGGAGAACTTCCCCTTCTGCACCATCGAGCCTAACAGCGGTATCGTGCCGATGCCGGATACACGCCTGGACGCTCTGGCAGCGATCGTCAATCCGAAGCGTGTACTGCCGACCACCATGGAGTTCGTCGACATCGCAGGCCTGGTAGCCGGCGCATCGAAAGGTGAAGGCCTGGGCAACAAGTTCCTGGCCAACATCCGCGAAACCGATGCCATCGCCCACGTGGTCCGCTGCTTTGAAGACGAGAACGTGATTCACGTCTCCAATAGCGTCGACCCGAAACGCGACATCGAGATCATTGACTTGGAATTGATCTTCGCTGACCTCGACAGCTGCGAGAAGCAACTGCAGAAAGTCGCGCGCAACGCCAAGGGAGGCGACAAAGACGCCGTGGTCCAGAAAGGCCTGTTGGAACAGTTGATCGCGCACTTCACCGAGGGCAAGCCGGCACGCAGCCTGATGAAAAGCATGGGCGCTGACGAGAAGGCCGTGATCAAGGGCTTCCACCTGCTGACCACCAAGCCAGTGATGTACATCGCCAACGTGGCTGAAGACGGTTTCGAGAACAACCCGTTGCTCGACGTGGTCAAGGCCATCGCCGACGAAGAAGGCGCCATCGTGGTGCCGGTTTGCAACAAGATCGAAGCGGAAATCGCCGAGCTTGATGACGGCGAAGAAAAAGACATGTTCCTCGAGGCCCTGGGCCTGGAAGAACCAGGTCTGAACCGCGTGATCCGCGCCGGCTACGAAATGCTCAACCTGCAGACTTACTTCACCGCTGGTGTCGAAGAAGTCCGCGCTTGGACCGTCAAGGTCGGCGCCACCGCGCCACAAGCTGCTGGCGTGATCCACACCGACTTTGAAAAAGGCTTTATCCGCGCAGAAGTGATCGCCTACAACGACTTCATCCAATTTAAAGGTGAAGCCGGTGCCAAGGAAGCCGGTAAGTGGCGCTTGGAAGGTAAGGAATATATCGTCAAGGATGGCGACGTGATGCACTTCCGCTTTAACGTGTAAGCTGCCGCCGCAAATAAAAAAGCCGATGCAATGCATCGGCTTTTTTGTGGGCGACGATTAAAACTCAGACAAAGAAAACACCCACGCTCAATTATCAGATTCCCCCTACTCACTTCCCAGGCTTATAGATACAACAACACTCAAACAACTAAATAGCTATAACCAACGATGTTTTCCTACACCATTGCAGTACATACCCGCTTTAAGCGCACATCATAATCCTTATACGCTTCACTTTAGCGATCGGCGTCTGGATAACGCCGTTAAACAGTGAAACACTCGCAACAATGGAGCGCCCAGTTAATGCCGGCCCACTCTAATGGGGAAAATGAATCGACCATCTTACTCAATGATGGCCCGGATATTGAAAATACACTTAACAGTACGGCATCCCTCAACATTGACATTTTACTACTGGGGGAAACCGGTACTGGCAAAGATACATTGGCACAACGGGTTCATCGCTTATCGGGACGACGGGGTAATTTTGTTGCCGTGAACTGCGCAGCTATTCCTGAAAGCCTCGCAGAAAGCCAATTGTTCGGAGTCAACAGCGGTGCTTATACCGGGGCAATGCAATCACGGGCCGGATTTGTCGAAGCCGCCCATTTAGGTACCCTGTACCTCGACGAAATCGACAGCATGCCATTGAGCTTGCAAGCCAAACTGCTACGAGTGCTGGAGTCGCGTGGGGTGGAGCGCTTGGGCTCAACCCGTTTTATCCCGGTGGACATGCGTGTCATTGCATCCGCACAGCATTCGCTTTATCAGATGGTCGAGCACGGCACTTTCAGGCGTGACCTGTACTTTCGCCTGAATGTCGTCAACATCCAGCTCCCGCCGCTGCGCGATAGGCGAGAACGCATCATCCCGCTGTTTCTGGAAATGATCCAACAAGAAGCTGCCCAGTTCAAATGCAATGCCCCGCCACCGCCTGGTGGGCTGTTGCAACAGCTGCTGTGCCACCCCTGGCTAGGCAATGTTCGTGAACTACGCTCGACGGCCAAAAGATTCGTGCTGGGCCTGCCACCGCTTTCGACGTCGTCGAGCCAGTTGCAGGATAACCAAATGAACCTTAAGGCACGCCTGCAGCACATTGAAAGGGCATTGATTGAAGAGTCCTTGTGCCGCCATCTCTACTGCGTGGATACCGTGGCGATTGAGTTGGGTATTGCGAAGCGCACGCTGTACTACAGGATGAAACAATTGGACATCTCATTGGCTTGAGGACACAGAGCTCATTAAAGACTCAGTAAGGGGGGCCATGCTTCTACCCTCAGCACTCCAATCATCCAGAAATATCTAGCCATAGACATATCAGGAACGCTTTAGCGTTGCGAGCCACATATTCAAAGCCTGGTTCAAGTTACAAAAAGTTCCAGACATCAGGGCTTGGCTCACGACACGTGAATCAACGTTCAAAATATCCAAATCGGAGTCTTATTATGAATGGTATATCCGGTAGCAGTTCATACGGTGGATACGCATACGGCAACAGCATGATGTCCAGTGAACTCGATGGAGTACAGAGTGGCAGTGGTTCCCGTTCCGCTTCTGAACGCGCAGAGGAAGTCGCCGAGCTTACGTTCCAAGAAAGTTTGAAATCAAAGATGATTTCGGGCTTGTACGCCGCGGCTAAAGAAATTCGCTCGTAACATGATTACCTCCCTGGCTCATTAGCCGGGGAGGTTGTCATATGAGTCGATGTAATAAATGCGGCATCAGCCATTATCAAGAACCTGCTTCAGACACCTCACCGCAGGCCCTATATGCAGATAGAAGCATTTGACTTTTCAACGCCAAACAAACTTCACAGCAACACGGGCGTCACACGGGAACCTTCAGCTTCTAGTACGGATGTTGGTTTCTTCACCTCAATGCTCGAAGGGTCGATATCAAACACGCCTGCCTCCGCCAACCACACTGTATTGGCCATGCTGACCGAGCCATCAAAACATATCGGAGATGCCAAAGATCGCCTTGCACGCGCGTTGAAATCATCAAGTAAAGGGATGGACGCTGACAAGTTCAGAGAGTATCCGCAGGAACTTTCTAATGTAGCGCTAACGACCCAACTTTTAGTAAAGAGCCTTGGCAAGACAAGCCAATGCATCGACAAAATCTGTAACCTGCAATAGTGAACATGACTAAATACCTGCCTGCCGCCCTACTTCTGACTTTTGCATTCATGCTAAACGGTTGCAGCGACCGCGTTGAACTTCATCGACAGCTTTCTGAGCAAGAAGCCAATGAAGTGGTAGCGGAATTGGCAGACAAACATATTCGCGCCCAAAAAATCCCGTCCAAAGACGGTGTCGTCGTGGCGGTTAACACCGCCGATATCGGGCGTGCCGTACGTACATTGGAAGCCGCAGGATTACCTAGAGTGGCACGAACCACGCTGGGCGATACCTTTCGCAAGGAAGGGGTTATTTCCACTCCACTGGAAGAACGAGCACGCTATATCTACGCCTTATCCCAGGAGCTTGAAGCCACCTTATCCAACATTGACGGGGTAATTATTGCCCGGGTGCACGTGGTATTGCCCGAACGCATCGCACCGGGAGAACCAGTCCAGCCCGCTTCAGCGTCAGTATTCATTAAGCATGACCCACGGCTGGATCCCGATAATATTCGCGCGCGCGTTCGCAGGATGGTGGCGAGCAGCATTCCAGGCATGACCACTGCAGTGGATAACCTGCAAAAACTCAGCGTGATCTTTGTACCTGCCACCACCTACCAGGAGCAGCAGCGGCTGGTGTATTTCGGCCCTTTCCTGGTGCCAAGCGATGATCTTGGGTTTTGGCGAGGCAGTGTTATCGCGGTACTGCTTGGCGTGGCGTCCTCCTTGGTTGCCGGGCTATTCCTGTTCAGCCGCCGCCAGCATCCTCAGCAAGAGCCGCGCATAGCCCACGAACAGGATGGCACCTCTCATGACACCTGAGCTGGATCACTCCATGAGTGAATATCTGGCCTGGGCTCAATGGTGGGCGTTCCCTTGGAGGCACGCCCACGAGGACTGGAGGGGCGACAAGTACCCCGCAATTAAAGTGCTTTATCGCAACAGGCGGTCCGCGCCGGACGACCTCACTGGCATTGTTGCGTGCTTGCCTCCTGCCCCTCACCCGACGGTACTTCGCCTGGCCCTTGCTTCAACGGAACAACTCAACCTGGCGCTGACACTGGTTCACGACACGTTCAATCCTGAAGCGGCGACGCCGTTGAGCGAGAGTCAGCACCTGTGGTGCATGCGTTTATCCAAGGCGCTGCCCCCTACCATGCTGTCGCGCGATGCTGATCCATTGCAATTGCTCTCCAGCTGGGTAGAGCCCGATACCTGGCGGCGCCTTCGACTGAGATTCCCCCGTAACCGCGTACAGGCGGTTGAGAAAAGTACCGTCTCACTCGAAAACGCAAGCAGTCGACTGAACACGCTATGGCAAGCCGTAGTCTGGCGCGTGACGACATTGGCAAACGCCCCCCTGTCACCTGACCCGAACGCGTAAGGAAAACAGCGATGTTATGCCGACACACCATTGAGTTGCTCAAGGATGCTTCGGAATTGCCACGTTGCCTGATCCCCCGGGAAGAGCTTGCAAACTGGGCACACGCCAACCAACTCATCAGTCGCGCCAAGGCACAGGCTGATGAACTGGTAATCCAGGCAGAGAAGCGATGCGAAATGCTGCTGGAAAAGGCGTCCCTGGATTTCTGGCAACGCGCAGACGCCCAACTCAAGCGCTGGGAGCGTGACCGTCAAGCGATGTGTGACAACCTGGAGGTGTATGCAACATCAATCACCAACCAGGCGATTCGCTGCCTGCTTGACGACACGGTGCCCCCCGAGCGGCTGGCCGCCCTTCTGAGGCAACTACTGGCAAACCAGATTCATGAGATCAACGCCTCGCTGCTCTGTCACCCACAGGACATTGAGGAGATAAAACAGTGCCTCGCCAATCAACAGGCAACACTCTGGAAGCTTCAGCCCGACGAAACAATCCCTGCGCAGACCCTTGTATTGAAAACCGATGAGGGTGATTTCCGTATTAGCTGGCACTCGATGCTCGATGCTTTTTTCAATCACGCAAAGGAATACCGGATAGACATTTAATTGCATCCGCCTGGCGTCCTGCACAACGCTACTTAACAACAATTGATCCACCCATGCACGTCCACCCAAGACAAAGGAACGCCCATGAGTCTTTCCAACAATCTTTCACAAGAACTTTCAAGAAGCAGCAGTATTGCCCACAAGCTGTATAAGCAGAGTTCAAGCAACGGCTCTAAAGATGGGGCTGACGCTGAATTATTCTATGAACTTGCCGTCAAGAACACCCTTTCCCAAATGGCGTATCTGGAACATAACCGCGTTTCGCATATGTTGCTCAAAAGTACTTTTGAGAGTTTCCAATAACATGCAATCGCTAGTTCGTGATTGGTTAAGTGGCTGTAGAGAACAACTCAGTTTGTTTGAGGGTGATGACCAAATCATGCTGAAACGTCAGGGAGACGCTTTGTTACTTAGCCCTCAACTGACCTCAATCCGCGCAGACACCACCACCTTGCAGCACTGGATGCGCCTGGGCGCGGCCAGCCTGAATCATTTCCATGGCGCACTGGCTCAAAAAGCTGACAGCGGCGCGTTATGGCTGATTCAGAAACTGCCAGGTGGGCAGGGAGAGGCTTACGTGCTCGGTTGCCTTGAGGCCCTGCTGAACCAACGCGACACCTGGCGCGCCACAGTCGCGCGCTTTGCTCGCCCGACTCAAAACCTCAAACCCACCTCGCTACGCTCACTGTCGTACTAACCCGAGAGCCCAGTGTGTAAACCCACTTGATGTCATGAGCATCCGCCCGGTGTCCCAGCAGCGCCGCCATCCCGGTAAAACCAAACATCCGCCCGAGCAATCCCCCGGCAATCATCCGCACGTTGCCCAGCCCCATACCTGTGTAGACGCCGCCTACGGCCAGCCAACACGGCCATTTTCGATAAACAATTGAAAGCGTAGAAAAATTCTTAATAAAAATGCTTGACGCATTCCCGTTCTGCGCGAATAATGCGCGCCACTTGGCTACATAGCTCAGTTGGTTAGAGCATAGCATTCATAATGCTGGGGTCCGGGGTTCAAGTCCCTGTGTAGCCACCAAGTACCTGTTTACAGATGTCTCCATGAGTCTCTAAACAACCTCAAGAAGCCCGCCTAGTGCGGGCTTTCTTGTTTCTGGCTATCTCTCCTTGTATCTCCCTATACCTTCCCTCCGTGTATCCCCCTGTGTATCCTCGACAAATAATTGAACCGAGGGGATACAAGCCCAAATGAAGCGATCCGAGATAAAACGCCGCCCCCTTTCCGATACCGCATTGGCCGGCCTTGAGCCTGATGCCAGCGAGTATCGCGAGCTGGACGGGAGCGGCCTTTATTTCCGCGTGAAGCCTGATGGCCAAAAGTCCTGGCAGCTTCGCTACAAGAAGCCCGACGGCAAATGGTCGTGGCTTGGGCTTGGCGGTTACCCCGAGGTAAGCGGATCAGTCGCCAGGCAGAAAGCGGCCGAATTGCTCACCGACGCAGCCGACGGCAAAAACCCGATCGTTACCAAGCAAGCCCGCAAGAAAGCAGAAAGGGATGTCGCCGGCGAGACATTCGAGCCACTGGCGCGAGAGTGGTACGCCTCTCGTCTCACCAACTGGGACGCGGGCACCGCCAAGCGAATCATCGGCGCCCTGGAACGTCACGTCTTCCCGGTGTTCGGCAAGCGACCCTACGCCGACATCACACCGCTTGAGTGGATGGAGTTTCTGCGCGGCATGGAGCAGCAGGGAATCCTCGAGCAAATGAGCCGGGTGCGCTCGTACTGCCGAGACGCCTACGACCTGGCCCGGGTAACTGGCCGGGCGACCCATAACCCACTTGATGGGCTGCAAAAATACCTCCAGTCAGGCAAGGCCGAGAACTACGCCCACGTCTCACCCGATGAACTTCCCGGCCTGATCCGCGCCATCGCTGCCTATCCGCACGCCCACGATGTGCGTCTCGGCCTTCGCCTGCTGAGCCTGTTCGCCGTGCGCCCCAGCGAGCTGCGCGAGGCGCAGTGGTCGGAGTTCGATTTCGCCAAGAAGGTCTGGACGATCCCGGTCGAGCGTAAAGGCCGCAAAAAGGGACTTGAGCACCTAGTGCCGCTTTCGTCTCAGGCGATCGAGGCGCTAGAGGAGCTCCGCCAGTACACCGGCAGCTATCCCCTTTTATTCCCAGGCCGCAGCGACCACACCAAGCCACGCAGTGACACCGTGTTTCTGATGGCGCTGCGCCGTATGGGATATGAAGGCCGACAAACAGGTCACGGTTTCCGGCATATCGCGTCGACAGTGCTCAACGAGAACGGGTTCGAAGAGAATCACATCGAAGCCCAGTTATCACACAAAAAGCCTGGCGTTGCCGGCGTCTACAACAAAGCCCAGTACCTGCCGCAGCGCAAAACGATGATGCAATGGTATGCGAACTACCTCGATGGCCTGGCTGGCGGCGTTGTGATCCAGGGCCACTTCGGCAAGCTGGCATGAGCGTACTTCCCTAGCAGGCGTAGACAGCTATAGACTGAACGCCATTACTGTTCGGATAGCCAGTACCTATATAGGCATAGCGTTTTGGCCAGCCTAGCCCGACGGGGCGAAAAGCGGACACTCATCCGCTTTGCTGGCCAACCTAATGAGTAATGCCGGAGGGCATTTAATTGGCAGAGATCCCAACACCAGACAGCTTTTATGAGCTCTCGTTGGTAGCAGATCGCTTCATTGACAAAGCATCTAAAGCTATCGTTTTCGAAATTGATGAGCTGGCCGTCAGTGGTTTTCAAGACGCTGATCTCCCAGGGGCGGCGCGCGCGTGCTCAAAGCTGATCGAGGTCCAGCTAAGCGAGACTCTTAATGATGAGTGCAAGAGAACAATGGAATGGCTCGAATCTGAGCCCGCATTCGCGATGGCATTCAAGTCACTGGGTTACCACAAAGTGACTGATGATCACTGGGAGGTACCAATCCGGCGCGAATTAGAACGATGGCTACCAAGCTACCGTGAAGAGAAATACGCACGCGCGAGCTACATTGCTCTGAAAATTGCTCGCCTCCCGTCCCACTATATCAATTACGTTTCACTGGTCGCGGGTGCGTCTTACAGGTACATCAGCGGCGCCGGCCATCGCACCGCAATCGAGGGGCCAGCGACAATCCGCCGCCTCAAAGACCTGCTCGCGGATTTCGAGGAAGTGCTCAGCACCGAATGGTTACCTGACAGCCTTCGGAAGAATCTCGCATACAGCATCCGTACAGAATCAGCCTTGCGTGATTTGGATTCTTGTGAAGATATTTCTTCCCCTGCAAGCCGCAGGAATGACGCAGATCTCCCTACCCGTCTATTCGCCACTGATTTGCTGAGAGTAAACCAACAAGCTTTTCGCTCATTCCATAAAAAAGCTGTGTTCCATTTGATGGGGCTGTCATTTGTGGAAAGGCCATTGGAGATGCGGACCATCGAACGATTGGCAAAAAGTGAGTTGGACGCCCACCGGGAAATTGCCGCCAAACGCATCGCCGACAAAAGAGGCCTAGATTTCGACGATGTTCTGACGACACTAAAAACGAATAGAAGCTTCAACTTGCCGCGCTAGAACACAGGCTGAAATGACGGCGCTTTGTCGTGCCCAAAGCGCCAACGAATTGCGAATCTGTCTCCCGTCATCTCCAGTTAGTACGGGAATCGCAACATGCATACAATCCATACGCCCCATCAGCCATCCCCCGCCGCCGCGCAAAACTTCGATCCTGCAATCACCTTGATTCGTATGCCGGATCTGGAGGCCATCACCGGCCTGGCCCGCCCCACTGTCTACAAACGCCTCAAGGACGACCCGACCTTCCCCCGCCCTGTCCCACTGAGCAACAGCAAGTCGCGTGGTTCGCCAGTCGGTTTTGTACTGGCTGAGGTCCACGCCTGGGTGCGCCAACGCATCGCCTTGCGAGGGGAGGCTGCATAAATGGCCGACCAAAAAAAAGGCCAACCCAATAAGGCCAGCCCAGAAAAAACTCACCTATACGATACCAGTAACCACGCCCAACTAGTACGGCTTGTTCCGCGTCTTCGTAAAGGGCCTGCTGACACCTTCACCATCATGCGCGAGCTGAACATCTGCCGTCCTGGCGCTCGTATCTGCGACTTGCGCAGTGCCGGATACAAGATCATCACCAACCGCATCACGATGACGGATGAGTGGGGCCGCATACACCGTGGTGTTGCCGTCTACACATTGATCACGGAACCAGGCGCGAAGGTGGCGGCATGAGCGCCCGTGTTGTCCCCCTCTCATACGAGGGCCAGGTCATCAACTTCAATGCTGACGGTTGGATCAACGCGACCGTTGCAGCCGCCCGCTTCGATAAGGTTCCCAACGAGTGGCTGCGTCTCGGCTCCACCGAGGAGTACATAGAGAAACTGGCGAGCAGGATGATTGAGAGTAATACGGGAAAATCCCGCATTACTCTTGTTACGACCCGTCGAGGCAATACTGCCAACAGCGGTACCTGGCTCCATCCGAAGCTGGCTGTGAAATTCGCCCGCTGGCTCTCTGTGGACTTTGAGATCTGGTGCGACGAGCAGATCGACGCTCTGGTACGCGGTGACCAGGCCAAATGGCAACAGGCCCGCCAGCAATCGGCCGTCGGCTATCGCGGTCTGTGTGAGGCTCTGGCAATCGCTCATGAGGAGAGTGGCAAGACTCCCCAGCACCACCACTTCATCAACGAAGCCAAACTGATTAACCAGGCGATCACCGGACAATTCGCCGGCCGCAATCGCGATGAGCTCAGCGCCCATGAGCTGGTGCTGGTTACCTTGATCGAGATCCGCGATGTGCTGCTGATCGGCCAGGGCAAGGACTTCGCCGCCCGCAAAGCATCCCTACTGCGCTATGTCCAAAGCCTAACGGCCAAGCACCTCCGGAGTGTTGCGGTATGACAGCTATGCTCATGATCAGCGATAAACGGTCGATAACTTTTGTTGCAAGCAATCGTGCTCGTCGGTATGGTTTGCCAGTCGCTGCAAATTCAGCGACCGGGCTTGGTAACCCGATCAGCAAAAGGCGCAACAGCGCCCCCATTACGATTGCAGGCGCTTTTTTTGTGCCCGCAGTTACGTGTTATGGCGGCTGTGCGTGGGAGGCATTCGTGCCTGCCGGGTTCCTTTTGCCCCGGTTTACCAACCTGCGTACAGCTGCCACCCATTCGCTTGGTAACGAACGTGGCAGCTCCTCAGCAGAAGGAGCTACACCAATGAATCACGCCCTCATTCCGTCCGCAATTCGCGCATTTGCTCACCGCCGTATGGCCCTGAGCGCCCTCCGCGCAAACTCCAGCCTCGCAACCCGCCTCAAGCGTTACTCGCATCACATGAGCATTGCCCGCTCCCTGGAGTCTGCCGGCGGTGCGCAATGAATACTCCCGCTCGCACCATCCAAGAAATCGCCCACGACACGGTTGAGGATCTCGAAAGCGCCCAGATCGCCCTGCGCAAGATTGAGGCCGTTCTCTATGCCGCATTGGCAGACAAGGGCACGAGTCAGCACGTCCGCAATCTGGTAGATGTCGCGTGGAACCTAGCCGCTGACGGCGCCAAGACCGCCGACTGCAACCGCGAGGCAATTCCCGCGGCTCTGTCCGGGTGCGCTGGCCTGGGCGCCGGGGGTGACGAATGAAAACGGCAATCCAAACGCGGGATGACCTCAGTTTCACCAAGCGCGACGACATGGGCAGGCTCATCAACTGGCCCCGGAACAACCCTGGCGTAGCTGCCGATTGGGAAAAGGGCCTTGCTTGCTTCGATTACGAGATCACCGAGCTGGCCGCACATGATGAAACCGAAGCATTCGGCGCCATTCAGTTCGCCTTGTGCGGCATGGGTGGGCGATATACGAACCTTGAAATCGGCTTTATAGATCGCGTAGCCAGGGCTGCGGTGATTGGCTTGCGCGCAATGCGAAATGGCTCCGAGCGGTTCAAGCCGAAAGACCAAGTAGAGGCTTAAAAAATCATGAACAACCTAACCTGCAAAAACGCGGGTACGCCGAAGGCTTGCCTGAAAAAAACCATCGAACTGTTTTACGTCACGCACCCGAAGGTGCCCAAGGCGTTGCTGGGATCATTCTTGACCGAGGCCGACGCTGAGTGCGGGCGCGTTGTTATGCGCAATGCTGGCGCCCAGGTGACGGCCTGCCTGGTTGATTCAATCGACGACGTTACCCGCTGGCACGGTGTGAACAACGGTCAAGTTTGCCGGGCCTTTGCTGGCGCTGATCGCCGGGAGGTCGGCCATGGATAACGTGACCCCAATCAAGCGCAGGGGCAGTGGCGGCCCCCCACTGCTGGCGCTCATATCGACAGCGCCAGCTATGCGCTGCTGGTGGAATCCCTGGTGGGCTTCCTGGAGCTGCGCATCTCGGAAGGCGACCAAGGCCGCCAATGCGATGAGTTGGAGCGCCTGACTCAGAAACTGGAGAACTTGGCCAAGCGGTTTACCCCGCCGAAGGGGGCCGCATGACTGACGCAACGATCCTATTCCGTGATGCGCTCCAGGCCGTCTATGGCCCTCTCGAGTGGCTCCCCTTGGCCGACGGCACCATTCACCGGTTTCACGTTCCAGGCGACAAGGCTGGCTCCTTCAATGGCTGGTACACACTGTTTGCTGACGGTATCGCGTCCGGCGCTTTCGGCAGTTGGAAAGCCGGTGGCACCAGCACGTGGTGTAGTCGCGAGCCAGTGGACGCCCGCGAAGCGGCTCAAATCCGCGAGCGGGTCGACCAGGCCCGGCGTCAGCGCGAAGCCGAGCAACACCGGCGCCAGCAGCAGGCCGCCGAGAAGGCTAATCACTGGTGGCGCAATGCGCGCCGGGCCGCGCCCGACCACCCGTATCTGGTAGCCAAGGCAGTTCGCTCCTACGGCCTGCGCCAGCGTGGCGCTGACCTGCTGATACCGCTGTACCTAGATGGGCGCTTGGTCAACCTGCAAAGGATCGGGCCGGACGGCGACAAGCGCTTCCTGTTCGGCGGCCGGATCAAGGGCACCTATTCGCCGCTGGGCATCATCGAGCCAGGCTCTGTGCTTTGCATCTGCGAAGGGTGGGCGACGGCCGCCAGCCTCCACCAGCACGGCGGCTATGTCGTTGCCGCGGCCATGAACGCGGGCAACTTGATCCCGGCGGCGATGGGCTTGCGCGCTCGCTACCCGGGCCAGGCAATCGTCATCGCCGGCGACGACGATCGGCTCACCGATGGCAACCCGGGGCGCGCAGCGGCAAACGCAGCAGCGGCGGCCGTGGGTGGCCAAGTGGCTTTCCCTGAATGGCCGGAAGGCGCCCCCGATGACCTAACCGACTTCAACGACCTCGCCAACTGGAAACTCCCCCATGTCCAAGCCTGACACCAACGTGATCCATCTTCGGCCGGACGCCGCGACCATTGCGCCAGATCGCCCCTGCTGGGCGGTGTATGAGCATTGGGTGATCAATGAGAAGGGCCGCAAGCTGCGCCCGGGCGTTTACTGGCATAGCTTCAAGCGCGCCGCCGCTGACCAGGACGACGCCGAGGGCGATACCGGCGACCGGCCTATCACTGATGAGTGGATCTCCAGCCCCGTCACCGTCGTCGCCCGCACCACCAACAGCGACGATGGCAGCGAGGGCCGGCTGCTACGCCTAGTCACAGAGGGCGGCATCAAGGAATGGATCATCGCCATGGAAGTGTTCGGCGGCAGCGGCGAGGACGCCCGGCGTGCCTTGTTCGGGATGGGCGTCATTATCGCCCTCAAGAAGCGCGGCACGTTCATGGAGTACCTGCTCGACCAGCATCCTGCAGAAGTGTTTGCCACCACCAGCCGGCCGGGTTGGCATGAATCGGGCGCATTCGTGCTGCCTGGGCGAACCATCGGCAGCGCCAATGTGCGGTACCAGGCCAGCAACAAGGCTCAGGTACTTTTCAGCCGGCGCGGCGAGCTGGCGCTGTGGCAATCGGAGGTGGCCGCCAAGTGCGCGGGCAACCCGGTGCTGACGCTGGCGATCGGCTGCTCACTAGCTGGCCCACTGCTGAGTTTGGTCGGCGTGCTAGGTGGCGGTGTTCACCTGGTGGGCGATAGCTCGAGCGGTAAGTCGCTGGCGCAACTGATCGGATCGTCGGTATGGGGCGACCCGGGCGTGTTCGCCGCCAGTTGGGACATGACCAAGGGCGGCCTGGAGATCGAAGCATCGAGCCGCAATGACACCATCCTGCCCTTGGATGAGATAAAGCGCGCCGACCCCAAGCGCGTACAGGAAATGGCGTACTCCCTCGCCAACGGCCAGGGTAAGGGCACCATGACCCGTGAGCGTGAAGGCCGTGCGAAGTTGAGCTGGCGCCTGCTGACACTCTCCAGCGGCGAGCGCTCACTCTCTGAACACGCGGCCATATCCGGTAATGCCGCCCACGCTGGCGCCGAGCTGCGCATGGTCGATGTGAACGCCGGTACACGTACACACCGGGCCTTCGACGAATTGCACGGGCTTGAGGGAGCGGACTTTCACCGACAGCTCACCGTGGCGGTCGGAGCCCACCACGGCCACCTCGGGCCAGCGTTTGTGGAGCGCCTGGTCGCCGACGACGATAAGCCCGGGCTGCTCAGTGACTTTGACGGCATCCGCGCCCAGTTCGTCGAGGACAACGCCCAGGCCGGCCGCGTGGCTGACCGGTTCGCCGTGATCGCACTGGCGGGCGAAATGGCCATCGCCTACGGCTTGCTCCCTTGGGCGCCCGGCACCGCCCTCTCCGACTGCCGTTTGCTCTACGGGGAATGGCTCTCCCGTGTCGGCGGGGGCAACGCAGAAGACCGCCAGATCCTGGCCGGCATCATCGACTTTATCGACAAGCACAGTAGCAGCCGATTCTCCGATGTCGACGCAGCAGAGGTGGACGCCAAGGTATTCAACCGCGCCGGGTACTGGGAGCTGGTAGCCGGCAAACGGTTGTACCTGTTCAACAAGTCCGCGCTGATCGAGGCCGCCCATGGGTTCGGCCTCACCCGCGTCGTCAAGGCACTGGAGGTTGGCGGAGCCCTGGCCAAACGCGACACCGACCGCGATAGCCGCAAAACCAAAAAGTACCGCATCCCTGCCGGCGGATCGGCGCGCCTGTACGTGATCGACCCAGAAGCCATGGACAGCGAAGGGGGCGGCGCATGACCACCATATCCATCAAGTATGAATGCCCGAGTTCACAGGAACCTATAAACGTGGGGAACAGGGGGAACGGGGGAACAGCCAGTAAAACCGTGGGCTGTGGCCGTTCCCCCTTATTGAATGTATGGGGAACAGGGGGAACACAAACATGTTTTTGAATATAAGCGTGTCTGCGCTTTCGAGAATTTGGTTATCACCGTTCCCCACAAAAAAACGTGGGGAACAGAAACCCCCTCTGAAAGCTCCGGAAACATTGGCTGTTCCCACTGTTCCCCCGTTCCCCCGATTTTTTTCTAGAGACACATATGGGCAATGGAGCAATCAGGCCGAGGTGACGCCATGAGTCTCCTTTCCGGCTTGCTCGATCACATGCCGCCAGCCATTGCCAGCACCGACACGCCAAAAATGGATAGCCGGCCTCGCCCACGCCTGGTGCTGGCCAGCCCTGTCGAGCGCACTCCCCGACTCATCACAAGCCCACACGCAAGCGCCGCAACGGCCACGCCCGAATGGCGAAAGGCCCGTGACCACTACCTCAATCACGTCATGGATTGTAGGAGCTGCTACGCGCCCACCGGCCGCTATTGCACGGCTGGCGCTCACCTGCGCGCCAGCTACGACGCCACACCTATGGAGGCGCACCAATGACGCCCAGCCTTATCACCCGCTTGTGCAACATCGCTTTGAAGCCAGGCGTCAGCGCCGCCACGCAGCTCATCACCACCCGGCGGATCTGTCGCGCCATTGCTGACCAGGTCGACGTTATACGCAGTGAACGGCGAGCCCTTCGCCGGCAGGCGGGCAAATTGAAAGCATTCCTCCCCTTCACCCGGCAGGCCATTGCTGAATTGGAGGAGCAAGCCCAGAAACACCAAGAGGCCACCCGCAGCGGAGCGTGGAGCGCACTCGCAGGGTTTGGCCAATCACTAATGTTCGACCGCGAGGGGCTGACGCAGGCTCTGGGCTTCGACCAGATGTGCGACCTGCTGGGCGTCAACCCAGTACATCGCCATCGGGCCAGCGCAGACGGTGACACCAGCCTTCGCGGACTGGCCTACCTATCCCAACTGGAGGACAGCGCCGACCGCAAGAGCGACGAATGGGGCGCCGGTGGCCCGCTGTGTCAAGCCTGCCACGCCGCCATGATCCGGTTCATCAGGGAATGCCCAGAAGACCAACTGCCCGACCCATTCGCCCCTGGTGCGCCGTTCGGCCCGAAGCTGCCGCCAGCCCTGAGCATCGTCGGCAACTGACCATTTTCAGCGCCACGTTTTGCGAATCACGAAAACGTGGCGCGACACCGAGCAACACCACCGGGCAACTGCCCATGACCGGCGCCCGCGGCGCATAGAGGAAACATGACAGACCAAAACAGCAATACAACGGGCCAGGTGCCCACGTACCTGGACCGCTTCGCGGAGGCGTGCAAAATCATGGATTTTGCAGTCGTCCCAAACATGAATGGCGGCTACCTCGTCTGGGAAGTGCAACACGTCCGTGATGGGCAGAAGGTGACCATCGACGGGCCATTTTTCACAGAGGATGAGGGAAGGATCTCAGCCGACCTATTGCGCGGGACATTCCGCGGGGCTCGCGCTTACCAGGCGATTCACTGCTGGGCATGGAACCCAGACCCACGCCGCGAAAAGGCTATCCGTGACGACGCCATGGCATCCCGAATGATGCTCGCCATGCAGATCGGCGCCGGAGTACCAACCCACGCCACCAACGACAAGTAGGAGAAACAGACCATGGCCGCTTCAGTGATCGAATACACCCCTGTCATCAACTTCAAGCTTCGCGGTGCCCTTCGCCAGTTCGGCAAGTCCTATCCATTGGCTGTACGTACCCCAGCGGAAGCCGTCAAAGCCTTATGCGTTCAGATCCCCGGATTTGAGCGCTATATATCGAACGCCAAATCCCGAGGTTTAGAGTTCGCAGTGTTCCGCGAAAAACGGAATATTGGCGAGAAGGAGTTGAACTACAACGGAACCGGCGACATCACCATTGCACCAGTAATTACAGGTAGTAAACGCGCGGGTTCCCTTCAGACAATCGTCGGCGGGATATTGATTGCAGCAGCATACGTACTGTCTTTCACGCCGTTCGCTGCTGCGTCACCTTTTCTGTATTCGGCAGGCGCTGCAATGTCCATCGGCGGCATTATCCAAATGCTCAGCCCACAGGCTGGTGGCCTCAAGACCAGCGCAGCGCCGGAGAACGTGCCCGGGTACGCATTCGGATCAGCGAAAAACACCACAGCCTCAGGCAACCCGGTACCGCTTTGCATTGGCCACCGGCGGTGGGGCGGCGCGATCATCAGCGCCGCAATTTATGCCGAGGATCAAGTCTGAACTTAGACAGTGCTATTGTTGCATCTCATGAAAAGGAGCTCTCATGCTGAGGATCGCTGCAACAACAGCACTATTTGCCGCCCTTCTGGCAGGATGTGCCACTTCTCCGGTGCCAATCAAAAACGCTGTCGCGGTACCGCCTGAAAGGGTTCTTGCATACCAGAAAGACGTGCCAGGCACAGGCACGTTGTCGGTGACCCGCGACTCGGGCCATACGGGAAGCCTTTGCTCGGTTGGCCTTTTCGTAGACGGAAAAGTGGCGGCATTACTCAAGCCTGGAGAGAGGGTTTCCCTCCACGTCCCAGCGGGGTCTGTTGTTGTCGGTGCGGCATATCAAGGAAGCGGTATCTGCGGGATGGGCGCGGACCGACAAGAGCGAGAGGCAATCGTCAGTGGCGGAAAGGTGAAAAACTACCGAATATCAACAAGCGGTGACGGTGTTTTAGACATTCTCCCCACGACGCTGTAGCGAAAAGATAGGGCCGCTTTCGGGCGGCTTTGTCACGCTTTGAGACAGACGATATGGTCTCACTCAGACCAAATCGTCTGTTTCGCTAAGCGCATCCAGTACGGGCATTTAGCCCACTTATCATCAAGGAAGAGTAAATGAAATCTCGTGAACTACATACTACACCGACTCTTATTATTACAAACTATAGAATAGTCCCGCATCCCGATGGGAAGTACCTACACAGTTTCACACCGGAAAATACGAATACGGTCTATCAGTTTATTGCGAATCACGAGCCCGTTCTCGAAGAAGGCCAGAGATACAATATTGGCTTCACTGTCGAAGATAATGCGAACTGGGTGGATATTTCCGCAACTGCTAAGGCTGACGATGTTGACCAGTTCAAAAGTCACTACGTTGCACGTCTGCTCGGTGAAGAAAAGCGTTCCGTCGAAACTCAAAAATCTAGGGATCGCGTCCAACATAACGCGACTGACGGTCACTATCTGGGTAAGAAATATGCTTGGCGAATTTACGGTATGGCTGTTGCGCGCGATACCTTCGATGACTACCTAGAGGAAACCAAGCATCCAAGCACTCCATGCCTTACGGAAGGCAGCAAGTCGACCGCCTACAAAGAAGACGGTCTTGCTGCCGCGATGGATCTGTTAATTCAAACAGCCACGAGAGTTAGCGGAAACCGATTCCGCTCACCACTTTTGCCCTCAAAGAAATGGTTCCAGATCAAAGGTATTTCGGCCATCACAGACAAAAAGTAGGTTTTCACCCAATCATTTCACTGAACCCGCCCTACCTGAGCTTCTGGGGTTCAGTGAATTTAGAAACTTGATGTCAAGTTTTGACAAGTTCTCGACCTGAAAAAAGGTTAAGTTTTGTTAAGTCGCTGGCGCTGACCAATCGGAAGGAATCGGTCGATTTCTGCCTGTCGTGACTGGCTGAAACGTCCGCCCAACCAACGTGGTAACGAATAAGGTCGATTTGATCTATGACCTCCCGCTTCACCGGAACATCACTGCCGTGCAGAGTGGCAGCGCAAAACGCCTTAAGTCGTTAAGCTTGTCAAAATGCCGTTCCGACTTAACTAGCGCAGCGCTGCCAAAAGAGAACGGATGAGTTGCCTGCGGCGTACATACCAAGAACGAGGATTTCATGCATAGTCTGCTGCTAGGGAATGGCGTCAATCGGGCCGCACTACAGAAGGATTGGACGCAGATCCTGCGGGAGCTTGCGGCCCAGTTTGACGCTGACGAGCTAGTCCACCATCTGGGCTCAAAGCCTCTTTCAATGTTCATCGAAGAGCTCTGCGCTCGCTCAGAGGGTGTATTCCGACATACTGAGCACGACGTCAAAGTGGCATTCGCAAAGCTGCTGGAGCAGATCACCCCTATCGAGGCGCATCATAGGATCTGCAATCCGTTCAAAACCATCCTCACCACAAATTACGACTTTACGATTGAGGAAGCCTTTGTAGGGCCTCTCTATAACCCGGCTTTTCTTTACCCCGAAACCCGTTACAGCCTGTTCCGCCGCTATCAGGCAGGCGCCAAGGATATATGGCATGTTCACGGTGACTCAGCTAGACCCAGTTCGATGGTGTTGGGATATGACCAGTACGCAGGCAGCCTGCAGAAGATACGTAATTACGTCACTGAAGGTGTGAAGATCAAGACGCTCGGCTACCGACTTTCATCCCCGGTCAAGAACGGTGTGATCGAATTCGAAAGTAACCGACGGATTTACTCATGGGTAGACCATTTTCTAAGAGACCATCTGCACATCGTTGGGTTAGGTATGGACTTCACGGAAATAGATCTCTGGTGGTTGCTGCTCCACAAACGCCGACGGACCAACCAGACAGGCAAGATATTCTACTACCAGGCGGGGCTGTCCTTAACCGACGATACAGCTGTTACCTCTCTAATGAAGTCGCTCAATGTCGAAGTAATTCATGTGGTTGCAGACAGCTACAATGAGTGCTACCTGCGTATCGCTGACGAGATTGAGGGCCGGATAAAGGCATACCCCGAACTGTTATCCTTGCCTGAGCGATGCATTGAGCAGTCCAAGTACCAAGCTATAAGCCTACCGAGGGCCAAGGAAATGCAGCGAAGCTTCAGGTTCCCGTCACCTTCGAAGACTTGAAGCGCATCAATAATCGTCGTCCTTCGTTCGTTTCGATTTGAAGCCAATGTGCTATCGAACTAGCAGCTACCAGCAACAAGCTTTCCTCTCGGTTCTGCCAGTGGGAGCTTTGGATCGATACCTGCCGGTATCCAAACAGGTATCCACGGATTAACGCAGATCCACGTTGGATACCCGGGCGGTGACCGCCATCAGTGACCAATTGGTGCTGGTCACTGCCACAAGACGCCCAAATTGCGAAACAACCCCATGTAAGGCTGGTGCCCAGTTTCGTGCTGGAGCGTGTTGCGCAGTGTTTCGCGCACACTCATCGCGCACCTGGCCTGCGCGAAGCGGTGCCCTGGCAAGATTCACGCACCCTCACGCAGCATATTTACGCACTGGGCCGCGTAATGCCCTGGCGGCCCGCAGATGCTCAAGCCTCAGCAACGGCCGCTGGACTGCGCAGTAACTGCGCAAATTGCGCACAGCTGATACGCATGGTTGGTACGCACTCCGGGGATATGCCAGCAGTAGATCCGGTGGCCCGTGAGGCATAGTTGAATGGCTAAACTCACAGATGGCCTGACTGACTAGTGTCGCTGGCCGTAGGAGAGAAAAATACACTCACCGGAAACTGATCATCATCGCTAAAAAAAGTAACAAAGCCTAAGCTGGCCATTACCTATCACTCACTAGAGTTGCCTTGCCACCATGAGTATCGACGCACTTGTATACACTCAAATTGCTTCAATCCTCGGCTACGTGGGGACGGTATTCGGCCTCTATCGCCTGCTCGTTCAGCAGAAGGAAAGTGTTATTCAGCAAAAAGACAGCGTCATACAGCTGTTGAAGGAGAGTCTGGCCGATCGAGACCACCGAATTGACGCACTGAAATCACAAACCCCAGACGCCCTGGCGTCGGCGTTATCGGATCGAATTAGGATGTCTGTGGATGAGATTGCTCGATTGAAGATTGACGGAGGTACTCATTTGCAAGAAATCGCTCAAAGGGAGGAGGACCTTAGGGCTCTTCAAGAGCGACTGGGCATGATCGCTGAGCTCATACGAGGTAGCGATCTCGTATGTCCACAATGCGGAGCCCCGCTGGTACAGCGCGAACAACACACTAATTACATAGGTCTCGATAATCGTGACTGGGGTTATGTTATCGAGTTCCGCAAATATGACTGCGGCCTTTCTGTAAGCGACGAAAAGGAAATTTCTCCTTGCGAGCATCCGAAATGATGATCAAGCAGCCGTAGAAGCTCAAACAGTTATGGGTATCTCCCCATAAAATCCGGTCGCGCCGCGGCAAAGCAAATGTGGTTTGCACTGAGGTTCGCACCCTCTTACGCGAACCTGGTGCGAACCAGTGCGGCAGCCTGTTATCAAAAGCTATGGTTGCCAGGCGCTGGTTTCCACTGTGGTTTCCAGGGTTTTGCAGTGGTTTCCACTGGCAACCAGATCAGTTGCCGAACAATCCCAAGGAGGTGGTGCGACAAGCTTGCAAGCCCTTCACAAAATCCAACGGGCGCGTAGGATCAATAAGCGCAAATAGGAGGGCGCCCCTATGAAATTGATCATGGACTTCAAGGCCGACTGGCACGAAACACTCAGGGAGATCATGAAATCAGAATGGGATCTCGACACGAAAGCCATCACTGAGGACGTTCCTGTTCACTACTTCAACGCGGCCCAACGCCGCATAACCACGACGCCGAGAAAGGTTCTTGTATCTGATACTTTTCAATGCCCAGCCGAACATTTGCGGGGTTGGGAACAGATCAAGCTAAGCGTGATAGAGGGTAAGGATCTCAATTCCCATCTGAGCAAACTTATAGGCAAGGTAAAAAAAACTGATCTTCTGCTCAGCGACTGGGGAGTACATCACCTACATCTGGGCACCGTGTTAGACGGACAGTACATGGACAGAACAGGGCCGCTTTTGTTTGCACGAGTGACCGCAGACATTTTTTATGCGATCGATGTGTATACACACGACGACTTTGCGGACGCGGAGATTGTGGAGGTCGTGCATAGGAACTGGCCTGAATCGATAGAGCATTGGGCGCTTCGTGGAATGCAACCCAAAGAGACGCTGACATCCGATCAGCGCGAAACGCTACGAAAGAAAAGGTACAACTCTTTTGTTCAAGTGAAGGACGGCACTACATATGCTCCCATCGGTGGAGGGTATATGTTTTCTGGCCACAGCATATTTGCGATCACGGAAATGGACAAAGAGCATGATCTTCTCGAATGCTTGGAGCAGTTCATTCCCGACCTGATGCCCAAATTGCTTCCCGAACTCGAAAAGCGTGGTTACTCAGAAAATGGTGATCTCAGGGTGAGCCTAGTTCTGACCGATTTCGCTTACTTTGCTCATTTCCCCCAATACAGCATTGCCACCGAGCTACAGAAACGGCGCCCAGGGCCTTGGAGCGCTGCTGTCTCCAAAAATGCCAAAACCTTGAAGTGGACCTAAGCGTAGAGCACGCACTTTGACCACACTTTGACGGAATGAGAGACAGGCATGAGACGGAATCCAAGCTGGGTGGGCGTCTGAGGCTCATTCCGTGTGTGCTGCGTCAAAGTAGACTGTCTGGCCGTCTCACACCCCCGACAGACCCCAGACGGGTCTTCAGGTGCCGGTGCTACGCTCTCTCGAAACACGGAGAGCCACCATGACTGATACCAAACTGATCGCCAGCCTGTTCGACCGCCTCAATCAAAACCAGCTCGCACTGGGCGCCGCAGTGGAGGAGCTTTCCAACTGGGTCGAACAGCGCGGATCGGCAGACATCGCCAACAACGTGCGCGGCGCACTGGAAACGCTCGACGAGAACCTGGTGTCTATTCGCCAGGGTATTGGTGAGCTGGTCGTCGCCGGCAGCCTGGGTAATTGACCGAACCCCATCCTTAAAGTTGTGTCATATGAAAGCTGTAAGGCTCGCTCGCTTGGCAATATCGACTTACCAGAAAGGATAGATTTTAAAAAATGAATGACGGACCTCCTAGGAAACTTTTTGCCAGACTCAGCACTCCGTTAGATAGCCCACAACGAACTTCACGCACAACCTGAATTGTTACTCAGCGATAAATCAAAATACTGAGTTACATTATTCAAAAATCTTCCTCTCTAACCACTCCCAAATTCAACAGCCTGTACTCCATAGCACTATTCGACACAACGAATGCCGAAGCCAAGCGCCTAGCTAGATCTCCCGGATACATATAGTTACCCTCACCATGCCTCTGGCTTGCATTAAGTATATATTCCGACATATCTAAAACGAGATTCGCCGGCATTAATATTTGCGCTGCAAAATTATTTGCTTCAGACTCCAATATATCCCAATAAGACTGAGTTCGACTCATAGTCTTTCTATTATCTTTAAAGCCTTGAGAAACCTTATCTCGATGCAAACAAAAATGCCCCAACTCATGAGCCAGTGTAAACCTCCTTCTTGGCTCATATGAATTCTGAGTAGGATTTATTGTTACAACAGGAATATCTCCTTCAAAAATAATCTGACCTATAATATCAAACTGCTCTAGCGCATAGTCATACCTCACCTCAACACCTAACAACCTAGCGATTTCATCAACATCAACCGGAATGACAGGTCTGCCAGGCGAATTCCTCTCATACATAGCAAGAACATCATTTGCGAGCATAATTTGATTCATTATTTGGCATTCCTCTTCGCTAACCTTTCAGCAAGAGCCCTCATTCGCTCAGTGTGATCAAGAGTCGACTGGAGAACATTCTCGTTATCGACAACTTTCTCCTTAACAAGTTCATTAAACTTATCATTCATAAGCTTATTTAGATGCGCTATAACATCAGGATTTTCCAATACCGCAGTAATAATACCAACACCCATGACCTCGTCTTTCCCGACGCAAGCTATTAACTCATCGATAATTTCAGATTCGTGAGCACTTTTAGCAGCAGAGAATTGCTGAGCAATAACATATCCAGCAATGGCCAAAAGAACCGTAATACCCACAAATATTATCGTGGTAAAAACAATGTAGGTATTAGCAATGGCAAATGCATCACTGGCTGTTTCGACGTTGACATTTTTTATCCACCCCAGCACCCAAGGCGACAGGGTTCCACCAGCAAAGCCTACAAGTGCTACAAACGCGATTTGCACAATCCTTATCAAACTACTGTTCGATACGTTTACTGGCTTTCTTTTTCCTGCTTTTTTTTTCTCAGCTTCTTTGCTCATCTCTATCCCTAGCTAGATCGGCAGTACCTTCATATCATAATGACATGCCGCTTGCATTTTTACATCTCCAAGCTTCGATACCTGACTTGACGGTCAGGATAGTGAGCTAGATCGATAACCAAAATCCGAGCCATTCAGGCGCACCTACGTGATCCCAAACCCTTTCTGCACTCGAGAGCGCAGCGGCACTAAACATCAAGAGTTTACCGATGCTTCCATCCGCCTAGCACCAGATCGGAGCAAGGGGAGCGACTTGCTTATCCCGAGCATTAAATTAGCTAGCGCCCCCACCAACCCCACAATTGACATTAGTGAACTGAGCCAGTGTGGCATTTCGTCAATACATTAACTCCTTATTACTTGTGAGCAAAAAACTAGTCAAAAGTTTGCAAGCATGCGTAAGATCGCTTAAGCGGTTCCGCTATGACTATGCTCTATAAGTATGTCTTGGATTTTTGGCATATTTGAATTTACTATTTAGCAGCCACCTCCGCGGGCTAAATAACTGGGGGAAGGAGTTCAGATCAATTAATCGAAAAAATCAGGTTCGACATCCATGGGCTCACAGTCGTAGCTGCCTTGAGCAATATCAATTTCGATATCCCAGTCTTCTGGCGAGGAGTCGCCTTGCACACCGGAACATGTCAGATAAGCTTGGACTTCAATGACTACGGATGATGCAAATGAATCTGAGCCAATAGAAATCTCTTCACGATCGATGGAATCCCAAGCTAAGAAATCGACATATACTGATAATTCTACCTCGGCCTTAATCGCCAACTCGATAACCCATGTTGCCTTATCATCACTTAACGACCAGACTTCGGCAGCATCAATTTCGAACGAGCGGAGCTGCGCATCGTTAACTTCGGCCTCTACACGTGACACGGTACCGCTAACCACGTTATCCGCGCTCCATGAAGCGTTAACCACATGCTCGACAAGCGCGTCGTTAACTGCGTCTTTGACTGGGGAGCCATCTGTTTTCACAGCATCTATGACTTTTTGCTCTACCGCCTGAGCATGCTCATCGGTTGCAGCAAATAAAGCAGCAAGCTCTTCAATAGACCTTACGCAGTACAAATAATCCGACTCATCTGCAAATGTGCTCCAGCCTTCATCACCGGACGCAACAATTCCCATCGTGCGCTTTTCCTCTGCATGTCCTTCAAGCAACAACAGGGAAGCAGCATCAGGGAATTCTGATTTCTTATCTTTCCGCTTTGCAAAAGGTGCTTCGCCAGCAAAGTAGAGGTTAAACATCTGCTTCGCCAGATCATTCCCTGCAACCGGTAGGACATCACCACCACCGCAGCTATTTGCGTACGCCTCAACTTCATCCCGAAAGGCTTTTGAAGCAGTTCGCTCTACATCCAGTCCGTCGAATAATCCATCAATGTGCTCCATCGGTGCCGTAGCTAGGCGCTTTAGGCTGCCCGAGGCCGTTTTAAAGCTTCCTACAGCCTCCATTACTTTGACCATTCGATGAGCCACAATTTCGCGAACAACCACGTCAGACAGATACAGGGCCATTGTGTCCGGAAGCTGTTTGGGTAACTGCTTTAATGCGCCCTCAGCGAAATTGTAGCCGGCGCTTTGGATGAGGTCAGTGTCCAATGAGAAGAAGGAGACATCCCCCTCCCACAACTGGGCTGCGGTGGGCATTCCTTTGGGCATAACTCAGCACTCCTTGATTTCAGGTGGCCAGCATAGATCCAAACGATAAGGACTACCACAGAACGAGGGGAAGGAAAGGCACAACCCTGTTCCGGGGTGGTGCTGGCAAGGGGGAATGGCAAGAACGCCTCTGTGCAGTGGAAGTGCCACACCGCGCCAGCACTACCTCCTCAGAAGTGAGGAGCTAGATGATCCTGCCGCTTTTGGACTGGCCCATCAGCTTAGTGGTGATATGACCACTCCTTTATACCCACGGCGGGTTTATCAAGATGGCTGTACCGTTCGTCGGGGATGAAGCAACGAATCTCGCCCGGCTTTTTCAGCCAGCGTGAAACGGGCCAAAACCACCGCAGCAGACAGCACTTTGTATCCCATTATGTATCCCTCATATAAAATTAAACACTTATAACCAACAAAAACAGTAGCTTACATAACCAGTTCAAATGTCTGTGTACCACCAAGTACTAAAAACGGCTTACCGAAAGGTAGGCCGTTTTTTTATGCCTGTAGAAAAGTGCTGAGGCATACTCGCAACGGTCTACCTCCACGACGCGGCGCTGAACCCCACAGGACATCCCTTCATGAGCCTTGATGTGTTCGTAATCATCATGCTGGGCGCTGCGCTGCATGCCACGTGGAATGCAGTGGTCAAGGGGGGTGACGACAAGCTGCTGACCACGTGCATGATCGCGTCCTTCGCTTCACTGATCGCGCTGGCGGTCATTCCGTTCCTGGCAGTGCCTTCGACGCAAAGCTGGCCCTTCATCGGCGCGTCGGTGATATTCCAGGTGCTGTATTTCGTACTGGTCGCCTCGACCTACCGCGTTGCCGACATGAGCCAGACCTACCCGATCATGCGGGGCACCGCGCCGTTGCTGGTGGCGACGGCGAGCTTAGGGCTGCTGTCCGAATCCTTGTCCGCGTTTGCCTGGCTCGGCATTGCCGTGATCTGCATCGGTATTTTGAGCATGGCAGCAGCCCCTTCAGCCGGTCAGCGTAAAGGGATACTCCTTGCGCTGCTTAACGCGGCTGTCATCGCGGGCTACACCCTCATCGACGGAATAGGTGTGCGCAAATCCGGTGCCCCGGCGGCCTACACGTTGTGGATATTCCTGTTGACCGGCATCCCACTCGGCGCATGGGCATTGGCCCGCCGTCGACGCGAATTCAGCCGCTATCTGGCGCGTCACTGGCGCCCCGGCGTGATAGGTGGCTTCGGAACCGTCGCGTCCTATGGCCTGGCGCTGTGGGCTATGACCGCGGCCCCCATTGCCACGGTTGCGGCGCTCAGGGAGACCTCGATTCTGTTTGGCATCGTGATCTCGGCGCTGGTGCTCAAAGAGCAGTTGACCCGCGCCCGCATCGTGGCCGCGTGCATCATTGCCGCCGGGGCGATGGTGTTGCGACTGGGCTGACGCGTCGACAAACAAATCTTCCATCACCCTATCAAATGAGACAGCTTCTCATTAGTATGCCCGCTATCCGCGCAATGCAGCATCAAGGTATCAGGGGCCATGGAGACAGGGACGCCAGGGGATCAGGAAAAACTCAGCGCCGTTTTCATCGGGCAGCGCAGTGCGTTAATCCGTATGCTGTCGCGCGTCGTCGGCTGTTCGAGCCAGGCGGAGGACTTGGCCCAGGAAACCTATCTGAAGGTAGCTAAGGCGCTGTACACCCGCCCGATCGAACACTTGAAGCCGTTTCTTTATCAAACTGCGCAGTATCTGGCCTTTGATCATTTGCGCAGTGTGCGCAGTAAAAGGCGCTACGAGTGCCACTTGGCCGAAAGCCTGGTTGTCGAGGTGCCCACAATGGCACCCGGACCGGAGAGCCAGGCTCAGGGCCAGCAGCAACTGCAGCGGTTTCAACAGGTGCTCGCTACCTTGCCCAAACGCCAGCAACAAATCCTGGTATTGCATCGACTGCACGACCTGTCCCAAGGCGAGATCGCCCAGCGCCTGCAGGTGTCGTTGAGTACGGTGGAAAAAGACCTGCGCCAAGCCCTCACTGCCTGCGTCAAGCAAACGACCTACCATGATTGACCGTCCCGTCATTCCCGAAGCAGTACGTGAGCAGGCGGCCGATTGGTTCGCCCTGCGCGATGAAAGTGCGCGCAACCTCATCACCCGTCAGCGCTTTGAGCAGTGGCGCGCGGCCGATCCCCTGCACGCCACCGCCTATTCCGAAGTGGAGACGCTGTGGGAAAACCGCGCCTTCGAACAAGCCTTGAAAGACCTCGCCGTCGACCTTGAATTGCCCCCTTCCCCGGTAACCACCAAGCCTCCCAAGACACGTTTTGTGGCTGCCGCCGCTACCCTGTTGCTCGCACTGGGCATCGGTTGGATGGCCGACGTGCCGATGCGCCTGCAAGCCGATCACATGACCGACGTCGCGCAGCTGGAACGCTTTGACCTGGAAGATGGCTCTCACATCGTGCTGGGCAGCCACAGCGCAATCAGCACCACCTTCGACGGCGCCCAGCGGCGCATCAAGCTATTGCGTGGAGAGCTCTACGTCGAGGCCGCCCACGACTCTAAACGCCCACTGAGCATCGAGACCAACGAGGCCAGCGTAACCGTGGTCGGCACGCAATTCAGCGTCAGCCAGCGAGACTCGGAGGTCACTGTCGCCGTGCGTGAAGGCCAGGTGCGCTTCGCCAACCGCAAGGGCGAGCAGAGCCTGCTGCAGGCGGGTAACTGGCAACAGCTACGAGATGGTCAACTGCAACCGCTGTCCCTGGAAGGCAGTGAACGGCAGATGGCCTGGATCAACGGGCGACTGTCATTCCAGAACGCGCCACTGGTGAAGGTGCTGAAAGAGATCCAGCGTTACTACCCGGCGCCGATCCTGTTATTCAACGATGCCGCCGCCGGTGAGCGGGTCAGCGGGAATTACCAGTTGGACGATCCCCTGGCGATCGTACAGGCGTTGAGTAAAGTCACGTCCACCCACGCCCAGCGACTGCCCGGTGGCATCCTGGTGATTCGCTGACACAGAGCCCCCGATACCTTCGAAAAGTTTTACGGCTTTCGAAGGTTCAACCCGTCAAGAACTTTGCCTTTGCAAATCATTCCTATTTCTAACGGGGCTCACATGCACTTTCCAACACTCAATCCGACCCATGCCCGCAGCATGCTCGCGCTCGCCATCTGCCTGGCGTGCAGCCCGGCGGTTGCGGTGGAGCCAGCAGGCCAGCCAGCCACTCGCGAAGCGGCGGACACCCGCAGCTTCGCGATAGCGCGTCAGTCGCTGGTCAATGCCCTGGATCAATTGAGTGTGCAGAGCGGGCTGCAAATTGCCTACGCGGCGGACCTCGCTCAGGGCGTCGAATCCCCCGGCGTCAGCGGCCGCATGACCGCCCTGGAAGCGCTGGCCCAACTGCTCAAAGGCACGCCCCTGAGCTTCGAGCCCAACGGCCCCAACGCGGTGATACTGAACCGCACCGAACAACCCGGCGCGGCCTTGCAACTGGGCACCACCACGGTGATCAGCAACCAACTGGGCACCGTCACCGAAGGCACTGGCTCCTACACCCCGGGGACCATCGCCACGGCTACGCGCCTGGTACTGACGCCCCGGGAAACACCACAGTCCATCAGCGTCGTCACGCGCCAGCACATGGATGACTTCGCCCTCGACAGCGTTGACGACGTGATGCGCCACACGCCCGGCATCACCGTTTCGGCCTACGACACCGACCGCAGCAACTACTATTCGCGCGGTTTCTCGATCAACAATTTCCAGTACGACGGCATCCCCTCGGCCGTGCGCAACGTGGCCTATTCGGCGGGCAACACCCTGAGCGACATGGCGATCTATGACCGTGTCGAAGTACTCAAAGGCGCCTCTGGCCTGCTCAGCGGCGCCGGTTCCCTGGGCGGCACCATCAACCTGGTACGCAAGAAACCCACGTCGGAATTCCTCGGCCATATCACCACAGCGGCGGGCACCTGGGATCACTACCGCACGGAAGTGGACGTCAGCGGCCCACTGACCGAAACCGGCAATGTGCGCGGGCGGGCAGTAGCGGCATATCAGGACAACAAGTCCTGGATCGACCGCTACTCCAACAAAAGCTCAGTGTTCTACGGCATCCTCGAATTCGACCTGTCGCCCGACACCCTGCTCACCGTGGGCGCCGATTATCAGGACAGCAAACCCAAAGGTTCGACCTGGTCCGGCAGTTTCCCGCTGTTCAACTATTCGGGTGCGCTCAACGACGCCAAGCGGTCTTTCAGTAATGCCACCGATTGGAGCAGTTGGCAGCAATACACCCGCACGGTGTTCGCGAACCTGGAGCACGACCTCGGCGACGGCTGGGTCACCAAGCTGCAACTGGACCACAAGCTCAATGGCTACGATGCCCAGATGGGTGCGATCCAGTTCTACCAGCCGGCAGCGGATGGCACTGCCGACATTAACGCCCAGCGCTACAAAGGCGAGACCACCAGCGATTCCGCCGACCTGTACCTCAGCGGTCCGTTCAACTTCCTCGGTCGCGAACACGACCTGGTGGTCGGCGGCTCCATCAGCACCGCCCACTGGAAGGGCAAGGGCTACTGGGACGAAACCTTCCCCACCGCCAACCTGGTCGACTACTTCAACTGGCACGGCAACCTGGCCAAGCCGGACTGGGGCGTGGCCTCACAAGTCACCGACGACACCATTCGCCAGACCGGCATGTACGTCACCACCCGCTGGAACCTCACCGACGATCTGAAACTGTTGCTCGGCGGGCGCGTGGTCGACTACACCCTGACCGGCACCACTGACACCTACCGAGAGACCGGGCGTTTCATTCCCTATGCCGGGGCCATCTATGACCTCACGGACAACCTGTCGGCCTATGTCAGCTACACCGATGTGTTCATGCCCCAGGAAAGCTACAACCTCGACCGTAACCGCAAGCTGATCGACCCGGACGAAGGCGAGAACTACGAAGTGGGCCTCAAGGGCGAATTCCTCGACGGTCGCCTGAACGCCAGCCTGGCGTACTTCGAAGTCAAGGAAAGCAACCGCTCCCTGCCCGACGATGCATACAACAACCAGACCCCAACCCCGCCCAACTTTGCCTTCAAGGGTACCGACGCGACGACCAAGGGCTATGAGCTGGAGCTGTCCGGCGAAATCGCCCCCGGCTGGCAGTTGCAGGGCGGCTACACCCACAAAGTGGTGCGCGACGATGCCGGCAAAAAAATCTCGACTTTCGAGCCCGAGGACCAGGTGAGCATGTTCACCATCTACAAGCTCAAGGGCGATCTGGACAAAGTCAGCGTCGGCGGTGGCCTGCGCTGGCAGAACACGGTGTGGCAGGACATCTACAACGGGCCCAAAGGAACGACGGACGCGTTTTCCCAGGAGTCCTACTGGGTGGTGGACTTGATGACGCGCTACCAATTCACCAAAAACCTGTCGACGACGCTGAACCTGAATAACGTATTCGATAAGTACTACTACACCAACGTGGGTTTCTATAACTCCGCCATCTACGGCGCGCCGCGTCACTTCATGCTGACCACCCGCTGGGACTTCTGATCACTTGAGCCACACGGCCTATCCCAGGGTAGGCCGCTTTTGACGCCCTCCTTTGCCACTGTTAGTGTCCAGCCTCCCCACACACGGAGTGCTCACTGCGACGCACCTGTAAACCGCTGCCCCCAAGGACAACAGATCATTCTCAAAATGAACGGAGTTCAGCACGTGCTTTCGATTTCTCGCCGTCAGTTGTCGGTTATTGCCGCAGCCCTGGCCCTTGCGGCCTGTCACACCCCGGTCAACGAACAGCCGCCGGCACCGGAGCTGGGCTCGGGCTATCGCACCGACCTGACCACTCAACACGCCGAACGCCATATGGCCGCCGCCGCCAACCCGCTGGCCGCCGAAGCCGGGCGCGAGATGTTGCGCAAAGGCGGTTCGGCGATTGATGCAGCGATCGCCATGCAGGCGGTGTTGACCTTGGTGGAGCCGCAATCCTCCGGCATTGGCGGCGGCGCGTTCATCATGCTGTGGGACGGGAAAAAGGTGCACGCCTATGACGGTCGGGAAACGGCGCCGGCAGGCGCGACGGAGCGGTTGTTCCTGAACGCCGACGGCACACCGATGACCTTCACCGACGCGCAGATTGGCGGGCGCTCGGTGGGTACGCCCGGTGTGCTGCGCGCCCTGGAGATGGCCCATAAGAAGACCGGTCAACTGCGATGGGCCGAGCTGTTTGAGCCAGCGATTCGTTTGTCGGAACAGGGCTTCGCCATTTCACCACGCTTGCACAGCCTGATCGCGGCTGACCGATTTATTACGCAATCGCCGGAGATGGCCGCCTACTTTCTGAACGCCGATGGCACACTCAAAGCCACCGGCACGCTGCTGAAAAACCCGGCGCTGGCCGCCGTGTTCAAGCGCATCGCCAACGAGGGCCCTGATGCGCTATACCACGGGCCAATTGCCGATGAAATTGCGCGCAAAGTGCAGGGCAATCGCAATGCGGGCAGCCTCTCCCAGGCCGACCTGAAGGGTTACGCCGCCAAGGAGCGCGAACCGCTGTGCACCGACTACAAACGCTGGAAAATCTGTGGCATGCCGCCGCCGTCGTCAGGCGCGGTTGCGGTCGCGCAGATCCTTGGTACGTTGCAGGCCCTGGAAGCCCGCGACCCGCGCCTGGCTATCGCACCGATGACACCGATAAAAAGCGCGTTGCCTGCCGGGTTTGAGCCGACGCCCGAGGCCGTGCACCTGATCGCCGAGGCCGGTCGCCTGGCCTTCGCCGACCGCGCGCTGTACCTGGCTGATTCAGACTTTACGCCGGTGCCGACCGCCGGCCTTGTCGCGCCCAACTACCTGGCCCAACGCGCCGCGCTGATCGGTGAGCGCAGCATGGGCATCGCCAAGCCAGGCCAACCTGCGGGCATACAAATGGCCTACGCGCCGGACCGTTCGCCACTGCGCATTTCCACCTCCCAAGTGGTGGCCGTGGACGACATGGGCGGCGCCGTATCGATGACCACCACGGTGGAAGCCGCGTTTGGCTCCCATGTGATGGTCCAGGGCTTTTTGCTCAACAACCAGATGACCGACTTCTCATTCATCCCCGAAGAAAACGGTCAGCCGGTAGCCAACCGCGTACAACCCGGCAAACGCCCGCGCTCGGCCATGGCGCCGACCCTGGTGTTCGACCGCGAGAGCGGTGAGTTGCTGGCCACGGTCGGTTCGCCGGGCGGCTCCCAAATCATCGAGTACGTGAGCAAATCCCTGGTGGCCATGCTCGACTGGAACCTCGACCCGCAAGCCGCCATCAGCCTGCCCAACTTCGGCAGTCGCAATGGCGCTACCGAGTTGGAGGCCGGTTTGTTCAGCCCAGGGCTGAAGCAGGCGTTGAAGGACAAGGGCCATGCACTGAGCGAGATCGACATGACCAGCGGCATACAGGCCATCGTGCTCAAGCGGGACGCCCAGGGCAAGGTATCGCTGAGCGGTGGCGCCGACCCTCGTCGCGAAGGCGAAGCGCTCGGCGACTGACTTTATTGAACGGAGGTGATCCCTTGCATCAGGCTGAAAATCTCGCTGCCATCCCTGGCATCGACCACGGTTTCTGTTCGATAGATGACCCACTGCGCCCGGATGACGTGTTCATCTGCAAGCAAGTGCACAGCGCCTCAGTGATTGAATGGCAGGCGGGCCAGGTACCCAACACGATCGAGGCCGATGGTGTGTTGACGCACCACGCTCACCCGATCGCGGTGATCACCGCAGATTGCCTGCCCATTCTGTTCGCATCGAAAACGGGCGAACGGGTCGCCGCAGTACATGGCGGCTGGAAGGGGCTGCAACGCGGGATTATCGCCAACGTCATGCAGCGCTTTGCCGCCGAGGGGATACCAGCCAACCAGTTGCAAGTGGGTATCGGCCCTTCGATCAAGCCGTGCTGTTATGAGGTGAGCGAAGGGTTTATCGCCGAGTTCCAGATTGACCAGGGGCACCTGTGGCAACACGGCCTGGCACCGTGGAGCTTGGAGCAACCGGCACCGCTGCGGTCACCGGAAATTAGCCCGCCCCATGCAAGGCAAGCAGGTAGCGCATGGTTTGACTTGAGCGGCTATGGGTTGTTGTTGCTGCAAGCGGCGGGTATCAAGCGAGAGCAGATCGACGTGAGCGAGGTATGCACTTACTGCACCTCGCCGACGTTTGCCAGCTATCGCAGGAGAACCCATCACCCGGCGGAAGCGAAGACGTTGATTTATTCGTGGATTGCTCGTAGACCCTGACGAACCTACGCCCCCTTGTGGCGAGCGGGCTCGCCACAGGTATTTATCCCATCCGTTAGCGGCTGATCTTCAAGCCCTTACGCCCCGCATGCCGCTCCAGCGCCAGCTCAATCAACCGGCTCACCAACTCGCTGTAGCTCATCCCCGCCGCCTGCCATAACTTGGGGTACATACTGATGCGGGTGAAGCCGGGCAGTGAGTTAATTTCGTTGATCAGCACTTCGCCGTCGTCGGTCAAGAACACATCGACCCGCGCCAACCCTGCGCAGCCGAGCACGTCAAACGCTTCAAGGGCCAAGCGGCGAATACGCTCACTGGCTTCATGGCTGATATCAGCCGGCACCACCACCTGGGCCGCCTGGCCGTCGATGTATTTGCTGTCGTAGGAGTAGAAACCGCTGCTCACCACGATCTCGCCGCAGCCGCTTGCGACGGGGTTTTCGTTACCCAGCACCGCGCATTCTATTTCGCGGCCGCGCACGGCGGATTCCACCAGCACCTTTTGATCAAACCCCAGCGCCAGTTCAACGGCGGTGTGGTACTCGGCCTCGTTGCCAACCTTGCTCACACCCACCGAAGAGCCCTGGTTGGCCGGTTTGACGAACATCGGCAGGCCGAGTTTATTCACCGCAGTTTCAAAGGAAGTGCGCGCGGCGTTGCTGCGGGTCAGGGTAATGAACGGCGTCACGGCAATGCCGGCGTCGCGCAGCAAGCGCTTGCTGATGTCCTTGTCCATGCACACTGCCGAGCCGAGCACGTCGGAGCCGACGAAAGGCAAGTCAGCCATGCGAAGCAGGCCTTGCAGGCAGCCGTCTTCGCCGAGGGTGCCGTGGACGATTGGGAAGATCACGTCGATGTGTGCCAGCAGGCCGTTGCCGGAGGTTTCCACCACCTGCTGGCTGGCTTTGCCGGGCACCACCGCCAGTTCGCGGTTGGATTGGTTAAGGGCGATGAGTGCCGGGTTTTCCTGGTTGTTCAGGAAGTTCGAGGTGTCGTTGAGGTGCCAGTGGCCGGCCTTGTCGATGCCGATCAGGACCGGCTCAAAGCGTGCACGGTCAAGCGCATCGACAATATTGCGCGCCGACTGCAACGAGACCTCGTGCTCAGCCGAACGACCACCAAAAATAATCCCCACCCGCACCTTGCTCATGACTCGCCTCACTGTTGAAAGTAAGGCTTCTTACCACGGGCGGTCAGCGATTCGCTACCAGATGTGCGCCGAACAACACGTAGCAACCACCGGCAAAACGATCGAGCCATTTGCGTGAGCGACTGTAGAGGTTGGCCATGCGCGCACTTGAAAACACCAACGCCACGCAGGAATACCAACTGAACGACAAGCTGGCCATGGTGATCACCGCCAGGGTCAGCAGCATCGGCGACGGAGACGGCGGCATGGTGGAGGCGAAGATGGTGGCGACGAACAACGCGGCCTTGGGATTAGACAGGTTGCCCAACAACCCCAGGCGCCACGCGGAAAACAGCGAACGTCGCGTGTCATCCGGCAATAGGCTCTGGCCCATCGCCGGTGCCGAGCGCTTGAACAGTTTCAGCCCCAGGTAAATCAGGTAGCAGCCGCCGATGATCTTGAACGCCAGGTACAACATGGGCGCAGCGGTAAACAGCGATTTGATGCCCAGGCCACCCGCCAGCCCCCACATGATCGTGCCGGTGGACACGCCCGCCGAAGCCACCACGCCATGGCGGCGCGAACAACTGGCAGCCAACTGTGCCGTGTTGAAGAAGTTGGGCCCAGGCGTGACCACCGCCACCGTCCACAGCAGGGCCAGCGAGACCAGGGGAGCCACGTAGGCGGGGTTGATAACTTCCATTGGGCAGCTCCATCAGCGCAGGGACGAGCAAGGAGCATAGACCTCGCCAATCGCCTGCACAATCGTACAAGACCCCGGCAGACAAGGGTTGCAGACTGGGTTAACGTATTTCCATCTCTTCTTGTGACACGCCACCATGGGCAACCCTAGCCACACTCTCGACTGGCTGCACCGCGCCCCGCATGCCAGCGGCCTGGATCGTATCGAGGCGTACTTTGCGGGCTTTGCGTTCGACCCCCATCGCCATGACACCTACGCCATCGGGCGTACCTTGTCTGGCGTGCAGAGTTTTCACTACCGCGGCGACATGATCCACAGCCTGCCCGGCACGACCATGGTGCTTCATCCCGACGAGACCCACGACGGCCACGCTGGCAGCGACGAAGGCTTCAAGTACCGGATGATCTACGTGGAGCCGTCACTGATTCAGCAGATACTCGGCGGCAAGCCGCTGCCGTTTATCCCCAGTGGTTTATCCACTGACCCAAGGCTGTTCCGCGCCAGCGAAGTGCTGCTGCAGAACCTCGATCATCCGATTGACCCGTTGCAGGAACAGGACGCGATGTTCGACCTGGCCCATGCGCTCAACAATGCGTCGGGGGCGATCGTCAGCCGTAAGACCTTCGATTACGTAGCCGCCGAGCGTGCCCGGGAGTTTATCCACAGCACCCTGGGCCGCAGCATCACCCTGGACGAAATCGCTGATCACGCTGGCCGCGACCGCTGGGCATTGTCGCGGGATTTTCGCGTGCTGTTCGGCACCAGCCCCTACCGCTACCTGACGATGCGCCGCCTGGACCTGGTGCGCAGTCTGCTGGCGCAGGGACAGTCGCTGGTGGACGCCGCGCTGATCGCCGGCTTCACCGACCAGAGCCACATGACCCGGCAGTTTCGCAGCACCTACGGCATGCCGCCGTCCCGGTGGGTGAAGATGCTCGGGCGCTGAGTCAGCGTTGTAAACATGCACTCTAAATGTGGGCTTGCTGTGATGAGTTCGACATGGGATGGCGCTCTTTCAGCGCCAGCACCAACACCGCTCCCACCAGCGCAATCGCCGCACTCCACCACAACGCCAACTCGATCCCACCCGCATTGGCCACCGACACCAACACCGCCAACCCCAACGCGCCACCAATCTGCTGGCTGGTAGACGCCATCCCCGCCGCCACGCCCTGCTCCCCAGGACGGATGCCTAGCCCGGCTGCCACCCACATCGCCGTCCACGTCATGCCCTGGCCAATGCTCAGGATGAAAATCCCCGGCAGCAGCGACCAGAATCCCACCCCGGTGGGCAATGCCCAACACACCAGCGCAATCCCCACCGCGCCGGCCAATTGCCCGCTGACCAAGGTGTTGCGCAGCCCCAGCCGCGCCATCGAGCGTTCCGCTAGCCAGATGCCAAATGTGCACACCAAGGTTGCCGGCAAAAACGCCAAGCCCGCTTGCAACACGCTGTAGCCGTAGACCTGCTGGTAATACAGCGCCAGGAAGTAGTACTGCACGCCAAAGCTGCTCATGAACACTGCCGTCAGTACCATGGCCATGCGCAATTCTCGATAAGCCAGCAAGCGCAGCGGCATCAGCGGATCGCGGCCGCGATGTTCAATCCAGGCGAACAGCCCCAGCAATGCCACAGCCAAGGCGATACAACCGAGGGTCGACGGTGCCGCCCAGCCCCACTCGGGGCCTTGCACCAGGGAAAACACCAGCAACGTACCGCCGACGGTCACGGTCAGCGCGCCGCTGATATCGAAATTACGGCCGTGGGCCCGCGCGCCATCGGCAGGAATCCAATAACGCGCCGCCCATGCACAACCGCCAGCCAACGGCACGTTGACCAGAAACACCGCCTCCCAACCCCACACCTGGGTCAGCACACCGCCGAGCAAGGCGCCGAGCGCCAACCCCGCGGCTGACGCTGCGCTCCATACCGCGAACGCACGGTTGCGTGCCGGACCTTCGGCGTAGTGGGTGTTGATCAACGCCAGGGTCGCCGGGAACAACAGCGCGCCGCCCACGCCCTGCACTGCTCGCGCCAACACCAGTAACACCGCGCTGCCGCCGACCACTGCCGCCAGCGACGACAGCGCATACAGCGACTGGCCAACGCGATACAGGCGGCGCTTGCCCAACAAGTCAGTGGCGCGGCCACCCAGCAACAAGAAACCGCCAAACGCTACGCTGTAGGCACTGACCACCCACTGCAATTGCTGGGCAGAGAAATCCAAGTGAGTGCCGATCTGCGGCAGCGCCACAAATACGATGGTGGCATCAAGGGCGATGATCAACTGAGCGGTGGCCAGTAACGCCAGCATCCAGCCTGAAGGTCGTGAGGGAGACATCACAGCGTCCTGTCCGAAAATGAAGTGCCGCCAGTGTCTTTTATGCGGGCCAAGTGATAAATAGCCCTACCACTCTTTCAGTAATGACTTTAATCATGGATCTGAATGCTGTTCGCCTGCTGGTCCGCGTGGCCGAAGCCCGCAGTTTTACCCGTGCGGCGGGTGATCTGGGGCTCACTCAGTCGGGCCTGTCCCGCGCCATCTCACGCCTGGAAAACGAATTGGGCGTGCGCCTGCTGCAACGTAATACGCGCAGCGTCAGCCTGACCCCCGATGGCCAGATGCTCTACGAGCGCAGCGCGCCGCTGCTGGCGGAACTGGCCGAAACCGAAAAGCTGATGCTCGACCGTCGCTGCAGCCCATCGGGCCTGTTAAAAATCAGTACACCTTCATTGTTCGGCCGCAAGGTGGTGATGCCGGTCATCGGCGAGTTGACCTTGCGTTACCCCGAGTTGCGCATCGAAGCCGTAATGACCGACCGCCTGGTGGATATCGTCGATGAAGGCTTCGACGCGTTGTTGCGCACCGGAGAAATCCAGGACCAACGCCTGATCGCCCGCAACCTGGCACCCCTGCGATGGATCACCGTTGCCGCACCCGCCTATCTGGCGCGCTTTGGTACTCCGCAGACAATTGATGAACTCAAGGACCACCACTGCCTCACCGTGCGCAACTTACGTACCGGCCGTATGGTGGATTGGCAATTCATGATCGACGGCAAAGTGCAGGACGTCAGTGTCGAGGGGCGGCTGATCTTTGATATCGGTGATGCGATGGTCGACGGCGCCGTGGGAGGCTTTGGCATTGCCCAGGTAATGGATTTCGCCGTGCGGGATGACCTGGCCACAGGACGCCTGGTGCCAGTATTGGAGACAGTCGCCGGGCGCAGCCGGGGCATCTCGTTGGTCTACCCGCCATCCCGGCAGTACTCGCCAAAATTGATGGCGTTTGCCGAGGCGCTGGCAAACGCACGCTGGTGAGGCTTAGAGCTGCCGCCCCACAATCGGCTGGCCGATGCTCAGGAAATTACCGCCGGCTACATGGTGCAAAGTGCGCAACTCATCATGACCTTCAAAGTGCCAGTGGCCTTCACTGAACACCCGCTCGTCGGCATAGGCCGCGACCACTTCGCCGAGGAACAGGTCATAGGTCTGCTGGTTGTGGGGTTCGGGAAGCAGGCGACATTCCAGCCAGGCTACGCAGCCTTCCAGCAAGGGCGCATCGGTGTGTTCACCGCTGAAGGTTTGCAAGCCATACGTGGCGAACTTGTCGCGCTCGGTGCCGGTGGTATTGCCGACTGTCTGAACCAGATCGGCCTGGGCCGCGCAGGGCACCTGCAGCACGAACGTGCCGGCGCCTTCCAACAGCTGACGGGTCCAGGTGGCCTTGTCCAGCACCACAGCGACTTTCGGCGGTTCGAAGTCCAGCGGCATGGCCCAGGCCGCCGCCATGATATTGCGCTGGCCGTTGTGGGCCGCACTGACCAGCACGGTCGGGCCGTGGTTGAGCAAGCGATAGGCCTTGGACAGCGGAACGGGGCGGCAGTGGGCAGGGCTCATGGAGGATCGGCTCTTCTAAACGGAAAAAACCTACGATACCTCAAGCATGAGCCCTACGGGTCAGGTCGACAGTTGGTTAGCGAATTGCCCCACAGCGCTGACCACCTTCTGTGCGCCGTCCTGGATCTCCACAATCACCGTGCCCGCTTCCGCCGCCAGGGCCAGACCTTGCTCGGCTTGCAGACGGCCGTCGGTCATCAGGGCTACCGCATCGCGGGCCATGTCCTGGTTCTGACGCACCACACCGACGATTTCCTCGGTGGCTTTGCTGGTACGCGACGCCAACTGGCGGACCTCATCGGCCACTACCGCAAAACCGCGGCCCTGCTCGCCAGCGCGCGCCGCCTCGATGGCCGCGTTGAGCGCCAGCAAGTTGGTCTGCTCGGCGATGCCGCTGATGGTCTTGACGATGGTGCCTATCACCTGGGATTGCGCGTTCAGCGCCTCAATGCCTTCACCGGCCTGTTGCATGTGCGTAGCCAGATCGCGCATCACTTCCACCGCCTGAGTCACCACCGTGGTGCCGCGTTGGGCGCTGTTGTCGGTTTGCAGGGAGGTGGTGTACGCAATGTTCGCGGCGTCGGCCACCGTTTGTTCACGGTTGACCTGATCGGTGATCACCGTAGCGAACTTGACCACTTTGTACAGGCGTTCATTGGCGTCCATCACCGGGTTGTAGGTAGCTTCCAACCACACCACATGCCCACGGCTGTCCACACGCTTGAAGCGAGCGGCGACGAACTCACCGTTGTTCAGACGATTCCAGAAGTTCTGGTACTCGGCGCTGTTGTACTCCTGCGGCTCACAGAACATACGGTGATGTTTGCCCTGGATCTGCGCCAGGCTGTAACCCATGCCGCCGAGGAACCGATCATTCGCGGTGAGCACATGGCCGCCCAGGTCGAACTCGATCACAGCGGTGGAACGCACCAGTGCAGTAATCAGGTTTTCATGCTCGCGCGATGCTTCGATGGTGCGGGTCAGGTCGCTGGCGTAAATCGAAAAATGCTTGATGCGCCCATCGGAACTGCGCACCGGCTGCACGATCGAGCGCAGCCACACTTCCAGGCCATTGCCACGCATCAACCGCACAGTGCCAGCGAAGTGCTCGCCACGTCGCAGTGCGTTGTTGAAGCGCTGCTGGAACTCATCCCTGCGTACATGAACTGGCACCAAATCTTCGATGGGGCGCCCCACAATATTGCTCGACTGGTAAGCCAGCTCCTGCAGGAAATTGGCATTCGCCCATTCCACCCGACCTTCGGCGTCCAGCGTCAGGCACAACATTTCGCTTTCCAGGCTCTCCTTAACCTGCTGCAAGCTGGACAATTCTTCGCGAAGAGCCGACAGCTCCTGCTTCAAACGGGTGTTGAACATTGGTCACCGATGGTCAAATGGAGAAAGAAAGATCTGACATGCATCGGCCCTGCGGAACCTTTCTGAAGCGTACTTTAGTGCCATTCTCGACTCTTTTTTTTGACGCCATTAACTGCCGTTATTTCGACACACGCCCATGACTTGATATTCCAAGGTAGTGAGTGTTCCGCTGGAGTCCTCATAGGTCATGCGCGAGGGCACAGGGTTACAGGCGCGGATCGGCGGTGTGACGTTGACCACCTTGGCAATGTCCAGGTCCATGCCATAGCGATACACCTGCACCTGGGGCGCGGGTTTGCCGTTTTTCTCCGCGTAGGCGGCCATGGCTTTTTCATTGCGCTCCATCATTCGGTCAAAGGTGCGGTCACCGCCGCCTTCGGCCAGTGCCCCGAATGACAACGTAGCGATCAATACACCCAAGCCAATGCGATAAAAGTTCATGGTTAATTCCTCGACTGAAAGTTCAGTGCCGAGACTAACCAACCCACCCTGTCACGATGTTCACTAGAACATTACTTATTTGTTAGGCGGCGGGGAGTTTCCAGAATTGTAATGTTCAAGCCATCCAATCGTTATCCACGGTTTGCAACTATCAGCCCGGGCCAAATCAATAAGAACGCCCACCTCCATAAGAAGCTGATAACTGCCAATACCGAGGAGCGAAACATGCAGATCCGTTATTACACCCTTCCCCTATCACTGTGCGCCGCTTTACCCCTGGCGGCGGTAGCGGTTGAAGACACGCCCGAAGGGTTTATCGAAGGCAGCAGCCTGAACGTGCTGGCGCGCAATTTTTACTTCAATCGCGATGATCGCAAGGGCCAATCCAGCCCGACCGGCAATGGTTATTCGGAAGCCTGGGCCCAGGGTTTGATCGGTAAATTCGAGTCTGGCTTTACCCAGGGCACCGTGGGGTTTGGCTTGGACGCCTTCGCCATGGTCGGCGTGAAGCTCGACTCGGGCACCGGCCGCAGCGGCGGCAAGGGCTCGTTCGGCGTGCTGCCGGTGGACAGCAACAACCATCCCGAAGACAGCTACAGCAAAGTGGGCGGAGCGGCGAAATTGCGCGTATTGGACACGGTGATCAAGGCCGGCGACGTGTTCCCGCTTACGCCGGTGGTGGCCTACGGCGATTCACGGGTGCTGCCGGAAAGCTTCCGTGGCGTGACCGCACAGAACACCAGCCTGGAAGGCCTGACCTTGCAGGGCGGGCGCCTGAGCGGCATGAGCCAACCGGCTGAAAGCGGCATGAACAAAGGCTTTGCAACGTTTTACGCAGGCCCCGTGGACTCGCCCTGGATCGCCTATGGCGGCGGCGATTACCAGCTCAACAAACACCTCAGCCTAAGCCTCTATAGCAGCCGACTCAAAGACGCGTGGAACCAGTATTACGCGGGCAGCGCGGCCAGTTACCCGCTGAGCGACGACGTCTCGTTGTTCGGCGACGTCAACGTCTATAAGGCTGTGGACGAAGGTAAAAAACTGCTCGGTGAGTTCGATAACACCATCTGGAGCGCCCGACTCGGCGTGAAGGTCGGCGCCCACAGCCTGGCCGTGTCCCATCAACGCAACAACGGCGATGACGACTTCGACTACCTGCGCAACTCGGACTCGATCTTCCTCAACAACTCGATCCAGTACAGCGACTTCAACTCGCCCAAGGAACGCTCGTGGATGGTTCGCTATGACCTGGACATGCAGGCCTTCGGCATCCCCGGCCTGTCGTTCATGACCCGCTACGCCAAAGGCACCGGCGCCGATTACAGCAACGCCAACGCGGTGTACATGCGCCGCGATTCAGCCGGCGATCCGCTCACCGATCAACGCCGATGGGAGCGGGATATCGAAGCCAAGTACGTGGTGCAAAGTGGCAACTTGAAAGATCTGTCGCTCAGGCTACGCCAGGCCACCGTGCGTTCAAGTGCGTTCGAGTCGGACCTGGAAGAAGTTCGCATGATTATCGAGTATCCGTTGGCCGTGCTCTAGGTGTTCCACTTACATTCAGTTGCCGATGCCGTACATCTGTTCACAAGTTGAAGTCTGTCAGAACTGTAATATCGGCCCCACCTTCTCGTTAAGTTGCACTTTTTATACTGCACATCGAACACACTTCATCTCTGCAGCTTTTGTGTAGCTCCTTTGGAACAGAGATGAATTTTTACGCCCCATCTGGGGCGTTTTTTTTGTGCGTGTGTTCAGCGACGAATCGTCGCAGCGGCCTGGGCTGCCTTGACCCTAAAGCTACTTCAGGCTTCAGAGTTTTCCTATAGATCCCTCAGAGCCTCTATGAGGCCATCTCCTTTCGTTTCCTTGAAGGTAAATCCCCATGCGTATCCTTGTGGTTGAGGACGAGCAGAAAACCGCCGATTACTTGCAGCAAGGCCTGACCGAAAGCGGTTACGTCGTCGACTGCGCCGCCAGCGGCATCGACGGTCTGCACCTGGCCAGGCAAAACACCTATGAACTGGTGATCCTCGACGTCAACCTGCCCAACACCGACGGTTGGGAAGTGCTGGAGCAACTGCGCCGTGAGGGCAATCAGCGCGTGATGATGCTCACAGCGCGCGGGCGCCTGGCCGATAAGATCAAGGGCCTGGACATGGGCGCCGACGATTACCTGGTCAAACCCTTCGAATTTCCCGAGTTGCTCGCCCGCGTGCGCACCCTGCTGCGGCGCAGTGAACATATCCCGCTGCCGGAGGTGCTGCGCGTCTCGGACCTGGAGTTGGACCCACGCCGGCATCGTGCCTATCGCGGCAACCGGCGCATCGACCTGACCACCAAGGAGTTCGCCCTGCTGCATGTGCTGATGCGCCAGACGGGCGAGGTGATGACCCGCACGCAGATTATTTCCCTGGTGTGGGACATGAACTTCGATTGCGACACCAACGTAGTGGAAGTCTCCATCAGCCGCCTGCGCGGCAAGGTCGATGACCAGAGCGAGGTCAAGCTGATCCACACCATTCGCGGCGTGGGTTATGTGCTGGAAGCGCGCCAATGAAGACCAGCAGCCTATCGATGCGCCTGGGCCTGACGGTCAGCCTGATGGGCGCGGGGCTGGTCGTACTGCTCGCCACCCTCGCCTACCTGGCCCTGACCCACGAATTGGAAAACCTCGCGCGCAAAGGCCTGGAAAACAAGATGGAGCAGTTGGAACACAGCCTGCGCCAGGATTTAAAACCCCACGACATCGCCGCCCGCCCTCACTCGTTGCTGGACTTGGTGATGGGCCACGACAACATCTACCTGACCATCACCGGCACCCAGCCTGACGCGCCGGTGCTGCTCAGCGTCGGCGCCAAACCTCAGCAGCCGCTGTTGCTCGACGCCCCCGCCGGCAAAAACCTGGCCTACGTGAATTGGGTGGACGGTCGCGACAATCGCATCCTCACCGCCACCCACGTGATGCCCTTGCGCGGCGGCGAGTATGTGCGGGTATTGCTGTCGCTGGACCGCTCCGACGATGAAGCGTTACTCAGCGCCTACCTGCGCTCCACCGTGATCGCCTTGCCGTTGTTGTTGATCCTGATCGGCATGGGCGCCTGGTGGCTGGTGCAACGCGGCTTGGCGCCATTGAAGCAGTTCAGCCATGTGGCGGCCCAAGTCACCACCCAGGACCTGACCCATCGGTTGTCTGTGGATAACCTGCCCAAGGAACTGGGCGAGTTGGCACAAGGTTTCAACGTGATGCTCAATCGCCTCGATGCCGGGGTGCAGCAGCTGTCGCAATTCTCCGACGACCTGGCCCACGAACTGCGCGCGCCGTTGACCAACCTGATGGGCAAGGCCCAAGTGACCCTGTCCCGCAAGCGCCCTTCGGACGAATACAAAGCCGGGCTGGAATCCTGCACCGAGGAAATGGAACGCCTGTCGCGCATCGTCTCCGACATGCTGTTTCTTGCCCAGGTCAGCCACCCGGCGGCACGGGCCGGGTTTGGCGCGGTGTCACTGGGGGACGAAGCGCAGCGGGTGATCGAACTGTTCTCCCTGAGTGCCGAGGACAAGCAGGTCACCCTGAGCCTGCGCGGCGACGCGTGGGTGAACGGGGATCGCCTGATGATCCAGCGCGCCATCTCTAACCTGCTGTCCAACGCGATCCGCCACACGCCCAGCGGCGCCAGCGTGTTGCTGCTGGTGGAAACCTACGACCAGAGCGTGGCGCTGTCGGTGGGCAATCCCGGCCGAGGCATCGAAACGCAGCACCTGCCGCACTTGTTCGAACGTTTCTACCGCGCCGACAGCAGTCGCACCCGCGCCGAAGGCGGCACCGGGTTGGGACTGGCCATCGTGCAATCGATCATGCACCTGCACCAAGGGCACGCCGACGTCAGCAGCCAACCAGGGTGCTTTACGCGGTTCAGACTGGTGTTTCCCCTTCCTTGAACACGCCGTTTTTTAGTGATCAGGCTTGTTGTGGTGACCGGGCTTATTGTGGTCACCGCACTTGTTGTGCCGATCGAGCTTATTGTGATCACCGCACTTATTGTGTCGAGCGGGATTATTGTGGTGAGCGGGCTTGCCCCGCGCTGGGCTGCGAAGCAGCCCCAAAAACAGGCGCTGCGGTTTGTCTAAAAAACCTCGGTAGCCGGATTAGGGCCGCTTCGCAGCCCAGCGCGGGGCAAGCCCGCTCACCACAGACACCACAGAAGCCCCACTTCAACCACCTCAACCATTGCTCTCTTCCTTGCGATGCGCTCACTGGTACAACGCCGGCAACACCAGCAAGGACAGCAACGTAATCGGGCTTATTTTGGTCACCGCACTTGTTGTGGCATCGAGATTATTGTGATCACCGCACTTGTTGTGCCGAGCGGGATTATTGTGGTGAGCGGGCTTGCCCCGCGCTGGGCTGCGAAGCAGCCCTGAAAACAGACGCTGCGGTTTGTCTTAAAAACCTCGGTGGCTGGATTAGGGCCGCTTCGCAGCCCAGCGCGGGGCAAGCCCGCTCACCACAGACACTACAGAAGCCCCGCTTCAACTACTTCAAACATTGCCCTCTTCCTTGCGATGCGCCCACTGGTAAAACGCCGGCACCACCAACAAGGTCAGCAACGTGATCGGGTTTATTTTGGTCACCGCACTTGTTGTGCCGAGCGGGATTATTGTGGTGAGCGGGCTTGCCCCGCGCTGGGCTGCGAAGCAGCCCTGAAAACAGGCGCTGCGGTTTGTCTTGAAAAACTCGGTAGCAGGATTGGGGCCGCTTCGCAGCCCAGCGCGGGGCAAGCCCGCTCACCACAGACACCGCAGAAGCCCCACTTCAACCACCTCAACCATTGCCCTCTTCCTTGCGATGCGCCCACTGGTACAACGCCGGCAACACCAGCAAGGACAGCAACGTGATCGGGCTTATTTTGGTCACCGCACTTGTTGTGGCGATCAAGCTTATTGTGGTCACCGCACTTGTTGTGGCATCGAGATTATTGTGGTCACCGCACTTATTGTGCCGAGCGGAATTATTGTGGTGAGCGGGCTTGCCCCGCGCTGGGCTGCGAAGCAGCCCCAAAAACAGGCGCTGCGGTTTGTCTTAAAAACCCCGGTAGCCGGATTAGGGCCGCTTCGCAGCCCGGCGCGGGGCAAGCCCGCTCACCACAGACACCACAGAAACCCCGCTTCAACTACTTCAACCATTGCCCTCTTCCTTGCGATGCGCCCACTGGTACAACGCCGGCAACACCAGCAAGGTCAGCAACGTCGAAGAAATAATCCCCCCGATCACCACTGTCGCCAGCGGCCGTTGCACCTCGGCCCCGGTGCCGGTGGCCAGGGCCATGGGGATAAATCCGAGGGACGCCACCAGTGCGGTCATCAACACTGGGCGCAGTCGGGTCAGAGCGCCTTCGTTGATCGCCACCGACAATGAGCGCCCTTCCTCGCGCAGGTTGCGGATAAACGCAATCATCACCAGGCCATTGAGCACCGCCACACCGGACAACGCGATAAAGCCCACCCCTGCCGAGATCGACAGAGGAATATCCCGCAGCCACAAGGCCATGATCCCACCCGTTAACGCGAACGGAATGCCGGTAAACACCAGCAGCCCGTCCTTGAGGTTGTTGAACATCATAAACAGCAAGCCGAACACCAGCAGCAACGCCACCGGCACCACGATGCGCAAGCGCTCGGAGGCTTCCTTGAGCTGTTCGAACTGGCCGCCCCAGGTGGTCCAGTATCCCGCCGGTACTTTCACCTGATCGGTGATGGCCGCTTCGGCCTCTGCCACAAACGAACCAATATCGCGCCCACGCACGTTGGCGCTGACGATCACCAGGCGCTTGCCGTTCTCGCGGCTGATCTGATTCGGACCGAGCACCAAGTCCAGGCTGGCAACTTGGGACAAGGCAATAAAACCCAGTTGCCCGGAGGCCAGCGCCGGCACCGGGATCAGCAGCCGCGACAGGCCGTCGATATCGGTGCGCAGGGCGTCGGACAAACGCACAACCATGTCAAAACGGCGGTCGCCTTCATACAACGTACCGGCCTGGCGCCCACCGACGGCCACCGCAATAGTGTCCTGCACATCACCGACATTCAGGCCAAAACGCGCAGCCTTGTCGCGGTCGATATTGATGGTCAGCACCGGCAAACCGGAGGTCTGTTCCACCTTCACTTCCGAGGCCCCATCGAGCTTCTGCAAGGTCTCGGCGATTTCCCCGGCGGTCTTGTTCAACACCGCCATGTCATCGCCAAACACCTTGACCGCCACATCACTGCGTACCCCGGAGATCAGCTCGTTGAAGCGCAGTTGGATCGGTTGCGACAGTTCATACGCGCTGCCTGGCACGATCGCACTGGCGCGCTGAATGTCCGCAATCAGCGTTTCGCGGGTTTTGTCCGGATCGGGCCATTGGTCCTTGGGTTTAAGCATCACGTAGCTGTCGGAAATATTCGGCGGCATCGGGTCAGAGGCGATTTCTGCGGTACCGGTGCGCGCAAACACCCGCTCGATTTCCGGCACCTGGGCCATCAATACTTTCTCAAGCTGCTGCTGCATCTGCACCGATTGCGTGAGGCTGGTGCCGGGCACACGCAGGGCCTGTTGGGCGAAATCGCCCTCGCTAAGGCTGGGGATAAATTCACTGCCCATGCGGCTGGCCACCGCGCCCGAACCGACGATGGTCAGCAGCGCCAGACCGAACACCAGCGGACGGCGCGTCATCACCCAATCCAGCACCGGCGCGTAGACCCGGCGTGCGCTGCGCATCACCAGGTTTTCCTCTTCCTTGACCTTGCCGGTGACAAACAGCGCAATCGCCGCCGGTACGAAGGTCACCGACAGAATCATCGCGCCCAGCAGGGCGATCACGACAGTGAAGGCCATGGGGTGGAACATCTTCCCGGCCACACCGGTGAGGGCGAAGATCGGCAGGTAGACGACCATGATGATCAACTGCCCAAAGATCAACGCACGCCTTGCCTCCTTGGCGGCGGCGAACACTTCGTGCAGGCGCTCGCTGCGGGTCAACAGACGACCGTGGCGCTGTTGCGCGTGGGCCAGGCGGCGGATGGCGTTCTCGACGATCACCACCGCGCCGTCGACGATAATGCCGAAGTCCAGCGCGCCGAGGCTCATCAGGTTGGCGCTGACTTTGTTGGTGAACATGCCGGTGAAGGTGAACAGCATCGCCAGGGGAATCACCATCGCGGTGATCAACGCCGCCCGGATATTGCCCAGGAACAGAAACAGCACCGCGACCACCAACAGCGCCCCCTCAAAGAGGTTCTTCTTTACCGTGGCAATGGCTTTTTCGACGAGGTTGGTGCGGTCGTAGACCGTCACCGCCACCACGCCTTCGGGCAGCGAGCGGTTGATGTCTTCGAGTTTTTTCGCCACGGCCTGGGACACGCTGCGGCTGTTTTCGCCGATCAACATAAACACCGTGCCCAGCACCACTTCACGGCCGTTTTCCGTGGCGGCGCCAGTGCGCAGTTCACGGCCGATCTCGACCTGGGCCACATTACGCACGCGAATCGGCGTGCCGTCCGCAGACGTGATGACGATATTGGCGATGTCATCAATGGACGCCAATTGCCCCGGTGCGCGGATCAGCAGTTGCTCGCCACTGCGCTCGATATAACCGGCGCCGACGTTGGCGTTGTTGCGCTCCAGCGCAGTGACGAGATCGTTCAAAGTCAGGTTGTAGGCCGCCAAACGCTTTGGATCTGGGGCGATCTGGTATTCCTTGGCAAAGCCGCCGATGGTGTTGATCTCGGCCACGCCGGGCACGTTGCGCAGTTGCGGCTTGATAATCCAGTCCTGGATCACCCGCAGGTCCGTCGGCGTGTAAGGCGTGCCGTCGTCCTTGAGCGCGCCGTCCTTGGCTTCCACGGTCCACAGGAAGATTTCCCCAAGCCCGGTGGAGATCGGTCCCATCGCCGTTTCGATGCCGCTGGGCAATTGCTCGCGCGCGACTTGCAAGCGTTCGTTGACCAATTGACGGGCGAAGAACAGATCGGTGCCGTCCTTGAAAATCACCGTGACCTGGGACAAGCCGGAGCGCGACAGCGAACGCGTCTGCTGCAAACCCGGCAGACCGGCCATCGCAGTTTCGATGGGAAAAGTAATGCGCTGCTCGGTTTCCAATGGCGAGAAACCAGCCGCCGCCGAGTTGATCTGTACCTGCACGTTGGTGATGTCAGGCACCGCGTCTATGGGCAATTTCTGATAGCTGGCGATGCCGACACCGGCCATCAACAGCACCGCCAGCAGCACGATGATGCGCTGCTCAATGGCGAATTGGATAAGGCGCTCAAACATGGGGAATCACTCGCAGGATCAATGGGCGTGCTCGGCCGAGCCTTTGCCCAGTTCGGACTTGAGGATGAAGCTGCCGACCGTGGCCACCTGCTCGCCGGCGTCCAGCCCCTGGCGCACTTCGACGTAGCCGTTTTCTCTGACACCCAGTTCAAGATGGCGAGTGATAAAACCGTCCGGGGTGCGCACGAACACAGAGGGTTTGTCCTCGACGGTCTGGATCGCTTCCTGCGGTACGGTGACCTTGGCCTGGGCGGTGTCCGTGGCCAGTTGCACCGTGACAAACAGCCCAGGGCGCCAGGCATCGTCAGGGTTGGGCACGCTCACGCGCACGGTGGCGGTGCGCGTTTGCTCGCCGAGTAGATTGCCGACGTAGGCCACGGTGCCGCGCACGTGGGTACCCATTTCCGTGGAACTGACGGTCACCGGTTTGCCGATGCGAACCTTGTTCAAGTCCTTGGGAAACACGCCGAAGGTGACCCACACCTGGGACAAGTCCGAGAGGGTAAAGGCGTTACTGGTTTCGCTCACGACCTCGCCAACACCGAGGTGTTTTTCAACCACCACACCGGCAAACGGCGCACGCAGCTCATAACGATTGCCGCCGACCAACACCGCACTGCCGCTGAGGGCGGTCATCTTCTGGCGGGCATTGTTCAGCGCGATTTCGGCCTCTTGCAGGGACTGGCGCGCCAGCAGGTAATCCTGCTCGGCGGAGATCTTGTCCTGCCATAACTGGCGCTCACGCTGGAAGGTCGTACGCGCCAGTTCCACCCGGCGCTCGCTGGCAGCCAGCTCGCTGCGCTGGTCAGAAATCTGCTGGCTGGCGATCACCGCCAGCAACTCGCCCGCCTTCACTGATTGACCGAGATTGACCTTCACCGACTCCACAACCCCGGCAGCACGCGGGACGATGTGCGAGGTGCGGTCTTCGTCAAACCGCACTTCTCCCGGCAGCGTCAGCAAAGTACTGATCGGCCTGGGTTGGGCCTGGGCAAGTTGAATGCCGGCGGCCTCGATTTGCTGCACGGTGAGTTCGAGTGCGCCTTCTTCTTCCTCGGCATTTGCCAGGCTGGACAGCATCAGGCCCAAGGCGACGGCAAGCGCCACGCCGTGTTTTCTATTCATAGGGGACTCCAGAAAAAATCAGAACCGGGCGAGGTCGCCGTAAATCCGCTCGATGCGCAGCCAGGCGTCGGTGGCCTGGGAGGTGGCCGTCAGGTATTGGGTGCGTGCCGCAATCAGGGTGCGCTGGGCGTCGAGCACGTCGAGGAAGTTGAACTTGCCCATCTCGAAGCCACGGGTGGCGGCGTCTACCGCGCTTTGGGCGGCGGGCAGGATCTGCTGGTTGAACGCGCGCACCTCGTTATTGGCGGCTTGCCACAGGCCGAGGGCCTGGCGGGTTTCGGTGCGCAGGCGAAGTTCGGCGGCATTGCGCAGATCGCGGGCCTGATCAGCGCGGCGGGTGGCGGCAAGCACGTTGCCCTGGTTGCGGTTGAACAGCGGGATCGGCATCGACACCCCCACCAGGTTCACGCGCTCGCGCACGCTGGCGTCGTATTGGCTGCCGATGGACACATCGAGGTCGGGAATCCGCTGGGCTTTCTCCAGGCCCACATTGGCCTCGTTCTGCAGGATCTGCAGTTCGGCCAGGCGCAGCTCGGTGGTTTGCTCAAGGCGCGCCAGCAATTGCGCAGCGGGCGGCAACGCGGGTGTGGATTGACTTGGCGGGGCGACGGACGCGAAGTCGGCGCTGGCGCTGCCCGTGCTGGCGGCCAGGCGGCGATAGGCGTCGGTAAGGCCGATCTGTGCGCGGTTGAATTCCAGGCGGATTTCCGACAACTGCACTTGCGCGCGCGTGGCTTCCACCGGAGACGACTTGCCTGCGGTGACGCGACCATTGGCGATCACCAGACCACGCTCGGCCAAGGCCAGGGAGCGTTGCGCCAGATCGAGCCGCTCCTGGGCGCGAAGGGCCGCGTAATAGCTGTCGATCACGTCAGTGCGCAGGCTGTTGCGGCGCTGTTCCAGGGTCAGCGCGGCGGCGTCCTGAGTACGGGAAGCGACATCGATGCGTGCACCGCGCTTGCCGCCCAGTTCCAGAGTCTGGCTGAGCTTGACGGTGGTGGTGCGTGAGTCGCGGCGAGTGTCTTCGGCGTCCCAGGAAGCGACCGGATTGGGGATCAGCCCAGCCTGTTGGCGACCACCCGCAGCGATGTCAATTTCCCACTGCGCAGCGGCCAGGTCCGGGTTGTTGGCGAAGGCGTTTTGCAGGGCGCTATCGAGGGTCAGGGGTTGCGCCAGGGCCGCGTTTGCAGCCAACCACAACACTGTCGCCCCCATCAGTTTTTTAACGGAAATTGCCATAACGAGAGTTCCACGGCCATGAAGTCCAAGCGCTGGCAATGTAGCGCTCGCGACTTATCAGGTCGGTGGAGCAAAGATTACAAAATCGACAGCAAGGGCTCTGGGGCGGGCTTTTTCGTTGACGCTGCAAACGACCGTTTCAGTGACCAGGTTGATCAGTGCTCGGGCACGTTCCTAGCTGATCTTCACGCGGCTAACGTGTGACGCTTGCCAAACAGCGCCACACTCGCCACCCCCACCGCCCCCATCACCACGCAATACCCCACGCAAATCCATGGGCTGGTAGGCATTAACGCGATCAGCATCAGCGGTGTGGTGCTCGCCCACAGCGCGTAGGCAATGTTGTAGGTAAAGGAAATCCCCGACGCCCGCACCTGCGCCGGAAACAGCCCGACCATCACCGACGGCACCGCGCCCACCACGCCGCAGCTCAAGCCCGCCAAGGCGTACGCCGCGCCCAGCCACACGCCGCCATTGATCAGGCTGGCGTACAACACCGCGATGCCCATTGGCAGCAACAGGCTGTAAACCAGCACCGCGCGCCAGGCGCCGATGCGGTCCACCAGCAGGCCGGCGAGGACGCAGCCGATGTTCAGGAACACGATGCCCAAGGCGCTCAGGGCGAAGGTGTGGCTGGGGCTCATGCCGAAGGTTTTTTGCATCATGGTCGGGGTGATGACGACAAGGACCACCACCGCAGAGGTGAGCACACAAGTGAGGATCATCGCCGGCAACAATACGGCGCGGTGGTCGCGCAGTACGGTGCGCAGGGGCAGTTCGGCAGCGGCTTGGCGGCGGGCCTGCATTTCGAGGAACACCGGGGTTTCGCTGAGCCAGCGGCGCAGCCATACGCCGATCACGCCGAACACACCGCCGAGCAGGAACGGGAAACGCCAGGCGTAATCGAGGATTTCGGCCGGGGTGAAGACTTGCGCCAGCAGCGTGGCCGTCAAGGCACCGAGCAGGTAACCGAAGGTCAGGCCAGCTTGCAGGAAGCCCAACGCATACCCACGGTGATTGCGCGGTGCGTGCTCGGCGACGAAGGTCCAGGCACTGGGCACTTCACCGCCCACCGCCGCGCCTTGCAGCACGCGCAGCGCCAGCAGGATCAGCGGGGCGAAATAACCGATTTGCGCGTAGGTCGGCATAATCCCGATCAGCAGGCACGGCAGCGCCATCATCAGGATGCTTAGGCTGAACACGCGCTTACGCCCCAAGTGGTCAGCAAAATGCGCCATCAGGATCCCGCCCAACGGGCGCGCCAGGTAGCCGGTGACGAAGATGCCGAAGCTTTGCAGCAGGCGCAGCCACTCGGGCATTTCCGGGGGGAAAAACAGTTGGCTGAGGGTCAGCGCAAAAAACACGAAAATAATGAAATCGTAGATTTCCAAGGCACCGCCCAAGGCGGCCAGGCCCAGGGTTTTGTAGTCGGAGCGGGAAAAACGCTGCGCCTGTGAGGAAAAGGTGGCAGTCATGTAGAGGCTCGGCAGACAAACAAAATGGCGTGCAGGTTATGAGGTGAGCCGAAGGATGGCAATCGCCGCAGATATATTTGTTTTCCTCATGGATCGATGAAGATAACTGCATTCCCATATCAATGGCCGTGGAGGAACATGCGCGAAAACTGCCGCCCTCATAATAAATACAAGAGGTATGACCCGTGGCCGATGCTATCGAAGAAAGCCGCTATGCCCGATTTGCCCTGCGCTGCTCCAACTTCGCCGAACGCTGGTTCCCTGACTCCTGGGTATTTGCAGCCCTCGCGGTGATCATCGTCGCTGTGGCGACCCTGGGCATGGGCGCTGCGCCCACCGAGGCCGCCAAGGCGTTTGGCGATGGGTTCTGGAGCCTGATCCCGTTCACCATGCAGATGGCCTTCGTAGTGATCGGCGGTTACGTGGTCGCCAGTTCGCCGCCGGCAGTGAAACTGATTGACCGCCTGGCGCGCATCCCCAAGAACGGCCGTTCGGCCGTGGCCTGGGTGGCGTTGATTTCCATGGTCGCGTCGTTGCTCAACTGGGGCCTGTCCCTTGTGTTCGGCGGCTTGCTGGTAAGGGCACTGGCGCGGCGTACGGATCTGCGCATGGATTACCGCGCCGCGGGTGCTGCGGCCTATCTGGGCCTGGGCGCGGTGTGGGCACTGGGCTTGTCGTCGTCGGCCGCTCAATTGCAGGCCAACCCGGCCAGCTTGCCGCCGTCGATCCTGTCGATCACCGGGATGATCCCGTTTACCGAGACCATCTTCCTGTGGCAATCCGGCGTGCTGTTATTGGCGCTGATCGTGGTGTCGCTGATCATCGCCTACGCCACCGCGCCCGGCCCGAACAGTGCCCGTGACGCCAAGGCCTGCGGCGTCGACCCAGCCTTCAACCTGCCCAAGCCGCAAGCACCGACCCGGCCTGGCGAATGGCTGGAACACAGCCCGCTGCTGACCATCTTGCTGGCGCTGCTGGCGGCCGGTTGGCTGTTCCATGAGTTTTCGACCAAACCGGCGATCAGCGCCATCTCGGGACTCAACACCTACAACTTCCTGTTCATCATGGCCGGCGCCCTGCTGCACTGGCGCCCGCGAAGCTTCCTGGATGCCGTGGCGCGCGCAGTGCCGACCACCACTGGGGTGCTGATTCAATTTCCGCTGTACGGCTCGATTGCGGCACTGATGACGGTGGTTAAAGGCGGCGACGGCCAGACCCTGGCGCACCATATCTCGACCTTCTTCACCTCCATCGCGTCCCACGACACCTACGCGCTGCTGATGGGCGTGTACTCGGCGGTGCTGGGCTTCTTTATTCCGTCGGGCGGCGGCAAGTGGATCATCGAAGCACCGTACGTGATGCAGGTGGCCAATGACCTGCAATACCACCTGGGCTGGGCGGTGCAGATCTACAACGCAGCCGAAGCGCTGCCGAATTTGATCAACCCGTTCTATATGTTGCCGCTGCTGGGTGTGTTGGGGCTGAAGGCACGGGATCTGATCGGCTTTTCGTTTGTGCAGTTGCTGGTGCACACACCATTGGTGTTGTTTTTGCTGTGGGCATTGGGGACAACGTTGAAGTATTTGCCGCCAGTGATGCCGTAGGTCACGACGTTTCTGATGAAACGCATAGGGGTTGTCCCACGCCATGCGGCGACACCCCCTGACTCCTCCTGCCCGCGCCCTTGATTAACCTGACCCGGATAAATCCTCACACTAGACCAAGGAATATCCGATGACCCCTCTATCCAAGACCCTGGAAACGCTGCTCAACGAAATTTACCAGGACGACAACGTATCGTTCGTCGAGTACAAGACCCTGCGCGACGAGGCCGATCGGCGCATGGACGCTGTTATCAAGGAGTTCGGCCTGCACAACAACGTGACGGCCTTCCAGAAAGCCATCGATGTGGCCATGCAGTTGCTGCAGACCAGCGTCATCGACGCCAAGAAAGACAAACTGACCGACACGGGCGAGGCCATCGTAAAAGATGCGATAACAGCCCAAGTAGAGTACTTGCGTGCCGGCAGCCAGTTGGCGCTGCGGCTGCTTTAAGCGCCTGTCTTCGTTCCGTCATATTGCGTTGCTACCGTCCTGCGAAATATCTTGCAACAACTCGCCAGCAAGGACTCCCGCAATGAGTGACGAGCACGAAGACCGCCCTTCCCCTGATTCCATCCCCCAACCATCTGTAGACAGCAGCCGCCGGCGTTTCCTGGGTGGTGCGGCGGTGTTGGGGGTGGGTGCGACCTTGAGTGCCTGCGGCAACACCAGCGAAGCGCCCGGAAAACCGGTAGCGCGACCGCTCACACCTCAAGAGCTGGACAAGGCCTTGCACGACCAAGTGAAAACCGTGGTAGTGATCTATGCCGAGAACCGCAGTTTCAACAATCTGTTTGCGGATTTCCCAGGTGTCGAGAAACCGCTCTCCGCGCTTTCCGCGACCGATACTCAGCAACGCGACCGCGACGGCAGCCTGTTGACCACCCTGCCACCGGCCTGGGGCGGTGTGCTGCAAGTCGGCCCGCAAACCGTGGACGGGGTGACCTACCCCAGCGAAGTGCAATTCCAGGAAAACCTGCCCAACGCCCCTTTCGACCTCAAGGGCCCGAGTGGCGAGGACCTGCCCTTGAGCCTGGTCACCCGCGACTTGTGGCATGTGTTTTACCAGAACCAGATGCAGATTAACGGCGGCAAGAACGATGGCTTCGTTGCCTGGGCGGACTCCGGCGGGCTGGTGATGGGCCGTTACGCCCAAAGCCGCTATTCCCTGCGCCTGTGGGACGTGGCCAAGGAGTTTGTGCTCTGCGATAACTTCTTCCAGGGCGCATTCGGCGGTTCATTCCTTAACCATCAATACCTGATCAGCGCTACGGCGCCGGTGTATCCGAACGCAGCAGCGTCGGTGGCCAAGGCGCAGATCGCCACGCTGCAAAGCGATGACCCCACCGACACGCGCCTCAAACCGCTGGAAAAATCTCCAGCAAGCGCCATGACCGGTCCACCGCAATTCGGCCCCAGCGCGCTGACGCCGGACGGTTACGCAGTCAATACCTTGGCCCCGCCCTACTGGCCGACCTGGATTCGCGACCCGCAGAATCCGGACTATTCCAAGCCCGACCTGCCCAACGTGCTGGTGCCACAGACCCACGAGCACATCGGCGACAAGCTGTCGAAAAAAAACGTCGACTGGGCTTGGTACGCCGGAGCCTGGCAAGCGACGCTGGATCAGTTCAAGGATTCGGGAGGTATTCCGAAAATCCCGAATTTCCAATACCACCACCAGCCGTTCAACTACTTCAAAAAACAGGGCCCCGAGAACCGTGCCGAGCGCGACAAGCGCCTGCGCGATGGGGGATTGGGTGATGAGTCCAGCACCAACAAGTTTTTCGCCGATGCCCAGGCCGGCAAGCTGCCGGCGGTGACGTTCTATAAACCCCAGGGCAACCTGAACATGCACGCTGGTTACGCCGACGTGGCCTCGGGCGATCGCCATATTGCCCGCGCCTTGAAGGTACTGCAGGAAAGCCCCCAGTGGAAAAACATGGTGGTGGTCGTCACCGTCGATGAAAACGGCGGCTGGTGGGACCACGTCGCACCGCCTAAGGGTGATCGCTGGGGCCCTGGCACGCGGGTTCCGGCGCTGGTGGTATCGCCGTTCGCACGTAAAGGCACGGTGGACCATACGGTATACGACACCGCATCAATCCTGCGATTGATCACCCGAGTCTTCCAATTGGAGACGCTGGACGGTCTCAAACAGCGCGATGATGCAATGATCGCCCGTGGTCAGAAGCCCATGGGCGATTTGAGCAACGCGTTGCAGTTCAACGTGTAGGACGCTTATCCAATAGCGACACGCCCAGCGATTTAGCACGCGGTTTTCCTGGTCAGCCGCTACTGTGAGGAGGTGGGCTTTCATCCCGCGCAGACGGGCTTTCGCTGACAAGGAACCAACTATGCTTACATCGACCAGGCTGTATTTGACCCTGGCCGCACTGATGGCCAGTGCGGTCGTTCAAGCCGATATCGAAGTACCGCTGGGCAGCACGCAGCGTGTCACTCAGTTGTTCGCTTACCCCAACAACTGCAACGTCATCTGCTTTCGGCCTTGGACGCTGGAGCAGACCGTCGAGCACTACCTGAACCAGAGCGTGCAGCGCGACGGCTACAGCCGGGCCAAGGTCAGCGTCAAAGTCCATGATGGCCAGGTGGCCGCGACCTTCAGCGGCGTACCTGACAGTTATGGCCAGCCCCTGACGGCACTGCTCAATACCGCCGACCTCGCCTACCAAGGCGCCAGCAAGCTCAACAGCGACGGTAAATGGGCATTTAACTGGTACCTGTTCCTGCCGTTGGGCATGGCGTTGGAAAACCGCAAAAGCATCGAGTTGATGCACTTCCCGCCGGACTACTCACTCACTCAGGCACAGGATTACCTGGAATCGAAAACCACGGATCGCTGGGCCGACTTGCTCACCGACAACGGGGTGCCGGCCGCCGAAACCCCGGCCTACCAGACCATGATCGACATCGCCCCCATCGCCGCACCGTCCACGGCGGGCAAAGAGCTGGAGGGCGTCTACAGCTACTTCACCGATTATCAAACCCGCATGGTCAAGGAACTGAGCCTCCAGCCCGACGGCTCGTTGCCGATGGTGGCGTTCGGGGCACCGGTGCGTAGTTGGATCAAGCAGCAATACGGGCAAACCGTGAATGTGCTCGGGCTGGCGCAGATAAGCCCGGCCGAGGGCAAAAGCGTTTCAGTACTGGGTGCCAACCATCCCAGCTACATCTGGTATGCAGCCGACCCCGAATCTTATGACGGCGATGAGCAAAAGGCCGACGAGGCGGGCTTGAAGGTGATGGGCCAGGACCTTAGCGCCGCCTGCTGGCAGGCCGGGATGGGCCAGAAACCGGCGAGCGATCCGAATGTGCTGCTTAAGGCCTGCATGAATACCTGGCAGGTCACGCGCAAAGAACAGACCTGTGAATTGTTCTACACCTCGGTGCGCAAACTGAGCCAGGAGCAAGCCAATGCCAAATGTGCAACGCCAGCAATAAAAACTCAGTTGAAACAATTGAGGAACGCCGCTCCTGCCCCCTTCAACACGGAACCTGCGTTGTAAATCCCACGAAAAAAAGATCCGATTTCTACTGTCAGATTTGACAGTAGAAATCGGATCCAACTTAAGCGAATGTTTAGCCGCGCCCATCCGCTGCAAGACTGGTAGTCAGACACCACCCGCAGGTCGATGCAGCCTAACCAAGGAGAGTTATGAAAACTCAGGCCATGGACAAGGCTAGAACTGCTGTGACTGAATGCTTATATCCGTTCAAGACGCTGCGAATTGAGCAAGGCTACCCCTCGTCCGAGCATTTCAAAGTCGTAAGCACCGCAAATGACATGGAAGGCGGGGTCAAGGCGCGCACAGCCTTTGACAGCCGCATACGCATTGCTCATGTCTCCGGCTATGCCGTGGGCGAGAGACGCCCGCATACGCTGCAGCTATCACCGCGCATCCACTTGTACGATTGCTGGTTCTGCGGCCTGTTGCGGCACTCCTGCAATCCGAATGTATTCTTCGACACGACGTACCTGGAACTCTGGACCGTGCAACCTATCGCCGCCGGCGCCTGGCTGACCCTGGACTACGCCAGCACTGAGGACGTGCTGTTCCGGCAGTTCGCTTGCCAATGCGGCGAACTGAACTGCCGGGGCTGGATCACTGGCAGCCAGGAGCCATTGAACGCCGAAGGCCAAGCGTTCATGGCGCAGTGGAGAATGCGCAAACGAACTTAGGCTTCGCCCAACGGCCGCAAGCGATATTGCGGCGGTAGTTGCTCGAAGCCACTGATGGTGGTGTTCAAACTCTTCCAGCGGCCATCCTTGATGCCGTAGATGCAACCATGAATCGACAGGCTTTGCCCCCGGTGCCAGGCGTTTTGCACAATGCTGGTGTGGCCTACGTTGGCCACCTGCTGAATCACGTTCAGCTCGCACATGCGATCGACGCGTTCCTCTTCGGTCGGCAATTGGGCCAGCACGTCGCGGTTTTCGTAATACAAGTCGCGAATGGTGCGCAGCCAGCCGTCGATCAGGCCGAACTGGCGATCCTGCATCGAAGCACGCACACCGCCACAGCCATAGTGGCCGGTAACAAGGATGTGTTTGACCTTGAGCACGTCGACCGCGTACTGGATCACCGACAGGCAGTTGAGGTCGGTGTGCAACACCACGTTGGCCACGTTGCGGTGCACGAACAGATCACCCGGCAGCATGCCGACGATCTCGTTGGCCGGTACGCGGGCGTCGGAGCAGCCGATCCACAGGTATTCCGGGGTTTGCTGGCGGGCGAGCTTGGCGAAGAATTCGGGATCTTCCTGTTTGATCGCGTCCGCCCAGCGTTCATTGTTATCAAGCAGGTCTTGTAGTTCGTTCATCAGGGAAAGCCTCAGGAATGATGCGCAGTTTTGTGACTGACGACCTTTCGTCCAGGTCACGCGATGCGCAAATTAGCTTGAATCTTTGGCGAGCCGTGCCTGTCCACACACTATAAGCCCCACAGTATGAGGATTGGCCATGACTGAATCACGACGTCCCTACGGCGCTACACAGCCCGAACCGATTGACGACAACGAAGATCGCATGGGCTCGATGCGCGAGCTGGATTTTGACGATGAGGCGCCGACGGCGGAAATCGGCGATGAAATCCCGCCCCGCGAACGCGAACACCTGATGCCCGACGAACGGGTACGTGAAGCCGGTCTGACTGGCGCTTCGACGGATGACCACGAGCCGACCGATGACGATATGAGCCCGGAAACCCTGATCCATGAAGATGGCGCACGGGATGCCCGGGAGGCGGGTGAAGACAACCCGGCAGATTTTGACCTGAGCATTGTGGATGAAGATGAAATTGGCGGCGGCAATGGCCTGGATGAAGCGGAGCTGGCTGATCTGGACCCGGTAGACGGAAACCGCTGACACTGCGCAAATCCAAATGTGGGAGGGGCGGTAAGACGATTCGACTTGCCTCTCCCACACTGGATCGCGTGTTTAATCGACCAAGGTGCAGGCCATGACGACCGCATCTTCGCGCCCGCCGACAGCCGGGTAGTAGTCCCGGCGACGCCCAATCTCGTTGAACCCATAACGCTCATACAGACGGAACGCGCCGGTATTGCTGTCGCGAACTTCCAGGAAGCATTCGCGCGCCTTGGCAGCATAAGCGCGGGACATCAGGTGCTCCAGCAACGCCAAACCCAGGCCACGGCCCTGGTTTTCCGGCTTGACAGTGATGTTTAGCAAATGCGCCTCATCAAGGATGATCTGCACTACGCCGTGGCCCACTTGCTGCTCGCCTTCGAACATCAGCCAGATCTGGTACTTGCCCAGCCCATCGAGAAAGATCCCGCGAGTCCAGGGGTGGCTGAACGCCGCGTATTCGATTTTCAGCACGGCATCGAGGTCAGCCTCGGTCATCGGGCGGAAGGATAAAGCCTCACTCATCGGTTGTTTTCCAGCGCGCCATCAGCCGGCGCATGGCTTGCCAGACATCAGCCTTACGCTGTGGCTCTTCCATTAATAATTCCAGGCCCGGCAGGGCCCATACAGAACCCAGGCCCTCGACCTGCAGTTCGCGGTACCAGGACTCGGCATTCGCCTCTCCGGCAAACCGCACGGCGGGGAGGCCGATCAGCCACAGGCAGACACAGGGTTCGTCTTCCAGGCGCGCCGAGACAAAGCCTTGCACAAAGTCCCGCGCCGCTTCAGGGCCTTGGTCCATGGTGCCGCGTACCAACAGCGGCCAGCGTACCGGGTCCCCGACGATTTGCGGGCTGTCAGGCAGACCCGCAGCGCGCAGCATGTCTTTGAGCAGCATGTAGGCGGGGTCGCGCGTCTGGAAGCGTTCACCGGTGGGCAATTCCACCAACAGCAGACAGCGCCCGGCCCGCAGCAATTGCAGGGCAAAGCGCGGCGGCGGCACTACCGGGGCCTTGACCACCGGGGCTTCTGCTTCGGCGACCACGGGCTTGGCCACCGGCGACGGACGTGGCACTTCGATCTTGGTGCGTTCGACCGCCGGGCGCGCCTGCGGCTCTGGCTTGACGACTGCCACCGGTGCAGCGGCCTCCTCGCCAGAGGTCTCGAACGCGTCATAAGGCTCAAGCGCCTGCAGCAACTCGGGCCGCGACGGCGCGGCAAACGGCAGTTCGGTGCGGGGCAGCCAGTTGACCACCTGCATGGCGGTCAAGTAAGCGCGACGTCGGGACTCGATAAGCACAGCTCGGCCACTTGTGGATAAGTAAAGAGCGGGGATTCTACCGCTGTTCGGTAACAATCGCCCACTGCGCACTGACCGGCTGTGGATAAATCCCACGCCTGATGCAGTACAATCGCGACTTTTAATCGCCAACCAGCCGGCCATTCCCATGATCGAACCCAAGCGCGTCCTGCGCGCCCTCGCCGAACACTGGGCCTTACTTGAGCCACTGTGCGAACACTTCGACCAAGGCACCCTGAGCCTGAGCGAGCTGCGCGCACAACTGGCCGCCCAACAACTGGACAGCACGCCCCAGGACATCACTAGCCTGCTGGACGTGTGGATTCGCTTGGATATCCTGGTGCCTGTCGCCAAGAGCCCGAACCGTTTCGAGCTCAACGCGCAGATCCACGACTTCCTGGCGTATCTTCGCAAGGAGCACCGGCTTGGCCTGTGCCTGGAAATCGAAGCTTACCTGCGCCATCTTGAGCGCCTGGCCGGTTATATCCAGGACGCCTTCGACATCCGCGATGGTCACGACCTGGCCCGCCAACTGCGCCTGCTGGATATGCGCGTGCGGGATGTGCTGAAAAAACTCGCCAACGACGAACAAGCCCTCGCGGCCGTGGCCGACCGTGCCAAGACCAGCGACCGGCAGATCCCGTTGCGCCAGCGTTACGCCGAAGTCCTGGCGACCTGGGACGAATACGTCGAACCGATGATCCAGTTGGTGAACGCCGACGGCGCCTTCGAGCAAGGCGTGCGCAAGGTCGAGAATGTGCTGCTACGCATGCTCACCGAGCAGCAGCGCCTTGGCCACCTGGTGGACGACGACATGCTGCTGCGCACCCACGCGCGCATCCTCGAAATGCAGACCAGTGCCCAACTGACCTTGCGTCATGCGCGGGAGCTGCTGTTGCCGCTACGAGAGGAAGCACGCCGGCACAACGCCGTGACCCGTGGCGCCGCGCTGGCATTATCGGCCATCCGCCGTAAAGGCCTGGACGCTGTGCCGCAGGCGGCGATGCCCATGTTCACCCGGCCGCAAAGCACCTTCCTGGGCAGTGCCAGCCAGGTCGAGGCCTATGTGTACGCCCTGGCGAATTTCGAGCCGAAACCGGCGCGATTCCCCAAGGCGCACAAATCCCACAAGGGCGAAGCCCAACGCGCGCCGCGTACGGTCAAGGAAATGCTGGAGCGTTGCGAAGATGCTCTGCCGATGCCGGACCTGATGAACTGGCTGCTGGAGCAGGAACCGGACGGCGCCACCGACGAATTGCTGTACTGGTTCTCGCGGCTCTCGCGGGAAAAACGCTTCAAGCGCGAACGCCTGGAACGCCGCGATTACCACACACACGAGCACCAGGTCAGCCTGCGCTCCTTCGCCCTGCTCCCGGCCAGCACCGACTCCGCCGAGAATTCTGCGAGCACCCCTTATGCATCTTGATCTATCCGAACTGTCCCAGCTGGCGCCGATCTTTCGCGAGCTGTTCAAGGGTTACCACGTCAGCCGCCGCGACCCGGAGCTGTACGCGCAACTGTCAAACTTCCAGGACCAGTACCGCACGCTGTTCCGGGCGCTGGGTTTTGAGCTGGTCTGCGATACACGAGGCTTCTACTACTTCGTGCCGGACTCGGCGATCACCAGCGCACAGGTCAACAAGACCGCGCAGCGCCTGGCGCTGTTCACCTTCATCATCGTCGAGCACTTGGCCGACCAGGGCCGCGATCCGATCGCCGTGCTCGACGGCGGCAGCCTTGGACGGGATGAGTTGCCGTCGCTGCTGGAAAAATACCGCGACCTGTTTATCCAGGCCGAAGTGCAGACCCAGGAAGAACTCGAAGAAAAAATCATGCGCCGCATGACTCAGTTGGGTTTTGCCAGCGAAGACAACGGCATCTATCGCTTCCTGCCGCCGATGCACCGCTTCCTCGACGTGTGCCTGTCGGTGCAACAAGACCGCGACCTCGCCGCCAGCGTGCACAGCGTATTGCCATTGCCGGCGCCAGTGATCATCGACGAAGACAGCGATGAAAAACTGCTGAAAACCGATGATCCGCTGGACCTAAGCGACTTCGCAGAAGAAAGCGAAGAAGACGCACTGGCCCGTGCCATTGCCGAAGAACAGGAGACCGACGCATGAGCAAGGAACGCTACGGCATCCGCCGCTTCGCCCTATTGAACACCGCCGGTTACAGCCTCGGTTTGTTCCCCCTGGAAGAGCCGCTATCGGTGTATGGCGCGAACAACCTGGGTAAATCCGCATCGATCAACGCCTTGCAGTTCCCGATCCTGGCGCGCATGTCGGACATGAGTTTCGGCAAGTACACGTTGGAGCAATCGCGCCGTTTCTACTTTGCAACCGACACCAGCTACATCCTGGTGGAAGTGTCCCTGCCCCACGGTCCGCACGTGATCGGTGTGGTAGGACGCGGCCCGGGTGGCGGTTTCGGTCACCAGTTCTTCGCTTATGCGGGCAAGCTGGACCTGGCTCACTACCAAAAGAACGACACGTGCCTGCGTCAGAAAGAACTGTTTACCAACCTTGAGCGCGAGGGTCTGAAAGCCTACGAACTCAAGCCGGATGAACTGCGCCGTTTGCTGGTGGGCGGCCACACGTCGATCCCCCTGGACCTGACGCTGATCCCGCTGCGTTCCACCAGCGAACAGAGTCTGAAGACCTTCCGCGCGCTGTTTATCAACTTGCTGCATATGCGCGAAATCACGGCGGCCAAGCTCAAGCAATTGTTCCTCGATGCCTTCGAACACAGCCTGCGTTCCGGCAGTGTGGACTACATCGCCGCGTGCGAAGAAGCCTTCCGCGATGTGCGACGTATGGAACAGGATTACAACTCCCTGGTCGCAGCCGGCCCGTTGGTCGAGGCACTGGCCAATGGCGTTCGGCAGCGCGACACATTGCGCGGCAAACTGCATCGCCTGTCGCCATTGCTCGACTCGTTGCTGGGCACCTGGTCGGACTACGCCAGTGCACGTAAGGAAGAGCTGACGATCCAGGCCGAACACTATCGCAACGAGCAGGACGCGCTGCAGAACGACCAGCGTGGCGGCACCCAAGAGCTGATGCGCCTGGAGCGTGAGATCAGCGGCATCCAGCGTTGGTTGGGCGAGCTGTCGGTGCTCAAGCATCGCTTTGCCCTGGTGGATGACGTGAAGGTCCTGGAGCAACAACTGCTGGCGGCCAAGGATGCTCACGATGAACTGGCCGGCGCTTTGGCGCAGTCACGCCAGTTCAGTGCCGAGGATTTGGACGAGCGTCTGCGGGATCTGGAAAAGCGTTTGAAGTCGGTCAAGCAGCAGCTTGATCACGCAGACAACAACAGCTACGCCAAGCTGCGGGAAGAATTCTCACAGCAGGATGTCGAGCGTCTGATGCGTCTGTTCAACAGTTCGTTGTTCAGCCTCCCGTTGGGTGAACACGGCATCACGCTGGATGAGGACGGCCAGTGGGTCAAATCCCTGGAGCAGATCCTCGATGGCTTCAAGGGCGAGCGTTTCGAAGTGCCGGGGCTGTCCATCGACATCTCGCACATCGAACCACCGGCGTTGCAGGCCCTGGCAGATCGCGCCGCATTGCGCGACCAGAAAGAGCGCTTGGAAAAAGAACTCAAGCAGCTCAAGACGCAGCAGGCTGTAACTTCCGACCGCGCGGCGAGCAAGACCCAAACCGAGGCGCTGTACCAGCAAGTGCTGGACGCGCAAAAAGCCTTGGAAGATTTCCGCCGTGCGCAAACCCTGAGCGCCGAAGAAGGCGAGAAGCTGGAAAACCTGGCGCAGATGGAAGCCGCTCAGGACGAATTGAAGCGGTCCAGTGATGCATTTACCGAGCGCGTTCAGCAACTGTCGGCCAAGCTCCAACTGGTCGGTCGGCAGATCGGTGATATGGAAGCCAAACAGCGTACGCTTGATGACGCCTTACGCCGTCGTCAGTTGCTGCCGGCGGACTTGCCGTTCGGTACGCCGTTCATGGATCCGGTCGACGACTCCATGGACAACCTGTTGCCATTGCTCAACGACTATCAGGACAGTTGGCAAGGTCTGCTGCGCGCTGATGGCCAAATCGAGGCGCTGTATGCGCAGGTGCGCCTCAAGGGCGTCGCCAAGTTCGACAGCGAGGATGATGTCGAGCGTCGCCTGCAACTGTTGATCAATGCCTATGCGCACCGCACCGATGAGGCGCTGACCCTCGGCAAGGCACGCCGTGCGGCGGTCACTGATATCGCGCGGACCTTGCGTAACATCCGTAGCGACTACGACAGCCTTGAGCACCAACTGGCGCTGTTCAACCGCGAGATCAACAAGCGCCAGGTGTCCAACCTGCAAAGCTTCCGTATCGTGCTGGCGCCGAATAAGGAAGCCCTCAAGCATATCGACCAGATCATCCACAGCGCGGGTCAGTACGAGGAAGGTGAAACCTTGTCGGTCTTCGACCTCAGCCAGAGCGCCGAGCAAGACAACAAGAACGAAGAGGCCAAGGAATACCTCGCACGCCTGGTGGCGGCTAACCATAACCAACTGGGCCTCAAGGATCTGTTCGAGCTGGCTTTCGAGATCACCAAGGTGCATGGCCAGCCGGTGATTCACACCGACATCGACGGTGCAGCATCCAACGGCACCACCATGACCATCAAGGCGCTGACCAACATGTATTTGTTGCTGCACTTGATGGACCGCGACCAGGCCGGGCGTGTGCGCTTGCCGTATTACCTTGATGAAGCAGCGGACATCGATGAAAAGAACCAGGCCGCATTGCTGGAAACCAGCTTGCAGCTGGGCTTCGTGCCGATCCTGGCCAGTGTGAAGCCGCAGGTGTCTGCCCAGGTGGCAATCGACCTGGAAGGCGGCAGCGGGCCGAACGGGATCTACATCGATGAGGCGGACTGGAAGTACATCCGTCGCCATGACGCAGTCAAGGCGACGGTGAATGCGCAGGCGGATGAGCCGGAGTTGGATGAGGTCTGACGTGTTGCGCTGAAATGCAAAAAGGCCGCGATCTTATGGATCGCGGCCTTTTTTTAGGGCAGGTTTTTGCAGTGCTTTTGAGGGCGCTATCGGACCTACTTGCCGAGCGGAATTTTAGGCGCCCAGGTCAGCCATTCATCCTCAACCTTGTCGAACAGCGGAAAGGTTTGCTGCGGCCGTGCCGCGTTGCCCATGCGCTCGCCGTCTGGCGTGGCGAAGGCGATACCGCCGGAAACCAGCGTCTCAAGGGATTCGGTGCGCACGGTGGCGCCTTTGAACAGGCCGAAGTCGAGACCGAAGCCACTGGTATTCCAGAAACGACTGCCACCGCGCACCAGCGATGCGTACTTGGGCTCGATCAGGATGTGGATCAGCACACGGTCAGCGGTTTGGCCCAATTCGTAGCCAGTGACTTTGCCCACGGTAACTTCGCGGTAGGTAACGGGGACACCTTCCTTCAACGAGCCACGACGTGCGGCGCTGAGCGTGAGGCTCAAACCGTCTTCTCGTCGGACAGCTTCAGGCGGCTGGTCCAAGGCGACAAAGCTTTTTTGCGGACCGGAGCTTTTTACTGCTGGTTGCACTTCGATGTATTGGCCAGTGACCAGGGTTTCCAGGTTGGAGGTTTTCATCAAGCCCAGTTCCGGCTTGACCACCCAGAACTGGCTACCTGCACGCGCGATGCGGTCTGCCACCTGAGTGATGCGGGCGCTGAGGAGCACCGACTGCATATCGGCACTCAGGTCGACACTCTCGATCTTGCCGACATCAAGGCCTTTGAAACGTACGGCAGTGCCTGGGCGCAGGCCGTCGGCGCGGTCGACCTTGATGGTCACCAGCGTGCCATGCTGATTGGCGGCTTCACGGTCAGCGAACAAACGGAAACGCGGAATACGTTTTTTCAGCGGCACGTTTGGCTGGGGGGTTTCGAAGGCGATACCACCGGCCATCAGGCTGGCCAGAGATTCACTCTTGACCTGGATGCCGCCGGTGAGGCCGCCGGTCAGGGTGACGCCGCTGGCATTCCAAAAGCGCGTGGAGCCATTGACCAGGTTTTCGTATTCCTTCTCGATGTGAACGCCAATCACCAGTTGCTTGTTCTTGCGCGAGAACTGGTAGCTCTGCACCGAACCGACCTTGACCTGCTTGTAGAGGATCGGGCTGCCAACATCCAGGGAGCCGAGGTTATCGGTGAACAGCACCATGTGCAGGCCCGGTGAACGCAGGTCCAGTGGCGGCGCTTTGGCGCGGGCAACGTATTCGCGCTGCGGGGCGCTGCCCTTATCGCCAGGGCGGATGGCGATGTAGTTACCTTTTACCAATGCTTCCAGACCGGTGATGCCTGCAAGGGAGATGGACGGTTTCACAACCCAGAATTGGGTGTCCTGCACCAGGTAATCTTCGGCCAACGGATCGAGAGTCAACTCGGCATTGGCGCTGGAGAGGTCCGGGTCGATCTTCAGGGTTTTCAAACTACCCACCTGGATGCCTTTGTACATCACCGGCGTACGCCCAGCCTGCAGGCCTTCGAAGTCGGTGAGCTTGACCTTCACCCTGATACCAGCAGCGGCGGCGTCGAAGTCTTCATACAGACGGAAAGGCAGGCTTGGGTCGGTCGGGGGGCTGTCTTTGCGGTTCTCCGGCGTGGCGAAGGCGATACCACCCGCGACGATGCTGGAAAGAGACTCGCTGCGCACTTTTACACCGGAAAGGTTAGCGTCGATGCTGATGCCGCTGGCGTTCCAGAAACGCGTGTGTTTGCGCACCAGGTTGGCGTAAGTCGGCTCGATGTAGACCTTGATTTCAACGGTACTTTGATCTTCGGACAACAGGTAGCTTTTGACCTGGCCGACTTGGATTTGCTTGTAGAAGACTGGGCTGCCACGGTTCAGCGAGCCGAGACGATCAGCCTTGATGGTCAAGTGCAGACCGGGCTTGGCGTCGGATAACGGGGGCTCTTCAGAGAGCGCTTTGAATTTACGTGTGGGCTCACCATCGCCAGGGCTGGCGGCGATGTAGTTACCCGAGACCAGGGTTTCCAGGCCGGTGATGCCGGCGAGGCTGACGCTGGGTTTGACCAGCCAGAAGCGCGTGTTGGTCTTGAGGTATTGATCGACGTCCTTATTCATCTCGATGGTGGCGATCACCCCGCGATTGTTACCCTCGTCATCCAAAGCCAAGGCTTTGACCTTGCCCACGGGCATGCCCTTGTAGACCACTTCAGTCTTGTTGACCTGAATGCCTTCGCCACTTTCGAAGCGCACTTGGATCTCGATGCCCTGTTGGGAATAGGCACGCCATCCCAGCCAGCCGCCGATGATCAGAGCAATCAGGGGCAACACCCAAATGGCCGACCAGTTGGAGGCTGGGCGGGTTTTAGCTTTAGGCAATTCACTCATGGTCGTCGTCCGACTCCGTGTTATCCCAAATCAGTCGGGGATCAAAAGTTACAGCGGCAAGCATCGTCAAGATCACCACACTGGCGAACGCCGCTGCGCCGAGGTTGGCCTCGACGCTGGCAAGCCGTCCAAAGTTTACGACCGCCACCAGGATGGCGATCACGAAGATATCCAACATGGACCAGCGCCCAATGAATTCGATAAAGCGGTACATCACAATGCGTTGCTGTGCAGAGAGCGGCTGGTGACGCTGCACCGAGAACAGTAGCAGGCCAATGCCAACCAGCTTGAATGTCGGCACCAGAATACTGGCGATAAATACCACGGCGGCGATGGGAAACATACCGTGCTGCACCAGTTGGATCACGCCAGCCATAATGGTGCTGGGGTCTCCCTGGCCCAATGAGTTGATGGTCATGATTGGCAGCAGGTTGGCGGGGATATATAGAATTGCGGCAGTGATCAGCAATGCCCAGGTGCGGGTAAGGCTGTTGGGACGGCGAGCATGGATCAGCGCACCGCAACGCGTGCAAATTTGCTCATCGGTATCTGCTTGCTGCTTGTTTAACTCGTGGCATTCGGTACAGATCAGAATGCCCGCATCAATCGCCCGCATGATCATCTTCCCCTGACAGTGCTTGCCAGATCTGATGCGGCGACATCACCACCTCAAGCAGAACCTGAACCATTAATAGACTGACGAAGCAGACCAAACCCAGGCCAATCGTGATGGAGGCCATGTCGGCAAGTTTTACGATAGCTACCAGTACGCCCATCAGGTAGACCTCCAACATTCCCCAATCTTTCATGTGGTGGTAGATGCGGTACAGCAGCAGGCCGTAACTACGCCCGATTTTCCAACGAATACTGAGCAGCACCGCCAATTGGCAAAGCAACTTGAGCAAGGGAATGCCCATGCTGCATAGAAACACTACAGCTGCGACGCCCTGCATGCCGGTGTCGAACAAGCCAACTACGCCACTCCAGACGGTGTCCTCTGAGGACTGCCCGAGTAGATTGAGCTTCATGATGGGAAGAAAGTTCGCGGGGATGTACAGCAACAGCGCCGCGAGAACCAGCGCGAGGCTACGTTCGACGACATTGTGGCGATGAGCGTACAGCTCGTAGCCGCAGCGCGGACATTGCGCTTTTTCGCCGAGGGCGAGCACGGGTTTGCGCATCAGCAAGTCACACTCATGGCATGCCACTAGATCGTCCAGTGGTAAATCCGACACCTCAAGGGCATCAACCGGATCGGGCATAGTAGGGCTCTGGCTCTAAAAAAGGTTAGGTGCCTATTCTAGTGGTCTGGTTCAGAAATAACTGTGCAAATTTGTCGTGGACCTCTTCGCACTTTCCGCCCGCCCAAAACAAAACCCCATCTGCTTTCGCAAATGGGGTTTCGGAATTTAATCTTGACGATGACCTACTCTCACATGGGGAAACCCCACACTACCATCGGCGATGCATCGTTTCACTACTGAGTTCGGGATGGGATCAGGTGGTTCCAATGCTCTATGGTCGTCAAGAAATTCGGGTACTGAGTCGTGACCAGTTGGCCTCGCTTCAGCAAATTGGGTATGTGATAGCTTTCGGTGTTTGCAAGAGTCGAACTTTCGGTTCATTTCGTCTTCACACACCGCAATCTGGTGCTCTTTCGCCTTTCAGCTCGAAGCAAGCAAATTGCTTGGGTGTTATATGGTCAAGCCTCACGGGCAATTAGTATTGGTTAGCTCAACGCCTCACAGCGCTTACACACCCAACCTATCAACGTCGTAGTCTTCGACGGCCCTTTAGGGAACTCAAGGTTCCAGTGAGATCTCATCTTGAGGCTAGTTTCCCGCTTAGATGCTTTCAGCGGTTATCTATTCCGAACATAGCTACCCGGCAATGCCACTGGCGTGACAACCGGAACACCAGAGGTTCGTCCACTCCGGTCCTCTCGTACTAGGAGCAGCCCCTCTCAAATCTCAAACGTCCACGGCAGATAGGGACCGAACTGTCTCACGACGTTCTAAACCCAGCTCGCGTACCACTTTAAATGGCGAACAGCCATACCCTTGGGACCGGCTTCAGCCCCAGGATGTGATGAGCCGACATCGAGGTGCCAAACACCGCCGTCGATATGAACTCTTGGGCGGTATCAGCCTGTTATCCCCGGAGTACCTTTTATCCGTTGAGCGATGGCCCTTCCATACAGAACCACCGGATCACTAAGACCTACTTTCGTACCTGCTCGACGTGTCTGTCTCGCAGTCAAGCGCGCTTTTGCCTTTATACTCTACGACCGATTTCCGACCGGTCTGAGCGCACCTTCGTACTCCTCCGTTACTCTTTAGGAGGAGACCGCCCCAGTCAAACTACCCACCATACACTGTCCTCGATCCGGATAACGGACCTGAGTTAGAACCTCAAAGTTGCCAGGGTGGTATTTCAAGGTTGGCTCCACGCAGACTGGCGTCCACGCTTCAAAGCCTCCCACCTATCCTACACAAGCAAATTCAAAGTCCAGTGCAAAGCTATAGTAAAGGTTCACGGGGTCTTTCCGTCTAGCCGCGGATACACTGCATCTTCACAGCGATTTCAATTTCACTGAGTCTCGGGTGGAGACAGCGCCGCCATCGTTACGCCATTCGTGCAGGTCGGAACTTACCCGACAAGGAATTTCGCTACCTTAGGACCGTTATAGTTACGGCCGCCGTTTACCGGGGCTTCGATCAAGAGCTTCGCGTTAGCTAACCCCATCAATTAACCTTCCGGCACCGGGCAGGCGTCACACCCTATACGTCCACTTTCGTGTTTGCAGAGTGCTGTGTTTTTAATAAACAGTCGCAGCGGCCTGGTATCTTCGACCGGCATGAGCTTACGGAGCAAGTCCTTCACCCTCACCGGCGCACCTTCTCCCGAAGTTACGGTGCCATTTTGCCTAGTTCCTTCACCCGAGTTCTCTCAAGCGCCTTGGTATTCTCTACCCAACCACCTGTGTCGGTTTGGGGTACGGTTCCTGGTTACCTGAAGCTTAGAAGCTTTTCTTGGAAGCATGGCATCAACCACTTCGTTAACTAAAAGTTAACTCGTCATCAGCTCTCGGCCTTAAGATCCCGGATTTACCTAAGATCTCAGCCTACCACCTTAAACTTGGACAACCAACGCCAAGCTGGCCTAGCCTTCTCCGTCCCTCCATCGCAATAACCAGAAGTACAGGAATATTAACCTGTTTTCCATCGACTACGCTTTTCAGCCTCGCCTTAGGGACCGACTAACCCTGCGTCGATTAACGTTGCGCAGGAAACCTTGGTCTTTCGGCGTGGGTGTTTTTCACACCCATTGTCGTTACTCATGTCAGCATTCGCACTTCTGATACCTCCAGCAAGCTTCTCAACTCACCTTCACAGGCTTACAGAACGCTCCTCTACCGCATCACTTACGTGATACCCGTAGCTTCGGTGTATGGTTTGAGCCCCGTTACATCTTCCGCGCAGGCCGACTCGACTAGTGAGCTATTACGCTTTCTTTAAAGGGTGGCTGCTTCTAAGCCAACCTCCTAGCTGTCTAAGCCTTCCCACATCGTTTCCCACTTAACCATAACTTTGGGACCTTAGCTGACGGTCTGGGTTGTTTCCCTTTTCACGACGGACGTTAGCACCCGCCGTGTGTCTCCCATGCTCGGCACTTGTAGGTATTCGGAGTTTGCATCGGTTTGGTAAGTCGGGATGACCCCCTAGCCGAAACAGTGCTCTACCCCCTACAGTGATACATGAGGCGCTACCTAAATAGCTTTCGAGGAGAACCAGCTATCTCCGAGCTTGATTAGCCTTTCACTCCGATCCACAGGTCATCCGCTAACTTTTCAACGGTAGTCGGTTCGGTCCTCCAGTTAGTGTTACCCAACCTTCAACCTGCCCATGGATAGATCGCCCGGTTTCGGGTCTATTCCCAGCGACTAGACGCCCTATTAAGACTCGCTTTCGCTACGCCTCCCCTATTCGGTTAAGCTCGCCACTGAAAATAAGTCGCTGACCCATTATACAAAAGGTACGCAGTCACCCAACAAAGTGGGCTCCCACTGCTTGTACGCATACGGTTTCAGGATCTATTTCACTCCCCTCTCCGGGGTTCTTTTCGCCTTTCCCTCACGGTACTAGTTCACTATCGGTCAGTCAGTAGTATTTAGCCTTGGAGGATGGTCCCCCCATATTCAGACAAAGTTTCTCGTGCTCCGTCCTACTCGATTTCATGACTAAGAGATTTTCGCGTACAGGGCTATCACCCACTATGGCCGCACTTTCCAGAGCGTTCCGCTAATCTCAAAGCCACTTAAGGGCTAGTCCCCGTTCGCTCGCCACTACTAAGGGAATCTCGGTTGATTTCTTTTCCTCAGGGTACTTAGATGTTTCAGTTCCCCTGGTTCGCCTCTTACGCCTATGTATTCAGCGTAAGATAACCATCTTATGATGGCTGGGTTCCCCCATTCAGACATCTCCGGATCAAAGTCTGTTTGCCGACTCCCCGAAGCTTTTCGCAGGCTACCACGTCTTTCATCGCCTCTGACTGCCAAGGCATCCACCGTATGCGCTTCTTCACTTGACCATATAACCCCAAGCAATCTGGTTATACTGTGAAGACAACATTCGCCGAAAATTCGATTTGACTCTTTCGAGCCACTCACAAATTTTACCTTAGCCTGATCCGTTACCAGTGAAAGTAACGTTCAGTCTATCTTTCTATCACATACCCAAATTTTTAAAGAACGATCTAATCAAAGACTAGAAATCAACATTCACCATCATCACAATGGAATGCTCATTTCTAAGCTTTCAACAAACAGAAGCAGTAGTGGTGGAGCCAAACGGGATCGAACCGTTGACCTCCTGCGTGCAAGGCAGGCGCTCTCCCAGCTGAGCTATGGCCCCGTATTTCTACAGGCGTTTCCCACACAAAATTGGTGGGTCTGGGCAGATTCGAACTGCCGACCTCACCCTTATCAGGGGTGCGCTCTAACCAACTGAGCTACAGACCCAATTTCGGGCTGCTTCTTTATCGTCTTCTTCAATGAATCAAGCAATTCGTGTGGGAACTTATGGAGCAGCTGATGTCGTCGATTAAGGAGGTGATCCAGCCGCAGGTTCCCCTACGGCTACCTTGTTACGACTTCACCCCAGTCATGAATCACACCGTGGTAACCGTCCTCCCGAAGGTTAGACTAGCTACTTCTGGTGCAACCCACTCCCATGGTGTGACGGGCGGTGTGTACAAGGCCCGGGAACGTATTCACCGCGACATTCTGATTCGCGATTACTAGCGATTCCGACTTCACGCAGTCGAGTTGCAGACTGCGATCCGGACTACGATCGGTTTTATGGGATTAGCTCCACCTCGCGGCTTGGCAACCCTCTGTACCGACCATTGTAGCACGTGTGTAGCCCAGGCCGTAAGGGCCATGATGACTTGACGTCATCCCCACCTTCCTCCGGTTTGTCACCGGCAGTCTCCTTAGAGTGCCCACCATTACGTGCTGGTAACTAAGGACAAGGGTTGCGCTCGTTACGGGACTTAACCCAACATCTCACGACACGAGCTGACGACAGCCATGCAGCACCTGTCTCAATGTTCCCGAAGGCACCAATCTATCTCTAGAAAGTTCATTGGATGTCAAGGCCTGGTAAGGTTCTTCGCGTTGCTTCGAATTAAACCACATGCTCCACCGCTTGTGCGGGCCCCCGTCAATTCATTTGAGTTTTAACCTTGCGGCCGTACTCCCCAGGCGGTCAACTTAATGCGTTAGCTGCGCCACTAAGAGCTCAAGGCTCCCAACGGCTAGTTGACATCGTTTACGGCGTGGACTACCAGGGTATCTAATCCTGTTTGCTCCCCACGCTTTCGCACCTCAGTGTCAGTATCAGTCCAGGTGGTCGCCTTCGCCACTGGTGTTCCTTCCTATATCTACGCATTTCACCGCTACACAGGAAATTCCACCACCCTCTACCATACTCTAGTCAGTCAGTTTTGAATGCAGTTCCCAGGTTGAGCCCGGGGATTTCACATCCAACTTAACAAACCACCTACGCGCGCTTTACGCCCAGTAATTCCGATTAACGCTTGCACCCTCTGTATTACCGCGGCTGCTGGCACAGAGTTAGCCGGTGCTTATTCTGTCGGTAACGTCAAAACAATCACGTATTAGGTAACTGCCCTTCCTCCCAACTTAAAGTGCTTTACAATCCGAAGACCTTCTTCACACACGCGGCATGGCTGGATCAGGCTTTCGCCCATTGTCCAATATTCCCCACTGCTGCCTCCCGTAGGAGTCTGGACCGTGTCTCAGTTCCAGTGTGACTGATCATCCTCTCAGACCAGTTACGGATCGTCGCCTTGGTGAGCCATTACCTCACCAACTAGCTAATCCGACCTAGGCTCATCTGATAGCGCAAGGCCCGAAGGTCCCCTGCTTTCTCCCGTAGGACGTATGCGGTATTAGCGTCCGTTTCCGAACGTTATCCCCCACTACCAGGCAGATTCCTAGGCATTACTCACCCGTCCGCCGCTCTCAAGAGAAGCAAGCTTCTCTCTACCGCTCGACTTGCATGTGTTAGGCCTGCCGCCAGCGTTCAATCTGAGCCATGATCAAACTCTTCAGTTCAAACATCTTTGGGTTTTTAAGAAACCCTAAACTTGGCTCAGCAATCGTTGGTTACATCTTTGATTTCTCGCGGAGTAACTTGTGATGCTGATAATCTTGTTGACTATCAGTCTGACTCCACAAGCACCCACACGAATTGCTTGATTCAGTTGTTAAAGAGCGGTTGGTTAAGATCTTTCGTCTCAACCGAGGCGCGCATTCTACAGCAGCCTCATTTGCTGTCAAGTGATTATTTTCAGAAGCTTTCGAAGATTTCTTCAACAACTTCAACCACTTGCGCTTCTGATCTCTCATCAGCGGGAGGCGAATTCTACAGCGTTACACGCTGCTGTCAACACCTCTTTTTCAACTTCCTTTTGGCTTCGATGAACTGAAGCAACTTACCGCCGAAAACTGCGTAACTCATTGTTTACCAAGGAGTTTTCCGTTTCGACTGCGCCGGAAGTGGGGCGAATTATAGGCTCCTAGAATCTGTGGTCAACCTTCTTTTTCATATTTTTGCCATATAACTCAAAAAAAGCCCTAGAAACGAAAAAGCCGGCCCAAAAGGGCCGGCTTTCTGCTCATAGGGCCTTACAGACTAGGGAAAGCAAACTGCGACGCCTCATGACTGGCCCGCTGAGGCCAACGCTGGGTAATCGCCTTGCGCCGGGTGTAAAAACGCACGCCATCCGGACCGTACGCATGTAAGTCACCAAACAGCGAGCGTTTCCAGCCACCAAAGCTGTGATAAGCCACCGGAACCGGCAGTGGAACGTTCACCCCAACCATACCCACTTCAATCTCATCGCAGAACAGACGGGCCGCCTCACCATCACGGGTGAAGATGCACGTACCGTTCCCATACTCATGGTCGTTGATCAATTGCATCGCCGCCTCCAGGCTGCTCACCCGGACCACGCACAACACCGGACCGAAGATCTCCTCCTTATAGATGCGCATCTCAGGCGTCACACGGTCAAACAGGCTGCCACCGAGGAAGAAGCCATCTTCATTCCCGGTAATACTTAGCCCACGGCCATCGACCACCAACTCTGCACCCGAAGCAACACCGTCTTCTATGTAGCCGCTGACCTTATCCCGCGCCTGACCGGTTACCAGCGGCCCCATATCCAGCCCACACGTCGTGCCCGCACCTATCTTCAGCGCCTTAATCTGCGGCACCAGCTTGGCGATCAACGCATCAGCTACCTGGTCACCTACGCAGACGGCCACAGAGATGGCCATGCAGCGCTCCCCGCAGGAGCCATACGCCGCGCCCATCAGCGCACTGACCGCATTATCCAAGTCCGCATCTGGCATCAGTACGGCGTGGTTCTTCGCCCCGCCCAGCGCCTGCACGCGCTTGCCGCGCTTGGTCGCTTCGGAATAGATGTACTCAGCAATCGGCGTCGACCCCACAAAACTCAGCGCTTTGACTTCCGGCGCCTCAATCAATGCGTCAACCGCGCCCTTATCACCGTGCACCACACTCAGCACGCCTTTAGGCAGACCGGCTTCCTGCAACAGTTGCGCAATCAGCAGCGTCGAACTCGGATCACGCTCCGAAGGCTTCAGGATGAAGCAGTTACCGCATACGATTGCCAGCGGATACATCCACAGCGGCACCATAGCCGGGAAGTTGAACGGCGTAATACCCGCTACCACGCCCAACGGCTGAAAGTCCGACCAAGCATCAATGTTCGGCCCAACGTTGCGGCTGTACTCGCCCTTCAGAATCTCCGGCGCCGAGCATGCGTACTCAACGTTCTCGATGCCACGCTTCAACTCACCCGCCGCGTCTTCCAGGGTCTTGCCATGCTCCTCGCTGATCAACTGCGAGATTCGCGCTTCATTCTGTTCCAGCAACTGCTTGAAACGAAACATCACCTGGGCACGCTTGGCCGGCGGGGTATTACGCCACGCCGGGAATGCGGCCTTGGCCGAGTCGATCGCCTGTTGAATGGTTTCACGGCTGGCCAGCGGTACTTGGTGAATCACCTGGCCGGTGGACGGGTTATATACGTCGGCACTGCGACCACTGTCGTTGACCAACTCACCGTTGATCAAATGCTGGATAAGGCTCATGCAGGGCTCCTGAAAAGTTGTTCTATATAGAAAGAGAAATCAGTCGATCTTGTTCAGCACTTCGCCGACCGCATCAAACAGACGATCCAGATCCAGCGGCTTGCTGTTGAAGGTTGGCCCGAACTGCAGGGTGTCGCCGCCAAAGCGCACGTAGAAACCCGCCTTCCACAAAGCCATGCCTGCCTCGAATGGACGCACGATGGCATCACCGTCACGCGGGGCAATCTGGATCGCACCGGCCAAGCCGTAGTTGCGAATGTCGATCACGTTCTTGCTGCCCTTCAAGCCGTGCAGCGCATTCTCAAAGTGCGGAGCGACTTCGGCTACGCTCTGCACCAGGTTTTCCTTCTGCAACAGGTCGAGTGCCGCCAGGCCAGCCGCGCAAGCAACGGGGTGCGCCGAGTACGTGTAGCCGTGTGGAAATTCCACCGCGTACTCAGGCGTCGCCTGGTTCATAAAGGTCTGATAGATCTCGCTGCTGGCAATCACCGCGCCCATGGGGATCGCGCCATTGGTGACTTGCTTGGCGATGCACATCAGATCCGGAGTCACGCCGAAGCTGTCGGCGCCGAACATCGAGCCGGTACGGCCAAAACCGGTAATCACTTCGTCAAACACCAGCAGGATGTTGTGCTGGTCACAAATCTCTCGCAGACGCTTGAGATAACCCTGCGGCGGCACCAACACGCCAGCGGAACCAGCCATCGGTTCGACAAACACTGCCGCGATGTTGGAAGCGTCATGCAGCTCGATCAGCTTGAGCAACTCATCGGCCAATGCGATGCCGCCCAGCTCAGGCATGCCGCGGGAGAAGGCATTGCTTGCCAGCAAGGTGTGCGGCAAATGGTCAACGTCCATCATCGCCTGGCCAAACATCTTACGGTTGCCGTTCACGCCGCCCAGGCTGGTGCCCGCGATGTTCACACCGTGATAGCCACGGGCGCGGCCGATCATCTTGGTCTTGGTGGCTTGGCCCTTCAGGCGCCAGTAGGCACGCACCATCTTCACCGCAGTATCGGCACACTCGGAGCCGGAGTCGGTGAAGAAGACATGATTAAGGTTGCCTGGGGTCAGGTCGGTAATCTTTTCCGCCAGTTGGAAGGACAACGGATGACCGTACTGGAAGCCCGGGGAGTAATCCAACGTACCCAATTGCTTGGCCACCGCTTCCTGGATTTCCTTGCGTGTGTGCCCGGCGCCGCACGTCCACAGGCCAGACAACGAGTCGTACACCTTGCGGCCCTTGTCATCGGTCAACCAGCTACCTTCGGCGGCCACGATCAGGCGCGGATCACGCTGGAAGTTGCGGTTGGCCGTGTAGGGCATCCAGTGCGCGTCCAACTTCAGTTGGCTGGCCAGGGACGATGGGACGTTTTCAGGCATGTTCATCAGCAAAACCTCGCAGGGCAAAAGGCCGCGTCGGGATTGAAACGCGTTGTTGCAGCTAAATTGCCACGGCGATAAAGTCGGTGAAATTCAACTCTTCTAACCTTCAGTCAGGCCTTCACTAAACTATGAGCAGCCGTCGACCCGATCCTCTCGCCCAAGTGAGCGACTTTGATATTCGCCTGCTACGCATCTTCCGGAGTGTGGTGGAATGCGGCGGCTTCTCGGCAGCGGAAACCGTGCTCGGCATCGGGCGCTCGGCCATCAGTCAGCAAATGAGCGACCTTGAACAGCGTCTCGGATTGCGCCTCTGCCAACGTGGCCGCGCGGGGTTCTCACTGACCGAAGAAGGCCGCGAGGTCTATCAGTCAGCCCTGCAACTATTAAGTGCACTGGAAAGTTTTCGCACCGAGGTCAACGGTCTGCACCAGCATTTGCGCGGCGAGTTGATCATTGGCCTCACCGACAACCTCGTCACCCTGCCCCACATGCGCATCACTCACGCCTTGGCCCAATTAAAGGAGCGCGGCCCAGACGTGCAGATCCAAATCCGCATGATCGCCCCCAATGAAGTCGAACAAGGCGTACTCGATGGTCGTTTGCATGTGGGCGTAGTGCCCCAGGCCAGCGCCCTTTCGGGATTGGAGTACCAACCGCTGTACAGCGAACGCTCGCTGCTCTATTGCGCAGTCGGCCATCCGTTGTTTTACGCCGAAGACAAGCAGTTGGGCGACGAGCGCATCGACAGCCAGGACGCCATCGCTCCAACATTCCGTTTGCCTGCCGAAATCCAGGCCCATTACCAAGCGCTCAACTGCACCGCCAGCGCCTCGGACCGCGAAGGCATGGCGTTCCTGATCCTGACCGGCCGCTACATCGGCTACCTGCCCGACCACTACGCCAGCCTCTGGGTACAACAAGGCCGACTGCGTGCGCTGAAATCGGCTACGCGTTTTTACGATTTAAGCCTCGCATCGGTCACACGCAAAGGCCGTCGCCCTCATTTGGTGCTGGAAAGCTTCCTCGACAGCCTGGCCACAACGCGCTAGCTCAGGCTTTACGCTAAAAGCTGAGCAACTGGACAGCTTTTTGCAAGAACAGATGGAACTTGACCATCCGCCTTGAGTTAGCCCGCCATGCCACCAGAATCCTCCACCCCCAGCGACCTGATCTACGGCCTCAACGACCGCCCCAAACCCGTCCCGGCATTTCTGGCCGCACTGCAGCACGTGCTGGCCGCTTTTGTCGGCATTATCACTCCGCCACTGATCATCGGCTCCACTCTGGGCCTGACCGCCCATTTGCCCTATCTGATCAGCATGGCGTTGATGGTGTCCGGTGTCGGCACATTCATCCAGGCGCGTAGGCCATTTGGGATAGGCGCCGGGATGATCTGCCTGCAAGGCACCAGCTTTGCCTTTCTCGGCGCGGTACTGTCGGCAGGCTTCCTGGTGAAACAACGCGGCGGCAGCCCGGAAGACATCATGGCGATGATCTTCGGCGTGTGCTTTTTCGGCGCGGCGGTGCAGATCGTGCTGAGCCGTTTTATCGGCCAATTGCGTCGAGTCATCACGCCTTTGGTGACAGGGATTGTCATCACGCTAATCGGCATCAGCCTGATCAAAGTCGGCATTACCGACCTCGGCGGTGGCTTCAACGCCCCTGACTTCGGCGCGCCCACCAATCTTGCATTGGGCCTGTTCGTGGTGCTGACGATCATTCTGCTCAACCGTTCCAACACGCCCTGGGTGCGGCTCTCGGCGATCATTATCGGCCTGGCCCTTGGCAGCCTAGCGGCGTGGTTCAGCGGCAAACTCGTGCCCCAAGCCCTGCCGGACTTACCTCTGGTGAGCCTGCCGATTCCGTTTCGCTTTGGATTCAACTTCGACTGGAGCGCTTTCCTACCGATCGCGCTGATTTACCTGATCAGCAGCATCGAGACCGTCGGCGACCTCACCGCCAACTGCATGATCGCCCGCCAGCCCATCAGCGGCCCTTCTTATATAAGCCGACTCAAGGGAGGCGTACTGGGTGATGGCGTGAGCTGCATGATCGCGGCCACTTTCAGTGCCTTCCCCAACACCACCTTTGCTCAGAACAATGGCGTGATCCAACTCACTGGCGTGGCCAGCCGTTACGTTGGCTTATATATAGGCGTGGTGCTGTTTTGCCTCGGTTTGTTTCCGTTGATTGGTGCGGTGCTGCAGCAAATCCCCAAACCCGTATTGGGCGGCGCGACCCTGGTGATGTTCGGCAGTGTGGCCGCCGCTGGCGTGCGCATCCTCGCCCAGGCGCCGCTGGACCGACGCAGCATGCTGATCATCGCCACGTCGTTTGGCGTCGGCCTGGGCATCGCCGCCCAACCCAATCTGCTTCACCTGATGCCAACCCTGGTGCAGAACTTGTTCGACTCCGCCATCACCAGCGGCGGGCTGACCGCCATCGTGCTGTGCCTGCTACTGCCGGAATCCAAGGCGATCGAAACTGCCGCAAACCAAGCGCCGGAAAGCGACACCTTGGAACCGCTTTAAGGGTTTTATTGCATCGGGACTTGTCTGAGGCTTGAGGGTGGGTTATCTGTGCACACGTCGTCTCTATCGATCAGCACGGTAATCTCCATGAGCCTCGAAGTTCCTGCCCACAGCAACCACGCCGGTAAGCCCGCCAGCCGCATTCGGCAAAAGAACGAACAAGCGATTCTCCAGGCTGCTGAAGATGAATTCGCGCGCCATGGCTACAAGGGCACCAGCATGAACACTATTGCTGCCAGCGCCGGATTGCCGAAGGCCAACTTGCACTACTACTTCACGAACAAGCTGGGCCTGTATATCGCCGTGCTCAGCAATATCCTCGAACTGTGGGACAGCACCTTCAACACGCTGACCGCCGAGGACGACCCTGCCGTGGCCCTCTCCCGCTACATCCGCACCAAGATGGAGTTTTCGCGACGCCAACCCCAGGCCTCGCGGATCTTCGCCATGGAGATCATCAGCGGCGGCGAATGCCTCACCGAATATTTCAGCCAGGATTACCGCACGTGGTTCAGTGGCCGGGCGGCAGTGTTCCAAGCCTGGATCGACGCCGGCAAGATGGACCCCATCGACCCCGTGCACCTGATCTTCCTGCTGTGGGGCAGCACCCAGCACTACGCAGACTTCGCCACCCAGATCTGCCGCGTCACCGGTCGCACCAAGCTGACCAAGCAAGATATGGAAGATGCCGGCACCAACCTGATCCACATCATTCTCAAAGGCTGCGGCATCAAGCCGAGCCTCTAGACGAAGTCACTTATGCCTTTCACGCTCACCGGCCTTTGCGAGTTTCGTGAAGAAATACGCAAAAGCCGCTTCATCACCCTAGCCGCCCCGATCACCAGCCCGCAGGACGCTCAGGCTTTTTTCGAGCAACACAGCGACCTGAACGCCACGCACAACTGCTGGGCCTGGAAGCTGGCCGACCAATACCGCAGCAGTGACGACGGCGAACCCGGTGGCACTGCCGGGCGGCCGATTCTCGCAGCCATCGAAGCCCAGGGTTTTGATCAAGTCGCGGTATTGGTGATTCGCTGGTACGGCGGCATCCAATTGGGCACCGGCGGCCTCGCCCGTGCCTATGGCGGCGGAGCGAACAAATGCCTGCAGAATGCCGAGCGTCTCGAACTGATCAGCCGCGTACCACTGAGTTGCGCCTGCGGATTCTCCGAGCTGAACTTGGTGAAGCTGCGCGTTGCTGAACTTGGCGGCCTAGTGGTGGAAGAAAACTTCACCGCCAACGGTGTGGAGTTGCAACTGGCACTGGGTGAGGCGCACATCGACACGCTCCAAGCCCAGCTCGCCGACCTGAGCCGTGGGCGTATCCTGCTGCAACGCTGAAACTGTTACTGTTATTTGCTGAATCCCCCTGAACCGCGACTCTAAAGGAAGCTTTTCATGTCTAAGCCAAAAACCGCACTGATCATCGGCGCCTCGCGCGGGCTGGGCCTTGGCCTGGTCAAGCAATTGCTCCAGGACGGCTGGGACGTGACCGCCACCGTGCGTGATCCGAGCAAGGCTGATGCCCTTAAAGCGGTGGGTCCGGTGCAGATCGAAAAACTGGACATGGACGATCAGCAAGCCGTGATCGCCCTGGCCCAGCGCCTCAAAGAGCGCACCTTCGACCTGCTGTTCGTCAACGCCGGCGTCAAGGGTCCGGCCAACCAGGAGCCCGGTCACGCCACTCTCGCGGAAGTCGGCCAGTTGTTTTTCACTAATGCCGTGGCGCCGATCAACCTGGCGCAGCGCTTTGTCGGGCAGATCCGCAAAGACAGCGGCGTGCTCGCATTCATGAGTTCGGTATTGGGCAGCGTAACGATCCCCGACGGCTCAGACCTGGCGCTGTACAAGGCCAGCAAAGCCGCGCTGAACTCCATGACCAACAGCTTCATCACTCAACTGGGCGACCACACACTCACTGTTCTGTCACTGCATCCGGGCTGGGTAAAGACCGACATGGGCGGCGAAAACGCGCACATCGATGTCGACACCAGCGTGCGCGGCCTGGTGGATCAGGTAAATGCCTACACCGGCAAAGGTGGTCACCACTTCGTGGACTACAAAGGCGACACCATCGCCTGGTAAGCGACGAGCAGCGTTATCGACTGATTGCCGTCGATAACGCTGCGCGCGTAGACTGCGCCCTCGCCCCAACCGGCGACCCTGGATCAGCAGACAGGGCAACACTGAGCTGGCAAACCTGAACCCATCATTCAGAGGAGCCGGCCAATGCCTGCGACCCGTATCTGGTTAAAAAACCCCCTCGCGATTTTCACTGCCAATGGCCTTGATGCCCGGGGCGGCCTGGTGCAGCAGGACGGTGTGATCACCGAAGTGCTGGGCTGGGGAAAAGAGCCCGCTGTGCCTTGTGGACAGGTGTTCGACGCACGCGAACACGTGATCCTGCCCGGCCTGATCAACACCCACCATCATTTTTACCAAACCCTCACCCGTGCCTGGGCGCCGGTGGTCAATCAGCCGTTGTTCCCCTGGCTGAAAACCCTGTACCCGGTGTGGGCGCGTCTGACGCCCGAGAAACTTGCTCTGGCCACCAAAGTCGCCTTGGCCGAATTGCTGCTCTCGGGCTGCACCACCGCCGCCGACCACCACTACCTGTTCCCCGACGGCCTGGAAAATGCCATCGACGTGCAAGTTGATACGGTGCGCGAATTGGGCATGCGCGCCATGCTTACCCGGGGCTCCATGAGCCTGGGCGAAGCCGACGGTGGCCTCCCGCCGCAACAGACCGTGCAACAAGGGCAGGTCATCCTCGACGACAGCCAGCGCCTGATCCGCGAATACCACCAACGCGGCGACGGCGCACAGATCCAGATTGCTCTGGCGCCTTGCTCGCCGTTCTCCGTCACACCGGAAATCATGCGCGCCAGCGCCGAACTGGCCAACAGCCTAGACGTGCGCCTGCACACCCATCTGGCGGAAACCCTCGACGAAGAAGATTTCTGCCTGCAGCGCTTCGGCCTGCGAACCGTGGATTACCTCGACAGCGTGGGCTGGCTCGGCCCACGCACTTGGCTGGCACATGGCATTCACTTCAACCCTGATGAGATCGCCCGCCTTGGCGCCGCCGGTACCGGTATCTGCCACTGCCCAAGCTCAAATATGCGCCTGGCGTCCGGCATCTGCCCTACCCTCGACTTGCTAGCCGCGGGCGCGCCCATCGGCCTGGGCGTGGACGGTTCCGCCTCCAATGATGCATCGAACATGATTCTCGAAGCACGACAGGCCCTGTACATCCAGCGTCTACGTTATGGCGCAGAAAAGATCACCCCCGAAGGCGTGCTCGGCTGGGCCACCAAAGGTTCGGCGCAGTTGCTGGGGCGTACGGATATCGGTGAATTGGCCGTGGGTAAACAGGCGGATCTGGCGCTGTTCAAACTTGATGAGCTGCGGTTCTCCGGTAGCCATGATCCGATTTCGGCGCTGCTGTTGTGTGGTGCGGATCGTGCGGATCGGGTGATGGTCGCGGGCAAATGGCGAGTGATAGACGGGCAGGTCGAGGGCCTGGATCTGAAACGTTTGATCGCCGATCACAGCCAGGCGGCGCGACGATTGATCGCAGGGACTTAAGTAAACACCGTTCAACATGCGGGAGGGGAACGTCGATTCGTCGCACAACCCCTCCCGCTTTTTATCTGCTGTGTTCTTACAATCCCAGCAGCGACAACATGATGAATGTCGCAAACAGCACAAAATGGGTCATCCCTTCGATAGCGTTGGTTTCGCCATCGTTGAGGTTGATCGCACTGACAATCAGCGTGATAAACACCATCACCGTTTGCACCGGCGTCATCGCCATCTGGAAAGGCTGGCCAGTGTAGAGCGCCATGGCCTCCATCACCGGCACCGTCAAAATCACCGTCGACAACGACGCTCCCAGTGCAATATTCACCACCGACTGCATGCGGTTGGCCAATGCGGCGCGCAAGGCCGTGAGAATTTCCGGTGCCGCCGAAATGGCTGCAACCACAATCGCCGTAATCACCGGCGGTGCGCCCGTGCCTTCCAGACCCAGGTCGAGGGTCTTGGACATCACCTCGGCCAACGCGCCAATCACAATCACGCCAAACACCAACGTGCCGATGGAGAACACCAGGTTCACCGGCGGCGTTTGCTCCTCTTCCGGCAGTTTTTTGCGGCGTTTTTCCGGATAGCTGTAACTGAAGAAATAACTGTGCGGCCCCACCTGCATGCGCAGGAACAAGGTGTAGAGCACCACCATCGCGCCAATGGTGAAGGCCGAGTAAATTTTCCAGTCAGCTTCGGGGATGAATTCCGGCACCACCATCGACACGCCCATGGCGGTGAGGATCATCACGCTGTAGGTGCGCGCCGAGTCGTCGTTGTAGGACTGCTCGCCGTGCTTGATGCCGCCCATCAAGGCGGCCAGGCCGAGGATGCCGTTGATATCCAGCATCACTGCCGAATAAATAGTGTCACGCACCAGGGTGGGCGATGGCTCATTACTCATCATGATCGCCAGGATCACCACTTCCACCAGCACGGCGGCCAGGGTAAGGATCATGGTGCCGTAGGGGTCGCCAACTTTCTCCGCCAGTTGCTCGGCGTGGTGGGCCACGCGCATCGACGCCACTACGATAAAACCAATCAGCGCCACGCCTGCCAACAGCGCGACTATTTGCCCGCTGTGCAGCATCCAGTGCTCCAGCGGGTAGGCGGCGATGGCGGCAATCAGCGCCAGTAGCATGAATTTTTCTTGCTTGAGGGAGGTGAGCATTCGGGGCCTTTTTCGTACAGCAAATCAGTCATTGATGGGGTACAGACTGCGCCACGCTGCTAACGTTTCGTTACACCTTAGTTCACAACCCTCTTGCGCGAATAAAACGAATACTCTCCTGCCGGTCAGGTTTTACCGATTATTTCGGCTATGCCCTGTAGAATGCCACCATTGCACCTGATGAGAATTTAGACATGTACGATTGGCTCAACGCCCTGCCCAAGGCTGAACTGCACCTGCACCTGGAGGGCTCGCTGGAGCCTGAGCTGCTGTTCGCCCTGGCCGAGCGCAACAAGATTGCGCTGCCGTGGAACGACGTCGAAACCTTGCGCAAGGCCTACGCGTTCAACAACCTGCAAGAGTTTCTGGACCTGTATTACAAGGGCGCCGATGTGCTGCGCACGTCTCAGGACTTCTACGACCTGACCTGGGCCTACCTGCTGCGCTGCAAAGAGCAGAACGTGATCCACACCGAACCCTTCTTCGACCCGCAAACCCACACCGACCGTGGCGTGCCGTTCGAAGTCGTGCTCAACGGGATCGCCGCAGCACTCAAAGATGGCGAGCAGCAACTGGGCATCACCAGCGGGCTGATCCTCAGCTTCCTGCGTCACCTGAGCGAAGACGAAGCACAAAAAACCCTCGACCAGGCGCTGCCGTTCCGTGATGCGTTCGTGGCCGTGGGCCTGGACAGCTCCGAAATGGGTCACCCGCCGAGCAAGTTCCAGCGCGTGTTCGACCGTGCCCGCCATGAAGGCTTCCTCACCGTTGCCCACGCCGGCGAAGAAGGCCCACCTGAGTACATCTGGGAAGCCATCGACCTGCTGAAAATCCAGCGAATCGACCATGGCGTGCGCGCCATCGAAGACGAACGCCTGATGCAGCGCATCATCGACGAGCAGATCCCACTCACCGTGTGCCCGCTGTCCAACACCAAGCTCTGCGTGTTCGACGACATGGCCCAGCACAACATCCTCGACATGCTTGAGCGTGGCGTGAAAGTGACCGTGAACTCCGATGACCCGGCCTACTTCGGCGGTTATGTCACCGAGAACTTCCACGCGCTGTACACCTCCTTGGGCATGACCCAGGACCAGGCCAAACGCCTGGCACAGAACAGCCTGGATGCGCGACTCGTAAAGCCCTGACGTGAGCGAATGTTGGAGTGAGCGCCTGTGACCACGGCGCCTGCTCCTACAGCGCGGCCAATCGGGCGATCTCTTCCAGCCCGACGTCGTTGACCACCACAGCCTGGGACTCGTTGACCAGGCTGATCCAGTTCGATTGCAGGAACAACTGAAACAACCCAGCACCCAGCGCGCCCCCGAGGTGTGGTTGCTGCTGGCTCCAGTCAAAACAATCGCACAGCAGCGGCATTGCCAATGCTTGGGTAAAAATGCCCAGGCCCGCCATTTGCTGCGCGCCCTTGAATGTGACGGCGAGCCGTTGCTCATGGCGCTCGATCCACCTCGCCGCCATCATTCGTTCATACAACTGCGCCGCCAGCTCGCCACCAAGATGACCATGACACAGCCGAGCACGGCGTAATGAGGGCGGCGCAACCAAGACCTGCGTTGAAACACCCGGCGCACTGCGTGTGGCACTGGCCAGGGTAGTACTGGCCAAGGCATGGATGGCGGCGCTGACATCGCCGTCTGCCAAGCGAAACAGTCGCTTGCCATACCGCGCTTCGGTTCGCAGCAAGCCGCTACTGGTCAGCCGCGCCAGATGTGCATTGGCCGAGGCCGACGGTAGACCGGTAAGTGCCGCCAGTTCCTTCGACGACTTCGCCGAGCCGTCCATCAAGGACCACAGCATGGCTGTGCGTTTTGGCTCAGCAAGCAAGCTGGCAATCTGACTAATGCATGGTGCTTCTTCCATCGATTCACTCCCTGTCGAATTACTTTTCTGATGCGGTAGGCGCCAGAGTATAAGTGCGCCAAGGGCGGGTTCCGTGGCGTCTGACAGCCAGAGTAGGGACGGGTTTTGAGTGAAATTTCCTTGCGTTACGGAGGCTATTACACGAGGTCCAATCGCTCCGACAATTGAGCCGTCAATGTCGCACAGCGAGCTACAAGCATTTCCCGCAGCAGGTTGATGGGTTTGCTCAACTGCGCGCGATGGGCACACAGCAGATTGAGCGGCGTGCGCTCGCCGCGCAGTTCCGGCAGGATCAGGCGCAGTCGTCCGGCCAGCACGTCGGTGCTCACATCCAGCCAGGATTTATAGGCAATGCCCATACCCGCCACGGCCCAGCGGCGCACCACATCGGCATCGTCGCTGAAGCGGTCGCCGCTGACCGTCAGGCTGACTTCGCGCTTGCCGTCGTGAAACGTCCAGTGGTCATGCACTCGGGTGCCGAGCATATACAGCAAACAATTGTGCTGGGCCAATTGCTCCAAGTGTCGCGGCTCACCGTGGCGTGCGAGGTAACTGGGGGCTGCGCACAGCACACGAACATTGCGCGGCGCGACGGGCAGTGCAATCAGGCTGGAGTCCTCGGGCTCACCATAACGCAGGGCAATGTCCACCGGCTGGCGGAACAGGTCGGCAATCCGGTCACCCAACAGCAGGCGTACGGCGAGCTGCGGATACTCACGCTGGAACTCGTCCAGCCACGGCAGCAGTTGGTTGCGGCCGAAATCCGAGGGCGCCGACAGTTGCAGCACACCGCTGACATGGTCCTGACCGCTGGCCAAAAGACGTCGCCCTTCATCAAGGGAGCTCAACGAGGCGCGGGCGTATTCCAGAAAGCCCTCACCTTCGGCAGTCAGGCGCAGGCTGCGGGTGGAACGGGCCAGCAAGCGCGCGCCCAATTGTTGCTCGATACGCTTGAGCGCCGCGCTGGCCACGGCAGGCGACAGGTCCATCACCCGCGCCGCCGCCGACAAACTCCCCAAGTCCGCAGCGCGCACAAACAACTGCAAATCATCAAAACGCAGCATCCACCCACCCATTATCAAAATATTATTGAAACAGAGTGCTGTTTTAGCCGCTTTTATCTTCAGGGGAAATGACCAATCATCTGTCCATCCCGTTCATTACGTGTCTGGAATTGAATATGCCCACAGCTTTTAACGTCATCGCCACGCTGATCGCCAAACCTGGCCAACAGGCCACCCTGGAAACCCTGCTGCGCGGCCTGCTGGAACCTACCCGCCTTGAAGCCGGTTGCGAGCAATACGACCTGCACCAAGACCTGCAACACCCCGAGACTTTCTACATGCTCGAACGCTGGAGCGATGACGCCGCACTGGCCGACCATGACCAAAGCGCACATATCCAAAGTTTTCGCGCCAAGGCCGCTGATGTACTCGAACACTTCGAACTCAAGCGCCTGAAGTTTCTCGCCTGATCACCGCCTTTTCCGGAGCCCTCATGAAAGCCATTGCCTACTACGCATCACTGCCAATCACCGATGAAAAATCCCTGCAAGACATCGAATTGCCGGCGCCCGTCGCCGGCCCCCGCGACCTGCTGGTGGAAGTCAAAGCCATCTCGGTGAACCCGGTGGACACCAAGGTGCGCCAGAACGTCGCCCCGGAAAACGGCGCCGCCAAAGTGCTGGGCTGGGACGTCGCCGGTGTGGTCAAGGCGGTCGGCAGTGACGTGAGCCTGTTCAAGGTCGGCGACAAAGTGTTCTACGCCGGCTCCTTGGTACGCCCAGGTGGCAACAGTGAACTGCACACTGTGGACGAGCGTATCGTCGGCCATATGCCCAAGAGCCTGAGCTTTGCCGAAGCCGCCGCGCTGCCGCTGACCGCCATCACCGCCTGGGAACTGCTGTTCGAGCGCCTGCAGGTGCGTGAAGGTAAAGAGGACGAAGGCCAGAGCCTGCTTATCGTTGGTGCCGCAGGTGGCGTGGGTTCGATCCTGACCCAACTGGCCAGCCAGCTCACCGGATTGAAAGTAATCGGCACCGCCTCGCGCCCGGAAACCCAGGAATGGACCAAGGCCCTCGGCGCCGACCTGGTGATCGACCACAGCCAACCGCTGAGTGAAGCGTTGAAACAAGCCGGCCACCCGCAGGTCACCCACGTCGCCAGCCTGACCCAAACCGAGCATCACCTGGACCAGTTGGTCGAAGCGCTGCAACCCCAAGGCAAGCTGGCACTGATCGACGACCCCAAGGCGTTGGACGTGAGCAAACTCAAGCGCAAGAGCCTGTCGCTGCATTGGGAGTTTATGTACACGCGCTCGATGTTCGAGACGCCGGACATGATTGAGCAGCACAACCTACTCAATCGCGTGGCCGAGCTGATCGACGCCGGCACCTTGAAAACCACGGTGGGCGAGCACTTCGGCGTGATCAGTGCGGCGAATCTGCGCCGGGCCCATGCACTGCTGGAAAGCGGCAAGGCCAAGGGCAAGATCGTGCTGGAAGGGTTCTAAAACAACGGCTGTCAGTGTTGTCCGTTATTCGTGTGAGTAATGGGCGACACCGCTAGTCAGAGAGTTGATCTTTGTCATATTTGTGAGCGTATCCGGGGTTTATATTGGCCGCCTTTGCCACGATTCTTTTACATGAGGAAGTCAGCAATGAAGATCCTGATAAAAGCGTTAGCAAAATCCCAGTGGGAGGTCCGTCTGGACCAGAAAGCCATTACTTTCCACACTGAAGCCGAGGCGCGCGCCTTTGCCGATACCCTGCAAGCGCGTATCAAGGCGCCCCACCGTTTTCCAATCAGCCAGCAACACTCCGCCGCTGGCTGACCCGCCTCTCAGCCCTGCGCCTGCAAGGCTCTGGCCCGTTGCAGGCGTTGGGTCGACACGGCCACCGTCACCGCCAATACACCGCACAGGCTGATGACCATCGCCATTGGCATGGCCGTGCCATCGTGCAACACCCCCACCAGCGACGCCGCCCCCGCCGCCACACCGAACTGGATGCAGCCGAGCAATGCCGACGCACTGCCTGCCCGAGCACCCTGCCCGCTCATGGCACACGCCGAGGTGTTGGGCAAAATGCAGCCCAGACTGGCGATGCAGATAAACAGCGGCACCAGCAATGGCCATAGCGCATCGGTGCGCAACGCCGTGATGCCCAGCAGCGTCAGCCCCGCCAGCAGATACACCCACACCGAACGCGACAGCAAAAACGCCGGGCCACGCTTGGCCAGCAAGCGAGCGTTGAGCTGCGCCACCAGGATGAAGCCAGCGGCGTTGGAGCCGAATACCCAGCCGTAATGCTCAGCGGGCACGCCATACAGTTTGATAAACACGAACGGTGAACCCGCGATGTAGGCAAACATCCCGGCAATCGACAGCGCGCCGGTAAGGGCGTAACCGAGGTAAACCCGGTCGGACAACAGCCCAAAATAGCGGCGCAACGAGCCCGACAACGGCTGGCGTGGCTGATGGGCCGGAAAGGTTTCAGGCAAGCCGAATGCCACGGCGATAGCGGCCATCACACTGAAGATCGTCAATGCCAGGAAAATCGACTGCCAGCCCCACAACCCGACCATCACCCCGCCGGCCAGCGGCGCAAGAATCGGCGCCAGGCCGGTCACCAGCATCAACTGGGAAAACACCTTGGCCGAGCCCACGGCATCGCATTTGTCGCTGACCACCGCGCGGGAAATCACCATGCCCGCGCAGCCGCCAAGGGCCTGCACGAAGCGTGCGCCAATCAGCCAATCGAGGGAGGGCGCGTAGGCGCAGGCGAAGGACGCCAGGGTAAACAGGGTCACGCCGCTGAGCAGCGGCCCGCGCCGACCAAAACGGTCCGCCAGCGGGCCATAGATCAATTGGCCAATGGCCAGGCCGGCGAAATACACCGCCAGGGTCAGCTGGATGTGTTTTTCATCGGTGGCAAACGCTGTGGCCATCGCCGGGAAGCCCGGCAGGTAGAAATCGATCGCCAGCGGCGCAAAGGCGCTCAAGGCACCCAGAATCAGGATTATGCGAAGGTTCATCAGGCACCCAAGAGAGTCGGCAGCCCGACAGTCTAGCCGGGCCTGGATGCCTTGAACATAACGATAGCTCGCTAACTATTAAAATCAGGCGAGCTTGGCGCTGTAGCCTTCCTCGGTGATCAAGCTGATTACCTCTTCGGCAGACAAGCGGCTTTCCACGCCCACTTCCTTGGCGGCCAGGTCGACCTTCACACTGGCGCTTGAATCCTTACTCTGTACCGCCTGGGTCACCGCCCGGACGCAATGGCCGCAGGTCATTCCTTCAACACTGAATACTTGCATGACATAACTCCTTTGATGAGGTTGAACCCAGTCTCGACCTTGCCACAATGGCAAGGTCAAGTTCTGAAAAAATCGGCCGGGCTGGTATTCGGCGGCACTGTCGGCCAAGCTTGAACCATCTTTGATTCACACCACGGAGCATTCGCCATGCGCTGGTCGTATTTTGCCCTTGCCGGCTTGATGAGTTTGTCTGCCGCTGCGCCCATGGCCAGTGCCGATCAAGACTATGCCGTGCTGATCATTTCCCGCGAGCGCCTGGAAGTACCGACCAATTGCGAGATCGGCCTGTACATCCAGGACCAGTTGGCCGGGCGCCTGTTCCAGGAACAGTCCACCTCGTTCAACCTGCCCGCCGGCGATGTGTCACTGCGCCTGAAGCTGCTGCCGGGCCAAGCTGCGGGCTGCCTGCCTGGCCTGCTCGCCCCGCCCGCGCAAAACATCACGCTCAAGGCCGGTGACGTACGCAAGTTACGGATCGCCCAGGGCCCGGATGGCATGTACCTCAAAGCGGCTGCATTGGATTACTGAAGGCGCTTGACCTTACCCACAGGTCAAGGTTGATGCTAGGGGCAACTTCTTCTGGAGGAATGCCCCATGAATGGATCCACCACCTTTGATCTGCCCATCAGCGGCATGACCTGCGCCAGCTGTGCCGGGCGTGTCGAGCGTGCGCTGGGCAAGGTGCCGGGGGTGCAAAGCGTCAGTGTCAACCTGGCCAACGAGCGCGCCCACGTCGAAGTGCAGGGCCAAATGGACCCCGCCGTGCTGATTGCGGCGGTCGACAAGGCCGGTTACAGCGCCAGCCTGCCTCAAAGCGAAATCGCCACCGATACCGATCAAGCCCAGCGCCTGCACCGCGAGCGTTGGTCGCTGCTGCTGGCCATTGCGCTAGCATTGCCGTTGGTGCTGCCGATGCTGGTGGAGCCCTTTGGCCTGCACTGGATGCTCCCGCCCTGGGTGCAGTTCGCCCTCGCCACGCCGGTGCAATTCATTTTCGGTGCGCGCTTCTACATAGCCGCCTGGAAAGCCGTACGCGCCGGCGCCGGTAATATGGACCTGCTGGTCGCCATCGGCACCAGTGCCGGTTACGGCCTGAGCATTTATGAATGGCTCACCGCACATGCGGGTATGGCGCCGCACCTGTACTTCGAAGCTTCAGCGGTGGTAATTGCCTTGGTATTGCTGGGCAAATACCTGGAAAGCCGTGCTAAACGCCAGACTGCCAGCGCCATCCGTGCGCTGGAAGCCCTGCGCCCTGAACGTGCACTGCGTGTGCAGGATGGCCGTGAAGAAGACGTCGCCATCAGCGCGTTGAAGCTCGATGACCTGGTGTTGGTCAAACCCGGCGAGCGTTTCCCGGTGGACGGTGAAGTGATCGAAGGCAAAAGCCATGCCGACGAGGCGTTGATCAGCGGTGAAAGCCTGCCGGTGCCGAAACAACCCGGCGATAAAGTCACCGGCGGTGCCATCAACGGCGAAGGTCGTCTGCTGGTGCGCACCACCGCCCTTGGTGCCGAAAGTGTCCTGGCACGCATCATCCGACTGGTGGAAGACGCTCAAGCCGCCAAGGCGCCGATTCAGAAACTGGTGGATAAAGTCAGCCAGGTCTTCGTCCCGACCGTGCTGGTACTGGCGGTGCTCACGCTGGTGGGATGGTGGCTGTACGGCGCGTCGCTGGAGACCGCGATTATCAACGCCGTGGCCGTGCTGGTGATCGCCTGCCCTTGCGCCCTTGGCCTGGCCACGCCGACTGCAATCATGGCCGGCACCGGTGTCGCCGCCCGCTACGGCATCCTGATCAAGGACGCCGAAGCGCTGGAGCGCGCCCACGCAGTGAGCGCCGTGGTCTTCGACAAGACGGGCACCCTCACCTCCGGCACGCCAAAAATCGCCCACTTGGTCGCGGTGGATGGCAATCAAGCCCTGCTGCTGCAACAGGCCGGCGCGCTGCAACGCGGCAGCGAACATCCCCTGGCAAAAGCCGTGTTGGATGCCTGCAGCGAACAAGGGCTGAAGGTGCCTGATGTAAGCGTCAGCCAATCCCTCACCGGGCGCGGCATTGCCGGCACCCTCGACGGTCGGCCACTGGCACTGGGCAATCGCCGTCTGCTGGAAGAAATCGGCTTGAGCGCGGGTGACTTGGCAGGTGTCGCCAGCGATTGGGAGTCCGAAGGCCGCACCCTGTCCTGGCTGATCGAACAGGGTCCACAACCGCGCTTACTCGGGTTGTTCGCCTTTGGCGACACCCTCAAACCCGGTGCGTTGGAAGCCGTTGAGCAACTCAAGGCCCAGCACATCAGCAGCCACTTGCTCACCGGCGACAACCGCGGCAGCGCCCGCGTGGTGGCGCACGCACTGGGTATCGACGATGTCCACGCTGAAGTCCTGCCTGCCGATAAAGCCGCCACCGTCGCCGAGCTGAAAAAAACCGGCGTGGTGGCGATGGTCGGCGACGGCATCAACGACGCCCCGGCCCTGGCGGCGGCCGATATCGGCATCGCCATGGGTGGCGGCACCGACGTGGCCATGCATGCTGCCGGTATCACCCTGATGCGCGGCGACCCACGCCTGGTGCCGGCCGCTCTGGAGATCAGCCGCAAGACCTACGCAAAAATCCGCCAGAACCTGTTCTGGGCGTTTGTGTATAACTTGATCGGTATTCCCCTGGCCGCGTTCGGCCTGCTCAACCCGGTGCTGGCGGGCGCGGCTATGGCCTTGTCCAGCGTCAGCGTGGTGAGCAATGCACTGTTGTTGAAAACCTGGAAACCCACTGACCTGGAGGATCAACGCCCATGAACATCGGCCAAGCCGCACGCCAAAGCGGGCTGAGCGCCAAGATGATTCGCTACTACGAATCCATCGGCCTGCTCAAAGCCGCCCACCGCACCGACAGTGGCTACCGTGTGTACGGCACGGACGACTTGCACACATTGGCGTTTATCAAACGCTCGCGGGATCTGGGGTTTTCATTGGAAGAGGTCGGCAAGCTGCTGACCCTGTGGCAGGACCGCCAACGGGCCAGCGCCGACGTGAAAGCCCTGGCGCGCCAGCATATCGAGGCGTTGAACCAGAAGATTCTGGAGCTGGGGCAGTTGCGGGATACGTTGCAAGATCTGGTGGAGCACTGCCAGGGCGATCATCGGCCGGATTGTCCGATTCTCAAGGAGTTGGCTTCAGGAAGCTGCTGCGCGTGAGGCTCTAACTGACTAACTACAAAACCAATGTGGGAGGGGGCTTGCTCCCGATGGCGGTGTGTCAGTCTCAATATCTGTAACTGACACACCGCTATCGGGAGCAAGCCCCTCCCACATTTTGATCTTCATTTACCCGAAGATCATTGCATCCAAGGCGGCGGTGGCGGTTCTTCGGACGCTTTGCTCGGCGGAGCATCATCTGCCGCCCGAATCGCTTGCTTGCGCTCTTCATCCAGCCGCGCCGCTTCGATCTCGCGAATCACACCGCCCACATCCGCCAACTCTTCCGGCTCGTCGAACTCGCCGGTCAAGACGCTGGCCGGGTGCAAGGTACCGGCTTCGTACAGCGCCCACATTTCCTTGGCGTACTTGGTCTTCTTCAACTCCGGGGCAAAACGCCCGAAGTAGGAGGCCATGTTGCCCACATCCCGTTCCAGCATGTTGAACGCGTGGTTGTTGCCCGCCGCATCCACCGCCTGGGGCAGGTCAATAATCACCGGGCCCGTGGGGGTAAGCAGTACGTTGAACTCGGACAAGTCACCGTGCACCAGGCCGGTACACAGCATCAGCACTATCTGGGAAATCAGGAAGGCGTGGTATTCGCGCGCCTGGTCCGGCTCCAGTGTCACGTCATTCAGACGCGGCGCCGCATCGCCGTACTCGTCGGCCACCAGCTCCATCAACAGCACGCCTTCGAGGAAGTCGTAGGGCTTGGGCACGCGAACGCCCGCGCCGGCCAGGCGGAACAAAGCCGCCACTTCGGCGTTCTGCCAGGCATCTTCGGTTTCTTTCTTACCGAACTTGGAGCCCTTGGCCATGGCCCGGGCCTGACGGCTGTTACGGACCTTACGGCCTTCCTGGTATTCGGATGCCTGACGAAAACTTCGTTTGTTCGCCTCCTTGTAAACCTTGGCGCAACGCAATTCGTTGCCGCAGCGCACCACATAAACAGCTGCTTCTTTACCACTCATGAGAGGGCGCAGCACTTCGTCGACCAGACCGTCTTCGATCAGGGGTTCAATGCGTTTAGGAGTCTTCATCAGCTTTTATTGTGGGTCCTTTATTACCAAATACGCGTATGGCACTCGTTATACGGCAATCGGCTCGCCGGTGGGAGGGGCTACCGATCTTTGACCACTCAAGAATGCATCCTATATGCCAGTTTCGGCTGCAATCAACGCTCAATGATCGCCGTCACCCCTTGACCGCCCGCCGCGCAGATCGAAATCAGCCCTCGGCCCTTGCCCGCCGCATCCAGCAACTTAGCCAGGTTGGCGACGATACGCCCGCCGGTGGCGGCAAATGGGTGCCCGGCGGCCAGGGAGCTGCCCTTCACATTCAACCGGCTGCGGTCGATGGAGCCCAACGGCGCGTCCAGCCCCAGGCGGGTCTTGCAGTAATCCGCATCTTCCCAGGCTTTTAGCGTGCACAACACCTGGGCCGCGAATGCTTCGTGGATCTCGTAATAATCGAAGTCCTGCAGCGTCAGGCCATTCCTCGCCAACAGACGCGGCACCGCATACACCGGAGCCATCAACAGGCCTTCGGCGCCGTTGACGAAATCCACCGCCGCCGCTTCGCCATCGCGCAGATACGCCAGGATCGGCAGCCCCCGCTCCTTCGCCCAAGCCTCACTGCCCAGCAGCACCAGGGATGCACCATCGGTGAGCGGTGTGGAGTTGCCAGCGGTGAGCGTGCCCTTTTCGCTGCGCTCGAAGGCGGGCTTGAGGGCGGCGAGTTTTTCCAGGGTCAGGTCGGGACGCAGGTTGTTGTCGCGGGTCAGGCCCAGAAACGGGGTGAGCAGATCGTTGTGCCAGCCTTCGGCATAGGCGGCCGCCATTTTCTGGTGGCTCTCCAGCGCAAGCTGGTCTTGCTCGGCCCGGGGGATCTGCCAGGTCTGCGCCATCAACTCACAGTGCTGGCCCATGGACAAACCGGTACGCGGCTCGCCATTGCGCGGCAGTTCTGGTTTGAGGTGATGGGGACGAAGTTGTAACAGGACTTTTAATTTATCCGCCATGGATTTGCTGCGGTTGGCTTGCAGCAGGATCTTGCGCAGCCCTTCATTCACCCCAATCGGTGCGTCTGACGTGGTGTCCACCCCGCCGGCGATGCCGCATTCGATCTGGCCCAAGGCAATCTTGTTGGCCACCAGCAATGCCGCCTCCAGCCCGGTGCCGCAGGCCTGCTGGATGTCATAGGCCGGGGTCTGCGGCGACAGGCGAGAGCCCAGCACGCATTCGCGGGTCAGGTTGAAGTCGCGCGAATGCTTGAGCACCGCGCCGGCGGCTACCTCGCCCATGCGCAGGCCGTGCAGGTTGTAGCGTTCGATCAAGCCTTCCAAGGCGGCGGTCAGCATCGCCTGGTTGCTCGCCGTGGCGTAGGGGCCATTGGAACGGGCGAAAGGAATGCGGTTACCGCCAATGATCGCTACACGGCGCAATTGAGTCATGGAAAGCTCCCTCTGTCTGTTATGGGCTTGATCACTGAGCCTAGTCGAACGACTGCTACCCTGGGATGGTCAACCCTTTGAACCCCAGCCTTCGGAGAGCGTTCCATGTCTGACCGTTATATCGACTTCGCCAACTCAAGCCTCGGCCATCGCCTGGTCGCCGCCCTTGGCCTGCCGTCACCGGTACGCCTGGAACGCTGGCAAGCCGGACGCCTACGCCCGGTAGACGGTGCACTGCTGCTGGGCGGTGGAGCCCTGACACGCAAGGTGCAGGCATTTGCCAACAAACTCACCGACGCGATTTATACCTACGGCGCCGAGTCATCGACGTGGATTCCCGGGCACGGCCCCAAGCTCAAGGCAGTGGTGTTCGATGCCAGCGAGCTGCAACACACCGACCAGCTCAAGCAACTGCGCGAGTTCTTCCAGCCCCTGCTGAAAAACCTCGATAACAGCGCCCACCTGGTGATCCTCGGCCGCGCCCCGGAAAGTCTCAGCGACCCGTTTGCCGCCAGCGCCCAGCGGGCCTTGGAAGGGTTCAGCCGCTCCTTGGCCAAGGAACTGCGCAACGGCGGTGTGTTGCAATTGCTCTACGTCGGCGAAGGTGCCGAAGACCAGCTGGAAGGCGCGCTGCGTTTCTTCCTCTCACCGAAAAGCGCCTACATTTCCGGCCAGGTGATTCGCCTGGAGGCTTGCGCCACGCCCGTTGAGGACTGGACCCGCCCACTGGCCGGGCGCAAGGCGCTGGTCACGGGTGCGGCGCGTGGCATCGGCGCGTCTATCGCTGAAACCCTGACCCGCGACGGCGCTGAGGTCATTCTCCTTGACGTCCCCCAGGCCAAGGCCGACCTCGAAGCCCTGGCGGCGCGCTTGGGTGCTCGCACGGTGGTGCTGGATATCTGCGCCGAAGACGCCGCCAGCCAGTTGATCGAACACCTGCCCGATGGCCTCGATATTCTGGTGCATAACGCCGGTATCACCCGTGACAAAACCCTTGCCAACATGACCCCGGAATACTGGGATGCGGTGCTCGCGGTCAATCTCAATGCACCGCAGGTACTGACCAAAGCGCTGCTCGACAGCGGCAGCCTGCACGACAACGCCCGCGTGGTGGTGCTGGCGTCCATCAGCGGCATCGCTGGTAACCGTGGGCAAACCAACTATGCCGCGAGTAAGGCGGGTTTGATCGGCCTGGTGCAGGCGTGGGCGCCGTTGCTCAAAGAGCGCGGGATCAGCATCAATGCCGTGGCGCCAGGCTTTATCGAAACCCAGATGACCGCACACATCCCGTTCGCCCTGCGTGAAGCCGGGCGCCGCATGAGCTCCCTGGGCCAAGGCGGTTTGCCGCAGGACGTCGCCGAAGCTGTGGCCTGGCTGGGCCAGCCAGGTTCCGGCGCGGTCAGCGGGCAAGCATTGCGGGTGTGCGGGCAAAGTCTATTGGGAGCGTGAGCATGGAATGGCAGACCTTAGGCAATACCCCGTTTCTGCCGCCGTTGTATTGGCGAGCGGCGCTCAAGCGCAAGATTACCGGCAGCACACTGCCTGAACAGGGGCTGCGCTGCCGGGTCAGCGTCAACCCCAAGGACGTCGCGGCGTATCGCAAGGTCTGCGGTTTTGCCGACAGCCCGATCCTACCGGCGACCTACCCACACATCCTGGCGTTTGGATTACAAATGCAGCTGCTCACGGCCAAGGCATTTCCCTTCCCGTTGCTGGGGTTGATCCACCTGAGCAATTGCATTCGAATCCATCGCCCATTGGGCGGGGTAAACGAACTCTTCGTAAGCGTGCACGCGCAAAACCTCCAACCTCACGCCAAGGGCGCAACCTTTGAGGTGGTAACCACCGTCGAAGATTCTCTCGGAGTGCTGTGGGAAGCCGAGAGCCGAATGCTCTGCCGGGGCGTAAAACTCGAAGGCGAAGCTGCCGATGACACCCAGCCCACACCTGCACACATCAGCGAACTGACCCACTGGAAGGCCCCTTCGGATATCGGCCGTCGCTATGCGAGGGTCTCCGGCGACTACAACCCGATTCACCTGAGTGCCCCGACCGCCAAGTTGTTTGGCTTCCCCCAGGCCATCGCCCATGGACTGTGGAACAAGGCCCGCACACTGGCCGCACTCGGTGAGCACCTGCCCGCTGCCAATGTAGAAATCGAAGTGGTATTCAAAAAACCGGTGCGCCTGCCCAGCGAAGTGACGTTGCACAGCAGCACCGCCGGTTCCAGTGGCGAATTACTGTTGAAGGGCGCGGGAGATATTGAACATATGGTGGGGAAATGGCGGCCAATCGCATAACAAAACCTGCTTAATTGTATATATACGCCATAAGTAATAGCGGACTTGAAAAAGTCCGCTATTTGTTTATCTAAGCGACTGATTCAATAGACATATACATCTTGATACGCCCTCCCCTTATACCCTTACGACTAGTCATTAAGCACACACTTCACGCCCTCTATATAAATCGTTAATACCAAGTTGAGCCTTGAGGGAACACGCACCCGGGTCTGTTATAGACCTACGGACAAACGCATCGCTATCCCAAGAAATAACGAGCGTTTGAAGACAACTAAGGTTGTACGGGTGCAAGGAACTCAATCATGAAAACTCAAGTAGTGTTTTGGAAAGCAAGTACCGCGTTGGCCCTGGCAATAGCAATGACACTCGGTGGCTGCAGCAGCGGTGGTGGCGGGCATCACAGTAGCGGCTCCTCCTCTTCGGATACTGCCGGAACCGGTGGAGGTACCGGTGGCGGTACTGGTGGCGGCACTGGTGGAGGTACCGGTGGAGGCACTGGTGGAGGCACTGGTGGCGGTACCGGTGGAGGCACCGGTGGCGGCACTGGTGGAGGTACCGGTGGCGGCACTGGCGGAGGCACTGGTGGCGGCACCACCACGCCACTGGTCACCGCGACCGTCGTCGACACGCTGGGCAACACCGTGACCGGCGTGGGCGGCACCGTCAGCAGTCTCGGCACCACCCTCGGCAGCTTGCCGATTGTTGGCGCGACCACCCAAGGTCTGGTGGTGGCCACAGGCACTGCGGTCGGCAGCATCGGCAACGGCCTGTCGGATGGGCTAGGCTCGTTGGGCACTGACAGCAATGCACTGGGCAACACCCTCGACGGCGTAGGCCAAGGTGTTTCCGATCTGGGCGATGGCGTCAGCACCACCGGCGCTAACGTGCGCACGCTGCTGGGTAAAGTGCCCGTGGTCAGCGCAACTGCGCCAGTGGTGGGCGGCGCGGTCGACAAAGTCGGCAACGTGGTGACCATGCTCGGCGATACCCTGAGCACCGCCAGCACCACCGGCCCGCTGGGCAATGTGACAAATGCCGTGGGCGCCCGAGTGCTGGTGCCGGTCGTCTCGCTGGTGGAAAAAACCACCGGCAAAGTTGGCAACGCAACGGGCCTGGACAGCCCGGTCGGCGGCCTGCTGGATAAAGTCGGCAGTACCGTCGATGGCCTCGGCGATAAAGTCGCCGGCGCTGGCGGCACCGGTAACCCTGTGACCGGCGCCGTGGGTAACCTGCTCAATGGCGTCGGCACCGTGGTCGGCACCGCAAGCGGCTATGTCGACCCAGCCACCGGCAACAGCGGCGGTAGCGGCAGTGGCATCAAACTCGGTCTGCCGGAACTGATCGGTGGTGTCATCGCCGGCGCCGGCAACGGCCTCAACGCCGGCAATACCAATGGCGTGGTGAGCGCTGCTGGCGTCACCGGCGCCAGCGCCGGCGGCAAAGTGGCATCTCTGGGCACCTTGCTGGGCGGCAGCGGCACTCCAAACACCGCCGCGGGCGCTCCGATCATGGCGGTGACCACCAACCTCGGCAGCGCACTTAACCCTGCCACCAGTGGCATCGCCAGCCTGACCCAAAACGTCGGCAACGCCACCGGCCTGGGCGCGCCAGTCAATGGCCTGGTGACTAACGTCGGCGGCGCCGTCAACAGCCTGGGCGGCAAAATCAGCGGCGCCAATGCCAACCCGGTCACCAACGCCCTGGGCGGCACCGTGAGCGCTGTCGGCGGCACCGTGGCGTCGGTGGGCGGCCTGGTCACCGGCGGTACCAGCGGCGGCGGGTTGCTCGGCGGCGGCTTGAACCTGGGCGGCAGCGCATCTGCCGGCGCCAGTGCCAGTGCCGGGGCCAGCACCAGCGGTGGCCTGGGGGGGTTGCTCGGTGGCCTCACCGGCAAAAAATAGAATTGCACCTGGCCGATTAGACGGCCTCACCTACAGCGCCTACGCTTGGTTGAGACGAGAGATCTAATAAATCTCTCGTCTTTTTTTAGGGCCACTGAACGGCCCCTGAAAAACACCCGAACCGCGCCTTCAGAGCCCGGCGGGCACCTGCGAAACGCTGCTGCTTTGACCATGGAGTGTCCTATGCGCGCTTTGACACCGTTGTTATTGCTCACCCTCAGTGCTTACGCCCACGCCGATACCCTGCCCAGCTTCCTCAATAGCAACGACACCATCCGCAACCTGCCGGTGCCCAATCTGCCCGCCGATGCCTACCGCCCGAACACCCCGCAAACGCAGCTGCCCACCCCTGCGGCGAGTGAGGCGCAACCGTTACTGATGGACACCAAGGTGACCATTCGCAAACTGCAGATCGACGGCGGCACGGTCTACCCGCTCAACGACGTTGCCTTGGCGTTCGAGCCCTTGATCGGCCACGAAACCAACCTGGCCCAATTGATCGAGGCGACACGCAGCATCACCCGGCGCTACCAGGCAGACGGCTACCTGCTGTCCTATGCGTTTCTCCCGGAGCAACGCTTCGATGACGGCCTGGTGCACGTCATTCTGGTGGAGGGTTATATCCGCGATTACCAAGTACAAGGCGATATTGGCTCAGTGTCGTCCTACGTCGAAAAGCTCGCCGACAAACTCAAGGCCGAGCGCCCACTGACCCGTAAAACCTTCGAGCGCTACACCACACTCATGGGCGCGATCCCCGGCGTCACCTTGCAAGCGCAAGTGCCGCCACCTGGCACCACCGACGGCGGCACCCACATGCAGATCACTGCCAGCCGCAAGCCTTTCACCACCAGCATGAGCCTCAACCAAGCCAGTCGTGGCGGCACGCAAGCCTTGTTAACCGCCACCAGCAATTCCCAGACCGCCATGGGTGAACAACTGAGCGTGAGCGGCCTGTTCCCACCGGGCGACGACAAAGAACACTACTACCGCGCCGCCTACAGCCAATTCGTCAATGCCGAGGGCACCCAACTGGTGCTATCCGGTGAACGCTATCGCGCCGACCCCGGCACCAACCTGCAACTGGGCGGCGGCTTCGAACTCAAGCCCCATCAGGCAATCGACCGATTCTCCATTGGCCTGAGTCACCCGCTGATCGCCTCGCCCACCGAGTCGTTGACCCTGGGCACGCGGTTCTATGGGGTCGACCAGAAAACCCGCTATCAACTGGTGGGATTTCCCCAGCGCTTTGACATCGAAACCAACCTGCGCGCCGTGGCGTTCGAAGGCGACTGGCGCAAGGCCGACGCCGACCAACTGCGCATCCTCAGCGCGGGGCTGTACCAAGGCATCGACGGCATGGGCGCCAAGACACGCAGCGACCTCGAAGGCCTCAAACCTGACTTGGACTTCTTCCGCCTGCGCCTGTCGGGCGTGCAAAGCAACAAGCTGTTCGGCAACGTTCAGGGCGTGCTGTCAGGAGCGCTCTATTGGAGTGACGACACCTTGCCCGACAGCGAGCGCGCCACCTTCGGCGGGCAGAACTTCGGCCGTGGCTACCCCGATGATCAAGGCTCGGGCGACAAGGGCTGGGGCATGGCCTATGAGGTCAACTACAGCTACAACCGTGCAGGCGAGTGGGTAAGAATCCTGCAACCCTACATCGTGTTCGACCGTGCCAAGACCTGGTTCAACGACCAGCCCATCAAAGGCAACAACCTGTCTTCAGCCGCCGTGGGCCTGCGCTTTGGCGACGCGAAGTATTACAACATCGCGCTCGAAGCGGCCAAGCCGATGTCGGACGAGGCCCTCGACAGCCTCAACCGCCAGCCGCGGTATACGTTGAGTTTCAGCTATCAACTCTGACAAGGCCTACAGCGCTCAGTTTAGGCTGAGCGGGGTTCTGCGGCAGACGAGCTTGCTGTGGTAAGAGGGCTTGTTGTGGCGAGCGGGCTTGCTCGTGTTCGACTGCGCAGCAGTCCCCAAAAGCCCTACCGTTTGCTGAGAGGAAACAAGCTGTCCAACGTATCAATCAACCGCACCAGGTAAATCGGCTTGCGAAACAGATCCAGGACCTGCAGGCGCAGCATGTCGCTGACGTCATCCATTTCGGCATGACCGGACATCACAATCACCGGCAGGTGCGAGCGTGAGGTGTGTTCGCGCAGGCGCTTGATCAAGGAGATACCGCTTTCCTCGGGCATGCGCAGGTCGGTGATGACCAAGGCGATATCGGGGTGAAGTGTCAACTCTTGCAGGGCGAAGGTGACGGATGTTGCCGTAAAGCACACGAACCCCTCGTTTCCGAGGGATTCGGCGAGCTCGATCAGCGCGTCCTCTTCGTCGTCCACTAACAGGATTTGTTGCCGGGGGGACGACATGGGGCTCATGTAAGGATCCTGATACTAAACGTGCACTCAGGGTAGTCGTATCGCGCCATTGATCAAGTGGACAAGATACTGGCTTCGACCAACTTGAACAGCGCAGTGACTCTGTCGCTGATGGGCGTCATGAAGATACCGATCACAGCTGCACACATGGCAGCCACAATGGCGTACTCAATACCGGAAGCGCCATCCCTGGCGCAGACCATCAGTTGAAGCTTTAAGAACACCTTGCCAATTGCTGACATGCGACTCTCCAACAAGGGTTAAAAGCTCAAGTGCCGATACCGGTCTGAATCGATGTAAAAATGGCTTTCACTTTAGTGCTGATGGGCGTCATGAACAGCCCGATCACCGCTGCACACATCGCCGCGACAATTGCATATTCGATACCGGAGGCCCCCTCTCTTCCGTAAGACAAAATCTGGATTTTGATAAACACCTTGCGAATGACGTCAAGGAACATTTGACTTCTCCTTTGCGCTCCGGGCGCTGATGTAGCTGGGCTACAGCATGATCTCGCTGTGCCATTAGAGCATTGTCGGCAAATCCACTCCCAACAACTGTAATAAGCGACTAATCACAAAGTAGTAGCCAAATCGATGACGCCTGAAGAACCTTATTTCCCACTAATGAAGAGAAATTTTCCAAGGAGTAATGGCATTTCGTCCTAGCTGAACTACCTTCAAATAGCGAAATAGTTAGACCTTGATAGTGAACTGATTGCGCAGTGCTGGATGGACCAGACAGCAGGTTCTGCAGTGGGAAAGGGAGAGCCTTTATGAGCAGTCGCATCAGTATGATTCTGGCCGGGTTGCTCTTGTTGGGAGCGCTGATTGCCGGTTATTGGGGCCTCGTGTTGAGCCGTCCGGAACCGGCGGCCGCCGTGGTTGCTCAGCCCGTTGCCACCCCCTCTTCAACGGCCCCCGTCGAAGACCCGACACGTCAACCCGTGGTGGTACTGGCCCACGACGTGCCGCCCTTCGTCGCCCTCACCGCCGCCGACCTGACCCTGGAAAAACTGCGCACTGCACCGGCTGGCAGCCTCACCACGCTGGAGCAAGCCATCGGACGCACGCCTTGGCGCAGCCTGGAAGCCGGAACCTGGCTGACCGAACAAAGCTTCGAGGCTGGCGGAAGCCTCGCCCGGATGATCCGCTCTGACGAACGCGCGCTGGCCGTTGCCGTGGATGAAGTAACCGGCGCCGCTGGGCAATTGAACCCGGGTGATTATGTTGACGTGATGCTGTACCTGCGCCAGGAAAACGGTAACCCGCAACCCTCGGCGCAAACCGTAGTCCCCGCACTTCGCCTGCTTGGAGTGGGTGACCAACTCGGGCTGACCAATGACGGTAAACCCGGCTCCCCTGTAGCAACAACGGCCGAAGACAAAGCCAAGCAACAACAGAGCCGTGCCAGTGCGCGCACCGTGTTGCTGGCCGTTCCAGAACAACTGATGAGTCGGTTGGTGCTTGCCACGCAAGCCGGTGCAATGCGCCTGGCCCTGCGCAGCGCTGACGAACAACGCTTGAGCCAGTACTGGTCGGGCACCAATGAATCAGCGGCAAACCTCGACAACGCCAAGCGCGACCTCTACCAGTTCAATCAGTTGGCCTTTACTGCACCACCCACCAGCAACTTCAGCCCATCGGCCACCACCAGCGCTCCACGTCGCTCGGGTGTCGAGGTGATACGCGGCAACCAGGTTACTCAACAAACGCCCAGATAGCGCTAAGGATGCCTTGAATGAGCAGTCGTTCCCTGAGGTTTTTTTCACGAGCGTTCTGGGCCCTCGTCACCCTGACGCTGCCCATCGCGCTCGCACAGGCAGCACCGGGCAACTGCGCCAGCCTGGGCAAGCTTCCTGCGACGCTCGAAGTCGGTGAAGGCATGCAACAAGCCATGCAATCCCCGGTTGCCATTACCCGCCTGGCGGTCGGCGACCCCAAAATCGCCGACGTTCAAGTCAACGGCAACCAGGCGTTCCTGCTGACTGGCATCTCCCAAGGCGCCACCAGCCTTATGATCTGGACCGCGTGCTCTAACACCCCACGCCAGAGCATGGTGTTCGTCAAAGGCAAAGCCACTTCAGCGTTAACCAGCTTGTCGCTGTCCCCCTCGGACGACCCCTTGCTGCCGAGCCAGGTACAGACCGATATCCGCTTCGTCGAAGTCAGTCGCACCAAGCTCAAGGAGGCAAGCACCTCGATCCTGGGGATTGGCAAAAACTTCCTGATCGGCAGCCCCAACCTCGCGGTGCCCAGCGCTAACACCTTGGCTCTGCCGGTGAGCGCCTCCAACTTCAATATCGGCTTCGGCGGCGGGCGCGTGTCGGCGATGATCAATGCCTTGGAAAGCAGCGGTTTTGCCTACACCTTGGCGCGACCCAGCCTGGTCGCCCTGAGCGGGCAAAGCGCAACGTTCCTGGCCGGGGGCGAAGTGCCTGTGCCGGTGCCCAGCGCCGGCAGCGACACCATCTCCATCGAGTACAAAGAGTTTGGTATTCGGTTGACCCTGACCCCCACCGTGGTCGATCGAAACCGCATCACCCTCAAGGTCGCACCGGAGGTCAGCGAACTGGACTACAGCAACGCCGTGCAGATCCAGGGCATTCAGGTACCCGCACTCACTGTGCGTCGCACCGACACCAGCGTGTCCCTGGCCGATGGCGAAAGCTTCGTCATCAGTGGCCTGATCAGTACCAACAACCGTTCCACCATCAACAAATTTCCCGGCCTGGGCGACATCCCGATCCTGGGTGCGTTCTTCCGCGATTCCAACATCAGCCGCGAGGAAAAAGAGTTGCTGATGATCGTCACCCCCCACCTCGTACAACCCCTGGCGGCCGATGCGCAGTTGCCGTCCCTGCCCGGCGAAAAGCTGCGCAGCTACGACCCTAATTGGTACCGCCTGTTTTTCCTTGAAAATGGCAACTTCGACCGTCGCACGGGGCTGTCCCAATGAGCGAAAGCCTGAGCCAAACGTTTCTGGCAATAACGCGTAACAGCACCGATCTGGAGTGGCTTCAGGGCGCGCTTGCACCGTTGGGCCAAGTGGTCAGTGCCGGCGGCGGCAGTCTGGACGAACTGCTGGCACTGGTCGACGTGACCTTCGCCAACCTGGTCTTCATCGGACTGGACCGTGAAAACGTCACCACGCAATGTGCCCTGATTGAAGGGGCACTGGAGGCCAAACCCATGTTGGCCATCGTCGCGCTGGGCGACGGCATGGACAATCAACTCGTACTCAATGCCATGCGGGCCGGCGCCCGCGACTTTGTCGCCTATGGCTCGCGCTCCAGTGAAGTGGCCGGCCTGGTTCGACGCCTGAGCAAGCGCCTGCCGACGGTCAGCCACACCACTCACCTGGGTGGCCTGACGGTGCTCTATGGCACCCAGTGCGGTACCGACGGCGCGTTACTGGCCACCCACCTGGCGCAAGTGGTGCAAAAAAGCGGGCAGCAAACCCTGGTACTGGATTTGGGACTGCCTCGGGGCGACAGCCTGGCGCTGTTGGGCCTGGAAAGCTCGTTTCACTTCGGTGATGCCCTGCGCCACTTACGACGCCTGGATGCCACCTTGATCAACAGCGCCTTTACCTCGGCCGAGGCTGGTCTGCGCATTCTGGCCTACACCGACGGCGACGAATCGCTGGAGCAAACCAGCGCTGCCGAGCTGTACATGCTGCTCAGCGCCCTGCGCCAACACTTCCAGCACATTGTCGTAAACCTTACCGGCCAGCCGGACAGCGAAGCGCTGCGCACCTTCGTCAGCCATTGCGACAAGTTGCTGTGGTGCACCGATCAAAGCGTGCTCGACTGCCGACGCAACCTGGCGGTGCTCAATCGATGGCGTGAAAAAGGCATGAAACTGGAGCACGGCCGTCTGCTGGTCGACCGCTATATCAAAGGCGCCGCACCGGAGGCCGAAGCGCTGGGCAAGACCTTCGGCCTGGAAGTGATTGCGGTGCTGCCCCTGAGCGCGGAAATCCGCCTGAATGCCAAAAATCAGGGCCAGACCTTATTTGCGTTATCGCCCCGCGAGCCGCTCACCCAAGGCCTGCGCACCCTTGGCGAGCGCCTGGCCAAACGCTCCGAAGGCCTTGAGAAACCACCGGCCAACTGGCTTACCCGTCTCTGGAGTACGAAATGAGCAGCGATAAACTGTTCGGTTCGCCCTTACGCGGCACCGTCGACAACACCGATCACGACGGCCTCAAACTGGTCCTGCACCGCTACATCATCGATGCCATAGAGGAGTCGGGGAAAAACCTGTTGGAAGGCACGCGCCAATCTTTGGCGCAATTTGTGATGGATAAAGTCGCCGAGTACATCACCCGCATGCACCTGGCGATCTCCCGCTATGAAATGGAGCGCCTGGCAGAAGAAATCGTCGACGAACTCACCGGTTTCGGGCCGCTTGAGGTGCTGCTGCGCGATACATCCGTCACTGAAATCCTGGTCAACGGCCCCCACCGAGTGTTCGTCGAACGCGATGGCCTGCTGCACCAAAGCGACCTGCGTTTTATCGACGACCACCATGTGGAGCGGGTCATGCAACGCATCCTCGCACCCTTGGGGCGACGACTGGATGAGTCGTCACCCATGGTCGATGCGCGGTTGCCGGACGGGAGTCGGGTCAATGCGATCATTCCTCCGATTGCCCTGGACGGGCCCTGCCTGTCGATCCGAAAGTTTCGCAAGGACATGCTCAAAAGCAGCGACCTGATGGCCATGCAGACCATCGATCAACTGATTTTCGAGTTCTTCCAAGAGGCCGTGGGCAAGCGCTGCAACATCTTGATCAGCGGCGGTACCGGCACCGGTAAAACCACGCTGCTGAACATTCTGAGCCAACTGATCAACCCCCATGAGCGGCTCGTCACCATCGAAGATGTGGCCGAACTGCAACTGGGCCACCCCCACGTAGTACGCCTGGAAACCCGCCCGCCGAATGCCGAAGGGCACGGCGAAGTGAAGGCCAGCGACCTGATTCGCAACGCCCTGCGGATGCGCCCGGACCGCATCATTCTGGGGGAGATTCGTGGCGTGGAAGTGCTCGATGTACTCACGGCGATGAACACCGGCCACGACGGGTCGATGAGCACCGTGCACGCCAACAACGCACAGGATGCGCTGCTGCGCCTGGAGACGCTGGTGGGACTCACCGGCCGTGTGGTCGCGGAGAAAACCCTGCGCCAGATGATCTGCGCGGCACTGGATGTGGTGATCCAACTGACGCGTTTGCCCGACGGTCGCCGTTGCGTCAGTGAAGTGGTGGAAGTCGTGGGCGTGCGTGATGACGTGTACGTCACCAACACACTGTTCCGGCATGACAAACGCACCGGCTTCGGTTTCCTGCGCGAAGCCATCAACCCCGCCGGCGACAAACTGCGCCGCGAAATCCCGCTGCCGTTGTAGGAGCCGCCTGATGATCGGTCCGATCCTGCTCGCATTGATCTCTCTGGGCATGCTGTTGCTGGCGACGCACATGATGCGCAGTGGCTTGCGCCAGGCACAGGCCGAGCGTGTGATGGAGCGACTGGGCCAGGGCCAACCTAAGGCAGTGAATGACAAGGCCGTCGTGACCAGCCTTGAACGTATGTTCATCCGTGCCGGCCTGGGCAAGCCCACCGAACGCCTGGGGCTATGGCTCATGCTTTGGGGCTTTGGCGTGGCGCTCGGTTTCCTGGCTGCCGAATGGCTGGGCTTGCTGACGATGGTCGTACTGCCGCCACTGATCCTGCGGTTCTACCTGGCCCTGCGCTATCAACGCCGTTTGCGCCGGATGATCGAGCAATTGCCTCAGTTGCTCGATCACGCCGTACGCAGCCTCAAATCCGGCCGCACGCTGGCGGACGCCGTGCTGGGTGGCATTGAAGCCAGTGATGACCCGCTGAAGAAGTCCATGGGACGCATCAAGCGCAATGTCATCCTCGGGGTCAGCCTGCCGGATGCGGTGCACGACTTTGCCGAGTTTTACGAACAGGATGAGCTGCGCCTCTTTGCCCTGGGGTTGAAGGTCAATCATCGCTATGGCGGCAACGCCAGCGAGTTGCTGGAAAACCTGATCAAAATGATCCGCGAACGGGACCAGGGCGCTCGCCAACTCAGGGCGATGACGGGGGAGACTCGCGTGACCGCCGTGGTGCTGGCGTTGCTGCCGATCAGCGTGGCCGGTTACTTCCTGGTGACCAACCCAACGTATCTGGTGGGTATGTGGGCCGATGACAGCGGCAGGTGGATGTTGATTGGTGCCTTCGCCATGCAGGTCTTCGGTTGCATCGCCCTGTGGCGCATGCTGAGGAGCGTCTGACATGGCCATGTTGATCAGCGCAGTATTGTTTTTCGCAGCGACGTTACTGCTGGTCGGTAACGTCCTGGCTCACCGTCGTCAACAGCGCGTGGTCACCTCTCGGCTGCAGGGCGAGACCGAGCGTGAAGACAAGATAGGCCGATGGTTGCGCACGCTGGGCAACACCCGGATTGGCCAACGCACCATCAGCCTCGACAACGAAACCCAAACCCTGCTCAACCGTATTGGCTGGCGCAAGGCCGGGCAGCGCTCGATGTTCGCCGCCTGCCAAGTGGGCGCGCCACTGGTACTGCTGGGCCTGACGCTGCTGATACAAAGCGTGTTTTTCCCTGATGCGGACCCCGTTTGGCTAGCGCCCTTCCTCGGGCTGGCCACGGGTTACCTGCTGCCCAAGCGCGTGCTCGCGTCGCTGGCCAAACGGCGCCAGGAGCAGATCACCCAGGAAATCTCGACCTTCATTCCGCTGCTGCGCATCCTGTTTGAATCCGGCATGGCCGTTGAGCAAACCTTGCGCGTGATGTCCCAAGAAGCGCAAAAGCTGCTGCCGGTACTCACTTCGGAATTGCGCATTGTGCTGGCCAGGGTGGACTCGGGCCTGGAGCTTGGCGAAGAGTTGAACAAAACCAGCCTGATGCTGAGCGTCGATGAGTTCAGTGACACCTGCACGATTCTGCAACAGCTGCTGCATCAGGGCGGCGGCGCCATGAAGTCGCTGCAGGCACTCAAGCAACTGCTGGACGACCGGCGCCTGACGCGCATGCAGGAATACATTTCCAAGATGTCGGCCAAGATGTCCGTGGTCATGATGGTCTTTCTGTTTCCGGCGTTACTGATCGTACTGGCCGGTCCCGGCTTTATCGCCATCTCGAAGGCCATGGGGCCTTGAAAGGACAACCGATGAAAACACTGATTGCCGCGTGCAGTTTGTTGCTCATGAGCGGCTGCGCGAACCTGGGCCAGACGCCTTGGTCCGGGTTCGCCGCTAACGGCAGTTGCTCCAAGCCCAGCGCCGACCAGGAGCTTTCGCTGAACCTCGCCGACGACATGGCCAACGACGGCAAGCTGCACGCCAGCCTGGCCAATCTGCAAAATCTGCCGGACTCCTTGCCTCAAGTACGCTTGCGCAAAGCAAAGGTCTACCGGCTGTTAGGGCGCAACGACGCAGAGCCGTTGTACAAAACTCTGCTGGGTACATGCTTGTCGGCTGAAGGCGAACATGGACTCGGGCAACTCGCCGTCGCCAAGGGCGACAACGGTAAAGCACTGGCCCATTTGCAACGGGCCGCCCAGCTCTCGCCTACCGATGAAAAAATCCGCAATGACTTAGGAGTGGTCTACCTCAACCAACTGCGTATGGACGATGCACGTTTCGAGTTCCTCACCGCCATGGAGCTCAACCAGAGCAATCAGTTGGCCGCCATTAACCTGGTGACCCTGCTGATCTACCAGGACAACTGGGGGCAGGCCGCACAAGTGGTCAGTCGCATGGGGTTGAGCCCCGTTCAAGTCAGCCAGGCCCAGGCCCGGGCGCAGCAACTCAAGCGTTCGCCTGCGTCGCCCGCCAAGGATCAAATAGCGGCTGTCAGAGATGCCTTGCAGGCGCCTATCAAGTCAGTCAATCAGGGAGAATCCAGATGAAACTCGCATTGCTCGCCAACCTGCTGCTGGCAACGCTGCCCCTGACCGCCATGGCCATTGAGCCCGGCCCGTCTTCGCCTCAACAGAAACAGACCGAAGGCTGGCTACAGCTGCAGGTCAGCGGCCAACTGGCGTCGTCCAAGCCGCAGAAGGCGACCCCCGCTGAACGCGAGGGCGCCATGCTGCGCCTGATAGAGAGCTACAAGCACCCTATTCCTGAGTACTACGACCAGAAACAAGGCGGTACCTCGCCGAGCGGTAGCAACTAGTGGGCGGTCACCCGCTGGCGTATCGCCGAATTGCTCGGTGACAGCGCCAGCGCCAACTGCGTGCGGTTATGCATATGGGTGAGGCGCAACACCTGGGAAACGTAGAGCTTCACCGTGTTTTCAGTGATGCCCAGCTCACAGGCAATCTGGTAGTTGGTCTGCCCCTTGCCCACCAGCCGTGCAACGTCCAATTGACGCGGTGACAGCTGTTTGAAAATAACCGGCATCTCCACATCAAGTGCTTCACCCTCCCCCTGCGCCTCGGTGGCGGTGATGGAGGATTGAGGGTTGCTACGCACCTTGTCGAGATCGTGATAAAGGTCATCGATGGACGCCGACAGGTATTGCAGCTTCTGGTTCAGGTGCCCCAGCTCAAGGCTTTTATGCCGTTCCTGCAGCACCGCCTCCTGACGTTGCAACCCTTCCAGCAACTCGGGGAGATTGATCGGTTTTTGATAATAGTCCGCGATTCCTGCGCGCAGGGCCTTGATGACATCTTGTTTGTCGGCGCGCCCCGTCAGCATGATGGATTCAAAGGCACGCTGTTTACCGGCCAAACGCTGCAACGCCTGCACCAACTCGATACCGTCCATTTCCGGCATATGCAGGTCGCACAGCACCAGGCCGATGTCAGCGTCTTCGCTGAAACGTTTTACAGCCTGGAGGCTGGAATGGCATGGGATGCAGCGATAGCCGCTGCTTTCGAGGTATTCGCACAGCTCTTCCACGATCAAAGGTTGATCATCGACAACGAGCACTTTCACTAGAGAGGTAAGCTTGTTCACGCGCGACTCCATGCCTGGGCAAGCCAAAGACCAACCGTTCCATTCCAACCGCTTATTTTCCGTACAACTCACCCTTAAACGTAGACGTACTTTCTTACTATGTACATAGCACTAGGCTACGTCACGACTAATGGGATCCAAGCCCAAGCGAGTACAAATCCGACGAACAAAAAGGGCGCAAATGGCTGTTTGTTTGACGCCTGCGGCTCAAGGTGACAAAGAGCGTTTCTAACTCCTTGATTCATCAGCGGCCACATCCTGGGCGCCACCAACAACCATGCAACGCTCGCCAGCCCTGCGCCGACAAACGTGCCGAGCAAGTACTGGCTGTTGGTTGCCAACGCCAACGCCGCCAATAACTTCACATCCGCCGCGCCCAGCCGACCTAAGGCATAACCGGGCAAGGTAAACAGCAGCGCCAGGGTAAACGCCCATCCGCCCTCGGCAGCGGATGCCCCTAGCCAGGTGGACCCGCTCCAGAGCAAATAAACCAATGCCAGCAGCAACCCACCCCACGTCAGGCGGTTGGCGATCTGGCGTTGACGGATATCTTGCACGGCGCATAACGCCAGCCAAACAAACAGCAACAGGCTATGAATCACGTAAAAAAATCCCTTTTCGCTGAATGATTCTATGCTGATATCAGGTAGTGGTTGTCAGGGTAGACGCAGTCATGAAAAAGGGCCTCCCTAGAAAACAGAAAGGTGCCGCCGCGCTTGAGTTCGCGATGGTATTCATGATTTTTTTTGCCGTGTTTTATGGTTTGGTCAGTTACAGCCTGCCGTTACTGCTGCTGCAATCGTTCAACCAGGCAACGGCAGAAGGTGTAAGACGCGGCGTGGCGCTTGACCCTACGACGCCTGGCTACACCGATGCGCTGAAAACCCGCGCGATCAGTGCCGCCCAGGCGCAATTGCAGTGGCTGCCGCCGGCCTTCAAATTCGTACCGGCCTATGTCACAGCTGACTATTCGGGCACCGGGATGCTGACCGTACGAATCAATTACCCCTCCGACAACCTCAAGAGCGTTCTGCCCTTCCTGGTCCTGCCGGGCTTCGGCACTGTGCCCAACTTGCCTACGACACTCTCGGCCCAAGCGAGCCTGCAGTTTTGAACTCGGGGGAAAGGTTTTTCGATCGACTCCTGGGCCGCCCTCCGGGTATCTCTGCTTCGCCAGCACACGCCCCCGCGAACGCCGGCCTGCACATTTATCTGGATAATCAGGGTCGCGTGCTGCAAACCGACGGCGCGCTGCGCCATCGCTTGGCGAAAACAACCGACTCGCAACAACCGATGCCACTGCTGGACTATGTAGATGCCCACAGCGCCGTGGTGATCGAGGGCTGCCCCGGCGACTGGCAAGGACAAACCCTGGACCTGGATTTCAAGGCGCATGCGGGGCGCGTCCTGCAAACCCGAGGCTGGATTCAACCTCAAGGTGATGGCTGGGTATTACAACTGCTCGACATCGGCGACTTGATTGCCCACCGCAATCAAGCTGAAACCCGCGAACAGAATCAGTACCTGAGTGCCCAGATCAGTGAGCGACTGTGGGTTTGCAGCCTGGCGCGCCTGCCCGAGGAACTCCAAGACAACCTGCAAAGCATTGCGCAATGCTTGCAGATTCCCTGTGTCGCCATTGCCCTGCTCGATAGCCAGGAGCAGGGTTGGTTGATCCACAGCCACTATCGCGCACACGATGCACCTGCCCTGTGGCACGACGGACAGCCCCTGGGAACCGCGCTGGACAGCCTCGACGGCAAGACCCCCTTGAACCTGAGCCTGAACCATGGCCACAGCGAGCACCCGCGCTTGCAGGGCATTTTCAACAATGCCGCAGGCTTCCTGGTGCCCTACCGTGACGACCATGGCGTTGCCGCCTGGCTGCTTTGCGGGTTTTATCGCGGCGAAGAAAAGGCCAGTGACCGTGACTGGCTCCAACTGACCGCCGCCATCGCCGCCCCATTACTCAGCCGCCTTCGCGAGCAGCGTCATCAGCAGCAACTTGACCGGCTGGAAGCGTTGCAGGGGTTACTGGGCACCGGTTGGTGGGAACTCGAACCAGACACTGAAGAGATCCAGCTGGCACCGCAGTTGTTACAGCACCTGAGCCCCAACCACAGCACCCCGCGCATGGCCCTGACAGAGTGGCTGATGCTGATCCACCCCGCTGACCGCCAGGAGCTCGCCAGTCGCCTGCAAGACTTGCAGACAACGAGCAAACCGGTGTCCACCAGCGTACGTCTGCATCGTATGGACGCCGCACAAAACCCCCTTTGGTACCGCGTTCAAGGCCAAGCGTTAGGGGTGGGAAGCACACGGCGGCTGATCGGCTTCATGCTGGATATCAGCGATATAAAAAACCAGCAGCATCAAGCCGCCGCCGCTCACGCAAGGCTGGACAACCTGATCGCCAGCTCACCGGCAATCATCTACGTACAACGGTATGTCGAAGGCACCCTGCAGCCGCTGTTTTTCAGCGACAGCCTGCTGCCTCTACTCGGCCGCACCCTCGAAGAATGCACGCCGGCCAGTCTTATCGAATGGATTCATCCCGATGACCGTGACCTCTACTTCGAGCGCACTCGCCAACTGCTTCGCGAAGGCAACGTGCGCAGCCGCTACCGCGTTCGCGATAAACACGGCGTAGACCATTGGCTGCTCGACGAAGCCAAGCTGCTGCGCGATGAACTGGGTCTACCGGTAGAGGCCGTCGGGCTATGGCTGGACGTCACCGAAGCGACCCTGGCCGCCGAACAGATCAAAAAGAGCGAAGAGCGCTATCGCATCCTGGTGGAAGACTCCCCGGCCATGATCTGCCGCTACCGACCAGACCTGACCCTGACCTTCGGCAACACACCGCTGGCCAACTATCTGGAATGTTTGCCCACGCAGCTGCCGGGGATGAACCTGGGGCATTGGTTGTCGGTAGAGCAGCGCCAAGCCTTTGAGCAGCGCATCAACCAACTGACTCCGGAGTTCCCGGTCAGCACCGCCGAAATCAGCCTGGAACTGCCTGGCCGCGAGCATGCCTGGTGGGTCTGGTCGGACCGCGGGGTGTTTGATGAGCGCGGCGCGCTGGTGGAAGTGCAAGCCGTAGGCCGGGATAACACGGAAGTGCGCCGCTCCCAGCAACAGCTGACCCAAAGCGCCAAGATGGCCACCCTCGGCGAAATGGCCACGGGCCTGGCGCATGAAATCAACCAACCGCTGAACGTGATGCGCATGGCCATCGTCAACGTGCTCAAGCGCCTGAGTAGCGGCAACGCAGACGTCGATTACCTCACCGAAAAACTTCAGCGCATCGACGCCCAAGTGCTGCGCGCGGCGCGGGTGGTGGACCATATGCGGGTGTTTGGGCGCCGCTCGGAAATCGAGCAGCAGCCCTTCGACCCGGCACAGGCGGTGGAGGGCACGCTGTCGATGCTCAGCGAAGGCTTGAAGGGCAAAGGCATGGACCTGCGCGTCACCCCGGTGGACTTCACCGTGCAGGTCAAAGGCTACGTCGACCAGTTGGAACAAGTACTGATCAACCTGATGGTCAACGCCCGTGATGCACTGCTGAGCAATCGCGAACAGAACCCGGCACTGCGCCCTTGGATCGCACTGCATTGCGAGCACGACAGCCGCCACGTGCGGATCTGGGTCGAGGACAACGGCGGCGGTATTGACCCTCGCCTGCTGGAACGGATTTTCGAGCCGTTCTTCACCACCAAGCCGATTGGCGTGGGCACGGGGCTGGGGTTGTCGGTGAGCTACGGAATTGTGGAAAACATGGGCGGCCGGCTGAGCGTCGTCAATGGCGCAGAAGGCGCCAGGTTTTGTGTGGAGTTACCGATCGTGGAGGCTTAAAGCACCAATGCCGCTTGCCCGTGGGGTCTGCAACTGAGGTTGGCGCCGACTTCAACTTTGTTGAGGTTGATGCCCAAGGTGGACAGCAAGCCGTTTACCAGCGGGTCGACAATTGGGCTAAGGACAGTGCCGATGACGTTGCCCAGCGTGCTATTCAAATCGTTAAGCAGCGTTGCGCTGGTCGCCAATAACCCGCCCAGCAGATTGAACCCCGTAGGCTTGTAAACCTGGAATTTCAGCCCTGTTTGCAAAGCCTGTCCGAGGGACGTCACCAGGCTAGCAGTCGATAGCGAATGATAGAGCGGTGGCTGCTTGATCTCCGGTGGCTGGTTGTAGGTGTAAGCGCCCCCCGCCGAAGTCACTGAGCCCACGCTGGGGTCGATAAGCATCCCAATCCCCCCACCATAAAACGCTTTGCGATTAGGGTAATCGCAGACGGTGGGCCCGAGCCCGAGCAGCGGCTTGAGGCACGTCACCGCGCCTATATCGATCACCGGCAGCGGTGGCACGGACGCCAGCGGCGGGCTGGCTCCCAGTGAATCGATCAGGGTAGGGCTCTGGCCGACTTTGATGCTCACCACCGACGCATTGGTTTGGGTGGTCAGCGTTTTGGTCGCGTCACTCGCGCAGGTAAACCCTGTGACATAGCTTTCAGCAATGCCCAGCTCAAGAATCACATCCACACTGGGAACCGGCGGGTTAGTGGCGGAAGACAGCAGCCTCAAGTCTGTGGTCTGACAAGGAACGCCTCCCACGGCACACAGCAGCGAACTGACAGTCCCGGCCAGGTTCAGGCTGAGCAAATTGTTCAGCACGTCCGTAAGCGGAGCGACCAAGCCGTTCACAACCAGATTCACCGCAGGGATGTTGAGTACCGGCAGCGTCACTGTCAGCCCCAGGCTTACCTGCGCCGTGCGCACATAAATCCGCGTACTCGCATCGGTTTTATTCTTGGCATAGGTGGGGTCACCGATCGCGGACAGTATGGGTGGCTCAATGACCTTGAGCTTGAGATTCGCCGTCACACCGGGAATGGTCACAGGCACCGCAGCCACCACCCCGTTCTTCTTGTTGGCCAATTGCACAAATGCCTCAGCCAGCTGGAACGCGTTCAACGTGGTGTTAAGCCCGGCGGACACTGCCCCTGTCTGCAATTGCAACAGGCTGCCCAGCGTCACGTCGAGATTGCCCACCAATGCATTGATCTTCGTAAGCCCTGAGGCGGCCACCGTCGCGGTACCCGACCCGGCTTGAAGCACGGTTACCGCCGCATCGATCAGTTGACCGAGCTTGAGGTTCTTGGCCAGCAACTCGTCGTAATTGCCCGCCTGGACGCCCACGTTCAGTGCCAACTGGTTCAGGTAACTCAACAGGTTGAGATCGGTGTCCACCAACCCCTGCCAACCCGCCACATCGAGCGACAGGTTACCGCCCAACAACTTGCCGAACAGCAGGTTCAGCGCGGCGGAATCGGTGGAGTTGACCGTCACCAACGTGGACTTGATCGTCAATTGCGCCTGGGGCGGCAAAATCTTCGGCGCGGCCACGGCCTTGGCCGTCAACAGGGTGGTCAGGCTGTAGGCGCCGCCATTGAACATCGACCAGATACCACCGGCGACACTGGTCAACACCGGGCGCGAGGCGATCACTTGAATCGCATCGCGCTTGGTGGCATCTGCGGAAAACACCCGTAGATTCGAAGCCGCCGTGGTCAACGAACCACAGCGCACGTCCAGTGCATTGGCGGGGGGAATGATGTAGCCGTTGCGCACCGCACTGGCGCCGGCATAGGTGGTGGCGGTGTTGTTGTTCGCGGCCAGGCAATCGCCATTGCGCTGGACCGCTTCCAGCGCGGCCATGTCGGCAATGCCTTGCAACTTGCGCTTTTCGAGATAGAGCCGCCCGCTGTCGACCACCAGCAGTAAGAAGACCAACGCCAAACCGAGCGTCAAGGCCGCCATCAAGCCGATCGCACCACGCTGCCTGCAACGAAGTCCGGGAGACATCGAGCACTCCTTAGCGCTTACTCTCCGTAGGTGCTGTGGAGTGTAGACAAGGCTTGGAATGTGCGCTGGCCAAGCGCCACAAATCGCGGCGGCTGAAGTCAGTGCGGCGGATAGCTGGAGAGGATGCGCGTCACCGTCGTGCGGATCGCGTTGTTGCGGTCCTGTGGGTTGGGCGTGCTGCCCATCATCTGCTCATCACTGCCGCGCCATACCAGTTTGCCGTCCTTGCCATCGAGCAGGTCGATCTGGATGGTCGCCACTTTGTAGGTGATGTTGCGCGTTTCGTTGTACATCGGCCCACCCCAGTAGCCGTTCCACGGGCCGCCCCAGCCGCCGCCGTAATTGGTGGTGACTTGTTGCTGGCGGTCTTCGACGATCAGGTAGGCCTGAACGATCAGGTCAGCCTTGGTGCCGGCTGCGGCTGGGCGCAGGCCCCGTTGGTCGAGTTGCTCGCCTACCGCCTGGCGGATGCGCTGTTCGGTGAGGTCACTCTTGATCCGTGGATCATCTGGGCGGTATTGCAGGGCCGGATCTTTCCAGGCCCAGTTGCGGTAGGCGCCGAAGTCTCGGCTGGCGTCAAAATCGTGGTTGACCTGGTTGGTCTGGCAACCGCCCAGCAGCACGACAAAAGCGAGCATAGCGATGCGACGAAACATGGTTTTCTCCAAAGAGCGAACTGCGCTTGAAATGAGAATAGCGGTTAACTGGGCGGGTAAGCGGTCATGGCCTTTTGCACGGCCTGGCGCAAAGCGTCAGCACGTTCGCTGAGGCTGCCCTGGCTGGCAGTTTCGGCACTGGTGCTCCACACGGGCTGACCGCTGCGGGCATCAAACAGGTTGACCCGCACCACCGCAACCGTCACCTCGTAGGTGCGCACGATCGGCGCCGAGTTGTACATGCCATAGCCATTGCCGTAGCGGTTATAGCCGCCGTAACCGTAGCCATAATCGTCCTGGACTTGCTTGAGACGCTTCTCAAGGCGCACATCCGCGCTGACCAGCAGGTCGGGCGCCCGGTTGTCGTGCAAAGGGCGCAGGCCACGCTGGTCGAGGGCGCCGCTGACGGCTTCGGCAATCTGCGCCGAATCAGCCCATGCCGAGCCCGCCGGCAGTTGGCCGTTGCGCCAGGCCCAATTACGGTAGGCCCCGTAGTCGCGTACCGGCGCTGGGTACGCACTGGCATCGAACGTAGTGGCTGCCTGGGCCGGCGCCGGTGGCATGGGCGCAGAAGCCGCCACATAAGGGTTAGGGCTGGAGCACGCGCCCAGCCCAAGGGATAACAAAATCAAACAGAGACGACGCATTTCGACCTCCGCAGGCTGGGCCGCTTAAACCGGACGGCAGATCCAGTGCAAATAACGCCCAAGTCCGGCAAAGCTTGGGTGACGACGGTGAGCGAGTTCCATCTCTACAAGGTCCTGTAAATCCGCGCGGGCCTGGAATTCTACCGGCATATAGTCGTGAAAAACCCGCACGCCACTTTGGCTTTCGACCTGCCAAAGCCCGTCGAGTTGCGCCGCTAATTCGCGGGGATCGAGGGGCTGTTGCGGGGTCAGGCTCTGCTTTTCGCCGGCCATGTCGTTCTTGCGCATTTTGCGGAAGTGGCCTTTGAGCAGGTTGCGATAAATCAGCGCATCACGGTTGTAAAACGCCAGGGACAGCCAGCCACCGGGCACGGTCAGCTGGTGCAGCACCGGCAGGATCGCATGGGGTTCGGCCAGCCATTCCAGCACCGCGTGACACAGCACCAGATCGTAAGGTTCGGTGAGCTGGCCAAGCAGGTCTTGCCAGGGCGCCTGGATAAAGGTCGCCGTTTGCCCGGCCTCGGCGAAGCGTTGGCGCGCACCCTCAAGCATCGGCTCGGCGGGTTCGGCCAGGGTCACCAGGTGGCCGCGCTCGGCCAGCCACAGCGACATATGCCCCAGGCCTGCGCCGATATCCAGCACGCGTAACGGGCGTTCCGGCAGGGCTTCGGCCAGGTCGGCCTGAAGCACCGCCAGGCGGATTGCGCCTTTGGCACCGCCGTAGATTTTCTCTGCAAAGCGTGTAGCCAACTGGTCGAAATGACGATCACTCATGGGCAAACCGCCGTTCGCTGTCAGCCAGTTTGGCGCGCACCACCTCATTCATGTCCAGGCCCAGCTCACTGCACAACAGCAGCAGGTACAGCACGATATCGCCGACTTCCTGGCCGGCGTGGGCGAGTTTGTCAGCGGGTAACTGGCGAGATTGGTCTTCGGTCAGCCATTGGAAGATTTCCACCAGCTCAGCCATTTCCACACTGGCAGCCATGGCCAGGTTTTTGGGGCTGTGGAACTGCTTCCAGTTGTTGGTATCGCGGATGCGGTGCAGACGTTCGGTGAGGTGTTCGAGGTTCATGGGAGGGGCTCCTGAAGGTGTGTAGCTTCCGGCGGAAATTCAGAGAAGGCAAGTTAATCCACCACGCTGAACTCAATCCTGGCCGTCTGCCCCGCCTCATCGAGCACGCTTAATTGATAGCGGCCCAGTCGCTCGAAACTGGCATTGATAAAGTCCTGATTGGCGCTGTCGCCCAACGGCGCGCCATTAAGGAACCACCACCGTCGACCACTGCCGCCCAGGGCGGAGATTTTAAGACGCAGGGCTTGTTGGCTGGCGGCGGGCAGGCGCAATTGGTCGCCTTCACGCACGCCAACGATGGACAACGGTGAAGACGCGGCCAGCGCCGGCGGCGGGCAATCCGCGTCGGCGGCTGGGATGCGTGCTTCACGGCGTTCGGCCCTTGGCAGCCAAGGTTCCAGCGGTGCTGGCCACAGGGCGATAGGCTTGGCGACTGCGCCGGGGCAATGAGCATCGACCCGCAAGCCCTTGGCATTGACCCAGACACTTTCCATCAACCCCACACTCAGCGGTTGATCCAACGCCTGCAAGGTCGGCGGCGTGGTGTTGTCCAGGGTCCAGGCGAAGCGTTGGCGGCGGCAATTGGGATCGCTGCGGCTCATGGGCTGGCCCAGCGGCCAACAGATCGCCGCCACGCCGACGTTGGCCGGCACCGGTTTGACTGGCGCGCTGATGCCGCGCTGGCTGTCGCGGTTGGTCAACACGTCGTGCACCTGCAACATCAGTGGCGCCGCTGACGCCAAGCCGAACTGGCCCGGCACGGGCGTGCCGTCCGGTCGGCCGATCCACACGCCAATCAGGTAACGCGGCCCCACGCCAATCGCCCAGGCATCGCGAAAGCCATAGCTGGTGCCGGTTTTCCAGGCGAGCACCGGGCGCTGCACCAACTCGGCACGCGGGTCGCGATCCGGCCGCGCTTGCCCACTGAGGATGCGCCGCACAATCCAGGCAGAGCCCGGCGACAGCATTGGCCGCTCTCTCAGCGCGTCGTCCGGCTGCAGTCGGATAGAGGCGCTCTTGCCGTCCCGGGCGAAGGCGCTGTAACCGCCCACCAGATCTTCCAGACGGCTGCCCGCGCCGCCCAGGATCAGCGCCAGGTTCGGCTCGGCCAGCGCGGGCAATACCAAGGGCACACCGCCGATGCGCATCTCGGCGGCAAACCGCTTGGGCCCGTACGCTTCCAGCAACTGCACCGCCGGCAGGTTAAGGGAGCTGGACAACGCAGTACTCGCCGGCACCGCGCCGGTAAACCCCATGGAGAAGTTGCCCGGCCGATAATCGCCATACCGCCGGGGCACGTCCTGCAACAGCGATTCGGAGTGAATCAACCCATCATCCAGGGCCATGCCATACAGAAAGGGTTTCAACGTCGAGCCCGGCGAGCGCAGCGCGCTGATCATGTCCACATGGCCAAAGCGCTTGGCGTCGTTGATATCCACCGAGCCCAGGTACGCCCGCACCGCCATGGTTTCCTCTTCCACCACCAGGATCGCCGCCGAAGTGTGCTCCGGCAGCCGCGCGCGCCAGCCCAGCAACAGATCTTCGAGGCGGCGTTGCAGGGTGGCGTCAACGGTCGTGCGGATCAGCGGCGGGCTGTCGGGGCGGTTCAGGCGGCGAGCGAGCAAGGGCGCCAGGCTCGGTTCCAGACGCGGGGCAAGTAGCAGCGGTTCTTCAAGGGCTTCGTCGACCGCCGATTGCGGCCATACCTGGAACTCGGCGAGGCGGCGCAAGACCTTGTCCCGAGCCTCCTGGGCGCGCTGCGGATGCCGATCTGGACGCAGGCGGCTCGGCGCCTGTGGCAGTACCGCGAGCAAGGCCGCTTCGGCATGGGTCAATTGCGCAGGGGATTTGCCCAGGTACGCCCAACTGGCCGCCGCCACGCCCTGCAACGTGCCGCCAAACGGCGCGCGGTTCAGGTAGAGGTTGAGGATCTCTTCCTTGGACAGGTGCCACTCCAACTGCGCCGTGCGCCACAGCTGACGCAACTTGCCATGGAAGGTGCGCGAATGCGGGTCGAGCAAACGGGCGACCTGCATCGACAAGGTGCTGCCGCCCGACACTACCCTCGCGCCGGTCAGGTTCTGCCACGTCGCGCGCACCAACGCCAACGGGTTTACGCCAGGGTGTTGGTAGAACCAGCGGTCTTCGTAGGTGAGCAAGGCATTCAGGTAATACGGCGAGACTTCACCGGTTTGCACGGGGTAGCGCCACACCCCATTGGCATCGGCAAACCGCCACAAGGGTGTGCCATCCTCGGCCAGCACCACCCGCGCCAAGTCGTCCTTGGGCAGGGGCAGCGGCCAGATGCGGTCGGCCAGCCACAGCAGGGCAATCACCAACAGAAGGGTCGCCAGGGTCCAGCGGGCAACTAAACGCAAATTCAAACGGGCAAACCTCTATGCTGGTAGGGAACTAGCCTGTTGCATTAACAACCAAAGGCACAGACACGCCCACCTCTTATCAGGACATGCACATGCAGGTAGAAAGCTTTTTCGAATGGTTGGGCCAGGCGCTCGGTTCCATCATCCGTTTTATCGTCGACGGCCTCAGCGGATTATTCGGGGCCCTGACTCATGCCGGGGGCAACTTTGTCGAAGGCCTGTCCCGAACCTTGGGCATGGATACGTCGATTATCAGCATCATCACGCTGATCGTCGGCCTGATGCTGCTGTACTCGGCAGTACGCGCGTTTATGCGGGCGTCGATCATCATGGGGATTATCTGGCTGCTGCTGGGCCTTTGGCTGCTTAGTTGGGTCGTGCACTAAGCCAGGACGGTCAGCAATCGCCTGTGGGAGGGGGCTTGCTCCCGATAGCAGTGTTTCAGTCAATGCATCTGGCAACTGACCCACCGCTCTCGGGAGCAAGCCCCCTCCCACATTGCTTCTTCAACGACCCTTAATGACCAAGTCCACCGGGGTCTCTCCCACCGCCTGCCAGTTCGGTCGATACATGGACTCCACTTGCGGAGGCGGCACGCGATAGGTGCCCGGAGTCACCGCACGCGCCAGGTACAGAAGGTGCGTGGTGCCATCGCCGTCCAGGTTGATCGCCGCCACGTAGCGATCATCGCGGAACTCCTGATGCTTAAGCGCCGCATTCTGCATCGACTCGCGCCATTCCTTCACTTGGCTGCTGGCGTTTTCCAAGCTGGCGGCACTCTGGGCCAGGTTCTGGTTTTCCAGCTCCAGGCCCGCGGGCAGCAGGTCGACCACCAAGGCATCCGGTACACGCTGCTTGGCGCTGACCGCCAAATGCACCAGCACCAGGTCGCCGCTATTGAAGTTGCGCAGGTTCAGCGGCTGGCCGTTCATGCCCAGGTATTCGCGGCGGATGCTCAGGTTGTCGCCACCCGGTGCCGGGGGCACTTGCGGGTAACCCGAGATCGTCAGTTGCTGGTACACCGGTGTTTCGCCCTGATTGCTCAGGCTCAGGTCGCTGGACAGCAGGTTGCCTTCCAGCGCCAACGTCGACTGCTGGTTGTTCAACTCGTGCACACCGCCGCTGCCGGTGAGGGACACTTGCCAGTTCGCCTCAGGCTTGGCAAACCCAAGCCGCCCCGCCAGAAACAGTGAATTGCGCTCCTGGGTCGACAGGTACGGGCTGGCAGCCAGTTGATCCGACAACGTGAACAGACGCTCCTCACGCTTGCCCTTGGCCAAGTCATTTTCTTCCAGCAACGCCAGGATCATCGCTTGGTCCCGCAGCGGGCTGCCGTAGTCGGCCAGCCATTCCTTGGCGCTACGTTGGGCTGCCAAGCCAGCCTGCAAGGCCTGGTCCGCGCGCGGCTGGTCGCCCATCTTCTGCAAGGCAATGGCCAACTGCACCAGCGGCAACCCGGAACGCGCATCGCTGCGCCGTTCGAAAATGCTGCGCAGCGCCCCCAGTGGCGCCTGCTGACTGCGCGCCAGCACCATGCCGGCGTAGGCCTGCACGGCAAAGCGTGTGTGTTCGGCGTTGTCGCTGTAGTCGACTTCGATCAGGTTGCGCTCCTGCACATACCGCAGCAGGCGCTCGCTGGCCTTTTTCAAGGCTTCAGGCGGCACGGCAAAACCCTGGTCGCGGGCGCGCAGCAGGAAGTCGGTGACGTAGGCCGTCAGCCAATATTCCTCTTCACCGTCAGCGCCCCACAAACCAAAACTGCCGTTGTAGCGCTGCATGCCCAGCAGGCGTTCAATGCCCAGCTCGATCTTGCGCTTGCGCTCGGCATCCGGCTCGCCCTGGATGCTCAGACGCTTGAGCAAGGCATCGTCAGCGTACAGCGACGGGTACAGGCCGCTGGCGGTTTGCTCCAGGCAACCATAGGGGTAAGCCTTGAGCGCCGAGATCTGTGCACCGAGGTTCAGCGGCGGCCGGCTCGACAGGCTCAAGAGCGCCTCGCGCCCGGAGGTGTCGAACTGATCCAGGGTGCCGGCTGGCAAACTCCAGGGTTCGCTTTTAAGCACTGCGCGGTAATGCTTGAGCAACGCGGGATAGGCCGGGCGCACGCCCAAGGTCCACTCACGGCTGAACGGCGGCAGGTTTTCACCCGGCAGATCCAGCCCGTTGACTGTCACTTTCACCTTGCCTTTGCCCAACCCGCCCCAGGCTTTCACCGGGATGCGCAGGGTGGTGCGCTGGCCTTGCTTGAGCTCAACGGTCTGCGCGGCAGTGTTGACCAATTCCAACTGCCCCTCGGCACTCAATTGCACATCGAGTTTCTGCGCCTTGCCCGACAGGTTCGACAGGTCCAGGGCCAAGGTGGTCTGGTCACCGCCGGCGAGGAAGCGCGGCGCTGACAGTTCAGCAATCAGCGGTGCGGCAATCACGGTCTTGGCTTCGGCCATGCCGTAACGGTCATCGCTCCAGGCTTGGGCCATCAGGCGCAATTCGCCGTTGAAGTCGGGGATATTGACGCTGACTTCACCCTCGCCTTTGTCGTTCAACGTCACCGGCGCGCTTTGCAGGGCGACGATGGTCACGCTGGTGTCCGGGCGCTTGCCGCCCTTGGCCAGCGCGGCGTCGCCACCGAACGCCAGGCTGGCCAAACGGCCCTGCCCGGCTTCGATCAACTGGCCGTAGATGTCGAATTGGTCCACGCCATAGGCCTTGCGGCCGAAGAGGCTGGAGTACGGATCGGGCGTCGGATACTCGGTGATATTGAGGATGCCGACGTCCACGGCTGCCACCAGCACATGCACCTGTTTCGGCACGCTGCCGTCGGCGTTTTTGGCGGCGATCTTCACCGTCAGCGGTTGTTTGGGGCGCATTTTTTCCGGCGCGCTGAGGGTCACGCCAAGCTTGCGCTGGGTGCGATCGAGCGGCAGATGCAGCAGGCCCACTGCGCGTTTGGGGGTGATGTTGGCTTTGCGCTCGCCGGGGCGAATCACCAGGGCGCTCACGTACAGGTCGTGGCGCGACCATTTCGGGTCGAGCTTCACGGCGAAGCTTTTGCCCTCGGCCGGTACGTCGATTTCCTGCCACCACAGCGGTCCTTCGGCGGACTCCACCAGCAAGTAGCCTTTACCGGCAGCGGGCGGCGTCACGGTGACGTTGGCGGTGTCGCCGTCGCCATAGGCCGGTTTATCCAGCGCCAGCTTGACCTGATCGGGCCGTACGGCGCCGCCTTCGGTGTTGTCCTGGGCCTGATAACCGGCCCAGAAACGCAGACTGCTGATCAGCCCGGTCTGCGGGTCTTCGACTTCGACGCGGTACGGCCCCCACTCCACTTGGAAGCTGACCTTGGCGGTGTCGCCGGCCTTGATATTCAGGGTCTGTTCGTCGAGGTTGAGGAATTTCTCGTTGTAGTGGTAACTCCAGCCGTCATTGTCGGAGTAGTTCCAGTAATAGTCGCGGCGCTCGCGCACCAGGCGCACCTTAAGGTTTTGCGCAGCGAGTTTCTGCCCGTCCTGATTGGCCAGCAGCACTTCGAATTCCGCCGGGCCATCACCATTGGTTTCGGTGCCGTCAAACAGCCCGCGCAGGCCCGGCAGTTGCTCGGCCGGCCAGATCGGTTGCACCAGGCGACGGGTGATCGGCCGACCGCCCGACTCTTGCAGGCTGGCCTGCACGATCAGTTGCAAGGGGGATTTAGCTTCGGCCCATTTGCTTTCGAGGGTCAGTTTTTCCTGGCCCTTGGCGTCGAGGACGCTTTCGTCCAGTTCGAAATCCTGGCTCAGTTCTTCTTCGGTGACCGAGCCGAACTGATAACCAGGGAGCGACTTGACCGCTTCGCGCAGCGGCCGCACATACACTTGCCCGCTGACCCGATTACCCGACGCAGGCGCGCCGTACAGGTAACGACCGTTAACCTGGATGACCGGGTTATCCGCCGGGCTCAGCGCCGTGTCGCTGCCCTTGAGTTCCAACGCCAGGCGCTCGGGCAGGAAGTCTTCGACGAGGAATTCATACAGCTGCGGTTTACCGTCACCCAGGTCGAACACCAACTGCCAGCGCCCGGTCGGTGCTTCGCCGGCCAGTTGCAGTTGATATTGATACAGGCCGGATGCGTCAGCATCCCACACGAATTTGCGGCTGACCTGTTCATCCGGGCGACGTACCTCGACGCTCACCGGTTGCGGCTTGACGGCGTTGCCGTCCTTGTCGCGCAGCAGGGCGTTGAGCAGCACGGTTTCGCCGGGGCGATACAGGTCGCGTGGGCCGAACACAAAAAACTGCAACGGGTGCGAGGGTTGGCCGCCGATGTCGAACTCGGCAAGGTCCAGCGCGGCGCTGTCGAGGCGCAACAGGCTGGTCTGTTCGCCCTGCTTGGCGAGCAAGACCTGGGCCTTTTTCGGCAACGGCAACTCAGCGTGGCCGCCCTTCTCGGTCTTGCCCTGGCCCAACACGCGGCCATCGGCATCGAGCACTTCCAGGTCCACGCCATCGAGCGCCTTGCCGCCTTCCAGCGCCTGGGTAAACACATCCAGGCGATTGGCATAGCGGTGCACCGACAGCCCGATATCACTCAGGGTGAACAGCGTCGCCGGTTGCGAATAGTTGTAGGTGCCCGACGCGCGCATTACCGCCAGGTACACGCCCGGTTGTTGCAATTGCTTAAGGCCGGCGATCGGCAGCAACAGGGTTTCTCGGGTGTTGCGCGCCGGGTTGAGGTCGAAACGGCCGCCGTAGACCAGATCCGCCAGCGGCAGCAGTTCGCGGGATTCATAACTTTGCAGGCTGGTGTTGCGCCCCCACTGCGCCAGGAATGACGGTAGGGATTCAGGCTTGATGCGGAAGAATTCAACGTCGATTTTGTCGACGTTCAGCGCGATCACCGGCAGGCCCTCAGCGAGGCGCGTCGGCAGCAAGGTGCCACGGCTGGCAAAGCCGACAGTGGCTTGTAGGTCACGGGTTTCCAGGCGGGCGATGTACTCGGCGGCGAGCGTGTTGTCGTTGACCGCCTTTACACCGGCGTCGACCGTCAGCACCAGTTTGCGTTGCGGCTCAAGGTGGCGCAGGCGCAGCTCCATCAGGTTATCCGAGAGCTCCCAGGCGCCATCGACCTTGCCCGACTTGCTGTCCACCAGATGGAGCTTTTCGGCGAATTTCTGATCGGGGTCCAAGGGAATGGAAAAACTCACCGACAAGGTGCTGGCCCCGTCCAACTGAACCTCGGACACGTCCATCACGCTCAACTCACGCCCGGCATAGCGCTGCTTGAGCGCTGGCACATCCACCGCCGCCTTGGCCGGTTTCGGCGCTGCCGCCACTGAAGGCGCGGGCGGCGTAGCCGGTTTATCAGAGGAATCGCAGGCGCTCAGCAGGGCCAGCGCGCAGGCCAGGAACAATCCTTTGTTAAGCATGGGGCACTCGTAGTGAGGGGGACCGAGGGGTGAACTATATATCAGCGCCGGTGAAGCCGATGTGGCGCTGGTCACATTGACCGACGGAGGGTGGTTTGGTTCTCGATCGGCTCAAGCCAAGCCAGTTCCCACACACTGGAGATCAAACTGTGGGAGGGGGCTTGCTCCCGACAGCAGTGGGTCAGCTACAGATAGGCTGGCTGATCTATTACTATCGGGGGCAAGCCCCCTCCCACATTGGTTCTGTTGCGTAGCTACTGGACGGTTACAATGCCGCTCCCCCAAGGAGCCTGCATGTCCACCTTACTCACCGACTGGCGCCACCGCCCTACCCATCGACGCGTCTGGGCCCTTGCCGCGCCAATGATTCTGTCGAACATCTCGGTGCCGCTGGTAGCCCTGGTCGACAGCATGGTCATCGGCCACCTGCCCCATGCCCATCAACTGGGCGCCGTGGCCGTCGGGGCCAGCCTGTATACCTTTCTCGCGTGGGCCATGGGTTTTCTGCGCATGGGCTCCACCGGTTTTGCCGCGCAGGCTGCAGGGCGCAATGACGGGGCGGCACTGCGGCAAATCCTGCTGCAAGGTCTGTTGCTGGCACTGGGGCTGGCGATGCTGCTGGGCACCGTGGGCATCCCCCTGAGCCACCTCGCCCTGGAATGGATGCAGCCCTCCCCCGAGCTGAATCAGCTCACCCGCGACTTCTTCCACACGCGCCTGTTCGGCCTGCCCGCAGCCCTGGCCACTTATGCGCTGGTCGGCTGGTTCCTCGGCACACAGAACGCCCGTGCGCCGCTGGCAATTCTGCTGACCACTAATCTGGTGAATATCGCTCTCAACCTGTGGTTCGTACTCGGCTTGGATTGGGGTGTCGTCGGGTCGGCGAGAGCGTCGGTCATCGCCGAATGGACCGGCGCCCTGCTGGGCCTGGCGCTCACACAAAAGGCCCTGCGCGCCTATCCAGGCCATATCGCTTGGGCCGCGCTGAAAGTGTGGCAAAGCTGGCGCCCGTTGCTGGCGGTCAACCGCGACATCTTTATCCGCAGCCTGGCGCTGCAATCGGTGTTTTTCATGATCACGGTGCAAGGCGCGCGGCTGGGGGATGCCACCGTTGCTGCCAATGCCTTGCTGCTTAACGGCCTGCTGCTGACGGCGCATGCGCTGGACGGTCTGGCCCACGCGGTCGAAGCCCTCTGCGGCCACGCCATCGGCGCCCGCGACCGCCAATCGCTGCACCGCTCATTGGTGGTCGCCGGTGGCTGGTCGCTGATCGCCAGCGTCGGGTTTGCGCTGCTGTTCAGCTTTGCCGGGCACCTGTTTATCGCCATGCAGACCGATATCCCCAGCGTGCGCGACACCGCTGACACCTACCTGCCTTACCTGGCGCTGCTGCCACTGATTGCGGTGTGGAGTTACCTGCTGGACGGTCTGTTTATCGGCGCCACCCGCGCGCGGGAAATGCGCAATGGGATGCTACTGACGGTGTTGCTGACACTGCCGTTTGCCTGGGCGTTGCAGGGCCTGGGCAATCATGGGTTGTGGATAACCTTTCTGCTGTTCATGGCCCTGCGCAGCCTCACTTTGTGGGCGATAGCCTGGCGCTTGAACCAGCGGGATCAGTGGCTTGGATAAACGCTGTCACTTGGTTCAACACTGGCGCCAGCCAGCGCAACGGCTTGGCGAAAGACGCCACTAACGTCGCGTGGTTGGTCCTGGTGAAGTAGAACGCCTCGACCGGCACACCCGCCTCGCGCAATTTTTTCGCCAGCCCTGCGGTATTGCGCGTCGGGTTGACCAAGCTGTCGTCGGTCGAGGCCATCAGCAGCGTCGGCGGCGCGTCACGGCTGACGTGGTTGATCGGCTGCGACTCCGGCGGTGAATCGGGGAAGAAGAACACCGGGCGCACGTCCTGGTTTTCAATCGGCAGGAAGTCATAAGGCCCGGCCAGGCCGATCCATCCCTTGAAGATCGACGGCGCCAAGCCCACTTCTTTTAGCCAACGCCCATCCAGCGCCAGCATCGAGGCGTTGTAGGCGCCGGAGCTGTGGCCCATCACATAAAGCTGCTGGGGATCGGCGCCATATTCAGCGGCGTGGTTATATGTCCAGGCCACCGCTTTGGCGCCGTCCTGGAGAAAGGCGGGGTAACGCACTTGCGGGTACAGCCGGTAATCGGCGATCACCACCACGATGCCCCTTGAAGCCAGGGCTTCGCCGACGAAGCTGTAGTCGTCCTTGGATCCGCTGTTCCAGCTGCCGCCGTAAAAGAACACCACCACGGGAGCGTTGGGCACGGCAGGAACGGCTCGGTATATATCGAGTTTCTGGCGGGGATCATCGCCGTAGGCAATGGCTGAAGTCTTGGTGAAGGTACTGTTGGGGGTGAGTGCGTTGAGCACTTTTATTGGGGAGCAGGCTGCCAGGAAGGCGGCGAAGGCCAGGGTAAGCGCTTGCAGGTATTTGCTCGACATCATTGACCCCCACGAAGAAGGTACTACCAAACGAGGCCCAGCTATGGGAGGGGGCAAGCCCCTTCCCACACTGGATCTGTGTCGCCTGTGCTTACGAGGAAAGGTACGAAGAGCGCGTCAGGCCCAAACGCAACGCGTCCAGGAACTGAGTACGCTCCGACGCGCTGATCTTCGCGCTCGCACACTTGTCACGGTAGTGAGTCATCAACTCCTCCGGCGACAAGTGCACGTAGCGCAGCATGTCTTCGATGGTGTCGTGTGTCTCGATCCCGGCGCTGTACACCGAACCGTCTTCACGCTGGTAGATGTTCACCGAATCGGTGTCACCGAACAGGTTGTGCATGTCGCCCAGGATTTCCTGATAGGCGCCGACCAGGAAGATACCCAACAGGTAGTCTTCACCTTCGTTCAGGGCGTGTACCGGCAGGCTGGTTTCGATGCTCTGCTCGTCGACGTACTGCTTGATCTTGCCGTCGGAGTCGCAGGTCAGGTCTTGCAGCACGGCGCGGCGCAGCGGCTCTTCGTCGAGACGGTGCAGCGGCAGGATCGGCAGTACCTGGCCGATGGCCCATGTGTCCGGCAGGCTCTGGAATACCGAGAAGTTGCAGATGTACTTGTCGGCCAGCTTGTCGTTGAGTTCGTCCAGCACTTGGCGGTGCGAGCGCTGGCGCGCTTTGAGCGAGTTGTGCAGACGGCGGCACACCGCGAAGTAGCACTGTTCGGCCAGGGCTTTCTCGGCCAGGGTTAGCTTGCCGTCGGCATATTGAGTGGCCACGTCGCTCATGTAGTGAGTGGCGCGCCAGTAGGTTTCGGTGACCATCTCGATATCGGTCGGACCCAGCAGGTCCACCAGCCATTGCACGGTTTCCGGCAGGCTTTCCTTGTTTTCGATGACCGGGATTTCGTCGTTGTGTTTCTCGACGTCAGTCACCTGCACCACCAGCATGGCGTGGTGAGCAGTCAGGGAACGACCGCTTTCGGAGAAGATATTCGGGTGCGGCAGGCTCTGCGCGTCGCAGAACTCCTTGAGCATGCCCACGACCACGCCGGCGTAGTCGTCCATGTCGTAGTTGATCGAGCTGGCGTTACGCGAGTGGGTACCGTCGTAGTCGACGCCCAGGCCGCCGCCCACGTCGATGTGGTCCACCGGCAGGCCGAGGTTGCGCAGTTCGCCGTAGTAACGAATGGCTTCCTTGAACCCGTGCTGGTAATCGGCCAGGTTGGCGATCTGCGAACCCATGTGGAAGTGCAGCAGGCGAATGCCCTGGTCCAGCCCGGCCGCGCGGAAGCGCTCAACCACGGACAACAGCTGCGCCGCCGACAAACCGAACTTGGACTTCTCGCCACCGGTGTCTGCCCATTTGCTCGACGCCAGGGACGACAACCGCACACGCAGGCCAACCTGTGGCTTGACCTTGAGGTTGGCAGCCTCCTCGATCACCAGGCCGACTTCGGATTCTTTCTCGATCACGATAAACACGTTGTGACCGAGCTTCTGGCCCATCAGCGCAAGGCGGATGAACTCACGGTCTTTGTAACCGTTGCAGACGATGGTGCCGCCCTTCGGCGCCAGGGCCAGTACGGCCAGCAGCTCAGGCTTGGAGCCGGCTTCAAGGCCGATAGACACGTCCTGAGTGGCGATGATGTTCTCGATCACCGCTTCCTGCTGGTTCACTTTGATCGGGTACAGCGCGGTGTACTTGCTCTGGTATTCCAGGCGCTCGATGTTGGCGTCGAAGGCGCCGGTCAACTGGCGTACACGGTCTTGCAGGATGTCAGGGAAGCGCACCAGCAACGGTAACGACAGGCCGCTTTTGCGCAACTGGTCGACTTGCTCGAAGAGATCGACAGGCGTGCTGTTCGGGCCGTTCGGACGGACTTCAACGCGACCGGCGTCATTGATCGCGAAATACCCGGCCCCCCAATGGCGGATCCCGTAAACACTGCGGCTGTCCGCAACTGTCCATTGGCTGCCATCGTCTTTGCGTGTGCGTCGTACGGACATCGAAGTCCCCTATAAATGAAGGCGAAGGCGCCACCTCTCAGGGAGGCTGGCGCAGTCTAAAGAATGAAAATGACGATTTGCCTGTAAGGAAGGTAGACCCCACTCGCAGGACAGAGTTTAGACACAGGTTGGGAAGAGGCTGTCAGCCGCCGGACTTCTTGGCCTTGTAACCGAGCTTGATCAGCTCGGCCAACAGCAGTTCGACGTGATCGCCCTGGATCTCGATGACGCCGTCTTTCAACGCGCCACCGGTGCCACAACGCTTTTTCAGCGTGGTAGCCAGTTCCTTGAGCGCATCTTCAGCCAGGGGCACGCCGGTGATAGTCGTCACCGTCTTGCCGCCACGGCCCTTGCTCTCGCGTCTCACGCGGGCAATACCGTCGCCTTCAGGGATCAGGGTCTGTTTGCAGGTACACGAATCCACGGGCTGACGACAGTCCGGGCAGTGTCGACCTGCATCGGTGGAAAATACCAGGCCACCAAGGGCGGCGAAGGATGCGGCTTTTTTGGCCACCGGCAATCCTCTTGGGAGGATGAAGACTGATCGGCGCGCTCAAGCACGACCGACCGCGAAGCCCCACTCAGGCAGGGGCAGCGCTACCGAACCGCCAAGGTGGCTCGGGTGAAAAGTCGCGCAGTGTAACGGCAAAAGGCCGACTTGCTAAGGGCCAAATGGCGCCAATTTATGCAACTTTAGCGACGCGAGGCCAGATAGCGGCGCAAGCCCTCTTGTGCGTCCGGGCAGTAGGGCTTTTGTTCGGCCTCCTGCAGGACAATTTCGATGGGCAAAAAGCGCGCTTCCATGACTTCTTCGGGCTGCACCCGCAGGGGGCCATCCCACACGGCGGAATAGGATCTGCACCAGAGCCGGTTGTTACCGTCCTCAAAGTAGAAATGATCATGCTCGACCAATTCCACCCCGCCCACACCCAGTTCTTCCTCCAGCTCACGCGCTGCAGAGTCGGCGTACTCTTCCCCGGCCGCCACCATGCCGCCCGCCGCCGTATCCCAAAATCCTGGGTACATGGCTTTGCTCAGGGTACGCCGGTGCACACACAGCTCGCCGGCAGAGTTGAACAGGAAGATAAACGTGCAGCGGCCAATCAGGCCGCGCTGGCGAAGGTCGGACCTGACGAGGGTGCCGAGCAGGTTGTCCTGCTCGTCGACCCAGCAAATCAGTTCAGCATCGGAAGCCGCACGGTGCGCGGCCTCCTGTTGAGAAGCGTCCATCATCAACCCTGGTTAAGCAGCTGACGCAGATCAATCACCGCAGCGTTGGCCCGCGAGATGTAGTTGGCCATCACCAGCGAGTGGTTCGCCAGTACGCCGAAGCCGCTGCCGTTGAGGATCATCGGGCTCCAGACAGGTTCTTGGGAGGCTTCCAGCTCACGGATGATCTGGCGCACGCTGACCGTGGCGTTTTTCTTGGCCAGTACGTCGGCGAAGTCAACTTCGATAGCGCGCAGCAGATGGGACAGTGCCCATGCCTGGCCACGGGCTTCGTAGAACACGTTGTCGATCTGCATCCATGGGGTTTCCACCACTTCTTCGTCGACCTGCGGCACTTCACCCGGTGCCAGGGCTTCGGTTTTCAGTGCGGTGTTCAATTTGACCCGGCCCACGCTGGCCGACAGGCGTTGGGACAACGAACCCAGTCGGGTAGCAACATCACCCAGCCAGTTGTTCAGGTTGTCGGCACGCGAATAGAACAGTGCGCCGCGTTGGTTGGGGTCGGACAGGCGCGCTTCATAGCGGTTCAGGGAGTTGATGCCTTCCTGATACTCCGACTCGCTCGATGGCAGCACCCAGCTCTTGTTGTCGAAGTTGAAACGCGGCTCGGCCTTCGCCAAGTCGGCGTCTTCAGCCGACTGCGACTGGGAACGGGCGAAATCTTTACGCAAGGCACGGGTCAGGTCGCGCACTTGCACCAGCACGCCGTATTCCCAGCTCGGCATGTTGTCCATCCACAGGCCCGGCGGGAAACGGTCGTTGGAAATATAGCCACCTGGCTTGTTCAGCAAGGTGCCGACCACAGTCTTGAGGGTTTCGACGGTGGTATAGCCCACCACCATCTGCTTGCCTTCTTTCTCGGCAGCAATTTGCGCGTTCTGCTGGACCGGGAACAGCGCCGGCTCTTCGCTCCAGTACCAACCCAGGGCACCTGTGACCAACAGGTACAGGCCAAGCACGCTAAGCAGCGCCCGACTCATCAGCAGGGTACGAAAATAGCTGCGGTTGGCCGACTTTGGCTCAGGGGCGGGGCCTTTGGCACTGCCTGCGCGGTTTTTCCAGTCCAGCATGGCGATATCCTTTCAATCACTTGAGTTCATGCACTTGAATTGACGGCGTGCGTTCAAACACTCCGACCACAACCCTACCCCATCGTGCCCGCCCATGCGGGGCTTTTCACCAAACTGGCGCGCGGGAAGCATTCGACTATAAAGGATGCACGCGTTTTACGCTGTGCGACTGTCAGGTCATTAACTGAATATCGCCGACATGCAGTTAATTGACATATGACACTCATCCCGCTGACAAGAGGTGCTAGCATAGAGCCATCAGTTCGACCTCAGCATGCACCCTTACTAGTAGTCAGGATATGACCGAGCCAGAAGACCCCAGCCGTGAGCGTCTCAAGCAGCATTTTGCCCAGCGGGTAATTCATCAGGCACGTCAAATTCTTGAGATCTGGCAGCGCCTGCAACGCAGCGAATGGTCAAGCGCCGACCTCTCAGAACTCAGTGAGGCCAACCTGCGCCTGCTGCGCTTCGCTGAGCGTTTTGAGCAGCCCGAACACGGCCAGTTGGCACGCAACATCGGTGAATCACTCAAAGCTGTTGATGAAAATCGTGGCCGCCTGAGCAGCCAACTGATCACCGAACTCAACCGTTTGATGCAGCGCCTGTCCCGCACTGGCCTGCGCCAGGGCGACCAGTTGGAACAAACCTTCCTGCCGCCGATGCGCAAGCCGATCTACGTGATGCTGGCCGATCACGACCGCGCTGAGCGCCTGGCCAAGCAGCTGGAATTTTTTGGCATGAGCGCCCAATCCCTTGACAGCGTGGCAGCGTTTCGCGCGTCCATGGCCGAGCGCCTGCCGTCGGCAATCGTGATGGACGTGGATTTCTGCGGCCCAGGCCTGGGCCTCAAGCTCGCTGCCGAAGCCCAGGAAGGCCTGGAGCAAAAGCTGCCGCTGTTATTTTTCAGCCTGCACGAAACCGATACCCCGACCCGCCTGGCCGCCGTGCGCGCCGGTGGCCAGGAGTTTTTGACCGGCACACTGGAAGCCTCCAGCCTGCTGGAAAAAATCGAAGTGCTGACCTGCGTCGCCCAGTACGAGCCCTATAAAGTGCTGATCATCGACGACTCGCGCGCCCAGGCGCTGCACACCGAGCGCTTACTCAACAGCGCCGGGATCGTCACCCGCACCTTGATTGAGCCGATCCAGGCCATGGCCGAACTGGCGGACTTCCAGCCCGACCTGATCATCCTCGACATGTACATGCCCGCCTGCACCGGCACCGAACTGGCCAAGGTGATCCGCCATAACGACCGCTATGTGAGCGTGCCGATCATTTACTTGTCGGCCGAAGACGACCTCGACAAGCAACTGGATGCGATGAGCGAAGGCGGTGACGACTTCCTCACCAAGCCGATCAAACCGCGCCACCTGATCACCACCGTGCGCAATCGCGCCGCCCGCGCCCGCCACCTCAAGGCGCGAATGGTGCGCGACAGCCTGACCGGGCTGTACAACCACACCCATATCCTGCAATTGCTCGAAGACTGCAGCTTCCGCGCGCGCCGCGAGAACAAGCCGCTGAGCTTTGCGATGCTCGACATCGACCACTTCAAGCGCGTGAATGACAGTCACGGCCACCCGATGGGCGACCGCGTAATCAAGAGCCTGGCGCTGTTTCTCAAGCAGCGTTTGCGCAAGACCGACTACATCGGGCGCTACGGCGGTGAAGAATTCGCCATCGTGATGCCCGACACCGACCTGGAGTCGGCCTGCAAGGTGCTGGATGAAATCCGCGGGCGCTTTGCCGAAATCCACTATCCGGCACAACCCCAGGACTTGTGGTGCACTTTCAGCGCCGGGCTGGTTGAGCTGTGCGACGGCTCCGACAGCCTGATGATGGCCGCCCAGGCCGACGAGGCGCTGTATCGCGCCAAGCATGCCGGACGCAACCGTGTGCAAGCCGCGCGCGCATCAAAGCAAAGTGCCACCTTTTCACCGGAATCCACTGATTCCGTCATAACGCTGTAATGAAAACGCAATAACTTCAGGCACTTACCTTTTGCTGTCGGTTGAAACCACGCATGCGCCTGAAGCTGCTGACCAATCTCAATACCCTTCTTCTGGTGGCCGTGTGCCTGGCACTTGGGGCGACGCTGTGGTGGTCGCAGCGGGCGCTTGAACGGCCGTATTTGCTGATGGAGCGCTACCTGGGGTTGTCCCAGACGTTCCAAAACCAAGCTGCGCGCAATATCGACGAGTACCTGGCGAGCGGCGACGCCCTGCGCCTGAGCAGCGCCAGCCAAAGCCTGGAAAACCTGCTGCAACATCTGGATGAATTGCCCGCTGATCTGGCGCAGAACCTGCGCCCCAGCCTGGTGGCCCTGGATGCATTCAGCAAGACCGACTTGCTGGCCGCCGGCAAGCTGGCCGGCGACCCACAAGCGTTGCTGCTGCAAGCAGAGCGCGAATTGGGCGCCAATCTGGACCAGTTGAGCCAGTACGCCATCAGCGTCAATTCCCCTGAAGCAGCACGCTACTTGCCGCCACTGCTGACCGCGTCCCAGCACCTGGGCAGGTTGTCCCTGGCCCGCGACAAGCTGGTGAGCAGCGGGCGCGCAGAGTTGGCCGATGATGTTGAGCGCGAAGTCGCCAATATTCGCGCCCAAGCCGACGTACTGGGGCAACTGCCATTGCTTGGCGTCAAAGCCAGCAGCGAATCCAACACCGATGATTTTTCCGCCTTGATGGGCCTGGAAAATACTGAAAAAACCGAAGCCCAGGACACCGGCGTCGACCTCAAGCGCGAGCTCAACAGCCTGCTGACCCGCTACCCCGCCGAACTCAAGCGCACCCGCGAACAGATCCAGCAACGCGCCGACCTGGCCGCCAGTACCCACCAGAAGATCAACGCCGTGCAACAGGCCATCGCTGGGCTTGAACCTGTCGTGCGCGCACAACATGGGCTCATCCAAGGCGAAGTACGCCTGATGCAAGGGGTGATGATCGGCCTGATCCTGCTGATCGCGCTGTTGATCGACACCCTGCAACGCCGCTTGGCACGGGTGCTGACCAATCTGGCACCCGCCCTATCCACCTGGGCCGAAGGCAACTTCAGCCAGCCGATCGCACTGGGCAAGACCAACCGCGAACTGCGCGACATCGAAGCCTCTCTGAACCGTTTGCGCGCTTACTTGGTGGACTTGGTGGGCACCATTCGCGGCAATGCCGAAGAAGTGGCCGGCAGCAGCCGCGCCCTCGCCGAACTGAGCAGCGGCCTGCATGACGGCGCTGAACGCCAGGCGGGCGACACGGCGCAAATCCGCGACTCCCTGGGCGAACTCGAAGCGACCATCCAACAGGTCGCCGGCGATGCCAGCCAAGCCGCCAGCGCCAGCCGCAGTGCGGGCCAGGCGGTGGAACAAGGCCAGCGGGTGATCGGCCTGAGCCTGACCGGTTTGCATGCGTTGGTCGGCGAAGTGCAGCAAAACGCGCAGATGATCGAGAAACTTGCTGAAGAGTCCGCCACCATCGGCGGCGTGCTCACCGTTATTCGCTCGATTGCCGACCAGACCAACTTGCTGGCACTCAACGCCGCCATCGAAGCCGCCCGCGCCGGGGAGGCCGGACGTGGATTTGCTGTGGTCGCGGACGAAGTACGTACCCTCGCCCAGCGCACCGCCGGCGCCACCGCCGAAATCCAGGGTTTGATCACCGGCCTGCAAAACGCCGCCCACCAGTCAGTGGAGGGCATGCGCGCCCAGGTCGAACACGCCGAATCCACCGCCCAGCAAGCTCAAGCGGCTGACGGCGCGCTGGATGAAATCGTCGGGGCAATCCAGACCATTTCCGACACCGCTGTGCGGATTGCCGATGTGACGGCGCAGCAGAGTGGTGCGGTGAGCGAGATTCGCGATAACAGTGAGCGAATTCATCAGCTGGGTGAGGATAATTTGCTGCGCATCGGCCAAGGCCGAAGCCAGGGCGAGCACCTGTTGGTGCTGGGTGGGCAGCTCAATACGGCGGTGCAGGCGTTCCGCGTCTGACCTGCCCCATGCAGATCCAAAATCAAATGAAGATCAACATGTGGGAGGGGGCTTGCTCCCGATTGCGGTGTGTCAGTCTCAGCACCTGTAACTGATCCACCGCTATCGGGAGCAGCCCCCCTCCCACATTTGATCTTCACGGGATTCAAGGGCGTATTACCAATGACCAGATCTCGACCACCAGTCACAAATTTTGCGCAATCCTCGCTAATCGTGCTGCCTACTGCATAGAACTGGACAGTCACAAAGGCTTTGCGGCATAGTCGCCGGGTTCTGCCGTACTCCCATCAATAACAAGGAACAGCCGATGGCGACCCTACTGGTTCTTCACGGACCCAACCTGAACCTGCTCGGCACCCGCGAACCGGGCGTCTACGGGGCTGTGACCCTGGATCAGATCAACCTCGATCTGGAGCGACGGGCTCGTGAAGCTGGCCACCATCTGCTCTACCTGCAAAGCAATGCCGAGTACGAATTGATTGATCGCATCCACGCCGCGCGCGGCGAAGGTGTGGACTTCATCCTGATCAATCCCGCCGCTTTTACGCACACAAGTGTTGCATTACGTGACGCGCTGCTGGCGGTGAGCATCCCATTCATCGAAGTGCATTTATCGAACGTGCATAAACGCGAAGCTTTCCGCCATCACTCGTACTTCTCCGACGTAGCGGTAGGAGTGATCTGCGGCCTTGGCGCCAGCGGTTACCGACTGGCCCTGGAGGCCGCCCTGGAACAACTTGAACAACCGGCCAAGCGCCCCTGACCGACCCTTGGGAGTTGATGATTCATGGATATCCGTAAAGTTAAGAAATTGATCGAACTGCTGGAAGAATCCGGTATCGACGAGCTGGAAATCAAGGAAGGCGAAGAGTCCGTCCGGATCAGCCGCCACAGCAAGACCCCGGCCCAACAGTTCTACGCGCCACAGATGCAAGCACCGGCTCCGGCCGCTGCACCTGCTGCCGCGCCAGCCGCTGCCGCCGCACCTGCTGCCCCGGCCGCTCCTGCACTGAACGGCTTCGTGGTCAAATCGCCAATGGTCGGTACGTTCTACCGTACCCCGGCACCGACCTCGCCAGCCTTCGTTGAAGTCGGCAAGACTGTGAAAGTGGGCGACACCATCTGCATCGTTGAAGCGATGAAAATGATGAACCACATCACCGCTGAAAAAGCCGGCGTCATCGAATCCATCCTGGTAGAAAACGGTCAGCCGGTTGAGTACGACCAGCCGCTGTTCACCATCGTTTGAACCGCGGAGCGCCTTCGATGTTGAAACCTGCGAAGAAACTGCAAAAAGTCCTGATCGCCAACCGCGGCGAGATCGCGCTGCGGATCCTGCGCGCCTGTAAGGAAGAGGGCATCAAGACCGTCGCTGTTTACTCGACGGCCGATACCGAATTGATGCACGTGAAACTGGCGGACGAAAGCATCTGCATCGGCCCGCCACTGGCCACGAACTCGTACCTGAAAGTCTCGAACATCATCGCCGCGGCTGAAGTGACCGGCGCTGATGGTATCCACCCGGGCTACGGCTTCCTCGCGGAAAACGCCGATTTCGCCGAACAGGTGGAAAAATCCGGGTTTGCCTTCATTGGCCCTAAAGCCGAAACCATTCGCCTGATGGGCGACAAGGTATCGGCCAAGGACGCCATGATCGCAGCCGGCGTGCCAACCGTTCCTGGTTCCGACGGCCCACTGCCTGAAGACGAGGAAACCGCTCTGCGCATTGGTCGCGAAGTCGGTTACCCAGTGATCATCAAGGCCGCCGGTGGCGGTGGTGGTCGCGGCATGCGCGTGGTGCACAAGGAAGAAGACCTGATCGAAGCAGCCAAGCAGACCCGTTCCGAAGCGGGTGCCTGGTTCGGCAACCCGATGGTCTACCTGGAAAAGTACCTGACCAACCCACGTCACGTGGAAGTGCAGGTTCTGTCCGACGGACAAGGCCACGCCATCCACCTGGGCGACCGCGATTGCTCGCTGCAACGTCGTCACCAGAAGGTCTTGGAAGAAGCGCCGGCACCAGGCCTGGATGAAAAGGCTCGCCAGGAAGTTCTGGCTCGCTGCGTCAAGGCGTGCATCGACATCAACTACCGTGGCGCAGGTACCTTCGAGTTCCTCTACGAGAACGGCCGCTTCTACTTCATCGAGATGAACACTCGTGTGCAGGTAGAGCACCCGGTTTCGGAGATGGTCACCGGTATCGACATCGTCAAGGAGATGCTGAGCATCGCCGCTGGCAACGTGCTGTCCTTCACCCAGGACGACGTGAAGATGCATGGCCACTCCCTGGAGTGCCGCATCAACGCCGAAGACCCGAAAACCTTTATCCCAAGCCCTGGCCTGGTCAAGCATTTCCACGCGCCCGGCGGCAACGGCGTACGTGTGGATTCGCACCTGTACAGCGGCTACAAGGTTCCGTCCAACTACGACTCGCTGATCGGCAAGCTGATCACCTGGGGCGCCACCCGCGACGAGGCCATGGCCCGTATGCGTAACGCCCTGGACGAAATCGTGGTTGATGGCATCAAGACCAACATCCCGCTGCATCGGGACCTGGTTCGTGATGAAGGCTTCTGCGAAGGTGGTGTGAACATTCACTACCTGGAACACAAACTGGCCAACCAGTAAGTGCTCCACCCAACAAAACCGCCTTCGGGCGGTTTTGTTGTTTCTGCACACCTGTTTTCCAGGATGCACACAGTCCAAATGTGGGAGGGGGCTTGCTCCCGATAGCGGTGGATCAGTTACAGATACTGAGGCTGGCAGACTGCAATCGGGAGCAAGCCCCCTCCCACATTTGGTCCGCATTCACTCAGTAATGTCGTCTTATGCTGTTCGCTCGCGTAAACTTGCGCGCTTTCGCGACCTCGCTCGTCGCACACTCATTTTTTCAAAGGTGCCCGCCATGCCTTGGCTGCAAGTCCGTCTCGCCATCAGCCCAGAACAAGCCGAAACCTACGAAGACGCTTTCCTCGAAGTGGGCGCCGTCTCGGTGACCTTCATGGACGCAGAAGACCAACCGATCTTCGAACCGGAACTCAACACCACCCCGCTGTGGTCCCACACTCACCTGCTGGCCCTGTTCGAAGACGGCACCGATGCCGCCGCCGTGCTGGCCCATATGGAACTGCTCACCGGCGGCCCGCTGCCTGAGCATCACAGCGAAGTGATCGAAGACCAGGACTGGGAGCGCAGCTGGATGGATAACTTCCAGCCGATGCGTTTCGGTCAGCGTCTGTGGATCGTGCCGAGCTGGCATGCCGCCCCAGAGCCTGACGCGGTCAACCTGCTGCTCGACCCCGGCCTAGCGTTCGGCACCGGCACCCACCCCACCACCGCACTGTGCCTGGAATGGCTCGACGGCCAGGACCTGACGGACAGCAACGTGCTGGACTTCGGCTGCGGCTCGGGGATCCTGGCGATTGCCGCCCTGCTGCTGGGCGCAAAGGAAGCCGTGGGCACCGACATCGACGTGCAGGCCCTGGAAGCCTCCCGCGATAACGCCGGGCGCAACAACATTCCTGAAGGCAAATTCCCGCTCTACCTGCCTGAAGACCTGCCCCAGGTGCAGGCCGATGTGCTGGTGGCGAATATCCTCGCCGGGCCGCTGGTTTCCCTGGCACCGCAACTGTCGAGCCTGGTTAAGCCGGGTGGGCGTCTGGCGCTGTCGGGCATCCTTGCCGAGCAAGGCGAAGATGTCGCTGCCGCCTATGCCCAGGATTTCGAGCTGGATCCGATCGCTAACCGCGACGGCTGGGTACGCATCAGCGGGCGTCGGCGCTAGAATGAGCGCTTGCCTGAATCGGATGGCCGCATGACCGACAGTTTCGTCACCCAGTGCCCGCATTGCCAAACACGCTTTCGCGTCAACCACGCTCAATTGAGCGTGGCCCGTGGCGTTGTGCGCTGCGGCTCGTGCCTGCAAGTGTTCAACGCGGCTCGCCAGTTGCTGGAGCAGCGCGCCCATGCACCGGAGCCTGAACAACCGGTGATCGCGCTGCCCGCTGAGGCACCGCGCGCCATCAGCCAAAAGCAATGGACCGCCGAAGAGCTGGACCTCGACAATCTGGACCTGGACGAAGAACTGGCCAAGCTGGAGCGCCGCGAGATTCAGCACACGCTGCCCGTGGGCGCGGAGCGTCGCCAACCGGGTGCCGAGCGCAGGCAGAAAGAAGACGCCCTTAGCGCCAGCCGCGAGACCGTCAAGGCCGAAGAAGAAAAATGGGCCGCCAGCCTGTTCAGCGAGCCGCCTGAAGAGCGCACCAACGTCTCGGAAGACGAGCCGGAATCGACCAAAGTCCTAGCAACCAAGCAGCGCACCGAACCGTCCATGTCGCATCACATCGATAATATCGACGACGAAACGCCGTTGCGCGCTTCGCCCGATGATGACGACATCGACCCACCGTTCACCCCGCTCACCCAGTCAGCGGACGAACCGGAACCCGAAGAGCGCCCCCAGTTTCGCCGCAAACGCCCACGCCCCGAGGCCGGCGTTCACGACGACCTGCTTCAGGACCTCGAAGACGATCCGCTGCACCTGTACGCGCAAAAACGCCCGCAGGGCTTGGGCCGCCGCCTGATCTGGATGCTGCTGGTGCTGATCGCCGCGGCCGGTCTGGCAGGCCAGTACATTGCCTACCAATTCGACGACCTGGCCCGCCAGGACGCTTACCGCCCATGGTTCCAGCAACTGTGCCCCACACTGGGCTGCACGGTGCCGTCCCGGGTCGATATCGCCCACATTAAGAGCAGCAACCTGGTGGTGCGCAGCCACCCGGAATTCGCGGGAGCGCTGGTGGTGGATGCGATCATCTATAACCGCGCGACGTTCTCCCAGCCCTTTCCGCTGCTGGAGCTGCGTTTTGCCGACCTCAATGGCAGCCTGATTGCCAGTCGTCGCTTCAAACCCGCCGAATACCTCAGCGGCGAGTTGGCCGGTGTTAGCGAAATGCCATCTCAGACCCCGATCCATATCTCCTTGGACATCCTTGATCCGGGCAACAAAGCCGTGAATTACAGCCTGAGCTTCCACTCGCCCGAGTGAGGCGACCCATGCGCCGAAGCTTGACGGTGGATTATTGACTCGGCGCCGCGCATCCAAACCGGTGGCGATAAAGAAATAACTGTTCAGATTTTATCCAATCCAGCCTTTATCCAGTCATCGAGAGCGGGTATCATGCCAACCCTTTTTCGAACTCTAATGATCCGGCCCCACAACAGGGAAGTCCTATGTCGGCGGTACGCATCGGCCCATATACATTGCAGAACGGCTTGATCCTCGCCCCAATGGCGGGCGTCACCGACCAGCCCTTTCGTCAGCTGTGCAAGCGTTTGGGCGCGGGTCTTGTAGTCTCGGAAATGGTCACCAGCGACATGAGCTTGTGGAACACCCGCAAATCGCGGATGCGCATGATCCACGAAGGTGATCCCGAGCCCCGCTCGGTACAGATCGCCGGCGGTGATGCGCAGATGCTGGCGGATGCGGCCCGAGCCAATGTGGAGTTGGGCGCACAGATTATCGACATCAACATGGGCTGCCCGGCCAAGAAGGTCTGCAACAAGGCCGCCGGTTCCGCACTATTGAAAGATGAGCAGTTGGTTGCCGAGATCCTGCAGGCCGTTGTCGCCGCAGTGGATGTGCCGGTAACCCTGAAGATTCGTACCGGCTGGGACCGGGACAACAAAAACGGCCTGACGGTGGCGAAGATCGCCGAACAGGCAGGCATTACAGCGCTGGCAGTGCATGGCCGCACACGCGCCGATCTATACACCGGTGAAGCCGAGTACGACACCATTGCCGCAATCAAGCAGGCAGTGTCGATGCCCGTGTTTGCCAATGGCGACATCGACTCAGCCGAAAAAGCCCAGCGCGTGCTGCACGCCACCGGTGCCGATGGTTTGTTGATTGGCCGGGCCGCCCAGGGGCGTCCATGGATTTTTCGTGAGATCGAACATTTTCTGCGTACCGGTGAAGTCTTGCCTGCGCCGGAGTTGGTCGAGGTGGAACGTATTCTGCTTGAGCATCTGGCTGCACTTCACACCTTCTATGGAGACGTGATGGGCGTGCGCATTGCTCGCAAGCATGTGGGTTGGTATCTCGCAACCCTGCCGGGCGCCAGGGAGTTTCGCGCCGGGTTCAATCGTTTGGATGAAACGCAAGCACAGGTCACCGCCGTTCGTGAGTTTTTTGCCGAGCGAGACAAGAGCCTGAGAGCAGGGGACGGAGAAGGGGTGGCCGCATGACGATGATGACCGAGACTTTAGTGAGTGGAACAACACCCGTGAGCGACAACGTCAATTTAAAACAGCACCTCAACACGCCGAGCGAAGAAGGCCAGACCCTTCGCGGGAGTGTCGAGAAGGCGCTGCATAATTATTTCGCCCACCTTGAGGGCGCTTCCGTCACGGACGTGTACAACCTGGTGCTCTCCGAAGTCGAGGCGCCCTTGCTCGAATGCGTGATGAACTACGTCAAGGGCAACCAGACCAAAGCCAGTGAGCTGCTGGGCCTCAACCGTGGCACCCTGCGTAAAAAGCTCAAACAATACGATTTGCTGTAAGCATTCAATCCAACCAGAAAGGCGCCCGCGTAAAACCGGTCGCCTTTTTTGCTGACTCCTTTGCTTTTGATGGAAATTGAAATGACCGACCAGACTACCCGCCTGCCGATCCGCCGCGCCTTGATCAGTGTCTCCGACAAGACCGGGATCCTCGAATTTGCCCGGGAGCTGGAAGCCCTGGGCGTGGAAATCCTCTCCACAGGCGGGACCTTCAAACTGCTGCAGGACAACGGCGTGGCCGCGGTAGAAGTCGCGGACTACACCGGTTTCGCAGAAATGATGGACGGTCGGGTCAAGACCCTGCATCCGAAAATCCACGGCGGCATCCTCGGCCGTCGCGGCATCGACGACGCCATCATGACCGAGCACGGCATCAAGCCGATTGACCTGGTAGCGGTTAACCTCTACCCGTTCGAAGCCACCATCAACAAGCCAGGCTGCGACCTGCCGACCGCCATCGAGAACATCGATATCGGCGGCCCGACCATGGTTCGTTCGGCAGCCAAGAACCACAAAGACGTGGCCATCGTGGTGAACGCCGGTGACTACGCCCAAGTACTGGAAAGCCTGAAAGCCGGCGGCCTGACCTACGCCCAGCGCTTCGACCTGATGCTCAAGGCGTTCGAACACACCGCCGCCTACGACGGCATGATCGCCAACTACATGGGCACCGTGAACCAGGCCGCCGAGACCTTGAGCACAGAAGGCCGCAGCCAGTTCCCGCGCACCTTCAACAGCCAGTTCATCAAGGCCCAGGAAATGCGCTACGGCGAGAACCCGCACCAGAGCGCGGCGTTCTACGTGGAAGCCAAACCTGCCGAAGTGGGCATCGCCACTGCGACCCAACTGCAAGGCAAAGAACTGTCCTACAACAACGTAGCCGACACAGACGCCGCGCTGGAATGCGTGAAGAGCTTCGTCAAGCCGGCCTGCGTGATCGTCAAGCACGCCAACCCATGTGGCGTGGCCGTGAGCCCGGACGCGGAAGGCGGCATCCGCCAGGCGTACGAACTGGCCTACGCCACCGACACCGAGTCGGCGTTCGGCGGCATCATTGCCTTCAACCGTGAACTGGACGCCGAGACCGCCAAGGCCATCGTCGAGCGTCAGTTCGTTGAAGTCATCATCGCCCCTTCCGTCAGCGAAGAAGCCCGCGCCATTGTGGCTGCCAAAGCTAACGTGCGTCTGTTGGCCTGCGGTGAGTGGTCGGCTGACCGCGCCGCAGCCTGGGACTACAAGCGCGTCAATGGCGGCTTGCTGGTACAGAGCCGCGACATCGGCATGATCGGCAGCGAAGACCTGAAAGTGGTGACCAAGCGCGCCCCCACCGAGCAAGAGATCAACGACCTGATCTTCGCCTGGAAAGTCGCCAAATACGTTAAATCCAACGCCATCGTCTACGCCAAGAACCGTCAGACCATCGGTGTCGGCGCCGGCCAGATGAGCCGCGTGAACTCGGCGCGTATCGCCGCGATCAAGGCTGAGCACGCTGGTTTGCAGGTTGTAGGTTCGGTGATGGCATCCGATGCGTTCTTCCCGTTCCGTGACGGCTTGGACAATGCAGCCAAGGCCGGCGTAACCGCCGTTATCCAACCGGGCGGCTCGATGCGCGACGCAGAGGTTATCGCCGCTGCTGATGAAGCTGGAATCGCCATGGTCTTCACCGGCATGCGCCACTTCCGTCACTAAACACCACTGCTTTCCTACTGTAGGAGCGAGCGGGACGCCTAGTTCTTGCTCGCGAAAAGCCCGAGAACGCCATGGGGAGTCAGATGCCCCCCGTTATCGTTGACGATCTTCGCGAGCAAGAACTAAGCGTCACCCTCGCTCCTACAGAAAGCACAGCGTTTCACAGAGGTTTTTGAAATGAATGTTTTGATCATTGGCAGCGGTGGCCGTGAACACGCCCTGGCCTGGAAAGTTGCCCAGGACCCACGTGTCCAGAAAGTTTTCGTAGCACCCGGCAACGCCGGTACCGCCATTGAAGCCAAGTGCGAAAACGTCGCCATCGACGTGCTGGCCCTTGAGCAACTGGCCGACTTCGCCGAGAAAAACGTCTCCCTGACCATCGTCGGTCCGGAAGTCCCTCTGGTCGCCGGTGTTGTGGACCTGTTCCGCAGCCGTGGCCTGGACTGCTTCGGCCCTACCGCTGGCGCTGCCCAGTTGGAAGGTTCCAAGGCTTTCACCAAGGATTTCCTGGCACGCCACAAAATCCCGACCGCCGACTACCAGAACTTCACCGAGATCGAGCCGGCCCTGGCTTACCTGCGTGAAAAAGGTGCGCCAATCGTGATCAAGGCCGATGGCCTGGCCGCCGGTAAAGGCGTGATTGTCGCCATGACCCTGCAGGAAGCCGAAGACGCCGTGCGCGACATGCTCGCCGGTAATGCCTTTGGTGACGCCGGTTCGCGCGTTGTCATCGAGGAATTCCTCGACGGCGAAGAAGCCAGCTTTATCGTGATGGTCGATGGCAAGAACGTACTGCCGATGGCCACCAGCCAGGATCACAAGCGCGTCGGCGACGGCGACAGCGGTCCAAACACCGGCGGCATGGGCGCCTACTCCCCTGCCCCGGTGGTCACCAGCGAAGTGCATCAACGCGTGATGGACCTGGTGATCTGGCCGACCGTACGTGGCATGGCCGATGAAGGCAATGTCTACACCGGTTTCCTCTACGCCGGTCTGATGATCGACAAGGCCGGTAACCCGAAAGTCATCGAGTTCAACTGCCGCTTCGGCGATCCGGAAACCCAACCGGTGATGCTGCGCCTGCAATCGAGCCTGGTGCTGCTGGTGGAAGCCGCCCTGGCTCAAGCCCTGGACAAGGTTGAAGCACAATGGGATCCACGCCCGAGCGTTGGCATTGTGCTGGCGGCCGGCGGTTACCCTGCCGACTACGCCAAGGGCGATGTGATTGAAGGCCTCGACGCTGCCGCTGTGCTGGAAGGCAAGGTGTTCCATGCGGGCACCGCGCTCAAGGATGGCAAGGTTGTGACCGCCGGTGGCCGTGTACTGTGCGCCACGGCAATGGGTGCCAGTGTCGACGCTGCGCAGCAACAGGCTTATGCACTGGCCAAGAAGATCGACTGGAAAGGTTGCTTCTATCGCACGGACATCGGCTACCGCGCCATTGCCCGCGAGCGTGGCGAAACCCAGTAACACTAGCTATCCGTTCGGTTAGGCAAGGGCCCAAGGCCCTTGCCGTATAAGGCTGCCCCGCGCATAGTTAACCGTGCATCAACCTACGAAGGGATTTCGCCGTGCGCTGGCTCAGGATCGCCATAGGTTTCACTGTCAGTCTGCTGACGCTGCTCTGCTTGCTCCCGGCCCAGGCCGCCGCGCAAGGCAGTGGCTGGGCAGTATTGCTTGATGAACAGGCCGACCTGCAACTGAGCGACATCCGTTCGCCCCGCTACACCAATCAATTCAGCCCCATCGAACTGGACCGCGTTACTGCTGCGCAGCCGGACGGTGCGTTGTGGGTGCGGTTCAAGCTGCAACCCGGCAAGCACGAACAAGTGCTGCGGATATTCGCTCCGGACCTGTCGCACCTGAGCCTCTACGTGCTGGACGGCGACACACTGGTCGAGCAACAAAGCACCGGCACCCGCCAGCCCCAGTCGGAACGCCCGTTACCCAGCAGCGACTTCATGCTACCGATGCCCCAGAGCCAGAAACCTCTTGAGGTCTACCTACGTCTGGTGTCGGAACACGAACTTCGCCCCTATATCACCCTGGAACCGGCCGTGCTGGTCGCAGCCGACCAGACCCAGACGCTGATCTACGGCCTGCTGTTCGGCTGTCTGTTGATGCTGATCCTGCACAACCTCACACGCTTCGCTTACCACCGCTCGCGCAGCAGTCTATGGCTGGCAGCATCCGAACTGTTGTTGATGCTCAGCCTGGCGCTGCTGCTCAACCTGGTGGGCCCATGGCTGCCGAATTGGCACGGGATTCAGACCCCTGGCGCCTACCTGGCCCTGCTGCTGACCGCACCGTGCGGGCTGATGTTCGCCTATCGTTTCTTCATGCCCCTGGGTCCACACCCGCTGAACAAATTGTTGATGGCCGATATCCTGTTTATCGTGCTGTGTGGCCTGCTGTTGTTGTTCGTCAACACCCTGCCGCTGAACATCATGACCTACGCGCTGGTGGCGCTGGCGGGCCTGAGCATGCTGTTTGTCTCGTCATATCACTGGCAGAAAGGCTACCGCCCGGCACGCTTGTTCGTAGCCGGCATGGTGGTGTTCAACATCGGCACGCTGATCATCCTCCCCGCGTTGCTGGGCCTGACGATGGTGTCGCCTCAGGGGTTGATCATCACGCTGCTGGCGTTCATCTGCCTCAGCGGTCTGTTGATGAGCCTGGCCATGGGCGAGCGCCAGCGCGCGATTGTTGAGGCTCGCTTCAGCCTCAGTCGCGACCTGGCCGCCAGCAACGCCGAGATTGCCGCCAAGGCCGAGTTCCTGGCCAAGATCAGCCACGAAATCCGTACCCCCATGAACGGCGTGCTGGGCATGACCGAGTTGCTGCTGGGCACGCCGTTGTCGGTGAAGCAGCGCGACTACGTGCAGACCATCCACAGCGCCGGCAACGAGTTGCTCACACTGATCAACGAAATCCTCGATATCTCTAAGCTCGAATCCGGCCAGATCGAGTTGGATGACGTGCAGTTCGATCTCAATGCCCTGATTGATGACTGCCTGAGCATCTTCCGCGCCAAGGCCGAGCAGCAGAATGTCGAGTTGATCAGCTTTATCCAGCCCCAAGTGCCGCGCGTCATCAGCGGTGACCCCACACGCCTGCGCCAGGCGCTGCTGAGCCTGCTGGAAAACGCCCTGCACAAGACCGATGAAGGCGAAGTGCTGATCGTCGTTGCCCTGGACGACCGCAGCACCAAGCCACGCCTGCGCATTGCCGTGCAGGACAGCGGCCTGCCGATGGAGGCCGCCGAGCGCGACGCGCTGCTGCACAGCGAACTGCACAGCAAGAACTTCCTCTCGGCCACTCGCCTGAGCGGCCACTTGGGCCTGGTGATCGCACGCCAACTGATCATGCTGATGAACGGCGAGTTCGGCATCAAGAGTGGCAGCCATCAAGGCAGCACATTGTGGCTGACCCTGCCGCTGGACCCGGAACGCCTGGAACACCCTACCTCCGACCTCGATGGCCCGCTCAAGGGCGCACGCGTGTTGGTGGTGGACGACAACGACACCTGCCGCAAAGTGCTGGTGCAGCAGTGCACGGCCTGGGGCCTGAACGTCAGCGCGGTGCCATCGGGCAAGGAAGCCCTGGCATTGCTGCGCACCAAGGCGCACCTGCGTGATTACTTCGACGTGGTACTGCTGGACCAGAACATGCCCGGCATGACCGGCATGCAACTGGCGGCGAAGATCAAGGAAGACCCGAGCCTGAATCACGACATTCTGCTGATTATGCTCACCGGCATCAGCAACGCGCCAAGCAAGGTCATCGCGCGCAACTGTGGGATCAAACGCATCCTCGCCAAGCCGGTCGCCGGCTACACGCTCAAGACCACCCTGGCCGATGAACTGACTCAACGCAGCAAAGGCGGCGTGCAGCCTCGCCCAGTGTTGAATGCCCCGGCTGCGGTGATCGTACCGAGCGATTTCAAAATCCTGGTGGCCGAAGACAACAGCATCTCAACCAAAGTGATTCGCGGCATGCTCGGCAAACTCAACCTCAACCCGGACACCGCCAGCAACGGCGAAGAAGCGCTGGAAGCGATGAAGGCCCAGCGCTACGACCTGGTGTTGATGGACTGTGAAATGCCGGTCCTCGATGGCTTCTCGGCCACCCAGCAGCTGCGTGCGTGGGAAGTCAGCCACCAGCGCATTCGCACACCGGTAGTGGCGCTCACGGCGCATATCCTCTCGGAACACAAAGAACGCGCACGCCAGGCAGGGATGGATGGGCATATGGCCAAGCCGGTGGAATTGTCGCAGCTGCGTGAACTGGTGGAGTTTTGGGTGGCACAGCGTCAGCAGCGGGCGGAACACAGCACGGTTTCATGATCTGGAATGCAATGCCAATGTAGGTGGGGGCTTGCCCCCGATGGCGGGGGTTCAGTGACAGGTAATCTGACTGTTACACCGCCATCGGGAGCAAGCCCCCTCCCACATTTGAAGCCTATCGCCTGATAGACTCTCCCCCACTTTTCCTGCCGCGAGCCACTCCCCATGCTCCACGTGTTATTCAGCGTCTACCTGAAAATGCTGGTGCTCTACAGCCCGTTCTTCGTGCTGTCCTGCTTTATCAGCCTGACCCGTGGCTACTCCAGCAAAGAACGCCGACGCCTGGCCTGGAAAGTGGCGCTGGCGACCCTGGTGTCGAGCGTATTGCTCTATCTGTTCGGCCGGGTGATTTTCAGTGTGTTCGGCATCACCGTGGATGCGTTTCGCATCGGTGCCGGCAGTGTGTTGTTTATTTCGGCCCTGGGCATGGCCCAAGGCAAGTCAGCGGTGCAGACCGACAACGTGCAGCAGGACGTGACCATCGTGCCGCTGACCATTCCCCTCACCGTCGGCCCCGGCACTATCGGTGCGTTGCTGGTGATGGGCGTCAGCCAGCCCCATTGGGATGACAAGATCACTGCCATCCTCAGCATCGCCCTGGCCAGCTTCACCGTTGGCGTGGTGCTGTACCTGTCCAACCGTATTGAACGCATTCTCGGTGACCAGGGCTTGCAGATTGTCAGCCGGTTGATGGGGTTGTTCGTGTGCGCCCTCGCCGCGCAAATTATCTTTACCGGCGTGCGTGGTTATCTGGTGCCCTAAATCCGGTACTTGGCAATTGCCAACTGCACTTTGTCGCCCGCACTCTCGCGCATCAATTGGATGGTTTTTTCGTTGACCACCGAGGTATTCAGCACCAGGCAGGTTTGCCCGCTGAAGGCCTCGACCGAGGAGCTGTCCCATTCAAGGAACGGCAACCCCACCTGCTTACTCACGCTCTGAGTGCTGTAAGTCACCAGCACCATTGTCAATTCGCCGTCCGCTTCTACGCAGGACGCCAGGCCGAAATCTCCGCCCTGGTGCATCGTACTGTTGCGTTTGAACAGCTCAAAGGACGCCGGTTGTTGCTTCATGGCCTCCAACGCATCGGCCGCCAGTTTAGGCAGCGCCGTGATCAATGGCCCCGAAACCGACATCGATGCCAGCATCGTGGCGATGATATTCAGGGCCGCCAACTGCACCGACAAACCCTTGCCCGAATGTGAGACCCGCTCGAAACGGCTGCGCACCGGCAGCCAACCCAGGCTGATCATCACCTTGATAAATTCGTCGTACCAGGCCTCGGTACCTCGGTGAATCTTCAATACATCGCTGACATAGCTGCTGGCCAACAAATAGCTTTTGCGGATGTATTCCCGGCTCAGGCCGGACAGCCCCTCGGCAAACGACATGACGCTGTTGTTCACCACGGCAGCGTTGCAATCATCCTCGGCATTGATCGCCAGGGACGGCTGCTTGCCCGGCGCACCCGGCAGTTTGTAGGCGGCGATCAACTTGCGCCTTTTCGTACTGTTGATCCTTTTGTGTTGTCGCTCCATTTCAGTTCTCCACAAGCACCCCACATGGGGCTTGCTTGAACACTAGTCCAGGGGGCGATGGGCTTTCCAGACGACAAACATCCCTTGGCCAGACACGCCAACCAACCCACCCCAGCAATCACGCGGGGGCCCAGTGAGCGCTCGGTTTTTCCTCGTGTAAAAAAGAAAAAGCCCCGAACAACAGCAGAACAATCACTGCGTCATTCGGAGCTTTCCAGCAGCCAACAGGCCGTTTCAGGAGACGGGTTTTTCGCCGTACCAGCGAGGCGTATATACCCACTCACCACCACCGGCACGGGGGAATGTGCAGGTGGTGGACGAGCCGATCAGCACCATGGTGCGCATGTCCACTTGGTCAGGCGTGAGTTGCCCAAGGGTGGTGACACGCAATGTCTGGCCCGGCCGGCCGATATCGCGGCCCAGCACCACCGGTGTTTGCGGCGTACGGTGCAGCGCGACGATTTCCAGGGCGCGGCCCAACTGCCACGGGCGTGACCGCGAGATCGGGTTATAGAACGCCAGGGCCAGGTCGGCCTGGGAAGCCAGATCCAGGCGTTTCTCGATGATCGACCACGGCTTGAGGTTGTCCGACAGCGACATGACGCAGAAATCATGACCCAACGGCGCACCCGCCTGAGCTGCGGTGGCCAGAGAGGCCGAGACACCGGGCAGGATCTCCAGGTCGACCTGATGCCAGGCCGGATCGCTGGACTCGTGCAACGCCTCGATCACCGCCGCCGCCATGGCGAACACGCCAGGGTCACCGGACGACACCACCACCACCGAACGCCCTTGAGCGGCCAGCTCGAAGGCATGGCGCGCGCGCTGCATTTCTTCGCGATTGTCGGTGCAGTGCTGAACCTGGTCGTCGCGAAATGGCCCGGCCATGCGCACGTAGGTTTCATAGCCCAGCACATCGCTGCAACGTGCCAGTTCGGCTTTCACCGCCGGCACCATCAATTCGGCGGCGCCGGGGCCCAGGCCGATCACGGCAAGGCGGCCACGCGGGCGGCCAACGCGCGACAGGTCTAACGGCTGCTCGGCAACGTCAATCACGATGTCGGCATCCTGGATAACGTTGGTGAAACGCAACGGCACTCCCAATGCCGATGCGGCTTCATGCAGCGACGCCTCGGCCATCTGCGTGTCGCTGGCCAGCAGGCACGCCAGGGATTGCACGGCGATGCCGGCATCATGCAACGCCGCTCGCACTCGCGCAGCCAAATCCGCACCCGGCTTGCAGGTGACAGATACCGTCTTCGGATAGATCAGCAATTCATTGGCCGCCGGCACGCGCTCGGCAGTGCCCACGTGAATCGCCAAACGCGCTTGCTGGTCTTGCGGCAAATTCGCTTGATCCAGCCACGGCGCCGCGCCTTCGATACGCACGCGTTCGCCGGCCAGCAGGTCGGACACGAAGCGCTTGCCCAGCTCCAGATCCGCCAGTTCATAACCCGCAGGTGGGTTGAGCAAACAAGTGCCGAAACGCAGCTCGCCACTGGTGGTGATCGCAGCCGCCACGTTGAGTGCGGCCGCGATGTCCCGCGCCATCACGTTCACACCGCCCAGGCCACCGAGCAACGGCACCACGGCGCTGCCATCTTCCGCCACGGCCAGCACGGCAGGTTCTTCGCCTTTTTCCAGCAGCAGCGGCGCCAGAGTGCGGATCACGATACCGGCCGCGCACAGGGCAATCAGCGGCGTGCCTTGCTGATACAACTGACGCAAGGTGGCGCCGAATTCGCTGTAAGCCTGGTCCGCACCTTCAACCCGTCCGGCCAAGCCGTGGATCACTGCGCCGGGGTACACCTGCTGGATCTTGCGCGCGGTCGCCAGGCTGCCCTGGCCGAGGATGACAATTGCCGGATTCATCACCCTTGCCACCGTTCACCGGGCACGATGATCAGCGAGAAGTACGGTGAGGACGACGGGTCAACCTGATCCAGTGGCACGATTTTCTGGTTGGCCATGGTGGCGCGCTCCACATACAACGCGCGCTCGGCCAGGCCGAGTTCTTCCAACACTTGGCGCACCTTGGGGAAGTTGCGGCCCAGTTTCATGATCACCGCCGCGTCGGCATCCGCCAGGCGGCGCTTGAGGTCTTCATGGGGCAGCACACCCGAGAGCACCGACAGGCTCTGGTTGCGGTACACCAACGGCGCGCCCAGCACGGACGCGCCACCGAGCATCGAGCACACCCCCGGAATGACCTGCGCTTCGTAGCGCTCGGCCAAACGGTCGTGCAGGTACATGTAGGAACCGTAGAAGAACGGATCGCCTTCGCAGATCACCGCCACATCGCGGCCGGCGTCCAGGTGCGCGGCCACGTCGATGCTGGCGGTGTCGTAGAAATCGCTGATCACTTGCTCGTAGGACAGCGGCGCCGGCAGTACCTCGGTGGTCACCGGGTACACCAGCGGCATCAGGGTCTGTTGCGGCACCAAGTGGTCCTCGATGATGCCGAACGCGTTGCCCTTCTTGCCCTTGGCGACGAAGTACGCCACCACTGGCGATTCACGCAGCAGGCGCAGGGCCTTGAGGGTGATCAGCTCCGGGTCGCCGGGGCCGACGCCCAGGCCGATCAAACGTCCGCGTGCCTGCATTATTCGACCTCCGTGGCGAGTGCATTGACCGCCGCAGCGGCCATGGCGCTGCCGCCCAGGCGGCCTTGCATGATCACGAACGGCACACCACGGCTGTCAGCGGCCAGCATCGCCTTGGATTCGGCAGCACCGACAAAACCCACGGGGAAACCGAGGATCAACGCCGGTTTCGGTGCGCCGGCGTCGAGCATTTCCAGCAGGTAGAACAACGCGGTCGGCGCGTTGCCGATCACCACCACGCTGCCTTCCAGGTGCGGGCGCCACAGCTCCAGGGCAGCGGCGGAACGGGTGTTGCCCAGCTCGCGCGCCAGCTGCGGCACGCTGTCATCGCGCAGGGTGCAGATCACCTCGTTGTTGGCCGGCAGGCGCGCGCGGGTCACGCCTTCGGAGACCATCCGCGCATCACACAGAATCGGCGCGCCAGCGGCCAGCGCATCGCGCCCGGCCTTGCCGGCGCCTTCGGAGAATTGCAGGCCGTCGATGGCGTCGACCATGCCGCAGGCATGAATCACCCGCACCGCGAGTTTTTCCAAATCAGCCGGGATACGGTCCAACTTGGCTTCCGCGCGAATAATGGCGAAGGAGTTGCGATAGATCTCCTGACCGTCGCGGATGTAATCAATCATCGGTGTTGCTCCGTGGACGAGCGCGCAACAGGGCGCTCGCCGCTTCAATGGAAAGAGTGCGCGCGTGCAGCCGGCCGAAACCTGGGTGGGCTGCATCGCGAAAATAGAGGTCGTAGTGGCCGGGGCTCACCGCCAGCAAGGTGACCGGCGCAGTGTGCGCGGCGGCGCAGGAGCGCGGGCAGCCGGTCAGGTGCACGTCATGGTCGAGTTGCTGCGCAGCCAGTTGCAGGGCATCGGCCTTGGTATCGGCCAGGGCCTTGGCGCAGCCGCTGGAACCGGTGCAGGCGGTCAGGCGCGCCAGCGGTTGGTCGATGGTGCAAAGAAAGCCCAACTGCGCCAAGCGCTCGGTCACGGCGTGAGGTTTTTCGACGTTGGGCAACAGCACGCCTTGCCAGGGGGTGAAGCGCAAGGTGCCGTCGCCATAGTCGCGGGCGAGTTGTGCGGCGCCCTTGAGCATCGTCGAATCCAGGCGACCCAAGGGCGCGATAGCAGCGACATAGAACTGATTTTTTTGAGGCTGTGGATAAGTGCCAAGGTGCAGTAAAGCGCCACTGGGCGGGCGTTTGAAGCCATCGATCGGCAGCAGCGGCAGGCGCAGATGGCTCAGTAAGTTATCCACAGGCAAATGGCGCATGCGTGTTTGTTCTGGGGTGGCCAGGTCGAGAAAGGCTTCCAGCACGGCCACCACCAGCGCGTGGCCCTGATCCAATGGCACAGCTGCCAATGGCGCATCCAGGCCCGGACAGCCGGCCAGACCGAACGCGAGCAGCGTCTCGCCATCGCGTAGGAACGCCGACAGCCACAGATCGTGATGATGTTCGAGCATCGCCAGATCCTCACCGCCGTCCAACTGCACGGCGAACTTGGCCGACAACTCATGGAAACGCGGGTGGTTTTGCAGGGTGGCGAGGATCTGCTCGGCCAGCGGGCGGGTGTCGAACAGCATCTGCGGGTCGATGCCGGCGCTGGGGCTGAGCATCAGATTGCGCACATCGTCACCGGCGGCGTTGCTCGGGCCGAGGCCTGCGGCCAGCAGTGTGGCAATCAGCGCATCCTGCTCGGCGCCGATCCCGCGTATTTGCAGATTGGCGCGGTTGGTCGCCTCGATCACCCCGCTGGCATAGGCCTGGGCGGCATCCGCCACAGCGTCGGCTTGTGCTGAGGTGATCGAACCACCGGCCAATTTGATCCGGCAGATACCGCCATCCAAGGCCTGGACGATACGCAGCAACCCCGGACAAGCCGAGGGGCGCAAGGTATTCAGAGCGGGCGTTGGGTTCACGGGGCTACCGGTTCACAGGTAAAGGCGCGGTATTATGCCTGCTTTGTCCGGCGGCATGAAAAGCCTGCCCGTCGGATGTCGCTCAAGGAATGGATATGTCGCCCTGGCTGACGGTTGTAGGCATCGGTGAAGACGGCTTCAAGGGCCTGGGCAGAAATGCCCGGCATGCCCTGCTGCGCGCCACGCGGATTATAGGTGCTCAGCGCCAGTTGGACCTGTTGCCGGTGTGTATTCGCGGCGAGCGCCAAGTGTGGCCGAGCCCGTTTTCCCTTGAGCCGGTGCTGACGCAGCGCGGTACGCCTGTGTGTGTGCTGGCCAGCGGCGATCCGATGTTCTATGGCGTGGGGGCCAGTCTGGCGCGGCAGGTCGCGGCTGAAGAACTGCTGATTTTACCGGCGCCGTCGTCGGTGTCGTTGGCGGCAGCGCGGCTGGGCTGGCCGTTGCAGGAAGTGGTGACGTTATCCGTGGTGGCCCGACCGTTGGCGGCGATCAATGCGCATCTGGCCACGGGGGTGCGGTTGCTGGTGTTGAGCAATGACGGCAGCAGTCCTGCGTTGATTGCTTCGTTGCTGGCTGAGTCCGGGTTTGGGCCCAGCCGGTTGAGCGTGTTTGAACACCTGGGCGGTGTCGACGAGCGGCGCATCGATGGCTTGGCTGATGATTGGCAACACGCGCGCGTCGCTGATTTGAACCTGATCGCCATCGACTGCCTGGCCTGCAGCGACACACCGCGCCTGTCGCGCATCGCTGGCCTGCCCGATTCCGCCTTCCACCACGACGGCCAACTGACCAAACGCGATGTGCGCGCCATGACCCTCGCCCGCCTCGCCCCGATGCCCGGCGAACTGCTGTGGGACGTGGGCGCGGGCAGCGGCTCCATCGGTATCGAATGGATGCGCGCTCACCCGAGCTGCCGCGCATTGGCGATTGAAGCCGACGCAGGCCGCCAGGGCCTGATAGAACACAACCGCGACGCCCTCGGCGTGCCGGGTCTGCAACTGATTCGCGGCAAAGCGCCGGACGCCTTGCATGGTCTGGAGGCACCGGACGCCATCTTCATCGGCGGCGGTGTCACCCGCGACGGCGTGCTCGACACCTGCTGGCAACACCTGCGCCCCGGCGGTCGGCTCGTCGCCAACGCCGTGACCCTGCAAAGTGAAATGACCCTGATGAACTGGCGCGCTCAACATGGCGGCGAACTGACGCGCATCCACGTCGCTCAGGCCCAGCCGCTGGGTGAATTCGATACGTGGCGGCAGGCGCTTCCGATCACCTTGCTGGAAGTGGTCAAGCCGCGATGAAACGGATTCTGCTGTTGGGTGGCGTGACCGAAGCGCTCGCCATCGCTCGCACGTTGGGCCCGGAGCATATCTACAGCCTGGCGGGCGTGGGCCGTGTGCCAACGGATCTCACCTGCCAAGTGCGTGTCGGCGGTTATGGCGGCGCCGAAGGATTGGCGCAATTTGTTCGCGACGAACAGATCAGCCTGATCCTCGACGCGACCCATCCGTATGCGGCGCAGATCAGCCGCAATGCCGCCGAGGCGGCAAAGGTGTGCGGTGTGCCGTGCTGGGCATTACGTCGCCCGGCGTGGCAACCGCAGGCCGGTGACGATTGGCGTGAGGTCAGTGATTGGGCCGAGTTGATTACGGCGTTGAAACCCTTCAAGCGCCCGCTGTTCACTTTGGGCCGCGAGCCGTTGCAGCATCTTGATGAAATCCCCGCCGACCAGTTCTGGACGCTGCGCGCGCTGGATGTGTATCCGGGCAATGAGCGGTGTGAAGTGATCGGCGCCCGTGGACCGTTTTTGATTGAAGACGAGCGGGTGTTGTTTGAACGGCGTGGGATTGATGTGCTGATCAGCAAAAACAGTGGCAGCACGGCCACCGAGCCGAAGTTGGAAGTGGCGCGCGAGCGTGGAGTGCCGGTGTTGGTGTTGAAGCGGCCGGTATTGGCGGCGGTGGACAGGGAGTTCCCAACGGTGGCGGCGGCACTGCAGGCAATCCACTCTCCCTGAATAACGCAGTTCAAATGCGGGAGGGGGCTTGCTCCCGATTGCAGTAGATCAGCCAATAAATCAGTGACTGACACACCGCAATCGGGAGCAAGCCCCCTCCCACATTTTGAACTGCATTGTTAGCTGCTTGCGGCGGACACCTGCCCAACGCCGCTGTGTACACGATCAGCCAACAACTGCGCCAGCTCAATCAACTGCGCAACGCCCAGCAACTCCTCTCGTTTTCGACCTTCCAGATCAAACGCCAAGTCACAACTCAGCGCGTTAGCCGAGGCGAGTGTTCCGCTGAGGTTGACCAACAGGTCTTCGGTGCTGATGCCATCGGCCACGGTGAAGAGCCGGACGGGGGGATTTGGGGTGGGCTTAATCATTGTGAAGCTCCTTAGGAAAGTGGAGCTGCCACTGATTCGCCGCGACGCGATAGGGTGGCAGCTGTACGCAGGTTCGCGGACCGGTCCTAAGGCAACCCGGCATACCCGAAGGTATCCCGCGCACAGCCACCATTGCGCCGCACAGTAGACGATAAAAAAGCGCCAACTGAAAGCAGACGATGACGCTCAGCGTCCATAGGAACCCGGGCCGCGACGCCCGTCCGCTGCGTTTGCAGCGGTGCGCGGAGACTAGAGACCGAGTGTCCTAGGGACAACCTCAAATCCCTGTCGGAAATTTCTGCTTGTACGAATAACTAGCCAAACGACTAGCTATTTGGCCTCCCTCCAAAAAGTCGATTCCCCCTACAAACACTTCCGAACCAGCTGGCTGGCTCAGCCAAAAGCCCCCGCCCTAACCTCCACCCTCGCGGTTTTGGGTTAACTCCCCGCGAGGGGGCACGCCGTTTCGACAACGTGTCACAGCTTGCCATTTTGTATCCTGAGGAATACGATCCGTGACAATTGAGTTCAATGAAACCACTGAGTTTGTCAAATGGTTGGAAGCAGTTCGGGACCCGTTCGTAAAAGTTCGCGTAATCAAGAGAGTGCGAATGGCTGAAGCCGGAAATTTTGGTGACTGCGAGTCAGTGGGGGATAGCGTGTTTGAAATGCGGATCCATTACGGCCCAGGGTATCGCGTTTACTTCACCCGCCGAGACGAGGTGGTTTATCTGTTGCTAATCGGCGGTGACAAATCAACACAGAGCAGAGACATCAAACGTGCAAAGCAAATCGCAATAAATTTTGGTAGCGAGGAATAAATTATGAGCGAGTCCTTTACCCGCTTCGATGCGGCAAAATATCTGAAAACCCCTCTGGAGATGGCTGCATATTTAGAGACCTGCTTTGAGGATGATGCTGGTGATGGTCTATTGATTCGTACCGCTCTTAACGATATCGCCCGCGCCCAAGGCATGACCCAAGTAGCCCGCGACGCCGGCCTCGGAAGAGAAAGTCTATACAAAGCCCTCTCCAGCAATGGCAATCCCGAGTTCGCGACTATCATGAAAGTCATGAAGGCTTTGGGCCTCAAGCTTCACGCCACAGCGATCTGATAGCACTGCGACACCAAACCACACCACCGCTTTTTACTTATCCCCCCCGATCAGGCTAAATACCCGCCTGATCGTTTAACCCTACGGATTGTCCGCCATGGCCCGTCAACGCTTTGCAATTGCCTGGATCGCCTGCCTTGCAGTGCTGTTCAATGCGTTTGCCATGCCGATGGCCAGTGCGATGCAGCAGGCGGATGACCCGGTCAAGCAATTGCTCTGGGGCAGTTTCTGTTCTTCCAATGGTGCAAGTCTCAAGACCATCGCCCTGGGCAAGCTGGAGATTCCGGCGCCGCAGCAGGATGATCATTCCACCATGCAGCATTGCTGGTGTTGCTCAGGTTCGGCGCCGTTGGTGGCCTTGCCAGGGCATGTGCCCCAGTTGTATGTCACGCGGTTCGATGCGTTCCAGAATCTGCCGTCGTCTTCGCCCCAGCAACCCACCCCGCGCCAGCAATGGCCGAGCCTCAACCCCCGCGCGTCTCCAACGGTCTGATTGTCTTCGCAAGTGAACTGCGTTTAGAACCGTTCTGGAGAACTGCCATGCTCAAATCTTCCCTGCTTCTGGCCGCGTTGTTGCTGCCGGTGTTCAGTGCCGCCAATGCCGAGGACTACAAAGCCGGCGACTTGCTGGTCAGCGATCCCTGGTCCCAGGAATTGCCACCCAATGCACCCACCGTCGCTGCGTATTTCGTGATTCACAACACCGGTGCTGAGCCGGATCGCCTGGTCGGCGTCGCCACGCCGGTGGCCGAGAAGGCCGAGTTGCATGAGCATGTGATGCAGGGTGACTTGATGAAGATGCAACAAGTACCGAGCGTCACCGTGCCAGCCAAAGGTGACCTGACCTTCGCGCCCATGGCCTATCACGTGATGCTGCTGGGTCTCAAAGACCGCAGCCTGTTGGCCGATGGCAAGCAATTCCCCCTGATCCTGACCTTTGAAAAAGCCGGCAAGGTCGAGGTGGAAGTGTCCGTACAGAAAGTACCGCCGATGGCCGGCCACGAGCATAAGCACGCTCAATAGGCCAACACTCGATGGGCGCCCCTCGCGCCAGGCTCTCTCCACACCACCGCGTGAAGCGCGGCAGTTGGATCAGCCTGTTTGCCATGCTGATGATCTTTATCGGTCCGCTGATTTCCCAAGCGATGCCGATGGATCATCACGCCGGTATGTCGATGTCGATGCCAATGAGCATGTCCATGGACATGCCGGACGAGCATGGCGAATCCCATCACCCTAAAGCCCCCGACGAACATCACGCGCTCTGGGCCAAGTGCGGTTACTGCGACCTGCTGTTCAGTTGCCCCGCCCTGCCCGGCAGCGTCTCCTACGTCACCCTCAACACCCCGCCGCCGGCCAATGCGCTCACCCCCGCTACGCGCCTGGGTCATGCCCGGCAGAGCATCTTCCCCGGCGCCCGCAGCCGTGCGCCGCCCATCGCCGCGTAAACCCTAAGCACCGTTACTTCACCCCGGCCGACTTTAGACAGACAGCCGCAGGCTGCTGGCCGTGTTGTTTACGATTGATTGATGGAATTTGTCATGTCCAGGTTTTCTGCTGACACCCGTTTGGGATGTACCCCTGTGCTCGCCGTTTTATGCGGCGCCCTGCTGACGCCTCAGGCCCATGCCGAAGAGCATGAACATGAACTGAGCCCCACTGTGATCACCGCGATTGCGCCCAGCTCCCCCCTGACCGTGGTCACGAACCCGAAAGACCCGCGCCAACCGGTGCCCGCCAGCGATGGTGGCGACTACCTCAAGACCATCCCCGGCTTCGCCCTGGTGCGTAATGGCGGCACCAATGGCGACCCGGTGCTGCGTGGCATGTTCGGCTCGCGCCTGAATATCCTCACCAACGGCAGCATGATGCTCGGCGCCTGCCCAGGCCGCATGGACGCACCCACTTCGTATATTTCCCCGGAAACCTACGACACCCTCACGGTGATCAAAGGCCCGCAAACCGTACTCTGGGGGCCAGGCGCCTCGGCCGGTACCATCTTGTTCGACCGCGAGCCCGAGCACTTCGGCGAACTGGGCACACGGCTCAACGCGAGTGTGCTGGCAGGCTCCAATGGGCGTTTCGACAAGGTCATCGATGCCGCTGCCGGTGGGCCTCTGGGCTATGTGCGGGTGATCGGCAACCAGGCCCATGCCGACGATTACAAAGACGGCAACCACGACACCGTTGCTTCGCGCTACGACAAGTGGAACGGCGACGTGGCCGTGGGTTTCACCCCCGACGCGGACACCCTGCTGGAACTCACCGCAGGGCGTGGCGACGGCGAGGCGCGCTACGCCGGACGCGGCATGGACGGTTCACAGTTCCTGCGCGAAAGCCTCGGGCTGCGTTTCGAGAAGTCCAATATCGGTGAGGTGCTGGATAAGGTCGAGGCGCAGGTCTACTACAACTACGCCGACCATGTGATGGACAACTACAGCCTGCGCACGCCGTCGGGCACCGGGATGATGGCCGGGCCGATGGCCTCCAACGTTGACCGTCGAACCCTCGGTGCGCGGATCAAGGCCACTTGGCGCTGGGCCGATCTGCAGTTGATCGGCGGCCTGGATGCGCAGACCAATGAACACCGCCAACGCAGCAGCATGGGCATCGACACCTACAAAGAGTTGCCCAAGGTCAAGGACGCCAACTTCCACAACTACGGCGTGTTCGGCGAACTGACCTGGTACGCCGCCGACCGCGATCGACTGATCACCGGCGCACGTCTGGACCGCGCCTCGGCCAAGGACTTCCGGCAAACCACCGGCTCCGGGATGAGTGCACGCGCCAACCCGACCGCCGACGACACCCGCGCCGATACCCTGCCCTCGGGCTTTATGCGCTACGAGCACGACCTGGCCGACAGCCCCACCACCCTCTACGCCGGCCTGGGCCACTCGCAACGCTTCCCGGATTACTGGGAGTTGTTCTCTCCCAACACCGGCGCGGTCGGTTCGGTGAATGCCTTCGACGGCGTGAAACCGGAGAAGACCACCCAACTCGACTTCGGCGCGCAATACAAAGCAGACGACCTCGAAGCCTGGGCTTCTGGCTACATCGGGCAAGTACGTGACTTCATCCTGTTCGACTACCGGCCGGGCATGATGGGCACCACCTCCCAGGCCCGCAACGTCGATGCTCGCATCATGGGCGGTGAAGTGGGCGCGGCGTACAAGCTGACCCGTCATTGGAAAGCCGACGCGACCCTCGCCTACGCCTGGGGCAAGAACAGCAGCGACGGCAAGGCCCTGCCACAAATGCCACCCCTGGATGCACGCGTGGGCCTGACCTACAGCGAAGACGACTGGAGTGCGGGCGCGCTGTGGCGAGTGGTCGCCGCGCAGAACCGTATCGATCAGAACAAGGGCAACGTGGTCGGCAAGGACTACGACAAGAGCAGCGGCTTTGGCGTGTTCTCGCTGAACGGCGCCTATCGCATCACAAAAAACGTCAAGGTCAGCACCGGCGTCGACAACCTGTTCGGCAAGGCCTACGCCGAGCATTTGAACCTCGCGGGCAATGCCGGCTTCGGCTACCCGGCCAACGACCCGCAAGCCATCAAGGAGCCGGGGCGAACCCTCTGGACTAAAATCGACATGAGTTTCTAAAGCACCGCAGTAGGAGTCGGCCTTACCGACAGCGGGGTTGCCTGGCAGCCCCACACCTAAGATCTATAGCCTTGCGGAGCACTACCTGATGAAGACTCAAAAAATCTCTTTCTACAACCTGGCCTGGCGCTGGCATTTCTACGCTGGCCTCTTTGTCGCCCCCTTCATGGTGCTGCTGGCTGTGACCGGCATCATCTACCTGTTCAAACCCCAACTCGACCCGCTGATGTACGGCAACCTGCTGACCGTACCCGCAGCCGAACACGCCTTGAGCGCCGACGAACAATTGATGCGCGCCCAACGCGCTTACCCCAAAGGCGCGATCAGCAAATACCTGCCGCCGGCCGACGCCACCAGCAGCGCGCAGTTTGTGATGCACAACGAGGGTCGCGAAGTGACGGTGTTCGTCGACCCTTATCGCGGCACCGTACTCGGTGAGCAGGACGCAACCTACAACCTGCAAGCCATCGCTCGTGCGCTGCACGGTGAACTGATGATCGGCACTACCGGCGACCGCCTCATAGAACTCGCCGCCGGGTGGGGCGTGATGTTGGTCGTGTCCGGTGTGTATTTGTGGTGGCCGCGTGGCAAGTCTTCAGCGGGGGTGCTGTGGCCACGCCTGGGCAGTCGCGGCCGGGTGTTCTGGCGCGACCTGCACGCGGTCGCCGGGTTCTGGGGCGCGGCTTTTTTGCTGGTGATGCTGCTCAGCGGCATGACGTGGACAGGCTTCTGGGGCAAGCAGTACGCGGGGCTGTGGAATACCTTCCCAGCGGCGATGTGGAACAACGTGCCGCAGTCCGACCAGCAGGCGCGAGTGCTCAACACTGCGGCCCAACAGACCGTGCCCTGGGCCATGGAAAATACGCCGATGCCCATGTCCGGCGACCACGCCGAACACATGAACCACGGCGCCATGCACGCAGGCCCGGCCGCGCCGACCATCCGCCTGCAACAGGTGGTGGATTTGGCCTCCGCACGCAAGGTCGAGCCAGGCTACAGCATCACCTTCCCCACCACCGCCACCGGCGTGTTCACCGTCGCGGTGTTCGCCAACGACCCGCGCAACGACGCCACTCTGCATGTGGACCAATACACCGGCAAAGTCCTCGCCGATGTGCGCTGGGAGCACTACAACTGGGTAGCGCGGACTACCGAGACCGGCGTGATGCTGCACGAGGGCAAGATGTTCGGCTGGGTCAACCAACTGATCGTACTGGTGATCTGTCTGATGATTTTGCTGAGCGCCGTCAGTGGCGTGGTGATCTGGTGGAAGCGCAGGCCCCAGGGCGGCCTGGGGGTGCCGCCGTTGCGCCACGACCTGCCGAAGTGGAAAACCGCGATGGTGATCATGCTTGGGCTGGCGATCATTTTCCCGCTGGTGGGCGCTTCGCTGATCGCCGTATGGGCCTTGGATCGTCTGGTGCTGTCGCGTTTTTTTGGGCCGCGTGAGTCCGCCCCAGGTTCAGCATGAACCCGGCGAGGACCCAAGACAGAGGCCTTCTTTAGCCTTGCGCGCCCCTTGTCCCGCAGCGGATAAGTGCTAGCTCATCACACGTTCTGCGTCATCGTTGCTCGCCGCTCATCGCGGCGAGCAACCCTCCAAGCAGAACAAACGACCGATCACCCAGTACCTTGCCAGCGGCCTGATGCACACGCGCTGAGCACGGGATTACAGCTCATCACGGTCACGCAGTTGAAGCGGTTCGTCGACCAAGGGTTCGTCGGTTCCCACCTCTTTGCGACGGTCCTTTAGCACCTCGGAAATCAGCCCCTCGTTATGCCAGTAGCCATCCCGATCGAGTACCGACAGTTGACCGACTCCAGCCAATCGCCTGAAAAACTCAACAGACGTGAGACTGGCCGCAGACGTCATCAGCTCATTTTCCGGGGATGAAAGCCCCAACACGTATTTCAACAGCGCGCCCCCCCGAGTCATCAGGTAAAAGTTCGTCGTAGAGCGTGACTGAGCCTTGAGAATGCGGATGCAATAAGCCAGGAATGTCGGTTCGATAAAGTTGCTGTTCTGCGAATCATCCTCGGACGCCGCACTCTCGACGGGCGCCGTGTCCCGGTAAGCCAACTGCGCACCCACCACCCGGTACAGGTCCGGAAAGTCCGGGTAAGGTACCGGCCCGCTCGCTGGCGGCGACATCGGCTGCACAGGCCCCGAAGGCCCGGTGTAAAACAGGCGGAACAGGCGCGTCGCATCCAGCCCCGGCCACAGCGGCAAGGTGGTGATGAACGATGAGTCGTTCGGGTTGGCCAGGACCGCGGCGACATAGTTATGGCCCTGGATTGCCGACAGCCGACGTTGAACGTAGCGGGCGGCATCGTCTGGGTGGGAAAACAACGGACCGCAACCCATCGGGTAATCGAAGAATCCTTCTCCCGTTCCCGGCTGCCAGCCGGGCGTGATTCGTCGCGTACCCGCCCAGACCGATCCCTCGACCAGGACATCAAGGTTGCCGAGTCCAGCCAGCTCATGCACATAGTCAAGCAGCGTGATCTTGCCCTCGTGCAGTTGCTGGCGAAGCGTCGGGAAATGACTGCGATCGTCCAGCGCCTCGTCCGTTTGCAGGTATTGATACCTGAGCAACGCCCCCTCCGGGCAGGACAGGTACAGCGATAGCTGCTTGCCCTTCACACCATGGCGGGCGAAGCGAATGCCATTGTCGATGACCATGGGCGAATGAATCATTTGCCCATGGGGGTCGTGCCCCGGTGTCAGTGTTTCAAGGGCCGCACATAGATAGATACCTTCCAGGACATAACCCTGGGGCAGCAGGCCGCTTGGAAACACCTGCTCGAACTTCCAATAACTGCTACGCACCAGCGGCATCGTCACCATGTACTGCTCTTTGCGCGCGTCCTTGAACACGTAGCCGAACTGCAACGCGGACCCGTACTGACAGCGTTCATGGGCATAACGCACAGCCGCCCGCTCCTGGGCAAATACCGGACTGAAGGCAGGATCCGCCAGGGCGTTTTCGATCTGAGCCCCAGGCAAGCGAAACGCTTTGGGAACAAACCCCTGAAGTAAACGCGGCGGCCCCCAGACCTCGCTGCCTTCCACAACGCGCAAGCGCCCCGCCTTGCTCAAGCGCTGGACAAACGCTTCTGGCGTGAGCTCTCCTGCGCGGATCTGTTGCTCAAGCGTGTTCTCCAGGCGGTCCTCCCGCACCAGATTCAGGGGCGCCAAATCGTCTTTCAACGCCGCTTCCAGCAACGAGTTGCTGCGGCTGTAACTGATGATGCTGCCGTCGGCGCCGAACAGGTACTCACGGCTCAGGGTGGCATGGGCAGTGGTCAGCACAGCACTGATCACCCGGGTCGAGAGCATAGTGCGGTAGATGTCACGTTGCGTGGCATCCAGGGTAAACGGCAGTTCGCGCCCCGGGCTTGAACGGTAGCGCGCCACCAGGGTATGGGCCGCGGGAAAGCCGCCAACCGCTACCATCTCATCAGGGAAAATCCAGGTGTGCTCGAAGTCTTCGCGCGGCACGCTGACCGGTTCAGTGGCAACGAACAGGCCGTCAGGACGCTGGAGAATCAGGCCGCCGAACAGCCGCCGTCCATTGACAGCCTGAAGGCGAGAATGGGCATACCGCGCCGCGTCATCCTGCTCGTTGAACACTGGCCCCAGACGGCGGCGAATAAAGTGGGCGTAGGGTCGCCAGCGCGAAGATTCCTTGCTCACCGCGCCCCGACGGTCCCAGCATTGACTGGAGTACAGCACCGTCAAATCACCGGTTTGCGCCATCAACGTCACATAGCGGCGAATATCCAAAGTGCCGCTGCGCAGGCTCATCCCCTGCACGCTGACTTCGCCGCCATTCTCGCCGCCACTGAACAGCGAGGTCTTGGCCGGCTGATAGCGCAATAGCGCGCCCTCAAGCGTCGACAGATAAACCGGTAACACGTCGCCGGTATCCGCGCCCAGCAAATGACGGGCATCTTTCTCGGCCCGTTGCAGCAATTGCGGAGTCGCGAAAAAGCGGGTCAACCAGGCTTCAGAAGAACTCACGCCGCTGGGCAACCATTGCTGGGAATAGAGCATCCCGGCCACCACGAAACCATGAGCGAAATCCCCTCCTTCAAGATAAGGCGCGCCGAGCGATGCGTTACTTAACCGCCCCTCAGACGCCTGCGGAGCCAGCTCGCTGACCACGTATTCATTTTTTTGCGGGTGCTTGAGCAAGTAAGCCGTATACCCCTGAGCCTCCAGGCTGCGCCCATGGCCACGCTTATGGGCATTGATCGCCGCAGCGTCCAGGGTGGTGAAAATGGCGCTCAACGACGGCGTTTGCGGGGCTACCTGAGCGTATTCGAAATTTGGCGTCCAGTCGTCATAGACTCGCAGGCGCGGCCCCCACAACCGTGTATGGCTGAGCACCCGCAGTTCGCCTGCGTCCGCCAGGCGGATCACGATATCTTGCGGTTTGAGCGCACCGCGTTCCAGGCGAAGACGGTAGCTATCAACCCCCGGCGTTTGACGGGTATTGGCCAGTACCAACGCTTCCTTTTGTGAGCCGCTGGGGATGTAACAGATCAGGTTGTTGGGCGTTCCGCTCAAGTACGCCGGAAGCCCGGACTGGATCACCGAACGGATTTCCTGATCGGCGAACATCGTGACGGTGATCTCAAGATCGGTCAGTGTCCAACCCAGACGGCGCCAACGTTCCAAGTCAGCTTGGGACAGCGGTGGATGGGAACTGTAGCGCCCACAAATGACATGCTCGGCGGGCGGTACGACTAACCCATTGTCGGACGATGACAGCAGCAAGTCTGCGGCAAAGCCATTGCCCTGGAAACGTACCGGTTCGGTGAACGTGAAGCGCTGGTCAGGACGCCGCAGGATGTAGCCGCCATACCCCGCATCACGCCGTATGCCGATGCGCTCGTGGGCGTGCCGCGCGGCATCGTCGGCACTCAGGAAGGTTGCATCGACGCTATCACGCTTGGCCGTACCCAGTGGCAGGACTTCACTGTCATACACCACCCCTCGCTCGGTCCAAAGCTGGCCTGTCTGGCGTACCGTCAGCTCGCCCGCACGAATAACGCGACGCACAAACGCCCGGGGAGACAACGAACCGTCCATCAACGCTACCTGGTTACCGTTATCCGTCACCGTGCCGTCAATGGCCACATTGAACAGTTCAGTGGCCGCCTTGGCTTCGGGCGCTTGCCATTGCAACAGCGCCCCGTCGTCGGTGTGCAAAAACAGCTTCAAGCCCATCTCGGCAATCTGCAGGCTCTTCGTGGCGGCCGCCTGATTCATCGCCATGACCAGCAGTTGAGGGCTGACGAAACGCTTGTACAGCCAGGGTTCCGTGGCGGGTAACGGCGTGTCGGCAAAAGGCGCCGGGGAATAATAGAAGCCCACCACGCGATGATTGGAGGGCAGCCGGGGCTGGCCGTTGTTGCGTACCGGGAACAGCCCGGTCAACGCAGCGCCCAGGGCCGTGGGTTCGGTGGCGACATAGGTCGAAGCCGTCAGGTGCTTGAGGACAACCCCCTGATAGCCGGTCCGGGGCAAACCCGCCGAAAAGCTCAAGGCCACCAACACCGCCGCTTGCGCGGTACTGACGATCGGGGTGAAGAACGGTTGTGCCTGCGCAACCCCGTCGCTGCTCACTGGACTGCGCAAGGTCCAGTCCTGAGGCACCTTGCCGCGTACACCGCCCCACACGGGCGAGGGTACCAGCACGTGTAACTCGCCGGCTTTCGCCAACCGCCACACAGCGCCTTCGAACGCGGAGAATGGCACGACCGGCTCGGTGCCTGTCAGTTGAGCCTTGAGGCTTGTCTCCTCGGCCGAGCCGCTGCTCACATATTTGAGCAGCGAGTTGACCGTCCCAGACAGGTAATGCACGCGCGCAAAGTTACGATGGGTGATGACAAACACCTGGTCGGCGTTGGAATAAAAACTGTTGAACAGCTCAACCTGATCCGCGGTGAAACCGGGGTTGAATTGTCTTATCGAGCCTTCGTCGGCGGGGTGGGAATGGTAGAGCGCATGGCACTCGTAAGGATGGGGCGCGATAAAGTTGCCCTCATCGTCCACTGCCAGGATCGTGCTGAAATCGAACAGCACCTGCTCACCGCTGGCCGGATGCGTGGCGAAGTAGCGGTTGCCGCGTTTGAGAATGAGCCCGCCATACTCTTTGTCACGCCGTGTGCCGATCTGGTTGTGTGCCCAGCGCGCAGCGTCATCGGGCTGAATGAAGGCCGGCCCCACCTTCACCTCCGGGACACCGGCAAACGGTCGCCACGCTGCGGTGACCACACCCGCGCGGTCCCACATGCGGTTGGTGGCGAGCACGGTCAGCTCACCGACGGCCGCGACCTGCCGGACATAGTCCTGGGGTGTGAGGCTGCCTGTGAGCAGCGCGTTATCGGCCTCAGGGCTGCTACCGAGGAGTTCGATTTCTGCGGGCGAGAAGTTAAATCGGTAGCGCAACAGCGCCCCATCTGCGGATTGCTGATAGAGCCCAAGCGGCTGATCCGGCACCTGCAGGTTAGCGATAAGACCAGCCTGCTGTGCCGCGCTCCCCAAACCCAACGGCGGAAAAAAGCTGCGGTACAACCAGGGTTGGTTCACCGCCACGCGGCCGTGTTCGGCAGGAGGGTCGCAGTAAAAACCAACAATGTGATGCTCGTCCGGCAGCAGGTAATTGCCGTCCGCATCCGTCGATAACAGGTGGCTCACATAAAAGCGTGGCTCGTCGAGGAGGTGGGCCTGGGTCGCGACGAATTCATCCTTGCCATCGCGCTTGAGCACCAGCCCAAGGCTCCAGGACGTCCTGGCGCCGCTGCCGAGCGCCACGCCCGCTTGAATGGCATCGCTGACCGTGGCGCAGACGTGGGACAACAGCGGCAACAACCCCGGCGCTGGCGCAGCGAACGCCTGATAGGGCTGCCAGCTCTGCGGAACTACCCCCCGAGAGCCGCCCCACAACGGGTTGCTGGTGACAAAGCTCAACTCACCCACCGCGAGCATTTTTTTAACGTGACTTTCTATCGAACCATCCGTCCCCCACGCTGCCTCGCTGACCTTGCCCAAAATCCACTTGGCGTATTGCGCCTCAGCGAACGACCCACTGGGGCGATAGCGCACCAGAGAATCATCGGGACCCGACAAGTAAGACAATGCAAAGTTGTGCTGATAGGTGATATCCCCAGCGGCATCCCATGGAGAAAAGAAATTCAGATAGGCCTTCACCTGATGCTCGGACATCTTCGGGTTGGCACTGGCAACCTGTTCGTAATCCGCCGGATGGGAATGATAAAGCCCGGCGCGGCGGTAACCGGCAATCGGCAAGAAACTGCCATCCTCGCGGGTGCCGAGGACCTCGCGGATGTCAAACTCAAGCCCCTGACCACTGACCGGTTCTGTGGCAAAAAAATACCCTTGCAGGTTGCGCAGAATCACACCGCCGTACTCACGATCACGCCGTGCACCAATACGCCGGTGCGCCCACAACGCTGCGTCATCGGCATGAATAAAGGCCGGGCTCAATGCGGGCAGCGTCACCGATGTGCCGCCGGAGCCCGGCGTGGTGGTAGATGTGGGCTGTGTAACGGTCTTGTCCGGCACCCAGTTCTCATCGACGACACCAGCCACACTCCACAATGCGCTGGTCTGCTCCACGCTCAGTTGCCCGGTGCTCGCCACCCGCCGTACAAAGTCGCGCGGGCTCATCTGGCCGCTCAACAGCGCGGCGTCCAAACCGTCATCCACGACAGAGCCATCCGCCTCAACCTTGAACAGTGCCGCTTCGGCACTGGTCAGGGAGCAGCGGTATTTGAGCAACGCTCGCCCCTGGGTACGGTAATAAATCGACACGCCCAAGGCCTGATCCACCGTCTCCAGCGTGTGCGCCTGGTAGATGCCGAGCGCCAGCGCCCGTGGCGCGAAGAATGCCTGGTAGAGCTCTGGCTCCTGGACGGGGAGCACGGTCGCCGGTGGCGTTGGCCCCAGGTAGAAACCCGCTACCCCATAATCGGCGGGCAATGCGAACTTGCCCTCGCGACTGGGGAACAGTTGCCGCAAGAAAGGCTGGTGAGGGTCGAGGGTCCTACCGACAGTGGCGATATAGGCCTCCTTGTCGCGAGCCTTGAGCAACACGCCGCCAGCACCACCGCCGGCGAGGGCCGAGCGAATGGCCTTGGTAGCTTGATCGAAGACGGAGGTAAACAAGGGCAACTCGGTCAACGTGGACGAACTGAAGGGTTCGAACACTACCCAGTTCGCCGGCACCTTACCGAAAGAACCGCCCCACAGTGCAGTAGGCACAATCAGGCTCAGCTCGCCCAGCGTGGAGACCTTTTTCACAAACTCATTGAAGGGCCCATACACCCCCACCCGACTGCCGGCCGGTTTTCCCGCCCGCAGCCACAGTGCGAAGCTGCGCTCCGGGGACGAACCGCTGGGCGCGTAGCGAATCAGTGAGCCGTCCGGCCCCGATAGATACGCCGCCGGAAAGAATTCGCGATCATCCACATCGTGGCTGAAGTCCGAACCTGAAAAAAAACCGAGAAACGCCTTGGCCATTCGCTCGTCGAACGACGGATTGCGCTCGCGGATCAACGCGTGCTGGGCCGGGTGCGAATGGTAACTGGCGACGCAGGTGTAGCCCCTGGGTTGCTGGTAATAACCTTCGGCGCTGATGCCCAGAACGTTGAGCAGATCGAACTGCATGCCATCCCCTGGCACCGGATCGGTGGCGAAGTATTTACCGGCGGGGTTTTTCAGGATGACGCCGCCGTACTCGCGGTCGCGGCGGTCGCCGATTTTCCGATGGGCCCAGTACGCGGCGTCGGCCTCATGCACAAACGCCGGGCTTAACGGCGGCAAGCGCGACGCTCCCCTCCCGGCACCGGCAGCGCGTTCTTGGCGTGATAATCGAATAGCCATACACATTCCTTTTGACTGAGTGTTGGCGGCCATTCTTGTACCTCTGGGAAGGCGTCGAGCGGTAAGTAGTTAGCCCGCACCGTTAGCGTGCGCCAGCGCGCACATCATCCGGTTCAAAGCCCCGATCTGGTGCGCGAAATCCTGGGCAAAACGTCAAGCACGCATGAATGCATCGCGACGGCACTGATAGGCACAGCCCTTGCAATTGCTCCCCCATAACAACATTGACCTATGGAGACCGCACCATGAAGCGTCGCAGCTTGATCAAGGCTTTCACCCTGTCGGCATCCATTGCCGCCATGGGCATGACCTGGACTATCCAGGCCGCCGAGACCATTAAGGTCGGCATCCTGCATTCGCTGTCCGGGACCATGGCCATCTCGGAAACGTCCCTCAAGGACATGGCGCTGATGACCATCGACGAGATCAACGCAAAGGGTGGGGTGAACGGCAAGATGCTTGAACCGGTGGTCGTGGACCCAGCCTCGAACTGGCCGCTGTTCGCCGAAAAAGGCCGCCAGTTGCTGACCCAGGACAAGGTCGCGGTGGTGTTCGGTTGCTGGACGTCGGTGTCGCGTAAATCGGTGTTGCCAGTGTTCGAAGAACTCAATGGCCTGCTGTTCTACCCGGTGCAATACGAAGGTGAAGAGATGTCGCCCAACGTGTTCTACACCGGTGCGGCGCCGAACCAGCAAGCGATCCCGGCGGTGGAATACCTGATGAGCGAAGAAGGCGGCAGCGCCAAGCGCTTCTTCCTGCTGGGCACCGACTACGTGTACCCGCGCACCACCAACAAGATCCTGCGCTCGTTCCTGCATTCCAAAGGCGTAGCGGATAAAGACATCGAAGAGGTCTACACCCCGTTCGGCCACGCCGACTACCAGACCATCGTTGCCAACATCAAAAAATTCTCCGCCGGCGGCAAGACCGCTGTGATCTCCACCGTGAATGGCGACTCCAACGTGCCGTTCTACAAGGAACTGGCCAACCAGGGCCTGAAAGCCACCGACGTACCGGTCGTGGCGTTCTCCGTGGGCGAAGAAGAACTGCGCGGCATCGACACCAAGCCGTTGGTGGGCAACCTCGCCGCGTGGAACTACTTCCAGTCGGTGGAGAACCCGGTCAACCAGAAATTCGTCGCAGACTGGAAAGCCTACGCCAAGAAACACAACCTGCCGGGCGCGGACAAAGCCGTGACCAACGACCCGATGGAAGCCACTTATGTGGGCATCCATATGTGGGCCCAGGCAGCAGAGAAAGCCAAGTCCACCGACGTCGACAAAGTACGTGAAGCCCTGGCCGGCCAGACCTTCGCCGCGCCGTCCGGCTTCACCCTCACCATGGACAAGACCAACCACCACCTGCACAAGCCGGTGATGATCGGTGAGATCCAGGCGGACGGGCAGTTCTCGGTGGTGTGGCAGACCCAGGAGCCGATCCGCGCCCAGCCGTGGAGCCCGTACATTCCTGGCAATGACAAAAAACCGGATCACGCTGTGAAGAGCAACTAAAGCCCTACCACAAGTCAAATGTGGGAGGGGGCTTGCCCCCGACGGCGGTAAGTCAGTGACAGAAGTATCACCTGACACTCTGCTATCGGGGGCAAGCCCCCTCCCACACTGTCCACGCATGATCAGGACATTTGTTTATGCCCACTGCCCTCACACGCTACTTCCTGACGCTGCTGCTGTTGCTGCCCCTGGCCGCACACGCCAGCGACGCCGAAGACTTCCAGGCCGCCAACCCGACGCAACAAGCCAAGCTCCTCCAGGACTGGGCTGCAAAGCCTGACCCGGCGCGCATCGAGTTGGTGGACGCCCTGCAACAAGGTCAGATTACGGTCAATGGCGAAACCAAAACCGTGCGCCTGAACAACCGCCTGCGCGGCTTGATCGATAACGTGCAAGCCAGCCAGCAACTGCTCGCCGCCGACCCCAAGGTGCGCTTGGCGGCTGCGCAAACGCTGCAAAAAACCGCGCAACCTGCGCAGCTCAAATTCCTCGACCAGCAAGTTGCCGCCGAAACCGACGAAGGCGTGCACACCGCCCTGAGCCTGGCCCTGGCCAACCTGCAACTGGTCGACACCGACCCGGCCGTGCGCCTGGCTGCCGTGCGCTTGCTTGGCAGCACCGGCGACCCGCTGGCCCGCACGCGCCTTGAAGCCCTGCTCGCACCTGGCGTCGAAACCGATGCCGCCGTGCACACCGCCGCCGAAACCAGCCTGGCCCAGGTCAAACGCAAATTGATGTTTGGCGAAATCCTCGGCCAGGCCTTCAGCGGCATGTCCCTGGGCTCGATCCTGCTGCTCGCGGCCCTGGGGCTGGCGATCACCTTCGGCCTGCTCGGCGTGATCAACATGGCCCACGGCGAGATGCTGATGCTCGGCGCCTATTCCACCTACGTGGTGCAACTGCTGATGCAGCGCTACGTGCCTGCGGCCATCGAGTTCTACCCGCTGATCGCGCTGCCGGTGGCGTTTTTCGTCACCGCCGCGATCGGCATGGCCCTCGAGCGCACGGTGATTCGTCACTTGTACGGCCGGCCATTGGAAACCCTGCTCGCCACCTGGGGCATCAGCCTGATGCTGATCCAGGCCGTGCGCCTGGTGTTCGGCGCGCAGAACGTCGAAGTGGCCAACCCTGAATGGTTGTCCGGCGGTATCCAAGTGCTGCCCAACCTGGTGCTGCCTTACAACCGCATCGTGATCATCGCCTTCGCACTGTTTGTCGTCGTCCTCACTTGGCTGCTGCTCAACAAGACGCGCCTGGGCCTCAACGTGCGCGCCGTCACCCAGAACCGCAACATGGCCGCCTGCTGCGGCGTGCCCACCGGGCGCGTGGACATGCTCGCCTTTGGCCTGGGCTCGGGCATCGCCGGGTTAGGCGGCGTCGCGCTGAGCCAGATCGGCAACGTCGGCCCGGACTTGGGCCAGAGCTACATCATCGACTCGTTCCTGGTGGTGGTATTGGGCGGTGTCGGACAGTTGGCCGGTAGCGTCACGGCGGCCTTCGGCCTGGGTATCGCCAACAAGATTCTGGAACCGCAGATCGGCGCCGTGCTCGGCAAGATCCTGATCCTCGCGCTGATCATTCTGTTTATCCAGAAACGCCCGCAAGGACTCTTCGCACTGAAAGGACGGGTGATCGACTGATGAACCAGCCATTGATGCTTACGGCCGCGCAAAAGGCCGGCCCCAAGGCGACGATTGCCACCGGTGTGATCATCCTGATCCTGCTGCTGGCCTTGCCGCTGTGCTCGCTGCTCTCGCCGGAAAACCCGCTGCATGTCTCGGCCTACACCCTGACGCTGGTGGGCAAGATCCTCTGCTACGCCATCGTCGCCCTGGCCCTGGATCTGGTGTGGGGTTACGCCGGGATGCTGTCCCTCGGTCACGGTTTGTTCTTCGCCCTCGGCGGTTATGCAATGGGCATGTACCTGATGCGCCAGGCGTCCGGCGATGAACTGCCGGCGTTCATGACCTTCCTGTCGTGGACCGAATTGCCCTGGTATTGGGCCGGCACCGATCACTTCCTCTGGGCGCTGTGCCTGGTGGTATTGGCGCCGGGTGTACTCGCTTTGGTGTTCGGTTTCTTCGCTTTCCGTTCGCGGATCAAGGGCGTGTATTTCTCGATCATGACCCAGGCCCTGACCTTCGCCGGGATGCTGTTGTTCTTTCGCAACGAAACCGGGTTCGGCGGCAATAACGGCTTTACCAACTTTCGCAGCATCCTGGGTTTTGGCATTACCGAGCCGGGCACACGGGCAGCGTTGTTCCTGGCCACGGTGCTGCTGTTGGTCGCCAGCCTGTACATCGGCTGGCGCCTGGCCCAGAGCAAGTTCGGCCGGGTGCTGACCGCCCTGCGCGACGCGGAGAACCGCCTGATGTTCTGTGGCTACGACCCGCGTGGTTTCAAGCTGTTTGTGTGGGTGTTGAGTGCGGTGCTGTGCGGTTTGGCCGGCGCCTTGTACGTGCCACAAGTGGGCATCATCAACCCGAGTGAAATGTCGCCGACCAACTCCATCGAAGCCGCCGTGTGGGTGGCCTTGGGCGGGCGCGGCACCTTGATCGGCCCGCTGCTCGGCGCCGGTGTGGTCAATGGCATGAAGAGCTGGTTCACCGTGGCCTTTCCGGAATACTGGCTGTTCTTCCTCGGGGCGCTGTTCATCATCGTCACCCTGTACCTGCCCAAGGGCGTTATCGGCTTGCTGAAGAAATGAGGAACGTCATGCTCGAACCTATTTTTGACGCGGGCAGTGGCCGCGATGCCATCGGCATCGGCCAGGCCGCGGGCAAGGGCCTCAACACCCGCCATGGCACCATCCTGACCCTGGAAGACATCAGCGTCAGCTTCGACGGTTTCAAGGCACTCAACGACTTGAATCTCTACATCGGCGTCGGTGAACTGCGCTGCATCATCGGTCCCAACGGCGCGGGCAAGACCACGATGATGGACGTGATCACCGGCAAGACCCGGCCCAGCCACGGCAATGCCTGGTTCGGCGAAACCCTGGACCTGACCAGCATGAGCGAAGTGCAAATCGCCCAGGCCGGTATCGGCCGCAAGTTCCAGAAGCCAACGGTGTTCGAAGCCTTGAGCGTGTTCGAAAACCTGGAGCTGGCGCAGAAGACCGACAAGTCGGTGTGGGCCAGCTTGCGTGCACGCTTGAGTGGCGAGCAGAAAGACCGGATTGATGAAGTGCTCGATACCATCCGCCTCACTGCCTCGGTGCATCGCCCCGCCGGGTTGCTGTCCCACGGCCAGAAGCAGTTCCTGGAAATCGGCATGCTGCTGATGCAAGACCCGCAACTGTTGCTGCTGGACGAACCGGTGGCGGGCATGACCGACGCCGAAACCGAATTCACTGCCGAACTGTTCAAGCGCCTGGCGGGCAAGCATTCGTTGATGGTGGTGGAGCACGACATGGGCTTTGTCGGTTCGATTGCCGACCATGTGACGGTGTTGCACCAAGGCAGCGTGCTGGCCGAAGGGTCGCTGGAACAGGTGCAGGAAAATGAGCGGGTGATCGAGGTGTATCTCGGTCGCTGAACAGCTTCAGGCGGATGCGAAAATGTGTGTTGCGCAGGACTATGTGGTGAGCAGGACTGACTATGTGCTGAGTAGGACTTTGTGGTGAGCAGGACTGACTATGTGCTGAGTAGGACTTTGTGGTTAGCAGGACTATTTGCTGAGCAGGACTATGTGGTGAGCGGGCTTGCCCCGCGCTGGGTCGCGAAGCGGCCCCAGAACCAGGCAATGAGTTTTACCTGATAGAACGCGGTGAATGGGAAAGGGGCCGCTTCGCGGCCCAGCGCGGGGCAAGCCCGCTCACCACAAAAAGCCCGCTCACCACAAAAGTCGGTTCACCACAAAAGTCGGCTCACCACAAAAGTCGATTCACCATAAAAGCCAGCCACCGGCACGATTTGAGGAGGGTTTGAACATGCTGCAAGTCGACAAGCTGCACCAGTATTACGGCGGTAGCCACATCCTGCGCGGGCTCTCGTTTGACGTGAAGATCGGCGAAGTCACCTGCCTGCTCGGCCGTAATGGCGTGGGCAAGACCACCCTACTCAAGTGTTTGATGGGGTTGCTGCCCGCCAAAGAGGGTGCGGTGAACTGGGAAGGCAAGGCCATCACCGGTTTCAAACCGCACCAGCGCGTGCACGCCGGTATCGCCTACGTGCCTCAAGGCCGGGAGATTTTCGGGCGGCTGACGGTGGAAGAAAACTTGTTGATGGGCCTGTCGCGCTTCCCGGGTTCCGAGGCCAAGGAAGTGCCGGCGTTTATCTACGAACTGTTCCCGGTATTACTGCAAATGAAGCATCGGCGCGGCGGTGACTTATCCGGCGGCCAGCAGCAACAGCTTGCTATCGGGAGAGCCCTGGCCAGCCGCCCACGCCTGTTGATTCTCGATGAGCCCACCGAAGGCATCCAACCGTCGGTGATCAAAGAGATCGGCGCCGTGATCAAAAAGCTCGCAGCGCAGGGCGATATGGCGATTCTGTTGGTGGAACAGTTCTACGACTTCGCCGCTGAACTGGCCGACCAGTACCTGGTGATGTCACGGGGCGAAATCGTGCAGCAGGGCCGTGGAGAAAATATGGAAAGCGAGGGTGTACGCGGTCTCGTAACCATCTAATCTGTAGCGTCCTAACGATAAGCATAAAGACATGAACCTGCCCGTTACCCCTGCCCTGTTCACCCCCAGCTGGCACGCCGAGCTGGAACTCGGCTATGCGCGTTTCGGCGACACCACGCGCCCGGTGATGCGCCGCCACCTCGGCCCGCTGCGGGTGCAAAAGCACCTGTATGCCGAAGGCCCCGAGGTGTGCCAGCACATCATCGTGCACCCGCCCGGCGGGATTGCCGGTGGGGATCGCCTGGACATCAGCGCCCACGTCGCCGAGGGCGCCTGGGCCCAATTGACCAGCCCCGGCGCGGCCAAGTGGTACCGCGCCAGCGGCCCGGCCTTCCAGCAACTCGAACTGACTGTCGAAGCCGGCGCCACCCTGGAATGGCTGCCCCAGGAAACCATCGTATTCAGCGCCGCCCAGGCCGAACTCACCACGCGCATCGACCTACAAGGCGATGCCCGATTGTTCTACTGGGACGTGATCGCGCTGGGCCGTCCGGCCAGTGGCGAGCGCTTCGACTTGGGGCACTTTCAATCGCACCTGGATATCCGCCGCGACGGCCAGTTGCTCTGGCATGAACGCCAGCGCATTGTCGGCGCCGATGGGTTGCTCGACTCGCCCATCGGCCTGGACGGGCAGCCGGTATTTGCCACCCTGTTGGTGACTGGCGAAATCACCCCTGAATTGCTTGAGCAATGTCGCGCGCTGCCGAATGCAGTACGCGGCGACCTGACCCAGTTACCCGGCTTGCTGGTCGCCCGCTGCCTGGCCAGTGAAGCGCTGCTGGCGCGGGGATGGTTGATTGATTTATGGAAATTGTTACGTCCCGCTCTGTTTGGGCGAGAGGCGGTCGCACCACGAATCTGGAGCACATGAAGATCAACATGTGGGAGGGGGCTTGCTCCCGATAGCGGTGGGTCAGTGACAGATGTATTGCCTGACATTCCCCATCGGGGCAAGCCCCCTCCCACAGGGGATCTACGGTGTTTTTATGAATGATGTTTGAAGGACCTTGAACCATGGACCTGACCCCTCGGGAAAAAGACAAACTGCTGATCTTCACCGCAGGCTTAGTGGCCGAGCGCCGCCTGGCGCGCGGGGTGAAGCTCAACTACCCGGAAACCATCGCCTATATCTCCGCCGCCTTGATGGAAGGCGCCCGCGATGGCCGCACCGTTGCCGACTTGATGCACTACGGCACCACCCTGCTCAGCCGTGAACAGGTGATGGAAGGCATCCCGGAAATGATCCCGGATATCCAGGTGGAAGCGACCTTCCCGGACGGCACCAAACTGGTCACCGTCCACCAACCCATCGCCTGAGGCCCGGTCATGATTCGTGATGCAAGTGAAAGCGACCTGCCAGCCATCCGCGACATCTACAACGATGCGGTACGCAACACCACGGCGATCTGGAACGAACAACCGGTAGACCTGGCCAACCGCTTGGCATGGTTCAACGCGCGTCAGGCCCAGGCGTATCCGATCCTGGTATCGGTCGAGCACGATGAAGTCACCGGCTACGCCTCGTTTGGCGACTGGCGCCCTTTCGAAGGCTTTCGCTACAGCGTCGAGCACTCGGTGTATGTGCGTAACGACCAGCGTGGCAAAGGCCTTGGCCCGCAGTTGATGGCGGCCTTGATCGAACGCGCGCGCATAGGCGGCAAGTACGTGATGGTCGCCGCCATCGAAAGCGGCAACCAGGCTTCGATCCGCCTGCATGAGCGCCTGGGGTTTATCACCACCGGGCAAATGCCGCAGGTGGGTATCAAATTTGGTCGCTGGCTCAACCTGACCTTTATGCAACTGGCCTTGAACCCGGGCGCCGAACCGCCCAAGGAGTGATCGATGAGCGCTGCGCAACTGCGTCGAGTCAATGCAGAGAGTTTTGCCCATTACCGCGAGGGCCTGATTGAGCTGTTGCTGGACGCGGTCAAGCACGGCGCATCGGTGGGTTTTATGGCCGACTTCGATGAAGCCCAGGCCCGCGAGTATCTGCGCGGCGTTCAGTCGAGCATCGAAGACGCCAGCCTGTTGCTGTGGGTGGTGGTGCGCGACGAACAGGTGCAGGCCAGCGTGCAATTGGCGCTGTGCCAGAAAGCCAATGGCCTGAACCGCGCCGAGGTGCAAAAGCTGCTGGTGCACAGCAGTGCGCGCCGCCACGGCCTCGGCCAACAACTGATGCACACCCTGGAACTTGCCGCACGCCAGCACAAGCGCGGCCTGCTGTACCTGGACACCGAAGCCGGCTCCGGGGCCGAAGCGTTCTACCAGGCGCTGCGCTACACCAAGATCGGCGAACTGCCCGATTACTGCCAAAGCCCGGACGGGCGCTACAGCCCGACCGCCATCTACTTCAAGACCCTGGGGCAACCTGCATGATTCCTGGCGAATATCAGATCCAGCCCGGCGAGATCGAACTCAACGTCGGCCGTCGCACCATCACGCTCAGCGTGGCCAACAGCGGCGACCGGCCGATCCAGGTGGGCTCGCACTATCACTTTTTCGAAACCAATGACGCGCTGACGTTTGACCGTGCGGCAAGCCGCGGCATGCGCCTGAATATTCCGGCGGGCACGGCGGTACGGTTTGAGCCGGGGCAGAGCCGTGAGATCGAGTTGGTCGATTTGAGCGGCGGACGGCGGGTATTCGGGTTTGCCGGGCGGGTCATGGGCGATCTTTAGGGCCTCATCGGGGGCAAGCCCCCTCCCACATTTGAATGTGTTCACACATCAAAGGTGGGAGGGGGCTTGCCCCCGATAGCGATTTCACATTCAACACAAATATTTCAGGGCACACACATGAAAATCAGCCGCCAAGCCTACGCCGACATGTACGGCCCCACCGTCGGTGACAAGGTCCGCCTGGCCGACACCGAGCTGTTCGTCGAAGTCGAAAAGGACTTCACCGTCTACGGCGAAGAAGTCAAATTCGGCGGCGGCAAAGTGATCCGCGACGGCCAGGGCCAGAGTCAGTTGCTCGCCCATGAAGTGGTGGACACCCTGATCACCAACGCGCTGATCATCGATCACTGGGGCATCGTCAAAGCCGATGTCGGCCTGAAGAACGGTCGTATCCACGCCATCGGCAAGGCCGGCAACCCGGACATCCAGCCGGGCGTGACCATGGCCATCGGCGCCAGCACCGAAGTGATCGCCGGTGAAGGCATGATCCTCACCGCTGGCGGCATTGACTCCCACGTGCATTTCATTTGCCCGCAACAGATCGAGGAAGCGCTGACCAGCGGCGTCACCACCATGATCGGCGGCGGTACCGGCCCGGCCACCGGCACCAACGCCACCACCTGCACGTCGGGCCCGTGGCACCTGGCACGCATGCTTCAGGCCAGTGATTCATTCCCGATGAACATCGGTTTTACCGGCAAGGGCAACGCCAGCTTGCCGGAACCGTTGATCGAACAGGTCAAGGCCGGCGCCATCGGTTTGAAGCTGCATGAAGATTGGGGCACCACGCCCGCCAGCATCGACAACTGCCTGAGCGTCGCCGACCAGTACGACGTGCAGGTGGCGATCCACAGCGACACCCTCAACGAGTCCGGCTTCGTCGAAACCACCCTCGCCGCGCTCAAGGGTCGCACCATCCACACCTACCACACCGAAGGTGCCGGTGGCGGCCATGCGCCGGACATCATCAAGGCCTGCGGCTTCCCCAACGTACTGCCAAGTTCGACCAACCCGACGCGGCCGTTCACGCGCAATACCATCGATGAGCACTTGGACATGTTGATGGTCTGCCATCACCTGGACCCGAGCATTGCCGAAGACGTGGCCTTCGCTGAAAGCCGCATCCGCCGCGAGACCATCGCCGCCGAAGACATCCTGCACGACCTCGGCGCGTTCTCGATGATCAGCTCCGACAGCCAGGCCATGGGCCGCGTGGGCGAAGTGATCACGCGCACCTGGCAAACCGCCGACAAGATGAAAAAACAGCGCGGCCCGCTGCCGGGCGATGGCGCCGGCAACGACAATTTCCGCGCCAAACGGTACATCGCCAAGTACACCATCAACCCGGCGATCACCCATGGCATCAGCCATATCGTCGGCTCCATCGAGGTGGGGAAATGGGCTGACCTGGTGCTGTGGAGGCCGGCGTTCTTTGGCATCAAGCCGACCCTGATTCTCAAGGGCGGCGCAATTGCCTCCAGCCTGATGGGCGACGCCAACGCGTCAATCCCCACCCCGCAACCCGTGCACTACCGCCCGATGTTCGCCAGCTTTGGCAGCTCGTTGCACGCCACCAGCCTGACCTTTATCAGCCAGGCCGCGCTGGACGCCGGATTGCCCGACGCCCTGGGTTTGAAGAAGCAGATCGCGGTGGTTAAGGGCTGTCGCGACGTGCAAAAAACCGACCTGATCCACAACGATTACCTACCGGAAATCGAAGTGGATCCGCAGACCTATCAGGTCAAGGCCGATGGTGTGCTGCTGTGGTGCGAACCGGCGGACGTGCTGCCGATGGCACAGCGTTACTTCCTGTTCTGAATCGTCACCCGCTCATGGGCTCAAGCTTCGCTGCCCTGAGCGGGTTGCGGGCTGCGGCCCATGATTTGATCGGTCATGGTGTAGAGCAGTTGCAAGCGCTCCTTTTGCACGGCGCTGATGTCGGAGAAATACTCCTCGTCACTCATCACGTGCCCCGGCACGGAGTTCACCGACGATTTGCCCAGCGCCAGCACCGTGGTATCGATCGTCTCGCGCAGCGCTTGCTTTTGCTGCGGCGAAAGATCGCCGTCATTCGCCCATTCCTGTTGAGCGACCTGCAAACTGATCAAGTCATCGCCCCTGACCTGCAGCACCTTGAAGGGTTCGGGATTCAACGACTCGACGAAGTTGGCCCAAAAGGATTCCTCCACGATCTGGTTGCGTAGCTGGTCGCCTTCCTCCAGCGCCCGCACACGCAGGTAAGCCTCGTCCACCATCGCGCTTGTGACATCCGGCTCGTTGAACATCATGCTCTTGGACTGCCAGGGTAAATCCAGACGCCCGGCCAGCCGTGTGGCATAGGCCAGGTATATCTCGACTTCGTCGATGCTGCGCAGCGCATTTCCCTGGGCGTCGAACTGCCGCACCAACTCACCCTGCGCGTCATATTGAGGAAAATTGCGACCCTGCGCGAGCAGTTCGTTGACTCTCGCTTGAGCGATCCGGCCCAACTCATGGAGCCTTGCGCGCCCCCTGGCCAGGTCCAGCAGTTCGATCTTTTTCAGCTCGACATTGGGAATTGCGTTGGCTTGGGACACCAGCACCTCCCCGCCCATAGCATTGAACAACTGGGCCCCGGCGTCGACACACGTGGTGGGTGCAGCGGCCATTTTGAACAAGGTGTCACACAGCACACTGTCTTCATGCATGGCCTCGATCATGCGCCACACCTTGGCTGTCAAATCGTTCCTGTATTCAGGCGTTCCCGCATCGGAAGATTCGTTCAGTTTGCGCCGTTCATTGAAAAACGGCTCGCTGCCTTCGAGCTCCTCGACCGCGTCCCAGTAGCGGGCTTTCACCACCCACTCCTGTTGCGTCAGGCCAGCCATCCAATGGGCGCTGTCCTGCACGCCCCTGGGGGGAAAACGTCGCCCGGCATCCATCCCGATGGACTCTATATAGAGCTTGAGCCGATCGAGTGCCTCAGGCGCCAACAACTCACGGGTCACCACGATTCTGGCGATGGTCTCTGCCCTGTCCGAGCCCGGCGCCACATCAGGCATTTCAGTGATCGGATTACCCGTCAGGTCCAGAACAAAACCTCGCGGCCTGGGGTGGGCGAAAAGGCCCGCCGGCAGTGCCTTCAAACCGCAGCCCGCCAGTTCCAGCCATTGCAGAAAACGCAGGCGCTTGAGGTTCAACCACCCACCGATGGGGTTACCGGCCAGCGTCAGCGAAATCAGTCGGGTCATATTGTTGATGTGCTGCGCGGTCTCTGCCGTCAGAACCAAGGCGTTATCGGCCAAGTCCAGCCCCTCCATGAACGGCATGTTCGCAAGGGCGGGCGGCAGGACAGTCAAGCGATTTTCGCTCAGGTCCAACAGCCGCACCCTGCGGAACGCCGACAGAAAACGCGCGCCCTGGTTGGTCAGGTCGCACCGGGTCACCTGCAGGTTGGTGACATGATCGAAGTTGCCTGGCAGCTCTGGCAGGGTTGCCAGCTGCGCCCCGAGCATCCGCTGCTGGTCGCGAGCGCCGCCTCGCAGATTGATCCGCTGCCCTCGCACGTTACCGAGGGGATCTATGTCCGGCTCGCCCGTCATTCTCCAGGCGTTCATGATGGCATCCACAATCCGATACCGTGCGCGCAAAATCGACGGCGTTCTCGGCCCCTTCAAAAGCCAGTTGTAAAACGTCTCTTCAAGGTCTGCGAAATCACGCTCCAACGCACGCAGCCAGGCGTCGTCGGTGAGGCTGCGGTCCTGCAGAAAGGCCTCAACCTGCTCCTCCGTCAAACTGGGGTAAAGCGTTCGCAGCCGACGACGGAAAGTGCCCTCAACTCCGCCCACCCCGCGTCCGCTCAACGGATAGCCCGGCTGGCCGCTCGGTGCGCGCTGCGGGAACCTGAAGAACGGCTTGTTCCGCGGCGCCATGCGCAAGGCGTTGCTTAAGGCATCCCGTGGCAGCGCCCGCTGAATGACCAACGCATGCAACTGATCACCTTGGCCGACATGGGGCAGGCTAATCGCGTTGCGATGGGCATCGGGCAAGGCGTGCTGCAACGCTCTATACAAGCTGTCGGTACCGTGTAGTTCATTGCCCTCTTCATCGAAGGGTTGATAAAGCCCATCAGCCACACGCGCCAGCACTTTGCGCTGGCCTGCGTCCTCGGGGCCAAACACCGCGCGCAAGCTGCCATCGAACGAGCCCTCGCGCACTTCAAGCCGGATGTTGTCGTGCCAGCCGGGCAGGTTTTCCAGGGAGTGCAGCACCAGGGTTTCGGTATCCGGGTTGTCCAACCGCTCCAGATACAACCCTTCATAAGCGTGCAACAGACGCATCTGCGCCTGCAGCTTGCGCGCCTCTTCGGCCAGCCGTAAGGGGAGTCGACCCTTGGCAGTGATGAATTCCAGCTCTTTGGGGGAAGCCGAGTCCAGCAGTTCCTGGGCGATCAGGCTCGGCAAGCGCTTGAAGTCGCGCTGCAAAACCTGCACGGCGGGGCTTTTAGGCGCAAGGCGCTCGCTGTACAGGCTTTTGAACAGCCGGGTGTGCTGGGTGGCCGCATACTCCGCCAGGCGGCGAGTCAATTCCGCCGCACGCGACGGGGTGTCGAGCCCTGTACGCTCACCCAACAGTGGCGTTAACTGTTCGTGGCTGAGGTGCTCGACAATGCGCCTGGACAGCTGGCCCTGCATCAGCTCGGCACGGCTGATCCGGATCAGGTCCCGCCCCGTCGCCAGCCGGTTGCCATAGCGCACCGCCGAAGTGTCGAGCCCGTCCTCTCCCAACACGTCAATACCCGTGCTGGCCGGCCAATGGGCAAGCTCTGTGACCAGGCTGGCGGCATAACCGGTCAACTCGGCAGAGAGACGTCCAGCCGTGATCTGCCGGTTGAGTTCCTTCGCCTGCCCGTAGGCGCGAAATTGCTGCGCGGTGTCCAGCAACACCGCCGGTACCGGCTCACTTTGCGCGTGCACTCTACGCAACTGGTCCTCGTGGACATCGCTGACCTGACGGATCTGCTCAAGCTCCTCGTCGCTGAAGCCCTCCATCGCAGGGCCGATACGCCGCATCAGCGTCGCCCCTGTCCACTCCTGGGGCCAATCGGCCTCATGCAGCCACCTGCCCTGGTTGTTGTGGCGCAGCAACGGCTGGTAGGCCTCTGCTCGCGTCGGGTGCTGGATACGGTAATGCCCGGTGGTGGCGTCCTCGACAATACGGTAATGCTTGCCCTCAATAGCGAGCACCGGTTGTCCATTCTGGCGATACACGCCGTGCTCGTCTGCTTGCCCCTGCGGCTCGTAATCCGGTAGTTCATAACCGTCGAGTCGTGGACGCCAAAGGGTCTTCCCGCCTGTGGGCAGGCGTACGTTTCTCAGGCTTTCGACCTGGCCCGACCATTGAACATGCGGCAATACCGCAGCGCCCGCGGCAAAAAATGCGGCATTGAGCGCTACCGAGGAAAAGCAGCGCCACATCTCTTTGATTTCACCCTGTTCATACGCCTCGATGCCATGGAACACGTCAGTCATCATCTGCCCAGCGCCCACCGCCAGCATGATCGGTCCAAGCCCCGGCACCACAAACGCCGCCAGGTTGAATACATTGAGCACCGCGTCCAGGAAACCTGCCATGCGCTTGGCCCGCGCCTGCGCGTCCTCGTCGCCGGTGGGCACGGCCACCGCCCTGGCATCGCCGAGCAGCTTGCGCATATGGGCCTGACGCTGTTCGATCCACACGTCGCCGGTGATCTCGAACGCTTCGATCGGCAATCTGGCGGGCTCGGCTTGCAGTACGAAATCCGTCTGCGTGTCGTCGCTTTCCTTTGGCTGATAGAGCTTGTTGAGTTGCTGAAAGAACTCACCTTGATGCTGCACAGGGATGAACTGGCTGAAGAAACGGCGGTAGGCGATGCTGTGCAGGCGCGCTCTCAAATCGGCCATGAACGCGTCGCCGGAGGCATATTCGCGCATCGGCTGCTGCGGATCGTTGGGGATATACACCACCACCCGCTCGGCATCGACACTGCTCAGGCGCTCTGGCCCGATCAGCAATGGCCCGACGAGCACAATGCCGAAGATTTTCAACGCCGCAAACGTGACCGGGCTGCCATCGAGGTAAGCGTTGCGCGAGCCGCTGAGCACCTGATCGAGCATCCGCCGTGCGCTGGCACTCACACCCGCTCTCCCGTTGGCGTCAGCCAACCGTTGTTGCCGGCTGGCAATATCGAGACTCAGGGTAAATTGCTGGCGTTGGTGCGCATGCAATTGGTTCTCCAATGCGGTGCGCTGGGTTTGATCCTGCGGCTCAAGCACCGCCTTGAGATGCTCCTGATACAACTTACCCACGTTCAACGAGCGACACAGCTGGGCAAACTCGTGGGGCAGGATGGCCACGGCCTGATCCTGCAGAACGTCGAACCCCGGGATCACCTCCCCTTCGAACGCGCTGAATCGAGTGATGATCGAGCAATCGCGGCAACTCAAGGGTTGTTCTTCAGAAGGCTCGAAGTTGGCCAGGGCGGCTTCAAGCAGCGTTACGCCGCGATAACGGTAATTGGCATCCGGACTGCTGGTTTGATCGACGGTAAAAAATCCACCAAAGGCAGCTTGCTCTTTTCCGGGGGTGTACTTGCGGGCGAAGTACACCTGCCTGACATCCAGGTCCAGGTTGAAACGTTGCTGAATCTGCGCTTTAAGCAGCGGTTCGGCGAAATCGAGCACGTCGTCAATGCGGGCAAGGTTGTCTTCGAGGTCGCGCTGAGCGGCGCGGAAGCGGGTGTGAGCGACCGCGAGGCTGGCTCGACCTGCCGAGTCGGCTTTCAGGTACCAATCCGGCAGTTGCAGCGAGTGGTCGGCCAACTCTTGCTGGCGCTGCTTGGGCGCCCGTAGAAACCAGGAAGGGACGCGGCTTTTCAGGAAGTCGTAATGCACTCCGCTATAGCCGGGCGAGGAAGAAGCGGGCGAAGGTATGTTTGGCATTTGGGCTCATCCGTGGCCAGGAATTAAGCCCTCAGCCTATCGAACGCCCTTGCGCCAAAAGGCACATATAGTTGTGCCGTTTGGCGCTTTTGCGTCAGTTCAGAACTGTTCGCGCGGGTTGAACGCGGCTTTCTCCGCCAGCGCCTGCCACAAGGCCTTGACCTCGTCGTCGGCAGCTTTGGGCATCACAGCCTTGAGCTGCACGAACAGGTAACCGCGCTGGCCCGCCTTGTTCAGCAAACCGTGGCCCTTGGCACGCATGCGCTGGCCGTTCTGGCTGCCCGCCGGCACCTTGAGGTTGATCTTGCCGGTCAGCGTCGGTACGGCCACTTCAGTGCCCAGCGCCAGTTCCCACGGCGCCAGCGGCAGGTTGATGATCAGGTTTTCGCCATCCACTTCAAACTTGCTGTGGGGCGCAAACTTGATGATCAGGTACAGATCGCCGTTGGCCCCACCGCCGATGCCCGGCGCGCCCTGCGCCTTGAGGCGGATGCGCTCGCCGTCGGTCACACCGGCGGGGATCTTCACGTTCAGGCTCTTGGTGGTATTGCTCACATGCCGACCCGAGGCGTCGTATTGCGGCACCTGGAAGCTGATCTGCTTGGACTCGGTGGACAGCGTTTCTTCAAGCGACACCGTCAGTTGCATCTCGACATCCTGGCCTTTGCGCCCGGCCGGACGGCGCTGGCCGCCGCCGAAAGCATCGCCACGATTACCAAAGATCGAACTGAAGAAGTCCGAAAAGTCCTCGCCCTGCCCGCCGCCGCCAAAGCCGCCACGGCTCTGCCAGCCCGGTGGCCCCTGGAACGGCTGGCCGTGCTGGCCGTATTTGCGCAGTTCATCGTATTCGGCGCGCTTGTCGGCGCTCTTGAGCGCTTCATAGGCTTCGGACGCGTCCTTGAACTTGGCTTCGGCGTCTTTTTCCTTGCTCACATCGGGGTGATATTTACGCGCGAGTTTGCGATAGGCGGCCTTGATTTCCTTGTCATCGGCGCTCGGCTCGACACCCAATATCTTGTAGTAGTCTTTGAAATCCATCGGCGGTTCACCATCCTTCATCGAGATCGCACAGCCCTGGGCACAACGTGCGCTGCTTTGCACCTGTTGAGTCTTGTGGCCTGGGGGTACGTCAGAGTTTTATCGGCACTTGCCGTATGCACCAGATGTGGGGGCAAATCCCACACTTTCAAGCACGATTTAACGGATGGTCGGCCTACGCATCCGCCTTCGACTGGCATACACTGCGCGGCCGTTTTTCGACCGGAACCCGATAGACATGAAAAACCCATCCCCAGCCCGTGCTTGTGGTATCGACTTTGGCACGTCCAACTCCACCGTCGGCTGGATCCGCCCCGGCGAGGAGACGCTTATCGCGCTGGAGGACGACAAGATCACCCTGCCGTCGGTGGTGTTCTTCAACTTCGAGGAGCGCCGTCCGGTATACGGTCGCCTGGCGCTGCACGAGTACCTGGAAAACTACGAAGGCCGCCTGATGCGCTCGCTCAAGAGCCTGCTGGGTTCCAAGCTGATCAAGCACGACACCAGCGTGCTGGGCACGGCAATGCCGTTCACCGACCTGCTGGCACTGTTTATCGGCCAGCTCAAGAGCCGCGCCGAAGCCAACGCCGGCCGCGAGTTCGAAGAAGTGGTGCTGGGCCGCCCGGTGTTCTTTGTCGATGACGATCCGATGGCCGACCAGGAAGCGGAAAACACTCTGGTGGATGTGGCGCGCAAGATCGGCTTCAAGGACATCTCGTTCCAGTACGAACCAATTGCGGCCGCGTTCGACTACGAGTCCACCATCGAGAAAGAAGAGTTGGTACTGATCGTCGACATCGGCGGGGGTACGTCCGACTTCTCCCTGGTGCGCCTGTCGCCCGACCGCCGTCACAACGACAACCGCCACGACGACATCCTCGCCACCGGCGGCGTGCATATCGGCGGTACCGACTTCGATAAGCAACTGAGCCTGCAAGGCATGATGCCGCTGTTCGGCTACGGCAGCCGTATGAAAAGTGGCGCCTACATGCCCACCAGTCACCACATGAACCTGGCGACCTGGCACACCATCAACTCGGTGTACTCGCAAAAATCCCAGCTGGCCCTGGGCAGCATGCGCTATGACATCGAAGACACCGGCGGCATCGACCGCCTGTTCAAGTTGATCGAACAGCGCGCCGGGCACTGGCTGGCGATGGAAGTGGAAGAAACCAAGATCCAGCTGACCCACGCAGACAGCCGCCATGTGGCGCTGGACCGTATCGAAGCGGGCCTGAGCGTCGACTTGAGCCGGGCGCTGTTCGAATCGTCCATCGACGCCCTGCTGGAGCGTGTGCGCGGCAGCGTGACGCAACTGCTCAACGACGCTTCCGTGACCGTGGCGCAAGTGGACACGGTGTTCTTTACCGGTGGTTCCAGCGGCATTCCGGCGCTGCGCCACAGCATCTCGGCGATGCTGCCGAATGCGCGGCATGTGGAAGGCAATATCTTTGGCAGCATCGGCAGCGGTCTGGCGATTGAGGCGAGCAAGCGGTACGGCTGCTGAGTTTCACCTGAAATACGGTGGTGACTTCATCGGGGGCAAGCCCCCTCCCACACTGACTGTATTCACAAATCTATATGTGTAAACACAGTAAACAGGAGGGGGCTTGCCCCCGATGGCGCCCACCCAGGCACAACACGCCTTAAACCATCCCACCGAGTTTCAGCTCACTCTTCAGATACGCATAGTAGATCGGCCCCGCCACCACGCCCGGCAGACCGAATGCGGCTTCAAACACCAACATCGCGAGCAGCAATTCCCACGATTTGGCACTGATCTGCCCGCCAACAATGCGCGCATTGAGGAAGTACTCGACCTTGTGGATCACGATTAAATAGCCCAACGCCGCCACTGCCACCCAGATCGACAGCGACAGCGCGACGATGGTGATCAGGGTGTTGGACATCAGGTTGCCGATCACCGGCAGCAGGCCGAGCAGGAAGGTCAGCACGATCAGGGTTTTGGTCAGCGGCAGGTGAATGCCACACAGCGGCAGCACCACGGCGAGGAATATGGCGGTGAAGGCGGTGTTGAGCGCGGCGATCTTTATCTGAGCGAAGACGATGTTGCGAAAGGCCTGGACCAACAGGTGCAGGCGGTCGAACAGCGCCGCCGCCAGGGGCTTGCGCTTGGTCAGGTCAGGCACGCGCTGCAGGGCGATGATCGCGCCGAGCACCATGCCAATGAGCAGGGTGACGAACATGTGCGCGGCGTCTTTGCCCACCAGTTGCAGCTCGCTCAGGTGTTTGCTCAGCCACTCACCGATGGCCACACGGAATTCGGCGGCGCTGGCCGGCAGGTAGGCGTCGAGGAATGGCGGAAGTTGGCCCCGCGCGCGGTCGACCACGCCCATGAATTTGTCGAGGGAAGCCCCGGGATTTTCCGCTTCGTGGAGCAGGAAGCTAATGGCGCCAGCGAAGATCAGCGCAAGCACGCTGACAATCAGGGTCCCGAGCAACGCCACTGCCAGCCAGCGCGCGCGGCGGCCTTCGATCAGCCGTTGCAGTTGGGGGGTGAGCATGTTGACCAGTTCATAGACCAACAAACCGGCCAGCAAGCTGGGCAGCAATTTCAGCGGCAGCACCAGCAGCAGTCCGCCGAAAATGATGATGTAGCTGGCCAGCAACAACACATGACGCTGAGAAAACGTTGGCATACAGCCTCAAAAACGAACGGCGTTAAAGGATGGGCAGTCTGCCAGCCTTCAGAGAATCAAGCGAGTGGATAGGTTGTGAATGCGATCAAGTGTGAGAGGGGCACCTCCCCTCCCACATTTAATCTTCAGCACCGACGAAATCGTGATCAACCTTTGAGGCAGGTGCTCATGAACGTCTTGCGCGCATCGCCGGTCAGCGCTTTGGTTTTCGCCGACGCATTGCAATCCTTCATCTTCTGCTGCTGCGGCGTCAGTGTCTTGGCGTCATTGGCAGCCGGGGCCGACAGGCAGGTTTTCATGAACGCCTTCCGCTCGTCGCCCTTGAGCGTCTTGGTGGTGGCCTCAGCATTGCAGGTGGTCATTTTGTTTTGCTGGGCAGTGGCGGCAAAGCCTTGGGAACACAGCAGCAAGCCCATCATCAATAACGGAATACGCAGCATCTTCATGGAGTTTTCTCCCTGTTACCACGCCGATGGGCATGGCCTATCCGCAGTGTAGTCAAAGCCTGTTACATCTTCATCCACAGCGAATATTCGTCCGACGGTACTGCTCCGGCGTGCAGCCGGCATGGCGCTGGAACATCGCGATAAACGCCGAGGCGGTGCTGTAGCCGAGGTCGAACGCCACCTGCTGCACGCTGCGTTCGCTGTCGAGGGCTTCGATGGCCGCCAGGTATCGCAGACGCTGGCGCCATTCACCGAAGCTCATGCCCAACTCGCGCACAAACTGGCGCGCCAGGGTGCGTTCGCTCACATGCACCTGTTCAGCCCATTGCGCCAGCGGGCGGTTATCGCCGGGGTCGGCCTGCATGCCTTCCAGGACGCCAAGCAGCCCTGGGCGGCGGGCGTAGGGCAGGAAACCGTCGTGGATCGGTGCCTGCCGCAGTTGATCCACCAATACTTGGGCCAGGCGGATATCGGCTTCGGAATGCGGAATATTCACGTCACGCCGGGCGAAGTCGCGCAGGATCGCCTTGAGAATGTCGCTGATCGCCAGTGTGCAAGGCTGTTGTGGCAGTTGCTCGCAGAGCTCGGGGGCCAGGCCGACCGAGTGATAGACAATCGCCTGGGCGTTGTAGGAGCTGTGCTCAGTATTGGGTGGGATCCAGACCGCGTACTGCGGCGGCGACATAAAGCGGTTACCGGCCACTTCCATGCGCATCACACCGCTGGCGGAGTAATCCAGCGAGCCCCAGAAGTGCTGGTGCGGCGTGCACTCGGTGTCAGGGGCAAAGTCGGAATAACGGAAGTAGACCGGGCTGGGCAAGCTACGGAAATCGGCGAGGCGTACGGTGTGTCGGGCCATATTGTCTGGATGCAAAGGTGAGTTGTCTGGATCGCAGTATAGGCTTCGATCCAGACAGGGGATAATCCCGCTTCATCAACACACTTGGTTTCTTTCGATGCAGTACGCGTATCCCCTGCTGGCCATTTTTATCTGGGCCGGCAACACCGTGGTCAACAAACTGGCCGTGGGCTCGATTTTCCCGTCGGAGATCGGTTTTTACCGCTGGCTGCTGGCGGCGCTACTGTTCACGCCGTTCATGCTCAAGCCGGTGATCGCTCACTGGGCGCAGATCCGCCCGAATCTGGGCAAGATCGTCATCCTCGGCGTGCTGGGCATGGCCGTGTACCAAAGCCTGGCGTATTACGCCGCCTCCCTGACCACCGCCACCAACATGGGCATCATCCTGTCGCTGATGCCGTTGATGGCCCTGACGGCAGCCATCATCAGCCTCGGCCAACGCCTGACCTTCGGCGCACTCACCGGGGCTGTGCTGTCGTTTGCCGGTGTGGTCGTGGTGGTGTCGTCCGGCAGCCTGGGCGCGCTGTTGCAACACGGGGTCAACCTGGGCGACGCCATGATGCTGGTCGCCACCCTGGCCTACGCGGTCTACAGCACCTTGCTGAAAAAATGGCAGCTGCGCCTGCCGCCGTTGGTGTTGCTGTATTTGCAGATACTGGTGGCGGTGGTGGTGTTGTTTCCGCTGTTCCTGTTCTCGGCCAAAACCGGCCTGGGCTGGGCAAATATCCCACTGGTGCTGTACGCGTGTTTACTGGCGTCGATGCTCGCGCCGTTGGCGTGGATGCACTCGGTGAAGACCTTGGGACCAAGCCGTACCACGCTGTTTTTCAACCTGCTGCCGTTGATTACCGCGTTGATTGCGGCGGTGGTATTGAAGGAGGAGCTGGCGTGGTATCACCTGGTGGGCGGTTTGCTGACCTTGGGCGGGGTAGTCTTGTCGGAGCGCTGGACCACACCGGTGCGCCGCCTGGCTTAAACACCCGCCGCTTTCAAGCGCCGGGCATGCTCCACAAACAATCGGATCGGCTCGGCGCCCTTGCCCACCAGCCCCATGGACTGATTGACGATATCAAAATGGTCCAGGGCAAAATCATCACCAATCACCGTGCCCAGGTGTGAGCTGTAGCGCCCGACCATGCCATCACACTGGCCCTTTTCCCGCACAAAGCTGCGGGCGAACAAGCGGCAACTGCGGTGGGTACCATCAAACAAATTACGGCCCCGATCCGTGATGCCCGGCTGCAACGTGCCGGACCACGAGTAATAGCGCACGCCGTTGACCACCTCCGCACCCTGCCCGCCCCATGTCTCGGGTAAGCCTTGGGGATAACGGCGATTGAACAAAGCCACACCTTCACTGGTGAGGGAATGGTGAGACGCCTGCAGATCCGCTTTAAAGCGCGGCCCGCGATAACCGGTTTCCAGCACACCCATCACCCAGGCGACCAGGTGAAACAGTGCGCTCATGATCCGGCCCTTGGCGCCGTCGATGGGGTAATGGAGGTGGATATGGTCCGCCAGCTCAGAACCGTGGTTCGGCCCGGCCACCGAAGTCACCGACGCCACCCAATCCGGGCGCAGGGCTGCTGCATAGCGCGCAGTCAGTGAGCCTTGGCTATGGCCGATCAAGTTGACCTTTTCCGCCCCAGTCTCGCGGCGTATGCGCTCGATCTGCACCAGCAGTTGCTCGCCACGCACCTCGCTGGAGTCCAGCGGTGCCACCTGTATCGGGAATACCTGAGCCCCACCAGCCCGCAAAGCCGGGACGATGCCATACCAGTAGGGAAAAAACCCGATGCGCACAAATCCGAGCATGCCGGGCACCAATACCAGGGGATAGCGTGTGGCCAACGACTGTGACATGAAGCGAATATCCTCGCAGCGCGTTTGATGCAATGCAGCCTAGCCCAGTTGCAAGTCGGGCTCGTGACGCGCGAGGTAAATCCGATAAAACTTTTTGCGCTGCCCGGCACTCACAACTTGGAGCGATCACGCCGACAGAGCGTGGCGTAACCCGGATTAGCCCCAGGAGATTGAGATGACTGAAGCAAACTTGACCGACGTTGCGACCCTGCGCAGCCGCGCCCGCCAGAACGTCGAAAACGGTGCCGTGACCGAAGGCTACGACGCCGACCGCGAAGAAATTATCCGCCTGCTCAACGCGTCGCTGGCCACCGAACTGGTGTGCGTGCTGCGCTACAAGCGCCACTACTTCATGGCCAGCGGCGTTAAAGCAGCCGTCGCTGCAGAGGAATTTCTGGAGCACGCCACCCAGGAAGCCGAACATGCCGACAAACTGGCCGAGCGCATCGTGCAGCTGGGCGGCGAGCCGGAGTTCAACCCCGATCTGTTGTCGAAGAACTCCCACGCGCAGTACGTGGCCGGTAACAGCTTGAAGGAAATGGTCTACGAAGACCTGGTCGCCGAGCGCATCGCGGTGGACAGCTACCGCGAGATCATCCAGTACATCGGCGACAAAGACCCGACCACTCGCCGCCTGTTTGAGGAGATCCTCGCTCAGGAAGAAGAGCATGCGGACGATATGGCCGACATCCTCGAAAGTCTTTAAATAGCGTAAATCCCATGTGGGAGGGGGCTTGCTCCCGATAGCGGTGATTCAGTCTCAGAGGTACTGACTGACATACCGTTATCGGGGGCAAGCCCCTCCCACATTTGGTTAGCCTTTAACGGTCTTCGGCGCCTTGCCTTCTTTCATCTGCTGCAGCAGCGGCGCGCACTCATTGGGCTCGCCACCACTTGGGGCGACCAACGCAAGCAAGCCGGCAGCAGGACCGGCGATCACGCCCAGCGCCACCATTCCCGCGCCACGCAGGGCCAATGGGATGGCCTTGACCCCGGCATTCGGCTTGATAAACGGCCCGTTCACATACAGCGGCGAGCGCAGGGAGAAGAGACGGAAGCCTTTGGATTCCGGGGTAACGGTCAGGTCCAACTGCTCAGTCGCCATGTTCGCGGTGCCATCGATGTAGATGATGGCGTTCTCGGTATCGAACACAAACAGCCGCGTAGTCGCCAAGCCGGTCTTGATGCCGAAGTCCGCGGCGGCACAGTTGATCTTCACTTCCTTATCGCCGAACAAGCGGCCCACCACGTAGTTGCCCACGTTGAGCCCGGCGATTTCCATCAGGCCACGGCTGATGGCGCCGTCGTTGATCAGCATCTTCAGGTCACCATTGGAACTGCCCAGCAGCGCCGCCACGGAGTTACCTCGCCCGGCAATATCGGCGTCACCGTTGAGTTCACCGAAGCTGGTTTTCATCGGCTCGAAGCTCGGGAACAGTTGCTTGAGCTTGAAATTGCGCGCGGTCAATTTGGCGCGACCTTCCATCGGTGTGATGCGGCCATTCAGGCGAATCTGCGCATCGAGCTTGCCACCAGCGACGCCGAAACGCAGTGGCTCCAGGCTCAGCTCGCCGTCGTTGAGCACCAGATGGGTATAAAGATCGGTAAAGGGTAATTCGGCACTGTGCACGATACGTTTACCGGTGAATTCCACATCGGCATCCATGTCGCGCCAGCGTTCGGTGCGGAACTCTTCCACCGGCAGCACTTTGGTCGCCGGCTGTTTGCTTTCGCCGCCACGGGCCTTTTGCTTGGCGTTGGAGTCGGCGCCGATCAAGGGTGCAAGGTCAGTCATCAGCAACTGGTTGGACACCAGCGCGCCGCTGAGCTTGGGCCGTGGCTGGCTGGCGACGTAGGCGAGGTTGCCGTGAATGTCGCTGTTGCCGATCTTGCCGTTGAAGTTGTCGTAGCGGAAGGACGCGCCGCTGGCATCGTGCAGCTTGGCGATCAAGTGGCCGTCGGTGGCGTAGGCCGGCGAGTCCGGCAGCGTGACGCCGGTCAGTGGATACAGGTTGCCCAGGCTGCTGCCGGAAAGCTTAAGGCGCAGGTCAAGAGCGCCGAGGTTGAGCGGGTCGGTCAGGGTGCCAGCCAGGGCGATGTTGGTGTCAGCGATCTTGACTTGGGCCTGTAGCGGGAACGGCTTGGCCGCATCCTGCAGGGCCAGCAGGCCGCCGATCTTGCCGGTGCCGTCGAGCTTCTGGCCGTGGTACTGGCCTTTGACCTTGAGGGCGAACGCATAGTCCTGGGGCGCCGAGCCTTTCTCCAGAGCCTTCTTGGCATCGGCATCGCCGACGATTTCACCGAAGGGAATCGGTTTGCCCAAGGGGTCAATGATCACGTCGAGCTGGGTCTTGAGGGTCTGGTCATCCAGCGTCACGTGGCCTTTGTCAAAGCCGATGGCACCGATGTCCACCACCCAGTTGGAGGGTTCGGCATTGGGGTCTTTAGGGTCGAACGTGAAGGTCCAGTTGGCGCGACCATCAGCCAGGCGCTGTAACTCTGCACTCGGTTCGGTGAGATCGATACGCGGGATAACCACACGCTGTGCCAGCAGAGCCAGGGGCGAAATACGCAGCTCGACTTTCTTCAACGAAACCATCTGCGGTTTTTTCGACCAGTCCGGGTTACCCAGGGTCAAGTCTTCGGCAATCACATGAGGCCACGGTACCCAGGCACGCCAGCCGCCTTCATCGGGCTCTCGCTGCCACACCACGGCGAGGTTGCCGTTGATGGCAAACGGGCGATGCAGTTCTTCGGAGACTTTGGCATTGAGGGGCGGTTTGATGCGATTCCAGTCAAAAAACACCAGGACCAGGACTGCAACGGCGATTAACAGAACGAAGCTGGCGCAGCTCCAAGCGACGATTTTACGAGTGCGCGTCATTGCACAGGACTCCTCAACACGAATAGCTGAACTACAGCTCATAAGAGTACGACTGGCAAACCGTCCGGGGGTTTAACCCAGTGGTCAATTTAGTCGCAAAAAGCCATTTTCCTGATCGATCAGACAAATCCAATCATCAACGGCGCACCATTGTTACCCAGGTTCGTGTCGAAAATACCCACCACGGTGCAAAACCGCGTGCTTGAGAGGTCCGGTCTAGAGCCTCTGCGAGGAACAATCAATTCTGTTGATTATTACCATTGTGTTTATGAACTTTTATATCGACATATCGAGAGTAGCATTAGCCCTGTACCCACTTTATCGCCCTCCCAGGGAGCAACCATCATGAAACGCCAAGTACTCGCTACCGTCCTGTTGTCCATCATGGCTTCCAGCGCCTTTGCCCTGCCAGCCGCCGAACAAGTGACCCCACAAGTCAAAGCCGACGCCGTGCACGCCAGCCAAACTCTAGCCCGCAGCGGTTCGCAAGAAGAAGATAGCCGTGACTACGCCAAAGGCGCTGTTGCAGAAAACGGTTCGGATCAGATCAGCAAACGCGCTCACGCCGAAGGCCTGACCGAAAACGGTCGCGATCGCCTGCAAGAGAAAGGTCTGGTTGAAGACGGTGCCGATCAAATCAGCAAGCGCGCTTACACCGAAGGTGTTGCCGAAGACGGTTCTGATCGCCTGAAAGAACAAAACCAAGCACAGAGCTAACCCTGTGGTAGCCCAGAAAAAAGCCCGATCACCCGACCGGGCTTTTTGACTTTTTGTAGAACCTGTCACGCAACGCGCCCCCGCCAAGTTCGACGCCAACAGAGCTGTTTTGCTAGAGTGCGTCGCTGTACTTGCCGACAAAGCCCCCCGCCCATGCTGCCCCGCGCCGAACAGAAGCAACAGACCCGCCTTGCCTTGATGGACGCTGCCCGCCATCTGATGGAGTGTGGCCGTGGGTTTGGCAGCCTGAGCCTGCGTGAAGTAGCCAAGACGGCCGGCATCGTTCCCACTGGTTTCTATCGCCATTTTGCCGATATGGACCAGCTTGGACTTGTCTTGGTGAGTGAGGTCGGCCAGACCTTTCGCGCTACCATCCGCCTGGTGCGCCACAACGAATTCGTGATGGGCGGCATTATCGACGCCTCGGTGCGGATCTTTCTCGATGTGGTCTCAGCCAACCGTTCGCAATTCTTGTTCCTGGCCCGCGAGCAATACGGTGGCTGCCTGGCCGTGCGCCAAGCCATCAGCGCCCTGCGCGAAGACATCACCCGCGACCTGGCGGCGGACCTGACGCAGATGCCCAAGTTGCAGCACCTGGACCCCGATGGCCTGCACGTGATGGCGGACCTTATCGTCAAAAGCGTGTTTGCCACCCTGCCCGATATCATCGACCCGCCGGCTCATGCGTTGCCGGCTCACCTCACGCCCCAGGCGAAAATCACCCAGCAACTGCGCTTTATCTTCATCGGCCTCAAGCACTGGCAGGGCCTGGGCAGCACCGAGTAAACCGGTCACCCGGCCGAATGAAAACGCTTGGCGGTGGTATAGTTTTTGCTCCAATAGCGATTGCTCAGTGAATCGATACGCACCGTCTTACCGGTTCGGGGTGAGTGAATGAATTTGCCCTCGCCTATATAGAGGCCGACATGGCTGACCTGACCGCGCCCATTACCTTTGAAAAACACGGCATCCCCAGGTTTCAGCGCATGACGCTTGATCGTCATCGCATCTGAACGGTGCATTGCCGCCGTGGTGCGGGGTATACGGATATTGGCCTGGGTCTTGAACAGATAAACCAGAAAGCTACTGCAGTCGAACCCCTGCTCTACCGTGCTCCCTCCCCACTTATAGGGTGTGCCCAGCAACTCATGGGCGCGGTCGATCACATCGTTGATGGACGGTTTGGACGGCAAGGCCTGTAGGGCTTGCAGGGGAGTGCTGGCCGCGATCGGAGCCACCGCACGCTTTTGGACATTGGCCGAAGATGAGGGCGTAACCAGATAAAGACTGAACACGAATAAACACAAAATTGATCGAAACATGATGGAACCCGTCGTGAATGTTTAGCACGCGGCGAATCCTAAAGATCCTGCGCGTAAGCCGACGAACTCCAAATCCTCAATTCTCGTAGGACTAATCCGAAAACACCCAGAAACGAAAAGGACGAAAGGAACTTCATACACGCCGCATCGCCCTCGACGCCAAAACGCCCCTCTTTGGCGCTATAAACGCGGCAACGCACCAATTTGAAACACTCCCGCCAAGCACTAACGCCCTATTCGGTAGCACTCCCCCGCGTACCGACAGAGATTTCCTACATCAACCCGTGATTGGCAAGCCACTTGCTCTAGCTGTTTCATCGCTCATAGCTGGAAGCTTCCTGATGCTGGTGATCCACCGCCGAATCGCCCCCCAAGCCCTCTGGGCCGCTGAGTTGCTGCTCACTTTCGAAGCGCGCAGCAAGAGCCGCCTGCGCTGTTTCAGTACTGACGGCGAAGACGTTGGCCTGTTCCTGGAGCGCGGCCAGCCGCCGTTGCACGATGGCGAATGCCTACAGGCTGAAGACGGACGTGTGGTACGTGTATGCGCACGGCCTGAACAACTGCTGCACGTCACGTGCGCCAATGCCTTTGAACTGACACGTGCTGCCTATCACCTCGGCAACCGCCATGTGGCGTTACAGGTTGGGGATGGCTGGCTGCGCCTGCTCGACGACTACGTGCTCAAGGCCATGCTTGAACAGCTGGGCGCCACCACGCAGACCCTCGAAGCGCCATTCCAGCCGGAGCACGGCGCCTATGGCGGCGGCCATCATCATTCGCGCCATGGCGATGAAGACTTCAACTATCCGCCCAAGCTGCACCAGTTCGGCGTGCGTTTATGAACCCAGCCTGGGCGTTGCTGCGTCTGGCCAGTCCGCAATTGCCGATTGGCGGCTACAGCTATTCCCAAGGGCTGGAAATGGCCGTGGAGAACGGCCGCGTGAAGGATGCGGCCAGCGCCCGCCGTTGGATCAGCGACCAGTTGCTGCTGAACCTGGCACGTTTCGAAGCACCGTTGCTGCTCGCCCATTGCCGCGCCGCTGCCGCCGAGGATTGGCCGACACTCTCGCAACTGTGCGAAGAGCACCAAGCCAGCCGCGAGACACGCGAGCTGTATCAAGAGAGCCGCCAGATGGGCTACTCCCTGCAACAACTGCTCAACGGTTTGCCGGAACTGGACAGCCAGGCTCGCACCTTTCTTGAGCAACGCAGCGAACCTCATCTGGCTCTGGGCTGGGCCCTGGCCGCACGCGCCTGGACCATCAACCCCGACGACGCCCTCGCCGCCTGGCTGTGGAGCTGGTTGGAAAACCAATTGGCGGTGCTGATGAAAACCCTGCCCTTGGGCCAACAAGCCGCCCAGCGCCTGACCAGTGAACTGCTGCCGCTGCTGCAACAAGCCCAGCAGGACGCGGGCCGCGTCGACCCCCACCATTTCGGCAGCGCAGCGTTCGGCCTGTCACTGGCGTGCATGGCCCACGAGCGCCAATACAGCCGCCTGTTCCGTTCCTAGGAGCTCTTTATTTTGGAGAAGCAAATGAACACACAACCCCTGCGCGTCGGCATCGGCGGCCCGGTCGGCTCCGGCAAAACCGCCCTGACCCTTGCCCTGTGCCTCGCGCTGCGCGACCGCTACAACCTGGCAGTGGTCACCAACGACATCTACACCCGCGAAGACGCCGACTTCCTGGTACGTAACGAGGCCCTGGCGCCCGAACGCATCATCGGCGTGGAAACCGGCGGCTGCCCGCATACGGCCATCCGAGAAGACGCCTCGATCAACCTGGAAGCGGTGGACCAACTCAACCGTCGCTTCCCCGGCCTGGACCTGATCCTGGTGGAGTCCGGCGGCGATAACCTGTCGGCCACGTTCAGCCCGGAGTTGTCAGACCTGACCATCTACGTGATCGATGTCTCCGCTGGCGACAAACTGCCGCGCAAAGGCGGCCCAGGTATCTGCAAGTCAGACCTGCTGGTGATCAACAAGATCGACCTGGCGCCCTTGGTCGGCGCCTCGCTGGAGCTGATGAACAGCGACACCCAGCGCATGCGCAACGGCAAACCCTTTGTGTTCAGTAACCAGAAAACCGGCGTCGGCCTGGACGAGATCGTCGCTTTTATCGAGCGCCAGGGCCTGCTGACCACTGCCGCCTGATCAACCCATAAGGAACCTGTTTATGAGCCTCAACAAACTCTTCGCCGCCGCCGCTCTGCTGCTTGCCCCAGCTTTGGCTTTCGCTCACCCCGGCCACGGCGACAATGGCCTGATGGCCGGTATCAGCCACCCACTGGGCGGCCTTGATCACCTGCTGGCCATGGTTGCAGTCGGCCTGTGGGCAGCCCAGCAAAAAGGCGCCGCCCGTTGGGCCCTGCCGTGCACCTTCGTCGGCACCATGTTGATCGGCGGCGTGCTGGGTTTTGAAGGGCTGGGATTACCCGCGCTGGAAAGCGGGATTGCCGCGTCGGTGCTGGCGCTGGGCCTGGCAGTGGCGCTGGCGGTGCGTCCACCACTGTTCATGGCTGTGGGCGCTACGGCGTTGTTTGCGCTGTTCCACGGGGTGGCGCATGGCCTGGAGCTGCCGGACATGTCCAGCCCTTGGACGTATGCGGCCGGTTTTGTCGGGGCAACTGCTGCGTTGCACGCTGCCGGCTATGCCGTGGTGCGGTTTCTGCCTGCGGCGGCGGCCCCGTTGGTGCGGGTTGCCGGTGCTGCTTCAGCGGCGACCGGGGTTTGGTTGCTCGCGGGCTGATTTGCGGGGCTATTGAGGGCCTCATCGGCCCCCTCCACATTTTGATGCGTGAACACCTTCAAAGGTGGGAGGGGGCTTGCCCCCGATAGCGCTGGCACAGACACCACAGAACGCAAGCCTGCTACCATGCGCGCCTACACCCCTGCCGTGACGACGCCAGCCAATGCCCATCGCTTCCCAGCCCACGTTGAATTCTGTGCTCACCCACTTCCATACCCTGATCGTGCCGCTCTGGCAGGGCCCAGGCTGGAATGCCGAGTTGGCGTTGCCCTATGAGGCGCTGGATGCCGATCATCGGCCTTTGCCGCCGCAACGCTACCGCGCCATGGCCTGCGCTCGACAGCTGTACCTGTTCGCCAGCCTGATCGGCGAGCCCGGAGCTGCCTTTGCCGAAGAACGTGCCGCCGCGTTGTTCCGTTCCCTGCAACGGCACTTCCACGACGCCGAATACGGCGGCTGGTTCTACAGCGTCGACCCCGCCGGGCAACCGCTGGACAAGCGCAAAGACCTCTACACCCACGCCTTCATCATCTTCGCCTGCGCCCATTACTGGGCCAAATTGCGCGAGCCGCTGGTGGAATCGGTGCTCAATGCCGCCCTTGAAGTGGTCGCCGAGCGTTTCGCCACGGGCGATGGCCTGTATGAAGCGGTACTTGAACGTAACTGGTCTTCCCTCAAGTCCGGCCCCCTGCAAAATCCCTTGATGCACCTGGCCGAGGGCTTCCTCGCCACCCTCGCCGTGCGTGAAGACGCCGACGTACAAGCGGCCCTGCTGGGCTTGGCGACGGCCATGCAGCAGCGCTTCATCGACCGCCAGCATGGCGTGATGATGGAAAAACCGCTGGGTGCTGTGGATAACTGGTTTGAGCCAGGGCATCAATTCGAGTGGTTTTTTTTGCTGGAGTCGTCGTCCGTGTTACGCGGCACGCCGTTGCATGCCTCACTGACCCGGGCGTTTACCTACGCCGAGCAAAAGGGTGTGGATACGTTAAGCGGCGCGGTCAGCGGCATGCTTGCCCTCGATGGCAGCGTGCGTGACGCTACCCAGCGTATCTGGGCCCAGGCCGAATACCTGCGGGCACTGACCTTGCGGCCCGACAGCGAAGCGGTGCTGCAACGCCAATTGCTGGCGCTGCAACAGCATTTCCTGCATGAGAAAGGCTGGCATGAATGCCTGGATGCCAACGGCGCGGTGAGCCGACGGGATATGCCGTCGACCACGCCTTATCATCTGGCGACCTGCTATCAGGGCCTCACGCAATCCATTTACGGTCGCCCGTAAAACTGATCGTTAACCAGCGCGCCGCATCCGGCGTGCCGAGCCCTGTGGATATCTCTTCGCGCAACCTATCCAGGGTGGCGACGTTATCCACCGGGTAATCCGCCGGCAGCACCACGTGAATCTCGATAAACCGCGCCCGCCCGTGCTTTTGCACGTAGGACACGTAGTCGTCGAAACCATGGCTGGCGCGGACCGCATCCATGACTTCGCGAACCTTGTCGTCCAAATGGTCGGGGGCAATCCCCAGCACCTCGCGTAACGCTGGGCGCAGGATCTTGAAGGCCGGCGCCAGCATGCTCAGGGCCAGCAGGATCAGGATCAAGGGGTCGACATACACCGCCCACTCGCCATAGCCCTGGGACTTGAGCAACAGCGCCGCCAGAAAGCTGATCAGCAAGCCCACCGACAGCATCGCGTCCACCAGCCAACTGATGTTATCGAACTGGATCAACGACGATTTGAGCGCGCGATTGCGGTAGCGCACATAGAAGAAGTAGGCGAACTCAACGACGGTGAACACCGCCGCGTAGATGATCACCAGGCCCAACTCGATCTCGCGCCCGCCATTGATCATGCCGAACACACCGTTGAGGAATGCGTAGATGGCGATCAACAGCAGAAAGCTGCCTTCGATCAGCAGCACCAACGGCTCCAGGTGCCAGTAGCCGAACTGGAAGCGCGCGTTGCTTTTCTTGGCGATCAACTTGGCCGTGATCAGCATCAACACCTTGATGGCGGTGGCGATCAGCGAGAAAAAGCCGTCGAACAGAATAGATTGGGCGCCGGATATCACACCCGTGACAATCCCGGCGATCGCTACCGCGAACATCAGAATCGTCGATTGTTTGAGCAGTGCCTGCTCACCTCGGTTACTCACATTTCCTCCCGTCAAAACCTTTGAACCGCACGATGCGGTGGGGTTTTCAGGAGTGGAGTGTACCTTATGGCCTGTTTTGGCCGATTTGACACCATCAAGAGCAAACCCCCTCCCACATGGGATTGGGTTCCCACGTTCCGACTTGTGAACACACTCAAGTGTGAGAGGGGCTTGCTCCCGATGGCAGCGACGCGGTTTAAAGCCTTACTTACCGCCCCGCTCAATCGCAAACCCGGCCCAGGTCTGGCTCACCGGCATCAGCTCCAGGCGGTTGATGTTGACGTGCGCCGGCGTGTTCATCACCCAGAAGATGGTGTCGGCAATGTCCTGCGGCTGGATCGGCTCAGCGCCGGCATAGGTCGCGTCATAACGCGCCTGATCACCGCCGAAGCGCACCAGCGAGAATTCACTCTCACACAGGCCTGGCTCGATGTTCGTCACGCGCACGCCGGTGCCTTGCAGATCGCAACGCAAGTTCAGGGAGAACTGCTTCACAAACGCCTTGGAGCCGCCGTACACGTGGCTGCCAGGGTACGGGTAGTTACCGGCGATGGAGCCGAGGTTGATGATGCCGGCGCCACGGCCGTGGGCGATCAAGCGCGGCAGCAGCAGGTTGGTGGTGGTCAGCAGGCCCTTGATGTTGGTATCGACCATGGTCTCCCAATCGTCGAGGCTGCACTTGGGCGCAGGATCAGTGCCCACGGCCAAGCCCGCGTTGTTGATCAGGCCACGCAGTTTGGCGAACGACGGCGGCAGACTGGCGATGGCATCTTCCATGCCCTTGCGGTCACGCACGTCCACGACCAGGCCGTGCACTTCGGTCTGCTTGGAAAGCTCTTCAACCAAGGCATTCAAACGCTCGGCGCGGCGGCCAGTGAGCACCAGTTTCCAACCGGCTTCAGCAAAACGACGGGCGCAGGCTTCGCCAAAACCTGAAGTTGCGCCAGTAATAAACAGCGTGTCGGACATGGTGTTCTCCTTGCGGGCATCGGGAAAAAAACAGCCAGCAGAATGCCCTTACACCGCCGTCGCGGCAACCGCTAAGCACACCCTTTCATGTAAAGCTGATCACTTTTTGATCATATCAAGCAAAGCCTTATGAACCGTGGCCTGCAGCCATATGCGCGCAGGTTATCCACAGCTGCGCCCACAGTCTTTGGGGGCAAGTACAAAATACCGAAAGCCTCTGTGTACAAGGCCTGCAGCCGATTTTAGAAAGTTTTTTGCTTGACCTTGGCGAGGTCGTATGTAGGCCCATCGACAGAGTGGAAATCCGGACGATGGCTCCAGGCCAGTCATTCCGGCCTCTGCGGAGGTCTTTCCAGAGTTTAATCACAGACTTATCCACAGGCTGAAGAGTCATATTTCGGTCATATACCTGTGTCTTTAAACAGGTTGACAAACCCCTTGGCCGGTCGCCAAAAAGCCGCTGATCAAAAAACAACCACCACGCTGTAAGCCACGGTTTTAAAGGCGTTCAGGCAGGTACTCCCACGTTACCCACAGCCGGTTCCACAGTGGATGGGGACAAGTCAAAAGCGTGACAAAACAGGTATTTGCGGCGGCTATATGTCGCGCTTTGGAGGGGGGTTGGATTTGTTTTCCACAATTTGGGATCGCCCTTATGAACACCGTAAAACAAATGTGGGAGCGGGCTTGCTCGCGAAAGCGGTGGGTCAGTTCCAGTCTATTGACTGATACACCGCATTCGCGAGCAAGCCCGCTCCCACAGGGGGTTTGCGTCAGGCTTTAGATCAGTGCCCGCCGAGGTAGGCGTTGCGCACTTCCTCGTTCACCAGCAGCTCCTTGCCGGTGCCTGTGAGGCGAATCTCGCCGTTGACCATCACATACGCCCGGTCCGACAAGCGCAGTGCGTGGTTAGCGTTCTGCTCCACCAGGAAGATGGTCATCCCGGTGGCTGCCAGCTCGCGCAGGGTGGAAAAGATCTGCTTCACCACAATCGGCGCCAACCCCAGGCTCGGCTCATCCAACAGCAACAGCTTGGGCCGGCTCATCAGCGCGCGTGCGATGGCAAGCATTTGCTGCTCACCACCGGACATGGTCATGGCGCGCTGGTTGCGCCGTTCCTTGAGGCGGGGGAACAGCTCGAACATGCGCTGCATGTCTTCCTGAGCGTATTTGTCGCCAATGGGGATAGTGCCCATCAGCAGGTTTTCCTCGACAGTCATGTCGGGGAACACCCGCCGCCCTTCCGGCGACTGCGCGATGCCGTTGGAGGCGATGTAGTGGGACGACTTGTGGGTAATGTCGACACCGTTGTAGATGATCTGCCCCGACTCAGCCCGTGGCTGGCCGAAGATCGACATCAGCAGCGTGGACTTACCCGCGCCGTTGGAGCCGATCAGGCTGACGGTTTCGCCTTCGTTGATGTGCAGCGAGACTTTCTTCAGGGCCTGGATCGGACCGTAGAACACGTCCAGGTCCTTCATTTCGAGGATAGGTGCACTCATACCAGCTCCTCTTCGTCTGCGCCCAGGTAGGCGGCAATCACTTTAGGGTCGTTGCGGATCGCTTCCGGCCCGCCCTCGGCGATCACGTTGCCGTGGTCCAGCACCACGATGTGGTCGGAAATACTCATCACCATGCCCATGTCGTGTTCGATCAGCACCACCGTAAGGTCGTGTTCGTCGCGCAGTAGGCGAATCATCGCGCTGAGGGCTTCGGTTTCCTGGGGGTTGAGGCCCGCAGCGGGCTCGTCGAGGCAGATGATCTGCGGCCGGGTGCACATGGCGCGGGCGATTTCCAGGCGGCGCTGTTGGCCATAGGAAAGCTCACCGGCCAGGCGGTTGGCGCAGTCCACCAGGTCGACAACTTCCAGCCAGTAGAACGCGTGGTCGAGCGCATCGCTTTCGGCCTTGCGGTAGCCCTTGGTGTTAAGGATGCCTGCGAGCATGTTGCGGTTGACCCACATGTGCTGGGCCACCAGCAGGTTTTCCAACACCGACATTTCCTTGAACAGGCGAATGTTCTGGAAGGTCCGCGCCAAACCGGCACGGTTGACCAGGTGGGTGCCGCCGAACATTTTGTAGTACACGCGGCTGAGGAAGCTTTTCGGCGACACAAAGTCGACGGCCTTGAAGCGCTCGCCCAGCAGTTGGATCACATTGGTCTGCTTGCCACGAATGTTCAGTTCGATCTTGCCGCCACTGGCTTTGTAAAAACCGGTGAGGCAGTTGAATACCGTGGTTTTGCCGGCGCCGTTAGGGCCGATCAGGGCAAAGATCGAGTTGCGTTCGACCTTGAGGCTCACATCGCTCAAGGCCTTGATGCCACCGAAGTGCATCATCAGGTGTTCCACGGAGAGGACGACTTCCTTGCTCATGGCGCCACTCCTTTACGTGGGGTCACACCGGTACGGCTGATGCGGATCAAGCCGCGTGGTCGCCAGATCATCATCACCACCATCAACACACCAAACAGCAGCACGCGGTATTCGCTGAAGCTGCGCAGCAATTCAGGCGCTACGGTCAACACGAAGGCCGCGATGACCACCCCGACCGTCGAGCCCATGCCGCCCAAGACCACGATGGCCAGGATCAGCGCCGACTCGAAGAAGGTGAACGACGACGGGTTGACGAAGCCCTGGTAGCTGGCAAAGAACACCCCGGCCAAACCCGCAGTAGATGCGCCGATGGTGAATGCCGAAAGCTTGACCAGCACGTGGTTCAGGCCCATGGAACGGCAAGCGATCTCATCTTCACGCAAGGCTTCCCAGGCGCGGCCAACCGGCATGCGGGTCAGGCGGTGCTTGATGTACAGCACGGCCAGCACCACCAGGAACAGCACGATGTAGATGAACATGAACTTGATGTTGGGGTTGTAATCGAGGCCGAAGAATTCGTGGAACGGAATCCCACCCTCCTTCGCCTTGCGCCCGAACTCCAGGCCGAGGAAGGTCGGTGAAGGCACCGGCATACCGTTCGGGCCACCGGTGAACGACAGCCAGTTATTGAGCACCAGGCGGATGATTTCACCGAAGCCCAGGGTCACGATGGCCAGGTAGTCCCCGTGCATTCGCAATACCGGAAACCCGAGTATGCACCCCGCCAGTGCCGCCGCGATGGCGGCCAGGGGCAGCACGCTCCAGAAGCCCAGGCCGAGGTACTGATAACCCAATGCCAGGCCGTAGGCACCGATGGCGTAGAACGCCACGTAACCCAGGTCGAGCAAGCCGGCCAGGCCGACCACGATGTTCAGGCCGAGGCCGAGCAACACGTAGATCAGCCCGAGGATCACCACGGTCAGCAGGTACTTGTTGGCGAAGATCGGGAACACGATGGCGATCACGATCAGTGCCGGAATGATCCAGCGCAGCCGCGACTTGTAGTCCGGTGGCAGTACATGCACGCCGGAGCCACTGCTCTCGAAGCCCTGCAGAATCTTCACGCCCTTGGGGGTTTGCAGGAACAGGCTGAGGGCAAAGCGCCCGGCCATCACGATGGCGACCAGGATGGCCACGCGCGCAGGTTCCAGGTTGAAACTGTAGCCGTCGAGGACCACGCCGACGATCGGACCGAACACGATCAGCGAAATCAGTCCGGCAAGGATCGTATCGACGACACTTTTCTTGATATCGATAGGTTTGGCAGCAGACATGTTTACACCTTCGCCACAAGTGGGCGACCAAGCAGGCCCTGGGGACGGAAAATCAGAATCACCACCAGCAGGGAGAAACTGAACACGTCTTTGTAGTCAGAGTTGATCAACCCTGAGAACAACGACTCGGAGATACCGAGGATGATCCCGCCCAGCATCGCCCCAGGCAGGGAACCGATGCCGCCGAGTACCGCTGCGGTAAATGCCTTGATGCCGATGATGAAGCCGGCATAGAAGTCGAAGGTGCCGTAATTGAGGGTGATGAGCACACCGGCCAGTGCGGCCATGGCAGCACCGATGACAAACACGTAGGAGATCACGCGGTCGGTGTTGATGCCCAGGATCGAGGCCATCTTGCGGTCTTGCTGGGTCGCGCGGCACATGCGGCCGAGCTTGGTGTACTTGATGATGTAGGTCAGCAATGCCATGCCGGCGAATGCCGCGACCAGGATGAACACTTTGGTGTACGTAAGCTGCACGAAGCCTGTGCCGATATCGACACGCCAGGCCCCGGCCAGCAGGGTTGGGATACCTTGTTGCTTGGCGCCCTGGGCGATCTGCGCGTAGTTCTGCAGGATCAGGGAGATACCGATGGCGCTGATCAGCGGAGCCAGTCGGGTGGAGTTGCGCAGCGGTTTGTAAGCGACACGCTCAATGACCCAGCCGTAAACGCCGGTGACGACCACGGTGAAGATCAGAGTGCCAAGAATGAGCAGCGGGAAGGATTCGATGCCGAAGTAAGCCAGCAGTGCCAGACTGATCGCCGCGAGGTAAGCGGAAATCATATAAACCTCGCCGTGGGCGAAGTTGATCATGCCAATGATGCCATAGACCATTGTGTAGCCGATGGCGATCAGGCCATAGACCGACCCGAGGGTCAGGCCGTTGACCAGTTGCTGCAGGAAAATACCATCCATAACGCAATCTCACGCGGTGAGCACCTGCACACCGGCGGGTGTGCGGCGCTTCTGGAGGAAAAAACAGATCTCGATAACAACACGGGTCCCAATGTGGGAGGGGGCTTGCCCCCGATGCGGTGGGTCAGCTGAACACCTGTTGACTGACACTCCGCTATCGGGAGCAAGCCCCCTCCCACATGGATTACTTCTGCTTTTCCAACTGATGGTATTTGCCGTCTTTATCCCACTGGTAAACCACGTAGTCGGAGATTTTCAGGTCGCCCTTCGAGTCCCAGGTCTTCTCGCCCATCACGGTTTTGACCGGGTGCGCTTTCAGCCATTTGGCCGCGTCTTCGCCCTTGTTGGACTTGGCGCCGTTGAAGCCGGCGGCCAGGGCCTGCAGCGAGGCGTAGGCGTACAGGGTGTAGCCTTCTGGCTCGTAGCCGGCCTTGCGGAACTCTTCCACGACAGCCTTGCTGTCAGGCAGCAGGCGCGGGTCGGCACCAAAGGTCATGTAGACGCCATCGACGTATTGCGCGCCGCCAGCGGTGGCCACCAGTTCATCAGTCACCACGCCGTCATCGGACATGAACTTGACGTCTTTCAGGCCAGCTTCACGAATCTGGCGAACCAATGGACCGGCTTCCGGGTGCAGGCCACCGAAGTACACGACGTCTGCGCCCAGGGAGCGGATCTTGGTGACCAGCGCACTGAAGTCCTTCTCGCCACGGGTCAGGCCTTCTTCCAGCACCGGCTTGACGCCGCGCTTGGTCAACTGGGCAGCGGTGGCGTCGGCCAGGCCTTTGCCGTAAGTGTCCTTGTCGTTGATGACCGCGACTTTCTTGCCCTTGAGCACATCGACGATGTAGTCGCCGGCGACGATACCTTGCTGGTCGTCACGGCCGCACATGCGGAACATGGCGCCAAGGCCACGTTCGGTCACTTGTGGGTTGGTAGAGCCTGGGGTGATCGCGATGATGCCCGCTTCGTCGTAAACCTCGGAGGCCGGGATAGTGTTCGACGAGCAGAAGTGCCCGACTACGCCAATCACTTTGTCCTGGTCAGCCAGGCGGTTGGCCACGGCAACGGCCTGTTTCGGCTCACAGGCATCGTCGCCTGCCACCAGCACAACTTTCTCGCCGTTGATGCCACCGGCCTTGTTGATCACCTCGGCTGCCGCCTGGGCACCCTTCATGTACTGCTCACCGAACGAGGCGTTGGCGCCGGTCATCGGCCCCGCTACACCAATCTTCACATCAGCTTGAACAAACGTAGAAACACCCAGCGCCGCTGCAACGGCGAGGGCCAGAAAACCTTTCTTGTAAAACGTCTGGGACATGAGTGGTGCTCCGATATTTTTGATTTTTGGCACTACAACTTGCGTTCAAACTTTTCACTGAAAGCTCAGAGCAAGCCCCGTGCCATTACGTTTTTATTCTTCAAAAAGACACGGTGTCATTGTTATTACAGGCGTTTCGACGCCGCTTGCCAGGACGTGCAACCCTCTAGCCTCGACAGGTGCAACCAGCCAGTTAAAAAAGTACAACCGCGACGGGTCGCACCTGCAACCGAATGGATAAACACCCCGCTCCACACCTGTAACAGCGTGCGTAACGGAACTGCACATTTACAGTGCGTGATTGCTACGACCTGCACCAATACAGATTAGTAGCCTGCTAAGAAAATGCAGGCTTCTGAGCGGTATTTCGCTGATCAGATCACGATCCTCAAGCATTGCCCGGCGTGATACAGCGAGAATCCCGCCTCGTACAGGCAACTGCGTAGACCCACTCCGGCCAACGGTTGCATGGGCGCGAAGGGAATCGGCAGCGCTTGGGGATCCTGGTGACACAAGTAGTCGGCGAACGCCTTGCCGACCACACTGCCGGTGGTCACGCCGCGTCCGTTATAGCCCGTGACAGCGACCAGTCCAGGGGCCGGTTCGAACAGGCGCATCAAGTGATCGGGGGTGAACGCGATGCAGCCGGTCCAGGTGAATTCCCACTGCACCGATTTGAGGTACGGGAAGTAGTGTTGCTGCACCCGATCGGCCCACGCCTTGAGGAACCACGTCGGTTTCTGGTTGCCATTGCCCAGACTGCCGAGCAATAAACGACCATCGGCATCGCGGCGGATACTGCTCAATACCTGACGCGTGTCCCACGATCCCTGGCCGCCAGGGAGAATCTGCTGGGCGGCTTCGTCGGTGAGCGGGGCCGACGCGACCTGGTAGTAATAACCGGGGAAAAAGTTACGCCGCAGCTCGGTCCATTCGCCTTCGGTGTAGGCATTGGAGGCAACGACCACTTGTGCAGCCTGCACTGCCCCGTGCTGGGTCTGAACCGACCAAAGTGCACCTTGGCGCTCCAATTGGGTGACCGGTGAATGGTCAAACAACTGCCCGCCGAGCCCGACCGCAGCATTGGCCAGCCCAGAGGTGTAGGCCATGGGATTCAAGGTGCCCGCACGCCGATCCAGCAAGGCGGCGGCAATTTTTTTAGTGCCGGTGGCTTGCTCGCAGGCCTGACCGGTGAGCAATTCCACTGGCGCGCCACGGCGCTTCCATTGTTCTTCACGACTGCGCAAATCCGCCTCGCCACGGGCGTTGTGCGCCATGTGCAAGGTGCCCTCGCGGCGCAATTGGCAATCGATGTTGTATTTGTCGATGAGGCTGAACACCAGAGACGGTGCCGCGCCCAACATGCGGTTGAGCTGGCTGCCCACCGCTTCGCCGAAACCGGCTTCGATGTCGTCCGGGGGGATCCATAAACCGGCGTTCACCAGCCCGACATTGCGCCCCGAACCGCCGTGGCCAGTGCGATGAGCCTCCAGCACGGCGACGCTTTTACCCTGTTCCAGCAAGTGAATGGCGGCCGACAATCCGGTGATGCCGGCGCCGATCACGCACACATCCACCTTGACCTCGCCCTTGAGCGCGGCGCGATCCGGCCGGCCAGGGGTGAGGTGTTCCCACAAACACGTTTCGCGTAATGCCATTGCCAGACTCCGGTGAGACCCAACAAACATCTATTCCGAACTGCAAATGAGGTCACATGTGGGAGGGGGCTTGCTCCCGATGGCGGTGTATCAGACAACACTTAAAACCTAATTCACCGCCATCGGGAGCAAGCCCCCTCGCACACTGACCTCACTCCGACTTGAGGAAATCAGTCGAAGGTGATGCCTTGGGCCAGCGGCAGTTCCAGCGAGTAGTTCACGGTATTGGTCTGGCGGCGCATATACCCGCGCCACGCATCCGAACCCGACTCACGACCGCCGCCGGTCTCTTTTTCACCGCCAAACGCGCCGCCAATTTCTGCGCCGCTTGGGCCGATATTGACGTTGGCAATGCCGCAGTCACTGCCGACTGCCGACATGAACTGCTCGGCTTCACGCACGTCAGTGGTGAAGATGCACGAGGACAGGCCTTGGGGCACCGCGTTGTTCAGGCGCAGGGCTTCGGCGAAGTCGGTGTAGCCGACGACATACAGAATCGGCGCGAAGGTTTCGGTGCACACCACGTCGCTTTGCTCAGGCATCTCCACAATGGCCGGCGACACGTAGTAGGCGTTGGGGAATGTGTCTTCCAACTGGCGCTTGCCGCCGAACACTTTGCCGCCTTCGCTCAGCGCTTGCTCCAGCGCGTCCTGCATGTTGTCGAAACCGTGCTTGTCGATCAGCGGGCCGATCAGGTTGCCTTCCAGCGGGTGGCCGATGCGCACTTTGGAATAGGCGGCCTTGAGGCGGGTGACGATTTCTTCCTTGACCGACTCGTGGGCAATCAGCCGGCGCAGGGTGGTGCAGCGCTGGCCGGCGGTGCCGACGGCGCTGAACAGAATGGCGCGCACGGCCATGTCCAGGTCGGCGCTTGGGCCGAGGATCATCGCGTTGTTGCCGCCCAGTTCCAGGATGCTGCGAGCGAAACGTGCGGCGACTTTCGGCGCCACTTCGCGGCCCATGCGCGTGCTGCCGGTGGCGCTGATCAACGCCACACGCGGGTCATCCACCAGCGCGGCGCCTGCATCGCGACCACCGATGATCACTTGGCTCAGATACTCAGGGGCGCCGTCGAATTTCTTCAGCACGCGCTCGAACAGCGCCTGGCAAGCCAGGGCCGTGAGCGGGGTCTTTTCCGAGGGTTTCCAGATCACGGCGTTGCCGCACACCAGGGCCAGGGCGGTGTTCCATGCCCACACGGCGACCGGGAAGTTGAAGGCGCTGATGACGCCGACCACGCCCAGCGGGTGCCAGGTTTCACGCATGTGGTGGCCTGGGCGCTCGGAAGCGATGGTCAAGCCGTACAACTGACGCGACAGACCGACCGCGAAATCGCAGATGTCGATCATTTCCTGCACTTCACCCAAGCCTTCCTGGGTGATCTTGCCCGCTTCCCAGGACACCAGTTCGCCCAGGTCGGCCTTGTATTCGCGCAGCACGTCGCCGAATTGGCGCACCAGCTCACCGCGACGCGGCGCTGGAACTTTGCGCCAGGCGTCGAATGCATGCTCGGCGCGACTGACCTGTTGCTCCACCTCGGCGGCACCTTCCCAATGCACACTGCCGATTTGGCTGCCATCAATCGGCGAATGCACGGGCTGTTTGCCCGCCTGGTACAGCGACGGGTTCACCCCGAGACGATCAAGCAATGCGGCAACCATGGGTCACTCCTTCAAACTGCAAACAGAAAATTCGCGCCGCGGCGCGCACGGCAATCCAGACCTTATTTGTAGCTGGCTCAAGACTTGCCAACAAACGACGATTAGGCGAGATATCATTCCGTTTATTCATGCAAAGCATAAAAAGAGGCACGCCGTGCTGAACAAAAGACATTTGCCCTCGATCACCGCCCTGCAGTGTTTCGAAGCAGCCACCCGCCACCTGAGCTTCACCCGCGCCGCCGAGGAGTTGAACCTCACGCAAAGCGCGGTCAGCAAACAGGTGGCGCAGTTGGAAGAGCTGCTGCAACACCTGCTGTTTCGCCGCGTGCGTCGCCGCTTGCAGATGACCCCGGCGGGCGACCTGTACCTGGTGGAAGTGCGCAAGATCCTCACGCAAGTGGAGATGTCCACCCACTACCTGCGCTCCTACGGCGGCGAGACCGAAGTGCTGCGCGTGTCCACGCCTTACACCTTCGGCGCGCGCTGGCTGGTGCCGCGCCTCAAGGGTTGGCGGTTGCGCCATCCGCAGATCCACCTGGACCTGTGCAACGAGCAGGAGCCGGACGAACTGCTGCAAGGCAAGGCCGACATGGCCTTCTACTTCGGCCAGGGCTCGCGCCCCGGCACCGAGAGCCTGAAGCTGTTCAGCGAAGAACTGGTGCCGGTGTGTGCACCGGAAAGTCTGCCCGCGAAGCCCTTCAACGACCCCACGCAACTGAGCGAACTGGTGCTGCTGCAAAACGCCTCACGACCCCAGGGCTGGCATGACTGGTTCGCCGATCAGGGGTATCACACCGAGCACAGCTACCACGGGCCGCGTTTCGACACCTTTTATATGTGCATTCGAGCGGCGCAGGTAGGCTGCGGTGTAGCGCTGCTGCCGCGGTTTCTGGTGGAAGAAGAACTGGCCGACGGCAAGTTGGTGATCCCCTGGCAGCACGCGATGCCGAGCCAGGATGCGTATTACCTGGCCTATCCCGAGCATTCGGCGGAAGTGCCCAAGGTGCGCGAGTTTGTGAAGTGGATGATGGAGCAGGTTCTTTAGTGCCTGGAATACCGCCATCGGGGCAAGCCCCCTCCCACATTTGAAACACATTCCAAGTGTGGGAGGAGGCTTGCCCCCGATGACGCCAGTGGCCTCACTGAAAAAATCACTGGCAAAACCCCACAGGTCTATGCGCCACTAGCCCCCTTCCTTAATTGTGCGTAAAGGCCGGCGCCCATCGCCGACCCGTCTGGAGATTCCCGTTATGAGCGAGAGTGTGTTTGCCGATCGCATCGTGCAGAACCTGCTCGACACCGACTTCTACAAGCTGACCATGATGCAGGCGGTGCTGCACAACTACCCCAACGTGGAAGTTGAATGGGAATTCCGTTGCCGTAACAGCGAGGACCTGCGCCCGTACCTGGCGGAGATTCGCTACCAGATCGAACGCCTCGCCGAGCTGAGCCTGAGCCCGGACCAACTGGGCTTCCTGGAACGCATCAGCTTTATGAAACCGGACTTCCTGCGCTTCCTCGGGCTATTCCGCTTCAACCTGCGTTATGTGCAGACCGGCATCGAGAACGGCGAGTTGTTTATCCGCCTGCGCGGGCCGTGGCTGCATGTGATCCTGTTTGAAGTGCCGATGCTGGCCATCGTCAGCGAAGTGCGTAACCGCTACCGCTACCAGACCGTGATCCTCGAACAGGCCCGCGAGCAGTTGTACCGCAAGTTCGATTGGCTGGCGGCGAATGCCAGCAGCGAGGAACTGTCGGAGCTGCAAGTGGCCGACTTCGGGACGCGCCGACGCTTTTCGTACCGGGTGCAGGAAGAAGTGGTCAATGTGCTCAAGCATGACTTCCCCGGGCGCTTTGTCGGCACCAGCAACGTGCACCTGGCCCGCGAGCTGGACATGAAGCCCCTGGGTACCATGGCCCACGAATGGATCATGGCCCACCAGCAACTCGGGCCACGTCTGATCGACAGCCAGATCGCCGCCCTCGATTGCTGGGTCCGCGAATACCGTGGCCTGCTGGGCATCGCCCTGACCGATTGCATCACCACCGACGCGTTCCTCGGCGACTTCGACTTGTACTTCGCCAAGCTGTTCGACGGCCTGCGCCACGATTCTGGGGACCCGGTGCAGTGGGCGGAAAAAGCCATCGCTCACTACCACAAGCTGGGTATCGAGCCGATGAGCAAAACCCTGGTGTTCTCCGACAGCCTGTCGCTGCCCAAGGCCTTGGAGATTTTCCGTGCGCTGCGCGGTCGCATTAATGTGAGCTTCGGCATCGGCACCAACCTGACCTGCGATATTCCAGGAGTGGAACCGATGAGCATCGTGCTTAAAATGACCGCCTGCAACGGCCAGCCCGTCGCCAAAATCTCCGATGAAGCGGGCAAGACCCACTGCACCGACCCGAATTTTGTCGCCTATTTGCGTCACGTTTTCAAAGTACCTGCCATTTCCAGCAAGGAGTGAATCATGCAAGCCGTACAGCGCGAGATTGCTGAACAGCTCAAGGTGCAAGCGCCGTTCAACGACCAAGCCGCCCTTGAGGCCGAGGTTGCCCGACGCGTGACCTTTATCCAGGACTGCCTGCGCAATTCCGGACTCAAAACATTGGTGCTGGGCATCAGCGGTGGCGTCGATTCCCTGACCGCCGGCCTGTTGGCCCAGCGCGCGATGCAGGAACTGCGCGCCAGCACCGGTGACGAGGCCTACCGCTTTATTGCCGTGCGCCTGCCCTATGAAACCCAGTTCGACGAAATCGACGCCCAGGCATCGGTGGACTTTATCGAGCCCGACGAGCGCCACACCGTGAACATCGGCCCGGCGGTGAAAGCCCTGGCCAGTGAAGTGGCGGCGTTTGAAGGCAAGGCGGCGGTGTCCCGTGACTTCGTGCTTGGCAACACCAAGGCGCGCATGCGGATGGTGGCGCAATACACCATCGCCGGCGCGGCCGGTGGTTTGGTGATCGGCACCGACCATGCGGCGGAAGCGGTCATGGGGTTTTTCACCAAGTTCGGTGACGGTGCATGCGATCTGGCGCCGTTGAGCGGGCTGGTAAAAAACCAGGTACGCGCGATTGCACGGCACTTTGGCGCGCCGGAGTCGTTGGTGGAGAAGGTGCCGACGGCCGACCTTGAAGACCTGTCGCCAGGTAAGCCGGATGAAGCGTCACATGGCGTGACGTATGCCGAGATCGATGCGTTCCTGCACGGTGAACCGGTGCGCGAAGAGGCGTTCAGGATTATCTGCGAGACCTATCGCAAGACTGAGCACAAGCGGGTGATGCCGTTTGCGCCGTGAGGTGAGCCAGATATTTTTGTGTTGATTGGCAGGCCGCTATCGGGAGCAAGCCCCCTCCCACATTTGATCGCATTCTCATGTTGGAACTCGGTCAAGTGTGGGAGGGGCTTGCTCCCGATAAACGATAACCCGGTCTTACTTGACGACCACAGTGCCTTTCATCATCGAGATGTGGCCTGGGAAAGAGCAGAAGAACGCGTAGTCCGTACCAGCAGCCAGCTTGGAAACATCGAAAGTCACCGAATCTTTCTCGCCGGCACCGATCAGCTTGGTGTGGGCGATGATGCGGTCGTCACCCTCTTTCAGGTAGTTCTTGTCGATGCCAGCGGCCATGCCGTCAGTGGCAACCGGTTGCATGTTGGCGGCAGTGGTCAGCACCCAGTTATGGCCCATGACGTTTTTCGGCAAGCTGCCCGAGTGTTCCAGGTTCACGGTGAACGTCTTGCAGCTCTTGTCGATCACGATTTCCTTGGTGTTGAAGGACATCTGATCGGTGGAGTCGACGGTGACATTGCACTCTGCGGCAAACAACTGGCCACTGGCCAAAGTCAGCAGGGAAACAGCAACGAGTTTGGCAAACATGTGAATCTCCAAGGCAGGGTTTATAAAACGCGGATTGCGGTAAGGGTGCCTCAAGCAGGCTTGAATTCTTATGATCTGAATCAACAGATTGTATACAACTTTAGGCTATCAGACTTATTAACACAATCTACCAGCCAAAGTAGCAGTACCTGCCTATGATCGGCCCATCACCCACTGGAGTCCGAACCATGCGCCTCAATCACCTGTTCAATGGCCTGCTGGCCGCGTACGCCTGCGGTAAGTGAAGGCAAAGCGCCCCTTGAAGCTGCTACCATGTCGTCACAAGGCAGCTGCGCGCCGCCACCCTCACCTTCGACCCTAGAGGATCGCCCATGGCCAAACCTAATTACTCCTTCGCCAAACGTCAGAGAGACTTGGCCAAGGAACAGAAGAAAGAGGAAAAACTGCAACGCAAGAAAGCCGCTGTCGATGAAGAAGCGGGCGCACTGAACCCGGACGCGGAAGGTGAAGTGGCAGCAGACGAGACCGAAACCCCGAAAGACCCGGCTGAATAAATTCTGTTGTGGTGAGCAGGCCCCCCCTGTCTCACCACACTCCACCGTTATTCCAGCGGCATCACCGTCACCCGCACCTCCGGGTCATGGTTCCCTCCCCCAGAATTACCCCACGCAACGGCGACACATCGGAAAAGTCCCTGCCCCAGGCCAAGGTGATGTGCTCCAGTGCCGGCTGCACATTGTTCGTCGGATCAAAATCTACCCAGCCTGACACCGGGCAAAACACTGATACCCACGCGTGGGACGCATCAGCACCGATCAGCCGTGGCTGGCCGGGCGGTGGCTGGGTGAGCAGGTAGCCGCTGATATACCGCGCAGCCAAGCCCCGCGAACGCAGGCAGGCGAGCATCAGGTGGGCGAAGTCCTGACACACGCCACGGCGGCGTTCCAGCACTTCCACCAGCGGTGTGGCGACTTGGGTCGCTTCGGCATCGAAGGTGAATTCACTGAAAATCTTTTCCATCAGCGCCTGCACGCCCAACAACAAGGGTTCGCCAGGGGGAAAACAACTTTCGGAGAACTCGACGAAGGTTTTTTTCAGGTGCACGTAGGGTGATTCAAAGCGATACCGACAGGCTTCGATTCGCTCAGGGGTCATCGGCTGGCTGCTGTAGGTCAGACTGTCACGGGTCTGATCCCAGGCCGGCGACTGCCGAAAATCCAGTACAGGCCGCGCCAGCACCTCCACGGTCAGCCCAGCGTTGACCAGCAATTCATCGTGAGGCCGCTCGAACGCCAGGCGGGTGATCGGGTTGCCGTATACATCCAGCTCATCGCGGCGCGAGGTCGGCTCCGGGCTGATATCCAGTTGTTGCGACGTGCAGCGTTGCCAGGCACAGGGTCGTGGCCATAAGTGCGCCAACTGCTGGGCCAGGGACACCGGGCTGTCGTAGTGGTAGTGGGTATCGTGGAAAATCTGATAGCGCGCGCTCATTACACCGACACCGTTTGCTGGCTGACATCATCCACATGGGCAAAATGGCGCAACGCGAGGCGATCCGACACTTGCCCGCTTTCATCGGCCACCGCTTGCAGCAGATCGGCCAGACCGTCCAACGCAGCACGTACGCTGGACTCGCCAAACAGCGGGTTCTCCAGGCAACTCAAGTCGAAACGCGCCAGGCGCTCCACCAAGGGCGCCAGGCCCGTTTCCCGTGGCACACCAAAATCATCATTAAGGCGACGCAAAGTGCGACTGACCAATTTGAGCTGGAACAGCACGGCATGGGGGTTCTGCTCATCGAGCAGCAACAGGTCGAGCACCGGAATCAACTGTGGCACCGCCAAGTAGCGCGAGCGGTATGTGATGCTGCTGTTGCCCAACTCCAGCAACCACTCCAGCCCCGCCTGATCGAACACCGCGACGCCACGCAGGAACGCCGCCAGGCTGCTGCTTAAGAATTGCAGGCGTTCTATGCGCCGGCCCATCATCAGGAAACGCCAGCCTTCGTCGCGGGTCATGTCGTCCAGGGCAAACCCGGACAGCGCCGCCAAAGACATCACCAGGCGGTTGAGAAAATCCAGCAACTCGCCAAAGTCCGGCGCTTCACTTTCCAGCTCCATGGCTTCACGTTGCAACTCCACCAAGGCCTGCCAGTTCTCGCGGGACAACTTGCCACGCACCTGGGACGCCGCCCACTGCAAGCGTTGCAGGTTGGCGCGCAGGCTCGATGGCCAGTCATCGCCGAGCAACGCTGCGAGCAGACGCTCCGGCAGTTCGCCCTCTTCCGGCAGCAGGCGCAGGTTTTCGCCCAGCTCCACCGCCGCCTGCAACGCCAAGGGATCGTCGCCGTCGACATAACGCGCCAGCACGATTCGCAACCAGCGCGCGCTGTCATCGCAGCGCTCGCAGTAACGGCCAAACCAGAACAGGTTTTCCACCACCCGCGACGGCAGATAAGGATCGCGGCGCACCAGGTCATGGGCACCAATCGTGCGCTGGGCACGCCACTGCTCACCACCGGGGGCGCGTTCGCCGAGCACCCAGGTGTCTTTGCTCGCACCGCCGCGTTGCATCGACACCACTTCGGCATCGGCCTCAGCAGCCACACGGGTCAGGCCGCCGGGCAATACGCGATAGCCCTCGTTACTGGCCACGGCGTACACACGCATGCCGATGGCACGGTGCTGCAGGTGGTCATCCACGGTGTGCCACACCGGTGCCTGGGACAGTTGCGCCAGCTCCTGGGCGACGTAGGCGTACGGCCGCGCACGCATGCGTTCGGCCAGGGCCTCGCGCTGCTCATCGTTCAGATCGCGGCCAAACACCGGGGCGAAACTCTGCGAGGGGAACGCGGGTTTGATCAGCAGCTCCGGCAGTTTTTCCAAGGCTTCGGCGAGCACCGGTGCTTCACCGCACCACCAGGTGGCGATGGACGGCAGGATCAGTTCTTCGCCGAACAAAAACTCGTTGATTTTCGGCAGGAACCCCAGCAACCCGGGCGACTCCAGCACGCCGCTGCCCAAGGCATTGGCCACCAGCACATTGCCCTGGCGCACCGCATCCAACAAGCCCGGCACGCCGAGGGCCGAGTCGGTGCGCAGTTCAAGCGGGTCGCAGAAGTCGTCGTCCAGGCGCCGCATGATCGCGTGCACCCGGCGCAGACCGCTGAGGGTTTTGAGGAACACGGTGCTGTCGCGCACGGTGAGGTCGCCACCTTCCACCAGCGGATAGCCGAGCTGGCGCGCCAGGTAGAGATGTTCGAAGTAGCTTTCGTTGAAGCGGCCTGGGGTGAGCAGCACGATCAGCGGTGTCTGGTCATCGCCGGGCGCCTGGCGGACCAAGGTTTCCTGGAGCGTGCGGAAGAAACCGGTGAGGTGCTGCACCTGCAAGTCACGGTACAAGTCCGGGAAGGCGCGAGACACGATGGTGCGATTTTCCAACGCATAACCGGCGCCCGATGGGGCCTGGGTGCGGTCGGCCGTCACCCACCAACGACCATCCGGAGTGCGCGCCAGGTCCACCGCGTACAGATGCAGGAAAGCACCGTCGGGGGGCTGGATACCCTGGCACGGCCACAGGAAATTGTTATGCCCGAACACCAACTCCGCCGGCAGCAAGCCTTCTTTGATCAAGCGTTGCGGGCCATACAGATCAGCGAGCACGGCATTGAGCAGGCGCGCCCGCTGGGCGATACCGGCCGACAGGTGCTGCCATTCATCCGCCGCCAACACATGGGGCAGCAGGTCCAGCTCCCACGGCCGATCGGCGCCCTTGGGGTCGGCATAGACGTTGTAGGTCACGCCGTTTTCCTGGATCTGCCGCGTCAGCAGCGCCTGGCGCTGGGCCAACTGCGCGGGGGTGCTGCGTTGCAGGTGATCAAGCAAGCGCCGCCAATGGGCACGCACCGCGCCGCTGCCATCCAGCAGTTCGTGATAAGTGCCCGCGGTCAGCGGGTAACGGTCGAGCAAGTCGGACATGGAACGCTCGGCAGAGGCAAAGGGGCTCAGATTACCCTAACAAACACTGCAAATCCCTCTGTGGTTTCCAGGCTTTGTGGTGAGCGGGCTTGCCGCGCGCGAGGCATGCTCGCTCACTACATTATCTGGAGTCACAGTTGGATAGGGCTCAGTCATTTTTATTGGGGAAACGCCGCAGATCCAGGGTCATAGGGAATTCGTCATTGATCACAACACTCGGTACGGTGAGCTTCCCAGGCGTGTGGCCGAGACGGAAAAACCGCGCCATGCGCCGGCTCTCAGCCTCATTGGCGTTCACCGGTAAGCTGTCGTAATTGCGTCCACCCGGATGCGCGACGTGGTACTGGCAACCGCCCAACGAGCGTTGCATCCAAGTGTCCAGTAGGTCGAACACCAGCGGCGCATGGACCGGGATGGTCGGTTGCAAACAGTTGGCCGGTTGCCAGGCGCGGTAACGCACGCCAGCGACAAACTCGCCGACTCGCCCGGTCGGTTGCAGCGGCACTGGGATGCCATTGCAGGTCAATAGGTAGCGTTGCGGTGGCAACCCGCTCAACTTCACTTGCAGGCGCTCCAGGGACGAATCCACATAGCGTACCGTGCCGCCCACCGCGCCCTCTTCGCCCAGTACATGCCAAGGTTCCAGGGCCTGGCGCAGTTCCAGTTCGATACCGCTGACGGCATAGTCGCCGACCTTGGGGAAACGGAACCCCAAATGCGCGGCGAACCATTCGGCACGCAGTGGGTAGCCGGCGGCGTTGAGTTCGACGATCACGTCGGCGAAGTCCTGCTCAATAAAGTGCGGCAGCAAAAAGCGGTCATGCAACTCGGTGCCCCAGCGCGCCAGTTTCGGCGGTGCGTAAGGCTCACGCCAGAACCGCGCCACCAGCGCCCGCAGCAGCAGTTGCTGAGTCAAACTCATGCGCGCGTGGGGCGGCATTTCAAAGGCGCGCAGCTCCAACAGGCCCAGGCGGCCGGTGGCGCCGTCGGGCGAGTAAAGCTTGTCGACGCAGAATTCGGCGCGGTGAGTGTTGCCCGTCACGTCGATCAGCAGGTTGCGCAGCAGGCGGTCCACCAGCCAGGGCGGGCACTCCTCGCCGGGCTCGGGCATTTGCGCGAAAGCGATTTCCAGCTCATACAGCGCGTCGTTACGCGCCTCATCCACTCGCGGCGCCTGGGACGTCGGGCCGATAAACAAGCCAGAAAACAGGTAGGACAGTGACGGGTGGTTATGCCAGTAGCTGATCAGGCTGCGCAGCAAGTCGGGACGACGCAGAAACGGTGAATCCTTGGGCGTCGCGCCCCCGAGCACAAAGTGGTTACCACCACCGGTGCCAGTGTGGCGCCCGTCGATCATGAATTTTTCGGTGGTCAGGCGGGTCTGTCGCGCCTCTTCATAGAGAAACTCGGTGCGCTCGACCAACTCATCCCACGTGGCGGACGGCTGCACGTTGACCTCAATCACACCCGGATCCGGCGTCACCCGGAAGTTGCTCAGGCGCATATCGAACGGCGGTTCGTAGCCTTCCAACAGCACCGGGCAGTGCAGCTCTTCAGCAGTCGCTTCGATGGCGGCAACCAGTTCCAGGTAATCCTCGACGCGCTCCAGCGGCGGCATGAACAGGTACAGGCGCCCTTCCCGTGCTTCGGCGCACAGTGCGGTGCGGGTCAGCCAGTCAGCGGACTCGTCGACCTCGGGCACTCGCTCATCGCTCGGCGCTGCTTCGCCGTGGCTTTGCAGTTGGGCACTGGTTGGCAGTTCCGGCTGATCCTGATTAGGGTCGGTGGGGTGCACGAACGGATACTCCGCCGCCGTCACCCACGGCTGCGAGGCCAACGGCAGGCGATAGCCAAGCGGTGAATCCCCCGGTACCAGGCGGCAGTGGTTATCGCGCAGGTACCAACGCCCACTTTGCCAGCGGTCATTCGCGGCCGTACGTGCCAGCGGCAGCACCTGGCCGATGACTTTATCCAGGCCCTGGCTGAAGACTTTGCGCAGGCGTTCGCGCTCCAGGTCGTCGCTCAGGCGCGGGTCTTGGGCGGTGACGTTTTGCGGCAACGCGCCTTCGCGCCACAGGTAGTAGAAGTTGTCTTCGAAGGCCGGGAATACAAAGCGCGCCGGCAGTTTCAGGCGCTCGGCGACGCTGGCCAGGAAACGCCCGGCCAGTACGCCATCGGCGCCGTAGTCCTGTTGTTCATCGGCGATCAGCGCGCCGTTGTGCCAGATGGGCACACCGTCACGGCGCCAGTAGCAGTTAAGCGACCAACGCGGCAATTGCTCGCCGGGGTACCACTTGCCCTGGCCGAAGTGCACCAGGCCCTTGGGCGCGTAGTGCTTGCGCATGCGCTGGAACAGTTCGGCGGACAAGCGGCGCTTATCCGGCCCGAGGGCTGCGGTGTTCCACTCGGCGCCGTCGGGGTCGTCGATGGAGACGAAGGTCGGCTCGCCGCCCATGGTCAGGCGCACATCATCCTTGAGCAAGTCGCCATCGATCTGCCGGCCCAAGGCCTGGATCGCCAGCCATTGCTCTTCGGTGTAGGGCTTGGTGACCCGTGGCGCTTCCCAGATGCGCTCTACCGACATCTCGTGGGTGAATTCACACTCGCACGGTTCCACCAGCCCGCTGATCGGCGCGGCAGACGATGGATCGGGACTGCAGGCCAACGGGATATGCCCTTCACCGGCAAACAATCCGGAGGTTGCATCCAGCCCGATCCAGCCGGCGCCGGGCAAATACACCTCGCACCAGGCATGCAGGTCGGTGAAGTCCACCTCAGTGCCGGACGGGCCATCCAGGGCTTTGACGTCGGCGGTCAGCTGGATCAGATAGCCGGACACAAACCGCGCCGCCAGCCCCAGATTGCGCAGCAATTGCACCAACAACCACGCCGAGTCGCGGCAGGAGCCGGAGGCGTTTTCCAGGGTGAACTCCGGGGTTTGCACGCCAGGTTCCATGCGGATCAGGTAACCGATATCGGTGGCCAAACGCTGATTGAGCCCCACCAGGAAGTCCACGGCGGGCAGTGGCGTGCGGTCGATGCCGGCCAGGTAGGCGGCAAACTTCGGCGTCAGCGGCAGGGTTTCCAGGTACGGCGCCAGCTCGCGCTGCTCATCGGCGGCGTAGCTGAAGGGGATTTTTTCGGCGTAGGGTTCGAGAAAGAAGTCGAACGGATTAAAGACTGCCATCTCAGCGACCAGGTCAACTTCGATCCGCAGCTCATCGGTCTTTTCCGGGAATACCAGGCGCGCCAGGTAGTTGCCCTGGGGGTCTTGCTGCCAATTGATGAAGTGCTGCTCGGGCAGCACTTTGAGTGCGTAGGACAAAATCCGCGTGCGGCTATGGGCCGCCGGACGTAAGCGCACGATCTGTGGCCCGAGTTCGACGGCACGGTCGTAGCGGTAATGCGTAACGTGGTGCAACGCGACATGAATCGACACGGCGGCCTCCTGCGAGCCAGGGCATGAACACAACGCGCGCAAGACTTATGCCAGAGCGGCAGCCATTGCGCTTTATCGTAAGACCCGGTGCAGTACAGCACCAAAACGGCGCCATCGTAGGTGCCGTGGTGCGAGGGTTGCACATATTTGTGGCGAGCGTGTGCAAACAGGTGGCGAATCTACCCAGTCAGCCGCGCTTACCCTTCGCGATCACCGCCTGGCGCAGGTGGCGTATTTCGAAGAGCTTTTGGCGCATTTCACGATGGCGCTTGCTGTTGAGCAGCAATAACCCCAGCAACGGAAACAGCACGGCCGAGCCATAGACCCAGCCATTGAGGCCGTATTGAATCATCGGCAGTACGAACAATAGGCAGGCGCCCAAATACCCCGCGACGAGCCGCGTCGCCCAGGGATACCCGCGCGCAATCATGACATTGCCAAAAACCAGCACCGCCACCAGCACCAGGATGGCGCCTCCCGAATAGCTGGACTTGAGGGCAGGATCGACACCGCGCAGATACGTCACGCCGGCCATGGACACCGCAGCCGAACCGGAGAAGATCGCCATGAAAATAGTGCCCATGAACACCGGGAAATATCGGGCCAGGAATCCGCCCATATCGGGAAAGCCGTTCATTCCGTCAGATCCTCGTACAGGCCGATAGCAATAGTTTCGGCCGTGCCCACGTGGCCGGTTCGATGGCTGCCCCAGATCCCCAACAGCCCCCCGATGGCATCCTTGAGCTGAGTCAGCGTGGCATGCCGGATTTCGGTGGAGCTGTAGCTCTTGGTCAACGTGCCGGCGCGCTGCTGCAATTTAAGCAACTTGGGGGTCAGGCTGGGGTCTTTCAGGCTCAGCAGTTCTTTGGTCAGCTTCTTGCGTTCCTGGCGGCTCAGGCCCTTGAGCAACTCGTACCAACTTTTGCCCAACGCAGCTGCTTTGTTGGCCTTGAGCAACCGAATCGTGGTCAAGGCACCTGTTCCGATACCCACCAACGAAGCCGCATCGAGAAGGGGGGAAACGGCGCCGTACCATGCGGCGTCATCCATGCGGTCGTTGGCATCCGGATCAAGCACCTCGTTATAAGTGCGCGCCACGCCAAACCCGCATTGAGCGCTGCTGGCCAATGCCGCCGTGATGCCAATGCCGACCACAAACGCGCTGGCACCGGCGGTGAACGGCACCGCGACGCTGCCGCTGAATACCACGATCCAACCGATCACCGCGGCGCTACAGGAAAGGCCCATGTCAAACGCTTCCTTCTGGAGGCGCCCTTCCCGGGGATCGGTCTTCACCTGCTCCACAAACTGTGCGGGCGAGATGTACTTCTGCGCCTCGCGCAAGATGATGCGCTTGGGTTTGATGCTGCAGATCGGCTTGAATTCGCGCAGGGTGATGACGTTGAAGTCGGCGTCGATGTACACAACGCCCGCGCCGACGATGCCGGGGTCGGCGTCGATGGCAGCGAACAGGCGCGGTAGGTTGATCTGGCTTTCGATGCGCTGGCGCGCCATGAACTGCGAACGGTTGAAGTCCATGCCGATGCCGGCCAGGGGGTTGCCCATGGGGTGTTCTTCCTTGAAGGGGTGGAGACCGAACTGACGCTATCGGGGGCAAGCCCCTCCCACATGTGATGTGTGAATACATTCAAAAAGTGGGAGGGGGCTTGCCCCCGATAGAGATTTAATGGGCGCCACCTTAACAAACAGACTCCCCACCGCCTAGAAAGCAAAACGCCAGCACGAGGCTGGCGTTTTACATAGTCAAGCGGCGATCAACGCGGCACAACCGGCTTACGCGCGGGCTTGCCGCCCTTGCCCTTGGCCGCATCGCTGCGCTCTTTGGCCGCCTGTTTGTTACGTGCCTGGGCCGCGGCCTTGGCTTGCTCACGCTTGTCCCACGGGTTGCTGCCATCGCTGCCACGAGGCGGCAGGCCAGTATGCTGGGTGAGGATCTTGGTGGTGGTTTCCTTGGCGACCTTGTGGCTGCCGACCGGCGTCGAATTCTTGCGACGGGCGCTCTGGTAGCTGTCGGTGCTCGGCTGGTGCAGCGGGATCAGTTGGTCCTTGCCCGGCCCGATCAGGTCTGCACGGCCCATGCGGGTCAACGCTTCACGCAGCATCGGCCAGCCTTTCGGGTCGTGATAGCGAAGGAATGCCTTGTGCAGACGGCGCTGCTCCTCGCTCTTGACGATGGTCACCGCGTCGCTCTTGTAGGTGACCTTGCGCAGCGGGTTCTTGCCCGAATGGTACATCGCGGTGGCAGTGGCCATCGGCGACGGGTAGAACGCCTGCACCTGGTCGGCGCGGAAGCCGTTGCCCTTGAGCCACAGGGCCAGGTTCATCATGTCTTCATCGGTGGTGCCTGGGTGGGCGGCGATGAAGTACGGGATCAGGTACTGCTCCTTGCCCGCTTCCTTGGTGTACTTCTCGAACATGCGCTTGAACTTGTCATAGCTGCCGATGCCCGGTTTCATCATCTGGTTGAGCGGACCTTCCTCGGTGTGTTCCGGGGCGATCTTGAGGTAGCCACCGACGTGGTGCGTTACCAACTCTTTCACATATTCCGGCGACTCGACCGCGAGGTCGTAGCGCAGGCCGGAAGCGATCAAAATCTTCTTCACACCCGGCAAGGCTCGGGCGCTGCGATACAGCTGGATCAACGACGAATGGTCGGTGTTCAGGTTCGGGCAGATACCAGGGAACACGCACGACGGCTTGCGGCACGCGGATTCGATTTCCGGGCTCTTGCAGGCGATGCGGTACATGTTCGCGGTCGGGCCGCCAAGGTCGGAGATCACGCCGGTAAAACCAGGCACCTTGTCGCGGATCTCTTCGATCTCGCGGATGATCGACTCTTCGGAACGGTTCTGGATGATGCGGCCTTCGTGCTCGGTGATTGAGCAGAAGGTGCAGCCGCCGAAGCAGCCACGCATGATGTTCACCGAGAAGCGGATCATGTCGTAGGCCGGGATTTTTTCCTTGCCATACGCCGGGTGCGGGACGCGTGCGTACGGCATGCCGAACACGTAGTCCATTTCTTCGGTGGTCATCGGGATGGGAGGCGGATTGAACCATACGTCCACTTCACCGTGCTTCTGCACCAGGGCGCGGGCGTTGCCTGGGTTGGTTTCCAGGTGCAACACGCGGTTAGCGTGGGCATAGAGCACCGCGTCACCACGGACTTTTTCCACCGATGGCAGGCGGATCACGGTCTTGTCGCGGGTCATGCGCGGGCTGGCCAGGATCTGCACGACCTTGGCTTCTTCCGGGTCATCAACCGGACCCTTTTCCTGCTCGATGGCGCAGGCCTGGGTGTCCTGGGTGTTGACGTACGGGTTGATGATCTTGTCGACCTTGCCCGGACGGTCGATGCGGGTGGAGTCCACCTCGTACCAGCCTTCGGGCGTGTCACGGCGAATGAACGCGGTGCCGCGCACATCGGTTATGTCTTCGATCTTGTGACCCCACGACAGGCGCTGGGCGACTTCGACGATGGCCCGCTCGGCGTTGCCGTACAGCAGGATATCGGCGGTGGCGTCGATCAGGATCGAGTTGCGCACACGGTCCTGCCAGTAGTCGTAGTGGGCGATGCGGCGCAGGGAGGCTTCGATGCCGCCGAGTACGATCGGCACGTTCTTGTACGCTTCCTTGCAACGCTGGCTGTACACCAGGCTCGCACGGTCCGGGCGTTTGCCGGCCATGCCGCCTGGAGTGTAGGCGTCGTCGGAACGGATTTTCTTGTCCGCGGTGTAGCGGTTGATCATCGAGTCCATGTTGCCGGCCGCGACGCCGAAGAACAGGTTCGGCTCGCCGAGCTTCATGAAGTCGTCTTTGGACTGCCAGTTCGGCTGGGCAATGATCCCGACGCGGAAGCCTTGGGACTCCAGCAGCCGGCCGATGATGGCCATGCCGAACGACGGGTGATCCACGTAGGCATCACCAGTGACAATGATGATGTCGCAGGAATCCCAGCCAAGCTGATCCATCTCCTCCCTGCTCATGGGCAGGAATGGCGCAGGACCGAAACATTCGGCCCAGTACTTGGGATAGTCAAATAACGGCTTGGCTGTTTGCATGACGGTGACCGGTGTTGAGATGAAAAATCGCGGGCGCGGAATATAGCACAAATTTTGACCAATTCCGACGGTAATGGTCGGCTTTTAAACCGGCGATCTGCCGCTTCCGTATTCACCCCAGTTAATCAAGCACATACGGGGCTATTCCACTAACTCATCGGCAAAAACATCCTCGATAGGCTGGTTTCAATCAACCACAGCCCCTGGTGGCCCAGCCCATGAATACACGCCCCACCCCACCACCACGCCGCCCTCTCCTGACGGCACATCACGCGATGATAGGGCCTCAGTTGCCGTCCTGGCTGCGTCAGGCACCCGCCTCGCAGCTCAAGGATTTTCGCGACTGCCTGATCAACAGCAACCTGGCCCGGCACGACCTCAAAGCGCTGCTGGGCGAGATCCAAAGCCCTGAAGACTTTGCCCGCCCCCGCTTGCGCGCGGCACTGACTGCGCAGTTTTTCACGCTGATTGCCGACGAAAACGCGATCCTAGTGCGCGAATGGAAAAACCATCACCTGCTCGGGCTGATAAAAACCCATGCCAGAACCACTCGGCAGACGCTGCTAGAGGCGGCCCTGCAGAACTTCGAAGCCTCTGAAGCGCAAGAAGGCGGCATGGAAACCGGCACGGCAATTTATAACGTCACGGCAACCGGCGAGGTATCCAGTTCGATCACTGGCCCGGCATTCGCCAAGTTCTGCCGCAATCTGGACCTGGGCGGCCAATACCTTGCACATATCTTCAGCGCGCTTGAGCCGTCGTCGAGCTCCGCCTCGGGGCGCACGCCGCAAGAGGTGCGAAGGGTGTTTCGCGCTCAGGTGCAGCATGCCTTTGGGGTCGCGATACATATCGCTTATATGAACCGCCGCCTCACCGCCAAGCAGCATCTGCAACTGAACAGTCTGTACCGGTCGGGGTCACCCCCGGATATGCAGTGCCATCACCTGACGATCAACGAGGTGGTATTGCCGGGCGTGCTGGTGATTGAGGCGCCAAAGATCGGCCTCCCGTTCATCCTCTACACGCCCGACGATCCAAGCGCTGCGCTACGTCCGCACGCGAGCCTAGCCGAACTCAAGCGCAAGCTGGCCGAACGGCTGCTGGATGAAAACTACCGCGCCGTCTTCGAGCGGCTGGTGCCCTTGCAGCACCAGGGCAGCCTGCTGGACGCAACGCCGGAGCAATCCGGCTCAGACAATATCGAAATGGGAGGACGGATCTACACCGAGCCGGCCCATCTGAACCTTCCTGTGGACCTCACCGCATGCAGCGCAGATGTGTTCCTGTCCATCGCCGAGCACACCATCGCGCAGATCAAGAGTGATGCCCAAACCCTCGCGGCACTCACCGCAAACGTCGACGTGCTGAGCCGGCAAAAGCGTCTGCAGGGCTATATCGATGCGGGCAAATCCCTGCTGTTCTTTGCAGCGTCGTTCATTCCGATTGTGGGCGAAGTGCTGCTGGTGGTCAGCGCCGCCCAGTTGATCGACACGATTTACGAGGGGTTCTCCGCCTGGAGCCGCGGCGACAGTGACGAGGCGCTCAACGATCTGCTGGATGTGGCGGACAATCTCGCCCTCGCCGCTGCAACCGCCGGCGCGATCAAGACCGCAGGTTTCACCGCCGGCTTGATAAAAGTCCGAGTGCGCAACAAAGGCTGGCGCCTGTGGCACTCGGACCTCACGCCGTACCGTCATCCCGACGGGCTGCCGGAACATCTGGTTGCCGACAGCCAAGGCTTGTATCAGCACGGACAACAGCAGTTCCTGAAGCTGGATGATCACGCCCACGCCGTACGCCGTACCGCTGAGGGCAAGCAATGGGAACTGGCGCACCCGACTGACCCACACGCCTATTCACCACCGCTGCTTAGCAACCAAGCGGGCGGCTGGCGCCATCTGCACGAAACGCCCGGCGAGTGGGAGGACATCAAGCTCATTAAGCGTCTGGGCCCGGATGCGACGCAGATCAGGCAAGCGACGGTGGAGCCGATCCTGTTGCTCAGCGGCGTGGATAAGGCGGCGCTGCGTCAGATCCATCAAGAGATGGTGCGCCCACCGCCATTGCTGCTAGATACCCTCAACCACTTCAATCTGGAACAAGAAATCAATGACTTCGACCTGAGTCGCGCCGAGGGCACGACGCTCAGCCCGCATTCGCCGCAGATTCAATTCCACCTCCTCACGTCACTGGCGCAATGGCCCGCCAACCGCGTGCTGAAAATTGTCGATGAACAACAGCAGGAGGTGCTGAGCCATGGCACCGGTACAGCCGAAACCCGTATAGACGCGGCGCGTTTCCGGCGTGGCGAGTTGCTGCACGCACTGCAAGAGCAACTGCCCCAAGACGAATTCAACGCGCTGCTGCCACCGGTGTATATCGACTACTTCACCAAAGTCGAAAACCTGGCGCGGACCTTGGAAGAGCAAGCCGTGGGGCAAAAGCAGCGGCTGTTTACCTTACTCACCGCGCCGAATGAAAAACTGATGTCTCCGACCGAAAAGAGCCTTCACACCGCCGCGCCGACACTCTCCAAACGCCACCTTGAAGACATGCAAGGCACACTCTCGCAATCCGAGCGCCAGCAGCTGGAGGGGCTAACAACCTTACCGAACGCACAGCGCTGGGAAGCCGAGCAATACGCCCAGACCCAACAGGCAACGCGTTTGGGTGAAAGTATTTTTCTTGAATGCCTACGCAGCCGTGAGAGCGTGCCACTTGTTCTGCACACCCTGGAGCGCATCCCTGGCTGGCCGAAGGCGCGCCTGATCGAAGTACATGACGTAAGCCACGGCGGCCCGTTGCTGGGTCGGATCGGCACCGCGGAGGTCACAGCCCGCGATGTGTTGATTCGCCAAGGCGAGCTTTACGCCCTCCACAATGACAAAAGTGCGCCCATGCCTTTGCTCGGGGCTATCGAGCGCATGCTGCCGGAGTCAGAGCGCAGCGTAATCCTGCAACGCTCAGGAGCCGATTCGCTCGAGCAGGCGCTTTATAAAACCGGCTTGTCGGTGATGAACGAAGGCCCGCCACCCATTCGCACCCGAGTCGCCTCCGCACAGACATCAAGCGCAGTCGGCTTACCCTTAGACCCCTTATTCAGCGACCCCTCGCCGCCGTTGGGCCTGACACTACGCGCAGACGGCATTCATCAAGCTCCCCCGCTGGCCAACGGCAACTATCGCTATTACATCCAGGACAACCAGAAATATTACCAAGTCAAATACGACACCATGGGATGGCGCCTGCTCGATGCCCGCAGCCGCTTTCGTGCCTATCAGCCCTACCTGCGCCAGAAAACCGAGGGCGGCTGGGAAATTGATCAGGCCAAAGGCGCATTGCTCGGCGGCAAGGACTCACCTGTACGGCTGGAGGAAGGCATGGAATCCGGTGAGGAGTTTGAGTCGGCCGAATCGGTTAGTTTGAGCAGCGACTACGAGTCAGCCGAAGAGGGCGTGGTGAGGGCGCACTATTCTGCAACCGAGCTTAGCCAAATGCGCACCCACCGCGGCTACCAGTACAGCCAGAACTACCGGCGCATCTATGACCGAGCCAACAACGGCCGATACCCGTTGCGCGACACACTGGGCCGGCCTATGCGAATCCGGCAGATACAGAGCCACGGCAAATCGTTGACCACAGAAGCCGTCTTCGCCGCCAGCGAATTGCACCCCTACATTCGGTGGCAAGGTTACGAAAATGTGGCCCGCCTGTATGAAGACAAGCTTGAGGTCACCTCCTTCACCGCAGCTCATCAGAAGTGTGCACAGGAAGCGTCGCTGATTGGCGAGGCCACAGTCGTCACCCGCCGCGCCCTGAAAAAAGGTCAAGCATTGGGCGTCTACGGTGGAGAACTCTTGCCGCTATACGTCGCCAGGGCAAGGCAGGATCCTTACCTGATGCCGATCAAAAACCTCAGGCCTACTACCCCGCACGCCGTGAATATGCAATTGGTGCTCTCGGGAGACAACGCGCTCTCAAGGATAAACACGATTTTCGAGTACGAAGGCGAATTGCCGATCCGGCAGGCGAGCGTGGGCTATAACGTTGAGGCCGCGCAATTTCGTATCCAGGCGCAAGTGGACGACAACACACAGGAACAACTGATACTCACGGGTCTGTTCGCCAGCGAGGACATAGCCGCCGGCGCCGAATTACGCTGGAACTACCAGTACGACGAATCTACCATCCGGGAGCTGTTTCCTCGCCCTTAGTACGGTTACTCATCTTCGAAGTTGTAACTGCCCGGCGCCAGGTTTTCGAAGCGGGTGTATTTGCCGATAAAGGCCAGACGCGTGGTCCCAATCGGGCCGTTACGCTGCTTACCGATGATGATTTCAGCGATGCCTTTATGCTCGGTTTCCGGGTGATACACCTCGTCCCGGTAAACGAACATGATCACGTCAGCATCCTGCTCGATCGCTCCAGACTCCCGCAAGTCGGAGTTGATCGGGCGCTTGTTCGGGCGTTGCTCCAGGGAGCGGTTGAGCTGCGACAGGGCAACCACCGGGCAGTTGAATTCTTTGGCCAGGGCTTTCAACGAGCGAGAAATCTCGGAAATTTCGTTGGTACGGCTGTCGCCGCTGGAGCCTGGGATCTGCATCAATTGCAGGTAGTCGATCATGATCAGGGCGATATCGCCGTGCTCGCGCACGAGACGTCGGGTACGCGCGCGCATTTCCGACGGGCTGATGCCCGCTGTGTCATCGATAAACAGCTTGCGGTCGTTGAGCAGGTTGACCGCCGAGGTCAGGCGCGGCCAATCATCATCTTCCAGGCGACCGGCACGCACTTTGGTCTGATCAATGCGGCCCAGGGACGACAACATACGCATGATCAGCGATTCACCTGGCATCTCCAGGGAGTAGACCAGTACCGCCTTGTCGCTGCGCAACACAGCGTTTTCCACCAGGTTCATGGCGAAAGTAGTTTTACCCATGGACGGACGGCCGGCGACGATGATCAAGTCAGCTGGCTGCAGGCCGCTGGTCATACCATCCAGATCGGTATAGCCGGTGGACAGGCCGGTGATGGCGTTGTCTGTGTTGAACAGGGTATCGATACGGTCGATGGCTTTGGTCAGCAGGTCGTTGACGCTGACCGGGCCGCCGGTTTTCGGCCGGGCCTCGGCGATCTGAAAGATCTGCCGTTCGGCTTCGTCAAGAATCTCTTCAGCGGTACGGCCTTCCGGGTTGAAGGCACTGTCGGCGATCTCGGTGGCGATACCGATCAACTGGCGCAACGTGGCCCGCGCACGAACGATCTGCGCATAGGCCTTGATGTTGGCGACCGATGGCGTGTTCTTCGCCAGCTCACCCAAGTAACCCAGGCCGCCCACTTGGGAGGTCTGGCCCTCCTTGTCCAATTGCTCGGCCAGGGTCACTACGTCGATCGGCGAGTTCTGGTCGGCCAGCTTGGCGATGGCACGGAAGATCAGGCGGTGGTCATGACGGTAGAAATCGCCATCCGAGACTTGATCCAGCACGCGTTCCCAGGCGTTGTTGTCCAGCATCAAACCACCGAGCACGGCCTGTTCGGCCTCGATGGAATGCGGCGGCACCTTCAGGGCAGCGGTTTGCAGATCGTATTGCTCAGGAGCTGAAATATCGTTCATGGCCACTTGGAATTTGGGGTTTGTAGAAAAACAAAAGGCACGACCTGTAAACAGGATCGTGCCCGATGTTAACCGTCCGGCACACGAGGTGCCAGCCAGTTAGGTGTTGCTTAAGCTGCTACCACGACAACGCGTACGGTGGCTTCAACTTCAGCGTGCAGGTGCACGGCTACGTCGAATTCGCCTACGTTGCGGATGGTGCCGTTCGGCAGACGAACTTCGCTCTTCTGCACTTCAACGCCGGAGGCGGTCAGTGCATCAGCGATGTCGTGGGTGCCGATCGAACCGAACAGCTTGCCTTCGTCACCGGCGGTGGCAGTGATAGTCACTTCCAGCTCAGCCAGTTGGGCAGCGCGAGTTTCGGCCGAAGCTTTTTTGTCTGCTGCTGCTTTTTCCAGCTCAGCACGACGCTCTTCAAACGCAGCCAGGTTGGCAGCGGTTGCAGCGGTGGCTTTGCCATATGGCAGCAGGTAGTTACGACCGTAACCGGCCTTAACGTTCACTTTGTCGCCCAGGTTGCCCAGGTTGGCGACTTTTTCCAGAAGGATCAGTTGCATGTGAAAATCCTCTAACTTTTAACCTTCACCGTTCGCGTTATCGGCGTCTTTCGGCGCAGAACGTCCGCGAAAATCAATCAGGCTGTCGACAATGGCCAAGACCACGAGTAACGGACCAATCAAGTGCATAAGCGGCAAGACAGTGACGTAAAACCCCACCAGCCAAAAACTGGCCAATTTTTTCTGCGCAACCAACCCATGAATCAAGGACAGGCCAGCGAAGAACAGCGGTACACCGCACAACGGCAACAAGATCAAGGTGTGCCAACCGATAAACGGAGCGACACACATGACGGCCAGCAGTGACAGCGCAACGCGCTTGGGGATTCGGATTGCGCGAAACTCGCTTCCGAAACCTCCGGGGTTATACAACAACGCTTGCCAGTAGCGCCCAAGAATCAGGCACAACACACTAAAGATCTGCACCGAAACCGACGTTGAAATGATCAACAGCGGGACTGTCAACGAAGCGAGAACTGCTTTCTGGTCCGCCGAGAACTTCTCGTAAGACTCACCCATCACCAGCGGCAAAACGTGTTGAAACGTCTGCGCCAATGACTCGATGAAAGAACCGAATACGGTCCCCAGGCTCACTGCACACAACAACCCCACGGCCGTGCTGACCAGCAGCACACGATTCCAGGAATGACCAGCGCGCAAAACCAACGCCAGACTACAACTCCCAAACAGCACAAGAAGCGCTGTCGGGTCTTGCAGGAAATGCCAGCTCACCAACACTGACAACAACCCTAGACCCAGGACGCTCAAAGCGTCCGAACCGCGCCGCAGAAGCACAAGGCAACCTGCAGCAGCACTCAACCAAAACAACATCGGCAACACTGCACATCCAGCCACTACCAGAGTGGCCTGCACACGACCGCGCATGATGAACTCAGCTAAGGCGCGCATGCATTCAATCCCTTACTACTTGTCGACTGCCCGGTCTCAGCGGCCGTGGCTGTCGGTGTAGGCCAGCAGGGCCAGGAAGCGGGCGCGCTTGATAGCGGTGGCCAGCTGACGCTGATAACGTGCTTTGGTACCGGTGATACGGCTTGGAACGATTTTGCCGGTCTCGGATACGTAGGCTTTCAGAGTGTTGAGATCTTTGTAATCGATCTCCTTCACTTCTTCAGCGGTGAAGCGGCAAAACTTACGACGACGGAAGAAACGTGCCATTTGATAGGCTCCTTAATAAGGTCCGTGGATTACTCGTCAGCGTTATCGCTGCTGTCGCTGTCATCACTATCAGCGCTATCAGCGCCTTCGTGCTCAGGACGGTCGCGACGCTCACGGCGCTCACTGCGGTTTTCTTCAGCCTTGAGCATCTCGGATTGGCCGGTAACGGCTTCTTCGCGACGGATGACCAGGTTACGGATCACTGCATCGTTGTAGCGGAAGTTGTCTTCCAGCTCGGCCAGGGCCTTGCCAGTGCACTCAACGTTCAGCATCACGTAGTGAGCCTTGTGAACATTGTTGATTGCGTAGGCCAGTTGACGACGACCCCAATCTTCCAGACGGTGGATTTTGCCGCCGTCTTCTTCGATCAGCTTGGTGTAACGCTCAACCATGCCGCCGACTTGCTCGCTTTGATCCGGGTGGACCAAAAAGATGATTTCGTAATGACGCATGAATGCTCCTTACGGGTTGTAGCCTGCCGCTCAAAAACGGTCAGACAAGGAGTGAATGACACTTATGGATCTTGCCGCAGGGAGGCACATGCGTGCCTGCCGAGTGGGCAAGGGGCGCAATTGTAGAGAAGGGGAAGAACGGGCGCAAGGTGATTGGTGATTATTTGAACAATCTCCCACACCTCACAAAAACAAATGTGGGAGGGCGCTTGCTCCCGATTGCAGCGGGCCAGTCACAACAGCTGTAACTGAACCACTGCTATCGAGGGACAAGCCCCCTCCCACATTTTGACGCTATATCAGGATCAGAATTACTTCTTCACCTTGGCCTTGACCTGGGCACCACGCTGACGCTGAGCTTCAAACAGGCACACGCCGGTCGCAACCGACACGTTGAGGCTGCTGACGCTGCCTGCCATCGGCAAATGCACCAGATAATCACAATGCTCACGGGTCAAACGACGCATACCCTTACCTTCAGCCCCCATGATCAGGATGGTCGGCCCAGTGAGGTCCTGGTCATAAATACTGACCTCGGCCTCCCCCGCCGTACCCACGACCCACAGGCCGCGCTGCTGGAGTTTCTCCAGAGTGCGCGCCAGGTTGGTCACGGCCACCAACGGAATCACTTCCGCCGCGCCGCAGGCGACCTTGCGCACAACCGGCGTCAGGGTAGCCGACTTGTCTTTAGGCACAATTACTGCCAACGCGCCGGCAGCATCCGCCGAACGCAGGCAGGCGCCAAGGTTGTGCGGGTCGGTCACGCCGTCCAGCACCAGCAACAGCGGCGCGCCTTCGGTGCGGTCGAGCAGCTCGTCGAGCATGGCTTCGCCCCAGACCTGGCTAGGACTCACGTCCGCGACCACACCCTGGTGAACGCCTTCGACCCACACGTCCATTTCACGACGCTCGGCCTGGCCGATGGCAACCTTGTTTTGGGTGGCCAACTCAACCAGCGCCTGCACGCGAGGCTCGCTGCGACCTTCCGCCAACCACACTTGTTTGACGCGTTTAGGGTGATGACGCAGCAGTGCTTCTACGGCGTGGACGCCGTAGATTTTTTCCAGACTCATGACTTGGCCTTAGGTTTGCGCGACCCGCCGCTTTTCGCGGGGGCCGAACCCGCTTTTGGCGGGCCTTTACGATGTTTACTGGGTTTGCTCGACGGCTTTTCCGCCCCTTGGGACTTTCCCCCAGACGCCGCTTTACCACCGCTTTTTGCTTCGTTGAGCAACTGCTGCTTCAACTCGCGGCTCTTGCGCAGCTCGGCGTTTTTCGCCGCTGCGTCACTTGGACGGTAAGCTTCGGGGGCCTTGTCCTTGACGGAGGACCGGCGACCAGCCTTGGCTGGCGCAGGCTCGGCGGCCGCTGCTTTCGCAGGAGTTCCTTTGCCTTTGGCGGTCGGCGCTGCGGTTTCGACGCCGCGCTTTTTACGACCCGCCGGTTCGGCTGGCTTGTCTGGCATACCGAAGTCGATCTTGCGCTCGTCAAGGTCGACGCGCATGACCTGCACTTCCACCGTGTCACCCAGACGGAAGCTGCGACCGGAGCGCTCGCCCGCCAGGCGGTGATGCACGGGATCGAAGTGGTAGTAATCACCCGGCAAGGCCGTGACGTGCACCAAGCCTTCGACGTAGATGTCGGTCAGCTCGACGAACAGGCCAAAGCCTGTCACGGCGGTGATTACACCCGGGAAGGTTTCGCCCACGCGGTCTTTCATGAACTCGCACTTGAGCCAGTTCACTACGTCGCGCGTGGCTTCGTCGGCACGGCGTTCGCTCATGGAGCACTGCTCGCCCAGCTGTTCCAGGGCCGCCTCGTCGTACGGATAGATCCGTGCTTTCGGTATGGTCATGGCGCCAGCGCGCTTAACGTGCGGGGTGTTCTGCTTGGAATGGATCACGCTGCGGATCGCGCGGTGCGTGAGCAGGTCAGGATAACGGCGAATTGGCGAGGTGAAGTGGGTGTACGCCTCGTAGTTCAAGCCGAAGTGGCCCTGATTGTCGGCGCTGTACACCGCCTGGCTCAACGAACGCAGCATCACGGTCTGAATCACATGGTAATCCGGACGGTCCTTGATGCTGGCCAGCAATGCCTGGTAGTCCTTCGGCGTCGGACCGTCCTTGCCTTTGTGCAGGGACAGGCCGAGCTCTCCGAGGAACGCGCGCAGTTTTTCCAGACGCTCCGGCGGAGGACCATCGTGCACGCGGTACAACGCAGGAATCTCATGCTTCTTCAGGAATTCAGCGGTGGCCACGTTGGCCGCCAGCATGCACTCCTCGATCAGCTTGTGCGCATCGTTACGGGTCGTCGGGGTGATTGCGGCGATCTTGCGCTCGGAACCGAAGACAATACGGGTTTCCTGGGTTTCAAAATCGATCGCGCCACGCACATGACGAGCACCCAACAGCACCTTGTACAGCGAGTAAAGCTGCTTGAGGTGCGGCACGACATGCCCGTACTCACCACGCAAAGCCTTGGCTTCGCTTGTTTTCGGCTGTTCCAGAATGGTACTGACCTTGTTGTAGGTCAGGCGCGCCTGGGAGTGGATCACCGCTTCGTAGAACTGGTAGTCGGTCATTTCGCCGGTTTTCGAGATAGTCATCTCGCACACCATGGCCAAACGGTCGACTTTCGGGTTCAGGGAGCACAGCCCGTTGGACAATTGCTCAGGCAGCATCGGGATCACGCGCTCCGGGAAGTACACGGAGTTGCCGCGCACCTGCGCTTCGTTATCCAGTGCAGAACCGATCTTCACATAGCTGGACACGTCGGCAATCGCGACGAACAACTTCCAGCCGCCAGAGAACAGACGCAACTTGCCGGGCTTGGCTTCGCAGTAGACCGCGTCGTCGAAGTCGCGAGCATCTTCACCGTCGATGGTGACAAACGGCAGATGGCGCAGGTCGATGCGTTTTTCTTTGTCTTTTTCTTCAACTTCAGGCTTGAGCTTGGCGGCTTCTTTCAGCACAGCTTCAGGCCAGACGTGAGGAATATCGTAGGTGCGCAGCGCGACGTCGATTTCCATCCCCGGCGCCATGTAGTTGCCGACAACTTCAACGATGTCGCCCTGAGGCTGAAAGCGCGCAGTAGGCCAGTGGGTGATTTTCACCTCAACGAACTGACCGACCTTCGCAGCGCCATTGCGGCCCGGGGTAATCAGCACTTCCTGCTGGACCCTTGGGTTATCCGGCACAACAAAGCCAATACCGCCTTCTTCGAAGTAACGACCAACGATGGACTCGTGGGCACGGGACACCACTTCGACGATCACGCCTTCACGGCGACCGCGACGGTCCAGGCCGGAAACGCGCGCCAAGGCACGGTCACCATCGAACACCAAGCGCATTTGCGCCGGGCTCATGAACAGGTCGTCACTGCCGTCATCCGGGATCAAGAAGCCGAAGCCATCACGGTGACCGGCAATGCGGCCAAGGATCAAGTCGAGCTTATCCACAGGCGCGTAAGTGCCACGGCGGGTGTAGATCAGTTGAGCGTCGCGCTCCATGGCACGCAATCGGCGGCGCAGGGCTTCAAGCTGGTCTTCGGTGGTCAGACCGAATTCTTCAACCAACTGCTCGCGGCTAGCAGGCGAACCCCGATCGGCGAGATGCGCCAGGATCAGTTCGCGGCTAGGAATAGGGTTTTCATATTTTTCCGCTTCACGAGCGGCCTCGGGATCGAGGGACTGCCAATCGGCCATTAGAGAGTTTTCACCTTGTCTATATGTGGGTTAGTTTGGCATACGCGTATTGAAACGGGAAATTTCAGGCATCAACAAGCGTTTTAAAGCCCTTAATGGCCCTCGCTGCGCACCTTGCACGACCATTGGCGAAATATTCCAGGCTTTTTTCATAGCAGGGGTTTACAGCTTATAAGCCTCTCCGTATAGTGCGCGCCATCGACGACGGCAACGTTGTTGATGATGCCCAGGTGGTGAAATTGGTAGACACGCCAGCTTCAGGTGCTGGTGATCGCAAGGTCGTGGAAGTTCGAGTCTTCTCCTGGGCACCAAATTCAGATCAAACCCGCGAAAGCGGGTTTTTTCGTTTCAGGCTTCTGATTTTTAACGTAAATCCCGATTTATTTTATTGAATCAGGGGTTTACAGATCAAAAAGCCCGCCGTATAGTTCGCCCCATCAACAGCGGTAACGTTGCTTGATAAAGCCCAGGTGGTGAAATTGGTAGACACGCCAGCTTCAGGTGCTGGTGATCGCAAGGTCGTGGAAGTTCGAGTCTTCTCCTGGGCACCAAATTCAGATCAAACCCGCGAAAGCGGGTTTTTTCGTTTCTGGGGCTGAAACTTTGCAGGTGATTCCCTCCTGGGTCGCACTTGAGAAGTTTTATCGTTTATCCTTGTAAGAATTTGTTGCTTACAAGTGAGGAACACCCCGGATGATGATCCGCGATACCCGCCCCAAGACATCCTTTCTGCGTGGCCTTACCATCACTCTGCTCGGCCTGGCCCTGCTCTCGCCCGCGGCCTACTCTGCCGACAAAGTTTCCCTGACCCTATACAACGGCCAGCACAAAGAAGTCGGCGACGAACTCGCTAAGGCTTTCGAAGCCAAGACCGGCATTCATGTCAACGTACGCAAAGGCAGTAGCAACCAACTGGCCAGCCAGGTGGTGGAAGAAGGCGACCGCTCTCCCGCCGACGTCATCTACACCGAAGAATCCCCTCCCCTGAACAAACTCGGCGAGCAAGGCCTGCTGGCCAAGATCGACGGGAGCACCCTCGACGTGCTGCCCAAAGATTACGTCGGCAGCAACGGCGACTGGATGGGCGTGACTGCGCGCACCCGCGTCGTGGCCTTCAACCCGAAACTGATTGCCGAGAAAGACCTGCCCAAATCCGTGCTGGATTTCGCCGACCCCGAGTGGCAAGGCAAGGTCGGTTTCGTGCCCACCAGCGGCGCGTTCCAAGAACAGGCCGTGGCGATCATCAAATTGCACGGTCGAGAGGCAGCTGAAGAATGGCTGACCGGCCTGCGCGCCTTTGGCAAGGTTTACAGCAACAACATGGTCGCCCTTAAAGCCGTGGAGAACGGCGAAGTGGCCACCGTACTGGTGAACAACTATTACTGGTTTGCCCTTAAGAAAGAAAAAACCAACCTGGACTCCAAGCTGCATTACTTCACCGACGGCGATGCCGGCGGCCTGATTACCGTGTCGTCCGCTGCCGCATTGAAATCAAGCAAGCACCCCAAGGAAGCCCAACAACTGCTGGCGTTCATGGCCAGTGAAGAAGGCCAGCGGGTCATCACCAACACCTCCGCGGAATACCCGCTGCGTAAAGGCATGGAATCCAACCGAGGCCTTAAGCCTTTCAGCGAGCTACAACCGCCAAAAGTCACGCCTGCGGACCTTGGCAACGCCGAAGAAGCGCTGGAGCTGGAACGTGACGTTGGCTTGAACTGATGAACCCATCGCTACCCGCCACCGCCCTGCGCAGGGGATTGAGCCCTCGACGCAAACGCCCGTCAATCTGGCTGCTGCTTCCAGTGCTGTTTCTGGTTAGCCTGAGCCTGCTTCCATTGGCCTATGTCGGCCTTAAAGCCTGGCAAGCTGGATGGGAGGAGGCGGTGCATCTGCTGTGGCGGCCTTATGTGTTCGGGCTGCTGCGCAACACCTTGGCGCTGATGGTTGGGGTGACGGTAACCTGCGGCGTGATCGGCCTGTCCCTGGCTTGGCTGCTGGAACGCAGCAACCTGCCAGGGCGACGCATATGGGGCGTGATCCTGTGCCTGCCGTTTGCGGTCCCTGCGTTTGTCAGCAGCTTTACCTGGGTGTCGCTGAGCGCCAACTTCGAAGGGCTGGGCGGGGCGATCCTGGTGATGAGCCTGTCCAAATACCCGCTAGTGTTTCTGCCAGTGGCAGCAACATTGCGTAATCTTGACCCCTCCCTTGAAGAATCTGCTCGCACGCTGGGCCTCAATCGCTGGGCAGTTTTTCTGCGCATTACGTTGCCGCTGCTGTGGCCATCGCTGCTGGCCGGGGCACTGCTGATCGCGCTGCATATGCTGGTGGAATTCGGTGCGCTTTCGATCATCGGCTTGCAAACCTTCACTACCGCGATCTACCAGCAGTTCGAGCTGGAATTCAGCAACGCCAACGCTGCGATGCTTTCAGCGGTACTGCTGGTGATGTGCCTTACCCTGCTGTGGCTGGAACTGCGCGTGCGCGGCAAGGGCCGACATGTACGTATCGGCCAAGGCGCGGCGCGGCATGCCGAGCAGGTTCGATTGGGCAAGTGGGCGCCACTCGGCCAGGTGTACTGCCTGGCATTGGCGGTCATCGGTAGTGGGATTCCGCTGGGCATGCTCGGCTATTGGCTGGCCGTAGGTTCGTCGGCGGCTTTTCCAGTGGCAGAAATTGGCGAAGCGCTTCTGTCCTCGCTGGCGCTGTCCCTGGGCGGTGCAGCGTTGTGCCTGGTACTGGCCGTGCCGGTCGGCCTGCTGGTGGTGCGCTATAAAGGCAAACTGGCGATCTGGGCTGAGCGTCTGCCGTACCTGCTGCACGCGCTGCCCGGCCTGGTGATTGCGCTTACGCTGGTGTATTTCGCCTTGCATTACGTGCCTGCGCTGTACCAGACGTCTGCGTTGTTGCTGATCGCCTATGCGCTGTTGTTCTTGCCACTGGCTCAGGCGCCGATTCGCACCGCCTTGAATAAGGCCGCGCCGCAGCTGGAGGAAGCAGCGCGCACACTGGGTGCTTCGTCGTTCAGTGCGTTTTGCCGAGTGACTTTGCCGATTATCTTCCCGGCGCTGGGGGCAGCGTTTGCGCTGGTGTTCCTGGATGCGATGAAGGAATTGACGGCGACGCTGCTGCTCAGCCCGACTGGGCTAAACACACTCGCCACGGCGGTATGGTCGCATACGTCGAATGTGGAATTCGCGGCGGCAGCCCCTTATGCGGCGTTGTTGATACTGGTGTCGGGGCTGCCGGTGTATCTGCTCACGACGCGGATGTATCTGAGTCGCTGAAACCGCTATTGAGGCAATGCTAAGCGCGAAACTGCCCCAAGCTCGCCTTCAACTGCGCCGCCAGCCCATCCAGGACTTTGCCACTGGCGGTCGTTTCCACCACCGCCTGCGCGGCACGCTCAGCCTGGGCATGGATCACCTCCACCCGACCACGCACTGCATGGGCGCCCTGGGCCTGATGCTCAGCCGCACGGGTAGCCAAGCCGATCGCGGCATGCACCTGCTCTACCGAAGCCTGCACCGTCTGCTGCAAGCGCTCGCTCTCACGCAGCACCAGTAAACCTTCGCTGGCCAGGCGCCCGGCCTTGCCAATGGTTTCCACAGCCTCACGCGCGCCCTGTTGCAACGCCACGATATGCGCCTGGATATCACCGGTGGAGCTCTGGGTTTTACTGGCCAGCGCACGCACTTCGTCCGCCACCACCGCAAAACCGCGCCCGGTCTCACCAGCGCGTGCCGCCTCAATGGCCGCGTTGAGCGCCAGCAAGTTGGTTTGCTCGGCGATACCATGGATTACCGTCAACACCACTTCGATCTGCTCACTTTGCTGAGCCAACCGTTCGATCACCTGTGAGCCGGCCTGTACCTGCCCCGCCAACGCCTCGATCAAGCTGCCGACTTCAGCCGAAGTGCGTGAGTTTTCATCCGTGGCCTGGCGAATATCGACGACCTGTTGCAATGCCGCCTGCATAGCGTGGCTTTCGGCCTGGGCTTCGTCGGCCATTTGCGACAACGCGCGCAAGCTCTCGGCCACTTCGTCGCGCTGCAAGCCAGCCGCCGCATCAGCACCGGCATTACGCAAGGTCATGGCACCAATCTCCACACCGGTACGCTGGGCCACATCGCCCGCCTCGCGCACGATGGGCTGCAACTTATCCACAAAGCGATTGACCGCTGAGGCCATGTCGCCGATTTCGTCCTTGCTGCTGATCTGCACGCGTTTGGTGAGATCCCCCTCGCCCGCCGCCAGATCATCCATAGCGGCAATCAACAACTTCAGGCGATTGACCACGCGGCGACCGAGCACGACAGCGATCAATACCAATACGCCGAAACCCACCACCGCCAACCCCATGCCGATGCGCCAGCGTAGCGTGCCCGCGGCATCCTGCACGGCCTCGGTGGTGTTGGCAGTCATCTGGGTCGCAGTGGCCTGTGCAGACTGCAGGCGAGCGCCCATGGCAGCCGCACTGTCGGCTGCGGCGCCTTTGAGACTATCGCCGACCAACTGATCACCGCTGGCAATCAGGGCGGCAAAGCGCTTATCCAGTGCTTGCAGGTCGGCCTCTACCGAAGCAGTCGATACGCCCATGAGCACTTTGCCGATTTCTACGCCATTGGGGCTGATGGAGGCCTCAACGTAGAACACCGAAGGGTCGTTTTTCGCGGCATTCAGCACTTTGTCCAAGGCGCGGTCGCCTTGGCCTTTTTCCAGCAGCGCCTTGTTGATCGGATTTTCGCGATTAAGGTAACGGGTTAGATGCTCACCCGCTGCGTCGTCGTAGACCACAAACAGCACGTTGGGATTGCGCTGGGCGCGTCGGGCAAACTCGGACAATGTAGGTACGTCGCTATCCCACATGGCGCGGGGCGCCACCGAAGCCAGCAGCTGCGCCATGTCGTTGGCGGAATCCTTCAAGTCTTTTTCCAGGGTCGCACGCAGCTGCTTCTGCTCTTCCTGCAGGCGTGTGGAAAGCCCTGCCGTCAGACGTTGTCGAGTGCTGGCAGACAAGCTATCGAGGCTTGACGTGACCTCCTTACCGGCTTGGGCCAACTCACCAGACAGCTTCTGGCTATCGATACCCAGACGATTACCCAAATCAGCTTCCAATGCAGTGACGGTGCTCCGGGTTAGAGCGACCGCCACCAGCACTTGCACCAAAAGGGCGATACCCAAGGTAACGAAGACCGGTCGCAACAGACGACTTTGTAACAACGACAGAACGGCAGACATCAAGAATCCCTCCACCACGGGTGCCATTAATTTGATAGCACCGCGAAAAAGAGAAACACAGCAAGGGTCGTGCCGCTTGGCAAACAGAAACGACAAAGGGCTCCCGAAGGAGCCCTTTGCTTTTTACATCAACAGCTTATTAAGCGAACGGATGACGCAGAACGATAGTTTCGTTGCGGTCCGGGCCCGTCGAAATAATGTCAATCGGCGCACCGATCAGCGCTTCGACACGCTTGATGTAAGCGCGGGCGTTGGCCGGCAGCTCTTCCAGGGTCTTAGCACCCACGGTCGATTCGGTCCAGCCCGGCACTTCTTCGTACACAGGCTGCAAGCCTACGTAGCTGTCAGCATCAGTCGGAGCAACATCATTGCCTTCCGCATCTTTGTAGCCGACGCAGATGTTGATGGTTTCCAGACCGTCGAGTACATCCAGCTTGGTGAAGCAGATGCCCGAGATGCTGTTCACATCGATAGCACGACGCAGGATAACGGCGTCGAACCAGCCGCAACGACGGGCACGACCGGTGGTAGCACCGAACTCGTGACCTTGTTTGGCCAGGTGCGCACCGACTTCGTCAAACAGCTCAGTCGGGAATGGGCCCGAACCTACGCGCGTGGTGTAAGCCTTGGTGATGCCCAGGATGTAGTCCAGGAACATCGGGCCAACGCCAGACCCGGTCGCAACGCCGCCAGCGGTGGTGTTGGAGCTGGTCACGTACGGGTAAGTGCCGTGGTCGATGTCCAGCAACGAACCTTGGGCGCCTTCGAACATGATGTCTTTGCCAGCGCGACGCAGGTCGTGCAGCTCGGCCGTCACGTCCAGCATCAGCGGCTTGAGCAGCTCAGCGTATTCCTTGCACTCGGCCAGGGTCTTGTCGAACTCAATGGCTGGCTCTTTGTAGTAACCGACCAGCATGAAGTTGTGGTAGTCCACCAGCTCACGCAGCTTGTCTTCAAAACGCGGCATGTTGAGCAGATCGCCCACACGCAGGCCACGACGTGCAACTTTGTCTTCGTAGGCTGGGCCGATGCCGCGACCGGTCGTACCGATCTTCAGCTCGCCACGGGCCTTTTCACGGGCCTGGTCCAGCGCAACGTGGAAGGACAGGATCAGCGGGCAGGATGGGCTGATACGCAGGCGCTCGCGCACCGGTACGCCCTTCTCTTCCAGCTTGATGATCTCGCGCAGCAGGGCGTCAGGTGCAACCACCACGCCGTTGCCGATCAGGCACTGCACACCTTCGCGCAGGACGCCCGATGGGATCAGGTGCAAGACGGTTTTTTCGCCATCGATGACCAGGGTATGGCCAGCGTTGTGGCCACCTTGGTAGCGCACTACGGCGGCAGCATGTTCGGTCAGCAGATCAACGATCTTGCCTTTGCCCTCATCACCCCATTGGGTGCCCAGGACTACGACATTCTTACCCATAACACTTGTCCTCATTCGCGCAAACTTGGTGCCGGCGATGGCCGGCAGGAAAACTCAAGAAGCCAGTGGCGATACTTGCCAAAGCCCGTTCTGCAGAATCAATTGCCGGTCGCAGTCCGCTTCACGGGCGGCGGCCAATGGCTGGCCAGGCAAGGCCTGGACAACACGCTGACCCTCACTGCGCAACTGGCAAACCTGCTGCCAGAGTGCTGCGTCCGTACTGTCGGGCATCCAAATGCCACCAGACGGCAGCTCGACCTCAGCACGCCCCAGGGTCACCAGGGTTTTCAAATCGGTGGAGAAGCCAGTCGCCGGACGCGCACGACCGAAGTCGGCGCCGATATCGTCGTAACGACCGCCTTGGGCGATGGCCTGGCCAACCCCCGGAACAAACACCGCAAACACCACACCGGTGTGGTAGTGGTAACCGCGCAGCTCGCCCAAATCAAAGTACAGCGGCAAATCAGGGAAACGTGCCGACAGCTGCTCGGCAATCGCCAGCACATCATCCAGCGCCGCCAGTACCGGCGCAGGCGCATTGGCCAGGCGTTCACGCGCAGCTGCCAGCACTTCACGGCCGCCGCACAGATTCACCAGCGCGCGCAGCATGCCAGCCAGGTCGGCAGGCACACCTTCGGTCAGTGCGATTACTTCATCGATAGCCTTACGCTGCAGGGCATCGAACAGCTGTTGCTCTACCTCACCGGACAAACCGGCCGCACGGGCCAGGCCACGGTAGATACCGACGTGACCCAGGTCCATGTGGACATCGGGCACGTCAGCCAGTTGCAGCATGGCCAGCATCAAGCTGATCACTTCAACGTCGCTGCTCGGGCTGGCATCACCGTACAACTCGGCGCCCAGCTGGATAGGGCTACGGGAAGACGACAAGGCACGCGGCTGAGCATGCAGCACGCTACCGGCGTAACACAGACGGCTAGGGCCTTCGCGGCGCAGGGTGTGCGCATCGATGCGCGCCACCTGCGGCGTGATGTCTGCCCGAAAGCCCATTTGCCGGCCCGATTGCGGGTCAATGACCTTGAAGGTGCGCAGATCCAGGTCCTGGCCCGCGCCGGTCAGCAGGGATTCCAGGTACTCGATATGAGGAGTTACGACAAACTCGTAACCCCAGCTCTGGAACAGATCCAACACCTGGCGACGCGCTACTTCAATGCGCGCAGCTTCTGGTGGCAGTACTTCTTCGATGCCATCTGGCAGCAGCCAGCGGTCTACCGTTGCCATTACGCCATTCCCCTTTGATCCGGGCGGCCAGCCCTCGGCCGAGCCTTGAGTGAAGCAGAAAATACCCGCCCCCTGCATAAACCACGCGCAAGAGCGACGTGACGAACGGCCTGTAAACGGCCTCGTCGGGCACTTTCCTCGAAAAACCTGTCACGCCTGCCGAATCAAACATGCAGACGCAAAAAAGCCGGGAATTTCCCGGCTGCCGCATCATACACCCGTTTTCTGAAAGGATCACCCCGCCAGGCATTTTAGCCGCCCGACGGAGTGCGCCCTACAAAATCACAGGCTGATTACTTGGACTTTTCCAGGTAACGGAAAAAGTCGCTGCTTGGGTCCAGCACCATGACGTCGGTTTTGTTTGCGAAGCTTTCACGATAGGCGCGCAGGCTACGGTAGAACGCGTAGAACTCCTGGTCCTGGCCGTACGCCTTGGCGTAGATCGCCGCAGCTTGAGCATCACCATCACCACGGGCCTCTTCAGACTCGCGATAGGCTTCTGCCAGCAGTACGCGACGCTGACGGTCGGCATCCGCGCGGATACCTTCAGCCAGCTCGTTACCCTTGGCGCGGTGCTCACGAGCCTCCCGCTCACGCTCGGTGCTCATTCGCTCGAACACGCTGCGATTCACTTCCTTAGGCAGGTCGATAGCCTTGACCCGAACATCGACCACTTCGATGCCCAGCTCTTTTTCCGCCATCGTGTTGAGCGAACGCGTGATGTCAGCCATCAGTGCGTCACGCTCACCGGATACCACCTCGTGCAGAGTGCGCTTACCAAACTGGTCACGCAGGCCCGATTCCAGACGGCGCGACAAACGCTCGTCGGCAATCTGCTTGAGGCCGGAGGTCGCAGTGTAGAAGCGCTCGGCATCCTTGACGCGCCACTTGGCGTAGGCGTCAACCATCACGGCTTTCTTTTCCAGGGTCAGGAAGCGTTGTGTTGGTGCATCCAGGGTCATCAGGCGGGCGTCGAACTTGCGCACTTGGTTGACGTAGGGCACTTTCACATGCAAGCCCGGTTGGACATCCGCCTGAACCACGCGACCGAATTGCAGCAGCACCGCACGCTCGGTCTGAGCCACGATGTAGAAGCAGTTCCAGGCAGCGATGACAACGACGACGCCCACAATCAGGGCTGTCAGCGATTTATTGCTCATCAACGACTCTCCCTGGTACGTGATTGCTGTTGCAGCAAGTCAGCGGCGGCACGGGCGCTCGCTTCGTTGGCAGCGGCATTGGAGCCGGAGGCCGGTGCGCTGGTGCTGCTACGACCACCTTCGATCATCTTGTCCAACGGCAGGTACAGCAGGTTGTTCTGCCCACCCTTGCTGCCGGTCACGAGGACCTTGCTGGTGTTGCTGAAGACTTCCTGCATGGTGTCCAGGTACAGACGCTCACGGGTGACTTCAGGAGCTTTGCGGTATTCGGCGACCAGTTTGGTAAAGCGATCCGCCTCACCCTTGGCGCGGGAAACCACTTCGTCACGGTAACCGTTGGCATCCTCAAGGATACGCTGGGCCTGACCACGAGCTTCCGGCACAACGCCGTTGGCATAGGTTTCAGCCTGGTTGCGCGAACGCTGCTCGTCTTCACGGGCGCGGATCACGTCATCGAAGGCTTCCTGCACTTCGCGCGGTGCAGCTGCGCTCTGTACGTTTACCTGAGTGACAGTGATGCCGGTGCGATAGGTATCGAGGAACCGTTGCAGGCGCTCCTTGATCTCGCTGGCCATCAATTCACGACCTTCGGTCAGCACCTGGTCCATCGCAGTGGAACCCACCACGTGGCGCAGGGCGCTTTCGGTTGCGTGCTGCAGGCTGATTTCCGGCTGATCAACGTTCAGCACGAAGTCCTGCAGGTTGCTGATCTTGTACTGCACGGTCAGCGGCACTTCGACGATGTTCTCGTCTTCGGTCAGCATCTGGCCCTGCTTGGTGTAGGCACGCTCACGCGTGACATTCTCCATGTACTTCTTGTCGATCGGCGGGAAGTAGATATTCAGACCCGGCCCGACCGTTTCGTAGTACTTGCCGAAGCGCAGCACCACGGCCTGCTCCTGCTCGTCCACGACGTAGACTGCGCTGTACAGCCATACGGACGCCAGCACGACAAGACCGAGGCCCAGCAGGCCATAGCCGCCGCCCTTGCTTGTGCGACCACCGTCGTCACCACCACGTTTTTTTCCACCACCGAACAACCCATTCAGGCTTTCCTGCAGCTTTCGGAAGGCCTCGTCGAGATCTGGTGGCCCCTTGCGGTCGCCATTATTGCGGCGCTTACCACCCCAAGGATCCTGATTATTCGAGTTGCCACCCGGCTCATTCCAAGCCATAGCGCTCTCCATCTGATAAAGCAAAGACGCGCCCACGGCGCGCCGACCAATGCTACAGAATGCCTGCTACTGCGGCACAACCGCTTTCGGAGGCTTTTATTGCAAAGTGTGTTGTTCGATGAACTCTGTCGGGACTACACCTTCACGGCTGACCAGCCGATTGAGCTCCGAGCGCGGCAACCGAACGGCCAGCAAGCTGACACCTTCTTCGTCGTGTTCTTCTTTCTGTACCGCGCCCAGCTCGAAAAACTGTGCACGCAGTCGAGCAAAACGCTGAGGCAAGCGCAAGGTGCCGACAAACAAATCGCTGCCGAGCAATTCGGCAATGGCCTGTTCAAGCAGCTCCAAACCACTGCCATCACGCGCCGACAGCCATACCCGTTGGGGCCTGCCGTTCTCGTCGCGCTGGATTTGTGGCTCAACGCCTTCAAGCAAATCGAGTTTGTTATACACCTCAAGGATCGGCAAGTCCTGGGCACCAATCTCGCCCAGCACCACCATCACCTGCTCAATCTGCAACATGCGATCCGGTTCGGCCGCATCGATCACGTGCAACAGCAGGTCGGAATTGCTCGACTCTTCGAGCGTAGACCGAAATGCCTCGACCAGCTTGTGGGGCAAGTGACGAATGAAACCTACCGTGTCAGCCAGGACGATCGGGCCGAGGTCGTCAATGTCCAAACGGCGCAAGGTCGGATCGAGGGTGGCGAAGAGTTGGTCGGCTGCGTAAACGTCGGATTTGGTCACGTTGTTGAACAACGTGGACTTGCCTGCGTTGGTATAGCCCACCAGGGACACAGTAGGGATATCCGCTCGGGAACGCCCGCGTCGCGATTGCTCGCGCTGGCTGCGCACTTTTTCCAGGCGCCCCTTGATCTGACGCAGGCGAACCCGTAACAGGCGTCGGTCGGTTTCGAGCTGGGTTTCACCCGGGCCGCGCATGCCTATACCACCACCTTGACGCTCAAGGTGAGTCCAGCCGCGAACCAGCCGGGTGCTCATGTGGTCAAGCTGGGCCAGTTCTACCTGGAGCTTGCCCTCATGGGTACGGGCGCGCTGGGCGAAAATATCGAGGATCAGGCCGGTACGGTCGATCACGCGACACTCGAAAACACGTTCGAGGTTACGTTCCTGACTGGGCGTGAGGGTGTGATTGAAGATCACCAGATCGGCTTCTTCGGCGTGGACCAGGTCGCGCAATTCCTCGACCTTGCCGCTGCCAATCAGAAATTTGGCGGTTGGCCGATGACGCGGCACGTTAAAAAACGCAACGGTCTCGGCGCCGGCCGAATTTGCCAACTCCTGAAACTCCTGCGGATCTTCGCGCGCCTCAGGGTCCTGTCCATCCAAGTGAACGAGGATTACTCGCTCACCACCACCGTGGCGCTCAAAGAACAAAGGAGACTCCTATCAGGCGTTACCTGGCTCAGCGTCACCTTGTTCGTCACCAGCTGCGCTAGGCAGACGGATTGGACGAACTGGAACGACTGTCGAGATAGCGTGCTTGTAAACCATCTGGCTGACGGTGTTTTTCAGCAGGATCACGAACTGGTCGAACGACTCGATCGTGCCTTGAAGCTTGATACCGTTGACCAGATAGATGGAAACCCCAACTTTCTCTTTACGTAAAGTATTCAAGTAAGGGTCTTGTAGCGAATGCCCTTTTGACATGTGCCGCACTCCTTTAAGGATCAATAATAAAAAATCGGAAAATAGATAGCTCAAGGCCGTCACACCCCCAAGGATAGACGGCAATTGCAAGGACTCAGCTCAATATGGAGACCGTTCCCAAGTATTTCAAGGCGCGTGACAGATTGTCGCTGTCCAGGCTGTCCAACCAGTGCAAATCGCTCCAGCTGCGCAGCCAGGTGAACTGGCGTTTCGCCAATTGGCGCGTGGCAATGATTCCGCGCTCCTGCATTTCGGCTGACGTCAGCTTGCCATCCAGATGATCCCAGACTTGGCGATAGCCTACAGCACGTATCGAAGGCAACCCTGGATGCAGGTCACCTCTGGAACGCAGTGCTACGACCTCGTCGATAAACCCCTGTTCCAACATAATTGTGAATCTTTGTGCAATTCGTTCATGCAGCACCTGGCGATTTGCCGGAGCGATGGCCAGATTCGCCACAGTATAGGGCAATTGTGACTGTCCAGATGCGCCTGCGTCAGCACTTTGCGCACTTTGTTTAAGCCGCAGTTCAGTCATGGTCTGGCCGCTGACACGCCAGACTTCCAGGGCGCGACTGAGACGCTGGGGATCGTTAGGGTGAATGCGCGCGGCCGAGACTGGATCAACCGCAGCCAACTGATCGTGCAGAGTCTGCCAACCGAAGCGTGCAGCTTCTTCTTCGAGCTCCGCACGCACTTGAGCGTCGGCCGGCGGCATATCTGCCAGACCTTCCTGCAAGGCTTTGTAATAGAGCATCGTGCCGCCCACCAGCAGCGGAATATTGCCCCGCGCGGTGATCTCGGCCATGGCGACCAAGGCGTCGGTACGAAAGTCAGCGGCCGAATAGCTCTCGGCCGGGTCAATGATATCGATCAGGCGGTGCGGATGCTGAGCCAATTGCGCTTTAGACGGCTTGGCCGTGCCGATGTCCATGTCCCGGTAAACCAGGGCAGAGTCGACACTAATAAGCTCGCAGGGCAACACCTTGGTCAGCTCAATGGCCAGGTCGGTCTTACCAGCGGCCGTAGGGCCCATCAGGAAGATCGCGGGGGGCAGGGCACTCATCAACGGCCGCGCAAGAACAGTTTGTCCAGATCGTCCAGGCCCATCTGGGTCCAGGTCGGCCGGCCATGGTTGCATTGCCCGCTGCGCTCGGTGTTTTCCATGTCGCGCAACAGGCCGTTCATTTCCGGCAAGGCCAGGCGCCGGTTAGCGCGGATGGCGCCGTGGCAGGCCATGGTGCCGAGCAATTCGTTGATGTGTGCCTGAATACGGTCACTGGTGCCGTACTCCATCAGGTCCGCCAGCACGTCGGCCACCAGCCGGTTGGCTTCGGCCTGCTTGAGCAGCGCGGGAATCTGGCGGATCGCCAGGGTTTCCGGGCCCAGACGTTGCAGTTCAAAGCCCAGTTTCTGGAACACGCTGTGGTGCTCTTCGGCGCAATCGGCTTCACGCTGACTGACGGAAAGAGACTCCGGCACCAGCAGCGGCTGACCGCTGAGGCCTTCGCTGGCCATGGCGACTTTCAGGCGTTCGTACATGATCCGCTCGTGGGCGGCGTGCATGTCCACCAGCACCAGGCCATGAGCGTTTTCCGCGAGGATATAGATGCCTTTTAGCTGCGCCAGCGCATACCCCAGCGGAGGAATATCACCGCCACCCTCCGGCAAGGCGACTGCGCCCGGCTCGGCGCCTGGCAGAGGCGCGAAGAATTCGCGGTAGGCCGCCTGGGCCTCGGCCACTGGCACGGTCGATTGCGGGCGCGGGGTGTATTGGTATTGATAGCCCGCGCCAGCCCCAGAGCCCGGTGCGGTGTAAGCAGGCTGCGACTGCGGCGATTGCAGCAGGTTGGCCGCCAGGCTCATTTCGCCCTGGGGGCCGAACTCACCCGCTTCGGGACCGCTCGGACGCACCACAGCGGTCACTATCGGAGCCGACAGTTGATCGTCCGGGCGCACATCGCCCAGCGCGCGGTGCAAGGTGCCATAGAGGAAGTCATGCACCATGCGCCCATCACGGAAACGTACTTCGTGCTTGGTCGGGTGCACGTTGACGTCGACGACCGAGGGATCGACCTCAAAAAACAGCACAAATGTCGGATGACGCCCGTTGAACAGCACGTCGCGATACGCCTGACGCACCGCGTGGGCCACCAGTTTGTCGCGCACCGCACGGCCATTCACGAAAAAATACTGCAAGTCCGCCTGGCTGCGGGAGAAGGTCGGCAAGCCAACCCAGCCCCACAGACGCAGGCCATTGCGCTCGATCTCGATCGGCAGCGCCTGCTCCAGGAACCCTCCGCCGCAAATCGCAGACACTCGCCGAGCGCGCGCGGCGTCGTCATGAGCCTCGTGCAGGCTGAGGATGGTCTTGCCGTTGTGCCGCAGATGGAAGGCCACGTCGAAGCGGGCCAGGGCCAGGCGCTTGATGACTTCTTGCAGGTGATCGAATTCGGTTTTCTCGGCCTTGAGGAATTTGCGCCGCGCCGGGGTGTTGAAAAACAGGTCGCGCACTTCCACCGAGGTGCCCACCGGGTGTGCGGCAGGCTGGACCCGAGGTGCCATGTCGCGGCCTTCGGTTTCCACTTGCCAGGCCTGCTCGGCATCGCGGGTGCGCGATGTCAGGGTCAGACGGGCCACGGAGCTGATCGAAGCCAAAGCCTCACCGCGAAAGCCCAGGCTCATTACCCGCTCAAGGTCTTCCAGATCGCGGATTTTGCTGGTGGCGTGACGGGCCAGGGCCAGGGGCAGGTCATCGGAAGAGATGCCGCTGCCATCGTCACGTACCCGCAACAACTTGACACCGCCCTGCTCCACATCGACATCGATACGCCTTGCACCAGAGTCGATGCTGTTTTCCAGCAGCTCCTTGATCACCGATGCAGGGCGCTCAACAACCTCACCCGCTGCAATCTGGTTAGCCAGGCGCGGGCTGAGCAACTCAATGCGCGACCCGCTGTTCAAGGTAGATTCGCTCATTACTGCGCCGCCAATTCTGTGCCTGGGATGGTCAACACCTGACCGACTTTCAACTCATCGGTTTTCAGGTTGTTGGCACTGCGCAATGTCGCGGCCGAGACTTGGAAACGCACCGCAAGCATCGCCAAGGTATCGCCGGGCTGCACGCGATGGTCACGCGGGCCTTGGGCGATCTTGCCGGAGTCACGCAGCCAAGCGACGTAAGTGCCCGGCGGCGGGTTCTGCTGGAAGAACTGGCGCACGCCGGCACTGATGGAGCGCGCCAACGCCTGCTGATGGCTGGCGCTGGCCAGCTTGGAGGCTTCGTTGGCGTTGGAGATGAACCCGGTTTCCACCAGAATCGATGGGATGTCCGGAGACTTCAACACCATAAACCCGGCCTGTTCCACACGCTGCTTGTGCAGCGAAGTCACGCGACCGATGTTGCTCAAGACCTTCTGGCCGACATTCAAGCTGGAAGTCAGCGAAGCGGTCATCGACAGGTCGAGCAGAACGCCAGCGAGCATCTTGTCCTTGTCATCGAGGGACACGTTGCCGGCACCGCCGATCAAGTCGGAACGGTTTTCGCTGTCCGCCAGCCAACGAGCAGTCTCGGACGTGGCCCCGCGATCAGACAACGCAAACACCGAGGCACCGAACGCAGCGGACGACGGCGCAGCATCGGCGTGAATCGACACAAACAGGTCGGCACCTTTCTTACGGGCGATTTCGGTACGGCCGCGCAGCGGAATGAAGTAGTCGCCGGTACGGGTCAGTTCGGCGCGATAGCCTTTCATACCGTTGATCTGACGCTGCAACTCACGGGCGATAGCCAGTACCACGTCTTTTTCATGCTGGCCGCGTGAGCCGGAAGCACCCGGGTCTTCACCACCATGGCCGGCATCGATCACTACGATAATGTCGCGCTTGCCAGCCGGGGCCGGTGGCGGCGGTGGCAACTTGACCTGGGGTTGCGACGGGCTGACAGGCACGGCAGGCACCGTTGCCACGCTCGGGGTCGGCGCAGGCGGCGGTGCGGCATCGGCAGCGTTGTCGAACAAGTCGACCACCAGTCGGTTGCCATATTGGGCATTCGGCGCCAGGGAGAAGCTTTTCGGCGTCACGACTTTTTTCAGGTCGATGACAACGCGCAAATCGGTGGGCGTGCGCTGGGCCGAGCGCATGGCGGTGATCGGGGTGTTGGCAGTAGACACTTTGAGCGGCGCGGCCAGGGTCGCACCGTTGATGTCGATCACCAGGCGATCAGGCGCCGTGAGAGTAAAGACGCTGTGCTGGACCGGGCCAGACAGGTCGAACACCAGTCGCGTGTTATCCGGTGCTCGCCACAGGCGAACACTTTTCACCTGTGAAGCAGCCAGAGCATTGACAGTCATTGCCGCAAGCAACACCCCTACGACAGCAACCAACGCGCGAAAGCGCATACCTAACCCCACCAATTATTTGAATTCCAATGCCAAAGCGGCGCACCACGACTCTGCGCGCGCACTCTGGGGCAACAACTTCAGCTGACGTCCTGATTCACGCGGCGTAATGGTAATGGTCAGGTCCGGCTTTGGCAAAAAGCCTGTGCCTTTATCTGGCCACTCGATCAGGCACAGTGCGTCTTCGTCAAAGTAATCACGGATGCCCATGTACTCCAGCTCTTCGGGATCGACCAAACGATAGAGGTCGAAGTGGAAAGCACGCAACGCACCGATCTCATAGGGCTCGACCAAAGTGAACGTTGGGCTTTTCACCGCCCCTGCGTGCCCCAAACCGCGAATGATGCCTCGGGACAACGTCGTCTTGCCCGCCCCCAGGTCACCTTCGAGAAAGATGAGCCCCGCTGCGCCCGTGACCTCTGCAATACGATGACCGAGCGCGACCATGGCGTCTTCATTGGCCAGGAAAAGGATTACTTCAGGCACGGCGACTGCTCCTCCAACAATTGACGACTGGCCGGTATCAGGTCGCTGGCCGCCAAGCCGCGACCCAGGCTGCCCTGGCGGTCCCCCGCCGTAGCGTGCAACCACACAGCCAGGCAGCTCGCTTCATAAGCAGGCATGCCTTGGGCCATTAACGCGCCCACCAGCCCGGCCAGTACATCGCCAAGGCCCGCTGTGGCCATCGCTGGATGCCCCTGATCACAACGGGAAACACGTCCATCGGGGCAGGCAATCAAACTGCCAGCACCCTTGAGGATAGCCACTGCACTGAATTTCTGGCTCAACGCGCGCGCCACCTTAAGGCGATCGGCCTGAACCTCGGCTGTAGAAATGCCCAATAAGCGCGCAGCCTCGCCCGGATGCGGCGTAATCACGCTACCGCTCGGAAGACTCATATTGCCGGTAGCCAGCTGATTCAGCGCGTCTGCGTCCCACACCTGCGGCAGCAGCGCGTTGGCGGCAACCGATAGCAGGCTTTTACCCCAGGACGCCTCACCTAACCCCGGACCAATAACGATTACCGAGATTTTTTCCAGCAAGCCCATAAGCTGGTTCGCCGAACTCACGCCCACGGTCATGACCTCAGGCACGCGGGCCAACGCGGCAGGCACGTGTTCAAGGCGAGTGGCCAGGGACACCATGCCGGCGCCGCTGCGCAAGGCACTTTCCGCGCTCAACAGCGCAGCGCCGCCAAAGCCGCGGTCGCCACCAATGACCAACAAATGGCCGAACTGGCCTTTATGGGCGTCCGGGGAACGCGCAGCCAGTTGCGGCAAATGGCCGGGCAACAAGGACTGAACGTCGGTTATTTCGTGTTTTGTCTGCGGCATGCGTCTTCAAGCTCCGATGTCTGGCAGAATTATACGCATCTAACCTGTGGTTTCCCGTGTCTCATGCCCGCTATTACCTCCGATCTGCCCGCCCTCGCCCAATCGATCAAAGACTGGGGCCGCGAACTGGGCTTTCAACAAGTCGGCATCAGCGGCCTGGATCTGGCCGAGCATGAACAGCACCTGCAACGTTGGCTAGACGCGGGTTACCACGGCGAGATGGACTACATGGGCGCCCATGGCAGCAAGCGCTCCCATCCCGACGAGCTCGTGCCCGGCACGTTGCGCGTGGTGTCGCTGCGCATGGACTACCTGCCTGGCGACACACAAATGGCGCAACTGCTGGCCCAGCCGGAAAAAGCCTACATCTCGCGCTACGCCCTGGGCCGCGACTACCACAAGCTGATCCGCAAACGCGTACAGCAACTGGCCGACCGCATTCAGGCACAGATCGGCCCATTTGGCTTTCGTGCGTTCGTCGACAGCGCCCCCGTACTGGAAAAAGCCATCGCCGAAAAAGCCGGCCTGGGCTGGATCGGTAAAAACACCCTGGTACTCAACCGCAAGGCCGGCAGTTATTTCTTCCTCAGCGAACTGTTCGTCGATTTGCCGCTGCCGGTCGATGAGCCACACAGCACCGAACACTGTGGCCGCTGCACCGCCTGCCTGGATATCTGCCCAACCAATGCCTTCGTCGGTCCCTATGTGCTGGACGCCCGGCGCTGCATTTCCTACCTGACCATTGAACTGAAGAACGCGATCCCTGAAGACTTGCGCCCATTGATCGGCAATCGGGTGTTCGGTTGTGATGACTGTCAGATCGTTTGTCCGTGGAATCGTTTCGCTCGATCCACCGCCGAGGGCGATTTCAAGCCACGGCATAACCTGGATAACGCAGAACTGGCCGAACTGTTTATGTGGGATGAGGATAAATTCCTCAGCAGCACCGAAGGTTCACCCCTGCGCCGCGCGGGCTACGAGCGCTGGCTGCGCAACCTCGCGGTGGGCCTGGGCAATGCGCCGTCAAGCATTCCGGTGCTGGAAGCCTTGAAGACACGCAGGGATTACCCGTCGGAGTTGGTGCGCGAACATGTGGAATGGGCGCTGAACCAACACGCTACGCGCTAGTGCACGTCGTCGTTGTAGACGAACTTGGGCATTTCCCAGTGAAAACGGATCGCCAGCAGGCGCAATAGAAAGCCGCTGAACAGGGTCAGCAGAATTGCTTGCTCGCTGGGCAATTCCAGATACAGACAGAGCAAGTAGAACCAGGCGGCCAGAAATGACACGCTGGCGTACAGCTCACGGCGGAAGATCAGCGGAATGTCGTTGCAGAAGATATCCCGGAGAATGCCGCCGAAGACGCCGGTGATCACCCCGCTGACCGAGGCCACCAGCATGCCGTGGCCCATTTCCAGTGCAGTCATGCAGCCGATCAGCGTGAACGCGACCAGGCCTACGGCGTCCAGCGCTAGAAACAGCGAGCGCAGATGGCGCATCAACGGTGCGATAAAGATCGTCACCAGCGCCGCGACGGAGGTCAGCACCAGGTATTCCGGGTGTTTGACCCACGTCAGCGGGTAATGCCCCAACAGCACATCGCGCACCGAGCCGCCGCCCAGCGCCGTTACGCAAGCGATCAGCACCACACCAAACCAGTCCATGCCGCGCCGACCAGCCGACAAGGCACCGGTCATGGCTTCGGCGGTGATGGCGATGAGGTAGAGCATCAGCAGCATGATGGCGATCCTTGCAAAGAGGCCGGCAGTCTAATCATTTGCTGATGGCACCAAAAGGGGGCGCTTGGCGATAAAACGAGTTGCCTGCATCGGGGGCAAGCCCCCTCCCACATTTGGACCTGGGAATACATTCAACTGTGGGAGCTGGCTTGTCTGCGATGGCGCCCGGTCAGCCGCCCCCATTTCAAGCCTTGATGAAATGCTTGCGGTAATGCTGCAGCTCGGCGATCGACTCGCGAATATCATCCAGCGCCAGATGGGTGCTGCCTTTATGGAAGCTGTCTTTGACTTCCGGCGCCCAGCGCGCGGCCAGTTCCTTGAGCGTGGACACATCCAGGTTGCGGTAGTGGAAGTAGCTTTCCAGCGCCTTCATGTGGGTATAAAGGAAGCGGCGGTCCTGGCAGATGCTGTTGCCGCAGATCGGCGATTTGCCCTTGGGCACCCACTGTTCCAGAAAGGCAATGGTTTCGGCTTCGGCTTCGGCCATGCTGATTCGGCTGTCGCGTACACGCTGAGTCAGGCCGGAGTTGCCATGGGTGCGGGTGTTCCACTCGTCCATGGTGGCGAGCACGGCGTCGCTGTGGTGGATGGCGATCACCGGACCTTCGGCCAAGGTGTTGAGGTTGCTGTCGGTGACAATGGTCGCCATCTCGATGATGACGTCGGTGTCAGGGTTCAGACCGGTCATTTCCAGATCGATCCAAATCAGGTTCTGTGGGTTTTGCATGGCTTGATTCTCTTGGCACCTTGGCGTAGCTGCGCAGTTTAGCAGGCGGGGCCGTGCTAGACTCGCGACCGTTTCACCCAACCTTTGCATTATCGACACGGAACACCAATGGCCAAACGCCAGCTCAACCGTCGCCAAAACTGGCGCATCGAAAAGATTCAAGGTGAGCGCGCCGCACGCGCCGCCAAACGTGAATCCTCCGCCGTGGAAGCGCTCGAGGGCGGCGACCTGGGCCCCGAGCAAACGGGCCTGGTGATCGCGCACTTTGGTGTGCAGGTCGAAGTCGAGGCGCTGGAAGGCGAACTCGCAGGCCAAGTATCCCGCTGCCACTTGCGCGCCAACCTGCCTGCACTGGTCACCGGCGACAAGGTGGTGTGGCGCGCCGGCAACCAGGGCATCGGCGTGATCGTCGCCCAACTGCCGCGCACCACCGAACTGCGTCGTCCTGACAGCCGCGGCCAACTCAAGCCGGTAGCGGCCAACGTCGACATGATCGTGATCGTGTTCGCACCGTTGCCCGAGCCCCATGCCAACCTGATCGACCGCTATTTGGTGGCGGCTGAGCATGCGGGTATTCGCCCGCTGTTGCTGCTGAACAAATTCGACCTGATCGACGAACAGAACGCCCCAGCGCTCAACGCGTTGCTGGCGGTCTACCGCACCTTGGGTTACCCAGTGCTGGAAGTCTCGGCTCACCACGGCAACGGCATGGAACAGCTGCAACAGCAGTTGGACGGACGCATCAGTGTGTTTGTCGGCCAGTCGGGCGTTGGCAAGTCATCGCTGGTCAACAGCCTGCTGCCGGAAGTCGACACCCGTGTAGGCCCGCTGTCGGAACTGTCCGGCCAGGGCACTCATACGACCACCACCGCGCGATTGTTCCACTTCCCCGGCGGCGGTGAACTGATCGACTCCCCGGGCATTCGAGAGTTCGGCCTCGGCCACGTCAGCCGCAGCGATGTGGAAGCCGGCTTTATCGAGTTCAACGACCTGATCGGTACGTGCCGCTTCCGCGACTGCAAACACGACCGCGAGCCGGGCTGTGCGTTGCTCAAGGCCCTGGACGATGGCCGTGTGCAGCAGCAGCGGATGAACAGCTATCGGTCGATTATTGCGAGCTTGCCCGAGAGCAGTTACTAAACCGCCCGCCCGCCGCGTTGCGGGTGAGCGGGCTTTTGGTGATGAGCGGGCTTGCCCCGCTCATCACAACCGCAAAAGAACTTACGAGCCCGTCTTAGGCGCCGTAGGATCCTTCATCCCACCATCGTCAAACAGGTTCAGCTTCTGCCGCAGTTCATGGGCCGGCAACGGCTCCTGCCCTGGCGGAATGGCATTCGGGTCAACCGGCACTTCGCCCGGCGCGCCCGCACCTGGGGTTGGCACGACAGGTGGCTGATCACCTTCTATCGCACGCTGAGCCTTCTTGGTCAGCACGACGATATCAATGCGACGGTTGATCGGATTGAACGGATCCTTGGGTTCAAATAGCTGCGAGGAGGCAAAACCCACCACGCGCGCCACTTGCGGGTCGGGGTAGCTGCCTGCCACCAACGCACGACGGGCAGCGTTGGCGCGGTTGGCCGAGAGTTCCCAGTTGCCGAAGTCACCCTGGCCGGCATACGGCTTGGCGTCCGTGTGGCCGCTGATGCTTATCTTGTTCGGCACTGCCTTGATGGTGTCAGCCATGGCCAACAGGATGTCTTCGAAGTACGGCTTTAGCCGCGCACTGCCGGAATCGAACATCGGCCGATTGGCGGCATCAGTGATCTGGATGCGCAAGCCTTCCGGAGTGATCTCGAACGAGATCTGATCCTTGAATTTCAGCAACTGCGGATTTTCATCCACCTTGGTCTGCAACTCTTGCAGCAACAGCTCCAGGCGTTCCTGCTCAACCTGTTCAGCCATGCTCTCGACGGTGTCGCGCTCGATCGGGATGTTCTCCTGAGGCGATTCGGTCTTGACCTCTGGATTGATGGTGCGCTCAGGGGCCAACTGCGGCGAGCCGCCCAGGTCGATCACAAAGGGCGTGCCGCTCTCCGAGAAGCCAATCGGATCTTTGAAGTAACCGGCGATGGCGATCTTCTGTTCGGGCGTGGCGGTCGACATCAGCCACAGCACCAGGAAGAACGCCATCATCGCCGTCGCAAAGTCGGCGAAGGCGATTTTCCAGGCGCCGCCATGGTGCCCCGCAGCGAAGCGCTTGACGCGCTTGATGATTATCGGCTGGTTGTTTTCCATGGCTTAGCGACCGCGAACCGCTTGTTCCAGCTCGGCGAAACTTGGGCGATGCTTCGGGTACAAGACCTTGCGACCGAACTCCACTGCCAACGATGGCGGCATGCCGGACGCGGACGCTACCAGACTGGCCTTGATCGATTCGTACAGGTTGATTTCTTCCTTGGCATCGTGAGCCAGGGAGGTGGCCAGCGGGCCGAAGAAACCGTAAGCGGCGAGAATACCGAAGAAGGTACCCACCAGCGCCGCACCTACGTGCATACCGATGGCCGCCTGATCGCCCTCGCCCAGGGAGGCCATGGTCACCACGATACCGAGTACCGCCGCGACGATACCAAAGCCGGGCATGCCGTCGGCGATGCCGGTCACGGCGTGGGAAGGATGCTCCAGCTCTTCTTTAAGGCTGAACAATTCCATGTCGAACAGGCCTTCCAGCTCATGGGGAGCCATGTTGCCGGAGGACATGATGCGCAGGTAATCGCAGATATAGGCGGTCATGCGCTCGTCTTTGAGCACGGCCGGGTACTTGGCAAAAATCGGGCTGGCAGAGGCGTCCTCGATGTCGGCCTCAATGGCCATCATGCCTTCGCGGCGGCTCTTGTTGAGGATCTCGTACACCAGGCCCAGCACTTCCAGGTAGAAGGTATGAGTGAAGCGCGAACCGAACATGGCCAGCGATTTCTTGACCACGTGCATAGTCATGTAACCGGGGTTGGCCTGAAGGAAAGCGCCCAGTGCAGCACCGCCAATGATCATCACCTCGAAAGGCTGGATCAGTGCCGCAATTTTACCGTGGGACAGGACGTACCCGCCGAGCACGCTCGCGAAGACGACGATGATGCCGATAATTTTAGCCATAGGAGATGAGTACTTGCGCCGTCGGGTTCATGGACATATTTGGGGGAACTGGAAAACTCTTGTTCCTCTTATCGGCAAAACTGCGCCAGACTATAGCCCGTTAAGGCGAAAAGCCAGTTCGGCCCGCTCCGGGCGTGTTGACCGCAAGTGATGATCGCGCCCCAATCATGGCTAATGAAACGACAGTCCCATCTGTAAGACCTATCTCTCTCGCCGCTTGGATCAAGCGCCTGGACGACGTGCTGCTGCCAGTTCCCCAGGCCAGCCACGACCGTGTGTGCAAAGCCATCCGCGACAGCCGCAGTTCGTTGCGAGATATTGCCGAGCTGATGCAAAACAGCCCGGCTTTGGTACTCAGCGTCATGCGCGAGGCCAACAGCCATAACCATGGCAGCCTGGCGGAGCCGGCGGAAAACCTCGAAGTAGCGCTCAATCGCCTGGGCCTCAAGCGCGCCGAGGAACTGCTGGCGCGCCTGCCCTCGGTGCCCGCCCAAGAGATTCCCGTAGCATTGCGTCAACTGTTGCTGGTGAGCCAGCACGCGTCGCAGCAAGCCAACGGTCTGTTCGGCAGTCGTCTGGCGCGGCTTTGGCAAGACATCCACTGGGGTAGCCTGCTGTTTCTGTCGCCGCTGTGGCCGATGGCCGTTGCCTACCCCAAGCTCCTTGAAGAGTGGGAACTGCGTGTCATCCACAAGGGCGAGCCTGCACGCAAAGTCGAGCAGGAGCTGTTCGGCGTGCGCCTGCTGGACCTGTGCCTAGGCCTGACCGAAGCCTGGCACCTACCGATCTGGGTATCCCAGGGCTATAACCTGCTGTTGAACGAGCAACGCTTGCTGGTCAAGGCACTTCATATCGCCCGTGAAGACGACTCATTGCGCCATCAGCAATTGCTAGACGCCGAACCCAACCTGCGCCGTTGGCTGAACCAGCCGGCCAATACCGTGCTGCTAGCCAACGGCCTGGCGATGTCAGCCCAAGAGTCCTGGACCTGCCCGCACACTCAACGCTGGCAATACCTTACCGCGCTGTATTTGCAGCAACCGCTGGCTGAAGTGCAGCAACAATCTCACCAACAAGCCGTCACCAGCGCCCGCAGCACTCTAATGCCCGACCTCTGGCACCCGGCGCTGTCGCTGATCTGGCCGTGGAATGTGCAGAAGATTCATCGCGGCCTGCTGCCGGCGCCGCCACCGACTGCCGAGGCCCTGGCCGTGTGGCGTAACCGCTGCACCGAACTGCTGTTGGAACCAAGCCGCTTTGCCAACGCCATGCATTTGACCACCTGCGCCAAGGAAGCTCTGGTGGCCAGCGGCATGCAGCGAGTCTTGTTGTTCATGGCCGATCGCGCCCTGAGCACCTTGCGCGTGCACCAGGCCGACGGTCTGCCCAAAGACGCCGCCAAATTGAGCCTGGACGTGGTCAACAGCACGCTGCTACAGCGCCTGCTGGAGAAATCCGCCCAAGTACGCCTCACGCCGGACAACCACGCGCAGTTCTCGGCCTTGCTGCCGCCGATCCTGCGCCGTCTGTTCACAGGCGAACACCTGCTGTTGCGTTCGATGAGCTGCAACGGCCGTGTGGTAATGCTGATGGTCGCCGACCAGGGCGGCGGACCGTTTTCGGAAACCACCGTGCAGGCTTTCGGCAAAACCGCCCAGTGCATAGAGAAAGCCCTGCACAGCTTTACCAACCGCAGCGCCTAATGCTTGCGCTACAATCGCCGTCCTTTATCGCCAACATTTGTGCCCAGGAGACCTCACATGCCTGACTTCTCTGGCTTGCCGCTGGTGATCGAATCCAGCGACCTGCTCGGTCAACTGGATGCCGAACACCTGATTCTGGTGGACCTCACCAGTGCCGCCCGCTACGCCGAAGGGCATATCCCCGGCGCGCATTTCGTTGACCCCAAACGCACCCAACTGGGCCAGCCGCCGGCCCCCGGCCTGCTGCCCAATAAAGCCGACCTGGAAAAACTCTTCGGCGAATTGGGCCACACGCCCGACGCCACCTACGTGGTGTACGACGACGAAGGCGGCGGCTGGGCCGGGCGTTTTATCTGGCTGCTCGACGTAATCGGCCACCAGAAATACCACTACCTCGACGGCGGCCTGCTGGCCTGGCTGGAGGAGAAATACCCCGTTTCCACCGAAGTGCCTGGCCCCGTCGGCGGCCCCGTCAGCCTCACGCTGCATGACGGTCCCACGGCCACCCGCGAATACCTGCAAAGCCGTCTCGGCGCGGCCGACCTGGGTATCTGGGACGCACGCGGCCCGCTGGAATATTCCGGCGAGAAGGTACTCGCCGCCAAAGGCGGGCACATCCCCGGCGCGGTAAATTTCGAATGGACTGCCGGCATGGACAAGGCGCGCAGCCTGCGTATCCGCCGCGACATGCCGCAGATCCTCGAAGACCTCGGGCTGACGAAAGATAAAGAAATCATCACCCACTGCCAGACTCACCACCGCTCTGGCTTCACCTACCTGGTGGCCAAGGCGCTCGGTTATCCCCGAGTCAAAGGTTATGCCGGTTCCTGGGGCGAATGGGGCAACCACCCCGACACCCCCGTTGAGATTTAAGGTTTAAGGACAGTTATGAAAAAGCAGTTGTTTATCCTCAGCCAGTACTTGCTGCCGCACCATTTGCTGTCGCGCCTCGCTGGCTGCATTGCCGAGTGCCGCGTGCGTTGGTTCAAGAACGCTTTCACCACCTGGTTCGCTAAACGCTACCAAGTAGACATGTCCCAGGCGTTGGTTGAAGACGTGACCGCCTACGAGCACTTCAACGCCTTCTTCACACGCGCCCTCAAAGATGGCGCACGCCCGCTGGATCAAACCCCAGGCGCGGTGCTCAGCCCCGCCGATGGCGCGGTCAGCCAGCTTGGTCCGATTGAGCATGGTCGTGTGTTCCAGGCTAAAGGCCACAGCTTTAGCGTGCTGGAGTTGCTGGGTGGCGATGCGGCCTTGTCGGCACCGTTCATGGGCGGGGACTTCGCGACGGTTTATCTGTCGCCGAAGGACTACCACCGTGTGCACATGCCATTGGCTGGCACCCTGCGGGAAATGGTCTATATCCCAGGCCGTATCTTCTCGGTAAACCAGACCACCGCCGAAAATGTGCCGGAGCTGTTTGCGCGTAACGAGCGTGTCGCCTGCATCTTCGACACCGAGCGCGGTCCGATGGCCGTCGTGTTGGTGGGTGCGATGATCGTCGCATCGATTGAAACCGTATGGGCTGGCCTGGTGACCCCACCGAAGCGCGAACTGAAAACCTTCCGCTACGACGAAGCGGCGCGTGCGCCTATTCATCTGGAAAAAGGTGCGGAGCTGGGTCGCTTCAAGTTGGGTTCGACCGCGATTTTGCTGTTTGGGCCGGATCAGGTGAAGTGGGCTGAAGAACTGGTGGCGGGTTCGCCAGTGCAGATGGGCCAAGGTATCGCTTTACCTAAAGCCTGACACCGAACCCAATGTGGGAGGGGGCTTGTTCCCGATAGCAGGGGATCAGTCAACACATCAGTGACTGAACCACTGCCATCGGGGGCAAGCCCCCTCCCACATTTAGTCAGTTACAGCTGACCGTCGCGGTCGCGAAAGCCCAGCAGATAGAGCACGCCATCCAACCCCAAGGTCGAAATCGCCTGCTTGGCCGATTGTTTGACCAATGGCTTGGCGCGGAACGCCACACCCAAACCGGCGATTGCAAGCATCGGCAAGTCGTTCGCCCCGTCGCCGACCGCAATGGTCTGCTCCAGACGCAAACCTTCCTTGTGTGCCAATTCCTTCAGCAGATCCGCCTTGCGCTGCGCGTCGACAATCGGCTCGACCGCGACGCCGGTCACCTTGCCATCGACCACTTCCAGCTCGTTGGCGAACACATAGTCGATGCCCAGCTTTGCCTGCAATTGCTTGGCAAAGTAGGTGAAGCCGCCGGACAGGATCGCAGTCTTGTAACCCAGACGCTTGAGTTCGGCGAACAGGGTTTCGGCACCTTCCGTCAGGCGTAGCGAGGCGCCGATGGAGTCCAGCACGCTGACATCCAGGCCTTTGAGCAGTGCCAGGCGCTCCTTGAAGCTGGCGCGGAAGTCCAGCTCGCCGGCCATGGCGCGCTCGGTGATCGCGGAAACCTGCTCGCCCACGCCGGCGGCTTTGGCCAGTTCGTCGATGACTTCGGCTTCGATCAGCGTGGAGTCCATGTCGAATACCGCCAGGCGACGGTTGCGACGGAACAGCGAATCTTCCTGGAACGCGATGTCGACATTCAGCTCCTGGGCCACGCTAAGGAATTCGGCGCGCAGGGCCTGCGGATCGGCCGGCTCGCCGCGAACGGAGAACTCGATGCAGCCCTTGCCCTGATCTGCCGGCGTGTCCAGCGGCATGCGCCCCGACAGACGGTCGATATGGTCGATATTCAAACCATACTGCGCGGTAATGGAGCTGACGCGCTGCAGTTGTTCGGCGGTGACCTTGCGGGTCAGTAACGTGACGATATGGCGTTTCTTCCCTTGGCCAGCCACCCAATGCTGGTAGTCGTCTTCGGAAACAGGGGTGAAACGCACCTGTTGATCCAGCTTATACGCCGTAAACAGGATGTCCTTGAGTACGGACGAGGCCTGTTCGGTGCTGGGGATTTCAACCAGGATGCCGAACGACAGGGTGTCGTGGATCACTGCCTGGCCAATGTCGAGAATGTTCACACCACCCTGGGCCAGAACACCGGTAATGGCGGCGGTAAGACCCGGGCGGTCTTCACCGGTGATGTTAATCAGGACAATTTCGCGCAAGGCGCACCCCCAGGCTGGAAAAAAACCGCATTCTACCCACTTTCAGTGACCATCGGGCACAGCCAGCGCTTTGCCGGTCCTAGGCCTGTCGCTATACTGCGCGTCAACTTCACGGACCGAGAGCCGAGCGCAAGTGAACCGGCCCACGCCAGTAAAAACCGATAACTTCTTCCTGCTGATCTTCCGGGCACTGCGCCACCGCCGTGTACCGATCGCATTACGCATCGCCAGCCATAACGTGATCCTGGTGGCCTTGGCCCTGGTGATCTATGCCTGCGTGATGGGTTTGCAGTTCAAACAGGCCATGCACGAGCAAGCCGACGCCCTGGGCGAGAGCTTGACGACCCAGACCGCCACCTCGGCGACTGAGCTGTTGGTGTCCAACGACATCCTCAGCCTCAACGTGCTGCTCAACAACCTGACCAAAAACCCGCTGGTGGCCCACGCCGCCATCTACAGCGTGGACAACCGGATCATGGCCGAAGCCGGGCAACGCCCGAAAAACGGCCTGCTGGGTGAAGCCGAAGGCCTGTACCAGAGCAACATCACATTCCAGGATGTGAAAGCCGGCCAACTGCGCATCAGCCTGGACATGCAGCAATTCCAGCAGCCGATGACCATCAGCCTGCAAAGCATGGGCATCCTCAGCGCAATTCTGCTGGCACTGGCCTTGGCCTTAAGCCTGCGGCTGGGTCGGCACATTTCTACGCCATTGATGCAACTGCGCATCTGGTTACGGGATATCGACGAACACACGCCAGCCACCGACCGCCAGGACGAAATCGGCGACCTCGCCCGCCAACTCCACGCCAGCTTTGCCCCGGAGCCGGTGGTTCGTGAAGTGGAGCCGGAACCTGAGTTCGACGACACCGATTACGACGACGAGCCCGAGTTTGAAGTGCGCGACCTGCGTGATCCTGGCTTCGACGAAAGCACCCCGGTGGCAGGCCTCAAGCCTGCAACACGCAAGGTCATCCAGGCTGAAGAAGACGAGCTGGACGATGAAGACCCGTTCGCCGACCTGCGCGACACCTCGGCCAACAGCCCGGCCGTCGCGCCGAAACCGGTACCTACGAGGAACACCGAGCCCCAGCACAGCGCCGTATTGGCCGTGCAACTGGGTGCCCAGGACCAACTGCGCCGCCTGCCCCGCGCACGCCTGACGGAACTGCTGGAACGCTATCGCGATTGCCTCGACCAAGCGGCCTCGCTGTACCAGAGCGAACTGCACACCCTGAACGATGGCAGCACGCTGATGCTGTTCCACAGCGAAGACAGCGGCGAAGACTACCTGACCAACGCCATCTGCTGCGGCGAACTGCTGCGCGCCCTGGGCCATGCCCTGCAGATCGAAGTGGCGGACAGCGGCATCACCCTGCAACTGCAACTTGGCTTGACGGTAGGTGACGACCTGTTTGGCATGAGCCAGATCGATCTGCTGCTGACCGAAATCGCCCAAGACGCCCTGGCCCTGTCGCAACACAGCCGCAACCTGCTGCTGGTGGAGCGCAAGATCAGTGAAGACACGCTGATCCGCCAACGCGCTCGCATCCGACCGATTGCCAGCCCTGAAGGCGCAAGCTGTGTGGAGCGGTTGATGGAGCCGTATCCCTCGATGCTTGAACGCCAGTTGGCGCGGATGCATGAGACTCGCTCCAAGCCCTGAAGAACACCGCCGAACCAATTGGGAGGGGGCTTACCCCCGACTGCGGAGCATCAGTTAGCACATCATTAACTGAACCAACGCTACCAGGGACAAGCCCCCTTCCACACTTGATCTGCGCCGTGACTTATATCTCCACAAACAAAAAGGCCCGCTAAGTCAGCGGGCCTTTTTTGTTGGAGCTGTTTCAGATCAGAACCTGAACACTTCCATATCCGTACGAATGGGCGTAGCCATCGGCATTTTCGGCTTCTGCGGCTCTGCTGGCTTGGCCTGTACCGCCGGAGCTTGCTTGCGCGGCGCCTCGGCAATCGGCGGCTGGTTGGCCAGTGGCTTGAGGGCCACCGACAACTGCTGTGCCAAGTGCTGCAACAGCACGCCCTGAGCCTGGACCTGGGATGCCGTGGAACCGGTGTGTTCTTCCTGCAGGTGCACGATACGGTTATCGCGCACCTGGCCACGACGGTCGATCAAGCGCCACTGTGCATCCAGGATTGCCGGTTGCGACACACCCGAGTCGAGGCGCGTAATGGTCAGCAGCACCTGCACATCCGGGCTGAAACCCGTCGGTGCGGGTGCCAGCACCACGCGCTGGCTATCGAGATGGCCCGCGACTTGGCGCAATACCAACTGGTTGATATCCGAAGACAGGCTACCCGCCCAACGACCATCGGTGGAACCTTGCAGGCTACCGTCATTCTGACGCTGCAGCAGGGTTTCGCGTTGCAGGTAGTCGGCAACGACCACCGGGCCCAGCAGAACTGCCATACCGGCACTTTGTGCAGGTTGCGCCGGACTTCCGCTGTCCAGCTGGTACAGCGACACCGGTTGGTGTGTGCTGCAACCCGCCAACCCCAAAAGGCCCGCGAGCATCAAAAATAAAGGAAGGCGTGGAGCAGTCATCATCCCATCCAGGTGGCTGCCACAAGGCGAACCACAATGTAATACTAAAAATAACCTAAACACGCTCGGCCACGCCGGCGCTGGAAAGGCCATATCATCCGTGAATATGCGCCATGACTCCAGCGCCAAAGAGTCGATCTACGCTTTAAATCGTAGATCGAGGGCTCTAATACGCCTTAAACCGGCGTTTCCACCAGCAAAGCATCCACGCGCTGGAAGCCGCGAGGCAGTTTATTACCGCGACGACCACGCTCGCCCTTGTAGTGTTCAAGGTCGTCAGGGCGCAATGACAACGTGCGCTTGCCGGCCTGGAGCACCAGGGTGGAACCTTCCGGGATCACCGCGATGTCGGTCACGTACTCTTCGCGACTGGCCACCCGCTCCCCTGGAATACCAATAATCTTGTTGCCCTTGCCTTTGCCCAGCTGGGGTAGATCGCTGATCTTGAACACCAGCAGACGCCCTTCGGTGGTCACCGACGCCAGCCAATTGCTCTCACGGTCATCTACCGGTCGCGGCAGGATCACCTTGGCGTTATTCGGCAGGCTCAACAATGCCTTGCCCGCCTTGTTCTTGGCCTGCAGGTCTTCACCCTTGACCACAAACCCGTAACCGGCGTCGGAGGCGATGACGTACAGCGAGTCATCGTCCGGCAGCAGCACGCATTCAAAATTCGCCCCTGGTGGCGGCGTTAGACGCCCGGTCAACGGTTCGCCCTGCCCCCGTGCTGACGGCAAGGTGTGCGCCGGCACTGAATAGCTGCGCCCCGTCGAGTCGATAAACACCGCAAACTGGTTAGAACGCCCGGCCGCAGCGGTTTTAAAACCATCACCCGCTTTGTACGACAAGCCAGTGGCGTCAATATCATGCCCCTTGGCCGAACGAACCCAACCCTTTTCCGACAGAACGACGGTAATTTTCTCGTTTGGCAGCAGTTCGGTTTCTGTCAGCGCCTTCGCTTCAGCACGCTGCACGATTGGCGAACGACGGTCATCGCCGTAGGTTTCGGCGTCTTTGATCAGCTCGGTACGCACCAGCTTTTTCAGCTTGGCTTCACTGCCCAACAGGGCTTGCAGCTTGGCTTGCTCCTTAAGCAACGCGTCTTGCTCGTCGCGCAGTTTCATTTCTTCCAGTCGCGCCAATTGACGCAAGCGGGTGTCGAGAATGTAGTCAGCCTGGATCTCGCTCAGCTCGAAGCGCGCGATCAATTCGGCTTTCGGGTGCTCGGCGGTACGGATGATGTGAATCACTTCATCCAGATTGAGATAGGCAATCAGCAAGCCGTCCAACAGGTGCAGGCGGCGCTCGACCTTGTCCAAGCGGAATTGCAGGCGGCGACGAACGGTTTGTACGCGGAACTCCAACCACTCCACCAGCAGGTTGCGCAGGTTTTTCAGCTGCGGCTTACCGTCCAGACCGATGATGTTGATGTTGACCCGGTAGCTGGACTCAAGATCGGTACTGGCGAACAGGTGCTGCATCAGCACTTCGTGATCGACCCGGCTGTTGGTCGGGATGATCACGATACGGCATGGGTTTTCGTGGTCGGACTCGTCACGCAGGTCGGCGACCTGGGGCAGTTTCGACGGTTTGGCCTGCATCAGCGCAGCAATCTGCTCCAACACTTTGGCGCCCGACACCTGATGCGGCAGAGCGGTGACGATAATGTCGCCGTCCTCAATGTGGTACACAGCGCGCATGCGCACCGAGCCCTTGCCGGTTTCGTACATCTTCAGCAGATCGGCGCGCGGCGTGATGATTTCCGCTTCGGTCGGGTAGTCCGGGCCCTGGATATGCTCACAGAGCTGCTCGACGGTCGCCTTTGGCTCATCCAGCAAGCGTACGCAGGCGGTGGCGACTTCCCGCAGGTTGTGCGGCGGTACGTCGGTGGCCATGCCGACCGCGATACCGGTGGTGCCATTGAGCAGGATGTTCGGCAAACGTGCCGGCAACACCAGAGGCTCGTCCAGTGTGCCGTCGAAGTTCGGGCCCCAATCCGCAGTACCCTGGCCCAGTTCGCTGAGAAGCACTTCCGAGTAACGCGACAACCGCGCCTCGGTGTAACGCATCGCGGCGAAGGACTTGGGATCATCCGGCGCACCCCAGTTACCCTGGCCGTCCACCAGCGTGTAGCGGTAGCTGAACGGTTGGGCCATCAGCACCATGGCTTCGTAGCACGCCGAGTCGCCATGGGGGTGGAACTTACCCAGCACGTCACCGACGGTACGCGCCGATTTCTTGTGCTTGGAATCGGCATCCAGGCCCAACTCACTCATGGCGTAGATAATGCGCCGCTGTACGGGCTTGAGGCCGTCGCCGATATGCGGCAACGCGCGGTCCATGATCACGTACATGGAGTAGTTGAGGTAGGCATTTTCGGTGAAGTCAGCCAGCGACCGGCGTTCTACGCCGTCTAAGCTGTCTGCGAGGATGTCACTCATGCGGGCCTCATCATTGTTTGGTAAGGCGCAGCGGAAATGCCGCTGCGCTGAGTCAATTCAAGTGTTTGATCATTCACGGCTGGGCACTCCAGCCGCCGACCGGGGCGGCAAAACGATAGACCACCGGGCGTTTTTCACCATCGGCGCGAGGGCCGAAGTTGTTGTCGATACCCAGCCACGCGCCTTCAGCATCAACCACAAGGGCTTCGGCAAGACCATAGGGCTGGGCATAACGCCGCTCGGGCACCAGGGTTTCGTCGGCAAACGACCAGCACAGCTCGACCTTGGCGGTGACCGCATCGCGCCGGCAAATCTGGAACGCGTTGCGCTCCAGCGTAAACAGCTTGCCGTTGAACAGGGAGAGATCAGCGAAATCCTTGGACACGGGCTTGGCGTCGGTGAATTTAGCCGGTTGTACCTCCTGGCCGGCCTCACTTAACAAAACGCAAGGGCCCTCACAACTCCACAGGCTTTGCCCACGCTTGATGGAAATTAAGCCACGCCGCTCACGCTCAGCCGCCAGCCAGATTTGATTGCCTTCAGGGTTCACCGCCAAGCCTTCAAACAGCGCATTGAAGTGCAGCAACATGCCACTGGCCCGGGCCTCACGCACCATGCTTGGGGCAATCTTCAGCCATTCAGGTGCGCCGGTGGCCGGCACTTGCAGCACTGCCGCATGGGCTTCACTGACGATGTAGCGATTACCGGCAACATCGCAGCTGATGCCTTCAAAGTCCAGGTCGCCACCGCGAATAAACGAAGCAGCCGTGGTGCGCGAACGCAGCCCCCAAGGCAGACCGGACTCTGGCACGGGCGGCACTTCGATTTTCACCGTTTCGGCCTGCCAGGTCGGCGCGCTGATATCCAGACGGTAGATCTGATCGTCGTCACGGTCGGAAACCGTCCACAGGTCCTTGCCGCACACAGCCAGACCCGACAAGTTGCCGCCGCGCATGCCATCCACCGGGTGCTCGGACACGAGTTTGAGCTCTGCTACGGTCGCAGCAACCACCGGGGTGGCCGCCAGCCCGCTCATCATCAGGATCGCCAGGGCGACGCCTGTGCGCATCAGCCCACCACCTCGGCCAGGTTGCCTTTGGATTCCAGCCAGGACTTGCGGTCCGGCGCGCGTTTCTTCGCCAGCAGCATGTCCATCATTTCCGAGGTGGCGGCGTAGTCTTCCAGGGTCAACTGCACCAGGCGCCGGGTGTTGGGGTCCATGGTGGTTTCACGCAATTGTGGTGGGTTCATTTCACCCAGACCTTTGAATCGCGTGACCTGCGGCTTGCCACGTTTCTTCTCGGCCACCAGGCGGTCGAGGATGCCATCGCGCTCCGCTTCGTCCAGGGCATAGAAAATCTCCTTGCCCAGGTCGATGCGATACAGCGGTGGCATGGCGACGTAGACGTGACCGGCATCCACCAACGGGCGGAAGTGCTGCACGAACAGCGCACAGAGCAACGTGGCGATGTGCAGCCCGTCGGAGTCGGCGTCGGCGAGGATGCAGATCTTGCCGTAACGCAGTTGGGCGATATCCGCAGAACCTGGGTCGACACCAATGGCCACGGCGATGTTGTGCACTTCCTGGCTGGCCAGGACTTCGCTGCCGTCGACTTCCCAAGTGTTAAGAATCTTGCCGCGCAACGGCAGGATCGCCTGGAATTCCTTGTCCCGCGCTTGTTTGGCGGAACCGCCGGCGGAGTCACCCTCCACCAGGAACAGTTCGGAGCGCATCGGGTCCTGCCCGGCGCAATCGGCCAGTTTGCCTGGCAGTGCCGGGCCCTGGGTGATGCGCTTGCGCTCAACCTTCTTACTGGCTTTGAGGCGACGGCCGGCGTTATTGATCGCCAGTTCGGCCAAGGCCAAGCCCAGCTCAGGATGCTCGTTGAGCCACAGGCTGAAGGCGTCCTTAACCACACCAGAGACAAACGCCGCCGCCTCGCGGGACGACAGACGCTCTTTGGTCTGGCCGGAGAACTGCGGTTCCTGCATTTTCATCGACAGCACGAACGCAATGCGCTCCCACACGTCTTCCGGCGCCAGCTTCACGCCGCGCGGCAGCAGGCTGCGGTATTCGCAGAATTCGCGCATGGCATCGAGCAGGCCCTGGCGCAAACCATTGACGTGGGTGCCGCCCTGAGCCGTGGGAATCAGGTTGACGTAGCTTTCCTGCACGCTGTCGCCGCCCTCGGGCAACCACAGCAGCGCCCAGTCGACGGCTTCTTTATTGCCGGCCAGACTGCCGCAAAACGGCTCGTTGGGCAGGCGCTCGAAGTCGCTGACGGAATCTTCCAGATAAGAGCGCAGGCCGTCTTCGTAATGCCACTCGACCTTCTCACCGGTGCCTTTGTCTTCAAAGGTCACCAGCAGGCCCGGGCACAACACGGCCTTGGCCTTGAGTACGTGTTTGAGGCGGCTGATGGAGAATTTCGGCGAATCGAAGTATTTCGGGTCCGGCGCGAAGTACACGCTGGTACCGGTATTGCGCTTGCCCACGGTGCCGATCACTTCGAGGTCGGTGGCTTTGTAGCCATCGGCGAAGGTCATCTGGTACTCGTTGCCGTCGCGCTTGACCTTGACCCGCACCAGCGTCGACAGGGCGTTGACCACGGAAATACCCACACCGTGCAAGCCACCGGAAAATTGGTAGTTCTTGTTGGAGAACTTACCGCCGGCGTGCAGCTTGGTGAGGATCAGCTCGACGCCTGACACGCCCTCTTCCGGGTGAATGTCCACGGGCATGCCGCGACCATCGTCGGACACTTCGAGGGAGTGGTCAGCGTGGAGAATGACGTGCACCGACTTCGCGTGCCCGGCCAAGGCTTCGTCAACGCTGTTGTCGATGACTTCCTGGGCGAGGTGATTCGGCCGGCTGGTGTCGGTGTACATGCCGGGGCGTTTGCGCACCGGGTCGAGGCCCGAGAGGACTTCGATGGCGTCGGCGTTATAAGAGCTAGCGCTGGGAGTGGCCATGGGGTCTCGTCGTGAGTCGTTCGATTAAAAAGTAACCTGCGGTTTTCAAGGCAATTACAGTGCCGAAAAATCGAAGGATTGATACTGATCTGCGCCAATGCCGGCAAAGCTCAACAGCGCCGGCAATTGCTGGGCGAACCCTTGGTAACCATGGTCGCCACCGGCCTGGATGCGCAAGGCGCAGGCCCGGTAATACTGTTGGGCGAGGCGATAATCCAGGGTTTCATCCCCGGTCTGCAACCACACCTGATAACGCGCAGCATCCTGGGGTGCCGGCACTTCCAACTCGGCGAGTGCCGTGACGTGGTCGTGGGTCAGTTCCCAGGTTTCATCGGTGTAGAGGTTCTTCTGGGTGCCCAGGTAGCCGTCGAACATCCGATGGGGGCTCACCGCCGGGTTGACCAGCAGCGCCTTGAGGCCATGGCGCTCGGCAAGATGGGTTGCATAGTAGCCGCCGAGTGAGCTGCCGACCAGCAGTGGCCGCCCTAGTTGGGCAATGGCTTGCTCCAACTGAGGAATTGCCTGACGGGGGTGGTGATGCAGCGCCGGCACGCGCAGTTGGTCGGCCAGGCCGAGGCTGTTCATCACGGTGATGAGCTGGCTGGCCTTGTTGGACGCCGGCGCACTGTTGAAACCGTGGATATACAGGATCGAAGCAGACATACCGGGCTCTCCGTGCTTGCGCCAAAAGCGCGCAGTTTACAGGTAAATCTCAGTAGCCGTTGCTACCGTAATCCACCGTAAACGCGAACCCGACCAAGCGCTCTACCCCGGTCTCCAGCCGCCCGTCGGCATGCAAACGCAACCAACGATACCCCGGCGCCTGCTCACTGACCTTGAAGTCCTCGCTACCCGGCGCGAACTGGATGCACGTAGACGGCGACGCTAGCAAGCGCACGCCATTACGTTCGCGGTCGATTTCCTGGTGCACATGCCCCCAGAGCACTGCCCTGACTTGGGGAAAGCGGTCCAGCACGGCAAACAACGCTTCGGGATTGCGCAGGCCGATGGGGTCCATCCACGCACAGCCGAAAGACACTGGGTGATGGTGAAAGCACACCAGATGATGACGGCCGGGGGCTTCACTCAGGGCTTGGGCCAGCAATTGCAGTTGCGAGTCCTGAAGGTAGCCTGGCACCGAGCCCGGTACGGCAGAGTCCAGCAGTGTGATGCGCCAGTTGCCCACATCCACCACCGGTTCAAGCAGGTCGCTGTGCGCAGCGGCGTGCGCCATGATTTGCGGCTCGTCGTGGTTACCGGGAATCCAGCGGGCAGGGGCGCCGATGGATGCGGTCATGTCGCGAAATTGCTGGTACGACTCCAGCGTGCCGTCCTGGGACAAGTCCCCGGTAGCCACTATCAGGTCGATTTGCGGCTGTTGCTGGCACACCAACTCAATTACACGCCGCAGGCTCTCACGGGTATTCATACCCAGCAGCGTGCCGTCGGCCTCGGCAAACAGGTGGCTGTCGGACAGTTGCACCAGCAACGCCGGCGCATCGGGGTTCACGGTGGATACGCTCGGCAAGGCGCTCTCCCAAGGCAATCACAGGAATAGACAATTGGGGCGATTATGCTGGGGCAGAACGCAAAGAGGAAACCCAAGGAAGCAGACGCAGTTCACATCTACCGCACGACCTCAAACTCATGACCCAGAGCCAGGCAATGGCTCAACCACTCGCCGAGGAACACATTGAGCTGTGCTTTCTCATCGGGCTGGTGCATGAACACATTTGGGTAAGGATAGATGCTGCGGAAGCGTCGTGCATGTTCGGCGCTGATCACTTCGGCCATGCGGGCGTCGTGGTAAACCTGCACTTCCAGTTGCGGCACCGGCAGCCAAGGCAGGCTGTGCTCCTGACGAACGCGCAGGGTGGTGGTGTACGGACAGTTGACGATAACTTCCAGGGCCAGTACGCCGAGCATTTGGTCGCCATGGGTTACGCCGATGCGCCGTGCCTCGGGGGCGTGGCGCATATCGGGCAACAGGCGCATCAGCCGCGCATAGTTGGCTTCGCAGGCGGCTTGCAGCCCGATCAGGTCGACTCGATAACGTTCCCGTGCCTTTACTGCCATAACCCCCTCACTTCCGCGCGATTAAGCGCAAGCCATTGCAGGGCGATAATGCTGGCTGCGTTGGAAATCTTGCCGTCGCGCACCGCTTGCAGGGCATCTTCGAAGGCCCAGACGGTGACGCGGATATCTTCTGCCTCTTCTTCCAATCCATGGACACCACCTGCACCGGCGCTCTCGCAACGGCCCAGGTACAAATGCACAAACTCGGTACTGCCACCGGGCGACGGGAAGTACTTGGTAATCGGCCACAGCGCGGAGAACGTCAGCCCAGCTTCCTCCTCGGCTTCGCGGTGTGCAACCTCCTCCGGCTCTTCATCCTTGTCGATCAGGCCCGCGACCATTTCCACCAGCCAAGGGTTGTTGCTGCGGCCCATGGCGCCTACACGGAACTGCTCGATCAACACCACTTCATCGCGCTGCGGGTCGTACGGCAAGACACACACCGCGTCGTGACGGACGAAGACTTCGCGGTTGATCACCCGGCTCATGCCGCCATCGAATTTTTCGTGGCGCAGTTGCACGCGATCAAGCTGGTAGAAGCCCTTGTAGGCATTGTCGCGCTGAACAATTTCGATTGTGCTCGGCGTCGATTTTGCTGTGTCCGTCATATCCCTTCCTCGTTATGCCTGAGCAATTCGCGCCATCCTAACGCGCTCCCGCCCTCGGATGCAGCCCCTTTCCGGTTGCCGGGATAGACGGCGGGCGTCAAACTCACTCTAATCAGCTTAGTGGCGAACTGACTGCCTTGCTGGTAGTCGAAGCTGCACAATTTCGCTCTTATCGATAGACGAAGGACACCCATGTCGCTTTTAAAAATCGCCTCCGTGGCCTGCATCGCCTTGACCCTCGGCGCCTGCCAAAGCTTGTTCCAACCCAACTGGCGTACCCCGCTGGAAGCCACCCGCGACACCACTGAACAAACCCGGCCGGGCTGCGCCAGCGCCGATTGCGCACTGGTGAATATCGACACCGTGCACTTCGCCAAGGAACCCAAGCTGGACGCGCTGATCGAACAGCGCCTGCTGGAAATGACCGGCGCCAACCCGCTGCCGACCAGCCTTGAGACCTATCGCGAGCAATTCCTGAAAACCGCGGCCCCAAGCAACAGCATGTATTTGCAGGCCAAGGTACGGGAGCAGCATGACGGCTTGGTGATCATCGAACTGTCCAGCTATCTGGACCAGGGCGCCACCCATGGCGAGCCAGGCCGCGCATTCATCAACTATTCGCGCCAGCAGCAAAAGGCCCTCTCGCTCACCGACATGCTACTGCCGGGTAAAGAGGACGCCTTCTGGAAAGCCGCCCAAGTGGCACACAACAGTTGGTTGATCAGCACCCGCCTGAGCCTGGAGCCGGAGTTTGTGAAAACCTACCCCTTCCAGAAAACCCCGAACGTTGCGCTGACCTATGGTGGCGTGGTCCTCAAGTACCCCACCACCACCATCGCGCCGTATGCCTTGGGCCATGTCGAGTTGCAGATTCCCTACTCGCGCCTGGACGGCATTCTCAAGCCTGAGCTGGTACCCGCACGCCGCTGAAGGCCCGACCCAGGATGAACTGCAGCAGCCCTGCCAGCACCAGCGCCGGCAGGGTTGCGCCGACATCCGGGTACAGATTGGCCAACAGATGGTAAGTGGCAATGCCACCTAACCAGGCCAACAGCGCCGGCCAACGCAGGCCGGCAACCACACCCTGACCACGACGGCGCAGGATGAAATGATCCACCAGCACCACACCGAACAACGGCGCAAACACTGAGCCGATCAATAGCAGGAAGTTCTGGTACTGGGCCAACGGCGCGAAACAGGCGATCAAGGTGCAGATGACACCGATGGCCAACGCCAGATGCTCGACTTTCAAGCGCAACAGAACCCCGCTGGACACCGCCGCCGAGTGAATATCGGCAAAAGCATTTTCCGACTCGTCCAACAGGATCAGCAGCAGCGGAATCCCCAGGCCGGCGCCAGCCAAAGCCAGGAGCAGCGCGTTCACTTCACCGCTCGGCGCAAATGCCAGGGTGTAGGCCACGCCCAGGCTCATCAGCCAGAAATTACCGATAAAGAAGCCCACCGCGGTGCCGCCGAACACGCTTTTAGCGCGCTTACCGAAACGGGAGTAATCGGCAATCAGCGGTAACCAGGACAGCGGCATGGCGATGGCAATATCGAAGCCCACGGCGAACGGCATCGAACCATCACCGACCTGAGCCCATAGCGCGGCCAAATCAGCCTTGGCGAACAAGTTCCAGGTGAGCCACAGACAGGCGGCGAGCAGCAGCCAGATGCCCCATTTGCGCAGGATCTGACGCACAAAGGTCAATGGACCGCTGACTGCCAGCAGCGTCGCCAAGCCGCCGAAAAACAGCGTCCACAGCAACGGGCTGGCCAGCAGGCTGCCCTCGCTGAATGCTCGCGTGCCCAACAGGCTGGCTGCATCGCGCATCACAATGATTTCGAATGAACCCCAGCCGATCAACTGCAGCAAGTTGAGCAACGCGGGCAGGCTCGCGCCTTTGGCACCGAGGCTGAGCTTGAGCGCGGCCATGGCGGACAGGCCGGTGTCGCTGCCGATCACGCCGACGGCGGCCAGCAACAACACGCCGACCAGAGTGCCGAGGAAGATTGCCAGCAATGAACCCGACAGGCCCAGCCCCAGCGCAAGCAAAGCGCCGGTTTGCAGGACCATCAGGCCAATGCCGAGGGAGAACCATAGTGAGAACAGGTCGCGGGCGCCGAAGACACGTTTGTCTTGGGGGACTGCGATGTCCGGTGAGTAGGTGCTCGGTTGAATGTTCAAGGGTGTTATCTCTGAGGGGCATGTGTTGTTTGAAAGATTGCTATCGGGGGCAAGCCCCCTCCCACATTTTGAATGGCGAACACGTTCAAGTGTGGGAGGAGGCCTGCCCCTGATGAGGCCCTTAAAAGCACCTGCAACCTCGGATCAGACCTTCTTATAAAGCTGACTACCTTCCTGCTTGAACCGCTCCGCCTGCTCCGCCAAGCCCTTGGCCACGTCCACATCCACCGCTTCAATGCGCTGGTTGGCCGCGTATTCACGCACTTCCTGGGTGATTTTCATCGAGCAGAATTTCGGCCCGCACATCGAGCAGAAATGCGCGACCTTGGCCGAGTCCTTCGGCAGGGTTTCATCGTGATAGGAGCGCGCGGTATCAGGGTCAAGGCCGAGGTTGAACTGGTCTTCCCAGCGGAACTCGAAGCGCGCCTTGCTCAAGGCGTTATCGCGGATCTGCGCGCCCGGGTGGCCTTTGGCAAGGTCGGCGGCATGGGCGGCAATCTTGTAGGTGATGATCCCGGTCTTCACGTCATCCTTGTTCGGCAGGCCCAGGTGTTCCTTGGGCGTGACGTAGCACAGCATGGCGCAACCGAACCAACCGATCATCGCCGCACCGATACCGGAGGTGATGTGGTCGTAACCCGGCGCGATGTCGGTGGTCAGTGGCCCGAGGGTGTAGAACGGCGCCTCGTCGCAGCACTCCAGCTGCTTGTCCATGTTCTCTTTGATCAACTGCATCGGTACGTGGCCGGGGCCTTCGATCATGGTTTGCACGTCGTGCTTCCAGGCGGTTTTGGTCAGTTCACCCAGGGTTTCCAGCTCGCCGAACTGCGCGGCGTCGTTGGCGTCGGCAATCGAGCCGGGGCGCAGGCCGTCGCCGAGGGAGAAGCTGACGTCATAGGCCTTCATGATTTCGCAGATTTCGTCGAAATGCGTATAGGTGAAGTTCTCTTTGTGGTGCGCCAGGCACCACTTGGCCATGATCGAACCGCCACGGGACACGATGCCGGTGACGCGCTTGGCAGTCAGCGGCACGTAGCGCAGCAGCACGCCGGCGTGGATGGTGAAGTAGTCGACGCCCTGCTCGGCCTGTTCGATCAAGGTGTCGCGGAACAGCTCCCAAGTCAGGTCTTCGGCGGCGCCGCCGACTTTTTCCAGGGCCTGGTAGATCGGCACGGTACCGATTGGCACTGGCGAGTTACGGATGATCCACTCGCGGGTTTCGTGGATGTGCTTGCCGGTGGACAGGTCCATCACCGTGTCCGAGCCCCAGCGAATGCCCCAGGTGAGTTTCGCCACTTCTTCTTCGATGGACGAACCCAAGGCGCTGTTGCCGATGTTGCCGTTGATCTTCACCAGGAAGTTACGGCCGATGATCATCGGCTCCAACTCGGTGTGGTTGATGTTGGCCGGGATAATTGCGCGGCCACGGGCGATTTCTTCGCGCACAAACTCGGGGGTGATGATTTTCGGCACGCTGGCACCGAAGCTGTGGCCGGCGTGTTGCTGGTCCAACAGACCGCTGGCGCGGGCTTCTTCGAGCTTCATGTTTTCGCGGATGGCGACGTATTCCATCTCGGCGGTGATGATGCCTTTGCGCGCGTAGTGCATCTGGGTGACGTTGGCGCCGGCCTTGGCGCGGCGCGGATTTTTCACATGGGCAAAGCGCAGTGCGGTCAGTTCGGCATCGCTCAGGCGCTGCTGACCGAAATGCGAGCTGAGGCCGGACAGGCGCTCGGTGTCGCCGCGTACTTCGATCCACGGCGAGCGCACATCGCCCAGGCCTTTACGCACGTCGATGATTACATTGGGGTCGGTGTACGGGCCGGAGGTGTCATAGACCACCACGGGCGCGTTGATTTCACCGCCAAAGTCGGTAGGGGTCACGTCCAGGCTGATCTCACGCATCGGCACACGAATGTCCGGGCGAGTGCCTTGTACGTAGATTTTTTGCGAGCGGGTAAACGGCTGCACAGAGCCGGAGTCGACCTTGGCCGATTCACTTAAATGCACAGTGTTTTTTAGTTTTGTAGTCATCACGGGCTCCAACTTATCCAGGCGGTGGATTTTTGTCGGAGCGAACCTGTGACGGATGGACGCACTGAAACCAGTGCTGTGCTTGGCGCACGAGGACTGTTCGATTGTCGAACAGCATCCCGGACGAAGCACAAGAGGACTCGCCGGGTGACGAGAAATCTTGTTCCCTACGCAGGCGTTAACCTGATCAGGTTCAACGGGATCCGGTATTTACCGATCTCAGCCTTCCAACAAGGCACCCCGACAAGAACGCGGCCAGTCTAGACCATGGCGTGGGCAAATTGCCAACAGTGGAGCATTCAGCGTGATGAATGGCGCAATTACAGGATTGTTGTGCCGGGGTCGCGCCACTACACTCGGATGCCGCCTCAAGGCTTGACGCCAGAAATGACCAGCCGTAGCCTTGGGCGCTAAATTATCGCCGTAATATTCACACTAGGGATCGCCTCATGCTGCGCAAACTTTCACTGGCTGTTGCCGTGTCTTGTGCGACCAACGGAATGGTCTGGGCAGCTGAAGCGCCCTTGTCTGCCAGAACCGATCTGGTCAGCGTCTATCAGGAAGCGGTGGATAACAACGCCGACCTGGCCGCCGCCCGCGCCCAATACGGTGCGCAAAAAGAAGTGGTACCCCAGGCCCGCGCCGGGTTGCTGCCGAATCTGTCGGCTGGTGCCGATATCAACAATGTGCGCACCCAGATCGACACGCCCTCGGCCACCGCCAACCGTGACGCCCATTCCTGGCGGGCGACCTTGAGCCAGCCACTGTTCCGCGCCGACCGCTGGTTCCAGCTACAAGCCGCCGAAGCCGTCAACGAGCAGGCCGCATTGCAACTGTCGGCCACCGAACAGAACCTGATTCTGCAGAGCGCCGAAAGTTACTTCGCCGTGCTGCGCGCCCAGGACAACCTGGCCTCCACCAAGGCCGAAGAAAATGCATTCAAGCGCCAACTGGACCAGTCCAACGAGCGCTTCGATGTGGGCTTGTCGGACAAGACCGACGTGCTGCAATCCCAGGCCAGCTACGACACCGCTCGCGCCAACCGGATCCTGGCTCAGCGCCAGGTGGAAGACGCCTTTGAAGCGCTGATTACGCTGACCAACCGCCAATACAACTCGATCCAAGGCATCGTGCACACGTTGCCGGTGTTGCCGCCGCTGCCGAACGACGCCAAGGCGTGGGTCGAAACCGCTGGCCGCCAAAACCTGAATCTGTTGGCCAGCAACTACGCCGTCACCGCCGCTGAAGAAACCCTCAAACAGCGCAAGGCCGGTCATGCGCCGACTCTGGACGCAGTGGCGCAATACGAAAAAGGCGACAACGACGCGCTCGGTTTCAGCAACCCGAATGCTTTCGGCACGCCGTATCGCGGCGACGTCGAGCAGCGCACCATCGGCCTGCGCCTGAGTATCCCGCTGTACAGCGGCGGCCTGACCAGCTCGCAAGTGCGTGAGTCCTACTCACGCCTGGGCCAGACCGAGCAGCAGCGCGAGGGCCTGCGCCGCCAGGTGGTGGAAAATACGCGCAACCTGCACCGCGCGGTGAACACCGATGTGGAGCAGGTGCAAGCTCGCCGCCAGTCGATCATCTCTAACCAGAGCGCGGTGGAAGCCACGGAAATCGGTTACCAGGTGGGTACGCGCAATATCGTCGACGTGCTGGATTCACAGCGCCAGCTCTACTCGTCGGTGCGCAACTACAACAACAGCCGCTACGACTACATCCTCGACAACCTGCGCTTGAAGCAGGCGGCGGGCACCTTGAACCCAGGGGATTTGCAAGACCTGGCACGCTACCTCAAGGCGGACTACAACCCGGACAAGGACTTCCTGCCGCCGGACCTCGCCAAGGCCGCTGCCGAACAACTCAAGGCCCGCCCGGGATACTGAGCACACTACAAAACAACTGTGGGAGGGGGCTTGCTCCCGATAGCAATCTTTCAGGTCAGTCGTTTTGACTGACACTCTGCTATCAGAAGCAAGCGCCCTCCCACCTTTGGATCGGCGCTGGGTCAGCGAGCGATCAATCGGCCCAAACCATCCAGCAACCGCTTCAGCGCGCCCTGATTAGCCTGCATCACTTTGAGCCCCGCCTGCGCCATCTTGCGCGCATCCTGCGGCAGCTCGAACAGCTGTCGCACGGCTTCGGCCAATCCTTCAGCGTCATCCACCTCACGCAACGCACCCGCTTCGCGCATCATCGCGGTGATTTCGAGGAAGTTGAACACATGGGGCCCCATGATCACCGGCTTGGCCAGTGCCGCCGGCTCCAGAGGATTGTGCCCACCGGTCGCCACCAGGCTGCCGCCGACGAAGGCGCTGTCGGCGAGGGCGTAGAGAAACAGCAACTCGCCCATGGTATCGCCGAGCAGCACTGAAGTTTGTGCGCTTACGGGCTCGCCTGTAGAACGGCGCACCGTGGCAAATCCTTGCTGCTTGCACAGCTCGAACATCGGGCCGAAGCGTTCCTGATGACGCGGGACCAGAATCAGTAACGCGTTGGGATAGTGGCTGAGCAACTGACGATGAGCGGCCAACACCACTTCATCTTCACCTTCGTGAGTACTGGCGGCGATCCACACGGGACGCTCGCTGGCGCCCCATTGCTCGCGCAAGGCGGCGGCACGCTCAAGTAGCTGCGGGTCGATGGTCAGGTCGAACTTGATAGAACCGGTCACTTCCACAGTCTCCGGCCGCGCGCCCAGGCTCAAGAAACGTTGGGCCTCGGTGTGCGTCTGCACAGCAAACAAGCTCATTTCAGCCAGCATCGGCGCCGTCAGCTTGGCGAAACGCCCATAGCCCTTGGCAGAGCGCGCCGACAGCCGCGCATTGGCCAGCGCCACCGGAATTCCGCGCTGGGCGCAGGCGTGGATATGATTGGGCCACAGTTCGGTTTCCATGATCACCGCGAGCTTGGGCTGCACGCGATCGAGAAAACGCTTGGCGGCGCACGGCAAGTCATAGGGCAAATAGCAGTGCTGGATACGCGGCTTGTTGGCGAACAACGCCTGGATCCGCTCGGAACCGGTGGGCGTCATGCAAGTGACGGTGATCGGCAGCTGTGGATAACGCTCCAGCAGCCCACGGATCATCGGCGCAGCGGCAATGCTTTCGCCCACTGACACGGCATGCACCCAGATTCCGCCAGGCTGCATCACCGGCAAGCCATAGGAAAACCGCTCGCCCACGCGCCTGGCGTAGGCCGGTGCCTTGCGCGCGCGCAGCCACAGACGTAAAGCCACCAACGGCAGCGCCAGGTAAAACAGACAGCTGTAGAGAGTTCTATTCATGGCCGCGGAGTTTATCCACTTTTTCAATCAATCGCCCGCAGGCACTCGGCAAAACGTTCGGCAAGGAAACGCGCAGCAGGCCCAAGGGGCTCGTCGCGACGCCATACCAGCTCCACCACCAGGGCCGGCGGCGTCCATTCGCTGTCCAGCTCCACCATTTGTTGCTGATAGGTCGGGTATTGCACGATATGCCGCGGCAACCAGGCCCAGCCCAGGCCACTCATCAGCCATTCGGCCAATACGTAGAAACTGTCGGCGCGCCACACCAGCGGACTGGCTGCTTCGCTGCCGGGGTAGACACTGGTCTGAGTCGACATCAACAGCTGCCGGTACTGGGCCAAGCGCTGGCACGTCACGTACCCGTCCTTGGCCAGCGGATGGTTCACGCCGCAGACGGTGACCATTTCCACACTGCCCACCACGCGCCGCTCTAGGGCCTCGGGAATCTGGTCGTGATAGAACAACAGGCCCAGGTCTGCCTTGCGCTCCACCAATTTGCGCGCCACGTCGCCTTGGGCGGCACTGGACAGTTGCACTTCCAGCAACGGGTATTGCACCGCCAGCGCCTCAAGGCTATCGAGCACCGGCTGGAACAACATTGCCTCGTCCTGAGCCAATCGCAGGCAGGCTTCTTCACCACGGGTCAATGACAGCGCGCGGCCATTGAGCCGCTCACATTGGCGCAACACTTCGCGCGCTTCCTCCAGCAACACGCTACCGGCTTCAGTCAGGCGCGGCTGGCGCCCGCTGCTACGCTCAAACAGGCTCACACCCAAGTCCGCTTCCAGCAATGCAATCCCATTGCTTACCGCCGATTGCGCCTTGCGCTGCCCACGCGCCACCGCTGAAAACGAACGCTGCTCGGCGACGTCGACAAATAGACGCATCTGTTCAAGATTCCACTGCATGGCTAACCCATCTTCAAATCGGATAGGTAATGACTTTACCCCATCTGGTAAAGCCCTAAAATGCCGACCTTATCAAGTGCGCTGTACACCGAGGATTGACGCCATGAACCCTGCCTACTACTACCTGGCTATCGCCATTTGCTCGGAAGTGATCGCTACCGTCTCGATGAAAGCCATCAAGGGTTGGAGCACGCCGATCCCGTTGTTGCTGGTAGTTGTCGGCTACGGCGTGGCCTTCTGGATGCTGACGCTGGTGGTGCGCACGGTGCCGGTGGGTGTGGCCTACGCCGTGTGGGCCGGGATGGGTATCGTGATGGTCAGTATCGCGGCGCTGTTTATCTATGGGCAGAAGCTGGATGTCCCGGCGATGCTGGGGATGGGGCTGATTGTGCTGGGCGTGGTGGTCATCCAGTTGTTCTCGAAAACCGCCGGGCACTGACCGCTACTCAACAGCCTGTATACTGCGCCTCTTGTCTTGAACACTGAGGTCGCCCATGCCATCCGTTATTTCCACCGACGTTCTGATTGTCGGCGCCGGGGTTGCCGGCCTCTGGCTGAATGCGCGGCTGCGCCGCCAGGGGTTTTCCACGGTGGTGGTGGAGAGCGCCACCTTGGGTGGCGGGCAAAGCGTGAAGTCCCAGGGGATTATTCACGGCGGTGCGAAATACGCCCTTCATGGCGCCCTTACCGGCGCCTCCGAAGCGATTGCCGACATGCCGCGCCGCTGGCGTGAAGCTTTGGCGGGCAACGGCGAACTGGACCTGTCGGGCGTGCGTTTGCTGTCCGAAGCCCATTACCTGTGGTCCCCCGGTACCCTCGCCGGCAACCTCACCAGTTTTTTTGCCAGCAAGGCCGTGCGTGGCCGTGTCGATCAGGTCAAGGGCGACGACCTGCCACCGGCACTGCAAGACCGCCGCTTCAAGGGCAAGGTGTATCGCCTGGCCGAGTTGGTGGTTGATGTACCAAGCCTGATCGAACGCCTCGCGCAGCTTGCCGGTGACGGCTTGCTTGCAGGTCAACATATCGAACCGCTGCTGGACGCCAACACGCTGGTGGGCTTGAAGGTGGATGGCCGTGAAATCCGCGCCCAGCGCATTGTCTTGAGCGCTGGCGGCGGCACCGCTGAACTGCTGAGCACCCTTGGCCTGAACAATCCGGCCATGCAAAAACGTCCACTGCATATGATCATCGCCAAAGGCCCAGGCCTGAAGCCGCTGTACGCCCACTGTCTGGGTGGCGGCACCAAGCCACGTATCACCGTGACCACCCATCCGGCTGCCGATGGCAACTGGGTGTGGTACATGGGCGGTGATATTGCCGAGGCCGACGGCGTTGCACGTACGCCCGAGGAACAAATCGCCACCGCCCAGAAAGAACTCGCGCAATTGCTGCCTTGGATCGACATGAGCCAAACCCGCTGGGCCACTCTGCGCGTCGACCGCGCCGAACCGCTGCAATCAGGCCTCAGCCGTCCCGACAACGCCTTTGTCGCCGACGAAGGTCGCCTGCTGGTGGGCTGGCCGACCAAACTGGCCTTGGCGCCTGACTTCGCCGATCGCGTAATTAACAGCCTCGAACGTGACGGCATCCGCCCAAGCGCAGTTGAACCGCTGCCGGACCTGCCAAAACCCGCCCTCGGCGTTCCAGCTTGGGAGCAACTGTTGCCATGAGCCTGCCAACTTTGCACGACCTGCATCGCCCTTTGGGCAGCACCGGCATTCTGGTATCGCCGCTGGGCCTGGGCACCGTCAAGCTGGGCCGCGACCAGGGTGTTAAATACCCCAACGGTTTCCAGATTCCGGATGACGACGAAGCGCGAATGCTACTGCGCCAAGCTCGTCAGCTTGGCATCAACCTGATCGACACCGCGCCGGCTTATGGGCGCAGCGAAGAACGCCTGGGGCCGCTGTTACGCGACCAACGTAAGGATTGGGTGATCGTCAGCAAGGTAGGCGAAGAGTTCGAAAATGGTGTCTCCCAGCACGATTTCAGTGCCGCCCACACTCGGCTGTCCATTGAGCGCAGCTTGAAACGACTTGAAACGGATTTTATCGACCTGGTGCTGGTGCATTCCGATGGTAACGACCTGCACATCCTCAACGAGTGCGAGGTCTACCAGACCCTCGCAGAGCTGAAAAAAGAGGGCAAGATTCGCGGTTTCGGCTTCTCCGGCAAAACCGTCGAAGGCGGCGTGAAGGCTCTGGAACAAGGTGATTGCGCGATGGTCACCTACAATTTGAACGAACAGGCGGAGAAAGCCGTCATTGATTATGCAGCGGCCCATGGCAAGGGCATCCTGGTCAAAAAGGCACTGGCCAGCGGCCACGTTTGCCTGGAGCCCGGAATGGATCCAATACATGCCAGTTTCATGCTGTTGTTTGCGCAAACCGGCGTCGCCAGTGCTATTGTCGGGACCATTAATCCGCTGCACCTGGCCCATAACGTGGCGACCGCTGCCAAGGTCATTCGTCAACTCTGATGCCGCCCACGCGGCCGACCCCGTCGCAAAAAGGAGCCGACATGCCGCGAACGCTCATAAGAAAAAACCCCAGCAACTTTAAAACACTGCCGCTGCACGTCGAAGCCACCCCTGAAGGCCTGAGCTATCAGAGCGTGGGCATGCCGCTCAACTTCGCCCAGACCCTGCAACGGCGCAAGCCGGTGGAGGTGGCAGACTCGGAACGTTTCGTGCTGGAACTGGCCAACCTCGGCGTGTCGGTACGCTTGACCCTGCACTGGCAAAACCGCGATTACTGGGTGCTGGTGCGCCAGCGTCGCCAGGACCGTGGGGATGTGGTGCTCAAGCTGATCTCCGGCTACGTCCCGGCCCACGAGCTGAACTTGCCACTGCACACCGCCATCCAGGAGATTGCTGAAGAGTGCCTGCTGGAAACACCCGAAGGCTGGCTCGGCGGGCGCTTCAATGACACCTGGCTGCCGGCGCCCTACTCCGCGGCGCTGCATTACCGCGAAGCGCTGCCGTTTCGCCTGAGCCCGCTATCCGGTGCGGCCCGCCCGGTGCGTTGCGCCACCACCCAGTTGATCGAACGACCACGGGCCTATGTGCATTTGCCCACGGCATCGCTGCAATTGATCTACGACCTTCGCCTGGAAGTGCCGAAGGAAGCCAAGTCGCTGAGCCTGTTCCATGTGGATGAGCGCCTGGAAGGCGACCAGTTGGTCGCGCGCCTGGACCGCAAGCGTCCGGACTTGTACCTGATGCCGCTAAAAGACGGCCAGCCCCTTCCCGAGTTGTACACCGTGAAGAAAGACCAACTGTACCCGGCCAGTACGCGGGGTTTGTACCTGGCGGAAAGCTTCGCCCAGCAGGAAGGCTGGCTGGTGCGGGAAGAGCGCATTCGCTGGAAGGATTGGCTGAGACAGCAAGGTCTGGCGGAGCCGGAGAAGGAGTCGAAGTTGAAGGGATTGGCGCGGCGCGTGTTGCGCAAGATCGTGCCGAAGAAAAAGGCCAAGGGCTAAACTGCAATCTAAATGTGGGAGAGGGCTTGCCACTCCCACATTGAATTGATGGTTAGCCGTTAAGCAGTCGTTCCAGGCCGACTTTCAGCGGGGTAGGTTCCGGCAACGTGAAACTCGCCAACAACCGCTGGTTGTTCGCCCGTGAATGCCGAATATCCCCCGACCGCGCCGGCCCGTAAGTCACGGATGGCAAGGAGCCCACCGCTTCTTCCAGCGCCTGCAGCACTTGCTTGAGCGTAGTGGTACGGTTCCAGCCCACGTTGATCGCCCCCAAAGGAGCCTGCGGCGCTTCGATCGCCTGCACCAACACGTCAACCAGGTCTTCCACGTACATGAAGTCGCGGGTTTGCTCGCCATCGCCAAACACGGCAATCGGCAAACCCTGCTGTGCACGTTCGCTGAAGATACTGATCACGCCGGAGTATGGCGACGACGGGTCCTGGCGCGGCCCGAAGATATTGAAAAAGCGGAAAATCACCGGCTCCAGACCATGCTGGCGGCGATAGAAATCAAAGTAGTGCTCGCCGGCCAGCTTATCGGACGCATAGGGCGTCAACGGCGCCTTGGTAGTCTCTTCGTCAATCGAAGCACCTTCGCCGTTGTTGCCATACACCGCTGCGCTGGATGCAAAGACCACGCGCTTGACGCCTGCCTTGCGCATGGCTTCGCAGACATTCAGGGTACCGACGAAATTGCTCTGGTGCGTGCTGACCGGATCATCCACCGAGGCCTGCACGGACGCGACCGCCGCCAGGTGCACCACCGCCGTTGCGCCAACAGCGGCACGCGCAACCAGCCCGGCATCGGCGACATCACCTTCGAGCAGCTCGACAAGCGGGTTGTGCAACGGCAGGTTGCTGCGTTTGCCTGTGGACAAGTTGTCCAGCACACGCACCGCGTAGCCCTTAGCTAGCAAGGCATCCACGAGGTGCGAGCCAATAAAGCCCGCGCCACCGGTGATCAGAACCAACGGATCAGCCTTACTCATTATTGCGGATCTTCTCGACAATCGCCGTGGTCGAGCTGTTCTCAACCAGACCCAACACTTTGACCTTGCCGCCGTAGGCGCTGACGATATCTGCACCGACCACCTGGTCGACGGAATAGTCGCCGCCCTTGACCAGGACGTCCGGCTTGACCTGAGCCAGCAGATTTTCCGGGGTCGCTTCAGGGAAACTGATCACCCAGTCCACTGCTCCCAACCCAGCCAGCACGGCCATGCGCCGGTCGACGCTGTTGATTGGACGGCCAGGGCCTTTCAGGCGGCTGACCGAAGCGTCGTCGTTGACCGCAACGATCAGGCGATCGCCTTGGGCGCGCGCCTGCTCCAGGTAAGTCACGTGGCCGGCGTGCAGGATGTCGAAGCAGCCGTTGGTGAACACAATGCTTTCGTTATGCGCGCGAGCGTCGTCAATCGCCAGCAGCAATTGCTCGATGGTCAGCACACCGCGCTCCGAGCCTTCGGAGCGTTGGATGGCGCGGCGCAGCTCAGGTGCGCTGATGGCAGCGGTACCCAGTTTGCCGACCACGATGCCCGCCGCCAGATTGGCCAGGGCCACGGCGTGAGGCAGCTCTTCGCCGGCCGCGATGGAAGCGGCCAGGGTAGAAATCACGGTGTCTCCGGCGCCAGTGACGTCGAACACTTCACGGGCCCGCGCCGGCAGGTGCATCGGCGGGTGGCCTGGACGCAGCAGGGTCATGCCGTGCTCGCCACGGGTTACCAGCAAGGCACCGAGGTCGAGATCGGCCATGAGTGCCGCGCCTTTGGTCACCAGTTCGTGCTCATCGGCACAACCGCCGACGATGGCTTCGAACTCGCTGAGGTTCGGCGTGATCAGGCTGGCGCCCCGATAAATCGAGAAGTCCTTGCCCTTGGGATCGGCCAACACCGGGATGCCCTTGGCCTTGGCGGCCTGGATCAGCGCTTGGTGATTCTTCAATGCGCCTTTGCCGTAGTCGGACAGCACCAGCACCTTGATGCCTTCGAGCAACTCGTCGACCTGACCGCTGAGGGCCAAGGCGTCGGTGGCGAAGGGTTCTTCGAAATCGATACGCAGCAACTGCTGGTGACGGCTCATGACCCGCAGCTTGACGATGGTCGGCTGGTGGGCAATGCGCTGGAACAGCGCACGCACGCCAGCACCGCGCAGGCTGTTGGCCAGGCTGTCGGCGGCTTCGTCGTCGCCGGTCACACCCACCAGGGAGGCCGGGGCGCCGAGGGCGGCAATATTGAGGGCAACGTTGGCAGCGCCACCCGGACGGTCTTCGATTTGCTCGACCTTGACTACCGGTACCGGCGCCTCAGGGGAAATCCGTGAGGTACCGCCATGCCAGTAACGGTCGAGCATGACATCGCCGACCACCAAGACAGGGGCTTGATCGAATCGCGGCATGGACAACTTCATGGAGCAACCCACATACAAAATGAACAGGGGCGCGATATTAGCACAGGGTGAGCGCTGCCTAGTTCGAGAGCTTTATCCGCAATGCGCCATGCGCCAAAACTGGTTATTTTTTAAACAAAACCGCCAAGATATGCTCAACGGCATCGGCCAGCTCGACCTCATCGGTATTGATCTCACAGTCAGCCGCGCTCGGCGCTTCATAGGGGCTGTCCAAACCGGTGAACGCTTTGATACGCCCATCCAACGCCGCTCGGTACAAGCCCTTGGGGTCACGCCGAGCACACACGTCGAACGGCGTGCTGACGTAAACCTCAAAGAATTGCCCCGGCCCGAACAGCGCCTTGGCGGTTGCTCGGTCGACGCTGAACGGCGAGATCGCTGACACAATCACAATCAATCCCGCATCGACCATCAACCGCGCCACTTCGCCAATGCGCCGGATATTTTCCTTGCGCGCCGCATCGCTCATGCCCAAGTCATTGCACAACCCTGTGCGCAAATTATCGCCATCGAGCACAAAGGTGTGCCGGCCCTGCTCGTTGAGTTGCACCTCAAGGGCATTGGCCAGGGTCGACTTGCCGGAACCGGACAACCCCGTCAACCACAGGCAGCACGGCTGTTGATGCTTGAGCTCGGCCCGTGCCGCCGCCGACAACGACAGGGCAAAGGGACGAATGGCAGCGGACCCACTGGCAAGCGACTGGTTATTCATAACCCAACACCTCGTAATCACGCTGATAGGCGCGCCTGACCAAACGGCGCGTACGCACCGAGCAGAACGCCCTGACCGGCTCGCTGCGCCGCCCCAGTGAAACATTCAGATGTGGCAGGGATGAGGTCACGCCGAGGCGCTCGCACAGGTGCTGGAAATCTTGTTCCAGCGATTCCTGACGGCCGAGAAAATCCATAGCCATCCCGCCCAGGTGATCAACCAGAAAGTCGGTCTGGGGCGCGAAATGCAGTTGGCGGCGCAGGTTGTCCGGGTGCAGCCAGCCGGCCACAAATTGGTCGAAGTCACGGTAGCTGCTGACCAGTGCCTGGGCTTGCACGTCGCGGGCACCCATGTGGTTGCCGCGCAAGTACGTGTAGGCCGAGTAAGCCCGCTCCAGCGGGTCACGCACAAAGGCAAACTTGAAACTGCGCTCGCAGTGTTCGGGAAACTGCTGCTGATACCAGTAATACGGCAGATGCCCCGGCCAGCGGCCATCAAGAAGCGCCGAGCACACGCTGCTGCCGGCGCATTTTGGCACATGGATAAACACGCATTTGTGTCGCTCGAACGCGGGATTAAGGGTGGTCACCCCAGACAGGGATTTGTTCACCGCCTGACGGTCAACCACCGACAAACGCCCCAGCAGAAACACCCTCTGGTGCTTGGGAAGCATTTTCCAGAACAGACGTTGCAACATTCCATTACCCACGCAAGAAGGTTAGCCCTCTCGTTCGTCATTCGAATCGAGAAGGCCAACATAACAAACGATAGGCAACGAATTATTTGGCTTTGGTCAAGCCCTGTAAGGAACTCGATACAAACAACGGGGCGCATTGCGCGCCCCGTCGGATCAGGTGATGTTGTTCGCGACCGGCTCGTCCAGCCCCATCGCATGCAACCGCGAGTAGTAGCCGCCTTTGGCGAGCAGTTCGACATGCGTACCACGCTCGACAATTTCACCGTGGTCCATCACCAGAATCAGGTCGGCTTTCTCGATAGTGGACAAACGGTGCGCGATCACCAGGGTGGTGCGACCTTTCATGACCTTATCCAACGCAGCTTGAATGTGCCGCTCGGACTCGGTATCCAGCGCCGATGTCGCCTCATCCAAGATCAGCAGCGGGGCATTTTTCAGCAGGGCCCGGGCGATTGCCAGACGCTGGCGCTGACCACCGGAGAGCAGCACGCCGTTTTCACCGACCTCGGTGTCCAGGCCTTTTGGCAGCTCCGAGATGAAGTCCATGGCGTAGGCATCGGCCGCAGCTTTCTCGATGTCGGCACGCGGCGCGTCGGCCAGGTCGCCATAGGCGATGTTGTTGGCCACGGTGTCGTTGAACAGAGTCACGTGCTGGGTAACCTGGGCTACATGCCGGCGCAGGTTGCGCAGGCGGTAGTCTTCAATCTCGACCTCGTCCAGCAGGATTTCCCCGGTTTCATGATGGTAGAAACGCGGGATCAGGCTGGCCAGGGTCGACTTGCCGCTGCCTGAGCGGCCAACCAGAGCGATCATCTGCCCAGGGGCTGCGCTGAAGCTGATGTTCTTGAGCACCTCGCGTTCAGTACCTGGGTAAGTGAAGCTCAGGTTGCGCACGTCCAGGCGACCGCTAACGCGATCACGCTCCACGGTACCGCCGTCGACTTCAGGCACTTCATCCAGCTGTTCGAAGATGCTCTCGGCACCCGCCACGCCTTTCTGGATCGTCGAGCTGACTTCCGACAACTGGCGGATCGGCTTGGGCAGCAGGCCCGCCGCGGTGATGTAGGCAACCAGATCGCCCGCCGTGGCGTCACCGCGCAACAGCAGGACCAGGAACATCAACACAGCCATGGCCGTGTAGATCACCAGCTGCAGCATCGGCGTATAGACCGCACCGGTCTTGTTCATGCGCAATTGCTTGTCGGTGTTGCCCTGGCTAGCGGCGGCAAAGCGACGCTGCTCATAGTCTTCGCCACCGAAGCTGCGCACCACACGGTAGCCCTGGATGGTCTCGGAGGCGACGTGGGTCACGTCACCCATCGCCACCTGGATCTTCTTGCTCTGCTTGCGGAATTTCTTGCTGGTGCTGCCGACCATGATTGCGATCAGCGGCAGGATCGCCAGCATCACCAGGGTCAGTTTCCAGTTCATCCACAGCAGGTAACCGAACAGGAACACCACCGTCAGGCCTTCGCGGATCACGACCTTGATCGCATCCGTGGCAGCGCCGGTGACCATGGTCACGTTGAAGGTGATGCGTGAGATCAGGTGCCCCGAGTTATGGGTATCGAAGTAGCGGTTAGGCAGCACCAATAGCTTGTTGAACAGCTGGACCCGCAGGTCATGCACCAGCCCCAAGGAAACCTTGGCCAGGTAGTAGTTGCCCAGGAAAGACCCGAGGCCTTGCCACGCGGCGATCAGGATGATCAGCAGCGGCACGGCCATCAGCAACTTCAGGTCCTTGAAAAACGGAACCTTGGGCAGGAACACCACATCGGGATTGCTCAAGCCATCCACGAAGTACTTGAGAATCCCGGCGAGCATTGGCTGGGTCGAAGCAAAGATCACGAAGCCCACGATACTCAGCAGGAACATGCCGAGGTACGGTTTCACATAGCCCAGCAGCCGGAAATAAATTTTCAGGCTGGATTCCTGGTCCGCTTTGGGCGGTGCGTCACTCATGTGTCGAGCTCACTGATTGGGTAGGACGCGAACTTTATCACACACGTCGGGTTTGGCCCGCGCCCAGACCAAAACACTGGCCAGCGCAACCGGCAACCAGGTGATGAACCACTCGGCCCGAGGAGTGCCTGTGAGGCTTGCCGCATCGAATTGCATCGCCAGGGACGAGAACACCCACATGCCGATAATGCCCTTGCCGTACGGGGTATCGCGCATTTTCAAGGCTTGCCACAGCACGCCGAACCATACCGCCGACCACAGGATCAGGCCTGGCAGGCCCAGCTCGATGGTCACATGGGTGAACAGGTTGTGGGAGTGATCGAAACGGTGCTCATCCCAGAACAGGTTGTAATCACCACCCAGGCCCAGGCCCGTCCAGGGACGCTCGCTAATCATCTGCATCGCTGCCATAAAAATCTGCGGCCGGAACGACGCGCCACGAGACAGCATCAACGACTGCATCGACAGGAATACCAGCACTGCCGCCACCACTGAAGCGATGGCAATCAGGGTGCTGCGCCGGTCTCGGCACCACAGCGGCATGGCCACCACACTCAAAAACAGGGCCAATGCGGCGCCGCGGCTTTGGCTGGCTACCACAAACAGGCCGAGCAAGCCGATCGCCGCCATGCAGGCTACTTGCATCCAGCGCTCACGCGGCATCCAGTGCAGCAACCACACGGCAGCCAGACCAATCACATACGCGCCCAGGATCGGGTGAGACAACTGACCCAGCCCTTCAAGACGCGCGTACCAAACGTTCCCTTCCATGCCATAGAACTTGATCATGGCCAGCAGCGACGACAAGGCAAGACCAAAGCCGCCCCACTGCATCAAACGAATCACGCGCTGGGGCTGAGCTTCAGCGAGTATCGGAAAGAACAAAAGGAACACGCCGATATAGAGCAGGCGCTTGGCCTCGCGGGAGCCGTCTTCGGCATTGGTCCACCACAGGCTGATCAAGCCCCATGCCGCCAGCGCGGTGAGTGCCAGACAGATCCAGCGCTGAGCGCGCCAGACTTGTTTGAGTTGCTCACGGGCAGACCAGGCAAACACCAGCGCCGGCAGCCACAGAAAGAGCGCCAGCCCCTGTTGATAAACTTTGTTGGTCGGCGCGAACGCTATCGCCAGCAAAAACCACAACAACCCAAAACACATCCATCCGCGCGCCCAACGACCTGCTTGCATCACCCGCTCCTAATACGGCCAACCTGCCAACCTGGCATGGTTAAAACTAAAAACTTTCGGCATCATTGCCGACCACTGTGCCCGTGACTCCAACAAGGCTTTCCGACGATGCAATGTTCAAGGCTCCCCCAAACCACGCTAAACACGATGATTGAAGGCGCCAGAATCCTGGAAAAGGACAGCTACGGGCCCAAAGTCTACCTGCTGACGGACGGGAACATTCTTAAACTGTTTCGTCGTAAACGTTTTTTTTCGTCGGCACTGTTGCGCCCCTACTCCAAGCGCTTCATCGATAACGCGGTCAAGCTGCAAGAACGCGGTATTCCAACCCTGACCGTCCTTGAGTACTTCCAACTGGACGCTGCAGGCATGACCGCTGTGCTGTATAGCCCGCTGCCGGGCGAGACACTGCGCCAGATTGCCAACAAAGAAGGCTTTGACTGGGAGCAGAACCTGGACCCGCTGGTGGCGCTGATTCGCCGCTTGCACACTGCTGGCATCTACTTTCGCTCCCTGCACCTGGGCAATATCGTCGTCACGCCGGACAACCAGATGGGCCTGATCGACGTAGCAGACATGCGCTTCCTGCGCGCGCCGTTGAGCCCGGCACTGGCGCGGCGCAACCTGCAGCATTTCGCCCGCTATATTGCGCGCGAGAAGCTGAACGAACGCTTTCCAATGCAGGCACTGGAGCAAGCGCTGCTAGGTGCATGAGAACAGACGCCGGGTGGTTTCACTGAATTCATTCCAGGCTTGCTCCGGCGCCAACGCCCGCGACTGAGCCTCGACAACCTCCTCACCCGAACTCGCGAACGCGCGGGTCAGGAGCTCGCCCCAAAACGCGACATTGTCTGCCGGGGCGTACCAACCGGCATCCCCCAGTTGCTCGCGGAACACTGCCAGTTCACTGGTCAGTACGGGCACGCCGACCATCACCGCCTCTTGCAGAATCAACCCCAGGCCTTCTTCCGTCGAAGGGATGGCAACCCAGTCAAACGCCCGGTAAAGGCTGGCCGCATCAGGCAGATGCCCAGGCAGCGACACTTTGTCCTGCAAGCCAAGCGCTGCAATACGTGCCTCAAGCCCGGGCCTCGCTGGCCCTTCGCCGAGGATCACCAGGCGCGCATCGGGCTGATCAGCCGCCGCACGGGCAAAGGCCTCCAACAAACAGGCAAACCCCTTGCCGTCTACCAGTCGACCAACCGCACCCACTACGGGCGTGCCAGACAACGGCAAGCCCAGACGGGATCGCGCCTGCTCACGGGAAAGCGCCGCAGCGCGAAAACGGCCGGGTCAAAGGCGCTGCGCAGCACCGTCACTGGCCGTTGCAGAGAACGCTCCAGCGAGTGTGCGAGGGTTTTCGAGACGGCCGTCAGCGTCAGTTGGGACGCAGGGAATTGATCGAACAACTGTTGATCTGCACGCCGCAAGCGCGTGGCACCATGAAAAATCACCACCACACGCACGTTCGGTAAACGCTTGAGCACGGGCAAAAGCACCCGCGCAACACCGACCCCATCAAGAAGCACAACCTGTACATCCTCAGGCAGGGCCTTCTGGAAGCGTGCACGCATCAAGGGCATCAACCATTTCCAGAGGTGCCGCCCCTTGAGCCTGGCGGAAGAGAGGTTCCACTCCACGGCCTGTTCAACCAGGCCGTCACTCGAATCAGCACTGCCTTGAAGCAACCAGGTGTGAATCGGTACGCCGCTGTCGGCGCGGGACAGTATCTGCCGATGAACCTTCTGCACCGAAGCAAATGCAGAACCACCGGCCCACATGATGTTGAGAATACTCATCGCAAAACCTTATGAGGCGTTGTTGTCGCGTGTTGGAATTACCAGGGAATCGCCCACCCGATAACCAGCCCCAGGCTCAGCATGACTGCCAGCTTCACCCGCTCTCTGCGCTTACGCCGTGCTTTGGTCGCGCGCTCTTCTGATGTCGACACATGCAAGCCAAAGCCAGTGTGCAACACCGCATCGCCTTCCAGGGTAACGGCAGGCAGGTTCAACTGGGCGTACCGCTTGGAAAGCCCCTTCTCACCCTCGAACCCGGCGTAAGGTGCGCACAACCAGTATTCCTTGATACGCCGCAGGCCGGGGTTGAGAGAAAACCCCTGCCATTCAGGTTTCTCAGACAACAACGGATAACACGGTACGCCACCAATCACCTCGCGTGGCCCACGGTGGATATAGGGGCTGTGCACCTGCAAATCGTAGACAAAGTTACGCAACCAGACTTGCAGGATATCGGGACGCTGCTCCAGCACCACCTTGGAATCTTCGACAAACCCAGGCCGGTAAAACGCCCAGTCATCTTCGCAATGGAAGATGTAGGGGGTTTTGACCGATCCATAGGCCAGGTCGATGGAAGCCAGTTGCCCAAGCTTCGGACGGTTGATCAAAAAATTGCAATGACTGTGCCAGTGCTCGGGAATCGCGAGACGTACCGCTTCATCGCCAGAGTCTTCAGTAATGAAGACTTCGCGTATGTCTGCGGTATTGAACAGGTCGAAGCTCTCAAGCGTACGCTTCAACAAATCGAAGCGGCCGCAACTGGTCACGACGAGGGTTATGTCGCTCTGATCGGAGAATTGCATTCAAGTCTCGATAGGTTGTTTAGCCATCATTGGCTGCCATGCGTCCGATGTCACACGCCCAGTTTCAGGCGCAGCGTTTCCAGCAAACTCAGTGGAGCACGCGGCCGCAACGGCGGCTTCAGGGCTTCAACAATACGCTGCCCGATGCGCGCAAAGCTGAACTGGCTGACGGCGAGGTCTTGCCCGTTGCGCGCAATCTCTGCAGCCAGTTGCGGGTTGGCGCGCAGTTGCGAGAGCTTTTGCTGCAACTGTGGAATGTCCTTGTAGAACACCACATTGACCATGTCCTTGAAGCCAAGGGCCTCGTTCTCCGCAGCCCCTTGGTCAAACGCCAGCAGCACACACCCGCAGGCCATGGCTTCGAAGTTCTTGATCATGTACTCGCCCATGCCCACGTCGGCGCTGACGAAAAAGCGAATCCGGTTGAGGGTCGCGCAGTACTCCTCACCCGACTTGGTGCGCGTGACCACCAAAGGCTCAACCCGTGCCAACTCATCGAGCAGTGCTTTGCGTCCGCTATAGGCCACGCTGTTGGTGCTGCCGACAAATGCCAGCTCGATGTCGCGCTCAAGTCCCTGGGGCTGCAACAGCGCCTGGTCGTAACCCTTGGGCACAAACACCGCATCAAAGCCTTCGGCACGCAGGCGCTCGGTCACCATGTGGCCCGAGCTGATCACCCGTGCCCACGGCAAACGACGGTAGTGGGCACTGAATTTACCGGTGTACTTGCAGGGAATGTAGTTCTGGTAGGCATCGTGTTCGAGGATCACCAGATTCGGGATCGTACGGATGAACCCGGCCTGGCGGATTTCCTGCTTGAAGCGCAGGAAGAACACGATGCGGTCATAGCGCGTCACGTCGACTTCGCGTTTGAAGTACCCGCGCAGGTTGCGCTGCTCATCACTGCTCAGCCAGCGGGTATCACACTCGCAGTGCTCGGCAATGCCTTCGTACAAGCGATCCAGAATCGCACGCTGCTCTTTCTGCACCAGAAATAAAACTTTCATGACTTTCCCTTTCACAAATGCCTTCACAAACGCCAGAACAACTCATGCCGTCGTACGGCTTTGCGGAAAAACTCGTTCTCACCATAAGGCGACCGCGCCCGGCCCGCCAGCAACCGCTGCAGCCAGCGGCGCACACGACGCTTGAACGGCGGAGCGGGCTGCAGGTCATGCATCATGCCCAGCGCCATGGCTTTGTCACGCTGCTGCGCCAACGACAGTGGCAGGCTGCACGGGCGTAGCTCAAGCGTATCGTCGAACAGCGGCGGCAAGGCAATACCGGCGCCCGCGTCACCCATGGGCCAGCGGTCGTTGTCATGCAGATGGTTGGCGTAACCCAGTACGACGGTCGGCTGCCATTCCAACCCTTGCAACGCCTCGACCACCGCTTGCTGCGCGCAGATATGGTCTGGGTGAGGGTCGAGCACTGGATGCGGCAATACGATCACTTCGGGACGTGCCGTCAGCAGCAACTGGCGCAGATCGGCCAGCAGGTTGTTCCAGGTCGGCAGGCCGTCAACATCCGCCGGCAACGGGAACGGATTGAACTGGCGAAACAGGCGGATATCCGACAGCTCAGCTTCGCGCGAGGCCACTGGCTGATCAGGCGTTGCGCGCATCGCCGGCAGTTGCAGGCAGAAGTAGCCCAACTGCACGCAATGCGCCTGCGGCACACCGGCCCAAAGCGGCACGGCAATGCTGTCCCAGGCGCGCAGGCGGCCCTTGGTACGCGAGGCTTCGACCGGGTCCAGACCCATTTGCTGATAATGCTCGGCTTCGATTTCACCGGCGGTGAGGGTCACGATCCACGGTTTTTCAGCCTGGCTGTATAAGCCAAAAGCGGCCAGCTCGGCGTCGTCGGCATGGGGCGCGATGACCATCACCCGCTGTTTTGAATACTCCGGATTGCCCCAGGCCCACAACCGGGGCGCGCCGTGCAACGTGCAAAAGCGCCCGCGCAAACGCAGCTCGCCCGCCGCCAGGGCAGGCGCCAGACCACTGAGATTGAGATAACGAATGCCGTTCACACCGCGCTCGAAAGCCTGGCGATCAGTGCTGTCACCGCCTGTAATCTCAACGGCCGGATCCAGAAAGCGACCTAACCAACCGCTCTTGATCTTGATGGCCAATACCAAGGTCGCATCGGCTTGCAGGGGTGAATCAACCCGCAGCTGCCCGCCTTCGAAGCGAACCCCAGCCACTTCGGCTTCCGCCGAAAAACGGTATTGATAGTCTTCGCTGGGGGCATAAAACAGATGGTCGGCAAACCACGCCTCATGGGCGATCCAGGCCAGCACTCCGAGTACCAGCGGCAGCCACCAGGCAACCCAGACACCGATCACCACCAGCAGCAACAGGCCGATCAATACGGCGACACGTTTGTTGCGCCGATGGCGCTTGAGCAATTGTTGTTTGCGGCTCATACGGTCAGCACCGGCACGGGGTTGCACCAACGGTCCTTGTACTCACGGTCGGCACGCCCGAAGGAAAAGCGCAGCGGCTTGCCGACTTCACGCGCCTGTTCCCAAGCGCTTTGGGTGTTGAGGAAACTCAGGACGCTGCCCGGGCTGAACGCGCGGGTTTCAGGGTCGACACCGCCGTTGACGTACTCCACGCTGATCCACTCGGGCGATTCGACCCGGTACACCAACTGGACAGCGATGGGCGCATCGTTGAGAAAAATAACCGAGCCGATCAGCCACTCGCGCAGCAGCTCGATTACTTCAGCCATGCGCTCGGCCCCCGTGGCGACAAATCCCCAGCGGCGTAGGAACAGATCGCAGTAGATAGCAGCCAATTCCTGACTGGAAAACTCACTGACCGGGCGCACGACACCGCCTGCCTCTTCGAGCAAACGCAGTTCGCGGCGCTGGTTATAGCGGAATTTCTTCGACAGTTCTTCCGGGGTGCGGGTCATGGCCAGTTGCTCGGCCTGGGGCTTGAGGCCGCTGAAACGGCCTTCGTTCAGGACCGACAGGTAGCGTGCGCGGTGGCGCAACGGCGCCTGGGTGTTCGCGGCGGCCGGCAGGATCAACTCGGCGTTACCCAAATCAAACAGGCCTTTCTTGCCCTTTTGTTTGAGCACGTCCTTGGACAACGCAAGGTCGCGGCCCCAGGTGGCGATGCACGCCTGCAGTTCACCGCCCTGCTCCCAGGCCAGGTAACGCACCGGGATATCGGCCAACCCGGCCAGACGTTCGATCACTTGAGGATGGGTCGCGACACTGCCGCCAAAACGTTGCCAGGCGTCGTTGTACGCACGCGCGTCGACGACGGACCAGCCGCGCTCGCGCCAGCCTTGAAATCGATTGAGCATCAAGCCCCCGCGGTCAGTTCAATAACGTGCGGCAGTTGCCAGAAGGTATCGCGTACCGCCTGATCCGAGAAACGCGTACGCAGGCGTTCCAGCATCATCTCGGCACACTGCCGTTGCTGGTGCTGATCCATCCCGGCCAGGTGCCGCAGCCCCTGCGCGAGATGTTCGGCGTCGCCGAAGGGAAACAGAATACCGACGCCTTCGACCACTTCCTTCGCTCCGCCACAGGCCGTGGCCAGCAACGGTACGCCGGCTGCCATGGCCTCCAGCAGCACCATGCCGAACGGTTCGTGATCGGAGCTCAGGGCAAACACATCGAATGCGCGGAAATACCGACGCGCATCCGGCACCTGGCCGAGGAACAGCACCTTGTCGGCAATCCCCAGCTCACGAGCCTGATCCTTGAGCGCTTGTTCAAGGCGCCCGGTGCCAAGGATCGCCAAGCGACTCTCGGCCGGTAAGTGCGGCAATGCCAGGGCAAAGCCCTTAAGCAGCGTGGCCTGGTCTTTATCCGGGTGCAGGCGGCCGACATTGCCGACCACCCACTCATCCGGCGACAGGCCCAAGGCATCGCGCGCCTCATCCACAGGCACCTGGATGGCCTGCAAAGCGTCGACATCAATGCGGTTATACAACGTCTGGATGCGCGCAGCGGGCCAGGCCGGCAGGCAGCGGCGCATGTCGTCACGCACCGCGTCGGAAACCCCCAGCAAGCTCAGGCGCTTGCGAAAGATCCCGGCAAACAGTTTACGGCTGCCGCGCAGGTAATCACCGAACGCGTGATGCACGCCGATGACCGGCAACCGCGTGCCAAGCAAGGCGATATAGATCGGCTTGAACCGGTGGGCGATACAAAAGCTGAAATTGCGCGACGCGGCGATCTTGCGCAGCTCACGGATGGCACCCAGCTTCAAGCCACGAATGGCTTTGGAGCTGAATTCCATGAACAACACTTCATCGGACGCACACCCGGCCGCTACAGCAGGGTCAGCGACCCCTGTGAGAAACACCGTGGTCACTTTGTAGCCAGAGCCTGCGAACAGACTCGCGTACTGCCGTGCGCAGTCCAGGAACGGCCCGTCATAGCCATGGCAGAACTGCAGGACGTGGCGGTCAGCCGAGCGCGTCATAAGGGTCCACGCCGTCTTTGACGACCAGGATGTCTTCCATGATCAGGTACTGCAGGTCGGAGCCGAAGAACATGTCCAACGCGTCTTTCGGCGAGCAGATCATTGCTTCGCCACGACGGTTGAGCGAGGTGTTCAGGGACACGCCGTTGCCGGTCAGCACTTCGAGCTCTTTCATCATGTCGTAGTAGCGCGGGTTGTATTCGCGCTTGAGGACCTGGGCGCGGGAAGTACCATCTTCATGGACCACTTCCGGCACGCGGGTCTTCCATTCTTCCGACACTTCAAAGGTGAAGGTCATGAACGGCGCCGGGTGATCGACCTTGATCATCTGTGGGGCCACGGTGTCGAGCATCGACGGGCAGAAAGGCCTCCAGCGCTCGCGGAACTTGATCTGGTGGTTGATGCGGTCAGCCACGCCGGTCGCGCTTGGGCAACCGATGATCGAACGACCACCCAACGCACGCGGGCCAAACTCCATGCGGCCCTGGAACCAGGCCACGGGGTTGCCATCGACCATGATCTTGGCAATGCGCTTGGGCATGTTTTCGATTTTGCGCCACACCGGTTTGCTCTCGTGCTTGGCGCACGCAGCAATCACCTCTTCGTTGCTGTAGGACGGGCCGAGGTAGACGTGCTCCATCTTCTCCACCGGCACACCACGGGCGTGAGACACATAGGCCGCCGCGCCAACCGCAGTGCCGGCATCGCCGGACGCAGGCTGCACGAACAGCTCTTTCACGTCGTCGCGGGCAATGATCTTCTGGTTCAGCTTGACGTTCAGTGCACAGCCGCCGGCGAAGGCCAGCTTGCCGGTGTCCTTGAGGATGTCGCCCAGATAGTGGTCGATCATCTGCAAGGCCAGTTTCTCGAACAGCGCTTGCATGCTCGCGGCGTAGTGGATGTAAGGCTCGTCGGCGATGTCGCCTTCGCGCTTCGGACCCAGCCACTCGATCAGTTTTGGCGAGAAGTAGAAGCCCTTGCCCTTCTCTTTATACCGGCGCAGGCCGATGACGTTGGCGTAGTCGGTGTTGATCACCAGCTCGCCGTTCTCAAAGGAGGCCAGGCGCGAGAAGTCGTACTTGCTGGCGTCGCCGTACGGCGCCATGCCCATGACCTTGAACTCGCCGTCGAGCATCTCGAAACCGAGGAACTCGGTGATCGCGCCGTACAGGCCGCCGAGGGAGTCCGGATCGTAGAACTCCTTGATCTTGTGGATCTTGCCGTTTTCGCCGTAGCCGAAGAACGTGGTGGCGTACTCACCCTTGCCGTCGATGCCGAGGATCGCGGTCTTCTCCTGGAAGCCGGAGCAGTGGTAGGCGCTGGAAGCGTGGGCCAGGTGGTGTTCAACCGGTTCGATCTTGATTTTCTTCGGATCGAAGCCCAGTTGCTCCAGGCACCAGACGATCTTGTTGCGATAGCGTTTGTAGCGCCGGTTGCCCATCAGGATCGCGTCGAGGGCGCGGTCCGGGGCGTACCAGTAACGCTTGGCGTAGTGCCAACGTGCCTCGCCGAACAGGCTGATCGGGGCGAACGGGATCGCTACCACGTCAACGTCGGAAGGCTTGATACCGGCCTGTTCCAAGCAGAACTTCGCCGATTCGTAGGGCATGCGGTTCTTTGCATGTTTGTCGCGTACGAAGCGCTCTTCTTCGGCGGCCGCGATCAGCTTGCCGTCGATATACAAGGCTGCGGAAGGATCATGGCTAAGGGCGCCGGACAGGCCAAGAATCGTCAATGCCACTGGGGTCTAGCCTCTTTTAGTCTGCATGCAGGCGGGTTGCGCCTGAAAAAAGTGTGCTTCCCACCTGGGCAGGAAACAGCTAAAGGGCGGGATTATAGCTTAAAAATGATGGGAAACTGCTAGCCGCAAGGGGTTAGCGAAGCTCAACACTCCCGTCAGCACGTTGCCGGTAGATCGTGTAGGGCAGGATGAGCGTATCGAGAACACCGGATACCGGCACATCGAGAACAGCCCAGGGAATTCCGTTCAGCGAAAGCCCATCGGCAGAATTCGCCGGCCCATGCAGCACGCACAAGTCATACGCCACGCCGCTGTAGACACGCGGAACAGACTGACAATAGGTTTTTTTCCCCTTGAGTTCCCGCACGGTGACGTCATCACCGCGAAACACCGTGGTGACCGTTCCGCAGCCGCCCATGATTAACGTCATGCCCACCAACACCAACAACCGCACGATAGGGGTCCGCATATCTAATTCTTCTTTTAAATTCAGGGAGCGAAAAGCTAGCACTGCGAAACCCGCGGCTCAGGCATCCGGAACCGACGCCTAGCGTAGGACGCTTCCGGTTCTGACCAGTTGCAACGAATTCGGCAAAACCAGGGTTGAATCGTTAAACTCGCACTTTTTACGCCTACGCCAATCACTCGCGTTGCGCCATAGACCCGGCCTCATCATGACCCCAATTATCCCCACTCGCCTTGCCGTTCTGCTGCTAGGCCTGTGCACCACCGCCCTGGCCGACGATGCGCCCCTGGTCCTCGATCCCAGCGTGGTCACCGGCTCGCGCAGCGCCAGCCCGACGTTCGACCTGCCGTACTCTGTGGACAGTGTCAGCCGCGAACAGATCAGCGACGGCCAATTGGGTATCAACGCCTCCGAAGCCCTGTCCCGCGTGCCCGGCCTGGTGGTGCAGAACCGCCAGAACTACGCCCAGGACCTGCAGATTTCCTCACGCGGCTTTGGCGCCCGGTCGGCCTTTGGCGTACGCGGCATCAAGTTGATCGCCGACGGCATCCCCGCCAGCACCCCGGATGGCCAGGGCCAAGCGGCCACATTCAACCTCGACACCGCCGAACGCATCGAAGTGCTGCGCGGACCGGCCGCCACCTTGTACGGCAGCAACGCCGGCGGCGTGATCCAGATGTTCTCCCGCGACGGCGAAGGCCCGCCACGTATCGGCGCCGAAACCCTGATCGGCAGCGACGGCCTGAACAAAAACCACCTGAGCGCCGAAGGCGCGACCAACGGCGCAGGTTTTGTGCTCGACGCCTCGCGCATGGACACCAACGGCTACCGCGACCACAGCAGCGCACGCCGGGACCAGACCTTTGCCAAGCTCAATGTCCAGCCCGATGACGACAGCAAACTGGCGCTGATCTACAGCAGTCTGGAACAGAACGGCACTCAGGACCCGCTGGGGCAAACGTGGGAAGCGTACAAAGCGGACCCGCGCTCGGTGAGCAGTAATGCGCTGACGTACAACACGCGCAAAAGCATCGATCACCAGCAATTGGGGATGAATTACGAGCGCTACATCGGCGATGCGACGTTGCAAGTGAATGCCTACACGGGCCGTAGGAGTGTGATTCAGTACTTGTCGATTCCAGGCACTATCCCCGCGGGCAAACGCGGCGGCGTAGTAGCGTTCGACCGCAAGTTCTACGGCGGCTCTGTCCACTGGCTGCAACCTATCAACAGCGCGCCCGGCGACCTGACCCTCATCGCCGGCCTGGACTACGATCGCAGCCAGGATGATCGCCAAGGTTATTCCAACACCGTCAACGGGGTGCAAGGCGTCAAAGGCGCCTTGGGCCGCGATGAAATCGACACCGCCACCAGCCTCGACCCGTTCGTGCAAGCCAACTGGTTGCTGGGCGACTGGACCCTGCAAGCCGGCCTGCGTCACAACACTATGAAAATGGACGTGGACGACCGCTTCGTCAGCGGTACCGACGGCGACGACAGCGGCAGCAAGACCTACCAGAAGAACACCCCATCGGTCAGCGTGATGTACGCTTTCACGCCTGACCTGCACGGCTATGTGAGCGCGGGCAAAGGATTTGAAACGCCGACACAAGCCGAGTCGGCCTACTCCAGCAGCTCAAACGGTTTCAACTTCGCGCTCAAACCGTCGGTCAGCACGCAGTACGAAGTCGGTTTGAAAGCACGACTTGGCCAAGACACACGCATCAACGCTGCCGTCTTCCAGATCACGACCGAAGATGAACTGGTGATACAGCAATCCGTTGGAGGGCGTTCCACCTATCAAAACGCCGGCCGCACCCTGCGCCGCGGCTTCGAACTGGGCCTCGAAAGCCAACTCGCCGAACACTGGACCACCAGCCTCGCCTATACCCGCCTGCAAGCCACCTACGACAGCGACTTCGTCAGCGGCACCAGTACCGCCGTCGATAAGGGCAACTACCTCCCTGGCGTACCGCAAACCACGCTGTTCGCCGAACTCAACTGGAAACCCCGCGACTGGGTGAGCACCGCCATCGAGGGCATGTACCGCAGCAAGGTCTACGTCGAAGATACCAACAGCCAGCACGCCGCGCCGGGCTACAGCGTGTTCAACTGGCGCGCGCGCTTCGAACAGAAAGTCGAGCACTGGACCTTCCACCAGACCCTGCGCCTGGACAACCTGCTGGACCGCCAGTACGTCGGCTCAGTCATCGTCGGCGACAGCAACGGTCGCTACTACGAAGCGGCACCGGGCCGCTCGTGGTACGCCGGCGCAGGTGCTGAGTACCAGTTCTGATCAGCGGGACTCCAGCAACCGGCGACTGGCAAAGCTGAACGCCAGCACCACAAAAATCAGCACGCCGGTCGCCACTTGCTGCCAGTAGAAATTCCAGCCGATCAGCAGCAAGCCGTTGGCGATCACGTTGATAAACAACACCCCCAGCAGGGTTCCGGGAACATTCGCCCGCCCCTGCCGGCTCAAGGTGGTGCCGATAAAGACCGCGCCGATGGCATTGAGCAAAAACGCATTGCCCGACAGCGGCACATAGGCGCTGACCGTCGAACTGAGCAACACCCCCGCCACGCCACAGGCCAAGGCAGTCGCCAAGGCCACGACGGTGACGATTCGCTGCACCGATAAGCCTGAGTAATACGCCAGCAGCGGCTGGGTGCCCTGGGCCAGGAGTTCGCGGCCCAGGCGTCCGCGCGCCAATACCAGGCCATAGAACAACGCCAGTCCCAGCACGATCAGCAAAGGCGTAAGGCCGGTCAGTTCAGGCTTCACACCCTGGCTGATGTAGATAGGCTGGCCGCCGTCCGAGAGCAATTGCTGGGCACTGGTGCCGATAAACAGCGTGCCCAGGGTGGCAAGGAATGGACTGATCCGCAGGCCGGCGATCAACCCGGCATTCACCACACCGACCAACAGGGCCGCGACCAACGCCCCGGTCGCGGCAACTGCCCAGCCATGCCCACCATTGAGCAACACCACAAAACTGAAACTGGCGAAATCCAGTGCCGTGCCCACTGACAGGTCGATGCCACCCGCCGCCACGGCGTATGTCATGCCGATGGCGACAATCGCCAGCAGCACGAAGTTATTCAGCACCAGGCTTTTGAGGTTGCCGCCGCTCAGGAAGCCCGGCGCCTGCAAGGCAAACACCAACACTATCACCGCGAATACCAGCGGCAACGTCAACGGCAATAAAACGCGTGGGTTCATGAGCCGGCTCCCCGATTCAATGCGCTGGACGCGGCCACCACCAGCAGGATCAGCACGCCCTGCACACCGTTGACCCAGAAATTCGACAAGTTGAGCAGCTGAAATCCATTGATCAGAAAACCGATCAGCAACGCCGCCAACAACGTCCCAGGAATACTTGCCACCAGCCGCCGCGAAAACACCACGCCCAGAAAGGCAATCGCTACCACCGACAGCAACATGTCACCGGAGCCCGTGGTGCTGCCGCTGAAAAACGCTGCCGAACATAACGCCGCCACACCAGCGCACAGGCCCGACAGCGCGTAACTCGACACCCCATAAGCCCGTACGCGAATGCCCGCTGCTTGCGCCGCCTGGGGATATTCACCCACCGCATGCAGACGCAGGCCGTAGGCCGAATGCTGGACCAACAGGGTCAGCAACCCGGCCGTCAGCAGCAACACCCAGGCCAGTGCCGGCACCGCCAGCCAACTGCCGCCGCTGAGCACGTCCAGCAACGGCGAGTCGGTGGAAACCACGGTATTTTCCGTCAGCACCAATTCCAGTCCCGCCAGCACATTCATGCTCGCCAGTGTGGCCAACAGCGGCGGCAAGCGCAGCAACACCACGGCCAAGCCGTTGACCAGACCGACTGCCAGGCCGCAGCCCAAGGTCAGCAGCAGGGTGAGCCAAAGCTCCAGGCCGGCATTGTTAAGGCGGCTGAACACCGCCGCGCACAACCCCAGATTGGCCGCCAGCGACAGGTCGAGCCCACCGGCCAGCACATTCGAGCCGCCGCCGATAATCACGCAGGTCAACCCGAAGGCCAGCACGCCGAGAATCGCAGATTGGCTGAACACATTGGCCACGTTGCCCAGCGACAGAAACCCCGGCGCCGCCAGGGCAAACCCCAGCAAAATCGCCAGGAATACACCCACCGAACCCCGTCTCAGTAGTACCTCAAGCATGCTCGACCTCCCGCACCGGCACAGCAGCAGCGGGCACGGCGCCTGTAGCACAGGCGAGCAACTGATCGCTGTCAGCCTCCCCCGCACGAAATTCACCCGCAATCTCGCCGCGATGCAGCACCAGGATTCGATCACTGATCCCCAGCAACTCCTGCAAATCCGATGACAGCACCAACACCGCTGCGCCCTCTTCTACCAGGCGCCCAATCAGGCGATAGATTTCCACCTTGGCGCCCACGTCCACGCCCACACAGGGCTCATCCAGCAGGTACACCGCCGAGCGGCGGCTGAGCCATTTACCCAGGGCGACTTTCTGCTGATTACCCCCACTCAGTTGGCTGACGGCGGCGTGAGGCCCAGGCGTCTTGATCGCCAGTTCTTCAATCAACCGCGCGGCTTCCATCTGCTCGCTGCGCCGGCTCAGCAAGCCCCAGCGGCTGAACCGCGAGAGCCCCGCCAGTGTCAGGTTTTCCAGCACCGACAACACCGGCGAGATGCCCTGACTACGCCGTTCCTCGGGCACCAGCGCGATGCCGTCGGCAATCGCCTGGCCCGGTGAACGCAGGCGCAGCAAGCGCCCGTCCAGATGCACACTGCCGCTGTCGGCCCGCTCGACACCAAACAGCGTCTTGAACAATTCCTTCGCGCCGGAACCGACCAACCCGGTGAGGCCGACAATTTCTCCGCGCCGCACCTCCAGGTCAATTTGCCGATAACGCCGTGCCAGACTCAGCCGGCGCACCTGCAACAGCGGCGCCCCCAACTCGACCTTGGCCTTGGGGTACATCTCCTGCACATCGCGGTTGACCATCAGCCGTGCAATCTCTGCGCTCGACGTGTGCCGTGGCTGCACCACCGCCACATCCCGACCGTTGCGCAGCACCGTGACGTCATCGCACAGGCTGTCGATTTCCTGCAGGTAGTGGGAGATGTAGAGGATCGACAGCCCCTGGTCGCGCAGGCGTTTGACGATGCGCAGCAACTGGTCGACCTCGCGCTTGACCAGCGCCACGCTGGGCTCGTCGAACACCAGGATCTTCGGCTGGCGAATCAGCGCCCGGGTGATTTGCAGTACCTGGCGTTCGGCGCTGTTCAACTCACCGACCAAGGCACCAGGCGGCAGTTGCAGGTCAAAGTATTCCGTCAGCAGGCGCTGCGCTTCACGCTGTTGCCGCCGCCGGTCCACAAACGGACCCCGGCGCAACTCATGCCCAAAAAACAGCGCTTCGCCCACGGTAAAACTGGCGGGCAGCAGGCGTTCTTGATGGATGAACTGCACGCCCAATGCGTCCACTTGACGCGGCGACAGCGTTGCATAGGCCTGGCCGTCGATACTCACCTGCCCGGCGTCGGCCGTGTGGATACCGGCGAGTATCTTGATCAACGTCGACTTGCCCGCGCCGTTCTCGCCCACCAGCCCATGGATGCTGCCGCGCTCGACCTTAAGGCTCGCATCATCCAGCGCCTGGGTGGCGCCAAAGCGCTTACGCAGGTGTTGCAGGTGCAATGCCGCCATCAGTCACCCCGCAGCTGTTGAACCTGTGCCAGGTTGCCGGCGGTGGTCAGCAAGGTGGCGACATGGGTTTCCTTAGGCAGGTCACGTTGCCCGGCCAGGTAGCGCGCCACGTTTTGCACCGCCGTCTTGCCGATCAGCGCCGGTTGCTGCGCGACCACCGCGCCCACCGGCGAGTTCGCCTGACCGAGCAGCGCCAGCACTTCGGGGGTGCCATCGACGCCGTAGGTCTTGATCTCGGTGCGCTTGGCATCGATCAACGCTTTGCTCGCGCCCAACTGCGGAATATCCCAGGCCGACCAGATCGCCGACACGCTGCCCGCCGGGTACTTGTTGAGCAACGCCGACACTTGGGAGTAGGCGTCCTGCACGGTATTGGGGATCACATCGCGCAGCTCGGGCTGGATGATTTCCAGCTGCGGATAATCCTTGAGCGCCAGCTTCAACTGGTCATAACGAATCGCACACACCGGCACACCGTAGAAGCCGTTGAACACCAGAATCTTGCCCTTGCCGCCAGCGTCCTTGATCAGTTGATCGGCCAGGGCTTTGCCGGTGGCGACGTTGTCCGAAGTGGTGTTATTGAGGCTGTACTGCGACGGCGCATCGATGGTGAACAGCGGAATCCCGGCCTTGCTGATGCGCTTGAGCCACGGGTCGATCACGCTGAGGGTGCCGAGGGTCTGGATCACCGCGTCGGGCTTCTGGGTGACCACGGTTTGCAGTTGGGTCACCAGGTTCTTGTCATTGCGCCCGGCGTCGAGGGTGATCGGCGTACCTCCCAGGCGCTTGATCTCATCCACCTGAGCCTGGAACGCCTTGATATCGAAATAATGACTGGTGCCGGTCATGCTCACCGCAATGCGCTTGCCGGCCAGGGACGGCACGGCATCATCCCCTTCGGCAGCGTGGACGACGGCAGCGTGGCCCAGCAGCACAGCAACGCCGAGGCAAATCAAACGGGTAAGCGAGAAAAGGCTGTAAGGCATACAAGACTCCGCGGGCGGCTGGTGAAAGGGTTCACCAGGAGACTTTGCAGAGGCCATGCCAGGTTTTTTATCTATAAAAATCAGTAAGATAGAAAATACTGAGTGCGTAAGCGCTGTCGTTCTTCACTCACAAATGCCCAAGCACTGTTGCTGACACAACACTTAAGAAGAGCACCATAACTGTGGTGAGCGGGCTTGCCCCGCGCTGGGCTGCGCAGCGGCTCCAAAACCAGCCGCTGCGATTTACCTGAAGCACTGCGGTGCTTCTAGTGGGGCTGCTGCGCAGCCCAGCGCGGGGCAAGCCCGCTCACCACAGGAAGACCGCTCATCACAGGAAGACCGCTCACCACGTGTAAGCGCTGTCGTTCTTCACTCACAAATGCCCAAGCACTTTTGCTGACACAACACTTAAGGAGAGCACCATAACTGTGGTGAGCGGGCTTGCCCCGCGCTGGGCTGCGCAGCGGCCCCAAAACCAGCCGCTGCGATTTACCTGAAGCATTGCGGTGCGTCTAGTGGGGCTGCTACGCAGCCCAGCGCGGGGCAAGCCCGCTCACCACAAGAAGCACACTCACCACAGGGAGACAGCTCACCACAGGAAGCCCATTCACCGCAGGAAGACCGCTCACCACGGGAAGCACGTGTTCAGTCGATGGTTTTGGGCAGTCGCTGATCAATCAGTTTGTACAACGCACTGTCCTGCGGCCAATTACGCATAAACCGCGCACGATCCTTCGCGTATGCCGTGGCGAAGCTGGCGGCGGAGGTGTGTTGGCACATTGCATCGAGGTCGATCAGCGACCAGCGATCCTTGTCCCAGAACAGGTTATGGCCCTTGAAATCGCCATGGCTGATGCGTTCGCGGATCAGTTCGGCAAACAGCTTGTCGAGTGCCAGCAGCTCACCTTCCGGTGCATCACCGTGTTCAATATAGGGCGCGAAACGCTCGATGATGTCCGGGCCCGGCAGGTATTCGGTGATCAGATAAGCCCGACTGCGCAGCCAAAAAAAGCGCTTTTCCAACACAGCCAAAGGCTTCGGCGTGGCGATACCAAGGAACGCCAGGCGATTGCCTTCGCGCCAGGAATGCCAGGCCCGACTTGGGCGCCAGAAGCGCTTGAGCCAGTGGGCAAAGCCCTTGATGTTGTAGCGCTTGATAACCAGCGGGCGACCGGCAACCTCGACCTTGGCAACGCTCGCGGCACCACCGGTCTTGTACAAGTGGCCCTGGTCGAGCAGCGCATCGGCCTGTTCCAGCACCGGCAGCATCGCGGCCTCTTCTTCGCGACGAATCGCGCGCAAACCAAAGGCTCCGCGTACCACGCTGAACAACGTGCATTCGCGGCCGACCTTGTTCAAAAAGTCCTTCAAGCGCCAAGCGCTGACCTTGCGCACCTGCTTCTCCAGGGCTTCCAGCGGCAAGGCGTGTTCGCCGTTGCTCAGCAGGTAATACACCAGCAACTCTTCGGTAAACGGCTCAAGGTTTTTCGGCAACTGGGCGAAAAACACGCCGAGGTTTTCCAGCACGCGGTTACGCGACAGCGGCTTGCCGGCCTCTTCGACGCGGATACCGGCACCGTCGATCAGGTACAGTTTGCCGTCCTGGCGCAGCAGGTTGTCCAGGTGCAGGTCTTCCTGCCACAAGCCTTTGGTGTGCATCTGGGCAATCGCGCCCAGTGCTTCGGCGAGCACGGCGGTTTGCTCGTCAGCCAACGGTGGCAGGCCTTCGACGGCATGCCAGGCATCGGCCAGGCTTTCGGCGCCTTCGATAAATTCAAACAGCAGCCAGCCGCCTTCGCCTTCCTGCAGGCCATCGGCGAGCAACAGCGGCGTGGTCAGGCCTTGTTCGGCCAGTAGTCGTACGCCACTCAGCTCACGCTGAAAGTGCCGCGCGGCCTTGCTGCCCACCAATAACTTGGCCAGCACCGGACGCCCGCGCCAGACTGCCGCGCCCACGTAACGCTCGCCCGGTAACACGCGCAAAAGGCTCAGCAGTTGCAGTTGGCCGGGGCCAGCGGCATCCGCCAGGTCAAGGGTCAGGGGCAGGCTCGGTGTGCGGCCGGCGCTTTTCAGCTCGGACAGGCGCATCAGCGGTTCTCCTTGTGGCTACGCCGAACCGTCAGGCGTTGCAGCCAGGTCGCGACCAGCGCGCTGTCTTCGGGCTGATCAAGGTAGGCCGCCAGCAGTTGACGCACCTGCACGTCCGACCACTGCCGTGCACGACGCAACAACGGTTCCAGGTCTTTGACCCGATCACGCCAGCCGAACAGCAGCGGGCGGGTTTTTTCCAGGTCGATCAACTGCGCGGCATAACCGTCGCCGGTCGCCTGCAGGAAAATATGCTTGGGGTAAAAGCAGCCATGCACCTGGCCGAGGCTGTGCAACCGGCGCGCCAATTGGCCGCACGCCAGCAGGATCGCGCGGTGCTGGGCGTCGCTCAGTTGCGGCCACTGCTCCAGCAATGAATCCAAGTCATTCCAGCCGTCGAGAGCGCGGGTCAGCAGCATTGCGCGGTGTTCACCGGCGACCTTGCGCTCCCCGTAAAACGCCGCCTGCAAGGCCGGGATACCCAGCGTGCGGTAACGACTGATATTGCGAAACTCACGGGAGAAACTCGGCTCGCCCAGCGGTCGGTGCAAGCTGCGCGTGAGGTAGTTGCTCTGGCGCTTTAGGTAATACCCGTGGCCATCGAGCTCCAGACGAAACACGCTACTCCAGCCGCCACGGCTGGTGTTGGGCTCGTCCACCGCGTCCAGTTGCTTGGCCCACAGCGCGTCGAATGTCGCGAGGCCGTGGCGCTCCAGCAAGGCACGGTCTTCAGCCGCCAGAAAATCACTCATTCGCGTCCCTCGAAAAACTTCACTACGTGGCGGATCCGCCGCTTGTCCGAATCGCTCAGGTGCCGACACCCACGGTACTGCATGTAGAAACGCAGACGCTGGGTAGCCGACAGGTGATACTTGGCCACCTTGTCGAGGCAGGCCAAGTCCTTGGTGATGCGGTACTTGAGCCAGAAACCGCGCCAGAAATCGCCGTTGGGGCAATCGATCAGGTACAGGGTCTGCTGGTCGTCGATCAGCAGGTTGCGCCACTTCAAATCGTTATGGGTAAAGCGCTGGTCGTGCATCGTGCGCGTGTACTCGGCGAGTTGGCGGCTGACGACATCGACCCACTTGGGGTCGCGCAGGCGCGCATCTTTACGCTCGGCCACCACCGAAAGATCTTCGGTATTAGGCAACTCACGAGTGATCATCGCACCACGGTCGTAGGCCAGGCCACTGCGCTCCAGGCCCCAAGCCACCACATCGGCGGTGGGAATGCCCCACTTGGCGAAGCGCTTGAGGTTCTGCCATTCGGACTTTACCCGCGGCTTGCCCAGATAACGCCGCAGGCCCTTGCCGGCGCCGGTGTAGCGCTTGACGTAGTAATTGACCCCGCCGCGCTGCACCCGGATCACTTCCGATAACGGATCGCGGGTCAGCCGCTCGCCTTGCAGGGCGAACACCGCGTCGAGGCTTCCAAAATCATCCGCCAGGGCGGCATAAGCAGGTTCCAGGTTCCAACCCGCCATCAGATCGCATCCCCGTAGCGTTGCTTGCGTGCGTACAGCTTGTCGGCCTTGCGCTGCATCAGGCTCAGGGACGCCGATTGCTCGGTCAGGATCTGGCGCAGCGGCTGGCGGAAATAGCCCTTGAGGAAGCGCAGTTTGTCGCGACGGGTCAGGCCGATGTCCAGCGCTGAGTAATACAGTGCCGACAGGTCCTTGTCGCGCCAGCGCAGCGGCAAATGGGCCCGCATTTGGGCGCGGTGCAGGTCGATCACCGAGAGTTTGATGTCACGCGCGTCGATCGGCTTGGACGTGTCCAGCAGGAAGTGGCACAGGTAGCAGTCGCGATGGTTCACGCCGCCCCGGTGCATGTCGCCGACCATGCGCGCCAGCTCTGCGGTGAGGGCGTGACGCAAGGCAGGTGCGGGCGGCTCGGCGGCCCAGTTGAGGGTCACGTCTTCAAGGCTGAGGGTCGGCGCCAGTTCTTCGGTGATGATGAACGAGTGTTGGTCCGCCGGGTTGCTGCCTTTTTCGCCGAAGGCCACGCCGGTCATAGTCGGTACGCCGATCTCCTGCAAGCGGTGAATGGCATCCCATTCCAGGCCGGCGCCCAGTACCGGCAACTTGGCGGTGATCAAGTTCTTGAAGATTTCTGCCCAGCCAATACCGCGATGAATCTTCACGAAATACGGGCGGCCATCCACCTCGGTGCGCAGCGTGCGACGCGCTGCCAGTTCACGGAATACCTGGCCTTGCAGTTTCTCGACTTCGGCGAAAGCATCACGCCCGGCCCATAACGTCTTGAACGGTTCGGCAAGAATCAACTTCATCGTTTTGGCTCCGCCAGAATCACATCCGCAGCGTGCTGCGGCATGCTGTAGAGGTCGGCCGTCTCGGCGAAGGCCAACCCATTGCGGCCCCAGGCCGCGCGCTGTGCAGAATCGGTCAACATTTGCGCCAGGTACTGGTTCAACTGAGCCTGTTCAAACGGCTCGTCCAGCACCAGCCCACTGTCAGCTTCGGCGATGTAGTGCGCATAGCCACACACGGCAGAAACCAACACCGGCAACCCAGCCACCAGGGCTTCGAGCAACACGGTGCCGGTGTTTTCGTTGTACGCCGGGTGGATCAGCAGGTCGGCGCCCAGCAGGAAACGCGGGATATCGCTGCGCCCCTTGAGGAACTGCACGTTGTCGCCCAGCCCAAGAGTGGCGCTTTGCAGTTGGAATACTTTGGGGTCGTCCTGGCCGATTACAAACAGGCGCGTACGTTTCTTCAGTTCAGACGGCAACGCGGCCAAGGCTTTCAGGCTGCGGTCGACGCCCTTGGTCTTGAATCCGGAGCCGATCTGCACCAGCAGCAGGTCGTCATCGCCGAGGTTGAATTCCTTGCGGAAACCTTCGCGGATTTCAGCCGCGTTCGGCGGCGCGCGACGGTCCTGGGCAATGCCCGGCGGCAGCAGATGGAAGCGTTCCAGCGGGGTGTCGTAATGCTTGATGAAAAGCGGCTGCTGCACCTCGGAGATCATCAGGACTTCAGTCTTGGCGTCCTTGGCGAACACCGCACGCTCGTATTCGGCAAAGTGCTTGTAGCGGCCAAAGCTGCGGTACAGCGAATGGCGCAGGTTTTGCGCCTTGTCTTCAAAGCAGCCATCGGCGGCGTAGTACACGTCCAGGCCTGGCATCTTGTTGAAGCCGATCAGGCGGTCCACCGGGCGCTTGGCGAGGTCGGCCTCCATCCACGCACTGAGCTTCTCGTTGCGCTTATGGTTGAAGAACGCCTTGACCGGCGCCACCAGCACTTCGAAGCCGGGCGGGATGTCGCCTTCCCAGATCAGCGTGTAGACACGAATCTGATGGCCGCGCTGCTGGCACTCCAGGGCGATGCGCATGAAGTCGCGCTGCAGGCCACCGAAGGGGAAGTATTTGTACAGAACAAAAGCCAGTTGCATCAGTGCAGCTCCTCAGCCAATAACAACGTGCTCAGCCGGCTTGCCACACGCTCAGGGTTCAGGCGCGTAAAGCACAGGGGCGACTCGCGCTTGATGTCGAACCGACGCAGGTCGTCGGCCGTGGGTTGATAGGTACATTGCTTTTGCAGACACGGTGCGCACGACCAGTCGCTGCCCAAGTGAATCTGGCCCTTGCCGTAAGCGCCGGTCAGGCCGGGGTTGGTGGGGCCGAACAGGGAAATGGTCGGCACGTCCAACGCGGCAGCCAAGTGGCCGAGACCGGTGTCCACCGCGACGCAGGCACGGGCGCCAGCCAATACCCGAGCGACGCCGGCCAGGTTGAGTTTGGGCAACACTTCGGCGTTGCCCAAGCCTTGGGCCAGGCGTTCGGCGCGGGCTTTTTCGGCGGCATTGCCCCAAGGTAATTTCACGTCCACACCCAAGCGGCCCATGCGCTCAGCCAGCTCGCGCCAATAGGCTTCGGGCCAGTGTTTGGTGTCCCAGGTGGTGCCGTGCAACAGCAGCACAAACGGTTTTTTCGGCGGCAGGCCGAGCAGTTTTTCGGTGCTCAGGCCGTAGTCGCCCAAGCCTTTGGGCAAGTCATAACCCAGCGCCACGGCGAACAGCTGGCGCAGACGCTCCACCGCGTGTTGCCCACGGGCCACGGCCAGGCGTCGCGAGTAGAAGCGCGCCGCAATGGGTTCACGGGCGGAGTTCTTATCGAAGCCCGCTACCGGAGCACGCACATAGCGGGTCAGCCAGGCACTTTTGAGCAGGCCTTGGGCGTCGATCACCAGGTCGTATTTGGTCGACTGGATCTGCTGCTTGAAACGCCGCCACTCGCCGCTTTTGATGGTCTGCCAGAGGTTCTTGCGCCAGCGGCGGATCGCCACCGGGATCACTTTGTCTACGGCCGGGTGCCAGGTCGGGATCTCGGCGAAGCCTTCTTCCACCACCCAGTCGAATCGAATGCCGGGGATCGCCCGCGCCGCGTCGGTGAGTGCCGGCAACGCATGAATCACGTCGCCCAGGGATGAGGTCTTGATTACCAGTACCCGCAACTCAGTGAACCTCGACCGCAGTGCCCTGCAACCGCTGCAAAGCCTCGTTCACCGGCTGAGGCAGCAACTGGCGCATGCAGTTGTAGTGGCCGAAACGGCAAGTACGGTCAAAGCACGGGCTGCATTCCAGGCCCAGGCGCACCACTTCAACCTTGTCGGCCAGGGGCGGGGTAAACCCTGGAGACGTCGAACCGTACACGGCCACCAATGGGCGGTTCAGCGCTGCGGCCACGTGCATCAGGCCGGAGTCGTTGGACACCACCGAATCCGCGCAAGACAGCAGGTCAATCGCCTCGGCCAGCGATGTGTCGCCACTCAGGTTCACCGACTCTTCGCGCAGGCCAGGAATCAGGCGCTGGCGAATCTCTTCACCCACCGGATGATCTTTTTTCGAGCCGAACAACCACACTTGCCAGCCTTCGCGAATCTTCATCTCGGCGACTTTGGCGTAGTGCTCCGCTGGCCAGCGCTTGGACTCGCCAAACTCGGCGCCAGGGCACAGGGCAAGCACCGGGCGATCCAGCGTCAGGCCGAACTTGGCCAGGGCCGCGTCGCGGGTTACTGGGTCGATCTGCAGGCTCGGGCGCGGGTACGGCTTGGGCAGCTCCGCGCCTGGCTCATATGCCAACGCCATGAATCGTTCGATCATCAGCGGGTAGCGCGCCTTATCCAACGTGCGCACATCGTTAAGCAATACGTAGCGAAACTCACCGCGCCAGCCGGTGCGCTTGGGGATGCCAGCAAAAAACGGCACCAGCGCCGACTTCAGCGAGTTGGGCAACAGGAACGCCTGGTCATACTGGCCGGCCAGGGATTTGCCGATGCGACGGCGGGTTGCCAGCTCCAGGGCGCCGTGGCCGAGCGGGAAGCTCAAGGCGTTGCGCACTTCGGGCATGCGCTCAAGGATCGGCCGGCTCCACTCAGGAGCGAGCACGTCGATCTGGCAGTCTGGGTGGCGCTGGCGCAAGCACTGGAACAGTGTCTGTGCCATCACCATGTCACCGACCCAACTGGGCCCAACGATCAGAATATTCATGTAGTTTCCACAAACGATGCGGGGAGGCTTATGCCTCCCCGCCCTAATAGTGTTTCAGCTCAACCCCAGCTCCTGCCAGATGCGCATCACCTGTCGCCGTTCGTCGGCGAACTGATCCCCCGCCACCGTACCGGCCTCGTTTTGCAAGGCCTGGCGATGCGCAGCGGAACGGTAGGCCTTATACACCTCGCGCAGCAGGTGGGCATCGGCGGCGGGCATCAACCCCACCTGCTCCAGGCCTTCCAGAATGCGGATATTGTCGGTGTAGCGCAGCAACGATGGGTGCTGGGCAGACCACGCCAAAGCCGCGTATTGCACCATAAATTCAATATCGACGATACCTCCGGCGTCCTGCTTGAGGTCGAACACGGCCGCGGCGTCGAAGGCATTGGCGCCGGTACCGGCTGTGGTGGCCTTGGTGCCCAGGTTGTCACGCATCTTGGCGCGCATCTCGCTGACCTCCTGGCGCAGTTTCGCCAGATCCCGCTCACGCCCCAACACTTTAGCCCGTACCTGCTCGAACGCACGGCCCACATCCTGACTGCCAACCAGCACCCGCGCGCGGATCAGGGCCTGATGCTCCCAGGTCCACGCTTCATTTTGTTGATAGCGATCAAATGCACCCAGCGAACTGACCAGCAAACCGGACGCACCGGAAGGTCGCAGGCGCATGTCCACTTCATACAACTGACCGGAGTTGGTCTGGGTGGTCAGCAGGTGAATGATGCGCTGGCCAAGGCGCGTGAAGAACTGCGCGCCGTCAATCGGCTTGGCGCCATCGGTTTCGGCCTGCGGATCGCCATCATGGATAAACACCAGATCCAGGTCCGAACCATGCCCCAGTTCGATCCCGCCGACTTTCCCATAACCGACAATAATGAACCCAGGATCGCACAGGGTGCCGTCCAGACGCTGCGGCGAGCCATGGCGCGCCACGGTCTGGCGCCAGGCCAGGGCCAGCACTTGTTCGAGGATGGCTTCGGCGAGCCAGGTCAGGTAGTCGCTGACTTTCATCAACGGCAGGCTGCCGGCGATTTCCGAAGCGGCCACGCGTAGGCGGTGGGCGAGCTTGAAGTGACGCAGCGCTTCCATCTGCTGCTCAAGGTCGTCCTCGGGGATACGCGTGAGGCGCTCGCGCAATTCGGCGGCCAACTCCGGCGCCAGCGGCGGCTTGAACAGGCGGCCTTCGTTGAGCAACTCGTCCAGCAACAGCGGGAAACGGGTGATCTGCTCAGCAATCCACGGGCTGGCGGCGCACAGGGTCAACAGGCGGCGCAGGGCGTCGGGGTTTTCCGTGAGCAGCACCAGGTAAGCGGAGCGACGGGCGACGGCCTCCACCAGCGGCAGCACGCGCTCCAACACCAGGTCCGGGTTGGCGTGTTCGACCGCCTGGGCCAACAGGCGCGGGATAAACGCATCCAGCCGTTCGCGACCGAGGCGTTGCATCGCACGTAACTGCGGGCTCCCGCGCAAACCAGCCAGAGCCTTGAGCGCCCTGGGCGCGTCAGTGAAGCCGCCTTCGGTCAATTGGCGGCAGGCGGCGTCTTCATCCTGGGACTCTTCCCAGAGCGGCAACCACTCACCGCCCACTACCAACTCGCTTTCTTCGCCCTCTTCTTCATCGGGGTCGGCAATCACTTGGCGGAAGTGCCAGTCCACCCGGCCACGCCAGTGCATCAGGCGCTCATGGAACGCGGACCAGTCGGCAAAGCCCAGCATAAAGGCAATGCGCGCCTGATCTTCCGGAGTGCTCGGAAGCATTTGGGTCTGGCGGTCAGCTATTGCCTGGATGGCATGCTCGGTGTAGCGCAGGAATTCGTAGCCATTGCGCAACTCGGCGATCACCGCCGGCGGCAGGTAACCCTGGCCCTCCAGGGTACCGAGCACTTTGAGCAGCGGGCGTTGTTGCAGGCTGAGGTCGCGACCGCCGTGAATCAGCTGGAAGGCCTGAGCGATGAACTCCACCTCGCGGATACCGCCCGAGCCGAGCTTGATATTGTCGGCCATGCCTTTGCGCCGCACTTCCTGCTGGATCAACTGCTTCATGGTGCGCAGCGCTTCGATGGCGGAGAAGTCCAGGTAGCGGCGGTACACAAACGGTCGCAGCATATCGAGCAATTGCGCACCGGCTACCTGGTCGCCTGCCACTACGCGCGCCTTGATCATGGCGTAGCGTTCCCAGTCGCGGCCCTGATCCTGGTAGTACTGCTCCAGCGCATTGAAGCTGAGCACCAGCGCTCCGGCCGAACCGTAGGGACGCAGGCGCATATCAACGCGGAACACAAAACCGTCGACGGTCATGGGGTCGAGGGCCTTGATCAGTTTTTGACCAAGGCGAATGAAGAACTCCTGGTTATCCAGTGAACGCTTCACGCCCACTGTTTCGCCGCCTTCGGGGTAGGCGAAGATCAGGTCGATATCCGACGAGAGGTTCAGCTCCACCGCGCCGAGCTTGCCCATGCCAAGGATGACCATGTGCTGCGGCTCGCCGCTGCGCCGGCCGGTGGGCGTGCCGAACTGCACGCAGTGGCGTTGGTACAGCCATTGGTAGGCTTGGTCGATGCAGGCGTCAGCCATGTCGGACAGATCTCGACAGGTCTGCACCAGATCAGCCTGACGGGTCAGGTCGCGCCAAATAATCCGTACTTGCTGGCGCGTGCGCTGGCGACGCAATACGCGGCCCAGTTCGTCTTCGGTTTCGGCCTGTTGCACAGCGCCTGCAATTTGCCCGCACAGCTCGCCCGGCGCAAAGCCGCGGTCCAGCTCACCCCAGGCCACCAGCTCCAGCAACATCAAAGGGTCACGGACGCTCTGTTCAATGACGAAATCACTGGCGGCGCACACCCGGGTGAAGTCGGCCCAGCGTTGCGGCGTCCACGTACAAAGTCCATGATCGTCGTCCAGCGCGGCCACTGCGTCACGAAATGACTGCTCGGCCCGCTGGGCAATTGGGAGGAGAATGGCCGGCAATTCGGCCAGCATTGGAAGGCTCATGGTCTATCCTTGATCGGCGCGTAATGGGCTTGTTGCTGCGAACGCAAGAGGCACGCTCGATGAAGGACTGTCGAACAAAGGTTATAAATAGCTGAAAATTTATAGTTTTTGGCAGACAACATTAAACTTCTACCTTTTCTTGTTCGCAAAAGATCAACAATAACGATTATGCTCACCAGCCAGACCGAGCCATACGCTCGGTCTTGTGTAGTTTTACTACTCGTATATACATTCGAAAGGCTGAAATGGCCGACGATTTGTAGTAAAACTACAGGACGCCGAAGCAACCTTCGGCCATCCAAGAATTTATGTCGTCTGCCCACAAGGCCAGTCGCAAACTTCAGGCAACCGATTCTGGTAGCCTTTCCGCCCTGGAGCAAGCCATGCAAGACCTCGATCCCGTCGAAACCCAGGAATGGCTGGACGCCCTGGAATCGGTTCTCGACAAAGAAGGCGAAGACCGTGCTCACTACCTGATGACCCGTATGGGCGAACTCGCGACCCGCAGCGGCTCGCAACTGCCCTACGCCATCACCACGCCATACCGCAACACCATCCCCGTTACCCACGAAGCACGCATGCCTGGCGACCTGTTCATGGAACGCCGCATTCGCTCGCTGGTACGTTGGAACGCCATGGCGATGGTAATGCGCACGAACTTGAAAGATTCGGACCTGGGCGGTCACATCTCCAGCTTCGCTTCCAGCGCAACCCTGTATGACATCGGCTTCAACTACTTCTTCCAGGCCCCGACCGACGAACACGGCGGCGACCTGATCTACTTCCAGGGTCACACCTCGCCAGGCGTTTATGCCCGCGCGTTCATGGAAGGTCGTATCACCGAAGACCAGATGAACAACTTCCGCCAGGAAGTCGACGGTGGCGGCTTGTCGTCCTACCCGCACCCTTGGCTGATGCCTGATTTCTGGCAGTTCCCGACCGTTTCCATGGGTCTGGGTCCAATTCAAGCGATCTACCAGGCACGTTTCATGAAGTACCTGGAAGCCCGTGGCTTCATCCCTGAAGGCAAGCAGAAAGTCTGGTGCTTCCTGGGCGACGGCGAGTGCGACGAGCCGGAATCCCTGGGCGCCATCTCCCTGGCCGGCCGCGAGAAGCTGGACAACCTGATCTTCGTCATCAACTGCAACCTGCAGCGCCTCGACGGCCCGGTTCGCGGCAACGGCAAGATCATCCAGGAACTCGAAGGCGTGTTCCGCGGTGCTCAGTGGAACGTGACCAAAGTCATCTGGGGCCGTTTCTGGGACCCACTGCTGGCCAAGGACGTTGACGGTATCCTGCAACGTCGCATGGACGAAGTCATCGACGGCGAGTACCAGAACTACAAAGCCAAAGACGGCGCGTTCGTACGTGAACACTTCTTCAACACGCCTGAACTCAAGGCAATGGTTGCAGACCTGTCCGACGACGAGATCTGGAAACTCAACCGTGGCGGCCACGACCCGTACAAGGTCTACGCGGCGTACCACGAAGCGGTCAACCACAAAGAACAACCAACCGTCATCCTGGCCAAGACCATCAAGGGTTATGGCACCGGTGCTGGCGAAGCGAAGAACACTGCGCACAACACCAAGAAAGTCGACGTCGACAGCCTGAAGTTGTTCCGCGACCGCTTCGACATCCCGGTCAAGGACGAAGAGCTGGAAAACCTGCCGTTCTTCAAGCCAGAGCCAAACAGCGCCGAAGCCCGCTACCTGAGCGAGCGCCGCACTGCACTGGGCGGTTTCGTACCACAGCGCCGCGCCAACAGTTTCTCCGTACCGACCCCGGACCTGAGCACCCTCAAGGCTATCCTGGACGGTTCGGGCGACCGTGAAATTTCCACCACCATGGCCTTCGTGCGGATCCTCGCGCAGTTGGTCAAGGACAAGGAAATCGGTCCACGCATCGTTCCGATTATCCCGGACGAAGCCCGTACCTTCGGTATGGAAGGCATGTTCCGTCAGTTGGGCATCTACTCCTCCGTCGGCCAGCTCTATGAGCCAGTCGATAAAGACCAGGTGATGTTCTACAAGGAAGACAAGAAGGGCCAGATCCTCGAAGAAGGCATCAACGAAGCGGGCGCCATGAGCTCCTTCATCGCTGCCGGTACTTCGTACTCCAGCCACAACCAGCCGATGCTGCCGTTCTACATCTTCTACTCGATGTTCGGCTTCCAGCGTATCGGCGACCTGGCTTGGGCAGCAGGCGACAGCCGTACCCGTGGCTTCCTGATCGGCGGCACCGCCGGCCGGACCACGCTGAACGGCGAAGGCCTGCAACACGAAGACGGTCACAGCCACATCCTGGCTGCCACCATCCCGAACTGCCGCACCTTTGATCCAACCTACGGCTATGAGCTGGCGGTGATCATCCAGGACGGCATGAAGAAGATGACCGAAGAGCAGCAGGACGTTTTCTACTACATCACCGTGATGAACGAGTCCTACCAGCAGCCAGCCATGCCGGCCGGTGTCGAGGAAGGCATCATCAAGGGCATGTACCTGCTCGAAGAAGACACCAAGGAAGCAGCGCACCACGTACAGCTGATGGGCTCCGGCACCATCCTGCGTGAAGTGCGTGAAGCAGCGAAGATCCTGCGTGACGAATTCAACGTCGGCGCCGACGTGTGGAGCGTTACCAGCTTCAACGAACTGCGTCGCGACGGCCTGGCCGTAGAGCGCAGCAACCGCCTGCATCCTGGTCAGAAACCCGCGAAGAGCTACGTCGAAGAGTGCCTGGCCGGCCGTAAAGGTCCAGTCATTGCCTCTACCGACTACATGAAGCTGTTCGCTGAACAAATTCGCCAGTGGGTCCCATCCAAGGAATTCAAAGTCCTGGGTACCGACGGTTTCGGCCGCAGTGACAGCCGTAAGAAGCTGCGTCACTTCTTCGAAGTCGACCGTCACTTCGTGGTGTTGGCAGCCCTGGAAGCCTTGGCTGACCGTGGTGAGATCGAACCTAAGGTGGTGGCTGACGCTATCGTCAAGTTCGGGATCAACCCGGAAAAACGCAACCCACTGGACTGCTGAGGAGATTTTTGTGAGCGAACTCATTCGCGTACCTGACATCGGCAGCGGTGAAGGTGAAGTAATCGAGCTGTTTGTGAAGGTCGGCGACAAAGTCGAAGCCGACCAGAGCATCCTGACCCTGGAGTCGGACAAGGCGAGCATGGAAATCCCTGCTCCCAAGGCCGGCGTGGTCAAGAGCCTGAAAGTGAAGCTGGGCGACCGCCTGAAAGAAGGCGACGAACTGCTGGAGCTGGAAATCGAAGGTGCCGCTGATGCTGCACCTGCGGCGGCTCCTGCTGCCGCTGCTGCACCAGCGCCTGCCGCTGAAAAGCCTGCCGCTGCAGCCGAGGCCCCTGCGGCCCCGGCTGCTGCACCGGCCGCCGCCTCTGTTCAGGACATTCATGTTCCGGACATCGGTTCGTCGGGCAAGGCCAAGATCATCGAGCTGCTGGTCAAGGTTGGCGACACCGTCGAAGCCGACCAATCGCTGATCACCCTGGAATCCGACAAGGCTTCCATGGAAATTCCTTCGCCGGCTGCCGGCGTGGTGGAAAGCATCGCAGTCAAGCTGGAAGACGAAGTCGGCACCGGTGACTTCATCCTCAAGCTGAAAGTACAAGGCGCCGCACCGGCTGCCGCTCCAGCCCCCGCCGCCGCCGCTCCGGCTGCTGCCAAAGCTGAAGCTGCACCGGCCGCTGCACCTGCACCTGCTGCAAAAGCCGAGGCCGCACCGGCCCCAGCTGCTGCTGCACCTGCGCCAAGCGGTGCCAAGGTTCACGCTGGCCCGGCGGTACGCCAACTGGCCCGTGAATTCGGCGTCGAGCTGAACGCTGTGTCGGCCACTGGCCCACATGGCCGCGTGCTGAAGGAAGATGTGCAGGTTTACGTCAAAGCCATGATGCAGAAAGCCAAGGAAGCTCCGGCTGCCGGCGCTGCTACCGGCGGCTCAGGCATTCCACCGATCCCGGTCGTGGACTTCAGCCGCTTCGGCGAGACCGAAGAAGTGCCAATGACTCGCCTGATGCAAATCGGCGCGTCGAGTCTGCACCGCAGCTGGCTGAACATTCCGCACGTAACCCAGTTCGACCAGGCCGACATCACCGACCTGGAAGCTTTCCGCGTTGCGCAGAAAGCCGTGGCCGAGAAGGCTGGCGTGAAACTGACCGTGTTGCCACTGCTGCTCAAGGCGTGTGCACACCTGCTCAAGGAGCTGCCGGACTTCAACAGCTCACTGGCGCCAAGCGGCAAAGCGATCATTCGCAAGAAATACGTCAACGTGGGCTTCGCTGTAGACACCCCTGACGGCCTGCTGGTACCGGTCATCAAGAACGTCGACCAGAAGAGCCTGCTGCAACTCGCTGCCGAAGCGGCTGCGTTGGCTGCCAAGGCCCGCGACAAGAAGCTGACCGCAGACGACATGCAAGGCGCCTGCTTCACGATCTCCAGCCTCGGTCACATTGGCGGCACTGGCTTCACGCCAATCGTCAACGCGCCGGAAGTGGCGATCCTGGGTGTTTCCAAGGCAACCATCCAGCCGGTCTGGGACGGTAAAGCGTTCCAGCCGAAGCTGATGCTGCCACTGTCGCTGTCCTACGATCACCGTGTGATCAACGGCGCGGCCGCTGCACGCTTTACCCAGCGTCTGAGCCAGCTGCTGAACGACATCCGCACCATCTTGCTGTAAGCCAGATCAGGTCTCCCCTTCACCGGGGAGACTTGGTTGCACCGATTTCCGAGCGCCACGCTCGTACCTCAACCCCGTCAATTTGGCGGGGCTTTTTTTGCTTTTCTATACAGACAGAACAGGTTTGTACACCTTCTGTCATCTCGATTGAAGAAATCCCTCGCCCGGCCGATAACCCCCTTATAGCACTTAGCCTTCATCCTCTCTTGTCAGTCTGTGCCGCATGATGCAACCTTGCCACAGGCAACAAAAAAAGAGGGCGTGAGCCCTGCGCCGTGCGCGTTTTTTGAAGTGAGTCTCCCCATGAAAAGCCAACCCGATGTCGCCCGTATGGCGGCCGAGGTAGTGACGCAGTTACCGGTGCCTTCGCGCCTCGGTATGCTGCGTTTCGAGCGGCTTAATGAGGCAAGCTGGGCTCTCCTGTACCTTGACCCCAATTGCGAGCGCCAATTCGGCCTGCCTGCGGTCGAGTTGTGTGCCCTGCTCGGCACGCCCTACGCCAGCCTGATGGAACCCCAGGCCCGCTATCAACTACACGACATCATCCAGCAGCAATTGACCCAGAGCCCTCATTACCTGGTGCGCTACACCCTGCACACCAGTGACGGCCCCCTGAGCCTGCTGGAAATGGGCGAAGCCTACAAACAACACAATCGCCATCTGCTGCGCGGCTACCTGATGGTGGTTGATGGTCTGTTCAGCGAGCTTCCCTTACCCGTCCCGACCGAGGATCTGGAAAGCCAGAACAGCCGCCTGCAAATCGCCCTGGAGCTGAACCAGCGCGCCCAGCAGGAGCAATTGCAGCACCTGGAACGAGTGCGCGCCCAGCAGGAACTGATCCTGTTGCTGGCCCGCCAGCGCTACACCGCCAACAATTCGCTTCAGGAAGCCGCCGAGCTGATCACGCGCAGCGCCTGCGATATCTACCAGATCGACTGCGCCAGCATCTGGAACCTCGAAGACCAGCGCCTGGTGCCAATCTCGGCTTACCACCGCGACAACCAACAGCACCATCTGCCCGAACCCATCGATGCCAGCCGCTTCCCGGATTATCTGGAAGCCTTGCAAAGCAGCCGCGCTATCGACGCCACCAACGCCATGCGCGATCCGCGCACCCGCGAAATGGCCGAGAATCTACGCAACAGAGACATCCACGCCATGCTCGATGCGAGCATCCGCGTCGACGGCCAAGTGGTCGGCGTATTGTGCCTGGAGCAGTGCGGCAGCCCGCGTGACTGGCAGGCTGACGAGATCGCCTTCGCCGGCGAGCTCGCTGACCAGTTCGCGCAAGTGATCAACAACCACAACCGCCGTACTGCCACCAGCGCCCTGCATTTGTTCCAGCGTGCGGTGGAGCAAAGCGCCAACGCCTTTCTGCTGGTCAATTGCGACGGCGTGGTGGAGTACGTCAACCCCAGCTTCACCGCGATCACCCAGTACAGCGCCGAAGAAGTCCACGGCCACCGCCTGGCGCAATTGCCCGCCCTGGAAAACCTCAGCGAATTGCTGTTCGACGCCCCATCGAGCCTGGCCAAGAGCAACAGCTGGCAGGGCGAGTTCAAGAGCCGGCGCAAGAACCTCGAACCCTACTGGGGCCAGTTGTCGATTTCCAAGGTGTATGGCGACAACCGTGAGCTGACGCACTACATCGGCATCTACGAAGACATCACCCAGACCAAGCTCGCCCAGCAGCGCATCGAGCGTCTGGCGTATACCGACAACCTGACCAACCTGGGCAACCGCCCGGCGTTTATCCGCAACCTCGATGAACGCTTTGCACGCGACAGCGATAGCCCGATCAGCCTGTTGCTGGTAGATATCGACAACTTCAAACGCATCAACGACAGCCTTGGCCACCAGACCGGCGACAAGCTGTTGATCAGCCTGGCCCGCCGCCTGCGCAACAGCCTGAGTGCCAGCGGCAGCCTGGCGCGCTTTGCCAGTAACGAGTTTGCGGTGTTGCTGGACGACACCGACCTGGAAAGCGGCCAGCAGGTCGCCAGCCAATTGCTGGCGACGCTCGACAAACCGATGTTCGTCGACAACCAATTGATCAGCGTCACCGGTTCCGTGGGCCTGGCCTGCGCGCCGCTGCACGGGCGCGACCCGCAGACCCTGATGCGCAACGCCGGCCTGGCCCTGCACAAGGCCAAGGCCAACGGCAAACACCAGGTTCAGGTGTTTACAGAGGCGCTGAACGCCGAGGCCAGCTACAAGCTGTTCGTGGAAAACAACCTGCGGCGCGCCCTGACCCAGAACGAACTGGACGTGTTCTACCAGCCCAAGCTGTGCCTGCGCAGCGGCCGGTTGCTGGGTATGGAAGCGCTGCTGCGCTGGAATCACCCGGAAAAGGGCATGATCCGTCCCGATCAGTTCATCAGCGTGGCCGAAGAGACGGGGCTGATTATCCCTATCGGCAAATGGATCGCCCGCCAGGCCTGCCGCATGAGCAAGCAACTGAGCGCCGCCGGCATGGGCAACCTGCAGGTGGCGATCAACCTGTCACCCAAGCAGTTCTCCGACCCGGACCTGGTGGCCTCGATTGCCACAATCCTCAAGGAAGAAGAGCTGCCGGCCAACCTGCTGGAGCTGGAGCTGACCGAAGGCCTGCTGCTGGAAGCCACTGAAGACACGCGCCTGCAACTGGATCAGTTGAAGAGTTTTGGCCTGACCCTGGCCATGGACGACTTCGGTACCGGTTACTCGTCGCTGAGCTACCTGAAAAAATTCCCCATCGACATCATTAAGATCGATCGCAGCTTTATCCATGAAATTCCGGACAACCAGGACGACATGGAAATCACCTCGGCCGTGATCGCCATGGCTCACAACCTCAAGCTCAAGGTCGTGGCCGAAGGCATCGAGACCGCCGAGCAACTGGCGTTCCTGCGTCGGCATCGCTGCGACGTGGGCCAGGGCTACCTGTTCGACCGGCCAATCCCCGGCGCAGAGCTGCTTGAGAAGCTCAAACGCTACCCGCGCGGGCCAATCGCCTGACAGCGCGGTAACACTCGGGCACACTGGCTGTCTGAATTCTTACCTTACTCAATCTGACTGAGAGGACTGATCATGGTCTTGCGCTCGGAAATTCTGGTGAACAAAAACGTGTTGCCTACTCAAGAACAAGCGTTGCCTGGTCGTGAAACCCCAATGAACCTGCCGGAGACGCACTTCGTCAACGGCAACCCACTGCTCGGCCCGTTCGTCGATGACGTGGGTTTTGCCATCTTCGGCCTGGGCTGCTTTTGGGGTGCAGAGCGCAGGTTCTGGCAGCGCGAGGGCGTGGTCAGCACCGTGGTCGGCTACGCGGGCGGCTACACGCCGAACCCGACTTACGAAGAAGTTTGCTCCGGCCTGACCGGTCACAGTGAAGTGGTGCTGGTGGTTTATGACCAGGCCAAAGTGAAATACGAAGACCTGTTGAAGATGTTCTGGGAATTGCACAACCCAACTCAGGGCATGCGCCAGGGCAACGATATCGGCAGCCAGTACCGTTCGGTGGTCTATGCGACCACGCCTGAGCAATTGGCGGCGGCGAAGGCCAGTGCCGAGACTTATCAGCAAGAGCTGACCAAATCCGGCCTGGGTGCTATCACCACGGAAATCGAAGAAGCCCCAACGGTGTACTTCGCCGAGGCGTATCACCAGCAATACTTGGCGAAGAACCCGCAGGGCTACTGTGGGATCGGCGGTACCGGCGTGACCTGCCCGATCTAAAGCCGACGTAGATCAAAATGTGGGAGGGGGCTTGCCCCCGATAGCTAAATGTCAGTCAGTACATCTGTAGCTGACCCACCGCTATCGGAGGCAAGCCCCCTCCCACACTTGATCAGCGCCGAGGACTATTCGGCAATAAGCCAATCCATCTGCCACCCACCCTGGGTCTGGCCAAGCTTCTTGGACAGCCACGGCAGCAGTTCACGCAATTCCTCTTCCAGACCCCAAGGCGGGTTGGCAATCGCCAGGCCCGAGCCCGTCAAGGTGTTGGGCGTGTCCAGCGGATGCACCAGCAATTCCACACGCAGCAACTTCGGCGCACCGGTGCCGGCCAGGTCCTGGTAGAAGCGACGCAGCATGCGTTGATCCTTCACCGGGTACCAGATCGCCGCGACGGTTTGGCGCATGCGGCTGACGGCTTCCTTGAGGGAGGCGGCGCAGCGTTGCATCTCGTCGAGCTTTTCAAACGGCGGGTCGATCAGCATCAGCGCGCGTTTTTCCGGCACAGGCAGCAAGGCACGCGGCACATGCCAGCCTTCGCCCAAGTGCACTTTGACGCGGCGATCACCCTTCATATTGTCTTTGAGCAGCACGCCGTCCTCCGGGTGCTTTTCATTGAGCAACACGCGGTCCTGTGGGCGCGTGAGGCGCCGCGCCAGTTCCGGCGAGCCAGGGTAGTAGCGTAACTGACCGTCAGGATTCATCTCGTGCAGCACGCGCATGTAATCGGCAGTCAGCGGCGGCAGGTCGCTTTCGCCCCAAAGGCGCGCGATGCCTTCCAGATATTCACCCGTGCGATTGGCCTGGTCGCCTTGCAGGTCGTACAGACCAATCCCTGCGTGGGTGTCGAGGTAGGCGAACGGCTGCTCCTTGCGCGACATCAGGGCGATGAGGCGGGTCAAGGTCAGGTGTTTGAAGACATCGGCGTGGTTGCCGGCGTGAAAGGCGTGACGATAATTCATGGTTGCTCCTGCGCAGGGGGCGAAGTTTACCTTCTACGGGCGCAAAGGTGCAGGGCTGCATGCCGGGCGGTGCTTATGTCGTAAAAGCAGGACGGGGACTGAAAAAAATCTAAATGCTGGCGCCAAGGCGGATTTATTGTGGCCATCCACCATCCAGGGAGGTCAATAACAATCATGAAAGACGCCACCATCGCACTGCACCACGCCTTCAAGTCGGACCCGACCACCAAAGCCGTGGCCGTGCCGATCTACCAGAACGTCGCTTTCGAATTCGATAACGCCCAGCACGGTGCCGACCTGTTCAACCTCGACGTGCCCGGCAATATCTACACGCGCATTATGAACCCCACCAATGATGTGTTGGAGCAACGCATCGCCGCCCTCGAAGGCGGTATTGCGGCACTGGCCGTGTCGGCCGGCAGCGCGGCCATTCACTATGCGATCCAGACCCTCACTCGCGCCGGCGACAATATCGTCACCACGCCACAGCTCTACGGCGGCACCTACACCCTGTTCGCCCACTTGCTGCCCAGCTTTGGCGTCGACGTACGCTTCGCCCGCGACGACAGTGCCGCGGCCATTGCCGAACTGATCGACGACAACACCAAGCTGGTGTATTGCGAAAGCATCGGCAACCCGGCGGGCAATATCATCGACATCGAAGCCCTGGCAGAGGTCGCCCATGCCCGCGGCGTGCCGCTGATGGTGGACAACACCGTGGCCACACCGATCCTGTGCAAGCCGATCCAGTTCGGCGCCGACATTGTGGTGCACTCGCTGACCAAATACATCGGCGGCCATGGCAACTCCCTGGGCGGGGCGATCGTCGACAGCGGCACCTTCCCCTGGACCCAATACCCGGAAAAATTCCCCGGCCTCAACCAGCCCGAGCCGGCTTACCACGGCGTGGTCTACACCGAAAAGTTCGGCCCCGCCGCCTTCATCGCTCGCGCGCGTACCGTACCGTTGCGTAACACCGGCGCAGCACTGGCGCCCATGAACGCCTTCCTGCTGCTCCAGGGCCTGGAAACCCTGGCCCTGCGCATGGAACGCCATACAGAAAATGCCCTCAAGGTCGCGCAATTCCTCCAAGGCCATGCCGATGTGGAATGGGTCAGCTATGCGGGGCTGCCGGATCACCCCCATCACGCATTGGCGCAGAAATACCTGCAAGGCAAACCCTCGGCGATCCTTTCATTCGGCCTGAAGGGCGGGTACGCGGCAGGTGTGCGCTTCTACGACGCCCTGCAAATCTTCAAACGCTTGGTGAATATCGGCGACGCCAAGTCCCTGGCCTGCCACCCCGCGTCCACTACCCATCGACAAATGAACGAACAGGAACAGGCCAAGGCCGGCGTGAAGCCGGAGATGATTCGCCTGTCGGTGGGCATCGAGGCGATTGAAGATTTGATCGAGGACCTGCAACAGGCGCTGGGCTCAACTCAACTCTAAGGCCAGATATTCGGCCAACGCCCCATGGGTGATATCCGACCGACGAGCGAAATAGGCGACCTTGTGCTGCAAGGTCGCCAACGTGAAGGCGGTGTACAGGTCGGGCCGCTGCTCTTGCAGCCACTGCAAGAGGTTATCGATCAAGGTTTGCGGTGCTTGCTCTGCCAGGTGTGCCAAGAGCGATGCGGGGACTCGCCACCAAGGGCTGGTGTTGGCCTCGGTCGCAGGCCCCGTCGCGACCGTCAGCGGCTGGCCGTTGATCAAGTAGCGCTGGAACACCGGCAATACTTTTGCCGCCTCATCGCCTAGCCCCTGCAACATCGGCAGACACTGGGTGCCATCCCAGAATCGCAAAAACACTTCCTGGCCATCCGGCAGATAGACCTTGGTCAAACTTTGGAGGTGCGCGATGACGACGTCTAACGGACTGGAAGATACCGCCAGCCACCCCCAATCCATTGTTTCAGTGGTTGCAGCCCATTCAAGAAAGGCGCTGTCAGGTTCGACGATGCCCAAGTAAGGCATGACCTCCTCCCATTCGGCGTAAGCCGTGCCTGTCCAAATTGATTGGGGCAGCGATGCGGCTGAGGTGGCTCGCCAGGCAGCAAGCGGATTGGCGTCGCTGGCAGCGCCCAACACCACGAAGAGCTGCTCATTGGGAAGCAGAGGGAATTGTGTAAGCCAAGCGCTGGGGATCAACCGTTCAGACATGGGGATAACTTCCTTTTAAGGCTGAGCTGAATGAGCGATATCGCACTGCCCTCTCTTGCAGCGCTCACACTCTTCGCAAAAGGGAGCGCTACGCTTGAGGCTAGCCACCTGCACCAGGCTCAGGGGCGCGGGGATAACCGCCAACAGCTTCTCCTTCACTCCAGGCATCAACGGCGCTGCCACAGGAGCAGGACCACTTCCCAACTGAATCGGCACACTGCTGAAAATACCGCCCGCAGACAACGTGATCGACTGCCCTCCCGCCTGGATCGTCACGATGGCCCCCGCATCAATAACAACGCTTTGGCCTGCACCGATCTGAATGGTCAGCCCAGCCTTTACCTGCTGCGAGCCGCCGATCACCAGGTGATCATCCTGCTTGAGTTCGGTGAGCCGATTGCCGTGAGTGATGCGCAGCTCTTCGCCTTGAAGCTCATGGTGCGACTCGCCCGCCACCCTGATACGACGTTGATTGTCGACCTCCACCCGCTGGTCATGCAGCACGTGCTGGGTCCAATCTCGCTGGGCGCGCAGGTAAATTTCCTCGGCGCCCTTGCGGTCTTCGATGCGCAGTTCGTTGTAGCCACCGCCACCGGGGCTGCTCCGACTGCGCAAGATGCTGCGGGTTTTGTCGGCCGGCAGGTCGAGGGGCAGCGATGTCGCAGCGTTGGGCAGGCAACCCACCACCAGCGGCATGTCCATATCACCATTGACGAACCCCACCAGCACTTCCATACCCACTCGCGGAATAAGCACCGCACCATAGCGGTCATGGGCCCAACCGCTGGCAACACGCAGCCAGCAGCTGGAATGATCGTCGTGCTCCCCGGCTCGATCCCAGGCCAGTTGCACCTTGACCCGCCCGTATTCATCGCAGTGGATTTCACTGTCGGCGGGGCCAGTCACCACTGCGTTTTGATAACCCGCCAATGTCGGCCGCGGTTGCTCGGGCAAAGGCGGTCGGAAAATCACGTCCCACGGCGCAGCAACAAACTCGTTGCGATAACCCTGACGAAAATCGCCACCGGCGACCTCGGTCACCGCCTCCTCCAACACCTGGGGTTGCTTGCCTTCATGAGTGACGTGAGTCACCAACCACAAGTCATTCCATGGATCGCGCGGGTGACCGGTCAACGTAAGGAAATGGCCGCTGACCAATGCCGGCTCATCACCGCTGCCGCGGGCAATTCGATAGTCGCTACGGTTCCGCTCCAACCCCCGTTGCGCGAGGTACTTGCCATGGGACCGGTCGCAAAAGTGGCCGGGATAGCCCTGCGCCTCAAGACGTGGCAGCTGTTCGCTGGCCACGTCACTCGCCAGCACCAGGCTAGGTTTACGGAAATCGTAGTCACGAAGGTTGACCGCCGTGGTGCGGGTTTCCAGTTGCACGGCAAACCGCTTGATCGCGGGTGTATCCGCCACCATCCCTGAGCCTGGCATGTAGGGCGTTGGCTGATTGGGTTGGGCGAATACTGTTTGATCATCGCCAAATACCAGCAAGTGTCGTTCAGGCGAGTGCTGGAAGTGATAGTGAATCCCCTGCTCGGCACACAGCCGCTGAATGAACGCCAAGTCGCTTTCAGCAAACTGCACGCAATACTCGCGCTCGGGGTAAACACCGCTCAGGTGAAATTCGAATTGATCGGCAGGGACCCCCTGCTCTACCAGCACCTGCGCAACAATCTGCGGCACTGTTTGATGCTGGAAAATACGCTGGTGACTGCTGTGGGCCAGGTAGGCCAATTGCGGCACGAGCTTGATCTGATAACGCGTCAGGCGACGCCCGGAGTCGCCCTGCGCCACCCGATAGACCAGGCCGTGGACGCCATGGCCGAGCTCATCGAAACGCAGATAAACCTGGCGATGCAACAAACTTTCCAGGTCGAGGTCAGGCTGCTCACTGACCAGTTCAAGGTCAAAACAATACGGCTGGCTGATGGCTTCCGCACCGTGAAACTCAAAAACGTTGAGTTCACTGGGCTCCCCGTCGAGGGTCAGGGTAAAAGCACTTTGATTGGCAGGAGCGAACATCCGGTGTTTCTCTGCGAGGAGTAGGCGGTGGATTCTGCACCACTGTTTTGCACGGCAGAGCGCACGCCCGATAAATCAGCAACTCCCTACACACACGCGCAAAAAAAGGCCCGCCATCCGTAGGACGCGGGCCTTTTTTCAATTCGTAGAGCGCTTAACGCCCGGCGAATTACTTGTTGAGGTTGTAGTCTTTTTCCGCCGCATCAAAGCGCTCGACCATACCGGCGGTCGGGGCGCCCATCTTGCTCACGAAGAAGATCGCGAGGCTGGCGAAGATGAAGCCTGGGATGATTTCGTACAGGCCCAGCAGTTCGAAGTGCTTCCACACGATCACGGTGATCGCGCCGACCAGGATGCCGGCCAGTGCGCCGTTGCGGGTCATGTTTTTCCAGATCACCGAGATCAGTACCACAGGACCAAACGCCGCGCCGAAACCGGCCCAGGCGTAGCTGACCAGGCCAAGGACGCGGTTGTTTGGATTGGCAGCCATGGCGATGGCGATCAGCGCCACCAGCAGCACCATCAGACGGCCGACCCAGACCAGTTCAACCTGGGAGGCGGTCTTGCGCAGGAAGGTTTTGTAGAAGTCTTCGGTCAGGGCGCTGGAGCACACCAGCAGTTGGCAGCTCAGGGTACTCATCACGGCCGCGAGGATGGCCGACAGCAGTACGCCCGCGATCCATGGGTTGAACAGCAGCTTGGCCAGTTCGATGAACACACGTTCGTGGTTCTCGTTGACCGGGCCAGCCAATTCCGGGTGCGCGGAGAAGTAAGCGATACCGAAGAAGCCCACGGCCACAGTGCCGCCCAGGCACAGGATCATCCAGGTCATGGAGATACGGCGTGCGTTGGCAATCGACTTCACCGAATCCGCCGCCATGAAACGCGCGAGGATGTGCGGCTGGCCGAAGTAGCCCAGGCCCCAGCCCATCAGCGAAATGATGCCGATGAAGGTGGTGTTTTTCAGCATGTTGAAGTTGTCAGGGTTCTTCGCTTCAATCGCCAGGAAGGTCGTATCGACACCACCGGTGGCCAGCAGCACGATGATCGGCGTGAGGATCAGCGCGAAGATCATCAGCGTGGCTTGTACGGTGTCAGTCCAGCTCACTGCCAGGAAACCACCGACGAAGGTGTAGGCAATTGTCGCCGCAGCGCCGGCCCACAGCGCGGTCTCGTAGGACATGCCGAAGGTGCTTTCGAACAGACGGGCACCGGCCACGATGCCGGAGGCGCAGTAGATGGTGAAGAACACCAGGATGACCACGGCGGAGATGATCCGCAGCAGGCCGCTTTTATCTTCGAAACGGCTGGAGAAGTAATCCGGCAGCGTCAGGGCGTCGCCGTTGTGTTCGGTCTGTACCCGCAGGCGACCGGCCACGAACAGCCAGTTGAGGTAGGCACCGACGATCAGGCCAATGGCGATCCAGCTTTCCGACAGACCGGACATGTAGATTGCGCCCGGCAGGCCCATCAACAACCAGCCGCTCATATCGGAAGCACCGGCGGACAACGCTGTCACCACGCTACCGAGGCTGCGACCGCCAAGGATGTAATCGGAAAGGTTGTTGGTGGAGCGATAGGCCATGAAGCCGATCAGCACCATTGCTGCGATGTAGATCACGAATGTGATCAGAGTTGGATTACTTACGCTCATTTGAGTGACGCCCTGGCTTTGTTTTTATGTAGCGGCGGTCTGTCAGACGGCCACCCACTGGTCAGTGGGTAAACGTAGCTGCATGCCGCGCATTTATGACTGACGTTTCCCCAGGAAAGCCGTCAGCCGATGAACCCCGGTTTACGGATGGTTGCACCTTGGCCGCGAATGCTATTCAACAAAGCAAATAAGGTGCAACCAGTTTCTGGGGAATAAGTTGCACCTGAGTACAAAATCCGCAAAACACCCTGTTTTTGCTCCCTTTCGGAGCAAGAACAGCCGATCTAAGAAGTAAAAGCACCAAGACAAAGCGCATTCTGCTGGCGTCAAAATTAATTCGGATGAAGCGTCGAAAATTTCATGGATAAAAAGGGTTGCACCCGGTTGCACCTCTGCATGCGCAAAGCTAATCTTGCCGCCAGCTAATGCCACTCGGTAGTGGCACCCATGAGGATAAGAAAATGGCGACGACCACCCTTGGGGTCAAACTTGACGACCCGACCCGCGAACGCCTGAAGGCAGCCGCGACCTCCATTGATCGCACGCCGCACTGGCTGATCAAGCAGGCGATTTTCAATTACCTGGAGAAACTGGAGGGTGGTGCAACCCTGACCGAACTCAACGGTTTGAGCAGCAAGGATGCCGATGACGCGGGTGAGGTCCAGGCCGACCATGCGCACCAGTGCTTCCTTGAATTCGCCGAGAGCATCCTGCCGCAGTCCGTACTGCGCGCGTCCATCACTGCCGCTTACCGTCGCCCAGAGCCGGAAGTGGTGCCGATGCTGATCGAGCAGGCGCGTCTGCCGGCTCCAATGGCTGAAGCCACCAACAAGCTCGCCGCCTCGATTGCCGAAAAACTGCGCAATCAGAAAAGTGCTGGCGGTCGTGCCGGCATTGTTCAGGGCCTGCTGCAGGAATTTTCCCTGTCATCCCAGGAAGGCGTGGCCCTGATGTGCCTGGCCGAGGCGCTGCTGCGCATCCCGGACAAGGGCACCCGTGACGCGCTGATCCGCGACAAGATCAGCACCGGCAACTGGCATCCGCACCTGGGCAACAGCCCGTCGCTGTTCGTCAACGCTGCCACCTGGGGTCTGCTGCTGACCGGTAAACTGGTCGCCACCCATAATGAGGCCGGCTTGACCTCGTCCCTGAGCCGCATCATCGGCAAAAGCGGCGAGCCGATGATCCGCAAGGGCGTCGACATGGCCATGCGCCTGATGGGCGAGCAGTTCGTCACCGGCGAAACCATCGCCGAAGCCTTGGCCAACGCCAGCAAGTTCGAAGCCAAAGGTTTCCGCTATTCCTACGATATGCTCGGTGAAGCCGCACTCACCGAACACGATGCCCAGAAATACCTGGCGTCGTACGAACAAGCCATTCATTCCATCGGCAAAGCGTCTCACGGCCGTGGGATCTATGAAGGCCCGGGCATTTCCATCAAGCTGTCGGCACTTCACCCGCGTTACAGCCGTGCGCAGTACGAGCGCGTGATGGACGAGCTGTACCCGCGCCTGCTGTCCCTGACCTTGCTGGCCAAGCAATACGACATCGGCCTGAACATCGACGCCGAAGAGGCCGACCGCCTTGAGCTGTCCCTCGACCTGCTGGAGCGCCTGTGCTTCGAGCCGCAACTGACCGGCTGGAACGGCATCGGTTTCGTGATCCAGGCCTACCAGAAGCGTTGCCCCTATGTAATCGACTACGTCATCGACCTGGCGCGCCGCAGCCGCCATCGCCTGATGATCCGCCTGGTAAAAGGCGCGTACTGGGACAGCGAGATCAAACGCGCTCAAGTCGAAGGCCTGGAAGGCTACCCTGTGTATACCCGCAAGGTGTACACCGACGTTTCCTACATTGCCTGTGCACGCAAGCTGCTGTCGGTGCCGGAAGTCATCTACCCGCAGTTCGCCACGCACAACGCCCACACCCTGTCCGCCATTTACCATATCGCCGGTCAGAACTATTACCCCGGCCAGTACGAGTTCCAATGCCTGCACGGCATGGGTGAGCCGCTGTACGAGCAGGTCGTAGGCAAGGTTTCCGAAGGCAAACTGAACCGTCCGTGCCGCGTGTACGCACCGGTCGGCACCCACGAAACGTTACTGGCTTACCTGGTGCGTCGCCTGCTGGAAAACGGCGCCAACACCTCGTTCGTTAACCGCATCGCCGACCAGTCCATCTCCATTCAGGAGCTGGTGGCTGATCCAGTGGCCAGCATCGAGCAAATGGCCACGCAGGAAGGCGGCTTCGGCTTGCCGCACCCGCGTATTCCATTGCCGCGCGACCTGTACGGCAGCGACCGCGCCAACTCGGCCGGTATCGACTTGGCCAACGAACACCGCCTGGCGTCGCTGTCCTGCGCCTTGCTGGCAACCGCACACAACAACTGGAAAGCCGCGCCGATGCTGGGTTGCGCCACCAGTGATCAACCGGCTGCGCCAGTACTGAACCCGTCTGACCTGCGTGATGTGGTTGGTCAGGTTCAAGAAGCTACCGTCGAAGACGTCGACAACGCGATTCAATGCGCCATCAACGCTGGCCCGATCTGGCAGGCCACCCCGCCCGCCGAGCGTGCCGCGATTCTGGAACGTGCCGCCGACCTGATGGAAGGCGAGATCCAACCGCTGATGGGACTGCTGGCTCGCGAAGCCGGCAAAACCTTCGCGAACGCCATCGCCGAAGTGCGTGAAGCCGTGGACTTCCTGCGTTACTACGCCGTACAGGCCCGTAACGACTTCACCAATGATGCCCACCGCCCGCTGGGCCCAGTGGTCTGCATCAGCCCTTGGAACTTCCCGCTGGCGATTTTCAGTGGTCAAGTCGCAGCCGCATTGGCCGCCGGCAACCCGGTATTGGCCAAACCTGCCGAGCAAACCCCGCTGGTGGCTGCACAAGCCGTGCGCATCCTGCTGGAAGCCGGTATTCCGGAAGGCGTGCTGCAACTGCTGCCGGGCCAGGGCGAAAGCGTGGGTGCCCGCCTGGTCGGTGATGATCGCGTCAAAGGCGTGATGTTCACCGGTTCCACCGAAGTCGCGCGCCTGCTGCAACGCAATGTCGCCGGCCGCCTGGATGCCCAGGGCCGTCCGATCCCTCTGATCGCCGAAACCGGTGGCCAGAACGCGATGATCGTGGATTCTTCGGCACTGACCGAACAAGTGGTCATCGACGTGGTGTCCTCGGCCTTCGACAGCGCCGGCCAGCGTTGCTCGGCCCTGCGGGTACTGTGCCTGCAGGAAGATTCGGCAGACCGTGTCATCGAAATGCTTAAGGGCGCCATGGCTGAATGCCGCCTTGGCAACCCGGAGCGCCTGTCGGTAGACATCGGCCCGGTGATCGACGCCGAAGCCAAGGCCGGCATCGAGAAACACATCCAGGCCATGCGCGACAAAGGCCGCAATGTGTATCAGGTGGCAATTGCCGACGGTGAAGAAATCAAGCGCGGCACCTTCGTGATGCCAACCCTGATCGAACTGGAAAGCTTTGACGAACTGCAACGCGAGATCTTCGGCCCGGTACTGCACGTGGTGCGCTACAAGCGCAAAGAGATCGACCAGCTCATCGGCCAGATCAACGCCTCCGGCTACGGCCTGACCCTGGGCGTGCACACCCGTATCGACGAGACCATCGCCAAGGTGATCGACAACGTCAATGCCGGTAACGTCTACGTGAACCGTAACATCGTGGGTGCCGTGGTCGGCGTGCAACCGTTCGGCGGCGAAGGCTTGTCGGGCACAGGCCCGAAAGCCGGTGGTCCGCTGTACCTGTACCGCTTGCTGTCGACCCGCCCTACCGATGCGATCGAGCAATCCTTCGTACGTGGCGACACGTTGACTGCACCGGATGTACGTCTGCGCGACGCCATGAGCCAACCGCTGACCGCCCTGAAAACCTGGGCCGACAGCAATTCGTTCAGCGAGCTGAGTGCTCTGTGCAGCCAGTTCGCCGCGCAATCCCAAAGCGGGATCACCCGTCAGTTGGCGGGTCCGACCGGCGAGCGCAACAGCTACGCCATCCTGCCCCGCGAGCACGTACTGTGCCTGGCGGAAGTGGAAGGCGATCTGTTGACTCAACTGGCGGCGGTATTGGCCGTCGGCGGTTCGGCGGTATGGCCGGAAACCGACCTGACCAAGGCCGTGTTCCTGCGCTTGCCGAAGGAAATTCAAGCGAAGATCAAGCGCGTGGCGGATTGGACCAAGGACGAGGTGGTGTTTGACGCCGTCCTGCATCACGGTGATTCAGACCAACTGCGTGCGGTGTGCCAGCAAGTGGCGCAGCGCGGTGGGGCGATTGTCGGGGTGCATGGCTTGTCTCAGGGCGAAACATCCATTGCCTTGGAGCGCCTGGTGATCGAACGGGCGTTGAGCGTTAACACCGCTGCAGCGGGCGGTAACGCCAGCCTGATGACCATCGGCTAACTGACGAAACGCGGTAAACATGTGGGAGGGGGCTTGCCCCCGATTGTGGTGGATCAGTCAACTTATCTCTGGCTGACCCATCGCTATCGGGGGCAAGTCCCCTCCCACATTTGATCGCACTTCAAATGATCATCTGTGTTTTGCCACTCCATCACTTAGATCAATCTTGCTGTTCACCCTTAATTCGCGCACTTAGACTCAGGCCAATTCCTCCAAAGGTAAGCCGCCATGTCCGAGATGCTGCTCAGTTCCCGCAATCTGGCTTTCGAGCTGTACGAAGTCCTCGATGCCGAGGGCCTGACCCAGCGCGAGCGGTTTGCCGAGCACAATCGCGAAACCTTCGATGCGGCCATCAGCACCGCGCGCTCCATCGCCGAAAAATATTTCGCGCCGCATAACCGCAAAAACGACGAAAACGAACCGCGCTACGAAGACGGCAAGGCGATCCTGATTCCGGAAGTCAAACCGGCCGTGGATGCGTTCCTGGAAGCCGGCTTCCTCAATGCCGCCCGCAGTTTCGAAGCCGGTGGCATGCAGTTGCCGACCTTGCTGTCCCAGGCCTGCTTTGCGCACTTCCAGTCCGCCAACGCGGCATCCACTTCCTACCCATTCCTGACCATGGGCGCGGCCAACCTGATCGAAAGCTTCGGCACCGAGGAGCAAAAACAGCGCTTCCTGCAACCGATGATCGACGGGCGTTTCTTCGGCACCATGGCCCTGACAGAACCCCACGCGGGCTCATCGCTGTCGGATATTCGTACCCGCGCCGAACCTGCGGCTGACGGCAGCTATCGACTCAAGGGCAACAAGATCTTTATCTCCGGAGGCGACCACCCGCTGTCGGAAAACATCGTGCATATGGTGCTGGCCAAGCTGCCGGATGCGCCGGCCGGGGTGAAGGGCATTTCGCTGTTCATCGTGCCCAAATTCCTGGTTAACGATGACGGCAGTCTCGGTGCACGCAACGACGTGCTGTTGGCCGGGCTGTTTCACAAGATGGGCTGGCGCGGCACCACGTCGACCGCGCTTAACTTCGGCGATAACGGCAACTGCGTCGGCTATCTGGTGGGTAAACCACACCAGGGCTTGAGCTGCATGTTTCAGATGATGAACGAGGCACGCATCGGCGTCGGCATGGGCGCGGTCATGCTCGGTTACGCCGGCTACCTGTATTCCCTGGAATACGCCCGCGAACGCCCGCAAGGTCGTCTGCCCGACAGCAAAGACCCAAGCACCGCGCCGGTCTCGATCATCCAGCACGCAGATATCAAGCGCATGCTTCTGACCCAAAAAGCTTACGTAGAAGGCGCGTTCGACCTGGGCCTGTACGCCGCGCGCCTGTTCGATGACACCACGACGCTGGAAACCGAGAGCGAACGCAAACAGGCCCACGAACTGCTGGACCTGCTCACGCCCATCGTAAAATCCTGGCCGTCGGAGTTTTGCCTCAAGGCCAACGAACTGGCGATCCAGATCCTCGGCGGCCACGGCTACACCCGTGAATACCCGGTGGAGCAGTACTACCGCGACAACCGCCTGAACCCGATCCATGAAGGCACCCATGGCATCCAGTCTCTGGATTTGCTGGGCCGCAAGCTGGCACAGAACGGCGGCGCGGGGCTCAAGCAACTGATCCGCCTGATCGCCGAAACCGGCGCCCGCGCCCACGAATACCCATCACTCACCGCCTTGAGAGAACCTCTGGAACAACTGGTTGCGCGCCTGCAACACGTCACCCTGGGCCTGCTGACGGATCTCGCCCACGGCAAGGTCAACAGCAGCCTGGCGAACTCGGCGCTGTACCTGAAGGTATTCGGGCATACGGTAATTGGCTGGCGCTGGCTGGAACAGGCGATTCGCGCCGAAGAAGGGCTGGCCAAGGGCAATGCGGCGGATGCTGCCTTCTATAAAGGCAAGCTCCAGGCCGCCCGTTACTTCCTGACCTGGGAAGTACCGGGCTGCCATCATGAACTGGCGATTCTGGAGGCGCGGGATGATACGTGCCTGGGGATGCAGGATGCGTGGTTCTAAGGCTGGATCGCCTTGGAAATCACCTCGACCGTGGCGCTGACTTGCTCTTGGTAACGGTCGAGTTCCTGCTGATGAGCCTGCTGCAGTTCAATCTGCTCGGCGCACAGGTTCAGCGCCGCCAGCACCAGTAATTTGTCACCGATCAGGGTCGGGTACTTTTTCTTGGTGGTGGCCAGGGAGGCCTTGAGCATGGTCACGGCGTGCATCAGGGTCTTGTCTTCCCCGGCTGGCGCCTTGATCGAGTAATCCTCTCCGAGAATCGAAACGACCTTTATCCCTTCATTCATGCGCCGACAGGCCCTGCGCTCACACGCTCAACCAACGCCTGGATACGGGCAGCGGTGGCGCCGTGTTTTTCTTCCTGCTCCATCAAGCTCAGTTGCAGGCTGTCGTTCTCATCCTTGGCGTTGGCCAGTTCGGCCTTGAGGGATTCGTTGCTGCTCAGCAGGTTTTGATTCTGCTGTACGAGGTCGTTGACCAGTTGTTCCAATTGGCTGAGGGATGCTTCTAACATTTTGATTTCTCGGGCTTTTTCAAAGGGCGGTGACGATAAAGAAAATTCACCTCGGATGCCAGGGTTATCCCCGGCGCGCAGCCCGATTTTTTAGGGGCCGGGCCGCACTTTCGAGCCTTAGTGACTGCATTTACCCGATCTGGTTCCTGAATCGGCCAAACCCCTCGTCAGATGCGACAAAAACGCACACGCCCCTTTAGACTTTAGTCGTACGACCGATAGAGATGCACACCCCGTCTCACCCCTCGCACGGATCGCGCTTCTCCCCAGGATTCCCGCATGTCGCTTCGTAATATGAATATCGCTCCGAGGGCCTTCCTCGGTTTTGCGTTGATTGGTGCACTCATGCTGTTTCTCGGTGTATTCGCCCTCAACCAGATGAGCAAAATCCGTGCTGCCACCGAAGACATCACCTTGTCCAGCGTGCCAAGCATTCGCGCCCTCGATGAGTTCACCCAACTGACCTTGCGCCTGCGAGTGCTGTCGTACCGCTTGCTGACCAACCGCGAGCCGGACGTGCAGCAAAAGACCCTGGAAGCCTTCGAACTGCGTAACCAGCAGATCCGCACAGCCCAGGGCATTTACGAAAAACTGATTGAAGGCAGCGAAGAGCGCGCCACCTACAACGAGTACGTGCGCTTGCTTGGCCAGTACCATCAAATTGAAGAACGCATGAAGAGCCTGTCACGGGCCAACCAGGTGGACGAGCTGCGCAGCCTGCTCAACACCGAGTTGCTGAGCAACTCCGAGCAGGTCAACGCCGTGCTGACGCGCCTGCTGGACCTCAATAACAAGATGGCCCTGGCCACAAATCAGGAGGCCGAAGACCAATACAACTTGGCGTTCAATCTGGTCGTGGGCCTGCTGGTGATCGCCACGGCGCTGACGATGTTGTTCGCCTGGCTGCTGACCCGCAGCATCACCCTGCCGATTTCCCAAGCGCTCGAAGCGGCGGAAGAAGTCGCCGAAGGCAACCTGACCCGGCCGATCAAGGTCGACGGCAACGACGAAGCCGGACGCTTGCTGGCCGCCATGGCCAAGATGCAGGACAAGCTGCGCGACACCCTGCAACGCATCGCCGGTTCTGCCACCCAGTTGGCTTCCGCGGCCGAAGAGCTGAATGCCGTCACCGACGAAAGCGCCCGTGGCCTGACCCAGCAGAACAACGAGATCGAGCAAGCCGCCACCGCCGTCAACGAGATGACCAGCGCCGTCGAAGAAGTCGCGCGCAATGCGGTGAGCACCTCCGAGGCCTCGCGCAACGCCACCACCTCAGCCGGTGACGGCCGTGACTTGGTGCAGGAAACCGTCAGCGCCATCGAGCGCATGAGCGGCGATGTACAAGCCACCGCCACCCTGATTGGCGACCTGGCCAATGAGTCGCGTGATATTGGCAAAGTGCTGGACGTGATTCGCGGCCTGGCTGACCAGACCAATCTGCTGGCCCTGAACGCGGCGATTGAAGCCGCGCGTGCCGGCGAAGCCGGGCGTGGTTTCGCGGTGGTTGCCGATGAAGTACGGGCGTTGGCCCATCGCACCCAGCAGTCCACCAGCGAGATCGAGCGGATGATCGGCAGTATCCAGGCCGGCACCGAGCACGCGGTGGATTCGATGCGCAACAGCACCGAGCGCGCTGAGTCGACGCTGAACATCGCCAAAGGTGCCGGGATGTCGCTGGACACCATCAACACGGCGATTGTCGAGATCAACGAGCGCAACCTGGTGATCGCCAGCGCGGCGGAAGAGCAGGCGCAGGTGGCGCGGGAAGTGGACCGCAACCTGGTGAACATTCGTGACCTGTCGGTGCAGTCGGCGACCGGCGCCAGCCAGACCAGTGCGGCCAGCAGTGAGCTGTCGCGCCTGGCGGTGGATTTGAATGGGATGGTGGGGCGGTTTCGCCTCTAAAAATGTGGGAGGGGGCTTGCCCCCGATAGCGGTGGGTCAGTTACAGATAAGCTGACTGACATACCGCCATCGGGGGCAAGCCCCCTCCCACATTCAGATCTGCGCCCGGCGTTAAAAGCTTTTTGACAGCACAGCAATTCAACAGGTTAGAATCCCTGGCACGCAGACTGCATGGTCAGTTTGCGTCCCGTCTTATTTGCTCATGGAGTACTGCCTTTGAATGCGACGACCATCAACAGCCTGTTCTTGATCGGCGCGTTGCTGGTGAGTGCGAGCATTCTGGTGAGTTCTCTTTCGTCGCGCCTGGGCATCCCGATCCTGGTGATCATCCTGGCCGTGGGCATGGTCGCCGGCGTCGATGGCGGCGGCATCATTTTCGATAACTACCCAACCGCCTACCTGGTGGGCAACCTCGCACTGGCCGTAATCCTGCTTGACGGCGGGTTGCGCACGCGGGTGGCGAGTTTCCGAGTGGCGCTTTGGCCAGCACTGTCCCTGGCCACGGTGGGGGTGTTGATTACCACCGGCCTCACGGGTATGGCGGCGGCCTGGTTGTTTGACCTCAATATTATTCAAGGCTTGCTGATTGGCGCGATTGTCGGCTCCACAGACGCTGCGGCGGTGTTCTCGCTGCTCGGCGGCAAGGGCCTGAACGAACGGGTCACCGCCACTCTGGAAATCGAATCCGGCAGCAACGACCCAATGGCGGTGTTCCTCACCGTCACCCTGATTGACATGCTCGCCAGCGGTCAGACTGGCCTGCACTGGAGCCTGCTGACTCATCTGGTACGCGAATTCGGTATCGGCGGCATCGTCGGCCTGGGCGGCGGTTGGCTGATGCTGCAGATGGTCAACCGTATCAATCTGGCGACCGGCCTTTATCCGATCCTGGTGATCGCCGGCGGCCTGTTCGTCTTCGCCCTGACCAACGCCTTGCACGGCAGCGGCTTCCTTGCCGTGTACCTGTGCGGCCTGGTAATCGGCAACCGCCCGGTGCGCAGTCGGCATGGCATTTTGCACATGCTCGACGGCATGGCCTGGCTCGCGCAAATCGGCATGTTCCTGGTGCTTGGCCTGCTGGTCACGCCCCATGATTTGCTGCCAATCGCTCTGCCGGCCCTGGGCCTGGCGCTGTGGATGATCCTGTTTGCGCGTCCCCTGTCGGTGATCGTCGGCCTGCTGCCGTTCAAAGCGTTCCACGGTCGCGAAAAAGGCTTTATCGCCTGGGTCGGTCTGCGCGGCGCAGTCCCGATCATTCTCGCGGTATTCCCGCTGATGGCCGGACTGCCCCACGCACAGCTGTACTTCAACCTGGCGTTCTTTATCGTGCTGGTCTCGCTGCTGGTGCAGGGCACGAGCCTTCCGTGGGTGGCCAAGTTGCTGAAAGTGACCGTACCGCCGGACCCCGCTCCGATCTCTCGCGCCGCCCTGGAAGTACACGTCACCAGCGAGTGGGAGCTTTTCGTCTACCGCCTGGGCGCCGAAAAATGGTGCATCGGGGCAGCGCTGCGCGAACTGAAAATGCCTGAAGGCACGCGGATTGCTGCGCTGTTCCGGGGCCAGCAACTGCTCCATCCGTCGGGTAGTACGGTGCTGGAAGTCGACGATCTGCTCTGTGTGATCGGCCATGAACACAACCTGCCAGCCCTCGGCAAACTGTTCAGCCAGGCACCACAACGCGGCCTCGATCTGCGCTTCTTCGGCGACTTCGTGCTGGAAGGCGACGCCCAACTGGGCGCGGTTTCGGCCCTTTACGGCCTGAAGCTGGAAGGTATCGACCCGGACATGCCACTGAGCAGCTTCATCAACCAGAAAGTCGGCGGCGCCCCTATCGTCGGCGACCAGGTGGAGTGGAACAACACCATCTGGACCGTCGCGGTCATGGACGGGAACAAGATCGGCAAAGTGGGCGTCAGATTCCCCGAAGGAAGTCGCCCGGGCCCCGGACTCTTCCTCTAAACTGCGGAGCGACAGCACGCTCCCGATTCTTCACCTTGCAAGACCGGTCTCTATGCCAACCCTGCGCACTTTTCTCGCCACTGCCCTGCTGGGCCTGACCCTTTGTGTCGGCAGCGTCTACGCCGCCGAGCCGCCCAGCGCCGACGCCATTCAGCAAACCCTGGACAAGCTGCCTGATCGCAAACTGCCCGACGCCGACATGAAGGCGCTGCAGTCGATCCTGCAACAGACCCTGACCTACCTGGGCAACCAGCAGGATTATGAGCAGCGCCTCACTGACCTCAAGCGCCAGCTGGAAGACGCGCCGCGCCAGACCAGCGAAAACCAGCGCGAGCTGACCCGGCTCAAGGCCACCAAAATCATCCCGGTGGCCCAACGCTATGCCACGCTGCCCGTGCCACAGCTTGAGCAATTGCTGGTGCAACGCACCACCCAGCAAGGCGACCTGCAAAAAGACCTGGCCGAAGCCAACAGCCTGACCATCGCTGCCCAAACACGCCCCGAACGCGCGCAGACCGAAATCAGCAGCAGCCAGACGCGCATCCAGCAGATCAACGCGACCCTCAAGGCCGGTAAAGACAATGGCAAAGCCCTCAGCGGCGACCAGCGCAACCAACTGAATGCCGAACTCGCTGCGCTCAATGCCCTGATCCCCCTGCGCCGCCAGGAACTGGCCGGCAACAGCCAACTGCAAGACCTGGGCAACAGCCAGCACGACCTCGTGGTGGAAAAGACCGCGCGCCTGGAACAAGAAATCCAGGACCTGCAAACCCTGATCAACCAGAAACGCCTGGCCCAGTCCCAACAGACCGTCACCCAGCAGTCGATCGAAGCGCAAAAGGCCGGTGGCAGTAGCCTGTTGGCCACCGAAAGCGCGGCCAACCTGAAGCTGTCCGACTACCTGCTCAAAAGCACCGACCGCCTCAACGACCTGACCCAGAAGAACCTGCAGACCAAGCAGCAACTGGACACCGTGACCCAGAGCGACTCGGCCCTGGACGAGCAGATCAACGTGCTCAAGGGCAGCCTGCTGCTGTCGAAGATTCTGTATAAGCAAAAACAAGCGCTGCCACGCCTGACGGTGGACCGCGACCTGGCGGACGACATCGCCAACATTCGCCTGTACCAGTTTGAGGTCAACCAACAGCGTGAGCTGATCAGTTCCCCCAGCACCTATGTGGACAATCTGCTGGCCAACCAGCCACCGGATGACATCACCCCACAACTGCGCCGAACCCTGCTGGAACTGGCGATTACCCGCAGCGACCTGCTGGAGCGCCTGAGTCGTGAGTTGAGCGCGCTGCTCAATGAGTCCATCACCCTGCAACTGAACCAGAAACAACTGCTCAGCACCGCCACCACCCTGCGCGCGACGCTGGATGAGCAGATGTTCTGGATCCCCAGTAACAAGCCGCTGGACACCGAGTGGCTGGAAACCGTGCCGGCGCACTTGAGCAAGCAAGTCACCACCCTGCCCTGGGCGTCCAGCGTCAGTGAGCTGTACGACGGCCTGACCCAGCGCCCGCTACTGTTCCTGCCATTGCTGCTATTGATCGGCGCACTGCTGTGGCGACGCAAGGCCCTGTACCAACGCCTGAACAAGGTCCATCTGGACATCGGGCACTTCAAGCGCGACAGCCAGTGGCACACGCCGCAAGCCATCTTGATCAATATCCTGCTGGCCATGCCCGTATCGCTGGGACTGGCGCTGTGCGGCTACGCGCTGCAGATCGACGCCCGTGGGCAAAACGCCAACCTGGGTTCAGCCCTGCTGCAACTGGCCCAGGCGTGGCTGGTGTTCTACACCGCCTACCGCATCCTGGCGCCGGGCGGCGTGGCGGAACTGCACTTCCGCTGGGAAAAACCCCAGGTCGAATTCCTCCAGGGTTGGGTACGCAAACTCGGGCTGGTGGTATTGGCTCTGGTGGCCGTGGTGGCGATTGCCGAGCATCAACCGGCGGCACTGGCCGACGACGTGCTGGGCATCGCCGTGGTCCTGACCTGCTACGCCCTGATGGCCTGGCTGCTCGGGCGCCTGCTGCTGCACAGCCCGACCCACGAAAAAGCCTCGCTGTTCCGCAAATCCGTGGGCCTGGTATTCACCGCACTGCCGATCGCCCTGTTTATTGCCGTGTGCTTTGGCTACTACTACACCGCCCTCAAGCTCAGCGACCGACTGATCAACACCTTGTACCTGTTGATGTTTTGGCTGGTCATCGAAGCCACCTTCGTCCGCGGCCTAGGCGTTGCCGCCCGGCGCCTGGCTTATTCCCGCGCCCTGGCCAAACGCCAGGCCGCCAAGGAAGCAGGTGACGGCGAAGCGGTAATCGAAGAGCCGACCCTGGACATCGAGCAGGTCAACGAACAGTCCATGCGCCTGATTCGCCTGGCCCTGCTGGGCGGCTTTATCGCCGCGTTGTACTGGGTGTGGTCGGACCTGATCTCGGTGTTTTCGTACCTGGATAACGTCACGCTGTACGAATACACCAGCGGCACCGGTGCCAATATCAGCATGGTGCCCATCAGCATCGGCGACTTGCTCGGCGCGCTGATCATCATCGGTATCACCTTCGCCCTGGCGCGCAACCTGCCCGGTCTGCTGGAGGTGTTGGTGCTGTCCAAACTGGATCTGGCCCAGGGCAGCGCCTACGCCACCACCACGCTGCTGTCCTATGTGATTGCCGGCGTCGGCTTCGTGTCCACCCTGTCTACCCTCGGCGTGAGCTGGGACAAGCTGCAGTGGCTGGTCGCCGCGCTGTCGGTGGGCTTGGGCTTCGGCATGCAGGAGATCTTCGCCAACTTTATCTCCGGCATCATGATCCTGTTCGAACGCCCGGTGCGTATCGGCGACACCATCACCATCGGCAACCTGTCGGGCACGGTGAGCAAAATCCGCATCCGCGCCACCACCATCACCGACTTCGACCGCAAGGACATCATTGTCCCGAACAAGACGTTCATTACCGGGCAACTGATTAACTGGTCGCTGACCGACACCATCACCCGCGTCACTCTGAAACTGGGCGTGGACTACGGCTCCGATCTGGACCTGGTGAAGGAATTGCTGCTCAAGGCCGCGAGGGAAAATCCACGGGTGCTGAAGGAACCGGAACCTCACGTGTACTTCCTCAACTTCGGCGAAAGCACCCTCGACCACGAGCTGCGTATGCACGTGCGCGACCTGGGTGACCGCAACCCGGTACTCGACGAGGTCAACCGCTACATCAACCGTGAGTTCAAGAAGCAGCACATCAACATCTCGTTCCGGCAGATGGAGGTGTACCTCAAGAACATGCATGGCCAGGAGTACAAACTGGTGCCGGTCGAGGATGATCGCAAGACCATCGCCGGGCCCGCCACCGAACAGGACGCCCCCGAGCCGCCGCCCGGCAAAGTCGACGATGCTCCGGAACCGCCGCCCAGCAAACTCGACTAAAGCGTCTATCCCCAGCAGAATGCTCGGACATTCTGCTGGAGATGGCCGGTGAAAGCCCTCGACGAACTGACCTTCGACAACCGCTTCGCACGCCTGGGCGACGCGTTCTCAACCCACGTTTTGCCCGAACCCCTCGACGAGCCTCGCCTTGTCGTGGCGAGCAACGCCGCCATGGCCCTGCTCGACCTCGACCCGGCGGTGGCCGAAACGCCGGTATTCGCCGAACTGTTCAGCGGCCACAAGCTGTGGGCCGAAGCAGAACCGCGCGCGATGATCTATTCCGGGCACCAGTTCGGCGGCTATACCCCTCAGCTGGGCGACGGCCGTGGGTTGTTGCTGGGCGAGGTGTACAACGAGGCCGGCGAACATTGGGACCTGCACCTCAAGGGTGCCGGGATGACGCCTTACTCGCGGATGGGCGATGGCCGTGCGGTTTTACGCTCCTCGATTCGTGAGTTCCTCGCCAGCGAAGCACTCCACGCGTTGGGCATCCCCAGCAGCCGCGCGCTGTGTGTAATCGGCTCCAGCACGCCGGTATGGCGGGAAAAACAGGAGCGGGGTGCCATGGTGTTGCGCCTCGCGCCCAGCCATATCCGCTTCGGGCATTTCGAATACTTCTACTACACCAAGAAGCCCGAGCAGCAAGCCGAACTGGCCGGGCATGTGCTGAACCTGCACTACCCCGAGTGCCGCGAACAGCCCGAACCGTACCTGGCGATGTTCCGTGAAATCGTCGAGCGCAACGCCGAGATGATCGCCAAATGGCAGGCCTATGGCTTCTGCCATGGCGTGATGAACACCGACAACATGTCAATCCTGGGCATCACCTTCGACTTCGGGCCGTTCGCGTTTCTTGATGACTTTGACGCGCACTTCATCTGCAACCATTCGGACCATGAAGGGCGCTACTCCTTCAGCAATCAGGTGCCGATTGGACAGTGGAACCTCAGTGCGCTGGCCCAGGCGCTCACGCCGTTTATCAGCGTCGATGCCTTGAAGGAGGCCCTCGGCCTGTACCTGCCGCTGTACCAGGCGCACTACCTGGACCTGATGCGTCGCCGACTCGGGCTCACCACCGCCGAAGACGACGACCAGCAACTGGTGGAGCGCCTGCTGAAATTGATGCAGAACAGCGGTGTGGATTACACGCTGTTCTTCCGTCGCCTTGGGGATGAGTCAGCGGCGCTGGCCGTAGCGCGGTTGCGCGATGATTTTGTCGACATGGCCGGGTTCGATGCCTGGGCCGAGCAGTACAAGGAACGTGTTGCACGGGACGCAGACTCCAGCGAGGAACAGCGCCGCGAGCGGATGCACGCCGTGAATCCGCTGTACATCCTGCGCAACTACCTCGCCCAGAACGCCATCACCGCAGCCGAGTCGGGCGACTACAGCGAAGTTCGGCGATTGCATGAGGTGCTTTCCAGGCCGTTCGAGGAGCAAGCGGGGATGGAGCAGTACGCGCAGCGGCCGCCGGATTGGGGAAAGCATTTGGAGATCAGTTGTTCGTCGTGACCACGAGAGCAATGAGCGCCCTTTCTACAATCATGTGTTTCGCTTGATAACTATCATTGCTGGCTCCAAATAGAGCCTATTGGCCATTTCCAGGAGCCCTCAATGTCCGAACCTCTCGTCATACCCTGCCCTCATTGCAACGGCCTCAACCGCATCCCCGGCGAACGCCTGGCAGATGCCCCCAAATGCGGGCGTTGCAAACAGCCCGTTTTGTTGAATAAGCCTTTTGAGCTGAAACAAGGCGACTACGCCAGCCAGATCAAAGGCGACCTGCCGCTTCTGGTGGACGTTTGGGCCGACTGGTGCGGACCGTGCAAGTCGTTCGCACCAGTGTTTGAACAGGCTGCCGGACAGCTGGAGGGCAAGTGCCGGTTGGCCAAGCTGGACAGCGAGGCCAATCAACAGTTGTCGGCGCAGTTAGGGATTCGGTCGATTCCGAGCCTGATTCTGTTCAAGAATGGTCGCGAAGTGGCGCGTCAGAGTGGAGCGTTTCCGTTGCCGCAGTTGATGAGTTGGTTGCGTAGCCAGGGGGTGTAACCGAACCTCAAGGACAATGCTGGACAGTGTGGGAGGGGGCTTGCTCCCGATGCGGTGGGTCAGCTCCAGATGAGCTAGCTGGCATACCGCTATCGGGGGCAAGCCCTCTCCCACAGGTCAGGCGCTTTCAAGCAAGTTATGCAATTCCACGAACTGCTGGGTCAGCTTGTGCCGTGGGTCGAGGTGGATCAGCGGCTTGTTCTCCTGATGGGACTCGCGCATGCGCACCGAACTGGCCAGGTACACCGGAAGCACCGGCAACCCTTCGTTGATCAACTCCTCCAGCATCTGCTGCGGCAGACTCGCTCGGGCCTGGAACTGGTTGACCACGATACCTTCGACTTCGAGGCCTTCGTTGTGGTCTTCCTTCAATTCTTCGATTTCGGCCAGCAGGCCATACAGGGCCTGCCGCGAGAAGCTGTCGCAATCGAAGGGGATCAACACACGATCAGCAGCAATCAGCGCCGAAACCGCATAAAAGTTCAGGGCTGGCGGTGTATCCAGGTAAATCCGGTCGTAATCTTCGCTCAGCTCATCCAGCAGCTTTCGCAGCTTGTTGATCTTGTGCTTGGCTTCAAGCTTGGGCTGCAAGTCCGCGAGTTCGGCCGTCGCGGTAATGACGTGCAGGTTATCGAAGGGCGTTTCGTAGATATCGACCTTGTTCTTCTTCGAAAACGGCCCGGAAGACAGGGTTTGCTTGAAAAAGTCCGCGATCCCCATGGGAATGTCGTCGCCGGTCAGCCCGGTGAGGTACTGGGTTGAGTTGGCTTGTGCATCGAGGTCCACCAACAGGGTTCGATAGCCTTCGCTGGCACTGACCGCCGCCAGGTTGCAGGCGATGCTGGACTTGCCAACGCCGCCTTTCTGATTGAACACCACACGCCGCATGGAAAAACCTCCGTGTATCAATGAATGTCCGAGTGTAGAGGGCAAAAGCGCCTGTTAGCTACCTCGTTCATCCATCCATTGCCGCACTCTAGACAGGTCGTCGCACCTCACACACAAAAGAATAGGAACGGTCCGACAATCCAACTCAGCCATCGATAAAGGACAATCTGTAAATCCTTACCAACAAATTGTATTCAGCCGTGAACAAATCTTTACCAAAGTTTGCTAGAACCCCGCGGCACCGGGATAATGCGCGCCATTCGGCTATTGCTCCCTGTCCCGGTATTCGGGGCCAAAAGCCGCACATGGAAGCCCGCAGGGGCGGGATAACTTCTCAGTGATCAACTTCAACATTGCCCAATGGCGTGCCTGGGCCCCAGGGCTGGAAAGTGCGGACGAATGGCGCGCATGGTGCCAGGCGCCGGTGCTGCTGCCCGCCAGCGATGCCTCGCCCGACGTATCCTTCTTGCCCGCCATGCAGCGCCGCCGCCTGAGCCGGCTGGCGCGCATGGCCTTCAGCGTGGGCTGGCCCCTTGCAGAAGGCCTGCAAGACCTGCCGCTGGTGTTTATTTCCCGGCACGGCGAAACCCCACGCACTCTAGACATCCTCAGCGACCTGGCCAACGAGCAGCCGCTGTCCCCGACCCAGTTCAGCCTGTCTGTGCATAACGCAGTGATTGGCCTCTGGTCGATTCTGCGTAATGAAACCAGTGAAATGACCGCCCTCGCCGCCGCCGGCGATGGCCTGGAGCACGGCATGCTCGAAGCCGCCGCGCTGCTCAATGAAGGCGCCCCGGCGGTATTGCTGGTGATCACCGAAGAACAGCCGCCCGAGGCTTACGCCAGTTGGATCGTTGACGTGCCCTTCCCCTACGCCCTCGGCCTGTTGCTCACACCAGGCGACGAGTGGCAACTGGAACTCACACCCGGCACTGTCCAAGCCAATCAAACCCAGTGGCCCCACGCCCTGAACCTGCTGCGCACCCTGCTCACTGAACAGGGCGCCTGCCAACATGCCTGGAAGAACCGTGTATGGAACTGGCAACGCAAGCTCTGACTGACAAGCCACGGGACGCCTACTACTGGCGCCTGTTTGCCACCGCCGCCAGCTTCTTCCTGTTTGGTGTCGGCGGGCTGTGCCTGCGCTTGCTGGTGTTTCCGGTGCTCAGCTGCCTGCCGGGCAGTGCCGACAAGCACCAGCGCCGTGCCCGTCACACCATCAGCAAGCTGTTCTGGTTCTTTATCCGCATGATGCATCGCGCTGGCGTGCTGACCTACAGCGTCGAAGGCGCCGAGAAACTCGGCCGCCCCGGCCAGATGATCGTTGCCAACCACCCGTCGCTGATCGATGTGGTGTTTCTGATCGGCCTGATGCGCCAGACCAACTGCGTGGTCAAGCAAAGCCTGTGGCAGAACCCGTTCACCCGGGGGCCGATACGCGATGCGGGCTATATCAGCAATGACGGCAGCGCGGAGATGCTCGATGCCGCCGCCGACGCCCTGCGCGAAGGCCAGACGCTGATCATCTTTCCTGAAGGCACCCGTACCACACCCGGCGCGGCGCCCGCCTTTCATCGCGGCGCCGCCGCCATTGCGCTGCGGGGTGCGACAATCATCACCCCCGTGGTGATCAAGGTCAGCCCAACCACCTTGACCAAAGCCGAACCCTGGTATCGCATCCCGAAACGCCGCTTTCACTTCAGTTTGCGGGTGGGTGCCGATATAGAACCACAGGCGTTCGCGGCACTGGGGCCCGCGCCTCAGGCTTCACGCAAGCTCAACGATCACCTGCACCACTATTTCATTAAGGAGCTCGCCGAAGATGAGCGACCAACACCGCCTTGAGCACGACATAAAGACGCTGATCATCGAGGCCCTGGGTCTGGAAGACATCAGCGCCGACGACATCGGTAGCGACCAAACCCTGTTCGGCGAAGGCCTGGGCCTGGATTCGGTAGACGCCCTGGAATTGGGTCTGGCGATTCAAAAAAAATACGGCATCAAAATCGATGCCGACGCCAAGGACACCCGTAATCACTTCACCAACGTGGCGAGCCTTGCGGCGTTCGTTACGGCCAGACAGGCAGCTTGAGACCGGACCATGCAAACTCGTGACGATATTTTCAACACCCTGCGCGATGCCTTGGTGGAACTGTTTGAACTCCCCCCAGAGCGCGTCACCCTTGACGCCAACCTGTATCAGGACCTGGAAATCGACAGCATCGATGCCGTGGACCTGATCGACCATATCAAGCGCCAGACCGGCAAGAAGATTGCCGCCGAAGAGTTCAAGGCCGTGCGCACAGTGAACGACGTGGTAGAGGCGGTGTACCGTCTGGTCCAACCCGCCGCATGAGCCGGCTGATCGGCCTTGGCCTGTTGTTGGCGGGGCTGCTGTACCCCTTTGCGGTGTATTACGGCACTGAGCATTTTGCGCCGTGGCAATTCGGGCTGCTGCTGGGCAGCCTCTGGCTGTTGCGCGCGTTCATCGGCGCACCACGTCCCGGCAGTCGCTGGATGGCGTTGGCGATGATCGTGTTTTGCCTGTTACTGGCTTGGTTCGACAGCCCGCACTTGCTGCGCTGGTACCCGAGCCTGGTCAGTGCCTTCATGCTCGCGCTGTTTGGCCTGAGCCTGAAATACGGCCCGCCGATGGTGGAGCGCCTGGCACGCATGACCGACCCGGAGTTACCGCCCAACGCGATTGTGTATACCCGCCAGGTCACCGTGGTGTGGAGCGTGTTTTTTCTGTGTAATGGCCTGCTCGCTGCCGCCCTAACCTTATGGGCGCCACTGAGCTGGTGGACGTTGTACAACGGCCTGATCGCCTACGGATTGATGGGGCTGTTGTTTGCCGTGGAATGGCTTGTACGACAAAGGGTTCGAGGCCGCATATGAATGGGTTGAAACTTGAGCACTTGCTGCTTGAGCCGCTGCAACAGCGTTTGGTGACCACCGAACCTGCAATGAATCACGCCCAACTGTGGGAACAATCACTCGGCCTGGCCGCGGGCCTGCAAGCGCGCGGTATTCGGCGTCTGGCGGTGCATCTGGAAGATGCCGGCGTGCTGGCGATCGCCCTGCTGGGCGCCTGGCGCGCAGGGGTCAGCGTACTGCTTCCCGCCGATCTGCAGCCCCAGACCCGCCAACGCTGGGCCGATGCCGTCGACGCCTGGCTGGTCGAACCCGCCGATCTCGACGCGCTGTACCAGGCGCCGTTCCCTGCTGCCGCGCTCGACCTGGACACGTGCCAACTGAGCCTGTGCACCTCCGGCTCCAGCGGCGAGCCCAAGCGTATCGACAAAACCCTGCGCCAATTAGCCAACGAGGTTCAAGCGCTGGAAGCCTTGTGGGGTGCGGACCTTAAAGACGCCTGCATCATCGGCAGCGTCGCCACCCAGCACATCTACGGGTTGCTGTTCCGGGTGCTGTGGCCGTTGTGCGCCGGTCGTACCTTTGTGCGCAAGCAACTGGCCTTTCCCGAAGACTTGCAACGCGCCAGCCGCGAACACCCTCAATTTGCCTGGGTGGCCAGCCCGGCACTGCTCAAACGCATGGGCGACAACCTCGACTGGCCCGCGCTGAGCCAGGTGTCGCGAGTGTTCTCTTCCGGCGGCGCCTTGCCCGTCGAAGCCGCCGCCAGTCTTTACGAGCGTTTGCACCAATGGCCGACGGAAATTCTCGGCAGCTCGGAAACCGGCGGCATCGCCTGGCGCCAGGGCGCGCAACCCTGGCAGCCGTTTGCCGATGTGCAACTGAGCCAGGACGCCGACGGCGCTCTGCGCATCGCCTCGCCTTACCTGCCAGCAGGGCATATTGAACAGACCGCTGACGCTGCACATATCCATGCCGATGGTCGCTTCGAGCTGCTGGGTCGCCTGGACCGCATCGTCAAGCTGGAAGAAAAACGCATCTCCCTGCCGATGCTGGAACAAGCGCTGATGGCCCACCCATGGGTCGCGGAAACGCGCCTGGGCGTGGTGCAAGAAAACCGCGCGTCACTCGGTGCCCTAGTGGTATTGAGCGCCGAAGGCCTACACGCCCTGCGCAACCAGGGCCGCCGCAGCCTCACTCAAACCCTGCGCCAGCATCTGAGCCAGCATTGCGAAGCCCTGGCCCTGCCCCGTCGCTGGCGCCTGCTGCGACAGTTGCCGTTGAACGCCCAGGGCAAACTGCCCCAGGCCGATGTGGCCGCGCTGCTGCTGGCGCCACGGCCAAAGGCGCCGGAGGTGTTGGGGCAGATCGAAGCCGATGGCGAATGGACCGTGCAACTGAGTGTGCCGCCGGACCTGGCCTACTTCAGCGGGCACTTCCCGGTCACCCCCGTGCTGCCGGGCGTGGTGCAAGTGGAATGGGCGTTCAACCTGGGCCAGCACCTGCTCGACCTGCCCGCGACCTTTGCCGGGATGGAAGTGCTCAAGTTCCAGCAACTGATACGCCCCGGCGATCGTATCGAATTGCACCTGCGCTTCGACCAAGAGCGCGGCAAGCTGTATTTCGCCTACCGCAACGGCGTCGCGGCCTGCTCCAGTGGGCGGATTCTGCTGGAGACTGTCGATGCATAACCCCTGCGCCCTGATCCCGGTCTACAACCACGAAGCCGCCGTGCCCGCCGTGGTCCAAAGCCTGTTGAACAGCGGCCTGCCCTGCCTGTTGGTCGACGACGGCAGCAGCCCGGCGTGCGCGGCGGTGTTGGCGCAATTGGCGACCCTCAATAACGTGACTCTGCTGACCCTGCCACACAACCAAGGCAAGGGCGGCGCGGTCATGGCGGGTTTCCGCGAAGCTGCACGCCTTGGCTATTCCCACGCCCTGCAAGTGGACGCCGACGGTCAGCATGATTTGCGCGAAGTCGAAACGTTTGTCGATACCTCGCGCAGGCACCCCGACGCTATTATCTGCGGCTACCCCGAATACGATGAAAGCGTGCCCAAAGGCCGCTTGTACGCGCGCTACCTGACCCACGTGTGGGTGTGGATCAACACGCTGTCGCTGCAGATCCGCGACTCGATGTGCGGCTTTCGCGTCTACCCGCTGACACCGGTGCTGGCGCTGATGGACTCGGCCTACATTGGCACGCGCATGGACTTCGACTCGGACATCCTGGTGCGCCTGGCATGGCGTAATCAGCCGATGCGCTGGCTGCCGACGAAAGTGCATTACCCCACCGACGGCCTGTCGCACTTTCGCCTGTTCCACGACAACGTGCGTATCAGCGCCATGCATACGCGGCTGTTTTTCGGCATGTTGGTGCGCGCGCCGATGATCCTGTGGCGACGGTGGAAGGCATGAGCGACAACACGCAACACTGGGCCGACCGCGAAGAACGCGGCAGCTACTGGCTGATGAAATTCACCGCCTTCGCGGCCAAAATCCTCGGCCGACGCCTGCTGAGCCCGGTGCTGTACGGCATCGTGCTGTACTTTTTCCTGTTCGGCCGAAGCGCGCGCCAGAGCGCCTGGCAATACCAGCAGCGCCTGGCCGAATGGAGCGGGCGCGATGAGTTACGCCCCAGCCACCGCAAAGTATTCGGCCAGTTCATGGCCTTCGCCGATTCCCTGCTCGACAAACTCGACGTGTGGAACGGCAAGCTGCGCCTGGAACAAATCGAAATCAACGACCCGGCGAAACTACGCGGGCAACTGCGCGGCGAGCGCGGCCAGATGCTGGTCGGCGCACATTTGGGCAACCTGGAAGTGTGCCGCGCGCTGGCGGAAATCGGCGAAAAGGTCACCATGAACGTGCTGGTGCACACCAAGCACGCCGAACAATTCAACCGCCTGTTGGGCGAAGCCGGGGCGAGTCATCTGCGCCTGATCCAGGTCAGCGAGTTGGACCCGGCGACCATGTTGCTGCTGAGCCAGCGCCTGGACGAGGGCGAGTGGCTGGCGATTGCGGGCGACCGCGTGCCGCTGCACGGCGGGCGCACGGTGCGCGTGGATTTCCTCGGCCATGACGCCGCATTCCCCCAAGGCCCGTGGCTGCTGGCCGGCCTGCTCAAATGCCCGGTCAACCTGCTGATGTGCCTCAAGCACACTGGGCGTTATCGCCTGACTATCGAACCGTTCACACCCTTGATCGAATGGAAGCGCAGCACCCGCGAGCAGGTCATCGCTCAGTGGACCTCACGCTACGCCGCACGCCTGGGCCAGTTCTGCCTGGAAGCGCCCCAACAATGGTTCAACTTTTACCCTTTCTGGAAGACCGATGACGACGCATCTTGAGCCGGTAACCTTTGGCGAACGCCCCCTGCGCATCGAAGACGTGCTGGCCCTGGCCAACCGTCAGGCGCCCACCCAGTTGCAGGGCGACGCCGCGTATCGCCAGCGCATCGCCAAAGGCGCGCAGTTCCTCGACTCGCTGCTGGACAAGGAAGGCGTGATCTACGGCGTGACCACCGGCTACGGCGACTCGTGCGTGGTCGCAGTGCCGTTGCAACACGTCGAGGCCCTGCCCCGTCACCTGTACACCTTCCACGGTTGCGGCCTGGGTAAATTGCTCGATGCACAAGCCACCCGTGCCGTGCTGGCCGCGCGGTTGCAGTCGTTGTGCCACGGCGTTTCAGGCGTGCGCGTGGAGTTGCTGGAGCGCCTGCACGCGTTCCTCGAACACGACGTGCTGCCGTTGATCCCGGAAGAAGGTTCGGTGGGTGCCAGCGGTGATCTGACGCCGCTGTCCTACGTGGCCGCGACCCTGTCCGGCGAGCGCGAGGTGATGTTCCGTGGCGAACGTCGCCAGGCCGCCGACGTGCACCGCGAGTTGGGTTGGGACCCGCTGGTTTTACGTCCGAAAGAAGCCCTGGCCCTGATGAACGGCACCGCCGTGATGACCGGCCTCGCCTGCCTCGCCTTCGCCCGCGCCGACTACCTGCTGCAACTCGCCACACGCATCACCGCACTCAACGTGGTCGCGCTGCAAGGCAACCCGGAACACTTCGACGAGCGCCTGTTCGCCGCCAAGCCGCACCCTGGGCAGATGCAAGTCGCCGCCTGGCTGCGCAAAGACCTGGCGATTGACGCGCCGACCGCGCCGCTGCATCGCCTGCAGGATCGTTATTCGCTGCGCTGCGCGCCCCACGTGCTCGGCGTGCTGGCGGACAGCCTGAACTGGCTGCGTTCGTTTATCGAGATCGAGCTGAACAGCGCTAACGACAACCCGATCATCGACGCCGAAGAAGAACGCGTGCTGCACGGTGGGCACTTCTACGGCGGGCATATCGCCTTTGCCATGGACAGCCTCAAGACCCTGGTGGCCAACGTAGCTGACCTGCTCGATCGCCAACTCGCGTTGCTGGTTGACGTGCGTTACAACCACGGCCTGCCGAGCAACCTGTCTGGCGCGCCAGCCGACCGCGCGATGATCAACCATGGCTTCAAGGCCGTGCAGATCGGCACCAGCGCCTGGACCGCCGAAGCGCTGAAAAACACCATGCCGGCCAGCGTGTTCTCGCGCTCCACCGAGTGCCACAACCAGGACAAAGTCAGCATGGGCACCATCGCCGCCCGCGATGCAATTCGCGTGTTGGAGCTGACCGAACAGGTTGCCGCCGCCACCTTGCTCGCCGCCAACCAAGGTGTGTGGCTGCGCGCCCAGGCCGAGGATGCGCGGGCGCTGCCACCGGCGTTGGCCGCCATGCATGAGGAACTGGCCAAGGACTTCCCGCCGGTGATCGAAGACCGCGCCCTGGAAGGCGAACTGCGCCTGTGCCTGCAACGCATCGCCGAGCAACACTGGAGGCTGCATGCGTAGCCCCGGCGTACTGCACTGCGACACCGAAATCCTCGTGCCATTTTTCGACGTCGACACCATGAACGTGGTGTGGCACGGGCACTACGTGAAGTATCTGGAAGTGGCGCGCTGCGCGCTGCTGGACAAGATCGGCCACAACTACACAGCGATGCTCGAAGCCGGCTATGCCTGGCCGGTCATCGACATGCAACTGCGCTACGTGCGCGGGGCAGTGTTCGGCCAGACGATCAACGTGCGCGCCAGCCTGGTGGAATGGGAGAACCGCTTGAAGGTCAATTACCTGATTACGGACCTGGCCAGCGGCGAGCGTTTGACCCGCGCCACTACCGTGCAAGTGGCGGTGGAGATGGCCAGCCGTGAGATGCAGTTGGCCTCACCCAAAGTGTTCACAGATGCGGTCGAGAGGGCCCTGGCATGAGAGCGATCATCCTGTTTGTGGGCCTGCTGCTGAGCGTCAGCGCCCACGCCTTCGACCTGCAACAACTCAGCGATCAGTTGGCAAAACCTTCCGTGATCCACGGCAGCTTCACCCAGGAAAAACACCTGCGCGCCCTGCCACAGCCCTTGGTCAGCAAGGGTACTTTCGTCCTCGCCAAAGACCACGGCCTGCTATGGCTGCTCAAAACCCCATTGCAACAGGACTACCGCATCAGCGCCCAAGGCATCGCCCGGCGTGAAGCCAATGGCTGGCAGACACTGCCAAACAAGAGCGCCGGTGCCGAGCAGAACCGGTTGTTCCTCGCCGTACTCCAGGGCGACAGCAGCGGCTTGCAGCGGGATTTCGAGCTGCAACTGCAAGGCGAGGCTACGCAATGGAAGCTGACGCTGATCCCTCGGTCGCTGCTGCTGAAACAAGTGTTCACCCAGATCAATATCGACGGCGGCGCGCTGGTGCAAAAAATCGAACTGCTGGAAACCCAAGGCGACAGCACCGTACTGCGCATGCAGGACAGCACCGCCGAACAACCGTTGAGCGACGCGGAGCAACACGACTTTGCCCAGTGAGCGCCTGTTGCCGCGCCTGTTCCTGATCCTGCTGGTGGCGGTGCTGGCCCTGGCCGGCTGGCAGTGGCGCCACGGTGCGCCGCTGTCGGCCAACCTGATGGAACTGGTGCCGGGCAGCACGCCGAACGCCTTGGAACTGCAAGCCGAACAGCGCATGCAGGAACCGCTGAACCGCGAGATGCTGGTACTGGTGGGGCATGCCGACCGCCAGCAAGCGGTGGCTGTGGCGCAACAGTTGGGCGAGCGCTGGCAGGCCAGCGGTCTGTTTGAAAAGGTGCAGTGGAACCTGCAAGCCGACTTGCCGGCACTGCGCGAGCAATTGCTGCGCGGCCGTTTGGCGATGCTCTCGACCAAGGACCGCGAGCAACTGATTGAACACCCCGACGCCTTTATCCAGCAGCGCGTGCAGGCGCTGTTCGACCCGTTCACCGGCTTCAGCCTGGTGCCGAGCCAGGATGACTGGCTGGGCCTGACCGGACGCATCCAGAACAGCCAGCCGCAACGTGGCTCGGTGCAGTTGGATATCGGCAGCGGCGCGTTGATCGCCGATGCCGACGGCAAAAGTTGGGTGTTGCTGCGCGCGCGCACCACCGGCAATGCCTTTGATATGAAACTGCCGCTGCAAGTAGCGGATTTGCTCCAGGCCAGCCGTGAACAGGCCGGCCAACAAGGCGCGCAACTGCTGGCGGCCAGTGGTTTGTTATACGCCGCCAATGGTCAGCAACAGGCCACACGGGAAATCACCTGGGTCGGTGGCGGCGCGACCGTGGGCATCCTGCTGTTGCTGTTGCTGGCGTTCCGCCGATGGCGGGTATTGCTGGCTTTCGTGCCGGTACTGGTGGGCATGCTGTTTGGCGCCGTGGCGTGTGTGGCGCTGTTTGGCCATATGCATGTGATGACCTTGGTGCTTGGCTCCAGCTTGATTGGCGTCGCGGTGGATTACCCGCTGCACTACCTGTCAAAAAGCTGGAGCCTCAAGCCCTGGCGCAGTTGGCCGGCGTTGCGCCTGACCCTGCCAGGGCTGAGCCTGAGCCTGGCTACCAGTTGCATCGGTTACCTGGCGCTGGCCTGGACGCCGTTCCCGGCGCTGACCCAGATCGCGGTGTTCTCCGCGGCGGGCCTGGTCGGTGCGTATCTGTCGGCCGTGTGCCTGTTGCCGGCATTGCTCAAGGGTGTCGAACTGCGTCCGGCGCAATGGCCGCTGCGTATCGCCGAATGCCTGTGGCAGATTCGCGCCGCGTTGCTCACGCGCGTGCCGAGCCCGGTGCTACTGGCGCTGGTGTTGCTGTTTTGCGCCGGTGGCCTGTGGCAGCTCAATAGCAAAAACGATATCCGCCAGTGGATCGGCGCGCCGCCGCAGTTGCTGCAAGAGGCCCAGGCCGTGGCGCGCATCACAGGTTTCCAACCCACCAGCCAGTTCTTCCTGGTGCGCGCCGAGAATCAACAGCAATTGCTGGAGCGCCTAGCCGCGTTGGGCCAGCGCCTGGATCAATTGGTGAATATGGACAAGCTCCAGGGTTACCTGGCGCTCAATCAACTGGTCAACCTGCCCGCCGAGCAGCAACAACTGCGCGAAGCACTGAACACACTGCCACAGCATTGGCAGCCGCTGCTGGACCTCGGCGTGCCGGCCAGCGCCCTGCAAGCTGAAGTTGCGCAGTTGCAAGCGCTGCCCACCGAAGACATTGACGCGGCACTGGCAGGCCCGATGGCCGAACCCTGGCGCACACTGTGGCTCGGCCCGGTGGACGGCGGTGTTGCAGCGATGGTCAGCCTGCAAGGTCTGAACAACCCAGCGCTGTTGCGGGTACAGGCCGTGGACTTGCCGGGCGTGCAGTTGGTGGATCGCCTCGGTGATCTGAACCGCGTCTTCGCCGCCACCCAGATCAGCGCCGCGGAACTGAAATTGATGTCGTGCGTGCTGATCGTGTTGCTGCTGATCCTGCCGTTTGGTTTCGGCGGCGCCCTGCGCATCGTTGCACTGCCATTACTGGCCGCACTGTGCAGCCTGGCCAGCCTCGGTTGGCTGGGCCAGCCGCTGACGTTGTTCAGCCTGTTCGGCTTGCTGCTGGTGACGGCGATCAGCGTCGACTACGCGATCCTGATGCGCGAGCAGATCGGCGGTGCTGCCGTGAGCCTGCTGGGTACACTGCTTGCGGCGCTGACAACGTGGTTGTCGTTCGGCCTGCTGGCGGTGTCCAGCACGCCCGCAGTGAGTAATTTCGGCTTATCGGTCAGCCTGGGCCTGGCATTCAGCTTTATGCTGGCGCCCTGGGCTGGCCATCAGAAACACGCCTTATGAATCGGATTATCGCCATAGCGGCAAGGAGCCCTCGTGCCCACAGTTGAAATGGAACGTCGCCAGGTTGTCGTGATTGGTGCCGGCCCGTCCGGCGCCATCGCCGCCGCGCTGCTCAAGCGCAAAGGGCATGATGTATTGATCATCGAGCGCCAGCATTTTCCACGGTTCTCGATCGGCGAAAGCCTGCTGTCCCACTGCATCGACTTTATCGAAGAAGCTGGCATGCTCGACGCCGTGCAGGCCGCAGGCTTCCAGGTAAAAACCGGGGCAGCGTTCGCCTGGGGCGAGCGTTACAGCGCCTTTGACTTCAGCGACACCTTCAGCAACGGCAAGCCGACCACTTTCCAGGTGCAGCGAGGCGAGTTCGACAAGTTGCTGGCCGACCAGGCGGCATTGCAGGGCGTGGAGATCCGCTACGGTGAAACCATCGTCGGCGTGGATTTCGCGGGCGATAGCCGCTACCTGCATGTGCGCCGCGAAAACGGCAGCGAGTACCACATCAAAGCCAAGTTCGTGCTCGATGCCAGCGGCTATGGCCGCGTGCTGCCGCGCCTGCTGGATCTGGAAGCACCGTCGAATTTCCCGGTACGCCAGGCGGTGTTCACTCATGTTGAAGACCGCATCGAACACCCAGGTTTCGACCGTACCAAGATCCTGGTAACCACTCACCCGACCAAACGCGACATCTGGTTCTGGACCATTCCGTTCAGTAATGGCCGGTGCTCGGTGGGCGTGGTCGCGGCCAAGGAGCATTTCGACGGCCGCGACGCTGACCTGGACGCCTGCCTGCGCGGCTTTATCGACGAAACTCCAAGCCTGTCCGGCGTGCTGAACAACGCGGTGTGGGACACGCCAGCGCGCACCATCGGCGGCTACTCGGCCAACGTCAAAACCCTGCACGGCCCGGGCTTTGCCCTGCTGGGCAATGCGGCGGAATTCCTCGACCCGGTGTTCTCCTCCGGTGTGACCATCGCCATGCGCTCAGCGAGCATGGCGGCAGCCCTGCTGGACCGTCAGCTCAAAGGCGAAACAGTGGACTGGCAAACCGAATTTGCCGCACCGTTGAAGCGCGGCGTCGACACCTTCCGCTGCTACGTCGAAGGCTGGTACGCAGGGACATTCCAGGATGTGATTTTCCACCCCGAAAGCTCGCCGGAGATTCGCCGCATGATCAGCGCGATTCTCGCAGGCTACGCGTGGGACGAGCGTAATCCGTTTGTCAGCGAGCCCAAGCGGCGGTTGCGGATGTTGTCGGAGATTTGCGCGAGTGAACCGACATGACATCTCAATACCTGAGTAAAAATTACGTCGAAGAAACCAAATTCGGTTTGTGGTTCCTGCGCAGTCACACCTGGCAGCACCATGTGCTGCGCGTGGCGATCAACGACCTGCGCAGCCTGTTCACCGACCCACTGCCCGAAGCGCCGGTATTGCTCGACGCCGGCTGCGGCCAGGGCAAGTCCTTCCAGTATTTGCAGCAGGTGTTCGCCCCCGAGCGCCTGATCGGACTGGACGCAGATCCTCATAGCCTGGAATTGAGCAAGGCTGAAGCCACGCGCCAGGGCCTGGCCATCGAGCTGATCGGCAGCGACTGCGCCACCCTCGATGTGCCGGACGAGAGCGTCGATATCCTGTTCTGCCACCAGACCTTCCATCATCTGGTCGAACAGCATCGCGCACTCAAAGAGTTTTACCGAGTGCTCAAGCCGGGAGGCTATTTGCTGTTTGCCGAATCCACCGAAGCCTATATCGACACTTGGGTGATCCGCTGGCTGTTCCGCCACCCCATGCATGTGCAGAAAAGCGCCGAAGAATACCTCCAGATGCTCCGCGAGCAGGGCTTTGAATTCGGCCCACAGAACGTTTCATACCCGTACCTGTGGTGGAGCCGTTCCAGCGACTTCGGCCTGCTGGAGCGCTGGGGCCTGCGCAACCCGCCGCCGGTGGGCCAGCGCGAAGAAACCCTGGTCAACTGTGTGGCGCGCAAGCCTCTGGCGAGTTGCGCACCATGATGCGCAGCCTGTTGATCGGTTGCCTGCTATTGCTGAGCGCCTGCGCCAGCCAGCCGCCGTTGCCGGAAAAAACGCCCGCGCTGGCGTTGCCGATGCAACTGCATGTGCAGCGCCATGCAGATGGACAGAGCCAGGATTGGTTCCTGGTGATCCAGCGCGAAGGCAGCGCAATCCGCTGGTCGATGATGGACCCGCTGGGCATCCCGCTGGCCCGGCAAAAACTGATCGATGGCGCCTGGCAGGCCGACGGCTTGCTGCCGCCCAATCCCCAGGCGCGGGAGCTGTTCGCCGCCCTGCTGTTTGCCCTGGCCTCAGCCGATGACGTGCGCGCGCTTTACCCCAGCGCCCAGGCAAGGGGCCTCACACGTACCCTGCCGGGGCATTGGCAAATCGTCTACCAATCCTCAGAAGTCTTCAGTGTGACCATGACCGGCCAACCCTTGAGCTACCGCATTACACCGCTCGGTGCCGCCCAATGACCGCCTACCTCAACGCCCTCGGCGTGATTTGCGCCCTTGGTCGCGGTCAGGAGCACGTCAGCCGCAGCCTGTTTGCCGGTGACTGTTCAGGCATGCGCGCCGAAAGCGGTTGGGTGCCGGAGCGCGTGTTGCCGGTCGGCAGTGTGCACGGCGAGCTGGCAACCATCCCGGTGGAACTCGGCCAACAGAGCAGCCGCAATAACCAACTGTTGCTGGAAGCGGCGTTGCAGATCGAGAACGAGATTCGTCAGGCGATCCACACCTACGGCGCCTCGCGCGTTGGCGTCGTGCTGGGCACCAGCACCTCGGGCATCGACGAAGCCAGCCGCGGCATCGCCCTGTACCTGCGCGACAAGCACTTCCCCTGCGACTACGACTACCAGCAACAGGAACTCAGCGCCCCGGCGAACTTCCTCGCCGACTGGCTGCAACTGAGCGGCCCTGCCTACGTGATTTCTACCGCGTGCACCTCCAGCGCCCGCGCCCTGATGAGCGCCCAGCGCTTGCTTGATCTGGGGGTGTGCGATGCGGTGATCTGCGGCGGCGTGGACAGCTTGTGCAAGCTGACCCTCAATGGTTTCAGCGCGCTGGAAGCCGTCTCGAATGAGCGTTGCAACCCTTTTTCGGCGAACCGCAACGGCATCAATATCGGCGAAGCGGCCGTGCTGTTTTTGATGAGTAAAGCGCCGGCACCGATTGCCTTGCTGGGCAGCGGCGCCAGCTGCGACGCACACCATATCTCCGCGCCCGAACCTACCGGCAAAGGCGCGTTGCAGGCGATGCGCAAGGCCTTGGCCAGTGCAAAACTGGCGCCGGAGCAGATCGGCTACCTGAACCTGCATGGCACCGCCACCCAGCACAACGACGCCATGGAAAGCCTGGCCGTCGCCAGCCTGTTCCCCGAAGGCGTGGCCTGCTCATCCACCAAACCCATGAGCGGCCACACCCTCGGCGCCGCCGGTGCGCTGGAAGCGGCCTTCTGCTGGCTGAGCCTGACTCACGGCCGCGTCCCACCCCACGTATGGGACGGCCAGGCCGACCCCGCGTTGCCCGCCTTGCAATGGGCACGCAGCGACGAAACCTTGGGAAAAACCTGCCTGATGAGCAACTCGTTTGCCTTCGGCGGTAATAACGTCAGCCTGATTATCGGAGAGGCCCCATGACCAACTGGCCACTCGCCGAGCTGCTGCCTCACGCGGGCGACATGATCCTGATCGAACACGTGCTGTCGTTCGACGAAGAGCAGATCCACACCCGTCTCACCGTCAAGCCTGGCGGCCTGTTCAACCGCCCTGACGGCAGCCTGCCGGCCTGGGTCGGCATCGAGTTGATGGCGCAGAGCGTCGCCGCCTACGCCGGTTGCCGCGCACGCCAAAGGGGCGAGGCGGTGGAACTGGGCTTCCTGCTCGGCACACGTAAGTTCGAATGCAACGTGGAACACTTCCCGGTGGGCGCCGAGCTCAACATCCACGGCCTGCGCTCCCTGGAAGACGACAACGGCATGGGTGTGTTCGAATGCCACCTGACCGGCGACGGTATCCAGGCCAGCGCCCGCTTGAACGTATTTCGACCGCCCCAGGCGGCCAATTATTTAGAAGAATCGAAGGACGAAACGCCATGACTGAATCCGTACTGGTCACCGGCTCCAGCCGTGGCATCGGCCGCGCCATTGCCCTGCGCCTGGCCCAGGCCGGCCATGACATCGTGCTGCATTGCCGCAGCGGCCGTGCCGAAGCCGATGCAGTGCAAGTCGAAATCGAAGCCCTTGGCCGCAAGGCACGGGTGCTGCAATTCGATGTGGCGGATCGTGCGACCTGCAAGGAAATCCTTGAGGCCGACGTCGAGCAACATGGCGCCTACTACGGCGTGGTGCTCAATGCCGGGCTGACCCGCGACGGAGCGTTCCCGGCCTTGTCGGAAGACGATTGGGACGTGGTGATGCGCACCAACCTGGATGGTTTCTACAACGTGCTGCACCCGGTGATGATGCCAATGATTCGCCGTCGCGCAGCCGGGCGTATCGTGTGCATTACCTCGGTGTCGGGGCTGATCGGCAATCGCGGCCAGGTCAACTACAGTGCCTCGAAAGCCGGCTTGATCGGCGCGGCAAAAGCCCTGGCCATCGAGTTGGGCAAGCGCAAGATCACTGTCAACTGCGTAGCCCCCGGCTTGATCGACACCGCGATGCTGGATGAAAACGTACCGGTGGAAGAGCTGATGAAAATGATCCCGGCACAGCGCATGGGCACTCCCGAAGAAGTCGCTGGCGCGGTGAATTTCCTGATGTCGGCCGAAGCCGCCTATATCACCCGCCAGGTGTTGGCCGTCAATGGAGGCTTGTGCTGATGAAACGTGTAGTCGTCACCGGCATGGCCGGCATGACCTCCCTGGGCGGAGATTGGGCGACCATCTCCGCCAACTTTCGCGCCAACCGCAGCGGCATTCGGCGCATGGACGAGTGGGACCGTTTTACCGAACTGAACACGCGCCTGGCCGGCCCTATCGACGATTTCGTCGTGCCGGCCCACTGGACCCGCAAGCAGCTGCGCAGCATGGGCCGTGTCTCGCGCCTGGCGGTATGGGCGGCGGAGCAGGCATTGCAGGACGCCGGGTTGCTCGGTAATGAGTCGATCAAGGATGGGCGCATGGGTGTGGCGTGTGGTTCGTCCACCGGCAGCACCGATGAGATCAAGGCGTTCGGCAATATGCTGCTCAATTCTGTGGCCGAGGGGCTGAACGCCAACTCCTATGTACGGATGATGCCGCACACCACGGCGGCGAATATCAGCATCTTTTTTGGCCTGACTGGGCGGTTGATCCCAACGTCCAGCGCCTGCACCAGCGGCAGCCAGGGCATCGGTTATGCTTATGAGGCGATCAAGTTCGGCCGCCTGCCCTTGATGCTCGCCGGCGGCGCCGAGGAGCTGTGCCCCACCGAAGCCATGGTGTTCGACGCACTCTACGCCACCAGCCTGAAAAACGACGCCCCGCAAACCAGCCCACGCCCCTACGACAGCGGCCGCGACGGCCTGGTGATCGGCGAAGGCGGCGGCATGCTGGTACTTGAGGAGCTGGAACACGCCCTGGCGCGGGGTGCACATATTCACGCGGAACTGGTCGGCTTCGGCAGCAACGCTGACGGCCAGCACACCACCCGCCCGGAACAGAAAACCATGCGCCGCGCCATGGAGCTTGCCCTTGAGGACGCTGGGCTCACACCAGACGCGATTGGCTACGTGAACGGACACGGCACCGCCACCGATCAAGGCGACATCGCCGAGACCCTGGCCACCAGCAGCCTGTTCGGCAAGCGCATGCCCATCAGCTCGCAAAAAAGCTTCCTCGGCCACACCCTCGGGGCGTGCGGGGCGCTGGAGTCGTGGTTCAGCATCGAGATGATGAACCGCAACCAATACGTGCACACCTTCAATCTGGACTCCGTCGACCCGCAGTGCGGGGAGCTGGACTACCTGCAAGGTGAATTCCGCGAGATGCACCACGACTACGTGATGAACAACAATTTTGCGTTTGGTGGCGTGAATACGTCGCTGATCTTCCGCCGCTGGTCCTGACTTTTTAAACGATTGGAGAATACGGAATGTCTTCCTTGCTACGCGTCACCCTGATCACCCTGGCGCTGTTGACCACTGCCGGCTGCACCAGCAAACCGGTCCTCAACACCCAGCACGACCTGCCGGCGAACACCCAGGTCAGCGAAGAAAAAATGAAGACGGTCATCGTCAACGCCCTGCAAAAACGCGAGTGGAACGTGCAACGCCTGAGCCCGCAACTGGTGCAGGCCGAGATCACTGTGCGTAACCAGTACTACGCCGCCATCGACATCCGTTACACCCGCAACAGTTACGCCATCACCTACCGCGACAGCCGCGAGCTGGGCTACAAGGACGGCAAGATTCATCGCAACTACAACCGCTGGGTGAACAACTTGGACAGCGACATCATGGCGGGCTTGCGCAGCAATGGTGTGAGTAGTGAGGCAGGGTCGGCGGCGCAGTTGTTTGAGCAAACCGGGACCACCAAGTAAAACCGAGACTCCGTGGGGAGCGGGCGGTGCGAGGCCGCCCAATAAAGACGCGGGTATTTTTCTGTTAGAACTCAACGTCTGGTTTTGGGGCTGCTGTGCGGCCCAGCGCGGTACAAGCCCGCTCACCACGAGTCTCTCGTTTTCTCAGGTTATGTTTTAGATACCTATCGGGAGCGAGCCTCCTCCCGCACTTGAACCGAGTACGCCCGGCAACGCTTGGCCGTCAAGGGAACAAGCTCCCTCACAACATTTTCGATGAAGCATTGCAACCTATGCACATCAGTGGGTGGCCTTAAGCGTCAACAACTCCACAAACGCCTTCGCCATCGGCGTCTGCGCGCCCTTGCGCTGTACCAGCCATACCGAGGTCACCGCCTCCGGGTCCAGTAAGGTGCGATACACCACTCCATCAATGCGGATGCGCTGGTAAGACGCCGGCAGCACCGACACGCCCAACCCCGCCGCCACCAGGCCGATGATGGTCATCGCCTCGCCCGCTTCCTGGGCGAAGTGCGGGCTGAAGCCAGCGTCGCGGCACAGGCTGAGCAGTTGGGCATACAGGCCGCTCCCATAGCTGCGTGGGAAAAACACAAACGGCTCGTCAGCTAACTGGGCCAGGTGCAAGCCACGCTCACTGCCTTCCACCAACGGGTGACCGGCACTCAAGACAGCAACCAGGGGTTCGCGCATCAGCTCGATCACATTCAACGAATCCGGCAATGGCAAGGGACGCATCAACCCCACCTGAATCGACTCATCCACCAGCGACTCGGCCACTTCGGTGCTGCTCATTTCCTGCAGGTTCAAGTGCACCGCCGGGAAGGCCTGGCGAAACGCGAAGATCGCCTGGGGAATGCTCGCGTTGAAGGGCGCTGACGAGGTGAAGCCTATCTTCAACTCCCCCAGCTCACCCAACTGCGCCCGCCGCGCGACGTCCGCCGCCTTGTCCACCTGGGCCAGCACCAACCGCGCTTCGTGCAGGAACAAGCGCCCCGCCTCGCTCAGCTCAACCCGACGATTGGTACGCTCAAATAACCGCGCGCCCACCTCCTGCTCCAGCGCCTGGATCTGCTGGCTCAGGGGCGGTTGCGAGATGCCCAGCACCTGCGCGGCCCGGCCAAAGTGCAGTTCTTCGGCAACAGCGATGAAGTACCGCAGATGACGCAATTCCATGCAAACCCCATTAGGTCGTTAAAGCTATCAAACAGGTCGAACAATATATTGGAAAGAATCATTAGCCAGCTATATTCTTTTTTGCATTGCCAGCCCTGACAGGCTTTTGCTCCCCGAGGTCCCCGTGAAATCTGCTGTCGCTCCACTCGCTCAAGACGTCCCGCCCACCGCCCTCGATGAGGTAGTGGCTCAGCTCAATGACGCGTTCATCGAGAAAGGCACGCCGATGTTCATGCGCACGGTGCTGGCGTTGTTCTCCGGCGGTTTTGCCACGTTTGCCCTGCTGTATTGCGTGCAACCGATGATGCCGGCACTGTCCCACGAGTTTTCCATCAATGCCGCGCAAAGCAGCCTGATTCTCTCGGTGTCCACGGCGATGCTTGCGCTGGGTTTGCTGATCACCGGACCGATTTCCGACACCCTGGGGCGTAAGCCGGTGATGGTCGCCGCGCTGTTCTGCGCGGCGCTGGCCACGATTGCCAGCGGCCTGATGCCGTCCTGGGAAGGGATCCTGCTGATGCGTGCGCTGGTGGGCCTGTCACTCAGCGGCGTGGCCGCCGTCGCAATGACCTACCTGAGCGAAGAGATCCACCCCCAGCACATCGGCCTGGCCATGGGCCTGTACATCGGTGGCAATGCCATTGGCGGCATGAGCGGACGCCTGATCATCGGCGTGTTGATCGACTTCGTCAGCTGGCACACCGCAATGCTGATCATCGGCGCCCTGGCGCTGATCGCGGCCACGGTGTTCTGGAAAATCCTCCCAGAATCGCGCAACTTCCGCGCCAGCAGCCTCAAGCCACGCAGCCTGATGGACGGCTTTGTCATGCACTTCAAGGACGCGGGCCTGCCGTGGCTGTTTCTTGAAGCCTTCCTGCTGATGGGCGCGTTCGTGACGATGTTCAACTACATCGGCTATCGCCTGCTGGCCGACCCCTACGACCTGAGCCAGGCCGTGGTCGGCCTGCTGTCGTTGGTCTACCTCTCGGGCATCTACAGCTCGGCGAAAATCGGCTCCCTCGCCGACCGCCTCGGCCGCCGCCGTGTGCTGTGGGCCACCATCGTGCTGATGCTCGCCGGCATGCTGCTGACCCTGTTCTCCCCGTTGTGGCTGGTGGTGCCGGGCATGCTGATCTTCACCTTCGGCTTCTTCGGCGCCCACTCGGTGGCCAGCAGCTGGATCGGTCGCCGAGCAGTCAAGGCCAAGGGGCAGGCGTCGTCGTTGTACCTGTTCTGCTACTACGCTGGCTCAAGCGTCGCCGGCACCACGGGTGGATTCTTCTGGCACCTCGCCGGATGGAACGGCATTGGTGCATTCATCGTGGCGCTGTTGATCGGCGCGTTGCTGGTCGCGTTGAAGTTGGCGAAGTTGCCGCCGCTGGCCTCGGCCTGATAAGCACCACACTTAAGAAGCAACACTCCCACATAACAAAAAGATTTAAACGCACTATGGCCAAGCGATAAAAAAATCCGCCTAGCCATGCACAGTTCATTCAGGTTGTTAGCGACAACATCACCCTCTTAATTGGAAGAAGGTGATGAAGTAAAACAGGGAAACTACACGTGATATTGCGCGGACAACTCATGCACCGCTTGCAGGAAAGCGCCAGCGTGTTCCGGGTTCACTTCCGGCGTAATGCCATGGCCCAGGTTAAACACGTGCCCGGTACCCTTGCCATAGCTGGCCAGGATGCGGCCGACTTCGGCGCGGATCGCTTCCGGCTTGGCGTACAGCACGGTCGGGTCCATGTTGCCTTGCAGCGCGACGCGGTTGCCCACGCGCTGGCGGGCTTCACCGAGGTCGCACGTCCAGTCCAGGCCTAATGCATCAGCGCCGGCGTCGGCGATGCTTTCCAGCCACAGACCACCGCCCTTGGTGAACATGATGACCGGCACTTTGCGGCCCTCGTGCTCACGGATCAGGCCGCTGACGATCTTGCGCATGTAGGCCAGGGAGAATTCCTGGTACGCCGCCGCCGACAGGTTGCCGCCCCAGGTATCGAAAATCTGTACCGCTTGCGCACCGGCCATGATCTGGCCGTTGAGGTAGGACGTGACCGACTGGGCCAGCTTGTCCAGCAGCAGGTGCATGGCTTGAGGGTTGTCGTAGAGCATCGCCTTGGTCTTGCGGAAGTCTTTCGACGAGCCGCCTTCGACCATGTAGGTGGCCAGGGTCCAAGGGCTGCCCGAGAAGCCGATCAGCGGCACACGGCCGTTCAGCTCGCGGCGGATGGTGCTGACGGCGTCCATCACGTAGCCGAGGTCTTTGTGCGGATCAGGGATCGGCAAGGCTTCGATATCGGCCAGGGTGCTGACGACTTTCTTGAAACGCGGGCCTTCGCCGGTCTCGAAGTACAGGCCTTGGCCCATTGCATCAGGGATGGTGAGGATGTCGGAAAAGAGGATGGCCGCGTCCAGTTGAGGGTAGCGGTCCAGCGGCTGCAGGGTGACTTCGCAGGCGAACTCCGGGTTCATGCACAGGCTCATGAAATCGCCGGCGTGGGCGCGACTGGCGCGGTATTCCGGCAGGTAGCGACCGGCTTGACGCATCATCCACACAGGGGTGACGTCCACGGGTTGCTTGAGCAGGGCACGAAGGAAACGGTCGTTCTTGAGGGCAGTCATGTCGGCATCCGCAAAAAAAGTGCGGGCATTTTCTCAGAGCGCGACGCAAAAGGCACGGCAAGAGCGGTGCCTTTTGTCTATCGGGTCAATTTGTCGCGGACATGGAAGCGCTGCAAAACCAATGTGGGAGGGGGCTTGCCCCCGATGCAGTGTGTCAGTCTCAGTGTCTGTCACTGAACCACCGCTATCGGGGGCAAGCCCCCTCCCACATTTTGATCCCATTTCAACCTGGGATCAGGGTCAGACTTGCAGGTAGTCCAGGATGCCTTCGGCGGCATTGCGGCCTTCGAAGATCGCGGTCACCACCAGGTCAGACCCGCGCACCATGTCGCCACCGGCAAAGATTTTCGGGTTGCTGGTCTGGTGCTTGTACTGGCCTTGTTCCGGGGCTACCACACGGCCCTGGCTGTCGGTTTGGATCTCGAACTGCTCGAACCACGGCGCCGGGCTTGGGCGGAAACCGAAGGCGATAACCACGGCATCGGCCGGAATGATCTCTTCGGAGCCCGGGATCGGCTCGGGGCTGCGACGGCCACGGGCGTCCGGTTCGCCGAGACGGGTCTCGACTACCTTCACGCCTTCGACACGGTCTTCACCGACGATCGCAATCGGCTGACGGTTATAGAGGAATTTCACGCCTTCTTCCTTGGCGTTCTTCACCTCTTTGCGCGAACCCGGCATGTTGGCTTCGTCACGGCGATACGCGCAGGTCACCGACTTGGCGCCCTGACGAATCGAGGTACGGTTGCAGTCCATCGCGGTGTCGCCACCGCCGAGTACCACGACCTTCTTGCCTTTCATGTCGACGAAATCTTCCGGCGACTTTTCAAAGCCCAGGTTGCGGTTGACGTTTGCGATCAGGAAGTCGAGCGCGTCATACACGCCAGGCAGGTCCTCACCGGCAAAGCCGCCCTTCATGTAGGTGTAAGTACCCATGCCCATGAACACGGCATCGTATTCGGCGAGCAGCTGCTCCATGGTGATGTCTTTGCCGATTTCGGTATTGAGGCGGAACTCGATACCCATGCCGGTGAACACTTCACGACGGTGGCTCAGTACGGTTTTTTCCAGCTTGAACTCGGGGATACCGAAGGTCAGCAGGCCACCGATTTCCGGGTTCTTGTCGAACACCACCGGGGTCACGCCGCCGCGCACCAGCACGTCGGCACAGCCAAGGCCCGCCGGGCCCGCACCGATGATCGCCACGCGCTTGCCGGTCGGCTTGACCTTGGACATGTCCGGACGCCAGCCCATGGCGAACGCGGTATCGGTGATGTACTTCTCCACCGAACCGATGGTCACCGCACCGAAGCCGTCGTTCAGGGTGCAGGCACCCTCACACAGACGGTCCTGCGGGCACACCCGGCCGCAGACTTCCGGCAGGGTGTTGGTCTGGTGCGACAGCTCGGCGGCGGCGAGGATGTTGCCCTCGGCCACCAATTTCAGCCAGTTGGGAATGAAGTTGTGCACCGGGCACTTCCATTCGCAATACGGGTTACCGCACCCCAGGCAGCGATGGGCCTGGTCGGCCGAGTGCTGGGGTTTGAAGGGCTCGTAGATTTCCACGAACTCTTTCTTGCGTTGACGCAACAGTTTCTTCTTCGGATCTTTGCGCCCGACATCGATGAACTGGAAGTCGTTATTCAGACGTTCAGCCATGTTAAAACCTCATCAAACTCTTCAGGCGCATATCACTGCGGGTTGGCACGGATGCTGGAAAGCAACGATTTCAGGTTGGCAGCCTTGGGCTTGACCAGCCAGAAACGACGCAGGTAATCATCGAGGTTTTCGGCGAGGTTACGACCCCATTCGCTGCCGGTCTCCTCGACGTACTCGTCCAGCACGTGCTGCAAGTGGTTCCGGTAGGATTCCATGGCTTCGCCGCTGATCCGCTGGATCTCGACCAACTCGTGGTTGACCTTGTCGACGAAGGTGTTGTCCTGGTCGAGCACGTAGGCGAAACCGCCGGTCATGCCCGAACCGAAGTTGTAACCGGTCTTGCCCAATACCGCGACAAAGCCCCCGGTCATGTACTCGCAGCAGTGATCGCCAGTGCCTTCCACCACGGTGTGGGCACCGGAGTTACGCACGGCGAAACGCTCACCGGCGGTACCCGCGGCGAACAGCTTGCCACCGGTAGCGCCGTACAGGCAGGTGTTACCGATGATGGCACTCTCCTGGCTCTTGTAGACGCTGCCTTTAGGCGGAACGATCACCAGCTTGCCGCCGGTCATGCCCTTGCCCACGTAGTCGTTGGCGTCGCCTTCCAGGTACATGTGCAGGCCGCCGGCGTTCCACACGCCAAAGCTCTGGCCAGCGGTACCCTTGAAGCGGAAGGTGATTGGCGCTTTCGCCATCCCTTGGTTGCCATGCTTGCGTGCGATTTCGCCGGAGATGCGTGCGCCGATGGAACGGTCGCAGTTGCAGATATCCAGGGCGAATTCGCCACCACTGGCGTCATTGATCGAGGAACCGGCCATTTCGACCATCTTCTCCGCCAACAGGCCTTTGTCGAACGGCGGGTTGCGATCCACATGGCAGAATTGTGGCTTGTCTGCCGGGATGTGATCGCTCCCCAACAACGGCGTCAGGTCCAGGTGCTGTTGCTTGGCGGTCTGGCCTTCGAGGATGTCCAGCAGATCGGTGCGACCGATCAGCTCTTCCAGCGAACGCACGCCCAGCTTGGCCAGCCACTCACGGGTTTCTTCGGCGACGTAGGTGAAGAAGTTCACCACCATGTCGACGGTGCCGATGTAGTGATCCTTGCGCAGCTTCTCGTTCTGAGTGGCGACGCCGGTGGCGCAGTTGTTCAGGTGGCAGATGCGCAGGTATTTGCAGCCCAGGGCGATCATCGGCGCGGTGCCGAAACCGAAACTCTCGGCGCCGAGGATCGCGGCCTTGATCACGTCGAGGCCGGTTTTCAGGCCGCCGTCAGTCTGCACACGGACCTTGCCGCGCAGGTCGTTGCCGCGCAGGGTCTGGTGAGTTTCGGCCAGGCCGAGTTCCCAAGGTGCGCCGGCGTACTTGATGGAGGTCAGCGGGGATGCACCGGTACCGCCGTCGTAGCCGGAGATGGTGATCAGGTCGGCATAGGCCTTAGCCACACCGGCGGCAATGGTGCCCACGCCCGCTTCCGCTACCAGTTTCACCGAGACCAGCGCCTGCGGATTGACTTGTTTCAGGTCGAAAATCAGCTGCGACAAGTCTTCAATCGAGTAGATGTCGTGGTGCGGCGGTGGCGAAATCAGGGTCACGCCAGGCACTGCATAACGCAGCTTGGCGATTAGACCGTTGACCTTGCCGCCTGGCAGCTGGCCGCCTTCACCGGGCTTGGCGCCCTGGGCAACCTTGATCTGCAGCACTTCGGCATTGACCAGGTATTCCGGGGTCACGCCGAAACGGCCAGTGGCAACCTGCTTGATTTTCGAGCTCTTGATGGTGCCGTAGCGCGCCGGGTCTTCACCGCCTTCACCGGAGTTGGAACGCGCGCCCAGGCGGTTCATGGCTTCGGCCAGTGCTTCGTGGGCCTCAGGCGACAGAGCGCCCAGGGAAATACCGGCAGAGTCGAAGCGCTTGAGGATCGACTCCAGTGGCTCAACTTCGCTGATGTTCATCGGCGTGTCCAAGGTCTTCACCTTGAACAGGTCGCGGATCATGGACACCGGGCGGTTATCCACCAGCGAGGTGTATTCCTTGAACTTGGCGTAGTCGCCCTGCTGCACGGCGGCTTGCAGAGTGCTCACCACGTCCGGGTTGTACGCGTGATATTCGCCACCGTGCACGAACTTGAGCAGGCCGCCTTGCTGGATCGGCTTGCGCGCGCTCCAGGCTTCGGCGGCCAGGGCTTTCTGTTCGGCTTCGATGTCGACGAAACGCGCGCCTTTGATACGGCTCGGCACACCACGGAAGCTCAGGTCGCAGACTTCTTCGGACAGGCCGATGGCTTCGAACAATTGAGCACCGCGATAAGACGTGACGGTGGAGATGCCCATCTTGGACAGGATCTTCAACAGGCCTTTGGTGATGCCTTTACGGTAGTTCTTGAACACCTCATAGAGGTCGCCCAGCACTTCACCGGTACGGATCAGGTCGCCCAGCACTTCGTACGCGAGGAACGGGTACACCGCCGAGGCGCCGAAGCCGATCAACACCGCGAAATGATGCGGGTCGCGGGCGGTGGCGGTTTCGACAAGGATGTTGGAGTCGCAGCGCAGGCCTTTTTCGGTCAGGCGGTGGTGTACCGCTCCGGTGGCGAGCGAAGCGTGGATCGGCAGCTTGCCTGGGGCAATATGGCGGTCGGTCAGCACGATCTGGGTACGACCGGCGCGCACAGCTTCTTCGGCCTGGTCGGCGACGTTGCGCACAGCGGCTTCAAGGCCGAGGCTCTCGTCGTAGTTCAGGTCAATGATCTGGCGGTCGAAACCTGGACGCTCCAGGGTCATCAACGAACGCCACTTGGCCGGGGAAATAACCGGCGAGCTGAGGATCACGCGGGAAGCATGCTCAGGCGATTCCTGGAAGATGTTGCGCTCGGCACCGAGGCACACTTCCAGGGACATCACGATGGCTTCGCGCAGCGGGTCGATCGGTGGGTTGGTCACCTGGGCGAACTGCTGACGGAAATAGTCGTACGGCGTGCGCACGCGCTGGGACAGCACGGCCATCGGCGTGTCGTCGCCCATGGAGCCGACGGCCTCGTAGCCTTGCTCGCCGAGCGGACGCAGCACCTGGTCGCGCTCTTCGAACGTGACCTGGTACATCTTCATGTACTGCTTGAGCTGGTCAACGTCATAGAAAGCCGAGCCGTGGTCGTTGTCTTCCATGGTCGCCTGAATGCGCAGGGCGTTCTTGCGCAGCCATTGCTTGTACGGGTGACGGGACTTCAAGCGGTTGTCGATGGCGTCGGTGTCGAGGATCTGCCCGGTTTCGGTGTCCACGGCGAGGATCTGGCCAGGGCCTACGCGACCTTTGGCGATGACGTCTTCAGGCTTGTAGTTCCACACGCCGATTTCCGACGCGAGGGTGATGAAACCGTTGGTGGTGGTGACCCAGCGCGCCGGGCGCAGACCGTTACGGTCGAGCAGGCACACCGCATAGCGGCCGTCGGTCATGACCACGCCAGCCGGGCCGTCCCACGGCTCCATGTGCATCGAGTTGTACTCGTAGAATGCACGCAGGTCCGGGTCCATGGTCTCGACGTTCTGCCACGCAGGCGGAATGATCATGCGCACGCCGCGGAACAGGTCGATGCCACCGGTGACCATCAGTTCGAGCATGTTGTCCATGCTGGAGGAGTCGGAGCCGACGCGGTTAACCAGCGGGCCGAGCTCTTCCAGGTCCATCAGATCGTTGGCGAACTTGGTGCGACGGGCCACGGCCCAGTTGCGGTTGCCGGTGATGGTGTTGATCTCGCCGTTATGGGCGAGGAAGCGGAATGGCTGGGCCAGCGGCCATTTCGGCAGGGTGTTGGTGGAGAAGCGCTGGTGGAACACGCAGATCGCGGTTTGCAGGCGCTCATCGCTCAGGTCTGGATAGAAGGCGGTCAAGTCCGCCGGCATCATCAGGCCTTTATAAATGATGGTTTTGTGGGAAAAGCTGCAGATGTAGTGGTCGGCATCGGCGGCGTTGGCCACGGACGAGCGACGACGGGACGTGAACAGCTTGATCGCCATGTCCTGGTCGCTCAGGCCGTCACCGGCGATGAACACTTGTTCGATCTGCGGCAGGCGCTCCAGGGCCAGGCGGCCGAGCACGCTGGTGTCGATTGGCACTTTGCGCCAGCCGACCAGTTGCAGGCCGGCAGCGACGATCTCGCGGTTCATGTTCTCGCGAGCGGCTTCGGCTTTGACCGGGTCCTGGTTGAAAAACACCATGCCCACGGCGTACTGCTTGGGCAGGTCGACAGCGAAATGCTCTTTGGCGACCGCGCGCAGGAATTGGTCGGGCTTTTGAATCAGCAAGCCACAACCGTCACCGGTCTTGCCGTCGGCGTTGATCCCACCGCGGTGGGTCATGCAGGTCAGGGCCTCGATGGCCGTTTGCAAAAGGGTATGACTGGGCTCGCCCTGCATATGGGCTATCAGGCCGAAACCGCAGTTATCCTTGAATTCATCGGGTTGGTACAGACCTGCTTTCATAGACACTTTCTCACCAGGCTGCCTCTTATACCGAGGCAAATTTCTTTTCAATTCAACCGGTTACCTTCCACGCCGAACGTACGCCAGCTTAGCGGGGGCAAAAGGGAGGTCATTGTACACACCGACACAGACGCTCACAAATTTAGCGACGAAATGTCGCAAATCCATGTCGCATTTATGAAAGGTTTAAAGCGATATGCTGTGCTAGTCAAAACTTTTTTAATTCTGACCGCTACGACTCAAAAGCTACTGTGACGCAGACACCACAAAGCGCGCGGCTTCTGGGAAGCTGCACGCACTTGAGGATTTTTTTGAGGTGCCGGGAGGGCGGCTTGGATAAAGCCGCCGGATCTTCAGCGAGTTGCTGCCAGTTCTTGTTGAACGCTGGCAACAGTGCGAGGCCAAGGTTTACCAGCCTGAACCTTCGCTGGCAAGGATTTGATCGCAGAATCAGCTGCTGCACGGCTGGAGAAGTTGCCGTAGGTGATCACGTAAAGAGGCTTGCCGTTGAGCACTTTCTTGAAATAACGGTACTCGCCGCCCTGCTCTTTCACGAAGGCCTGAGCGTTGGCTTCGGAGCTGGTGCCGAGGATCTGCACCACGAAGTTACCGGTCGGCTGGCTGGCGTACCAGCTGCTGCCGGCGGCGCCTGCTTTGGCGACAGTGGCAGGTTTTTCCGCAGGCTTGGTCACCGGCGCGGGTTTGGCTGCTGGAGCAGGCGCTACGGGCTTGGTGACAGGTGCAGGCTTGGCAGTCGCGATAGTTGGCGCTGGCATCGGCACTGCGGCTGGCTTGGCGGCCGGCTGACCCGCTGGCACGCCCGCAGGTGGCGCGGTGGTAGTCACGGTCGGCGGTGTAGCGCTGGAGCCCTCTACGGGCACGCCGTCGTCGCCTTCGGAGATGCCACCGGCTTCTTCGGCGAGTGGGCCGCGCATCACAGGCTGACCAACCATTGGCAGGTTGGTCGGTTGGCCGGAATTGGCGAACTCGACATTCGGCGTGGGTTTACCCAGTGGCAACTGCGCCTGTTCGGTTGGCGCGCTGGCGGTGGTCGGCGCCTTGTTGCGACCCGGGATCAACCAGGCGGCGGCAACAGCGACCACGACAACGGCAGAAATCGCCAGTACGTGCTTCTTAGGCATAGTGAACCCCATCTTTGGACGCTTGACCGCAGAGCGGCTGGCAATCATGGCTTCGATCATTGCATCGCGGGCAACCTGGTTGATGGTGCCAGGCCAGCCGTCGGAGCTTTCGTGAATATCAGAGATCTGATTTGCCGTGAAAAGTTCGATACCGGCCCCGGCGCCTTCGAGGCGTTGAGCCAGGTATTCACGGGTTTCTTCCTCTTCGTACGGCTGCAGTTCGATGACGTGGAACAGCTCCTGATCACCGCTGATCTGCTCCAGATCGGCGATCAGCGACGACTCACCGAACAGGAACACATGGGGACGACCTTCCGGCGTACCCGCCGCCAGCGCCAACAGCGCTTCCAGTGCGGATTCGTCAAGCTGCTCGGCGTCATCCACCAGCAGGTAGACTTCCTGGCCGGTCAGGCCAAGTTGCACGATTTGTTTGAGAATCGCGCTCGGCTCAGCAGTGGATACGTCCAGGGCCTGGGCAACCTGGCGCAGCACGCCGGCCGCATCACCGGCACCACGGGCAGACACCACCACGCTCTGTACCGATTGTTTGTTGGTGCTGGCAACCAGGGCCTGGCGCAGCAAGGTCTTGCCGCTGCCCAACGGACCGGTCACGACCAGCAGTAGCTGGCTGTAGCGCGCCAAGTGGTGCAACTGCCCGAGCACCGGCTTGCGCTGGGCCGGGAAAAATTTGAAACCAGGCACCCGTGGAGCAAAAGGGTCGTGGCTTAACTGGTAATGGCCGAGGAACGCCTCGTCGGCATGCAAACTAGTCATCGGGATCTTATTAACCTTTAAGCTGGGCCAGGGCGCGGTAATCCGCTCCCAGCGTGGCCTGTAAAATCTCTTTCGGATAATCGTCGGTCACTAACGCTTCGCCCATGCGGCGCAGCAGCACCAGTCGTAGTCGACCGTCGATCACTTTCTTATCTATCGCCATGTGTTCGAGAAAGTCGGCCTCGGTCATCTCCTCAGGCGGAATGACCGGCAAACCGGCGCGCTGGAACAGGCGGATACCGCGATCACGCTCCTGGGCGCTGATCCAACCCAGGCGTTGCGACATCTCAAGTGCCATCACCGTGCCAGCCGCTACAGCCTCCCCGTGCAACCACACACCATAGCCCATGTGCGTTTCGATCGCATGGCCGAAGGTGTGGCCGAGGTTCAAAGTGGCCCGTACACCGGATTCCCGTTCGTCGGCATTCACCACCAGGGCCTTCGCGGCACAGGAGCGGGAAATCGCTTCGGTGAGCGCCACCTGGTCGAGGCCGCGCAAGGCGTCCACGTGTTCTTCCAGCCAGGTCAGGAACGGCTCGTCGCAAATCAGCCCGTACTTGATGACTTCCGCCAGGCCCGCCGACAGCTCGCGTGGTGGCAGGGTGTTGAGGGTCGCGGTATCGATCAGCACGGCTTGGGGCTGATAAAACGCGCCGACCATGTTCTTGCCAAGCGGATGGTTGATACCTGTCTTGCCGCCCACCGACGAATCGACCTGGGACAGCAGGGTGGTCGGCACCTGAATAAAGTCCACGCCACGCTGGTAGCAGGCCGCCGCAAAGCCGGCCATGTCGCCGATCACACCGCCGCCCAAGGCAATCACGGTGGTGCGACGGTCATGGCGCGCGGTCAGCAGGCCATCAAAGATCAGTTGCAGGGTTTCCCAGTTCTTGTGGGCTTCGCCGTCGGGCAAAATCACGGAAATCACTGAGTACGCCGCCAGGCTGCGGCTCAGACGCTCAAGATAAAGCGGCGCGACCGTTTCGTTGGAGATGATCGCCACTTGCCGCCCGGCAATATGCGGTGCGAGCAACTCGGGCTGGTCCAACAGACCTTCGCCAATATGGATCGGGTAGCTGCGCTCGCCTAGATCGACCTTAAGTGTCTGCATGTGTCCCCGCGTTGAAGATGTGTTGACGACCGGCAACGTCGAGACCCGACGTCGCCTGATGGCTCTACGCCACACCCTGCAGGGTGATAGCGCGCCGCCGAGAATAGCGCATTTCGGGCCTGGCTTTAACGGGGTGGCAGCCGTTGCAGGCGCTCAAGAATGTCGAGGACCACCATGCGAGGCGGCCGCTCATCGGTTTCCACCACCAGATCGGCGATTTCCCGATACAGCGGATCGCGCAGCGTGAGTAGGTCCCGCAAGGTTTTTTCCGGGTTGGCCGTGCGCAGCAACGGGCGATTACGATCACGGGCGGTGCGGCCTACCTGCTGCTCGACCGACGCATGCAAATAGACCACCCGACCACCGGCATGCAGCGCCCGACGATTTTCATCGCGCATCACCGCGCCACCGCCGGTGGCCAATACCACGCCGTCGCAGCCGCACAGCTCGGCGATCATCGCCTGCTCGCGGTCACGAAAGCCCAGCTCGCCTTCTTTATCGAAGATCCATGGGATATTGGCACCCGTGCGCAATTCAATTTCCTTGTCGGAATCTTTGAATGGCAGGCGCAGCTCTTTGGCCAGCAAACGGCCGATGGTGCTTTTTCCAGCCCCCATCGGTCCTACAAGAATCAAATTTCGCACAGAATCAACGACTCACAGCAATCGCCTGGTTATTCATAATACGCGGAGTCAGGAATACCAGCAGCTCGGATTTTTTATCCGCCACCACATCGCGCCGGAAAAGGCGGCCAAGATACGGCACATCGCCCAAAAATGGCACTTTATCTACCACTTTGCTTTGGGTATTGGAGAAAACACCGCCAATGACGATCGTCTCTCCATCCTTGACCAACACCTTGGCGTTGACCTCGTTTTTCTTGATCGGCGGTACGTCGTTGAGTTTATTGAGGTAGTCGGGCTCATCCTTGGTGACTTTGACCACCATGATCACATGGTCATCGGGAGTGATTTGCGGGGTAACCTCCAATGCAAGGGAGGCCTCCTTGAACGACACCGACGTCGCACCTTGGGAGGTGGATTCCTGGTAGGGAATTTCCGTGCCCTTCAGAATGCGCGCGGTTTCCTTGTCGGAGGTGACCACCTTGGGCTGTGAGACGATTTCTCCATTGCCGGTTTTCTCCATGGCGGTCAGTTCCAGGTCGAGCAGCAGGTTGTCGGTGATATACGCAATGCCCAGGCCGGAGGTACCAGTAAGCGAACCCAGATCTACGAACGGCGAGCTGGGTGCATTTTCAGGAGTTTGGGCACCGTCCGACTGAGGCTTCTGAATACCTCCGGCGGCCCAATTCCCTCGATTGAGGCGACCTCCCCAGCGCGCACCCAGGCTTTTGTCGTAGTCGACGTTGGCCTCGACAATCCGCGCCTCGATCATCACCTGGCGCACCGGGATATCCAACTGCGCCACGATCCGGCGCAGCTCTTCCAAACGCTCGCCGGTCTGGTAGGCAATGATGTTGTTGGTGCGGTCATCTACGGCCACCGAACCGCGCTCATCCGTCGTTCCTTCAAAGCCGTTCACGGACTGGAACAGCTTGGCCAGGTCCGCCGCCTTAGCGTAGTTGACCTGCAATAATTCACGCCGCAGGGGCGCCAGGTCGGCCATCTGCTTGCGCGATTCCAGCGTGAGCAATTCACGAGCGGCCAACTCCTCGGCGGGCGCCACCAGTAGCACTCCGGCCTTTATCCGTTTATCCAAACCTTTAGTTTGCAGCACAAGATCCAGCGCTTGATCCCAGGGCACATGCTTGAGGCGTAGGGTGATGGAGCCCTGCACATCGTCGCTGACCACCAAGTTGAGGCCGGCCACATCGGCGATTTGCTGCAATACGGCGCGCAGACCAATGTCCTGGAAGTTGAGGCTCAGCTTTTCACCTGTATAGGCGCCCGACACCGCATTCCCGGGAGGCGGTAGCTGGATAAGATCCACACGATTGGGCACAGCAACAGCCATCGGTGCCGTGAACGCTATCCATAGCGCCACACCGAAGGACGAGAAAGTCCTTTTCATTGTTTGATTCCGTTATGAGTGGAGGTTTAATACGAGGGTTCGCGGGCGCTCCAGCCATGCGCCCTGTTCATCGGGAAACAACTCGACCAGTTCGATATGGCCGTCATGAATCGCTGTGATTCGACCATGATCCGGCCCGAGGTAATCGCCGACCGCCAGGCGATGCACCGTAGAGGCCTGGCGCAGCAGGACGAAAGTCTGCGCCCCGCGGGACAACGTGCCGACCATGTCGAACTGATCCACAGAGAGACCTTCCAAGGCTCCACGCGAACGAGCCAGGTCAGGGGCAACAGCCGCCCGTCCACGCGCGTGATCGACGTGCAAGGCAAGGAGCTGGAACGGATCACGTAAACCGGAGGCATCGTAGACAAAGGGTTGTTCTTGCAGGGCTGGCGCCCCCCGCTTAACGCCTTTCTGGCTACGCCAATAGCTCTTGGCCAGCAGATCAAGCCGCAGTAGCTTGCCATCACTTCGGAGGGCAACGTCATGCACCGTAGCGATGCGCGAGAGGCCACCTAGGGCACTCAGAAACGTCGCCAGGTCGTGATAGGCGCCGGTGACCCCGACCTGGACAGGCTGTTCGTTATAGAGTGGCCGAGACAGCTCATCCAACGGCGTGACGCTCTCTATCACCAACCCATTAGCCAGTGCTAACCGAGCGATGTCCTCCAGCAAGCCGGGCACCTCGGACTCACCAGGCAATTGCTGAAGAAGCCCGCTGACCTTTTCCTGCATCAGTTGGAACTGGCGAGCCTGGTCTTCAAGATCCGCGGCCAGGTCAGTTTTTTCCGCGCGTTGCTGCTGCAGGGCAACACCTTGAAACTCGACCTGTCGCAATCGCTCCCGTGATGAGCTCAGGTATAGAAGGTCACCCACCACCAGCACTATGCCGGCCAGCGCACAGCCCAGCAGGACTTTGCCAGGTAAGGGCCATTTTGCAGCGTTGTGAGTCAGCGCGGAAAATTCGAGCCTGGGCAGGCTCATGGCTGGGCCTCGGAGGATTCTCCCTGGCGTACCATCAACTGGAATTCGTTGGTGCCGCGAGCGCCGTCGGCTCGCACATGTTGCAGGCGCGTAGAGTGTGCACCTTCGGAGGCTTCCAGGCGGCGCATCAACTGGGCAATGTCCTGGCTGGATTCAGCGCTGCCACTGATACTCACCGTATCGCCTTTGGCGACGACCTCATGCAAATGCACGCCATCAGGGACCGCACGGGCCAACTGATCGAGCAGTTGTGCGCCGGCGGAGCGATTATCGTGCAAGTCTTGTACGACCTTCATGCGTTCCGCCAGTTGCTGGCTTTGCACCTGAAGGTCATCAATGGTCTTGATACGCGAGTCCAGCACGGCGACGTCCTTGCTCGCATGATTATTGCGCGTCACCTGCCGGTCGATCGCCTGGTCGATCACCTGATCCGCCAGCCACACCGCCGCAAGCGCCACGCAGGCAAACGCCGCCAGCAGCATCAGGAAATATTTACGCCGCCGTTCCGCCAGCGCCTGGCGCCAAGGCAAAAAATTGATTCGTGTCATCCAGCGAAACTCCTCAGGGCCAACCCGCAAGCGACTCCCATCCCAGGGGCATCGACGACCCACTGTGTACCATCAACTCGATGGCCAAGTGTGAAGCTGGCGAAATCCTGACTGCAAGCGTGCGCCAATGCAAACTCTTCGATGTCCACGACACTGGTCGCCAACCCAGCCAGCGCCAAAACGGCTTCACGGGCCTCGACGTGCTCCTTGAGACAGGCTGCCAGCAATACCTCGACCCGCGCTGCCCCCTGCACCGAAATGCCCTGAACCTGAAAATCCAGTGCCACTTCATCCAGCGGATAAGGAATGTATTGATCTGCTTCCATCTGAATCCTCCAGGCCATTTCGTCATCACTCAGCCCTGCAGGCATTTCAATTACCCGAGTAATCACCGAAGGCCCCGCAACGGCAGCAGCCGCCCGCTTGGCCGACGTGCCAAGCCGAGACAGCGCGATGTAAAGCGCCTGCCCAATACCTTCCAGGTCCAGCAGGGTGCCATCGACTACCGAATGGGCAGACAGCGCCTGTGTGGCGTAGCTTTGCACGGTGTAACCGCTGGCTGAACGACTGATTTCAACCAGCTTGATCCCCGCTTCATTGATGTCGACGCCCAGGACGGTGTCGTCTTTTCGCCTGAAAAATCCCTTTTCCATAAAACTCCCCAAAACTTTCCCTGTCATAACGCCTGATTGCGGCTGGGCGCCGCGCATTCGGTCGGCATGTTGAAGTGGCGCGAATGACGCCCCAACCCGAAAAATGCTTTAATGCCCAGCGTTTTTTCCCGCTTTTTCTCTGCTGCCCGGGTCGATCCATCGTTTGCCATGCATGCCCCGACGCCTAACTCATTCTTTTCTCTGGAAATCCAAAAGCCTTGATTCGTCTGCTGAAGTTTTTCGGGTACTCCATTGTCGCGATCGTCTGCGGGCTACTGCTCGTACTCAGCGGGGCCTACCTCTACCTTAGTCCGGGTTTACCCTCCGTAGAGGCACTCAGAAGTATCCAGTTGCAGATTCCTTTGCGGGTCTACAGCAGCGATGAAAAACTGATCGCGGAGTTCGGCGAAATGCGCCGCACACCGATCCGTTTTGCCGACATTCCGCCCAATTTCATCAGCGCCCTGCTGTCAGCCGAAGATGATAATTTTGCCAACCACTATGGCGTCGACCCCAGCAGCCTGGTTCGCGCCGCCACACAATTGGTAAAAAGCGGACACATTCAATCCGGCGGCAGCACCATCACCATGCAGGTGGCGAAGAACTTCTTCCTCACCAGCGAACGCAGCTTTTCGCGTAAAGCCACCGAGATCCTGCTGGCATTGCAGATCGAGCGTCAGCTGACCAAGGACGAGATCCTTGAGCTTTACGTTAACAAGATCTACTTGGGCAACCGCGCCTACGGCATCGAAGCCGCGTCCCAGGTGTACTACGGCAAGTCCATTCGCGACGCCAGCCTGGCGCAGATGGCGATGATTGCCGGCCTTCCAAAGGCGCCTTCGCGCTTCAACCCACTGGCCAACCCGGCGCGCAGTAAAGAGCGCCGCGACTGGATCCTTGGGCGCATGTACAAACTGGGCAAGATCGACCAAGCCGCTTATGAAAGCGCGATAGCCGAACCACTGAACGCCAGCTATCACGTACCGACGCCGGAAGTGAACGCACCTTATATCGCTGAAATGGCACGTGCGGAGATGGTCGGCCGTTATGGCAGCGAGGCCTACACGGAAGGCTTCCGCGTGACGACGACGGTTCCGAGCAACTTGCAGGACATCGCCAATGACGCAGTGCATTCCGGCCTGATCACTTACGACCAGCGCCACGGCTACCGAGGCCCTGAATCGCGCTTGCCGGGCAAAACCCTGAGCGCCTGGACGACCGAGCTGGGTAAACAGCGCGCGATCAGCGGGCTGGAGCCGGCCATCGTCACCCAGGTGAAGAAAGATGGCCTGCAGGTACTGACACGCACCGGCGAAGCCCACGTAGCCTGGGACAGCATGAAGTGGGCACGCCCGTTCCTGAACACCAACAGCATGGGCCCGATGCCCAAGCAGCCGTCAGACGTCGCGCAAGTGGGCGACCTGATCCGCGTGCTACGCCAGAAAGACGACAGTCTTAAATTCAGCCAAGTACCGCTGGCCCAAGGTGCGCTGGTCTCGTTGGACCCGCAGAACGGTGCAATCCGCGCCCTGGTGGGTGGCTTCGCCTTTGAGCAGAGTAACTACAACCGTGCCACCCAGGCCAAGCGCCAGCCGGGCTCAAGCTTCAAGCCGTTTATCTATAGTGCCGCACTGGATAACGGCTACACCGCCGCCAGTCTGGTCAACGATGCACCGATCGTGTTTGTCGACGAGTACCTGGACAAGGTCTGGCGCCCGAAAAACGACACCAACACGTTCCTTGGCCCTATCCGTATCCGCGAGGCGTTGTACAAGTCGCGCAACCTGGTGTCGATCCGCTTGCTGCAGGCGATGGGCGTCGGCAAGACCATCGATTACATGACGCGTTTTGGCTTCAGCAAGTCAGACCTGCCTCCTAACCTGTCCCTGGCGCTCGGCACGGCAACCCTCACGCCGATGGAAATTGCCACCGGCTGGAGCACGTTTGCCAACGGCGGCTACAAAATCGCGCCGTACCTGATCGACAAGATCGAAAGCCGCAATGGCGACACCCTGTTCACCGCCAACCCACCGCGCGTGCCGGGTGATGTGGTCAACGGCGTGGCGGCCACTGACGGGTTGGCAGCGCCGAGCAACGGCGGTATTACCATCGAGCCGACACCAGGCGCCTCGCCAGCCGTAAACACCGCTGCAACCGAACCACAGGCACCTGCCGTGGCCGAGCGCATCGTGGATGGCCGCACGACGTATATCCTCAACAGCATCCTCGAAGACGTGATCAAGAAAGGCACCGGACGCCGCGCACTGGCCTTGGGCCGTGCGGACATCGCGGGCAAGACCGGTACCACCAACGAATCCAAGGACGCCTGGTTCTCCGGCTATAACGCCGACTACGTGACTACCGTGTGGACCGGCTATGACCAGCCCGAAAGCCTCGGTCGTCGAGAGTTCGGTGGCACCGTCGCACTGCCGATCTGGATGAGCTACATGGGCGCAGCCTTGAAAGACAAGCCGCTGCATACCCAGCCGGAGCCGGAAGGCATCCTTAGCCTGCGAATCGACCCGGTGAGTGGCCGTGCGGCATCGCCAAGCACGCCGAATGCGTACTTCGAACTGTTCAAGAGCGAAGACACGCCGCCGTCGGTCAATGAATTGGGTAACGGCGTTGCACCGGGCAGCCCGCTGCCGGCAGATGAGGCGGCACCGATCGATCTGTTCTAACGGAGTCTGTGTTTGAACACAGATCCAATGTGGGAGGGGACTTGCCCCCGATACCAGTGGAGCAGCCAACTCATCAAGTGACTGACACACCGCCATTGGGAGCAAGCCCCCTCCCACCTTTGGTTCTGCGCAGGCCGTGATTTTTATAGCCACACAGCAAAAAGCCCCGACTCGCGAGAGCCGGGGCTTTTTGTTGGTGCGCTACAACGGCTTAGCCGTTGAACACATCATCCACGCTTTGCAGCGGGTAGTTTTTCGGATACGGCAGGGTGGCCACACCGGTCTCGATGGCGGCTTTGGCCACAGCATCGGAGATCAGAGTGATCAGGCGCTTATCCATTGGTTTCGGAATGATGTACTCACGACCGAATTCCAGCTTGGCACCACCGTAGGCATCGCACACGTCCTGAGGCACCGGCAGCTTGGCCAGTTCACGCAGGGCATTGGCGGCAGCTACTTTCATCTCTTCGTTAATGCGCTTGGCGCGAACGTCCAGGGCACCACGGAAGATGAACGGGAAACCCAGAACGTTGTTGACCTGGTTCGGGTAGTCCGAACGACCGGTGGCCATGATCACGTCGTTACGAGTGGCGTGAGCCAGTTCCGGCGAGATCTCTGGGTCCGGGTTGGAGCAGGCGAATACGATCGGGTTGGCCGCCATGGACTTCAGACCTTCGGCGCTCAGCAGGTTCGGGCCGGACAGGCCGACGAACACGTCTGCACCGTCAAGGGCGTCAGCCAGGGTGCGCTTGGAGGACGGGTGGGCAAACATCGCCTTGTACTGGTTCAGATCGGTACGCTCGGACTGGATCACGCCCTTGCTGTCGACCATGTAGATGTTTTCGAGCTTGGCGCCCATGCTCACGATCAGCTTCATGCAGGAAATAGCCGCAGCACCGGCGCCCAGGCAGACGATTTTGGCGTCAGACAGGGTTTTACCAGCGATTTCCAGGGCGTTGATCATGCCGGCCGCGGTAACGATCGCGGTGCCGTGCTGGTCATCGTGGAATACCGGAATGTCGCACTGTTCGATCAGGGCCTTTTCGATCTCGAAGCACTCAGGTGCCTTGATGTCTTCCAGGTTGATGCCACCGAAGGTGATGGAGATACGCTTGACGGTGTCGATGAAGGCCTGCGGGCTCTCGGAATCGACTTCGATGTCGAAAACGTCGATGCCGGCGAAGCGCTTGAACAGCACGCCTTTACCTTCCATGACTGGCTTGGAAGCCAATGGGCCGAGGTTGCCCAGGCCAAGAATCGCGGTGCCATCGGAAATCACTGCAACCAGGTTGCCCTTGCCTGTGTACTTGTACGCCAGCTCGGGATCACGAGCGATTTCACGTACGGGCTCAGCCACGCCGGGGCTGTAGGCCAACGACAGATCGCGGGCAGTGGCAGTGGCTTTGGTGAGCTCTACACTCAGCTTTCCTGGACGAGGATGGGCATGATATTCGAGAGCGGCAGTTTTCAAATCAGACATATCGGCATTCCGCTTTTACTGTTGGTCGACGGACCGCCGAGGATACTCGTGTCGTAAAGCCCCTACAAGACTGGGCAGTCACAGGTGTCAAGGCCCCGAAACGACGTACTTTAGTCTAAAGCCACGGTATACAAGGGCTAGACTGTTCACAATCGACATAAAAAATGTCTACAATTTTTTATTAAAACGTCAATTTGATCATGCTTGAGTCGGTCAGCGGCAACAGCCAACGCGCATGATCGTGTTTCAGGCCGCCGCGCTTGGAGCGATCCTGCACCCAACCCCGAGCCTCGACTACCTTGCCTTGCAGACCATTAAGCAGACCGACATCGAATGTGTGGGCCAGATCGGGTGCAATGCGTAATACCAGTGAACGCTCCAATTCTATCCAGATGCCACCTCGATTGCGTTCGACTTTGCTTACGCGGCCGCTGACCAAGGCAAAGCCGGATTGCTTGAGCTGCGCCACGGGCTGTATTGGCGATTGCCGCCAGAGGCCCAGACTTGCCTGACGGGCGCGGTTTTCAGCAGCTTGCTGGCAGGCGACGAGATCCACATTGGGCGCGACGCCCACCTGGAATCCAAGGCCCTCAGCCAGCAATTGCGCCTCCAGGTTCTCGCCATTGCCACCGTAAAGGTGGGCCAGGGTACGACCGTAATGATCTTTAGGCTCGCGCCCCGGCACCAGGCCGACGCGACCGCCGCTGGCCGCCACCAACGCCTGCAAACGCTGGCGAGCGGCGACAGAATAGGGCTCATCGGTTCGGCCCTTTTTGCCGGTCTCCGGCGCATTAAGGCCGATCATCCGCACGCTGCGGCCATCCTTGAGACGTACGGTATCGCCATCAACCACACGCTGCACCTCGACCTGGGACACGGACGTCGGTGCAGGGCAAAACACCTCGGCCTGAACAGCCGACAGCCAAATCCCAGGCACAAAAAAGGCGCCCGCAAGGGACGCCTTTTTCAACAGCTGGCAAAAGCCCATAAGGCCTTTGAGCCTTACTCTGCTGGAGTAGCAGGCTTCTTGCCGAAAGCACCAAAGCGATCTGCGAAGCGCTGTACGCGGCCGCCGGTGTCCAGAGTCTTCTGCTTACCGGTGTAGAACGGGTGGCACTCGTTGCATACGTCAGTACCCAGTGGCTTGCACAGGTTCGAGCGAGTTTCGAACTTGTTGCCGCAGCTGCAGGTTACTTCGATGGTTTCGTACGCTGGATGGATATCGGCTTTCATGGCACTTCCTCGGGCTAGCGTGCCGCCACTCGACACTATTGTCGAATACCGCACGTAATTAGGCCGCGGATTCTACCAGACCTTTTTAAACGCGCAAGCGGCCCTTGCGGCCGATTCCCAACATAAAAGCTCCTTTCATCAGAAAACCATGGCATACCCAAGCCTTGCCCTGTCTGCTAGGCTCCCGCCCTTCCTCATCACCCTCCTTAGATGGAACCCCGCGTGCCCGACGCCATTTTGCGCCTAGCCCTGCCCTCGCCCCTGCGCCGCCTGTTCGACTACCGGGCCCCGGCCGGCGTGCTGCGAGCGCAATTGCAGCCAGGCATGCGCGTGCGCGTACCCTTTGGCCGACGGGAAATGATCGGCGTTCTAATAGAAGTCGCCGATCACAGCGAAGTCCCGGCCGAAAAGCTCAAACCGGCCCTGGCCATCCTGGACGCCACCGCACCATTGCCGCCAGCACTGTTCAAGCTGTGCCTATGGACCGCCCAGTATTACCAGCACAGCCTGGGCGACACCTTGAGCTGGGCACTGCCGGTGCTGTTGCGTCAGGGCGAGTTGGCCGAAGCACGCCAGGAACGTTTCTGGTCGACGGTGCCCGGTGCCCGTCTCGATGACCCGCGCATCGCCCGTGCCCCGCGCCAGCGTGAAGCCCTGGCAACCCTGGCCCAGCATCCACACGGCGTAGCGCATCAGCTATTGAGCAAGCTGATGCTGAGCAAGGACAGCCTCGACCTGCTGCTAGCCAAAGGCCTGGTGCAGGTGGAAATCCGCAAGCACGCCCCCGACCCGCGCCACGAACATTGGCTGGCCCAGCCAGAATTACCGCTGAACCCCGAGCAACGCGCGGCGTATGAAGCGATTCGCGCAGGTTTCGACAGTTTCCATGCGTTCCTGCTGGCCGGCGTCACCGGCAGCGGCAAGACCGAAGTCTATTTGCAGTTGATCCGCGAAACCCTGCAGGCCGGCAAGCAGGCACTGGTGTTGATCCCTGAGATCAACCTCGGCCCGCAAACCCTGGCGCGTTTCGAACAGCGCTTCAACGCTCGCATCGCACTGGTGCACTCGGCGGTCAACGACCGTGAACGTCTCGAGTCGTGGCTGGCCGCGCGAGATGGCGAGGCTGACATTATTATCGGCACCCGTTCGGCGCTGTTTACGCCGATGAAAAACCCCGGCCTGATCATCATCGACGAGGAGCACGACGGCTCCTATAAACAGCAGGAAGGCCTGCGTTACCACGCCCGCGACCTCGCACTGGTGCGCGCGCGCCAGGAAGACATTCCGATTGTGCTCGGTTCGGCCACCCCATCCCTGGAAAGCCTGCACAACGCCTACACCGGCCGTTATGGGCTCCTACGCTTGAATGAGCGCGCCGGCGGCGCCAAGCAGCCTCGCTTCATGCGCCTGGACGTCAAAAGCCGTCCGCTGGACAGCGGCATTTCCGGGCCGATGCAGCAAGCCATCGGCCAGACCCTTGCCGCTGGACAGCAAGTATTGGTGTTTCTCAACCGCCGCGGCTTTGCGCCGACACTGCTGTGCCATGACTGTGGCTGGATGTCTGAGTGCGAGCGCTGCGATGCGCGCATGACCGTGCACCAACGCCACGGCGAGCTGCGCTGCCACCACTGCGGCCATGTGGAACGTGTGCCTCGCCATTGCCCACAGTGCGGCAAGGTGGACCTGCGTCCGGTAGGCGCGGGCACCGAACGTGCCGAAGAGCGCTTGGGCATTCTGTTTCCGGATTACCCGGTACTGCGAGTCGACCGCGATAGCACGTCGCGCAAAGACGCGATGAATCAGCTGTTCGCCACTATTCAGAAAGGCCAGCCGTGCATCCTGGTGGGCACGCAGATGCTCGCCAAAGGGCACCACTTTCCACGGGTGACACTGGTGTCGATCCTGGATGCCGACGGTGGTTTGTTCTCCGGGGACTTCCGCGCCAGCGAGCGCATGGCGCAGTTGATCGTGCAGGTCGCGGGTCGTGCCGGGCGCGCGGAGGAACCGGGCAAGGTGATTATTCAGACGCACCTCGCTGACCATCCTTTGCTGATCCAACTGACCGAACAAGGCTATTTTGCCTTCGCCGAACAAGCACTGAGCGAACGCCGTTCCGCCGGCCTGCCGCCGTTTGCGCACCTGGCATTGCTGCGAGCAGAAGCGCACAAGCCCGGCCAGGCCGAAGGTTTTCTTGATGAAGCATGCAGCGTCGCCGAAAGTTTACTGGGCGAACTGAGCCTGACCGGCATCGAACTGCTCGGCCCGGTGCCCGCGCCCATGGAGCGCCGCGCCGGACGCTATCGCGCTCAGCTACTCTTGCAGGCAACCTCACGCGCACCGCTGCATCGACTTTTAAGTAGCTGGCTGCTTGCCCTGGAGCAAATGCCCAGCGGCCGACAAGTGCGATGGTCGTTGGATGTAGACCCGGTAGATTTGTATTAACCCAGGCCACAGGTCCCACGAAGGTTGGCAAGCCCGCCCTCGCCACGGATAATGCCCAGTTTTTCCACCTGCGCATCGCGCGCCGCCGCTTGCGGTCGAAAGAGAACACCATGAAAGACACCATTCGCCAGCTGATCCAACAAGCCCTCACCCAACTCGTCAACGAAGGTGTGTTGCCTGAAGGCCTGACGCCGGCGATCCAGGTGGAAAACACCCGAGACAAGACCCACGGCGACTTCGCCAGCAACATCGCGATGATGCTGTCCAAGCCGGCTGGCATGAAGCCGCGCGACCTTGCGGAAAAAATCATCGCCGCGCTGCCGGCTGATGAGAGTGTGACCAAGGCCGAAATCGCCGGCCCTGGCTTTATCAACTTCTTCCAAAACACCCAGGCCCTGGCTTCGCGGCTGGATACAGCCCTCGCCGATGCCAAGATCGGCGTACGTAAGGCCGGCCCGGCTCAGCGCGTGGCCATTGACCTGTCGGCACCTAACCTCGCCAAAGAGATGCACGTCGGCCACCTGCGCTCGACCATCATTGGCGATGGCGTGGCGCGGGTGCTGGAGTTCCTGGGCGACACCGTGATCCGCCAGAACCACGTGGGCGACTGGGGCACCCAGTTCGGCATGCTGATGGCTTATCTGCAGGAAAACCCGATCACCAGCAACGAGCTGTCGGACCTGGAGAACTTCTACCGCGCCGCCAAAAAGCGTTTCGATGAATCCGAAGAGTTCGCCGACCGGGCCCGTGGCCTGGTGGTGAAACTGCAGGCCGGCGACAAGGAATGCCTGGATCTGTGGGGCCGCTTCCGTGATATCTCGCTGTCCCACTGCCAGGAAATCTACGAGCTGCTCAACGTCAAGTTGACCATGGCCGACGTGATGGGTGAAAGCGCCTACAACGACGACCTGATCAATGTGGTCAACGACCTCAAGGCCAAGGGCCTGCTGGTCGAGAGCAACGGCGCGCAGTGCGTGTTCCTCGAAGAATTCAAGACCGCCGACGGCGAGCCGCTGCCGGTGATCATCGTCAAGGCCGATGGTGGCTACCTCTACGCCACCACCGACTTGGCCGCCGTGCGCTACCGCAGCGGCGTGCTCAAGGCAGATCGCGCGCTGTATTTCGTCGACCAGCGCCAAGCCCTGCACTTCCAGCAGGTGTTCGAAGTGGCGCGCCGTGCGGGCTTCATCACCCACCCGATGCACATGGAACACATGGGCTTCGGCACCATGAACGGCGCCGATGGCCGTCCGTTCAAGACCCGCGACGGCGGCACCGTGAAGCTGATCGACCTGCTGAACGAAGCCCAGGAGCGTGCCTACAACCTGGTGAAGGAAAAGAACCCGGAGCTGGCCGAAGCCGACCTGCGCAACATCGCCCGCGTAGTGGGGATTGGCGCGGTGAAATACGCCGACCTGTCCAAGCACCGCACCAGCGACTACAGCTTCAACTTCGAACTGATGCTCAACTTCGAAGGCAACACCGCGCCGTACCTGCTGTACGCCTACACCCGCGTGGCCGGTGTGTTCCGCAAGCTGGGCAAGGACTTCAGCGAAGTCGAAGGCCAGATCGTGCTGGACGCGCCTCATGAGCAGGAACTGGCCGCCAAACTGGCGCAATTCGGCGAAGTGCTGAACAGCGTCGGCGAGAAAGGCACGCCGCATATCCTCTGCACCTACCTGTATGAAGTCGCCGGATTGTTCTCCAGCTTCTACGAGAACTGCCCGATCCTCACCGCCGACGACGAAGCCCAGAAGCAAAGCCGCCTGCGCCTCGCCGCACTGGCTGGACGGACCCTCAAGCAAGGCCTGGAACTGTTGGGCCTGGAAACTCTGGAGCGTATGTAAGTTGGCTGCCAAGAAAAACCTGCACCCAAGCGCGGCGCCAGCCGCTACCAGGCCCCGGCGAAGAAGCCGATTCCGGGCTGGTTGTGGATGGCCATCGGCCTCACGGTTGGCGCGTTTATCGTGTTCCTGATGAAGCTGGATCCCGGCCAGGGCGATGACGTCAAACGGGTCAAACAGGAACAGCAGAAAGCCACGAAAATGGCCGAAGCCAATAAGACAGCGCCTAGCCCGACGGCACCAGTGAAGCCGAAATACGACTTCTACACGTTGCTGCCGGAATCGGAAGTGATCGTGCCGCCTGACGCCGTGCCGGAGAAAACCCTGCCGACGCCGCAAGTGCCGACCACCCCGGTGACCCCAGCGGAAGCCGCGAAAATCGACACCGCGCGGGCCCAGGCAGCACTGGCCGGGATTACTCCGCCGCCCGCACCACCGGTTGCGGAGACCAAAGCGGCGCCGGTGACCAAGTTCTTCCTGCAAGCGGGCTCGTTCCCGAAACAGGCGGATGCGGATCGTGTGCGTGCGCAGATTATTCTGCTGGGCCAGACGGTGACGGTGGAGTCGGGCACTGTAAAGGACGCGACCTGGTATCGCGTCCTGGTGGGGCCGTTCAGCAACCGCGAACAGCTGACCGTGGCACAGAAACAATTGGCCGGCGCAGGGTTTAGCAACCTGTTGTTACAACAACGCCAGAGCCGCTGATTTCGAAGACACAACAGCATTAATGTGGGAGGGGCTTGCCCCCGATGGCGGTGTATCAGTCACCAGATTCATTGACTGACACTCCGCCATCGGGGGCAAGCCCCCTCCCACATTTGGTTTTGCAGCGCTCTGAAATGTGTGTCAGACCGATAAACACCACTCGTCCGCCATAAACCCCTACGGTTGAAATCCCCCCCGCCACCCCCATATGAGTTTCCATCAGGGCATTTTCGCCCCGCTGCGTGGAGACTCTCCCCTTGACCACCATCGTTTCAGTACGTCGCCACGGCAAAGTCGTCATGGGCGGCGACGGCCAGGTTTCCCTGGGTAATACCGTGATGAAAGGCAACGCGAAGAAAGTCCGTCGCCTGTACCACGGCCAGGTGCTCGCCGGCTTTGCTGGCGCTACCGCCGACGCTTTTACCCTCTTCGAGCGTTTCGAAGGCCAGCTTGAGAAACATCAGGGCCACCTTGTGCGCGCCGCTGTGGAGCTCGCTAAAGAATGGCGCACCGACCGCTCCCTCAGCCGCCTGGAAGCCATGCTGGCTGTAGCAAACAAAGACGCTTCGCTGATCATCACCGGCAACGGCGATGTGGTTGAACCCGAGCACGGCTTGATCGCTATGGGCTCCGGTGGCGGTTACGCCCAGGCCGCGGCGAGCGCACTGTTGAAGAAAACCGACCTGTCGGCCCGCGAAATCGTCGAAACCGCCCTGGGTATCGCCGGCGACATTTGCGTGTTCACCAACCACAACTTCACCATTGAGGAGCAGGACCTCGCCGAGTAAGCCGTAGGCTTATTCCCGCTTGAGGCCGCCAAAAACTATGTCCATGACTCCCCGCGAAATCGTCCATGAACTCAACCGCCATATCATCGGCCAGGACGATGCCAAGCGCGCCGTTGCCATCGCGCTGCGTAACCGCTGGCGCCGGATGCAACTGCCCGAAGAATTACGCGTTGAAGTAACACCGAAGAACATCCTGATGATCGGCCCGACCGGTGTCGGTAAAACCGAAATCGCCCGGCGCCTGGCCAAGTTGGCCAATGCCCCGTTCATCAAGGTCGAAGCGACCAAGTTCACCGAAGTCGGCTATGTGGGCCGTGACGTCGAGTCGATCATCCGTGATCTGGCCGACGCCGCCCTGAAGATGCTGCGCGAACAGGAAGTGACCAAGGTCAGCCACCGCGCCGAAGACGCCGCCGAAGAACGCATCCTCGATGCCCTGTTGCCACCGGCACGCATGGGTTTCAACGAAGACGCCGCGCCGTCGTCCGATTCCAACACCCGCCAACTGTTCCGCAAACGCCTGCGTGAAGGCCAGTTGGATGACAAGGAAATCGAGATTGAAGTCGCCGAGGTCTCCGGCGTCGATATTTCCGCACCGCCTGGCATGGAAGAAATGACCAGCCAGTTGCAGAACCTGTTCGCCAACATGGGCAAGGGCAAGAAGAAAAGCCGCAAGCTCAAGGTGAAAGAGGCGCTCAAGCTGGTACGCGACGAAGAAGCCGGGCGCCTGGTGAATGAGGAAGAGCTCAAGGCCAAAGCCCTGGAAGCTGTCGAGCAGCATGGCATCGTGTTTATCGACGAGATCGACAAGGTGGCCAAGCGCGGCAATTCCGGCGGCGTCGATGTGTCCCGCGAAGGCGTACAGCGCGACCTGCTGCCGCTGATCGAAGGCTGCACCGTGAACACCAAGCTGGGCATGGTCAAGACCGACCACATCCTGTTTATCGCTTCCGGTGCGTTCCACCTGAGCAAGCCAAGCGACCTGGTGCCGGAGTTGCAAGGTCGTCTGCCGATTCGCGTAGAGCTGAAGGCACTGACCCCTGGCGACTTCGAACGCATCCTCAGCGAACCGCACGCGTCGCTCACTGAGCAGTATCGCGAGCTGTTGAAAACCGAAGGCCTGGGCATTGAGTTCCTGCCGGACGGTATCAAGCGCTTGGCTGAGATCGCGTGGCAGGTCAACGAGAAGACCGAAAACATCGGCGCGCGTCGCCTGCACACGTTGCTTGAGCGCTTGCTTGAGGAAGTGTCTTTCAGCGCCGGCGACATGGCCGGTGCGCAGAATGGCGAGGCGATCAAGATCGACGCCGAATACGTCAACAGCCACTTGGGCGAATTGGCACAGAACGAAGACTTGTCGCGGTATATTCTGTAAGCCTCACACAGAACTGCTTTGCTTCAAATGGGAGGGGGCTTGCCCCCGATAGCGGTGGATCAGTCAGCTTATCTATAGCTGACCCACTGCAATCGGGGGCAAGCCCCCTCCCACATTTTTAAGCCGGTTTATTCAAGAGCACCTCATATGGCCAAGTTTCCTACTGCTGTAAACCTGCACAAAACCTCAAACACCCTCGGCCTCACCTACGGGCCCGACGAGGTATACCAACTTCCCGCCGAACTGCTGCGCACCCACTCGCCTTCCGCCGAGGTCCAGGGCCACGGCAAACCCATCCTGCAATTCGGCAAGCTCAACGTTAAGTTGATCAAAGTAGAACCGGCCGGTCAGTACGCACTGAAATTGACCTTCGACGATGGGCATGACAGCGGACTGTTCACTTGGGACTACCTCTATCAATTGGCCGTGCGTCAGGACGCGTTGTGGACCGATTATCTCGCCGAGCTCAAAGCCGCCGGCAAAACCCGCGACCCGAGTCAGTCGGTCGTGCGGCTGATGCTCTAATCCAGGCTTCTCGCTCATTAGAGGGCATTTTCTAATTTCATCTGTTTGAATGCCCTGTCGCGTGGTCAACGATTGGCCCGCTTGCGAAAAAAATTAAACTCGGGTAACCAATGGAACTGGCAAGTTCCCTGCATTTGACGATGCGGTATCAACGGTCACCCGAGTCGCAGTACCAGGCTTGTGTTGTGTATCGAAACTTGGTGCACGGCGGTACCCGGTACTCGTCTTTCGGACAATGGAGCGTCGTAGATGAGTAACAAGAACAACGATGACTTGAAACGCCAGGCCTCGGAAAACACCCTGGGGCTCAACCCGATCATCGCGTTACGCAAAAAGGATTTACTGGCCTCGGCCAAGATGGTGCTGACTCAAGCCATCAAGCAACCGTTGCACAGCGTCAAGCACGTCGCCCACTTTGGCGTTGAATTGAAGAATGTGATGTTCGGCAAATCGGAGCTGGTGCCAGAGAGCGACGACCGTCGCTTCCACGACCCGGCCTGGAGCCAGAACCCGCTCTACAAGCGCTACCTGCAAACCTACCTGGCGTGGCGCAAGGAACTGCATGACTGGATTGGCGACAGCAACCTGTCGGACCAGGACATCAGCCGCGGCCACTTCGTAATCAACCTGATGACCGAAGCCATGGCCCCCACCAACAGCGCAGCCAACCCGGCGGCAGTCAAACGCTTCTTTGAAACCGGCGGTAAAAGCCTGCTCGACGGCCTGTCACATTTGGCCAAGGACATGGTGCACAACGGCGGCATGCCGAGCCAGGTCAACATGGGCGCCTTTGAAGTGGGCAAGTCCCTTGGCACCACTGAAGGCGCGGTGGTGTTTCGCAACGACGTGCTGGAGCTGATCCAGTACAAGCCAATCACCGAGCAGGTGCATGAGCGCCCGCTGCTGGTCGTACCGCCGCAGATCAACAAATTCTACGTATTCGACCTGAGCCCGGAAAAGAGCCTGGCGCGCTTCTGCCTGCGCAACGGCCAGCAAACCTTTATCGTCAGTTGGCGAAACCCGACCAAGGCCCAGCGTGAATGGGGCCTGTCGACCTATATCGAGGCGCTCAAGGAAGCGGTCGATGTGGTCACGGCGATCACCGGCAGCAAAGACATCAACATGCTCGGCGCCTGCTCCGGAGGCATTACCTGCACCGCTCTGCTCGGCCACTACGCGGCGCTGGGTGAGAAGAAGGTCAACGCCCTGACCTTGCTGGTGAGTGTGCTGGACACCACCCTGGACACCCAGGTGGCGCTGTTTGTGGATGAGCAGACCCTGGAAGCGGCCAAGCGCCATTCCTACCAGGCCGGCGTGCTGGAAGGCCGCGACATGGCCAAGGTATTCGCCTGGATGCGCCCCAACGACCTGATCTGGAACTACTGGGTCAATAACTACCTGCTGGGCAACGAGCCGCCGGTGTTCGACATCCTGTTCTGGAACAACGACACCACACGTTTGCCGGCCGCCTTCCATGGCGACCTGATCGAACTGTTCAAAAACAACCCGCTGGTACGCGCCAACGCACTGGAAGTGTGCGGCACGCCCATCGACCTCAAGCAGGTCACGGCGGATATTTATTCACTGGCCGGCACCAACGATCACATCACACCCTGGCAGTCTTGCTACAAGTCGGCGCAGTTGTTTGGCGGCAAAGTGGAATTTGTGCTGTCCAGCAGCGGGCATATCCAGAGCATTCTCAACCCACCGGGCAACCCCAAGGCGCGCTACCAGACCAGCGACAGCCTCGCAGGCAAGCCTCTGGAATGGCAGGAGAACGCAACCAAGCACACCGATTCCTGGTGGCTGCACTGGCAGGTATGGCAGGCAGAGCGCGCCGGGAAGCTGAAGAAGGCGCCGACGACATTAGGCAACAAAACCTACGCCGCAGCCGAAGCGGCACCTGGAACCTACGTACACGAGCGTTAGATTGAAATGGGATCAAATGTGGGAGGGGGCTTGCTCCCGATGCAGGCGACACGGAGCGCCTGCTACACCGCGTTGATGCTATCGGGAGCAAGCCCCCTCCCACGTTGACCCAATACCTACCGGACTACCTCACAGGGCTTGAGCATGCCGCAACCGTTCATCTTCCGCACCATCGACCTGGATGGCCAGACCATCCGCACGGCGGTGCGCCCGGGCAAGTCTCACTTGACGCCGCTGCTGATCTTCAACGGCATCGGCGCCAACCTTGAGTTGGTGTTTCCGTTCGTCCAGGCCCTGGACCCGGACCTGGAGGTGATTGCATTCGATGTGCCAGGCGTCGGCGGCTCATCTACCCCCAAGCGGCCCTATCGTTTTCCCGGCCTGGCCAAGCTCACCGCGCGCATGCTCGACTATCTCGACTACGGCCAGGTCAACGCCGTAGGCGTGTCCTGGGGTGGTGCGCTGGCGCAACAGTTTGCCTATGACTACCCGGAGCGCTGCAAGAAACTGATCCTGGCAGCCACGGCGGCTGGCGCAGTGATGGTGCCGGGTAAGCCCAAGGTTTTGTGGCTGATGGCAAGCCCACGCCGCTACATCCAACCGTCCCATGTGGTGCGTATCGCGCCGATGATTTATGGCGGTTCTTTCCGCCGCGACTCGAACCTCGCCGCCGAACATGCGAGCAAGGTGCGATCTGCCGGCAAACTCGGTTACTACTGGCAGCTGTTCGCCGGGCTGGGCTGGACCAGCATCCATTGGCTGCACAAGATCCGCCAGCCCACCCTGGTGCTGGCGGGGGACGACGACCCGCTGATCCCCTTGATCAATATGCGCATGCTGGCTTGGCGCATCCCCAATGCGCAATTGCACATCATCGATGACGGCCACCTGTTCTTGATCACCCGGGCCGAAGCCGTGGCGCCGATCATCATGAAGTTCTTGGAAGAGGAGCGAATGCGTGCAGTGATTCATCCACGCCCGGCGGTGTAAGGACGCAACGCCGCGCAACTTGCCAGGAACCGACTATGGTTCTGAATTGGCGTGCCTGTTTGATGGCTAGACGAAGGAGTGTTGGCTCATGCGAGAAAGACCCGTGACGAACCCGGCGCCTACCCCCGCTGCGTTCATCAATGCGCAAAATGCGATCACCGGCCTCAGGGGCAGGGACTTGCTCTCGACCTTGCGCAGCGTCGCCGCCCACAGCTTGCGCAACCCGGTGCACACCGCCCGGCATGCCTGGGCCTTGAGCGGCCAGTTGGGTCGGGTGCTGTTGGGCGAGACCGTGCACGAGCCCAACCCCCATGACAGCCGCTTCAGCGATCCCACCTGGAAGCTCAACCCGCTCTACCGCCGAAGTCTGCAAGCCTATTTGAGCTGGCAGAAGCAGACACGTCACTGGATCGACGACAGCGCCCTGAGCGCCGATGACCGGGCCCGCGCACACTTCGCCTTCTCCCTGCTCAACGATGCCGTCTCCCCCTCCAACACCCTGCTCAACCCGCTGGCCGTCAAAGAGTTGCTCAACTCCGGCGGCAACAGCGTGGTGCGCGGTGTGGCCAATTTGTTCGAAGACCTGCTGCACAACAACGGTTTGCCACGCCAAGTGAGCAAGCACGCGTTCGAAGTTGGCAAGACGGTTGCCACCACCCCTGGCTCGGTGGTGTTTCGCAATGAGCTGCTGGAGCTGATCCAGTACAAGCCCATGAGCGAAAAACAGTACGCCAAGCCACTGCTGATCGTGCCGCCGCAGATCAACAAGTACTACATTTTCGACTTGAGCCCGGCCAACAGCTTTGTGCAGTACGCGCTCAAAAACGGACTGCAGACCTTTATGGTCAGCTGGCGCAACCCGGATGTGCGCCACCGCGAGTGGGGCCTGTCCACCTACGTTGCGGCACTGGAGGAAGCGCTTAACGTATGCCGGGCAATCACCGGCGCCCGAGAAGTCAACCTGATGGGTGCCTGCGCCGGCGGCCTGACCATCGCCGCCTTGCAAGGCCACTTGCAGGCCAAGCGTCAGCTACGCCGCATCTCCAGCGCCAGCTACCTGGTGAGCCTGCTGGACAGCCAGATCGACAGCCCCGCCACCCTGTTCGCCGACGAGCAAACCCTGGAAGCCGCCAAACGTCGCTCCTATCAAGAGGGAGTGCTGGATGGGCGCGACATGGCCAAGGTCTTCGCCTGGATGCGCCCCAATGACCTGATCTGGAATTACTGGATCAACAACTACCTGTTGGGCAAGGAACCGCCGGCCTTCGACATCCTGTACTGGAACAACGACAACACGCGCCTGCCCGCCGCGCTGCATGGCGACCTGCTGGACTTCTTCAAGCACAACCCGCTGAGCCATCCTGGGGGCCTGGAGGTGTGCGGCACGCCCATTGACTTGCAAAAGGTCACCGTGGACAGCTTCAGCGTGGCCGGCATCAACGACCACATTACGCCGTGGGACGCGGTGTATCGCTCCACACAATTGCTGGGCGGCGAGCGGCGCTTCGTACTGTCCAACAGCGGGCATATCCAGAGCATCCTCAACCCTCCGGGCAACCCCAAGGCCAACTACGTCGAGAACCCAAAGCTGAGCAGCGACCCACGCGCCTGGTACTACGACGCCAATCATGTCGAAGGCAGTTGGTGGCCGCAATGGCTGGAGTGGATCCAGCAGCGCTCGGGCGTGCAACGCGAAACCCTCACGGCTCTGGGCAACCAGAATTACCCACCGATGGAAGCGGCGCCGGGCACCTATGTGCGAGTGCGCTGAGCTCAACGATCACATTAAGAAGACTGGATGAAGACCCGCGACCGTATCCTTGAATGCGCCCTGCAGTTGTTCAACCAAAAGGGCGAGCCGAATGTATCAACCATGGAGGTGGCCAATGAAATGGGGATCAGCCCCGGCAACCTCTACTACCACTTCCATGGCAAGGAGCCGCTGATCATTGGGCTTTTTGAGCGTTTTCAAGGTGAGCTGGCGCCGTTGCTTGATCCGCCCGCAGACGCACAATTGAAGGCTGAGGATTACTGGCTGTTCCTGCACCTGATTGTCGAGCGAATGGCCCACTACCGGTTTCTGTTCCAGGACTTGTCCAACTTGGCCGGACGCCTACCGAAGCTTGCCAAAGGCATTCGCAACCTGCTTACAGCGCTCAAACGTACCCTGGCATCATTGCTGGCGCGATTGAAGGCAGCGGGGCAAGTGGTCAGTGACACGCAGGCACTGGGGCAATTGGTGGAACAGATCACCATGACCTTGCTGTTTTCCCTGGATTACCAGCGGATACTTGATCGCGAAGGCGAGATACGGGTCGTGGTGTACCAGATCATGATGCTGGTAGCGCCGCACCTGCTATTGCCGACACGGCTGACGACGGAGCGGTTGGCGCTGCGTTATTTGGATGAGCCCGTTTGACGGGCCGTCATCCGGGCTCGCCGAACTGGTAACTGAACTTGAAGAGTTCGCTGTCACTGCTAATGCCCAACTTGCGATACGCCGATTGCTTCTGCGTGCTGATGGTACTTGCACTACGCGAAAACTTCGCAGCAATTGAATTTACCGTCATACCATCGAAAAAACACCGCAACACTTCCTGCTCCCTGGGTGTTGGACAAGCGTTCATTTGCAACAGAGTTGAAAGCTCCACTCTCGATTTCATATTTAGGACGCCTACAGGGTTTCAAGTAAATCCGGCCTTGAGCGACCGTTCGAATGGCCGTCACCAGCTCGGTCAGGTTTTGGGTTTTGCCCAGCTCAATTGCCTGCCGAACCTTTTCATGGTCATCTAAAAGCCTGACGGTGTAAGTAGTGAGCATAGAAGCAGGCCTAGCAAAACCCGCGTAGGCTTCCTAGTCGTATACGTCGACTAAAGTCACCTGCACCAACGCATCCAATGTGACCTTTCGGTTTCCGGCACGCCAGCGCCCGGCAACGACTGCCTGCTCGCCAATACAGGCACTGCGCGCGGTGTGACGCTGTCCAGAACATCATCCCCATTGTGGCCGATGATGCCCGCACAGTGACGGTTTACGGCAACCGAGCAGTCCTGCCGCTCGGCGCTGCGGACCACAAAAACGGCGCAGCCATTACCCAAAGCACTCTGGCCTCAGCCATTACCGCTTCGATCACTTACAACTGATCGGCGCAGGCCTAGCGTTGGTGTCGTAACGCCAAACACGCAAAAAAAACCCGACCTTCTCAGGCCGGGCATTTTTATAAGTCCCGGAAAAATCAGGACTGACTGGATGGCGTCGGCGTAACCGGCGTTGCAGTCGGGCTCACGGCAGCGGGCGTCGGTGCTGCAACCGAGTTGGCTGATGAAGCGGTTGGCGTCGTCGCGGTAGCAGGTTTGGCCGCAACGGCTGGCTTGGTCGCTGCTGGTTTTTTGGCCGTGGCGGGCTTCTTCGCCGCAGCAGGTTTGGCCGCTGGTTTTGCCGCAACAGGCTTGGCTGCAGGTTTGGCCGCAGCGGTTTTAGCCGCTGGCTTGGTCGCAGGTTTGGTAGCGGCCTTGGCGGCCGGTTTGGCGGCTGCTTTCGCTGCTGGCTTGGCAGCGGCTTTGGCGGCCACTGGTTTAGCGGCTGGTTTGGCGGCGGCGGTTTTGGCGGCAGGTTTGGCAGCCGTTTTTGCGGTAGCTTTTGCCGGCGCCTTGGCAGCAGGTTTGGCGGCGGCTTTAACCAGCGGCTTGGCAGCGCTTTTCGCGGCCGGTTTGGCAGCAGCGGTTTTAGCCGCTGGCTTGGCAGCCGGTTTCGCGGCTGCGGTTTTCACCGGAGTTACTTTGGCGCCGGTGAGTTTCTCGATCTGCCGGGTCAGGGTATCGACCTTGGTGTGCAGTGCCTTGACTTCAGTACGGCTCGGCACGCCCAGTCGCGAAATCGCCTTGTTAAGACGTGTATCCAGCGCCCCTTCAAGTTCACTCCAGGTGCCCAGCACCTGCTTCTTCGCATCACTGATGCGCGAACCGGCAGTCGCCTTAGCGGCATTAACTTGTTTGCCAACGGTGCTCTTGGTCAACTTCTCGGCCTTCTCGCCGTCTTTAACCAGGGTCTCGAAGAGTTTGCTGCCGTCACTGTCGATCTTCGAGTACACACCTAAACCAGCGAGCCAGATTTTGCGGGAATATTCTTCAACTTTCCCGACCCACGAGCTGCCTTCTTTCTGAGTAGTCTTTTTAACAGCCATCCCGATGTCTCCTTAGTGTTTACGCGCGACACGTTCGAGCAATGCCGTCAGCTCTTCGAGCTTAGCAGAGAGTGTCTCCACGTCATGTTTAGACGCAATGCCGATTCGATTCAAGGCACTTGCAACACGAGTGTCAAAAGCTTTTTCAACTTTATCCAGCTGAACTTCTACCAGACCTTTGACAGCGGAGACATTGCTCTTTACTTGGTCAATCTGACTGTTGGCGGCATCAAGTTGTTCAACTGCAACTTTTTTACCTTTACTTTCAACATGTTGACCGCTCTTTACGAGCTCTTTGAAGTACTCGCTGCCCTCGCTGCCGACCTTGGCATAAGCACCGAGTCCTGCAAGCCAGATCTTGCGGGCGTAGGTTTTAACGTCAGTCAGGGCGCCGGTCTGTACGTCGATTTTTTTCTTCAAGATAACTTTGGCCATGGTGCACCTCACGCAGAATAGGGTGGAGGAACGGCCCGCAGGAGTTGAGGGCTTGGGCACAAAGTAGGAGGAAAAATTAGAATCGGCACCCTAAGAACAATCGATCAGGCCAATGCTTTATCCAAGGCTTTCTCGATTTCAGACTTGATCGTGCCACTCATGGCCGACATCAACAGCCCCAACTCCACATCAATACGCAGCGAATCATCCGCCACTAATACTGTTCCTTTAACCCCGGAGCGCTTGAGGTTCAAGGTATCGCCGGACCACGACGGCTCAAGCCCATATTGCTCCTTGAGTTTGTGCGCCAACTTCTCGGCCTTTGCCCGTGCGCCTTCTTTACCCAGGGAATGTGCACGCTCAACGGTTATACGGGCCATTGCAATGACTCCTCTTTATAGGGATTTGAATACCTTCGCTGCGGCAAAAGGCCTCGGTGACCACCTATCTTACCTGCAGCCTTGCCAAGACAAAGCAAGCCTTGGGGATTATCATGTCCCGCATTCTCTTTTGGTGACAGCGATATGACTGATCAGCGCAAAGGCAGCGATGCCGAACCCACCACTCACTTCGGCTTCAAGAACGTTCCGGAAAGCCAAAAAGCGGAAAAAGTCGCTGAGGTGTTCCACTCCGTCGCCGCCAAGTACGACCTGATGAATGACGTGCTCTCCGGCGGTATGCACCGCCTGTGGAAGCGCTTCACTATCGAGTTGTCGGGTGTGCGCACCGGCAACCGTGTGCTGGACATCGCCGGTGGCACCGGCGACCTGGCCGCCAAGTTCTCCAAGCTCGTCGGGCCGACAGGTCAGGTCGTGCTGGCAGACATCAACGGTTCGATGCTCAAGGTTGGCCGTGACCGCCTGCTCGACAAGGGTGTGGCCGGCAATATCGAATTCGTCCAGGCCGACGCTGAAAAGCTGCCGTTCCCCGACAACCATTTCGACTGCGTGACCATCGCCTTCGGCCTGCGCAACGTGACCCACAAGGAAGACGCGATCCGCTCGATGCTGCGCGTCCTCAAACCGGGCGGCCGCCTGTTGGTGCTGGAGTTCTCCAAGCCGACCAATGCGCTGATGTCCAAGGTCTACGACACCTACTCCTTCGCCTTCATGCCATTGATGGGCAAGCTGATCACCAATGACGCCGAAAGCTACCGCTACCTGGCCGAATCGATCCGCATGCACCCTGACCAGGAAACCCTGAAGTCGATGATGGTAGAAGCCGGTTTCGACCGTGTGACCTACCACAACATGACCTCGGGTATCGTCGCCCTGCACCGCGGCATCAAGCCCTGATGCTGCTCGCAGGCCTGCTCGCCAGCGTCGAACACGGCCTCAACCGTGTGCTGCGCCTGGACAGTACCGCCTTGGCGCGGCTCGCGCATTTAGACGGCAAGGTCATTGCCGTCGACTGCACCAGCCCCGCCTTGCAGCTTTTTATCCTGCCCAGCGACGAAGGCCTGCTGCTGGCCAGCCAATGGGCCGCCGAAGCCGACTGCACTCTGCGCGCGCCGGCGTCGAGCCTGTTGCACCTGGCCCTGAGCCGCAACAAGACCGCCATCCTGCACAGCCCTGAAGTGGCGCTGGAAGGCGACAGCGCGGTGCTGATGGACTTGGCCGCCGTGCTGCAAGACCTGGAGCTGGACTGGGAATACGAGCTGTCCCGCTGGATCGGCCCCGTGGCCACCCAGTTGATCAGCGGGCACCTGCGCAGCCGCACGCGCTGGTACCAGCAAGGGTTTGCCAGCCTCAACCAGAACCTCGCCGAATACCTGAGCGAAGAATCGCGCACCCTGGTCGGGCAGCAGGAAGCGCAAGCGCGCTTTCGCGAACTCGACAAGGCTAAAATCGACCTGGAACGCCTTGAGGCGCGCTTCGAGCGCCTGAGCCGTTCCCTTGATCCAAGCGATAACGCATGAAGCTGCTCGCCGTCCGCCGTTTGTTTCGTATCCAGCGCGTCGTAATCCGCTACCGCCTCGATGACTTGCTGTTCGCCCTACCCTTGCCGTGGTTTCTGCTGGCGGTGCGCTACGTGCTGCCGTGGCGCTGGTTTCCGCGCAAGCAACTGGAGCTGAACCGCGGTGCGCGTCTGCGTCTGGCGCTTCAGGATTTGGGGCCGATCTTCATCAAGTTCGGGCAGATCCTCTCGACGCGCCGCGATCTGCTGCCCGAAGACATCGCCGACGAATTGATGCTGTTGCAGGACCGCGTACCGCCGTTCGATTCACAGCAGTCGATGAAACTGATCGAAGAACAGCTGGGCAAGAAGATCAGCGAAGTCTTCACCCGCTTTGACGTCGAGCCGCTGGCCTCGGCTTCCGTGGCACAAGTCCACGCGGCGCAGCTCAAGACTGGCGAAGAAGTGGTCGTGAAGGTCATTCGTCCAGGCCTGAAGCCGATCATCGGTCAGGACCTCGCGTGGTTGTTTATCCTCGCCCGCGCTGCCGAACGTTTCTCTGCCGATGCGCGCCTGCTGCACCCGGTGGACGTGGTCGCCGACTACGAAAAAACCATCTACGACGAACTCGACCTGCTGCGCGAAGCCGCCAACGCCAGCCAACTCAAGCGCAACTTCGAGGGCTCGCAGCTGCTGTACGTGCCGCAAGTGTATTGGGACTGGTGCCGCCCGAAAGTGCTGGTGATGGAGCGCATCTACGGCGTGCAGGTCACCGACCTCACCACCCTGGCCGACCAGCGCACCGATATGAAGATGCTCGCCGAACGCGGTGTGGAGATCTTCTTCACCCAAGTGTTCCGCGATAGCTTCTTCCACGCCGACATGCACCCGGGCAACATCTTCGTCAGCACCGTCAACCCGTGGAGCCCGCAGTACATCGCGATCGACTGCGGCATCGTCGGCAGCCTTACCCCGGAAGACCAGGACTACCTGGCGCGCAACCTGTTCGCCTTCTTCAAGCGTGACTACCGCCGCGTGGCGCAGTTGCACATCGACTCAGGCTGGGTGCCGGCGGAAACCAAACTCAACGAATTCGAAGCAGCCATCCGCACCGTGTGCGAACCGATCTTTGAGAAACCGTTAAAAGACATCTCCTTTGGTCAGGTGCTGATGCGCCTGTTCCAGACCGCGCGGCGCTTCAATATGGAAGTGCAGCCGCAGTTGGTACTGCTGCAAAAAACCTTGCTCAACATCGAAGGCCTGGGCCGTCAGTTGTACCCGGACCTCGACCTGTGGAACACCGCCCAGCCGTTCCTCGAACGCTGGATGCGCGAGCGCATGAGCCCGAAAACCGTGCTGGGTAACCTGCACAGCCAAATGGAACAACTGCCGCACCTGGCCAACATGACTCGCGACTTGCTTGAGCGCATGTCCCAGCCCCACGCCAAGGACCCGGAACCGCCGTGGCGCAAGCGCAAGGATGACTGGTTCCTGCGCCTGCTCGGCGCCGCGCACCTGGTGGGCGGTGTGATGCTGGCCATTGGTGGGCCGTTGAATCAACTGGGCCACTGGCCTGCGGGGATCATGGTCGCCGTGGGTGTTTATCTGATCGTGCGTCGATAGCCAATCCGGTTATACACTGTCGCAAATTGCCGGAGCCGAACATGAAAGACTGGCTGGACGAGATCAAGTGGGACAGTGACGGCCTGGTGCCGGCCATTGCCCAGGACTACAAGACCGGGCGCGTGCTGATGATGGCCTGGATGAACCGCGAGGCCCTAAGCCTCACCGCCACTGAGCAGCGTGCCATTTACTGGTCACGTTCCCGTGGCAAACTGTGGCGCAAGGGCGAAGAGTCCGGGCACGTGCAGACCCTGCACGAGATGCGCATCGACTGCGACGCCGACGTGGTGATCCTCAAGGTCGAGCAGATCGGCGATATCGCCTGCCACACCGGCCGTCACAGTTGCTTCTATCGCGTGTTCGAGAACGGCGAGTGGAAAACCGTCGAACCGGTGCTCAAAGACCCGCACGCCATTTATTCCGCAGGACACTGACCATGAGCGATACCCTGAACCGCGTGGCCCAGGTGCTGGAAGACCGCAAAGGTGCGGACGCCGACAGCTCCTACGTCGCCAGCCTGTACCACAAGGGGCTGAACAAAATTCTGGAAAAGCTCGGCGAAGAATCCGTCGAGACCATCATCGCCGCCAAGGATGCGCAAATCAGCGGCGACTGCAGCGATGTCATCTATGAGACCGCCGACTTGTGGTTCCATAGCCTGGTCATGCTCGCCCAACTGGGGCAGCATCCACAGGCAGTGCTGGACGAACTGGACCGTCGCTTCGGCTTGTCCGGGCATGCCGAAAAGGCCTCGCGCCCGTCCGCTTGAATAACTAAGACTAGAGGATTTGCAGCATGGGCATTTTTGACTGGAAACACTGGATCGTCATTCTGGTGGTCGTGGTACTGGTGTTCGGCACCAAGAAACTCAAGAACCTGGGCACCGACGTGGGCGAGTCGATCAAGGGCTTTCGTAAAGCCATGAACGACGACGAAAAGCCTGCCGACCCCGCCGCCAATCCCGTACCGCCGGTCCAGCCTGTGCACCCGCAGGCCGCCCAGCCGATCACCGAGCGTCGCACCTTCGACGTGCAGGCTGAGAAAGTCGAAGAGCCGACCCGCAAAGACTCGTGAGCACTGAATAATGTTTGGTATCAGCTTCTCTGAACTGCTGCTCGTCGGCCTCGTGGCCCTGTTGGTACTGGGGCCGGAACGCCTGCCCGGTGCCGCGCGCACGGCCGGCCTGTGGATCGGGCGCCTGAAACGCAGTTTCAACGCGATCAAACAGGAAGTTGAACGGGAAATCGGCGCCGACGAGATCCGCCGCCAACTGCACAACGAGCACATTCTGTCGTTGGAGCAGGAAGCACGGAAGATTTTGTCCCCTGTCCAGGAGCCCGCCAAGCCGGTGGAGCCTGTGGCCGAGCACAGCATTGCGCCAGCGGTTGAGCCTACGCCCGCCGCCCCGACGCCTACCGCGCCAACCGAGCCTGCGCCGACGCCCGTTGCGTCGCCCGCGCCCCATGACCCTACATTGCCGCCGCGAGCCCCATGAGCGCTGATAAACCGGAAAACGACCAGCACATGCCGCTGGTCTCGCACCTCACCGAGCTGCGTACGCGCCTGCTGCGTTGCGTAGCGGCCATCTTCATCATCTTTGCTGGGCTGTTCGCCTTTACCCAGCAGATCTATACCTTCGTCTCCACGCCGCTGCGCCAGTACCTGCCGGCCGGCGCGACGATGATCGCCACGGATGTTTCATCGCCGTTCCTCACGCCGTTGAAACTGACGATGATGGTTTCGCTGTTCCTGGCGATCCCGGTGATCCTGCATCAGATCTGGGGCTTTATCGCGCCGGGCCTGTACAAGCACGAGAAGCGCATCGCGGTACCGTTGCTGGTATCGAGCATCCTGCTGTTCTACACCGGCATGGCGTTCGCGTACTTCCTGGTATTCCCGTTGATCTTCAAGTTCTTCGCCGCTGCCACTCCGGCCGGCGTGGAGATGATGACCGACATCACCAGCTACCTCGACTTCGTGATGACGCTGTTCTTCGCCTTTGGCGTGGCCTTCGAAATCCCGGTGGCCGTGGTGCTGCTGGTGTGGATCGGCGTGGTCAACGTGGCCTACCTGAAGAAGATCCGCCCGTACGTGATCATCGGTTGCTTCGTGGTCGGCATGATCCTGACGCCGCCGGACATCTTCTCCCAGACCCTGCTGGCCGTGCCGATGTGGATGCTGTTCGAGATCGGCATCCTGTTCAGCGGTTTGATCAGCAAGCGTGGCGATCACCCGGATGACCAACCCGTCGACGACGAACAGCCGCCAGCGACCCAGCCGTGAACCTGCTGCTGCTTGAAGAGGCCGACTTTATTGCGGCCGACCGGGTGATCCTGCGCGATCGACGCCTGGTGCATATGCAGGAGGTCCACCGCGCCGCCGTAGGCGACAGCCTGCGCGTGGGGCGCATCGGCGGGTTGATGGGCGCAGCGCAATTGTTGCGCCTGGAAGCCAGCGAAGCCGAGCTGCAAGTGAGCTTCGACCAACCGCCTCCAGCCAAGCTGCCCTTGACCCTGCTACTGGCCCTTCCCCGCCCGAAAATGCTGCGCCGTGTGCTGCAAACCGTTGCTGCCATGGGCGTGCCGAAGGTGGTGCTGGTCAATAGTTACCGAGTGGAAAAGAGCTTCTGGCAGACCCCGTTCCTGGAGCCCGAGGCGATACGCGAGCAACTGATCCTTGGCCTGGAACAGGCGCGGGACACGGTGCTGCCCGAGATCATCATCGAAAAGCGCTTCAAGCCATTCGTCGAAGACCGCCTGCCGGCCATGACCGAAGGCACCCTTGGCCTGATCGGCCATCCAGGCGATTACCCAGCTTGCCCCCGAGGGCTGGATGAGCCGGTTACCCTGGCCATCGGCCCGGAAGGCGGCTGGATCCCCTACGAAGTGGACCTATTGGCCAAGGCTGGCTTGCAGCCGGTACAACTCGGCGCACGGATCCTACGGGTTGAAACCGCCGTCACCGCCCTGCTCGCCCGCCTCTTCTAACAACGGCGCTGTCCCCTTGTGAGAGGGGCTCGCCCCCGATGACGGTTTGTCAGCTGATAAATATATCGACCGATCCCCCCTATCGGGCGCAAGCCCCCGCCATTAGAGCTGCGTCGCTACAGAATCCCGGGCGCAGGCCGATAACTCCTGAATAAGTCCAAGCCTTGTTCCAGGGGAGTTCGCAGCATGTATCGTTGGTTAGCCGAAAAGCTGGGGAATGTCAGCGTCAAAACCAAGTTGGGCGTAGGTTTCGGCCTGGTGTTACTACTCACACTGATGATCACCTTAACCGGCTGGACCGGCCTGGGCGATGTGATCAGTCGCGGTGACAAGCTGGGCTTTATCTCCAGCCTCAATGGATTGACCAAGGACCTGCGCCTGGCTCGCCGGGACTATGAATTGCGCCATGGCGAACAAGGCCCAGGCGCGGTCAGCGAGTTGCTGGACAAGCTCAATAGCGGCCTGAATAAAGCCCGCAACCTAATTGAACAACCCGCCGACGCGGCCCTGGTCGATGAACAGTTGGCCGCCGTGGACCAGTACAAGCGCGCATTCAGCGACATGGTGCAAGCCAGCGCCAACCGTGAAAACGCCCGCAGCAAGCTGGGAGATACCGCTGACAACGCGGTGCTCAAGATCAATGAGATCGAGAAGGCCCTGCTGCAAGGCGACAGCGTCACCCAGTTCAACACTGTGGTGGAAGCGAGCAAACTGATACAGCAGGCGCGCTTCCAAGTGCGCGGCTATACCTACAGCGGCAAGGTCGAAGCCGAGCAACCCGCACTGGATGCCATCGACAATGCCCTGAAGAAAATCACCAGCCTCAACGGCCAACTGCCTGAGCAATATTCGACCAACCTGCAACAGGCCAGCGTCTCGCTGCAAGCCTACCGCGCCGCTGTCAGCCAGTACCGCGACTCGCAGGTGGCCAGCGCTGCAGCCCTTAAAACCATGAGCGATCAAGGCGATCTGTTGCTCGGCCACAGCGACAAACTGACCCTCTCCCAAACCGTGGTGCGCGACACCGATGCCGCGCAAGCCAAGTCCCTGTTGCTGCTGGCAACTGTGCTGGCGTTGATCTTTGGCCTGGTGGCTGCCTGGGCGATCACCCGCCAAATCATTATCCCGCTGGACCAAACACTCAAGGTCGCCGAGCGCGTCGCCTCGGGTGACCTGAGCCACAACCTGACGTCTTTGCGCCAGGACGAGCTGGGGCAGTTGCAGAGGGCTATGCAGAGCATGACCGTGGGCCTGCGCGAGTTGATCGGCGGCATCAGCGAGGGCGTGACCCAGATCGCCAGCGCTGCCGAGCAACTGTCGGCTGTCACCGAACAGACCAGCGCCGGGGTCAACAGCCAGAAGGTCGAGACCGACCAAGTAGCCACCGCCATGAACGAGATGGCCGCGACCGTACAGGAAGTCGCGCGCAACGCCGAAGAAGCCTCTGGAGGCCGCCGCAGCGGCTGACCAGCAGGCCCGCGAAGGCGACAAGGTGGTCGGTGAAGCCATCGCCCAAATCGAGCGCCTGGCCACTGAGGTCGGCAATTCCACAGTCGCCATGGGCGACCTTAAACGGGAAAGCGACAAGATCGGCAGCGTGCTCGACGTGATCAAATCCGTGGCCCAGCAAACCAACCTGCTGGCCCTCAACGCCGCAATCGAAGCCGCCCGCGCCGGTGAAGCCGGACGTGGCTTCGCGGTGGTGGCCGATGAAGTGCGTAGCCTGGCCCAGCGCACGCAGAAGTCCACCGAAGAGATCGAAGAGCTGATTGCCGGCCTGCAGAGCGGCACCCAACAGGTGGCGACCATCATGGACAACAGTCGCAGCCTCACCGACAGCAGCGTCGAGCTGACCCGCCGTGCCGGCAGTGCATTGGAGAACATCACCCGCACGGTCTCGACTATCCAGACGATGAACTCCCAGATCGCCACCGCCGCCGAACAGCAAAGCGCTGTTGCGGAAGAGATCAACCGCAGCGTGCTGAACGTGCGCGATGTCTCGGAGCAGACGGCTGCGGCCAGTGAAGAAACCGCCGCGTCGAGCACCGAACTGGCGCGCCTGGGCACGCATCTGCAAGCACTGGTGGGTCGCTTCCGAGTCTGACCTACCTCCCCGCGCGGCGACCTGTCCTGGGTCGCCGCCTGCAATCTATGAAACTTCCTACACGTTTATCAGCCCCTCCCGATCTTCAAAGACACTAGCGTTCAGGTCAGTTCAGTGTGCTCACGCACTTGTCGGAGGTTAATCATGCTTCGTCGAATGACTCACCTGCTGGGTAACGCCAGTGTCACCCTCAAATTGGCCCTGGGCTTTGCCCTGGTACTGGCCCTGAGCCTTGTCATTGCCGTGACCGGCTGGCAAGCATTAGCGGCGTCCCTTTACCGATCACAAACGCTGAGCGTGCTGGCACAACTGGCGGTGGCCGGCGAAGAACTGCGCACCGACAGAATCCTCTATCGCACCCTGGACGACGCCGAAAGCCTCAGTCGATTGAGCGCGAGCATGGAGAAAGTCGACAAGGCCCTGGCGGAGCTGTCCAACCGACTTAAGGTGCCGAAAGCCATTCAATATCTGCAGGAGATGACGCGGATGTCTGCCACGTTCAAATCCACACTCAAGGGCGTGCCCGCGCTGGTGGAAAAACGCGAAAGTGCCCGGGAACAGCTGACACAGAGCACCACGCGGGCCGGCGATGTTCTGGCACAACTGGCTAGCGACTTGCCTGATCAGGAAGATGAAAAAGCCCTGGATGCCGTCGAAAACCTGCGCCAGGCCATGGAGCAGGCCGAAGACCGTGCCAAGAGCCCGGCTTGGGCTTCAAGTTCGCTGGATGCGTATGGACAAGCCGTGGTTGACGCAGAACGCAGCCTCGAACTCGCCCAGGCTGAAGTGGCCAAACTGGCGGTCGACAGTGACGCGATGAAAAACGCCGTGCTCAGTATCCGCACCCAGCTGACCCGCCTTAAAGACACCCAACTCACGACCGAAAGTAGCCAGAACCAGTTGGAGCAGCAGTTGGATCAGTTGCTCGCGCAGAGTGACCTCTTGAGCCAGGATCAGACCCAACGACGCGACAGAGAAGCCGACCAAGCCCGCACCCAGACCTTGGGTATTGCGGCTGCCGCGGTGCTCTTCGGCGCCTTGGCCGCCTGGGTGATTGCCGGACAAATCGTGCACCCGCTGCGCAAGGCGCTCATGGTGGCCAACCGCATTGCCGAGGGTGATCTGAGCAACGAAGTGCAGTCACAGCGCCGCGATGAGCTGGGCCAGTTGCAACGCAGCATGAGCCAAATGACGCTGAACCTGCGGGGGTTGGTTGGCAACATCAGCGACAACGCACGGCAAATCGCCAGCGCCGCCGAAGAGCTCTCTGCCGTCACTGAGCAAACCCGCGCCGGGGTGAATAATCAGCGCGATGAAACCGAGCAGGTGGCGACGGCCATGAACCAGATGCTGGCCACCGCCCAGGAAGTGGCGCGCCACGCCGAGCAAGCATCGATTGCCGCCGGCCAGGCCAATCAGCAGGCTGAACTGGGCGATCAGGTGGTCACGGATGCCGTGGCACAAATTGAACACCTGGCCCATGAGATGGCTCGCTCAAGCGAAGCGATGTTGGGGCTGCAACGGGAAAGCCAGAAAATCGGCAGCGTGCTGGACGTAATCAAGTCCGTGTCGCAGCAGACCAACCTGCTGGCGCTCAATGCAGCGATTGAAGCCGCACGGGCCGGTGAGGCAGGCCAGGGCTTCGCCGTGGTCGCCGATGAAGTGCGCAGCCTCGCCCGGCGGACCCAGCAGTCCGCCGAAGAAATCGAAGAGTTGATTGGTGGCCTGCACAGGGGCACCCAACAGGCTGCCGACATCATGGACTACAGCCGCACCCTGACCGACAACAGTGTCGGCCTGACTCGCAACGCCGGGGACGCCCTGACGGAGATCGCCCGCACCGTGGCCATCATCCAGGAAATGAACCCGCAGATTGCCGCAGCGGCCGAGGAGCAAAGCGCGGTGGCCGAAGAGATCAATCGTAGCGTCTTGAAGGTCCGCGATGCCTCGGAGCAAACCGCTGCCGCCAGCGAACAGACGGCGGCGGCGAGTATCGAGTTGGCGCGACTGGGAACGGATCTGCAGCAATGCGTAGGGAGGTTCAAGATATGAACCTCCCGGTTTCAGTGACCTTGGGCTTACAGAACCTGACGCAGGAACGCTTGGGCACGCGGGTCTTTTGGCGAATCAAAAAACTCGGCCGGTGCTGCATCTTCCAACAACTTGCCGTGATCGAAGAACAACACACGGTCCGCCACTTCGCGGGCGAAGCCCATTTCGTGGGTAACGCAGACCATCGTCATGCCTTCCAGGGCCAAGGTCTTCATCACGTCCAGCACTTCGCCGACCATTTCCGGGTCGAGGGCCGAGGTGGGCTCGTCGAACAGCATCACCTTGGGCTCCATCGCCAGCGCCCGGGCGATCGCCACCCGTTGTTGCTGGCCGCCGGACAGGCGTGATGGGAACTCGTTGGCCTTCTGTGCAATGCCGACCTTTTCCAGCAGGGCCAAGGCCTTGGCTTCGCGCTCTTGCTTGCCGCGCTTGCGCACGACTTTTTGCGCCAGGCACAGGTTCTCCAACACGGTCATGTGGGGGAACAGGTTGAAGTGCTGGAACACCATGCCGACTTCACGACGATAGGCGTTCACGTCGGTTTTCGGATCGGCCAGTTGCAGGCCGTCGATGCTCACCGAGCCCGAGTCGAACTCTTCCAGGCCATTGAGGCAACGCAGGAAAGTCGACTTGCCGGAGCCGGACGGGCCGATCACCACCAGCACTTCGCCCTTGGCCACCTGGGTGGTCACATGGTCTACCGCACGCACTACATGGCCACGGGTGTCGAAGACTTTTACCAGATCGCGGACTTCAATCACTTTGGGCGAGCCTCCGCTCAAGCCGGCTGGCCATTTTCGACAGCGGCAGGTTGATCAGCAGGTACAGGCCTGCGACGCAGAACAGGATTTCAAACGGCGAGAACGAGGTCGTGATGACTTCGCGACCGCTCTTGAGCAGTTCGGTAATGGCGATCACCGAGACCAGGGACGTGTCTTTCACCAAGCTGATGAATTGCCCTGCCAAGGGCGGCAGTACGCGCTTGAAGGCTTGCGGCAGCACCACATGGCGCATCGACTGGCTGGCACTCAGGCCCAAGGAGCGCGCGGCTTCGTTCTGCCCGCGGGTGATGGACTGCACGCCGGCGCGAACGATTTCGGCCACATAGGCGCCGGTGAACAGCGACAGCGCGGCGATCCCGGCAAATTCCCGTGACAGGTTGAGCACCGTGCCAATGAAGAAATAGAAAATGAAGATTTGCACCAGCAGCGGGGTGCCACGTACCAGTTCGACGTAGATCGTCGACAGATCACGCAAGGTCGGGTTGTTGGAAAGTCGGCACAAACCGGTGGCAAGGCCAATCGCCAGGCCCAAAATCCCGGAAACCACCGACAGCCACAGCGTGGTCCACAACCCCCACATCAGCGGGCCCAACGCCCAATGACGATTCACACCAATGACATCGCCTTCGGCCACGTCATCACCGCGCGCCACTTGCAGACTGTTGTCGGCAACCGTCACCTTTTGCTCGTTGCCAGCGTCGTTGCGCAGGGTCACTTCGGCGACGTCGCCGTTACGAACCAGCTCAATGACGGTGGAGATGTCCGCTGCACGCTGTGCTTCTTCGGCCTGGTAGGCGAAGTATTGCGGCACGCGGTTCCAGCGCCATTCGTAGGACATCAGCGAGGTAGCGTAGTACAAGGCGCCGGCCAGGCCGACCAGCACGACCACGGTCAGCAGGTGCCAGGGCCATTGGGCTTTTTTCTGTTTCATTACTCGACATCCAAAAAATTCGAAGGCATGCGCCTTTGTGTAGTGAGCGGGCTTGCCCCGCGCTGGGGGGGGCAAGTAGCCCCAAAATCATGCGCCTCGGTCTCTCTGAAACACCGCTGCGTCTGGATTTAGGGCGGCTTCGCCCCCCAACGCGGGGCAAGCCCGCTCACTACAGGACAGCCTTTATTCCATGTCCTTGAGCCACTCTGAGCTCTTGAACCACTTGTCATGAATGCGATCGTAGGTGCCGTCGTTCTTGATCTGGTGCAGGAAGTTGTTGATGAAGTTGATGCTGTCGTAATCACCTTTCTTCAGGCCAAACGCCAATGGCTCGAAAGTGAAGGGTTCGTCCAGGAACACCAGCTTGCCGTTGCCGACTTTCTTCTCGGCAACCACGTTGTACGGTGCGTCATACACAAAGGCATCGGCCTTGCCGTTAACTACGTCCAGCACGCCTTCCTGCTCGTTGTCATAGCCGTGGTACTTGGCTTTGGAGATCAGCTTCTTGGCGACCATTTCACCGGTGGTGCCAAGCTTGGAGGTCAGGCGGTATTTCTCGTCGTTCAGGTCTTTGTAGGACTTGATGGTGCCTTCCAGGTCCTTGCGAATCAGCAGAGTCTGGCCGACCACGATGAAGGGTTCGCTGAAGTTCAGGCGCAGGTTGCGTTCCTGGGTCAGGGTCATGCCGCTGCCGATCATGTCGAATTTGCCGGTCAGGAACGCTGGGATGATGCCGTCATAACCCGTGGAAACCAGCTCCAGCTTGACGCCCATGGACTTGGCCATGGCCTTGAGGATGTCAACTTCGAAGCCGATGATCTCACCGCGCTTGTCTGTCATCTCGAACGGCATGTAGGTCGGATCCATGCCGACTTTCAGCGTGCCGCGCTTGACCGCATCGTCGATGGCGCCAGCCTGGGCCGCATTGGCCGCGACCAGCGCGGTGACGCCAAGCAGCAGCATCGAAAGATACTTTTTCATCATCAAGTCCCCTGAACGATTCTTATAAGGTCGGCGCGCAAAAAGGGCTGCACCATTTCGGGGTGCGATCCTAACCCACTCGTTGCCCGTCACAAAGGTTTCACGGGCAATTGTTATCAGGGTATGTAGGAAAAGACCCACGACGCTGCGGTCAACCGCAGGGGTAGACACTTGCGCAACCTGACACGGCAATGGGTTGATATGTAAGCAGTTATGACTTTCAGTCGAGTTCTGCCAGCCAAGTGGTGTCCTTGAACCACTTGTCATGCAGCCGATCATAGGTCCCATCCTGGGCCACTTGGTTCAAGAAATGGTTGATCCAGTTAATGCTGTCGAAATCGCCCTTTTTTACGCCAAACGCCAAGGGTTCGAATGTAAACGGTTGCTCCAGCGCCAGCAGCGTGCCGTTCTCCGCCCGGTTCACCGCGATCAGGTTGTAGGGTGCGTCATGGATAAAGGCATCGGCCTCCCCCGCTACGACCTGGCGAACCCCTTCCTCCGGCGTGGCAAAACTACTCAGTCGGGCCGCCCCCAAAAACCGTTGAGCCGCTGCTTTGCCGGTGGTGCCCTCAGTGACAGCGATTCTGTAACCGGCATCGTCCAGGTCTTCAATACTGCTGACCTTGCCCGCCAGACGGGGGTGCAGCAGTACGCTCTGGCCAACCACGATGAAAGCGTCACTGAAGTTCAGCCTTAAGTTGCGCTCCTGAGTGACAGTCATACCACTGCCGATCAAGTCGAATTTTTTCGTCAGCAAGCCCGGCAACAGTTCGGTGTAGGGCATCACGACCAGTTCAAGTTCCACCCCCAGCGCCTGGCTCATCACGTTGAGCAGGTCAATTTCAAAGCCGACAATGCGCCCCTGTTTATCGGTCATTTCGAAAGGGATATAGGTGGGGGTGGTGCCAACCTTGAGCACACCACGCCGGACGGCGTCGTCAATCGCACCCGCGTGCACCTGGCTGATTTGAATCAATGCAGCAGCGCTGATAAGCAATGCCGAACAATACCTTTTGAGCATGAATCCCTCGCAGCCAAGAAAATTGGGGGGCGATCCTAACCTAGTCGCGGGCACGCAAATACGCCTCGGACGAGGGTCTTTTGTTTCGAAATAACAGGGCGTCAGGAAGACAAAGAAGAGGCGGGAAACGCTGTAGGACCAGCGCTTCGAACACCCCCGAAGTGAGCCCTCGGGGGTGTCTGAATCAGGCCGGTTGGGCCTGGGAGGACAGCGGTTGCAGCGGTAGCAACGGCGCGTGCGGGTCGGCCTTGATCGAATCACGCCAAGCGGCGAGCCACTCGGCATGTCCTTCGCTCCAGACCTGCTCGTGCAGGCGGGCAAGGGCCACCGGATCACTGAGCAAAGCCAGACGCTCACCGTTGTTGAGGCCGGCCGGGCCGACTTTCAACGCGTGACGCACACGTTCGATACGCAGGTACTCGATAGGCTCAGCCTCACGGTGACGCGAGGTCGCCAGGGCGCAGGCCAGGGCGTTCTGCTGCGGATCAACCACCGAACGCACGAACCCGTCATTGAGGGCGTGCCAACGGTTTTCATGGGTGTACTTCTCCGTCGACAGCAGCGCTTGCGGCGGGTTGTACTCCTCAGGGATCAGGAACAGGCTCTCGTCACGGGACTTGAGGCCCAGCTTGACCCGGCTGGAGATCACCGACACCGGGATCGACAGCATCAGCGAACCCACGATCGGCACTAGCCACCACAGGAAGCTTGGGTTCAGCCACACCACCAGCAGCGCCCACAGGAAGCCCAGCACGGTTTGCGGACCGTGCCGCTTGACCGCTTCACTCCACGGCGTGGAGTCGTCGTCACGCTGTGGCGAGTTCCAGGTCGCGGCCCAGCCGAGGAACGCGGCAAGAACGAAACGGGTGTGGAAGATCATGCGCACAGGCGCCAGCAGCATGGAAAACAGCATCTCCAGCAGCATCGACAAGGTCACCTTGAACTTGCCACCGAACTCTTTCGCGCCCTTGGCCCAGATCAGGATGATGCTCAGCAACTTAGGCAGGAACAGCAACACGATGGTGGTGGAGAACAGCGCCACCGCCTTGTCCGGATGCCATTGCGGCCACAGTGGGTACAGCTGGCGGGGAGCCATGAAGTACTGCGGCTCCATCAGCGTGTTCACCGCCAGCAAGGCTGTGGACAACACCAGGAACAGAAACCACAACGGTGCCGACAGGTAGGACATCACGCCGGTCAGGAACACCGCGCGGTGCACCGGGTGCATGCCTTTAACCAGGAACAGGCGGAAGTTCATCAGGTTACCGTGGCACCAGCGACGGTCACGCTTGAGTTCGTCCAGCAGGTTCGGCGGCAGTTCTTCGTAGCTGCCAGGCAGGTCGTAGGCAATCCACACGCCCCAGCCGGCACGGCGCATCAGCGCAGCTTCAACGAAGTCGTGGGACAGGATGGAGCCGGCGAACGCGCCTTTACCCGGCAACGGCGCCAGGGCGCAGTGCTCGATGAACGGCTTCATGCGGATGATCGCGTTGTGACCCCAGTAGTGGGATTCGCCCAACTGCCAGAAGTGCAGGCCAGCGGTAAACAGCGGGCCGTACACACGAGTGGCGAATTGCTGCATGCGCGCATACAGGGTGTCCATGCCCGACGCACGGGGCGCGGTCTGGATAATCCCGGCATCCGGCGTGGCTTCCATCAAGCGCACCAGGCTGGTCAGGCATTCGCCGCTCATCACGGAGTCGGCGTCGAGCACGACCATGTACTTATAGTCACCGCCCCAGCGACGGCAGAAGTCGTCGAGGTTGCCGCTCTTGCGCTTTACGCGACGGCGACGGCGGCGATAGAAGATCTTGCCGAAACCACCGGCCTCGCGGCACACGTCGAGCCAGGCTTGCTGTTCAGCGATGCAGATGTCGGCGTCATTACTGTCGCTGAGCACGAAAAAGTCGAAGCGGTCCAGGTCACCGGTAGCGGCCACAGACTCAAACGTCGCACGCAAACCGGCGAATACACGCGGCACGTCTTCGTTGCAAATCGGCATCACCAGCGCGGTACGGGCGTCTTTCGGAATCGGCTCGTCGCCGGCACTTTTACCGGAGATACGGTATTTATCGTGTCCGGTAAGCAGTTCCAGAAAGCCCATCAAGGCGGTCCAGAAACCGGCCGACACCCAGCAGAACAAGATCCCGAACATGATCAGGATGCTGGTTTGCAGCGCGTAAGGCAGTACCTGAGTAGCGGTTTGCAGCAGGGTCTGGTTGCGGATCTCGTCGAAGTCAACCAGCGACCAGCCCTGGTACGGCATGATGCCTTTCATGTACCAGCCGGCAACGATGGTCTGACCAAGCATCAGCACCAGCAGGATGTAGCGACGGATCGAACCCACGGTACGCCAGCGCGCGGCCGGCAATACGCGCTCATCTTTCGGCGGTGCCGGCGGATTGCTGCGGCCGGTGAGGCGGCGCCAGCCGCGCACCAGGATATTGGTACGCCAAGGCTCCGGCACCACACGGGTGCGCCGAATCGGTGGCGTGGCCTTGAGGCACACGCGACCGCTGGCGTCGAGCGCCAGCATTTCGGCGTCTTGCAGCTCCTCGGCGGTGCTAAGGGTCAAGCGGCGGCCAACCGACGCCTGGGCGGCGTCGACGGGCGCGTCAAAGGTTGCGGACGACAAACGCTCGTGCAACTCGGTGAAGGATGTGCAGCCCGCCAGTTCGGCGCGCTGCTCAGCGGTCATCGGGAGATGCGCCAGATACTCGGACAGAGTTTCTGGCTGGACTTGAGAATTACTCATCGGCAGGCAACTGATAGCTCCAGGTTTCGGTCAGGACTTGCTCGGTCTTGATCGGCTCCGGTGTGGCTGGGGCAGCTTCTGGCTGCTTGGCTTCCTTGTCTTTCGCGTCTTTCTTGGCCTGTTTCTCGTGTTGCTTGGCCAGGACCTTGTCAGCCTTGAGCACCTGGGTCGAAACCTTCTCCGGCTCTGGCTGCGGGATATCCTGAACCAGGGCAGCACGCATTTCGGTCGGTTTGCCTGCGTCTTTGATCTTCATGCGCAGGGTCAAACGCCAGCCTTTGGTGTGTTCGTTGTAACGCACGCTGTTTTCTACCACTTCAGCGTTGTCACCCACGCTCACTTGGCTGCGCACCGGGGCGTCCGGCAGGAGTTTCTTCAGGGACGGGCCTTCAAAGTCCACCAGGTAGGCGACGCTGCCATCAGGCTGACGGATCAGGTTGGACTGTTTCACGTCACCCGTGGAACGCAGGGTCTGCTTGACCCAAGCGCTGTCCGGCGAGTGGAACGCGGCGTCGTCCAGAGTCCAGTGCAGGCGGTAGGCGACTTCCAGCGGCTCGCCGACTTTCGGCAGTACAGCCGGGCTCCAGAAGGCAACGATGTTGTCGTTGGTTTCGTCGGCGGTCGGGATCTCGACCAGATCGACGGAACCTTTGCCCCAATCACCTTCAGGCTCGATCCAGGCGCTTGGGCGCTTGTCGTAGTTGTCGTCCAGGTCTTCGTAGTGGCTGAAGTTGCGGCCGCGTTGCAGCAGGCCGAAACCACGCGGGTTCTCTACGGTGAAGTTGCTGACCGACAGGTGTTTAGGATTGTTCAGTGGGCGCCAGATCCACTCACCGTTACCGGCATGGATCGACAGACCGCTGGAGTCGTGCAGTTCGCGACGGTAGTTGAGCACCTTGGACGGCTGGTTTGCGCCGAACAGGAACATGCTCGTCAGCGGGGCAACGCCCAACTTGCTGACGTTGTCGCGCAGGAACATCTGGGATTTCACATCGACAACGGTGTCGGTGCCCGGACGCAGGATCAGGCGATAGGCACCGGTCGCACGAGGGGAATCGAGCAGGGCAAAGATCACCAGGTGCTTGTCACCCGGTTTTGGACGTTCGATCCAAAACTCGGTAAAACGCGGGAACTCTTCACCAGACGGCAGCGCAGTATCTATCGCCATGCCACGGGCGGACAGGCCATACACCTGGTCCTTGCCGACGACACGGAAATAGCTCGCGCCGAGCATGGTCATGATTTCGTCTTGCTTGTCGCTCTTGTTGATCGGGAACAAGACACGGAAACCGGCATAACCCAGTTGTTCGGTTGCTTTCGGATCAAACTTCACATCGCCGAAATCGAAACGCGACGGGTCGTATTTGATTTCCTGCACGCTGTCAGCGGTGACTTCGTTGATTTTCACCGGTGTATCGAAATGCATACCCTGGTGATAGAAGGACAGCTTGAACGGGGTGTTCTGATCGGCCCATTCGGCTTTTTCGTTGCGGAAACGAATCTTCTGGTAGTCCGCGAACTTCATTTCGCGAAATTCGTTCGGCAGATTGCTGCGCGGAGCTTCGTATTTCTGCCCAGCCAGCTCTTTTGCCTTGGCCGACACATCATCCAGACTGAATGCCCACAGCTGACCCGCGCCGAACAGGCAAAACAGGGCTGAGCCCGTTACCAGTGCGTTTCGTAACCGTTTGGCAGACAATTTTGGTGCATTACAGGGACTAACAATCACGAGCAACCCTCGCCGAAAACAGATCAAAAAACCAACGGCCAGCTATCTATATGCCAGGTTGGCGAGCATTGTTCCGACTCCCCTGGGTCAAAATGATTCCCCAATGGATGTCGGACAAGTCTCTACCTAAATCAAAAATGGACCAAACAACGCTGATCCCCGTAGCGCGCGATTATCTAGTAGCCCGCGAGACAACGCATCAGGGGCAGCGAAGTATTTGTAGCGAAATCCTGCGTTTTTAGGCATTAAAAGTCGTTTTTAATACATTCAGGTCTGTAACAGAAAGGTCACAGGGCCATCATTGACCAAATGCACCTGCATATCGGCACCAAAACGCCCCGAAGCCACCTTGCCATGCAATTGTTGCGCTTGTACCAGCAGGTGATCAAAAAGCGCCGCTCCCAGGGCTGGCGGGGCCGCTGTGGAGAAGCTTGGCCGCAGCCCGCTCTTGGTATCCGCCGCCAACGTAAACTGCGACACCAGCAGCAAACCACCGCCGATGTCCTTGAGCGACAGGTTCATCTTGCCCTCGTCGTCGCTGAACACACGGTAGTTGAGCAATTTGTGCAGCAACTTATCGGCGCTCTCCGGCGTATCTGAAGGCTCAACGGCCACCAGTACCAGCAATCCCTGGTCGATGGCACCGACGACTTCACCCTCGACCTCGACACGGGCGCCACGCACCCGTTGCAACAGGCCCTTCATGCTTCTTCTGGCGGTAGATCAAGCAGGCGCCGTGCCATCTCACCGGTCGCGCGCACCAATGCATCGGTAATGCCGGGCTCGGACGCCGCATGGCCCGCCTCGCGGATCACCTGCAGTTCGCTGTTCGGCCAAGCCTGATGCAGCTCCCACGCGTTATCCAGCGGACAGATCATATCGTAGCGGCCGTGGATGATTACGCCAGGCAGATGGGCGATCTTGTGCATATCGCGAATCAGCTGGTTGGGTTCCAGAAAGGAGTTATTGGTGAAGTAGTGGCATTCAATCCGCGCGATGGACAGCGCGCGCTGCGGCTCGGAAAAACGCTCCACATGCTGTGGGCTTGGGCACAGGCCCAGCATGCGACCTTCCCAGCCGGACCAGGCTTTGGCCGCGTGCATCTGGGCGATCTGGTCGTTACCGGTCAGGCGCTTGTGGTAGGCGGCAATCATATCGTGACGCTCGTCCGCAGGAATCGGCGCTAGGTAGTCCTGCCAGTAATCCGGGAACAAGCGGCTGGCGCCGGTTTGGTAAAACCATTCGATGTCCTGCGGTCGGGCCAGGAAAATGCCGCGCACGATCAGGCCATGCACACGCTCAGGGTGGGTTTGCGCGTAGGCCAGAGCCAGGGTCGAGCCCCAAGAGCCGCCGAACAACACCCATTTGTCGATGCCCAGGTGCTCGCGGATACGCTCAAGGTCGGCGACCAAGTCCCAGGTGGTGTTGTTTTCCAGACTGGCGCGGGGCGTGGAGCGCCCGCAACCTCGCTGGTCGAAGGTGACAATGCGGTACAGATTAGGATCGAAATAGCAGCGACTCTGGGCGTCGCAACCGGAACCAGGGCCCCCGTGGATAAAGACGACAGGCAAGCCTTCGGGGGAGCCACTTTCATCGACATACAGGGTGTGGGTGTCATCGACTGCCAGATCGTGCCGGGCGTAGGGTTTGATCTGCGGGTACCAAGTCTGCATTGCGCGCTCCGTAGGGGGTCGGGTTCATCCCTGAGGGGACGTCTTTTATTTTGCCGTCTGGCACTATAAACCCGAATTGTGCAATGAGCATGTCCTTGAGCGCTTAGACCTGTGTCAGCCCTTCGCCCTGCAGGTAATTCAGCAGATAGTCGAACAATTGGTCCACCTCCGCCACTTGGCCTCGTGCGCGCAAACAGCCATGGACCAGGCCCTTTCCCGGATAAAGCACCGTGGTCACGCCCGCCGCTTGCAGTCGCTCGGCATACAACATGCCGTCGTCGCGCAACGGGTCGAATTGGGCGACGGCGATCAATGCCTTGGGCAATCCACAGTAATCCTGGGCCAGCAGCGGCATGGCATAGGGTGAATCCTTGCCCGATCCGCGCAGGTAAAGCGCCAGGTAGTGCTCCGCATCAGCGGTGCTGAGCAAGGGTGCGGCCATGCAATCTCGGCGCGAGGGTAAGTCAGCCGTGCCACCAAGGCCGGGGTAAATCAACACTTGGGCGCGGGGCAACGGTTCACGGGCGTCGCGCAGCCCCAGGCACAGCGCAGCGGCCAGATTGCCACCGGCACTGTCACCCATCACGACAATACGTTGCAGGTTAATGGCGTGCGGCCCCTCCCCCGACTGGATCGCCCGCCACACGGCGCGGCAATCTTGATAGGCCGCGGGGAACGGGTGTTCCGGGGCAAGGCGGTAGTCGATGGCGATCACCAAAACGTTCAACGCACTGGCCAATTCGAAGCAAATAAAGTCGTGGGAATCCAGGCCGCCGACTACCCATCCGCCGCCGTGCATATAAAGGAGGCAGGGCCAACCATCGGCCGGTGGGGCTGACGGGGGGAGGTAGCTGCGCACGCCAACGCCTGCGAGGGGAAAGTCAGACACCTGCAAGCCGTCCGGCATGGGTGGGGTGAACGCTTGGCACATGCGCTAGTAGCTCTGGCGTATGCCGGCCAGCGATGGATCGTCGCCGGTGAAGGAAGCGGTCTTTTCGACGAAGGCGGCAAGCCGTGGGGAAATTGGGTACATGCACAATGATCTCTAGCACAGCAGGTTCAAGGAGGAAGGGACTGCATTTGGCTTAGGGTTTGAGGCTTGCCAGCACTGCCGCCACGCCATCGCGGCCATCAAACGCTGTAACACCTGCCAGCCAGCGCTGCAAATCCTGCGGATGGTCGCGCAACCACTGTTTAGCCACGTCCTGGGGCGACTGGCGCGCCATGATCGGCACCATCAACTGGCTCTCTTGGGCAGCGGTGAAGGTGAGGTTTTCCAAGAGTCGATGGACATTTGGGCAGCGTTCGGCAAAGTCCGGCGCCGTCACGGTGGAGACGGTAGCGCGGCCTTCGTCGAGACCGAATACGTCTTCGCTGCCGGTGAGGTAGGTCATTTTCATATTGAGGTTCATCGGGTGCGGGGTCCAACCGACAAACACCACGAACTCCTTGCGATTTACAGCGCGCTGCACCGCCGCCAACATCCCCGCCTCACCGGAGGCCACCAGTTTGAAGTCGCCGAGGCCGAAGCGGTTGGTGTCGATCATTTTCTGAATATCAGTATTGGCACCGCTGCCGGGCTCGATACCGTAGAGTTTGCCACCCAGTTGGTTCTTGAATCGGGCAATGTCGGAGAAGGTCCTCAACCCGGCATCGGCCACGTATTGCGGCACGGCCAGGGAAGCTTGGGCGTCGGCGAGGCTCGGCGTGTCGAGCACCTTGACCTGTTTGGCCGCCAGGAAGGGGGCGATGTTGTTGTCCATCGCCGGTTTCCAGTAGCCAAGAAAGATATCCAGGCGCTTATCCCGGATGCCGGCAAAGATAATCTGCTGCACCGCACTGGTCTGTTTGCTGTCGTAGCCCAAACCGTTGAGCAGCACGTCAGCCATGCCGGAGGTGGCGACCACATCGGTCCAACTGACCACGCCCATTCGGATGGACTTGCAGGAGGCCGGCTCGGCCGCCATGGCTTGCGCACTGAGCAGTACGGCGCCGGTGAGGGTCAACAGATAGCGGTTGAATAGTCGTTTCATGAAAGCGGTCTCACTCGGCAGTTTTTATTGTGGGGAGTGGCATCTGATGCGCCGTATCCACAACCTTACCCAGCAAGACCTCGATAAACACGACCGGGTGCGACCGGCAGTTGCACTGTGTCGACTGTCAGTCGTCATCGGCTCGGACCGTTGCGTGATAAATGAGCGGTTCGAACACTGCCCTCTACGGTGCTCTGGAACCACGCCAATGAATAGTTAATCGCTCTTAATTCAAAAGCTGATAACCACCCACGCTGAAATGACTACTTCACCTAAAAAACTGTCATATATAACAGTAGAGCAACTCTCAGGGGCGTCTTTACTGTTTACGGAAAGACACTGACTTTCCGGAGAGCAATAATGACCACGCCAACGTACCCGAGCAATAAACCCATAACTGAGATCTTTGAAGCAACAGTGCAATACGCAAACGAGAAAGACATTTTTCTCGCCAATAAAATCAACATCGCGCTGATCAAAGATAATTCAGGTAGCAGCTGCTGGATGATAGCGGCATTTCAGGACATCTCCGAAACAAACAAGAAACCTCATGAAATACGCGCGATACACATTTACCTGCCCAGATATCAGCTACACGGTAGGGTCGAGATGTTCCCAGCTCTTCCCCCTGAGGCGCCGATTATAAACAGTGCAAGCTATTTTTGAATTGTGAACATTGACTATGAGAAGAAAAAGTCAGACGAACTCATCTACCTGGGTAAAACAGGGGTGATCAAATACGAATGGAGTAATGACTTTAAATCCATTGAGGGCAACATTGACCTCAACACACTCGATGAGAACAAAGCCCCCATTAATATCAATGGCCACTTTTACCTTTCAAACAGCGGACAACACTCCATCTGATAGCTGAAAAATACAGGTGCGCGTTCTGAGCAGGAAATCGCATCTGTACTTTTTTTTAATAGTGCCCACGTCCCCAGACCAAAAAACCTTCCAGCAACTGCTTCAACACCACCCGCGTCGGCTCAGCCAAATCCGCGCGATAACGGAACGGCTCGAACTCCTCCATATAAGTGCTCTGGCACAACTCCAACTGCACCGCATGAATATCCTGCGCCGGGTCGCCGTAATGCCGGGTGATATGGCCGCCCTTGAAGCGCCCGTTCAGCACATGGGTGTACTGCGGATGGGCGGCGCAGATGGCTTCCAGCTGGCTGGCCAGTTCGGGATCGCAGGCGGCCCCGTTAAAGGTGCCGAGGTTGAAGTCCGGTAGTTTGCCGTCGAACAGGTGCGGGATCACAGAGCGGATCGAGTGTGCGTCGAACAGCAGCGCGTAGCCGAACTCGCCCTTGAGCCGCGCCAGTTCCTCTTGCAGCGCGCGGTGATACGGGCCCCAGATCTTTTGCAGGTAAGTGGCGCGTTCTGCCTCGCTGGGCTCCAGGCCTTCACGAAACAACGGCACACCCTCAAATAGCGTGGCCGGGTACAAGCCGGTGGTGGCGCCGGCGTACAGCGGCTTGTCGTCGGACGGCCGGTTGAGGTCGATGACAAAGCGCGAGTACTCCGCCGAGAGGGTGCTGGCGCCGAGCTCTTCGGCAAAGTCATACAGCGTGGGGATATGCCAATCGGTGTCCGGCAGGCTTTGCGCCTCGGGGATCAACCCGGCTTCGACCGCAGGTGTCAAACGCACGCCGGCGTGGGGCATGCTGATCAGCAGCGGGGTGCGGCCTTGTTTGAAATTCAGAACCTTATCCACAACAGCACTCCTTACACAGTGACATCGACGCCATGGCGCACGACGCGTTTATCCAGCTCGCCGCCCAGCCAGTAGGCGAGGTCGGCGGGACGATCAATCTGCCACGCTACAAAATCCGCCACTTTGCCCACTTCCAGTGAGCCATGGGTAGCGCCCATGCCCAATGCGGTGGCCGCATGTTGCGTGACGCCGGCCAGGGCCTCTTCCGGGGTCATGCGGAACAGAGTGCAGGCCATGTTGAGCATCAGGCGCACCGACAGTGCCGGCGAGGTGCCGGGGTTGAGGTCACTGGCGATGGCGATTTTCACGCCGTGTTTGCGCAGGGCCTCCATCGGTGGCAACTGGGTTTCGCGCAGGAAGTAGAACGCCCCTGGCAGCAGCACGGCGACGGTGCCGGATGCAGCCATGGCAATGGCGTCTTCTTCGGTCATGAATTCCAGGTGGTCCGCCGACAACGCGCGATAACGCGCCGCCAGGCTGGAGCCGTGCAACGACGAGAGTTGCTCGGCGTGCAGTTTTACCGGCAGGCCCAACTGCTGGGCGACCTTGAACACGCGCTCCACTTGCTCAGTGGAAAACGCCAGGTATTCGCAGAAGGCATCCACAGCGTCCACCAGCCCTTCCGCCGCCAGGGCCGGTAGCATCTCGCTGCAGATATGCTCGATGTAGTCGTCGGCGCGGTCCTTGTACTCCGGCGGTAACGCATGGGCCGCCAGGCAGGTGGAGCGCACGCTGACCGGCAGCTCATCGCCGAGACGCCGGGCCACGCGCAACATCTTGCGTTCGTTGGCCAGGTCCAGGCCGTAGCCGGATTTGATCTCCACTGTGGTCACGCCGTCGCGCAGCAGACTGCGCAGGCGCTTGCGGGCGCTGTCGAACAGTTCATCCTCGCTGGCGGCGCGGGTGGCGCGCACGGTGCTGGCGATACCGCCGCCCTTGGCCGCGATCTCGGCATAGCTAACGCCCTCAAGGCGCTGCTCGAATTCGCCACTGCGATTGCCACCAAACACCGTGTGGGTGTGGCAGTCGATCAGCCCCGGAGTGACCCATGCGCCTTGCAGGTCATGCACCTGGGCGTAGTCCGCCGTCGGCACTTGGCTGCGCGGGCCGATCCACTCGATGAGTGAGCCGGCAGTGACCATGGCAGCATCCTCGATGATCGAGTAGTTACCTTGAGCCATGGTTGCAACGTGGCAGTGTTGCCAAAGGGTTTTCATCAACGCCTCCCTAAGTTATCGATGAGACACAGCCGGGTCGTATTGGACGTTGGCCGTTTGCCCGGCGGCGGGTTTGACCCACAGCAGGTAGGCAACGACCAGCAGCACGATCCACACGGCGCCGACCAGCAAGGCCGCCTGGGTGTCCGGGAAGTAACCCAGCACACCAAACACAAACAGCATGAATACGATGGCCGCCGCCGGCGCATAGGGCCAGAACGGCACCGGGAATTTCAGCTCAGCGACCTGTTCTTTAGTCATCGAGCGACGCATGGCGACCTGGGTGAACAGAATCATCAGCCATACCCACACGGTAGCGAAGGTGGCAATCGAGGCAATCACCAGGAACACGTTTTCCGGGATCAGGTAGTTGAGCAGCACGCCGCCGAGCAGCGCTGCGCCCATCACCACCACGGTCATCCATGGCACGCCCTGTTTGGACAACTGGGCAAAACCCTTGGGCGCCTGCCCTTGTTGAGCGAGGCCGTACATCATGCGCCCGGCACCGAAGATGTCACTGTTGATCGCCGAGACTGCCGCCGAGATCACCACAATATTGAGAATGGTCGCCGCCGAGCCTATGCCGAGGTTACTGAATATCTGCACGAACGGGCTGCCCTGGCTGCCGATCTGGGGCCATGGGTAGATAGCCATCAGCACAAACAGGGTCAGCACGTAGAACAATAGGATGCGCAGCGGCACGGCGTTGATCGCCTTGGGAATTACGCGCTGCGGGTCTTTGGCTTCGCCAGCGGTGATGCCGATGATTTCGATACCGCCGAAGGCGAACATCACCACCGCGAACGAGGCGATCAGGCCGCCAACACCGTTAGGCATAAAGCCGCCGTGGGCCCACAGGTTGCTCAGGCCGCTGGCCTGGGTCTCGCCCGCCGAATGGATACCGAACAGCATGATGCCGAAGCCGCCGAGGATCATCGCGACAATCGCGCCGACCTTGAGCAGCGACAGCCAGAACTCCATCTCGCCAAAGACTTTGACGTTGCACAGGTTCAGGCCGCCGATCAGAAACACAATGCCGAGCACCCAGACCCAGCGCGCGACGTCGGGAAACCAGAAGCCCATATAGATGCCGAACGCGGTGACGTCGGCGAGGCAGACGATGATCATTTCAAACGCGTAGGTCCAACCGAGAATAAACCCGGCCATGGGGCCTAGATAGGTGCTGGCGTACTGGCCGAAGGAACCGGACACCGGGTTGTGCACGGCCATTTCACCGAGGGCGCGCATCACCATGAAAACCGCGGCGCCGCCGATCAGGTAGGCCAGCAGCACGGCAGGGCCGGCCATCTGGATAGCCGAGGCGGAGCCGTAGAACAGCCCGGTGCCGATGGCCGACCCCAGTGCCATGAAGCGAATATGTCGGGCACTTAGGCCACGTTTCAAACCCTTTTCTTGCTGGTGCATTTCTCGTCCTTAATTATTTTTATCCTGAGAAAATTAAAAGCCGCGCTCATGACAACTGCTTTTTTTGTGGTGAGCGGGCTTGCCCCGCGCTGGGGTGCGAAGCAACCCCAAATCCGGCTACCGCATTTCACTTGGAGAAATGCGGTGACTGTAGGAGGGGCTGCTACGCAGCCCAGCGCGGGGCAAGCTCGCTCACTACAGAGAGCGAGTGGCGCTTACAGGCTCGGCAGCAACTTCGCCGGCACCAGGTCATTCAGGCAGCGGCTGGCGAGCAGTTCGCTGGCGGCGATGATGTCCGGGGCGAAGAAGCGATCCTTGTCGTAGAACCCCACTTTGGCGCGTAGGACGCCACGGGCTTTTTCCAGTTTCGGCGAGGTTTTCAGGCCTTCCCGCAAGTCCAGACCCTGGCACGCGGCCAGCCATTCCACGGCGAGGATGCCACGGGTGTTCTCGGCCATTTCCCACAGGCGCTTGCCGGCAGCAGGTGCCATCGACACATGGTCTTCCTGGTTGGCTGAAGTCGGAATGCTGTCGACACTATGGGGATGGGCCAGCGCCTTGTTCTCGCTGGCGAGCGCGGCGGCGGTCACCTGGGCGATCATGAAACCGGAGTTCACCCCGCCATTGCCCACCAGGAACGGCGGCAATTGCGACATGTGTTTGTCCATCATCAACGAGATACGACGCTCACTGAGGGAACCGATTTCGGCGATGGCCAGCGCCATGTTGTCAGCGGCCATAGCCACTGGTTCGGCGTGGAAGTTACCGCCGGAAATCACATCGCCTTCGGCGGCGAACACCAGCGGGTTATCCGATACGGCGTTGGCTTCGACCACCAGCACTTCAGCGGCCTGGCGGAACTGGGTCAGGCACGCGCCCATGACCTGAGGCTGGCAGCGCAGGGAGTACGGGTCTTGCACTTTGTCGCAGTTCTGGTGCGACTGGGAGACCTCGCTGCTTTCGCCGAGCAGGTCGCGGTAAGCGGCAGCCGAATCGATTTGCCCACGCTGGCCACGCGCGGCATGAATACGCGCGTCGAACGGCGAGCGCGAGCCCAGCACTGCTTCAACGGTAAGGCCGCCACAGGCCAGGGCGCCAGCGAACAGGTCTTCGCCTTCGAACAGGCCGCGCAGGGCATAAGCAGTGGACACCTGGGTACCGTTGAGCAACGCCAGGCCTTCTTTAGCCGCGAGGGTCAGCGGCGTGAGGCCGGCGACTTTCAGCGCGTCAGTCGCTTCCAGCCATTCACCTTTATAGCGCGCCTTGCCTTCGCCCAGCAGCACCAGGGACATATGGGCCAGCGGCGCCAAGTCACCGGACGCACCGACCGAGCCTTTCAACGGAATATGCGGGTAAACCTCGGCGTTGATCAGCGCGATCAGCGCGTCGATTACCTGCCGACGAATCCCGGAGAACCCACGGCTCAGGCTATTAACCTTGAGCACCATGACCAGCCGCACCAGCGCATCGCTGATCGGCTCACCGACGCCGGCGGCATGGGACAGCACCAGGGAACGCTGGAGGTTTTCCAGGTCTTCGCTGGCGATACGGGTCGAGGCCAGCAGGCCGAAACCGGTGTTGATGCCGTAGGCAGTGCGGTTCTCAGCGAGAATCTGCTCCACGCAGGCAACGCTGGCTTCGATCTGGGCTGAAGCGCTGTCATCCAGACTGAGGGTCACCGGCTGCTGGTAGATGGCCCGCAGTTGGGCAAGGCTCAGTTGGCCTGGAATCAGATTTAACGCAGTCACATTCATACTCCTTGTGAATTGTTCTTTCGAATATTTCTGTTGAATAAGGGTTCAGTGCACATTGGGTAATGCGGTGTCTTTGAGCAGCTTGGCGGCAGCTGCAATGTCCGGCGCCAGCCAGCGGTCCTGCTCGTATGCGGGGACCACTTCACGTAACAATCGCCAAGCGCGGTCGGTACCCGCGCCGAAACGCTGGGCCTTCAAAAATTCAAAGGCCTGGGCCGCCAGCAAGTACTCGATGGCAAGAATCTGGGTGACGTTGGCCAGCAGTTGATGCAGCTTCAGCGCGGCATTGGTGCCCATGCTCAAGTGGTCTTCCTGCAGCCCCGAGGTGACGAAATTATCGAGCACCGCTGGTTGCGCGAGCTGGCGGTTTTGCCCGCACAGTGATGCAGCGACGTATTGCACGATCATCATTCCGGAGTTAACCCCTGGGTTGCTCACCAGGAACGCCGGCAAGCCACTGACGTGCGGGTTGATCAAACGGTCCAGGCGGCGTTCGGCAACTGAGCCGATTTCGGCCATGGCGATGGCGAGCATATCGGCGGCCAGGGCGACGGACTGGCCGTGCGGATTGGCCTGGGACACTACGCGGTACTCGTCCGGCGTGCCAAGCACCAACGGGTTGTCAGTGGCGCTGTTGAGTTCAGTCTCGATCTGGCGGGTGGCGTGCTCCACCTGGTCGCGCGCCGCGCCGTGGATCTGCGGGATCGAGCGGATGCTCAGGGCGTCCTGTGTGCGGAGGCCTTTGCTGCTGGCGATCACTTCACTGCCGTCGAGCAAGGCACGCAGGTTGACGCCAACGTGCTGCATGCCGGGGTGCGGCTTGAGGGCGATGATTTCTTCATCAAAGGCGTCGATCTGGCCACGCTGGGCTTCGAAACTCATGGCGCCGATCACGTCGGCCCACTGCAGCAAGTGATGGGCGTCGGCCAAGGCCAGGCAGCTCAAACCGGTCATGCACGGCGTGCCGTTGACCAGGCACAGGCCGTCTTTGGCGCCGAGTACCACGGGCTGCAAACCTTCTGCCTGCAAGGCTTCCTGCGCCGTCACGATCTGGCCGCGATAACTCACCGTACCGACACCCAACAAAGCGACACCGACGTGGGCCATGTGAGTCAGGTAACCCACCGAACCTTGGGACGGCACCTGTGGCGTGATGCCGTGGTTAAGCAGCGCCAGCAACGAACGTACGACCTGCGGATGCAGGCCGGATTTTCCGTGACTGTAATTGATGACCGCGGCGCAGATAATCGCCCGGGTCTGCTCATCGCTCAGTACCGGGCCGACGCCACAGGCGTGACTCAACAGGGTATTGCGCGACAGCTGGCTGAGTTGCTCGCCCGCAAGCGACACGTTGCACAGCGCGCCCAGGCCGGTGTTCACGCCATACGCGCGTTCGCCGCTGGTGACGATGCGCTGCACGATGGCTTGGGCATTGTCGATGCGGGCCCAGGCTTGGCCCGAGAGTTCCAGCACCGCGCCGTGGCGGGCCACGGCGACCACGTCCTGCCAGCGCAGAGGGGTGTCGGCGATGGTGATTTTTGTTGCCTGGGGCATTGTTGACCTCTTCATATTCTCTACCGCTTTGCCGGCCTCATCGGGGGCAAGCCCCCTCCCACATGTTGAACGGTGAACATCTTCAAAGGTGGGAGGGGACTTGCTCCCGATAGGGCCAGCAGCCTCACCACAGAATCTGGATCAGACCACCGCCGCCCGCCGCTGAACAAACCGGTCCACGTACTCATCCGCCGGTGAATGGAGGATCTCCCGAGGTGTGCCGACCTGGATCAACTTGCCGTCCTTGAGGATCGCAATGCGGTTACCAATGCGCACGGCCTCGTCGAGGTCGTGGGTGATGAAGACGATGGTCTTGTGCAGGGTCTTTTGCAGCTCCAGCAATTGGTCCTGCATCTCGGCGCGAATCAACGGGTCAAGGGCGCTGAAGGCTTCGTCCATCAGGATGATGTCCGTGTCGGCAGCCAACGCACGGGCCAGGCCGACGCGCTGACGCATGCCGCCGGAGAGCTGGTGCGGGTATTTGTTTTCGTAGCCTTTGAGGCCCACGGTTTCGATCCAGTGCAGCGCGCGTTCGGCGCACACCTGCTTGGTTTCGCCACGCACCTTGAGGCCGTAAGCGACGTTATCGAGCACGCTCTTGTGGGGCAACAGACCGAAGCTCTGGAACACCATGCTGATCTTGTGCCGACGGAATTGGCGCAGGGCGTCCATGTCCAGTTGCAGGATGTCTTCGCCGTCCACGAGGATCGCGCCGCTGGTGGGGTCGATCAGGCGATTGAAGTGACGCACCAGTGTGGATTTACCGGAACCCGACAGGCCCATGATCACGAAGATCTCACCGGTGCCAATGCTCAGGGACAGGTCGTTGACGCCGACCACGCAACCGGTCTCGGCCAACACTTGGTCCTTGGTCTTGCCCTGCCCGATCATCGCCAGCGCTTCCTTGGAGCGCGCGCCAAAGATCTTGAAGACGTTTCTGACTTCGATTTTGCTCACAGTCGTCATTTGCTCGCCTCATGCCGTGGGCGGCCATAGGCCTGGGTAATGCGGTCGATGACCACTGCAAGAATCACGATCGCCAGCCCGGCTTCAAGGCCACGGCCAACGTTGAGGGTCTGGATGCCGACGAGCACGTCTTCACCCAAGCCACGGGCGCCGATCATCGAGGCGATCACCACCATCGACAACGCCATCATGGTGGTCTGGTTGATGCCGGCCATGATGCTCGGCAGCGCCAACGGCAGTTGCACGCCAAACAGTTGCTGCCAGCGGTTGGCACCGAAGGCGTTGATGGCCTCCATAACTTCGCCATCCACTTGGCGGATGCCCAAATCGGTGAGGCGAATCAGCGGCGGCGCGGCATAGATCACCGTGGCAAAAATCGCCGGCACCTTGCCCAGGCCGAACAGCATCAGCACCGGGATCAGGTACACGAAGCTGGGCATGGTTTGCATGATGTCGAGCAGCGGCATCAACACCGAACGCAGGCGATTACTGCGCGCCGAGAGGATGCCCAACGGAATGCCGATCAACACCGAAATCACCGTGGCAACCATCATCAAGGCCAGGGTCTGCATCAGCTTGTCCCATAGGCCAACCGCGCCTACCAAGAACAGCAAACCGACGATCACCGCCGTAGTGACTACTTTGCGGGTAGCGTGCCAGGCCACGCCGCCGACGATGGCCAGCATCAGCCACCAAGGGGCGGCGCGCAGCAGGCCTTCCAGGTTGACGATGGCCCACAACAGCGTGTCGGAGATCTGCCGGAACACATCGCCGTAGTTGGTGACCAGTGAATCCACCCAACCGTTAACCCAGTCGGCAATGGAAAACGTAAAACTCTCAGGAAACATAGCGTGCTCTCGATCCAATGGGTTGTGGCCAGGCGCCCGGCCACCCCTCAGGGTAGCCGTGCACACTTGACCTACAAGGCCGCGTCGATTTTCTTGGCTGCGTCTTCGCTCACCCAGGCGTGCCAGACTTCAGGATGTTCCTTGAGGAAGATCTTCGCCAGTTTCGGCGACTCAATGCGCTCCTTGGCCATGCGTCCCAGGTTCTGGTTCAGCAGGTCGATGGGCAGGTTGACCTTTTCCAGCACGGCCACCAATTCAGGGGCTTGTTCGTGGAAGGTCTTGGACAGGCCGACCTTGATGGTCACGGTTTTATCCACACCAGGTTTTTCTTCAAGCTTGACCAGGTCGACCTGACCCATCAGCGGCGTCGGCGACCAGTAGTAGAACAGGATCGGCTCGCCACGCTTGTAGCTCGACAGCACCGCCGCATCCAGCGCCGGGCCGGTGCCTGGACGGAAGTTGGTGTAGGTGCTTTCCAGGCCGTAGCTTTTCAGCATTTCGCTGTTGTCCAGCTCGCAGGTCCAGCCGGCCGGGCAGTTGTAGAAGCGGCCCTTGGATGGTTCTTCCTGGTCCTTGAACACCGAGGCGTACTTGGCCAGGTCGGCGATGGTTTTCAGGTCCGGCGCCTTGGCTTCCAGCTTGCGCTTGGCGTCGCCTTCGATCACGTAGCGCGGCACGTACCAGCCTTCGATTGCGCCCACCACTGGCGCACCAACGCCGACGACTTTGCCGGCCTTCTCAGCCTTGTTCCAGACTTCGCTGCGGCCGACCCATTCTTCGGCGAACACTTGAATGTCGTTACTGCTCAGGGCGTTTTCCATGGTGATGGAGTTGCCCGGCAGGCTGTCGGTTTTGCAGTCGTAGCCTTTTTCCAGCACGGTTTGCAGGATGTCGGTGAGCAACATGCCGCTTTCCCAGTTCAGCCCGGCGAATTTCACCGGTTTACCGGACTCGCACCAACCGGCCGCCTGGGCGCCAGCGCTGGCCAGCAAGCCTGCAGAGAACAACGTGGTCAGCAGGGTCTTATGCATTTTCATTGTGTGACGCTCCCAATCATGAAATGGATTACGGCAGTCAAAAGGCGTCCTGCCTTGTCCACGTCCTGTCAGGCCCGCGCCGCAGCGCGACTGGCCCCGCTTTTTTTAGTGGGTACAACACTGTCCTGCTCGACCGGCAGAATCAGTTGATCGGGCACGCTGCCGTGCCATTTTTTCGCACACAGGTAATACAGAGCAGCGGGCAGCACCAGGCCGATAATCCAGGAGATATCCACACCCCCAAGCGCGCTCACCAGCGGACCGGTGTAGAACTTGGTAGCGATGAACGGCATCTGCACCAACACCCCGAAGACATAGACGCTGATACCCAGAGGGTTCCAACGACCGTACCGCCCGTTTGGATCGGCCAGCGCCGGCACGTCATAGCGCTCGCGGGTGATGAAGTAGTAGTCCACTAGATTGATCGCGCTCCAGGGCGTGAAGAACGCCAGCAGGAACAGAATGAAAGACTTGAACGCACCGAGGAACGAATGCTGGCCGAGCAATGCGATCAGGGTCGCCGTACCGACGATAAGCAGCACGAACACCAGACGCTGCAGACGCGTGACCTCCAGGCGACCACGAAAGCCGCTGATGATGGTCGCGATGCACATGAAGCTGCCGTAGGAGTTCAGTGTGGAGATGGTGACCTTGCCGAATGCGATGCTGAAATACAGCAGCGCAGCGGTGGCGCCCGTACCACTCAAACCAACGATGTAGGCCACTTCATGACCGGCGAATTGCCCGTTGGCCATGGCGGCGGCGAACACGCCGAGAATCATCGCCACTTGTGCGCCAATCACTGAACCGGCGCCCGCAGCGAGAAAGGTTTTCACCGACGACGTGCTGCTCGGCAAGTAGCGCGAGTAGTCCGCCACATACGGCCCAAACGCGATCTGCCAGGAGGCGGCGAGGGACACCGCGAGCAAGAAACTGCTCCAGCTGAAATGGCGGATTTGCAGCAATGCGCCAATGTCAGCCTGGCCCATCAGGCGACTGAACAGGTAAACGAAGGCAATCACACCAATGACGCTGGCAACGCGCCCTATGAAGTGGATCACCCGATAACCAAGCACCGTGACCAGCACAATGACGCTGGCGAAGATCAGGATACCGACGCTGCTGCTGACACCAAACAACTGGCCCAGCGCCTGGCCGGAAAGCACCGTACCGGTTGCGGTGAAACCCAGGTACATCAGGCACACCAAGACGATCGGAATGGCCGCGCCATATACGCCGAACTGCACGCGGCTGGAGATCATCTGCGGCAAGCCGAGCTTGGGCCCTTGCGCCGCATGCAACGCCATGACGCCACCGCCGATCAGTTGACCGATCAACAGACCGATCAACGACCAGAACACATCACCGCCCAGCACCACGGCCAAGGCCCCGGTGACAATGGCCGTAATTTGCAGGTTGGCACCCAGCCACAGGGTGAATTGGCTCAATAGACGACCGTGTCTTTCCGCTTCCGGGATGTAGTCGATCGAACGTTTCTCGATCAACGGGGTGGTGCTTGCACGCGCGTCATTTGCAGCCATGGGTGTTCAACCTCTGATGGATTGTTTTGGGGGTCGCAGCCGCTCAACTGTGGGAGGGGGCTTGCTCCCGATAGCAGTGGGTCAGTCACCAGACCTATTGGCTGATACACCGCCATCGGGAGCAAGCCCCGCCCCACATGGGTTACTTGATCATTGGAAGATTGAGACCCTGCTCTTTGGCGCAATCGATCGCGATCTGGTAACCCGCATCGGCGTGACGCATCACCCCTGTCGCTGGGTCGTTGTGCAGCACACGGGCAATCCGCTCGGCCGCTTCGTCGGTGCCGTCGCAGACGATCACCATGCCGGAGTGCTGGGAGAAGCCCATGCCGACGCCGCCACCGTGGTGCAGCGAGACCCACGTCGCACCGCTGGCGGTATTGAGCAAGGCATTGAGCAGCGGCCAGTCGGAGACGGCGTCGGAACCGTCCTGCATGGATTCTGTTTCGCGGTTCGGGCTTGCTACCGAGCCGGAGTCGAGGTGGTCACGACCAATCACCACCGGCGCCGACAGCTCGCCGCTGCGCACCATTTCGTTGAATGCCAGGCCGAGCTTGGCGCGCTGGCCCAGACCGACCCAGCAGATACGCGCTGGCAGGCCCTGGAAGCTGATGCGTTCGCGAGCCATGTCCAACCAGTTATGCAGGTGGGCGTCGTCGGGGATCAGCTCTTTGACTTTGGCGTCGGTCTTGTAGATATCTTGCGGGTCGCCCGAAAGCGCAGCCCAACGGAACGGGCCGATGCCACGGCAGAACAGTGGACGGATGTACGCCGGAACGAAACCTGGGAAGTCGAAAGCGTTTTCCACGCCTTCTTCCTGTGCCATTTGGCGGATGTTGTTGCCGTAGTCGAAGGTCGGGATGCCTTGCTTCTGGAATTCCAGCATGGCTTTGACGTGGACTGCCATGGACTGCTTGGCGGCCTTGATCACGGCGGCCGGCTCGGTCTTGGCGCGGGCGCGGTATTCGTCCCAGGTCCAGCCGGCGGGCAGGTAGCCATTGAGCGGGTCATGGGCACTGGTCTGGTCGGTGACCATGTCCGGGCGCACACCGCGCTTGACCAGTTCCGGCAGTATCTCAGCCGCGTTACCCAGCAGCGCGATGGAAATGGCTTTGCCTTCTTTCGTGTATTTGGCGATACGGGCCAACGCGTCGTCGAGGTCGGTGGCTTGCTCATCGACATAACGGCTGGCCAGGCGGAAATCGATGCTGACCTGCTGGCACTCGATGTTCAGCGAGCACGCGCCGGCCAATGTCGCGGCCAGAGGCTGTGCGCCGCCCATGCCGCCGAGACCGGCGGTGAGGACCCAACGGCCTTTCAAATTGCTGTCGTAATGCTGGCGACCGGCTTCAACGAAGGTTTCGTAAGTACCTTGGACGATGCCCTGGCTGCCGATGTAGATCCAGCTGCCGGCAGTCATCTGGCCGTACATAGCCAGGCCCTTGGCATCCAGTTCGTTGAAGTGTTCCCAACTGGCCCAGTGCGGAACCAGGTTGGAGTTGGCGATCAACACGCGCGGGGCGTTGCTATGGGTCTTGAACACGCCGACCGGTTTGCCGGATTGCACCAGCAGGGTTTCGTCGTCGTTCAGATTGGTGAGGCTCTCGACGATCTGGTCGTAGCACTCCCAATTACGTGCGGCGCGGCCAATGCCGCCGTACACCACCAACTCTTTCGGGTTCTCGGCCACTTGCGGGTCGAGGTTATTCATCAGCATGCGCAGCGGTGCTTCAGTCAGCCAGCTTTTGGCGGTGAGCTTGTTACCGCGGGCGGCGCGGATTTCGACGTCACGGTATTTTGTAGGCTTGGTCACTGCTAGGACTCCTCGGCGATCGATGCGCGAACATGGATGGTGCGAAGGAGAGTCTTACGCACACATCTTTACTTGTATGTACAAGCATATGCAATCAAGCGGCCAACTTTCTAAGTGAGGTGTTTGGATTTTTTTGGAAAGCGTGTGTGAGCCTTGGAAATTAAGGCTTAGAGAGATGATGAAATTTCTTACAAAGGGGTTTTCTAGCGAGGGCGGTTTGTCACGACAGCATGGTTTTGCGCCACGCTGGGGCGTTCGGTAACAAAATGGTGCGAGGGTTGGAAACAGATCCCAACAACAGTGAGAAACAAATGTGGGAGGGGGCTTGCCCCCGATAGCGGTGGATCAGTCAGCCCATCTGGTACTGACACACCGCAATCGGGGGCAAGCCCCCTCCCACATTTTTTAACCGCGCTGAGTCAGTTCGATGATGCAGCTACGGCCAGTGATAGAGATGTCCAGCAAGCCAGCGTTACCGTCCACTTGCAGGCAATCGTGATGGCCCAGTACCTGGTCCAGCACCTTCACTTCATCCGCCACGCTGAACACCAGCACCGTCTGCGCCGTACTGAAAAACCGCTGCACACCATCCATCCACTGCAACCGCGCGTGGTAGCGCTCGGGCGAATAAATCAGGTTGAAATCGCGAATCGGCCCAGTGATCAATCGGCACGACACCTGACTGTCACCCTTGAACGCGAACGGTTGCAGCGGTAACAGTCCGCGCTGCTCCTCGCCATCCACGGTCAGCACCATGCCTGCGCCCTTGATTACCGTGATCACACGCTGGTAACCGGCGAAGGTGGAAAAGCCGCCCGACTCGGCGATATCGGCAATCGACAAGCGCCAGCCAAAGCCATCCAGGCCATCGCCGGCATCACGGGAGATTTCTTCGGTACTGCCACCGCCGTTTTTCCACGGCATGCGGACGTAATCGGCGGCGCGCCAGACTTTCAAACTCATTTACTGAAGCGTCCTTCGAGGCTGTGACGGGAACCAGGGTGGATCAACCGCGCGGCGGTCACCGGCTGACGTCCGGACCAGGTGCGTCGGCGAATCAACAGGCACGGTTCGGTGGGCTCGATTTGCAGCAGCTTGCACTCGTCGGCGTCGGCGAGGATCGCTTCCACGACGTGCTCGCCTTCCGTCAGCGGCGCAACCTGGTTGAGATAGGCATAGGGCGTTTGTTGGGTGAAATCCTGCTGCAGGTATTCCGGCGCGACCAGGGCGTTGACGAAACGGTCTTCGATTTGCACGGGAATATCGTTTTCGTAATGCACGATCAGTGAGTGGAACACCCGCCCGCCTTCGCGCATTTCCAGAGCGACGGCACGTTCGGAACCGGCGGCCTCTTCGCCCAGGGTGATGACCTGGCAGGTATGCCGATGACCGCGGGAAGCGATCTCATCAGCAATGTTGTGCACTTCAAACAGCGCCGACTGGCTTTTGGGCTCGGCGACAAAAGTACCGACGCCTTGCATGCGAACCAGCAACCCTTCTGCGGTGAGTTCGCGCAGGGCGCGATTGATGGTCATTCGGCTGAAGCCCAGTTGGCTGACCAGTTCACTCTCCGACGGCACGCGGTAATGGGGTGGCCAGTTGCCGTTGAGGATCTGCTGACTGATCATCTGTTTGACGCGGGCATACAAGGGCGCCGGACTTTCGTCCATGTGGGCAGCCAGTGAAGACTTGGCGGGCGGAGTCGGCACAGGGAATCCTTGCAGGGGGAAAAGATGCATAGATTGCCGGAGTTTACCGAGCAGGCAAACGTCTGTATATGTATATACAAATAAACACACGACCGGAGTGCTCTGAACATGTCCGCTTTTTTTGCCGAACGCGCACTGCTGCCTAATGGATGGGCCAACGATGTACGTCTTGAAGTCAGCGCCGATGGACTGCTGACACAGATTGCGGCCAATGCCAGTGCAGACGGTGCCGAGCGGCTCAAAGGCCCGGTATTGGCGGGCATGCCCAACCTGCACTCCCACGCATTCCAACGCGCCATGGCGGGTTTGGCCGAAGTCGCCGGCAACCCGAATGACAGCTTCTGGACCTGGCGTGAGCTGATGTACCGCATGGTCGGCAAGATCAGTCCGGAGCAACTGCAGGTGATCGCGCGCCAGCTGTACATCGAGATGCTCAAGGCCGGTTACACCTCGGTGGCCGAATTTCACTACGTGCATCACGATGTCAGCGGCCAGCCGTACGCCGACCGTACGGAACTGTCGCGGCAGATCAGCCACGCGGCCGCCAGCAGCGGTATTGGCCTGACCTTGGTGCCCGTGCTCTACACCCACTCGGGTTTTGGCGGGCAGGCGCCGAACGAAGGCCAGCGACGGTTTATCAACAGCACCGAAAACTACCTGGACCTGCAGGCGCGCCTCAAACCGATCCTCGCGGCGCAACCGGCGCAGCAACTGGGCTTGTGCTTCCACTCCCTGCGCGCTGTTACGCCACAACAAATCCATGAAGTCCTGGCCGCCAGCGACAAGACGTGCCCGATCCATATCCATATTGCCGAACAACAAAAAGAAGTCGACGACTGCCTGGCCTGGAGCGGCAAGCGTCCGCTGCAATGGCTGTATGACAATGTCGAGGTGGATGAACGCTGGTGCCTGGTGCACGCGACTCACGCCAACCCGGAAGAAGTGACGCGCATGGCAACGAGCCGGGCGATTGCCGGATTGTGCCTGACCACCGAAGCCAACCTGGGCGACGGGATTTTCCCGGCAGTGGATTTTCTCGCCCAAGGCGGGCGCATGGGCATCGGTTCCGACAGCCATGTGTCATTGAGCGTAGTGGAGGAATTGCGCTGGCTGGAATACGGCCAGCGCCTGCGCGATCAACGGCGCAACCGCTTGTATCGCAGTGACCAACCGATGGTTGGTCGTACGTTGTTCGATGCTGCGCTGGACGGTGGCGCACAGGCACTGGGGCAGCCAATTGGTCGACTGGAAGTGGGCAAGCGTGCGGATTGGATCGTGCTGGACGGTAATGACCCTTACCTGGCGACAGCAACAGAGGATGGCATTCTCAATCGCTGGCTGTTTGCCGGCGGTGATCGCCAGGTGCGTGATGTGCTGGTCAACGGGAAATGGGTGGTGCGCGAAGGGCGTCATGCAGGCGAAGAAGAAAGCAGCCGGGCATTTACGCAGGTGCTAAGGGACTTACTCGGTTAAAACATGTGGGAGGGGGCTTGCCCCCGATTGCAGAGTGTCAGCCAGCAAATCAGATACTGACACACCGCTATCGCGGGCAAGCCCCCCCCCACATTGGATTGAGGGGCTCTCAGGTTATTGCGAAGTCTTGGCCATCTGCTTATCCGATGTCCGGAAGATCAACCGCGTGGTGTCATACCCCTGCTGTCGCGCCCTGCTCAGCAGGTCTTCGCGAGTATCGGCACTGACCGTTGGCGTGCGCGACAGGATCCACATATAGCGCCGGCTCGGGCTGCCGACGATGGCGGTCTTGTAGTCATCGCTGACGTACAGCACCCAGTAATCGCCCTTGGCGACGCCCGGCAGCAGTGACGTGAACCAGTTGTTGAATTCCACCCAGAGCTTGTCAGTCTTGCCAGGCACTTGCGGGGTGGCGGTGCCCTTGGCTTCTTCCCACTTCCATTCGGTGGTCAGGCAGCGGTTAAACACCGACATGTCGCCATCGGGCAACAAGGTGTAGCGTGCTTCGGACTGCGCGCAGTTGCGCTGAAAGTACATCGGCAATCGGGCCAACTCATACCAGGTGCCCTGGTAACGCTTGAGGTTGACGCTGCCGGCAGTCTTGGGTTGCAGATCATCGCCAGAATGGCTGGCACAGCCCGCCAAAAACAGGCTGGCACAAAGGAACAAAACAAAACGCATCATTCTTCTTCTCCCGCAGGCTCTCGCCCCGGTTTACTTCAGGCCTTGCCCGGAAAACATGAGAACTTTGTCACCGGCATATTGAACGCTGATAAAGCTGGTTTTATCGCCCCACGTGCAGCTGGACATGCCCAGTGCGCCGGAACAATCGGTCGGCTTACCCAACAACGACTCCACCTCGGCCTTGGGCATGCCGGCCGACAACTTCGCGTAATTTTCCTGGTTGATCTTGCTGCAAGCGGCCAACAGCACGCAAAAAGCCAGCAAAGCGAGACGGCGTAACGACATGGAATAACTCCTGGAGGGACAAGGCAGCGTGGGTATCTGCCAGAAGCTTAGAAGGGAAAACAGGTGTCTGGTTCCCGACGAGTAAAAACAAAAAAGCCCCGAAAACGCTGAAACGTTTCGGGGCTTCTTTAAGGGTGAACCGGCTCACAACAACGCCGATCACTTATCGCCGCAGCTTACTTCTTGTGATAGGCCGTCACGCGCTCAACTTCTTCCTTCGAACCCAGGAACACCGCTACACGCTGGTGCAGGCCTTCCGGCTGGATGTCGAGGATGCGCTGGTGGCCGTCAGTGGACGCGCCGCCCGCTTGTTCAACCAGGAACGACATCGGGTTGGCTTCATACATCAGGCGCAGTTTGCCCGGCTTGGATGGCTCGCGGCTGTCACGTGGGTACATGAACAAGCCACCACGGGTCAGGATGCGGTGCACGTCGGCTACCATCGCCGCGACCCAACGCATGTTGAAGTTTTTCTTCAGCGGGCCTTCTTCACCGGCCATCAACTCGCCCACGTAGCGGGTAACCGGTTCTTCCCAGTGACGCTGGTTGGACATATTGATCGCGAATTCCTGGGTGGACGCAGGAATGGTGATGTCTTCGTGGGTCAGTACGAAGCTGCCCATTTCGCGGTCCAGGGTGAAACCTTTAACGCCGTCACCCAGGGTCAGCACCAGCATGGTCTGTGGGCCGTAGATCGCGTAACCGGCTGCGACCTGCTCGGTGCCTGGCTGCAGGAAAGCCTTTTCGTTCAGGGCTTCGTTCTGGCTCAGGTATTCGTTCGGGCAGCGCAGCACGGAGAAGATAGTGCCGACCGGTGCATTGATGTCGATGTTGGACGAACCGTCCAGTGGGTCGAACACCAGCAGGTAGGCACCTTTCGGGTATTTACCCGGGATCTGGTAGGCATTGTCCATTTCTTCGGACGCCATGCCGGCCAGGTGACCGCCCCATTCGTTGGCTTCAAGCAGGATCTCGTTGGAGATTACGTCGAGCTTCTTCTGTACTTCGCCCTGCACGTTTTCAGTGCCCATGCTGCCCAGGACACCACCCAGTGCGCCTTTGGACACGGCATGGCTGATTTCCTTGCAAGCACGCGCGACCACTTCGATAAGGAAGCGCAGATCGGCAGGCGTGTTGTTGCTGCGGGTCTGCTCAATCAAATAGCGACTCAAGGTAACGCGGGACATGTAAGGCTCCGGAGAATGGGGGGCTTGAAAACCCGCGCAGTTTAACGCGAGTCGGGGCGTATTTCCTCCTATCAGAGGATTTAAACCCAATAGAGTTCATGGACTTTATTTAACGCGCCGCCGGTGGCTTGCGCAGCAAACTGTAGGCCATGGCGCCCAGTGCCGCCACGCCGAGCAGCAAGACGGCCCAGAGTCCGAGTTTTTTCCAGTTCGGCCCGTCCTCCACAGCGGCTACGACCACCGGCGACGCGACCGCAACGTCCCCCACAACCTTGGCCTGTCCCAGCGTATTGAGGCGCTCGGCACTGTAATCGGGGATCAGGGTCGACAGTGGCAGGCTTGCGGCTTTCACCGACGCATTGCCCAACGCCAGGCTGAACGGCGGCTCACCCCGCGCCAGGAACACCAACTGGGTAGCGCGCACCGCAAAGCGCAGCGCCGGCGCATCGGCGCCCAAACCGCCACCGCGCTCGTCCACCTGCAACTTGAGTTCGGTCACGACCTGACCCGGCAACTGCAACTCATCCTGCACCACGTCCTGGCCGTTTTGCGTCAGGCGGTACAGCAAGCCATTGTTCAATGGCTGCCACAGTTGTTTGGCATCGCTGCGTCCAGCCAATGTCACCGGTGCCAGCGTGTTGGGCTGCTTCAACTCAATGCGCAAACGCTCGACACTCAGCCCAGTCGGCAACTGCCAGCTGTACTCCCCAGCCTTGAGTCGCGTTCCCGCCAATGGCTGCGACCACACCAACGGCATTGGCAGACTGCTGCGCGTAGCACTCACCAGCTTGGCCGAGGTCAGCAGCGGCGCCGCCTGCCCCTTCCATACCAGACGCAGGTAGCGCGCTGAGCGTCCTGGCAGGCTGACGTCATGCTGTTCGACCCGTTCGTCGGCGAACGACAAGCGTGCCACCTGCCCCTCGCCCCAAGGCTCCCAACGCTGCAAGTCATCACTGGCTTCAATGCTGAAACGCTGGAAGCCCTCTTGCTCACGGCTCCAGTCCAGGCTCAGTTGCTGCAACGGTGCCTTGATCGCGCTGGCGTCCAGCACCCAGCCGCGCAATACCTGCTTACCGGGCTTGGCGGCAGAAGACGGTTTGATTTCCACCAGGGTGCCTGCGGTGGTGGTTTTCATCACCACACCGGGCAGGCTTTCCTGAGTGTCGGCGGCGTACAGCGGGAACCACTTCACATCAGCGACGTTGCGACTTTCGGTGCGCTGGGAAGATTGTCGCGACAGCGCATAGGCCTGGGGCTCACCGGCGGCGTTAAACACGCGAACGTCACCGAGGTCCGCCTGGCGCGCGTTGAGTTGCACAGCCAACGGCAATTCAAGGCGATACCAGGGGCCATTGCCGCTCACACTCAGCGGCACATGGTGGGTGAAATCAGCCGGGGCTTCCTGGGCCGACGCCGCCAGCGCCGCACACATGCCCACCATGGCCACGCTCAACTTACCGATCAAGAGGATGCTCCTTCAGTTTCCATCACAGGTTCGGCCCGCTTAGGTGGCAGCGGTGCGAAATAACCCACCACCAGCAACAGCCCGCCCACGCCGATAAACGACACGATCCGCGCCAGGCCGCCACGGTTACTCAGTTCGACAAAGAACAGTTTGGCCACCACCACCGCAATCAGCGCGGCGCCGATCAACCACACTTCGCGACGATGGCGCAGGTGGCCGCCGATCATCAGCCCGAGGGCGATCAGAGTCCACACAATCGACAGGCCGGCTTGCACCAGCATCGACTCCAGCAACGCATCCAGATGAAACGGCACGCCGCCCCAGTGGTGCGCGGTGCGCATGACCAGTGCCGTGAAGAACGCAAACAGCGAGAGACCCGCGATCCCTTGTGCGGCCAATTCGGCACGCGGCCCGCGTTGTGGCGCCACGCTTCGGGACCACAGGTAAACACCCAGCAGCGCGAAGAGCAGGCCCAGTTCCAGAGGGTTGAGCAGAGGCACGTAAGGCAGCGGATTGGCGGTGCCATCGCTGAAGGTATTCGCCAGCCAGAACCAGCCGAGCATCAGCACAGCCAATGGCAGCGCGGCCAGGACTCGGTACTCCCTTGGGTACGCCGACACTGGCCACGGCCAGGTGCGCGGTGCGGCGGCCAGCACCAGGTACAGGCTTGGCAGGATGGCCCAGCCCAACCAGCGCCAGGCGTTGTATTCAGCCGACAGGCGCAACAGTCCATAGCGCAATTCCAGTGCCAGCACCCCGATCAGCATCCAGCAGCCTAGGACATGGGCAATACTCAGCATCCTGGCCGGAACCACCGGCGCCAAGCGGCGCAGCGAGATGAAATGCACCACAAACACCGCCAACCAGGCCAGCCATCCGTACTGCGCCGCCGGGTGATAGTAGCTGTGGGCAGACACCAGCAACGCCACGCCCGCCGCCGGCATCAGCAAGGTGCACAGCACACCCAGGGATGCCCAGCGCAGTCGCGCCGCAAGCAGCGCCCAGATCGCCACGCTCACTGCTGCAAGCCCCAGCAGGAAAGAACCAAGCAACGCTTGCGGAACAAAGCGCAACACTTCGCCGCCCAGAGCCAATGTCCACCACGCCGCCCCCCACACCAGCAAAAGGTCGGACAAGCGTTGCAGCTTCAGCACCGCAAACACCGGCGCATGGGGCTCACGTTGCAAGCGCCAGGCGCCGATCAAGGCGGCCAGGCCCAACACCATCGGCGTCCAGAAACCACTGTGCGCCAGCGGACGCAGGCCTTCGCCGGTCAACGGCCCGAGCAATTGCGGCACCGCCAGCAGGAACGAACCACCGCCGACCAGTTGCAGCAGCAACCCAAATACAAAACTGACGCGTTGTTGCAGGTACAAGCTCAGCCAGATGATCAACAACCCACTGGCAGCCCATACGCCGCTGGCGCTTTCCCATGGCAGCACAAACAGCACCGCCAGATTGATCAACACCAGACCGGCGAGCAGCACCACCGACAACCCACGTAACAGCCGCACATCGCTGCGCACCATGTCGTCGCGTGCCGCCAACAGCATGCCGCCAATCAAGGCCAGGCCGATCAGTGAGGCCGTGAGCAAACCACTCCAGCCCGCATTGAATACCGCCGCGCCCTCCCCGCCCTGCAAGCGCACCAGGAATAACGCGCCACCCAGCAATTGCACCGCGAACGCAGTGAACAGGAAAGTGCGCGAGCCAATGCGCAGGCCGATAAACAGGGTCGCCAGACCGGCGATGGCCCAACTGATGGCGGTACCTTGGGTCAGCAACAGCAAGGGCGCCAGCAGGTACAAAAAGCTCAAGCCCAGAGACGCCAGGACCGGCAGCCCTTTGCGCTCCCACTCTGCCGCGTGCTGCGCCGATGCCTTGCGCAACTGATCGAAGCTGAACAGCAACGCAGCGCCGAGCAACAACGCACCCAGCGGCGCACCGTCGAGCAGGCTGCGTTCGCCAATGCGCAGTTCGCTGAGGAAGGCCAGCGCTGAGCCCAATTGCAGCAACAAGCCGAACGCACGCGCCAACGGCCGCTGCTGGCGCAAACCGAGCCAGAAGATCCCGGCGCCTTCCACCGCCCACGCCGCAGCCGTCCAACGTGCATCAAGGCCCAGAGGAATCGCCAGGCTGGCAAAGATCACGCCCAGGGCCAGGCACGTTTCCGCCAGCAGCAACGCGCGTCCGCCACTGAGTAACCGCGCCAGGCCCATGTAGATAATGCCCAGGCCCAACGCACTGAACGCCGCGGCGAATTCCAGATGCTGTACCAATGCGAACTGCAAGCCAAAGCCAACCAGCGGCGGGCCGAACAGCATGCCGCCGTCAACGTAATCACCCTTGGCAGCCGACCAGCGCAACAACGCATCACGGCCTTCGGGCGCGTCGCCCAGCTCCAGCAATTTGCGTCGGGCGAACAACAGGCCGATGGCCAGATACATCAGGAAGAACAGGATCAGGAATGGCTCGGTGCTCCACAGCAATTCCGGCGTGTAGGAACGCATTCCCCAGGCGAAGCCGATGCCGAAGGTACCGACGAACCCGATCAGGTTGAGCAAGCGCCAGGCCTTGAACCAGGCGATGGCGAGAATACCGGCGTTGAGCAGGGCAAAATAACTGAACAGCGCAACATGGTTACCGGCACCGGTGGACGTAAGGATCGGTGCCGCAAAACCGCCGAGTGCTGCCGCGCAGGCCAGGCCCAATGCGTCCTGGGTGACCGCCAGGATCGCCGAGAACACCGTGACCGCAACCAGCAGGCCCAGCGCCGCGCTCGGGTCGATCAACGGATGCAGGCGCATCGCGGCAAACACCGTCAGGTACAGCACCGCAATCCCGGTGCCTTGTAGCATCAGCCCGTAGTTGCTGTTGCGCAGTCTCAGCCACCAGCCCAGGCCCAGCAGGCCGACAGCGGCAGCAGCCACACCGGCGTAACGCAACTCGATCGGCACCACCATGCCTTCGGTGGCATAACGCAGCAGGAACGCCAGGCCGAGAAACAACAGCACCACGCCGACGCGCAGAACGGTGTTGCCACCAAACAGCCAATTGCGTGCGCCAGCGAGGGCACGTTCGAACAGGTTGGGGCCACGGGGGATAGCAGGTTCTTCAGGAGGGCGCGGAGCCGGAGCAGGCTTCCAGGCGTCTTCGGGCAACGCAGGGCTTGGTTCGGCGACCATGGCGACGGGCGCCAATTCGGCCGGCAGCTCCCAAACCAGTTCGGGGGCCTTGGTGATGGGTGTCGGTTCAGGGATGGAGGGTTCGACCACCGCGGGGCTGGCCGGCGCGGGCACTTCCAATTGCCGCAGTCGCTCACCGAGGGCGATCACCGACTTCTGCGAGGTTTCCAACTGACGCGCCTGCTGTCGCACCTGGGCCGCAAGCTTCGACAGGCCAATCGCTTGGCCAATGCCCAACCCCAGCAGTGCGCCGATGCCTGCGTCATAGAACGACTCATCGAGCGTCCAGCCGACAACCAGGCCAATCAGCATGAAAATCCATTGCATGGTCGATATTCCCTAAGCAAACCGGCGCTCAGTATATCGACGCGCAACCAATGTGGGAGGGGCTTGCCCCCGATAGCGGCGTGTCAGTCGACATATTCGTCAACTGACCATCCACTATCGGGAGCAAGCCCCCTCCCATATTTGGATCCAGGGTGCTTAGTCGAGCGCTTTCCAGATCTCCGTGGCGTACTCGCGGATCGTCCGGTCCGACGAGAACCAGCCCATGCGCGCGGTATTGAGCACCGCCGAACGCCACCATGCCTTGGAGTCATGCCAATGCGCTTCGACCCGCGCCTGGGCATCCCAGTAGGAGTCGAAGTCGGCACACACCAGGAAGCGGTCGTAGTCGATCAACCCGTCGATCAAGCCCACATAGCGGCCCGGATCATCCGGCGAGAACACCCCGCCACGGATCGCTTGCAGCACATCGTTGAGGCGATGGGACGCAGCAATATCAGGCCCGGCGTTGAACTCGCCAGCGTGTTTTCGGGCTTCCACCTGCTGTGCACTGAGGCCGAAGATAAACATGTGATCGGCGCCCACACGCTCGTGCATCTCCACGTTGGCGCCGTCCATGGTGCCGATGGTCAGCGCGCCGTTGAGGCCGAACTTCATGTTGCTGGTGCCCGACGCTTCAAAGCCGGCCGTGGATATCTGCTCCGACAAGTCCGCCGCCGGTATGATGCTTTCTGCCAGGCTGACGTTGTAGTTGGGCAGGAAGACCACTTTGAGCAACCCGCGCACAGTCGGATCGTTGTTGACGGTGCGGGCGATGTCGTTGGTCAACTTGATGATCAACTTGGCCTGGTGATAACTGGCCGCCGCCTTGCCGGAGAAGATCTTCACCCTCGGCACCCAGTCGGTGCCCGGCTCGGCACGGATCGCCTGGTACAGCGCCACGGTGTGCAGCAGGTTGAGCAGTTGGCGCTTGTACTCGTGGATACGTTTGACCTGCACGTCGAACATCGCCGCCGGGTTTACCGAAATGCCCAGGCGCTCGTGGATGATCTCGGCCAGTGCACGCTTACTGTGCAGGCGCTGGTCGGCGAAGGCTTTGCGGAAGGTCTGTTTCTCGGCGAAGGTTTCCAATTCGCCCAAGCGGGTTTCCATGGTGTCGAGAATGTCCGGACCCAGGGCTTCCACCAGCATCTCGGTGAGCTTGGGGTTGGCCTGGTACAGCCAGCGGCGGAAGGTAATGCCGTTGGTTTTGTTGTTGATGCGGTCTGGGTAGAGCTTGTGCAGTTCGGAGAACACCGTGCTGCGCATCAGTTGGGTGTGCAAGCCCGACACGCCATTGACGCTGTGGGAGCCGAGGAACGCCAGGTTACCCATGCGCACGCGGCGACCATTGTCTTCTTCGATCAGCGACACAGCGCGCAGCACGTCAAAATCGTGGATACCTTTGGCGCGCAGCGAGTCGATGTGCTGGGCATTGATCAGGTAGATGATCTGCATGTGCCGAGGCAACATGCGTTCCATCAGGCCTACCGGCCAGGTTTCCAACGCCTCGGGCAGCAAGGTGTGGTTGGTGTAGGACAAGGTTTCGACCGTGACCTGCCAAGCGGCGTCCCAAGCGATGTCGTGCAAATCCACCAGTTGGCGCATCAACTCGGCCACGGCGATGGACGGGTGGGTGTCGTTGAGCTGGATCGCCGCGTGTTCGCCCAGGCTCAATACCGAGCCATGCATGTTTTTGTGGCGGCGCAGCAGGTCTTGCAGAGAGGCGGAGACGAAGAAGTATTCCTGACGCAGGCGCAGCTCCTGCCCTGCTTCGGTGCTATCCGCCGGGTAAAGCACCCGGGAGATGCTTTCAGCGCGGGCCACTTCGGCAACGGCGCCCAGGTGGTCACCGGCGTTGAAGCGCTCCAGGTGCAAGTCTTCCACCGCCCGTGCACGCCACAGGCGCAGGGTGTTGACGCTTGCACCGCGCCAACCGACCACCGGCGTGTCATAGGCCACGGCGCGCACGGTCTCGCTGGGCGTCCACACTTGGATCAGCTTGCCGGCGGCGTCCGGCAGGGTTTCCACGCTGCCGCCAAAGCCGATCGGGTAGATCACTTCAGCGCGCTCGAACTCCCACGGGTTGCCGAAATCCAGCCAGCGTTCGGTCTGCTCCTGTTGCCAGCCATCGACAATCGCCTGGCGGAACAGGCCATGTTCATAACGGATGCCATAACCGTGACCGGCAATGCCCAAGGTCGACATGCTTTCCATGAAGCATGCGGCCAGGCGGCCCAGGCCACCGTTGCCGAGCGCCGCGTCAGGCTCCAGCAGGCGGATACGCTCAAGGTCGACGCCAAGTTCGCTGAGCGCTTCGCGGGCAATCTCCAACACACCAAGGTTACTCAGACTGTCGTAGAGCAAACGGCCGATGAGGAATTCGAGGGACAGGTAATACACACGTTTCTGGCCCTTGCGGTAAATACGCCGCGTGTGGTCCATCCAGTGATCGACCATCTGGTCGCGTGCGGCCAGGGCAATGGCTTCGAACCAGTCGTGGTCGAAGGCGTGATCCGGGTCCTTGCCCACCGCGTAGGTGAGTTTGGTCAAGACGGCATCGCGAAATGCGGCTACCTCTGCTTCTCGTGCAAGTGGTTCCTGAGACATCAATTGCGACCTCGGGCGAGATAGAAGGAGTTGCTAGAGCCTAGACGGTCTGACAGACGGTAGACGCTCTGGTTCGGCAGTTTTTTAACGCATTTACCTTTAGCGGGTTTTGATGCATTGGCCGTGCCTGCTTTCGCCCATCGCACCGTTCGGGATGAAATACGCAAAATATTGTTCAAAAAACCACCAATCCCGGTATGATCCCGCGCCCGGATACAGCCCCACCTTTTGGAACCTTGATGAAGCCTCAACTGATCGCCGCCGCGGAACTCGACCGTCTTGAGACCTGGCAGAAATATTCCGCCCACATGTGCGGTGGCTGCGTGTCCAGCTGCTGCACGCTGCCGGTCGAAGTGAAGATCAAGGACCTGATCCGCATTGGCATCGTCGATGAGTTCGAACGCGGCGATCCGCCGAAGAACATCGCCAAGCGGTTGCAGAAGGAAGGCATCGTCGAGCGCTACAACAACAAATCCGAGATTTTTACGCTGCAGCGCATGAGCAACAACGATTGCCTGTACCTGGATCGTAAGACGCGCTTCTGCACTATTTATGACAAGCGCCCCGATACCTGCCGCAATCACCCGAAGATCGGACCGCGGCCGGGGTATTGCGCGTACAAGCCGAAGGAAGTGGTGCGCGAGACCAATTTCAAGACCCTCGACAAGTTCTGATCCGGGTTTTGCAGAGGGTTCAAGGGCTCTATCGGGGGCAAGCCCCCTCCCACACTGACCGCATTCCAAATGGCTGTACTCGGTCAAATGTGGGAGGGGGCTTGCCCCCGATGAGGCCGGTACCGCCACCACAAAACCAGCAGGCATAAAAAAACGCCCCCGGCCTTTCGACCGGGGGCGTTTTTCATTCAGCCTGAGTTAACTCAGTTCTTGGCTTTCTTGGCAGCGCGGGTACGCTCGCCTTCGTCCAGGATCTTCTTACGCAGGCGGATCGACTTAGGCGTAACTTCGCACAGCTCGTCGTCCTGGATGAATTCCAGGGCCTGTTCCAGGGTGAAGCGAACAGGTGGGACCAGAGCGATGGTTTCGTCTTTGCCCGAAGCACGCATGTTGTCGAGCTTCTTGCCTTTGGTTGGGTTGACGCCCATGTCGTTGTCACGGCTGTTCAGACCAACGATCTGACCGTTGTAGATCTCTTGACCGTGTTCAACGAACAGCTTGCCACGCGCCTGGAGGGTTTCCAGGGAGTAGGTCAGTGCCTTGCCAGTCTCAACCGATACCAGAACACCGTTCTGACGGCCGGACATGTCGCCGGACTTCATGGTGTCGTAGCGATCGAAGATCGAGGTCAGGATGCCAGCGCCGTTGGTCAGGGTCAGGAACTGGTTACGGAAACCGATCAGACCACGAGCAGGGATGTTGTATTCCAGACGCACACGGCCTTTGCCATCCGGCACCATGTTGGTCAGGTCGCCTTTACGCAGGCCCATCTCTTCCATGACCTTGCCCTGGGATTCTTCAGGGGTGTCGATGGTTACGTTTTCGAACGGTTCCTGCTTCACGCCGTCAACTTGACGGATGATCACTTCTGGACGACCAACGCCCATTTCGAAGCCTTCGCGACGCATGGTTTCGATCAGTACCGAGAGGTGCAGCTCACCACGGCCGGAAACCTTGAACTTGTCAGCCGAGTCGCCTTCTTCAACGCGCAGTGCAACGTTGTACAGCAGCTCTTTGTCCAGACGTTCCTTGATGTTGCGGGAAGTCACGAACTTGCCTTCTTTACCGCAGAAAGGCGAGTCGTTTACCTGGAAGGTCATGGAAACGGTTGGTTCGTCAACGGTCAGAGGCTTCATCGCCTCGACGTTGTCCGGCTGGCACAGGGTGTCGGAGATGAACAGGGAGTCCATACCGCTCACGCATACGATGTCGCCAGCGAAAGCTTCTTCAACGTCGATACGGTGCAGACCGTGGTGACCCATCAGCTTCAGGATACGACCGTTACGCTTCTTGCCGTCGGCGCCGATAGCAACAACCGGGGTGTTCGGCTTGACGCTACCACGAGCGATACGGCCAACGCCGATAACACCCAGGAAGCTGTTGTAGTCCAGTGCCGAGATTTGCATCTGGAACGGGCCGTCACGGTCAACTTTTGGAGCCGGTACGTTGTCGACGATCGACTGGTACAGCGGGGTCATGTCTTCAGCCATGTCGGTGTGTTCCAGACCGGCAATGCCGTTCAGGGCCGAGGCGTACACGACTTTGAAGTCCAGCTGTTCTTCGGTAGCACCCAGGTTGTCGAACAGGTCGAAGATCTGGTCCAGAACCCAGTCCGGACGCGCGCCTGGACGGTCAACCTTGTTGATGCACACGATCGGACGCAGGCCGGCTTCGAAAGCCTTCTTGGTCACGAAACGGGTTTGCGGCATAGGGCCGTCTTGGGCATCAACCAGCAGCAGAACGGAGTCAACCATCGACATCACACGTTCAACTTCACCGCCGAAGTCGGCGTGGCCCGGGGTGTCCACGATGTTGATGTGGTAGCCGTTCCAGTTGATAGCGGTGTTTTTTGCCAGGATGGTAATACCGCGCTCTTTTTCCTGGTCGTTGGAGTCCATCACGCGCTCGTCGTTGAGCTCGTTGCGCTCCAGGGTGCCGGATTGACGCAGGAGTTTGTCTACCAGGGTGGTTTTACCATGGTCAACGTGAGCAATGATGGCGATGTTACGTAGATTTTCGATCACTTGTGTATCTCGATCAGAGGATTCGGTGTGCTGACAGGTCGTGGCAGCGATTTACAGTAGAGTCAGGCCTTGCCGTTACAGCTTGACGGCAGAGTCGGGGGGCCGGTGACGCAGGCCACAGGCAAACAGCCCCGGGCTCTTAGCTCGGTCGATAAACGCGCACATTGGCATGCCCCTCACTGAGCAAATGGTGGGCATGCAGGCGACTCATCACGCCTTTGTCGCAATACAGCAGGTACTGACGGCTGTCATCCAGTTCCTTGAAACGCGCGTTCAATGCGTAGAACGGCAGCGTTTGTACGTCGACGCCAGGAATTTCCAGCGGCTCATCTTCAGCGGCATCCGGGTGACGGATGTCGACAACAATCTGGCCGGCCAGGGCTTCACTGACTTCTTCGATCTGCACATCCTGGCCCAGTTCGTCGATAACACGATCGATCGGGACCAGCTTGGCGTTCTGAAGCGCACGCTCCAGAATCGCCATATCAAACTGTTGTTCTTCGTACTCCACGCGGTTGCGCTTGGCGTGGGTCTTGGGATTCACCGAGATGACCCCGCAGTATTCAGGCATATGCTTGGCGAAGTCGGCGGTGCCGATTTCTTCTGCCAAATCGATGATGTCCTGCTTGTGGCTGGCGATCAGTGGGCGCAACACCAGCTTCTCGGTCACGCAGTCGATCAGCGACAGGTTCGGCAGCGTCTGGCTGGAAACCTGGGAAATCGCTTCGCCGGTCACCAGGGCGTCGATCTGCAACTGATCGGCAATCCGAGACGCAGCGCGCAACATCATACGCTTCAATACTACGCCCATATGACTGTTATCGACTTTACCGAGAATTTCGCCCAGCACTTCCTCAAACGGTACGCTCACAAATAGCACGCGTTGGGAGCTGCCGTACTTCTTCCAGATAAAGTGCGCGACTTCCATCACGCCCAATTCGTGTGCACGCCCACCCAGATTAAAGAAGCAGAAGTGGCTCATCAGGCCGCGGCGCATGATCTGGTAGGCCGCAACCGTGGAATCGAAACCGCCGGACATCAATACCAGGGTCTGTTCCAGGGCGCCCAACGGGTAGCCGCCGATGCTGTCGTGCTGGCTGTGAATCACAAACAACCGTTGGTCGCGAATTTCCATGCGCACTTCAATTTGTGGCGCTTTTAAGGAAATTCCGGCGGCGCCGCACTCGCGACGCAGCTTGCTGCCGACGTATTTCTCGACGTCCATGGAGCTGAATGGGTGCTTGCCGGCACGCTTGCAGCGTACCGAAAAAATCTTGCCTTCAAGGCTGTCACCGAAGTGCCGTTTGCATTTTTCGGTGATGTCATCGAAGTCGCCCAGCGGGTACTCATCCACCTGGAGGAAATGCGCGATACCCGGCATGCAGCTCAGGCGCTCGGTCATGTCCTTCAAGGCTTTGGCGTCGGTGAGGCGGGTTTCCAGTTCGAGGTTGTCCCACACACCGTTCACCACCACAGCCGGGTCCAGATCGCGGAGCACGGCACGGATGTTCTTGGCCAACTGACGGATGAAACGCATCCGTACCGGTCGGCTCTTGATGGTGATCTCGGGGAAGACTTTAACGATTAATTTCATGGAAACAGCGCGCGCAGGGCCTGCCGAAAAAGGGGGGCGCGGATTATAGCGGAAATCGCTCAAGGTTTAACCAGTTAATATGCACATCACTCGACTCGCACTAAAGCAGTGCATTTGCATGCATCGACGCCACATTGCAGTGCGCGAATTTCGCGCTTTTGTCGCAATGCACCTTTATAGGGGCGTTTTTGGAGCAAAAAACCCATGTTGGCGCACTGGCATGCAATTTGCTCTCTTGTGAGGCAGGTTGCCATGGCGGACTATCCGCGCCGGCATCACCCACATTCTAAGGGCTAACTCCACTACCCCAGCCCGAAGCCACCCGGAGGACACTATGTCGAAGTCGGTTCAACTCATCAAAGATCATGACGTTAAATGGATTGATCTGCGCTTCACGGACACCAAAGGCACTCAGCACCACGTGACCATGCCGGCTCGCGATGCGCTGGATGATGCGTTCTTCGAAGAAGGCAAAATGTTCGACGGTTCCTCCATCGCTGGCTGGAAAGGCATCGAAGCCTCCGACATGATCCTGATGCCGGACGACAGCACTGCCGTGCTGGACCCGTTCACCGAAGAAGCCACCCTGATCCTGGTGTGCGACGTGATCGAGCCTTCGACCATGCAAGGCTACGACCGCGACCCACGTGCGATCGCCAAGCGTGCCGAGGAATACCTGAAGTCGACCGGTATCGGTGACACCGTATTCGTAGGCCCAGAGCCAGAATTCTTCATCTTTGACCAAGTGAAGTTCAAGTCCGACATCTCCGGCTCCATGTTCAAGATCTACTCTGAACAAGGTTCGTGGATGTCCGATCAGGACGTGGAAGGCGGCAACCATGGCCACCGTCCAGGCATCAAAGGTGGTTACTTCCCAGTTCCGCCGTTCGACCACGACCACGAAATCCGTACCTCCATGTGCAACGCCATGGAAGACATGGGCCTGGTCATCGAAGTTCACCACCACGAAGTGGCGACTGCCGGCCAGAACGAAATCGGTGTGAAGTTCAACACCCTGGTTGCCAAGGCTGACGAAGTTCAGACCCTGAAGTACTGCGTACACAACACTGCCGTTGCCTACGGCCGTACCGCGACCTTCATGCCTAAGCCTCTGTACGGCGATAACGGTTCGGGTATGCACGTTCACCTGTCCATCGCCAAAGATGGCAAGAACACTTTCGCTGGCGAAGGTTATGCCGGCCTGTCCGATACCGCCCTGTACTTCATCGGCGGCATCATCAAGCACGGTAAGGCCCTGAACGGCTTCACCAACCCTTCGACCAACTCCTACAAGCGTCTGGTCCCAGGTTTCGAAGCTCCGGTAATGCTGGCCTACTCGGCGCGCAACCGTTCCGCTTCGATCCGTATTCCTTACGTCTCCAGCCCACGCGCTCGCCGTATCGAAGCTCGCTTCCCGGATCCAGCAGCCAACCCTTACCTGGCCTTCGCTGCTCTGGTTATGGCCGGCCTGGACGGTATCCAGAACAAGATCCACCCTGGCGACGCTGCCGACAAAAACTTGTACGACCTGCCGCCTGAAGAGGCCAAAGAGATCCCACAAGTGTGCGGCAGCCTGAAAGAAGCCCTGGAAGAGCTGGACAAGGGCCGTGCGTTCCTGACCAAAGGCGGCGTGTTCAGCGACGACTTCATCGACGCTTACATCGGCCTGAAAAGCGAAGAAGAAATCAAGGTTCGTACCTTCGTACACCCACTGGAATACGAGCTGTACTACAGCTGCTGATCCGGTAGCGCTGCTTAAAGTGGCGTGACAAAAAAGACCTCCTTCGGGAGGTCTTTTTTTGCCCGTGAATTACACAGTTCCACACCTGCAAACCTAATCAAAAAGGTGGGAGGGAGCTTGCTCCCGATAGCGGTGGGTCAGCTCATACAGGTGCTGACTGACACTCTGCTATCGGGGGCAAGCCCCCTCCCACAAGGAGATCAGCATTGAAACGTCGACTTGTGTTCGCTCTGTTATTCGTCAGCGCCAGTGCATTCGCTGCACCGCCGACACTGGAGCCATTGCTCAACAGCATCGCCGAACGCCTGACCATTGCCGACCAGGTGGCCCTGAGCAAATGGGACAGCAAAAAACCGGTAGAAGACAAAAAGCGCGAGCAAGATGTGCTCGCCAGCGTCATTGCCCAGGCACCGAGCTACAAACTGGAGCCCGCCGCCGCCGAGCAATTTTTCTCGGCGCAGATCGAGGCAAACAAGCTGGTGCAGTACACCCACCTGTCCGACTGGCAGTTCCAGGGCAAGGCACCCGACGACCCGCGCCCGGACCTGGTAAAGCAGATTCGCCCGCAACTGGATCAATTGCAAAAACGCCTGCTGCAACAACTGGCGGACTTCACTCCACAACGTACCGACCCGCAGTGCCCTCAATGGCTGGCCGAAGCGGTACACGAGCCGCTGAACGACCCACTGCGGCAATTGGCGATGATCCGCGCTACGGCCGAGCTGTGTATCTACAAAGACTAAAACTGTAACCCCGATCCAAAAATGTGGGAGAGGGGCAACCCCTCCCACATTTGATTTATATGATTTCGGCACTTCCTGAACAACCTTCACAAAACCGCACTATATTGGTGCGACATCCTGCACCCACCCCAATGACTAACACCATTTTGGTTCGAAACTTCCCGCTCAAGCTGGCAGAACGCCACAGTTTCGGGCCCTAACCCCCCATTTCAGGGCTTTCGCGCTTCTTTTCGGAGCCTTGGTTTGGTTTTTGCATTTTCCTTGTATCAGCGTGTGCCTCAAGCCCGCGCCTTGCTCCAAAAGAGGTCCTGATGACCATCAGCGATGCACTGCACCGTTTGCTACTCGACAACCTGACCACCGCGACCATCCTGCTCAATGACGACTTGCGTCTTGAGTACATGAACCCGGCGGCGGAGATGCTTCTGGCCATCAGTGGCCAGCGCAGCCATGGGCAGTTCATCAGCGAGCTGTTCACCGAGTCGGCCGAAGCCTTGAGCTCGTTACGCCAGGCGGTGGAGCAGGCGCATCCATTCACCAAGCGTGAAGCGATGCTCACGGCCCTTACCGGGCAGACATTGACCGTCGACTACGCTGTGACCCCGATCCTGAGCAACGGCGCGACCCTGCTGCTGCTTGAAGTACATCCCCGTGACCGCCTGCTGCGCATCACCAAAGAAGAAGCGCAGTTGTCCAAGCAAGAAACCAGCAAGATGCTGGTACGTGGCCTCGCCCATGAGATCAAGAACCCGTTGGGCGGCATCCGTGGCGCAGCGCAGTTGCTGGCCCGCGAGTTACCGGACGAGAACCTCAAGGACTACACCAACGTCATCATCGAAGAAGCCGACCGCCTGCGTAACTTGGTGGACCGCATGCTCGGCTCCAACAAGCTGCCGTCCCTTGCGATGACCAACGTGCACGAAGTACTTGAGCGCGTCTGTCATCTGGTAGAGGCGGAAAGCCAGGGCTGCATCACCTTGGTGCGCGACTACGACCCGAGCATTCCCGACGTGTTGATCGACCGCGAACAGATGATCCAAGCGGTGCTCAACATCGTGCGCAACGCCATGCAGGCCATCAGCAGCCAGAACGAATTGCGCCTGGGCCGCATCAGCCTGCGCACCCGCGCACTGCGCCAGTTCACCATCGGCCACGTGCGCCATCGCCTGGTGACCAAGGTCGAGATCATCGACAACGGCCCAGGCATTCCTGCGGAACTTCAGGAAACTATCTTCTTTCCCATGGTCAGCGGCCGCCCGGACGGTACCGGGCTGGGCCTGGCCATCACCCAGAACATCATCAGCCAGCACCAGGGTCTGATCGAATGTGAGAGCCATCCCGGCCACACCACGTTCTCGATCTTTCTGCCTCTGGAACAAGGAGCCCCATCGACATGAGCCGTAGTGAAACTGTCTGGATCGTCGATGACGACCGTTCTATCCGCTGGGTCCTTGAGAAAGCCTTGCAACAGGAAGGCATGACCACCCAGAGCTTCGACAGCGCCGACGGGGTGATGAGCCGCCTGGCACGCCAGCAGCCCGACGTGATTATTTCTGACATCCGCATGCCAGGCGCCAGTGGCCTGGACCTGCTGGCACGCATCCGCGAGCAGCACCCGCGCCTGCCGGTGATCATCATGACTGCGCACTCCGACCTGGACAGCGCTGTCGCGTCTTACCAGGGCGGCGCATTCGAATACCTGCCCAAGCCGTTTGACGTGGACGAGGCTGTGGCGCTGGTCAAGCGCGCCAACCAGCACGCCCAGGAACAACAGAATCAGGAAGCCCCGCCGGCCCTGACCCGCACCCCGGAAATCATCGGTGAAGCGCCGGCGATGCAGGAAGTGTTTCGCGCCATCGGGCGCTTGAGCCACTCCAACATCACCGTGCTGATCAACGGCGAGTCGGGTACCGGTAAAGAGCTGGTAGCCCACGCTCTGCACCGTCATAGCCCACGGGCAGCGTCGCCGTTTATCGCACTGAACATGGCAGCGATCCCCAAGGACTTGATGGAGTCCGAGTTGTTCGGCCATGAGAAAGGCGCGTTCACCGGCGCCGCCAACCTGCGTCGCGGACGCTTTGAACAGGCGGATGGTGGCACGCTGTTCCTCGATGAGATCGGCGATATGCCGGCCGACACCCAGACTCGCCTGCTGCGCGTACTGGCGGACGGCGAGTTCTACCGCGTTGGCGGTCACACACCGGTCAAGGTTGATGTGCGCATCATCGCCGCGACTCACCAGAACCTGGAAACCCTGGTACATGCGGGCAAGTTCCGTGAGGACTTGTTCCACCGCCTCAACGTGATTCGCATCCACATCCCCCGCATGTCGGACCGCCGCGAAGATATCCCCACCCTCGCCCGCCACTTCCTCAGCCGCGCCGCCCTGGAGCTGGCGGTCGAGCCGAAGCTTTTGAAAAGCGAGACCGAGGAATACCTGAAGAACCTCCCATGGCCAGGCAACGTGCGCCAGTTGGAGAACACCTGCCGCTGGATCACGGTGATGGCGTCCGGGCGCGAAGTGCATATCGGCGACCTGCCGCCGGAGCTTTTTGAGCCTGCCGCAGGATTCGGCACCAGTGACCAACTGGGAGCAGGCGCTGCGTCAATGGGCCGACCAGGCACTGGCACGGGGCCAGTCGAACCTGCTGGACAGCGCCGTACCAGCGTTCGAGCGGATCATGATCGAGACCGCCCTCAAGCACACCGCCGGCCGCCGGCGCGATGCTGCGGTGTTGCTGGGCTGGGGTCGCAATACCCTGACGCGCAAGATCAAGGAGCTGGGCATGAAAGTGGACGGTGGTGACGACGATGAGGGCGACGACGCCTGAATCTCGAATCCACTGAGGTCTAATGTGGGAGGGGGCTTGCTCCCGATAGCAGTAGGTCAGTCACAACATCTGTGCCTGATACACCGCCATCGGGGGCAAGCCCCCTCCCACATTTGGACCTCCACACGGACTCAGAACCGTGCACCGCTTCAATGCACCCTGTTCTAGCATCGCGCACACGTTCCAAGCCCGAACCAACCGTTTTGTTAAGAGAATGCTGAATTCCGAAAACACCAAAGCCCCGTAATCCGGGGCTTTGCGCTTTTTGAAGAATTTTTTTTGGCACAACTTAGCCACTCTGGCACGCGCCCTGCAATAACCCAAGTACAACCCAGTTTCGGGGACCTTGGTACAGGCAGGCCGAGAATCCCCTCTTTACACCCGGGGTGCTTGATGCGAACCGCGTCGCGCTCCACACCGCTTTGGGGAACCTCGGTACAGGCAGGCCGGGGACTCCCTCTTTAACACCGAAGCCTTGATGGCTTCACCCCGTTTTGGGAGCCCTGGTACAGGCAGGCCGGGAACTCCCTTCTTTACACCGGGGCTTATGTGGCACAGCGCCCATAGCCCCAGCCCGTTTTGGGGACCTTGGTACAGGCAGGCCGGGGATTCCCTCTTTTATTGCTCCTGGAGATGGATCTCCAACCGCCAGCGGTCACCGACCTCTTCTCCCTTCCACTCCCCGCGCAACGGCCGAGCCGCGACCAGGTTCAGCAGCAGGCCGCCATCGGTCTTGCGCACGCGCCAGTTCACGTCCTTGTCGTTGACCTTAAGTTGCCCGGTGCTGGCCTTGCCTTGGGCATCAAACAGCAACGCCACGGTGCCGTCGATATGCTCGCCGTGCAGCTTGGGTTCGCTGTTGAACCACACCACTACGCCATCCGTGGTCGTCTCTACCTGTTGCAGTTCGACCGGGTCCGCTGTGGTCAGCCGGCCAATCATCAGGCCCACCATCAAGCCGACAATCGCCAGCGAGCCCATGACCCTTGGCAATAGCTTCGGTCTTGGGTCTTCTTCAGGGGTAGAATGCAGCGCATCTTTGCCTTCGGAGCCGTGCATGTTTCACGTCATCCTTTTTCAACCAGAAATTCCGCCGAATACCGGCAACGTTATCAGGCTGTGCGCCAACAGTGGCTGCCACCTGCATTTGATCGAGCCCCTGGGCTTCGACATGGACGACAAGCGTCTGCGCCGTGCCGGGCTGGACTACCACGAGTACGCCACGCTCCAGCGCCACGCCGACTTGGCCAGCTGCCTGGAAAGCCTGGGGCATCCGCGCTTGTTCGCGTTCACCACCAAGGGTTCGCGACCGTTCCATGATGCCAGTTTTGCTGAGGGCGATGCCTTCCTGTTCGGCCCGGAGAGCCGTGGCCTGCCGGCCGAGGTGCTCGACGCCCTGCCCGATGGGCATCGCCTTCGCCTGCCAATGCGCGAAGGCTGCCGCAGCCTGAACCTGTCCAACACCGTAGCCGTTGCCGTGTACGAAGGTTGGCGCCAACTCGGTTTCAAATAACACACCAAACAAAATGTGGGAGGGGGCTTGCCCCCGATGGCGGAGTGTCAGTCGACATCTATCTGACTGATCCACCGCTATCGGGAGCAAGCCCCCTCCCACATTGGGTTCTGCGTCGGGTTCGAGATTACTGAACCGTCGGTGCGCCTTCCTGTTGCATGCGCTGCAGCTCTTGAGCGTACAGGGCATCGAAGTTCACCGGAGCCAGCATCAGCGCAGGGAACGAACCACGGGTGACCAGGCTGTCCAGGGTCTCACGGGCATACGGGAACAGGATGTTCGGGCAGAACGCGCCCAGGGTGTGGCTCATGGACGCTTCGTCCAGGCCCTGGATCAGGAAGATACCGGCCTGTTGCACTTCAGCAATGAAGGCCACTTCTTCACCGTTCTTGACGGTGACCGACAGGGTCAGCACAACTTCGTGGAAGTCGCCTTCCAGTGCCTTTTGACGGGTGTTCAGGTCCAGCGCAACGCTTGGGGTCCACTCCTGGCGGAAGATGGCCGGGCTTTTCGGCGCTTCGAACGACAGGTCACGCACGTAGATACGCTGCAGCGAGAACTGTGGGCCTTGAGCTTCTGCTGCTTCGGTGTTCTGTTGGTCAGTCATCGCAGATCCTTCTTGATCTTGGGGTCTTGTAGGGTTTAGGAGTCAGACGAGCAGCAGCGCATCGAGTTTACCGGCGCGCTCCAGGGCAAACAGGTCGTCGCAGCCACCGATGTGTTTGGCGCCGATCCAGATCTGCGGCACAGACGTGCGTCCCGCCTTCTGGGCCATTTCGGCGCGCACCTGGGGCTTGCCGTCGACCTTGATCTCTTCGAAGGCAACGCCCTTCTTATCCAGCAGAGCCTTGGCTCGCATGCAATAAGGGCAATAATCGCTGGAGTAGACGACAACCTGGCTCATATCACTTCACCAGCGGCAGGTTATCGGCGCGCCAGCTGCTGATGCCACCGGACAGCTTGGCCGCGGTGAAACCGGTCTTGAGCATTTCGCGGGCGTGAGTGCCAGCGTGCTGGCCTTGGGCGTCGACCAGGATGATGGTCTTGGCCTTGTGTTTTTCCAGCTCGGCCAGGCGCGCGATCAGCTTGTCCTGTGGAATGTTCAGTGCACCGACGATATGGCCGGCAGCGAATTCCTTGGCTGGGCGGATATCCACCACAATGGCCTCATCCTTGTTGACCAGCGCGGTCAGCTCCGACGTGCTCAGGCTGCGACCACCACGGCTCAATTCGTGAGCGATCAGCAGCGCCAGCAGGATGACGAAGGCACCCACGAGCAGATAGTGGGCAGTGGCAAATGCAATCAGGTGATCAACCATCAAGGAGGTTCCAGGGCGTTAAAATGGCGGTAAGTATACACAGCCGTCAGGGGGGGCCAACCCCCGTAAAGCGGTGACGTGGTCGGAACTTCGCTTTAAACTGCCACTCCCTTTTCAATTGCCTTCCTTTATTACCGCCGCGAGAGGATCTATGACTACTACGCCTAAACCTTTGGTCCTGATAATTCTCGATGGCTTCGGACACAGTGAAAGCCACCACGACAACGCGGTATACGCGGCCAAGAAGCCTGTACTGGACCGCTTGACCGCCAGCGTCCCCAACGGCCTGATCTCCGGTTCGGGCATGGACGTGGGCCTGCCCGACGGGCAGATGGGCAACTCGGAAGTCGGCCATATGAACCTCGGCGCCGGACGAGTGGTATATCAAGACTTCACACGCGTGACCAAAGCGATCCGCGACGGCGAGTTCTTCGAGAACCCGACCATCTGCGCAGCGGTAGATAAAGCAGTAGCCGACGGCAAGGCCGTGCACTTCATGGGCCTATTATCCGACGGCGGTGTACACAGCCACCAAGACCATCTGGTTGCCATGGCCGAACTGGCCTTCAAGCGCGGCGCCGAGAAGATCTACCTGCACGCCTTCCTCGACGGTCGCGACACTCCTCCAAAAAGCGCGCAATCGTCCATCGAGCTCCTGGACGCCACATTCGCCGCCCTGGGCAAGGGCCGCATTGCAAGCATCATTGGCCGTTACTTCGCCATGGATCGTGACAACCGTTGGGACCGAGTGTCCCAAGCCTACAACCTGATCGTCGACGGTCAGGCCGAATTCAACGCCGCCACTGCCCAAGAAGGCCTGGAAGCCGCCTACGTCCGTGGCGAAAGCGATGAGTTCGTCAAGGCCACTACCATCGGCGAGCCGGTAAAAGTCGAAGACGGCGACGCCGTGGTGTTCATGAACTTCCGCGCCGACCGCGCCCGCGAGTTGAGCCGCGTGTTCGTCGAAGACGGCTTCAGCGAGTTCGAACGCGCCCGCCAGCCAAAAGTGCACTACGTCGGCCTGACCCAATACGCCGCGAGCATCCCGGCCCCCGCCGCCTTTGCTCCGGGCAGCCTGGACAACGTGCTCGGCGATTACCTGGCGAAAAAAGGCAAGACCCAACTGCGCATTGCCGAAACTGAAAAATACGCCCACGTGACCTTCTTCTTCTCCGGCGGCCGTGAAGAACCGTTCCCAGGCGAAGAGCGCATCCTGATCCCGTCGCCAAAAGTCGCCACCTACGACCTGCAGCCGGAAATGAGCGCGCCGGAAGTCACCGACAAAATCGTCGACGCCATCGACCACCAGCGTTACGACGTGATCGTGGTCAACTACGCCAACGGCGACATGGTTGGCCACAGCGGCAACCTGGAAGCCGCGACCAAGGCCGTGGAATGCCTGGACTTGTGTGTCGGCCGCATCGTCGACGCCCTGGAAAAAGTCGGCGGCGAAGCGCTGATCACGGCCGACCACGGCAATTGCGAGCAGATGTCCGACGAGTCCACCGGCCAGGCACACACCGCTCACACCACTGAGCCAGTGCCGTTCATCTACGTGGGCAAGCGCGACTTCAAAGTGCGTGACGGCGGGGTGTTGGCGGATGTGGCGCCAACCATGCTGATGCTGATGGGGTTGGAGAAGCCAACGGAGATGACCGGGACCTCGATTCTGGTTTGATTTCAACCACACCACTGAACAGTGTGGGAGGGGGTTTGCCCCCGATAGCAATGGGTCAGCCAACACATATTCAGCTGACACACTGCAATCGGGGGCAAACCCTTCCCACATTGGATCTCCCGTGTTTGGAAGATGTCTTTTTGCCATACCACCGCCACTCGGCGCCTATCTTGCCCGCCAGCCCCAATTGGGCGTTTTTTTTGCAGCGCTTGGCGGGCATACTAGGCCGTCCCTTTCCCTGGTGTCGCCCGCCTCTATGCTTCGCGCCTTGATTACCCTTGCTTTTGTCTGCCTGCTCCAACCGGCGTTTGCCGATGAGCGCGCACAAACCCAACAACAGTTGGACGCTACGCGTCAGGACATTACCGAGCTGAAAAAACTGCTCGGCAAGCTCCAGGAAGAAAAATCCGGGGTGCAGAAAGACCTGCGCGGCACGGAAACCGAAATGGGCAAGCTAGAGAAGCAAGTCCAGGAGCTGCAAAAAGAATTAAAGAAGAGCGAGTCGGAACTGGAGCGACTCGACGCTGAGAAAAAAACTCCAGAGCGCACGCGTTGAACAGCAACGTCTGATCGCGATCCAGGCCCGCGCCGCCTACCAGAGTGGCCGCCAGGAATACCTCAAGCTGCTGCTCAACCAGCAGAACCCTGAGAAATTCGCGCGCACCCTGACCTACTACGACTACCTGAGCAAAGCCCGCCTGGAGCAATTGAAAAGCTTCAACGAGACTCTGCGCCAGTTGGTCAACGTCGAACAGGAAATCGCCAACCAGCAGTCGCAGTTGGAAGACCAGAAAAGCGCCCTCGACACCCAGCGCGATGAGCTGGACAAGGTCCGCAAGGAGCGCCAGCTGGCCCTGGCCAAGCTCAATGACGACGTGAAAGCCCGCGACGCCAAGCTCCAGGCCCGCGAGCAAGACCAAGCCGACCTGGCCAAAGTGCTCAAGACCATCGAAGAAACCCTGGCGCGCCAGGCACGTGAGGCCGAAGAAGCGCGCCAGAAAGCGCTGATCGCCCAGCAGGAAGCCGAAAAAAAGCGTCAGCGTGAGGCCGAACTGGCAGCCACCACTGACGCTCCGGCGCCACGTAAACCGGCACATGCAGCGCCTGGCCCGTTGGTTTCCAGCGCCGGCGAGTCCTTCGGAGGCCCTTTTGCTTCAGCACGAGGAAAACTTCCATGGCCTGTTGATGGTCGACTACTGGCACGCTTCGGTGAAACCCGTGGCGACGACACCCGCGCCAAGTGGGATGGAGTGATGATCAGCGCCTCCGCCGGCAGCCAGGTCCACGCCGTTCACGGCGGGCGCGTAGTGTTTGCCGATTGGCTGCGGGGCGCCGGTTTGTTGGTGATTCTTGACCACGGTAATGGCTATTTGAGCCTTTACGGCCACAATCAGACGTTACTCAAGTCGGCAGGTGATGTTGTAAAAGCCGGTGAATCCATCTCCACTGTCGGTAACAGTGGTGGCCAGGACACCCCGGCGCTGTACTTCGCTATTCGTCAGCAGGGTCGCCCGAGCGATCCCGCACAATGGTGCCGTTCCCAAGGATAGGGCCGCATCTACATTAGGAGTTCGTTCGACATGCTGCATTTGTCCCGCCTCACTTCGCTGGCCCTGACGATCGCCTTGGTGATCGGCGCGCCTCTGGCTTTCGCCGACCAGGCCGCTCCGGCTGCACCTGCTGCCACGGCCGCGACCACCAAGGCCCCGTTGCCGCTGGACGAGTTGCGCACCTTTGCCGAGGTCATGGACCGCATCAAGGCAGCCTATGTCGAACCCGTAGACGATAAGACTCTGCTGGAGAATGCCATCAAGGGCATGCTCAGCAACCTCGACCCGCACTCCGCCTATCTGGGCCCTGAAGATTTCGCCGAACTGCAGGAAAGCACCAGCGGTGAATTCGGTGGACTGGGCATTGAAGTCGGTGCCGAAGACGGCAACATCAAGGTGGTGTCACCCATCGACGACACCCCGGCGTCCAAGGCCGGCATCCAGGCGGGTGACTTTATCGTCAAGATCAACGGCCAGCCGACCCGTGGCCAGACCATGACCGAAGCCGTGGACAAGATGCGCGGCAAGATCGGCCAGAAAATCACCCTGACCCTGGTACGCGACGGTGGCAACCCGTTCGACGTGACACTCACCCGCGCGACCATCGTGGTCAAGAGCGTGAAGAGTCAGCTGCTGGAGTCGGGCTACGGTTACATCCGCATCACCCAATTCCAGGTCAAGACCGGCGACGAAGTGGCCAAGGCACTGGCCAAGTTGCGCAAGGACAACGGCAAGAAACTCAGCGGCATCGTGCTCGACCTGCGCAACAACCCAGGCGGCGTGCTGCAGTCGGCGGTGGAAGTGGTCGACCACTTCATTACCAAAGGTCTGATCGTCTACACCAAGGGCCGTATCGCCAACTCCGAGCTGCGCTTCTCGGCCACCGGCAACGACCTCAGCGAGAACGTGCCACTGGCCGTGCTGATCAACGGCGGCAGCGCCTCGGCTTCGGAAATCGTCGCTGGCGCCCTGCAGGACCAGAAACGCGGCGTGCTGATGGGCACCACCAGCTTCGGCAAAGGCTCGGTGCAGACCGTGTTGCCGCTGAACAACGATCGCGCATTGAAGATCACCACTGCGCTGTACTACACGCCGAACGGCCGCTCCATCCAGGCCCAGGGCATCGTACCGGACATCGAAGTGCGCAAGGCCAAGATCACTAACGAGATCGACAGCGAGTACTACAAAGAGGCAGACCTGCAAGGTCACCTGGGCAATGGCAACGGCGGTGCCGACCAGCCGACCGGCAGCAGCAAGAAAGCCAAGCCGATGCCACAGGACGACGACTATCAACTGGCTCAGGCGCTGAGCCTGCTCAAGGGGCTGAGCATCACGCGCAGCCGTTGATATGCGATTTGCCCTGATCCTTGCTCTGCTGTGCAGCCTGGTGGGAGTCGCCCAAGCGACTCCCACAGGCGAACCTCACAAAGCCTATCTGACACTGATCATCGACGACCTGGGGCAAAACCTGCCTCGGGATCGCCGCGTGCTGGCCCTGCCTGGGCCGGTGACCACGGCGATCATGCCCGACACCCCCCACGCTGCAGAATTCGCCCGCGAAGCCCACAAGGCCGGCAAGATCGTGATCCTGCACATGCCTATGGACCCGGCCACCGGCCCGTTCGCCTGGCACCTTGAGCTGCCTATCGAAGAACTCGCCAAACGCCTGGACGCCGCGTTCAACGCCGTGCCCTACACCGCCGGCATCAACAACCATATGGGCAGCCGCATGACGGCTCAACCTGCGGCAATGGCCTGGTTGATGGCCGAGCTGCAGCGGCGCAACAAGTTCTTTGTCGACAGCCGTACCAGCGCGCAGACCGTGGCAGCCGCCGAGGCACAGAAGATCGGTCTGGCGAGTGTTTCGCGGGACGTGTTCCTGGACGACGAACGCACCGAAGCGGCGATCACCACACAGTTGCAAACCGCGATCAAGCTGGCCCACAAACAAGGCTCGGCCGTGATGATCGGCCACCCTTACCCACAAACCCTGGCAGTGCTGGAGCGCGAGCTGCCCAAGCTCAAGGCCCAGGGCATCGAGTGGATTGATATTAAGCTGATGATCAGCGTGCGCAGCAATCAAGCCATGGCTGGACACGGGAAGGACGGGGTTTACCGCTAGAAACGCCGCAACGATCCCCAGTAAGAGCTGGCAAGCCAGCGCCTACAGAATTTCGGGTCTTTTACAGATACTTCGCCGTGATCTCGTCGACGACGCCGTCTTTACGCAACTGGTCCAGCGCGGCCTGAAGCTTGGCTACCAAGTCGTCCGGCACATCCTTGTTCAACGCGAGGTAGAGCTGGGCGCTGTTGAATCGCAGCACGGTCTTGAGCCCGGTCACCCCAACTTGGCGTGCCAGGTAACGCCCGGCCGGGTCGCCGGTAGCCCACAAGTCGATCTGGCCATCCACGAGCTTTTGCGCATTGTCCTGGTCACGCAGCACTACGATCGGGTTGAGGCCCTGTTTCTCCAGGGTCTCGGCGATGGCATCTCCTTTATAGGCGCCGATCTTGTAGCGCCGCGCTTGCTCAAGTTCGGCAAGTTGGATCTTGCTGTCCGACTTGGCCAGCAGCACCCAATCATCCGGGCCAATGGGGCCGACCCACTTGAACAGCGCTTCGCGAGCCGGCAAACGTGCCATTACGAATACGCCATAGCCGGGTTTTTCCAGGGCGAGCTTGTAGATTCGCTCCCAAGGAAAACGCAGGGTGAGGTTGTAGGAAATGCCCGCACGCTTGAAGGTTTCGCGCACGATATCCACGGCGATGCCTTCGATGTTTTCTTCCTTGGCGAAGTTCTTGCCGTTTTTCGCCATGTTGTACGGCGGGAAGTTTTCCGTCAGCAACACTAGGGAGGCGTCGGACGGTTCCTCGGCATGGGCCGAACCGACTAACAACAGGGACGAACTGGCGAGGGCAAGTAAGAGGGTCTTGAACATGAAGGCTACCGGAATCCATGGCAAGCGCAGAGAGTGCCGCGCGCCCGCCATGGTGTCCAGCAACGTTTAACGAACGACGATACCGCGCGCCGCCATATAGGCCTTGGCCTCAGGAACGGTGTATTCGCCAAAGTGGAAAATACTCGCCGCCAGCACTGCGCTGGCGTGGCCTTCGATCACGCCGTCGGCCAGATGCTGCAGGTTGCCGACGCCGCCGGAAGCGATCACCGGAATGCCCAGCGCGTCGCTGATGGCACGGGTCACGCCCAGGTCGAAGCCGTTTTTCATGCCGTCCTGGTCCATGCTGGTCAGCAGGATCTCACCAGCGCCCAGGCCTTCCATCTTCATCGCCCATTCCACCGCGTCCAGGCCAGTCGGCTTGCGACCGCCGTGGGTGAAGATCTCCCAGCGCGGGGTTTCGCCCGGGCCGGAGACTTTCTTGGCGTCGATAGCCACTACGATGCATTGCGAGCCGAAATGTTGCGCGGCTTCGCCGACGAACTCCGGGTTGAACACCGCTGCGGTGTTGATCGAGACCTTGTCCGCGCCAGCATTGAGCAGGTTGCGGATGTCTTGCACGGTGCGCACGCCGCCGCCCACGGTCAGCGGGATAAACACCTGGCTGGCCATGCGCTCGACGGTGTGCAGCGTGGTGTCGCGGCCATCAACGCTGGCGGTGATGTCGAGAAAAGTAATCTCATCGGCACCTTGCTCATCGTAGCGACGGGCAATTTCCACCGGATCGCCGGCATCACGGATGTTCTCGAACTTGACGCCCTTGACCACGCGACCATTGTCGACGTCCAGGCAAGGGATGATGCGTTTGGCCAGCGCCATGGTCAGTCCTCAGCCGTTGTAGGCATCGCAGTAAGCCTGGGCTTCGGCGACGTCCAGAGTACCTTCATAGATCGCGCGGCCGGTGATGGCGCCGATGATCCCTGGCGCCTTGGCGTCCAACAGCGACTTGATATCGCCCAGGTTGTGAATACCGCCGGAAGCAATCACCGGGATCTTCGTCGCCGCAGCCAGCGCGGCCGTGAACGGTACGTTGCAGCCCTGCATCATGCCGTCTTTGGCGATGTCGGTATAAACGATGGCGGACACGCCGTCAGCTTCGAACTGCTTGGCCAGGTCGATGACTTGCACGGTGCTGATTTCAGCCCAGCCGTCGGTGGCGACGAAGCCATCTTTAGCGTCCAGACCCACGATAACTTTGCCTGGGAACGCGCGACAGGCTTCAGCAACGAAGGCCGGGTCTTTCACAGCCTTGGTGCCGATGATCACGTAGCTCACGCCAGCTTTGACGTAGTGCTCAATGGTTTCCAGGGAGCGGATACCGCCGCCGATCTGGATCGGCAGATTCGGGTAGCGCTTGGCGATGGCGGTAACCACCTCACCATTGACCGGCTGGCCTTCGAAGGCGCCGTTCAAGTCCACCAGATGCAGACGACGGCAGCCCCCTTCTACCCATTTGGCAGCCATGCTCACCGGGTCATCGGAGAACACGGTGGAGTCTTCCATGCGGCCTTGGCGCAGACGTACGCAGGCGCCGTCCTTGAGATCGATAGCGGGGATAATCAGCATCTGGCAAACCTTATTCGATATTCAGCAATGCTTGGGAAATCAGGGTTTCTCAAGCGACCACAGGTCGCTTTCGATGCTTTCGAACCTTTCTTTAAGGAGCGTCTGCGAATCGAAAATCGCCCTGTTGTAATAGTGCGGAGCCACTTCGGTGGTGAACAGCTCAAGAATCTCGGCGACCTCGAACGAGCCCAGCTTGAGCTCGAAGCGATCTTCCATGAAGCGTTTGATCTTGAGGGTAGCCTCACTCTCCTGCTCAGGCGTGAGGTTCAAGATCGGCAGCTTCGGCTTCCTGGCCATTTACCAGCGCCCGTCCCACGCGGCGAAGTTCTGCAGCAATTGCAGGCCATGGGTATGGCTCTTCTCCGGGTGGAACTGCACGGCAAAACGCGAACCTTCGGCCAACGCTGCGGCGAAGTCGACGCCGTAGTGCCCGCCACCCACCACCTGGCCCGGCTTACCGGCGGCGATGTAGTAGCTGTGCACGAAATAGAAACGCGCCAGGTCCGGGATGTCGTGCCAGAGCGGGTGATCCACCGTCTGACTGACTTCGTTCCAGCCCATATGCGGCACTTTCAGGTGGGCGCCATCTTCGTGCAGGTCCTTGCCGAAGAACTTCACCTGGCCAGGGAACAGGCCGATGCAGTCGACGCCGTCGTTCTCTTCACTGCGGTCGAGCAAGGCTTGCATGCCCACGCAGATGCCGAGGAACGGGCGATCCTGGCTGACTTCGCGCACCAGGCTATCAAAGCCCAGACGGCGGATCTCGGCCATGCAATCGCGAATCGCGCCAACACCGGGAAACACCACGCGGTCAGCTTCGCGAATCACGTTGGCATCGCTGGTGATCAGCACCTTGCCGGCACCTACGTGTTCGAGGGCCTTGGCCACCGAATGCAGGTTACCCATGCCGTAATCGATAACCGCGACCGTCTGCATTACAGAACGCCCTTGGTCGAGGGCATTTGCCCGGCCATGCGGTCATCCAACTCTACAGCCATGCGCAGCGCGCGGCCGAAAGCCTTGAACACGGTTTCGATTTGGTGGTGGGTGTTGGTGCCGCGCAAGTTGTCGATATGCAGGCTGACGAGCGCGTGGTTGACGAAACCCTGGAAAAACTCCTGGAACAGGTCGACGTCGAAGCCGCGGCCCACGTTGGCACGGGTGTACGGCACGTGCATCTGCAAGCCTGGGCGGCCGGAGAAGTCGATGACCACTCGCGACAGCGCTTCGTCCAGCGGGACATAGGCGTGGCCGTAGCGACGGATGCCTTTTTTGTCGCCGATGGCCTTGGCAAATGCCTGGCCGAGGGTGATGCCTACGTCTTCCACCATGTGGTGGTCGTCGATGTGCAGGTCGCCCTTGCCTTCGATATCCAGGTCGATCAGCCCGTGACGGGCGATCTGGTCCAGCATGTGCTCAAGAAAAGGTACACCGATATCAAATCGGGCCTTTCCGGTGCCATCCAGGTTGATCGAGGCTTTGATCTGGGTTTCCAGAGTGTCGCGCTCGACGGACGCCTTACGTTCGGCCATCACCAGCTCCGCAAAATCATTGGGCGAAAAAGGCAGCCATTATAGGGGCGCGGGCGCTAAACAGAAACATCGAAGGGGATAAGACTGACGAGTTGAAGCGGGGGGTGTCGGGGATAGACATGTGCATACAAGTGCGAATCCACTTATGAAAACTCTGCACAGCCAATGTGGAAGGGGGCTTGCTTCCGATGGCGGTGGCTCAGTCGCCTAGTGGCTGACTGATCCGACGCTATCGGGAGCAAGCCCCCTCCCACAATGGTTTTGCGGTGTTAGTGGAACAGTACCGCCGTCTTCTGCAGGGTCACCCACACACCCCACGCCAACGGAATACCCACCACCAGCCAGGCCGCAACGGCCAATGGCACCGTACCGGGGGCTGCTTTCCACTCCAGGGAAGTGGTGGCATCCGCGCCCTTGTCATGGCCCAGCGCCTGTTCGGCAGCCAGTTCGGCGTCGGTCATGAAGTACTTGTCGGCCACCGGACGTACCAGCATGTTGCAGATAAAGCCCAACACCAGCAGGCCGGCGAGGATGTACAAGGTGATGTCATAGGCCGCAGCGCGTTCAACGCCGATGCTCAGTTGATACTCACGCAGGTAGTTCACCAACACCGGGCCCAATACGCCCGCAGCAGCCCAAGCGGTCAGCAGGCGACCGTGGATCGCGCCCACCATCTGGGTGCCGAACAGGTCGGCCAGGTAAGCCGGAACGGTGGCAAAACCACCGCCGTACATCGACAGGATGATGCAGAACGCGGCCACGAACAGCGCCACGTTGCCCAGGTGCCCCAGGTTCGGGATCAGCGCGTAGAGGGCAAAGCCCAGGGCGAAGAACACGAAGTAGGTATTTTTACGGCCCAGGTAGTCGGAGAACGACGCCCAGAAGAACCGGCCGCCGATGTTGAACAAGCTCAACAGACCGGTGAAACCCGCGGCGATCGCGGCGATCGACGCCAGTTGCCCGGCATCCAGTTGACCGAACGGCACATCAACACCCAGTAGCTTGCCACCGAACACTTCCTGCAGCAGCGGCGAAGCCATGCCGAGGATGCCGATACCGGCCGATACGTTCAGGCACAACACCAGCCATACCAGACGGAATTGCGGGGTTTTCCACGCCACGCTCACATGCACGTGACGGTGGGTGATCATCGCATTGCTGGCTTTTTTCGCCGGCGCGGTCCAGCCCTCAGGCTTCCAGCCGGTCGGTGGCACGCGATAAGACAGCGCACCGCCGATCATGAACACGAAGTAGATCGCGGCCATCACCAGGAAGCTCTGCCAGACGCCCACGCTGGTCGGCGAAGCGAAGTGACCCATCAGCGCTGCCGCCAGGGGTGCACCGACCATCGCGCCCCCACCGAAACCCATGATCGCCATACCGGTGGCCATGCCACGCTTGTCCGGGAACCACTTGATCAAGGTCGACACGGGCGAGATATAGCCCAGGCCCAGGCCGATGCCGCCAATGACGCCGGAACCGATCCACATCAGCCAGATCTGGTGGGTGTAAATACCCAATGCCGAGATCAACAGGCCGCCGCACCAGCACAACGCCGATACAACACCCGCCTTACGCGGCCCGGCATGTTCCAGCCAGCCGCCCCAGATCGCTGCCGAGCAGCCCAGGAAAATGAAGAACAGGGTGTAGATCCAGCCCAGCATGGAGATGGGCCAGTCGCATTGGGACGAGAAGACTTGGGCGATAAAGCTCATGTCTGGCGCGCAGGCAACGGGCTTGGTGATACCCAGCGCCTTGGACAGCGGCAGCCAGAACACCGAAAAACCGTAGGCCATGCCGATGCAAAGATGGATGGCCAGGGCGGCCGGTGGAACCAGCCAGCGGTTGAACCCGGGCTTGGCGATGATGCGCTCCTTGGACAGGAACGCAGGCTGTGCGGCGGTAGAACCGGCCGCAGTGCTAGTGCTCATTGGTGTTTCCCCCAGTTATTAGTATGCGTCCGTCAGGCGCTCTCTCCCTCGGCCTTGCACGCAGAGCGTGGCCGTTTTTGATGAGTGAAGCTCCATTTTGGCGCGACGATACGTCGCAGAAGGCGGACGAACACGCAGAGATTAGCACCTGCGGATGACGGAAAAACCAAACTGATATCACTTTTTTCAGGAAATTCTCTTTTTTTGACGCCAGAATCCCGCTACCTGGCCCGCGGATACAATGTAACGATCGGTGACCTGACGCCGGTCATCGGGCGTTATACTCTGCGGCTAAATTTTAAAATCGACATACAAGGACTCGCCCATGAAAGCGTTCGGCAAAATCCTGGGTCTGGTACTTCTCGGGCTGTTGCTGATCATTGTGGCTCTGGGCTTTGCCCTGACCCATCTTTTCGATCCCAACGACTACAAAGAAGAGATTCGCCAGATTGCCCGCGACAAGGCCCACATCGAGCTGACGCTCAATGGCGATATCGGTTGGAGCCTGTTCCCCTGGCTCGGCCTTGAACTGCACGAAGCCAGCGTAGCGACCCTGACCACCCCGACCCAGCCCTTCGCCGACCTTCAAATGCTCGGCCTGTCAGTACGCGTATTACCGCTGCTGCGCCGCGAAGTGCAGATGAGCGACGTGCGTGTCGAAGGCCTCAACCTGCGCCTCAACCGCGACAAGCAGGGCCACGGCAACTGGGAAGACATCGGCAAGACTGCACCGGTAGCCACCACCGATACGCCCACCACGCCGCCCCCGGCGCAACCGTCACCCGAAGCCAAGCCAGAGAAGCCGGCCCAGCCGATCCGCCTGGATATCGACAGCCTGACGGTCAACAACGCCCGCATCGAATACAACGATGAGCAGACCGGCAAACAGTTCAGCGCCGAGAGCATCCAGTTGAGCGCCGGTGCCGTGCACGAAGGCGCCAGCATTCCGGTGAAGCTCACCGCCTTCTTCGGCAGCAACCAGCCGGTAATGCGCGTCAAGACCGAGCTCAACGGCAATCTGCGCATTCAGCGCGCCCTCAAGCGCTACCAGTTCGAAGACATGCGTATCAGCGGCGAAGCCACTGGCGAGCCGCTGCAAGGCAAGACCGTGACCTTCTCCACCCAAGGTCAGTTGCTGGTGGACCAAGCGGCCAACATTGCCGAATGGACCAACCTGAAACTGTCGGCCAACCAACTGCGCGCCTTGGGCGAGCTGAAGGTCAATGACCTGGACAAGACCCCACAGCTCAGCGGCGCCTTGTCCATCGCCCAGTTCGACTTGGCCAAGTTCCTCGACAGCGTCGGCAGCCCACTGCCACCGATGGCCGAGGGCAGCCTGAGCAAAGTCGAACTGGTCAGCCGCCTCAAGGGCACGCCAACCAGCCTGGCCCTGGAAGACCTGAACCTGAAGCTCGACGGCAGCACCTTCACCGGCCGCGTCGCCGTGGACGATTTCGCCAAACAGTCGCTTCGCGTGCAACTCAAGGGCGACAGCTTCAACGCCGACAACTACCTGCCGGCGAAGTCCGAATCTGCCAAGGGCGCAACCGCCGCCCGCCAAGCCGAAGTGCAGAACAGCGAAGCCGGCGCCATGGCTGCCGGCGGCACCACACCGCTACCGGATGCGCCTACCAAAGGCGCCTGGAGCACCGACAAGCTGCTGCCTCTGGCGCACCTGCGCAAACTGGATGTCGATGCTGATCTCGCCTTCGGCCAACTGACCTTGAGCAAATTGCCGATCCAGAATGCCGTGCTCAAAGCGTCCGGCATCGACGGCCAACTCAAGCTCGACACCCTGAGTGGCGGCCTCTACAACGGCAGCTTCCAAGCCAACGGCACACTCGATGTGCGCCAGGATATTCCAGTGCTGGCACTGCAAAGCCGGATCAAGCAAGTGCCGGTCGAACGCATCCTGCAGGCCCAGGGGCAAACCCCACCCGTGAAGGGCCAGGTCACCCTCGACAGCAACCTCAGCGGCCGTGGCAATAGCCAAAAGGCGCTGATCGACAGCCTCAACGGCACCGCCAGCTTTGTGATCAACAACGGTGTGCTGCTCAATGCCAACCTTGAACAGCAGCTGTGTACAGGCATCGCCATGCTCAATCGCAAGACCCTGAGCGGCGAACAGCGGGGCAAAGACACGCCTTTCCAAGAGCTGAAGGGCAACCTGACCTTCCGTAATGGCGTGGCCAACAACCCTGACCTGAAAGTGCGCATTCCGGGCCTGGCCGTCAACGGCAACGGTGACATCGACCTGCGCGTGTTGGGCATGGACTACCGCGTCGGCATCATCGTCGAAGGCGACCAACGCGAAGTGCCGGATCCGGCCTGCGAAGTGGGCTCCAACTTCCGCAACATCGAAGTACCGCTGCGCTGCCGCGGCCCGCTGGAATTGGGTGCCAAGGCGTGCCGCCTGGATAAAGATGGCTTGAGCCAAGTCGCGATCAAGGCGGCCGGTAACAAGCTCAGCGAGAAGCTGGAAGAGAAGCTCGACAAGGTAAACCCGCAATTGAAAGATGCATTAAAGGGCCTGTTCAAGCGATGAGAAACGAGCAGTTTTCACGGGCGGTGCTGGACTGGTACGACCGCCACGGTCGCCATGACCTGCCCTGGCAACAGGGCATCACGCCTTACCGGGTATGGGTCTCGGAGATCATGCTGCAACAGACTCAGGTGAGCACCGTGCTCAATTACTTCGACCGTTTTATGGCGTCTTTGCCAACGGTCGAAGCTCTGGCCGCCGCACCGGAAGATGAAGTGCTGCACCTGTGGACTGGCCTTGGCTACTACACCCGGGCGCGCAACCTGCAAAAGACTGCGAAGATCATCGTGGCCGAGTACGGCGGCGAGTTTCCCAAGGATGTCGAAAAGCTCACTGACCTGCCCGGCATCGGCCTGTCCACCGCCGGCGCAATCGCCAGCCTGAGCATGGGCCTGCGCGCACCGATCCTCGACGGCAACGTCAAGCGCGTGCTGGCGCGCTTTACTGCACAAGAGGGTTACCCTGGCGAGCCGAAAGTGGCCAAGCAGTTGTGGGCCACTGCAGAGCGCTTCACGCCCCATGATCGCGTCAACGCCTACACCCAGGCGATGATGGACATGGGCGCCACCCTGTGCACGCGCAGCAAACCCAGCTGCCTGCTATGTCCGCTGGAAAAGGGCTGCGAAGCCCACATGCTCGGCCTTGAAACACGCTACCCGATTCCCAAGCCGCGCAAGGCCGTCCCGCAAAAGCGCACGCTGATGCCGATGCTGGCCAACGCCGAGGGCGCGATCCTGCTTTACCGCCGCCCTTCCACAGGTTTGTGGGGCGGTTTGTGGAGCCTGCCCGAGTTGGACGACCTGCAAGACCTCGAACACTTGGCCACACAACACGCACTCGAACTGGGCAAGCACCAGGAACTGCCAGGGCTGATCCACACGTTCAGCCACTTTCAACTGGCTATCGAACCCTGGCTGGTCCAGGTCGAGGAATCCGCCCATCACGTGGCCGAGGCCGACTGGCTCTGGTATAACCTCGCCACCCCGCCGCGCCTGGGCCTTGCCGCCCCGGTAAAGAAACTGCTGAAGCGCGCGGCTGAAGTATTGAACGCAGGAGTGTCGTCATGACCCGCACCGTAATGTGCCGCAAGTACAAAGAAGAACTGCCAGCCCTGGAGCGCCCTCCGTACCCAGGTGCCAAGGGCCAGGACATCTACGATCACGTCTCTGCCAAAGCCTGGGGCGACTGGCTTAAACACCAGACCCTGCTGATCAACGAAAAACGCCTGAACATGATGAACGCAGAAGATCGTAAATACCTTGCGGGCGAGATGGACAAGTTCTTTTCCGGCGAGGATTACGCCAAGGCCGACGGCTACGTACCACCTGCTCAATAATTGATCAAAAACCGGGGTCGGCACGTAAGCGACGGTAATAATTAAATATTTTTTGAAAACTTGCTTGACGACCCCCTGAAAAACCAGTTTAATGCGCCCCGTTGCCCAGATAGCTCAGTCGGTAGAGCAGGGGATTGAAAATCCCCGTGTCGGCGGTTCGATTCCGTCTCTGGGCACCACTAATTAGTTTCAGGTGGTGCAAACGTCATCTGAAATACACAAGAAACCCGCCAAGTGCGGGTTTTTTGTTGCCCAGGATTTAACCTCCTAACCCGCCTCTTCGTTACGCCGCGCACTAGTAGCGCTATGATATGATTCAAAATGTGCCAAGGTAGGCGATTAACAGTATGCGGATGCATCCCTCCTGTAACCCGTCAGCCAATGCCACCTAGTATCGGAGTAGGCAACGACGGCGGATCCTGTATCCCCACGAGCCTCCCTCTACACGCTGCAGCCTCTCTCCCCCACCCTCAACACAGCCCAGGGTCACGCCCAAGCGGTGAGGGAGCGCACGCAAGCGCAGCGGCACAAGGACACATCATCCGGCGATGCGCAGCCCAGCGTATCGCTTACTCATACGGGCACATGGAGAAACAAATGGCATACACATCGATCATTTTCAAAAACCCGAATACGGGCGCGATGAAGGAAGCTCCAGTCGGTTTTTCGTGGACAACCTTCTTTTTCGGTTGCTTCCCGGCACTGTTTCGCGGCGACGTGAAATATGGCGTGATCCAGTTCGTCATTGCGATGGTGACCATGGGCCTTAGCAACATCGTCTTTGCGTTCATCTACAACAAGCTCTACATCAAGGATCTCATCGGCCAAGGCTTCAAGGCTCAATCCATTGCCAGTGGCGATATGAACTTCGCGTCGGCGAAGATCGGCATGCAGATCCCACAGCTGGAAGCCGCGTAATCGAAGGCGGAAACCGTATCCGACAAAAAGCCTGCTGAATGCAGGCTTTTTGCTGACCGGCTGACTCACTGCAACAAGAACACCAGCAACGGATTGTCGTTCAACCGCCCTTCAAAGTCGGGAGGCTGATGCTCCAGCGACGTCCCCGCCAGCAGTGCGACCTCCTTGCGCGCCACGACCACCCAGACTGGCCGATGCACATGAGCTAATTGTTCAAGCTCATGACCACCAATGAACACCGGTTGCTCGTCGTGATCCAGGTTCATCATGTAACGCACCGCCCAGGTATCCCGACCGAGGTCGATAAACACCAGCGGGCCCGGCCGCGTGGCACGCAGCGCTTCAACCTGGCTGACAAACTGCCGGGTATCGAACTGTAAGTCCTTGGCCGGCTCCACCACGACCACCAGCAGCAACCACTGCGCCACCAATGCAATCAAGCTGAGCGACACCAGCCGCGCAATACGCCGCCAGGCGATCAACGCAGCGACTTGCAGCACCACCAGCACGCCCACCCACAACGGCAGCGAAACGTCTGGCCAGTAACCGTGCTTTTGCCACCCATGCCGACAGACAAATACTACAACCACACACAACGTCGGTAGCGCCGCGACAAGCCCCTCATAGCATCGACGCACGCCCCCAAGCCAGCCTTGCGCCTGGAGGAGCCCATAGGCCGCGACAGCCGCAAACATCGGCACCATGGGCAGGATGTAATAGGCGCGCTTGAAGTGCGGCACCGACAACCCAATCAAAATCATCAGGCCGCAAGCGCCTAGCCGCACAACCAATTGCACGGGCTCATCAAACCGTTCACGCCAGCGATGACGCAACGCAACCAGCGTGGCCAGCGCCAACGGCACCACAGGGAAGTAACGGTACAAACTCAGTTGAAGATAGAAATAGAACGGCTCGCCACTTTCATCCAGGCGCCCGCCCACTTGCATCCTGAACACCTCTTCGGCGAACCCATCACCACCACTGATGCGCGCCAGCTTTATCAGTAGCCACCAACAGACCGCCAACAACGCCAGACCAACCAGGCCGTGAATCAGCACCTGCCTGACCCGTTGCCCCGGATTACCAAGCGCCCAATACACACACACCACGCCGCAGACCTCAATCAACCCCAATGGCCCACGTATGGCGAAGCCGAAGATGAACAGCGGGAACACCGCCAACTGCCTCAATCGCGAGCCCAGGCGCTCGCCACTGTGCAGCAGGTAGAAACTGCCAACGCAGAGCAAAGCCACCATCTGATCCAGGCAAACCGAACGGGACTTTTCCAGCAGTTGAGTGGTGAGCAGTGTCAACAAAACGGAGAGCAGCGCCCACTGCCGACTCGCAGGGACCAGCAGGCGATAGAGCAGCGCAATCACCCCAGCAGACGCCAGTGCGGTGGGCAGTACGTTCGCCAGGTGATTGGGCGCACCGAATAACCGGGCAAACACAAAACTGAAGAAGGTAGCGGTGCCAGGGTAGTCCGCGTAGGGCTGGCCGTAGGTCGTGGGAAAAAGGCTCGCGCCATGGCGAAACATTTCTTGCAGGAACAGCGCCCAACGTCCGTCAAATCCCTGGGGCTGCTGATCCCAGATCCCCAGGGTAAAGAGCAGCAAGGCAAACAGGAAAATGCCCAGGGATTCCAGGCGAAAACGGTTGCGTTGATCCATCGGTAGGCCTGTCAGGTGGGAAGCGCTGACTTATGGTGCCGAGCACATCCCTGAACATCGCCTGAACAGACCTGAACATTCACCCAGCTACCGACCTGCGGGCCACACCGCCCACGGGATCAGGCGCACGTAGATCAACTCAGCCACCAACTCGACCAAGGTCTGCAGGATCACCGCCGTGGCGGCCAACCCCCGTACGTCTTCAGGCAGGGCCAGCGCCAGGGGCAATACCACCAGCGAATTGCGCGTGGATGCGCTGAACGTCACCGCCCGCGCCGTGACCGCCGGCAGCGCGAACAGCCGCGCCGCCAGCATCCCCATCAGTGGCGCCAGCAGCACAAAGCCCAGATAGACCGGAATCACTGGCACCAACAGGCCGATATCGCGCACCACCGAGGTGACTTGCGAGCCGATCACCACGAACAGCACCAGCGCCATGGCGGGTACCGGCAACCAGGCCCAGGCGTTATTCCACGCATTGATAATTGCGTAGCGCCGCGCCAGGGACGTCGTGAGCACCGCAAGCACCATCGGCACCACGATCAACTCTACAAAGGCTTGAACAAACGGTCCCACCGCAACCACTACTTCGGACTGCGCGCCCAGCATAAACCCCAAGTACACCGGCAACAGCGCCAGCTGCAGTAACAACAGCACCGGCGTCGCCGCCAGCATCAACCGCGAATCGCCTTTGCCGATATGGGTAAACACCACCACATAATCGATGCACGGCGTCAGCAACACCAACAACGCGCCCACCAGCAACGCCGGGCGCTCCACCAGGCCACGGGTCAATGCCCACACCAGCAGCGGCACCAGAATGAAATTGGCCAACAACAACGCCGACAGGAAGCGCTTGTTGCTCAAGCCCTCGCGCAAGTCCAGAAAGGGGATTTGCAGGAACATCGCGTACATAAGCACTGCGATGACGGGGGTGATCAATACGTTGAGGTTGTGGGCGGATTGGGGCGCGAACAGGCCGACGACGGCAGCCAGCAGGATGGCGACAAAGTAGATGGGGATCTGGTTATGTTCGAGGGTGTCGCGGGACATGAAGGCGCTCGAGAAAATTGCGAAGGCACCAGCTTATGCGCCTACTGGCGCAGGGTCGACCCGTACTACCCGTTCACAACAACCGCAGAAGCCATGAACGTGAACGACGCGCCAACGCCGCCAATTCTGAGGATGCCCTTGGGATTTCCTCCAACCTGCGCTTCAATACCCCACCCAGATCCAGAACCTTAGGATGTCGAGCCCATGGCTTCGCCGAACAAGCAGCAAAAACGTGCCCAGCGGGCAAAGACCAAGGCTAAGCAAAACCGCACTCAGCGCGCCGTAGCGACCAAGCCGGATGCGTTTGCAGGCGATGACAGTCGCATTGACCTAGAGTCGGTCGATTTGACTGAGCTGTTCGAGGAGATGCGCGTCGCTGGCGAGACCAGCCAACAGGCGTTGTGCGCGGCATTCCTGGCCCACCCGCTGCTGGCGCTGGTGCTGGAACAGGAAGGTGAAGAAGAAGCCACCGACTTCATCCTGGCAGCGCTGATCGAATATCGGCAGTGGGCCACGGACAGCGACGATGAAGCCGCCGCACTGGCGTGGGTCGAGTCGCCGCAGTTCCAGGCGGATTACGTCGCCGCATCCCAGGCGCTGGTGACTTCCCAGGACTGACGCAAAACAAAATGTAAGAGGGGGCTTGCCCCCGACAGCGTGTTTTCAGTCAATTAGATGTCGACTGACGCACCGCTATCGGGGGCAAGCCCCCTCCACATGGGGACTGCGGTCAGTTAAGCACCGCAGCGCCTGCTCTCTGCGCCTTGCGACGGCTCGACACAAACAACCCCGCCGCCACTACCAGCAAGCTTAGAACGCCGGTCGCGATAATCTCGACCCGGTGCGCTTCCTGGAACAGCATGATCGTCAGCGTCCCCACGATAAACACCATCACCGCATAGGTCAGGCCAGGGAACAGCCACATCTTGAAGACGATTTTCTCGCCCGCCGCCGTACGCTTCTGACGCATGCGCAGTTGCGACACAGCGATGACGAGGTACACCAGCAACGCGATGGCGCCGGAGCTGGCCAGCAGGAATTCGAACACCGCTGCCGGGGCCACATAGTTGGCAAAGACCGCCAGGAACGCAGCACCGGTAGACAGCAACACAGCCCAGTAAGGCGTGCCGCTCTTATTAGTGCGCTTGGCCACTGCCGGAGCGTCACCACGACGGCCCAGGGAGAACAGCATGCGCGACGCGGTGTACAGCGCCGAGTTCAGGCAGCTCGTCACGGCAACCAGCACCACCAGATCGACGATCAGCTTGGCATTCGGGATGCCCATGCGTTCCAGCACGGTCTGGTAGGAACCTACCGCCGCCAGTGTCGGATCGTTCCACGGCACCAGGGACACGACGATGAAAATCGACAACAGGTAGAACAAACCAATCCGCCAGATCACCGAGTTGGTGGCCTTGGTGATTTGCTGGCCTGGGTTCTTCGATTCCGCCGCGGCGATGGTGACGATCTCGGTACCCATGAACGAGAACATGGTGGTCAGGATGGCCGCCAGTACTGCGCCCATGCCGTTGGGCATAAAGCCTTGGGTGTCGAACAGGTGCGAAACGCCGCTGACCTGGCTGGTCGGCAGGAAGCCGAAAATCGCCGCCAAGCCGAGGATCACAAAACCCACGATCGCTACGACTTTGATCAGCGCAAACCAAAACTCGAACTCACCGTAGTTCTTCACGCTGAACAGATTGGTCGCGGTCAGCAGCAACGTGATGATCAGCGTAAAGGCCCAGATGGCCACATCAGGGAACCAAGCGTGGAGGATGGTCGCAGCAGCGTTGGCTTCCAACGGAATCACCAACACCCAGAACCACCAGTACAGCCAGCCAATGGTGAAACCGGCCCAGTGACCAATCGCACGGTCGGCGTAGGTGGAAAACGAACCGGTGTCCGGCGAGGCAACGGCCATTTCGGCCAGCATGCGCATCACCAATACCACCAGCGTACCCGCAGCGGCATACGCCAGCAGTACGGCCGGGCCGGCGGCAGCAATCGCGTGGCCGGAGCCAACAAACAAACCGGCACCAATAACGCCGGCAATCGACAGCATGGTGACGTGACGCGGTTTGAGCCCCTGTTCGAGGTCATTGGAGCTTTGCGTACTACTCATTGACACACCTTTGCGAGGAATTGCGAAAACGGTCCACCCGGCCTGGTGTCTTCTTCGTGAAAAGAAACCAACAGGGCGTTCTTTATTTTTTACGCAAGATTTGCGCCAAAATGTTACGAAGTCGCAATTGACGCGGGCTGTAGGACGATTCGACAGTCGTCGCAAGCCATTGAGAACAATGGCATTCCGCTATAGCGTTACCGTGCGACTCACATTCAAGACGAACAAGCGCACCAAAAACACACACAAAAAGTACGTGACGCGCCATAAAGGGGCCGATGGGTACCGTTTGCCCGTTTAACCCTTCCAACACCCGGCCAAAGCTGGCACCATCGCGCCCTTTTTTACGCAAAGCCTGCGGTTTATCGGGTTCAAACGGTTGTTCGGTTGTTGAGGGCGCGACACGCTGCTGTGCCGATGCGACACCCTGCCGCACACGCCCCATTTACCGCTGGCCACGCTGTTGGCTGCCATCAAGACGCTATGCTAGCTTGGCGCCTCGCCAGGAAGGCGGCCCAACAGCAGGAATGCAATGAACACAATGAGGACCGCACATGGCCGAGGCCACGCCCGCGCTTGAAATCCGCAACTTGCACAAACGCTATGGTGAGCTGGAGGTACTCAAAGGTATCTCGCTGACCGCTCGCGACGGCGATGTGATCTCGATCCTGGGTTCCTCCGGTTCCGGCAAGTCCACGTTCCTACGCTGCATCAACCTGCTGGAAAACCCACACCAGGGCCAGATCCTGGTGGCCGGCGAAGAACTCAAGCTGAAGGCCGCGAAAAACGGCGAACTGATGGCCGCCGACGGCAAGCAGATAAACCGGTTGCGCAGCGAAATCGGTTTTGTATTTCAAAACTTTAACCTGTGGCCACACATGAGCATCCTCGACAACATCATCGAGGCCCCCCGCCGTGTGCTCGGCCAGAGCAAGGCCGAGGCAATAGAAGTGGCCGAGGCCCTGCTGGACAAGGTCGGCATCGCCGACAAGCGCCACGCCTACCCCGCGCAATTGTCCGGCGGCCAACAACAACGGGCAGCCATCGCGCGTACCCTGGCGATGCAGCCCAAAGTCATCCTGTTCGACGAACCCACTTCTGCCCTTGACCCGGAAATGGTTCAGGAAGTACTTAATGTGATCCGCGCGCTGGCCGAAGAGGGTCGCACCATGCTGCTGGTCACCCATGAAATGGGCTTCGCCCGCCAAGTGTCCAGTGAAGTGGTGTTCCTCCACCAAGGCCTGATCGAAGAGCAAGGATCGCCACAGCAGGTGTTTGAAAACCCGCTTTCGGCGCGCTGCAAACAATTCATGTCCAGCAACCGCTAACGGAGCAACATGCATGCAGAACTATAAAAAATTCCTTCTGGCCGCGGCCGTATCGATGGCGTTCAGCGCCACGGCCATGGCAGAAACCTTGAAGATGGGGATCGAAGCGGCTTACCCACCTTTCAACAATAAAGACGCCAGCGGCAACGTCGTCGGCTTCGACAAAGACATCGGCGACGCCCTGTGCGCCAAGATGAAAGTCGAAAAGTGCGAAGTGTATGTGTCCGACTGGGACGGCATTATCCCGGCCCTGAACGCCAAGAAGTTCGACTTCCTGGTGTCCTCACTGTCCATCACCGATGAACGCAAGCAAGCCGTCGACTTCACCGACCCGTACTACTCCAACAAGCTGCAGTTCATCGCACCTAAAGCCACTGCGGACTTCAAAACTGACGCCGAGTACCTGAAGGGCAAAGTCATCGGTGCACAGCGTGCAACCCTGGCCGGTACCTATCTGGAAGACAAGCTGCCGGACACCGAAGCCAAGCTGTACGACACCCAGGAAAACGCCTACCTCGACCTGACGTCCGGCCGCCTCGACGGCATCCTCGCCGACAAGTACGTGCAGTACGAATGGCTCAAGAGCAAAGACGGTTCCGCCTACGAGTTCAAGGGCGACCCGGTTGTAGAAAGCGACAAGATCGGTATCGCCGTGCGCAAGGGCGACCCACTGCGCGAGCGCCTGAACAAAGCCCTGGCAGAGATCAAGGCAGACGGCACCTACAAGAAGATCAACGACAAGTACTTCCCGTTCAGCATCGAATGACCTGAACGGTCTGCCCGACGCGCTCACTTGAGCGCGTCGGCTTCCAGCAATGCCTGCCGCGATATGAAAACACCATGAATTTCGATCTCTACGGATTCGGCCCCGCGCTCGCCGCCGGCGCGCTGATGACCGTCAAACTGGCGCTCACGGCGTTATGCCTGGGGCTGGTACTCGGCCTCGCCGGTGCCTTGGCCAAGACTTCACCGTACAAGCCGCTGCAATGGCTGGGCGGTACCTACTCGACAATCGTTCGCGGCGTGCCGGAACTGCTGTGGGTGTTGCTGATTTACTTCGGCACGATCAACGCCATGCGCTCACTGGGTGAGTTGCTCGACATTCCCGACCTGTCCCTCAGCGCCTTTGCCGCCGGCGTCATTGCGCTGGGGCTGTGTTTCGGTGCCTACGCCACCGAAGTACTGCGCGGCGCAATCATCTCCATCCCCAAGGGCCACCGCGAAGCCGGTGTGGCACTGGGCCTGTCGAAGTTTCGGATCTTTACCCGCTTGATCATGCCGCAGATGTGGCGCATCGCCCTGCCGGGGCTGGGCAATCTGTTCCTGATCCTGATGAAGGACACCGCGCTGGTCACGGTCATCGGTCTCGAAGAAATCATGCGCCACGCGCAGATCGCCGTAACCGTCACCAAACAGCCTTTCACCTTCTACCTGGTCGCCGCGTTCATTTACCTGGGCCTGACCTCACTGTCGATGGTGGCTATGCACTTCCTGGAAAAACGCGCCGCCCGCGGCTTCGTTGAGGACGACGTAATGGAATGGGAAGTCATCATCAAGTGGCTGCCGAAGTTTATCCAGGGCGCCATCCTGACCCTGGAACTGGTCAGCATTGCCGTGATCCTCGGTTTGATCCTGGCCATCCCGCTGGGTATCGCGCGCTCATCCAAGCGCTGGTATGTGCGCTCACTGCCCTACGCCTACATCTTTTTCTTCCGTGGCACGCCGCTGCTGGTGCAGTTGTTTCTGGTCTATTACGGCCTGGCCCAATTCGACAGCATCCGCTCAAGCTTCATGTGGAAGTACCTGCGCGACCCGTTCTGGTGTGCCACCGCCACCATGACACTGCACACCGCAGCCTATATCGCCGAGATCCTGCGCGGCGCCATCCAGGCCATTCCACCTGGGGAAATTGAAGCAGCCCGAGCGCTGGGCATGTCCAAGCCCAAAACGCTGTTCTATATCATCCTGCCCCGCGCGGCGCGCATCGGTTTGCCGGCCTATAGCAACGAAGTGATCCTGATGCTCAAGGCCAGTTCACTGGCGAGCACCGTGACCCTGCTGGAACTGACCGGCATGGCCCGCACGATCATTGCGCGCAACTACCTGACGGTGGAAATGTTCTTCACCGCCGGTGTGTTCTACCTATTGATCTCCTTCCTGCTGGTACGCGGCTTCAAACTGCTGGAACGCTGGCTGCGCGTCGATGCCTGCCAGGGACGTTGAAGCGCGCTTCCGGGCGCTGGATGCGTTTCTGATCGAGCATCAAGGGCTGTGGCGACCACGGCCCTTTACTCAGCGCCAGTTGCCTTGGGAAAACGAATACCCCGAACTGGCCCAGTGGCTGCGCCAACGCTCGTTGGCCGATGCCGAAGCCAATCACAACCAGCCCCATGGCCTGCTCGCCCCCGCACCTTTTCCACAGTTAGCATCGCAGGCGCTGCAACTCAGCACTGTGGATAAGTTACCAACGCAGCCCTTGCAACCCGCCGCGCACCGCCTGAATGTCGATGTGCCCGGCCGCAAATGGCAACAGATCGAAGCCTTCGGCGCGGCGCTGCAGTTTGCGCAAACACCCCGGCATTGGTTGGACTGGTGCGCCGGCAAAGGCCACCTTGGCCGCCGCCTGCTGCACACAGGCCAGCAGCTGACCTGCCTGGAATACGACCCGGCCTTGATCGCTTCGGGCCAAGCCTTGAGCGAGCACCACGGCCTGCCCGTCACCCATCGTCTGCAAGACGTGATGGCGGATGTAGCCATAAGCGCCGAACATACCCCCGTGGCCCTGCATGCCTGCGGCGACCTGCATGTACGCCTGCTGCAAGTGGCCAGCGCCGCCGGCTGCAAGCAACTGGCACTGGCGCCGTGCTGCTATAACCGCATCCAGGGGTATACCTACCAGCCGCTGTCCGACGCGGGCCGCGCTTCCACCTTGCTGCTGTCGCTCGACGACCTCGGCCTGCCCCTCAGCGAAACCGTCACCGCCGGCAAACGCGTGCGCCTGCAACGGGACACCTCCATGGCCCGGCGCCTCGCCTTCGATCAATTGCAACGCCTGTTACGCGGCTGCGACGAGTACCTGCCTACGCCGTCCCTGCCCACCCACTGGCTGGATAAACCCTTCGCTGACTACTGCCGTGAACTGGCACGCCTCAAAGGGTTATCCACAGGCGAACAAAACTGGGCGGCGCTGGAGGCCCATGGTTGGCAGCGCTTGGCCGAGGTGAGGAACCTGGAGTTGGTGCGTGGTCTGTTTCGGCGCCCGCTGGAGTTATGGCTGGTGCTGGATCGGGCACTGTTTCTCAGCGAACGTGGCTACAGGGTTGAGGTCGGCAGCTTTTGCGACCCGACGTTAACGCCGCGCAACTTGATGGTGCTCGCCGAGCGCGATTAAAGGGCGAAATTGTCGCACCCCAACCTGTGGATAACTCTGTTGATGAATTCGTTACAGACCCTGTAGCGCTCTACGCTGCGGACCAAAAGCCACGCTGTTCATTTTTTGTTCACACAATAAAACGCACGTAAAACAGGCAGTTGCACTGTGTTGAGAACCGCTCCACAAAATGGCTGTTTCATCACAACTGCATCCAACCGATTGTGCATAAGCATCTGGAGGTAAGCGTATAAACCGCGCTTTAAACGCGTTTTCTGCGAGCGATCAATAACCGGCAAAGGTCGGTGATATCGTCACCGGCCAGGCTCGTCGCCGTGTTGTCCAAAGGGTCCGTAGAAAAGGCCAAGCCTTCGCTGATCGCCGGATCACGGTGCACGACTTCCAGCGGGTACTCACCTCGGCGCAACTTGAAGGCGTCGAGCATTTCCAGGTTGAACGTCGAGTTTTCGTCCAGTTGGTTGATCACCAAGTGGCAACGCGGTGGACGCTCACGCTCAAGATGAGGCGCCAGCAACTCATCCAATTGGTCCAGGGTGCCGAGGCAAGCGGCATTCGGTTGGGCGACTACCAGCACGATGTCAGCCACGCTCAGTGCTTGATGGAGATAAACGTTGTCACCTGCGGGGGTATCGACGATGACTGTGTGCCGTTCACTCAGCCCCAATGCCGACAGGCGCTGGGTCAGCCACTTCGGCTCGCGGGTCAACCAGCGTTGCAGGTTTTCCCTTTGCTGGGTGTCGGTGTCGCCAAAGGGAATCACCTGGCAACCGGCAAAACCCGATTGCAGGATGGTCCTCCATGGCGCGTTGAGCAGACTACTGCGACCCACACCGGGTAGCTCATGATCAACACCAAAGTGCTGGCGCAAAGCATTCTGGGGATCCAGGTCCAATGCCACGACCGACTCACCCAGGCGCTGCAAACCGCTGCTCAGTGCCGTGGCCAGCGTACTGCGGCCAACACCACCATTGATGGACACCAGCGCCACTACCGTCGGGCGTAGCGTGGTCAGTGGCTCATTGTGATGATGTTCATTGGCGTGGGACGCATGAGTACTCATGCGCGAGCCATCTTTATGGTTCACCCGAGTGCCATCGTCGAAGGGAACGCTGCCGAAAAAATGCAGGCGAGCGTTTCTTCCCTTGGGATCACGGGAAACGCTCTTGCCGAACAGGGCAAATAGATCATCAGTGCGGCTCATGGCCGGAGCTCCTTCACGGCGCCATATAAAGACGTGAAAAGGTCGGCAAGGTATGGCTTCGCCGCAGGTCTTTTTGTAGGCGTTCTCATGGCTTCATTCTGTGACAGCGTTAAAGAAGTGTCATTATTTTGATGAAATTACCACCGCCCTTTCAGACGAGCGGAAAACAGCCAATTTACTGACGGACTTTTACTACAATTCACTGGCAGTGATTTCATCGTGCCATTGTTTTTTACCCGCTATCACCGCACCATTGCCGCACCTTCAATGCTGCAAGCTTGGGTAATCGCAGTGGCGATACGCTTTAAATTCCCTCGGATTCTGTACGGCCTCGCCATCACGCTGTTGCTGGGTGGCGGCCTGCTGGGCGATTTGCTCGCCGACTGGGATTTCAGCCAAATCAGCCGCCGCGCCGAGTCGCTTTACGGGCCACTGGGCCCTGGGCGTCAGCGCATTGATGCCTGGCAGCAATTGCTGTCAACGCAGAAGCAAGTGGGTGAGGCCGAGCAGCTCAAAGTGGTGAATCTGTTCTTCAACCGCCAGTTGCGCTACGAGGAAGACATCGACCTGTGGCACGAGATTGATTATTGGGCGACCCCTATTCAGTCCCTGTGGAAAGGCGCAGGCGACTGCGAAGACTACGCCATCGCCAAGTACTTCAGCCTGCGTCACTTGGGCGTCCCCGCCGAAAAACTGCGCATTACCTACGTTAAAGCGTTACGCCAGAATCGCGCGCACATGGTGCTGACGTACTATGCCAGCCCCGAAGCCATGCCCTTGGTACTGGACAGCCTGATGGACGCCATTTTGCCCGCCAGCCAGCGCGCGGATTTGCTGCCGGTGTACGCGTTCAACGGTGAAGGGCTGTGGTTGACCGGCGCGGCGGGCAACAAAAAAGTCGGTGACACCAAGCGCCTGTCACGTTGGCAGGATGTCTTGAAAAAAATGACCGCTGAAGGGTTTCCGGCCAGTTCGGATAATTAACAGGAGCTACGATGTCACTGTTCAAACAATTGCTGATCGCTATCTGCGTGTTCCTGGTGGTCGCGTTCAGCGGTAGCTTCTTCGTCAGCCTTGAGAGTTCGCGTACCCAGTACGTCAACCAACTGCGCTCCCACGCGCAGGACGCGGCCACGGCGCTGGCCCTGTCGTTGACGCCGAACATCGATGACCCGGCGATGACCGAACTGATGGTCAGCTCGATCTTTGACAGTGGCTACTACGCAAGCATTCGTGTGGTGGACCTGAGCAACGACCAGGTACTGGTGGAGCGTGCCGCCGAGCCGGATGCCAGCAGCGTTCCGGCTTGGTTCGTGAAGATGATCGGCCTCGCGCCGGCTGGCGGCGATGCCATTGTCAGCCGTGGCTGGCAGCAGGCGGCGCGGGTTGAGGTGGTCAGTCACCCGATGTTTGCCCTGGCCAAACTCTGGCAAAGCGCGCTCGGCAGCCTGGGTTGGCTGTTGATCTGCGGCGCCGCGAGTGCAGTGCTGGGCGCGCTGTTGCTGCGTCGCCAGCTGAAACCGTTGGACTATATGGTCGAGCAGTCCCACGCCATCGCGCGTCGTGAGTTCCTCAGCTTGCCCGACCTGCCCCGCACCCCGGAATTACGCCGCGTGGTGCAGGCCATGAACCAGATGGTGGAGAAACTCAAGGCGCTGTTCCACGAGCAGACCGAACGCAGCGAGAAGCTGCGGGTGGAGTCCTACCAGGACAGCCTGACCGGCCTGGCGAACCGTCGTTATTTCGAGATGCAGTTGCAATCGCGGGTCAGCAACATGGAGGAGTCCAGTTCAGGCTACCTGCTGATGTTGCGGGTCAACGACCTGGGCGGCCTCAATCAGCGTCTGGGCGGGCAACGCACCGACCAGTTGCTGCAAGCCGTCAGCCAACAACTGGTGCGTACCTGTGCCAAATACCCGGAAACCAATAACCTGATCACCCGCAGCCGGGGTGGCGAGTTCGCCGTGCTCGCGCCAGGCTTGGTGCGCGACGAAGCAGTGCAGTTGGCCCAGGAACTGGAAACCACCTTGCAAAGCCTGCACGAAACCGGCGCCACCGACATGCCCACCGTGGCCCACATCGGCCTGGCCCCTTACAACCCCGGCGACGCTTCGGCAGACCTGCTGATGCTGGCTGACCAAGCGCTCACCCAGGCCGAAGCCAACAGCCTGCAAAGCTGGGTCTGCCTGTCACATCAAACCCTCGACACCGTCAGTGACGACCCGCACAGCTGGCACACCTTGCTCGACAATGCGCTGAGCCAGGGTCGCTTCCGCCTGTTCTTCCAGCCGGTGGTGAGCAGCAGCGATACCCGCCAGGTCCTGCATTACAAAGTGCTGTCGCGCTTGCTCGACAATCAGGACCAGACCATCGCCGCCGGGCATTTCCTACCGTGGCTGGAGCGCTTCGGTTGGACCGCGCGGCTCGACCAGGTAATGCTCGATCTGGTGATCAAACACTTGGGCCAGCACAACCAATCGGTCGCGCTGAACCTGTCGGCGGCTACCCTGAACGACCCGCAAGCCCTGGAGCACATGTTCGAGCGCCTGTCACAACACCCGTTGCTGGGCGAGCGCCTGACCCTGGAAATCGGCGAGGAGCAAGTCCCCGAACAGGCACAACTGGAACGCCTGATCCGGCGCATGCGCGGTCTGGGCTACAGCCTTGGCCTGCAACGCTTCGGCGGGCGCTTCAGCATGATCGGTAACCTCGCGCATCTGGGCCTGGCCTACCTCAAGATCGACGGCAGTTACATCCGCGACATTGACCAGGAAAGCCACAAGCGCTTCTTTATCGAGGCCATCCAACGAGCGGCCCACAGCATTGATCTGCCGCTGATTGCCGAGCGCGTGGAAACCGAGGGTGAGTTGCGGGTGATCCGCGAGATGGGGATTGAAGGGGTGCAAGGCCAACTGGTCGGTGAACCGGCGCCCTGGAAGTGGAGCACAGAATAATCACGCCTCCTTGACGGTTAAGCCGTGAAGGAGGTGCGCGTCAAATCAGGCCAGTTTCATCATCATTGATCAGCTCGCTCAAACCGCCCAGCGCCGCCCGGGCCTGGGTGCGTTCCAGGAACTTGGTCTGCGCCGCCGGCGGCAAGTCGGTGATGCTCATTACGTTCTTGGTGATCAGCACCTGAATCAAGTCGTCCAGTACGCGGATCATCTCAAGGTCACTGCTCTTGAGCTGCTTGAGGCTGGTCTCGATCTCATCGTCGGCAAACCACGCCTGGATCTCGTGATGGTCAGCCGGTAGCGTCTCAGTGGCTTCAGCGAAGGCCTGCGCCTCGACACGCACCAAAGCGTTGTATTGATCGCGTAGCACGTAGAACATCAGCCCTCTCCCAATAAAAAATCCCTGCAGGCGCCGCACACGGCTCCCACAGAGATTACACACATTTCGCCGAAGCGGATGCCATGGGGGCGCCAATCCCTAAAGATTGCCGCCCCCATGGTGATCAGTCGTGGTGCTTGACGGTCAAGTCGCCACCGGCGATCAGGCTATTGATCGCGGCGGAACCCGAGCCCCAACTGGCGCCATCCACTTTGATCGTGACATCAGCCGTGCCGCCACTGGTGCCGGTGAACGACCCGGTGCTGCTCACGCTCAGCGTCGAGTTGCCCGACGCATCCGTGGTCAACCTCAGGTAGCTCGACAAGTTGGTGTCGTTATTGCCTTGCAGCAGGTCGGACAGGTCCAGCTTGTCGCCTTCACCGTGTTTGAAGTCAGTGATGCGATCAAAGCCACCGTTGGTGTTGGTGTCGCCTTTGAGCCACACAAAGGTATCGGCACCCGCGCCGCCGGTGAGGATGTCGTTGCCCTTGCCGCCCACCAGGATGTCATTGCCTGCGCCGCCGGAGAGCGTGTCGTTACCGCCCTGGCCGAACAGGATGTCATCGCCGGCGTTGCCGATCAGGGTGTCGCCGCCATCGTTGGTGCCGTAGATGTTCGACGCGTTGGCCAAAGCACCGACGTCCTGCACATGCTCAGTGATGTACTGATGCAAGGTGCGGTCGTCGATCTGATCGACCGTGGTCGCCAGCTTCTCGGCAGCGAATGCCTTGAGTGCCGCGCTGCCTTCCTGGCCTTTGTAGCTGATCAGGTCGCCGAAGATGATGTCGTTGCCCGAACCGCCGGAAACGTTGTCGGCACCGGTATCGGCGGTGTGGCCGGTAATGGTGTCCGCCAGCTTCGCGGTGTCGATCGTGCTGACCGTTTTGTCGGTATCGAAGTACTTCTGCAACATGTCCTTGTCGACGCTGTTGCCCAGGCCGATGGCCTGAACCTCAACCCCGCCCTTGACCGCAGTGATCAACGCCGCGTAAGCGTCTTTGGCCGCTTCCAACGGATAGTCGTAGTAGTAGCTGCTGTTGCCGACAGCCCCCGCCACGTCGAAACCACCGCGGCCGTCGGACACGACATAACCTTCAAAGGTCTTGGTGCCGGACGAGTTGTACGAATAGACCTTGCCTTCGCTGTCAACGATGACCTGGGTCTTGCCGTAGATCGTTGCGGTGACCTCAGTGGACTGGCCCAGGGTGTAGTTTTTGCTATTGACCTTGCTGTCGAAGTAAACCGTATCGCCGTAGCGGCTGGTCGCGCCAAGAGTGGGGTTGTTGTACGTGTAGTTGTAGACGTTCGGCGCACCGTCGGTAATGAAGTACGTCAGGTTCTTCGCACTGGCGTTGCTGGTCGCTTCAGAGCTCTTGAACCAGGCCGTCGCAGTGTTGAAGGCGTCCTGGTAGTTGGTCACGTCAGTCGAGTTGGAGCTCATGTTGTTCAACACAGCCTGCAACGCATCCTTGGCAGCCGCCTGGTCAGCCAGGTTGACCGACACTTGCGATTCGACCTTGGTATCGAAGTCCACCAGCAACACTTTCACCACACCCGAACCGGTCAACTTGGCGTTGGCGATCAGGGTATCGAAGATGGTCGACAACTGGGACTTGATCGAGGTCATCGCGCTCGAGCCGATACTGCCCGAGGTGTCAACGATGAACGCGATGTTGTAGTTGGTGCCCGGGGTGGTGATGCCACCTTTGTCGCCAATCACGATGTTGTGGGTCGAGGTGGAGCCCAGGTCGATGGTATCCACCGCAGCGCCGCCTTCCGTAACAGGGGTGTAGACCTGAGGTTTGACCGTGATGGTGGTCGTTGCCGCCAACGAACTCAGGCTGTTGCCACCCTCATTGTCAGTCACCGCGACATCAATGGTGCGGTCGCCCAGCGTCGGGTACTTGCTGGTGCTGGAGTACTGGAACGACTCAAGCAGCGTCTTGTAGGTCGCCGCATCCGCCACGCCCGACAGGGTCAGCACGATCTTGCCGCTGACGTCAGTCCCGACGCTGGTCACGGTGATGCCTTTGTAGGTACCACCCACCGCTACCAGACTGGAGCTCAGCACATCGCCCGAACTGGCGTTTTTCAGGGTGATGGTCGCACTTTGCATCTGCGTGCTGTCGACGTCGCCAATGGCCACGCTGCCGGTAATCGCCACACCCGTGGTGCTGCGTTCGGTGTACGCGGTGTTGTAGCCGGTAGCGACAGCACCGTCAGCCGTGCTCAGGTCCAGGGTTGGGGCATCGTTGACCGCAGTGATCACGATGCTCACTTTGCCGGTCGTCACCGCCGAAGCGCCAGTGCTCAGCTCCGTGGCCGTGGCTTTCACGGTGAGGTCGAAGCTGGCGGTCGAATCCTTGAGCGGCGTAACGGTCAGGGTTTTCAGGTTCCAGGTGCTGACATCGTAGAGCGTGCCGCTGCCGTTCGACGTGATGCTGTGCCCAGTGTTGCCGTCGGTAATCACGGTGCCGGCTGGCAAGCCGCTGATTTCCACCTTGTGCGACTCCGAGCCGTCGTTGTCGACAAACGTGGTAGTGATCGGGCTGACCTTGATCGCGGTGTCTTCCAGACCACGGTTGTAGACGTAGCCAGTGTAATAACCTTCGCCGTTGACGATATGGCTATCGCCGAGCACCGCACCGGCGGCTTTCAACGCGTCCACGCTGGTGTAGGTCTGCAGGCCGCTGTTGCCCAGGGACATCGACACGCCGTTGTTGATCGACACATTGACGTCGTAGTTGCCCGCGCCTGCCTGGTTGTAGTGGTAGATATCCAGGGTGTAGTAGCCCGACTCGGTCGGGGTGTAGCTCGACCCGGTAATCGCGCTGCCCTTGCTCCACGTCTCGGTGGCAACCAACTTGCCGCCCACGGTGATTGCCAGGCTGTCGTCGGCCGTACCAGTGAAGGTGTAGCTCTTGCCGGCTTCCAGGTAAATCAAGCCGGAGACTTTGGTCGCGGTACCGTCTGCCACATTGCTGTTGCTGACGCTGCTGGTCACGCCCGTGGTGACGGCGCTGGCAGCGGTCTTGGCGTCGATCACACGGATCAGATCGCTGGAATTGACCACACCGTTACCGTTGGTCCCCAGATCAGTGCGCAGAGTGCCGCCAGTCCAGGTTTGAATGACCAAGCCTGTAGGAACAGCGCCGAACGCGCCAACCGTCACAACCGGCACATCCGCCACCGGGTGGATATCCACGGTGATGACCTTGGTGTCGCTGTAGGAATTGCCGTCGGTAGCCTGGAATTGCAGCTGGGTGTAATCGGTCTGCTTGTTGCCCACACCTGTGCCCACGAAGGTGTTGTCACCCGATTCGTTGGCTGCCGGGGTGTAACGCACGTTGTGGCCGTCGAAGTCCGCCTGGCTGAACGACTTACCGGCAGAGGTATCGGTTTTCAGATCAGTCGCGCTGAGTTTGACCCACGCGCCGTTGGAGTAGTACTCGATGGAACCGGCAGGCAGGCTGGTGAACACCACTTTCGGGTTTGTGGAGTCCTCATCGCTGACGCCGAAGGTCGCCCAGGTCAATTCGATCGGGGTGTCTTCGTCGCCCTGGATGTAGCCGTTGCTGGCGATCGGAGTGTCGTCGACCAACGTCACGGTCGGCTGACCAGTGCTGTGTGAGTTGGCGCCGTCAGCGTCAGTGACGGTCAGGTCAATCTTCGGCAACTGATGACCGGAGTTGACGTAGTCCGCGCCCTTCTGCGTCAGCACAACGTTGGTACCGGACAGGGTGTAGTAGCCGTCCGCGTTGGTGCCAGTGGTGAAGGTGACTTTCAGGCTGGCAGTAGGCGTTTCTTCGTCGGTAGCAACGAAGCTACCGGCGACGGTGCCGACTTTGGCGCTGTTCTCAACAATGGTGGTAGCAGCCACGGTGATAACCGGGATGTCGTTGACCAAAGTAACGACCGGCTGAGCATCGCTGTGCGAAGTGGCGTTGTCGGCGTCGGTGACGGTCAGGTCAATTTTCGGCAGTTGATTACCGGCGTTGACGAAGTCCGCGCCCTTCTGCGTCAGCACAACATTAGTGCCAGACAGGGTGTAGTAACCCTGAGTATTGGTGCCGGTGGTGAAATCAACTTTCAGGCTGGCAGTAGGCGTTTCTTCGTCGGTAGCAACGAAGCTACCGGCGACGGTGCCGACTTTGGCGCTGTTCTCCACGATGGTAGTCGCAGCCACGGTGATAACCGGGATGTCGTTGACCAAAGTAACGACCGGCTGAGCATCGCTGTGCGAAGTGGCGTTGTCGGCGTCGGTGACGGTCAGGTCAATTTTCGGCAGTTGATTACCGGCGTTGACGAAGTCCGCGCCCTTCTGCGTCAGCACAACATTAGTGCCAGACAGGGTGTAGTAACCCTGAGTATTGGTGCCGGTGGTGAAATCAACTTTCAGGCTGGCAGTAGGCGTTTCTTCGTCGGTAGCAACGAAGCTACCGGCGACGGTGCCGACTTTGGCGCTGTTCTCCACGATGGTAGTCGCAGCCACGGTGATAACCGGGATGTCGTTGACCAAAGTAACGACCGGCTGAGCATCGCTGTGCGAAGTGGCGTTGTCGGCGTCGGTGACGGTCAGGTCAATTTTCGGCAGTTGATTACCGGCGTTGACGAAGTCCGCGCCCTTCTGCGTCAGCACCACGTTAGTGCCAGACAGGGTGTAGTAACCCTGAGTATTGGTGCCGGTGGTGAAATCAACTTTCAGGCTGGCCGTCGGGGTTTCTTCGTCAGTTGCTACGAAGCTACCGGCGATAGTGCCGACTTTGGCGCTGTTCTCAATAATGGTGGTCGCAGCCACGGTGATAACCGGGATGTCGTTGACCAAAGTAACGACCGGCTGAGCATCGCTGTGCGAAGTGGCGTTGTCGGCGTCGGTGACGGTCAGGTCAATTTTCGGCAACTGGTTGCCGGCGTTGACGAAATCAGCACCCTTCTGCGTCAGCACCACGTTGGTACCGGACAGGGTGTAGTAACCCTGAGTATTGGTGCCGGTGGTGAAATCAACTTTCAGGCTGGCCGTCGGGGTTTCTTCGTCAGTTGCTACGAAGCTACCGGCGATGGTGCCGACTTTGGCGCTGTTCTCCACGATGGTAGTCGCAGCCACGGTGATAACCGGGATGTCGTTTACCAAAGTAACGACCGGCTGAGCATCGCTGTGCGAAGTGGCGTTGTCGGCGTCGGTGACGGTCAGGTCAATTTTCGGCAACTGGTTGCCGGCGTTGACGAAGTCCGCACCCTTCTGCGTCAGCACCACGTTGGTACCGGACAGGGTGTAGTAACCCTGAGTATTGGTGCCGGTGGTGAAATCAACTTTCAGGCTGGCCGTCGGGGTTTCTTCGTCAGTTGCTACGAAGCTACCGGCGATGGTGCCGACTTTGGCGCTGTTCTCCACGATGGTAGTCGCAGCCACGGTGATAACCGGGATGTCGTTTACCAAAGTAACGACCGGCTGAGCATCGCTGTGCGAAGTGGCGTTGTCGGCGTCGGTGACGGTCAGGTCAATTTTCGGCAACTGGTTGCCGGCGTTGACGAAGTCCGCACCCTTCTGCGTCAGCACCACGTTGGTACCGGACAGGGTGTAGTAACCCTGAGTATTGGTGCCGGTGGTGAAATCAACTTTCAGGCTGGCCGTCGGGGTTTCTTCGTCAGTTGCTACGAAGCTACCGGCGATGGTGCCGACTTTGGCGCTGTTCTCAACAATGGTGGTAGCAGCCACGGTGATAACCGGGATGTCGTTGACCAAAGTAACGACCGGCTGAGCGTCGCTGTGCGAAGTGGCGTTGTCAGCATCGGTGACGGTCAGGTCAATTTTCGGCAACTGGTTGCCGGCGTTGACGAAATCAGCACCCTTCTGCGTCAGCACAACATTAGTGCCAGACAGGGTGTAGTAGCCGTCCGCGTTGGTGCCGGTGGTGAAGGTGACTTTCAGGCTGGCAGTAGGCGTTTCTTCGTCGGTAGCAACGAAGCTACCGGCGACGGTGCCGACTTTGGCGCTGTTCTCCACGATAGTGGTGGCAGCCACGGTGATAACCGGGATGTCGTTGACCAAAGTAACGACCGGCTGAGCATCGCTGTGCGAAGTAGCGTTGTCGGCGTCGGTGACGGTCAGGTCAATTTTCGGCAGTTGATTACCGGCGTTGACGAAGTCCGCACCCTTCTGCGTCAGCACAACGTTGGTACCGGACAGGGTGTAGTAACCCTGAGTATTGGTGACGGTGGTGAAATCAACTTTCAGGCTGGCAGTAGGCGTTTCTTCGTCGGTAGCAACGAAGCTACCGGCGACGGTGCCGACTTTGGCGCTGTTCTCGACAATGGTGGTAGCAGCCACGGTGATAACCGGGATGTCGTTGACCAAAGTAACGACCGGCTGAGCATCGCTGTGCGAAGTGGCGTTGTCAGCATCGGTGACGGTCAGGTCAATTTTCGGCAGTTGATTACCGGCGTTGACGAAGTCCGCGCCCTTCTGCGTCAGCACAACGTTGGTACCGGACAGGGTGTAGTAACCCTGAGTATTGGTGCCGGTGGTGAAGGTGACTTTCAGGCTGGCAGTAGGCGTTTCTTCGTCGGTAGCAACGAAGCTACCGGCGATGGTGCCGACTTTGGCGCTGTTCTCAACAATGGTGGTCGCAGCCACGGTGATAACCGGGATGTCGTTGACCAAAGTAACGACCGGCTGAGCATCGCTATGCGAAGTGGCGTTGTCGGCGTCGGTGACGGTCAGGTCAATTTTCGGCAACTGGTTGCCGGCGTTGACGAAGTCCGCGCCCTTCTGCGTCAGCACAACGTTGGTACCGGACAGGGTGTAGTAACCCTGAGTATTGGTGCCGGTGGTGAAATCAACTTTCAGGCTGGCCGTCGGGGTTTCTTCGTCAGTTGCTACGAAGCTACCGGCGATAGTGCCGACTTTGGCGCTGTTCTCCACGATGGTAGTCGCAGCCACGGTGATAACCGGGATGTCGTTGACCAGGGTGACATCTGGAGTAGCGGCGGCAGTTGCGCTGCCTTTGTCAGCATCAGTCACGGTCAGATCGAACGCTGGCAGTTTATTGCCCGCATTAACGAAGTCAGCACCGGCCTGAGTCAGGACAACGTTGTTGCCAACGATGGCGTAGTAACCGTCCTTATTGCTGTCGCCAGTGAAGGTGACTTTCAAATCGGCAACTGGGGTTTCTTCGTCACCCACGGTGAACGAGCCCGCCACAGTGTCTTTGCTGACAGCGTCTTCAACCAATGGATTGGCGGTTACTTCGATGGTCGGCAGGTCGTTGACCAGCGTCACGTCCGGAGTAGCGGCGGCAGTTGCGCTGCCTTTGTCAGCATCAGTCACGGTCAGATCGAACGCTGGCAATTTGTTGCCCGCGTTAACGAAGTCAGCACCGGCCTGAGTCAGGACAACGTTGTTGCCAACGATGGCGTAGTAACCGTCTTTATTGCTGTCGCCGGTGAAGGTGACTTTCAAATCGGCAACTGGGGTTTCTTCGTCACCCACGGTGAACGAGCCCGCCACGGTGTCTTTGCTGACAGCGTCTTCAACCAACGGATTGGCGGTTACTTCGATGGTCGGCAGGTCGTTGACCAGCGTCACATCCGGAGTAGCGGCGGCGGTTGCGCTGCCTTTGTCAGCATCAGTCACGGTCAGATCGAACGCTGGCAATTTGTTGCCTGCATTGACGAAGTCAGCACCGGCCTGAGTCAGGACAACGTTGTTGCCAACGATGGCGTAGTAACCGTCTTTATTGCTGTCACCGGTGAAGGTGACCACCAGGTTTGCAACCGGGGTTTCTTCGTCACCCACGGTGAACGAACCCGCCACAGTGTCTTTGCTGACAGCGTCTTCAACCAGCGGATTGGCGGTTACTTCGATGGTCGGCAGGTCGTTGACCAGCGTCACATCCGGAGTAGCGGCGGCGGTTGCGCTGCCCTTATCGGCATCAGTCACAGTCAGGTCAAACGCTGGGAGTTTGTTCCCTGCGTTGACGAAGTCAGCACCGGCCTGAGTCAGGACAACGTTGTTGCCAACGATGGCGTAGTAACCGTCTTTATTGCTGTCACCGGTGAAGGTGACTTTCAAATCGGCAACTGGGGTTTCTTCGTCACCCACGGTGAACGAGCCCGCCACGGTGTCTTTGCTGACAGCGTCTTCAACCAACGGATTGGCGGTTACTTCGATGGTCGGCAGGTCGTTGACCAGCGTCACGTCCGGAGTAGCGGCGGCAGTTGCGCTGCCTTTGTCAGCGTCAGTCACGGTCAGATCGAACGCTGGCAATTTGTTGCCCGCGTTAACGAAGTCCGCACCGGCCTGAGTCAGGACAACGTTGTTGCCAACGATGGCGTAGTAACCGTCTTTATTGCTGTCGCCGGTGAAGGTGACCACCAGGTTTGCAACTGGGGTTTCCTCGTCACCCACGGTGAACGAACCCGCCACGGTGTCTTTGCTGACAGCGTCTTCAACCAACGGATTGGCGGTTACTTCGATGGTCGGCAGGTCGTTGACCAGCGTCACGTCCGGAGTAGCGGCGGCAGTCGCGCTGCCTTTGTCAGCATCAGTCACAGTCAGGTCGAACGCTGGCAATTTGTTGCCCGCGTTAACGAAGTCAGCACCGGCCTGAGTCAAGACAACGTTGTTGCCAACGATGGCGTAGTAACCGTCTTTATTGCTGTCGCCGGTGAAGGTGACCACCAGGTTTGCAACTGGGGTTTCTTCGTCACCCACGGTGAACGAGCCCGCAACAGTGTCTTTGCTGACAGCGTCTTCAACCAACGGATTGGCGGTTACTTCGATGGTCGGCAGGTCGTTGACCAGCGTCACGTCCGGAGTAGCGGCGGCAGTCGCGCTGCCTTTGTCAGCATCAGTCACAGTCAGGTCGAACGCTGGCAATTTGTTGCCCGCGTTAACGAAGTCAGCACCGGCCTGAGTCAAGACAACGTTGTTGCCAACGATGGCGTAGTAACCGTCTTTATTGCTGTCGCCGGTGAAGGTGACCACCAGGTTTGCAACTGGGGTTTCTTCGTCACCCACGGTGAACGAGCCCGCAACAGTGTCTTTGCTGACAGCGTCTTCAACCAACGGATTGGCGGTTACTTCGATGGTCGGCAGGTCGTTGACCAGCGTCACGTCCGGAGTAGCGGCGGCAGTTGCGCTGCCTTTGTCGGCATCAGTCACAGTCAGGTCAAACGCTGGGAGTTTGTTCCCTGCGTTGACGAAGTCAGCACCGGCCTGAGTCAGGACAACGTTGTTGCCAACGATGGCGTAGTAACCGTCTTTATTGCTGTCGCCGGTGAAGGTAACCACCAGGTTTGCAACTGGGGTTTCTTCGTCACCCACGGTGAACGAACCCGCCACAGTGTCTTTGCTGACAGCGTCTTCAACCAACGGATTGGCGGTTACTTCGATGGTCGGCAGGTCGTTGACCAGCGTCACGTCCGGAGTAGCGGCGGCGGTTGCGCTGCCCTTATCGGCATCAGTCACAGTCAGGTCAAACGCTGGGAGTTTGTTCCCTGCATTGACGAAGTCAGCACCGGCCTGAGTCAGGACAACGTTGTTGCCAACGATGGCGTAGTAACCGTCTTTATTGCTGTCACCGGTGAAGGTGACTTTCAAATCGGCAACTGGAGTTTCTTCGTCACCCACGGTGAACGAGCCCGCCACAGTGTCTTTGCTGACAGCGTCTTCAACCAACGGATTGGCGGTTACTTCGATGGTCGGCAGGTCGTTAACCAGCGTCACATCCGGCGTTGCAGCATCGTGCGAGCTGCCCTTATCGGCATCCGTCACGGTCAAGTCAATCGCAGGCAGTTTGTTACCCGCGTTGACGAAGTTCGCGCCCGCCAGGGTCAACACCACGGCGTTGCCAAGGAGGGTGTAGTAGCCATCTTTGTTGCTGTCGCCGGTGAAGGTCACTTTCAGATCGGCAATCGGGGTCTCAACGTCGCTGACGGTAAAGGTACCGGCAACGGTGCCTTCGGCCACGGAGCCTTCCACCAGAGGGTTCGCTACGACATCAATCACCGGCAGGTCGTTGACCGCAATCACGTTGATCGGCAGCGTAATCGACTCGGACTTAGGCGCCGCATCACCATCCTGCGCAGTGGCGGTGACGGTGAGGTTCACCAGGCCATTGGCGTTTGGTACCGGGTTGTAGACCAGCGTGCCCTTGTTCCAGGTGCTGATATCGATGCTTTGCACGTCAGCCGTGGCCGTGAAGCTGTGGCCCGGCGTGCCGTCGGAAATGGTCGCGCCTTCTGGAATACCGCTGATTTCCAGCTTCAGCGTCTCGGAGCCGTCTTTGTCGGTCGCATAAGCGTCAATCGCGGACAACTTGATCGCGTGGTCTTCCAGGCCAGTGTTCAGCACCTGGGTAACGCTGATGTTGTCCAGCACGCCGCCAAGCGAGTTGTTGGTATCGCCGGCCGGGGCCTTGAATTCGAGTTTGGCATCGCCGTCAGCGGTGACCGGCACGGTGAAGGTGTAGGTCTTCATGCCAACGACAGTGGTGTCCAGGGTGCCGACTTTGACGCCGCCCCAGAACACGTCGATCACCGAGCTGTTCTCAGCGCCCGCACGCGGCGAGTAGTCGACCGAGATGGTGTACGCGGTGCCGCCTTCCGCCTTGATGATGGTGTACAGGCTGGCGTCGTCGCCGGCGTTTTTCTCCAGCTCGATGACCTGGCTATTGCCTGGGGTCTCTACGCCGTAAATGCTGCTTTGGCCGATTTCCACCTTGCCGTCAGCGTTGCCGGTCTGCCATTGGGTATTCGGATTGGTGCCGGCTGCGTTATTGGCATCGCCAACCGCGACGACGCTCCAGGAGCCGCCGATGGGGGCGCTGTCGAAGTTGATCGCGCTGACAACGCCGCCACCGAGCAGGCCCAGGTGCGGGGTATCGGTAACCGGGGCGATTGTCACTGGGGCAGTGGTTTCGACGCTGGCTTTACCAGCATTGTCGACCGCGGTGAAGGTGAGCGCGGTATTGCCGCTCCAGTCCGCGGTTGGGGAGAAGTAAACCGACGCCTTGCCGTCAGCGCCCGCTGGCACCGAATCACCGACCTTGAGTTCGGTGGTCAGGCTGGCGTCGCTATACAGCTTGCCGTTTTCCGGCAAGGTGGTGATGACGAACTGGGCAACGGAACCGTCCACATCGGCGCCACTCAGTACGATGGTGGCCGCGTGGTCTTCGTCCGCGCCCGCCGAGGTGGCGGTTGCTGTCGGTGCATCGTTGAATAGCTCGACGGTGACCTTGCCGGTGGCGCTGCTGGTTTCCGGTGGCTCACGGTCAAGGTTGCCGCCACCGATATCGGTGACGTCGATGGTTACTGTGCGATCAGTGCCAACCGGATTGTTGCCCGGGGCCTGGAAGGTAATCGCTTCAACCAGCTTGGTGAAGTCGGCCGCGCTGTTGCCGGCTGGCGAGTTGCTGGTCAGGGTGTAGACGATCTTGCCATCGGCGGCGCTGCCGCTTTCGGTGATGGTGATACCCGCAACAGCGAGGGCCTTGAGCACGTCGGCGTTGCTGAGCAGGTCGCCGGACACCAGGTGATCAACGGTGACCACTACCTTGCTGAAGGTTTTGTTGTCGACGTCGGTGATGCTCAGGTTTTCGACCAGCGCCACCGCACCTTTCTGCTCGACAAACTTAGTGCTGTCGAAACTGATAACCGGCGCATCGTTAACCGGTACCACGTAGATCACGGAAGTCACAGGCGCGGAGTCCGCCTGGCCGTCGTTCACGGTGATGGTCAGGTTACGGTTGGCCGGGCTTGGGTCTTCGCTTTCGCTGGCGAAGTGCACCGAGCGTAGGACTTCCTGGTACTCAGCCTTGGTCGCTTCACCGGACAGGGTCAGTACGCCGGTGTCCTTGTCATAGCTGACGGTGATTTTGGTGTTGCTGACATCGGCAATCAGCACGTCATCGGCCAAGTGGTTGACCAGCGTGACCTTGGCGCTTTGCAAGGTGCTGTTGTCGACGTCGGTGATGGTCAGGTTCGCCGCGACGTAGCCGCCGGGTTTGCCCTCGATGTAGGTGTCGCCGAACGCGTTGGTCGAACCATTGCCCAGTACCGGCGCGTCGTTGACCGCAGTGACCACGACGCTGATCTTGCCGGTCGAGACTTCTTCAACACCGGTGCTCAACTCTTTGGCGGTGGCCTTCACGGTCAAGTCGAAACTGGCCGTAGAGTCCTTGAACGGCGTAACCGTCAGGGTGCTCAGGTTCCAGGTGCTCACGTCGTACAGCGTGTTTGCGCCGGTTGAGATGATGCTATGGCCGGTAGTGCCGTCGGTGAGCACGGAGCCTTCCGGCAAGCCGCTGATTTCCACCTTGTGGGATTCCGAGCCGTCGGTGTCGACAAAAGTGGCGGTGATCGGCGCGATCTTAATCGCGGTGTCTTCCAGACCGTGGTTGTAGACGTTGCCGGTGTAATAGCCTTCGCCATTCACAACGTGGCTGTCGCCCAGGACCATGCCTGCGGCTTCCAACGCGGCCGCACTGGTGTAGGTCTGCAGGCCACTGTTGCCCAGGGACACCGACGAACCGTTGTTGATCGACACATTGACGTCGTAGTTGCCCGGGCCGTTCTGGTTGTAGTGGTAGATGTCGAGGGTGTAGTAACCCGACTCGGTCGGCGTGTAGGACGACCCGTTGATACCGCTGCCCTGGCTCCAGGTTTCGGAAGCGACCAGCTTGCCGCCCACGGTGATAGCCAGACTGTCGTCGGCCGAGCCGGTGAAGGTGTAGCTCTTGCCAGCTTCCAGGTAAACCAGACCGGACACTTTGGTCGCGGTGCCTTCGGCCACATTGCCGTTGCTTACATTGCTGGTCACGCCCGTGGAGGCGGCGCTGTCAGCGGTTTGGGCGTTGATCACTTTGATCAGGGTGCTGGACTGGGTGACGCCTTGGCCGTTAGTGCCCAACTCGCCCGGCAGGTTGCTGCCGGTCCAGGTTTGAATGGTCAGACCGGTTGGCACTTGGCCGACGGTCAGCACCGGCACATCCGTCACCGGGTGAATATCCACAGTGATGGTTTTGGTATCGCTGTAGGAGTTGCCGTCGGTGGCTTGGAACTTCAGCTCGGTGTAATCACCTTGCTTGTTGCCCACGCCGGTGTTGCCGAAGCTGTTGTCGCCCGACTCGTTGTCTGCCGGGGTGTAACGCACGTTGTGGGCATCGAAGTCAGCCTGAGTGAAGGCCTTGCCCGCCGAGGTGTCAGTTTTCAGATCAGCCGTGGTGAGCTTGACCCACTCACCGTCGACTTTGTATTCGATGGAGCCGGCCGGCAGGCTGGTGAACACCACTGCCGGGCTCGTGGAATCTTCGTCCTGCACACCGAAAGTCGCCCAAGTGAGCTCGATCGAGGTGTCTTCGTTGCCCTCGATGCGGCCGTCGACGGCGGTTGGGGTGTCATCGACCAGCGTGACTGCCGGCTGGCCGGTGTTGTGGGAATTGAGGCCTTCAGGGTCGGTGACGGTCAGGTCGATTTTTGGCAACTGATTACCGGCATTGACGAAATCGGCGCCTTTTTGGGTCAGCACGACATTGTTGCCGGAGAGGCTGTAGTAGCCGTCAGCGTTGGTGCCAGCGGTGAAGCTGATGGTCAGGCTTTCACGCGGAGATTCTTCGTCACGCGCGTTGAAGGTACCGGCGACGGTGCCAACTTCGGCGGTGTTTTCGACGATGGTAGTCGGCGTGATGTCGATCAGCGGTACATCGTTGACCAGGGTTACGGTCGGCTGGCCAGTGCCGGTGGAGTTCAGGCCTTCAACGTCGGTGACGGTCAGGTCGATCTTCGGCAGTTGGTTACCAGCGTTAACGAAGTCGGCGCCTTTTTCGGTCAGGACCACGTTGTTGCCGGAGATAGCGTAGTAACCGTCAGCGTTGGTGCCAGCGGTGAAGCTGATGTTCAGGTTTTCGCGTGGGGTTTCTTCGTCTTTCGCGACGAAGGTACCAGCGACGGTGCCTGCTTCAGCGGTGTTTTCAACGATGGTAGTCGGCGTGACAGCAATCACTGGGACGTCGTTAACCAAGGTCACGGTCGGTTGACCGGTGCCAGTGGAGTTCAGGCCTTCAACGTCAGTAACGGTCAGGTCGATCTTCGGCAACTGGTTGCCGGCATTAACGAAGTCAGCGCCTTTTTCGGTCAGCACCACGTTGTTGCCGGAGATGGCGTAGTAGCCGTCAGCGTTGGTGCCAGCGGTGAAGCTGATGTTCAGGTTTTCGCGTGGGGTTTCTTCGTCTTTAGCGACGAAGGTACCGGCGATAGTGCCTGCTTCAGCGGTGTTCTCGACGATGGTGGTCGGAGTGACAGCAATCACCGGAACATCGTTAACCAGCGTTACGGTCGGTTGACCGGTACCGGTGGAATTCAGGCCTTCAACGTCGGTGACGGTCAGGTCGATCTTCGGCAGCTGGTTGCCGGCGTTAACGAAGTCAGCGCCTTTTTCGGTCAGGACCACGTTGTTGCCGGAGATGGCGTAGTAGCCATCTGCGTTGGTGCCAGCGGTGAAGCTGATGTTCAGGTTTTCGCGTGGTGTTTCTTCGTCTTTGGCGACGAAGGTACCAGCAACGGTGCCTGCTTCAGCGGTGTTCTCGATGATGGTGGTCGGCGTGACAGCAATTACTGGGACATCGTTAACCAGGGTCACGGTCGGTTGACCAGTGCCGGTGGAGTTCAGGCCTTCAACATCGGTAACGGTCAGGTCGATCTTCGGCAGTTGGTTGCCCGCGTTAACGAAGTCAGCACCTTTTTCAGTCAGCACAACGTTGTTGCCGGAGATGGCGTAGTAGCCGTCAGCGTTGGTGCCAGCGGTGAAGCTGATGTTCAGGTTTTCGCGTGGTGTTTCTTCGTCTTTGGCGACGAAGGTACCAGCAACGGTGCCTGCTTCAGCGGTGTTCTCGATGATGGTGGTCGGCGTGACAGCAATTACTGGGACGTCGTTAACCAGGGTCACGGTCGGTTGACCAGTGCCGGTGGAGTTCAGGCCTTCAACATCGGTAACGGTCAGGTCGATCTTCGGCAGTTGGTTGCCCGCGTTAACGAAGTCAGCACCTTTTTCGGTCAGGACTACGTTGTTGCCGGAGATGGCGTAGTAACCGTCAGCGTTGGTGCCAGCGGTGAAGCTGATGGTCAGGTTTTCGCGTGGGGTTTCTTCGTCTTTCGCGACGAAGGTACCGGCGACGGTGCCTGCTTCAGCAGTGTTCTCGACGATGGTGGTCGGCGTGACAGCAATTACTGGGACGTCGTTAACCAGGGTCACGGTCGGTTGACCAGTGCCGGTGGAATTCAGGCCTTCAACGTCAGTAACGGTCAGGTCGATCTTCGGCAGTTGGTTACCAGCGTTAACGAAGTCGGCGCCTTTTTCGGTCAGGACTACGTTGTTGCCAGAGATGGCGTAGTAGCCGTCAGCGTTGGTGCCTGCGGTGAAGCTGATGTTCAGGTTTTCGCGTGGGGTTTCTTCGTCTTTGGCAACGAAGGTACCGGCGACAGTGCCTGCTTCGGCAGTGTTTTCAACGATGGTGGTTGGCGTGACAGCAATTACTGGTACGTCGTTGACCAGGGTCACGGTCGGTTGACCGGTGCCAGTGGAATTCAGGCCTTCAACGTCGGTGACGGTGAGGTCGATCTCCGGCAGTTGGTTACCAGCGTTAACGAAGTCCGCGCCTTTTTCGGTCAGCACGACGTTGTTGCCGGAGATGGCGTAGTAGCCATCTGCGTTGGTGCCAGCGGTGAAGCTGATGTTCAGGTTTTCGCGCGGGGTTTCTTCGTCTTTCGCGACGAAGGTACCGGCGATAGTGCCTGCTTCGGCAGTGTTCTCGACGATGGTGGTCGGAGTGACAGCAATCACCGGAACATCGTTAACCAGCGTTACGGTCGGTTGACCAGTGCCGGTGGAATTCAGGCCTTCAACATCGGTAACGGTCAGGTCGATTTTCGGCAGTTGGTTACCAGCGTTAACGAAGTCAGCACCTTTTTCGGTCAGGACCACGTTGTTGCCGGAGATAGCGTAGTAACCATCTGCGTTGGTGCCAGCAGTGAAGCTGATGGTCAAACCATCGCGTGGTGTTTCTTCATCTTTCGCGACGAAAGTACCGGCGACAGTGCCTGCTTCGGCAGTGTTCTCGACGATGGTGGTCGGCGTGACAGCAATTACCGGAACATCGTTAACCAGGGTCACGGTCGGTTGACCAGTGCCTGTGGAATTCAGGCCTTCAACGTCGGTAACGGTCAGGTCGATCTTCGGCAGCTGGTTGCCCGCGTTAACGAAGTCCGCGCCTTTTTCGGTCAGGACCACGTTGTTGCCGGAGATAGCGTAGTAACCGTCAGCGTTGGTGCCAGCGGTGAAGCTGATGTTCAGGTTTTCGCGCGGGGTTTCTTCGTCTTTGGCAACGAAGGTACCGGCGACGGTGCCTGCTTCAGCGGTGTTCTCGATGATGGTGGTCGGCGTGACAGCAATTACCGGAACGTCGTTAACCAGGGTCACGGTCGGTTGACCGGTACCGGTGGAATTCAGCCCTTCAACGTCGGTAACGGTCAGGTCGATCTTCGGCAGCTGGTTGCCAGCGTTAACGAAGTCGGCGCCTTTTTCAGTCAGGACTACGTTGTTGCCGGAGATGGCGTAGTAGCCGTCAGCGTTGGTGCCAGCGGTGAAGCTGATGTTCAGGTTTTCGCGCGGGGTTTCTTCGTCTTTGGCAACGAAGGTACCGGCGACGGTGCCTGCTTCGGCAGTGTTTTCAACGATGGTGGTCGGCGTGACAGCAATCACCGGAACATCGTTAACCAGCGTTACGGTCGGTTGACCAGTGCCGGTGGAATTCAGGCCTTCAACGTCAGTAACGGTCAGGTCGATCTTCGGCAGCTGGTTGCCAGCGTTAACGAAGTCGGCGCCTTTTTCGGTCAGCACGACGTTGTTGCCGGAGATGGCGTAGTAGCCGTCAGCGTTGGTGCCTGCGGTGAAGCTGATGGTCAAACCATCGCGCGGGGTTTCTTCGTCTTTGGCAACGAAGGTACCGGCGACAGTGCCTGCTTCAGCAGTGTTCTCGACGATGGTGGTCGGCGTGACAGCAATTACTGGGACGTCGTTGACCAGGGTCACGGTCGGTTGACCGGTGCCAGTGGAATTCAGACCTTCAACGTCGGTAACGGTCAGGTCGATCTTCGGCAGCTGGTTGCCAGCGTTAACGAAGTCAGCACCTTTTTCAGTCAGCACGACGTTGTTGCCGGAGATGGCGTAGTAACCATCTGCGTTGGTGCCTGCGGTGAAGCTGATGTTCAGGTTTTCGCGCGGGGTTTCTTCGTCTTTCGCGACGAAGGTACCGGCGACGGTGCCTGCTTCAGCGGTGTTCTCGACGATGGTAGTCGGCGTGACAGCAATCACCGGAACGTCGTTAACCAGGGTCACGGTCGGTTGACCGGTGCCAGTGGAGTTCAGGCCTTCAACGTCAGTAACGGTGAGGTCGATCTTCGGCAGCTGGTTGCCGGCGTTAACGAAATCGGCGCCTTTTTCAGTCAGCACGACGTTGTTGCCGGAGATGGCGTAGTAGCCGTCAGCGTTGGTGCCAGCGGTGAAGCTGATGTTCAGGTTCTCGCGTGGGGTTTCTTCGTCTTTAGCGACGAAGGTACCGGCGACGGTGCCTGCTTCAGCAGTGTTCTCGACGATGGTGGTCGGCGTGACAGCAATTACTGGGACGTCGTTAACCAAGGTCACGGTCGGTTGACCGGTACCGGTGGAATTCAGGCCTTCAACGTCAGTAACGGTCAGGTCGATCTTCGGCAGCTGGTTACCAGCGTTAACGAAGTCGGCGCCTTTTTCGGTCAGGACCACGTTGTTGCCGGAGATAGCGTAGTAACCATCTGCGTTGGTGCCAGCAGTGAAGCTGATGGTCAAACCATCGCGTGGTGTTTCTTCGTCTTTCGCGACGAAGGTACCGGCGACGGTGCCTGCTTCGGCGGTGTTCTCGACGATGGTGGTCGGCGTGACAGCAATTACTGGGACGTCGTTAACCAGCGTCACGGTCGGTTGACCGGTGCCAGTGGAGTTCAGGCCTTCAACGTCGGTGACGGTGAGGTCGATCTTCGGCAGCTGGTTGCCAGCGTTAACGAAGTCAGCACCTTTTTCGGTCAGGACTACGTTGTTGCCGGAGATAGCGTAGTAACCGTCAGCGTTGGTGCCTGCGGTGAAGCTGATGGTCAAACCATCGCGCGGAGTCTCTTCGTCTTTGGCGACGAAGGTACCGGCGACAGTGCCTGCTTCAGCGGTGTTCTCGACGATGGTAGTCGGCGTGACAGCAATCACCGGAACATCGTTAACCAGCGTTACGGTCGGTTGACCGGTGCCGGTTGAATTCAGGCCTTCAGGGTCAGTGACGGTCAGGTCGATCTTCGGCAGCTGGTTACCCGCGTTAACGAAGTCGGCGCCTTTTTCAGTCAGCACGACGTTGTTACCGGAGATGGCGTAGTAGCCGTCAGCGTTGGTGCCAGCGGTGAAGCTGATGGTCAAACCATCGCGCGGGGTTTCTTCGTCTTTGGCAACGAAGGTACCAGCGACGGTGCCCGCCGCCGCCGTTTCTTCAACAATGGTGTTAGCCGTGATTTCAATCACGGGCACATCGTTGACCAGGGTAACGGTCGGCTGGCCAGCAGCGTTGGAGTTGAGGCCTTCGGGATCGGTAACCGTCAGGTCGATCTTCGGCAGTTGATTGCCGGCGTTGACGTAGTCCGCGCCCTTCTGCGTCAGCACAACGGTGTTGTCGACGATGGCGTAGTAGCCATCCTTGTTGTTGTCACCCGTAAACGTGACGGTCAGTTGGCCAGCCGGTGTTTCTGCATCGCTGATAACAAACGTGCCCGCCACACTGCCCGCGACTGCGGTGTTTTCGACCAGGGTCGTGCCCGTCACGTCGATCAGCGGCGCATCGTTGACCGGTGTGATTGTGATCGTCAGCGTGCTGCTGGAACCGGTGTTGGTGGTGTATTCGATCTGCGGCACTTCGCCGCTGTAATCCTTGACCGGGGTAAACACGTATGCGCCATCAGCACCGATGGTGATGGAACCAATGCCTTGGATGTCAGCAGTCTGGCCGGCGTTGTAGGTCGTGTTGCCCACTTTGAAGGTAGCGACAGCCAACTGATTATCGATGTCGCTGTCGTTGCTCAGCACATTGCCGGTCGCGACGCTATCTTCGACGATAGTGTTGGTATCGGCGACCAACACGCTTGGATCATCAACAGCGACCACAGTGGAAGTGGCCGGCTCAGGATTGATTGCAAGGTTTTCGTAGTTACCGCCAGTCGCTTCGGTGATCGTGACGCTGACGGCCAGGTTCTTGCCATCAGCCAGGTTGGCAGGCGTATCGGCAGTGACCGTGCCGGTGGTTTTACCGGCCTCAATGGTGATGGTCAGGTCGTTGGACAGTTTGATCACAACGTCGGTCTGCGCTGCGTTGGTCACCGTCGCGGTGTAGACAATCTGGCCGCCTTCATTCACCGACGGGGTCGCGGTCAGGGTGACGGTGGTGGTGTCGATGGTGTCAGCGATCTGCGTGACTGCTGGCGCCGGGTCGGTGGTGATGATCAGGTTGCCGCCACCGGAGGTGCCGGCGATGGTGGCGGAGATCGACGAGGCGTCCAGGTAAGGCGTGTCATTACCGGCGAAAGTGACGTTCAGCACGCCCGAGGTCTGGCCCGCGGCGATCACAACGGAGAGGCCGTTGGACAAGGTGACGGTCAGGTCGCTGGTCGGTGCCTGGGTGATGAATACGGTGTAAACGACTACGCCACCGGCTTCGGTGATGCTCGGCGTGGCGGTCAGGGTAATGGTGACGTTGCGCGGATCTACGCCGTTGTTGTCGGCACCGGTTTGGGTCGTGCCTACGGCGTCACCGGCATTCAAGCCGGTCGTTGGGTAACCAATGGTGGGGTCAACCACGCCTGCTGTGGCTTCCAGCACAACAAAACTGTGACCGCCACCCGCAGTGCCGTCTGCGCCTGCGGAGGTCGGGCCGGCAGCGGTGGCTTCGAGGTCTTGGGTAGGGTCAGCGCCGGCAGCGATGGCTTGCTGCAGTTCGGCAACGGACGGTGCAGCTTGAGCAGTCGCAGCACTGAGGTCGGTGACCGAGTCAGGAGCGTTCGCGCTCCACTGAGTGTCGCGACCCAGGTCGATGACGCGGCCGTCGGCCAGTTCCAGCGACACGGCACCCGAAGCACCGGTATCGACCTGCTCCCCTGCAAACAGGCGATCCCCTTCTACAAGCAGGCGGCGAATCCCTTCCGGGGAAACTGCGAACACTTGACCGACAATGCTTTTGACGACCGCAACGCTGCTCATAAAAGACTCTCCGTGTATTACCGTCAGGGGGTATCCATCAAGGTGACCGGCCGTCTCATGGGTGCCGATTCAATAGCTGGAGTACGTAGTTTCTAAGTAAGAAATTTGGCGTCAATATTTTGTTGTTCCGTCAGGAGAATTACTTTTCCGTCAAGGTATTGACCTATTGGGCGTCATCCTAAACAATCCGCCCGGTAATGTCACATTGATATTTAAACGGCCTCGCGACTTTCTGTTTGCGCCCTCCGGCGCCCTAGAAAAACGGGCATTTCGAGTTGCCACTCCAATGCAATATTCCAAGTTTGTTGCGGTTTTTCAGGCAACCAATCCCCGGGGAAACATCAGAATGCGTTTGCACCTTCTTAAAGCTGTGCCTTTTGCTCTAGCCGCCAGTTTCGTCCAGGCTCAGACCCTGCCCGAAGCCATGCAAGATGCCGTGAAAAACCACCCGGAGATCCAGGCCGCAATCAATGCGCGCATTGCTGCTGACTATCAGGTCAGAGAGGCGCAGGGCGGTTACCTGCCTAAAGTCGACCTGCTGGGCGGCTATGGCCGTGAAAGCTCGGACAACACCTCGACCCGCGCCGCCAGCAACAGCCACGATTGGAAAACCCTGAACCGCGGCGAATCGACCATCCGCCTGCAACAAAATTTGTTCCAGGGCTTTGGCACCATCAATGAAGTCGGCCGCCAACAAGCCACCGCCAATTCCCGTGGGTATGCGCTGCTCAATACTTCCGAGCGCACTGCACTGACCGTTGCTCAGGTTTATCTGGATGTCTTGACCCGTCGCGAGATGGTGCAGTTGGCAGAAGACAATCTGAAGAGCCACGAACGCATTTTTGACCAGATCAAACTGCGCACCAGCCGTGGCGTCGGAAGAATGGCGGACATGGACCAGGCTGAAGCCCGACTGGCTCAGGCGCAAAACAACCTGATCACCGAGCAGACCAACCTCGCTGACGCCAACACCAACTACCTCAGCGTTGTCGGCAAAGAGCCCGACCAACTGGAACGCCCACTGGGCGTGGTGACCCTGCTGCCAGCCAGCCTGGAAGACGCGCGCCGCCAGATGATTGCTGACAGCCCGGTGCTGCGCTCGGCCGAATCGGACATCGCCGCTGCCGAAAAGCAGTACGAAGCAGCCAAGTCGACCTTCTACCCGCGCTTTGATGCAGTGCTGCAACGCTCGGCCAACAACAACATCGGCGGCGAAGAGGGCCATGACAATGGCTACTCCGCGATGCTGAACATGCAGTTCAACCTGTATAACGGCGGCAGCGACAAGGCCAGCCTGCAGTCCAAGGCTTCCCAGGCCACCCAGGCGCTGGATATCCGCAACAACGCCCTGCGCCAGTTGAACGAAGAATTGGGCCTGGCGTGGAACGCTTACAACAACGCCAGCCAGCAAGTGCCAATCGCGCAGCAGTACGTCGACCGCAGCACCAAAGTGCGCACCTCGTACCAGCAGCAGTTCAGCCTCGGTGAGCGTACACTGCTCGACTTGCTCGACAGCGAGAACGAACTGTTCACTGCTCAGCAACGTTTGGCGCAGATCAAAAGCCTCTACGTTTACACCCAGTACCGTATCAAGGCCGACATGGGCCAATTGCTGAGAAGTCAGGGCGTAGTCGCTCCGATGGCATCAGTTGTGCAAAACGATATTAAACCGTCGGTAAACCTGCCAGGGATGAACTGATTCTTGACGGCGTTGGACCACAGAACCGTTTAAGAGAGAGTCAGCTTGGATTCCGAAATAGGTTTGGCGCCACTTCACCATGACCCGCGCGCTCAGCATGACGACCCATTGCTAGATGGGTTGTTGGCTCTCTGTTCGCTGCATTACAAGCCTGCCAGCCGGGCCATGCTGACCACCGGCCTGCCCTTGGCGGGGCAGCGCCTGAGCCCGGATTTGCTGCCGCGCGCAGCAGCCCGGGCGGGTTTGCAGGGGCGTTTGCTGCAGCGCAAGCTGGAGCAAATCCCGTCCATCGCATTGCCGGCCTTGTTGCTATTAAAGGAAGGACGCAGTGCGGTGCTGTTGGGATGGGAGGGTGATACCGCCCGCCTGCTGCTCAGCGAAAGCGACGGCGGCGAAGTCCAGGTCACCCGTGAGGCGCTGACTCAGGATTACAGCGGTCGGGTTTTCTTCGCCCAACCGCAGCATAAATTTGACGTCACCAGCGGCACGCTGATCCCCCGCGCACGTTCGTGGTTCAAAGACACCCTCAAACGCTCCCGCTGGCTGTACGCCGACGCTATCGCCGCAAGCCTGGTGATCAACCTGATCGCCCTGGCTGCGCCGTTGTTTGTCATGAACGTGTACGACCGCGTGGTGCCGAACCAGGCCACCGCCACCCTGTGGGTGCTGGCCATCGGTATTTGTGGCGCCTACCTGTTCGACCTGCTGCTCAAGAGCATGCGCAGTCTGTGCCTGGACCTGGCGGGCAAGAAAACCGACCTGATCATTTCCGCGACGCTGTTCGAGCGCATCGTGGGTATGTCGATGAAAATGCGCCCAGCGCGCGTCGGCAGCTACGCCTCCAACATCCACGAGTTTCAGGGGATGCGCGACTTCCTCACCTCCCTGACCCTTGCCAGCCTGATCGATTTGCCCTTTACCCTGATCATCCTCGGCGTGATCGCGCTGCTGGGGGGCCACTTGGTGTGGATTCCCATCGTCGCCTTCCCACTCGCCCTGGGCATCGGCCACTTCCTGCAAAAACCGCTCACGGCAACACTTGAGCGCACCATGGCCCTGGGTGCCGAGCGTCAATCGAGCCTGATTGAGACGCTCGCCGGGCTGGACGCGGTAAAGGTCAACAACGCCGAAAGCGAACGTCAGTACCAGTGGGAACAAACCATTGGCACCCTCAGCCGCCTGGAGCTGCGAGTCAAAGTGCTGTCCGGCCTGGCGATGAACATCACTTTGCTGATCCAGCAAGTGGCGGGCGTGGCGATGATTATCTTCGGCGTGTACCAAATCATCGATGGCACCCTCAGCATGGGCGGCCTGGTGGCGTGCTACATGCTCAGCGGCCGTGCGCTTGGCCCGTTGGCCCAGCTGTCGGGCCTGCTGACGCGCTACCAGCAAGCCAAGGTGACGATGGTCTCGGTGGACCAGATGATGGAGCTGCCGCAGGAACGCAACTTCGACGAACGCCCGCTTAGCCGCAAAACCCTGCAAGGCGCGATGACGTTCCGCGAAGTCGACTTTACCTACCCGAACCAGCAAACCCTGGCTCTGCGCGGGATCAACCTGAATGTTCGTCCCGGCGAGAAAATCGGCATCATCGGCCGCAGCGGCTCGGGCAAAAGCTCGCTGGCCAAGCTACTGGTCGGCCTGTATCAGCCGGACTCCGGCTCGTTGCTGGTGGACGGCGTAGACATCCGCCAGATCGACGTCAGCGAATTGCGCCACAACATCGGCTACGTCGCCCAGGACATCCAACTGCTGGCCGGCACCTTGCGTGACAACCTGGTCTCGGGTGCGCGCTACGTGGACGATGAGATGGTGCTGCAAGCCGCAGAACTCGCCGGCGTGCATGAGTTCGCCAGGCTGCACCCACAAGGTTACGAGCTGCAAGTGGGCGAGCGCGGGCAGAACCTCTCCGGCGGTCAACGCCAGAACGTTGCCCTGGCCCGTGCGCTGCTGCTGAACCCGCCGATTCTGCTGCTGGACGAACCCACCAGCGCTATGGACAACACCGGTGAAGAGCGCCTCAAACAGCGCTTGCAGTCGGTGATCGAAAACAAGACGGTGATTCTCGTCACCCACCGTGCTTCGCTGTTGAGCCTGGTAGATCGCCTGCTGGTGATCGACCGTGGCCAGATCCTCGCAGACGGTCCAAAAGCGGCCGTTATGGAAGCGCTGAAAAAGGGGCAGATCAGTGTTGCTTAAGTCCGGCCCAGGCCGTTGGAAAGACGTCATCTTCCGCTACTTCAAGGGCAGCGACTCGCTCGATGATCAGCCACTGCCCGAAGTCGAAAAGGCGCTGATCGACGACGCACCACGCATCGTGCGCCTGACCATCTGGGCCGTGATCGGCTTCTTCGTGTTCCTGCTGCTGTGGGCACACTTCGCGATCATCGACGAAGTGACCAAGGGCGAAGGCAAGGCGATCCCCTCGTCGCGCATCCAGAAGATCCAGAACCTGGAGGGCGGCATCGTTGCCCAGATTTACGTGCACGAAGGCCAGATCGTCGAAGCCGGCGCGCCGCTGATTCGCTTGGATGACACCCGATTTGCCTCCAACGTCGGCGAAACCGAAGCCGACCGCGTGGCCATGGAACTGCGCGTGGAGCGTCTCAGCGCGGAAGTCGATAACCGCCCGCTGAACATCACCGATGCCGCACGCAAAGCCGTGCCTAACCAGGCCTCGAACGAAGAGTCGCTGTACCTTAGCCGCCGCCAGCAACTGGCCGATGAGATTGGCGGGCTGCAACAGCAACTGCTGCAACGCCAGCAAGAGCTGCGCGAATTCAGCTCCAAGCAGGAGCAATACCGCAACAGCCTGAACCTGCTGCGCCAGGAGATCGGCATGTCCGAGCCACTGGTACAGCAAGGCGCAATCTCCCCGGTAGAAGTGCTGCGCCTCAAACGCTCGGAAGTTGAAACCCGCGGCATGCTCGACGGCACCACCCTGGCCATCCCCCGCGCCCAGGCGGCGATCAACGAAGTGCAGCGCAAGGTCGACGAAACACGCGGCAAATTCCGCAGCGAAGCCCTGGCCCAGCTGAACGAAGCCCGCACCAACCTGAGCAAGGCTCAGGCAACGTCCAAAGGCCTGGAAGACCGCGTCAGCCGCACCATGGTCACCTCGCCCGTGCGCGGTATCGTCAAGCAGATGCTGGTCAACACCGTCGGCGGCGTGATCCAGCCCGGCAGCGACATGGCCGAAGTCGTCCCACTGGACGACACCCTCCTGGTCGAAGCGAAAATCCGCCCACAAGACATCGCCTTCCTGCACCCCGGCCAGGAAGCCATGATCAAATTCACCGCCTACGACTACACCATCTACGGCGGCCTCAAAGGCAAACTCGAAACCATCGGTGCCGACACCGTGATGGATGAAGAGAAGAAAAACACCTTCTACATCATCAAACTGCGCACCGACCGCAGCCACCTGGGCACCGATGAGAAGCCCTTGCTGATCATCCCCGGCATGGTGGCGTCGGTGGACATCATCACCGGCAAGAAGAGCATCCTGAGCTACCTGCTCAAACCGATCATCAAATCCCGTGCAGAGGCGATGCACGAGCGTTGATTCTTGGCGGGTGACGCGCAGAAATGTGGGGAGATTTGCGAAAACTTGGGTTTTCGCAAAAATAGTCAGATTTCAGGGGTTTACAGAACCTTTTCAGTCGCTATAATCGTCGCCCTAACACGCCGGTATAGCTCAGTTGGTAGAGCAACTGACTTGTAATCAGTAGGTCCCGGGTTCGACTCCTGGTGCCGGCACCATCCAAGGTTCCATAGAAAGCTTTCAAAATCTCTGGAACCCCCGAAAAACCCGCCTTCTGGCGGGTTTTTTCGTTTTGGCGTTCCATCGGTTTCCGTCAGAAACTGGTGGATTCCAACCGTTTTAAGGGTAGAGTTTGGGATACAGGTCACTTCGATAAAAGGGAGTACCCTTATGTCGCGCACCACAGCTCCGCTCTCCGACGCAGCTTGCCGCTTGGCAAAACCTACAGACCGCGCCTACAAGCTTTTCGACGGCGATGGCCTCTACCTCCTAGTCCAACCCAATGGCCGCAAAGGCTGGCGGCTCCGTTACGTCAAACCTGACGGACGCGAAGGACTGACCTCGTTCGGCAACTACCCCGTCATTGGCCTCGCCGATGCGCGCCGCAAGCGCTTGGAAGTTAAGCGAATGCTGGCGGATGGCGTTGATCCTATAGAGACCAAGCACCAAGCCAAGGCGGAAGCCGTAATCAAAGGCAGAACCTTTGAAAGCGTTGCGCTCGACTGGCATACGGAAATGTCGGCCAAGTGGGCACCAGGCCATTCCAAGACTGTGATGAGCCGCCTCAAAACCCACGTGTTCCCGCTGATCGGCGCCAGCGCTATTGTCGACCTCGACACCCATGACCTCATGCAGCCCTTGGAAGCGATCAAGAAGCGCGGAACGATAGACGTAGCTTTAAGGGTACAAAACTACCTGCAGAGCATCATGCGCGAGGCAAAACGCCTCCGGCTTATCACCGCCAACCCTGCTTACGACCTCGAAGGCTTGATCAAAGCCCCGCGGGTGGTACATCGCCCCGCTCTACCCTTATCGCGACTGCCTGAACTACAGGAACGGATCGACACTTACAAAGGCCGGACAGTTACACGGCTGACGGTCATGCTATCGCTGCATGTGTTTGTACGATCCAGCGAGCTGCGTTTCGCACGCTGGAGCGAGTTCGACCTCAAGCGCGGCACCTGGGAAATCCCAGACACTCGGCCAGCGCTGGAGGGAGTACCCTTTTCCACAAGGGGTACGAAGATGGCCGGGGACATCCACCTTGTACCCTTATCGCCGCAAGCTGTGGCCTTGCTTGAACAGATCCACGCACTCACCGGTAAATTCGACCTGGTGTTTGCAGGCGATGCCAAGCCCTGGAAACCCATGTCCGAAAATACCGTGAACAACGCGCTTCGGACGATGGGATACGACACCAAAACCGATATCTGCGGGCATGGATTTCGTTCGATGGCCTGCAGCGCACTGATCGAGTCAGGATTGTGGTCGGAGACAGCCATTGAACGGCAGATGAGCCACAAGGAGCGCAACAACGTCCGCGCCGCTTACATCCACAAGGCCGAGTTCATCGAGGAGCGCAGGCTGATCATGAACTGGTGGAGCCGGTACCTAGAGGCCAACCGGCAGGAACATATCACTCCACACGAGTTCGCGAACCAGACCGGAGCGAACGTCACTCGCCTAAAAGCAAAACGTGGCGCAACCGAGTAAGCGCTCGGTCTTCATATCTCAGTGATCCGCTTGTCCACGCGGGTCCATCTAAACAGGGCCGCAAAGCCGCCCTGCTTGGATGGACCTCACTTAAAAAAACTAAAGCCCACGCAACTGTCTGTGGAAAACCACAGATTTCCACCGGTGGATAATTTCATCCACAGCCGCAGAACTCCCGAAAATTGGTGTCTTGACCCGAATTATCCACAGGCGTAGAAAAGATCGGGCAAAACGCTGTCGTCGACAGCAACCCAGGTAGCCAGAACCTTTAAGGCTACGCCACACGGTGGTGGTTCTCCCAAAGTGCGATTAGCGTCCGGTGGCTCGCACGGTCACAGCGATGTGATGGATGCCTACTTCTACCAGAGTGCCCACTGCGGCAACTCATACCCCTTTATAGCTGCCCTGCAGCAACCTATCCGCTTGGCCATTTCATTGCGCCAACCTGCGCCCGTCTCTTTCTTCCGGAAAGAGACGGGCGCCTTTCAAACTGCTGCAGCCCTGCTCGCATCGGGCTTGGCGGCTTTCCCCCTCGTGACAATCGGCATGACAAACACCGAATGCTCACTCGCCACAGAGATGCCGATGATGATGCCGCAGCCCACGGAATGGACTGCCCCTGACTGACAGTCAGGTATGCCCCGGTCATCGCCTCGCTGCTTTCACCTGACTCAGGATCTCGCGGCACCGGTCTCGTCAGCCAGTGCAGCCTCCACCCGCCCACCGCTATCGGTGTTCAGGAGGCCAGATCATGAGATGCCCAAGCTCTCGGTCGTAAAGAGCCGCCAGTCCCGCGTCAGTGGACAAACCTCACAGGTCGCAGGGGCCTTGATCCCTGATAACACTCAACATTCTTGGCGGGATGACGTGGGGAAAGTTTCAAAGGTTTTGGCTTCGAGAGGAGTTTGATCATGGCATTGGTAGGTAGACGAAACGGGCGAAATTTTGGCTATGGCCGGCAATTGAGTTATGCCGGGGCACAGGCGTTGCGGGACATGTTTGGCGGCGGGCATTACGGCACGGTCAAAGCACACAGTGATCGGTGGCAGGCGTTTGTGCGCTGGTGTCGGTCGGAGGATGGACCCGGGTTTAACGACGCGCGCCAGATTGATCGGCAGACCTTGCTGGACTACGCAGGACATCTGCGTAAGCAAGTCGAACAAGGCGTTATAGGCACCGCCACCGCGCAAAACCGGTTGTCCAGCGTGAACCAGACCATGGCCGCGCTTCGTGGTGATCAGTATGTAAAAGTGCCGAGCCCGAGTGACGCGCTGGGAATGCAACGGACCACCGTTCGCACAACCGCTCCCCAAGGCCAAGCTCATGAGCAAGTTATGCGCATCGTCGAAGCGCTTCGTGAACAGCATCCACGTGCTGCCGCCATCGCCCTCTTGGCGCGCGCCACTGGCATGCGCTTGCGCGAGGCGATCTTGGCCGACCTTCCGCGCCTTAATCGTGAGGCCGAACAATACGGCAAGATCAACATCCAAGACGGCACCAAGGGTGGCCGCTCAGGCGCGTCGGCACCTCGCTGGATCACAGTGAACGATTACATCCGCGATGCCCTGGCATTCGCCCATCAGGTCTCGCCCGATGGTAGCCGCAACCTGCTGGCACCGGATGAAAGCTACCTAAGTTTCCAACAGCGGATCGTTCGCCTCGCGCGGGACATCCTCCATAAGCACTACCTCAAAGGGTTCCACGAATTGCGCGCGGCCTACGCGTGCGAGCGCTATGAACAGATCACCCATCACCTAGCGCCCACCAACAGTGGCGGGTGCAGACGGCTCGATCCACACCTTGATCGAGAGGCACGATTAAAAATCAGCTATGAGCTGGGACACGGTCGAATCGACGTGGTATCGGCGTACATCGGTGGCCGGACATGAGTAAAGCATTCGATATGGAGCTATTCCTAGCGAGCGTCCTGAGCGGATCGCATACCACACGATTGCGCCACATTCGGCAGGCCAAGGCCATCCAGATTGCAATTGCCGACCGCTGGCATCGAGACAATCCATGGACGTGGAAGCAAAAGCATTTCGAGTGGTTCTTAAATCACCACGTGAATAGGTATGCGGAATCGACACGCTATTACTTTTTACTGACGGTGCAACTGCTCACAAAACGATTAGGAAAATCCTGGAAATTCAGCCACTAGGCATAGCAAAGCTTGTTTTGGTACGAAACATGAGAATTAATACGATGGGCCTACCGGATTATCGTGGTCTGCCTCCCTGTTTTGCGCACTAGGATCATGCCATTTTGGCGAAGCGCGTACCTTTGCCCCTCTATGGGCGAGGAATGGGCCGACGACACCACTGTTGAGCTCTGGACGGACGTGGAGAGTGCCTTGCAGGATCTGTAGCTTAGCGGGCGCTACCCAGCCAATGTGTTCAAATCAAGCCTTCAACAATGGAGCTTCCATTGGAATACTGCATCGGGCAATTCAGCAATATTCAGCATCGATGCTCCCTCCAGACCGGTCACTACAGTGTGGCTCCAACAAGGAAAGCGGGGGTCGACAACATGGACGCACCACTATAAATACTGCCAAGTCCGTACCCGCAATCCACAATCCTTCGTTCACAACCCAAGACTCGGGATTATATGGTAGGCACCTGAATGCGGTAGATTAGGTGGGCTAGGTAGGTACAACCCACTCTTGCACAGAGGTGTGCTTGGCTACGGGTTATCATCACATCAATATCTAATATGCATGAGCAGGGAGGGTGTCAGACACATGGATAATGAAAATTATGCTTCCAATACTATAACCGATACTGAAGTGGTAATTATTGGAGGGGGCCTAGCAGGAATATTTTCTGCGATAAATTTATCTAATCAGGGAATTCCACATATATTGATCGATAACCCACTCCCGGACGCAAAATCTCGACTTGGGGGGTTTGCAAGATTTTCAGGTGCTAAATTCTCATTACCCCCGGCAGGCATGGGGTTAGTACATGTGGCGGGGTCAGAGATTCGGCTGTCCGAAGCAATTGAAAAAATATTAAAGATATTATCACTTGAACAAAAAAACACTGCCCTATCTAGTGATAATTTTGTTGAACTATCTTCTAACGCAACCCTGCGAAAGTATAGCTCTATAGTTCTCAGCCCTACGGAAATTGACATACTCTTAGATAAACTAGACCACAAAGTTCGCTCCAGCACCAGAATTATAGCCGGAGAAGCAACTCATATTGTAAAATCGAAAGAAGGGTGGTCAGTACGCATCGACAACGGACAAGAAATAGAGAAAACCATTACATGTAGTACCGTATTCTATGCCGCAGGTCGCCTATCCAATAATATAATTGCGGCCGCTGGCGCATTACCAACTACGGGAAAGGGACTGGATATCGGGGTTAGAGTTGAGTTTTTGTCTAAGGATGGGGTATCGGGGCTGCGAAGCTATGGACCTGACGCGAAAATACTTAATGGAAACTGTAGGACGTTTTGCTTGAACTCCCCAGGAACGATCTACAGATATGACTATTTAAGCGGCAGCATACCTGGCGGGGTCGTTGCCGATGACACGATCAATACGGCCAATGTCGGAATACTTTGCCGAACAAGCGACAAAGATTTAATTCTTCAAAACTTCAGAAATACAGCATACTTATCACATAAAGAATTATTACTAGAAAGTGACATTGTAAGAAAATCCGAGCAGGAATTCACAATCCCATCTATAATGCGTAATCTATTCGGGGACGAAATAGTTAATGAGTTAGAGCAGTTCGGTCGAATGCTAGACTCATGCAAACTTTGGGATACGCGCATGGACCATAAAATCCATTTGCCGCTTTTAGATTGGCATTGGAGCACATTTGCGCTCCCAGAGTCTCATAAAACAACAGAACCAGGACTGTACGCACTGGGCGATAGTTCTGGACATGCTCGGGGACTACTTCAAGCTGCAATCTCGGGGTGGTTTGCGGCAGAGGAGTATGGAGATGTACGTTAGGCGATCTTGGGATCCCCTTTATGGGCGCATCGATTTTTCTGAGTTTGAAAATAGTCTGTTGTTGCTCCCTGAAATCCAGCGACTACGTTACGTACGCATGTGCAATATAAATTCCATGCTGGTGACCGGCGCTTCCGAGATATCTAGATTTGAGCATATTATCGGAGTGATGCATCTGGCGAAAGAGTGGGCAAAGCTTCAAAAGCTACCTGAAAGCGAAGCGCGCGACCTGGTAGCAGCTGCGGCTCTCCACGACATGCAAACTGGACCCTTTGGCCACTCCATGCAATACGTGTTAGAGGATAACTTGGGAGAAGAAGAATTTCTGCACGATGATATTAAACATGGATGGAGATCTACATATCATCAACAGATGCTAGCAGGTGCAGCCTTTGCTGGTAAGACATTTTCTGCATCCCGTTTTCTAGGCAGTCGGTGGGAAAACGTGACCAGCATTATTCACGGCGATGGATTATATGGTCCGTTGATAGCTGGGACAATGGATTTAGACAATATAGACAATGTTGTGAGACTTGCTTTTCACGTCGGGATAGTCGATCAGAGCGAAAAGAAATTACCCTTAGAGCTTTTGAAAAATATCTGTATTCAAGATGGAAGACTAGCCCTTCCAAGCGCCTCCGCCTCCCTCATCGAACGGTGGCAAGTCATTAGAACAAATCTTTATCGCTTGTTGCTACTCGACTGGGCAGAGTTTTCTGCGAAAGCTATGCTAACTAAAGCAATAGAGCTTGCCGCCAGATATAAAATAATTGGCGCCGACTCTTGGATAAAAACAGACCTAGAGTTTTTAGATTTTATTCAAAGCCAATCGATTGGTGCGCCACAGGAAATAAAAGAACTGGTTCTCCGACTACGCCGAGGCGAGTTGTATCACCCTATAACAATGTTATCCTCCACGAGTATTAGTAAATACCAAGAGCTGTCGACAACAGAGGCCAAAAGCAGAATCGAGAAAAAAATATTGACATCCGGAAAGTCCAAAACATCTAAAATTTTACTTCACTTAATTTTAGATAAAGGAAAGACCGAACGTAGTGTCACATTTATTTCAACCGAAGAATCAAAAGAAATGGTTGTTGGCCAAGACAGCAGACAACTTTTAATTGGATTATTTTCACAATCACTACTTTCGGAAGCCGAGCACCGGGATATAATAAAGACCTCTTTGGATATTTTCCAAAGCGAAGGATTAGAAAACTTAATTGAACTCGATGATCCTATGGGTACAGCGCCAATGAGCCAAACCTCACTATTATGATTACTGAGAAAATAAAGCGACAACTTGAAGTTGTAGACTGGGATTTCTCGGAACATTTACCAGGAATAACTAAGAGCATCCATTGGTACCCTGGTACGTATCCATCCGACTTACCAGCGACACTTATCCAAGCCTTATCAAAAGTTGATGACTTAGTTATCGACCCTTATGGTGGCGTTGGTACCACAGGATTAGAGGCAGTCCGTCAGGCCCGCAAGGCATGGATGTTAGAAGCCAATCCAATCGGCTGTTTAGCGGCGTATGTTGCTGGGGGAATGGTACTACTAAAAACGATAGATCCGCGATTGGTGGCCTTGATCTTTAATCAAATAAGGCAAAAATTAAAGCAACTCGCGGGAGATTTGGATACTCAGCCTTTACTTGACGGAACAGCATCCCTTACATTTGATATTGACAATATCATGAATGGACTGATATCTCCCTCTCCAGAAAAATTCATAAAAGTCTATACAAATGATAGCTGTACGGATCTACTTTCTGATTGGTTCGAGGAGGACACGCTAAGACGAGTGTTAATACTCAACAATCTTGATAACTGGAACCTAGGCAGCGATTTTGTTGGACTCATCATAAAAGCCATGACGTCGTCTATTCTGCGTGCCTGCTCTTCTCAAAATAAAAGCTGGGGCCATATTGCAGATAACGTTAAGCCTAAACAACGTGTACAAAAGGATGTTTTTGGTACGGCCGGTCGATGGCTAACGCGATTTGAAACGATGCTGCGAAATACGGAAGTTGACACACTCAGTGAAAAGCAATCGAACGATATCAGACTTACCGTCTCATTGCACAACTGGGGCGATGCAACCCCTCCAACTGATATACCGAACCAAACTGGTGTTTTACTTGTGACCAGTCCGCCTTACGCTGGAGCAATTGACTACACATTAGCTCAAAGGCTGTCACTCTACATGTTTGGATTTGCCGATTCGACAGTAGCTAGCATGTGCCAAAAGGAAATCGGCGCCCGTAGAAAGCGCTTCCTATCAACCTCACATGTTGACTGGGCTAACCAAATTTCTGCAGCGCTTAATACCCAACTAAGCTATATAGAACATTCAGGACATGCAGTATTTGTTCTACCGCACAAAGACGCAGGCAGAGACATCGGAACACAGGCAATGACCGATTGCCTAATTAAAAATCGATGGGAAAAAGTAATTGAAGTAGATCGGTCTATAAGACAGGTTCGAGCGCGACAGTCGTGGACTTCAATCAAACGAGAAACCATCCACATATTTGGAAATTATAGTTAAGGTATAAATGGATGCGTACATTAGTTATATTGGTTGGCTTACAGGGCTCAGGAAAATCTACGGCTCTAAATCGGATTGCTTCTGAGACCTCATATCGTGTTCTTCAGCCTAGTACTACTAGAGCGCCTCGCTACGTAGGTGACACCGAATACGACTATGTAGACCAATGGGTCGATACGCACTATGCTTGGACCATTGACGTAGGAAGTTCCAAATATGGCATGAGAAAATCTCAACTTGAAGAAATTGATCAAGTTGGGATTACTGTTTTCCATCCTGCTCATATCGGCAGTTTAGCTGCATCTGCTACTAGCCGGAATTTTGAGATCGTGACTGTTGGTCTTGACACGATTTCTGACCTCGCAGCTCAACACCAACGAGTTAACAATGTGGGAAGCAGAAAAGCTACCCAGGCAACTTTTGACGCTGATAAAATTGTTGTACAGAATTGCGATATAGTTATCAGAGGCAATGAAGAAACAATATTCGAAGCTGTATTTGAGATTGCTAACCTCTTAGGAGGTCGAGGGGGCGTCTTAGGTAAAAAAACCATATCCACATTAATAAAAGCGGATTCACTTCTTCAAGAAGCTGATTCGAAAAGAATTCAAACTGCCAGTTATGATTTGGTTTTGGCTGACAAATACTGGTGTCAGGGTAAATATCATACTCTAACTTTGGAAAATCCAACCGCTCATATACCTCCATACTCATTTGTTCTGGTTCAGGCGACTGAAACTGCAGTGTTCCCGCGCTTTATATGTGGCACCTTCGATCTCAGGGTGAAATTATTTTTTTCCGGAGTTGTTTTATCTAATGGCCCACAAGTTGACCCTGGATATCAGGGCGGACTTTTTTGTATGCTATATAATGCCAGCGGTTCCCCTGTCGGGCTAAATCGCGGACAGCATTTCGCGACAATACAGTTCCAAACGTTATCCAGCAATAGTGCCGACGGCTACATGGCTCAATACCAAGGTAAGCGTGACTTTACAGAGTTTTTAGACGGAAACGACTCACAAAAGCCAGGGGGTCAAATATTAGAATATATAAACAGTAAGCACTCTGAAATTAAGTCCACGTTCAACATCAACCTTGCCGCATTTTGGGCAATAGTCGCAATATTTGCTGGAATCGCTATTTGGCAACTTACCTCACTTAGTGAGTCACAGAAAAAAGTAGGCGAGGATATTAAAGAAATTACTAAGAGCGTAGAAAGCGCGGCTGAATCTGCAAAAAAAATCGAGAACCAACGACTGCAACTTGACAAAGATGTTAACAGCTTCAATAAAAAGCGCACCGAGCTTGACGAAGCCTTGGAAAGTCTGAAGTCAGATATTTCTAGCTATCAGAGATCGATCCCTTCCCCTAAGCCAACGTTGAAGATTCGTTGATGGCCAAATTTTCAATAGCTATCCTTGGCGGCAGCTCAATTGGCCAGACTTCTGAATATCAATCAGCCTCAATTGATCTGGCAGCTGCGCTAAGCTCACTAGATTGCGAAATAATATGCTGCGGCGGAAAAACTGGCTTAATAGGTACGTTCATAGAAAATTATGCAGATCCGGAGAATATACAAGCAGTCATCCTGAAACAAGAACTAGAAAGTATAGATGAGCGCATCGTCAACATAACTATTTCTGCCAATACTGCCAACCGAAAGGAGACCATTCTTGCTAAGTCCGATCTAATACTTGCGCTTCCAGGCGGCATTGGCACTATTGATGAGATACTTAGCTACATTTCCGCACAAAAAATAGGGGAGCACAATAAACCAATAGTTTTAGTAGACATTTCAGACTTCTATAAGCCATTGCTTTCATTATTTGAAAACCTGGTCTCCTCGGGTTTTCTTAAAACACAATTCTTAGATACAATCATATCTGTCGCTTCTATTAAACAAGTTCACGATCTAACTTTACAATTTAAAGATGAACAGTCTTTTTCGAGACTTTAGCTATTATACCGGCCTTCTAAATATCTTAAAGTTGGGGTTGGATAGTCGTATCATGCTAAATAGGGTAATTTTAAGGGTACCCCTTAGAGAACCAACAAAAAAATATAAAAAAATTAATAACATAAGCGAAAATTCGACTCCTGGTGCCGCACCATACAAGGTTCCAGAGAAGGCTTTCAAAATCTCTGGAACCCCCGAAAAACCCGCCTTCTGGCGGGTTTTTTTGTTTTGGCGTTCCGTGGACTCCGCCAAAATCTTATGGATACCAGCGGTTTTAGGGGTGAGGTAGTTAGATAAAGAGGGAGTGCTCTTATAGCGCACACCACTGCCCCGCTCTCCGATCCGGCTTGCCGTTCAGCCAAGTCCACCGCCGCACCTAGCTTTTAGACGACGACGGCCGCGCCATATAAGACAAAGCCCCTGTAGAAATGCAGGGGCTTTGTTGTTTCTGGAGTTCCACCCTGATCAGCCTGAACCTGCCATCGGCGGGCAATAGATCAAAATGCCCCTATCCCGTCGTTTCCGCTTTTTCGGTATAACCAATTCCCTCGCGTTGTGAACGGACCTCTATGAACGCTTTGAAGTTGATCTTCCTACTGGTGATTTTCCCGTTGCTGCTGACGGCCCTGGGTGGCTGGGAGCGCGAGCGGGCGGAGTCCGCTACTGCGGCGTCGATTGATTACCAGCGCCACCTCGTTACTTATAAACAACAGTTGCAAGAGGTGGCGGCCATGCAACCTGTGCCCACCGCCGATGCGCCAGAGGGGCTGATCAGCGTTCAGGAAGCCATCGCTCGACTGGAAAGAAACGAAGCTGAATTGCCCACTGCTCAACGCGTCAATCATGCACGGCGCGTCATCGCGCTCTGGGTGATGGGCCTGGGACTGGTCGCCGCTTTGATTGGTGTAACCGCGTTGCTTGCTACGCACTGGGCGGGACGACGTGCGCAGCAATCGCGGGAAACATTGTTGCAGGTGTTCTCCATCGGCAGCCGATGGTTGCCCTACGTGCTGGTGAGCCATGTGGTGGCAATGGCGGCGACCGTCGCCTTGGCGTTGAGCTACGAAGGCTTGGCGATGTGGCATATCGGCCGGCTGGGAAGTGGTGAGGTCAAGCTGATGGCGGTGCTGGGGGTGATTGCGGCGTTTTGCTTGTACTCGATCTGGCAGTTGCTTAAACAGTTGCGCCACATGCTGGGGATGTTCACGCCTGAACCGCTGGAGATGTTCGGGCAGGTGGTGACGCCCGAGCAGGCGCCGGGGCTGTGGCGCCATGTGAACGAAGTGGCGGGCAAACTCGGCGCGCTGCCGCCGGACCATATTGTGGTGAGCCTGGCTCAGGGCTTTTACGTGACGTCCAGCAAGGCCACTGTGCAACCGGCGAACACTTCGCTGCAGGGGCGAACCCTGCATGTGCCGCTGTTGTACCTGGGCCTGTTGAGTCGCGAGGAAGTCGGCGCGGTGATCGGCCATGAGCTGGCGCACTTTGCTGGGAAAGACACGGAATACAGCCTGCGTTTTTTGCCGATCTACGACGGGGTTAATCGCAGCCTGGAAGCGCTGTTGAACACGATGCTGGCCAGCGATGTTATCCAGGGATGGCTGATGCGGCCGTCGTTCATGTTCGGTGTGTTTTTCATGCAGCGCTTTGATGACGCGGTTAACCACTGGAGCCGTGAGCGCGAATTGCTGGCGGATGCGGCCGGTGCGCGACTGGTTGGCAGTACAGCTGCGGCGTCGGCGCTGTTGCGGGTGTCGGTGTTGCAACCGCACATAGAGGACTCACTGTTGGCATTGTGTGACGCTGCCTCGGCGACAGATCTGCCCGACGCCGTGCTCGCGACCTTGCGTGAGTGCCAATTGCAACTGCCGCCCGAAGCCTTGGCGATTCATCAACCGCACCCAACCGACTCCCATCCCTCCAACGGCGAACGCCTGCAGGCGCTGAACGTTTCGCTGGACGATGCCCTGCGCAGCGCAACCCGCGCGGTGGATAGCGACGCGGCGAATGCTCAGATAGATGCCTGCTTCAGCGCACCACAGGCCCTACGCGCGCAGCTGTCTGGCGACGTGATGGAAGTGGCCGAGTCAGAGAACACCGCGCATACCCATCTGCTGGAAACCCTGGCCGCTTCGACCGAAGGTGATCGTAGATTGCATGAAGGAGGACAGTGGCGCGGGGTACTGATGGCGCTGTCGGGCCTGCCCTTTGTGTTGGCTGCACTGTTTATCTTGAGCCGGGTCTGGCTCGCCCCGGAGCGTTTGAAAGGCACGCCGCTGTCGGCAGTCGGCGCGGGCGCTTGCCTGGGTGTTATTGGGCTGGCCCTGCTGTGGCTGGGCATCCGCCGATTCATTCGTGCGCCGCAGACCGCATTGCGCCTGACGCCGGAACATTTTGAGTTCAATAACCTGGCGCAGCCGCTGCCCATCGAACATATCGAAGAGATTTCGCTGCAATTCGTCCAGGGCATTTGGATAACGCTTCAATTGACGCCCGAGGCGCCATTACCTGCAACGCGCAAGACAGCGTTCGGCGTTCCCGGTGTGCGAATTAATAAAAAGAAACGCCAAGTGCTGCTGCTGATGGCACAGCTCTGTATCGACAATAAAAAGATAGAGCCCTATGAAGGGTTGTCCTTGATGCTCGACTACAAGAATGCCGCGTTGGCGCGCACGATTTTGCAGAGCCGCCAGGACTGATACGCGCACATAAAAAAACCCCGAACCAGTCGGGGTTTTTTATCGCCTGGAATCAGGCGCGACGTGGGATCAGTTAGAAAACGTTGATCGGGTAGTCGGCGAACAGACGGATTTCGTTACCGCCTACGTTGTACTTGTCGGCATTGCTGGAAACGCGCAACCACGAGGCACGAGCACGCAGGCTCAAGTCTTTGGCTGGGCCGCTCTGAACGACGTATTTGAACTGGTTGAAGATCTCGCGCTCGGTGCCATTGCCACGGCCACTGCCGTCGTCAATGTTGGTACCGCGAACGTAGGCCACGTTGTAGGTCAGGCCAGGCACGCCGAAGGTGCTGAAGTCCAGACCGTAGCCGGCTTGCCAGGAGCGCTCGTCCTTGCCGTTGAAGTCGGACCAGTAGGAGTTGGCCAGCAGGATGGTGTTGCCGCCGTCGCCGATGCCGGTGTCCACGGTATTGTCACGGTAGCCGCCATACAGGTAACCGGTATCGCCAGTACTGCGCTGATGGGCCAAGGTGAAGCTGTGCGCACCAACAGCCCATGTAGCGCCCAGGCTCCAGATTTTGTTGTCGCGCGCGTCGCCATTACCGCGTTGCTCGGCGAAGCTCCTGTCCAGCTTGGTTTTGTAGCCGTTGAAATCAAAGGTCAGCGACTGTTTCTCTGGCAGGGCCAGCACGTAGTTGACGTTGACGTATTGCTTCTTCAGCACGTCTTGCATGTCGGAAGCGTACAGCGCAGCCGACAGGCTTTCGGTGAACTTGTAGCTGCCGCCCAGGTAGCTGATGTTCTTCAGGTTACCGCTGTCGGTGCCTTCAGCACCTTTTTGGGCTTCCTTGGTGAAACGACCTGCGTCCAGTTGCAGACCTTCGATCTCTTTGGAAACGATCGAGGTACCGGTGTAGGTTTCCGACAACAGACGAGAGTTGTCGTACTGCAGCACAGGAACGGCCGGCATTTGATCCCCGTACTTGAGCACGGTGTTCGATACGCGGAATTTCACCGCGGCGCCGCCCTTGGCCAGGTCGTCGGCTGCTGCGCCGCTGTCACCTTGCTTGAAGAAGTTAATACCGCCCGCGCCGCTGCGGCCTTTACCACCGTCCAGACGGATAGCGTACTGACCGATCACGTCCACACCCACACCAACGGTGCCTTGGGTGAAGCCGGACTCAAACTTGCCGATGAAGCCCTGGCCCCATTCGGCTTTGTCTTGCTTGCCGTTTTTGTAGTCACGGCTGATGTAAGCGTTACGTGCTGCGATGTTCAGGTGGCTGTCTTCAACGAAACCCTTGGATTGCTCCTGGTCGTTTGCCATTGCTGCCGATGCGCTCAAAATCCCCAGAGCGATCAGACTCATCCGTTGCTTCAACATTTTCTTGTATTCCTTATTTCTGGTTGAGTACGCACTGTGACACCAGGCTCCATGTCGCTTTTCTGGTGTCGACTTTTCCGGAAAAAAGAAGGCCCGCGGACGACTGAACATGCCGCGGGCCTTTTTTTATTAGATGAGTCATGGCGGTTAGCCACAGGCGTTGGGCGCAATCCTAGTCGCGGGTTGAACTATGTGTCAATTTCGCGAATCGTCTGTATTTAGGCGAAATAATTCTAAGCAAAGGCCTATAGCCTGTCTGAAAACGACAAAAATCTTGTCGCATACAAGAAAAAAACACATCCAGTAACACATATCAAAGTGGATACGTTTGGTAATAGATAACGTGCGCAAATGCAAAGCATTACCATTAGCGCGTTTTCTCCTCCCAAACATTTTGGATACTTTTCCCAATGCCTGCCCCTCGCCTGACACCCATGACTCTTGGGCTTTCTTTTCTGCTGTCTGCCGGTTTTGCCTGTGCGGCCACCACCTTGCCCGAGACCTCGATCAGCGCAGAAGCTGACGAAGATGACCCGCGCATCAAGGAAACCAGCACCGCCACACGCACCGCCACTCCCGTGCGTTATGTGCCTCAGGCAATTGATTCGGTGAAGACTGAGAACCTGCGGTCCTACGGCACCAACGACCTGGGCCAGGCGTTGAGCGGCATCCCCAACGTGAGCAGCGGCGCCGATACACGTTTCGACAGTGTGCGCATCCGTGGTTTTGACGCGAGCAATGACTTCTACCTGGACGGCATTCGCGACGACAGCCAGTACGTGCGCGACCTGCATAACATCGAGCGCATCGAAGTGCTCAAAGGCCCGGCAGCAGTCCTTTACGGGCGAGGCGGTCAGGGAGGGATCGTCAACCGCGTGAGCAAGTTGCCAACGGCCGGGCACAAATCGAGCATCGAGGCGCAAGGCGGCAGCAACGATTTGCGCAGCCTGTATGCCGACCTGAGCACTGACCCCACCGATAACATCAGCCTGCGCCTGAACATGGGTAACCAGGACAACAACAGCTTTCGCGACGACGTCAGCGGCAGCCGCCAACTGTTTGCACCGTCCATGAGCTGGCAACTCACGCCTGACCTGAACTGGCTGGTGCAATACGAATACAGCCGCTACAACCGCACGCCTGATCGCGGCGTGCCCGGCGTCAACGGGCGCCCAGCGGATGTGAGCCGCAGCACCACCTACGGCGACAGCCGCGATTACATCGACGACAAAACCCAATCCCTGCGCTCCAAGCTCACCTACGAGCTCAACGACAACTGGCAACTGCGCCAGACGCTGGGCGTGTTCAAGCTCGACAGCGATTTCGACAATACCTACCAAACCGGCTACAACCCTGCGAACAACCGCGTGACACGCCAACGCTGGCAACAGGACCTGACCACCCTCAACATTTTCAACAACGTCGAGCTCGAAGGCAGTTTCAGTACCTATGGCCTGGAACACCGCCTGCTCACTGGCCTTGAGCTGGGCAGCCAACGTCGCGATCCAAAGCTATACAGTGGTGGCCTGACCGTGCCGGCCATTGACCTCAACCAGCCGAATCGTCATTTGAGCCATACCGGGCGGATGAGCGTGTCGAGCAACAACCACACCGAAGTCGAAAGCCGCGCCATTTACGTCCAGGACCAACTGCGCCTGAATGATCAATGGCAAGTGCTGGCCGGCGTGCGTTACGACGTGTTTGAAGTGAGCACCAAAAACAAGCTGCTCAATGTTCAGGAGGGGGTCGACAGCCGCAAGGCCAGCCCACGTTTCGGCCTGGTGTGGACGCCTCTGGAACACCACTCGTTCTATGCCTCGTGGAGCAAGACGTTCTCACCGGCAGGGGGCGGTTTGATCGGCATCACCCCGAACGCCGCCGGCAGCGTCAACGACCTGAGCCCCGAGCTGACCAAGCAGAAAGAAATCGGCGTGAAGAGTGACTGGCTCGACGACCGCCTGAGCACCACTCTGGCGGTGTACGAACTGGAACTCTACAACCGCCGCACCAACGACCCGCTTGACCGCACCATCATTCTGCTCAGCGGCCTTCAGCGTTCGCGTGGCGTGGAGCTGACGGCCACCGGCAAGATCGTCGGCAATTGGTATGTACGCGGCGGTGTCGGCGTGCAGGATGCCAAGGTCGAGAAGGACAACAATGGCTTTGAAGGCAAGCGCGTCAGTGACGTCGCCAAGCGCAATGCCAGCCTGTTTATCACCTGGAAACCGGAAATGGGCTGGTACGCAGAAACCGGCCTGACGCTGGTGGGCGACCGTTATGCCGACAGTCTCAACACCGTGGTCCTACCGGGTTATGGCAGTTGGGATGCGCTGGTCGGGTTCCGCCATAAAGAATGGGACGTGCGGGCGGCGCTGAACAACATTACCGACAAGACTTACTACGAATCAGCAACCAGTGTGGCGCAGATTCAGCCGGGGGAGCCGCGTAACCTAGTGGTGACGGGGACTTACAGCTTTTAATTTAAGTGTGGGAGGGGCTGCTTCGCCGCACAACGCAGGCGAGCCCCCTCGCCGCAGCAGGCTCGCTCAAACCTTTGATGGCCGTGTTGTTCAGTTTTTGAGCAGGTCACACAACGCGTGCACTTCATCATCACTGAACAACCCTACCGGGTAGCGTTCACTCATCACGCTGCGCAGATCCGATTGCCGCCGGACCTGCCGCGCGCCGTGTTCCTTCAACCAGTGCCCCAGCGCATGGATCGTATCGTTGTTAACCCGTAAAGGGTGGAAGGTGCGCGTGTAGATCGGGTTGATATCGGCGTTCATTTCAGCGCTCTCTCCTACTGCTTGAGCGGCTAACTTACTCAAGGTTTATGACAGAACTGTGCAGTTATCACCTTGGGCCACTGAGGCAACACCGATACAAGAGCTATGCCAATGTCGCGTGCTTGCGGGCTTATGGGCACAAAAAAGCCCGCGGCCTTACTGGGCCGCGGGCTTGCTGCAGACGCTGAAACCGAGTAGCACCCGGCCGCCGGAAAGGCGCTGTTACAACTGCACTCAGTTTTTGTGCGGGGCGGGCTGCTGCTGGGTCAGACAGTGGATATTACCGCCACCCAGTAACAGTTCACGGCCCGGCACCATCACCACTTCGTGTTGCGGGAACAGGTTCTGCAGGATGGCCTTGGCTTCGTTGTCCAGCGGGTCGTCGAAGCTTGGCGCGATGATGCCGCCGTTGACGATCAGGAAGTTGACGTAGGAACCGGCTAACCGCACGGTCGGATTACGTTCCTGGGTGCCGTCCACCGGGTCAACACCTGCGCATTCTTCTTCAGTGGCATACAACGGCCCTGGGATCGGCATTTTGTGCACTGTGAATGGGCGGCCCTGAGCGTCGGTGCTGCTTTGCAGCACGTCCATCGCCGCGTGGCAGCGGGCGTAGTTCGGGTCTTGCGCATCGTCGGTCCACGCCAACAACACTTCACCTGGGCGCACGTAGCAGCAGAAGTTATCCACATGGCCGTCGGTTTCGTCGTTGAACAGACCGTCTGGCAGCCAGATGATCTTATCCACAGCCAAGTTGGCGCTGAGCACCGCTTCGATCTCGGCACGGTCAAGGTGCGGGTTGCGATTGCGGTTGAGCAGGCATTCTTCAGTAGTGATCAGGGTGCCTTCGCCATCGACATGGATCGAACCGCCTTCCAGCACAAAACCTTCGGTGCGATAACGCGGTGCTCGCTCGATTTCGAGGATCTTGCCGCCCACCTGCGAGTCGCGATTCCACGGCGAGTAGAGGCCGCCATCAAAACCACCCCAGGCGTTGAAATCCCAGTTCACGCCGCGCACTTCGCCGCTGTTGTTGATCACGAACGTCGGGCCAGTGTCGCGTACCCAGGCGTCATCGCTGGACATTTCCACCACACGAATATTCGGCACGTCCAAACGAGCGCGGGCGTTTTCGTACTGGCCGGCAGAAACCGCCACGGTCACCGGCTCAAAACGCGCGATGGCCTTGGCCACTGCCACATGAGCCGCCTGCGCCGGTTTACCCCCCAGACGCCAGTTGTCCGGGCGCTCGGGCCAGACCATCCAGGTTTGCGTCTGTGGTGCCCATTCGGCGGGCATATGGAAGCCATCGGCGCGGGGGGTGCTGTGCAGGGTGGTCATGGCGATCAGGACTCCGAATGGGGGAAAAGGCCGACTTTATAACGGATAAAAATCGGCTTTAAAAGCGATCAAAAAGCATGATCGATAAATATGACAGGTAATAGCCGATAACAATCGATTAATTACAGTTGCTCATCGAGTACCTTCGACAACATGTCGACAAAAAAATCCACGCTGCGTTTAGACGTAACCATCGGCGGCTTGATCTTGAGGATGTTCAGGTAGTCACCAGTAGGTTGCATGAAAATCCCCAACGCGCGCAGGCGGTCACATAGCAACGTGGTCTCTTCGGTCGCCGGTTCCAGGGTTTGTCGATCGCGAACCAACTCCAGGCCAAGATAAAAACCGTAACCGTGAACAGCGCCTACCAAGGGATGGCGATCAATCAGTGCTTCCAACCGCGTCTTGAAATGCCCTCCGACAACTTTGGCGTTTTCCCACAGTTTTTCTTCCTCCATCACGTCCAATACTGCCATGCCGATGCGGCAACTCACCGGGCTGCCCCCGACGACGAGAAGAAATACCCTCCAGCCTCCAGTGCCTCGGCGATTTCCCGCCGGGTAATCACTGCACCCAACGGCTGGCCGTTGCCCATGCCCTTGGCCATGGTGATGATGTCAGGTACCACGCCCTGCTCTTCAAAGCCCCAGAAAAAATGCCCCATGCGGCCATAGCCCACCTGCACTTCATCGGCGATGCAGACGCCGCCCTGAGCGCGAACCAACCCGTACACCGCTCAGCGCCTTGATGACCTTGGGTACGCGCACGCCCTGCAGTGTGTTGAGGGCTGCGAGCTGGGCCTGCAACTCCACAGCGGCGTAGTCGCCCCGGCAGATTTTCAGAACAAACCGGCCGCGGGAGCTGTCGACTTTGTAATTGAGGTCTTGCTGGCTGCCCAATGACTGCAACGTGCCAGAAAGGCCGTTTTTTAGACGTGTATATCGCCATTGTTCAGGGGGCTTGCGCAACCCCCACATGCACACGGTCCTGACCAGCGCCACAACACAAGCTATGCTCCATTCGCTAAACGTCCGCCTAAGGAAAAGGGCCCCAGTCATGCGCATTCTCATTACCGGTGGCGCCGGTTTTATCGGTTCTGCTTTAATACGTCATCTGATTCAGCACACCGAGCACGAAGTGCTCAACCTGGACAAACTCACCTACGCCGGCAATCTGGAATCGCTGACCAGTATCGCGGCCAATAGCCGCTATGAGTTCGTACAGGCCGATATCATCGACCAAGCCACCGTCAGCGCAGTGCTCGCGCGCTTCGAGCCTCAAGCGATCATGCATCTGGCCGCCGAATCCCACGTCGATCGTTCGATTGACGGCCCGTCGGATTTTATCCAGACCAATATCGTCGGCACCTACAGCCTGCTGGAAGCCGCCCGCGGCTACTGGCAAACCCTTTCCGGGCCAGACAAGAGCGCGTTTCGCTTCCACCATATTTCCACCGACGAGGTCTACGGCGACCTACACGGCGTGGACGATCTGTTCACCGAAACCACGCCCTACGCGCCCAGTTCGCCCTACTCTGCCAGCAAAGCCGCGTCCGACCACTTGGTCCGCGCCTGGCAACGCACCTACGGCCTGCCCGTGTTGCTGACCAATTGCTCCAACAACTACGGCCCCTTCCACTTTCCTGAAAAGTTGATTCCGCTGGTGATCCTCAACGCTCTCGCGGGCAAGCCTTTGCCGGTCTATGGTGATGGCTTGCAAGTGCGCGACTGGCTGTTTGTCGAGGACCACGCCCGAGCGTTGCTCACCGTCGTGACGCACGGCGTAGTCGGCGAGACCTACAACATCGGCGGCCACAACGAGCAGAAGAACATTGATGTTGTGCGCAGCATCTGCAGCCTGCTGGAGGAATTAGCACCCCACCCTCCGCACGGTGTGGAGAAATACGCCGACCTGATCACGTTCGTGAAAGACCGTCCGGGCCACGACCAACGCTACGCGATCGACGCCAGCAAAATCGAACGCGAACTGGGCTGGGTACCCGAAGAAACCTTTGAAACCGGGCTGCGCAAAACCGTGCAGTGGTACCTCGATAACCTCGAATGGTGCCGCAGGGTTCAGGATGGGAGTTATCAAGGTGAACGATTGGGCAATACCGACACGAGGGATCTGATTGCATGAAAGGAATCGTTTTGGCCGGTGGCTCCGGCACACGCTTGCACCCCATCACCCTGGGTGTCTCCAAACAACTGCTGCCGGTCTACGACAAGCCGATGATTTACTACCCGATCTCGGTACTGATGCTGGCAGGCATCAAAGAAATTCTGGTGATTTCCACGCCGGCGGACTTACCGCAATACCGCAACCTGCTGGGTGACGGTAGCCAGTTTGGCGTGACGTTCAGCTACGCCGAACAACCGAAGCCGGACGGGCTGGCGCAAGCCTTCCTAATTGGCGAGCAGTTCATCGGCAACAACCCCGTGTGCCTGATCCTGGGCGACAACATTTTCCACGGCCAGCGTTTCAGCGAGCAGTTGCATGCGGCGGTCAATCGCGGCAAAGGTGCCACGGTGTTTGGCTATTGGGTTAAAGACCCGGAGCGCTTCGGTGTGATCGACTTCGACAGCGAAGGCCGCGCCCTGTCCATCGAAGAAAAACCCGCTGTACCGAAATCCAGCTATGCCGTCACCGGCCTGTATTTTTACGACAACGACGTGGTCAGCATCGCCAAGGCGGTCAAACCCTCCGCCCGTGGCGAACTGGAAATCACCGACGTCAACAACGCTTATCTCAAGCGCGGCGACTTGCAGGTGGAGCGCTTCGGTCGAGGTTTCGCCTGGCTGGATACCGGCACCCACGACAGTTTGCTGGACGCGTCGCAGTACGTGCAGACCATCGAGCGTCGCCAAGGTCTCAAAGTGGCGTGCCTTGAAGAAATCGCCTACGGCAACGGCTGGATCGACCGCGACCATTTGTTGGAGCGCGCCAAATACTTCGGCAAGACCGGTTATGGTCAGTACCTGTATTCCCTGGCGGGAGACAACCAGTGAATATCATCGACACCTCACTTCCCGGTGTATTGATCCTCGAACCAAAAGTATTCGGTGACGAACGCGGCTTTTTCTACGAAAGCTTCAACGCCCGAGCCTTTGCAGAGGCTACCGGGCTCAGGCGCGAGTTCGTCCAGGACAACCACTCGCGCTCGCAAAAAAATGTGCTGCGAGGCCTGCATTACCAACTGGAGCACACCCAAGGCAAACTCGTGCGTGTCACCGCTGGCGAAGTGCTCGATGTCGCCGTGGACATTCGCCGCAGTTCGCCGAACTTCGGCCAATGGGTGGGCGTACGTCTGTCGGCACAGAACCGTCGCCAGTTGTGGGTACCGGAAGGGTTTGCCCATGGGTTTGTGGTGCTGAGCGACTACGCCGAGTTCCTGTACAAGACCACCGACTACTACCAGCCGAGCGCCGAACGCAGCATCCTGTGGAATGACCCGACGCTGGCTATCGACTGGGAGCTGAACGAGCCGCCGCAACTGTCCGCCAAGGACCAGGCGGGCAAACTGCTGATGGACGCCGATCTGTTCCCATGAAGATCCTGATTACCGGCCAACATGGCCAAGTCTCCCAGGCACTGCAAGCGCACCTTCAGGGGCTGGGCGAATTGATGGTGCTCGGCAGCAACCAGCTCGACCTGGCCAAACCGGACCAGATCCGCGAGCAGATCCGCGCCCATCGCCCCGACCTGATCATCAACGCCGCCGCCCACACCGCAGTCGACCAAGCCGAAAGCGAACCAGACGCCGCATTCGCCATCAACGCCATCGCCCCCGGCATCCTTGCGCAGGAAGCCAAGGCCCTGGGGATTCCACTGATTCACTACTCCACCGACTATGTGTTCGACGGCAGCAAGCCTGCGCCCTACAACGAAGCCGACACGCCGAACCCGTTGAGCGTCTACGGCCAGAGTAAGCTGGCGGGCGAGCAGGCCATTGCGGCGGCGGGCGGTCAATACCTGATCCTGCGTACCAGTTGGGTCTACTCCAACCAGGGCAAGAATTTCCTGCTGACCATGCAACGCCTGCTGCAAGAGAAACCGCAGATGCGCATCGTGGCTGACCAGATCGGCGCGCCAACATGGGCCGGGACCATTGCCGGCAGCACCCGCGCACTGATCGAGCGCTGGCTGGCCGGCGAGGCGGGAGAATGGGGTATTTATCACCTCACCGCCCAAGGTGAAACATCGTGGTTCGGCTTCGCTCAGGCGATTGGTGAGCACCTGCACGCCGATGGCAAAGCCTGTGCCGAACTGGAGGCGATCCCATCCAGCGCCTACCCAACGCCCGCCAAGCGCCCCTTGAACTCACGCCTCGATTGCAGCCGCTTGCAGCAACAGTGGCACGTCAGCCAGCCACACTGGCAAGACGCATTGCGCGAGTGTCTTGCACAGCAGCACTAGGCATAATGCGCCTGTCCCCATAGGCGCACGACTCCCATGACTCCATCCCTTCCGCGAAGACCCCGCTGGCGCAGCCTCGCCCTGCTGGCATTGTGCCTGGCACCGCTGCTGTGGCCGCTGGAGCACTTGGCCGAGCGCTATTACCGCAGCGAACTGGCCGGGCAGAATCGCCAGACCCTCGACCTCTACGTCGCCAACCTGTTGGGCACCCTGCACCGCTATGAAGTGCTGCCGCAGATCCTCGGCGACTTGCCCGCGCTGCGCACCGTGCTGGATGCGCCGAATGTAAGCTCCCATCAAATCAACGCCAACCTGCTGCTCAAGGACGTCGCCGCCCAGGCCGGGGTTGAAGTGATGTACCTGATGGACACCACCGGCAAGACCCTCGCCGCCTCGAACTGGGATAAACAGGACAGCTTTGTCGGGCGCAATTTCTCGTTCCGCCCGTACTTCAGCGAAGCCATGGCCGGGCGCCTCGGGCGGTTTTTCGGCCTGGGTACTACGTCGGCCAAACGCGGTTATTTCTTCGCCGCCGCCGTGCGCGAGGGCGACAAGATCATCGGCGTGCTGGTGGTCAAGGTCGACCTGGACCATACCGAAAGCCTGTGGGGCAACACGCCTGAACAACTGCTGGTGACCGACCACAACGGCGTGGTGATCCTCACCTCACGCCCGCAATGGCGTTTCCGCGCCACTCGGCCGCTGACCGCTGAAGAACGACAGGCGATCACTGCAATCCAGCCCTACCCGACCCGTGATCCACAGCCGCTGAGCCTGAGCAACACCGCATGGTTGCGCCAATCCACTGCCATCGCCGAGACCGGCTGGAACGTCGAAATCCTCGCGCCCCAATCATTGATCAGCCGCCCGGTGCGAACGGTGGTCGCCGTGGGTGGGGCCACGCTTCTGGTACTGATGTTGCTGCTCGGTTTGATGATGCAACGACGCCGCCATTACCTGGAGCGCATCGCTTTTGAAGCCAAGGCGCGTCGCGAACTGGAAGCCCGTGTGATCGAGCGGACCAGCGACCTGGAAGGCTTGAACCGCCGCCTCAAACAAGAAGTGTTGGAACGCGAACATGCCCAACAGGAACTGGTGCGCGCCCAGGATGATTTGGTGCAAGCGGGCAAGCTCTCTGCGCTGGGCACCATGTCGGCGAGTATCAGCCACGAACTCAATCAACCCCTGGCCGCAATTCGCAGCTATGCGGAAAACGCCGAGATCCTGCTGGACCATGAACGCACCGCCGATGCGCGGGGCAACCTTAAGTTGATCAGCGAACTGACCGGACGCATGGCTTCGATCATCGCCCACCTGCGCGCCTTCGCCCGGCGCGACCGGCATGCGCCGGAGAGCGTGGCCCTGCAACCGGCGCTGGACGACGCGCTGGCGCTGCTGGCCAAACGTCGGCGGTCAATGGAGGTGGAGCTGATCCGCGATTTGCCGGAAGCGACCCTGTGGGTACAGGCCGGCGAAACACGGCTGCGCCAAGTGCTGGGCAACCTGCTGGCCAACGCCCTGGACGCCCTCACCGAAAAAGGCCCGCCGCGTAAACTGTGGCTGAGTGCCGAAACCACCGCCCAAGGCGTCAACCTGTACATTCGTGACAATGGCCCTGGGTTTTGCATGGAGGCGTTGGGCCGCGCCAGCGAACCGTTCTACACCACCAAGACCCGCACCCAAGGCCTGGGATTGGGCCTGGCGATCTGTGACACCTTGATGCGTGCCTTTGGCGGCGAACTGTCGTTCGCTAACCACAAGGAAGGTGGCGCGCTGTTAACCCTGAAATTGCGTGCCGGCTCGCCGGGCGTCAGTCTGCAACCGTCCGAGGACCGCAGTGTATGAGTATCGATAACCAGATTCAGGTGGTGTTGATCGACGACGATCCACACCTGCGTCAGGCCCTGTGCCAGACCCTGGACCTGGCCGGGCTGAAAGTCCTGCCCCTGGGCGAAGCCACCGGCCTCACCGCGCGCCTGTCGCGGGATTGGCCGGGCGTAGTGGTCAGCGACATCCGCATGCCCGGCATGGACGGCCTGGAGCTGCTGGCCGAACTGCACGGCCAGGATCCAGACCTGCCGGTGCTGCTGATCACCGGCCACGGCGACGTGCCGTTGGCGGTGCAGGCGATGCGCGCGGGTGCCTATGACTTCCTCGAAAAACCCTTCGCCAGCGACTCGCTGCTCGACAGCGTGCGCCGCGCCCTGGCCTTGCGCCGGCTGGTGCTGGATAACCGCAGCCTGCGCCTGGCCCTCAGCGACCGCCAGCAACTGAGCACGCGACTCGTTGGGCACTCACCGCAAATGCTGCGACTGCGCGAGCAGATCGGCGCGTTGGCGGCGACCAAGGCCGACGTGCTGATCCTCGGTGAAACCGGCGCCGGCAAAGAAGTCGTGGCCCGTGCACTGCATGACCTGTCGAACCGACGCAGCGGTCCGTTTGTGGCGATCAACGCCGGTGCCCTGGCGGAATCCGTAGTGGAAAGCGAACTGTTCGGTCATGAGCCCGGCGCCTTTACCGGGGCGCAGAAACGCCGCATCGGCAAGTTCGAGTTTGCCAACGGCGGCACCTTGTTCCTCGACGAAATCGAAAGCATGAGCCTGGATGTGCAGGTCAAACTGTTGCGCCTGTTGCAGGAGCGCGTGGTGGAACGCCTGGGCGGCAATCAACTGATCCCGCTGGATATCCGCATTATCGCCGCCACCAAGGAGGACCTGCGCCAGGCCGCCGACCAGGGCCGTTTCCGCGCCGACTTGTATTACCGTCTCAACGTCGCGCCGCTGCGCATTCCGCCGCTGCGCGAGCGCGGTGAAGATGCATTGATGCTCTTCCAGCACTTCGCCGACGAAGCCAGCAGCCGCCATGGCCTGACGTTGCATGAGCTGCAGCCGGGCCAGCGGGCTTTGCTGTTGCGTCACAGCTGGCCGGGCAATGTGCGGGAATTGCAGAACGCCGCCGAGCGCTTTGCACTGGGCCTGGAACTGGCACTGGACAGCACGCCGGACAACCCCGCCAGCAGCGTACTGACCTCCACACCGGGTGGCTTGAGCGAGCAAGTCGAGCAGTTCGAGAAAAGCCTGATCGCTGCCGAACTGACCCGTCCCCACAGCTCCATGCGCAGCCTCGCCGAAGCCCTCGGCGTACCGCGCAAGACCTTGCACGACAAACTGCGCAAGCATGGCCTGAACTTCGCCAACCAAAGCGCCGACGACGAATGACCCTGCCCACCCACCAAGAGGTCCCCATGAGCCGCGACAGCCGTTACCTGGAATCCGTCCTGCACCACGACATCCCCTTGACCCGGGAAATGGGCCTCAAGGTGCTCGACTGGCAAGGCAGGCAACTGCGGCTGCACCTGCCCCTGCAGGCCAATATCAACCACAAGAGCACCATGTTCGGCGGCAGCCTCTACTGCGGCGCGGTGCTGGCGGGTTGGGGCTGGCTGCACCTGCAACTGCGTGAGGAAGGGATTGAAGACGGGCATATCGTGATTCAGGAAGGGCAGATCAGTTATCCGCTGCCGGTGACGCATGACGCGACCGCAATATGCGCGGCGCCGGAGGAAAAGGTATGGAAGCGCTTTATCGCGACCTACAAGCGCTATGGCCGGGCGCGGTTGGCGTTGGACACGTGGATTGTGAATGAGGGCAGTGACGAAAGAGCGGTAGCCTTCACTGGCCAATACGTCCTGCACCGCTAGAAGCCAATACACAAAACAAATGTGGGAGGGGGTTTGCTCCCGATGGCGGTAGTTCAGTCACTGCTGTATTGACTGATACACCGCTATCGGACGCAAGCCACCTCCCACATTTTGATCTGCGATGGTTTTAAGATCTTGCCAAGGTCAGCAACCGCTCACGCCACGCAGCCTTCGCCGGCAACGCCAGAAAAAACGGGTTCAACAACGATTCCCGCGCCGGGTAGCTGAACGGCTCACCACTCAACTCCAGCACCTCGCCCCCCGCACCTTCGAGCACGCCTTGTGCCGCAGCCGTATCCCATTGCGAAGTCGGCGCCAGGCGTGGATAGCAGTCGGCGCTGCCCTCGGCCAACAGGCAGAACTTCAACGAGCTGCCGATATTCGCCAACTTCAACTCACCCACGCCTGCGCTCAACCCGTCCAGCAAACGCTCCTGCTCGGGGCTGGTATGCCGACGGCTGGCAACCACCGTGAATGCCTCACCCGCTGCCGGTGCCTTGCGCACCTGGATCTGCCTGGGCGCTTCGTTCACATCGGATCGCCACGCGCCTAAACCTGCGCCGCCAAAGTAGCAACGGCCACTGGTGGGCATCGACACCACACCGAACACCACGCGGCCGTGTTCAATCAGGGCGATATTGACGGTGAACTCTTCACTGCCGGCGATGAATTCCTTGGTGCCGTCCAGCGGGTCCACCAACCACCAACGTGTCCAGCCTGCGCGCACGCTCTGGTCGATATCAGCGTCTTCTTCGGACAGCACGGGGATGCTCGGGTCCAGCGCGGTGAGGCCAGCGAGAATCAGGTGGTGGGCGGCCAGGTCTGCTGCCGTCACCGGCGAATCGTCGGCCTTTGAAGTCACCGCCACATCGGCGCGCCAGTACGGCAGGATGACTTCACCCGCCTGGCGAGCCAGCTCGATTACAGGGGCGATAAACGGGTGGCCTAAAAACAGTTCGCTCATGCGGTAAACGCTCCACGCTGGATCAACAGATCTCGTACCAGGTACAACGCCGCCAAAGCGCGACCCTCACTGAATTGCTCGTTTTGCGCTAACTGTGACAGCTCGCGCAGATTGACCCGATCCACGCGCATCGGCTCGGGCTCATCGCCTTCAAGGCTTTCTTCATACAGGTCAGTGGCCAATACCACTTGGATTTTCTGGCTCATATAACCGGGCGACAGCGACAGCTCGGTAATGTGTTCCAACTGTCGCGCGCCGTAACCGGCTTCCTCCTTGAGCTCACGATCGGCGGCAGCCAGTACGTCTTCACCCGGTTCGATCAGGCCTTTGGGCAAGGACAACTCATATTCGTCGATACCGCCGCAGTACTCTTCGACCAGCAAGGCATGCTCTTCATCGATCATCGCCACGATCATCACCGCGCCATAGCCGGCACCACGCCCCACCAGGCGCTCGTAGGTCCGTTCAACGCCATTGGAAAAGCGCAACTGCACTTCCTCCACGCGGAACAAACGGCTACTGGCGACTATTTCGCGGGCGAGGACGGTGGGTTTCTGGCGCATGAGCGGCTCCTTGGCGTGATCGGGTTACTATACCGTGGCTTTTCCGATTGTCTGTGTCGGATATCTTTACTTACATGAGACCGCACCATGCCCTCTTTGCCCTGGCACGCCATCGACACTGTCCTGCTGGACATGGACGGCACCCTGCTCGACCTGCATTACGACAACCACTTCTGGATGGAGCACCTGCCCCAGCGCTACGCCGAGCTGCACGGGGTGAGCCGGGCCATGGCCGAGATGGAGTTGCAGCCTCTGTTCGAGCGTAACGCCGGACAGTTGCAATGGTATTGCCTGGATTTTTGGAGCACAGAACTGAAGATCCCAGTGCGTGAACTCAAGCTGGAAACCGCTCACCTGATTGCCCTGCGCCCGGATGCGGATACCTTTCTCGCGGCGATCAAACAGGCCGGCAAGCGCGTGATTCTGATCACCAACGCCCATCGTGATTCGCTGTCGTTGAAATTGGAACGCATTAAACTGGCGCCGTATTTCGAGCGATTGATCAGCTCCCACGACTACGGTTTCGCAAAGGAAGACCCGCAGTTCTGGGATGCCTTGCAGGCCGACATTCAGTTTGATCCCTCGCGCAGCCTGTTTATCGACGACACCTTGCCGATCCTGCGCAGCGCCCAGGCGTTTGGCGTGGGCCATTTGCTGGCGGTAAAAGAGCCGGACAGCAAAAAAGGGCCGAAGGACACGGGCGAGTTTGCAGCAGTCGGTGACTACCGCGATCTCATTGTCGGGCTCTGACCAAATGTGGGAGGGGGCTTGCTCCCTGATAGCAGTGTGTCAGTCAAGGAAGCTTTGACTGACACTGCGTTATCGGGAGCAAACCCCCTCCCATATTTTCGCCCGTGTATTACTCAGGAATACGCAGCGTCTGCCCTGGGTAAATCTTGTCCGGGTTCGACAACTGCGGTTTGTTAGCTTCGAAGATTTTGTTGTACTGATTGGCGTTGCCGTAGACCGCCAAGGATATTGCGCTAAGGGTGTCGCCCTTTTTCACCACCACGAAACGGGCTGCGGCAACTGCCGGGCCGGATACGGTGATCTGGTCATCCACACTGGCCACACCGGCAATATTGCCCGCCGCCAGAATGATTTTTTCTTTCTCTTCCTGACTGGCAACGGTTCCAGTAAGCGTGACCTTGTCACCCTCCACAGTCGCGTGAACATCGGGATTACCCAGCCCGACTTCTTCAATGTGCTTTTTCAGATCATCGCTTGCGTTGGCGTTGCCCGGGGTCAACAGCTTGGCCAACTTCTCGCCTGCTTCCTTAACAAAGCTAAAAAGACTCATCGTACGCGCTCCTTGGTAGTTGATTTCCAGATGCCAAAGACTAGACCAGTCCTACAGATTTGGGTTCCAGCCCGGCCAAAGACCCAAACGCGCTAGAATCCCCCCGCCATTGGAATAAGCCCTGGAGCGAAGATGGACATCAAACAGCTGAAATTCCTGATCGCCCTCGACGAAACCCGGCACTTCGGCCAGGCAGCGGCACGTTGCCACATTACCCAGCCCACCCTGTCGATGCGCCTGCGCAGCCTCGAAGAAGAGTTGGACTTGCCCCTGGTCAATCGCGGCCAGCGCTTCGAAGGCTTCACCGCACCCGGTGAACGGGTGCTGGCGTGGGCCCGAACAGTGCTGGCGGCGTATGACGGCTTGCAGGCTGAAGCTGCTGCCTGTCGCGGCAACCTGGTGGGTACGTTGCGTTTGGGCGTGGTGCCGCTGTCGAGCTTTGATCCGTTGGCGTTGATGCAACAACTGCATAAAGAGCACCCGAGCCTGCGCTTCGAGCTCTCGGCCTTGAGCTCCGAACAGATCCTTGAACAACTTGCGAGTAATCGACTGGACCTGGGCGTCTCCTATCTTGAGCGTTTGGATAATGAACGCTTTGACTCACTGGCCTTGGGCGAAACGCGCATGGGCCTGCTCTATGACCAGCGGTTTTTCAGCTTTGGCGACAAGCCGTTGAGCTGGGAGGCCCTGACCGAACTGCCCCTGGGCATGCTCACCAGTGGCATGCATTTTCGCCAGTCCATCGACCACAACTTCCACAGCCGTGGACTCAATCCCCAACCGCTGCTGCAAACCGATGCCGTCCATCAGTTGCTACAAGCGGTACACGGCGGGCTGTGTTGCGCGGTCATGCCCCTGGACGGTGGCCTGGATGCGCTCACCGAGCACCTGCGCCTGCAACCTATCGAGGATGCCCACACCCTTGCGCGCCTGGGGCTGATCATGCGTCGCAGCGCACCGCGCTCCGCGCTCGCAGAGGCATGTTTCGCGCTGTTTCAGAAATCGCAAAACGCGTCTTGATCGACGTCATCTATCGGTAGATCAGTACTGGCAATTAGACGCGACGCTTTGTCGCGCCTAGTCTAAACACTGACCAATCCGCCGGTGGTACTGCCCCATGAACGCCAAGCGCCCAGTCTGCGCGGCGCCCGCCTCTGAAACGCCCGCGCCCGCCGCCAGCCAGAGCTACCAATACTGCAATCTCGAACACACAGAGGTCGCCAGCACTGCGTTGGCGGAAGAAGTGGCGTTGGCGATCGCCTATAACGACATCAGCCAGGCAGTCATGTTGGTCACGCCGACAGACCTGGAAGACTTTATCGTCGGCTTCAGCATCGGCAGCGGCATTATCGCCGACGTTAGCGACATCTATGATCTCAAACTCAGCGGTTCAGGCTCGACCCAGTACGCTCAGGTGCAGATTTCCAGCCGCGCGTTCTGGAATCTCAAGCAACAACGTCGCCAGTTGGCGGGCACCAGCGGTTGTGGTTTGTGCGGTGTAGAAGCGGTGGAACAAGCCTTGCCGGACCTTAAGGTCCTGCCTGGCGCACCACTGCCACCCGCCGAATGGCTTGATGGTCTGCGCCAGCGCATCAGCGCCTTTCAGCCTCTGGGCCAATACAGCGGCGCGGTGCATGCGGCGGTGTTCATGAACAGCCAAGGCGAACTTTTGATGGGCCGCGAAGACATTGGCCGGCACAACGCGCTCGATAAATTGATCGGTGCGTTGATCCGCCAAAAGATCCCGACCGATGGCGGCCTGGCGATTGTCACTAGTCGTTGCAGCCTCGAATTGATCCAGAAAGTTTTGCGCGCAGGCATCCAGACCCTCGTCAGCCTGTCGTCGCCCACCGGCCTGGCCCTGCAATGGGCCCGCCGGCACAACCTCAATCTCATCCACCTGCCGCAGAAAAGTGCGCCGCGGGTCTACAGCCCTGCGATGGAGAACCAGCCGTGAGCAATCATCATCAAGCCGACCAAACCCCAACCCCGCGCTACAAGCCTTACAAAGGCCCGGCGGGCGGCTGGGGCGCGCTGATCAGCGTGGCACAGGCGTGGTTGACCAGCGACAACGCGCTGAAAAACCTGCGCATGATGCTCAAGACCAACCAGAACGGCGGCTTTGACTGCCCGGGCTGCGCCTGGGGCGACTCGCCGGAAAGCGGCATGGTCAAGTTCTGCGAAAACGGCGCCAAAGCGGTCAACTGGGAAGCCACCAAACGTCGTGTAGACGCTGCATTCTTCGCCAAACACAGCGTCACTGCGCTGCTGGAACAGAGCGATTACTGGCTCGAATACCAGGGCCGCCTGACCGAGCCGATGCGCTACGACGCCGAAACCGACCGCTACACACCCGTCAGCTGGGAAGCAGCCTTCGACCTCATCGGCCAGCACCTCAACGCACTGCCAAGCCCGGATATGGCCGAGTTCTACACCTCGGGCCGGGCCAGCAACGAGGCGGCGTACCTGTACCAGCTGTTCGTGCGCGCCTACGGCACCAACAACTTTCCGGATTGCTCGAACATGTGCCACGAGGCCAGCGGCGTGGCCTTAGCGCAAAGCGTGGGCGTCGGCAAAGGCACCGTGACCTTTGATGACTTCGAACATGCCGATGCGATTTTCGTCTGGGGCCAAAACCCCGGCACCAACCACCCGCGCATGCTTGAACCGCTGCGTGAAGCGGTCAAACGCGGCGCCCAGGTGGTGTGTATCAACCCGCTGAAAGAGCGCGGTCTGGAACGTTTTCAGCACCCGCAACACCCGCTGGAAATGCTCACCAACGGCGACAAGCCGACCAATACCGCCTACTTTCGCCCAGCGCTGGGTGGCGACATGGCTATCCTGCGCGGCATGGCCAAGTTCCTGCTGCTGTGGGAACGCCAGGCGCAGGCCGAAGGCAAGGAAGCCGTGTTTGACCACGACTTCCTCAACGAACACACAGCCAACGTGCTCGATTACCTGGGCCAGATCGACGACACCTCGTGGGATGAAATCGTCGCGCAGTCCGGCCTGCCGCTGGTGGAGATCGAGCAAGCGGCACGCATGTACGCCAAAGGCAAAAACGTAATCATGTGCTGGGCGATGGGCATCACCCAGCACCGCCACTCGGTACCGACCATCCAGGAAATCGCCAACCTGATGCTGCTGCGCGGCAACATCGGCCGCCCAGGCGCCGGTTTGTGCCCGGTGCGCGGCCACAGCAACGTGCAGGGCGACCGCACCATGGGCATTAACGAACGTCCACCGGTGGCGTTCCTCGACGCCCTGGAGCGTCGCTTCCAGTTCCAGGTGCCGCGTACCAACGGACACAACGTGGTGGAAGCGATCCACGCGATGCTTGAGGGCCGCTCCAAAGTATTTATCGGCCTGGGCGGCAACTTCGCCCAAGCTACTCCAGACAGCCCGCGTACCTTCGAAGCACTGCGTAATTGCGACCTGACCGTGCAGATCAGCACCAAGCTCAATCGCAGCCACCTGATGCACGGCAAGGACGCGCTGATCCTCCCGTGTTTGGGCCGTACCGACATCGACATCCAGGCCGACGGCCCGCAGGCGGTCACGGTGGAAGACTCGTTCAGCATGGTTCACGGCTCCAATGGCCAACTGCAACCCCTGTCGAAGCTGATGAAGTCCGAGCCAGCAATCCTGGCCGGCATTGCCGCCGCGACGCTGGGCAGCAAGCCGGTCGACTGGAACTGGCTGGTGGCCGACTACAGCCGTATCCGCGACCTGATTGCCGATACCATTCCAGGCTTCAAGGACTTCAACGACAAGATCAAAAACCCAGGCGGCTTCTACTTAGGCAACTCCGCCGGCGCGCGCCGTTGGAACACGCCTTCGGGTCGCGCCAACTTCCGCCCGAACATCCTGCCCAAAGACTTGATCCACGAACGCACCCACGCCACTGGCCGGGTACCGGATCTGATCATGCAGTCGATGCGCTCCCACGATCAGTACAACACCACCATTTATGGCCTGGATGACCGCTATCGCGGCGTGAAAGGCCAGCGTGACGTACTGTTCGTCAACGAAGCCGACATCATCCGCCTGGGCTTCAAGCCGGGGCAGAAGGCTGACATCGTGTCGCTGTGGGAAGATGGCCGTGAGCGTCGGGTGAAGGGCTTCACGTTGCTGGCGTTTGATATCCCGGCGGGGCAGGCAGCCGCTTACTATCCTGAAGTGAACCCGCTGGTGCCGCTGGAAAGCACCGGGGATGGCAGCCATACGCCAACGTCGAAGTTCGTGGCGATCCGCTTGGAAGCCGCAAGCGATAATGGCCTGATCATGGCCCGTACAGCCTGACTGATCATTTCGGACACAAAAAAGGCCGCTTTTGCATAAAAGCGGCCGTTCCGAAGTAGTTAAAGACTCTCAAAAACCACTTAAGTTCCCGATTAAAAACAGTAACTTAGAGGATTGTGTACAACTCGTGTTACTGGTCGGAATTCTATTGTCACAATGTCAATACAGCCTCAGGATCGCGCCGTCATCCTCTTGAGGTTTCCCGAATGAAGTTCTCCTCGATTCTCTTGTTGTCCCTTGGCCTGGTCAGTGGCGCAGCCATGGCCGGTGGCACCACCGAAGCCGGTGTAGGCGGCGCATTGGGCGGGGTTCTAGGTTCTGTCGTCGGCCAGCAGTTGGGCGGCAACACCGGTTCGACCATCGGCGCGGCCCTCGGTGGCGCAGGTGGTAGTGCGGTCGGCGCTGACAAGCGCAGCCGTGGCGAAGCCGCTATTGGCGGCGCCCTGGGCGCAGCCGGCGGCAACGTCGTAGGCCGCAGTGTCGGCGGTAGCACAGGTGCACTGATCGGCTCGGCTGCAGGCGGTGGCGCGGGCGGTGCACTGGGCAACTACATGGGCAACAAGAGCGATGACGATGATCGTCGTGATCGTGGGCGCGACAACCGTCGCTATGACCGTGATGACCATCGCGGCCGCGGCCATGCCTATGGGCATCGCAAGAACAAGCATCACTACCGTCACCGGTAATCTCTAAAAAACGCCGCAAAACCAATGTGAGAGCACGCTTGCACCCTCTCACATTGGTTTTTGCCGTCAGACCACCAACCGCTGCAGCGCCTCGCGCAACACTCCCGGAATGGTCACCGGCTGGTTCGACCCCCGATCCACAAACACATGCACAAAGCGCCCCGCCGCGCAGGCTTCCTCTTCGCCTGTCTTGAATACCGCCAACTCATACTGCACTGAGCTATTGCCTAACTTGCCCACTCGCAAGCCAATATCGATACGCTCGGGAAAGGCAATCGACGCGAAGTAATCGCACGCCGAACTCACCACAAACCCCACCACTTCGCCGCCATGAATATCCAGCCCGCCCTGCTCGATCAGGTAGGTATTCACCGCCGTGTCGAAAAAGCTGTAGTAGGTGACGTTATTCACGTGACCGTACACATCATTGTCGTGCCAGCGCGTGATGATCGGCTGGAAGTGAGGGTAATCGGCACGCTGTGGCACTGAATCAGGCATGGGCACCTCTGGTGAAAGTGGGTTTACAGGTCATTCAAATGGACTTCGGCCCAACTGCGTACTTCGGCATAGGGATAGTCTTCCAGCGCAGCAAAACCGGGAATGCCCCGCGCCTTCAGCTTGGTAAACAACGGCACACTGATACCCCCGAGAAAGCGCGTCAGTCGCTCGGCACCGGGCAGTTGGCCCGTGTGCTCATGATGCCTGTGGATAAAATCACCGCACAGCTCCATGAAATTTTTATCCACAAGCGGCGGCAAGCCCGGCGGTGATGGCAGGTGCGCCACATGGCCGTGACAGACCGAGCAATGTCCGCAGCGATGGGGGGCTTTTTCATCACCAAAATAATGGGCCAAGCGCTGGCCCAAGCAATGATCGGTGGCGAACAGATCGAGCATGGCGTGAATCCGCGCCACTTCTGTCACCTCGTGGTGCTTGAAGCCTGTGTATAACTCGGCGCTTAACACCTGTGGATCAAATTCGGTATTCAGCAGGCTGTAGACCTCAGTCATCTGCTTGCTTTCCAGCTCGATCAGGCCTTGCTCCTGGAAGTAATCCAGCGCCTTCACCACACGATTGCGCTCGGCATTGTGCTGCTGATACAGCGCGTCGAAATCCACCGTCGCCCAGGTCTTCGCACGCTTGCACACTTGAATAATCGCTGCGACAAACTGCTGCCGCTCACCGGAAAACCGCGCCAGTAACGCTTCGGGCTCAATCAGGTATTTGAACCGGTATTCGGCATAAAACGCGTAGCGCGGCGCGATCACGCCTTTGAGCTCCAACTGCACCAGCAGGGTCTTGAGTGGCAGCTCGCGGATATTGCTGTGATCCGACAGCGACCTCAGTAGAAACTCCCACTGCCCTTCACCGCGCGCCGCCTGCAAATCCTCCAGCACCCGGCGGATCCCCTCCTGCTCAGGCGTGTCACCGTACACAAAGTTTTCCAGCACATTGAGGCTGTCACGGTTAGCCAACACCAGGCAGTCCGACGGCTGCCCATCACGCCCGGCGCGACCTATTTCCTGGCTGTAGTTCTCGATGGATTTGGGCAGGTCAAAATGCACCACATTGCGGATGTCACTCTTGTCGATGCCCATGCCAAACGCGATGGTGGCGACAATGCAATTGGAGCGCCCGCCCATGAAGCGCTGCTGGATCCCCTCACGTCTGTCGTGGGGCAAGCCGGCGTGATACGCCTCGGCCTGTATGCCATTGCGGTTCAGATGCTCGGCAATATGCTCGGCGGTTTTTTGCAGGGTGACGTAGACGATGCTCGGCTGGTTGGCCCGTTCGCTCATCCACTGCACCAGGCGACGGCGTTTGTCCGCGCCGCTGACCGGTTCGACCAACAGGTTCAGGTTCGGCCTATAGAACCCCGTAGTCACCACATCACCCGGCGCTATGGCGAACTTCGCCTGCATATCGGCAATCACCTTGGGCGTGGCTGTAGCCGTCAGCAGCAGCGCTTGTGGGATCTTGAACTGACGCTGGTAGTCCGGCAGCTTCAGGTAGTCCGGGCGAAAGTTATGGCCCCACTCGGAAATGCAGTGCGCCTCGTCCACCACCAGCAGCGAGATCTGCACACTTTGCAGGAAGTTGCGAAAACGCTCGTTCTTCAAGCGCTCCACGGAAATCATCAGGATTTTCAGCTCACCGGAACGGGCACGGGCCATCACGTCATTGGCGTCGTCACGACTCTGGGCCGAATCGATACTGCCCGCCGAAATGCCATGGCGCTGCAAAAAGCCCAACTGGTCCTGCATCAATGCCAACAGTGGCGAGACCACCAGCGTCAGGTGCGGCAGCAACACTGCTGACAGCTGATAACACAGGGATTTACCCGACCCAGTAGGGAAAATTGCAGCCGCCGAACGACCGGCCAGAACGGCGCTGACCGTTTCTTCCTGACCCAAACGAAACTGTGGATAACCAAAGACCTGCTGGAGGGTGTCGTGCATAGGCTGTCACTCCATTGACCGCTGAAGGTGGCTTAAAAACGTAACCCAGTAAGCTCAGCGGATCGAGAAAGGTCGCATGGAAAAAGAGACAGGATGATACACAGGCTGGGAGATGGCCCAGGGCCGAAGTGGGAATAACCTGATGATGCAGAAGGAAACACACCGATCCAAATGTGGGAGGAAGCAAGCACCTCCCACATCTTTAGAACTGCGCTACAGCTGAATCAGCGGTTCTGCACCCGCTCAATCGCCGTGTCATACACCGGGTTGGCTTTCTGTTCCTTGGCCAACTGGTAGTGACGCAGCGCATCCTGGAACTGCCCCGCCGCTTCGTAGATCCGCGCAATGTTGTAGTAGGCACCTGCACGCACGGTCGCAGCATTGGCGCCGGTGGCAAGGGCGATAGCCTTGCGGTTGGCCCAGATCGACTCGGCAGTGTTACCGGCTTTCTGATACGCCAAGCCGAGGTTGCCGTAAGCCTTGCCGAAGCTGTTATCCAGATCGATGGCCTGACGGAAGTAGTCAATCGCCTGATCCAGATTACCTGCCTGGTAAGCCGCTTCACCTTTCAGGTTCAGCTTCTTCGCATCAGTCTGTACGGAAGAGCTAACGGTGACTGCGGTGACCGCGACGCTGTCATCCAGCAGCGGCTTGACTTCGTTCAGCACATTGGCGGCATTCACTGTCACGCCACTGAAGGTGTTGATGTCCTGGAAGTCGCCGCTGCCGGTCATGCGGAACACAGTCCACAGGTTGCCGCTGCGGTTCTTAGGCACGTAGTAGGTACGCACCAGCGATTGGCCCATGTACACGAACACCTTGGCTTCGCTGTCGGACAATTGGCGCGAGCCTGGGTTGCCGCCATTACTGTAGTCGTGCACGGCATAGACGTAGCTTTCGCCGTAGTGCTTTTTCTGCAGAGTGATGGTTTCCGGGCCGTAGCTGTCGGTGTCATCCACATCCAACTCGGCGTCGGTACCCTTCTGGTTCTCGAAATAGATGTTATTGCCGGGGAAAATCATGTGGGAGTCGAGGTCACTCGGGGTCTTGCCCCAGGTCAGCACCACACGCAGGCCATCGAGGTTTTCCATCACCGGGCTGATGGCGTAGGTCATGCCCGCGCATGGGCACTTCACCACCAGGTTGGAGTAGCCGGGCTTCTTGATGATCAGCAGGTTGCTCGCGTCATCGGCGGCCTCACTGGTCAGCGTCACTTGGCCCTGGGCGTTGGTGCGACCCACCACATTCTGCGCGCCGTTGCGTTGCAGTAGCACTTCGGCGTCGGCGATTTTCTGATCCTTGACCACGGCGCTTAGCACTTCAATCGGCAACTGTTCGGCCTGGACGGAAAAAGCCAACGCACACAATGACATCGCCGAAGCGACACGAAGCAAACCCATGCTTAACTCCCTTTAAGTAGTGGGCGGAAATCGCCCTACAAGATTTTGCGGTGAAACATACGCTTAATTCAGGCGACTGGCGGAGTTTTTGTAGAAAATGTGATGCCAAGCCACAAATGCCTGAAACAGTCGTAGGAAATTTCCACAGGTCACGACATCTCCTTCCCAAACTGCTCCAGACACCCGCTTAACCCTCTACAGAAGTTACCCGTCGCTGAATGAAAATAGCGCGGCCTCAACTTTCCCGGCAGAAACCTGTGAACATCGAAAGGACTCAATACATTGGCCACTACGGCATCACCTTCGCGGTGATTCGGTTTAGCGTTCTACCCGCCCATCGACAAACACTGGCAAACCTCTGTCTTTTGGAAGCCGGCACCCGCGCAACCGAAGTTCGCTATCGGCTGGCGGATCTCTACGGAAAAATGCTACCCGGTGATTTGCCTTGCAAAATGACTGTCGCAATCGCTAAGCCGCTGAACCGGCAGCAGGCAGATTTGCTCAATGAACGCGGGCCCCTTATCGCTCTAGCGTTAGCGGGACTTTTCAGTGCGCCAATTCACCCGGTTTCAAAACCAATAGCGCGCGCCGCTGCCACCCCTGTGGGTGCGATCACCAAAAGTATTAGTCGCAGCTATCCCCTCGAAGCCATGGAATGTCAGAAGCCATGACTATCTGCGTTCAAATTGTCGCCTTTGTGGCGCTATACCTTGTTTTGAATCACCAAATCACAACCCCAATACTCAGAAAGCGATTTGCTATCACGTTGCTCGCGACAGGCGTTACGTTGGCATTCCTACTACCCTACGTAGCAGTAATCCTTAAAATGCCCCTCCTGCCTGTATTCCTATTCTTGATAGGCTTGGCACTCTTCATCACCCGAAACAAATTCCGCTTGAAACGCGACCTCCCTCTTCACCCACTCCTGCGTGCCCCCACCATGAACCTCGCCCCCGACTTCCCCGAAGACCCCGTCATGCAGCAACTCCTGCAACTGCTGCACGAAGAAATCGGCCTGCCGAAACACAAGACTATCCGCCTGCAAACCTCACTCAATTTCGACCTGGGCTGTGACGGCAGTGAAGCCAAGCAACTGATGGAAGCGCTGGAGCAGGAATTCGCACTCGACCTGGGCGACTACGACACTTATCGTTACTTCAACCCGCCGGTCTTTGATGTGTTCCTCAAGCGTCGGGCCAAGGGGCGCGGCAACAAGGTTCCACTGACCATCGGCATGCTCTATCTAGCCATCAAGACTCACAGCTGGGACACGCAGACGCTGGAAAACCTGAGCTAACACGCAGCCCCCTGTAAGAGCCCGGCTTACCGGCGATGGCGGTCTTGAGGTCGCCATTGCCGGCAAGCGGGGCTGTTAAAGGAAATTGAGTCTTCAGAAAGGACGATACATGGACGTAACAATGGGCCTGCTGGCCGCCCTGCTCTGGGGTGGCACGGATTTCCTCGTCGGCCTCAATGCCCGGGCTGTCGGCGTTAAACGCGCCGTTTACTTTGGCCAGGCGCTCGGCTTCCTGATCATGACCTTGCTACTGGTCATGTTGCCGACCTTTCTCTTCAAATCCCTCGACGCCCCGCTAAGCGCCTGGCTGCTGGGCATCGCAGCCGCGCTGCTCACCGTGTCCGGCGCTCTCGCGCTGTCCAAAGCCTTCGCCATGGGCAAAGCCGCCATCGTTGCACCACTGGTGACATCGTACGGCGTGGTCACTACCTTATTGTCCTGGGCCAGCGGCGAGCACATCAGCCTTATACAACTCGGTTGCATTGCCCTATGCGTCATCGGCGTGATCCTCTCCAGCATCCACAAGGACAACGGCGTACCCCACAACAACCCCCGCCTATCCATCGCCTGCGCCATGCTCGCCGCACTGTTGTACGGCGCCAGTTTCTGGCTGCAAGGCCGCTACACGCTGCCCGCGTTGGGACCGATCACCATGCTTTGGTTGGGTTATCTGGTGGGCGTGTGCGTACTGGTAATGATGGTGCTGAAGATCAAAGATGGCCTGAAAATCCCGCCACTGAAAAACTGTGCGACGCTGACCGGCGCGAGCTTGATGAACCTCGGCGGGTTCTCGGCGTTTTCGTGGGGTGCGATGGCGGGGTCGGTTTCGGTGGTGACGGTGATCAGTACGTTGTCAGGTGGGATTGCGGCGATTCTGGGGTTTGTGTTTTTCAAGGAGCGGCTCACTGCGGTGCAGGTGCTGGGGGTTGTATTGGTATTGATCGGAGCAGTAGTTCTGCACATCGCCGACTAACCTTTCGCGCATAAAAAAGCCGCCCACAAGAGGCGGCTTTTTCACAACACGCGAATCTTACAACTTAGGACCCGCAGCTTTGATCGCATCGCTCACTTCAAACTTCTTGAAGTTCTCGATGAACAGACCAGCCAGCGCCTTCGCTGCTTCATCGTAAGCGGCCTTGTCGGCCCAGGTGTTACGTGGGTTCAACAGGCCGGTTTCAACACCCGGTACGGCCAATGGCACGTCGAGGTTGATGGTGTCGAGGTGTTCGGTTTCAGCACCGATCAACGCGCCGCTCTGGATCGCTGCGATCACACCGCGAGTGGTCGGAATGTTGAAGCGCTTGCCAACGCCGTAGCCGCCGCCGGTCCAGCCGGTGTTGACCAGGTAGACCTTGGAGCCGAAGCCGCGGATGCGCTTGATCAGCAGCTCTGCGTATTCGCCGGCTGGGCGTGGGAAGAATGGCGCGCCGAAGCAGGTGGAGAAAGTCGACTTGATGCCGCTACCCGACCCCATCTCAGTCGAACCCACCAATGCGGTGTAGCCGGACAGGAAGTGGTAGGCCGCTTGTTCTTCGCTGAGGATAGACACTGGTGGCAGTACGCCGGTCAGGTCGCAGGTCAGGAAGATCACTGCGTTTGGCTCGCCGCCCAGGTTCTTCTCGGAACGTTTGGCAACGTGCTCCAGCGGGTAGGCGGCGCGGCTGTTCTGGGTCAGGCTCACGTCGGCGTAGTCGGCGTGCTTGGCGTCGTCGATCACGACGTTTTCCAATACTGCGCCGTGCTTGATGGCTTTCCAGATAACTGGCTCGTTCTTCTCGGACAGGTCGATGCATTTGGCATAGCAACCGCCTTCGATGTTGAACACCACGCCTTCGCCCCAACCGTGTTCATCGTCACCGATCAGGTAACGGCTTTCGTCGGCCGACAGGGTGGTTTTACCGGTGCCGGACAGGCCGAAGAACAGGGTCACGTCGCCCGCTTCGCCGATGTTGGCGGCGCAGTGCATCGGCAGTACGTCGGAAGCCGGCAGCAGGAAGTTCTGCACCGAGAACATGGCTTTCTTCATTTCACCGGCGTAACGCATGCCAGCGATGAGTACTTTTTTCTGTGCGAAGTTGAGAATCACGCAACCGTCGGAGTTGGTGCCATCACGCTCTGGCACGCACTCGAAGTTAGCCACGTTGAGCACTTGCCATTCGTCACGGCCGGCCGGGTTGTACTGGGCCGGGTTGATGAACAGGCAACGACCGAACAGGTTCTGCCAGGCAGTCTGGGTGGTCATTTTCACAGCCAGGTAGTGGTCTTCGGCAGCCCCTACGTGAACGTGGGAAACGAAGTGCTCTTGCGCGTTGTTGAAAGCCTCGACGCGAGCCCACAGGGCATCGAACTTGTCGGCCGGGAACTTGCGGTTGATCGGGCCCCAGGCGATAGCGTCCTGGGTGGAAGGCTCTTCAACGATGAAACGGTCGACCGGCGAACGACCGGTGCGATGACCGGTTTCTACGACCAGTGCGCCAGTATCGGCAAGCACGCCTTCACCGCGCTGCAGGGCTTCTTTGACCAGATCGTCAACACTCAGATCGGTGTATACGGCGTTATTGGCTTGCGTCATGAGGTTCCCCGTCGGCCTATGGCCGAGTGCTCCAAACGTTTTGTAGTAGAAAGTTGCGCACTACTACCGCGAAAAAAGTGGGCCGGATTATGCCAGAAAAGCCCAAAAAGAGTAGGGCCCTCCCGTCAGAACACCTCTAATCCGGCATTTGTCAGGTGATTTACCTGTGCTTAAACGTTTTAGTGGCGGGTGTCGGATGGCGTGTCGATGCCTGCGCCAGCGAACAATTGAGTGACATCGGCAGCATCGAACAGGTAGCGCTGGTTGCAGAACTGGCAGTCGATCTCAATATTGCCACCGTGTTCCACCACCAGATTTTGCGCATCTTCGAGACCCAGGCTGACCAATGCGCTACCTGAACGCTCGCGGGAGCAACTGCAATGGAAGCGCAAGGTTTGCGCGTCGAACAGGCGCACAGGTTCTTCGTGGTAGAGGCGATGCAGGATGGTTTCGTTGTTCAAGCCCAGCAGCTCTTCGGCTTTCAGGGTGTCGGCCAGAGCGATGGTGTGCCGCCAGCTTTCAGCGCGATCGTCGTCGTCCTTGATGCGGTCGGCCGGCAATTGCTGCAACAGCATGCCACGGGCGCGTTTGCCGTCTGCGTTGAGCCAGAACTTGGTGCCGACTTGTTGGGACATCACGAAATAGTTAGTGAAGCAATCCGATAAGGTTTCGCCGTCGAGGTCGACGATGCCCTGGTAACGCTGGCCTACGGTCGGGTCGACGGTGAGCGCCAGGACGCCATTGGGCATCAGGTCCGCCAGCATGGCGTCCGGGGCAATCAGGTCAGCGTCATAACGGGCCAGGCCGCGGATTTCACGTTCGCTGGAGCACTCGATCATCAGCAGCGGGATCGGGCCTTCGGAGCGGGCCTGCAGGATCAGCAAACCGTCAAACTTCATGGTGCCGACCAGCAACGCCGCAGCGGCCATCAGCTCTCCAAGCAGTTGCGCGACCGGCTCAGGATAGGGGTGCTTGGCGAGGACTTCGGCGTAGCTGAGTTCCAACGAAACCATTTCGCCGCGGGCGTCGCTCTCGTCGAAGATGAAGCGTTGGGTGAAGTCGGTATCCGGTAGATCAGTCATAGGTCTGGGTATCTGAATTGATGACAAATTGATTACAAGGTTTATAGAATTAAACGCTTTAGCACCGTTTTGGTGCGAATTTCTCCTGGAAACAGAGAGTTTAAATAGAGCGAAGAGGGACAGTTTATGAACAATCCGGGTTTGTTCCAAGCCAAGTGGAACCTCCGGCGATGGGCTCTGTGCAATCTACTCGCTATCGCGCTGCTGTGTTTTTGGCTGTGGCCCACGGGCCAGATGCTCTGTGTGATTTTCGACGAGTGGCTGTTTCATCTGCTCAATGACCCTCTGGCCACTAACGCAACGTGGCTGCACATTTGGGCCGTGGCCAGTTTGCGACCGTTTGATGCGGTGGTCGGGGTGATCCTGCTGTCGCTGCTGGTTCGCGGCGACTGGGTGTTCAAGGCCGTACAGGTGCGTCAGGCGCTGTTAGGTTTTGTCGGCATTTTGTTGCTGCTGTTGTTTATCCGCATGCTGTTTTCCAAACTTGCGGCACAGATGGGCTGGCAGCACAGCAGCCCGTCGATGGTGATCGGCGGGGCCATTCAGATGAGTGATTACTTTCCTGGCCTGGAGAAGACCTGGGAGCTGAAGGACCGTTCGAGTCAAAGCTTCCCTGGGGATCATGCGTCTGTGCTGTTGATTTGGGGGATGTTCATGACGGTGTTCGCCAAGCGCATCGGCCAAGTGCTGGTAATCTGGGGCCTGGCGCTGTTGTTTATGATGCCGCGGCTGGTGGCAGGTGCGCATTGGGGGCAGGACGATTACATCGGCGGAGTGCTGCTGGCGCTGTTGGCGTTGGGCTGGGGGTATTACACGCCGTTTGCGGCAAAGGTGTCGGGCGCTTTGTTACACGTGACGACGCCGATCTTCGGGTTACTTGGCAAGCTGCCGGTGATCGGAGGATTGAGCGTCGTGCGCACATCCCCTTAACGCTGCAGGCCGAATAAGCGAGGGGGCTGGCTCCCTCCCTCATTCGGCTGGGGTTCTGCGCAATCAGTCATCACTGCCACTGCCGCGAAACTTGAAGAGATCGCGGCGTTGCTTCTTGCTCGGCTTACCATCGGTGGTCAGGCCTGAAGCCCCCGCCTTGCGCATCGCCGCAGCATTTTCGCGCTTGGCGATGCTAGCGTCGGTCTCGGTGTAGAGCGCCTGAGCTTCAGGTGCGCCACGACGCACGATGGAAAGTGCTTGGACCACAATGGTCTTTTCATCAAAACCGGTACGAATCTGAAACTCATCGCCGACGCGTGGCTCCTTGCCCGGCTTGCAGCGCTCGCCACGATGGTGCACCTTGCCACTCTCTATCGCCGCCTTGGCCAGGGCACGGGTTTTATAGAAACGCGCGGCCCACAGCCACTTGTCCAGGCGAACCTTTTCTTCCTCTTCCTGCTTTTGAGCCACTTGAATTCCTCGCTCTGAAAAATGTCGCAACTTTACCGTTGAAACCCTTCGACGCATAAACCTCAAGGCTCACCTAAGATACGCCAGGTAGCACCCTGTTTTCGCGAGGATACGCCGTGACCGACTTTCCCACTTCACTCACCTCGCCTGACCAGCGCTGCGTAGGCTGCCAGCAAAGCGAGCCCCTGGGTTTCGATTTTGCGTTTGCCTACCAGCCTATCGTAGACCTTCGGGACCATTCGATTTTTGCCCACGAAGCCTTGGTGCGCGGTACACAAGGCGAAGGTGCGTTGTCGGTGCTGAACCAGGTTAACGAAAGCAATCGCTACCGCTTCGACCAACGCTGCCGCACTCAGGCAATTGCCGGCGCAGCAGCCATGGGGATGCAAACCCATCTTTCCATCAATTTCATGCCCAACGCCGTGTACCGTCCGGAGTTGTGCATCCGCAGCACCCTGGAGGCGGCTCGCGCACACAATTTCCCTCTGAACAGACTGATTTTCGAGACGCTGGAAAGCGAGCATGTAGATAACTATCGCCATTTGACGAATATTCTGCGTGAATACCGCGAATTCGGCTTCAAGACCGCCATCGACGATTTCGGAGCGGGCTATTCGGGGCTGAATCTACTGGCCGATTTCCAACCTGACTTGATCAAACTCGACATGGCTCTGATCCGCGATGTGGACCAGGATCGTGTCCGTCAGGTGATCGTCCGGGGGATTGTCACAATCTGTGAGCAGTTGAACGTTACTGTCATCGCCGAAGGCATTGAAAGTGCCGGAGAGCGAGACTTTCTGTCTGACTGTGGAATATTTCTCATGCAAGGCTACTGGTTCGCCAAGCCCGCATTCAAAGCCCTGGCCGAGGTTTCACCGAAAGCTTGGGCTAATTGACCGGTTACCCATATTGAAGACATTTGACCATTTGACCGTTGTGGGTCTGCGTGAGTGGGTGGCACTTCCCGACTTGGGAGTGGCAGGCCTGCGCGCGAAGATCGACACAGGTGCCAGCACCTCAAGCCTGCACGCCACCGATATCGAACCCTTTGAGCGCGACGGTGAGAAGTGGGTGCGCTTCACTGCGCATCTGGGCAGTGTTGTGCAACTGCGCCACCGCCGCTGCGAAGCGCCTTTGGTGACGATGAAAACCATCAAGAGCTCCAACGGCCATGCGCAGGTGCGCTATGTGATCAGCACCACCCTGGCGTTGGGTGATCGGGTATGGCGGGTGGAGTTCACCCTGGCCTGCCGCAAGGCTATGCGTTACCGCTTGCTGCTGGGTTCCAAGGCGCTGATTGACGGCCAGTTGGTGGTCAACCCCGGCATCAAGTACGTTCAAGACAAGCCGGTGTTCCCGGTCTCTACTATTTCTGCCCCAGGTGCTGCATGAAGATTGCTGTGCTGTCGCGAAACCCGCGTCTGTATTCCACCCGCCGCCTGGTCGAGGCCGGCACCGAACGTGGCCACGAAATGGTGGTGATCGACACGTTGCGTGCCTATATGAACATTGCCAGCCACAAGCCGCAGATCCATTACCGAGGCAAACCGCTGGAAGGCTTTGATGCCGTAATCCCGCGGATCGGCGCTTCGGTGACGTTTTATGGCTGCGCGGTGCTGCGCCAATTCGAGATGATGGGGGTGTTCCCCTTGAACGAGTCCGTGGCCATTGCGCGCTCGCGGGACAAATTACGTTCGCTGCAACTGCTGTCGCGCCGGGGGATCGGCCTGCCGGTCACCGGGTTTGCCCACTCACCCGATGACATCCCGGACCTGATCGAGATGGTCAACGGCGCGCCACTGGTAATCAAGGTACTGGAAGGCACACAGGGGATTGGCGTAGTGCTGTGTGAAACCGCAACCGCGGCGGAGTCGGTGATCGAGGCATTCATGGGCCTCAAGCAGAACATCATGGTGCAGGAATACATCAAGGAAGCAGGGGGTGCGGATATCCGCTGCTTCGTGGTGGGCGACAAGGTAATTGCGGCGATGAAGCGCCAGGCCAAACCTGGAGAGTTTCGCTCCAACCTGCACCGCGGCGGCAGCGCCAGCCTGATCAAGATCACCCCTGAGGAGCGCATGACCGCGCTGCGGGCGGCCAAGGTGATGGGGTTGGCCGTGGCGGGGGTAGATATCCTGCGTTCGAACCACGGGCCGCTGGTGATGGAAGTCAATTCATCCCCGGGCCTGGAAGGTATCGAAACCACCACTGGCAAAGATGTGGCGGGGATCATCATTCAGCATCTAGAGAAGAATGGTGGGCCGAATATGACCAGGACCAAGGGCAAGGGCTGATAAAACGCAGTCTGTGGCACACGTAAACCAAATGTGGGAGGGGGGCTTGCCCCCGATAGCGGTGGATCAGCCAGCTTATTGGTAGCTGACCCACTGCAATCGGGAGCAAGCCCCCTCCCACATTTTGATCTGCGTTGTTTGTTAGACCGCGTCTCGGGGCAACATCAAGCCCAACGGTAAACGCACCCGCGCCTCAAGGCCGCCGCCTTCGCGATTACGCAACTCAACATTGCCACCATGCATCGAGGCAATTCGTCGCACGATCGCCAGCCCAAGCCCCGTGCCTTTGCCACCGCGTGCACGGTCCCCACGAGTAAACGGGTTGAAGATGCCCTCCAGTTCCGCCGGGTCGATCCCCGTGCCACGGTCCATCACACTCAGCACCACATAAGGTGCGGCGCTGTCGCCCGAAACGTACGCCGCCACTTCCACATCAGAGCCGGCGTGATGCAAGGCGTTGCCAATCAAATTGTTCAACAGGCGCTTCATCGACACACGTCGCAACGCAAACGGCTGGATCGGCTCAAGGCGCATCCGAACCTGTTCGCCGTTCTGGTTATAGGGCGCAACCACCTCGCGCACCAAATCCGTCAGGTCGACTTCCTCAACCACCTCATCGCGGCCATCGCGGATAAACGCCAGAAACTGATCGAGAATCGCGTCCATGTCCTCGATATCGCGGACCATGTCGTCGGTCAGATCGGTATGGTTGTCCATCAACTCCAGGGACAGTCGCAAGCGTGTCAGCGGCGTGCGCAGGTCGTGAGAGACACCGGCCAGCATCAACTCGCGTTCGCGCCCGGCCTGTTCGACATCCTCTGCCATCTGGTTGAACGCGCCGTATACCTCGGTCATTTCACTCGGTGTATCGCTGACCGGCAGGCGCACGCTACGCCCCTGACCCAATTGCCGGGCGGCAAACACCAATCGTTTAAGGGGTTGGTTGAGCTGGCGCACAAAGATCCACGCGGATGCTGTGGAAAGCAGCCCGATCGCCAAGAACCAGCCCAGCACGTTCCAGATCTTCTGCCCCCGCAAAGGATGAGGGTACAGCGGCACTTTCAGCCAGTCCTCACCCAGGCTCGGCGCACGTACCCACAATGCAGGAGACACATGCATACGCAGCCGTACTTCGGTGTCTTCACCCAGTTCGGCCTGCATTTGGCGCTGGTAAATCTCGCTGTAAGGCCAATGTTGCTCGCCCTCCGGCACACCCGCCCCCGCCACGCGCACCAGAGTGGCGGCCTTGGCAATCTTCTCGCGGTTCTCGGGATCGGCGGCCCAATAGGCGCGCAGCGTCAAAGCCACACCGTGGCTGTACTGTCGATCCACCAGCACATCTTCGTTCATCAGCAGATAAACCAGCGTGAGCGCTTTGGAAAACAGAACGACGATCAGCACCAGCCAAAGGGTGCGGGAGAAGAAACTTTGTGGGAACCACAGCGGGGTTTTCATAGATGAAAGCTGGACACCTTGCAGGAACGAGCGGCGCTCGCAGAATTGCAGACGCCGGGCATCCCGTCGACCCTCATGGAGTCAAACGCCAGGATGCCCGCCCTGCAAATCATCGATCACTTGGTTGCGGTGCCATCCGGCACAAACACATAACCCACGCCCCAGACAGTCTGGATATACCGTGGCTTGGAAGGGTCCGGCTCGATCATCCGGCGCAGACGGGAAATTTGCACGTCGATGGAGCGCTCCAGGGCGTCCCATTCACGACCACGAGCCAGGTTCATCAGCTTGTCGCGTGTCAGCGGCTGGCGAGCGTTCATCACCAGCGCCTTGAGCACGGCGAATTCGCCGGTGGTGAGCATGTGCACTTCATCGCCGCGCTTGAGTTCGCGGGTCGCCAGCGACAGTTCGTAGTCGCCGAAGGTAACGCTTTCGTCTTCGCTGCCTGGCGCGCCCGGTACTGGCGGTGCCTGACGGCGCAATACGGCTTTGACCCGCGCCATCAACTCATCCGGATTGAAGGGTTTGGCCAGGTAGTCATCGGCGCCCAGTTCAAGGCCCTTGATGCGGCTCAGCTCATCGCCCTTGGCGGTGAGCATGATGATTGGAATCTGATTGTTCGCGCCGCGCAGGCGTTTGCATGCGGTCAGGCCATCTTCGCCGGGCAGCATCAGGTCAAGTACGACCAGGTTGAATACTTCGCGCCCCAGGAGGCGATCCATCTGCTCGGTGTTCGGCACCGCGCGGGCACGGTAGCCCTTGGAATTGAAGAAACGCTCCAGCAGGCTGCTCAGCCCTGGATCGTCATCAACGATGAGAATTTTTTCGCCTTCAGCAGTTTGTGCAGTGCTGCTCATTAGATGCTCCTCTTATCTCGGCGCGCATTATGGCGTAGCTGTCGTTATACGCACCGTGTGCATTGTTAGCAGATTTTTCCTCAACTGCCAGCAAACCCGCGCCCTACAACCACCCGCGCAGTAGCCCTCAAGGACAAAACGCTGGTTATAATGCGGCGCCCTCATACAGGGCGACGTCAGATCGTTACCTTTTTACTGCCAAGCTTTTTTACCCGCTTGTCGCGATTTTTCCGATTTCGAGGGTCAATAGGCTGCCTCTTGACCCAGGCAGCGGCGCCAGTCGGGCCGCTCAACCAGCTGCGCAAGGCCTTGTTTTCCGGGCCTGCGAGCTGCTTCTAAGAATTTCAGGTGGTTTTATGGACAGCATCAACAGCCGCATCGCCGAGGAACTCGGTGTACGCCCACAACAGGTCGAAGCGGCCGTCGCTCTACTGGATGAAGGCTCCACGGTGCCCTTCATCGCCCGTTACCGAAAAGAAGTGACAGGCAGCCTCGACGACATCCAACTGCGTCACCTGGAAGAGCGCCTGCGCTACCTGCGAGAACTCGACGAACGGCGTATCAGCATCCTCGCCAGCATCGAGGAACAGGGCAAGCTGACCCCGCAGCTTGAGCGCGACATCAAGCTCGCCGACACCAAAACCCGCCTCGAAGACCTTTACCTGCCCTACAAACAAAAGCGCCGCACCAAGGGCCAGATCGCCCTCGAAGCCGGCCTGGGCGAACTGGCCGACGGCCTGTTCAACGACCCGTCGCTGACCCCGGACACCGAAGCCGCGCGCTTCGTCAACGCTGAAAAAGGCGTTGCCGATGTCAAGGCAGCCCTCGAAGGCGCCAAGTACATCCTCATGGAGCGCTTCGCCGAAAACGCCAGCCTTCTGGAAAAACTGCGTACCTACCTCAAGCAGGAAGCCATCATCAGCGCTCGCGTCATCGCCGGCAAAGAGGAAGAAGGCGCCAAATTCCGCGATTACTTCGAACACGACGAACCGCTCAAGAGCATGCCGTCCCACCGTGCACTGGCGATTTTCCGTGGCCGCAACGAAGGCATTCTCAGCTCCGCACTCAAAGTCGGCGACGAGCTGCCGGGCACCATGCACCCGTGCGAAGGCATGATCGGTCAACAATTCGGCATCCAGAATCAGAATCGTCCTGCTGATAAGTGGCTCGGTGAAGTAGTGCGCTGGACCTGGAAGGTCAAGCTCTACACCCACCTTGAAACCGACCTGCTGGGCGAATTGCGCGACGGCGCCGAAACCGAAGCGATCAACGTCTTCGCCCACAACCTGCACGACCTACTGCTGGCCGCACCAGCCGGCCCGCGCGCCACCCTGGGCCTCGACCCGGGCCTGCGCACCGGCTGCAAGGTCGCCGTGGTCGATGCCACCGGCAAGCTGCTGGACCACGCCACCGTGTACCCGCACGTGCCGCATAACAAGTGGGACCAGACCCTCGCGATTCTGGCCGCCCTGTGCGCCAAGCATTCGGTGGACCTGATCGCCATCGGCAACGGCACCGCCAGCCGTGAAACCGACAAGCTTGCCGCCGAACTGATCAAAAAATACCCAGCCATGAAGATGACCAAGGTCATGGTCTCCGAGGCGGGCGCTTCGGTGTACTCGGCGTCGGAACTGGCTTCCAAGGAATTCCCGGACCTCGATGTGTCGATCCGTGGCGCGGTATCCATCGCCCGTCGCCTGCAGGATCCGCTGGCCGAACTGGTGAAGATTGACCCTAAATCCATCGGTGTCGGCCAATACCAGCACGACGTGTCACAGCTGAAGCTGGCGCGTGGCCTGGATGCGGTGGTGGAAGACTGCGTGAACAAGGTTGGCGTGGATGTAAACACTGCCTCGGTCGCGCTGTTGGCCCGTATCTCCGGCCTGAACACCACGCTGGCGCAGAATATCGTCACTCACCGAGACGAAAACGGCGCGTTCAAAACCCGCGCCGCGTTGAAAAAGGTCGCTCGACTGGGCGAGAAAACCTTCGAGCAAGCCGCCGGTTTCCTACGCGTAATGAACGGTGACAACCCGCTGGATTCCTCGGCCGTTCACCCGGAAGCGTATCCGCTGGTGCAACGCATCGCCGCCGAGACCGACCGCGACATCCGTTCGCTGATCGGTGACGCTGCGTTCCTCAAGCGCCTGGACCCGAAGAAGTACACCGACGAAACGTTCGGCGTACCGACCATCACCGACATCCTGCAAGAGCTTGAAAAGCCTGGCCGCGACCCACGTCCTGAGTTCAAGACCGCCGAGTTCCAGGACGGCGTCGAAGACCTCAAGGACCTGGAGCTGGGCATGATCCTGGAGGGTGTGGTGACCAACGTGACCAACTTTGGCGCGTTTGTGGACATCGGCGTGCATCAGGATGGTTTAGTGCATATCTCCGCACTTTCGGAGAAGTTCATTAAAGACCCACGTGAAGCGGTGAAAGCCGGTGATGTGGTCAAGGTCAAGGTCATGGAAGTCGACATCCCGCGCAAACGCGTTGGTCTGTCGATGCGTATGAGCGACACCCCCGGCGAGAAAATCGACGGTGCCCGTGGCGCACGCCCAGGCTCGGCGCCGCGCCAGTCGCAGAACCGTTCCGAAAGCAGTCAACCGCGCAAGGAAACCGCAACCGCAGCGCCAAGCAACAATGCCATGGCCTCGCTGTTCGCCAACGCCAAGCAGTTGAAGAAACGTTGATGGAAATCCCGGCCGGTTTGACTCAGAGCGCCTTCAGCGAACTGATCGGCTGCCGTCTGCAACGCCTGGAAGAAGGCGTTGCCGAGGTGGCCCTGACCCTGGAGCCGCACCTGCGCAACCGCGCGGGCAAGCTCCATGGCGGGGCGATTTTCAGCCTGGTAGACATCACCATGGGGCTGGCCTGTTCCAGTTCCCATGGTTTCGACCAGCAGAGCGCGACCATCGAGTGCAAGATCAACTACATCCGCGCCGTGGAAGACGGGGATGTGCTGTGTACCAGCCGTGTGATTCACGCCGGCCGGCGCACCCTGGTGGTCGAAGCCGATGTGTATCAGGAGGAACGACTTGTCGCAAAAGCACAGGGCACCTTCGCTGTCCTATAGCTCACCACCCACGATTTGAGTTAATTTCGGCGCTGCGATAACGGCGTCGGAATTTTCCTGCTGCGCTATGGCCCAATTCATGGAGTGAAGTAGGCTTTTTTACCGCGGGTCAAATCGACTCACAACCAGGCGATCACGCCAGTTTTAACTTCACCCTTGTAGACCGTCCTGCCCACCCCCATATTGGGGCGACTGACGCGTGAAGGAATCCAACTTGAGCGAACTTCTCAACCGCCGCCTGGCTCTGCTCGGCAAGCGCGAACACCTCTCCCTGCTAGAGCAGTGCCTGCATGGCATCGAGCGTGAGTGCCTACGTGTCACGGGTGAAGGTCGCCTGGCGCAAACGCCGCACCCGGAAGCCCTGGGCGCCGCGTTGACCCACGAACAGATCACCACCGACTACTCGGAATCGCTGCTGGAGTTCATCACCCCAGCCCTGCCCAACCCGGCCGATACCCTGAGCAGCCTGGACAAGATCCACCGCTTTGCCTACACCAAGCTGGGCAGCGAATACCTGTGGAGCCCCTCGATGCCGTGCCCGTTGCCGGCCGAGGAAGATATTCCGATTGCCTACTACGGCACCTCCAATATCGGACAGCTCAAGTACGTGTACCGCAAGGGCCTGGCCCTGCGTTACGGCAAGACCATGCAGTGCATCGCCGGCATCCACTACAACTTTTCCCTGCCGGAACAGTTGTGGCCGTTGCTCAAGGAAACTGAAGGGTTCGTCGGCACCGACCGCGACTATCAGTCCACGGCTTACATCGCGCTGATCCGCAACTTCCGCCGTTACAGCTGGCTGCTGATGTACCTGTTCGGTGCCTCACCGGCCCTGGACGCGGGTTTCCTGCGCGGTCGCTCGCACCAGCTGGAAGTGCTCGACGCCGACACCCTCTACCTGCCCTACGCCACCAGCCTGCGCATGAGTGACCTGGGTTACCAGAGCAACGCCCAGGCCGGCCTGACGCCGTGCTACAACGACTTGGCGAGCTACACCGACAGCCTGCGCGAAGCGGTGGCAACACCCTACGCGCCTTACGTCGAAATCGGCACGCACAAGGACGGTGAGTGGGTACAGCTCAACACCAACATCCTGCAGATCGAAAACGAGTACTACTCCAACATCCGCCCCAAGCGCGTGACCTACACCGGTGAACGACCAATCCAGGCGCTGGTGGCACGCGGCATTCAGTACATCGAAGTGCGTTGCCTGGACATCAACCCGTTCTTGCCGATGGGCATCGACCTGCCCGAGTCGCGCTTCCTCGACGCGTTCCTGCTGTACTGCGCGCTGAACGACAGCCCGTTGTTCGCCAACAACGCGTGCGGCAATGCCACCGCTAACTTCCTCAGCGTGGTCAAGGAAGGTCGCCGTCCGGGCCTGCAATTGCAGCGCGACGGCGCGCCGGTGGACATGAAGGAATGGGCCACCGAGCTGTTGGAGAAGATTGCACCGTTGGCCGCCCTGCTCGATCAGAGCCATGGCATCAGCGAGCACAGCCAGGCGCTGGACGCCCAGCTTGCTAAGGTCAACGACCCATCGCTGACTCCTTCGGCGCAGGTACTGGCCGTGATGGCCGAGCGCAAAGAGAGTTTCGCGCAGTTCTCCCTGCATCAGAGCGAGTTGCATGCCGAGTATTTCCGCCGTGAGCCGTTGCCCGCAGAAGAGCAGGCGCGCTTTGAGGACCTGGCGCGCAAATCGCTGGCGCAACAGGCGGAGCTGGAGCAGAACGAAGTGGGCGATTTTGATGTGTTTGTGGGGTCGTACCAGGCCAGCATTCTCGCCATCAGTAACTAACTGAAGCCGAACCCGGCTCAAAATGTGGAAGGGGGCTTGCCCCCGATAGCAGAGCGTCAGTCACCCATCAGTGGCTGAGATACCGCCATCGGGGGCAAGCCCTCTCCCACATTTGCCCTCATCAAGCTCAAGACTTGCTTCAACCTTTCCCCACATAAGCTAATTCGAAAATGTTATTTATTTTCGGATTCTTAGATCATTTAGTCTCCTCTCACGCCGACCCTCGGCCGCCTGATTGAGGAGCTTCCCCTTGAAACTTTTAACCCCCCTGCGCCTCTTGGCGGCGTTGTCCCTGGCCGGTGCCAGCCTGTTTGCCCAGGCGGCTGATGTGACCATCGCTTACCAGACCACCGTGGATCCGGCCAAAGTCGCCCAGGCCGACGGCGCGTATGAAAAAGCCACCAACGCCAAAATTGATTGGCGCAAATTCGACAATGGCGCCGACATCATTGCCGCCATCGCCTCCGGTGACGTGCAGATCGGCTACCTCGGTTCCAGCCCGCTGACCGCGGCGATCACCCGCAAAGTGCCAGTGGAAACCTTCCTCGTCGCCACCCAGATTGGCGGGGCCGAAGCCCTGGTGGCGCGCAACGGTTCGGGGATCAACAGCCCCCAGGACCTGATCGGCAAAAAGATCGCCGTGCCCTTCGTCTCCACTGGCCACTACAGCCTGTTGGCCGCACTCAAGCACTGGAACATCGATCCGTCGAAAGTGACCATCCTCAACCTCGCGCCACCGGCGATCATCGCCGCCTGGAAGCGCGGTGATATCGACGCCACCTACGTGTGGGATCCCGCTTTGGGTGTGGCCAAGGAAAACGGCAAAGTGCTGATCACCTCTGGCGAGCTGGCCAAGTTCGGCGCGCCAACGTTCGATGCGTGGATCGTGCGTAAGGATTTTGCCGAGAAGCACCCGGAAATCGTCACGGCCTTCGCCAAAGTCACTCTGGATGCCTACGCCGCCTACCGCAAAGACCCACAAGCCTGGCTCGCCGACAAAGGCAACGTCGACAAGCTGGTGAAGCTATCCGGCGCTAAGGCCAGCGATATCCCGCTGTTGTTGCAAGGCAACGTCTACCCGCTGGCCGCTGACCAAGTGACCCTGCTGGGCGCCCCGACTACCAAGGCCGTGACCGATACGGCTGCGTTCCTCAAGGAACAAGGCAAGGTCGACGCCGTGCTGCCGGACTACGCGCCTTACGTCAGCGCCAAGTTCATTACTAACTGAGGAGTTCATCGCGATGGCCTTGCTACAACTGGAGCGCATCAGCGCACAGTACCCAGGCGCCCCGGAACCGGTACTGGCGGATATTTCACTCGACCTTGGGCCCCAGCAATTGCTGGTGGCCCTCGGGCCGTCCGGCAGTGGCAAGACCTCGCTGTTGAACCTGATTGCCGGTTTTGTCGAACCTTCTGCCGGGCGCATTACCCTTGATGGCGTGCCGGTCAAAGGCCCCAGCGCCGAGCGTGGTGTGGTGTTCCAGGACGATGCGTTGCTGCCCTGGCAGGATGTGTTGGCCAATGTCGGCTTCGGCCTCGAATTGGCCGGCGTACCCAAGGCGCAACGTGAAGTACGTGCCAGGGAAATGCTCGCGCTGGTGGACCTGGCGGGTTTCGACAGCCGCCGTATCTGGCAGCTCTCCGGCGGCCAGAAGCAACGCGTCGGCCTGGCGCGCGCCTTGGCGGCAGACCCACGTGTGCTGCTGATGGACGAACCCTTCGGCGCCCTCGATGCCTTCACCCGCGAACAGATGCAGGAGTTGTTGCTGCAAGTCTGGCGCCGCACGGCCAAGCCTGTGTTCCTGATTACCCATGACATCGAAGAAGCCGTGTTCCTCGCCACTGATTTGATCCTGCTGGCGCCCAACCCAGGCCAGATCGTGGAACGCCTGCACCTGGACTTCGGCCAACGCTATGCGGCGGGTGAATCGGCGCGGGCGATCAAGTCCGACCCGCGCTTTATCGAGACCCGCGAACACGTGCTGGGCAAAGTGTTCTCCCAACGGCAGGTGTCCGCATGAGCAGCTACGAACTTCCCGCCACCGCCGCCAAGCCGGTGACGCACGCGGTCATTGCGGTGCGCCGCAGCTTAAGCACACGCTGGATCAGCCTGCTGACACTGGCCGCGCTCCTGGCAATTTGGTGGGGGGTGACCGCCACCGGTTTGATCGAACCGCTGTTCCTGCCACCGCCGTCCGCCGTGCTGCAAAAAGGCTGGTTGCTCGCGACCACGGGCTATATGGACTCCACTCTGTGGCAACACCTGGGCGCGAGCCTCAGCCGTATCGGCCTGGGCCTGGGCTTCGCGGTGCTGACCGCCGTGCCGGTGGGCATCGCCATCGGTTCCAATCGCATTGCCCGAGGCATTCTCGACCCGCTGATCGAGTTCTACCGACCGATTCCACCTTTGGCCTACCTGCCGCTGATTGTGATTTGGTGCGGCATCGGTGAGCTGTCTAAAGTGCTGCTGATTTACCTCGCGATCTTCGCACCGATTGCCATCGCCACCGCGACCGGCGTACGCACCGTCGACCCGGCCAAATTGCGCGCCGCGCAGTCGTTAGGCGCCACCCGCGCCCAGCTGATTCGCCATGTGATCCTGCCAAGCGCCCTGCCTGACATCCTCACCGGCGTGCGCATCGGACTGGGTGTGGGCTGGTCGACCTTGGTCGCTGCCGAGCTGATCGCCGCCACAAGCGGCCTGGGCTTTATGGTGCAGTCGGCGGCGCAGTTCCTGGTCACCGATGTGGTGGTGCTGGGGATCCTGGTGATCGCTCTGATCGCCTTCGCCATGGAAATGGGCCTGCGTGCCCTGCAGCGTAAGTTAGTGCCTTGGCATGGCCAGGCACATTGAGTGAGAACCGCATGAGCAGCCTGACCGTTACCCCATTGAGCACTGCCTTGGGCGCCCAGATCAGTGGCGTCGATATTACCCAGCCGCTGAGCGCCGAACACCGCGATGCCATCGAGCAGGCGTTACTCCGCCACTCGGTGCTGTTCTTCCGTGACCAGCCGATCACCCCGCAGCAACAGGCGCGGTTCGCCGCGAATTTTGGCGACCTGCATATTCATCCGATCTACCCCAACGTGCCGGAACAGCCCGAAGTGCTGATCCTCGATACCGCCGTCACCGACGTGCGCGACAACGCCGTGTGGCACACCGACGTGACCTTCCTGCCCACCCCGGCGCTCGGCGCGGTGCTTAGCGCCAAGCTGTTGCCGGCGTTTGGTGGCGACACGTTGTGGGCCAGTGGTATTGCGGCGTATGAGGTGTTGTCCGAGCCGTTTAAGGCGTTGCTCAACGGCCTCACCGCCACCCACGATTTCACTAAGTCTTTCCCGCTGGAGCGCTTCGGCAACACCGCCGAAGACCTGTTGCGCTGGGAAGAAACCCGTAAGAAGAACCCGCCGCTGTCGCACCCGGTCGTGCGCACGCATCCGGTGAGCGAGCGTAAGTCGCTGTTTGTCAGTGAGGGGTTTACCACCAGGATCAATGAGCTTGAGCCCGCAGAGAGCGAAGCGATCCTGAAGCTGCTGTTTGCCCATGCGACACGGCCGGAATTCACGATCCGCTGGCGCTGGCAGGAGAACGACGTGGCGTTCTGGGACAACCGCGTGACCCAGCACTACGCGGTGGATGACTACCGGCCGCAGCGGCGGGTGATGCATCGGGCAACGATTCTTGGGGACGTGCCGTTCTAAACCATACAGCACATCAAATGTGGGAGGGGGCTTGCCCCCTCCCACATTGACCGAGTCATACCAAATTATTCAGCGGTCGATGGCTTTTCCCACAGGTTAATCCCGCCTTCCTGCGCAAACCGATCGATTTCCGCCAGTTCTTCCGCAGTGAAGCTCAAGTTCTTCAATGCTCCGACGTTCTCGATAATCTGCTCCGGCCGGCTCGCGCCGATCAGCGCACTGGTGACCCGTGGATCACGCAACGTCCACGCCAGTGCCAGTTGCGCCAGGCTCTGACCACGGCGCTGGGCGATTTCGTTCAGCGCACGCACATGGGCGATGTTGGCGTCGGACAAGTGCTTGGCCTGCAACGAACCACCGCCCGGGCGATTGACCCGTGCATCAGCCGGCACACCGTTGAGGTACTTGTCGGTCAACAAACCCTGAGCCAGTGGCGTAAAAGCGATCACACCGGCGCCGAGTTCCTCGGTGGTGTCGAGCAGGTCTTTTTCCACCCAGCGGTTGAGCAGGTTGTAGGCCGGCTGGTGGATCAGCAGCGGTACCTTCCACTCCTTGAGCAGCGCAGCGATTTCGCGAGTCTTCACGCCGGAATACGACGAAATGCCGATGTACAGCGCCTTGCCTTGTTGCACGGCGGTGGCGAGGGCGCTGGCGGTTTCTTCAAGCGGGGTGTCGGCGTCAAAGCGGTGGGAGTAGAAAATATCCACATAGTCGACGCCCAAGCGCTGCAGGCTTTGGTCCAGGCTGGCCAGCACGTATTTGCGCGAACCGCCGCCCTGGCCGTAAGGGCCGGGCCACATGTCCCAACCGGCCTTGCTGGAGATAATCAATTCGTCGCGGTACTGCTTGAAGTCTTCACGCAGCAAACGACCGAAATTGATCTCGGCGCTGCCGTAGGGCGGGCCGTAGTTATTAGCCAGGTCGAAGTGGTTGATACCCAGGTCAAACGCCGTGCGCAACAGGGCGCGCTGGGTGTCGATCGGGGTGCTGTCGCCAAAGTTGTGCCACAGCCCCAGGGACAGTGCAGGCAGCACCAATCCACTGCGGCCTACGCGGCGATACGGAATAGATTCATAGCGGTTTTCGGCAGCAATGTACGTCATCGAATCCTCTCTGGGTCTAGGGCAAATAAGGCCTGGGAATAAGGTTATTCCCAGGCCTTTTAACCAGCTGAATCGCTTAAGTCTGCCCTTTCGTTGTACAGCAAAGTCCTACGCCAGAGGAACGATAAGACTCATAAAAAACTGCAATTTCACGCAAGCCAACGTCACCGCTGGCCTGCGCAAAACCTAGCGCACCAGGTGCAGGAACTGCAGGTGCCGCTCGTACTGGTCGAGGATGTCGTTGATGATCTGCTCCTTGGTGTAGCCCACCAGGTCGTAGTCCTGGCTGCCCTCGCTCAAGTGCACTTCCGCCCGGTAATAGCGACGGTTGTTGATCTCTTTGGAGCCCATGCCGCCACGGGCAAACGACGGCGTGAAGTAGCCGCGCATCTGCACCTGGTAGATGAACGGATGCTCCTCGCCATGGCCGATTTCCAGGCTCACGCTGTCGTTGGATGGATCCGGTTGGGTGACCACCGAAAGTCCCTTCTCGACAAACACCGCCGTCACTTCTTCAATCGCCGGGCGCACCGTCGATTCAAGGAAGCGGTACACCTCATCGCGCGATGGGAAATGCACCGCCTGGCTCAAGCGCTGGCGCCAGCCGCCCTTGCCTTTACGCGAAGCCGAGATCGGCGCCAAGGAATGCAACTGGGCGATCTGCTTTTGCGACTCCAGATAGAAAGCCTTGTGCAGGCCCCACATCATCAGCAACAGAATCAGCGAGAACGGCAGCGAGGTCAGCACCACGGCCGATTTCAGCGAGTCGATACTGCCAGCAAACAGCAACGCACTGGTGACCAGCGCGGTCATCGCACCCCAGAACACCCGCAGCCATTTCGGCCCGTCTTCATCGGCGTTACCGCCTTTGGACGACAGCGTCGACAAAACTACCGTGCCCGAGTCCGCCGAGGTGACGAAGAACACGAAGCTGATAAACACGGTCACCGCAATAACGGTTTTGCTCCACGGATAGGTTTCCAGCAGCAGGTAGAGGCTCATCGACGGGTCATCGATGGCCGACTGACCGAGCGCGGTCATGCCGTGGTTGAGCACTTGGTCGATGGCGCTGTTGCCGAAGATCGACATCCACGCCAGGGTAAAGCCCAGCGGGATCAGCAGCACGCCGAACACGAATTCGCGGATGGTGCGGCCACGGGAAATCCGCGCGATAAACAGGCCCACGAACGGCGACCATGCGATCCACCAGGCCCAATAGAACACCGTCCAACCGCCCAGCCAGTCGCTCGGCTTGTCGTAGGCGTAGACGTCGAAACTCTTGGTCGGCAGCGCGCCGAGGTAGTCACCGATGTTCTGGATCAAGGTGTTGAGCAAGTGCTGGGTAGGCCCGGCGAACAACACAAACAGCAGCAGCGCGCAGGCCAGCAGCATGTTGATGTCGGACATCACCCGCACGCCCTTATCGACGCCGGCCACTGCAACAAGGATCGCCGCGCCCATCATCAGGGTGATCAAACCGACCTGAATCCACTGGGTGTGGGCAATGCCAAACAAGTAGTCGAGGCCGGAGTTGAGGTGCAGCACGCCGAAGCCCATGTCGGCGCCAAGACCAAACACCGTGGCAATGATGCCGAAGCCATCCACCGCGTAGCCGATAGGGCCGTTGATGCGCTTACCGATCAGCGGGTACAGCGCCGAGCGCAACGCCAGTGGCAGGTTATGCCGGTAGGCGAAATACGCCAGCGCCATGCCGACAAACGCGAACACACCCCAACCGTGCAGGCCCCAGTGCAGAAACAGAATCTGCATGGCTTGGCGCGCGGCATCGGCGTTCATCGGCGCGCCTTGGGGCGGCTGCACCAAGTGCGTCAGCGGCTCGGAGACGCAGAAGAAGAACAGCGTGATGCTGATCCCTGCGGCGAACAGCATGCCGGCCCAGGACAGGTAACTGAATTCGGGCTCGTCGTGGTCGGCACCGAGTTTTATCTTGCCGTAGCCCGATAGCGCGGTGACCACCACGAAGACCAGATACAGGGTCATCGCCAGCATGTAGTACCAGCCGACCGTATTGGCCGCCCAGTTTTGCGCTGCCAGCAACCAGGCACCGGCCTGTTGCGGGATAGCGATGACAGTGATGCCGAACAGCAGGATGAAGGTCGCGGCGAAGTAGAAAACCGGCGCATTCATGCGCACTTGGCCGCTGGCTGGGGTGGACGATGCACTCATGAGCGATGCACCCCGAGGTTGGAGCATGTGGCTGTAAATAACGGACTCAGCAAAGGTAAGCCTCCTGTTGTGAGCGGGCAGCGAACCACCGGGTTTAACTTGAACGAACATTCAAGTTAAACATGAATAGGCGGTTTTGGACTAATCGCAGGGCTGAGTGGTCGGTTATTCCTACACTAGCTCAAGGATTGGTATGACGGGTGCGGGAGGCAAATCGTTCAGCGATTGCGGGGTAAATCTGGAATGAGGCTAACAATGTGGGAGGGGGCTTGCTCCCGATGGCGGCGTGTCAGTCAATGAATGTACCAACTGACACTGCGCTATCGGGAGCAAGCCCCCTCCCACAGGGGATCTGCGTAGGGTTTTACTTCTGCGCCCCGTCATCATGCTGCAGATTCGCCTGAGTAATGTTCGCCTCAGCCGGCACACTGCGCGTCAGCCACACATTGCCGCCAATGGTCGAGCCCTTGCCGATGGTGATCCGCCCGAGGATCGTCGCCCCGGCGTAGATCACCACATCATCCTCGACGATAGGGTGACGCGGATGGCCTTTCTGCAACTGCCCGTCTTCATCTGCCGGGAAGCGCTTGGCGCCCAACGTCACGGCCTGGTAGATGCGCACCCGCTCGCCGATGATCGCGGTTTCACCAATGACCACACCGGTCCCATGGTCGATAAAGAAGCTCGGACCGATCTGCGCGCCGGGGTGGATGTCGATGCCGGTGGCCGAGTGGGCGATTTCCGCAATGATCCGCGCCAGCAGCGGCAAGCCGGCGCGGTACAAGTGGTGAGCCAGACGGTGGTGAATCACCGCAAGGATCCCCGGATAGCACAGCAACACTTCATCCACACTGCGCGCGGCCGGGTCGCCGTGGTAGGCGGCAAGTACGTCGGTGTCCAGCAGGCTGCGCAGAGACGGCAAGGCCAGGGCAAAACCCTGGATCAGGCGGATGGCGTGGGCATCGATCTGGCTGTCATCCTGCCCGCCCTGTCGCGCGGCATAACGCAGCTCAAGACGCGCCTGAGCGAGCAACGCATTGAGCGCGACGTCGAGGGTATGACCGACGTAAAAATCTTCACTTTCTTCACGCAAATCCGCCGGCCCCAAGCGCATCGGGAACAGCGCGCCGCACAGCGCTTCGAGGATTTGTGCAACGGCTTCTCGGGACGGCAATTCGCGTCCGCCATGCTCGCCGCTCAAGCGGCCATTGCGCGTTCGCCACTGGTCCCGGGCGCCGCGCAACTGGCTGACAATGGTCTGCAATTGCCAATGACTGGAACGCTCACTCACAGTATTTACTCCTGACGTAATGGCCATCACTTTACGGTATGCACCCTGGCCGCCATTAAGAACCAATGGTGTGATGCTAAGAACCATCGGGCATAAGCGATTGACGGTTGCCCGATGAAAAGTGCCTGCCTATAGTCGCTTCATCCCTTAGCCACCGTGCGTAGCCATGATCAAGCAACAGCTCGACCGTTTTAACCGCCTGGACCTGCTCGGCGGCGCCACCGCCCTGGAAAAACTCGAACGGTTGTCGACCTGGTTGGGACGGGACATCTACGTCAAGCGCGACGACACCACGCCACTGGCGATGGGCGGCAACAAACTGCGCAAACTCGAATATCTGGCCGCCGACGCCATCGCTCAGGGGGCCGACACCCTGGTGACCGCCGGTGCCATCCAGTCCAACCACGTACGCCAGACTGCCGCCCTTGCCGCCAAGCTCGGCCTAGGCTGCGTGGCCCTGCTAGAAAACCCCACCGGTACCGAAGACCCCAACTACCTGGGCAACGGCAATCGCCTGCTGCTGGAGTTGTTCGACGCCAAGGTGGAATTGGTGGAAAACCTCGATAACGTCGACGACCAACTCAACGCCCTCGCCGACCGCCTGCGCAGCAACGGCAAGAAGCCGTACCTGGTGCCCATCGGCGGCTCCAATGCCCTCGGCGCCTTAGGTTATGTGCGCGCCGGGCTGGAACTGGCCGCGCAGATCGAAGACAGCGGCATCGAATTCGCCGCCGTGGTACTGGCGTCCGGCAGTGCGGGCACCCACAGCGGCCTGGCCTTGGCGTTGAGTGAAGTACTGCCGAACTTACCGGTAGTCGGCGTCACCGTATCGCGCACCGACGAAGCCCAGCGCCCCAAAGTACAGGGCCTGGCCGAACGCACTGCCGAGTTGCTCGGCGTGGATATCCCCGAAGCCTTCAAGGTGATCCTGTGGGACGAATACTTCGGCCCGCGTTATGGCGAACCGAACGCCGGGACCCTTTCGGCGGTCAAGCTATTGGCGAGCCAGGAAGGCCTGCTGCTGGACCCGGTCTACACTGGCAAGGCCATGGCCGGCTTGCTGGACGGTATCGGGCGCCAGCGCTTTGAAGATGGCCCGATTATTTTCCTGCATACCGGTGGGGCACCGGCGTTGTTTGCCTATGACTCGGTTTTCAACTGAATAAACGCGGGCTAAATGTGGAAGGGGGCCTGCCCCCGATAGCGGAGTGTCAGCCAGCTCATCTGTTACTGATACACCGCTATCGGGGGCAAGCCCCTTCCCACATTAGACTCAACGCATATTCTTAAAAAGAATATCAATTGAGCTTTATATTATTTTCAAGTCTTAAAACCCGGCTTTATCATCGCGCCGAAGGCGAAGACGCGCTTCGCGCTTTAAGGCAGGATACGACTACCGCGTCACCTGCTTCGCTCAACATAAAAACACAGGGGCTCTTCATGACTATTTCCGTATTCCGTCGCACGTTGCTGGTCGGTACTTTGGGTTTGGCTCTCGGTGCCAGCCTGCTGGGCCAGGCCGTTGCCGGCGAGCAACTGGGCAACATCAAAAAGGCCGGCGAGATCAAAATCGGCCTGGAAGGCACCTATCCGCCGTTCAGCTTCGTCGATGAAAGCGGCAAGCTCAGCGGTTTCGAAGTCGAGCTGTCCGAAGCGCTGGCCAAGGAGTTGGGCGTCAAGGTCAAGCTGCAGGCCACGCCATGGGATGGCATCCTCGCCGCCCTGGAATCCAAGCGCCTGGACGCAGTGGTCAACCAAGTGACCATCTCTGAAGAGCGCAAGAAGAAGTACGATTTCTCCACGCCTTACACCGTTTCCGGTATCCAGGCGCTGGTGCTGAAGAAGAACGTTGACACCATCAAGACCGCCGACGACCTGGCCGGCAAAAAAGTTGGTGTGGGCCTGGGCACCAACTACGAGCAATGGCTCAAGGACAACCAACCCAAAGCCATCATCAAGACCTATAACGATGATCCGACCAAGTTCCAGGACCTGCGCATCGGCCGTATCGACGCGATTCTGATCGACCGCCTGGCCGCCCTGGAATACGCCAAGAAAGCCCCGGACACCGCCGCTGCAGGCGATGCCTTCTCCCGCCAGGAAGCCGGTATCGCGCTGCGCAAAGGCGAGCCTGAACTGCTGGAAGCGGTGAACAAGGCCCTCGACAAGCTGCGCGCCGATGGCACCTTGAAGAAGCTGTCCGAGAAGTACTTCAACGCTGACGTCACTCAATAATGGAAGCAGGTTTCCAACTCGCGCTGGACTCCGCGCCCTTTCTGCTCAAGGGCGCGTATTACACGGTGATTCTCAGCCTTGGCGGCATGTTCTTCGGCTTGCTGCTGGGCTTCGGCCTGGCCTTGATGCGTCTGTCGCGCTTCAAGCTGCTGAGCTGGACTGCCCGTGTCTATGTGTCGTTCTTTCGCGGCACGCCCTTGCTGGTACAGCTGTTTTTGATCTACTACGGCTTGCCGCAAGTGGGCATCGAGCTGGATCCGATCCCGGCAGCCATGATCGGCTTTTCGCTGAACATGGCCGCCTACGCGTGTGAAATCCTGCGGGCCGCCATCGCGTCTATCGAGCGTGGCCAGTGGGAGGCCGCTGCCAGTATCGGCATGACCCGCGCGCAGACCCTGCGCCGGGCCATCCTGCCGCAGGCGATGCGCACCGCGCTGCCGCCGCTGGGCAACAGCTTTATTTCGCTGGTCAAGGACACGGCGCTGGCCGCCACCATTCAGGTGCCGGAGCTGTTTCGCCAGGCGCAACTGGTGTCGGCGCGTACCTTCGAAATTTTCACCATGTATCTGTCCGCCGCTCTGATCTACTGGGTACTGGCGAGCATCCTGGCGCATTTTCAAAATCGTCTGGAAGACCGGGTCAACCGGCATGACCTGGAGTCTTGAAGCATGATCGTGGTTGAAAAACTGACCAAACAATTCAACGGTCAGGTGGTGCTCAACGGCATCGACCTTGAGGTCAAGGAAGGCGAAGTTGTCGCCATCATCGGCCCCAGCGGTTCCGGCAAGACCACCTTCCTGCGCTGCCTGAATTTCCTTGAAGAACCCACCAGCGGCCGCATCAAGGTGGGCGACATCCAGATCGACGGCAGCAAACCGCTCAACCAGCAACAGAACCTGGTGCGGCGCCTGCGCCAACACGTGGGTTTTGTGTTCCAAAACTTCAACTTGTTCCCCCATCGCACTGCGCTGGAAAACGTCATCGAAGGCCCCACCGTGGTCAAGAAGATGCCGCGCGAAGACGCTATTGCCCTGGGGCGCAAGCTCCTGGCCAGGGTCGGCCTGGCGGGCAAGGAAGACGCCTACCCACGGCGTCTGTCCGGTGGTCAGCAACAGCGAGTGGCGATTGCCCGTGCATTGGCCATGGAGCCGGAGGTGATTCTGTTCGACGAACCCACCTCGGCCCTCGACCCGGAACTGGTGGGTGAAGTGCTGGCGACCATCCGCAGCCTGGCTGAGGAGAATCGCACCATGGTCATCGTCACCCACGAAATGAGCTTTGCCCGAGACGTTGCCAACCGGGTGATCTTTTTCGACAAGGGCGTGATCGTGGAACAGGGCGAAGCCAAGGCTTTGTTTGCCAACCCCAAGGAAGAACGCACGCGGCAGTTTTTGAGCAAATTCCTCGCGCATTAACTGCACCCTACGATTGAGCATTTGTGGCGAGGGAGCTTGTTCCCTCGCCACCATTAGTATTCCTACAAGAAGTCCTCGCCCACAGCTGTAAAACACGCTCGCTATTGCGCCTTAAAATCCCCCGCCCAGTCAGACCCGTCTGAATATCACCGACCCCGCCGTTTAGCCTTTTGCCGCCATTGACGCCCCGTGGCCAACCCTCTTATCTAAGGCCCAGAGGATTGGATCCTATCCCGGCTATTCACTGAATCGTTCCTTTCAGCCCCGCTGCGCACCTGCGCCAAAGGGTCGGAACGATTGCTGCTGGCTGCATCAAGGAGATTACTTATGACGTGCACTGCAACCCCGGCCCTGCTCACCGCCCCGACGTTGCCACAGGCCCTTCGAAACGGCATCAATGCCCTGGCAGCCGCACAGCTGCTGGTCGATATCGCACCCTACCCTGGCATGGATGACGGCGATCTGATCGAGCTGTTCTGGAACAACTGTTTTGCGGCCTCACGGCGGGTGACTGCCTGCGAAGTCGGCATGCCTACCCGACTGCGTGTTCCGGAAAGTTTTGTGCAGGAGGGTGTCGCTCAGGTTCATTACCAAATCATGCAGGTCGGCCGCGCCCCGGCACGTTCGGCCATGACGCACCTGCGTGTGAAAACCAACTCCCCCGGAGGCCTGCCCTGCGCCCTCTACAGCGATGAAAACCAGAACCTTGCCCCGGTGGGTCTGCCGGACACCATTCGCCGCTACGGCGTGAATGCCAGCCAGGTGCGGCGGGGGATTCCGCTGACCATCGAGCCCTACCTGAACATGACCACCGGCGATGCCATCACCCTGCGTTGGGGCGACGCACGCATGGACCTGCCGAAGATACAGGCCAAGGCCGTCGGCCAGGCGGTGCAGGTTTGGGTGCCGCCGACGTTGATAGTCGAGGCCGGCGACGACAGCCGGTTGGAGGTGACTTACTGCATTCTGGACCGGGTCGGCAACAATTCGCGCTGGGCGCCAGCCCGGACGCTACGTATTGCCGCCAGCGCGATCACCCGTCCGGCCGGCACCGCGCCGGTCTATCAGCCACGCCCTCTGGGCTCACCCTGTGAACCCGGTTGATCGCCCTTCTATGCATATTCCCAAAAGTTAGTTTATTTAAATATTTAACAAGCTTAGGGTATATGCACCGGACCACCGGACATCTTTGATTTTTCTGTTTTCATTTCATTGAATGCGAGGTCGGTATGGTCAGAATTACCCCGGTGCACAACGCCAGGGCATTACGTGCAGCCAAGGAGCGGCGCTGATGTCTAACTTGGCTCTAACACCCCCCAACGTGATCTGGACGTAGCACCGCTGCTGTTGCCGGCCGCCGTGCTGCGCAACGACGCCGAGGCGCTGAACGCCGCCCATGAGCTGGCCGAGGCCGCGCGCCTGCAAGCCGCCACGCGCGATCAGCAACGCAAGCTGCCATGGGCACAGATCGAGCAGTTCACCCGCAGCGGGCTGGGCAGTATTTCCATTCCCCGCGAGTACGGCGGCCCGCAAGTGTCATTCGTGACGCTGGCCGACGTGTTCGCAATCATCAGCGCGGCAGACCCGGCCCTCGGGCAGATCCCGCAGAACCATTTCGGCATCCTGCACCTGTTGCAGGGCGCTGCCACCGAGCGCCAGAAAAAGCAGTTGTTCCAGAGCGTGCTCGACGGCTGGCGCATCGGCAACGGCGGCCCGGAACGGGGCACCAAAAACACCCTGGAACTCAAGGCGCGCATCACCGCCAAGGGCGACGGTTACGTGATCAGCGGCCAGAAGTTCTACTCCACCGGTGCGCTGTTTGCCCACTGGGTGGCGATCAAGGCGCTGAACGATGACGGCAAGCAGGTCATGGCGTTCGTGCGCCGTGGCACAGAAGGGCTGCGCATCGTCGATGACTGGTCAGGCTTCGGCCAACGCACCACCGCCAGCGGTACGGTGCTGCTCGACCAGGTGCCGGTCGACGCCGACCTGGTGGTCGAAAACTGGCGCATCGGCGACAGCCCGAACATCCAGGGCGCCGTCTCGCAATTGATCCAGGCCGCGATCGACGCCGGAATCGCCCGCGGCGCTCTGGATGACACCATCAGCTTTGTTCGCGAGCGCTCACGGCCCTGGATCGACGCCAAGGTCGAACGCGCCAGCGATGACCTGTATGTAATCGCCGATATCGGCAAGCTGAAAATCGAGCTGCACGCCGCCGAAGCGCTCTTGCGCAAGGCTGGCCAAGTGCTGGATCAGGTCAGCGCCGCGCCGATCACCGCGCAGTCCGCTGCACGCGCCTCAATCGCCGTGGCCGAGGCCAAAGTGTTGACCACTGAAGTGTCGTTGCTGGTCAGCGAGAAGCTCTTTGAACTGGCCGGCAGTCGCGCCACCCTCGCTGAGTTCAACCTCGACCGGCATTGGCGCAACGCGCGCGTACACACGCTGCACGACCCCGTGCGCTGGAAGTACCACGCGGTGGGCACCTATCGCTTAAACGGCACCCTGCCTGCTCGCCACTCCTGGATTTAACCGACCAGACCTCTGGAGAAATACGCATGACCCTTTCTCATCACGTCGCGGTTATCACCAGCGATGAACAAGCCCTTGTTGTCGCCAGCGACCTGGCCGAAGACTTCCGCCGCGACAGCGCCCAGCGCGACCGCGAACGCCGCCTGCCGCTGCCCGAGTTGGACGTGTTTTCCCGCTCCGGCCTGTGGGGCATCAGCGTGCCGAAGGCATACGGCGGTGCAGGCGTGTCCAACGTCACCCTGGCGAAGGTCATCGCCTTGATCGCCCAGGCCGACGCCTCCCTGGGCCAGATTCCGCAAAACCATTTCTATGCCCTGGAAGTGCTGCGCGTGAACGGCAGCCCGGCGCAGCAACAACGCCTGTACGCCGAAGTACTCGCCGGCCAGCGCTTCGGCAATGCCCTTGCAGAACTGGGCACCAAGACCGCTCACGATCGCGTCACGAGCATCACCCGCGACGGCGACGGCTTTCGCATCACGGGCCGCAAGTTCTACTCAACCGGTGCGATCTACGCGCAACGCATCCCGACCTCCGTGGTGGATGAGCACGGCGTGCAGCAGTTGGCGTTTGTACCGCGCGACAGCGAAGGCCTGAGCGTGATTGACGACTGGAGCGGCTTTGGCCAGCGCACCACCGGCAGCGGCTCGGTGGTGTTCGATAACGTCTGGGTCGCTGCCCACGACGTGGTCCCTTTCCAAAGCGCCTTTGAACGCCCGACTACCGTCGGCCCGCTCGCGCAGATTCTTCATGCTGCCATCGACACCGGCATCGCCCGCGCCGCCTTTGAGGATGCGCTGCACTTTGTGCGCACCAAGACTCGCCCATGGATCGACTCCGGCAACGACAAGGCCACTGAAGACCCGTTGACCCTGAAGAGCTTCGGCCACTTGAGCATCCGTCTGCACGCCGCAGAGGCATTGCTGGAACGCTCAGGTGAATTCCTCGACCGCGCCCAGGCCGACAGCAATGCCGAGACCGTTGCGGCTGCCTCGATTGCCGTGGCCGAAGTACGCGCCTTGAGCACCGAAATCTCCCTGGCCGCCGGCAGCACCTTATTCGAACTCGCCGGCAGCCAGGCGACCCTGGCCGAGCACGGTCTCGACCGCCACTGGCGCAACGCACGGGTGCACACCCTGCACGACCCGGTGCGCTGGAAGTACCACGCGGTAGGCAATTACTACCTCAATGCTGAAAACCCGCCACTGCGGGGGACCATTTGATGGCGAAGAAAAAGATCCTGCTCAATGCCTTCAACATGAACTGCATCGGGCACATCAACCACGGCCTGTGGACCCACCCACGAGATACGTCCACCCAGTACAAGACCATCGAGTACTGGACTGAGTTGGCGCAAACCCTGGAGCGTGGGCTGTTCGATGGCTTGTTTATCGCCGATATCGTCGGCGTGTACGACGTCTATCAAAACTCCATCGACGTGCCGCTCAAGGAGTCGATCCAACTGCCGGTCAACGACCCGTTGCTGCTGGTCTCGGCCATGGCTGCGGTCACCAGGAATCTAGGCTTCGGCCTGACCGCCAACCTCACGTATGAGCCGCCGTATCTGTTCGCCCGACGCATGTCCACGCTTGATCACCTGAGCCGTGGCCGGGTGGGCTGGAACATCGTCACCGGCTACCTCGACAGCGCCGCCAAAGCCATGGGCCTTAGCGAGCAGGTCGAGCATGACCGGCGCTACGACCAGGCCGATGAGTACCTGGAGGTGCTGTACAAACTTTGGGAAGGCAGTTGGGAGGACGACGCGGTGCTCAACGATCCGCAAGCGCGGGTCTACGCGCAGCCGGGCAAGGTGCACAAGGTCGAGCACCATGGCGAGTTTTATCAGGTGGAGGGTTATCACCTGTGTGAACCGTCGCCGCAACGTACGCCGGTGCTGTTCCAGGCCGGCAGCTCGGACCGTGGCTTGCTGTTCGCCGGACGCCATGCCGAGTGCGTGTTTATCAGCGGGCAGAACAAAGCGTCGACCAAGGTCCAGGTGGACAAGGTGCGCGCCAGTGCAGTCGAGGCCGGGCGGAATCCGGATGACATCAAGGTGTTCATGGGCCTCAACGTAATCGTCGGCGCCACCGAAGAACAGGCCTGGGCCAAGCATGCCGAGTACCTGAGCTATGCCAGCGCGGAGGCCGGCGTGGCGCACTTCTCGGCGTCCACCGCGATTGATTTTTCCCAGTACGAAATCGACGAACCGATCCAGTACGTGAAGAGCAACGCAATCCAGTCGGCCACCAAGAACCTGCAAAACAACGACTGGACCCGGCGCAAATTGCTGGAGCAGCACGCCCTCGGCGGACGCTATATCACCTTGGTCGGCTCGCCCGAACAAGTCGCTGACGAGCTGGAATCGTGGATCAGCGAAACCGGGTTGGATGGCTTCAACCTGACGCGGATTGTGACGCCGGAAAGCTATGTGGACTTTATCGACCTGGTGGTGCCGGTGCTGCAGAAGCGGGGGTCGTACAAAACCGAATATGAGAACGGCACGCTGCGTGAAAAAGTCTTCCACGGCAGTGCTCGCCTACCTGAACAACACACCGGCTCGACCTACCGCCACTGAACAAAAATGTGGGAGGGGGCTTGCTCCCGATAGCGGTGTATCAGTCACCGGATTGGTTTGCTGACACTCCGCTATCGGGAGCAAGCCCCCTCCCACATTGGATCTGCATTGTTTGTCCTAATACCTTATGACTGGAAATCCACTATGAAAAAGACATTCCTCAATAACCCAGTCAAAGCACTGGCCCTGGCCTTCGGGTTGTTCAACTCGGCGGTGTTCGCCGCCGATGCACCGTTGAAAATCGGCACCACCGCGGCCTTCGCGATTCCCCTGGAAGCCGCAGTCGCCGAAGCCGGCAAGCAAGGCTTGAAAGTCGAGCTGGTGGAGTTCACCGACTGGATCGCGCCCAACGTCAGCCTGGCCGCCGGCGATATTGACGTGAACTACTTCCAGCACATCCCCTTCCTGGAAAACGCCAAGGCCGCCGCCGGTTTTGACCTGGTGCCTTACGCGCCGGGCATCATCAACAACGTCGGGCTGTATTCGAAAAAGTACAAAAGCTTCAACGAGCTGCCCGAAGGCGCCAGCGTGGCCATCGCCAACGACCCGATCAACAGCGGTCGCGGCCTGCAACTGCTGGCCAAGGCCGGCTTGATCACCCTCAAGCCGGGTGTGGGCTACAAGGCCACCGAAGAAGACATCGTCGCAAACCCAAAGAAAATCAAAATCCTGCAAGTCGAGGCCGTGCAGCTGGTACGTGCCTATGACGATGCAGACCTGGTGCAGGGCTACCCGGCGTATATCCGCCTGTCCAAGACTTTCGACGCGGAATCGGCGCTGCTGTTCGACGGCCTCGACCACCCGGAATACGTGATCCAGTTCGTGATCCAACCGAAGAGCAAAACCGACCCGCGTGTGATCAAGTTCGTCGACATCTACCAGCACTCGCCGGTGGTGCGCGCTGCGTTGGATAAATCCCTTGGCAAGCTTTACCAAGTGGGTTGGGAAGATAAAAAATGACCGCCGCCCACTCTCAACTGCGCGACCTGGGCACACCGCCCAGGGACGCCGAGCAGACTGAACTGCATCCAGACCTGAACCGCGCGCACGTGCGCTTTATCAACCTGGGCAAGACCTACGACGGCAAGGTGCATGCCCTGCAAGGCATCGACCTGGCGATCCAGCGCGGTGAGGTGTTCGGCATCATTGGCCGCAGCGGTGCTGGTAAATCCTCACTGATCCGCACCATCAACCGGCTGGAGCGACCGAGCAGCGGGCGCGTGCTGATCGATCAGGTGGACATCGGCGACTTCGACGAAGACCATCTGGTAGCGCTGCGTCGGCGCATCGGCATGATCTTCCAGCACTTCAACCTGATGTCGGCCAAGACCGTGTGGCAGAACGTCGAATTGCCGCTGAAAGTCGCCGGCGTGCCCAAGCTCCAGCGTGAGCAAAAGGTGCGTGAGCTGCTGGAGTTAGTGGGTTTGCAGGACAAGCACAAGGCCTACCCGGCGCAGCTTTCCGGTGGGCAGAAACAGCGCGTGGGCATCGCCCGTTCGCTGGTGCACGACCCGCAGATCCTGCTGTGCGACGAAGCCACCTCGGCGCTGGACCCGGAGACCACCCAATCGATCCTCGGCCTGTTGCGCGAGATCAACCGGCGCCTGGGCCTGACCATCGTCTTGATCACCCATGAGATGGCGGTGATCCGCGACATCTGCGACCGCGTGGTGGTGCTGGAACACGGGCGCATCGTCGAGCAAGGCCCGGTGTGGCAAGTGTTTGGCAACCCGCAGCACGAGGTCAGCAAGACCCTGCTGGCGCCGCTGCAACATGGGCTGCCGGAAGAACTGCAAAGCCGGTTGCAGCACTCGCCGTCATCAGCGGACGCTGCAGTGGTGTTGCGCTTGCAGCTCACCGGCAGTGCCAGCGATGAACCGGACCTGGCCGCGCTGTTCAGCGCTCTCGGCGGGCGCGTGCGCTTGCTGCAAGGCGGTGTGGAACGCATCCAGGGCCATGCCTTGGGGCAATTGCTGCTGGCGGTGAATGGCTCACCCCACAGCGCCGAAGAACTGCGCAACCGCGCCGCGAATTGGGCACAACAGGCGGAGGTGCTGGGCTATGTGGTTTGATCGTTTAGTACAGGGCGCCATCGACACCTTGTTGATGGTCGGCGTGTCGTCGCTGATTGCATTGCTGGTGGGGATTCCACTGGCGGTGTTTCTGGTGACCAGCGACAAGGGCGGCATCTACCAGGCGCCGGCGCTGAACCGGGTGCTGGGGGCCTTCGTCAATCTGTTCCGCTCGATTCCTTTTTTGATTTTGATGGTGGCCTTGATCCCGTTCACCCGGCTGATCGTTGGCACCACCTACGGTGTGTGGGCGGCGGTTGTACCGCTGACCATCGCCGCGACACCGTTCTTCGCGCGGATCGCCGAAGTGAGTTTGCGCGAGGTCGACCACGGGCTGATCGAAGCCGCACAAGCCATGGGCTGCCGTCGTTGGCACATCATCTGGCATGTGCTGTTGCCCGAAGCGCTGCCGGGAATTGTCGGCGGATTTACGATTACGCTGGTGACCATGATCAACTCGTCGGCCATGGCCGGCGCGATTGGTGCCGGCGGCTTGGGCGACATTGCGTACCGCTACGGCTATCAGCGTTTTGACACGCAGATCATGCTGACCGTGATTGTGCTGCTGGTGGTGCTGGTGGCGGTGATTCAACTGAGCGGCGATCGCCTGGCGCGGGTGCTGAACAAGAGGTGAGGTATAGTCGGGCCCTCTCAGCGCCCGGTATTCACCGTCATGACCCTCAAGCCCGACGATCTCAACCAGATCACGTCCACCACCCTCGGCCACTACAACACAGTGGCCGAGGACTTCCGTGAAGGCACTCGCGATCACGATGTAAGCCAGAATATCGACGCACTGCTGCGGCATATCCAAGGTGCTGCGCCGTTCACCGTGCTGGATTTCGGTTGCGGGCCGGGACGGGATTTGCAGACGTTTACGCGAATGGGCCATATCGCCGTCGGCCTCGACGGCTCGGAGCGCTTTGCGCAGATGGCGCGCGAAGACAGCGGCTGCGAGGTGTTGCAGCAGGATTTCCTCAAGCTGGACTTACCCGCTGAACGCTTCGATGGGATCTTTGCCAATGCGGTGCTGTTTCATATCCCCAAGCAGGAACTGCCACGTGTGCTCAAGCAACTGCATGGGGCGCTGAAGCCTGGGGGTGTGCTGTTCAGCTCCAACCCGCGGGGTGAGAACCAGGAAGGCTGGAATGGGCCGCGCTATGGGGCTTATCACGACCTGGAGGCGTGGCAAACACTGCTCACCACCGCTGGGTTTGTGGAGCTGGAGCATTACTACCGGCCGGCGGGGTTGCCGCGTGAGCAGCAGCCTTGGCTAGCCAGTGTCTGGCGCAGACCTTAGAGGCAACGCACTTCAAATGTGGGAGGGGGCTTGCCCCCGATAGCAGTGGATCAGTTGGAGCATCTTTGACTGACCCACCGCCATCGGGGGCAAGCCCCCCTCCCACATTTTTAACCGTGTTCTTCCTGTTGGGGTTCGCGGATCTTGTACCAGGCCACATACAGCGCCGGCAGGAACAACAGCGTCAGCAAGGTGGCGATGATGATGCCGCCAATCATCGCGTAAGCCATCGGCCCCCAGAACACTTCCCGGGCGATGGGGATCATGCCCAGACTCGCCGCTGCCGCCGTGAGCAGGATCGGACGACGCCGATGCTCGGTGGCTTCCACCACCGCGTCCCACGGCGTGTAGCCGGCCACTTCATATTCGTGGATCTGCGTCACCAGGATCACCGAGTTGCGGATGATGATGCCGATCAGCGCCAGGATACCGAGGATCGCAACAAAGCCCATGGGCGTGCCCGTGGGGATCAACGCCAGCACCACGCCGATCAGCCCCAACGGCGCGACACTGGCCACCAGGAACATCTTCTGCACGCTGTGCAGTTGGATCATCAGGAACGTCGCCATCAGGAACAGCATCAACGGCACCACGCTGGCAATCGGGCCTTGGGCCTTGCCGCTTTCCTCCACGGTACCGCCCGTGGCGACCTTATAGCCCACCGGCAGGCCGTCGCTGAATTTGTCGATCTCCGGCTTGAGCTGCTTGACCAAGTCGGTCGGCTGCATCTCGTCACGCACCGAGGCCTTGATGGTGATGGTCGGCTTGCGGTCGCGACGCCACACCAGCGGCTGCTCCAGTTCATAGCGCACAGTGGCGAACGCCAGCAGCGGGATCGAGGTGCCGTTGGGCGTGACAATCTGCAGGTTCTGCAAGGTTTCCGGGGTACCGCGCTCGGCGTCCTCGGCGCGGCCGACCACGTTGATCAGGTAGATATCGTCGTGCACCTGAGTCACCGAGGCGCCGCTGACCACGCTGTTCATCAACTGCGCCACGTCTTCGGATGACAGCCCGAGCTGGCGCGCCTTGTCCTGGGCAATGTCGATGCGCAGCACTTTGCCCGGCTCGTTCCAGTCGTAGATGATCTCGCCCAGGTGAGTGTTTTTATCCAGCAGGGTCGCCAGTTCGATGGCGTGCTTGCGCACTTGGTCGGTGTCTTTGCCGGACACGCGATACTGGATCGGGCGGCCCACCGGCGGGCCCATTTCCAATGGCTGCACAAAACTGCCGATACCGACGAAGTCTTCACGCAGGCGTTTTTGCAGGCGAGCGATCAGCTCACCGCGTTCTTCCAGGCCTTTGCTGACGATCACCAACTGCGCGTAATACGGGTTTTCCAATTGCTGATCGAGGGGCAGGTAGAAACGGATCGCGCCCTGGCCGATATAGGTGCTCCAGCGCGTAATGTCCGGGTCGTCCTTGATGATCGCTTCGAGGCGATCAACAGCCTTGCGCGTCTCGTTGATCGAGGCGTTTTGCGGCAGGTTGAGGTCAACGAGGATTTCCGGTCGGTCCGACGACGGGAAGAACTGGTTCTGCACGAACTGCATGGAGAACACCGACGCCACGAACAGGCCCACGGTGATGCCGATGGCCCACCAACGGTTGCGCATGGCCCACAGCATGCCGCCATTGAACGCACGGCCGATGCGCCCCGGCTCAGCGCTGTGGGGTTTCACCTTGGCACTGAGGATGTGCACGCCAATCACCGGCGCAAACAGCACCGCCACCACCCACGACACCAGCATCGCTACGGCAATCACCGCGAACAGGGTGAAGGTGTACTCGCCCGCCGAACTGGCGTTGAGGCCAATCGGCACGAAACCGGCGACGGTCACCAAGGTACCGGTAAGCATCGGGAATGCCGTGGAGGTGTAGGCGTAGGTCGCGGCCTGCTCCTTGGTTTCGCCTTTTTCCAGGCGCGTGATCATCATCTCCACAGTGATCATCGCGTCGTCCACCAACAGGCCGAGGGCGATGATCAACGCACCGAGCGACACGCGCTGCATGGTGATGCCGCTGTATTCCATGAACACGAACACCAGCGCCAGCACCAATGGAATCGAGCACGCCACCACCAGCCCGGCGCGCATGCCGAGGCTGATAAAGCTCACCACCAACACGATGATCACCGCTTCGAACAGCGCGCTGGTAAAGCCGCCGACGGCCTCTTCCACCACCTCGGCCTGGTCGGAGACCTTATGCACACCGACGCCCACCGGCAGGTCGGCGGTCAGTTCGTCCATGCGCGTGTGCAGCGCCTTGCCGAACGACTGGATGTTGCCGCCCTTCTGCATGGCGATGGCCAAACCAATCGCCGGCTTGCCGTTGAAGCGGAACATCGGCCGCGCCGGGTCGACGTAGCCACGGGTAATCTCGGCGATGTCCGCCAGGCGATAGAAGCGGTCATTGAGGCGCAAATTGACATCGGCCAGGTCTTTCTCCGAAGCAAACTGCCCGGATGTGCGCACTGAAATCCGCTCAGGCCCGGCCTCGATCACCCCGGCCGGGGTCACCGCGTTCTGCGATTGCAGGCTCTGCACCACCTGGCGCTGGTCAACGCCCAACGCAGCCAGTTTGCGCGTGGAGAAATTCAGGTAAATCACTTCGTCCTGCTGGCCGATCATCTCGACCTTGCCCAACCCCGGCACCGAACGAATCTCCGCGCGCACCTGCTCCACGTAGTCGCGCAACTGGCGCATCGACAGGCCGTCGCCGGTAAAGGCGTAGACCGAGCCGAACACATCACCGAATTCGTCGTTGAATGACGGCCCCTGCAAGCCCTGGGGGAAGCTACCGCGAATGTCGTCGATCTTCTTGCGGACCTGATACCAGATCTCCGGGATGGCCTTGGCGCTGGTGGTGTCCTTGAGGAACACGAACACCGTGGATTCACCCGGTCGCGTGTAGCTTTTCACGTAGTCGAGGGAGTCGAGCTCTTCGAGTTTTTTCTCGATGCGGTCGGTGACCTGCTTGAGGGTTTCTTCCTGGGTCGCGCCCGGCCAGCGGGTCTGGATCACCATGGTCTTGATGGTGAACGAGGGGTCTTCCTCGCGGCCCAGGTTCATGTACGAGAACACGCCCATCAGCAGCGCGACGAACATCAGGTACCAGACGAAGGACTGATGCTTGAGGGCCCAGTCGGATAAGTTGAAGCTCCCTTTCATCGCGGGCTATCCTCGTCGATTTTGACTTTTTGCCCAGGCTTCAGGCTGTTTACGCCGGCGGTGACGATACGTTCGCCGGGTTTGACCCCACCGTTGAGCAAGGCGCTATCAGCATCACGGCTAAGCACCGTGATGTCGCGCGGTTGCACGGTCTGGCTTTGGGTGTCGAGGATCCAGATGCGGGTCTTGCCGTCGACATCCTGCAAGGCGCTCAGGGGCAACTCGATGCGTGGAGCGATGGCCGAACTCAAGGTCACGCTGATCGCCGTGCCAAGGCGGAACGCGGGCGGTGTTTCGGCCAGGGTCAGGCGCGCGCGACGGGTGCGCGTGGCGCTTTGGGCCTGGGGTTCGATCTCGCGCACAGTGGCAGTGGTGTTGACGCTGGGGTCGAGTTGCCCGGCGACGAGAAACACCACGTCCGGGGGCAGCCGCTCGGCGAGACCGGCGGGCAGGTCGATCACCGCCTCCTTGATGTCCGGGCGCGCCAGGGTCACCACTTGCTGACCGGCGCTGACCACTTGGCCAGCCTCAGCGTTCCAGGCGGTGATAATACCGGCGTGGTCGGTGCGCAGCTCGGCGTAGTTGAGCTGGTCCTTGGCTTGGTTGACTGACGCTTGGGCCTGGTGGAGAGAGGCCTGAGTGGTTTTCAGATCGGTCTGGGCGATATCCAACTGCGCCTGGGCGCCGACGCCACGGTTGAACAATTCCTGCTGGCGGCGAGCGTTGGCCTCGGCGTTGATGAATTGCGCCTGGACGCGAGCGAGGTCGCCTTGGGCGGCGCGCAACTGGTTTTGCTGGTCGGTGGGGTCAAGGACAGCGAGCAAGGCCCCCTTCTGCACTTCAGCCCCCACATCCACGGCGCGGCGGGCGATACGCCCCGACACACGGAACCCCAGGTTGCTTTCGTAGCGCGCCTGGATGGTGCCGGCGAAGCGGCCGAGGGTTTCCTGGTCTTCGGCCTTCACTTCCATGGACAGAACTGGGCGCACCGGCTCGGGCGCGGGTTCTTCCTTGGAGCAGGCCATCAGCAACAGGCTGGCGGCGAGTATGAGCGTCAGGCGCTTCATGGCTTGGCTCCCTGCTGGGCAATCTCGACCAACATGCCGGGATGCAGCAATTGCCCACCGGCCACGACGACTTTTTCGCCGCCTTTAAGGCCGTCACTGATGATGACCTTACCGGTGAGGTACCGCGCCACCGTGACTTTATGCAACTGCGCCTTGCCGTCGCCGTCGACCAGCCACACGGCGGGTTCGCTCAAGTCTTTGGTCAATGCCGACCACGGCAGCTCGACGCTGGGCTTGGCCGGACCATTGGCGGTGGCGCTGACCACCGAACCGAGCTGCATGCCTTTAGGCAGAGATTGCAGCGCAATCTTCACCTGCACCGTGCCGGTGTTGGCCGCCACGGCGGGCGTGACTTCACGGACTTTGCCCTGGGCTTTGATGCTGGGGTTATCCAACAGGCTGACGGTGATCGGCGCGTCAGGTGGCGGCTCCACCAACAGGGACTCATAGACGTTGAACACCGCGTCGCGCTCGCCATCGGTGGCCAGGCTGAAAATCGGCACGGTGGCTTGCACCACCTGGCCGACTTCAGCTTGGCGTGCGGTGATCACTCCCGGCGCATCCGCAATCAGCGCGGTATAGCCGAGTTGTTCACGGGCGTTGGCCAACTGGGCCTGCGCGGCGGCCAGGGCACTTTGGCTGCTGCGCAGCGCGGCCTGCGCAGAATCGTATTCGCTGCGGCTGGTGTAGCCCTTGGGCAGGAGTTTTTCCTGGCGCACAAAGGCAGCGGCAGTCTGTTTGACCCGCGCTTGTTCCGCCACGACCTGGGCCTGAGCGGAATCGACGTTGGTTTGCAAATCCTTGGGATCGAGCTTGGCCAGCACTTGTCGGGCGGTCACGCGGTCGCCCACATCCACCATGCGCTGGATGATTTTTCCGCCGACGCGGAAGGACAAGTCGGTTTGCACGCGCGCCTGGACATCCCCGGTCAGCGTGACTGCCGCGGCGAAATCCGCGGGCTGCACGGTTTGCACAAATACTCGGGAATGCTGCTTGGGTTCAGCCTTTTCCTGGCCGCAAGCGCTCAGCAACACCACTAAACCCAAACCGACGATACAGATGGAAATACGACCGCCCATGCAGACTCCTTGTGCGCGATGCGATGTGCCAGTGTGTATGCGACTGTGAGCTTAGATCAGGGTTCCTTATCTGCATGGGGAAGGCATATTGAGGGGGGTTCACCGGCCTCATCGGGGCATAGGTATCTACACAACGTTGGCTCAACGCTGAACGTCCGGCAGATAGGGCTGTAGTGGCGAGCGGGCTTGTCCCGCTCGCCACAGGGAGATTTGTCAGGGTTTGAAAGTTGTGTAGATACCCCATGCTCCCGATAGCGGCATAACAGTCAGCGCAGAACTAGCCCTGCCACTTCCCGCCTTCAACAATCACACTCTCAGGCTTGGTGTCATCGCTCAGTTCTTTGCGCACATATTGGTCATACAGCTTGAGCAGGAATTTCTCCTCACCCAACTTCGCCAACTCGGCATTCACCCAGTCACGCAGTTCGACGTTGCCCTTCTTCACGGCAGGCGCGATGGGCGCTTCGTCGCCGAGTTTCTCTTCCAGCACGCGGTAGCCGGGGTTCTGCTTGGCCCAGCTGAACAGCACCAGGTTGTCCTGGGCATAGGCATCGCCACGGCCAGCCGACAACGCTTGCAGCGACTCGGAGTTTTTTTCGAACTTGAGCAGTTTCCAATCCGGGTGGTTCTTGGTCAGCCAGATGTCAGCAGTGGTGCCGGTGGTGACGATAGTGGTGCGGGTGGCCAGGTCGTCCAAGCTTTTGACCGAGCTGTCGTTCGGCACCAAGGCCTGTACCGCGACTTTCAGGTTGGGGTTGGTGAAATCCACGGCGTCCTTGCGTTCCGGGGTCACGGTCATGTTGGCGAGGATCAGGTCGACCTTATCGCTTTGCAGGAACGGAATGCGACTCGCCGGCTCGACGGCGACGAATTCGACTTTGTTTTCATCGCCCAACAGGTCTTTGGCGAATCGACGGCCAATGTCGGTATCGAAGCCGACGTAGCGACCGGCTTCATCTACGAAACCAAACGGTGGCTTGTCAGTGAAGACCCCAACGATCAGCTTGTCGCGCGCCTTGATCTTGTCGAGGTAGCTCACGGCAGCAGCAGGTTTGGCGGGCTCTTCGGCCTTCTTATCGCAGCCGGCCAGTAAGGCGACGGCCAACAGTGGCAGCAGTAACTTTTTCATAGCAACTCCAGTTCCTTGGTTTTCTTGGGCAGTGTTGACACAAAGGAGAACTTCTCCAGGAACTGCTGCGCGCGTGCGGTTTGCGGGTTCGTAAAGAATTCTTCGGGGGTGTTGTGTTCGAGGATGCGACCGGCCTCCATAAACACCACGCGGTCGGCGACGGCGCGGGCGAAGGCCATTTCATGGGTGACGATGAGCAGGGTCATGCCATCGCGGGCCAGGCCTTGGATCACTTCCAGCACTTCCTTGACCATCTCCGGGTCGAGGGCGGCGGTGACTTCGTCGAACAGCATGACTTGAGGGTTCATGCACAGCGAACGGACGATGGCGATGCGTTGCTGCTGGCCGCCGGAAAGCTGGCGCGGGAAGGCATCGCGTTTGTCAGCCAGGCCCACGCGCGCCAGCAGTTTCTCGGCCTGCTCGCGGGCCTCGCGGGGGTCGCGCTTTTGCACTTTGAGCGGGCCGAGCAGGATGTTGTCGAGCACACTCATGTGCGGGAACAGGTGGTAGCTCTGGAACACCATGCCGATGTCCTGGCGTACCTGGCGCCAGTCGGTATTTTTTTCCAGCAACTCCTTGCCGGCAAACCGCAGGCTGCCGCTGTGGGCCACTTCCAACCCGTTAAGGCAACGCAACAAGGTGCTTTTGCCGCAGCCGCTGGGGCCGAGGATCACCACCACTTCGCCGCTTTGCACACTCAGGTCGATGCCCTTGAGCACCTGCTGGTCGCCGAAGAATTTGTTGAAACCCTGGAACTCGATCAATGCGCTCATGCTTGGGCCCAGCGCCGTTCCAGCACCTTGGAGGCGGCCGACAACGGGTAGCAGATAAAGAAGAAAAACAGGAACAGCACGCCGTAGATCAGAACCGACTCATAGGTGCGCTCGATGATTTGCTGGCCCACCTTGATCACATCCACCACGCCGATCAGCACCGCCAGGGAGCTGGTCTTGATGATGCGCGTGTAGACGTTGATGGTCGGCGGGGTCATACGCTTGAGGGCCTGGGGCAGCAACACGTAGCCGTATAACTGCGGGTCGGACAAGCCAATCGACAGGCCGGCTTCGCGCTGGCCACGGGGCAGCGAATGCAACGCGCCGCGTACCACCTCGCCCACTTCGCTGGCGCCCCACAACGACAGCACCAGCACCGCGCACCAGAAGCTCGGGATGCTCAGGCCAAAGAAGATCGGCAGGCCAAAGAACAGCAGGTACAACCACACCAGCACTGGAATCGCCCGGAACAGCTCCAGGTATACCCGCAGCACCGCGTTGATCAGCGTGTTGTTCAAGGTGCGCAGCACGCCATACAACACGCCGCCGACCGTACTGAAGGCGATGCTCAAAAACGAAATCGACAGGGTTTGCGCAGCGCCCTTACCCAATTGCGGCAACGACACCCACAACAACTCAAGACCCGAACTGGCCATGCTGGAGCCTCCTTTCCAAGCGGCTGAGCAGCAGCGATAGCGGCAAGAACAACAGCACGCAAATCAGCGTCAGCACGGCGAGCATTTCGTAGGTCTTGTAGTAGAGGGCGATGTAGCTCTTGGTGGTGTAGAGAATCTCCGGCACCGCCACGGCAGAGACCACGGTGGTCTCCTTGAGCAAGAAGATGAAGTTGGCGAACAACGCCGGCAGGCTGAGGATGCCCGCTTGAGGCAGGATCACGTGGCGCAGCAGTTGCCAGTGAGACAGGCCAATGGACTTGCCCGACTCGATCTGCGCCAGCGGCACCGCTTCCACACCGGCGCGCAGCACTTCGGTGAGGTAGGCACCGCCGAGGAAGGTCATGGTGATGATGGCCGCCCAGAACCCGGAGATATTGAAGCCCAGGGCCGGCAAGGCGAAGTACACGAAAAACAATTGGATCAGCAGCGGCGTGTTACGCGCCAGCTCCACGTACAGCGCTACCAGGCGCGACAGGTAGGGCGTGCGAAACACCAGCAGCGCGGCGTTGATCAGCGCCACCAACAGCGAGGTGGCAATGGCGATCAAGCCTACTTGCAGTGTCACCCCAACGGCTTTTAGAAACGCCGGCAGGGTGCTGAGGATAAATGCGAAATCGAAGGTCATCTTGAGTCCATATCGCCGCATGGGTAATGCCGCGAGCGCAGTCCGTTCCGGCGTGGGTAACGCCGGGTAGCGCGAACTCTAAAGGTATAAAAAGCAAAATTTAAATACCTAAATAGCATATTGATATCACCCAAAAAGATAACCCCCGGATTCGCGGGTTGGACAGGTGGCAGCTATGGTTGGGGGGTCTGTTTTTCGAGGGAATGAACCATGAACAAAGCGAAACCGATTGATCCGCAGGAGCTGGTGAAGTGGTTGGTGGCGTTGCGCAGGGCGATTAACAGCCGAGCTCTCTAAAACCACGAACAATCCAAAGTGAGATGAAGATCAAGTGTGGGAGGGGGTTTGCTCCCGATAGCGGTGGTTCAGTCAGTACATCTTTGACTGACACACCCCTATCGGGAGCAAGCCCCCTCCCGCATGTCGATTGCACTCCAAATTCCAGGCATAAAAAACGCCGACGCTCTACAAGCCGTCGGCGTTGAAACCTTGAAGGGGGTTTTGAGTTACATCAGAACGCCGGCACGACCGCGCCGTTGTACTTCTTCTCGATGAATGCTTTCACTTCCGGGCTGGTCAGGGCCTTGGACAGTTTCTGGATAGCGTCGCTGTCCTTGTTGTCCGGGCGAGCCACCAGGAAGTTCACGTAAGGCGAGTCGGCACTTTCGATGATCAGCGCGTCCTTGGCTGGGTTGAGGCCAGCTTCCAGGGCGTAGTTGGTGTTGATCAAATCCAGGTCAACCTGGTCCAGCACGCGTGGCAGCAGGGCCGATTCCAGCTCTTTGAACTTCAGGTTCTTCGGGTTGCTGGCGATGTCTTTCGGCGTGGCCAGGGCGTTGGTCGGGTCTTTCAGGGTGATCAGACCGTTCTTTTGCAGCAGCAACAGGGCACGGCCGCTGTTGGAACCTTCGTTCGGGATGGCAACGGTGGCGCCATCTTTGAGCTCAGAAATATTCTTGATCTTTTTCGAGTAACCGCCGAAGGGTTCAACGTGCACGCCAACCACGGTAACCAGGTTGGTGCCCTTGCCCTTGTTGAAGTTTTCCAGGTACGGCAGGGTCTGGAAGTAGTTGGCGTCCAGGCGCTTCTCGGCAACCTGCACGTTTGGCTGTACGTAGTCGGTGAAGACTTTGATTTCCAGGTCCACGCCTTGCTTTTTGAGGGCTGGCTTGACCAGTTCGAGGATCTCAGCGTGCGGCACTGGGGTCGCGGCTACGACCAGTTTCTCGTTGGCCTGGGCGAAGCCGGCAGTCAGGGCAGCCGCCAGAGCGGTAAACAACAGAACCTTTTTCATGCAGTGTCCTTATCGGAATTCCGGGGGCGTCGGTGACGACCGTTTTTATGTGGTGTGCCAGCGAAGTGCTATCGCGGCGTGAAACGGACAATACCTATATTTTTTATTCCCGAACAATATCTTTTATTCACGTTGATATTCCATTTTGCTCATACAGGAATTTTCGCAATGATTCCTGCTCGGCAGGACTGGCAGCGTTGAAAATCCGCTGCAGCTGCTCCACCGGTGAACCCGCCACCGGCAGGTTCAAATGTTCGGGCAAAATCTCGTCGCCACTGCTGACCAGCAAGGCAAAGTGAATAACGTTCTCCAGCTCGCGCGTATTGCCCGGCCAGCTGTGGTGCTCCAGGACTCGCTGGGCAGCGTCGCTGATCAACGGCACCGGCAGGTCCAGGCGCTGGCTGTAGATGCCCAGGAAATATTCGGCCAACGAAAGGATATCGCCGACCCGCTCGCGCAGCGCTGGCAAGTCCAGTCGGCCTTCGCTCAAGTAATGGAACAGTCGCTCATGAAACTTGCCCGCCGCCACGGCCTGGGCCAGATCAATACTGGTGGCAGCTACCAAGCGCACATCCACCGGGCTGGGCTGATGGGCGCCGACGCGGGTAACTTCGTGGTTTTCCAGGGCTGCGAGCAATTTCACCTGGATCGGCAACGGCAAGTCGCCGATCTCATCCAGGTATAAGGTGCCGCCATTGGCCGAACCAAACCACCCGGCCCGGCTGCTGGCCGCGCCGCTGTGGGCGCCCGCCGCGTAGCCGAACAACTCGGCGTCGGCGTAGGTGGGACTGATCGCGCCGCAATTGACGGAGACAAACAGCCCGGTGCGATCACTGCCCCTGTGAATATGCCGCGCCAGCAGTTCTTTACCGCTGCCGGTCTCGCCGCGAATCAACACGGGCAAAGCACGCGGTGCGAGGCTTTCCAGCTCTTCGCGCAGTTGACGCGAACGCGGGTCGACGAACACCAGTGCCTTGGCACGAATGCTCAGCGGGCTCTTTTCGGCGTCGGGGAAGGTCAGCAACGGCTGGCCGAAGGTTTCATGCAGACTCATGGCAGGCTCCCGCCCCAAATCCACTCAGGGACAGGGCGTTGAAAAAATTTATGCGCTACGCCGGGCGTGGTGCTCAAGGCGGCTTTGCAGGCGATAGAGGTAGGCGAAACCCTGCTCCCAACGCTGGTGGCCGGACTTCACATTGATATGGCCGGCGCCGGACAGGATGCCGGCTTCGGCGCCCCAATTGCGCGCCAGTTCCAGCGCACGCGGGGCGCTGACGGCACTGTCGTTGTCGGAGCTGACCACCTGACTGGGAAAAGGCAGCAAGTCGGTCGGGATCGGCGCGAAGTTGCGCAGGGCTGGAGAGCAAGCCGGACGTTCGACATCAGCCGGCGCCACCAGCAAGGCACCGCGCACCTGCCGCAAGTACTGCAACGGCGCAGCGGCGGCCCAATGGGCCACAGTGATGCAGCCAAGGCTATGGGCGATCAGGATTACCGGCGTGCTGTCGGCAGCGATGGCTTCAGCCAACGCAGCCACCCAGTCTTCGCGACGCGGGGTGAGCCAATCGGCCTGCTCAACGCGCGCGCTGTTGGGCAAGCTATTTTGCCAATGAGTTTGCCAATGATCTTCTGGCGATCCTTGCCAGCCCGGCACGATCAAATAACGAATCGACTCGCTGTGCATGGGTGTGCCCTCCTGCAGCGTTTAACGTTGTAGGACAGTATAGGGACGAGGGTTATATTCGTTAAGGAATAAGAAGCTATTTATTAATAACCAAAAAACCGAATGTATCTAGACTCAAAATGTGGGAGGGGGCTTGCCCCCGATCGCGGTCCGTCAGCAACAAATAGGTGGCTGATCCACCGCTATCGGGGGCAAGCCCCCTCCCACATTGACTCGATTTCACATTCAATTTGCAGTGGTTTTTAGATGACGTGATGGGTACGAGGCATGCAGTCGATGGTGCGATTTACCACGGTCTTGGCCATTTCCAGCAAATGCCACACCGCATGGATTTTCGCTCGATCATGCGGTTGCAGGTGGTCACAACAGTCCCATACGGTGGCCTAGGCGCTGTGAATCAGATGGGCGATATAGAGTTGGGCGTCCTCGAAACCGAGGTTGTCGTTGGCGACGAGACAGTCAACGGGTGGATCGGGAAGTGCTTTTGTCATGGTGCAACTCCTATTGAACACCGGAGCTAGCACTAGCGCTGCTAAACGATAGGTGGCAGCTGTACGCGGGTTAGCAGACTGGTCAATAGGAACACCAGCGCACCCGAGGGTGCCCCACGCACAGCCACCATAAATGGAGATGTGAACCGTGTGCCTATTGAAATCAGGCTGCTAAACCCGATCACTGGAAACCAGCGACGGGCCGAAGACTAGCCATCCATTCCAACAACCACAAGGCGGCGGGGATTGTCTCGGAAACGTCCTGCAATTTAAAGGGACATGACTTGCTGGCCCTTTAAAAACCATGACGGTTCTTAATGGCAGCACTGACGAGCTTTCGCTTCTGACCATGGCACATGACTGCGTTAAATAGCCGCCTTCATTTCCTCCCCCGCCCGAGCCCCATGGACAACTCCAACATCGCGATCACCCTAGTTTTGATATCTGCCCTCATGCACGCCACTTGGAACGCAGTCGTCCGGGCCGGGAGCAGTCGCTTGATGACCTTGGCCATGGTCGACGGTACGGCGTTGCTGATCTGCCTGGCGGCGCTGCCGCTGGTGAATGCGCCAAGCCTGCAGGTGTGGGGCTACGTGCTGGTTTCCGTAGTGCTCAACACCGCCTATCGATTGTTCCTAATCAAAGCGTATGAAACCGGTGATTTCGGCCAGGTCTACCCGGTGATGCGTGGAGTGCCACCGGTTCTGGTCGCACTGTTTTCTTACGTCCTGCTGAATGAGCATCTGTCGTTCCACGCATTGGGCGGGGTGTTGCTGATTTGTGTAGGCATCATCAGCCTGACATTCGTGCGAAGGATGACCGCGCGCATGTTCAAACCAATCTTGATGGCCGTATGTGCTGGTGCGTTTATCGCGTCATACACGGTGGTGGATGCCAAAGGGGTAAGAGCCAGTGAGACGGTGCTGCAATACATCCTCTATCTGACGGTATTCCAGAGCATTCCGATTCCGGCGCTGGCGTTTTTCAAGAAGCGTTTGGCATTCGCCGAGGCCATTCGCAACCATTGGAAAGTCGGCGTTATGGGCGGCGTTCTTTACCTCACTTCCTACGGATTGGTGCTGTTTGCGCTGTCCCTGGACGCGGTGGCCAAGGTCTCAGCGTTGCGGGAAACCAGTGTTATTATCGGCGCCATTATTGCCGCGCTGTTTTTTCACGAGCGGTTCGGCTGGCGGCGGATGCTTTCGGCGTTCGTCATTGTTTGCGGGATCATCCTGATCAAAGTGAGCACCTGATGGGCCAACGTCCGCCACCTACTCCCATGCTGCAAGCCTTCGTCAGCGCTGCGCAAACGGGGAGTTTTGCGCGCGCCGCCTCCCAGTTGAACCTGACCGCCAGTGCGATAAGCCATCAGATTGCAGGGCTGGAGGAGTGGTGGGGCGTGCAGTTGTTCGAGCGCCACTCTCGGGGCGTCAATCTCACCGCTGCGGGACAGGCTTTGTTGCCGGTGGCTGACGGTTTTTTCAACGCGCTTGAGGCGGTGTTGCACACACTTAACCCGAGCAAGTCCCAGCCGCTTTACCTCTCGTGCACGTCTTCTCTGTGTTCCACCTGGCTGATTCCCAGGATGCATGGTTCTCACTCCGACGCTTCATTGAATCTCGACCTTGTATTGACCAGTGCGGATATGAACAGCACCCATCTCGGCGCCCATCAATTCGATGTTGCGATTGTGATGGGATACGGCAACTACCCGGATCATCATGCCGAGCTACTTATGCGCGATGCCGTGTTCCCGGTTTGCTCACCGGCATTTCAACAAGCGAACGGCGATATTCCGCTGACAGATATTGCGCGATACCCGCTCATTCACCGCGTGGACGATCAAGTGTGCCCGGGGTGGGAAAGCTGGTTTGCATTTCAGGGCTTGGCGGCTGCGCCTTATCACCATGGGCCGCGCTTTCCGGACTCAAGCCTGGCAATCAGCCTGGCGGTGAAGGGGGGCGGGATTGCGCTGGCCAGAACAGCGTTGGTGTATGACCAGTTGGAAGAAGGTGCATTAGTCACGCTAGGCGGCCCGGTGATGATGTCGCCGGCCGCGTACTACGTTATTTGTCGGAATGGGCGGCAGTCGGAACCTGATATCGCCAGGTTGATTAACTGGCTAAAAGAGAGCGTTAGAACGTTTCAGCGAGAAGTTGAACTCCGGTATCCACAAATCGCTGGGGTTGGCGCACTTTGAACGTGTGGTATTGCTGAAACCCAGGCAAAAAAAAGGCCGCACCCTGCCAAGGAGACGGCCAAAAAATTGTCGAAGCTTTTGAAGCTAACGTGCAGTAATCACCGACAGTTTGGTAATCCCCGCGCGCTCGATAGACGCCATGGCTCGCGCCACTTCGCCGTAGTTCACTCCGTCATCCGCCTGCAGTTGCACCCGCACATCGGGGTCCTTGGCCTTGGCCGCCTGCAGGTTGAATTCCAGCAGGTCCGGCTGGATTTCGTCCTTGTTGATAAACAGTTTGCCGGCGCCGTCGATGCTCACCACCAGCGGGTCTTTCTGCTCCACCGGCGCCACGGCCTCGGTCTTGGGCAGGTTGATCGGGATCGCGTTGGTCAACAGCGGCGCGGTGACGATAAACACCACCAGCAGCACCAGCATCACGTCTACCAGCGGCGTGACGTTGATCTCGCTCAGCACTTCATCGCTGTCTTGCGTGGAAAAGGCCATTTCAGGACGCCTCCTTCACTTTTTGCGGGTTGCCGGCAGCGCTTTTGTTGAGCGCCGGGTGCAGCAGCACACGGAAGGAATTTTTCTGCGCCAGGCTATAGAAGTCGTGGGCGAAGTCATCCAGGTCGGCGGCAGTCAGCTTGAGGCGACGCAGAAAGTAGTTGTAAACCAGCACCGCAGGTACGGCGACGGCGATCCCCACGCCTGTTGCAACCAGTGCGGCACCGATGGGACCGGCGACGGTTTCCAGGCTGGCGGAGCCGGCGGCGCTGATGCCCTTGAGCGCTTCCATGATCCCCCACACGGTGCCGAACAGGCCGATAAACGGCGAGGTGCTGCCGATACTGGCGACCACGGCCAAACCGGTCTCCAGAGAGCGGCGCTCACGTACGATCTGCTGGCGCAGGGCGCGTTCGAGGCGGTCCTGATGGTTGATTGCCTGGCTCAAGTCGGCAGCGTGAGGCGCATCGCCAACCTGGATCGCGGCATAACCGGCCTGGGCCACGCGGGCAGCGGCACCCGGTTGGGTCTCTGCCAATTCAGCGGCTGAATCAAGACTCGACGCCGCCCAGAACTGTTTGTGGAACTTGCGATCCTGTGCCTTGAGGCGACCGAACTGCACGCCCTTGAGCAAGGCCAAGCCCCAGGTGGCGACCGAAAAGACCACCAGCAGCCAGATCACCGCGCTTTCGATGGATTCAAGTGGAGATGCTAATGCCATGATGTTTTCCCTCTGTACAAGTCGCGGCGTGTGCAACACACCGAAGCGCAATAGTTAGTGAATCTTGAAGTCGATCGGAACGCTGACCCAGCCGTCCTGAGCCACATCGCCCTGCTTGGCCGGCACGAAGCTCCAACGCTTTACGGCGGTCAGTGCGGCGTCGTCGAGTTGCTGGCGACCGCTGCTTTTCTGGATCTGGATCTCACCCGGCTTGCCGCTGGCCAACACATGAACCCGCAACAACACCGTGCCTTCCCAGCCCCGGCGCTGGGCCAGTGACGGGTATTCAGGTGCCGGGTTCTTCAGGTACGCGGCGTTGGCAGAAGCCGGAGTAACCGGGGCGGGCGCAGGCGCGGCGACCGGCGCTGGCGCAGGTGGCGCAGGGACCGGTGGCGCCGGCGGTTGCTCTACCGGTTTGGCGACCGGTTTGGGCACGGGTTTTGGCACCGGCTTGGGTTTCGGAATCTTTTTCGGCGCCGGCTTGGCAGCCAACTCATCCACCACAGGGGGCGGTGGCTCGACCACAGGCGGCGGTGGTGGTGGCGCAGGCGGTGGAGGTTCAACCACTGGCGGCGCTGGCTGGGAAAACTCGATGGTCATCGGTGGGATTTCCGGCGGCACAATCGGCAGCACTGGCGTCGCCTTCTGGCTCACCCAATAGATCACCGCACCGTGCAGGGCCAGCACCAGCAGCCCCAGCAGAATCCCTTCGCGGCGGCTAGAGAAACGCTTTGGAGTCTTCTGCGTTCGCAGTTGCCCCAACGGCGCGCGGTGCGGCCGGCCAAGGTCGACCAACTCACCACCAGGTGCCTGACGCCATAGCGCCTCGTGTGCACTGGCGGCGGTCTGGACATTGCCCATTGATTCACTCCCTACGGTCTTAAAACAAAAACCGACAGGCCTGCGTGGAAGGCCGTCGAGGGGTGAATCATCGGGGCCAGACGCTTATCTCTTAAAGTAATCTTTGAAGTTATACATAGATCTAAATTGAATAAACAAAGCCGGCACGAACGCCCAAGCCAGAGCCTGCAAGGCCTGGCGCCGAGGTGTGTTTTTTCAATGCTTTTCAGGCATAAAAAATATTCAGTAAAGGCATGGTTCGACGGGGCTGTTTGCGCACAAATCCAACAGTTCAGCCTGCAAGCATTGCCCCGCCGCGCTCAAGCCAGGACGCGCATATAACGCCAGGCGCACGCCTTGCACCGCCGGTAAACCGCTGTCCGGCCCCAACTCCACATGCCCAGGCTGCACCACCCGGCGCGGTAACAGACTCACGCCCAACCCCGCCGCCACAGCCGAACACACACTGGCCAGGCTGGCGCTGGAATAGCCGATGCGCCAGCGCCAGCCGCTGACTTCCAGGTGGTGCAGCATTTCGTTGCGGTACAACCCGCCCACCGGAAAGGCCACCAACGGCAAGGGGGCGCGGCCCAACGACGGCATGCTGCGGCTATCGACCCAACACAGCGGCTCGGGCCACGAGGCCAGACAGTCATCGCTGTCGCCCATCTGCTTGACCAACAACACATCGAACTCGCCGCTGCGGAATTGGCGCTGCAACTCGGGACCGAGACCGCTGGTGACCTCCAGGCGCACCCGTGGATACGCCAACACAAACGCCGAGAGCAGCGGCATCAGGCGCTCTGCGGCAAAGTCTTCCGGTACCCCCAGGCGCAGCACGCCGTCACTCTGCTGGTTGATCAGCACATCGGCGGCTTCTTCATGCAGCGCAAGGATGCGCCGCGCATAGGCCAGCAAACGCTCACCTTCAGCCGTGGCGACCACGCGGCGTTGGTCGCGGTCCAGCAACTGGCACGCCACCGCGTCTTCGAGGCGCCGGATCTGCTGGCTGACGGTGGATTGGGTCAAATGCAGTCGCTCGGCGGCGCGGGTGAAGTTGCTGCAGTCCACCACGGCGACAAAGCTTCTGAGCAACACGGGATCGAACATCATCATTCCCTTTGCCACTGGTTGGCATGGTTATATTTAATTTCAGAATACCTGTGGCGATGGCCATACTCACGCCTCATTTACCCACTGCATGGACGCTGCATGACCCTCAACAAATCCCTCGCCGGCTGGGGCCTGCTGGTAGTGCTGGGCCTCAACCTTCGGCCGATCCTCAGCTCTATCAGTCCGCTGCTCGGTGAAATCCGCTTGGCCACCGGCCTCAGCTTCCAGAGCAGTGCCCTGCTTACCAGCTTGCCGGTGGTGTGCATGGGGCTGGTGGCGTTGGTGGGCGTGCGCGTGGAAGCGCAACTGGGTGAACGGCGCGGTATCGCCCTGGGTTTAATGATGATTCTGCTGGCGTGCCTGGCGCGCTGGGTGATGGGCCAAGCGTCGGCGCTGCTGGTCACGGCGTTGCTCGGCGGTGCCGGTGTGGCGCTGATCCAGGCGTTGGTGCCCGCGATGATCAAGCGTGAGTTCCATCATCGCGTGCCGGTGGCGATGGGCGTCTATTCGGCCTCGCTGATGGCCGGTGGTGGCTTGGCGGCGCTGCTCAGTCCGTTGGTGGCCACGCATTTCGAGGACTGGCAGGCAGGATTGGGCGTGTGGCTGTTGCCAGCGCTGGGCGCCTTGTTGCTGTGGGCCTGGCTGCCGCTGGGCGCAGCAAAAAATCCCCAGGTGGTGCCCGCATTCAAGGGCCTGCGCAATCGTCGCGCCTGGCTGCTGGCGGTGTATTTCGGGCTGGTGAACTGTGGCTACATGAGCCTGGTGGCGTGGCTGCCGGCCTACTATCAGCAATTGGGCTGGGGCGTGCTGCCCAGCGGTTCGCTGCTGGCGTTCATGACCATTTTCCAAGTGATTGCCGCGCTGCTGATGCCAGTGCTCGCGCAACGCGGTATCGACCGTCGCCCCCTGCTCGGGATCAGCCTGCTGGCACAAACGGTGGGTTACCTCGGTCTGCTGCTGGCGCCGCTGCAATTTCCTCATCTGTGGGTGGCGTTGTGCGGCTTCGGTCTGGGCGCGTGTTTCGCCTTGAGCCTGCTGTTGACCCTCGACCACCATCGCGACCCTCGGCAAGCCGGGCAACTGGCGGCCTTCGTACAAGGCGTAGGCTTCCTGATCAACGCGATCTCGCCGTGGATGACCGGCTGGCTGCGCGAGATCACCGGCAACTTCACCAGCGCCTGGATGGTATTGACGGTGACTGCAGTGGCGATGCTGATGGTGACGCGGGTGTTCAGCCCGACGAGTTACCGCACGGCCCCCGCTCTATAGATATGCTTTTAAGATCTAGTTAAACCAATAAAGCTTCGTTGACGACATAAGCAATCCCCTTAAAATCCCGGTTCTCTTAAAGGATGCCGGGCACACCATGGACCTTCGCCAACTGCGCTATTTCATCGCGCTGAATGAGTACCGCAGTTTTGTGCGCGGCGCCGAAGCCATGGGCATCACCCAGCCGGCTTTCAGCCGCAGCATCCAGGGCCTGGAGCAAGAGTTCGGCTGCGTGCTGGTGGACCGCGCCCATAAAGACCTGCGCCCGACCCCCGAAGGCCAGGTGGTGTTGCAGCATGCCTTGAGCCTGGTTCAAGGCGCCGCATTGCTCAGCCATGAAGTCACACGCATGACCAAGCTCGACGCCGGTGAAGTACGCTTTGGCAGCGATGCGGTGGCGGCGGTCAACTTGGTGCCCCAAGCGATGGCACGGTTCATCACCGCCTACCCCAAGGTACGCAGCGCGTTGCAAGTGGATAACTGGGAAAGACTCGGGCGCAGCCTGAGTCGTGAAGAGATCGAATTTTTTATCGCCGATGTGCGCCACTTCGAAGCCGACCCAAACTTCCAGACTCAGGCGCTCACGCCGCGGCGCAGTGTGTTTTTCTGCCGTGCCGGGCACCCGTTGCTGGCCAAGGACAGCCTGTCGACCAATGACCTGTTCGACTATCCCCTCGCCACGCCACTGATCGCACCGGGCATTCGAAAACTGTTGGCGAACCTGAGTGGGCGCATCGACTTCGCCCCCGCTATCGAGCTGGAGCAGTTTGCCGCGCTGGCCCTCATCGTGCGCGAGTCAGACACCATCGGCCTGGGCGCAGAAGAAGCCTTCGCCGCCCCCTTGGCCAGCGGCGAATTGAACGTGCTGCACTGGCGCAATGTGCCTCATGCCTTGGAAAGCCTGAACAACCGTTGCGCAGTGATCAGCCGCGCTGGGGTTCGCTTGTCGCCTGCGGCGAAGGCACTGATCGAAACGCTGCTGGCGGTGGAAAACCAAGCCGATTGGCCCGCGCAAACGTCCCAAAATCATTGAACCGCACACCCATCTCGGCCATGACCTTGTGCGCCACCTTGGCGGTCATCTGGCGGATGTAAAACGGCTCTTTCACCACAAAATGGTGAATCCCGTGAGTGCTGCCGAAGTTGAAGCAAAACGCCTGCAACGGCCACATCCACCAGGGGTTCAGTACTTGGGTTTGCTGGATCACGTTGCCCAATTCCACATCGCCGTAGTAGTGCATGTTGGAGCTGACAAAGTGCAGGCAAAAGGTGCGCAACACGTTGGGCCCGATGATCACCACGGCGGCAATATCGATCACCTGCATCATCTGCAGGGTGCCGGCGGACCATTCGATAGGCGCACCCAGCAGACTGGCGACGCCGTTGGCTGCATGGAAGCCGAGGAAGATGTACCACGCCCCCCAATGCAGCAGTGCCAGCGGTGCGTAGACCAGCAGCGAGCGTTTCAGGATCTTGAGTTTGTGGCCCCAGGTTTTGGCCCGCAGCATGCGGATAAACGCCGACATCACGTTATCGCCCACCATCAGCAACCGCGCAAAGCCCCACGGCTCGCCATTGGTGATGGCGCGCTCTTCCATATCGGTCTCGGTGCCGGAGACTTTGTGATGGTTGAGGTGCAGGTGCCGGCGAATCCACGGATTGATGGTGCTTGGCCGCGCAAGCCACACCAGGCCCATCATCAGATTGTGGGGCAGGCGCTGCTTGCGAAAGTACATGCTGTGGATCAGGTCGTGTTCCAGCTCGTGGGTCAGCGAGGCAAGGAAGGCGTTCAATAACAGGCACGCCCACCAGGCCATGTGACCGGTGATGTAGAGCGCCGCCGAGCCGATCATGCCCAGCAGCGCGAAGGCTAAAATGCCCGCGCCCAGGGCGTCTTGATGCAGCAACCACGGGTGCTGCTGGCGCAGGCGCACGCCTTCGGCGAGTACGACTTCACGGATATGTGCTGAACGCTGTTGTGCGTTCATCTGCTGGGGACTTGCAGAAGTACCGTCCATGCTCCCATCCTCTTGTTCATAGATGGTTACATCCTGCACCAGGCCTTCATGCAGGACGCTAGCCCCACACGCCAACCTGTTGACCGCAAGCGCCAATCGCCATGACAGAACCCACGTCCCTCGCCAGCTGGACCCGCGCCCTGCGCAAGCAGCTCGACGCCCTCGGCCTCGACAGCGCCGCGCTGTGCATCGAGGCTGGGCTCGACCCGCAGCAGATGGAAGATCCCAATGCGCGCTATCCGCTGTCGGCGACCACGCGCCTGTGGGAGCTGGCAGTGCAGGCCAGCGGCGATCCGGCAATTGGATTGCGCGTGTCGCGGTTTGTCAGCCCTACCACTTTTCACGCGTTGGGATACGCGCTGGTGGCCAGCGGCAGTCTGCGGGAAGTGTTCGAACGCATCGTGCGTTATCACCAAGTGGTCAGCGATGCGCTGAAGCTGGAGCTGAGTCGGGACGGCGAACGCTACCTTTTCCGCCTGCTGCAACCCCAAGGCAGCCCCGCACCGGCACTGGAAGCCATCGATGCGTTCGCGGCGATCTATGTGCGCACCTGCCGCAATCGCCTGGGCCGTGACTACGCGCCCTTGGCCGTGCATTTGCGGCGCCCGGAACCGGCAGATCCCAAGCCTTGGCACACGGTGTTCCGCGCGCCGGTATTTTTTGGCGCCGATGAGGACTGCCTGGAATTTGCAGCCCAGGACTTCGACAGCCATCTGGACGACGCCAACCCCGAGTTGGCCGAACACAACGAAACCGTGCTCAAACGCACCCTCGCCCAACTGCAACCGCTGACCTGGGAGCGCAAGGTGCGCGCCACGATCGAGGCACAATTACCCGACGGCGAGCCGAGTGCCGAGCGGATTGCCCAAGCGCTGCACTTGAGTTTGCGCAGCTTGCAGCGGCACCTGGCGGATGAAGGGTGTCGGTTTGATGCGTTGCTCAACGAGTGCCGGCAGAACCTGGCGTTGCAGCATCTGCGGGACCCGCAGTGCTCATTGGCAGAGATCAGCCATTTGTTGGGGTTTGCCGATACCAGCAGTTTTAACCGGGCGTTCAAGCGTTGGACGGGGGTGACGCCAGGACAGTTTCGCGATGGGTTGCGGTAGGTGGATTCGCGCAGAGGCTGAAGGCCTCATCGGGGCAAGTCCCCTCCCACAGGGGAACGCATTTCAAATGTGGGAGGGGACTTGCCCGCGATAGCAATGGTTCAGGCACTGAACATGCCGGGGCAATCAGAGCCCGCGATCGCGCCGCAATAACTTCCTCACCCGCGCCACCAACGCCTTGGCCTCAAACGGCTTGAGCAGGTAATCATCCTCATGTAATTCCAACCCACGCAGGCGATCTTCGATGCCGCCCGGCGTGGTCAGGAACAACACCGGCGTCTTGCCCTTGTGCCGAATCGCCTGCTGCAATTTCCAGGCATTCAAGCCCGGCAGCATCACGTCGAGAATGACCAAGTCGTATTCGGTGCTTTCCACAAAGCGCTGCGCCGCCATGCCATTGGCCGCGACTTCCACCGCGAAACCGGCCTCGCTTAAGCCTTGAGCCATGAGCTGCGCCAGTTGCGGCTGGTCTTCCACTAACAACACCTGCATGCCTTACCTCTGGGTTTGATTACAAACCTGTCATCAAATTGTGCGGTTTCTGACCCTGTTGACTGGCTACGGTAGCGGCCTGTTTTCCGGAGTCGTCTTTATGTCCCGCCATGCCTTGTTCTTGAGCCTCGCCGTCTGCACCGGTGCGTTCGCTGCACCGCAGCTGCCACGCCATGCCGACCTCGATTTGCACACCGCACGCCAACTGGCCGATGCCAGCCTTGCCCACTGCAGCGCCGCGCTGACGGTACTGGACCGGGGCGGCAACCTGCTGCTGAGCCTGCGTGCCGACGGCGTCGGCCCGCATAACAGCCTCGCCAGCCAGCGCAAAGCGTACACCGCGCTGTCGACCAAAACCCCGACGCGGCTGTTTGCCGAGCGCGCGCGTAACAACCCCGAGGCCGCCAACCTTAACAGCTTGCCCGAGTTGCTGTTACTCGGCGGCGGCGTGCCGCTGTTTGCCGAGGCCGAACTGGTCGGCGCGCTGGGCATTGCCGGTGCCGGCGGCGCAGCACAGGACGAGTCCTGCGCAATAAAAGCCGCCGAGCAACTGGGCCTGAAAACTTCCCTCTGATTCCCCTCCAAAGGATCTCTCGATGAAAACCCTCAGCATGACCCTCGTCGCCCTCAGCCTCAGCGGCCTGTGCAACCTGGCCCTGGCCGACGGCAACCCTCTGAGCGTGCATGTGCTCAACCTGGAAAACGGCCTGCCGAGCGCCGGTGTCAGCGTCACCCTGGAACAGCAGGTAGGCGACAAATGGCAGTCGCTGTCCGAAGGCGTCACCAACCAGCAGGGGCGCATCGCCGAACTGTTCCCCGCCAACCGCAGCATGACGCCGGGTGAGTACCGCGTGGTGTTCAAGACCGGCGACTACTACAAAAAGGCCAACCGCGAGACGTTCTTCCCTGAAGTGCCGGTGATCTTCCAGGTGAAACAGGCGGACCAGCATTACCACATCCCGTTGTTGCTCAGCCCTTACGGTTTCTCCACCTATCGCGGGTCGTAGTTCATAGGCCAGCGGCCTGCTGCAAACCGCGCAGGTCCAGCACTTCAATCGCGCCGTAACTCAGGCCGATAAGGCCTTGTTGCTCCAGCGCCTTGAGCAGACTGTTGGTGGTCTGGCGCGACAGGCCCAGCATCGCGGCCAGGTCCTCCTGGGGCAGTTGCAAGGTGCGGCGCGCCTGGTCTATTTCGCCGTAGCCCTGCGCGATCATCAGCAGCCGATGGGCCAGACGCGCCGACGCGGGCATCAGGCTCATCTGTTCGATATTGATCAACGACAAGCGCAGTTTGTGGCTCATCAACAGGGCCACATCGCGCCAATACGCCGGATGGTCTTCGAGGATGGTCAGCATCGCCGCCTGTGGCACCTGCAACAACGTGCAAGGCCCCATAGCCAGGGCATCGTGGGTGCGCGGCAGGCTATCGAACAGGCAGATTTCGCCGAACCAGTAAGGCGTTTCCACCAGGCTCAACACCGCCTCCTTGCCTTGGGCATTCACCGCGCTGATGCGCACCGCACCTTCCAGCACCGCATACAGGCCGCAAGGCGGGTCGCCGCGCTTGAACAGGCACTGCCCCGCCGCGAGCGTGCGCAGCCGCGCCGCCGCCAGCAGACTACGCTGTAGATCTACAGGCAGATGGCTGAACCAATGGCCGCTGGCCAAGCGGGCGTGCCATTTCTCTGCGTCCATGAGAACTCCGAAGATTGTCGCCCAGCTGACAGTCAGGCGCAGGCTGACAGGGCATGATCAAACATCCTACAGGAGGAACAACAATGAAAAGCCTCGTCGACCACCTCAGTCAATACGCCGCCTACCACCGCGACCCGCGCAATATCGCCAGCCACTTTATTGGTATCCCGCTGATTGTGGTGGCAGTAGCCGTGCTGCTGTCACGTCCCGAATGGACCGTGGGAGGCCTATGGATTTCACCGGCGGTAATCGTGGCGTTGTTTTCGGCGTGGTTTTACCTGCGCCTGGAACTGGCCCTGGGCGTGCTGATGACGGTGCTGATGGGCTTGTCGGTATGGGCCGGGCATGAGTTGGCGGCGCAGAGCACGATGGTGTGGCTCAGCAGCGGCGTCGGCATGTTCGTGGTGGGTTGGGTGATTCAGTTTGTCGGGCACTACTACGAAGGCAAGAAGCCGGCGTTTGTGGATGATGTGTCGGGGTTGATCGTAGGACCGTTGTTTGTGGTGGCGGAGGTGGCGTTTTTGCTGGGGTTGCGGCAGGGCTTGAAACAACAGATTGAAGAGCGCTCGGGGCCGGTGGTTCGACGCGATCTGAAGCCGAGAGAGGTCTAAATGTGGGAGGGGGCTTGCTCCCGATGGCGGTGGGCCAGTGACATATTTATCAGCTGACCCACTGCTATCGGGAGCAAGCCCCCTCCCACATTGGCCCCATTTTCACATTAGGTAATGCGGGGTTATCAGGCTTTTTGCCAGACCTTGGGCTTGAAGAACAAGGTTTCGCCCCGCGCCAAACCGGTCAGGCTGTCGTGGTCTTTCACCACCTCGGCTTCGATCAGGTCTGTCTGGCCTTCGACCTTCAAGGTCACCCGCGTGGTCGCGCCCAATGGACGAATATCACGCACTTCGGCCGCGTGGTGATCTTCCAGTTCATGGCGCGACAGCGACACTTCGTGGGGACGGAACAGCACGTGCTTGTCTTCACCCAGATGCAGGCGGTTGGAGTCACCAAGGAAGTGATAAACAAAGTCGCTGGCCGGGTTTTCGTAGACGTCGCCCGGTGAGCCGATCTGCTCGATCACGCCCTTGTTCATCACGACGATACGGTCGGCAACTTCCATGGCCTCTTCCTGGTCGTGGGTCACGAACACCGAGGTCAAGTTGATGTCTTCGTGCAGGCGTGCCAGCCAGCGGCGCAGTTCTTTACGCACCTTGGCGTCGAGGGCGCCGAACGGTTCGTCCAGCAGCAGCACTTTCGGCTCGACCGCCAGGGCGCGGGCCAGGGCGATACGCTGGCGCTGACCACCGGAGAGTTGTTCCGGATAACGATCAGACAGCCAATCGAGTTGCACCATGTTCAGCAGCTCGTGAACCTTGGCCGCGATCTGGCTTTCGTTCGGGCGCTGGTTCTTGGGCTTCATGCGCAGGCCGAACGCGACGTTGTCGAACACGGTCATGTGGCGGAACAGCGCGTAGTGCTGGAACACAAACCCGACGTTGCGATCGCGCACGTCGTGGCCGGAGACGTCTTCACCGTGGAACACGATGCTGCCGTCATCCGGAGTCTCCAGGCCTGCGATGATGCGCAGCAGGGTGGTCTTGCCGCACCCGGATGGGCCAAGCAACGCCACCAGCTCGCCACTCTGGATATCCAGATTGATGCTGTTCAGGGCCTTGAAGGCGTTGAAGTTCTTGCTGACATTACGGACTTCGATCGACATGACTTATTCCTCACCGGCACTTTTGCGCAGGCGGTTGATACGGTTCTCGCTCCACTGCTTGAGCAGCAGGATGAAGAGCGCCAGGATCAGCAGCAGGCTGGCCACCGCAAACGCGGCAACGTGGTTGTATTCGTTGTAGAGAATCTCGACGTGCAGCGGCAAGGTGTTGGTCACGCCGCGAATGTGGCCGGACACCACCGACACCGCGCCGAACTCACCCATGGCCCGCGCGGTACACAGCACGACGCCGTAGATCAGGCCCCATTTGATGTTCGGCACAGTCACATGCCAGAACATCTGCCAGCCATTGGCGCCGAGCAGGCGTGCAGCCTCTTCTTCCTGGGTGCCCTGCTCCTGCATCAGCGGGATCAGTTCACGGGCCACGAACGGCACGGTGACGAAGATGGTCGCCAGCACAATGCCGGGCAAGGCGAACACGATCTGGATGTCATGCTCCTGCAACCACGGGCCAAACAGGCCCTGGGCGCCGAACATCAGCACGTAGACCAGGCCTGCGATCACCGGGGAGACCGAGAACGGCAGGTCGATCAGCGTCACCAGGATGCTCTTGCCACGGAACGAGTACTTGCTCACGCACCAGGCGGCGCTGACGCCGAATACCAGGTTGAGCGGCACCGAAATCAGCACGGCGATCACCGTGAGTTTCAGCGCGGACAACGCGTCCGGTTCAAGAATCGCGGTGAAAAACGCACCGAGGCCGTTCTTCAAGCCCTGGGACACCACGATAAACAGCGGTAGCAGCAAAAACAGGAAGAACACCAGCCAGCCAAGGCCGATCAGGATACGTCGCGACACCGCACTGCCACGCCGGGCAGCGTTGGCCGAGGACGCGGCGGAAATAGACGATTGGGACATGTTCCGCGCCTCCTTATGGACGTTCGATGCGCCGCTGCAACAAGTTGATCAGCAGCAGCAGGACAAAGGAAACCACCAGCATCAGCACGCCAATGGAGGTGGCGCCGCGGTAGTCGTACTGGTCAAGCTTGACCATGATCAGCAGCGGCAGGATCTCGGTTTTCATCGGCATGTTGCCGGCGATGAAGATCACCGAGCCGTACTCACCGACGCCACGGGCAAACGCCAGGGCGAAGCCGGTCAGCCAGGCGGGCAGCAGCGCGGGGACGAGGATGTAGCGAAACACCTGCAACGGCTTGGCGCCCAGGCAGGCAGCGGCTTCTTCGATTTCCCGGGGGATATCGGCGAGTACCGGCTGCACCGTGCGCACCACGAACGGCAGGGTCACGAAGGTCAGCGCCAGGGTGATGCCCAACGGGCTGTAGGCGATCTTGAAGCCCAGGTCAGCGGCGAACTGGCCCACCAGCCCGGTCGGCGTGTACAGCGCAGTCAGGGCGATACCGGCCACAGCGGTGGGCAGCGCGAACGGCAGGTCGATCATCGCATCGATAATCTTGCGGCCGGGGAAGGTGTAGCGCACCAGCACCCAGGCCAGCAGCGTGCCGATCACGCCATTGATCAGGGCGGCGTACAGCGCGGTGCTGAAGCTCAGTTTCAACGCCGCCAGCACACGGGGTGCGGAGATGATGTTCCAGAACTGATCCCAGGTGAGTTGAGCGGCGTGTACAAACATCGCCGCGAGGGGGATGAGTACGATCAGGCTGAGGTACACCACGGTGTAGCCCAGCGTCAGCCCGAAGCCGGGTATGACGGGGGAAATACGACGCGACATAAGAGTCCTTGGTTAGCGGAACTGACACACAAAACCCGCAGGTGAATGCGGGCTCCGTGGGTGTGTATTTCTCGGCTTACTGCGCCGTGTAGATCTGGTCGAACACGCCACCGTCGTTAAAGAATTTCGGTTGGGCAGTTTTCCAGCCGCCGAAGTCTTTGTCGATAGTCACCAGGTCCAGTTTCGGGAACTGCTGGGCGTATTTGGCGGCTACTTTTGCATCGCGTGGGCGGTAGAAGTTTTTCGCCGCAATCTCCTGGCCAGCCGGGCTGTACAGGTGCTTGAGGTATTCAGTGGCGATCTCGGTATTGCCCTTTTTCTCGGCGTTCTTGTCGACCACGGCCACTGGCGGCTCCGCGAGGATCGACAGGGAAGGTACAACGATGTCGAACTTGTCGGCGCCGCCGTCTTCTTTCAGGGCCAGGAAGGCTTCGTTTTCCCAGGCCAGCAACACGTCGCCCTGACCGTTGTTGACGAACGTGATGGTCGAACCGCGCGCGCCGGTGTCGAGGATCGGCACGTGCTTGAACAGTTCTTTCACGTATTCCTGGGCCTTGGCTTCGCTGCCACCGGATTTCAGGCCGTAGGCCCACGCGGCAAGGAAGTTCCAGCGCGCACCGCCGGAGGTTTTCGGGTTCGGCGTGATCACGGAAACGTCTTTCTTGATCAGGTCGCCCCAGTCTTTGATGCCTTTAGGGTTGCCCTTACGCACCAGGAACACGATGGTCGAGGTGTACGGGGTGCTCGCATCCGGCAGGCGGGTCTGCCAGTTTTCCGGCAGGGTTTTTCCCAATTTGGCGATTTCGTCGATGTCGCCAGCCAAGGCCAGGGTCACTACGTCGGCGCGCAGGCCGTCGATCACCGCCCGGCCTTGCTTGCCCGAACCACCGTGGGACTGCTGGATCTTAACGGTGTCACCAGGGTGGGACTGCTTCCAGAAGTTGGTGAACTCAGCGTTGTAATCCTGGTACAGCTCGCGAGTCGGGTCGTACGAGACGTTGAGCAACTCGTAGTCCTTGGCAACAGCGGAACCGGCAAACACGGCGCTGGCCAGTGCGGCCAGGGCATAACGGCGAATCGACGACATAGAAGCTCCTGAAATTCTGGGGTGTTGGCTTTTTCTTATAGTGACGGGTCTATCGCCGCGGTTGCTTAGCTCGGTTTGTTACCCGGGTTCTGCAGACGGAATTTTTCTTTGCGTTCGATCTGGACCACTTGGGCGTTATGCACAGTGATTTCCACCGCGCCAAACCGCAGATCGCGCAGGGCGCTCTGGATCTCACGCAAAATGGCTGCTTCGTCCTGGCCGTCGACGCTACGTAGAGATGCGCTCATGGTCTCGCTCCTTAAATGAATAGTGCCTGGCAGTGGCGGCACTGCTTGCGGCGTAGGGCGATAGTAGATAAGCGCAGATATTCTTAAAAATACTATTTAAGAATGTTTATATAACCAGAAAGAATTTTCTGATGGGACGTGGGGTTGCGAGAGGGTTTTGCGCCCGAGCGCCGAAATAACGCGTTGTGAAGTTCCAAAATGCGGGTGGGGGCTTGCCACCGATGGTGGTGAATCAGGTACCAATGTTCGGCCTGACACACCGAAATCGGGGCAAGCCCCCTCTTACATTGGAATGCGTTTCAAGTCTGGATGGTGGGCGCGCGGTCCCAGTCAACGTCCTGCGCCGGCACCGGCTTTCCAAACCAATACCCCTGCCCCAAATCGCAGCCCTGCTCCAACAAGAACCTCGCCTGTTCCATCTGCTCAATTCCCTCAGCGTGTACCTGCATGCCCATGCTTTTCGCTAATGCGATCACCACGCGCACAATCGCCGCGTCGTCGTCATCCCATGGCACCCCGGCAACAAAGCCCTGGTCGATCTTCAGCTTCTGCACCGGCAGGCGCTTGAGGCGCAGCAGGGACGAATAGCCGGTGCCAAAGTCATCAATGGCCAGGCGCAAGCCCAACTCACGCAGGCGGTGCAGTTGCTCCAGGGCTTCCTCGGGGTCGTCCATGACTGCACTCTCAGTGACCTCCAGCTCCAGGAAAGCCGGATCCAGGCCGGTGGCGTGCAGCACCTGGGCGACTTGCTCGTACAGTTCGCGACGGGCAAACAGACGGCTGGACACGTTGATCGCAATAAAGCTCAGCAGCACGCCATCGGCCAGCCATTGGCACATCTGGCGGCAGGCCTGCTCCAAGACCCACGCGTCGATATCGGCGATCAAACCGGTACGTTCGGCGATGGGGATGAACTCGCCCGGAGGCACCAGGCCACGTTCCGGATGTTGCCAGCGCACCAAGGCTTCGACGCCGACCAGACGGCTGCCTTGCAGGTCGTGTACAGGCTGGTAGTAGACGCGCAACTCCTGCTGGTCGAGGGCGCGGCGCAGTTCGCTGGCGATTTCCACACGGTTCTGCGCGTGGGCGGTGAGTTCTTCGGTGTACAGGGCATAGCCCTCGCGGCCCACGCTTTTGGCCTTGAACAGCGCAGAGTCGGCGTTGCGCAGCAGTTGTTCCGCGCTCAATGCATCGTTGGGAAACAGGCTGATGCCGATGCTGGCGCTGATAAACAGTTGATGGCCGTCGAAGATGAACGGTTGCTTCATCACGTCCAGCATGCGCTGCGCCAATGCCGCCGCCTGCATCACCTGTGAACAACTTTCCGCCAGCACCGCGAACTCATCGCCGCCCAGTCGCGCCAGGGTCACTCCGGGGCCAAACAGCGTATTGAGCCGCTCGCCCACCAGCTTGAGCAACTGGTCGCCGACGTTATGGCCAAGGCTGTCATTGATAATCTTGAAGTGGTCCAGGTCCAGCAACAGCAGCGCGCAGCCGCGTTTGTGCAGTTGCGCCGAGGCCAGCGCCTGCTCGGCGCGGTCGGTGAACAGTAGGCGGTTGGGCAGGTCGGTCAGTGGATCGTGATGCGCCAGGTGCGCCAACTCGTGCTCGGAATCCTTGATGGCGCTGATGTCGGAAAACACCGCGACGTAATGGCTGATGTGGCCTTGGTCATCGTGAATCACCCGGATGGTTTGCCACTGTGGATAAATCTCGCCGCTTTTGCGCCGGTTCCAGATTTCTCCGCTCCATTCACCGGTGCGCTCCAGGGTCTGGAACATCTGCTGGTAAAAATTCGACGAATGGCGCCCGGACTTGAACAGGCTGGGCTGCTGGCCCATGACGTCTGCGCGCTGGTAGCCGGTGATCTCCATGAATGCCCGGTTTACGTGCACGATCAGACCCCTGGTGTCAGTGACCAACACGCCTTCACGGGTGCAGTCGAAGACCGCAGCCGCCTGGCGCAACCGATCGAGGTTTTCCTTCAGGGGTTGCTGCAACTGCTGGGCCCGGGCAAAGCGCGCGCATAAGAAGTAAATGGCCAAAGCACTCAGGGCCACCCACACGTAGCCGCGCATCTGCAGCCAATACCCCAACTCCCCCCGTTCATCGAGAAAGTTGATCAATATCTGATTGCTGAGCTGGAGCCACACAATCGAAACCAGCAGGTATACCAGCCCCACACGCAGGGCACCTCGGTATGAAAACAGCATATGGCCAGTAGTCCTTACTAAAAAAACAGAATCGTCCTACAACGCGCCGAGATTATAGATTAGGAAACACCTTGTAAGTCTTATCTGAAACGGTGACTGGTTTTATCCTTAAAGCCAGTGATAATGCGGGTGCTATTTTTTTCTTTATCAGAGGGCCAAACAGCCTATGTGGTACAACGGTTTTCTTGACCTGTCAGCCTGGCAACTGGTTGCAGTCACTCTGTTGATGACCCACGTGACCATTGTTGGGGTCACGGTTTATCTGCACCGCTATTCAGCCCATCGCTCCCTGGAGCTCAATGCCGGCCTGAAACACTTCTTCCGCTTCTGGCTGTGGCTGACCACGGCGCAGAACACCCGCGAGTGGACCGCTATCCACCGCAAACACCACGCCAAGTGCGAAACCGTCGACGACCCGCACAGCCCTGTGATCAAGGGCCTGTCCACGGTGCTGCGCAAAGGCGCCGAGCTGTACCGCGCCGAGGCCGAAAACCCCGAAACCCTGCGCATCTACGGCAAGAACTGCCCGGATGACTGGATCGAACGCAAGATTTACACCCCCTACCCGCTGCTGGGCGTGGCGATCATGGGCGTAATCGATCTGCTGCTGTTCGGCACCATCGGCATCACCATCTGGGCGATCCAGATGATGTGGATCCCGTTCTGGGCCGCCGGCGTCATCAACGGCCTGGGCCATGCCGTGGGCTATCGCAACTTCGAATGCCGTGACGCGGCGACCAACCTGGTGCCGTGGGGCATCATCGTCGGCGGCGAAGAGCTGCATAACAATCACCACACCTACCCCAACTCGGCCAAGCTGTCGGTTAAGAAGTGGGAGTTCGACCTGGGCTGGGCGTGGATCAAGCTGTTCAGCTTCCTGCGCTTGGCCAAGGTCCAGCGTGTGGCGCCGATTGCTCATCGCGTCGAGGGCAAAGGCCATCTGGACATGGACACTGCCATGGCGATCCTCAACAACCGCTTCCAGATCATGGCCCAGTACCGCAAGTTGGTGATCGGCCCGCTGGTCAAGCAGGAGCTGGAAAAGGTCGATCACTCGGTGCGCCACCAGTTCCACCGTGCCAAACGCCTGCTGTCGCGGGAAACCAGCCTGCTGGATGACCGCCACCACCTACGCATCCAGAGCATGTTGGAACACAGCCAGGCCTTGAAAGTGATCTACGAAAAGCGCCTGGCATTGCAGCAGATCTGGCTCAAGACCAGCACCAACGGCCACGATATGCTCGCTGCTATCAAGGAATGGGTGCACGAGGCCGAGGCCAGCGGCATCCAGTCCCTGCGGGATTTCGCCCACCAATTGAAGACCTATTCGCTGCGTCCTGCGGCAGTCTGACAAAGCCGTGGGAGGGCTTGCCCTCCCACGCATCCTCTTTTTGGCGTCATTTTCCGGGCACCGCCAATCGGCACCGTTCACGGAACTTCATCGCATTTACCCTCTCTCAATGAACACTTCGCCATCATGGTGGCCCCTTGTTGTGACCGCTGCTAAATCCTGCGGCGCGCCCAGAGAGAGTTGTGCCGATGGTTCACGAAATGCCCTTTCCTACCGACATCGCTACCGCTGACCCCCCGCGTCCGGCTGCGGCAGCGACCCTGCTGGCACTGGTGCATGCCCAGGGCGAAGTCGAGCGGTTGAGCGAGCGCGAGCAATTGCTGAGCTCACTGCTGGTCAGTGTGAATGCCGTGCTCTGGGCCATCGATTGGGAGACCCGCCGCGTGCTCTACGTGAGCCCGGCCTACGAGCGGATATTCGGCCGTTCGACCGGCCTGTTACTGGCCGATCATCGGGAATGGCGCAACAGCATTCACCCCGAAGACCTCGACTACGCCGAACACAGCCTGGCCCGCGTGCTGGAACAGGGCGCCGTGGAAGATCGCGAATACCGCATTATCACCGCCGACGGCCAGATTCGCTGGCTGAGCGACAAGTGCTACATCAACCAGCAGGCCGAGCCCGGCGAGCCGCTGATCGTCGTGGGCATGGCCGAAGACATCACTGACAAGAAGCAGCTGGAACTGGAGCTGCACCGTCTCGCCACCACCGACGTTCTGACTCAGAGCAGCAACCGCCGGCACTTCTTCGAATGCGCCAACCAGGCCTTCGACACCGCCTGTGCCCAAGGCGCGCAACTGGCCTTCCTGTTGCTGGACATTGATGATTTCAAGGACGTCAACGACACCTATGGCCACCTGGAAGGCGACCAGGTGCTGCGGCGTATCGCCGAGAGTGGTCGTGGCGTATTACGCCGTGGTGATCTGTTCGGGCGCATTGGCGGCGAAGAATTTGCGGCCGTACTGCCGGGTTGCGCGCCGGAGATGGCCTTGCAAGTGGCTGAGCGCCTGGGCAAGGAAATCCAAGAGCTGAGTTTCAGCTACGAAGGCCAAGCGTTCGGCGTGACCATCAGCCAGGGCCTGGCCAGCCTCACTGAAGAAGACTCGACCCTGGACAGCCTGTTCGCCCGGGCCGATGCCGCCATGTATGAGGCGAAGCGCCAGGGCAAGAACCGCGTGATTGCGGGTTAGGCTCATCCCCCACTCTATGCAACAGCAGAGATGACCTGTGGGAAGGTCTTGAATGTCATCACCCTCTAGGCCTTGCGCACCCGCGTCAGCTCAGACAAACCGATCTTGAGCAAGCGCGCGGTCTTGCTCACGGCCAGCGCTTCCAGACCTTCATGTTCGGTCAGTCGTGCCATCTGCGCCGCCAGGTTCACCACCAGCGCATCCCGGGCATACACCCCGCCCTCCAGTGAATAAATCGCGGCGATCAGCTGGCGCAACTCCAGCGGCAAGCGCCAGCGCGCCCGCAACGCCGAACCAAAGGCGGCGCCGAAGGTGTAAAGGGACTCACCAATTGCTTCGTCATCCAACGCCCCGCCGCCCTGGCGCCAGTCTTCCAGGCAGCGCAGCAATGCCAAATCACCCAGCCGATGCAGAATGCCGGCGGCGTAACAGCGCTCGTGATCCAGCTCCAACATGCGCGCCAGGCGACCGGCAAAGTCGGCGGTGTCCTGGGATACCTGCCAATGACGCTCGGCGTAAGCCTCCAAGCCCGGGTCGCCCAGCACCACATTGTGCTTGAGAGCCAGGCCGAGGATCAGGTTCATGCTTTGCCCAGCGCCGAGCTTGTGCAAGGCCGACGGTAGCGTCTGCACCGGCTTGCCGTGATGGCCGGCGCTGTTGGCGGCAGCGACCAGCACGGCGGTGATCTGCGGGTCCATGCGCACGAGGTCTTCCAGGCGTTTGAGGTCCAGGCCATCAGGCCCGAGGCTGGCTTGTACGGCAGCTTTCACATCGACACGCAACGGCGCGCCATCAGACGCTTCGCGACGACGCTCCAGGAACACGGGCAACGTCATGCCGGGCGCCAGCGGCGGAATTTCGCAGTACACGTTTTCGCCTTCATTAAGCAGCAGATCCTGCAGGCGCTGGGTCAGGCTTTCCATGTTCAGGGGTTTGGTGAGGTACGCCGTGGGCGCCAGGGGCAAGGCTTCACGCACGCTGGCGCTGTCATTGCGACTGCTCAGCAAAATAAACGGTAACGCGGGCGAGCGGCGTTGCTGGCGGACATTGCGCAGCAGGCTCAGGCCGTCGATGCCCGGTAGCTCCCAATCCGCCAGGATCAGGTCGTAGCCCTTTTCGCGCAGCAACGTAGCCGCGTGCTGCCCATCGGCACACACATCCAGCCGCGCGTCGCAACGCACATTCAACAGCACTTGCTTGAGCAGATCCCGCGACCAGGGATCCGCCTCGGCAATCAACACGCGGGGTACAGCCGGTAAATCAACAGCAGTCATCCAGCACGCTCCATCGGCAATGCTGCAACCTTAGACAACGCAAGCCCATACGTACAATGAACAAGGCCTGAATACGCGGCAACGGGCACAAAAAAACCCGCCGAAGCGGGTTTTTTCTGTCGCAGAGGTCAGCTTGCGCTTACAGCTCCGAGAAGCACTCTTCGATGATCGCCAAGCCTTTGTCCAACTGCTCGTCCGGCGAGGTCAGCGGGACCAGGACGCGCAACACGTTGCCGTAAGTGCCGCAGGACAGCAGGATCAGACCCTTGTCGCGCGCCTTGGCTACTACAGAGGCAACGGCCGCTGCGTTTGGCTTGTGACTGTCGCCGTCTTCGAACAGCTCGACCGCGATCATTGCGCCCAGGGCACGCACTTCACCGATCACCGGGTACTTGGCCTGGATAGCTTTCAGACCGGTCACCAGACGCCCGCCCACTGCTTTGCAGCGGTCCAGCAGGTGTTCTTCTTCGAACACTTCCATCACCGCCAGCGCAGCGGCGCACGCGATCGGGCTACCGGCGTAGGTGCCGCCCAGGCCGCCTGGAGCGATGGCGTCCATGTATTCAGCCTTGCCGCACACACCGGCCAGCGGGAAGCCGCCAGCGATGGATTTGGCGAAGGTGGTCAGGTCGGCGGCAACGCCCATCTGTTCCATGGCAAAGAAGGTACCGGTACGGCCGGCACCGGTTTGCACTTCGTCAGCGATCAGCAGGATGCCGTGCTTGTCGCACAGCTCGCGCAGGCGCTTCATGAACGATTTAGGCGCGACGTAGAAACCGCCTTCGCCCTGCACCGGCTCAATGATGATGGCTGCGATGTCACGCGGCTCGGCATCGTTCTTGAAGATGCGTTCGATGCTGGCGATGGAATCGTCGTCGCTCACACCGTGCAGCTCGTTCGGGTACAGCGCGCGGAACACGCCGCCTGGCATCAGGCCCATGCCGGCCGAGTAAGGCACGACTTTGCCGGTGAGGCCCAGGGTCATCATGGTGCGGCCGTGGTAAGCGCCGGTGAAAGCGATCACGCCAGCACGGCCCGTGGCGGCACGGGCGATTTTCACGGCGTTTTCAACGGCTTCGGAACCGGTGGTGACCAGTAGGGTTTTCTTGACGAAATCACCTGGCACCTTGGCGTTGATCTTTTCGCACACTTCTACGTACGGCTCGTAAGCCAGTACCTGGAAGCAGGTGTGGGTCAACTTGTTCAGTTGCTCGGTCACGGCGGCGATGATTTTCGGGTGCACGTGGCCGGTGTTCAGCACGGCGATACCGCCGGCGAAGTCGATGAACTCGCGACCTTCAACGTCGGTCACGGTGGCGTTCTTCGCGGATTCGGCGAAGATCGGGTGAATCTGGCCAACACCGCGTGGTACAGCGGCTTCGCGGCGTTTCATCAGGGATGCGTTGGTCTTGCTCATAAAGTCCTCATTCGCCACTCATCGGGTGGCGTGGTCCAAGGAATACGTGGCGGGGAGGCAACTACGGCAGCATGCGATGATCGACTGCCACAGCTTTCCCGGCCACTACGAATAACGGTGTGAAACACGCAAAGGGTCAGCGCTCTCGTGCCCTTTGCGTTTACTGCAATGCCAAACCGGGGCTTAGATGCCCAGGCAGAGGTATTTGATTTCCAGGTAGTCCTCGATCCCGTACTTGGAGCCTTCACGGCCCAGGCCTGAGGCCTTGATGCCGCCGAACGGCGCCACTTCGTTGGAGATCAACCCGGTGTTGACGCCGACCATGCCGTATTCCAGGGCTTCAGCCACGCGGAACACACGGCCCAGGTCGCGGGCGTAGAAGTAGGAAGCCAGGCCGAACTCGGTGTCGTTGGACATCGCGATCACTTCGGCTTCGTCCTTGAAACGGAACAGCGGCGCCAGCGGGCCGAAGGTTTCTTCCTTGGCGACAGCGGCGTTTTTCGGCACGTCGACCAGGATGGTCGGTTCGAAGAAGTTGCCTTCCATGACCTTGCCGCCGGCCAACAGCTTGGCGCCTTTGCTCAAGGCATCCGCGATGTGCTCCTGAACCTTGGCCACGGCTTTTTCGTCGATCAGCGGGCCGGTGGTGGTGCCGTCTTCCAGACCGTTGCCGATCTTCAATTTGGCCACCGCCACTTTCAGTTTTTCGGCGAACGCGTCGTAGACCGAGTCCTGGATGTACAAGCGGTTGGCGCAGACGCAGGTCTGACCGTTGTTGCGGTACTTGGAGATGATCGCGCCTTCGACGGCCTTATCCAGGTCCGCGTCGTCGAACACGATAAACGGCGCGTTGCCGCCCAGTTCCAGGGAGACTTTCTTGATGTCCTTGGCGCATTCAGCCATCAGTTGACGACCGATTTCAGTCGAGCCGGTGAAGGACAATTTACGCACGATCGGGTTGCTGGTCAGCTCGCCGCCGATGTCACCAGCGCTGCCGGTGACCACGCTCAACACGCCTTTCGGAATACCGGCACGGTGGGCCAGCTCAACCAGAGCCAGGGCCGAGAACGGGGTTTGCGACGCAGGCTTGATCACCATGGTGCAACCGGCGGCCAGGGCCGGGCCGGCTTTACGGGTGATCATCGCGGCAGGGAAGTTCCAAGGAGTGATAGCTGCGGTCACGCCGATTGGCTGCTTGATCACGATCAGGCGCTTGTCGGGCTGGTGGCCGGGGATCACGTCGCCATAGATGCGCTTGGCTTCTTCGGCGAACCACTCAATAAAGGACGCGGCGTAGACGATTTCGCCCTTGGCTTCGGCCAGCGGCTTACCTTGTTCGAGAGTCATCAGGCGACCGAGGTCGTCCTGGTTTTCAATCAGCAGTTCGAACCAACGGCGCAGCTTGTTGGCGCGCTCCTTGGCGGTCAGCGCACGCCAGGCCGGCAGGGCCTTGTCGGCGGCTTCGATGGCACGGCGGGTTTCCGCGGCGCCCATCTTTGGCACGGTACCGAGAATCTCGCCCGTGGCAGGGTTGTTGACCTTGATGGTTTGACCATTGTCCGCATCGACCCAAGCGCCATCGATAAAGGCTTGCTGGCGGAACAACTGGGTATCTTTAAGCTGCATGTCGGCTTTCCTTAACAGCACCGCGCGCACGCGGAGCGAATTAGAGTTGTTGAAAGGCGCCTTGTGGGCTGCCGTCAGGGAAATCAGCCCCAGCACGCGAGAAAGATGAATGCGCACGGGAGACAGAGCGTTTGAAATCTCAAACGAATCCTAGGATCAATGGGGGTACAGGGCAATAGTCTGTTCGAAAAAAAGAACGAAAATGGCGCATTAGCCAGAACTTTCAGATCAGCGCGCTCCCGCCACGTTCCCACACCTTGACCACCGGCGCCCGACTTAGGGCCTTTTCCTACCGGTCTAGCGCCAAACACCAGCATGGACGCCCAAGGACGACATGGGTATGATGTCGCCCGCACAAGCATCCGTAGCTCAGCTGGATAGAGTACTGCCCTCCGAAGGCAGGGGTCGTGGGTTCGAATCCCGCCGGGTGCACCATATAGCAGTCTCGGGCTGTCTCAGACAGTCTACGAAACACCCCAAGAAGCCCGCCCAGTGCGGGCTTTCTTGTTTCTGGCTATCCATCCCTGTCTACCCCTATAACTTCCCGCCGTGTATGCCCACGTGTATGCTTTGAGATTCCTATAACTGGAGGCATACAGGAAGTGAAGCGCACTGAAATCAAACGCCGCCCCTTAGCAGACACCACTCTTGCAGGCCTGGAGCCTGAGCAAACAACGTATCGGGAGCAGGACGGGAATGGCCTGTACTTCCGGGTGAAACCTAACGGGCAGAAATCATGGGAGCTGCGCTACAAAAAGCCAGACGGAAAATGGTCTTGGCTGGGTCTCGGCGGCTACCCGGAAATCAGTGGCTCATTGGCGAGACAGAAAGCAGCTCAACTGCGTGAAGACGCATCGACCGGCAAAAATCCATTGGTGAGCAAGCAGGCTCGGAAGGTTGCAGACCAGGTTGCTGCCAACAACACCTTTGAAGCGTTAGGGCGCGAGTGGTTTGAGGCCAGACGCACAAGCTGGGAATCAGGTACGTCTCGACGGGTACTTGGCGCACTTGAGCTTCATGTGTTCCCCGTCTTCGGAAAACGCGTGTACACAGAAATATTGCCCCTGGAATGGATGGAATTTCTACGCGGTATGGAGCAGAAGGGGATCATTGAACAAATGGGCCGAGTTCGTGCCTTTTGCAAAGAGATCTATGACCTGGCCCGCGTAACAGGACGAGCCGTCCACAACCCCCTTGAAGGTCTCAGCAAATTCCTGCAATCACGTAGCGCTGAAAACTATGCACACGTTTCGATTGAAGAACTGCCTGCGCTACTTCGAGCGATCAACTCCTACCCTCACGCAAAGGACGTTCGTATAGGGCTTCGCTTGCTTTCCTTATTAGCATCGCGCCCGAGCGAAATCCGAGAAGCACGCTGGTCAGAAATCGATCTCTCCAAAAAGCTATGGACGATCCCAGCCGAGCGAATGAAACGTCGTCGCGAACATGTGGTACCTCTCTCTCGGCAGGCAATCGAAGCGCTCACTGAGTTACGAACACTTACAGGTGCGTACCCTCTCCTATTTCCAGGCAGGAAAGACAGGACAATCCCCCGTAGCAACACCGTCTTTCTAATGGCGCTCCGCAGACTGGGATATGCCGGTCGACAAACAGGCCACGGCTTTCGTCACATCGCGAGCACCATACTCAATGAGCAGGGTTTCGATGAGAATCACATTGAGGCCCAGCTCTCTCACGCGAAGGAAGGAATAGCAGGGGTGTACAACAAAGCGGTTTACCTGCCTCAGCGCAGAGTGATGATGCAGTGGTACGCAGATCATCTGGATGAGCTAGTAGATGGCAACATTATTCAGGGACAGTTTGGCAAGGCGGGTTGAGTACACCAACCGCCCACCCATCAAAAATCGGTGTTACTGATGTTACGCACGTTACACATACCATTAACCAGTTGATTTTATTAAATATTTCTTGCGTAACACGTATTAAAAGAGATCCGTACACCATGTGTTACGCGTCAAAACCGTGTTACGCCTAAGGCGCCCAAAACCTCTGGCGGCCATCTCTTATTGGTCGCCCCACGCTGAGGAGGGGCCGCTGTTATCGGACTACCAGCAGGGGCCCAGGGGACTACCGTTCGTCGGGATTTCACTGGATTTCATTTCTCACTTTCCGATTTTTAACTGTATAGAAAACCAGTAGGGCAAGGTAGGACAGCCCCGGGAAAAACTGAAACTTTGCTGCGATCTTGCTGACTTAAATTGCCTTATCCATAAAACCTGCGTCGAAAAATATAAAAATAAAACTTTTAAAAAATAGAAAATCGTTTACATAGCTGGGGCCTGTACGAACTACGACAGGAAACGCGCTATGCAGCCTCACGACACTTCAGACCACTCCACTACCGCTCTCACCCCTGCTTGTTTGCTCACTACCGACCAAGTCGCTAATGCACTAGGCCTGTCCAGCCGAACGCTTGCCGCCTGGCGAAGTTCTCGCATCAACTCACTTCCCTATATCAAAACCGGGTCTCGGGTTCGTTATCGCTCCCAAGACGTGGTCGCGTGGCTTGAAACCCAACTGCGCTCACCTGCAAAAACCGCTGGAGACAGGACCTGATGAGCGCCCCAAAGCAATCTGCAAAAGTTGTGGGGCTCGCCCCCTCCACTCCACGAGAAAGTCACCAAAAGGCCCCTAGCGGATCCTCATGCTTGCCGATCAGCGCGCCTCATACGGAAATGGGACAGTTCGATCCGGCCGCCACGCTGATACGCATCAATCAAGTCATAGCCCTAACAGGTATCGGCCGCGCAACGGTTTACAAACTTATGAGCCAGCCAGAGAGCGGCTTTCCGCAAGCGGTGAAGCTCACCGACAGCAATGCGCGTGGGGCTCCGGTCGCTTGGGTATTAGCCGAAATTTTGAATTGGACACGGGCGCGTATCGCGGCCCGCGACAGGGTGGCGGCATGAAAAATCGAGCCGCTAACAACGCCATTTTGCAGCCCTTTTCTGTACTCAGAACAGTCGGATTCTCATCACGCGGTATGCGGCGTTTTGAACGTTACCGCACAGAGCAAAAACGCCTGAACCGGGACGTGATGGTGATGCGATGGAGAGATGGCATCTGGTGCGCATTGTCAGTTCCCTGCCAAGCCCCGCAAGCAATCATCGTCGACGAAGGCCAACAAATCGACGCCTACGAAGATGCACGCGCCTGCCTCGAAGGCGACCTCTTGCCCTTTGTCTCCCTGCGCTGGGACGTCCATGCCTGAAACGAAAACGCCCCCGGCGGCAACCGGAGGCGTTGAGGTAAATCTACATGCCTGATCAATTTATTCCCCACCGAAAAAATCCGCAAGTGATCCGCATAGTTGCACTTTCAAAAAGCGGGCGTTACTCTCTGGCCGTCGCTGCAAATTCAGCGATCGGGCTTGGTCGCCCGAAAAGCAAAAGGCGCATAGGCGCCCCCATTACAATTGCAGGCGCTTTTTTTGCGTCCGCAGTTCCGTGTTATGGCGGCTGTGTGTGGGAGGCCTTCGGGCCTGCTGGGTTCCTTTTGCCCCGGTCGACCAACCCGCGCACAGCTGCCACCCTAACTCGCTTGGTCGCGAACGGTGGTAGCTCCCCAGCAAAAGGAGCTCCACATGCACGCCCTCAATCCGTCCAAAATTCGCGCCGCCGCTCATCGAGCAATGGCTCTCGCCGCTTTACACGCCAACTCCAGCCTCGCTACACGTCTCTCCCGTTACAATGCCCATATGTCCAAGGCGCGAGCCCTGGAAGCCGCAGGGGGTGCCCAATGAGCATGCACCCAGGCTTTGCACTGCCCGAAGATCTACTCTGCGTCAGCCAAGAGGCCGCAGCCGGTCTGCCTATCGACGCTATCACCTGTGCGCTCGACCGTGCCAATTCAGTTCTCATGCTGTTGGAAGATCACTTAGACGGCGATAAACCCCTGCTTTCCAACCGCGTGCTGTCGTCTGTTATTTGGGACGTGCGTGGCACACTGGGCTTGATCAAAACACTCACCATGTACGGTGATGCGTCCTCTGTGCCGATGGGCCAGAAAGGCGGTGCGCTGTGACCCACTCCAGCACGCGTGGACGCTCCGAGTTCTCCCCTGCCAACGGTAACGGCCAAAACCTGTTTCGGGTGAATGCCGGTATCCCGCTGGAAGACGCACTTGAAGCCGTTTCCCAAATTCTGCACCACGCCAATCAACTGATCCTCGATGCCGCCATCAGCGATGCGGGCGAGCGTTTTAGTTGGCCTGCGTTCTACCTCGGCGAGATGGCCAAAGCACTGATCGATGACGTGAACGAGGCGCTGCTTGAGTCGAGGACCGCACCATGACTCAGCGCACAGGCAACACCTCAAAACGCCCGAGCTTCGCTGACGTCAAAAGCGCTGCCCTGAAGAACATCGACCGCGTGCTTGCTCACTGGCTTCCGAACGGCAAACGCGTCGACGGCGGCAAGGAATACACCGCACCGAACCCCACACGCACCGATAAACGCGCAGGGTCACTCAAGGTCAATTTGAGCAAAGGCACCTGGGCGGACTTTGCCACCGGTGATAAGGGCGGTGACCTGATCGACCTGGTGCGCTACATCGAGAGCGGCACGGACGTTGACGCCTGCAAAAAGCTGGCGGATCTGCTCAGCGTTTCCGCAGGATCTGCAACCACGAAAAGCGCACCGACCAAAAGCGCAGTGCCTGAGTGGGCCGCGATTCAACCAATCCCGGCCGAGGCTATGAACAAGTGCCCGGCTAAACATCGGCAACACGGCGCCCCGTCCAAGGTGTGGATCTATCGCGATGCTCATGGCCTGCCAGTCATGGCGCTTTATCGCTTCGACCTAGGCCAAGATGAAGACGGCAAACCGAGGAAGGTCTTTGCACCGCTGACCTGGTGCAAACGCTCCGATAGGCAAACCACACAATGGCGTTGGCAAGGATTGCCGGAGCCTCGGCCTCTGCTACGCCTGGATGAACTGGCACAGCGCGCCGACGCGCCTGTGGTTTTGTGTGAAGGCGAAAAGGCTGCTGACGCCGCCGCTGAACTGATGCCCGACCACGTAGCCACCTGCTGGCCGAACGGCTCCAACTCTTGGCACAAGGCCGACCTGACGCCACTCAAAGGGCGCACGGTGGTGCTATGGCCGGATAACGATACCAGCGGCAAGGCCTGCATGGACGCCATCGAGCTCAAGTTGATTGAGCTGGGCGTCGCTTCGGTACAACGAGTCTCGCTCGACGTGTTCAAGCTCAAGCCCAGCAGCAAAGGCGGAGAGCCCACGCTCATCAAGGGTGGAAAGTGGGCAGACGGCGACGATGCAGCGGATGCGTTAGCCAAAGGCTGGACCGCTGCCCACGTCGCCGAGCTGGTGCGCAGCGGTGAGTTTTTCGGCAGTGCCGCTGAGCCAACTGAACCTCAAGAACAGAAGGCCAAGGCGCCCGCCAAACGCCCTGCGAAATCGAAAAATGACCTATTGCCGGGCGGCTTTCGCCTGACGTCTGAAGGGGTGTTTTATTCCAGCGATGATGGCGAGGCGCGTCCTGTGTGTTCGCCTCTCGAAATCATTGCCCGTACTCGCGACGACAAGGGCCACAACTGGGGGTTATTGGTCGAGTTCGACGACCCGGACGGCGCAAAAAAACGCTGGAACATTCCGGCACGAACCATGACCGGCGACTTCGGCAAGGATGTACTCGGGCCGCTGGTCGACATGGGCCTGCGCCTCGCGGGAAGCCGGTCTGGACGTAACGCACGCAATGATCTGCAGAGTTACCTCGGTGGCTTCGACAGCGCCCAGCGCGCACGCTTGGTAACGCGCCTGGGTTGGCACGACAACGCCTTCCTTTTGCCCGAACAGCAAATCGGCTCGCACGCCGAACACCTGCATTTTTATGAAGCCGGTGCACAGCTTCCACCAATCAGCGAAGCGGGCTCCCTGGAGCAATGGCAGCAGCAAATCGGCGCGCTATGCGTTGGTAACCATCGCTTGGCGTTTGTCGTCTCTGTGGCGTTTGCAGGGCCTCTGCTGAACATGCTGGGGCATGAGTCGGGCGGTTTCCATCTGTATGGCGACAGCTCCGGGGGCAAGACCACTCACCTGCAAGTCGCTGCATCGGTTTATGGCGGGCCTCGCCTGGTGCGCTCATGGCGCTCGACAGACAACGCGCTGGAGTCCATCGCCGCCGCACACTCAGACGGCCTCCTGGTGCTGGATGAAATCGGCATGTGCGATCCGCGCATTATCGGCGAGACGGTCTACATGCTCGGCAACGGCACCGGCAAGGCCCGGGCGAATGATCGAGGACAAGCGGGCCGACAGGTGCAGGAGTGGCGCTTGCTGTTTCTCTCGACCGGCGAGAAGACGCTGGCGCAGCACATGGCGGATGCAAACAAGGAGCTGAAAGCCGGTATGGAGGTGCGCATGCTCGCCGTGCCAGCGGATGCCAGCAAAGGCCTCGGCATGTTCGATGTGCTGAATGGTTTTGAGGACGCTGCCGCCCTCTCCGATGCGCTCAAGGCCCGAGTAGCCAAATATTACGGCACGCCCCTCACCGCGTTCCTGTACGCACTGTGTGCGCCTGGGGAAATGCTCAGGTGGACAGTGATCGTGCGCCGCACGGTGGAACAGTTCATCACCCAAAACCTACCAGCCTCGGCCAGTGGTCAGGCGCAGCGTGCCGCCCTTCGCTTCGGCCTCGCCGCCGCCGCCGGAGAGTTGGCTACCGCCTTTGGTGTTACCGGCTGGCCGGATGGCACAGCCACGACCGCCGCTCGGGTGTGTCTGCATGCGTGGCTGGCCGAACGCGGCGGCGCCGGAAACTTCGAGGGCGATGCGATCTTGGCGCGGCTGCGCCAGGTCATCGAGAGGTTTGGAGAAAGCCGCTTTACCCGCTGGGAATCCGCCGCCGCCAAGCTCGATGAGCACGGGCCGCGCACGATTGATCGGTTGGGCTTTCGCAAGACGCTGGAACACGGCATGGGCGACGCCCTGCACACCACCAACACCTATTACGTACTGCCTGAAGCCTGGAGGACCGAGATCTTCAAAGGCATGAACATCAGTGCGGTGAACAAGGAGTTGCTGCAACGCGGCGTGCTTGAGCCGGGTAGTGACGGCAAGGCCTACAGCTTGATCCGTCTGCCCGGGTTAGGGCCCCAGCGCTGCTACGTGGTGAAGACCGTTCCAGGAACGGACGAAGGCGAGGCCAAGGCCGCCTGACGGCGAGCCTGCTGATCGAGGTAGCGCCGGCTCATTACCGGCCTTGCCAGCCATTCGACAACCATCCCTATTAACCGCAGTACCCAGAGACAATCCAGATGAACACTATCCAAGAATTGAAAGACCGCCGCGACCAACTGACCCTCGAAGTGGATAGCATTCAGGGTGACCTGGCTCCCTTCGAAGAGGCGCTGGAAAGCCCGGAGGTTATCCAGCAGGGCCGTCAACGAGCCGTGCAGGATGAAATCAACGATCACAAAAGACGCATCGACTCGCGAAATCTGGAGATCAGCAACCTGAATCAAAAGATTCATCGCCTTGAGAGATTGGCAAACCGTGAGAGCTTGGCTGCGGGATATCTCAGCGATATGGCGAACTGGAAAGCCGACGAGATGGAACTCAACGAAAAGCGCAGCAGCATCGAGACCCGGTTGCAGCAGGTCCGCCAGAGCGATCAGGAAGACATGGCAAAAGCTCGACAAGCTGAAACGGACGCGGCCACCGCTTATGCACAGGCTGTCGCCTGGGGCGATGTAGAGGGCGAAAAAGCGGCTAACGCAGAAGCTCAAAAGGCAGCAAAAAACCTCACGGCTGCGGCTGAGCATCACCGCCGCCAACAACTGCTCATCACCGCACTGGAGCAGGAGCTGGTGACGATTGATCTGCATATCACAGAGGCACAAAAGGAACGCACCGAGATCGAGAATAAAGCGGCTCACCTGGCGAACACTGTGCTGGAAGAACAGTGGAATGAGGCCGCCAAAACACTGCTGGAGACCGGCGGCAAGCTGTGGGCCGCACGCAACCTGATTAGTCGGGACCCGGTTGCACTGATGAAGCTGGATATCCCTGAACTGGGCGAGCACTTTGGAAGCTGGACCTGGCGAGAACTCGCGGCTCGCTCACACCAACACAGCCTGCTTGACCTGTTGGCGGCCTAACTCAAACCTTCCCGGAAGCAACCGGCGAGGGCCGGTTGATTCGGGCCTACCATCGGTCTAACAATGAACAAAACACTACAGAACAGTGCTCAGATGCCGGATTACCTAAAATCCCGAAAGCTGCATTTGAACGGGATAATTGTCGGCATGACCAGAATGAAAAAGCTCAACGCAATAGGAATCAAAGAAACTAAAGTTGAGACGCTCACGATTGATGCAATCAAGGCGGAGCTCCACTTAATTGACCTTCAGTTCAAAAGAAAGGCCGGATAAAGAAGAGGCGGAAGCCTAAACAGCCTCCGCTCTCTAGATCCTCCCATTACGAAACAAGCCTCTAGATTTTTCGGCTTCTGATCTTTGGCGCCTGTGGGCTTAGGACCGCTTTTGGCCAAAAGCGGACAGTTATGCAGGGTTAGCAACCCTTCCTTGTAGCTTGATGGCGTCTACGAAACTAGGGGCGATTTAAAGCACGCCGTTTTTCAGCAACCATCTGCATGTTTTGCCCCGTAGGTTGCTTGGTCCACAGTGTATTTTTCTCCAGCACTCGATGAAAGTTGCTTAATGAGGCCTTTGCACGAGAAGCCCATCATATTGAGATACTGCTTCGCAGACCTCACCGCCTGCTGGTTCCAATCAATGTTCATGCTGTCCACTGCTATCGTAGCGTCAGAAACGTCGAAACCCTCTCCAGCATCAGATGAAAGCTGATGAATAAGCCCATTCCGTGAGAAGCCCGTCATGCTGAGATACTGCTTCGCTGATCTAACTGCATTATTTTGAGGTCCAGTCAAATCTCCAGCCCATGAGGGAGCAGCAGCAAAAAAAGTGACAGCCAATATTACTTTCAAAAAATTCATCGGAATATCTCCAGAACCCATGCAGCGCCTCTAACGGCCTTAAAACTCTTGTCTTACGGCTCAACTTCACATGACACGTCCCTTTGAGGGGACTGAGCGAATTTCCTCGGCTTTCACCTGGTCAATCAGTGCCTGCAGCTGCGGCGATAGGCCAAGAATCACGTTTATTGCGAGAGTCATTTTTTTTGATTACTGAGCTACCGGACGACGTTGAACTCAACAGACTCGTGGCTAACTAGACAAGCCGCCTTCTTGTCGACGCCATTTACTTTTAAGTCATAGGTTAGACGTACTGAGCCGTTCGGAGCTTCGTAAAAGCCTTGGTTGGCAATTGTAGCGCCGGGCAGTTTCTCAGCCAATTGGCCTGCACAAAGAGGTTCAGCATACGCACGGGAAACCGGCTCACTCGTAGCCGGCGTGCCCATCTCGATCTGCGTCCGAGTGTAGAAGGTGTTGTAAAGCTGGCCGCTTCTCACTTCTTTGCACTGTACATAAAACTTCGGGTCCACTGGGTCAGAGTCGGTATCGGGCATCGCATACTCAACTGAGGAGCACTTCTCCTGCCTGCGGTGCATTTCAACCAGCGGAGCGAGCAGCGGCTGCCACTTAGCAAACTTGTCCAGTTTCTTACAACCTTCCCCGCAGCCGCCGATCTTTTCGGGAATGGCACCAGGTGTGATGGGAGCAAGGTGAAGTACAGCTGCTGGCTTGGATTCCTGACCACAGCCGGCCAAGAGCACGGTGACGCTTAAAACCATGAGATATTTCAATGCGGAGTTTCCTTTTTCCGTCAATTAGTATTTTCGAGGCTTCGCTTTGCTGAGTTGACGCAATCGCAGTATCCGCTAGCGTCCTCGCTGTCATCGTAAACTTCATCGCAGATCTGCTTCGCTTGCTGCGTCGAGGATGCTGTATGTGCCGGTGGATTGCAGGCTGAAGTATTCGCCGCAATTATCGCGGCGATAATCAAACCTAAAGCTATCAGCGTATGACGGTGCTCCATGCTTCGGTTTCCTCGAACAGTTTGTCAGTCGTTGTCCTTGCCTACCGTCACTCCATCCACTGTCAGGGTCAGGGAAACAGGCCAAGTCGAGCCGTTCTTGATATCCCACACATAAAAGTGCTTGCCAGGAGTGCCCATGATCTGTGAGTTGTCCTCGACCTGGCGTCTCGCCTGCTCATCCGGTGCGATTACCTGGACGGCGTAACACGGACGTCCGGTATCTAAGTCATACGGACCAGCCTGTCGCCGAAATCGAGAGCCGGGGGGCAGAGTGATTTTGTGCTCGTTTTTGTCACTGCTCATGATCTTTTCCTCGACCTCGTTGCTGCATTGATAAAGCGTTCATAAGTCCCCGGCCATGGACGCCTCAAGCTAGGCCCAAGCAAGCTTCTTGACGGGCAATATTAAAACACCTGAAGGGCAGCAATCGGCCAATAGCTGCCACTCAGGAGCATCCTGCCCGCTTGGCAAAAGCGGCTTCGCCGAAGTAGGCCGGTAGCTTATGGGGCCTCAGGCTGAATCAATGTGGAAATCATGTGCTTGATGGTCAGGTTGGCCAGTTTTGCTCCTAATCCGGAAAAATTATCTTGGTTGGCCCTGACATGCATCGCATCATTATAGATAACCGCCAGCAAAAAATAGACTTCAGGAACGGTGGCTCCCGCAGACTGTGCGAATTGTAATTTGTTGACGGTTTTGTGTGTTGATAGGAACTCTCCTTGGGACTCTTCCGCTAATAAATCGAAGCTCAATTGCTCTACCTGTCGGCGCACGCCACTGCAAACCGCAAGGGGGTCGAAACCCTTACCTTCCACATATCTCTGCATATGACTGGCACAATGTACTGAAAATTGAGACGCCGTAGCCAGTCCAGCGGGGAGCCCTAGGGCCTGAAACTCGTTAGATAGATCCATGTCGTCAGAGTGGAAGTGCAGGAAGTGCTTCGAAATTGCATCCGATATGGCAGGGTCATCTCGTTTGGAGATTATGCTTTCTACCGCTTTGTCCGCGATCGCAATTTTGTTTAGGTAGCAAACTTTTTGATCGCTAAAAGTAAAATTCCTGAAAAATCCAGGATTTAAATGAGTCATAATTAATGGGAAAATTTGACGCCCTTCAGATTTCAGTTCCGCAATCATTTGTGTCAGATAATACTGGCAGGCAACCAGATTAGCGTCATCTAGATAGTCAAATATCTCATCAATGACTAAGATAACGGCCTTGTTTTTCTTGAGTTGCAGCTTGGCCTTTTTCAACTGAGCTACAAAGCAAATGATATCTCGCTCTCCGTTGGAAATCTGATTTGCCTTCGGAAAGGCAATCACAAGTCCATCCGCTGTTTCCTTTGGCTGAATATTACGCCAAGTGCCTTTCAGCGCAGTGAAAACCTCAACGTAAGCCGTTTTTTCGAACGCATAATTAGCGCGCTCCCCTGCCTTTTTAAAAGCGGCCTTGTCGCTGGCGTGAATATCACCAATCTGTAAGGCTGCGAGGATGGCCTCAATTTGCGAGGCATGGTTTAATCCGGATTCCGCGAATGCTGCCAAAATGCCACTAACAAAGTCAATGGTTGACACCGCTTGTATTGTTTCATCTTCAACACTGGCAAGGATTTTATCCGAATTTCCAGTTCCGGCGTTGATCTCATCCTGTAGAGCTTTTATAGCCTTCTTAACACCGGCCTGATCCTGTTTATTAAAATTGACCTGATTCCAAATTTTTGCCATCGCACGGTTGTCGACAAGAAGGTTGGAAATGTTTGGTAAGACCTTCCCGTTTTTCCCGAAGGCACCTTTTGCTTCCGCGAAGGAGTAGCTAAATTTTGCTTTTGGAGGAATATTTTTGATCAGTACGACTGGAGTGACTTCAATTGCTGAAGTGACAATGTTAGCGCCCGCAATTTTGAGTTTTTTTGCTTTTGAAACCAACTGGCTATTAATTACATGAACGCCAAATGTCGCTGCTAACTCATTTTTTGTATGATTCGCTTCTTTTTCAATCTTGCTTCCATCCTGCATGGTATAACTGATTTTAAGAGATGGATGAAGGTCTTCATCCCCCTTGTGGCGTTCGTCCTTATCCAGCTCCATCCTCTTCAAACGCAGGGAACCAAAAGCGGCAGTAATGGAGCTTTTTCCGAAACCGTTGGGCGCTACAATGAGTGTCGGCTTGTTTGGAATAAGCTGAACATCAAAAACAGAATTTTCGATCCCCTTAACATTGGTTATGGCGATTTTGTCCATTCGTTTGATCATACAAAATTTATTCCCTTGACTAAATGATGTTTTAACTCACGCCCGCGAGCCTGCGGCTCATGCAGAAGCAGGAGCCGGAGCAGTGCTGGCTGACTACACCGGCATTTACAGAATCACAATATGTTGCTGAGTGCGCCCAAAGCCTCACTCTCAAATCTGTTGACATGCTGTAGCCAGTTGTCTATCTCGGCTTCAGACGCTATACCACGGTTCTCGGCAATCAGAGCCTTGATAGTGGTAATGAGACGTTTTTGTCGCTCGATCAGGACTGTCAGCGCAAATAAAAAGTCGTTGTCCATCCCTTGGCTTCAGAAAGGATTTTCCTGCCCGGAGCATAGCCGAGTCCGGTCCTTTCGCGGATGCTCAGTTACATTTCACGGTCCATTGGCCAAGACGCGTTGTGTAGCTTTTGCTCATAAGGTGGCGGCGCATTGACCAGCCGGTGAGCTAGGCACGCTTGCCAGCCGAAGCGTCCCGCGTCCCCACCGTGTGTTGATATCATCCAGGACGCTCATTACCTTGTTGGCAGCTACAGGCTGGAAGTGAGCGAAGAGGTCGTCCGTAAACTCGCCTGGCTGACAGAGATCCAATAGCAGCACTTCAGCTTTGCTGTATTTGAAGCTAGGTCGGAACAGGCGGTTGATCGCTTCGGTGGCGGCCTTTGTCAGTAACCGTACAGCATTGGTACGTCGCGGGACGCGGTGAAACCATATGATCCGCAAGGCTTGAACGGCTACGCCGAAAACTTCAGGGTGATTTCGCTTACATAAACAGCATTGTGACATTTTTCCCAAAAAACCGGTTTTGCCTGCTTGGAAGGCCCGATTTTCCTATGTCGGACAACGGACGTGAAAAGAGATGCGGCCCCTTGTTTACAAGGAGTATAAATAGCGCTGTGTGACACAAGCCGAGAACGACGATGGCCGACACCGCTCTTACCGACCTCCTGAAGCAAAATGGCCCCATGCTTAGCGGCGATTTATCCAAGTTGCTTGAGACAAAGTATGGATTGAATGCTGAGGCAGCCCGGAAACGGGTCGAGCGGGGCAACCTTGGCGTGAACCGGCTCAACCACGTCATCTTTCCGCATCGGGCACGCTTCATTTACCTTCAGGAAGAATATGGATCTCCATATTTCTTCGACAAGCTGATGGCAGCTTTAAAGAAGACAAGGAGCACATACTTTGGGGCGTTAAAGGCTTTGGAGCTTCGGGGCAACATGATGCCCCGAGCGCATTTTCTGATCGCCTGCGGCGCGCCCGTTGCTCAAAAGAAGCACATTTCCGCAGAAAGCCTGCTGGAGAGACTGGTAAAAGCGACCCTCGTGAAGGAGGTGTTAGTACCAGGTGGGGAGCTGTGCGTGGTGAGATGCGATCAGCAACAAATGCTAGATGTGCCATCTGTCTGGGCGAAGATGAAAGGCCGTCTCATCGCTGAAAAGGTGGCACTGTTGGCGGTCAGGGACTGGTCTCGAAATTTGGGCATGGTCAGCTACGACACCGTGGAAACCCGAGAAGACGAGAGCCTGGAAGCACTACCTAAGGTCGGAACGTTCAATTGGGACCTAGCAGGCCCCTCCTACCTGTTTCCGATGCGAGAGTATGTTGATGCCACTTTGAAACCAGGCTTTTTTGTCTGCGACCTCGCGCTCAATGGCATTGTTGGCGTTGACCAACTGGCAGGCTTCGTAAACAAATGCGTCACGTTGCGTAGCCTCAAAAAGGTGGGTAAATGCCTTCAGGTGTTCGTCGCTGAAAGGTACTCCGATGAGGCATTCGACCTCCTCAGGGAAAAAGGCATCATACCGGCGACCACCGAAAGCCTTTTTGGCCGCGATGTGGCGCAGGCACTGAAAAGTCTCTGTGCGGTGCTGACCGACACAGCGAAGCTCACCCAGAATCCGGATGCCCTGGACAAGATCTTTAACGACCTCTCTCGGATTGAAGGCGCCGCCTCAACGTTGCGTGGCAGCTTGTTCGAGTTCGCAGTAGCCCAAATCGCAAGATCCACATTCCTAGGGTATTCCCAAGAGATGAACCGGATCGTCAAAGATAGCATCGGAGCGGAGGCCGAAATCGACGTTTTGGCGCAACGGCCTAATCACGAAGTCGTTTTTATCGAGTGTAAAGGCATACACCCCATTAGCGCGCTGGGAGATGACGAAGTAGAGAAGTGGCTCAGCAAGCGTATTCCGGTGATCAGGGGATTCGTAAAAACGCATTCGGAATGGGCGAGCACCGCTCACCGATTCGAGCTATGGACCAGCGGCAAGTTATCTGAAGCTGCCATTGCACTGGTCAATGCCGCACAGGCGAAGAACCCAAAACTTGATATCCAGATACGTGACGCCGACTACGTGCTTGCTCAAGCTGTGGCCAGCAAAGACGTCGGCCTATTGAAGGCCTACAAGCAGCATTTCGTAACGCACCCGATGCGAGAGTTTGAGGAAGCTCAGAAGCGCGAGCAGCGCAAGACGGAGAAGGCAACGGCCAGGTTGAATAGACCCTCAGTAAAGGCTCCGCCACCTCCGTCTTTAACCCCACCCGCATCGGGTACATACCAAGGATTCATGACTCCCTAGTCATGAAAGCTGTTGATCAGGGCCGTAAAGCCAGTAACGGTTAGACGATGCCGATTACGCTCGCTGCCCTGCCCGTAACGTGCAGGATAAAGCGGTTTCGCCGAAGCAGGCCAGGAGGGGTTAGGCGTACTTACTGCTGTCTTTGTCCAGCGCCCCGTAGTTAGTTGCGCGATGCACTCCGAACAGCTTCGAAATCTCGTCAATGGGTTTTCCGGCATTAGATATTTCCCACCCGCGCGCAATCTGCGTCGAAGTCAGTGAAGGCTTTGGACCAAAACGTACGCCTCGGGCTTTGGCAGCCTCCGGCCAAAAGTGGTCAGCCATGACCAACTGCTATCGACCCATACCTGCCGCTGGTGTCAGCACTTAAGTTCTAGAGTGCGAGCTAGGGCGTAGAGAGCTGGCCCCTCTACATGTCAGCTAGACAGCCTTGAGGCTGGTCGGTAACGTTTAGCAACTACGTCACCTTCGTTAATTTAGTACGTGTTACAAAACCAGGCGGCAAGGTCACCTGTTGTCGCTATTAATTTCTATAAATCACAATAATTGGATGGAGCAAATTTTGATGCAGGTGCAAAAAATCTGGTCTAGGAATCTTGTAGGCTACTCAAATATATTGCCGGCAGAAAAATGGATAAAATTACAAAAGTTAAACCTTCTAATAGGGCCGAACAATAGTGGGAAAAGTAGATTATTAAGAACATTGTTTTCTACTAAGCCAGAGATGCTTTCTGTTAGCATCGGTGATGCTTTCAAGCAGGCATGTAGCGAGCTTGAGGCAGTTGTTAATGTAATTAGTGGCTGTGAGAAAATACTCGATTTAGATTGCGATGAATTTAAGAGTATATATAGAGGGGAAAGCAGGGATATAAATGTCGTGAGCGCTGTGCTTCAAACTTTTATTAGGACGTTGAAACATGCCAGTAACGAAGGTTTTAGGGTTCAGGGCAACACTGCAAATGAGTTCAATCTCATGCGGCGCCATCTGCCTCAGAAGAATTTTGAGGAGGTCTTAAGCAACCTTGAAGATCTAAATGTACAGATACTAAACATTAAAAAACATTACATTCCAATATTAAGAGGCATGCGGCCTCTTGAAGATGGGAAAGATGTGTTCCTCACACGAACACTGCGAGATTATTTTCCTACACCTGATAGCCTCAATGTGATCACCGGCTTTGACCTTTATAATCTGCTAGCACGATTTTTACTCGGGCAACCGGATGAGCGAGAAAGAATTCGTAATTATGAGAGAATACTGGGGAATGAATTTTTCGGTGGTGCGGATATCACACTTATACCTCAATATGGGCAAGATACAGTCGCTGTAAAAATAGGTGATGATGCGCAGTTTTCAATATACGATCTTGGGGACGGCCTTCAGCAGGTAATTATAATTACGTCTGCTGCATTTCTCGAACAAGAAAAATCAATATTTTTTATAGAGGAACCGGAGGCATGCCTCCATCCAGGACTACTGAGAAAACTGGCTCTGTTTTTACTAAATCACACTAATCATCAATATATCGCTACTACTCACTCAAATCACTTGCTTGACTTAGCTGAAAGCCACGACGAAGTTTTAATTCATAGGGTGAGTAAAAAGAGCAATCAAGACGGCAAAGGCTTTTTTATACAGGAATGTACGAAGGATCGTGAAATCCTGGCAGATTTGGGGGTGCGGGCGTCATCAGTATACCTTGCTAATTCAACGATATGGATTGAAGGTATAACAGATCGACTCTACTTAAAGGTCTTCATGAAAAAATACCTTGACTCACTTGAGTCAGGTCCTAAAAAAATTATGTTCGAAGGTTACTTGGAGAACTATCACTATACATTCGTTGAGTATCAAGGCGGTACATTAGGCCATTGGGGGTTTGATGACGACGATGATACTACTGAGCGTTTAAATGCGTCACGACTATGTGCAGACGCCTTTCTAATCGCTGATGGCGACATTGTAGGCAAGTCAGAACGAGCTCAAAAATTGTCGGCGGAACTACAAAATCGCTTTCACTTGCTTTCTTGTAAAGAAATAGAGAATTTATTGCCGCCAATTATAGTCTTTGAGAGTGCTAAAAAAATATTTGGCAGAAAGATATCTAAAACAAAAGAAGGCTTGGATGCAGATAATCTAAGAGATATTCTAAGTATAGACTTGGCCAATTCAATTCATGGAATTGGCTATCATTTAGATAAATCACTTGGCCTTAAAGGGAAAGGTAAAGAGCGAAAGGTCTTTGCTGATGAAAGTGGAACTATCAATGACAAGGTAAAATTTTGCCAGCAAGCTGTACAGGTGATGAATGACATTGAATGGAGTTTATCCCAAAGCTTAATTGAGCTTTGCGAAAAAATATACGCTCATATTGAATCGAAAAATTAGCAAGCTAACATGCCAGCATGTGATGTTTACTAAAATTATTCCTGGCATTTTAGTCGAAAGCGCTTGCATCCATTACAACGAGCTAAAGTGACCCTCGATGTACGAAAACTCTTGTTTTCAGTAATTTGAGGGGAATTGTTCCATGCGAAGTTCTCCAAACCAGACTTAGGCAATAATAATGAATTGCCCCGGTTTTCCAGACACTTATGTCCGCTCTTGGCCGGAAGCAGTCAGCTGGATGTACCTATAGATACCTGGGGCAACTCGCCCTAACGAGTTTTAATACCGTGCGATGCCTTTATGGCTTCATTGCGCCGACTCACAGGCCTTCAACGGCTCCTTGGCGTGCAATACACAGATGTCGAAACCGTCACGCCGGGTATAGCCCGCACGCTTCATACATACAAATCGCTGGGCCATCTCTTGGAAGCTGGCCTTGGGATCAACGCCGGAGCCATTCTTCTCACCACACGCCAACATGGACGCAACCACATCCTGATGACTGGCGCCGGGTTTCTCCCACAAGTCGGCATCGGCCGTGGGGGGCTGGAATGGCTTGCTAAAACAAGCGGTGACGTGGGGGCAAATCAACAGCGCAAATGCTACATTTTTGAGCCACATGATCAATCTCCTTATTCCCTGGTGCCGACGGGCAGCGGCGGTAGCGGCCCTCTAAGCGAAAGCCCCTAATTTGATAAGACCCGCCTTAATCATCACAAACCGCTCCTCCCAGAGCATTCATTGATGTAACACCTATTTGCCATGTAACACGCATATCGGCAAACCAGTCACAGCTGTGTAACGCCATATAAATCATTTAAAATCATAGGCTTACCTACTCAAGTAACACGCGTAACACCCGTAACACGGTTTTATCAGGGTATCCCCCTAGCCCCATTTAGTATTGCTCCTCCAGCGAAGCGAGGCGAGTCATGCTCTTGGCTTTGGTTCGATAGTGGGGACCCTGGAGCATTCTTAAAGGTACGGGGCATAGAACCCGCGCGTTCGTGTTAGCGGATGGATTTTTTAAGTTGGTTGACAGGTTGACGTGGTTGACACCCATCACCATGGTTGACGCCATGCAGGTGTTCACTATCCGCAACAGATACAGCCACCTTTACCGAAGCTGTAACGATGGCCCTTTTTCTTCAAGATCCTTTCAATTTCAACGATTGAAATTTCAGTAACTTCCGGCACCTCCCACTAACTCGATCCCGCGGGTTTCATGCCCCGTGCTGGAAGAAAAACCTCAGGGTCCCCAGCAGCTTTTCAGCCCCGCCCACCTTTTGCACGGACGCAATGGCACCGCCGAACGAAACACCGACTAGTATCAGAACAGAGAACGTTATCAATCAGGGGTAGGGAAAGCGCTATGGATATGGTTCGTGTCAACTCGACGGCTATCACAGCTGTCGGCTATGACCCCGCTACAGGCAGGATGAAAATCACGTTCAAGCAAGGGCGTACTTACGACTACTGCCGCGTCCCACCTAACATCCATCAGGGCCTCATGGGGGCCGGCTCGAAAGGTACTTATTTCGATAGGATGATCAAGGATCGGTACCAGTGCTAGACCTGGGCATACAGACGTATTTCTAGCTAGATGCCCACCCAGCACGGGGGGCCGTGTATGCCCTCGTGTATGCCTAACCGAAACACCACCACAAGAACCCTTATAAACCGGGCATCTTACCGCCCAGTTCAAACGACGCCGGGGCACCAGATACAGATAAAAAGCCCCAAGTCGAAAGACCTGGGGCTTTTTTGTGAGTCAATGCTTGTACAACGCCTCCAGCCGCGCTGGCAGGTTTTCCTCGGGGAAGCGCGCGTGCAGCGCCAGCAGTTTTTCATCCGCGGCTTTGCTTTCACCCGCTTCACGCAAGCGCACAATCGCCTGCAACTCCTCCTCCAATGACGGCAGCGCGAGCGGCGCGCGCTTGCTCAGCTTTGCCACGGACTGATCTGCCAGCGCTCCGGCGATCTCAGCCTGAACCGGTGCACTTTCAACCTTGGGCGCGGCCGCAATGCGAGCCATCGGTGCAGGGGCGGACAACGCTTGCGGCGCAGGGCGAGCGGCTTCTTCGTGCAAGGCGGAGAAGGTCGCTGTGGATATCTCGGCTTGCGGCACCGGTGAGCGCATGACCACACCGATCATCAGCGCCAAGCCGGCCACGGTGGCGAATGCCATTTGCCAGCGCGGGCGTTGGCAGGCGTGCAGCCAGCGTTGCCACAAGCTCGGTTGCGGCGCCGGGGCTTCGCGGCGGGCGGTGTTGAGGATGAAGGCGTCGAGGGACGCGGGCGGTTCGCCAGGGCTGTGTTGACGAAAGTGCTGGAGCAGCTCGTCGTCAGGGGTATGTCGGGAGTCAGTCATACAGGTACCTCCTCGGCCAGCAGACGACGCAATTTCTGCTGGGCGTAGCGCAAGCGGCTTTTTACGGTTTCCAGCGGCGCGTGGGTGAGCGCGGCGATTTGCGGCACGTCCAAATCGCCGTGCAGGCGTAGCAGGAAGACTTCGCGCTGGTCTTCGGGCAAGGCTTGCAGGGCGGCGTCGAGGCGCGCTTGGTCGCGGCTCAGGCTTAGCTGTTGCTCAGGGCCTGCGCTGTCGTCGGGCTGGGCGTGCAGTTGCTCGTCGTAGCTGTCGTGCAACGGGTTATGGATGCCGTGCTTGCGCCAGTAATCGATCAGGCGGTTGCGGGCGATCTGGAACAGCCATGTACGAAAGCTCGCCCGACCTTGTGGCTGGGTGCTGCTGCGGATCAGGCTGAGCCAGGTCTCCTGGTAGATTTCCTCGGCCAGCTCGGCCTTGTTGCTCAGGGACACGAGGAAGCGGTAGAGGCCCTGACGGTGGCGCGCGTACAAGACTTCGAACGCGGCGGCCTCGCCGGTGCGGTAGCGGGCCAGCAGGGATTCGTCGCTGGGTGGATCATCGGGAACAGCCATGTAGGGGGCAAACTCCTTTTGTAAAGTTAACGCTGTTCAAGTGTGGGAGGGGGCTTGCCCCCGATAGCAGTGGGTCAGTCAAAAATGTACTGATTGATCTACCGCCATCGGGGGCAAGCCCCCTCCCACATTTGATCCGTGTCGTGGTTAAGATCAGGGTTTTAGGCTTTGGGCCAAGTCCACCAGTTGCACGAATTCATTTCTCAGGCCGAACGGGTCATCGCCTCGCGCCGAGCGGGCGAGTGCGGCGGTGTCCTTCAAGCTCATGTTGCCAGTGTAGCGGCCATCGCCCTTGAGCTGTTGGGCGAAGGCGGCCACCGCCGCCGTGAAACGCAGGTCGTCGCTGGCCTTAGTGGTTTCGTTGCTGATGGGCCGTTCGATCAAGCGGCTATCACCGCCCGCCGCAGGCTTGTAGCGCACGCGCACCATCGCCAGTTCATTGGACTTACCTTCCGCCGCAGGCGCGCTGGCATAACGCAAAGGCTCCAACCAGCCCTTCTCGCCCTTCGGCACAATTTCGTACAGCGCTGTCACGGTATGTCCTGCGCCGATCTCGCCGGCGTCTACCTTATCGTTGTTGAAATCCTCACGCTTCAAGGCGCGGTTTTCATAACCCAGCAGGCGATATTCGCTGACTTGGGCCGGGTTGAATTCCACCTGTAATTTCACATCCCGCGCCACCACTGCCAGGGTTGAACTGAGTTGGTCCACCAGCACCTTGCGGGCTTCGCGCAGGGTGTCGATGTAGGCGTAGTTGCCGTCGCCCGCATCGGCCAGTTGCTCCATCAGGTGTTCGTTGTAGTTATCCACTCCGAAGCCGAGGGTGGTCAGTGAGACACCGCTTTTTCGCTGCTCGGCGGCCATCTGCTTGAGGCTGTCGAAGTCGCTGATGCCCACGTTGAAGTCACCGTCAGTTGCCAGCAGGATGCGGTTGATGCCCTTGTCGATAAAGCCTTCGCGGGCCATCTGGTAGGCCAGTTCGATGCCGGATGCGCCTGCCGTGGAACCGCCGGCGGTGAGTTGATCAATGGCATTGCGGATCTTGGCCTTGTCGCGCCCCGATGTTGGCTTGAGCACCACGCTGGATTCACCGGCATACACCACCAATGAAACTCGGTCCTGATCACGCAACTGGTCCACCAGCAATTTCAGTGTGCTTTGCACCAGCGGCAAGCCTTCGCGGCGATCCATGGAGCCGGACACGTCCACCAGAAACACCAGGTTGGCCGGTGCGAGCTCCGCCACTGCACGGTCGGACGCCTTGATGCCGATGCGCAGCAGTTGGGTGCGCGGGTTCCATGGGGTGGCGGCAACTTCGGTGGTCACGCCAAACGGTGAGCCATCGGTGGGGAGTGCGTAGCTGTAGGGGAAGTAGTTGACCATTTCCTCCAATCGCACAGCGCCTTCGGGCGGCAGGCTGCCTTGGTTGAGGAAGCGTCGTACGTTGGCGTAGCTGCCCGTGTCGACATCGACGCTGAAGGTGGACACCGGCGTTTCGGCCACGCGGTGCACCGGGTTGTCCGGCAGGTTGGCGTATTGCTCGCGGGGTTCGCTGCGATAGTCCATCGCTGCTGATTCCTGCATGCGCATTGGGGCGGGCATTGCCATGCGTTTGACCAACGCGCCTTGGACCGGCGCGCTTTGCAGCTCGGCGACGGGGGCCGCCGGTTTGGCCAGCTCAGGCGAAGACGACAGCCCACACCCGGCCAGCGCTACCAGCACGGTAACCGCAAAGCCTTGGGCAGCAGGACGCAGGAAGAGCAGAGGGTAGGACATGGGCTGAGCCTCGTGAGTGAATAATCCGTTCACAAGGTCAGACGCAAGGTACGGGTGGTTCGGGTTAAACCTGATTCAGAAAACACTGCAGTTCAAGTGTGGGAGGGGGCTTGCCCCCGATGGGGATGGGTCAGTCACCCGATGCAGTGATTGACACTAAGCCATCGGGGGCAAGCCCCCTCCCACATTGATCTGAGGCGCGTTCAGAATCGAGGTCAGTCCGTGCCGTACTTCGGGTTACGCGGGCCGTACAGGATGCCGGCGCGTTGACCCGGCGACAGCAATCGCGCACTGGTAATGCCGGCAATCGGATGCGCCGCATCGGTGGAGCTGTTGATCACCTGCTTGACCGCTGCCGTAATCAACATGCCCACCAGGCCGCCACCGTTGTTGTTGCCTTCCTCGCTGGACGCACGCGCGGTGCCTGTCCACAGGGTGGTGCCGGTGCGCAGGTCCACCAGTTTGGCCGAGGCGGTCACAGCAGTGTCGCTGGTGATCAGCATGTACTTGGTGCCGTACTCGCTGACGGTGATGTACAGCGCCGCGTCCGCGCCGAAGATGTCATGCAGCTTGGTCGGCGCCAGGCCTTGGATATCGTTGGCGGTGGTCAGGCCGTTCTGGCGGAAGGTTTCGTCCACCAAAGCGATCGGCAACACGTAGTAACCAGCTTCGGCCAGCGGGTAGGTCACTTGCGAGACCAAGCTGTACGAAGCCTGCACTTCCGGCGATTCGTTGATCGGTGGCAGCACCAGGATCGATTTCGGCCGAGCCTGTTTATACGCCGTGTAATCCACGGTCTTTGGCGTCGCGCAACCGCCGAGCAAAGCCAAGGCCAGCAGGGCGCCAGTGAGTTTCAACAGGCTCATTTGGTGGCCACTCCGGTCTTGGCGTTTTTCAGCAGAAAGTCCATGTAAGCAGCGGACTCGGGGAACAGTGCCTTCTCGGTGCGGAACTCCTGCACCATCTGGTCATCCTTGCCCATGCTCAGGTACAGCATGCCCAGGTGCGCGTGGTAACCCGGCGGTGCCTTGCGACCACTGGCGTTGATCTTTTGCAGATCGCGCTCCAGTGCCTCGACCTGCGCTTCCTTGGGCTCGCCCTTGAAGTACTCGTAAACCTGCGGCTGGTAGCTTTCCCATTGATACAGGGGTTGGGGCGCCGTGTGGCACCCGGCGACCGCCGCGATTGCTGTCAGCATCAGCGCCAACTTCACTGCCTTGCTCATCCGTGTACTGCTCCTTGAGGTGTTGCTGATCAGTTGCGCGGGTTCCAGGCGCCGGCGTTGATGCCGTCGACGAGGCGGTTGATCGCTTCGCGCATGGCCAGGTCCAGAACCTTGCCATTGAGGGTGGAGTCGTAGCTGGCGGTGCCGCCGAAGCCGACCACTTCACGGTTGGACAGCGCGTATTCACCGGCGCCCTGGGTGGAATACACCACTTCGGACGTGTTGATGTTGACGATATTCAACGCGACTTTGGCGTAAGCCACTTGGGTCTTGCCACGGCCGAGGATGCCGAACAACTGGCGGTCGCCGGTTTCTTTACGACCGAACTCGGTCACGTCGCCCGTTACAACATAGTCAGCACCCTTGAGCTTCTGCGCGGTGCCTTTGATCGCAGCTTCCTGGGAGATTTCGCCCATGTTGTCGCGGTCCAGCACGCTGAAGCGATTGGTTTGCTGCAGGTGAGTGATAAGGATGGTCTTGGCCTGACCGCCGAGGCGGTCGACGCCATCGGAGAAGATGCCGCGCATGTAGCTGGAGCGGTTGTCGAACTTACCTACAGCAATCGGCACGCGCACGCCGGAATAGGCGACGTTTGCACTGGCGACTTGCTCCACCGGCAGGGCTCGGTTGCTTTCGGTGGCGCAACCGGCCACGGTCAGCAGCGCTGCGGCGGTGAGGCCTGACAGCAGGATTTTGGAGAGTGCTTTCACGTAGTGCTCCTGGGGTGATAAATCGGGGGTAGATAGCGTTAGCGAGAAGGAATGGCGCGCAGGTCATCGACGATGTCGCGACTCAAAACGCCGGTATAAAAACGCTCGACGCTGGAGTTACCGGAGTTGGTGATAATGCCGCCCATGGTTCTCCATTTTTGCGCCTCGCCCATTACGCCAGCAGGCACAAGGTTGTTACGCGTCTTGGCAAAATGCAGCACCTCGCCAGCGCCCTTCTTGACCTTGACCTGATAGCTGAAATCGACAGCGGCCAGAATGGTGTTGTCATCAACGATCAACGTCGAGAGGCCGCCTTTTGAGTCCGGGATATGGCGCGTATAGACAATGCTGACATCCAGCAGGTAATCGGCCTTTTCTTTGCTCGGCGCATAACGCTTGGCGCTGAGCAGACGGTCGACCAGATCGACGCCGAGTTGTTGGCGAACCTTGTCATCCGGCAAAAAACGCTCGTTCTTGCCCACGACCTCAACATCAAACGTGTCGAGCCAGTAAGTGGCGTTCTTGGGAATGGTGACCGGCGCCGGGGAGATGTAGTACTCCGGCTTGGAGGCGCAGCCCGCCATCAGGCAGGCAGCAATGAAAATGGCGAACACGCGCATGTATGACTTCTTCCCTGAAAAGTATCGTGCTTTAAACAATCGCGGCATTTTACGGGGTTGAGAGGGCTTCTCAAGTGCTTTTGGTCGCCTGCGTGCGCCGCCGCACATTCCTCAAGTTGTGTAACATCCTGTCGAGACACTGTTTTGTGTTTGTTTATTAATAGGGATATTGCGTGTTTAAAGTTTTCCTTCGGGCTACGGCCCTGATCGCGACGCTGTCGATGACCGGCTGCGTTTCCTACACCGTCACCGGCCCTATCGCCGCCCCGCTCCACCCGGTAACTCTCAGCAGTCCACGCAGCGCGCAAATCGCTGATGTGGCGGTGAGTGCTGCCGACGTTAACGAGGCCAACAAGGCTGCCATCAGCAGCTCCCTGACGGCCCAGATCAGTCAGTATGTGCGCACTGCGGGTTACTTCAAGCAGGTCACCGAGTATCCGGTACGCCTGGGAGAGCAAGACGTAACGCTCAAATTCAACATGACCTCTCTCAAAGGCCATCGCAGCCCGCACCCGGCGTACGTACCCGGCGCGCTGCTGACGCTGACCATCTGGATCTGGGTCAACGGCCCGATCTACGTCGACAGCTTCGAGGTGGCCGGCGACCTGGTGATCGTCGACCGCAACGGTAAAGAGCTGGCCAAAGCCAAGGACTCGATCAAATTCGAACATAACGTCGGGCTTTACAGCGGCCAATATTGGGCACCTTCGATGGGCGGCCAACAGCTGACCAAACTGGTCGGGCAACTGCTCGATACCGCCACTGCCAACTTGGCCAAGCCATAATTTTAAGGAGCGAAGCATGAAAGGATTGATCAAACATAGCCTGGTACTGGCCGCCGTGTTGTTGACCGGTTGCGTGTCGTATTCACAGCACGAACTGCCAGCCGTGCAACCCTGGCCGCCAACCGCTAACACCCCGGCGCAAAAACCCACGGCGTACGTGCACACCACAGCGCAAAACCACGTCAACGGCGGCCCGGGCAACGCTGCGGTCGGCGCCCCGGTGGTGCTGTGGGAAAAGGCCGTGGCCGATTCCTTTCGCGAGTCCAACCGTTTTACGCGGGTGAGCACCGACAAGGTCGACTCGGATATCTACGTGGATGCCACGCTGCATAACAACGAAGAGTACAGCCCGGTGTCGGCGTTCATCACCGGCTTCACGTTCTTCATCATTCCGTCCACGGCGAAAAATATTTTCACCTTGGAGACGGTGTTCAAAGACAAGGATGGCAAGGAACTGGGTCGGGTCAAAAAGAGCGAATCGGTTCGCACCTGGATGCATCTGGTGCTGATCGTAGGCATCCCATTCCAGGCCGACACGCGCGAAGTCGTGGAAACGCTGACGCGCAGTACGCTGGATGAAGCGGTACAGCGCAAGTTGCTCTGACCTCACACCACTGAAGCAGGCACAGTGGGGCTTGTTATGTGATGAACAGAAGCTTTTTTGTGGTGAACAGGGGCTTTTTTGTGGTGAGCGGGCTTGTCCCGCGCTGGGCTGCGAAGCAGCCCCTGGTACAAACACCGCATCCTTTCAGACAGAACGCATTGTCTGGCCTTGGGGCCGCTTCGCAGCCCAGCGCGGGGCAAGCCCGCTCACCACAGATCGGTGTTACAGCCTGCTAACCGGTGCAGCGCAAGTTGCTCTGACCTCACACCACTGAGGCAGGCACAGTGGGACTTGTTATGTGATGAACAGAAGCTTTTTTGTGGTGAGCTGGGGCATTTTTGTGGTGAGCGGGCTTGCCCCGCGCTGGGCTGCGAAGCAGCCCCTGGTACAAACACCGCGTCCTTTCAGACAGAACGCATTGTCTGGCCTTGGGGCCGCTTCGCAGCCCAGCGCGGGGCAAGCCCGCTCACCACAGATCGGTGTTGCAGCCTGCTAACCCGTGCAGCGCAAGTTGCTCTGACCTCACACCACTGAGGCAGGCAAAGTGGGACTTGTTATGTGATGAACAGAAGCTTTTTTCTGGTGAACAGGTGCTTTTTTGTAGTGAGCTTGGGCATTTTTGTGGTTAGCGGGCTTGCCCCGCGCTGGGCTGCGAAGCAGCCCCTAGTACAAACACCGCGTCCTTTCAGAAAGAACGCATTGCCTGGCCTTGGGGCCGCTGCGCAGCCCAGCGCGGGGCAAGCCCGCTCACCACGGATAGGTGTTGCAACCTGCTAACCCGTACAGCGCAAGTTGCTCTGATCACAACCCAAGCAGGGCTGATCTGTGGTGAACAGCCTCACCACAAATCAGTGTTACGGCACGACGGTTGCTTAGAACGCGTAGCGTGCTTTGAGCATTACGCCGTCAGCATCAAAACCACTGCGCGCCTGACGCGTATAGCTGGCGCCCACGCTGAAGTCCGACACCTGATAGTTAACGCCAACACTGGCCTCATAGCTGTCACGCGCCACCGACGCACCGGTCACGGTAAACGCTGAACCACCGGCCACGAAGCTGGAGGTTTGCGCCACGCGATCACCCATCAGGTCGTGATAGGCCATCAAGGTCGCTTCCGGTTGCAGGCTACCAGCACCCATCGGCAGGTTGCCCGCCAGACGCACACCGGCGCCCAACTCACCCACTTCATAACGCTGCGAACGCGTGCTCAGTGCGGCCGAGGAGCCTTTCTCGTCGTAGCCATCCATGCGCACGTTGGAATAACGCGCAGCCACCCGTGGCTCGATCACCACCGCTTGCGACGGCTTGAAGCTGTAGCCACCGATCACACTGGCCGACAACACATTGCTGTCGTAGCTGCCCTTGGCCGTGGTACCGGCGATGTGGCGCTTGCTGTCGTTTTCGTTGTGGCCGTAGCTGAGGCTTCCATCGACAAACCAGTCTTGCAGCGACCAGTTGCCATACAGCGACAGTGCGTGCCCCTCGACGTCGGTCTTGTTGCCCAGGTCCGAATGGATATTCGAATTGAGGTAGCTGTAAGCCACGCCCAGGGTCGTGGTGTCGCTCACACGACTGTCCACACCCACCGCCATGCCGCTGCTGTTGGCCGAGTAGCCGTTGTTGCCGCCGCGACCGTCCTGATCCATGTTGCTGCTTAGGCCCTGCACCCACACACCGCCGGCTTTTTTAGCTTCGCGCTGCTCGGTGAGGCGGTTGAAGATCGCGCCGTTGACCACGGTCTGCCCGGACAAGGCGATGTCCAGCGCGCCACGGTTGACGTCCGGCGCGAGCTGATCACCAACCCGTGCCAGTTGGTCGGCGGTGCCGGCGTTGGCCAGCGCCTGGAAGACTGCATCGTCTGCGCTGAGACGGCTCAGGACACCGTTCTTGAAGGTATTGACCGCCGTTGCCGACGCACGGCTCGCGCCCACGCCAGAGAGGTCTGTCTCAACTTGCTGGTCAGCCTTGACCGCTACCACGGCCTTGACCGTCTGCGCATCGGACGAGTAGCTGAGCACATTCAGCAGCGCAGAAGAGCTGCCCACGGACAGCCCGTTGTCTTGCACGCTGGTGGCTTGCAACAGGGTGTATTGCGTGCCGTCGTTGGTGCTGGCGAAGTCGCCGGGGTTAGCGCTCACAGTCAGCTTCGACGCCTGGGCGAAATTGGCGGCACCGTTGACGGTCAGGTACGGCGTGGTCGGCACGACGCTGTCGGACAGGTGCATATCGATGCCCGCGCCGCTGGCGACGTTGAGGTTGCCGGTGATGGCGGTGCCGGGCGCCGACAGGTTCAGCGCCCCTGAGTTGACCGACACCGGTGCGATGATGCGGTTGCCGGTGAACCCCGCCTGGCCGTCGATATTCACCGCGCTCAGGTTGAGTACATCGCCAATGATGTCGCCACCGGTCCAGTTCAGGGTTGCCAGGTTGCGCGCATCGATGGCCGTGCCGGCGTTGCTGCGGATTTCGCCGGCTTGCTGGTTGATCTCGAACGATGACGTTTGATCGGGGCCGACCAGAATCGCCGTGCCATCGGCGATGACCGTGCCACGGTTGACGATGCCGCGCGAACCGCTCGCGCTGTTCTGGGCGAAGGTGGCCTCCAGGAACTCAAAGGCATTGGCATTGGTGCCCTTGGCCTCAAGCGTGCCGGTGTTGAGGATGTAATCGATGGTGCCGTTATAAAAAAATATGCCTTTGGCGTCATTGCCGTTGGCAGAAATCAAACCGCTGTTTTCGATACGCAGCGGGCTGGTATCCGTTTCCACTTCGATGCCCCAAGCGCCTTCACCCGTGGCCTTGATAGTGCCGGAGTTGAGGATCTTGCCGCCGATGGTGGTGGGGGTAAAGTTGTCGCGATCCAGCACGATGCCGATCGCGCCTTCGCCGGCCATGTCGATCAGACCAGTGTTGGACACATCGCCGCCGATGGTGGTGCCGTGCAGGTAAATGCCCTCGCCCCCACCGATATAGAACGGCGGCGGTGCAGGCGCCGACGGTGCCGTCGAAATGATCGTGCCGGAGTTGATCACGCTGCCGCCAATGTTGGTCTTGCCGATTTCCAGGCCTTCGTCGCCACCGTTGTTCATCAGGATGTTGCCGGCCTGCACCACGTCACCGGTGACAGAGCCCGGGTTGAGGTTGGGCGGGCCAGTCCAGTACATCGGGTCCAGAGCAAAGCCCCGCACGGTGTAGCCGTCGGCATTCAGCGTGATGTCAGCGCGGTTGATCAACGAACCCTGGATATGGGTATCGGCGACACCCAGCCCGGCTGGGGGCGCACTGGTCGGTGTGGTCACTTGGGTGGTTTGCCCGGTGAGGATCAGCGACTCGTTGTAGGTCTCGCTGACAAACTGGGTCTTGCCCGCGCCAAGGTCCACTTCCACCGCGAGCACCTGCGTGCTGATGGCGCCGACCATGATTGCCAACAGGCTTTTCTGGAACTGCTTACGCTTCATTTCAAACTCCATGAACTACAGGTCAAAGCCGCCAACAGGCCCGGCGGCAGTAGGTGTATCGAGTGAGGGATCAACGGATCCAGAGGCATGCCCTCGGCGCGTTTGCGTAATACGCGGGCGCAGCCATTCGCACCGCACAAGGCAGTGGCGAAGAAGGGAATAGGGGGAAAAAGGCTCACATCAATCCTTAATGTTTTTGAAAACGCTGCAGTCCATGCAGCCCGACCGCGTGCGGGTGGGCGCGGTAAAGACCTTCAAATGTACGAAAAGGTTCAGGATTGTGTCGGAAAGTTGTGTAGTCGATCACAATGCGGCGGTGTTTGCGGGGAGCGGGATTCCACTGGGCGGGGGCTTATCGTCCGGCCGTCGTCCAAATGGCCACCGGGTTTGGCGACGATTGAGTGAACCGCTCATCTGCTGGCGATTCTGCTGCGCAACGGCTTTGATCGGTTGGATGCGATCAGTCCAGGCTCAATGCCAACCCGGCCTGATTTAAATCAGGCGGCCGTGGTGCCGCCCATCCCATCATTGCCCACGGCACACGTTGTAGGCCCGGTTCTCGGCGACCTCTTCCATATGCTTGCCGACGATTGAGTTGAGCACCAACAGGCGTTCCGACTTCCCCGTCGGTCGGTAGGCAGGTCCCTGAGCATCACTGTGCAGACTGAAACCGCTGGCGGCCAACGCCTTGACCAGTTGCGTGCGCTTGAGCACATCGCCGTTGCCACGAAAGTCGCTGACGGTAAGAAACACGATGCGGTCTTTCTGCAACAGCCAGATCGGCCGATCACTGGTCTGGCTTTCGAAGATGTAGGCACAGTCCACAACGGCAGCGGGAAAACTGGCCTGGCGAACATAACGCCCACTCTCATACCCCACCAGCGTCACCAGCCCAGGTTGCACCACGGCGATTGCATCCTTTGTCTGGCCGCCCTCCTGAACGCCGTAGTTCGTATAAGCCCAGCGCAACCTTGTGAACTCAGCGGGCGTCGCCTCCAGCGCCAGGTCGGCCCGGATCCGCGCCTGATCTTCCGCACCCCGGTAGGGCAGGCCCTGGCAGCCCGCGAGCGCCGTCAGGCAAAGGAGGATAAAAGCTCTGTACAGCATCTGAAATGTCCTTGTTTGTTGATTGTCAGCCACAGGATTTACCGCCATCAAAACGGTCCGCGAGGCTGCGCACCTGGGCCAGATTGCCGGGTTGGATCATGATGGTATTAGCGTCCAGCAATGCACGCTCAGGCTCAATCCAAAGCGTGCCGACCAAACAGGCGGCCGCTGCTGCGAGCACCACCACCCCAGCAATCCGACTGACCATAAATCGCAGCGTTGCCCGCGGCGTGCGAGGCTGCTCAAACACAAACGCGAACAACAGCCCGATGGCGCACCACAAAACACCGGCCGCCGCCGAGCCCAACATTGACGCACGCCTATCGAAGTAGACCCAGACCAGCATGAACGCAATGGCACTGACGGCCATTACCAGCAGGCACAACCCCTGCGCGACTCGACAGCCGATACTCAACGTGCGCGCCAGTGGTGTCGGAATACGGGGATTCATTGATCATCCTTGAAGAGAGAAAATAACTCAGCGCGCCGATTATCCGGGTTGTCGAGGCCAGTCGTCCTGCACATTATAGCGACACACTAGTTTAAATTAAAAAAGCAGTTTCACTTAATAGCTCACCGATCAGAGTTACACCCTAACCAAGAGGTCTCTTCTATTACAGGAACACTAACGGACATTAAAAAACCAAAGCACGAAACCTAAAGCAAATCCAGCCATGGCCATTTGCAGATAGAGAAATGCATGCGCCTCCAAGAGGCTAATAATATCCTCACCACCACTCAGCCAATAACCCGCTATCTGAAAAAATGCACACATAGACACTAGCGCTAACGCCGAGGCGCAAGGCAGATAAACGGCTACCCACCAAGGTTCATTTTTTCTCATGGCCACTCCTTGCTATGTAAATACGCTGTCTCCTTTCAACTTTATGCAGAGACGCTAAGTACGACGACACTTCCATACAATTGCATAAGGCAACTCATCATCCAGCGAGTCTAGCGACCGAAAATGATACACCACTGACGCGCTCTCCAAGCTTTTATGAATAAAGGCGCCATCAGACATTATTCGATAAGAAGCATGCTCCATGACGTCACCCATCGCCGTCAATGCTTGTTTTATTTGACTATAGGTCGCCCCTGCCCGCTCAGGTATTAGCACTTCTGGTGGATAACCGAGAGCCATATCATCACTTTCAACTTCTCTGAAACAGGCTCTCCGAAACGCACCCTGACTGGCAGCCCAGTAAAACGAGAGCACCCTCAGCGTGTCCTGTCCGTTCTCATTAATCACATCGGCCAGACAGTATTGAGTGTCTGAAATGCTGTAGACACCCTCATCAATGAGTGAACGGGAGCCCTCGGGTATATCAAGGACATCATCCTGTTTGAATCTAAGCAAGCGAGGCCATTGGATCATCACCGTGACTTCCTGATTTATTTGATAAATTCGTGGTTCCCTGTCAACTAGCAGGGCAATGGGAAAACCACAGGGATCAGACCACTATTAATGTAACCGTGGTCTGACCCCTATTTCAAGGGCAGGGAAACTAACATCAAACTTTGACCAACCAAAGAATCCGAGCTAGTTGGACATCCGCGCTACTTGAAGCCCCAACACATTGATTGATAACAATAAATAACTATCAAAAAGTTTGGCGGCCTGAGACCGAATCTATTAACCTGACAGGCGACAGCTGTTTTGATATCGATTCGCCGGAGAACTTAGAAGCTGCCACTAGTTGGCCGCCAAGTTATTGCGCAGTAAATTAGTAATGGGAAATGCAGAAAAGTTCGCGGGGGTGGGCCTGGGAACTGGATCGCAATAATCACTATTGGCAGGATGAAACAGCCGCCGATGAGGGAGCGTCAGCTAATAAATCTGTAACTGACCCACCGCTACCGGTGCATGGATATAGACGCAAATATTAAAGGCTGCCACACGACTCTGTGGTGAGCGGGCTTGCCCCGCGCCGGGCTGCGAAGCGGCCCCATTAAGACCGGCGCGTTTACTCAGTAAAACGGCGGAGGCAGGTTTTGGGGCGGCTTCGCAGCCCAGCGCGGGGCAAGTCCGTTCACTTCAGAGTTATGGGTCGGCCTTTAGGCGTTGTTTAGCGCACTAGCTGGCGTCTTTGTTCTGGACAGCGCCAGGTACCAGGGTCAACCCCGGTTTCTCCACGTCACGAGAGACATGGGATTTCACTTCCGACACGCCGCCCTCTTCGTCGTTATGAATCACCAGCACGCCTGGCCGGCGCAGTTGCTCCAAGTCGCCTTCTGCCAGGCTGAAGCTTTCGCTCAGGCTCTTGTCGCTGAGGGCCTTGGCCTGGGCGCGACGCTGGGCGAACTTGCGCCCCTTGCGCTGCTGGTAGCGTGCCCAACTGACCAGGATCACGGCGTTGAACAACGCGATCCAGAGGTAGATCTGCAAGGTGTTGAGCGCCGCAAAAATCGGCGCGTCAATGCGCGGGCCGCCGTGGGTATCCAGCATCGAGGTAATCCCTCGCGCCAGCAGCCAAACCAATCCGGCCCAGGCCATCAGGGTCAACACCACGTCGATGATCCACATGACGGTACTTTGGCGAGTTCTGACCAGTTTCATGATCACGCCTCCTCTTCAACAGGTTTGATGCCACGATCCGGGCTGACCCAGCGCGCGCGCTTCTGGTGCTGGTTGAACAGCACCTTGGGGAAACTGACCAGGGTGGTGAACAGACTGACCAGCCAGAACACCATCGGGTACCACACGGTCCAGAACAGGGTTTTCCACAGGTCTTTCTCGTAGCGGCGGTCGATCAGGATGCTCACGGCAAATTGCAGCAGGCATACCATCGCCAACACCAGGCCGGTAAACGCGGGCGGCATCAGTGAGTCCACCGCGATCGCCTGGGGCAGCGGCGTGAATTTGCCCACGCCCCAAAAGATGACCGACAGCATGAAGGTGAACGCCCAACCGGTGGACAGGCAGTATTCGAACAACAGCGGCCACAGGTAGCGGTGACGCCATTGCCAGATGCCACGGATGTTTTTGAACAGTACTTCGGCGCCACCCTGGGCCCAGCGCAGCCGTTGTTTCCACAGGCCGCCGACGGTTTCGGGCATCAGAATCCAGCACAGCGCGCGGGGCTCGTAGAAGATGCTCCAGTGGTCGAGTTGCAGCTTCCAACTGACGTCGATGTCCTCGGTGATCATGTCGGTGGACCAGTAGTCGATGCGGTCCAGCGCCTTTTTGCGAAACGCCACCACCACACCCGACACGGTGAAGATCCGACCAAACACTCGTTGCGTGCGCTTGATCAAGCCAATGATCGACGAGAACTCGCCCACCTGCACGCGGCCGATCAAGGTCGAGCGTGTGCGGATACGAGGGTTGCCGGTCACGGCACCCAGGCGCGGGTTGTCGAGCATCGGCGCGACCATATAAGCCGCCGCGTTTTTATCGAGCAATGCATCACCGTCGATGCACACCAGGTATTCACTGCGCGCCGCCACGGCGCCCATGCGCAAGGCCACGGCCTTGCCCTGGTTCTGCGCCAGGTGCAGCACCCGCAGGCGTGGATGCTCCAGCGCCAGGGCGTCGAGCACTGCGGCGGTGTTGTCTTTGGAACCGTCGTTGACCGCGATCACTTCGATGTTCGGGTACATCTGACCGAGGGCCGCATGAATGGTGTCGGCGGCGTTATCACCCTCGTTGTAGCAAGGGATGATGATCGAGATCAGCGGGTTGCCGGCCAGGGTCGGCGCCGGGGTGTCTTCTTCCCAGGGCCAGTGGCGCTCCCAGTGCAGCCAGAAGTACAAGCCGCCGGAGATCCACAGCGCCGACATGAACAGCGGGTAGAAAAACACAAAGTCCATCAGGAACTGCCCGGTGACCAGGAAGATCAGTCCCAGGGGCACGCCTAATACCAGTGCCAGCACGAATAAAGCCAGGATTCTGTCGAACATGGTCAAGGGTTCCATTGGTTGGAAAGGGCCGGACGCACAGTCTTCAGGTCCGGGGAGTTTTCCAGGAAATTGTCCGGGTAGTAGCCAAAACTCGTGACACCCTGGCGCTTGAGTACACCCATCCATTCAGCCATTTGCTCGGCGGACAGGTCGGGGGCTGCTGGGGTGCGCCAGTCTTTGGCTTGCAGTTCGAATACCGTTCGCTGCATCGCACCGGGGCGGGCTTTGACCGTCGCCACCAGTTTCTCCAGCCAGGCGTTGGAGTTCTTCAGCGTCTCCCCTTCCATCAGCGGCATGGCCATGGGCGCGGTCCAGTCGTAGGTCTGGAGGAAATCGTCGAGGTTCTGCGCGAACCAGGCTTCGCTTTCTGGGTTGAGCATCGGCTGCGCGAAGATGTTGCGCGCGGTCAGCACCTGCGGCCCAGAGATAGCGCGGACCTTGGCGGTCAGCTCCTTGGTGAAGTCGATCAGGTAGCGGCTCTTGAAGCGCGTCCAGCGCTGCATCACCGCAGGGTCGGCGCGCAGTGCCTCGATGCTGCCCGGCAGGCCGTTGGCAGCATAGGCCTTGAGCGCGGCGGGGCTGGCGTCTTCGAAGTCCGAGAACACCGCATCGTCGTGGTACAGCACACCGTCGATGGCACTGTTGCGCGCCAGGTCTTCATAGATCTCGCCAATGATTTTGCGCACTTGCGGGTCGAACGGCGACAGGCGTTTGTATTGATCCGGGTCGATGCCCACTTTGCCGGTTTCCGGGTCCCAGCGCGTCACACGCGGCAGCTTGGGATCAAGGGCGAAACTCAGCACTGGCATCCAGGCATACACGCTGGCATGGGCACGGGTGTGCAGTTGCCAGGCGACGCGGTTGAACAGGTCGGCGCGCACTGGCAGGTGGCGGTTGGGGAAGTACAGCGAGTGGACCAGGCCGTCACCCTTGGGGTCGGCGAAGGCTTGCAGGAACACCGTGCCGGCGCCCATGTCCACGACGCGCTGCACCAACTGGTCGAGGTTGCGCGCCTGTTGGGCCGGGTCCGGGTCGTAGACATTATCCAGGTCCACATGCAACACCCGCAGCGGTGCCGGGGTTTGCACAGCGACGATGCTGTTGGCGAAATGCTCGCCGTCCGGGTCGGAGGCCACCAGAAAGCGCGGGCTGTTCATCAGGTCATCGGAGCTGTCGAGGCCATCTTCCAAGGTCAGGGCCATTTGGTAGCCCTGCTCACCAACGATGGCCAGCGAGGTGCCTTTGGCGGCGCCATACGGCCATACCCAGACCCGTGGTTTCTTGCCGGTCACGGTTTGGATCTTGTTGGAGATCGCGACCACATCCGCACGCAACCGCGCATCGAACTGGGCCTGGCTTTCATAACGACCGGTGGCCGGGTCATAACGCAGGGAAGTCGCAGCTGGCTCCAGGTTGCCCTGGGGGTTGGCCAGGATGCCTTTGTGATTGGCATCGGTGTGCGCGGCGATTTCCACCAGGCCGGACTGGGACACTTCGCGAATCTGCTGCCAGGTCAGGAACTCACCACGCGGCCGGGGTGAACCGGCAAAATCCACCGGCTGGTTGAGCGGTGTGTCGATCCAGCTGCCCACCGGCGCCAGCAACGCCGGCCAATGGTAGGCGCGCAGAATCGGCAGCACGCGGGTGTAGAAGCTCGAATAGCCGTCGTCGAAGCTGAGCATGATTGCTTTGGGCGGCAATGCCGGGCCGCCATGGCGGGCGGCCAGGATCTGGTCAACGCTGACCGCCTGGTAGCCGTTCTCGCGCAACCAAGCCAACTGCTCGATCAAACGCTCGGTACGCACCGCCACCACGGCCTGGTCAGGATCACGATCCGACACATCGTGGTAGGCAATGCCCAGGAAGTGGTTTTTCGGCCACGCCTGTTCGTTGAGCGGTGTCGGCCGCTCGGCGGGTGGAGTGAAAGGTGCGGGTTGCTGGGCGCAGGCACTGGCCAGCAATACGCCCAGAACCAACAAGCAACGGCTGAGGAAGGTCATGGTCAGGCTCTTTTAGAAACGGTAAGTGAGGTCGACGAGCAGGCGCAGATCGCGTTCGCGATCACCGTCGTAAGGTCGGCTGATCAGGCTCAGGTTGGCGCCAGCGTCGAGTACGTCGTTCCAGCGATAGCGTTGGCCGTAGCCGATCAACGCCATGCCGCCGGTGGAGTAATCGCGCTGGCTATAGGTACCCGCACCGACCTGGAACTGCTGACTCCACTGGGTCTCGTAGCGGTGATAGAGCACATGGTTGATGTTGATGACGGGCAGCACGGTCAAATCCGACTTCGGATTGAAGTACACCGTGTCTTCCTTGCTGTTGCGGCTGGCGCCGACTTCCAGGCCCAGGTCCACTTGCACGCGCGGCGAGCTGTAGAGGCCCTCGCGGCCGCTGAGCAAGGCTTCGAAGCGGTCGTTGCCGTCGCTGAAGTGGGACGGGCTGAGGGTCAGTTTCCACTCGCGGCTTTCGTTGGCGCGCCAGCGAATAAAACCGCTGCCGCCGTTGGCGGTGATGCCATCATTCAGCGCGCGCAACGGCGTGGTGCTCAGCAGGTAGCCGAGGCTGCCGCCGTATTGCCAGTTGTCGTTGATGTCACGCGCAATCGAGATCGCGGCGCCTTGTTTGGAGCCATCGCCGTAGGAATGGTTGGAGACCTCGGCTTCGATGGTCATGTCTCGGGTGCGCCGCTCCACGCCGACAACCTGCCAACGATGCTGGCCGGTACCCTCTTCGAAATCTGCGCGGGCATAGCCGGCACCGGCAAACAGGCGCCAGTCTTCGTCGATAGGCGGCGTGTAGAGACGGCTTTCGATGCCCCAGTCACGGCTCCCCGACACCGCACCCGCTTCGCTGTCATTACCGCCGCCGAAGCTTTTACCCGTGTAAGCCTCGACACGCAGCTCGGCCATGTCATGCACATCGCGCAGGCGGCTAAGGCGCTGCACCTGACGGTTATCCGGGTTGCGCGCAACCACGTCGTCGGTGAGCACGTCGAGCTGGCGCCACTCCTGCAGGTCCATGGCGGTGTAGGCCTGGCTCACTTCCAGGCCGATGTCGCGCGGGGCCTGGGCTTCGGTTTCCTTGAGAATGCCTTCGGCGCGCCGGGGCAGATCGCGGGCGCGATACATGTCAGCCTGGGCCAGACGCAGGCCGACGTTGCCCGGTGCTTTTGCTACCAACGCTTCCAAACCGGCTTCGCTGCCCGGCAGGTCGCCACCGTAGACGCCGGCCTGGGCCGACAGTTGCTGGGCGTCCATCCACGCATCGTTGGGGTTGCCGATGGGCAAGCCCTTGAGCTCGACCCGAGGGTTCTGGCTGTTGGCGAGTCCTTTGGCGACCTCGTTGGCATCCTCGCCTTTGTCGCTTTCCTGCAAGGCGTAGAACAGCGCGGTGGTGTCTTCGACCCGATCATCGGGCTCCGCGTCGGTGGCGCTCAGCGCCTGGCGATACAGCGGCTCGGCTTTTTCCGGCTGGCGCTGGTCGAGGTAGGACGCGGCCACCCAACGCACGGCGTAGGTCGGCAGTTGCACACCTTCGGCCTTAAGCGTTTCGTACTCGCGGATCACCTCGGCGGTACGTGCACGCGCCTTGAGTGCACCCAGGCGGTCGATGCGCCAGCGCACCACATCGTCATGGGCGGTGGCGTCCGGGGTCCAACGAGCGAGCAGTTTGTCGTAGTCCGCCAGGGCGCGGTCGGCAATCACATAGCGTTCTTTTTCGCTGCGCGTGGCGAACTCGGCCATGCGCACCCGTTCGGCGGCGAGGTCACCTTCGAGGCGGCGCTGGGTCACCGGGTCCAGCAGGCCCGGACGCTGGGCCGACAGGCGCAAAGCGGCTTCCGGCAAGCGAGCCTTTTGCAGGGCGACGATGTATTCGCGGGCGACTTCGGGCTTGTCGCCAGCACGGATAAACGCCTGATCGAATTCAAACAGCGCGTCGTAGTTCAAGCCGGCGCGGGTCAGCGCATACCCCAGGGCCATGCGCCGGTTGGGGTCGTCTGGCTTGGCGGCCACCAGCGCGCGGGTGCGTTGCACGGCTTCATTGGCTTTGCCGCCGTCAGCCTGGGTCAGGGCCAGGCCCAGTTGCAGGTCGACGTTATTCGGTTCACGCAGCAGCGCCTGGCGATAGGTCGCCTCAGCCTGTGGCCACTGCTTTTGATTGCGATAGGTGCGCGCCACGGTGGCGAGCGCTTGGGTACTGAGGTTGCGATGTTTACCCTCAGCTTCGTACACCTTCAGCACTTCGGCGTCCTGCCCGGCCCAACCGGCGATCACCACATGATCGCTGACCTGGCCTGGCGTCTGGCGCTCGGCAGACAGCTGACGCAATTGCGTAAGGGCGGGTGTGAAGTTGCCGTTGCGCGCCTGGATAATCAGCGCGTCATAGGCCGGATCGGCCATGGCGAAAGTGGGCATCAACAGCTGGCTGCATAAAGCTGCCCCGATGAGCAGTCGCAACCGGCCTGATGCACTGAGTGGTAGGTTTCGCAACATATCGTGAGCTTCCTTACACACGGAAAGCTGTAACGATAGGTGATCCTGAGCGACATGCTACAGGGTGCCGGCGTCTAATGACCCGGCCTAGCTTTCCTGTGTGAACTATCTCTTAGGAACGTAGGAAGAAGACCAATTCAGAACAATTGTTCAGAATTGATGGGTAGCCGCTGAGTCGGGCCTGCACAAAACAAATGTGGGAGCGGGCTTGCTCGCGAATACGCAGTGGTGACTGATCCACTGCATTCGCGGGCAAGCCCGCTCCCACATTTTGACTGCATTTCAAGCAGCCTCACGAAGAGGCTGGGTGTTGAGGCGTTACTGTGCGCCGCTGACCGCGCCGACTTTGGCCATTACAAAACCAATGAACTGCTCGACGGTCATCTTCTGGCCGTTGAACGTCACTTCATTGTTGGCGTAGTGCAGCTTGGAGACCACGTCGCTACCGACCAACGTTGCCAACTGCGTGCCAACTGCCATGCCGCTGACCATCTCGGCGGCCATCTGGGATTGCTGCTCGATGGCTTTAGGGTCGGTCACGCCACCGAGTTGGGCTTGCAGTGCGGAAACGTCAGCGATCATCGGCTTGGAAAGGGTCAGATTGGCATCCAGCAGCGCAATCATCTGCTTGCCCAGCTCAACTGGCGGCAGCTCCATGGACACCGGTTTAGCCAGGTCTACCAGCAGGCTGAACTTGCTTTCACCGTGGGTGGTTTTCAGCGACAGGTTTTCCACAGCCACTTGCGGCTTGGCAGCCAGGACCTGATTGACGTTGGCTTCAGCCAGGGCTTGCTCGGCTTCAGTCAGTTGCAGCTCGGGGGCCGGCTGGTTGGCTGCGGCGGCGGCTTGCACCGGTTGCATCTTGTCCTGGTACAGCTTGGTCAGCACCAGCATGGCCGGGATGTCGACATTCTTCATGCTCACGGCCAAGGCCGCCGAACCTACAGGTTTACCCTGGTAGCCGATCTCGTCGATCTTGTAGTCGACACGGCCGGCCAGGTTGTTGTCCTTGGTTTCGCTGGAGTCTTTCTGCTCGAAGCCTTTGACGGTCAGCACGGCTTTCTGCGGGCCGAAGGTGAACTTGCTGTCGGTCAGCTCAACGGTGTTTTGCCCGGTGTAGAAGCCGAAGGTGGATTTTTCCAGGTTGCTGGCGATGGTCAGCCCAGACAGCTCAGCTTCGAAGTGCTCGCCCTTGGCGTCTACCGCGGCGACCTTGACGCTGTTCATGAAGCCGTCGGCCTTGACCTTCTGGCCTTCGGCAGTGCTGTCGAAATTCATGTTTGCGCCGGAGAAGCTCACCGAAGACGTATCGTCTTTGAACTCCAGGGGCAGCAATTCGATATTGCCGTTGACCGAACGGGTGTAACCAATGTTGGCCACGCCTTTGAGTGGAGATACGTCTTTGGCGGCGGCGAACCACTTCTCGGTGGTGGCGTTCTTTTCCAGCTCGTAGTGACTGGTGGCCATGACCGGCAGCCACTTGAGTGTCACCAGGCGCGAGAACGGCAGCGGGCCGTGTTCGATATGGTCGACGAACAGCAGTTCCGGATTAGGGTTTTCTTCGCCGAAGACCGAACCCTGGCCTTTCAAGCGGTAATGGGCGGTGCTGCTGAACACGCCACGGTCCAGGGAGACCAGCTCCAGGGCCACAGTGCCATCGACGCCGGCCATGGAGCTCTGCAGTTCCTTGTTGGCGTTCTGGATCGCGGTTTGCAGCACTGGCTCCAGTTGTTTACCGGTGTACCAGGCGCCGCCTGCACTGACGACGCCTACGGCGACAACAAAACCCAAAAGAACGACTGCTGGCTTATTCATGAAGTGACCTGATCAAATCCTGTGAGAAGTGGGCTGTCTTCCTTGAACCCCGATGGGGTTGGCTCAAGCCCGCCGAAAACGGGGGAAGATTAGCACTGGCGGCCGCGAAGGGCCCAGATTTCTCAGAGGTTCAGGCGAGCAGTTGGTTCACGAGTATTCCAGTTCGATCTCGTCGAGTTGGTGATCGAAACTCTTCAGCCGTGCGGTCCAGGTGTACACCAACACCTCAAATTCGCGGTGTATCACCGCGTTGCCGGGGGTATCGGCCTTGGGGTCGCAGAAGTCCAGTTGGTAGCGTTCGCGGGCCATCTGCGTCGCGACGTCAGACAATTCACGCGCATTGTTAAGCCAATGCCTACCATCGGCGACCTGCCGATCGAGGGCCACGCACTGTTTTTTCAGAACTTCGAGGCTTTTTTCCAGGGGGGTGCCGGTGAGGTCGCCCATGACCTCCTGAAAGGTGCGGCCCGGCTGCCAGTAGCTGCCCCAGAAATAACGATCGAACACGGTTTCCACACGCCGCAGCGCGACCTTGGTGTCCCAGATCGCCACGCGGGTCTTGCCTTGTTCGAGAAGTTTTTTCTTGATCCGTTGATTTTGGTAAGAGGCCCAGGCCACCACGCCGATGGACAAGGTGCCGATCACCAGGCAGGCGCTGTCGAGAAAGACCATGGCCTTGTCGAGCTGGTGGGCGAGCATGACGCCGTAGAAATACGCGGCCGATAACAGCACCAGTGCGAGGAGCACGCACCAGAAAGCGGGAGCATAAGGGTTTTTCATTATTGGAATCCCCATGAGCAAACGCGAGCAGTGTCAGGTAGGCCATCACGGCGGCCCACCTGACAAAGCATAGCTACCCGCTCAGGGTTTGCCGGGCTGTGACGCTTGCGTTCGTCCGCTTTCCCAACCGCCGCCCAGGGCCAGGAACAGATCGATCTGGCTCATGGCGACCTGGGTATTCGCCGCCGCCAATTGCGCACGCACATCGGTGTAAGTGCGGGTGGCTTGCAGGTCGGCCAGGAACGACGCGCGGCCGGCCTGGAAGAAGCGATGGGTCTGCCCCGCCGCTTCCTTGGCCGACTCGCCGGCTTCGGCCAACGCATCACGGCGTTGCAGTTGCGCGGTGTATTGCGCCAGACCGGTCTGGGTTTCGCGAATGGCGTTGAGCACCACCCCATCGAAATGCGCCAGGGCGCCCTGGGTGGCAGCTTCGGCTTCGTGGACGCGGGCCCGGGCGCCGTTGGTCGGCACGGTCCAGCTGATCATCGGGCCAAAACCCCAGCGGTTGGTCGCAGGCGTGCCGAGGTTGTCGAGCAAGCCGACGGTGCCTACGGTGGCGCCGATGGCGATGTCTGGGTACAGAGCGCCGGTGGCCACGCCGATACGTGCGGTGGCAGCGGCCAATTGGCGTTCGGCCTGGCGCACATCGGGACGCCGCTTGAGCAGCGCCGCGCCGTCACCCACTGGCAACAACTGGGCAATGTGCGGCAGCTCGGCGCAGTTGCCGGTGCCCGCCGGCAGTTGGTCCAACGGCTTGGCCAGCAGCATCGACAGGCGGAACAGCCCGGCCTGGCGCGCAGCTTCGTAGCGCGGCATGTCGGCGCGAAGGGATTTGTACTGGGTTTGCGAGCGGGTGACCTGGGTTTCATCGCCACGGCCGGCGTCACGCAGGCGTTGGGTCAGCTTGGTGCTCTGGGCTTGCAAGTCCAGGGACTCGTTGGCAATCGCCAGCTCTTCGTTGGCCGCACACACCTGGGTGTAGGAACGCACCACATCGGCCACTAGGGTGATGCGCGCGATATCGGCAGCGGCCTGAGCGGCATCGGCGCTGGCCTGGGCGCTTTCGATGCCCCGTTGCAAGGTGCCGAACAGATCGAATTGATACGAGGTGGTAATGCCGACGCTGCCGATGTTACCCACCGGCACTTTGTCGGCCAGCAAAAATGCTTCGCCGGACTCCTGCAGGCGCTGCGCCTCAGCCTTGGCGCCGAGGCTCCAGCCGCCGGCGGATTCAGCCTGTTGGGTCTGGAACCTCGCGCGCTGCAAATTGGCAGCGGCCACGCGCAAGTCGGTGTTGGACGCCATGGCCTGGCGCACCAGCTCATCCAGGCGCGGGTCTTTGTACAGTTTCCACCAGTCGGTCGGCACCGGTGCTGACACCACGTTGGCGCCCTCGCCCGCGAGTTGCCCTTGCAGGTCGCCACGGTTGACCGCGGCCTTGTCCGGCAACTGGTAGTCCGGGCCTACCACTTGGCAGGCCGACAGCAGCAAACCCAACGCGGCGGTTGCCAACAGTTGCTTCATGGCGTGGCTCCGTCATTGGGCTTGTCGCCAATGATCGAAACCGTGGCCGTACGCCCGGCGATCATGCGGAAGTCCGCCGGCACGTCGTCAAAGGCGATGCGTACCGGAATCCGCTGGGCCAGGCGCACCCAGCTAAACGCCGGGTTGACGTTGGGCAATAGGTTGGAGCCGCTGCTGCGGTCGCGATCTTCGATACCGGCGACGATGCTCTGCACGTGGCCGCGCAAGCGAGCGTTATCACCGATCACGCGGATATCCACCGCCATGCCGACGTGGATACCGTCGAGTTTGGTCTCCTCGAAATAGCCATCGATATGGAAGGAATTGCTGTCCACCACTGACAGTACCGGCCGGCCGGCGGTGACGAATTCCTGGTTACGCGGCGCCCGGTCGTTGACGTAGCCGTCCACCGGGCTGCGGATTACTGAGCGATCCAGGTTCAGTTGGGCCGAATCCACCGTCACTTGTGCTTCAGCCAGGGCCGACTGGGCACGGGCCACGCGGGACTGGCTTTCTTCCAGTTGCTCGCTGGGCACCAGGTTGCCGAGGCCACGGTTACGCTTGTACTCGCGCTGGGCCTGGGCCAGGGTTTCCTGGCGGTCGGCCACGGCGGCCTGGGCTTGGCGCAGGGCCAGCTTGAAGCGGTCCTGGTCGACGGCAAACAGCACTTGGCCCTTGGTCACCAACTGGTTGTCGCGCACGTCCACGCGCTGGATCAGCCCGGACACGTCCGGGGCGATCTGCACGATGTCGGCACGGATGTGCCCGTCGCGGGTCCAGGGCGCAAACATGTAGTACATGACCATGCGCCACACAACGACGACCGCGAAGCTCACGATCAGCAGCGTCAGGACTACACGGCCGATGGTCAAAAAAGGTTTTTTCATGTCATCAGGTATCGACTGAGTGAGTCCACCGCGCCCAGCAACAGCGCGTAGAGCCCCACATTGAACAATGCCCGGTGCCAGACCAGGCGATAGAAGTGCATGCGCGTCAACAGCCCGTGCACCACCAGAAACAACACGTACGTAATGCCCATCAGCACCAGTAGCGTGGGCAGGAACACCCCGCTGATATCCAGATCACCGATCATAAAGGCGCTCCATCAGGCAGCGGCGCCTCCATCTCGGTGCCGCCAATAAATTCGACGCCAGGCAACAACGCCAGGCGCAGGCCGGCCAGGGCGTGCAACAGGTGCAGGCGAGTATCGTCCTCGTCTTGCAGACCCTGGCCGTTGAGGGCGCGGCGCGTGCGGTCGAGGGTCATCAGCAGACCGCTGGGCGCGGGCAAGCGTTCACCCGCCTTGAGGCAGGCCTTGAAGTAAGCGCCCACCCCTTCGACGACCTGGTTGAGCAACACCCGTGGCACTCCAAGGATGCGCGGCGAGTACGCCAGCAGGTCGAGCAGGTTCAGCGCCACGCGCAAATCGCGCAGGGCGATGCCGGTGTCCTGGCCGGTGAGTGCCAGGCGCGGCAGGTGCTGCATGAGGCGATCGAGCATCTGCACGGCGAGGTGTCGGTGTTCGGCCAGGGTTGCGGGCTCGGTGAGGCCGACGATGTCACGCCAGCTGAAACGGGTCAGGCGCTTGGCGGCGAATTCGGCGCCGAAAGGCCGCGCGACCAATGTCCACACAAACGCAAACAGCAGGCCCACGGGCCCGGCGAGGTTGACGTTGGCGAAGTTGAGAAAGTCCGCGTCGTAGGCACCCTGGATGCTGATGAACGACGAGGTGTTCACCAACGTCAGCAACATGCCCAGGTAGAAGCGCGGCTGCACAGTAAGTGTACCGATGCAGATAAACGGCACCGCAAACGCCAGCACCAGCATCGGGAAATCGTGCAGGTTGGGCAGCACCAGAAACAGATACAGGCTGGCGAACAGCACCGACATGGCAGTCCAGAAAAAGAACCGGTAGATCTGTGGCGCCGGATCGTCCATCGAGGCGAAGAAGCTGCACGCCACGGCGGCCAGAATCACCGCGCTGCCGCCGTCGGTCCAGCCCAGCAGGATCCACAGCACCGAGGCGACGATGATCGCGGTGACGGTAGAAAACGCCGAATAGAACATCAGACCACGGTCAAGGAATGGCGTGAGCCGACCCAGGCGCCAGTGACGATACACGGCGCGCCAGCTGTCCTGGCTTTCACACTGGATGGCCGCTTGCAGGCTGCGGCAGTCTTGCCACAGGTCGATCCATTCGCCCAGGCGATACAGCGCGTTGGAAAACAGCAGGGTGTGGCGGTCGTCCAGCGCCTCGCCTTGGGGTTGCAGGGCGTCGACCTGGTCACGCAGGGCGCGCCAGCTTTCCAACGGTGCACTTTGTTGAGTGTTTTCCAGCCATTGGCTTGTGGCTTCCAGAATCGGCTGGATGCGGTCGAGAAATTCCGGCGCCCGATGTTCGATGGCGTAGAGCGCATCGTCGAGGGCATCCACCACCGGCAGCAGGTGGATCATGCGCCCACGCAGTTCCTTGGTGTTACGCACCGTTTGCGGCCGCGCGCCTTCGTGAGGCAACTGGCCGATCATCAATTCGAGGGTGTTGAAGGTGGCGACCATGCCGCTGCGCAAAGTGCTGACTTCTTCACGCTGCACATTGCGCGTCAGAAAGCGTTGGCTGTAGACCTGAGCATCGGCAAACCACTTGGCCACCGAGCCATCGAACACGGGCATCAGGCGGCGCGGCCAGAACATCGCCCCCACTACGGCGGCGACCGCTATGCCGAGGAAGATTTCTTCGGTTCGCGCCTCGGCCACATCCCATACCGCCAACGGGTTATCCACCACCGGCAGGGCGATCAGCGGCAAGGTGTAGCCAGCGAGCATCAAGGCATAGTTGTTGGCGGTGCGCAGGTGCATCGAGAGGAACAGCAAAGTGCCCGTCCACAGTGCGATCACCACCACCAAAATGTACGGCGACTGCACGAACATCGGCACAAAAAACACCGCCGCCGCCGCGCCCATCAAGGTGCCGATGGCGCGGTACAGGGCCTTGGAACTGGTGGGGCCAACAAACGGGCTGGAGACGATGTAGACCGTGGCCATCGCCCAGTACGGACGCGGCATTTGCATCAGCATGGCGATATAGAGCGCGATCATCGACGCGGCGAAAGTACGCACGCCGTAGAACCAGTCGCGGGCCGGCGGAAAACCGGTAAAGAATCCGTTCAAAGCGTCGCTGCCTCAAAGGCCCGCAGCACACGCAGCGCGGCTTCCATATCGGTGGAGTCGATGTCCGCCAGCACTTCACGGCGCAGGCGCACCAATTGGACTTCCACCGCTTGCACCAGCTCACGGCCACGCTCGGTAAGGCTCAAGGCCTTGGCGCGACGGTCGTGGACATCTTCGGTGCGGCATACGTAGCCGTCACTGCACAGGCGATCGAGCAGGCGCACCAGGGATGGGCTCTCCATACCGGACGCCTGGGCTACTTTGACCTGGTGCACACCGTCGCCCAAGCGGCCGATCATCAACAGCGGCACGGCGCAGGCTTCGGAGATGCCATAGCTCACCAGCGTGGTCTGGCAGATTTTGCGCCAATTACGGGCGCCCACCACCATGCTGCTGCTGAGGTTCATCTGGAGTTGTTCGAGGGATTGAGGCACTGGATAGTTCGCATACAGTTAGTTTGCTAACTATCAATATGGTGGAAGGAGGAGGATGCGTCAAGTTTTGAAACAATTTTGCGGATGGGTGGAAGGGTATGGGATGAGTAAAGCGAATTTTTGGCTGACCATCCGCACGAACGCGATATCTGCCACACCGCCCTTCAAGATTTTTTGCCCCATCGCCAGACACTCCAGACCTTCACTCCTTCGGAAACGACCACTAACACGGCCATCAACACCAGGTTGTAATCACGAAAAAGTTGAGCGCCTACAAGCAACAGCGAAACGGAAGGCACAATGAAAGCCAATCGGAAGGGAGTTTGGACGTAGACAACCCACTTAACGCTCTCACGGCCAAGAAAAAACAGTACGCAGGAGATGACAATGGAAACTTGCAACAGCATGGCAAAAACGAACATGTAGAACTGCACCGCACTGTGCTCACGCAGCAGCCATGACGCATTCTCAATATCGCTTAAATAAGGAATCCTTCCTCCCATTACACTGGTGACTGCATATCGAATCAAAAGAAAAGCATCCATGGCTCCCCAAAACCAAAAAACATGCTTGCGCATCATGTTTCTTCTTCCTTGTATTCATAGGCCACATCTGGCGTGACAGGCTGCCAATACCACGACTTACCACCGACCTGCCAGTTGTCGTCTCCCTCCAAATAACGTTGTTTTATATGCCGTAGTTCTCCATATCTACGTTCAACTGATTGGTGGCCAAGCTGATCATCCCCACTGTCAAGCCTTACCCATCGCTGGGTCATAACTCGTGTGGTGTTTGCGAGATCTTTCCCATCCGATAAAAATACCCGCCCTTCATCACCTGCGGAAATTAAGCGATTGGCGGTGAGGATAGCGGTATTTTTGATGCCGTCGTAATCGACGCTTACCTTCTCCCACTTACCGGGCCCGACATACAGTCGACGCCCCATTAAGTGTCCGTACTTGACGCGACACTCCCTGCTTAAAGGGAGAAAAGGACGGTCCATCACAAATAACCAATCACCGGCGGCCAGCTTCTCCAAAACGCGCCGTTGGTCTTTTTCTGCGGAGCAGCAGGCAGAAGAGATATTGCACTGCCTAAGCAATTCGCTCAGTCCAGGCAACGTATAAGGAACGCGAAAAAATTCCCTGATACTTATTCGCGCAAAATAGGGACTTTCGATTTTTCCGAGATCATATTTCTCAATTTCGTCGTGAGGGATCAGACGTTTCATATAGCGTCCAGAGGAGAGAGTCAGCGCCTATTAGTAACGGGGCGCTCCCTCTGGCCACTATCGTCCACTTCCGCTTAGTCGATAGGATTCTTCCTAGCCTCGCCCACCCCTCAACATCAAGTTCAACTCATCCACCACTTCAGCCCAATCCGCATCCTCCAAAATCTCCTCACGCAAAAACGCCCGTTGACTGCCCGTCCAGAAAAACGCGTCCGCCAGATGCAGCTCAGACTTGAGTGGCGAGTGAACGGACACAAACTTTTCGATGCTCACCGGGTCATCCGGCAGGCCCAGCTGTTTGAACAATGACGACAAGCTATGCACAGGCGATTCCATGATGAGCTCCTGATAAAGGCGGTTGAAACGAGTCTAGCGGCAGCCCTCGGGTTGCGCCGATGGCGCGTTGCACAGCACGAACAACCGCGCCCTGGCGCCACCACCGTCCTGGCGGCTGAGTTCGCGCCAGCCCGCAGGCAGTGGGGCGAAATCGTCCGGGGCTTCGTTGCTGCTGATCAGCCACACCCGACGGGTGCCTTCGGGCAATGCAGACAAGTGGTCGAGGTATATACGGCCACCGTCCTGGTCCACCAGGGTGCCGAAGCCGTAGGCGTTGGGGCGGGTCGGCGTGCCATCGGGTTTTGGCGGGGTGTAGAGCTGCAACTGGGCATCGGTCTGGTCGTAATACACGTAGCTGAGGTACCACATCATGTCGCTGAGCACGATGCGGTCGTCTTCCTGGTAGTTACGGTTGACGAATTCCACGGGCACGTTGAACTGGTCGTGTTCATCCACAGCGAAGTTGTTCTTCAGCCCCACCAGCTCCACGCCCACAAACAGTACAAACACCGCCGCACCCAGCCACGACAAACGGTCGATGGCCAGCGCCAGCAGGATCGGCAAAGCCAGGGCGTACACCGTGAGATACCGCTCGATAAACACCGGTGAAATAAACGACACGGCGTAGACCAGCAGCAGCGGCAGCAGAAAGAACAACGCCAGCAGGCTCGCCGGTCGATAACGCTCGCGGTCGCGCCAGGCGGTCACCACGACGACCGCGACCAGCAGCAACGGAAACAGCCAGAACAGCGGCGGCCAGAAACCAACACCTTCATCCTGCAGCACGAACTGCCAGATCATCGACGGCAGGGACAGCAGGTTGACCGGTTCTTCCCAGCCAATGTCACCGCCCACTTTGAGCTGGTCGACGTGTTGCACCAGGTCCAGCAAGTTCGGCAACCAGGGCAGGTACAGCAACACAATCACGACATTGGCGCCCCACCACGCCGGGCGCTTGATCAAACGCTGACCGGGGGCGGCACTCAACAGTCCCAGGTACGCCCAATGCACCAGCACGCATAGCGCCGTGAAGTAGTGGGTATAAAACCCGGCACTCATCAGCAGTACATACACCGCCATGTATCGCGTGCGCTCAGGTTGGCGCACCCAGTACACCAACGCCAGCGTGGCACCCAGCAGCCACACACCGAGCAGTGAATACATGCGCACTTCCTGGCTGTAGCGCACGGCGGTCGGCAGTAGCGCCAGCAGCACGCCCGCCAGCACTGCAGCGCGACGGGTGGACAGTTGCCGCGTCAGCCAGATGCCCAGCCCCACCGCAATGACACCGGGAATGGCGCTCATGCCGCGAATTGACCAGATGCTGTCGCCAAACAGCTCGATCCAGCCGCGCAGCAGGAAGAAATACAGCGGCGGGTGCACATCATGCGCGGCGTGAAACCACAAGTCGCCAAGGGCGTACTCGCTGAGCAGCAGGCTGGAACCTTCATCTCCCCAGATCGCCGCCGACGTGAGGTGATAAAACCGCAGGGCCATGGCCAACGCCAGGATCGGCACCCACCAAAGACGGCTCAGCCAAGCAGCCCCCTCCCACGTGAGACGGTTGATTGCGGGCAACGCCCCGACCTTTTCATTTTGCTCTACCACAGACCGACGCACCCCGATTCCCCTGCCACTGCCTTGATTGCTCATGTGCAAACTCCCGCCACTCTAGGACAAAAGCCCCTGAGTCGCTGCTGGAATCGGACAAATCGGCAATTTGTGTAGGGCTTCAACGAAGCACGCGTCGGATCAGGCTATGATTGCCTCCCTCCAAGGACTCAGGATCAAGGACACGTCATGCGCATCGGTTTTCTGTCACCCCTGGCATTGGCCCTGCTGGCCAGTGTTTCCCTGCCGGCCCAGGCCAGTTCAGACGATTCGTGCTACCCGGACTGGCGGGTGTCACGTGACAGCCTCGATCCCTGCAACAACCTACCGTTTCTGAGCCCTGGCAATGACAGCCGGGCCAACCTGCGCCTATTGCTGGCCGACAAAAAGAACGCGGCGCTGACGCCCAACGCGCTGAGTGAAGATGATCTGTCCCAGGGCTTTGGCCCGGTGCCGTTTCCGGTGTATCGCCTGATACCCGCCTCAAGCGCAGAGACGCAGCCCGACTCGGACCAATCGCCCACCGCCGAGCTGGACACCTTGTTGACCGGTCTGGGGATCAAGCGCGAAGAGTACAAGACCGCTGGCGAAGCCTTCGTCGACGGCGAAGGCAGCCGCTGCCGCAGCAATGACGATGACAGCGCCACCGCGTTTATCAGCCAGGTCATCAACGCCGACATGCCGAGTACCGAGCGCACGACGCTGGTGAAGGCTCGCCTGCAATTGCTCACCACCTGCGACTGGGATGGCCAGGTGGTGACCGATCCTATCGAGTCCGCCCACGGCCTGCTCTTTCGCACCTACCTGCAAGCCGCCGCTGACTTCTACAGCGGCCGCTTCAGTGACGCCGAACGCGGATTCGCCGCCGCTAACCTGTCGACGATCCCTTGGCTGAAGGAGACCGCGCTGTACATGACCGCGCGCAACTCACTCAACCAGGCCCAAGCTGAGGCCTTCGATGAGTACGGCATGCCGCAGCTTGAGCATGTGGATAAGTCTGCACTGGGCCAGGCGGAAGCTGGGTTTCTGGGCTACCTGAACACTTATCCACAAGGTGTCTACGCGACGTCCGCCCACGGCCTGCTGCGCCGCGTGCACTGGCTGGCGGACGACAACGACAAACTGGCTGAAGACTTCGCCTGGCAGTTGACCCAAGCCACCGACGCCCAGCGCAATGTGTCGGTGGACGAACTGGTGGAAGAAGCCGACCTCAAGCTGCTGATGGTCAACAGCGCCAACCTCAAAGAGCCGCTGCTGCAAACCGTCACCGATCTGATGCTGATGCGCGCCAACACCCCGCCACGCCTGACCCGCGAAGCCCTCGACCAGCAGAAAGCCACGTTTGCCAACACGCCAGCACTGTACGACTACCTGCAGGCGGCCTTTGCGCTGTACGTCGAGCATCAGCCCGACGCCGCCTTGAAGCACCTACCCCAGGATATGCCGTCGAACCTGGATTATTTCGCCTTCAGCCAACAAACGCTGCGTGCATTGGCGCTTGAAGATAAAAAGGACTGGAAAAGCGCCGAAGCACTGTGGCTGAAACTGCTCGCCCAGGCCAAGTTGCCATTGCAACGTGACCAACTGGAACTGGCCCTGGCCATGAACTACGAACGCAGCGGCCAATTAGCCAAGGTGTTTGCCAGCGACTCGCCCATCAGTGCCAAGCAGGTGCGCTACATTCTGCTGCGCAACGTCGCCGGGCCTGAGTTACTGCGCCAGCAGATCGCCCAGGCCAGCGATCCGCTGGAGCGCCAGACCGCGCAATTCGTCCTGCTTTATAAAGACCTGCTGCGCGGCCAGTACGCCACCTTCGCCGAAGATCTCAAGCAACTGCCCGCCTCGCCCACTGAGGACAAATTGGGCACCAGCCTGGGTTACGTCTACAGCGGCAACCAGACCCTGAAGTTGTTCCAGTGGAGCGGTGACAAAGCCGAATCCGGCTACGCCTGCCCGAGCATCGCGCAAACCGCAGCGGCGTTGCAGGCTGACGCGAAAAACCCGCAAGCCCTGAACTGCTTCGGCGAGTTCATCCTGCGCAACAACTTGGACGGCATGCCCCTGGAACAGGCCCGCGCCGCCGGTAGCCTGGGCAGCACCGCGTCGGACTTCAAAGGAGAAACCTTCTCGCGCCTCGACGGTTACAAGCAGGTCATCGCCAATGCCAAGGCGCCGAAGAACGACAAGGCTTACGCGCTGTTCCGCGCCATCAACTGCTACGCGCCGGCCGGCTATAACAGCTGCGGCGGCCAGGACGTGGAACCGGCGGTGCGCAAAGCCTGGTTCCGCCAACTCAAGACCGGGTTTGGCGACACCCAGTGGGGCAAATCCCTGCAGTACTACTGGTGAAAAAGCTGTGGCTGGGCTTGCTGTTGCTGGCAAGCCCGGCCTTCGCCGCCGTCGACGCTCGCGACTATGACGCCTTCTGGCTGTGGAGCGGCGTCACGCCCCAGCCGGTACTCAAACAGGCGAAAACCCTGTACATCCTCCAGGGCCAGATCAACTCAACGCGCCGCGCGCCCCAACGCGGCGTGCAATTTATCGCCCAGGGCATCAGCGTGCCGCGCATCACTCAAGGTGAAGTCTGGGTGGTCTACCGCGCCCACACGCTGCATTGGCCGGAACGGGTCTACACCCAACTGCTCGGCCAGGTGCAACGCTGGCGCGACGCGGGCAACCCGGTGGTCGGTATCCAGATCGACTTCGACGCCCGCACCCAATACCTGCACGAATACGCCGACTTCCTGCGCGACCTGCGCCACCGCCTGCCCGCCGACCTGCGCCTGAGCATCACCGGCCTGATGGACTGGAGCAGCAACGCCGACCCGGCCGCCATCGCCCAACTCAAGGGCGTGGTGGATGAGGTGGTGGTGCAAACGTATCAAGGCCGCCACAGCATCCCGGATTACGCGGCGTATTTACCGCGTATGAATCGGTTGGGGCTGGCGTTCAAGATTGGTTTGATCCAGGGCGGGGCGTGGGAGGAGCCGGAGTATTTGAAGGGGAGTGAGTGGTTTCGGGGGTATGTGGTGTTTTTGCAGAACCGCTGATGAACGCTAGAAAAACATCAACAAATACGCGTGCATTCTGCATGCACGCGGCGACTGCTGGCCCTTCGCGAGCAAGCTCACGTCTACTAAGCGGTAAGGAACGCAGACGCTATTCCCAGCGCCCACAAACTCACGCCTATGACGATCCAAATTCCGTTGGCCCATGTAAAACGGCTGTTGGCTGTGCCTTTTGGATCATCCTCAAGGTGGTTCACCGCAAGCTGAATCTGCACCATCAGGGCAACCTGAACAATGGTGAAGCAGACACCCACTTTTACTACCGTCAAAGGCGATACAAACCAGATGTAGGTATAGGGTAAAAAGGCGCAGCCTATCCAGCCCAGGGCGAAGCAACGAGGCCACCATCGATAGGACGCATCTTTCAAATCGAGCGCCCGCTTGATTTTCAGGACGAGCGAATAAGCAAAAAAAATTGAAAAAAATGCCCGAACCACAGGCAGCACTCTGGCACCGGTAGCGCTGCGATAGGCATCCCAGTGCTTATACAACCAGTAAAAGCCATAAAGGCCGTAGGACAACAGCATCATCACCAGCAGCTTGCGGTGGGCCACCACAAAAAAGGCAGCGGGCCGGGCCGCTGCGAGGGTGAGATCGGCTTGCGGCGGTGCGTAAGGGTTTTCAGCAATGGACATAGCGAGGGCTCTTTAAGGAATAGCCCGCCACAGTACTGCTCGCGTTCCCGATTTTTTGGCCCGCGCCAAAATAGAGAGCCTTCCTACTCTCGACTTCGTGAGTTCATCGGTTAACAGCTTGCAGCGGATACACCGACTCCCATCCTCCCCCCAACGCCTTGTACAACCCCACCATCGCCAACGACACGCCGGTCGAGCTTTCCACCCACTGCTCTTGCGTCGCCAGCAACGCGCTTTGCACGGTGAGGACATTGACGAAATCTGCCACACCTTCCACGTACTGATGTTGCGCGGTGGTCAGGGCGATCTGGTTCTGACGCACGGCTTCGGCCAGGCTGTCGCGGCGCAGTTGGCTGGCGTTGTAGCGGGTCAGTTGGTCGTCGATTTCATGCCAGGCGCGCAGCACGGTTTGCTGATAGGCCAGCGCCGCTTCCTGTTGCTGGGCTTCGCGCAGATTCACCATGCCTTGCAGGCGCCCGCCGTTGAACAGCGGCAGGCTGAACTGTGGACCGAAGGCAAAGGCGCGTGAGCCCCAGGAGCCGAAATCCGACAGTTGCATGGCCTGTGAACCGAGGCTGCCGGACAGGGTGATACGCGGATAGAAATCGCCCTTGGCCACGCCGATGTTGGCGGTGGCGGCATGCAAGCGAGCTTCAGCCTGGCGGATATCCGGACGGCGTTCGGCAAGCTCCGACGGTAGGCCGATAGCAACTTGGCGCTGGGTCTGCGGTACCGCGGCGTCCTTGGACAACTGCGCGTGCAGGGCTTGGGGTGGCTCGCCCATCAGCAGGCTCAGGGCGTTGATCAACTGGTCCTGGCGTTGCTGCAAATCCGGCAGGCGCGCTTCGATGGCGGCGACTTGGGCGGCGGCTTCGGCCACGTCCAGGTCGGTGGCGACGCCATCAGCCAGGCGCAGTTGCGAGAGCTTGAGGCTATGGCGTGCGACGTCGAGGTTTTGCTCGGTCACCGCGCGGGTATTTTGCACGCCGCGCAGTTGGATGTAGTCCTGGGCGGTCTCGGCCAGCACCGACAGCAGCACGGCACGACGGTCGTTTTCGGCGACTTGCAAGGTGGCATCGGCGGCTTCAGTTTCGCGTTTGACCCGGCCCCAGAAATCCAGCTCCCAGGAGGCGGAGAAACCCGAATCCCATTGGCTGAACGCCGCGCGGCCATTCTCGCCGGACGGGTCGTTCAAGCCTTTGCCACTGTTGCGTTTGCGCTGGTAAGCCCCCGTGGCATCAACCTTGGGGTAACGCTCGGCAGTGGTCACCTGGCGCACAGCGCGGCTTTGTTCCAGACGGCTGCTGGCCAGTTTCAAGTCGAGGTTATCGGTGAGGGCGCGGCGCGTCAGGGCCGAGAGTTGTGCATCGTGGAATACGTCCCACCAACGCTCCTGGAGCGGGTCGCTGACGGCGCGGCTGTCGGCTTGGCGGCCTTGGGGTGCGCTCCATTGCGTCACTTGAGCGTTCTGCGGGCGCTGAAAATCCGGGCCGACGGTGCATGCATTCAGGCTGATCAAACTGAGGGTGAGCCAGGCAACTCGTTTCATTGCTGGGCCACCTCAGGCTGACGTGCGACCGGCTGAGTGTCGACGCTGGCCTCCACCGACATGCCGACGCGCAGGCGCTCGGTCAGCGGCTGGTTGGGCTCCAGCACAATTTTGACCGGAATGCGCTGCACCACCTTGGTGAAGTTACCCGTGGCGTTGTCCGGTTTGACCGCGGCGAAGGTCACCCCAGTCGCGGGTGCGAGGCTCTCCAGATGGCCGTTGAGCAACTCGCCGTCGAGGCTGTCGACACGCACCTGAACGGCTTGGCCGGCTCGCATGTGAGAGAGTTGGGTCTCTTGAAAGTTAGCCACCACGTACGCCTGCGCCAACGGCACCACGGCGAGGATCTTGCTGCCCGGCGTCACATAGGCGCCGACCCGCACGGCGCGCTCGCCGACCATGCCATCCACCGGCGCAACGATTCGCGTGTAGGACAGCTGATAGCTGGCCATCTCCAACGCTGCCTGGGCGCGCTTGAGCCCGCCTTCGGCCGCATCGCGCTGGGCGGTGAGAATCTCCACCTGCTTACGTTCGGCCGCCAGCACCGCCGTAGCATTGGCCAGGCGTGCGGTGGCCTGGTCGATGCGGGTCTTGGCTTGCTGGGCGTTTTGCACAGTACCGGCGCCCACACCGGCGAGGTGGTTGTAGCGATTCAGTTCGTGCTCGGCGAAGGCCATTTCGGCGCGATCCGCCGCGACGGTGGCTTGGGCTTGGGCGATCACCGAGCTTTGGCGTTCCAGGGTCGCGGTGGCGTTTTTCAGCTGGGCCTGGGCAACCAATGTGTCCGCATCAGCGGCCTGGGCGGCGGCGCGAAAATCACGGTCGTCGATCAGCGCCAGTAACTGTCCGGCCTTAACTCGCTGGTTGTCCTCCACCAGCACTTCCTTGATAAAACCCGCCACGCGCGGGGCAACCAGGGTGAAGTCTGCCGCAACAAACGCGTCGTTAGTGCTCTGATGTTTGCTGCCCAGCAAGCCTGGCGCGACCAGATAGAACAGCACACCGACGGCAAATACGGTGATGACGGAGACGGCAATTTTGTCTTTGCGTTTCATGGAAAGTCCTTGTGGCTAGGTCGGTGCGCGAGGCGGGAAGATCCGCGTGGGCATCCAGAAAATCAGCAGGATCAACGCCACGGCGACACCGCCCATGACGTAATAAAGATCCGAAGAAGTGAGCACCACCGCCTGCTCGTGCAGCCGATGGGCGAGGCCCGGCGCGTCGCCGTCGGCCAGGGGCGAATTGCCCAGGCGATCCACCAACATGGTCGAGTGAAAGTGCAGGCGCTGGGTGGTCAGCGCGTCCAGCACGCCGGTGGCGACCACGGCGGCCAGGCCTTTGACGGTGTTGAACCAGGCCGAAGCGAACGGGCCGTCCTGTGGCTGAATGCTGCCGGTGGACAGCATCAACAGCGGTAACACAGCCATGGGCTGCCCAAAGATTTGCAGCACGTACAGGCCGTAAAAATCGTCGCGGATCCACGCCGAAGTGAGGCGCGCGCTGCCGATGCAGCACAGCACCAACATGCTCAAGCCGATCCCCAGCACCCAGCGGCAATCGACCCAGCGCAGGTTGCACAACGCGGCCACCAGCGGCAGCGCGATCAACTGCGGCAACGCCATCAGCAGCATCACTGGCGCGGTTTGCAGCGGTCGATAGCCTTGGACTTGGGCGAGGAAACTCGACGGGATGATGATCACTGAGGTCAGCACCATCAGCACGCCTGCCAGCACGATCAAAGCAAACGAGAGGTTACGCAGGCCGAGCATCTGCAACTTGAAAAACGGCATCGGGTGCGACCATTCATTGAGCATAAACAGCACCAGCAGCAGCGAGCCGCCACTCAGCAAAAAGGTGATCAGGCCCGACTCGAACCAGTCCAGCCGATTGCCTTGCAGGATGCCGATCACCAGCATGCAGATCGCCGGGAAGCCCAGCAGCAGGCCGCGCCAATTGAACTGCTTGAAGCGCTCCAAGCGCAGCGGGTCTTGGGGCAAGCCATAGGCCACGGCCGCCATCGCCAGCAGGCATGGCGCGACGATCTGCCAGAACGCCCACTGCCAGCCGACGTATTCGGTCCACAGCGCCGCCAATGGTGTGCCAAGGCTCGGGCCGAAGGTAGCGGTGAGCGCGTAGCCGGCCAGGCCATACAGCTTGACGTTGGCCGGCAGGAAGCGCAGCGCCACGGTCATTAGCATTGGCGGCAATGCGCCACCGGCCAAACCTTGCACGGTGCGCAGCAGCAACAGGCTTTCGTAGTTCGGCGCGAAGGGGCACAGGATCCCGAGTACGGTGAACAGGGCTATGGCGCACAGGGTGAAGCGGCGCAGGGAGAACGTCACCGAGCACCAGGGGGCAAAGGCCATGGCCGCGACCGAGGTGGCGGTGTAGGCCGCGACGAGCCAGGTGCCTTCGTCAAAACCGATGTAAAGCGCACCACGGATATCGGCGAGGGCCACCTTAGTGACCATCTCGTTGAGACCGGACACCAGCACCGCCAACAACACGCCGACCAGGCCGATGATGATGCGCGGGCCGAATACGGGTGGGGTGATGGCGGTGGGTTTGGCTGCGGCCGCGAGGGTGGGGGCAGCGAGGGAAGTCATGAACGGGTAACTCAGGATTAGAAATACCCGAGCAGTTTAATCAGGCACACACATGACAAAAAGTTACATGTTGGCAGGGTATAAGTGCGTCAGACGCAATCCTGAATCCACCACAGATCTCTCGTGGGAGGGGAATTGCCCCGATTGCCGTGTGGCAGGCTCAGATTCTCTGTCTGATCCACCGCGATCCGGGGCAAGCGCCTTCCCACATTTGCTCTGCGTACGCTTGATGTTCAGGTCGGCTGGGCTTCCAGCCACGTGGCGTGGCAGCTCTCGCGCATGGTTTCGCGCAGCCATTTGTGAGCGGGGTCTTTATCGAAGCGAGGGTGCCAGGATTGGGCCAGGACCAGGGTCGGCAAAGAGATCGGCAGCGGGAAGGCGCGCAGGGGCAGCTTCAGGCGATTAGCGCTGTAGAGCGCCTCCTTGGGCACCGGCAGGATCAAGTCGGAGTCAGGCAGCATGAACATCGCACCGTGAAACCCTGGGGCGATCATCGCCACACGGCGCTCCAAACCCTGGGCATTCAGCGCGGTATCGATCGGCCCCCGGGCGATGCCGCGTCGCGAGATGCTGATGTGGGAATAACTGGCAAAACGTGCGGCGGTGATCTCCTCGTCGAATAACGGGTGATCCTGCCGCGCCAGGCCGACGAAGGTGGTGGAGAACAGGTTCTGCACCTTGACCTCGGGGCTTGCCGGCTGGGTGTTGCTCACGCGCAAATCCAAGCGTCCTTCGCGCAACGCTTCGTCGTCGGTGTCGCCTTCTGGCACGAAACACAGCTCACACAGCGGTGCCATACGCTCCATGGTGTCGAAGAGACGACCGCCATACACGCCAATAAAAAAGTCATTAGCGCGCACGCTGAAGCGGCGGCGCAGGGTGGTCAGGTCCACTTGATCCGCCGACCGAAACAGCAGCGCCGCCTGTTCCACCACGTTGCGCACCTGACCTTGCAGTTGCAGGGCCTTGGGCGTTGGCACCAGGCCCCGACCGGCCCGCACTAGAATCGGGTCGCCCACCGCTTCGCGGATACGCGTGAGGGTACGGCTCATGGCTGCTGGACTGAGGTTCATCCGCCGGGCGGCGCCGACCACACTGCCCTCGTCGAGCAAGGCGTCGAGGGCGACCAGCAGATTCATGTCCGGTAGTTGCATGCCAAGCACTCGTGATCAGAAGGGAGTGAACTGGGCGCAATCGTAGCAGGCTTTAGAGGTAACGCTTGAGGTTGCGTGGCAGGTAGTCGGCGTAGGTTCGTTTGGGATTGGCCTGGCATTTGCGCACGATGTCCGGCAGAGCGCTTTCAAGCTCGTCGGCCTTGGACAGGCCTTCGTTGTAGTCGCTTTTACCGCTTAACGCCGGGAACATCACTGCCACACGGGTAATGGCAAAGCTCTTCATGGCGATCAGTGGCCGGGAGGGATGATCGCGCCGGAACTGGCTGACTTCCTCGTTCAACGCGCTGCAGGATTGATAGGTGGTTTGCGTAAAGGTCAGTCGCGTACTTTCTTCACTCGTCGGTACGGGCGAGAAAATCATGTCGTTCTGAGCATCGATTACCTCTGGCCGATCGGCATTCACCGTCCAGGGTTTGAAGCGCCATTTTGAGGCTGCAGCCACGGCCGCCTCACCGAACTCCGGCTTGGTGGCGCTGAGTGCTTTGACGTCACTGACGGTGCCGTCGCTGTGAATGTTCAGGCTGATGCGCGCATGCCCTTGGGTGTTAGTCAGGTTGCCAGGGTAGACCGGCTTGGGCATCGATACCGTTTCGGGTATGAACTCGGCCAACGCAGAGGTCGACAGCAACAAGGCCGCGGCCAAGACAAAAAAACGCATCGTCGTAAATCCTTTTACCAAGCCTATCCGACGCCGGAGCAGCGTCGAATTCGGCCGGCATTATCAGGTTCACGTCGGACAAAGAGCAATCATTCCTGTTTAGCGCTGCATGCCCCAACGCTTCACGGTGAGCCGCTCGAAGGTGTCAAACACGAGGTTTTCCACCAGTAGGCCGATCAGGATCACCACCGCCAACCCGGCAAACACCTTGTCGGTATATAGCTCATTGCGGTTCTGGAAGATGTACCAACCCAGCCCGCCCTTGCCGCTGGTGGCGCCGAACACCAACTCGGCGGCGATCAGCGTGCGCCAGGCAAACGCCCAGCCGATTTTCAGGCCGGCGAGGATCGACGGCAGTGCAGCCGGGATCAGGATAAACAGCACAAAGCGCATGCCCTTCAGACCATAGTTGCGACCCGCCATGCGCAGCGTCTCGGACACACCGAGGAACCCCGAATAGGTGTTGAGCGCCAGCGCCCACAACACCGAATGCACCAGCACGAAAATCAGGCTGTTCTGGCCCAGGCCAAACCACAACAGCGCCAGCGGCAGCAACGCAATGGCCGGCAGTGGATTGAACATCGAGGTCAGGGTGCTCAGCAGGTCGCGGCCCAATTGGGTCGACACAGCCAAGGTGGTCAGGGCAAAGGCGAGCACTATGCCGATCAGGTAACCCTTGATCAGCACCACCAGCGAGATACTCACCTTGCTCAGCAGTTCACCGCTGAGCAGGCCGTCGGACAGCGCATTAAAAGTCTGCAGAAAGCTCGGCAGCAGCAAGTCGTTGTTCTGATAGCGCGCCACGACTTCCCAGAGGATCGCAAGCACGATCAGGATCAGGCCCTTGCGCAGCCAGCCTTGTTGCCAAAGGCGTTGGCGCAGGGGCAACTCGCGCTCCGCGGGGACACTGAGCAGCGGTTCGAGGGTGACTTCATATTCCTGGCGCATGGGTTGCCCCCTTAGTAAGCGATGCGGATGTCGGCAAAACCCAACTCGGGCTCCGCTGCGCTGGTTTCATCGAACAACAAGCGATGAATACGCCGCGCCGACGCCTGGAAGTCCACACCGCCCAAGCTGTGCAGGTCGTATTGATGGCTGTGGATTTCTGCACGTACGCGCCCCGGATGGGGGGACAGCAACAGAATGCGATTGCCCACCACGAGTGCTTCTTCGATGGAGTGGGTGACGAACAACAAGGTGAAGCGCACCTCCTCCCAGAGCAGCAGCAATTCTTCCTGCATCTTTCGCCGGGTCAGGGCATCGAGGGCCGCGAAGGGTTCGTCCATCAGCAGTATTTTCGGCTGCATGGCCAGCGCGCGGGCGATGGCCACACGGGCTTTCATGCCGCCGGAAAGCGTGTGGGGGTAAGCGTCGGCGAAGGCACTCAGGCCCACCTTGTCCAGGTAGTGCAGCGCGCGTTCTTCGGCCTCACGGCGCTTGAGGGTCTTGGACGCCAACAGTGGGAACATCACGTTCTGTTTGACGGTTTTCCACGGTGGCAGTTGGTCGAATTCCTGGAACACCACAATGCGGTCCGGGCCGGGTTGTTCGACCTTTTGCCCCAGCAAACGAATCTCGCCTTCGCACGGTTTGATAAACCCGGCGATGGACTTGAGCAACGTGGATTTGCCGCAGCCCGAAGGGCCCAGCAGCACGTAACGGTCAGCCGGATCGATCTCGAAACTGACTTGGTGCGTGGCCCGTACCACGCGCTCGGGAGTACGGTATTCGAGGCTGACGCTATCCACCGCCAGCAACGGCTCGGCGGTGTGCAGGTTGCTGGCCGTGTGGCCTTGCAAGGGCGCGTTCATCTCAGCTTCCTTGCAGGGGCTTGGCGTCCTGGAAGAAGTAGTCCTTCCACGATTCAGGCTTGTTTTTGATGGCGCCGACGCGGTAGAGGAATTCCGCCAGCGGGTAGGTGTTTTTCGGCGTGACGCTGAACTCGAACTGCGGGTTGTCGATGATCTTTAGCAGCTCGGCGCGGTCGATCTTGGCCTTGGTCACGCGGATGTAAGTGTCGGCTGCGGCGCCCTTATCGTTCTGGGCGAATTGTGCGGCTTCGGTCAACGCGTCCACAAAGGCCTTGTAGGTTTTCGGGTTGTCGTTGCGAAATTTTTCGGTGGCGAACAACACCGTCGGTGAGTTCGGCCCCAGCAGGTCATAGGTGTTCAGCACCACATGCACATTGGGGTTGGCCAGGGCCTGGTCCTGGAATGGCGGGTTGGAAAAGTGCCCGGTCAGTTCAGTACCGCCTGCGATCAATGCGGCGGTGGCGTCAGGGTGCGGGACGGCGACGGTGTACTTGTCGAGGCGATTGAATTCCTTATCACCCCACTGCTTGGCAGCGGCGTATTGCAGGAAGCGCGACTGCACCGAAACGCTCACTGCAGGCACGGCGATACGGTCCTGGTCGGTGAAGTCGGCAATGGTCTTGACCTTGGGATTGTTGCTGACCAGGTAGTACGGGAAGTTACCCAGGGACGCTACGGCCTTGACGTTCTGCTTACCGTGGGTGCGATCCCAGATGGTCAGCAGTGGACCGACACCGGCACCGGCGATATCGATGGAGCCGGACAGCAGCGCATCGTTGACTGCCGCGCCACCGGAAAGTTGGGTCCAGTCGACCTTGATGTCGATGCCTTCCTGCTTGCCGTATTTCTCGATGAGGTTCTGGTCGCGCACCACGTTGAGCAGCAGGTAGACGATGCCGAATTGTTCGGCGATGCGGATCTCGCCTTCGGCCTGGGCCGCTGCTGGAGCGACGAGGCTGCCCGCCAACAGACTGATACCCAATCCAACTGTGGCGGCCAATCGTGCAAATGGAATGTTCTTGGACATGGTCATGCTCCGAATCAGAAAGGCGCGTCGCCCTGGATGGTGGTGCGAAACAGCTTGCGGCGCAGATGGCTCGGGCAACCGGCGGCCAAGTGGATCAGCGAACGGTTGTCCCAGAACACCAGGTCGTGAGGCTGCCATTGGTGGCGATAGATGTTGTGCGGCAGCACGCTGTGGGCGTACAGCTGAGCCAGCAGATCGCGGCTTTCGTCTTCCGGCAGGCCGACGATGCGGGTGGTGAACCCTTCACTGACGAACAACGCTTTGCGGCCGTTTTCCGGGTGGGTGCGCACAATCGGGTGTACCACTTCTGCGACTTGCGCCAACTGCTCGGGAGTAAGCGTGGGGCGCCAATTGCCTTCGAACTTGGTCTCGCTGTAGCGCGCGGTGTAGGAATGGGCGGCGCTGCGGCCTTCGACAGCTTTGCGCAGGTGCTCGGGCAGTTGGTCCCAGGCTTTGTGCATGTCGGCGAACAAAGTGTCGCCCCCTTCAGAGGGCAACTCCTGCGCATGGAGCATCGAGCCAAGGCTCGGCAGTTCTTTATAGGACAGGTCCGAATGCCAGAATTTACCCGCGTCGCCCAGGCCGATGGATTGGCCGTTTTCGATAATGTTGGAAACGATCAGGATTTCCGGGTGGTTGGCCAGCAGAAACTGTTTGAGTACGTGGATCTGCAGCACGCCAAAACGGCGACTGAAGGCAATCTGTTGTTCGGGGGTGATGCGCTGGTCGCGAAAGACCACCACATGGTGATCCAGGTGCGCGCGATGAATACGCGCGAAATCCTGGTCATTGACTGGCCGGGACAGGTCCAGACCGATAATCTCCGCACCGACGCTGCCGGGCAGCGGGCGAACCTCGAAATCCTGGGCGGAAAAGATCGCTGTTGGAACAGTAGAGGTGGCAGACATGAGTTCACTCCCGGTCAGACAGGAGAGTGACTTTATAGGTATAAGAACGGCATTTTAAATACCGTTAATGAATATCGATATGCGGGAATGTTGCAACATGGCAGCAGCGTGTAAGACCCCGGAAAGCTCGGATGTGGGCCGCCGGAGCCCCGCGTTGAAACGCTTACAAGCCGAAACCGTGGCCGTTTGACAAGCTTATTGGCAGCCACTAGTGTGCATTGGATCCAATTAGCCACCACTCTTTGAATAAGGAGGATAGCGTAGCCGTGACGCAGAAGCCGAACCCTTTGAACAGCATCAAGATCAGCGGTCCTATTCCCGCCCATCTCGCTCGCTCCGTGATTGAAGAAACATTGCGCAATGCCATCCTCGATGGCCGGTTGCCCTGCGGTACCGCCATGCGCCAGCAGGAGCTCGCCAGCCTGTTCGGGGTCAGCCGCATGCCGGTGCGTGAAGCCTTGCGCCAGTTAGAGGCGCAGTCACTGCTGCATGTGGTCACCCACAAGGGCGCCGTCGTGGCACCGTTGATCGAAGACAACTCAGCTGAGACCTATGAGCTGCGACTGTTGCTGGAGTCGGAAGCGCTACGCTTGTCGATTCCCTTGCTGACCGAAGCAGATCTGGCCGATGCAGAGAATTTCATTTGTGCCCTCGAACAGGAAAAGGACTACACCGAGATCGGTCGTCTCAACCGCCTGTTTCACATGACCCTTTACAGCAAGGCGCCTAACCAACGGCTGCTCAAATTGGTAGAGCACGGGTTAAATGAGGAAGAGCGCTTCCTGCGTTTCAACCTAGAAGCGATGGGGCTGGGTGAGACATCCCAGGAAGATCACCGTGAACTGCTAAACCTTGTGGCGCAGAGGAAAACCGACGAAAGCATCCTGACACTGCGTAATCACTTGATGCGCGGAATGGAAGTGATCACAGCCTATCTCAACAGCCCGAATACCACTGTAAAAAACACCCCATAACAAAGCGCCAGGTCTCTCGTCTTGACGCTCAAGAGCTGCGGGGCTTCCTACCTGATCAGGTAGCACACCCCGCGCCGAAGAAACTTCTCACTCTTATAATGCAAGTTGCCGACAGCTAATATTATTTAGCAAAACATCTAATGCATTCATATGCTTACCAACTTGTTTAACCCGCTTATTATCCACCGCCACTAAACCAGACACTTAACTCGACGGCGCAGCCCCAATCGCGCGAGCGTTTGTGCGCGCCAAGTCTGGCTTATATCTCTTTATCTCCTTGCCACTCACAACAACCCAATACTGCTTAAACAGCAGACGCAACAACTCATAGGCATCAACCATGTACCCACCATTACTTGAAAAAAGAAAACTGAAGTTGTGCAGCCATCCGTTATTTCTGGAAATAACCTCACTGCAAAAATTACAACTATTCATGGAGCACCATGTGTTTGCAGTTTGGGACTTCATGACACTCACCAAACGCCTGCAACAGGACCTGACATGCACTCGCCTGCCTTGGCTGCCACCGGCCGACCCGAACGCTGCACGCCTGATCAATGAGATAGTGCTGGGCGAAGAGTCAGACTCACACCCCAGGCAAGGCTATTGCAGCCACTTCGAGTTGTACTTGGAAGCCATGGTCGAAGTCGGCGCCAGCACCTCGTCGATAAACCGTTTCATTGCACTGCAACACCAAGGCGTTGATGCAAATACTGCCCTGAGCATGTCGAACGCTCCTGCTGGTGCTGCACGCTTCGTCAGCGACACATTGCACATGGCACTGAACGCACCCACCCATTGTGTAGCCGCCGTATTCCTTCATGGCCGTGAGTGTGTCGTCCCACGCATGTTCGAACGCATCCTGCAGACTGATACGTTTATCCATCGCCAAGCACCCACCTTGTGCGGCTACTTCGAGCGCCACGTCGAGTTAGACGCTGAGCATCATGGGCCGGCAGCTGAGCAGTTGCTCGAACGCTTGCTGGCAGTGGCTCCGAGTTACCCGCAACAAGCCGACGAAGCAGCCCTCGCCGCCGTAGAAAGCCGTATCACGTTCTGGGACGAGGTGCGGGCCGCGCTGCAAGAGGTGCGCCCATGAATACCGCGGGCTACACCCCCATCGCCGACGACTGGGAACGCCGCGCGACCATCCGTACACGCCCTCGCCGCTTGCTGGAAAACGATGACAATCTGATCTATCCGATGTGCCGCCAGCCCTTGGTACTCAGCAAGACCTTTGTTGAACACTGCGCACAATGGCGCGACTTCGTGCTGGTGCAAAGCTTCTACAAATTCATCAACGACGTGGTCATTTTTGAAACCGAAATCGTCGAAAAAACTGCGCGCAATATTGCCAAGAATCGCTTCTCGCTACCCTTCCCCCTAGCCTGTCGCGTTGATGCGATGACGGTGGTGGTGGATGAGGACTACCACGCCCTGGTAGCGCTGGATTTCCTGCAACAGACAGTGGAAATGACCGGCATACAACCGCTCGACCTGCCGGAGCATATCGAACTGAGCCGTGCGCTGCCGGCGGCACAGGCGCAGGCCCCCGCTCATTTGAGCGATGCTGTGGAACTGATTGGCGTGGCTATCGCCGAAAACACCGTAACCCACGATGTCGCAGCGTTCTCTAAGGACAGCAGTGTCAAAGCTTCTGTTCGTGGCTTGATGGCCGACCACCTGTTTGACGAAGGCCGCCACGCGCAGTTCTGGACCCGGCTGGTGCGTATTTACTGGCAAACCGCGAGCCCGGACGACCGTGACAGCATCGCTCAGGTACTGCCCACATTCCTGGCGCATTACCTGACCAACGACCTGCAGAAAAACTTCGACCTGCAACTGATCGAGCACCTCGACATCAGCAACCGCCTACGCGGGAAGCTGCGCGATGAAGTCGCAGCGCTGGCGTTTCCCATCACCCGCCAGCACCCGTTGATGGGCAATATCATGGGTTTCCTGCAACACAGCGGCTTGCTGCAAACGCCAAGTGTGACGCAGGCGCTGAACGACTACCTGCCGGTGTCGCCATGAGGTGCCTGACAATCGGCTGGCTCGGAACAAGCAAGGCACTTGGCGCCATCAGGCCCGTATTGGAGCAATACGGGCATGTGTCGGGCGATAAGAACATCGACCTGTGGATTGAAGACGGTAGCCTGCCGTTGCCAGATGACGTGGGCAAAGCGTCCTGTATAAGTCTGCGCCTTGGGGTCGGTCCGGTAACCGATTGCGGGTTGCCCCTGTTGCAATTGCGCGCCTATGACCGTGAGCGACGTTTGTCTGCCGTGCTGGACATCGCCGAAGAACCCAGTGGTAACGGCCAGCGACTGCGTCGGCAGGTCACAGACACAGTGGTGGACTGGGTCGCGCTGCTCGTCAGTGGTTTTTCACGTGATCCCGGGGCTCTCTCTACGAGCGCGATTGCCACTGACTGGCCCGAGCAGAGCTTGCGGGGGCTGGAGACGCTGGCCTTTATGCACCGATTCAATCGTACGGCAGACCCCAACCTGATCCAGAAAGCCCAGGTGCCTGTGATCGAACAGCTCCAGTCCAGCCTTTGTGCCTTCGCTGACCGGACGGCTCTGAATATCGCCGGGCACACGGTGACCTACCGCGAGTTGCACCTTCAAGCCATAGCAATCCAGCAACGATTACAGCCCTTGCTGGAGGCTGTTGAAACGCCGTGGATAGTTGGCGTGTGCATGGAAAAGTCCATCGAACTGTACGCCAGCATTCTTGCGCTGCTCGGCTGTGGCGCGGTGTACCTGCCACTGGAATCTGAGCAGCCTCTTAAACGGCATCAGACCATGCTCGCAAGCGCCGGGGCTCAAGTGTTGCTGGATACCGGCCAGCACCCGTTACGGGCGCATTTCACTTCACTCGATGTCAGCACCGTTAAGCCACACACCCTCAAATTTGCTCATCTGTTGATGCACAATCGCCCCTGCTCGGATATGCCGTGCATGGTGCTCTATACCTCTGGCAGCACGGGCCAGCCCAAGGGGGTGCTCCTCAGTCAAGGTAACCTGGCGCACTTCACTGCTTGGCTTGGGTCCTGCATGAAGCCAGATGAATGGAGCCGCGTTCTACAGTTTTCGCCCCTGGGTTTCGACTCGTCATTGATCGACATTTTCCCTGCGCTGATTGCAGGTGCGCAGTTGATCGTGCCCAGTGAAGAGCAACGACGCGACCCTGAGCAACTGGTGGAACTGCTCCGTCGACAGTGCGTTACCCATGCCTTCCTACCGCCCGCGCTGCTCAATATCCTGCCGCTGGATCAACCCTTGGGTGTGACGCACCTGCTCACCGGTGGCGATGCCTGCGAACCCCATGTCATCGAGCGACTGGCAGCGCAGTGTCAGCTTCACAACCTCTATGGCCCCACCGAAACCACAGTGCTGATTACGCACCGGACGCTCGCACCCGATGACAATAATCGCAACGTTGGCCACCCCATCGCCAATAGCCAGGTGCTGATACTCGATGACGATCTGCAACCTGTGGATGAAGAGGTGATGGGCGAGTTGTACATCGTCGGCCCCGGATTAAGTCTGGGCTATGTGAATGCGCCGCATCAGGCTGAAAGCCCATTCGTCGAACTGCTGATGCCGAGCGGCCAACCGCTGCGGGCCTACCGCAGCGGCGACTTGGCACAGTGGACGGCCCAAGGGATTGTGCTGGGTGGGCGTCGCGACGATCAGGTGAAGATCCGCGGTTTCCGGGTCGAACCCCGAGAGATTGAACAATGCCTGCGCAATAGCCGGCTGTATCGCGAACTGGCGGTAGTGATCGACCATGAAAGCAGGATCTGCGTCTTTGTCGCCCAGCCCGCACCCGGCGCCACGCTGGTGGCCCTGCAGCAGCATGCGCGCCACCGGCTACCGGACTATATGCAACCCGGTTTCTGGGTGGAACTGCCAGGCATGCCGTACACCAACAACGGCAAGGTCGACCGGAAGACGCTGCTGGGGCTCCCCTTCCAACCGATTTTCAGCGCTGCGCACCGGGCTGCACACACACCGCTTCAGGCACGATTGAGCGAGGTGTGGCGCGAGCTGCTGGGTGTGCCCAGCCATCAGTTGTCCATCGACGAAAGCTTCTTCGCGTTGGGCGGCCATTCAATTTTGCTGTCGACTCTCTTACTGCGTGTTCGCGAGCAATTTGGCCGTAGTTTCGCGTTGAGCCACTTCATTGAAGTTCCGACGATTCGTACGCTCGCAACGCTGATGGAGGACGGAGAACCACCCGACGCATCCTCTGGCCAGGCAGTCTTGGATGCCCAACGGGATTGGGTGATCACTCCCTTGCATAGGAATTGCGCTGGTGATCCGCACAAGGTGATTGTGACGGGGGCCAACAGTTTCGTCGGCGTCCATATTGTCGAAGCATTGCTGGCCTCTGGTGTAACCGAGGTGGCATGCCTGGTACGTGAGATGCCGGGGAAGCCTGCAATGGCACGCTTTACCCAGTCGCTGCGCGAATACCACCTGGAACACCTGGACTTGAGCCGGGTACGGGTAGTCGCCGCCGACATCAGCCTGCCGCGATTGGGTTTGACCTGCGAGGTGTATGACACGCTCGCCGCAGACTTTGGCGTGCTGGTGCATAACGCGGCGCAGGTCAACCACGTGATGGACTACGCGTCACTGGCCAGAGACAACGTTGAACCCATATTCGAATGCCTGCGCCTGTGCGAAACCCGCTGCAAGAAGGTCTTCAACTTTGTCTCAACGTTGTCGGCGTCCAGCAGCATCGACCCGCAAGGGTATGTGCTAGAAGCACCGGCTGCGACCACCCTGCCGCTGTATATCCGCAATGGCTACAACCTATCCAAGTGGGCAGCCGAGCGAGTGTTGGGGCGTGCGGTCGCGCAAGGTGCCTGGGTAAATATCCATCGCCCTGGAAATATCAGCTTCAACAGTCGCAACGGTGTCTGTCAGCCGCAGAAGAATCGCCTGATGCTGATGCTTAAGGGGTCTCTGCAGTTGGGAATGTTGCCTCGGCTGGATCTGAATTTCGACCTAATGCCCGTGGACTTCCTGGCTCGATTCATTGCTTACCACTGCACGCGCTTTGAAGCGGACAGAAGCGTATTCAACCTGCACAACCCACAGCCATTGAGCTGGGATCACTACCTGGATGCGTTCAGCCGGGCGGGCCATCGGTTCGAACGGGTGAGTACTGCGCGTTGGCAGCAGGCGCTGCGAACAGCGGGCCAGGACAATGCGTTGTTTGGCGTAATCGGGTTTTACCTGGATCGACTGGATGAAGACATTGGCGACACGTTGATGATCCGTCATGACAACGCACAACACGGCGTCCAGCAGATGGGCGAGCAGTACCCCGAAAAGAACGCGGTGCTGCTGAGTAGAGGCTGCAATTACCTTAAGACCATCGGCTTTCTCTGAACCGCTTCAGGACAACTTCATGAAACCGCTGCAACCCGATACGTTAATTCATAACCCAAACGGCCGGCCGATCGTGGCCTCTGTGGTGATCGACTGCCATGCCACCCGCCTATGGAACACGGTGGGACGGTTTGCAGGCTTCGATACCTTCATACCGGCCCTGACGCATATCGAAATGACCGGCACCGGTGTGGGCGCCTTACGCACGAAATTTTTCCGCGATGGCAACCGAGTGGTGGAACAGCTAAATAGCTGGGATGAGCACGCGATGCACATGACCTGGACCACGATCTACAACACCCTGGGCGTGGCCAGGCTGTGGGCGGCAATCAAAGTAGACGCTCTTGGAGAGCACTGCTCCAGGGTAACCTGGACCATCATTGCCGAGCCCTTAGACGCAGCACAGGTGGGATTTGAGCAGTTTGTGCAGGGGTTCGCCGATGGCGCCCTGGAGAATGTTCGCCGCTTGCTGGGTAAGCGATAGGAGCGAGATCGCTCGCTCCTACACACTCAGCAGATCAAATTTTGAAGCTATCGACCAACTGCTTCAACCGATTGGCCTGTTGAGACAGCGCATCGCAGTCTTTCAGGGTTTCGTTGAGGTTGGTCACACCTTGCTGGTTCAGCAGGTTGATCTGGTTGATGTCGACGTTGAGGGTTTCCACCACGGCAGTCTGTTCCTCAGTAGCGGCGGCCACGGACTGGTTCATGCCGTCGATCTCGACGATTCGCTGCGTTACGCTGACCAGGCGCTCACCGGCCTGGTTGGCCACCTGAACGCTTTCTTCGCTGGAGGTCTGGCTGGCATTCATGGTGGTCACCGCCTCACGCGAGCCCACTTGCAGCGAAGTGATCATCTTATGAATCTCTTCAGCCGACTCCTGGGTACGGTGAGCCAGGTTACGCACCTCATCGGCGACCACGGCGAACCCGCGTCCGGCTTCACCAGCACGTGCTGCTTCGATTGCCGCGTTCAATGCCAGCAAGTTGGTTTGCTGGGAGATGCCTTTGATCACATCAAGGATGTGGCCGATGTTGTCGGTGCTGGCGTTCAGCGTTTCGATCTGGGTGCAGGACAGGCTGATCTTTTGCGACAGTTCCGACATTGCCAGGATGGTTTGCTCAACCACTTTGCGCCCATCGTCGGCCTGCTCGCTGGCACCACTGGCGTGCTGTGAGGCGTCAGCGGCGTTACGGGCGATTTCCTGAGTAGCGGCGCCCAGCTCGTTGATTGCTGCGGCGACGCTGTTGGTACGTGCGCTCTGCTCGTCAGAGCCTATGATCGAAGCGTTGGAGGACGCCATCACACGCTGGGACAGGTCATGCACCTGGCGCGTTGCTGAAGACACTTCGGAAATCGAGGCGTGGATACGTTCTACGAACCGGTTGAACGCACTGCCCACTTCACCGAACTCGTCTTTGCTGGTAACCGTCAAACGGCGGGTCAGGTCACCCTCACCCTGGGCGATGTCCTGCATGGCAATGCCCATGGTGGTCAGAGGGCGCAGCAATACTTGAATCAGCAGGCTCAAGAGCACCGCAATCGCGACAACAGCGATCAGCATGGCGATCAACGCGGACGTGCGGAATTTGCCCAGCGGTGCATAGGCTTTGTCTTTATCGATCGACAGACCGATATACCAATCAGCACCGGGCAAACCGCTGATAGGCGTGAACGACAGGATGCGGTCCTGACCTTTGAGGACGACCTCCTGGTTAACTTTCTCAATCCGGACGCTGGTACCTGGATAGATGTCCTTGAGGTTTTTCATCACTTGGTCTTCGTCAGGGCTGACGATGACTTGGCCGTCGCCGCTGACCAGGAACGCATGGCCGATACCGCCGAAGTCCACCGAGTTGATGATCTTCACCAGGGTTTGCAGGCTCAGGTCACCGCCGACCACACCGAGCAACTCGCCGTTCTTTTTCACCGGCATGGCGATCGTTACGATCTGCCCACCCACTGCGGCCATATAGGGCGGCGTCAGCATGGGCTTATCGGCAGCCACCGCTTGCTTGTACCAGGGACGCTGGCGAGGGTCGTAGCCGTCAGGCATCTTTGCGTCGGGACGCTGGGTGAACACGCCGTTGGTTTGACCAACGTAGGTGAACTGGAAGTTCGAGGTGAACGCCGGTTGATCGACCAACCCCGGGAGGTCAGCCGCACTGCCTTGGTGGGCAACGTTTTGCGTCAGACTTTCGAGCACCAATATCCGACCGCTGAGCCAGTTCTGCACACTGCTGGCGGTGAGCTCACCCGACTGCTGGATAGACGACTCCAGGTTCTGCTTGATGGTGCTGCGCTGCAGGTAGTCGTTGTAAAGAGTAAATAACGCGAAGGCTAGAACCACGACGCCTGACGCGGCCAACAAAATTTTATGACTGAACTTGAGATTCATTTCATCGACTTCTTTTTGCCAAAGGGGGGTGAGCGGGCCGAATGGAGCATTCCATGTACGGTCTAGGCAGCGTCTCGGGCCGCTCTATTTCGGTGCACACATGGCTTATCAGGCTTTCGGCCACACCGAAGTAAAACTTAGTGATTTGTGGGAAAGATCTTCTTTTTAGGTAGGAAACCGACAAAAGGTTGTCGTACAAGGAGCGAAGTAAAAAATTTTTCCGCCTGCCAAGCACTGAGACAAATTGACATCTGTGGCGTCTGGACGAGCTCGTTTACAGGCCTCCCTCTGAATACACCTCGCGTGAAGATAGCGTTGTGCAGACGCTTTACTGCACCCACCACAACTGGCTTAACACGTGGCTGCGCGGTCGTATGGCCAGTGTCGCAGATGCAGCAGAACTGCCTCAAAACGCCTTCATGCGACTGCTGTAGAGAATCGAACGTTTTGAACTCAAGGCGCTACGGGCATTGTTGCGCACAAGTGCACGAGGGGTGGTCGTTGATCACTGGCGCCGCGAGGAGATCGAACGAGCCTATATCGAGTCAATCGCCCATCTGTCCGAAGCGCTGGCGCCAAGCGCTGAGGCGCGGGCGTTGGTATTGGAGTTACTGGAGGACATCGCCCGGCTTTTGGAAGGGCTAAAACCTGAGGTGCGTAAGGTATTTCTGATGGTTCAGTGTGATTGGCTAACGTACAAGCTGATCACAAAACAGATGGGTATATCACTGAGGTCAGTTGAGCGTTATGTCGCCGAGGCGCTTTACTACTGCTCCGTCCTGCGTTACGGCGCCAATGAATAACACCACACGCTCCGGGCCAGACTCTAGGGTGGTCAAGCAGGCCATCAGTTGGATGCTGCGCTTACGTCACAACCCCGCCAATACACGGCTGCGCCTGCAATGCGAGCAATGGCGCGAAGATCATCATGATCACGAACTGGCCTGGCAACGGGTACTGGCGCTACAACAGGAGCTCAATAGCCATCTGACCGCGATCCCCGGGGTACATAAAGCACTGGAAAACAGTACACAAGGCCTGGGACGGCGGCAGGCACTGAAGTTATTGGCCGGCGCACTGCTGGTGGGCTCAACAGTATGGCTAAGCCGGGACCTGACCGGTTTGCAGCGCTGGACTTCTGACCTAGCAACAGCCCCCGGCGAGCGCCGCAGCATGCAATTGCCCGATGGCACTCGCCTGCAACTCAACACAGACAGCGCGGTAGACCTGGACTTCAATGCGCAGCAGCGTCTGATCACATTGGTGCGTGGGGAAATCCTAGTGACCTGCAGTGCTGCTTCCTCTGCCCCATTGTTGGTTCAAGCTCAACACGGCTTGCTGGAAGGCATCGAAGGGCGTTTTACAGTTCGTCAGTACAGTGACTGCACACGCTTGAATGTGGTCAGCGGTACTGTAGCGATTCACTCACCGCACAGGCCGGATGGACTTTCGACGCGCGTTCACGCAGGTGAGAGTTACGTCGTGCGTCAGACCGAAGCCATGCTTGCTCCGCCGCCAGATATGGACATTGCTGCTTGGTCAGATGGGCTGCTAGTGACCCGAAATATGCGGTTGATCGACTTCCTTGCAGAAGTTGGGCGTTATCGCCCTGGTTATCTGGGCTGCTCAATGGATATTGCAGATCTACGGCTGTCGGGTGCATTCCGCCTGGAGGACACCGATAAATTGCTAGCGATACTGCCACGCATACTGCCGGTACACGTGCGCTATCGCACGCGTTGGTGGGTGAGCCTGGAGCGAAGGGTCTAATTTTTCACTTTTTTGGCGGCTTTTTTCCGTGAGTCCGGCTTAGACAGTGAGCCAGTCAATCTGCGCTCACCAGGCATCTACAGATGCTGAACATGCCAGCGTGTTTTCCCCGCAACACGCTCGACTCTTCCTACCCGCTATTGGGTCAAGCCATACGCGCAGCATTGCTGTTGACGGCGCTGGGTAGCGGTACGGTACTCATCAGTGTCTCAGCGGCAGAAGCCCGCACCGAGCAGGTCAATCAACCCTACAAGAAAGCTGCAGGCCCACTGAGCCAGGTACTCAATCAGTTCTCACGACCGATAGGCGTCACTATGTCCCGCATGCCAGCGCAAACTCAGGACCGGCACTCGGTGGGGTTACAGTGCGATGCGCTGCTTAAATGATCGCTCGGTGGATAACATTTACCTTGATGGCTTGAAGTCAATGAGGGACAGAGGCACCTATAGCACGATGCAAGTTGCATCCGTACTTCCTGGAGCGCGTGGACATTCTCAAGGGTCCTTCCTCACTACTCTATGGGCGCAGATGTCCCGTCTGAGCATCGACTTTACCGATGACACTTCACTGACGTTACAGGCCTATCTCCACTAGGGCGACCAAGCAAACCATGCTGATAGGTGCGGGCTATGAAGGGCGTAAACAGTGGTGGATTGGACAAGTGGGTCGCTTGAGCCAATCAATGCGTTTAACCCAGCCTATGGTAACTCTGCTATCCGCTATTACAGCCCTACCAGCTACTTGCGCCGGGTGGAGCAGACCGGGTTTTATCTGCAAGACCTGATCGAATTGATCAGGAAAATCTGGCAACCAAGCTAACGCAGGAAAGCTTTTATCGTGCTGTCGGCGCTGTACGCTCGCTGGGGCTGAAATTGGAAGCACATATGGAGCTAAGTTCCTGGGCAGCTATACCTTTAAGGTAACGTCGACTTGAAGGGCGTGGATATAAGGCTGAATGCTAACAATCTGACCAATGAAACTTATGTAGCGTCCTATGCCAGTCTGAACTTCTGCTATCTGGGTGAAGAGCGCAGCGTAAGCGCAAGGTAAGTTACCAGTTCTGAGCCATTGTTGTGACCCCCACCCACCAGCGCCTCTAAACGACAAAACCCCTGTCTGTATAACAGACAGGGGTTTTGGAATTTAATCTTGACGATGACCTACTCTCACATGGGGAAACCCCACACTACCATCGGCGATGCATCGTTTCACTACTGAGTTCGGGATGGGGTCAGGTGGTTCCAATGCTCTATGGTCGTCAAGAAATTCTGTGTATCGGATCGTTGCATTCGCATCGCGCCGATGAGATTCATGAGTTTCTACATAAAACAAAACCCCATCTGCTTTCGCAAATGGGGTTTCGGAATTTAATCTTGACGATGACCTACTCTCACATGGGGAAACCCCACACTACCATCGGCGATGCATCGTTTCACTACTGAGTTCGGGATGGGATCAGGTGGTTCCAATGCTCTATGGTCGTCAAGAAATTCGGGTACTGAGTCGCGACCAGCTGGCCTCGCTTCAGCAAATTGGGTATGTGATAGCTTTCGGTGTTTGCAAGAGTCGAACTTTCGGTTCATTTCGTCTTCACACACCGCAATCTGGTGCTCTTTCGCTTTTCAGCTCGAAGCAAGCAAATTGCTTGGGTGTTATATGGTCAAGCCTCACGGGCAATTAGTATTGGTTAGCTCAACGCCTCACAGCGCTTACACACCCAACCTATCAACGTCGTAGTCTTCGACGGCCCTTTAGGGAACTCAAGGTTCCAGTGAGATCTCATCTTGAGGCTAGTTTCCCGCTTAGATGCTTTCAGCGGTTATCTATTCCGAACATAGCTACCCGGCAATGCCACTGGCGTGACAACCGGAACACCAGAGGTTCGTCCACTCCGGTCCTCTCGTACTAGGAGCAGCCCCTCTCAAATCTCAAACGTCCACGGCAGATAGGGACCGAACTGTCTCACGACGTTCTAAACCCAGCTCGCGTACCACTTTAAATGGCGAACAGCCATACCCTTGGGACCGGCTTCAGCCCCAGGATGTGATGAGCCGACATCGAGGTGCCAAACACCGCCGTCGATATGAACTCTTGGGCGGTATCAGCCTGTTATCCCCGGAGTACCTTTTATCCGTTGAGCGATGGCCCTTCCATACAGAACCACCGGATCACTAAGACCTACTTTCGTACCTGCTCGACGTGTCTGTCTCGCAGTCAAGCGCGCTTTTGCCTTTATACTCTACGACCGATTTCCGACCGGTCTGAGCGCACCTTCGTACTCCTCCGTTACTCTTTAGGAGGAGACCGCCCCAGTCAAACTACCCACCATACACTGTCCTCGATCCGGATAACGGACCTGAGTTAGAACCTCAAAGTTGCCAGGGTGGTATTTCAAGGTTGGCTCCACGCAGACTGGCGTCCACGCTTCAAAGCCTCCCACCTATCCTACACAAGCAAATTCAAAGTCCAGTGCAAAGCTATAGTAAAGGTTCACGGGGTCTTTCCGTCTAGCCGCGGATACACTGCATCTTCACAGCGATTTCAATTTCACTGAGTCTCGGGTGGAGACAGCGCCGCCATCGTTACGCCATTCGTGCAGGTCGGAACTTACCCGACAAGGAATTTCGCTACCTTAGGACCGTTATAGTTACGGCCGCCGTTTACCGGGGCTTCGATCAAGAGCTTCGCGTTAGCTAACCCCATCAATTAACCTTCCGGCACCGGGCAGGCGTCACACCCTATACGTCCACTTTCGTGTTTGCAGAGTGCTGTGTTTTTAATAAACAGTCGCAGCGGCCTGGTATCTTCGACCGGCATGAGCTTACGGAGCAAGTCCTTCACCCTCACCGGCGCACCTTCTCCCGAAGTTACGGTGCCATTTTGCCTAGTTCCTTCACCCGAGTTCTCTCAAGCGCCTTGGTATTCTCTACCCAACCACCTGTGTCGGTTTGGGGTACGGTTCCTGGTTACCTGAAGCTTAGAAGCTTTTCTTGGAAGCATGGCATCAACCACTTCGTTAACTAAAAGTTAACTCGTCATCAGCTCTCGGCCTTAAGATCCCGGATTTACCTAAGATCTCAGCCTACCACCTTAAACTTGGACAACCAACGCCAAGCTGGCCTAGCCTTCTCCGTCCCTCCATCGCAATAACCAGAAGTACAGGAATATTAACCTGTTTTCCATCGACTACGCTTTTCAGCCTCGCCTTAGGGACCGACTAACCCTGCGTCGATTAACGTTGCGCAGGAAACCTTGGTCTTTCGGCGTGGGTGTTTTTCACACCCATTGTCGTTACTCATGTCAGCATTCGCACTTCTGATACCTCCAGCAAGCTTCTCAACTCACCTTCACAGGCTTACAGAACGCTCCTCTACCGCATCACTTACGTGATACCCGTAGCTTCGGTGTATGGTTTGAGCCCCGTTACATCTTCCGCGCAGGCCGACTCGACTAGTGAGCTATTACGCTTTCTTTAAAGGGTGGCTGCTTCTAAGCCAACCTCCTAGCTGTCTAAGCCTTCCCACATCGTTTCCCACTTAACCATAACTTTGGGACCTTAGCTGACGGTCTGGGTTGTTTCCCTTTTCACGACGGACGTTAGCACCCGCCGTGTGTCTCCCATGCTCGGCACTTGTAGGTATTCGGAGTTTGCATCGGTTTGGTAAGTCGGGATGACCCCCTAGCCGAAACAGTGCTCTACCCCCTACAGTGATACATGAGGCGCTACCTAAATAGCTTTCGAGGAGAACCAGCTATCTCCGAGCTTGATTAGCCTTTCACTCCGATCCACAGGTCATCCGCTAACTTTTCAACGGTAGTCGGTTCGGTCCTCCAGTTAGTGTTACCCAACCTTCAACCTGCCCATGGATAGATCGCCCGGTTTCGGGTCTATTCCCAGCGACTAGACGCCCTATTAAGACTCGCTTTCGCTACGCCTCCCCTATTCGGTTAAGCTCGCCACTGAAAATAAGTCGCTGACCCATTATACAAAAGGTACGCAGTCACCCAACAAAGTGGGCTCCCACTGCTTGTACGCATACGGTTTCAGGATCTATTTCACTCCCCTCTCCGGGGTTCTTTTCGCCTTTCCCTCACGGTACTAGTTCACTATCGGTCAGTCAGTAGTATTTAGCCTTGGAGGATGGTCCCCCCATATTCAGACAAAGTTTCTCGTGCTCCGTCCTACTCGATTTCATGACTAAGAGATTTTCGCGTACAGGGCTATCACCCACTATGGCCGCACTTTCCAGAGCGTTCCGCTAATCTCAAAGCCACTTAAGGGCTAGTCCCCGTTCGCTCGCCACTACTAAGGGAATCTCGGTTGATTTCTTTTCCTCAGGGTACTTAGATGTTTCAGTTCCCCTGGTTCGCCTCTTACGCCTATGTATTCAGCGTAAGATAACCATCTTATGATGGCTGGGTTCCCCCATTCAGACATCTCCGGATCAAAGTCTGTTTGCCGACTCCCCGAAGCTTTTCGCAGGCTACCACGTCTTTCATCGCCTCTGACTGCCAAGGCATCCACCGTATGCGCTTCTTCACTTGACCATATAACCCCAAGCAATCTGGTTATACTGTGAAGACAACATTCGCCGAAAATTCGATTTGACTCTTTCGAGCCACTCACAAATTTTACCTTAGCCTGATCCGTTACCAGTGAAAGTAACGTTCAGTCTATCTTTCTATCACATACCCAAATTTTTAAAGAACGATCTAATCAAAGACTAGAAATCAACATTCACCATCATCACAATGGAATGCTCATTTCTAAGCTTTCAACAAACAGAAGCAGTAGTGGTGGAGCCAAACGGGATCGAACCGTTGACCTCCTGCGTGCAAGGCAGGCGCTCTCCCAGCTGAGCTATGGCCCCGTATTTCTACAGGCGTTTCCCACACAAAATTGGTGGGTCTGGGCAGATTCGAACTGCCGACCTCACCCTTATCAGGGGTGCGCTCTAACCAACTGAGCTACAGACCCAATTTCGGGCTGCTTCTTTATCGTCTTCTTCAATGAATCAAGCAATTCGTGTGGGAACTTATGGAGCAGCTGATGTCGTCGATTAAGGAGGTGATCCAGCCGCAGGTTCCCCTACGGCTACCTTGTTACGACTTCACCCCAGTCATGAATCACACCGTGGTAACCGTCCTCCCGAAGGTTAGACTAGCTACTTCTGGTGCAACCCACTCCCATGGTGTGACGGGCGGTGTGTACAAGGCCCGGGAACGTATTCACCGCGACATTCTGATTCGCGATTACTAGCGATTCCGACTTCACGCAGTCGAGTTGCAGACTGCGATCCGGACTACGATCGGTTTTATGGGATTAGCTCCACCTCGCGGCTTGGCAACCCTCTGTACCGACCATTGTAGCACGTGTGTAGCCCAGGCCGTAAGGGCCATGATGACTTGACGTCATCCCCACCTTCCTCCGGTTTGTCACCGGCAGTCTCCTTAGAGTGCCCACCATTACGTGCTGGTAACTAAGGACAAGGGTTGCGCTCGTTACGGGACTTAACCCAACATCTCACGACACGAGCTGACGACAGCCATGCAGCACCTGTCTCAATGTTCCCGAAGGCACCAATCTATCTCTAGAAAGTTCATTGGATGTCAAGGCCTGGTAAGGTTCTTCGCGTTGCTTCGAATTAAACCACATGCTCCACCGCTTGTGCGGGCCCCCGTCAATTCATTTGAGTTTTAACCTTGCGGCCGTACTCCCCAGGCGGTCAACTTAATGCGTTAGCTGCGCCACTAAGAGCTCAAGGCTCCCAACGGCTAGTTGACATCGTTTACGGCGTGGACTACCAGGGTATCTAATCCTGTTTGCTCCCCACGCTTTCGCACCTCAGTGTCAGTATCAGTCCAGGTGGTCGCCTTCGCCACTGGTGTTCCTTCCTATATCTACGCATTTCACCGCTACACAGGAAATTCCACCACCCTCTACCATACTCTAGTCAGTCAGTTTTGAATGCAGTTCCCAGGTTGAGCCCGGGGATTTCACATCCAACTTAACAAACCACCTACGCGCGCTTTACGCCCAGTAATTCCGATTAACGCTTGCACCCTCTGTATTACCGCGGCTGCTGGCACAGAGTTAGCCGGTGCTTATTCTGTCGGTAACGTCAAAACAATCACGTATTAGGTAACTGCCCTTCCTCCCAACTTAAAGTGCTTTACAATCCGAAGACCTTCTTCACACACGCGGCATGGCTGGATCAGGCTTTCGCCCATTGTCCAATATTCCCCACTGCTGCCTCCCGTAGGAGTCTGGACCGTGTCTCAGTTCCAGTGTGACTGATCATCCTCTCAGACCAGTTACGGATCGTCGCCTTGGTGAGCCATTACCTCACCAACTAGCTAATCCGACCTAGGCTCATCTGATAGCGCAAGGCCCGAAGGTCCCCTGCTTTCTCCCGTAGGACGTATGCGGTATTAGCGTCCGTTTCCGAACGTTATCCCCCACTACCAGGCAGATTCCTAGGCATTACTCACCCGTCCGCCGCTCTCAAGAGAAGCAAGCTTCTCTCTACCGCTCGACTTGCATGTGTTAGGCCTGCCGCCAGCGTTCAATCTGAGCCATGATCAAACTCTTCAGTTCAAACATCTTTGGGTTTTTAAGAAACCCTAAACTTGGCTCAGCAATCGTTGGTTACATCTTTGATTTCTCGCGGAGTAACTTGTGATGCTGATAATCTTGTTGACTATCAGTCTGACTCCACAAGCACCCACACGAATTGCTTGATTCAGTTGTTAAAGAGCGGTTGGTTAAGATCTTTCGTCTCAACCGAGGCGCGCATTCTACAGCAGCCTCATTTGCTGTCAAGTGATTATTTTCAGAAGCTTTCGAAGATTTCTTCAACAACTTCAACCACTTGCGCTTCTGATCTCTCATCAGCGGGAGGCGAATTCTACAGCGTTACACGCTGCTGTCAACACCTCTTTTTCAACTTCCTTTTGGCTTCGATGAACTGAAGCAACTTACCGCCGAAAACTGCGTAACTCATTGTTTACCAAGGAGTTTTCCGTTTCGACTGCGCCGGAAGTGGGGCGAATTATAGGCTCCTAGAATCTCACGTCAACCTTTTAATTTGCTATATCTATCAATTGGCTAGAATTGATTAAAAAACAGTCAACCGAGTGCCTTATATATAGAACAGAACATCTAGATGACACCTGCCCCCCTTAAAGCAGCCACATTCGCAGCCCCCAACCCGAGCACACGCTGTAGTACCTGAGCTGTATGCTCACCCAACAGCGGAGGCGCACTGCGGTACTCCACAGGCGTCTTGGACAACCGAATGGGGCTGGCAACCTGAGGCACCATCCCCGCCAGCGCATGTGGTAGCTGCATAGCCAACCCACGCGCCTTGACCTGCGGATCAGCAAACACCTGCGCCAAATCATTGATCGGCCCACAAGGCACACCCACCCGCTCCAGCCGCGACACCCACTCAGCCGTCGTTTTGAAGACAGTAGCCTGGCGAATCAACGGAATCAGCTCTGCACGGTTAGCCACTCGTACCTTATTAGTAGAGAAGCGCGGATCATCCGCCCACTGCGGCTGACCAGCCACTTCGGCGAACTTGCGAAACTGGCTGTCATTTCCCACCGTCAGAATGAAATCACCATCGGCTGTAGGGAAGTCCTGATAAGGCACGATATTCGGATGAGCGTTACCCAGACGCTTTGGGGACACCCCTGTCGTTAGGTAATTCATCGCCTGATTAGCCAGACACGCCACCTGCACATCAAGCAATGCCATATCGATATGCTGACCGCCACCGTCGTGATCGCGATGCGCCAGCGCTGCAAGAATCGCCACCGTCGAGTAGAGCCCAGTAAGGATGTCAGTTAACGCCACCCCAACCTTCACCGGCCCCGCACCCTCATCACCCTCCGGTCGACCGGTCAGACTCATCAGCCCGCCCAGCCCCTGGATCATGAAGTCGTAGCCCGCACGGCCGGCATACGGTCCGGTCTGGCCAAACCCAGTGATGGAGCAATAGATCAACTCCGGATTAACGGCCTTGAGTGACTCATAGTCCAGCCCATATGCCGCCAGGCCACCGACCTTGAAGTTCTCAATCAGGATGTCGGACTTGGCCGCCAGGTCCCGCACCAATTGCTGACCCTCCGGTTGCGTAAAATCGATAGTCACCGACTCTTTATTACGATTAGCGGATAGGTAGTACGCCGCCTCACTGGTGTTCTCGCCATAAGCATCCTTAAGGAAGGGCGGGCCCCAGGCACGCGTATCGTCACCGTTACCGGGACGCTCGACCTTGATCACCTCAGCCCCAAGATCCGCAAGAATCTGTCCGGACCAAGGGCCCGCCAACACTCGCGACAAATCCAGTACCCGCAGATGCGAAAGCGCGCCCATACCGCTCTCCTATTAATAGAACGCCTGAAGACCGGTTTGCGCGCGCCCCAGAATCAAGGCGTGAACGTCATGTGTGCCCTCATAGGTGTTAACCACTTCAAGATTCACCAAATGACGCGCCACCCCGAACTCGTCGGAAATCCCATTGCCACCCAACATGTCCCGCGCCATACGAGCGATATCCAAAGACTTGCCGCACGAGTTGCGCTTCATGATCGACGTAATCTCAACCGCAGCCGTTCCCTCATCCTTCATACGCCCCAGCCGCAAGCAACCTTGCAGCGCCAGAGTGATCTCGGTCTGCATATCCGCCAGTTTCTTCTGGATCAGTTGGGTAGCCGCCAATGGACGACCGAACTGCTGACGATCAAGCGTGTACTGGCGAGCGGTGTGCCAGCAGAACTCGGCAGCGCCCAACGCCCCCCAGGAGATGCCATAGCGCGCCGAGTTAAGGCAGGTGAAAGGACCTTTCAAGCCACGCACATCCGGGAAAATGTTCTCTTCCGGCACAAACACGTTGTCCATCACGATCTCACCAGTAATAGAGGCGCGAAGGCCGACCTTGCCGTGAATCGCTGGCGCACTCAGGCCCTTCCAGCCTTTCTCCAAGACAAAACCACGGATATCACCGGCGTCATCCTTACCCCACACCACAAACACGTCTGCAATCGGGCTATTGGTGATCCACATCTTGGCGCCCGTAAGGCTGTAGCCGCCGTCCACTTTGCGCGCACGCGTAATCATCGCGCCTGGATCAGAGCCGTGGTTAGGCTCGGTCAAACCAAAACAGCCAATCCATTCGCCGGAGGCCAGCTTGGGCAAGTACTTCTGCTTTTGCGCTTCGGTGCCGAACTCATTGATAGGCACCATTACCAATGACGACTGCACACTCATCATGGAACGGTAACCGGAGTCGACGCGCTCGACTTCACGCGCAATCAACCCGTAACTGACATAGTTCAAGCCACTGCCACCGTACTGCTCAGGAATCATCGCCCCCAGCAAGCCGGTTTCACCCATTTCACGGAAAATCGCCGGATCTGTTTTTTCATGGCGGAAGGCTTCGAGAACACGGGGCGCCAGCTTGTCCTGGGCAAATTGCTCAGCACTGTCACGCACCATGCGCTCTTCTTCGGTGAGCTGTTGATCCAGCAGTAGCGGATCGATCCAGTTAAAGCTTGCCTTGCCAGCCATGAATAAGTCCTCGCAAAGAAATCAGATGTCGTGGGGGGAGCCTAGGCCGAGCGAGCGAGGAGAGCAAACGAGGTTTCCGCATAGCCTTGTGCTAATTTCTCACTCCGTAACACTCAGAAACTGCGCAAGCGCGCTTTATATGTGAGTACAAGGTACATGCGCAGAAAAATACCCAGCACAACCGCCCTCGTCAGTTTTGAAGCGGCCGCACGCCACGAGAGCTTTACCAAGGCTGCGCACGAGCTCTCCATTACCCAGGGTGCCATTTGTCGGCAGATAGCCAGCCTTGAGGAGTTTTTGAGTGTCGAGCTATTTCGGCGATCACGGCGTGGGGTAAAGCTGACGGAAGCAGGTCTGTCCTACAGCCGCAGAGTGGCAACTCAGCTGGATGCCGTGGAACGCGACACCCTGTCAGTCATGGGCCAGCAGGGCGCCAACACTATCGAGTTGGCCGTAGTACCCACCTTTGGTACCCAATGGTTGATCCCTCGCCTCAAGGACTTTCAACGGCAGCACCCAGAGGTGACTGTAAATCTGACCAACCGCACACGCCCCTTTCTGTTCGCCGATACCGACTTCGACGCGGCGATCTACTTCGGCGACGCTGATTGGTCCGGCACCGAGTCCCACCGGCTGCTGGGAGAAAATCCCGTCCCCGTGTGCAGCCCGCGCCTTTTGGGTGACCGCAAGCGTTTCACGCCACAGGAGATCGGGGAACTGCCACTGCTTCAGCAGACCACCCGTCCGTATGCCTGGCGCCAATGGTTCAACGCTCAGCAGTTGAACGTCCCGCGCGACATGACAGGCCCGCGTTACGAGCTATTCTCGATGCTGTCCCAAGCAGCCATGCACGACATGGGCATTGCGCTGATCCCACCGTTCCTGATCCAGCGAGAACTGGACGAGCATCAACTGGTGATCGCCAACCCTGACGCGCTAACAAGCACCAAGGCTTATTACCTGATGATTCCTGACAGGAAAGTCGAATCAGCCTCATTGCAGGCGTTTCGGGACTGGCTCATTGACCAATCCCAGCGCTATAGCCCCAGCAATTAAAGGCCAAAGCCCTCATACTGACTTTGTAGTCAGTTAATTTTTGATCCTACAGATATACGTATATGTCGCATTTTCACAGACTGTATCTATCCATCAAAAATAGGGCTTAACACCATGATTTTAGTGGCTTGCAGCGACTCCAACAGGCCAATGCCCGACTATTCACATCAATCATGGGCAAACACCAAAAAATCACCTAGGGCCCTTTAATTACCTGTATTTAAAGAGGTTATTTCAGCATGTTGCGACAATCAGTCACAGGGTGACTTGTAGTTAATTTTTCGTCACCCGTCATAATCCCTTGAAGGCCGTAAAGTTCGCCTGCAAAATGCCGCGCCCCGCTGTCATTTCAGCGGGATCGTGCTGATCGGCCGCCCCAGTTGCGCCACTCGCGGTGCACTGGCCTTTTTACAAAAAGATCAAAAGCAAAAAGATCATGCAGGAGATTTGACGTGCACATTGGTGTTCCTCTCGAAACCCAGACCGGTGAAACGCGGGTGGCTGCCACCCCGGAAACCATCAAGAAGCTGATCGGCCAGGGCCATAAGGTCACTGTACAAAGCGGGGCTGGCCTGAAAGCCAGTGTCGTCGACAGTGCCTATGAAACGGCAGGCGCAACCATTGGCAGTGCCAACGATGCGTTCGGCGCCGAGCTGATCCTCAAGGTGGTAGCGCCCAGCGACAGCGAACTTACGCTGATCAAAAGCGGCACCGTGTTGGTGGGCATGCTCAATCCGTTCAGCAACGAAACCATTGCCAAGCTGGCGGAGAAGGGCATCACCGCTTTCGCTCTTGAAGCCGCGCCACGCACTTCACGGGCACAGAGCCTCGACGTGTTGTCGTCTCAGGCCAACATCGCGGGCTATAAAGCCGTACTGCTGGCTGCTCATCACTATCCGCGCTTCATGCCGATGCTGATGACCGCCGCCGGCACCGTCAAAGCCGCGCGCGTGCTGATCCTCGGCGCCGGTGTTGCTGGTCTGCAGGCGATTGCCACGGCGAAACGCCTGGGCGCAGTGATCGAAGCGTCTGACGTGCGCCCGGCCGTCAAAGAGCAAATTGAATCCCTCGGCGCCAAGTTCGTCGACGTGCCCTACGAGACTGACGAAGAACGCGAATGCGCCGTCGGCGTCGGTGGTTACGCACGCCCGATGCCAACCAGTTGGATGCAGCGCCAGGCCCTGGCCGTGCACGAGCGCGCCAAGCAAGCCGATATCGTCATCACCACCGCACTGATTCCCGGGCGTAAAGCACCCACACTGCTCAGCGCCGAGACCGTCGCGCAGATGAAGCCTGGCTCGGTGGTCATCGACCTCGCCGCCGCCCAAGGTGGCAACTGCCCGCTCACCGTGGCTGACGAAACCGTTGTGGAAAACGGCGTGATCATCTGTGGCCCGACGAATCTCGCCGGTGCTGTCGCCGCCGACGCGTCAGCCTTGTACGCGCGCAACCTGCTGGACTTCCTGAAGCTGGTCTTCAACAAGGAAGGGCAGTTTGAACTCAACCTCGAAGACGACATAGTCGCCGCGTGCCTGATGTGCCGCGACGGCCAAGTCATCCGCAAAAACGCCTAAGCAGGGATTCAGACGATGGAAGAGCTTATCTCCCCCGGTATCTACAACCTGATCATCTTTGTGCTGGCGATTTATGTCGGTTACCACGTGGTCTGGAACGTTACCCCCGCGCTGCACACGCCATTGATGGCGGTAACCAACGCCATTTCCGCGATTGTGATCGTCGGCGCCATGCTGGCCGCCGCCCTCACAGTGACGCCATTGGGCAAGACCATGGGCACGCTGGCGGTCGCTTTGGCGGCAGTCAATGTGTTCGGCGGCTTCCTGGTGACTCGTAGGATGCTTGAGATGTTCAAGAAGAAAGCGCCCAAAGCTGTGAAAGAAGAGGTGCAGAAGTAATGAGCATGAATCTGGTAACGACGCTCTACCTGATCGCGTCGATCTGCTTTATCCAGGCCCTTAAGGGCCTGTCGCACCCGACCACATCGCGACGCGGCAACCTGTTCGGCATGCTTGGCATGGCGCTGGCGGTGCTCACCACTGTGGGCCTCATCTATAAGCTGGGCGCTGAGCTCGCCACCGCCGGTATCGGCTACGTAATCGTCGGCCTGTTGGTCGGTGGTACCGCCGGCTCGATCATGGCCAAGCGCGTAGAGATGACCAAGATGCCGGAGCTGGTTGCCTTCATGCACAGCATGATCGGCCTGGCTGCGGTGTTTATCGCTATCGCAGCAGTGGTTGAGCCGCAATCGTTGGGCATCGTTAAGCACCTGGGCGATTCAATCCCTGCCGGTAACCGCCTGGAACTGTTCCTCGGCGCTGCTATCGGTGCAATCACCTTCTCGGGTTCGGTGATCGCCTTCGGCAAACTGTCGGGCAAGTACAAGTTCCGCCTGTTTCAGGGCGCACCGGTACAGTTCGGCGGTCAGCACAAACTGAACCTGGTGCTGGGCCTGCTGACCCTCGGCCTAGGCCTGGCCTTTATGTTCACCGGCAACCTCACCGCCTTCGCGCTGATGCTGGCCCTGGCCTTCGTGCTGGGCGTGCTGATCATCATCCCAATCGGCGGCGCCGACATGCCGGTCGTCGTGTCGATGCTCAACAGCTACTCCGGCTGGGCAGCGGCGGGTATCGGTTTCTCGCTGAACAACTCGATGCTGATCATCGCCGGCTCCCTGGTGGGCTCCAGCGGCGCGATCCTGTCGTACATCATGTGCAAGGCGATGAACCGTTCCTTCTTTAATGTACTGCTCGGCGGTTTCGGCAATGCGCCGGATGCCGGTGCTGCGGCAGGCTCGAAAGAAGCGCGCCCGGTGAAGTCCGGCTCGGCCGACGACGCAACCTTCCTGCTGACCAACGCCGACACCGTGATCATCGTTCCAGGCTACGGCTTAGCGGTGGCACGTGCGCAACACGCGCTGAAGGAACTGACCGAGAAGCTGACTCACCGCGGCGTGACCGTGAAGTACGCAATCCACCCGGTAGCGGGGCGCATGCCTGGGCATATGAACGTCCTGCTGGCCGAGGCGGAAGTGCCTTACGATCAAGTGTTCGAAATGGAAGACATCAACTCGGAATTCGGCCAGGCCGACGTAGTCCTCGTGCTGGGCGCAAACGACGTGGTCAACCCGGCCGCGAAGAACGATCCGAACTCGCCAATTGCAGGGATGCCGATTCTGGAAGCCTTCAAGGCCAAAACCATCATCGTCAACAAGCGCTCGATGGCCAGCGGTTATGCCGGTTTGGATAACGAGTTGTTCTACTTGGACAAGACCATGATGGTCTTCGGTGACGCGAAGAAGGTCATCGAAGACATGGTCAAAGCCGTCGAGTAACACTGCTTCAGCGCAATACTCAAAACCCCGGCCTGCGATAGGCTGGGGTTTTTTATTACCGCATGAAACCCGACCAAAGGCTCTAAAACACTACTCGGCATTCGACCATGGTAGCGGGCCGAAACTTTTTGAAATCACTACACTGCCCACCTTGCTTCCGTAGCCTGAGATAACAATTCATGTACCGTGATCGTATCCGCTTGCCTTCGTTGTTGAACAAGGTCATGAGCGCGGCAGACGCCGCCGCACTGATCGAGGACGGCATGACCGTCGGCATGAGTGGCTTCACCCGAGCCGGTGAAGCCAAGGCCGTCCCCCACGCCCTGGCCGAACGCGCCAAGACGTCCCCGCTGAAAATCACCCTAATGACCGGTGCCAGCCTGGGTAATGACCTGGACAAGCAACTGACCGAAGCTGGCGTGCTGTCACGACGCATGCCGTTTCAAGTCGATAGCACGCTGCGCAAGGCAATCAATGCCGGCGAAGTAATGTTTATCGACCAGCATCTGTCGGAAACCGTCGAGCAACTGCGCAACAACCAGCTCAAGCTGCCAGACATTGCTGTGATCGAAGCCGTGGCGATCACCGAACAAGGGCATATCGTGCCCACCACCTCCGTGGGTAACTCGGCCAGCTTCGCGATTTTCGCCAAGCAGGTGATCATCGAGATCAACCTGGCACACAACCCGAATCTCGAAGGGTTGCACGACATCTATATCCCAACCTACCGCCCGACTCGCACGCCGATCCCGCTGGTAAAGGTCGATGACCGCATCGGCAGCACCGCGATTCCCATCCCGCCGGAAAAGATTGTCGCCATTGTCATCACCAACCAGGCGGACTCAGCTTCTACTGTTACACCTCCTGACAGTGACACCCAAGGGATCGCCAATCACTTGATTCACTTCCTCAAACAGGAAGTGGATGCCGGTCGCATGACCAACAAGCTCGGCCCCCTGCAGGCGGGTATCGGAAACATCGCCAACGCGGTGATGTGCGGATTGATCGATTCGCCGTTCGAAGACCTGACGATGTATTCCGAAGTGCTGCAGGACTCGACTTTCGACCTGATCGACGCCGGCAAGCTGAGCTTCGCGTCGGGCAGCTCGATCACGCTGTCGGAACGGCGCAACGCCGATGTGTTCGGCAATCTGGAGCACTACAAGGACAAGCTGGTGCTGCGCCCGCAGGAAATCTCCAACCACCCCGAAGTGGTGCGTCGCCTGGGCATTATCGGCATCAACACGGCGCTGGAGTTCGACATCTACGGCAACGTCAACTCCACCCACGTCTGCGGCACGCGGATGATGAACGGCATTGGTGGCTCAGGCGATTTCGCGCGTAACGCGCACTTGGCGATCTTCGTAACCAAGTCAATTGCCAAGGGTGGCGCGATTTCCAGCGTGGTGCCGATGGTCAGTCATGTGGACCATACCGAGCATGATGTCGACATCCTTGTCACCGAAGTCGGCCTCGCTGACCTGCGCGGCCTGGCGCCACGGGAGCGCGCACGGGTGATCATCGACAACTGTGTGCACCCGGCGTACCGCGATGCGCTGAACAATTACTTCAATGCGGCCTGCGCCATCGGCGGACACACCCCACACATCCTGCGAGAAGCACTGAGTTGGCACATTAACCTGGAAGAAACCGGGCATATGCTCAAGGCTTGATGGATACAGATCCGGGCTGATGCAAACACACCTTCATCAGCTCGGCTTCCTGATCGTCACTTCTTAATAAAACTGTACTGCTGTACTGGTCTTTTCCGACAGAAAAATCTTACGCATATCCCCATAACTACCAATTTCGCACCATTAAAGTGCAGACAAGTACAGTTGCCCCATTTTCGTACCGTACAGCACCTATAAACAGTTAACTGGCCCCTCACAATACAGGTGAACTGTATCTAGAGAGTCTTGCGCCGGAGGAGGATCATTGGCATCAGTTAAACCACTACCTAATGCCGCCATAAGCGGAAGGATGTCATCATGGAACGTACACTCAGTTCCGAACTGTTCTTCGAAGAAAAAGCTGTAAACACCCAGGCTTCCATGCCTTTGCGCGTTCTGGCCAACCTGATGTTGTGGCAGCGCCGCATCTCCAGCCGCCACCAACTGGCTCGTCTGGATTCGCGTCTGCTGGCTGACGCCGGTATCAGCGAAGCTCAACGCTACGAAGAGCTGAGCAAGCCGTTCTGGCGCTAATTAGCGCTCGCTGGCCCTGACCCACCGGGTCCACTGCCAGCACTGATTTGTCAAAACAAAGCCCGCCCCGGGAGACCGGAGGCGGGCTTTGTTGTTTTAGGCGCGTGCGTTTCCAGTCATGCATTTAGAGGAACAGGTACAGTTTCATCAATCAATAATGTAATAGGTACAGTTTTCAGAACTGCACAAAACCTATCCGAACTGATAAGCCGCGGCCTAATATCCAATCAACATTCGGCGAGTCTCTGCGCCACCTTTATTGCTCATTTATAGGAGTCACCCCATGTCCCGTCTTCGCCTGCTCAGCGCCGCCGCCCTGTTGGTCCTGGCTGCAAACGCCAATGCCTCCAGCTTTATAGTGACCACCGACTCCATCGTCGGCGCATTGAAGGCCACTTCAGACGCCACCTCCGATGCCACTTCGTCCCTTCGCGATAACAAAGTCGTGCGTGCCGCCCGAGACGACGCTGCCAGCTTTGTCGCCAGCGAAGGAGCCATTCGTGGTGTGAAGCTGGAAAGCGCCTTGGCCCAGATCCGCCAACAAGCACCACAACTGAATACCGCGACTGACGCACAGCTGGCTCAAGCCATCCTGGCTATCTGATCGCACCTGATATGAGCGAGCGCCAGTTGCTCTTGAATGCCTCGGCGCTGGCTCTCGCCGGGGCATTGCGCTAGCCTTGGCGCTCGTTTTCAGTTGTCGAGTCCCATGGCTTTTTCATACCGCCTGTTAATTGTCCCTGTCGTGTTTTTCGCTGGCTGGTCGCCACTGGCTTCGGCCTTTGACCTGACCATCCAGAGCACCGTTGCGAGCGCGTATGCCACCAGCAAGGTGACCTCCGCACCGTTCGACCGCAAAGTAGTAGTGGCCGCTCAGGATGACGCCGCCGCGTTCATCGCCACTGACGGCCAATGGCGTGGAGCGCGGCTGGAATCGGCACTGGATTACCTGCGCCGGAACCAACCAAAACTTCATGCAAGCGACCTTGAACTGGCGCAGGCAATTCTCGTCCAATAATCATCTTTGTGTTTCCATCTTTGTATTCGGAGTTCTTCCATGCGTAGCCCGTTGATCGCCGCCACCCTTGGCCTGCTGTTGTTGGCCGACGTTGCCCAGGCGCATACCCTGGTGGCCACCAGTAACATCATTGTCCGCGCCTCCGGCCGCACCATTGATTTCACCTCGGACACCACCACCTCCATCCGCGACTCCAAAGTCGTGCGCGAAGCTCACGACGACGCCGCCAGTTTCGTCGCCACCAATGGCGAAATCCGAGGCGCACAGTTAGAAGCCGCCTTCGATACTCTGCGCACCCGCCTGCCGGAAGCCCGCGACGCCAGCGACCAGACCCTCGCCGAAGCCATCCTCGCTCTGTGAGGCGCCTCGCTGCCTGGCTCCTGGCCGGGACTGTGCTGCTGTGTGCCAGCCCAGCCCAGGCCAGCCTGCAACTGCGGCTCAAGACAGAAGGCTTGAGCCCGGCCGAACAGCAGGCCAGCCAGGCATTGCTCGATGAAGCGATGCGCTCACTGCCGCCGCGCTTTATCGAGCAGTTGGACCGACGCATCGATGTCGGCTGGACCGACAAGATGCCCGAAAATGCCTATGGTCAGGCCTCGTTGGTGTCCGAACTGGACCTCAACCGCAATCTGCTCGCTCCCCTGACCGATGGCAGCGCCGCCACCCAGAAAACCAATCGCCCCCACGGCACCGTGCGCCGGGAAATGCTCGCCACCGTGCTGCATGAATTGACCCATATCTATGACCGTGCGCGCCTGTGGTCCAAGGACGAGCGCGCGCTGATCCAGCGCTGCAGCCGCCAGAACAGCATCACCGGCCTGATCGGCCTGCCCGATCAATGCCGTGGCCAGAATGAACGCCGTTTCACCCTCAGCGATGACCCGCGGCTGCTGGACCTCGCCGGCTGGCCGCAGTATGTCGGCCGGCGCGGTGAGCGCGAGCAGCACAACCGCCAAATCGTGCGCAGCCCAGACATCTACGAAACCAGCAGCCCGCTGGAGTTCGTCGCGGTCAACATGGAGTACTTCCTCCTCGATCCAAGCTACGCCTGCCGACGCCCCGCACTGTTCCGCTATTACCAGCAACACTTCGGCTGGGCACCGCCTGAACAGGATGCCTGCGCCAAGGCCTACCCGTTCCTCAATGCGGGCAACGACTTTGCAAAGACGCCGTTGGGCCACGTGGACCCGGAGCGGGTCTATGAAATCGACTATCTGCTGGCCGAAGCCAACCAGAACCTGGTCAGCCGCTGGGGCCACAGCATGTTGCGCCTGGTGATCTGCGCACCGGGCCGTCCCCGCGGACCAGATTGCCGGCTGGACCTGGACCAGCATCTGGTCTTGTCCTACCGCGCGTTCGTCGGTGACGTACAACTGTCGAGTTGGGATGGCCTGGTGGGCAAGTACCCGTCACGCCTGTTTGTGCTTCCGTTGGCCCAGGTGATCGACGAATACACCAAGACCGAGCTGCGCGGCCTGGCTTCCGTGCCGTTGAGACTGTCACGACAAGAGATCAACGACACCGTCGAACACGCTGCAGAGATGCACTGGAGCTACGACGGAAACTACTTCTTCCTGTCCAATAACTGCGCGGTCGAAAGCCTGAAGCTGTTACGCAGCGGCAGCGCCAACCCGCAACTCACCGGCCTGGACAACATCACCCCCAACGGCCTGCTTGAAGTGCTACAAGCCCGCGGCCTGGCCGATACCAGCGTGCTGAATGACAAACGTGAAGCCCTGCGACTGGGCTATCACTTTGACTCGTTCCGCGAGCGTTATCAGGCGATGTTCGATGTGCTGCGCAAACACCTGCCGATCAAACAGACCCAGGTTGAAGATTGGCTATCGCTCAGCGCAGCGCAACGGCGCCCATGGTTCGACCAGGCCGATCTGCGCACCAGCGCCGCGTTGTTGCTGCTGGAACAGGCAAGCTTTCGCAAGCAGCTGATGCTGGCTCAGGATGAGGTCAAACAGCGCTATCTCGGTGCCCGCGAGCTGAAAAACGGCGGCATGGAAAAAGCCAACGCCACGCTGCAACAGATCCTCGCCAACAGTGGGTTCCTCAGCAGGCCAGCAGAATTGCTCGGCAGCGGCGGCTACGGCCTGCCACAACCGTCGGAAGCCAAACGCCTGGAATCGGAAAGCGCCGAACGCCAGAAACAGCTGCAATCGCTGACCGGCGAGCTGGATAAAGAGGTGAGGGCGCTGCTGGACCCTGCTCGCGCCTCAGAAATCGCCGCATGCGAAGCCAACCTCAAGCAGGTGGGCGAACACCTGCGCAAACTGCACAAAGCAGCGGGCGGCCTTGAGCTGCCCTGAAGCAGCCGAAGTAAACACATATCAAATGTGGGAGGGGGCTTGCTCCCGATGGCGGTGGGTCAGCTTGCACATGCAGTGACTGACACTCTGCTATCGGGAGCAAGCCCCCTCCCACATTTTCACCTGTGCCCCCTTGAAGACCGTGCGTCTTTTCCATATCACCTGTTTAGCCAGCGAAAGCTGGCTGAAAGCTTTCACGTCTAGGATCGCCCCCACTGCCGGCAAAAGACCGGCTGTTTACAACAACAATGGTGATTCCCGATGTCCGTCCGTACCCGCCTGTTCGCCCCAACTCCCCCCGTACGCCTCGTGCCTTTCGTTCTGCGCTGACCCATCCCGGTTCGCCATTCCCTAGCCGCGCTACGCCTGGAGTATTCCTATGCTGACTTTCCTTGGCTTTGCCATGGTCATCACGTTCATGTTCCTGATCATGACCAAGCGCCTGTCTGCGCTGATCGCCCTGATCATCGTGCCAATCCTGTTCGCGCTGTTCGGCGGTTTCGCACCGAAGATCGGCCCGATGATGCTCGAAGGCATCACCAAGCTCGCGCCAACCGGCGTGATGCTGATGTTCGCCATCCTCTACTTCGCCTTGATGATCGACTCCGGCCTGTTCGACCCGGCCGTGCGCAAGATCCTCAAGATGGTCAAAGGCGACCCGCTGAAGGTTTCAGTCGGCACCGCAGTACTGGCCCTGGTGGTGTCCCTGGACGGTGACGGCGCCACCACCTACATGATCTGCGTGGCCGCCATGCTGCCGCTGTACAAGCGCATCGGCATGAGCCCGCGGATCATGGCCGGCTTGATCATTCTCGCCGGTGGCGTGATGAATATGACCCCTTGGGGTGGCCCGACCGCCCGCGCCGCCAGTGCGCTGCATGTGGACCCTTCGGATATTTTCGTACCGATGATTCCGGCCATGGCCGCCGGCGTCGTCGCTATCCTCGCGATCGCCTATATGTACGGTAAGCGCGAACGTGCTCGCCTGGGCGAACTGCACCTGCAGGGCGACGAGATCGACCATAGCGAAATCAGCGTGTCGCAATTTCCAGACGCCCGCCGTCCGAAGCTGATCTGGTTCAACGGCGCACTGACCCTGGCCCTGATGTGCACACTGATCGCCGGCCTGTTGCCGCTGCCGGTGCTGTTCATGGTGGCGTTCAGTATCGCGATGATCGTGAACTACCCGTGCCTGCAGCAGCAGAAAGACCGCGTCGCCGCCCATGCTGGCAGCGTACTGGCGGTGGTAGGGCTGATCTTCGCCGCGGGTATTTTTACCGGCATCCTGTCGGGCACCGGCATGGTCGATGCCATGTCCAAGAGCCTGCTGGCGGTCATCCCTGACGCCTTGGGCCCGTACCTGGCCGTTATCACCGCACTGGTGAGCATGCCGTTCACCTTCTTCATGTCCAACGATGCGTTCTACTACGGCGTACTGCCAGTACTGGCCGAAGCCGCCAGCCACTACGGCATCACCGCAGTGGAAATGGCCCGCGCCTCCATCGTTGGCCAACCGGTGCACTTGCTCAGCCCGCTGGTACCGTCGACCTACTTGCTGGTCGCCCTGGCCGGTATCGAATTTGGCGATCATCAGCGCTTCACCCTGAAGTGGGCAGTGCTGGTGTGCCTGTGCATAATGTTCGCCGCATTGCTGATGGGGATTTTTCCGCTGTTCAGCACTCTATAATCGTACAACCCAGCTGCGCCGGCCCTACGCCGGTGCGGTCTAACACACGCTCAAAGGAATACACATGGAATGGCTGACCAATCCGGAAATCTGGATTGCCTTCTTCACCCTGACGGCCCTAGAGATCGTCCTGGGCATCGATAACATCATCATGATTTCGATCCTGGTCAGCCGCATGCCTAAGCATATGCAGGCTCGCACCCGGATATTCGGCCTGGCGCTGGCCATGGTCACGCGCATCCTGTTGCTGCTGTCGATCACCTGGGTCATGCAACTGACTGCCGACCTGTTTGTGGTGTTTGGCCAAGGCATTTCCGGTCGCGATCTGATTCTGTTCTTCGGTGGCCTGTTCCTGCTGTGGAAAAGCTCCCAAGAGATGTACCACGCACTGGAAGGTGAAGACGAAACCCAGGACGAGCCGAAAGGCGCCGGTGGCAAGTTCATCTACACCATCATCCAGATCGCGATCATCGACATCGTGTTCTCCCTGGACTCGGTGATCACCGCCGTCGGCATGGTCTCCCACGTACCGGTCATGGTTGCCGCGATTGTGGTTGCCGTATTGGTGATGATGCTGGCTGCCGGCACCATCAGCGATTTCATCGACAAGCACCCGTCGCTGAAAATGCTGGCGCTGTCGTTCCTGCTGGTGGTGGGTACAGTGCTGATCGCCGAATCCTTCGACGTGCATGTGCCTAAAGGCTATGTCTACTTCGCCATGGCATTCTCGCTGGCGGTAGAAGCGGTGAACATTAAGATGCGCACCGCCATCGCGAAAAAGAAGAAACAGCAGGATCCTGTGAAACTGCGTAAGGACATCCCGGGTCAATAACCCGAGCCAGTCGTAAAAAACGGGGCGCTTGCGTCCCGTTTTTTTTCATCCGCAAAAAGCTGATTTCATGACAGTTTTGTTTCAATCCCCACTTTAGCTATGCGATGCTGGCGCCGAGCCCATTCGCCAACTACAGCTTAAGTACAAGACGTAGAGCGGCACGCGGCAACTTTCCTTCGCTCCTGTTGGAGCACACCTACACGGGGGGCCGAGCATGCTGACCTTGCTCAATCTGCTTTCCGCCGTGACCCTACTTATCTGGGGCACGCACATCGTCCGTACCGGGATCCTGCGGGTCTACGGTTCTAACTTGCGTCAAGTCATCGGGCATAACATGTCCAAACGCTGGCTTGCGTTTGTCGCCGGCATCCTGGTGACAGCCATGGTGCAGAGCAGCAACGCCACGGCCATGCTGGTGACCTCATTTGTGGGCCAGGGCCTGATGGGCCTGATGCCCGCACTGGCGACTATGCTCGGCGCCGACGTCGGTACCGCGCTGATGGCGCGGGTGCTGACCTTTGACTTGTCCTGGCTGTCGCCGCTGTTGATCTTTCTCGGCGTTATTTTCTTTCTGTCGCGCAAACAGACGCGGGCAGGGCAGTTGGGGCGAGTAGGAATAGGCCTCGGTCTGATCATCCTCGCGCTGCAATTGATCGTGGAAGCCGCCGGCCCGATTACCCACGCCCAGGGCGTGAAAGTGCTGTTCGCCTCGCTGACCGGCGACATTTTGCTCGACGCACTGGTCGGCGCCTTGTTTGCGATGATTTCCTACTCCAGCCTGGCCGCCGTATTGCTGACCGCCACCCTCGCCGGCGCCGGGGTGATCGGCTTGCACGTGGCCATCGGCCTGGTGATCGGCGCCAACATCGGCAGCGGCGTGCTGGCCTTCCTCAGCACTAGCATGCAGAACGCCGCCGGGCGCCAAGTGGCCCTGGGCAGTCTGTTGTACAAACTGATTGGCCTGCTGCTGATCATCCCGGTGCTCGACCCGCTGGTACTGTGGATGGACGGCCTGGACTACAACACCCAAGGCATGGTCATCACCTTCCACCTGCTCTACAACGTCAGTCGCTGCCTGATCCTGCTGCCGACCATCGGCCCAATGGCGCGCCTCTGCGCGTGGTTGCTGCCCGAGCGAGAAGAGGCCAACGGCAAGGCCAAACCCCGTCATCTTGACCCCACGGCCCTCACCACGCCCAGCTTGGCACTGGCCAATGCAGCCCGCGAAACCCTGCGCCTGGGCGACCTGATCGACAACATGCTCACCGCCATGCAAGAAGTACTGCGCGGCAAGCAAACTGCGATCACCCAGGAGATGCGCAGCCTCAGTGATGACGTCGAAGCGCTCTACAGCGCAATCAAGCTCTACCTGGCGCAAATGCCCCGCGAAGACCTGAGCGAACAGGACAGTCGCCGCTGGGCCGAGATCATCGAACTGTCGATCAACCTGAAGCTCGCCGGCGACCTGATAGAACGCATGCTGCGTAAAGTCCAGCAGCAGAAAACCTCTCAGCGCCGCCAGTTTTCCGAAGTAGGCCTGGAAGAACTCACCGGCCTGCACAGCCAGTTGATAGCCAACCTGCGACTCGGCCTTTCGGTATTCCTCAGCGCCGACCCGGAAAGCGCACGCCAATTGCTACGCGAAAAGCGCCGCTTTCGCGCCCAGGAGCGCCGCTTGGCCCACGCCCATGTGAGCCGTCTGCAACGCAAAATCGTACAGAGCCTGGAGACCAGTTCCCTGCACCTGGAGCTGATTGCCGACATGAAACGCCTCAATTCGTTGTTTTGTAGCAGTGCGTATGTAGTGTTGGAAACGTCCGACACAGGCGCGCTCTCGGCCGAAGATATTGCCGACATCACGCATTCGCCCTGAACGTACGATGGCCCGTGAAGTCAGTTAGAGCTGACCTCACTCGCCAGGAAGCCAGTTATGCGTCGCCTGTTATTCGCCTGCCTGCTTATGGGTTCTGCCCACGCTTTTGCCTTTGACCGCCTGCAAGTCGAGGGCTACACCTTGCCCAACGGCCTGCAATTGCTACTCAAGCCGGGCACCGAACGTGGGCACGTGGCGATCCGTTTGGTGGTCGGTGTGGGCCTGGATGACTTCGGCTGTGAGGAAAAGGAGTTGCCGCACTTGCTCGAACACTTGCTGTTCAGTGGCATCGACGGCGGCGGCGAAGGCGACCTCGAAGAGCGCATGCAGGCCCTGGGCGGCGAGTGGAACGCCTACACCAGCAATGCCGACACCACCTTCGTAATTGAGGCTCCCGCGAAAAACCAGCGCAAGGTGCTCGACCTGTTACTGGCAATCATCACCCGCACTGAGTTGACCGACGCCAATATCAATGCGGCCAAACAAGTAGTAGAGCGCGAAGACGGCGGCCATTACTCGCACCTGCAACGCCTGCTGGACCGTCAGGACCTGGGCCACACCGCCAGCAATCAACTGGCCGTCGAGTTGGGCCTCAAATGCGCCGAACGCGCCGAGGTCGAGCAACTGACCCGCGACCAGTTGCAGACACTGCGCAAGAATTGGTACGCCCCCAACAACATGACCCTGATCGTCGTCGGCGAACTCGACAAACTGCTGCCGGCCTACCTGGAACGCACCTACGGCGAACTCGACCCGGTAGACCCCACCGAGCACAGGCCCCTGCCGGAAATCCAGCACACCGCCAACAGCCACCGCGAACTGATCCACGGCTGGGTAGGCAACAGCGCCAAACTGCACTGGCTGTTCCCAGAACCGGTATTGGACGACCAGCACGATGAAACCTACGACCTGCTCAAGGACTACCTCGACTGGGCGCTGTACCGTCAACTGCGCCTCAAGCACGGTTTGTCCTACGGCCCCTGGAGCGAACGCGAAGTGCTCGGCGGCGTCGGTTTCCTCAGCCTGAATGCCGACCTTGAGCGAGAAAACCTCCCTGAGGCCGAACAGGTACTGCACGACCTCACCGCGCAGTTGCTCAAAGACGGCCTCGACCCGGCCACCTTCGCCCGCCTGCAACAGGCCGCCATCGCTCGGCAAGCCTGGGCCGTGCAGGGAAATAGCGCGTTGGCCGACTACTATTGGGCGGCATTGGCCGACTACGACAAAGGCCGCTTCAGCGACCCGGTCAAACGCATCAAGGCCGTCAACTTGGATCAGGCGAACCAAGCCATGCGCCAGGTACTCAAGCAGCCTGGCTACTGGCGCATCGAAAAACCGCTGTTAAGTTACGACATGCTCAATTGGATCGGCGCCGGCGTGCTCGGCCTGATCGCCATTGTGTTGATCGGCGTGCGGCTTTATCGCAAACGGATCACGTAATCGGGCACCGAACGCCGGGCTAAGACGTTATTCTGTCTGGGATTTTTTCCTACAAAGACTGCGAACCACCGAATGCAAAACGTAACCCGTTTAATCACCCGCATCCTCGAACTGATGAAGCGCTACCCAGGGGTGATTGCACTCGGCGGCTTCATCTCGGGTGTGTGCAGTTTCATTCTGGTGGACCGTCAGCAGGGCATGGCCAGTTGGATCGCGGTCATCATGCTGGTGAGCTGGTTGTGGCTGATGCTGGAGAACAGCTTTACCCAGCTGTTCACCAAGGTGTTCAAGCGGGAAATTCCCGAACCCCTGCTGCGCTACGCCACCCAGATGATCCACCAGGAAAGTCTGTTCTTCGTGCTGCCGTTCTTTTTCATCACCACGGCGTGGAACAGTGGCCAATCGATATTCACCGGCCTACTCGGCGCAGCGGCACTGGTGTCGATCATCGACCCGCTGTACTACAAATGGCTGGCGCCCAAGCGCTCGCTGTTCCTGGCGCTGCACACACTGACGCTGTTCGCCGCGCTGCTCACCGCGCTGCCGATCATCCTGCACCTGACCACCGCCGAGAGTTACAAGCTCGCCCTCGGCGTAGCCATGGCGTTGTCGATCCCGAGCCTGGCAGTGAGCATGCCGCTGCGCAGCCTCAAGGGCTGGGCGATGCTGCTGGGGGTGACCGCCGCGATTGGTTGCGCAGGCTGGTTCCTACGCAGCTGGGTACCGCCGGCCACGCTGTGGATGACCGAAGTGGCCATCAGCACCCAGCTGCAAGACCGCACGCCAGGCGATGACCTCAAGGAAGTGACCGTCGCTCAACTGCGCAGCAGCGGGCTGTATGCCTATACCGCAATCAACGCGCCACGCGGGCTGAATGAGCGGATCTACCACGTGTGGAAATTCAACGGCAAAGAGGTCGACCGCATTGCCCTGGACATCCACGGCGGGCGCAAGGAAGGCTATCGCGCCTGGACCCACAAACAGAACTTCCCGCCCGATTCGGCGGGCCGCTGGCAAGTTCAAGTGCTGACCGAAGACGGGCAGGTGATCGGCGTGCTGCGCTTCAAAGTGACTGACGCAGCACAAACGGACAACCCGAAGTAGGCTGTATCGTGCTATTACGTAGGAATTGTGGATAGCCAATACAAGCTCGGAGCTTATGACCAGTAGTCCCACGGCCGGCGCAGCCCACCTCGATACCTCCACCGCCCCTCCGTTACTGCGGATTACGGGGGACTGGACGCTGGCCCACTACGCAAACCTAAAGAAGCTGTCGGACAAACTCGACGGCCAATACGACGCCGGCGCACGCATAGACCTCAATGGGCTCGGCGCCCTGGATACCGCCGGCGCCTCGCTGCTGGTGGAACTGCTTGGGCCAACCCGTATCGAGCAATCCGCCGAGCAGACCGATTGCAGCCTGTCCGCTGCCGACCGCGCGTTGCTCAAGACCGTCTACCGCTCACTCAACGATTTTTGCGTACCGGAAAAAGCACCGGAAGAGGCTGCCGGTATCCAGGTGTTGGCACGCATCGGGCGGGCGGTGGATACCGTCTGGCAGGACAGCAAGCAATTATTGGGTTTTGTCGGCCTGATCCTCGAAACCTTTGCCCGTGGCATTTTCCGCCCCAAGCGCTGGCGCCTGACGCCGATGGTTGCCCATCTCGAACAGGTCGGCCTCGATGCTGCGCCTATCGTGGCGTTGCTGACCTTTCTAGTCGGTGCCGTGGTGGCGTTTCTTGGCGCCACGGTACTCAAAAGCTTCGGCGCGACAATTTTTACGGTGGACCTGGTGGCGTTCTCCTTCCTGCGGGAATTCGGCGTGTTGCTCACTGCGATCCTGATCGCCGGCCGCACCGCTAGTGCGTTTACCGCGCAGATCGGTTCGATGAAGGCCAACGAAGAAATCGACGCCATCCGCACACTGGGCCTGGATCCGATGGAGTTGCTGGTACTGCCCCGCGTACTCGCGCTGCTGGTCGCGCTGCCGATGCTGACCTTTCTGGCGATGCTCTCGGGGATCGTCGGCGGCGGTGTGGTGTGTGCCGTGGCGCTGGATATTTCCCCGGCGATGTTCCTCTCGCTACTGCAATCGGACATTGGCGTGCAGCACTTTTTGGTGGGCATGGTGAAAGCACCGATCTTCGCCTTTTTGATCGCAGCCATTGGCTGCCTGGAAGGCTTCAAGGTCAGCGGCAGTGCCGAATCGGTCGGCGCCCACACCACCTCCAGCGTGGTGCAATCGATCTTTGTGGTGATCGTGCTGGATGCGGTTGCCGCGCTGTTCTTCATGGAGATGGGCTGGTGAGTCGTCTACACCGTTCGCCCACCGAGGCGGTGATTGAAGTGCGTGGCCTGTGCAATCGCTTTGGCAGCCAGAGCGTGCACGAGAATCTCGACCTGGATTTGTACAAGGGCGAAATCCTTGCGGTGGTCGGCGGCTCCGGCAGTGGCAAGTCGGTGCTGTTGCGCAGCATCGTCGGCCTGCGCCGCCCCAGCGAGGGCGAAGTGCGGGTGTTCGGCAAGAATCTGCCGAGCCTGCCGGAGCATGAGCGTTCGCTGGTAGAGCGGCGCTTCGGCGTGCTGTTCCAGAAGGGCGCGCTGTTTTCCTCGCTGACCGTGACCGAGAACGTCGCGCTGCCACTGATCGAGCACGCAGGCCTCAGCCGCCGAGACGCCGAGCACTTGGCGGCCGTCAAACTCGCCCTCGCTGGGCTGCCGCTGTCGGCCGCCGACAAATACCCCGCGTCGCTCTCCGGTGGCATGATCAAGCGCGCCGCACTGGCCCGGGCCCTGGCGCTGGACCCGGACATCCTGTTCCTCGACGAGCCCACCGCCGGCCTCGACCCGATTGGCGCGGCGCAATTCGACCAACTGATCCTGACCCTGCGCGACGCGCTGGGCCTGAGCGTGTTCCTGGTCACCCATGACTTGGACACGCTGTACACCATCACCGACCGCGTGGCGGTGCTGGCGCAGAAGAAAGTGCTGGTGGCGGACGCCATCGATATCGTCTCGGAAACGGACGACGCCTGGATTCACGAATACTTCCACGGCCCCCGGGGCCGCGCGGCATTGGATGCCGCTCAACCGCTCAACGAGGTATGACATGGAAACCCGAGCCCATCATGTGATGATCGGTCTGTTCAGCGTGATCGTGGTGGTCGGCGCGATGCTGTTTGGCCTGTGGCTGGCCAAATCCAGCGTCGACAGCGCCTTCCAGGATTACGAAGTGATCTTCAACGAGGCGGTCAGCGGCTTGTCTCAAGGCAGCTCGGTGCAATACAGCGGGATCAAGGTGGGCGACGTGATCAGCCTGAGCCTGGACCCCAACGACCCGCGCCGCGTACTCGCGCGTATCCGCCTGGCCGGGCAGACGCCGATCAAGGAAGACACCCAAGCCAAACTCGCGCTGACCGGCATCACGGGCACGTCGATCATCCAACTCAGCGGCGGGACACCTCAAAGTGCGGTGCTCAAGGGCAAGGATGGCAACCTGCCGCAGATCATCGCCTCGCCATCACCCATCGCGCGGCTGCTGAACAACAGCAATGACCTGATGACCGGCATCAACCTGCTGCTGCACAACGCCAACGAGATGTTCTCCTCGGATAACGTCGAGCGACTGAGCAAGACCCTGGATAACCTGCAACAAACCACTGGCGCCATTGCCGACCAACGCGGCGATATCAAGGTGGTGATGCAACAACTGATGCAAGTCAGCAAACAAGCCACCGCTGCTCTGGAGCAGACCACGGTGCTGATGCGTAACGCTAACGGGTTGCTCAACGATCAAGGCAAACAGGCGTTCGGCAGCGCCGAACAGGCGATGAAATCCCTGGAGCAAAGCACCGCCACCATCAATACCTTGCTGACCAATAACAAAGACTCGGTGAACAGTGGCATGCAGGGCCTCAACGAACTGGCACCGGCGGTGCGCGAACTGCGCGAAACACTCGGTTCGCTGCGCGCCATCTCCCGCCGCCTGGAAGCCAACCCCAGCGGTTACCTGCTGGGCAGCGATAAGAACAAGGAGTTCACGCCATGAAGCGTGCTTATCAAATGATCGCTCCTGTGGCGCTGGCACTGGTGAGCGCATGCTCGATCCTGCCTAAAGCCGACCCGTCGGACGTCTACCGCCTGGCCTCCGCCCAGACGACGACTCAAGGCATCCCGGTAGGTTGGTCGCTACGCCTGACCAAGCCACAAACCAGCGAGTTCCTCGACAGCCCACGCATCGCCGTGGTGCCCAATGGCGACCTGATCAGCAGCTACGCCAACTCGCGCTGGAGCGATCCCGCGCCGGTGCTGTTGCGTAATCGCCTGCTGGACGGCTTCCAGCGTGACGGTCGGGTGACACTGCTGAGCACCGACGACACCAATCTGCAGGCCGACTATGAGCTGGGCGGGCAGTTGCAGGCGTTTCAGAGTGAGTACCGGGGCAGTGCGGTGGAGGTGGTGATCCGCCTCGACGCACGCCTGGTGCGTGGCAGTGATCAGCGGATTATTGCCAGCCGGCGGTTTGAAGTGCACCAAGCGGTGAGCGATACCAAGGTGCCGGCGGTGGTGGCCGGGTTTGGAGTGGCCGGGGATGAGTTGAGCAGGCAGGTGGTGGAGTGGGTTGTTCAGCAGGGCAACGGTGTTGCGAAACGCTGAGGGCCTCATCGGGGGCAAGCCCCCTCCCACATTTTGAATGTGTTCACAGATCAACATGTAGGAGGGGGCTTGCTCCCGATAGCGATCCGAGCCTCAGCCAAAGAACCAGTAGCACACCGCAATCGCCGCCACGACACCCGCAAACTCAGCCAGCAACGCACAGCCCACGGCATGCCGCGCCCGCTGAATGCCCACCGAGCCGAAGTACACCGCCAACACATAAAAGGTGGTTTCCGTACTGCCCTGGATCGTCGCCGCCACCAGAGCCGGGAAGCTGTCCACACCTTGAGTCTGCATGGTCTCGATCAACATCGCCCGCGCAGCGCTGCCGGAGAATGGCTTGACCATCGCCGTGGGCAATGCATCGACAAAGCGCGTGTCCATGCCGGTCCAAGCGACCAGATGGCGAATCCCCTCAAGGCCAAAGTCCAAGGCCCCGGAGGCGCGCAAAACACCCACGGCACAGAGCATCGCAACCAAGTAAGGCAACAGGTTCTTGGCCACGTCGAAGCCTTCTTTGGCCCCTTCGACAAACGCCTCGTACACCTTCACCTTGCGCAACGCGCCGATCACCAGGAATAGCATGATCAATCCAAACAACGTGAGGTTGCCGAGGATCGACGACAAACCGGCCAGCGCCGTGGCAGATAGCGTGGCCAATAACGCCATAAAGCCGCCCAGCACCAACGCACCCGGAATCAGGTAAGCCAGCACCACCGGATCCCACAGCCGCAGACGCTGCATCACCGCCACCGACAGCAGGCCCACCAGAGTAGAAGCGCTGGTGGCCAACAGGATCGGCAGGAACACCAACGTCGGGTCGGCGGCGCCTTGCTGGGCGCGGTACATGAAGATGGTCACTGGCAGCAGTGTCAGAGACGAGGCGTTGAGCACCAGGAACAGAATCTGTGCATTACTCGCCGTGTTGGGGATGGGGTTGAGCTCCTGCAACGCCTTCATGGCCTTTAGGCCTATGGGAGTGGCCGCGTTATCCAGGCCCAGGCCGTTAGCGGCGAAGTTGAGGGTGATCAGACCGATGGCAGGGTGGCCGGCCGGCACTTCCGGCATCAGCCGGCGAAACAGCGGGCCAAGGGCCTTGGCCAGCCAATCGACGATCCCGGCTTTCTCGGCGATACGCAGAAAGCCCAGCCACAGGGTCAGGGTGCCGAACAGCAGCACCATCACTTCCACCGACAATTTGGCCATGGCGAAAATGCTTTCCACCATCGCCGCAAAAATCCCGGCGTTACCCCCCACCAGCCATTGCGCCAGTGCTGACACCATCGCCACGACAAAGAAGCCAAGCCACAGGCCATTGAGCATCAGTTAAATCCCCCGAAAGATGGGGCGAATGATAGCGGGGCTGGCAGAAACGACAAACCCCGGATTTACCGGGGTTTGTCTTAGAGCCGTCGGACTATCAGCCGCGAGTGGCTTGGGCAGTCGGCAGGGCTTGCTTGGTGCGCCAGTGCGGCAGCGAATTCCAGTAGCGCTCGCCTTTGGCGTCGTCGTACATGCCTTCCCAACGGGAGATGACCAATACCGCCAGGGCATTACCGATCACGTTGAGGGCGGTACGCGCCATGTCCATGATGCGGTCCACACCGGCGATGAACGCCAGGCCTTCCAGCGGGATCCCGACGCTGCCCAAGGTGGCCAGCAGCACCACGAAGGACACGCCCGGCACGCCGGCGATGCCTTTGGAGGTGACCATCAGAGTCAGCACCAGCATCAGTTGCTGACCGATCGACAGGTCAATGCCATACAGCTGGGCGATAAAGATTGCCGCGATGCTCTGGTACAAGGTCGAACCGTCGAGGTTGAACGAGTAACCGGTCGGCACCACGAAGCTGCAGATAGCCTTTGGCGCGCCATAAGCTTCCATCTTCTCGATCACGCGCGGCAGCACGGTTTCGGAACTGGCGGTGGAGTAAGCCAGTACCAGCTCATCTTTGAAGATGCGGATCAGCTTGAGAATCGAGAAGCCGAACAGGCGGGCGATCAGGCCCAGTACTGCAAAAGCGAAGAACAGGATGGCGACGTAAACCAGGATCACCAGCTTGGCCAGCGGCAGCAAGGAGGCAAAGCCAAAGTTAGCGACAGTCACTGCGATCAGTGCGAATACGCCGATCGGGGCGTACTTCATGATCATGTGGGTGACTTTGAACATGCTCTCGGACACGCCTTGGAACATGGTCACAAGCGGCTCACGCAGCTCAGGCTTGAGGCTCGACAGACCCAGGCCGAACAGCACTGAGAAGAAAATGATCGGCAGCATCTCGCCACGGGCAACAGCGGCGAAGATGTTCGACGGGATCAGGTTGAGGATGGTCTCGATAAACGCATGCTCATGCTGCACCTCGGCGGCGGTCGCCTGGTATTTGGAGATATCCACCGTACCGAGGGTACTCATGTCGATGCCCGCGCCCGGATGGAACAGGTTGGCCAGCAACAGGCCGACCACAATGGCGATGGTGGTAACGACTTCGAAGTAAAGGATGGTTTTGACGCCGATACGACCGAGCTTTTTCGCGTCACCGACACCGGCAATGCCGACGATCAACGAGGAAATCACAATCGGGATCACGATCATCTTGATCAGGCGGATAAAGATATCGCCCGCTGGCTGCAGCACGTTGCTGATCCACCAGGCCTTTTCAGCACTGAAATGGTTGAGCACTGCGCCGATTGCGATCCCCAGCACCAAACCGATGAGGATCTGCCAGGCGAGGCTTAGCTTTGCCTTCTTCATGTCATTACCCTTACTTCAAGTGAACTTAAGGCAAATGCGCCAGCTGGACCGCTCGAAAGCGAAAAAGTGTGTGCATCTGCCTCCATGAAAGGTCACCGCAGCGTGGCCGAAATGGCTTACTGGCAGGCGAAAAAAGGCGCAACTATTCCGATGCAAGGGAGCGACGTCTAATGCCGTAAACGCCTACCCTATGCCGAATCGGCATGACTTTTTTTCATAATAACTGTCCGAACGGTCAGTTCATATGCGACATATTGTCAGGTGAATATGCCGTGAACCGGCCAATTCAGGCTCGCGCAGAGATTCTGCACGTGTTTGGTGCGTTGGCAGAAATGCCTGGGAATCACGCGGCATTGCGTCAGAAATGTCCTATAGCGTCGACAAAACTTTCTCGATAGATGGTCGTCCCGACACACCAAGTAATGGTTGGGAACAAGCAAAAAGAAAATTCGCAGCTATGGGCGGCATAAAAGGCAGGGATGAAAGTCATAAGCCCGCCGCAAGTTCAGCAAGCAGGGGGCTTGTGAACTTGCGTCGCAGCTTTTCGCCTGACCCGGCCCTTGCGCAGGCACTCCCTGTACCCGTAGGTCACGCCGATCCCATTTGATCAGAGCAACCCAGCCCCTTGGTCATGCACCGCTCTTGGCGAGCGGTGCAAACAGAAAGAAGCAAGGGTGCTTCTTTCTATGGACGCTGGCCCCGTAGCCGGGACCTAGTACCAATTCGGATCTTTCTTCAGCTGCTCCATCAGCAGCTTCTGCATGCCTTCATCCGGCTTACCGATAAAACGGTAATCGGCATGGCGTGTTGGGGATTTATCTGCCGGCAAACCGGCGGGCACTTCCACCAACATGGCGTAGGCATCTTCCTTGTCGAAGCTGAAGGCGACGATCAGGCGCTTGTTCTTGCACGTGTCTGCAGTTTCGCAAAGCGGCCCGACCAAGTACTTGTCACCATCTTCTTCCACGGCGTTCATCTGCTCGGCTGTGCCTGACAGGTTCATCACCCATTCCGGCAAGCGCTCTTCTTTTTTCACCACGTCTTGCCAAGTCTCGCGGTACTGCGGGTCCGCGGTCAGCAATTGGTTGGCCCGGGATTGGCCGTCATTGGCGGCCATCGCCAGGCCGCTGCCGCCCAAGAGCAGGGCGACAGCCATGGTTTTAAAGCACAGAGTGGTCATATTCAGCCTCGGCCGCGACGACCAAAGAAGAACGAAGCAATGAACATCACCAGGAAGACTACGAACAGGATCTTAGCGATCCCAGTGGCGGTGCCCGCGATACCACCAAAGCCCAGAACTGCAGCCACAATGGCGATGATCAGAAATGTGATTGCCCAACTCAACATGGTGATTCTCCTTACGCTTCGATAGAGGTAACAGCGGTAGTGCCGTGCCGTACGGCCGCCCTACACAAGCGGCCGCTTTTATTGCCTAAAACACCCAACGTTCTTGGGTTGGCAGCTCGCCCAGGGTGGAATCCTGCTCGGCCACTCTCAATTGCGGTGCAGTTACATCAGCAGAAGCAGCACCGACGGTACGGCTGCCAATGGAACTGAAATGTGTCTGCGTCATCGCCGGACGTTCGAAATGCGGGGTTTGCTGCCGACTCTGCTGCCAATGTTGCATCTGCTGGCCTGCTATCAGCGTGACCATTACGGCCAAGCTGGCAAACATGCCTTGCTGTAAGCGCAGTGGCGATACACACAATTGGCTGAGGATTTGGCGAGTCATGCTGATGTTCTCCCGCATTTTGATTATTCGTTGAGAGAGGTATTGCAGCGTGCATGCCAGCTTTTTTACAAAATAAAACCCAATAAAATCAGTAGCTTATGCATTAAAGACACAATGGCAGTGCAGCATCCTGCACGATCGCCCTTTATAGGCCGTGCGAAATGCACGACGGTCAGTGGTCGGATCAAAGGATCGAAAGCGATGGAGTAGTTGCCGAAGTGGCAAGAAGGCATGAAAACGCCATCAGGCGGGGCTCTGTAGGAAAAGATGCAGATACCTGCACGGCAATGCCTTTTATCAATCAGAATAAACCATGCAACTTGCCCGATTATTCCGGGACTAAACACCATCATTTATAGTTAAGGAGCGCGGGACAGATGGAATCAGCCAAGGAACTTCAAGGCCGCATTCTTTTAGTGGATGACGAGTCCGCGATCCTCCGCACCTTCCGTTATTGCCTGGAAGATGAAGGCTACACCGTCGCCACCGCCAACAGCGCCGCCCAGGCCGATGCCCTGATGCAACGCCAGGTGTTCGACCTGTGCTTCCTGGACCTGCGCCTGGGCGAAGACAACGGTCTGGATGTGCTGGCACATATGCGTATCCAGGCACCGTGGATGCGCGTGGTGATTGTCACCGCTCACTCCGCCGTCGATACCGCCGTGGACGCGATCCAAGCCGGTGCCGCCGATTACTTGGTCAAGCCTTGCAGCCCCGATCAACTGCGCCTCGCTACGGCCAAGCAATTGGAGGTGCGCCAACTTTCCGCGCGCTTGGAGGCTTTAGAAGGTGCAGTGCGCCAGCCCAAAGACGGCCTCGACTCTCATAGCCCGTCAATGATGGTGGTGCTGGAAACCGCGCGCCAGGTGGCGGGGACCGACGCCAACATCTTGATCCTTGGCGAATCAGGCACCGGTAAAGGCGAACTGGCCCGCGCTATTCACGGCTGGAGCAAGCGCGCGAAGAAATCCTGCGTGACCATCAATTGCCCGTCGCTGACCGCTGAGCTGATGGAAAGCGAGCTATTCGGTCATAGCCGTGGCGCCTTCACCGGCGCCAGTGAGAGCACGCTGGGCCGCGTCAATCAGGCAGACGGTGGCACGCTGTTTCTTGATGAGATCGGCGATTTTCCCCTCACGTTGCAGCCCAAGTTACTGCGCTTTATCCAGGACAAGGAATACGAGCGCGTGGGCGACCCGGTCACCCGCCGGGCCGACGTGCGTATCCTCGCCGCCACCAACTTAAACCTGGAAGACATGGTGCGCGACGGACGTTTCCGTGAAGACTTGCTGTACCGCCTCAACGTCATCACCCTGCACTTGCCGCCGCTGCGCGAGCGCAGTGAAGACATCCTGACGCTGGCAGACCGTTTCCTGGCGCGCTTCGTCAAGGAATACGCCCGGCCGGCGCGGGGTTTCAGTGATCAAGCACGTGAAGCGCTGCTCAACTATCGCTGGCCCGGCAACATCCGTGAGCTGCGTAACGTGGTGGAGCGGGCGAGCATCATCTGCCCGCAGGAAAAGGTAGAAATCGTCCACCTAGGCATGGCCGAACAACCGACCAACAATGCACCGCGTATCGGGGCGGCGTTGAGTCTGGACGAGCTGGAGAAAGCCCATATCGGTGCGGTTCTGGCCACCAGCGACACCTTGGACCAGGCGGCACGCACCCTCGGCATCGACGCGTCGACCCTGTATCGCAAACGCAAACAGTACAACCTGTGAGCTGCACCCTATGAAGTTAGCGATGAAACTGCGCACTCGTTTATTCCTGAGCATTTCAGCGCTGATAACCGTCGCTCTGCTGGGGTTGATCCTGGGCTTAGTCAGCGTGATGCAGATGGCTAAGACCCAGGAATCGCTGATCCGCAGCAACTTTGTCACCCTGGACCTGGGCCTCAAACTGCGCCAGATCCTTGGCGACCAGTTGATCATGATGCTGGAGCAGCGCCCTGACCCCGAGGCGCTGCAAGCCTCCAAAAAACGTTACTTCGACTTGCTGGAACAGGGTATCGCCCACGAACAGCGCGATGGCCATGGCAACGGTTTCAGCCAGGCACGCCTCCAATACCAAGACTTGCTTGAAGCCTTCGACCAATCCCAGCAAGCCTCGCCGCCGCCGGGCAGCAAGGAAAAACTCACCGAAACCTTCAATGTGCTGCGCAACGGGCTGATTACCGAACATAAGCAGGCCCTGGATAACATCAGCGCCAGCGAGCATAAATCCCGTGAGCGGGCGTTGCTGATCGCTGGTTTGCTGGGGTTGGTGGGGCTCGCGGTGCTGATCATCGGATTTGTCACCGCCCATGGCATCGCCCGGCGATTCGGCGGGCCAATTGAGGCGCTGGCCAAAGCGGCGGACAAGATCGGCCAAGGTGATTTCGAGGTGACGCTGCCGATTTCTTCAGCAGCGGAAATGAACCTGTTAACCCGCCGTTTTGGCCTGATGGCCGAGGCGGTTCGCCAGCATCAAGCGACCAACGTTGACGAACTGCTGGCCGGCCAGCAGCGCCTGCAAGCTGTGTTAGACAGCATCGACGATGGCCTGCTGATGATTGACCGCCAAGGCCGCCTGGAACATCTCAACCCCGTCGCGCAGCGCCAGTTGGGCTGGGACGAGGAACGCCTCGGCCAAGGCCTGGGCGAAGCGCTGATGCGTCCCGAACTGGATGAACAGCTGCAAATGGTGCTGCGCGGCGGCAACCTGGAACGGGCGCCGGATGATCTGGAAGTGGAAGTCGAGGGCGAACTGCGCCTGCTGACCTACAGCCTCACACCTGTCAGCCATACCGAGGGGCATATTCTCGGGGCGGTCATGGTGCTGCACGACGTGACCGAACAGCGCGCCTTTGAACGGGTACGCAGCGAGTTCGTCCTGCGAGCATCCCACGAATTGCGCACGCCGGTGACTGGTATGCACATGGCGTTCGGCCTGTTCCGCGAACGTGCGAAATTCCCGGCGGACTCCCGCGAAGCGGACCTGCTGGATACGGTCAATGAAGAGATGCAGCGCCTGATGCAGTTGATCAACGACTTGCTCAATTTTTCGCGCTACCAGAACGGCCTGCAGAAACTCACCCTGGGCCCGTGCGACGTGACCGACCTGCTTGAAAACGCTCGTGCGCGCTTTGTGGAGCCCGCCAATGCGCAGAACATAGAGTTGCTGGTAGAAGTTCAATCCGACCTGCCACGCCTGTATGCCGACCAAGCGCAATTGGAGCGTGTGCTCGACAACCTTTTGGGCAACGCCCTGCGTCACACCGCCGACGGCGGGCAGATTCACCTGCAGGCTCGACGCCATGGCGAGCGGGTAATCATCAGTGTCGAGGACAATGGCGAAGGTATCGCCTATGGCCAACAAGGGCGCATCTTCGAACCCTTCGTCCAGGTGGGCCGCAAGAAAGGCGGCGCCGGCCTTGGGCTGGCGCTGTGCAAAGAGATTGTGCAACTGCACGGCGGTCGCATGGGGGTGTATTCGCGGCCGGGGCAGGGCACTCAGTTCTACATGGCGTTACCGCTCTAACCTTTAGCGCCGGTTGAGGGCACGCAAAATAGCGGCACTTTCGGCGTCCGGCTCCCCAACAAACAGGGAAGGCCGGAAACGCATCTGGAACGCCGCGATCACATGACGCGTTGCGACATCCAACACACCGGTCTGGGGTGTCGGGTAACCAAGAAGCGCCAACTCTTCCTGGAACCAGGTGATGCTCGGCAGTTCAGCAGCATATTGCACCTGAAAGCGCGCGACCGCCTGAGCATCCGGCCATACACCCAGACCTTCATCGGCCAGGCGCTTCCAAGGGAACAACGGTCCCGGGTCCAGCTTGCGCAGCGGCGCTATATCGCTGTGACCAATGATGTTCTTGGGGTCGATGCCATTGCGCTTGCTGATGTCCTTGAGCAGCACTACCAGCGATTTTACCTGGGCCTCGGAATACGGGTACCACAGGCGACCTGTGGGCGTGTCCTTATAGCCGGGGTTCACAATTTCGATCCCGATGGAGCTGGAGTTGAGCCAGGTACGCCCCATCCACTCGCTTTCGCCCGCGTGCCAGGCGCGTTGGCTTTCATCCACCAGCTTGTAGATGGTGGCAGAGGCGTCGTCGCCGATCAGGTAATGCGCACTGACCTCGCCGTGGGTCAGCAGGGCCAGTGATTGTTCAAGATTGGTGGAGGTGTAGTGGACAACCACGAACTGCACGCGATTGTCGTGGTTCGCCGAGGGGTGGCTGGTGTTCAGGCGGGGACCGCTGGCGCAGCCGGCGAGCAGAAGAAGCACAAAGGTGAAGTACAAGAATTTCATGGCGGAAGACAGCACGCTGAAGACGATAATGCAACAGTGTAACGTACGGTCCGTGGCCAAGCGGTCAAGTTACAAAATAGAACAACTTTTATGCCGCTTGCACTTGGTTACGACCTGCCGCTTTAGCCCGGTACAGCGCCTCATCCGCTCGTTTGAGCGCCAGGTCACTGCGTTCTCCCGGTTGGAATTGCGCCACCCCCATGGATACCGTAATCGTCACCGGCTCGCCCTTGAAGTGGAACGGGCAGGCCTCGATCGCCGCACGCAGCACTTCACCCACGCCCAAGGCATCCGACAGAGATGAATCAGGCATCAGCAGCACAAACTCTTCACCGCCAAACCGCGCGATGAAATCGTTGGAGCGCAGGCGCTTGCGCAGCACGTTGGCGATAATCTTCAGCACCTTGTCACCGGCCAGGTGGCCGTAGCCATCGTTGATGCGCTTGAAGTGGTCCAGGTCCAGCATCGCCAGCGACAAATTATTGCCGTGCTGGTGCCAAGCATTGACCTCATGGTCGAGGCGCTCGCTCCAGGCGGCGCGGTTGGGCAAGTCGGTGAGCGGATCGATCAGCGCCTTCTGGCGCTGCACCTCGAGGTGCTCGCGATAGCCCTGGGCCTCCTGCTCCATATTGGCAACCCGCTCGGCCAGCCCTTTCAAGCGCGCCGCCACTTCCTGCTCGCGTTGGTCACGCTGCTGCTGGTGCTCGTCCATGGTGCCGAGCAAACCCTCAAGATGGCTTTCCAGCACCTGCTTGAGGCTGTCCAAGTCCGCGGCTTCCTGCACACTGCTTTGCAGGCCGTCGACCTGCTCGCGAATCTGCGTGTCCAGCTCCCGGGCTGCGGAGCGGCTGTCGGCATGGCCGTCGCTGGCCACTTGCAGGTGGCCCTGGAAGGCCTCAAGACGCTCGTTAAGCTGTTTCAGGTAGGCCTCGAACTCATGCTGGCCGCTGTCGGTGATCGCCAGCATCAGCACCGCCAAGTCATCAAGGATCGGCAGCAGTTCGTACCAGTTCAGACCGTGGGCCAGGCGCTCGCGCATGGCTTCGGCCTGTGGCCGATGGCGCTCGGGCAGTGACAGCTCTTCCAGCAGGCCGAGCAGGGTGTCTTCAATATGCTTGGCCACGGAGCTGTAGGACGGCTCGGGTGAGTCAGGCAGGGAATAGGGGCCGTCCGATTGCAGCTCGTTGGGGTCAGGCTCATCGACCTCCAACACAGGCGGGAGCGAGAGACTACCGATCACCGTCTCATCCGGCGTCTCGACCGCTACCGGCGGGGTCTCGATTAAGGCCGCGAGGGCGCTTTCGGCCGCTGGCTCTTCCTCCTGAGGCTGTGGCGCCTTAGGCGCTGGAGCTTCGGCGACAGGCGCAACCTCTGCCACCTTCTGCGCAGGCGCCTCGTACACAAACGCTTCGCTGACGGCCTTGGCGGGTTCAGGTTGTGCAGCAACCGGCTCCTGAGTCTGCGGCGCAAAGGCCCGCAGGGCTTGCGTCAGCTCATAGTTTTGCTCAGGTTCCTGAGGCTCGGCGGCGGCGTGGGTCACAACGGGGGACGGCGCTGGGCTGGCAACGGGCTCAGTGGCTACCGTTTCGCTCGCGGCGTCCTTGGCACCAAACAGACGCTGCAACAAACCTGGCCCAGGACGCGGAGTTTCACCCTCCGGCTCCAGGTTATTCAGCGCCTGCCCTTGCAGGCTGCTCAGCTCGCTGAGCAACAAAGGAATCTCTCGAGCCTGGCTGACGCGGCCATCCAACTGCTTGGCAAAGGTTTTCAGCGGACGGGCTACCTCACGGGGAAGCGGCAACTTTTGCAACTGCGTAACCAGAGACGTCAATGCGGTGCTCATCTGGTCAATGCGGGTTTCGCGGCGCTGCTCAGAATCGAGCACGGCTTTTTCCAGGCGCGGCAGCAAGGCCGCGAGGGCGGCGTCCATGTCGTCGGTGCGCACAACGTCGCGCATTTCCTTCATGCATTGATCAACGGCACGGTCGGTACCTTCCGCCGCCAGCGTGCTACGCACCAGCCCGCGGCGCAGCAGATCAAGGCGTGCAGCCCAACGGCGTTCGAGCTTTTCTTGTTGCTCGATACTTAGCAGGTATTTTTCTTTCCAGCGCTGGGCGTCGTCGCTCATGCAAGGGGTCCGCGAGGGCCAGGGCTCAACGCGGGTAATGCATCTGCCGTGAGCGAGCCCGGCAGACGAATCTCTACCGCGACCGGCAGGTGATCGGAAATGGGCTGCGCCAGCACCTGCACACTTTCCAGTGTGAGGCTCGGGCTGAGCAGGATATGGTCAAGACAGCGTTGCGGTCGCCAGCTCGGAAACGTGGCTTCGACTTGCGGCGCCAATAGCCCTAGGTCGCGCAACGGGGAATTCTGCAGCAGGTCGTTGGCATGGGTGTTCATATCCCCCATCAGCACCTGATGCTTGTATTTGCCAATCAAATCGCGCACGTAAGCCAACTGAAGGTTGCGCGTACGCCCCCCGAGCGCCAAGTGCATCATTACCACCACCAAGGCTTCAGGCCCTTCGCCAAAACGCACGAGGATCGCCCCACGCCCCTTTGGACCCGGCAATGGATGGTCTTCGATGGCAGTCGGCTTCAAGCGGCTGAGCACACCATTGCTGTGCTGCGCCAGGCGCCCGAGGTTGCGATTGAGTTGCTGATACCAGTAGGGGAAAGCCCCAAGATGGGCTAGATGCTCGACCTGATTGATGTAGCCCGAGCGAATGCTGCCACCGTCGGCTTCCTGCAAGGCGACCAGGTCGAAGTCACTCAACAGGTCGCCGATCTTCTGCAGGTTACCGGCCCGCCCGTTGTGGGGCAGCAAATGCTGCCAACCACGGGTGATGTAGTGACGGTACTTCTCGGTGCTGTTACCCACCTGGATATTGAAACTGAGCAGACGCAGACGATTGTCCGCCGGCAAGCCTGTCGATTCCAGGTGATGCTCATTGACCTGCGGGTCATGCAGGCCAACGACACGTTCGGTGGTGCCCCAGCGGCGCATGGGAAGCCCCTTACTTGGCTGCGCGCTCTTTGGCGATCAGCTGGTCTGCAACGTTGAGGGTATTTTCAGGACCACCAGTAGTGCCCAGGTCGAAACGGTATTTGCCGTTGACGATCATGGTCGGTACGCCTTGTACGCCGTACTTCTGTGCCAGTTCCTTGGCCTGCTTGATCTGGCCTTGGATAGCGAACGAGTTGAAGGTGGCCAGGAACTTGTCTTTGTCGACGCCTTGGGTCGCGACGAAGTCAGCCATTTCTTCCGGCTTGGTCAGGCGCTTGCCTTCTTTCTGGATCGCGTTGAATACCGCGTTGTGGACCTTGTGCTCCACGCCCATGGCTTCCAGGGTCAGGAACAGCTGGCCGTGGGCATCCCATGGACCGCCGAACATGGCCGGGATGCGCTTGAAGTTCACGTCTTTAGGCAGCTTCTCGACCCAAGGGTTGATGACCGGCTCAAACGCGTAGCAATGCGGGCAGCCGTACCAGAACAGCTCCACCACTTCGACCTTGCCCGGCACAGAAACAGGCACTGGATTGGCCAATTCCACGTAGGTTTTACCGGCTTCAAGCGGCACGTCGGCAGCCTGTGCGGTCATGCCGAAAAGGCTGACAGTGACGAGAGCGGCGCTGAGGATCAGATTACGCATGCTTTACTCCTGGACAAATAAAGTCGCCTTACGCGACCTTTAGGTGTGACAGGTCTACGCGGGCATGAGTTCGTTAGTGTAACGGCACCGGCCACAAAAAAGGGCGGCCTGGGCCACCCTTTTTATGCTTGCATCGCGGGATTAATCGAGCGTTAACGTTGCAGGCGCTTAGTGCAGGCCCTGGATGTAACTGGAGAGGGCTGCGATGTCTTCATCGCTCAGCTTGCGGGCGATGGTACGCATGATCGCCGCGTCGCCATCGTTAGCTCGACCACCTTCTTCCTTGCGGAAATCCGTCAGCTGCTTGGCGATGTATTGAGCGTGCTGACCACTCAAGTGAGGAAAGGCCGCTGCCGCAATACCTGCGCCGTTCGGTGAATGGCAGCCGGTGCAGGCCGGCAGGCCTTTATCCAGATTGCCACCGCGAAATAGCTTCTTGCCGCGTGCCACCAATTTAGGATCAGCAGCTCCCACGCTGCCCTTCTGGCTGGCAAAATACGCCGCGATGTCTGCCAGGTCCTGATCGCTGGAGTTCGCCAGTAGGCCAGTCATTTCCAGCACAGTGCGCTTGCCGCTCTTGATATCCTGCATCTGCTTGGTCAGGTAACGTTCACCCTGGCCAGCGAGTTTGGGGAAGTTCGGCGCCGGGCTGTTGCCATCCGGTCCGTGGCAGGCACCACACACAGCGGCTTTCGCTTGACCGGCAGTGGCATCACCTTTAATGGGGCCCTCTGCAGCGACGGCAGCGCCAGTGATGCCCAAGGTCAACAGCAGACTCACGATCAGTTTGTTCATCAGCTAATCCAACTACGGCTAAGGGTTTAAGAGTTATCTACCGGGTTTACTCACCATCAACTCAATGACGGCATGGTAATCCTCAGTACTGCAGTCCATGCACAAACCACGCGGCGGCATTGCCTTGAAACCCTCGGTCACGTGTCGCACTGTCGTGGCCACGCAAACTCGGTTGTACAGCGCTTCCGGTTCCTGTGTAGCCTGAGCGCCGTAAAGCGGGATCAGGGCACCAAAAGCGAGCAACCATCAGGTCATACATCGACCTTTTCAGGGTTTGAGAGCGTTTTGCGTTCTAATGCGCAATAAAGGTCTTTCGCTCCCGTGTACCTCATCCTTCGCTGGGACAAAGCACACACAAAATCTGCGGCATTATATACTGGCGCTACTGAAACGGAAACGACACCGCTTGCCGCACCCTTTCTCGGCACCGCCCACATCGGAAATCTCATGCAACTCAAGAATCCCATCCTAGGCCTGTGCCAACAGTCCACCTTTATGCTCAGCGCCGCCAAAGTAGACCAATGCCCTGATGACGAGGGCTTTGAAGTCGCCTTTGCCGGCCGTTCCAACGCCGGTAAGTCCAGCGCGCTGAACACCCTGACCCACGCCAGCCTCGCGCGCACCTCGAAAACACCGGGCCGCACGCAACTGCTCAATTTCTTCAAGCTAGACGATGATCGGCGTCTGGTCGACCTTCCGGGCTATGGTTATGCAAAAGTACCTATCCCGCTGAAGCTGCACTGGCAGCGTCACCTGGAGGCTTACCTGGGTGGCCGGGAGAGTTTGAAGGGTTTGATTCTGATGATGGACATCCGTCATCCAATGACTGACTTCGACCTGCTGATGCTCGACTGGGCCGTCGCCAGCGGCATGCCCATGCATATCCTGCTGACCAAAGCCGACAAGCTGACCTACGGCGCCGCCAAAAACACTCTGCTCAAAGTGCAGGCCGAAATCCGTAAAGGTTGGGGTGACACAATCACCATCCAGCTGTTCTCGGCGCCTAAGCGCATGGGTCTGGAAGAGGCCTACACCGTACTGGCAGGCTGGATGGAATTAGCAGACAAGGGCGCGGAAATCGCCGAGTAACTTTTCTGCGGGCAAAAAAAACCCCGGACTTCGTATGGGGAGGGGAAGTTCGGGGTTCAAGTTCTGGACCGCTAGGGCGGGGCCCAGATATCTGCCAACACTTAACACAACATAGGAGCATTGAAGGGCTTCACCACCCATTCAGTAACTCTGAGTAGCAGTTCACGGGTTAAGTTCCGGCGGTATCAGAAAACTATTGGAAATAACCAACGTCGACTTTTGAACTAAAGCACTCTGCCACCACGCCCGGTGGTGGCAAACGCCCGATATCAGTGTGCTTCGTCCCAGTTATCGCCAACGCCCACGTCGACCACCAACGGCACATCCAACTGTGCCGCCGCGCTCATGTGTTCGCGGATCTTCTCGCTGACCTGCTCGACCAAGTCCTCACGCACCTCAAGCACCAATTCGTCGTGTACCTGCAAGATCACCTTGGCATCGAGGCCCGAGTCGGTCAGCCAGTTATCCACCAGCACCATGGCTTTCTTGATGATGTCCGCCGCCGTGCCCTGCATCGGCGCGTTGATCGCGGTGCGTTCTGCAGCCGCGCGCTCCTGAGGCTTATTGGAATTGATATCCGGCAAATACAGCCGGCGACCGAAGAAGGTTTCCACGTACCCCTGATCGGCAGCCTGAGCGCGGGTGCGCTCCATGTAGTCGCGAACCCCTGGGTAGCGGGCGAAGTACACGTCGATGTAAGCCTTTGCAGTCTTGGTATCGACGCCGATGTCCTTGCCGAGCTTCTGTGCCCCCATGCCGTAGATCAGACCAAAGTTGATTGCCTTGGCACTGCGACGCTGATTGGACGTGACCTCAGCCAATTCGACCTTGAATACCTCAGCCGCCGTCGCGGTATGCACATCCAGGTCGTTGCGGAACGCATTCATAAGTCCCTCATCCTTGGACAAGTGCGCCATGATCCGCAGTTCGATCTGCGAATAGTCCGCCGCCAGCAGTTTGTAGCCCTTGGGCGCCACAAATGCCTGACGAATCCGCCGCCCTTCGGCGGTACGCACGGGGATGTTCTGCAGGTTCGGGTCACTGGAAGACAAGCGCCCGGTTGCCGCCACAGCCTGATGATATGACGTGTGAACACGCCCGGTGCGCGGGTTAATCTGCTCCGGCAGGCGATCGGTGTAAGTGCTTTTGAGCTTGCTCATGCTGCGGTACTGCATGAGTACCTTAGGCAGCGGATAGTCATCTTCGGCCAGCTTGGCGAGCACTTCTTCGGCGGTAGACGCCTGTCCTTTGCCTGTCTTCTTCAGCACCGGCAGACCCAGCTTTTCGTAGAGAATCGCCCCGAGTTGCTTAGGTGAACCCAGGTTGAATTCCTCACCAGCGATCTCGAAGGCCTGGCGTTCCAGCTCAACCATCTTGTTGCCCAACTCAATACTCTGAACGCCGAGCAACTTCGCATCGACCAAAGCGCCCTGGCGTTCGATGCGGGCCAGCACGGGTACCAAAGGTATTTCGATGTCCGTCAGCACACTGGCCAGGCTCGGGATAGCAGCGAGTTGCGCATGCAGTTCCTGATGCAACCGCAAGGTTACATCTGCGTCTTCGGCCGCATAGGGACCCGCTTGTTCAAGCGCGATCTGGTCAAACGTCAACTGCTTGGCGCCTTTGCCAGCGATGTCCTGGAAGCTGACAGTGTCGTAGTCCAGGTACTTCTTGGCCAGGCTGTCCATATCATGGCGCGTCGCGGTGGAGTTCAGCACGTAGGACTCAAGCATTGTGTCGAACGCGATGCCACGCACGGTGATGCCGTTTGCCGGGTCGCCGCCAATGGCGCAGTTGGCCAAGATATTCATGTCGAATTTGGCGTGCTGGCCTACCTTGAGCTTGGACGGATCTTCCAGCAACGGCTTCAAGGCCAGCAGTACGGTGTCACGATCCAGCTGTTCCGGGGCGCCAATGTAGGAGTGGGTCAGCGGGATGTACGCCGCTTCATGGGGCTGCACAGCGAAGGAAACCCCCACCAGTTGCGCCTGTTGGGCGTCGATCCCGGTGGTTTCAGTGTCGAAAGCGAACAACTTCGCGTCGTTTAGCTTCTTCAGCCAAAGATCGAACGTGGCCTGGTCGAGGATTGTGGTGTACGAGGCTTCTACGGGCGCTTGGGGTTCAACAGCTTTCTCAGCCATCGGCACCGCCTTCAGTTCAACACGCTTGGCATCGCGCTGAATCTCATCAATCCAGCTCTTGAACTCCAACAGCGTGTAAAGCTCCAGCAGCTTCTCGCGGTCTGGTTCAATCAGGTGCAGATCGTCCAATCCCACGTCCAGCGGCACATCAATCTTGATCGTCGCCAGTTGGTAGGAAAGAAACGCCATCTCCCGGTGCTCTTCAAGCTTGGCCGGCAGCGTCTTGGCACCACGGATCGGCAGAGTCGGCACAATATCCAACTGTTCATAAAGCTCTTTGAGGCCGCCATTCACACCCACCAGCAAACCGGAAGCGGTCTTAGGACCAATCCCCGGAACGCCCGGGATGTTGTCGGACGAATCACCCATCAACGCCAGATAGTCGATGATCTGCTCCGGAGCGACGCCAAATTTCTCCTTTACGCCGTCCACGTCCATGGCGCTACCGGTCATGGTATTGACCAAGGTAATGTGCCCGTCGACCAACTGCGCCATGTCCTTATCGCCGGTGGAGATCACTACCGGACGGTCAGCCGCCGCGCTGCTACGGGCCAGGGTGCCGATCACATCATCGGCCTCAACGCCTTCAACGCACAGCAGCGGGAAGCCCAAGGCGATCACACTCTGATGCAGCGGCTCAATCTGCACGCGCATGTCATCGGGCATGCTCGGACGGTTAGCCTTGTATTCGGCGTACATGTCATCACGAAAAGTCCCACCCTTGGCGTCGAACACCACCGCAAAGGGGCTGTCCGGGTACTGCTTGCGCAGGCTTTTGAGCATGTTCAACACGCCCTTGACCGCACCGGTCGGCAGGCCTTTGGAGGTGGTCAGCGGTGGCAGCGCGTGGAAGGCGCGGTACAGGTAAGAAGAACCGTCCACCAGGACGAGGGGCGCTTGGCTCATGAGCAGGATCAACCTTTTCGGCGGGTCTGGCGCTAGAATAGCCGGACCAATGAAAACAAAGGGACAAGGTTATCATGCGTACATTCAATCGCCTGCTGTTGACTGGCTTGATTGCACTCGCTCCGATGGCTGCCATGGCGGCAGACGATGCGCCTTCGGGCGACCCGGAAGTGACCATTCGCACGGAAGGCAACAGGACTATTCAGGAGTACCGTCAAAACGGATTCCTGTATGCAATCAAGGTGACCGTTAAAGGTGCTCCTCCCTATTTCCTGGTGCGCGCGGACGGAACCGACGCAAACTTCATCCGCTCTGACCAGCCGGATATGCTGATCCCGTCATGGAAGATCTTCGAATGGAAATGATTTCTTAACTTCAATTGGCGCCGCCCACAGCGGCGCCCGTAATGGCAGTTTTAACCATGTCTGTGTTCACCCCCCTGGCTCGGCCCGAGCTGGAAACCTTTCTCGCCCCTTACGGGCTCGGCCGCCTGCTTGATTTCCAGGGGATTGCTGCCGGCAGCGAAAACACCAATTTCTTTATCAGCCTGGAGCAGGGCGAATTCGTCCTGACCCTCGTTGAGCGCGGCCCTGTCGCGGAGATGCCGTTCTTCATCGAACTGCTCGACGTGCTCCACGACGCCGATCTGCCTGTGCCATACGCCCTGCGGACCACCGATGGCATGGCTTTGCGCGAATTGAAGGGTAAACCGGCACTGCTGCAACCACGCCTGGCCGGCAAGCACATCAAAGACGCCAACGCACAGCATTGCGCCCAAGTAGGTGAGTTGCTTGGTCACCTGCACTTGGCGACGCAAGGCGAGAAGGTGCTGGAACGCAAAACTGATCGCGGCCTGGACTGGATGCTCAGCGAAGGTGCGCAGCTAATTTCGCATTTGAACGATGCACAGCAAAGCCTGCTGAACGCTGCATTGACTGAAATCGAAGCCCATAAGGCCGAGATCCTCGCCCTGCCGCGCGCCAACGTGCACGCCGACCTGTTCCGCGACAATGCAATGTTCGAAGGTACACACCTGACGGGCTTGATCGACTTCTACAATGCTTGCTCGGGCCCGATGCTCTACGACGTGGCAATCGCGCTGAATGACTGGTGTTCGGATGACGATGGTGTGATCGACGGACAACGCGCTCGTGCGTTGTTGGGCGCTTATGCTGGACTGCGACCGTTTACAGCGAAGGAAGCGGAGCTCTGGCCGACCATGTTGCGAGTGGCATGCGTGCGGTTCTGGCTGTCACGGCTGATTGCCGCTGAGTCATTTGCCGGCCAGGACGTGTTGATTCACGATCCCGCCGAGTTCGAACATCGGTTGGCGCAGCGCCAGCAAGTCACCGTCCACCTGCCATTCGCGCTCTAAGGACCAACCCGGTCAAAAATGTGGGAGGGGGCTTGCCCCCGATGGCGATGCATCAGTCAAATTATCATCGACTGAAGCGCCTTCATCGGGGGCAAGCCCCCTCCCACATTTGATCTTCGTTGTGAGGCTTACAACGACTCCAGGCAACCGGCCAAGTCATTCCCCAGCTTCTCCAGCACCTGCTCATAACCCTGAGCCGTCGCCGGTGTATACCCGCCCAACGCATCCAATTCAGCCAGTTTCACCGGCAGCCCGGCCACCAGCGTCTCTGCCAAGCGCGGGCGCAACGGCGGTTCACTGAACACGCAGGTCTTGCCCACTTCCTGCAAGCGAGTACGCATTGCCGCGACATGCTGGGCGCCTGGCTGTACTTCGGAGGCGACGCTGAACACGCCGGTGTGCTTAAGCCCGTAAGCATCTTCGAAGTAATCAAAGGCTTCGTGGAACACGAAGTAAGGCTTGTCGCCGATGCTCGCCATACGTTTTTTCAGGCGTGCATCCAGGGCGTCCAGACGTCCGGCAAACGCCTTTGCGTTGCTCTGGTAACGCTCGGCATTCACTGGGTCAGCGGCGCTCAGGTCGGCTGCCATACGTGCAGCAATCACCCGGGCGTTTACCGTGGACAACCACAAATGCGCATCCAGGCTGCCCGGGCGGTGATCGTGGTCATGTTCGTCGGCATCGTCAGCGTGAGAATGGCTATCTTCACCGAAACGACGCAGTTTCATTCCCGGCAAGTCTTGCACCGCTACCGTCGTCGCTGTACGACCTTTCAACACGCGAGGCAGGAAACTCTCCATATCCGGCCCAATCCAATACAGCAGATCCACCGACTGCACACGCCGTACGTCGGATGGGCGCAACGCGAAGTTATGCGGCGATGCGCCGGGGGGCAACAACACCTCCGGCACGGCCACGCCGTCCTGCACAGCCGCGGCTATCAACTGCAGAGGCTTGATGCTGGTGAGTACCCGTACCTCGGCCTGAACTGTGCCTGCGATGAACAAACTGGTGATGAAAACGACAAAAACGGGAAAAAGTCGGGACACGATGACCACTCAATGACGTAGGAACGGGTAACATAATAACGTCTCTATCAAATATCTGTCGCCGCTCATGCCTAAAACACCGCTTGCCAGCCGTCCCCACGACCACTCTCACTGCGTGCACACCGCGCTGTCGGAAGCCGACACCCTGTGTGCGCAGAAAGGCCTGCGCCTGACCGCCTTGCGTCGCCGGGTGCTGGAGCTCGTGTGGCAGAGCCACAAGCCGCTGGGCGCCTATGACATTCTGGGCGTGCTCAGCGAGCAGGACGGCCGCCGCGCCGCGCCTCCAACCGTGTACCGCGCGCTGGACTTCCTGTTGGAAAACGGCCTGGTACACCGCATCGCATCGCTCAACGCCTTTGTCGGCTGCAACCACCCAGAGCACGCACACCAGGGTCAGTTCCTCATCTGTCGCGAGTGCCACGCCGCCATCGAACTTGAACAAAAAAGCATCAGTGACGCCATTATCACAAGCTCCGCCGACGTTGGCTTCAGGGTCGAAGGGCAAACGGTCGAAGTGGTCGGCCTGTGCGCGGGCTGCCAGGGGGCTTGATGAGCAACGCGTTAATCCGACTGGAGCAGGTTGGGGTCACGTTCGCCGGGCAAAGCGTGCTGGATAACATCGCACTGAGCGTAGAGCCGGGGCAGATCGTTACCCTGATCGGCCCAAATGGCGCCGGCAAGACCACCCTGGTGCGTGCCGTGCTTGGCCTGCTCAAGCCCGACAGCGGCAGCGTATGGCGCAAGCCCAAGCTGCGCGTCGGTTACATGCCGCAGAAGCTGCACGTCGACCCGACCTTGCCCCTCTCTGTACTTCGCTTCCTGCGCCTGGTGCCTGGCGTAGACCGTGTCCGCGCACAGGCTGCACTTAAGGAAGTCGGCGCCGAACAAGTGATCGACAGCCCGGTGCAGAGCATCTCCGGCGGCGAAATGCAGCGCGTACTGCTGGCCCGCGCCCTGCTGCGCGAGCCCGAGTTGCTGGTGCTCGATGAGCCCGTGCAGGGCGTCGATGTCGCCGGCCAGGCCGAGTTGTACAGCCTGATCACACGCCTGCGCGACCGCCACGGCTGCGGCGTGCTGATGGTCTCTCACGACCTGCACCTGGTCATGAGCACCACTGACCAAGTGGTGTGCCTCAACCGCCACGTGTGCTGCTCCGGCCACCCGGAACAGGTCAGCGGGGACCCGGCGTTTGTCGAGTTGTTCGGCAAAAATGCCCAGAGCCTGGCGATCTACCACCACCATCACGACCACGCCCATGACCTGCATGGCGCTGTGGTTGACGACCCGGCCACACCTCATACCCACGTTCATGGAGATAGCTGCAAGCATGGCTGATTTTCTGCTTTACGCCCTGCTGGCAGGCTTGGCTTTGGCGCTAGTGGCTGGCCCGCTGGGCTCATTCGTGGTCTGGCGTCGCATGGCGTACTTTGGCGACACCTTGTCCCACGCCGCGCTGCTGGGCGTGGCGATGGGCTTCCTGCTGGATGTAAGCCCGACCATTGCCGTGACCGTGGGCTGCCTGCTGCTGGCGGTGCTGCTGGTAACCCTGCAACAGCGCCAGCCGCTGGCCTCGGACACCCTGCTGGGCATTCTGGCGCCGAGCACGTTGTCACTAGGCCTGGTCGTACTGAGCTTTATGCATGAAGTCCGCATCGACCTGATGGCCTATCTGTTCGGCGATCTGTTGGCGATCAGCCCAACGGACCTGGCCTGGATCCTCGGCGGCAGTGCTGCTGTTCTGGTGCTTCTGGTAGTCCTGTGGCGCCCACTGCTGGCAATCACGGTGCATGAAGAACTGGCCAGGGTCGAAGGCTTGCCCGTATCGGCTTTGCGCATGGCCCTAATGTTGTTGATCGCCGTGGTGATCGCTGTCGCGATGAAGATTGTCGGCGTATTGTTGATCACGTCGCTGCTGATCATCCCCGCCGCCGCCGCCCAACGCCACGCCCGCTCACCCGAGCAGATGGCCATCGGTGCAAGCCTTCTGGGGATGCTAGCAGTGTGCGGAGGCCTGGCGCTGTCCTGGTTCAAGGACACGCCAGCCGGACCATCGATTGTGGTCGCGGCCGCCGCCCTGTTTCTGCTGAGTTTTGTCCTGCCCCGTCGAGGGGTGTAGACTTGCTCGCTTTTTGCGCAAATAGAGAGTCGCAGGAATGAAGCCGTTCACCTCCCGTTATCTGCTCCTTGCCGCATTTTCCCTGCTGCTGGGCGCCTGCCAAAGCACACCGCCCGCCGCCCCCGAGGCTCCGGACCCACGTGCTGCGGCCATCGCGCAGCTGGAGCAAAACCTCGCCAGCAGCGAGCTTGCCACTGCCGAAGACCAGTTGGCAGCGTTGCAGGCCCAGTCGCCTAACGACCCGACACTAGAGCCTTATCAGCGCCAATTGGCCGAAGCCTACCTGCAGCGCAGCCAGATCGTGCTGCAAAAAGGTGACGTCAACGCCGCCGCCACCGCCCTGAGCCGCGCCCGCGCGCTGATGCCCAAGGCGCCAGCCCTGACCGGCGGCGTCAACAGCGCTATTACCCACGCCCGCAAGGTCGAACTGGATAAAGCCGAAGAGGCGCTCAAGGCCGCCGAGGCCAAGCCCGCCGCCAAGGTCATCGACCCGGCGGCGCCCAGCACCACGGTGGCCTTGAACCTCACCAATATCGAAGAATTGCGCCATCAACTGGATGCGATTGCCACCGACGTGGTGAATTACCAGTGCGACGTGAGCATTCAGGCGCCACGCACCGAGGATTACCCGTGGTTGGCTACGCTGCTGACCAAACGGGTGAAACGCATTGATTCGGCGTATGAGCTGAAGATTCACAGGCAGATTCTGAAACACATCCCGGCGCAGGTTGTGTTGATTCCGCGCAAGGCGCAATAAACGCATCGGGAGCAAGCCCCCTCCCACATTTTGAGTGTATTCACAGTTCAAAATGTGGGAGGGGGCTTGCTCCCGATAGCGGTCTAACAGACACCCAAATAGTTAAGCCGGAATCGCTTTGGCCTTAGGCTCACGATCCCATACCCGATGCTGCCCAATCGCGGCAAAGAACGCTTTGAACGCCTTCGCATCCGACCCCACGATCAGCCCCGCATCCACCTCAAGCTTCAACAGATCCAACAGCGACTTGGCATCAGTGGCGACGGTAATAGCCTTCAAGTGCTTGTAAGCCTCCAGCACGTAGTGCAACGCCACACCATCCGCGCTCAACGCCTTCACTGACTCTTTACCGCCAGGCACAAAGACCGCATCAAACGCAATGGACGGCAATCCTTCCATCGTCGCGTCCACCGGCAGGCTCTTGCCATCCGCCGTGGTGACCGGTGCCGAGGTTGGACCCAGCAATTTGGCGTGCGCACCCTCGGCTTCCAAGGCCTTCTTCAATGCCGCAATCGCCACGCCGTCCACGCCATTCGCCGCCAAGATCGCCACCTTGCGCGTCTTGATATCCGCAGGCAGCAAGTTCGCCTGGCTCAAAGCAGGCGAGCGTGCCAACGCGGTCTCGCGCTCTTCCACTGTTCCTTTTTTCGGTACCGGCAGGCCGAGGTTCTGCGCCACGCGCTTGGCCAGTTCCAGGTCAATATTGGCCAGGATCTCGTTGACCTGCCGCGCACGAATAAACTCACGCTCGACCTTGCCCAGCTCAAAGCTGTACGCCGCGATAATGTGCTCTTGCTCATGCTTGCTCATGCTGCGGAAAAACAGGCGCGCCTGAGAGAAGTGGTCGCCGAACGATTCACTGCGCTCACGCACTTTATTGGCATCAACACGCTCGTAGTACGACTCGAAACCACCGTCCTGCGCCGCAGGTGGCGTTTCTTTCGGCCAACCGCCATCGATCGAATTGGGCTCGTAGGCAGCACGCCCCTTGTCAATCACCGTGCGGTGCATAGCATCGCGCTGGCCGTTATGAAATGGCGCTACCGGCCGATTGATCGGCAACTCATGAAAGTTCGGGCCGCCCAGGCGACTGATCTGCGTGTCGGTGTAGGAAAACAGGCGCCCCTGCAGCAGTGGGTCATTGGAGAAGTCGATGCCCGGAACGATATGCCCAGGGCAGAACGCCACCTGCTCAACTTCAGCAAAGAAGTTATCCGGATTGCGGTTCAGCACCATTTTGCCCAGCGGCGTAATCGGCACCAATTCCTCCGGAATCAGCTTCGTCGGGTCGAGAATGTCGAAGTCGAAGGCGTGTTCCTTGTCTTCAGGGATTACCTGTACGCCCAGTTCCCACTCAGGGTAATCACCGGTTTCAATGGACTCCCACAGGTCGCGACGGTGGTAGTCGGTGTCTTTACCTGCGAGCTTTTGTGCTTCGTCCCACACCAACGAACACGTACCGGCGGTAGGGCGCCAGTGAAACTTAACGAAATTGGAGACGCCTTCGGCATTGATAAAGCGGAACGTATGTACGCCAAAACCCTGCATGCTCCGTAGGCTTTTAGGAATAGCCCGGTCGGACATGGACCAGATCACCATGTGTGCCGACTCCGGTTGCAGAGAGACGAAATCCCAGAAGGTGTCGTGCGCCGAGCCGCCGGTAGGAATCTCGTTGTGCGGCTCAGGTTTTACCGCGTGCACAAAGTCCGGAAATTTGATCGCGTCCTGAATGAAGAACACTGGCATGTTGTTGCCCACCAGGTCGAAGTTGCCTTCATCAGTGAAGAACTTCACGGCAAAGCCACGCACGTCACGCACCGTATCGCCGGAACCACGCGGGCCTTGCACGGTGGAAAAACGCACGAACACCGAGGTTTTGTGCCCAGGGTCGCGTAGGAAGCCGGCCTTGGTCAGCGCCGAATGGTTCTCATAGGATTGGAAATAACCATGGGCGCCCGTACCTCGGGCATGCACGATGCGCTCGGGGATGCGTTCATGGTCAAAATGCGTGATCTTTTCACGCATGATGAAATCTTCCAGCAGCGAAGGCCCTCGCGCGCCGACCTTCAAGCTGTTCTGGTTGTCGGAAATCTTCACACCTTGGTTGGTGCGCAAGGCTTGGCCAGTAGCGTCTGAGCGAAACTGTTCCAGGCTGTGTAATTTGGCGTTGGTGTTACCACGATCCAGGGTATCGGTGCCCGCAAGGTCACTCTTCGGCGGTGTGGCTGGCTTCTTGGTACTCATCAGTCAAAACTCCTTATTCAAAGTGGCCAGAGCGGTGCCCGGCTCGTTTGAGCAAAACCCCAGGCACGGCACCTGGGAAATCGAGTTGCTTAAGTAGTGACTGATGGGGTTTTGGGCCGTTCCTTTTTTATGACCTTTGATCGCGTTATTGCCAAATCGCAGGTTGAATGCGAAATAAATGCTAAGAAACACTAGATGGACAGGCTAAAATGCGCGCCCGGCTAACCGCTGATCCCTTTTCAATGCGCCCCACAAGGTTCGCTACGTGATCGAGTTTCAAAACGTCCATAAAACTTACCGCGTTGCCGGTAAGGATATCCCCGCACTGCACCCCACCAGTCTGCGCGTCGAAAACGGCCAGGTGTTTGGCCTGATCGGCCACTCGGGTGCGGGTAAAAGCACCTTGCTGCGCCTGATCAACCGCCTGGAAGAGCCCAGTGGCGGCCAGATCACGGTCGACGGCGAAGAAGTCACCGCCCTGGACGCCAACGGCCTGCGCCGCTTCCGCCAGCAGGTCGGGATGATCTTCCAGCACTTCAACCTGCTGGCGTCCAAGACCGTCGCCGATAACGTGGCATTGCCACTGACCCTGGCCGGCGAACTGTCGCGTAAAGACATCGACCTGCGCGTGGCTGAACTGCTCGCCCGCGTCGGCTTGTCGGACCACGCCAAAAAGTACCCCGCGCAATTGTCCGGCGGCCAGAAGCAGCGCGTCGGCATCGCCCGCGCCCTGGCGACCAAGCCAAAGATCCTGCTGTGCGACGAAGCCACCAGCGCCCTCGACCCGCAGACCACCGCGTCGGTCCTGCAACTGTTGGCTGAGATCAACCGCGAGCTGAAGCTGACCATCGTGCTGATCACCCATGAAATGGACGTGATCCGCCGCGTATGCGACCAGGTGGCCGTGATGGACGCCGGCGTGATCGTCGAGCAAGGTTCGGTAGCCGACGTTTTCCTGCATCCCAAGCACCCGACCACCAAACGTTTTGTACAAGAAGCCGAACAGGTCGACGAAGGCGAGCAGCGTGATGACTTCGCCCACGTACCGGGCCGCATCGTACGTCTGACGTTCCAGGGCGACGCAACCTACGCGCCGCTGCTGGGCACCGTCGCCCGCGAAACGGGTGTGGACTACAGCATCCTCGCCGGCCGTATCGACCGCATCAAAGACATCCCTTATGGGCAACTGACCCTCGCGGTCACCGGCGGTGACATGGAAGCGGCCTTTGCCCGCTTCACCGCCGCAGACGTCCACATGGAGGTGCTGCGCTAATGGAAATCTTCCTGAGTTTCTTCGCCAATATCGACTGGTCCGAAATCTGGCTCGCCACCGGCGACACCATGATCATGCTGTTCGGTTCGCTGTTTTTTACCGTGCTACTAGGCCTGCCGTTGGGCGTGCTGCTGTTCCTGACCAGCCCGCGCCAGCTGTTCGAGCAAAAAGGCCTGTACGCGCTGCTGTCGCTGATCGTGAATATCCTGCGCTCGCTGCCGTTCATCATCCTGCTGATTGTGATGATCCCGTTCACCGTACTGATCACCGGCACCTCGCTGGGCGTGGCCGGTGCGATCCCGCCGCTGGTGGTGGGCGCCACGCCATTCTTCGCGCGTCTGGTGGAAACCGCCTTGCGTGAAGTGGACCGCGGCATTATCGAAGCCACCCAGTCCATGGGCGCAACCACTCGCCAGATCATCACCAATGCACTGTTGCCCGAAGCACGCCCCGGCATCTTCGCGGCGATTACGGTGACGGCGATTACGCTGGTGTCCTACACGGCCATGGCCGGTGTGGTCGGCGCTGGCGGCCTGGGCGACCTGGCGATCCGTTTCGGTTACCAGCGTTTCCAGACCGATGTGATGGTGGTCACCGTGGTGATGCTGTTGATCCTGGTGCAAATTCTGCAAACCGTCGGCGACAGGCTGGTGGTGCACTTTTCTCGAAAATAACGGCCATTGCCGGCCAAAAGCCGGCACATGCCCGAACAAGGAGCTTGTTGGATGAAAAAACTACTGGTTGCTTTCGCCGCCGTTGCCGCGTTTTCCGCCCATGCCGAGACCCTGACGGTCGCTGCTTCGCCGGTACCCCACGCGGAAATCCTGGAATTCGTGAAACCTGCCCTCGCCAAAGAAGGCGTGGACCTGCAGGTCAAAGTCTTCACCGACTACGTACAGCCCAACGTACAGGTAGCGGAAAAACGCCTGGACGCTAATTTCTTCCAGCACCAGCCGTACCTGGATGAATTCAACAAAGCCAAGGGCACTCACCTGGTGAGCGTCGGCGCGGTGCATTTGGAGCCTCTGGGCGCCTACTCCAGCAAGTACAAAAAGCTGGACGAGCTGCCAAGCGGTGCCAACGTCGTGATCCCTAACGACGCCACCAACGGCGGCCGCGCGCTGTTGCTGCTGGATAAAGCCGGCGTGATCAAATTGAAGGACTCGACCAACATCCTGTCGACCATCAAAGACATCACCGAAAACCCGAAAAACCTGAAGTTCCGCGAACTGGAAGCCGCCACCCTGCCGCGCGTGCTGACCCAGGTCGACCTGGCGTTGATCAACACCAACTACGCCTTGGAAGCCAAGCTGGACCCGTCCAAGGATGCATTGGTGATCGAAGGCAGCGACTCGCCTTACGTGAACATCCTGGTCACCCGCGAAGACAACAAGGATTCGGACGCAGTGAAGAAGCTGGTAGCTGCCCTGCACACGCCTGAAGTGAAGCAATTCATCGAAGAGAAGTACAAAGGCGCGATCAAGCCGGCGTTCTGATCTACCCGATCTCCAATACACCAGAGATCAAACAATGTGGGAGGGGGCTTGCCCCCGATAGCAGTGGGTCAGTCACCAGATGCAGTGACAGGCACTCAGCAATCGGGAGCAAGCCACCTCCCACATTTGTTTTGGGGTGCATCTAATTGCGCTGCAACAACCCCGGCAACTGCGCCACCAATTTCTGGTTGTTCAACGGCGAACGAATAAACCCACGCTGCGTGCCATCCGGGCCGATGAGCGCCAGGTTACCGCTGTGATCGACGGTGTAGTTCGGCTTGCTGGTATCTGCCGGAATAAACGGGATGCTCACCGCATTCGACACCTTCTGCACATCCTCCACATTCGCGCCGGTCAGGCCCACAAATTGCGGATCGAAGTAGCCCAAGTACTGCTTGAGCTGAGTCGGCGTATCGCGATGCGGGTCGACGCTGACCAGGATCACTTGCAACTTATCCATAGCCTCTTTCGGCAGTTCGCTTTTGATCTGGCGCAATTGGGCGAGGGTGGTCGGGCAGATATCCGGGCAGAACGTGTAGCCGAAGAACAACAGGCTCCACTTCCCCTTCAACTCGTTGAACGCCACCGGCTGGCCGTCCTGATTTGTCATGGTCACAGGCGGAAGCTGACGGCTTTGCGGCAGCAGGATGATGCCGGCGTCGATCAGCGCGGTGGGGTCGCCCTGGCCTTTTCCGCTAAGCACTTTGTTGACGGTCAGGCCCATGATCAACGCGACGATGGCCACCAGGATGAAGACGGTTTTTTGAGTTCGAGTCATAGGTTCAACAGTAGGTAGTGGTCTACGAGCAGGGCGATAAACAGCAGGAACAAGTACCAGATAGAGTACTTGAAGGTGTTGATCGCCGCGTGCGGCCGACCGCCACGGTACAACACCCAGGCCCATTGCAGAAAGCGTGCGCCCAATACCAGCGCGCACGCCAGGTACAGTGGGCCGCTCATATGGATCACGTAGGGCATCAAGCTCACCGCCAGTAGGGCAAAGGTGTAGAGCAGGATATGCACCTTGGTGTAGTGCTCGCCGTGGGTCACTGGCAGCATGGGGATGTCGGCCTTGGCGTATTCCTCTTTGCGGTGGATGGCCAGGGCCCAAAAGTGCGGCGGGGTCCAAGCGAAGATGATCAGCACCAGCAGCAGCGGTTCAGCGCTGATGTGACCGGTGACGGCGACCCAACCCAACAGCGGCGGTGCAGCGCCAGCCAGCCCGCCGATGACAATATTCTGCGGCGTCGCGCGCTTTAGGAATCCGGTGTAGATCACGGCGTAGCCGAGCAGCGAGGCCAAGGTCAGCCACGCCGCCAGGGCATTGGTGAACGCCAGCAACAGGCCCAGCCCTGCAACAGCCAAAAACAATGCAAAGGCCAGCGCCGCAATCGGCGACACGCGGCCCTCCGCCAGCGGCCGCTTGTGAGTGCGCGCCATCACCGCATCGATCCGCCGATCCACCACATGGTTGACCGCCGCCGCACCGCCCGCGCACAGGGCAATGCCCAAGTTGCCAAAAATCAGCACCGTCCACGGCACGCCCGCGCGGGTGGCGAGGAACATTCCCACCAGGGACGTGATGAGCATCAGCACCACTACTTTCGGCTTGGTCAGCTCTAGATAGTCACGCCAGATCGCCTGATCGTGACGCGCGCCGATCAAGGTCGCCATGGCATCTCTCCTTTAAGGGTGATGAGGCCTGATACGTGTTTGCGCGGGATGAAGCGCCAGCCGAACGGCAACTGATTGCGCACCCGAACCAGGCTGGTGCGGGCGTGGTAATTGACCAGCACCAGGGTCAGCAGCAACCCGGCACCGCCCGCGTTATGCCCGACCGCTACCGCCAGCGGCAGGCCGAACATCACATTGCTCAACCCCAGGCAGATTTGCACGCCGAGGGCGATCAGCAACAAGCCCGACAGACGCGTCATGCCCACCGCGCGCAGCTGCCAGGCCAGGCCGAGCAGGACCAGGGTCACGAGTACTGCGCCGATACGATGGGTTAGGTGAATGGCCGTGCGCGCCTCGCTGTCGAGCTGGCCGCCCAAATAATTTGGGCCGATGTGTTGGGTCAGGTGAAAGCCATTGGCAAAGTCTGCCGCCGGCCACCACTGTCCATGGCAGGTGGGCAAGTCGACACAGGCTACGGCCGCGTAATTGGAGCTGACCCAACCACCGAGCGCAATCTGCCCGATCACCAGCACCAAACCAGCCGTCGCCCAATATTGCAGGCGCTTGGGCACGATTAGCGCGGGCAGTACACCGGACAGGCGCAAGGTCAGCAAAAACAGCAGACTCAAGGTGGCAAAGCCGCCAAGCAGATGGCCTGTCACCACCTGCGGCCACAGCTTCAAGGTCACCGTCCACATCCCAAACGCCGCCTGGGCAAACACCACCGCCAGCAGAAACAACGGCAACTTGACCGGCTGGCCTAGGTCACGCCGATGACTCCAAGAGCGCGCCGCCAACAACGCAATCAAAAGACCCAGAGTGCCAGCGAAGTAGCGATGGGTCATTTCGGCCCAGCCTTTGTCGGCCTCCACCGGCGTGTCGGGGAAATGCAATTCGGCATGGGCCAACTGGGCTTCACTTTGCGGCACGCTGATAAAACCATAACAACCCGGCCAGTCCGGGCAACCGAGGCCGGCGTGAGTCAGGCGGGTATAGGCGCCGAGCAGCACGACGATCAGCGCCAGCAAGGTGGCAAACAACGCGAGGCGAAATCCAGGTTTGGCCATGACGATGCCCTTATCCGATGTTCGACAATTTCAGCAGGTGGCGCAGGTCGTTGAGCAGGTCCTTGCCCTTGACCTTGGCGTCGTAGCGCAGCACCAGGTTGCCGTGGGGATCGACGATCCACAGCTGCGCATCGCCCGGCGCGGCAGCGTTTTTGTTAAACGTCGAAAGGTCCAGTTGATAGCGCTGCAATTGCGGGTATTCGGCTTTCAGCTTGGCTTCGTAATCGGCACCGACCGGTTGCGCACCGGCCAACGCGTGACTGGCGCGCGAGGCATCGCGCCCCAGGCCGATCTGCAATTGCCGCGCGAGGTACACCAACTGCTGGCAATCGGCGGCGCAGGCGGCGGGCGCAGTCACCAGCAGTTGCCAGCGCAGTTCATCCGCCTGCACGCCGATATCGGCGCGGGTCTGGCCATTGCCGATCATCTCGCCGTGATAACTGCGGCTGTCCGGCACCCAGAACTGCAGCTTGTACATAAACGTGGCCAGCACCATCGGGCCGATCACCATCAGCAGGATCAGCAGCAGTTGCCAACGGCCTTTGCGCCGATCGGGCAGGTCAGACATGTTGAGTGGATTCGTGGCCGCTCCCATGGGGCTTCTCCTTCTTGTTATGCGATCCGAGATAGAGGTAAAGAACCAGCAGCGCCAGCGCCATGGCGAACCACTGCACGGCATAGGCCAGGTGTTTCTCCGGGCCCATGGCGACCACCGGCCAAGTCGTTTCGTAGGTACCGGGGCCGGCTTCAGCGCGCAGTTCGTAGGCAAAGCCACTGCGGCCCAACTCTGTCCAAAGCGCTGCGGGATGCAGCGCCGTGAGTAATCGCGGCCATTGCGTGGCTGCGGGGTCGGCATGCAGTTGGAAGGTTTCGCCAGGGGCGACGTACACCCACGCGTCAATATTCAACGGCTGCTCTGGTGTGGTGAAGGCGGGCGGTGTGCGGCGGTCCGGCCAGGGCAGCCAGCCGCGATTGAGCAGTAGCCACAGGCCGCTGGCCTGATCGTGGAAGGGTTGCAGCAACTCGACACCGGCCTTGCCATTGCGCATGCGATTGTCGAGCAAGACGCTATGGTCGGCGTCGAATTGACCGCGCAGATGCACACGGCGAAACGCCGGGTCTGCCGTGTCATTGAGTTGTTCACTGCTCATCGGCTCAGCCGCGCGGCGCTCGGCATAGCTGTCGAGCAACAGCTGCTTTTCATGCCCGCGCGACAGCTGCCAGCAACCCAATCCCACCATCAACGGCAGCAGCACCAACACCACCAATGTCGGCGCAATACCGGGGCGAAACTGTTTTATGGCGCTGGCTATACTTGTTTTCATTGCCCGCCGCTCTTCATCAATGCCCATCAAAATCCAGGAGCCAGACCATGCTCAAAGCAGCCATTGCCCTGATGCTGATCGCGACTGTTGTGAGCCTGTTCAGTGGCCTGTTCTTTCTGGTCAAGGACGAAGGCAACTCCAACCGCCTCGTCACTGCCTTGACCGTGCGTGTCGTACTGGCCGTGATCACCCTCATGCTGATCACCTGGGGATTTTTCAGCGGCCAGCTGGTTTCTCACGCGCCGTGGTAAGACGCCTCACAGTACGTAGACGAAGAAAAACAGCCCGATCCACACCACATCCACAAAGTGCCAATACCAACTGGCTGCCTCGAAACCAAACTGGTGCTCGGCGTTGAAGTGGCCACGCAGAATGCGCATCAGCATCACAAACAAAATGATCGTGCCGATGGTCACGTGGGCACCGTGGAATCCGGTGAGCATAAAGAACGTCGCGCCATACACACCGGAGCCCAGCGTAAGGCCCAGCTCTTTATAGGCATGGATGTATTCCTCGGCCTGGAACCCGAGAAACGCCAGGCCCAGCAGCACGGTAAGCGCCAACCAGATTTTCAGCGCGCCACGATGGCCCTTGCGCAAGGCATGGTGGGCGATGGTGATGGTCACGCTGGAGCTCACCAGCAGGATGGTGTTGACCAGCGGCAAGCCCCACGGGCTGATGGTGCCCTCGGGGGCGGGATAGAGTTTCGGGTCAGGGTTGTTGAGCAATGGCCAGGCAAATTCGAAATTCGGCCACAGCATGTGCGCGACGCCCTTTGAGCCTTCACCGGCCAGCCAGGGCGCGGACATGTGCCGCACATAAAACAGCGCACCGAAGAAGGCGATGAAGAACATCACTTCGGAAAAGATGAACCAGCTCATCCCCCAGCGAAACGAGCGGTCCATCTGCGGACTGTACAAACCCGCGCGGCTTTCTTTGATCACCGCACCGAACCAGCCGAACAACATATAGGCCAGCAGTAGCCCACCAACGAAAAAGATCCACGGGCCGTGGGATTCCGGGCGAGCGGCCTTGAGATCGTTGAACCACACGCCCAGGCCATACACGGTGATCAGCAGGCCAAACGTGGCAATTATGGGCCACTTGCTTTGTGCCGGTACGTAGTACGTATCATGATTCGACATGTATTCACTCTCCCGATTGAGGGGGCAAACAGTAGCTAGCCGCCGGTATGCAAAGCCACGGGCGGTTGGCGCGCAGTGATATCAAATAGCGTGTACGCCAGGGTCAAATGCTTCACATCCTTGGGCATGTCTCGATCGACGATGAAACGCACGGGCATCTCGATACGCTGGCCTGGCTGCAGCACTTGCTGGGTGAAGCAAAAACACTCGGTCTTGTGGAAGTACATTGCCGCTTCGGCCGGGGAAATACTTGGCACGGCCTGGGCGGTCATCGGCTTGTCAGTGGGGTTGTGGGCCACGAACAGCATCTCGGTCACAGCGCCTGGGTTGACCACCACCTCGTCCGCCTTGGCGTAGAAGTCCCAGACCATGTCGATGGCGTTTGTAGACAGGAACTGCACCCGCACCTGGCGCGTCGGGTCGACGATCTGCTCGCCTTCATACTGCCCGGCAGTCTTGCCGTTGATGCCAAACGCCTTGCACATCACGTCGTAGATCGGCACCAGGGCGAAACCAAAGGCGAACATCGCCACGACCATGACCAGCAGGCGAGTGACCAACCGTTTGAGGGGCAGGGATTCAGCCATGACACACCCCTGAAGCGAATGCGATCAATGCGTGAGGGGGCTTGCCGCCCTCACCGTTGCTGTGTGGCAACCGGTTCATTTGACCTCCGGCGGCGTGGTGAACGTGTGGTACGGCGCAGGCGAAGGAATGCTCCACTCCAGGCCTTCAGCGCCATCCCACGGTTTGGCCGGCGCCGGCGGGCCACCTCGAATGCACTTGATCACGATGAACAAAAAGAAGATCTGCGTGGCGCCAAACATAAACGCGCCAATCGACGAGACCATGTTGAAGTCGGCGAACTGCAGGTTGTAGTCCGGCACCCGACGCGGCATACCGGCCAGCCCCACAAAGTGCATCGGGAAGAACGCCATGTTCATGCCCACGAAAGACAGCCAGAAGTGCAGCTTGCCCAGGGTTTCGTCGTACATGTGGCCGGTCCATTTCGGCAACCAGTAGTAGGCCGACGCGAAGATCCCAAAGATCGCGCCGGGCACCAGTACGTAATGGAAGTGCGCCACCACAAAGTAGGTGTCGTGGTACTGGAAATCAGCCGGGGCAATCGCCAGCATCAACCCGGAGAAGCCGCCGATGGTGAACAGGATCACGAAGGCCACCGCAAACAACATAGGCGTCTCGAACGTCAGCGAGCCTTGCCACATGGTGCTGACCCAGTTGAACACCTTTACCCCGGTCGGCACGGCGATCAGCAACGTGGCGTACATGAAGAACAATTCGCCCACCAGCGGGATACCGACCACGAACATATGGTGCGCCCACACGATAAACGACAGGAACGCGATGCTTGCCGTGGCGTAAACCATTGAGGTGTAGCCGAACAGCGGCTTGCGCGAGAAGGTCGGAATGATCGAACTGACGGCGCCGAAGGCCGGCAGGATCATGATGTACACCTCCGGATGACCAAAGAACCAGAACACGTGCTGGAACAGCACCGGATCACCACCGCCAGCCGCACTAAAGAAGCTCGTGCCGAAGTGAATGTCCATCAGCATCATGGTCACGCAACCAGCCAGCACCGGCATCACCGCAATCAGCAGGAAAGCGGTAATCAGCCAGGTCCACACGAACAGCGGCATCTTCATCAACGTCATGCCCGGCGCGCGCAGGTTGAGGATGGTAGCGACCACGTTGATCGCGCCCATAATCGAACTGATGCCCATCAGGTGGATGGCGAAAATGAAGAATGTCACGCTTTCCGGCGCGTAGGTGGTGGAGAGCGGGGCGTAGAAGGTCCAGCCGAAGTTCGGTCCGCCGCCGGGGGTGAACAGCGTCGAGACCAGCAACAGGAAAGCCGCTGGCAACAGCCAGAAGCTGAAGTTGTTCATGCGCGGCAAGGCCATGTCGGGCGCGCCGATCATCAGCGGGATCATCCAGTTGGCCAGGCCGACAAATGCCGGCATCACCGCGCCGAACACCATGATCAGGCCATGCATAGTGGTCATCTGGTTGAAAAATGCCGGTTCGACAATCTGCAACCCGGGCTGGAACAGTTCGGCACGGATCACCATGGCGAACGAACCGCCCAGCAGGAACATCGTGAAGGCGAACCACAGGTACATCGTGCCGATGTCTTTGTGGTTGGTGGTCAGCACCCAACGCATCAACCCCTTGGCGGGGCCGTGGGCATGGTCACTGGTGTGTCCATGGTCATCGATCACAGCGCTCATGGCCGTTCTCCTGCAAACGAATGGGCGGGGCGGGGCGGCGCAAATGTAATGAGGGCTGTCATTTGCTTTCCGCCTGTTTGATGGCCAGCACGTCTTTTGGCGTGACCATGTCGCCTTTGTTGTTGCCCCAGGCGTTGCGCTCGTAGGTCACCACGGCGGCGATATCCACTTCCGAGAGCTGCTTGCCGAACGCGGCCATCGCAGTGCCCGGCTTGCCGTGATAGACGATGCTCAGGTGGTCGGCGGCCGGTCCGGTAGCGATTTTCGAGCCCTTGAGCGCCGGGAACATCGGCGGCAGGCCCTGGCCCTCGGCCTGGTGACAGGCCACGCAGGTGGTGTGATAAACCTTGTCACCACGGGCCACCAACTCTTCAAGGGTCCACTCTTTGGAGGTCAGTTCCTTGAGCTTGGCGGCCTCGGCCTTGCGTTCACCCAGCCAGGTTTCGTAGTCAGCCTTGGATTTGACCTCGACGACGATGGGCATGAAACCGTGGTCTTTACCGCACAATTCGGCGCACTGCCCACGGTAGATGCCGGGCTTCTCGACCCGAGTCCAGGCCTCGTTGACGAAGCCGGGAATAGCGTCGCGCTTGACCGCAAAAGCCGGCACCCACCAAGAGTGGATCACGTCAGCGGCGGTAACCAGAAAGCGCACTTTGGCGCCCACCGGCAGCACCAACGGCTGGTCGACTTCCAGCAGATAGTGCTCGCCCTTGGTGGCCTGGTTATGGATCTGCTCGGCGGGTGTGGCCAGGTTGCTGAAGAACTCCACATCCTGGCCCAGGTATTTGTAATGCCACTTCCACTGGTAGCCAGTGACCTGGATATCGATATCCGACTCACTGCTGTCGTAGATGTTGATCAAGGTCTTGGTTGCGGGAATAGCCATCGCGATCAGGATCAGCAAGGGCACGACGGTCCAGAGGATTTCCACGGTGGTGCTCTCGTGGAACTTGGCCGCGACCTGGCCGGTGGAGCGCCGGTGGACCATCATCGACCAAAACATGGCGCCAAACACGATGATGCCGATCACCACACAGATCCAGAAAATGGTCATGTGCAGATCGAACACAGCGTGACTGACTTCTGTTGCACCTGGCGCCATATTCGTTGTCCAGGCGGCGTGCGCCTGGCCGAATACTGACCACAACAGGAGGCCCATCCAAACGTGTGGATGTCGCATCATTGCGGGTTCCCCTTATCGTTCTTGTTATCCCGCCGGTTTGCACCTGCGTCGAAGGGAGCGGCTTCCATACTGCTTACAACCGCTTAGCCTTGCCTGCTTATGCAGTCTGGCGTCATCAGCTAATCGCGTACAAATCCGAGTATAGACAGGGTATGCAACCCCGCAATGTGTAGGGACAAATGAGGCAAAATGGCACGGCCGGAGCCAATGAAACCGGGAGCGGAATCGATTTTCCGACGAACGATGGCAATTCAATATAACGCCTGCGCATAACCATGAAATAATTATGACAAATGCGTCTTAGGCGCTCGTATAAACGAGCTAACTTAACCTCTCCCTTTTCCTACGCCTGCATCACTGGAGCCTTCATGAACACCGCCGCATTGCGCGAGCAAATTTCCCGTGCCCATCAACACGAAGCCACTACGGGCCAGCTTGCCCAGCAACTGGAAAAACAATTGCCGCACCTGCATTCGGCCATTGCTCTGGCTGAAGGTGATCGCAACGTTGTCATGGCGCGTTTTGTCACCGCCTACATCGACTTGGTCCCGGATTTGCTCGACGCGGCCAATGAAGTTGCCCGCGAGGCCGGTATCGAAAGCCAGATCAAGCCGGTGCTGAAGATTGCCGAGCATTTCTTCCTGCAACCGCCAGCTATTCTGGCAGGCCACGAAGGCCTGGACGGGCTGCTGGACGAGGCCTACCTGGCTCATCGTCTGGTGGAGGAAGTAAACGATCTGTATATCAAGCACTTCGGTCGGCCGTTGATTCCGGCGGATACCACCGTGGCTAACTTGATTGCCCATCAGTTGATCGGCGAAGCGTTTGCCAACCAACTGGATGAAGCCGTCCACCTGGCGGTGGATGAGATGCTCAACGAAGACAGCTTTGCGCTGGAGTCCGTCGAGGCGTACCGCGAGCAGTTGAAAAGCCCTGACACAGACGCCGCGTGGAAGCGCTGGCCGTGCCTGTCTCGGCAACTGGGGGTTGAATTGGCGCTGGATCAACCCGCCTGAATCCTGAGGTAGACGCAGAAAAAATGTGGGAGGGGGCTTGCTCCCGATAGCGGTGGCTCAGTCACATATGCTTAGACTGACACTCTGCTATCGGGAGCAAGCCCCCTCCCACATTTTGATCCGGCTTCATCAGCCGATTGATGGCGCCGAGCCGATTCCCGTCGTCGTCCTAACCCGGCCTTCGAGCCGGCGCTTCAACCCGCGCGCCTCAATCACCAACTTCGAGCCCTTCGCCGCATTCGCCCGACCCCATTCTTCCAGTAACTCCAGGCAGGAATGGTCGATATAGCTGAGGTTGTTGAGCGGCACATGCACCGTGGTCCCCGCAGGTACCGTCGACAGCACTTGGGTCAGCGCAGGCACTTTGAGAAAGGTCGCCGCTCCGGTCAGCCGTAGCTCCATCTCTCCATCCTGAGGCAGGTCAATCAGGCTGACTTTCAGCCGGGACGCCTTGAGCGCCAGTTTGACCAACGTGAGGCCAAAGCCCACCAGCACACCCGTCAGCAGGTCAGTAAAGATGATCGCCAAGGCCGTGGCCGCATAGGTAAACATCGGCATCCGCCCGTAGCGCCCCAAGGCCTTGAACGCCTTGACGTCTACCAGCTTGATCCCGGTGTACACCAACACACCGGCCAGGCTCGCCACCGGAATGCTTTGCAGCACGCTCGACAACAGCAACACGAAACCCAGCAACCACACGCCATGGAACATGGCAGACAGACGAGTGGTTGCACCCGCCTGGACGTTGGCTGAGCTACGTACGATCACGCCGGTCATCGGCAAAGCACCGACCAGGCCGCAGAGCATGTTGCCGACACCTTGGGCGGACAGCTCTTTGTCGAAGTCGGAACGCTGGCCATTATGCATGCGGTCGACAGCCGCGGCGGAAAGCAGGGTTTCGGCGCTGGCGATAAATGCCACTGCGAAGGCAGCGATCAGCAGTTGAGGATCGGCCAGGTTCAGCAGGTCGCTGGGGCGCAGCCAGTCGATGGCGTCAGCCAGGTTTTCCGGGACTTCCACGCGTTTGACCTGCAACGCCAGCACCAGGCTGGTGACCGTAGCCAGGCCGACGCCAAGCAAAGCGCCCGGCACAAACCGCAGCGGTTGCGGACGGAATTTATCCCAAAGGTACATCACCAGCATCGTCGACAGCCCAAGCAAACCCGCTTGCCAGCCAAGCCCGCCGCCAAGGGTCGGTATGGCTTCAGCCAGTGCAGCCGGGAAACCCGCCAGGTTGTCCAGCCCCGAAGGCTTGGGCGCACCGTCGAGCATCACATGAATCTGCGACAGCACAATCAACACGCCAATGCCCGCCAGCATGCCGTACACCACTGCGGGCGCTGTCACGCGGAACCAGCAGCCCAGGCGCAAACGTCCGGCCACCAGTTGCAGAAAGCCCGCCAGCAGCAGGATCGGGCCCAGCATCAACATGCCGTGCTGGCGCACCAATTCAAACACCAGCACAGCGAGACCCGCCGCCGGACCGCTGACCTGCAGCGGCGACCCCGCCAACCAACCCACCACCAGGCCACCGATGATCCCGGTGATCAGGCCCTTGGCCGGCGGCATGCCGGACGCAATCGCGATCCCCATGCACAGCGGCAGGGCGACCAGAAACACAACCACCGAGGCGAGCAGCTCCCGTGGCAATACAGCTTTCAATTGAGCAGCACGCATGATGACTCTCCCGAGGCATTCGCCGGGCGCGGTAAAGCCTGGCTGCATCCATGGCAGCCACCGCATTACCCGGCAGGGAAGTGTTCTAGAAGCGCGCTTTAGGCGTCGCTGAAGGGATCGGCCCGTCACCGCCCAACGGTCGGAACGCCGACTGGTCGGCATCGTAGGCGCGGATTTCGCTGGTCTCGATGTTGTAGATCCAACCGTGGATGAACAGCTGACCATTAGCCATGCGCGAAGCCACGGAAGGGTGGGTGCGCAAATGTTGCAACTGGGCGATGACGTTTTCTTCGGTGAGCACCTTCATGCTCTCGCCCTCGCTGGCGCAATCGCAGTTGTCATGGACCATGGTCTTGGCGACCTCGGCATGCCGCAACCAGGCTTTTACCGTCGGCATTTTTTCCAGGCTGTCGGGGTTGAGTACCGCCCGCATGGCGCCGCAATCGGAGTGTCCGCACACGATGATGTGCTGCACACCGAGGGCAAGTACCGCGTACTCGATGGCCGTGGAAACACCACCGTTCATTTGGCCGTAGGGCGGCACTACGTTGCCTACGTTACGGGTCACGAACAGGTCGCCAGGCGAGCTTTGGGTGATCAGCTCGGGCACGATGCGCGAGTCGGCACAGGTGATGAACATCGCTCGCGGGCTCTGGGCCGTGGCGAGTTTCTTGAAGAGTTCTTCCTGCTGGGGGAAGACGTCGTGATGGAAATGCAAAAAACCGTCAACGATATGCTTTAGCGCTGCATCGGCGGACTCCGCCACTTGAGAGGCTGAAGCCGACGCAGCCAACGGCTGTTTATCCTTATCACTCATGATTCATCCTCTTGATTAGTGCAGGGGGCGTGTTCAGGACAGTTCGACGCCCGGCCAGTGGAATAGTTGTAAAACTCCAATAACCCGGGTGTCGACTCATCAGTCACTCGCTGAGCAAGGTAACCGCCGAAACTTAACTCAAACTGAATGAACCGCTCTAGATCGCGTGTTTCAGTGATGTCAAAACGCGACTATTCCTACAAGAAAGGTGCGTTCTTCCTGATAAGTCTACAACAATGCCATCTGTCTGCCCGGCGGACAGAACGCCGTGCAATCCAGATTGAATCCTTCACGGCGATTGAGCCCCAGGCGTTTGATCGCCTTGCTGAAACGCTGGGCCAACAAATCAGCAAAAGGTCCTTCGCCCCGCATGCGCACACCGAAGCGGCTGTCATACACCTCGCCACCTCGCACCTGCCGCACCAGACTCATTACGTGAGCCGCACGCTGCGGGTAATGCGCCGTCAGCCACTCTTCGAACAACGGCGCCACTTCCAGGGGCAGGCGCAGCATCATGTACGCTGCGCTCTGCGCACCGGCGGCGTGCGCCTCGGTCAGCAGGCTCTCCAACTCACTGTCGTTGATCATCGGAATCATCGGCGAGCACAGCACACCCACGGGAATCCCCGCCTCTCGCATCACACGGATCGCTCGCAACCGCGCCTTAGGCGCTGCCGTGCGCGGCTCCAGGATGCGCTTGAGCTCGTCGTCCAGACTGGTGAGGCTGATCATCACCGCCACCAGACGCTGGCGGGCCAACTCGGTGAGCAGGTCGAGGTCACGCAGGATCAGCGAACCTTTGGTAATGATGGTCACCGGATGTCGGTAGCGCAGCAGCACTTCGAGGGTCTGACGCGTGATCTTGTATTCACGCTCGATGGGCTGGTACGGATCGGTGTTGGAACCCAGGTTGATCGGCGCACACACATAGCCCGGCTTGGACAGCTGCTGCTCCAGCACGTCGGCCGCATTGCTCTTGGCGATCAGCTTGGTCTCGAAATCCAGCCCCGGTGACATGTCCCAATAGGCGTGGCTGGGCCGCGCATAGCAGTAGATGCAGCCATGCTCGCAACCGCGATACGGGTTGATCGAGCGATCAAACGGCAGGTCCGGTGAGTTGTTGCGGGTGATGATGGTTTTAGCCGTCTCAATACGCACCTCGGTGCCTTGGGTCGGCGGTACTTCCTGATACCAGCCATCGTCCTCGGCCACGCTGACCGAAGGCGCAAAGCGGTTGTGTAGGTTAGTGGCCGTGCCCCGGCCACGGGGCGGCAACGGAGTAGACATGAATACGCCTCGATACTGTTTTTATATACAGTATCGAGGCGCAACGCTTCTGACCAGTGCCGTTTGGCGGTCAGTGTTTTTGCGTGACCTGCCCCAGGTCATCGCCCGAGGTGGTGCGCATATCGTTTTTACGCATATCAGCCACGTCGCTGGCTTTCACCGGCGCACCTTTATTGCCCCAACTGCCACGGATGAAACTGACTACGTCCGCCACTTCCTGGTCCGACAGGCGCCAGGCAAATGCCGGCATGGTGAAGGTCGATGGCGCCGCGTGAGTGGCCGGCAAGGTGCCGCCGTTCAACACGATGTTGATCAGCGAGGTGGCATCCGCCGTCTGCAATACCGGGTTGCCCGCCAGCGCCGGGAACACGCGTGTATAGCCATGGCCGTCGGTGCGGTGGCAGGCCGCACAGTTGTCGATGTACACCGACGCACCCGGCTGGCTGTCATCGCCTTTCCACAGCGCCTGCGCTACCTGCTTGTCGTACACATGCGGCTGGTCCTTGGGATCGACTGCAGGCAGGCTCTTGAGGTAACGGGCGATAGCGGTCAAATCGTCTTCCGACATGTACTGCATGCTGTGGACTACAACGTCGCTCATACCACCAAACACCGCGCTGCGATCACTGCGACCGGTCTTGAGGAATTGCACCAGTTGCTCCTCGCTCCAACTGCCAAGGCCGTCCTTGTGGTCGCCGCGCAGGCTCTTGGCGATCCAACCTTCCAACGGCGCGCTGCCGGACAGGAAGGCATCGCCGTCTGTGGCACTCAGGGCTTTTTCCTGCATGGTCAACGCACGGGGGGTGTGGCACGCGCCGCAGTGACCGAGGCCTTCCACTAGGTAAGCGCCACGACTTGTCACCGGGTCGGCACCTGCTACCGCTGGTGTGTCAGCCACTTCAGGGGCAAACATCCAACGCCACGCCGCCAACGGCCAACGCATGCTCAAGGGCCAGGGAATGTCGCTGTCCTTATTTGCTTGGGCGACGGGCTCCACGCCCTTCATGAAGTACGCATACAACGCCTGCATATCGCTGTCGCTGACACGCGCGTAAGACGGGTACGGCATCGCTGGGTAAAGCGTACTACCGCTCTTGGCGACGCCATGGCGCACGGCCTTGTCGAAGTCTTCGAAGCTATAGTCGCCAAGGCCGGTCTTGTCCGGGGTGATGTTGGTGGAATAGATCACGCCAATCGGGGTTTCCATCGGCAGCCCGCCTGCGAAGGGTTTGCCGCCCTTGGCGGTGTGGCAAGCCACGCAGTCACCGGCGCGGGCCAGGTATTCGCCCTGTCTGATCAGGTCGGTTTCGGCGGCGCTTATCGAGCAACTGCTGAGCAGCGCAAACGTGGCGATAACAAGTGCTTTCATGGTCATCGCTCCTTATGCCTGAACCAGTGGGCCGGGGTTTTTCAGGTACTGCTCACGGATCGCCCGGGCCGACCAGTAGGTCAGCGCCGCCACCAGGCCGGTAGGGTTGTAGCCCAGGCCCTGTGGGAAAGCGGACGCGCCAGGGACAAACACGTTGTGTACGTCCCAGCTCTGCAGGTAACGGTTCAACGCACTGGTTTTCGGGTCGGTGCCCATGATCGCGCCACCATTGAGGTGGGTGGTCTGGTAAGACGCAGTGTTGAAATGCTCACCGACTTTTTTACCAAGTACAGCGATGGCCTTGGGGTTCATCGCTTCGGCAACCTTGCCCATTTTCTCGACCATGAAGCGGTTCATCTTGATGTCGTTCTCCTGCCAATCGAACGTCATACGCAGCAGCGGCAGGCCGTAGGCATCGCGGTACACCGGGTCCAGATCGAGGTAGTTGCCTCGGTAGGATTGATGGGCACCGTGGGCGTCCATCGACACCTGATGGGTGTAGTAATCGGCAGTGGCGCGCTTCCACGCACTGCCCCAGGCCGGGGTGCCGGGCGGGTTGGACGTACCCGCAATCGGCCGACTGCCGGCCTGGTTGACCCACATCGGCGAGCCGCCCACAAAGCCGTGTGGGCCGTGGTCGAAGTTGTCCGCATTGAAGTCGTCCATCGCCACGCCATTACCGCCCGCGCCGATGAAGTTGTTGGTGTGGGTGTCCTTATCGAAGAAGGCCTTGATGGTTGCCATGTTCTGGTAAGCGAAGTTCCGGCCCACCACGCCTTCATTGGTAATCGGGTCGTACGGCTTGCCGATGCCCGACAGCAGCATCAGGCGCACGTTGTGAAACTGGAACGCGCCGAGGATTACCAAGTCCGCCGGCTGCTCGATTTCACGGCCCTGGGCGTCGATATAGGTCACGCCCGTGGCTTTCTTCTTGGTGCTGTCTAGGTTGACCTTGAGCACGTGGGAATTGGGGCGCAGTTCGAAATTCGGCACCTGACGCAGCGCCGGCAGGATGTTCACATTCGGCGAGGCCTTGGAGTACATGTAGCACACGTAGCCACTGCAAAAACCGCAGAAGTTGCACGGGCCCATCTGCGCGCCATAGGGGTTGGTGTAAGGCCCCGAGGTGTTGGCGGATGGCAAGTTGTAGGGTTTGTAACCCACATCGGCAGCCGCTTTCTGAAACAGCTGTGCGGAGACCGTATTTTTCTGCGCTTCCAACGGAAAAGGGTTGGAACGATCCGGCGCGTAAGGGTTGCCGCCACGGCCTTCACCCACCAACTGACCTTTAACGGTCCAAGCTTGGCCGGAGGTGCCGAAGACTTTTTCCGCATAGTCGAAGAACGGCTCCAGTTCTTCATAGCTGACGCCGAAGTCCTGGATAGTCATGTCCTTGGGAATGAAGTTTTTCCCGTAGCGTTCTTCGTAGTGGCTGCGCATGCGCAACTCGATCGGGTCGACACGAAAGTGCACACCTGACCAGTGAAGGCCCGCGCCACCCACGCCATTGCCCGGCAAAAAAGCGCCGAGCTGACGGTTAGGCAGGGCGACATCATTCACGCTATGGCGAATGGTCACCGTCTCTTTGGAAATGTCCTGGAAGAGTTTCTTACGCACGCTGTAGGTCAATTCGTCGATGACCTGGGGATAGTTACCGTCAGGGTACGTGTCCTGCATCGGGCCGCGCTCCAGCGCCAGCACGTTGAGGCCCGCTTCTGTCAGCTCCTTTGCCATGATCGCGCCGGTCCAGCCGAAGCCGACGATCACTGCATCCACTTTCTTCATGATGGTCGCCACGTTTATGCCCTCTCGCCACGGATGGAAACAGCCGGGAAGGGGTATTGCTCGTTGCGTTCCACCCAATCCATAAAGTCGGCGCGCGCGCCGGGGAAGCCGATCATGGTCCAGCCGACCATGCCCTTATTGCCACCGTGAATCGGGTCGCAGAAAAAGCCTTCTTTGGTGTTTTGCAGTAACAGGTTGAAGAAGATTTTCGGCGGTACGGTGTCGAAATGCGCCGCCACTTCGCCGCCACCAGCCTCCAGACGGCGCAGCATATCGTCTCGGGTAGCGCTGTCTTGCGCAGCAAAAGCTTTACCGTTGAAGGCTTTCGACCACGCATCCGTCGCAGCAATGCCCAGGCGATAAATTTCTTGGGGGACCAACTTGCTCTGCCAGCCCATCTCCGGCGGGGCGTCCGCGTTGAACGGACCTTGCATGTACCACAGCGCGCCGCTGGCGTACGGCGTGTTCATCTGACGGTCGATGTATTCCGGCACGCCTGCTTCCAGGGCACCTGGGCCTTGAGCATCTGCGGGGATCAAACGCTCGACGGCGGCGTTGATGAACGCCCATTCCTCAGCGGTGAAATAGCTCGGCTCGTAGGCCTTGTCGTTCTTCGCAGGTTTGGCCGGCGCGGCGTGGGCAGGCTCAGGCGTGGCCATCAGTATCGAGCCACCAAGGCCGGTACTCGCAACCGTGACCACCGGGATCAAGGTCAAGGATTTGCGCAAAAAATCACGCCGGGGGTTGTCTTGATCTTGATCAGACATGGGTGCACCTCATCATGTGGTCACGGGTTTATTCGGCCACTTCTGGGGAGCGGCTCGTCGGTATTTGGGCAATCAATAGTTACAAATGATAGCAGGCTAAGGATGTAGATTATGGATTCAGCGACCTAAGTCGAATAATTGCAGGCAAAAAAATGTGGGAGGGGACTTGCCCCCTCCCACATTGGCCCGCGTAGGGCCGTTAGTCTTTTTTCAATTTCGGATTCGGGAAGAATTGCACTGCCTGAACCTTGGGATCGGCTGGCGCTTTAAGCGCAGACGTATTCACCCGCGTACCCAACTCCTTGGGCACCGACAGCCCTTGGTCATTGAGCGTATCGGTATACCCGCAGGCCACGCACTCGCGGTGCGGTACGTTGTCCTCGGTCCACATTTTCAGCTTGTCCGGCTCGCTGCACGCCGGGCAGACAGCCCCGGCGATGAATTGTTTTTTGGTGATCACAGGCCCGTCATTCATGCTGCCGCGTCCTCACTCAGGCCGCTGTGGCGCAAGAGCGCGTCAATCGACGGTTCGCGTCCGCGAAAGTCGACGAACAGCACCATCGGCGCCTGGGAACCACCACGCGCCAGGATCGCCTCGCGGAATGCGCGACCGGTCTCAGCGTTAAGTACGCCGTCCTCTTCGAACTTGGAGAAGGCATCCGCCGACAGCACTTCAGCCCACTTATAGCTGTAATAACCCGCCGCATAACCGCCCGCGAAGATGTGCGCAAAACTGTTAGGGAAGCGGTTGTAGGCTGGCGGACGCATGACCGACACCTCGTCGCGTACGCCTTCCAACACTTGCGCCACGCTGCGGCCATCACCGTGGGTGGCGTGCATCTCAAAGTCAAACAGCGAGAATTCCAACTGGCGGACCATCATCAAGCCGGATTGGAAATTCTTCGCCGCGAGCATTTTTTGCAGCAAATCCTGAGGCAGCGGCTCACCGCTTTCATAGTGGCCGGAGATCAGCGCCAGGCCTTCGGGCTCCCAGCACCAGTTCTCCATAAACTGGCTCGGTAACTCCACCGCATCCCAGGCGACACCGTTGATGCCGGACACGCCAGCGTGCTCGACGCGGGTCAACAGGTGATGCAGGCCGTGGCCGAATTCGTGGAACAACGTGGTGACTTCATCGTGGGTCAGCAGGGCAGGTTTGCCACTGTCAGCCGGGGTGAAGTTGCACACCAGGTTGGCCACCGGGCTTTGCAGCACGCCGTCAACGGTGCGGCGACGGTCGCGAGCGCCGTCCATCCAGGCACCGCCACGCTTGTTGGCGCGGGCGTAGAGGTCGAAAAAGAAGCGGCCGACGTGCTGGCCGTTTTCCTTGATCTCAAACAGGCGAACATCCGGGTGCCAGGTGTCGAAGCCTTTCTGCTCGGCGATCTCGATGCCATACAGGCGCTGCACGATGCCAAACAGGCCGCCCAACACTTTATCGATGGGGAAGTAAGCGCGCAGGGCTTCCTGGGACACGCTGTAGCGCTGCTCGCGCAGTTTTTCGCCGTAGAAACCGCTATCCCAGCTTTGCAGGTCGACGCAGCCTTGTTCGGCGGCATAGGCCTTGAGTTGCTGCAGATCCTGGGCGGCAAACGGCTTGCTGCGTTTGGCCAGGTCGCGCAGGAAACTCAGGACCTGATCGCTGGATTCAGCCATTTTGGTGGCCAGGCTCAGTTCGGAGAACGACGCGAAACCGAGCAGGTGCGCCAATTCCTGACGCAGGTCGAGGATCTGTTCCATCACCGGGCCGTTATCGTTCTGACCGGCATTCGGGCCTTGGTCCGACGCGCGGGTGCAGTAGGCCGCGTAAATTTCCTCACGCAGGGCGCGGTCGTGGGCGTAGGTCATCACCGCGTAGTAGCTGGGGAATTCCAGGGTGATCAGCCAGCCGTCGAGGCCTTTGGCTTGGGCAGCCGCTGCCATTTGCGCCTTGGCCGAGTCGGTCAGGCCAGCGAGGGTTGCCTCGTCGGTGACGTGTTTGGTCCAGGCCTGGGTCGCGTCCAACAGCTGGTTGGAGAACTTGCTGCCCAGCTCGGAGAGTTTGCTCTGCACTTCGGCATAACGCTTCTGCTGCTCAGGCGGCAGGTCGATACCCGACAGACGGAAGTCACGCAGAGAGTGCTCAAGGATGGTTTTTTGCGCCACGTCGAAGCCGGCGGCTTCAGGGCTGTTGGCCAGGGCTTCGAAGGCCTGGAACAGTTCGCGGTTCTGGCCCATCTCCGTGGAGTAGGCACTCAATGCCGGCAGGCAGCTTTCATAGGCCTCACGCAATTCGGCGCTGTTGCACACGGCGTTGAGGTGGCTAACGGGGCTCCAGGCGGCGCCCAGTCGGTCATTCAGTTCGTCCATGGCCAGCACCAGCCCGGCCCATGTCGGATTTTTACCCTGGCTTTGCAGGATGCCTTCGATGGCAACGCGGTTATCGGCGAGGATCTGTTCGATGGCCGGCTGCACGTGCTCGGCACGGATCGCCGAGAACGGCGGCAGGTCGTAGGACTGCAGAAGAGGGTTGTTCGCGCTCACGGTTGGCACCTTGGCTGAAGAAACATGTAAGAACAAAGATGGGGCCATCTTAATTACAATCAACGCCCACCGCAGCTATCAGCAGAAGAGAGAGAGGCTATCGTGACCCTTCGCACCTATCAGAACCACACGCCAACCCTGGGCGCCGGGGCTTTTGTCGATATTTCGGCGGTGGTGATCGGCGATGTCGAAATCGACACCGACAGCTCGGTTTGGCCGCTGACCGTGATTCGCGGCGACATGCACCGCATCCGCATCGGTGCGCGCACCAGCGTGCAGGATGGCTGCGTGCTGCACATCACCCACGCAGGCCCCTTCAACCCGGACGGTTTCCCACTGCTGATCGGCGACGACGTGACCATCGCTCACAAAGTCATGCTGCACGGCTGCACCGTGGGCAACCGCATCCTGATCGGCATGGGCAGCATCGTGATGGACGGCGCCGTGGTGGAGGACGACGTGATTATCGGCGCCGGCAGCCTGGTGCCACCGGGCAAGAAACTCGACAGCGGCTTCTTGTATGTCGGCAGTCCGGTTAAACAAATCCGCGCGCTGACTGACAAGGAGCGCGCATTTTTCACCTACAGCGCCGCGAACTACGTGAAGCTCAAAGACCTGCACTTGGCTGAAGGATTTGACCAATGAGCCTGCATTACCAAACCGTTTTGTTCGACCTGGACGGCACCCTCACCGATCCACGCGAGGGCATTACCCGCTCGATCCAATACGCCCTCGGCAAACTGGGCATCGATGAACCGGACCTGACCAAACTCGAACACTTCATCGGCCCGCCGTTGCTGCAAGCATTCATGCAGTTCTACGACTTCGATGAAGCCAAGGCGTGGGAGGCGGTGAACTTCTATCGCGAGCGCTTCAAGGTCACGGGGCTTTATGAAAACCGCGTGTTCGACGGCGTGATGCCGCTGCTGGAAGACTTGAACAGCCAAGGTCGCCAGCTGTATGTAGCCACCTCAAAGCCGTGGGAATTCGCCCGTGAAATCGCCAGGCATTTCGACTTTGCCAAGCACTTCAAGGTGATCTACGGCAGCGAACTTGATGGGACGCGGACCAACAAGGTCGAGCTGATCGCCCATCTGATGCGCGAGGAAGGCCTAGAACCGGCGAACACCTTGATGATTGGTGATCGCAAGCACGACCTGATCGGCGCGCGTAGCAACGGGCTGGATTCGGCAGCTGTCGGTTATGGGTTTGGTAGTTTCGAAGAGTTGAACGCCGAGGCGCCGACCTGGCACTTCGAGACGTTGGCGCAGATGCATCAGGCGTTTTTGCAGCGCCCTTGAAGCCGCCATTGGGGGCAAGCGTCTTCCCGCATGTTGAAAAACTGTGGGGGACTTGCCCCCGATGAGTCCCTAGAGCTCAACCTCCCTCCAACTGCCTCAACGCAGCCTTGCGCTGCACTACAGGCAACCCACCCAACTTCTCCACCGCAGCATAGAACTTCAGCCAATCCCCACCTTCCTGCCGGAACAACACCGCAAATGCCGGCACCCACTGGTCATACAGCCCGAACGGTAGCAACCGCGCGTTGTTCATCGGCTGGTTGATCCAAGCGTCATAGCGCTTGTCCCCACCCCATTGGTTGTCGCGCATCTTCCCGTACTCACGGCGCAAGTACTCGAATTCGGCCGCCTTGGCCTGGCGCATCTGCGCGGCGACCAAAGGCTGGGCGTAGAGCTTTTCCAGGCGCTTTCGAGTATCGAGGATCAGTTGGATAAATTGGTCACGCTGCTTTAACGTCGCATCGCTCAGCGGCGCCAGGCCACGGGCGGCGCGCCATTTCCGAGTGCCTTCCTGCTCGACAAAGTTGGCAAATGACTCGTTGAACTCGGTGTCGTCCTTCACATAAAAACGCTGATGCGCCAACTCATGGAAGATCAGCGTGGCCAGGCGTTCATCGCCCCAGTTCATCATTGAACTGATGATCGGGTCATTAAACCAACCCAGCGTGGAATAGGCCTCAACACCGCCAATCGATACATCCATGCCTCGCTCGCGCAACAACGCAGCCTCACCCCGCGCGGCACCTTGGCTGTAATAGCCGCGATAAGCCACGCAACCGGCGATGGGGAAGCAGTGGTTTTCGGGAGACAGGGAAAATTCCTGCGTTGCGAACACATTCCAGACTACATAAGGCCGACCAATATCAGCGTACAGCCGGTAACTCTGATTGTCAGGCAGGTGCAGGTGTTCACTGGCGAAGGTTCGCGCTTTCTGGGACTGCGCCAAATGGTCACGTAGCTGCTGCGGGCGGGACGAGTCAGCGACGACCGCTGAAACCGGCTGCCGAGCCTGCAAAAGCTGCCATTGGCCACCCGCCAGTTGGCCGTAATAGCTAATGCTGGAACAACCGCTGAGCAGCACAACCATCAACCCCGGAAGAAAACGCCTGACCATGCCCTCACTGCTCCTGGGTGATAGGTTTGTGTTTATACTGACCGCGATACCCGTCCTATCACCGAGTGCCTGTCATGCGTCAGCTCTTGCTTTGTGTCGCCGCCGTGTTCATCAGCGCCTGTACGTCGACCCCGATGCCTGCCGCCGATCCGCAACAAGCCTGGATTGATTTTGCCACGCCGACGCCGGGTGCCAAGCTGGTGATGGCGCAGCGCCTGGACGGCAAAAACCTTAACGATGGACGTTACTTCCAATTCCCGCCTGGCAGCCACGAGCTGATGGTTCGTTTCGATTTTGAAGTGCCTACGGGCGGAAATTTCAGCAGCTTTGGCCAAACGACCGAGCGAACCTGCTTCATAACCCTGCAGTACGACCATTTCGAAGCTGGCCAACGCTATCGCCTGGAAGGGCGCTCACTGGGCTACACGCCGAATATCCGCCTGTATAACGCTGCCAGCCAATTACTGGCTGAAGAACGCAGCGTGAACTGCCTCTGATCAGTCGTTGTTTTTTTGGTAAACGATTGCTTTGGTGCCGTTCTCACAACTGCCGACGACCATGGCCACGTCGTGCTTCTCAGCTTCTTCCTTGCTAACGATCTCAAGCGTGTAGGACGGCACAGCGTTAGCCTGGATCTTGACCTCGATCTCTTTCCTAAGCTCTTCACAATCTTTCGGCGCGGCCACGGCCGAAGTGGCCAACACACCGCAGATGATCGCCAAGGCAAAACGTTTCATGTGTGAAGCTCCCTGAATACAGTGCGCACGGGTGTGCGCCTAGGCTGCATATGGCTATTCGACCACAGTTTGGAAACCCGAGTTCTGATTTAACTCAGAATTGAACGTGAAAGGGGGCTTGCTCCCGATAGCGGCGCATCAGTCAACATTTCTGTAACTGACCGACCGCTATCGGGAGCAAACCCCCTCCCACAGTGGACCTGCTGTGTTAGTTAACCAGCGTGGCATCCAGGCTGATTTTCGCATTCAGCACTTTGGACACCGGGCAGCCTTCTTTCGCCTTCTTGCTCAGCTCATCAAACTGCGCCTGGCTCGCGCCGGGAATTTTGGCCTTGAGGATCAGATGCACCGCAGTGATCGCGAAGCCGCCATCCACTTGGTCCAACGTCACTTCGGCCTGGGTGTCGATGCTGTCAGCCTTAAGCCCCGCATCGCCCAAGATCATGGAAAACGCCATGGAGAAGCAGCCGGCATGGGCCGCGCCGATCAGTTCTTCTGGGTTGGTACCCTTGCCACCCTCGAAACGGGCCTTGAAGCCGTAAGGCGCTTCGCGCAGCACGCCGGTTTCCGTGGAGATGGAACCCAGGCCAGTCTTAAGGTCGCCTTCCCAATGCGCGGATGCTTTTTTAACGATACTCATAGCTTTCTCCTCGAACGGTGGTTTTGCGTCAGTAAGGGTTCTGAGGATAGTCAGCATGGCAAAGTTCATCTTGTCGGAGAAACCTAGCAATTCAGTAGGAAATTTCCACCCTCGCTATTGAATCTCGGGTATATGCCCTCATTGCATAGAACATGCACATGAAGCGGCAGGTTTTGGATCGTCTAAAAAGCCTGCGCCCCAATTGGAGAAGCAGGCTTATGAAATCGCTGTCCGACGTGAAGTTCTCGACCCTCGACCTGGTGCCCGTACGGGCCAACGGCAGTGTCGCGCAGTCGTTGCGCAATTCCCTGGATTTGGCCCAGCACGTGGAAAAGTTTGGCTACAACCGTTTTTGGGTGGCTGAACACCACAACATGGACGGCATCGCCAGCTCGGCCACCTCGGTATTGCTGGGTTACCTGGCCGGCGGCACGTCGACTATCCGCGTCGGCTCCGGCGGCGTGATGCTGCCCAACCACGCGCCGCTGGTGATCGCCGAACAGTTCGGCACCCTGGAAAGCCTCTACCCCGGACGTATCGACCTGGGCCTTGGCCGTGCGCCAGGTTCCGACCAGATGACCGCCCGTGCCCTGCGCCGTGAGCGCTCCGGCAGCGCGGATGACTTCCCGCAAGACGTGGCCGAACTGATGGCCTACTTGGGCCCACGCACGCCGGACCAACGGGTGATCGCCGTACCCGGCACCGGCACCAACGTGCCGGTCTGGTTGCTCGGTTCCAGCCTGTTCAGCGCACAGCTGGCAGGCGAACGCGGTTTGCCCTACGCCTTCGCCTCGCATTTCGCACCGCGTCTGATGCACGAGGCGATTCGCGTCTACCGCAATCACTTCAAGCCGTCGGCTGTGCTGGACAAGCCCTACGTGATGCTCGGCATTCCGCTGGTGGCGGCTGACACCGACGAACAGGCCGACTACCTGGCCACCTCGGTTTACCAACGCATCCTTGCGCTAATGCGCGGGCAAAGCCTGGTGCAGCGACCGCCGGTCGATACCATGGATGGCCTGTGGCTGCCCCATGAAAAAGACGCTGTGGGCAGTTTCCTCGGCCTGGCGATGGTGGGAAGCCCGGCGAAAATCCGCGCCAAGCTGGAGGTGTTGGTCGAGCAGACCGGCGCCGATGAGTTGATCTTCACCAGCGACCTGTACGAACACGCCGACCGGATTCATTCCTACGAGCTGCTGGCGCAAGTGATGAAGGGCTAACACCCAGGCGAAAAAAAACCGACGCACCTGCGTCGGTTTTTTATGTCTGCAACACAGGATTAACCGCGCTTGTAGACGATTTCCTTGGTGCCACCTTCACAGCTACCGACCACTTTAGCGTCGGTTGAGGCGCCTTTATCTACCACTTCCAGCGAATAACCCGAAGCGCCCTTGGCGTCGATTTTCGCTGCAATTTCGCTTTTCAGTTCGTCACAAGGCTTGCCCGCCGCCAGGGCTGTGCCCGCAATGCTCAACAAACCTACCGCTAACAGGAACTTCTTCATCCGTTACTTTCCTTGCGCTGATCGAAAAGAGTGTGCCGACGCTCATCACGTCGGCACCCATTGTTTGTAGCGCAGGTTATGGCAATCGGCCAGCCAGCAAAGTTCAACTCGCCCTATCAACTACTGGCAATTCGGAACCCCACCTTGAGGGTGACCTGGTAGTGGGCGACCTTGCCATTTTCGATATGCCCACGAGTTTCAGTCACCTCAAACCACTCCAGGTGCTTGATGCTTTTGTTGGCTTCAGCAATGGCGTTGTTGATGGCGTCTTCAATGCTCGTGGTCGACGAGCCAACCAATTCGACTTTCTTGTAGGTGTGATGATCACTCATGGCGTTTCTCCTAGGGGTCGTCAATCAAGACTAGCAGTGAATATTCGTACTGCTTCTGGCGGTCATTCCCACTCGAAAGTTCAGATTTACTGCACTTTCTGAAACCGCTGGAGTCGGTATCTACACACGCCACTCAATCACTTCAGGAGAGTCCAAATGGCCAACACTTCTTTACGTAAAGCGTCGCTGGAAAGCATGGAAGCCGAGATTTCGAGCCTGCTCAAGTCCCTTGAAAGCCTCAAGGACGATGCGTCCGATGAGTCGCGCAAAACGTTGAAGGCCCTGAAAAGTAACGCCGAGAATGCTCTCAAGCACTCCCGCCACCTGATCAGCGACGCCTATGAAGAAAGCAAAGTCAAAATCCGCGAAACCAGCGTTGCTACCCGCGACTACGCCCAAGAGCACCCATGGACTACAGCCGGTGTGGCGGTAGGCGCATTGGGCCTGCTGGCGGCGTACCTGCTCTGCAAACGCGGTGACTGATTGACCGGCTAAACAGGCTGGCGCATCAGCTCAGCTTTGAGCCACTGCGCCAGTTGCCCGGCGCGCCCGTCTGCGGCGCGCTTGGGTAGCCACAATGCCAGGTGCGCCGGGGTTTCACTGAAACCCCACGGCGCCACCAGGCGACCTGCACGCAAGTCCTCCGCCACCAACGGCTCCGGAGCGATCGCTACACCCAGCCCGGCCACCGCCGCTTCCAGCAAATAATACAAATGCTCAAAACCCTGGCCGTGTTTCAACGCGCCGGACGCGATGCCGTGTTGCTGCGCCCAACTGGGCCAGGCTTGCGGACGCGATGTGGTGTGCAGCAGCGCTTCGCCACATAAAGCCGAGGCGGGCGCGAGCCGCAGACGCTCGTAACCGATAAAGCGCGGGCTCATCACTGGGCCGATGCGTTCGCTGGCCAGCTCATACACCTGCATGTCCGCCGGCCAAGGTGGCTCGGCGAATAGCAGCAGGGCATCGAGACCGGGACGCCGAGGATCAAGGTCGCCGTCACCCGCCGACAAGTGCAGGCGCAAGTCCGGCAAGTCTGAGTTCAGACGCCCCAAGCGCGGGATCAACCAACGCGCCAGCAAACTCCCCGAGCAGCCGAGCACGAAGGGCGCATCGGCGCTGGCCTGAGTCAGTTCGGCGCAGACATCCCTTAAACGTTCGAACGCCTCGAAACTGGCATCCCGAAGTCGAACGCCGGAATCTGTGAGTTTAAGGCCGCGCCCGTCTTTGGCGAAAAGGCTCACCCCCAGGTGCTCCTCCAGCACCTTCAACTGCCGGCTGACTGCACCGTGGGTCACGTGTAATTGCTCAGCAGCTTGGCTGACGCTATTAAGCCGAGCGGTGGCTTCAAAAGCGCGCAGGGCATTGAGGGGCGGAAGGTCTCGACTCATCTGTGAGTTTTCCTGACAGGTTGCGGCAATCTTATCGGTTTTCAGCCTGGGGCGTGAGAGGTAGAGTGGCCCTCATTGTTTCTTACACATCTTCTTTCCTGGAGCGTCCCATGACTCAGTCCCAGACCGATCTGCGCAACGGCCCTGACGCCAGCGGCTTGTTTGGCGCGTTCGGCGGCCGCTACGTCGCCGAAACCCTGATGCCGTTGATCCTCGACTTGGCCCGCGAATACGAAGCGGCCAAGATTGATCCGGCGTTCAATGAAGAATTGGCCTACTTCCAGCGCGACTACGTCGGCCGCCCAAGCCCACTCTATTTCGCCGAACGCCTGACCGAGTTCTGCGGCGGCGCCAAGATCTACCTCAAGCGTGAAGAGCTGAACCACACCGGCGCGCACAAGATCAACAACTGCATCGGCCAGATCCTGCTGGCACGGCGCATGGGCAAAAAACGCATCATCGCCGAGACCGGCGCCGGCATGCACGGTGTGGCCACTGCCACCGTCGCAGCGCGTTTCGGCCTGCAGTGCGTGATCTACATGGGCACTACCGACATCGAGCGCCAGCAGGCCAACGTATTCCGCATGAAACTGTTGGGCGCTGAAGTAATCCCCGTGGTCGCCGGCACCGGCACCCTGAAAGACGCCATGAACGAAGCCCTGCGTGACTGGGTAACCAACGTCGACGACACCTTCTACCTGATCGGCACCGTGGCCGGCCCACACCCGTACCCGGCGATGGTGCGCGACTTCCAGGCCGTGATCGGCAAGGAAACCCGCACTCAGCTGCAAGCCCAGGAAGGCCGCCTGCCGGACAGCCTGGTGGCGTGCATCGGCGGCGGGTCTAACGCCATGGGCCTGTTCCACCCCTTCCTGGATGACACCAGCGTCGAGATCATCGGCGTTGAAGCCGCCGGCCATGGCATCGAAACCGGCAAGCACGCCGCCAGCCTCAACGGCGGCGTACCGGGCGTGCTGCACGGCAACCGTACCTTCCTGCTGCAGGACGACGATGGCCAGATCATCGATGCCCACTCGATTTCCGCCGGTCTCGACTACCCCGGCATCGGCCCGGAACACGCCTGGTTGCACGATATCGGCCGCGTCCAGTACACCTCGGTGACTGACCACGAAGCCCTCGAGGCCTTCCACAAATGCTGCCGCTTGGAAGGGATCATTCCTGCCCTGGAAAGCGCCCACGCGCTGGCCGAAGTGTTCAAGCGCGCACCGTCCTTGCCAAAGGATCACCTGATGGTGGTCAACTTGTCCGGACGTGGCGACAAAGACATGCAGACCGTCATGCATCACATGGAAACCGCCCAGCAGGAGAAACACTGATGAGCCGCCTGCAAACCCGCTTTGCGCAACTGAAAGAACAAAACCGCGCCGCCTTGGTGACCTTCGTCACTGCCGGTGACCCCGGTTATGACACCTCGCTGGCGATCCTCAAAGGCTTGCCTGCTGCTGGCGCCGATGTGATCGAACTGGGCATGCCCTTCACCGATCCGATGGCCGACGGTCCAGCCATCCAACTGGCAAACATCCGCGCCCTGGAAGCCAAGCAGAACCTGCTGAAAACCCTGCAGATGGTTCGCGAGTTCCGTAAAGACAACAACGACACTCCGCTGGTGTTGATGGGTTACTTCAACCCAATCCACAAATACGGCGTGCCTAAGTTCATCGCCGACGCCAAAGAGGCCGGTGTAGATGGCCTGATCGTGGTCGACATGCCACCTGAGCATAACGGCGAGCTGTGCGACCCGGCGCAAGCGGCGGGTATCGACTTTATCCGCCTGACCACGCCGACCACCGACGACGTGCGTCTGCCAACCGTCCTCAACGGCAGCTCCGGCTTTGTGTACTACGTTTCGGTAGCCGGCGTGACCGGTGCCGGTGCCGCCACCCTGGAGCACGTCGAAGAGGCCGTGACCCGCCTGCGTCGCCATACCGACCTGCCGATCAGCATCGGTTTTGGTATCCGCACGCCGGAACAAGCCGCCGCTATCGCGCGCTTGGCGGACGGTGTGGTGGTGGGGTCGGCGTTGATCGATCACATCGCCAATGCCAGCAACGACCAACAAGCCATCGACGGGGTGTTGAGCCATTGCGCGGCGCTGTCGGAAGGTGTGCGTAACGCCCGTAAGTAAGCGCCATGTAGCGAGAGGTAAAGTTCCTGATACAGAGGAATCAACTCGCAGCTTCACGGCCTAAACAGCAAGACCAAGGGATTTCGAACCTCGTTCGAAATCCCTTTTTTGTTTGTGTGCCCTGAGGAATACCCGATGAAAATGCCCAAATCCGTGATTGCAGGTCTAGGCGTACTGGTGCTTGGCGCCAGCGCCCTGGTGCAAGCCGCACCGCCTGACCAGCGAGGTGATGACCGTGGCGGCCCGCAGGGTCAGCACGAGCAACGTGGCGACGACCATCGCGGTCCGCAGGCCAACCGTCGCGGCGGCCCACCTCAGGACTTCGGCCCGGTGCGCCAGATCATCCACGATAACCACGGCCAGTTCTCCCGTGGCGCGCCGCCGCCGCCGAATGTGCGCCTGGTACGCGGCCAGCCGCTACCGCGCGGTTACTACGGCGAACGCCTGGACAACCGCGCCCTGGCGCGCCTGCCGGTTTACCCGGGTTACGAATGGCGCCGTTCGGGGCCGGATGTGGTGTTGATTGCGGTGGGTACCGGCATCGTTTACGAAATTCTTGATGGTGTTCTGAACTAAGGTCTTACTGGCGAGCGGGCTTGCCAGAGCAAGCCCGCTCGCCACAGGTTATTCATTCAGCTCAATACGTTCGACTTTGCCTACAAGCAATATGTAAGAAAGCGCCCCAAGCAACGCCAGCACCGCAATATAGGTAATCGCCGGCGCAAACGAATCGCCGCTGGCCAAAAAGCCAATCACGATGGGCGTGGCAATCGCCGACAGGTTGCCGATGAAATTGAACACGCCGCCGGTCAGACCCAGCAAACGCGCAGGCGCGAGGGTCGATACCAAAGACCAGGTAATCGACGCCAGGCCGTTACCAAAGAACGCCACCGCCAGGAACGCAATCACCCACGCCGTTGAGTCCACGTAGTTGGCGCCGATGATCGCCGTGGAAATCAACAGCCCGCCAATGATCGGCAACTTACGCGCAAAACCCACCGAAGCGCCTCGGCGAATCAGCCAGTCGGAAAAAATCCCCGAACACAGCACACCCACAAACGCGGCCAGGAAGGGCAGCGACGCCAGCAGGCCGGACTTGATGAAGTCCATGCCGCGATATTTCACCAGGTAGGTTGGGAACCACGTCAGGAAAAACCACAGCGTTGAGTTCAGGCAAAACTGGCCCAGGTAGATGCCCCAGAGCTTGCGCTTGCTCAGCACGATGCCCAGGTCGACCCAGCTGAATGGTGCCTTGGTGGCTTTTTCCTGCATATCCACGAGGCCGCCGCCATCACGGATCAGTTGGATTTCAGCGTCGTTGGCGCCTTTGAAGTCCTTCGGCTCGCGGTACACGGCGTACCAGATCCCCGCCCACAAAATACCGACACCACCGGTCACGACAAACACCATGTGCCAGCCGTAATAGTGTTGAAGCCAAGCCAGTACCGGCGTGAGGAACGCCAACCCGACGAATTGCCCGGAGGTGTAGAAACCGATCGCCGTCGCGCGCTCACGCTCAGGAAACCAAGTGGTGACCACGCGGCTGTTGATCGGGTAGGCCGGGGCTTCGAGCGCGCCAACGGCCATGCGCAATACAAACAGCGCGATGAAGCTGGCAGCGAAGCCGAGCATCACCGTGGCGATGGACCATAACAGCAAGGCTACGGTGTAGAGGATGCGCGGGGGCACCCGGTCCACGAGCCAGCCGCCAGGGATCTGCATGGCGGCGTAGGTCCAGCCGAACGCCGAGAAAATCAGCCCGACATGTACCGGGTCGATGCCCAGCTCGCTGGTCAACGCCGGGGCGGCAATCGACAGGTTGCTGCGGTCGAGGTAGTTGATCACCACGGTGATAAACAACAGCACCATGATGAAGAAGCGCTTTCTGGTAGGCGTGACTAAAGAAGCCTGCCCGGTGAAGGATTCAGGGTGCATGGGGGTTGCCTCTTCTTATGTTTGTTGAGGACTGAAACTGAGCTGACTGAAGAAATCGGATCAACCTGTGGGAGGGGGCTTGCCCCCGATTGCAGTCTGCCTGCTATGGATGTGCTAGCTGACACACCACTATCGGGGGCAAGCCCCCTCCCACATTTTTTGACCGCATTGATTCAGTCAGAGGCTATTACCACTCGGCAAAGCTGCCATCAGCATGGCGCCAGATCGGGTTGCGCCAGCGATGACCGATGGCCGCGCGTTCGATCACGTATTCCTCGTTGATCTCAATGCCCAGGCCCGGCCCGTTAGGGATCTTCACGAAACCCTGGTCATAGTCGAACACGCCCGGATCACGCACATAGTCGAGCAGGTCGTTGCTCTCGTTGTAGTGAATGCCCAGGCTTTGCTCCTGGATAAACGCGTTGTAGCAAACCGCGTCCAGCTGAAGGCAAGCCGCCAGGGCGATCGGGCCCAGCGGGCAGTGCAGGGCCAGGGCCACGTCGTAGGCTTCGGCCATGTTGGCGATCTTGCGGGTTTCGGTGATGCCGCCGGCGTGGGAGGCATCCGGCTGGATGATGTCGACGTAGCCTTCACTGAGCACGCGCTTGAAGTCCCAACGCGAGAACAGGCGCTCGCCCAGGGCAATCGGCGTGCTGGTCAGCGGTGCCAGTTCCTTGAGCGCTTCGTAGTTTTCGCTGAGCACCGGCTCTTCGATAAACATCAGCTTGTACGGGTCCAGCTCTTTCATCAGCACCTTGGCCATGGGCTTGTGCACCCGGCCATGGAAGTCGACGCCGATGCCAACGTTAGGGCCGACCGCATCACGCACGGCAGCCACGTTGGCCAGGGCCAGGTCGACTTTTTCGAAGCTGTCGACGAATTGCAATTCTTCGGTGCCATTCATTTTCACGGCGGTAAAACCGCGAGCCACGGCCTCTTTGGCAGCGCGGGCGGTGTCGGCCGGGCGGTCGCCGCCGATCCACGAGTACACGCGAATCTTGTCGCGCACCTGGCCACCCAACAGGTCGCTGACGGACACACCGAGGGCCTTGCCCTTGATGTCCCACAACGCCTGATCGATACCCGCGAGGGCGCTCATGTGAACAGCGCCGCCACGGTAGAAGCCGCCGCGGTAGAGCACGGTCCAGATGTCTTCGATATTGCGTGGGTCTTTGCCGATCAGGTAGTCGGACAGTTCCTCGACGGCAGCGGCGACAGTGTGAGCGCGGCCTTCGACTACGGGCTCACCCCAACCGGTCACGCCCTGGTCGGTTTCAACCTTGAGGAAGCACCAGCGCGGCGGGACGATAAAGGTCGTCAGTTTGGTGATTTTCATCTGTTATCTCTCTTATAGATGCAGCGCCAGGGGCGCGGAACTTGATATCAGCTCAGGGCTTTCCATGCGGCGACATACGCTTGGGCGCGGCTCGCTACCTGATCCACTGTCATACCCGGTTTGAACAACCCGGAACCCAGCCCGAACCCTTTGGCGCCGGCATCGGTAAACACCTGCATGTTGTCCGGGGTGATGCCGCCCACCGGCAGCAACAGCGTGCCGGCTGGCAATACTGCAAGCCACGCCTTGATCACCGCCGGGCCCATTTGCTCGGCCGGGAACAGCTTCAACACATCGGCGCCTTCGGCCAGTGCGGCGAACGCTTCGGTGGGCGTGGCCACCCCCGGCGACAGGTACAGGCCTGCGGCTTTCGCGGCGCGCAAGACCTTGGCATCGCTGTGGGGCATAACGATCACCTGGCCGCCAGCGGCTTTGACCTGCTCGACCTGCTCCGGCGTCAACACCGTCCCGGCACCGATCAGGCAATCGGCGGGCAGGCTGTCGCGCAGGGTGCGGATGCTGGTGTAAGGGTCCGGCGAATTCAGCGGGACTTCGATCACACGAAAACCGGCGTCGTACAGCACCTGGCCGACCGCCTGGGCCTCGTCAGGGCGCAGGCCGCGCAGGATCGCGATCAAACCGTTTTGTGCGAGTGCTTGCTTGAGCATGTCAGGCCTCCGTTGCAGGTTGAGTGAGCCCGGCGGCCACTGCCAGTTGCCACAGGCCGCGCTCGGTCGCTTCCTGCGCCAGGCTGACGTGGGTGAAACCGCAGAGGGCGAGGGCGCGTTGGTAGCGCACGCACAGCGGGCCGGCGCCTACCAGGATGATGGGGATGTGCCGTGCACTGGCTGGCAAGCCGGCCAGTTCATGACCGATCAGCAGGCCGGATAAGTAATCGGGCTGCTGCTCAGGGGTGAGTTCGGCGGTCAGGCCCAGGGTGCGCGCACTGAACAAGGTCGACAGCACGCCGCGCTGGCCATCTTTTGACAGCGCCACTTGAACGCCGCGGTCGAAAGCCTCGGCCTGGAACTGCTCGGATACCTTTTGCGTACGCCCCAAGAGGCTGTGCTTGCTCAGCACCGCGAACAGTTCACCGGTCATGAAGGTATCGAAGTGGGTGATGCAACCTTCCACCACCTCGACCCATTTGGAATGACTGCCGGGCAGGCCGATCAGCAATTCACCAGCGACCGACAGGCTTTGCAGCACACCCAGCACCTGGGTTTCTTCGCCGCGCATCACGTTGGGCAAGCCGACCTGCTCGATCACGCCGGGCACGATATGCACATCGACACCGCGCAGGCTGCGTACCGTGTGCAACGCCTTGCCCAGGCTGGCGACGTCGACCGGCGTGCTGCGATACGCCGCTTCGCTCCAGCCTTGGGCGCTGCCGACCATACCGCAGGCAATCACCGCAAGATTGGGTTGGGCGTCGAGCCAATCGCCGCACGCCGTATCGAACGCCAACTCGAAGCCATCGCTGCAGCGCACACCGGCAATGTCCCGGGGCTCGCTGGGCAAATGCATGATGCCCGACGCCAGCGAGCGCTGTTCCAGCACTACGCCCGCGGGGCCGAGTTTATAAGCACGAAGGGAGCTGGTCCCCCAATCGAGCGCGATCAATTGCGCCTGCATCGCTTCACCTGAAATGAGTGGGTGCTGAAAAAAGCAGATGGGCGAATATAAACCTATGGCCGGATATATCTCAATATATAAATAACAGTCCCATATAGTGAGACGAAACAAGATAAATCCTACAACTTCCTCGCCTTTTACTGCGGGAAGGAACGGGTTTCATCTGATAAAGAGAGGTTAAAAAACCGACAGGTCCAGCTCGCGCATCGCACCCATCCAGATCGCGTAGTCGGTGTGATCCTTCAAGTCATCACCGGTATCAGGGTGCAGGAACACCACCAAACCGTTGCGATGGATCACCAGCCACGGCAGCACCACGCCGATGTATTCGGGGTCGAACGCCAACTGGCAGCTCCAGTCCGGGTGTGGGCCTACGGGTTTTTCGTGCACACGTCCCATACGCAGTGGGAAGAGTTTGGCGGCGTCTTCGCACAGGGTGCGCGCCTGCTCAATGGTGCTTGCGTCGAAGTAGATATGGGCGTGATAGCCCTTGATACGTTGCATGACGGACTCCGGATCCAATGTGCGGCAAATCCTAGACCGCAATCGACGGCAGGGCCAGTCCGGTCAGGGACTGCGCGCTGCTGGCCTGTTCTGCCTGCAACCAGTCGACGAAACGTTCGACCAACTGTCCACGCCGCTTGCGCTGGGGCTGCACCACGTAATAGCCAAAGCGCGAAATCACCGTATTGCCGATCGGTCGGCACAACCAGTTCTGTTCCAGCAGGTTATCCACCAAATGGCGCCAGCCGATCGCCACCCCTTGGCCGGCAATCGCTGCCTGGATCAGCAAGGTGTAGTTGTCGAAGCGAAGCTGGCCGGGAGTGGGTGCAGCGCTGATGCCCAGCTCGCGGAATACGCCACTCCAGTCGAACCACTGGCTGTTGTTTTCCTGGCGCAAGTGCAGCAAAGGCACATCGTGCAGATTCTGTAACGTCAGCGGCGCGGATTGGTCCTTGAGCCACTGCGGGCTGCACACCGGGAATACCTCCTCGTTGAACAACCACAGGCTGTCGCCCTGCTTGAAGCGGCCATCGCCAAACAGCACCGCCACGTCGATATCGCTGCGCAAGGTGGCGTGATTACGCTCGCTGGTCACCAAGCTCACATCGACCTGAGGGTTGGCCTGATGGAAACGGTGCAGGCGCGGCATCAGCCAGTAGGCCGCGAAGGCGAAGTCGGTGGCCACTTGCAGGACTTCGTGCTGATCCTGCTGGGTGATGGCGCTGAGGCCCTGATTAATGGTTTGCAGGCCACCTTGCACATGCTCGAACAGCAAGGCGCCGGCGTCCGTCAGTTCGATGCCGCGGTAGATGCGATCAAACAGGCGGACCGCCAACTGTTCTTCCAGGCGCTTGATCTGCTGGCTGATCGCTGGTTGAGTGGTGCCCAGCTCCATCGCGGCGGCGGTAAAGCTGCGATGACGTGCCGCCGCTTCAAACGCGCGCAGCAGGTCGAGGGACAGGTCACCAAGGGATTCATACATAAGCTGTGCTTATCCTAGACATTGCTTTTCATGGGCTTTACCCCATTTTCCATGGGCCGCATGCTCAATCGCATAAACACCGCCTATGGAATGCCGAGAACCCATGAAGCGCAAGAACATTCTTTTCATCATGGCCGATCAAATGGCCGCGCCGATGCTGCCGTTCTACGGTTCCTCCCCGATCAAGCTGCCGAATCTGAGCCGCCTCGCCGAGCAAGGCGTGGTGTTCGACGCCGCCTATTGCAACAGCCCGCTGTGCGCGCCGTCGCGCTTTACCTTGGTCAGCGGCCAATTGCCGAGCAAGATTGGCGCCTACGACAACGCGGCTGATTTCCCCGCCGATGTACCGACCTACGCTCACTACCTGCGTCGTCTCGGTTACCGCACTGCGCTGTCGGGCAAGATGCATTTCTGCGGCCCCGACCAACTGCACGGCTACGAGGAACGCCTGACCAGCGACATCTACCCCGCCGACTACGGCTGGGCAGTGAACTGGGACGAGCCGGACGTGCGCCCCAGCTGGTACCACAACATGTCCTCGGTGCTGCAAGCAGGTCCTTGCGTGCGCACCAATCAGTTGGATTTTGACGAAGAGGTGGTGTTCAAGGCCCAGCAGTACCTGTTCGACCATATTCGTGAGGACGGCGACCAGCCATTCTGCCTGACCGTATCCATGACCCATCCCCACGACCCGTACACCATTCCCAAGCCGTTCTGGGATCTGTACGACGACAACGACATTCCCTTGCCTGCAACGCCCGCGCAAAGTGATCTCGACCCGCATTCCCAGCGCCTGCTCAAGGTTTATGACCTGTGGGACAAGCCGCTGCCTGTGGATAAGATCCGCGATGCGCGCCGGGCTTACTTTGGCGCCTGCAGTTACATCGACAGCAATGTCGGCAAGCTGCTGCAAACCCTGGAAGACACCGGCCTGGCCAACGACACGGTTATCGTGTTCTCCGGCGACCACGGCGACATGCTCGGCGAGCGCGGCCTCTGGTACAAAATGCACTGGTTTGAAATGGCAGCCCGCGTGCCGCTGCTGATCTGCGCTCCGGGGCAGTTTGCGGCGGGCCGCGTGTCCAACGCCGTGTCCACCGCCGACCTGCTGCCGACCCTGGTGGAACTGGCCGGCGGTCAACTCGACCCACACCTGCCACTCGATGGCCGCTCGCTGATCCCGCACTTGCAAGGGCAGGGCGGGCACGACGAAGTGTTCGGCGAATACATGGCCGAAGGCACCATCAGCCCGCTGATGATGATTCGCCGTGGCGCCTACAAATTCATCTACAGCGAAGACGACCCTTGTCTACTGTTCGATGTGCACAACGACCCGCACGAGCGGGAAGAGCTCAGCCAGTCACGGGAACACCGGCCACTGTTCGAGGCGTTTTTGAATGAAGCGCGGGCCAAATGGGACATCCCGGCGATCCACCAGCAGGTGCTCGCCAGCCAACGCCGTCGACGCCTGGTGTTTGAGGCGCTGACCCAAGGCAAGCTGAAGAGCTGGGATCACCAGCCACTGGTCGACGCCAGTCAGCAATACATGCGCAACCATATCGACCTCGATGACCTGGAGCGCAAGGCACGTTATCCACAACCCTGCCAAAACCAATAAATACAGAGGGAAGGCCATGCAAAAGTTATCTGTGATAGTGGGCATGCTGGTGCTGGGCAGCGCCAATGTGTATGCAGACACCAGCTGTGAAGCCGTAAAAATGGCCGATCCGGGCTGGAGCGATATCGCGGCCACCAATGCCATCACCGGTTTTCTGCTGACGGGCATGGGCTACAAACCCAAGGTCGACACCCTGGCGGTGCCGATTACCTTTGGCGGGCTCAAAGACGGCCAGGTGGATGTGTTCCTCGGCAACTGGATGCCCGCGCAGCAGGGTTTTTACGACAAGTTCGTGGCCAATGGCGATGTGGTGCAACTGGCGAAAAACCTCGACGGCACCGAGTTCACCCTCGCCGTGCCGGACTACGTGTGGGACGCGGGTGTGCATGACTTCGCCGACCTGAACAAATTTGCCGACAAGTTCGACAAGAAGATCTACGGCATCGGCTCCGGCGCGCCGGCGAATATCTCGTTGCAGGAGATCATCAAGAAGAATGACTTTGATCTGGGCCAATGGAAGCTGGTCGAGTCCAGCGAACAAGCGATGCTCGCGGAAGTGTCGCGGGCGGTGAAGAAACAGCGCTTCGTCACCTTCCTCGGTTGGACCCCGCATCCGATGAACGTGCAGTTGAAAATGCACTACCTCAAAGGTGGGGAAAAGTATTTTGGTGACACCGGCAGCGTTTATACCTTGACCCGCAAAGGTTATGCACAAGCCTGCCCGAACGTAGGAAAACTGCTGACCAACCTGAGTTTCACCCAGGAGATGGAGAACAGCATCATGGCTGAGGTGGTTAATAAAAAGGTCAGCAATGCCGAAGCGGCGAAGGCGTGGATCAAGGCGAACCCGGCGGTGCTGGATAAATGGTTGGACGGTGTGAAAACCGTGGATGGCAAGGACGCGTTGCCGGCAGTAAAGGCCAAACTCTAGGGCCTTGCGCTATTCCAATGTGGGAGGGGGCTTGCTCCCGATAGCGGAGTGCCAGTCAGAGAGATTTAGACGGGTCCACCTATATCGGGAGCAAGCCCCCTCCCACAAGGACCAGTGTGTACTGATACCCTGAGTCAAACCTTTTCAGCCGAGTTATAAATGCCCCGGCCCAACCGCCATACACTCTTCCCCTTCCTCAGCTGGCTCCCGCGTCAAACCCGAGCCACTGTGGGCCGGGACGCGCTGGTCGGCCTCAGCGGCGCCGTGCTCGCACTGCCCCAATCGATTGCCTACGCGCTGATCGCCGGTCTTCCACCGGAGTACGGTCTGTACGCCGCCATCATCCCGGTGCTGATCGCGTGCCTGTGGGGTTCATCCTGGCACCTGATCTGTGGCCCGACGGCGGCGATTTCCATCGTGCTGTATGCCAGCGTGAGCCCATTGGCCGTGCCGGGGTCGCAGGACTACATCACCTTGATCCTGTTGCTCACCTTTCTCGCCGGCGTATTCCAGTGGCTGCTGGGCATGCTGCGCTTTGGCGCACTGGTGAACTTTGTCTCCCATTCGGTGGTGTTGGGTTTCACCTTGGGCGCCGCCGTGGTGATTGCCCTGGGGCAGTTGCCGAACCTGTTGGGGCTGGATTTGCCGAGCCAGGCCACCGCAATCAATAGCCTGCTGGCGCTGATCCACCATGCTGGCGAGTGGGACCACGCGTCCCTTGTCCTGGGGATCGGGACGTTGCTGGTGGGTGCTTTGCTCAAATACCTCGTGCCTCGCTGGCCAACGCTACTGATCGCACTGACCCTGGGTAGCCTGGCAACGTGGCTATGGCCGGCGATGTTCGGGCATGTGGCGTTGGTCAGTTCGTTTATCGGCAAACTGCCGCCGTTCAGCCCGTTACCGTTGGACCTGGACATGATCCTGCGCCTGCTGCCCAGTGCCGTGGCGGTGGGCATGCTGGGACTGGTGACCAGCCTGTCGATTGCCCGCTCGCTGTCGGCTCGTTCGCAACAGTTGCTCGACGCGAATCAGGAAGTTCGCGCGCAGGGTTTATCCAATATCGTCGGCGGATTTTTCTCCGGCTATCTGTCGGCCGGTTCCTTTACCCGCTCAGGCCTCAGCTACGAGGCAGGTGCTTGCTCGCCGTTGGCCGGGGTGTTTTCCGCGTTATGGGTGGCGCTGTTTGCGCTATTTGGTGCGGCATTGATCGCGCATATTCCAATTCCGAGCATGGCGGCGAGCATCCTGCTGATTTGCTGGGGCTTGGTGGATCATCGTGCTATTCGCGCGCTGTTTCGCGTCAGCCGTGCAGAGTTTGTGGTGATGAGCCTGACCTGTGTCGCCACGTTATTACTGGAGCTGCAAACGGCGATCTATGCGGGGGTGCTGGCGTCGCTGTTTTTCTATCTCAAACGCACGTCGCAGCCACGGGTTCAACAATGGCGAGACGGTGACGAAGATATATTGCGAGTCGGCGGCTCGATCTTTTTTGGCGCCAGCCATTACCTGCAAGTGCGCCTGCAAAGTTTGCAGGGCAAGCGGGTGGTGATCGAGGCGCAGCAGATCAACTTTATCGACTATTCCGGGGTAGAGATGCTGCACCAGGAGGCGCGGAGATTGAAGGGGTTGGGGCGTAGCCTGACATTGCGCGGGGCACGGCCGCAGGTGGTTGAAGAGCTGAAGAAACTGGAAGGGGCCGATAACTGCCCCATCCAGTTTGAAGATTGATTACTGCGCCAACTGACGGCGCAGTTCAGCCAACACCGGCGCCGAATCCGGGCGCACACCGCGCCATAGAAAGAACGCTTCAGCGGCCTGTTCAACCAGCATGCCCAGGCCATCCATTGCCACAGCTGCACCTTGCTCAGCCGCCCAGCGGCAAAACGCGGTCGGCTCCTTGGCATACATCATGTCGTAGCAAAAGGTCTTGCCCGGTTCTATCAAGCTGCCGGCAATCGGCGGTAAATCGCCTGACAGGCTGGCAGACGTGGCATTGATGATTACGTCCACCGGCTCACGCAGCCAGTCGAAACCACTGGCCGACACCGGGCCCAAGTCGTCGAACAACTCGGCGAGCAATTCAGCCTTTTCCACAGTGCGATTGGCGATGACCAATGAAGCAGGACGCTCAGCCAGCAACGGTTCCAACGCCCCGCGTACCGCGCCACCGGCACCCAGCAACAGGATGCGTTTGCCTTGCAGGCTCAACCCGGCGTTTACCGTCAGGTCGCGCACCAGGCCCGCGCCGTCGGTGTTATCACCCAGCAGCGTGCCATCGGCCAACTTGCTCAGGGTGTTCACCGCACCGGCGCGTTGGGCGCGCTCGGTGAGGCTATTGGCCAGACGGTAAGCGTCTTCCTTGAACGGTACGGTGACGTTAGCGCCACGGCCTTGCTGGAAAAAATCACGGGCACAACCGGTGAAATCCTCCAAGGGCGCAAGCAAAGTGCTGTAGTCCAATTGTTCGCCGGTCTGCTCGGCGAACATGCGGTGAATCAGCGGCGACTTGCTGTGACCGATGGGGTTGCCGAAGACAACATAACGATCCATCAGACCGCCGCCTTAGGCGCGACAACGCCAAGCCAGTCGCGGTCTTGCAGGAAGTAATCAGTGAGCCGCGCCTCTTCGCTGCCGGCCTCGGCCTTCCAGTCATAGCTCCAGCGCACTTGCGGCGGCAGCGACATCAGGATCGATTCGGTACGCCCGCCCGATTGCAGACCAAATAGGGTGCCACGGTCGTAGACCAGGTTGAATTCAACATAGCGGCCGCGACGGAATTCCTGAAACTGGCGCTGCTGCTCGGTATAGGCCATGGCTTTGCGACGCTGCACGATCGGCAGGTAGGCATCGATATAGGCATCGCCGATGGCGCGGATGAAGGCGAAGCAGGTGTCGAAGTCCCACTCGTTCAAGTCATCGAAAAACAGGCCGCCGATACCACGGGGTTCGTTGCGATGCTTGATATGGAAGTAGGTGTCACACCAGGCCTTGTAGCGCGAGTACACGTCCGGGCCAAAAGGTGCGCAGGCCTGCTCGGCAACACGGTGCCAGTGGATGCAGTCTTCTTCGTTGCCGTAATACGGAGTGAGGTCAAAGCCACCACCGAACCACCACACCGGCTCTTCGCCTTCTTTTTCAGCGATGAAAAAACGCACGTTGGCATGGGACGTCGGCACATGAGGATTGTGCGGGTGGATCACCAGCGACACGCCGAGGGCTTCAAAGCCACGACCGGCCAGCTCTGGGCGGTGTGCGCTGGCGGATGGTGGCAGGCCGCTGCCGAATACGTGAGAAAAGTTAACGCCGCCTTTTTCGATCACCGAACCGTTTTCGATCACACGGGTGCGACCGCCACCGCCGGCAGGCCGGGTCCAGGCGTCTTCGATAAAGCGAGTGTCCGTCTCAAAGGTTTCCAGGGCGCTGCAAATGCGGTCTTGCAGGTCAAGCAGGTAGGCCTTTACAGCCTCGGTGCGGGTAGTCATGGCATCACCTTGAATCGGGCAAAGCTACGCGAGGCCATTGGGCGTCGGCGGCAAATGGGCGCACAGGATACCACTGCACCCTATGCCGTCGCAGTTGACGAAGATCAAGCTTAGGAGTCCGATAGGGGGCTACGCGAATTCGACCCAAGGAGAAGTGCAGATGGCCAAACGTATCCAGTTCAGCGCCCATGGCGGCCCCGATGTACTTGAATATGTGGACTACACGCCGGCGGAGCCGGGCCCGCAGCAGGTTCGTGTGCGTAACGAGGCCATTGGCCTGAACTTCATCGACACCTATTTCCGCAGCGGCCTATACGCACCACCGGCCTTGCCGTCCGGTCTGGGCGCAGAAGGCGCCGGCGTAGTTGACGCGGTTGGCAGCGAAGTCACCCAATTCAAGGTCGGCGACCGCGTGGCCTACGGCAGCGGCCCGCTCGGCGCGTACAGCGAACTGCACGTACTGCCCGCCGCTAACCTGGTGCACCTGCCGGACGACATCAGCTTCGAACAAGCCGCCGGTGCCATGCTCAAGGGCCTGACCGTGCAGTACCTGTTGCGCCAGACCTATGAACTGAAGGGCGGCGAGACCATCCTGTTCCACGCTGCGGCCGGTGGCGTGGGCTCCCTGGCCTGCCAATGGGCCAAGGCGCTCGGCGTGAAGTTGATCGGTACCGTGAGTTCGCCAGAGAAAGCCGCTTTGGCCAAATCCCTCGGTGCCTGGGAAACCATCGACTACAGCAAGGAAAACGTCGCACAGCGAGTGCAGGAATTGACCGACGGCAAAAAGGTCCCGGTGGTGTACGACGGTGTCGGCAAGGACACGTGGCTGACTTCCCTGGACAGCGCGGCGCCCCGTGGGTTGGTGGTGAGCTTTGGCAATGCCTCGGGCGCGGTGGATGGGGTGAACTTGGGGATACTCTCGGCCAAGGGCTCGCTGTACGTGACCCGACCGACCCTGGCGACCTACGCCAACAACCCGGCGAACTTGCAGGCGATGGCGGATGATCTGTTTTCGATGATCCAGAGCGGCAAGGTGCGCATTGATATCAACCAGCGGTATTCGCTGGCGGACGCGGCGAAGGCACAGACGGAGTTGTCGGGGCGGCGCACCACCGGGTCGACCATCCTGTTGCCGTAAGGCTTAAGAACGCTATCGCCGGCAATAGCACGCAATCCTCTGTAGAAGGTGCCTTGCCGGCGATCAGCCACACCTCAGTATTACGACGGTCGCACCACCTCACCGGTTGCCAGATTACGAATCAGGCTTGGATTCTTGCGCCCGCCGAGGGCGCCACCCAGTACCAAGTCGACCTGACCACGGAAATACTGCTCCACGCGAATCCGCGAGCGCGCAGCCGGGCGGCCTTGAGGGTTGGCCGACGTGGAAATCAACGGCCCGACCAGCGAACACAAATCCCGCACCAGAGGATGGTCAGTAACCCGTAGCGCGACCGTGTCGTGCACACCGGTCACCCATGCCGGCAGCAAGTCCTGATGGGGCACCAGCCAAGTGTTCGGCCCTGGCCAGGTGCTGGCCATGCGGTCGATCCAGTCTTGGGGAAAATCTTCGAAGAGAAAATCAAACTGACGAATGTTGTCGGCCACCAGGATCAGGCCCTTGTCCACCGAGCGATTCTTGATGGCGAGCAAACGGTCGACTGCTTCTTCATTCCACGGGTCGCAGCCCAAGCCCCATACCGCCTCGGTTGGATAGGCAATCACCGCGCCTGCGCGAATTTCTCGTGCGGTTTCCAACACACGCCACCTGTTGACCATTGCTCATTCTCCGGACTAAAGCTCTGGGCAGTTTACCGATCTTCTTTACAAAACCTAGTTCCAAAAAACCGGCAGCTATAAAAGCTGACTACGCGCCAGCCAGCGACCGCTTTCGCAAATCACCTGGCCTTCAAGCTCCAGCTCCGTGAGGGTCGCCAACACTTGGGACAAAGGCCGACCGCTGGCAATCGCCAGGGCTTCGCTGGTGTGGGGCGCCGCGTGCAGCAACGCCACCAGCGGATGGATCACCGGCATCGGCGCCGGGCGCGACAAAGCCTGCCAGCCCCGCAAGCCTTCGAGGATGTGCTCAATGGTTTCCACCAGCATTGCACCATCGCGGATCAACTGATGACAGCCTTTGGCTCCAGGGTGATGGATGGAGCCCGGGATGGCATACACCTCCCGGCCTTGCTCGGCCGCCAGCTTGGCGGTGATCAGTGAGCCACTGGCCACACTGGCTTCCACCACCAACACGCCCAGCGACAGGCCACTGATGATTCGATTGCGCCGCGGAAAGTTGCTCGCCTGAGGCCCAGCGTCCAGTGGGAACTCGGAAATCACTGCGCTGCCCTGGGCAATCATCGCCTCTGCGAGCCTTCGGTGGCGCTGTGGATAAACATTTTCCAGGCCAGTGCCAAGCACGCCGATGGTGTGTCCACCCACATCCAATGCAGCTTGATGCGCCGCTCCGTCGATACCCAGTGCGAGGCCACTGGTGATGACAAAACCGGCGCTGGCCAAACTACGGGAAAAAGCGGCAGCGGTGTCCATGCCAGGGCGCGACGCGCGCCGGCTGCCGACCATCGCCAGTTGAGGTTTTTCGAGGATTGAAGGGTCGCCAGCGACGAATAACAGCGGTGGCGCATCGTCGATCTGGGCTAGTAATGCCGGATACTCAGGCTGGTCCCACATCAGCAAATGCTGGGCCGGACGACTCAACCACGACAATGCCTCACTGGCGCCATCTCGGATTTCGGGACTGCGACGAGCGTCTGCGCTGATGAGTGGCAAGCCCAGTGCACGCCAGGCACTCGCAGGCGCGCTGATGGCCTTTGAAGCGCTGCCGAACGCTTCGATCAACAACCTAAAACGCTTCGGGCCTACTTCTGGCAGCCTGTGCAAGCGTAGTCGGGCCTCCAGTTCTGAAGGGGAAATTTCACTGCTGTTTATCGGAAACATCTGATCATCCTTGACCGGAACAAGCTGTGGATAACTCTGTTGGTAACTTATTTAGCAGGCTATTTATTGCGTTTGCGCAGCAGTCTCGAAACGGTCCATGACTGCCAACGGGCGTGAGGCGCTGAGAACCAGGCCATAACTGAGTTTTTCGTAGGTGCGGAACACCAGCAGAGTGCCGGCGCGCTCATCGGGTAGCTTCGTGGGAACACCGGTGAGCGGGTCGCGGACGGTGGCGCCGGTTTTAATGACGGTCAGCAGTTGACCCTCCATCAGACCGTCGCGCCGGCCTTTACTCAGGGTGACGGCGTCCAGCACGCCAATCTGGGTGACGCCCCTGGGGATATCGATGATTTTTCCTTCGATGAAAGGCGCTGACTTTACGGGCTCCAGCGCCGTAGGCAATTGCGCGCGGAGCAGGCGGTCGCCAGGGCGTACCTCCTGAGTTACCCGTTGCACAGCGAGGGTGGTGAGGTCGCCCGCCATCACAAAGCGCGCGGTACCGATGTCATCGGCGTTGATACCCAGCAATTCCTGCGTTTGAGGGTCGGCGTAGACCTTGCCTCGGCGAAAGATCCCATAGCTTGGCTGGGCCGGATCCAGGTCGCCTCTGGCGTGCACACGTTCGCCATTGGCCCCCAGCACGCGCCCGCCGTCGGTCGCGACAATGTAAGGCGCATTGTCCAGATCCTGAGGCGTATCAAGAATACGGTTATGCAATAAAAACCGCTGAATGGCCTGTTGCGTCGGTTGATCCAGACGCGAGCCAGGTTGGGGAAGCAGGGCTGCGGCGAACGGGGCCCATAGCAGCAAGACGAGTAGCGATTTCCTCATGGGGTGAATCTCCTTTATTATGTGCGTTCGCGTGAAATGCCAGAGCCTTCGCGGCTTTCGAACCTTTCACACCGGCCGTTTGGGTCCATCCCACCGCCGATTTGCCTTTACCTCACATGTGCAGCAATTACGCTTATGGCTATTTTGAACATCCTCGAATTCCCCGACTCGCGCCTGCGCACGATCGCCAAACCGGTGGCCGTAGTGGACGACAAGGTTCGTCAGTTGGTCGATGACATGTTTGAAACAATGTATGAAGCCCCGGGCATTGGCCTCGCCGCCACCCAGGTCAACGTGCATCAGCGCGTCGTGGTCATGGACCTGTCGGAAGACCGTAGCGAACCGATGGTGTACATCAACCCTGAGTTCGAGCCACTGACCGAAGAGATGGGCGAATATCAGGAAGGCTGCCTGTCGGTGCCGGAGTTCTACGAGAACGTCGAGCGCCCGCTGCGCGTGAAGATCAAAGCCCTGGACCGTGACGGTAAGCCGTTCGAGCTGATTGCCGAAGGCCTGCTGGCAGTGTGCATCCAGCACGAATGCGACCACCTCAACGGCAAACTATTTGTCGATTACCTGTCCACGCTCAAGCGCGACAGGATCAAGAAGAAGCTGGAAAAAAAGCATCGCCAGCAAGCTTGATGCCCTCCTTCCAAAGGCTTGCTGCGGCAAGCCTTTTTCTTTTGTGACTGTTTTTAACCGAGACTTCCCATGACCGAGCCATTGCGCATTGTTTTTGCCGGCACCCCTGAATTCGCCGCCGAACACCTCAAGGCGCTGCTTGCCAGCCCTCACGATGTCATTGCGGTGTATACCCAGCCGGATCGCCCGGCCGGTCGCGGGCAAAAACTGATGCCGAGCCCGGTCAAGCAGTTGGCGCTTGAGCACAACATTCCTGTACTGCAGCCGCCTACCCTGCGCAACGCCGAGGCCCAGGCCGAGCTGGCTGCGCTCAATCCTGACCTACTGGTGGTGGTGGCTTACGGCTTGATCCTGCCGCAAGTGGTGCTGGATATCCCGCGCCTGGGTTGCATCAACAGCCATGCGTCGCTGCTGCCACGCTGGCGCGGTGCGGCGCCGATTCAGCGCGCGGTGGAAGCCGGTGATGCGCAAAGCGGTGTGACCGTGATGCGCATGGAGGCAGGTTTGGACACCGGCCCGATGCTGCTCAAAGTGGTTACGCCGATCACCGCCGAAGACACTGGCGGCAGCCTGCACGACCGCCTGGCCGAAATGGGCCCAACTGCCGTCATCCAAGCCATCGCCGGCCTCGCCGAAGGCACCCTGGAAGGCGAAGTGCAGGACGATAGCCTGGCCACCTACGCCCACAAATTGAACAAAGACGAAGCACGCATCGACTGGAGCCGTCCGGCGGTGGAGCTGGAACGGCTGGTGCGTGCCTTCAACCCGTGGCCGGTCTGCCACAGCACCCTCAACGGCGAAGCCTTGAAAGTGCTGGCTGCCCATTTGGCGGACGGCAAAGGCGCCCCCGGCGAGATAATCGGCGCCAGCAAGGAAGGCCTGTTGGTCGCCTGCGGTGAACAGGCGCTGTGCCTGACGCGTCTGCAATTACCCGGCGGCAAGGCGCTGAATTTCAGCGACTTGTTCAACAGCCGTCGTGAGAAATTTTCCCTGGGCACTGTACTTGGGGTGGCCGCGCGATGAACCCACGTCTGGCCGCCGCCAAGGCTCTCGCCGCCGTACTCAACGGCAAGGCTTCGCTGAACAGTTCACTGCCCACGCAGTTGGATAAAGTCGAAGACCGTGATCGCGGCTTCACCCAGGACCTGGCCTTTGGCACCGCCCGTTGGCAACCTCGTTTGTCGGCGCTGGCGGCCAAGCTGCTGCAAAAGCCTTTCAAGGCGGCCGATGCTGACGTCGAGGCGCTGTTGCTGGTGGGGCTTTATCAGTTGCTCTACACCCGCGTGCCGGCCCACGCCGCCATCGGTGAAACCGTCGGATGCGCCGACAAGCTGAAAAAACCTTGGGCCAAGGCCCTGCTCAACGCTGTGCTGCGCCGTGCCCAACGCGAAAGCGAGGCGCTGCTGGCGGAGCTGGAACATGACCCGGTAGTGCGTACCGCCCACCCGCGCTGGCTGCAAAAATCCCTCAAGGCGTTCTGGCCCGAGCAGTGGGAAGCCATTTGCACGGCGAACAATGCGCACCCGCCGATGATCCTGCGGGTCAACCGTCGCCATCACAGCCGTGACGCGTACCTGCAATTGCTGACGGCCGCAGGCATCAACGCGACGCCGTGCGTGTACAGCACCGACGGCATCGTGCTGGAGGCCGCCGCCGATGTACACAGCCTGCCGGGCTTTGCCGAGGGTTGGATCAGTGTGCAGGACGAAGCCGCGCAACTGGCCGCCGACCTGCTCGATCTGGCACCGGGCCAGCGCGTGCTGGACGCTTGTTGTGCACCAGGCGGTAAGACATGTCACATCCTGGAAGTCGAAAAAGGCTTGGCCGGTGTCGTCGCTGTTGACCTGGAAGCCAAGCGCCTCGTGCGTGTAAGGGAAAACCTCGCACGCCTGGGCCTGAGCGCCGAACTGATCGCCGCCGACGGCCGTGACACCGCCGCATGGTGGGACGGCAAACCGTTCCAGCGCATTCTGCTGGACGCGCCTTGCTCCGCGACCGGTGTGATCCGCCGCCACCCGGACATCAAGCTCACACGCCAACCCGACGACATCGCCGCCCTGGCCGCGCTGCAAGGTGAACTGTTGGACGCGATGTGGCCGACCCTCGAAGTCGGCGGCATTCTGCTCTACGCCACCTGCTCGACATTGCCCACCGAAAATACTGAGGTGATCGAAGCCTTCCTCGCTCGCACAAGCGGCGCCCGTGAGCTGGATCTCGCCACGACGGCCGGTATCAAGCAGCCTCACGGTCGCCAACTGCTCGCGCAAGAAGGCGGACACGATGGCTTCTACTACGCCAAACTGATCAAGATCGCCGCCGCGCGTGGCTGAATGGTTATTGAGGGAGTGACCGGATGAAAATCATCATCCTTGGGGCAGGGCAGGTCGGCGGCACACTGGCCGAACATTTGGCCAGTGAAGCCAACGACATTACCGTGGTCGACACCGATAGCGAACGACTGCGCGACTTGGGCGACCGCCTGGATATCCGCACCGTACAAGGTCGTGCATCGTTTCCTACGGTGCTGCGTCAGGCCGGGGCCGACGATGCCGACATGCTCGTGGCCGTGACCAACAGCGACGAGACCAATATGGTCGCCTGCCAAGTCGCCCATACCCTGTTCCACACCCCGACCAAGATCGCCCGGGTCCGCGAAGCCGCCTACCTGACCCGCGCCGGCCTGTTCGATAACGACGCCATTCCTGTAGATGTGCTCATCAGTCCTGAGCAAGTGGTGACCCACTACATCAAGCGCCTGATCGAAATCCCGGGCGCCTTGCAGGTGATCGACTTCGCCGGTGGCAAAGCCCAATTGGTCGCAGTGAAGGCCTATTACGGCGGTCCACTGGTCGGCCAACAACTGCGCCAACTGCGTGAACACATGCCCAATGTGGAAACCCGCGTAGCGGCGATTTTTCGGCGTGACCGGCCGATCCTGCCGCAGGGCGATACAGTGATCGAAGCCGACGACGAGGTGTTTTTCATCGCGGCCAAAGCGAATATTCGCGCCGTCATGAGCGAAATGCGCCGGCTCGACGAGAACTACAAGCGCATCGTTATCGCCGGAGGCGGCCAGATCGGCGAGCGGCTGGCCGAGGCCATCGAAAGTCGTTACCAAGTGAAGATCATCGAGATGAATCCGGCGCGCTGCCGGCATTTGTCCGACACCCTCGACAGCACCGTCGTCCTGCAAGGCAGCGCCTCGGACCGCGACCTGTTGATGGAAGAGAACATCGCCGACGCCGACATCTTCCTGGCCCTGACCAACGATGACGAAGCCAACATCATGTCGTCGCTGCTGGCCAAGCGGCTGGGGGCGAAGAAGGTGATGACCATCATCAACAACCCGGCCTATGTCGACCTGATCCAGGGCGGCGATATCGACATCGCCATCAGCCCGCAGTTGGCCACCATCGGCACCTTGCTGGCCCACGTACGCCGTGGCGATATCGTCAGCGTGCACTCCTTGCGGCGCGGCGCGGCGGAAGCCATTGAGGCGATCGCCCATGGGGATTCGAAGTCGAGCAAAGTGATCGGCAAAGCCATCCGCGATATCGGCCTGCCGCCGGGCACAACCATTGGCGCGATCATTCGTGACGAAGAGGTGATCATTGCCCACGACGATACGATGATCGCCACGGGTGACCACGTGATCCTGTTCCTGGTGGATAAAAAACATATCCGCGATGTGGAGAAGTTGTTCCACGTGGGATTGAGCTTTTTCTGATCAACCGGAGTGACCGACATGCTCGAATCCCTGGAAAAAATGCTCGCCAAGGGTGTGGATAATTCGCTGCTGCGCTTCGGCTTGGGCAAGGGTTATCTGGATTTGAAGGACAACGCCAAGGCGGCGGAGCATTTGCAGAAATGCGTCGAGTTCGATCCGAAGTATTCGGCGGCGTGGAAGTTGTTGGGCAAGGCACAGTTAGGCCAGGGTGATAACTCCGCAGCGCGACAGGCGTGGGAGAAGGGCGTTGAAGCGGCCCAGGCCCATGGCGACAAGCAGGCCGAGAAAGAGATGACGGTGTTCCTGAAGAAACTCGACCGCCAAAGCTAAGCAGATCGAAAATGTGGGAGGGGCAAGTCGAATCGTCGCACCGCCCCTCCCACATTTGGTTTTGTATTGTCTTTGGGTCAATACCACCGCTCTTCACCCGGCGGGCGTTTCTTGAAGCGCTTCATGCTCCACATGTACTGGCTCGGGTAGGCGCCGACATAACGCTCAACGACCTTGCTCATCGCGGCGCAAGACGTGGCGGTGTCGGTGCTGTACATGTCTTCCGGCGCAGCTTCCAGGATCACTTTGTAGCCCGAACCATCCGGCAGTCGCAGGGCATGCAGGAATACACCGACCGCCTTATGGCCCGCGAGCATATTCGGCACGAACTTGCTGGTGAGCGCCTGGGTTGCAAAGAATGGCACGAAGATCCCCGCCGATTCCGCCGGCTCCGGGTCAGCGGGAATACCCACTTGGCCACCTTTACGCACTTCCTTGATCACACTGAGGATGCCTTCCTTAGTGGAAGCCGCCACACGGTTGCCCAACTGCACGCGCTGCTTGCGCAGCAACTCATCCACTGCCTTGAGCTTGGGCGGGCGGTAAAAAATGATCGGTTTGCACTGGTTGCAGTAAAAGTGGTTCAACACTTCCCAGTTGCCCAGGTGGCTGGTGATGCCGACTACGCCTTTGCCCGAGGCCAGAGCTTCGTGCAGCACTTCCAGGCCTTCGACTTCACGCACCAGGTCGATGGAACGCTGGGCCGGCCAGATCCAGGCGCAGGCGCTTTCAGTCAGGGACTTGCCGATGTCCATCAGGCTTTGGCCGACCAGGCGCTCCCGGGCAGCGGGGTCCATGTCCGGAAAGCATTTTGAGAGGTTGATCCGCACCGTTTCGCGGGATCGGTTGGGGGTTTTCCACATGATCCAGCCGATGGCCGAACCCACGGCTTGCACTGCGCGCCATGGCAGCAGGGCAAACAACCGAAGAGCGCCTACCAGCAAGGCGCCTTTAAACTTTTCCACAGGTCACTCCTGATCGTGTGTAGTGCGCAAAGCGCGCATTCTAACCGGCGTTGACCAAGTCCGCGTAACGGTCGCAGTCCTGAGTGTGGTCCATGACCATGCCAGAGGCCTGCATGAACGCGTAACAGATGGTCGGGCCAACAAAGGTGAAACCGGCTTTCTTGAGTGCTTTGCTCATGGCTTCAGCCTCCGGCGTAATCGCCGGCACTTCGCTGCGGTCCTTGAAATGGTTGACCTTGGGCACCCCGCCGACAAACGACCAGAGCAACCCCACCGGATCCGCCAGCGCCAGCCAAGCCGCAGCGTTGCGCCGGGTGGCGTTGAGCTTGAGGCGGTTGCGCACGATACCTGGGTCGAGCATCAGCGCTTCGATCTCGTCATCGCTCAATTGCGCCAACCGCTGCGGATCAAAACCGAACAAGACCTTTCGATAATGCTCGCGTTTGCGTAAAACGGTGATCCAGGAAAGGCCCGCCTGGAACCCTTCGAGTAAAAGCAACTCGAACAAACCCTGCGCATCGCGTAGCGGCGTTCCCCACTCCTGATCGTGATAAGCCATGTACAGCGGATCTTCAGAACACCAAAAGCAGCGTGGCATAAGGCTCCAGGGGATGGTGGCGCGGCCGAATCGGGTATACTCCCGCTCTTTAAATCGCAGCCCAAGTAACAGGTGAATTTCGTGAGCCAGCCTACGCCAGCCGTGCGTACCTTCCAAGACTTGATCCTCGCCCTCCAGCAATACTGGGCCGAGCAAGGTTGTGTGGTACTTCAGCCCTACGATATGGAAGTAGGCGCCGGCACTTTCCACACCGCTACCTTCCTGCGGGCCATTGGCCCGGAAACCTGGAACGCCGCTTATGTGCAGCCCAGTCGTCGCCCGACTGACGGCCGCTACGGCGAAAACCCGAACCGTCTGCAGCACTACTACCAGTTCCAGGTGGTATTGAAGCCGAACCCGGACAATTTCCAGGAACTGTATCTGGGCTCGCTCAAGCATGTTGGCCTTGATCCGCTGGTCCACGATATCCGCTTCGTCGAAGACAACTGGGAGTCGCCGACCCTGGGTGCCTGGGGCTTGGGCTGGGAAGTCTGGCTCAACGGCATGGAAGTAACGCAGTTCACTTACTTCCAGCAAGCCGGTGGCATCGAGTGCTACCCGGTGACCGGCGAAATCACCTACGGCCTTGAGCGCTTGGCCATGTACCTGCAAGGCGTGGACTCGGTCTACGACTTGGTGTGGGCTGACGGCCCGTTCGGCAAAGTGACCTACGGCGATGTGTTCCACCAGAACGAAGTGGAGCAATCCACCTACAACTTCGAACACGCCAACGTCGAAAAGCTGTTCGAACTGTTCGACTTCTACGAAAGCGAAGCCAAGCGTCTGATCGAACTCGATCAGCCGCTGCCGCTGCCAAGCTATGAAATGGTGTTGAAGGCGTCCCATACCTTCAACCTGCTGGACGCCCGCCGTGCCATCTCGGTAACCGCGCGCCAGCAATACATCCTGCGTGTACGCACCCTGGCGCGTTCCGTCGCCCAAGCCTACCTGCTGGCTCGCGCCAAGCTGGGCTTCCCGATGGCAACCCCGGACCTGCGTGATGAAGTGTTGGCTAAGCTGGAGGCTGCACAATGAGTGCTCAAGATTTCCTGGTTGAACTGGGCACCGAAGAGCTGCCACCGAAGGCACTCAACACCCTGGCCGATGCGTTCCTGGCCGGGATCGAAAAAGGCCTGCAAAGCGCTGGCCTGAAGTTTGAAGCCAAGAAAGTCTACGCCGCGCCACGTCGCCTGGCCGTGTTGCTGACCGCGCTGGAAACCCAGCAACCGGACCGCAGCATTAACCTCGACGGCCCGCCGCGCCAAGCGGCTTTCGACGCTGAAGGCAATCCGACCCAGGCTGCCCTTGGTTTTGCCAAGAAGTGCGGCGTGGAACTGAGCGAGATCGACCAGAGTGGTCCGAAACTGCGTTTCAGCCAGGTCATCACCGGTAAGCCGACTGCCAGCCTGCTGCCGACCATCGTTGAAGACTCCCTGAACGACCTGCCGATCCCCAAGCGCATGCGCTGGGGTGCACGTAAAGAAGAATTCGTCCGCCCAACCCAATGGCTGGTGATGCTGCTCGGTGACCAGGTCATTGACTGCACCATCCTCGCCCAGAAGGCCGGCCGAGATTCCCGCGGTCACCGCTTCCACCATCCAGAAGCCGTACGCATCACCTCGCCGGCGAACTATGCCGCCGATCTGCGTGCAGCCTATGTGCTGGCCGACGCCAACGAGCGTCGCGAGCTGATCAGCAAGCGCACCGAAGAACTGGCCCGCCTGCAGGAAGGCACCGCCATCGTGCCGCCAAGCCTGCTCGACGAAGTGACCGCGCTGGTTGAATGGCCTGTGCCGCTGGTGTGCTCGTTCGAAGAGCGCTTCCTCGATGTGCCGCAAGAAGCACTGATCACCACCATGCAGGACAACCAGAAGTACTTCTGCCTGCTGGACGTGGACGGTAAGTTGCTGCCGCGCTTTATCACCGTAGCCAACATTGAAAGCAAAGACCCGCAGCAGATCATCGCCGGTAACGAGAAAGTCGTTCGCCCGCGACTGACTGACGCTGAGTTCTTCTTCACGCAAGACAAGAAGCAGAAGCTCGAAGACTTCAACCTGCGCCTGCAAAACGTGGTGTTCCAGGAAAAACTCGGTAGCGTCTACGACAAGGCTGTGCGTGTTTCCAAACTCGCTGCCTACATCGCACCACGCATCGGCGGCGATGCGGCCTCGGCCGCCCGCGCTGGTTTGCTGTCCAAGTGCGACCTGGCGACCGAGATGGTCGGCGAATTCCCAGAGATGCAAGGTGTTGCCGGCTACTACTACGCCCTCAACGATGGCGAGGCCGAAGACGTCGCCCTGGCGCTGAACGAGCAGTACATGCCACGCGGTGCTGGTGCAGAACTGCCAACTACCTTGACCGGTGCGGCCGTGGCCATCGCCGACAAGCTGGATACCCTGGTGGGCATCTTCGGTATCGGCATGCTGCCTACCGGTAGCAAGGACCCGTACGCCCTGCGCCGTGCGGCATTGGGCGTGCTGCGTATCCTGATCGACAAGAAGCTCGACCTGGACCTGACACAGGCCATCGTGTTCGCGGTGGGTCAGTTCGGTACTAAGGTCAAGCAAGCGGGTCTGGCCGAGCAAGTGCTGGAGTTCGTGTTCGACCGCCTGCGTGCGCGTTACGAAGACGAAGGCGTGGACGTTTCCGTCTACCTGTCGGTTCGCGCCCTGCAGCCGGGTTCGGCGCTGGACTTCGATCAGCGCGTACAAGCCGTACAGGCCTTCCGTAAGTTGCCGGAAGCCGATGCCCTGGCCGCTGTGAACAAGCGTGTGTCGAACCTGCTGAGCAAGGCCGAAGGCCTGGGCAATGGCGACGTCGACCCTGGCCTGTTTGCCGATGCCAAAGAGTTCTCGCTGAATTCGGCCATCGCCAAGGCAGAAAACGCCGTCAAGCCGCTGATCGCCGAGCGTAACTACGCCGAAGCGCTGGCGCGCCTGGCCACCCTGCGTGAACCGGTGGATGCGTTCTTCGAAGCCGTGATGATCAATGCCGAAGATGCCGGCGTACGGAAAAACCGTTACGCCATGCTGGCGCGTCTGCGCGGCTTGTTCGTCAACATCGCTGACATTTCGACACTGAGCTGACCATGTTGAAACTGCTGATTCTCGATCGGGACGGGGTGATCAACTACGACTCCGACGCTTACATCAAGTCGGTGGCGGAATGGATTCCACTGCCCGGTTCGATCGAGGCCATCGCGCAGTTGAGCAAAGCCGGCTGGACGGTGGCCATCGCCACCAACCAGTCCGGCATTGCCCGTGGCTATTACGACATCGCTACCCTGGACGCCATGCACGCGCGCTTGCGCACGCTGGTGGCGGAGCAGGGCGGTGAGGTGGGGCTGGTGGTGTACTGCCCTCACGGGCCGGATGAGGGCTGCGATTGCCGCAAACCCAAACCTGGCATGTTGAAAACCATTGCAGAACATTACAAGGTGCCCTTGGCTGGGATATGGTTCGTCGGGGACAGCCTCGGTGACCTGGAGGCGGCCAAAGCCGTCGACTCTCAGCCAGTTTTGGTAAAGACCGGGAAAGGCGAAAAGACCCAGGCGAAAAACCTGCCGGTAGGCACCTTGATTTTTGACGATCTGGCGGCGGTTGCCGCAGAACTTATCAACAACTAGCCGCCCTCGACTTCCTGACCAAGGACTGTTCGGGAGTGCGCTTTTAACAGGCGGGCCCTGTCCCGCAACGGTAAATGCCGCCATGTCGATTTTGCAGGCCATCAGAACCTTTTTCTTTTACCTGCTGCTGGGCACCAGTTCGTTTCTCTGGTGCACCCTGAGCTTTTTTATTGCGCCGTTCCTGCCGTTCAAGGCGCGCTATCGCTTTATCAACGTCTATTGGTGCCGCTGCGCGTTGTGGCTGACCAAGGTGTTCCTGAACATTCGTTTCGAGGTCAAGGGCGCGGAAAACGTACCGGACCAGCCGTGCGTGATTTTGTCGAATCACCAGAGCACCTGGGAGACCTTCTTTCTCTCGGCTTACTTCTCGCCATTGAGCCAAGTGCTCAAGCGTGAGCTGCTGTACGTGCCGTTCTTCGGCTGGGCCATGGCCATGTTGCGCCCGATTGCTATCGACCGTGACAACCCCAAGGCAGCTCTCAAGCATGTCGCCAAGAAGGGCGATGAGCTGCTCAAAGACGGCGTGTGGGTGCTGATCTTTCCGGAAGGAACACGAGTCCCCTTTGGGACCGTAGGCAAGTTCTCCCGTGGCGGTACAGCATTGGCGGTCAACGCCAACCTGCCAGTGTTGCCGATTGCACATAACGCCGGCAGGTTCTGGCCGAAGACCGGTTGGGCAAAACGCGAGGGCACCATCACGGTGGTGATTGGCGAGCCAATGTACGCAGAAGGCGAAGGCCCACGCGCTATTGCAGCGCTGAATGAGCGCGCCCAGGCGTGGAATGAGGCACAGCAGCGGGCCATGGGTTCTCTACCGCCGGAGCCAGTTGTTGTGGATACGCCGGTGATATGAGGATCTGTGGATAACCTGTGTACGGTTTGTTGGCGAATCAGCTTTTTTGAGTCATAAGAAGCTGATTTACTTACATATTTCCAGAGCCGATAAAATCTCGAAAAACGTGCATAAGTTTTTTCCGCATAAAAAAACCGGTCCTTGTGACCGGTTTTTTATGCACAGCAGAAAAGGACGTTTTAACAGTCTTCCAGCAAGGGCAATTGCAGTCTGAATGTGGTGCCTTTGCCTAGAGTGCTTTCACATTCGATACGTCCTCCATGGCGCTCCACGACTGCCTTGACCATGGTGAGCCCTAGCCCCAACCCTTCGCTGCCTTGGGCTGAATCAAAGCGTTTGTACTGGCTGAACAGCTCCGGTAAATCCTTGGAGGCTATCCCGGGGCCCTGGTCGCTGATAAGGCATTCCAACCAACCTTGTTCGCTGCTGTGTCTCAACCGGACGGTGGTGCCGGATGGCGAGTACTTGATCGCGTTCTCCAGCACATTGAATAACGCGCGAGTGAGTAGGGACTGATCGGCTGACACCATCCCTTCATCCGCCTCTTCAAGATCGTGGACCAGGTGAATACCTTTGAGCTGGGCGATCAGTGCTACCTGGTCAAAAGCATCCATTACCAGCATGGCAAACAGCGTCGGTTGGAAGTGGTAACCATCGGCCTCCGCTTTCGCCAACTGGACGAAGGATTCAGTCAGGCTCAAGGCTCGGCGTACTTGCTGCTCAATCTGAGAAAATACTGGCGACTCGGCGTTGTGCACGTCGAGCAGCGCGAGGATCGCCGAGTGCGGTGCACGCAGGTCATGGGAAAGGAAACGCAGCATGGTTTCCCGGTGCTGCTGGGCCTCGCGCTCTTTGCTCAGGTCTGTGAGGCTTAGCAACCAACCCAGCGCCACATCCCCTTCAGCCGGTAGTAAAGGAGCAAGCTCCATGCGCAGGCTGCGTTGGTGAATATCACGGAACTCAACAAGCTCCAACGCCGAAAGGGCAGGGCGCACGCCGTTGTGCAGGGGTGGATAACCCAGATCAACCAATTGGTCCAATAGGTTTTGGTTGACCAGATCGCTGCCGAACACGTCGCGGGCAATGCGATTGGCCAGCAGGATATTGCCTTGTGTGTCTGTGATCAGCGTCGCCACCGGCAGGCACTCCAAACCATCGGCCATAAAGCGTCGTGTGTCCCTTGTACGGCTTACCGCTTGCTCCAGGGCAAAGATGCGCCCCTGCAACACATCACCTTTGCTGGCAGGCGCACGTCGGCGCTCAGGCAGAACTTTGGGTTCGTCATCCAATCGGGCCAACTCCCAGCCAAAGTACGCCAGGATTACGCTGAGACGTCGCCAGTTCCAGATCAGGTAGCTGAGCAGCAATCCGATCAGGCAGGCCGCAGGCGACCACCAGTAGCCGATACGCAATAGGGCAAATGAGCCGAGCAAAGCCGTGAACATACAGCCAAGGGTCATCCACAGTGCAAAGCGTGGGCGGTAGAGCAGCAGCCCCAGTAGTGCCGCCACCAGGGATGTTGCCATCAGGGCAGCCACCCAGTCGGGCAAGTCCACAATGCTGCGACCTTGCAGCAATCCATTGAGCACGTTGGCCTGAATCTCCACGCCCGCCGTGGTTCCCACCATGGGTGAGAGCGGCGTGACATAGCGATCGCCCATTCCCGATGCTGGCGCTCCTACCAGAATCAGGCGATTGCGCAGCCGCTCGGGGGAGACTTCGCCACGTAATACGCTGACATAAGACACGCTTGGAAAATGGCTGTCGGGGGCGATATACGGGATGCGAACTGCATACTCTCGATGCCAATCCTGGGAATTCGAATCCACAGGCTCACCTGGCATTTCTGACGGCTGGCCGCTCATCGTGAACGCCAACCACGCCAACTGAGGTGCCGTCGCATTGGGTGGGCCCTCACGTAAATAAAGGCTGCGCACCACGCCATCGCTATCAGCCTCCACGTTGATATGCCCAACCCCCTTGGCACATTTGAGCAGCGGCCGCATTTGTACTCTGGGTGGGCTATAACTGGCAGAGTCGTCACGCCCCAAGGGCAACAGTACGTTGCCGGCGTTGCACACCGCATCTGCCAAACGCTTTTCTTGGAGGGGATCGGCGGGATCGCTGAAGATTACATCCAACAGAATGCTGGCGGGTTGTGCAGCGCTCAGACGATCGATCAGGTCGGCGTGCAAACTAGGGGGCCAAGGCCACTGGCCGAGCTTCTTCAGGCTGGCGTCATCGATAGTAACCAGCAGGATACGAGGATCCACCGGCAGCGGTGTTAGACGGCGAAGGCTGTCATACAGCGGGTTGTTCAAAGCCAGGCCAGTACTCATTGAGAGGTAGGCTGTGATCGGCAACAACAGCAAACCGATCCACAACCACTCACGAACCAGACCGTGGAACAGCCGTTGGGCATGGGTGGGTTGACGTTTTTCGGCCTTACCCCAGAGCATCATTGATCAGCGTGTCCCTGTTGTTGGCATGCGGTAGAAGGTGGCATAGCGCCCAGTGAAGCTCATTTTCGACGCGGTGGAAAAGTTTTACTGCTTGGGACTCGTAAAGGTGCGAATTCCAAAGGGCATCCACTATCAGGGCACAGGAGTTTACGACAGCGCACGCGTCGGCTGATCCTTTTCCTTAAGGCTTGGAGCCGGTATCTTTCCCACGTAGGTACCGAGGACTTTAACTGGGTTAATCACTTATTGATCCCAGCGTACCGAGAGATCCAAGGGGCCGACGAATCTGCGCACAATTCTTCAGATTCGACGGCCGGCATCTGTGCAGTACGTGCCTTCACTACGGCTGCAGTACTCTTAGAGAAGAAAGGACCCACCCATGCGTGTCGCAATACTGGATGACGAACCCGCTGAATTGAGACGGGTGGAACAGACACTGCGACAAATCCCCAGCACCGCCGAACAGCCCTGGACCCTTCATTGCTTCGAGCGTGGCGAAGACCTGCTGCGCCAATTGCGTCGGGAAACCTTTGACCTGCTGATACTCGACTGGCAACTGCCCGATATCACTGGCATCGCATTGCTGCGCTGGACCCGTGAACACATGGAGTCCCCACCCGCCGTGATCATGCTCACTAGCCGCGATGCTGAAAGCGATATCGTCACCGCGTTGAACAGTGGCGCCGATGATTACGTCAGCAAACCCTTTCGCCCCAATGAACTGAAGGCTCGGGTGACCGCCGTTCTACGTCGCCATGGCCTGCAGAAGCCGGCGACCCAGGAAGTACAGAGCTTCAATGATCTGACCTTTGACGACGCCGAATTGACCGTCACTCGTGCGGGAAAACCGATCAACCTCACCGAGCGGGAATACCGCTTGGCGAGCTGCTTGTTCGCCAACCTGGCCCGGCCACTGTCCCGCGAGTACCTCTATGAGCGGTTCTGGACCCATGAAGAAATGGTGTCATCGAGACCCTTGGATACGCATATCTATCGGTTGCGTAACAAGCTGGGGCTTACTGCTGACAGGGGTTGGCAGCTGTTGACGATCTATGGGTATGGGTACCGTTTGGAGAGTGTGGCGACAGCTTCCCATGGTTGAAAACGGTGATGTTCCACGTGGAGCATTTTAGAAAAACTGATTTTCACGTAATAAAAAAGGCCAACGCATAGCGTTGGCCTTTTTTCTGCGGGTCTCGCCTGGATCAGAAATCCAGGTTAGACACTGCCAGAGCATTACTCTCGATGAAGTCACGGCGAGGCTCGACCGCATCACCCATCAGGGTGTTGAAGATCTGGTCTGCCCCAATGGCGTCTTCGATGGTCACGCGCAGCATGCGACGCTGAGCAGGGTCCATGGTGGTTTCCCACAATTGATCAGGGTTCATCTCACCCAAACCTTTGTATCGCTGGATGGTGTGGCGCTTGGTGCTTTCCGCCATCAGCCAGTCCAGGGCCTCTTTGAACTCCTTGACTGCTTTCTTACGCTCGCCACGCTGAATGTAGGCGCCGTCGTCCAGCAGGGTGCTTAGTTGCGCGCCCAAGGTGACCACAGTTTTGTAGTCATTGCTGCCGAAGAAGTCGCGGTTGAAGGTGACGTAGTTCGACAGACCATGGGAGATCAGTTCGACCTCTGGCAGCCATACGTTACGTTCACGGTCTTCACGCAGACTGGCTTTGTACACCAGGCCAGATTTCTCCACAGTGCGCAGACGTACTTCGTACTGGGCCAGCCACTCCTGCATCGCTGCATGATCGCCCAACTGCTCCAGGCTCACGGCCGGCAGATAGATGAAGTGTTCGGTCAGTTCCTGTGGGTATAGGCGCGACAGCCGCTTGAGGGTCTTCATAACCATGCGGAAATCGTTAACCAGACGCTCCAACGCCTCACCGGAAATACCGGGTGCTTCGTCGTTCAAGTGCAGGCTCGCATCTTCCAGGGCCGACTGCGTCATGTACTCTTCCATGGCGTCGTCGTCTTTGATGTATTGCTCTTGCTTACCCTTTTTCACTTTGTACAAAGGTGGCTGGGCGATGTAGATGTAGCCACGCTCGATCAGCTCCGGCAACTGACGGAAGAAGAAAGTCAGCAGCAGAGTACGGATGTGAGAGCCGTCGACGTCAGCATCGGTCATGATGATGATGTTGTGATAGCGCAGCTTATCGATGTTGTACTCGTCGCGACCGATACCGCAGCCCAACGCCGTGATCAAGGTGCCAACTTCCTGGGAGGAAATCATCTTGTCGAAGCGAGCTTTCTCTACGTTAAGGATCTTACCCTTCAACGGCAGGATGGCCTGGGTGCGACGGTTACGGCCCTGCTTGGCGGAACCGCCAGCAGAGTCACCTTCCACCAGGTACAGTTCGGAGAGGGCAGGGTCTTTTTCCTGGCAGTCAGCCAGTTTGCCCGGCAAGCCGGCGATATCCAACGCGCCTTTACGACGGGTCATCTCGCGAGCCTTACGCGCGGCTTCCCGGGCGCGCGCAGCATCGATCATCTTACCGACGACCAGCTTGGCTTCGTTCGGATTCTCCAGCAGGAAGTCCGAGAAGTATTTACCCATTTCCTGTTCAACGGCTGTCTTCACTTCGGAAGACACCAGCTTGTCTTTAGTCTGGGAACTAAACTTAGGATCCGGCACTTTCACCGAGATAATCGCGGTCAGACCTTCACGCGCATCGTCACCGGTGGTGGCAACTTTATGCTTCTTCGCCAGGCCTTCGGCTTCGATGTAGGTGTTCAGGTTACGCGTCAGCGCGGAACGGAAACCCACCAAGTGAGTGCCGCCATCGCGCTGGGGAATGTTGTTGGTGAAGCACAACAGGTTCTCGTTGAAGCTGTCGTTCCATTGCAGGGCGATTTCCACGCCGATGCCGTCATCGCGCTGGATGTTGAAGTGAAACACCTGGTTGACCGCAGTCTTGTTGGTGTTCAGGTATTCAACGAATGCACGCAGACCACCTTCGTACTTGAACAGTTCTTCCTTGCCGCTGCGCTCATCCTTGAGGACGATACCCACACCGGAGTTGAGGAAGGAGAGTTCGCGAATACGCTTGGCCAGGATGTCCCAACTGAAGTGGATATTCTTGAATGTTTCATCGGACGGCTTGAAATGAATCTGAGTACCGGTGGTTTCACTGTCGCCAACGATTTTCATCGGCTCCTGTGGAACACCGTGGACGTAGGTCTGTTCCCAGATCTTTCCGCTGCGGCGAACGGTCAGGATCAGCTCTTCGGACAGCGCGTTTACTACCGAAACACCTACACCGTGCAACCCCCCAGATACTTTATAGGAGTTGTCGTCGAACTTACCGCCGGCGTGGAGCACGGTCATGATGACCTCTGCTGCCGAAACACCTTCTTCTTTGTGCACATCTACCGGAATGCCACGACCGTTGTCGCGCACGGTGATGGATTCGTCCGGGTGGATGATGATGCTGATGTCGTCGCAGTGACCGGCCAAAGCTTCGTCGATGGAGTTGTCGACCACCTCGAACACCATGTGGTGCAGACCGCTACCGTCATCAGTGTCGCCAATGTACATACCGGGACGTTTGCGTACGGCATCCAAACCTTTCAGCACTTTAATGCTGGTCGAGTCGTACGTGTTTTCTTCGCTCATGCCTTCACTCCCGATGGTCGTGGGTCTGGGTGATACGGCCTTGTTCCACGTGGAACAAAGCGACTGGCGTTTCCGTCTGCCAGCCTTCCCTCAATAATTCGTGGTCTACACAGGTGATAAAAACCTGGCAGCGTAATTCTTCCAACAAGCGGCATAACGCACGGCGATGTTGCTCGTCGAGTTCAGACGGCAAGTCATCCACCAGATAAATACACTGACCACGTCGGGCTTGGCTAACCAGATGACCCTGGGCGATACGCAGTGCACACACCACCAACTTCTGCTGGCCACGGGACAAGATGTCCGCAGCATTGTGTGCGCCTAATCTAAGACGCAAATCAGCCCGTTGGGGTCCGGCCTGGGTATGGCCAATTTGCTGATCCCGTTGCAGGGAAGTCGCGAGCACTGCACTCAGCTCACGCTCTTTATCCCAACCACGGTAGTAACTCAGCGTCAGCCCCTCGAGATCCAACAACTCACTCAAGGTCTGCTCAAAGACTGGTTTCAAGGCTTTGATATAGGCGCGGCGGTATTCATCTATTTCATCGCTGGCCAGGCACAATTCCCGGTCCCAGGCCGCTTGCGAAGCGGCGTCAAGTGTACCATGCCGCAGCCATGAGTTCCGCTGCCGCAGGGCCTTCTGCAGGCGCTGCCATGTGGCCATGAATCGTGGTTCCACGTGGAACACTCCCCAATCGAGGAACTGCCTGCGGATTTTCGGCGCACCTTCCAGTAATCGGAAGCTGTCAGGGTTGATCAGTTGCAACGGCAGGATCTCTGCCAGTTGCGCAGCACTGCGAGCATTTTGCCCGTCGATGCGAATCTGGAACTCACCGCCGCGATCACGAGAAATCCCCAGGCTGCTGTGGCCTCCTTCTGCCAGTTCGACTTGGCCAAAGACCGTGCAGGCCAGTTGTTCGTACTGAATCACCGGCAACAAGCGGGCACTGCGAAAGGAACGGGCAAGCCCTAGTAGGTGGATGGCTTCCAGCACGCTGGTTTTGCCACTACCGTTGGCGCCGTGGAGGATGTTGATGCGGGGGAGGGGGAGAAGGTCACCGGGTGCAAATTGCGCACCGCGGTGACCGAGACGCGACTAAGGGACATCTAGCTTCTGCTGAGCATGATTACAGGCGCATCGGCATAACAACATAAGCCGAGTCGTCGTTGTCGGATTCCTGCACCAGAGCGCTGCTGTTGGAGTCAGACAGGATCAGGCGAACCTGTTCAGTGGTCATCACACCCAACACGTCCAGCAAGTAGCTCACGTTGAAGCCGATTTCCAGGGAACCACCGTTGTAGTCAACGCCGACTTCTTCTTCCGCTTCTTCCTGCTCCGGGTTATTGGCCTGAATTTTTAACTGACCGTTGGCCAATTGCAGACGAATACCACGGTACTTTTCGTTGGACAGAATCGCGGTACGGCTGAACGCTTCACGCAGGGCCTGACGGTCACCGATTACCAACTTGTCCCCACCTTTAGGCAGCACACGCTCGTAATCCGGGAATTTGCCGTCGACCAGCTTGGACGTGAACGTGAATTCGCCGGTGGTCGCGCGGATATGGTGCTGACCCAGCACGATGCTGACATTGCCATCCGGCTCGGTGAGCAAGCGCGCCAGTTCGAGAATACCCTTACGCGGCACAATCACCTGATGACGATCAGGTTGACCGATATCGGCGCGCATCGAGCACATTGCCAGACGGTGACCGTCGGTAGCCACGGCGCGGATGATGCCTTCCGACACTTCCAGCAGCATGCCGTTGAGGTAGTAACGCACGTCCTGCTGGGCCATGGCGAAGCTGGTGCGTTCGATAAGACGGCGCAGTTTACTTTGCTCAAGGCTGCAGGTCAGTGAGCCTGGGCCTTCCTCCACAGTCGGGAAATCATTGGCCGGCAAAGTGGACAGCGTGAAACGACTGCGACCTGCCTTGACCACCAACTTCTGCTCATCAACCTTAATGTCGATCAGCGCGTCGTTCGGCAGACTCTTGCAGATGTCCATCAGCTTACGCGCTGGCACAGTAATCTCGCCAGGCTCTGCAGGCTCTTCCAGCTGCACGCGGCCAACCAATTCGACTTCCAGGTCGGTACCAGTCAGGGACAACTGCTGGCCTTCGACAACCAGCAATACGTTGGAGAGCACCGGCAAGGTCTGTCGGCGCTCGACGACGCCTGCGACCAGTTGCAGGGGTTTCAACAGGGCTTCGCGTTGAATGGTGAAATGCATGGTCTAGTCCCTTGCCTTAATAAGCTGCGCTGGTGTCATCAAGTGGTCAGTGTACGCAGCAGGTTCTTGTAGTCCTCGCGAATATCCGCGTCGGATTCCTTAAGTTCGTTGATCTTGCGGCATGCGTGCAAGACTGTGGTGTGGTCGCGACCACCAAACACATCGCCGATTTCCGGCAGGCTATGGTTGGTCAACTCCTTGGAGAGGGCCATGGCCACTTGTCGCGGACGAGCCACCGAGCGAGAACGGCGCTTGGACAGCAGGTCGGAAATCTTGATCTTGTAGTACTCGGCCACGGTGCGCTGGATGTTATCCACACTCACCAGTTTGTCCTGCAGTGCCAGCAAGTCTTTCAAGGATTCGCGAATCAGCTCGATGGTGATGTCGCGCCCCATAAAGTGCGAGTGTGCGATGACTCGCTTGAGCGCGCCTTCGAGCTCACGCACGTTGGAACGAATGCGCTGTGCGATAAAGAAAGCAGCGTCGTGTGGCAGATCGACTTTTGCCTGATCGGCTTTTTTCATCAGAATCGCAACGCGGGTTTCCAGCTCCGGCGGCTCTACCGCAACGGTGAGGCCCCAGCCAAAGCGCGACTTCAAGCGTTCTTCCAGGCCTTCGATTTCCTTCGGATAACGGTCACTGGTCAAGATGACCTGTTGACCGCCTTCGAGCAGGGCGTTGAAGGTATGGAAAAACTCTTCCTGTGAACGTTCCTTGCGGGCAAAGAACTGAATGTCATCGATGAGCAAGGCGTCAACGGAACGGTAGAACCGCTTGAACTCGTTGATGGCATTGAGCTGCAAGGCCTTAACCATGTCCGCCACGAAGCGCTCCGAGTGCAGGTACACGACCTTGGCATTCGGGTTCTTCTTTAATAGATGGTTACCCACAGCGTGCATCAAGTGAGTTTTACCCAAGCCCACGCCACCATAAAGGAAGAGCGGGTTGTAACCATGCTTGGGGTTATCCGCCACTTGCCAGGCCGCGGCGCGAGCCAGCTGGTTAGATTTACCTTCGACGAAATTCTCGAAGGTAAAGGTGCGGTTCAAGTAGCTGGTGTGCTTGAGCGCGCCTTCGACCTGCACGGTGCGCTGTTCGGCGCGAATCGGTGCCTGCTGCGAGCTGGCACCAGCCATGGGGTCAAAGCTGTCGCGAGACGGCTCTTCATTAATAGGGGCGTTTTTCTGTGACGCCGATTTAGAAGGCGTCTGGGCAACGGGAGCAGGCGAGTTATTAACAGGTGCCGCTGCGGCCTGAGCTTGAGAAGCGCTCGCCGCCAATGGCGCATTCGGCGCAGCGCGAGGCGCCGAGCTGCGTTTGCTGCCTATTAATAAGGAGAGCACAGGCGCAAGGCCATTGCCGTGTTCGTCGAGCAATTCGAGAACGCGGCTCAGGTACTTCTCGTTGACCCAGTCGAGAACAAAACGATTAGGTGCGTAGACACGCAACTCGTCGCCTTCGGCTTCGACCTGTAGCGGACGGATCCAGGTGTTGAATTGCTGGGCAGGCAGCTCATCGCGCAAAAGCTCCACGCACTGCTGCCAAAGTTCCACTGACACGGATATCCCCTAAGTTGAAAGCCGGTGAGGCAAAAACAGCCGCCATTGTAGCGGCGAGCCGCCCACTTATCCACATGTAGGTTGCCCACAGGGCACCCAAAATCAATGTCTTATCCCGGAAAAAGCCGACCAGTGGTCTGTGCATAAGGTCTGTGGATAAGCGGCCCTGAGCTCGTTGTACAAGTGGGGGTGAAAGTCTGTGGGTAACTGGGCTGTGGATAACATGCCATTCCACACACAGCTTATCCGACAGCGCAGCACAGGCAGAGCACCGCTTCTCCCCCATGTTGTCATCCTCTGTACATCAAGTGGAATATGGCCTCAAGGCAGTTATCCACAGAGGATGGCCTGCCTAGCTTTTATAAGCTTTACAGAAAAGCTTTAAATAACTTCCTTCTTTATTTTTATATCTATGACATTGCTCATGGAAGCCAGGCGGATAGAAAAGGGGGTTTTACCCGATAGAGATCTAATTGAAGGAAAAGCTGGTTGGAAATTGACCTAGAGGCTTGCTTTCTCTAGAATCGCCGGTCTCTTAAAACGGGGGCCATTCCGGCCCGTTGTGGACGAACCAGGTAACAACGCCATGAAACGTACTTTCCAACCAAGCACCATCAAACGCGCCCGTACTCACGGCTTCCGTGCTCGCATGGCTACCAAGAACGGCCGTGCTGTCCTGTCGCGTCGCCGCGCCAAAGGTCGTGCGCGTCTGGCAGTTTGATAATCCGGTACTGGTGGTGAGTCAGGACTTCAGTCGGGAAAAGCGTCTGCTAACACCCCGGCACTTCAAGGCAGTCTTTGACTCCCCCACCGGCAAGGTTCCGGGGAAAAATCTCCTGCTCCTTGCGCGTAACAACGATCTTGATCACCCCCGTCTCGGGTTGGTGATTGGCAAGAAGAGCGTAAAGCTCTCCGTTGAGCGCAATCGCCTCAAGCGTCTGATGCGCGAATCGTTTCGCCTCCACCAGGACACTCTGGTTGGTTGGGATATTGTTATCGTCGCGCGCAAAGGCTTGGGGGATGTAGAAAACCCCGAATTGATTCAGCATTTCGGCAAGCTCTGGAAACGTCTGGCGCGTACCAACAAACCAGCACCAGCAGTCAGCACCGAAACTGTAGGGGTAGACAGTACCAATGCGTAAACTGGCACTCGTTCCGATCCAGTTTTATCGCTATGCCATTAGTCCTCTGATGGCCAGTCACTGTCGTTTCTACCCCAGTTGTTCCTGCTACGCGTTAGAAGCCATAGAAAATCATGGTCTTCTGCGCGGTGGCTGGCTGACCTTTCGTCGTTTAGGTCGCTGTCATCCGTGGAATCCCGGTGGTTATGACCCGGTTCCACCTATCCCTACCTCCCGTTCTTCTTCGATGGCCGAGTAATCATGGATATTAAACGCACGATCCTGATCGTCGCCCTGGCAATCGTGTCCTACGTCATGGTTCTTAAGTGGAACCAGGATTATGGCCAAGCTGCCCTGCCGACTCAGAATGTTGCTACCAATCAGGCTGCCCCGGCTATTCCGGACACCCCGCTGGGTACCAATGCGTCCGCGAGTGCAGATGTTCCCAGCGCGAGTGGCGAGACAAGCGCCCCTTTAGAAACGCCAGTGGTCACCAATAAAGACCTCATCCTCGTGAAAACGGATGTGCTCGACTTGGCTATCGACCCACAAGGTGGTGATATCGCGCAATTGAAACTGCCGCTGTATCCACGTCGCCAAGACCATCCGGATGTACCGTTCCAACTGTTCGATAACGGTGGTGAACGTACTTATCTGGCGCAAAGCGGTCTGACCGGCACTAATGGTCCGGATGCGCGCGCTACCGGTCGTCCGGTTTATTCGACCGAAAAGAAGGTTTATCAACTGGCTGATGGCCAAAACCAGTTGAACGTCGACCTGAAATTCAGCCTCGACGGCGTCAACTACATCAAGCGTTTCAGTTTCACTCGCGGTTTGTACGACCTGAAGGTCACTTACCTGATCGACAACACCAGCGAAAAACCTTGGAGCGGCAATCTGTTTGCCCAACTCAAGCGTGATGGCAGCTCCGATCCTTCTTCCAGCACCGCTACTGGTACCGCTACCTACTTGGGCGCAGCCCTGTGGACAAGTAACGAGCCGTACAAAAAAGTGTCGATGAAAGATATCGACAAAGGCGCGCTGAAAGAAACCGTTCAAGGCGGCTGGGTTGCCTGGTTGCAACACTATTTCGTGACCGCCTGGATCCCGAACAAGGGTGAAGCCAACCTGGTTCAAACCCGTAAAGACAGCCAAGGTAACTACATCATTGGCTTTACTGGCCCGGCGTTGACCGTCGCTCCAGGTGCCAAGGCTGAAACCAGCGCTACCCTGTACGCCGGCCCGAAAAGCCAGGCCGTGCTGAAAGAGTTGTCCCCAGGTCTGGAACTGACTGTGGATTACGGCATTCTGTGGTTCATTGCCCAGCCTATCTTCTGGCTGCTGCAACATATCCACAGCATTGTGGGTAACTGGGGCTTCTCGATCATATTCCTGACCATGCTGATTAAGGGGATCTTCTTCCCACTGTCGGCTGCCAGCTACAAGTCGATGGCTCGCATGCGTGCCGTGGCTCCGAAACTGGCCGCGTTGAAAGAGCAGCATGGTGATGATCGGCAGAAAATGTCGCAGGCCATGATGGAGCTGTACAAGAAAGAGAAGATCAACCCGTTGGGTGGATGCTTGCCTATTCTGGTGCAGATGCCGGTGTTCCTATCGCTGTACTGGGTACTCCTGGAAAGCGTGGAAATGCGCCAGGCACCGTTCATGCTGTGGATAACTGATCTGTCGATCAAGGACCCATTCTTTATCCTGCCGATCATCATGGGCGCGACCATGTTCATCCAGCAGCGTCTGAACCCAACACCGCCGGATCCGATGCAGGCTAAAGTGATGAAAATGATGCCAATCATCTTCACTTTCTTCTTCCTGTGGTTCCCAGCTGGTCTGGTTCTGTACTGGGTGGTCAACAACGTGTTGTCGATCTCTCAACAGTGGTACATCACACGTAAAATCGAAGCGGCTACCAAAAAAGCCGAGGCGTAATTTACTCTGTGGATAACCACTCAAGACGCCCCCTAGTGGGGCGTTTTGCTTTCCGTCACTTTTGTTCTGGAACCTGCTGATGAGCGCTCCTCGTGAAACCATCGCTGCTGTCGCAACCGCTCAAGGTCGCGGCGGTGTGGGTATCGTTCGAATTTCCGGGCCCCTCGCCGGCATGGCAGCCAAGGCCATCAGCGGCCGGGAATTGAAACCGCGGTATGCCCATTACGGCCCGTTTCTGGATGCAGACCACAGCGTATTGGATGAGGGCCTGGCCCTCTATTTCCCTGGACCTAACTCTTTCACCGGTGAGGATGTCCTGGAACTGCAAGGCCACGGTGGTCCTGTAGTCCTGGATATGCTGCTGCAGCGTTGCCTGCAATTAGGCTGCCGTCTCGCCCGGCCGGGTGAGTTCAGTGAACGCGCGTTCTTGAATGACAAGCTCGATCTGGCCCAGGCCGAAGCCATCGCGGACCTGATCGAAGCGAGTTCCGCACAGGCCGCACGCAATGCGTTGCGTTCGCTGCAGGGGGCATTTTCCCTGCGTGTGCATAACTTGACCGAGCAATTGATCAGCCTGCGCATCTACGTAGAGGCGGCGATTGATTTTCCTGAGGAAGAGATCGACTTCCTCGCCGATGGCCACGTATTGGCAATGTTGGATAAAGTCCGCGAGGAGTTATCCACAGTACTGCGTGAAGCGGGGCAAGGCGCCTTGCTGCGCGATGGCATGACGGTGGTCATTGCCGGTCGCCCCAACGCGGGTAAGTCCAGCCTTCTGAATGCCTTGGCCGGACGTGAGGCTGCCATCGTCACCGAGATTGCCGGCACCACCCGGGACATCCTGCGCGAACATATCCACATCGACGGCATGCCGCTGCACGTGGTTGACACCGCAGGCTTGCGCGATACCGATGACCAGGTGGAAAAGATCGGCGTAGAGCGCGCCCTCAAAGCCATCAGTGAAGCAGACCGCGTATTACTGGTGGTTGATGCCACTGCGCCTGAGGCTGCGGATCCTTTTGCCCTTTGGCCGGAGTTTCTTGAACAACGACCTGACCCGGCTAACGTCACCTTGATCCGCAACAAGGCTGACCTGACAGGCGAAGCCATCGCGCTTGAAATGGGTGAGGATGGCCACGTCACGATCAGCCTGAGCGCCAAGTCGGCGGGTAATGGCCTGGAATTGCTGCGCGACCATCTCAAGGCCTGCATGGGTTACGAGCAGACCTCGGAAAGCAGCTTCAGTGCGCGTCGCAGGCACCTGGAGGCACTGCGTCATGCCAGTGCGGCCCTTGAGCACGGACGCGCGCAGCTGACCTTGGCGGGGGCAGGGGAGCTGCTGGCCGAGGATCTACGTCAGGCACAGCAGCTGCTGGGGGAAATCACCGGAGCCTTCAGCTCCGATGATTTGTTGGGACGGATCTTTTCCAGCTTCTGCATCGGTAAATAGCAACGTTATCCACAATGGTTTACCAGTTGTAGGACACCGTACCGAGCAAGGTACGGCTGTCACCCCAGTAACAACGCCCTGCATCGTTGCAACCGGATACATATTCCTTGTCGAACAGGTTCTTGGCATTCACATCAACCGACCAGTTTTTGTCGAACTGATAGCCAACGGATGCATCCACCAGGGTGACGCTTCCCGCGTCCAATTTTCCGTACAGCGTGGGCGCGGTGTAGGAAAAGGTACTGTCGAAATAACGCACGCCCGCCCCCAGGGACAACCCCTTGAGCTGACTGTCGAGGAATCGGTATTTGCCCCATACGGACGCCTGATTCCGCGGCACCCCGGTCAGCTGGTGCCCTTCGACCAGAGAAGTAGCGGAGTCCTTAGTGATTCGAGCGTCAGTGTAGGTGTAGGCCGCCGTTAAATTCAGGTTAGGCGTGACGTTGCTGTTGACCTCGACTTCAACGCCCTTGGACCGACTTTCGCCTACTTGGCGGTAGCTGTTAGTGGTGGCGTCGAGGTAGGTGTCATCTTCCTTGCGCAAGTCATACACCGACACAGTCATTGCCGTATCCCAGCCGATCGGTTCGTACTTCACGCCTACTTCGTATTGGCTGCTAGTAATCGGCTTCAAGGGTGAACCGGCGTTGGAAATCTGCTGTACCGGCACGAATGCAGTGGAATAGCTCACATACGGCGTCAGGCCATTGTCGAACTGGTACATCACCCCGCCTTGATAGGTGAACTTGCGATCTTCAGAGCCGGTATCGCTGGCCTTGTTGACCTTGTCGCGGAAATCACTCTCGACCCAGTCCTGACGGCCACCCAACAGGAATAACCAGCGGTCATACTTGCTCTGCAGCTGTGCATAAACCCCTTTCATCTGCTGTTCGAGCAACGTGTTCTGTACTGCCAGAGGCGTGGTCGGGTCGCGCAAGTAAACAGGGTTATACACATCGATGGTGCCGGCGAACCCGGCATTCCATTCTTGATTGAAAGAAGTGCGGTCGTAGCTGGCGCCGAACAGCAGGGTATTTTCCAGCCCGCCGACCTGAAATTTGCCTTCCAGCTGGTTATCCAAGGAATAAACCATCGACTTGTTGTAGCGATCGTAAGCGTTCATGTTCAGCCGAGTCCCGAAACCGCCGTTGTTCAATTGGCCCGGCCAGGTTTCGTGACGGTTGATACGCGACTGCATGTAGCGCGAGTTCTGGCGGAACTGCCAGTCGTCATTGAAGCTATGAGCGAGCTCATACCCCGTGCTCCAGGCTTCACGTTCGAAGGTGTTCCAGTCTGGATTCCCGAGCATGGTGTGCTTGGACAACTTGCCGTTGGGATTCGTCAGTAACGTGCCGGCAGCTGGTAGGCCGAGTTCCAGGTTGGTGTGATCCTTCTGGTAGCTGGCGAGCAGGGTGAGGGTGTTGTAGTCGTCGAAATTCAGGGTCAGGGAGGGAGCAACGTAGAGGCGATCATCCGGCACATGATCAGTCTGGGTATCAGACTTGCGCCCCAGCATCACCACGCGTCCAAGGATGTCGCCGCTGTCATTGAGCGGACCGGAGATATCTACACCCACCTGACGGCGGTTATTCGAACCATAGCCCAGTTGTACCTCGCCTTGCGGCGTGGCGGTTGGATGTTTACTGACCAGGTTCACCAGGCCACCGGGGGCATTTTCACCGTAGAGCAGCGACGAAGGCCCACGGAATATTTCGACCCGCTCCAGGCCATAAGGCTCGCTGGTGGTGTCGTACCGGTTGCCCTGAACACGTAGTCCATCACGCAGCAGGCCGTAGCCATAGTCTGTGGCGTTGAAACCGCGAATGAAGAACAGGTCACCGGCCAGACTATCGCCGGCAGCGAAGGGCGGGGCGAAAATACCCGGCACGTAGCCCAGTACTTCGGTAAGGGACTGGGACTTCTGGTCCTTGATGCGCTGACCGGTGACGACCGATACCGACCGCGGTGTTTCCGACAGTGGCGTGCTGGTTTTGGTCCCAATCCGGCTATTTTGAGCTTTGTAGCCCACATCCCCGGCGATCTCCTGATTGAAACCGTCCAGTTGAACCGTGCTTACAGTCGTAGGCGCAAGGGTCAGTTCTCCTGTGGGCGCCGCTTGCAATATGTAGCTACCAGGCGCCTGGGCCACAGCCTCTAACGCTGAGTTTTGCAACAGCAGCGCAAAGCCCTGCTCCACCGAATAGTCCCCCTCAAGCCCAGGGGTGTTCAAATGAGCGGTCTGCTGGGGCGAAAAGGACAGGATCACATTGGCCCTGGCCGCAAATTGGCTCAAGGCGCTGTCGAGCGGACCTGCGCCAATAGCGAAGTGCTGCACCACGCTGGCTGCAAGGGCGCCTGTTGATAACAACCCGCAGGCAGCGGCGGTAGAGGTAAGCAGCAAACCGTAGGTCAGGCCGTGGTAGGAGAGTCGCTGGCGAAGCTTAGGAGGAAGGCGCATAGGTGGATAAACCCTGAAGGTAGCGTCGTGATTACCTGTAGGGCCGCGTCAGGTAAAAAAAAGATAACCCTGTGGATTATTTTTTTGCTCAGCCTATTCGCTTCACCGAAACCCAGTAACGGGTGAAGTAATTGACCTGGATCGGCAGCGTCGCTTGCAGGTTGGCCAGCACCGCATCGGTGGAATCCAATCGGAATGTGCCGGAAACCCGCAGGCGCGCCGAAGCTGGATCGCATTGCAGGACCCCAGGTCGATAACGACCGAGCTCGTCGATCACATCGCCGAGCCGGGCATCGAGCACGATCAATTGTCCGTCGACCCAGGCAGCTTCAGCCCCGCTGTAAGGTTGGCTTACCCCTACGCTTTGCCGATTGAATTGCGCACTCTCGCCTGCAACGAGCAGCCGGCTGAGGTCTGGTCGATCAGTGGGTGAAATGCTGACGCGGTCTTCCAGCACTCCGACCCGTGTGAAATCCGCCAGTTGGCGCACAGTAAAGTGTGTCCCCAAAGCCTGGATGCGACCCTGCTGAGTCTCAACATAGAAGGGCATCTGCGCGCCCGACTTGCCAGTGTGGATAAGAACTTCGCCTTCGCGCAGGCGTATCAAGCGCTGGCGTCCGTCGAACAGCACATCAATGGCGGTTTGGGTATTCAGGTCAATCCGGGTGCCGTCGGCCAGTTCGATGCGCCGGCGCTTGCCCAAAGGTGTACGGAAATCGGCCCAAACATTGCCCAGGGACGTATGTTGCTGAACATTCCACCCCAAGTAACCGGTGCTGCCGAGTACCAGCATCCACTTGAGCACCTGGCGACGTTGCTGTGTGGCCGACAAAGCGCGGCGAGTGAAATCCTGGGGCAAGGCACCCAGGCTGCGTTGCAATTGCTCCAGCTGATTCCACGCCGCCTGATGGGACGGATCGATGTTGAGCCATTGCTGCCAGGCATGGCGCTCGGCCGCTGTGGGCGTCTGGGATTGAAACTGCACGTACCAGCCGGCGGCAGCCTCGAAGGTCTTGCGATCAGGCGCTGCCATTACAAGGAGGCCATGATCATTGAACATTCGGTCAACGCGCGAACCATGTGCTTCTTCACGGTCGTCAGTGACACCTGCAGTTGATCGGCGATCTGTTGATAAGTCAGGCCGTCAATCTGCGACAGCATGAAGATCCGCCGCGAGCGTTCGCCCAAGCTGGCGAGAGCTTTATCCACAGCCACCAGGGTTTCGATGATGATCGCCTTATCTTCTTCACTGATGGCAGTGGCATCAGGACGCTCGGCCAGGCTTTGCTTATAAGCCTGTTCAATGGCGTGACGCCTGTAGCGGTCAATTACCAGACCCCTGGCGATGGTCGCCAGATAATCACGTTGCTCAAGGATCTGCGCCGCATGGCGCCCACCAAGAATGCGCACGAACGTATCGTGTGCGACATCGGCCGCATCGCAGGCGTTATGCAACTTACCTCTGAGCCACCCGTGCAACCAAGAATGGTGCTGTTCGTAAATATGCTGGACGGCAACCGTGTGTGAAGGAGTAGACATAGGGTGCGAGAGGGTAGGTTAATGATAATCGCTATTATTAACTGCACTGCAGATTTCTCACAATAGATCTCTTTTTACGTTGTTCACTTCCGAGTCGAAGGATTTCGGTGGCTTCACCGAGACCTCGGTATAGCGTGTTTGCTCGATTTCTGTGGATTAAGCCCTGTGAATAACCGCCCCTGTGCCCAGTTGATAACAGGGCTTGAAACCTGAGTAAAAACCCCTCTGTGGATAAGTGACTGTTTAATCCACAGGCTTAGCGTACTTATCCAAGGACCTCATTGGCACATGACCACAGACTTTTGAATCTCTGTACATACCGTAAATAAAGGCCTGTAGAGATCTATCCACAGAAATGATGCTCAGTAGAAATAAACATAAAAACAAAGATTTAATAAATTTCTCTCTTTTAATTTCTATTGTCTGTGATTCATCCACAGCTGGTTAAATTTTGTGCAAAGGGTTCTTTAGGAAGGGCTAAGTCCCTATACTTGCCGCCAAAGCTCTAAAACCAGTTCAATCAATCAATTCCTAATTACCTACTTAAGCAGGCACGAGGTGCGTGGTGGATTTCCCTTCCCGTTTTGAAGTGATCGTCATCGGCGGCGGTCATGCCGGTACCGAGGCAGCACTGGCGTCAGCACGCATGGGCGTAAAAACCCTGTTGCTCACGCACAACGTGGAAACCCTCGGTGCAATGAGTTGCAACCCCGCCATTGGTGGTATCGGCAAAAGCCATCTGGTCAAGGAAATCGACGCCCTTGGCGGCGTAATGGCCATGGCAACCGATAAGGGTGGTATTCAATTTCGCGTTCTCAACAGCCGCAAAGGCCCGGCAGTGCGCGCCACTCGGGCACAAGCTGACCGCATTCTGTACAAGGCTGCTGTACGTGAAACCCTGGAAAACCAGCCGAACCTGTGGATATTTCAACAAGCAGCGGATGACCTGATCGTCGAACAAGACGTGGTGAAGGGCGTTGTCACCCAAATGGGTCTGCGCTTCTTCGCAGAATCTGTGGTTTTGACCACCGGAACCTTCCTTGGCGGACTTATCCACATCGGAATGCAGAATTATTCCGGTGGCCGTGCCGGTGATCCTCCGTCGATTGCCTTGGCAAAACGCCTGCGTGAATTGCCGCTGCGTGTCGGTCGCCTGAAAACCGGAACCCCGCCGCGTATCGACGGGCGTTCTGTGGATTTCTCGTTGATGACTGAGCAAGCGGGCGATACGCCGATCCCGGTGATGTCGTTCATGGGTTCCAAGGAGCAACACCCCAAACAGGTGAGTTGCTGGATTACCCACACCAATGCCCGAACTCACGAGATCATTGCCGCGAACCTCGACCGTTCGCCGATGTATTCCGGTGTGATCGAGGGGATTGGCCCGCGCTATTGCCCATCGATCGAAGACAAGATCCACCGCTTTGCCGACAAGGAGAGCCATCAGGTCTTCATCGAACCCGAAGGCCTGACTACTCACGAGCTGTACCCGAACGGGATATCTACTTCCCTGCCGTTCGACGTGCAAATCCAGATCGTGCAATCGATTCGCGGCATGGAAAACGCACATATCGTGCGACCTGGCTATGCCATCGAGTATGACTACTTCGATCCTCGTGATCTGAAGTACAGCCTGGAGACCAAAGTGATCGGCGGGCTGTTCTTCGCCGGCCAAATCAATGGCACAACCGGTTACGAAGAAGCCGGCGCCCAAGGTTTGCTGGCCGGGACCAACGCCGCATTGCGTGCACAAGGCAAAGACAGTTGGTGCCCGCGTCGCGATGAAGCGTACATCGGTGTGTTGGTGGACGACCTGATTACCCTGGGTACCCAGGAACCGTACCGGATGTTCACTTCCCGGGCGGAATACCGTCTGATCCTGCGCGAAGACAACGCCGACCTGCGGCTGACCGAAAAAGGCCGCGAACTGGGGCTGGTCGATGACGTGCGCTGGGAAGCCTTCTGCAAAAAACGTGAAAGCATTGCGTTGGAAGAGCAGCGCCTGAAAGGCACTTGGGTTCGCCCCGGTACCGAACAAGGTGATGCAATTGCCGAGAAATTCGGCACGCCGCTGACTCACGAGTACAACTTGCTGAACCTGCTGTCACGTCCGGAAATCGACTACGCTGGCTTGGTCGAAGTGACGGGCGGCGGCGCAGAAGATCCACAGGTTGCCGAGCAGGTCGAAATCAAGACGAAGTACGCCGGTTACATTGACCGCCAGCAGGACGAGATTGCTCGTCTGCGCGCCAGTGAAGACACCAAGCTGCCTGTGGATATCGACTACACCGGGATTTCCGGGCTTTCGAAAGAAATTCAGAGCAAGCTGGGGATAACTCGACCAGAAACCCTGGGCCAGGCTTCACGTATTCCCGGCGTCACCCCGGCAGCAATTTCGCTGTTGATGATTCATTTGAAAAAACGCGGCGCGGGCCGTCAGTTGGAGCAAAGCGCTTGAGTTCGTTGGTCACCCTGCAACACGCCGAAGAGTTATCCACAGGTGCACGCCAATTGGGCGTCGATCTGACGTCCGCCCAGCAAGAGTTGCTGTTGGGCTACCTAGCCCTGTTGATCAAATGGAACAAGGCTTACAACCTCACGGCAGTGCGCAATCCCGATGAGATGGTGTCCCGGCATTTGCTCGACAGCTTGAGCGTGATGCCATTTATTCAAAACGGTCGCTGGTTGGATGTGGGCAGTGGCGGCGGCATGCCAGGTATCCCTTTGGCCATCCTGTTTCCCGAGTCCCAAGTGACCTGCCTGGACAGCAATGGCAAGAAAACCCGCTTCCTGACCCAGGTCAAACTCGAACTCAAGCTGGATAACCTTCACGTTATCCACAGCCGTGTCGAAGAATTCACGCCTGAACTGCCTTTCAACGGAATTGTTTCCCGGGCGTTCAGCAGCATGGAGAACTTCAGCAACTGGACACGCCACCTGGGTGACCGCGATACCCGCTGGCTGGCAATGAAGGGCGTCCATCCGAGTGATGAGCTGTTAGCATTGCCGGCAGACTTCCACCTCGATAGCGAACACGCCTTGGCCGTACCCGGTTGCCAAGGCCAACGCCATCTGCTGATACTGCGCCGCACGGCATGATTGGGAACACAAGCAAGAATGGCTAAGGTATTCGCGATAGCGAACCAGAAAGGTGGCGTGGGCAAAACCACCACCTGCATCAACCTCGCAGCATCCTTGGTCGCTACCAAGCGACGGGTGCTGTTGATCGATCTCGATCCACAGGGCAACGCCACCATGGGTAGCGGTGTGGATAAACACGGCCTGGAAAACTCGGTCTACGACTTGCTGATCGGCGAGTGTGACCTGGCCCAGGCCATGCACTATTCCGAGCATGGCGGTTATCAATTGCTGCCGGCCAACCGCGATCTGACTGCGGCGGAAGTGGTGTTGCTGGAAATGCAGATGAAAGAAAGCCGTCTGCGCAGCGCCTTGGCGCCGATCCGCGAGAACTATGATTACATTTTGATCGATTGCCCACCGTCGCTGTCGATGCTGACGCTCAATGCGTTGGTGGCTGCCGATGGGGTGATTATCCCCATGCAGTGTGAGTACTACGCACTGGAAGGTTTGAGCGACCTTGTGGATAACATCAAGCGTATCGCCGAATTGCTCAACCCAAACCTGCAGATCGAAGGCCTGCTGCGGACCATGTTCGATCCGCGCCTGAGCCTGATGAATGATGTGTCGGCACAGCTCAAGGAACACTTCGGCGAGCAGCTTTACGACACCGTGATTCCGCGCAATATCCGTTTGGCCGAAGCGCCAAGCTATGGCATGCCTGCGTTGGCGTATGACAAATCGTCCCGTGGCGCCATCGCCTACCTGGCTCTGGCTGGCGAGATGGTTCGCCGCCAACGCCGCAACTCCCGCACCGCTGCAGCCCAGCCAACTTAAGGAATCCCCATGGCCGTCAAGAAACGAGGTCTCGGACGTGGACTGGATGCACTGTTGAGTGGTCCGACCGTCACATCGCTTGAAGAACAAGCGGTGCAGGCCGACGAGCGCGAGCTGCAGCACCTGCCTCTGGACTTGATCCAGCGCGGCAAATACCAGCCACGCCGTGACATGGATCCCCAGGCGTTGGAGGAACTGGCCAATTCGATCAAAGCTCAAGGCGTGATGCAGCCGATCGTGGTGCGCCCGATTGGTGGCGGTCGTTTTGAAATCATCGCCGGTGAACGCCGCTGGCGCGCCAGTCAGCAGGCCGGCAAAGAGACCATTCCCGCGATGGTGCGTGATGTGCCTGATGAAACGGCGATCGCCATGGCGTTGATCGAGAATATTCAGCGCGAAGACCTCAATCCGATCGAAGAAGCGATCGCCTTGCAGCGCCTGCAGCAGGAATTCCAGCTGACGCAGCAGCAAGTGGCCGAAGCGGTGGGTAAGTCCCGCGTCACCGTGTCCAACTTGCTGCGCCTGATCGCTTTGCCGGAAGTCATCAAGACCATGTTGTCCCATGGCGATCTGGAAATGGGCCACGCCCGTGCTTTGCTCGGTTTGCCGGAAAATCAACAGGTTGAAGGGGCGCGACACGTTGTCGCACGAGGGCTTACCGTTCGTCAGACTGAGGCCCTGGTTCGCCAGTGGCTGAGCGGCAAACCTGCACCGGTCGAAACGGCCAAACCTGATCCGGATATCGCGCGTCTCGAGCAGCGCCTGGCCGAGCGCCTGGGCTCTGCGGTACAAATTCGCCACGGCAAGAAAGGCAAAGGGCAATTGGTCATCGGATATAACTCCCTTGATGAGCTTCAGGGTGTCCTTGCCCACATCCGCTGAAACATTTGCTTATGTAGCGTGTGATCGGAAATCACTACCCGGCAGTTGAATAGGGGCAGAACCGCCCCTATACTCTGCGCGCATTTTGTCGGCACAAATTATGCCAAGTTATTGATTTCCGGCAGCCGACTATTGAGGAGCAAGAGTGATGGAAACCCGCACGCCAAACACGTTGCCCTTCCATCGCTTGGCTGTTTTTCCGGTTTTATTGGCTCAATTTGTCATTTTGCTAATCGCCGCATTGGCGCTTTGGTACTGGCATGGAGTCGTAGCCGGATATTCGGGACTTTGCGGAGGCCTGATAGCCTTGCTGCCCAATATGTATTTTGCTCACAGGGCCTTTCGGTTTTCCGGCGCCCGAGCAGCCCAGGCTATCGTCCGGTCTTTTTATGCCGGCGAGGCGGGGAAACTGATTTTGACGGCAGTGCTGTTTGCACTGACCTTTGCAGGTGTGAAGCCATTGGCGCCGCTGGCTGTATTCGGCGTCTTCGTGTTGACCCAACTGGTCAGCTGGTTCGCTCCCCTGCTAATGAAAACAAGACTTTCGAAACCTTAGGGCGTTTGAGGCAACCATGGCAGAAACAACCGCTTCGGGCTATATCCAGCACCACTTGCAGAACTTGACCTTCGGTCAGCTTCCCAACGGCGGCTGGGGCTTTGCCCACTCCGCAGCAGAAGCCAAAGAAATGGGCTTCTGGGCTTTCCACCTGGATACTCTGGGCTGGTCGGTCGCTTTGGGTCTGATCTTCGTCCTAATTTTCCGCATGGCGGCGAAGAAGGCGACTTCCGGTCAGCCAGGTGCTTTGCAGAACTTCGTTGAAGTATTGGTCGAATTCGTCGATGGCAGCGTGAAAGACAGCTTCCATGGCCGTAGCCCGGTGATTGCACCGTTGGCACTGACCATCTTCGTCTGGGTGTTCCTGATGAACGCCGTCGACTTGATCCCGGTTGACTGGATTCCTCAGTTGGCCATGGCGATTTCCGGCGACCCGCATATTCCATTCCGTGCCGTATCGACCACTGACCCGAACGCTACCCTGGGCATGGCCCTGTCGGTATTCGCGCTGATCATTTTCTACAGCATCAAGATCAAGGGCATCGGCGGCTTCATCGGCGAATTGACCCTGCACCCGTTCGGCAGCAAGAACATCTTTGTTCAAGCCCTGCTGATCCCGGTGAACTTCCTGCTGGAATTCGTGACCCTGATCGCCAAGCCGATCTCCCTGGCCCTGCGACTGTTCGGCAACATGTATGCCGGCGAGCTGGTGTTCATTCTGATCGCTGTGATGTTCGGCAGCGGCCTGCTCTGGCTTAGCGGCCTGGGCATTGTTCTGCAGTGGGCGTGGGCTGTGTTCCACATCCTGATCATCACCCTGCAGGCCTTCATCTTCATGATGCTGACCATCGTCTACCTGTCGATGGCGCACGAAGAGAACCATTAAGACCAGTCTCGACTAGTCTGATGTCCTTCCCGGTGAAACGGGAAGGTGGCCCACCAGGGCTATGAAACGATTTGTTTTACCGCTTTAAAATCTAAAAAACCTAAACCATACGACGTAAAAGTCGGGAGGAAAGATGGAAACTGTAGTTGGTCTAACCGCTATCGCTGTTGCACTGTTGATCGGCCTGGGCGCCCTGGGTACTGCCATTGGTTTCGGCCTGCTGGGCGGCAAATTCCTGGAAGGCGCAGCGCGTCAGCCAGAAATGGTTCCAATGCTGCAAGTTAAAATGTTCATCGTCGCCGGCCTGCTCGACGCCGTGACCATGATCGGTGTTGGTATCGCTCTGTTCTTCACCTTCGCGAACCCTTTCGTTGGTCAACTCGCCGGTTAATCACTCGTCTTTTCGAGTGATTGGTGTGTTGTGCAACGAATGAGCGAGGTATTGGCGTGAACATTAATGCAACCATTATTGGTCAGTCCTTAGCGTTCTTGATTTTTGTCGTTTTCTGCATGAAGTTCGTATGGCCTCCGGTCATCGCAGCTCTGCACGAACGTCAGAAGAAGATCGCGGATGGACTGGACGCTGCAGCACGAGCAGCTCGCGACCTGGAGTTGGCCCAAGATAAAGCGGGTCAACAACTGCGCGAAGCGAAAGCTCAAGCAGCCGAAATCATTGAGCAAGCCAAGAAACGCGGTAACCAGATCGTTGAAGAGGCTGTTGAAAAAGCCCGTATCGACGCTGACCGTGTGAAGGTTCAGGCTCAGGCCGAGATCGAGCAGGAACTGAACGGTGTCAAAGACGCGTTGCGTGCCCAACTGGGTGCTCTGGCCGTCGGCGGTGCTGAGAAGATCCTGGGTGCCACAATCGATCAAAACGCGCACGCGGAGCTGGTTAACAAACTGGCTGCTGAAATTTAAGCGAGGGCGATCATGGCAGAATTGACCACGTTGGCCCGACCTTACGCTAAGGCAGCCTTCGAGCACGCCCAGGCCCACCAGCAGCTGGCCTCTTGGTCAGCCATGCTCGGCCTGGCTGCAGCAGTGTCGCAAGACGACACCATGCAGCGCGTGCTCAAGGCCCCGCGACTGACGAGCGCAGACAAGGCCGCCACTTTTATTGAAGTGTGCGGCGACAAGTTTGATGTGAAAGTGCAGAACTTCTTGCACGTCGTTGCCGAAAACGACCGTCTCCTGCTTCTGCCGGAGATTGCCGCTCTGTTCGACCTGTACAAGGCCGAGCAAGAGAAATCGGTAGACGTTGAAGTCACCAGTGCTTTTGCATTGAACCAAGAACAGCAAGACAAACTCGCCAAGGTTCTCAGTGCACGACTCGACCGGGAAGTGCGCCTGCAAGTTGCGGAGGATGCCACCCTTATTGGTGGTGTCATCATTCGCGCCGGCGACCTGGTTATCGATGGCTCGATTCGCGGCAAACTCGCGAATCTTGCCGAAGCATTGAAATCTTGAGTTTGAAGGGGCAGCAGAGCAATGCAGCAACTCAATCCTTCCGAAATAAGTGAAATTATCAAGGGCCGCATCGACAAGCTCGATGTGACCTCCCAAGCCCGTAACGAAGGCACTGTCGTCAGCGTATCTGACGGCATCGTGCGGATTCACGGTCTGGCCGACGTTATGTACGGCGAGATGATCGAGTTTCCGGGCGGCGTCTACGGTATGGCCCTCAACCTGGAGCAAGACTCCGTAGGTGCCGTGGTATTGGGCGCATACACCAGTCTGGCTGAAGGCATGAGCGCCAAGTGCACAGGCCGCATCCTGGAAGTTCCGGTTGGTAAGGAACTGCTGGGTCGCGTAGTCGACGCACTGGGTAACCCTGTTGACGGTAAAGGTCCACTGGGCAACACCGAGACCGACGCGGTCGAGAAAGTTGCTCCAGGCGTGATCTGGCGTAAGTCGGTAGACCAGCCTGTACAGACTGGCTACAAGGCTGTCGATGCCATGATCCCTGTCGGCCGTGGCCAGCGTGAGCTGATCATCGGTGACCGTCAGATCGGTAAAACCGCTCTGGCAATCGACGCGATCATCAACCAGAAGAACAGCGGCATTTTCTGCGTCTACGTAGCTATTGGTCAGAAGCAATCGACCATCGCCAACGTGGTTCGCAAGCTGGAAGAAAACGGCGCCCTGGCCAACACGATCATCGTGGCTGCCAGTGCTTCGGAATCTCCTGCGCTGCAATTCCTGGCACCGTACTCCGGTTGCACCATGGGTGAATTCTTCCGCGACCGCGGTGAAGACGCGCTGATCGTTTATGACGATCTGTCCAAGCAAGCAGTGGCTTACCGCCAGATTTCCCTGCTGCTGCGCCGTCCACCAGGCCGTGAAGCTTACCCAGGCGACGTGTTCTATCTCCACTCCCGTCTGCTGGAGCGTGCATCCCGCGTTTCCGAAGAGTACGTAGAGAAGTTCACCAACGGCGCAGTGACCGGCAAAACCGGCTCCCTGACCGCTCTGCCGATCATCGAAACCCAGGCTGGCGACGTTTCCGCGTTCGTTCCGACCAACGTGATTTCCATCACCGACGGTCAGATCTTCCTGGAATCGGCCATGTTCAACTCGGGCATCCGCCCTGCAGTGAACGCCGGTGTTTCGGTATCCCGTGTGGGTGGTGCCGCTCAGACCAAGATCATCAAGAAGCTCTCCGGTGGTATCCGTACCGCTCTGGCTCAGTACCGTGAATTGGCGGCATTCGCCCAGTTCGCTTCTGACCTGGACGAAGCGACCCGTAAGCAACTTGAGCATGGTCAGCGCGTTACCGAGCTGATGAAGCAGAAGCAATACGCCCCAATGTCGATCGCTGACATGGCGTTGTCGCTGTATGCCGCTGAGCGTGGGTTCCTGACCGACGTTGAAATCGCCAAGGTCGGCAGCTTTGAACAAGCGCTGATTGCTTACTTCAACCGCGATCACGCCGAATTGATGGCGAAGATCAACGTGAAGGGTGACTTCAATGACGATATCGACGCTGGCATGAAAGCCGGTATCGAGAAGTTCAAGGCCACCCAAACCTGGTAAGCCGCAGCGGGAGCCGCAAGGCTCCCGCTTGCTAACCTGATAGGTGTTACATGGCAGGCGCAAAAGAGATTCGCAGTAAGATTGCGAGCATCAAAAGCACGCAAAAAATTACCAGCGCCATGGAAAAAGTGGCGGTAAGCAAAATGCGCAAGGCACAAATGCGCATGGCTGCTAGCCGTCCTTATGCGGAGCGTATCCGCCAGGTAATTGGGCATCTGGCCAACGCCAACCCGGAATACAGCCACCCGTTCATGATCGACCGCGAAGTTAAGCGTGTGGGTTATGTGGTAGTGAGCAGTGACCGTGGTTTGTGCGGTGGTTTGAATACCAACCTGTTCAAGGCCCTGGTCAAGGACATGGCGGTAAACCGCGAAAACGGCGTCGAGATCGATCTGTGTGTTGTTGGTAGCAAGGGTGCGGCCTTTTTCCGTAACTTCGGCGGTAACGTCGTTGCAGCTATCAGCCACCTGGGTGAAGAGCCGTCGATCAATGATTTGATCGGCAGTGTGAAGGTGATGCTGGATGCGTACCTGGAAGGCCGGATTGACCGCCTCTCCGTGGTATCCAACAAGTTCATCAACACCATGACCCAGCAGCCAACCGTGGAGCAATTGATTCCACTGGTGGCGACTCCGGATCAGGAACTCAAGCACCACTGGGACTACCTCTACGAACCAGACGCCAAAGAGCTGCTTGACGGCTTGATGGTGCGCTACGTGGAGTCGCAGGTGTACCAGGCGGTGGTCGAGAACAACGCAGCTGAACAAGCGGCGCGGATGATCGCGATGAAAAACGCTACCGATAACGCCGGTGATCTGATCAGCGATTTGCAGCTGATCTACAACAAGGCGCGTCAGGCTGCGATCACCCAAGAGATCTCGGAAATCGTCGGCGGCGCTGCCGCGGTTTAACGGTTCAAATATTCAGAGGATCCAGCTATGAGTAGCGGACGTATCGTTCAAATCATCGGCGCCGTTATCGACGTGGAATTTCCACGCGACAGCGTACCGAGCATCTACAACGCGCTGAAAGTACAAGGCGCGGAAACTACTCTGGAAGTTCAGCAGCAGCTGGGCGACGGCGTAGTTCGTACCATTGCGATGGGTTCCACCGAAGGCTTGAAGCGCGGTCTGGACGTAATCGACTCTGGCGCAGCCATCTCCGTACCGGTCGGTAAAGCGACTCTGGGCCGGATCATGGACGTACTGGGCAACCCGATTGACGAAGCTGGTCCGATCGACACCGAAGAGCGCTGGGGCATTCACCGTCCAGCACCTTCGTTCGCGGAACAAGCTGGCGGCAACGACCTGCTGGAAACCGGCATCAAGGTTATCGACCTGGTTTGCCCGTTCGCCAAAGGCGGTAAAGTCGGTCTGTTCGGTGGTGCCGGTGTAGGCAAGACCGTAAACATGATGGAACTGATCCGTAACATCGCCATCGAGCACAGCGGTTATTCCGTGTTCGCCGGTGTGGGTGAGCGTACTCGTGAGGGTAACGACTTCTACCACGAGATGAAGGACTCCAACGTTCTGGACAAAGTGGCACTGGTTTACGGTCAGATGAACGAGCCGCCGGGAAACCGTCTGCGCGTAGCACTGACTGGCCTGACCATGGCCGAGAAGTTCCGTGACGAAGGTAACGACGTTCTGCTGTTCGTCGACAACATCTACCGTTACACCCTGGCCGGTACTGAAGTATCCGCACTGCTGGGCCGTATGCCTTCCGCAGTAGGTTACCAGCCGACCCTGGCTGAAGAGATGGGCGTTCTGCAAGAACGTATCACTTCGACCAAGGAAGGTTCGATCACTTCGATCCAAGCGGTATACGTACCTGCGGATGACTTGACCGACCCATCGCCTGCGACCACCTTCGCCCACTTGGACGCCACCGTCGTTCTGTCCCGTGACATCGCTTCCCTGGGTATCTACCCAGCGGTCGATCCACTCGACTCGACTTCGCGCCAGCTGGACCCGAACGTGATCGGCCAGGAGCACTACGACACCGCTCGCGGCGTTCAGTACGTGCTGCAGCGTTACAAAGAACTGAAGGACATCATTGCGATCCTGGGTATGGACGAGCTGTCGGAAGCCGACAAGCAGTTGGTAAACCGTGCTCGTAAGATCCAGCGCTTCTTGTCGCAGCCGTTCTTCGTGGCTGAAGTCTTCACCGGTGCTTCGGGTAAATACGTTTCCCTGAAAGACACCATTGCTGGCTTCAAAGGCATCCTCAACGGTGACTACGACCACCTGCCAGAACAAGCGTTCTACATGGTCGGCGGCATCGAAGAAGCGATCGAGAAAGCCAAGAAACTGTAATCCAGGCGCCCGGAAACGGGCGCTCATCAGGTTGAGGCAATCAGATGGCTATGACAGTCCATTGCGATATCGTCAGCGCGGAAGGAGAAATCTTCTCCGGTCTGGTAGAAATGGTGATTGCACACGGCGAACTCGGTGACCTGGGTATTGCCATGGGCCACGCGCCGTTGATCACCAGCTTGAAGCCAGGTCCGATCACTCTGACCAAGCAAGGCGGGGAACGTGAGGTGTTTTACATCTCCGGTGGTTTCCTTGAGGTTCAGCCGAACATGGTCAAGGTACTTGCCGACACCGTGCAACGTGCTGGCGATCTGGATGAAGCCTCCGCTCAGGAAGCCGTCAAGGCTGCTGAGAAGGCCCTGAACGAAAAGGGTGCGGACTTCGACTACAGCGCTGCTGCTGTACGTCTGGCCGAGGCTGCAGCTCAGCTGCGCACGCTCCAGCAGATCCGCAAGAAGTAAGCGGCTACGCCGTGATGCTTATGCGCGATTGATTAAAAAGGGTAGCCTCGGCTACCCTTTTTCTTTTTTAGCAAAACACATCTTTGGTCTGAAGCCGGACCGTCTAGGATTGGTAGCCATTCATGTCTCTTGAAATCGTCATTCTCGCCGCAGGCCAGGGCACCCGCATGCGCTCGGCCCTGCCCAAGGTGCTGCACCCGGTGGCCGGCAACTCCATGCTTGGCCATGTTATCCACAGCGCCCGGCAGTTGGACCCACAACGCATCCACGTAGTGATCGGCCACGGTGCCGATGCAGTGCGTGAGCGCTTGGCTGCGGATGACCTGAATTTCGTATTGCAGGACAAACAACTGGGGACCGGCCACGCCACCGCGCAAGCTGTGCCGTTCATTACCGCTGACACCGTGCTGATCCTCTACGGCGACGTGCCGCTGATCGAAGTGGAAACCCTGCAACGCCTGCTTAAGCACGTAGTGCCTGGTCAGATGGGCCTGCTCACCGTGGAGCTGGAAGACCCCACCGGCTACGGACGCATCGTGCGCAATGCCGATGGCAAGGTCGCGGCCATCGTTGAGCACAAGGACGCCAGCGAGGCCCAACGTGCCATCACTGAAGGCAATACCGGTATTCTCGCCGTCCCTGGCAACAAGCTCGCCGACTGGATGAGCCGTCTGTCCAACAACAACGCTCAGGGTGAGTACTACCTCACCGACGTGATTGAGATGGCCGTGAGCGATGGCCTGCTGGTAGCTACCGAGCAGCCCCACGACCCTATGGAAGTGCAGGGCGCCAACGACCGCAAGCAGTTGGCCGAACTGGAGCGTCACTACCAACTGCGAGAAGGTCGCCGCCTGATGGCTGAGGGCGTGACCCTGCGCGACCCTGCGCGTTTTGACGTACGCGGTGAGGTCACCGTGGGGCGCGACGTGCTGATCGACATCAACGTGATCCTCGAAGGTCGCGTAATCATCGAAGACGACGTAGTCATCGGCCCGAACTGCGTGATCAAGGACAGCACCCTGCGCAAGGGCGTGGTGATCAAGGCCAACAGCCATATCGACGGCGCGGTGATGGGCGAGGGCAGCGATGCTGGCCCGTTTGCTCGGTTGCGTCCGGGCACTGTGATGGGGGCCAGGGCGCATGTCGGCAACTTCGTCGAACTGAAAAATGCACGAATGGGCGACGACGCAAAGGCCGGCCACCTGGCCTACCTTGGTGATGCGGTTATCGGTGCTCGCAGCAACATCGGCGCTGGCGCAATCACCTGCAACTACGACGGCGCCAACAAGTACCAGACCACTATTGGCGAGGACGTATTCATTGGCTCGAATAACTCGCTGATTGCGCCAGTGACGATCGGTGATGGTTCGAATACTGCCGCAGGCTCAACCATCAACCAGGATGTGGATAAATCCCAACTGGCCGTAGCTCGGGCCCGCCAACGCAATATCGACGGCTGGAAACGCCCGGTCAAAATCAAAAAGACCTGAGTTATCCACAGCCTCATCAGCAGTGCTATTCAAATGTGGGAGGGGGCTTGTCCCCGATGGCGGATTTTCAGTCAATGTTCTAGTCGACTGATCGACTGCAATCGGGGGCAAGCCCCCTCCCACATTTGGCCTGCGTTGTTTGAAGAATCTGTTCCAGACGCTTGACGATATAGTCCTAATAGGTTTTGATTGCCTTCGTTATCTTTCGAAACGAAACTTATCAATACCATGTCGAAACGAAATACACCCCAACGACGCCACAACATCCTGACCTTGCTCAACGAACAGGGCGAAGTCAGCGTGGACGAATTGGCCAAGCGTTTCGAAACCTCCGAAGTCACTATCCGCAAGGACTTGGCCGCCCTAGAAAGTAACGGCCTGTTGCTGCGCCGCTACGGTGGTGCGATCACCATGCCTCAGGAACTGGTAGGCGATCCTGCCCAACCGATCTCGGCCTACAAGCGTGCGATCGCCCGTGCTGCCGTGATGCGTTTGCGGGAACACGCCCGCATCATCATCGACAGCGGCAGCACCACCGCCGCCATGATCCCGGAACTGGGACACCAGCCCGGACTCGTGGTCATGACCAACTCCCTGCACGTAGCCAGCGCCCTGAGCGAATTGGAACACGAGCCGGTGCTGTTGATGACCGGCGGCACCTGGGACCCGCATTCGGACTCGTTCCAGGGCCAGGTCGCCGAGCAGGTGTTGCGTTCCTACGACTTTGATCAACTGTTCATCGGCGCCGACGGCATCGATCTGCAGCGTGGCACCACCACCTTCAACGAATTACTGGGTCTGAGCCGTGTGATGGCCGAGGTCGCCCGTGAAGTGGTAGTGATGGTCGAATCCGACAAGATCGGCCGCAAGATTCCCAACCTGGAACTGCCCTGGAGCAGCGTCCATACCCTTATCACCGATGATCGCCTGCCGCTTGAGGCCCGCGACCAGATCCAAGCCCGCGGCATTACGCTGATATGCGCGGCAATCATCTAGGAGAAGCAACATGTGTGGAATTGTTGGCGCAGTCGCCGAACGTAACGTTACCGCCATTCTGATCGAAGGCCTCAAGCGCCTTGAATACCGTGGCTACGACAGCGCCGGCGTGGCCGTCTTTACCAACGCCGGCAAGCTTGAGCGCATGCGTCGCCCGGGCAAGGTCAGTGAGTTGGAGCAGGCCCTAGCCGGCGAACCGCTGGTAGGTCGCCTGGGGATTGCCCACACCCGCTGGGCCACTCACGGCGCACCGTGCGAACGCAACGCCCACCCGCACTTCTCCGGTGACCTGGCCGTGGTGCACAACGGCATCATCGAAAACCACGAAGTGCTGCGCGAACAGCTCAAGAGCCTGGGGTACGTGTTCACCTCAGACACCGACACTGAAGTCATCGCCCACCTGCTCAATCACAAGCTCAAGGACCACAGCGACCTGACCACCGCCCTCAAGGCCACGGTCAAGGAACTGCACGGCGCCTATGGCCTGGCCGTCGTCAGTGCCAGCCAACCGGACCGTGTGGTAGCCGCCCGCAGTGGCAGCCCGCTGGTGATCGGCCTGGGCCTGGGCGAGAACTTTCTCGCTTCCGACCAACTGGCCCTGCGTCAGGTCACCGACCGATTCATGTACTTGGAAGAAGGCGATATCGCCGACATACGCCGTGAAAGCGTGGCGATCTGGGACGTTAACGGTAATTCCGTCGAACGCGAAGCTGTGCAATACCGCGACGGCGCCGAAGCGGCCGATAAAGGTGAGTACCGCCATTTCATGCTCAAAGAGATCCACGAGCAACCTGCCGTGGTCCAGCGCACGTTGGAAGGTCGACTGAGTCAGAGCCAAGTGCTGGTCAACGCGTTCGGCCCCCAGGCCGCCGAGCTGTTCGCCAAAGTGCGCAATGTGCAGATCGTCGCTTGTGGCACCAGCTACCACGCCGGCATGGTTGCCCGTTATTGGCTGGAAGACCTGGCTGGCATCCCGTGCCAGGTCGAAGTCGCCAGTGAGTTCCGCTACCGCAAGGTGGTGGTGCAGCCCGATACCCTGTTCGTGACTATCTCCCAGTCCGGCGAAACCGCCGACACCCTGGCCGCGCTGCGCAACGCCAAAGAGTTGGGCTTCCTCGCCAGCCTGGCGATCTGCAACGTCAGTATCAGCTCCTTGGTACGTGAGTCCGACCTGACCCTGCTGACCCAGGCGGGTCGCGAAATCGGCGTAGCTTCCACCAAAGCCTTCACCACCCAACTGGTTGGTTTGTTGCTACTGACCCTGTCCCTGGGCCAAGTGCGAGGCACCCTGGCCGAAGGTGTTGAAGCTACCTTGGTGGAAGAATTGCGCCGCCTGCCGACTCGCCTGGGCGAAGCACTGGCCATGGACAGCGTCGTGGAAAAAGTCGCCGAGCTGTTCGCCGACAAGAACCACACCCTGTTCCTTGGCCGTGGCGCGCAGTACCCGGTGGCGATGGAAGGTGCCCTCAAGCTCAAGGAAATCTCGTACATCCACGCCGAAGCCTACCCGGCCGGCGAGCTGAAACACGGCCCGTTGGCACTAGTGGATGACGACATGCCGGTGGTCACTGTGGCGCCGAACAACGAACTGCTGGAAAAGCTCAAATCCAACCTGCAGGAAGTACGCGCCCGTGGCGGCCAACTGGTGGTATTCGCCGACGAGAAGGCGAGCATGATCAATGGCGAAGGCACCCACGTCATCAACATGCCGCACATCAACGACACCTTGTCGCCGATCCTCTACACCATCCCGCTGCAGCTGCTGTCGTACTACGTGGCCGTGCTCAAGGGCACTGACGTAGACCAGCCGCGTAATTTGGCCAAGTCGGTGACAGTCGAGTAATACCTCGCTCACCTGGAGGCCCATCGGGTCTCCAGGTTTCAACGCAAGGACGCCACGTTGATGCCATCTTCCTTTCCCCACCTCGGCGAGCGTTTGCACAATCGCCGATTTGTGGTCGCGAATAACACCCATGGGCTTTCCGGTACCGGCACGGTGTTTCATTACCGTGTCGACGGTGATGCCCTATCCAGCACCTACCAAGGCGGCCGAATCCGCACGGGGACGCAAGTCGGTCGCGTGACCGGCGCCGATACCATTGAGCTGCTTTTTCAGTGCCTGACGCTGGACGGTGAGCTGCTGTCCGGTTGGTCGCGAGGCACAGTGACTGTGGATACGTCTGGGCGTACCAGCCTGAGCTTTGTATGGGGTTGGTTATCGGGTGCGACCGGAGGCGGGGAATCGAATTATGTTGAGCTTGCTGAGGGTGACAACTGCTCCTAAGGCACAAACTCCACCCGCAACCCCCGACTCGTGCTGCGCCCTTGATCATCACTGACCCGCAACCGATATTCCCCTGACTTGCCCGGCCTCCAGTTCAGCGTGGCTTGCGGCGGGCCTTGGCCGATCAAGGTTTGATCAGCGAACCAGTACAGCGTCGCCGCATCGCTGGCCGCATTCGCGTTCAGCGGGATGCTTTCCTGGGGTTGAGACAAGCGCAGTTGGTAGCTCACCTGAGTCAGTGGCGAGCGAATCTGCGGCGCTTCGCTCTGGTCGGTGATGCGGTTGGGTTGGCAGTTTTTCATCACGTTGGGCGGGGTTCGGCGGGGCAGGCCGGCTGCTCGGTACAGGCGTTGAACGTCGCTGGGCCAGAACTCGAAGATGTCCTCTCGTGTGTATTGCGGATCGAACGGCGGGCACGCGGCTTTGCCGGTGCGGGTGTCGATCAGCACCGGGCGGTGCAGGTTAGAAACGCGGATCGGCGAGACGCCGGGGATGTACCAGGTCTTGCGGGTTTGCGGGCACCAGCGGTTGGGCAGCTCACCGGAGGCAGCGCAGACATCAATGCGCACCAGCCCCGCGGGCGGCTTGTCGGCTTTGATCGCTACGTTGGGTAATGCCAGGGGCAAAGCGTCAGCAATGCGGAAGAATAGCGGCGCGGCGGTCTTGGCACCAATAAACGCTGGATTTGGCCGACCATCGAAGTTACCCACCCACACCACCAACACATACGGGCCGACCAGTCCGGCGCTCCACGCATCGTGAAAACCCCATGACGTACCGGTTTTCCAGGCGGTTCGCCAATGGCGGCCGGGCAGGCCATCTGGGCGTGGGTTGCGGCGCAGCATGTCGCGCACCATAAACGCGGCCTGCGGGCTGAGCAGTTGTGCGCCGGTGGTTTGCGGCTGTTGCTGCAAGTAGCGCAACGGCCGTAAATGCCCGTCTCCCGCCAACATCACATACAGCCGTGCCAGCTCCTCCGGGGTCATCTCGCCGCCACCCAGTGCCAGGGCCAGGCCGTAATGGCTTTCGTCGCGTAGGCCTTTGATGCCGGCGCGTTGCAGCAAGCCGTATAGAGAAGGCGACTTGACCTGGCTGGCGAGCCACACGGCGGGGATATTGCGACTGCGGATCAACGCGTCGCGGGCCGTCAGTGGGCCGACAAAACTGCCGTCGAAGTTTTCCGGTTGGAAGTAGCCGAAGTTACTCGGTAAGTCCTTGAGGATGCTCATGGGGTGGATCACCCCTTGGTCCAGCGCCAGCCCATAGAGAAACGGTTTGAGCGTAGACCCCGGCGAGCGCCGTGATAGCACACCATTGACCTGTCCATGGATGTCTGTGGATAAGTAGTCCGCTGAGCCCACCAGCGCCTTGACGCTCTGATCGCGGCTGTCGATCAGGATCGCGGTGGCGTTCTCCACCCCGGTGCTACGCCGTTCGGCGATAAACCCGGTGATCAGACGTTCCAGCAATTGTTGCAAAGGCAGATTGAGCGTGCTGTTCAACTCATTACCAGCTTGAGATGCCAGCAATTGCTCGCTCAAGTGTGGCGCCAAAAAAGGAATTTGCTGGCGGTTGCGCGCTTCCAAGGGCAAGTCCAGCAAACTGTCATTACGCGGGTCTTGTGGATAAGTCTCGCGCCAGTCAGCCATCAAGCGCAGCCGGGCGTTTTGCAGCGAAGGCCCGAAGCGTGCTCGACGGCCGGGCTGTTGGGGGATTACCGCCAATGCCAACGCTTCGGACAGCGACAACTGCGCCGCCGCCTTGCCAAAGTAGATGCGACTGGCCGCTTCGGCGCCTTCGATATTGCCGCCCATGGGCGCCAGGTTCAGGTACGCCTCAAGGATGTCGTGCTTGCTGTAGCGCGCTTCCAGCCACAGCGCCAACGCCATCTGCTGCAATTTGCCGGGCACTTGGCGGGTGTTGAGATCCCACAGGCGCCGCGCCAGTTGCATGCTCAACGTCGAGCCGCCTTGGCGCTGGCCTCCGCTGTAGGTGGCCATGGCCGCCCGCAGCAACGCCGGGGGATTGATCCCCGGGTGCCAGTAGAAATTGCGGTCTTCCTTGAGCAGCAGTGCCTCAATCAATGAAGGTGAAATGCGCTCCAGTGGTAGCCATAGGCGATATTGACCGTCCTGGGCCAGCGTCATACGCAACAGCGAGCCGTCGTCGGCCAATACGACCCTGGAGGAGGTAATGGCCTGTTCCAGCGGCGCATGGGGCCAAAGCCGCACGCCGGCCAGTAACGCCGCAGCTGCCAGCAGCGGCGTCAGACGTTTAAGGCTTGGTAATTTCAAGCTGGCCTACTTTGCCGCGTCCCTGCAGGGTGGTTTCGTACATGCCTTCGGCGTAGGCCGGTGGCGTATTGAACGTCCCTGCGTTTGTGGCGCGTACTCGGTAAACGAAAGTGCCTACATCACGTAGCGCAGTGCCGTACAACACCACCCGATCATCCCGCACATCCACGTAGTCTGGCTGCCAGTTGCTCAGCTCGGTTTCGCCGATGGGGGCCTGCCAGGTGTCAGCTTCTTCTTCGCTGGCTTCAACGTACTCGGATTCTTCGCCTTCGCTTTCCTCGCTGCTCGCGGCTTCCGGCTCTGGAGGCAAGTTATACACAGGCTCGACACCGCCGGGCAGCAAGTCGACCACGGCCACTTGCTGCACTTGGTCGCGGTCGGTAGCCCGTAGGCGCAAGCGCACCAGGAACTCATCACCCACGGCTACCTTACTCACCGGCTCGCCTTTGAGGTCGAGGTATTCGTGGATGATTTCCAGGCCGTTGTTGATGGCTTTGAGCTTGGCGCCTTTATCAAAACCGGCTTCGCTGAGCATGTAGAACGCTGCCGGGCCATCGGATTTTTCCATGACCAGCTTCTGCGTGGCGCGCGGTACGGCGGCGCGCGGTGGCTGGCCGGCCATTTCCAGCAATTGTTGCTGTTTATCGCCCAGCCAGGCGGTGGCCTTGAGGGTCATGTCGCTTTGCGCGCGCTGGCCATAGTTGTCCAGGGCGCGCAGCAACAATGCCGCCGACAGCGAATTGTAGCGCTGCTCGTTGAGGCGTTTGCCGAGCTTATCCAGTAGCGCGGTGGGCACGTCATCCATCAGTTCAGGGAAATGGCGCGCCAGCAGGTGCAAGTGTTCGGCGTCGTGCACCAGCGGGTCGTAGTACAGGCCGTCGCTGTCCCACTTATCCACAAGCGAACGCCACGGGATTTTGCGGAACAGCGTATCGGCCTGCCGATCCTGCTTGAGCAGTTTGTAGCTGGCAGCCAGGTAGGCGGCGCCCAGGTCGTTCTGCCAGCTGTCCTTGAAGTAACTCTCGTAGCGCTCGCGGATGTCGCTCAGCGCGCCGCTCACCAGAATCCCCTGACGGCTCAGCAGGTAACTGGCGTAGGCACGGTTGCGCAATTCCGACAGGCCTTCGCTCGGGCCGTTGGCCAGGTCTGTCAGATACGCGTTGGAACGCACCAGCAGGTCTTCCGGCACCGGCAGCCCGCGCTCCTTGGCTTCGATCAGGAAATCAGTGGCGTACAGGCTGGCGTACGGCGCCACGTCAGGGTTGGCTGCCCACAATCCAAAGCCACCGGCCTGGTTTTGACGCTGGCGCAACATGCGGACCGCGCTGCTGAAGGCTTGTTCAGCCTCGGGTGCGGTGCCGCCCCAGATCAATGCCGGCATGGCCTTGGACACCAATTGCTCGGTGCATGCATAGCCGTAGTCATCCAGGTAATGCTTGAGGCCGTTGGCCCATACCAGCGGCGAGGCGGCCACGCCCAACTGCACATCACGCAGCTGGCTGAACAGTTCACGTGTGGGCTTGAGTTCTTTGCTGGCGCTGTCGAAACGGCCCAGGCTCAGAGCGACGCGGTGTTCGCTCAAGGGCCGGATTGACGTGGTTTCCGCCACCTGGAGCCGTTTGCCATCCGGCAGCACCGCGACAAAGCGCAGGTCTGCCGAACCGAGGGTGTCGCCGACTTTGATCTTGAATTCGGCAGTGCCTTCTTTGCGCGGTTGCAGTGACAAGGTGCTGCCCTTGTCGCCCTGCACCACGAGGCCGGCGCTGGTCTGCACTTCAAATTTCACATCCGCTGCCGCGTCGAGGTTGCTGAACACCCCGGCGCTGACGTTGAACACATCCCCCGGCGCCACGAAGGCCGGCACGTTGGGCGTGATCACGATCGGGCCGCGCACGTCGGTAGTGGTCTCGCTGACGCCCACGCTGTCGGTATCCACCGCGACGGCAAACAGGTGCAACTTGCCGTTGAAGCTGTCGGGTACCTGGTAATGCAGCACGGTTTCACCGACCGGCAAATCCACAAGCCCGGACCACCACGCCACTGGCGGCTGATGTTTGCGTTTGAACGGGTTGAGGTGATTAGCCAGGGCGCCTTCCGTATCGCCTCCAGGCGCCGCCCCACTGAGCAGGCGGCTGAACTCCGGCAGGATCAGGTCAAGAATCTGACTGGTGCCGACTTCCAGCGCACGCTTCTGGAAGAAGAAACCCAGCGGATCAGGCGTTTGATAGCGCGCTACTTGCAGGATGCCTTCGTCCACCGCGTAGATCACGGCGCGACCCGGGCGGTCGGTGTTGACCTTAATGTCGAGGGTCTGCCCCGGCTCGATCTTCGCCGGGCCGTCGACCTTCAGTGCCATGCGCCGCGCGTCCAGGTTGATGCTGAAGGGCACCACACCGTAGGAAAGCGGGCTCATATAAACCTCGGACGAACCGATGTCCCGCACGAACTGCACGTTGACGTAGGCATTGCCCTCAAGGCCCGCAGGCACGCGGATATGTTGCACGCTGTTGGTGCTGTCTGCCTTGAACCACTGCTGGGTGTAGACCTTGTCGCGCTCGATGGTGATCAAGCCCGCGCCGGTGTACGGCGCGCGAATGCTGATGGCGATCTCATCACCGGTGGCGTAGCTGCGTTTATCCAGGCGCAGTTGCAGCTCGGCGTTACGCTCCAGGGAGCGCGAGGTGTTGCCGCGCCCGGCCACGCTGTAGTCGATCTGGTTGAGCAGGTTGCCGTTGGCGTCCTTGAGTTGCAGGGTGAAATCCCCTGGCGTGCCGGTGTTCAGGGTCTGCTTGGCGCCGTCTTTGGTCATCACCAGCGGTGAGGCTGGTTGGCTGATGTTCTTGATGCGCGACTCGTACTTGTAGGTGCCGTTGGATTGCTTCACCAGCACCGACACATAACGGTGCTCGACCACTTCGCTGGTCAAGCCATCCACCGCAAGCGGTGTGAGGTCTGGCGCGACGGCCAGCCATTGCACCTGGCGCGGAGCGTCCTTAGCGACGTATGACAGCGAATCCTGACTTTTCACACCCACCAGGTACGGCGCGGACGACACCAGCAACGCACTTTGCGCCGCCACGTTGCGGCCACCTTCAGCCTCGAACACCTGGGTCATCACTTGCAAACGATAGGTGCTGTTGGCGAAACGTTGCAGGTTGAGGTCGAGCACGGCCTGGCCGTTATCGTCGACGGTGGTTTCGGCCAGGTCTTCGGTGCTGGCGTCTTCCAGGGAATCATTGAGGCGGAAGCGGTAATCGGGGTAACGGTCGAATGCCGCGAGCGTCGGGCTCAGTGACATTTTTGCAGTAACGCGACGGCCCGAGGCCGGGGCGCCGAACAGGTGCATGGCGGTGACTTTAGCCACCACTTGGTCCGGGGGAATCCAGCCCTGCACCGGCGTGTCGTGCAGGCTCAAACTGACCTTCATGCGGTCCGGCTCGAAATCGCGGACTTTGAAGCTGACACTGCCCAGGTCTGTGCGCGTTTGCTTCTGGCCAATCAACTGCAAGGTCGCGGTGTATTCCCCGGCTGGGGCCACTTCGCTGCTGGGGAAATCAAAGGTTTCAAACCCGCTGGCGGAGAGCTTCAGTGGCTGGCGAATCACTTCCAGACCGCGCGGGTCGGTGATTTGCAGCTCCACCGGCAGACCTTGCAAGGCGCCTTTCCAGTTGCCGCTGCGCACGATCATGCCCAGGTGGGCGGTTTCGCCGGGTCGGTACAGGCCGCGGTCGGTAAACAGGTAGGCGCTGAGGCGATCAATCGCACCGTCTTCTTCCAAACCGCCTACATCAAAGCGCGACAAATCCAGCTGCTGGGACTGACGGGCGATTGGCAGGAACGATTGGTCATTGCCGCGACTGACCACATACATAAGCGGCGTTTTCTCACGGCGCAGTTCATCCAGCTTGGCGAAATGCACATGGCCTTCGCCGTCCGTGTGACCGCTGCTCACCGGCAAGCCATTGCGACCGATGATGTCGACTTGCGCGTCGGCCACCGGCGAACCATTACCGATGGACTGCACATACACGTCATGACTGCCGTCGCTGGAGCGTTTGGCGATGATGCCGAGGTCGGTCACTACGATAAACCGCAGGTCGCTGGTACTGCTGCGTTCATATTCGAACGTACGCTCGGCCGGTTCATCCTGTGGGCTCAGCTTGAGCACGAAAATGCCGCGACGGCCGCCGTTGGCGGTGAGGTAGTGGCTCAAATCTACGTTGTCGTAGACGGTTTTGGCCGGGTCATTGGATGACAGAGGAATGTCCAGAGACTGACGCTCGACCATACGATCGAAGTACTCATTGCCAAAGTTCGGCCGCGCAAAACTGCCGCTGCTCTGGTCCACCAAGTGTTGCAACTGGTTGGGCAACAGGCGGGCGATTTCCACGTGGGCGCCGGGCACTCCCCTGGCCATGAAGCCCAGGCGTTTCTCGCCAGTGAGGCTGAGCAGGGCGCCGTCAGACAGGAACTGCAAGGTGCGCGGATACGCCGGCATGCTGACCAGCGACGCCGTAGGATCCTTCGCCAGATAGCCGCCGATGGCCTCCAGGTTAGCGGGCACGCGTACATACAGCGCACGTCCGGCAGGGGCCTTGAACTTGAAGGCGTGCAGGGTGTTCAGCGGTTCGACGCTCGGCACGTGGGTCAGGTTGACCTTGGTGCTGCGGGCGAGCAGGGCGTCGTCGATCTCATTGGTGTTATAGGGGCGGGTGTCGTCCTGGGCTTTTTCCGGCAACAGCCAGGCTTGGACTTTACCGGCGATGGTGTCATCGGCTACAGCGCTGGAACTGCTGAACATCAGCACAGGCTCTGGCTCTGCGCGTTCGTTATCCACAAAGCTGATTTCGGCGCCCGTAAATGTCAGGCGATAGCGACCGGGTACGGTGACTTTGGCCACCAACGATGCGGCGCTGGCGTTGCCGCCATCGCGAGCCTTGATGCCTTCGTCGAGTTTGGCGCTGACCGGGGTGCTTTCCAGCGGGGTGGCCAGGGCTGCGGAGCGTACGTAGGCGTTGAGTTTTTTCTCGTCGAAGGTGATTTCCGGGCGATTTGGCAATTGGGCATCGCGGTAGGTCAGGCCTTTGTCGAGGGTCACCGTTACGTGCTTGCGCAGGCTGTCTTCATCCACAGGGTGGGAAAAATGGAAGGTCGCCACCAGCTGCTTCAGCGTCGGGTTGGATGGATCCTGGTACAACTCGTTGGCGGCCAGGGTGGCGCGGAACGGTTGGGTGGAGAACTGGGTGCTGTACTGATCCAGCAATACTCCATCTGCCAACAGGTTTTTCTTGGCCAGATCAAGGGTGTAATGGGCGTCGATAGGCCAGTCTTTCTCCGGCACGAACAACAGGCTACGGTCATCCGCCCAGCGCCAGGTGCCTGCGACCTCGGGCTTTAGGGTAATGCCCTCGGTGACGGGTTTACCGATGGCCGCAAGGGGCGCCACGGACTCGGCGAAGCGCACCTGTAAGTTATCCACAACTGGCGTTGGCTGGGTGTAGTCAGTCAGGTTGGGCTTGTGCAGCGAGTAGCTCGCGGTATGCGGCTGCGGCAGATTGGAATACCAGTGCCAGCCGTAGAAGCCAGCGGCCACGAGCAGTGCTAGCCCGAGCACTCCGGCACCCGTCTGACGCGGGTAAGCATGGGCTTTACTCCCAAGTTTTTCCACGCCACGGCCGATAGCGCGCAGCCACAGCGGAGGATGCCATTGGCCGAAAACGGCCCCCACCACGGTCAGAAACACGCCGACAACACGACGGCTGATGGCTTTGAGCGAATCGAACATGGTGAGCATCCCTGGCTAAGTGCGGCGTATCTTACAGCGTCTTTGATACAAAAGATGACGCCGATACGCCGTATGGCGGGATGTTTATGGGGGGTTAGTGAGCGCCCATGCATGCCAGCGAGCGGTCGACCATGAGGTTGGCCATGTCCTTCAGGTGTCCGGCGGCTTTTGTGGGAGTGGGCGAGCTCCCGATGACGGTCGATCAGTCAACATCTTCAGCGACTGACACACCGCCATCGGGAGCAAGCTCCTCCCACATTTAGCGCTCCATTGAGCTGAGAATGCTGGTGGTCAGGTCCACCAGTAGCGTACGAGGTGGAAGAAAATCGGCGCGGCGAAGCACACCGAATCCAGCCTATCCAGCATACCGCCGTGGCCTTCGATCATATGCCCCCAATCCTTAACGCCCCGATCCCGCTTGATGGCTGACATGACGATCCCACCGGCAAAACCGAGCAGGTTGATCAGCAAGGCGATCAGGAACGACTGCCATGGGTTGAACGGCGTGGTCCACCACAGCGCGGCGCCGATCAGGGAGGACAGCAGAATCCCGCCGACAAAACCTTCCACGGTTTTGGACGGTGACAGGTTGGGCGCGATCTTGTGTTTGCCGAACAGCTTGCCGCACACGTACTGCAACACGTCCGAGAGTTGCACGACGATCACTAGATAGGCGATCAGCAGCAGGTTGCGGCCTTCGTAGCCGGGGATGTCCAACGTCAGCAGGGCCGGGACGAAAGACACGCAGAACACCGCGATCATCAAGCCCCATTGCACTTTCGAGGCACGTTCGAGGAAGTGTGTGGTGTCGCCGCCCAATGAGGCGAGGATCGGCAGCAGCAAAAACACGTACACAGGGATGAAGATCGAGAACAGCCCGTACCAGTCCGAATAAATCAGCAGGTATTGCAGCGGCAGGGCGAGGTAGAACGCGGCCACCAGCGCCGGGTAGTCGCTGCGTCGGGTCGGGGTGAGGGTGAGGAACTCGCGCAGGGCGTAGAAGGACACCGCGTAGAACAACAGAATCACCGCACCGGTGCCGAGCCAGAAGGCGATACCGATCACCACCACCATCACCCACCAGGCATTGATACGGGCGTTGAGGTTGTCGATCACCGCGTTCGGCGTGCCACGGGTGCGCAGTTTGAGGATCAGGCCGATCAGTGAGGCGAGCACCAGGATCGCGCCGATTCCGCCGAACAGCATCAGGGTTTGGCTATCCATGTCAGACATGCTCCGGGGCGAGGGCGAGCAGGGCGTCGCGTGTGCGGGCTAGAAATAGCGCCTTGTCTTCACCGTCTTCCAGTTGCAGCGGTGCACCGAAGCTGGTTGTGCATAACAACGGCAGCGGCAAAACGCGCCCCTTGGGCATGACCCGGTTGAGGTTGGCGATCCACACGGGGATCAATTCGGCCTGTGGGTAACTTTTTGCCAGGTGGTACAGGCCGCTTTTGAACGGCAGTAAGCCGTCCTCCGGATTGCGCGTGCCTTCAGGGAAGATGATCAGCGAATCGCCACCCTCCAGGGCAGCGAGCATAGGCTGTAGAGGGTTATCCACAGGGTCCTTGCGTTCGCGGTCGATCAGCACACCATTAAACACGCGGTTGATGATGTAACGACGCAGCGCGCTTTTATTCCAGTAATCACTGCCGGCCACCGGGCGCGTGAATTTGCGCAGGTTTTGCGGTAACGAGGCCCACAGCAGCACAAAGTCGCCGTGGCTGCTGTGGTTGGCGAAGTAGATGCGTTGCACCGGCACGGGCGCGCAACCCAGCCACAGGCTGCGGGCGCCGGTGACGGTGCGGGCCATGGAGGTAATCAGCGTGGCGACCACAGGTTCGAACATGGGGATTCCTTATCCGGCGAAAGGCAGCCAAGGGCTGGCGAGGATCACGCCCAGGGTCAGCAGCGCTTGCGCGCCCAGCAGCCAGGCTTGTTTGCGCAACAATTTGAGGGCGCCGCGACGGCGCTCGGCCCAAGGTCGGCCGGCCCGATTGGGCGATTGCAGGCCGAGGGTCTGCAGGGCTTGGTCGAGGTCGGTGGTGCGCTCAGTATCGCGGGCCAGCAGGGCGAACAGGTCGGCGTCGAAGGCCACGCGCAGCGCCCAGTACTTTTGCAGCAGGCCGAGGATAATCATCCACAGGCTGAGCAGCAGGCAGATGATCGAAATACTCGCCATCAGCAATTGGGCCAGGCCGAATAGCACACCGGCCACGGTCAGTCCTGTGGATAACTGATCCAGCGAACGGCCACGGCGCAGCAGGCTGGCCACCACCTGGAGTTCCATATCAGCGGGCATGGGGCAAACCCTCCAATGCTTCACGGTGAGCGGGGTGCAGGACCACATCGGTCCGTGCTGCACGAATAATAGTCAGCGCTTCGTCCACCGTCGTGGCGCGCCCGCTGTGTAACAGCCAGGCGGCGACGGCGGTAGCGCTGCGTGAGTAGCCGAGGGCGCAGCACACCAACAGCGGGCCGCGTGCGCGGAGGCGTTCGATTGCTTCAGCAGCTTGCCGGCATTCGGTGGGTGTCGGCGCTATCAGATCGAGCACCGGGATGCATTGATACGCGCGGCCCTGTGGATTAATCGGCAGTTCGGCGCATAGATCCACAATGGCGCTGAATGAACTCTGCTCCTTTGAGGTAGGAATCCGCCCCAGCCAAACGTTATCCACAATCACGTCCGGCTGCGGATGATTGCGTGTCCACAGCCGGGAATTGATCCAGGCAGCCACTAGATAGGGCGCATATAACCAGCGCGCGGCGGGTGTGAGCTGACCATCAGCGCGCTTCTGGAAACCCGCCGCGCCCAGCACGAAGTAATTCGCCTTGATCAGCCCAAGGGAAACCGCTGGCCACAGCAGCCACAGCCACCAACCGCCCAGGCTTAACGCCACGATGATCAGCGCCAGGGCGCCCAGGCCGTAGCGCACGCCCAGCTGCCAGCGCTTGCGGTCTTGGGTAAGCCGCGTATTCAGCAGCGGGCTCGGATGTTCGAGCGGCCACAACCACACGCAAATCCAACCCGCGAGGGCGCCTGTGGGTAAGTCGATAAAGTGATGTTGATAAGTGGTCAGCACCGAAATTCCGATCAACGCGAACCAGCCATGCACCAGCCAGCGCCAGAAACCTTGGGTATGACGTTGGAACATGACCCACAGGATCACCAGCAGCGCGATGTGCAGCGACGGTGCCTGGTTGAATGGCTTGTCGAAGCCCGCCAACACCGCAAACAACCAGCCAAACACGCCATCCAGCTCGGGCCGCTCGAAGGTGAAACGCAGTGGCCAGATCAGGAAGCAGCTCACCGCGATCACCTGGGCACTCAGCAGGCGCAGTGCGTGTTGCTTGAGTTCATGACGGGTGCTGGGCAGCAGCAGGGAGAAACCGTAGAGCAGGTCGATGGACCAGTAAGGCACGATGGTCCAGGCCCAGAACGGCATATGGGTTTCCCAGCCGAACACCAGCGTGCCCACGTCGCTGCGCTGGCTGGTGACCCAGGTGGCAAAGCCGTAGGTGCTGAAGAACAACGGCGCTAATAGCAGCAGCCACAGGACGGCTGGTTTCAACAAACCGGGTTCGCGCATGCTCAGATCTTCTGTGCCAGGGACACGGTAAAGATGCCCCACTCATCCACACGCTGGGTGATTTTGCGGAAACCGGCGGCTTCCACCAGTTGGTCCATTTCCGCCTGGCTGCGACGGCGCATCACCCAGGCCTGGCCTTGGCGATGGCTGGTCAATGCGCGGGCAATCAGCTCCAATTGCGGGTGCCATGGCTGGCCGGTGTACACCAAGTAGCCACCGGGTTCGACCGCTTCGGCGAGGCCGGCCAGCGAACCGCCGACCATGCTGTTATCGGCAAACAATTCATACAGCCCAGACACCACCGCCAACGTCGGCTTGGGTTCCAGCGCCGCCAGGTCCGCGCGATCAAACGCATCGCCTTTGACGAACTGCGCGATATCCCCCAGGCCTTTCTCGCGGATCAGCGCGCCACCGTCGCGCACGTTGATGTCGCTGTAGTCGCGCAACAGGATCGATTCCGGCAGCGGCGACACGCCCTGCAAGGCTTCCAGAATGTAACGCCCGTGGCCGGCGGCGATGTCGACGATACGTACTTCACGCTGTTCATCCCGCAACTTGGCCATGGCCAGGCGCAGCAGTTCTTCGACGTTCAGCTTGCGCTGACGGATGCCGCGCCAGCCGATGGAGTTGAGGTAGTTGGTGTCGATCATCCGCCCCAGCCCGCCCTTGCCGGTGGGTTTGTTGCGGTAGACGTAGTCCAGGGTACTGCCGGAGTCGAAACCGGTGTCGAAGCCCAGTTTCACCCCATCTGACAGGTTCTTGCCCAAGCCCATGCTGGCGCGGGTCATGCGCCAGTACAGGTCACGCAGGGAGTTGCGCGGCAGCGGCGCGGCGAGGGATTCGGACTCGGCGCAGGTGGCGCCCAGTTTGTCGGCGTCGAGCAGGGAGGCGCGGTCCAGCGGGTGAGCAAAGTTTTGCAGGATAAAGCGCCTGGCACTGCTCACCGCCACGGTGCGGTCACGTTCGCCGAGGGTGTCGTGGAAAAAACCGGGCAGGATATGCAGCTCTTTTTTCAGGCTGCCTAGGCGGTCGAAAAATTGCTGCTGGGGTTTGCGATGCACCACGAAGTCGGAGCCGGAGATGAGCAACTGAGTCGGCACTTGGATGGCCTGGGCATCCGCTACAACCCGGTCGGCTGCTTCGTACAGACCCAGCAGCACATTCACTGAAATCGCCTTGGTGATCAGCGGATCGCTGTCGTAGGACGCCACTCGCTCCGGGTCATGGCTGAGGAACTTGGCCTTGACGTAGCTGTTGACGAAAAAGTTGCCGCGAAACTTGCGCATCAGCGCCAGGCCTGGACGAGCGAACGGCACGTACAGCTTGACCTTGAACGCTGGCGAGGCGAGCACCAACGCGCGGATTTTCGGCGCGTAATCGTGCACCCATGTGGCCGCGATTACCGCACCGACGCTTTGGGCGATGACAGCGAAGTTTTCCTCTTCGATGCCGTAGGTGGCGACGATATGGTCACAAAAGGTTTGCACGTCGCGGGCGCTGGTGGCGAAGCTGGGGCTGTCACCGCGCTCGCCGGGGGATTGGCCGTGGCCGCGGGCGTCCCAGGCGAAGAAGTCGAACTGGGGCAGGTTCAGCTCATCGACCAGATGGGCGATGCGGCCCGAATGCTCATGGCCGCGATGGAACAGCACGATCGCCTGGCGTGGCTCGCCATCCGCAGGGGAAGTGGCCGGCCAGTGTCGGTAAAAAAGCTCGACGCCATCATGGGTACTGAAGGTGTGTGCTTGCTGTTCGCGCATCGCAAAATCCTTATGCAGAAGGGGAAGGGGTTTCTTTCAGGCCTTGTCGTACGCGGTTGACCAGGGTGTAGGCGAGCAGGGCGGCGACCAGCCACATCACCGTGTCGACCCAACCTGCGCCGAGCCAGCCCAGCGCTACACCGGTGGCCAGCACGCCGAGTACAAACGCCCGATCACTTTTGCCCATCGGCCCGTCGTAGCGCCGTGAAGCGCCGACCATGGGCCCGAGCACACCGGCGTATTCGCTGAATACCGCCAGCAATGCCACCAAGAGCACCGGCGCCAGGCTCACGCCCGGGATCAGTGCAAAGGGCAGGATCAGCGCGCTGTCGGCGATCACGTCGCAGAGTTCATTGAGGTAGGCGCCCAGGCGCGACTGCTGGCCGAATTCACGGGCGAGCATGCCGTCGATGGCATTAAGGGCCATGCGCGCAATCATCCACAGCGGGATCAACGCAAACAGCCACAGGTGTTGGGCGAAGCTGGCAATCAGCAGGCCCACCAGCAGAGAAATCACTCCGGCCAGAACGGTGATTTGACTGGCGGTGGTGCCGTTGTCGTAGAGGCGCTGCACGAGAGGACGCAGCAGGTTTTGAAAACGCGGTTTGAGCTGATAGATCGAAATCATGGGGGGTGACGCTTCCTTGTCCGTGAGCCCGCGAAAAACTGGCTTGGAGTGTGCCGATTAATCATGAGATCTACCAGTGATGGCTCGTGTTTATGGGGGTTTAGTCACGCTCTGGAGAGCACTGAGAAACAAATGTAGGAGGGGGCTTGCTCCCGATGGCGATGGATCAGCCAGCACAGGCACCAACTGACAGGTCGTTATCGGGAGCAAGCCCCCTTTCACAGGGGATGTGTGTCGTGTTCAAAAGCGCTTTTTGACGAACAAAAATTTCACGTCGCGTGTTATATCGTAACGAATTGTGTACAGACGGGCGTGTTGGGATGCAAGTGGATCTAGAAGCTGACGGCGCTTCTGTAGAAGGCCTCGCGCGCTTTCAACAGGGGCAGTTCCATGCCCGTCGATTGCGTCAGGCCGGTATCAGCCTGACAGTGCTGGCCGTCGCCGGTTGGGTGCTGGCGCTGTTTGTCGCCTTGTTTGCGCCGCTGTCGATCTGGCCGGTGGTATTGATCAACAGCGCCTGCGCGTTGCTGGTGCTGGTGGCGGGTTTGCAGTCGGCGTGGTGGGTGGCCGATTCGCGCGCCCAGGCGCTGGAGGAACCCGCGGTTGAAGTACCGGTTGAGCAAACGGGCCGGTACGCGCGGCTGGTTGGGCGCTTTGGCAAGCAGATTGGCGCGCCGGTGTTGTGGCTTGGCGGCTGGTCGCTGCTCGCGCTGGTTAGCGTTATCGAATTCTGGAACCTGGCGTTGCCGGCTGCGGCTGTAGGTCAGTCCGCCAGCATTGGCGCCGCGTTGGCCTTGGCCCTGGCGTTTGGCTTGCTGGTGTTCGAACGTCGCCTGGCCCAGGAAACCGCCGCGCAATGGCCGGAAGCTTCGCAACTGGCGCAGTTGAGCCGAGTGGCGATCAGTTGCCTGGTGGTCAGCGCGATTTGCCTGCTGTTTGCCGGTGCCGAGTCCGTGTGGCCGTTGCGTCTGGCGGTGTTGATTGGCCTGCTGCCGGCACTGGTGGCGGCGGAGTTTCTGCTCAGGGGCGCGTTGTCATTGTTCAGCCCGCGCCAACCGCATCTTGAACCCCGCCTGATGGCGCAAAGTTTTATCGCGGGTTTGCTGCGCTGGCCGCCACAACCGTTGCTGGCGTTGCAGCACGAGTTGCACAACCGCTTCGGCATTGACCTGCGTCAGATCTGGGCCTTTACCTACATGCGCCGCGCATTTTTTCCGGTGCTGCTGGTGGTGCTGGCGATCGGTTGGGCGCTGACCGGTGTGCATGAAGTGCCCCTGCAAGGCCGTGGGATCTATGAACGCTTCGGCAAACCGGTGCAAGTCTTCGGCCCCGGCCTGCATGCCGGGTTGCCTTGGCCATTGGGTCGCGTCATTAAAGTGGAAAACGGCGTGGTGCATGAATTGGCCACCAGCGTCAGCGAAACTGCTTCGCCCGAGCTGACACCTGCGGAAGGTCCGGCGCCGTTGATTGCCAATCGACTGTGGGACGCCAGCCATGTGAATGACAAATCCCAAGTCATCGCCAGCAGCAGCGGCGATAAGCAGGGCTTCCAGATCGTCAATATGGATGTGCGCTTCGTCTACCGCATTGGCCTTACCGACGAGGCCGCGCTGGCGGCTACGTATAACAGTGCGGATGTACCGACCCTGATCCGCAGCACCGCCAGCCGCATCCTCGTGCACGACTTTGCTTCGCGCACCCTCGACGAATTGCTCGGCGAACAACGCACCAGCCTGGCTGACGAAGTGGGGCGCGCGGTGCAGGCGGATCTGCAGAAACTCCACAGCGGTGTGGAAATCCTCGCCACCGTTGTGGAAGCCATCCACCCACCGGCCGGTGCCGCCAATGCCTATCACGGCGTGCAAGCTGCGCAGATCGGTGCTCAGGCCCTGATCTCCCGCGAGCGCGGAGCCGCCAGTGAGCAGACCAACCAGGCCCTGTTGCAAGCCAGCATTGCCCGCGATCAAGCCACGGCCACGGCCCATGAAGTGAATGCTGGCGCACAGGCGGCCGACCTGCGTTTCGCCGCCGAACAAAAGGCCTATGCCAGTGCAGGCCAGGCCTTCGTGTTGGAGCAGTACCTTGGCCAACTCAGCCAGGGCCTGGCCCACGCCAAACTGCTGATTCTGGATCATCGCCTGGGCGCCGATGGCGCACCGACGATCGATCTGCGTTCTTTTACCTTGCCGGCCGATCCCTCGGTGCCGCGTAAAGCCGTTCAATAAGGAGTCTGTCTGTTGAGCGCTCATTCTCACGATCACGGTCATCACCATCATCACGGCCACCACCATCACGGTGATGAGCACGCTGCTGGTCCATTCCCTTGGCGGCGTATGGGCTGGGCCGTGTTGCTCGTATTGTTTGCGGTCGCTGCGGCAAGCCTGGTGCAAGTGCGGTCCGGCGAAGCCACGGTGATTACGCGGTTCGGCAACCCGTCGCGGGTGTTGCTGGAGCCGGGCCTTGGTTGGCGCTGGCCGGCGCCGTTCGAAGCGGCGATCCCGGTGGACCTGCGCCTGCGCACCACCTCCAGCGGCTTGCAGGACGTGGGCACCCGCGATGGCTTGCGCATCATCGTGCAGGCCTATGTGGCGTGGCAGGTGCAGGGCGATGCCGACAATGTGCAGCGCTTTATGCGTGCGGTGCAGAACCAGCCGGATGAGGCGGCGCGGCAGATTCGCACCTTCGTCGGCTCGGCACTGGAAACCACGGCGGCCAGTTTTGACCTGTCCAGCCTGATCAACACCGACGCCAGCCAGGTACGTATCGCCGATTTCGAGGCGCAGTTGCGCCAGCAAATTGATCAACAATTGCTCACTACCTACGGCGTACGCGTGGCCCAAGTCGGTATCGAGCGGCTGACGTTGCCCTCGGTGACGCTGACCGCCACCGTCGACCGCATGCGTGCCGAGCGCGAAACCATCGCCACCGAACGCACTGCCGTGGGTAAGCGCGAAGCGGCCCAAATCCGTTCCGCCGCCGAGCGCGACGCGCGCATCGTGCAGGCCGACGCCACGGTGAAAGCCGCCGATATCGAAGCGCAATCGCGTGTCGAGGCCGCGCAGATTTACGGGCGGGCCTACGCGGGTAATCCCCAGCTGTACAACTTGCTGCGCTCGCTGGATACCTTGGGCACGGTGGTGACGCCGGGCACCAAGATCATCCTGCGCACCGACGCCGCACCATTCCGTGCGCTGGTGGACGGACCGAAGGACGTCCAGCCATGACCGAGCGTGACAGCCCGGACAGCCCATGGATTCAGGCCGGGCGCCTGACGTTCATGGCGCTGTACGCGGTGACTGTGTTGGCGGCGTTGGCCTGGGCATTTTCCAATGTGCGCCAGATCGACCCGCAGAACCGCGCCGTGGTGCTGCACTTCGGCGCCCTCGACCGTATCCAGAATGCTGGCTTGCTATTGGCCTGGCCGCAGCCATTTGAGCAGGTGGTGTTGCTGCCGGCCGCCGATCGAGTGATCGAGCGGCGGGTGGAAAACCTGCTGCGTTCGGAGGCGGCGGTGCAGGCTGACCGCGTGGCCAGTTTCGCCACGCCCTTGAGCGATGCCATGGCCGGCTCCGGCTACCTGCTGACCGGGGATGCCGGAGTGGTGCAGCTGGATGTGCGGGTGTTCTACAAGGTCACCGAACCGTATTCCTTTGTATTGCAGGGCGAGCATGTGTTGCCGGCCTTGGATCGCCTGGTCACGCGCAGCGCCGTGGCCCTGACGGCGGCGCGGGACCTGGACACGATTCTGGTGGCGCGCCCGGAACTGATCGGCGCCGACAATAGCGCCGCCGAGCGTCGTGAACGGTTGCGCGGTGACCTGGTGCAAGGCATCAATAAGCGGCTGGCGGAGTTGACCTCAAGCGGCTTGGGCTTGGGGATCGAAGTCACCCGTGTCGATGTGCAGTCGAGCCTGCCGGGCCCGGCGGTGAATGCGTTCAATGCGGTGCTGACGGCCAGTCAGCAAGCCGATAAAGCGGTGGCCAATGCGCGCACCGAAGCGGAAAAGCTCACCCAAACCGCCAATCAGCAAGCTGACCGTGTGGTGCAGGTTGCCCACGCCCAGGCCAGCGAACGCTTGGCCAACGCCCAGGCGCAAACCGCCACCGTCGCCAGCCTCGCCCAGGTCAAAGACCCGGGTTTGCTTCTGCGTCTGTACCGCGAGCGCTTGCCGAAGATTCTCGGCCAGGCGGGCTCCGTGACAACGGTCGACCCTAAAGACGACTCCCGCTTGATCATCCAGGGAGCCGAGCAATGAGCGCACCTATGTTGACGTCCGCCGAGCAGCGCAGCGCTGCCCGGCAATTGACCCTGGCCATGCTGGCCTTGGGATTACTCGCGCTGGGTCTGGTGTGGCGCTGGCTGGCGCCGGACCAGACTGGCGTCAGTCAGCTATTACTGGGTGTGGCATCACTGCTGGTAGCCGTGCCGGTGATGCGTTCGGCGTGGTACAGCCTGCGGTTTCCCAGCCTGCATGGCATTACCGATCAACTTATCGCCTTGGCCATGCTTGGCGCCTGGGCTACGGGGGATCTGCTGACGGCGGCGTTGCTGCCGATCATCATGATCTTTGGGCATGTGCTGGAGGAGCGCAGCGTGATCGGTTCCCAGGAAGCGATCCATGCTCTGGGCAAACTGACCCGCAGTCATGCGCGGTTGGTGCAGGCCGACGGCAGCATTGTTGAAGTGGACAACGGCACGCTGAACACCGGCGATATCGTGGAAGTGCGCGCCGGTGACCGTGTGCCCGCCGATGGTGTGGTGTTGTCGGGCCAGGCGAGTCTGGACACGGCGCCGATCACCGGTGAGTCGGTGCCGTTGGAAGCCAGCGTCGGCGTGCAGGTGTTTGGCGGGGCGATCAACCTCGACGGTCTGCTGCGCCTTGAAGTGACGCGCACCGGCAACGAGTCGACCTTGGGCAAGGTCATCGCGCTGATGCAGAACGCCGAGCGGTCCAAGCCGCCGATCACGCGACTGCTGGAGCGCTATGCGGGCAGTTATATGGTGTTGGTGCTGCTGCTGGCGGCGGTCACCTGGTTTGTGACCAATGACGCCCAGGCGATGCTCGCCGTGCTGGTGGCGGCGTGCCCCTGTGCGTTGGTGTTGTCGGCACCTGCCACGGCGATTGCCGGGATCGCCGTGGCGGCGCGCCATGGGATTCTGATTCGCAGCTCGGCGTTCCTGGAAGAGCTGGCGGACTTGACCTCGCTGGTGGTCGACAAGACCGGCACCCTGACCTTTGGCACGCTGCGATTACAGTCCATCGAAACCCTTGAGCCGGACCGGCAGGCGTTGCTGAATCTGGCGGCCAGCCTGGGCTCGGCGAGCAGTCACCCAGTCAGCCGCGCGCTGGCGGGGTTGGCTACCCAGCAACAACTGTTGATGCTGACCGACATCCGCGAACGCCAGGGCCTCGGCGTGGTGGCGCAGACCGAGCAGGGCGAAGCGGCCCTTGGGCGTCCGGAGTTGTTCGAGCAGTTGGGCATTGCCACCACGGGCGTGCCCAACCATGACGGCCCGATTGCCGGGCTGGCCCTGAACGGGCGATTTCTCGCCTGGCTGTTGCTGGCTGACAGCGTCAAGCCGGAAGCCCGCCAGGCGCTGCAAGAATTGCGTGAGCTGGGCCTGGGCCGCCAATTGCTGCTGACCGGCGACCGTCAAAGCGTGGCCGACAGCTTGGCCTTGGACGTGGGCATCAGCGATGTCGAAGCCCAGGCGTTGCCTGAGGACAAGCTCAACCGCGTGCTGGGCGAAATCGGCAGCGGCTTTCGGCCAATGGTGGTCGGCGACGGGATCAATGACTCCCTGGCGCTCAAGGCCGGCGTGGTGGGCGTGGCAATGGGGGCGGGCGGGGCGGACATCGCGCTGGCTTCGGCGGACGTGGTGCTGATCGGCAGCGACCTGCGCCGCCTCGGCACCTGTGTGCGCTTGAGTCGCCAGTGTCGGCACACGTTGCAGGTCAATGTGATCATCGGTCTGGGCTGGACGCTGGCGATTGTGGTGTTCGCCGCATTTGGCTGGTTGGGGGCCGCAGGGGCAATGATCGCGGCAGTGTTGCACAACCTCAGCACGTTGCTGGTGCTGGGTAACGCCGGGCGTTTGCTACGCTTCCACGAGCCGCTTTTGAAACTCGACGAATAATTTTCAGCAATATTTGCGTACCGCTGTAACGCCGGTGGGGGGCCTCACTCTAGTGGTGTGTCGAGACTGAACAATCCGTTCAGACCGACGCCACTACTGATCATGAGGAATACAACAATGAACATTAAATCCGCCGCTGCTGGTGCCGCTTTCGCGATGGCCGCCGCTACCATGTTTGCTGGTGTCGCCACCCAGGTACAAGCCGCAGACGCGCCAGTGCATTGCTACGGCGTAACCTCCTGCAAGGGCATGAACGACTGCAAGACCGCTGAAAACGCCTGCAAAGGCCAGGCAGAGTGCAAGGGCCACGGCTTCAAGGCTATGACCAAGGCAGCCTGTGACGCGGCTGGCGGCAAAGTCGGCGAATAACCGGCAAACGAGTGCAACCGCAGCGGCAGCCCCCCTCCGCTGCGGACACACTTTCCCCAGGAGTCAGCCATGTCCGCTTCCCTTCCAAGTCTGGGTTACGGCCTGGGTTTACGCAGTGAGTACTACCAGCAGATCCTTGAACAATCGCCGGCCGTGGATTGGTTCGAAGTGATCTCCGAGAATTACCTGGTGCAGGGCGGTAAAGCCTTGTACTTCCTGGACGCGATAGCCGAGCGCTATCCCCTGGTGATGCACGGGGTGTCCCTGTCCATCGGCGGGCCCCACGCCATCGATATCGATTACCTCAAGCAGATCAAACAGCTCGCCGAGCGTATTCACCCGGCGTGGGTTTCCGATCATCTGTGCTGGAGCCGCGGCAGTGCGCACCAGTTGCACGACCTGCTGCCTCTGCCTTACACCGAAGAAAGCCTCTATCACGTCGCCAGCCGCGTTCGCCAAGTGCAGGACGTGTTGCAGCGCCCGCTGGTGCTGGAAAACGTCTCCAGTTACGTGCGTTCCAAGGCAGATGAATTCACCGAGTGGGAATTCCTCAACGCCTTGGCTCATCTGTCGGGGTGCCAGTTGTTGCTGGACGTCAATAATGTGTACGTCAGCTCTCGCAACCATGGCTTTGATGCCTGGACCTTTATCCGCAACCTGCCGCCCGAGAGCATTCGCCAGCTGCATTTGGCGGGGCATATGGACTATGGCGACTACGTGGTCGATACCCACGACCATCCGGTATGTGATCCGGTGTGGGCGCTGTACCAACAGACCCTGGAGCACGTGGGGCCTGTGTCGACGCTGTTGGAGCGCGATGACCATTTTCCGCCGTTCGAAGAGCTGCTCACCGAGTTGAGCAAGGCCCGCGAACTGGGCGCCACCGCCTTGGCCAGGAGAGCGGTATGCGCCTGACCGATTGGCAGTTGGCCTTCGAACAGCATTTATTAGCCCAAACCCCCGACGCCAACAGTGGCTTTGCCGCCACTTTATTGGGCGGGCCGACGCTGGACGTAGACACGGGCCTGGCGATCTATCACAACGCCTATATCGCGCGGTTGCAGGAAGTACTGCGGCACGACTTCAGCGCCATCCTCTATTGGCTGGGGGATGATGAGTTTGCGGCGCTGACCCACGCTTATGTACGCCGTTATCCGTCGGCCCATTACAGCTTGCGTTGGTTTGGCGAACGGTTGCCGGCGTTTATCCACGAGCACCTCGTGGCCGAACAAAGTGCACCGCTGGCAGAGCTGGCTAAGTTGGAGTGGGCTTTTACCCTGGCCTTCGATGCGCCGCAGGGTCAGCCGCTGTCCCTGAATGACATGGCGCTCCTGCCGCCCGAGGACTGGCCGGATTTGCAGGTTGCCCTGACGCCGTCCGTGCAGCAGCGACTGTGTCACTTCAACAGCGTGGGCATCTGGCGTGCCAGCAAAGATGGGGCGGATTTCCCAGGCAGCTGCACCTTGGACCTGGCGCAGATCTGCCTGGTATGGCGCCTTCATCAGGTGTGCCATTACCGCAGCCTGGAACCTGCGGAAGCCTTAGCATTGGCCGGTATGGTGACGACCGGTTGGACCTTCGCAGAACTGTGTGAGCAGCTAGCAGTCACTTATGCAGAGGGTGCGCCGCTGCAGGCTGTTACATGGCTGAAACAGTGGGTCCAGGACGGTTTGCTCCAACGCCGAACTCCATAGAAGAGGGCTATCAAATCGATAGCCTCCTACTTTTATTGGGATGGTCTACCCTCAGTTCAGACGTCTGAAACAAGGGGGGACTACTCATGCTCGCGCAACTTCCACCGGCCTTACAGAATCTTCAGCTACCGCTGCGTCTGCGACTCTGGGACGGCCATGAATTCAACTTGGGCCCAGAGCCCAGTGTGACCATCGTGGTGAAGGACCCCACGGTCGTCTCGCAACTGACCCATCCCACACTCGACTCACTGGGCGAAGCCTTCGTCGAGGGCAAACTGGAGCTGGAAGGTTCCATCAGCGAAGTGATCCGGGTCTGTGATGAGCTGAGTCATGCCTTGATCGAGGGCGACGGCGACAGTCATCCGGTGCGCTCGATCCATGACAAGGCCACGGACGCAGCGGCGATTTCCTACCATTACGACCTGTCCAATGAGTTCTATCAGCTGTGGCTGGATCAGGACATGGCGTACTCCTGCGGCTATTTCGAAACCGGCAGCGAATCCATCGACCAGGCCCAACAAGACAAATTCCGCCACCTGTGCCGCAAGCTACGCTTGCAGGCGGGGGAGTATTTGCTCGACGTCGGTTGCGGATGGGGCGGGCTGGCGCGGTTTGCGGCGCGGGAGTTCGGGGTGAAAGTGTTTGGCATCACCCTGAGCAAAGAGCAGTTGGTATTGGCTCGGGAGCGAGTCAAAGCCGAGGGACTGGAAGACCAGATCGACCTGCAACTGCTGGACTACCGCGATCTACCCCAGGACGGCCGATTCGACAAAGTCGTAAGCGTGGGCATGTTCGAACACGTCGGCCACGCCAACCTGGCGCAGTACTGCCAGACCCTGTTTGGTGCGGTGCGTGAAGGCGGCCTGGTGATGAACCATGGCATCACCGCCAAGCACACCGATGGCCGCCCGGTGGGCCGTGGCGCCGGGGAGTTTATCGAGCGGTACGTGTTCCCGAACGGTGAGTTGCCACACTTGGCAATGATGACCGCCGAGATCAGCGAAGTCGGGCTGGAAGTCGTCGACGTCGAAAGCCTGCGCCTGCACTACGCCCGAACCCTGGACCATTGGAGTGAGCGGCTGGAGGACAACCTGGAAGCGGCGGCCAAGATGGTGCCAGAACAGGCGTTGCGTATCTGGCGGTTGTACCTGGCCGGTTGCGCCTATGCGTTTGCACGGGGTTGGATCAACCTGCACCAGATCCTCGCGGTGAAGCCTCACGCGGATGGCAGCCATGAACTGCCGTGGACGCGGGAAGACATCTATCGCTGATCTGATGTTCCAGAAAGGTGGAGATCCAACTGTGGGAGGGGGCTTGCTCCCGATAGCGGTATATCAGTCGCCACCCGTTGACTGACCACCCGCTATCGGGAGCAAGCCCCCTCCCACATTTTGTGTTGTCTGGTTAAAGGATTGGTGAGATCAAGCGCGCCACACGCATTCCAAGTTGTTGCAGGCGCCGTGTTTCGCGGCTTTCTTCCTGGCTGACTTCATGGGCCTGCGCGAAGTCATCGAGCAGCATATGCTCCACCTCCTGGGCGAAGGCTTCATCGACGGTCAGCAGCATCACTTCAAAATTCAGCCGAAACGAACGGTTGTCCATGTTGGCACTGCCAATGGCGCTGATCTCGCTGTCCACCAACACCACCTTCTGATGCAGAAAGCCCGGCGTGTAGCGGAACACCCGCACTCCGGCGCGCACGGCTTCGATGGCGTAGAGGCTGGAGGCGGCATACACAATGCGGTGATCCGGCCGCGACGGCAGCAGCAGGCGCACATCCACTCCGCGTAGTACCGCCAGGCGCAGGGCGGCAAACACCGCTTCATCGGGGACGAAATACGGGCTGGTGATCCATACCCGCTCGGTCGCTGCGTGGATGGCCTCGACGAAAAACAGCGAACAGGTTTCATACGGATCGGCCGGACCGCTGGCGAGCAATTGGCAGAGCACGCCATCTTCGGGATAGGTGTCCGGCAAGATCAGCGGCGGTAGTTCACGCGCGGCCCAGAACCAGTCTTCGGCAAACGACTCCTGCAGGCACGCCACCACGGGACCGGTGACCTGTACATGGGTGTCGCGCCATGGCGCCAATGGCGGTTTTTTGCCCAGGTATTCATCACCCACGTTATGCCCGCCGACAAACCCGGTGATGCCATCCACCACCACGATTTTGCGATGGTTGCGAAAGTTGACCTGGAAGCGGTTGAGCCATCCACTGCGGGTGGCGAAGGCCTTGACCTGCACGCCGGCGTCGCGCAGTGATTGCACGTAGCGATGGGGCAGGGCGTGACTGCCAATGCGGTCGTAGAGCACGTAGATGGCCACGCCTTGGGCAGCCTTTTCTTTCAGCAGCGTATGTAATTGGCGGCCAAGTTCATCGTCATGAATGATGAAAAACTGAAACAACACAGCGGTTTTGGCGTTGCGAATGGCTTCAAAGATCGCGCTGAAGGTGGCGTCGCCATTGATCAGCAGGCGTACTTCATTGTTGGCCAGGCACGGCATGCGACCCAGTTTGGGCATGGCGCGCAACGAGGCGTAAGCGCTGGAGTTGCGCGCAGCGAGCGCCTCCTCAACCCAAGGACGCCAGTTCAGCGCGGTGATGGCGGTGTGCATTTCCTGATTGGCCTGGCGCCGCGCCTGGATATACGCGTCGAAGGTGCTGCGGCCAAAAATCAGGTAGGGGATCAACGTGAGATAGGGCATGAACATCAGCGACAAGGCCCAGGCTATCGAGCCTTGAGCGGTCCTGACGGTCAGCACCGCGTGGATCGCGGCGAGAGTCCCGAGAAAGTGCAGCGTGGCGATGAAGTAGGCGAGCAGGTGCGGGCCAAAGAAATCCATGGACGACAGTACTCCAGACAATCCAATGCCTAACAGACCATGTTCGGCTGCGAATGTCGCTATTTTATTTGGCGTGCAACACTGGCGCCTTTGCAGCGTCTAACGCCCACAATTGCCCAGGAGTTACCCGATGAATGCTCGTCTGCTCTGTTTATCCATGGTTGTTGGTTTGTCGTTGCCGGTGGCAGCGCAGGCGCAGATGCTGGCGCCGGGCTTGTGGGAATTGACCACCAGCAATATGAAAGTCGATAACCAGGACCTGCCGGACCTGTCGCTGATCCTCGGTCAGCTCAAGCAACAGATGACCCCCGAACAGCGCGCGATGCTCGAAAAGCAGGGCATCACCATGGCAGGTAAAGGCGTGCAGGTGTGCCTCACTCCAGCCCAGGTCGCGTCGGACTCAATCCCTTTGACCGACCCGCAATCGGGCTGCAAACAGGAAGTGACCGACAAAACCGGCAACCAGTGGAAATTCCGTTTCAGCTGCCCGAAAGCTCAGGGCACCGGAGTCGCCACTTTCCAAAGCCAGAAAGAATTCACCACGACCGTCAACGGCACCTTCAATGCCACCGGCATTCAGCAGAAGGGCAGCCTGGACACTCACGCCCAGTGGCTGGGCAACGATTGCGGTACGGTCAAACCACGCGCTTAACGCAGAAAGTGCAGCGGCAAACCCTGGCAGCTGTCGACCACCTTGCCGTTGTGCCAGGCCAGGTGGCCGGAGACCAGGGTGGTGCTGACGCTGTGGCGAAAGCTGCGCTCTGCAAAGGGCGTCCAGCCGCAGCGGGCAAGAATCGGCTCATCCCTGACCGGCTTACCTTCGGGCTCGGGTTTGATCAGCACCAGATCGGCCCAATACCCTTCACGCAGATAACCACGGTCCGGGATAGCAAACAGGTCGGCGACCCTGTGGCTGGTCTTCGCGACCAGCGTGGCCAGCGGCAGCAGCCCGTCTGCCACCAGCTCCAGTAACGCCGGCAGCGCATGTTGCACCAGGGGCAATCCCGACGGCGCTTCGCGATAGGCCAGTTGTTTTTGCGCCCAGGTATGCGGCGCGTGGTCTGTGCCAATCACATCCAAACGATCATTCAATAACGCCTGGCGCAACGCGTCGCGGTCGGCACGGGTCTTGATCGCCGGGTTGCATTTGATCTGATGGCCGAGGCGGTGATAGTCCCGGTCATCGAACAGCAAGTGGTGCACACAGACTTCAGCGGTGATGCGTTTTTGTGCCAGGGGCTTGTCTTCAAACAGAGCCAATTCGCGCGCGCTGGTGAGGTGCAGCACATGCAGGCGCGTGCCGTGGCGCTGGGCTAACTCCACCGCGAAAGAGGACGAGCGATAGCAGGCCTCGGCGTCGCGGATCAGGGGGTGCGCGACGGCGGGGATGTCATCGCCGAAACGATCGCGCAAGCGCCGTTCGTTGGCCTGGATACTGGGCGTGTGTTCGCAGTGGGCCAGGAGGATGGTCGGGACTTCGGCAAACAGACGCTCCAGGGTCCGTGGGTCGTCCACCAGCATATTGCCGGTGGACGCGCCCATGAACACTTTGACTCCCGCCACCTCGCAGGGGTCGAGGGCGGCGACGATGTCGAGATTGTCGTTACTTACCCCGAAGTGAAAGCCGTAGTTGACCACCGAGTGCAGGGCCGCGCGGCGTTTTTTATCGGCCAGCGCCTCCAGGTTCAGGGTGGGCGGGTTGGTGTTGGGCATGTCCATCACACTGGTGATGCCGCCAGCCGCGGCCGCGCGGGACTCACTGTAGAAACTGCCTTTGTCCGGCGCGCCGGGGTCACGAAAGTGCACCTGGTCGTCGATCATGCCCGGCAGTAGCCATTGCCCCTTGGCGTCGATGGCCAGTGGCGCGTTACAGCCGGTGATGCTGCTGGCGATCTTTTCGATGCGGCCATTGGCGACCAGCACGTCGGCGTCGAAAATCTGGCCCTCGTTGACCAGGCGGGCGTTGCGGATCAGCAGGCGGCTCATGGCTTAGAACTCGTTTTGCAGGGCTTTGTAACCGCGCACCAAGTCGACGTTGGTAAGTGCCACGTCTTCGGAAAACTCCGAGGCGCTGACGCTCACCGGTGGGAATTGCGACAGGTCGGTATTCGGTCCGATGCGGGTGGTGGAGGGCACGTAGAACGCGGCGGGTAAATCACGACCGTCGACCACCGAGTTATGGCGCACCACGCACCCATCGCCCACGGCGCAGTTGAACAGCACGCTGTTGAAACCGATGAATACGCGGTCGCCAACTGAGCACGGGCCGTGGACGATGGAGCGGTGGGCGATGGAGGTGAACTCACCGATGGTCACTGCCGCGCCGGATTTGGAGTGGATGACCACGCCGTCCTGAATATTGGAATTGGCACCGATGGTGATCGGATCCATGGCGCCGCTGGCGTCGACTTCGTCTGCGCGGATCACCGCATACGGGCCGACGAAGACGTTCTCGCCAATGATGACCTTGCCGCAGATGATGGCGGTCTTGTCGACGTAGGCCGATTCGGCAATCACTGGCAGATCGCCGGAAGGGTTCTTACGGATCATGCGCTGGGCTCCGTGATGATGTGGACGTAGTCGCCATCAATGGCGTTGTAGAAACAGGTGGGCCGGCCTGTGTGGCAAGCCGGGCCGAGTTGGTTGACGATCAGCAGCACCGCGTCGCCGTCGCAATCCAGGCGTGCTTCCACCAACTGCTGCCAGTGACCGGAGCGTTCACCTTTGCGCCACAGTTGCTGGCGCGAGCGTGACCAGTAGCAAACTTGCCCGGTAGCGAGGGTTTCGGTGAGGGCCCGGCGGTTCATCCAGGCCAGCATCAACACCTCGCCGCTGCTGTGTTGCTGGGCGATGGCGGCAATCAGGCCATCGCTGTTCCATGGCAGGGCATCGAGCACTGGTTTGAGTGGGAAGCGACTGCCTTTGGCAGCCCCTTCCAGTTCGAGCATGCTCAGGTTCATGGCTTGCTCAGGGCGGCGCACAAGGTGTTGAGGTTGTATTCGAAAAGCCCTGTAAACGTGCTGGCCGGGCCTTCGGCGGCGAGGGCGTCGGAGTACAGCGTGCCGCCGATCTGCGCGCCGCTTTCGTCGGCAATTTGCTTGAGCAGGCGCGAGTCCTTGATGTTTTCCATGAACACGGCTTTGACCTTGTCTTTGCGGATCTGTGTGATCAGCGCAGCGACTTCAGCGGCAGAGGGTTCACGTTCGGTAGACAGGCCTTGGGGGGCGAGGAACTGAATGCCATAGGCCTGGCCCAGGTAACCGAAAGCGTCATGGGAGGTGACGATGCGGCGGTTGCCTGGGGGCAGAGCACTGAATTTGGTCTTGGCTTCGGCCAGCAGGCGGTAGATTTCTTTCAGGTAGGTTTGGCTGTTGCGCAGGTAGTCGGCCTTGTTGGCCGGGTCGGCAGCCACCAGCGCCTTGGTGATGTTGTTCACATAGATTTCAGCGTTGGCCAGGTTATGCCAAGCGTGCGGGTCGGGGATGGTTTCGCCATCCTCTTCCATGGTGTGGGAGATCACGCCTTTGCTGGCGGTGACCACCGTGGCTTTGGTTTCGGTGCTGGTGACTAAGCGGTCCAGCCAGGGTTCGAAACCGAGGCCGTTCTTGATGATCAGCTTGGCCTTGAGCAGCGCCTTGGCATCGTCCGGTGTGGGCTCGTAGGTGTGGGCGTCGGCATCCGGGCCGACCATGTTACTGATCTGAATGTGGTCGCCACCGATCTGGTGCGTAATGTCATTGAGAATACTGAAGCTGGTGACCACCTGGAGTTTGTCGGCGGCCTGGGCCATCGACAGCGGCAGCAGCAGGCTGAACAGCACGAGTAGAGCGCGCATCGGGAGACACCTCATTGGGATGTAAGCAGGGGCGGGCGGCGCATCAAACCGTGCACCGGACCGAAGACCACGGACAGCAGGTACCCAGCGCCAGCCACCAGCACAATCGCCGGGCCGCTGGGCAGTGAGTAGTAGAACGACAACAACAAACCAAGCCATACCGACAGGCATCCCAGCACCGCCGACACCGCAATCAACACCGGCAGGCGCCGGCTCCAGAAACGTGAAGCGATGGCGGGTAACATCATCAGACCCACCACCATCAACGCGCCGATGGCCTGGAAACCGATCACCAGGTTCAGCACCACCAGGGTTAAAAACAGCCCATGGGCCAGCGGGCCAAGGCGGCTGACGGTTTGCAGGAACAGCGGGTCGAGGGTGTCCAGCAGCAGTGGTTTGTAGATCAGTCCCATGGCGACCAGGCTGAACCCGGACACCCAGAGCATTCCGGTAAGGGTGGTTGCGTCGACGGCCAAGGCAGAGCCGAACAGCAAGTGCAAAAGATCCAGGCGTTTACCGGCGAGGCCGAGGATCAGTACGCCAGCGGCAAGGGAAATGGGGTAGATGGCGGCGAGGCTGGCGTCTTCGCGCAGGCCGGTACGGCGAGTGATCCAAGCGGAGAGGCCAGCCATGCTCAGGCCGGCGCCGAGGCCGCCGATGGTCAGCGCCGGCAGGCTGAGCCCGGCGAACCAGAAACCCAGCGCAGCGCCGGGCAGGATGCCGTGGGCCACGGCGTCACCGATCAGGCTCATGCGGCGCAGGATCAGGAAGACACCCAGCGGGGCAGTGCTGCACGCGAGTACAAGTCCGCCGATCAATGCGCGGCGCATAAAGACGAAGTCGAGGAAGGGCATCCATAAGTGGGCGGCGAAGTGCATCAGGCCACCTGCATCTGGGGCTGCGGGCGGATCAGCTCTTTGCTATCGCCGAACACACAACCGGTGTTTTTGATTTGCAGCACTTGCTCGGTGTGGTGGCGTACGGACGCCAAATCGTGGCAAACGATGACCAGCGTGCGGCCTTCGGCATGCCAGGCATGGATATGTTTCCAGCACAGCGTCTGGCCGTCCTCATCGAGGGCTGCGTGGGGTTCATCGAGCAGCAACACCGGCGAATCGGCCAAACTCATGCGGGCGAGCAGGGCGCGTTGCAATTGGCCGCCGGACAACGCCATCAGCGGGCGCTGTTCCAGGCCGCTGAGGCACCAGTCTTCCAGCACTGCTTGCAGGCGCTGATTGCGTTGTTGTGGGGGGAGTCGGGTGCCCCAGAAACCGGCGGCGACCAGTTCTTGCAGGCTAATGGGAAATTGGCGGTCAAGGTGTTGCTGCTGAGGCAGGAACGCTAGGCCGCCACGGCGTGGAACATTGACGACCACCTTGCCAGCCAGCGGCTTTTGCAGCCCGGCGATGACTTTGAGCAGGCTACTTTTGCCGCAGCCATTGGGGCCAATTACGCCGGTGAGGCTACCTTTTTCCAGGATGAGATCTATGGCGGGTGTGAGTGGTTGTCCGGGGGCGCCCCAGCGCAAAGCGTTGCAGGTGATCATTCAGGGTGTCTCGTCCAGCGGCTTTCAGCCACGGCATCGTGCGCGTGCAGGCTTTCGGCGTGGATCACTTTGAGGTGGAAGGCGTTGACGGCATCCGAGCGTTTCAAGGCGAGGTTCAGGCGGCGGGCGGCGTCTTCGCAGAACATTAGGTTCTGTCCGTTGGCCAGGGCGAAGGCTTGTTCGTCCGCACGTTTCACAGCGGTTTGTACGGCGGTGCCGAGAGCAGCTTCGGCGTCGTTGATGATGTCGGTCAGCGCCAGTTGCTCGCCTCGCAGGTGTACGTGCAACTGCGCGTTGCTGCGCTGGCTGTGGGGTGTGGCGACGATGCCGTCTGCGCTACCGAGCCAGGTCAGTACGTCTTCATGCTGCAACGGCGTGTCGGCGAAGTCTTCGAGAAATTGCTGCTGAATCAACTGCCTGGCCAGGGCAGCGGAACAGGGGCAAGTTGAGGAATAAGTAACGTTAATTTTTAGTTCCACGTGGAACATCTGGTTTTCCAGGCGCGCTTCGATGCTGACTGGGTAGCCTTTCCAGCCAGCTAAGGGGCTGACCAGCGCCGGGCGTTTCAACAGCAAATTCGTGTGCAGACGCAGGTAGGCGTTCTTAGATAAATCTTCATGACTGTCGAGAAAACGCTGAAGTACATTGCGCAGAAGTGCAGGCGTGAGGGGCTGCTGGTCGAGCATCTCCAGTGCCAGGTACAGGCGTGACATATGAATGCCACGGGCGGTGCCGTCATCCAGGCTCACGCCGGCATCGGCGGTGGCGGTCAAGCGCTGACCGTCGATCAGGATTGGTAGGGCGATGCCGCACATGCCGACCCAGTCGAGTGGCAAGGCTTGGCGTGAAGCCTGCGCGGCGATATCCGGCAGAGTCAGCGCGTTCATGAGCAGGTCCATCGTTGGAAATAATTCGACATGTTATAGTATAACAATAGGGTCTACGATGAATTTTCTGTCGTAGCCTTTTTTCAGTCATGTCGAGTACGGACGCTCCTTTATCTGCGGTATTTGTCATGCACAGACGTCAGCTTCTCAATCTGCTCTTGGCCAGCCCCTTTTTTGTTTTGCCGCTCACGGCCTACGCCACGCAGATTCGTAACGCGCGTTTATGGCGCTCAGATGACAAGCTGCGGTTGGTGTTCGACCTCAGCGGTCCGGTGCAGTACAAGACCTTCTTCCTGACGGCGCCGGAGCGCCTGATCATCGACCTGAGCGGCGCGGTTCTCAGTGGCGACTTTTCTCAACTGGAGTTGAAGAACACCGGAATCACCTCGATTCGCTCGGGGCATTTCGGCAAATCGGATACGCGCATCGTGCTCGATCTGGCCGCACCGATGCGGCTCACCAGCTTTGTGTTGCCGCCTCAGGAGGGTCAGGGGCATCGCCTGGTGCTCGATCTCACTGGCGCCACTCAGGCGCCACGTCAGATCGCGGCTGCCCCTGCGCCTTTGATGGCGCCAGAGGGCAAGGCGCATCCGAAGCGCGACATCATGGTGGTGGTCGACCCCGGCCACGGCGGCAAAGACCCGGGCGCTATCGGCTCCAAGGGCCAGCGCGAAAAAGACGTGGTGTTGTCCATCGCCCAACTGCTGGCCAAGCGTTTGAAGCGCGAGAAGGGCTTTGACGTGAAACTGGTGCGCAACGACGACTTCTTCGTGCCGCTGCGCAAGCGCGTGGACATCGCCCGTCAGCACAAGGCCGATATGTTTATCTCGGTGCACGCCGATGCTGCGCCGCGGCTCACCGCTTCAGGAGCCTCGGTGTATGCGCTGTCGGAGGGCGGCGCGACCTCGGCCACCGCACGCTTTATGGCCCAGCGCGAAAACGGCGCGGACCTGTTGGGCGCTACCACGTTGCTCAATCTGAAGGATAAAGACCCGATGCTGGCCGGCGTGATTCTCGACATGTCGATGAACGCCACCATCGCCTCAAGCCTGCAACTGGGCAGTTCGGTGCTCGGGAGCCTGCAAAGCATTACCAGCCTGCATCAGAAACGTGTGGAACAGGCCGCGTTTGCAGTGCTCAAGTCACCGGATGTGCCCTCGATCCTGGTGGAGACGGGCTTTATCTCCAATGCCCGAGACGCCCAGCGCTTGGTGACGGCGCGTCATCAACAGGCGGTGGCGGATGGCTTGTTCGATGGCCTGAAAAACTACTTCCAGAAGAATCCGCCGATGAACAGCTACATGGCGTGGGTGCAGGAACAAAAGAATGGTCAGGCCTAACAGCCGGTAATGCGGCTGCAGGTGAACTTGGCGCTGGCCCCGCCGGAGCTGGAGAAGCGATTGATCGTGGTCCAACCCACGCGCCGCGTGTAGCCGACCCACGCCTCCCCATCTGACGCCAAACCAGTAAAAAACGTCAGTTGCCCATAACGGCTGTTGGTCTGTGCCCAATAGCGTTTGCCGACCACCTCGAAACCGCGCAAATACGTGGTTCTGCCCTCGGTCGACACACTGTAGGCGTTGCCCAGTGGGTCGACACAGGCCAGCAGGTTGGCGCTGCGCGTGCAGTTGGCCAGCAGGCTGGGCGCTTGGGCGCAAGCGGTCCCTGCCGCTGCCAGTAACAGGGCGCACAACAGGTATTTCATAAGGTTTCTCGGGGCAGGGATGCGTTCAAGCATTGCCCTCTTTGTCGAAGCGAGCAAGGGGGGATTGGATTATTTGTATTGTTATACTATAACATTGAAAAACAGCCTGACCCGTGAACCTCTCCCCATGACTGAACAAGACCTGCTGACCCAACCGCCTGCCGACTACATGAATGAAGCCCAGCATGGCTTCTTCCGCGAACTGTTGTTGGCTCAGCGCACTGAACTGCAAGCGCGTATCGAAGGCGAATTCCTGGTTCTGCGCGAGCAGGAAACCAACAGCGACCCGGCTGACGTGGGCAGCGCCGAAGAGCAGCGCCAATGGCAACTGCGCCTGCTGGAACGGGAGAAGAAGCTGCTGGACAAGATCGACGACGCCCTCGAACTGCTGGCCCGTGGCGAATATGGCTGGTGCCGCGAAACCGGCGAACCCATCGGCCTGCAACGTCTTCTGCTACGTCCCACCGCCACCCTGTGTATCGAAGCCAAAGAACGTGAAGAGCTGCGCGAACGCCACAAACGGGCGATTTGACCGGCCAACCCTGATGAGGATTACCTGATGCCCAATCGTCTCCCCGTTACCGTGTTATCTGGCTTTCTCGGCGCCGGTAAAAGCACATTGCTCAACTATGTCCTGCGCAACCGCGAAAATCTGCGCGTGGCGGTGATCGTCAACGACATGAGTGAAATCAACATCGACGGCAGCGAGGTGCAGCGTGACGTCACCCTCAACCGTTCCGAAGAAAAGCTGGTGGAGATGAGCAACGGCTGTATCTGCTGCACCTTGCGTGAAGACTTGCTTGAAGAAGTCGGAAAACTCGCCAAGGAAGGTCGGTTCGATTACTTGTTGATTGAATCCACCGGTATCTCCGAACCGTTGCCGGTGGCAGAAACCTTCACCTTTCGCGATGAAAATGACCAAAGCCTGGCCGATGTTGCGCGCCTGGATACCATGGTTACCGTGGTCGATGGCATGAACTTCTTGCTCGACTACCAGGCCGCCGAAAGCCTGGCCTCGCGGGGCGAAACCCTCGGGGAAGAAGACGAGCGTTCAATCACCGACCTGTTGATCGAGCAGATCGAATTCGCCGACGTCATCTTGATCAGCAAGATCGACCTGATCAGCAGCAGCGAACGCGAAGAGCTGATGGCTATCCTTGAGCGCCTCAATGCTCAGGCGGAAATCATCCCGATGGTCATGGGCGAGGTGCCGCTGCACAAGATCCTCAACACCGGCCGCTTTGACTTCGAGCGTGCGGCCCAAGCGCCAGGCTGGTTGCAGGAGCTGCGCGGTGAGCATGTACCGGAAACCGAAGAATATGGCATCGCGTCCATGGCCTATCGCGCACGCCGCCCGTTCCATCCGCAACGCTTCTTCGACTTTATCGATCGACCTTGGGTGAACGGCAAACTGCTGCGCTCAAAGGGCTTTTTCTGGCTGGCCAGCAAGCATCAGGACGCCGGTAGCTGGTCCCAGGCAGGCGGCCTGATGCGTCACGGGTTTGCCGGACGCTGGTGGCGTTTCGTACCGAAAAGCCAATGGCCACAAGACCAAGAAAGCGTCGCGGCGATTATGGGCAACTGGCAACTGAGCACCGGCGACTGCCGCCAGGAACTGGTGTTTATCGGGCAGAACATCGACTTCGCCCACATGCGCGTCGAGTTGGATGCGTGCTTGCTCACCGATGAAGAAATGGCCCTTGGCGTGGAAGGGTGGCGCCTTTTGGCTGATCCGTTTGGTCCCTGGTATGAAGAGGCAGCCTGATGCTGGCACCGGCTATCCCCCTGCGCCCCGTGATTCGCCAGACCCGCGGTGAAACCCCGCTGGCGCTGTCCGACATCCTTGAAGACGGCGTGAACCTGGCGCTGTGGCAGCGCCAGTTGCCGCTGCATATCGCTGAGTTCGGCGCCTTGCTGGTGGCACTCAACGAGCCGTTGGCTGATTCGATGGTGATCGAACTCAACAGCGAAGGCGCCAAGCCGAACTTGCGAGGATTGGCGTCCAGTTGCCGCGATCTTGAAGGTTATGAAGGCTTTGTCGCCGATGTGTCGTGGCTGGTCAGTGCTTTTGCCTGTCTGCTCGGCGCCAAGCGCATAGGCGTTCGTCTGCGATTGTTGGATAAAGCCATGTGCCCGCGTTTTCACGTCGATCATGTGCCGGTGCGGCTGATCACCACCTATGCAGGTATCGGCAGCCAGTGGTTGCGTGAAGGGGTAATGGACCGGCGCAAACTCAGCCAAGCGGACGCCGAGCCCAGCGAGCGCATTGAGCAGATTCAGTGCGGTGAAGTGGCACTGCTCAAGGGCACCAAATGGCATGGCAACGAAGGCCACGGCCTGATCCACCGCTCCCCCGCGCTGAAAGCGGATGAGCGCCGATTGATTCTGACGCTGGATTGGCTCGCGTAACCGCGTAGGATCAAACGCTCTACACGGTCCGAACGATGGCACTTATGCTGCAGAACATTCCCACCCACGTGATTGCCGGGCCCCTTGGCGCTGGCAAGACCAGCCTGATCAAGCACCTGCTCGCCCAACGCCCGGCCAACGAGCGCTGGGCGGTGCTGATTAATGAGTTTGGGCAGATCGGCCTGGATGCTGCGTTGCTGACCCAGGACGACGACGGCATTGCCTTGGGCGAGGTCGCCGGTGGCTGCCTGTGTTGTGTGAATGGCGCACCGTTCCAGGTAGGCCTGGGCCGGTTGCTGCGTAAGGCCAAGCCGGATCGGTTGTTTATCGAACCCTCGGGCCTGGGCCATCCTGCGCAGTTGCTCCAGCAGTTGCGCGAAGCGCCGTGGCAGACGGTGCTTGCGGTTCAGCCTTGTGTGCTGGTGCTGGATGCCCAAGCGCTGGCTGCGGACAAACCCTTGCCGCCAGCGCAGCAGGAAGCGTTGGCCAGTGCCGGGCTGTTGGTGTTGAACAAGGATGAGGGGCTGGATGCTGCGCAACGCGAGGCCGTCGAACGACAGCTACCCGACCGTGGCATTTATTGGACGCGGCAGGCGTACGTGCCGCTCGGCAAACTGCCAGGTTTGAATGCGCAGGCTGAAGAGGCTGTGGATAACGTCGAGGTGCCCAAGGGGCTGGCTCAATTGCCGGCTATCTGGAGCGATCCGGCATTGCCGATCTGCCTGAGCCAGGCCCAGGATGGCGGTTGGAGTATCGGTTGGCGCTGGCACCCGAGCCAGAAATTCGATTCCGTGCCTCTGCACCTGTGGCTGACATCGCTTGAGTGGCGCCGCGCCAAACTGGTTATCCACAGCCGTGATGGGTGGATCTCGGCCAACGCTGTGGATAACAGCCCGCTCGCCTGGCACCCCAGCGAATGGCGCCGCGACTCACGTATCGAATTGATCTTCAGCACACCACAGGACATGGCTGCATTGCAGGCCGCGCTGACTGCCTGCCGTTACTGACGGTTTTTAGTCGCATGGTTCTGACGCCATTGGCTCAGCTCAATGACTTCAGCACTGGGCAGCGCTTCCTTGGCCTCGAACGGGTAGGGCGCCAGTTCGATCTGCGCGCTATGGGCGCCAAACTGCGTGATGGTCCCGCTGTGACGGGTCTCGCCCGTGACGGTGAACTCGAAATTATAGATACGCGCCAGACGCCGCCGGCCATTGGCGTCCTTCACAAAACCGATGCGTTTCAACGCTACGGCACCGTCGAGCAATTCGATATCGAGCTTGGCGCAATGCTGCTTCACCCGCGCGAGCGCCCGTTCGCGCAGGCCGTGGTTGTGCCAAACCCAGGCGGCGCCGGTCGCCAGCAGCATCAACACGAAGATGTTTCCCAGGGTCAGCATGCGAAAAACTCCAACAAAGTGAGAGCAGCTTAACTGTGTCGCTGGCCTGTCGTACAGGCTGTGTTTAGTCGCATACTGCGCGGCCAGAATTTCAATGGCTTTACGGAAATCCCCTGCATGAAACGCACACCTCATCTGCTTGCGATCCAGTCTCATGTGGTCTTTGGCCACGCCGGAAACAGCGCCGCCGTGTTCCCCATGCAGCGGGTCGGGGTGAACGTCTGGCCGCTTAACACTGTGCAGTTCTCCAACCACACCCAGTATGGCCAGTGGGCGGGCGAAGTGTTGGCGCCGCAGCAAATTCCGGCGTTGGTGGAAGGGATTGCCGCCATCGGTGAGTTGGGCAACTGTGATGCGGTGCTGTCCGGCTATCTGGGCAGCGCGGCTCAGGGCCGGGCGATTCTCACCGGTGTAGCGCGTATTAAAGCGATCAATCCCAAGGCCTTGTACCTGTGCGACCCGGTGATGGGTCATCCTGAAAAAGGCTGCATCGTGCCCCAGGAAGTCAGCGATTTCCTGCTCGATGAAGCCGTCGCCATGGCCGACTTCCTGTGCCCCAACCAACTGGAATTGGACAGCTTTGCCGGGCGCAAACCGCAGTCGCTGTTCGATTGTCTGGCTATGGCCAAGGCGTTGCTGGCTCGCGGGCCTAAAGCCGTGCTGGTCAAACACTTGGATTATCCGGGCAAGTTGCCGGATGGTTTCGAGATGCTGCTGGTGACCGCCGACGGCAGCTGGCACCTGCGTCGACCGCTGCTGGCGTTCCCGCGCCAACCGGTGGGCGTGGGCGACCTGACCTCGGGGTTGTTCCTGGCGCGGGTGTTGTTAGGCGACAGCCTGCTGGCCGCGTTTGAATTCACCGCAGCGGCCGTGCACGAAGTGCTGCTGGAAACCCAGGCTTGCGCCAGTTACGAGTTGGAGTTGGTGCGGGCCCAGGATCGCATTGCCCATCCACGTGTGCGCTTTGAAGCCACCCCGATCGGACTGTAAGTACACAACACCCAATGTAGGAGGGGGCTTGCTCCCGATGGCGGTGTATCAGCTACCTAAGTAATGGCTGACCCACTGCAATCGGGGGCAAGCCCCCCACATTTTTGATCGGGTTTGCGGCTTGGGACTTACAGCGCGTCTGCCTTGATTTCCTGGTAGCGCTTCTCCAGCTCCTGGCGAATCTGCCGGCGTTGCTGGGCCTGCATGAACCGGCGCTTGTCTTCACTGTTATGGGGTTGCAGCGGTGGTACGGCAGCGGGTTTACGCTGGTCGTCCACGGCCACCATGGTGAAGAAGCAGCTGTTGGTATGACGCACCGAGCGCTCGCGGATGTTCTCGGTCACCACCTTGATGCCCACTTCCATCGACGTATTGCCGGTGTAGTTGACTGATGCAAGGAACGTCACCAATTCGCCGACATGGATCGGTTCGCGAAAAATCACCTGATCCACCGACAACGTCACCACATAGCGACCGGCATAACGGCTCGCACAGGCGTAGGCCACTTCGTCGAGGTACTTGAGCAGGGTGCCGCCGTGGACATTGCCTGAGAAGTTGGCCATGTCAGGGGTCATCAATACCGTCATCGACAGCTGGGCGTTTCCGGGTTCCATAACACACTCACGGGTTGTAGGCATTGGTTGGGGTGCACCTCTGCGGGTGCTGGAATCTTTGCAGCGCCATCCCTTACGGGACGCCAGTGGGCGGCTTGCCGTCACGCCTGCACCGATCTGTTTCCATATATTGCACCGGCTTTCTGCTGGAAGTCGCGGTGTTAACCTTCAAAAGCCCATGTCAGGGCATTTCTTACGATCAAGGCAGACTTTTCCTTCCGCACTTTGCGCATTTTCATGTGCGTGGGCGGAAGTGGGAAAAGCGCCAGTACCCTCAAGGAGCCCCTCGCCATGCACGCCATCAGCTTTATCCAGGACTTGGCCGTGATCATGCTGGTGGCAGGGGTGGTCACCATCCTGTTTCACCGCCTCAAGCAGCCGGTGGTGCTGGGTTACATCGTCGCCGGCTTCATCATCGGTCCCCACACCCCGCCGTTCGGTCTGATCCACGACGAAGACACCATCAAGACCCTCGCCGAGCTGGGGGTGATCTTCCTGATGTTCTGCCTGGGCCTGGAGTTCAGCCTGCGCAAGTTGTTCAAGGTGGGCGCGACGGCGTTTATCGCAGCCTTCCTGGAAATCATCCTGATGATCTGGATCGGCTACGAAATCGGCCGCTGGTTCGACTGGAACACCATGGACTCGCTCTTCCTCGGCGCGATCCTGGCGATTTCCTCGACCACCATCATCGTCAAGGCCCTCAATGACCTGAAAATGAAGAACCAGCGTTTTGCCCAGCTGATTTTCGGCGTGTTGATCGTTGAAGACATCCTTGGCATCGGCATCATCGCCTTGCTGTCGAGCATCGCCGTCAGCGGTACGGTGAGCTCCGGCGAGGTGTTCTCCACCGTCGGCAAGCTCTCGCTCTTCATGATCGTCGCCTTGGTGATTGGCATTTTGCTGGTGCCGCGTCTGCTGGCTTACGTAGCTAAGTTCGAAAGCAATGAGATGCTGCTGATCACCGTATTGGGCCTGTGCTTCGGCTTTTGCCTGCTGGTGGTCAAGCTGGAATACAGCATGGTGCTGGGGGCATTCCTGATCGGCGCGATCATGGCCGAGTCCAAGCAGTTGATTAAGATAGAACGCCTGATCGAGCCGGTTCGCGACATGTTCAGCGCCATCTTTTTTGTGGCGATTGGCTTGATGATTGACCCGCAGATCCTGCTGCAATATGCCTGGCCAATCGCGGTAATCACCGTGGCCGTGGTGCTGGGCAAGATGCTGTCCTGCGGCCTGGGCGCATTTATCGCCGGTAATGACGGCCGCACCTCACTGCGCGTGGGCATGGGGCTGTCACAGATTGGCGAGTTTTCCTTCATTATCGCCGCGCTGGGCATGACCTTGCAGGTAACCAGCGACTTCCTGTATCCGGTGGCGGTGGCGGTTTCGGCGATCACTACACTGCTCACGCCCTACCTGATTCGCGGTGCTGATCCCCTGTCGCTGAGGATTGCGGCAGTGATGCCCAAGCGCATGAGTCGGGTCTTCGGGATGTACGGCGAGTGGTTGCGCAGCATTCAGCCTCAGGGCGAGGGCGCGATGCTGGCGTCGATGATCCGCAAGATCATCCTGCAAGTAGGGGTGAACCTCGCGCTGGTGATCGCGATCTTCTTCGCTGGCAGCTTTTTTGCGGTGCGCATTGGTGGGTATCTGGAGGGTTGGATCAGTGATCCGAGCTGGCAGAAGGCGTTGATCTGGGGAGGGGCGTTGTTGTTGTCGCTGCCGTTCTTGATTGCGGCTTACCGCAAGCTCAAGGCGCTGTCGATGCTGCTGGCGGAAATGAGCGTGAAGCCGGAAATGGCCGGGCGACATACCCAGCGTGTGCGAAGGGTAATCTCGGAGCTGATCCCGATTCTGTCGCTGCTGGTGATCTTTCTGCTATTGGCAGCCTTGTCGGCCAGCATTTTGCCGACCAACAAGTTGCTGGTGCTGATTGCAGTAGTCGCGGCGGCGGTAGCGGCCGTTCTGTGGCGCTGGTTCATTCGCGTGCATACGCGGATGCAGGTGGCCTTGCTGGAGACTCTGGATAATCACAAGGACACGTCGGAGCACTAAGGTGCTGCGGTGCATTCGCTTGTGGCGAGCGAGCTTGCTCGCCACAAAAACCGGTCCGCCACGGGTGACAGGACTCAGCTTTCCAGCCAAACATCCCGCGCCCAGTGCCAAACCGATTCCCACGTCTCTTCAGTGACGAGTTCTTCTTCGCCGGACCACAGCACCACGGTGCCGTCTTCTTCAACGCAGTAGTAGTCGTCGCCGTCCTGGCAGATCGGGATCATGCTGCGGTCAACGCCGGCATCCCAGGCGTTGGCTGCCACATCCGGCAGGTACGTGTGGGATTGCGGGTCGGTGACGGTCACCGGTTCCAGGCTGCCGTACACCACATCGCTGACGGTCAGCAGGAATTCACGGAAGACAAACGGGATGTCGATGAACAGTTGTTCTTCGATTTCCACCAGTTGATCTTCGTCAGGCAGTTCCAGAGGAACCGGGACCGGTTCGTTGGCTTCACGCAATTGTTCGATGATTTCTTCCACGGCCGGGATCCTCTTGCTAGATGGCGCGGTTTATAGGGGCGTTTTATACAGTAGCTCGCTATAAGTGCAACCGTGAAATAGAAAACCCCGGACATGAGACATGTCCGGGGTTTTTCGTTACGGCGTGCTCAAGCGCGTGGGTATCAGCCGTTTTGGCGAATACCGGCGACCAGCCATGGCTGGTTCTCGCCTTGAGGGCGTTCCATGTTCCAGCTTTCGCTGAACACTTCGCCCTGGTCGAAACGCGAGGTCTTCGACACACCGCTGAAGGTCAGGGTAGCGATGGTCTTGTCGGCGCGATCATCCACACCGTCCAACTGAACGCGCAGGTCGTCAATGTAGGTCGACTGGAACGCGTCGCCGATCTCGGCACGTTCGCGTTTGAGGAACTCCAGCAGTTGCGGGGTCACGAACTCGGCGATCTTGTCCATTTCGTTGGCGTCCCAGTGTTGCTGCAGGGACTGGAAGTGGCTGCGGGCCGCTTCGACGAAGCGCTCTTCATTGAACCAGGCCGGTGCGTTGATCACCGGACGGGCCGCAGCAGGCGCTGCCGAACCACCAAAGATCGAGCCCATGGCTGGTTTCTGCTCGAACACTTCACGCTGCATTGGCGCGCCGGCTGGAGCCAGGTGCTCCTGCTGCTTGCGGCGACGGGCGGCGATAAAGCGGAAGACCAGGAAGGCGATGACGGCCATGATCAGGATGTCGAAGATCTGCATGCCCTCGAAGCCGCCGCCCATGAACATGGAGGCGAGCAGGCCACCGGCCGCGATACCGGCCAGAGGGCCAAGCCAGCGTGAAGCACCGCCAGCCTTGGCTGCGGCGCCAGCAGCACCGGCTGCGCCTGCGGAAGCGGCAGCACCGCCTGCACCGGCGGATGGAGCCATTTGGCTGGTCTGGTGAGTCGGTGCCGCACCCGAGCTTTTGCCGCCACCGAAGCGTTTGGCGTTGGCGTCGAGGCTCATCGTCAGGCCGATGCACAACGCCATGGCGATGCTAAGAAAACGTTTCATAAAGGGAATTCCCATTTGTGGATTGCACGCGCGCCATGTTGCACAGGTGTAGTGGCAGTGGCTAGCGGCATAATGTTTCGGGCTTTTGCGTAAGACCGATTCCGAAGGATCTGTAGGACTGATTACTGATATTGGCCCGCGCTCGTTGAATACAAGGGCCGGCCAATAAGCTTCATGTAGGCAAATGTTTCAGACCGCTTCGAGCTTCGCGTAACCCATCATCAGCCATTTGCTGCCTTCGGCGAAGTTCACCTGCACTCGTGCCTGGGCGCCAGCGCCTTCGAAATTGAGTATCACGCCCTCACCGAAGACCGCATGCCTGACCTGCTGGCCCAAGCTGAACGGAGTTTCCGGAATCTCGGAACCGGCAAACATACTGCTGGAGTTCTGCTGTTGGCCGCCACCGAACGGGCGGCTGACGCTGTTGGAAAGGCGAACTTCCTGAATCAGGCCCTTCGGTACTTCACGTACGAAGCGCGACACCTTGTTGTAGGTCTCGCTGCCGTACAGGCGTCGGGTCTCGGCGTAGGTCATGACCAGGTTCTGCATCGCCCGAGTGATACCCACGTAGGCCAGGCGACGTTCTTCTTCAAGACGGCCGGGCTCTTCCAGACTCATCTTGTGGGGGAACAGGCCTTCTTCCATGCCCACCAGGAACACGTACGGGAATTCCAGGCCCTTGGCGCTGTGCAAGGTCATCAGCTGGATGCTGTCTTCATGCTCATCGGCCTGGGTATCACCGGCTTCCAGCGAGGCGTGTCCGAGGAATGCGGCGAGTGGGGTCAGCTCTTCGTCTTCCTCGGTGTTTTCGAACGCGCGGGCGGCGCTGACCAGTTCCTCAAGGTTTTCTACTCGGGCCTGGCCTTTTTCGCCTTTTTCCGCTTCGTGATAGGCGATCAGTCCGGACTGCTCGATCACGGTCTGGGTCATCAAGTGCAGGGGCATTTCCAGGCACTTGGCGGCCAGATTCTCGATCAGCTCTACAAACACGCCCAGCGCACCCGCTGCCCGCCCGGTCAGGCCTTTATTGGCGATCAGCAAGCGCATGGCTTCCCACATCGACACGTCGGCGTGGCGCGCGTGGTCGCGGATTGCTTCGACGGTTTTTTCGCCGATACCGCGGGCCGGGATATTGATCACTCGCTCCAGCGCCGCATCGTTGCCGCGACCTTCCAGCAAGCGCAGGTAGGCCATGGCGTTCTTGATTTCCGCACGCTCGAAGAAGCGCTGACCGCCATAGATGCGGTACGGGATGCGTTCGCGCAGCAAGGCTTCTTCCAATACCCGCGATTGGGCGTTGGAGCGGTACAGAATCGCGATATCGCTACGTGCCAGGCCGGTTTTCAGGGCGCTTTCAATGGTTTCCACCACATAGCGCGCTTCATCGTGCTCGTTGAAGGCTGCGTACAGATTGATCGCTTCGCCTTCGCCGCCGTCGGTCCACAGCTCTTTGCCCAGGCGTCCGGTATTGTTGGCGATCAAGGCGTTGGCGGCCTTGAGGATGCCAGCGGTAGAACGGTAGTTCTGCTCCAGACGGATGGTGACCGCGTCCGGGAAGTCTTCGGAATACTGGTAGATGTTCTCGATTTTCGCGCCACGCCAGCCGTAGATGGACTGGTCGTCGTCACCCACTACCATCAGGCTGTCGCCGCCCTTGGCCAGCAGGCGCAACCAGGCGTACTGCACGGCGTTGGTGTCTTGGAACTCATCCACCAGAATGTGGCGGAAGCGTTTCTGGTAATGGGCCAGCAAGCCGGGGTTGTCGCGCCACAGGTCGAGGGCGCGCAGCAGCAGTTCGGAGAAGTCGATCACGCCGGCACGTGCGCAAGCAGCCTCATAGGCTTCATAAATGCTGCGCATGGTGGCCAGGAAAAGATCGCCGCTGGCTTGAATATGTTGCGGGCGCAGGCCTTCGTCTTTCTGGCCGTTGATAAACCACTGCGCCTGGCGCACGGGCCAACGCTGTTCGTCGAGGCCGAGTTCGCGGATCACGCGCTTGACCAGGCGTTGCTGGTCGTCGCTGTCAAGGATCTGGAAGGTCTGGGCGAGGCCAGCTTCCTGCCAATGGGCCCGCAACAGGCGGTGCGCAAGGCCGTGGAAGGTGCCGACCCACATGCCGGCCGGGCTGATGCCCATCAACTGTTCGATGCGATGGCGCATCTCGGCAGCGGCCTTGTTGGTGAACGTCACCGACAGGATTGAGTGCGGAGACGCGTTTTCGACCTGGATCAACCAGGCGATACGGTGCACCAGCACTCGGGTTTTACCGGAGCCAGCACCGGCCAGGACCAACTGACGGCCAACGGGGGCCGCTACGGCCTGGCGTTGGGCATCGTTGAGGGAGTTCAGCAAAAGAGAGAGATCATCGCGCATCGACGCATTCTAGGGTGCTGGGGGGAGTCGGGCAAATCCCAATGCCGGGTGGTCGATGGAAAATATTCAACGTGATCCGGGCCGGCTCAATATTCTGCTCAGGGTGATGACCGGTCGGTCAATGCCCACAGCCCGCGCCGGGTCTCGCTGAAGCCGTCTGGCACCGAGCTTTGCGGCGTGTGACCACGCAGTTTTTATGACGTGGAGCAGTTTGGCCCAAGCGTTTGCTTGTGTATGCTCCGTCCACGTTTCGGGCTCACCATTATAAGAACACTGCCTATGACCCTCAGCACCGACCTGCCTGGCCCCTCGATGGCGCCTGCGCAGGTTATCCGTAAACACTACGCCACTGAGATGGCGGTCGAGCGCACTCGCCTGTTGTATCAAGGTTCGCTGCTGCCGACCCTATTAATGTTGGTGAACGGCCTGGTATGCGCCTGGCTGCTGTGGAACCCCAAACAATACCTGCTCGACAGCATCTGGCTGGTGTGGCTCCTCGCCCTGGTGGCCATGCGCGTGATCCAGGTGGCGGCGTTTGATTCGGCGATGCCAAGCCGACAGGCGCAGCCGGTGTGGCGGCGCATGTTCATGCTCGGTTCGGCGGTCAGTGGCCTGACGCTGGCCACTGCGGCCATCGCCCTGGCGCCGGTTAACAGCTTCATGCAGCAAGCCTGGGTGTTCGGCCTGATCGGCGCGGCGACATTATCGGCCAGCGTGGCCTACGCCGTGAGCCTGCCGGCGTTTCTATCCTTCGCTGTGCCGTGCCTGGTGCCGTCTATTGTCTACCTGTTATGGGATGGTAGCCCGCAGCAACAAGGTTGGGGTGTGCTCGGCCTGATCCTGCTGGTGTCGCTGAACCTGGTGGCCTGGCAGGTCAACCGCCTGATCCAGCGTGAACTCCTGCGGCGTTTCCAGAACCAGGCGCTGATCGAGCATCTCCAGCAGGCGCAGCAGCGCAGCGAACAGTTGAATCAGGATTTGGTGCGTGAAGTCGAGCAGCGCCGTCAGGTCGAGCAAGAGCTGCGCGAAGCCCAGATCGGCCTGCAGGACCGTGTGGCGCAACGTAGCCAGGAGTTGGACGTCGCCAGCCTGGCCCTGAATAAAAGTGAAGCGCGTCTGGCCATGGCGTTGCAAGCCAGCGAACTGGGCTTGTGGGACTGGAACCTGCAAACCGACGAAGTCCATCACACCCAGCTCAAAGAGCTGTTCGGCCTGGAGCCGGAGTACGTCACGGCCATGCTCGGCCACCTCAAACCGCGCTTGCACCCGGATGACTTACCGTTGCTCAAACGCGCGTTGGTGGAGCACCTCAAGGGGCGCACCGAGGATTACCAGGTGGAATACCGCGTGCGCCATGGCGATGGTCACTGGGTATGGATCGAAGACCGTGGCCGCGCGGTGGAGCGCGCTGCGAGCGGGCGAGTGATTCGAATGCTCGGTACGCGGCGCGACATCAGTGCCGGCAAGGCGCTCGAAGAACAACAGCGGCTGGCCTCGACGGTGTTCGAAGCCGCCAGCGAAGGCATCGTGATCCTCGACCCGGATTACGCGCTGATCGCAGTCAACCAGGCCTTCAGTCGCGTCACCGGTTTTGACATCGATGACATGCTTGGTCGCAACGTGGTGGAGCTACCCAGCAGCCGCGATGCCCGCCGCCACTTCCCGGTGATCCGCCAAGCTTTGCTCAGTCACGGCACCTGGCAGGGCGAACTGGTGGAAACACGCAAGAACGGCGAGCTTTACCCGCAGTGGCTGCAATTAAATGTTGTGCGCGATGTTCGTGGAAAAGTCAGTCACATCGTGGGCTTCTTCGCTGATCTGTCGGCGCGGCGCGAGTCCGAGGAGCGCATGCGCTATCTCACTCACTACGATGAATTGACCGGACTGGCCAACCGCTCGCTGTTCCGCGAACGGCTGCGCGAAGCCCACCAGCGCGTGCGCCAGGGCGGGCGCAGTCTGGCGTTGCTGCATATCAACCTGGATCGCTTCAAGCTGCTCAATGACAGCTTGGGCCATGAGGTGGCCGATCAGTTGCTGCAAAAGATGGCCCGCCGGTTGATCAACGCCTTGCCCGAAGCCGACACCATTGCACGCCTGTCCGGCGATGAGTTCGCTGTCTTGTTTGACGCCTACGGTAGCTTGTCGAGCCTGGCGCGGGTGGCCACGCGGCTGCTGGCCAAGCTGCGAGTGCCGGTGACGGTGGAGGGGCATGAGCTGGTGGTTAGCGCTTCGATGGGCGTGAGTTTGCTGCCGGACAATGCGCGTGAAATTTCCGAGCTGGTCAACCAATCGAATATGGCCATGCAACACGCCAAGCACCTGGGCGGCAACAACTTCCAGTTCTACACCGACAGCCTGCAAGGCAGCACCCTTGAGCGCCTGCAGTTGGAAAACCATCTGCGTAAAGCCATCGAGGAGCGCCAGCTTTCGGTGTTCTACCAGCCGAAACTGTGCCTGGCCACCGGTAGGCTCAATGCTGCTGAAGCGTTGGTGCGTTGGGAGCATCCACAATGGGGCATGGTGCCGCCCTGCGACTTTATCGGCCTGGCCGAAGAAACGGGCCTTATCGTGCCGCTGGGCGAATTCGTGTTGCGCGAGGCTTGCTGGCAAGCCTGTGAATGGCAGCGCCAGGGGTTGGCTTCGATTCGGGTGTCGGTGAATCTCTCGGTTCACCAATTGCGCCAGGGCAAGCTGGTCAGCCTGGTGCGCCAAGTATTGGAAGAAACCGGCCTGGACCCGCAATACCTGGAGCTGGAACTGACTGAGAGCCAACTGCTCGACAGCGTTGAACACATCATCGCTACTTTCCAGCAACTGCGTGACCTGGGGGTGAAGCTTGCCATTGATGACTTTGGCACGGGTTACTCGTCCCTCAGCTACCTCAAGCGCATCCCTGTGGACTACGTGAAAATCGACCAGACCTTTATCCGTGGGCTCGGACAGGGGCGCGAGGATGCGGCCATCACCCGAGCGATTATCGCCATGGCCCACGGCTTGGCGCTCAAGGTCGTGGCCGAAGGCGTGGAAGATCAGCAGCAGCTGGATTTCCTGCGGGCGGAGCGTTGCGACGAAGTGCAGGGGTATTTGATCAGCCGGCCGATGCAGGCTGACGGGTTGGCAGAATTGTTACGGAAAAATGCAGATTATCCTTAGCGACGCCAAGGGCGCCGGAGTGGCTACAAAGCTCCTGGCCTTTGAATATGAGGGTGGCAGGGCAATTAAGTGATGCGTCGGACGGGCAAAACGACAATTCTTGTAGTATAACTACAAGCTTGCTACATCCCCTGGCCCTGCCAATAACAAGAGTCCGTCCTTTGAACCTGTTGCAACATATCGCCCAGTCGCGCCACCTGTTACGCAAATCGGAACTCAAGGTTGCCGATCACGTGCTGCTTGACCCTGCGGCTGTGATGCACAGTTCCATGGCCGACTTGGCCCACAGCGTTGGCATCAGCGAGCCGACCATCGTGCGCTTCTGCCGCGCCATCGGTTGCTCCGGGTTCCAGGACCTGAAACTCAAATTGGCCCAAAGCCTGGCCGCCGGTGCCAGTTTTGGTCAGTTTGCAATCCATGAAGACGACTCCGTCGCCGATTACAGCCTCAAGATCTTTGACACCACCTTGCACACCCTCATGGAAGTGCGCGAGAAACTCGACCCGGTGGAGCTGCAAAAAGCCGTGACTGCCATGTCCCAGGCCCAGCGTGTGGAGTTCTACGGCTTCGGTGCGTCCGGCGCGGTGGCGGCAGATGCCCAGCACAAATTCTTCCGCCTGCTGCTGACAGCAGCGGCGTACAGCGACCCGCATATGCAGGCGATGTCGGCGGTGACTTTGAAGCCGACGGATGTGGCGATCTGTATTTCCCAGTCGGGCCGCTCCAAGGACCTGCTGATCACCGCCAATCTGGTGCGTGAAAGCGGCGCGTCGTTGATTACTCTGTGCCCGAGCCAGACGCCGTTGGCCGAACTGTCCACAGTCAACCTGGCGATCGACGTGCATGAAGACACCGAGATCTACACGCCTCTGACGTCACGCATCGCCCATCTGGTGGTAATCGATGTGTTGGCGATGGGCGTGGCCATGGCGCGCGGACCGAGCCTGGTCAACCACCTCAAGAGTGTGAAGCGCAGCTTGCGTAGCCTGCGGTTGTCGCCCAAGTCCGTCAAAGCCCTCGACGACTGATCCAGGGCCATACACGCTCAAAATGTGGGAGGGGGCTTGCTCCCGATAGCAGTGGGTCAGTCAAAGAGAAATCGGCTGATGTACCGTAATCCGGAGCAAGCCCCCTCCCACATTTGGATTGTTTACCTATTCGGAAGATTCATCGTCCTGTAACCCCCGCGCCGTTAAACCGTCATCGCTACGACCCATCCTGTACTCCCCGTACTCGCTTTGGGAGACACCAAATGGCCCGTCCCTACGAAGACAGCAACAGCACTGTAAAGACCCGTCGTCAGCAGGAAGACCAGCGTCGCATGGCGTTCCGTCGCGCAATTGAAGACCGTTGCCAGGAGCGCCAACTGCTCCAGAGCATCAGTGACTACCCAGAACTTCACTGGCAGGCACCCGCGGCTGCCCAGCGAAGCGTTCAGCCAGCGCGCTGATTTGCACACGCTCGCTGCGAATAAAGCCCAGGAACGCATGGGCCACCGGTGACAGGCGCTTTGCCTTGGCCTGCACCAGGCACCAACTGCGGTACAGCGGCAGCTCTTCCACCGGCAGCTCCTTGAGCCCGCCGGTGGCCAGTTCCATATTCACCGCATGGCGCGTCAGCAAAGCCACGCCCAAGCCTGCGCACACGCATTCACGCTGCGCCTCGGCCGAGGCCACTTCCACCGTCTGGGTGAAGTGCACGCGCTTCTCCTTGAAATACTCCTCGCAGGCCAGTCGCGTGCCGGAGCCCGGTTCGCGCACCAATAGTGTGTAAGGCTCCAGGTCTTGCAGACGCAGTGGCCCCTGCAGACTCAATGGATGATCGGGTGGAGCGACGGCAACAATCGGATTGTTGAGAAACGGCAGGAATTCCAACCCCATGTCTTGGGGCACCATGGACATAATCACGAGGTCGTCGCGGTTGTCGGAAAGACGCCGGATCACCTGGGCGCGGTTGACCACTGTCAGGTGCAGTTGTACTTCCGGGTGCTGGCGCTTGAACGCGGCAAACAGGTGCGGCACGAAATACTTGGCACTGGATTCAATCGCGAGCTTTAGCTGACCTTGCAATGAACCTTGCATGTCCGACAGCTGCATATCGAGGTTTTCCAGGCGCCCGAAGATGTCACGACTGGCCCGTTGCAGCGCCTCGGCGGCCTCGGTCATGTAGAGTTTTTTACCGACGTAATCGAAGAGCGGCTGGCCGATCAGCTCCTCCAGCTGACGAATTTGCAGGCTGACGGCCGGTTGCGTCAGAGACATTTCCTCGGCTGCACGGCTGTAAGAGCGTAAATCGCACACTTCATTGAAAATCTGCAATTGACGCAATGTCATACGCATCAATGACTTACGCATAATTCAGATACCCATCCCGGCCGTAATGCGGTGACTATAAGTCTTTACTTATACACAACCCAATAATTATTGATTTTTGTTAATCCCTGCTGGGGCTTAGTGTGTGTCTCGCGACTGTCATGAAACATTTAGTCACGCGCCGACCCAGCTCCAGGGGTCGAAGAACGCAGCAATCGGCTCAAGGGAATTTCCAAGTGATAAAAAAGATCCTGATCGCCAACCGTGGTGAAATTGCCGTACGAATCGTGCGTGCCTGCGCCGAGATGGGCATTCGCTCGGTCGCGGTCTATTCCGACGCCGACCGCCACGCGTTGCACGTTAAACGTGCCGACGAAGCTCACAGCATTGGTGCCGAGCCTTTGGCCGGTTATCTAAACCCGCGCAAGCTGGTGAACCTGGCCGTGGAAACCGGTTGTGATGCGCTGCATCCTGGCTATGGCTTCCTGTCGGAAAATGCCGAGTTGGCAGACATCTGTGCTGAGCGTGGGATCAAGTTCATCGGCCCGTCCGCTGAAGTGATCCGCCGCATGGGCGACAAGACCGAAGCGCGCCGCAGCATGATCAAAGCCGGCGTGCCGGTCACGCCAGGCACCGAAGGCAACGTCGCCGACATCGCCGAAGCCCTCACCGAAGGCGACCGCATTGGTTACCCGGTGATGCTCAAGGCCACCTCGGGTGGTGGCGGTCGCGGGATTCGTCGTTGCAACAGTCGCGAAGAACTTGAACAAGCCTTCCCCCGCGTCATCTCCGAAGCCACCAAGGCCTTTGGTTCGGCGGAAGTGTTCCTGGAAAAATGCATCGTCAATCCCAAGCACATTGAGGCGCAGATCCTCGGTGACAGCTTCGGCAACGTGGTGCACCTGTTCGAGCGCGATTGCTCGATCCAGCGTCGCAACCAGAAGCTGATCGAGATCGCCCCAAGCCCACAGCTGACCCCTGAACAGCGCGCCTACATCGGCGACCTGTCGGTGCGCGCGGCCAAGGCCGTGGGCTACGAGAACGCCGGTACCGTGGAGTTCCTGCTCGCCGAGGGCGAGGTGTACTTCATGGAAATGAACACCAGGGTTCAGGTGGAACACACCATCACCGAAGAAATCACCGGGATCGACATCGTTCGTGAGCAGATCCGCATCGCCTCGGGCCTGCCTCTATCGGTGAAACAGGAAGACATCCAGCACCGTGGCTTCGCGTTGCAGTTCCGTATCAACGCGGAAGACCCGAAAAACAACTTCCTCCCAAGCTTCGGCAAGATCACCCGTTATTACGCGCCCGGCGGTCCCGGCGTGCGCACTGACACGGCTATCTATACCGGCTACACCATCCCACCGTTCTACGACTCCATGTGCCTGAAACTGGTGGTGTGGGCGTTGACCTGGGAAGAAGCCATGGACCGCGGCCTGCGTGCCCTGGACGACATGCGCCTGCAAGGCGTGAAGACCACTGCCGCCTACTACCAGGAAATCCTGCGTAACCCGGAATTCCGTAGCGGCCAGTTCAACACCAGTTTTGTGGAAAGCCACCCTGAGCTGACCAACTACTCGATCAAGCGCAAACCCGAAGAGCTGGCCCTGGCCATCGCCGCCGCCATCGCCGCCCACGCAGGCCTGTGAGGAATACAACAATGACCAAGAAAATCTTCGTAACCGACACCATCCTGCGCGACGCCCACCAATCGTTGCTGGCCACCCGCATGCGCACCGACGACATGCTGCCGATCTGCGACAAGCTCGACAAAGTCGGCTACTGGTCCCTGGAAGTCTGGGGCGGCGCGACCTTCGACGCCTGCGTACGCTTTCTGAAAGAAGACCCGTGGGAGCGCCTGCGCAAACTGCGCGCCGCGTTGCCTAACACCCGCCTGCAAATGTTGCTGCGTGGTCAGAACCTGCTGGGCTACCGCCATTACAGCGACGATGTGGTGAAAGCCTTCGTCGCCAAGGCAGCAGTGAATGGCATCGATGTGTTCCGTATCTTCGATGCGATGAACGATGTGCGTAACCTGCGCGTGGCCATCGAAGCCGTAAAAGCCGCCGGCAAACATGCCCAAGGCACCATCGCTTACACCACGAGCCCGGTGCACACCATCGACGCGTTCGTGGCGCAGGCCAAGCAACTGGAATCCATGGGTTGCGATTCGATCGCGATCAAGGACATGGCCGGCCTGCTGACCCCATACGCCACCGGCGAGCTGGTCAAGGCGCTGAAGGCCGAGCAGAACCTGCCGATCTTCATCCACTCCCATGACACCGCCGGCTTGGCCGCGATGTGCCAACTCAAGGCCATCGAAAACGGTGCAGACCATATCGACACGGCCATCTCCAGCTTCGCCTGGGGCACCAGCCACCCGGGTACCGAGTCGATGGTCGCCGCCCTTAAAGGCAGCGAATTCGATACCGGCCTCGACTTGGAACTGCTGCAAGAGATCGGTCTGTACTTCTACGCCGTGCGCAAGAAGTACCACCAGTTCGAAAGCGAATTCACCGCCGTCGACACCCGTGTGCAAGTCAACCAGGTACCGGGCGGGATGATCTCCAACCTGGCCAACCAGTTGAAAGAGCAGGGCGCCCTCAACCGTATGAGCGAAGTACTGGCCGAAATCCCGCGTGTGCGTGAAGACCTCGGCTTCCCGCCGCTGGTGACGCCAACGTCGCAGATCGTCGGCACTCAAGCGTTCTTCAACGTGCTGGCCGGTGAGCGCTACAAGACCATCACCAATGAGGTGAAGCTCTACCTGCAAGGCGGCTACGGCAAAGCGCCGGGCACTGTGAACGAGCAGTTGCGTCGCCAGGCCATCGGCAGCGAAGAAGTGATCGACGTGCGCCCAGCCGACCTGCTTAAGCCAGAGATGACCAAGCTGCGCGGAGAAATCGGCGCATTGGCCAAATCCGAAGAAGACGTGCTGACCTACGCCATGTTCCCGGACATCGGCCGCAAGTTCCTCGAAGAACGCGACGCCGGCACCTTGGCCCCGGAAGTGCTGTTACCCATCCCTGAAGCCGGCGGCGTAGCCCGTGCCGGTGGCGAAGGTGTGCCGACCGAGTTCGTCATCGACGTACACGGCGAAAGCTACCGCGTGGACATCACCGGTGTCGGCGTAAAAGCCGAAGGTAAGCGTCATTTCTACCTGTCCATCGACGGCATGCCGGAAGAAGTGGTGTTCGAGCCGCTCAACGAATTTGTCGGCGGCGGCAGCAGCAAGCGCAAGCAGGCCAGCGAGCCGGGCCATGTCAGCACCGCAATGCCGGGCAATATCGTTGACGTGCTGGTCAAGGAAGGCGATGTGGTCAAGGCCGGTCAGGCGGTGTTGATTACCGAAGCCATGAAGATGGAAACCGAAGTGCAGGCACCGATTGCCGGCAAGGTAACCGCTGTTCATGTGGCCAAGGGCGACCGGGTGAACCCTGGCGAAATCTTGATTGAAGTCGAAGGCTGATACAGCCTTCGACACTAACGTTTAATCCTCGGGGGGCATGTGCCCCCTTTTTTTTCGCCTTTAAAACGCCATCGCCCACTGGCCCGTCAGACCCTGGTTGCGGCTGTTGCTGCCAAATTCCGCGGTGTAGGCCAGGCCGACGCTGTGTTCGGCCGACAGCGTCAGGTCCAGGCCGGTGCGCAGCGCGAGGCTGTTGCGGTCAAGAGACGTGCCGCCGATGGTGAACTCACTGTTGAAGTCCTCGCGTTTTTCATGGACGAAGGACTGGCGCACGCGGCTGTCGACGTTGCCATACAGGTGTTTCCAACTGCTGCTCAGGTGCGGTTTGAGGATCATGCGGTTGCCCAGCGCGAAGTCTTGGGAGACTCGCACGCCGAAGGTATTGCTGAGGTTCTGCTGGGTTTGTGTGCCAACGTTCAGCGCGCCGTAGCCGCCTTTTTCCTCGAAACGATCACGCTGGTAGCGCTGGAAACCGACGGCGGCATAGGGCTCGGCACGCCAGCCGGCAGCGTCCAACTGATAGCCCAACTCGGCAAAAGCGTTCTGGCTGTGGGCCTTGTATTTGCTGCTGAGCTGCTCACGATAGTCGAGCAAGCCTAGATCGACCGAGCGTTTGTTCTGCCCGCGATGGCTGCTGTAAAGCGCACCGAGGCGCATCGAGAGCGGCCCGTCCTGACGTGCGGCGTAGGTGCCGAGGTGCCAGCTGTCCACTTCACCCTTGAAACCCTTGGTGCTCAAGTCGCTGCCGGACTTGCCGCCCACCACACCGATTCGCCACGCGTGGTCGATTGACCAGTCGGCGCCGAGCAGCACGCCTTGGGTGCTTTGGCTCAAGCCGGCACTGCCGTGTTGGGCGTCGAGCCTGCCGCCGCTGTCCAGGCCCTGTAGCCAAACTCGGCCTGTCTCGCGGGTGTCCATATCTAACTGACGTACTGCCGAGAGCAGGCTGGCGTTCAACTGCTTCAGGGCGTTTTGCGTGGCGGTGCCCAGATTGGCGTTTTGGCTGCCGGCCAGTTGCTCAAGCGCGGCCCCGACCTGGCCGGGCGCAAGGCTGGACAGGTACTGGCCGTAATCGTCCAGCTCGTCCTTGGCCTGTTCGCTGATTTCGTCCGACGCGTACAGTTCATCCACGGCAGCGTCGAGCACGCGGGCGACGTTCAGGCCGTTGCGACTCGTCGCCCGATCCGCGAAGTAGAAGTCATCTGGCCCTGGGACGGCCGGTTCGAACTGTCGGCTTTCATCGGGCATGACAATCCAATCAAGCCATTCGCTGTCCGGCTCCATATCGCCCCGTGCCTGCGCGTCTTGAGTACTCGCGACACCCAGCGACAGCATGATCGCCAGTGCGAGTTGTTTGTGTATGAACGGCATGTAGGCCCACCTCTTGATATTTGAGGCGGGGAATTTAGCGATGCTCAGGCGGGATAAATGTCAGGCGCAGTGCCGCTGGATTGCAGGAGACTTCCCAGGTCTTGTGCGATAAGGCGCGCGGTTTGCAGAGGGGGGGCGGGTGCGACGCCCGCTCTACTGACTTCACCCGCGCCGAACGTAGCCCTTACCAAAGTGACGTTCCATCCGCGCCTGGATCAATTCCAGGGCGAGGGACATCACCCAGTAGATGATTGCGGCGGTGGTGAGCATCTCGATGTAGCGATAGCTTGAGCGGCCGTAGGATTGCGCGAGGAACATCACTTCCCACACGCCCATCACCGAGATCAGGGACGAGTCCTTGAGCATCGAGATGAATTGGTTAGTCGCGGGCGGAACAATGGTGCGCATGGCTTGGGGCAGGGTGACGTGCCAGAAGATCGCGTTATCGCGCATGCCCAGCGCGAGGGCGGCTTCGCGTTGGCCGTGGGGCACGCCAAGGATGCCGGCGCGGAAGATTTCGCTCAGGTACGCGCCATAGTTCAGCGACAGTGCAATGATCCCAGCCGTGATCGCGCCGGGCACCAGGCCCAGTTGCGGCATGCCCAGATAGATCAGCAGGATCTGGATCAGCAACGGCGTGCCACGGAAGAACGAGGCGTAGAAGGTGGCGATGCCAAACGCCACCGCGCTGCTGGACAGGCGCCCCAGTGCCGTGACGAAGCCCAGCGCCGACGACACCAGAATCGAACACAGGCACAGGAACAGCGTTAACGCCGCGCCCTGCAGGAAACCATTGGGCGCCAGGTGCAGGCCGACCAGGTTGGGCAGCTTGTCGAGAATGATCGAGAACTTCAGGTCAAAGCTCAGGAAGAAGCTCGCAAACAGGGCGAACAGCGCCGCCCAGGTCAGGTAAAGCCGCGTGCGAAAACTCATCGGCTGATATCAGCGCCGATCCATTTTTGCGACAGCTTGCTCAAGGTGCCGTCCTGCTTGAGCTGGGCAAACACCTCACGCACTTTGCTGTCCCACGCGGCGTCGCCTTTTTCGATAGCTACCGAGTTGGGCTCCGAGTACAGCGGTTCGCCAGCAAGCTTGAAGCGTTTGTCCTGGGTCAGGCGAGGCTGTGCGGTCACCAGGTTGGTAAGGATCGCGTCCAGGCGCACGCCGGCGCCGAGACCGAGGTCCTGGAAGGCGACGTTGTCAGTGTCGTACGGCGCGATCTGCACCTCTTCGAACGGGTACTGCAGTTGTGTGTCTTCGGCGCCTTCGATCACCAGGTTCTTGTTCAGGTAGCTTTCATAGCTGGAGGCACTGGTGAGGCCGACTTTCTTGCCGCTCAAATCCTTGGCGGCGTGAATGCGGTCGTCCTTGGCATTGACCACGATCACGGCCGGCGAGGCGTAGTACTCCACCGGGAAGTCGAACACTTCGGCGCGGGCTTTGCTCGGGGTCATCGAGCAGATGCAAATATCGTAGCGCCCGCTCCAGCGGCCAGCGGCGATCACGTCCCACGATGGCGTTTCCAAACGCAGCTTCACACCCAATTTTTGCGCCACGGCCTTGGCCACATCGACGTCAAAACCATCCAGCTGGTTCTGGTCATTGAGAAACGAGAACGGCGGATAGCTTTCCATCAGCACGCCCACCAGCTCTTTTTTCTGTTCGATCCGGTCCAGGGTCGTACCGCCAAACGCCTGGGTGGAGGCAGCCAGTGTCATCAGGCCCAGGGCCAGCAGGGGTTTAAGTTTCACGAAGGACACCTTTAGAAAAAAGAGTTGGTATGAAGCGAATTGAACGTATTAAATAGTTATAAGAACGACTCTCATAGTGAGTTATTTTCATAAGCTTATGAGTAAAAAGCATATGGGCGCAGAAACAGTAATTCTCGATGGCGGCATGGGCCGTGAACTGCAGCGCCGTGGCGCGCCGTTTCGCCAGCCGGAGTGGTCGGCATTGGCGCTGAGCGAAGCGCCGCAGGCGGTGGAGGCTGTGCATGCGGCCTATATCGACAGCGGTGCCAACGTGATCACCAGCAACAGCTACGCGGTGGTGCCGTTTCATATCGGTGAAGCGCGGTTTGCTGCCGAAGGCCAGGCCTTGGCGGCGTTGGCCGGCGAATTGGCGCGTCGTGCGGTAACGGCGTCGGGCAAAAACGTGCGGGTGGCCGGTTCGCTGCCGCCGCTGTTTGGCTCCTATCGTCCGGACTTGTTTGAAGCACAGCGCGTGTCTGAGTTGCTCATCCCGCTGGTGCAGGGTCTCGCGCCTCACGTCGACTTGTGGCTGGCGGAAACCCAGAGTTCAATCGTCGAGGCGCGGGCGATTCATGCCGGCCTGCCTCAGGATGGCAAGCCGTTCTGGCTGTCGTTTACCTTGAAAGATGAAGACACTGACGACGTCCCGCGCCTGCGCTCCGGCGAGCCGGTGGCAGACGCGGCCGAAGTGGCGGCGCAGTTGGGTGTGCAAGTGTTGTTGTTCAATTGCAGCCAGCCGGAAGTGATTGGCGCGGCCATCGACGCGGCGCGTCAAACCTTCGAGCGTCTGGGCGTGTCGATCCAGATCGGCGCCTACGCCAATGCCTTCCCGCCGCAACCCAAGGAAGCCACGGCCAACGATGGCCTGGATCCGTTGCGCGAGGACCTCGATCCGCCGGGCTACCTGCATTGGGCCGCGGACTGGCAGAAACGCGGTGCCAGCCACCTGGGCGGTTGCTGCGGGATCGGGCCGGAGCACATTGCGGTGCTGGCCCAGAAGCTGAACTAAGGCTTAAGCCTGGCGGCACTGCGCCAGGCTTTTTACCTGACCTGAGGCGGTCTGGTTGGACTCCGACAACCACGCCTCAAACCCCGCGCCCACCGTCGGCCATTCCGAATCCAAAATCGAATACCACGCCGTATCCCGGTTCTGCCCCTTGACCACCATATGCTGGCGGAACACCCCCTCAAAACTGAACCCCAACCGCTCAGCCGCATATTTGGAGCGGGCGTTGCCGTTGTTGCACTTCCATTCCAGGCGGCGGTAGCCCTGCTCGAACGCGTATTTGGCCAAGAGGTACACCGCTTCGGTGCTTTTGGGTGAGCGCTGCATCGGCGCGCCGAAGGTGACATGCCCGATTTCTATGCGGCCTTGGGCCGGGACGATGGACATCAGGCTGAGGATGCCCTGCACCTGGCCGGTCGCGCGGTCGACGATGCTGAAGAAGTACGGGTCGGTATTGGCCGCGTGGTTGTTCAGCCACGCATCGAACGCGGCGCGCTCGGTAAACGGGCCGTACGGCAAGTAATCCCACAGCTTGGGGTCGGCGCCGGGGCCTTCGAGGGCTTGCCACAGTTGATCGGCGTGGCGCGCCGGGTCGAGTTTTTCCAGGTGGATAAAGCGCCCTTCGAGCAGTTGAGCGGTGGGCGCCGGGACGCCTTTCCAGTCGGCGAGGGAAGTAGACATGCTGCGCTCCTTAAAGACCTTTACGAAATTGAATGAAGCCAGGGCGTTCGGCGATGCGCTCGTAGAGTTGGATCGCGGTGGTGTTGGTCTCGTGGGTCAGCCAGTGCACCTTGCAGCAGCCGTCGGCCTTGGCAGTGGCGTAGACGAACTCGATCAGTTTACGGCCGACACCGGTGCCGCGTTGGGCAGGGTCCACCAGCAAATCCTGCAAATAGCAGGAGTTCTCGATGCTCCAATTAGATCGGTGATAGATGAAGTTGACCATGCCCACCGCCTTGCCGTCCTGCCAGGCCAGTGCCGAATGGGTCGGCTCGCTGGCGTCGATCAGGCGCTGCCAGGTGCTTTGGCTGACGGCGTCCGGCAGTTCGGTGTTGTAGAACGTCAAGTACGCCTGCCACAGCGGCAACCAGGCGGCGTGGTCGGCTGCGGTGACCTGGCGGATGTCGATCTGGCTCATTCTGAAACTCCTTGGGGAATAAAACGTGCGAGGGTCTGGTCGCGCACGTCCGCGCTGGCGGCGAGGCCGTCGCGCACGCCGGCGATGTCCGCCGCGCTGCGGTTCTGGCTGAGTTTGCGTTTGCCGATCAGGCGATCGATGGGCAATGCAAAGCCGACGATGGCCTTGAGCATGCCGTCGATGTAATCAGCGGGGGCGTCGCTGACTTTCCATGGTTGCGCACGGTTACCTTCGTGGCGGTCGGTGAGGGCGCTGACCAGCGCCAGCAGGCGCTCGGCATCGGTAAACACCTCGGCCTTGCCGTAGGCATGCACGGCGATGTAATTCCAGGTCGGCACCACTTTGCCGTGCTCGGCCTTGGCCGGGTAAAACGCCGGGCTGATATACGCGTCGGCGCCGGCAAAAATCAGCAGGGCGTCGTTGCCATTCTGTAAATCGCGCCACTGCGGATTGGCCTTGGCCAAGTGCCCGTAAAGCGTGCCGTTGGGGCCTTCATCGGGGTTGAGCAGCAGCGGCAAGTGGCTGGCTTGCAGGCCTTGCTCGCCAAAGGTCACCAGTTGCGCCAGGCGGGTGTGCTGGATCAATTGATGCAGTTCGGGTAAGTCGTCGAGGGCAAAGGCGCGAGGTGTGTACATGAATATTTTCCTTGGCGAATGCCAGCATCCTAGGCAGGCTAATGGTCCGTTGTAAGAGCCATCTACGGCCAATTTCATAGGTCCAATATGTCGCCGACTGCGCCGCCTCTGTCATTCAACCCCGCCGGTATCGAGCTGGATCGCGGCCGGGGCCTTACGCGCCAGCTCTATGAAGCCCTACGCCAGCGCGTACTCGATGGTCGCCTGATCAGCGGCACGCGCCTGCCGGCCAGCCGTGACCTGGCCGCCGCGCTGTCGATTTCGCGCAACAGCGTGGTACGTGCCTACGATCAGCTGTATGCCGAGGGGTTTATCGAAGGGCGTGTCGGCGATGGCACTTACGTCGCTCAACTGCCCTCGACGGAAAAACTATCCACAAAAGTATCCACAGGGTTACACACAGGCTTATCCCCAACCTTATCCACAAAATGGGAAAATTTGCCGGCGGATCTCGATGATGAAGTTATCCACAGACCGGCCCTGGGGCGACTGCAAAACCACTACCTGTCGCAGCCACCCGCAGGGCCGCCGAAGGCGTTTCGGGTCGGTGTGCCGGCTTTCGATCTGTTCCCGTTCGAGGTCTGGGCCAAGCTGAACGGGGCCTTCTGGCGCAAGCCGGACCTGCAACAGCTGTGCTATGGCGACCCCGCAGGCGATGGGCGTCTGCGCGGGCTGATCGCGGCATACCTGCGCAGTTCGCGGGGGATGCAATGTACGGCTGAGCAAATAGTGATCACCAGTGGTGCACAGCAGGCGATTAGCCTTTGTGCACAGTTGCTGGTGGAGCCCGGCGATGGCGTGGCCGTGGAAAACCCTGGCTATCGCGCCGCAGGCCATGCATTCGCCCTGGCCGGTGGGTGCCTGCATGGGGTGCCGGTGGACAGTGACGGCATCGACTGCCAGGCCCTCGATCAACTGGGCGACTGTCGCCTGGCGTACGTCACGCCTTCCCATCAATACCCTTTGGGCGTGGTGATGAGCCTGGCGCGGCGCTTGGAATTGCTGGCCTGGGCCGAGCGCCGAGGCGGCTGGATCGTCGAAGATGACTACGACGGCGAATACCGATACAGCGGCGCGCCCCTGTCACCGTTGGCCGCGCTGGACCGCAGTGGTCGCGTGCTCTACGTGGGCACCTTCGGCAAAGTCGCGTTTCCGGCGCTGCGCCTGGGTTATCTGGTGTTGCCGCCGGGTCTGGTGGACGCCTTCTCACGGCGCCGCGCGGTCGACATGCGCCACTCGGAAGTCAGCACTCAGGCAGTGATGGCCGAGTTCATGGCGGCGGGCCATTTTCAACGGCACATCCGCCGCATGCGCCGCGCAGCATTAAGCCGGCGCAATGCCTTGCTGGCCGGTTGGCCCAGCGGTCTGCCGGGGGTTGGCGAGTTGCCGAGCGTAGCGGCGGGGCTGCACATGACGGTGCGCGTGGACAGCTTGGCCCGCGAACAGCAACTGCTGGAGCAGGCCCGCTCGGCCGACGTTGAGGTCAATGGTCTGAGCAGCTACTGGCTGGCGCACTCCACCACACCGGCGGATCAACGCGCCGGCCTGGTATTGGGGTTTGCCGCCGTGCCTGAAGCCGCGATTGCCGACGCGCTGAAGCGTCTGCGCAAGGCCTGGGGCGCCGACAAGCAGTACGGTCAGCTGTCAAAAAACAGCGATTTGGCGAGTTTCGACCCGATCTGACTGCGGTAAATCGCGATCTGGTCGTGGTCGTTCAAGCCGGTGCGCTGCAGGCTTCCCCCTTGCTTCTGTTGTTCACGCGTCTTGAGGTGCCCGGCGATATATTCTTCGGCGGCCGCTTGCGCTGAGCTGTAGTGAAAGTGGGCATACCACAGCACGTTGTGGGTTTGATGGTCGCGTATTTCGTACTCGTCCAGAAAGTCTTTGCCCGGCCCTTTGAGGCGACGCCGGGTGCTGACCTTGGCAATTTCCACCAAACCCCGGTCAAACAGCCACTCCACCCGTGCCGCTGTGGGCGGTTGCTGCTTGGTCATGCTGATCCGGGTCGTGGTGCCCAGCTCGTACAGGCGCTGCGCCGCGTCGTTGAGCTGCTTGTTAGTGGAGGCTGCGGAAGGGCGATCGCTTTCGGTCAGATTACGTTGGGTCAACGCTTCTTCGATGCGGCTGACGGCACGCTCCAGGCGAGCGGCGTATTGGTGGAACATCTCCTCGATTTCGACCGGAATGCGCCCGGCCTTTTTTGAGTGGCCCAGGGTCCGCAAGGTCGCGGCAGGTTCGTCCTGAAGCAACTGGTCACCCTCGTTGAGGCTCACGTTCAGGTCTATTGCCTGGGGCGGTCGCGGTCCGGAAGGGCGGCTGTCGCGTTCGACCCACACCCCAGGCTCTTTCTCATGGAAGGTCGCAATGACTTTGCCCGTCAGCGGCGACTTTACATCCACCAGCCCTTCTTCGGCCGCGCGCGGTTCGCCGACCACCACGCCGTTGAAGCGTGTCTTGATGATCTTGCGCTTGGGGGGTGATGCGGTTTTCGAACTGCCGGGCTTGGGCTCCAACGCTTTGCTTTCCCTGAGCAACAGGGCCAGCTCGCGAACGACGTGCTGATTGAATTCGTTGATCTGCTTGCGCAGGGTTTCCAGGGGCTCGCGCTGTACCTGCTCGGGGTATTCGGCATGCAGGTCCAGCAGGCGCTGGTCAACGATGGAAAATTGATCGACCAGGCTGTTGAGCACGTCGATACGCTCCTCCAACGAGCGAATAGCCGTGTCGGCCAACGCCTCCGTGCAGCTCTGTATGTGAAGATCGGCGGCATCGACGATGGTGTCGAGCAGCTCGCGCGCAGTATCGAACGCTTCGCCGTCGCCCTCTTGGACGCACAGGTGACGGGCCAGGGTGACTTGAAACGCCTTCAAGTCCCGCAATTGAAGCTTGGGCAGGGCGTGCTGCGTGCTCTGAATGACCTTGTTGCCGTCGATGCCAAGCGTTTCCAGTTCATGAAAACGTGTCTCCACGTACTCCATGCGTCTGATCATTTCGCCCGTCATGTCCGACATGGCCCGGGCGGTTTGTGTCTTGGTCTTGGCATCAATGCCGGTGACCGACTCAAGGCTCGGGACGGAGCTTTCCAGGGTTTCACGGAACCGCGGTAAGCGTTGGTTGATGGCGGAGCGCGTCAACAGCAGTTGCTTGTGCAAATAGTCGATCATGGAGCTCTGGTAGTTGGGCACGTTATCGATAATGCCCAGTGACCTGAGTTGGCGGATCGGCACGTCGTAATCCAGGATTCGGGCGTCGACCTTGTCGATGAAGCTCTGGCGGCGCAATTCGGTGGAGGGGCCTGCTTCGTCGCCTATCGCCGTGTGTGCGCCGGCGATTTCCGACTGCCTGCTGCGCTCATTGGCGTCGAATTCGTCGAGCTGCCTGCGCAGGTCGCCGATTCGAGACGTATTGCGGATTTGCACGGCCTTGCGCCGGTTTTTGAAGCCACCACCGCGCAGGCGCAGGCGTGTGTCCACAAACCATTGGCCCGCCTTGTTGTTGAGTAGCATGGGGCCCATTCGCGAGGGATTGCCTGGGTCGATGATGACCACGTTATCCGCTTCGTCTACGTTGACTTCGAACCAGCGCGTGCCGACCACGGCGTACCATTTCTGGGCGTTCGGGTAGAGGTGCAGATAGATACCAGGCTCTGTGACCTGAGGTTCCAGGCCCGCGGGCCTCTCGATTTTGAAGCTGTCCAGCGTGGCCTCCAGGCTTGGACGGTCGGCGGGGATGGCGCCGCGAATGTTCAGCAGGCCCTGGTGCCGACTCGGCAGCTCGGTGCCCGTTACGTTGTCCAGCCGGGCCACGGAGGTTTTGCTGGGCGGCGGCTCGATTGTTTCGGCGGGTTCGACCGCTGACGATTCTGTTTTCAGCCTGGTTTCTTCGCTGGGTTTTTCGACCGGCGCGTGACGCAAGGCCCCGTGCAGCGCCAGGGCCATGCCAAGGTTGAGTAACAGGTCGACCTGGGCTATCCAGGCGCCTTCGGGGTCCGCTTCGGGGTTGTCCTGCTGGGCGATGTCCTGCAAGTCATCCATGATCTGCCAGATCCAGGCGGCGATACCGGCCGTGCGCCCCAGGAACGGCAACGTCGCATTGAAGATTTGCCAGCCTGCCTGGCGCAAGGTTGCCCAGCGTTTTTGCGCATTGGAGACTGACTGGCGGCCCGCCAGTTCGACCATGGCCTCGGCATTGGCTTTGAACAGTGCGGCCAGCGGGGCTGCGCCAAGCACCTGGTCGCTCAAGGTAATGGAGCCGCTCATGTACACCATGACCTGCGGCTCGACCAGCCCTCGAATGACCGTCCATGGCGATGGCCATTTATCGGGGAATACATACTGCGCGTAGTTGAAGCGCGCCGCCTCTGGCAGCCAGGCCAGCACCGAGTCGCGAAGTGGACGCGTGTGTTTGATGGCGTAGATCAGGTTTTGCCGTGACGGATACTGCAGCAGCGTTGGTTCCAGCGAGGGACGGTACAGCAGGCACGGGCCCGCGGCGGCGTCTTTGGCGCCGATCACGAACATATTGGCAACCACATCCTGATCATTGCCGGGGCGCAAGGTCGGTAAGAATGCCAAGGGGCGAATGACAATCTCCTGCCCGTCGACGAGTCGCCCGTGGTCTTCGTCCTGCATTACGGCAGCGACGTAGCGCGCACCGAGTTCATCGACCCCGTGCTGTTGGCGAATCTTGAGTTGCAGTGCCAGCAAAGGCAGCTGTACGCGCAAATGGTTGATGTAGAGCGTTTGTCTGCCCTTGGCCTGAACCGTATCTTCCAGCAGCGTGCGCTTGATCAGCGCCGGGTAGTGCTGGCCGATATCGATGTTTTCAATCACGCTCTTCAGGTAGGTGTAAGACAGCCACGGGGGAGCTGCGCTGCCGTTATAGACCACGCGGGGTTGGCCGGTCGGCAGGCCTGTGAGGTTTTCCAGGGCTAGGTCGATCAGGTTACGGCGTGTGATGTCCGGCGCCGTGGGCACGATGAACGTGCTTCCCCAGACAACCGGGCTTTCGATGTGAACTTCGATCTTGTCGACGTTGATGTTTGCACCTTGGGCGTGCGCACGAATCTGGCTCTGCAACTGATCGCGGGTGTATTCGCGGATCGGCGCAATATCGTCATTGAAGGACGCGCCCTTCTGGAGGGTATGCAACTCGGCAAGATCGATCAGGCGCCGACTGTAGGTGGAAATATCCAAGTCCGAGGCGTGGGCCAGCCAGTCGGGCAACCGCTCATGGATGTCACGGATATTGGATAGCGAGTGATCGCTCAAGTCCTCGACCACCGGCAGGACGTTGGCAACCGCGACCAAGGGGCTGGCATCGGCGTCCACGTTGATCGCTTTGCGGTCGTCTTTGTCAATCGAGCCTATTGCGTCGAGTTGCAACGCAATCAGTGCGCCGGCCAGGCTGTCGAAGAAATTGCCCGGCGGTTCGTACAGCCGCCACTGCAGGCTTAGCTCATTGTTCCGTGCGTTCATTCGGTCGGGCAGTTGTTCTCCGAATTGCTCCAGCGAGTCGAATTTCTCGTAGCCGTTGACCAGTGAGTAAACCAGGACCCGCTGGCCCTGCTCATGCTCGCCAATCACTACGGCGATGTCCATGAGGGCGGTGTGAGCGGTCTGGCTGTCTTGCAGCGCATCGACGTCGATCAGGTAGGCGTGAGTGTTGTAGCTGTCCTGGGCAGAGCGTGTGGCTCGCTCCGGAAAAAGGAACAGCGACCTGGCTATGGCGCAATCATGTTCATCCCAGCCCTCTTGCGCCGTGACATTCCATACTTTGCGCAGGGATTGTGAGAACACTTTCCAGCGGTGCCCGCTCCTGCCATCGGAGGCATTCCAGTAATTGAGGTACTGCTCCTGGAAGGCAGACAGCATCAGTTCTGAAAGCTCATTGATCATGCGCGCAATGGCATCGATTTTTACCGGTAAATGCACCGGTGGCCGGGCGTCGGGTTGCAGTGTCAGGAAGTGTTCGCCATCGAGGTAGATCACCGGCTTCGGGTTCAGCATCTGGCTTGCCAGCACCGAAGTGAGCGACATGGCATAGGCCGGGGCGGATAGGACTTGATCATCGACGACGCGCCAATTCGGCGTGACGACCATGGCCAGGTCCGGGTCGATGGCCAGGGTTGGATACAGCTCCTTGAGCGCCGAGCGCAGGGTCACGGCGGCCACCTCCCGGCTGTTCGGGCCGGAGGTCAGTTGAGTCAGTAGCTCATAGGTAGTAGGGGGTCGATTGTGGCTGGTGGCCGACGGATGATCAGGAAGCGTTGCTTCAGGCATAGGCAAGTCCTTTGCAGAAATGAAGGGCGCGTGAGCGTGGGTGGCTCGGGGCCCTTTCTTGGGAAGTACGGCGCCGGGGTGCGGCGCCGTTGCAGAGGACAACGGTAGTGAGGGGAGGATTGGCGCGGGCGGTAATTACTTAGCCTGAGTCCTGTGTGAGGGGCGGTCAGGTCCCCGATTTGATCTTGGTCCAGGCCCGGGTCCTGGCGCGTTCAGCTTTACTGTCCAACGGCTTCAAGGTGTACAACGTCGCCATCGCCGCCTCGGTCGGGTACAGGTTAGGGTTATTGCGGATGGTCGGGTCGACCCGTTCGGTGGCGTCCTTGTTCGGGTTGGGGTAGCCGACGAAATCGCTGATCGGCGCAATCACCTCAGGTTGCAGCAGGTAGTTGATGAAGGCGTAGGCGTCCTGCGGGTTCTTTGCGCCCTTGGGAATGGCGAGCATGTCGAACCAGATCGGCGCGCCTTCCTTGGGCAGGCGCATGTCCACGGTCACGCCGTTCCTGGCCTCCTTGGCGCGGTTGGCAGCCTGGGAGAAGCTGCCGGAATAACCGACGGCCACACAGATGTCGCCATTGGCGATATCGGCCATGTATTTGGAGGAGTGGAAGTAGGTGATGTACGGGCGGATTTTAAGCAGCAGGGCCTCGGCTTTCTCATAGTCCTTCGGGTTATTGCTGTTGGGGTCCAGGCCCAGGTACTGCAAGGCCAGCGGCAGGATTTCCGATGGCGAATCCAGCAGGGCGACGCCGCACTGCTTGAGCTTGCTGATGTTCTCTTCCTTGAAGATCAGGTCCCAGCTGTTCACGGAAGCGTTGTCGCCCAGCACGGCCTTGACCTTGGCCGGATTGAAGCCAATCAGGATGGTGCCGTACATGTAGGGCACGGCGAATTTATTACCGGGGTCATTGGCCTCGATCAGCTTCATCAGCTTGGGGTCGAGGTGGTTCCAGTTTGGTAACTGGCTGCGGTCCAGGGGCTGGAACACGCCGGCTTCAATCTGCTTGGCCAGGAACACGTTGGACGGCACCACCACGTCATAGCCGGAGTTGCCGGTGAGTAGCTTGGCTTCCAGGGCTTCATTGGTGTCGAAGATGTCGTAGACCAGTTTGATCTGAGGGTTCTGACCCTTGAAGTCTTCCAGCGCCTTGGGGGTGATGTAGTCGAACCAGTTGTAGACCCGCAGGGTTCTTTCTTCGGCGTGGACGGCGCTGCTTAATACGGCGACGCACAACGCAAGCGACTTGAGCATGTTCATTGGATTGACCCCCTCAAAACCTTCGAGAACGTTGACGGCATTGATGCCGATTTCTTCCACCGCGTAGCCGCCTTCCATGACGAACAGCGTGGGCTTGCCCAGCCGGGCGATACGCGCACCCATCGCCAGGTAATCCGGGCTGTCGAGCTTGAACTGCGAGATGGGGTCGTCCTTGAACGTGTCTACCCCCAGGGACACCACGATGATGTCGGCGCCATAGCGCTCGATTTGCGCGCAGGCCTGATCCAGCGCGGCGCTCCAGGTATCCCAGCCGGCACCGGCCGGCAGCGGGTAATTGAAATTGAAGCCCTTACCGGCGCCGTCGCCCAGCTCATCGGCATAGCCGAGGAAGAATGGAAACTCGGCTTCCGGATGTCCGTGGATCGAGGTGAACAGCACGTCACTGCGGTCATAGAAAATCGATTGGGTGCCGTTGCCATGGTGGTAATCCACATCAAGGATCGCGACCTTGGCATGGCCTTGATCGAGAAAGGCCTGGGCGGCAATTGCAGCGTTATTGAGGTAGCAATAGCCGCCCATCAAGTCGCCTGCAGCGTGGTGCCCCGGTGGGCGGCAGAGGGCAAAGGCACTTTGAGCACCTTGTTGAATCGCTTGTTGCGCGGTCAGCGCCACCTGCGCTGCGCTATAGGCCGCTTGCCAGGTGCCGGCGGTGATCGGCGCGCCGCCGTCGAAGCTGTAATAGCCCAATTGACCGTGCAGGCTGGTGGGCAGCACGCGGCGCAAGGTGCGGGCTGGCCACGTGTAGGGCAGCAGGTCGCCGTCCTGGCCGAACTCAACCCAGCGTGCCCAGGCCCCTTTGAAAAAATCCAGGTAGGCGTGGCTGTGGATGCGTTGCAGCGGTGCCAATCCAAAGTCCTCGGGGGCTCGCACCGGCCCCAGATCACGGTCCTTGACCCGTTGCAGTACGTGATCAGCACGGGAGGGCATTTCGAAACAGGGCATCAGTTGCCCGTCCATCAGTTCGCATCGACCGTGGTGCAGATGGTGATCGTCCGAGTAGATCGTCAGCATAGTGGTGTACTCGCAGGCGTTTGGCGGTGTCTTGCAGTGTTGCCTCGCCGACGCGGCAAGAGAACGGCAGGAGCGGCCAAAAGGGGATGAATATGGCCAAAGACACTGTCCGTATTCACCCCGCCTGGACGTGGGGATCAGGGGCGGAACTGGCTTGGCGCGACTCCGCTCCAGCGCACAAAGGCATGACGGAAGCTGGCGGTCTCACTGAAACCCAGGTGCTCGGCAATGCGGTGGATGGGCATTGCATCGTTGGCCAGCCATTGCTTGGCCTGCTCGAAGCGTAGTTCGTCGAGCAACTCCTGATAGCTGCTGCCCAAGTCATGCAGGTGCCGGCGCAAGGTGCGTGGCGAGCAATTCAACTGCTCCGCCAGTTTATCCAGCCCTGGCGCGGCCGGCAGTTGCGCCGCCAGCAGTTGACGCACGCGGCCCAGCCAGGCCTGGCGTCCGGTGAACTCGGTGTTTTGTTTGCGGCAGCGCTCGGTCATGGCGCGATGGGTGACGGCGTCGGCCAAGGGCAGCGGTTGATCGAGCCACTGGCGGTCGAAGGCAAAGGCGTTGCTGGTGGCGTTGAATTCCAGCGGGCAGGCGAAGCGCTCTTCGTAACGCGCCTGGTAGGTTGGCGCCGGGTATTCAAAACGCGCACCCAGCAGAGGGAGCGGGCGACCGAGCAAGTCGTCGCAGATGACGTTGAGTGAGGCTAGGCACAACTCAATATTGAACGCGGCCAGCGCAGGGTCTTCACGGTAATCGCGGGCGGTGAACCAGACGCGTTGGCCGTCCTCCTCAAGGCTCAGCTCGAAAAGTGTTCCCAACAGCGCCGGGTAGCGCAGGGCCAGGCGCAAAGCGTCACCGAAGGTGGCACTGGTGAGCAGCGCATAGCCCAACAGGCCGTAGGACGACACGCGCATGCGCTGGCCCAGTTCCAGGCCGATGGCTTGGCGCAGGGCCACCGCGTTGGCGCACACCTGCATTTCCTGGCGCGTGGTGATGCGTGTATCGGCGTGGTTCAGGTCCGCAGCTGCAATACCGCTGCCGGCCGACAGCACCTCAGGGCTGATGCCCTGGGCGCTGAAAGCCTCAAGCACCAGCGAAACGGCGTTGAGGGTGGTCAGGTGCGAGTGCAGCATGGGGATGATCCCGGCCAATGAATACTTGAACCGAGCAATTCCCATGCCGTGCGCCGCCGGGATCGTGGCGGGAGTGACGCTCTACCGGATCGCTTGAGTCGGATCTCAAGCCAACTCGGCGCACAGGTCCAGTTCGACCAGGCGGCGAATCTCGGCGTTGGCCAGGCCTGCGCCGATCAACGCATTGAGCTTGCCGAACGCGGCCTCGCGGGTCATGCCGCCACCGGACAGCACGCCCACGCCGCGCAGGCGGCTGCCGGCTTCATACACATCCAGCTCCACGCCACCTTCATGGCATTGGGTGATTGCGACCACGACCACGCCCTGATCCTGCGCGCGCTGGAGGCTGGCGAGGAACGTCGGGTTGTCGCTGGGCCCGGTGCCGCTGCCATAGCATTCAAGCAGCAGCGCCTGGATGCCGCTGTCGACCAGTGCATCCAACTGCGCGGCGGCGATGCCCGGCACCAGCGGCAACACGCCGACGTTGGCCACGGCCTTGGGCTGGCGATAATCCAGGGCGGCGGGCAGTGCTTCGGCCTTGGCCGCGCCACCGTTACGCTGCAGCGCGGCGAAGGGGTTGCGACCAAAGCTGCGCACTTTCGCGCAGCGGGTCGGCGCCATCAGCGCACCGTGGAAAAACAGGTGCACGCCGGCGTTCAGGCCTTCGCCCAGCGCCGTCAACGCGCCGCTGACGTTTTCCCAGGCATCGCTGTCAGGCACGCCGGCCGGCAGCATCGAGCCGGTAAACACCACCGGCGCCGGCAAACCCAACAGTTGGAAACTCATGGCCGCTGCGCTGTAGGCCAGGGTGTCGGTGCCGTGCAGGATCAACACCGCATCGCAGCCCTCGTCCACGGCCTCGACCACGGCACTGCGCAGGCGCTGCCAGTAAGCGGGGGTCATGTTGGCACTGTCGATCAGCGGCGCCATTTCGCGAAAGCGCCAGGCTGGCAATGGCGCGTCGGCCAGTTGCTCGCGCATGCGCGCTTCGAAGCCGGACGCGGGCGCCAGGCCATTCGCGCTGGCCTGCATGCCAATGGTGCCGCCGGTGTAGAGCACCATCACGTTGTTAGCTGGTTGCATGAACAAATCTCCTGAACGAAAAACGCCGCCGGGCCCAGAGCATGCCCAAGGCCAGGCGGCGTGTCATCTATCTAGCTGCGCTCAGCGTTGTACTTGAGCGTTCAGTTCAGCCGATGGGGCCGCGTCCGGTTTTGCCGGGTTGGCCGGCCAGGCCTTGCGGTCCAGATCCAGGTCCGGGAATTGGCTGGAATCGAACACCGGGGTCTTGATGCCCGCAGCGCGTTGGCGGTCGTAGTCGTCCAGCACACGCATGGCGATCTTGAACAGGAACGCCAGGGCGAACAGGTTGACGAAGGCGAGCATGGTCATGGTGATGTCGGCGAAGGCGAATACGGTGCCCAGGTTCTCGATCGAGCCCCAGAAAATCAGCACCAGCACCAGCGCGCGATAACCCATCAGCACCTTACGGTTGTTGCCCACCAGGAAGCGCAGGTTGCTCTCGCCGAGGTAGTAGTTGTACATGATCGAGGTGAACACGAACAAAGCCAGGGCCACCGAGATGAACATGCGGCCCCAGTCACCGACCACAGCGGCCAGGGAGTTCTGGGTCAGGGCAATGCCGTCGCCTTCAAAGCCTGGGGTGTAGAAACCGGAGAGCAGGATCAGCAGCGCGGTGCAGGTGCAGATCACGAAAGTGTCGAGGAAAACGCTGAACGCCTGGACCACGCCTTGGGCGATCGGGTGTTCTACGGAGGCCACCGCTGCCACGTTAGGCGCACTGCCCAGACCAGCTTCGTTGGCGAACACGCCGCGTTTCACGCCCATGATGATCGCGCTGCCTACCAGGCCACCGAAGGCTTGGTCGAGGCCGAAAGCGCTCTTGACGATGGTCGCGAGCATGGCCGGCACGTGGTCGAATTGCAGCACGATCACGTACAGGGTCACGGCGATGTACACCAGGGTTTTGACCGGGACCAGCAGGTCGGCGATGGACGCGATGCGCTTGATCCCGCCGATGAACACCAGGCCCAGCAGCACCGCCAGCGCGAGGCCGGTGTAGGTGGTGTCGAGGCCGAAAGCGTTGTTCAGCGAGTGAGTCACGGCATGGGCTTGCAGGCCGTTGAAGGCGAAGCCAAAGGTCACCAGCAGCAGGAACGCCATGACCATACCCAGCCAGCGCTTCTGCAAACCGTGCTGGATGTAATAAGCCGGGCCGCCACGGTAGGTGCCCTCTGCGTCGGTGCGCTTGTACAGCTGGCCGAGGGAGCATTCGATGAAGCTCGACGACATACCCACCAGCGCGGTGACCCACATCCAGAACACGGCACCCGGGCCGCCGAGGGTTACGGCAATACCGACACCGGCGATGTTACCGGCACCCACGCGACCGGCGAGGCTGAGCATCAGCGCCTGGAACGAGCTGAGTTGGCCGGAGCTGCTCTTCAAGCTGTCTTTGAACACCGAGAACATGTGGAAAAAGTGACGCAATTGAACGAAACGCGAGCGGATCGTGAAATAACCGCCGAGCCCGACAATGAGCACGATCAGTACTTTCCCTGAGAGGAAGTCGTTGATGACTTCGAGCATGGAGTGTTCCTCGCTGATTTTTCTAATGGCAAACGCAGGACGGTCCGACACGTCGCATGGCACCAGGCAGTGCGCGACAGTTCGACCCCAATCCTTTTGCGGGTGTTGTTATTCATGCGGTTTCGCGCTGTACCGGGCCTCGTTACCGACGGCCGCAGACGCGAGAGGGGCGGCACTATACCTAGGAGTACGTGATACGTCTGCACGGGCCGATTAAAGGTTTCAGCGCCGCTGATTCGGGCAAGGCGGGTTTGCAGGGCGATATTGGAATTTTTATGGGCTTCATTTCACAACCTTGAGGCAAAAAAAGGGCCTGAAGAACGAGCCTTCAGGCCCTCAAAAGGTGAGAGGTGTCTAGTCCCTCAACCTGGTGAGCGGTGCAACAAACGCTTAGGCCTTCAACGGGACCAAACGTGGAGCGATCATGTTTTCGGGGCGCAGGATGTCGTCGAGCATGGCGTCGTCGAGCAAGCCTTCTTCGCGCACCAGTTCCAGCACTCCGCGGCCGCTTTCGAGGGCGATACGCGCAATGCGGGTGGCGTTTTCATAGCCGATGTACGGGTTCAGCGCGGTGACCAGGCCGATGGAATGTTCCACCAGTTCGCGGCAGCGTGCTTCGTTGGCGGTGATACCGACGATGCAGTGCTCGCGCAGCATGTCCATGGCGCGTTGCAGCAGGCGGATCGAATCGAAGATCTTGAAAGCGATCAGCGGCTCCATCACGTTCAACTGCAGTTGGCCGCCTTCGGCTGCCATGGTCAGGGCCAGGTCGTTGCCGATGACTTGGAACGCTACCTGGTTCACGGCTTCCGGGATGACCGGGTTGACCTTGCCGGGCATGATCGAGCTGCCTGGCTGACGCGCTGGCAGGTTGATCTCATTGATCCCTGTGCGTGGGCCGCTGGACAGCAGGCGCAGGTCGTTGCAGATCTTCGACAGCTTCACGGCGGTACGCTTGAGCATGCCGGAGAACAGCACGAAGGCGCCCATGTCGGAGGTGGCTTCGATCAGGTCGGCAGCCGGTACCAGCGGTTGGCCGCTGATGGTGGCCAGGCGTTGCACGGCCAGGGCCTGGTAACGCGGGTCGGCGTTGATGCCGGTGCCGATGGCGGTGCCGCCCAGGTTCACTTCGGTCAGCAGCTCTGGCGCCAGGGTTTTCAGGCGTGCCAGGTCTTCGCTGAGGGTGGTGGCGAAGGCGCGGAATTCCTGGCCGAGGGTCATCGGCACGGCGTCTTGCAATTGGGTGCGGCCCATTTTCAGCACGTGGCCGAACTCGACGCCTTTGGCGGCGAAGGCTTGGATCAGGCTGTCGAGGCTGGCCAGCAGCGCGTCATGGCCCAGCAGCAGACCCAGACGGATCGCGGTCGGGTAGGCGTCGTTGGTCGACTGCGCCATGTTCACGTCGTTGTTGGGGTGCAGGTATTGATATTCGCCCTTCTGGTGACCCATGGCCTCCAGCGCGATGTTGGCGATGACTTCGTTGGCATTCATGTTGGTTGAAGTGCCGGCGCCGCCTTGAATCATGTCCACCACGAACTCTTCGTGGAAATCGCCGCGGATCAGACGGGCACAGGCTTCGCTGATGGCAGCGTGCTTGGCTTCGCTAAGCTGACCCAACTCGCGGTTGGCATCAGCGGCTGCTTGCTTGACCATTGCCAGGCCGACCACCAATTTCGGGTAATGCGAAATCGGAACGCCCGAGAGGCGGAAGTTATTCACCGCTCGCAGGGTCTGGATGCCGTAATACGCTTGGGCGGGTACTTCGAGTACGCCAAGCAGGTCTTTTTCTGTGCGGAATGATGCAGCGGAGGACATGACGGAAATCATCTCAATATGGACCCGGAACAGGCCGGAACGCTGCGAATGCTAGGCCTGTAGGAAAATTTGGGCCAATGCTGTTAAGCACTGGCCTATGCATAAACGGCATAATGCAGATGTGACCCGGCTATCATGGCGGGCGTGTGTGCCAAAATGGTGCGTACCCGTGGGAGGCAGTGATGAACCTTGAGAGCAAATGGCTGGAAGACTTCAGCGCCTTGGCGGCGACGCGCAGCTTTTCCCAGGCGGCGGAGCGGCGCTTTGTCACTCAGCCAGCGTTCAGCCGACGTATCCGTAGCCTTGAGGCCGCGTTGGGCCTGACCCTGGTCAATCGCTCACGCACACCGGTGGAATTGACGGCAGCGGGGCAGCTGTTTCTGGTCACCGCGCGCACCGTGGTCGAACAGCTCGGCGAGGTCCTGCGCCATTTGCATCACTTGGAAGGCGGGCAGGGCGAAGTCATGCAAGTGGCCGCCGCCCACTCCCTGGCGCTGGGCTTCTTCCCGCGCTGGATCGCGCAGTTGCGCAACGAAGGTTTGAACATTGCCACCCGCCTGGTCGCCACCAACGTCGGCGACGCCGTGCACGCCCTGCGCGAAGGCGGTTGCGACCTGATGCTGGCGTTCTACGATCCGGACGCGGCGATGCAGATGGACGCCGAAATCTTCCCTTCACTGCACCTGGGTAACACCGAAATGCTCCCGGTGTGCGCGGCCGATGCTGATGGCAAGCCGCTGTTCGATCTGGAAGGCGAGGGCAGCGTGCCGTTGCTGGCCTACAGCGCCGGCGCGTTCCTTGGTCGTTCGGTGCACTTGCTGCTGCGCCAGCGCGCGCTGCGTTTTACCACCGTTTACGAAACCGCCATGGCCGACAGTCTCAAGAGCATGGCCCTGGAAGGCCTGGGCATTGCCTGGGTGCCGCAGTTGAGCGTTCGTGCCGAACTTGCCCGAGGCGAACTGGTGGTCTGCGGCGGACCGCAATGGCATGTGCCGCTGGAAATTCGGCTGTATCGCTGCGCGTTGGTGCGCAAGGCGAATGTGCGGTTGTTGTGGCGCAAGTTGGAAGGTGGCGCGGCGCAGAACACCTGAGCCCGATCTCGGACCGAATGCAGGGCAAATGTGGGAGGGGGCTTGCCCCCGATAGCGGTGTATCAGTGACAGATAAGTGCCTGGCACACCGCCATCGGGAGCAAGCCCCCTCCCACAGTATTTCGCGGTGTATGGGACTGACTCTTAAGTCAATAAAACCGCCGGTTTGCCCCGCTAGACAGATGGTCATCCGAGGGGCTGTTTATCTGGATTATTACGGTATACTGCGCGGCCTTCGGCCGGTCCAACCGGCCAAAATTCGTACAACAAGCCACGCCGGATTTCCCGCGTGGCTTGTTGTTTTTTGACGCGCCTGCGGGCGCCCAGAGAGAAGAGGCACGACGATGAGTGCATTGGTTGGCGTGATCATGGGCTCCAAGTCCGATTGGTCCACCCTTAGCCACACCGCCGATATGCTGGAAAAACTCGGCATTCCGTATGAAGTGAAAGTGGTCTCTGCCCACCGCACCCCGGATTTGCTGTTCCAGTATGCCGATGAAGCAGAATCCCGTGGCATCGAGGTGATCATCGCCGGTGCCGGCGGCGCAGCGCACCTGCCGGGCATGTGTGCAGCCAAGACTCACCTGCCAGTGCTTGGCGTACCGGTGCAGTCGGCAATGCTCTCGGGCGTCGATTCGCTGTTGTCCATCGTGCAGATGCCGGCGGGTATCCCGGTGGCCACCCTGGCCATCGGCAAGGCCGGCGCGATCAACGCAGCCCTGCTGTCCGCCAGTATCCTGGGCGCCAAGCACCCGCAGTTCCACGCGGTGCTGAAAAAATTCCGTGCTGAGCAGACAGACAGCGTGCTGGACAATCCAGACCCACGTATCGCCTGAGGTTGTTGACGATGAAAATCGGTGTAATCGGTGGCGGCCAACTGGGCCGTATGCTGGCCTTGGCGGGCACCCCGCTGGGGATGAACTTCGCTTTCCTGGACCCTGCGCCGGACGCCTGTGCGGCGGCCTTGGGTGAACACCTGCGCGCTGACTACAGCGACCCGGACCACCTGCGCCAACTGGCCGATGAAGTCGACCTGGTGACTTTCGAGTTCGAAAGCGTCCCGGCTGAAACCGTGGCCTTCCTGTCCCAGTTCGTGCCGGTGTATCCGAGCGCCGAAGCCCTACGCATCGCTCGCGATCGTTGGTTCGAAAAGAGCATGTTCAAGGACCTGGGGATTCCGACTCCAGCCTTCGCCGATATCCAATCGCAGGCAGACCTGGACGCCGCCGTCGCCAGCATCGGCCTGCCAGCCGTGCTGAAAACCCGCACCCTGGGTTACGACGGCAAGGGCCAGAAAGTCCTGCGCACTGCAGATGATGTGGTGGGCACCTTCGCCGAGCTGGGCAGCGTCGCCTGCCTGCTGGAAGGCTTCGTGCCGTTCACCGGTGAAGTCTCGCTGATCGCCGTGCGTGCCCGTGATGGTGAGACCCGCTTCTATCCGTTGGTGCACAACACCCACGACAGCGGCATCCTCAAGCTGTCCGTGGCCAGCACCGACCACCCGTTGCAGGCCCTGGCCGAAGACTATTCCAGCCGTGTGCTCAAGCAGCTGGATTATGTTGGCGTGATGGCGTTCGAGTTCTTTGAAGTCGACGGCGGCCTCAAAGCCAACGAAATCGCCCCTCGCGTGCACAACTCCGGGCATTGGACCACCGAAGGCGCCGAGTGCAGCCAGTTCGAAAACCACCTGCGGGCGGTGGCGGGCTTGCCACTGGGCTCCACGGCCAAGGTCGGCGAGAGCGCCATGCTCAACTTCATTGGCGTTGTGCCGCCGGTGGAAAAAGTCATCGCCATCGATGACTGCCACCTGCATCACTACGGCAAGGCCTTCAAGGCCGGGCGCAAGGTCGGCCACGCCAACCTGCGCTGCAAGGACCGTGCGACACTGCAAGCGCAGATCCTTAAGGTTGAAGCGCTGATCGCTGAGCAATAAGCCTGGTGACGGCGGGAACCATTGGTTGCCGCCGTCTCTCTGATTGCAGGATGGCAAAGCCTGACTAGGCTTTGGCATGACTCACATTCAATCAGAGGGAAATGCCATGGGCATCATCGGAACCATCTTTATCGGCTTTATCGTCGGCCTGCTGGCGCGTTTCCTCAAGCCCGGCGACGACAGCATGGGCTGGATCATGACTATCCTGCTGGGTATCGCCGGCTCCCTGGCCGCGACCTACGGTGGTCAGGCACTGGGTATCTACCAGGCTGGCCAAGGTGCAGGCTTCCTTGGTGCGTTGGTCGGTGCCATTGTGCTGCTGGTGATCTACGGCCTGATCAAAAAGAAGTAATCCGCCGACAAAGTCCTCTGCGCTGCGCAGGCGCAGAGGGCTAGAATGCTCGGCACTTGTACTTGCCGAGCCTCTCCATGCGCCGTCTTCTGTTGACTCTCCTCCTGCTGGGCTCTGGCCTGGCGCACGCCGGCGAATTGCCGGAAACCGACTGGCTCGACCTGATGCCGCTGTCGGACCAAAAGGCTCTCGAAGCCATGCCCGAGATCGATCACAACTCCCCGGAAGCCCAAGGCACCTTTACCGATAAGGGCGGCCTCAAGCAGAGCAAAGGCTTGCCGGCGGTGATGTATTCCACCAAGACCGTGGCTGCGATGAACGGCAAGGACATCCGCATCGGCGGCTACCCGGTGCCGTTGGAAACCGATGCCAAGGGCCGCAGTACGTTGTTCTTCCTGGTGCCGTATCCAGGCGCGTGCATTCACGTCCCACCACCGCCGCCTAACCAGCTGGTGCTGGTGCGTTATCCCAAAGGGTTGAAGCTGGATGATATCTACACGCCGCTTTGGGTTACGGGTACGTTGAAGGTAGAGAAGGTGAATAACGACCTGGCGGATGCGGCGTATGCGCTGGATGCGGGCAAGGTGCGGGTGGTGAAGGAGTCAGATCTCTAAAACCCGGCGCATAACAATGTGGGAGGGGGTTTGCTCCCGATAGCGGCTATCAGCAACAAATCTGCTGACTGACACTCTGCTATCGGGAGCAAGCCCCCTCCCACATTTTCGATTGGGTTTACAGGGCGATAGAGGTGATGCTCACGCCCAGTGTGTGGCTTTTACCTGGGGCCAAGCTCACCACATCATCCAGCACATTCGCCGTCTCGATGCACAGCATGCCCTGCCAGCCATCGTCGGCCATGTCGTCGAAGGCCTTGGCGCGTTCGGTCCAGGGGTTCCAGATCACGGTCGATTTCGAGCCTTCACTGGTGAGTTGGATTTGGCGCTGCCAGTCTCTGTCGACAATGCTCAACTGCGCGGGCGTATCGAGGTAAATGCGGTCGGTTTCGGCACTGAAGTGCAGCAGGCCGGATTGCTTCTTCTCGCTCCAGCCATCGGCGGTATCGATGTACGCCGAGCCGTCCAGGCCGTCGACCTGCACGTTGCGCACATCGCTCACGGCGAAGTAGGTGTGCAGCGCCTGGCTCAGGGTTACGGTGTCGGTGCCACGGTTATGGCTGGTCAGGCGGATGTGCAGTTGATCGTTTAGCAGCAGACTCAAGGTCAGGTCGACCTGATGGGGCCAGCCGGGAAAGCCGCCTGCAGGAACAGGTAGTTCCAGGTCCACCCGCAGCGTTTCACCTTCAAGTGTTGTCCCGGCCAATGCCCAGGTCGCGGTACGCACGAAACCGTGAGCGCCCGCAGGTTGATCACTTTGGCGCATCGCCTTCACGCTCTGCGGGTTGCGGTCGAACACCCCGAACCATGGCCAGCACACCGGTACGCCAGTGCGGATGCCTTTGCCTTGCTTGAATACCGCTTCAGGGTTCGGCCAGATCAGCGGCTGCTCGCCCTCACGCCCGTAACTGAAGATATGCGCGCCCTGCTGGGCAATCATCAGTTCAGCGCCGTTGTGGCGGATACGCCAGCAGTCCAGCTCGTCGATTTTCACGGTTTCAACGTGGGGCGTAGGCATACACAGCACTCTCAATGGCAGGCAATGGGGCAATTGACCGTCAAAACCCGGCGAGGTTTAACGCGCGCGCGACGGCACTGAGCGCGTGCGGCCGCTGCCATCGATAGCGACGAATACAAACACCGCCTCGGTCACCTTGCGCCATTCGCTAGACAGTGGGTCGTCGCTCCACACTTCGACCATCATCTGGATCGAGCTGCGGCCGATTTCCAGGGCCTGGGTATAGAAGGACAACTGCGCGCCCACGGCCACCGGCACCAGGAACGCCATGCGATCAATCGCCACGGTAGCCACGCGACCGCCCGCAACCTTGCTGGCCATGGCGGTACCGGCCAAGTCCATCTGCGCGACCAGCCAGCCGCCGAAGATATCGCCAAAGCCATTGGTTTCACGCGGGAGCGCGGTGATTTGCAGGGCGAGATCGCCTTGCGGGATAGGATCTTCTTGTTCGAGTTCGATCATGCCGTGGGGCCTCTGACCCGTGACGCTTTTATAGGTGGAGCAGGGTGGATAGCCGACTGTTAGAAAAACGTTTCAGCACAAACATACTCCGTTCGATACGTTTCTCGTAAGGCGTACTAAAGGGAAACTCTGCCAAATCGGCTGGATGGCACCCAACGACGTTTTGGCACAGCAGCCCCTCAAGGCTGCGGGTCTTGCGCTCGCAAGGGCCGAGTATATCGAGACCCTGGCGCCACGACGACCTCCCGGCGTTCATTTGGTCGGTAAATAGACGCTGTATCGCGGCTTTTATGCACAACTGTTCTCCTGGCGCTGTGCTTTTACAAGCGATTTGCTATCTTGCCAGACCCGCCGCAAGTCCCGGGCGTGCCGTCCTTATTACGATGATTACTATAAGAGAAGCCTTGCCATGTCCTCCGTGCCCGCAAGCAGTGCGCAACCTTCGCGCCCGCTGACCCGCAACGACTACAAAACCCTGTCGCTGTCTGCCTTGGGCGGGGCGCTGGAATTTTATGATTTCATCATTTTCGTGTTTTTCGCCACTGTGGTCGGAAAGCTGTTCTTCCCTGCCGATATGCCCGAATGGCTGCGAATGATGCAGACCTTCGGCATCTTCGCCGCCGGTTACCTGGCCCGCCCGCTGGGTGGCATCATCATGGCGCACTTCGGCGACCTGCTGGGTCGCAAGAAAATGTTCACCCTGAGCATCTTCATGATGGCCGTACCGACCCTGATCATGGGCCTGCTGCCAACCTACGCGCAGATCGGCCTGTGGGCGCCGATCCTGCTGCTGCTGATGCGCGTCATCCAGGGCGCGGCGATTGGCGGTGAAGTGCCAGGCGCGTGGGTGTTCGTCTCCGAACACGTTCCGCCACGCCACATTGGCTACGCCTGCGGCACCCTGACCAGCGGCCTCACCGCCGGCATTCTGCTGGGTTCGCTGGTGGCTACCGCGATCAACACCATTTATAGCCCTGAGCAGGTCTCGGATTACGCCTGGCGTATCCCGTTCCTGCTTGGCGGCGTGTTTGGCCTGCTGTCGGTGTACCTGCGTCGCTGGCTGCATGAAACGCCGATCTTCGCCGAGATGCAGCAACGCAAAACCCTGGCCGCCGAGTTGCCATTGCGCGCGGTACTGCGCGACCACCGTGGCGCGATCGTGCTGTCGATGCTGCTGACCTGGCTGCTGTCGGCCGGCGTGGTAGTGGTGATCCTGATGACTCCGACCGTGCTGCAAACCATCTACCATTTCAGCCCGACCGTTGCGCTGCAAGCCAACAGCCTGGCTATCGTGACCTTGAGCCTGGGTTGCATCGCCTCCGGCGCCCTGGCCGACCGCTTTGGTGCAGGCCGCGTGCTGATCAGTGGTTGCGCGCTGCTGCTGGCGACCTCTTGGACGCTCTACCACAGCCTGCTGACTCACCCGGACTGGCTGTTCCCGCTGTACGCCTTGACCGGCCTGTTCGTCGGCACCATTGGCGTGGTGCCGTACGTGATGGTGAAAGCCTTCCCGCCAGTGGTGCGCTTCAGCGGCTTATCGTTTTCCTACAACGTGGCCTACGCCGTGTTTGGTGGCCTCACGCCGCTGGCGGTGTCCCTGCTGATGAAGGAAAGCCCGATGGGCCCGGCTTACTACGTGGCCGCGCTGTGTGTCATGGGGATGGTGGTAGGTGGGTATCTGTGGAAGCGTGGCCGCTAAAAGCAGCCCGATCCACCCGTGGCGAGAGGGCAAGCTCCCTCGCCACGGGGCAGGTGTCCGTTCATTGATTGCAGTGTGTAGCTGATCTACCGCGTTACCTGCGCATTACCCCCGTTTCTCCGCGCCATACCTTCCTGACCTGCTTGATCTCCCAATGCTGGCCTTTCATCCAATTGTCATATTTCAGACATAGAGTGTTCACACGGCCTCTCGATACTTGGCCCCGATCCAACTATCCCTATCTGCTAGGAGCAAGGCATGAAACTGAAACGTTTGATGGCGGCAATGACTTTTGTCGCTGCTGGCGTTGCGACCGCCAACGCGGTGGCCGCAGGTGTTGATCCGGCAATCCCGGCTTACGTTAAGACCACTGGTGTGTCGGGCAACTTGTCCAGCGTCGGTTCCGATACCCTGGCTAACCTGATGACCCTGTGGGCCGAGGGTTACAAAAAGGAATACCCGAACGTCAACATCCAGATTCAAGCTGCCGGCTCCGCTACCGCACCACCTGCGCTGACTGAAGGCACCTCCAACCTGGGCCCGATGAGCCGCAAGATGAAGGACACCGAACTGGCTGCCTTCGAGCAGAAGTACGGCTACAAGCCAACCGCTATCCCGGTTGCCGTGGATGCCCTGGCCGTGTTCGTGCACAAGGACAACCCGATCCAGCACCTGACCATGGAGCAAGTCGACGCGATCTTCTCCTCGACTCGCCTGTGCGGTGGCAAAGCCGACGTGAAAACCTGGGGCGACCTGGGTGTGACCGGCGACCTGGCCAACAAGCCAGTACAGCTGTTCGGTCGTAACTCGGTATCCGGCACCTACGGCTACTTCAAGGAAGAGGCCCTGTGCAAAGGTGACTACAAGCCTAACGTGAACGAACAACCTGGCTCGGCGTCGGTCGTGCAGTCGATCAGCTCCTCGCTGAACGGCATCGGTTACTCGGGCATCGGCTACAAGACCGCCAGCGTGAAGACCGTGGCCCTGGCCAAGAAAGGCAGCACTGACTTCATCGAAGACACCGAAGAAAACGCCCTGAACGGCAAATACCCGCTGTCGCGTTTCCTCTACGTTTACGTCAACAAAGCCCCGAACAAGCCTCTGGCTCCGCTGGAAGCTGAGTTCGTGAAGCTTGTGCTGTCGAAGCAAGGCCAGGAAGTTGTAGTGAAAGACGGCTACATCCCACTGCCAGCCAAAGTTGCCGCCAAGGCCCTGGCTGACCTGGGTTTGAAAGAAGGCAACTGATTGCCTCCGCGGGGCCGGCTCACCGGCCTCGCATCCGAATTTTCTAGTCCGCTGCCAGCTATGCTTCGCGGCGGATTTGTTGCGTCACTGCACTGTCATCTTTCTGTCATACAGGATCGCTAGGGTGTGCGCATGAATGATCTGGCCAATTCCACCATGACGACGACTTCTCCTCCCAAGCGCATTGATTTCAATACGCCTGAGCTGCAACGCAAGCGCCGCATTCGCGCGCTTAAAGATCGCCTGACCCGTTGGTACGTGCTGGTGGGCGGCCTCGCTGTCCTTGGCGCTATCACCCTGATCTTCTTCTTCCTCGCCTACGTCGTCGCGCCATTGTTTCAGGGCGCCTCGTTGACCAAGGAAGACGCGCTGACGCCGGCCTGGATTCAGGACGCCGGCAAGCCGCTGATGATCTCCCTCGAAGAACAGAACCAAGTCGCCATGCGGGTTTCCGACAAGGGCCAGGCGCTTTTCTTTGAAGTCGAGACCGGTGCTGAACTCAAGCGCGTCGACCTGCCGCTTCCAGCCGGCACCAGCGTTGCTTCTATTGGTGAAGATCAGCCGGGCAGCCCGCTGGTGATCCTCGGTTTGTCCAATGGCCAGTCCCTGGTGTTCCGTCACACCTATAAGGTGTCTTACCCGGACGGCAAGAAAACCATCACCCCGGCGATTGAATACCCTTACGGTGAAACGCCGATCGTGCTGGATGACGCCGGCCGCCCGCTGGAGCATGTCGCCCTCAACGCCACTGATAGCTCGTTGGTGATCGCAGGCTCGGCCGGTTCGCACTTGAACGTGCTGACCCTGAGCCGCGAAGAAAACATGATGACTGGCGAAGTCACCAGTGAGCAGAAGCGTGTCGAGCTGCCGCAAATGACCGAGCCGGTGAAGGCGATCTTCATCGACCCGCGCCAGCAATGGCTGTATGTGATCAACGGCCGTGCCCTGGCCGATGTGTTCAGCCTGCGCGACAAGAGCCTCAACGGTCGCTACAAATTGTTGGAAGACGGCAACGCTGAAATCACGGCCAGCACCCAACTGGTGGGCGGTATCTCGCTGATCATCGGTAACTCCAAAGGCGGCCTGGCCCAGTGGTTCATGGCCCGCGACCCGGATGGCGAACAGCGCTTCAAGCAGATCCGCACCTTCCAGATGGGCACTGCGCCTATCGTCGAAATCACTGCCGAAGAGCGCCGCAAAGGCTTCACTGTCCTGGACGCATCCGGCAAGTTCGGCGTGTTCCACAGCACCGCCCACCGCACCCTCCTGGTGGACCCAGTGGTCGATGGTCAGGGCGTGTTCGGCCTGTCACCACGGGCCAACCGCGTGATCGTCGAAGCCGGCGGCAAGCTGCAACCGCTGCTGCTCGACAACCCGCACCCGGAAGTGTCATGGAGCGCGCTCTGGAGCAAGGTCTGGTACGAAAACTACGACGAGCCTAAATACGTGTGGCAGTCGACCGCCGCCAACACCGACTTTGAACCCAAAATGAGTCTGGCCCCGCTGACCTTCGGTACCTTGAAGGCCGCGTTCTACGCCATGCTGCTGGCCGCACCGCTGGCCGTTGCCGCTGCGATCTACACCGCCTACTTCATGGCCCCGAGCCTGCGCCGCAAGGTCAAGCCGGTGATCGAATTGATGGAAGCGATGCCGACGGTGATCCTCGGTTTCTTCGCCGGCCTGTTCCTGGCGCCGTATGTCGAAGGGCATCTGCCGGGGATTTTCAGTCTGCTGATGCTGTTGCCGATTGGCATCCTGGTGGCCGGGTTTGTCTTCAGCCGCCTGCCTGAATCCATCCGCCTGCGCGTGCCCGATGGTTGGGAAAGCGCAATCCTGATCCCGGTGATCCTGTTTGTGGGCTGGCTCTCGCTGTACATGAGCCCGTACCTGGAAACCTGGTTCTTCGGCGGCGACATGCGTATGTGGATCTCCCACGACCTAGGCATTACCTACGACCAGCGCAACGCCCTGGTAGTCGGCCTGGCCATGGGTTTTGCGGTGATTCCGAACATCTACTCCATCGCCGAAGACGCCGTATTCAGCGTGCCGCGCGGCCTGACCCTGGGCTCCCTGGCGCTGGGCGCCACGCCGTGGCAGACCATGACGCGCGTGGTGATCCTGACCGCCAGCCCGGGCATCTTCTCCGCACTGATGATCGGCATGGGCCGTGCAGTAGGCGAGACCATGATCGTGCTGATGGCCACCGGTAACACGCCGGTGATGGAGATGAACCTGTTCGAAGGCCTGCGAACGCTCGCGGCCAACGTCGCGGTGGAAATGCCGGAGTCGGAAGTGGGCGGCAGTCACTACCGCGTGCTGTTCCTCTCGGCGCTGGTGCTGCTGCTGTTCACCTTCGTCATGAACACCCTCGCCGAGCTGATCCGTCAGCGTCTGCGCAAGAAATACTCGTCGCTTTAAGAAAGGTAGAAGTCTGTGAAACAGAACTCCCTGAATGGATGGTTCAAGAGCGGCGCCCCTGGCGTCTGGATCAGCGGTGGCGCGGTGTCCATCGCGGTCATCATGACCATTGGTTTGCTGGCCGTGATTGCCGTACGTGGTTTGGGCCACTTCTGGCCAGCTGACCTGATCCAGGCCAACTACAACGTGCCGGGCCAGGAAAACCACATCGTCATCGGCGAAGTGGTGCAGAAAGAAGAAGTGCCCCGCGAGCGCCTGAAAAGTGCTGGCCTGCCGGTGCCTGATGAAGGCCCGGAGTTCATGACCCGCGAGCTGATCAAGGTCGGCAACCGAGATTTGAATGGCAACGACTTCACCTGGATCGTTGGCGAGTGGTTGAAAGACCAGAGCACACCGAAAAACCTCATGGCCATCGAGCGTCGTGAGTGGGGCAATTTCTACGGCACGCTGGTCAACGTCAAGCAGGATGGCAAGGTCATCGCCGAAGGCGAGGCCGCTTGGCCGGAGCTGCAGGCCCGTGTCGATCGCGTCAACAAGCTCGCCGCACAGCTTAAAAGCCTGGAAAAAACTGATATCGGTGCGATCAACGCCGGACTCGAACGCATTCGTCTGCACGGTCGCAAATTGGAGCTGGAAGGCAAGCTTGATGCCGCCGCCCAGGCCGATATGGATGCTGACCGCGCCGAGCTGAATGCCCGTTACCAGGACATCGAAGCGCGCCTTGCCGATCTGCACGCCCAGTTCAACCGCGATGCCTTGACTGCTCGCGATGGCAACGGCAAGGAAATTGAAATCGGCATCGGCAAAGTGGTCCACGCCTACCAGCCGAACGCCATGGGCACGATGACCAAGATCGGCTTCTACTTCAGCAAGGTCTGGGAATTCTTGAGCGATGACCCACGGGAAGCCAACACCGAAGGCGGGATTTTCCCGGCGATCTTCGGCACGGTGATGATGACCCTGATCATGGCGATGATCGTGACCCCGTTCGGCGTGCTGGCGGCCGTGTACCTGCGTGAATACGCCAAGCAGAACACCCTGACTCGAATCATCCGCATCGCCGTGAACAACTTGGCCGGTGTACCGGCCATCGTCTACGGCGTGTTCGGCCTGGGCTTCTTCGTGTATGTACTGGGTGGCTCAGTTGACCGCCTGTTCTTCGCCGAAGCCCTGCCGGCACCGACCTTCGGTACGCCGGGCCTGCTGTGGGCCTCGCTGACCCTGGCGCTGCTGGCGGTGCCGGTGGTGATCGTGGCCACCGAAGAAGGCCTGGCGCGGATTCCCCGCACCGTGCGTGAAGGCTCCCTGGCTCTGGGCGCGACCAAGGCGGAAACGCTGTGGAAGATCGTGCTACCGATGGCCAGCCCGGCGATGATGACCGGCATGATCCTGGCCGTGGCCCGTGCCGCCGGTGAAGTGGCGCCGCTGATGCTGGTCGGCGTGGTGAAACTGGCCCCGTCGCTGCCGCTGGATGGCAACTACCCGTACCTGCACCTGGACCAGAAGATCATGCACTTGGGCTTCCATATTTATGACGTCGGCTTCCAGAGCCCCAACGTCGAAGCCGCACGGCCACTGGTGTACGCCACCGCCTTGCTGCTGGTGCTGGTGATCGCCACGCTCAACTTGTCGGCGGTGTGGATTCGTAACCACTTGCGCGAGAAGTACAAGGCGCTGGACAGCTGATCTGAATTGAACGCGGACTTATTTGTGGGAGGGGGCTTGCTCCCGAGCGGTGTGCCAGCCGGCACACATGTTCCTGAAGCATCGCTATCGGGGGCAAGCCCCCTCCCACACAACAGCACAGGGAGCATCCCATGCAACACGACACCCATTCCCATGGCATCAACATGTCTGCCCTGGGTCGCGACAAGCAGAGCCTGAGCCTGGCCCAGGAAACCGTGGCCATCGAAGTACCGGGCTTGAGCCTTTACTACGGTGACAAGCAGGCGCTGTTCGACGTCAGCATGAACATTCCCAAGCAGCGCGTGACCGCCTTTATCGGCCCGTCGGGCTGCGGTAAGTCCACGCTGTTGCGCACGTTCAACCGCATGAACGACCTGGTCGACGGTTGCCGTGTGGAAGGTGCGATCAACCTCTACGGCACCAACATCTACCGCAAGGGCGAAGACGTGGCCGAGCTGCGTCGCCGCGTGGGCATGGTGTTCCAGAAGCCGAACCCGTTCCCCAAGACCATTTACGAAAACGTGGTCTATGGCCTGCGTATCCAGGGCATCAACAAGAAGCGCATCCTCGACGAAGCGGTTGAGTGGGCCCTTAAAGGCGCGGCGCTGTGGGACGAGGTCAAGGACCGTCTGCATGAGTCGGCACTCGGCTTGTCCGGTGGTCAGCAGCAACGTCTGGTGATCGCCCGCACCATCGCCGTGGAGCCGGAAGTGTTGCTGCTCGACGAACCGTGTTCGGCACTCGACCCGATCTCGACCCTGAAAGTGGAAGAGCTGATCTACGAGCTCAAGTCCAAGTTCACCATCGTTATCGTGACCCACAACATGCAACAGGCGGCGCGGGTTTCCGACTACACCGCGTTCATGTACATGGGCAAGCTGGTGGAGTTCGGCGATACCGACACCCTGTTCACCAATCCGGCGAAGAAGCAGACCGAAGACTACATCACCGGTCGCTACGGCTAGGAAGCTGTGGTTCTGTTTGCATTGACGCTGCGGTTCTCCGCACCTTACCGGACGCTCCAAGGACGCCAACATGATTAGCAAAGAAGGCCTTACCCATCACATCTCCGCGCAGTTCAACGCCGAGCTTGAGGAAGTGCGCAGCCACCTCCTGGCGATGGGCGGCTTGGTGGAGAAGCAAGTCAACGACGCCGTGACCGCGCTGATCGAGGCCGACTCGGGCCTGGCCCAGCAGGTGCGTGAGATTGATGACCAGATCAACCAGATGGAACGCAATATCGACGAAGAATGCCTGCGCATTCTGGCCCGTCGCCAGCCAGCGGCCTCGGACCTGCGTTTGATCATCAGCATCTCCAAGTCGGTAATCGACCTGGAGCGCATCGGCGATGAGGCCACCAAGATCGCCCGTCGCGCCATCCAGCTGTGCGAGGAAGGCGAAGCGCCGCGCGGCTACGTGGAGGTTCGCCACATCGGCGACCAGGTGCGCAACATGGTGCGCGATGCGCTTGACGCGTTTGCGCGTTTCGACGCCGATCTGGCGTTGTCGGTGGCGCAGTACGACAAAGTCATCGACCGCGAATACAAGACAGCCCTGCGTGAGCTGGCCACCTACATGATGGAAGACCCGCGCTCTATCTCGCGGGTCTTGAGCATCATCTGGGTGCTGCGTTCCCTGGAGCGGATCGGCGATCACGCGCGCAATATCTCGGAACTGGTGATCTATTTGGTTCGCGGTACTGACGTACGGCACATGGGCCTTAAGCGCATGAAGGCTGAAGTTGAAGGTTCCGCCGATCAAATCCCTAATGTTCCGGGCGAATCTGACGATAAGTAAGGTTGCCCGAGAAATTAACGCCCGGCCTTTGGTCGGGCGTTTTCGTTTCTGGTGTCTGAATTTTTTGCGCAGCGGAATAAATAAAGTCCAGCTGTGACTACCGAGTTTTGGCAAAATGCCATCAGTCAGGCGTTCTGCGTGCCGAAGTTTTTATAGGATGAAGGGTCGATGAGTAAAGTCAGTGTATTGGTGGTGGATGACGCCTCGTTTATCCGCGATCTGGTGAAGAAGTGCCTGCGCAACTACTTCCCCGGGATCAAGCTTGAAGATGCGGTAAACGGCAAGAAGGCCCAGACCATACTGATGCGCGAGAGCTTCGACCTGGTGCTGTGCGACTGGGAAATGCCGGAGATGTCCGGCCTGGAGCTGTTGACCTGGTGCCGTGAGCAACCGCACCTCAAAGCCATGCCGTTTGTGATGGTGACCAGCCGGGGCGACAAAGAGAACGTAGTGCAGGCGATCCAGGCCGGGGTTTCTGGTTACGTCAGCAAACCGTTCACTAACGAGCAACTGCTGAACAAGGTCAAACAGGCCCTGCACAAGGTCGGTCGCCTCGACGCCCTGGTTGCCAGCGCGCCGACCAAAATGAACTCGGCCTTCGGCAACGATTCCCTGAGCGCCCTGACGGGCGGCAAGCCTGAAGCGTTGCGTTCGGCCCCCGTTGCAGCTGCGGCGTCAGCGCCCAGCAAAGGCCTGCTCAACAGCCCGCCAGTGCAAGCCCCTTCCGCCGCGCCGGCCGCCGGTCGTGGCCAGGGTCAACTGCGGCTGTCCAGCGGCACTCAGCAATGTGTCATCAAAGCGCTGAGCATCAAGGAGGCGCTGCTGGTAGTGCGTCGCACTGAAGTCCTGCCTCAGGTGCTGGAAAGTGCGGTGCTCGACCTTGAGCAAGGCGACAACGCCGAGGTGGCCCGTCTCAACGGCTACCTGCACGCCATCGTCGCCTTCGAGCCCAAGCCCGACAGCGACTGGCTGCAACTGACCTTCCGGTTTATTGACCAGGATGCGCAGAAACTCGACTACATTTCCCGCCTGATTGCGCGCGGTACGGCTCAGAAGCATTTTGTGCCGGGTGCCTGATCCTTTAAGGTTCAGCTCACCACAAGATTGTCATTAACCCTTGCTAACCTGCCGCTCAGTCATCCCGGCAGGTTCGCGCCATGCTCCTTCGTCTTTTGATCTGCTGCGGGTTGGCCACGGTCACCACCTCGACCTTGGCCATGACCCTCTACAAATCCACTGACGCCAATGGCGTGGTGTTTTTCAGCGACCGGCAAACCCCCGGCGCCCAGGCGTTTGTGATCCAGGAACGCAAGGTCGAGCGTCCAATGCTCGACAGGCCAACCCCCGTTATCGACCCCAAGCCTACCGCTACCCCTTGCCCTGGCGCGGCGGTCCGTTCCGCTTGACCCAAGGTCCCAGCGGCAGCTTCAGCCACACCGACGTCAAGAGCCGCTACGCCATGGACATCGCCATGCCCGAAGGCACGCCGATCATCGCCGCGCGCAGTGGTGTGGTGGTGAAGACCGAGAACGAGCAGGCCGGGCGGGGCAATGATGCATCGGGGAATTTTGTGCGGGTGCAGCATGATGACGGCACCGAGGGGGTCTACCTGCATCTGAAGCAAGGGTCGGTCAGTGTGAGGGTAGGGCAGCGCGTGGCGGTGGGGAGTCCGCTGGCGTTGTCGGGCAATACCGGCAACAGCAGCGGGCCGCACCTGCACTTTGTGGTACAGCGCGCCACCGAGGCAGGGCTGGTGTCGATCCCGTATGAGTTCAACCAGCCGGTGGGCGCATTGCCCAACTTTGCGTTGGGCAATTGAGGGTCAATCGAGCATCAATACCTTGGCCAGTACGATCTTCGGTCCTTTCATTTTCTTGATGATGATCCGCAGGCCTTCAACCTCCAGCACTTCTTCCTCTTCCGGCACCCGTTTCAGGGTTTCGTAGACCAGGCCGGCCAGGGTTTCGGCTTCGATATGGTCCAGGTCGATGCCGAGCAGGCGTTCCACCTTGAACAACGGGGTATCGCCACGTACCAGCAGCTTGCCCGGCTGGTAGGCCAGGATGCCGCGTTCGGCCTTGCGGTGTTCGTCCTGGATATCGCCGACCAGCACTTCCAGCACGTCTTCCATGGTCAGGTAGCCGATGATGTTGCCGTCGGCCTCTTCGACCACGGCGAAGTGCGAGCCGCCTTTACGGAACTGCTCCAGCAACTGCGACAGCGGCATGTGTCGCGACACGCGCTCCAGCGGGCGAGTCAGCTCGGCCAGGTTGAACGACTCGGGGATATGGTCGAGTTCGGCCAGCTCCAGCAGCAAGTCCTTGATGTGCAGCAGGCCGACGAACTCCTGGCGGACGCTGTCGTACACCGGGTAGCGGCTGAACTTGTGGCGGCGGAATAGTGCGAGGATTTCCTTGAGCGGTGCGTTGAATTCCAGTGTCACTAGGTCTTCGCGGGAGTTGGCCCAGTCGACCACTTCCAGTTCGCCCATTTCCACGGCCGAGGCCAATACGCGCATGCCTTGGTCGCTAGGGTCCTGGCCACGGCTGGAGTGCAGGATCAGCTTGAGTTCTTCGCGGCTGTAATGGTGCTCATGGTGCGGGCCAGGCTCGCCTTGGCCGGCGATGCGCAGGATCGCGTTGGCGCTGGCGTTGAGCAGGTAGATGGCCGGGTACATGGCCCAGTAGAACAAGTACAGCGGCACCGCCGTCCACAGCGACAGCAACTCGGGTTTGCGAATGGCCCAGGATTTGGGCGCCAGCTCACCGACCACGATGTGCAGGTAGGAAATCACGAAGAACGCCGCAAAGAACGACACGCCCTTGATCACTTCCGGCGATTCGACGCCCACGGCGGCCAACATCGGTTCAAGGATGTGCGCAAACGCCGGCTCACCGACCCAACCCAGGCCCAGGGAGGCGAGGGTGATACCCAGCTGGCAGGCCGACAGGTAAGCGTCGAGCTGGCTGTGTACGGTACGCAGGATCTGTCCACGCCAGCCGTTGGTGTGGGCGATGGCCTCGACTCGGGTGGAGCGCAACTTGACCATGGCAAATTCCGCCGCAACGAAAAAACCGTTGAGCAGTACCAGGATCAGAGCAAAAAGAATCATGCCGAAGTCGGCGAAGAGTGTAGAGAGGGTGATACCAGGGGAAGGGTCCATGATTGGGTTTTGCAGGTTCCATGTGTTCAATAAGGGGTGACAGGCAGGCCCGAGAGGCAGGCGCAAGTCGGCCAATGTAGCGGCTGGCGGGGCGCTTGCCTAGTGGTTACCGCCGGGTGGGGCCTGGAATGCCTTATTCGAAACAGCACAATTCCAATTGTGGGAGGGGGCTTGCTCCCGATAGCAGTGTGTCAGTCAGCATATCTGATACTGATGCACCGCCATCGGGAGCAAGCCCCCTCCCACATTTGGTTTTGTGCTGTGTTTGAGTTATTCGTCATTTCCGACAAGCCGCGAACGGGTCACCTGCGCCGGCGGAAAATGGCAGGTAAAGGTGCTGCCATGTCCCAGCACGCTGCTGATTTCCAGGCGCGCTCGGTGGCGCAGCAGCACATGTTTGACGATGGCAAGGCCCAGCCCGGTGCCGCCGGTGTTGGAGTTGCGGCTGGAGTCGACACGGTAGAAACGCTCGGTCAGGCGAGGCAAGTGCTTGGCGTCGATGCCGATGCCGGAGTCCTGCACGCTCAGGTGCGCGCCTTGCTCGTCGGCCCACCAGCGGATGCGGATGGCGCCTTTGTCCTGCGTGTACTTCACGGCGTTGAACACCAGATTGGAGAACGCGCTACGCAATTCGCCTTCGCTGCCCTTGAGCAACACCTGTGGGTCGGCTTCCAGGCTGATCTGCTGCCCGCGCTCGCCGGAAAGGGCCTGCGCGTCATTCTTGATGGTCTGCAACAGGCTTTGCACCGCCACCGGATGATTGTCCGAGGGGTAATCGGTGGCTTCAAGCTTGGCCAGCAACAGCAGGTCGTTGAGCAGGGTCTGCATGCGCGAGCCTTGTTGCTGCATCTGCTGCAGTGCACGGCTCCAGCGTGGGTTGATCTCGTCGACGTTATCCAGCAGCGTCTCCAGATAGCCGCAGATCACCGTCAACGGCGTGCGCAGTTCATGGGAGACGTTGGCGACGAAGTCTTTGCGCATCTGCTCCAGTTGGTGGATGCGCGTTACGTCGCGAACCAGCATCAGGTGCTCGTTGTTGCCATAGCGCGTCAGGTACAGCTGGATGCGCACACGGTCGTTGGTCGGCGAGGGGATTTCCAAGGCTTCTTCGTAGTTGTCCTGCTCGAAGTATTCCTTGAAGCGCGGGTGGCGTACCAAGTTGGTCACCGGCTGGCCGCTGTCCTGGGGCGTTTTGAGGCCCAGCAGGGTCTCGGCGGCGCGGTTCCACCATTCCAGGTTGCCGTCGCTGTCGAGCATGATCACCGCGTCCTTGAGCGCGGCGGTGGACTCCTGCACCCGGTCGATCACCGCTTGCAGGCGACCGCGTACCCGTTGGTCGCGGCGTTGCAGGTGGTAAATACTGTCGAACACCTCGCCCCACAGGCCGTAGCCGTCGGGTGGTGCTTCGTCGGGTTTGTGCTGGCGCAGCCATTCGTGCAGACGCAGCAGTTGCTTGAGGGTCCAACCCAAGTACAGGCCGATGCCGATGGCCAGGCTCCAGCCGTAGTAGCCGCTGATCAGCCCGACCAACAGGCAGCCGGTGATCAAAAGAAGCATGTGGCGGATCAGGGTGCCATGCCAGTTCTGGTTCACTTAAACATGCGTCCTTGTCAGCTGTTAAGGAAGTAGAAGGGTTGGCTCAGCTTTTGGTGGAGAACCGGTAGCCAGTGCCGCGCACGGTTTGTACCAGATTCTCGTAGGCGTCGCCCAAGGCTTTGCGCAGGCGGCGGATATGCACGTCAACGGTGCGCTCCTCCACATACACATTTCCGCCCCACACCTGGTCCAGCAGCTGGCCACGGGTGTAGGCGCGTTCCTGGTGGGTCATGAAAAATTGCAGCAGGCGGTATTCGGTCGGGCCCATCTCGGCCGGTGTGCCGTCGATGGTGACGCGGTGGCTGATCGGGTCGAGAATCAGACCGCCGACTTCAATCGGCGCTTCGCCATCGGTCGGGCCGGCGCGGCGCAATACCGCCTTCAGGCGCGCTACCAACTCCCGTGGGGAAAAGGGTTTGGTGATGTAGTCATCAGCGCCCACTTCCAGGCCCTGAATCTTGTTGTCCTCTTCGCCCTTGGCGGTGAGCATGATGATCGGAATATCCCCGGTCAGTTCATCACGCTTGAGGCGGCGGGCCAGTTCGATGCCGGAAGTGCCAGGCAGCATCCAATCCAGCAGGATCAGGTCCGGCTTACGGTCGACGATAATGGCATGGGCCTGCTGGGAGTTCTCAGCCTCCAGGCAGTCATAGCCGGCCATTTCCAACGCAACGGCGATCATCTCGCGGATGGGCGCTTCGTCGTCAACAATCAGAATGCTCCTGCCAACCATGCTCAAAAATCCTCTTGTCATTTAACTGTCTTGCGCCGCATTAGATAACGGAATTATTGCAGTCGTGTGACAGTAATTTAGTCGCTTGGGCAAATCACGGCACTCTGGACTACCCTTTGGGTCCGAATCCTGACAACCACAAAAGGAAGGTTCCTATGACTTACCGTACTGTTTCCTGGAAAGCCCTGCTGGTAACGGCCGCGTTGACGCTGCCGACCCTGGCGTTCGCGGCGGAGCCGGCGATGACCAAAGACGGGATGCTGGTGGATCACAAGGAAATGACGCTCTATACCTTTGCCAAGGATGCCGATGGCAAATCCATGTGCAACGACAAGTGCGCGACTAACTGGCCGCCGTTGATGGCCGAGTCCACCGACAAGCCAATGGGCAAATGGACTGTGATCACCCGTGATGACCAAAAGAGCCAGTGGGCCTACAACGGTAAGCCGCTCTATACCTTCGTCATGGATAAAAAGGCCGGCGACATGACCGGCGACGGCAAAATGGACGGCGCCTGGAAAGTCGCCAAGCCCTGATTCAGGCCACTCTCGGTGAGGGGCCTCGCCCCTCATCGAAACCCGTAATCCGCCACAATCCCAACAAAAATTGCCAACCCGGCCCAGTGGTTGTGCAAAAACGCCTTGAAGCATTTCAGGCGGTCCCGGTCGCGGGTGTACCAGAACTCCCAAGCGAAACACCCCGCCGCAGCTAGCAGCCCCAGATGGAACCATCCGCCCAACTCAAACCGCGTCCCCGCCAGCAAAAGGCACACCAGCGCCAGGCTTTGCAGGGTCAGGATGATCACGCGGTCGGCATCGCCAAACAGGATCGCGGTGGATTTCACGCCAATCTTCAGGTCGTCGTCACGGTCGGTCATCGCGTAATACGTGTCGTAGCCTACCGTCCACAGCAGGTTGGCGATGTACAACAGCCACGCAGCAGCGGGCAGGCTGCCGGTCTCGGCGGTGAAGGCCATCGGCATCCCCCAGGAGAACGCCGCGCCCAGCACCACCTGCGGGTAATAGGTGTAGCGCTTCATGAACGGGTAGCTCGCCGCCAGCGCCAATCCACCAAGGGATAACAGGATCGTGGTGGCGTTGGTCAGCAGCACCAGCAGGAAACTGATACCCATCAGCACCGCAAAAAACACCAGCGCCTCTTTGGAGCTGATCTTTCCGCTCACCAGTGGGCGCTGCTCGGTGCGCTTCACATGGCCATCGACCTTGCGGTCAGCCCAGTCATTGATCACACAGCCGCCCGCCCGGGTCAGCACCACGCCCAACACGAAAATCACAATATTGATGAAAGAGGGCGAGCCCTTGCCCGCAATCCACAACGCCCAGAGTGTCGGCCACAGCAGCAAGTAAATGCCGATGGGCTTGTCCATCCGGGTCAACTGAATGAAGTCCCAGGCCCTCGGGTTCAGGCGGTTCAGGGATTTGAGCAGACGTTGGTACATCAGCAGTTCTCCGGATGTTCATGCAGCACGTGCCAGAAGTCCGGCAGGAAGATTTCCGCAACCAACACGCTTAGCGATCCACGATCAAAACGTGAGCGGCGTGCCCATAGCCCATCCGCCTGATCGGCTGTCGGCAGCCATTGCCGTGGGTAATGGCACACCTCGATTGCCTGGCGCGTGAAGGCTTGATCGCAGAACAGCAACTCGCCCAGGGAGCGGCTGCCCAGTTCATCCATGTGCAGCCCATCGCCCTGCAAGGCACTGCGCGCCGCCACGCTGCGGGCAAACACCCACGGCTGATCGTGCCCACGTAAATACACCTCGCGCACCCAGCCGACAGTGGCCGGAGCCAAGTCCAGGGCGGCGCACTCGTCGTCTCGCAGCGGCTGCCAGCCTTCGAACAGTGGCGTTACGCTGAAACTGTCGTTGGACAGCCCTGTCAGCCGCCGTGTCAGCGAGCCGTCATCGAACAGCCAATTGAGGGTCAAAGGTGTAGGCAGAGGGCTCAAACGGCTCTGGATCAGCCATTGGCAAGCATCGGGGAGGGCGATTGAGTGCGGCACGGTGAGTCAGTATTGGCAGCAAAAGAGGCGGCGAGCTTACCATGGCACCCTGGGCTTTTGCCGGGCTCAACCGGCACCTTGCGTCGATCGCGCTTGCATCTGCCGGCCCCGATCAGTACAAAACGCCCTGAGCCGCGCGGCAACGCTGGATCCAACGACCGCCGGCCAAGACGCCTGAACCTGAGGAAGCAAGTAATGAAGAAGTGGCAATGTATCGTCTGTGGCCTTATATACAACGAAGCCGACGGCTGGCCGGATGACGGCATTGCGCCCGGCACTCGTTGGGAAGATGTCCCTGCAGACTGGCTGTGCCCGGATTGCGGCGTGGGCAAAATGGATTTCGAAATGATCGAAATCGCTTAATCCCGAATTTAAGAAACGTACTACAAGGAGAATGGAATGAACGCACCTGTCGTGATCATCGGCACAGGATTGGCCGGTTATAACGTGGCCCGGGAGTTTCGCAAGCTCGACAGCGAAACCCCCTTGCTGCTGATCACCGCAGATGACGGGCGCTCCTACTCCAAGCCCATGCTCTCCACCGGCTTTGGCAAAAACAAGGAGGCCGACGGCCTTAGCATGGCTGAGCCGGGCGCCATGGCCGAGCAACTCAAGGCCGAAGTGCGAACTCACACCCGTGTCAGCGGCATCGACCCGGGCCACAAACGCTTGTGGATCGGCGAGGAAGCGGTGGTTTACCGTGACCTCATCCTGGCCTGGGGTGCAGAAACCGTAAGCGTCCCGGTTGAAGGCGACGCGGCGGAACTGATTTTCCCGATCAACGACCTTGAAGACTACGCACGCTTTCGCGCTGCCGCTGCTGGCAAACGCCGCGTGCTGGTGCTCGGCGCCGGTTTGATTGGCTGTGAATTCGCCAATGACCTGATCCTTGGCGGTTATGAAATCGACCTGGTCGCTCCGTGCGAGCAAGTGATGCCAACCCTGCTGCACCCGGCAGCCGCTGCCGCTGTACAAGCTGGCTTGGAAGGCCTGGGCGCGCGTTTCCACCTGGGTCCGGTGCTCAACCGCCTGCAGCGCACTGCGGACGGGCTGGAAGCGCACCTTTCTGACGGTGAAGTGATCCCCTGCGATCTGGTCGTTTCGGCCATCGGCCTGCGCCCACGTATCGACCTGGCTGCCGCCGCGGGCCTGCAAATCAACCGTGGGATCATGGTGGACCGTCACCTCAAGACCTCCCACGCCAACATCTACGCCCTGGGCGACTGCGCTGAGGTCGACGGCCTGAACCTGCTGTACGTCATGCCTCTGATGACCTGCGCCCGCGCTCTGGCCCAAACCCTGGCCGGCAATGCCACCGCCGTCAGCTACGGCCCGATGCCCGTCACCGTGAAAACCCCGGTCTGCCCGCTGGTGGTTTCGCCGCCGCCAAGGGGCTCCGAAGGCGTCTGGAGCGTCGAAGGCCAGGGCGCCGACATCAAGGCCCTGTGCCGCGACTCCAGCGGTCGCCTGCTGGGTTATGCGCTGACGGGCACGGCGGTGATGGAAAAACTGGCCCTCAACAAAGAACTTCCACCTTTGCTGGCGTAAATGCCGGTCGTTCTGTCGGAATTAGCACATTCCTACCCTCAGAAAGGTCGCCGCGAGACTGGCGGAGCGTGCGAGGGCATGCCATCCTCACTCCCGTCTGCCGCAGAGTAGAGCCTGCGGCGCTTTGGGCGCTGCTCCAGAAGAGAGCAGCACGGACATAACAACAAAAAACCGTCAAAGAGGCTTCACACATGCGTAAACCAGAACTCGCAGCCGCCATCGCTGAAAAAGCAGATCTCACCAAAGAACAGGCCAACCGCGTCCTCAACGCCGTTCTCGAAGAAATCACCGGCGCCCTGCACCGCAAGGACAGCGTCACCCTGGTTGGCTTCGGCACCTTCCTGCAACGCCATCGTGGCGCCCGCACCGGCAAAAACCCGCAAACCGGTGAGCCTGTGAAAATCAAGGCGAGCAACACCGTCGCATTCAAGCCGGGTAAATCGCTGAAAGACACTGTTAACGCGTAATTGCAGTGCCGTCTCGACAGGGGGCGGGGTGGTAGGAAAAATGGGCACGCCGACTGGGTCGGGTGCCCATTTTTTGTGGGGGTACCATTGAAACTAAGCGCCAAGCATGAACTTTATTTGATCGTCCTGTTTTGGGCTGTAGGCGGGGTAGTCCTGTGACGCAGCATTTGAGACAGGGCTGGTGTTGCCAAATATGTCGACTTTTTTACGGTTTTCTTCTGCACCATAAACGAAATAAAAGTTCTCTACGTCGCCAGGGATAAATTCGGGGCCTGAACCGATGATTCGCCACTCGCCCGATATTTTTTTATCGAACAGACCATAACTGTCCAGCACAACGGGTGGAATTATTCTCTTTGCGGCGCTTATCTGTTGCTCCGAAACAGTGGGTTCAGGCAGAAACAGGTCATAAATTTCTGCAGTGTGTCCGACGCTGACTTTGGCAATTATCCGTCCGAAGCAGTAACGGCCTTTACTCACTTCAAAGCAGAAGACATCCCCAGGCTTGATTGAGCGCAGTACCGTTCTTGGCTTTTTTTCCCAGCCGAATAATTTGAAATTACTCAACGACATTTTCCTCCTCCTCTTTTTCCTGGGCCGGAATTTTTGCTGTTATAGGCATCTGTAAAGTACTTATGGCGACCTCGTTCACGCGTGGTGTTGTCGTGATCGAAGGAGTTGTATTTATTGCCTCGGTTGGTGGCCGATGGGCTTTCGCCGATTATCCCGTTCTTGGTTTGATAGCGTTCGATATAGGCTTGTTCATAACCCCTGGCTTTCCCATAAGTGATGTCCTCATCAATCGGGATCAAACCGGTTTTTCTCGTTCCGGTCAGCCTTCCAGAGTCAACATGTTCTGCCGTTCTTCGATCAAGGTCGTTGGTGATGCCCACGTAATAGGGGTCGCCGACAGGCTTACCATTTATGTCCAGATCATACAGGCCGTATACGTTGTAGCCAGGAGCGTCAACTGGCGTCAGGCCTAGCGGATCGATATATCCGACAGGATTTTTCGCATACTGGTAAAGATTGATTCCTCCCGCCAACCCTATCGGATCAGGCGTGGTGAACCGGCCGATGTCGGGGTCATAAAATCGAAACGTGTTGTAATTCAGTCCCGTTTCTCGATCGAAGTACTGCCCCTGAAACCTCAGGTTCTGTTCTTCGATGTAATAAGGTTCCCGGATTTCTTCTACCGTATTACCCCATACCCGGTAACTGGCCTGCCATAGTGCATGCCCGTTGGACTCGGTCAGCAGTTCGGGCAGGCCATTGAGGTCATTGTGGTAATAACGCACTTTCGACAACGTACCTACACCGTCAACGCGTGCTAACGGTTGGTAGCCACTGCCTTCGTATAAGTACAGGCTGGTCTGCTGGTTACGGTTCTCAAGCAGCAACTGCAAACCGCCCCATGTGAAGCGGGTCTCCCCAAGGACGTAGCCGTTACTGTCATATTCACACTTGGCGACCCGTCGTCCCACCGGGTCGTAAGTCATGCGCACAATGGTTTGGCCGGCGCTGCTTTGATTGACGACTTCAACCAAGCGATGTTCTGCGTCATAGCTGAAGTGCTGTGCGCCTCGGCTAGCGCTACGCTTCTCGATCAGCCTGCCAAACCCGTCATAGCGGTATCGCTTGTCTTGATAGGTGAGCAGTTGGTTATTAACGACCAGCCCGGCACCTGTGGCTGGACCATCGAGTAAATTGGCTGCAGCGTCGTAGGCAAACGTTTCACGTTGTCCACCCAGGCTGTCCTGGCTGGCAATGATTCGGTGGGTAGCGTCGTAATGCAGCAAGTTTCTGCGTTGTCGGCCCGAATGCTGATCGAGCCGACCGATCAGATTATCGCTTGGATCATATTCAAACTGACGTTGATCGGCGCTCGGGAACGGCGAGAGCGCAGCGGAAAATATGCGCTGGCGTGAGCGCAATCGCCCAGCACGATCAAACTCGCTGCGCGTGCTGAGCTGGCCTTGAGTCCTTAATACTTCACGGTGCAAACGATCACGCTCAAAGTCGCTGATGACTCGGCCATCAAGATTGATTTGATGTAAATGTCCGCTGCCGTAGTAAAGCCGATTGACCCAGCGTCCGTCGGGGAGTTGGGTTTGTATCAGATTGCCAAGTTCGTCATGGCGATGGCGCAAGGTTCCGGCAGTATTGTGCTCCTCCACCAGTTGTCCTAGTGCGTCATAGGCAAAGCTCAACAGATGTTCGCGGTCTTGGCGGTCAACCATCCTGACAGTCGTCAGTTGGTTCAAGGCGTCATAACAATATTCAGTGCGCGCATCGCTGGTGACTTTGGCAGTCAGGCGCCCGACGGCGTCGCGCTCCAGGTGATGGACGATGGGAGCCTGCGGCTCAGAGGAGACTAGCGCCAAGCCGTTGCCATAGGCCGCAGGAACAGCCTCAACAACGGCGACTTTGTCCAGAGCACCGTAGCGATAACGACGCACACTGCCATCCAGGTTGTACTGCTCTGTCAGTCGGTCCCCTGCATCCCAAGCAAATCGATAGCTCTGCGCGTTTTCGTTGGTGAGTGTTTGCAATCGACCATAGGCGTCATAAGCAAAATGCACCTGGCGACCATGAGCGTCCACACGCAGACGGACCTGGCCTCGGCGGTTACGCTCGTAGTAAGTGGAGTGACCGTCGGGGTCGGTGTAACTCACCAGCTGGCCACTAGCATCTCGTTGGTAGTGAACACTTCGGTCATCGGGCAGTTGACTGCGAAGTAATCTGCCTTGCATGTCATAACTGAACTGAGTGCGCTCTCCAAGCGCATCGGTAATGGTCATGAGCAGGCCACGGTCGTCGTAGCTGAACCGGGTTGGGTAGCCCGAGCAGTCGATGCGTTCGGTGAGCTGGCCCAGGTGATTCCATTTCAGGCGTTTGCTCTTTCCTGTCGCATCGATAATTTCCACCACCTGACCATGGGCGTCATAACGGTACTGAGTGACGTGTTCCAGAGGATCGGTTTCGCTTACACAGTTCCCACGCGGGTCATACCGATATCGCCAGCTGTTGCCTGCAGCATCTGTTTGCACCAAAGGCAAAGCCCAATGCTCCAGCCAAAGCGTTGAGTGAGAATGCCCCAGTGGGTTCAGCTCAGCGATTAGGTTGCCGGATTCGTCATAGCTGAGCTCATAGCGCCCACCTTGTGGATCGGTTGTACTGAGTAGTTGGCGCTCATCGTTCCACTCAAAGAGCCACGTCTGCCCAAGATTGTCGGTGTAGGAGATGATTTGATGCTGGATATTCCACAGTCGCGTACTGACACGCTCAAGGTTGTCAGTGATGCGTGTCAGGCCGGCATTCAGGTCGTATTCAAACCAGTACTCATCGCCTTCATCGGTCCAGTGTCGCAAAACTCGCCACTCAGTGGCGTCAACCAGGCCCCATTCATAGAAGCAGCGCAGTCCGCTTGGCAATTGGTGTTCGACCATCCTCCGCCCAGCGTCGTAACTGAAACGTCGCTGAATCTGGTCAGACGCATCGCGAACTTCGGCCAACTCTCCGGCTACGTCATACCCATAGCTGGCAAGCGTTTCGCGTTGCTGGTCGGCGCGCACACGATCGATACGGCTGACGCGGCCTAGTGCGTGTACCAGCTCAATCTGTACGTGATCAAATGTATCGCGCAGCCGAAACAGTTGCCCTGACTGGTCATAATCAAGGTAAATGCGGTTGTCATTGCGGTCTCCCAGCTGGCTCAACCGTAGACGTGACGGGGCTGTGGGTGAGCTGTCGAACAATCGGTACAGCCCGTTGTTGCTCTCAATCAACAACTGCCCGTTACGGTGCCGACGAACGCTCAAACCTTCGCCCGCACTGAACATCGCACTGCCCGGCGATACCGAGCCCAGGTTGATGCGTCGACCCTGTTCGTCGGTGTAGATCAGTTCTTCACCGCCATCCGGATGCGGCAGAATCTCTACGCTGACTTCGTATGAGACACTCCAGCCCGCGCCAAACATCCCGTCGCGGCGCTCATCCCGGCTGTTGTAAAAACGCTGCCAGTCGATCGGCAAGATACCCGGCAATACAAAGTCCAGCTCGGTATCACCGCCCAGCACCTTTGCCCCAGTCGCCGCATGCACCGGGTTGGGCGACCCCATCGTCGCATTGGCTGCTGCGCCCATGGCCTGGCTGACCGCGTAGGAAGTCACCCCACTGAGCAACATGCACGGCAGGTTGCTCAGGGTTTTGCCTTTTGCCCCCTTCAACATCATCAGCGCTTCAATCGCCAAGCCCACACCCGGCGTCTTGCCGCTGCGAATCTCCTGTACGACCACGGTACCGCCACCAATCGTGACGTTCGGCGAGATCAGCCCCGACGACACCACCGTCGCATCACACATGCTGCGGTCGCCACTGCGCACAGCAGGTTGGCCGTTGATGGTGACTTTGTCCGAACCCTCGGCCAGAAGCTGCGGCGGCATCGGTGGGTGACGGGCACATAGGACGAGGTCCGTGAGGGCAGGGATGACGCCTGGAGAGGGCGTGGCGACGGTCGGCCGCCACAGTTGGGAAAAGAAGCCCTCGGCCATATCCAGGAAGCCAGGTTCGGGCTGCGGCATGGGGTCGGGTTCAGGCGGTGTCTGTTCAAGCTCCGTGCCTGCCGGTGCCACATGTGAGGGAATGGAGCCGGCTGCACGCGCAGCGGGAATGCCATTGACAAAGGTATTGGTGGACCCCACGGCGATAGTGGCTTCGACCGTGGGCGGGAATAGCGCGTTGCTGAAGTTCTCGCACATCTTACTGAGGCCTTTATCTGCCCCCGTTTTGCTCATCGCCATGCCCACCACGATGCCCACCACCGCGCCAAGGATGCAGCCGCCAATACCGGCAGTGGCAATCGTCACGCCTACAGCCGCCGCGACTGCTGCTGTTGCCAGCGCCGTAATCGCCACGTTAGCCGCCACCTCCAGCACCCCACCGAGGATATCGGCCATCATGGATGTGTGAGTCAGCGCATCGCCCATCCGGGCCGCCCAAAGTGCGTCAGACATGCAGGCCGCTCATCAAAGCGCGTCGAACGACAGCGAGTTCTTGATCAACGCCCAATGCGCCGCCTCGGCATCACCCAGCTTATCCGCCTTCACATAACTCAACGCGAGCATCTTGCGTGTGCCCGGTATCACCAGGGCCAACTGATACTGGAACACCTTGTCATTGCCCTTGTTGAACTGGCTGCGCAGCTCGATGCCTTCGACCTCTTGCGCGGCGCCCAGGCGCACATCGACACCCGGTTGGTAGCGCAAGTCCTGCACCTGTTTTTCCAGGCGCTGGAGTTGGTCGTTGAAGTTGCTGTGCAGGGTTTCGCCTTCGGCCAGCAGGCTGCGGCTGACGATCAGGGACGTGCCCAGTTCGGGGAACTTGAGGATGTTGATCGTCGCGTCCTGCAACTCACTGGCGGGCAGTTGAAACTGGAATTCGTTGATTCGGTACGTCATGGCAAACAGGTCTCGTCAGGAGCTTTTAGGTGCGGGGAACGCTGCCTTGATATTGGCGTCAATGGCGCCTTTCTGGCCTTGGCCATCGGGCGTGGCGCCGGGGCCGCCGCCGTTGTTCAGGTGCAGCACGCCGCCGGTGTTGAACTCGGCATCGCCGCTGGCGTGGAAGCTGATATTGACGCCGCTCAGGTTGATCTGCCCGCTGGCGTTCAACTCCAGAATGCTTTTACCGCAGACCAGGCGTAGGTTTTCGCCCACTTCAATCACGTAGCTCTGGCTGATACTGTCGGTTTTCCTCTTGCCCACAGAAAGGATGTCTTCCTGCTTGACGATGCGCACACGGTTATTCCCAATCGTCACCGTCTCGTTGTGCCCGATGCTCTTGTTGCGGTCATGCCCTACCGAGTGACTTTCGTCCACTTCGACGACGATGTCCTGGTTACGCTCGGCATGGATGTACAACTGCTCCAACCCCTTCTTGTCCTCCATGCGGATTTCATTGAAGTTGGCCGGCGTGCCGCCCTTGCTCGAACGGCTTTTCATGCCGCTCTGGGTCGCGTTTTCCGGCAGATCGTAGGGTACGGTCTGCTCAGCGTTGTACACGCGGCCGGTGATGATCGGCCGGTCGGGGTCGCCTTCGAGGAAGCTGACAATCACTTCCTGGCCAATCCGTGGAATCTGCATCGAGCCCCAGTTCTTGCCAGCCCAGGACTGCGATACGCGAATCCAGCACGAGCTGTTTTCGTTGGATTGGTCGTGGCGGTCCCAGTAGAAGTGCACCTTTACGCGGCCGTACTGGTCGGTCCAGATCTCCTCGCCTTTGGGGCCCACAACCAAGGCGGTCTGCGGGCCTTTGACGATGGGGCGGTGGGTGTTGGCCAGCGGGCGGAAGCTTTGTTGGGCGTCGATGCAGGTCAGGCTGCTTTCGAACTGCGCCGAGCCTGAGCCGCCGCCGCTTTCCAGGCTTTCCTGGACGATGTAATAGCGACAGCCGACGATCAGGTATTCGCGGTTCTGGTCCTGGCGGCTGAAGCCGGTGAGGCTGAACAGGTGGCCAGAACCTAGCCCGCGCGCGTTGCCGGCGAACTCGATTTGCTCATGCAGGGTTTGCAGGGCTTCGATGCGGGTGCGCGCGTAGTGTTCGCCGTCGGCGCTTTGCACGTAGGTGCCGGGGTAGTCGTACAGCGGGTAGTCGCCGGCAGTGTGCGGGCGCGGCATGGCCGAGCGCACGTCGATGCTGGCGCTGGGGCGCTGGAAGTCGTAGTCGTTGAGCTCCAGGGAGCCCGGTTGCACTTCCTGCGCCAGGTGCCAGTTGTGCATGTGGTCGCGTTCGCGCTGCTGCTCGTCCTTGGGGTAATACGGGATAGACGCGTAGCCTGGCACCGTGGTGTGGGCGCCATAGGCATCGGCCAGCACCAGCACGTGACGGTCCTGTTCATGGCGGAAGAAGTAGTAGATGCCTTCCTGCTCCATCAAGCGGCTGACGAAATCGAAGCTGGTCTCGCGGTACTGCACGCAGTACTCCCACTCGCGGTACGGCCGGCTCAGGGCGTCTTCGAAGTCGGAAAAACCCAGGTCGCGGAACACCTGCTTGATGATCTGCGGGATGCTCAGGTTCTGGAAGATCCGGCAATCGGAGGTGCGGCTGAGCAGCCAGAACCACGGGCGCAGCGTCACCTGATAACTGGCGAACTGACCCTGATCGATGTTCTGGCTGCAACGCGCGACGATTCCGTGGAAGTGCCGCTCACCACCGTCCGCCAGTTGCACGCCGACGCTCATCGGCTTGCCCAGCAATTGGTTGAGGTCGATGTTGGCGTCCAGGGACGTCAGTTGCAGCTCATAGTTGAACAGGCGGCCCAGCTCTTCGCCGCCGCCCATTTCATTGAGCAGCAGCACATCCGGCCCGAGGGGGCTGGTGATCTTGGCCAGGCGTGAGGCTTGGTTGAATAGCATCGGGCGTCTCGAAAATGACTAAATAACTGAAGAAACTGAGTTCAAATGTGGGAGGGCACTTGCCCCCCGATAGCAGTGTGTCAGTTGAGGTATCAGGCGACTGATTCACCGCCATCGGGGGCAAGCCCCCTCCCACACTTAAACCGCATTCCAACAGTCGTTATTCGGCGTCGCTGAAGTCGTAGTGCAATTCATTATCCCGGCTGCTGATGCGCACACCCGCCAGCGCCTTGCCCTCAAGCATGCGCGTGAGGAACTCACGGCTCATGTCCGGCAGCAGGCTGTTGGTGAGGATGGTGTCGATCATGCGTCCGCCGCTTTCGGTTTCGGTGCAGCGCGAGACGATCAGGTCGACCACCGCGTCGTCGTAGTCGAAGGCGACCTTGTGGGTATTCTCCACGCGCTTCTTGATGCGGTTGAGTTGCAGGCGGGTGATCGCCTTGAGCATCTCGTCGCTCAGCGGGTAGTAGGGGATCGTCACCAGGCGGCCGAGCAAGGCAGGCGGGAAGATCTCCAGCAATGGCTGACGCAGGGCCTTGGCGATTTCTTCCGGCTCGGGGATGTTCGCCGGGTCTTTGCAGACGCGGGAAATCAGCTCGGTACCGGCGTTGGTGGTCAGCAGGATCAGGGTGTTCTTGAAGTCGATCACCCGGCCTTCGCCGTCTTCCATCACGCCTTTGTCGAACACCTGGAAGAAAATTTCATGCACGTCCGGGTGGGCTTTCTCCACCTCGTCCAGCAGCACCACGCTGTAGGGTTTACGCCGCACTGCTTCGGTCAGCACGCCGCCTTCGCCGTAGCCGATATAGCCCGGTGGCGCGCCCTTGAGGGTCGACACCGTGTGAGCTTCCTGGAACTCGCTCATGTTGATGGTGATCACGTTCTGCTCACCGCCGTACATGGCCTCGGCCAAGGCCAGGGCGGTTTCGGTCTTGCCCACGCCGGAGGTGCCGGCGAGCATGAACACGCCAATCGGCTTGCTCGGGTTATCGAGGCCGGCTCGGGAGGTCTGGATGCGCTTGGCGATCATCTGCAGGGCGTGGTCCTGGCCGATGATGCGTTTCTTCAGGTGCTGGTCGAGGTTAAGCACCGTCTCCAGTTCATTGCGAGCCATGCGGCCCACCGGGATACCGGTCCAATCAGCGACCACCGAGGCCACGGCCTGGTAATCCACGGTCGGTAGGATCAGCGGAGTTTCGCCTTGCAGCGCGGTCAGTCGCTGTTGCAGATCGACCAGTTTCGCGCGCAACTCATCGCTCTCGTTGTTACCCGCATCGCTGTCCACAACCCCGGCCTTTTCACGCAGGGTGGCACGGGTGGCGAGCAATTCATCCACCAGGGTTTTCTCTTCGGCCCAGCGGCTTTCCAGGGTCGCCAGGCGCTCACGCTCGGCGCTTAACAGGGTTTCGCTGTTGCTCTGGCGCGCACCAATGTCGATGCCGATGGCATGCTCGCGGGCGATGATTTGCAGCTCGGTTTCCAGGGCTTCGATGCGGCGGCGGCTGTCGTCCACTTCGGCCGGTACGGCGTGCAGGCTGATGGCGACGCGGGCGCAGGCGGTGTCCAGCAGGCTTACGGATTTATCGGGCAACTGGCGCGCCGGGATATAGCGGTGAGACAGCTTTACCGAGGCTTCAAGGGCTTCGTCGAGGATCTGCACCTGGTGGTGTTTCTCCATGGTCGATGCCACGCCGCGCATCATCAGCAGAGCTTTGTCTTCCGACGGTTCAGCAACTTGCACGACCTGGAAGCGGCGGGTCAGCGCTGGGTCTTTCTCGATGTGCTTCTTGTACTCGGCCCAAGTGGTGGCGGCCACGGTACGCAAGGTGCCACGGGCGAGGGCAGGCTTGAGCAGGTTGGCTGCATCACCCGTCCCGGCGGCGCCACCGGCACCTACCAGGGTATGGGCTTCGTCGATAAACAGAATGATCGGCTTGGGCGAGGCTTGGACGTCTTCGATGACCTGGCGCAGGCGCTGTTCAAACTCGCCTTTCATGCTGGCGCCGGCTTGCAGCAGGCCTACATCGAGGCTGCGCAGTTCCACGTCTTTCAGTGCAGGCGGCACGTCACCGGCGACGATGCGAAGGGCGAAACCTTCGACCACGGCCGTCTTGCCGACGCCGGCTTCACCGGTGAGGATCGGGTTGTTCTGGCGGCGGCGCATGAGGATGTCCACCAGTTGGCGGATCTCTTCGTCACGGCCGACGATAGGGTCGAGCTTGCCGCTGCGAGCCTGTTCGGTCAGGTCGACGGTGAAACGCTTGAGGGCTTCCTGTTTGCCCATCGCACTCGGTGCCATGGCGCCGCTGGCCTCGCCTGGAACACCGGCGTTAAAGCCGTCGCTGGCGCTCAAGGCGTTTTCCGGCGAGTCGCCGACGTATTCGTCAAAGCGTTCGCTCAGGGCTTCGGCCTTGATCTTGTCGAACTCAGACGACAGGCCGAGCAACGCATGGCGCAGGCTTGGGGTCTTGAGGATGCCCAGCACCAGGTAACCGGTGCGCACCTGGCTTTCGCCGAACATCAGGCTGCCGTATACCCAGCCGCGCTCCACGGCTTCTTCCACATGGGACGACAGGTCGGTGATCGACGTCGAGCCACGCGGCAGGCGGTCCAGGGCTTCGGTGAGGTCACGGGCCAGGCGCGCCGGCTCGACGTTGAACTGGCGGATGATGCGGTGCAGGTCCGAGTCCTGCAGTTGCAGCAACTGGTGAAACCAGTGGGCCAGTTCCACATACGGATTGCCCCGCAACTTGCAGAACACGGTGGCGGCTTCGATGGCCTTGTAGGCCACGCTGTTGAGTTTGCCGAACAGTGCGGCGCGACTGATTTCACCCATGCTCTGGATTCCTTGAGGTGGTGGCTTGATCGGCGTAATGCCGGGCCAGGATTAGGTCGTTGGCGTCATGCTCGGGATTGCCGAGCCAGGTGTTAAAGCCCAGGCGGAACTGGCCATTGAGTTGCAGCGCCGGTACTTCGGGTTGTTGCAAAACCAGGTTCAAGTCCCAGTCCAATTCATGGCCCAGGTACTCGGCCACCCACGCCACCAGCTCGTTGAACGGCTGACTGCCGGGCAGCATGCCCATGTAGTCGTCCAGCTTGAGCGGGCCCAGGCGGATACGGAATTTGTGCTGGCGGTCCCACACATGGCTGCCCAGGCAAAAGTCCACACCCAGCCGGTTGGCGCTGACACTCACACGGCTGCGCTCTGGCAGTTCCAGCCATTGGCCGACGTATTCTTCAATCTCCACCGGCAGGCCGAAATACTCGCCGAGGATTGCCTTCAAACCGTCTGGGTAACGGGTTTGCGCTGATAAGTGACCGCTGTAATGCAGCTTCGCCGTGTCGGGAATCAGCCCTTGGTTGAGCAGACTCGGCATGCCTCGACCACTTAAGGCGGCGAGGCGTGCAGACCAGTAGTCATCATCCGGTCGGTCATGGCTGACCGTCGGCCGCGCCTCGGCCCAAGCCCGATAAAACAGGCTTAGCAGGCGGTGGTGGAAGACGTCCAGGAACTGCTTGCTGGTGCTGTCAGCATTGTTGCGCTGGCGCTCGCGTACGTACTCGGTGATGTGCAGCGGCAACGGGCCGTTCGGGCCGCCGAGGCCAAAGAAGAACTGCTCCAGGCGTGCGGGTTTGCCATCGCCGCCGGGGTCGACCGACGCCAGGGTGGCCGGGGCGAACGTGCAATCGGCCTGTTGCCCCAAGCGTAGCGGGTCGTCTGCCAGGCGCAGGGAATGGCCCAGGCGCGGCAGGTCCGGCGATTCGCACTCGATACGCCGCAGCGCCTGGAAGAAATCGTATTCCCAGGGCTCCTGATGCATCGCATCCAAAGTACTCACAGGGTCGGACGACGCCCGGGCTTGGCTTTCCATCGCATGATCTCGCCGCGTTCGGTGGTACGGATCACCGTCTCGGTAAAACTGTTGATCGACACGTAGCGTGCCAGGAAGCGTTCCAGCACCGCACCGAGCAGGAACACGCCGGTACCGCGAAACGCGTTTTCATCGAACTCCAATGTGATCTCAAGACCGCGGCCAAATACGATCGGTCCGGGCATCGGCAGGCGCCGGGTGACGGCCTTGCTGCTGACGTCGCGCAGACCTTCGATCTGCAATTGCAGGGCGGCGTCATTGCTGTCGCCATACAGGCGCAGTAATTCGCGCAAGGCACCCGCGCCCTGGCCTTGTTCGCTCAGGGACAAATAGTTGAGCGACAACTGGCTGATCAGGCGCCAGGCCTTGGCGTCATGGGCATGGCTGGCGCGCGGGCGGCTTGGGCCGGCGACGCAACGCACGGATAAAACCGGCGCGCTGTCGGAGAGGGTGAAGTCGGTCTTGCCATTGCCCACGCTCATGAACAACGGCAAGTCGCGATTCGTGCACAGCGCCGTCACGCCCAGTTGGCGCAGGTCGTGGCCGTAGGGCGCCTGGCGGCTGTCCACCAGGCTGACGAAGGTTTCGCTGCCCACGTAGGTAGAGCGTGGGCCATTGCGGCGTTGGTCGCTGGATAGCACGCGCGGCTCGCGACGCACCGTGTAGTACGCCTGGTCGCGGCCATAACGGGATGGATCGCGTACCGCATAGAACGGCAAGAATGGCTGCTCTGGCCCCGTACCGTGGCCGGTGATGCCGCTCAGCGAGTGAATCTCGAAATCCATCGGCCGTGTGCGGTCGGCGATCACGTGGTGCTCGTTGACCCGGTCGGACAAGTGGATGCGGTCCACGCGCTTCGGGAACAGGTTGATCGCCGGGGTGCAGAACGGCAGGAATTGCGCCGCGCCGACGCTGCCTTCCAGGCTCGGTTCGTGACGGTCGAACAGCACGATCAGCTCCAGCTCCTGGCCGTCGCAACGTTTGACCGCGCGGCTCAGTTCGGCGAATTCGACGAACAGGAAACGGTGGGGCAGGGCGAAGTATTCCTGCAACAACCGATAGCCCTGGAATGCGCGCGCAACGACCGGCATAGCCGCGTCGGCATCGTCGAAACCCCGGGAGCGCAGTGCGTCCTGGGGCAACCGCTCAACCCAATCGCCACCCGGCTTGCGCGCAAACACCGCGCAGGCGTTGCCCAGCAGTTGTTCGTAAAGGCGGAACGGCTGCTCGTCGGCGCCGCTGAGGTACAGCGGCAGGTTGTCCAGGTCGAGGCTGTTGAACGGCAATTCGGCGCCGGTGCGCAGGGTCAGGCGCAGGCCGGCCTTGGCTTTCGGCTCACTGGCGGCCAGGCGACCGAGTACTGCGGCGGGGTTGCCGAAGTACTCGGCATTGCTGACCTGTAACGGCCACAACGTCACCGGGTGTGCGGTGCGGTACTCGCAGCAGGTCTGGGTTTCGCGGCCCAGGGCGGCACGCAACACGGTATCGCGCGGCAGCGGGAAGCCGCTGGCCAGGGAGCCTTCGTCGGGGTCGGTCTGCAATTGCACCACGGTCATCGACGGGGTCGGCGCCAGGTAGTGCGGGTAAGCGATTTCCAGCAGGTTGTGGGTGAAGGTCGGGTACTCGGCGTCGAGTTTGAGCTGTACGCGGGCGGTGAGGTAAGCGAAGCCCTCAAGCAAACGTTCGACATACGGGTCGGCGCAGTCCATGCCAGACAACGTCAGCCGACTGGCGATCTTCGGGTATTCCTTGGCGAACTCGGCGGCGCTCTCGCGCACGTGATGCAGTTCTTGGTTGTACAGCTCCAGCAGACGCGGATTCATGGACGTCTCCGCTGGTCGGCATTGACCACGCGCACGTGGCCCGATTCAAGGTCGAGGTCGGTTTGCAGCAAAAGGCGCAACGGCACCGGCTGCGCCCACAGGTCGCCTTCGATCTCGAAACTCAGGGCGTTGTGATTCATCTCGCCATGGCCAACGCGGGCCTTCACCCGCAGGGTATGGCGAAGGATGCGCGGTTCAAAGGTGGCAATCGCCTGGTAGATCAGGGCTTCCAGAGCCTTGATATCGACACTGGAAACGCTGTTGCCCGCCAATGCAGGTAGGCCGTAATTGACCACCGAGGTACCGGCCGGGGTGTGCAGCGTGGCGTCGGCATCGAGCAACGACGTGGTATTGAGCAACCACGCCAGGTCGCGAAGCACCGAGGCTTTCAATTGGGTCAGGGACAGCACGCGTTTGTCGGCGCTTTCCTTGGGGTTGGTTGGGTCGTCGTCAGTCAGCCGGTCCAGCAAGGACGGTTGCAGACGGTCGCGGGAAGCGATTTCAGTTACCACCAAAGCAGCTCCACGGACGGGTTGTGAGAGGGACGGGTGTTCTGAGGGGCAGGGCTAGTGACCGTGGCATGAGACCACGGCCACCAGGGCTATCAGCGCTTGGTGTTGGAACGGATGTTCCAGCCAAACTTGATTGCACCGCCGTCTTTGGTGCCGTCGGCTTTCTGCGGCTGGTAGTCAACCATCACTTGGGCGAAGTTCAGGGTGACGTTCTCGGTCAGGCGATCATCGGAGCCCGAACCGCCGGTGCTCAGGGACGTGACCAGCACTTCTTCCAGGTTGATCACCATGTACTCGACCTGGCTTTCACCACCGGCCTTGCGCACAGTCAGCTTGACCTTGTCGATGTGCTTGCCGCTGGCGCAGTGCATCATCAGGTTCGGCGAAGCTTTGTCGACGTACTTGGTCAGCGACAGGTCCTGGATATTCACCTTGCCTGCACCACCACCACCGCCCACGTGCATGTTGCCGGACTGGGCCATGCCCCAGCTCCAGTTCAGTACGTCGATTTCGTCCTTGTGGGCCTTGTCCATGGACTCGCCCTTGATGTCGCCGATCTTGATGAAAATATCAACAGCCATGTTTTCTCCCTGTGTGGCGCTTGCCACTGAATTTGAGTAACTCCAAATGCGCAGTGCCTTTGTGTGGGAGGGGGCTTGCCCCCGATGCAGGCACCTCGGTGTGTCAGTCACACCCCAGTGATGCTATCGGGGGCAAGCCCCCTCCCACAGAAGAGCCAGCTCATCCGTGGGTTAGGCGCTTTTCGCCGAAGGCAGTTTCGATACCAGGCGCAGCGACACGGTCAGCCCTTCGAGCTGGTAGTGCGGACGCAGGTAGAACTTGGAGTTGTAGTACCCCGGGTTGCCTTCGACGTCTTCCACGATCACTTCGGCGGCAGCCAGTGGGTGCTGGGCCTTGGTGGTTTCGGTGGAGTGCGCCGGGTCACCGTCGACGTAGTTGAGGATCCAGTCCTGCAACCAGCGCTGCATCTCGTCCTTCTCTTTGAAGGAACCGATTTTGTCGCGCACGATGCACTTCAAGTAATGCGCGAAACGGCAGGTGGCGAACAGGTACGGCAGGCGCGCGGCCAGGTTGGCGTTGGCGGTGGCGTCCGGGTCGTCGTATTCGGCCGGTTTCTGCAACGACTGGGCGCCGATGAACGCGGCGAAGTCGGTGTTTTTCTTGTGCAGCAGCGGCATGAAACCGTTCTTCGCAAGCTCCGCTTCACGGCGGTCGCTGATGGCGATTTCGGTCGGGCACTTCATGTCCACACCACCGTCATCGGTAGGGAACGTGTGGGCCGGCAGGTTTTCCACTTCACCACCGGACTCCACGCCACGGATGCGCGAGCACCAGCCGTAGTGTTTGAACGAACGGTTGATGTTCACCGCCATCGCGTATGCGGCGTTGGCCCAGGTGTACTTGGAGCTGTCGGCGCCGTCGGTATTTTCTTCGAAGGCGAAAGCTTCCACCGGGTCGGTCTTGGCGCCATAAGGCAGACGCGCCAGGAAGCGCGGCATGGTCAGGCCGATGTAGCGCGAATCTTCCGATTCACGCAGCGAGCGCCAGCCGGCGTATTCCGGGGTGGTGAAGATCTTGGTCAGGTCGCGCGGGTTCGACAGTTCCTGCCACGAGCCCATGCCCATCACGGTCGGCGAGGCCGCAGCGATGAACGGGGAGTGCATGGCCGCGCAGACTTTCGACAGCTCGCCCAGCAACTCGACGTCCGGAGGCGACTGATCGAAGTAGTAGTCGCCGACCAGGCAACCATACGGTTCGCCGCCGAACTGGCCGTATTCTTCTTCGTACATTTTCTTGAAGATCGGGCTCTGGTCCCACGCGGTGCCCTTGAATTTCTTCAGGGTCTTGTGCAGGTCCGGCTTGGAGATGTTGAGCACGCGGATCTTGAGCTGCTCATCGCTCTCGGTGTTGTTGACCAGGTAGTGCAAGCCACGCCAGGCGCTTTCCAGCTGCTGGAAGTCCTGATGGTGGATGATCTGATTGACCTGGGCGGTGAGCTTGGCGTCGATGGCGGCGATGATCGATTCGATCGACTTGATCGCGTCGTTGGACACCAGGTCTGTTTGCGCCAGAGCCTGTTCGGCCAATGTACGCACAGCGGTTTCCACGGCTTCGCGGGCACGCTCGGTCTTGGGTTTGAACTCTTGCAGCAGCAGGTTGGCGAACTCGCTGGCTTCTTCGGTGGCACCCAGGATCTGGCTGCCTTCGCGGGCGGTATTGTCAGTCATGATTATTGGTCCCCTGCAGGCTTAGGCGCGCTGGCAAGTGCCTGAAGCAGTGCCGGGTCCTTGATTGCCTTCATGATGATTTCTTCAGCGCCGGTCTTGCCGTCCATGTAGGTCAGCAGGTTGGCCAGCTGGGTGCGGGCTTCGAGCAACTGGTTCAGCGAGTCGACTTTGCGCGCCACGGCGGCCGGGCTGAAGTCGTCCATGCTTTCGAACGTGATATCCAGGCTCAGGTTGCCTTCGCCGGTCAATTCGTTCGGTACGTGGAACGCTACGCGCGGCTGCATGGCCTTGAGGCGCGAGTCGAAGTTGTCGACGTCCACTTCAAGGAACTTGCGATCAGCCACTGGCGCCAGAGGCTCGGCAGGTTTGCCGGCGAGGTCGGCCATCACACCCATCACGAAGGGCAGCTGGACCTTTTTCTCGGCGCCGTAGAGCTCGACGTCGTACTCGATCTGCACCCGAGGCGCGCGGTTGCGCGCGATGAATTTCTGAGAACTTTGCTTCGCCACGTTGCTGCTCCTGGTCGCTTGAGCGACGGTGTTGTTACTGCGCAGTCGGACGGCTTACTCGCCGTCCGGCCCACGCAGGTTTTCAAATTGGGACATGCCATCGGGAATCAGATTGCGCACGATCGCGGCAAAGTCGGCGTGCACCAGATTCTTCGCTCGGTTCAACAGCACCGGCAGCGGGCTCGAAGGCTCGTGACGGGTGTAGTACGCAAGGATCTTGTCCAGGCTGCGCAGTACATCATCGCGGCTGGCGATATCGCCGGCCGGGCGCGGTGCCGCAGGGCCAGCGGCGTACTCGACCGAGGGGGCATTGTCGTCACTGACGGCCTCGGGTTCGCTGCTGCCTTGGGTGTCTGGAACCGCTTGATTAAGCACTTGCAGCGCCTGCTTGAGCGGTTGCTTCAAGAGGGTCAGGTCCACGCCTTGGGCTGAACCGACCTGGTCGCTGACCTGCTGCTCGATGGCTTCGCAAGCCGCACGCGCGGCGCTCAAGGCGTCGCGGGTGGCTTGCAGGTGTTCGGGGTCGCTGTCGAGGAATGCGGCGTTCAGTTGCTGGGCGCCGAGCTGTTCGTCGGGGAAATTCATCAGGCCGCTGGCATTCAGCGCGGCGCGCAGGCTCACGGGGCCGAAGGTGCGCGAGCGCGTGAGGATGCTTTCGCGCAGCAGGCGAATGGTCGCGTCACTGGTCAGGCCAGACAGGGCGTTGATGCGCACGGTCGGGTCGTTGTCGTCGTCGGCATCCAGGCGCGGGTGCAGGTCGGACCAGTATTCGCGCAACAGGGCGTCGATGAGTTTCAGGACGTCGGCCAGCCCGGCCACACCCTGGAGGGCGAGGGAACTTTGCAGGAGGAAATGGGTGATGCGCAGGTCTTTGCTGCGCTGCAGCAGGTCGAGGCTCTGCTGCTGGATGCTGCGCCAGTCCGGCGGCTCGGCGGGCAAGATGGAATCACCCATGCTGCGCTCAGGCTGGCCCTTGGCATCACGCTCCAGTTGGAGAAATTGCGCGTCATATTCCATGTCTTCGCCACAAGGCGAAGTCGCGGAAACGGCGGTGAGCAGCAACGGCACATCCACTGAAATTGATCTCCCTATCAGCCCGTTATATGGCGGGCAATTCATGCATTAGTTGCGCGAGGAACTTTGCATGTTTTCTTGGTCATATAAGCACGATGCTACTAATGTGCCATCATTGGTGTTCAAGAAGTTGTGCATTTTTGGTGTAGTAGTTAGGGCTTGTCAAGGTAAGCTATTCGCCCTCTGTGACAGATGTGCGGTGCTTAACAACCTGCGCGACTGGTGGGTCGAACGGCGCACCGGGACAGGATTTTTGTCATAGAGCCCAGTTAAGATCAGCGATCATGCTGGCATCGGCCGGTTGTAGACGGTCGGAGGCACGATCTGATGGGGAACTCGCGGGATTCTCTGTCCCGTGAATCGCTCGCGCGCGAAGTATCAGCAAGGAGGCAAGATGTCGCTGTGTTTGACTATCACTAGTTATCACAAGATTACCCCAGGGCAGTGCGCCGAAAAGTCCATGAACCAGGGCTCGATGGCGATCGGCCGCAGTTCGGATAATGACTGGGTATTGCCTGATCCTGAGCGGCTGGTGTCTTCACAACATTGCGTAATTCAATACAAAGATGGCCGTTATTATTTAACCGATAACAGCACAAACGGTGTGGAGTTGGTTAACGCCGGTGTTCGCATGCGCCGGGGTAATAGCGAGCTGCTGCAAAATGGCGAGCTGATCCGCATCGGCGATTACGAGATTCAAGCGCGTATCGACTTCAACGTTCAGGTCGCCGATAGCCAGCCGTTTGCCGGTGAATCGCCGAACAGCTTTGAAGCACTGATGGGGGCCGTGGTGAACGCTCCGCTGGCGACCCCAGTAATTGCGCCGCAGTTTCAGGGCGCCTCGTCGATGGACACCTTGCCGGACCTGTTCGACTTCCTCAGCCCCACCGCCGTGCCGCCGCCGACCGTGCCGGACCACGTGCCCTGCGAACAACACGACTTCCGTCCGCCGACACCTGTGGCTGTACCGGTGGTCGAAGCGCCCCCAGTGTCGGGCTCGGTGATTCCTGAAGACTGGGACTTGTTCGGCGACGCGCCAGCGCCGTTGGTCAGCGCGCCGCCACCCCCACCTCCAAGCGCGCCGATCATCCCGCCGCCACCCGTGGTCGAGCCTATGCTCCCCGTGGCCGACAGCCAACAACCCGACCTCTTGCAAGCCTTCCTGCGCGGCGCTGGCCTCGACCAGTTGCGTCTGGACAAAGCCCAAGCAGAAGCCCAGATGGAAAGCATCGGCCGCAGCTACCGGCTGATGGTCGAAGGCTTGATCGACGTGTTGCGCGCACGCGCCAGCCTCAAGGGCGAATTCCGCATGCAGCAGACGATGATCCAGCCTGCTGAAAACAATCCGTTGAAATTTGCCCCGAATGCCGAGGAAGCGTTACTGCTTTTGCTTCGTCATGGAAACCAAGCGTTTATGGCGCCGGACCTTGCCGTGCGGGACAGTTTCGACGACTTGCGTGCCCATCAGTTGGCCGTGATGGCCGGGGTGGAAGCCGCAATCAAACACCTGCTCACGCGCTTCGAACCGGGCCAGCTGGAGGAACGCATGGGCAAGCCCGGCGGGCTATCGAGCATTTTCAACGGCTCGCGCCAGGCCCAGTACTGGCAGCAGTTCACCGAGCTCTACAGCAATATTTCCCGCGAGGCCCAGGAAGACTTCCAGGACCTGTTCGGCCGCGAATTCAGCCGAGCCTACGAAGAACACAGCGCACGACAGCGTCGCTAATCGCCGCGCCGCAGCAATGGATCAACGGATAGCTAAGTACGTCATTGAGGACGCAGGATGATTCCCAGGTTTTTACTCGCAGTCGCCACCGCGCTGCTGCTGACGGCGTGTGCCAATGACGCCGTCAAACCCGAAGCGGCGGCCGAGGAGCAAGCGGATACCGCTGCGGTCGAGTTGCACTTCCACGCGATTTCCGGGCTTAACCCCGGCCCCAACGGCCAGGCCGCGCCGGTTAGGGTGCGCATTTTCGAGCTGAAAAACGCCGCCACCTTCGGCCGCTCCGACTACTTCGCCCTGGCGGACCGCGCCCAATCCACCCTCGGCCTGGACCTGCTGGACCAAGACGAAGTGATGGTCCAGCCCGGCCAACAACTGAGTATCCAGCGCGATCTCGACCCGTCCACGCGCCAGATCGGCTTGCTGGTGGGTTACCGCGAGTTGGACCGCGCGCAATGGCGCACGGTGATCAACGTGCCGGCGCGCCAGTACACCGAATACCAGATCAGCCTCGATGTGCGTGCCGTGCGCGCCGACGTCGTGGTTTCCCCATCCAGCCCTGCCCAATAACAAGCAATCGGAGCCCCCATGTCCTGGAACAATCGCGTGGTCTGGTCGGAAGGCATGTTCATCGGAACGCAGCACTTTCAGCAGCATGACCGTTACCTGGAAAACCTGATCGACGCCCGCAGCCGCCCGTTGGCCGCTGGTGCCTGGGGCTTTTCCGAGTTGCTGATCGACCAGGGCCTGCTGGCCCAGGGCAAGCTGGCCATCGTCTCGGCGCGTGGCCTTTTGCCCGACGGCACGCCATTCAATATCCCCCAGGACGACCTGGCACCAAGCCCGCTGAACATCGACGACAACCTGCGCGATGGCCTGGTCTACCTGGCCTTGCCGCTCAAACGCGCGGGTGCGCGGGACACGGTTGACGAAGGTGAAGCGCTGGAAGCCGCACGTTACGTGAGCCAGGTGCGCGAAGTGCGCGACGACAACGCCCCGTTTGAAAACCGCGCGCCTGTGGCCGTGGGTTCCCGTGCCCTGCGCCTGCTCACTGCCCAGGATGGCATCAGCGATTACGCCGCCATCGGCCTGGTGCGTATCAAGGAAAAACGTGCAGACCGCGCCCTGGTGCTCGACGACACCTACATCCCTCCGGTACTGGACGTGGCCGCGAGCAAGCCGCTGACCGCGTTTCGCAGCGAACTGCTGGGCCTGTTGCACCAGCGCGGCGAAGCCCTGGCCGGCCGCGTGGTCGCCTCGGGCGCCGGTGGTGCGTCGGAGATTGCTGACTTCATGCTGCTGCAATTGGTCAACCGCGCCCAGCCGCTTATCCAGCATTTCAGCCAGTTGAGCCCACTGCATCCGGAGCGCTTCTTCAGCGAACTGGTGAGCCTCGCCGGTGAGTTCTCGACCTTTTCCACCTCGGGTCGTCGTCCCCAGGAATACCCGCAGTACCAGCACGATGACTTGGCCCTGAGCTACGCCCCGGTGATGGCGGCTCTGCGTGAAGCGCTGTCGATGTTGATCGATAGCAAAGCCACACCGATCCCGATTGTCGAGAAAGCCTACGGCATCCACGTGGCGATGCTCGCCGACAAAACCCTGCTCGACAACGCCAGTTTCATCCTGGTGGTGCGTGCCGATGTGCCTGGCGAAACCCTGCGCGGCCGCTTCGGCCAGCAGAGCAAGGTCGGCGCGGTGGAGCACATCCGCGACATGGTCAACCTGCAACTGCCGGGCATTGGCCTGGTGCCGTTGCCGGTGGCGCCGCGCCAACTGCCGTACCACGCGGGCAGCACTTATTACGAGCTGGACCGGGGCAGTGAGCATTGGCAGCAACTAAGCAACTCCGGCGGCTTTGCCTTCCATATCGCCGGGCAGTTCCCGGGCTTGAACTTGGCCTTCTGGGCGATCCGAGGATAATCCGCGATGCATCCCAATGATGACGACCGCACCCAGTTCATGCCCCGCCCAGGTGGCCGCGCGCCTGAACCTGTGCGCGCAGAGCCGGCTCCGCTGTCGATGCCGGCAGCACCGATGCTCACCGGCAAAAGCCAGGGCCTCAACCCGCTGGAAAGCGCCGCCGGCCCGCTGCTGGCTTTGCTGACGCGCCTGCGCAACACCATCGCCCACCCCGCGCCAGCCAGCCTGCGTGCGCAGTTGCTGGCCTACCTGCGTCAGTTCGAAGAGCGCGCCGAAGCCGCCGGCGTGGCGCGCAACGAAGTGCTGCTGGCCCGTTATGCGCTGTGTACCGCCCTGGATGAAGCCGTATTGAGCACGCCGTGGGGCAGCACCAGCGATTGGGGTAAGCAAAGCCTGCTGATCACTGTGCACAACGAAGCCTGGGGCGGCGAAAAAGTCTTCCAGTTGCTCGACCACTGCCTGCAAAGCCCACGGGAACGTCTGTACCTGCTGGAGCTGTTGTACCTGTGCATGTGCCTGGGTTTCGAAGGCCGCTACCGCGTGATGAACGACGGTCGCAGCCAGTTGGAAGCCCTGCGCGAGCGCACCGCTGCGGCGATTCGCAGTGCTCGTGGCGAGCATGAGCGCGAGCTGTCGCCGCACTGGCGTGGGGTGACCGTGGCCCGTGATCGCCTGGCGCAATTCATGCCGCCGTGGATCGCCGTAGCCATTGGCGTGGCGCTGTTGTTGGCGTTGCTGTTCACCTTGCGCATGCTCCTGGCGTCGCAGGCGGAGCCGGTGTTCAAGAATATCCATGCCCTGGGCGAGATCCCGGTGCAGGCCATCGACCGTCCGGTGGCGCAGCCCAAAGTCATCGAGCGGCCGCGTTTGGCGGGGTTCCTGGCTGAAGACATCAAGGCCGGTCGCGTTGCCGTTGAAGATAAAGTCGACCGTTCCGTGGTCACCATTCGTGGCGATGAACTGTTCGCATCGGCCAGCTCCAGCATTGTCGATGACTACCAGCCGCTGATGCTGCGCATCGCCGATGCCATTCGCAAAGTGAAGGGCCAGGTGCGCGTGACCGGCCACAGCGACAATCGTCCGATTGCCACGCTGCGCTTCCCGTCCAACTGGGCGCTGTCCGAAGCACGGGCCAAGTCGGTGCTGGAAATCCTCGCGGCCAAGACTGGCCAAGCGGATCGCTTCAGTGCCGAGGGCAGAAGCGACACCGAGCCGTTGGCCACCAACAGCACAGCCGAAGGCCGCGCCCGCAATCGTCGGGTTGAAATCACCGTATTGGCGGAGGGCGTCGAGTGAAGGCGTTTTTCAGTTTTATGATTCGCTGGGTGATCCCGCTGCTGGGCCTGATTGCCTTGAGCCTGATCATCTGGTTTGTCGGGCCGTTGCTCGACGTGCTGATGCCGGAAGGGCGCCGTTGGGCGCTGATTATCCTGGTGTTCGCGGTGTGGATCGCCTACCGCGTGTTCCGCATCATCCAGGCGCGGCGCCAAGCGGCCGAAGTGATGCGCAGCCTGGCTGCCGAAACCCCGGCCGACCCCAACAGCGTGGCCACTGCCGAAGAGCTCACCACCCTGCGCCAGCGCATGGACGAAGCCCTGGCGCTGCTGAAAAAAGCCAAGCTCGGCGGTGACGAGCGCCGCAATCTCTATGAGCTGCCGTGGTACGTGATCATCGGCCCGCCGGGTTCGGGCAAGACCACCGCGCTGGTCAATTCCGGTTTGCACTTCCCGTTGGCTGCGCAGTTGGGCGCCGGTGCGGTGCGTGGCGTCGGCGGTACGCGCAACTGCGATTGGTGGTTCACCGATCAAGCAGTATTGCTCGACACCGCTGGCCGCTACACCACTCAGGACAGCAACTCCACGGTGGATAAAGCCGCGTGGCTGGGCTTCCTTGACCTGCTGAAAAAGCAGCGTTCACGCCGCCCTATCGACGGCGCGTTTATCGCCATCAGCCTCTCGGATTTGCTGCTCGGCACTGATGCCGAGCGCGCTGCCCATGCGGCCGCGATTCGCCTGCGCATCCAGGAGCTGTACACCCAATTGGGCGTGCGTTTCCCGATCTACCTGATGCTGACCAAGCTCGACCTGGTGCCGGGTTTCATGGAGTACTTCGACAACCTGAGCAAGGAAGAGCGCGCCCAGGTGTGGGGCATGACCTTTGCCCTGGACGACGGTAAAAACAGCGACAGCCCGCTGGCCCATTTGCAAAGTGAATTCGCGGGTCTGGAGCAACGCCTCAATGAGCGTTTGGTTGAGCGTCTGCAACAGGAACGCGACCCGGCGCGGCGCGACCTGATCTACGGCTTCCCGCAGCAGTTCGGCGCGTTGAAGGATTGCCTGCAAAGCTTCCTCGAAGGCGTGTTCAAACCCAACGCCTTTGAAGAGCGCGTGTTGCTGCGCGGTGTGTATTTCACCAGCGGTACCCAAGAAGGCAGCCCGATTGACCGCCTGATCGGCGCCATGGCCCAGAGCATGAACCTGGACCGCCAGCACCTGGCACGGCAGAGCGGCACCGGGCGCAGTTACTTCATCGAAAAACTCTTCACCGCGGTGGCGTTTGCCGAGCGTGGCTTGGTGGGGGTGAACCCGAAGGTCGAGCGGCGGCGCAAGTGGATTGCGCGCGGCGTGCTGGCGGCCACCGTGGCGTTGGTGGTGGTGGTCAGCGGCCTGTGGTGGGTGAGTTATCGCGCCAACCAGGCGTATATCGCCCAGGTCGACCAAAAGGTCGCGCCGTTGGGCCAGACCGTGCAGAACCTAAGCCCGGCGCAGCGTGAAGTCCTCGCCGTACTGCCGTTGCTCAACGCGGTGAAGAACCTCGCGGGCGACTCGCCGAGCTGGTCCGAAGGTCTTGGCTTGTATCAGGGCGACATGCTCGAAGCCGAATCAGCCAGCGTGTACCGCAAGTTGTTGATCGCGGTGTTCGCGCCACGCTTGGTGACGCGCATCGAGGAGCAGCTGCACGGCGGTGGCAATTCCGATTTCCTCTACGAAGGCCTCAAGGCCTACCTGATGCTCGCCGACAGCGAGCATTACGACCCGGACTTCATCAAGGCCTGGATCGCCCTCGATTGGGACCGCAACCTGCCGCGCGACCTGCCGGCCGATCAGCGCCAGGCGCTGACCGGGCACTTGCAGGCGCTGTTTGATCGTCACCCTCCGAGCGCACGCCTCGATCCGCGCTTGATTGATGACCTGCGTCGCCAGTTGCAACAGCTGCCAGTGGCCCAGCGCGTCTACGACCGGGTCAAACGCCAGAAACTGCCTGAAGGCATCCCGGACTTCCGTATCAACGAAGCCGCCGGCCGCGATGCCGCGCTGGTGTTCAGCCGTAAAAGCGGCAAGCCGTTGGGCGAGCCGTTGAGTGGTTTTTTCACCGCCAAGGGCTATCGCCAGGCATTCCTGCTGAGCAGCCTGAACCAGACCGGCACCTTGGCTGAAGAGCAGTGGGTGTTGGGCCGCGAGCAGGCCGATCAGCAGAACGTGGTCAGCCTCGCCGCCGATGTGCGTCGCCTGTACTTCCAGGACTACCAGCGCCAGTGGGATGCCTTGCTCGCCGACATCGACTTTGTGCCGATCACCAGCGTGGCTCAGGCGGCCGATGTCCTGCGGGTTATTTCCGGGCCGACTTCACCGCTGAAAAAGCTGCTGGTGGCGGTGGCCAAGGAAACCGATCTGCAAACTGAAGAGCGCCAATTGGCCGCCAAAGGCGTGCCGGTGGAAGGCGGCGTCGACAAGCTCAAGGAGCGCCTCGGCAGCCTGCTCGGCCAGGAGCAACCGACGGCCAATGCGCCGGCGGCAGCGGATGATCCAGTCACCGCGCACTTTGCCGAACTCAACAGCATCGTCAGTAAAAATGAAGGCGAGCCAGCCGCTATTGATGGCTTGTTGTCGGACATGAACGCGCTGTATGTGCAGGTCAGCGCCATGGTCGGTGCCAGTGGCGACGCGTTGCTCGGTGAGGCGAAGAACCAGGCGGCCGCTGCTGCCACGCGGGTCAGCCTGAACGCCGAACGCCAGCCGCCGCTGGTGCAGGGCATGGTCAAGTCGGTGGTCAACTCCACCACCAACAGCATGATGGGCGGGGTGCGTAACCAACTGAACGCGGCATGGGTCAGCGAAGTGGTCAACGTGTATCGCCATTCCCTGGCAGGGCGTTATCCGATGTCGCCGGGCAGTGCGCGGGACGCCACGCTGGATGACTTCGGGCAGTTCTTTGGTGTGGGCGGGGTGATGGATAACTACTTCCGTAAATACCTGCAGCCGTATGTGGACACGTCTGCGCAGACTTGGCGCTGGCAGCCGGGCGCGGCGCAGAAGCTGGGGATCGCGCCGGGTGTGCTGCAAACCTTCCAGCGCGCCGCGACAATCCGCGATGCGTTTTTCCGCTCCGGGGGCACGCAGCCCATCGTCCGTTTCGAACTCAAACCGGTGTCGATGGACCCGACCATCACCCAGTTCCTGCTCGACCTCGACGGCCAGCAACTGAGCTACGACCACGGTCCAAGCCGCCCGGTGGCGATGCAATGGCCGAACCCCGGCAGCATTGGCGTGGTGCGCATTTCCATCATGCCGCCATCGGCCAGCGGCCGTTCGGGCGTGACACTTGACGGCCCATGGGCGTGGTTCCGCCTGTTGGAGCAATCGGACCTCACCGCTGGCAACTCGCCGGACCGCTTCAATCTGCGGCTGCGGGTCGACGGCGCGAGCATCGCCTACGAGTTGCGCGCCAACAGTGCTTTCAACCCGTTCAAGAGCCGCGTGCTCAGTGGCTTCAGCCTGCCGGAGCGGCTATGACGACCCTGGGTTTCTACGGCAAGTTGGCCAGTCGCGGGGATTTTGTCAGCCGCGCCTTGCCCCAGAGTTTTGTCGGTCCGTGGGACAGTTGGCTGGCCGCGGGCTTGCTGGCCAGCCAGACCAGCCTGGGCGGTGATTGGCTCAACGTTTACCTGGTCAGTCCGCTTTGGCGTTTTGTACTGGCGCCGGGCGTGTGCGGGCCAGATGCGGCGGCGGGTGTGGTGATGCCGAGTATTGATCGGGTCGGGCGCTATTTTCCGTTGGCGGTGGTGGCCTTGCTTGATCACGACACCAATCCCGCCTCACTGGTAGGCGGGCCGGACACGTGGTTCGAGCATGCCGAAGAGCTGCTGCTCAGCACGTTGGACACCGGCGCGACCTTTGAAAGCTTCAACGATGGCCTCGATACCCTCGGTTTTCCAGCCAGTGAGCCGCGCGCGGTCGATAGCCGTTTCGCGGGCCTGCAAAGGGTGTCCGCCACCGTGCCCCATGGGCGCATGACCGCGCTCGCCGAACAGGCCTGCGAAGGCGCAAGTCTGTGGTGGGGCCGAGGCTCGGAACGTATTTCCCCTGGTTTATTACGGTGTCAGGGCTTACCTGCCGCCGGTGATTTTGCTCAGTTTTTGCTCGGACAAGAAGGTGTGGTGTAGATGGGGGCGACGTACAAATCCGCGAGCAAAAGCCATGTGGGCATGGTGCGCCAAGTTAACGAAGACGCGTGCCTGGACCTGCCGGAAAACCGCCTGTGGGTGGTGGCCGATGGCATGGGCGGGCATGCGGCAGGGGACTATGTCAGCAGCCTGATCGTCGACAGCCTGCGCAGTGTGCCGTTGGGCCGCTCCCTGGACGAATACTCGGCGGCCCTGCGCAATGACCTGATCCGCATCAACGCCGCCGTGCGCGAAGAAACCGCCCATCGTGGCGTGACCATGATGGGCAGCACCGTGGTCGTACTCGCCACGCGTGGCTTGCGCGGTGTATGCCTGTGGGCTGGTGACAGTCGCCTGTACCGCCTGCGCGATGGCGTGCTCGAAGGTATTTCCCGCGACCACAGCTACGTGCAAGACCTGCAAGACAGCGGCCTGCTCAGCGAAGCCGACGCCCGCGTGCATCCGCGCGCCAATATCGTCACTCGCGCCATTGGCGTGGAAGCCCAGCTTGAAGTGGCGGTGGTCGACCTGTTGATCGCCCCCGGCGACAGCTACCTGCTGTGCAGCGATGGCCTGAACAAGACCGTCGAAGACCATGAAATTCGCGAAGTGCTCAGCCACGACGCGCCGGATGAAATCGTGCGCAGCCTGGTGCACCTGGGGCTCAATCGCGGCGCGCCGGACAACATCACCGCCATCGTTGTGAAGGTATCGGCATGAACATTGTGATTCCTGGCTACGACATCGAAGGCGAGATCGGCGAAGGCGCCATGGCCAGCGTGTACCTGGCGACCCAGCGCTCGCTGGAGCGCAAGGTGGCATTGAAGGTGATGGCGGCGGCATTGGCAGCCGACCCGAGCTTTTGCGAGCGCTTCCTGCGCGAGGGCAAGACCCTGGCGCGCCTGTCGCACCCGCATACGGTGACCATCCATGACATCGGCAATGTCGGTGAGCTGTATTACATGGCCATGGAGTTCCTGCCCAACGGTACGCTCAAGGAGCGTATCGCCGCGGGTATGACGCCGGAGCAGGGCGTGACATTGATCCGCCAGATCGCTTCGGCGCTGGGGTATGCCCACGCTCAAGGATTGGTACACCGGGACGTCAAGCCGGCGAACATCCTGTTCCGCGCTGACGGTACGGCGGTGCTCTCGGACTTTGGCATCGCCAAGTCCCTGGACGACCGCACCCAGTTCACTCAGGCCGGTTTCGCCGTTGGTACGCCGAGCTACATGAGCCCGGAACAGGCGCGGGGCCAGGAGATTGACGGGCGCGCCGACCTGTATGCGTTGGGCGTGGTGCTCTATGAAATTCTCGTCGGCAAGCTGCCGTATAGCGGCACCGACGCGCTCTCCACCGCGCTGGCGCACCTGACCGAACCGTTGCCGGAATTGCCGGTGCACCACGGTCGTTATCAGGGCGTGTTGCGTAAGTTGTTGGCCAAGGATCCGGCCGAGCGGTTCCCGGATGCAGCGGCGTTGCTGCTGGCGCTGGACCAACTGCCGGCGGATTCGCCGGAAGCCACGCTGGTGCGACCACTGCCGATCCCGGTGAGTTTTGACCTGGCGGGTATCACGCCGGAGTCCATCGAAATCCCGACAGCCAAACCCGAGCCAGTGCGCCAACCGGTGGTGCCGCCGACGCAGCACAGCGAGCAGCGTCGCGGGCCTGTGTTGGCGCTGGCAGCGGTGGCTGTGGCGGTTGCCCTGGCGATTGGCGGCGCTTCCTATTGGTGGCTGAGTGGCGATGATGAACCGGCCAAACCACCGGCCGCCGTAGTCCCCGCAGCAACACCTCCAGCAACACCCCCAGCAACACCCGCAGCGGCAGTGGTTGAGGCGGATGGCGGTCAACGTCCGCTGTTGATGGCGGGCAAGAAAACCCTGTTCCAGCGCGTCCTCAGCAAGCCGGGCGCGAAGCTTTCGGATGAGGCAGGCAGCGCGGCTGGCAAGGCGCTGCCGGCGTTCTCGGTGCTTTACGTGTACCAACGCAAAGACATTGAGGGTCAACCGTGGGTACGCGTCGGCACCGCCACCGATGGGCGCAGCGACGGTTGGTTGCCGGCCTCGCAAGTCAGCGACTGGAAACAAAGCCTGGTGCTCAAGTTCACCGAGCGCTCGGGCCGTGCGCCGGTGATGTTCCTGCGGCAATCGGGGGAAGTGGAAAAGCTGCTCGCCGACCCGGCCGCCGCCAAGAGCGCGCTGGCCAAAGCGCAGAAAAACAGCGAAGACAACGGGCAAATCCTTGCCCTGGAACCGACGGCCAGCGCCGTGCCGCAGAACCAGTTTTACCTGTTGCCGATCTTTGACTCCAAAGAGAGCTTCGACGAAAACGGTCAGCCGGTGCAGTTGCTCAATGTCGCTTCCATCGACCCCGGCAGCAGCGCCGTGGCCAAGCCCGCCATGCCGGTGATCAACGCCAATGCCGATGCCTTCCGCACTGCGGTGGTGCTGGTAGTGGATACCACCGTGTCGATGCAGCCGTATATCGACCAGATCCGTGACGTGGTTCATGAGCTGCAAACCCGCATCGCCGAACGCGGCGAACTCGATAGCGTCAGCTTCGGTATGGTCGGTTTTCGCAGCAGCATCAAGAAAACCCCTGGCCTGGAATACGTGGCCAAAACCCTGATCAGCCTCGACCAGGGGCGTGATCCACAACGCTTCCTCGACATGGCGCGGCAAGTCAAAGCGTCCAGCGTTTCCAGCCATTCGTTCAACGAAGACGCGTTTGCCGGGGTGATGCAGGCTGTGGACGGCATGGACTGGTCCGGTTATGGCGGGCGCATCATTCTGCTGGTCACCGATGCTGGGGCGCTGCGCAAGAACGACCCGTTCGCCGCCACCCAGATGAACGAAGCCGAAGTGCGCCAGGCCGCGCTGGGCAAGCAGATCAAGATTTACGCTCTGCACCTGCGCACCGACGCCGGCAAGAAAACCCACGCTGGCGCCGAGAGCCAGTACCGCATACTCACCGCCGACGCCAACCCGCAGATCGGCGACTTGTACACACCGGTGCCCGGTGGTGATGTGCGCAAGTTGGGTGAGCGTGTCGATGAGATCGGCAGCGTATTCGCCAACCTGGTGCATCAAGTGCGCAGCAACACGCCGCAACCGGTCCCGCTGCTCAGTTCGGCACCGACCTTGGCGGATAAATCTGCCGCCGTTGGTTACGCCATGCACATGGACTTCCTCGGCCGCAAAACCGCGAGCCAGGCGCCGCAGCTGGTTAGCGCCTGGACTGCCGATCGCGACCTGACCAACCCGGCGCTGCCGGCGTTCCAGGTGTGCGTGATGCTGACCAAGTTGCAGCTCAACGATTTGCAGCAGTCGCTGAAACTGATCGTCGACGCGGCGCGCAAGACCCAGACGTCACCCAAGGATTTCTTCCAGGAAATCGCCAGCGCATCTGCCTACATGAGTCGCGACCCGCAAGCCCTGCGCAAGGGCGGCAACTTGGCCGATGGCGGCATTCTCGGCGAATACCTGGAAGGCCTGCCGTACCGCAGCAAGTCGCTGAACATGACCCAGGACTTGTGGTTGTCGTTGAGCGTGGCCGAGCAGGAAGACTTTATTGACGAGCTGGATTCGAAAATCCGCCTCTACGAAACCTTCCATAACGACGTGGCCAACTGGGTCCGTTTCGGCGATGCCGAGCCGGGCGATGCGTTGTACCGCGTGCCGTTGTCGACGCTGCCGTAATGCTGACCCTGAGCGCGGTGCACAAGAGCCGGGGCGTCGGTAGCCAGCGCTATAGCCTGGTGATCCCGGCGCTGGCGCTGCGCGCGGGTGAGCAAGTGGCGATCGTTGGGCCCAGCGGTTGCGGCAAGAGCACCTTGCTGGATTTGCTGGCGTTGGTCCTGGCGCCGGATCAGGTGGGGCACTTCGAATTTAATGCGATCGACATTGGCAGTCTGTGGCGTGCGGATCAGCAATCGCGGCTGGCGCAGTTGCGCAGCCAGCACTTGGGCTACGTGCTGCAAACCGGTGGCCTGCTTGGCTTTCTCGATGTGCGCGGCAACATCGCCCTGTCCCGGCAACTGCTGGGCTTGAAAGACGATGGCAGTGTGGCGCGCCTGGCCGAGCAGTTGGAAATCAGTGACCAGTTGGCGAAGAAACCCTCGGCGCTGTCGGTGGGCCAGCGCCAGCGCGTGAGCTGCGCCCGAGCCCTGGCCCATGCACCGCAACTGGTGCTGGCGGATGAGCCGACCGCGTCCCTTGACCCGTTGAATGCCGAGCGCGTGATGCACGCCCTGTTGGCCCAGGCCCATGAGCACCGCGCCGCCTGTGTGATCGCCACCCATGACGAACCTCTGGCCCGTGCCAGTGGCTTGCAGATTCGGCGTATCAGTTGCCGTCGCGATGCCGACGGTGGCGTCACTGCCACCCTTGGGGAGGCGTGCTGATGCGCATCCCCTTGATCGCTTCCCTGGCCTGGCAGGATTACCGCAACGACGCGTGGCTGTCGGCCTGTTCGGTGCTGGCATTGGTGGCGGTGATCGCGCCGTTGCTGGTGTTATTCGGCCTGAAATTTGGACTGGTTAGCAGTTTGACCGAACGTTTACAGACCGACCCCGCCACCCGTGAAATTATTCCGTTGGGCGGTGGTCGATTCAGCAGCGCATTGATTGAGCAGCTTGCCCAGCGCCCCGATGTGGCGTTTGCCATACCGCGTACGCGGCAGATTGCGGCGACGGCGCAGGTGGGCGCGCTGACGTTGGAGATGCTGCCGACAGCGCCAGGTGATCCGTTGTTGGGTGCGCTGGTGCTGCCGCATGGCCTGAACCAGATCGTGCTGAGCCACACCGCTGCCGAGAAGCTTGCAGCGCGGCCTGGGGATCTATTGGAAACCCGCTTTGCCCGCCAGGTAGCAGGACGTGTCGAGGAGCAGCGCACAAAGGTACAGGTGGTTGCGGTACTGCCGCTGGAAGCCTTCGCGCGGGACGCTTTGTTCGCCGATCTGGCCCTGCTGGAAGCGGCGGAAGATTACCGCGATGGTCGCGCCGTCACGGCGTTGGGATGGACGGGCGAAGAGGTGGCGGTGGGTGAGCAGCGGGTGTACCCGGCGTTTCGCCTGTACGCGCGCAATCTCACTGATGTAGAAACCTTGCGGGTGTATTTCGCTGGGCAGAACGTGTTGGTATCGACCCAGGCGAACACCATCGCCCAGGTGCAGTCGTTGAGCCGCAACCTGTCGATCGTATTCTGGGTTATCGCCGGGCTGGCGTTGGCGGGGGCGTTTGCGGCGATCTTCGCTGGGGCCTTGGCCGCCGTGGCGCGCAAGCGACGGGAATTGTCAGTGCTGCGCCTGTTGGGGTTTTCCACCGGCGGGTTGTTGTTGTTTGTAGTGGTGCAGGCGCTGTATAGCGCAGGGTTTGCGGCCTTGCTCAGCGCCGGGCTGTATGGCTTGGCCGAAGCAGCGTTGAACAAATTATTTGCGCAAGTGCCGGGCGAGTACGCCAGTCATCTGCTGGCGCGTCATTACGGCCTGGCCCTGGTTGCAGTCCTCGGCGTCAGCGCCGTGGCGGCGGCGTGCGGTGGCTGGCGAGTGGCGCGTATCCAGGCTTCTGAAGGAATCAGAGATGTATAAGTTACTGGGCGCCGTCGTGGCGCTGAGCCTGGCCTCGATGGCCTGGGCCGATGAAGCAAGCGATAAACTGGACAACCCCAAACCGTTGCCGGATGACGTGAGCCTGCCGCTGCCATGCGAGGGCAACATGGTGTTCCGCTACGCCTACGTGCTGGCCCAAGGCACGCTGGATGACCGCGAAATCAGCCTCGGCTACCCCTTCGCCGAAGGCGAGGCCGGTTACCAGCAGTCGTTTATTTCCGGCTACCGCCGCGACTTTATCAACGGCCAGTTCACCCTCAAGGATTTGCCGAAGGACTGGAACAAAGTCATCGCGCCGTTGATGCCGAAGACAGACGCCAAGACCCCACTCAAGCCGATGCTGTACTTCATCGGCAAGTACGAAGTGACCGCTCGCCAATACGCCCAAGTGATGGCCCAGGCGCAGTCCCTGGCCAGTGGCGAGCCGGCGCCGGCCTGCGATGCGCCGACCGGTATGGCCGGGCGTTTGCCCAAGGTGAAACTGTCGCGGTTTGAGGCCGAGCGGTTCTCTGCGGTGTACAGCGCCTGGCTGATGAAGTACCACCGCGACTTGCTACCGGTGAGCGGGCGCGGTTCGTCGGCGGAAGACGGCGGCGTTGGCTTTGTGCGCTTGCCCACTGAAGTGGAGTGGGAGTTTGCCGCACGCGGTGGCCAGGCGGTGAGCCGTCAGGATCTGGAGGGGCGTCTGTTTCCTCGTCGCACTGAAGGCAGCGAAAGCGATGGCCCTCTGGGTGATTACGCCGTGTTCAACCAAGTTGCCGGCGGTACTGGCCAGGCGGCGCGCCTGATGCCCATTGGCACCAAATTACCCAACCCAATTGGCATGTTCGACGTGATCGGCAACGCGGCGGAAATGGTCCAGGAGTCTTTCCAATTGGTCCATGCCGGTCGACGCCAGGGCACTTACGGCGGCTTTGTGGTCAAGGGCGGCAACTATCTGGAAGGCGAGGGCACGCTGTTCACCGGCATGCGCCGCGAATACCCGCTTTTCGCCGCCGACGGCACCGAGCAAAGCAATGAAACCACCGGTTTCCGCGTGGCGATTGGTGCGTTGTCGGCCCCGCGTTCACGTTACAAGGAGTTGTTTGCGCAGTGGCAAAAGGAAGGGCGCCTGGCCGCGCTGACCGACGCCATCGATGACGCCCAAGACCCGACCAAACGCCTGGACAGCATCATCGCCGCCAGCGTCGACCCCAAGCTGCAAGCCGAATTGGGGCTGGTCAACGAAGAGCTCAAGCGCAACGTCTCGCTGATCGCCCAGCAACGCGAAGAAGCGGCGGGCAACCTGATTCAGTCGGCTGCATTGGTGGCTGAGACCATCAGCAACTACAACATCCGCCTGGCCAACCTGCAGAAGAGTCGCCAACAGTCTCTGGACAATAAGGATGAGGCCAGCGCGAAGCTGTTTGATATGGCCATTGCCAACGGCCGTAGCGCCCTCGACGGCGCGGTCGCGATTTACATCGATAACTTGGCGACGGGCACGCGCTACACGGATGCGGTGATCCAGGCGCAGTTTCAAAGGATCAAGGAGGAGTTGGATCGCAAGCCAGTGCTCGGCAAGAGCCTGGTGACGCGCGCGACACTGTTCGTCCGCCATGTCGGCAACTACCGCAAACAACAGCGGGCTGACCCGGCGACGATCTTGAAGGAATTGCTCGCAGCGAGCGGTCAGCGGTCTTGATCGTTGGCTGTATAGCGAGCTTGGAAGGGACTCAGGCGGCAGTTGCCGCGCTGGGCAAGTCAAACTTAGAAGAGAACACAACCTATGCTTTTTTCCCGTAAGGCGGTTTCCAAGCGTCACCTGTTGCTGATTGCCGCTGGCTTCAGCACCGTGCTGACAGGCTGCGCCACATCGCCGGCCTCCAAGGTGGCGTCCAGCACCAAGGTCGAGTACTACCCCAACTGCTACGAGCCGGTGCAGCATTTGCGCGCCACCGACTCGAACATGACCAAGTCGGTTGTCACCGGCGCGGCCATCGGCGCGGCCGGCGGTGCACTGCTGGGCGCCCTGACCGGCGACTCCGAAAAGCGCGGCCGTAATGCTGCCATTGGCGCAGCGGGCGGCGCCCTCGCCGGCGGCGCGGCGGGTTACTACACCGAGCGTCAGAAGCAGATCGCCGACGACAACCAGCGCATTGCTTCGTATGCAGCTGACGTAAACAAAAGCGCCTCCGACATCGACCGCAGCACCGCGTATGCCAAAGCGTCGCAACAGTGCTATCAGAGCGCGTTCACCAAGCTGGTGGCTGACCGTAAGGCCAAGACCGTCAACGACACCGAAGGCCGCAAGCGCCTGGCGGAAATCGTCTCGGGCTTGAAGGAGTCCAATGACCTGATCGTTGCAGTCAACGGCAAGGCCAGCGAAGACCTGAACAACTACACCCAGGCTTACGAGAAAGACCTGCAGCAGGTTGGCGTACAGCGTGCCGACGTGGTCACCGTGGCCCAGGCCGATGTAAAACCCGTTGTGACGCCGGGCAAGAAGAAAGGTACAGGCACTAAACCGCCGAAGAAGCCGCCTCTTCCAACCGTCCCAACAGAAGCAGTGAGCACCGAAAAAACCTTCCAGACTGCCCAGACCAAGCAAGATGAGAGCAAGAAGGTCGCCAGCGCCGGTAAAGCGCAGATCGAAGGCACTTGCCGCGATCCAAACCTGGCCGACTGGGCGCCGGTGCCTTGCCCTAACGTTTAAGTCACAGCCTTAGGTTACGCTGAGCATTGAAAACGGCCGCCTCACTTAACAGTGGTGGCGGCCGGTATTCAGGCTGACTTATTGATGTTGAATTCTGTTTAAACGTCTAAGCCAGTGACTTTGAAAGCCTTACTGGAAAACGTTATCTTTGTTGGGATTGCGTTAGTTCCCGTGGCTTGGAAAATAATATCGCCGGTGAGCGTTTGGGTGTGCTCGTTGTAGTTGAATGTGATTTCACCTGACTCTGCATGATATACATCACCATAAAGTAAGGTTGATAGCGCGGATTTTCCACTTTCGTCCTTATTGATGGGTAGCGTTTGCGTGGTGCCGTCGCCAAGTTTTGCTTTAGGGATATGAACAAACAGACGCTGGTTACCCACCGCTGCATCAAGCGTAAGGAAGCCAGGGTGGTCGGGTGCCTCGACGAACTGCATTGAAAAAGTCTTTGGCGTAAAACTGGAGTTGCCAGGTTCAATAGTTCCCGTCAGCTCGCCGGTTGTTGTAACTTCAAGCGGCTGATGGAACGCTATTTTACCTAGACTTAGGTACGCTTCTTCCGTGATCAGGGGATTTACGTTTTTCGCCACACAGTTGAACGTAGCGTCAATGCGTTCAATAGTAGCAGTTGTGTTCAGATAAAATGAGCCGCTCTCTGAGTGGAACGAGTTCAATATGTTAGTCTTTGGTGCTATGTAAACTAGATCTACGAGATTGTTTGATCCATTATCCAAACTGTAGTTTCCTGGGCTCAAGCCATCGGTAATTCTTGCTTCAAAAGTATGCAGTCCACCTGCTGGGCCGCCACCCAATACCAATCTGGAGCCATTAATTAATAGTTTTCCATTTTTCAAGGTTATGCTTGGGGAAATGACAATTGTGTGATCTATTTCGCCGAGCTTTATATGAAATTCTATCTCTTTGACGCGTGCATTTTGTTCGGGCTTCATGGCGCGGGTCCTGTTTCAATATAGACAGATGTAGGGGTGATAATCTTGGCTTTCAGCAGGTCTTTTAAATACTGTTAGGATTCACAGTCTTTTATATTGATTTCGAATACTTATTATTCCGTTAGTGAGCACGTCAGGTGTGTAGCGTTTAAAGTGACTCATTAGTCAGCACTTAAGAGGCGTGTTGAGTTGTCCACTCTGCTATGACGAAGTGGCGTTCTCCCGGCGAATCGCTAAACTGCGCCAGTCCTTATTATTCCGAGGCTGTGCATTTATGAAATTTCGTCTTCTCCTCTGGGTGCTGGGCCTGATGATGGGCAAAGCCAGCCGGACCAATCCCGCCTTCCAGCAACAGTTGGGTGATAAAGACCTGGCGTTCCAGTTGCAGACCCTCGACGGCAAGGTTGCCCGTCACTTCATCGTCAAAGACCAACGTATTACCAGCCGCTCAGGTGTTCATCCTGCGCCGGCGTTCGCCATTGCGTTTAAAGATGCCGCGTACGGCTTCGCCACGATGCAGGCAAAGAACAAGCAACTGGCGTTCATGACGGGGATTCAGGACAAGTCGATCCAGATCAAGGGCAACCCGGCGCTGGTGATCTGGTTCCAGGGGTTGACCAAGTATTTGAAGCCGAAGAAAAAGAAGTAGGCGTTCAGGGAAACCAAGTTGGATTCATCGGGGGCAAGTCGCACCGCCCCCGATAGCTATCTGAGAGGCGACAGATTCAGTTTTGAGTGAACTGGGACGCCAACTCACGCAACAGCACTTCTGCATCCAGCACCTTGCTCACCACTTCTTCAGCCTTGTCACGGCTCAACCCCAGGCGCTCCAGCAACGCATCCGGGATCGCCTCATCCGGCCCAGAGCCAATCCCTCGGCTGCGCAACAGGCGCACAGCCAGGCATACCAGATTCGGGTATTCGGCATATTGGCCGTCGTAGGTTGGGTCGTGCTGAAAGCGCAGGGCGGTGGACAGTTCGTCCGGCATGTCCCAGTAGCGCATCAACCAGGCACCGATCTGCTCGCGACTGATGCCCAGCAAATGTTGCTCCACGTAGCTGTGGCACAGATGCGGGTTGACCTCCAGGTGGCGGCAGATCAGCGAGAAGTGCGGCGGGAACACGTGGGCCAACAGCAGGTAACCGAAGTTATGCAGCAGGCCGGCCAGGTAGGTCAGGCCTGCTTCCGGGCGCTGGGCGCGGGGCATGGCACGGGTCAGGCCTTCGATCACGGCGGCGGTGTAGATCGACTGGTGCCAGTACGGCGTGGCCTGGTGAGGGTGGTCTTTGGGCAGGCTCAAGGTCTTGCCGAGGGCCAAGCCCAGTGCCAGGTTGATCACCAGATCGAAACCCAGTACGCGCACGATGGCGTCTTCTACTGAACGGATCTTGCCGGGCGACGCGTAGTACGGTGACGCGGCCCAACTGACCACTTGTGCCGCCAAGGCCGGGTCGGTCTCGACCACGCCGGTGATGTCGTCGATGGTGGCGTTAGGGTCGACGCGCAGCTTGATGATCTTCTGCGCGGTGTCAGCCAGTGGTGGAATCTCGATGGTCGCTTCCAGGCGCTGCTGGATACGGCGAGCGGTGAACGCCTGCATCGCCTGGGTGATTTCCTCACGGTCATCATTGGGGCGGTCGAGGTTCGGTCGGATATTACTCAGCGGCTCGCCGAAGTTTGCGGCGCTGGCTTTGGTGAGCATGGTCTTGAACGCATCGCTGGCGATCTCCAGCAGCAGCCCTGGCTCGCCCGAATGCACCAGCAGGCTCGGCTCGTCGAGCAGGCTGCCTTCGTACAGGCACGGCGAGCTGGTGAGTGCCGGCAGGCCTGGCAGCAGGCTCAGCTCATGCTTGTCCAGCATACGCTTGACGCGATCCGGCGACACCGCGATGAGGCGGCGACCGGTGAGTTCGGCGAGGCGGTTGAGGTCGAGCAGCTGGTTTTGGGGGAACAGCACCATCAGTGCACCCACCGCATCTTCCAGCAGCACAGCCTGCACCTTTTGCGCAGGATTCAGGCCAGGGTGTTCAGCAACTTCCGTGTAGGGGATGGCGAGCTTTGCGAGCAGAGCCCGGATGACCGGTGGGGCGGTCAGCGGGGCTGTGGCGAGGGCAACTTCTGACATGGCCTGATCCAATTTCTTACAGTCATCGGAGTATAACCAGCTTGATACATTTGTAGGTCGCTTAAGTGAGTCAGGCGTCACACTTGGCCGTATTGCTGCCCATGGCGTAGCCAGCGATCCAACAGCGGGCTGACGTGATCCGGCCAGCGCTCCATCAGGGCCTGTGCCGCATCGCGCACGGCGGGCAGCAGGTCTGCGTCGCGCATGAGGTCGGCGACTTTGAATTGCAGCAGGCCGGTCTGGCGGGTGCCGAGCATTTCGCCGGGACCGCGCAGTTCGAGGTCTTTTTCGGCAATGACGAACCCGTCGTTGGTCTCGCGCATGATGCCCAGACGCTGGCGACCGATCTGCGACAGCGGCGGGTGATACAGCAGCACGCAGTGGCTGGCCGCGCTGCCCCGGCCGACGCGGCCGCGCAGTTGGTGCAGTTGCGCCAGGCCCAGGCGCTCGGGGTTTTCGATGATCATCAGGCTGGCGTTGGGCACGTCCACACCGACTTCGATCACCGTGGTGGCCACCAGCAGTTGCAGGTTGCCGGCCTTGAAGTCGGCCATCACGGCGGCTTTTTCGGCGGGCTTCATGCGCCCGTGGATCAGCCCGACCTTGAGTTCGCCGAGGGCGCTGGTGAGGTCTTCATAGGTGGTCTCGGCGGCCTGGCAGGTCAGTTCTTCAGACTCTTCGATCAGCGTGCACACCCAGTAAGCCTGGCGCCCTTCGGCACAGGCGCCGCGTACCCGTTCGATCACTTCGACACGCCGGGTATCGGTGACCAGTACGGTGTTGACCGGGGTGCGGCCGGGCGGCAGTTCGTCGAGGATCGAGGTGTCGAGGTCGGCGTAGGCACTCATGGCCAGCGTGCGCGGGATCGGCGTGGCGGTCATGATCAACTGGTGCGGGTTCATGCGACCGCCCACGCCTTTCTGGCGCAGGGCCAGGCGCTGCTGCACGCCGAAGCGGTGTTGTTCGTCGATGATCACCAGGGCCAGGTTCTTGAACTTCACCTCCTCCTGGAACAGCGCATGGGTGCCCACCACCATCGGGGCGCCGCCGGCGATCTGCTCCAGTGCCGCTGCGCGGTTCTTGCCCTTGAGCTTGCCCGCCAGCCACGCGACTTCCAGGCCCAAGGGTTCGAGCCAGCGCTTGAAGGTGATGAAGTGCTGCTCGGCGAGAATCTCGGTGGGTGCCATCAGCGCCACTTGGTAACCGGCTTCCAGCGCCTGCAAGGCGGCGAGGGCGGCGACCACTGTTTTGCCTGCACCCACGTCACCCTGAATCAACCGGAGCATGGGTTCTTTTTGGCTGAGGTCGTAGGCGATTTCATTACCTACACGTTGCTGGGCACCGGTCGGCGCGAAGCCAAGATTGGCCAGGTATTGCGCAGGCAGGCGCGTGGCCTTGGGCATCGCTGGGGCGCGCAGGGAACGCATGCTTTCGCGCAGGCGCTGCTGGGACAGTTGATGAGTGAGCAGTTCTTCGAAGGCCAGGCGGTGCTGGGCCCAGTGGTGACCCAGGGCCAACTCGTCGACGTCGGCGTCGGCTGGCGGGTGATGCAGGTAGCGAATTGCGTCGTCCAGCGGCGCCAGTTGGTAGTCGCGAGCCAGCTCCAGTGGGAGCCAGTCGGGCAGGCTTTTCGGGCCGAGCATGGTCAGGGTCTGCGTGCACAGTTGGCGCAGGCGTTGCTGGGTCAGGCCTTCGGTGAGCGGGTAGATCGGCGTGAGGGTGGTGTCCACCGGAGGCGGTTCGTCGCCGGTGATCGCGCGGTATTCTGGATGGTAAATCTCCAGGCCCGAGGCACCGGGTCGCGCCTCGCCATAGCAGCGCACGCGTGTGCCGCGTTTGAGGCCTTCCTTCTGCGCGTTGCTGAAATGGTAGAAGCGCAGGCTCAGACCGCCGGTGCCGTCCTGCAGGCGCACGACCAGGCTGCGGCGCTTGCCCATGACCACGTCGGCCCCGCTGACGGTGCCTTCCACGACGGCGTCTTGCCCTGGGCGCAACTGGCCGATGGGCACCACGCGGGTGCGGTCCTGATACCGCAAGGGCAGGTGGAACAATACGTCCTGGAGATTTTCCAGCCCGACCTTGGCCAGCTTCTCGGCCATGGCTTCACCGACACCCTTGAGTGCCGTCACCGACACCTGCGACAGCTCAGTCATACGGCTACTTAGCTCGCAGCAGGCGGCTTGGCCACCGAACAGAGGCGGATCGAGTCGGCGAGGATCTCAATGGCTTTAGGCCGTGGGAAGCTGGCACGCCAGGCGATTGCCACGGTGCGGAAGGGCACCGGAGGTGTGAGCGGGCGTACTGCAATCACGCCGGGGGCGTAGTGATGGCTATCCACCGCTGACAGCGGCAGGATCGAAATGCCCAGGCCGGAAGCGACCATATGGCGAATGGTTTCCAGGGAGCTGGATTCCACGGTGGTGTGCTTGGCGCCGTCGTTGCCTTTGGTCAGCGTCGGGCAGGCTTCCAGCACTTGGTCGCGGAAGCAGTGGCCCTCGCCAAGCAGCAGCAGGCTCTTGTCATTGAGCAGGCCGGCGTCGATGGTGTCTTTCTGCGTCCACGGGTGGGAGGCGGGCATCAGCACGTAGAACGGCTCGTCGTAGAGCGGCAGCGTGAGCACGTCGGCCTCGTTGAACGGCAGGGCGATGATGATCGCGTCCAGCTCGCCGTTGCGCAGTTTGTCGCGCAGCACGTGGGTGAAGTTTTCTTCGATATACAGCGGCATCTGCGGTGCGACGCGGTGCAGTTGCGGGATCAGGTGCGGGAACAGGTACGGGCCGACGGTGTAGATGGCGCCGACTTTCAGCGGAGCGGTCAGCTGGTTCTTACCGGCCTGGGCCAGCTCGCGAATGCTTTGCGCTTGTTCCAGGACTTTCTGGGCCTGGGCAACTATGCCCTCGCCCACCGGGGTAAGGCGCACGGCGCTTTTGCTGCGCTCGAAAATCAGCACACCGAGTTCGTCTTCAAGCTTTTTCACGCCCACCGACAACGTCGGCTGGCTGACGTGGCAACGCTCGGCCGCATGGCCGAAGTGCTGCTCTTGGGCGAGGGTAACGATGTAGCGTAATTCTGTAAGAGTCATAGCAGGCGTCCATGAAGTTGCGGGCCAAGCATACCGGCTGCAATCGATAGACGCACGTTATCAGAAGTTTGTTGGGGATTGAGCGGGGGATGCGGAGGATTTTGCTGTTTGCTGAGAATGGCAAGGGTTGCCCCTTGCCACAGTCATATCAGCGGCGACGCTTTTCGATGTTGTACACGAATGGTGCAACGATCTCGACACTGCCGCTTTTCACCATGTCGGCCGGTGGCTTGGGCAGCGGTTGGGCACGACGGATCATGTCCAGGGTTGCACGGTCCAGGTCAGCGTTGCCGGAACGGCCCACCAACTCGTAGGACAGCACGTTGCCTTCGGCATCGACCACGAAGCGCAAGCGGTTCAGGCCTTCCTTGCCACGGGCCTGGGCACCTGGCGGGTACTTTTTGTACTTCTGCAAATGCGCCAGCAGGGTGCCTTCCCAAGAGGCCTTGGCTGCAAGCTGCTGCGGCGACGGGCCTGGAGCCGGCTGCGCCGATTTTTCAGCCGGCGCTTTGGTCGGCGGAGCATCGCTCGGCGGATCCTCGGAAGGTTTCTCCTTGGGTGGCTCGATCTTTTTCTCTACCGGCTTGGGCGGCTGAGGTTTGGGCTTGGGCTTGACCGGCTTGGGCACCTGGATCGTCGGCTTGGGTGCCTCGGCCAGTTTCGGCAAAGGCAACTCTTCCACCGGTGCGGGCGGTTGCGGTGGCGTGACCACTTTCGGTGGAGCCGGTGGCGGCGGTGCTGGCATCGGCGCCAGGTCAATGACCATGGCGGCCGGCGGCAGCTGCACAGTGTGCGGCGCCGACCAATGGAGCGCGATAGCAATCGCGACGGCGTGCACGCCCAGCACGACGGCAAGGCTGGTGCCATAACGCGTCAGTTTGTGGCGCGTCGTGATCATTTCTTGGCTGCCGTCTCAAGTCCGACCAAGCCTACCTTGAGGTAGCCGGCTGCCCGCAGGGCATCCATCACGCTCATCAGGTCGCCGTAGTCCACGCCCTTGTCGGCCTGGAAGAAGATCGTCGTGTCTTTCTTGCCTTGGGTCTTGGCGTCGAGGACCTGGCCCAAGGTTTCAGCTTTGACTTCTTCTTCGCCCAGGAACAGGCGTTGGTCCGCCTTGACGCTGAGAAACACCGGTTTCTCGGGCCGCGGCGCAGGCTTGGCGCTGGACGCGGGCAGGTCGACCTTTATATCCACGGTTGCCAAGGGAGCGGCCACCATGAAGATGATCAGCAGTACCAGCATTACGTCGATAAACGGCGTGACGTTGATTTCGTGGTTCTCGACGAGTTCATCGTCGCCTTGATTCAAATGCAGGCCCATGGCCGATTACCCCACTTTCACCATGTGCGGTTGCGAGCTGCGCTCGGTAGGCAGGTGATCGAGGTCGCGGCTGACCAGCAGCAGGACTTCTGCCGACGCGTCGGATACCTGGGCTTTATAGCCGGCAATCGAACGGGCGAAGACGTTGTAGATCACCACCGCAGGAATTGCAGCAACCAGGCCCAGGGCGGTTGCCAGCAGCGCTTCGGCGATGCCGGGGGCAACGACGGCGAGGTTGGTGGTCTGGGTTTTAGCGATGCCGATAAAGCTGTTCATGATGCCCCACACGGTACCGAACAGACCGACGAACGGCGCGGTGGAACCGATGGTGGCGAGTACGCCGGTGCCGCTGCTCATATTACGGCCGCAGGCTGCTACCAGTCGCTCCAGGCGGAACGCCACGCGCTCCTTGATGCCTTCCTTTTCACGGGTGTTGGCCGACAGGCGCATTTCTTCCAGTGCGTCATGCACTAAGGTATTGGCCAGGGTGCCCTTTTTGGTCGCGCTCTCGCTGGCTTCCTTGAGGGTAGTGGCCTTTTTCAGGTGGACGATTTCAGTACGCAGACGGCGCTTGGCACCCAGCAACTCGAAGCCTTTGGCGATCCAGATGGTCCACGTGATGATCGAAGCGATGGCCAGGCCGATCATCACGGCCTTCACCACGACGTCTGCGTTCTGGTACATGCCCCACGGCGACAGGTCATGGGCCATGCCCAGGGTGTTGTCTTCTTCCAGCACGACGCCAGTTTCGTCAGTGGCGGCTGGGGCAGCAGCCTGGGCTGGATCGGTGGCGGCTGGAGCGGCCGGGGCAGCAGCGTTTTGCTCGACGGCCGCCGGCGTGGCTGGGGCGTTGGCATCAGCGAATGCGGCGGTCGGCGCCAGCAGCACGCTGAACAGCATCGCAGCAATCGCGCGCCAGGCGCGGGACGGGCTGTGAAGCTTGGTTGGCGAAGCGGGGGTGGTATTACGTGTCATGCTGGCCGGACCTGAGAAGAAAAAATGAGTGATCGTCCTACCAGACCCTAGGCGGCCGAGGACAAATGGGCGGTCATTATTGCAAGTAATTCTTGTTAACAAAAGTAATACAGTAACTTTATTTGTGCTTTTTCTGGCCGCTGGTCAGCCGAGAAGGCTAACCTAGACCTTTGAGAATGGAGTTTTGTGATGTCTGCACCTTCTGTTGTGATTGCCGGATGCGGCGATGTGGGTAGTCGCCTGGCTAGCCAATTGCTGGCCTCGGAATGGGAGGTTTATGGCCTGCGACGCGACATTTCGCGTTTGCCCAACGGCGTGATCGGCATTGCCGGCGACCTCTTCAACAAGGATTGCCCCGACACCTGGCCCATTGGCGGGGTGGATTACCTGGTGTATTGCGCTGCCGCGACGGATCACGATGAGGCCGGTTATCGCGCGGCCTACGTGCAAGGATTGCAGCATGTGTTGGAGTGGCTAAAAGATTACGGTCAGGAACCCAAGCATTTGTTGTTTGTATCCAGCAGTAGCGTATACGGGCAACTGAATGGCGAGTGGGTCGACGAAACCTCTGAAACCAAGGCGAAGGGCTATTCCGGGCAGGTCATGCTGGAGGCCGAACAGGTCGCACTCAATAGCGGCATTCCTGCGAGCATTGTGCGTCTGACCGGCATTTACGGTCCGGGCCGCGAGTGGCTTCTGACCCAGGTACGCCAGGGTTATCGCGTGGCGATCGATCCACCTTTATATGGCAACCGCATTCACGCGGACGACGCGGCGGGTTTGCTGGCCTTCTTGTTGCGCCATGTGGAGCAGGGCGGTTCTCTGGATAAAATCTATATCGGCGTCGACGATGCGCCGGCTCCCTTGGCCGAGGTGGTGGCCTGGTTGCGTGACTACCTGGGCGTAACGGAGTGGTCCGAGGACGCCAGCGTGCGGCGTGCTGGTAGCAAGCAATGCAGCAATGCTCGCATCAAAGCGCTGGGTTGGGTGCCGACGTATCCGAGCTATCGAGAAGGGTATGCGGCCATTCTAAAAGGCTGAAGCCCCTCCCCACCGTTGGATCTGTGTTATTGCTGTTCTAGCAGCCATTGGCGCGGGCCGGGCGTGAACGTGGGTATTTCGTCGTTTTGCGCGCCGTTGATTGCCTGGAGGATTTCCATCTGCTTTCCCTTGCGCACAAAGATCCAGGTGTTACCGACGTCTCCATTGGTCAGGAAAAGCGTGTTATTGCCTGCGCCTTGGGAGGCGCAGTCACCGTCCAGGCATAGTTCGTATCTATCCGTTTTTGCAAGCCCTGAGACCTGGCCATCCGCAGCGAACGTTACAGTTTCACCTGTTCCTGGCCCCTCGATGATGCGCCATTTTCCACCCACGTAAGCGGCGTTCAGGGCCCTCCTGAAAGCGCTGCCCCACCTTTCTTCGGTTTTAGCGGTGTCGATAGGGCGGCTGAACACCTGTTCCTTCATATGCTCTTTGCCCAGTTGGATGAGCTGTTTGCCGTCGAGGCGCAGTGCGTCACTGCTATAGCCGCCATAGTCGACGGTCCAGGCGTCAGGGGATGTTTGCAACAGGTTGCCTTCGGCCATTTCGAAGCCGCTGCTCACCTGCGCCTTGCCGGCGTGGATATCGATATTCCATTCCAGATTTGAGCCCTGAGTGTTCAGCGATTGGCTCAACGCAGCGGCATCAAGGATTGTCTGGTTGATCCAGATGCCGCTGATATCCGTTTTCGGCGACGTATGGGTGCATCCGCCAAGCAGTAGCAGGCCGAAGGTAAGCAATGCGCGCATGGAGCCATCTCTGAGGGTAAGAAACCGTGGCGCAGGCTAAAGAAAAAGGAGCCTTTGGGCTCCTTTGTTCTGTATCACTATTTTTCCAGTAACCACTGACGTGGCCCAGGCGTAAACGAAGGCACCTCATCGGTCTGTGCAGTGTTGATCGCCTGGAAAATTTCCAGCTGTTTGCCTTTGCGGGCAAAAATCCATGGGTTACCCACGCCGTTGAGTTGCAGCCACATGCTGTCGTAGCCGCCGCTCATGGATGCGCAATCACCTGCCAGGCACAGTGAGTACCGATCGACGCCCGGTAAGCCGGCGACTTTGCCGTCAGACTGGAATTGCACCGTGGCCCCGCTGCCGAAGCCGTCGGTGATCTTCCAGTCGCCGCCCATATAGGCCGCATACAGCGCGCGTTCGAAGTTCGCGCCCAGTGGCGCGCCTTCCGGGGCTGGATCTTTGGCGCGAGCAAACAGCTGTTCGGGCTCATTGTCGTTCGCCACTTGCAGCAGTTGTTTGCCTTTGCGCTTGAGCTCAGTGGCGGAGCTGCCGTAGAAATCCACGCTCCAGGCGCCGGATTGCTCGCCGAGCAGCTTGCCTTCGGCAACCTCAAAACCGTTGTAGTAGCGTGCCTGCGCCGCCTTGGAGTTGACCTCCCACTCGAGGTTCGGGCCAAAGCTCTGCAGTGCTTCGCGCAAAGGGCCGCCTTTGGCTGCCGCATCGATGGCGACCTGGTTGATCCAGGTGCCGCTCACATCCAGGTCGGCCGGGTTGCTGGCGCAGCCGCCGAGCATCAGGGCGAGCAACGAAGTGGCTACAAGCGCTTTGCGCATCATGAAATCCTTTTAAAACGAAGTCGGCGCGGCCTGTGAGGGCTGCGCCGGGTGTTTTACTCGATGACCAGAATCGCGTCCATCTCAACCTGCGCGCCCTTTGGCAGAGCAGCAACGCCGATGGCGGCGCGGGCTGGGTAAGGCTGTTCGAAGTACTTGCCCATGATCTCGTTGACCTTGGCGAAATGGCTCAGGTCGGTAAGAAAGATGTTCAGCTTGACGATGTCCTTGAACGAACCGCCGGCAGCTTCGGCGACGGACTTGAGGTTCTCGAAAACTTGCACGGTCTGTGCTTCGAAGCCTTCCACCAGTTCCATGGTCTTCGGGTCCAGAGGGATCTGGCCGGACATGTAGACAGTGTTGCCCGCCTTGATTGCCTGGGAGTAAGTACCGATGGCGGCCGGGGCCTTGTCGCTGGTGATAACAGTCTTGGTCATGAATGACTCCTTGTAATGGGGCGATGACTTATCTGAACAGCTATGCGCGCATGCGGGTGATGCGGATCACGCCGGTCAAGGCACGCAGCTTCTTGATCACACGGGCCAGGTGCACGCGGTCGTGCACGCTGACCACCAGTTGGACAACGCTGATGCGACCATCGCGTTCGTCCATGCTGATTTTCTCGATATTGCCGTCGGCCGCGTTGACGCTGCTGGCCAGCAAGGCGATCAGGCCGCGCTGGTGTTCCAGCTCCACCCGCAGCTCAACGTTGAATTCGCCGGTGACATCCTTGGCCCACGAGAGCTGGATGCATTTTTCCGGGTTGTGGCGGATTTCGGTGATGTTGCGGCAGTTGTCCAGGTGCACGACCATGCCTTTGCCTGCGGACAGGTGGCCGACAATAGGGTCGCCCGGGATCGGCGTGCAGCACTTGGCGTAGCTGAGTACCAGGCCCTCGGTGCCGCGAATTGCCAGTGGGCCTTCGGGGCTTGGCAATTGCTCGCCTTCGCCAAGCAGGCGGCGGGCGACCACATAAGCCATGCGGTTGCCCAGGCCGATATCTTCCAGTAAGTCTTCGACGGTTTCCTGGCGATACTCGTGGAGCATCGCTTGCACACGCTCCTGCGGGATCTTATCCAGAGCGCTGTCGAAACCGTTGAGCACCTTGTTCAGTAGGCGTTCGCCGAGGCTGATGGACTCGGAGCGGCGCTGCAGTTTGAGGGCGTGACGGATGTGCGTACGCGCCTTGCCGGTGACCACGAAGTTGAGCCACGCCGGGTTCGGGCGTGCGCCAGGCGCGCTGACAATCTCCACGGTTGAGCCGCTTTGCAGCGGCTCGGACAGTGGAGCCAGGCGACGGTTGATCCGGCAGGCGATGCAGCTGTTGCCCACGTCGGTATGCACCGCGTAAGCGAAGTCGACCGCCGTGGAGCCTTTGGGCAGCTCCATGATCCGGCCTTTGGGTGTGAACACGTAGACCTCGTCCGGGAACAGGTCAATCTTCACGCTTTCAATGAATTCCAGGGAGTTGCCAGCACGTTGCTGCATTTCCAGCACGCCTTTGACCCATTGGCGGGCGCGGGCATGGGTTCCTTTTGGCTGCTCGTCGCCACTGGACTTGTACAGCCAGTGGGCGGCGATGCCGTTGTTGGCCATCTCTTCCATTTCGCGGGTGCGGATCTGGATTTCTATCGGCACGCCATGCATACCGAACAGCGTGGTATGCAGTGACTGATAGCCGTTGGCCTTGGGAATCGCGATGTAGTCTTTGAAGCGGCCCGGCAGGGGTTTGTACAAATTATGTACAGCGCCCAGCACGCGGTAACAGGTATCAACCTTGTCGACGATGATCCGGAACGCGTACACGTCCATTATCTCGTTGAAGGCCCGACGCTTGCCGCGCATCTTCTTGTAGATGCCGTAGATGTGCTTCTGCCGCCCGCTGACTTCGCCCTCGATTTCGTCGATCGCCAGGCAATGGCTTAGCGACTCTTCGATCTTGTTGACGATTTCCTTGCGGTTGCCACGGGCACGCTTGACCGCTTGGTAGATGCGCGCCGAACGCATCGGGTGCATGGCCTTGAAGCCGAGGTCTTCGAACTCGATACGAATGGCGTGCATGCCCAGCCGGTTGGCGATGGGCGCATAGATTTCCAGGGTTTCCTTGGCGATGCGCCGACGTTTTTCGCCGGACAGCACTTCCAGCGTGCGCATGTTGTGCAGCCGGTCGGCCAGCTTGACCAAGATCACTCGGATGTCCCGGGCCATGGCCATGGCCATCTTCTGGAAGTTTTCCGCCTGGGCTTCAGCCTTGGTTTCGAAGTTCATCTGGGTCAGTTTGCTGACCCCGTCGACCAGTTCGGCCACGGTTTCGCCAAATTGCGCACTGAGCGCTTCCTTGGCAATACCGGTGTCTTCGATCACGTCATGCAGCATCGCGGCCATCAGGCTCTGATGGTCCATGTGCATGTCGGCCAGGATATTCGCCACCGCAAGAGGATGGGTTACGTACGCCTCACCGCTTCGGCGGCGTTGGCCGTCGTGGGCTTGTTCGGCGTAGAAATACGCTCGGCGGACCAGGTTAACCTGGTCGGGGCCGAGGTAGGTCGATAAGCGATCGGCGAGGGCGTCTATGCTCGGCAAAGTGTGAACTCCTGCCGAAGGCTGTGACTCCGCGCCGTGCTACGTCGACCAGGCATAGGCTTAGACGGCCTCGTTGGACTCGTCCTCGAACGCTGCAAACAGCGGTTCGTCTTCAACGATCTCAGCGTTGGCGATGAACTCGTAGCTCATCAGGCCTTCAGCGATTTCACGCAGGGCTACAACGGTAGGTTTGTCGTTTTCCCACTGGACCAGGGGCTCTTTGCCGCCAGTGGCCAGTTGACGGGCACGCTTGGTAGAGAGCATGACCAGCTCAAAGCGGTTTGCCACGTGGTCTAGGCAGTCTTCAACGGTTACGCGGGCCATGATATTCCTCGGAGCGAATGCAAGATGCGCGCTGCCCGGTTGGGCGAGCGGACTGAGCAGTTTAAAAAATCACCAGCGTTTAGGGAAGCGCTGATTTTTCGCAGGCCCTCGCAAAACCGCTACAAGGGCCAATGTAAAGCCCTTACAGCCGTTTTGGGAAGACCCAATCAGCCAAGCAGTTCGGCCAGTAATTTGCCGAAACGCTGCTGTTGACGCTTTTGCTGGAGCTGATTCGTGCGGAAAATCGCCTTCAGGTCGTCCAGTGCGTGGGAAAAATCGTCGTTAATGATCAGGTAGTCGTAGTCGACGTAGTGACTCATTTCACTGACGGCTTCACGCATGCGGCCTTCGATGATCTCGTCACTGTCCTGACCACGATTGGTCAGGCGCTGATGCAAGGCTTCGAGCGACGGCGGCAGGATGAAGATCGAGCGTGCCTTGGGCATCAGCTGGCGAACTTGCTCGGCGCCCTGCCAGTCGATTTCCAGGATCAGGTCGTGGCCTTCGTCCAAGGTCTGCTGCAGATGGCTCTGCGAAGTGCCATAGAGGTTGCCGAACACTTCGGCACGCTCCAGGAAGTCGCCGTGCTCAATCATTTTGACGAACTCGGTACGCTCGACGAAGTGGTAGTGCACGCCGTTCACCTCGCCCGGGCGCATGGCACGGGTGGTGTGGGAGACCGAGATGCGAATCTGCTCGTCAGCGTCGGTCAGGGCCTTGACCAGGCTGCTCTTGCCCGCGCCCGAAGGGGCGGAAATGATGTAAAGGGTGCCGGTGCTGTGGGTCATGTAGGTTGCCTTACTCAATATTCTGTACTTGTTCGCGCATTTGCTCGATCAACACTTTGAGGTTGACGGCAGCCGTGGTGCTGCGCGGGTCAAATGCCTTGGAGCCGAGTGTATTGGCTTCGCGGTTGAGTTCCTGCATCAGGAAGTCCAGGCGCCGACCGGCGGCGCCGCCGGATTTGAGCACGCGACGCACTTCGAGGATGTGGGTGCTCAAGCGGTCCAGCTCTTCGGCGACGTCGCTCTTTTGGGCCAGCAGGACCATTTCCTGCTCCAGGCGCGTCGGGTCGAGGTCGGCCTTCATGTCGGTGAAGCGGTCGAGAACCTTCTGACGTTGGGTGGCGAGCATCTGCGGCACCAGCTCGCGCAAGATGACCACGTCTGCTTCGATCGAAGTCAGGCGCTCGTTGATCAGGCGTGCCAGTTCGGCACCTTCGCGTTCGCGGCCGGCCTTGAGCTCCTTCAAGCCCTGATTAAACAGGGCGAGGGCTTCGGCATTGAGGGCTTGCGGATCGGAGGCGTCGGCCACCAGCACCCCGGGCCAAGCCAGCACTTCCAGAGGGTTCAGCGCTGCGGGCTGCTTGATCAGGCCGGCGATGGTTTCGGCGGCAGCGACCAGTTGCGCGGCGCGCTCGCGGTCTACCTGCAGCGGCTTGCCGGTGGTTTCTTCGGTAAAGCGCAGGGTGCATTCCAGCTTGCCGCGGGAGATGCCCTGGCGCAGTGCCTCACGCACGGCGCCTTCGAGGTCGCGGAAGGATTCCGGCAGGCGCAGGTGCGGCTCCAGGTAGCGGCTGTTGACCGAGCGCAGTTCCCAGCTCAGGGTGCCTTGGGCGCCTGCTTTTTCGACGCGGGCGAAGGCGGTCATGCTGTGCACCATGGAGGTACCTCGCGATGCAGTCCCGCAAACACGGGCTGATGGGTAAATTGAAGCCGACAGGCTGCGAAGGCGCAGGATTGTAGCGCAGTGGGGCGAGTGCGCCCAAACAATGGGCGATAGGCTGACCATTCGTAACCAGATTTTTAGAAGTGCCCCGAATCGGCTCGCGGCTCTATAATGCTCGGCAGTTTTTCGTCCTCAGTACAGGTATCCCCTATGAAACGTCCAAGTGGTCGCGTTGCCGATCAGCTCCGCTCGATCCGCATCACCCGCAACTACACCAAACACGCCGAGGGATCTGTACTGGTCGAGTTTGGCGATACCAAGGTTATCTGCACCGTCAGCGTTGAAAATGGCGTGCCGCGTTTCCTTAAAGGCCAGGGCCAGGGTTGGTTGACCGCCGAATACGGCATGCTGCCGCGCGCCACCGGTGAACGTAACCAGCGTGAAGCCAGCCGTGGCAAGCAAGGCGGCCGCACCCTGGAAATCCAGCGCCTGATCGGTCGCTCCCTGCGTGCAGCCCTGGACATGTCCAAGCTGGGCGACGTGACCCTTTACGTCGACTGCGACGTGATCCAGGCCGATGGCGGCACCCGCACTGCATCCATCACTGGCGCGATGGTGGCCTTGGTCGACGCACTGAAAGTGATCAAGAAACGTGGCGGCCTGAAAGGCGGCGACCCGCTCAAGCAAATGATTGCCGCTGTATCGGTGGGTATGTACCAGGGCGAGCCTGTGCTGGACCTGGACTATCTGGAAGATTCGGCTGCCGAGACTGACCTGAACGTCGTGATGACCAGCACCGGTGGTTTCATCGAAGTGCAGGGCACCGCTGAAGGCGCGCCATTCCAGCCGGCCGAGCTGAACGCCATGCTGGCCCTAGCCCAGAAAGGCATGACCGAGATCTTCGAACTGCAGAACGCCGCACTGGCTGACTAAGCTGACTTCAAGGAGAAGCGCCATGAGTGACAGTCAATTGCCGGTTCCGGCACCGACCAAGGAAGTTCGCCAATGGGCGATGTTGTGTCACTTCGCGGCGTTTCTGGGGTTGGTATTCCCCTTTGGCAGCCTGTTGGGGCCGTTGATCGTGTGGCAGATCAAGAAGGATATGGACCCGCTTATCGATGATCAGGGCAAGGAAGCCCTGAATTTCCAGATCACGGTGGCCATCGCCTGGCTGGTCTGCATGGTGCTGGGGTTTGTGGTGATCGGCTTTGTGTTGATGTTGGTGCTCGTGGTTGCGGCGCTGGTGCTGACGATCATTGGCGGCGTTAAAGCCAACAACGGCACAGCCTACCGATACCCATGGACCTGGCGTTTGGTCAAATAGTGATCGCCCACAAAAAAACCGACAGCGATGTCGGTTTTTTTGTGTCTGGAGAAAGACCTTAGATGGTCAGTGTCCAGTCGTAGTCCACGATCAGCGGCGCGTGCTGCGAGAAACGCGGCTGGCGCGGCAAACGTGCACTGCGTACGAACCGGCGCAGACCTGGGGTCAGCAACTGGTAGTCGAAGCGCCAGCCCAGGTTGAGCATTTCAGCCTGTTCATTGTCTGGCCACCAGCTGTACTGGTCGCCTTCGCGGCTGACTTCACGAAGGGCATCCACATAGCCCATGTTGCCGACAATCTCGTCCATCCAGGCCCGTTCCGGCGCCAGGAAACCTGGGGATTGCTGGCTGTCGCGCCAGTTCTTGATATCCAGCTTTTGTTGCGCCACGTACAGCGAGCCACAGTAAATGTACTCGCGACGTTTACGCCGCTGTTTATCCAGATAACGGGCGAAATCGTCCATTAGCTTGAACTTCTGGTTCAAGTCTTCATCGCCGTTCTGCCCCGAAGGAAGCAGCAAGGTCGCGATGCTGACCTTGTCGAAATCGGCTTGCAGGTAGCGCCCGTAGCGGTCGGCTGTCTCGAAGCCGAGGCCGCTGATGACCGCCTTGGGTTGCAACCGCGAGTACAAAGCCACGCCACCTTGGGTGGGCACTTCGGCATCGCAGGCATAAAGGAAGTAGCCATCCAGTTGGAAGGCTGGGTCGTCCAGTTCAAAGGCGGAGGCGCGGGTGTCCTGCAGGCAGATGACGTCGGCATTCTGAGCTTGCAGCCAACTGAGCAAACCACGCTCGACTGCAGCCTGAATACCATTAACGTTCACACTGATGATCCGCATAAATGGCCCCAAAAATCGCGTGCGTGTATGATACACGCCGTCTACCTAATTAGCTAAATCCGTGGTATCTGAGGCTTTTTTCATGCAGGCGTATCAACGCGATTTCATTCGTTTTGCCATCGATCGCGGGGTTTTGCGCTTCGGTGAGTTCACCCTCAAGTCCGGGCGCACCAGTCCGTACTTCTTCAATGCGGGCTTGTTCAACTCGGGTTCGGCCCTGGCTCAGTTGGGGCGTTTCTACGCGGCAGCCATCGTTGAAAGCGGTATTTCCTTCGACGTGCTGTTTGGCCCGGCCTACAAGGGTATCCCCCTGGCAGCTGCAACAGCCGTGGCCCTGGCGGAACACCATGGGCGCGATCTGCCATGGTGCTTCAACCGCAAGGAAGCCAAGGCTCATGGCGAAGGCGGCAGCCTGGTGGGCGCGCCGCTGACCGGCGACGTGCTGATCATTGACGACGTAATCACCGCCGGCACCGCCATCCGTGAAGTGATGCAGATTATCGCTTCCCAAGACGGCGCCAAGGCTGCTGGCGTGCTGATCGCGCTGAACCGCCAGGAGCGCGGCAACGGTGAGTTGTCGGCGATCCAGGAAGTGGAGCGTGATTTCGGTATTCCGGTGGTAAGCATCGTTTCGTTGAACCAGGTGTTGCAGTTCCTGGAAGATGATCCGCAGCTCAAGCAGCACTTGCCGGCAGTTAAGGCGTATCGCGAGCAGTTCGGCGTTCAGTAATCGCCGAACCATAAAAAAGCCCCGCTCAACCAAGTTGAGCGGGGCTTTTTGTTTTCAGCGTTTTAAGGGCGCTTGCGGTTGCTGATCAGCGTACCCACACCTGTATCGGTAAAGATTTCCAGCAGGATTGCATTCGGTACACGGCCATCCAGAATCAGCGAGCTGCCAACGCCGCCTTGTACTGCTTCCAGCGCGCAACGGATCTTCGGCAGCATGCCGCCGTAGATGGTGCCGTCGGCGATCAGTTCGTCCACCTGTTGAGTGGTCAAGCCGGTCAGCACCTTGCCTTCCTTGTCCATCAGGCCGGCGATGTTAGTCAGCAGCATCAGCTTTTCAGCCTTCAGCGCCTCGGCGACCTTGCCGGCGACGAGGTCGGCGTTGATGTTGTAGGACTCACCGTTCGCACCCACGCCGATCGGCGCGATCACCGGGATGAAGTCACCCTTGACCAGCAGGTTCAGCAGGTCGGTGTTGATGCCGATCACTTCGCCTACCTGGCCGATATCGATGATTTCCGGCTGGGTCATTTCCGGCGTTTGACGGGTAACGGTCAGTTTTTTCGCGCGGATCAGCTCGGCGTCCTTGCCGGTCAGGCCGATGGCGCTGCCGCCGTGGCGGTTGATCAGGTTGACGATGTCTTTGTTCACCTGGCCGCCGAGGACCATCTCCACCACGTCCATGGTCTGCGCGTCAGTGACACGCATGCCATCGATGAAGTGACTCTCGATCGACAAGCGCTTGAGCAGGTCGCCGATTTGCGGGCCGCCACCGTGCACCACCACAGGGTTGATCCCCACGGCTTTCATCAACACGATGTCGCGGGCAAAGCCGGTTTTCAGCTCTTCGCTTTCCATGGCATTGCCGCCGTACTTGATCACCAGCGTCTTGCCGACGTAGCGTCGAATGTAAGGCAACGCTTCGGACAGGACCTTGGCGGTGTTGGCAGCGGCTTCGCGTTCGAGGGTCATTCAGGGCTCCGGTAAAAAATCAGAACGGTAATTGGAGATCAGGGGCAACACGTTTCAACTGGGCGTGGAACACGTCCTTGATGCGCTGCAACTCAGCCTCGGTATCCGCCTCGAAACGCAGCACCAGCACCGGTGTGGTGTTGGACGCGCGAACCAGGCCCCAGCCTTTGGCGTAATCGACTCGCACACCATCAATGGTGGTCAGGTTGGCGCCTTCGCCCCATTGCGCGTCGTGCAGTGCGTCAATGATGCTGAATTTGCTCTCCTCGGTCACATGGATATTGATCTCTGGCGTAGAAATATCATTCGGGAAGGTCTGAAACAGCTCTTCGGCAGTGGATTTTTCCTTGCTGAGGATCTCCAGCAGACGAGCGGCGCTGTAGATACCGTCGTCAAAACCGAACCAGCGCTCTTTGAAGAACACGTGACCGCTCATTTCACCGGCCAACAGCGCGCCGGTTTCCTTCATTTTCTTTTTGATCAACGAGTGACCGGTCTTCCACATTAGCGGGCGGCCGCCGTATTCCTTGATCAGCGGCGTGAGGCGGCGGGTGCACTTCACGTCGAAGATGATTTCTGCGTTGGGATTGCGCGCCACTACGTCACGTGCGAACAGCATCAGCAGGCGGTCGGGGAATACGATCTCGCCGGTCTCGGTCACCACACCTACGCGGTCGCCGTCACCATCGAAGGCCAGGCCGACATCGGCGCCGGTTTCCTTGACCTTGGCGATCAGGTCCACCAGATTTTCTGGCTTGCCTGGATCCGGGTGGTGGTTGGGGAAGTTGCCGTCAACCTCGCAGAACAACGGGATTACTTCGCAGTTCAAGGCTTCGAGCAGTTGCGGCGCGATCACACCGGCCGCGCCGTTGCCGCAGTCCACTACCACTTTGAGGCGGCGGGCGAGCTTGACGTCGCGGGTGATTTCGTCGGAGTAGCGCTGCAGGATGTCGACTTTGGTGATGCTGCCTTTGCCGCTGGTCAGGTCGTTGGTTTTCAGGCGGGTATGCAAGGCCTGGATCTGTTCGTTAGCCAGGGTGTCGCCAGCGATGACGATCTTGAAACCGTTGTAATCCGATGGGTTATGGCTGCCAGTGAGCATCACCCCGGACTTGCCGGCCAGGACGTTGGCGGCGTAGTACAGAGCTGGCGTTGGTACCAGGCCGACGTCGCTGACATGGCAGCCGGCGTCGGCCAGGCCTTGGATCAGTTGCTCCACCAGCTCCGGGCCGGACAAACGACCGTCACGGCCTACCGATACGTTGGGCTCATCCTGAGCCAGGCTCTGGGCGCCGATGGCGCGGCCGATCCAGTAGGCCGTTTCGGCAGTCAGGGTCTTGGGCACCACGCCACGGATGTCATAGGCGCGAAAGATGCTGTCGGGGAATGTCGGGGCTACTCGGGCTGCGGTACTCATCGCGGGGGGAAACTCCATCTGAAGGGGGCAAGGCTGGCCTTAAAGTGGCTGACCGGCAGGCTCAAACTGAAGGGTATGACGGTGTTTTCGGCAGAGAGTTCGTGGTGCAAAAATGCCATCGGCGTTTGGAAGCCAGGCTTATTTCTGCGTAATACGTTGATTTAGCTAGGGAAATCTCGCTGATAAATTCCGCGCATTCTTCATCCTGAAAAGCCATGCGGTGGCGTCTGGCCGGGCAAAAGCACCCGGCCACGTTCAGCTTAGTCAGAGACTGCCTGAATGCCCAAAGCCGCCTGCACCACGTTGGGTTTCGTCGAATTCCTGCACCAGTTCGAAGTGCGCCTGTACCACCGGCACAAGAACAAGCTGGGCAATGCGCTCGCCGACCACGATGTTGAATGCGGTTTGGCCGCGGTTCCAGCACGACACCATCAGCTCGCCTTGGTAGTCCGAGTCGATCAGGCCTACCAGGTTGCCCAGCACGATGCCGTGTTTGTGGCCCAGGCCGGAGCGCGGCAGGATCAGCGCAGCCAGACCAGGGTCGCCCACGTAGATCGACAGGCCGGTAGGGATCAGGACGGTCTGTCCCGGCTCAAGCAGGGTGTCTTGCTTGAGCATGGCACGCAGGTCCAGGCCGGCAGAGCCTGGGGTGGCGTAGGCCGGCAGTGGGAATTCGGTGCCGATGCGTGGGTCGAGGATCTTGGCTTGCAAAGCGTGCATGGAAATTAAACCTGGTTCAGCCGTTGGGCGATAAAAGAGATCAGTTGGCGGGCAATCTTGCCCTTGCTGGTCTGGGCGAAAAGGGTCGCGTGCAGGTCGCGGTCAATCACGCTGCAGGCGTTTTCCTCGCTGTTGAAGCCGATGCTCGGGTTGGCGACATCATTGGCAACGATCAGGTCGAGGTTTTTGTCTTTCAATTTGCGTGCGGCGTAGTCCAGCAGATGCTCGGTCTCGGCGGCGAAGCCGACGCTGAACGGGCGGTCAGGACGTGTGGCGATGGTGGCCAGGATGTCCGGGTTGCGCACCATTTGCAGTAGCAGGCCGTCGCCGCTTGTAGGGTCTTTCTTTAGCTTTTGCGGGGCGACGACTTCCGGGCGGTAGTCCGCAACCGCTGCCGAGGCGATAAAAAGGTCGCAGGGAATAGCCGCTTCGCAGGCCGCGAGCATGTCTCGGGCGCTGACTACATCGATTCGCGTGACGCGATCAGGGGTCGGTAGATGTACCGGTCCGGTGATCAGCGTGACGCGGGCGCCTGCCTCGACCGCGGCTTCTGCCAGCGCAAAGCCCATTTTTCCTGAGCTATGGTTGGTGATGTAACGCACCGGGTCGATGTTTTCCTGGGTCGGGCCGGCGGTGATCAACACGTGCTTGCCGGTCAGGGCCAAGTGCTGGAAGCACTCGGCGGCACACAGGGCCAGGTCGGTGGCTTCGAGCATGCGGCCCATGCCCACGTCGCCACATGCCTGGCTGCCCGATGCCGGGCCGAACACCTTGAGGCCACGGCTTTGCAGGAGTTGGGTGTTGGCCTGGGTGGCCGGATCGCGCCACATGGCCTGGTTCATCGCGGGGGCAATGGCAACGGTGGCGTCGGTGGCCAGTACCAAGGTAGTCAGCAGGTCATCGGCGATACCTTGGGCCAGGCGGGCGATCAGGTCGGCAGTGGCCGGGGCGATCAGCACCAGGTCGGCCCATTTGGCCAGTTCGATGTGGCCCATGGCAGCTTCGGCCGCCGGGTCCAGCAGGTCCAGATGAACCGGGTGGCCGGACAGGGCCTGCATGGTCAGGGGTGTGATGAACTCGCTCCCGCCACGGGTCATGACCACGCGCACTTCGGCACCTTGGTCCAGGAGCCTGCGAACCAACTCTGCGCTCTTGTAGGCGGCAATGCCGCCGCCGACGCCGAGAACGATGCGTTTCCGATACAGACGCTGCATTGGTTTGCCTTTCCAGTTCAGTGAAGCCAGTTCAGTGGTGCGTGCGATCTCCCCTCCCCAGGTGAAATCGCATGCAAAAAAGAGGGCCTACGATAACACAGCGTCTGCCCCGCAACAGCGGCGCACATGCACAGGGAGGTGGGATGAGTATTCGTGATTGGCCGGCGGCAGAGCGGCCCAGGGAGAAGCTTTTGGCGTGGGGCGCGGCGAGTCTGTCGGATGCTGAACTGCTGGCAATCTTCCTGCGCACCGGTGTCGCAGGTCGGAGCGCGGTGGACCTGGCGCGCCATCTGCTGGCGCAATTTGGCGGCTTACGCCCGCTGCTGGAAGCAAGCCAGGCGCTGTTCAATCAGCAACTGGGCTTGGGGCCGGCGAAGTTTGCCCAGTTGCAGGCGGTACTAGAGATGTCCCGGCGGCATATGGCCGAACAGTTGCGCAATGAATCGGCACTGGAAAGTCCGGAAGTCGTGCGGGGATACCTCAAGGCGCTGTTGCGTCATGAGCCCCACGAGATCTTTGGCTGCCTGTTTCTCGATTCAAAGCATCGGGTGTTGGGCTTCGAGGCGTTATCCGAGGGCACCATCGACGCTGCTGTGGTGTACCCCCGGCAAGTGGTCAAGCGCGCGTTGGCTTACAACGCGGCGGCGTTGATCCTTTGTCATAACCATCCTTCGGGAAGTGTGGAGCCGAGTGCAGCTGATCGAAAATTGACCAAAGTCCTGCAAAAAGCGCTGGAGATGGTAGACGTGCGGGTGCTGGATCACATCATCGTGGGAGATGGTGATCCGTTATCGATGGCGGAATACGGATGGATGTAACCCCACCCTTTCAGGTGGGGTTACGGTTCAGGGCTTGACGCTGACCTTCGAGAAATCCTGGCGCCCGAACGGACTTACTTGATAGCCGTCGACACTCTTGCGCGCGAGGGCGAACGCCGTCGGATGCGCCAGCGGCAGCCACAGCGCCTGCTGCTGGATTTGAGCCTGGGCCTGTTGATACAGCTTGCTGCGCACCCCTTGCTCGCTGGTGGTTTTGCCGGCACTGATCAGTTTGTCCAGCGCCGGGTCGCAGTAGCGAGCGAAGTTGGTGCCTGACTTCACTGCTGCGCAGGAAAACTGCGGGGTCAGGAAGTTATCCGGGTCACCGTTGTCGCCGGCCCAGCCCATGAACAGCAGGTCATGCTCGCCGGCTTTGGCGCGGCGAATCAGTTCGCCCCATTCGATCACTCGGATCTCGGCCTGGATGCCGACTTTGGCCAGGTCGGCTTGCAGCAATTGCGCGCCGAGGTTCGGGTTAGGGTTCAGCAGGCTGCCAGTGGGACGTGTCCAGATGGTGGTCTTGAAGCCGTCCTTGAGCCCGGCGCGATTCAGCAGGGCCTTGGCCTTGGCGAGGTCCTGTGGATAACCCGGCAGGTCCTTGGCGTAGCTCCAGGTGTTGGGCGGATAAGGGCCGTTGGCGGCTTCGGCGGTGCCTTCAAATACGGCTTTGAGGTAGCTGGCCTTATCGAAGGCCAGGTTGATCGCTTGACGTACTTCGGGTTTATCCAGGGGAGGGTGCTGGCTGTTGATCGCCACGAATGCAGTCATGAATGCAGCGGTCTTTTCCACCTTGAGGGCTGGGTCTTTCTCTGCCTCGCCTACATCCAGGGGCTTGGGCGACAGGGCGATCTGGCACTCATCGCGGTGCAGCTTCTGCAGGCGCACGTTGGCATCCGGCGTGATGGCGAAGATCAAGTTATCCACAGCCGGTTTGCCGCCGAAGTAGTCCGGGTTGGCTTTGTAACGAACCACAGCGTCTTTCTGGAAACGGCTGAAAATGAACGGGCCGGTACCAATCGGTTGGCTGTTGAGTTTCTCCGGCGTGCCGGCCTTGAGCAACTTGTCGGCGTATTCGGCCGGGTAAATCGAGGCGAAGCCCATGCTCAGGGCTGCGAGGAAGGTGGAGTCGGCATGATCCAGAGTGAAGCGCACCGTCAGCGGGTCGAGGGCATCGATCTTCTTGACCAGTGTTGGCAGTTGCAGAGACTGGGCGTGAGGGAAGCCGCTTTGGGCGATCTTGTGCCACGGGTTGGCCGGGTCGAGCATGCGTTCGAAGCTGAAGCGCACGTCTTCGGCGGTCAGGCTGCGACTTGGGGTGAAATACTCGGTGCGGTGGAACTTCACATCCGGGTGCAGCTTGAAGGTGTAGGTCAGGCCGTCCGGCGACACTTCCCAGCTGTCCGCCAGACTTGGCACCAGCTTGCCGCTGGCGGCATCGAAGTCCACCAGGCGGTTCATCAGTACGTCGGCGGAGGCGTTGGTGGTGGTCAGCGAGTTGTATTGCACCACATCAAACCCTTCAGGGCTGGCCTCGGTGCACACGCTCAGGTTGGTGGCGGCAGAGGCCAGCGGCGCGATAAAGAGAGGGGCAAGCAACAGCGGTAGGGCAGCGAGGCGCATATTCGGTTTCCTTTGCAGATCGAAGGCCCATCTGCGAGTGCAGTCTGGAAAAGTCCTACCGTAGTGCTCTGATTGATAAATGACTAGCCCATTTTTGCCTGTGCTTTTGGCTCAAATGCTGTTTTGATGGCGCCTCAGATTGTTTCGCCGTGCACTTTACGGTGCGTGCGGGCGCTGAAAATCATTCTGTGCGACGAGCGGTCGGCTGTTGTGTCGGCCCCTCCTGGCAACGGTTCAGGCGCCAATGGTCGAGATTTACTCCGGTAAAAACACACTCGCTGTTGTTGCACCAAGGTCTTTCTGGTATAAAGCAGCGCTCTTTTCTAGGGGCCCGGTTCCTTCGCTTGTAGGTGTAGCCGGTAAGACCCTAAAGAAACGCGGCGCCTGGCGCCAAATGACTGAGAGATTAAGCGGCCAACCCATGCCGGGTTGGGCATGTGGTTTTAGAGGGCTGAGGCATGTCGAGAGTCTGTCAAGTTACCGGTAAGGGTCCGGTGACTGGGAATAACATTTCCCACGCAAATAACAAAACCCGTCGTCGTTTCCTGCCGAACCTGCAGCATCACCGCTTCTGGGTTGAAGAAGAGAAACGTTTTGTTCGCCTGCGTGTATCTGCTAAAGGCATGCGTATCATCGACAAGCGTGGCATCACTGTCGTGCTGGCCGAAATCCGTGCCGCTGGCAAGATCTAAGGAGCTCTATCATGCGTGAATTGATTCGAATGATCTCTAGCGCCGGTACTGGTCACTTCTACACTACCGACAAGAACAAGCGTACTACCCCGGACAAGCTCGAAAAGAAAATGTTCGACCCGCGCGTTCGCAAGCACGTGATCTACAAAGAAGGCAAAATCAAGTAATTGATTTTCTTCCTTGTGAAAAAAAGCCCGTCTCTCACGAGTCGGGCTTTTTTTTGCGTGGAATTTGGTTGATCAGGTCTTCTGTTCAAACACCACGTAGATCTTGCGGCATGGTTCCAGTACTTCCCAGGTGCCGCTGAAGCCAGCAGGAATCACAAAGCGGTCGCCGGCGCGCAAGGTCTTGGCATTTCCCTCGGCGTCGCGCAGCACGGACACACCCTGCACGATTTCGCAGTACTCATGCTCGGTGTAGCTGACCGTCCACTGCCCGACATCACCTTCCCAGACCCCGGCGCTCATCTGGCCGCATGGGCTGTTGTAGTGGTTGTAAACCGTTTGTTCGGGATCGCCCTTGAGGATTTTTTCGGCGGCAGGGCGATAGCGGTCGGGGGCGGTGGTGGCTTGGCTGAAGTCGACGATGTCCTGGATGCTCATGTGCGTGTCCCGTCTGGCCTGGGGTTGAAGTGCCCAAAGTCTATGTTTATTAAAATGAACATCGCAAGGGCGTTTACCCGCGTTATGTCAAATATATTGAAACATCCCCAGCCGCTGGTTTAGGGTGGCAGCTGCCTTTGAGCCGAACAGCTGGTTGGCGGGCAAGCATTCTTTGAGGCTGCCGGGGGACATCGCCTGGCCCTTGTATTCAATAAGAGGAGGACACTCGCATGACCACCCTGACCCGTGCCGATTGGGAACAACGTGCCAAGGATCTGAAGATCGAAGGCCGCGCCTACATCAATGGCGAGTACACCGACGCTGCTTCCGGCGACACCTTCGAATGCATCAGCCCGGTCGATGGCCGTCTGTTGGCCACTGTCGCCAGCTGTGACGCCGCCGACGCCCAGAGCGCAGTGGAAAATGCCCGCGCCACCTTCAATTCCGGTGTCTGGTCGCGCCTTGCGCCGGCCAAACGCAAAGCCACCATGATCCGTTTCGCTGCGCTGCTCAAGGCCAATGCCGAAGAGCTGGCACTGCTTGAAACCCTGGACATGGGCAAGCCAATCAGCGATTCCCTGAACATTGACGTACCCGGCGCGGCGAATGCCCTGAGCTGGAGCGGCGAGGCCATCGACAAGATCTATGACGAAGTCGCCGCCACGCCGCACGATCAACTGGGCCTGGTGACCCGCGAGCCGGTCGGCGTGGTTGGCGCCATTGTGCCGTGGAACTTTCCGCTGATGATGGCGTGCTGGAAACTCGGCCCGGCGCTGTCCACCGGTAACTCGGTGATCCTCAAGCCTTCCGAAAAATCTCCCCTGACGGCCATCCGCATCGCGGCCCTGGCTGTTGAGGCCGGTATTCCGAAAGGCGTTTTCAACGTGCTGCCGGGCTACGGCCACACCGTCGGAAATGCCCTGGCGCTGCACATGGACGTCGACACGCTGGTATTCACCGGTTCGACCAAGATCGCCAAGCAACTGTTGATCCGCTCCGGCGAGTCGAACATGAAGCGCGTATGGCTGGAAGCTGGCGGCAAGAGCCCTAATATCGTGTTCGCCGATGCGCCGGACCTGCAAGCTGCCGCCAACTCCGCAGCCAGCGCCATTGCCTTCAACCAGGGCGAAGTCTGTACCGCGGGTTCGCGCTTGCTGGTGGAGCGCTCGATCAAAGATACATTTCTGCCGCTGGTTATCGAGGCCCTCAAGGCCTGGAAACCTGGCAACCCGCTGGACCCGGCGACTACCGTCGGCGCGGTGGTGGATACCCAGCAGATGAACACCGTGCTGTCTTACATCGAAGCGGGTCACACCGATGGCGCCAAACTGGTGGCCGGTGGTAAGCGCATCCTGGAGGAAACCGGCGGTACCTACGTGGAGCCAACGATTTTCGATGGTGTGACCAACGCCATGAAGATCGCCCAGGAAGAGATCTTCGGCCCAGTCCTGTCGGTAATTACGTTCGACAGCGCCGAAGAGGCTATCAAGATCGCCAACGACACGGTGTATGGTCTGGCCGCAGCCGTGTGGACTGCTGATATTTCCAAAGCGCACCTGACCGCCAAGGCCCTGCGCGCCGGCAGCGTGTGGGTCAACCAATACGACGGCGGTGATATGACCGCGCCGTTCGGTGGCTTCAAGCAGTCGGGTAATGGTCGCGACAAGTCGCTGCACGCGTTCGACAAATACACCGAGCTGAAGTCGACCTGGATCAAGCTCTAAGCAACACCGCAGGCCAAATGTGGGAGGGGGCTTGCCCCCGATAGCCGTGTGTCAGGCACTAAAAGTGCCCAATGATTCACCGCGATCGGGGGCAATCCCCCTCCCACACTGCTTTGTGTGTCCTCAAGAATTATCCACAGGAGTGTGGCAATGCGTTGGGCGACCTATTTCGCCGTGTTGGCCTCGGTACTCAGTGTCGGTCTGGCCCTGGGGGTGAGCATGCCGCTGGTGTCCCTGCGCCTGGAAGGCTGGGGTTACGGCAGTTTCGCCATTGGCGTGATGGCCGCCATGCCGGCCTTCGGCGTATTGCTCGGTGCCAAGGTCTCCAGTCGGCTGGCCTCCTGGCTCGGCACTGCCAACCTGATGCGCCTGTGCCTGTGGGCGGGGGCTGTGTCCATCGGTTTGCTGGCGATTCTGCCCAGTTACCCCGTATGGCTGGTGCTGCGGCTGATGATCGGGGTGATTCTGACCATTGTGTTTATCCTCGGCGAAAGCTGGATCAACCAACTGGTGGTGGAGCAGTGGCGCGGCCGCCTGGTGGCGTTATATGGCTGCAGTTATGCCCTGAGCCAGCTCTCGGGCCCACTGCTGCTGGGCCTGATTGGCACCGACCATGACTACGGCTTCTGGGTCGGCGTTGGCCTGTTGCTGGTGGCGCCGCTGTTGCTGCTGGGACGCTCAGGTGCGCCCACCGCTGACTCGTTCAGCGTGACCTTCGCTGACCTGTGGCGCTTCTGTAAGAGCCTGCCGGCGATCGCCTGGGCGGTGGCGCTGTTCGCCGCGTTCGAGGCAATGATCCTGACGCTGCTGCCGGTGTATTGCCTGCAACAGGGTTTTACTGCCGAGATCGCCTTGGCGATGGTCAGCACGGTGGTGGTCGGCGATGCGCTGCTGCAATTGCCCATCGGTGCGCTGGCCGACTACCTGCCTCGACGTACGCTGTTTCTGAGTTGCGCGGTGCTGTTACTGGCGTCCAGCCTGGCGATTCCGTTGGCGTTGCACACGCTGTTGATCTGGCCGATATGGGTAGTGTTCGGCGCCAGTGCTGGCGGGTTGTTTACCCTCTCGTTGATCCTGATTGGCGAGCGCTATCGTGACGATGCGCTGGTGCGCGCCAATGCCCATATCGCTCAGTTGTGGGGCATCGGGTGCCTGGTTGGCCCGCTGGTGGCCGGTGCGGGCAGCCAGTGGATCAACGGGCATGCGCTGCCGCTGTTAATGGCAGCCGGGGCGTTGGGGTTGGTGGTGCTGTTGCTGCGCCAGGGCGCATTCGGTACCGCACAGCCAGCCTGATTTGAAAGGCGATCGAATGTGGGAGGGGGCAAGCCCTCTCCCGCATTGGATCTTCATTGTGCTTAGAGCATGCGTTCCAGGCCGACCGAAGTGGCAAACCAGGCATTGAAGCGCCGCCACCAACTGCCAGGTTCGCGGGTCAGGGTGTGCAGTTGACCGTTATCTTCGGTCGCCCACACCACGTTGCCGTCCTGCAGTTTCGCCTCATAACTCAAGGCGGGCGCCATGCCTTGCAGCGCGAGTTTGCGCACGTGTTCCGCCAGTTCGGGGCTGTCCACCAGGACACCGACTTCGGTGTTCCACAGCACAGAGCGTGGGTCGAAGTTGAACGAGCCGATAAACGATTTCGTCCGATCAAAGATCATTGCCTTGCTGTGCAGGCTGGAATCCGAACCTCGGAAGGTGCCCCGGCGAAACAAGTGCGGGCCGCTGCCACCCCCGTCGCCCGGTTGGCGGCGCAGTTCATAGAGTTTGACTCCGTGCTCCAGCAGCGCCTTGCGATACGGCGCATAGCCGCCGTGCACCGCCGGCACGTCGGTGGCTTCAAGGGAGTTGGTCAGCAGGCTCACGGATACACCCGCGTCGGCGCGCCCCGTTAGGTACACCAGTCCTGGCTGCCCCGGTACGAAGTACGCCGAGATCATTATCAGCTCTTGGTTGACACCCTCCAGCTCCGGCGCCAGTTGGGTGGTCAGCAGCAGGCGTGGGTCTGGGTCGGCCTTGGACAGCACCTTGCTCGGCGCGTCCCACAACGCCTGATTCCAGGCCCAGATCAGCTCGCGACGCCAGATGTCCATGCGCGGTTGGGTCTGGTAGGCGCGCAGGCGGTTGTACAGCGCGTGATTCTGCTGGCGCGACTCGGCCAACGACGCCTCCAGGCGCGCGCGCGCGACGGCCAGGTCGCCTTTGGAGGGGCTGTTTGAGACGAAGTCGTCGATGGGTTTGCTCAGGGCGCTGTTCCAGTACTGATCGAAACTGTGCCCGAGCTGCTCGGCCACCGGCCCGACGCTGAGCATGTCGATATCGGTGAAGTTCAGATTGGGCTCGGCGTCGAAATACTCATCCCCCAGATTTCGCCCGCCGACGATGGCCACGCTGTTGTCCGCCAGCCACAACTTGTTGTGCATGCGCCGGTGTTGCAGCGACAGGTCGAACAGGCGACCCATGGCCCGCGTCACACCCGTGCTGCGCCCCAGGTGCAGGGGGTTGAACAGGCGAATTTCGATCTTGGGGTGGGCGGCGAGGGTGGCGATGATTTGGTCGAGGCCGTCGCTGGTGGTGTCGTCCAGCAGGATGCGCACGCGCACGCCACGGTCGGCGGCTTTGAGCAGTTCATCTACCAGCATGCGCGTACTGATGCCATCGTGGACGATGTAGTACTGCAGATCGAGGCTGGTCTGGGCGTTACGGATCAGCTCGGCGCGGGCCATGAAGGCTTCGCTGCTGTTGGGCAGCAGGCGGAAACCGGAGCGCCCCTGGTAGGGCGCGGCCTGGGCCTGGATCGAGCGGCCGAACGACGACTGTGCAGCCGGCAGTGCGTCGCTGGGGATGCGCTCAGTGCTCACCGTGGCGCAGCCACCCAGGCTCAGTGCTCCCAGCAGGAAAAGCGGTAAAAGCCGTCGAATCATCAAGGGAGGCGCTTCCAGATCAGGGCAGTTGTCGGCATATGACGGCAATTTTCCGCGAAAGGTCAGTCGGTCGACTCGGCCAACATCTTTATCGCGGAGGCACCGACCTTGCGTACCGCTTCTTCAATCTGCGGGGTTGGTTTAGCACCGTAGTTCATGCGCAGGCAGTTGCGGTACTTGCCCGACGCAGAAAAGATACTCCCTACCGCAATCTGTACACCCTGTTCCACCAGCACCCGGTTGAGCTTGAGGGTATCGAAGCCTTCCGGCAGTTCTACCCAGAGCATGAAGCTGCCTTGGGGGCGGCTGGCGCGGGTGCCCGACGGGAAATAGCGGCTGACCCAATCGAGCATCAAGTCGCGATTACGCTGGTATTGAGTGCGCATCCGCCGCAAATGAGGTTCGAAATGCCCGCCCTTGAGAAATTCGGCAATCGCGATCTGCGGTTGGGTCGCGGTGGAGCCGGTGCTGATGTATTTCATGTGCAGTACCCGCTCAAGGTAGCGCCCCGGTGCTACCCAGCCAATACGCAGGCCCGGCGCGAGGGTTTTCGAGAAGGAGCTGCAGAGCAGCACTCGGCCGTCTTCGTCGAAGGATTTGATAGTGCGCGGGCGCGGGTAGCTGTAGGCCAATTCGCCATAAACGTCGTCTTCGATGATTGCCACGTCAAAGCGTTGGGCCAGGGTCAGCAGTGCGCGTTTGCGTGCCTCCGGCATGATGTAGCCCAAGGGGTTATTGCAGTTGGGGGTCAACTGGATGACCTTGATCGGCCACTGCTCCAAGGCTAGTTCCAGTGCTTCAAGGCTGATGCCGGTGATGGGGTCGGTGGGAATCTCCAGGGCTTTCATGCCCAGCCCCTTGAGGGTCTGCATGGCGCCGTGAAAGCTCGGCGAGTCCACCGCGACGATATCCCCAGGATCACAGATAGCGTGGATGCTGGCGGACAGCGCCTCATGGCAGCCAGTGGTGATTACGATGTCTTCGGCGGTCAGTTGGCAGCCGGAATCCAATGACAGCCGTGCGATTTGCTCACGTAATTCCATACAGCCGAGGATGTTGTCGTAGTACAGCCCGGGCAGATCCTGACGCCGGCTTACGCGGGCGAGGCTGCGCAACAAGGGCTTCAGGGTGGGCGACAATACATCCGGCATGCCGCGGCCCATCTGTATGACGTCTTTGCGTGGCACGGCGCGAATCAGTTCCAGCACTTGGTCCCACTGGGAGATTTCCACCGGCCGCTGTGCTGGCCGGCCCACCTCCGGCAATGCCGGCAGCTCGCGGCCGACGGGTACAAAGTAGCCGGACTTGGGCTTGGGCATCGCCAGACCGTTGTCTTCCAGCACGCGATAAGCCTGTTGCACGGTGCTCAGGCTGACCCCGTGTTCCACGCTCAAGGCTCGTACAGATGGCAATCGATCACCGGGGCGATAGAAGCCCTGTTCGATACGAGTGCCCAGCAATTCGGCGAGGTTGACATAGAGGGTCATGACGGTCGCTCCCAATGGACCAGTACAGATAGGGGGAAAATACAGGATTCAGCCGCTCAGAGGCAGTGTCTGTATGGATTTAATAAAGGTGGGTTGAATCTGTAATGGTTTTTGCCGATCGCCCATTCTTGTCACTCAAGGCAACACGCCACTGAGGGGCAACAAAATGAACGGCATGAGCGATGTGAGGCTGGCGTTACACAGTCAGGAACTGGAAGCAGGGCAGCAGCGGGCACTGTCTGCGCTGACGGGTAACCGCTGGAGCCTGTTCTGGCATCGTCGCCATACCCGCAAGGCCCTGCTGACGCTGACCTGCGAGCAATTGCAGGATATCGGGCTGACTGTCGAACAGGCACGCCAGGAAGGCTTGAAGCCTTTCTGGCGCGGTTGATCACACCAGCTCTTTGAGGCGGTGCCAGAGCATCCCCAGCGCCAGCAGCGGCGAGCGCAGGTGCTTGCCGCCGGGGAAGGTGATGTGCGGCACCTTTGCGAACAGATCGAAACGCCCTTGCTGCTGGCCGCTGATGGCTTCGGCCAGCAGCTTGCCTGCCAGGTGCGTGGCGTTTAGGCCATGGCCCGCGTAGGCCTGGGCGTAATACACGTTGGGTTGATCCGCCAACCGGCCGATCTGCGGCAAGCGATTGGCGCCGATGCCGATCATGCCGCCCCACTGATAGTCGATTTTTGCGTCGGCCAACTGTGGGAACACCTGTAGCATTTTCGGTCGCATGTAGGCGCTGATGTCCTGGGGATCACGACCGGAGTAGTGGCACGCCCCCCCGAACAGCAGGCGACGGTCGGCGGACAGGCGGAAGTAGTCCACCGTCACTCGTTGGTCGCACACCGCCATGTTTTGCGGCAACAGGCTGGCGGCCTGAGCTTCGCTCAAAGGTTCGGTGGCGATGATGTAGCTTCCGGCGGGCAGCACTTTGCCGCTCAGGTGCGGGTTGAGGCCGTTGAGGTAGGCGTTGCAGGCCAGCACCAGAGTCTTGGCACGCACATGGCCATTGGCGGTATACACCTTGACCTCGGGGCCGTAGTCGATGCGCGTCACTTCGGACTGCTCAAACAACTGCACGCCCAACCCCTGTGCGGCGGCCGCTTCGCCGAGCGCCAGGTTCAGCGGGTGCAGGTGGCCTGAACCCATGTCGATCATGCCGCCCACATAGCGGTCGGAACCGATCACACTGCCCATCTCGGCGGCTTGCAGCAGGCGCACCTCATGGCGATAGCCCAGGCTGCGCAGTTCTTCGGCGTCTTCGGCCAGGCCGTGCAGGTCACGAGGCCTGTTGGCAAGGTCGCAGTAGCCCCACGTCAGGTCGCAGGGGATCTGGTAGCGCTCGACACGCTCGCGCACGATCTCCACAGCCTCCAAGCCCATCAACTTCATCTCGCGCACGCCATCGGCGCCGATCACGTTGGTGAACTGGTCCAGGCCGTGGCCGACGCCGCGAATCAGTTGCCCGCCATTACGCCCGCTGGCGCCCCAGGCGATCTTGCGCGCTTCCAGCAACACCACGCGCAAGCCGCGCTCGGCCAGTTCCAGGGCGGTGTTAAGCCCGGAAAACCCCCCGCCGATCACACACACGTCGGCAGTCACTTCGCCTGTCAACGCCGGGTAATCGGGTTGCGGCACGCTGCTGGCGGCGTAGTAGGAAGCGGTGTGCCGGGCGCTGGCGATCATGGGCGGAATCCCTGTTTGGAAAATTTGACGCAGGATACAACGGTCGGACGAAGCTGTCTGCGCAGGGCGTTTTGCGTCAGAATCCACGCCTATTTGCCGTTCGGTACGTGTTTCGATGAGTTGCAACAGTCAGAAAGTCAGCGCATTGCGCCGTCAGATTCCTTCGTTCGAGTGCGTCCCCGGTTGTCACGACTGCTGTGGGCCGGTGACCACATCGCCCGAGGAAATGTCGCGCCTGCCGCGTAAGACGGCCGCCGAGCAGGACGCGGCCATGGACGAACTGAACTGTGTACACCTGGGGCCCAACGGTTGCACGGTGTATGACGAACGGCCGCTGATCTGCCGGTTGTTCGGTACCACTTCGACCTTGCCGTGCCCCAATGGGCGGCGGCCGGTGGAGCTGATTCATCCTCGGGTGGAGAAGCAAATCCATGAGTACATGGCGAGCACCCGGCAAGTACTCGTCTAGCGGGTGTACTCGATCAAAATGCGGGAGGGCGTTGCGTCGGTTAGTCAGGAATCGGCAGGTTCAGGCTCTCTTTCACCTCTTCCATCACGATATAGCTCTTGGACTCCCGCACATGGGGCAGCTTGAGCAGAATGTCCCCCAGCAATTTGCGGTACGACGCCATCTCGGAAATCCGCGCTTTCACCAGGTAATCGAAGTCGCCGGACACCAGGTGGCATTCCAGCACATGGGGCAGTTTCAGTACGGCGCGGCGGAACTCTTCAAAGGTGTCGCCGGATTTGTAATCGAGGCTGATCTCGACAAATACCAGCAAACTGCCCTTCAAATGCTGGGGATTGAGCCGCGCGTTATAGCCCATGATGATCCCTTCACGCTCCAGCCGGCGGACCCGTTCGGTGCATGGCGTGGTCGACAACCCGACCTTTTCCCCCAGCTCTGTGAACGAGATACGCCCGTCGGTCTGCAGGATGCGCAGGATGTTGCGGTCGATCTTGTCCAGTTCCCGTTTGGTCTGGGTGTTGGTACGCATAGGGGATACGCCTCTGTGAAAAGGGTTTTTGCCGAGAATTGTCGCCAAATATAGGCATTTATATAGTGAAATGCACTGGTGATTGCTTTTTATACTGCGCCCATCATTGCTCGAATAACACACGTCAGCGGCTAAGCCCGCGATGAGGATATAAAAATGCGCGTTCTGGTCTTGGGTAGCGGCGTCATTGGTGTGACCAGTGCCTACTATTTGGCTCGGGCTGGCTTTGAAGTCGTCGTGGTCGACCGTCAGCCCGCTGCTGCCATGGAAACCAGTTTCGCCAACGCCGGCCAAGTCTCCCCAGGCTACGCTTCGCCATGGGCCGCGCCAGGTGTGCCGCTCAAGGCCATCAAATGGCTGCTGCAACGCCACGCACCGCTGGCGATCAAGGCCACGGCCGATATCGATCAATACCTGTGGATGGCGCAGATGTTGCGCAACTGCACCGCCAGCCGTTATGCGGTGAACAAGGAGCGCATGGTGCGCTTGTCGGAGTACAGCCGTGACTGCCTCGACGAATTGCGCGCCGAGACCGGCATTGCCTACGAAGGTCGCAGCCTGGGGACTACTCAACTGTTCCGCACTCAGGCCCAGTTGGATGGCGCCGCCAAAGACATCGCGGTATTGAAAGAATCCGGCGTGCCCTTCGAACTGCTCGACCGCGCCGGCATTGCCCGCGTTGAGCCGGCCCTGGCCAATGTCACCGATATCCTCGCAGGTGCCTTGCGCCTGCCGAACGACCAGACTGGCGACTGCCAGATGTTCACCACCCGCCTGGCCGAGATGTGCAAGCAGTTGGGCGTGGAGTTTCGTTTTGAACAGGACATCCAGCGCCTCGACCGCGCCGGTGACCGCATCAACGGCGTGTGGATCGACGGCAAGCTGGAAACCGCCGACCGCTATGTGCTCGCGCTCGGCAGCTACTCGCCGAAGCTGCTCAAGCCGCTGGGGATCAAGGCGCCGGTTTACCCGCTCAAGGGCTACTCGCTGACAGTGCCGATCACTAACCCTGCGATGGCGCCGACTTCGACCATTCTCGACGAGACCTACAAGGTCGCGATCACCCGTTTCGACAACCGCATTCGCGTCGGAGGCATGGCTGAAATAGCCGGTTTTGACCTGTCGCTTAACCCGCGTCGGCGTGAAACCCTGGAGATGATCGTCAACGACCTTTATCCTCAGGGCGGCGATCTGGCAACCGCCGAGTTCTGGACCGGCCTGCGCCCGACTACACCCGACGGCACACCAATTGTCGGTGCCACCCCGTTCAAGAATCTGTTCCTGAACACCGGCCACGGCACCCTCGGTTGGACCATGGCCTGCGGTTCCGGTCGTTTGCTGGCTGATCTGATGGCTAAGAAAACCCCGCAGATCAGCGCCGCAGGCCTCGATATTTCCCGTTACGGCAACCACCAGGAGTCCGCACAACATGTCAATCCAGCGCCAGCTCACCAATGAGCGCATGAGCCAGATCGTAGTCCACAGCGGTACCGTGTATCTGGCCGGGCAAGTCGGCGACGACATGAACGCCGGGATTGAACAGCAGACCCGTGAAACCCTCGCCAATATCGAGCGTTTGCTGGACCTGGCCGGCACCGACAAGACCAAGCTGCTGTCGGTGACGATCTACCTGAAAGACATCGACGCCGATTTCGCCGGCATGAACGCGGTGTGGGACAAGTGGCTGCCAAAAGGCGTCGCTCCGGCCCGCGCCACTGTCGAGGCCAAATTGTGCGAACCAGAAATCCTGGTAGAGCTGTCCGTCGTGGCCGCGCTGCCTTAAACAACGATCCCTCTCCCGGTGCCGAAGCTGTTGGTCGGTGCCGGTTTTTTCTTCACTTAGCCGCCTAGAAGCCTGCCGCCATGCGTCCTGCCCGTGCCCTGATCGACCTCCAAGCCCTGCGCCACAACTACCAACTGGCCCGTGAAATTACGGGGGCCAAGGCCCTTGCCGTGGTCAAGGCCGACGCCTACGGCCATGGTGCCGTGCGTGTGGCCCAGGCGCTGGAAGCCGAGGCAGATGGGTTTGCCGTGGCATGCATCGAGGAAGCCCTGGAGCTGCGCGCCGCCGGTATTCGGGCGCCGGTGCTGCTGCTGGAAGGTTTCTTCGAAGCCGACGAGTTGCCGCTGATCATCGAGCATGATTTGTGGTGCGTAGTGCATTCTTTGTGGCAACTGGAGGCGATCGAACAGGCCAAACTGAGCAAACCCCTGACCATCTGGCTCAAACTGGATTCGGGTATGCATCGCGTCGGCCTGCATCCAAAGGATTATCACGAGGCCTACCAGCGCCTGCTGGCCAGCGGCAAAGTCGCGAAAATCGTATTGATGAGCCACTTTGCTCGCGCCGATGAACTCGATTGCGTCAGCAGCAACGAGCAAGTCGCGGTGTTTGAGGCGGCGCGCCAAGGCCTGGCGGCCGAGGTCAGCCTGCGCAATTCGCCGTCGGTGCTGGGCTGGCCGAGCATGACCAGCGACTGGGTGCGCCCCGGCATCATGCTTTATGGCGCGACGCCGTTTGGCGAAGACCACACCATCGCCGCACGTCTGCAGCCGGTGATGACCCTGGAATCGAAAGTGATCTGCGTACGCGAACTGCCGGCCGGCGAGCCAGTGGGCTACGGCGCCCGGTTTATAACGCCTAAACCGATGCGTATCGGCGTGGTTGCCATGGGTTATGCCGACGGCTACCCGCGCCACGCGCCTACCGGCACGCCTGTGTTGGTGGCGGGGCAGCGCAGCCAATTGCTGGGGCGCGTGTCCATGGACATGCTGTGCATCGATCTGACCGACGTCCCTGAGGCAGGTCTTGGCTCTACGGTGGAGCTGTGGGGCAAGAACATCCTCGCCAGTGAAGTCGCGGTTGCCGCTGAGACCATTCCCTACCAGATCTTCTGCAACCTGCGCCGGGTGCCAAGGCTCTATTCCGGCGCTTGACGGTCAGGCACGAACACAGCTTCCTGGGATTTAGGCCCAAGTGTTGTAAATACTGAACGCTGTCGCCATGATAACGCTCAATTACAACAAAGCCTGAATCCTAGGAGGCTCCCGCATTGGACGTCGGCGAACGACTGCAATCCATCCGCAAGCTGAAGGGTCTTTCCCAGCGTGAACTCGCCAAGCGCGCGGGCGTCACCAACAGCACCATTTCGATGATCGAAAAAAATAGTGTCAGCCCCTCGATCAGCTCCTTGCGCAAGGTGCTGGGCGGCATCCCCATGTCCATGGTCGAGTTCTTTTCCGAAGAGATCCTCCAGGAAATACCGACACAGATCGTCTATAAAGCCAATGAGCTGATCGACATCTCTGACGGCGCCGTCACCATGAAACTGGTGGGTCGAGCGCACCCGAGCCGGGCCATCGCGTTTCTCAACGAGATCTACCCACCGGGCGCCGACACTGGCGAAGAAATGCTCACCCACGAAGGCGAAGAAACCGGGATTCTGGTGGAAGGTCGCCTTGAATTGGTGGTCGGTCTTGAAACTTTTGTGCTCGAAGCTGGCGATAGCTACTACTTTGAAAGTACCAAGCCCCATCGTTTTCGCAATCCGTTCGACGTACCGGCGCGACTAATCAGCGCAGCCACACCCGCGAACTTTTAAGAATAGAGGCGTCCTGCCAGCGTTGCAGAGACACCCGAGCTGTATTCCGCGAGGCTGAATCTCCCTTTATTTAATAGGGTTGTTTCGGCCCGGCGGGCTAACCGTTATACTTTCGCCGCCTGCGAAACCGTGGCCGCAGGCGTGAATAGCCACCATTGAGGGTGAACGCGTGAACCTAATTATGAAAATGCTGGCTGCACCAGCAACCGTACTGGCCCTATGGGCTGTGAGCGCACAAGCTGCGACCAATGATGACATTGCCAAGCGTCTGGAGCCGGTGGGCCAGGTCTGCGTCCAGGGCGAGGAATGCAAAGGCATGGAAGTCGCCGTGGCAGCGGGCGGCGGCGGCGGCGCGAAAACCCCGGATGACATCATCGCCAAACACTGCAACGCGTGCCACGGTACCGGCCTGCTGAACGCGCCGAAAATCGGCGACACCGCCGCCTGGAAAGAACGCGCCGACCACCAGGGCGGCCTCGACGGCATCCTGGCCAAGGCGATCACCGGCATCAACGCCATGCCACCTAAAGGCACCTGTGCTGATTGCTCGGATGAAGAGCTTAAAGGCGCGATCAAGAAGATGTCCGGCCTGTAACCTGCCGATCTTCGCCAAAAAAGCCGCTTACGAGCGGCTTTTTTGTGCCTGTGATTTACCCGTCGAGGCTGTTCTTTGCAGCAAAGACCCGGCAAGCTCGGTCCAACCCCTAATCATGGAATGTTCAGGAGGGTCGGATGGTGCAGTTGTGTTCAATCGAGCAAGCAGTTGACGACGTATTGGCGCGTTTGCCAGCGCATATTCACATGGGCATGCCGCTGGGCCTGGGCAAGCCCAATCTGTTCGTTAATGCGCTGTACCGGCGTATCGCCAAGCTGCCGGAGCGGGCGCTGACGATCTATACCGCGTTGAGCCTGGGCCGTCCGACAATGGGTGATGGCTTGCAGAAGCGCTTTCTTGAACCCTTTATCGAGCGAGTGTTTGGGGATTACCCGGAGTTGGAGTTTCTCGCCGCGCTGCACTCAGACAGCTTGCCGAAGAATATCCACGTGCAGCAGTTCTTCATGCAGCCCGGTAGTCTGCTGCACAGCACGTCGGCCCAGCAGGATTACGTCAGCAGCAACTACAGCCACGCCGCCCGCGATATCAACGCCGCTGGCCTGAACCTGGTGGCACAACTGGTCGCGAGCAGCGCGGAACACCCGGACCGCCTGAGCCTGAGCTGCAACCCCGACATCACCCTCGACCTGCTGCCCATGATCGCCAAGCGCCGTGAAGCGGGCGAAACCGCTTTGATCGTTGGGCAGGTTCACACCGATTTGCCCTACATGCCCGGCGATTCCGAGTTGGGCATGGACGCGTTCGACTACCTGATCGATGCTAAGGACAGCACCACACTGTTCTCCACGCCGAACATGCCGGTGGGGTTTCAGGACCATTTCATCGGCCTGCATGCCAGCACTTTGGTGCGCGATGGCGGCACCTTGCAGATCGGTATTGGCTCCATGGGCGATGCGTTGACCGCCGCCTTGCTGGCGCGCCAAGCCGATAACGAAGCTTACCGCCTGCTGCTGACGGATCTGGATGTGTATCAGTGGGCACCGCTGATCAGCCATGAAGGCGGTGTCGATCCCTTCGCCCGTGGCCTTTACGGTTGCAGCGAAATGTTCGTCAACGGCCTGCTGGTGCTGGCGGATGCGGGGATTATCCGGCGCAAGGTCTACCCGGATGTGGCCACTCAGGAACAAGCCAACGCCGGTTTGCTGGACGATGCGGCGCAGCCCGATGGAGTATCAATCCACGGTGGCTTCTTCCTCGGGCCACGCAGTTTTTACCAGCGTTTGCAGGAAATGACCCACGCCAAACGCCTTGAATTCAACATGACCCGCATCAGCTATATCAACGAGCTGTACGGCCAGGAAGAACTCAAGCGTTTGCAGCGCCAGGATGCACGGTTTATCAACAGCGCGATCACGGTGACGTTGCTGGGCGCAGGCGTGGCCGACCAGTTGGAGGACGGCCGCGTGCTCAGCGGCGTGGGCGGGCAATACAACTTTGTGGCTCAGGGGCATGCGCTGGAAGGCGCGCGCTCCATCCTGATCCTGCGCAGTTGGCGTGAGTCGGCGGGGGAGGTCAGTTCCAATATCGTCTGGGAGTACGGACACTGCACCATTCCCCGGCACCTGCGGGACATCGTCATCACCGAGTACGGCATTGCCGACCTGCGCGGGCAGACGGATGCCAAGGTCATTGAGGCGTTGCTCAACATCACTGACTCACGCTTCCAGGCCGACTTGATTGAGCAGGCGCAAAAGGCTGGCAAGTTGCCCAAGGATTTCCAGATGGATCCGCGCTTCACCGACAACACGCCGGAGCGGCTCCAGGGTATCCAGGCGCGGCATCGGCGTTTGTTCCCGGAGTATCCGCTGGGCAGCGATTTCACGGATGAAGAGCGGGATCTGTTGCGCGCATTGAACTGGCTCAAGAGCAAATTCAAGCTGACGGAAATTCTGGAGTTGGGCAAGGCGGCGCTGGATGCACCGGAGCCGGAGGCGTTTCCCGAGCACCTGAAACGGATGTGCCTGGATAAGCCGGAGGGGTTGAAGGAGGATCTGTATCAGCGCTTGTTACTCGCCGGCCTGCAGGCCACCGCGCACTAACAGACAATAGAGCGCAAATGTGGGAGGGGGCTTGCCCCCGATTGCCGTGTATCAGTCACCGAAAATATTGGCTGACCCACTGCTATCGGGAGCAAGCTCCCTCCCACATGTTGAGCGGTGTTGGCTTCAGATGAAGGTAACCACGCCACCGGCCAGCGATTTCACCCGCGCCAGCGACTCAACCCGATAACCCTGGGCATCCAGCTCTGCACGGCCACCCTGGAACGACTTCTCAATCACAATCCCCAAACCGGCAACGGTCGCACCGGCCTGTTTGATGATCGAAATCAGCGCCTGGGACGCCTTGCCGTTGGCCAGGAAGTCATCGATCACCAGTACACGGTCGCTGCTGGTCAGGTGGCGCGGCGAGATGGCCACCGTGCTCTCGGTTTTCTTGGTGAAGGAATACACCGTTGCCGACAGCAGGTTTTCGGTCAGGGTCAGGGACTGCTGCTTGCGGGCGAAGATCACCGGCACGCCCAGGTTCAGGCCGGTCATGATCGCCGGCGCAATGCCCGAGGCCTCGATAGTGACGATCTTGGTGATGCCCGAGTCCTTGAACAGTGCGGCGAATTCATCACCAATCAGCTTCATCAGCGCCGGGTCGATCTGGTGGTTCAAAAAGGCGTCGACTTTGAGTACCTGATCGGAAAGCACGATGCCTTCTTCGCGAATTTTCTTGTGCAGTGCTTCCACGGAAAGCTTCCTCTAATGGCGCGGTCTGCGCCGAAAGTAGATTAAAAAGTAGTCGATTCTAGCGCTTTAACATCGCGCGTATGTCCGCCAGGGCGGTGTTGCCGCGTACGGCTTTCACCTCGGTCGGGGTGTCGTCATTGCCTTCCCAGGCCAGGTCATCCGGCGGCAGTTCATCCAGGAACCGGCTGGGGGCACAATCGATGATCTCGCCGTATTGCTTGCGCTTGGCGGCAAAGGTGAAGGCCAGGGTCTGACGCGCGCGGGTAATGCCCACGTAGGCCAGGCGCCGTTCTTCCTCGATGGTGTCGGCTTCAATGCTGGAGCGGTGCGGGAGGATTTCTTCTTCCATCCCCATGATGAACACGTAGGGGAATTCCAAGCCCTTTGAGGCATGCAAGGTCATCATCTGCACACCTTCGGCGCCGTCTTCCTCTTCCTGCTGACGTTCGAGCATGTCGCGCAGTACCAGCTTGCCGATGGCGTCTTCAACGGTCATCTCGCCGTCTTCGTCTTTTTCCAGGGTGTTCTTCAGCGCTTCGATCAGGAACCAGACGTTGCCCATGCGGTAATCCGCAGCTTTGTCGCTGGAGCTGTTGGTGCGCAGCCAGTTTTCGTAGTCGATGTCCATGACCATGCTGCGCAGGGCGCTGATCGGGTCTTCGCCGGCGCACTGCTCGCGAACCTTGTCCATGAAGCGCTTGAAGCGCGCCAGGCGATCGGTGAAGCGCGTGTCCAAGTGCTCGCCCAGGCCTATCTCGTCGGTGGCGGCGTACATCGAAATCTTGCGTTCGGTCGCGTAGTTGCCGAGTTTTTCCAGGGTCGTCGAGCCGATTTCCCGGCGCGGCACGTTGATCACGCGCAGGAAGGCGTTGTCGTCGTCCGGGTTAACGATCAACCGGAAGTAGGCCATCAGGTCTTTCACTTCCTGGCGTCCGAAAAAGCTGTTGCCCCCCGACAGACGATATGGAATCTGGTGGTGCTGCAACTTCAGCTCGATCAGCTTGGCCTGGTAGTTACCGCGATACAGGATCGCAAAGTCGCTGTAGGGCCGATCGGTACGCAGGTGCAATGTGAGCAGCTCGACGGCCACGCGCTCGGCTTCGGCGTCTTCGTTGCGGCAGCGGATTACGCGGATCTCATCGCCGTGGCCCATCTCACTCCACAGCTGTTTTTCAAACTCGTGGGGGTTGTTCGAGATCAGCACGTTGGCGCAGCGCAGGATGCGGCTGGTGGAGCGGTAGTTCTGCTCCAACATCACCACTTTCAAGGACGGGTAGTCGACCTTGAGCAGCATCAGGTTTTCCGGGCGGGCGCCGCGCCACGCGTAGATCGACTGGTCATCGTCGCCCACCACGGTGAACTGGTTGCGCTTACCGATCAGCAACTTCACCAACAAGTACTGGCTGGCGTTGGTGTCCTGGTATTCGTCCACCAGCAGGTAGCGCACCTTGTTCTGCCACTTTTCGAGGATGTCGGCGTGTTCCTGGAAGAGCTTGACCGGCTGCAGGATCAGGTCGTCGAAGTCCACCGCGTTGAACGCCTTGAGCGTGCGCTGGTAGTGGGTGTAGACGATGGCCGCGGTCTGTTCCTTGGGGTTGCGCGCGTTTTCCAGGGCCTCGGGGGGGAGGATCAGGTCGTTTTTCCAGGCGCCGATCATGTTTTTGATCTCGTCGACGCCGTCGTCGCCTGCGTATTCCTTCTGCATGATGTCGGTCATCAGGGCCTTGACGTCGGTCTCGTCAAAGATCGAGAAGCCCGGCTTGTAGCCCAGCCGCGCATGCTCCTTGCGGATGATGTTCAGCCCCAGGTTGTGGAAGGTGCACACCGTGAGGCCACGGCCTTCGCCACCCTTGAGCAGGCTGCCGACGCGTTCTTTCATCTCGCGCGCGGCCTTGTTGGTAAAGGTCATGGCGACGATGTACTGGGCGCGGATGCCACAGCTCTGGATCAGGTGCGCGATCTTGCGGGTGATCACGCTGGTCTTGCCGGAGCCTGCACCGGCGAGCACCAATAGAGGGCCGCCGACGTAGTTCACGGCTTCTTGCTGCCGGGGATTGAGTCGGGACATACAGAATTCAGGGAGTCGTTGTTCAAAAGGGCGGGCATTTTAACAGGCTGGCAAGATTCTGCTGCTCTGGATCGACGGTGTGACGTACCACTCGATCTAAATTTGCCGGTTTTGCTACTTTGCCGCAGGATGTCGAGGCTTTTTGCGGTTAAAACAGCGACAAATGCTTACACCTGCGTATTTGATAACCCCTATCATTGGTCATTATCAGGCCGCACGTCATAATGCCCGCCGCCAACGAAACTTTGCAGAGTCTAGGGAGCTAGCTTGTCTACGCCTGTCGAACCCTTGCGTTTGCTGCTACTGGCCGATACGCCTGAGTGGGCAGCGTTGTTGCGCGAGTGCCTGGCGCCGATGGGCGATGGGGCTGTGCTGATCAGCGCGCCAAACTGGGACTCGGTGAGTCGTCTGTTCGAAGATGACACCAGCGCCGTGCTGTTGACCACGCCCAGCCTGCAACCCGGCCCTGGCCGTTGCAGCTTGTCGTGCGTGGTGTTGTTGGAGCAGGAACCGTTGGTTTCTCCGCTTGGCGTGAGTGATTGGCTGATCCGTGATGCATTGGACGCCGACACACTGCGCCGCTGCCTGCGCCATGTCCGTGAGCGCGGCTTGCTGGAAAACACCCTGCAACGCCTGGCCGAACAAGATCCGCTTACCGGTATCGCCAACCGCCAGGGCTTCCAGACCCTGCTGGCGGCGCGGCTGGCCGAGAACGAGGGCCGTGGCCTGGCCCTCGGTCACCTGGACCTCGACAACTTTCGCCACGCCAACGATGCCCTCGGCCACCAGGCTGGCGACCGTTTGATCCTGCAAGTGGTCTCGCGGCTCAAGAGCCAGCTCGAAATCGGCGACCAATTGGCACGCCTGGGCAGCGACGAGTTCGCTTTGCTGATTGACACCCGCCGCGCACCCCAGCGTGCAGAGTGGATGGCCGAGCGCATCACCGAAGCCATGGCCGAACCGTATTGGGTGGATGGCGAAAGCCTGCTGATCGGTTGCAGCCTGGGCGTGGCCCATGCCCGCGCCCGCGCTGGGGCCGACCCATTGATGTGGCACGCCCATATCGCCATGCAGCAAGCCAAGAGCACTCAAGGCTGCACTTTCCATATCTTCAACGAGCGCATCAACCGCAACGCGCGCAGCCTGGCCGACCTGGAAAGTGAACTGCGCCGCGCCTTGCGCCGGGATGAGTTGGAGCTGCACTACCAGCCGCGCCTGGACCTGGATGACGGCCACATTGTCGGCCTCGAAGCCCTGGTGCGCTGGCGCCACGGCGAGCGCGGCCTATTGCCGCCCAGCGAATTCGTCCCCCTGGCCGAACAGAGCGGTCTGATCGTGCCGTTGGGCTACTGGGTGATCTCCCGCGCCCTACGCGATATGCAGGACCTACGCGAGCGCGGCCTGCCGCCGTTGCACATGGCGGTCAACCTGTCGTTCCGCCAGTTTCAGGACAGTCAGCTGCTCTCTACCCTCAGCCGGCTGATTGCCGAGCGCGGTGTGGAAGCGCAATGGCTGGAGTTCGAGCTGACCGAAACTGCCGTGATGCGCCGCAGCGATCTGGTCAAACAGACCATGGATGCCCTCGGGCGGCTGGGTGTGCGGTTTTCTTTGGATGACTTCGGCACCGGTTTCTCGTCGTTCGTGCACCTCAACAGCCTGCCGATTGCCTTGTTGAAAATCGATAAGAGCTTTGTCGGTGGCATGGAAGAGCGCGAAGAGAATCGCAAGCTGGTGCACGCGATGATCAACCTGGCGCACAACCTGAATCTGGAAGTGGTGGCTGAGGGCGTGGAGACTCCGGAGCAGTTGGCGCTGCTGAGGCTGTTTGGCTGCGATCAGGCTCAGGGTTACTTGATCAGCAAGCCGCTGCCGTTGCCGGAGTTGGTGGAATACCTGACATTCGGCAAGGGCCAGCAGACGCTCGCTGGCGAAGTGTTCTAATCCGGCTGAGTGGCCCGGAACCCTTGGCGGGTTTCGGGTACTGCACCTTCCAGACCAATCATGCGCTTCATCTTCGCTTCAAACGCCCAAGTCAGGCTGACTGCCGCACACGCCAGCCCCAGCGCCAATCCCCACCACACGCCGGTCGGCCCCCAGCCTAGGGTGAAAGCCATCAACCACGCCGAAGGCGCGCCGATTAACCAGTAGCAACCCAGGCCCACCAGGAAGGTGGTCTTGGCATCCTTGAGCCCACGGATGCAGCCCATGGCGATGGTCTGGACGCCATCAAACAGCTCGAACCAGGCCGCGACGGCCAGCAGGCTGACGGCAAGCACGATCACCTCGTGGAATGCCGGGTCGTCATGGTCGAGGAACAGGCCGATCAGCGGGTCGGAAAACAGCCACAACACTACGGCAAATCCCAACATCACCGCCGCGCCAAAACTGATGCCGACACGACCGGCCATGCGCGCTTGCAGCAACTGCCCGGCGCCATAGTGCTGGCCGATGCGCATGGTCACCGCATAGGACATGCCCGCTGGCACCATGAACGCCACCGAGACGATTTGCAGGGCAATCTGATGCGCCGCCAATTGCGTACTCCCCATGGTGCCCATGCACAGCGCGGCAAAGGCAAACAGTCCGACTTCTACTGCATAGGTGCCGCCAATCGGCAGGCCCAGACGCCACAACTCGCGCAAGTACTGGGTGTTGAGGCGCAGCAGGCCGGCGCTCAGCGGGTAAGCGGCGTAAGCGCGGTTGCTGCGGATGTACCACATCAGCGTCAGGGCCATGCCATTGGCGACGATGGCAGTGACCAAGCCAATGCCCATCAAGCCGAGCTTCGGCAGGCCGAACATACCTTCGATCAAAGCGTGGTTGAGCAGGTAGTTCAGCACCGTGCCGCCGAGGCTGATCACCATCACCGGAGTGGCTTTGCCAATGGCGCTGGTGAATCCGCGCAAGGCCATGAAACTCAGGTAGCCGGGCAGGGCGAACGGCAGCATGGTCAGGAATTGCCCCGCCGACTGCACATTGGTATCGGTCTGGCCGAACATCAGCAGCACCGGCTTCAAGTTCCATAACAGCAGTGCCGCCGCCAAGGCCATCAGCCAGGCGAGCCAGAGCCCGGCCTGGGTCAGGCGAGTGGCACCTTCGATGTCGCCAGCGCCGTGACGGATTGCCACCAAGGTGCCCACGGCAGCAATCACTCCGATGCAGAAGATCGACACGAACGAATAGCTCGCTGCGCCCAGGCCACCACCGGCCAGCGCTTCAGGGCTCAGGCGAGCCATCATCAAAGTGTCGGTCAGCACCATCAGCATGTGCGCCAACTGTGAGGCAATCAACGGCCCAGACAGCCGCAGAATGGCCCAGAGTTCGTTACGCGCTGGATGCTGCATGATCATCACACTCAGAAAGTCAGAGGGTTGGAGAGGGTTGGATTCTCGGCCCTCTCAGCTCATTGCACAAAGGGATAAAAGCGATCATCTACATGATTAAAACTCATGCCTGAGTGATTCTGGTACGGTTTCGGCATCCTGCTGTCGGAGCTTTCCTCATGTCTCGTCGTCTTCCTCCTCTTTATGCCTTGCGTGCATTTGAAGCGGCCTCCCGGCATAACTCCTTTACCCGCGCCGCCGAGGAACTGTCGATTACCCAAAGTGCGGTGAGCCGACATATCCGCACGCTGGAAGAGCATTTCGCCTGTCGCCTCTTCCAGCGCAGCGGCCGTAACCTACAGCTCACGGAAGCGGCGCGCCTGCTGTTGCCCGGTGTGCGCGAGGGGTTCGCGGCGCTGGAGCGGGCCTGCCATACCCTGAACGCCGAAGATGACATCCTGCGCATGAAAGCGCCGTCGACCCTGACTATGCGGTGGTTGTTGGCGCGCCTCAGTCGCTTCCGCGCATTACAGCCAGGCAATGAAGTGCAATTGACCAGCGTCTGGATGAATGTGGATGAAGTGGATTTCAACCAGGAGCCTTTCGACTGTGCGGTGCTGTTGAGCTACGGGCACTTTCCGGCGGATTGGGAGGCCAGCTATTTGTTTCCTGAGCTGTTGATACCGGTGGGCGCGCCGAATCTGTTGGACGATGGCCCATGGGATGTAAATCGACTCGCCGGTGCCGAGTTGCTGCACCCCACGCCCGACCGCAGGGACTGGCGCAATTGGCTGGAGCGCATGGGGCTTTCGAATCAGGTTTCGCTCAAGGGTGGGCAGGTGTTCGATACCCTGGAGCTGGGCATGATCGCCGCCGCTCGCGGTTATGGCGTCTCCATGGGCGATCTGCTGATGGTGGCCGAGGATGTGGCGCAGGGACGTTTGAGCTTGCCGTTGCCGACGGCGGTAGCGAGCAGGGAAAATTACTATTTGGTGTGGCCGAAAACCCGTCCGGGCGGCGAGCGCTTGCGACGCTTGGCGGATTTCCTCCAGAGCGAAGTGCAGGCCATGGTTTTGCCCGATGTCGAACGGCTTGATTGAATAATTCTGGCTCTATCACGCAACCGTTTGCGTGATACCCCTGCGATTCGCTCAAGTATTGCAAAGCGCCGCCGAAGTAGGGGTGTTGGAACCATCGTGCACCAACGTTTCCCACCAGATAATTTGCCGAGCAGCGCTATGAGATCAGGATGATCCTGGCCTCGGCCAGGAGCTTTCATGTCTCAACCTCGCGCCCGGATCGCCTCGCAGTTAGGTCTTGCATTAGCCGTGATTTTGGCTGTCGTCATCAGCGGCAGTACTGTTTTCGCCTTGCGTTCCCTTGACTCCGCCAACCTCGATACCCGCGAGGAACACTTGGCCAGCGAGGCACGACTGCTGGCCGACCAACTCAATACCTTCCACAGCACGCTGCGCGAGAGCACCCAGCGTCTGACCGGATTGTTTGAAAAGCGCTTCAGCGCCGGGTTGCGTGTGCAGGCTGATCAAATGGTCGCGGTGGCTGGGGTCCAGACGCCGAGCTTGTTGCTGGGCAGCGAAGTGCTCAATAACAACTTCACTGAAGTCGATGAGTTCAAGCAGATGTCCGGCGGTGTGGCCACGGTGTTCGTGCGCAGCGGCGACGACTTTGTTCGCGTCAGCACTTCCCTGACCAAGCAGGACGGCAGCCGCGCCATCGGCACCGTGCTTGACCGCCAGGGTCCGGCTTACCAGCGCGTGCTCGGTGGTCAGGCGTATATCGGCCGCGCGGTGTTGTTCGATCGCTCCTACATGACCCAATACAGTCCCGTACGAGACAGCAGCGGCAAAGTGATCGCTGTGTTGTTCATCGGCTTTGACTACACCGACGCCCAGGCCGCGCAGTTTGAGAACCTCAAGCGCTTCCGCATCGGTCAGACCGGCTCCTTGGCGTTGCTCGACGAGCAGAAGCGTTGGCTGGTACCGCCCGCGGGTGTGCAGGCCTTGGACCAGTCGGTTGCGGTGATGCTGGACCTGGCCAAGACCCCAGGCAAAGGCCGCTTCTGGAGCGATAAGAACGAAGACTTCTACAGTGTTTCGGTACCGTTCGACGGCGGTCCTTGGGCCGTCGTTGCGAGCATGCCGAAAGCTGAAATCCGTGCAGTGACCTGGGCGGTCGGTATTCGCCTGGTGATCGGCAGCATACTGGCGATGTTGCTGGCGGTAGGCGCCACGGTCTGGTTGCTGCGCAGCAAACTGCAGCCGCTGAGTGATCTGGTGCGCCAGGCCGAAGCCTTGGGCGCGGGGGACTTGAGTGCGCGCCTCAACGTCTCCAGCCATGATGAAATCGGCCAACTGGCCCGCAGCTTCAACCAGATGGGTGAAGCGCTCTCGACCATGGTTTCCCATATCCGCAAGGCGGCCGAAGAGGTCAACAACCGTGCACAGGCACTGTCCGGGTTATCCGGCGGGGCCTATGACGGGATGGAGCAGCAGTCTGGCGAAATCACCAGCATGGCTGGTGCGGTGGAAGAGTTCAGCGCCACTTCGCTGAATATCGCCGACAACATGGGCAACACCGAGCGTCTGGCTCAAGAAAATGCCCAGCAAACCCGCATCGGCCGCACCTCGATGCAGGAGGCGTCGTCGTCGCTGGAACATATCGCGACCGCGCTGAATAGCACGGCCACGGTGATCAATACCCTGGGCCAGCGCTCCCAGGAAATCGGCGGCATCGTCGGTGTGATCACCTCCATCGCCGAACAGACCAACCTGCTGGCACTGAACGCCGCCATCGAGGCTGCTCGCGCAGGTGAACAGGGCCGTGGGTTTGCCGTGGTCGCTGACGAAGTGCGTAACCTGGCCTCGCGTACCCGCGAAGCCACCGATGAAATTTCCGGGATGATCCAGAGCATTCAGCGGGAAACCGGCAACGCCATCAGCACCATGGAGCACGGCAACACGCTGATGCAGGAAGGCCTGTCGCGCAACGCCGACGTGGCTTCGGCCCTGGCACGTATCGACGAGCAGAGCCGTTCGGCCGGTCAGCAGTTCGCGGCGATTACCACGGCGACTCAGGAGCAGAGCAGCACCGCGACATTGCTCAGCAGCAACTTGCAGAGCATCGCACTGGCCAACAGCGAGCAGCGGGAAGTGGTGTCGAACCTGGCGATTACGGCCAAGGAGCTCGAGACGTTGGCGGCGGGCTTGCGTCATGAGGTGGATCGCTTTCGCTGAGGCTCAATTGAGGGAGACCGGGCGGTACTGCAAGGCCTCCTTCAAGTGGTCCCGCGTGATGGCATCCACCTGATCCAGGTCCGCCAACGTGCGTGACACTTTGAGCAGCCGATGAGCCGCACGCAGCGACAACGTCAGTCGCTCGCAGGCGCTTTCCAGCCAGCCTTCATCGGCTTTCAAAAGTTGGCAGTGCTCACGCAACCTCGGTAGATCAAGGAAGGCGTTGGCACAGCCTTGGCGCTGTTGCTGACGCTCCCGAGCATCTGCCACCTGGGCTGAGGCCGTTGCCGTCGTATCTCCAACCTGCTGGGTTGGATTCAGCGCAGTTGTTTCCCGCGCCACGGTGAGGTGCAAGTCAATCCGATCCAGTAACGGTCCAGACAGCTTATTGCGATACCGCTGGACCTGCTCCGGTGTACAGCGACAACGCCCAGTGGGTTCGCCCATATACCCGCAAGGGCAGGGGTTCATCGCTGCCACCAGTTGAAAACGCGCTGGGAAACTCACGCGGTCGCGGGCACGGGAAATCACGATATGCCCTGACTCAAAGGGGTAGACTTTTCTCACACATTGTTGAAGCGTGTTTACCGGTTGTTAAACGCCCGGTAAACGGCATGTTTTTAGATCGAGGTGGTTTGGAGTGCTGGGACTTGTACCAGTGCGAGAAATCGCCGGATAACGCGGTGTGTGCGTCCGCTCGGAAGACGTTCGGTGAACCATCGGTGCTAATCTGGACATAAGGAACAGCACGATAAGGGTGAGCGAAAAATGGATGGGCAATTCGTTAGCTATAAAAATCTTGAAAGTATTAGCAAGAAAATGGACGAGTACATTGATGGCAATCATCCTGATCTTGAAAAATTCTGCCAACGCCAACATCAAAAAAAATGTGAAACGCCGTTTTTAACGGCTCAGCTCTATTACGTTATAGGGACCGGATATTCATCTGTCTATTTCGCAACGGTACAAAAGGATTGGTATTCGCCCAGCATTAGCAATGCAGTTTACTTTTTAAGAAAAGCATTGAATGAGCTGAAAGATGAAAAAGATGAATATCACACCGTAAAAATTGGGAATAAAAAACTGATTTTGAGTTTGTCAGAGCTATATTCCCGGATTAACATAAATCTGGCGAATTACTTAACCGAGCAGCACAGGCATATTGAGGCTATTGAATTTTACGATAGAGCTGTCGCTGTTAAAAACGCATTCGGTCTAGTGACAAAAGCCCGATGCCTAATAGAATTTAGAAAATACGTTTATGATGAAAACTCAAAATTCTTTTTTTCAAAAGAAATATACAAGCTAACAAAAAAATCATTATTGCCGGATAGTGTCACAATAGAAGGTGATGTCGAGCAGTTTGAAAGCTTAAAAAAACGACAAGCGTCTTTCATTGAGTATTTTGAAGACGCCTATCCCGAGTATATAAAAAATGACCATTCCGACACTTACAAAGAGAATTTCAAAAACCGGAAACATAAAACATATTTAGATTGGGTCGGACAGAATAAGCTTTTTCTTAACCTGACTAACATTGTGATTACCAGAGAATACGCCTATGAAGACTGCTTGGGGCTTCCATCGTTTTCAGGTAAGTTAAACCCTTTATTATTATTAAGCGAAGAATTGGCATATCATGCCCATTTTGATGAGCTGAAAGATACCTATTGTTATGCGAGACATGTTTTCTATTCAGCATTACAAATGCCCGAAGAAACTGAGCATTTCTATAACTCTACGTACAAACAGGTTGATAGCCTAGATTACTCTATCAATAGCATTAAAACCAATAGCTACAAGACGGCACTAAGGTGCCTATATTCGCTATTAGATAAAATAGCGTTTTTTACTTACAAATTTTACGAAGTTAGCTCCGATGAGCTGGAAGAGCATGACGTAAATATCAAGCGGATTTTTGTATCAGGAAAAAAACCATTAGCTTGGTTAGAACAGGTAAAAAACCCCTTCTTGTCGGCTTTGTATTTTTTAAGCAAAGACATAAACGACGTAAGGCATCCGCCTAAAAAACATAAAAAGCCAAATACAGACGAAGTACTGTATCTCTCCGAAACAACATTCCCCGCCGCGAACCAAATTAACCAAATACGTAATGCAGTTGAGCATAAATCTTTGAAAATAGTGGACGGGTTTGGTTACGAGCTTTCTCAAAAGCAATATGACCCTAAAAACACATTGGATGAAGCAATAAAAGCACGAGAAAAATTAGATGAGTTGTCTAGTGAGTACCACACACTAAACGAAAATATCGAAGAAAAACTTCGATTAAAGTCGTTCCATTTAGCTGTTTCTGTTGAGCATATAGAACAGCAGATTTTAGAGCTTATTAAGTTATCCAGAAACGCATTGATGTATCTGGCGTTATCCGTTCAGTACCACGAGAGCAGCAAACCAGACGATGGTGTATCCATCCGATTGCAGCGGGACGTGCCTTACAAGTAAACAACGCGGCTTTGATTGCGGATATGGCGGGCCACTGCCCGCTATTCTGGTGGTCGCTTCGCTTTAAAATCACAAGCTTTTTAAAGTCAAGATAAAGGGCCTACGCCCAATAAACTATTTCTTTTATAAGAAGAAAACGGAAAATTGACATTAAAAAAGCCCTTTCGGGCTGGTTTATATTCTCATCATGTCTACTAGACTTTTATAGTGTTTGTTCGTGTCGTTAAACGTCACCATCACATCAACGCCATCAATTGTGTAAACAGGGTTTAATAATGATGGTCTTGTGGCTTTTATCTCTTCGCTTTCTGTCTCTTGATAATCGAATGGCTTCAACGTTTTAATCAACGTTAAATGACCCAAATTACATTTTAACGTTTTTACTACCTTGCGATCCTTTACGATCCTGATCGTTATTCTGTATTCATATTTCAATTCTTTAAAAAAGAAAAAATCTCGCGGCGTCATAGCTTCATGAAAAGCTTCCCTATGAACAGGATTAATGTCTACATTGTTGATTGCTAATAATTCATTCTCATAAATCAATTTCGCATAATTTTCACAAGTTGAAATCCTAGAAATCGCCTTGTATTTTTTTGCTTTGCATATTTGTATTACTGAATAGTCATAGTCAAATTGAGCGTCCAGATCGAACAAGTGAATTTTTTTCTGCGTAGCGTCTTCGTATTCTTCTGATTTGAAATACACTTCAAAAATACTATTCGCGACAATAACAGCCGATGGTTGTTTGGTTACTAGTAAAAATCTTGATGGGTTTATTTCGTTATTAATGAAGTGCTTGTCGCCGCCACCGGGCACGAATGTTCCACATGAGTAATACGCTTGCTCTGCTAATTCGACAAGATTAAATTTATTTTTGATGTTTTTCATAAATCTCCTTTTCTGTGTTGTTACTTAAATGAAAACACATAAATAGAAGAAGTCAACAGAAAGGGCCTAAATAGTTTAATGGGTATGGCGTATTATCCAACCCTATTTTCAAATAATGTTCGACCTTAAATATATTTTCAATCTGCTATTGACACGAATTTTATGGCTTACGCAAGCCATAAAACGACCATCGCAAAAATGGCAAAACACAATAATTTGCAAGATTTTCTAAAATAAAATTGACGAAATTTTATTGAAAAATAATTTGTCAAAAGAAAGGGCCTAAACCAAACAGGCACAAAAAAGCCCCAATCAAGGGGCTTTAATTTCTCGCGAAAAATGTCAGGCAGTGACAGGAACGCCGCCCAGCTTTTTGATCAGTGCATCAAAGTCAGCGACTTTGTTTTTCTTCATCAGGTCGGCCAGATAATCAGCATAGGTCGTGAAGCCTAGTGCTTCAATTGTCTTACCAACGGCCCCAGCCTTTTTGCTTTGCAAGATCGTTTCAACACCATTGATCATGACTTTAAACTTCGGGGCTTTCGTCTTCGTGGTCTTCACGCTCACGCTTTTAGGTGTTTTAGCGGCTGTTTTAACGCCGTGAAGGGAATGCACCACATCGACAAAATCGGGCACCTTATAGCCGTATTTATTGCGAAGGGCTTCAAGCTCTTCAACAAATTTCATGACCTTTGCTTCTTCTTCATTTGATTGAAGTGTTTTGATTTGTTCAGCAATGGCATTTTGTTGCTCAGCAATTGCGTGTTGTTGTGCGAGTAGATCAAGCAATTTTGACATTTTTAAACGACCTTATGCAGTTCATGCAGGAAAGTGGAAAAGCCTTTTTCAATTTTAATGTAGAACTCAGGCCAATGATCATCGACGATCTTTGAAATGGTTTCTTTTACGTTATCAAGGTTTTCTTGGCTTTCGATTTCAGACTGTCGAAGCCCTAGTGTGTAGAGGATCACATAAAGGGCGTAGGTTTTTAAAGCCGATTTCAATGCGGTTTCAGCATTAAACAAGCCAAGATCAATCTTGGTTTTTAGATCCAGCACTTCAATACAATACTCGTCGTAATGAAGGCAATCTAAGGCTTTACCGTCCCTTGGATCTCTTGACCATTGGCTGTGCAGGGTTTCTAAAATGATCTCTTTATTTACGACTAGCTTTTCAATTATCAATCTTTTAGCCCATTCCATTGATCAAAAAATGGATTTTAAAATCACTCCTTGAAAAAGTCAAAATAAAGGGCCTAGGCTCTAACCAGAAAGATTTTAAGATTTTAGATCCACCAGATGAGCTTTTGACGTTCTGCCCTCATATTTTATATATACATTTACGAAGTAAATATCTTTTACCCTCCTGAAACTATCGAAAAAGCCCGCAAAAATCAGAGAAATCGCAAATGGCCGGTTATAGTTAACTGTAATCAACCCATCAAAAATGGTGGTTGTGGTTATAGTTAACTGTAAGATCGAAAATCAATTGTGCCGGTTTTTTCATTAAACAAAGGATAAAACAAATAGCATTAAAATACGGTGTGACATTTGTGTAAATATTTTCCCGTTATCTATTGAAAAAGGAAAAAATTATGGTTTGATATATATATGAATTAAGGATTTTATAACCATGGAATACATCATCACAACCAAAGAAAAGAAAGTGGCAACATTGGAAAGATACATTTCGGTGCCTAAGCTTTTTCTTGCTTTGCCGTTTTTCACTCCAAAAAATTCAGCTTCAACTGAAAAATATACCGAAGTTGCAAAGTTCGGTGATCTTAGAAAGATTAGATTGAGGTCAGTCAACCTTTCCGTAATACGTGATTTTGAAGTGTTCTTGTTTCTAATGAAGAAAGCATATCTAAAAAAATCTAACACCTTTGAATTCGACAATACAGAGATTTTCGAGCTATTAAAAATAAAGCCCAATCATCGCGACAGCTTCATGAAAGAAGTTTACATAAACTTGATTGAAGAAAAACTTTCATCAATTGACGTTTCTTACACTAAAAGAGAAGATCTGTTAAATCAGAGAATTGGATTTAAGTTTATTGAATACAGACAGGTCAACAAAAAGACTACAAAAATAAGAATGAGCAAAGAATTTATTGAGTTCTTCAACGAGCTTGAATATCTCTATGACATACCATTAGATTTTTTAGACTTACTAAAAAATGAATACCAAAGAATTTTATACATTCTCTATGTGTGTAATCGAAAGAACGAAACAAATTTTTTCTTGCTTGAAGATTTAAGAAAGCGTTTCAACGTTTCTGAAACGACCTTGGACAAAACTGTTTCAATGAATATACGTAAAGCAAATGATGCATTGCTTGAATTGGGAATAATTACAAAATACGAAGAAGTCAAAGAAACGGTTACAGTGAAGGGTAAAACTATAACGAAGAAAAACGGTAAAACGGTGACTTTCAAAGTCGATTATACCTATAAGACTTTATATACCGAATTAGCCAAGAAAAGGGCGGCTGCTGCTAAGAATTTAGATGCTTTCAAAAAACCGATAAAGGTCAAAAAGACTAAGGTTGCAGAAGAAACGGAACAACCAAAATCAACAGACAATGGAGACGAAGAATGGGTATGAAAAAAGAAGAACAAAAGCCGCAATCGCGTGGCTTCATAGTAGAAGTGTTGATAATGAGAATTGAGGCACTTTTACACTTGATAAAAAGCGACGTGATAAGAGCGGCTATCTCCGCAAAATTAAGCGAAGTAAAAGACATTAAAGCTTTATATCAATTGTTATCGCTTGCACAAGCATCTATTGAAAGTAGTGAACTGATTGAAAATAAGATTAAGGGCGGTTTGGTTTTCCACCCGATTACGGGTGAGTTATTAAGTGAACTTGATTACACGGAAATACTGGATTATTTCATCGAAATGGGGAAAAAAGATTTGAATACCGTTAAACAAAAAAACAACCAAAAACCTAGTGTTTAACATCGATCAGGAGATCCATGAATGTAAGAAATGTAATCACTTTTTTAACGCTTCTTTTCCTTCCTGCCGTTGCGTTCGCATTCGGCAATGACGCCGCTGTTAAGGCTCAGGCTGAATTAATCTCTGCTATACAAAAATTGATCTACATAGTCTCATTTTTAATTGGTCTAATCCTGCTGGTTTCGGGTGGATACAAGATCAAAGCCATGTCAGACAATAACGAAAAAACCAAAATTTTCAGTGCTCCTATTATGGCGATTTTAGTAGGGGTCATCATGATGAATAGCTCCAACTCTTTGAGTGTCTTTGGTGCAACTCTATTCAGTGCTGAGAAGTTTTGCTTAGTTGTTGACGATGGCAGGATAAATGATAGCTGCATGAGCACTGAATTATCTGGCCTCACGGGTGAATTAAAAAGCCGTATAGAGAAGCTTTCAAGCGGTAACACCGCTGAAATATTCATGGATAAAATACAAATTATCATTGGGATTTTTCAAATCATAGGACTGATTTATTTTCTAGTGGGTGCATACGGATTGGTGCAAGTAGCTAACGGTTCATCAAAAGATAGCGGATACGGAAAACCCATAATCACAATGTTTGCATCGGCGTTGATTGTCGATATTCCACACACGGCACAGATGGCCATTGGTACTCTTGAAAAAATAGGAATTAACTTTTAAAAAACCATGGGGGGAATTATGAAAAAAATGATGTTGCTTTTACCGCTTTTATTCTCAGTTAAAGCTTTTGGTGCTGGTTACTTATGTGACAATGGTTGCACATACGAGCAAATTGTAGCGAACAATAAAGCAAACTATAAAACACATGAGCAATTGATGCGTGAAGGACATGAGTGGGAAGCGGAGCATTTTAGAAAGCTTGTTGAAGAAAACAGGGAAGCCCAAGCAAGAGCGGATGCAGCCCCAAAATATGTACATACACCGAAAGGGCCTGTCATAACCTGCGTGCAAGAAGTTTACGAAAAAGCCACCGGGATACTGGGCGATGATGCAACAAACCACATCGACGTTTCTATCATTTCGCCGGGTAAATGTAGTTTTGAAGTAAAAGAATTCGGAGACTTTGGGCGTGGTTGCGACAATCTAGCCGCTCTTTCTAGCATTGCAAAAATGGGATTTTACCAAGAAGAACAATGCAGATATGAAGCTGAAAGCTGGAAAGTATATTTACAGTATAAAGACGTAATTTACACACCTGAATGGACTAATGCACTAAATCGAGAATATTACAACAAGTTGAAACCTATTAAACAAAGGCACATTGACAACGTTGCTAAATTGCAAGATCAAGAAAGAGCTTTAAATAAATCCGATAAATAAACAAGCCCAGAAAAGGGCTTTTTGTTCGTATTTGATTTTTTAATATTATTATATATAATAATATTAACAACATATTTTAATGAAATGAGAACATCGAAAATAGTAATTTTAGTTTTAGGTATAGCACTAGCCGCATTTTTTACTTCGATTTATTTTGCAGTAGCCGCAAATTTCTACAACATTCAATTTTTCTTATTGATCGCCATTCAGATCCTTGGCATTTACGCATTGCTAGGTTTGAAGGGTGAAGCACAAAGGAGAGAAAACAAAACAAACAACAATAACGAGGTATCACAATGATCAAGCTTTCAATCTTAACAATCGCATTATTTGCTTCAATGTCAGCCAATGCAGCTTATAAAATTTACATACCAATAGAAGCAAAGCTAGGCGGGTCATTGCCTGATAATACTTTGGCGTGGGTTGGTGTCCCTGATGGTGGTGTTGTGGGTGGTGGGAATGGTTCAAATCCAACGACACCGGAAGAACCAGAAAACCCAGAAAACCCAGAAAAACCGGAACCTAAGCCAGAAAGAAAATTGGTTACTACTCTAAATTTCTCAGTAGTTTCCGGCGAAACAAATAGTCTTTTCACATCGGACAGACAAAATGGGTTTGTTCTTCAAACTTCCACGTTTGCCATTAAAGGTGCGTTAAAGCACGGTCAAAATTACTACGTTACGAACAATGGTAATGAGTGTAAATATAATGCAGCTGTATGCATAATTGATTATAACTGTTTCTATTCATCCGATAAATTAAGCGGTGAATATACATTGTTATCAATTTCGCCAAGCCAAGCCAAAGCGTGTCTTAATGTAGTGACCAATCACTTCACGGGTACCAAATCTTTGAGCAACGTGACGATTTACGACAACCCAAAAACAGAATGAAGAAAACGCCATTAAGGCGTTTTTTATTGCGGCATAAGTTTAATGCCAACAGGCTTTCTTCTTTTCTCTTCTTTTCGTTCGCTTTCGTCTATCAAATCTTTCATCATATTCAAAGCGGCTAGCTGGTCTGTCGCACTTCCGTCGCTCATATCAGTAAGCTTATTTAAAGCACCTTCAAGCACGCCAGCAGCAACGTCTACAACTTTCCCTGCAGCGGCCATTCCAGCAGTTTTAACACCGTCCGCAACTTCGGCTCCGGTTGGTGTTTCTGGGGTTTTTTCAGTTGGTAAAGCTTTAATGTTGTTTTCTTCAATCGGCTTCTTAAAGGCTGAATTTTCAAGCTTCATTTTTTCAAGTTTTTCTTTATCTTCGTCAGTCGGTTTAAAACCTTTCAACGAATAGCCTTTTTGATCTAACCCCATCATGGAAAATTGAAGCCATGCAGCACGCTTAAAATCGTCGGTACCGTTTAGGTGCAAGGTTTGTGGTTTGCCGCTCTCTGTGAGCTTCTGCAAGCCTGCTTTGATCGCCATCGGGCTGTTAGTGTTGAAAGTAGCTTTGCCCTTGGCAGCACTGTACTCAAAAGCTTTCTTGGTCGAATTCTTGAAAAAGAAATCATGACCATCAGGCGTATCGAAGCGAGTATCTACAACGCGATTAGATTTTCTGATCCTCTTTTCGGTGATGCTTGATTGCTCATCATGAAAATCGCCGCCAATGCTTCCATAATCACGCACAGGAGCCGCTTTCACTCCCAAACGTGCAAGCGTGTCGGAGAACTGGGGATCGTCGCCAAAACGGGCTTTAAGAGCTTTGTAAGAAGCTCCAACCTCAGAGGCTTTGAAGATCTGGCCGTCTTTCTCCAGGGAATAGGCATTGTTCCCGTTAGTGATCAGCGTGAAGCCGTCAGCATGGAGGAATTCAAGGAACTCACCGGCTGTCATGGCTTTGTCAGTGGCTGAGGTTACAGCTTCTTTAAATTTTGACTTTTCCGATTTAATACCACGATTTTCAAGCCTGTATTCATTCGGGCCTTGGGGATTAGTCGGCATGTTGGGTTTTAGGTATTTTCTGTTTTTGACTTCTTCAAGGCCATGTTTCAACTCGGCTTGATGACAAAGTTTTTCAAATTGATAGTAATCGTCTTTTTTGTTGTGGATGTTGCCTTTGTTATCACGGCAATTCCAAATTAAATGAACGTGTGTTTTTCCATTGTCATCTTTATCATGAACGGCAACACGATATTTTCGATTGTCCAAATCAATGGCTTTTTTCCAGACTGATAAAGCGATTTCTAGTGCTTGTTCATTTGTTATGTTGTCTTTTGGTGAAAAGCTGATCATTTCGTGAATGGCTACGACTTCTTGTTTTCTTCCAGTGGTTGGCTCAAATTTGTTATTCACTTGGTTAAATTTTTTAACGCCAAGCTTGTTATAGTCTTCGATACTTGTACCATCAAATTTAGCTTCACTACCGCCGACCAGTTCAGCTTTTTCTAATGCGTAGTTCATCGTTCGACCTACGGCGGCACTATCAGGCAATTTACTAAGAACCTGCCTAATCATTTTGAACCTTTCTTTTTGATCACTATTCTTTTTGATCTTGTGTAAACGAAATCATAAAGATTGTCGAAGCGTGTTAATACTTGTTTCATTATTTTGAAATTTGCTTCTAGGACTTTCCTGTCTCGTTCGGTAAAGGCATCACCAGAATTTACTTTTCGGGCGATTTGATTGATGTTGTTACCAAGCGGCGTTAGTTGGTCTTCGATACTTTTGAGCATTTTCTCAATTTCTACGAAAGAAGACAAAAGAGGATCGTTGGTGATTTCAACAATTTGACCGAAGCCATCATCTACTATTTTTTTGATTAATTTTGTTTTTGTTATTGAAAGACTAGAAGCGAGTTCATTCAGTCTTGCGATGTCTTCTTTTCTCGCTCTTATTGATATTTTATCTTGTGCCATGTTTCTCCTGATCTAAATTTTTTAATTTGGTGAACAAAGGCCGGGCCTGTTGTTCGTTTACATCAAATGTTTCCTTCTGCTAAATCAATGATTGCGATTGAAAGGACTTTTATAGAAAGTTGTCTTTCTTTCGATAGCTCGGCATAGTCATCACTGTATTCATTATTTGTATCATGAATTACACGTTGGATTATGTCGCAAAGGTTGTATATCAAGCCGTGTTTAACATTGTCATTGAAGAGGCAATTTTTAAAACTTTCATAATGATAAGCTTCACGATGTAGATGTTTTTTGCAAATATCCGCAACTACAGTATCAAGGGTTTTAAATCTTTCCAATCTTTCGGCTTTGAATGCTTCGTAATGTTCGTTGTCATTTCTAGGTGCCGCTTTAAATCTGCCAAGGATTTTATCGTAAGCATCACTGGTAACACGTTTTTGCTCTTGCTCTTCCTTAAATCTGGCAACCTCTCTTTCTGCACGTTCTTTCAATTCTTCATCTGTTAAATTTTCATTTTCGATAAAGTCAAAATCGAAATCATCATTGTTAATTGTGTCTGTCATAATTATCCTCATGTTAACGTTTGTTTTTTTTGTAATGTCCGAAGGCATTACATGGACTTACTTTTGCTTTTGCATTTTCAAACGAAGTGCGAAAATCAAGTAGGAAACGGAATGAAAAAGCACGAAGTGTTTTTTCATGCCCGACAAATTTAACGAAGTTAAATGTCGGACGTTTCCATTGCTTGCCTGTTCTTTAAAGACTTCATATAAAAGTTGTATCATATATTTTAATGTTTTCAAGAGTGTCCGACATATCTGTATGACAAAAAAGTGTCCGACAAATATTAAAAGCGTCCGACATAAAACGTTTGATGATCAGACCTTTTATGTACTCTTTTACCGTTTGATTTTTAGATCACATAAAAAAGGCCATCTATAAATAGACAGCCTCAATTTAATACGTTTGATGGTTAGATTTTTACAACGGCGTTCATATGTTCGTTTAGATTATCAATGCCGAATTCTTTCAATGGATTGTGAAGCGTGAATTTTTTGCCTACCCGATAAATCTCTGCATCTTTTTTATCCCGAACGACCATGAATACTGTGCGGGTTTTGGCTTCATAGTTAAAAACAAATTTGAGGCCGTTCGATTTAAAGAAGTGATTAAGCTTCAAGCGGCCTTCATCAGTGCTGTATAGCTCGATAATATCGCGATACGAATAGATTTCTAAACTGCTTTCTGCGTTGTCTATTTGAGCACTTAACGCGTCTATATTGGCCTTTGCATTCTCGTATGCTAGTTCTGCATCTGCCATCTGTTGAATGAAGAACGAAGGAATGCGACCATCTTTATACTGTGAAAATGAGGCGGTCATATTTTCATATAGCGATTTAGATTTAGCGAGTTCATTTTCTGCTTCATAGAACTCGGTTTTAATCGCTTCTGTTGCAGTTGATTTGCTAAATAATGACAAAAATTGATTTTCAAAGTTTTCGATATCAATTTCATCACCGTCCATGGTGCTATCGTAATCGGCTGGCATTTCATTCGCCCATGGGTGAACGTCAAAGTCGTCATCTTCACAAGTTAATTGCCTGACTAATTGCAGTAGAGTGCCGAAAGCAAAATCAAACCGAAAACGTGGAACATCGCAATGGCTCAATGTTTCTTTTCGTGTGTAGCAATGAAAATAGCCGTATTTAACACCTTTTTGATTTATTGATTTTTCAAACATAAGGCTTTGACCACATGCGGCACATTTCACGCAATGCTTGAAAATGTTCAAATAGCCTTCGGTATTTCGTCCGTAGTCCTTTACCTTTCCGCGTAGCTTCATCGCTTGCAATGCGTCTTGAAATTCCTTGTGTGACAGGATCGCGGGATAGTAGTTTTCGATATAGCGTTCAAAAACCTTCTTTTTCCCGTCTCTTTTTTGTGACATTAGAGTGCCGATGGGATAGCGACTAGTAAGCATTAAATGGACGGTTTTACGTGACCATTTACGTTTTGATGTGAGATTTACCTTTTTAAGAGTGTTCGACACGCCTTCATATTTCAAGCCTTCAAAAATTTGCTTAATTTCTTGGGCTTCTTCTTCTACGATTTCAAAGCTATTTGTTTCGAGGTTATGACGTAGACCATAAGGGAGGTTATGTGCATTGAAAGGCACGCCGTCCGTTGCCTTAGTCTTTGCTTTACTCCAAGCAGACCGCCGACGCTTTGACTTGATTTCGCTTTCTTCGTTTGCACGTTTAGCGATCAGACTGATCATCAAAAGATTTTCAAAGTCTTTGTCAGGGTCTTCATACGAATAAATTTTGTTGTCGGTGGTGGTGTAGAGCTTCACACCTTTTTTCAAGATCCCGTCTTGTATCAGTGCGACGCCATCAAGCACACGCATTCGGGTAATCCGGTCGATACTTTCAACGACCAAAAAATCTCCCTTCCTGATTTCCCCGGACTCGATACGGTCAAGAATGCCTTTGAGTTTCCCTTTCTTCGAGTTTTCCCCGGTAAACGCCGACTGACCGGGGTCGATGATGGTTTCAACGACGGGGACACCTGTGGACGATGTGAAGAACTCCAACGGGCTTGTCTGTCGGTCATAGCTGTCTTTGTCGTCACCACCCTGCACGGTGCTAGACCAACGGACGTAGGCGATTGCCAGAGGTTTAGATCGGTCGATTTTCAGGGTTTCCATGTGTCCTAGTCCTGATGTTCAAAAGTGCATGATACGTCTATCCGCTCTCCAATGGCTCACGCAAAACCTCCAGCACCTTGCGATCAAACTCCGGTAACTCATCCAGGAAAAGCACGCCATGATGCGCCATGGTGATTTCCCCAGGCTGCGGTTTCGATCCACCGCCCACCAGTGCGGGCCCTGACGCAGAGTGGTGCGGCTGGCGAAACGGCCGGTGCGGCCAATGGCTCAGCGGTGCGAGGCTGACCACCGACTGAATTGCCGCCACTTCCAGGGCCTCCTGCTCGCTCAGCGGAGGCAGCAAACCGGGCAAGCGGCTGGCAAGCAAGGTCTTGCCGGTGCCCGGTGGCCCGCTGAACAGAAGGTTATGTGCGCCCGCTGCTGCAATCAACAACGCCCGCTTGGCGGAGAGTTGGCCTTGCACTTCGCTCAAATCCGGGTAGGGCTTGTTCAGGTACAACAAACCATCGGATTTATAGGGCTCAATCGGCACTTGTCCGTTGAGGTGCGCCACGACCTGCAGCAAGTGATCCACGGCAATCACCTTCAGCCCCGACGCCAGGCAAGCTTCCTCTGCATTCGCCCGCGGCACTATCACGGTGCGCCCAGCCTTGCGCGCCGCCAAAGCGGCTGGCAACACACCTTTGACCGCACGCACTTCGCCGGACAACGCCAACTCACCCAGGCATTCAATGTCATCGAGCATCAACGCTGGCACCTGCACACTGGCGGCGAGGATCCCCAGTGCAATCGCCAAATCAAAACGCCCGCCGTCCTTGGGCAGGTCGGCGGGCGCGAGGTTGAGCGTGATGCGGCGCGAGGGGTATTGCAGGGCGGAGTTGAGGATGGCGCTGCGTACTCGGTCCTTGCTTTCCTTGACAGCGGTTTCGGGAAGGCCCACCAGCGTGAGGGACGGGAGACCGTTGGCCATGTGCACTTCGACGGTGACGGCTGGGGCTTCTACGCCGATCTGGGCGCGGCTGTGGACGATGGCGAGGGACATGCTCGTTCCTTGAAAGAGAGGCCGCTTCCTGCGGGTTTTTCAAGGGTAGACGAGGGGTGGGGCTAGCGAGGGAGGGAGGTTTTACAGAACGTATCCAGAGAACGACGCAGAACAAATGTGGGAAGGGGCTCGCCCCCGATAGCAGTGGGTCAGTTGATAAATATGTCACTGACCCACCGCCATCGGGAGCAAGCCCCCTCCCACATTTTGGCTTAGTTGCGTCAGTTACTCGGCCGTTGGGGTTAGCCGCGCTTCCAGTTCAGCCACCTTCGCCTCCAGGCTCTCCAGCCGCGCACGCGTGCGGGCCAGCACCACCATTTGGCTATCAAATTCTTCCCGGCTCACCAGGTCGAGCTTGCTGAAACCGCTTTGCAGCAAGGCCTTGAACTGGCTTTCGATTTCATTGCGGGGCAGCGGGGTTTCGCCGCTGAACAGGCGAGAGGCGTGGCCGCTCAGGGCGTCGAGTAGGTCTTTGGGCGCGAGCATGGGAAATATTCCGGAAACTGTTGGCGGGCAGTGTATCACGCAGCGTCTATAGTCTTTTTCGCGGCCTGCAGCGCACGCTTTTCGCGCATCGAGCTGTGCGACGGCGCACTGTTTTCGTGCGCATTGCAGCTGCCAAATAGTCCTGTGGGTGAGGTTAAGTGGGCAAAGGACTGATTTCAGTGATTTTTACGGAGCTGGCAAGGTTTCTGCTTAGACGATCATGACCCATGCACTGATGCAGTCGCTGTGACGAATGCAGTGCGCCGACGGATCAGGGGTACAGGTTTCGTCACCAGTGGTTCGCTGGCGTCGCAAAGGCAACTGCCCTTGCGACGATGCGTTACAAAGCCAGGCACTGCGCTTAGACTTGAGACGGGTTTGTTTTCCTGGGGCAAGTCCACCAATTCGGGAGAGAGTTTTCATGAAGCTAGTCACTGCCATCATCAAGCCGTTCAAGTTGGACGATGTACGCGAGTCGCTGTCCGAGATCGGCGTGCAGGGCATTACCGTTACTGAGGTCAAGGGCTTCGGTCGGCAGAAGGGTCACACCGAGCTGTATCGCGGCGCGGAATACGTAGTCGATTTCCTGCCGAAGGTGAAGATTGATGTCGCCATTGACGACAAGGATCTTGACCGGGTTATCGAAGCGATAACCAAGGCCGCCAACACCGGCAAGATCGGTGACGGCAAGATCTTCGTGGTCAATCTGGAACAGGCTATTCGCATCCGTACCGGCGAAACCGATACCGACGCAATCTAAGCCGCCAAACCCCAACGCCCCAGGAGAAAACAATATGACTCTGCGTAAATTCGCAGGGCTCGGAGCCCTGTTGTCCATCGTAATGCCAAGCCTGGCCATGGCGGCAGACGAAGTGGCTGCTCCAGTCCTCAACTCTGGCGACACCGCCTGGATGCTGACCGCCACCGCACTGGTGCTGTTCATGACCATTCCCGGCCTGGCGCTGTTCTACGGCGGCATGGTCCGCTCCAAAAATATTCTGTCGGTGATGATGCAGTGCTTCGCCATCACTGGCCTGATCAGCATCCTGTGGGTCGTCTACGGCTACAGCATTGCGTTCGATACCACCGGTATGGAACAGGGTGTGGTCAACTTCAATTCCTTCTTCGGCGGCATGGGCAAGGCGTTCCTGGCGGGTGTGACCCCAGCCAGCATCACCGGGCCTGCGGCGTTGTTCCCGGAAGCGGTGTTCATCACCTTCCAGATGACCTTCGCCATCATCACCCCGGCGCTGATCGTCGGTGCCTTCGCTGAGCGTATGAAGTTCTCTGCGATGCTGATCTTCATGGGCATCTGGTTCACCCTGGTTTATGCGCCAATCGCGCACATGGTCTGGAGCGGCAACGGCGGCCTGATGTGGGACTGGGGCGTGCTGGACTTTGCCGGCGGCACCGTGGTGCACATCAACGCCGGTGTGGCTGGGCTGGTGGCGTGCATCGTGCTCGGCAAGCGTAAAGGCTTCCCTACCACTCCGATGGCACCGCACAACCTGGGTTACACCCTGGTGGGCGCGGCAATGCTGTGGATCGGTTGGTTCGGCTTCAACGCCGGCTCCGCTGCTGCGGCCAACGGCACTGCTGGCATGGCGATGCTGGTCACTCAGATCGCTACCGCTGCTGCGGCGTTGGGCTGGATGTTCGCCGAGTGGATCACTCACGGCAAGCCAAGTGCACTGGGCATCGCCTCGGGCGTAGTCGCTGGTCTGGTAGCTGTAACACCAGCCGCCGGCACCGTTGGCCCGATGGGCGCTCTGGTAATCGGCCTGGTGGCCGGTGTGGTCTGCTTCTTCTGCGCGACCAGCCTCAAGCGTAAGCTGGGCTACGACGACTCCCTGGACGCATTCGGCGTGCACGGTATCGGCGGTATCGTCGGTGCGATCCTCACAGGTGTATTCGCAGCCCCTGCTTTGGGCGGCTTCGGCACCGTCACTGACATCGCGGCTCAAGTCTGGATCCAGTGCAAGGGTGTTGGCTTCACCGTGATCTACACGGCGATCGTCACCTACGTCATCCTCAAGGTGCTCGATATGGTCATTGGCCTGCGTGTTACCGAAGAGGAAGAGGCTGTCGGCCTCGACCTGGCGCAACACAACGAACGCGGCTACAACTTGTAAGTGCGCGTAAAAAAAATGCCCGGCTTGCCGGGCATTTTTTTGCCTGGTGTTTGTCAGTCGTAAGACGCTGTGCCGGTTTTTGCGCAAAGTTTGTGATCGGCCGCACACGGCACTTTTCAGTATGCGAATGTCTTACAGGCACGTAGGCGTATTCGGCACTTTGTTTTTTCCCAGAGCGCGCTAGAATGCGCGCCGATGGGCGAGAGAACTCTATGTGGCAACAGACCCTGATTACCCTGCGGGCCAAGCCCCGGGGCTTTCACTTGGTGACCGATGAGTTGCTTGCCGGCTTGCCTGAACTGAAGGCGTGTCGTGTGGGCCTGTTACACCTGTGGTTGCAGCACACCTCGGCTTCTCTGACCGTCAACGAGAATGCCGATCCGGCGGTTCGCCGTGACTTCGAACGTTTTTTCAACTTGCTGGTGCCGCAAGGCCGTGCCGGGTTCGAACACAATGACGAAGGTCCGGATGATCTGCCGGCGCACTTCAAGGCCAGTCTCCTGGGCTGCCAGCTGAGTTTGCCGGTCAAGGCCGGTCGCTTGGCGATGGGTACCTGGCAAGGTGTTTATCTGGGCGAGCACCGTGATCATGGCGGTGCTCGTAAAGTCCTCGCCACCTTGCACGGTGACGGGGCGTAAGCCACTGGTTATCCAGTGGATGTTGATTTTTCCCTGGCGGCCTCGACAGAGGGCGAAGCTGGGCTATAACTAATCTGCTTTTCGCAAGTCATGAGGTAGAACATGAGCGACGATGATCTGGAAAACGACGAACTCGAAGTAGGTGACGAAGACGACACCGAAGAAGGTCTTGAAGCTGCAGCGGAAGACGTTGCGGACGACGATGGTGGCGATGATGCGCCTGCCCCTGCGGCCAAAGGCAAAGCCAAGGCAGCTGTTTCGGTAGATGAATTGCCGAGCGTTGAGGCCAAGAACAAAGAGCGCGATGCTCTGGCCCGTGCGATGGAAGAATTCCTCGCTAAAGGCGGCAGAGTGCAGGAAGTCGAGGCTAACGTGGTGGCAGACCCACCCAAGAAGCCGGATAACAAGTACGGCAGCCGACCTATCTGAGGTCAGTCACCTGCTTGTAAGAAAAAGCCCGCCGTCGCTGCGGGCTTTTTCATGCTTGCTGATTTATTTGAGCTTCGTGGTGATCCCCATATTGGGATCTCTAATACTACTGCCACTTGCGGAGTAATTCCGGCAGCTCCGTAAGGCTACGAATCTCCGCGTCGGGGCGTTTATCCCCTTCCCACACCTTGGCGCTGGGGTTAAACCACACGGCCCGCAGCCCCGCCTGCTGCGCCCCCGCAATGTCGTCCCCGGGATGGTCGCCAACGTGCACCGCTGCGCTGGCATCCACTCCGCCGCGTTGCAGCGCTTCCTGGAACAGCCGCGCATCTGGCTTGGCAATACCAATATCTTCAGCGCGCAGCGCAAAGTGAAAGTAGTCAGCCAGGCCCACACGCTGCACATCGGCATTGCCATTGGTGATCACACCCAGCAGAAAGTGCTGGCGCAGCGCTTGCAACATCGGCTCGGCTTCAGGGAAGGGAGTGAGCTGATGACGGGCGTGAATGAACGCCTCGAAGCACACGTCTGCCATTTCCGTGGCTTGCGGCTGTGGATATCCGGCCTCCTCGAAGGCGTGCATCAGCACCCGGTGGCGCAACACGCTGATGCGGTGTTTGAGCTCCGGATGACGCTGCAGCACCTGTTGGCGCAGGCTGGCGAAATGCTCCAGTGGCAGGTCGCCGACGTTGGGGGCATGCACGACCAGCCATTCGCGCATCGACGCCTCGGCGCTGATGATGACGGGTACGTTGTCCCAGAGTGTGTCGTCCAGGTCGAAGGTGATCAGCTTGATACTCATGAGTCGCCGCCCTTGATGCGTTTGGCCCGTGGATGGGCGCTGTCGTACACCGTTGCCAGGTGTTGGAAGTCCAGATGGGTGTAGATCTGCGTGGTCTTGATATCGGAGTGGCCCAGCAACTCCTGCACGGCGCGCAGATCCTGGGACGATTCCAGCATATGGCTGGCAAAGGAGTGCCGCAGCATATGCGGGTGCAGGTTTTGACCCAGTTCGCGCTCCCCGGCGGCTTTGACCCGCACCTGAATAGCCCGCGGCCCCAGTCGCCGGCCTTGCTGGCTGATAAACACGGCGTCGTCCGCCGGGTTGGCCAACGCCCGCAGCGGAAGCCAGAGTTGCAGGGCTTCGCGGGCCTTCCTACCCACCGGCAGCACGCGGGTTTTGCTGCCCTTGCCGAGTACTTGCACCAGGCCGTCTGCCAGGTCCAATTGGTCTAGGTTCAGGCCCGTGAGTTCCGACAGGCGCAGGCCCGAGGAATAGAACAGCTCCAGGATCGCCTGGTCGCGGTGGGCGAGGAAGTCATCCTCTACGGCGCCATCGAGCAATTGCAGGGCGCGGTCGGTGTCCAGGGTCTTGGGCAGGCGCCGTTCGCCCTTGGGCGGAGACAGGCCGTTGGCCGGGTCGTGGTCGCACAGGCCTTCGCGGTTGAGGTAGTGATAGAGCCCGCGCACAGCCGACAGCAGGCGAGCCAGGCTGCGCGAGGATTGGCCCGTCTGGTGCAAGCGCGCGATCAGGCTGCGCAGGCTTTGGATATCCAAGGCCTTCCAACTGGTGACCTGCTGTTTTTCGCAGTAGGCCAGGACCTTGTTCAAGTCCCGCCGGTAGGCTTCCAGTGTGTGGGGCGACACCTGGCGCTCGTTGCGCAGGTGAGCGCAGTAAGCGTCCAGTTGCCGTTCCATGGCTAGCGCACCGCGCGCAGGGCGGTGGTGAAGCGCGGCAGGACGCGGCCCAACACTTCGGCGATATAGGTCAGGAACAGCGTGCCCACCGAGCTTTTGTAGTGCGCAGGATCACGGCTGGCGATAGCCAGCACGCCATGCAAGCCTTGATGGCTGAGGGCGACCACGGCTGTGGAGCCGATCTCCTTGAGCTGTTCGGGACCAAACAGGAAGTCCAGCTCATGCTCGCGCAAGGTGCCGCTGATGGTCTTGCCCTCGGACAACAGGCCGCCAATCGCGGTCTGTGCGTCGCTGCCGCTGACCCAACGGCCTACAGGCATCGGGTTATCGCTGAATAGGATCAGGCTGACAAATGGCACTTGGAAGTCCTGGCGCAGGCTGTCTTCCACGGCGATCACGGTTTCTTCCAGGCTGGTGGCGTCCATCAGCGCAAGAATCAGGCGACGGGTTTTGTCGAACAGGCGGTCGTTGTCGCGGGCGACGTCCATCAAGTGCGAGAGCTTATGACGCATCTCGATATTGCGCTCGCGCAGGATCTTCATCTGTCGCTCCACCAGCGACACGGTGTCGCCGCGTTGGTGGGGGATGCGCAGCGCCGGCAGCAGTTCTTCGTGCTCGACGAAGAAATCCGGATTCGCCTCAAGGTACGCCGCGACAGCAGCGGCCTCCAGACTTTCGCTCGGGGTTGCGGGTGCGGGTACTTGAGGCTTATCGGTCATTAGCTTGGCTCACTCATAGACGGACCTGTCCTTCGTATACACGCGAGGCCGGCCCGGTCATCAGCACCGGGTGGCCAGGGCCTGCCCATTCGATGGACAGGCGTCCACCGGGCAGGTCGATCAGCAGCGGCGAATCCATCCACCCCTGGCTGATCGCGGCCACAGCAGCGGCGCAAGCACCGGTGCCGCAGGCCTGGGTTTCGCCGGCGCCGCGTTCCCACACACGCAATTGCGCGCGGGAACGGTCGATCACCTGCAGGAAACCCACGTTGACCCGTGCCGGAAAGCGCGGGTGGTGTTCGATCTTCGGCCCCAGTTCATGTACGGGGGCATTGTTGATGTCGTTGACCCGCAACACGGCATGGGGGTTGCCCATGGAGACGGCCGCCAAGTCGACGATCTTGCCGTCGACATCGACTGCATAGCTGGTGGCCTGCTCGCTGGCCTGGAACGGAATATCCGCTGGCACCAAGCGCGGCGCGCCCATGTTGACGCTGATTTGGCCGTCGCTGCGAATATCCAGCTCGATCACGCCGCTCTTGGTCTCGACGCGGATCTGGCGCTTGGCGGTCAGGCGCTTATCCAGCACGAAACGCGCGAAACAGCGCGCACCGTTGCCGCACTGTTCCACTTCGGAACCGTCGGAGTTGAAGATTCGATAACGGAAATCCACCTCCGGGTTGCTTGGCGCCTCGACGATCAGCAATTGGTCGAAGCCAATCCCTGTATGCCGGTCGCCCCACTGTTTAGCGTGCTTGGGCAGGATGTGCGCGTGCTGGCTGACCAGGTCGAGGACCATGAAATCATTGCCGAGCCCGTGCATCTTGGTAAAACGCAGCAGCATGGCTTACTCCGGCAGCAGGCTTTCGCCAGCATACAACTCGGCTACCGTCTCGCGGCGACGCACTTCAAACGCTTGATCACCGTCCACCAGTACCTCGGCGGTACGGCCGCGGGTGTTGTAGTTGGAACTCATGACAAACCCGTAGGCACCGGCCGAATGCACGGCCAGCAGATCGCCTTCCTCCAGCGCAAGCTGACGATCCTTGGCGAGGAAGTCGCCGGTTTCGCAGATCGGGCCGACGATGTCATAGGCGCGAGCTTCGCTGTCGCGAGGCGTCACAGCGGTGACATTCATCCAGGCCTGGTACAGCGCCGGGCGGATCAGGTCGTTCATCGCCGCGTCGACAATGGCGAAATCCTTGTGCTCGGTGTGCTTGAGGTACTCGACCTGGGTCAGCAGCACGCCGGCGTTGGCGACGATGTAGCGGCCCGGCTCGAACATCAGCGTCAGGTCGCGGCCCTCGATGCGCTCGCGCACGGCCTGGATATAGTCGGCAATCAGCGGCGGTTCTTCATCGCGATACCGCACGCCCACGCCGCCACCGAGGTCGATGTGGTGCAGGTAGATGCCGCATTCGCCCAGGCGATCAATCAGCGCCAGCAGGCGGTCGAGGGCATCTAGGAACGGCGGCAGAGTGGTCAGTTGCGAACCGATGTGGCAGTCGACGCCCAGCACTTCCAGGTTCGGCAACTGCGCGGCGCGGATATACACGTCCTCGGCGTCAGCAATGGCGATGCCGAACTTGTTCTCTTTGAGACCGGTGGAAATGTACGGGTGGGTGCCAGCATCGACGTCCGGGTTGACGCGCAGGGAGATCGGCGCGCGTACGCCCATTTCGGCGGCTACGACTTGCAGGCGCTCCAGCTCGTCGGTGGATTCGATGTTGAAGCAATGCACACCGATTTCCAGGGCACGGCGCATGTCTTCGCGGCTCTTGCCGACGCCGGAGAACACGATCTTGTCAGCCTGGCCACCAGCCGCCAGTACCCGCTCCAGCTCGCCACGGGAGACGATGTCAAAACCAGCGCCCATACGCGCCAGGACATTCAGTACACCCAGATTGGAGTTTGCCTTGACCGCGTAGCACACCAAGTGCGGTACGCCGTCCAATGCGTCGGTGAAGGAGCGGTATTGAGCTTCGATGTGAGCGCGTGAGTACACGTACGTCGGGGTACCAAAGCGCTGGGCAATCGCGGACAGCGCCACGCCTTCCGCGAACAGCTCGCCGTCCCGGTAGTTAAAAGCGTCCATGGAGCTCCCTTATTCGTAGGTGTCGTGCTTATGCGCTTTGGATGGCTTTTGCGACGATTGCGCCTGTTCATTCGGGTCTTTGCTGTCATCGGGCAGGTACAGCGGGCCTTTTTGACCACAGGCACTAACGAGGCAAGCGACCGCGACGAGCGCAGCAAGGGAAGAGATCAGGCGCTTCATGGCGAAATCCTTGAATATGCATTAATTGCGCCCAAGTATACCGACCACCCGCCAGCTTGCCTATGCGCCGAAATACCCGTCCGGCGGGGGTTTGCCGACATGAAGGTGAAGCGGGCTACGCTGGCAGAGGATATTTCATACCGTCATCGGTAATGAAATCGGTATCCTTTGCAATCGGCGAGGCTCGCCCGTATCGTGCGGCGCTTGAGCAAAACCAGACACTTTTGAGGTTGCCACAATGAGTTTGACCGAAGCCCGTTTTCACGACCTGGTGGATGCGACCCAGCAGGCGCTGGAAGATATTTTTGACGACAGCGGCCTGGATGTGGACCTGGAAAACTCGGCCGGCGTGCTGACCGTCAAGTTCGAGAGTGGCCAGCAACTGATCTTCAGTCGCCAGGAACCCCTGCGTCAGCTGTGGCTGGCGGCGCGCTCCGGTGGCGTTCACTTCGACTACGACGAAGAAAGCGGCAAATGGCAGTGCGATAAGAGTGAAGAGTTGTTGGGCGAGATGCTCACGCGCCTGGTCCACGAATATACCGGCGCCGAGCTGGATTTCGACGAGATTTGACCGTGACTGAGCCTGCGCCCGTACGTCCGCCAAAGCCGCTGTTCAGTAATGTCAGCCCGGCGGTGCCGTCACCTTGTATCAGTTTGTGTCGTCTGGACGAGCAAAAAGTCTGCCTCGGCTGCTTTCGTCACGTTGAAGACATCCGCGAATGGCGCTCCGCCGACGATGCCCGGCGCAGGGTGATCTGCGCCGAGGCCGAGCAGCGCAGGGCGCACGCCTGAGGCTGTCTTGTTTATTTGTGACGCTGTGGTAGTGTCCGGGTACGCCTCAACTCATCGAGGCCCGCGAGAACCCCGCCTTTTTTTGGCGGGGTTTTGCTTTTTTGTGCAGAAAAAAGGAGTCTGCCTGAATCATGACCACCGCACCGTCCATCATCCTCACCCGTCTTGACGTGCAGCGTCTGGAGCAACTGATCGACCGCTTGGGCGACGAAACTCCCGGCGTCGAAGCGTTGCAAGCCGAACTCGATCGCGCCGAAGAAGTGGTTGGCCACGATGAAGTGCCTGCGGGTGTCGTGACCATGAACTCCAGCGTACATTGCCGTGAGCAAGGCAGCGGCAAGGACTACCACCTGACGCTGGTCTATCCGAAAGATGCCAATGCAGACGCCGGCAAGATCTCGATCCTGGCACCCGTGGGCAGCGCGTTGTTAGGCCTGAAAGTGGGCCAGCATATCGACTGGCCGGCACCTGGCGGCAAGACCCTCAAGCTTGAATTGCTCAGTGTTGAAGGCCAGCCAAAAGACGGCGGCGCCTTCACTCTCTAAATCTGGCTCAGCGCCTCGTTGAGCGACAGCTCCAGCTCGGCCTTGTAACGCAGGTAAAGGTTGCTCGGGCTCTGCACATCACCGAGCAGGCCCGATAGATCCAGGTCGGTGATGTAGCAACGGTAGCGCTCGGTTTCCCGGCGCTGTCCAACGATCTCCTGGGCGACCACGGCAAATAGCTGGTCGCCGAATTCCAATTCGGAAAACTCCCGCTGATTGCAGTACAGGGTAATGCCCACCTTGCCGTGTGCTGCTTTGCCGATAATCGCCTGCACGTCGTAAAACGATTTGTTCGTTGGATTGTGCGGCGCCGGCCGAGGTTCGATCCCGCGGGCGCGTCCGCTTCCTGTCGGCAATAGTTGGTAATACAAGGTCTGCACCGCGCCCAGGGGTTGTTGCGTGTCCAGCGGCGACAACGCATCCCGCCGATAGATGATGGATTGCAGAAAGCGCTGCAAAGGCGCCAGCAGGCTCTGCTCATCATGAAACGGCAGGCGCTGCTGCCAGAGCGCGTTGAACTCATCCAGCACATACAGCTCGGCGAAATCTTCATTGACCCGGTAGAACACTTGCACGCAATCAGCCATGCCCATGGGCAGCAGCAGCGCCAGGTCGTGGTCTTCCAGGGCCATCGTGTCCAGATGCAGCGGGCTGTAGCTGGCCAGCTCCTCGCTGAGGTAGGCGATCAGCGCGTCCTGGGTTGCCAGTGACACATGGGTGGCTTGGCCCGGCATCAACTCCATTACGTGGTAGTGCTGCTGAACTTGCAGCAAGTAGCGGTGGTTGGACTGACCCAGCAGCAGGTTCTGCGCGGTGTCGAAGATTTCCTCCACGCGCTGGGCAATGAACTGCGCACGGTTATGACAGAAGCAGCGCACCCGCAGACGCGGCAGGCGGTCCGATGGCAGTTGGTTGAGGTAGTCGCGCAGGCAATCGAGCAAAGCGTGCGGGCCGTCGTAACGGCTGACCATCACTTCGTTCCAGCTGTTGAGCGTGACTTGGTCCAGGGTCAGCACCAGGTTATCGCGAACACCGGCATAACTCAGGGAGTCGGTGCGCTCGGTGGTCATCAGGATGTTCAGGTCGCGGTGATGCTTGAGCGGGTCGACGCCGACGTTGATCAGCAGCAACACTTCCTCGGGCGCCGCCGATCGCAGCAGGCTTATTTCATCGACGCTGGTCAGGGGCAGGGCGACCGTTTGTTGCAGGCTGCCAAGCAGGTTGAACAACTCGAATTCGGTCATGTCGCTGGTGCCGGGGTGCAGCGCCAGGCGCGTGCTGCTGTCGATTACACCGTTGCGATGGCACCACGTCAGCATTTCCAGCAGGTCGCGGCTGCGCTTGATCGGCGCAAAGTGTTCCCACTCCAGGGCCGTGAGGTTGCCGTTGTACAATCCCCAGTGATGCTGGCCGGGTTCCTTGCGGTTGGGCGACTGCACCAGGGTCAAGGTGTCTTCAGCCAGGTCCGGTGCGATGCCGGGGTTGATGAATTCGACCTTGCCGGCCTTGCGCTCAAAAGCGGCATACAGGCGCCGGCCCAGCACGTTAAGGTCGCGCTTGTTGATCAGGCTGACGGTTTGTTCGGTCCGGGCAAACTGGGTCAGGAAGCGATAGCTGTAGTTCAGCTCGCTGACCAGGGCGCGGCGTTCCGAGGCCACCTGACGCACTTTCCACTGGCTGCGGCTGTCCAGCAGGGCGAGTTGACGCTGGTCCCAGCTCCATTCGCGTGCCAGGCGCTCCAGCAACAGTCGCTGCCAACTGTTGGTGCGTTGGCCGGCGGTGAGCTTGCGATTGACCTTCAGGTACAGCGCGCGGCGTACCAATTCCAGGCGTTCGGGCTCGTTGCGTGCCTTGAGGTATTCCTCGATGCGGCGGTACACCACGATGTACGGGTCCAGCTCATCCAGGTCCATCTGGTTCGCGAACACCGCGCGCTTGAAGCGCAGGCTCAGGCAATGCACGTTGGGGTGTTCGCTGGCGTAGACCTCAGTCAGCAGCAGTTTGAGCACCGATTTGTAAGGTGACTCGATGCCTTTGAACAACTGCCATAGACCGGCTCCGATGAATTCGCCGGGTGGAATATGTGCCAGGTGGCCGAGGTCAAGGGTTTCATCGGCGCGGATAAACCGCTTGGAAAGCAGTGTGTGGGTGAATTCGGCGTAACGGGTCTCTTCGTATACCGGCACCAGCCACCAAATCGGCGTGCGCCCGGCCAACCAGATGGCTGTGCGGTAGAACTCGTCCAGCAGCAGGTAATGCTGGGTGGTACCGCAGTCGTCGGAGCTCAGTTGGGTGTCGCGCTCGCCGAGTACGAAGCGCGTTGGCTCGATCAGGAAGAAGTGTGCCTCGGCGCCCATGGTGAGGGCCCAAGCTTCCAGCAGTTGGCATTTCTTGCGCAGTTCGGCCAGTTCGTTTTCGCCCAGGTCGGGGGCGTGGCACACCCATACGTCCATATCGCTCTGATCCGCTTGGGCGAGGGTGCCAAGGCTGCCCATCAGAAATAGGCCATGGATAGGCTTGGGCTGATTGACCGGGCGCGGCTTGTAAGAGAACGAGCGGGTCAGGCGTTGGGCTTCGGCCAAGGCCTGAGCGTCGGGCTCGAAATTCGAAAGCCCGGCTGGCGTGCTGCCCGAAACATAACCGGGCAACAGCGGATGATTAACGTGAAAAAACAGTGGCAGGAGGGTCAGCACGCTTTGCTGGCGCGGCGTCAGCCCCTCGACGGCACGCGCCATGCGCCCCTCATTGAGGGCCATGAAGCGCGCGCGCAATTGGGCCAGCACCTTGCGGTCGATGCCTTCGTCCAAGTCAGGGCGGATTTCATGGGTGCGGGTCATGTCGAACTCGGTGGCTCGCAGGGCCCGACGTGGGCGGCCGTGTAGGAGTTTACAGCCAGTGGCGTAGGAGGTTTAGGGGGAAATGGTCTTTGACGCCAGAATTTTAACTGGCCCACAGCAACGCCCTTGGAATCCGCAGTGAGCGGACTCCATGGGCGGTATCGGGTATCAGGCTGCTTCTTTGGTGCTGGCAGTGGTCAGAATAGTCAGCAGGGTTTGGGCCTGCTCTGCGGCGTCCCGACCGAGGCTGGTCAGATAGCCCCCGTCTGGCTGGTCGATAAGTCCTTTGGCATGGAGGCGCTTGGCAGCGGCGATGGCAGTAGGAGCGGCGGTCTGATGGACCTTCAGACCTTCCTTGGTGCTGTCCAAGGGGAAGAGTACAAGGATTTCCAGTTCGGCAACCAATTCAGGGGTATACGACATAAGGACTCCAGACTTTCTAAAATTTATTAGAGGCTAGCAGGCCATAAGGTGAACGCACTTTGCCGAACTGTCCAGCGTGTTGCTGCGTGCCGGGATTATTCCTTTTCAGGCGGCAACTCAGGCAGCGCCCGCAGCGCGGTTTCATACCATTCGGTATTGAAGGCGCGGTCCTCGTCCAGCATCGCGTCGATCTCGAACGCCAGCACGTGGGCCATAAGATTCAGGATGTCTTCGCGTTCATAACCCACTAGGGTCAGTTTGTTGAAGGTCGCCTTGGCGGCGGGGGGATTGTCGCTTTCGATCTGGTTCTCGATCGCTTCGATCAGGGTGTTTTCGGTGAATTCTTCTTCGTCACTGTCGATATCGGTCGGCTCGCTCATGGCAGGCTCCTCAAGGAAAGGGCGCCAGTCTACCTCCATTCAGGCAGGTGATGCTGCTGGTCAGGCTGGGCGCCAAGATCTATAACTCTTGCAGCCAACCCCGCACACGGCCTGGAGGCTTTGCGATGCTCAAGCTCTACGGATTTTCGGTCAGCAACTACTACAACATGGTGAAACTGGCGCTGTTGGAGAAAGGGCTGCTGTTTGAAGAGGTACCTTTCTATGCCGGTCAAACCCCGGAAGCCCTGGCAATCAGTCCGCGCGGCAAGGTACCGGCGCTGGGCGTAAAGCAGGGGTTTATCAACGAAACCAGCGTGATACTCGAATACATCGAGCAAACCCAGGAAGGCCCTTCGCTGTTGCCGGCAGACCCATTCCAGCGTGCCCAAGTGCTGGCGCTGTGCCGGGAAATCGAGCTGTACATCGAATTGCCCGCCCGCGCGTGTTTTGCCGAGGCGTTTTTCGGTATGCCGGTGCCGGAGGCGATCAAGGAAAAATCCAAGGCTGAGTTGCTGCTGGGGATTGGTTCTTTAGGTCGGCACGGCAAGTTCGCGCCTTACGTTGCGGGGGAAAGTTTTACGATTGCGGATCTGTATTTCATGTACAGCGTGAACCTCGCCTGTGGCGTGGGCGAGAAGCTGTTTGGATTGGATTTGCTGGCTGAGTTGCCAAAGGCGAAAGCGTTGTTGGAGCGATTACATGCCATGCCCAACGCCCAAAAGGTGGCAGCGGACCGGGAGGCGGCGATGCCCACGTTTATGGCGATGATTGCGGCCAAAAAGTGATCAAGTGTGGGAGGGGGCAAGCCCCTCCCACATTTTTTAGCGGCTGGCGAGCAACGCCTGGCCGCGTACGACCGCTGCCTTCACCTGCGCGGGCGCAGTGCCGCCGATGTGATTACGCGCATTCACCGAACCTTCCAGGGTCAGTACGGCGAACACATCCTGCTCGATCTGGTCGCTGAACTGGCGCAGTTCTTCCAGACTCATCTCTGCCAGGTCTTTGCCGGTTTCCACGCCGTATTTCACTGCGTGGCCGACGATTTCGTGGCAGTCACGGAACGGCAGGCCACGGCGTACCAGGTAGTCCGCCAGGTCCGTTGCCGTGGAGAAACCGCGCAAAGCCGCTTCACGCATGATCGCGTGTTTTGGCTTGATCGCCGGGATCATGTCGGCAAAGGCACGCAGCGAGTCGCGCAGGGTGTCGGCGGCGTCGAACAGCGGTTCCTTGTCTTCCTGATTGTCCTTGTTGTAGGCCAACGGCTGGCCTTTCATCAGGGTCAGCAGGCCCATCAGTGCGCCGAATACGCGGCCGCTCTTGCCGCGGACCAGCTCTGGCACGTCGGGGTTTTTCTTTTGCGGCATGATCGAGCTGCCGGTGCAGAAGCGATCCGGCAGGTCGATGAACTGGAATTGCGCGCTGGTCCACAGCACCAACTCTTCGGAGAAGCGTGACAGGTGCATCATCGCAATGCTGGCGGCGGCGCAGAATTCGATGGCGAAGTCACGGTCCGAGACGCCGTCCAGAGAGTTGCCGCCCACAGCGTCGAAGCCCAGCAGTTGCGCGGTGTACTCGCGGTCGATTGGGTAAGTGGTGCCAGCCAGCGCGGCGCTGCCCAGTGGCATGCGGTTGGCGCGCTTGCGGCAATCGACCAGGCGCTCGTAGTCGCGGCTGAGCATTTCGAACCAGGCCAGCAGGTGGTGACCGAACGTCACAGGCTGGGCGGTTTGCAGGTGAGTGAAGCCGGGCATGATGGTGTCCGATTCGCGTTCGGCCTGCTCCAGCAGGCCTTTTTGCAGGCGAGTTATTTCGGACAGGATCAGGTCGATTTCATCGCGCAGCCACAGGCGGATATCGGTGGCCACTTGGTCGTTACGGCTACGACCGGTGTGCAGTTTCTTGCCGGTCACACCGATACGGTCGGTGAGGCGGGCCTCGATATTCATGTGCACGTCTTCCAGGTCGACGCGCCAGTCGAACGTACCGGCTTCGATCTCACCGCGGATGGTGGTCAGGCCGTCAATGATGCTGTCGCGCTCGGCGTCGGTCAGCACGCCGACTTTGGCCAGCATCGTCGCGTGGGCGATGGAGCCCATGATGTCGTGGCGGTACAGGCGCTGGTCGAAGGTGACGGAGGCGGTGAAGCGGGCGACGAAGGCGTCGACGGGTTCACTGAAGCGGCCGCCCCAGGACTGGTTGGTCTTGTCGGTGCTCATGGATTCGCTCGTGGTCTGCTTAATAAAGAGGCGTGGAAGTCTGCCGGCGATAATAACAGGGTTGCCCGTGGAGGCGGTGCTGCGGGTCGTCGGCATTTTTATTTGTGCAAAGGATGGCTAAGTGCCTTGCCGCCGAACGCGTCCGGGAAGAGACTGGAGGTAGATGTTTATCGAAACGATATTTGACGATTGCGCAATATCGTTCCGGTGAGCGTCTACAGTTGGACTGATAGTGTGTGAATGCACCAAAGTCGGGTATTGCGGTCAGAGCCTGACTATCCATTTAAAAGGGGGGTATTCGGATTGTGTATCAGCAAACCCTACGACGATGCCCGATGGCAGCAGGTCTTGGGCGCTATTGAACAGGTCCGGGTAAATATGGGTGCCGCTGTCAGGGCACTTTTTGCCGCTCGCGCTAGTCTTAGCGTGGATCGCTGTGACGCAAGTCACCGCACCTGTCTACGCTATCCTTGTGCGAGACTCACGCAGGAATCCAGCGCTATATGAATGTCCTGATCGTTGATGACGAACCCCAAGCCCGCGAGCGACTGACCCGCTTGGTCAGTGAACTTGAGGGTTATACAGTCCTTGAGCCGAGTGCCACCAACGGGGAGGAGGCGTTGACGCTGATCGACAGCCTCAAGCCCGACCTGGTGTTGCTCGATATCCGCATGCCGGGCCTTGATGGCCTGCAAGTCGCCGCCCGGCTGAGCGAGCGAGAATCGCCACCCGCCGTGGTGTTATGCGCCGCGCAAGAAGAGTTTGCTGAGCAGACGCTGGAAGCCAGTGGCGTCAGCTTTGTGATTAAACCAGTGACTGCCGAAGCCTTGCTCAAGGCCATGAAGAAAGCCGAGCGCCCCAACCGCGCCCAACTGGCAGCCTTGACCCAGCCTGCCGCCCAAAGTGGTAACGGGCCGCGCAGCCACATCAGCGCTCGGACACGCAAAGGGATTGAGCTGATCCCACTGAGCCAGGTTGTTTATTTTATTGCCGATCACAAGTACGTGACCCTGCGACATGAGGCTGGCGAAGTGTTGCTCGATGAGCCGCTCAAGGCCCTTGAGGATGAGTTCGGCGAACGCTTCGTGCGTATCCACCGCAATGCGCTGGTGGCCCGCGAGCGGATCGAACGTCTTCAACGCACACCTCTGGGACACTTCCAGTTGTTCCTTAAAGGGCTTAACGGCGATGCGTTGATCGTCAGTCGACGCCATGTCGCGGGCGTGCGCAAAATGATGCAGCAGCTTTAGTTCGAGGGCTGTAGCGAGGCCTGCATTCCTTATCCCGGTGCGACGTGGCCAGGGAGGCCCCGCACTTGCTGATTCAAATCAAAGCGCATTTGCCTGAGCTGTTATTATCTGCCGTATCTATTCAGTACGGATTGATCCATGTCCTCTCGCGAAATCCGCATCGCCACCCGTAAAAGTGCTCTGGCCTTATGGCAGGCCGAATACGTCAAAGCACGCCTTGAGCAGGCCCATCCCGGCCTCACGGTGTCCCTGGTGCCCATGGTCAGTCGCGGCGACAAGCTGCTTGACTCGCCACTGTCGAAAATCGGGGGCAAGGGCCTGTTCGTCAAGGAACTGGAAACTGCGCTGCTGGAAAACGAAGCCGACATCGCCGTGCATTCGATGAAAGACGTGCCCATGGACTTTCCCGAAGGCCTGGGCCTTTTTTGCATCTGCGAGCGCGAAGACCCGCGTGATGCCTTCGTTTCCAACACCTATGCATCCCTGGATGAGCTGCCGCTGGGCAGCATCGTCGGCACCTCCAGCTTACGTCGTCAGGCCCAGCTGCTGACCCGCCGTCCAGACCTGCAGATCCGCTTTCTACGTGGCAACGTCAACACTCGCCTGGCTAAGCTGGATGCTGGCGAATATGACGCGATCATCCTGGCTGCCGCTGGTTTGATCCGTCTGGGTTTCGAAGATCGCATCACCTCCGCCATCAGCGTCGAAGACAGCTTGCCTGCGGGTGGGCAGGGCGCCGTGGGCATCGAATGTCGCACCGCCGACAGCCAAATCCACGAACTTCTCAAGCCGCTCGATCACCACGATACCGAGGTGCGTGTCACAGCCGAGCGAGCTCTGAACAAGCACCTCAATGGCGGTTGCCAAGTGCCGATTGCTTGCTACGCCGTGCTCGAAGGTGAAGACCTGTGGCTGCGTGGCTTGGTCGGCGACCCTGACGGCGGCACCTTGTTGACGGCAGAAGTGCGCGGGCCGCAGCGTGATGCCACGGCGTTGGGTATCCAGGTCGCTGAAGAGCTACTGGATAAAGGCGCTGGTGCCATTCTGCAAAAAGTCTACGGTGAGGCCGGTCCGCAGTGAGTGGGTGGCGAGTGCTGCTGACGCGGCCTGCAGAGGAATCGACCGCCCTGGCGGCGTCGTTATCTGAAGCCGGCATTTTCAGCAGCAGTTTGCCCCTGCTGGACACTGAGCCTTTACCCATCACGCCCGAGCAACAGGCTGTCTTCCGTGACCTGCATCGCTATTGCGCGGTGATCGTGGTGAGCAAGCCCGCTGCGCGCCTTGCCCTGCAGCAGTTGGCTCATCATCCCAAACCACAAATGCCTTGGTTCAGCGTCGGCGCCGGAACTGCGCAGGTACTGTCCGATCAGGGCCTGAACGTTCACTATCCCCAAAGCGGCGACGACAGCGAGGCCTTGCTTCAATTACCGGCGTTGCGCGAGGCTATCGCGTGCCGCGATTCACGGGTGTTGATTCTGCGTGGCGAGGGCGGTCGAGAGTTGCTGGCGGAGCGTTTGCGCGAGCAAGGTGCTAGTGTCGACTATCTGGAGTTGTACCGCCGTTTCCTGCCGACCTATGACGCCGGTGTGCTGGTGCAACGCATCCAGTTGGAACGCTTGAACGGCCTGGTGGTCAGCAGTGGGCAGGGTTTTTTGCACCTGCAAGCCTTGGCCGGCCCCGATTGGCCACAGGTTGCACAGCTGCCGTTGTTCGTGCCCAGCCCACGAGTCGCCGAGATGGCACGGGCTGCTGGCGCAGAAAAAGTTGTGGATTGTCGCGGCGCGAGTGCCGCGGCTTTGTTAGTGGCGTTACGGAGTCATCCCGTTCCCACTCTCTGATACGCAAAGGACGGATACGTGAGCGAAACAGCCTTGCCTAAAGATGAAACCCAACCCGCACTCGATGCGCCGGTTGAGTCACCGGTCACCACGCCGCGCCGTGGCAATGGCCCTGGCAGTTGTCGCCTTGCTGCTTGGCGCCGTGGGTGTTGCTGCCGGAGGTTGGGGGATCTGGCAGGTCCGCGCCCTGCAAGCCAGCAGCCAGCAGCAGCTGGGTCAGGTGCAGACCTTGGATGACCAATCCCAGTCCCTCAAGCAAAGTCAGCAGCAACTGGCTGCGCGCTTGGCCCAGTTGCCGGGCGCTGACGAGTTGGAAGAGCGCCGCCGTCTGGTCGCCCAGTTGCAAGGTGATCAGCAGCGCCTTAACCAGCGTCTGGAAACCGTGCTGGGGGCCAGCCGTAAAGACTGGCGCCTGGCCGAGGCCGAGCACTTGATCCGTCTGGCGAGTTTGCGGCTGTCCGCCCTGCAAGATATCAACAGTGCCCAGGCGCTGGTGCAGGGCGCCGACGAGATTCTTCGCGAGCAGAGCGATCCAGGTTCCTACGCTGCCCGAGAACAATTGGCCAAGAGCCTGGCCGCGTTGCGCAGTACCGAGCAGCCGGACCGTACCGGGCTCTACCTGCAATTGGCAGCCTTGCGTGACCAGGTTGTGCAGTTGGCAGCCATTGCCCCTGAATATCAACTCACCGAGCCCTCTGGGCAGGGGCGTCCAAGCACTGATACGGATAGCCGCTGGAGACAGTGGTGGGAGCAGATTTCCCGTTACTTCCGCATCGACTTCAATCCCGACGATAACATTCGACCACTGCTCGCCGGTCAGGGGCTGAACCAAGTTCGCCTGGCCCTGAGCCTGGCGCTGGAGCAGGCGCAATGGGCGGCGCTCAATGGAGAGTCGGCGGTGTACAGCCGTTCGCTGGGCGAGGCGCGCAGCGTGTTGCAGGACAACTTCAACCAGGACAATCCGCAGAGCAAGGCGATGCTGGCGCGTATCGCCGAGCTTGAGCCAAAAGCCGTGTCGGTAGTGACACCGGACCTGGCGGCGAGTCTGGCTGCGGTGCAGGCGTACCTAGAACGTCGTCATGTGTCTGCTGACGAAGCTAAGGCGGCGGCTGGCAAGCCGGCGATCCAGGAGTAGAGCCGATGAAGCGTTTCTATGTGATCCTGGTGCTGGTGGTTGCGATAGCCCTGGCACTCGCTGTGGGCATTTCGAAACACACCGGCTATGTGCTGATTACCTATCCTCATGTGCTGCATTACGAGTCGAGCCTATGGGCGACCGTGGTAGCAGTGTTTGCCATCGGCCTCGCCATTTACCTGATTCGCGTGTTGCTGAGCCTGTTGACCACCTCCGGTGGCGTGGTCAACCCGTGGTCTCGGCGTAACCGCAGTCGCCGTGTGCAGATCGCCATCGAACAGGGCCAGATGGACCTCGCTGAGGGCCGCTGGGCCAGCGCTGAGCGTCATCTGCATCGTGCAGCTGAAGCTGAGCGCCAGCCTTTGTTGTACTACCTGGGCGCGGCCCGTGCGGCGAATGAGCAGGGTCGTTATGAGGAGTCCGACGGTTTGCTGGCGCGTGCGCTGGAGCGTCAGCCCCAAGCGGAGTTGGCGGTCGCGTTGAGCCATGCGCAATTGCAGTTGGACCGTGGCGATACTGACGGCGCGCTGACGACCTTGCAGGTCATGCACGAGCGTCATCCCCATAACGCCCAGGTATTGCGCCAATTGCAGCGTTTGCACCAGCAGCGAGGCGACTGGTCTTCGGTCATTCGACTGCTGCCGGAGCTGCGCAAGGACAAAGTGCTGCCTGCCAGCGAACTGGCCGAGTTGGAGCGCCGTGCCTGGGGCGAGAACCTGAGCCTGGCTGCTCAGCGCGAAGAGCAGGGCGAAGCGGGTTTGCAGTCCCTTGAGCGGGCCTGGCAGCAACTCACTTCGGCTCAGCGTCAGGAGCCGCAGTTGGTGCTGGCTTACGCTGAGCAACTGCGCCAGCTGGGCGCCGATGCCAAGGCGGAGGAGGCGTTGCGCGGTGCTATCAAGCGCGGCTATGACAGCCACCTGATTCGTCTGTACGGCCTGCTGCGCGGCGGTGACCAGGCCCGGCAATTGAAGTTTGCCGAGGGGTGGCTCAAGGATCATCCGGGTGATGCCAGCCTGCTGCTGACGTTGGGTCGTCTGTGCTTGCAAAACAGCCTATGGGGCAAGGCACGGGATTATCTGGAAAGTAGCCTTCAAGTGCAGCGTAATCCTGAGGCGTGTGCCGAGCTGGCGCGGTTATTGGCCCAGTTGGGTGATACCGAGCGCAGCAACCAACTGTTCCAAGAAGGTTTGGGTCTGCTGGATAACCGCTTACTGGCCTCTCCGCTGCCAGTTCCTACCCGGTCTTGATGTAGGAAAGGAATGGAGGGTTTGCTCAGATACGTCTGAGAGTTAGCCCTTCAATGCCCAGCAGATGCTGGGTTTTAAGCGCTCTACTGCAAACTCCTACACTGGGATGCTCGAAGTCTTTCATGCTTATGCGGGATATCCCTGCGATCTCACAGAACTGTCTGCTCTGTCGCGTATTGAAAGGGGTCGGGCCTTTCCTCTACCGTAACGACCTATCTCTCGCTGTGCGGATAAAGCATGTCTTTGGCCCCTTCACGCTCCTTGTTTTTTCTTGCGTTCATGGCGGGTGCGCTGACGTTGGGCGCGTCCTTCTATCTTGAGTTCGGTGCATCGTTACGCCCGTGCTTCCTGTGCCAGATACAACGGGCCTTTCTGGCCGCATTCACGCTCATCAATCTGGTTGCCGCTATCCATTCATCCAGTCGATCCACTTACTACCTGTACGGGCTGACGAGCATGGGATGTGCATTGTTGGGTGCCGTTACCGCTGTGCGTCAGGTGCTGCTGCAAAATGCCGCACCGGATCAGGCCGCCGATTGCTGGCCCAGCCTGAGCCACATGATCGATAACCTTTCGGTGTGGCAGGCCTTACGATTGGTGGTCGAGGGTACCGTCGATTGTGTGGAAATAAGCTGGACGCTGTTCGACTTGAGCCTTCCCGAATGGAGCCTGTTGTTCTTCCTGGGCATGCTAGTCCTCGGTGTCATACAGTTTTCACGGCTGTATTTGAGCCGTCCCCTGCGTCCGGTAGGGCGCTGAACGAAGGTCGCGGTTTGTAGGATGGGATTAAACACTTGTATGAACTTTCTCTCCTGCGTACCTTGAAGCCATAGTCGTGCGGGCATAATCTGGCCCGCACGCGTTATTAAAACCGTTTGCTTGTCAGATGCGGCCTTGTCCCGCTGCGGCTTACTCCTTGAAGTGTTGCGCGGGCATCAGGCGGCAGCGCCCCTATAGGGAAGAGAGATCATCATGCTGGAAAGTTGTCAGAATGCTCAGGAACGCTGGGGTGGGGTGCACAAGCTGATCGACAGCTGGTTGAAGGCACGTCACGAACTGGTTCGGGCCTTTGATGCTCTCGGCGCCAAGCCTGAGGCACTGGGTGAGAATCGCGAGCCGTTGCAGGATTTCTGTGGTGTCTTGGTGGACTACGTGTCGGCCGGCCACTTCGGCGTCTACGAGCAGCTGACCAAGGAGGCCGAAGCCTTCGACGATCAACGTGGTCTCGACTTGGCCGAAACCATTTACCCACGCATTGATGTCATCACTGAGAAGCTGCTGGCGTTCACCGACCTGTGTGATGCCGGAAACTGCGTTGCCGAAAAATTCAAGGAGTTGGGCGCGCTGTTGCATGAGCGCTTCGAACTGGAAGATTGCTTGATCGAAGTGCTGCACAACGCTCACAAGGAAGAGCCAGCCACTCAGGCTTGATCCTCAACGGTGATTTAAAAAAAACGGTGCGCATGACGCACCGTTTTTTATTGGATCATTGGCGAGTGCCGAGTAACTCGATCTCGAATACCAATGGCGTGTAAGGCGGGATCAACTCGCCCGCGCCGTCGGCACCGTAGGCTTGGGCTGATGGAATCACCAGGCGCCATTTCGCTCCCACCGGCATCTGTTGTAACGCACTGCTCCAGCCGCTGATCACACTGTCCAGGCGAAACCACTGGGGCTGTGTGCTCTGATCGAAGACTGTGCCATCGGGTAACCGCCCAACGTATTTCACTTGAACCTGATCATTAGCTCCAGGTTTGCTGCCGCTGCCGGGTGTCAGTTCCGTGAGCAGGATTCCGTCAGCTAATTCGCGCACCCCTTTTGCAGTTTTTTCCTTGGCTAGAAACTGCTGTTCAGCTGCGAGCGACTTTTCACTTTTGGGTGCTTGGGCGTCGGCTTCGGCCTGCGCTTCATGCTGGGCAAGAATCTGTTCGATGCGCTTGTTATCCAACGCCAGCGGCTTGCCTTGATAGGCTTGATTGAGGCCCTCGATCAACGCCTGGATCTGCAGGTCCGGCACTTCCTGGCGCAGGCGTTCACCGAGGCTGGCGCCCAGGCTGTAGGCAAGGTCGTGCTGCTCTTGGTCTGCCGTTTTGGAGGGTGATTGCTCGCCCGCATTGGCTACGGAAATTGCCAAGCCCAGAACAAGAAAAAGGTAACGCGACATGGGCATTCTCCCGCCGAAAGTGCGACGGATTATGCCAGTGTGAAAGGGTAAAAAGTGTCGCGTGTTTTCGATATATCGATAAGAATTTTCGTACCGTGCAACGCAAGGCAAACGATACTGTCAACATGCCCTAGCGGCGGTAAGAGCAGAGGGCTAGTATGAGCCGCACCCACGTCAGCCAGGAGGTAAACCATGTCGGCCAAACAGAAGCCTGTTAATACCCCGTTGCACTTACTCCAACAACTGTCGAGCAGCCTGCTCGAACATCTGGAAAGCGCGTGTTCCCAAGCGTTGGCCGATGCAGAAAAACTGCTCGCCAAGTTGGAAAAACAACGCGGTAAGGCGCAAGAAAAGCTGCATAAATCCCGTACCAAACTGCAAGACGCCGCCACCGCCGGCAAGGCCAAGGCACAAGCCAAAGCCAAAGACGCTGTCAAAGAACTTGAGGACCTGCTGGACGCCCTCAAGGATCGCCAAGCTGAAACGCGCGCGTATATTTCCCAACTCAAGAAAGATGCTCAGGAAAGCCTGAAATTGGCCCAGGGCGTTGGTCGTGTTAAAGAAGCCGTGGCGAAAGTGCTGGGCGCTCGTACACCTGCAAAAGCAGTTGCAGCGAAGGCACCCGCCAAAGCCGCCGCCAAGCCAGCTGCTAAGGCTGCTGCTGCAAAACCAGCCGCCAAGCCAGCTGCTAAGGCTGCTGCTGCAAAACCAGCCGCCAAGCCAGCTGCTAAGACCGCTGCTGCAAAACCAGCCGCCAAGCCAGCTGCTAAGACCGCTGCTGCAAAACCAGCCGCCAAGCCAGCTGCTAAGACCGCTGCTGCAAAACCAGCCGCCAAGCCAGCTGCTAAGACCGCTGCTGCAAAACCAGCCGCCAAGCCAGTTGCTAAGACCGCTGCTGCAAAACCAGCCGCCAAGCCAGCTGCTAAGACTGCTGCTGCAAAGCCAGCCGCCAAGCCAGTTGCTAAGACTGCTGCTGCAAAACCAGCCGCCAAGCCAGCGGCTAAGACCGCTGCTGCAAAACCAGCCGCCAAGCCAGTTGCTAAGACTGCTGCTGCAAAACCAGCCGCCAAGCCAGCTGCCAAGACTGCTGCTGCAAAACCAGCCGCCAAGCCAGTTGCCAAGACTGCTGCTGCAAAGCCAGCCGCCAAGCCAGCTGCTAAGCCTGCCGCTGCAAAACCAGCTGTTAAGCCTGCTGCTGCAAAACCAGCAACAACTGCAACCGCCCCGACAGCCTCCACCGCTCCAACAGCACCGGCCAGCAGCACTCCTGCACCGGCAGCATCGAACACCACCCCAACCAGCGCTTCCTAAGTGCCGGTGGCCACGGCGCGCAAGTGTTGCAGCGCGTCGTGGTCAAGGTTGTTGGCCGCCTCAGCCCCCAGTCCTTCAAGCCATTTCTGACCCCCGCTCACCTCTGCGCTCAACCAGTTCTGCGCCAGCGCCTCCAGGCGTGTCAGTAGCCCCCGTTCCGCCTCCAACTCCAGGGCTTTGACCCGCTCCCGTAACGCCGCCAGCTGTTCGTCCTGCTGCGCCAACGTCCGCCATTGCACGCGCACTTGTCGCAAGGGCTCGATGACTTGCTTCTGCCACGGCCCGGCTATCTGTGTTAACGCTTGAATGCGCTCGTAGGTCAGCGCCACGCCACGATGTTCCAGCCATGCCCCACACAGCAGCAGGCACACATCCGCTCCTTGTTCCTGCAAGCGCAGACAAGCGGCTTCCACGCCCGGACGGGCGTAAGTCGAGAGGGCAAAGCTCCACAGGTCAGCGCACATATTCACACCCAAGCCAGCGGGCAACGAAGCTGGTAGACTCCGCCGCCATTATGATCCGACTTCAAAGCCTAACATTACAGCGTGGCCCGCAACGTCTTCTCGAAGACGCCGAGCTGACCCTGCACGCCGGTCACAAAGCCGGCCTGATCGGTGCCAACGGCGCCGGCAAATCCACGTTGTTTGCCCTGTTGCTGGGTGAGCTGACCCCGGATTCCGGGGACTGCTTGCTGCCCGCCGACTGGCGCATCGCCCATATGCGCCAGGAGATCGACACCCTGGACCGCATCGCGATCGACTACGTGCTCGATGGCGACCTGCGTCTGCGCCAGGTGCAACACGACCTGGCCGAGGCCGAGAAAGCCCAGGATGGCGCCGCACAGGCCCGCCTGCACGCGGAACTCGACAGTGCCGACGGCTACACCGCCGACGCCCGCGCCCGCAAGATGCTTGCCGGCCTTGGCTTCACCAACGAGCAGATGGACCGGCCGGTCGCCGACTTTTCCGGTGGCTGGCGCATGCGCCTTAACTTGGCCCAGGCGCTGATGTGCCCCTCGGACCTGTTGCTGCTCGACGAACCGACCAACCACTTGGACCTCGATGCGATCCTGTGGCTGGAAGACTTCCTCAAGAGCTACCAGGGCACTTTGCTGCTGATTTCCCACGACCGGGATTTCCTCGATGCTGTGGTCGACAACATCGCTCACGTCGAACAGAAGAAGATCACCCTCTACCGTGGCGGCTACACCGCGTTCGAACGTGCGCGTGCCGAGCGCCTGGCCCAGCAGCAGCAGGCGTTCGAGAAACAGCAGGCGCAGCGTGCGCACATGGAAAGCTACATCGCACGGTTCAAGGCCCAGGCCACCAAGGCCCGTCAGGCCCAAAGCCGGATCAAGGCGTTGGAGCGCATGGAAGAACTGTCGGCGGCCCACGTCGACTCGCCATTCGACTTTGTGTTCCGCGAGTCGGTGAAGATCTCCAGTCCCTTGTTGGACCTCTCGGATGCTCGCCTGGGTTATGGCGAAAAAACCATCCTGGAAAAGGTCAAACTGCAGCTCACGCCAGGCGCGCGCATCGGTTTGCTCGGCCCCAACGGCGCGGGCAAGTCGACCCTGATCAAGAACCTCTCGGGCGAACTGCAACCTTTGGCCGGCCGCCTGACTCGTGGTGAGAACTTGGTGGTGGGCTACTTCGCCCAGCATCAGCTGGACTCTCTCGATTCCAAGGCAAGTCCGTTGCTGCACCTGCAACGCCTGGCGCCGACCGAGCGCGAGCAAACCCTGCGTGATTTCCTAGGTGGTTTCGACTTCCGTGGCGCGCGTATCGATGAGCCGGTGCTGAACTTCTCCGGTGGCGAAAAAGCCCGCCTGGCCTTGGCGCTGATCGCCTGGGACCGCCCAAACCTGCTGCTGCTCGATGAACCCACCAACCACCTGGACCTGGAAATGCGCCTGGCGCTGACCATGGCCCTGCAGGAGTTCAGCGGTGCGGTGCTGGTGGTGTCTCACGATCGCCACTTGCTCAAGAGCACCACCGATAACTTCCTGCTGGTCGCAGATGGCAAAGTCGAAGAGTTCGACGGCGACCTTGATGACTACGCACGCTGGCTGACGGACTACCGTCTGCGCAACGCGCCGGTCAGCAACACACCGGTTAACCCGGATAAGACTGACAAGAAGGCTCAACGTCAGGCTGCTGCTGCATTGCGCCAACAGTTGGCGCCGCATAAGCGCGAAGCCGACAAGCTCGAAGCCGAGCTGGGCAAGGTTCACGAGCGCCTGGCCAAGATCGAAGCCAGTTTGGGCGACAGCGCTGTATACGAGGCGGCCCGCAAGGACGAGCTGCGTGACCTGCTGGCCGAGCAGGCCAAGCTCAAGGTGCGTGAAGGGCAGTTGGAGGAAACCTGGATGGAAGCCCTCGAACTGCTTGAAACCCTGCAAGCGGAGCTGGAGGCGCTGTCCTGATGGAGGCGTTGCAGTTGCCGATACCCACGCAATGGGTCGAGCCCGCGTGGATCGGCGTACAAATCCTGCTGATCCTGCTGGGCGCATACCTCGCCCAGCGTTTCGTTGCCAAAGGCCTGACTCGTTTGGGTGAGCGCTACCCGTTTCCGCCGCAACTGTTGATGCCGCTGCGCGGTGGCTTGCGCTGGCTGATCATGGGCAGTGCGCTGATCTTCGTGCTGGGTCGCCTGGGCGTGTCCGCCACGGTGTTGTGGACGGCGCTGTCGGGGTTTGTTGCGGTTGCCGCCGTAGCGTTCTTCGCGATGTGGTCGGTGCTGTCGAACCTGCTGTGCGCGATCTTAATCTTCACCGTTGGGCCGTTCCGCATTGGTGACATCGTCGAGCTGGTGGATACGGTCGACAAGCCGGGGGTGAAAGGCCGTGTGGTGGCAATCAACCTGCTCTACACCACGCTGATCGAAGTGGCGGAAGCCGGCACCGACAGCGCGATGGTGCAGGTCCCAAACAGCCTATTCTTCCAACGCTCTGTACGACGCTGGCCAGGCACCCATGTGTTTCCTGGTGACCGCTAGCATTCACCGCGCGTAAAAATCTATAGCCAGCCTCTGGTCGGCGGAGTTAGCTTTAGGCACAACAATCGCTGACTCTCTCCCGAGGTGTGCAATGGCACTCGATACGTGGCTGGCTTTTTTCCTGGCCAGTTGGATCATCTCCCTTTCCCCTGGCGCCGGTGCCATCGCTTCGATGTCCAGCGGCCTGCAATATGGTTTCGTGCGCGGTTATTGGAACGCCATTGGCCTGCAATTGGGCCTGGCGATGCAGATTGCTGTGGTGGCGGGCGGCTTGGGTGCCATTCTGGCGGCGTCGTCGACCGCGTTCTATGCGATCAAATGGTTTGGTGTGGCGTACCTGGTGTACCTGGCTATCAAGCAATGGCGCGCCTTGCCCATGGACATGACCGATGACGCGGCGCCACGCCCGATCGGCAAGCCGATGGCGATGATGTTCCGTGGCTTTCTGGTCAACGCCAGCAATCCAAAAGCCCTAGTGTTTATGTTGGCGGTACTGCCGCAGTTCGTGAACCCGCAGGCGCCTTTGCTGATCCAGTATCTGATCCTGGGCGCGACGATGATCAGCGTCGATATGATCGTGATGGCGGGATATACGGGATTGGCGTCAAAAGTGCTGCGGCTGTTGCGTACGCCTAAGCAGCAAAAACGTGTTAACCGCACGTTTGCCGGATTGTTCGTTGGGGCTGCGGGTTTCCTGGCCAGCTTGCACCGCGCCACGGCATAACTGAAGAAACGGGGTCAAAAGTGTGGGAGGGGGCTTGCTCCCGATGGCGGTGTCTCAGCTACAGCTAAACTGACTGAGAGACTGCTATCGGGAGCAAGCCCCCTCTCACATTGGGTTTGTGTCGCCCAGAGAATCACCGCTCTGCGCAGAGTCTTCGGCGCTTCATTCCTAGGCACGTTATTACGCAACTCCGGTAGGTTGGGCGCTTGATGCCCGCCACCCAATTGCTCCACATCCTCACCGAATGCCTTCGACACCTCTTTCATCCCATTCGGGCGGTTCAGGCTAACGCGCACATTGCGGCTGTTCACCAGTCTGGTGTTCTGGCCTTCACCGTGGTGGTAAATGCTGAGGTGATCTCAAAGGTGCGTGTGTTGACCGGCTGAAATCCTCCACCAGCGTCAGGCCCAGTACGGTTGAGTGGCTGTGGGAGTTCTCCAGAGCATGGCCAGATCCTCGCGAAATCGTCCCTACCGGTTAATAGCTGTTACCTGTTTGAGTGAACCGATTTGGAGCTCATATGGGTAAGCCATGCCGAAGTGCGACTATTCGACTGCAAAAATCCAGGGTCCTTATCCGCACCCCATCACTTACACCTTGAGTCAAACCGGATAAGCCTTAACAATGTGTTACTTCGTATTTCCCTTTGAGATTCGTTCATGACTGCCCCCTTCCGTTTTCTCGCCTGGCTGATGTTGCCGGCGTTGATGTCGTGCAGCTCCAACCTGTTGGCGGCAACTGCCGAAGGCGCGCCACAAGCCCTGCATTTGCTGGACTACATTGGTGCTGACTATCCGCCGACGGTGGAGGCGGGCAAGGTGGTGGATGATTCGGAATTTCGCGAGCAGGTGGAGTTTCTCGGGGTGTTGCAGGGGTTGGTGGCGGACTTGCCGCAAAGACCCGAGCGCGCCGAGCTGGTAAAGGGCGTTGATGAATTACTGTCAGCTGTCAACGCGCATGAGGACGGCGCGACCGTCGCCCGGCAGGCCCGTCAGTTGGGCGCCAAGTTGGCCGTCGCGTATGAAGTCAGTCAGGCCCCGGCCATCACGCCCGACCCGACGCGCGGTGCACCGCTCTATGCCCAGCATTGCTCGGTGTGCCACGGCACTGCCGGCGCGGGTGATGGCCCGGCGGGCGTGGGCCTCACACCGCCGCCTGCCAACCTGCGGGATGCCGCGCGCCTGGATCGCCTGAGCCTCTACGCGATCTATAACACCCTGGGCCTGGGCGTCGAGGGCACCGATATGCCGTCCTTTGCCGATCAGTTGGACGACCGTCAGCGCTGGGACCTGGCGACCTACATCGCTGGCTTCACCGCTGACCCGGCTGCGGCAAAAAGTGAGCAGCCCTTCAACCTCGCCGATCTGGCTCGCCGAACCCCCAACGAAGTGTTGGCCGCAGAAGGCCCGGCCGCTGCCGCAACCTTCCGCGCCCAGCGCGCGCAACCACCGCAGGTCAAGCGTGGCCCGGCCCAGTTGCTCGACTACACCGCAACGACCTTGGACAAGAGCCTCGCCGCGTTCCGTAATGGCGACCACGAACAAGCCTACGACCTGTCCGTAGCGGCTTATCTGGAAGGTTTCGAGCTGGTGGAAAGCTCCCTGGATAACGTCGATGCTAACGTGCGCAAAGATACCGAGAAGGCCCTGATGGCCTACCGTCAGTCGTTGCAGGATGGCTTGCCGATTGAGCAGGTGCAGCAGCGCCTGGACGTGGCCAAGGGCAAGCTCACCGAATCCGCCGGTTTGCTGGGCAGCGACGGTTTGAGTTGGTCGTTGAGCTACATCTCAGGCCTGCTGATCCTGCTGCGCGAAGGCCTGGAAGCAATTTTGGTGCTGGCAGCGATCCTTGCCTTCCTGCGTAACACCGGCCAGCAATCGGCGGTGCGTAGCGTTAACGTCGGCTGGGGCCTGGCGTTGCTGGCGGGCTTGGCCACCTGGGCATTGGCGGCGTATGTCATTGATGTCAGTGGGGCCCAGCGCGAATTGCTTGAAGGCTGCACGGCCCTGTTCGCCAGTGTCATGGTGCTGTGGCTGGGCGTCTGGATGCATGATCGCCGCCATGCAGCGGCGTGGCAGGACTACATCAAGAGCAGCTTGGTGGGCGGTGGTGGGCGTTTTGGTTTCGCGGTGCTGGCGTTCTTCTCGGTATACCGCGAGCTGTTCGAAGTAATCCTGTTCTACGAAACCCTGTGGCTTCAAGCCGGCCCGGCCGGGCACAACGCTGTGCTGGCGGGCGGTGCAACGGCGCTGGTGCTGCTGGTGGGCCTGGCTTGGGTAATCCTGCGCGGTTCGGCGAGGTTGCCGCTGGCGCTGTTCTTCGGCATCAACGCGGCGCTACTGTGCGCGCTGTCGGTGGTGTTCGCCGGACATGGCGTCAAGGCGTTGCAGGAAGCCGGCATCTTCGGCACGCGGCCAGTGGCATTCTTTGATTTCGACTGGCTGGGTATCCACGCCGACGCGTATTCGTTGAGCGCCCAGGCCTTAGCGATCCTGGCGATTGTGGTGCTGTATGGTCGCAGTCGTTTGGCCGAAAAACGCCGCGTGACGGCTTGACTATGCGGGTATGGATTGACGCCGATGCCTGCCCTCGGGCGGCCAAGGACCAAGTGGTGAAGTTTGCCCTCAAACGCCAGTTCGAGGTGGTGCTGGTGGCTGGGCAGAGCCAGATCAAGCCGAGCTTTGCCTGCGTGAAGCTGATCGTGGTGCCCAGCGGTCCTGACGCGGCGGATGATTACTTGGTAGAGCACGCCGTGCCCGGCGAACTGGTGATCTGCAGCGATGTGCCGTTGGCCGACCGCCTTGTGAAAAAGGGTGTCACGGCGCTCGACCCGCGGGGCAAGGAGTTCAGCCCCGCGAACATGAGTGAGCGGTTGGCGGTGCGTAACCTGTTTACCGATCTGCGTGAGCAAGGCCAGATGGGCGGTGGGCCGCCGCCCCATAGCGAGAAGGATAAGCAGGCGTTCGCCAACTCGCTCGACCGCATCCTCACCCAGTTGATGCGCCCCGCCTGACTTCCGTACCTCGCCCGGGGCAAGCCCGCTCACCACAATCTAGTGTTGTGTGAGCGGATCAGTCGTTTTCGTGGGTCAGCTCCAACACCCGATCCACCAGCTTGTTGATGCCTGAAGCCACCTCGCTGATGTTCTTGCCGAGCATATAGGCCGGCGTACTCACGAGCTTGCGCGCCGTGTCTTCGGCGATATCTTCAACCGCGCACTCCTGATGGGAGGCGCCCATTTTGTCCAGGGCTGCGACGGTGTCGGTGTCGTTGCCGATGGTGCAGGTCACGCCTGGGCCGTAGATTTTTGCGGCCAGGGCCGGTGAGATGCAGATCAGCCCGACCGGCTTTCCGGCTTCGGCAAAGGCTTCAGCCAGTGCCAATACTTGTGGATTAACGCTGCACTCTGCGCCTTTCACAGCAAAGTCCGACAGGTTCTTCGCCGCACCAAACCCGCCGGGCACGATCAACGCATCGAACTCTTCGGCATTGGCCTGTTTGATGTCCTTCACCTCGCCTCGGGCAATGCGCGCCGACTCCACCAGCACATTACGTGACTCAGGCATCTCTTCACCGGTGAGATGGTTGACTACGTGCAGCTGTGGAATGTCGGGGGCAAAGCATTGGACCTGAGCGCCGCGCTGGTCCAGGCGCAGCAGGGTGATCACGCTTTCTTGGATCTCTGCGCCGTCATACACGCCGCAGCCGGAAAGGATCACTGCAATCTTTTTGCTCATGGGCATTTCTCCTGGGGTCTTGGCGTTAAATGTCTACTAATTTGTAACCTGTTGCCAATGGGATCTCGCGTCGCTGCACCTAATCTTGATGCCACAACAATAGACCGGACTAGCTCATGGACTTCGTGCCTTACGCGGTACCGTTTTTCATCGCCTTGATCGTGGTGGAATTGCTCGCTGACCGTTGGCGCGGCCAGCGCAACTACCGGGTCGCGGACGCCATCAACAGCCTCAGCACCGGCGTGCTGTCCACCACCACGGGGTTGTTGACCAAGGGCGTCGGGCTGCTGACCTACGCATTCGCCCTCAAGCACTTGGCGCTGATCGAACTGCCTGCCCAGAGTGTCTGGACCTGGGTCTTCGCCTTTGTGCTCTACGACTTCTGCTACTACTGGCTGCACCGGATGGGGCACGAGCGCAATATCCTGTGGGCCGCGCACTCGGTGCATCATCAGAGCGAGGACTACAACCTCAGCACCGCCCTGCGCCAGACCAGCACCGGGTTTCTGCTGAGCTGGATTTTCTACCTGCCCCTGGCCGTGCTCGGCGTGCCGTTGGTGGTATTCATCAGCGTCGCCTCGCTCAACCTGCTCTATCAATTCTGGGTGCACACCCGTCATGTGCCCAAGCTCGGCTGGTTCGAGTGGTTCTTCGTCACGCCATCCAATCATCGGGCCCACCATGCACAGAACGCTCTTTACATGGATCGCAACTACGGCGGGGTGTTCATTCTTTGGGACCGGCTGTTCGGCACCTTCCAGGAAGAAGACGACAACGAACCGGTGGTTTTTGGTGTGACGACCCCCTTGGCGAGTTGGAACCCGCTGTGGGCCAACTTGCAGTTTTATGCGCAGCTTTGGAGCGATGCACGGCGTACCGAGAGTAAGTGGGACAAGCTGCGCATCTGGTTCATGCGCACCGGCTGGCGCCCTGCGGACGTGAAGGCCAAATACCCCCTGGCCAAGCCTGATTTGAGCCAGTTCCGGAAATTCGACGTGCCGCTGGACGCGCGCCAACAGGTGTACATCGCCCTGCAGTTTGCCGCGTATGTGGGGTTTGGCAGCTATTTGATGAATTTCGGCGAGGGTTTGCCCGCCACCGCGCTGATTGTGGGCTGGGGCGCGATGGCGTTTGGGTTGTTTACGTTGGGCGTGGCTCTGGAGAATCGCCCGTGGACCTTGAAGGCTGAGCTGGTACGGCTGGCATTGAATGTACCGCTGGTGTGGCTGGCACCGCAGGTGGGGCTGTGGCCGGCCAGCCACTTGGGCTGGCTTGGGCTGCTGAGTTATAGCCTGCTCAGCGTGATCGGCCTCTACTGCTGTAGAAGCCGGCTTACTCGACTGGTGTCTTAGGCGCTTCGATCGAGGCAGGCTCGGCCGCGAGCCGGGCCTTGGCATCTGCACAGGCCTGGCGGGCGATTCGAGCGTTCTTGAAGCGGCGCCGCAGCCACAGGCCAAAGCCTAGTAACAACAACGCGCCGAGCACCCACAATTCGTACTTTTTGACGCTGCCGAGCATGCCTTCCAGTACTGCGCCGAAGTGATAAGCCGCCGCACCCAAAGCCGCGGCCCAGATGGCAGCACCAATCCCGTTGAGGATCAGGTAGCGCAGTGGCGGGTAGCCCGACAGACCAATCGCGACCGGCATCACCGTGCGCAATCCGTAGACGAAGCGGAAACTCAGCACCCAGATATCCGGGTGTTTGCGGATATGTTCCAGTGCTTTGTCGCCCATCAGTTGCCAGCGCGGCTTGCGTGCCAGCAGTTTGCGGCCGTGCTTGCGCCCCATGTAATACCAAAGCTGGTCGCCGGCGTAGCTGCCAAAGAAGGCAACGACCACCACCAGGTTGATATCCATATAGCCACGGAACGCCAGGAAGCCTGCGAGCACCAGAATGGTCTCGCCTTCAAAGAACGTCCCGAGGAAGAGGGCAAAGTAGCCGAAGTCATGCAGAAATTGTTGAAGCATGGTCTGGGTGCTGGCGAAATGAACGCGCAGCCTACGCCTTCGTGAACATTCATGAAAGTATCGAGATGTGTCACGAAGTGAACAATTCCTACATAAACGACGAATGCGACTACAGGTCGCATCGATAAGCACAACTGTCATACCTTCGTCATAATGGCCGCTTATAACTGCAACGCTCGCCCGTAAACCCGGGCTCAGGAGTCTGTCGTGAGCTTTACCCCTGCCAATCGCCTGTTCCCAGCCACTCGTCTGCGTCGCAATCGCCGTGATGATTTTTCTCGCCGTCTGGTTCGTGAAAACGTACTGACGACGAATGATCTGATCCTGCCGGTGTTTGTGCTCGATGGCGAAAATCGTCGGGAAGCCGTTGCGTCGATGCCGGGGGTGGAGCGTCTGACCATTGATCTGCTGCTGGAAGAGGCGGCGGGTTGGGTCGAACTGGGGATTCCGGCGTTGGCGCTGTTCCCGGTCACGCCGGCTGAACTCAAGTCCCTCGATGCGGCCGAAGCCTGGAACCCGCAAGGGATCGCCCAGCGCGCAACACGTGCTCTGCGCGAGCGTTTCCCTGAGTTGGGGGTGATCACCGACGTGGCGTTGGACCCGTTCACGACCCACGGTCAGGATGGCATCCTTGACGAAGACGGCTATGTTCAGAACGACATCACCGTCGATGCGTTGGTCAGGCAGGCCTTGTCCCACGCCGCGGCAGGCGCCCAGGTGGTCGCACCTTCGGACATGATGGACGGCCGCATCCAGGCGATTCGCGAAGCCCTGGAGCTGGCCGGCCACGTCAATGTGCGAATCATGGCCTATTCAGCGAAGTACGCCAGCGCCTACTACGGCCCGTTCCGGGTCGCGGTGGGCTCGGCACTGAATTTGGGCAAGGCCAACAAGGCCTCTTACCAGATGGATCCTGCCAATAGCCATGAAGCCTTGCACGAAGTGGCGGCCGATCTGGCCGAAGGCGCCGACATGGTGATGGTCAAGCCGGGGATGCCGTACCTGGACATCCTTTGGCGGGTCAAAGATGAATTCAAGGTGCCGACCTTTGTCTATCAGGTCAGCGGCGAATACGCCATGCACATGGCTGCAATACAGAATGGATGGTTGAGTGAAGGGGTGATTCTGGAATCCCTGACGGCCTTTAAACGTGCCGGAGCTGATGGCATTCTGACCTACTTTGCCGCCCGCGCCGCCCAATTGCTTAGAGAGCAACAATAGCCCTCACAGGAACACTCGATGAATACCGAAGGACTCTCCGAAGTTGCAGTAAAAGACGCTCACCCGGTGGTTGAACAAGTCGCCGAGACCCCGCCGGAGCTGGAACCGGCTCCGCCTGCCGTGGTGGCCGAAGTACCAGCGCCGGCGCCAGTGCCGATGGTGACCAACCTGGATGACAGCAGCCTTTACATCCACCGCGAGCTGTCGCAACTGCAATTCAACATCCGCGTGCTGGAACAGGCGCTGGATGAGTCCTACCCGTTGCTGGAGCGGCTGAAATTCCTGCTGATTTTCTCCAGCAACCTGGACGAGTTCTTCGAGATCCGTGTTGCCGGCCTCAAAAAGCAGATCACCTTCGCCCGCGAGCAAGCCGGCGCCGACGGCCTTCAACCGCACCAGGCGTTGGCGCGCATCAGCGAGCTGGTGCACGGCCATGTGGACCGCCAATACGCGATCCTCAACGACATCCTGCTGCCGGAGCTGGAAAAACATCAGGTCCGCTTCATCCGTCGCCGTCACTGGACCACCAAGATCAAAACGTGGGTGCGTCGCTATTTCCGTGACGAGATCGCGCCAATCATCACGCCGATCGGCCTCGACCCGACGCACCCGTTCCCGTTGTTGGTGAACAAGAGCCTCAACTTCATCGTTGAGCTGGAAGGTATCGACGCCTTCGGTCGCGATTCCGGCCTGGCGATCATCCCGGCGCCGCGTTTGCTGCCACGGATCATCAAGGTGCCGGAAGAGGTGGGGGGCGCTGGCGACAACTATGTATTCCTGTCCTCGATGATCCACGCCCACGCCGATGATCTGTTCCAAGGCATGAAGGTCAAGGGCTGCTACCAGTTCCGCCTGACCCGTAACGCCGACCTGGCGCTCGACTCCGAAGACGTCGAAGACTTGGCCCGTGCCCTGCGCGGCGAGCTGTTCTCGCGGCGCTACGGCGATGCGGTGCGCCTGGAAGTGGCCGACACCTGCCCGAAACACCTGTCGGACTACCTGCTCAAGCAGTTCAACCTGGGCGAGACCGAGTTGTATCAGGTCAACGGTCCGGTGAACCTGACGCGTCTGTTCAGCATCACCGGCCTGGACAGCCACCCGGAGCTGCAATACACGCCGTTCACGCCGCAGATCCCGAAACTGCTGCAAAACAGCGAGAACATCTTCAGCGTTGTGAGCAAGCAGGACATCCTGCTGCTGCACCCGTTCGAGTCCTTCACTCCGGTGGTCGACCTGCTGCGCCAGGCCGCCAAGGATCCGCACGTGTTGGCCGTACGCCAGACCCTGTACCGCAGCGGCGCCAACTCGGAAATCGTCGATGCCCTGGTGGACGCTGCGCGTAACGGCAAGGAGGTCACTGCGGTGATCGAGTTGCGTGCGCGGTTCGACGAAGAATCCAACCTGCAACTGGCCAGCCGTCTGCAAGCGGCCGGCGCGGTGGTGATCTACGGCGTGGTTGGCTTCAAGACACACGCCAAGATGATGCTGATCCTGCGCCGCGAAGCGGGTGAGATCGTGCGCTACGCCCACTTGGGTACCGGCAACTACCACGCTGGCAACGCCAAGCTCTATACCGACTACAGCCTGCTGACTTCCGACGACGCCTTGTGTGAAGACGTCGGCAAGTTGTTCAGCCAGTTAATCGGCATGGGCAAGACCTTGCGCATGAAGAAGCTGCTGCACGCGCCGTTCACCTTGAAGAAGGGCATGCTCGACATGATTGCCCGCGAAACCCAGTTCGCCCTCGACGGCAAACCGGCGCACATCATTGCCAAGTTCAACTCGCTGACCGATCCGAAGATCATCCGCGCGCTGTACAAGGCCAGCCAGTCCGGCGTGCGTATCGACTTGGTGGTGCGTGGCATGTGCTGCCTGCGTCCGGGCATTGTTGGCGTGTCGCACAATATCCATGTGCGTTCGATCATCGGCCGCTTCCTGGAGCACACGCGGGTGTTCTACTTCCTCAACGGCGGCGAAGAGCAGATGTTCCTGTCCAGTGCCGACTGGATGGAGCGCAACCTGGATAAGCGTGTGGAGACCTGCTTCCCTGTAGAGGGCAAGAAGCTGATCATGCGGGTCAAGAAAGAGCTGGAAAGCTACCTGACCGACAACACCCACAGCTGGAGCCTGCAATCCGACGGCCGTTACGTGCGCAACACGCCGACCGGCAACCAGAACCCACGCAGTGCGCAGGCGACGTTGCTGGAGAAGTTGGGCAGTCCGATTCTGTCGGTGAACTAAGCACCGACGCGGTCTGAAAATGTGGGAGGGGCTTGCTCCCGATGAGGGAGTGTCAGTCAACAGATTCATTGACTGGTCCACCGCCATCGGGAGCAAGCCCCCTCCCACAGTTGTTTCCGGTCTTCTCTAGCGCAGGTTCAGGCTGAACCCCACTCGTGTCAGCCACTCCGCTTCCTGGGCGAAGTCCGCCTGGGTCAGTTGGTTCTCATCCAGCCAGCCTTTCGGGAACACGACATCCAGGCTCTCGCCATTGGCGCGCAGGCTCACCTGGGGCATTTCCTGGGTGCCGCGAATGTGGTGGAACAGGATCGCGAAGCGCAGCAGTACGCACAGGCGGATCAGCTTGATGCCTTCATCACCGAACTCGGCAAACTTATCCTTGGGAATATTGCGACGATGGCCGCGCACCAGCAGTGCGAGCATCTGCTGGTCTTCCCGGGAGAAACCGGCCAGGTCGGAGTGCTCGATCAGGTAGGCGCCGTGCTTGTGGTAATGGTAGTGGGCGATATCCAGGCCTACCTCATGCACCTTGGCGGCCCAGCCCAGCAGCTCTCGCCATACGCCGTCTTCCAGGTCCCAGTCCTCGGCCACTTGGTCGAACGCGTGCAAGGCTTTGCGTTCCACACGGGCGGCTTGTTCCAGGTCGACGTGATAACGCTCCATCAGCGAGCTGAGCGTGCGCTCACGTACGTCCTCGTGGTGATGGCGGCCCAGCAGGTCGTAGAGCACACCTTCGCGCAGGGCGCCGTCACAGTGGTCCATGCGTTGCAGTTCGAGGGCGTCGAAGATGGCTTCGAGAATCGCCAGGCCGGCCGGGAAAATGGTGCGACGGTCGGGCTTGATGCCGTCGAAGTCGATTTTCTCGGCGTCCCCCAGTTTGAATAGCTTGCGCTTGAGCCACGCCAGGCCTTCGGCGTTGACCTCACCCGTGCCATGGCCGCCGGCCTTGAGTGCCAGGCCGATAGCACGGATGGTGCCAGACGAGCCGATGGCCTCATCCCAGGTCAGGCGGTGCAGGGCGTGTTCGATACTCATGATTTCCAACCGCGCTGCGGTGTAGGCCTGGGCGTAGCGCGCCGGAGTGATCTTGCCGTCCTTAAAGTAACGTTGGGTATAGCTGACGCAACCCATCTGCAGGCTTTCGCGCAGCAGCGGTTCGAAACGCTGGCCGATGATGAACTCGGTACTGCCGCCGCCGATGTCCGCCACCAGACGCTTGCCGGGGGTGTCGGCCAAGGTGTGGGACACGCCTAGATAGATCAGGCGCGCCTCTTCACGGCCGGAGATGACTTCTACCGGGTGGCCGAGGATTTCCTCGGCGCGGCGGATGAATTCGCCGCGATTGCGCGCTTCGCGCAGGGCATTAGTGCCGACAATCCGCACCGCGCCCAGGGGCATACCGTTAATCAGCTGCGCAAAACGCTTGAGGCAATCGAGCCCGCGCTGCATGGATTCTTCATTGAGCTGGCGGGCGTCGTCGATCCCGGCAGCCAGTTGCACTTTCTCGCCGAGCCGTTCAAGGATGCGGATTTCGCCGTTCTGGGCCTTGGCCACGACCATGTGAAAGCTATTGGAACCCAGGTCTATGGCGGCGATCAGGGACAGATTCTTGGCTTGGGATTGCGGCATGGTTTGGGGGTCTCGGTCGATAACCTGACCATCGTGCCACGATCGACCGCTGGCGCCAACGCGTAGCGCCATAGGAATTCCAATCAGGGCTTCAGCGGAAATTGCCGATGCGGGTTGTAGGAGATTTTCATGACGATTGCATTACAAAGTTAACAGATGCCGTAGTCCTTGATTTCCGGGGCTTTATTTATGGGATTGGTAACTAATTCCTACATGCTTCTGTATTAGTCCTCCAAGTTGTTGTTTTGATTCGCACAACGAATATTCCAGTGTGGAATGGCTGCCGCTGAGTACTCTTACAATCATTGATATTTTTTCCGGTTTAATTGAAGGGGTGGAGTGTTAATACTTCGGTCCGGCGATTTTGCCTAGGTGTTATTTATTTATAGTTGAGCGTTCGGTGTGGGCGGCTTTTAAATGTGGGCTTGTAAGATTGGCTTTTAGATGGTTTGAGTTTTTAGTTGTACGCAGATAAATGATCTTTGATAGTAAGGTGGACTGTATATGAAAAATAAAAGTGCTTTGTTTGGGGGCGTGTTCCTTGCAGTTGCTTGCCTGAGCGTTCAAGCTGCGGACTTACGTGTCAAAGGCTCCATTGCACCTTCCAGTTGCAGTTTTACTCTCACAAATTCGACCATTGATTATGGCAAAATCAATCCGAGCTCTTTAAGCGCCACCCAATATAATCCGTTACCAAACAAAAGCACTCCGTTCGTCATAAAGTGTGCTGCACAAGCTCGGGTCGCTATAAGTGCAACGGATAATCGTACGGCAAGTAAAGTGGGTGGCATAACACTTCAATATGGCTCGCAGTACAATGATAACTATAACTACGGGCTTGGTAATACCGGTAATGGTGAACATATTGGCGGTTATATTTTATACATGAGAAGTTCGGTGGCTGATGGCAAGGCTGTCAATATTATGCAGTCATTCGACAATGGTGGCGTTTGGCGCGGTATCGCCGGTGCCATGGCGCAAACTCCTGTCTTGACCAGCTGGTGGTCGGGTGACCTTACACCGCTGAAGTTTTCCACGCTGTCCGGTACGCTAAACGTTCGGGCCATTCTTAATAAGACATCCGCTCTCAGCCTCAGTAATGAAATCAAGCTGGACGGTCATGCCACGCTGGAACTGAAGTACATCTGAACATAACTACCCTAATGGTCAACTGGGGCTGATTGCTTTTCGGCGGGGCGACGGCGCTCTGCAGTGAATTTTTTCAGTGCCAGGCCTATGGGCGAGTTTTATCTGTGGCTATCCATTTTTTTGTTAAGGGTGATAAGTTTGAAAAATAAAATTATTGTAATGATGGGTGTATGTTTGGCTGCGACGGGGCTCAATGCCCAAGCAGCTGATGTCCGTGTTAAAGGAACCATCGCGCCCGCAAGCTGCAGCTTTACGATAGTCAACTCGGTATTTGATTACGGTATGATTCGACCGAGTTCGCTAAGTGCCACCCATTACACAAAGTTGGATAAAAAAAGTACGCCCTTTACCGTCAAATGCGATGCACCTACTTTGGTAAGCATCAAGACACAGGACAATCGTGCAAGCAGTAAAGTGCCTGGTATGATGCGAAGTGCATTTAATCAGACCTATGTTGACACCTTTAACTATGGGCTAGGCACGTCATCCAAAGGTGAGAAAGTTGGCGGTTACGTTATGTTCATGGCCAATACCGTTGCTGACGGTAAAACGGTCAGGGTTAATGGTTCGAACAATAACGGCGTTACTTGGTCCGTCGGCGACGGGGCCCTGGCACAGCCTCCGCATTTGACAAGCTGGGCGTCTGGGAGCACTACGCCGATTAAGCTTTCAGTGGTTTCCGGAAACTTGCAAGTGCAAGGGGTTATCAACAAGACCTCTGCTTTCTCCGTCGGTGAGGGTATCAATCTGGATGGCCATGCCACCTTAGAGTTACGTTACTTGTAAGCAATGTTGAGTCGGTCAGCACGCGTTGAGACTTTAGGTGTTTGAAGTTTTAACGTGTTCTGACTGTTTTGCTGTGTTCGAAGTAAAGGAAACGTCGGATGTGTATCGTCTCCAAGTCGAAGTTCTTTTTAGCGTTTAGCGTGTGCGTTAACTTTCTTTTATGCGGTGTGGCGTACGCCGATGGCATGGAGCCTGAAACCACTGTCATTGTGCTAAATGAGTCCGATGGCGAGGCCAGTATTAACGTCAAAAATACTGACGTCGGGCCTGCGCTACTCCATTCGGCTATTGAAGATGTTCCGGAAGACCTGGAACCCTTGGTGGTTGTCACTCCCCCGGTTGCAAGGGTGGATGGTGGCCAACTGCAAATGGTGAGGTTCATGTTGATTGGCAAGGAACCGCTCAAGACTCAGCGTTTGAAGCGTGTCACCTTCGAGGGTATCCCACAAACCCAGCCAGGCTCGGGTGCGACGATCGGTATCAGCCTGCGACAAAACCTGCCGCTGATTCTCCATCCCAAGGGACTGCCACAGCACAATGCGCCTTGGGAGTTACTGACCTGGCGCCTGCAGGGCAAAACGTTGAGCGTGCATAACGACAGTCCCTATGTCGTTCGTTTGGCCGCCGAGGTGCAACTGAACCCGCAAAAAGCCAAAGCCTATCTTTCACGCACCTATATCTTGCCGGGTGAGGTGCTGAGCGCTGAATTTTCAAGCGCTCACCCTGATGCCACGTCAGTCACCATCATGCCTGCCACTGTTTATGGATTTACCGTAGACAACTACGATGCCTTGCTCCTAGCCAACATGCCTTGACCTCGTATGGGAAAAATAAACGAGGTTACCGGCGCTGTTGGTAAAAAACGGTGTGGGGGTAAAAAGGCCGCAGCGCCTTTTAAGTTCAACCGAGTCAGTCTCTCAGCCTGCGTAGCGATGTTTTCTGGCGCCGCAGGACACGTTTACGCCGGGCCCGGGGCGCACCCGCTGGAATTCGATCTGACTATCTTGCAGCATCGCGGACTCGATCCTTCGGTTGCCCACTATTTTCGAGACGCGCCACGATTCACTGAAGGTGTTCGGGTTGTTGATCTGACGGTCAATGGTGATCGCGTTGGATTGACCGATGCTCGGTTCAACCATGAAGGGGCGTTGTGCTTTACCCGTGGCTTGCTGGACCGAGCAGGGCTGCGTGTACCTGCTTCAGTGATAGATAAACAGGTTTCTGCTGACCAGGCCTGTCATGACTTCCTTACCGAGTTTCCCAGCACGGAATTGAACCTGCGTCCGGGCAACGAGGAGGTAGCGATCGTCGTTCCCACCCAGGCGATCCGTGAGCCGCAACGAGCCACTGGCCATTTCGCTCGAGGTGGAGCGGCGGGCTTGCTCAACTATGACGTGCAAGGCATCAACAGTCATTCGCGCGATGCCAGGGGCCGTTTTCTATCGGCGTCCACGGAGGTGGGGTTTAACGTAGGCGATTGGATTGCGCGCAGCCGTCAGCTCTATATCTCTACCGATGGTCGGTCTGGGGCCGAGCACCTGTACGCCTATGCGCAACGGGATATTGCGCGGTTGGCGTCGACCCTCCAGGTGGGGCAGATATCCGGTAACAGCCCGGTGTTCGGCGGGGTGCAACTGACCGGTTTCCAACTGTCTCCAGACGGTGTCGACGGCGGTGCCGGCGGTAATGGAGTAGTGGTCGAAGGCCAGGCCCTTAGTCAGTCTCGGATAGAGGTACGCCAGTCGGGCGCACTGATCTACACAACAGTCGTGCCGGAAGGGCCGTTTGCATTGAGCAACCTGCCGTTGCTCAACGGCACGAGTGACCTTGATGTACGGGTCATTGAGACCCGTGGCGGACAGCGTAGCTTTGTGGTGCCGGCCGCTTCGTTTCGCGATGCGATGCCGGTGAAGTCCGGGTATACCGCGGCCGTCGGCAAGATACGGGATGTGGAACGTAGCGGTGCCGATGAGCCTATGCTGGCCGTGGCAAGCGGGACCTGGGCGCTCACCCCCGCCACGGCCCTCAGTTCGGGTGTGCAGGTTACCGATCATTACAATTCGGTGGGGCTTGCGCTGGACAGCAGTTTCGCGCAGCGATTCTCTGTTGGCCTGCGTAACAACCTCTCACGGGACAACAAGAACAACGTACGGGGTGTGCGTAATAGCGTTTCGTTGGGCAGCGTGCTGCCGGGTGACGTGCAGATGACCCTGAGCGCTACGACCCAGACACCTGGCTATCGTGATGTGCTCGATAGTGTGCGCGCTGACAGTGGTGAGTTGGCGAACTCGCGGTTCAAAAACCAATACACGGCAGGTCTCAGCTGGGCGGACCCGCAATTGGGTGTGTTCACGATTGGGTACACCCGTGCTGCAAACTTCAACAGTAGCGCCTCTCAGTATGTGCATGGCGCCTGGAACAAGCAGTTCAGGTACGCCAATGTCGGGTTGAGCGTGGACTCGCAAGTTGGCACTTCTGGCACTAACAAGAACAACAACGATGGGCTAGGCGTGCGTTTGCAAGTCAGTGTTCCCTTGGGGGGTGATCGTTCGCTCACTTCTACCGCCAGGCACCAGGGGCATCGATCGAGTATTGGCGCAGCCTTCAACGAACGCGTCGACGACACACTCAATTATGAACTGCGCGCTGACAGCGACCTTGGTACGGCCGCCCGGCATGCGCAGGGCGGTTTGCTGAACATGACGTCCCGTTATGCTCAGTTGGGCCTGGGCATCAACCGGGACTCGACCAACACCAGCTATAGCGGTCAGTTGCAAGGCGCGGTCGTGGCTCATGAGCGGGGGCTGACGCTGTCTCCGTACAGGGTCGAGGATACGTTTGGGGTTGCATCGGTCGGCGATGTGTCGGGCGCGCGTATCACTACACCCCAGGGGCCTGTATGGACCGATCGGTGGGGAATGGCGGTGATACCGGGATTGCCCGCTTATCAGAGCAGCCTTGTCGAGGTGGAAGGCAAATCCCTGCCACGGCAGGTAGATATCAAGAACGGCACCCAATCCCTGGAAGTTGGACGAGGCTCATTCAGCAAGGTCGACTTTGAAGTGGTTAAGGTCAGGAGGGTGCTGTTGCGTGCCGTCGATCAGAGTGGCCAAGCGTTACCCAAAGGTGCTTCGGTGCTTACGGCAGACAATTCATTCCTGACCTCCGTCGTCGGAGACGGCCTGATTTTCCTGAATAACATCGACGCGCCACAAACCTTGACCGTGTCATCGCCGAACGCGACCTCCTGCAAACTGCAACTCGAACTGTCGGAACAAATCGATGAAGGCCAACTTTATGAAAACACAGCGGCGGTCTGCAGCTAAAAGTGCTCTGACGTCAGGGATGCTCGCGGCGGTGGTGAGCCTATTGACGGTTTTTGAGGCGTCGGCTTCTGAGTGCCACCTGTCAGTGAGCCAACCGCAAATTGATTACGGGCTTCTGCGCCCCGTTTCAAAGCCTGATGCTCGCGGGGTTTTCCTGGGTAAACGCATGGTGCGTGTGAGTGTGGTGTGCGCCGACGCTAGGGTTATAGCCCTGCGTTTTATGGGCGTGCCGGCCGATGGTCAAGGTTTCAGGTTTGGCGGGGAGGGGCGGTTTGACCTGACGCTGCAGCAGCCAGTGCTCGATGGCCAGGCGATAGAGTTGGCGCCGATGCACAACAGGGCGGAGCGCGGTGGTCACCTGAGGCCGGACCAAGCGCTGGTGCTGTTGAAGGCAGGGCAGCCTGTCAGCGGGCGGGTGTTTTCAGCGCAGGTGCAGATTGACACCTATCTCTCGAATGCCGCCGCCTCAGTACGCGATAAAACGTTATTGGAGGGCGGCGGGCGCTTCGAGTTGGTACCTGGCGGCTAATCGATCAGGCGTGGGCTTCTGTTGTACCGATGAAGTTTGCCAACTCAGCGGTCTGGGGATTGGCAAACAGCAGTTTTGGATCGCCGACTTCATGCACCTTGCCCTGGTGCATAAATACCAGCTTGTCACCGACTTCCCGGGCGAAGCGCATTTCGTGCGTCACCATGATCAAGGTCATACCGTCCTTGGCCAGCTGGCGCACCACGCTGAGCACTTCGTTGACCAACTCCGGGTCCAGGGCTGAGGTGATTTCATCGCACAGCAGCACTTTGGGTGACATAGCCAGGGCCCGGGCAATGGCGACGCGCTGTTGCTGGCCGCCGGACAAGCGATCTGGGAAAGCGTCGAATTTCTCTCCCAGCCCAACGCGTTCCAGCATCTGCTTGGCCAACTGTGCCGCTTTGGCCTTGGGTACTTTCTGCACCACTTGTGGCGCGAGCATGACGTTTTCACCCACCGTCAGGTGCGGGAACAGGTTGAACTGTTGGAACACCATGCCGACTTTCTGCCGCAGGCTGCGCAAGTCCGCGCGGGCGGCATCAAGGTATTCGCCGTCGACCTCGATCACTCCATCGTTAATCGACTCCAGGCCATTGAGGGTGCGTAGCAGGGTGGATTTACCCGAGCCGCTGCGCCCGATGATCGCCACCACTTGGCCTTCTTCAACCGTCAGGTCGATGCCCTTGAGGACGTGGTGATCGCCGTAATACTTATGCAGGGCGGAAATTCTAAGCAGAGGCATGCAGTCTCCTTTCCAGGTAGCGAGCACTGAGGGACAAGGGGTAGCAAAGCAGGAAGTAACCGAGGGCCACCAGGCCGTAGACCATGAAGGGCTCGAAGGTCGCGTTGGCGAGCATGCCGCCGGTCTTGGTCAATTCGGTGAAGCCGATGATGGAGGTCACGGCGGTGCCTTTGACCACCTGCACCGAGAACCCCACCGTTGGCGCCACGGCGATCCGCAGGGCCTGGGGCAGGATCACGTAGCGCAGTTGTTCAAGCGGATTCAGCGCCAGGCTGGCCGAGGCTTCCCACTGCCCGTGGGCGATGGAGTCGACACAACCGCGCCAGATCTCAGCGAGGTAGGCGCTGGTAAACAATGTCAGGGCAATCGCCGCTGCCAGCCACGGTGAAATATCCACCCCCAGCAGGGCGATGCCGAAGAACACCAGGAACAGCTGCATCAACAACGGCGTGCCCTGGAACAGCTCGATGTAGGTGCGCGCAAGATTGCGCGCGAACGCCTTGCTGCTGATGCGCATGGTCATCACCAGCAAGCCGATCAGGCCGCCGCCGATGAACGCCACCAGCGACAGCAACAGCGTCCACTGAAGGCCCGTAAGCAGATTGCGTACGATGTCCCAGAAGGAAAAATCACTCATCGGCTATTCCTCATCACAAAGCGGCGGCCGATCCAGTTGAGCAACTGGCGAATCATTAACGCCATGCACAGGTACACCAGGGTGGTCAGGGCATAGGTTTCAAACGCGCGAAAATTACGCGACTGAATAAAGTTGGCGGCGAAGCTCAGCTCTTCGGTGGCGATCTGTGAACACACCGCCGAACCGAGCATCACGATGATGATCTGGCTGCTCAGTGCCGGCCACACTTTGCCCAGCGCCGGCAGCAACACCACATGGCGGAACGCTTCGAAACGCGTCATCGCCAGCGCGGCGGCGGCTTCCAGTTGCCCGCGCGGGATGGCCTGGATGCCGGCGCGAATGATCTCCGTGGAGTAGGCCCCCAGGTTGATCACCATCGCCAATACGGCGGCTTGCCACTCGGTAATCTTTAGCCCCAGGGACGGCAGGCCAAAGAAGATGAAGAACAGTTGCACCAGGAACGGCGTGTTGCGGATCAACTCGACATAGACGCCGAAGAACCAGGCAAACGGCTGGATCTTCCACGCCCGCACCACCGCGCCGACGGTGCCCAGGGCCACCCCCAGGATCGCGCCGATGGCCGTCAGCTCAAGGGTGAACAACGCGCCGCGCAACAGCAGATCGGTATTGGCCAGCACCGGCACAAAGTCAAATTGATACGCCATGAGTCAGCTCCGTCGTATCAAAGATCGGCGGGCAGCGGCTCTTTCAGCCATTGCATCGCGTTCTTTTCCAGGCTGCCATCGGCCTTGGCCGCGATCAGGATCTGGTTGACCTTCTCCAGCAGCGCCGGCTCGTTTTTGTTCACGCCGACGTACACCGGCGAATCTTTGAGTTTCACTTTCAGCGCTGGCACGCGTTTCGGGTTGCGCTCGCTGATCGCCACCATCACCACGTTACCGCTGGCGATCAGGTCGACCTGGCCGGCCAGGTAGGCGGCGATGGTGGAGTTATTGTCTTCGAAGCGCTTGATGGTCGCTTCCTTGGGCGATACTGCGGTCAGCTCGATGTCTTCGATGGCGCCACGGGTCACGCTGATGGTTTTGCCCTTAAGGTCGTCGGTGCTGCTGATGGCGGCATCAGGTGGGCCGAATACGGCCAGGTAGAACGGCGCGTAAGCCTTGGAGAAGTCGATGACTTTTTCCCGCTCCGGGTTTTTGCCCAGGCTGGAGATCACCAGATCAACCTTGCCGGTGGTGAGGAACGGGATGCGGTTGGTGCTGTTGACCGGGGTCAGCTCCAGCTTGACCTTGAGTTGGTCGGCCAGCAGCTTGGCAGTATCGATGTCCAGGCCGCGCGGCTTCATGTCGGGGCCGACCGAGCCAAACGGCGGGAAGTCCTGGGGCACGGCTACCTTAAGGGTGCCACGGGCGACGATATCGTCCAGCCCATTGGCCTGGGCGGGTGCCTGGCTCAGCATCAGGCTGGCAAACAGGGCAGTGAGCAGGGCGCTGTAGCGCTTAGTCATGGCAACTCTCCGAAAAGGGCGAAAGGATTTTCTGGATTTGGCTTGCTTGCGTGATTGCACAGCCCATGCCAGTAGGCTCGAAATCGTCTGTAAGGCTGGGATTTGTTGAGCTTCATTGGTCTTACTGGTCTGAACAGTGGCATAGCCTTTCGCACCCTTTTCGAGCGCCGGCAAAAACCTGCGAGCCCCTTTGGGGCGTGGCTTGCCGCCGGCCGCGAATAGCTTTACAACTAGCCGCTCCGCTGACTGAAACCTTGAGTTTTTTATGAATTCCATCGCCCAAGCCGTACCGGAAGCGGCCCTGCAGGCCATTCGCAAACTGATCAAGGAGCAGGGCTTCGGGCCAGGCGACGCGTTGCCGTCACAACGCGACCTGGCGGTGCAGTTGGGCGTGAGCCGAGCGTCGTTGCGTGAGGCGTTATCGTCCCTGAGTGCGTTGGGCGTGGTCAGCGTGCTGCCGGGCAAAGGCGTATTCGTGCAGGCGGCGGAGGACGCGCCGGGCTTTGCCTGGCCTTTCGCGGCCCAGGCCACGCCGTTGGATATCTTCCAATTGCGCTATGCGCTGGAAGGGTTTGCGGCGGGGCTGGCAGCGGTCACGCTGACCATTGATGAGCTGGACAGTCTTGAGGACAACGTTGAGGCGATGCGCAAGGTGCTCAAGGCCGGCGACTTCGACGCCGCGGCGCGGCTGGACTTCGAGTTTCACCAGCGCATCCTGTTGGCCAGCGGCAACCAAGCGATGGTGAGTATTCTCAGTGCCAGCGCCGAGGTGTTCCTGGAAAGTCAGAAATTACCGTTCATCCGGCCAGAGCGGGCCATGGAAACCTGGCAGGAACATCGCAAAATTTTGCGTGCCTTGGCCCGGCGTGCGAGTGCGACAGCGCAGAAAACCATGCAGGAACACGTACGTAATGCAGCGTTACGCACGGGCATTACCTTTGTGAGTCCCGTCGCGTCTTGAATTGGGCTATACCCAAACTCATGCATCACCATAGCAAGACTCAATCAGAGGCGGCTTCCTGAACGGGGGAAGGGCGGCTATGATGGGCAACGTTTTTTTTGCTTACAATCCGGAGACATCCATGAGCAACGATCTTATCAAGCACGTCACCGACGCGACCTTTGAGGCCGAAGTACTCAAGGCTGCTGGCCCGGTGCTGGTTGACTACTGGGCTGAATGGTGCGGCCCTTGCAAAATGATCGCTCCGGTCCTGGACGACATTGCAACTACTTACGAAGGCAAGCTGACCATTGCCAAGCTGAACATCGACGACAATCAGGAAACCCCGGCCAAGCACGGTGTGCGCGGTATTCCTACGCTGATGCTGTTCAAGAACGGCAACGTTGAAGCCACCAAAGTAGGTGCGCTGTCGAAGTCCCAGCTGCAAGCTTTCCTCGACGCCAACATCTAAGCGTCGTCAAAAAGGCCCCGCAAATTGCGGGGCTTTTTCGTTAAACAGGGCTAGACGCTCCGAAATTCAGGTGGTACATTCGGCCCCGCACTGGTTTCTCCACTGCCCCCTGCAAGCCGTCGCCGACGCATTCCTTTTCGATTAGTACGCGATCCTGTCGCCTTCTCTGCGGCGCGGCCTCATTAAGCCAAAAGCTTAATTTCCCCCCCTCCATAAATGATTACGTCATTCCTATATGAATCTGACTGAACTCAAGCAAAAGCCGATTACCGACCTGCTCCAATTGGCCGAAGAAATGGGCATAGAAAATATGGCCCGTTCGCGCAAGCAGGACGTGATTTTCTCCCTGCTCAAGAAGCACGCGAAAAGCGGCGAGGAAATCTCCGGTGATGGCGTGCTGGAGATTCTCCAGGACGGCTTCGGCTTCCTCCGCTCTGCAGACGCTTCCTATCTCGCCGGCCCAGACGATATCTACGTCTCGCCGAGCCAGATCCGTCGCTTCAACTTGCGCACCGGTGACACCATCGTTGGCAAGATCCGTCCACCGAAGGAAGGCGAGCGTTACTTCGCCCTGCTCAAGGTCGACACGATCAACTTCGATCGTCCAGAGAACGCGAAAAACAAGATTCTCTTCGAGAACTTGACCCCGCTGTTCCCGACTGTGCGCATGAAGATGGAAGCCGGTAACGGTTCCACCGAAGACTTGACCGGTCGTGTGATCGACCTGTGCGCTCCGATCGGCAAAGGCCAGCGTGGCCTGATCGTCGCACCGCCGAAAGCCGGTAAGACCATCATGCTGCAGAACATTGCAGCGAACATCGCGCGTAACAACCCTGAAGTTCACCTGATCGTATTGCTGATCGATGAACGTCCGGAAGAAGTGACCGAAATGCAGCGCACCGTGCGCGGCGAAGTGGTTGCCTCGACGTTCGATGAGCCGCCAACCCGCCACGTGCAGGTTGCTGAAATGGTGATCGAGAAGGCCAAGCGCCTGGTCGAACACAAGAAGGACGTGGTGATCCTGCTCGACTCCATCACCCGTCTGGCCCGTGCTTACAACACCGTGATCCCGAGCTCCGGCAAGGTATTGACCGGTGGTGTCGATGCCCACGCCCTGGAGAAGCCGAAGCGTTTCTTCGGCGCCGCGCGGAACATCGAAGAAGGCGGCTCGCTGACCATTATCGCCACCGCGCTGGTTGAAACCGGCTCGAAGATGGACGAAGTGATCTACGAAGAGTTCAAGGGTACCGGCAACATGGAGCTGCCTTTGGACCGTCGCATCGCGGAAAAACGCGTGTTCCCGGCGATCAACATCAACCGTTCCGGCACCCGTCGCGAAGAGTTGCTGACTGCCGACGACGAACTGCAGCGTATGTGGATCCTTCGCAAGCTGCTGCACCCGATGGATGAAGTTGCAGCCATCGAGTTCCTTATCGACAAGCTGAAAACCACCAAGACCAACGACGAGTTCTTCCTGTCGATGAAGCGTAAGTAATACGACGTTTCAGGTCCGAAAGAATGGCGCCCCCAGGGGCGCCATTTTTTTTTGCGCGTTTTTTAAGCGCATTCGGCAGTCAAATGCACCGCGATAAGCTGCCAGCCAGCCTCAGAGCAGGTAGGATGTACGCCTATTTTACGGGTGGCATGGTTAATGAAATTCAAGGATCTTCGGGATTTCGTGCAGCAACTTGAGCAGCGCGGAGAGTTGAAACGTATCCAAGTGTCGGTTTCCCCAGTGCTGGAAATGACTGAGATTTGCGACCGTACCCTGCGTAGCAAGGGCCCGGCGCTGCTGTTCGAAAACCCGACCGGCTTTGATATTCCGGTGCTCGGCAACCTGTTCGGCACGCCCGATCGCGTGGCGTTCGGCATGGGCGCCGAGTCGGTCAGCGAACTGCGCGAGATCGGCAAACTACTGGCCTTCCTCAAGGAGCCCGAGCCCCCCAAGGGTCTGAAGGACGCCTGGTCGAAGCTGCCGATCTTCCGCAAAATCATTGCCATGGCCCCCAAAGTGGTCAAGGACGCGGTGTGCCAGGAAGTGGTCATCGAAGGCGATGACGTCGACCTGGCCATGCTCCCGGTGCAAACCTGCTGGCCCGGCGACGTCGGCCCGCTGATCACCTGGGGCCTGACCGTCACCAAAGGCCCGAACAAAGACCGTCAGAACCTCGGTATCTACCGTCAGCAAGTGATCGGCCGCAATAAGGTGATCATGCGTTGGCTGAGTCACCGTGGCGGCGCGCTGGACTTCCGTGAGTGGTGCGAAAAACACCCTGGCCAGCCGTTCCCGGTTTCCGTGGCCTTGGGTGCAGACCCCGCCACCATCCTGGGCGCTGTGACCCCTGTGCCGGACAGCCTGTCCGAATACGCCTTCGCGGGCCTGTTGCGTGGCAACCGTACCGAGCTGGTCAAATGCCGTGGCAACGACCTGCAAGTGCCGGCCACTGCTGAAATCATCCTCGAAGGCGTGATCCACCCTGGCGAGATGGCCGACGAAGGTCCTTACGGCGACCACACCGGCTATTACAACGAAGTCGACAGCTTCCCGGTATTCACCGTCGAACGCATCACCCACCGGATCAAGCCGATCTACCACAGCACCTACACCGGCCGTCCGCCGGATGAGCCGGCCATTCTCGGCGTGGCGCTCAACGAAGTGTTCGTGCCTATCCTGCAAAAGCAATTCCCGGAAATCACCGACTTCTACCTGCCGCCGGAAGGCTGTTCGTACCGCATGGCCATCGTGACCATGAAGAAGTCGTACCCTGGCCATGCCAAGCGCGTCATGTTGGGAGTGTGGTCGTTTTTGCGACAGTTCATGTACACCAAGTTCGTTATTGTCACCGACGACGACATCAACGCCCGCGACTGGAACGACGTGATCTGGGCCATCACCACGCGCATGGACCCCAAGCGCGACACGGTGATGATCGACAATACGCCGATCGACTACCTCGACTTCGCGTCGCCGGTATCGGGCCTGGGCTCTAAGATGGGCCTGGATGCTACCCACAAATGGCCGGGTGAAACTACCCGCGAGTGGGGTCGGGTGATCGTCAAGGATGAAGCCGTGACCGCGCGCGTCGATGCGATGTGGAAAGAATTGGGAATAGATTGATGCGTGTAACCCTGCAACCTTCCGGCGCCGTGCTGGAGCTGGTCCCCGGCGAGCGAATCCTCGAAGGGGCGCGCCGCCTGGGCTACGAATGCCCGCAGGCCTGTCGCAATGGCGTCTGCCACGTGTGTGCCGCGCTGCTGGTGGAAGGCCGGGTGCAGCAAGCAGGTGAGGTGCGCGACCACGGTGAGTTCTACACCTGCATCGCCGAACCGTTGGAAGATTGCATTGTGTTGTGGGATGGCGTGTTGGCGCCGGGAGAGTTGCCGTTGCGCAAGTTGTCGTGCCAAGTGAGTGAATGCGTAGAGGTCGGTGGTGATGTGTGGCGCGTGCGCCTGCTGGCCCCGGCCGGCAAGGCGGTGCGCTACCACGCCGGGCAATACCTGATGATCGAACGGGAAAATGGCGAAAAATCCGCATTCTCCCTAGCGTCGGCGCCTCACTCCGGGCGCGAGCTGGAACTGCATGTGCTGGCCCGCGAGGACAGCGCGCGCGCCCTGCTGGAACAGCTGCAACGCAATCAGATGGCCCGTGTGGAGTTGCCGTTTGGCGATACCCATCTGGCTGAACTGCCGGACGGTCCGCTGGTGTTGATCGCCGCCGGCACCGGTATGGCACAGATGCATAGCCTGATCGAACATTGCCGCGCCTCCGGCTTCAAGCACCCGGTGCACCTGTACTGGGGCGTGCGACGCCCGGAAGACTTCTACCAGATCGAACACTGGGACCAATGGCTGCAACTGCCAAACCTGTTCCTGCACAAAGTCGTCAGTGATCTGTGCGGTTGGGAAGGACGCTGCGGTTTGCTCCATGAGGCGGTGTGCGAGGACATCGCCGACCTCAAGGCCGTGCACGTCTACGCCAGCGGCTCACCGGCGATGATCTACGGCACGCTGGATGCGCTGGTCGACGCCGGCATGGATGCGCATCAGATGCGCGCCGACGTATTCGCCTACGCGCCGCGCTGATCCATTCCAAGAGCCGCCGGCTTTTTGTGGTGAGCGGGCAAGCCTGCTCATCACAAAAGCCCCGCTCAGTGCTCGCTTAGAAGCGCACGCCGGTCGTCACCATCGCCGCATTGAACCCCAACAACACCAACTCCGCCGCCACCGGCCCGTAATGGGTGCCTACCGACGGAATAATCACCGGCGCCACACCGAAACGGTTCAGTGGGATCTTGTCGCGGTACTTGCCGCGATAGCCCTGGATCGCCCCGCCCGTGACCTTCAGGTACACCGGATAGTCGGTCATGTCATAGCGCTTGCCCGCGTAGGCGTAGTACGAGCGCTGGCGGAACGAGTTGCGAAAGGTTGCCCCGCCATACACCAACCCTGAGGCTTCATTGCGCTCCAGGCCAATCAGGTCTTGGTTGTTGTTGTGGTCCTTGTCCGGCGCGAAGTGCCGAGTGTAGACGCTGGTCTGCGCGTACCAGAAGCCCTTGTCGTCTTCGGTGAAGGGCGATTCGCCAGCTAGCGCGGTGGTAGCCTGGGCCAGCAATAACAGGCCGGGCAGTCGAAAATTCTTCATGGGTGCGACCTCGGTAGTCGGTTTGATGGGCGGCTAAGTGGGTCGTGATGTGCACCCTATTTTGACGGCTTGGCGCGTGCCCAGGCTGAACCGGGGCTGAAAGTAACGGGATCGCTACGGATAATCCTGACGGAGGGGCCTCTGGGCTTATGCATTCTCTTATTCCTTAAAGGTATTTAATTTGTTACATGAATATCTTTAAGCTATATCGCAACGGACTACCGATTTTCTGCCAATCACCAACAACTGACCGCCACCGCCCGCCAGCCGGATCGATCGTATGAGCTCAGAGCACTGACGTTCTGATGTTTGATTACTGATTCATAAGGGAAAGGGGAGCGGTATGGGGAGCTACAAGAAACACGCGCTGTACTCGGCGATTTTGTCGGCCAATTTGCTGACCGCTGTGAGCTTCAATCCAGTCTTTGCGGCCGAAACGTCCGCCACCGATGCACCCAAACTCGACACCGTGATTGTCACCGGCACCCGCGCCCAGGAGCGTACGGCCAGTGCTTCACTGTCACCCATCGATGTGATTTCCGGTGACAGTCTGCGCAGCACCGGCTCCGATGAGCTGGGCGCAGTGCTGGCGCGCCTTATTCCATCAATCAATTTCCCACGCCCAAGCCTGGTGGACGGCGCCGAATTGGTGCGGCCTGCACAGTTGCGCGGCCTGTCACCTGATCAGGTGCTGGTGCTGGTCAACGGCAAGCGCCGCCACACCAGTGCCTTCGTCAACCTGGGCGGCGCAGTGGGCCGTGGGTCGGCACCGGCGGACCTGAATGCGATCCCGCTGTCGGCGGTGGACCATATCGAAGTGCTGCGAGACGGTGCTTCCGCGCGCTACGGCTCGGATGCGATTGCCGGGGTGATCAACGTGATCCTCAAGCACGCTGACCATGGCGGCTCGATCTCCACCAAGTTCGGCGAATACAAGAAGGGCGACGGCATCCAGCGCAATGTCAGCGGCAACACCGGCCTGGCATTGGGCGACAACGGCGTTATCAACCTGTCGGCCGAAGGGGCTGACAACGACTACACCAACCGCGCCGGTGATGACTACCGCACCGGAAGCGTCGGTTCTACCACCTATGGCCAGCGCGTGTTCCGCCAAGGTGAGCCGGCCACCAATGAAGGCAAGTTCCAGTTCAACTCCGAATATTCCTTCAACGACGCGGCCGAGTTCTACACCTTCGGCGGTTACAGCAAGCGGCGTGGCGAGACGGCGGCGTTTTACCGCGCGAGCAATGCGTCCAACAACATCCCGGCGCTCAACCCCAACGGTTACCTGCCGCTGATCAAGGGCAACCTTGAAGACACGTCGTTGGTGGTAGGCCTGCGTGGCTTGCTGGCGTACGACTGGCATTACGACCTGTCGGCCAACTACGGCAAGAACCAGTACGCACTCAGCACTGAAACCATCAACACCTCCCTGGGCCTGGCGACACCGCGCAAGTTCGACAACGGCACCCTGAGCAACGACCAGAAGCAAGTCAGCCTGGACCTTTCCCGCGAGTTCGACGTGGGCTGGCTGCCTTACCCGGTGTCCGTGGCGTTCGGCGGTGAATACCTGCATCAGGGTTATGAAATCGAGGCGGGCGAGCCAGCGTCCTACTTCCAGACCGGCAGCTCCGGGCTGGGCGGCTTCCGGGATGCCGACGCGGGCACCAGCTCTCGTCACAATTGGGCGCAGTATCTGGACCTGGAAACCAACTTCACCGAAAAACTCAGCGCCTCGGCCGCCGTGCGCCATGAGGACTACAGCGATTTCGGCTCCAATGTGAGCGGCTCGCTGTCAGCCCGTTATGACTTCACCCCGCAAGTGGCCTTGCGCGGCAGTGTATCCAACGGTTTCCGCGCGCCGTCCCTGGCCCAGCAGAACTTTGCCTACACCTCATCGCAGCTGATCGGCAGCACCATCCAGGAAGCCGGTACCTTCCCGGCCAACAGCCAGGTTGCGCGCTTGCTCGGTGCTGAAGACCTCAAGGCCGAGAAGTCGCGCAACTACAGCCTTGGTCTGGTACTGGAGCCGGCCGATGACCTGACGGTGACGGTGGATGTGTACCGTATCGACATTCGCGACCGTATCAGCCTGTCCTCCAACCTCGGCATAAACGCGGCGACGCGTGCCTACCTGCAGGCCAACGGCGTGGGCAACATTGATTACACCACCGCCCGCTACTTCACCAACGCCACCGACACCAGCACCGACGGCGTCGATCTGGTAGCCAACTATCGCTACCAATTCGATAGCGGTATCCGCTGGAACAGCACCGTGGGCTACAACTACAACCACACCAAAGTGACCGATGTGAAACCCAACCCGGCCATCCTCGATAGCCTTGGGGCGAACCTGGTGAGGGTGGACCGTCGCGAGCGAATCGGTTTGCTCGGCGATACCACGCCCCAGCACAAGCTGAGCCTGGGTAATGACTTCACCTACGGCAATTGGGCACTGCACAGCAATTTGGTGCGCTATGGTGAGTTCACCAGCTACCAGGCGGACAAGGTCAACGACCAGACTTTCAAGGCCGCCTGGGTACTGGATTTATCGGCTGACTACAAGCTGAAGAACTGGACCTTCACCCTGGGCGGCGACAACGTCACCGATAAATACCCAGAGAAGGTCAACGCCTTCGCCAGCAGTGGTGGCAATTTGGCCTATAGCACTTTTTCGCCGTACGGTTACAGCGGCGCGTTTTATTACGGTAAAGTTGCTTACAACTGGTAACACACAGGAGGCGTACCGCTTTTCGCCATGACCGCCATAGAAACCGATCTTCAGCAGTTGGCTTACCCTCCGCGGCTCGATCTGGGGCCGCAACTCACTCACGAACAGTTAATGAGCTCGATGCAGGCCACCATGGGCCGGCATAAAGGTGGGCCGGTCTGGCTATTTGCGTACGGTTCGCTGATCTGGCGTCCTGAATGCTCGTCTTCCGAGCGGGTGCGGGCGCGGGTCCACGGCTATCACCGCGGCCTGTACCTGTGGTCCCACGAGCATCGGGGCACGCCGGAAACGCCAGGGTTGGTGTTTGGGTTGGATCGCGGTGGCTCTTGCAGCGGGTTCGCTTACCGCTTGCCCGAAGATCAGTTGGAGGCCTCGCTTTACGCCTTGTGGCAGCGCGAGATGCCTTACCCGTCCTACCGGCCGCACTGGCTCAGCTGCCGTCTTGAGGATGGCAGTCAGGTGCAGGCGTTGGGGTTTGTCCTGGAGCGGCACTTGCCCAGCTATGCTGGCAACTTGCCGGATATCGTGCTCAACCATGTGCTGCAAAGCGCTTGCGGGCGTTACGGCACTACTCGCGATTATGTCGAGCAGACCGTAAACGCCCTGCGTAGCCACGCCATGCCAGATAAGAATCTGGAGGCGCGGCTCAAGCGTTGTGCAAAGGGTTGCTCTGGCGATTAACGCGCCGAGCTGACGCTGTTGGTGTGCCACAGCGTTGGGATCAGGAACGCGATAGCCAGCAGGCACGCACCGATCAGCAGTACGAAACCACCGTCCCAGCCGAAGTGGTCCACGGTGTAGCCCATTGCCGCACTGGCTGCCACCGAACCGCCCAGATAACCGAACAGACCGGTGAAGCCCGCGGCCGTACCGGCGGCTTTCTTGGGTGCCAACTCCAGAGCCTGCAGGCCGATCAGCATCACTGGGCCGTAGATCAGGAAACCGATGGAGAACAGCGCAATCATGTCGACCATCGGGTTGCCCGGCGGGTTGAGCCAGTACACCAGGGTTGCCACGGTCACCAGCGCCATGAACACCACGCCCGTCAGGCCACGGTTGCCACGGAAGATCTTGTCCGACATCCAGCCGCACAGCAGCGTGCCTGGAATGCCTGCCCACTCGTAGAAGAAATACGCCCAAGACGTTTTATCCACGTCGAAGTGCTTGGCTTCCTTCAGATAAGTTGGCGCCCAGTCCAGCACGCCGTAGCGCAACAGGTAGACGAACACGTTGGCGAAGGCGATGTACCACAGCATTTTGTTGCGCAGCACGTATTTGACGAAGATTTCCTTGGCGCTGAATTCTTCCTCATGGCTGGCGTCGTAGCCTTCGGGATAGTCGTTCTTGTATTTCTCGATGGGCGGCAGGCCTACCGATTGCGGTGTGTCGCGCATGGTGATGAAGGCAAAGGCCGCTACCGCCAAGGCCACAGTGGCCGGCACGTAAAAAGCTGCGTGCCAGTCGTTGAACCACGCCATGCCCAGCAGGAACAGCGGACCGATCAGGCCGCCACCGACGTTGTGTGCCACGTTCCACACCGACACTACACCGCCGCGCTCTTTCTGCGACCACCAGTGCACCATCGTCCGCCCACTTGGCGGCCAGCCCATGCCTTGGGCCCAGCCGTTGATGAACAGCAGAATGAACATCATGGTCACGCTGGACGTTGCCCAAGGTGCGAACCCGAAAATGAACATCACACCCGCCGATATCAGCAGGCCGAAAGGCAGGAAGTAGCGTGGGTTGGAACGGTCGGACACCAGGCCCATGAGGAACTTGGACAGGCCGTAGGCAATGGCGATGGCCGACATCGCCAAGCCCAGTTGACCACGGGTGTAACCCTCGTCGATCAGGTAGGGCATGGCCAGGGAGAAGTTTTTACGCAGCAGGTAATAACCGGCGTAACCGAAGAAAATACCGGCGAAGATCTGCCAGCGCAGTCGTCGGTAGGTACTGTCTATTTTTTCTTCAGGCAGGGGCGCCTGATGCGCGGCAGGACGAAAGAAAGCAAACATTCAAGAGCTCCAAATTTCTTGTTTTGACTGCGGATGCGAATGTTACAGTTTCGTTACCGAAAATAGCATCGCTTCTCATGCACAAACACAGGAAATGGGAGCAATTGCATGTTCTTTTACGAACATGTCGTAAATGGATAAGTGTGGGTCGTTATCGATTTTATGATCGCAGGAGATCAAATGTGGGGGGGGCTTGCCCCCGATAGCGGTAGGTCAGCCAGCTCATCTGAAGCTGACCCACTGCCATCGGGGGCAAGCCCCCTAACACATTTGATTGCATTTCAGGTCGGTTAGCGGGTCTGGACGACGACCTTGCCGACAGCCTTGCGCTGGCCGAGGTCATTGATCGCCTGGGCGGCTTGGTCCAGTGGATACACCTGCGACACCAACGGCTTGAGCTTGCCCTCACCGTACCAAGTGAACAGTTGCTGGAAGTTCGCCGCATTGTCCTGCGGCTGGCGCTGGGCAAACGAGCCCCAGAACACCCCGACCACCGCTGCGCCCTTGAGCAAAGCCAGGTTCACCGGCAGCTCTGGAATACGCCCGCTGGCGAACCCAACCACCAGCAAACGCCCGTTCCAGGCGATGGCGCGGATGGCCTGGTCAAACAGGTCACCGCCCACCGGGTCGTAGATCACATCGGCGCCGTTGCCGTCGGTGAGGCGCTTGATCTCTTCTTTGAGGCTGGTTTCGCTGTAGTTGATCAGTTCATCGGCACCCGCGGCCTTGGCCACGGCGAGCTTGTCGGCGCTGCTGGCTGCGGCGATCACACGGGCGCCCATGGCCTTGCCGATTTCCACCGCGGCCAGGCCTACGCCGCCGGACGCACCGAGCACCAGCAAGGTTTCGCCCGGTTGCAGGTTGGCGCGTTGTTTGAGCGCATGCATCGAGGTGCCGTAGGTCATGCTGAAGGCGGCAGCGGTGTTGAAGTCCATGCTCGGCGGGATCGGTAGCACGTTATAGCCCGGCACCGCGACCTGCTCGGCAAAGCTGCCCCAGCCGGTGAGTGCCATGACCCGGTCGCCGACTTTCAAATGGCTGATCTTCTCACCCACTTCGCTGACTACGCCCGACGCCTCGCCACCCGGCGAAAACGGAAAGGGCGGCTTGAACTGGTACTTGCCCTCGATGATCAGCGTGTCCGGGAAGTTCACCCCCGCCGCGTGTACGTCCAGCAGGATTTCGTTCTTCTTGATCGCCGGGCTGGCGATTTCTTCCAGCACCAGGGTTTCGGCGGGGCCGAAGGCTTTGCACAGCACAGCTTTCATCGGGCTATTCCTTTTGGTGTCGTGGCCGATAAGTGTAGGAGGGTAGGCCCGTGGGTCAACGAGCATGCCCGGCCCTGATAAGCCGCCATAAGCTTGTGCTCTGCCTTGCTAGCGTTATGCTACCCGGCAACCGAATGTGAGGAATGAACTGTGAAAGCGTGGATCCTGTTGATGCTGGCCCTGACCTTGCCCATGGCTGCCCAGGCCGAAGAAGCCAAAGAAGGCGAGGCGCCGAAGGTCAGCTATATCAGCCTGAGCCCGCCGTTCGTGGGTAACTACGGCCTGGACGGCACGGCGAAACTCAAGGTGTTCAAGGCTGACATCGCCCTGCGCGTGACCGGTACCGAAGCCGCTGCTGCTGTCAAAGCCAACGATGCGTTGATTCGTAACCAGTTGGTGGCGCTGTTTACCCAGCAGACCAACGAGGCCATGAGCACCGTCGAAGGCAAGGAAAAACTGCGCCAGGAAGCCCTCAAGCAAACCCAGCAAGTGATGAACGACGAGACCGGCAAGCCGGTGGTGGAAGACCTGTTGTTCAACAACCTGATCATTCAGTAATCAGCCTGGCTGGCGGTTCAGGAAGCCAAACTCTTCCTGAACCGCACCAATGCCACCGCAAAAAACAACAATCCAATTGCCGCCAGCGCCAGCAAGTCCGGCCATACCACACTGACGCCCGCGTCCCGAAACAGGATCGCTGCACTCAGGCTCACAAAGTGCGTCGACGGCGAGCCCTGCATCACCCACTGCAACCACTCGGGCATGCTGTCCAGTGGCGTACTGCCGCCGGATAGCAACAGCATTGGGATAATCACCGGGATTGCCAGCAAGCCGAACTGCGGCGTCGAGCGGGCAAGGGTGGCGAGGAAGATTCCCAGTGCGGTGCTGGCAAACAGGTATAGCGCGGTCACGAATAGAAACAGGCCCATCGATCCCGCCAGTGGCACGCCGAGCAAGCCTTTGACCACCACCTCCAGCGACACCCAAGTACACACCACCACCACCAACATGTTGCTCCAGATTTTTGCCAGCATGATTTCCAGCGCGGTCAGCGGCAGCACCAGCAGATGGTCGAGGGTGCCGTGCTCTCGCTCACGCAACAGCGCGGTGCCGGTCAATACGATGGCGAGAATGGTGATGTTGTTGACGATCTGGATTACCGCCAGGAACCAGCCACCTTCCAGGTTGGTATTGAACAGCGCTCTTGTGGTCAGCAGCGCCGGGGCTTTGCTGGCGGTATCGGTTTGGCCGCTGTAGCTCAGCAACTCCCGTTGGAAAATCCTGCCGATATAGCCCGCGCCCATGAACGCCTGGCTCATTGCCGTGGCATCGACGTTCACCTGCACGCCGGGCTGGCGACCCGCGAGCAGATCAGCCTGGAAGTTGGCCGGCACGTTGATCACGAAGGTGTACTGGCCGCTGTCCATCACCTTGTCCAATTGGTCATAGGCCAGCGGCGCAGGCGCCTGGAATTCCGGCGGTTGCAGCGCCTCTGCCATCTGCCTGGAGAGCGCGCTGTGATCCTCGTCCACAAAGGCGACGCTGGCGTTGTGTACGCCAATTACAGATCCGGCGGCAGGCATATAGATGGCGACAGTGAAGGCGTAGAACAGGAACAGCAGCAATACGCTGTCGTGGCGCAGGCTGGTGAGTTCCTTGATGCCCAGGCGCAGGATATGAGTGAGCGTGTGCATCAGGCCTCCTGCTTCTTGAGCATGATCAGGCTTAGCCCGGTGAATCCGATGAAGAACCCGAACAGCGCCAGGCATTGCGGCCACAACTGGCGTAGGTCCAAAGCCTTGGTGAACGTGCCGACTGCGATATCCAGGAAGTGCCCGGCTGGAAACAGCATGCCCATCAGTGCCGCCGCGCCTTCCAGAGAGGAGCGCGGCACGATCAGCCCGGAAAACTGGATGGTCGGCAGGCTGGTGATGATCATGGTGCCGAGGATCGCCGCGATTTGAGTACGGGTGAACGCGGAAATCAGCAGGCCCATGCTGGTGGTGGCCAGCACGTAAAGCAGTCCGCCAAAGGCCAACGTCAGGCCGCTGCCCTTGAACGGTACGCCAAACAGCCAGCGATTCATGGCCACCAGCAGCGCCAGGTTGATCAGGCTCACGGCGATGTAGGGCGCCTGCTTGCCCAGCAGGAACTCCAGGCGCGTCAGTGGTGTGGCATAGAAGTTGGTGATCGAGCCCAGTTCTTTCTCGCGCACGATTCCCAGAGCCGTGAGCATCGCTGGGATAAACGCCAGGATCAGCGCCATCACCCCTGGGCCGATGGCATTCACGCTGACCACGTCCTGGTTATAGCGAAAGCGGGTTTCCAGCTTGGCGGCGGCCTGGGTGGTCTGCGGCAGGCTGCTCAGTTCGGCCAGTTGTTGCAGGTTGCCCTGGTGTACCGCTTCTACATAGTTGCGGCTGGTTTCCGCGCGAAACGGCATGCCGCCGTCGAGCCAGGCGGCGACTGTGGGTTGGCGGCCAGCGTAGAGGTCACGGCCAAACCCTGGCGGGATCTCCAGGGCCAGTTTGATTTCCGAGCGCTGCAGGCGCCGGTGCAACTCACTGGAATCCTGGATGGGCGCCTGTTCGGCGAAGTAGCGCGAGCTGCGGAAGGCTTCCAGATAGGCTCGGCTTTGGGGGCTTTGGTCCTGGTCGTAGACGGCAAAGGCGAGGTTTTCCACGTCCAGGGAAATGCCGTAGCCGAAGATCACCATCATGAACATCGCGCCGAGGAGGGCGAAGGCCATGCGCACTTTGTCGCGCAGTAGTTCTTTGCCTTCACGGCTGGCCACGGCCAACAGGCGAGAAAGGCTGAAGCCGCGTTTGCTCACGGGCGGCGCACTGATTTCGCTGACGGTTTTGGCCGGTGCGGCAGGCTCGGGTTCGCCTTGGGCCTGTTCCAGGCAGGTGACGAACGCAGCTTCCAGGGTGTCGCCGTGGAACTGCTGTTGCAGTGCCTCCGGTGTGTCGCAGGCCAGCACTTTGCCGGCGTGCATCAAGGAAATGCGGTCGCAGCGCTGGGCTTCGTTCATGAAGTGGGTGGACAGGAAGATGGTTACGCCTTGCTCCCGAGACAACTCGACCAGCAGCCGCCAGAAATCATCCCGAGCTGCCGGGTCGACGCCGGAAGTGGGTTCATCGAGGATCACCACTTCCGGGCGATGCAGCACGGCCACGGCCAAAGACAAGCGCTGGCGCAGACCGAGGGGTAATTCGCCGGAGGGTTGCTCGGCTATCTTGCTCAGGTCAAAGCGTTGGATCAATTCATCGATACGCGGCCCACTGTCTGCTTTGGGCAGGTCGAACAGTTGCGCGTGCAGCACCAGGTTCTGGCGCACGCTGAGCTCGCCGTACAGCGAGAAACTCTGGGACATGAAACCCACGCGCTTGCGGGTGGCCAGGTCCTTTGCGTTCACAGGGTTGCCCAGCAGTGTCGCGCTGCCTTCGGTGGCCGGCATCAGCCCGGTGAGGACTTTCATGGTGGTGGTCTTGCCGCAACCGTTGGAGCCGAGGAAGCCGAAAATCTCGCCTCGACCAATAGCAAAGCTAACCTTGTTCACCGCCGTGAAATCACCGAAACGCAGGGTCAACTCGTGGGCTTCGATGGCGATATCGGCGTTGGCGTTTTCCCTTGGCGGGATCACCAGCGGCTGGTTGTCATGGGCGCCATCGCCTTGGAAGTGGGTGAAGGCCTCATCCAGTTTGCCGCTCGGCGTCGCTGCCGCCAGTTCGCGACTGAGGCCGTCGGCGATCAGTTTGCCGCGGTCGAGCATCATGCAATGTTCGAACTGCTCGGCTTCCTCCATGTAGGCCGTGGCTACCAGCAGCGTCAGTTGCGGGCGTTCGCTGCGTACGGTTTCTACCAGCTCCCAGAAGCGTCGACGGGACAGCGGATCGACGCCGGTGGTGGGTTCATCAAGGATAAGCAGGTCCGGGTCGTGGATCAGCGCGCAGCACAGGCCGAGCTTCTGCTTCATGCCGCCGGAGAGTTTGCCGGCTGGGCGCTCGGCGAAGCGAGCCAGGTCGGTGGCCAGCAGCAGGTTGTGCATGCGCTGGTCGCAGTCGGCTTTGGACAGGCCGAACAGGGTGGCGAAGAAGCGGATGTTCTCGCTGATGGACAGCTCGGGGTACAGGTTGCCACCCAAACCCTGAGGCATGAAGGCGATGCGCGGATACAGGCTGTTGCGGTGACGGCGATCCTGAATGGAGCCGCCGAGTACCTCCAATTGGCCGGCCTGGAGTTTCTTAACGCCGGCGATCAACCCCAACAAACTCGATTTGCCCGCACCATCCGGGCCGATCAGCCCGCAGCGTGTACCGGCGGGCAGGCTGAAGGCGATGTCGATCAGCGCCTGTTGTTTGCCGTAATGGTGGTTGATGCCTTTGGCGTGCAGCGCCAGGCCGGTCATTGCAGGTTGGCCGGCCAGTCGATATCAGCTGTGCGCACATAGCCGGAGCCGGGCATACCCGGTTTGGCTTGGGGCACGGCGCTCGGTTGAGTCAGGTGCAATTTGACGCGGAATACCAGTTTCTGGCGTTCGTCGCGGGTCTCCACTTCCTTGGGGGTGAACTGCGACTTGGCGGCGACGAAACTGATCTTGGCCGGCAACGGCTGCTGGGGCAGGGCGTCGAGCAGAATCCGCGCGTCACTGCCGACGGTCAGGCGTCCGGTCACGGAGGCGGGCAGATAGAGGTTCATGTACTGATCATTGGGGTCGATCAGCAGCAACACGCGCCCGCCCGCGCCAAGCACTTCACCCGGTTCGGCCAGGCGCAGTTGGATAATGCCGTCGATAGGCGCGCGCAGGCTGCTGTCGTCGATTTCACTGGTGAGCTGCGCGACCTGGGCTTGTGCGGCACCGATGGTGGCTTTTGCCGAATTGACCTGGGCCTGGGCGGCGGTCACGGCGGCGTTGCCGGTGTTCTGGCGGGCTTGCTGCTGGTCGATCAACTGGCCGCTGGCGAAGCCGCGTTTGTACAGCTCCTGGGTACGCTTGAGTTCCTGGTTGGCCAGCAGTTGTTCGCTCTGGCGCAGTTGCACGTTGGCCTCGGCGGCGGCGAAGTTCTCCTTGGCCCTCAGCACTTCGGCTTCGGCCTGGGCGCGCTGGGCTTCCAGCGTGCGGGTGTCCATGCGCGCCAGCAGTTGGCCCTTGAGGACCTTGTCGCCTTCGTCGACCCGCACTTCGGCCAGGCGCCCTGGGATCTTGGCGGCGATCTGCACTTCGGTGGATTCCAGGCGGCCATTGCCCATGCCCAGACCTTCGGGCAGACGGTCCTGGGTGGAGCGCCAGTAACCGAAGCCGCCGGCACCGAGCAACAACGCGATCAAGAGAACGGCAAACAGGTGGGAAGAGCGGGGTGTGGTCGACATGGGTGCATCCTGCGGCTTTAGCATCCTAGTTTGATCGGTGCTGCCCAAGGGGCGTTGATACCGATCAAATGAAGCGCAAGCCTAACCCGGTTAAAGGGCAGATGCATGCGTCGAGCGCGTGACCGCAGGGTTCTCGTCAGCGCAGCGCCAGCACCGTCGCCCATTGCTCGGCGGTGACCGGCATCACCGACAGGCGGCTGCCTTTTTGCACCAGGGGCAATTCGGCGAGGGCGGTTTGCTGTTTCAAGTAGCCGAGCCCCAGCACCTTGGGGAAGGTTTGGACGTGCGCGACGTTGATCGCAGTCCACGGGTTTTTCTCCGGGGTGGCTTTGGCGTCGAAATAGTGGCTGTCCGGTTCCAGTGCGGTCGGATCCGGGTAGGCCGCTTCGACAATTTTGCCGATACCCGCAATGCCTGGCTCTGGGCAACTGGAGTGATAGAAGAAAAACTCATCGCCCACGGCCATGGCGCGTAGGAAGTTGCGCGCCTGGTAGTTGCGTACGCCGTCCCAGCGCGCTTCGCCAAGCTTTTCCAGGCCGCTGATGGACAGTTCGTCGGGCTCGGATTTCATCAGCCAGTAGGCCATTTTTGGGCTCCTGAAAAAGGCAGTGGGCAAGTTGTCAGGCAATTTGATGACAAACCGACAGTCGGTTGGCGCCAAGGTTTGCGTGTTGGTTCACGTTACCGCAAAATGCCGGCCTTTAAGCTTGACGCAGCTGCAACGGACTACTTTGGAACGTTGTTGTCATCGTGTACGAGATGCCTGAAGGGGGGCAATCGATGCAACGTAAACCGGATTTACTATGGATTTTGGTGATTTTGTTTGGTCTGGGCGTCGTGACCACCGGGTATGCCCAAAGCTTGTGGTCGAACAAGACCGATGCTCCCGTTGAACTGGCTCAACAGCAGCCGCAACCGTTCAAGCGTTAAGCCTTCTTCAAGACGCCGCTGCTTCAAGCGGCGTTTTTGCGACATACCACTGCTTATCAGTGACAGTGCCAGCCAATGGCACATCCCAACTGGCTTGTGCCAATCGATCGACCTTCTGACATTCATGGGCCAGGCCTAGCAGCGTCGGCTTGCGCCAGCTTTGACGGCGTGCCAGATACGCCAGGCTGCGATCGTAGAAACCGCCGCCCATGCCCAGGCGGCCACCCGCGTCATCGAACCCCACCAACGGCAGCAACACCAGGTCCAGCGCCCACACCTTGCGCTGGCGCTTGGCATTGACCCTTGGTTCCAGAATCCGAAAGCGGTTGGGCAGCAGCTTGTCCCCAGGCTTCACGCGCTGGAACACCATCTTGGTACGCGGCCAAGCGCTGAGCACCGGCAGATAGGTGGCCTTGCCCCGGCGCTGAGCGGCGCGCAGCAGCAGGCGCGGATCGATTTCACCGTCCGTCGGTAGATACAAGGAAATATGTTTGGCCCGGCGAAATAGCGGGTGCTGTGCCAGTTGCCGATACAGGCCGTGGGCGGCTTGGCGCTGCTCGCTCGGCGTAAGGGCGCGGCGGGCGTTGCGTAACATGCGTCGAAGTTGCGGACGGGAAAGCGGCGCAGGTTCGGTCATGGTTTTTCGGCTCATAAAACAATGCCAGTCCTTAAGACTGGCATTGAGTTTGGAATTCAGGCTCCCCGACAGAACCGCTGTCGACTAAGCCCTTGAACCCGAAAGTTCAAGGTGGAAGAAGCAGTAGGCTTTAAGGCTTTCCGTCTAGCGGACATGCACACCAGCCCAACGTGCAACTTCCAGGGTAGTGCGAATCGGCTCCGGGACATCGCCGACTGGCAAGCACGCCAGGGAGTGGGGCGAGTATACCTTAAACAGTCGCGGGGATCAGCCCTTGGGTTGCTCTGTGTCGCTGGAAAGCACCAGATCAACACGTTCGAGCAGATCGCGAACCTGCTCGCGGGTCGAGCCGCTGGCCTGCACGTCAGGGCGTTCCTGCTTATGCAGCAGATCGTGGGTAATGTTCAGCGCGGCCATCACGGCGATACGGTCGGCGCCGATCACTTTGCCGCTGCTGCGGATTTCACGCATTTTGCCATCCAGGTAACGGGCGGCGCTCACCAGGTTGTTGCGCTCTTCCTGGGGACAGATGATCGAATATTCTTTGTCGAGGATCTGCACGGTGACGCTATTGCTTGAACTCATGAGTCTTGCTCCAGGGCCTTCAGGCGCGAAATCATCGATTCGACCTTACGCCGGGCGATTTCGTTTTTTTCAATGAGGTGAGCGCGTTCCTCGCGCCAGGTCTTTTCCTGAGCTAATAGGAGTCCGTTTTGACTCTTAAGTTGCTCGACCCGAGTAATTAGCAATTCGAGTCTGGCCATCAGCGCTTGCAGGTCGGTGTCTTCCATTGGGTTCCACTGGATTTTGTCTGATGAATGGCAACTGCAGGATAAACGATCTGACGCCCTTGATAGTCTTGGTACGTCTGCCGGTGCTAGGATACAGCGCTCCATTCTAGACATTGCGCCGTCTGGCGCCTAGCTCACCATGCCCATTCAGAACTCCCCGTACGATGCTTTTTCCAAACTGCTGAGCACCAGCGGTCACCCATGTTCGCCTGCCGAACTGCACGGCGTGCTGTTGGGTCGCAGCTGCACCGGTGTTGGCTTTGATGCCGACAACTGGTTGGCCGATGTCGCCGAGCTGTTGGAAACCGAACCGACCGACAACGTGCGTAACGCGCTGATCGGCCTGCAAGAGATGGTCAAGGGCGAACTGACCGGTGATGACGTCACCGTGGTCCTGTTGCTACCGACCGACGACGCTCCGCTCACCGAACGCGCCGCCGCATTGGGCCAATGGTGCCAGGGTTTCCTCCACGGTTTCGGCGTGAACGCCGGCGGCCTGGAGCTGAGCACCGACGCGAAGGAAGTGCTGCAGGACCTCGCCGCGATCTCCCAAGTGCAAGATGCGCTGGAAGAGTCCGAAGACGGCGAAGGCGACTACATGGAAGTCATGGAATACCTGCGCGTCGCGCCGTTGCTGCTGTTCACCGAGACCAAGAAGTCCGCTGAGCCTGCTGCACCCAAGCCGTCGCTGCACTAAGAAAGGAAGCCCATCTGCCCATGATCCATATCCCCAAAGCGGAATACACCCGCCGCCGCAAGGCGCTCATGGCGCAGATGGAACCCAACAGCATCGCGATTCTGCCGGCCGCCGCCGTGGCCATCCGCAATCGCGATGTCGAGCACGTTTACCGCCAGGACAGCGACTTCCAGTACCTGAGCGGTTTCCCCGAACCCGAAGCAGTGATCGTGCTGATGCCCGGTCGCCAGCATGGCGAGTACGTGCTGTTCTGCCGCGAACGCAATGCCGAGCGTGAACTGTGGGACGGCCTGCGTGCCGGTACCGAAGGCGCAATCCGTGAGTTTGGCGCCGACGATGCCTTCCCCATCACCGATATCGACGACATCCTGCCCGGACTGATCGAAGGCCGTGACCGGGTGTATTCGGCCATGGGCAGCAACGCTGAATTTGACCGGCACGTGATGGAGTGGATCAATGTGATCCGCTCTAAAGCGCACCTCGGCGCCCAGCCCCCGAACGAATTTGTTGCCTTGGATCATCTGCTCCACGACATGCGCCTGTATAAATCGGCGGCAGAAGTGAGGGTGATGCGCGAGGCCGCGCGGATTTCCTGCGCTGCCCACGTCAAGGCGATGCAGGCCAGCCGCGCTGGGTTGCATGAGTTCAGCCTGGAAGCCGAGCTGGATTACGAATTCCGCAAAGGCGGCGCGAAGATGCCGGCTTACGGCTCCATCGTCGCCGCCGGGCGCAACAGCTGCATCCTGCATTACCAGCAGAATGACGCGCTGCTCAAGGATGGGGACCTGGTGCTGATCGACGCCGGTTGCGAGATCGACTGCTACGCCAGCGACATTACCCGCACCTGGCCGGTCAACGGAAAGTTTTCACCTGAGCAAAAAGCGATCTACGAGATTGTGCTGGCCTCCCAGGAAGCCGCCTTTGCCGAGATCGCGCCGAATAAACATTGGAACCAGGCCCATGAGGCGACCGTGCAGGTCATCACCGCTGGGCTGGTTAAGTTGGGACTGCTGCAAGGTGACGTTGACGAGCTGATCGCCAGCGAAGCCTATAAACCTTTCTATATGCACCGCGCCGGCCATTGGCTGGGCATGGATGTGCACGATGTGGGCGAGTACAAGGTGGGCGGTGAATGGCGGGTGCTGGAAGTCGGCATGGCGTTGACCGTGGAGCCGGGGATCTATATTTCGCCGGACAACCAGAACGTGGCGAAGAAATGGCGTGGCATTGGCGTACGCATCGAGGACGACGTGGTAGTGACCAAGCAAGGCTGTGAAATCCTGACCGGCGGCGTTCCCAAGACCGTCGTCGAGATCGAAGCGCTGATGGCGGCCTCCCGATGAGCCGGGTCAATCTTGCGATTATCGGCGGTGGCCTGGTGGGCGCCAGCCTGGCGCTGGCGTTGCAGGCCGGGGCCAAGGCGCGGGGCTGGAAGATCATGCTGATCGAGCCCTTCGCTCCGGGCGACAGCTACCAGCCAAGCTACGATGCACGATCGTCGGCGCTGTCGTTTGGCGCGCGCCAGATTTATCAGCGGCTGGGTATCTGGCAGGAGGTTTCCCGCCGAGCCGAGCCGATCAAGCAGATTCACGTGTCGGACCGTGGGCGTTTCTCCACCGCACGTTTGTCCGCCATGGAGGAGGGCGTGCCAGCACTCGGCTACGTAGTGGAAAACGCCTGGCTCGGCCAATGCCTGTGGCAAGGCCTGGACAAAGACGTGGTCAGCTGGCGCTGCCCGGCGGAAGTCACCCGCATGGAGCCGCTGCCCGACGGCTATCGCCTGACGCTCAACGATGAAACCGTGTTGGAATGCGACCTCGCCGTGCTCGCCGATGGCGGCCGATCCGGCTTGCGCGAGCAATTGGGCATTGGCGTGAAGACCCGTCCGTACAACCAGAGCGCGCTGATTGCCAACATCACTCCCAGCGAAGCCCATAACGGCGAAGCCTTCGAGCGCTTCACCGACGAAGGCCCGATGGCCTTGCTGCCGCTGCCAGACAACCGCTGCGCGCTGGTGTGGACACGCATCGGCATGGACGCCCAGCGCCTGGCCGCCCTCGACGAACGCAGTTTCCTCAGCGAATTACAGAGCGTGTTCGGCTACCGTCTGGGCACCTTGAAGCAAGTCGGCGCGCGCCATTTGTATCCGCTGACCCTGGTGGAAGCCGAAGAGCAGGTACGTTCCCACCTGGTGATCCTCGGCAACGCCGCCCACAGCCTGCACCCAATTGCAGGGCAGGGTTTCAACCTTTCCCTGCGCGATGCGAGTGCCTTGGCCGAGGCCCTGCTCGCCGGGCCAGCGGTGCCCGGTGACCTGGCGACGTTACAGGCGTACCGCGAGCGCCAGCGTATGGACCAGAAGTTGACTGTCGGTTTCTCCGATCAGGTCACGCGCCTGTTTGGCAGTGCACAACCGCTGGTAGCGCTGGGCCGCAATATGGGGCTGCTGGGCCTGGATTTGTTGCCGCCGGCCAAACGCTGGTTCGCCCGTCAGGCCATGGGCTTGGGGACGCGTCCCGATGCGTAAGTGGCTGGTGGCGCGGTTGGGCAAGGCGCGCTTGCTGCGTTGGATCATGACCCTGTACCCGCCATACCTGGGCGCTGGCGTCAGCGTGCAGCATATGAGCGCGGATTTTCGTCACGTCAAAGTGCGTATGGGGCTGGGTTGGTACAACCGTAATTACGTCGGCACGCAGTTCGGCGGTAGCCTGTATTCGATGGTCGACCCGTTCTACATGCTGATGCTGATGGAAAATCTGGGCCGCGACTACATTGTCTGGGACAAGGCCGCGAGCATCGACTTTATCTCGCCGGGCAAAGGCCCGGTGTACGCCGAATTTTTCATCGACGAGGCCTTGCTTGACGAGGTGCGCCGACAGACCGAAGGCGGCGAGAAATACCTGCCTCACCTCACGGTCCAGATTCATGACGGCTCCGGCACCCTGGTGGCGCGGGTCGACAAAACCCTTTACGTGCGGCGCAAGCCGCAAGCGAGACAGGCTTAAACCATGGACATGCGCGCAGATGTGCTGATTGTCGGGGCCGGAATGGTCGGAAGCGCGCTGGCGCTGGCGTTGCAGGGGAGTGGCCTGCAAGTGCTGCTGCTCGATGGCAGCCCGCTGAGCGTCAAACCGTTCGACCGTGACGCGGCCTTCGAACCCCGCGTGAGCGCCTTATCGGCCGCCAGCCAGCGCATCCTGGAGCGCTTGGGCGTGTGGGACGGCATTGTGTCGCGCCGGGCCAGCCCTTACGGCGAGATGCAGGTGTGGGACGGCAGCGGCACTGGGCAGATCCACTTTTCGGCGGCCAGCGTGCACGCCGAGGTGCTCGGGCATATCGTCGAAAACCGTGTGGTGCAGGATGCTTTGCTTGATCGCCTGCACGACTGCGACCTGGGCCTGCTGGCCAACGCGCGGTTGGAGCAGATGCGCCGCTCCGGCGATGACTGGCTGCTGACCCTGGCCGATGGCCGCACCTTGCGCGCGCCGTTGGTGGTCGCCGCCGATGGCGCCAACTCCGCCGTGCGTCGCCTGACCGGCACCGCCACCCGTGAATGGGATTACTTGCATAACGCCATCGTCACCAGCGTACGTAGCAGTCAGCCGCACCAGCGTACGGCGTGGCAACGCTTTACCGACACCGGCCCGTTGGCGTTTTTGCCGTTGGTACGCGATGGGCAGGAAGATTGGTGTTCGATCGTATGGTCCACCACACCGGCTGAGTCCGAGCGCCTGATGGCCTTGGATGATGAAAGTTTTTGCCGTGAGCTGGAGCGCGCCTTTGAAGGGCGGCTTGGCACTGTGGTCAGTGCTGATCCACGGGTTTGCGTACCGTTGCGCCAGCGTCACGCCAAACGCTACGTGGCTGAGGGCTTGGCGTTGATCGGCGATGCGGCTCATGTGATCCACCCGTTGGCCGGGCAGGGCGTCAACCTGGGTTTCCTCGATGCGGCAGTGCTGGCCGAAGTGTTGCTGTCGGCTACTGAACGCGGCGAGCGTCTGGCGGATGTGAAAGTGCTGAGCCGTTACGAACGTCGTCGGATGCCCCACAACTTGGCGCTGATGGCCGCAATGGAAGGTTTTGAGCGGTTGTTCCAGGCCGATCAACTGCCGTTACGTTGGTTGCGTAACGCCGGGCTGAAGATGGTCGACCAGATGCCCGAAGCCAAAGCGGTATTTGTGCGCCAGGCCTTGGGCTTGACGGGCGATCTGCCAACACTCGCGAAACCCTGAGGCATCTGTGCAACATCTGGTAACGCCTCCACCGAGCGTTACCAAATGTGAGTCCCTATCATTTGCGCTCACTTTGCAAATGAGAGACCGCACCCATGTTGGCACCCAAGCGCCTACTGACTGCCCTGGCACTCACCCTGATCGGCAGCACGACTGTGCAGGCAGCCGACGAAGTGGTGGTCTACTCCTCGCGCATCGACGAACTGATCAAACCCGTGTTCGATGCCTACACCAAAAAGACTGGCGTCCAGGTGAAGTTCATCACCGACAAGGAAGCCCCGCTGATGCAGCGCATCAAGGCCGAGGGCGAAAACGCTACCGCCGACCTGTTGCTCACCGTGGATGCCGGCAACCTCTGGCAGGCCGAGCAAATGGGCATCCTGCAACCCTTCACCTCGCCCGTGATCGACAAGAACATTCCTCTGCAATACCGCTCATCCGCCCACGCTTGGACTGGCTTGAGCCTGCGTGCGCGGACCATCGCCTATTCCACTGACCGGGTAAAACCGGGTGATTTGACCACCTACGAAGCCCTGGCCGACAAACAGTGGGAAGGTCGTCTGTGCCTGCGCACGGCGAAAAAGGTCTACAACCAGTCGCTCACCGCGACCCTGATCGAAACCCACGGCGCGGCCAAGACCGAAGAAATCGTCAAGGGCTGGGTGAATAACCTCTCTACTGACGTGTTCTCTGATGACATCGCCGTGCTGGAGGCGATCAACGCCGGGCAGTGCGACGTGGGTATCGTCAACACCTACTACTACGGCCGCCTGCACAAGCAGAAGCCGGACCTGGCTGTGAAGCTGTTCTGGCCGAACCAGGGCGACCGTGGTGTGCATGTGAACCTGTCGGGTATCGGCTTGACCAAGCACGCGCCACACCCGGAAGTCGCCAAGGCTCTGGTGGAATGGATGACCACACCTGAAGCGCAGAAGATCTTTGCCGATGTGAATCAGGAGTTCCCGGCCAACCCGGCTGTACCGCCGTCGGCCGAAGTGGCGACCTGGGGCAAGTTCGTTGCGGACACCTTGCCGGTGGAAGTGGCGGGTAAGCGCCAGGCTGAAGCCATTCGCTTGATGGATCGCGCCGGCTGGAACTAAGTACAATTTGTAGGACGCCGCAGATCCAAATGTGGGAGGGGGCTTGCCCCCGATGGCGGAGGATCAGTCACCGATGAGTCGACTGACATTCCGACATCGGGGGCAAGCCCCCTTCCACATTGGGTTGTGGTGATTTCAAGATCTTCATTATCGAGAACCCACCTTTGGCCCACCCCGCCCAACGCCGCTGGTACCTGCCGGTTTTCACCGTCGCCGCCCTGGTGCTGCTGCCGCTGAGCGTGCTGTTGCTGTCCTGGCAAAGCATCGATGCGCAAATCTGGTCCCATCTGTGGGAAACCCAGATGCCCCGGCTGCTGGGCAATACCCTGACCCTTGTGGTTGGGGTGGGTTTGGGCGTGACCCTCTTGGGCGTAAGCCTGGCCTGGCTCACTAGCCTCTGCGAATTCCCCGGCCGGCGCTGGCTTGACTGGGCGTTGATGCTCCCCTTCGCCATCCCCGCCTACGTGCTTGCCTTCGTCTTTGTTGGCCTGCTGGATTTCGCAGGCCCAGTGCAGACCCTGCTGCGAGAGTGGTTCGGCACCGGTCTGCGCCTGCCTCGCGTGCGTTCCACCAGTGGCGTGATCATCGTGTTGGTGCTGGTGTTCTACCCCTACGTCTACCTGCTGGCGCGCACTGCATTCCTGGCCCAGGGCAAAGGCCTGATGGAAGCCGCGCGAGTGTTGGGGCAATCGCCGTGGCAAGCGTTCTGGCGCGTGGCGCTACCCATGGCGCGGCCGGCGATTGGCGCCGGGGTCGCCCTGGCGTTGATGGAAACCCTGGCGGATTTCGGTGCGGTCTCGGTGTTCAACTTCGATACCTTTACCACCGCGATCTATAAAACCTGGTACGGCTTTTTCAGTCTTTCCAGCGCAGCCCAACTGGCCAGCCTGTTATTGCTGGTGGTGATGCTGGTGCTGTACGGCGAACGGCGTGCCCGTGGCGCGAGCCGTCCCAGCAATGAGCGGCCTCGGGGCAAGGCGCTCTACCACCTGCGTGGGTTCAAAGCGTTAGCCGCCAGTGCCTGGTGTGGGCTGGTGTTTGCGTGCGCCTTTGTCATTCCGGTGCTGCAGTTGATCGTCTGGTTCTGGCAGCGCGGCCGGTTCGACCTGGATGAGCGGTATTCGGGCCTGATCGTCCATACCCTCTATCTCGGTGGTATCGCGGCATTGATCACGGTCAGCGTGGCGCTGGTACTTGCCTTCGCCAACCGCCTGTCGCCGACCCGGGCGATTCGCTCCGGTATCAGCCTGGCCAATGTTGGCTATGCATTGCCGGGTTCGGTGCTGGCGGTGTCGATCATGTTGGCGTTCAGTTATCTGGACCGCGAACTGGTGGTGCCGCTGTCCGGCTGGCTCGGTGGTGCGGGCAAACCGCTGTTGCTGGGCAGCCTGTCGGCGCTGGTGCTGGCGTATCTGGTGCGTTTTCTAGCGGTGGCCTACGGGCCGTTGGAAAATAGCCTGGCGCGCATCCGGCCTTCGTTGCCGGAAGCGGCGCGTAGTTTGGGCGTGAGTGGGCCGCGACTGTTTTGCAAAGTGTATCTTCCGCTGTTGCTACCCGGCACCCTCAGTGCAGCGCTGCTGGTGTTCGTGGATGTGCTCAAGGAAATGCCCGCAACCTTGCTGATGCGCCCGTTCGGCTGGGACACCCTGGCGGTGCGGATCTTTGAAATGACCAGCGAGGGCGAGTGGGCACGGGCTTCGCTGCCGGCACTGACACTGGTACTGGTGGGCCTGCTGCCGGTGATCGGGCTGATCCGACGCTCTGCCCGACCAATCGGTTAGGTGTCAGTCCTACGGCTTGAGGCTACAATGCGCGGCATTCGGTGCGCTCCGCCTTTCGGATCGGGTCGTTGTACGTGGCTGCAGCCCTTGTAATTCAAGGTCTTCAGCACGAACAGCAACGCTGCGCACCTTCGCCAAGCCCGGAAGGAGAAACCCATGGGACAGCGTACGCCTCTGTATGACCTGCATCTCGCCCTCGGCGCGAAAATGGTCGATTTTGGCGGTTGGGATATGCCTTTGCATTACGGCTCGCAAGTTGAAGAGCACCATCAGGTGCGACGCGACTGCGGGGTGTTCGATGTATCTCATATGACCGTGATCGATATCAGCGGCCCCCAGGCCAAGGAATGGCTCCAGCACCTGCTGGCCAATGATGTCGAACGTTTGCATGGCTGTGGCCGTGCGTTGTACAGCGCCATGCTCAACGAGCAGGGCGGCGTGGTGGACGACATGATTGTCTATCGCACTGATGCCGGGTACCGGTTGGTGGTCAACGCCGCCACTCGTGACCAGGACATCGCCTGGATGCAGGCGCAACTCGGCAGCTATCAAGTGCAACTGCACGAGCGGCCCGAGTTGGCCATGCTCGCCATTCAAGGCCCCCATGCTCGGCAGAAGATCGCCGAGTTGGTCACCCAGTCTCGCGGCACCCTGATCCACCAGCTCAAGCCATTTGAAGGCGAGGCCGACGGCGATTGGTTTATCGCCCGCACGGGTTACACCGGCGAAGACGGCCTGGAAATTGTGTTGCCTGCCGATCAGGCACCGGGATTTTTCAACGATCTGGTGGGTGCAGGCATCTCACCTATCGGCCTCGGCGCGCGGGACACCCTGCGCCTGGAAGCCGGCATGAACCTGTACGGCCAGGATATCCACCAGAACGTTTCGCCCCTGGCGGCCAACATGGCGTGGAGTATCGCCTGGGAACCAGCCGAGCGCGATTTCATCGGGCGTGCGGCGCTGGAAGCAGAGCTGGCCGCCGGTGTGCAGTTCAAACTGGTCGGGCTGGTACTGGAAGAACGTGGGGTTTTACGCGCTCATCAGGTGGTTCGCATCGCCAATGTTGGCGAAGGTGAGATCACCAGTGGTAGTTTCTCTCCTACGCTGAGCAAATCCATTGCCTTGGCGCGTGTACCGACGGCAACTGCCGACCGGGCCGAAGTGGAAATCCGCGGCAAGTGGTACCCGGTCCGAGTGGTCAAACCGACCTTCGTGCGCCATGGCAAAACCTTGATCTAACTATTTCCGGCAGGCCGATGGCCGCTGACACTACTTCTGAGGACACAGACTATGAGCAATATCCCGGCCGACCTGCGTTTTGCCGAGAGTCATGAATGGGCCCGTCTGGAAGCTGACGGTACCGTGACCGTCGGGATCTCCGACCACGCCCAGGAAGCGTTGGGTGATGTGGTGTTTGTTGAGTTGGCCGAAGTCGGCGCCCAGTTTGGCGCGACTGATCAGGCAGGTGTGGTGGAGTCGGTCAAGGCCGCTTCGGATATCTACGCCCCGGTTGCAGGCGAAGTGATTGCAGTCAACGAGGAACTGAGTGGTAGCCCCGAGTTGCTGAACTCCAACCCGTATGGCGCCTGGATCTTCAAGCTCAAGCCAAGCAACCCGGCTGACCTGGAAAAACTGCTGGATGCTGCTGGTTACAAAGCCGCCATCGGCGAGTAACACCGCACATAACCCTATAGGGGCCGGCAAACCGGCCCCTATAGGGTTAGCGTTTGAGCACCGCTTTCACTGCCGCCACCGACCGCTCCACATCCGCCTCAGTCATCGCCGTGAACATCGGCAATGAAACAATCAAGCGCCCAACCTTTTCCGCCACCGGGAACATGCCTTCCTTGAAACCCTGTGCCCGATAAAGGCTTAGCAGGTGGATCGGTGGGTAGTGATAACCAATGCCCACGCCATGAGCCTGCATCTGTTCCATGAACGTTGCGCGGGCCGGCAGGCCGTCCTGACGCTCCGGCAGCACTAGCTGGAACAGGTGCCAGTTGCTGTTTTCGAAGTCGGCGGGTGGCAGTTGTGCGCCGTACTTCTCTTCAAAGTCACTGCCGAAACACTTGAAGTAGTGCCTCGCCAGGTTCTGGCGGTGGGCGGTGATTTTCTCGATATGGGCAAACTGCCCCAGGCCAATGGCCGCAGCGATATCGGTCATATTGAACTTGCCACCCAGCACATCAACATCCAGGCCGTCGAAGCCGGTACGGGTGACGCCCTGCAGGCGGTATTTTTCTGCCAGGCGTGCCTCTTCGGCGCTATTCAAAACCAGGCAACCACCCTCGGACGAGGTGATGTTCTTGTTGGCCTGGAAGCTGAACGAAACGAAGTCCCCGGTGGCGCCAATGCGTTCGCCATCCCAACTGGAGCCAAGGGCCTGGGCCGCGTCTTCGACGATACGCAGTTTGTACTTGTTGGCCAGCGCGTAAAGCATTGGCATATCCAACGGCAGCCCGGCCAGGTAAACGGGGATGATGGCCTTGGTGCGCGGTGTGATCGCGGCTTCCACCTGGGACAGGTCGATATTGCGGGTGATGGGGTCGATATCGGCGAACACAGGTGTTGCGCCGACTTCCAGAATTACGTTGGCCGTTGCCACCCAGGAAATCGGTGTGGTGATGACTTCATCCCCAGGCCCGATACCGGCGATGCGCAAGGCAATCTCCATGGTGCAGGTGCCCGAGTTGAAGGTGCGAACGTGGCGCCCGCCAAAATATTCCGACAGCTGCGCCTCGAACGCCTGAACCTTCGGCCCACTGGTGATCCAGCCCGAACGCAATACATCGCCCACCGCCGAGATGGTGGCTTCATCGATGGTGGGTTTGGAGAACGGCAGAAAGGGCAGTTGGCTCATAACGACGAATGCATCCGTTTCAGGTTGGCGATGAGTATGGGAGGTATCAGTGCCGGCATGGTTGCACGGCTTGACTGAATATAGCCTGTCACCTGTGAATGAATCGTCATGTTACGGGCAAAAAAAATGCCGCTTCAAAAGCGGCATTCTTCAGAGTGCGGAAATCACTCGGTGACAGCGTTTTTCGCGAGGATAGCGTTAGCCAGCTCCATATCCGTGGCCTGCAGGCCAGGATTATCGGCGCGGACTTTCTGCATGGCGGCTTCCAAGTATGGGCCACGGATGCCGCCGTCGCTGGCAACAAAGCTGCCTGCGTCGTCTTGTGCGGCAACGACCAGCTTGTGGTCCTTGAAGGTCAGGTACGTCGAGCCGGTGGTGGCGCCCGACGAGATGACATTGCGCCAGAAACTGTCGGCCATGGCTGAACCGACAGGAAGGGAAAGCACAGCAAGGGTAGCGACAGCATATTTGAGACGCATGATGGGTGACTCCGGGTGGGTGATCTGTAACGTTTGATTGTAGTTAGCCCAACCGAGTTCCATCACTGACTAAACAGTTTCTACCTTCAAAATCACGCCATCCAGGCCAACCACCCGTACTTGAGCGCCTACAGGGCTGTCAGGACCGGTCACCATCCATACGCCATCACCGACTTTTACCTTACCCCGACCGCCCGCGATCGCCTGATGCACTACAAATGTGCGGCCGATCAGCTCCGAGCCGCGCTCGTTGAGCCCCGGTTGGTCACTGGCCTTTGCGCTGCTTCGCTGGCGTTTCCACCAGTAGACCGCTGTCAATATCGACAACACGGCGAACAGCAGCAGTTGCCATTCCGGTCCCAGGGGCGGCACCAGGAACTTGATAACGCCTACGGCTGCTGCTGCGATACCCATCCATAGCAGGTAACCACCGGCGCCGAACACTTCAAGAATCAACAGCACTGTACCCAGCGCCAGCCAATCCCAGAATGAAAGATGCTGCAGGAAATCCCACATGGCGACGGCCTCAACCTTTCTTGTTATCGAACGTTGCCTTGACGATCTCGCCGATGCCGCCCACCGCACCGATCACCTGGCTGGCTTCAAGCGGCATCAGGATGACCTTGCTGTTGTTGGCCGAGGCAAGTTTGCCCAAGGCGTCGATGTATTTTTGCGCAACGAAGTAGTTGATGGCCTGCACGTTACCGGTGGCGATGGCCTCGGAGACCACCTGGGTTGCACGGGCTTCAGCCTCTGCTTGACGCTCACGGGCTTCAGACTCCAGGAATGCGGCTTGGCGTCCACCTTCAGCTTCAAGAATCTGTGCCTGCTTCTTGCCTTCGGCAGTCAGGATTGCCGATGCTCGCAGGCCTTCGGCCTCAAGGATTTGCGCACGCTTGATCCGCTCGGCTTTCATCTGGCCGGACATGGCGGCCATCAGGTCGGCGGGCGGGCTGATGTCTTTGATCTCGATACGGGTGATCTTGATGCCCCACGGAGCAGTGGCTTCATCCACGGTGCGCAGCAGTTTTTCGTTGATGCCGTCACGCTGGCTGAGCATGGCATCCAGCTCCATGGAGCCGAGCACGGTGCGGATATTGGTTTGCAGCAAATTGCGGATGGCGTGTTCGAGGTTGTTGACCTCGTAGGCGGCCTGGGCGGTATTGACAACCTGGAAGAAACACACGGCGTCTATCTGTACGGTGGCGTTGTCGGCGGTGATGACTTCCTGGGGTGGAATATCCAGCACGCTCTCCATCACGTTGATCTTGCGACCGATGCGATCCATGACCGGGATGATGATGTTCAGGCCAGGCTTGAGGGTGTTGGTATAACGGCCGAAACGCTCGACGGTCCACTGGTAGCCTTGAGGCACCACCTTGAAGCCCATGAATAATATGGCGGCGGCCAAGCCCACGAAAAGAAGCAGTACGGTTCCGATCTGCATAGCGATTCCCTATCTGATGGTGTCAGTTAAACGACGGTTGGCCGAGTGTAACGGTGTTGTCACAGATAAGAACGATTTCAGCGCGCCGTAACCAAAGGATTTGTTACCGAATCCCCAGGCGTTACTCGCAACACTTCGGCCATCGTGGTCAGCCCAGCTTGCGCCTTCCTCAATCCGGCCATGCGCAGGCTGCACATGCCTTGCGCAATAGCCGCCTGGCGTAAGGTCTGCACGTCGGCGCCCGGAGTGATCAGTGCTTTGATCGACTCATTCAACACCATGATTTCGTAGACCCCTGCGCGTCCCCGGTACCCGCTGTTCCGACATTCCGCACATCCGACGGCCTCGTGGACATCGCCCGTCGAGCGCTTGCAATGGGGGCACAGCACTCGTACCAAGCGCTGCGCCATAACACCCAACAAGGTGGCCTTGATCAAATAATGAGCGATGCCCAGTTCCTGCAAGCGGCTAATGGCGCTGGGCGCATCGTTGGTGTGCAGCGTCGAGAGGACCAAGTGCCCGGTCAGTGCGGCCTGGATAGCCATTTCTGCGGTTTCCTGATCGCGAATCTCGCCGATCATGATGATGTCCGGGTCTTGGCGCAGCAGAGCGCGGATGCCGCTGGCGAAGGTCAGGTCGATGTTGTGCTGCACCTGCATCTGGTTAAAGGCCGGCTCGACCATCTCGATCGGATCTTCCACCGTGCACAGGTTGACCTCCCGGGTCGCCAGTTGCTTGAGCGTGGTGTAAAGAGTGCTGGTCTTGCCTGAGCCGGTAGGACCGGTGACGAGGATGATGCCGTGGGTCTGGCGCGTCATCGCGTGCCAGCGGTGCTGGTCCTCGGTGGATAAACCCAACTGGTCAAAATCCTTGAGCAGCACCTGGGGGTCGAAAATCCGCATCACCAGTTTCTCGCCGAAGGCTGTGGGCAAGGTCGACAGACGCAACTCAACTTCTGCGCCCGTCGGGCTTTTGGTCTTGACCCGGCCATCCTGGGGCTTGCGCTTTTCTGCCACGTTCATCCGCCCCAGGCTTTTCAGGCGGCTGACCACCGCCATCGTCACCTGGGGTGGAAATTGATAGACGTCGTGCAGCAACCCATCAATGCGAAAACGTACCCGACCCTGCTCACTGCCAGGCTCGATATGAATATCGCTGGCCCGCTGTGCGAAGGCGTACTGCAACAGCCAGTCGACGATATTAACGATATGTGCGTCATTCGCGTCCGGCTCCTGGTCGCTGGCGCCAAGGTTCAGCAACTCGAAGTTACCCGGCACCGCGACCTTTTGATCGGCCCCGCTGACGGACTTCGCCAGCCGGTAAAACTCGCTGATACACCGCTGGATGTCCTGAGGGTTTGCAACCACTCGCTTGATCGAACGCTTGAGTACTTGCGCCAGTCCGGATTCCCAACTGCTGACGTGGGGCTGGGCGCTGGCGACGGTAACGGTATGCGCATCCACGGCCACGGCAAGAATGGCGTGGCGCTGGGCGAACGCGTGGGACATCAGTGGCACCACTGTTGCGACATCTATCTTCAACGGGTCGATACGCAGATAAGGTTGCCGGACACGCTGGGCAAGCCATTGGGTCAGGGTTTCCAGGGAAGGCCCATGGGCGGCGATACGCTCCAATGGGTGTTGAGCGTTGTCGGGGTGCGCCGCCGATAACCGCTGCGCGGCGTCGGGAGTGATCAAACCTTCCTCCACCAAGGCCGGCAGCAACGCATGCAGTTCCAATCGCTGATCAACAGACATGAAGGTGTTCCTGGGTAGCCTTGGACGAAATTTCAGGCTAGCCAGCTCCCGAGTTTCATCCTCCCAGTGTGTGTTGCAGGTCTTTACTGAGCGGCTGCAACCACCGCTATAGGCCCCACGGAATCAGCTGACCACATGTCCAGCGCGCACACGCTGATCAGGTTTCGAATCTTTTCACCGATGACTTGGGCCCGATGCCAGCTCAGGCCATCGATCACGATGTCGATGTTCAGCAGGTCGTCTTCCCGATTCACGGCGACGTGCCGAGGCGTCAGAAACTGCAACGCAAAATAGTTGAGTACTCGGCACAACACATCGGGCTCCGCCTCGGCAACGATCTGGTAGTGCGCCTGGCAATGGGCGCTGGTGACAGCCCACGCATCGGCGCGCGCAGCAGGTTGGATGGTTTCGACGGCGTGCATGCTGACTCTCCAGATTCGATGGAAGGAATTTTTACATTCGCCAGCGGAGATTTCTTATCTAAGATGGGCATGTTTTGCTAAAAATCGAATAGATCAATTCGAGTTTGATTCAATAATAGGTATTTCTATGCATAGCGAGTTGGACGCTTACGACCGTCGCATCCTGGCCCTGTTGCAGGAGGACGCTTCGCTTTCCAGTGCACAGATTGCCGAACAGGTGGGTTTGTCCCAGTCGCCATGCTGGCGACGAATCCAGCGGCTGAAGGAGGAAGGTGTGATCCGCGGGCAGGTGACGTTGTTGGATCGCAAGAAGATCGGCCTCAACACGCAGATTTTTGCCGAGGTCAAACTCAACGCCCACGGCCGATCCAACTTCACTGAGTTCACCGATGCGATTCGCGGCTTTCCGGAAGTGTTGGAGTGCTATGTGCTAATGGGGGCGGTGGATTTTCTGCTGCGCATCGTGACGTCGGACATCGAGGCGTACGAGCGGTTTTTCTTTGAGAAATTGTCGATGGTGCCAGGGATTCAGGAGGTGAACTCGATTGTGGCGTTGTCGGAAATCAAGTCCACCACTTCCCTTCCAGTCTAGCGCTGACAGCGGGGGCTTCATCGGGGGCAATCCCCTCCCACAGTTGAAACGCGTCCAAATGTGGGAGGGGATTGCCCCCCGATGGTGGTATTACAGACGCAGAAGAGTCTTCCAGGCACGGTTCTGATACACCGCAATCGCCTGATGCATACGCGCATCCAGCGATTCATCAGTGATCGGCTGGTTGGCCAATTGCGCCAACTTGTTCAGTTCGCCGTACAAACGGTCCAGCTCAGGAATATCCACCACGTTACGCGCATGGTGCAGCCAGGCCTGGATGCGTTCGATACGCGGCAGTTGCTCGGCCAGGTCTTCCGGTTGTTGCTGGTAGCGCGGCAGTTGCAGGGCGACGGCATCTTCGGCCAACAGGCGTGGCAGCCAGTTGGTGATTTGCGCAGCGCCCTGACGGTTGCCACGCACGTTGCGGTCGGCGGTCCAGGTGCGGGCGAGCAGCCATCGCGACAGGTTCAGTGAGAACAGGCCCCAACGCACGTCTTCCAACTCTTCGACGAATTGCTCCGGTGCGGCTTTGCGGATGTCTTCATCGTCGTCACCGGCTTGTACCAGTGGGCGCCAATCTTCCAGCAAGGCATCGAGTACGCTGCGCAGTTCGCTGGTGGATTGACGCGGTGCGGCCTGGCCGAGGCTGCCGATCAGGGCGCGCAATTCGCCGAGGTTGTCGACCCAGTCGTGCAGCAGGCGCCAGTGGCCATTGAAGCGATATTGTTCGGCCAGGCGTTGGCTGCTGCCCAACAGGTGCCACATGATCGCGGCAAAGGCGTCGTCCAACGGCATTTCGGCGTGGATCTGCGGCGCCGGCAGGCTCAGGGAGTAGCTGCTGGCGTCGTACAGGCGATAGCCGCGCTCGGCCTTGCTGATATCGCACGGCATCAGGGCAAGCGTCGCGGCCAGTTCAGCGGCCAGCTCCAGCAAGGCCGCTGGTTCGCCTTCGCGCAGTTCCAACTCCAGCTCGCAGATTTCTTCTTTCTGTTTGCCGACCACCACGTGGCCCAAGTCCAGGGCGGCTTCGATCACGACTTTGGCCTTACCGCGGCCCCAGGCGATTTCAGCGCGTTCACGCACGAAGTCGGTGGTGAAGATCGGCTTGAGGGTCTTCTTGTCCAGCTCGGCCAATTGCTCGGGCCAGCATTCGCCGTCGAGTTTCTTCACGTCGAGCTTGGCTTTGGGCAGGTCCCAGTTGTACTCATTGCGTTCCGACAAACCGGCGACGCTTTGGCCACGGGTCTTGAGGGTCTGGATAATGTCGTCACCGTCTTTGCGCAGGCGCAGGGCGACTTTTGCCTGGGCCAGGTCGCGCTCGGGGGTGTCAAAGTACTGGTTCATCAACTCACGGCGTTCCCAGCCACTTTTGTTGCGTTTTTTCAGTAACGGGTGCTCACGCAGCGCGGCGAGTGTTTCGCGGCTGACGCGTAGCTTGATTTCGGTTTCTTTCTGCATGGCCGGAAAATCCAGGATCGGGAGCGCAGCCGGGGAAAAGTGTGGCTGCCAAGGTCGTGCAGTGTACAGGACTGAGCCCGGCAACGTGCCGCAACGGTTTATTGTGTCGTGCAGATGGCTCTATAGTGGGGCTCATCCGGGAAGTTGAGAGACCGCGCATGCCGTTACCGTCCATGAAAGAGCAGTTTGCCGCCTTGATTGCCGCGCCGTCGGTCAGTTGCACCCAAGCGTCTCTCGACCAGACCAACCGGCCCGTGATCGATTTGCTCGCCAGTTGGCTGGGTGATCTGGGTTTTGCCATCGACATCCAGCAAGTCAGCCCCGGCAAGTTCAACCTCTTGGCCACCTTCGGCAGCGGCCCCGGTGGACTGGTGCTGGCCGGTCATAGCGACACCGTCCCTTATGACGCCGCCCTGTGGAAAACCGACCCGCTCAAGCTGACGGAAGTCGACGGCCGCTGGGTAGGATTGGGCAGTTGCGACATGAAGGGCTTTTTCGCCCTGGCCATCGAAGCGGTGTTGCCGCTGCTGGACCAACCGTTCAAGCAACCGCTATTGATCCTCGCCACCTGCGACGAAGAAAGCTCCATGTCCGGCGCCCGCGCGCTGGCCGAAGCCGGGCGCCCTCTGGGCCGTGCGGCGGTGATCGGCGAGCCCACCGGGCTCAAGCCGATCCGCCTGCACAAGGGCGTGATGATGGAGCGCATCGACATCCTTGGGCGCAGCGGCCATTCGTCGGATCCAAGCCTGGGCCACAGCGCCCTCGAAGCCATGCACGATGCCATCGGCGAGTTGCGTGGCCTGCGCCTGGCCTGGCAGCGCGAGTACCGCAACCCGCAATTCAGCGTACCGCAGCCGACCATGAACTTCGGCTGTATCCACGGCGGCGACAACCCGAACCGCATCTGCGGTCAGTGCTCCCTGGAGTTCGACCTGCGGCCCTTGCCGGGCATGGACCCACAGGTGTTGCGTGCAGCCATCCGGCAGAAGCTCGAACCCTTGGCCGAGCGGCATCAGGTCAAGATCGACTATGCGCCGCTGTTCCCCGAGGTGCCGCCGTTCGAACAATCGGAAGACGCCGAACTGGTGCGGGTTGCGGAACGATTGACCGGTCATCGTGCCGAAGCAGTAGCGTTCGGCACCGAAGCGCCTTATCTTCAGCGCCTTGGTTGTGAAACCCTGGTGCTTGGCCCTGGCGATATCGCCTGCGCCCACCAACCGGGTGAGTACCTCGAAATGTCACGCTTAACGCCTACAGTGCGTCTATTGCGGGAACTGATCGACCATTACTGCCTGAAACCTGCATAAATTAACCCCAGCCTATTCGTACATAGAAGGAGAGCGAGCGTGTCGCCAAGCCTGTTCCGACGATAACCATCAGCCCGCTGTGCGTTTTCACGATTCATCCTTTTTTGGCTGCTTTTTATTACAGGCCCAGGTGTTATGCCCGAATACGTCAATTGGCTTCGTCACGCTTCGCCCTACATCAACGCCCACCGCGACTGCACCTTTGTAGTCATGCTGCCTGGCGACGGTGTGGACCATCCCAACTTCGGCAATATCGTCCACGACCTGGTGCTGCTGCACAGCCTGGGCGTGCGGTTGGTGCTGGTTCATGGCTCGCGCCCACAGATCGAAGCGCGCCTTGAAGCGCGCGGCCTGATCCCGGCTTATCACGAGGGTATGCGTATCACCGACGCGCCGACGCTGGAATGCGTTATCGACGCCGTCGGCCACCTGCGTATCGCTATTGAAGCGCGCTTGTCGATGGACATGGCCTCGTCGCCGATGCAGGGCTCGCGCCTGCGCGTGGCCAGCGGCAATCTCGTGACCGCGCGCCCGATCGGAGTGCTGGAAGGCGTGGACTATCACCACACCGGCGAAGTGCGTCGGGTCGACCGCAAAGGTATTAATCGCCTGCTGGACGAGCGCTCCATCGTGCTGCTGTCGCCATTGGGTTACTCGCCTACCGGTGAAATCTTCAACCTGGCCTGCGAAGACGTCGCCACCCGCGCCGCCATCGACCTGGGAGCCGACAAACTGTTGCTGTTCGGCGCCGACCTCGGCCTGATCGATGAAAATGGCCGGTTGGTGCGCGAACTGCGTCCGCAACAAGTACCGGCTCACCTGCAACGCCTGGGCAGTAGCAACTACCAGGCCGAACTGCTCGATGCCGCGGCCGAGGCTTGCCGGGGCGGGGTAGGGCGCAGCCATATCGTCAGCTACGCCGAAGATGGCGCGCTGCTCACCGAACTGTTTACACGCGATGGCGGCGGCACGCTGGTGGCCCAGGAGCAATTCGAACTGGTGCGCGAAGCGGCGATCGAAGACGTCGGTGGTTTGCTTGATCTGATCAGCCCGCTGGAAGAGCAGGGCATCCTGGTACGCCGTTCGCGGGAAGTGCTGGAGCGTGAAATCGAGCAGTTCAGCGTGGTCGAGCGCGAAGGCATGATCATCGCCTGTGCGGCGCTTTATCAGATTGCCGATTCGGATGCGGGTGAGCTGGCGTGCCTGGCGGTGAACCCGGAGTATCGCCATGGCGGTCGTGGTGATGAGTTACTCGAGCGCATTGAAACACGCGCCCGTGCCCAAGGCTTGAAGACCTTGTTCGTCCTCACCACTCGCACCGCGCACTGGTTCCGTGAGCGTGGTTTTGTACCGAGTACTGTGGACCGACTGCCGTCGGCGCGGGCGTCGCTGTACAACTATCAGCGTAATTCGAAGATTTTCGAAAAGGCGCTGTAAACCCGATCTTCAAAGCGCTGGAGATCCAAATGTGGGAGGGCGCTTGTTCCCGATAGCGGTGTATCAGTCAGAGAGATGTCGACTGATACACCGCCATCGGGAGCAAGCCCCCTCCCACGTTTTTTACCGAGTTTAGTCTTTGATGAATTTGTCGGTCACAAAGGCCGAATAGTCCGGTAGCACCGTCTCAACCTTCCCTTGCTCCTTCAAGAATTTCGCTGTTTCCCCAATCGCCTTCGCCGTGCCGCCTTTGAGCAGCGCATCGGTTTGCTGCGCTTGGGCATCCGGGAATGTGGTGCCGGCCAGCAGCTCGGGAATGTCCGTGGCATTAGCGCCTGTCAATTTAGCGATTTTCTGCACCGGCTCCGAGTCCACCGTCCAGCTGTCTTTATGGGCGGCATAATCGGCGAACGCGTCCAGGGTCACCTTGGCAAACTTGGCCACTGCCTCAGGATGTTTCTCCGCAAAATCCTTGCGCGCCACCCAGACTTCAAACGTCGGAGCACCCCACTGGCCCACCTGGGCCGCGTCAGTCAGGGTTTTGCCGGTCTTGCGGATTTCTCCCAGCGCAGGCGACCACACGAAGGCTCCATCGATATCCCCACGTTTCCACGCAGCGGCAATTTCAGCCGGTTGCAGGTTGACCACTTTGACTTGCTTAGTGTCCAGACCCCAGTGCTTCAAGGCGCCGAGCAGGCTGTAATGAGACGTCGAGACAAAGGGCGTCGCGATCGTCTTGCCGATCAAGTCTTCGGGTTTATCGATGCCGCTGCCGTTGCGAACTACCAGGGCTTCAGAACTATTGATCTGCGCCGATACGATGAACGCGACGATGGGTAGATTGCGCGAGGCAGCAGCTGCCAGGGGGCTGGACCCGAGGTTGCCGATTTGCACATCGCCGGAGGCGATAGCCGTTACGACTTCCGGACCACTGTTGAAGCGGCGCCAGGCAATCTTCTCGCCAATGGCCTTTTCATAGGCGCCATCGGCCTGTGGGACCTTGCTGGGATCGATGCCGGTTTGGTAGCCGATGGTCAAGTCGGCGGCTTGGACAGCAAAAGAAACTATTAGTGACACAAAAACTGTAACAAATTGACGGGAGGATATGCGTTTGGCCATGATGGCGTCGCCTTTTTGATCGTGGGTGACGTATGCAGCAGAGTCGTCACACTAATCGATCTAAAAAAGCGCTAATAAATACCCTTTAGGAATTAGCTTATGGAGCGGGTGGTCTATTCTGACCGGTCCTTTTCATGCAAAGGCTTATTCCCAGATCGTATGAAAAAGAATGAAATAATTCTTTTTGGGTGTATGAAAAACTCATTACCCTGCAGGGACCAAATCAACTGCGATTAGACGAAGGTAGTAGACACACAAGGTTACGATTGACTTGTCAGTCACTATCCGGTGGTAATCGCGCATCTGTGGATCGAGGGCGTCAGACCCGAGACCAAAGAAATACAAAAATTAGAAATGAGAGGAGCGGTACATGAAGAAGTCCACCTTGGCTTTGGCTGTAGCTTTGGGCGCGATCGCCCAGCATGCAGGCGCTGCCGGTTTCATCGAAGACAGCAAGGCCACACTGGGTCTGCGTAACTTCTACATCAACACTGATAACCGTGACGACGCTACCAAAGCAGCCGGCGCGCAGAACAAGTCGGAAGAGTGGGGCCAGGCTTTCGACCTGCGCTTCATCTCCGGTTACACCCAAGGCACCGTAGGCTTTGGTCTTGACGCTATCGGCCTGCTGGGCGTGCGTCTGGATTCGGGCGGCGGCACCAACGGCGCCACTGCTCCGTCGACTGGCAACGCTGGCTCTTACGGCGGCACGGTTTTCCCGAGCAAGTCCAATGGCGAAGCCGTTGATAACTACTCCAGCCTGGGCCTGACTGCCAAAGCCAAGATCTCCCAGACCGAATTGAAGCTGGGCACGCTGCAGCCAAAGCTGCCGGTTCTGGTGACCAACGATGGTCGTCTGCTGCCGCAAACCTTCCAGGGTGGCCAGATTACTACCAACGATATCAAGGACTTCACGCTGGTAGCGGGTCAGATCGAAAAGGCCAAGGGTCGTAACTCCAGCAACGTTGAAAACCTGTCCATCGCAGGTGCCAACGGTCGTACTGCTGCGGGTCGCGACAGCAACAAGTTCATCTATGCCGGTGGCGACTACAAGGTCACCAAAGACCTGACTGCCCAGTACTACTACGGCAATCTGGACCAGTTCTACAAGCAACACTTCCTGGGCCTGCTGCACAACTGGGCTATCGGTCCTGGCGTGTTGAAAACCGACTTGCGCTACTTCAATAGCCGCTCTGACGGTAACAACAGCAACGACGCCAACTACTTCACCAGCGGTGACTACGGTACTAACGCCGCCGGCGCTAATATCGTCAAAGGTAAAGTCGACAACAACCTGTACAGCGGCTTGTTTCTGTACACCGTTGAAGGTCACACCTTCGGTGGCGGTTACCAGGCCAGCAACGGCAACAGTGACTTCCCGTTCCTGAACCAGGGCGACGGTGCTTCTGCTTATCTGACCACTGACTCGCAGATTGCCAAGTTTGCCCGTGCTGGCGAACGTACCTGGCAAGCTCGCTACGCGTATGACTTCGCCAAGATTGGCGTACCTGGCTTGACCGCTGGTGTGGTTTACCTGCGTGGCGACAATATCGATACCCGTGGCCGAGTGGGTGTTGCTCAGGTCCAGACAAACTCCAACGGCGCGAGCGAGTGGGAACGTGACATCACTGTTGCCTACGTCGTGCCACAAGGTCCGCTGAAGAACGTTGGCGTAGCCTGGAAAAACGCCATGTGGCGCAACGATATTGCCGGCCAGCGCGATCAGGACGAAAACCGCCTGATCGTCAGCTACTCGCTGCCACTGTTCTAGTAGCTTGAAGCTGTTGTAAGACTGTAAAAACCTTGCCCGGCGCAACGCCGGGCAAGGTGTCTTGCTTTTCAAGTCGGGCTCAACCCCCGCAAGCCCTTCCTGAACCCCCTCTTTGTACAGCGTCTCAAGGCCTTCTCGAACCTTGGAAACGATGGTGCCCTTCACCGTTTCCGGCGTCCAATGAACACATTTTTAATATTCCTTTATCATCTAGATAAATCGATATTTATTCTTTTTAAATAATCTCTAATCCATGCACAGTGGGCTCCATAAGCACTCACCAGGAGCCACACCATGAGCCTAAGACTGGGCGATATCGCCCCCGACTTCGAACAGGATTCCAGCGCCGGCAAGATTCGTTTCCACGAATGGTTGGGCGATAGCTGGGGTGTGTTGTTTTCCCATCCGGCGGACTTCACCCCGGTGTGCACCACCGAGCTTGGTTTTACCGCCAAGCTCAAGGATGAATTCGCCCAGCGCGGCGTCAAAGCCATCGCCCTGTCGGTCGACCCGGTGGATTCGCACCACAAGTGGATCGAAGACATCAACGAAACCCAGAACACTATCGTCAACTTCCCGATCCTCGCCGACGCCGACCGCAAGGTTTCGGACCTTTACGACCTGATCCATCCAAACGCCAATGACACCCTCACTGTGCGCTCTCTGTTCGTGATCGACCCGAACAAAAAGATTCGCCTGACCATCACTTATCCGGCCAGTACGGGTCGCAACTTCCACGAAATCCTGCGGGTCATCGACTCGCTGCAACTGACCGACAACTACAAAGTCGCCACTCCTGCCAACTGGCAGGACGGTGATGAAGTGGTGATCGTGCCGTCGCTCAAGGATGAGGAAGAGATCAAGAAGCGCTTTCCGAAGGGTTATCGGGCGGTGAAGCCGTATCTGCGGCTTACTCCACAGCCCAATCGTTAGCACATAACTGTGTGGGAGAGGGCTTGCCCTCGATCTCGGTGGATCAGCCAATTCGTTGGTCACTGACACACCGTAATCGGGAGCAAGCCACCACATTTTGACTGCATTTCAAGTTGCAAGCCGAATCACATAGCAGGGGTTTTCAGGCCGTTTTTACGGCCTTTTTTTTCGCCTGGCGGTTTACGAACTACATATGCATTTAAAGAATAAACAAATGAAAAAATAAGATTTATAGATATATAAATCTGCTGATAAGGTCTGTCACATATTGGCGCCATCGCCGCACAGCGAACCGCCGGCACTTGCTCAAGGAATTCCTGCATGTTGGTCGTAACACTTGGAGGCAGTCCCAGCCAGCGTTCCCGCTCCGGGGTCTTGCTGGAAAAAACCCGTCAATGGTTGCAAGACAAAGGCGTTGAAGTGGTGAGTTATCAGGTACGGGACTTCCCGGCCGAAGACTTGCTGCACGCGCGCTTCGATAGCCCCAAGGTCATCGACTTGCTGCAACAGGTGGCTAATGCAGATGGCCTGGTGATCGCCACGCCGGTGTACAAGGCTTCGTTCTCGGGTGCGCTGAAAACCGTGCTCGACCTGCTGCCCGAACGCGCCCTGGCCCACAAGATCGTATTGCCGATGGCAACCGGCGGCAGCATCGCCCATATGTTGGCGGTGGACTACGCGCTCAAGCCAGTGTTGTCGGCGTTGAAAGCCCAGGAATTGCTCCACGGCATTTTTGCCGAAGACAGCCAGATTGCTTACGCCGAAGGCAGCGCCCAGGCGCAACTGGTGCCGGTGCTTGAACACCGTTTGCATGAGGCTTTGGAAACGCTCTACAGCGCCATGGCCCGCCGCCCTAAACCGCTGGACCCCCATGTGTTGAATGACCGTTTGTTGACTGCTCGCTGGAGCATCTGAGCCTCACCCTTTAAGAAACACTCACCTTACTCAGCCGCTAACGGCCAAGCAGGTGCAGCCAAAACCCTAATCGCATATTTGGAGAGAGCGCCATGCGCACTGTCATCTTGCGTCGTGGTCTGGTCGCACTGTTTGCTGCGGCTGTGTCCTTCGGCGCCATCGTTCAAGCTCAAGCCGCCGAGACACTGCGGATCGGCTATCAGAAATACGGCACGCTGGTGTTGCTCAAAGCCAAGGGCACCCTGGAAAAGCGTCTGGCCGCCCAGGGCGTGCAGGTGCAATGGACCGAGTTTCCCGGTGGTCCGCAACTGCTTGAAGGCCTGAACGTGGGCTCCATCGACTTCGGCGTTACCGGCGAAACCCCGCCGGTGTTCGCCCAGGCCGCCGGTGCCGATCTTCTCTACGTGGCCTACGAGCCGCCAGCGCCCACCAGTGAAGCGATCCTGGTACCGAAAGACTCGACGATCAAATCGGTGGCCGAGCTCAAGGGCAAGAAAATCGTGCTCAACAAAGGCTCCAACGTGCACTACCTGCTGGTACGTGCCCTGGAAGACGCTGGCCTCAAATACACCGACGTACAAACCGTGTTCCTGCCGCCCGCCGATGCCCGCGCCGCGTTCGAGCGTGGCAGCGTAGACGCCTGGGTGATCTGGGACCCGTACCAAGCTGCCGCCGAGAAACAATTGCAAGCCCGCACCCTGCGTGACGGCACCGGCATCGCCGACAACCATCAGTTCTACCTGGCGACCAAGCCCTACGCCGAGCAGCACCCTGAAGTCGTCAAGGCACTGATTGAAGAAGTGCGCGCCGTGGGCGAGTGGTCCAAGGCCAACCCCCAGGAAGTGACTGAACAAGTCGCGCCACTGCTCGGCCTGCCGGCGGATATCACCCTGACCTCGGTGAAACGCCAAGGCTACGGCGCGCTGTTCCTGACCCCGGAAGTGGTCGCCGCCCAGCAAAAGATCGCCGACAGCTTCTACCAACTCAAATTGATCCCCAAACCCTTGAGCATCAAGGACGTGATCTGGACGCCACCCGCCGCTGTGGCCAAAGCGCCGTAATTCGACTTCTTCAGGAGACAACTCCATGAGCCTCAATATTTTCTGGTTCCTGCCTACCCACGGCGACGGCCATTACCTTGGCACCGCCGAAGGCGCTCGCGCCGTTGATCACGGTTACCTGCAGCAAGTGGCCCAGGCCGCTGACCGCTTGGGATTCGGCGGGGTGCTGATCCCCACTGGTCGCTCCTGCGAAGACTCGTGGCTGGTGGCCGCCTCGCTGATCCCGGTGACCCAGCGTTTGAAATTCCTTGTCGCGTTGCGCCCCGGGATCATTTCCCCGACGGTGGCGGCGCGTCAGGCCGCGACCTTGGATCGACTGTCCGGCGGCCGTGCGTTATTCAACCTGGTGACCGGTGGTGACCCGGAAGAGCTGGCCGGTGATGGCTTGTTCCTCAGTCACGAAGAGCGCTATCAGGCTTCGGTGGAATTCACCCGCATCTGGCGCCGCGTGCTGGAAGGCGAAACCGTGGATTACGACGGCGAGCACATCAGCGTCAAAGGCGCCAAGTTGCTCTACCCGCCGATCCAGCAACCGCGTCCGCCGCTGTACTTTGGCGGTTCCTCCGAAGCGGCCCAGGACCTGGCAGCCGAACAGGTGGAGATGGTGCTGACCTGGGGCGAGCCACCGGCCGCAGTCGCCGAGAAAATCGAACAGGTAAGGGCCAAGGCCGCGAAACTCGGGCGCACCGTGCGCTTCGGCATTCGCCTGCATGTGATCGTGCGCGAAACCAACGATGAGGCCTGGAAAGCCGCCGACAAACTGATCTCGCACTTGGACGACGACACCATCGCCCGTGCCCAGGCTTCCTTGGCGCGCTTCGATTCCGTCGGCCAGCAGCGCATGGCTGCCTTGCATGGCGGCAACCGCGACAACCTCGAAGTCAGCCCCAACCTGTGGGCCGGTGTCGGCCTGGTGCGTGGCGGTGCGGGCACCGCGCTGGTGGGCGATGGCCCAACCGTTGCGGCGCGGGTCAAGGAGTACGCTGCGCTTGGCATCGACACCTTTATCTTCTCCGGTTATCCGCACCTGGAAGAGTCGTATCGGGTGGCTGAACTGCTGTTTCCGCACTTGGACATCGAACGTCCCGAACTGCCGAAAAGCGCCGGTTACGTCAGCCCGTTCGGTGAAATGGTCGCCAACGACATCCTTCCCAGAGCTGCGTCACAGAGCTGAGGCGGCGTTATGAACTTTGAAAAATTGAGCCATCGCGTAGCGCCTTGGGTGCTGCCGATTCTATTACTGGCGGTGTGGCAGTTGTCGGTGTCGGCGGGCTGGTTGTCGACGCGCATTCTGCCGGCGCCCAGTGCGGTGATTGAAGCCGGTGTTCACCTGGTGGCCAGCGGCGAAATCTGGACGCACTTGGCCATCAGTGGCTGGCGCGCCGGCCTGGGCTTTGTGATCGGTGGCAGCATCGGCCTGGCGCTGGGCTTTATCACCGGTTTGTCGAAATGGGGCGAGCGCCTGCTGGACAGCTCGGTGCAGATGATCCGCAACGTGCCGCACCTGGCGCTGATTCCGCTGGTGATCCTGTGGTTCGGGATTGACGAGACCGCGAAGATTTTCCTGGTCGCCCTCGGCACGTTGTTCCCGATCTACCTGAACACCTATCACGGCATCCGCAACGTCGACCCGGCGCTGGTGGAAATGTCGCGCAGCTACGGTTTGTCCGGTTTCAGCCTGTTCTGGCAAGTGATCCTGCCGGGCGCGCTGCCCTCGATTTTGGTGGGCGTGCGCTTTGCTCTGGGCTTTATGTGGTTGACGCTGATCGTTGCGGAAACCATCTCCGCCAGCTCGGGCATCGGCTATCTGGCAATGAACGCCCGTGAATTCCTGCAAACCGACGTGGTGGTACTGGCCATCGTGATGTACGCGATCCTCGGCAAACTCGCCGATCTGGCCGCGCGCGGTCTGGAGCGGGTTTGGTTGCGCTGGCATCCGGCGTATCAAGTGAATAAAGGCGGTGCGGCATGACAGCTCAACAACCTCCGCGCCTGCTGAAGGGAATTCCTCTGGCGGTGCGCAAATTGCGCAAATCTTTCGGCGCACGTGAAGTGCTCAAAGAGATTGATCTGCACATTCCGGCGGGTCAGTTCGTGGCCGTGGTCGGCCGCAGCGGTTGCGGCAAAAGTACCTTGCTGCGCCTGCTGGCCGGCCTGGACAAAGCCAGCGGCGGCGAGTTGCTGGCCGGTTCTGCGCCGCTGAGCGAAGCGATTGAAGACACGCGGTTGATGTTCCAGGAAGCACGTTTGCTGCCGTGGAAAAAGATCATCGACAACGTGGGTCTGGGGCTCACCGGCAACTGGCGCCCTAAAGCGCTGGAGGCGTTGGAAGCGGTCGGCCTGGCCGAGCGTGCCAATGAATGGCCGGCGGCTCTGTCGGGTGGCCAGAAGCAACGTGTCGCCCTGGCGCGTGCGCTGATCCACCAACCGCGCCTGCTGCTGCTTGATGAACCGTTGGGGGCGCTGGATGCCCTGACTCGCATCGAGATGCAGCAACTGATCGAAAACCTTTGGCAGAAGCACGGCTTCACTGTGTTGCTGGTGACCCATGACGTCAGCGAAGCGGTGGCGATTGCCGACCGGGTGATCCTGATCGAAGACGGCGAGATCGGCCTCGATCTGATCGTTGATCTTCCACGTCCGCGTGCCCGTGGCTCACACCGCCTGGCCGCACTGGAAGCTGAAGTGCTCAACCGTGTGCTGTCGCTGCCCGGTACACCGCCGGAACCCGAACCTGTTTCACCGCTGCCTACGCAATTGCGTTGGGCTCAATAACTCACTTGTCCCGCGAAGGAAGAACACCATGACTATTAAAGCTATCAACGTGCGTAACCAGTTCAAAGGCACCATCAAGGAAATCGTAGTCGGCGACGTGCTGTCGGAAATCGACGTGCAGACCGCGTCCGGTATCGTCACTTCCGTGATCACTACTCGCTCGGTCAAAGAGCTGGAGCTGGTGATCGGCAGCGAAGTGATTGCCTTCGTGAAGTCGACTGAGGTGTCGATCGCCAAGTTGTGATCACTTAGGACCGCTATCGGGAGCAAGTCGAATCGTCGCACCGCCCCTCCCACATTTTGAATGTGTTCAAAGATCAATATGTGGGAGGGGCGGTGCGACGATTCGACTTGCCCCCGATGAGGCCCGCCCAGCCAACCCAGGGTTCAGCGCTTAGGCAGATACGCCGGTAAATACAGCCCCACATACGCATCAAACACCCGCATCCCTTCCTCGGCCATCCGCGGCGTAATCAGCCCATGCTGATGCACCGAGCGCGCGTAGACGCGATCACTCAGTTCCAACGCCAGCGCAAATACATCCACATCAGTCGGCAAGGTCGGCACTTCGAAGTGACGGCTGAACACCGCCAGCATCAAATCCCCTAATTCCAGATCATGCTGACGATCCGCCTGGGTTACTTCGGTCAGCCCGTGCTGGGCCAGGATCAATTGGCGCGCGGCGGCGTCGTTGCTGTAGATGGTGAGCATGCGCTGCTCGACCACGTAGGACAGGTCCCGCCAGTGCTTGAGTGAGTCATGGTCGATGGGGGCCTGGATGGCCGCGCGGAAGGCTGCGTGGACGTCAGCGGTTAATGCTTCCAGCAACGCGGGCACACTGGCGAAAAAGTGATACACCGACGACGGCGGAATCTGCGCGCGCTCGGCCACGCTGTAGATCGACAGGCCTGCCACGCCTTCGGCGGCCAGCAAGGTGCGGGCGGCGTCGAGAATCGCGTCGATCCGCGCCTGGCTGCGTGCGCGGGGTTTGCGAGGGGCGGCGGGGCGGGTGGTCATGGAAGTCTCCTACAAGGCAGCGGGCATTGTATGAGTAGGAGTCTGTGTTGTCTTCCAGGCCGCCATCGGGAGCAAGCCCCCTCCCACACTTTGATCTGTGAACATTCAAATGTGGGAGGGGGCTTGCCCCCGATGAGGCCGGCCCGGTCTTCTGGAAGAAACCCAAAAAAAACGCCGCAGACCATAAGGTCTGCGGCGCTCTTTTTTCTGCAGCCGTCGTTTAGACGGTATGCAGGTACCAGTTGTACTCAAGGTCGGAGATGGAGTGTTCGAACTCTTCCAGCTCACTTTCCTTACAGGCGACGAAGATATCGATGTATTTAGGGTCGATGTACTTAGCCATCACCTCGCTGTCGTCCAACTCGCGCAGGGCATCGCGCAGGTTGTTCGGCAGGCTCTGCTCGTTCTGCTCGTAGCTGTTGCCTTCCACGGGTGCGCCCGGTTCGATCTTGTTGGTCAGACCGTGGTGCACGCCTGCCAGGACCGAAGCCATCAACAGGTAAGGGTTGGCGTCGGCGCCGGCTACACGGTGCTCGATACGTACGGCGTCGGACGAGCCGGTCGGTACGCGAATCGCCACGGTGCGGTTATCCAGTCCCCAGCACGGCGAGTTCGGCACGTAGAACTGTGCGCCGAAACGACGGTAGGAGTTGACGTTAGGGCACAGGAACGCCATTTGGGCGGGTAGGGTCTCCAGCACACCGCCGATCGCGTGACGCAATGCGGCGTTCTGCTCGGGATCCTCGCTGGCAAAGATGTTCTTGCCGTCTTTGTCCAGAATCGAAATGTGTACGTGCAGCCCGTTGCCTGCCTGGCCTGGGTAAGGCTTGGCCATGAAGGTGGTGTCCATCTCATGGTCGTAGGCGATGTTCTTGATCAAGCGCTTGAGCAGTACAGCGTAATCGCACGCTTTGATCGGGTCGGCGACGTGGTGCAGGTTCACTTCGAACTGCGCCGGGGCACTTTCCTTGACGATGGCGTCAGCCGGGATACCTTGCTCTTTGGCACCTTCCAGGATGTCCTGGAGACAGTCGACGTATTCGTCGAGGTCGTCGATCAGGTAGACCTGTGTCGAGTGCGGGCGTTTGCCGGAGATCGGCGAGCGGGGCGGTTGCGGGCGGCCGTTCACGTTCTCCTGGTCGATCAGGTAGAACTCAAGCTCGAAGGCAGCGCAGATGGTCAGACCGAGGTCGTCAAATTTGCTTACAACTTGGCGGAGCACTTCGCGTGGATCGGCGAAGAAAGGTTCACCTTCAAGTTCGTGCATGGTCATCAGCAATTGCGCGGTAGGGCGCTTTTGCCAAGGTTCATTGCACAGGGTGTCGGGGATTGGATAACAGATTCGGTCAGCATCACCGATGTCCAGACCCAGGCCGGTGCTTTCCACCGTCGAGCCGTTGATATCCAGGGCAAATAAAGAGGCAGGCAGGTTAATGCCCTTCTCGTAAACCTTGTGGAGGCTGGTGCGTTCGATGCGCTTACCGCGCACCACACCATTCATATCCGCAATTAGAAGGTCTACGTACAGAACCTCAGGATGATCCTTAAGGAACGCGTTCGCTTCGTTAAGCTGAACGGCACGCGGGGGTACCGACATGATGCAACACCTTTGTTGTTAAAAATATCAATCATTGATCTTTTCTGGTTTCAGTCAACCCGAACGGCATGCCGAAGTCAAGCGAGGCCTTTTTTGCCCTAAAAAAGCGCCGCGAGGGCATTTTTGGGGCTTTTTGGGGCGGTTTTTTGCATTTGATTCGCTTGGGACTCGCAGGCTTGAGCGGGCCGTGTTGTATTTTTTACGGGGGTGTTGTGTAAAAAAATGAACAAGGCTAAGCTCGATTCAAACCCATAACAGCAATAATACCGGGGTGCTTCATGTTTCACCTGCCGCCGCTCGGCGTCTCTGCCTGCTCCAGTCAGGCGTTGTCCGCAGTTCGTTCGCCCCGCGTGAATGTCCCTGCACCGGCCAATATTCTTGACGGCCCGTCCGACCTCTTCTTTGCCACCTCAACTGCCTCTGACCGGCTCCCGTCCACGGAACCGATCATGATTCTGCACGACTTTGGCGTGAGGAATGCAACGCTGCAGCAAATGGCAGGTAAGCTCCTACCCTGAATGAACAAAACGACGCGGATGCTGCGTCAACCAACGCCTGGCCTTTAATGGATGCCAGGAAACCCAGCCCAGAGGCATTTATGAGTAACAACCTCGACCAGCTCACCGATTGGTTGAAAGACCACAAGATCACAGAAGTCGAATGCATGATTGGCGACCTCACCGGCATCACCCGGGGCAAGATCTCGCCGACCAACAAGTTCATCGCCGAAAAAGGCATGCGCCTGCCCGAGAGCGTTCTGCTCCAGACCGTGACCGGCGACTATGTCGAAGACGACATCTATTACGAATTGCTCGACCCGGCCGATATCGACATGATCTGCCGTCCCGACCAGAACGCGGTATTCCTGGTGCCTTGGGCCATCGAGCCCACCGCCCAGGTGATCCACGATACCTACGACAAGCAAGGCAACCCGATCGAGCTGTCGCCGCGCAACGTGCTCAAGAAAGTCCTCAAGCTCTACGCCGACAAAGGCTGGCAGCCCATCGTGGCGCCGGAGATGGAGTTCTACCTGACCAAACGCTGCGAAGACCCTGACTTCCCGCTGCAACCGCCGATTGGCCGTTCCGGGCGCCCGGAGACTGGTCGTCAGTCCTTCTCTATAGAGGCCGCCAACGAATTCGACCCGCTGTTCGAAGACGTCTACGACTGGTGCGAACTGCAGGAGCTGGACCTCGACACGCTGATCCACGAAGACGGTACCGCGCAGATGGAAATCAATTTCCGTCACGGCGATGCGCTGTCCCTGGCTGACCAGATCCTGGTGTTCAAACGCACGATGCGTGAAGCAGCGCTCAAGCACAACGTGGCGGCCACCTTTATGGCCAAGCCGATGACCGGCGAGCCCGGCAGCGCGATGCACCTGCACCAGAGCATCATCGACATCGCGACTGGCAAGAACGTCTTCTCCAATGAAGACGGGAGCATGAGCCAGCTGTTCCTCAACCATATTGGCGGCCTGCAGAAATTCATCCCTGAATTGCTGCCGCTGTTTGCTCCCAACGTGAACTCGTTCCGCCGTTTCCTCCCCGACACCTCGGCGCCGGTCAACGTGGAATGGGGCGAAGAAAACCGCACCGTCGGCCTGCGCGTACCGGATGCCGGCCCGCAGAACCGCCGCGTAGAAAACCGCCTGCCGGGGGCCGACGCTAACCCTTACCTGGCGATTGCCGCCAGTTTGCTGTGCGGCTACATCGGCATGGTCGAAGGCCATAACCCGAGCGCACCGGTGGTAGGTCGTGGTTACGAACGACGCAACCTGCGTCTGCCGTTGACCATCGAAGACGCCCTGGAACGCATGGAAAACAGCAAGACCATCGAGAAATACCTGGGTCAGAAATTCATCACAGGCTACGTCGCGGTCAAGCGGGCCGAGCATGAAAACTTCAAGCGCGTGATCAGTTCGTGGGAGCGGGAATTCCTGCTCTTCGCCGTCTGATGCGCCGGGCGCACGGGGTAACCCGCGCGCCCTTAACTGAAAAGTCTAGGAGATTGGTATGTCCAGCAACAACCCGCAAACCCGTGAATGGCAAGCCTTGAGCAACGATCACCACCTGGCGCCATTCAGCGACTTCAAGCAATTGAAAGAGAAAGGCCCACGGATTATCACCAAAGCCCACGGCGTTTACCTGTGGGACAGCGAAGGCAACAAGATCCTCGACGGCATGGCCGGCCTGTGGTGCGTGGCGATCGGTTATGGTCGCGATGAACTGGCTGACGCCGCCGCCAAGCAAATGAAAGAACTGCCGTACTACAACCTGTTCTTCCAGACCGCTCACCCGCCGGTGCTGGAGCTGGCCAAAGCCATTTCCGACATCGCACCCGCCGGCATGAACCACGTGTTCTTCACCGGTTCCGGCTCCGAAGGCAACGACACTATGTTGCGCATGGTCCGCCACTACTGGGCGATCAAAGGCCAGCCGAACAAGAAAACCATCATCAGCCGCAAGAACGGCTACCACGGCTCCACCGTGGCCGGCGCGAGCCTGGGTGGCATGACTTATATGCACGAACAGGGCGACTTGCCGATCCCGGGCATCACCCACATCGCCCAGCCTTACTGGTTCGGTGAAGGTGGCGACATGAGCCCCGAAGAGTTCGGGATCTGGGCCGCCAACCAGTTGGAAGAGAAGATCCTCGAGTTGGGCGTGGACACCGTCGGTGCCTTTATTGCCGAGCCGATCCAGGGTGCCGGTGGCGTGATCGTCCCGCCCGCCACTTACTGGCCGCGCATCAAGGAAATCCTCGCTAAATACGACATCTTGTTTGTGGCCGACGAAGTGATCTGCGGGTTTGGCCGTACCGGTGAGTGGTTCGGTAGCGATTTCTACGACCTCAAGCCAGACATGATGACCATCGCCAAGGGCCTGACCTCGGGTTACATCCCTATGGGCGGCCTGATCGTGCGCGACGAAGTGGTCGAGGTGCTGAACGAAGGCGGCGATTTCAACCACGGGTTTACCTACTCCGGTCACCCGGTGGCCGCAGCGGTGGCCCTGGAAAACATCCGCATCATGCGTGATGAAAAAATCATCGAGCAGGTCAACAGCGAAACGGCACCCTATTTGCAGCGTCGTCTGCGCGAGCTCAATGATCACCCGTTGGTGGGCGAAGTTCGCGGAGTGGGTCTGTTGGGCGCCATTGAGCTGGTGCAGGACAAGGCCACGCGCAAGCGTTATGAAGGCAAAGGCGTGGGCATGATTTGCCGCAACTTCTGTTTCAACAATGGCCTGATCATGCGCGCCGTGGGCGACACCATGATCATTTCCCCGCCACTGGTGATCAGCAAGGCTGAGATCGATGAGTTGGTGACCAAGGCGCGCAAGTGCCTGGATCTGACTTTGGCGGCATTGCAGGGCTAAGTGCTAGGCTCAGTGCGCAGAGCACTGGGCAGTTATAAATGTAGGGGCTTTGGTTGAAAGCCGGCCCCTGAACTTGCCAGACTGTCGCCCTGTTTTGTTGCCCTCTGGAAGGGCCGCAGAACATGAAAAAACGTGGCCCAAAAAAGAAAAATTGGAGCATCACCAAATGAAGGCATTAGGTTTGAAGAACGCTGGCAAGACCCTCCTCGCCTTGTCCCTGATGGGCGCAATGGCGGGCGCGGCCCAGGCAGACGATAAGGTGCTGCACGTCTACAACTGGTCCGACTACATTGCACCGGACACCATCGCCAACTTTGAAAAAGAGTCGGGCATTAAAGTGGTGTACGACGTTTTTGACAGCAACGAAACCCTGGAAGCCAAGTTGCTGGCAGGCAAGTCCGGTTACGACATCGTCGTGCCGTCGAACAACTTCCTCGCCAAGCAGATCAAGGCCGGTGTCTACCAGGAGCTGGACACGTCCAAGCTGTCCAACTACAGCAACCTGAACAAGTCCCTGCTTAAAGCCGTGTCGGTCAGCGACCCGGACAACAAGCACGCCTTCCCGTACATGTGGGGTTCGATCGGCATCGGCTACAACCCGGAGAAGGTCAAGGCTGCGCTGGGCGTGGACAAGATCGACTCGTGGGACATCCTGCTCAAGCCTGAGAACATCGCCAAGCTCAAAAGCTGCGGCGTGAGCTTCCTCGATTCGCCGACCGAAATGCTGCCAATCGCGCTGCATTACCTGGGTCTGCCGACCGACAGCCAGAAGAAAGACGACCTCAAGCAAGCCGAAGCGCTCTTCCTGAAGATCCGTCCTTCGATCGGCTACTTCCACTCCTCCAAGTACATCTCGGACCTGGCCAACGGCAACATCTGCGTGGCCGTGGGTTACTCGGGTGATATCCAGCAGGCTAAATCCCGCGCGGCTGAGGCCGGTGGCAAAGTGAAAGTTGCCTACGACATTCCGAAAGAAGGCGCTGGTAGCTTCTTCGACATGGTCGCCATCCCTAAAGATGCCGAAAACGTCGACGCCGCTTACAAGTTCATGAACTACCTGCTCAAGCCGGAAGTCATGGCGTCGATCACCAACAGCGTGCGTTTCCCGAACGGTAACGAGAAGGCCACCGCACTGGTCGACAAAGACATCACCAGCGATCCGGGCATCTACCCGCCAGCCGATGTGCAAGCCAAGCTCTACGCCATTGCTGACTTGCCAGCCGCAACTCAGCGCGAAATGACGCGCAGCTGGACCAAGATCAAATCGGGCAAGTAAGCCTTAAAACCTGTGGAAGGGGGCTTGCCCCCGATGGCGTTGTATCAGAAACACATGCGCAAGCTGACACACCGCCATCGGGGGTAAACCACCTCCCGCACATTAAATGACAGAAAGTTTTGCCGGATCGGTTTATCGAGGGTAAGTTGCGCGCCGGTTTTGTTGCCGGGCAACAACTTCAGGCCCAACTATTTAAGAGGACCTCCACTTGCCAATTTCTTTATTTCGCAAAGCCATGCTGGTGGGCGCAGGTGTCACGCTGGCTGTCAGCGTGCAGGCCGCATCGACGGTGCATATTTATAACTGGTCGGACTATATCGGTACCGACACCCTGGCCAACTTCGAAAAGGCCACCGGCATCAAGCCCGTGTATGACGTGTTTGATTCCAACGAAACCCTGGAAGGCAAGTTGCTGGCCGGACGTACCGGCTACGACGTAGTCGTGCCGTCCAACCACTTCCTCGGTAAGCAGATCAAGGCTGGGGCGTTTCAGAAACTCGACAAATCGCTGCTGACGAATTACGCAAATCTTGACCCGGCCTTGCTCAAACGCCTGGAAAAGAACGACCCAGGCAACCAGTACGCCGTGCCGTACCTCTGGGGTACCAACGGCATCGGTTACAACGTCGACAAAGTGAAGGAAGTGTTGGGCGTCGACAAGATCGACTCCTGGGCTGTGCTGTTCGAGCCGGAAAACATGAAGAAGCTGGCCACCTGCGGTGTGTCGTTCATGGACTCGGCAGATGAAATGCTGCCGGCGGTGCTCAACTACATGGGCCTGGACCCTAACAGCACCAACCCTGAAGACTACAAAAAGGCCGAAGAAAAGCTGCTTAAAGTACGGCCCTACGTGACCTACTTCCATTCGTCCAAATACATCTCGGACCTGGCCAACGGCAACATCTGTGTGGCGGCCGGTTTCTCTGGCGATGTGTTCCAGGCCAAAGCCCGTGCGGCTGAGGCAGGCAAGGGCGTGAACATCGCCTACGCGATTCCAAAAGAAGGCGGCAACCTGTGGTTTGATGTGCTGGCGATCCCCAAGGACGCCACCAACGTTAAACAGGCCCACGCCTACATCAACTATTTGCTGCAACCTGAGGTAATCGCCCAGGTCAGTGATTACGTCGGTTACGCCAACCCTAACCCAGGGGCGGACAAACTGATGGAGCAATCGATACGCACCGACGAAGCGGTTTACCCACCGCAGGCGGTTCTCGATCGGACATTCGTCAACTTCGAGCTACCCCCGAAAGTGCAACGTTTAATGACCCGTAGCTGGACCAAGGTCAAGACGGGCAAGTAAGGCTCAAATTATCCAAGGGTCGTCCGTATTGGGCGCTCTGCACTCTTTTTTTCTGGGAGTTTCGTAAATGGCAGTTGCCTCCGGCGCCTACAAGAAAGCCCTCGAAGGGGACCAGACACCGAAGAAGGTGTTGGTCAAAATCGACCGGGTCACGAAGAAGTTCGACGAGACGATTGCCGTGGACGATGTGTCCCTGGAAATCAAGAAAGGCGAGATCTTCGCCTTGCTCGGCGGTTCGGGTTCGGGCAAATCCACGCTGCTGCGCATGCTCGCAGGTTTCGAGCGCCCGACCGAGGGTCGCATCTACCTCGACGGTGTGGACATCACCGACATGCCGCCGTACGAGCGGCCGATCAACATGATGTTCCAGTCCTACGCCCTGTTCCCGCACATGACCGTGGCGCAGAACATCGCCTTCGGCCTGCAACAGGACAAGATCCCCAAGGCCGAAGTCGACGCCCGCGTAGCCGAGATGCTCAAGCTGGTGCAGATGAGCCAGTACGCCAAACGCAAGCCGCACCAGTTGTCCGGCGGCCAGCGTCAGCGTGTGGCCCTGGCCCGCTCCCTGGCCAAGCGCCCGAAACTGCTGCTGCTCGATGAGCCCATGGGCGCCCTCGACAAGAAACTGCGTTCGCAGATGCAACTGGAGTTGGTGGAGATCATCGAGCGCGTCGGCGTGACCTGCGTGATGGTGACCCACGACCAGGAAGAGGCCATGACCATGGCCGAGCGCATCGCAATCATGCACTTGGGCTGGATCGCACAGATCGGCAGCCCGATCGATATCTACGAAACCCCTACCAGCCGCCTGGTGTGCGAGTTCATCGGCAACGTCAATATTTTCGACACCCAAGTGGTGGACGACGCCGAAGGCCACGCCGTGCTCAAGTGTCCGGACTTGGACCGCGACATCTACGTGGGCTACGGCATCGCCACCTCGGTGGAAGACAAGTCGGTGACCTACGCCATCCGCCCGGAAAAACTGCTGGTCACCACCGAAATGCCGACCTGCGAGCACAACTGGTCCAGCGGCAAGGTGCACGACATCGCTTACCTGGGCGGCCACTCGGTGTTCTACGTGGAACTGCCGAGCGGCAAGCTGGTGCAGTCCTTCGTCGCCAACGCCGAGCGCCGTGGTCAGCGGCCGACCTGGGGTGATCAGGTTTACGTGTGGTGGGAAGACGACAGCGGCGTGGTACTTCGCTCATGAACACAAAAAAGCTCAAGCGGCGCTTGAACCGCCTCGTCCCGAGCGGCAAGCAGGTGGTCATCGGGATTCCGTTCCTGTGGCTGTTCCTGTTTTTTGCCCTGCCGTTTTTCATCGTCCTGAAAATCAGCTTTGCCGAAGCCGACGTGGCAATCCCGCCGTACACCGAGATCTACACTTACGTTGAGCAAAAGCTGCAAGTGGTGCTGAACCTGGCCAACTACAGCTTGTTGGCAGGTGATGAGCTGTATATCGCTGCGTACCTGGGCTCGCTGAAGATGGCGTTCTTCAGCACGCTGCTGTGCCTGCTGATCGGCTATCCGATGGCGTATGCCATTGCCACTGCGCGCAAAGAGATGCAGACCGTGCTGGTGCTGCTGATCATGATGCCGACCTGGACCGCGATCCTGATCCGCGTGTATGCGTGGATGGGTATCCTCAGCAATAACGGCTTGCTCAATGGTTTCCTGATGTCCATGGGGCTGATCAACGAACCACTGCAGATCCTCAACACCAACATCGCGGTGTACATCGGCGTGGTCTATTCATACCTGCCGTTCATGATCCTGCCGCTGTACGCCAACTTGGTGAAGCACGATCAGAGCTTGCTGGAAGCCGCATCCGACTTGGGTTCGAGCACCTTCAACAGCTTCTGGAAAATCACCGTGCCGCTGTCCAAGAACGGCATCATCGCCGGCTGCATGCTGGTGTTTATCCCGGTGGTGGGCGAGTTCGTGATTCCGGAACTGCTGGGCGGCCCGGAAACCCTGATGATCGGTAAAGTGTTGTGGCAAGAGTTCTTCAACAACCGTGACTGGCCGGTGGCGTCTGCCCTGGCGGTAGTGATGCTGGCGATCCTGATCGTGCCCATCATTCTGTTTAACCGCAGCCAAGCCAAAGAGATGGAGGGCAAGATATGAAGCGCGTCAGTTTCTCAAGCTTCATGCTGGTGGCGGGGTTGTTGTTCATCTACCTGCCGATGTTGATCCTGGTGATCTACTCGTTCAACGAATCCAAGCTGGTAACGGTGTGGGGCGGTTGGTCGATCAAGTGGTACGTGGGCCTGCTGGACAACACCCAGTTGATGGGCTCGGTGGCACGTTCCCTGGAAATCGCCTGCTACACGGCGGTGGCCGCTGTTGCGCTGGGTACGTTGGCGGCGTTTGTGCTGACGCGCATCAGCCAGTTCAAGGGCCGCACGTTGTTTGGCGGCCTGGTGACCGCGCCGTTGGTGATGCCGGAAGTGATCACCGGTCTGTCGCTGTTGCTGCTGTTCGTGGCTATGGCGCAGATGATCGGTTGGCCCCAGGAACGTGGCATCGTCACCATCTGGATCGCCCACACCACGTTCTGTGCGGCGTATGTGGCGGTGGTGGTGTCGGCGCGTTTGCGTGAGCTGGACCTGTCGATTGAAGAGGCGGCCATGGACCTCGGCGCGCGGCCTTGGAAGGTGTTCTTCCTGATCACCATCCCGATGATCGCGCCGTCGTTGGCGGCAGGCGGCATGATGTCGTTTGCGCTGTCCCTGGATGACCTGGTACTTGCCAGCTTCGTCTCGGGCCCGGGTTCGACGACGTTGCCGATGGAGGTGTTCTCGGCGGTGCGCCTTGGGGTTAAACCTGAGATCAACGCCGTCGCCAGCCTGATTCTGTTGGCGGTGTCGTTGGTGACCTTCCTGGTGTGGTTCTTCAGCCGTCGTGCCGAAGAGATGCGTAAGAAGGCCATCCAGCAAGCCATTGAAGAAGCCGCTGCCGATGGTTGGCAGCAGCCGGACAGGCGTCGGGCTCCAGCGCCGGTCTAAAGGCCTGCGCGGTCCAAATGTGGGAGGGGGCTTGCCCCCGATGGCAGTGGGTCAGTCAATAGACGCAGTGACTGACACTCAGCAATCGGGGGCAAGCCCCCTCTCACATTTGATGCATTTCAGGTCCAAGGCGATTTGCGAATCACCTCGACAAAGTTCATCGGTTTGAACCCCGGCTCCTGATCCACCAGCACATCCGTCTTCACGTTGCCAAACGTGGTCTGCGGGCGATGGCGCAAGCCGTCGGCGAACGCACAGATGATGCACTCCTTGAACCCTTCACCCCGTGGATGCGCATGCACCACTGCTTCGCGCTGCACACTGCTAAACGCGGCGTAGTCCATGCCCAGCACGTCCATCTCCACCCCGGCAGTCACCAGCGCGACGGTGGGGCGCAGATGCTGCGGCACACCTGGCGTAGTGTGCAGGGCGATGGACAGCCACACCTGTTCGATATCGTCATCGCTGAGCCCGTAAGGTTTGAGGAAGGCCGCCGCCGCGTTGGCGCCGTCCACTTCGAAACGCTCGTTATCGCTGCGATACCCTTCCACCAGGCCCAAGTCATGGAACATCGCGCCCACGTAGAGCAACTCCGGGTTATAGGCCAACTGCTTGCGCTCACCGCTCAATGCGCCGAATAGAAATACCCGCCGCGAGTGGTGGTAGAGCAGATCGGATTCGATGTCGCGGATGTACTCGGTGGTGGCCTTGGCCAGGGCGCTGTCGGGGATCTTGATACCGGCGATGGTGGTGGTCATGGTTGCTCTCCTCTGGAAAGCAATCAGTTTGGTCGCTCGTCTGTGCAGCGGCCATCGTGGTGAGGGCGCGATCCCGGCCAATGTGCCGACACATCGTGCCAAGCAGAAATCGACTAGGGTGTAGCGGGCGATATCACTCTTGAAGCCTGCGAAAATCCCAATGTGGGAGGGGGCTTGCTCCCGATTGCTGAGTACCAGGCACTGCATCTGCTGACTGATACAGCGCCATCGGGAGCAAGCCCCCTCCCACAGGGTTTGCATTTTATTCCGCTAGAAAAAGGTGTCTGTGAGCATGCACAAGACCGTCGCCATCCTGATCTTCCCCGGGGTCCAGTCACTGGATGTGAGCGGCCCCATGGATGTGTTCTGCGAAGCCAACCGCTTTCTGCCGCCCCAGGATCACTACCAGATAGAGGTCATCGGGCTAGGCCACGGCACCATGGCCGCCTCCAATGGTTTGGCATTGCAGGCCCACCGGCATTACAGCGAAGCCCTGCAGGCCTATGACCTGCTGCTGGTCGCCGGTGGCCCGCAGTTGCCGTTCGAATATTTCGGCGTGTCGTTCGATGATTGGCTGCGTGGCGCCACCGCTCGGGCGCGACGTTTTGGCTCGATCTGCAACGGCGCCTTCATGCTGGCGCGCGCCGGATTGTTGGACGGAAAAACCGTCACCACCCATTGGAACGACGCCGCTGACCTGGCGCGCCTATGTCCCTCGGCCCAGGTCGAAGCCGACCGCCTGTACGTCCAGCACGGCAACCTCTACACCTCGGCCGGGGTCACGGCGGGCATCGATTTATCGTTGTACTTGCTGGCCCAGGACCACGGTCCGGAAGTGGCTTTGAGTGTGGCCAAGCGCCTGGTGGTGTTCACCCAGCGTTCGGGCGGGCAGTCGCAGTTCAGCCCTTTTCTTACACCCCACGCCGAAACCACATCGGCGGTAGCGCTGGTGCAGCTGTATGTATTGGCGAATTTGACCGGGGATCTGACCATCGCCGACCTGGCAAGGGCCGCCAATATGAGCGCGCGCAATTTTTCTCGGGTGTTTGCCCGTGAGGCGCAGGTTACGCCTGCGGAATTTGTTGAGCGGGCCCGGGTGGATGCGGCGCGGGTGATGCTTGAAAGCACTCACGCGCCGCTGAAAACCGTGGCGTACCAATGCGGTTTTCGCGATGCCCAGCACATGCGCAGTGTGTTCAATCGCCGCCTGGGGGTGACGCCGCAGCAGTTTCGGCTCAACTTTGCGCCCCCAGCAACGGCGTAGACCAACGGTAGGCGTTGGCTTGCATAGGGCTACCGCGCCGGTAGTAGCTTCAAGGTGCCGCGCGTATTCGCCGTGACTTCCTCATCACTGAAATGCGCTTGCTCGTAACCGCCTTCGATATAGGTCTCTGCCTGGTCGCCATAGTGCTTGTCAAACGGCACACCGCTTTGACCGACCGGGTTGATCGTCAGCGCGTGGGCCACATCGGCGAAGTCGATCAGACGGCGGGTCGAAGGGCCGTAGGTCACCGGCCAGGGCGCCGGGCCGATGGCGGCCGACTGATTGTTCGGCACTTCGTGAGTGCCGGGCGCCGGGAAGGGGCCGACGTTGAGGATCAGGTCCAGCGGCTTTTGCGAACCCAGCGGATGGCCGTGGGTCAGGGTATGGGCCTTGCCCCACTGCCACTGGGTCGGGTCATCGCCGAAGGTGGCTTTCAGGTGCGTGAGGCTGTTGTCCCAGGCGAGTTTGACGGTGTCGGCGCGCTTGCCGTCCCACCAGGGTGAGTCCGGGTCGGCAGCCAGGCGGGGCAGGGCGGCGTCGATTACGCGGGTGGTGAGCAGGGTCTTGAACATGGCGTCACCCAGTTTCGGGTGGAAGGCTGCATCGGCGAGGTTGAACAGGAACTGGTTGAACAGCGTGGCGCTGATGGAGTCGAGTGGGTAGTCACCCTTCCAGCTTGCAAGCTGTTCCACCTGTTTCAACTGTGCCGGGTCTTTGACCACCTCACGCAGCACCGGCAACAACGGCGCCAGCAGGCGCGGGCCGAAGGCGGTAGTGGTACCCAGTTGCAGGGCCTGGCTGTTGTTCACATCCCACTTCACGCTTTTGTCGCTTAACTGCGCGTTCAACTGCTGGCCACGGTCGGCCAGATTGTAATAGCCGGGGATTTCCAGGCCGGTGGGTGATGCCGGTTGGGCATTGGCCGACACCACATAGCCACGCGCGGGGTTTTCTTCCTGGGGGTTGGCGCTGAAGGGGTAGAAGCCCAACTTGTCGGCCTGGGCGGTGCTGCCGTCGAGGATAAACCCAGGATTGACGCCGGCCGGCCGAATCGGCAACTGCGCCGCCGCCCACCAGCCGATATCGCCCTTGGCGTTGGCCCACACGATATTCAGCCCCGGCGCCGACACTTTGGCCGCCGCCGCACGGGCCTTGGTCAGGGTGTCGGCGCGGTTGAGCTGATAAAAGCCGTCGAGGATCGGGTTCTGGGTGTCGAGGAAGGCCCACCACATGGCGATGGGCGTCTTGCCGGCGCTCTCGCCGAGTACGTCATTGATAATCGGCCCGTGGGGCGACTGGCGCAGGGTGAAGGTGACTGGCGTCTGGCCCTTCACCGCGATCTGTTGTTCGCTGCTGGTCATGTCGACCCATTGGCCCTGGTACCAGACCTGGTTGGGGTTGTCCGGGTTGAGCTTCTCGGCGATCAGGTCGACGTCGTCGTTCTGGAACATCGTCAGGCTCCAGCCGAAATCCAGGTTGTGCCCCAGGAATGCCACTGGCACCAGCGCGTTGTGATAGCCATACAGCTCAAAGCCCGGCGCCGACAGGTGCGCCTCGTACCACACCGACGGCACCGAGAAGCGAATATGCGGGTCACCCGCCAGTAGCGGCTTGCCGCTCTTGGTGCGACTGCCGCTGATGGCCCAAGCGTTGCTGCCTTCGAACTGCGGCAAGCCGTTGTCGGCCAAGGCCTGTTCGCTCAGGGACGCGATGGCACCGAGGGTTTGCCAATCGCCGGCAGCCAGGTTGAGTGCGCCTTTGGGTTGCCAGTCGAGGTCGAACACTTTCAGGTAGTCACCGCCCAATTGGTCGCGAACGTAGGTCAACAAGGGCTCGGTGCGAAACGCGGCGGCAAAGCTGTAGGCCATGTATCCGGCGACGCTGATGGTGTCTTCGGCGGTGAACCGGCGCTTGGGGATGCCCAGCACGTCAAACTCCATGGGGCTGGCGTGGGTGTCCTGATACTGATTGATTCCATCCAGATAGGCTTGCAGGGCCTTCCAGGACGCAGACTCGTGATCCATCTGCTCCACATAGCTCAAGGCCCGCTCACGGATGCGCAGGCTACGAAACAGTTTGTCGGTCTCCAGCAGCTTGGGGCCGAGTACTTCGGCCAGCTCTCCACGGGACAGGCGCCGCATGATCTCCATCTGGAACAACCGGTCCTGGGCGTGCACATAGCCCAGGGCGCGATACAGGTCTGTCTCGTTGTCGGCGCGAATATGCGGCACGCCACGGTCGTCGTAGCGCACCGTGACCGAGCCTTGCAGGTTGGCCAGCGTGACCGAGCCTTGGCGAGTGGGCTGCTTGCTGTACACGTACCAGCCGCCGCCGAGGGCGATCAGCACCAGCAGAACCGCGAGAACCCGCAAGACGCGCTTCATGAACTTTCCTTACCGGGAGTGGAGTGACTAACGATCTTCAGGCCACGAACAATAGCAGCCCACTGCCAAGGTGTGAGTGGCATTCACTTCGCGCCCCGCTTGGAGTGCCTTCAGGATCGGCTCGATAAAACTGTTGCTGGCGTTGCACGTCAGGCCTTCGCTGTACGGCCCGAAATACGCGAGCTTGCCCGTGCGATCCCAGATACCCACGGCCGGGCTGGCCGGTACTTGGTCGGCGCCGGGCAGGGCGGTGAGGATCTTCATGCTGCGCAGGTTGTCTGGCAAACGGCCGTGGCTGTCAGGTTTTTGCAGGGCGTAGAACTCGACGCCTTGTGGCGCGTATTGCTCGATCAACTCGCCCAAGTGTTGCTGATTACCGACGTTGCACGGGCAGGCCGGGTCCCAGAAGTGCACCAGGCGGATCGGGCCAGGCCCGCTCAGCTCGGCGGGCAGGCGCAGTGCATCGCCGGAAAACACCGCTGTGTGTTCGCTGAAGGCGCGCAGGTAGCGGCCCTGGAACCAGTCATACGCGGCCCACAGCGCGACAGCGCAGATGATCAGGATCAGGCTGGCGAACAGGGTGGTACGGTAGGGTTGTCGCATCCGGATCTATCCTCGAAGGTCGCGTAGCTTGCCATGCTTGTCCTGACAGATGAATATCGCAGCTCGATATTCATCTGCCCTGTGCGTTAAGTCTGGAACCCCTTATGCCCGTTACCTTTGACCCCGATCATCTGCGCGACAGCTTGCGACCCCTGGTGGATGCGCAACCGCTCAGCGCCGAAGCGCGGGTGTACCAGCGCTTTTATGGATTGGACCTGGCCGCGCGCAAAGTGCCGGCTGTGAGCCGCCTGGGGCGCTTTGAGGTGCGCGGGTTCGAGGTGGTGGGGCAGGTGTGGTCGCCCCCACAACCGGTGGCGACGATGTTTATGTTTCACGGCTTCTACGACCACATGGGCCTGTACCGCCACGTGGTGGACTGGGCGCTGGACCAGGGTTTTGTGGTGATCGCCTGCGACCTGCCGGGCCACGGCCTGTCCAGCGGCGCGCGGGCCAGCATCGATGATTTTGCGGTGTACCAGGAGGTGGTGCAGGCGCTGTTCGCCCAAGCCCAGGCGCTGAAATTGCCGCAGCCCTGGCATCTGTTTGGGCAGAGCACGGGCGGCGCGGTGGTGGTGGACCATTTGCTCAACCAGGGGGCCGACAGCCCGGCCCAAGGCAAGACCTTCCTGCTGTCACCGTTAGTGCGGCCGCGTGCGTGGGGGTGGTCGCAGGTCAGTTATTACCTGCTGCGTCCGTTCGTCAAAGGCATCGCCCGGCGTTTCAGCGAGAACACTAACGACCCAGCCTTCAAGCCGTTCCTGGAGGCCGATCCGCTTCAGCCGCGCCAACTGCCCACCGCCTGGGTGGGGGCGTTGGCGCGCTGGATCAAGCGCATCGAAGCCGCACCGCGCAGCCCCCGGAGGCCGGTGATTGTGCAGGGTGAGGAAGACATGACGGTGGACTGGCAGCACAACTTGCAGGTGCTTCGGGGTAAGTTCGACCAGCCTGAGGTGCTGATGCTGAAGCGGGGAAGGCATCACCTGGCGAATGAGATTCCCGAGATTCGTGAAGAGTACTTCCGGTATTTGACAGACCATTTGAAATAACACAATCCAAATGTGGGAGGGGGCTTGCTCCCGATAGCGGTGCATCAGTCAGCTTATCTGTAGCTGACCCACTGCCATCGGGGGCAAGCCCCCTCCCACATTTTCTACTGCGTCAGGCTTGAAGTGCTTTGGCCGACCGCCAGCCCCGCGCGAATCGCTGCCAGCGCCGCCTGGTAATACGCCTTACCTTCCGGCGACTCTGCAAACGTGGCGAACTCTTCCAGCTCCGGGTCGGACAAATCCCGATAGACGTACAGCAGGGTGTTGTTCAGATCCTTATCGATCTGCTGCATCAGCCGTTCACGTTGACCATTCAACATGCCCTGCGCCTGACCACCGCCCAGCAAACCGGGAATCATTTGGCTCAAACTGTCGGCCGCCACGCCGGCAATCGCCAGGCTGACTTCCGCACCGGCCTCGCGGGCGGGCAGGGCCTGGGCCAGGTGGCCGATGATCAGGCTGCGGGTGGCGTCGGCTTCGATTTTCGGCAGGCCTTGGGCGTTTTTGGCCAGCTGGTCGCGGCGGGTGGCCAGCAGCTCTGCGGCGACAATCTTGCGGCCCAGCGGTGATTGGAAGAACGCCAGGGCAGGCTTCGGATCCGCCAGGTTCTTGCGCAATTGCGCCTCGGCGCGCTGGTCCATGGCCTGGGCGGCAAAGCGCTTATTGCTGTTGTCCACCAGCGCCTGGTACACCGCCGGCGGCAGGCTATTGCGGTAGCGCTGCTGGGCGGCACTGAGGGCGTCATTGAAATGCGCACGTTGTTCGGCCCAGCCGGCGACCTTGTACAACTGGTCATGGCCGTCTGCCCAAGCGGGCAAAACGCAGAACATCAGCAAGGAAAAAAACAAACGACGCATATGGACTCCTGTCAGTCGGCCACTATTGTCCGTGTCGGGCGTAGGATTTGTCGAGAAGTCCTATCAGTCACCTGACTAAAGTGTATTGAGACGCTCGACGGCGCTGTCGGATTTGAAGGCGTATGGATACTATGCGCGCCATGCAAATACCCCTTGATCACCCCCTGCTGCAACGCATTGTCGACGACCTGGCCGAGAAAGGTTGGTCGCAGCAGAACGGCTTCCTGCCCCAGGCTCTGACCCTGGAACTGGCGGCTGAGTGCCGTAAACGTGCGGCCGAGGGTGAATTGGCACCGGCGGCGGTGGGGCGCGGACCATCCCAGGAGATCCGCGAGGGCATTCGCGGCGACCATATCCAGTGGCTGGAGGAGGGCGACGCCGCCGTCTGCGACAGCTACATGGCGTTGATGGACGGCCTGCGCCTGGCGATGAATCGAGGGCTGTTCCTCGGTCTGGAAGACTTCGAAAGCCACTTCGCGATGTACCCACCGGGGGCGTTTTACCTCAAGCACCTAGACCGTTTCCGCGACGATGACCGGCGCATGGTTTCGGCGGTCATCTACCTGAATGACGCCTGGCTGCCCGAGCATGGTGGCCAGTTGCGCATGTACCTCAAGGACGGTGTTGAATACGATGTGGTGCCTAACGGCGGTTGCCTGGTGGTGTTCCTGTCGGGCGAAGTGCCCCACGAAGTTATGCCCGCCACGCGCGAACGCCTGTCCCTCACCGGCTGGTTTCGGCGGCGGGGCAACGAGCCGTTTTAATCATGCAAAAGATACTGATCAGCCGCTGCCTGCTCGGGCATAAGGTGCGTTATGACGGCGGAGCCAGCGGGCCGTTCGATCAACTGGCTGCGTGGCAGGCCGAAGGCCGTGTGGTTGCGATCTGCCCGGAAGTGTCGGGCGGTTTGCCGACGCCCAGGCCCTCTGCCGAGATTCCCGGCGGGCAAGGCATCGATGTCTGGGAAGGTCGCGCCAAAGTGCTGACTGCCGAGGGCGAAGACTTCAGCGCTGCCTTCCTAGACGGCGCCCGCCAAGCGTTGGCGCTGGTGCAGCGCCACAACATCCGCGTCGCCATCTTAAAGGCCAATAGCCCATCCTGCGGCAATCTGCTGACCTATGACGGCACCTTCACTGGCGTAAAGGTGAGCGGCGAGGGCGTCACGGCGGCGCTGCTCAAACGCCATGGTGTGCAGGTGTTCAGTGAGCTGGAGTTGCCGGAGGCGGCACAGGCGTTGGCGCTTCTGTAGAGGCATCCCCCTCTAACCACTTCTGCGACAGCGCTTTCAACCGGCCATCTTCCTTCACCCGCTTCAACGCCCCGTCCAGGCTGGTCTTGAACGCCGGGTTGCCTTTCTGGAACGGGATTGCCAGCTCGGGTTTCTCGCTATAAGCCTCGCTGAAATCGAACTGATCCTTAAGCTCGGCAGTCAGAGCGATATGGTTGATGGCCACGTCGTATTTGCCGGTGGCAACCCCTGGCAGCAGGTCGGCGCCATCAGTGGTGATAAACGAGGGGCGCACGTCCATTTCTTTAGCCAGCAGTTCTCCGAGTTCGACTTCAAAACCGGTGAGTTTTTCGCCTTCCTTGAAGTTATAGGGCGGGGTGTTGGCTTCAAGGGCGATGCGCAGTTCACCGCGATCATTGACGTCGTCGATCAGTTCGGCATGAGCCAAGGGGCTCAGAAGGGGAAGCAAAAGTAACAGGCCAGGCGAAAAGCGCATGGTCACTCCTAAAGAATTCGAATGTGCGAGACGCCGTTCAGCATCGCTTTGCTATGGTGGTGAGTGACTTGGACAGCAATTTATCGCGAAGTTGTCATAACCCTACAGATTTCACAGAAAAACTGGAGAAGCGAATGAAAGCCCTTTTGTCCCGTGCAACGATTGCCAGCCTGTTGCTGGGTGCCTCGGTGTTGGCAAATGCCGCTGATGTGCCTCGTACCCCAGCACCCAAGGGCGCGGAGGTGTTTATCGTCTCGCCCAAAGATGGCGCCACCGTCGACAAAACCTTCACTGTCAAATTCGGCGTCAAGGGCCTGGACCTGGAGCCGATCGACAAGCAAGTGCCTAACGCCGGCCACCACCACTTGCTGGTAGACCAGGACGTGCAGTCGCTTAAAGCCGACGAAGCCATTCCGGCCACTGCAACTTCGATTCACTTCGGCAAGGCGCAAACCGAAACCGAACTGACCCTGACTCCAGGCAAGCACACCCTGCAGCTGGTAGCTGGCGACAACGTGCATCGCCAGTTCGAACCCACTGTAGCGTCGAAAGTGATCACGGTTAACGTCAAGTAAGATTTGTTCAGACAAAAAAATGGGAGGCCCCTGCGGGTCTCCCATTTTTTTGTGCAGCGTTTAAAGCGTTAGAACAACACGCGGCTACGGATAGTGCCGTTGATGTGCTGCAGCTTCTCTTGCGCCAGGTCCGAGTACTCGGCGTCGACGTCGATCACCACGTAGCCAACCTTCTCGTTGGTCTGCAGGAACTGACCGGAGATGTTGATGCCGTTTTCCGCGAAGACCTTGTTGATCTCCATCATCACGCCAGGGATGTTCTGGTGGATGTGCAGCAGACGGTGCTTGCCAGGGTGAGCCGGCAGGGCCACTTCCGGGAAGTTCACAGACGATACCGACGTACCGTTGTCGCTGTACTTGACCAGCTTTTCCGAGACTTCCAGGCCGATGTTGGCCTGCGCTTCAGCGGTGGAGCCGCCGATATGCGGAGTCAGGATCACGTTGTCCAGGCCACGCAGTGGGCTTTCGAAGATATCGTCGTTGGAGCGAGGCTCCACCGGGAACACGTCGATGGCGGCGCCGATCAGGTGCTTGTCCTTGATCGCGTCGGCCAGGGCGTCCAGTTCGACCACAGTGCCGCGCGCGGCGTTGATCAGGATGCCGCCTTTCTTGATGGCGCGGATTTCCTTCTCGCCGATCATCCACTGGGTCTCAGCGGTTTCCGGAACGTGCAGGGTCACGATATCGGACATGCCCAGCAGCTCGGTCAGGCTCGACACCTGGGTAGCGTTGCCCAATGGCAGCTTGGTCAGGGTGTCGTAGAAGAACACCTGCATGCCCAGGCCTTCAGCCAGTACCGACAGCTGAGTGCCGATCGAGCCATAACCGACGATGCCCAGCTTCTTGCCGCGGATTTCGAAGGAGTTGGCCGCGCTTTTGATCCAGCCGCCACGGTGGCAGGAAGCGTTCTTCTCCGGGATGCCGCGCAGCAGCAGGATGGCCTCGGCCAGCACCAGCTCCGCAACGGAACGGGTGTTGGAGTACGGTGCGTTGAACACCGCGATGCCGCGTTCGCGCGCAGCGTTGAGGTCGACCTGGTTGGTGCCGATGCAGAAACAGCCGACAGCCACGAGTTTCTTGGCGTGATCGAAGATTTCTTCGGTCAGCTGAGTGCGGGAGCGAATGCCGATGAAGTGCGCGTCGGCGATCTTTTCCTTGAGCTGGGCTTCCGGCAGAGAACTGGTGATGTACTCAATGCTGGTGTACCCGGCGGCTTTCAGAACGTCGACAGCCGATGGGTGGACGCCTTCCAGAAGAAGGAACTTGATCTTGCTCTTATCGAGAGAAGTCTTGCTCATCTGCGTAAACCTGTATCCCGGAGAAAAATGGCAGGGAATCGAGCAGCGCAAGCTGACCCGGACGGCAGGAAAGCCGTCACCGCAGAAACGCCCTTGGGCTCTGTCCTGCGGGGGCGGTATGCTAGCATACGCGCCCCGCTAAACACCTATTCCTGCGACGTGAAGCGTTCTCAGGATGACCATGAATTGTTCGAGAGTTCTGTCGATGACCCATCCTGCCCTGATTGATGAGCTAAAGACCCTGGTTGAGCCCGGCAAAGTGCTGACCGACGCCGACTCCCTGGAGACTTACGGCAAGGATTGGACCAAGCACTTCGCACCCGCGCCCACCGCCATCGTGTTCCCCAAGACCATCGAGCAGGTACAGGCCATTGTCCGTTGGGCCAATGAGCATAAGGTGGCACTGGTGCCGTCTGGCGGTCGCACTGGCCTGTCTGCAGCTGCTGTAGCGGCCAACGGCGAAGTGGTCGTGTCCTTCGACTATATGAACCAGATTCTGGACGTGAACCTCACCGACCGCACCGCCGTGTGCCAGCCGGGCGTGGTCACAAAGCAGTTGCAGAACGTCGCCGAAGAAAAAGGCCTGTACTACCCGGTGGACTTCGCCTCGTCCGGTTCCAGCCAGATTGGCGGCAATATCGGCACCAATGCCGGCGGGATCAAGGTTATTCGCTACGGCATGACCCGTAACTGGGTCGCCGGCATGAAAGTCGTCACCGGCAAGGGCGATGTGCTGGAGCTGAACCGCGACTTGATCAAGAACGCCACCGGCTACGACATGCGCCAGCTGTTCATCGGCGCTGAAGGCACCCTGGGTTTTGTGGTCGAGGCCACCATGCGCCTGGACCGTGCGCCGAAGAACCTCACCGCCATGGTGCTCGGCACCACCGACTTCGACTCGATCATGCCGGTGCTGCACGCGTTCCAGAGCAAGCTGGACCTGACCGCGTTCGAGTTCTTCTCCGACAAAGCCCTGGCCAAAGTGCTGGATCGTGGCGATGTGCCGGCACCGTTTGAAACCGAGTGCCCGTTCTACGCACTGCTGGAATTTGAAGCCACTACCGAAGAAGTCGCCAACCACGCGCTGGAAACCTTCGAACACTGTGTCGAACAGGGCTGGGTGCTGGACGGCGTGATGAGCCAGAGCGAAACCCAGCTGCACAACCTGTGGAAACTGCGTGAGTACATCTCCGAGACCATTTCCCACTGGACGCCGTACAAGAACGATATCTCAGTCACTGTCTCCAAAGTGCCAGCGTTCTTGAAAGAAATCGACGCGATCGTCGGCGAACACTATCCGGACTTCGAAATCGTCTGGTTTGGCCACATCGGTGACGGCAACCTGCACTTGAACATTCTCAAGCCTGAAAGCCTGAGCAAGGACGAGTTCTTCGCCAAATGCGCCACCGTGAACAAATGGGTGTTCGAGACCGTTGAGAAATACAACGGCTCTATCTCCGCCGAACACGGCGTGGGCATGACCAAGCGCGATTACCTGACGTACAGCCGTTCGCCGGTCGAAATTGAATACATGAAGGCCGTCAAAGCAGTGTTCGACCCGAACGGGATCATGAACCCTGGCAAGATCTTCGCTGTTTAACCGCCCCCCGAAGGAGTCGTTCCATGAGCTACCAGCACAAGTATGTCGACGGCACCAACATCCACTTCCCGGTGGGTAAAGTGGTGTGCATTGGCCGTAACTACGCCGAACATGCCAAGGAACTGGATAATCCAGTGCCGACCGAACCGTTGCTGTTCATCAAGCCCGGCAGCTGTGTCGTGGCGCTGGAAGGCGGTTTTGCCATCCCTGCCGACCGTGGCTCGGTGCACTACGAAGCGGAAATCGCGGTATTGATCGGCAAGCCGTTGTCGAACAAGCCAAGCCGTGAAGAAGTGCTGGACGCCATCTCCGGCTTCGCCCCGGCCCTGGACCTGACACTGCGTGACAAACAGGCCGAGCTGAAAGCCAAGGGCCTGCCGTGGGAAATTGCCAAATCCTTCGACGGCGCGGCAGTGATCGCACCGTTCGTGGTGGGCAGCACTTTCCCGGACGTGACCGATATCGGCATTCGCCTGACCATCAACGGCGAAGTGCGCCAGGACGGCAACAGCTCGCAGATGCTCAACCCGATCATCCCGATGATCCAGCACATGGCCGGCTGCTTCTCGCTGCAGGCTGGTGATGTGATTCTCACCGGCACCCCGGCTGGCGTGGGTCCGCTGAATGTGGGTGATGAGTTGGTGTTGGAATTGGCGGGCGTGAATCGCTTCGACAGCAGCGTTCGATAAGCACCTGGCCAACGCGGTCAAACCTGTGGGAGGGGGCTTGCCTCCGATGGCGGTGTATCAGTTAAGTGGATGTTGACTGACGCGCTGCTATCGGGGGCAAGCCCCCTCCCACATTGGAGTTGTGTCGGCCGGTAAAGCCCCGGGTTTTTGCATTTTTTTCACACGCCATCCGGATAATCCCCAGCCTCCAGAGCGCGGGCCCGTCGATCCTGTGCTATCACCTAACGCTGACTTTCCGGAAAAAGCGCCCCATGGCCGTGTCCCTGCCCTCTGCCACACCCAAGCCGCGTTCCCGTTTTGCCCTGCGCTGGTATTCCTGGCTGTTTCTGGCGGGGGCCATCTTTTATGGCGTTGCCTGGGCCATGCATTGGGATGACCGCGGCGTGCTGTGGGTGCTGGAGCGCTTCGAGACGCCCACCGAGCGCAGTGAAAGCGTATGGCTGCCGGACTACCACGCGGTCATCGACGCCAAGGTGTTACCGGGAATGGAGAAGGACGAAGCCTCGGACGTCGCCTACAACCCGCAGACCAAAACGCTGTTTTCCGTCATGGGCAAAAACCCGTTCCTCGTTGAGTTGAGCCTGCAAGGCGATGTGTTGCGCAAAATGCCGCTCAATGGCTGGGAAAATCCGGAAGGCGTAACGGTCCTGGAAAACGGGCTGATGGCAGTGGTCGACGAGCGCCAGCACAGCCTGACCATCGTCAAGGTCGACGCGACGACCCAACAGTTGAACAAGGCTGATTTCCAGGCCTACGACCTGGGCCCGTCCAAAGATCAGAACAAAGCTTTTGAGGCGATCACCTGGGACAAGCGCAACCAGCAACTGGTGTTGGGCGAAGAGCGCCCGCCGGCATTGTTTACCTGGAAAAGCGACGGCAGCCAGATCCTGAACGGCGATAAACAAAAACTCGCCAGCAAAGAACTGGACATGCGCAACCTCTCGGCCCTGGCTGTCGATCCGCGCACCGGCCACCTCCTTGCGCTTTCGGCCGACTCTCACCTGTTGCTGGAGCTGGACGAGAAGGGCGAACAAGTCAGCTTCATGACCTTGCTGGGCGGCTTCAATGGTCTCAACAAAACCATTCCTCGTGCGGAAGGGGTGACCATGGATGAGGAAGGCACTCTGTACATAGTGAGTGAGCCGAATCTGTTCTATCGTTTCGAAAAGCAGAAATAATCGACCAGTTACGTCGGATATTTCTCTATCAGCGGCATTCGCCAGACATCCGGGCGCGTTTAAGTTTAAATTCAGACAGGCGTGATATTCATTCGCCACTTTTGATTTTGAGCCCGCCCAATGCGCCGACTTGCCCGCCCCAAGCCCATTCTTTTTCTGTTCGTGCTGATCGCCCTGATCTGCGCCGGGGTCGCTGGGCAGCACTTTCGCTTGTTCGAGCGCGCTTGGTTCAATTGGCAGACATGGCGTCATCCCGCCGATGAGCGTTCCATTGGCCTCGCCGATTACCGGGTAACGCTGGAGGCCCAAGTCATCGAGGGGCTCGATGACGATGTCTCGGCACTCACCTATGACCCTGTGCGCAAAAGCCTGTTTACCGTGACCAATCAAAACGCCGAACTGATCGAGTTGTCGCTGGACGGCAAGATCCTGCGGCGCATTCCCTTGGTGGGATTTGGTGATGCCGAGGCCGTGGAGTTCATCAGCGACAACATCTACGTCATCACCGATGAACGCCAACAGCGCCTGATCAAGGTGCATGTGGACGACGACACCCAGTTCCTCGACGCGGCAGATGCAGAGCAAATGACCCTGGGCCTGCATGTAGGTGGCAACAAGGGCTTTGAGGGGTTGGCCTATGACTCAGTGGGCAAGCGCCTGTTCGTGGCCAAGGAGCGCGATCCGATGTTGATCTATGAGGTCCACGGGTTTCCTCATTTCAAACCGGAAAAAACCTACTCGGTGCACGTGATCAATAACCCCAAACGTGACGCCGGGCTGTTTGTACGCGATCTGTCGAGCCTGCAATACGACGAGCGCAGCGGCCATCTGCTGGCGCTGTCGGATGAGTCATTTTTGGTGTTGGAACTGGATATCGACGGTCGCCCATTGAGCAGTCTTTCTCTACTCAATGGGCGCCATGGCCTGAAAAAACGTGTGCCTCAGGCCGAAGGGATCGCCATGGACGACGAAGGTACGTTGTACCTGGTCAGCGAGCCGAACCTGTTCTACGTGTTCAAGAAACCCAGTCCCTGACACACCGCCATTCGGGGGCAGACCCCCTCCCACGTTGGGTTGGTGGTGTCCTCAGGCCTTGAGGGTTTTCACGCCTTCGGAAGTGCCCAAGAGCAGCACATCCGCCGGACGCGCAGCGAACAGGCCGTTGGTGACCACGCCGACGATGGCATTGATCTGCGTTTCAAGCTCCACCGGGTTGGTGATCTGCATATTGAATACGTCGAGGATGATGTTGCCGTTGTCGGTCAGCACGCCTTCGCGGTACACCGGATCGCCGCCCAGCTTCACCAGCTCGCGGGCCACGTGGCTGCGGGCCATCGGGATGACTTCCACCGGCAGCGGGAATGCGCCGAGGACCGGTACCAGCTTGCTGGCGTCGGCGATGCAGATGAAGGTCTTGGCCACGGCCGCGACGATCTTCTCGCGAGTCAGGGCTGCGCCGCCGCCCTTGATCAGGTTCAGGTGCGCGTCGCTCTCATCGGCGCCATCGACATAGAACTCCAGGTCGCTCACGGTGTTGAGCTCGTACACCGGAATGCCATGGCCTTTCAGGCGTGCGGCAGTGGCTTCGGAGCTGGCCACGGCGCCATCGAACGCGCCCTTGTGCTGGGCCAGCGCATCGATAAAGCAGTTGGCAGTGGAGCCGGTGCCGACACCGACGATGCTTTTGTCGTCGAGTTTAGGAAGGATTAAATCGACAGCGGCCTGGGCCACTGCCTGTTTGAGTTGATCCTGGGTCATGCGGGCTCCGGAACGGGCGGGGAGTAAAGAGGGGCGCGAGTATAACCCAACAAAACCTCGGGATTCGTGTGGTCGTACGGCCAAAAGCCGGGTTAGACTCCTCGGCCCTGCCCAACTCGCCCAGTGATTCCCGCCGATGCTTGAACAGTACGTCAAAAAGATCCTCACCTCGCGCGTTTACGACGTTGCCGTAGAAACCCCGCTGCAGACCGCCCGCCAGCTCTCCGAGCGGCTGGGCAACAAGGTCTGGCTCAAGCGCGAAGACTTGCAGCCGGTGTTCTCGTTCAAGATTCGCGGCGCGTACAACAAGCTGACTCAGTTGACGGCTGAAGAGCGCGCACGCGGCGTAGTCACGGCGTCGGCGGGCAACCATGCGCAGGGCCTGGCCCTGGCGGCCAAGGTGCTGGGGGTCAAGGCCACTATCGTGATGCCCAAGACCACCCCTGAGATCAAGGTCGAAGGCGTGCGCTCTCGCGGCGGTAAAGTGGTGCTGCATGGCGACTCTTTCCCAGAGGCGCTGGCCTACTCGCTGAAACTGGTCGACGAAAAAGGCTACGTCTACATTCACCCCTACGATGATCCGCACACCATTGCCGGGCAGGGCACCGTGGCGATGGAGATTCTGCGCCAGCATCCAGGGCCGCTGGATGCGATCTTCGTACCCGTGGGCGGCGGTGGTTTGATCGCGGGCATCGCGGCGTACGTGAAATACCTGCGCCCGGAAATCAAGGTCATCGGCGTCGAGCCGGACGACTCCAACTGCCTGCAAGCTGCCATGGCCGCGGGTGAGCGCGTGGTCTTGCCGACGGTTGGGATCTTTGCCGACGGCGTGGCGGTGGCGCAGATCGGCCAGCACACCTTTGAAATCTGCAAAGACTATGTCGACGAAGTGATCACCGTGAGCACCGATGAAATCTGTGCGGCGATCAAGGACATCTACGACGATACCCGCTCCATCACCGAGCCAGCGGGCGCGTTGGGTGTGGCCGGGATCAAGAAGTACGTTGAGACCCGTGGTGTCAGCGGCCAGACGTTCGTCGCCATCGACTCCGGGGCCAACGTCAACTTCGACCGCCTGCGCCACGTGGCTGAGCGCGCTGAGTTGGGTGAAGGCCGTGAAGCCATCATCGCCGTGACCATTCCTGAGAAACCGGGCAGTTTTAAGGCGTTCTGCGAGGCCGTGGGCAAGCGCCAGATCACCGAATTTAACTACCGCTACCACTCCGGCAGCGAGGCGCACATCTTTGTCGGCGTGCAGACCCACCCGGAAACCGACCCGCGCAGCGCGCTGATCGCCAGCCTCACCGAGCAGGGTTTCCCGGTGCTGGACCTGACCGAGAACGAACTGGCCAAGCTGCACATCCGCCATATGGTCGGTGGGCATGCCGCGCACGTCAGCAATGAAGTGGTGTTTCGCTTTGAGTTCCCGGAGCGTCCGGGGGCGCTGTTCAATTTTCTTAACAAGTTGGGCGGGCGCTGGAATATCTCGATGTTCCACTATCGCAACCACGGCGCGGCTGATGGTCGTGTGGTCGCCGGCCTGCAAGTGCCGGCGAACGAACGTCACCTGGTACCGGCAGCGCTGGAGGCGATTGGTTACCCGTATTGGGATGAAAGTGATAACCCGGCCTACAAACTGTTCCTCGGTTGAGCGACTACGCTGATTGGGGGCAGCCTCTAAGGAATACGAAACATGGAAACCCTGATCACCCTGAAAGTTGTCCACATCGCGGCCACCGTGGTGTTGTTGCTCAGCGGCCTTGGCTTGGCGCTACTGGCCTGGCGTAAACGCAGCGCCGGCCCAGCCGTCACCGTGCAGCGTCCGTGGGCGTTTGTGTGGTTGCTGATGGGTACTTGTATGGTGAGCATGCCGTTCACCGGCTGGTGGCTGGTGCACCTGACTGGCTGGCCATTGGGGCAGACCTGGATCCTGGGCTCCAGCATCCTCTATACCGTGGCGGCGCTGGCCTGGTTCTGGCTGGTGGCACGGCTTAACCGCCTGCGCAAAGGCGAGGGCGGTAGCCTGAATTTCACCCTGATGCTGGCGGTGGTGAGCCTGGTGGGGTTTGTGGCGATTGCCGGGCTCATGGGCGCCAAGCCGGTTTAACGCGGTGAGGGCTTCTGTGGTGAGCCGGCTTGCCCCGCGCAGAGCTGCGAAGCGGCCCTGACAAAGGCCCGCATTTTTCCTGATAAGACCGGTTGGCAGGTTTTGGGGCTGCTTCGCAGCCCAGCGCGGGGCAAGCCCGCTCACCACGGTTACTCGCTACGCAGCGTAATCACCGGCCAACCACGTTTCTCGGCTTCAGCGCGCAGATTCGGATCCGGATCCACCGCCACCGGATGCGTCACTTGTTCCAATAGCGGCAGGTCATTCATCGAGTCGCTATAGAAGTAGCTGTCTTCCAGGCTATACCCCGTTTCTTCCAACCAACGATTCAAGCGCGTCACCTTGCCTTCTCGGAAGCACGGCACGTCAGTGCTGCGCCCGGTGTATCGGCCATTTTCCATCTCGCACTCGGTGGCGATGAGGGTTTCAACGCCCAGGCGTGCGGCAATTGGCGCGGTGACGAAACGGTTGGTGGCGGTGATGATCACCAGCTTGTCGCCAGCGGCGCGGTGCTTGGCCAGCAGTTCCACGGCCAGTGGCAGCATGATCGGCTCAATGCAGTCGCGCATATAGTCGTTGTGCCACTCATCCAGTTGGGCCATTTCGGTGCGGCCGAGGATTTCCAGGCAGAAATTCAGGTAGGCGGCGTTGTCCAGCTTGCCGGCCAGGTAGTCTTGATAGAACTCGTCGTTGCGGGCCTTGTAGGCTACCGGGTCGAGAATCCCGCGTTCGCACAGGTAATCGCCCCACGCGTGGTCGCTGTCACCGCCGATAAGGGTGTTGTCCAAGTCGAATAAAGCCAGGCGCATTGCAGTTACTCGCTGAAAAGTCTGTAAAAAGGCGTCCAGAATACGGTCTTTTCACAAGAGTGCACATAAGCTAAGAAGCCTCGTTGCCGCTTGCGCAACCTTTGTGGAACAATGCGGCGACATGCGTTTGCGAGGTTGTTGCCGTGATCGACCCCGATGGTTTCCGTCCTAATGTCGGGATTATTCTTACGAATGATGCCGGACAGGTGCTATGGGCTCGCCGAATCAACCAAGATGCCTGGCAGTTTCCTCAAGGCGGAATCAACCCCGACGAAACCCCTGAAGACGCCTTGTACCGTGAGTTGAACGAAGAAGTCGGCCTTGAGCGCGAAGATGTGCAGATTCTGGCCTGTACCCGTGGCTGGTTGCGCTATCGTTTGCCGCAACGCCTGGTGCGTACCCACAGCCAACCGCTGTGCATCGGCCAGAAGCAGAAATGGTTTCTCCTGCGCCTGATCTCCAACGAGCAGCGGGTGCGGATGGATTTGACCGGTAAACCGGAGTTCGATGGCTGGCGTTGGGTCAGCTATTGGTACCCGTTGGGCCAGGTGGTGACATTCAAGCGCGAGGTTTATCGTCGCGCTCTCAAAGAGCTTGCCCCGCGCCTTTTAGCGCGCGACTGACGACGGAGTTCGACCCCGAGCCATGCTCAATACGCTGCGCAAGATCGTCCAGGAAGTTAACTCCGCCAAGGATCTCAAGGCGGCGTTGGGGATTATTGTGTTGCGCGTCAAGGAAGCCATGGGCAGCCAGGTCTGCTCGGTTTACCTGCTGGACCCAGAGACCAACCGTTTTGTGCTGATGGCCACGGAGGGCTTGAACAAGCGCTCCATCGGCAAAGTCAGCATGGCGCCCAATGAAGGTCTGGTGGGCCTGGTGGGGACGCGTGAAGAACCCCTCAACCTTGAAAACGCGGCCGATCACCCGCGTTATCGCTACTTTGCCGAAACCGGCGAAGAGCGCTACGCATCATTCCTCGGCGCACCGATCATTCACCACCGCCGCGTTGTCGGCGTGTTGGTCATCCAGCAAAAAGAACGCCGCCAGTTCGACGAAGGTGAAGAAGCCTTCCTCGTGACCATGAGCGCGCAGCTCGCCGGGGTTATTGCCCACGCCGAGGCCACGGGTTCGATTCGCGGCCTGGGCCGTCAGGGCAAGGGCATCCAGGAAGCCAAGTTCGTCGGCGTACCGGGTTCGCCGGGTGCTGCCGTCGGTACGGCGGTGGTCATGCTGCCACCGGCCGACCTCGATGTGGTGCCGGACAAGACCGTCAACGACATCGACGCCGAAATCAAACTGTTCAAGACCGCCCTGGAAGGCGTGCGCGCCGACATGCGCAACCTGTCGACCAAGCTGGCCACCCAACTGCGCCCTGAAGAACGTGCGCTGTTCGACGTTTACCAGATGATGCTCGACGACGCGTCCCTCGGGAACGAAGTCAAAACCGTGATCAAGACCGGTCAATGGGCCCAGGGCGCACTGCGCCAAGTGGTCACTGATCACGTCAACCGTTTCGAATTGATGGACGACGCCTACCTGCGCGAGCGTGCCTCGGATGTGCGCGACCTGGGTCGCCGTCTGCTGGCTTACCTGCAGGAAGACCGCACCACCAACCTGGTCTACCCCGACAACACCATCCTGATCAGTGAAGAACTGACCGCCACCATGCTCGGCGAAGTGCCGGAAGGCAAACTGGTGGGCTTGGTCTCGGTTCTCGGTTCGGGTAACTCCCACGTCGCGATCCTGGCCCGCGCCATGGGCATTCCGACGGTGATGGGTCTGGTGGACCTGCCGTACTCCAAGGTCGATGGCATCGACATGATCGTCGATGGCCACCGTGGTGAAGTCTTCACCAACCCCAGCGACGTGCTGCGCAAGCAATACGCCGAAGTGGTGGAAGAAGAGAAACAACTGGCGCTGGGCCTGGATTCATTGCGCGAGTTGCCGTGCGTGACCACTGATGGTCACCGCGTACCGCTGTTGGTGAATACCGGACTGCTGGCCGACGTGGCCCGGGCGCAGCAGCGCGGTGCCGAGGGCGTGGGGCTGTACCGCACCGAAGTGCCGTTCATGATCAACCAGCGTTTCCCGAGTGAGAAGGAGCAGCTGGCGATTTATCGCGAGCAACTGCAAGCCTTCCACCCGTTGCCGGTGACCATGCGCAGCCTGGACATCGGCGGCGACAAGTCACTGTCGTATTTCCCGATCAAGGAAGACAACCCCTTCCTCGGCTGGCGCGGCATTCGCGTCACGCTCGACCACCCGGAAATTTTCCTCGTACAGACTCGCGCTATGCTTAAGGCCAGCGAAGGTTTGAACAACCTGCGCATCCTGTTGCCGATGATCTCCGGCACTCATGAGCTGGAGGAGGCGCTGCATTTGATCCACCGCGCCTGGGGCGAGGTGCGCGACGAAGGCGCTGACGTACCGATGCCGCCGATTGGCGTCATGATCGAAATTCCAGCGGCGGTGTACCAGGCCAAAGAACTGGCGCGGCAGGTGGACTTCCTGTCGGTCGGCTCCAACGACCTGACCCAATACCTGCTGGCCGTGGACCGCAACAACCCACGGGTAGCCGATCTCTACGACTATCTGCACCCGGCGGTGCTGCAAGCGCTGCAACACGTAGTGCGCGACGCCCATGCCGAAGGCAAGCCGGTGAGCATCTGCGGTGAAATGGCTGGTGATCCGGCGGCGGCGGTGCTGTTGATGGCGATGGGCTTTGACAGCCTGTCGATGAACGCCACCAACTTGCCGAAGGTGAAGTGGATGTTGCGCCAAGTCGAGCTGAGTATGGCCAAGGATCTGCTGGCGGAGTTGATGACCATCGACAACCCGCAAGTTATCCACAGCTCGCTGCAATTGGCGCTGAAGAACCTTGGGCTGACACGGATGATCAATCCGGCCTCTGCCAAGACCCTCTAACGCCTGGCGGCGATCAAAAATGTGGGAGGGGGCTTGCTCCCGATGGCGGTGTGTCAGTACCAGATATTCTGACTGACACACTGCCATCGGGAGCAAGCCCCCTCCCACATTGGTTTTGTGGTGTGTCTAGAGCGTGAGTTCGACTTCCCCGAGTCGGCCACCATGGGGCCCAAAGCTACGCTCCACCATCCGCCGCGTGCCATCGGCATTTACAATCAGCGCCGTACTCGCCCGTGTTCCATAACTTGGGCTGGCGATAAATACGCTCGATAACAGGCTTTCAGTCGCCAACCCCACGCCGGTATCCGGCAACTCAGCAAAGGGCGCGATCTGCGGATCGCTCAGAATCTCCAGTAGCGCTTCGGGTTGCGGATTGTTCAGCAACTCACTCAGCGCAGCTTTGGCCTTAAGCAGTTTCGGCCAAGGCGTATCCAGCCCTGCGTTGGATAACCCGTACACGCCCGCTTTCAACTGCGTGGGCTCGGTGTGATTGGCGTTGTAATGCCACAACTCATCCCGCGTGCCCACCAGCAGGTTAAACCCGGCGTATTCAATCGATCTGCCGTTAACGTCGGCCAAGTAGTCGTCAATGGGCAGTGAACCACTGAGGAACCGCGCGACCAGTTCGCCGCGTGACTTTCGTGCCGGCGGTTGGTGGGGATCACGGATATTGGTCAGGGCAGCAAATCGCCCATCGGCATTCACGCCAAGCCAAGTGCCGCCTGCTTCCTGATCGCGACCGGCGTAGATTTCGGGCGCGTCCGGCCACTGGGCCAGCGGCAGACTGGGGCGGGCATAGAACTCGTCACGGTTGGCCGCGACGATCAGCGGTTGGGCGTGGCCCGGCCGCCAGGCGAAAACAATCAGGCACATCAGGCGATTCCCTTTTGTGTTTTTTGCCACTCTACCCACACCGGCAGCGGTGTTCCATCGTATCCAGTTGGGCCGCATGCCTTCCATCCGTTAACATGCCGGACTTGATTCGGGGGCTCCCATGGAATTTCTGCTGTATTTGCTGCTGGGCGCCTGTGCGGGTGTACTCGCCGGGCTGTTTGGCGTGGGCGGCGGGATCATTATCGTGCCGGTGCTGGTGTTCAGCTTCACCTTGCAGGGCTTCGACCCGCAGGTGCTGACCCACTTGGCCGTAGGCACATCCTTGGCGACGATCATCTTTACCTCGGTCAATGCCGTGCGTGAGCACCACCGACGTGGCGCGGTGCGTTGGCCGATCTTTGTGTGGATGACCGTGGGCATCCTGATCGGTGCAGGTTTCGGTGCGCTGACCGCCGAGGCGATTTCCGGTCCGCATTTGCAGAAGATCATTGGCGTGTTCGCGCTGATCATCGCCGTGCAACTGGCCCTGGAGGTTAAGCCCAAGGCCAGTCGAACGGTGCCAGGCAAGGTCGGCCTGACCCTGGCCGGTACGGTGATTGGCTGGGCTTCGGCCATTTTCGGCATCGGCGGCGGCTCGCTGACCGTGCCGTTTTTGACCTGGCGCAGCGTGCCGATGCAACAGGCGGTGGCCACCTCGTCCGCCTGTGGCCTGCCGATTGCCCTGGCCAGTGCATTAAGTTTCATGATTCTGGGCTGGCATGACCCGCTGTTGCCCGCTCATAGTCTAGGGTTCGTGTATTTACCGGCGCTGCTGGGCATTGCCCTGACCAGTATGGTGTTTGCCCGCTTTGGCGCACGCCTGGCGCATCGGTTGTCGCCGCGGTTGCTCAAGCGGTTGTTCGCCGGCTTGCTGTTTTGCGTGGGCTTAAACTTTTTGCTGTAACGCAGACTTAATCGCGCCCGGGCATGGTCCGGTCGCCATAACGCATGATTTAACGAGGAGTCGCAATGCTGCCTTACCCGCAGATCGACCCGGTGGCTCTGGCCATCGGTCCGCTGAAAATCCACTGGTACGGGTTGATGTACCTGATCGGCATCGGCGGCGCCTGGCTGCTGGCCTCCCGCCGCCTGAACCGTTTCGACCCGACCTGGACCAAGGAGAAACTCTCCGACATGGTCTTCTGGCTGTCGATGGGGGTCATCGTCGGCGGGCGTCTGGGGTATGTGCTGTTCTACGATCTGTCCGCCTACATCGCCAATCCGACACTGATTTTCGAAGTGTGGAAGGGCGGCATGGCGTTCCACGGCGGGTTTATCGGCGTAATGATTGCTGCCTGGTGGTTCGGCCGCCGCAATGGCAAGTCGTTCTTCCAACTGATGGACTTCGTTGCGCCGCTGGTGCCGATTGGCCTGGGCGCCGGGCGTATCGGTAACTTCATCAATGCCGAGCTCTGGGGCAAGCCGACCGACGTGCCGTGGGCCATGGTGTTCCCGCCGTTCAGCGACCCGGCACAACTGCCGCGCCATCCGTCGCAGCTATACCAGTTCGCACTGGAAGGTGTGGCACTGTTCCTCATTCTGTACATCTTCTCGCGCAAACCGCGCCCGACCATGGCCGTTTCCGGCATGTTCGCGCTGTTTTACGGCATCTTCCGTTTCATCGTCGAATTCGTACGTGTGCCGGATGCGCAGTTGGGCTACCTGGCGTGGGGCTGGCTGACCATGGGTCAGGTGTTGAGCATCCCAATGATCCTCGTGGGTCTGGGCCTGCTGTGGTGGGCGTACAATCGCCCGCAGCCGCTGAAGAACACCGCGCTTTAAATTCGAATGCCGGGGCCTGCGTGCGGGCTCCTGCTTCAACGATACGGGTACTTACATGAAGCAATATCTCGAACTACTGAACGACGTCGTGACCAATGGCCTGACCAAGGGCGATCGCACCGGCACCGGCACCAAGGCCGTGTTCGCCCGTCAGTATCGGCATAACTTGGCCGACGGCTTCCCGCTGCTGACCACCAAGAAGCTTCACTTTAAAAGCATCGCCAATGAGCTGATCTGGATGTTGAGCGGCAACACCAATATCAAGTGGCTCAACGAAAACGGCGTGAAGATTTGGGACGAATGGGCCACCGAAGACGGCGACCTGGGCCCGGTCTACGGCGAGCAGTGGACTGCCTGGCCGACCAAAGACGGCGGCACGATCAACCAGATCGACTACATGGTGCACACGCTCAAGACCAACCCCAACAGCCGTCGCATTCTGTTCCACGGCTGGAACGTCGAATACCTGCCGGACGAAACCAAGAGCCCACAGGAAAACGCGCGAAACGGCAAACAGGCCCTGCCACCGTGCCACCTGCTGTACCAGGCGTTCGTGCATGACGGCCATCTCTCGATGCAGTTGTACATCCGCAGCTCCGACGTATTCCTTGGTCTGCCGTACAACACCGCTGCCCTGGCGTTGCTCACCCATATGTTGGCGCAACAGTGCGACTTGATCCCTCACGAGATCATCGTCACCACTGGCGATACCCATGCCTACAGCAACCATATGGAACAGATCCGGACCCAACTGGCGCGTACGCCGAAGAAGTTGCCGGAGTTGGTGATCAAGCGTAAGCCGGCGTCGATCTACGATTACAAGTTCGAAGATTTTGAGATTGTGGGCTATGACGCTGATCCAAGCATCAAGGCCGATGTCGCTATCTAGCGTCTGACGCCGTCCAATGTGGGAGGGGCTTGCCCCCGATTGCGGTGGGTCAGTCACCCAATACTTAACTGACCCACCGCCATCGGGGGCAAGCCCCCTCTCACATTTGGCCCGTTTAATGGCCGTGGCTTCTGCCTACATGTGAGGGCTCAGCCTCGCTGGCCTGCATACTCCCGCTGACCTCCAACTGCTGCAAAATCCCACAGTGATCCCCGCCGCCACAGCGTTGGCGCAAGTCCAGCAACTGCACCTGCAACGCCAATAGCCCGTCGATCCGCGCTTTCACATGGTGGATATGCTCGTCGACCAACGCATTCACGCTTTCGCATTGGTCCTGTGGACTGTCGCGCAGGCTGAGCAGGCTGCGGATTTCTTCGAGGGTCATGTCGAGGCTGCGGCAGTTGCGGATAAAGATCAGCCGCTCGGTGTGCGCCTGGGTGTACACGCGGTAGTTGGCGTCGGTGCGCGCCGGCGGCGGCAGCAGGCCTTCTTTCTCGTAATAACGGATGGTTTCCACCTGACAGTCAGTCAGTTTGGCCAATTCGCCGATCTTCATCGCAGCAATCTCCAAATGGGTGCTTGACCCTATAGTGGCTACAGGGTCTTTACTTGGCAACAGGCACCTTTACGGACGCGACCGAATGAGCGACTCCATCCACACCCCGCATAAACACGATCACGATCACGATCATGATCATGGCCCTAAGAAACTCACGCCTGTGCATAACCACGGCCACGGTGGTGCCTGCTGTTCCGGCACTCCAGCACCCGAGTTGGTGCAATTGAGCGAAGCGCCCACTGCCGGCTCGCGCCTCAGCACCTTCCGCATCGAAGCCATGGACTGCCCCACCGAGCAAACGCTGATCCAGAACAAACTGGGCAAGTTGGCGGGTGTGCAGCAACTGGAATTTAACCTGATCAACCGCATCCTCGGCGTCACCCACGACTTGCCGAGTACCGCGCCGATCATCGATGCCATCAAGTCCTTGGGCATGCAGGCCGACCCGATCGAGGAAGGTACCCCGGCTGCCGAACCGCCTGCCAAAAAACACTGGTGGCCGTTGGCTTTGTCCGGCGTCGGTGCGTTGGGCGCCGAAGTGCTGCACTTCACGAATGCCGCGCCGACGTGGGTCATTGCCCTCGTGGCGCTGGTGTCGATTCTCAGCGGCGGCCTCACCACCTATAAAAAGGGCTGGATCGCCCTGAAGAACCTCAACCTGAACATCAACGCCTTAATGAGCATCGCCGTGACGGGCGCGATCCTGATCGGCCAGTGGCCGGAAGCCGCCATGGTGATGTTCCTGTTCACCGTCGCCGAGCTGATTGAAGCCAAGTCCCTGGACCGTGCGCGCAATGCCATCAGCGGCTTGATGCAGATGACCCCGGAGCAGGCCACGGTGCAGCAGGCCGACGGTAACTGGGTTGAGCAGGAGGTTAAAAGCATCGAACTGGGCGCCATCGTCCGGGTTAAACCCGGCGAGCGCATCGGCCTGGACGGTGAAGTCACCGCAGGTCAATCCACCATCGACCAGGCGCCGATCACCGGGGAAAGCCTGCCGATTGAAAAAACCGTGGGCGATAAAGTCTTCGCCGGCACCATTAACCAAGCCGGCTCCCTGGAATACAAAGTCACGGCAGCGGCCAATAACTCCACACTGGCGCGGATCATCCACGCCGTCGAGCAAGCACAAGGCGCACGGGCTCCGACCCAGCGCTTCGTCGACAGTTTTTCCAAGGTCTATACCCCGGCCGTCTTCCTGTTTGCCTTGGGTGTAGCGATTATTCCGCCGCTGTTCATGGCCGGTGTCTGGTTCGACTGGATCTACCGCGCCCTGGTGCTGCTGGTGGTTGCCTGCCCCTGCGCGTTGGTGATCTCCACTCCGGTGACGATCGTCAGCGGCCTGGCGGCGGCGGCCCGCAAAGGCATCTTGATCAAGGGCGGCGTGTACCTGGAGGGTGGTTACAAGCTCGACTACCTGGCGCTGGACAAGACCGGCACCATCACGCACGGCAAACCGGTGCAGACCGATTACTTGGCGTTGTTCCCAAACGTCGAGGACAGCGCACCGGCCCTCGCCGCCAGTTTGGCTGGGCGTTCTGACCACCCGGTGTCGTTGGCCATCGCGAATGCGGCTGTGGATAAAAACCTGCCGGTGCACGTTGTGGATAACTTCGAAGCCCTGGCCGGTCGTGGTGTGCGCGGCGATATCAAGGGTGAGACTTACCACTTGGGCAACCACCGTCTGGTGGAAGACCTCGGCCTGTGCTCGCCTGAGCTGGAAGAAAAGCTGTTCGCGCTGGAGAAGCAAGGAAAGTCCGTGGTGTTGCTGCTCGATAAGTCCGGCCCCCTGGCGCTGTTCGCCGTGGCCGATACCGTCAAGGACAGCAGTCGCGAGGCCATTCAGCAATTGCACGAGTTGGGCATCAAAACCCTGATGCTCACCGGCGACAACACCCACACCGCCCAGGCGATTGCGGCCCAGGTCGGCATCGACCAGGCTCAAGGCGACCTGTTGCCCACCGACAAACTGCAAGCCATCGAAACCCTCTACGGCCAAGGCCACCGGGTGGGCATGGTCGGCGACGGCATCAACGACGCCCCGGCCCTGGCCCGGGCAGAGATCGGTTTTGCAATGGCCGCCGCCGGTACCGACACTGCCATCGAGACTGCCGACGTGGCGCTGATGGACGATGATTTGCGCAAGATCCCGGCATTCATTCGTTTGTCGCGGCAAACGTCGAGTATCCTCAAGCAGAACATCGCCCTGGCGCTGGTGATCAAGGCGATCTTCCTCGCAGTCACTTTCCTGGGGATGGCCACCATGTGGATGGCGGTCTTCGCCGACATGGGCGTGAGCCTGCTGGTGGTGTTCAATGGCCTGCGCCTGTTGCGCAAATAAACGATGAGAGGGCGGTGTGCTGAGTGCTGAGCTGAAGGCGTTTTTTATGGTCGCCCGCCTGGGCAGCATTACCCAGGCGGCGAAAAAACTCGGCCTGAGCCAGCCCACGGTCACCACCCAGATCCGCAACCTGGAAAGCCAGTACGGCGTTGAGCTGTTCTACCGCGGTGGTCGCCGCCTCACGGTCAGTGACGACGGCGCCCGGTTGCTGCCGATGGTCAAGGCGTTGTTGCAGCAGGAAGCGGACATCGAGTTTTTCCTGCGCAACAGTGGTCAACTCCAGGGCGCTTTGCGCATTGCCGCGACAGCGCCGTATTACATCCTCGACCTGGTCAAAGCCTTTCGCGAACGCCTGCCCCATGTGGAGGTGTCGGTGGACATCGGCAATTCTCAGCAGGTACTCGAAGCGCTGGACGAGTACCGCGTAGACGTCGCCGCCTCTTCGCAGTTGCTGGAAGACCCGCGCCTGATCCGCCGCGTATTGGGCACTGATCCTCTGGTGTTGGCGGTGCATCGCAATCATCCCCTGGCCAAGCTTGATCATGTGCCATTGACTGCCCTGGCCGGACACACCTTATTGATGCGCGAAGCAGGTTCCACCACCCGACGGCTTACCGAGGACATGTTGCAGGGTGCTGGGGTGAGCTATGGGCCGTTGCTGGAGATCGGCAGTCGCGAGTCAATCCGGGAGGCGGTGCTGCGCAATATCGGTATCAGCATCATTGCTCGACAGGAAGTGCCCCATGATCCGCAGTTGCGGGTGTTGACCATTGAGAATGCGCCGCAGATTCTGGAGTACCTGTACTGCCTCAAAGAACGAAAAGGCGCTCGCCTGCCGGCGGCGTTTCTAGGGTTGGCGCAGGAAATGTCGCCAATTTAGAGGTTTGGTGGCTGCCTTTAGGGCCAATCGGGGGCAAGCCCCCTCCCACATTTTGATCTGCGAACACATTCCAAGTGTGGGAGGGGGCTTGCCCCCGATTGCGGTAAACCAGGCACCCCCCTCCAAATCACCTACACAAATCCACCAATACCACTATCACTCCCTTTTGCCTTTTTGCCACAAGAGGGACGCATTGCCCGCCTAGCATGGCCTTCATCAGTTCGATGAGGTGCCACCATGAACACAGTCCTGACTCAACCCGGCGCGCCAATGAAAGTGCGCGGTATCCAGAAGCGTTTCGGCGCCTTTACCGCGCTGGACCACGTGTCCCTGGACGTCGCCGCCGGCGAGCTGGTGTGTCTGCTGGGTCCGTCTGGCTGCGGCAAGACCACCTTGCTGCGTTGCATCGCCGGCCTGGAGCGCCAGGACAGCGGCGAACTTTACCTGGGTGATCGCGATGTTTCCCTGCTGCCACCTCAGGCTCGGGACTACGGCATCCTGTTCCAGTCCTACGCGCTGTTTCCCAACCTGACCATCGAAGCGAACATCGGCTACGGCCTTACCGGCAGTGGTCGCGATGAAGTGCGCCAGCGTGTCGGGCAGATGCTGGAACTGGTCGGTCTGGTCGGCAGCGAAAAGAAATACCCCGGCCAGCTGTCCGGCGGCCAACAGCAGCGCGTTGCCCTGGCCCGCGCCTTGGCGCCGGCCCCTTCGTTGCTGCTGCTGGACGAACCCATGTCAGCCCTCGACGCCCGCGTGCGTGAGCACCTGTGCACCGAGCTGCGCCAGCTGCAACGGCGCTTGGGCATCACCACGCTGATGGTCACCCACAACCAGGACGAAGCCATGTTGATGGCCGACCGTATTGCCGTAATGAACAACGGTAAGGTCGAGCAATACGCCACGCCCCAAGAAATTTACGACCGCCCGGCCACGCCGTTCGTGGCGGAGTTTGTCGGCCAGGGCAACTGGCTGCCGTTCAGCCGCAACAGTGCCAGCCATGCCCAGGTCGGCGGGATGAACATGCGCCTGGCCGAGGATGCCGGTGTGGCCACGTCCGGCCGCCTGTTCTGCCGACCGGAAGCCATCAGCGTCAACCCGCCAGTGCATGAAGAAAACCTGTTCGCGGCCAAGGTCCGCGAGATCACCTTCCTCGGCAACCGCTGCCGCATGAGCTTTGAACTGGACCAACTGCCGGGCCACCCGCTGCTGGCTGAACTGGCCCCGGAGGCGATGCCGCGCCTGGGCGCCCAAGACATCTGGGTCGCCTTGCCGCCGCGCAGCCTGCAGGTGTTTGCCTGAGATGGCCGCTGTCATGACCCTGCCGCGGCAAGTTTCCCGCGCCGAAACCGGCGACCGTATTTTTGTGCTCGGCGGCAAACTGCTCTGGCTGTGCCTGCTCAGTGTTGCCGTGTTGATGCCGCTGCTGGCGATCTTCTGGCGCGGCTTCAGCAGCGAGGCCGGGCAGGGCGGTGGCCTTGCGGCCGCTCGGGATTTAATCACCAGCGAGAACTTCCACTGGCTGCTGGGCAATAGCCTGAAAGTCTCCCTCAGCGTGGCGGCCATTGTCGTACCGCTGGCCTACCTGTTTGCCTACGCGCTGCAACGCACGTTGATTCCAGGCAAGGCGATCTGGCGAGGCCTGTCGCTGCTGCCGTTGATGGCACCGTCGATGCTGCCGGGCATTGCGCTGGTTTATCTGTTCGGTAATCAGGGCATGCTGCGCGGGCTGCTTTCGGACAACATCTACGGCTTCTGGGGGATTGTGCTCGGGGAAGTGATCTACACCTTCCCGCACGCGTTGATGATCCTGTTGTCGGCGCTGTCCCTGGCGGATGCGCGGCTGTTCGATGCCGCCTCCAGCATGGGCGCCAGCCCGGCACGGGCGTTTCGCAGCATCACCTGGCCGGCTACGCGCCAGGCGGTGTTCGCCGCATTCTGCCTGGTGTTTACCTTGACCATTACCGACTTCGGCGTGCCCGTGGTGGTCGGTGGTGATTACCAAGTGCTGGCGTTGGAAGCCTACAAGGCGGTGGTCGGCCAGCAACAATTCGGTCGCGGCGCGTTGATCGGCATGGTGTTGCTACTGCCGGCGCTGTTCAGTTTTGGCGTGGATGCGTGGTTGCGCCGGCGTCATGGTGACGCCATGAGTGGCCGTGCCCAGGTGTTCCAGCCCACGCCATCGCGGGTAAGGGATGGCTGCTACCTGGCCATCGTCCTACTGATCTGCGCGGTGTTGCTGCTGGTGTTCGGCATGGCGGTGTACTCCTCGCTGGTGAAATTCTGGCCGTACAACCTGTCGCTGTCGCTGAACCACTACCAGTTTGAAGACACGGCGGGCGGCGGCTGGCTGGCCTATCGCAACAGCCTGCGCATGGCCTTGTGCACGGCACTGATCGGCAGTGTGCTGATCTTCACCGGCGCCTATCTGATGGAAAAAACAAAAGGTCAGAAGGGCCTGAACCTGGCGCTGCGCATGCTCAGCTTTGTCCCGATGGCCGTGCCGGGTTTGGTGCTGGGCCTGGGCTACGTGTTCTTCTTCAACCTCAACGGCAACCCGCTGCACGTGTTCTACGGGACCATGACCCTGCTGGTGGTGTGCACCATTGCTCACTATTTGACCACTGCGCAGATGACCGCCACCACCGCGTTGCGCCAGCTGGACGCCGAGTTTGAAGCCGCCGCGCTGTCGCTCAAGGCGCCGCTGTACCGTCATTACCTGCGCGTCACCGTGCCGATCTGCCTGCCGGCGCTGCTGGACATCGTGCGCTACCTGTTTGTATCGGCGATGACCACCGTATCGGCCGCGATTTTTCTCTACAGCCCCGACACCATCCTCGCCGCCGTCGCCGTGTTGAACATGGACGACGCCGGCAATGTGGGCGGCGCGGCGGCCATGTCGACCCTGATCCTGTTCACCTCGGCCGGCGTCTCGCTGCTGCTGGCGTGGGCCTCACGTGGCGCGCTGCGCCGATCCCAAGCCTGGCGCCAGACCGCGCCCGGCCAATAACCCTTAAAGGAGGTATTCCATGTTCAAGCCCCTGGCGCTGGTCGCTGCCGTACTCACTGCATTCAGCCTGAATGCCTTCGCCAAAACCGAACTGACCGTGTACACGGCCCTCGAAGCCGAGCAGTTGAAGACCTACAAAAAGGCGTTCGAGCAAGCCAACCCTGATGTTGAAATCAAGTGGGTACGTGACTCCACCGGCATCATCACGGCCAAGCTGCTGGCCGAGAAAGATCGCCCGCAAGCCGACGTGGTGTGGGGACTGGCGGCCTCCAGTCTGGCGATCCTCGACCAGCAGGGCATGCTCGACAACTACGCGCCGAAGGACCTGGACAAGATCGGCAAAAACTACCGCGACGCTGCCAACCCCCCGGCCTGGGTCGGCATGGACGTGTGGGCCGCGACCATCTGCTTCAACACCGTCGAAGCCGAGAAACAGGGCCTGACCAAGCCGGTGAGCTGGCAAGACCTGACCAAACCTGAGTACAAGGGCAAGATCGTGATGCCCAACCCGGCATCGTCCGGCACCGGTTTCCTGGACGTAAGCGCGTGGCTGCAGACCTTCGGCGAGAAACAAGGCTGGCAGTACATGGACGACCTGCACCAGAACATCGGCCAGTACGTTCACTCCGGTTCCAAGCCTTGCAAGCTGGCGGCTTCGGGAGAATTCCCGATTGGTATTTCGTTTGAATACCCGGCGGTACAGCTCAAGCGTCAGGGCGCGCCGCTGGACATCATCCTGCCCAAAGAAGGCCTGGGTTGGGACATCGAAGCGACTGCCGTGATCAAGGGCAGCGCCCATGCCGACGCGGCGAAGAAACTGGCGGACTTTTCTGCCAGCCCTGCGGCGATGGAGTTGTACAAGGACAACTTTGCCGTGCTCGCCCAGCCGGGAATCGCCAAGCCGCAGACCGAATTGCCGGCGGACTACGAGCAGCGTTTGATCAAGAACGACTTCGGCTGGGCCTCCAAAAACCGCGACAGCATCCTGACTGAATGGCGTAAGCGCTATGACGGCAAGTCGGAGAAGGTAGCGGGTCAGTAAGGTTTTCGTTAGGGCTGATGGCCCTAGCGGGAGCAAGCCCCCTCCCATAGTCGACCGAGTTCCTGCATGAGAATGCGGTCAACTGTGGGAGGGGGCTTGCCCCCGATGGCGGTCTTGAAAACAGGACATCACTAAATGACACACCACAGCGACCTGCTGATCATCGGCGCCGGCATCCTCGGCCTTTCCCACGCTTATGCAGCCGCCAAACGCGGCCTCAAGGTCAAAGTCTTCGAGCGCAGCGCCACGCCGTTGGGCGCCTCGGTGCGCAACTTCGGCCAGGCTCTGGTCACCGGCCAACCACCGGGGCCGATGCTCGACCTGGCGCGGGAAAGCCGTGAGATCTGGGGGCAGTGGGCGCAAGTCGCCGGGCTGCAACTTAAGCGCAACGGCTCGTACTTGTTTGCCCGCACCGAAGCTGAAGAACACCTGCTGGAAGCCTTCTGCGCCGGTCGCGCGCAGGAGTACGGCTATAACGTCGAGTTGCTGCAAGGCGCAGCAATGAAGGATCTGTACGGCGGCCAGTTCCGCCACCACCGCGCCGCGCTGCACGGCAAGGACGATCAACAGCTGTATTCGCGCGAGGCGATTCCGGCGCTGATCAACTACCTGACGCAAGCGCTGAACGTGGAGTTTCATTTCTCCACGCTCGTGCGCGACGTGGAGCCGGGCCAACTGCACAGCACGGCGGGGAGCTTTCGTGGCGAGCAGATCATCGTCTGCTCCGGCCACGATTACCAAACCCTGCTGGCCGAATCGATTGCGCCGCTCAACCCGCAGGTCTGTCGCCTGCAAATGCTGCGCGCTCGGCCGGTGCTCAACCTGAACCTGCAACACGCCTTGCTCACCGGCCTCAGTTGCGTGCATTACGGTGCTTTCGCCGACTTGCCGGAAGCCGCGCCGGTGCAGGCGCAGATCCTTCGCGAAGCACCGTACCTGCATGAGCATGGCATTCACTTGCTGATCAGCCCGACGCCTCACGGCGAACTGATCATCGGCGATTCCCACGAGTACGGCAGCGATGCGTCGCCCTTCAACGCCGAACAGGTCGACGACTGGATGATCGAACTGGCCCAGCAGACCCTGGGCTGCAAGATCCAGGTGGTGGAGCGTTGGCAGGGCGTTTATGGCTCGCGTGGACCGGCGCCGTTTTCGTTCTTGCGGGCGGCGCCAGGCGTGAGTGCAGCGTTGATGCACACCGGCGTGGGCATGAGCGTGGGTCCAGCGATGGCCGAGCGCAATATCCGCGCGTTGTGTGGGGAGGCGTGATGAACCGGGAACAGGTGATTACCGACGTCTTCGGTTTGTACGAACTGCACGGCACGGCGGACTACATCGGCGAGCCGGTGTCGCAGATCGAACACATGTCCCAGGCCGCGCAGTTGGCCATGGCAGAAGGTTTCGATGATGAAGTGGTATTGGCAGCGTTCTTCCACGACATCGGCCATCTCTGCGGCCAGGGCGGCGCGAACATGGGCGGTTATGGCGTGGTCAGCCATGAGCGGTTGGGGGCGGATTACCTGCGTCGGGCAGGGTTCAGCGAACGCATGGCCAGGCTGGTGGAATATCACGTGCAGGCCAAGCGCTACCTGACCTTCAGCCAGCCGGATTACTACGCGCGCCTGAGCGAAGCCAGCCGTCGAACCTTGGCTTATCAGGGCGGCGTGATGACGGCCGATGAGGCACGGGCCTTCGAGCAAGACCCGCTCTGTCACGTCAGTCTGCGCATGCGCCACTGGGACGAACAAGCCAAGGACATGCACGTGCCGCTGCTCGACCTTGAAGTGCTCAAGGCCAAGGCTCGCAAGGTGCTGGCAGCTTAGGTCTCGTCGAGGCGTTGGGCGAGGGCCTCGATTTGCTCTTGGCGTTCAGCCTGGCTCAGCTTGGCGTGGGGGTTGAGCGACGACCATTGCGGATGGGCACGGGCTTTGTGCAGCGCCTCCGGCAACTTGCCTTCGCGCCAGGTTTTGTCCTGGGGCGTATCGACCTTGATGCTGTGCATCGCCGCGTGGCCGCGCACGCTCAGGGCCTTGAGCAACTGGCGTTGGCGCAGGGCGAGCAGGCGCAGCACGCTATCATCGACGGTCAACTCGCGTTGGCCCTTGATCTTGCCCAGCAGGCGGCTGCCATAGCTGCGCGCGGTTTGCAGCGCGCCCCCGGCGATGGCTCCGGCCAGGGCAGCGGCGCCCAGCGTCAGCCCGCCAACCAGCAGATCCACGCCGGCACCCGCCGCCGCGCCGGCAGCGATCCCGCCACCCACGCGCACGCCGAGTTGCTTGAGGGTTTCCGGGTTGAACAGGTCGTCGCCCCAGCGGCCATCCAGCAGCGGCAAGTCGCTGGCGGCCGCGTCTTGTGGGCGGAAACCGAACAGCTTGAGCAGGGCTTCCACACATTTTTGTTCGCGCTGGCGTACGGCCTTGCGCAAATCGCCGATGGCTTGCTGCTCATCTTCAGTGACCACGCTGCGCCTGCACGCGGCGCAGTCGATCAATAATTCGGCGATCAACCGCGCTGCGCTTTGCTGGCGGGCTTGGCGTTGGGCTTGCTGATCAAGGACCAAGCGTTCCAACTGCGGTCGTGCGTTTTCCAGCAGCAGGGCCAGACTTTCATACAGACGACGCTCGCCGTCTTCCGGCGGCGCGACGCTGTCGAAACGCACCAGCGCATGCAGGCCGAGGCGGGCCAGGGCTTCGCGCCAGTCCGGTTCGCGGTGGTCGCTGCTGCTGACGAAATTGAGCACCGGCAGCAAGGGTTTGCCGCAACTGGCCAGCACTTGCAGCTCATCGCGGTACTTGGCCAGCACCGGCTCGCGGGCATCAATCACATACAGACCGGCGTCCGAGGCCAGCAGTTGGCGCAGCACTTTGGCTTCCTGCTCGAAACGCTGGCGCGCTTCGCTGCCTTCGAGGAACCGCGCCAGGCGCGCCGGGCCGTCCAAGCGTTCGCCAGGTCGGTCGAGACGTTCCAGGTAATCAAGCAGGGCGATGGCATCTTCCAGGCCGGGTGTGTCGTACAGCTCCAGCAGGGCTTCGCCGTCCACCGACAGGCGCGCGCCTTCTACATGCCGCGTGGTGCTGGGACGATGGGAGACTTCACCGAAGCCCACATCCCGGGTCAGGGTGCGCAGCAGCGAGGTTTTGCCCACGTTGGTGTGGCCGACCACGGCGAGTTTCAGCGGTTTAGTCATGACCGGTCTCCAGCCAGTTCAACGGCGCGCAGTCGGCGAAGGGCAGCTCCAGCTGATGCAGCGCGGTGTGCCAATCGCCGAGGCGTTCGGCATCCAGCGCTTGGCCGGGCGGTGCTTGCAGCAGCCAGACGCGGGTGGCTGCGGCGCTGCGCGCGAGTTCGGCGATCAGCGCGAGGCTGCCGCGATCCGGCGAACGGCGCGGGTCGCAGGCGATGGCCAGGCGCGCGGGCGGGAAGCGGGTGAGCTGTTCCAACAGCTTGTTGCGTGATTCACGGCTGTCGAGGATGCCGGCGTTTTTCACTTGGGCTGGTAGCTTGGGCGGCCAGGGGTGTTGGTCGTCCAGCTCGATGGCCACCAGCAGGGCGCCGTCGCTTTCAAGCTCACTGACGCCGCCGGTCACGTGGTGCAGTTGCTCGGGCGCGGCGTCGTTGACGCCGAGGCGTTCACTGCTTGGCATCAGGCGTTCACGCAGTTGGCTATAGCCCGGTAGGTTCAGGTCCAGGCGCAAGGCCGCGCGTCCTACTTTCCAACGCCACAGGCACAACAGGGCGAGGATGAGTCGGGGCAGCAGGCCGTAGACCAGCAACACGCCCACCAACCAAGCGGCCCAGGCTTGGCGGGCGCTTTCGATATTGAGGGCGGAGTCGCCGCTGGCGCGGATCATCTCGACGGTCGGTACATTGAAACCAAGCACAGCGGGCAGGGCGCCGAGGGCCTGGGTGACGGCGACGAAGGTGTCGGCACCGAGAATGGTGGTTTCCCACACAAAGCCGTAGCGCCTTGTGGCGAGCAGTGTCAGCAGAATGATCAGCGCGCTGAGCAATGCCAGCAGCCACAGTCCGTTGACCAGCACACCGACTGCCCAGCGATTGAGTTTCTGGCGCTGCAACAACAGCAATAACGCCGGGGCCAATTGCGCGGCCTTGGCGTCACGGGCGAGTTTTTCACTGAGCCACAGCCATAGGCGACCAAGACTGGCGCTGTGCTCTCCAGCAAACAGCAGGCCCAGTGCCCAGCTTATCAACAGGATCAGATTCAAACCGAGCAGGCTGCCCAGGGCCCAGAACACATTCACCGGGGTCAAGCCGTTGCCCAGTGCCGCGAAGGCCAGCCCGGCGCCGCTGATAACGGCGACTAGCGCCAGCAGCACCAGTGCCAAACGGGCACCTTGCAGCCAGCGGGTGAGGGCGGCAGTCAGCCCATCGCGCTCGGCCAGATGCAAGGCGCGATGCTGGATGCGCGTCGGCAGATCGCCGCCGGCCGTGCGGGCCAGGCGGTTGGCTTCCAAGTCCTCCAGGGCGCCTGCGTGTTCTTCACGCAGGCGCACGGTTTCTGTCAGCCAGAGTTTTTGCAGCGGGTTCAGTGCAGTCACGCGCCGTCCTGTTGAGCAAGTGAGGTTGGAGCATAACCGCTAGGTCTTGGCTCTGGTATTCTCGTCGCCATGAAAAAAACTCTCCCTTTAAGCCTGATCGCAGCCCTCGGTGAAAACCGCGTGATCGGCGTCGATAACAGCATGCCCTGGCATTTGCCGGGGGATTTCAAATATTTCAAGGCCACCACCCTTGGCAAGCCAATCATCATGGGGCGCAAGACCTGGGATTCTCTGGGTCGACCGCTGCCTGGGCGCTTGAACCTGGTGGTCAGCCGTCAGACCGATCTTAAGCTTGAAGGTGCGGAAGTTTTTCCGTCACTCGATGCCGCCGTGGCGCGGGCTGAAGCCTGGGCGCTGGAGCAGGGCGTGGATGAGTTGATGCTGATCGGTGGCGCGCAGCTGTATGCGCAGGGGCTGGAGCAGGCGGATCGGTTATATCTCACGCGCGTGGCGCTGAGCCCGCAAGGGGATGCGTGGTTTCCGGAGTTTGATGCGAACCAGTGGACGTTGGTTTCCAATCTGCCAAACCCAGCCGAAGGTGATAAGCCGGCTTACAACTTCGAAGTCTGGGAAAAAGCCTAAAAGCATCGGGGGCAAGCCCCCTCCCACATTGAAGTGCATTCCAAATGTGGGAGGGGGGCTTGCCCCCGATGACGGTCTATCAGGCCTGCGCTAACTCCGCATGCTCATCTGCATCCAACAATGCCTTGTCCGTCTGCCCCATGATCTGGCTGGTAATTGCCCCTGCCGTCATCGAGCCATTCACGTTCAACGCCGTACGGCCCATGTCGATCAGCGGCTCCACGGAAATCAGCAGCGCCACCAGTGAGACCGGCAAGCCCATGGCCGGCAGCACGATCAGCGCGGCAAACGTCGCACCGCCACCCACGCCAGCAACACCGGCCGAACTCAGGGTCACAATCGCCACCAGGGTCGCGATCCATAGCGGGTCCAATGGGTTGATGCCCACGGTCGGCGCCACCATCACCGCTAACATGGCTGGGTAGAGGCCGGCGCAACCGTTCTGGCCGATGGTCGCGCCGAACGAAGCAGCGAAACCGGCGATGGATTGCGGAATGCCGAGGCGGCGAGTCTGCGCCTCAATGCTCAGCGGGATAGCCGCCGCGCTGGAACGGCTGGTGAAGGCAAACGTCAGCACTGGCCAGACCTTGCGGAAGAAGCGCAGCGGGTTGATCCCGGCCAGCGACAGCAGCAGGCCATGCACCACGAACATCAGGCCCAGGGCCAGGTACGACACCAGCACGAAACTGCCGAGCTTGATGATGTCTTGCAGGTTGGAACCGGCGACCACCTTGGTCATCAGCGCCAATACGCCGTACGGGGTCAGCTTCATCACCAGGCGCACCAGGCGCATCACCCAGGCTTGCAGGGTGTCGATGGCGTTGAGCACTTTCTGGCCTTTTTCCACGTCATCCTTGAGCAGTTGCAGCGCGGCAACCCCCAGGAACGCAGCAAAGATCACCACGCTGATGATCGACGTCGGCTTGGCGCGGGCCAAGTCGGCAAACGGGTTTGACGGCACAAACGAGAGCAGCAACTGAGGGATGTTCAGGTCGGCGACCTTACCTGCGTAATCACTCTGGATCACTTGCAGGCGCGCCATTTCCTGGGTGCCGGCCACCAGGCCCTCGGCGGTGAGGCCGAACAGGTTGGTCAAGCCGATACCGATCAATGCCGCAATCGCGGTGGTGAACAGCAACGTGCCGATGGTCAGGAAGCTGATCTTGCCCAAGGACGCCGCGTTATGCAGGCGCGCCACAGCGCTGAGGATCGAGGCAAATACCAGCGGGATCACGATCATTTGCAGCAACTGCACGTAGCCATTGCCGACCAGGTCGAACCAGCCAATGGAGGCCTTGAGCACCGGGTTGCCGGCACCGTAAATGCTGTGCAGCGCCACACCAAACGCCACGCCCAGGACCAGGGCAAACAGAACCTTCTTGGCGAGGCTCCAGTTTGTGCGACGGGTTTGTGCCAGGCCCAATAGCAGGGCCACGAACACGAGTAAGTTGAGAATCAGGGGCAGATTCATTGAAGCTCCGTTGAGAAGGCAGCCAATCGCGTGAGCCTGCGATTGCGAACCGGAAATCCTAACAGCTTGAAATATATTGATTTAATACCAATATGGAATGGTGACTGTCGTTTTTGGAATAAGCCTTTGACGCTCAGGCGTATGCCGTTGGCGGGATCAGGACGCGCGCGGTCGCGCTCAACATGGGAACTGTCACGAGGATTTGTTAGCGTCGATGTCTTTCACTCAGGGAGACAACGTCTATGAAGCTCGCGCCGAAACTACTGGTATCCGCCGCACTTTGCCTGGGACTCGCCAGCCAGGCGTTTGCCGCCACGGAGTTGAAACACTGGCCCGCACCTGCGGCCAAGCAACTGAACGACATGATCGCCGCCAACGCCAACAAGGGTAACTACGCGGTGTTCGACATGGACAACACCAGCTACCGCTACGACCTCGAAGAGTCCCTGCTGCCCTACATGGAAAACAAGGGCCTGATCACCCGCGACAGCCTTGATCCTTCGCTCAAGCTGATGCCGTTCAAAGACACGGCCGACCATAAGGAAAGCCTGTTCAGTTACTACTATCGACTGTGCGAAGTGGACGACATGGTCTGCTACCCCTGGGTCGCCCAGGTGTTTTCCGGCTTCACCCTCAAGGAACTCAAGGTTCAGGTGGATGAGCTGATGGCGTCCGGCAAGCCCGTGCCGGTCAGCTATTTCGAAGGCGACGTGGTGAAGAAGTCCGAGGTGCAGCCGCCGAAAGTCTTCACCGGCCAGACCGAGCTGTACAACAAGCTGATGGAAAACGGCATCGAGGTGTACGTGATGACGGCCGCTTCCGAGGAACTGGTGCGCATGGTCGCGGCGGATCCGAAGTACGGCTACAACGTCAAACCTGAAAACGTCATCGGCGTGACCACCCTGCTCAAGGACCGTAAGACCGGCGAGCTGACCACCGCCCGCAAGCAGATCACCGCCGGCAAATACGATGAGAAAGCCAACCTCGGCCTGGAGCTGACCCCCTACCTGTGGACCCCGGCGACCTGGATGGCCGGTAAACACGCGGCGATTCTCACCTACATCGACGAATGGAAAAACCGGTGATCGTCGGCGGTGACACGCCGACCAGCGACGGTTACATGCTGTTCCACGATGTAGACGTCGCCAAGGGCGGCGTGCACCTGTGGATCAACCGCAAAGACAAATACATGACTCAACTCAACGGCATGATGGCCAAGCATGCTGCGGCGCAGGCCAAGGAAGGGTTGCCGGTGACGGCGGATAAGAACTGGGTGATCGTCAAGCCGGATGAGATTCAATAACCACGGCTCTACGCCGGTAAATGTGGGAGGGGGCTTGCTCCCGATAGCAGGGTGCCAGTCGGTGCATGTGTTGACTGACCCATCTATATCGGGAGCAAGCCCCCCTCCCACATTGTGATCCTCAGTGTTTTGGATAATTGCTCCAGGCAAAAAAATGCCCCGCACTTGGCGGGGCATTTTTATTGGGGCGAGGCTTACAGGCCGTCGAGCATCGCCTTGTTACGCACAGCGCCTTTGTCGGCACTGGTGGCCAGCAGGGCGTAAGCCTTCAGCGCCGTGGTGACTTTGCGCGGACGCTTCTCCACTGGCTTCCAGCCTTTCTTGTCCTGCTCGACGCGGCGTGCAGCCAGTTCTTCATCGCTGATCAACAGGTTGATCGAACGGTTCGGAATGTCGATCAGCACCTTGTCGCCATCCTGCACCAGGCCAATCGCGCCACCGGCAGCGGCTTCTGGCGAAGCATGGCCGATGGACAGGCCCGAGGTGCCGCCGGAGAAGCGGCCGTCGGTCAGCAGGGCGCAGGCTTTGCCCAGGCCTTTGGATTTCAGGTAGGACGTCGGGTAGAGCATCTCCTGCATACCCGGACCGCCTTTCGGGCCTTCGTAGCGGATGATCACGATGTCGCCTTCTTTTACTTCGTCGGCGAGGATGCCGCGAACCGAGCTGTCCTGGCTTTCGTAGATCTTGGCGCGACCTTCGAAGACGTGGATGGACTCATCCACACCGGCGGTTTTCACCACACAGCCATCGAGGGCGATGTTGCCGTAGAGCACGGCCAGGCCGCCTTCTTGGGAGTAGGCGTGTTCGACACTGCGGATGCAGCCGTTTTCACGATCGTCGTCCAGGGTGTCCCAACGGGTCGACTGGCTGAACGCAGTCTGAGTCGGGATGCCCGCCGGGCCGGCCTTGAAGAAGGTATGCACGGCTTCGTCGTCAGTCTGGGTGATGTCCCACTTGGCGATGCCTTCGGCGAGGGACTTGCTGTGCACGGTCGGCAGGTCAGTGTGCAGCAGGCCGCCACGGGCCAGAGAGCCTAAGATCGAGAAGATCCCGCCGGCGCGGTGCACGTCTTCCATGTGGTACTTCTGGATGTTCGGCGCGACTTTGCACAGTTGCGGCACGTGACGGGACAGGCGGTCGATGTCGCGCAGGTCGAAATCGATCTCGGCTTCCTGGGCGGCGGCCAGCAAGTGCAGGATGGTATTGGTGGAACCGCCCATGGCGATGTCCAGGGTCATGGCGTTTTCGAATGCCTTGAAGTTGGCGATGTTGCGCGGCAATACCGAGTCATCGTTCTCGGTGTAGTAACGCTTGCACAGCTCGACGATGGTGCGGCCGGCCTGCAGGAACAGTTGCTCGCGGTCGCTGTGGGTAGCCAAGGTCGAACCGTTGCCCGGCAACGCCAGGCCCAGAGCTTCGACCAGGCAGTTCATCGAGTTGGCGGTAAACATGCCGGAGCACGAACCGCAGGTCGGGCAGGCGCTGCGCTCGTATTCCGCAACCTTCTCGTCAGAAGCGCTGGAATCGGCGGCGATGACCATGGCGTCGACCAGGTCCAGGCCATGGGAGGCGAGCTTGGTCTTGCCGGCTTCCATCGGACCGCCGGAGACGAAGATCACCGGGATGTTCAGGCGCAGGGAGGCCATCAGCATGCCGGGGGTGATCTTGTCGCAGTTGGAGATGCAGACGATGGCGTCGGCGCAGTGCGCGTTGACCATGTACTCCACGGAGTCGGCGATGATCTCGCGGCTTGGCAGCGAGTACAGCATGCCGTCATGGCCCATGGCGATGCCGTCATCCACGGCGATGGTGTTGAATTCTTTTGCTACGCCGCCAGCGCGTTCGATCTCGCGGGCGACCAGTTGGCCCAGGTCCTTGAGGTGGACGTGGCCCGGTACGAACTGGGTAAAAGAGTTGGCAATCGCGATGATCGGCTTCTTGAAGTCGTCATCTTTCATCCCCGTGGCACGCCACAGTGCGCGCGCGCCGGCCATGTTGCGGCCGTGGGTGGATGTTTTCGAGCGGTAATCAGGCATTGGAGCACTCCGGGCGGCTAATCGGTATCAAAGGGGAGTGAGCTTCTAGTGACGTCTGGAACACCCGAAAAATGGCCCTGGTGTCCGGAAGTTGCCGCAAACGTGACGGGATCGCCGTGCGCATTGGCCTTGAGCTCATAAACCCGCCGGGGGATGACTGGCGATGAATAGGGCCGATTCTACACCGCTGGCGGCTGGAGGGAACGGGGCAATACTCATGTCCGTGGGCTTTGTTTAGACTAGCGACCCTTTGCCCCCCACCCCCCTCCAAAGGAATTGGAATGCCCGGTATCCATCGTTTTCTTGGGTTTTACCTGCTGATCGGTCTGATCCAGGGAATCGTCTTCAATTACTCCGATCAGCTCTATCGCTTGAGCGAAACTCTGTTTTTTATCACCTACACCGTTGTGTTGGTCGGCGGTACCACCTTGCAGTTGCTGGGGGAAAAAGCTCTGCGGTGGCGGTCGCTGCTACCTACGCTGGCGTTCACCCTGTTGATGGGCGGCATGACGCTGTGGGTCTGTTACGGCCTCGACCATGTCGGCAATAGCCGTTGGGCGATCAATTCCTGGTTTATCAGCGTGATGTTGTTGAGTTATGTCTGTGCCACGTTTCTGTTCGCCTGGCCCGCCGAAAAAGGGCAGCGCTGGCGTTATGAGGACCTGTTTCAGCAGGCCTGGAACAGCGTGTTCATCGTGCTGTACGCCCTGATCCTGGTGGGGGTGTTCATGTTGTTGCTCAAGCTATGGGGCCGACTGTTCCTGATGCTGGGCATCGAATTTTTTGAGCATCACTTCTGGAGCCAGCGATTCCTGTGCATCAGCTTGCCGTTGGTGTTCGCCCTGGGCATGTACCTGGCGGCGCGCAGCGAGAAAGTCATCGGCCAGATGCGCGGCATGCTGTTCAGCGCCTGTGGCTTGTTGTTGCCGTTGATCGCCCTGATCAGTCTGCTCTTTACCCTGACTTTACCGTTCACCGGGCTCCAACGAATTTGGGCGACGGGTTATTCAACGCCCATTCTGCTGGTGCTGGCAGGTGCGCAGCTGTTCTTGCTCAACGGTGTTTTTCAGGAGGGTGTTCAGCCTCGGCCGTACCCCAAATGGTTAACGCGTTTTATCGAGTTGAGCCTGCTGTGTCTGCCGATTCTCGCCGCCATCGCGTTTTATTCGAGCTGGCTGCGGGTGGAGCAATATGCCTTGTCGCCACAACGCTTCATTGCGCTGGCGGCGGCGCTATTGTGTGGTTTGTATGGCCTGGCGGCCGTTTGGGCGGTGGTGTTGCGTTCGCCGATCTGGCTCGCCAACTTGCGGGTGACCAACCCGGCCCTGGCGTTGCTGTTTTGTGGGCTGGTGGTGTTGGTCAATACGCCGATCCTCGATCCGGTACGTTTGAGCGTCGACGATCAGGTCCGGCGTTTGCTCGACGGGCGCACCAAGGCTGGAGCGTTCGATGCGCACTACTTGCGGTTTGGCCTGGAGAAAGCAGGCGAGGAGGCGTTTGCAAAGTTGCAGGTCGACTTGGATCAGGAACGCATTCTGGACCCGGATTCACGCCGCGCCTTGCGTGAGCGGATGGACGACACGGCGCTGAGTTTCACCGAGCGCTATGCAAAGGAACAGGCGGAGCGGCCCAGGCCCGAACTGGAATGGATCGGCCCGGAGCCCAAAGATAGCGAGCAATTTGCCGAGCTCAGCCTGAGCACGGACTCCCCCTTGCGAGTTGGGTTGCGTGCTGTGGGCGGTCGACCTGGATCAGGATGGCCAACCCGAAGTGCTGGCAATGCCGAGCACCAGTTATCGTCACGACTCCAAGCCGCCACGCATTTTCGTGTTGGATGAGAAGGGCGAATGGGACGATCGTGGTCCGTTGTTGTGGACGCAGCTGCCGGACGGTTATGTCGACACGGAGACGCTGATCCACGATATCCGCGAAGGAAAGGTTTCGCTGGTCAAACCCCGTTATTTGCAGTTGCAGACCAGCGATATGCTGCTTACGCCGGTGATTCGGGAGCCTTAGCGGCCCGCACGGCTGTTGGTCATCAGCCCCCACAGGCTGAGCACAATGAACCCGATGGCGATGGTGATGAGCAGATAATCGCCGGCCTGGGCCAGTGCGGCGCTGCTGATGGCCGCCGTGAGAAACATGATGCTGTTCCCGGCCGATGCGGCGGTGCCCGCACTGCTTGAGAACAACAGCATCGCTGCGGAAATCGCAGCAGGCCGAACCAGGGTCACGGCCAGGGCGCTGATCAGCATTGGGATGAGCAAGGTCACGGTGCTGATGGCTTTCAGGCTCACGATCAGGGTTAACAGTGCGCCAGCAACGAGCAGTAGTCCGAGACCGATGTTGATTTGCCGGGACAGCGTCATGCGTTTTTGCAGGTGCGAGGCTGCGACGCCCCCGAGCAGGTAGGCCACGCCATACACCATCAGCACCAACGCATATTGGTACTCGGACAGCTTCAGCGCATCCATGAAAATCAGCGGTGTCACGCTGATCAAGGCGAAATAGCAGGCAAACACCAGGGCGGCGATCCACCAATAGCGCAGAAAGTCGCGATTGGCGGCGACTGCTTTGAGCGTGCCCAGGATCGAAACGGGTACGCGGTGCGGGCTGGCAGCCTGGGAAGGCAGAATGCAGAACGCATGGATCAACATGCCCAATGCCATGAGCGCAAACCCATAGAAGCTCCCTTGCCAGTCGAAGGTGGTTTGCAGCCAGGAGCCGATCAGTGGTGATAGGGCGACAAACGAGCCGCTCAGGGTCATGTAATAGAGGCGTACCCGGGCTCGGTCCTGTTCGTCGAACAGGTCTTCCACCAGTGCATGGCCCAACACGAAGAAGCCGCAGCCCATGGCCTGCACCGTGCGAAACAGCAGGAACGTCAGGTAATCCGGGGCCATTGCGCAGCCTATCGCCCCGAGGATCGACAGCGTGATGCAGCCGAGCAGCACTTCCTTGCGACCCCATTTATCCGACAGCGGGCCAGTGACCAGTTGGGAGATCGAAAACACCAAAGTGAACAGGCTGATGGACAGTGCGATGTCTGCGCTGGGCGTATCGAACTGGGCAGACAGGGCGGGAAACGAGGGCAGCAGGATATTGATCGGGAAGAAGCTGATCAGGGAAATGCAGGTGATTAGGATGAAGCGGGAGAGAGACGGCCCAGACATTGTTTTTGTTTTCCGGAGTAAAACCAGAAACCGATACTAGTCTGCGAAAAGTGGAATTCAATCAAAAGCGTTGAGAGAAATTTCCTGAGTAGACGTGGCTTGCTTGGGTAGGAAACGTTTTCACGGCAACCACAAAACAAATGTGGGAGGGGGCTTGCCCCCGATTGCGTAGTGTCAGCCCCCTATTAGCTGGCTGACGCACGGCTATCGGGTGCAAGCCCCCTCCCACATTTTTATCTGTGCTTGCCTGTTAGCTATTCGGCAACAACCGGCACGTAATGCTCTTGATGTACCGCGTCTCGACAATTGCCGGGTGCACCGGGTGATCCGGACCCTGGCCGCCACGCTCAAGCATCTGGATATTGCGGTCCAGATGACGGGCGCTGGTCAGCAGAATGTTCTGCAGGTCGTCTTCCGGCAGGTGCATGGAGCACGAGGCGCTGACCAGGATGCCGTCCTTGCTGAGCAGACGCATGGCTTGCTCGTTCAGGCGGCGGTAGGCGCCTTCGCCGTTCTTCATGTCTTTTTTGCGTTTGATGAAGGCCGGTGGGTCGGCGACGATCACGTCGAAGCGTTCTTCGCTGGCTTTCAGTTCTTTCAGCGCTTCGAAGACGTCGCCTTCGATGCAGGTCATTTTTTCGGCAACGCCGTTCAGCGCAGCGTTGCGCTCGACGCCGTCGAGGGCGAAGGCGGAAGCGTCGACGCAGAACACTTCACTGGCGCCGAAGGCCGCTGCTTGCACGCCCCAGCCGCCGATGTAGCTGTACAGGTCGAGTACGCGTTTGCCTTTGGCGTATGGGGCCAGGCGTGCGCGGTTCATGCGGTGGTCGTAGAACCAGCCGGTTTTCTGGCCTTGGATCACCGGGGCTTCGAATTTCACGCCGTTTTCTTCCAGCGCGACCCACTCAGGCACCAGGCCGAACACGGTTTCGACGTAGCGGTTGAGGCCTTCAGCGTCGCGCGCGGCGGAGTCGTTCTTGAACAGGATGCCGCTCGGCTTGAGCACTTGGGTCAGTGCGGCGATCACGTCTTCCTTATGGGCTTCCATGGTCGCCGAAGCGATCTGCACCACCAGGATGTCGCCGAAACGGTCGACTACCAGGCCCGGCAGCAGGTCGGAATCGCCGTAGACCAGGCGGTAGAACGGCTTGTCGAACAGGCGGTCACGCAGGGACAGGGCAACGTTGATGCGGTGCACCAGCAGCGACTTGTCCAGCGGCAACTTGATATCGCGCGACAGCAGGCGTGCGCAGATCAGGTTGTTCGGGCTCATGGCCACGATGCCCAGGGTCTTGCCGCCGGCCGCTTCCAGGATAGCCTGGTCGCCTGCCTGGAAGCCGTGAAGAGGTGTGGCGGCCACATCGATTTCGTTGCTGTAGACCCACAGGTGGCCGTTGCGCAAACGACGATCGGCGTTGGCTTTGAGACGCAGGCTTGGCAGGGACATGACGTCGCTCCGGAAAAAGAGCGGGAGTATACCTTGTTGCGTAGGAAATCGCGGCGCCGCCGGACATGTGGCCAGCACCCAAATTTGGTCCGGCTCCATCCGGTTTTTGAGGTGTCGGTCAGCTTTGCTTAGGGGGTAGAATCCTCGCCTAGCCCAGAGTGTGTACTTATGTCCCAAGAGCTTTCCGCCGAACAGATCCAGCAGGCCCTGCAAGGCATCAGCGTACCGCCCCAACCGCAAATCATGGTGGATTTGCAAATGGAGCAGTACATGCCTGACCCGGACCTGGAAGTGATCGCACGGTTGATCTCCCAGGATCCCGGCCTGTCCGGCGCGTTGCTGAAGATTGTCAACTCACCGTATTACGGCCTGAGCAACAAGATTGCCTCGATCCAGCGCGCAGTGAACCTGTTGGGCAGCCGGTCGATCATCAACCTGATCAACGCGCAGTCGATCAGGGGCGAGATGAGCGACGACACCATCGTCACCCTCAACCGCTTCTGGGACACCGCCCAGGATGTGGCCATGACCTGCCTCACACTGGCCAAGCGCACGGGTTCCCAGACCGTAGACGAGGCCTATGCCTTGGGCTTGTTCCACGATTGCGGGGTGCCGTTGATGCTCAAGCGCTTCCCCAACTATATGACCGTGCTGGAGCAGGCCTACGCCAATGCCGGCCCTGACTGCCGCGTGGTCGACACCGAGAACAATGCGTTCAACACCAACCATGCGGTGGTTGGCTACTACACCGCCAAGTCCTGGCGCCTGCCGGAACATGTGACCGATGCCATCGCCAACCACCACAACGCCCTGGCGGTTTTCAGCGATGAGTCGTCGCGCAACCCGCAGGTGAAGAACCTGCTGGCAATCCTGAAGATGGCCGAGCACATCTGTTCGTCCTACCGGGTGCTGGGCAACCAGTCGGTTGACCATGAGTGGAACGCCATCGGCCCTCTGGTGCTGGACTACGTGGGCCTGTCGGATTACGACTTCGAGAGTATGAAGTTGTCGATCCGCGAACTGGGCGCGCACTGACTCCCCCTTCAAGAGGTACACATGCCCGAGTTACCAGAAGTCGAAACCACCCGGCGCGGGATTGCGCCGCACCTGGAAGGCCAGCGCGTCAGCCGCGTAGTGGTACGTGAGCGGCGCCTGCGCTGGCCAATCCCGGAAGACTTGGACGTGCGCCTGTCCGGGCAGCGCATCGTGCTGGTAGAGCGGCGGGCCAAGTACCTGTTGATCAATGCCGAGGTGGGCACCTTGATCAGCCACTTGGGCATGTCAGGCAATTTGCGCCTGGTGGAAGTCGGTATGCCAGCGGCCAAGCATGAGCATGTGGATATCGAGCTGGAATCGGGCATGGCCCTTCGCTACACCGACCCACGGCGCTTTGGCGCGATGCTCTGGAGCCAGGATCCGCACAACCATGAGTTGCTGATCCGTCTGGGGCCGGAGCCGTTGACGGACCTGTTTGATGGCGAGCGCTTGTTTCAACTGTCCCGCAGGCGGTCGATGGCGGTTAAGCCGTTCATCATGGACAACGCGGTGGTGGTGGGCGTGGGCAATATCTATGCGACGGAAGCGCTGTTTGCGGCGGGGATTGATCCGCGTCGTGAGGCGGGTGGCATTTCACGCGGGCGGTATTTGAAGCTGGCGATTGAGATCAAGCGCGTGCTGGCGGCTGCCATTGAGCGGGGCGGCACCACGTTGCGGGACTTTATCGGCGGGGACGGGCAGCCGGGGTATTTCCAGCAGGAGTTGTTCGTCTACGGCCGGGGTGGCGAGGCGTGCAAGGTCTGTGGGACTGAGTTGCGCAACGTGGTGCTGGGGCAGCGGGCGAGTGTCTTTTGCCCCAAGTGCCAGAGCTGATTGTTGTGTGATGGCGGATATAACCATCGGGGGCAAGCCCCCTCCCACATTTGAAATGCATTACAAGTGTGGGAGGGGGCTTGCCCCCGATAAGGCCCTGACAGGCGCTGAAGAACCTCAGGCCTTACCGGTAATCTTCCGGTACTTCTCCATCAGTTCCTCTTCAGTCTCCGGACGCGCCTCATCCAGCGGAATGCAATCCACCGGGCACACCTGTTGGCACTGAGGTTCGTCATAGTGGCCGACACACTGGGTGCACAGGTTCGGATCGATCACGTAGATCTCCTCACCTTGGGAAATGGCAGCGTTCGGGCACTCGGGTTCGCAGACGTCGCAATTGATGCAATCGTCGGTGATGATCAGGGACATGGAAACTCCTGCCAGGGCTGTCAGCCAGGGCATCTGAAAACTAATGCGCGCAATTGTGCCGCATTGGCGCCCGCAGTGCGAGCCGGTCTGACTTGTGGCTTTTGATTTTTGTGGTGAGCGGGCTTGCCCCGCGCTGGGCTGCGAATTAGCCCCAATCCAGGCGACCGGGGTTCACCTAAAGCTACGCAGTGCTCTTATTGGGGGCTTCTCAGCCCGGCGCGGGGCAAGCCCGCTCACTACAGGTAAACCGGCAAACCTCGGCTACTTCTTGAAGCGCAGCGTCAGCGCGTCCGCCACGGCAGGGTGCACGAACTTGGTGATATCTCCGCCCAAAGCAGCGATTTCACGGACTAACGTCGAGGAAATGAACGAATAACGTTCCGAAGGCGTGAGGAACAGGCTCTCAACGTCCGGCGCCAGTTGGCGGTTCATGTTGGCCAGTTGGAATTCGTATTCGAAGTCCGATACCGCACGTAGGCCGCGCAGGAACACATTGGCGTTCTGCTCTTTGGCAAAGTGCGCCAGCAGCGTCGAAAAGCCCACGACTTCGACGTTAGGCAGGTGCTTGGTGACCTCACGCGCCAGCTCCACGCGCTGTTCCAGGGGAAACAGCGGGTTTTTCTTGGGGCTGGCCGCGACCGCGATGATCACATGGTCGAACAAGCGAGAGGCGCGTTCGACCAGATCGCCATGGCCTTTGGTAATCGGGTCGAAGGTTCCTGGGTACAACACTCGGTTCATCGCGTCGTCCTGGCGGAGTCCGTTGGGGAACCGGATGGTATCGCAGCCATCCCGGTCGGCCAAGTCGACTTATGTAGATACATGCCGCTGATCGAGCGTTTTTTCATGCTGTTTTCAGACGTTCGGCCAATGCTGTGGCCAGTTGGGCGGTCAATCCGTACACCGACAATTGGGGGTTGGCCCCAATGCTGGTGGGGAATAACGAGCCATCGTGGATCGACAGATTACGTAATTGGTGATGGCGACCCAGGCTGTCGGCCACGGCGTTTTTCGGGTCTTCACCCATCGCGCAACCGCCCATCACATGGGCGCTGCCCAGGGTCGTGCGATGCAGTTCCAGGTTCAAACCGTCAATCAGTTCGCGGGCTTGCGCCAAGGTGTTTACGTAACGCGCATCGTGATGCAGCGGCTTGACCGACTTGGCGCCCGCTGCAAACTGAATTTCGGCCATGCTGTGAAAGGCCCGGCGCAGGCCGTCCCAGGCGTAGGGTGAAACCTGATAATCGAGAACGGGAGTGCCGTCGCCGCGCAAATCTACCGTTCCACCAGGGCTGTCGGGGTGAAAACCGTCGCGCAAAAGGGCGAGCATGGCGTGAGTATTCGGCAATTGGCTCATGTCCAGCGCATTCCCGGTGCCGTAGCCGCCGAACAGCGTGCTGGCCAATCCTGGGTGTAAGGGCGGCGCTTCCAGCTTGTAGGACATTTTGCCGGTCGTGCCGTCCTGCCATTGGAAGTGATCGGAGTAGATCGACTGCGGTGCACCGTAGAATGGGTTGATCACCTCGTCGAACAACCCGGCGGAGAAATTCACAAGGTGCAAAAAGGTGCGCTTGCCCAAGCGCGAGTGCGGGTCGGGTGCGTCCGAGCGCATCAGCAACGCCGGGCTGTTGATACCGCCGCCCGACAGCACGTAGTGTTTTGCCTTGACTGTGATCTTGCGCCCGGTCGGCGATACGCAGCGCTCATCCATGGCCACGCATTCCAGGCTGCTGATGGTGTCGCCGCTGTATTTGAGGTGTTCGGCGCGGGCCAGGTAGAGCAACTCGCCGCCTTTCTCCAGGGTGGACGGTATGGTGGTCACCAGCATCGATTGCTTGGCATTGACCGGGCAACCCATGCCGCAATAGCCCAGGTTGAAACAGCCACGCACATTGCGCGGGATCACATGCCAGCTGTAGCCAAGTTTTTCGCAGCCTTTGCGGATCACGTCATTGTTGGCGTTCGGCGGCATGGCCCAAGGCGCGATGCCCAGGCGTTGTTCCATTTTTTCGAACCACGGCGCCATCTCGGCGCTGCTGTGGCCTTTGACCGCGTATTCACTGGCCCAGTGAGAGAGGGTGGCGTCCGGGGTGCGGAAGCTGGAGGTCCAGTTGATCAACGTGGTGCCGCCCACTGCCCGACCCTGCAGGATAGTAATCGCGCCGTCCTTGCTCATGCGGCCGATGCCTTCCTGATACAGGCTGGTGTAGGCCTCGTCCTCCAGCAACTTGAAATCGCTGCTGGTCTTGAGTGGGCCTTCCTCGATCAGCAGCACTTTATAGCCGGCAGCGCTGAGGATCTCGGCCGTGGTGCCGCCACCGGCGCCGCTGCCGATGATGGCGACGTCGGCTTCCAGCGTCAGGTCATTGTCGAGGGCGGCGCCGTTGTGGGTTTTCCAGCCACGGGCCAGGCCTTCGCGGAACAGATCGGGTACGGGCATCAGGATCGTCTCTTGTTTTTATTGTTGAGGGGATGCGGATCAGATCTTCGGCGGGCCGGGATAGCCGCAATGGGCCCAGGATGCGGGCTGGAAGTACCAGGCCATGATCACCAGCTTGAGCAATGAGCCCTGGCCCATGCGCAGCAGGTTCAGGTAGCTGTTTTCCCAGCGGTGCAGGAAGTTGTGGATCTGCTCTGTGCTGGCGTTCTCCCAACTGCCCCAGATACCGGTCAACGGACCTCGGGTGATGGCCATGCCCAATACGTCGAACAGCTGCTGGGTGAGCTTGAACATCTCGGGCGACAGGCGCTGCAGGCTGAAATCGAGTTTTTTCAGAGTGTCTTCGACGCCGTTGGCCACCTCCTGGGCGCTGGCTACACCTTCCAGCAATACCGGAATGACCGCGCGTAAAAACGGCAGATCGCTGCTGCGCAACAGGGCAAAGCCGCTGGCCGGTGTGCTGCTGGAACAGCCGCTGAGGCTGGCGCCAAGCCCGGCGGTGGCGAGGAAGGCGCTGGCGCACAGGCCGATTTTCAAGACGCCGCGCCGCGACAGCGCGGGTGAATCAGTGAGGCTAGGGTTCATTGTTATTGTTATCCCGTGGGTGGCGGTGTCAGCGAACGAACAGCTTCTGGATCAACTTCTGAATAGCCTTGCCATAAGGCGGGTAGATCAACTTAGCGGCGTTCAGGCGCTGCTTCACCAGCACACCCTTAGCCTTGCTGAAGGTCAGGAAACCTTCATGCCCGTGGTAATGGCCCATGCCCGAAGGGCCGATGCCGCCAAATGGCATGTCGTCCTGGGCCACGTGCAGCAGGGTGTCGTTCAGGCACACGCCGCCGGAATGGGTCTCGTGCAGCACTCTGTTCTGTTCGCCCTTGTCGTAGCCGAAGTAATACAGAGCAAGCGGGCGAGGGCGTTGGTTGATGTAGGCAAACGCCTGGTCGATACCGCGATACGGCACGATCGGCAGCACTGGGCCGAAGATCTCGTCCTGCATCACAGTCATGTCGTCGCTGACATCCAGCAGCAGGCTGTGGGCCATGCGGCGCGCCTGGCCTTGCTCGTACAGCGGAATCAGCGTCGCGCCTTTATCGGTGGCGTCCTTGACGTAGCTATTGAGCCGAGCCAATTGCCGTTCATTGATGATTGCGGTGTAGTCCGGGTTGTCTGCCAGGGTCGGATAAAATCCGCGAACGGCTTTGCTGTAAGCCTCGACGAAGCCCTCGACACGGTCTTCCGGCACCAACACGTAATCCGGCGCCACACAGGTTTGCCCGGCATTCAAGGCTTTGCCGAAGGCGATGCGTTCGGCGGCGTCCTTGAGCGGTACATCGGCGGAAACGATGGCTGGCGACTTGCCGCCCAGCTCCAGGGTGACCGGCGTGAGGTGCTCCGCCGCTGCGCGCATCACGTGTTTGCCGATGCTGGTGGCGCCGGTGAACAGCAGGTGGTCGAAGCGCAGCTTGGAAAACGCCATGCCCACGTCGGCTTCCCCCAACACCACGCACACCAGATCCTCGGGGAAGATTTTCGCCAACAGGGTTTTTAGTAGTTCGCCGGTGGCGGGAGTGGACTCGCTGAGCTTGAGCATCACCCGGTTACCTGCCGCCAACGCGCCGACCAACGGCCCGATGGCCAGGTACAGCGGGTAGTTCCACGGCACGATCACCCCGACCACGCCCAGCGGTTGGTAAATGACCTTGGCTGAGGCCGGTTGAAAGGCAATGCCTACAGCACGGCGGGAAGGTTTCATCCAACCTTTGAGGTGTTTGCTGGCGTAGTGAATGCCATGCAGGCTTGGCATCAATTCGGCGAAAAGGGTCTCGTCGGCGCTGCGGTGGCTGAAGTCCTGGCTGATTGCGTTGATCAGCGCCTGACGCTCGTCGCTGAGCAGGTCGCGCAGGGCCTTGAGCCATTGCTGGCGTTGTGCTGCCGGCGGCATGGGGTTGGCGGCGTAGGCGCGACGTTGAGCGTCGAACAGGCCCTGGAGCTGATCCAGCACCTGGGAATCTTGCAGGTAGGCAACGTTGGCAGACATGGCGCAGCACCGATTGTTATTGGTCTGCCTGGATTTTTAGAGTCATTGCTCTAAATTGTCAAATAACATTGCGGCAACATGCAGATTTATCCTGGCAAGGATAGGTCGTAAGATGCGCCATCACGTGTATAGAAGCTGATTCCCCTATGGCACCACGAGTAAAGACCAGCGAGCGCATTGTGCAAACCAGCCTGGAGCTTTTTAACCAGCAGGGTGAGCGCAGTATCAGCACCAACCATATCGCCGCCCATATGGAAATCTCGCCGGGCAACCTGTACTACCACTTCCCCAACAAGCAGGCGATCATCGCCGTGCTGTTCCGTGAATACGAAGCGCTGGTAGACAGTTTTCTGCGTCCGCCACAGGGGCGCGCCGCGACGGTTCAAGACAAACGTTTCTACCTGCAGGCCCTATTGGCAGGGATGTGGCGCTATCGCTTCCTGCATCGCGACCTTGAACATCTGCTGGAGAGCGATCCCGAGCTCGCCACCGGTTATCGGCGCTTTTCCCAGCGTTGCCTGACCCAAGGCAATGCGATCTACCGGGGGTTCGTCGACGCTGGCATCCTCAATATGGACCCTGTTCAAACCGAAGCTCTGACCCTCAACGCCTGGATCATCCTCACGTCGTGGGTGCGTTTTCTGTGCACCACCAATGAAAATTCTGCCCATTTGAGTGCCGAAGCCATCAAGCGCGGGGTGTATCAGGTGCTGGTGCTGGAGGCCGGTTTTGTCACGCCTCAGGCGAAAGAGGCCGTGGATGCGCTGTTCAAAGAGTTTTACGTGCCGCTGAACCAGGCACTGGAAGAAGTGAAGTAGGCCTTTCCCACTGCATTCGTAGGAGTTCGTCATGCCGCTTGCCCAACTGATCAGTCCCCAGCAATTGGCCGAGCGCCAGAAGTCGACCGGGCTGGTGATCCTGGACTGTCGTTTTGCCTTGGAAGACCCGGATTACGGACTTTGCAGCTACGCCGAAGGGCATATCGACGGCGCGCAATATGCCGACCTGGAACGCCATCTCAGCGGCCCGGTAATCAAGGGTGTGACCGGCCGCCACCCATTGCCGGCGGCGGACACTTTTGCCGAGCAATTGCGGGCCTGGGGCATCCATGCCACTACCGACGTGGTGCTCTATGACGACGGCCCCGGCGCATTTGCCGCCCGCGCCTGGTGGCTGCTGGCCTGGCTGGGCAAGCGCGATGGCGTGTTTATCCTGGATGGCGGCCTCAAGGCCTGGCATGTAGCTGGTTTCCCGTTGAGCCTGGACGCGCCGGTGACAGAGCCTGGCACCTTCGCGGGTACGCCGGACAATCATCTGTTGCTGGACGCCGAACACCTGCAAAAACGCTTGGGCCAACCCGGCCTGACCTTGATCGATGCCCGTGCCCAAGCGCGTTTTCGCGGTGACGTTGAACCTATTGATCCGATTGCCGGGCATATCCCCGGTGCGCAATGTGCGGCGTTCAACGAAAACCTGGGCAGCGATGGACGTTTCCTTCCGGCCGACCAACTCAGGCAACGCTTCGCCGCGCAGTTGCAAGGCCGCTCGCCGGAAGATCTGGTGGCGTACTGCGGCTCGGGTGTGACGGCCTGCCACAACCTGTTCGCCCTGAGTCTGGCGGGTTATCCGTTGGGCAAGTTGTATGCGGGGTCGTGGAGCGAGTGGATTACCGATCCTGCGCGGGCAATTGCGACTGGCGACTGATTTACCGGTCGTGTAAACCCAATCCAAATGTGGGAGGGGGCTTGTCCTCGATTACGGAGTATCAGTCGACACATTATTGACTGTTCCACCGCAATCGGGGGCGAGCCCCCCTCCCACATGTTTAACCGTGTTTTGACAGTAACCATTGGGGAATGCGCCGCTCCAAGTAGTAGCTGGGGCGTTTCAGTGAGCCATCGACGAAGCCCACGTGCCCACCTTTGGCCGTCAGCTCAAACTCGGTGCACGCCGACAGCTCGCTGGCCTCGGGCAAGCTGTGGGCGAATACGAACGGGTCGTCGGCAGCCTGGATAATCAACGTCGGCGTGCGTATAGCGCCCAGGTAGTAGCGACTCGACGCGCGGCGGTAATAGTCCTCGGCACTCAAGAACCCGTGCAGCGGCGCGGTGACCCGGCCATCGAAGTCCCAGAAGGTACGCATCTTCTCCAGTGAGCCGAGCGCTTCCAGGGTTTTCAACCCGTCCTCCCGACCATCCTGCAAAAACTGACGCTGCTTGACGCGGATATACGCGAGCATCTCGCGCATGAAGTGCTTCTGGTAAACGCGCGAGAAGCCTATCCCGATGCGGTCCGCACACTGGTCCAGGCGAAACGGCACCGACACCGCCGCCGCGCCTTGCAGCCCGGATGCCTCGCCGGTTTCCCCCAGGTGCTTAAGCAGCACATTGCCACCCAGCGAATAACCCACCGCATACAGCGGCGCCAGCGGCCGCTTGGCGCGTAGATGCGCAATGGCGGCGGCCAGGTCTTCGCTGGCGCCCGAGTGATAGCTGCGGGCCAACAGGTTGGGCTCGCCCGAGCAACCACGCCAGTTCAAGGCCGCACTGGCCCAGCCTTGCGCTGCGAGGACTTTTTGCAGGCCGGCTACATAGGGGGAATTGGACGAGCCGGTCAGCCCATGCAGCACCAGCACCAACGGCGCCTGCGCGTCATGCGGGCCATGCCAGTCGAGGTCGAGAAAGTCGCCGTCTTCCAGCCACAGGCGTTCGCGTTGGCGTTCGATATGGGTGGTAGGGCGCCACAGCGGCCCCCACAGGGTTTGCAGGTGAGGGTTGCCGAGGCCGAAGGCGGGGGTGAATTTTTCAGAGGAAGGGGTCATGCAGATCTCTGTGGCAAGCGCGTTTGCTGTGGTGAGCAGGCTTCTGTGGTGAGCGGGCTGGTCCCGCGCGGGGCTGCGGAGCGGCCCCAGACCAAGCGACCGAGTTCTAGCTGATGGTGCGCGGTGTTTTTATTGGGGCTGCTCCGCAGCCCCGCGCGGGGCCAGCCCGCTCACCACAAAAGCTGGATTGCTCTCAGTTCTCGAGCAACCGATGCCACAACGCGTAATACACCCGCCCGGATTTCTGCTCCCGGTGCAGTCGCCACGCGCCCGGCAGTCCCAAGGAAGATGGCGCAGTCTCGCTTTCAGTGTAGATCCAAGCGTCGGGCGCCAGCCATTGGCGTTCTTCCAGCAGCGTGCACACGGTCGGCAAGAGGTTCTGGTTAAACGGCGGGTCGAGGAACACTACGTCGTACTCGCTGGCCGCCTGGGTTTCCAAGTAGCGCAGAGCATCGGCAGTTTGTACCTGGCCATTGGTGCAACGCAGGGTGCCCAGGTGTTCCTTGAGGCTGGAGACCGCCACATTGCTAGCATCCAGCGCCTGTGCCTGAGACGCGCCACGGGACAAAGCTTCCAGGAACAGTGCGCCACTGCCGGCGAACGGGTCCAAGACCTTAGCGCCCGCGATATACGGCGCGAGCCAGTTGAACAGGGTTTCACGCACGCGATCCGGCGTTGGGCGCAGGCCCACGACATCGGGGAAGCTCAGCTTGCGGCTGCCCCATTCACCGCCAATGATGCGCAGTTGGCCCACACCGTTGTGTACGTTGTGGACAGGTTTTTTCGGGCGAGATGAACTGGCCATTAATGCTCCGGAACCCCGAGCGGCTGCTCGGCGGGTTTATCAGTGGGGGGCGGTAGTGGCTTTTGCGCAATCGTCGGGCCGGCGGTCACGATGACCATCTTATCGGCGCTCAAGTGTTTATTCATTGCAGCCTTGACCTGCTCTACGGTCAGGGCCTGGGATTGTTTCATGAAATCTTCCAGATAGCTCAGCGGCAGGTTGTAGAAACCCATGGCGCCCAGCTGACCGACGATATCGGCGTTGCTGGCGGTAGACAGCGGGAAGCTGCCGGCCAGCTCGCGCTTGGCGTCATCCAGCTCTTTTTGCGTCGGACCGTTCTTGAGGTAATCGGCCACGACGTCTTCGACCAGGCGCAGGGTGCCGCCGCTCATTTCGGCGCGTGTCTGCAGGTTGATCATGAACGGACCGCGTACCTGCATCGGTGAAAAACCGGAGTAAACACCGTAGGTCAGGCCACGCTTTTCACGTACTTCGCTCATCAAACGGGTGCCGAAACCACCGCCGCCAAGGATCTGGTTACCCAGGGACAAGGCCGCGTAGTCCGGGTCGGCGCGGTCGATGCCGAGCTGGGCGAACAGCAAGTGCGTCTGCTTGGATGGGAACTCGATATGGCTCAGGCCGGCCTTTGGTTCAGTCGGCTGGGCAATCTTCGCCAGGGCCGGGCCTTTAGGCAGCGATGCGGACACCTTTGCGGTCATGGCTTCAGCTTCGGCGCGGGTCAGGTCGCCTACCACCGCAATCACCGCATTACCGGCGGCGTACGCCTTGGCGTGGAACGCCTGCAACTGCGCCAGGTTAATTTTCGGCACGCTTTCAGGTGTGCCTTCGCTCGGGTGCGCATAAGGGTGATCGCCGTACAAGCGCTTGAACAGCTCCAGGCTGGCGAGTTTGCCGGGGTTTTGCTTCTGATATTCGAAGCCGGCGAGGATCTGATTCTTGATGCGGGCCAGGGAGTCGGCCGGAAAGGTCGGCTTGCCGATCACGTCGTCAAACAGCGCCAGGGCGGCGTCGCGTTTATCGCTGGCACTCAGGCTGCGCAGGGATACCAGTGCCATGTCGCGGTAAGCGCCATTGCCGAAGTCGGCGCCCAGGCCTTCAAAACCACTGGCGATCTGGCTGACGTCCTTGCCCGGTATGCCTTCGTTGAGCATGGCGTTGGTCATCAACGCCAGGCCCTGCACATCGCCATCCTGGCTGCTGCCGGCGGCGAACAGGATGCGCATGTCGAACATCGGCAGTTCATGAGCCTCAACAAACAGCACCTTGGCGCCTTCGGCGGTGGTCCAGGTTTGCACGTCGAGCTTGCGGTTGGTGGGTGCCTTGCCGTCCAACTCCGCCAAGGATTGCAGTTTGTTGGCTGACTGGGCTTTTTCAAGCGCCGGGCTCGCGACCGATTCACTTGGGCGCAGGAAATACACGGCGCTCGCCGCGATCAGGGTAACGGCGATCAGGCCAGGCAGGATCAGGCTTTTGCGATCACTCATGAGCAGTCTCCTCAGGCAGAACATGGGCGACGCTCAGACGCTCGCGGGTGAAATAAGTACGCGCGGCCTTCTGGATATCTTCAGGCGTCACGCTTTGCAGGTCGGCGAGTTCACTGTCCATCAGCTTCCAGGACAGGCCGACAGTTTCCAGGGAGCCGATGGCCGTGGCCTGGCTGGTGATGGAGTCACGCTGATAGACCAGGCCGGCGATGACCTGAGCGCGGATGCGTTCCAGTTCTTCGGCGGTTGGCGGCTTGGCTTTGAGTTCTTCGAGCAGTCGCCACAGGCCGGCTTCGGCTTGGGCAACGGTCTTTTTCTTCTGCTGGTTTGGAGTGGCCGACAGCATGAACAGGGTGTCGCCGCGGGTATAAGCGTCGTAATTGGTGGAGGCGGCCGAAACCAGCTCTTCACCGCGTTCCAGCTGCTCCGAGATGCGCGCACTGTAGCCGCCATCCAACAGGGCCGAAATCAGGCGCAGGGCTTGCACCGAGCGTTTATCTTCGGCAGTCGCCAGGCCAGGAACGTTGAAACCGAGCATCACGCTCGGCAATTGGGTCTGTACGTGCATCGTCAGCAGGCGCTCGCCGGGTTCGGCCAGCTCCATCGGGATCTTCGCGGGCGGTACGTCACGCTTGGGGATCGGGCCAAAGTAGCGTTGGGCCAGGTTCTTCACTTCGTCCGGAGTTACGTCGCCGACTACCACCAGGGTGGCGTTGTTCGGCACGTACCAGGATTGGTACCAGTGGCGCAGTTCTTCGACCTTCATGCGGTCCAGATCGGCCATCCAGCCGATGGTCGGCGTGTGGTAGCCGCTGGCCGGGAAGGCCATGGCCTTGAAGCGCTCGTAGGCCTTGGACATCGGGTTGTCGTCGGTGCGCAGGCGACGTTCTTCTTTAATAACCTCGATTTCGCGGCTGAACTCGTCGGCCGGTAGACGCAGGCTTGCCATGCGGTCGGCTTCAAGTTCGAAGGCCACGCCCAGGCGGTCACGGGCCAGGACTTGGTAATAAGCGGTGTAGTCATCGCTGGTGAACGCGTTTTCTTCGGCACCCAGGTCGCGCAGGATCAGCGAGGCTTCGCCGGGGCCGACTTTGGCGCTGCCCTTGAACATCATGTGTTCCAAGGCGTGGGACAAACCAGTCTGGCCCGGGGTTTCGTAGCTCGAACCCACTTTGTACCAAACCTGGGAAACCACCACAGGGGCGCGATGATCTTCGCGCACGACGACCTTGAGGCCGTTGTCCAGGGTGAATTCATGGGTGGGTTGTGGGTCGGCAGCCAAGGCTGTAAGAGGCAGACAAACTGTGCTGAACAGCAGGCCTGCGGCGCGGCGGGCTAGAGCATTCATTCGTTTTTAAACCTGTTGGGCTGCCCGCTTGGTCTTAGCGTCAGCGGGCGAGGAGGTGCTAGGATACTGGTCGAATATACGGACGGCCACTGCGGCAGTCTTGTTGAGGCCCTATTTAGGCCTTACAAAATGTTGCGCATGAACGAGCTGGCTAAAAAACAGTCTGTTACGCATCGAATTTTATTTACCGACGTGCCGCTCTGGCACTTCGCTACCTTGAGATAGCCGTCTCCATGTTTGGTTCCAACGACGACAAGAAGACCCCAGCTGCGGCTGGCGAGAAGAAAGGCCTGTTCGGATGGCTGCGCAAAAAGCCGCAGGAAACCGTTGTCGAACAGCCACAGGTTCAAGCTGAGCCGATCCCCGAACCTATAGTAGAAGCCGAGCCGGTTGCCGAAGTGCCTGCGCCGGTGGTGTTGCCGATGGCTGAGCCGGTGTTGCAGCCAGTGGTTGAGGCCGAGCCTGAGCACAAGCCGTGGCCTGAGTTGCCAGTGGCCGAAGAGCCCGTGGCGTTGGTCGAAGACATACAGGCTGAGCACGTGGCCCCGCCGATTCCTGCGGTGGTTGAGCCGGTCGAGGTGGTGGCCGAAGCGCCACTCGCCGTGGAGGTCCCGGTTCCTGCGCCTGTTGTGGCCGCTGAGCCTGCCCAAGTTATCGAGGTTGTCGAGCCAGAGCCGATCGCCCCACCCACCGAAACAAGCAAGACCGGCTTCTTCGCTCGTCTCAAGCAAGGCCTGAGCAAGACCAGCGCCAGCATCGGCGAAGGCATGGCCAGCCTGTTCCTGGGCAAGAAGGTCATCGATGACGAACTGCTGGAAGACATTGAAACCCGCCTGCTGACCGCCGACGTGGGCGTCGAAGCCACCGCGGTGATCATCCAGAGCCTGACCCAAAAAGTCGCGCGCAAGCAGTTGACCGATGCCGACGCTCTCTACAAATCCTTGCAGGCCGAACTGGCGGCGATGCTCAAGCCCGTGGAAGCACCGCTGGTGATCACTCCGAACAAGCCGTTCGTGATCCTGGTAGTGGGCGTCAACGGCGCCGGCAAGACCACCACCATCGGCAAACTGGCCAAGAAACTGCAATCGGAAGGCAAGAAAGTCATGCTCGCTGCCGGCGACACCTTCCGCGCCGCCGCCGTTGAGCAATTGCAGGTCTGGGGTGAGCGCAACAAGATTCCGGTCATCGCCCAGCACACGGGTGCCGATTCCGCCTCGGTGATCTTCGACGCCGTGCAAGCCGCCAAGGCTCGTAACATCGATGTGCTGATCGCGGATACCGCTGGTCGTCTGCACACCAAAGACAACCTGATGGAAGAGCTGAAGAAAGTCCGCCGCGTTATCGGCAAGCTCGACGCTGACGCGCCGCACGAAGTGCTGCTGGTGCTGGACGCTGGTACCGGCCAGAACGCTATCAGCCAGGCCAAACAATTCAACCAGACGGTCCAACTGACCGGCCTCGCGTTGACTAAGCTCGACGGCACGGCCAAAGGCGGTGTGATCTTCGCCTTGGCCAAGCAGTTCGGGTTGCCGATTCGTTATATCGGCGTCGGTGAAGGCATCGACGACCTGCGCACCTTTGAGGCCGAACCCTTTGTACAGGCACTGTTTGCCGAGCGGGAGCGTTCATGATTCGATTCGAACAGGTCGGTAAACGCTATGCCAACGGGCATGTCGGCTTGCATGAGCTGAGCTTTCGAGTGCGTCGCGGCGAGTTCTTGTTTGTCACCGGTCACTCGGGGGCCGGCAAAAGTACGCTGTTGCGCCTGCTGCTGGCCATGGAACGCCCGACTACCGGCAAGTTGCTGCTCGCCGGCCAGGACCTGGCCACCATCAGTAATGCGCAGATCCCGTTCCTGCGCCGCCAGATCGGCGTAGTGTTCCAGAACCACCAGTTACTGTTCGATCGCACGGTGTTCAACAACATTGCGCTGCCGCTGCAGATTCTTGGGTTGTCCAAGGCCGAAATCGTCAAGCGTGTGGATTCTGCCCTGGAGCGCGTGGCGCTGTCGGACAAGACCGACCTCTACCCCGGCGACCTCTCGACTGGTCAGCAGCAGCGCGTCGGCATCGCCCGCGCCATCGTCCATCGCCCGGCCTTGCTGCTGGCGGACGAACCTACCGGTAACCTCGACCCGCGTCTGGCGGCCGAGATCATGGGGGTGTTCGAAGACATCAACCGCCTGGGCACCAGCGTATTGATCGCCAGCCACGACCTGGCGCTGATCGCCCGCATGCGACACCGCATGCTGACCCTGCAGCGCGGTCGCCTGATCGGTGACGGGGAGGCTGGCGTATGAGTGCCACACGTAGCCCTAAGGTTTCCGAGCGCGTTGCGCCAAAACCGGCCGACCCGCAACCGAAAAAGAAAAAACACGACGATGACGACGGCCCGGACTTCAGCACCTTGCTGCGCGCCTGGATCGAAAGCCACCGCGCCAGCCTGCTGGACAGCTTGCGCCGTCTGGGCAAACAGCCGATCGGCAGCTTTTTCACCTGCCTGGTGATGGCTGTGGCCTTGAGCCTGCCGATGGGCTTGTCGCTGCTGCTTAATAATGTGGAGCGTTTGGGCGGTTCCTGGCAGCGTGCGGCGCAGATTTCGCTGTACTTGAACCTGGATGCCAGTACCAAGGAAGGCGAAGCGCTACGGGACGATATCAAGAATATGCCGGGCGTCGCGGACGCCGAGTACGTTAGCCGCGACCAGGCCCTTGAGGAGTTCCAACAGCAGTCCGGCCTGGGCGAGGCGCTTAAAGAGCTGCCGCAGAACCCACTGCCCGGCGTGGTGCTGGTGACCCCGAATGAAGTCGACAAGCCGGCCCTTGAAGCCCTGCGGCAAAAACTCGCAGAGATGCCGAAGGTGCAACAGGCGCAACTTGATCTAGTCTGGGTAGAGCGCCTGGCGGCGATCCTCAAGCTTGGCGACCGTTTTGTGTTCGGCCTGACGGTGCTGTTGGTGTCTGCATTACTTTTGGTGATAGGTAATACCATTCGTCTTCATATTGAAAACCGTCGCATCGAGATAGAAGTGATTAAACTGGTCGGCGGCACGGACAGCTATGTGCGTCGGCCTTTTCTGTACATGGGTGCGCTTTATGGCCTGGGTGCGGGGATTTTGTCCTGGGGCGTGCTGGCGTTCGGCCTGAACTGGCTGAACGACGCAGTCGTTGGGCTTGCCGGCTTGTACGGCAGTGATTTTGCCCTGGCCGGGGTACCGGTGGCCGATGGTCTGTCGCTCTTGCTTGGCGCGGTATTGTTGGGTTATATCGGTGCCTGGATTGCGGTCGCACGGCATTTACGTGAGCTGGCACCGAAGTAGTTAATGTCAGATTAATGTGGTTTCGTTTGTATTGACCGTAGCAGTGGTTTAGGGAACTTGTCCTACGGTTCCCGGTCAATTTTCGCAGTGCTGAACTGCACGAGTTATGTGAGTCGGAGGTTTTTTCGTATGACCACTTCTTTGCAACCTGCTTATGCCTTGGTCCCTGGTGCGAACCTGGAAGCCTATGTGCACACGGTCAACAGCATTCCATTGCTGACGCCCGAGCAGGAGCGTGAACTGGCCGAGAGTCTCTACTATGAGCAGGATTTGGGGGCGGCTCGGCAGATGGTGCTCGCCCACCTGCGTTTTGTCGTACATATCGCCCGTAGCTATAGCGGCTACGGGTTGGCCCAGGCTGACCTGATTCAGGAAGGCAACGTCGGCCTGATGAAGGCTGTAAAGCGCTTCAACCCTGAGATGGGCGTGCGCCTGGTGTCGTTTGCCGTGCACTGGATCAAGGCGGAAATCCACGAGTTCATCCTGCGCAACTGGCGCATTGTGAAAGTCGCGACCACCAAGGCCCAGCGCAAGCTGTTCTTCAACCTGCGTAGCCAGAAGAAACGCCTGGCGTGGCTGAACAACGAGGAAGTCCACCGCGTGGCCGAAAGCCTCGGTGTGGAGCCCCGTGAAGTGCGCGAAATGGAAAGTCGCCTGACCGGCCATGACATGGCCTTCGATCCGGCCGCGGAAGCGGACGACGACAGCGCCTTCCAATCGCCGGCCAACTATCTGGAAGACCACCGGTACGACCCGGCGCGTCAACTGGAAGACGCCGACTGGAGCGACAATTCCAACCACAACCTGCACGAAGCGCTGGAAGTGTTGGACGACCGCAGTCGTGACATCCTCTACCAGCGCTGGCTGGCGGAAGAAAAAGCCACGCTGCACGACTTGGCGCAGAAGTACAACGTGTCGGCCGAGCGAATTCGTCAGCTTGAGAAAAGCGCGATGAACAAGCTGAAGTTGTCGATCGCCGCTTAAAAGCGCCGCTTAAAAATGTGGGAGGGGGCTTGCCCCCGATAGCAGAGTGTCAGTCGACATCAAAATGACTGATCCAACGCTATCGGGAGCAAGCGTCCTCCCACATTTTTTTTGTGTTGTATCAGTCGGACCAAGGCGCTTTGCGCGAGTTGTTCAGTTCCACCAGATAACCATCTCCGCCTAGCTGGCTCATCTGCTGGCGAATCCACGCCGCCCGCCGCGCCACATAAGCGGTCGGGTGGCTGGCACTCCATACCCGTGGGTTAGGCAACACCGCCGCTAAATAGCTGGCCTGCTGCCGGGACAAGCCCTTGGCGCTTACGCCGAAGTGATGCCGTGCCGCCGCCTCCGCGCCGAATACGCCTTCATCCCATTCCACGCTATTGAGGTACACCTCAAGAATCCGTTGCTTGGGCCACAGCACCTCGATCAACCCGGTAAACCAGGCCTCCAGCCCTTTGCGCAAATAACTGCGGCCAGCCCACAGGAACAGATTCTTCGACACCTGCTGACTCAACGTACTGGCGCCGCGAATCGAACCGCCGCGCTCGTTGTGCAGGATCGCCGCCTGGATCGCGCCGAAATCAAAGCCCCAATGCTGCGGGAAGCGCTGGTCTTCACCGGCCATCACCGCCACTTTGAGCTCATCGGAGATCTCGTCCCACGGCACCCAAGTGCGCTGCAGGTCAATGGGTTCGCCGTCGAACCAGGATTCGACCTTGCGCTCCACCATCAGGGCGGTGAAGGGCGGCGGGACGACACGAAACAGCAGCACCAGCAAAACACTGCCGATGGCAAACCATTTCACGACGTTGAGAAAGCGTTTGAATAGGAGACGCAGCATAGAGATGGCTTGGCCGAACCCGTTGAGCGGGCCATTATACAGACCCTGCCCGATGAGTCTGACTGGAGTTCCCTATGCTGCGTAGCTTTCTGATGCTGGCCGCGTTTTTCGGCTTCACCGGTGTGGCCTTGGGCGCGTTTGCCGCCCACGGCCTGAAAAACCGTCTGAGCGCCGAGTACCTGGCGATCTTCCATACCGGAGTCACCTATCAACTGGTGCACACACTGGCGCTGTTCGGCGTGGCGTTGCTGGCCGCCCATCTTCCCGGCCGCCTGGTGACTTGGGCCGGTATCTCGTTTGTCATCGGTATCCTGCTGTTTTCCGGCAGCCTCTACGCGCTGACCATGACCGGTATCAGCAAGCTCGGCATCATCACGCCGTTCGGTGGCCTGGCGTTCTTGCTCGGCTGGTTCTTCCTCGGTTTGTTTGCCTGGCGCTTGCAGGTCGTCTGACCAAGGGACTTGGGCCGGCAACGCCAATCAAGCTAGAATGCTGGCCCCTAAAAACGATGGCGGCCCGCGGCATGCGCATTCTGTTGAACGGCGAATCCTTTGAACTGCCCGACGGTGAAACCGTTTCGGCCCTGCTGACCCGTCTGGACCTGACCGGGCGTCGCGTCGCAGTGGAGCTCAACCTGGATATCGTTCCGCGTAGCCTCCACGCCGAGACTGCGCTCACCGAAGGTGATCAGGTTGAAGTGGTCCACGCCATCGGCGGCGGCTAGTCGCCTGCCCGAATTCTGCAGAACCTCACCCCATTTCGAGGATTTCCCATGAGCATCGTTCGTAGCGACAAGCCCTTCGTCCTGGCCGGTCGTACCTACCAGTCCCGCTTGCTGGTCGGCACCGGCAAGTACCGCGACATGGAAGAAACCCGCCTGGCCATCGAAGCCTCGGGCGCTGAAATCGTGACCTTCGCCGTACGCCGCACCAACCTCGGTCAGATCGAGGGCGAGCCGAACCTGCTCGAAGTGCTGTCGCCGGATCGCTACACCTTCTTGCCGAACACAGCCGGTTGCTATGACGCCATTGAAGCCGTGCGCACCTGCCGCCTGGCCCGTGAGCTGCTTGATGGTCACAACCTGGTGAAGCTGGAAGTGCTGGCCGACCAGAAAACCCTGTTCCCCAACGTGATCGAAACCCTCAAGGCCGCTGAGACGCTGGTCAAGGAAGGCTTCGACGTGATGGTCTACACCAGTGATGACCCGATCATCGCCCGTCAATTGGCGGAAATCGGCTGCATCGCCGTGATGCCGCTGGCCGGTCTGATCGGTTCCGGCCTGGGTATCTGCAATCCGTACAACCTGCAGATCATCCTCGAAGAAGCCAAGATCCCCGTACTGGTGGATGCGGGCGTAGGCACTGCCTCCGACGCGACCATCGCCATGGAGCTGGGTTGCGACGCTGTGCTGATGAACTCCGCCATCGCCCATGCTCAGCAACCGATCATGATGGCCGAAGCCATGAAACACGCCATCGTCGCAGGCCGCCTGGCTTACCTCGCCGGGCGCATGCCGAAAAAACTCTACGCCAGCGCCTCTTCGCCGCTGGATGGTCTGATCAAGTAAGAGCCATTGATGACTGAATCAAACGAAACGCCGAACACCGTGGAAGAAGCAGGCGACGAGTCCAAGCATCGCCGCATCAAGAGCTTTGTGATGCGCGCCGGTCGTATGACCGAAGGGCAGCAAAAGGGTCTGGAGCAGGGCACGCCACTGTTCGTATTGCCCTTGGCCGATGCGCCCGTGGACTACGACCAAGTGTTTGGCCGTTCGGCCCCGCGCTCACTGGAAATCGGCTTCGGCATGGGCCACTCCCTGCTGGAAATGGCCGCTGCCGCGCCGGACCAGGACTTCATTGGCGTGGAAGTACACCGCCCAGGTGTCGGCGCACTGCTTAACGGCGTCCTGACTCAAGGCCTGACTAACCTGCGGGTCTACGACTGCGACGCGATTGAAGTGCTTAACCGTTGCATCGCCGACAACAGCCTTGACCGCCTGATGCTGTTCTTCCCGGACCCATGGCATAAATCCCGCCACCACAAACGCCGCATCGTTCAGGCCTCCTTCGCGGAACTGGTGCGCAGCAAGCTCAAGGTTGGCGGCATCCTGCACATGGCCACCGACTGGGAGCCGTATGCCGAATACATGCTGGAAGTGATGGACGTTGCCCCTGGCTACCGCAACCTGGCCGAAGATGGCAAATGCGTGCCGCGCCCGGCTGAGCGTCCGATCACCAAGTTCGAACGCCGTGGCGAGCGGCTGGGGCATGGGGTGTGGGATTTGAAGTTCGAGAAGCTGGCGTAACTCGCCACTGGCTTGAAATGCAATTCAATGTGGGAGGGGGCTTGCCCCCGATAGCGGAGTGTCAGTCGACATCAAAGTGACTGATCCACCGCTATCGGGGGCAAGCCCCTCCCACAGTTGTTTTGTGTTGGATTTGAGGTCAGCGGCGATCGGCGACGACGCCAATCAACACCAGTACCACCACCAACACCGGCGCCAGGCTGTAGTTATTGAACTGGCTCAAGCCCCGCACAATCCACGGTGTGGCGTAGATCAATGCAGCGCCGCTGCCGACCATGCACACCAATGCCATCAACGGGACCCGCAAGGCGCCGGCGATGCTGCCCAGGCGTGCTTCGACCCAGCCCTTGATATCTGCGCCGAACAGCACCAGCAAACAGCCCACGAGCGCTAGGGAGATTTCCGACAGGTTGCTGCGGCTCCAGCGGGATACGGTGGCGAGCAGGTCGAGTACCAAATCCATTCGAATTCCTTAGAGCGTCAGCTCAAAAACTTCTGCAACAGGTCATTGAGAAAGAGTTGCCCGCGATCAGTGGCCGCCAGGCGTGACGGTTCGACCTGCATTAAGCCACTTTGTTCTGCCTCGCGACGTGCCTCGTCAAGGCTCGCCAGGTCGAGGCCCGTGCGCTCGGCGTAGAGCCTGGCGTCGACGCCGTCGGTGAGGCGCAGAGCGTTCATCAGAAACTCGAAAGGTAGCTCGTCATTGGTCAGCTCCTTCGCCCCAGCCTGGAAGCTTTTGGCCGGGTTCAGGTAGTCCTTTGGCGCGCGGGTCTTCCAGGTGCGCACGATGCGCCCGTCCGGATGGCTGAGCTTGCCGTGGGCGCCGGCGCCGATGCCGATAAAGTCGCCGAAGCTCCAGTAATTCAGGTTATGCCGCGCCGGGCGGCCCGGTTGGGCATAGGCTGACACTTCGTATTGGGCGTAACCGTGCTCGGCCAGCAGTGCCTGGCCTGCTTCCTGGATGTCCCAAAGGGTGTCGTCTTCTGGCAGCGCCGGCGGCTGGTTCCAGAACACCGTGTTGGGTTCCAGGGTCAATTGATACCAGGACAAATGCGTGGGTTTGAGCGCGATGGCCTGGCGCAGGTCGCTGAGGGCGTCGTCCAGGGACTGATCGGGCAAACCGTGCATCAGGTCCAAATTGAAGTTATCAAATCCGGCCTGGCGCGCCATTCCGGCAGCGCGTACAGCTTCGTCGCCATTGTGGATACGGCCCAGGGCCTGAAGTTTTTCCTGCTGGAAGCTCTGGATACCGATGGACAGGCGGTTGATCCCCAGCTTGCGGTACGCCACGAACTTCTCTTGTTCGAACGTGCCGGGGTTGGCTTCCAGGGTGATCTCGATATCGCCGGCAAACGGGATGCGCGCTTCCACGCCTTTGAGCAGGCGACCCAGTGATGCAGCGCTGAACAGGCTTGGGGTGCCACCGCCGAAGAAGATCGAACTCAGTTCCCGGCCGTAAACGGCATGCAGATCCTGATCGAGGTCGGCCAACAGTGCGTCCACGTACTCTTCTTCCGGCAGCACTTTGCTTGCGGTGTGAGAGTTGAAGTCGCAATACGGGCATTTACGTACGCACCACGGGATGTGGATATACAGCGCCAGGGGCGGCAGCACGGGCAAGGCCGCCCGAGGTGTTTGCGCGCCGCCGTGGATCAGCGGCAGCGCCTGCGTGTCGTGGGTCATTTCAGGCTCAGGCGTTGGCGCAGCAAATCCATTGCGCGGGCGCGGTGGCTGATCTGGTTCTTGTCGGCCGGGCTCAGTTCGGCGCTGGAGACATTGCGCTCTGGCACCCAGAACAGCGGGTCATAGCCAAAACCATGCTCACCGCTGGCCGTATGCAGGATGCGCCCGTGCCACAGGCCTTCGCAAAGGATCGGCAACGGGTCGTCCGCATGGCGCACCAGGGCCAGCACGCAGACGAACTGCGCGCCGCGTTCGGCGTCCGGCACGTCCTTGAGGGCGTCCAGCAACTTGGCGTTGTTGGCCGCGTCACCTTTGCCATCGGCGTAGCGCGCCGAATAGATACCAGGGGCTCCGCCGAGAAAATCCACCGCCAGGCCAGAGTCATCCGCCAGCGCCGGAAGGCCCGAGATACGTGCGGCATTGCGCGCCTTGAGGATGGCGTTCTCGACGAACGACAGGCCTGTCTCTTCCGGCTCGACCTGGCTGAACTCGCCAATCGAGCGCAGTTGCACGGAGTCGCCGAGCATGGCCTGCAGTTCTTTGAGTTTGCCGGCGTTATGGCTGGCGAGTACGAGCTGGGTAAGGTTCATCATTCCGCCGGAAACAGTTCCTGGTTGAATTGGAAGCTATGGGCTTTGCCGCCGGTTTCAACGTTGATGGTAAACGTCTTGTATTCCCGCTGGGTCACGGCGTAGGGCGCGAGATAATTGATCCCGCCTTTTTCGTTGATTTGCTTGAAGGTGAGGATCTCGCTCTTGCCGCCCAGATCCTTGATGGTGCCCGTTACTTGTGCGGCCACGGGGGTCACGCCCTTGATCACGGTCACATTGATCAAGCCCTTTTCCTTACTGCGTACCACGCCGACTTTCTGGGCGGTTTCCGGTTGCAGGAAGCTGGAGGTGAAGGTGTTGTAGTGAACGGTGATATCGCCGAAGTCTTTCTTGCGATTTGCGTCGATAGCGTCGGCTGCCAAGGCGTTGGCACCCAGGCAAGCGGTCAGTAGAAAAATAGCCAAGCGACTCATGAGCGCCCCTCTGGAAAATGATTAGACGGCAATTTTGTGGTCGGTCAGGCCAGGACTGCTGACCCGGTAGATACCGATTTCGCCCAACAGGTTGGGCCATAGTTTACTCGCCCAGCCGTGACGGTGCTGTTGATCGACGGCAAGTCGGTTAATCACTTTGGCTTCACGCTCGCCACACAGCGCTTCGAAGTCTTCGAAGGTGCAGAAGTGGATGTTCGGCGTGTTGTACCAGGTGTAAGGCAGGAAATCCGACACCGGCATGCGACCCTTGGTCGCCAGGTACCAGCGGCAGCGCCAGTGGCCGAAGTTAGGGAAGGTGATGATGCACTGGCGACCCACGCGCAGCATTTCGTCGAGGATGCGGTCAGGGTAGTGCACCGCTTGCAGGGCTTGGGTCATCACCACGATGTCGAAGCTGTTGCTGGCAAAGTTACCCAGGCCCTTGTCCAAGTCCTGCTCGATCACGTTGATGCCCTTGGCCACGCACTGGGCGATGTTGTTCGGGTCGTTTTCCAGGCCATAGCCGGTGACTTGCTTGTTGTCGCGCAGCCAGCTCAGCAGTTCGCCATCGCCGCAGCCCAGGTCAAGCACGCGGCTGCCGGCGGGGATCCATTCTTGGATGATTTCCAGGTCGGCTCTCATGGCGTTCTCACACTGTAATCCGGTTCATGTAATTGCCGAACGCCTGCAAGTAACGCGGGATCGGAATCAGGAAGGCGTCGTGGCCTTGCGGCGCATCGATTTCCAGGTAGCACACGTCTTTGCGTGCGGCCATCAGTGCATCCACCAGCTCGCGGGAGCGGGCCGGGGAGAAGCGCCAGTCGGTGGTGAACGACATCACGCAGAACTTGGCCGTGGCGCCTTCGAAGGTTTTCGCCAGGTCATCGTCGTGGTTGGCCGCCGGGTCGAAATAGTCCAGGGCCTTGGTCATCAGCAGATAGGTGTTGGCATCGAAACGCCCGGAGAACTCCTCGCCCTGATAACGCAGGTAGCTTTCGACCTGGAATTCGACGCTGTGGAAATCGTAGTTGAGCTTCTCGCTCTTGAGGCCACGGCCGAATTTTTCGCCCATGGAGTCATCGGACAGGTAGGTGATATGCCCGACCATCCGCGCCAGCATCAAGCCGCGCTTGGGAATCACGCCCGCTTCCTGGAACGAACCGCCGTGGAACTCGGGGTCGGTGAGGATCGCCTGGCGCGCCACTTCGTTGAAGGCGATGTTTTGCGCCGACAACTTGGGGGCCGAGGCGATAGCCAGACAATGGCGTACGCGATCAGGGTAGGTGATGGTCCATTGCAGTGCCTGCATCCCGCCCAGGCTGCCACCGATCACGGCGGCCCACTGGTTGATGCCCAACAAATCGGCAAGACGCGCTTGGCTGTGTACCCAGTCTTCCACGGTCAGCACCGGGAAGTCGGCGCCGAACGGCTTGCCGGTTTCCGGGTTGATACTGCTGGGGCCAGTGGAGCCGTTGCAGCCGCCGAGGTTGTTCAGGCTGACCACGAAGAATTTGTTGGTGTCGATGGGCTTGCCGGGACCGATACAGCTGTCCCACCAGCCGGGCTTGCGCTCGTCGGCACTGTGGAAGCCTGCTGCGTGGTGATGACCGGACAAGGCGTGGCAGATCAGCACGGCGTTGCTCGCCGTGGCGTTCAGTTGGCCATAGGTTTCGTAGATCAGGTCGTAGGCGGGCAGAGAACGGCCGCAGGCCAGGGCCAGGGGTTCGCTGAAGTGCGCCACTTGGGGCACGACCAGACCAACAGAATCGGGGGGGAAGGCAGCTGGCATCGACCCTGCTCTCGTTTAAATGAGGCGTAAGTCTAAAGACCACTGCATCCAGCGGCAAGCAAAGGCCTGCGCGCTGCGAAATGAGGGAGGGAGCAAGCCCCTCCCTCATTTGTTTGCGTCAGATCAGCAGGCGCAGAATCTCTGGCATCCCGGTCATGGTGGCCAGGTTGTTGATCACCAGCATGTCCAGCAGCTTGAGCACCATGAACGCCAGGATCGGCGAGATATCCAGGCCGCCCAGGTTCGGCAGCAGGCGGCGGAATGGCGCCAGGGCGGGCTCGCAGATCTGGTTCACCAGTTCGGCGCCAGGGTTGTGGCTACCCGGGGCGACCCAGGACAGGATCACGCTGATGATCAAGGCGAAGAAGAAAATCTTCAGGAACAGCGCGGTCACGCCGATGATTGCCCAAATCAGCAACTGTATGAAATTGCCGGTGGTGCCGTACGTCAGCAGCAGTGTCAGCGCCATCAAGGCCAACTGCACCAGGATCGCCAGCACCAGCGACGACATATCCAGGCCGAACAGGCTCGGGATCACCCGGCGCAACGGCTTGAGCAGCGGCTGGGTCGCCTTGACGATGAACTGGCAGAGCGGGTTGTAGAAGTTGGCACGTACCAGTTGCAGCACGAAACGCAACAGCACGATCAGCAGGTAGAGGCTGCCGAGGGTTTGCAGCACGTAGACGGCTGCGGTGTTCAAACCAATCATATTGGCTCCTTAGTTGCCCAGTTGTTCGGCCATTTCGGCCGATCGGTGCGCAGCGGCACCCAATGCTTTTTCCACCAGGGCTTCAAAGCCCCCGGCCTGGAACGATTCAATGGCGGCCTGCGTCGTGCCGCCTGGTGAGGTCACGCGACGGCGCAGCTCGGCGGCATCCGCATCACTGGACACGGCCATCTTCGCGGCGCCCAAGGCGGTCTGCTCGGACAGTTGCTCAGCGACTTCCCGTGGCAGGCCGAGTTTCACGCCGGCGGCGGTCATGGCTTCAATCAGCAGGAAGAAGTATGCCGGGCCGCTGCCGGAGACGGCGGTGACCGCGTCCAGTTGTTGTTCCTGATCCAGCCACAGGGCAATGCCCACGGCGGACAGCAGCTCTTGGGCCTGGTCACGTTGTTCGGTGCTGACCTCGGCAGTGGCATACAAACCGCTCACGCCTTGGCGAAGCAGAGCCGGGGTATTGGGCATGCAACGTACGATGGGCTGGGCCCCCAGCCACTTCTTCATGCTGGCGCAGGTTATGCCGGCAGCGATGGACACCACCAACTGATGCGGTTGCAGATTTGGGCGCAGGCTTTCGCACACGGCCTTCATGGCTTGTGGCTTGACCGCCAGCACGATCACGTCGACGCCTTGGATGGCCTCGGCATTGTCGGCAAAGGTGTCGATACCGTGCTCGGCGCTGACGCGCGCACGGGTGTCGGCGCCCGGGTCGCTGGCGCGGATCTGCGCGGCGTCCAGGCCCTTGGCCCGTAGGCCGCCGATCAGGCTGGCCGCCATGTTACCGGCGCCGATAAAGGCAATACGCGTGTTGCTCATGACAGGTCCTTATTCAGAGGGAGGTCAGCCATTTCACGGCTGGCCGTAATCACGGGCGCCAAATAGGGCGGTACCGATCCGCACCCAGGTGGCGCCTTGGGCGATGGCCGACTCAAGGTCGTGGCTCATGCCCATGGAAAGCGTGTCGAGCGGCAGGTTCAGGCTGTTTTGCAGGTCGCGAACGGTAGCGAACGCTGCATCTTGCTCGGTCCGATCTTCAGTCGGCTCGGGGATTGCCATCAGGCCACGCAGCGTCAAGCGCGGCAGGGCACTGATGGCATTGGCCAGGGCCGGCAAGTCGGCGGGCGTGCAGCCGGACTTGCTGGCTTCGCCGCTGACATTGACCTGGATACAGATGTTCAGCGGCGGCAGGTCGGCCGGGCGTTGTTCAGACAGGCGTTGTGCAATTTTGAGGCGGTCCACGGAGTGCACCCAAGCGAAGTTCTCGGCGATAGCGCGCGTCTTGTTCGATTGAATGGGGCCGATGAAGTGCCAACTCAAGGGCAGGTCGGTTAATTCAGCCTGTTTGCCCAGGGCTTCCTGCAGATAGTTTTCGCCGAATTCGAGCTGCCCGGCGGCATAGGCTTCGCGCACTGCTTGGGCGGGTTTGGTCTTGCTCACGGCCAGCAGGTGGATGCTGCTTGCGTCACGTTGCACGGCGTCGGCTGCGGCGCGGATGCGCTGGCTAACCAGGCCGATGTTGTCTGCTATCGTCGACATTCAAGATGCGCCCGTGGATATGGAGTCCGCGGCATTCTACTGGAAATGGAAAGCCCTATGGATATCACTGAATTACTGGTGGCCGGCGTGCGCCGTGGCGCCTCCGACCTGCACCTGTCGGCGGGGCTGGCGCCGATGTGGCGAATCGATGGCGAAGTCTGGCAGATGGATTGGCCGGTGCTTTCTGCCCCTCAAGTCGCGGATTTATTGAGCCCTTTGCTCAATCAATACCAGCAAAAGGATTTCGAAACATCTCTTGAAACGGATTTTGCCTTCGAGCTGCCGGGTGTAGCGCGCTTCCGGGCCAACGTATTCCAACAGGATCGCGGCATGGGCGCGGTGTTTCGTACTATTCCGGCCGAAGTCCAGAGCCTGGATAGCCTGGGTCTCGGGGCGGTGTTCCAACGCATCGCCCAATTGCCACGTGGCCTGGTGCTGGTGACCGGACCCACTGGCTCCGGCAAGTCCACCACTCTGGCGGCAATGATCGATTACCTCAATCAGCATCGGCGCCAGCACATCCTTACGCTCGAAGACCCTATCGAATTTATCCACAGGCCGAAAATCGCGCTGATCAACCAGCGCCAGGTGCACCGCGACACCCACAGTTTTTCGGTAGCCCTGCGTTCGGCGCTGCGTGAAGACCCCGATGTGATCCTGGTGGGCGAACTGCGTGACCTGGAAACTATCCGCCTGGCCCTGACGGCGGCTGAAACCGGGCATCTGGTATTTGGCACCTTGCACACTACCTCCGCGGCAAAGACCGTGGATCGGCTGGTCGACGTGTTCCCGGCCGGCGAAAAGGCCATGGTCCGCTCAATGTTGTCGGAGTCGTTGCAGGCGGTGGTGTCACAGGTGCTGGTGAAGAAGCTCGGCGGCGGGCGCGTGGCGGCCCATGAAATCATGTTGGGCACGCCAGCCATTCGTAATCTGATTCGTGAGGACAAGGTGGCGCAGATGGTCTCGGCCATCCAGACCGGCGGGGCGTTGGGGATGAAGACATTGGATATGAGTTTGAAGGCGTTGGTCACGCAGGGCGTGATCAGCCGGGAAGAGGCGCTGGAGAAGGCGAGGGTGCCTGGGGATATCTAAGATCGGGAGATATAAGGAGATCCAAATGTGGGAGGGGGCTTGCTCCCGATTGCAGTAGGTCAGGTACAGATAAACTGACTGATCCAACGCTATCGGGAGCAAGCCCCCTCTCACATTGACGACTGCATTTCAGCTTGAAATCAGCGTTGAACCACTCGCAAGGTGTTCTGCTCTTTCGGCAGAACCCGCTTGGCAATCACGTAGTTCTTGTCCCAAAACGGCTTTTTCAACGTGTCGATGCTGACCGACTTGCCACGACGCGGTGCGTGGATAAAACGGTCATTGCCCAAGTAGATGGCAACGTGATTGACCTGGCGGCTCTTCAATTTGAAGAACAGCAGATCACCTGGTTTCAGGTCCTTGCGATCAACCTTCTGCCCGTGGCCGGCGGCCATGGCATTGGAAGTGCGCGGCAGATCCACGGCGGCTACGTCGTTGAACGCATATTTCACCAGGCCGCTGCAGTCGAACCCTTTACTTGGGCTGCTGCCGCCCCAACGATAAGGTGTACCGAGCACGTTTACGGCGCGGCTGAGGACGTTGCTGCTTTGCTTGGTGTTGACTGCCACGAGGCCGGGAACTGCTTTACCGTGCGCCTTGCTCAATTGAGTCGGGCGGCTGACGGTCGGCTTTACCGATTTGGCAGTGCTTGGCGTGCTGTGGACTTTAGGGGTGAAACCGTTAACGTTCGGAAGTCGTTGCTCACGATTGGTGGCGTGGGCGGCCAGTGGCATTAATAGGCAAATGGTTAGCCATGTCTTTAAAAATGGTCGCATTAGGCGTGGCTCTTATGGGTTTGCGCGCAACTTTATAACAGCTTTTTGTGTCGTTCTCAGGCCGTTTGTCGACTGAACCTTGACGTCAAAATCAGGAAATACGCGACGATTCGCCGCAATTGTCCTACACAAGTCAGGTGGCATAAGGCTTTCAGGGCAGTGAAGATACCACTTGCCGTACGTCGGGCGCCCGTAAAAAAGTCACAAAGAAAATGAAAAAATTTATCTATCGAAGCAAAAGAGGTACGTCATGAACACCTATCAACAGGTTAGGCCGCAACAAGACACCCACAGCAAGGTGATCGGTTACCTGCTCTGGATTTTCGGGTTTACCGGCGCGCATCGTTTTTATTACGGCAAACCTGTCACCGGGACGATCTGGTTTTTTACCCTTGGCCTGCTGGGTATCGGCTGGCTGATCGACCTGTTCCTGATCCCGGCCATGGACCGTGAAGCCGACCTGCGTTTTACCGCCGGTCCCATCGAATACAACGTGGCGTGGATTCTGTTGGCGTTTCTGGGGGTGTTCGGCGTGCACCGCATGTACCAGGGCAAATGGATCACCGGCTTGATCTACCTGCTGACCGGTGGCTTGTTCCTGGTGGGGGTGCTGTATGACTTCTGGACGTTGAATACCCAGGTTTCGATCCGCAATGCAGAGCGCAACGGGGGACGCTGATTTCTCAGGCTTTATAGAGAACTAAATGTGGGAGGGGGCTTGTCCCCGATAGCGGTGGATCAGTCAGCTCATTTATTGCTGACCCACTGCAATCGGGGGCAAGCCCCCTCCCACTTTTTTTGCGTGCCCGCTTTAGGCCTGGTAGCTGATGCGCCCATCCACCAAGGTGTAGCGCACGCTCGCCGGCAGGCTATGGCCGATGAACGGGCAGTTTTCACCCTTGGACAGCCAGTGCTCCCCGGCAACCGTGGAGCTGGCCGTGTCAAACAGCACCAGATCCGCTGCGGCACCCACGGCCAAGTTGCCGGCCGGCAGGCGCAAGGCTTCGGCCGGGCCGGCGCTCAGGCGCTGGAGCAGCGTCGGCAAGTCGAGCAGGCCATCCTCCACCAGCGTCATCGCCAGTGGCAGCAACAGCTCCACACTGCTGATCCCCGGCTCGGTCGCGCCAAACGGTGCGAGCTTGGCATCGCGCTCGTGTGGCTGGTGGTGGCTGGAAATCGCCGAAACCACACCGGATTTGACCGCGGCACGCAAACCGTCACGGTCGGCCAGGGTGCGCAGGGGCGGTTGCACGTGGTACAGGCTGGAGAAGTCGATCAGCGCTTCATCCGTGAGGATCAATTGGTACAGCGCCACATCCGCAGTCACCGGCAGACCGCGAGCCTGGGCCTGTGCAATCAGGGCCACGCCCCGGGCACTGGTGAGTTGGCTGAAGTGCGCGCGTACGCCGCTTTGTTCCACCAGCAGCAGGTCACGGGCAAGAGCGACGGTTTCGGCGGTTTCCGGAATACCCGGCAGGCCGAGGAAACTGGCGACGGCGCCTTCATGGGCCAAGCCGCCTTCGGCCAGGTCGCGGTCCTGGGAGTGGAAGATCACCGTCAGATCGAAGGTGGCCGCGTATTCCAGGGCGCGGCACAAGGTGCGGGTACTGCGGAAGCTCTCAAGACCGTTGCCGAAGGCCACGCAACCAGCGTCGCGCAGGGCGATCAATTCGGCGAGTTGTTCGCCTTCCAGACCTTTGCTCAGGGCGCCGATGGGGAACACTTTGCAATTGCCAGCTTCGCGGGCACGGTCGAGGATCAGCTCGGTCACGGCCGACGTATCGAGGATCGGCTTGGTGTGCGGCGGGCAGCACAGGCTGGTCACGCCACCGGCCGCAGCGGCGCGGGTTTCGCTGGCGATGCTGCCTTTACGGCTGTAACCCGGCTCGCGCAGGGCGACGTTCAGGTCCACCAGCCCAGGCGCGGCCACCAGACCTTTGGCGTCGATGGTCTGGCTGGGGCTGAAATCGCTGGGAGCGGCGCCGATGGCGATGATCTTGCCGGCTTCCAGATGAAGATCGGTGACTTGATCCAGGCCACTGGTCGGGTCGATAACGCGAGCGCCAAGAATGCTGAGCTTCACTGGGCGTTCTCCTGCTCGAATTGACGTTGCGCGGTTTGCCCGCTCATGGCCATGGACAACACCGCCATGCGCACGGCGATGCCGTAGGTCACCTGGTTGAGAATTACTGACTGATTGCCATCGGCCACCGCCGACTCAATCTCCACCCCTCGGTTGATCGGACCCGGGTGCATCACGATGGCATCCGGTTTGGCGCCGGCCAGGCGCGCGGTGGTCAGGCCGAACAAGCGGTAGAACTCACCCTCGCTCGGCAGCAAACCACCGGACATACGCTCGCGTTGCAGGCGCAACATGATCACCACGTCTACATCCTTGAGGCCTTCGGCCATGTCGGTGTAGACCTTCACGCCGTACTGCTCAATGCCGATGGGGAGCAGGGTTTTCGGCGCGATCACGCGGATGTCCGGGCAACCCAGGGTTTTCAGGGCCAGCATGTTCGAGCGTGCTACCCGCGAGTGCAGGATGTCGCCGACGATGGCCACCGATAGGTTTTCAAAGCTGCCCTTGTGCCGACGGATAGTGAGCATGTCGAGCATGCCTTGGGTCGGGTGGGCGTGACGGCCGTCGCCGCCGTTGATGATCGCCACCTGCGGGCACACGTGCTCGGCGATGAAGTGCGCGGCGCCGGAGTCGCCGTGGCGCACCACGAACATATCGGCGGCCATGGCTTCCAGGTTACGCAGGGTGTCGAGCAGGGTTTCGCCCTTGCTCGCCGACGAAGTGGACACGTTCAGCGTGATCACGTCGGCCGACAGCCGCTGGGCCGCCAGCTCAAAGGTGGTGCGAGTGCGGGTGGAGTTTTCGAAGAACACGTTGCAGATGGTTTTGCCGCGCAGCAACGGGACTTTCTTCACCGCCCGGCCACCGACTTCGAGGAATGAGTCGGCGGTGTCGAGGATTTCGGTGAGCAGTTCGCGGGGCAAACCGTCGAGGGACAAAAAGTGTTGCAACTGGCCCTGAGCATTGAGCTGCAGCGGGCGCTTGGCATCTAGAGGCGTCATCGCGGGGACTCTTTACAAGGCGGTTTAAAGGGCGAGGTCTTGCAGTTCGAGTTCGAGCGGCGTTGGACCGGACAATTTTACCCGTTGCTGGGCTTGCAGCGACAGGGTCGCGCCAACCACATCCGGGCTGATAGGCAACTCGCCGGCGTCCAGATCCAGCAGGCAGACCAGCGTGATGCTGGCCGGGCGGCCGTAGTCGAACAGTTCGTTCATGGCGGCGCGGATGGTACGGCCGCTCATCAGCACGTCGTCGATCAACACCAGGTGCTGGCCTTCGACTTCGAACGGAAGGGCCGAGGGCTGCACTTGCGGGTGCAGGCCGTTCTGGCTGAAGTCATCACGGTAGAAGGACACGTCGAGGGTGCCCAGTGGCGAGTCGCTGCCCAGTTCGTCCAGTAACGCCTGAGCGACCCACACACCGCCGGTGCGAATGCCGATAAAGCGCGGTTCGCTGATTCCGCGGTGTTCCAGGTGCGCTTTGAGGCGTAATGCCATCTGGCTGATCAGTTCGGCGGGATTGGGCAGGCTCATGGTGGCTCCTTCAAGGCCTTGCTGTAGGCAAGTTCCGGGCTCAAACGTAAGAAGACGCGGCAAGCCGCGTCAGTCAGGATTCAAATAAAGCGGTGTTTTCGTCCAGCCAGCCCTGCAACAGCAAGGCGGCGGCGATGGCGTCTACGGGGTTGTCGCGGTAACTGCCCTTCTGACCGCCACGGTCGCGGCGTTCACCCTTGGCTTCAAAGGTGGTCAGGCGTTCGTCGTGGGTATAGAAGGGGATGTTGTAACGACCATTGAGGCGACGGGCGAATTTTTCGGCGCGCAGGCACATGTCGCTGGGGGTGCCGTCCATGTTCAGGGGCAGGCCGACCACCACCGCGTCGGGCTTCCATTCCTTGATCAGGGCTTCGACCTGATTCCAGTCCGGTATGCCGTTCTGGGCCTTGAGGGTGCACAACTCGCGGGCCTGGCCGGTGATCACCTGGCCGACCGCTACGCCGATCTGTTTGGTGCCGTAGTCAAAACCGAGGATCAGACGCAAGGCCATCAGGCGTGCCCCGCCTGGCTGGTCAGCAGGCTGAGGTTGACCCGCAACTTGGCGGCGGCCGCTTCCAGGCGCAGTTCACTGGCCGTGTTGAACAGGATGTCGGCGTCGAAGGGGCAGGTCAGCCAGGCATTGCTGGCCAGTTCGGCCTCCAGTTGCCCTGCTTCCCAACCGGCGTACCCCAAGGTGATCACGCTTTGCTCTGGGCCTACACCGTCGGCGATGGCGAACAACACGTCCTGGGAGGTGGACAGCGACACACCGTCCAGGTCCACCGTGGCCTGGAACGTCGGCCCGGTCGGGTGCAGCACAAAGCCGCGATCAGTTTGTACCGGCCCGCCGATGTAGATCGGCACCGATTGGCAACGGGCCGGCGGATCGATCTCCGGACGCAGTTGCTCAAGGATATCGGCCAGGTTCAGCGCTTGCGGGCGGTTCACCACCAACCCCATGGCACCATTGGCCGTGTGCTCGACGATGTAGGTCAAGGTCTGCGCAAAGTTCGGGTCGGCCATATGGGGCATGGCGATCAGGAATTGGTGCTTGAGGTAGGTCGGGCTGACATTTTTCATGTCCGCTAGTGTGGCGTTGGAGGGGCGAACTGACAAGCTGGAGTTACCTGTGGCAGGACATGTCTGATCAGTTGCTGGAGAGCCGATCGCCCTTGGCAAACTTCCAGGTACGGATGATTTCCAGGCGGTCCACGTCATTCAGGTCGCCGGTAAACGGGGCAAACGGCGCGGCCAGGCGCACGATGCGTTGGGCGGCCTGGTCCAGCAGCGGTTGGCCGGAGGACTCCAACACCTGCACTTCATATAAGGTGCCGTCGCGGTTGATCGATACCAATAGACGCAAGTTGCCGTAGATCTGCTGGCGCCGCGCTTCTTCCGGGTAGTTGAGGTTGCCGATGCGCTCGACCTTCTTACGCCACTCGTCTTTATACCAGGCGCCTTTGTCGCGCATGGTCGAGGCGGCATTCAAGCGGTAGATGCGTGGGCGCTTGGCGTACAACTGCTGTTCGTTAGCCAGTTCGGCTTCCAGGCTGGAGATTTCGTCGGACAGGGTCGAGCTGTCGAAGGTAGGCGCCGGTTTGACGGGCTCCGGCTGCGGCTCGGTCTTGGTCTTTTCGCGTTGGACCGGGGCTTTTTGCGGTTTGGGTGCGATGGTGGCCACCGTAGGCTTGGGCGTAGCCTGCTTGACCTCGGGCTTCGGCGCAGGAGGTGGCGTGACTTTATTGACCTTGTTGTCCTGGAACGGCGCCAGTTCGGTGGTCTTGGGGATGGCTTTCTTATCGAGGGTGCCGCTGCCCTGTTGATCGTCCTGGGCTAGAAAATCTGCCTTCTCGGGCTTCTTTTCACTCTTGAACGTGGCCAGGGTGATTTCCAGGGTCTTGGTGATCTGCTTGGGTTCGACCATGGTGAAGCCCACGCCAAGGAGCAAGGCCAAATGAATCAAGGCAGCCAGAAACAGGGTAAATCCGAGCCGATCAGCCGGGCGCACGCCGCTGTGGGAGAGTTCGGGGGGCAGATCGGACGGGAGTGTCATGACAAAAGAACCAACATCGCGCGTTTCACAGGTGGCGCATGATAACGCAATGTTGGTGTGTGTCCGGCTGTTCTATATCACTTGGCTGCGAGCTTGCGCTCAATGGCGGCCATCAGCATTTCGCCGATGTTCGTGCCAAATGCATTGTCTATCTCGCGAATACAGGTCGGGCTGGTGACGTTGATTTCGGTGAGATTTTCACCAATTACGTCAAGGCCTACAAACAGCAGGCCTTTTTCCCGCAAGGTCGGGCCAACTTGGCTAGCGATCCAGCGATCCTTATCCGATAAAGGCCGTGCTTCACCGCGCCCACCTGCCGCCAGGTTGCCTCGGGTCTCGCCTGCCGCCGGGATACGCGCGAGGCAGTAGTCCACCGGTTCGCCGTCGATCATCAGGATGCGCTTGTCGCCGTCCTTGATCGCCGGCAGGTAAGCCTGGCCCATGATCTGCTGGGTGCCCAGGGCGGTCAGGGTTTCCAGGATCACCGACAGGTTCGGGTCGCCTGCGCGGTGACGGAAGATCGACGTACCGCCCATGCCGTCCAACGGCTTGAGGATCACATCGCCGTGTTTGGCGGCGAATTCACGCAGCACATCGGCGCGGCGGCTGACCACGGTCGGGGTGTGCACTGCGGGAACAGCGTGGCGAACAGCTTTTCATTGCAGTCGCGCAGACTTTGCGGCTTGTTGACGATCAGCACGCCGGCGCGCTCGGCCTGCTCCAGCAGATAGGTGGAGTAGACGAATTCCATGTCGAACGGCGGATCCTTGCGCATCAGGATCACGTCCAGGTCGCTCAGGGGGCTGTCGATTTCGTCCGAAAGCTCGAACCATTTTTCCGGGTTGGCGAACACCTGCAGCGGGCGCATGCGCGCGCGGGCCTCGCCGTCGCCCTGGTACAGATCGCGCTGCTCCATATAGAACAGGGTCCAGCCGCGGGCCTGGGCGGCCAGAAGCATGGCCAGCGAGCTGTCCTTTTTATAGGAAATGCTGGCGATAGGGTCCATGACAATGCCGACGCGAACGCTCATGGGGGATTTCCTCTAGCAAATTGGGCGCATAAAAGTGGCGTCAGAGTGGCGCTGCGGCTGTTGTGGGTCAAGGAAAAACCACCTGGCGGGTGCCTCGATAGATTGCTCTCCGAGACTGTGCTAAAAAGACTGCCACAGCGCAGCAGCCCTTGAAATCCAAGGCCTGCGGCGATCATCCTGTGCAACATCAGGCAGTACACACCGAAAACCGACTCGCTGTGGCGATGGTAGAGCAGATATGGAACAGCATTCCAACGCCTTGAGAGTGATGGTGATCGACGATTCGAAAACGATCCGCCGCACCGCCGAGACGCTGTTGAAGAACTCGGGGTGCGAGGTCATTACGGCCATCGACGGTTTCGATGCCCTGGCGCGGATTGTTGATCATCACCCGCACATTATCTTTGTAGACATCATGATGCCGCGCCTGGATGGTTATCAGACCTGCGCCCTGGTGAAGAACAACCCGGCGTTCAAGTCGATTCCGGTGATCATGTTGTCCTCCAAGGACGGTCTGTTCGACAAGGCCAAGGGGCGCATCGTGGGTGTCGATCAGTTTTTGACCAAGCCTTTCAGCAAGGAAGAACTGCTGGGTGCAATCAAGGCCTATGTGCCGGGGTTCGCCGCAGTAGAACAAGCACACTGACGCCGCCCCACGAGGGCCGGCGCCGACCAATGTAGTGGGGAAAACCATGGCACGTGTTCTGATCGTCGACGATTCGCCGACCGAAATGTACAAACTCACCGGCATGCTGGAAAAGCACGGCCACCAAGTCCTCAAGGCCGAGAACGGTGCGGACGGCGTGGCCCTGGCTCGCCAGGAAAAGCCCGACGCAGTGCTGATGGACATCGTGATGCCTGGCCTCAATGGCTTTCAGGCTACTCGCCAACTGTCCAAGGAGCCGGAAACCAACGGCATCCCGATCATCATCATCACCACCAAGGATCAGGAAACCGACAAGATCTGGGGCGCGCGCCAGGGTGCAAAGGACTACCTGACCAAGCCTGTGGACGAAGAAACCTTGATCGCCACCCTGAACAAGGTGTTGGCCGGCTGACGGCACGCCATCATGACCGAGTCGCAAACCGCCTTTGAGCTGCTGCTGGACATCGACCGCCGCTGCCGCCTGCTGGCCGCCGACCTGCCGTCCCAGGAAACCCGCCTGCAACGCTGGAGCGGTATCGGCTTTCGCCTGGGGCAACATTGGTATGTGGCGCCCATGGGCGAAGTGGCCGAAGTCCTGCATGAACCACGTTGCACTTTAATGCCTGGGGTCAAGGCCTGGGTCAAAGGGGTTGCTAACCTGCGCGGGCGCCTGCTGCCGGTGATGGACCTGGGTGGCTTCCTCGGCCTTGCGCTGTCCAAGGCGCGCAAGCAACGGCGGGTGCTGGTGGTGGAATACAACGATCTGTTTGTCGGGCTGCTGGTGGATGAGGTGGTGGGGATGCAGCATTTTGCACAAGACGCCTTGCTGGCGAACACCAGCCCTGGCGCGCCGTTTATCCAGGGTCACTTCGAGGGTGATCCGCTGTGGCAGGTCTTCAGCCCCTTCGCCCTGGCCCAGGCCCCAGGCTTCATGGATGTCGCCGCATGACCACCGCTACCACGCCCAAACCCCAGGCCGGCTCGCGCAGCCGTTCACAGATCATCGTGCTGTTTATCGCACTGATCGTGTTCATCATGCTGCTGTTCGCCAACTTCGCGTACCTCAACACCCAGTCTACCTACGACAAACAGTACATCGGCCACGCCGGTGAACTGCGCGTGCTGTCCCAACGCATTGCCAAGAACGCCACCGAAGCCGCCGCCGGCAAGGCCGCTGCTTTCAAGCTGTTGGGAGATGCGCGAAACGATTTTGCCCAGCGCTGGGGCTACCTGAAAAAAGGCGACCCGCAAACCGGCTTGCCCGCGGCACCCAGTGCGGTCCGTGCCGAGATGCGTGCTGTGCAGACCGATTGGGAAGCGCTGCTGAAAAACACCGACGCGATCCTCGCCAGCGAGCAGACCGTACTGTCCCTGCACCAAGTGGCTGCGACCCTCGCTGAAACCGTACCGCAATTGCAGATGGAGTCGGAGAAGGTCGTCGACATCCTGCTGCAACGTGGCGCCCCGGCCAGCCAGGTGGCCTTGGCCCAACGCCAGTCGCTGCTGGCCGAACGTATCTTGGGTGCGGTCAACACCGTGCTGGCCGGCGACGAAACCGCCGCGCAGGCCGCCGACACCTTTGGCCGTGATGCCGCCCGCTTTGGTCAGGTCCTCAATGGCATGCTCAACGGCAACCCTGGGCTGCGCATCACCCAAGTCGAAGACCACGATGCCCGCGCGCGGCTGGCGGACATTGCCGAGCTGTTCGAATTTGTCTCTGGCTCCGTGGATGAAATCCTCGAAACCTCGCCGCAGCTGTTCCAGGTGCGAGCCTCGGCGAGCAATATTTTCAACCTGTCGCAAACCCTGCTTGATGAAGCCTCGCACTTGGCTATCGGGTTCGAAAACCTCGCCAGCGGGCGCAGTTTCGACACCATTGGCGGGTATGTGCTGGGCCTGTTGGCGCTGGCCTCGATCATCCTGATTGGCCTGGTGATGGTGCGTGAGACCAACCGCCAACTGCACGAGACCGCCGAGAAGAACGAGCGCAACCAAAACGCGATCATGCGCTTGCTGGATGAAATCGAAGACCTGGCCGACGGTGACCTCACTGTGACGGCTTCGGTGACCGAAGACTTCACCGGCACCATCGCCGACTCGATCAACTATTCCGTGGACCAACTGCGCGATTTGGTCGCGACGATCAACCTCACCGCCGGTCAGGTCGCCGGTGCTGTGCAAGACACCCAGGCCACCGCCATGCACTTGGCCCAGGCCTCCGAGCATCAGGCCCAGCAGATCGCCGAAGCCTCCACCGCAATCAATCAGATGGCCCAATCCATCGACCAAGTGTCGGCCAACGCCGCCGAATCTTCGGCAGTGGCGGAGCGCTCGGTAGAGATCGCCAACAAGGGCAATGAGGTGGTGCACAACACCATCCACGGCATGGACAACATCCGCGAACAGATCCAGGACACCGCCAAGCGCATTAAGCGTTTGGGTGAATCGTCCCAGGAGATTGGCGACATCGTCAGCCTGATTGACGACATCGCCGACCAGACCAACATCCTCGCCCTCAACGCCGCCATCCAGGCGAGCATGGCCGGGGATGCCGGGCGCGGTTTTGCGGTGGTGGCCGATGAAGTGCAGCGACTGGCCGAGCGCTCGTCGGCTGCCACGCGCCAGATCGAAACCCTGGTGCGGGCGATCCAGACCGACACCAACGAGGCGGTCATCTCCATGGAACAGACCACCACCGAAGTGGTGCGCGGTGCACGGCTGGCCCAAGACGCGGGCGTGGCACTGGAAGAGATCGAAGGCGTATCGAAGACCTTGGCGGCGCTGATCCAGAGCATCTCCAATGCGGCGCAGCAACAGACGTCGTCGGCAGGGCAGATCTCCCTGACCATGAACGTGATCCAGCAAATCACTACGCAGACGTCGTCGGGTTCCACCGCCACTGCCGAAAGCATCGGCAATTTGGCGAAGATGGCGAGCCAGTTGCGCAGGTCGGTCTCGGGTTTCACCTTGCCTGCGGCCAAACAGGTTGATGATTGAAATGCAGTCAAAGTGTGGGAGGGGGCAAGTCGAATCGTCGCACCGCCCCTCCCACATGTGATCTCCATCTGTCTGGAGATCCAGGCAACCCACGAATTCTAAGCGGAGCAGTTATGGTTGATCGGCACGACTACGTGGCCCTCGAATGGGTCAAGGGCGACATTGCCGAAACCCTGAAACAGGCCCGTTCGGCGCTGGATGCGTTTGTCGAAACCCATGACGATGACGTGATCAGCCAATGCCTGGCCGGTATCCACCAGGTGCATGGTGCGCTGCAAATGGTCGAGTTCTACGGTGCAGCGCTGCTGGCCGAAGAGATCGAAGAACTGGCCCTTGCGCTAAAGGCCGGGCGGGTCAGTCAGCGCGATGAAAGCATCCGTCTTCTGCAACAGGCCCTCGGCCAACTGCCGCTGTACCTCGACCGCGTGCACAGCGCCCGCCGCGATCTGCCGTTGGTGGTGCTGCCGCTGCTCAACGACCTACGCAGCGCACGGGGTGAAAGCCTGCTCTCGGAAACCAGCCTGTTCAGCCCACAATTGCTGTCGATCGCGCCGCTGCCCGATGAAACCCTGACCCAGCGCGCGCCGCCTGAGCTGCATGAGCAATTGCGTCAATGGCACCAGTTGCTGCAACAGGCGTTGGCCGGGTTGCTGCGTGAAGACCACGGCCCAAGCAATCTGGAAGACATGGCGCGGGTGTTCGCACGCCTCGAAGCCCTCTGCCAGGGCGCGCCGTTGTTGCCGTTGTGGCAAGTGGCTTCGGCGCTGGTCGAGGGCATGCTCACCGGTGTGGTCGCCAACAGCCCGGCTTTGCGCAGCTTGCTCAAGGCCAGTGACAAACAACTCAAGCGCCTGCTCGCCCAGGGCATAGGCGGCATCAACCAATCTGCGCCGGATGAGTTGCTCAAGAGCCTGTTGTTCTACGTCGCTAAAGTCACCCGGCCAACGCCGCGCATGCAAAGCCTGAAAGAGCGCTACGGCCTGGATGAAGCCTTGCCCGACAGCACGGTGGTCGACGCCGAGCGCGCCCGCCTGGCCGGGCCGGACCGCAATGCCATGGGCTCAGTGCTCGGTGCGTTGTGCGAGGAACTGGTGCGGGTCAAGGAACGCCTCGACCTGTTCGTGCGCAGCGACCGCCAACACACCAGCGACCTTGATGCGCTGCTGGCGCCGCTGCGGCAGATCGCCGATACCTTGGCGGTGCTGGGGTTCGGCCAGCCGCGCAAAGTCATCATCGACCAGCTTGCGGTAGTACTGAGCCTGGCCCAAGGCCAACGCGAACCCAACGACGCCGTGCTGATGGATGTCGCTGGCGCGCTGCTCTACGTCGAAGCCACCTTGGCCGGAATGGCCGGCACCGTCGAGCCGGAAAGCCGCGAAGAAAGCCGCCTGCCCACTACCGACCTGACCCAGATTCACCAGTTGGTGATCCGTGAGTGCTGCCAGTGCCTGAAGCAGTCTAAAGAGCTGGTGATCGACTGCATGGAAGCCGACTGGGACCGTCGGCGCCTGGAATCGCTGCCGGAGTTGCTGAGCCAGGTGCGTGGCGCGTTGGCGATGATTCCGCTACCGCGTGCAGCGAGCCTGATGCGCGGGTGCGCCGACTACGTCGATGAGCAGTTGATGGTCAGCGAAGGCCCGCCGGCAGAGGCGCAACTGGAGCATTTTGCCGATGTGATCAGCAGCTTGGAGTACTACCTCGAACGCATGCTCCAAGACCCCGACGCGGCGGGTGAACGGGTATTGGAACTGGCCACCCAAAGCCTGGCGACGCTGGGCTACCTGCCCGCCGAGAAACCCTGGCGCCAGGCGCTGGTCGCTCCCGATGGTGCGTTGTCGAGCGAGGTCACGCCCAGCCAGTCGCAGTTCGACGCACTGGCCAACCCTACCTCGCGCCTCAACCCGCCGGCCCTGCAACGCCCCGGTAGTCTGCTGCCGCCGCCAGCCGATGAAGCGCCTATCGACGATGAACTACGCGAAGTCTTCCTTGAAGAGACTGACGAAGTTCTCGAAGTGCTGCACCGCCACCTGCCCAACAGCGCGGACAAAACCGCCCAAGGCGAAATGCGCCGCGCTTTCCACACGTTGAAAGGCAGTGGTCGCATGGTGCGCGCCCTTGTCCTGGCCGAGTTGGCCTGGGCTGTTGAAAACCTGCTGAACCGTGTGCTGGAACGCAGTGTGGCCCTAGGCCCCGAGATCCAGCAGGTGCTGGATGACGCCGTGGCCCTGCTGCCGGAGTTGATCTCCGACTTTGCGACGGACGACCAACACCAACGCGACGAGGTCGACGCCTTGGCCGCTCGCGCCCACGCCTATGCCAGCGGCGGCGCCCTATCTGCTGGCGAACCCCACGACCCGATGCTGCTGGAAATTTTCCGCAACGAAGCCCAGAGCCATCTGGACAGCCTCAACCACTTCCTGCAACAGGCCGCCGAGCATGTGCCGCTGCAGGTCAGCGATGAGCTGCAACGCGCGCTGCATACTCTCAAGGGCAGTGCGTACATGGCCGGCGTGTTGCCGATTGCCGAGCTGGTGCGCCCACTGGATCACCTGACACGCGAATACAAGGCCCATCGTCTGCCGCTGGACCTGGACGAGGTGGAGTTACTGCTGGAAGCCGAAGCTCTGTTCCAGCGTGGCTTACGCCAACTGGATCGCGACCCTCTGGTGCCGATCAGGGGCGCGGCCGATTTGATTGGCCGCACCCAAGCCCTGCTTGACCATCAGTTGGCAACGCTGCTCGACGCGCCCAACACCGGCTTGCGCATCAAGCGTGACCCGCAACTGATCACCAACTTCCTGGCCCAGGGCATGGATATCCTGCTCGACGCCGAAAGCCTGCTGCGTCGTTGGCAACAGCACCCTGGCGAGCGCCAGGAACTCACGGCGTTGCTGGATGAACTGACCACGCTGGGAGAAGGGGCACACATCGCCGACCTGCATCCTATCGACGAACTGTGCGAAGCCTTGCTCGACCTCTATGGCGCGGTGGAAGAGAGCAGTCTGGCCGTCAGCGAGCGGTTTTTCCGGGAGGCCGAACAGGCCCATGAAGCGCTGATCAACATGCTTGACCAACTGGCCGCCGGGCAGGAAATCAGCCTGGCCCCGGCACGGGTCGAGGCCCTGCGCGAATTGCTGGACGGAGCCCTGGACCCGTCCGCCACCGGCCTGATCAAAAGTGACGGTAACCGCGCCCTGAGCATCGCTGAACTCGGTGCCGCCACCGCGCAGTTGGAGCATGAAACGGCGATGGACGATGAGATCGTCGAGATCTTCCTCGAAGAAGCCGTGGACATTCTCGACAGCGCCGGGCAGTCCCTCAAGCGCTGGCTGCTGGAACCCGAAAACGCTGCACCGTTGTCCTCGTTGCAGCGCGACCTGCACACCCTCAAGGGCGGCGCGCGCATGGCTGAAATCGGCCCGGTGGGCGATCTGGCCTATGAGTTGGAATGCTTTTACGAAGGCCTGGTTGACCGTCGCTACAGCTACAGCGCCGAGTTGTCTCAAGTGCTGATGGCCAGCCATGAACACCTGGCCTTGCAGCTGGAAGAACTGCACCACCACCAGCCCTTGAGCGACAGCGTCGAGCTGGTTGCCAAGCTTCGTGAGCTGCGACAGAGCAGTACGCCCGCGACCCAGGCGCCAGCGCCTGAAACGGCGGGCGCCGACCCGGAATTGCTGGATATCTTCCTCGAAGAAGCGGCCGACATTCTCGACAGCTCGGGCAGCGCGTTGCTGCGCTGGCAGGCCGAGCCGAACAATCGCCAGGAAGTCGAAACCCTGTTGCGCGACCTGCACACCCTAAAGGGCGGCGCGCGCATGGTCGAGATCGGGCCGATTGGTGACTTGGCCCATGAGCTTGAGTTTCTGTACGAAGGGCTGTCCGCCGGTTTGCTCGCGCCGTCGGCTGAGCTGTTCGCGCTGCTGCAAGGCTGCCATGACCGCCTGGCGCAGATGATCGACGCCGTGACGGATGGGATGCCGGTGGGCTCAGTGGACAAGCTCATCGAACGCATCAAAAGCCTGGTGCACCCCAGCGTAGAGCCAGTGGTGCCGGTGGCGTTGCCCGCAGGCAAGGCCGAAGCGGTCGCTGATCCTACCGCCGACATGGTGAAAATCTCCGCCGACCTGCTGGACGATCTGGTCAACCTGGCGGGTGAAACCTCGATCTTCCGTGGCCGCATCGAACAGCAGGTCAACGACGCGCGCATTGCGTTGAACGAGGTGGAAACCACCATTGAGCGAATGCGTGATCAACTGCGCCGCCTCGACACCGAAACCCAAGGTCGCATCCTCAGCCGCCAACAGGCCGAGGCCGAACGCCTGGGCTACGAAGACTTCGATCCGTTGGAGATGGACCGCCATTCGCAGTTGCAGCAACTGTCCCGCGCGTTGTCCGAATCCGCCTCCGACCTGCTCGACCTGAAGGACACCCTCGACCGTCGCAACGAGGATGCGCACGACCTGTTGCAGCAACAGGCACGCATCAACACCGAGTTGCAGGAAGGCCTGATGCGCACGCGCATGGTGCCGTTCGAGCGTATGTTGCCGCGCCTCAAACGCATCGTGCGCCAGGTGGCGGGCGAGTTGGGCAAGGACGTGGAATTCATCGTCGGCAATGCCGAGGGTGAGATGGACCGCAACGTGCTTGAACGCATGGCGGCGCCCTTGGAGCACATGCTGCGCAACGCCGTTGACCATGGCCTGGAGTCCCGCGATGTGCGGCTGCTGGCCGGTAAGCCGGAAAAGGGCCGCATCACCCTGGACCTGACCCACGAAGGCGGCGATATCGTTTTCGACATGCGCGACGACGGCGCCGGCGTGCCCCTCGAAGCGGTGCGGCGCAAGGCGATCAAGCGCGGGTTGCTCGCCCCTCATCAAGAGATCAGCGACCGCGACGTGTTGCAGTTCATCTTGCAGCCGGGGTTTTCCACTGCGGAAAAGATCACGCAGATTTCCGGGCGTGGCGTGGGCATGGACGTGGTGCATGAAGAAGTGCGCCAGCTCGGCGGCTCGATGTTCATTGAGTCGACGCCGGGCGAGGGCGTGCATTTTCGGATTCGTCTGCCGTTCACCGTGTCGGTCAACCGCGCGCTGATGGTGCAATGCGCCGACGACCAATACGCAATCCCGCTCAACACCATCGAAGGGCTGGTGCGTGTGCTGCCCCATGAGCTGGCGGGGCACTACCAGCAAGATCCGCCGCGTTATGAATACGCAGGCCAGCGCTACGAACTGTTTTACCTCGGCGACCTGCTGCATACCGTGGCCCGTCCGAAACTGCTGGGCCAGTACCAGCCGGTGCCGGTGCTCTTGGTGCAGTGCAATGAGCGGCGTGTGGCGGTGCATGTGGATGCCATGGCCGGCACGCGGGAAATCGTGGTCAAGGGCCTGGGGCCGCAGTTCGCGGGGGTGCAAGGCTTGTCCGGCGCGACCATCCTCGGCGACGGCCGCGTGGTGCTGATTATCGACTTGCTGGCGCATATCCGCGCCCGCCAACCGGCCTTGCCGGCGCAGTCGGTGGATGCGCCACTGATCCTCAACGACCCGCTGAAAAAACGCCCCTTGCTGGTGCTGGTAGTGGACGACTCGGTTACCGTGCGCAAAGTCACCAGCCGGCTGCTGGAGCGCAACGGCATGAACGTGCTCACTGCCAAAGACGGCATCGACGCCCTGGCTGTGCTTGAAGAACACACCCCGGACTTGATGCTGCTCGACATCGAAATGCCGCGCATGGACGGCTTTGAAGTGGCCACGCAAGTGCGCAACGACCCGCGCTTGATGCGCCTGCCGATCATCATGATCACCTCCCGCACCGGCCAGAAACACCGCGACCGCGCCATGGCGATCGGCGTCAACGAATACCTCGGCAAGCCGTATCAAGAGTCGGTGCTGCTGGAAAGCATCGCCTATTGGAGCAAGTCCCATGCTTGACCACCGCACCAGCCAACTCACCGGCCTGCTGCTGCCCCTGGCCGACCGTCACCTGGTACTGCCCAACGTCGCCATCGCCGAGTTGATCGACTTCCAACGCGGCGAACCGGCCAGCGACGCACCGCCGTGGTATTTGCGGCAAGTGACGTGGCGGGATCGGCAGATTCCGTTGATCAGTTTCGAAGCCGTGTGCGGCGAGGCCAGCGTGACCGGCGAACGCTCGCGGATCGTGGTGTTGAATGCGCTGGGCGGGCGGCCGACGTTGAAGTTTATTGCGCTGGTGATCCAGGGTATTCCGCGGTCGTACAAGCTCGACAGCGAGTTGAGCTATGTGGACGTGCCGCTGTGCCCGCTGGAACTGGCAGCGGTGCAGGTGGGGGAGCATGTGGCGAAGGTGCCGGATTTGATGGGACTTGAGGCGCTGCTGGTGGAGTCCGGGTTGGCCTGAGTGGCGCATTCTCCATGAGAAATGAAAGGCCCCTGTGGTGAGGGCGCTTTCCCGTTCAGAGACGCTGCAGCAGATGAAAATCAGCAATCAGCATACCCGCGAGGTACACCATCAAAATCACCACGCCGGCGTCCAACAAACGCCAGACCTTTGCCGAACGAAATAGCCCCGTCAACCTTTGGCATCCCAACGCCAAAACCACAAACCATACCAGCGACGCGGTCATTGCTCCGCCGGCAAAGAACGCTTGTTGGCTGACGGGCTTTGCCGCACCAATAGAGCCAATTAGCACCACGGTATCCAGCCAAGCATACGGATTGGCAAATCCAAGTATCACCGCCGTGCGCAGTAATCCGCGCTGTGAGGTGAGGTTGCTTTGAGTATCTGGCATCGACTGGTTACGCACACAAGCCAATAACCGCTGCCAGCCAAACCACAACAGATAGGCCGCTCCCGACAGCAGCAGTAACGCCACCAAACCTGGCTTGCTGCCGAGCAACGAGCCCAAGCCCATGACCCCAAGAGCGATGAGGATGATATCGGCGAACACGCATACCGCCACCACACCCCAGACAGGGCTGCGACTGACACCCTGGCGAATAACCAGGGTGTCCTTCGGTCCAGGAGCGGCGAACAGTCCGATGCCCAGTAGAAGACCTTCGAGATAAAAGACGTTGAGGTCTGGAGTCATGAAGTGCTCGACCGCCTGGGTATCAGTTCAATTGAAGGGGTTGATTACCGAAACCGGTATGGCGCGCGTTGGCGGCGCTTTTCAAGTCGATCGGCTGGTGGCGGAAAAAGCCTCTCAGTTCCTGCTCTGCATCAGGGTTGACGAAGTAAATGAGAGAGCTGCGTGGCATTGGTCTCCGAGGAGTCAGAACCGCGTGGTATGCAGCGGGAATTGCATAGTCTGAGAGGTCAGTCAGTAACGATCCGGCCAAGATTGCAACCTCGTTCTCCAAGAGGCGTACCGGCTCCAGCGAGCTGCCTCGAACCAGGACGAGGCCATCACGAGTCGGCTTGATAAATGACAACAGATGACCATCCTCATGAGGGTCCTGAGCAAACTGGCGCTGACCCGACCCGGAATTAGCTCCATAGACACACAGTTGCAGATAGGACGTTGCACGCAAAGAGTTCAACGAAGTGGCTCCAAACTCCGCGCAAATTCCGTCCATCAATTCCTGGGCAAGCTCGCTGATCTGTTGTTCAAAAGCATTAACGGCGGCAAAAAATTCACTTCGTGTGAATTCAAACGCTCTTCGTTTTGATGAATGCGCAGGCCAGTAACAAAATCGCTCACACAGGTCTGGCTGATCCTCAAGGCTCGAGTACTCAGCGCCAAAGGGGAAAAATCCATCGGTGTCTTTCGCGAAGGAAAACGAGGCCTTGGTGGCTGGCGATATTGCGGAGTATCCCTCAACGATTTTTTGTAATCCAGCAGCATCGCTTCTGATATTTGCAGGGTGCCAAAGCCTGTTTGAGCAACGGATTTACAGCACGCTTTGATGTGGTTCATGGCTATATCCAAAGGTAGATGTAAAGGAATGCAACAAACACTGGGTTCGCAAGCAGGCGAGAAACTACGACACTGGATATGGCTGACTAAAAGGGCCCCATCCATGTCCTTCACAACTTCGCCAGCAGGCGGCGAGTGTGCATGGTTCAAGACACGTGGCGGCGGACAGGTTGTCTTTTTTGGCGGACAAAGAAATGACGTTCACCTAAAAATGGGAACCGCAAACTTCGTATGAATATAAGAACGCGAGATACCCTCAGGTCGCTGGTTGCACGGCGCAGCCGAGAGTTGGGCAAGCCCCTGACTGCGCTGGCCAAGGAGGCGGGAATTTCCAGAACCTACCTGTACGGTCTATCGGCTGGAGCTTCCAGGGACCCGTCGGTGCGCACGCTGATCAAGCTGGCGAAGGCATTGCAGGTTTCTCCCTTGCTGCTGTTTCGCTACTTCGCTGACCTGACAGGTGCGCCCGGTAATGCGTGCTCAATGGCTACCACCAATCGGGCTGCAGGTATTGATGATCCGGAGGACGTTGCGGTGTTCAATGCCGATGTCACGACGCCTGATCAAACCGTCGTGTTGCCGGGGGAAGTTTTTCAGAAAACCTGGGAGATTCAGAACCTGGGCACACGACCCTGGCGCGGGCGACGACTGGTGCGTGTTGATGGGGAATACGTTATTGCCCGCCGCGCAGATCCACAAGGCCAGTTGGAGGTAGTGATGGATATTCATCTGCGCAGCCTGCACAGCGAGCTCCCGATTGCCGATACGCTGCCGGGCCAGCCGGTGCATATCAGTGTGGAATTTGCAGCACCCAGGGAGACTTGTACGGTGGCTTCAGTCTGGAGAATCGAGGATGAGCAGGGGAAACCTTGTTACGGGCCTGCGTTCATTTTGCATGTGGTGGTTAACGTCATGGCACGTTGAGCGTCCGGTCGGATTTTTCCTTAATCAATCCGCGCAAACGGCTCAAGCATCGGCTGCTCCCGATGCTCGGCCTGCCACAAGTCGTAGGCGCTTTGCATCGATAACCATAACTGCGCAGTACTTACGCCGACTCGCTCCAACCGGACGGCAAGGTCCGGGCTTACGGGGGCGTGGCCATGCAAGATCCTTGAAAAAGTATCGCGGGCGAAGCCAAGGCGCCTGGACATTTCGGTGATAGTAATACCGAGGGCCGGGACTACATCTTCAAGCAGAATTTCGCCTGGGTGAGGTGGGTTGTGCATACGCAGATTGGGTTTAGAGTTCGGATTCACGATGGTCGCCCGTGGTGGGCTTGGACGAAAAAAGGCTAGAGAGACAGGTTCCGAGCAACAACCTGAACATCTTGTAGGAATGGAGTGCGGTTATTGTCGGCGAGTTCTGCATTTGGATTTATCGGGTTTTCAGGCCTGAGCGCGGTGGCTAAGTTCTACGCTCCTCACTGCCACCAAGGCCCCGAAAATGATCGTACCGTTAATGCCGCCTGGTGTTTCAATACTTGAAAACATGGCGACAGCCAAGTGCAAGGGCACTCATCTCAAGCCCGGCTCGGCATTCGCCTATTCGTGGTTTTATTCCCAGGTTCGTGCAGCCGGTCCATGGAACTACAAGAAGCGAGGGCGTCAGTACGAAGCTTTTTGGTAATTTCAATTATGGTGCGACAGGTACGGAACTCGGCATTCCCGAGCCTGTTCTGTTGCGGGCAGCAGGCGTCGCTCAAACATTCGCAAAAACCACCAAGCCGGAGTTTGGATCATGGTGGGGCGGTGACCCTTTTGGCGATGATCCCCGAGATCAATATTGGATAAAGAGGGGGATTGAGTATGCAATTTCTCAGGGCTACTAAGGGGCTCTTGCCGGTCCTGCGTAACTGTCTTCTGGTGGCCTGCCTGATATACATCGGGGGCAATTGGATCATGTCATCCGGTACGCCTGACCTGGACGAAGTGGTTTTGAAACACTCCTTGGGCAATGGCAGCTCAATTTATGGTGCGCGTGACGGGCGGGGCGGCGCGACGGTGGGCTTTTCCTACAGGTACTACGTGCATAAGGACCTGCGTAATGATCGCGAAATACTCACGTCACTGGTCTCGGCACATCCATTTCTAAAAACCAAAGAGCCTGATGTGCAAGTGAACCAGGTGGATGGAGTCATCCACCTCATTGTCCGTGGGGACGTTTATGAGTACCGCAGCTACCCGCTTGAAGCTTTGGGGGCTGTGAGCATCGACATGAGGTTGTAGGCCTGCTGGCTTCGGATTTTTCCTGCACGATTTTGGGCCGTGCATGAACTTGTCGCGTGCAGTCCGCGCGCCTAGTCTTCGGCGCACCAACGCCCATAGCCATTCAACGGGCGTTTTTTATGCCTGCTGTATTTGTTATGGCGGCTGTGCGTGGGAGATCCTTCGGGGTCTGCCGGGGTCCGATATGCCCGGTCTTGCACACCGGCGCACCGCTGCCACCTTAATTCGCGTGCAAGCGAAAGAGCGCAGCCTCCATCACATATCGGCGTTGTAAATCATGGTCAAACCTACCCCCAATCCTCCCGCAAACCTCTTCACCGTAAACCCCCACCAAAACACCGAAACCCTGCTGGTCAACGCCAGCGAAACCCTGTCCTCCCTCAACGCACTCACCTGCAACCTGGCCTTCGACCTGGACACTTCCCAGCGCGCCATCTTGCTCGGGATCCAGCAAATGGCCGAGTTGGGGCAGTTGTTGGTGGATCGGGCGCTGGAACAGGTCAGCCCTTCGCTGGAAAAGGTCCCAAGCAGGGACTGATCAGTCTTTTTTTGAGACCGCACTCTCACAGACATCAGTGAGCAAATGTGGGAGGGGGCTTGCCCCCGATGGCTGAGTGTCAGTTGAAACATCACTTAGCTGACCCACCGCCATCGGGAGCAAGCCCCCTCCCACATGTTGATCTTCTTTGGGCTCAGGTCAGTGTTTGCTGATGTTCCATTACTCTAACCGTAACGATCCATCGCTAAGCTTGATTGATGGCTCACGGATTCACTCCTAAGGTAAGCCTCACGACAGCTAACCTCGTGGAGCGACCATGACAACAACAATAAACCCCGACTCGCGCTGGACGCGGCGGCGCGACGAGAAGCAGCGGCGGCTCGGGCTGGTCAAAAAGTATGCAGACGGCGCGGTGCTGCCCAGCGACAAGATTGTCGAGGCGCTTGAGGCGCTGATCCTCCCCGGCGACCGCGTGGTGCTGGAAGGCAACAACCAGAAGCAAGCCGACTTCCTCTCGCGCTCTTTGGCCAAGGCCGACCCGGCCAAGCTTCACGATTTGCACATGATCATGCCCAGTGTTGGGCGGTCCGAGCACCTGGACCTGTTTGAAAAGGGCATCGCCCGCAAGCTGGATTTCTCCTTCGCCGGCACCCAATCCCTGCGCATCAGCCAGTTGCTGGAAGACGGCCTGCTGGAAATCGGCGCGATCCACACCTACATCGAACTCTATGCACGGCTGGTGGTGGACCTGATCCCCAACGTGGTGCTCTCCGCCGGTTTCATGGCCGACCGTGCCGGCAATATCTACACCGGCGCCAGCACCGAAGACACTCCGGCGCTGATCGAACCCGCCGCGTTCAGCGATGGCATCGTGATCGTGCAGGTCAACCAGTTGGTGGATGACGTCACCGATTTGCCTCGCGTCGACATCCCCGCCAGTTGGGTGGATTTTGTGGTGGTGGCCGACAAGCCGTTCTACATCGAGCCGCTGTTCACCCGCGACCCGCGCCATATCAAACCGGTGCATGTGTTGATGGCGATGATGGCGATCCGTGGCATCTACGAAAAACACAATGTGCAATCGCTCAACCACGGCATCGGTTTCAACACCGCCGCCATCGAATTGATCCTGCCCACCTACGGCGAATCCCTGGGCCTTAAGGGCAAGATCTGCCGCAACTGGACCCTCAACCCGCACCCCACGCTGATCCCCGCCATCGAAAGCGGTTGGGTGGAAAGCGTGCATTGCTTTGGCACCGAACTGGGCATGGAGAACTACATCGCCGCCCGCCCGGATGTGTTCTTCACCGGCCGCGACGGTTCGATGCGCTCCAACCGGATGTTCTGCCAATTGGCCGGCCAGTACGCAGTTGACCTGTTTATCGGCGCCACCCTGCAAGTCGACGGCGACGGCCATTCCAGCACCGTTACCCGTGGCCGCCTCGCCGGTTTCGGTGGGGCGCCGAACATGGGCCATGACCCGCGCGGTCGCCGCCATGGCACGCCGGCGTGGTTGGATATGCGTCACGACGATGCGCCGGTTGCGCTGCTGGAGCGCGGCAAAAAGCTCGTGGTGCAGATGGTCGAGACCTTCCAGGAAGGCGGCAAACCCACCTTCGTCGACACCCTCGACGCCGTGGAAGTGGCACGCAAAAGCGGCATGCCCCTGGCGCCGATCATGATTTACGGTGACGACGTCACCCACCTGCTCACCGAAGAAGGCATTGCCTACCTGTACAAGGCGCGCTCCCTGGAAGAACGCCAGGCGATGATCGCCGCCGTCGCCGGGGTGACCGCCATCGGCCTGCGCCACAACCCGAAGGACACCGCACGCATGCGTCGCGAAGGCCTGATCGCCTTGCCCGAAGACTTGGGCATCCGCCGCACCGACGCCACCCGCGAGCTGTTGGCCGCCAAAAGCGTGGCCGACCTGGTGGAGTGGTCCGGTGGCCTGTACAACCCGCCCGCCAAATTCAGGAGCTGGTAAATGCGCGCTCTCAAACTGCATGAACTCAGTCTTGCGGATCGCCTGGCGGATATGGCCGTCGATGCGCTGATCGATGAAGCCGACCTGTCGCCTAAACCCGCCCTGGTGGACCGTCGCGGCAACGGCGCCCACAGTGATTTGCACCTGGGGCTGATGCACGCCTCGGCGCTGTCGTTATGGCCGATGTTCAAGGAAATGGCCGAAGCGGCGATTGAAATCGGTGAGGTCGGCTTGCCTCTGCGCGAAGCCCTCGGTCGTATTGGCCGTGAGGGTGAGCAAGCGATGCTCACCACCACTCAGGGTGTGAATACCCATCGCGGCGCGATCTGGGCGCTCGGCTTGCTCACTGCTGCGGCAGCCTTGGAGCCCCGCGCTATAACGCTGAACGCGGCCAGATTAGCCCTGCTCAACGACCGCTACGCCCCACAGCCACTGAGCCACGGCGCCCAGGTCGCGCAACGCTACGGCGCGCGCGGTGCCCGTGAAGAAGCGCAGCTTGGCTTCCCCTCGGTGATGCAGCGCGGCCTGCCGCAACTGCACAAAAGTCGCCGCCAAAACGCCGGCGAACAGAACGCACGCCTGGACGCCTTGCTCGCGATCATGACCGACCTGGCCGACACCTGCGTGCTCTATCGCGCCGGCCTGGAAGGCCTGCATGCCATGCAGCGCGGCGCTCAGGCCGTGCTCGATGCTGGCGGCAGCGCTAGCCTCGCCGGGCGCCGCCAACTGCATGAGCTGGACCACCAACTGCTGGCCCTGAATGCCTCCCCCGGTGGCGCCGCCGACCTGTTGGCCGCCTGCCTGTTTATCGACCGCCTCGACGGAGCGTTGTGATGGAAACCTTATCCTTTGAATTCCCCGCCGGGCAGCCGCCAAAAGGCCGTGCGCTGGTGGGTTGCGTCGGCTCGGGCGACCTGGAAGTGCTGCTGGAACCGGGTACGGCCGGCACGTTGACCATTCAGGTACAGACCTCGGTGAATGGCGCCGAACAACGCTGGCAGCACCTGTTCGAACGCATCTTCCAAGAACAGACACCACCCGCCCTGAACATTGATATCCACGACTTCGGCGCCACCCCCGGCGTGGTGCGTTTGCGCCTGGAGCAGGGTTTCGAGGAGATCGGCCATGACTGACTTGCTCGCTAAACACAGCTTCGTGGAACTGGGTGCGCGGCAGCGGGCCAAGGCCTTGTTGGATGCCGGCACCTTTCGCGAACTGATCGACCCGTTCCAGCGGGTCATGTCGCCCTGGCTCAGCCGTCAAGGTGTGGTACCCCAGGCCGATGACGGGGTGGTGATCGCCAAGGGCAGCATCGGCGACTTGCCTGTGGTGATTGCGGCCATTGAGGGCAACTTCCAGGGCGGCAGCCTCGGTGAAGTGGGCGGTGCGAAAATCGCTGGCGCCCTGGAGTTGGCAGCTGAGGACAACCGCAAGGGCATCCCGACCCGCGCGCTGCTGCTCCTGGAAACCGGCGGCGTGCGCTTGCAGGAAGCCAACCTCGGCCTGGCCGCAATTGCCGATATACACGCGGCGATTGTCGACCTGCGCCAGTACCAGCCGGTGATCGGCGTGGTGGCGGGCAGCGTTGGCTGTTTCGGCGGCATGTCCATCGCGGCCGGGCTGTGCAGCTACCTCGTCGTGACCCGCGAAGCGCGCCTGGGCCTCAATGGCCCGCAGGTGATCGAACAGGAAGCCGGGTTGGAAGAATACGACTCCCGCGACCGTCCCTTTATCTGGAGCCTCACGGGTGGCGAGCAACGTTTCAACAGCGGCCTGGCCGACCGTTACGTGGCCGACGATGTGGCGCAGATCCAACAGACGGTCAGCGCGTTGCTGCAGCAAGGCGTGCCCGCCCAACAACGTAGTCGCCAGGCTGATTATTACCTCACACGCTTGGCCGAGCTGGACGCTGTACCGCAAATCGACCCGGCGACGGTGCGCGAGCTGTATCAAGGAGAACGCTCATGAGAGGTTTGCAGTGGTTCAACGCATTGAGCGCCGGCGCTCCACCTGTAGACGGTTTGCCCGCGTCGCTGAGGGTTGCCGACGGTGTATTGGGTGAGCAAAAGGTGCGCTTTGTCGCCGTGGTGACTGACGCGCAAAACCGCTTCCCTCGGGCGCGCAATGGCGAAGTCGGCCTGCTCGAAGGCTGGGGCCTGGCCAAGGCCGTCGATGAAGCCATCGCCCGCGGCGACAAGCGCCCGATCATCGCCATCGTCGATGTGCCCAGCCAAGCCTACGGCCGTCGCGAAGAGGCTCTCGGCATCCATCAGGCCCTGGCCGCTGCCGCCGACAGCTATGCCCGCGCTCGCCTCGCCGGCCACCCGGTGATTGCGTTGCTGGTGGGCAAGGCCATGTCCGGTGCGTTCCTGGCCCACGGTTACCAAGCCAACCGCCTGATCGCCCTGCGCGATCCCGGTGTGATGGTGCACGCCATGGGCAAGGCCTCGGCTGCGCGGGTGACCCTGCGCAGTGTCGAAGAGCTGGAAGCCCTGGCCGCCAGCGTGCCGCCCATGGCCTATGACATCGACAGCTATGCCAGCCTCGGATTGCTGTGGGAGACCTTGTCGGTGAGCCAGATTGAACAACCGACAGCGGACGATGTGGTGCGGGTCAGTGAATGTCTGGTGAGTGCAATCAAGGACATTGGCACACCTGATTTGAGCGGACGCCTCGGCGCCACTAATCGCACCGCTTCCAGCCACGTGCGCGAGTTGTTGCGGGAGCAATGGTGAACGCGCACGACCTGCTCTGGGGCATGAGCCCGGCGCATCTGCCCATCGACGCACCGGCCTGGGCGGTGGACGCGATCAGCGCCGGTCACCCGGTAGTGGTGCGTCGCGCGCTCGCCGAGCCGGGCCAGGTGGCGGTCGGCGTGCGTGGACGTTTGCGCGAACAGCGTTTTGCCGCCGTGATGCCGATTGCAGCGGTGCGTCGGCGTGTGGTGCCGGAGGCGTTGCGCGCCGTGATCTCGACGCGGGATTTACCTGCGTTGCACGCATTGCAGCAGTTGCGCCCGGTGCTGGCCCAGACAAGCTGGGGCGTCAGCGGCAGTGCGGGTTTTGAGTTGGCGACCGGCATTGAGGCGCTGCATGCTGAGAGTGATCTGGATTTGATCCTGCGCGCGCCTGAGCCGCTGGATCGCAATGACGCGCGGGCTCTTCTGGAACGACTGGATAAGGCGGTGTGTAGCGTAGACCTGCAAATACAAACCCCGTTCGGCGCCGTCGCGTTGCGCGAGTGGGCCGGGCCATCCCGCCGCGTATTACTCAAAACCACCAGCGGTGCGCACCTTGTAATCGACCCCTGGCAGGATGTGGCATGAGCAGCCTGCTGGTGTTTCCGGGGCAGGGTGCTCAGCGCATGGGCATGCTCCAGGCGCTGCCTGCCGACATCCTGGCCGAAGCCAGCGATGCCCTGGGCGAAGACGTGCGCCTGCTCGATTCCGCGCAAGCCCTGGCCAGTACCCGCGCCGTGCAACTGTGTCTGTTGATTGCCGGCGTTGCCCACGCCCGTCTGTTGGATCGCACCCCGGATTACGTGGCGGGCCTGTCCATCGGTGCCTATCCGGCTGCGGTCATCGCTGGTGCGCTGGATTTTCCCGATGCGGTAAAGCTTGTGAGCCTGCGCGGCCAACTGATGCAAAGCGCTTATCCACACGGCTACGGCATGACCGCGATCATCGGCGTGGAGTTATCCACCGTCGAAAACATCCTCGCCGACATCCACAGCCCCGAAACCCCGGTATACCTGGCCAATATCAACGCCGATAACCAGAGCGTGATCGCCGGCAGCGACGAGGCCATGAAGCGTGTTGCCGCGCGCATCAAGGGCAATGGCATCGCCAAGCGCCTGGCCGTCAGTGTGCCGTCCCATTGCGCGCTGCTGGAGCAACCGGCCGAGGCCCTGGCCCAGGCGTTTGTCCCGCTCAAGGCGCCGCGCATCACCTACCTGAGCAGTACCCGCGCGCGGCCGATCCACAACCCCGAACACCTTTGCGACGACCTGGCCTTCAACATGTGCCGCGTTGTCGACTGGCGCGGCACCGTGCAAAGCGCCTATGAGCGCGGCGTGCGCCTGCAAATCGAACTGCCCCCGGGCGCCGTGCTCACCGGCCTGTCACGCCGCGTGTTCGAACAAGGCACGGTGATCGCCTGTGAAGGCGCACGCCTGGATACCTTGCAGGCCCTGCTGGAAGAGGAGGAGCGCCGCCACCGATAAAGCACTACCCAAGGCTGTCGAATCACAAAAACAACAATTTCGATCGAGCACTTCGAGGACAACAACAATGATTATTTACGGTGTGGCATTGCTGGCGATCTGCACGCTTGCAGGCGTGATCATGGGCGACATGCTCGGCGTGTTGCTTGGCGTCAAATCCAACGTGGGCGGAGTAGGCATCGCCATGATCCTGCTGATCTGCGCCCGCCTGTGGATGCAAAAACGCGGCGGCATGACCAAGGAATGCGAGATGGGCGTCGGCTTTTGGGGCGCGATGTATATCCCCGTGGTGGTGGCGATGGCCGCGCAACAAAACGTCGTGACCGCCTTGCACGGCGGCCCGGTCGCGGTGCTGGCGGCCATTGGTTCGGTGGTGGTCTGTGGTTGCACCATTGCCTTGATCAGCCGTACCCACAAGGGCGAGCCTCTGCCCGCCGAAGAGCCGTTGATCGTGCCTGCGGGAGGTCGCTGATATGTGGGACCTCATCGAAAAAGGTTTGGAACATAACGGCCTGATCACCGCGTTTGCCTTTGTTGGCGTGGTGATGTGGATTTCTGTGGTGCTGTCCAAGCGCCTGACGTTCGGGCGTATCCATGGCTCGGCGATTGCCATCGTCATCGGCCTGATCCTGGCCTGGGTCGGCGGCACCATTACCGGCGGGCAAAAAGGCCTGGCGGACCTGGCGCTGTTCTCCGGTATCGGCCTCATGGGCGGCGCGATGCTGCGCGACTTCGCCATCGTTGCCACGGCGTTTGAGGTGCAAGCCACCGAAGCGCGCAAAGCCGGGATGATCGGTGTGATTGCGCTGCTGCTGGGCACGATCCTGCCGTTTATCGTCGGCGCCAGCATGGCCTGGGTGTTTGGCTATCGCGACGCGATCAGCATGACCACCATCGGCGCGGGTGCCGTGACCTATATCGTCGGCCCGGTGACCGGTGCGGCGATTGGCGCGACCTCGGATGTGATGGCGCTGTCCATCGCGACCGGGTTGATCAAGGCGATCCTGGTGATGGTCGGTACACCGGTGGCGGCGCGTTGGATGGGCTTGGATAACCCGCGTTCGGCGATGGTGTTTGGTGGCTTGGCCGGCACCGTGAGCGGCGTGACGGCTGGGCTGGCGGCAACGGACCGACGGTTGGTGCCTTATGGTGCATTGACGGCCACGTTCCACACCGGACTTGGGTGTTTGCTTGGGCCTTCGCTGCTGTACTTCATTGTGCGTGGGTTGGTTGGCTAGCTTCGGAAGTTGTGTTGTCTGGTTGGGCCTCATCGGGGGCAAGCCCGCTCCCACATTTTGAATTGCGAACACATTCAAGTGTGGGAGGGGGCTTGCCCCCAATGGCTATCTCAAGCCTGCCGATTGGCATACATCCGACACTCCGCCAACAACGCCAGCAAATTTGGGTCACGTTCCTTGGCTTTCAGAAACACCACGCCGATCTGCTGCTGCAATCGATACCTGGCTTGCAGCGGTATCAGCTTCACGCGGTTTTCATACACCGCCGCAATCCGTCCCGGCAACAACGCATAGCCCACGCCTGAGCTGACCATACTCAACAGCGTGAAGATGTCATTGACCTGCATCGCCACCTTCGGCTCGAACCCCGCTTGCTTGAACACTCGGTTGCCATCCTGGTGGGTGGCGAAGCCTTGGGTGAGGGTGATGAAGGTCGCGTCGCGCACGTCGGCCAGGTCGATTTCGTGATCACGGTCGAAGGGTGAATCCGCCGGAGTGGCGAGGAAGATGTCGTCGGAGAACAGCGCGATCTGCTCGCAGTCGGGGTCGTTGGCCTGTTCATCGAGGGAGATCAGGATCGCGTCCACTTCCATGTTCTTGAGCTTGTAGAGCAGGTCGAAGTTGGAACCCAGGATCAGGTCGATATTGAGCTCGCTGCGACGAATCTTCAGGCCCATGATCAGTTGCGGCACGGTCTTGACCGTCAGCGAATACAGCGAGCCCAACTTGAAGCGCTCGGCCGAGAAACCGGCGGCTTCGCGGGTCAGGCGCACGCTGTCGACCACATCGGCCACCAGTTTCTGTGCGCGTTCTTCGAGGACGTAGGCGCTTTCCAGCGGGGTGAGGTTGCGGCCCTCGTGTTTGAACAGCGGGCAGCGCAGTGCATTTTCCAGCGAGTGGATGGCGCGGTGCACGCTGACATTGCTGGTTTGCAGTTCGGCAGCGGCGCGGGCCAGGTTGCCGGTGCGCATGAACGCCAGGAAGATTTCCAGCTTTTTGAGGGTGAATTCTTCGTCGATCAGCATGGCCGTGGGCTCTTGTTCGAATGCCGTCGATTGTGCCCGCAAAACCGCGCGGCGTCGCCGGAACGTCATGCGACGCTTGCACTCTTATGCCCAAGGCGGGAGGCTTGCCGCCAGCTGTTAACGGTTACAGGAGGTCGGTGACACATGTACCACGGGGAACGATTCAACGCCTGGAGCCATTTGCTCGGTGCAGTCGCGGCGTGTATTGGCGCCGTGTGGATGTTGGTGGTGGCGAGCCTGGATGGCAGCCCCTGGAAGATCGTCAGCGTGGCGATTTACGGCTTTACGTTGATGGTGCTGTACAGCGCGTCGACCGTGTACCACAGCGTGCAAGGTCGGCGAAAAGAGATCATGCAGAAGGTCGATCACTTTTCGATCTACCTGTTGATCGCCGGCAGCTACACGCCGTTTTGCCTGGTGACCCTGCGCGGCCCGTGGGGCTGGACGCTGTTCGGCATCGTGTGGGGGCTGGCGGTGATTGGCATCCTGCAAGAGATCAAGCCGCGCTCTGAGGCGCGCATCCTGTCCATTGTGATTTATGCGGTGATGGGTTGGATCGTGCTGGTGGCAGTCAAGCCGCTGATCGCCGCGCTGGGGACGGCGGGGTTTACCTGGCTGGCGGCGGGCGGGGTGTTGTACACCGTGGGCATTATCTTTTTTGCCCTGGAGGACCGCCTGCGGCATTCCCATGGGATCTGGCATCTGTTTGTGATCGGCGGCAGCCTGCTGCACTTTGTGGCGATCATGCATTACGTGCTTTGAATGAGAGGGGCGATGTCCTTAGATGCGTCCCAACAACTCGCATGACCGCTTACCCAAGATCTCCAACAGATTGGCCAGCATATGCGGCGGCGGTCCGTCGGCGCGGGTCAGGGCATACAGGGTGATCGGCAGCGGCGGGGTGAGCGTGCGGATGCAAGTGGTGTCCGTCGAGGCGCCCAGCGCGGTGAACGGGTCGATCACCGTTAACCCCGCGCCGGACTCCACCATCGCGCGCGCCAGCGAATAGGTTTGCACCGAGATCGTCACCCGGGGCGCAGGGTCGACATTCTCCAGGTAGCTGTCGAGTTTTGCCGCCAGCGGGTCGGCGCTGGACAGGCCAATCAGCGGCGCGCCCGCCAAGTCGGCCAATGGCAGGGGCTGATGCAGCTCAGTCTCCGGCCAATAGCCTTTGGACGCCAACGCCACCAGCACACCGTTCGCCAAAACCTGGGTGGTCAACCCTGGATGGCCGGAGAAGTTGAGCGTCAGCGCCAGATCAATCTCGCGCATCAACAACTTTTGCACCAGTTCGCGGCTATGGTCGCTGGACAGTTCACAGGCCATGTCCGGGTAGTCGCGCTTCCATTCCAGAATCGCCGGCGGCAGCAGCGACAGTGCCAGGGCGGGGGTTGCGCCGATGCGCACACTTTGCCCCGGCGCACGACGCAAGCTCTTGGCCAGACGCCGCACCCCTTGCAGGCTCGCGGTGACTTTCTCCACTTCACTCTCCAGCGCCAGTGCTTCCGGCGTGGGCTGCAACTTGCCGCGTACGCGCAGGAACAATGGGAAGCCCAGTTGCAGCTCTGCGTGCTGCAACACTTTGGTTACCGCCGGCTGCGACACGTGCAGCAATTGCGCGGCGGCGCTGACGGAGCCGGTCTGGCGGATTGCCTGGAAGATTTCGATATGACGCAGGCGCATGGCAAGTCCATAACCTTTGTTTATAGGTGAGCCATCTTTATTCATTGTCGGCGGCCTGTCACCTGCCCCTACGCTTGAGCCTACTTAATCGATGGCGAGGGGGCGGGGATGGCCAGGCAGGTTTGCATCATTGGCGGTGGAGTCATTGGCTTGGCGAGTGCGTATGCGCTGGTGCGTGCCGGCCATGAAGTGACGGTGATCGACGCTCGCGACCGACTGGGCAGCGAAACCAGTTTCGCCAACGGCGGGCAACTGTCCTACCGCTATGTCGCGCCGTTGGCTGATGCCGGAGTGCCGCTGCAAGCGCTTGGCTGGCTGGTGCGCGGTGACTCTCCGTTGAAATTGCGCCCACGCCTCGATCCCCAGCAATGGCGTTGGATGGCGGCGTTTATCGGCGCATGCCGAGGTTCGGTGAATAAGCGTAATGCGGAGCACCTGCTGCGCTTGGCCTCCTTGAGCCAACGCACGTTGCAGCAATGGCGCGAGGATGACCACCTGGACGGTTTCGACTGGCGGCGCAATGGCAAGCTGGTGACTTTCCGCGATAGCCGTTCATTCGCGCATGCGCGCAGCAAGGTCACGGATATTTTGCAGCAGCAGGTATGGTCCGCCGCCGATTGCGCGCGGCTGGAGCCTGCGCTGGCGGGCGATGGGTTTGTCGGCGGCATCTACACGCCGAACGAGGAAGTCGCGGACTGTCACGCGTTCTGCCAACGATTGGCGGCGCGGCTTGAGGCCTCTGGGCGCTGCCGATTTTTGCTGGGGCGCAAGGTGACCGGGATTCGTCACGCGGACGGCGCGGTACAAGCCATCGAATTGGCGGATGAAGTGATGCCGGTCCAGCACCTGGTATTGGCCGCGGGGTATCGCAGCGCCGAGTTGGGGCTGCCGGGGCTTTCGCTGCCGCTGTATCCGCTGAAGGGCTACAGCCTGAGCGTACCGATTGGCCCGCAGCACCAGGCGCCGAATGTGAGCATCACCGACTACGACCGCAAGATCGTCTACGCGCGCATCGGTGAACAACTGCGGGTGGCGGCGATGGTGGATATCGTCGGTTTCGACGCGGGCCTGGAGCCCAAGCGTTTGGCCCTGATCAAGCGCCAGGCGGTCGAGACGTTCCCTCTGGGCGGCGACTATGCCCGTGCGGTCGAGTGGGCCGGCATGCGCCCGGCCACGCCTACCGGTGTGCCGCTGATTGGCGCCAGCGTTTATCGCAACCTGTGGCTGAACCTGGGCCACGGCGCCCTGGGGTTTACCCTGGCATGCGGCAGCGGCCAACTGTTGGCCGAGCTGATCGGTCGGCACGCCCTTTCCATTGATATGCAGGGCCTGACGCCCCGCGCCGCTTGAGGATGTAACCATGACCATCAATCGAATCAGCAGCAACGAGCGTCTTTCTGGTGCCGTGACTTTCAAGGACTTGGTGTTCTTGTCGGGTCAGGTACCGGGTGACGGTCAGGATGTCGCGACACAAACCCGCGAAGTGCTGGCCAAAATTGACGGGTTGCTGGCCCAGGCGGGCAGCGACAAGGACCATCTGCTCAATGCGACCATTTACCTCAAAGACATCGGCACCGGTTTTGCGCCGATGAACGAGGTGTGGTCGGCGTGGCTGTCGCCGGGGATGGCGCCCACGCGAACCACCCTGCAGGCGGAGCTGGCGCGACCGAGTGTGTTGGTGGAAATCAGTGTCATCGCTGTACGTAAATAACCAACGGAGTAGAACAATGAAAAAAATCCTGTTGACCGGTTGTACCGTGGGGCTGTTGTTTGGGGCTCAGGTTCAGGCAAATGAACCGGCGCTGAACGGCACGTTGAGCAAGATCGCCAACGCCAAGTCCATCACCCTGGGCTATCGCGATGCGTCGGTGCCGTTTTCCTATGTGGGGGATCACAGCGGCAAACCCATGGGTTATTCGGTGGACCTGTCGAGCAAGATTGTCGAGCGCATTCAGCAGAAAACCGGAGTGGCCGACCTCAAGGTGAAGTACAACCTCGTGACGTCCCAGACGCGAATTCCGCTGGTGCAGAACGGCACCGTTGACTTGGAATGCGGTTCCACCGGAGTGACCGCTGAGCGCCAGAAACAGGTGGCATTTTCCTATGGGTTTATTTATGTGAAAGGCCAGTTGCTGACGGCTAAAGACAGCGGCATCAAAGGATTCACCGACCTTGCCGGCAAGAACGTAGTGACCACCGCCGGCACCACCAACGAACGTTTTCTCAAGAGCTACAACGCCGAGCACAAAACCAATATGTTCGTGATCAGCGCAAAGGATCATGGCGAAGCGTTCAAGATGCTGGAGACGGGCCGCGCCGTGGCGTTTTATATGGACGACGCGCTCCTCTACGGCGAACGCGCCAAAGCCAAGGACCCGCACAAATGGGTGGTGGTGGGCGAGGAGCAGTCGCGGGAGATCTACAGCTGCATGGTGCGCAAGGACGATCCGCAGTTTCTTGCGGTGGTCAACGAGGCCCTCGGCGACCTGTACCGCTCGGGGGAGATCAACGGGATTTACCAGCGCTGGTTTGAACAGCCGATTCCGCCCAAGGGCTTGAACCTGGAATTCCCGATGACCAGCGAGTTGAAGGCGATTATTGCCAAGCCGGTGAGTGATCCGGTGGAGTAAGAAGGGGTAACCGAATCTAAATGTGGGAGGGAGCAAGTCCCTCCCACATTGCGATCGTTTTGCAGCTGTGGGCTAGAAGTCGCCCCAGAGTTGTTGGGCGACGGCCAGCGCTACCACTGGCGCGGTCTCGGTACGCAGCACCCGTGGGCCGAGACGGGCGGAATGGAAGCCGGCCGCTTGGGCGGTGTCGACTTCATTGTCAGTCAACCCGCCTTCCGGCCCGATCAGAAACGCCAGGCTCGCAGGCTTGGCATGGCTGACCATCGGCTCTGCCACCGGGTGCAGCACCAGCTTCAGATCCGCCTCGACCTGCTTCAGCCAGTCCGCCAGCAACAGCGGTGGGTGAATCACCGGCACCGTCGAACGCCCGCATTGCTCGCACGCACTGATCGCCACCTGGCGCCAGTGCAGCAGGCGTTTGTCAGCGCGTTCGTCCTTGAGTCGCACTTCGCAGCGGTCGCTGAAAATCGGGGTGATTTCGTTGACCCCCAGTTCAGTGGCTTTCTGGATTGCCCAATCCATGCGCTCGCCCCGGGACAGGCCCTGGCCCAGGTGGATGTGCAGCGGCGATTCGGTCTGGCCCGTGAAGCTTTCGGTGAGTTGTACGGTGACGCGTTTTTTCCCGACCTCCAGCAATGTGCCGCGAAACTCCAGGCCGGAGCCGTCGAACAATTGCACGGCGTCGCCCTCGACCATGCGTAGCACTCGGCTGATGTAATGCGCCTGGGCTTCTGGCAGTTCATGGTCACCGAGGCTCAGCGGGGTGTCGGTGAAAAAGCGGGACAGTCTCATGTCTGTTCTCTGAAGAATTTAGGTAGGAACCATCAGCCCGGGTCGCGAAAGCCTGGGTGGAAGTCTTTTGGCACGGCGACGCTGACCTTGCTATTGGTCGCGATATCGATGCCTTCGCTGGCAACGGTGGCGAGGAAGTCGATCTGCTCCGGCGTAATCACATACGGCGGCAGGAAATACACCACGCTGCCCAATGGCCGCAGCAGCGCACCACGTTCCAGGGCATGCTCGAACACCTTCAAACCACGGCGCTCCTGCCACGGATAGGCGGTTTTGGTGGCCTTGTCCTGGACCATTTCGATGGCCAATACCATGCCGGTCTGGCGCACTTCCGACACATGGGGATGATCGACCAGGTGGGCAGTGGCGGTTGCCATACGCTGGGCAAGGGCCTTGTTGTTTTCGATGACGTTGTCTTCTTCGAATATATCCAGGGTCGCCAGGGCCGCCGCGCACGCCAGCGGGTTGCCGGTGTAGCTGTGGGAGTGCAGGAACGCGCGCAGGGTCGGGTAGTCGTCGTAGAAGGCGTCGTAGACATCATCTGTGGTGACCACCGCCGCCAACGGCAGGTAACCGCCGGTGAGGGCCTTGGACAAGCACAGGAAGTCCGGACGGATGCCGGCCTGTTCACAGGCGAACATCGTGCCGGTACGGCCGAAGCCCACGGCGATTTCGTCGTGGATCAGGTGCACGCCGTAGCGGTCGCAGGCGTCGCGCAGCAGCTTCAGATACACCGGGTGGTACATGCGCATGCCGCCTGCGCCCTGGATCAGTGGCTCGACGATCACGGCGGCGACGGTGTCATGGTTGTCGGCCAGGGTCTGTTCCATGGCCAGGAACATAGTGCGCGAGTGCTCTTCCCAGCTCATGCCCTCGGGGCGCAGGTAGCAGTCCGGGCTTGGCACCTTGATGGTGTCGAGCAGCAGCGCCTTGTAGGTTTCGGTAAACAGCGGCACGTCGCCCACCGACATCGCAGCGATGGTTTCGCCGTGGTAACTGTTGGTCAGGGTGACGAAGCGCTTTTTGTTCGGCAAACCGCGGTTGAGCCAATAGTGGAAGCTCATCTTCAGCGCGACTTCGATGCACGACGAACCGTTATCGGCATAGAAGCAGCGGGTCAGGCCTTCGGGGGTCATCGCGACCAGGCGTTCGGACAGTTCGATCACCGGCTGGTGGCTGAAGCCGGCGAGGATCACGTGTTCCAGTTGGTCGACCTGGTCCTTGATGCGTTGGTTGATGCGTGGGTTGGCGTGGCCGAACACGTTGACCCACCAGGAGCTGACAGCGTCGAGGTAGCGCTTGCCTTCGAAGTCTTCCAGCCAGACGCCTTCCCCGCGCTTGATCGGGATCAGCGGCAGCTGCTGGTGGTCTTTCATCTGGGTGCAGGGATGCCACAGCACGGCGAGGTCGCGTTGCATCCACTGGTTGTTCAAGCCCATCGGTGATCTCCTCGAAGCGGTCCTGCGAGCGGCGCAGGCGAAACAATCGCGCAAGCCTATGCAATGGAGGCCTGGGTCACAAGCCATTGTGGGGAATTCGGAGTAAACGCGGGACGGACTGTCACGTTTGTTAGGGATAGTCCTTAATCCTTGGTTAACTTATTGTGCATACGCTCTAGATCGTATTTCTCGATATTTCAAAGCAAAATTTTCCGCTTTAATTCGATAGGTAAATCGCTAGTCTTGGGCGCAGCTCTTACGGGATTAAGTACATGCAGCTACGTAACTCACCGGCCCGTTATGGCTGGGTCAGTATGATTTTGCACTGGGGTGTGGCCCTGGTTGTGTTCGGTCTGTTCGCCCTGGGTTTGTGGATGGTTGGGCTCGACTACTACAGCGCCTGGCGCAAAGACGCGCCGGACCTGCACAAGAGCATTGGCATCACGCTGTTCGCCATCATGCTGGTGCGTATCGTCTGGCGCCTGATCAGCCCGCCACCACCGCCGTTGGCCAGTTACAGCCGCTTGACCCGCATCGGTGCCGCGTTCGGCCACGCGTTCCTTTATCTCGGGCTGTTTGCCGTGATGATTGCCGGATACCTGATTTCCACCGCCGATGGTGTCGGTATCCCGGTGTTTGGCCTGTTTGAAATTCCTGCCGTGGTTTCCGGTCTACCGGACCAGGCAGACAACGCGGGCTTGGTGCATTTGTACCTGGCCTGGGTGCTCGTGGTTTTCGCCGGCTTGCACGGCGTGGCTGCGTTGAAACACCACTTTATCGATCGTGATGCGACCCTCACGCGAATGCTGGGGCGCAAAGCCTGATGTTCAACCTCGACTCACAAGGAATATAAAGCATGTTGAAGAAGACCCTCGCCGCTCTGGCAATCGGTACAGCGCTGCTGTCTGCAGGTCAGGTGATGGCCGCTGACTACAAAATCGACAAGGAAGGCCAACACGCCTTCATCGACTGGAAAATCAGCCACCTGGGCTACAGCTACATCCACGGTACCTTCAAGGACTGGGATGGTACGTTCAGCTGGGATTCCGCCAAGCCTGAAGCCAGCAAAATCGCCGTCGACGTGAAAACCGCCAGCCTGTGGTCCAACCACGCTGAGCGTGACAAGCACATCGGCAGCAAGGACTTCCTGGACGTTGCCAAGTTTGCTGACGCCAAGTTCGTATCTACCGCTGTTAAATCCACCGGCGAAAAAACTGCCGACGTGACCGGCGACCTGACGTTCCACGGCGTGACCAAGCCTGTGACCTTCAAGGCTACCTTCAACGGTGAAGGCAAGGATCCATGGGGCGGCGAGCGTGCGGGCTTCAACGCCACCACTACGCTGGACCTGAACGACTTCGGCATCAAAGGCCCGGGCCCGTCTTCGCAGACTGTTAACCTGGACATCTCGCTGGAAGGTGTTAAGCAGAAGTAATTTCTGCCCACAGCAGGGCTCATTCTTTTTTGTTGAGTCCAAAAAAATGCCCCGTCTCGAAAGAGGCGGGGCATTTTTTATGGAGCTTTGAAACTCAGCGGTTGCGAGTCAGCAGCGCTGGTTTTTCACCACGAGGGCGGCCTGGCAGTTGATCCAACTGCTCAGGTGTCGGGAAGCGGTCAGCTTTCGACTCCTTGTGGATGATCTTCGGCGCTGGGCCACCGCGCGGGTTTTGCACGGCTGGCTCGGACGAACGAGGCTGGTCGTCACGGGCTGGGCGGCGGTTGTTGCTGCGCGAATCTTCGCGGCGGGCCTGGCCGTCACGCGGTGCACCGCTACGCGGGCCGCTGCGTTTGGCAGGCGGGGTGCCGGTGGTGCCGCCGCTGCTGTTGCGCGGACCGTTCTGGCGTGCGCCCTGTGGCTGGCCGCCGCGGGGTGCGCCAGTGCCTGCGCCGGCGCCCTGTGCTGGGGCACCTGGACGACGGCCACGGCCTTGGGCCGGTTTGGCCTGTGGCACGTAGTCGACGCGGTTACCGAAGTTATCCACGTCGTCGTCGAGGAACTCGTCCGGGGCACGGTCGGCTGCAGCGCGCGGCGGTTGGCTCGGCTGACGCTGTTCACGGGCCGGGGTACCTTCACGAGGCTTCTGCTCACGGGCTGGGCGTTCGCCACGGCCGTTGGTTGGCGCTTTTTCCTTGCCGCCTTTGTCTTTGCCTTTGTCGCGACGACCGCCGCCACCACCGCCGCCGTTCGGGCCATCGCCCTTCGGACCGCGTGGGTTGCGTGGGTTACGCACGTCAGGACGTTCGCGCACTTCAGGCTTTTCGGCCTCTACAGCGCTGGCATCAAAGCCCATCAGGTCGCCGTCGGCGATTTTCTGCTTGGTCATGCGCTCGATGCTTTTCAGCAGTTTTTCTTCGTCCGGTGCAACCAGGGAAATGGCTTCACCCGAACGACCGGCACGGCCAGTACGGCCGATACGGTGCACATAGTCTTCGTCGACGTTTGGCAGCTCGAAGTTGACCACGTGTGGCAACTGGTCGATATCCAGGCCGCGTGCGGCGATATCGGTCGCTACCAGGATGCGTACGCTGCCGGCCTTGAAGTCAGCCAGGGCTTTGGTGCGAGCGTTCTGGCTCTTGTTCCCGTGGATGGCGACGGCGGTGAGGCCGTGCTTGTCCAGGTATTCAGCCAGGCGGTTGGCGCCGTGTTTGGTACGGGTGAACACCAGCACCTGCTCCCACGCACCGTGGGTGATCAGGTGGGCCAGCAGCGAGCGCTTATGGCTGGCGGCCAAGCGGAAGACGCGTTGCTCGATACGCTCGACCGTGGTGTTCGGCGGCGTGACTTCGATGCGCTCCGGGTTGTGCAGCAGCTTGCCGGCCAGGGCGGTGATGTCTTGGGAGAACGTTGCCGAGAACAGCAGGTTCTGACGTTTGGCCGGCAGGCGGGCGAGGACTTTTTTCACGTCATGGACAAAGCCCATGTCGAGCATGCGGTCGGCTTCGTCCAGCACGAGGATTTCCACGTGGGACAAATCGACGCTGCCTTGGCCGCACAGGTCGAGCAAGCGACCAGGGCATGCCACCAGCACGTCAACACCACGGGACATGGCCTGAACCTGTGGGTTCATGCCGACGCCGCCGAAGATGCAGGCGCTGACGAACTTCAAGTCGCGGGCATACAGCTTGAAGCTGTCGTGCACTTGGGCGGCGAGTTCGCGGGTAGGGGTCAGAACCAGTACGCGTGGTTGGCGCGGGCCGTGACGCTGGGATTTGTCCGGGTGACCGTTGGGGAACAACCGCTCCAGAATCGGGAGGGCGAAGCCGCCGGTTTTACCAGTACCTGTCTGAGCCGCAACCATCAGGTCGCGACCTTGCAACACGGCGGGAATGGCCCGCTGTTGCACCGGAGTAGGCTCGGTATAGCCCGCTGCCTCGATGGCGCGGACTAAAGCCTCGGAGAGACCGAGGGAAGCAAAGGACATGAGTAATCCTGTTTTAGTTAGGGCTTGGCCCAAAGGGATAATCTTGCCGGGCGTGAATGGCGCTTAGGGGAGCGCAATCCCGTCCGGTCCTGCTGCGTCTGGCGGGCACTCCACCGGCTCGCGCGGGCTGAAAGCTGCGCAGTAGCGGGGTTGGGTGCCTTTTTCAAGACCTCAGCGGCCGGGCGTAAGCCTGGCGGGAAGGCCGGAGTATAGCAGAGCAATCACGGTGCGCCGCTTTCCTGCTGCTCAACGGTGTGTCCGGACGCCGTAATCGCTTCGAATCCACCATATTTGGCGCTCAATGCCGTGTAGGCCGGCTCCTGTTTGAAGCGTTTGAGCTCGGCGGCAAAGCGTTGCACCAGCAGGTCCATGCCTGCGCCACGACGTACGGCGAGGTACTGCTGCTGGCGGCTGACGACAACGGGGGCCTGGCTGACCTTGCCTTCCAGGCCCAGTGTCTTGATCACGTGCTGGCCAACCCGGCGGTCGGTGATCACAAGGTCGATGCGCCCCAGCAATAATTTGCCGAAGTTGGCTTCATGGCTGGGGGCCGGCTCGCGGTTGAATAAGGTGGAGTCGCTGAAGGGTAATCCGTACAGGTAGCCTGGTGACGTGCCGACTGTGAGGCCACGCAAGTCGTCGAGGCTTTGGACCTGATGCGGACGGTCGTTGGCGTAGAACATTACGAACTCCACTTCCGACAGCGGTTCGCTGGGGTACAGCAGCAGGGCGTCGCGGTCGTGGCTGTGGAAAATATCCAGCGCGCCATCGGCATGGCCTTGATCAAGCATGGCCAGACAGCGCTTCCAGGGCAGGAACTGCCATTGCACTTCGACCCCCAGGCGCTGGAATACGATCACCGTCGTTTCGTAATCCAGCCCGTGCATGGCGCCGTCTTCTTCATACACATAAGGCGCCCAGGGCTCGGTGACAATGCGCAGTTTCTCGCCGTAAGCGGCCAGGCTCAGGCAAGTGAAAAACGCGGCGATCAACAGCTTCAGAATGACAGGCATGCCCTGAGGTTACGACGCCCGTGCGTTAAAGAGAAGCTCTGGCTTAAGCTTCTGCGGGCCGCTCTATTTTGTGGGCGAGGTCATCAGGTGTTCATAGATGGCTGCGCGTCGCTCCCCCAGAATCAGGCGCACCACGGGGTTGGCGAACCAGTGTTCGAGTTGGTGTGCGTCCACCGGGCATTTCTGGCGTTCTTCCTGGTTTTGAAGGGCTTTTTCCCACCAAACTGGGCCGCAGGCCTTGTCGAATTCATTTTCGTGCTCGTAGCAGCCGTAGAGAATCTCACGGATGAACTGCTGCTTGCGCTTGGGCAGCGCTAGGGTGATCAGTTTGTACATCAGGCGCTGCAAGCGTGGTGGGCGGGGCAGGTGGGCGGAGACCTTGCGTGTATCGGCCAGGGCCTGGGTGCAGAGAGGGTCGGCGGCATGCTTGGTTACCCACGCCTTGACCTTGGCCCGGAACAACTGCTTGCGGCTCCAATAGTGATGGATCAGGTCCGGGCACTGGCGCACGTTGAGCGTGCGGTACGCGGCTACTGACAGGCAGAACTCTTCGAGGGTGTAGGCGCCGTGGGCCATGGGGAACAGCTCATCCATCAACTCGATCGAACGGTCCAGAATGTGCGCGTCTTGCCGGGTCAAGCCCATCACGCCTGAGTTGAGCAGCCACATATCATCGTCGGCGAGGCCTTTGTCGGCCAGGTACTTGGCCAGGGCTTCATACAGTACGCTTTCGCGGTTGTCGCCATACTTGGCCTGGAAGGCGTTGCACAGCACGGTGCCCGGTGTTACGCGCTCGAACAATGCCATGGGCGAGTCGTGGAAAAATGTATCGGTGTCGATCAGCAGCGCCAGTTCCGCCGTTTCCAGCACCTGACGCAACAGCACATGTTTGGTACGGAAATGGTAGCCGTGGGGTTCGCTCCAGCGTTGTCGCGTGGCGCTGTCCAATGTGTGGACCTGTACTGGCAAGCCACGGTACGGGGCCGGGTTGTCGCTGAACACTTGGATGTCTAACGGCATATCCTGAGGCCCGCCCAGTTGGGCAACGGCACTGGCGATGCTGAATACGGCTTCCTGATGGTAGGTCTCGGCGCCGAATACCAGGTAAATCAGCTGGGGGCGAGGAGTCGGGGACGCTGTATTCATTTACTGCTGGCTTCCTTTCCGGGGACATGTAGACGAAAAAAGCCCCCGTGATAACGAGGGCCGGGAACTGCTATTAAACCGGCTTAGCGTGGCAGTTTAAGGTTGTTCCAGATAGCGAGGCTCGGCTCAGCCTGGTTCAGGGTATAGAAGTGCAACCCCGGCGCGCCACCTTGTAACAAACGTTCACACATTTCGCTGATGACCTGTTCGCCGAACGCCTGGATGCTCTTGACGTCGTCGCCATAGGCTTCCAGTTGCTTGCGCACCCAGCGTGGGATTTCGGCACCGCAGGCGTCGGAGAAACGTGCCAGCTTGCTGTAGTTGGTGATCGGCATGATGCCCGGCACGATCGGGATGTTCACACCCATGGCCCGTACGCGCTCGACGAAATAGAAGTAGCTGTCGGCGTTGAAGAAGTACTGAGTGATCGCGCTGTCGGCGCCAGCGTTGGCCTTGCGTACGAAGTTCTGCAGATCGTCTTCGAAATTGCGCGCCTGAGGATGCATCTCCGGATAAGCCGCCACTTCGATATGGAAGTGATCGCCGCTTTCTTCACGGATGAAGCTCACCAGGTCATTGGCGTAGCGCAGCTCGCCGCTGGCCATGCCCATGCCGGAGGGCAAGTCGCCGCGCAGGGCGACGATGCGCTGAATGCCGGCTTGTTTGTATTGGGTCAGCAGGCCGCGCAGGTCGTCCTTGCTGTCGCCCACGCACGACAAGTGCGGCGCGGCGGGAACTTTGACTTCGCTTTCCAGCTGCAACACGGTGTTGATCGTGCGATCACGGGTCGAGCCGCCAGCGCCGTAGGTGCAGGAGAAGAAGTCGGGGTTGTAGCTTGCCAACTGTTTGGCAGTCGCCATCAGTTTTTCATGCCCAGCATCGGTCTTGGTGGGAAAGAACTCGAAGCTGTAGCGACGGTCTTGGGACATTGTCATACCCTTTGAAACTCAGAAGCCGGAGTGTGTACACCGCCAATGTGGGAGCGGGCTTGCTCGCGAATGCGGTATGTCAGTGAAGAATAAGTTGACTGAAACACCGCATTCGCGAGCAAGCCCGCTCCCACATAAAGCCCGCTCCCCTTAAGATAGAGAGCGGGCACAGGCAAATCAGTAGCGGTAAGCGTGCGGCTTGAACGGGCCTTCGACGGTCACGCCGATGTAGTCGGCCTGGGTCTTGGTCAGTTGAGTCACTACGCCGCCGAAGCCGCGGACCATTTCCAGGGCCACTTCTTCGTCGAGTTTCTTCGGCAGTACTTCCACGGTCAGGCGCTCGGCTTTCTGGGCTGGCGACAGGTCGGCGTACTTCTGGCCGAACAGGAAGATCTGGGCCAGTACCTGGTTGGCAAATGAACCATCCATGATGCGGCTCGGGTGGCCGGTTGCGTTGCCCAGGTTAACCAGACGGCCTTCGGCCAGCAGGATCAGGTAGTCATCGTTCTGCGGGTCGAAATCGCCAGCGCCGGTACGGTGAACCTTGTGTACCTGCGGCTTCACTTCTTCCCATGCCCAGTTCTTGCGCATGAAAGCGGTGTCGATCTCGTTGTCGAAGTGACCGATGTTGCAGACAACGGCGCGCTTCTTCAGGGCTTTGAGCATGTTCGCGTCGCAAACATTCACGTTACCGGTGGTGGTCACGATCAGGTCGATCTTGCCCAGCAGGGCTTTGTCGATGCTCGCTTCGGTGCCGTCATTGACGCCGTCGATGAACGGCGAAACCACTTCGAAACCGTCCATGCAGGCTTGCATGGCGCAGATCGGGTCGACTTCGGAGACCTTAACGATCATGCCTTCCTGGCGCAGGGACTGGGAAGAACCCTTACCCACGTCACCGTAGCCGATCACCAGGGCTTGTTTGCCCGACAGCAGGTGGTCGGTGCCGCGCTTGATGGCGTCGTTCAGGCTGTGACGGCAGCCGTACTTGTTGTCGTTCTTGCTCTTGGTCACCGAGTCGTTGACGTTGATGGCCGGGATCTTCAGCTCGCCCTTGGCCAGCATGTCCAGCAGGCGGTGTACGCCGGTGGTGGTTTCTTCGGTGACGCCGTGGACACGGTCCAGGATCGCCGGGTATTTCTTGTGCAGCAGCTCGGTCAGGTCGCCGCCGTCGTCGAGGATCATGTTGGCATCCCAAGGCGCGCCATCTTTGAGGATGGTTTGCTCCAGGCACCACTCGTACTCTTCTTCGGTCTCGCCTTTCCAGGCATAAACCGCGATACCGGCAGCGGCGATAGCTGCGGCGGCCTGGTCTTGAGTCGAGAAGATATTGCAGGACGACCAGCGTACTTCGGCACCCAGGGCAACCAGGGTTTCGATCAGCACGGCAGTCTGGATGGTCATGTGGATGCAGCCGAGGATCTTCGCGCCTTTGAGTGGTTGCTCAGCGGCGTACTTGCGGCGCAGACCCATCAGGGCTGGCATTTCGGATTCGGCGATAAAGGTTTCGCGACGGCCCCAGGCAGCGAGGGACATGTCGGCGACTTTGTAGTCGGTGAAATCTGCAGGCGTGTTGACAGCGCTCATGAAGAGCCTCCATTCGTAGTGTGCGAATGGGCGCCGTTGTGCGTTTAGTATCAGGCCAGGGGAATCAGGCCGGACAACGCCCCATCCGAGCCTGACAGGCCTAGCCTGCTGCAGCGCCCCTCGGACAGGTTGCGGGAGAACGGTATCAATCGAAGATGACCGTTTTGAAACGGGGGCGATTATAGCCGTGTGCGCCAGACTTCCCAAGCCTTTCTGTCGGCGGCATGAAGATCGTTCATGGGCTTGATAGGCAATGGCTCATAGAGCTTGGGCCTGGGCTCTGCCATGATGTCGCCCATCATTCGGCAAGACGCTTTGGAGTGACCATGAACTTCCACACCCGCAAATGGGTAAAACCTGAAGACCTCAACCCCAACGGCACCCTGTTCGGTGGCAGCCTGCTGCGCTGGATCGACGAAGAAGCAGCCATCTACGCCATTGTCCAACTGGGCAACCAACGGGTGGTGACCAAGTACATCTCCGAAATCAACTTCGTCAGTGCCTCGCGCCAGGGTGACATCATCGAACTGGGCATCACCGCCACCGAGTTCGGCCGCACCTCCATCACCTTGACCTGTGAAGTGCGCAACAAGATCACCCGCAAGAGCATCCTCACGGTTGAGAAAATGGTCTTCGTCAACCTCGGCGAAGACGGATTGCCGGCGCCTCACGGGCGTACCGAGATCAAGTACGTCAAAGACCAGTTCCAGGACGACGGCGTCAGCGAATAATCCTGCGTCGGACCAGTGAACGCTATTGATCGGCCATAGGTCGTACCTGAACACCGCCCCCCGTTCAGGTATCGCCATGGCCACGCAACAAGACGGCAAGACCCCCAACTTATCCCAGGAAGAGCAACAGGACGTCGACGACAACCAGCCGCCCCGCGCTGCGGTCCTGCATGAAATTATCCGCACCCAGGGAGATCAGGAGCTGGAGCGCAGTGTTGCCGCTTTGTGGTGGTCGGCACTGGCGGCCGGACTGACCATGGGCCTGTCGCTGATGGCCATGGGATTGCTCAATTCACGTCTTCCCGAGGGTGAAGCCTTCAAGGTGATTGCCAGCTTCGGCTACTGCGCGGGCTTCCTCGCGGTAATCCTTGCGCGGCAGCAACTGTTCACCGAAAACACCCTGACCGCGGTGCTGCCGGTGATGAGCAAGCCGACCTTTGGCAATGCCGGGCGCCTGTTACGGCTGTGGTCGGTGGTGCTGGTGGGTAATCTCTGCGGCACCCTGTTGGTGGCGTATGTGATGCTGCACTTGCCGATCTTCGACACAAAGACCGACCAGGCCTTCCTGGAAATCGGGCGCAAGATCATGGAGAACGACACCGGCCAGATGTTTGCCAAAGGCATCGTCTCCGGCTGGATGATCGCCACCATGGTGTGGATGATCCCGTCGATGGAAAGCGCCAAGATGTGGATCATTATCCTGATCACTTACCTGATGGCGCTGGGGGATTTCACCCATATCGTGGTGGGGTCTGCGGAAGTGTCTTATCTGGTATTCGCCGGCGAGTTGCCGTGGAAGGATTTCTGGCTGGTGTTTGCCGGCCCGACTCTGGCCGGCAACATCATCGGTGGCAGCTTTATCTTTGCCTTGATCAGCCATGCGCAGATTCGCAGTGAAGGCAGCTTGCCGGGTAAGAAGGCTGCGGACCCAAGGCATCCGCAACCTATCGACAAGGATCAGTGAGCGTCAGGCGTGGCCTGGGGGTCGTCCCGGGTCACGCGTTTGACCAGTTTGCCGATGCTCAAACCCTGCAGCAGGATCGACGACAGCACCACGATGTAGGTGATGCTCAGCAGCAGATCGCGCTCCGGCCCCAGTGGCAGGGCCAGAGCCAGTGCCACCGAAACCCCGCCGCGCAAGCCGCCCCAGGTGAGGATGCGGATGGTGCCGCGCGGCACGGTACGCCAGCGGCGCAGCAGCAGGATCGCCGGGGCCACAGTTAGCAGGCGTGAGAGCAGGATCGCCACTGCCAGCAAACTGGCCGCGAATACGTGCAGCCAATTGAACGGCAACAGCAGCAATTCCATGCCGATCAGCGCAAACAGCAGAGCGTTGAGCATGTCGTCGAGCAATTCCCAGAAACCGTCCAGGTAGCGACGGGTCATGTCGTTCATCGCCAGCTTGCGCCCGAGGTTACCGATGATCAGCCCGGCCACCACCATCGCAATCGGGGCGGAGACGTGCAGCTCGGTGGCCATTGCTGAGCCGCCGATCACCAGGGCGAGGGTCAGCATGACTTCGATCTGGTGCTGTTCGATGCTCTTGATCATCAGGTAGACCAGATAGCCGATCAGCCCCCCGAACGCCACGCCGCCAACGGCTTCATGGACAAACAACATGGCTGTGGCGCCCACGGTAGGCGTCTCGCCCAATTGTGCGATGCCCAGCAGCACGGTAAATACCACCACCGCTGTACCGTCGTTGAACAGCGACTCGCCGACGATGGTGGTTTTCAGCGGTTTCGACGCATTGGCGGTTCGCAATACACCGAGTACCGCAATCGGGTCCGTGGGCGAGATGAGTGCGCCGAACAGCAAGCAGTAGAGGAAGCTCACGTGCCAGCCGAACAGGGCAAAAATGTAGTACGCCAGACTGCCGATCACTACGGTGGCGATCAACACGCCGAAGGTTGCCAGCAGGCCGATGGGCCAGCGGTAGCTGCGCAGATCGTTGAGGTTGACGTGCAAAGCGCCAGCGAACAGCAGGAATGACAGCATCCAGTTCATCAGCAAGTCGCCGAAGTCGATCTGGCCGATCAGTTGCTGGATACGCTCCTCAAGACCTGGGTAGCCGAGCACGCTCAAGCCTTGCAGGATCAGGGAAAACAGCAGGGCCGTGACCATCACACCGATGGTGGGCGGCAGTCCGATAAAACGGAAGTTCACATAGGTGAGCAGGGTGGTGAGGCAAATGAAGGCGGCGACAAGTTCAAGCATCCGGGGTCCTTGGAGTGGGAAAGATCAGTCATGAGTGGGTGGATGGACCGCCGCAGCGGCCTGAGGTTGCAGGCAGGGCGCAAAACACCGGTAGAACCTTTTGGCGTGTGGCGGCTCATAGCGGTGGGTGCGGCTTGCCAGAATTGGTGCTAAAACTCTAATTTCTGTTTCAAATTAAAAATAGAAAACTAAAAAGGAATCAGTGATGACGGTAGCTTTCTGGTGTGTGTTGATCGCAATTTTCTTGCCTTACCTGTGCACAGGGTTGGCCAAGTTCAGTCAGGGCAAGTTCGGGCCTCGGCAGAACCATGACCCTCGCGCTTTTCTGGAGACTCTCGATGGGTTCGCTCGGCGCGCCCACAACGCCCAGCTCAACAGCTTTGAAGTCACCCCGGCATTTGCGGCGGCGGTGATTATCGCGCACCTGGCGGGTACGGCTGAACTGGTGACCATCAATGTACTGGCCGTGCTGTTTATCACCAGCCGCCTCTTGTACATCATTTGCTACGTGGCCGATTGGGCGATCCTGCGTTCACTGGTGTGGTTCGTGGGCATGGCGTTGATTGCGAGTTTCTTCTTTGTCTCGATCTGAGCCGTGACGCAGATCCACTTGTGAGGGGCGGCAAGTCCAACCGCCCCCACAGTTGATCTAGAGTATCTCCGGCACCTGCGGCAATGCTGCGCCCTTGGGCCATAGCATCCAGATTTGCCCTTGCTGCTTCATGTTCCCCGCCAGCTCACCTGCCGCATCGCCGGTGCCCCAGAACAAATCCGCACGCACCTCACCGGTAATTGCACCGCCGGTGTCCTGGGCCGCGACCGGTCGAACGATCGGCGAACCATCGGGCTTTGTCGTCGACAGCCACAGCAGGCTGCCCAGCGGGATGACTTTGCGATCCACCGCCACGCTGTAGCCGGCGGTCAACGGCACGTTCAGCGAGCCACGTGGGCCTTCGTTGCTGTCGGGGCGAGCACTGAAGAACACGTAGCTGGGGTTACTCGCCAGCAGTTCCGGGATTCGTTCCGGGTGCGCCTTCGCCCAGGCGCTGATGGCGCCCATGGTCACGTCTTCTTTTTTCAACTCGCCTTGCTCCACCAGCCAGCGGCCGATAGGGCGGTAGGGATAGCCGTTCTGGTCGCCGTAACCGACGCGCAGTTGGCGCCCGTCTTTCAATTGAATGCGGCCTGAACCCTGGATTTGCAGAAATTGCAGGTCCATTGGGTTGGTCAGCCAGGCGATCGGCTTAGCTGTGGAGCCTTGGCCGTTGATGGCGCTGGCATCGTCATAAGGCTTGAGCACGCGACCTTCAAGACGACCGCGCAGGCGCTTGCCTTTCAGTTCAGGATAAATGCTTTCCAGGTTGACGATGATCAGGTCATCCGGCACGCCATACACCGGCACGTGGGCGGTGGCAGTCTTGGTCAGGCTGCCGGGGTAGACCGGTTCGTAGTAGCCGGTGATTAAACCGTTAGGGGTGTTATCGGACGAGCGCAAGCCGAACACATCCAGACGCTCCTTGAGAAAGCCTCGCACCGCCACAGCATTGCCCGGCACGCTGGCCGCTGCCGCGCAGGTCGCGCCCCATACAGGGTCGGCCTTCAGGCGTTGGCAAGCACTGCGCCATGACTCAAAGCCGGCCAGCAGGTCGCTGTCGGACACCGCCGGCAGTGCTTCCCAAGGTGCGTTTACATAGGTGGCGACGGCGTGGGGTTTGGCAACTTCATCTTTGGCCGTGTCTTTGCCGGTGTCCTTGCCCGCGTCGCAGCCGGCCAGCAGCGCAATCATCGGCAGAGCCCATGCCAGGCGGCGGCTCCAGGGTTTCAATGTGAGACTCATACATGTAATTCCTGAAACGGTTGCCCGCGCCGTAGCGCCGTTGGGCAACCCTTATTATTAATAGGGCTATTGGTCTTTGCGGGTGGGGCGAGGATACTGGCCGCCGTTTCCCGTGACCCTGAGCCACCATGACTTTTAAAAAATTGACGGTTGTATTGTTGGCCTGCCTGGCAGTGTCTGCCTGCGGCGGTGTCGATCCGAATTCGCCCTTGGGCCAGCGCAAGGCGATCTTCAAGCAGATGCTCAAGACCGGCGAAGACCTGGGCGGCATGTTGCGCGGACGCATTGCGTTCGACGGCGCGAAATTCGCTGAGGGCGCGGTCAAGCTCGATGCGTTGTCCCATGAACCTTGGAAACACTTTCCGAGCGTGCGCGAGGAAGATCACACCAGCGCCAAGGATGACGTGTGGCAAAAACAAGCGCAATTCCAGCAGTTGGCCCGCGACCTGGAGGCGGCCACCGGTGAATTGGTGATCGCCAGCCAAGTGCAGCCCTACAAGGCCAGTAACCTTTCCCCTGCCGTACAGAAAGTCGAAGATGCCTGCAGTGCCTGCCATAAACAGTTTCGGGACCACTGACCGGTTTTACTGGTCAAGTTCTTCCACGGCGTCCTGCAGTTCCTTGCGGGACTCGGCAAGTTTGTCCTTACGCTTGTTGATCTTCTCCGCGTCGCCCTTTTTCATTGCCTTGTCGAGGTCCGCCTGACGGCGGCTGACGTCGTGCTTGGCGTCAAGCACCTTGTTTTCCCGCTCCTTGCGCAGCGATGCGTCGGTGCAATTGGCGGTCACTTCGCTCAGGGCTTTTTCCAGGCCGGCTTGTTGGTCGCTGTTGCCATGGGCCTTGGCTTGTTCGATCTGGGTGCTGATGGCTTGGCGCTTAGCGGCGCAGCCAGTGAGTTGGGGGGCTTCTTCGGCAGCCAGCAGCGGCGTGGCCATAAAGCTTGCGACGGTCAGCAGGGCAAAAGGGGCGAGGAATTTCATGTGGAGCTCCAGATTCGCAAAGGGCAGGGTGAATTCTGCGGTGGTTTAAAGGTGGCTGGGGGCGCGTTCAAAACCCGTCTATTCCGGCCACACGTAACGTTTCAGCTAAGGACTGTACCTGCGGGTCGCGAAAAAAAGCGCTCAGTTGCGCTGCACGAGCCGGACCTATGCCATCGATCTCCAACCAGGCCTGGGTGTCTCTGGCAACCAGTGTCTGCCAGTTTCCTTCCAGGTTGCTGCGGGCCGCAGGCGGCACACCCAAGGCTTTTAGCCATTGTGCAAAGGGTCGTTGCCGAGCGCTGTGAAGGCTGTCGAGCAGTCGGGTGCGGCTGCGCTCACCCAAGCCATCAATGTTAGCAAGCTCTGCCGCATCCAGGGTTAACCAATCGAGAAAGCCTGCGATTAGACCGGCCTGGATCAATACGTTCCACGTCTCGCGCCCCATGTGCGGTAACGCCAGGCCCTGGTTGCTGCTCAGCCAGGTCAGGCGTGCGAGCAACTGTTCTTCGCAGCCTGGGTCCAGTTGCCAGCAACTCAGGGCGTGAAAGTCTCGCGGGTCGGGCACTGGCAGGTCGATCCGCGTGGGATTGCGCAGGATCACGTGGTCCAACCGAGGGATCACCTGGCCCGCCAGGCTGATGGATACTTGGTCGCCAGGGCGAATATCCAGCGCTTGCCAGTGTTTCAAGGAGCCGACACTGACCCGGCGGATCTGCCGGTCGTCCAGCCGCACCGGCTCCAACTCCAGAATGGGGGTGATGCGCCCCGTGCGGCCGATCTTGAACTGCACCTTGCGTACCAGAGCCAACGCCTTGGAAGTCGGGTACTTCCAGGCGACCGCCCAGTAGGGGGCGCTGACTTGCCAGCGTTTGCCGGGCGCTCGTGATGTTTGGTGCAGCACCACTCCATCACTGGCGAAGGGCAGTGAGTGGTTGTACCAATACATGCGCCAGTGCGCGGCTTCGGTGAGAGTTCGGATGGGCTGGCTGTAACGCATGCTGTCGGTGAAACCCCATCGTGCCAGGGTGGCCAGGCGCTCGGTAAATACGCTTGGGCCGTCCGGCCAGGCCCAGACAAACAGGCCTATACCAGCGGCGTCGGCGTCACTCAGCTGTCGACGGTTCATCAGGCCAGCCACCTTGCTGCGGGCATTGAGCCCACCAGTGGTCGATTGCACGTGGTCGTCCAAGCGCCAATAGAGCTCGCCTTGCAGTACCACGTCGATAGGCTCCGGCAGTTGCTGGACAATGCCGGGGATCCTGCGGGCGGAAGCGGACCAGTCCTGACCAAGTGCGCCATCGCCGCGGCTGATCACTTGCTCCAACCGGCCCTGACGATACACCAGCGTCACTGCAACCCCGTCGACCTTGGGTTGAATCCACACGTCTTGTCGGCTATCGAGCCAGGCACCGACGGCCTGTTCATCCAGCAGTTTTTCCAGGCCGGTATGAGCAACGGGATGCCGGAAGGTGCCCCGAGCGCCGGCCAGCGGGTTGTCAGGTTTTGCGAGGGTTTGAGGGAAGCACTGGCGCCAATGGGCCAGGCGCTGGCGGGCTTGGTCGTAGAGTTCATCGTGGACGGGTGATTGGCCGAGGCGGTGGTAGCTGTCGTCCCACAGACGGACCTGTTCGGCCAGGGTGTCGACCTGGGTTCTGGCCTCATCGGTACAGGCTTCGGCCCATGCCAAAAAGGGCAACGCGCTGAGTGACAGAGCAATCAGTAAACGCATCATGAGCATCCTTGCTCGGAAAGGGTGCCCAGCCTAAATGAACCTCCCGGCCACAAAAAAGCCCCGACAGTGCGGGGCTTTTTACCGGGTGTTTCTGCTTACTTGAACAAACCGCCCAAGGCTTTCACGGCATCCGGCTTGTCAGCCTTGGCTTCCTGGGTTTGCTGCTTGGCATCGGCTTTGGCCTGGGCTTCAGACAGTTTGTCACAACCTTTGTTGATCTGGTCTTGCGCCGCTTTGAAGGCCTTCACTTTGAAGGTGTCTTTGCTGGCTTCGGCCGCATCGATCTTGGTTTGCAGGTCTGCGGCTTGCTTCTGGCAGTCGCCGGAGTTACCGCCACCCAACTGGGAGCTCAGGGCGCCACTCAGTGCGCTCAGGTCGGCGGCGTGGGCCGGCAGGGCGAACAGGCTGAGCAGAAGGGCAGCAGGGGCGAGCGTGGAGATGCGCATGAAAAACCTCAATGTTCGATTGCCTGCGCGCGTGTCTATCCCGGGCTGGCGCAGGGCAATATCCAAATAAGGTAGAGGGCCCGAGAGGGCGCGGATTCTAGAGGGCCATCATTGGGCCTGCAAGGTTTGGATCCAAAAAATGTGAAGGTGATCGCGCAGGCAATAAAAAACCCTGCCGGGCGAACCCGGCAGGGCTTTTGGGTGCAACGCGTACTTACAGGCCGGCGGCGGTGCGCAGGTCGTTGGCGCGGTCGGTTTTTTCCCACGTGAAGGTGGTGAAGGTGTCGTCGCCGACGGTCTTCTGCTCCGGGGTGCGGCCGAAGTGGCCGTAGGCTGCGGTTTCCTGGTACATCGGGTGCAGCAGGTCGAGCATGGTGGTGATCGCGTAAGGGCGCAGGTCGAAGATCTCACGCACCAGCTTAACGATCTTGTCGTCGCTGATCTTGCCGGTACCGAAGGTATTCAGCGAGATCGACGTAGGCTGGGCCACACCAATGGCGTAGGACACCTGGATCTCGCAACGCTCGGCCAAGCCGGCAGCAACGATGTTCTTGGCCACATAACGACCTGCGTAAGCGGCCGAACGGTCAACCTTGGACGGATCTTTACCGGAGAACGCGCCGCCGCCGTGGCGAGCCATGCCGCCGTAGCTGTCGACGATGATCTTGCGACCGGTCAGGCCACAGTCGCCCACCGGGCCACCGATGATGAACTGGCCAGTCGGGTTGATGTGGAACTGGGTGTCTTTGCTCAGCAGCTCGGCCGGCAGTACGTGCTTGACGATCAGCTCCATCACGCCTTCACGCAGGTCGGCGTAGGACACGTCCGGGTTGTGCTGGGTCGACAATACGACAGCGTCGATACCGACGACTTTGCCGCCTTCATAGCGGCAGGTCACCTGGGACTTGGCGTCCGGGCGCAGCCATGGCAGCAGGCCGGATTTGCGGGCTTCTGCCTGGCGCTGTACCAACTGGTGCGAGAAAGTGATCGGTGCAGGCATCAGCACGTCGGTTTCGTTGCTGGCATAGCCGAACATCAGGCCTTGGTCGCCGGCACCCTGGTCTTCCGGCTTGGCACGGTCGACACCCTGGTTGATGTCTGGGGACTGCTTGCCGATGATGTTCATCACGCCGCAGGTCGCGCCGTCGAAGCCGACGTCGGAGCTGGTGTAGCCGATGTCGGTGATCACGTCACGGACGATCTGCTCCAGGTCAACCCAGGCGGTGGTGGTCACTTCGCCAGCGATGATCGCTACACCGGTTTTCACCAGAGTCTCGCACGCCACACGGGCGAACTTGTCTTCAGCAATGATGGCGTCCAGCACCGCATCAGAAATCTGGTCGGCGATTTTGTCCGGATGCCCTTCAGACACGGACTCGGAGGTGAAAAGGGAGTATTCGCTCATCTCGATGTTTTCCTGATATTACCGATGGTGAGTGTCGCCAGCCGGTCGCTGAAAATGGCGAACCTGGATCTGGAAACCATTACGTAAGCCTACATAGAGGCTTTCCCCGGGAACGAGCCCCGCAGCGGTGGCCCAACGGGCCAGATCGTCCTGTTCAAAACCCAACCAGAGATCACCGCAGGCCTCCCTGGCCCAATTCTGGTTGTGGCTGCATAAATCCGTAACCAACAGGCTACCGCCGGGGTGCAGCAACCCGGCCATTTGCTTTAACGCGTCGGCGGGGGCGGCGAAATGGTGCAAGACCATGTTCAGCACCACGCAGTCGGCTTTGATCTGTGTGCCGCTCAAGGCGTCAGCCAGTTGCAGGGTCACATTGCGCAGCGATTCACGCTCGCACAACTGGCGCGCCAGTTCGAGCATCGCCGGGCTGTTGTCCAGCGCGGTTACCTGATGAAAGCGGCGCGCCAACTCCGGCAGAAAACCGCCGTCCCCAGGCCCGACTTCCAACGCGGTCGCCTCATCACTGAAGCTCAGCTTGTCCAATAGCGCCAGCACGCTGTCGCGGTACTGCGGCAGGCCGGCGATCAGGTCTTGCTGCGCGCGAAACTTCTCGGCCACCCGTGCGAAAAAATCCTGACTCGCCGCTGCGCGTTGCCCGTGAACCTGGCCGATACGCGACTGTACGTCGGTTGGCAGGCTCAGGTTGTCGACTTCTTCGAGCAGGGCGGCGTGCAGCTTGCCGCCGAGCAGATCGGTGTGGGGCAGGGCGCGGCGGTAAAAAATTGCATTGCCTTCGCGGCGTGTGGCCACTAGGTCGGCCTGGGACAGCACCTTCAAATGGTGGCTCATGCCGGACTGGCCGATGGCGAAGATCTGCGCCAGTTCCAGTACGCCGAAGGAATCGTTTGCCAGTGCGCGCAAGACGTTCAGACGCAACGGGTCCCCAGCGGCCTTGCACAAGGCTGCCAGTTCATCGCCGTCGTCGGGACGCAGTGAGGGCACGGGTAGATTCATAAGGGCAGCAGTCTAGTGACGGGTGGATATCCTCGCAAGGTCAATATCAAAAAGTTTTGATATTGATCGATAAGTGGCGGTTATAAGCAGCCGCTATAACTTTTAGACGAACAAGTAGGCGGTCAATGCAGGCGATTGCCGCGCAAAGCACAGGAAAAACAGCCACAAGTGACTATCTGTCATTGCCCGCAGGCGGTGGCTGAGGGAAAATGCCGGTCCTTTTTTCCGTTTCTTTTAATCATTCACTCTTCAAAATCCTCAGGAGAACAGCGATGCCCAGCCGTCGTGAGCGTGCCAACGCCATTCGTGCCCTCAGCATGGATGCCGTGCAAAAAGCCAACAGCGGCCATCCCGGTGCCCCGATGGGCATGGCGGATATCGCCGAGGTACTTTGGCGTGATTACCTGAAACACAACCCGAGCAACCCGTCCTTCGCCGACCGTGACCGCTTCGTGCTGTCCAACGGCCACGGCTCGATGCTGATCTACTCGCTGCTGCACCTGACCGGCTACGACGTCACCATCGATGACCTCAAGAGCTTCCGCCAGCTGCATAGCCGTACTCCGGGTCACCCTGAGTTCGGCTACACCCCAGGCGTCGAGACCACCACCGGTCCCCTGGGCCAAGGCCTGGCCAACGCTGTAGGTTTCGCACTGGCTGAAAAAGTCCTGGGCGCGCAATTCAACCGTCCTGGCCACGACATCGTCGATCACCACACCTACGTGTTCCTGGGTGATGGCTGCATGATGGAAGGCATTTCCCACGAAGTCGCTTCGCTGGCCGGCACGCTGGGCCTGGGCAAGCTGATCGCCTTCTACGATGACAACGGCATCTCCATCGACGGCGAAGTCGAAGGCTGGTTCACCGACGACACCCCTAAGCGTTTCGAAGCCTACAACTGGCAGGTGATCCGCAATGTCGACGGCCACGATCCGGAAGAGATCAAGACTGCCATCGACACCGCTCGCAAGAGCGCGCAGCCGACCCTGATCTGCTGCAAGACCACCATCGGCTTCGGTTCGCCGAACAAGCAAGGTAAAGAAGACTGCCACGGCGCCCCACTGGGTGACGCGGAAATCGCCTTGACCCGTGAAGCGCTGAAGTGGAACCACGGCCCGTTCGAAGTTCCGGCCGACATCTACGCCGAGTGGAGCGCCAAGGAAAAAGGCCTGGCGGCCGAAGCCGAGTGGGACCAGCGTTTTGCTGCCTACTCCGCCGAATTCCCAGAGCTGGCCAATGAGCTGGTTCGCCGCCTCGCTGGCGACCTGCCTGCCGACTTCTCGGAAAAAGCCTCGGCCTACATCGCCGAAGTCGCGGCCAAGGGCGAGACCATCGCCAGCCGTAAAGCCAGCCAGAACACCCTGAACGCCTTTGGCCCACTGCTGCCTGAGTTCCTCGGCGGTTCGGCTGACCTGGCCGGTTCCAACCTGACCCTGTGGAAAGGTTGCAAAGGTGTCTCGGCCGAAGACGCCAGCGGCAACTACATGTACTACGGCGTGCGCGAGTTCGGCATGAGCGCCATCATGAACGGCGTGTCCCTGCACGGCGGCCTGGTGCCTTACGGCGCGACCTTCCTGATGTTCATGGAATACGCGCGCAACGCGGTACGTATGGCTGCGCTGATGAAGAAGCGTGTGATCCATGTCTACACCCACGACTCCATCGGTCTGGGCGAAGACGGCCCGACGCATCAGCCGGTCGAGCAACTGACCAGCCTGCGCACCACACCGAACCTGGATTGCTGGCGCCCAGCCGACGCGGTGGAATCCGCCGTGGCATGGAAGCACGCCATCGAGCGTAAAGACGGCCCTTCGGCGCTGATCTTCTCCCGTCAGAACCTGCAGCACCAAGTGCGTACCGACGCACAGATCGCCGACATCAGCCGTGGCGGCTACGTGCTCAAAGACTGCGTGGGTGAGCCGGAGCTGATCCTGATCTCCACCGGTTCCGAAGTGGGCCTGACCGTTCAGGCCTACGACAAGCTGACTGCCCAAGGCCGTAACGTACGCGTTGTGTCCATGCCGTGCACCAGCGTGTTCGAAGCCCAGGATGCCGGCTACAAGCAATCGGTCCTGCCGTTGCAGGTCAGCGCGCGTATCGCCATCGAAGCGGCTCACGCCGACTACTGGTACAAGTACGTGGGCCTGGAAGGTCGCGTGATCGGCATGACCACCTACGGTGAGTCGGCGCCGGCTCCAGCCTTGTTCGAAGAGTTCGGTTTCACCCTGGAAAACATCCTGGGTCAGGCTGAAGAGCTGCTGGAAGACTAAGTCAGTCTGCGTTGTCTGAACTGGCGCTATCGCGGGCAAGCCCGCTCCCACATTTGGATCGCGGTCTAATGTGGGAGCGGGCTTGCCCGCGATGGCGATAGTGCATTCAGCACCGAACTAACCTTGATCGAGAACCCCATGCCCCAACCGCGTCCCTACAAAGTTGCACTCAACGGCTACGGCCGCATTGGTCGTTGCGTCTTGCGTGCTCTGTTCGAGCGAGGGGCGGCAGCCGGGTTTGAAATTGTCGCGATCAACGATTTGGCCGACATGGCCAGCATCGAATACCTGACACGCTTTGACTCCACCCACGGCCGCTTCCCCGGCGAAGTGCGGGTTGAGGGCGATTGTCTGCATATCAAAGGCGACTGCGTAAAAGTACTGCGCAGTGCGACCCCCGAGGGCATCGACTGGGCGGCGCTGGGCGTCGACCTGGTGTTGGAATGCTCCGGTGCCTATAACACCCGCGCCGATGGCCAGCGTTTTCTCGACGCCGGCGCGCCGCGTGTGCTGTTTTCCCAGCCAATGGCCAGCGAGGCGGATGTCGACGCCACCATCGTCTACGGCATCAACCAGGATTGCCTGACCGGCCATGAGCTGCTGGTGTCCAACGCCTCCTGCACCACCAACTGCAGCGTGCCACTGTTACGCCTGTTGGATCAGGCGATTGGCATCGATTACGTATCGATCACCACCATCCATTCGGCCATGAACGACCAGCCGGTAATCGACGCCTATCACCACGAAGACCTGCGCCGTACGCGCTCGGCGTTCCAGTCGGTGATTCCGGTGTCCACCGGCCTGGCCCGTGGCATCGAACGCCTGCTGCCGGAACTTGCCGGGCGAATTCAGGCCAAAGCCGTACGGGTGCCGACGGTAAACGTGTCTTGCCTGGACATCACCATGCAAACCGTCAGCGACACCGATGCGGTGGAGGTCAACCGGATTCTGCGCGATGCCGCCACCAGCGGCCCGCTCAAAGGCTTACTGGCCTACACCGAGTTGCCCCACGCCAGTTGTGACTTCAACCATGACCCGCATTCGGCAATTGTCGATGCCAGCCAGACCCGCGTTTCCGGCCCGAGGCTGGTGAATATCCTGGCCTGGTTCGATAACGAATGGGGTTTTGCCAACCGCATGCTGGATGTTGCAGAACACTATCTGCACGTTGCCTCATCAAAACCTGCCCTTTAAATAAGTCAATTCAGGAACTGCGACCCATGACCGTGTTGAAGATGACCGACCTCGATCTGCAAGGTAAGCGCGTACTGATTCGCGAAGACCTCAACGTCCCAGTCAAGGACGGTGTTGTCACCAGCGATGCGCGAATCCGGGCTTCGCTGCCGACCATCAAGCTGGCCCTGGAAAAAGGCGCGGCCGTAATGGTCTGCTCCCACCTGGGTCGTCCGACCGAAGGTGAGTTCTCGGAAGAAAACAGCCTCAAGCCTGTGGCCGATTACCTGAGTGAGGCCCTGGGCCGCACAGTGCCGTTGGTGTCTGACTACTTGGGTGGCGTTGACGTCAAGGCCGGCGACATCGTGCTGTTCGAAAACGTGCGCTTCAACAAAGGCGAGAAAAAGAACAGTGACGAACTGGCCCAGCAATACGCAGCCCTGTGCGACGTATTTGTGATGGATGCGTTCGGTACGGCTCACCGTGCTGAGGGTTCCACCCACGGCGTGGCCAAGTTCGCCAAGGTTGCGGCTGCTGGCCCGCTGCTGGCTGCTGAACTGGATGCACTGGGCAAGGCCCTCGGCGCACCGGCCCAGCCGATGGCTGCCATCGTGGCTGGCTCCAAGGTGTCCACCAAGCTGGACGTGCTCAACAGCCTCAGCCAGATCTGCAACCAATTGATCGTCGGCGGTGGCATTGCCAACACCTTCCTGGCCGCAGCCGGCCACCCGGTGGGCAAGTCCCTGTATGAACCGGACCTGCTGGATACCGCTCGCGCCATCGCTGCCAAGGTCAGTGTGCCGTTGCCGGTAGACGTGGTGGTTGCCAAGGAGTTCGCTGAAAGCGCCGCCGCCACCGTCAAGCTCATCGCTGACGTGGCTGCCGACGACATGATCCTGGACATCGGGCCGCAAACCGCAGCCAACTTCGCCGAACTGCTGAAAGCCTCCCAGACCATTCTGTGGAACGGCCCGGTCGGCGTGTTCGAGTTTGACCAGTTCGGCAACGGCACCAAAGTGCTGGCCAATGCCATCGCTGAAAGCTCGGCGTTCTCCATCGCCGGCGGTGGCGACACCCTGGCGGCCATCGATAAATATGGTGTGGCTGACCGTATCTCCTACATTTCTACTGGTGGCGGCGCGTTCCTTGAATTCGTCGAAGGCAAAGTGCTGCCCGCCGTTGAAGTGTTGGAAGCCCGAGCCAAAGGCTAAGGCCCGTGATCAGGAAAAGGAGCATTCCCATGATCAAGTCGTTGGCACTGTTGATCGCAGCGGGCCTTCTGGCCGGCTGCGGCAGCACGCCAAGCGCGGCGCAGGAGGCTGGAAAGCCGTTGCCTGTGCAGAAAAAGAGCTGCTACCAGGCCGATTGGCAAGCCGAGACCATGCCGGTGATCAACAAGCGCATCGGCAACGAACGGCTGGAGAAATACGACTCCGCGCCCAACGGTCAGGAACAGGGTTGCCCTTGACGGGTCTGATCAACTAACCGACAGCATCGGCGGCCTCTGGCACCGCTGCGAGGATTGGCAATGAAAGGCGTTTTCGCCCTGGCAGCCCTGGCCCTACTGGCCGGTTGCAGCAGCATGAACATGTTCAACAAGGCAGAGCCTGCCGATAAGTGGACCACTTGGACCTGCGACAGCAAGGCCGAGGTCAACTGGCGATTTGCCAACCAGGCCCGTAGCGAGGTGGATGTACGCCTCGGCGGTTCCGACCAGGTTTACCGCCTTAAACAGGACGTTGCCGCTTCGGGCGTGCTGTACAGCAACGACCAGTTGGCGTTTCACACCAAGGGTGAGGAAGGCCTGGTTTACTGGGTTGCCACCGACGATTTGATCGGGCGGGGCTGCAAGGCCCAGTAAACAGAACACGGTCTCGAATGTATTGAGATCCAAATGTGGGAGGGGGCTTGCTCCCGATTGCGGTGGGTCAGTCACCGAAGTCAGCGACTGATAGATCGCTATCGGGAGCAAGCCCCCTCCCACATTGATTCGGTTCCAAATGGCGAGCCGGACACTGCAATAACGATTCAGCAGGCCAGGCATGCAAAACCTGACCGGCAATAACTTGAATAGCAGCCGCCGCTACGGCAGGCTTGCACGATTAACGACCCTCGACCGGGAGAGACAACACAATGGCACTTATCAGCATGCGTCAAATGCTGGACCACGCAGCCGAGTTCGGCTACGGCGTCCCAGCCTTTAACGTCAACAACCTTGAGCAGATGCGCGCCATCATGGAAGCCGCTGACAAGACCGACTCCCCAGTGATCGTCCAGGCTTCGGCCGGTGCCCGCAAATACGCCGGTGCTCCATTCCTGCGTCACCTGATCCTCGCCGCAATCGAAGAGTTTCCGCACATCCCGGTGTGCATGCACCAGGACCACGGCACCAGCCCTGACGTGTGCCAGCGCTCCATCCAACTGGGCTTCAGCTCGGTGATGATGGACGGCTCCCTCGGCGAAGACGGCAAGACCCCAACCGACTACGAATACAACGTGCGCGTAACCCAGCAAACCGTGGCCCTGGCTCACGCCTGCGGCGTCTCGGTTGAAGGCGAACTGGGCTGCCTGGGTTCCCTGGAAACCGGCATGGCCGGCGAAGAAGACGGCATCGGCGCCGAAGGCGTGCTTGATCACAGCCAAATGCTGACCGATCCGGAAGAAGCCGCTGACTTCGTCAAGAAGACCCAGGTCGATGCCCTGGCCATCGCCATCGGCACCAGCCACGGCGCCTACAAGTTCACCAAGCCGCCTACCGGCGACGTACTGGCCATCGACCGCATCAAGGAAATCCATAAGCGCATCCCTAACACCCACTTGGTGATGCACGGTTCTTCCTCGGTCCCGCAAGAGTGGCTGGCGATCATCAACCAGTACGGCGGCGACATCAAAGAAACCTACGGCGTACCGGTTGAAGAAATCGTTGAAGGCATCAAGCACGGCGTGCGCAAGGTCAACATCGACACCGACCTGCGCCTGGCGTCCACCGGCGCAATGCGTCGCCTGATGGCCACCAACCCGAGCGAGTTCGACCCACGTAAATTCTTCGGCGCCACCGTAACCGCGATGCGTGATGTGTGTATCGCTCGCTACGAAGCCTTCGGCACTGCCGGCAACGGCTCTAAGATCAAGCCGATCTCGCTGGAAGCGATGTACCAGCGTTACCTGAAAGGTGAGTTGAACGCTAAGGTGAATTGAACCGCAAGCGTGAATAAACCCGTGGCGATGCGGGTTTTTGATGAGCAAGCGTAATGTTCGTTGGAGCCTCGCTCGCGGGCATGAAATTTACGGTGTCCTGTAGTTGTGCAATATAACAACCCGTCGTGAGACGGGTTGTTATATTTAGCTGATTTTGGACGTTATACAGGCTCCGCTTCAAAGTGTCCTGCTACAAAATAGAATGAGGCCGTTGGCTTGCTCCTTATAACAATATACTCCATGTTTAAAGTGCTGAAGGTAAACCGGTCTAAACCCTCTGTTGCTGCTTTTATGGGGGTAGTGGTCTTGCCATCCGACCATTCGAATGACAAAGGGCCAACAGCGATATATGAAAAACTCATTTTGTTGAAATTGAGAGGGACATCATCTGTTCCTCGCAAAGAAATTTTTACCGATGCGGCCACGGCCTGCTCTGATCTAAAAACATAGACTTTAGGCCCGAAGAGTGCTTCGCGCTGAATGTCACTAATTACATGTTTTCTAAGGTTAGTCGTGGTCATGGCTTCTATGGATTTGCTGAAAGATCGCTCAATGTTGCCCTCGTGTATGAATTTAAAGTTGTTATTGGTAACAAATTCTTGATTAAGGGCGAATCTCAATTCTTCATCGGCTAAGTTTTCAGTGATTTTTTTCTGAATATCAAGATTTATCGAGACTTGTTTCGGGGTCGCATCAGTTTCAGTCAGCGTCAAAGTAACAGGGCCTGAGATTGAGGCCATTACACTATCTGAAAATATTCCATTCGCTGAGATTTTTATCGTTTTCAGTGGCTTGCTGCTGGCAGCGCCCAGTCGTACCTCTAGTTCCCCATTTGGAAAGCCAATGCCTTCGATTCTGAAAGAGCGGTCAACGAGAGCTGTAGCGCTTGGCGATGCTGTAGAGCCGTTTATTCTTTCGATGATAGGGGTAATGACGCTCATTTGAATTCTCCTTGTTTTTTCGAATAACAAAGTTGTACGGGTAAGTTATATTTAATGTCGCTCTAACTAGGGGGGCGCCATGGTTTGCCAGGATGGTGTGTTCGCTGCATAAACCTTTTTTCCATCTTGTGATAATTAGTTTGGATTGAAATAATGGTTTTGAAACCTGTAATAATTAACAGTTTTTTATGACTTTTTGCTATATATGTTAGTGCGAATTCCAGCCCTCCACCTGTTATAAGGCAGCCACGCCTTGATGATCCAGCTAGCGGGAGATGGAGGTCGTTAACAGCGGATGGGCTATCGATTCAAAAAGGGCCGGATTAGTTGGCTGTCAATCGAGAGAGCGAACAGAAAACTGCGTGGGGCAAGGGCGCTTCGGTTGGACTGCGCAGCGGCTTCCGGCGGTAGCAAGTGCCCTTGCCGCAGGAGCTGGTGCATTGTTTAAGAGGCTGGGGATGTCAGTGAATCATCCTTGGGCAACAGAAAACACCTGCCGAGTTTATGCCGGGCTCAGTAATCCAAAGGGTTCGATGACTTTGTGTTATCGCTGATCGGCTCAATGGTCTTTATGTCCTGAGGTTGACGGTCCGGTACACGCCTGCTGAGCGATAGTAAGTCAGCTCTGCTTTTTTATCGTAGAACCTTGGGTCTTCTCCTTCATCGGTCTCGTCGGAGCTATCGCTCAGGCGGACGTCTATTTTGAATTTCTTCGTCGATTGAAGTTTTTTACGGATGTCATTCATTGACATGCGCATCTCAAGACTCCAGATCCATGGGGGAGGCCCACGGTTATGGGCGTTAGATTCCCCCAATAGGTTAATCTTGGCGACTGTGAGGCCTGACACTTTTCAAGATGATTTGGCTATGCGTGATATCGCGAAAACGTTGGGTCATGCCTCACTCGTGATCAATATCCAACTTCGCAAACGTCACCTTCGCGCCTTCCTTGCTGTCCCCGCTGTTGTCCTGCACATACGCGCCGGCCTTGAAGTACAGCGGCTTGCTGCCCCACGCTGCGCCAATGCGTTCGTTCCACTCACTGTCGGCGGCGTACACGCTGAGCAGCCCGGCTTTGTTGAGGTTGATCACGTAGGTAAAGCTTTTCTCCAGCGGCACATTGGACGCGACGATGACCACGCGGCTTTCACCTTCATCCGGGCGCATGCGCACTTTGGCGACGATGTTGCCGGTCTGGGTCTTTTCCTTGAACTGGTATTCGAGCTTGATCAGCGGTTTTTGGCTGTCATAGGCGTGGATCTGGCCGATGACGATCTTGCCGCTGGACGGTACTTGGTTCACGGCCAAGGTGGCGCGCAGGAAGTTGTCGGCTTCGGGGTAGGTCCAGTTACGCAAGCGCCCGTCGGCGTAAGTTTCGCGCAGCTCACTGCGTGGGTAGATGGCGTTTTCGGTGCGGGTGCCGGTGACGGGTGTCCAGAACTGCACGTTGCTGCCTTCGGCCTGGAAGTACTGGTCGTTGAAGCCGCTGAGCAGCTTTGGGGTGTCGATAGTCGCGGGGGGCGAGCCGACCGGAATGCTCAGGTTCCAAGTGGAGAGGTCGATCATGGCGTTGGCCTTTTACAGGGGGTGAAGGCTTTGGCCCGTGGGCCTTACAGGTTCTTTATAGGCGGTGGCCGGCCTGTTGTTAAACATTTGCTGGCAATTTATTGGCGCCAAATGAATGCCAAAAAGCCATGTTTCCCATGAACCGTGGGCTGTAGAGGTTGACCGTTAGTCGGCTGAGTGAACTTTGGCGCAATGATGGCATCCACGTCACTTCTGATTTTCAGTATCCAGGGCTAGAGTGAGCCCTCAATGTTTATCCGCGTTTTCTCTCAGAAGTGACCGGAGTAGACCTAAGGAAGAGACCCAGCATGGAATGCGCTCCACCTCATGGCGATGGCAGTTCGGTTCTTCTGGTCGTCGATGACTACCCGGAAAACCTGATCAGCATGCGTGCGCTGCTACAACGTGATGACTGGCAGGTGGTCACCGCGGAATCCGGGTTGGAAGCTCTGGAGGTGCTGCTGCAGCATGAAGTGGACCTGGTATTGCTGGATGTAATGATGCCCGGCATGGACGGCTTTGAAGTCGCCCGCCTGATGCGTGGCAACCAGCGCACACGCATGACCCCTATTATCTTCCTGAGTGCCAACGCCCAGTCGCCCGCCGCCGTGCTGGAAGGCTATGCCAGTGGCGCCATCGACTACCTGTTCAAACCCTTCGACCCGCATATTCTCAAGCCCAAGGTCCAGGCGTTGCTGGAGCACCAGCGCATTCGCCGGGCCTTGCAGCGCCTGAGCCATGATCTGGAGTCAGCCCGGGCCTTTAATGCCTCGGTGTTGGATAACGCCGCCGAGGGCATCCTGGTGGTGAGTGAGGAGGGCGTGATCGAATACGCCAACCCGGCGATCTCGCGCCTGCTCAATGCCCCGATCCAAGAGTTACAGGGCCAGGAATTCCTGAGTTTCATGCAAAAGCCCCATGTGCCCACGTGGCTGGATTCGCAGATGTACGCCGGTTACCGCAAGGGCGAAACCTGGCGCCTGCACGATGCGCTTCTGCGCACCGGCCGTGGCCAGCAGGTGCCGGCGGCGTTGTCATGCGCGCCGCTGCCCGCCGAACAGAAGGCCATGGTGGTGACGGTGCTGGATATGTCCGAAGTGCGCCACCTGCATCAGCAGTTGGAATTCCAAGCCGTTACCGACCCGCTGACCGGGCTGCTGAATCGACGCGGCTTCCACCAGGCTGTGGAGAACACGCTGTTGCGCAGTGAACGCACAGAGCAGTCCTTGGTGTTGCTGTACCTGGACCTCGACGGTTTCAAGCGCGTCAACGATTCTTTGGGCCATGATGCGGGCGACCGGGTTTTACGCTGGGTTTCGGAGCAATTGCAGGGCGGCTTGCGCTCCTACGACATTATCGGCCGCATGGGCGGTGATGAATTTACTGCGCTGCTGGAGTTGGAATTCCCAGAGCAGGCGGCAAAAATTTCGGAAAAACTGATCGAACGAGTCTCTGTTTGTCAGCAGGTTGACGGTTTGGATGTGATGCTCGGCGTGAGCATTGGCATTGCGACCTTCCCGGACTGCGGTTCGGACTTGAATGGTTTGCTGCGTGCGGCCGACATCGCCATGTACGAAGCCAAGCGCGCGGGCCGTCAGCAGTATCGCTATTACGACCAGGAAATGAACGGCCGCGCGCGCTCGCGGCTGATGCTCGAAGACAGCGTGCGTACGGCCATTCAAAACAAGGATTTCACCCTGGTCTACCAGCCTCAGGTCTCTCTGGCGGATGGGCGCCTGCGCGGTGTCGAGGCGTTATTGCGTTGGCAACACCCCAGCGTCGGCGATGTACCGCCTGGGCTGTTTTTACCGCTGCTGGAGGAAGCGCGACTGATCAGCCAGCTGAGCGCGTGGATTTATCAACAGGTCGCTGCCCAGCGTCAGGTGTGGCAAAGCACCTTCGACGATGAATTGGTGCTGAGCGTCAGCCTGAGTAGCAGCCAGTTCAATATGCCCAACCTGGCTAACCAGTTGCAGCAGGTGATGGAGCGACATGGGCTTCAGGTTGGGCAGTTGGAGGTGGAAATCGGCGAGGATTGCCTGATGAGTAGCTTGGAAGAGGCCACCAAGCAGCTCAAGTTACTGCGCCGAATCGGGGTGCGCATCGCTTTGGATGACTTTGGTTCGGGACAATGCTCCCTGGCGCATCTGCGTGACTTGGAGTTCGACACCCTCAAACTCGATCCGCAATTAGTCGCGCGCCTGCCGGGGTCGGTGAGGGACGCAGCGATGGCACGCAGCATTATCGAACTGTGCGGGCATTTTGACGTGCTGGTGGTGGCCGAGGGTGTGGAAACCCAGGAGCAAGCCCAGTGGCTCAAAGCCCATGGCTGCCCATTTATCCAGGGACCGTGGGCGGCGCACCCATTGATGGCCGACGAAGTGGTCGACTGGTCACGCGCCCGCCTGCGCTGAATTCGCTACACTGGCGCCCATTCGAACCCTGTTGCAGACCTCAATGACCGCGCTGAAATACCTCCAGGCTTACCCCGCAGCCCTCCAGGAGCAAGTACGTCAACTGATCGCCAAGGACCAGTTGGGCGCTTACCTGGAGCAGCGTTATCCCGAGCGTCATGCGGTGCAGAGCGACAAAGCCCTGTACGCCTACGCACTGGCGTTGAAGCAGGAACACCTGCGCAATGCGCCAGCGATCGACAAAGTGCTGTTCGATAACCGCCTGGATCTGACCCACCGCGCCCTCGGGCTGCACACCACGATTTCGCGGGTGCAGGGCGGCAACCTCAAATCCAAGAAAGAGATCCGCATTGCTTCATTGTTCAAGGACGCCGCTCCGGAATTTTTGCGCATGATCGTGGTGCACGAGCTGGCGCACTTTAAGGAATCGGACCACAACAAGGCGTTCTATAAACTTTGCGATTACATGATGCCGGGCTACCACCAGGTGGAATTCGACCTGCGGGTGTACCTCACGTATCGCGACCTGCAGGGTAAGCCCTGACCGCACAAGGCGACTGACCATGGATGTGAGCAAGACCAAAAGCAGCTTCTACCGCCGCCTGTACGTGGCGTACCTGATCGACAGCGGGCTCGCCAGCAGTGTGCCGGCGCTGACCGACGTCACCGGTATGCCCCGGCGAACGGCGCAGGACACCATTGCGGCGTTGGCTGACCTGGATATCGTGTGTGAATTCGAACAGGAAGACGGCGCCCGCAACCATGCCGGGCACTATCGGATTCGCGACTGGGGCGCGATTGATCGGGGCTGGATCGAGGTGAATCTCGACCAGATCAAGCGGGTTCTGGGTTATCCCTGAGTTTGGCGGTGGCTGGTCTGGCGCCATCGGGAGCAAGCCCCCTCCCACATTTGAATGTATTCGCACATTCAAACTGTGGGAGGGGGCTTGCCCCCGATGGCGGCCTTAAGCGCGCCGCATACCAATATGTGGAATGTCATCCTCCAGGTATTCCTCACCCGCCACCACAAACCCATACCGCCCGTAATAGCCCTGCAAATGCGCCTGGGCTGACAGGAATATCGGCGTCTCAGGCCAGATCTCATCAATCTGCCTGAGGGTTTCCTCCATCATCTCGTGCCCCAGCCCGGTACCCCGTGCCGCCGGTGCGACGATCACCCGACCGATAACCACATCGCCACCTTGGGATTCCGGATCCAGCAGGCGCAGGTAGGCCATCAGTTCATCGTCTTTCCAAGCCATCAGATGGTGGGTATCACCCGTCAGATCCTGCCCGTCGATGTCCTGATAAACGCACTTCTGCTCGACAACGAAAACCTCGCAGCGCAAGCGCAGGATGGCGTATAGCTGCTCCTTGCCCAGGTCGGTGTGATGTTTGCAGACCCAATCGACTGTCATGGTGTGTTCTCTCGTAAATGTCTGTTCTGGATAGTAGGCGCGACGGGTTTCGGTGTCTAAATCAACTATTTTTGTGAATGAAATCAATTTGCCACTATTGAGTGCAGGCGGCGGCCGTTTCTTTGTGTAATCTGAGCTAATGTTAGAACCTCAGGCGCAGCCTGAGCTAAGGCCACCGCCTGTCCGCCAAGGATTTTGAGCATGCCGCGATTCTCTCGTGCCGTTGCTTTGATTGGAGTGTTGCTGCTGGCAACGCCTGCATGTGCACAGCGCCTGCGCCTGGTCGCGGATGCCTGGCCGCCCTTTACCGATGCCACGCTGATCAACGGGGGCTTGGCCACTGATATTGTCAGCACGGCCCTGGCGCGCGCGGGCTATGCCAGCGATTTCGAGCAGGTGCCCTGGGCTCGCGCGCTGATGGGCGTGGGCGACGGGCGCTATGACGTGCTGGTCAACGCCTGGTACGACGACGCGCGTACGCACTTGGGGCAATTCTCCGGCGAATACCTGCTCAACCGCGTGCGTTTTATCAAGCGCCGTGACGACCCCATCGAGTTTCAGAACCTGCAGCAACTGCACGACTATCCCATCGCGGTGGTACGTGGTTATGCGTATTCAGCGGCGTTCGATGGGGATGCGCAGTTGCAGAAAGTGCCTGTGCATAACTTCGCCATGGCCGTGCGCATGCTGGCGGCGCAGCGGGTGCGGCTGACGGTGGAGGATGAATATGTGGCGCGCTTTTACCTGGCACGGGAGTCGGCCCGGGTGCGTAATACGGTGGAGTTCCTGCCACAGCCGCTGAGTGAAAACAGCCTGCATATTCTGGTGAGCCTGAAGAACCCTGAGCACGCGCAGATTGTGGCGAGCTTTGACCGCGAGATTGCCAAGATGAAGGTCGATGGCAGTTATGCGCGGTTGATGAAGGCCCATGGCATGTAGTGCCTGTGCGGGCCTCATCGGGAGCAAGTCGAATCGTCGCACCGCCCCTCCCACATTTGGACCGTGTGAATCCGATCAAGTGTGGGAGGGGCTTGCCCCCGATAGCGGCCTAAGCCGCGCTGGTATCTTTGATCAGGTGCGCCGCCAAGGTGCGCAACGGCCCCAACTGCCGGCAAATCAAGGCCAACTGTGTCTGCACCAATCGCTGCCCTTCATCAATCTCATCCGGCATCTGCTCCAAGTCCGCCGCCAGGGCTTCCTCGGCGTCGCTCTGGATCGCAATGGGTTGCTTGTTGGCCAAACCTGTCGCGATTTCATCGATGCTCGCAGCGAGGGTTTTACCCGCGCCGTCGATCAGATGCTCGCGCACCTCAGCCGGCAATGGCGTATCGCGGTGGGCTCCGAGGCCTGACAAGTAGCTGAGCAAGGTGTGGGACAACACCAGGAAACGGAAGCCCACATCCGCCTCCTTACGAAAATGCCCCGGCTCCATCAACATGTTCGCCAGCGTGGTGGACAGCGCCGCATCGGCGTTGTGCGCGTTGCGGCGGGCCAGGCGATAGGCCAGGTCGTCGCTTTTGCCGGCGGCGTATTGCTGCATGATCTGGCGCAGGTAGATGCTGTTGCAGGTCAGGGTGTTGGCCAGCACTTTGTTCAGGCGACGGCCTTGCCAGTCCGGCAGGAACAGGAACACGGCCAGGCCGGCGATCAAACTGCCGAGCAAAGTATCGAACAGCCGTGGCAAAAACAGCCCGTAGCCATCCCCCACCTGGTTAAAGCAGAACAGCACCATCAGGGTGATTGCTGCTGTGGCCAGGGTGTAGCGGGTGGTGCGGTTGATAAAGAACACCAGGCCGGCAGCGATGGCGAACATCGATTGCACCAAGGGGCTTGGGAACAGGTCGAACAGCGCCCAGGCCACGGTGAGGCCGATAGCGGTGCCGATGATCCGCTGGCCGAGCTTGCGCCGCGTCGCACCATAGTTGGGCTGGCACACAAACAGGGTGGTGAGGATGATCCAATAACCTTGGGAGGCGTGGATGGCATGCAAGGTGCCGTAGCCGATGGTCAGCGCCAGTGACAGGCGCAACGCGTGTCGGAACAGCAGCGACGTCGGCGTGAGTTGGGTGCGCAGGCGCGTCCACATTTCCTTGAGGTTGCGCGGCGCGCGGTCCAACAGGTTGCTGTCGGTGGCGTCGGCCAGGGCGTCGGGGTTGCTCGCGTCGCCGAGCAGGCGGTCAAGTGTGGACAGGTTGGCCGCCAGGGCGCGCAACGAACGCAGCAGGCCGCGCCAGGCCGGGTTGCTCTGGATGCGCAAGTGTTCCAGGGAGGCGTTCAGGTCGCTCAGGGCTTCGGCGAAGCTGTCGTCATAGATGAACGGTTGGCGCAGTTGGATCGACTCGGCCAGGGCCTGGCAGGCCTTGCCTTGTTGGCGCAGCAGGCGCTGACAGCGGAACAGCACATCGCTGTGGAAGAACGCATCGGCCAGGGCGTTGTAAGGGTAGTGGGATGAGCTGGCGCGTTCGTGGATGTCCTGTGCCAGGAAATACAGCTTGAGGTAGCGACTGACCTTCGACCCCGGCCGGCCATTGCCCACGCGGTGCAGGATGATTTCTTTCGCGGCATTCAGCGCGGCCACCACCCGGCCATTTTGCTGGGCAAGTTCCAGGCGGCGCGCCTCCACATCCAGCTGGCGGATCGGTTCAAACAGCGACGACTTGAGCTTGAGGTAGCGCCCCAACTCGCGGAACAGCCGCGCCAGGCTCTGCTGCACCGGCTGGTTGGAAAACAGCGCCTGCCACAGCACCGACAGCGCGCCGTACCAGGCCGCGCCGGCCACCAGCAGCAACGGCTCATGCCAGAAATCACTGACGGCGCCGCCGCGCTGGTCCACGCCGATCATGGTGTAGACCGACAGGATTAACGTGGCCGACGCAATCGCGCCATAGCGTTCGCCCAGCGCCCCGAGCATCGTCAGGCCGAACGTCGCCAGAGCCAGGGAGATGGCGAAAATCCAGGGGTAAGGGAACAGCAATTCCACCGACAGCGCGGCGATGCTGAAGCACACCAGCGTTACTGCCAGGGCATTGAGGCGGCCCTGCCAACTGTCGTCGGTCTCAGCCAGGGCGCTGGCGATAATCCCCAGGAACAGCGGGATCAGCAGCGTCATTTCATCCTGATACCAGCACAGCGCCATGCTGCCGGTGAGGGCGATGAATACCCGAATGCTGTAACTGAATTTATCCAGCGCCCACAGGCGCCGCATAGACTGCTTGAACGAGGTCGATGACATGAAGTCGTGAGTCTTCCGGGACGATGCCGTTAAATTGAGCCATCAGTGACGCCACGGCAAGGGTGGTGATCACATCTGACAACAAATTATTCGCAGGCACCCCTCAAATCAAAATGTGGGAGGGGACTTGCCCCCGATTGCAGTGTGTCAGCCAGAATATCGGTGACTGATACACCGCTATCGGGGGCAAGCCCCCTCCCATATTTTTTTCTGCGTCGCGTCAAACAAACTGCGCGGCCGCGTAACCGGAGGCCCACGCCCACTGGAAGTTAAATCCGCCCAGATGGCCGGTCACGTCCAGCACTTCCCCAATAAAGTACAAGCCAGGGCTTTTCAGCGATTCCATGGTTTTGGACGAGACTTCCCGCGTGTCCACCCCACCCAACGTCACCTCGGCGGTGCGATAGCCCTCGGTGCCCGCCGGCACCAGCTGCCAGCTCCCCAGCTTCTGCGCGATGTCGGCGATTTCGGCGTGGGTGTACTGCTTCATCGGCTTGGACGCAAACCAGGTGTCCGCCAGCAGGTTGGCCATCTTCTTGGTGAAGATCTCACCCAGCAGGGTTTTCAGCTCGCTGTTGGGGCGCTCGACCTGTTGCTGTTGCAGCCAGGTGTGGGCGTCGTGGTCGGGCAGTAGGTTGATTTCCACGGTGTCGCCGGATTCCCAATAGGAGGAAATCTGCAAGATCGCCGGACCGCTCAGGCCACGGTGGGTAAACAGAATGTTCTCGCGAAAGCTCTGGTCGTTGCAGCTGACCAGACAGTCCACTGAGGTGCCGGACAACTCGCCGCACAAGTCCTTGAGCTGATCAGTGATGGTGAACGGCACCAGCCCGGCGCGGGTTGGCAGCAGTTCGTGACCGAATTGCTTGGCCACTTGATAACCAAAACCGGTGGCGCCCAGGGTCGGAATCGACAAGCCGCCGGTGGCGATCACCAGGGATTCGCAGCGCAACTCACCCAGCGTGGTTTGCAACTGGTAGCCGCCGTCGACCTTGGCAATCTCCTGGATCGACGTGTCCAAGTGCATGCTCACGCCGGTCTGGATGCATTCGTCGAGCAGCATGCCGAGGATGTCGCTGGACTTGTTATCGCAGAACAACTGGCCCAGCTTCTTCTCGTGATATGGCACGCCGTGCTTGGCCACCAGCCCGATAAAGTCCCACTGGGTGTAGCGGGCCAGGGCGGATTTGCAGAAGTGCGCGTTGTGCGAGAGGAAGTTGGCCGGCTCGGTGTACATATTGGTGAAATTGCAGCGGCCACCGCCGGACATCAGGATCTTCTTGCCGGCCTTATTCGCATGGTCGATCAGCATCACCTTGCGCCCGCGCCCGGCGGCGGTCAGTGCGCACATCAAGCCTGCGGCGCCGGCGCCAATGATCACAACTTCGGTCGAGCGCAAAACGGTGTCCTCATACAAATTCTGATTTGGAATGCAGTCAAATGTGGGAGGGGGCTTGCCCCCGATGGCGGTGTATCAGTGACAGATGTACTGACTGACACACTGCAATCGGGGGCAAGCCCCCTCCACATTGGATCTCCATTGGTGCGGAGATCGTGTTACAGGATCCGAACGCGCAACGAACGGCCTTTGATCTTGCCGTCATTCAAACGCTGCAACGCTTGCTTGGCGATTCCGCGCTCAACAGCCACAAAGGCCTGGAAGTCAAAGATCGCGATCTTGCCGACCTGGGCACCCGGGATGCCGGCTTCGCCGGTCAGTGCGCCGAGGATGTCGCCCGGACGCACTTTGTCTTTACGGCCTGCGGCGATGCACAGGGTGCTCATCACTGGCAGCAACGGACCGCCGCTTTGCGGCTTGAGGTTGTCCAGTTGGTCCCAGTTCAGCGGCGACTTCTGCAGTTGCTCGATGGCCTGGGCGCGGTGCGCTTCGGACGGCGCCACCAGGCTGATTGCGATGCCGGTCTCGCCCGCACGACCGGTACGGCCCACGCGGTGGATGTGGATTTCCGAGTCGCGAGCCAGTTCGACGTTGATCACCATGTCCAGCGCGTCAATGTCCAGGCCACGGGCGGCGACGTCGGTGGCGACCAGCACCGAGGTGCTGCGGTTGGCGAACATCGCCAGCACCTGGTCACGGTCGCGCTGTTCCAGGTCGCCATGCAGGCCAACGGCGGAAATGCCCTTGGACGTCAGGTGGTCGACGGTTTCCTGTACTTGCTGCTTGGTGAAGCAGAACGCCACGCAGGAAGCCGGGCGGAAATGCGCCAGCACCTTGGTCACGGCGTCCATGCGTTCTTCCGGGGAGATCTCGTAGAAACGCTGCTCGATCTGGTCGTCGGAGTGGAACGCTTCGGCTTTCACTTGCTGCGGCGCGCGCATGAACTTCGAGGCCAGCTGCTTGATGCTCACCGGGTAGGTGGCCGAGAACAGCAGGGTTTGGCGGCGTGGTGGGGTCTTGCTGATGATGTCTTCGATCGCGTCGTAGAAGCCCATGTCGAGCATGCGGTCGGCTTCGTCGAGGATCAGGGTGTTCAAGCCGTCCAGCACCAGCGAACCTTTGCGCAGGTGTTGCTGGATGCGGCCCGGGGTGCCGACGATCACGTGGGCGCCGTGCTCAAGGGAGGCGATCTGCGGACCGAGGGACACGCCGCCGCACAGGGTCAGGACCTTGATGTTGTCTTCGGCGCGGGCCAGGCGACGGATTTCCTTAGCGACCTGGTCGGCCAGTTCACGCGTCGGGCACATCACCAGCGCCTGGCAGCCGAAGTAGCGCGGGTTGATCGGGTTCAACAGGCCGATACCGAATGCAGCGGTCTTGCCGCTGCCGGTCTTGGCCTGGGCAATCAGGTCCAGCCCTTTGAGGATCACCGGCAAGCTTTGCGCCTGGATCTGCGTCATCTCGACATAACCCAGCGAGTCGAGGTTAGCCAGCATGGCGGCGGACAGGGGCAAAGTATTAAAAGCGGTGGCGATGGTAGTCACGGGACTGGCTCTGCAAAACAAAATGTCGCGCAGTGTACCAGCCCTGTGGGAATTTCCCCGCAAGTTCTAGACGAGACGCCGCTTAATGCTCGATATGTTGGTCTGGGTTGACCACCCGTTTGCCGTCTGTTGGCGACAGTTGCAGGAAGATCGCCGCCGCCAGCATCGCCATGATGCCCACGGTGAGGAAGGTCAACTGGAAGGCGCCCAGCACACTTTCCACGCCATCATTGCCCGATTCGGCAGTGAAGCCGCCGAGCAGCGCACCGGCGCAGGCCACGCCCAGGCTCAGAGACAGTTGCGCCACCACCGAAAGCAAACTGTTGCCGCTGCTGGCCTGAGCGTCGTCGAGGTCGATCAGGGTCACGGTGTTCATGGCGGTGAATTGCAGGGAGTTGATCGCCCCCAGCACCGCGAGCATGCCCAGCAGCAAAGGGTAGGGCGTCTGTTCCGTAACCAGACCCATGCTGGCGAGCATCATCCCCAGTGCCAGGGTATTGCCGGTGAGCACGATGCGATAACCCAGGCGCTCGATCAACGGACGCGCCACAGACTTGGCAAACATCGCCGCCGCCGCCAGTGGCAGCATGCTCATACCGGCTTGCGATGGCGAATAACCCAGCGCTACCTGCAACAACAGCGGCACCAGGAACGGCAGCGCGCCGCTGCCCAAGCGGGCGAACAGGTTACCCAGAATGCCCACCGCAAACGTGCGCGTCTTGAACAGCACCGGCGAGAACAGCGCATTGTCGATATACCCGGCCCGCAGCCAATACGCCGCCAGGCACGCCAGCCCGCCGAACAGCAGCAACATCACCCGCAGGTGCGGAAGGTGCAGTTCGCCCAGGCCTTCCATAGCGATGGTGATCAACACCATCGCCGCGCCGAACAGCAAAAAGCCGAGGCCATCAAAGCGTGTGCGCTCGCTGCCGCGCAGGTCGGGGATGAATTTCCACACGGCGTAGCAGCCGATCATGCCCACCGGCAGGTTGATCAGGAAGATCCAGTGCCACGTCAGGTATTGCACCATCCAGCCGCCCATGGTCGGGCCGAGCAATGGGCCGAGCAGGCCAGGAATGGTGATGAAGCCCATGATCCGCACGAGCTCGGAGCGCGGGTAAGCACGGAGAACGACCAGCCTTCCGACCGGCAGCATCAGCGCGCCGCCCAAGCCTTGGATCACCCGCGCACCCACCAGCATGGTCAGGCTGCTGGACAAGGCGCACAGCAAAGAGCCGATGCTGAACAGCATGATCGCGCCAAAGAAGATTTTCTTAGTGCCGAAGCGGTCGGCAATCCAGCCGGACGCCGGGATCAGCAGGGCGACGGTGAGCATGTAGGCGATCACCACACCTTGCATACGCAGCGGGTTCTCGGCGAGGTCCCGCGCCATTGCCGGCAGCGCCGTATTCAGAATCGTCCCGTCCAGCGACTGCATGAAGAAGGCAATCGCCACCACCCAGGGGAGCCAGCGGGCGGTCTTGTCATCGAGCGGGACGCGATTCGGCATGGGAACCCTTTTGTTAGCAGGCTATGTGTTGGCGATTATGCGCCATTCGTCGCGCTTTTTCCCACTGGCGGTTCGTCTAAGTCCGACAACACCGCGTGCTCGCCCACCAAAAAATTCAGCAGCGCGCGGTGCACCGATAACGCGGCCTCGCGGGACTCCAGATCAAGCAAATGACCGGTGTGCTCGGCCACTGCAAAGCTGCTGCGGGCCACGTAATGCTTGAATAGCTGGGCTTCGGCGGCCGGGGTGTATTCGTCCAGGGCGCCGTTGAGGAAATGCACCGGCGTTTCAATCTGCCGCAGTGCTGGCAGGTAGTTGCCGTCACCCAGACCGAGTACCTGATGGATATGGAAGCGCGCCTGGCGGTACTCGGTGGTGGCCATGGTCGACAGGTGACGGTGGTTATTTCGTTTGAGCCGGGGCGAGAGGTATTTGCCGACCGTCTCGTTGAGCAAGTGGCCGACAGCGGATTTGTCATCGGCCTCGATCAGCACGCGCACGCGCTCCACGTAGTCGAGCATGGGTTGGTTGAGGTTGGGCGCCAGGGCCATCACCACCGAGCTTTCGATGGACGGCGGGTTGTGCGCGAGGGTCAGCAGCGTGGAGATGCCACCCCAGGAGGCCGATACCAGGTGGTTGACCTCGAAGCGCTCCACCAGGGCGCGCAGCATCTGCACTTCGTCGTCCTTGGTCACTAGGTCCAGGTCGGTGTTGTGCTCGCGGGAATAGCCGGAGAATGGCAAATCGAAGAGCAGCACATTGAAATGCTCGGCCAGGCATTTGCTGGTGCGGGCGAAGGAGCGGGTGGTGGAGAGCGCGCCATTGACCATCAGTACCGTTTTCTTTTGCGGGTCGTGACCCAGTTGCTCCATGTGAACGTTGTAGTGTTTGAACAACTTTTGTATGACGAAACTTCCATGGTTCATCGCAGTACTTCCAGTATGTGGCGGTATGCCACTAGCTGTTATAGCGAGGTTTTTTGCAGGCGACAACAGGCCGCCCGTGCAAACGGACAGGAAGAGAATTTACGGTAGGAAGGGCTGAAACCGGGATGTCTGAAATCAGCACAAAACACTGTGGGAGGGGCTCCTCCCACAGGCATTTGATGTTTAGAGAGTCAGGGTCAGGCGTTTTACCAAGGCCCCCGGCAACAGGTTGGATGCAGTGTTGCGCTGTCCGTAGGTGCTGGCCGACAGCAGCAACTCGCGCTCAGCGGTGAGGGCTTCCAACTGCGAGCCGAGCAGGCTGTAGACGCTGTCATCAAACCGCATGGTGCTGACCGGCGCCTTGATCTCGCCGTCTTCCACCCAGAACGTGGCGAAGCGCGTCATGCCGGTGAGGCGGGCGGCGGGCAGGTCTGAATAGTTCAGGTACCACAGGTTGCTGATGTACAGCCCGGTGCCGAGTTGTTTGAGGATGTCAGCTTCGGCCAGGCTGCCCGCTGCCATCTGCAAGGCACTGGGGGATTCGTCGCTGCTGGCGCCGTTGGTGCTGAGACCATATTCGGCGGCACTGCGCGAGTTCACCAGTTGGCCTTCGGCCTTGCCCGCGTTGATCAACGTGACATCGCCGCGCGGGTAGCCCTCGCTGGAAAACGCCTGGCTCAGGGAGCCGCTGACGTGTTCGTTCACTGTTACCAGCGGGCTGAGGTGTTGCTCGCCCGCGTACAGCTTTTGCAGTGAGCTGCCTTTGCTGGCGATGGCCTGTGCGGAGAAACCACCCCAAGTGATGATGCTGATGATTTCTTCCAGCGCCGCCGGGGCGAGGTAGGCGCGATACTGCCCGGGCGCCAGGGTGTGCAACGGTCGACCGAGGAACTCAAGCTGGTTGCGGGCCTGTTGCAAGCGGCGGGCGAACTCGGCGCTGTCCCAAGTGTGCCCGGCATAGTTGGCCTTTACCGCTTCGCCGTTGGCATGGAACAGGCTGAAGTCGAAGTTGAAGCTATTGGCCTGGTGCCAGCCGAATGCCCCATCGGAACTGGCAAAGCCACGGCTGATCGGCCCGGCGGCGTAGATGCCAACCAAGTCCACGCCGTCAGTAGCCTGGCTGATGTCCTCCAGCACGAGGGCCAGATCGGGCAGCGGCTGGGCCTGTTCGTTGTGGCTGTGCCAGGCATCGTGGTTGAGCAACAGATACGGGTCATGGGGCAGCAACGGCAAGGTTTCGCGCAGTTGTTGCAGGCCATCGGCGAGGCGCTGGCGGTCCAGTTCAGGCGTGCCAGCCAGGGTGATAGCGAGGTCGGCGTGGCGGCCATCGTTGATCAGTTTCAGGTTGAGGCTGGCCTGTTGCACTTGTCCGGCCTGGCGCACCTTGGCGTGGTTGAACCGCACGAACTCGGACGCCTCGGCCGCATAGCTCAGGTGAAATTGTTCCTTTTCGGTGATGGCCTGCTTGAGCCACTCCACCAATGCCTTGAAGGTATTCATCAGGCATCTCCCCCAAATACGTCAATGTTGCTGAACACACACGCGGGTGAGGCGTGGCCGACACGGATCACCTGGTTGGGTTCGCCCTTGCCGCAGTTCGGCGTGCCCAGCACCTTGGTGGTGCTGGCGTCACCCACGGCGCTGAGCTTGCGCCAGAACTGCGCGGAAATAGCTCGGTAGTTGGGGTTCTTCACCACGCCCTTGAGCTCACCGTTTTCAATCAACTGGCCCCATTCGCAGCCGAACTGGAATTTGTTGCGCGCATCATCGATGGACCATGAACGGTTAGTCGACATCAGGATGCCGTTTTCGATGCCGCCAATCAGTTGCGCCACGCTCTTGTCGCCGGCTTCGATATTCAGGTTGGCCATGCGGTCGATCGGCGCGCGGTTCCAACTGCTGGCGCGGCTGTTGGCTACGCCGCTCATGCCGGATCGAAATTGCGACAGTGCCCCACCCAGCGGCTTGATCAACAGCCCTTCGCGTATCAGGAATTGCTTGCTGGCGGCGGTGCCGTCGTCGTCATGGCTGTAGCTGGCGAGCTGCTCGGGAATGTTCGGGTCGAACGTCACATTGAGCAGCTTGGAGCCGTATTGCAGGTGGCCAAAGTCGCTGGCCTTCACAAAACTGGTGCCGGCGTAGTTGCGCTCATCGCCGAGAATACGGTCCAGTTCCAGCGGGTGGCCGATGGACTCGTGGATCTGCAGGATCATCTGGTCAGGCATCAGCAGCAGGTCGCGCGGGCCTTGGGGCGTGTTCGGCGCCAGCAGCAGTTGCAGGGCTTCGTCGGCAATGCGCGGGGCCGCGCCGACCAGGCCGAAACGGTTGATCACCTCAAAGCCGCCTTGTTGGCCAAAGTTGGTGCCGCCGAGGGTGCGGGTCTGGCTGTCGTTGCCGTCAAAGGCTGTAACGTTGACGCCAGGGAACACAAAACGCTGGGCCTGGCGCAGCTCGGCGCCTGCAGTATTGAGGTAGATCTGCTCGACGTGGGTCAGACCCAGGCTGACATCCCAACTGACCAGGCGCTCGTCCTTGGGCACGGCGGCCGATTCGTCGCCAAGCAGGTGATAGCAGTCACTAAGGGACGGGAAGGGCTGGTCGAGGTCAGGCGACAGATAGTCGGCGATGTCGCTGGAGACGTGTTGGTCGCGCACATCCAGCAGGGCGTGAGGCTTGATTTGCCGGGCTTGCTGTTCGGCGCGCTCAAGGGCGGCTTGCAGGCCGGCAAGGGAAATGTCGTTGGTCGCGGCGTAGGCTTCGACACCGTTGAGACGCACGGTGAGCATGGCGCCTTCGTCGTTGCTCAAGTGTGGCGGTTCGGCGACGTTCTTGCGCACCGACAGGTACTGGCCGGATTCGCGAACGTAGCGTAGGGAGAAGAAATCGGCGGTAGTGCGCAGGGCACTGAAATGCCGTTTGAGTGTGGCGTGGTGTTCGAACATGGGGCCTTCCTTGTGGGCAGCTCAGCGCGGGCAGGCAAACAGAGTAGGCCTGGGCTGGGGGCTGATCAAGGAAAGTGTAGAGGTAAGGTTTGCAGTGCCTGATAGGGCCCTAGCGGGGGCAAGCCCTCTCCCACATTTGATTTGTGAATACATTCAAATGTGGGAGGGGGCTTGCCCCCGATGAAGGCACCGCAGTGAATCAGTTACTGCACAGTCGGCCCCACTTCACGCAACGGCTTGCCACGCACCGGCGCATCGCCTGCCACGTAGTAATCCGCCGTGCTGCGCGGCAGCGGCTGGCGACCACGGATCTTGTCGGCGATTTTCTCGGCGATCATGATCGTCGGCGCGTTCAGGTTACCGGTGGTGATGATCGGCATGATCGAGGCATCGACCACACGCAGACCTTGCATGCCATGCACGCGACCTTCGCCATCCACCACGGCCATTTCGTCGGTGCCCATCTTGCACGAGCAGGACGGGTGGAACGCGGTTTCGGCGTGCTCGCGGATGAACTTGTCCAACTGCTCATCGGTTTGCACGTCGATGCCCGGGCTGATTTCGCGGCCACGGTATTGATCGAGGGCCGGCTGCTGCATGATTTCACGGGTCAGGCGAATGCCGTCGCGGAATTCCTGCCAGTCCTGTTCGGTGGCCATGTAGTTGAAGAGGATGCTCGGGTAGTCCCGTGGGTTCTTCGACTTCAGTTGTACGCGGCCACGGCTCGGCGAGCGCATGGAGCCCATGTGTGCCTGGAAACCGTGCTCTTTCACACCGTTGCTGCCGTTGTAGTTAATCGCTACCGGCAGGAAGTGGTACTGGATGTTCGGCCATTCGAATTCTTCACGGGTACGGATAAAACCGCCCGCTTCGAACTGGTTGCTGGCGCCGATACCGGTGCCGTTGAACAGCCATTCGGCACCGATGGCCGGCTGGTTGTACCAGAGCAGCGACGGGTACAGCGACACCGGCTGAGTGCACGCATATTGCAGGTACAGCTCAAGGTGGTCCTGCAGGTTTTCGCCGACGCCAGGCAGGTCATGGACCACCGGGATGTCGAGGCTTTCCAGCAATTTGGCCGGGCCCACGCCGGAGCGTTGCAGCAGTTGCGGCGAAGCGATTGCGCCGCTGCACACCAGCACTTCTTTACGCGCACGGGCTTCAACGCGCTCTTCGGCGGCACCGATCAGGTAACGCACGCCAACGGCACGCTTGCCTTCGAACAAGACTTTGTCGGTGAGGGCGTGGGTGACGATGGTCAGGGTCGAACGCTTCTTGGCCGTGTCCAGGTAACCACGCGCGGTACTGGCGCGACGGCCGTTAGGCGTGACGGTACGGTCCATCGGGCCGAAGCCTTCCTGCTGGTAGCCGTTCAAGTCTTCGGTACGCGGGTAACCGGCCTGCACGCCCGCTTCAACCATGGCGTGGAACAGCGGGTTATTGCCGGCTTTAGGCGTGGTCACGCTGACCGGGCCATCGCCGCCATGCCAGTCGTTCGGGCCGATGTCGCGGGTTTCAGCCTTGCGGAAATACGGCAGGCAATCGAGGTAGCTCCAGTCTTCCAGACCTGGCAGCTTCGACCAATTGTCGTAGTCCATGGCGTTGCCGCGGATGTAGCACATGCCGTTGATCAGCGAAGAGCCACCCAGGCCCTTGCCGCGACCGCATTCCATCCGACGGCCGTCCATGTGTGGCTCTGGATCGGTCTCGTAGGCCCAGTTGTAGCGGCGGCCTTGCAGTGGGAATGCCAGGGCGGCGGGCATTTGGGTACGGAAGTCGAGGCGGTAGTCGGGGCCGCCGGCTTCCAGCAGCAGGACGGTGACGCCTTCGTCTTCGGTCAGACGGGTCGCCAGGGTATTACCGGCGGAGCCGGCACCCACAATGATGTAGTCGTATTCTTGGGACATAAATGCACCCTCTTTGATGTGTGGTCAGGTCGGGCCTCATCGGGGGGCAAGCCCCCTCCCACATGTGATCGGGTTACACCGTCAAAGGTGGGAGGGGGCTTGCCCCCGATGGCGGCCTCAAAGGCAACGCAAGGCTCGGGTCTTAGAACACCGAGGCGTAATCGCCCAGCTCAACCTGTACCGATTTGATGCGGGTGAAGTTATTCAGCGAGCTGATGCCGTTCTCACGGCCAACACCCGATTGCTTGTAGCCGCCGACCGGCATTTTTGCGTCGGACTCGCCCCAAGCGTTGATCCAGCAGATACCCGCTTCCAGTTGATGAATCACGCGGTGAGCGCGGTTCAGGTCTTTGGTGACCAGGCCGGCGGCCAGACCGAAGTCGGTGTCGTTGGCGCGGCGGATCACTTCTTCTTCGGTTTCGTAGGTGAGGATGCTCATCACCGGGCCGAAGATTTCTTCACGCACGATCACCATGTCGTCGGTGCAGTCGGTGAAGACAGTCGGTGCCACGAATGCGCCTTTGGCGAAGTCGCCGTCGGTCAGGCGGTCGCCGCCGCACAGCAGGCGGGCGCCTTGTTCTTTGCCTTTGACGATGTAGCCCAGCACGCTTTCCATGTGGGCGAAGCTGACCAGCGGACCGAAGTTGGTGTTGTCGTCTTGCGGGTCGCCAACGCGGATGCGCGCAACACGCTCAACGATCTTGGCTTCGAACGCCGCTTGCAGGTGCTTAGGCACGAACACGCGAGTGCCGTTGGTGCAGACCTGACCGGAGCTGTAGAAGTTGGCCATCATCGCGATGTCGGCCGCACGATCCAGGTCGGCGTCTTCGAACACGATCAGCGGCGACTTGCCGCCCAGTTCCATGGTCACTTCTTTGAGCGAAGAGCTCGACGCGCTGGCCATGACTTTCTTGCCGGTGTCGGTGCCGCCGGTGAACGAGACTTTCTCGATGCGTGGGTGCTCGGTCAGCCAGGTGCCGACTTCACGGCCGCTGCCAGTCAGTACGTTGAACACGCCAGCTGGAACGCCAGCCTCGGTGTAGATCTCAGCCAGTTTCAAGGTGGTCAGCGAAGTGACTTCGCTTGGCTTGAAGATCATTGCGTTACCGGCAGCCAGGGCCGGTGCGGATTTCCACAGGGCGATCTGGATCGGGTAGTTCCACGCGCCGATACCGGCGACCACGCCCAGCGGCTCGCGGCGGGTGTAGACAAACGAGGTGTCGCGCAGTGGGATCTGCTCGCCTTCGATGGCAGGCACCAGACCTGCGTAGTATTCCAATACGTCAGCGCCGGTGACGATGTCGACGTACTTGGTTTCGGAGAAGGATTTTCCGGTGTCCAGAGTTTCCAGGGCGGCCAGCTCGTCGTTGCGCTCGCGCAGGATGTCGACAGCACGACGCAGGATGCGCGAACGCTCCATGGCGGTCATGGCGGCCCAGATTTTCTGGCCTTTTTCAGCGCTGACCACGGCACGTTCAACGTCTTCTTTCGTTGCGCGTTGCACTTGGGCGAGAACTTCACCGTTAGCCGGGTTGATGGCTTCGAAGGTGGCATCGCTGCCAGCGTCGCTGTAGCCGCCGTCAATGTAGAGTTTTTGCAGGTCGAAACGGGCCATAAAGTCCTCGCAAGTGCATAAGTGGTTGGCGTTACCCGCCGCTAAGTGGGCCATAAGGGTGTGGCAACACTGAGCGGCAGACGTTCAGGGGTTGAGCGTTTATAAGGGCTCTAACTCACCTGCTTGGCCAATTGGAAATCCATGTATTCGTAAGCGATCCGTTGCGCTTGCGCCGTGTCGAAAGCGTCTCCCGACAGGGCGCCGCGCAACCACAAACCGTCGATCAACGCCGCCAGGCCTCGGGCTGCTTTGCGTGCATGCGGCAGCGGCAGCGTTCGGCGGAACTGGCAGCACAGGTTGGAATACAGACGTTGATCGTTGATCCGCTGCAACCTGTGCAATGACGGGTGGTGCATGCTGGTGGCCCAGAAGGCCAACCAGGTTTTCATTGCCGGGCCGTTGACCTGGCTGGCATCGAAGTTGCCCTCGATGATCACCTGAAGGTGTGCCCGTGGGCTGTCGTCCGTGAGCGCAAGCCTGCGTTCGTGGACGTTCTCAATCAGCGCGTTCATCAGGTAGCGCATCGTCGCTGCAATAAGGCCGTTCTTGTCCTTGAAATAGTGACTGATGATGCCGTTCGAAACGCCGGCCAAACGGGCGATCAGCGCAATGCTGGCATCTCCCATTCCGACCTGATCGATGGCCGTCAACGTGGCTTCGATCAACTGTTGGCGGCGTATGGGTTGCATACCGACCTTGGGCATGTAGCACCTCTCCTTAGGCCTGCCGACGGGCGATGAACGTTCGTCGACTTGAAGGCCAGTCTATTTTGTTTTGATTGAACGTTCAATCAACAAAGAATAAGCTCTGCGACAAATGGTCGCTGCCTACAGGTATTTCCTACGTGAGGGCGGCGACATCTGACACCTGGGAAACCCTTGAAACAGGCCGCATAAGCGCCTGGCACCGCATCGACGGGGCGCAAGAATTTTCGGGGTGTCTTTATAACACCCGTCCGTCGACTGCCGAAAAATCGATGGCCTGGGATAACCGTTGCCTTGTGTTTCTCTCTCGCACTGCCCGGAGCATCTGCGCCATGAGTTCTGCCTCTCTTATAAAGACCCCGCCGGAAAAGGTGCGGGTCAACGGTTGGGTGTTCTACACCTCCACCGCGCTGATTCTGTTGTTGACTGCCATTCTGATAATCGCCCCGCAGGAGGCCGGGCGCATGCTCGGCGTAGCCCAGGCGTGGCTTTCCAAAAGCTTCGGCTGGTACTACATGGTGGTCATCGCCGCCTATCTCGTATTCGTAGTCGGCCTGGCGTTTTCGTCCTACGGCAAGTTGAAACTGGGCAGCAAGGACGACACCCCGGACTTCAGCTACGGCGCCTGGGCCGGCATGTTGTTCTCGTCGGGCATCGGCATCTCGCTGCTGTACTTCGGCGCCTCGGAGCCGTTGGATCACTACTTCAACCCGCCTGAAGGCGCGGCCGCCAGCAATGGCGCCGCTCGCCAGGCGTTGCAACTGACCTTCCTGCACTGGGGCCTGCATGGCTGGGCGATCTACGCCTTGGTCGGCCTGGCCGTGGCGTACTTTGCGTACCGCCATAACCAGCCGCTGGCGTTGCGTTCGGCGTTGTACCCGCTGATGGGCGAGCGTTGGGTCAAAGGCGCGGCGGGCCACGCGGTGGACGGTTTCGGCATGTTCGTGACCCTGCTGGGCCTGGTAACCAACCTGGGGATCGGTTCGTTGCAGGTGTCGTCCGGGTTGGAAAACTTGTTCGGCATGGAACACAGCAACACCAACCTGCTCATCGTGATCATCGTGATGAGCACCGTCGCCACCATCGCTGCCGTGTCGGGTGTGGAGAATGGCATTCGTCGCCTGTCCAACCTCAACATCGTGCTGTTCAGCGGTTTGCTGATCTTCGTGCTGCTGTTCGGCCCGACCCTGCACCTGCTCAATGGCCTGGTGCAGAACACCGGTGATTACCTCAACGGCATCGTGCTGAAGACGTTTGACCTGTATGTGTATGAAGGCGACGGTGAAAAAACCGAGCGCTGGATGGGCCTGTGGACTCTGTTCTACTGGGCCTGGTGGATTTCCTGGGCGCCATTTGTAGGTATGTTCATCGCGCGTATTTCCCGTGGTCGCACGGTGCGTGAACTGGTGGCCGGCGTGCTGCTGATCCCGCTGGGCTTTACCCTGGCGTGGCTGTCGATCTTTGGTAACTCGGCGCTGGACCTGGTGCTGAACCAAGGGGCGGTGGAGTTGGGCAAGACGGCGCTGGAACAACCGTCCATGGCCATCTACCAACTGCTGGAGCACTACCCAGCGTCGAAAATCGTCATTGGTGTGTCGATCTTCGTAGGCTTTGTGCTGTTCCTGACCCCGGCGGATTCCGGCGCAGTGATGATGGCCAACCTTTCCTGCAAAGGCGGCAACGTGGATGAAGATGCGCCGCACTGGCTGCGGATCTTCTGGTCGGTGGTGATCACCCTGGTGACCATCGGCCTGCTGTTTGCCGGCAACTTCGAAGCCATGCAAACCATGGTGGTGTTGGCGGGGCTGCCGTTCTCGGTGGTGCTGATTTTCTTCATGTTCGGTCTGCACAAGGCCATGCGCCAGGACGCGGCGATCGAACAGGAGCAGGCGCAACTGGCTGAACGCGGGCGTCGTGGTTTCAGCGAGCGTTTGACGGCACTCGACCTGCAACCGAGCCAGGGCACTGTGCAGCGCTTCATGGACAAGCACGTCACGCCAGCGCTGGAAGAGGCGGCGGTCGCGTTGCGTGAGCAAGGGTTGGAAGTGCAGACGCTGTTGGGCAAGTCCAAGCGTTGCATCGGTGTGCGGATCGAGATGGAAGAGGGCAACCCGTTCGTTTATGAAGTGAGCCTGGATGCTTACTCGTCGGCGCCGAGCGACCTGCCTGAAGAAGAGCGCACCCGCTATTACCGTGCCGAGGTGTACCTGCACAACGGGCCTCAGGAATACGACCTGATGGGCTTCGCCCAGGAACAGATCACCCGGGACGTGCTCGATCAGTTTGAAAGCCATCGGCAGCTCCTTGGCCGTGTCTATAGCTGATGCTTTGAAAGCCCGGTGGTGTTGTCACTGACACCACTGAGGCAAAAAATGTGGGAGGGGGCTTGCCCCCGATTGCAGTGTGTCAGTCAGTTCATCTGTTACTGATCCACCGCTATCGGGGGCAAGCCCCCTCCCACATGTTTGACCCAGTTTCTCCAATGGCATTTGCGGTGTTTGCTAGCCCAGGTTTTTGCCCAGCAGGGCGTGGTAGAGCTCACTGTCGCCCAGGATCCCCACCACCTTGTTGTTGTCATGCAGCACCAACTTGTTCCCCGTCTGGTAACGAATCTGCAGCGCATCACGCATGCCGATATTCGAATCCACCAGCGTCGGTACCCGGCCCAGGCCTTCTACTGCTTGCCCCGGTGCCCAGTTCTGCAGGTTCATCACCACGCCATTCTGACGGGCGCCCTGGATGGTGTTGCCCTCAGCCAGGTCCAGCCACGAGTCACCGCCTGGATCGAGGCACACCGAGCCGTTCACTCGCGTGCAGTTGTCCAGCGTGCGCATCAGGCTGCGGCCGCACAGCACGTTCAGCGGGTTGGTGTGGGCGACGAAGGTACGCACATAGTCGTCCGCGGGGTTGAGTACGATCTCTTCCGGCACGCTGTACTGAATGATCTTGCCGTCTTTCATGATCGCGATGCGGCTGCCCAGCTTGAGCGCCTCGTCGAGGTCGTGACTCACGAACACGATGGTCTTGCTCAGCTTGCGTTGCAGTTCCAGCAACTCGTCCTGCAAGCCCTGGCGGATCAGCGGGTCGAGGGCGGAGAAGGGTTCGTCCATCAGCAGAATATCGGCGTCCATCGCCAACGCACGGGCCAGGCCAACACGCTGCTGCATACCGCCGGAGAGTTCGTCCGGCTTCTTGTTGCGCCACTGGGTCAGGCCCACCAGCTCAAGTTTCTCGTCCACCAGCTTGCGCCGTTCTTTCTCCGGACGACCCTGCATTTCCAGGCCGAAACTGATGTTTTCACGCACCGTCAGCCAAGGCATCAGGGCAAACTTCTGGAACACCATGGCGATGCGCTTGGTGCGCATCATTTTCAGCTCGGCAGGGGTGCAGGAGGCGATGTCGATCTGGCGACCTTCATGCTCCACAAACAGCTGGCCACGGCTCACGGTGTTAAGGCCGTTGATGCAACGCAGCAAGCTCGATTTGCCGGAGCCCGACAGGCCCATCAGCACACAGATTTCACCTTTCTCGATATCCAGGCTGGCTTTTTCAACGCCGACAATCTGCCCGGTCTTTTTCAGGATCTCGTTGCGATGCATGCCCTGGTCGAGCAGCTTGAGTGCTTCGCGTGGGTCTTTGGAGAAGATCACGTCGACATTGTCGAATCGGATAATGCTCATGCATCACCCCCTACTTTGGCGTCGGGTTGTTTGCAGATGCGGTCGAGCATGATGGCCAGCAACACGATTGCCAGGCCCGCTTCAAAGCCCAGGGCGATGTCGGCGGTGTTCAGCGCGTTGACCACTGGCTTGCCGAGGCCATCGGCGCCTACCAGCGCGGCGATCACCACCATCGACAGCGACAGCATGATGCATTGGGTAATGCCGGCGGCAATGCTCGGCATGGCGTGGGGCAGTTCAATGCGTGAGAGCAACTGACGGCGCGAGCAGCCAAAGGCCTTGCCGGCGTCCATCAACTCTTGCGGTACATCGCGGATACCCAGGTAGGTCAGGCGGATCGGCGCGGCAATGGCGAATACCACCGTGGAGATCAACCCAGGCACCACACCCAGCCCGAAGAGGGTCAGGGTAGGGATGAGGTAGACGAAGGTCGGTACGGTCTGCATCAGATCGAGCACCGGCCGCATCATGGTGTAGAACATCGGTTTGTGCGCGGCAACAATGCCCAGCGGCACACCGATGACCACGCAGACCAGGGTGGCAAACAGCACCTGCGCCAGGGTCTCCATGGTTTCCTGCCAGTACCCCAGGTTGAGGATCAGCAGGAAGGAGGCGATGACAAAAACCGTCAGTCCCCATTTACGTTGAATAAAGTGAGCCAGCAGCGCAATCAGACCGATCAATGCCAGCGGATTGAACCAGGTCAGCGCAAACGTCACGCCGTGGATCATCGTTTCCAGTGTCGATGCGATTGCGTCGAAGTAGTTGGCACCGTGTTGGGTCAACCAATCGACGAAGGCAGCGATGTACTGGCCTAGTGGGATTTTCTGTTCAGTCAGCATGGTAGTGAATGTCCACATGCGAAGAGGGAATACATCCCGGGGCAGCGTACCGCCCCGGGGTCAGCAGTATTACTTGGCGAGATACGCTTTGACGGCCTCCAGACCTGGTTTGCCATCGACGGTGGTGACCCCTGCAAGCCAGGTGTCGAGTACTTCTGGGTTCTTTTTCAGCCAGGCCTTGGCGGCGGCGTCGGGCTTCATCTTGTCGTCAAGGACGTTACCCATCAGGGTGCTTTCCATGTTCAAGGTGAACGACAGGTTTTTCAGCAGTTGGCCAACGTTGCTGCATTCCTGGGTATAGCCCTTGCGGACGTTGGTGTAGATGGTGGCCTGGCCGTAGTTGGGGCCGAACGAATCGTCACCCCCGGTCAGGTACTTCATCTTGAAACGGGTGTTCATCGGGTGCGGTTCCCAGCCGAGGAACACGATGGCCTGGTCGCGCTTGGAGGCGCGTTCCACCTGCGAGAGCATTCCGGCTTCGCTGGATTCGACCACTTTGAAGCCGGCGGTTTTCAGGCCGAAGGCGTCTTTATCGATCAGCGTCTGGATGGTGCGGTTGCCGTCGTTGCCCGGCTCGATGCCGTAGATCTTGCCGCCCAACTCATCCTTGAATTTGGCAATATCGGCGAAGTCTTTCAGACCTTTGTTGTACAGCGCCTCGGGGACCGCCAGGGTGTATTTGGCGTTTTCCAGGTTGGCGCGCACGGTTTCCACGGTGCCGGCATCACGGTACTGCTTGATGTCGTTTTCCATGGTCGGCATCCAGTTGCCGAGGAAAATATCCATATTCTTGCCGTCGGCCAGGGACTTGTAAGTCACCGGTACCGAAATCATCGTGGTGCGCGGCTTGTAGCCCAGGCCCTTGAGGATTTCGCTGGTGGTCGCGGTAGTGACGGTAATGTCGGTCCAGCCGACATCGGAGAAGTTGACGGTCTTGCACTGTTCCGGTTCTGCAGCGTGCGCCATGACGGGAAGACTCAGCATGGCGGCCAACAACAACGAGGGTGAACCTTTCATCTGGGTAGACTCCTGTGTTTTTTCTGGCGGCCTTCGCCGCGCTTTATAAGTGTTGCGGTTGGAGCGTGCGACAACAGCTCTGCCACGGTGCCTTGCAAACGAGTCGAGACTGATCATGTACCAGTGAAAATCTGACGCCTACAGGGGGCGTCGTATCCAGTACAGGGAGGGTCGCATCCAGTGTCGGTGACGTCGCTTACAGGTTTTTCCCAAGGCAAAACCGCAGTTTTTGCCCATCTGCGCCGCTGAAAACGGCCAAAACAGGCGATCGCACGCGAGCGACGCTGGTGAGCATGGGTGCGTCGGTGTGAGACGCCGTGACGGCAGATAAAACCTTGATGATGCCGCCATCTGGGCGATCTGAGCGTAGCAGCTTGTTCAAGTCCGGCCCGTGCTTATCGAGGAGTTCCACGTTAATGGCTATCAGCGTTTTCGACCTGTTCAAGATCGGCATCGGGCCTTCTAGTTCTCACACCGTCGGCCCCATGCGCGCCGCGGCGTTGTTCGTCCAAGCACTGCGTGAACGTGAATTGTTGGAACAAGTACGGCGCGTCGAAGTTCAGCTGTACGGCTCGTTGTCGGCCACCGGCATCGGCCACGGCAGCGACACCGCAACCATCATGGGCCTGATGGGCGAGTGGCCGGATGCAATTGATCCGTCGCAGATCGGCCTGCGCATCCACACCCTGCGCGAGACCGACACACTGCTGCTGGACGGGCGTTTGCCGGTGCCGTTTGTATGGGCACGGGACATGCGCCTGCTCGATGAGAACCTGCCGTTCCACCCCAACGCCATGACCTTGGTGGTAGTTGGTGATGATGGCGAGCTGCACCGCGACACCTACTACTCAGTGGGCGGTGGTTTCGTGGTGGATGAAGCCCAGGCCCGAAGCGGCGTGGCGGATATGGACCGCACCGAGTTGCCCTATGACTTTTCCAGCGCGGTGGAGTTGTTGCAGTTGTGCAAGACCCACAACCTGCGCGTTGCCGAGTTGATGCTGGCCAACGAAAAGGTCTGGCGCTCCGAAGAAGAAATCCGCAGCGGCCTGATGAAGCTTTGGCACGCCATGCAGGCGTGCGTGGAGCAGGGCCTCAAGCACGAAGGCATCCTACCTGGCGGCCTCAACGTGCGTCGCCGCGCGGCCAAGTTGCACCGCAGCCTGCAGGAGTTGAACAAGCCTAATGTGATTGGCTCGACGTTGAGCGCCATGGAGTGGGTCAACCTGTTCGCCCTCGCGGTCAACGAAGAAAACGCCGCGGGTGGGCGCATGGTCACCGCGCCTACCAATGGCGCGGCGGGGATTATTCCGGCGGTGTTGCACTACTTCATGAAGTTCAGCGACGAAGTCACCGAAGCCAACGTGGTCGACTACCTGCTCAGTGCTGCGGCGGTAGGGATTCTGTGCAAGAAGAACGCTTCAATCTCGGGTGCCGAAGTCGGTTGCCAGGGGGAAGTGGGTTCTGCGTGTGCCATGGCCGCGGCCGGGCTGGCCGAGATTCTTGGCGCTACGCCGGAGCAACTGTGCAACGCCGCCGAAATTGGCCTGGAACACAACCTCGGCCTGACCTGCGACCCCGTGGGCGGGTTGGTGCAAGTGCCGTGCATCGAGCGCAATGCGATTGCGGCGGTGAAAGCGATCAACGCGGCGCAAATGGCCTTGCGTGGCGACGGTCAGCACTTTATTTCCCTGGACCGGGTAATCCGCACCATGCGCGATACCGGGGCAGATATGCATGACAAGTACAAAGAGACATCGCGGGGTGGGTTGGCGGTCAGTGCGGTGGAGTGCTGATGAGCTTGTTGTGATGAACAGGGCTTAGTGATGAACAGGGCTTTTGTGGTGAGCGTGCTTTTGTGGTGAGCGGGCTTGCCCCGCGCTGGGTGGCGAAGCCGCCCCAATCAATAAAGGCACCACATAGTTTCAGATAAAACCCGGTCGCCTGATTTTGGGGCGGCTTCGCCACCCAGCGCGGACCAAGCCCGCTCACTACAAGTGAACACTTCAACCAAAATCGCCACCTTTTAGCGCGTCGCAAACAGATAAGTAGCTCCCGAACGATTTTCCCTCCGACCACCCGTCACCTGTGCATGGGGTGACAGACTTCTCCTACGCCCGCAAAGCGCCTTCCCACAAGTGCTACCGATCTGCTCACACCCCTTAGCAGTGCTGCTCCTACGTCCCTTTTCGGCCGTATCCCGCACTTCCTGCGCGGGCTTATATAGACGCGTCATAAGGTCGTTTTCAGGAGTTATTGAATAGCCATTCAATTTTAGGCATGGCATTTGCTCTATCTATTTAAAGCGTCGCCTTCCTGAGGCCGACCGCCATAACAAGAGCCTCGCCTGAGGCCAACACCCGCTTAGTGTGAGGAGATACCGCGATGACGTCGTTCAACTCAGGGGCCCAACCCCAGAACCGTGCGCCTCAATCCATCGGCTTTTTGCTGTTGGACAATTTCACGCTGATTTCCCTGGCGTCAGCCGTGGAACCGCTGCGCATGGCCAACCAATTGTCCGGTCGCGAGTTGTATCGCTGGACAACCCTGAGTGTCGACGGCAACCAGGTCTGGGCCAGCGACGGTCTGCAAATCACCCCCGACGCCTCCATGCACAAAGCTCCGGCCCTGGACACCGTCATCGTGTGCGGCGGCGTGGGTATTCAGCGCACCGTTACCCGTGAACACGTGTCGTGGCTGCAAAGCCAGGCGCGCCAGTCCCGCCGTCTTGGCGCCGTCTGCACCGGCAGTTGGGCCCTGGCTTGCGCCGGCCTGCTTGATGGGTTTGATTGCAGCGTGCACTGGGAATGCCTGGCGTCGATGCAGGAAGCCTTCCCGCGCGTGGCCATGAGCACACGCCTGTTCACCCTCGACCGCAATCGCTTCACCAGCTCCGGCGGCACCGCGCCGCTGGACATGATGCTGCACCTGATCAGCCGCGATCATGGCCGCGAACTGTCGGCAGCGATCTCCGAGATGTTTGTGTACGAGCGCATCCGCAACGAACAGGATCACCAGCGTGTGCCGCTCAAGCACATGCTGGGCACCAACCAGCCGAAGCTGCAGGAAATTGTGGCGTTGATGGAAGCCAACCTGGAAGAGCCTATCGACCTGGACGAACTGGCGGTGTACGTCGCCGTGTCGCGGCGCCAGCTGGAGCGCCTGTTCCAGAAATACCTGCACTGCTCGCCGTCGCGCTACTACCTCAAACTGCGCCTGATCCGTGCACGGCAGTTGCTCAAGCAAACGCCGATGTCGATCATCGAAGTGGCCTCGGTGTGCGGGTTTGTGTCTACGCCGCACTTCTCCAAGTGCTACCGCGAATACTTCGGCATTCCGCCACGGGATGAGCGCGTCGGTTCCAACACCACCCAGCAGGTGGCGATGATGCCGATTCCGCAGGCGCTGGTGTTGTCACCGTTGGCCGGGCCGATGTCGGCGTTGAGTCAGGCGCGCAATGAGTCGACTTTTGCGAGCGTGCGGCTTTAGACCGAGTTGACTGCATCGGGGGCAAGCCCCCTCCCACATGGGAATGGATTCCAAGTGTGGGAGGGGCGGTGCGACGATTCGACTTGCTCTCAATAGCGTTCTATCAGACACCAGAGTTCTGCTTGAACTGCACCAAAGCCGGCAACAGCTGCTTATCAATCGCCTGACGCACCGCCGGCAGGATCGTCGCGCTGCCGCTGTACATCTGTTCCACCATGCCCTTGAGCGCTTTAGCCCGTGCTTCGCTCAAACCGCGCACGGCGCACTCGCAGGCCTGCTCAGCGGTGGCGCCGCTGGACACGTCGAAACCCAGTGAGCGCAGTTGGCCCAGCAGGTCATCCTGGTCAATCAAATCCGCATGCATCATGACGTTTATCCTGGTGAGGGGAGCGAGGTCTGACTGGGATTCTGGTAGCCGCCCATGCGGTCGGCAAGGGCAGAATGCGTGAATGCCTCAGATGGCTATGAGCGTGTCGTTTTCGGGCCATTTGCCAACCGCACTTATCGGCACACTGAACCCAGGCACACAGCTTGACGGTTTGGTCACCCTCGGGATGTACGGCTCACACAAGGCACTCTGCCCCGATCCACTCCACATTGGATCGGGGTTTTTTTGCTTATTGTCTGACCGGCAAACCGATGACACGGCCAAGCAGGGCAGGCTTGGGCAGGTCAGCCTGTGCAGCGCTGACAGCGATGATTTTTTCCAGCGTCGGCTCGGTAAACGGCGCCGAATGCGGGCCGGCCAGATCGACGTGCAAGAGCATCTGTTCGTTACCCGCCAGCGCCCGCTCTTCGCCCACAAGATGCAGGCTGTGATAGAGGTGCAGGCGCTTGGCGTCATGGGCGATCAGTTGGGTATGCACCTCAACCTCGGCGCCGAGTTTCACCTCGTGCAGGTAGTTCAGGTGCAGTTCCAGGGTGAACAGCGAGTGGCCGCTGGCGTCGCGGTTTTCGCTGTCCAGGCCCAACGTGTCCATCAGCGCGTCGGTCGCGTAGCTGAAGATCAGCAGGTAGAACGCGTCGCGCAGGTGGCCGTTGTAGTCGACCCACTCGGGGAGGATTGCTGTGGTGTAGGTCGTCAGTGCAGGCATGGAAAACTCCCGGATCAGTACTCGGTCAAAATGTGGGAGGAGCTTGCCCCCGATAGCGGTGTGTCAGTTGCCAGATTTCTTGACTGATCCAATGCTATCGGGGGCAAGTCGATTCGTCGCACCGCCCCTCCCACATGGGTTATTCGGCGAAAGCCATACCGTGCTTGGCTTTGGTGGTTTTTACCGCTTCCAGCACCGCCAACAGGCAATCATCACGATAGCGTTCCAGTGCCGAAATGCTGTGTGTACCCAACTGATCGCTAGTGCCATCCACCACATCATCAATCAATTTGTCAGTCAGCTCGGGCGCCGGCAGATACGTCCACGGCAACTGCAGTGCCGGACCAAACTGCGCCATGAAATGCCGCATCCCCGCATCGCCGCCCGCGAGGGTGTAGGTCAGGAAGGTGCCCATGAACGACCAGCGCAACCCTGCGCCAAAGCGGATGGCATCGTCGATTTCGCCGGTGGTCGCCACGCCGTCATTCACCAGGTGCAACGCTTCACGCCAGAGCGCTTCGAGCAGGCGATCGGCAATGAAGCCCGGTACTTCCTTACGCACATGCAACGGGCGCATGCCGAGGGATTCGTACACCTTGATCGCGGCTTGAATAGCGTCGGGCGCGGTGTTTTTGCCGCCGACCACTTCCACCAATGGCAGCAGGTAAACCGGGTTGAACGGGTGACCGACCACGCAGCGCTCAGGGTGGGTTGAGCTCTCGTAGAACTCACTGGGCAGCAGGCCCGAAGTGCTCGAGCCGATCAGTGCGTTGGGCTTGGCAGCGGCGCTGATTTTGCCGTGCAGTTCCAGCTTCAGCTCCAGGCGTTCTGGGGCGCTTTCCTGGATGAAGTCAGCGTCTTTTACGCACTCTTCAATGGTGGCGACAAAGCGCAGGCGGTCTTGGGATGCGCCGGGTGCGAGGCCTTGTTTCTCAAGCGCACCCCATGCGTTGGCAACGCGTTTGCGCAGGGCGGCTTCGGCGCCGGGGGCCGGATCCCAGGCGATTACATCAAGGCCGTGGGCGAGGGCGCGGGATACCCAGCCACTGCCGATGACACCGCTGCCGAGCGCGGCGAAGGTTTTGATTTCGGTGATAAAGCTCATGGCACATTCCTAAAGAGGTTGGTAATCCCCTGTGGGAGGGGGCTTGCCCCCGATAGCGGTGCGTCAGTCGATACAGCTGGTGCTGATCCTCCGCCATCGGGGGTAAGCCCCCTCCCACATGTTGATCAGCGGCGTTTGGTGAGGCCCATCTTTGCCCGGCCCTCTGCGGGGGTCATGACTCGCGCGCCCAAGCGGCTGAGGATCTCACTGGCCCGTTCTACCAACTGCCCATTGGTCGCCAGCACGCCCTTGTCCAGCCACAGATTGTCTTCCAGGCCTACCCGCACATTGCCGCCCAGCAGTACCGCTTGCGCCGCCATCGGCATTTGCATGCGGCCGATGCCGAAGCCCGCCCACACTGCGTCGGCGGGCAGGTTGTCGACCATGGCTTTCATGGTGGTGGTGTCGGCCGGCGCGCCCCATGGGATGCCCAGACACAGTTGGAACAGCGGGTTGTCGAGCAGGCCCTCTTTGATCATCTGCTTGGCGAACCACAGGTGGCCGGTGTCGAAAATTTCCAGTTCGGCTTTTACACCCAACTCTTGAATGCGTTTGGCACCGGCGCGCAACTGCGCAGGGGTGGACACGTAAATGGTGTCGCCATCGCCGAAGTTCAGCGTGCCGCAGTCCAGTGTGCAGATCTCCGGCAGCAGTTCTTCCACATGGGCCAAGCGTGTCAGCGGGCCGACCAGGTCGGTATTGGGGCCGAACTCCATCGGGTTCTCGCCGCCGCCGATCTCCAGGTCGCCGCCCATGCCGGCGGTGAGGTTGACGATGATGTCGATGTCCGCCTCGCGGATGCGCTCCATCACTTCGCGATACAGCGCCACGTCGCGGCTGAACTTGCCGGTTTCGGGATCACGCACATGGCAGTGCACCACGGTGGCGCCGGCCTTGGCGGCTTCAACCGCTGCGGCTGCGATTTGTTTGGGGGTGACCGGCACGTGTGGGCTTCTGGCGGTCGTGTCGCCAGCACCGGTGAGTGCGCAGGTGATGATGACGTCGTGATTCATGAGACGGTTCCTTACAGGCGTGGTGATGCCGTTCGCAGCCGTGTCTGGCTGCGAAGCAGTGGTTGAAAGTGTGTTACTTGCCGGTCAATTGCAGGTTGGCGGCGGCCGGTTTGCCATCGAAGGTGGTCACGCCTTCCAGCCAGCGAGCCTGGTCTTGAGGGTGATCCTTGAGCCACTGCTTGGCCGACTCGATAGCGTCCTTGTGATCCAGCAACGGCTGCATCATTCGGCTCTCGTCGGCCGCGGTGAAGGTCAGGTTGGTCAGCAGTTTGTGCACATTGGGGCACTGCTCGGCGTAGGTCGGCGAAGTGACGGTCCAGACGGTCGCCATGCCTTCGTTCGGGCCCAGGGCGTCGTCGCTGCCGGTGAGATAAGTCATCGCCACGTTGACGTTCATCGGGTGCGGCGCCCAGCCAAAAAACACCACCGCTTCCTTGCGGCGAACGCCGCGGTCGACGGCGGCTAGCATGCCGGCTTCGCTGGATTCCACCAGTTGGAATTTGCCCAGGCCGAACTGATTCTTGGCGATCATCGCCTTGATCTGGGTGTTAGCCCCTGAGCCCGGCTCGATGCCGTAGATCTTGCCACCCAGTTCTTTTTCGAATTTGGCGATATCGGCGAAGGTTTTCAGGCCCTTGTCCGCCAGGTAAGTCGGCACGGCGAGGGTGGCGCGGGCGTCTTCTAGGCTTGGCTTGTCGAGGACTTTGACTTGTTTGGCGTCGACAAATGGCGTGATGGTCTGGGTCATCAGCGGGTTCCAGTACCCCAGGAACAAGTCCAGGCGCTGGTCGCGGATGCCGGCGAAGATGATTTGCTGGGAGGCGCTGGTTTGTTTGGTCTTGTAGCCGAGGCCGTCGAGCAGTACTTGGGTCATGGCGCTGGTGGCGATGACGTCGGTCCAGTTCACCACGCCCATGCGCACGTTCTGGCATGAAGCGGCATCCGCTGCCATCACATTGGTGCTCAAAATAGCGCTGGCACTGAGTGCAAGCACGCAGCGGCTGATCAGTCGATTCATGGTGGATCCCTCGGCAGGTCGTTATTGTGGGGTCCGGCGTCTTTGTGCGCCGTGCAGCCAAGTTACGCAAGCCAGGGGCCAGCAAAACGCACGGCGGCGACCACCTCTTGCACTGCAGCGACCTGCCCCCTTGAATCCGCCCCTGAACGGGAGTATCACAGTGCCACGCTGCCCGTCCGACGAGAGCGCCACCATGTCCCAGGATTTCTACTTTCTGCTGATGCCGGGGTTTTCGGCCATTGGGTTTATCTCCGCGCTGGAACCGCTACGGGTGGCCAACCGCTTTCGTGGCGAGCTGTACCGCTGGCATGTGCTGAGTGCCGATGGCGGCGCGGTGTTGGCGAGCAATGGCATGTCGGTCAACGCGGATGCCGGGCTGGAGCCGCTGAAAAAAGGGGCGACCTTGCTGGTGGTGGCCGGCTTTGAACCGCTGCAGTTCGCCACCCCCGCCCTGGAACACTGGCTGCGTCGCCTCGACCACGACGGCGTGACCCTTGGCGCCATTGATACCGGCGCCTGCGTCCTCGCCGAAGCCGGCCTGCTTGACGGCCATCGCCTGACCCTGCATTGGGAAGCCATCGACGCGTTCAAGGAGTCCTATCCTCACCTGACCGTCACCCAGGAACTGTTCGAGATCGACCGCCGCCGCATCACCTGCGCCGGCGGCACCGCGTCCATCGACTTGATGCTCGACCTGATCGCCCAGGCCCACGGCCCGGAACTGGCGATTCAAGTCTCCGAACAATTCGTACTCGGCCGCATCCGCCCACGCAAAGACCACCAGCGCATGCAGATCGCTACGCGCTACGGCATCAACAACAAAAAATTGGTGCAAGTGATCGGCGAAATGGAGCAACACACCGAACCGCCCTTGAGCACCTTGGCCCTGGCCGAAGCGATCAAGGTGACTCGGCGCCAGTTGGAGCGGCTGTTTCGCCTGCATCTGAATGACACGCCCAGCAACTTCTACCTCGGCCTGCGCCTGGAAAAGGCCCGGCAGTTACTGCGCCAGAGCGATTTGAGCGTGCTGGAAGTCAGCATTGCCTGTGGGTTTGAGTCGCCGTCGTATTTCACGCGCAGCTATCGCGCTAGGTTTGCGAAGTGCCCGAGGGAGGATCGGCGACGGGAGGTGGTTTGACGGGCAATTATAGTCAATTATACTCGTGACTATAATTTATAGTCCTTTCCATAATTGAGTATAAAACCATGTCCAAGAACAGCGGTTTCGTGTTCCGCCGCCCAGTCCTGGCGCGCAGCATTGCCGATGGTCTTGTGGGGGCCGGTATTCAGGATTTCACTTCCGGCCTGTTTCTCGCAGCGCCGCGCCGCACCGGTAAAAGTACTTTTTTACGCGAAGACCTGATCCCGGAGTGTCAGCTTCGGGGATGGCTGACCGTGTACGTGGATTTGTGGGCCGACAAGGAAAAGGACCCCGCCGAGTTGATCGCCAGCGCCATAGCCGCTGCGCTGGTTCCCTATGAAAAGGGCATTCGTAAGCTGGCCAAGAATATCGGGATCGAGAAGCTCAGCTTTCTGCGTACCCTGTCCTGGGATTTCAGCAAGCCGCAATTGCCGGTCGGCGCAACGTTGACCCAAGCTTTGGAATTGCTCCACAGCGTTGCGCAAAAAACCGTCGTGCTGGTGATAGACGAAGCGCAGCACGCATTGACCAGCGATTCAGGTATCAACGCGATGTTCGCGCTCAAAGCTGCCCGGGACCAACTCAACCAGGGTCGTGACGAGGAGGGCAGCGGATTGCATCTCGTGTTCACGGGCTCCAATCGCGACAAACTGGCCCATTTGGTGCTGGGCAAAAGCCAACCGTTTTTCGGCTCCAGCATTACGCCGTTTCCGTTGCTGGGCAAAGAGTTCACCCAGGCCTACACCGTGCACCTCAATGCGCACTTGGCTCAGGACAATCAATTCAGTGCTGCGGATATCGACGAAGCCTTCGAGTTGGTCGGTCGTCGTCCCGAAATGCTGCGCACGATCATCGGCGAAGTGGCGTTGGAGTTGGGCGAGGCCAGCAATCTGGGCGAACTGCTGCACAGTCGCGCCGAACTGCTGCGCGCGGGTGTATGGACCGAATTCGAAAGCGCTTGGAACGCCCTGACGATCCCGCAGCGTGCGGTGTTGGAGGTGATGGTGGAGCGCTCACACAACAACGAACCTTTTGCGCCGTTTACCGACAGCACACTGATAGCGGTCAGCAAGGCGCTGGAGGACATGGGCAGCGACGTGGTGCCGGGCACCCAGACCATTCAGGCCTGTATCGATGCGTTGCGCGATAAGGAGTTGGTGTGGAAGTCGAGCCGGGGTGGGTATGCCCTGGAGGACAAAACGTTCGGCGATTGGCTGCGGCACAAGCGCCATACACCCCACTGAAAACACCACAGACCCAGTGTGGGAGGGGGCTTGCTCCCGATAGCGGTAGGTCAGCCAATGCATGAGCAAGCTGATCCACCACCATCGGGAGCAAGCCCCCTCCCACAGTGGATTTCGGCGTGGCTTATTTCTTCAGCAGGGCGGAGCACGCGGTCTTGAAGGCCTCATGCTGATACTTGTTCAACGTCGCCGGCAGTTCAAAGGTGTGCTTCTTGTTCTGCGCATTGATGGTCTGCGGCGACAGCAACGTCACCTCAACCCCCTCCAGCAGTTGAAACACCCCTTCAATCTTGAACGTGGTCGGGCCACCGGCGAATTCGCCTTTTTTGCTGCGCTTCTTGATCGCGATGCGAGTGACGGCGTTGGCCTGCACGAAGGCCTTCACCTGGGCGGCAAAGGCTTTGACGTTGGCCGCTTCATCATCGTCTTCAAGGGCGATTTTCTTGGTAGCCAGGGCGACGTGGCTCAGCGCCTGGTTGTCCAGGGAGGCGACAGCGATGATGGCTTCGCTGCCTTTGATTTCGATGCCGCAGATAGTCATGAAAAACCTTGGCTCAGAGTAAAAGTGGCGGGGATTGTCGCTTATTCCTGCCCAATCGACTCCAAAAACTCCGACCGCTCATCACTCATCCGCGCCAGGCAGTCATTTTGCGCAATCGCATAGGCTTTGGTGCCGGTCACTGCCGGGAAGGTGTCCACCGCGCAATCGGCGTCACGTAGTTTTTCCCACTTCTGCTGGGCGTCCTTCAGACGAGCGGTAATGTCGGCGAGCTTGGTCTTGTCGCTGCCATAGGTAGAACCCATGCGTTCCAGCAGGCCCTGATAGTTGTCTTTCAACAATTGTTCGGCGGTGGTTTTGTTGTAAGTGGCGCATTCCAGGGTTTGCTTGTCGTTTTCGATGCCATCGCACGGCGTGCTGTCGGTGTCTTCAGCCGCGTGGACGCCGGTTGCGATGAGTGCCAAAGCCAGGAAAATCGATTTCATTGCGCCGTCTCATATCAGGTGATGCAGGAATTCTGGCTCAAGCGTAAGACAAAGAACAGTCGCCAGTCAGAGCTGTCATGTAGGCCTTTGTCGCGGATTGACGCTTTCGGCAATTCCCCTGTCGTTTTTGCACCCGGCTCAGGTTGCCCCTGGGCATATGCTGGCCCCAAAGCGCCGGCAGACGATTCGGCGCATGAATCGCCAATAAGGGGACGCCTGATGAGCCCAGCCGAATTGCACGCCGACAGCATCGTTATCGACGGGCTGATTATTGCCAAGTGGAACCGCGACCTGTTCGAGGACATGCGCAAAGGTGGCCTCACCGCCGCCAACTGCACCGTGTCGGTGTGGGAAGGGTTTCAGGCCACCATCAATAACATCGTCGCCAGCCAGACCCTGATCCGCGAGAACAGTGACCTGGTGATCCCGGTGAAAACCACCGCCGACATCCGTCGCGCCAAGGAACTGGGCAAGACCGGCATCATTTTCGGCTTCCAGAATGCCCACGCGTTTGAAGACCAACTCGGCTACGTCGAGATCTTCAAGCAGCTCGGCGTTGGTGTGGTGCAGATGTGCTACAACACCCAGAACCTGGTCGGCACCGGTTGCTACGAGCGTGACGGCGGCCTGTCGGGCTTCGGGCGCGAGATCGTCGGCGAGATGAACCGCGTCGGCATCATGTGCGACCTGTCCCACGTCGGCTCCAAAACCTCCGAAGAAGTCATCCTCGAATCGAAAAAGCCGGTGTGCTACTCCCACTGCTTGCCTTCCGGTCTTAAAGAGCACCCGCGCAACAAGTCCGATGCAGAGCTGAAGTTCATCGCCGACCACGGCGGCTTTGTCGGCGTGACCATGTTCGCGCCGTTCCTCGCCAAGGGCATCGATTCGACCATCGACGACTACGCCGAAGCCATCGAATACACCATGAACATCGTCGGCGAAGACGCCATTGGCATCGGTACCGACTTCACCCAGGGCCATGGCCAGGATTTCTTCGAAATGCTGACCCATGACAAGGGTTACGCCCGCCGCCTGACCAGCTTCGGCAAGATCATCAACCCGCTGGGCATCCGCACCGTGGGCGAGTTCCCCAACCTCACCGAAACCCTGCTCAAGCGCGGCCACAGCGAGCGCGTGGTGCGCAAGATCATGGGCGAGAACTGGGTCAACGTGCTCAAGGACGTCTGGGGCGAATAAGCCACCGCTGACACTTCTTTACCCTCGGCCATCCGGCGCCGGGGGCATCCAAACGAATTTTCTGGAGTTAAGTTTCCATGGCCAAGATCGCCCCTCAATTGCCTATCGAAGTCGACAGCGAAACCGGTGTCTGGACCTCCGACGCCCTGCCGATGCTGTACGTGCCGCGCCATTTCTTCGTCAACAACCACATGGGCATCGAAGAAGTCCTGGGCGCTGACGCCTACGCCGAAATCCTCTACAAGGCCGGCTACAAATCCGCTTGGCACTGGTGTGAAAAAGAAGCTGAATGCCACGGCCTGGAAGGCGTCGCGGTGTTTGAACACTACATGAAGCGCCTGTCGCAACGCGGCTGGGGCCTGTTCAAAATCCAGGACATCGACCTGGATAAAGGCACCGCCAGCGTCAAGCTCGAACATTCGGCATTTGTCTACGTGTACGGCAAGGTCGGGCGCAAAGTGGACTACATGTTCACCGGCTGGTTTGCCGGCGCGATGGACCAGATTCTTGAGGCCCGTGGCAGCAAGATCCGCACTGTGGCCGAACAAGTCTACGGAGGCTCCGAAGAGGGCCACGATGACGGCTTGTTCACCGTCAAGCCGTTGTAAGCCGAGGACCGTGCCATGGCTTTCGAAGCAATGTTCCAGCCGATCCAGATCGGCAAACTGACCATCCGCAACCGCGTGCTCAGTACCGCCCACGCCGAGGTGTATGCCACCGACGGCGGCATGACCACCGATCGCTATGTGAAGTACTACGAAGAGAAAGCCAAGGGCGGTATTGGCCTGGCGATCTGCGGCGGTTCCTCGGTGGTCGCCATCGACAGCCCCCAGGAATGGTGGAGTTCGGTGAACCTGTCCACCGACCGCATCATCCCGCACTTCCAGAACCTGGCTGACGCCATGCACAAGCATGGCGCCAAAATCATGATCCAGATTACCCACATGGGCCGTCGCTCGCGTTGGGACGGCTTTAACTGGCCGACCCTGATGTCGCCGTCCGGTGTACGTGAGCCGGTGCACCGCGCGACCTGCAAGACCATCGAGCCGGAAGAGATCTGGCGCGTGATCGGCAACTACGCCAGTGCCGCTAAGCGTGCCAAGGCCGGTGGCCTTGACGGTGTGGAACTGTCGGCGGTGCACCAGCACATGATCGACCAGTTCTGGAGCCCGCGGGTCAACAAGCGTACCGACGAATGGGGCGGCACCTTCGAAGGCCGCATGAAGTTCGGCCTGGAAGTGTTGAAAGCCGTGCGCGCGGAAGTCGGTGATGACTTCTGCGTGGGCATGCGCCTGTGCGGTGACGAGTTCCACCCGGACGGCCTGTCCCACGAGGACATGAAGCAGATCGCCAAGTATTACGACGACACCGGCATGCTCGATTTCATTGGCGTCGTCGGCTCGGGTTGCGACACCCACAACACCCTGGCCAACGTAATCCCGAACATGAGCTACCCGCCGGAGCCGTTCCTGCACCTGGCGGCCGGTATCAAGGAAGTGGTCAAGGTCCCAGTGCTGCACGCACAGAACATCAAAGACCCGAACCAGGCCACGCGCATCCTTGAAGGCGGCTATGTGGACATGGTCGGCATGACCCGTGCACACATCGCTGACCCGCACTTGATCGCCAAGATCAAGATGGGCCAGATCGACCAGATCAAACAGTGCGTCGGCGCCAACTATTGCATCGACCGCCAGTACCAGGGCCTGGATGTGCTGTGCATCCAGAACGCCGCGACGTCCCGTGAATACATGGGCGTGCCGCACATCATCGAGAAATCCACTGGACCGAAACGCAAGGTCGTAGTGGTCGGCGCCGGTCCAGCCGGGATGGAAGCCGCACGCGTTGCCGCTGAACGTGGCCACGACGTGACGCTGTTGGAGAAGAAAGAATTTATCGGCGGGCAAATCACCACTGCTTCCAAGGCGCCGCAACGCGACCAGATCGCGGGGATCACGCGCTGGTTCCAACTGGAACTGGCGCGCTTGAAAGTCGACCTGCGCCTGGGCGTGGCGGCCGATGCCGAGACCATCCTGGACCTGCGTCCAGACGTGGTGGTGCTGGCGGTCGGCGGGCATCCGAACATCGAGCAGAACGAACACTGGGGCGCGGCCGAAGGCCTGGTGGTGAGCAGCTGGGACGTGCTCGACGGCAAAGTCGCGCCGGGCAAGAACGTGCTGGTCTACGACACCATCTGCGAATTCACCGGCATGTCGGTTGCGGACTTCCTCGCGGACAAAGGCAGCCAGGTGGAAATCGTCACCGACGACATCAAGCCGGGCGTGGCGATTGGCGGTACGTCGTTCCCGACTTACTACCGCAGCATGTACCCGAAAGAAGTGATCATGACCGGCGACATGATGCTGGAAAAGGTCTACCGCGAAGGCGACAAGCTGGTGGCGGTGCTGGAGAACGAATACACCGGCGCCAAAGAAGAGCGGGTAGTGGACCAGGTGGTGGTCGAGAACGGCGTGCGTCCGGATGAAGCCATCTACTACGGGCTCAAGGAAGGTTCGCGCAACAAGGGTCAGATTGACGTTGAAGCCTTATTCGCGATCAAGCCGCAGCCGTGCCTGAGCGAGACGGGCGAGGGGTACTTGCTGTTCCGCATCGGTGACTGTGTGGCACAGCGAAATACCCACGCTGCCATCTATGACGCCCTGCGCCTGTGCAAGGATTTCTGACACCACAGGGCCAAAAATGTGGGAGGGGGCTTGCCCCCGATAGCGGTGGGTCAGCGACAACTGTACCGACTGACAGTCCGCCATCGGGGGCAAGCCCCCTCCCACATTCGGGTCAGTTTCGCATTAGATTTGTGTGGTCTGTGGGAGCTTCACCATGTTGAACACCTTGCTGCCTATTCTCTTGTTCGCCGCCTTGGGCCTTGCCGTCCTCGGCGCCCTGCGCCGGGTGAACATGTGGCGCCGTGGCCGCGCGTCCAAAGTCGACCTGCTGGGCGGCCTGCTGGCCATGCCCAAGCGCTACATGGTCGACCTGCACCATGTGGTCGCCCGCGACAAATACATCGCTAACACCCACGTCGCCACGGCACTGGGCTTTGTGCTGTCGGCACTGCTGGCGATTCTGGTGCATGGCTTCGGCCTGCAAAACCGTATCCTCGGCTACGCCTTGCTGCTGGCCTCGGTGTTGATGTTTGTCGGCGCCACCTTCGTTTACCTGCGCCGGCGCAATCCGCCGTCGCGCCTGTCCAAAGGCCCGTGGATGCGCCTGCCGAAAAGCCTGATGGCGTTCTCGGTGAGCTTCTTCCTGGTGACCTTGCCCGTGGCCGGGATTCTGCCGGCGGACTTCGGCGGTTGGTTGCTGGCTGCGCTCTTGAGTGTGGGTGTGCTGTGGGGCGTGTCCGAAATGTTCTTTGGCATGACCTGGGGCGGCCCGATGAAACACGCCTTCGCCGGTGCCCTGCACCTGGCCTGGCACCGTCGCGCTGAACGTTTTGGCGGTGGTCGTTCCACCGGTTTGAAGCCGCTGGACCTCAGTGATAAATCCGCGCCGTTGGGCGTGGAGAAACCCAAGGATTTCACCTGGAACCAACTGCTCGGCTTCGACGCCTGCGTGCAGTGCGGCAAGTGCGAAGCGGCGTGCCCGGCCTTTGCCGCCGGCCAGCCGTTGAACCCGAAAAAGCTGATCCAGGACATGGTGGTCGGCCTGGCCGGCGGCACCGATGCCAAATTCGCCGGCAGCCCATACCCAGGCAAAGCCATTGGCGAACACAGCGGCAATCCGCATCAACCGATCGTCAACGGCCTGGTGGACGCCGAGACCCTGTGGTCCTGCACCACCTGCCGCGCCTGCGTGGAAGAGTGCCCGATGATGATCGAGCACGTGGACGCCATCGTCGACATGCGCCGCCACCTCACCCTGGAAAAAGGCGCCACGCCGAACAAAGGCGCCGAAGTCCTGGAAAACCTGATCGCCACCGACAACCCCGGCGGTTTCGCGCCGGGCGGTCGCCTGAACTGGGCGGCGGATTTGAACCTGCCGTTGCTCAGCGACAAAAGCAGCGTTGACGTGCTGTTCTGGGTCGGTGATGGCGCCTTCGACATGCGCAACCAACGCACCTTGCGTGCGTTCGTCAAAGTGCTTAAAGCCGCCAAGGTCGACTTCGCCGTGCTCGGCCTGGAAGAGCGCGACAGTGGCGACGTGGCGCGACGCCTGGGCGATGAAGCGACGTTCCAACTGCTGGCTACGCGCAATATCCAGACCCTGGCCAAGTACAGCTTCAAGCGTATCGTCACCTGCGATCCGCACAGTTTCCATGTGCTGAAAAACGAGTACGGCGCCTTCAACGGCAACTACCGCGTACAGCACCACAGCACTTTCATGGCCGAGCTGATCGGCGAGGGCGCGCTGAACCTGGGCCAGCACAAAGGCAACAGCGTGACCTACCACGACCCTTGTTACCTGGGCCGCTATAACGGCGAATACGAGGCGCCGCGCGAAGTGCTGCGTGCGCTGGGGATCGAGGTCAAGGAGATGCAACGTTCGGGCTTCCGCTCGCGTTGCTGCGGCGGTGGCGGCGGCGCGCCGATCACCGACATCCCCGGCAAGCAACGTATCCCCGACATGCGCATGGACGACATCCGCGAAACCGGCGCCGAGCTGGTGGCGGTGGGCTGTCCACAATGCACTGCGATGCTTGAAGGTGTGGTCGAGCCGCGTCCGTTGATCAAGGATATCGCCGAGCTGGTGGCCGATGCGTTGCTTGACGAGGCATCGCCAGCCAAAGCTCCCATCAAACGTGAACCTGCGGAGGTGCACTGATGAGCGACATTATCCGCCGCGACCCACGGGCCGAATGGATCGCCCGTAACCGCCTGCACCCGTTGCATGCGGCGATGCAGCCGGTACAACACAGCTGGATGGGGCCGAACGGCGTTATCCGCAAAAACGTACATGGCGTCGGTTTTATCGGCCCCAACGGCATCAAGCGCATCGACCGCAGCGGCGCCCAGCAGGGTGGCGTGACCAAGCGTACGGCGGCGATTGAAGTGCAGTTGCCGCTGCATCAGGTGCCTGCGCCGGCGTTCTATATCAACGTGGTGCCGGACATGGTCGGCGGCCGCTTGAGCAGCCACGACCGCGACCTGCTAGGCCTGGCGCGGCAACTTGCCGGCAGCGACGGTGCGGTGTTGGCGGTGGTGTTTGGCGAGCATAAGGAAAACGCGTTCGCCACGGCCGGTGTCGACCGTCTGCTGGTGCTGGACGGCCACGAATTCGACGGTTATTCACCGGAACAACGCGTGCAGGGTTTGCGGGCTGTGGATAACCAGTTCAACCCACGCCATTGGTTGCTGCCCGACAGCCGCAGCGGCGGTGGTGAGCTGGGTCGGCGGTTTGCCGCGAGCCTCAAGGAGCGCCCGGCCACGCGGGTGTGGCAGATCAAGGGCGACGAGTGCATCGGCCGCGCCGGCGCTGGCCAGGAAGACCTGGCGCGGCCACTGCCGCGCCTGATCCTCGCCGCCGTCGAATGTGCCGATCCGGTCAGCGACACACGTCATGAAGTCTTGCCCGTGGAGTTATCCACAACCCTGGCCCGCAGCCTGCCGCGCATCGAAGACCTCGGCGCGGTGGCAGTGGACCCGGCGGCGATCCCCATGGCCGAGGCCGAGTTTATTTTCTCTGGCGGCAACGGCGTGAAGGATTGGAACCTGTTCCACCAGACCGCTGCTGCCCTGGGCGCCACCGAAGGCGCGTCGCGTGTGGCCGTGGACGACGGCTTTATGGCCCGCGATCGCCAGGTCGGCGCCAGCGGCACCTGGGTCACCGCACGGGTGTATGTGGCCGTGGGGATTTCCGGGGCGATCCAGCACCTGCAAGGCATCGGTGCCTGCGACAAGGTGGTGGCGATCAATCTCGATCCGGGTTGCGACATGATCAAGCGTGCCGACCTGTCGGTGATCGGCGAAAGCGCCGCGATACTGCAAGCCTTGATCGATGCGGTCGAGGCCTACCGCAACGGCGCCAAGCGCGATGCGGCTTGAGGACATGACTATGACCACGAATGTAATCAGCCTGGTGTCCATCGGCGCACACCCCACCTCCGGGCGCCCGCGCCGGGCAGAGCAGGATGCGCGAGCCGTTGAACTCGGCCTGCAAATGGCTGGGGATAAGTTGCAGGTGCTGCACGCGGGCAATATCGCCGAACCCACCTTGCGCAGCTACTTGGGCATGGGCTTGCCGCAACTGCATGTACTCGAACAACCGGAGGGAGCCGATGCCTTGCCGGTACTCAGTGATTATCTGCGCGAGGCAGGCGCCCAGGTGGTACTCACCGGCAGCCAGGCCGAAACCGGTGAAGGCTCGGGCATGCTGCCGTTTCTGCTGGCCGAGCAATTGGGCTGGCCGCTGGTTGTCGGGTTGGCTCAGGTGGAGTCCATCGAAGGCGGCGTTGCACATGTGCTGCAAGCCTTGCCGCGTGGGCAGCGGCGGCGCTTGAAGGTGCGCTTGCCGTTTTTGGCGACTGTGGATAACGCCGCGCCCAAGCCTCGGCAGAGCGCCTATGGCCCGGCGCAACGCGGTGAGTTGGCAGCCCATGAGGTTGAAGTTGAAGCCGATGAGTTATTCACAGGCGCGGTGCTGCAACCGGCCAAGCCTCGTCCCAAGCGCCTCAAGGTGATCAAAGCCAAAAGCGGCGCCGACCGCATGAAAGCCGCTACGGCCAAGGCCAGTGGTGGCGGTGGGCAAGTGCTCAAAGGTGTCAGCGCCGAGGAAGGCGCCCAAGCCATTCTCAAGTTGCTCATAGAAGAAGGCGTCGTGCGCTAACCCACCAACACTGCAAGACCAATGTGGGAGGGGGCTTGCCCCCGATGGCAGTGGTTCAGTTACAGATGAGCTGATTGATACACCGCAATCGGGGGCAAGCCCCCTCCCACATTTTTATCTCCATCAGGGTCTGAGGTTAAGGGGCGGCTGGCGCGGGTTTCGGCACCAGCTCCGGCAGCGGTGGCGGCAGCGGCTGCCAGGTGGCATCCGGCTGTTGCATCGGCGGTGGCAGGGCCGGTGTAGGGTCGCCGCCCATCGGCTTGAGGATCATTTTGTCGGTGGTGTCGCGCAGGATCATGCCCTGGGTTGAGCTGCGCGCTTCGGTGCCGCTGTGAAAGGTGCTGATCTGGGAAATCGGCAGGTCGAGGTTGCGTTCGATCCTCGGCGTCAGCAGCAGGATGATCTCGGTTTTCTGCTGAGTGTTCTGGTTAGTGCCGAACAGCTTCTTGCCGATCCACGGGATCTGGCTCAACCACGGCAGCCCCGAACCTTCATCGATATCCGAGGTGCGGATCAGCCCCGAGACGATCTGGGTTTCGTTGTTGCGCGCGGTCAGCAGGGTCTTGGTGGAACGTGAGCCCAGTTCGAAGGTGGCTGGCACGTTTTCCGAGCCGGGAATGCGCTTGGTGATGTGGCTCATTTCCACGTTCAGCTCCAGGTTCACCTCATCGCTCAGGCTGATATTGGGCTTGACGGAGATCTGCAGCCCCACGTCCTGATAAGACACCGATGAGGTGGTGATCTGATTGGCGGTGGTGGTGGTCACCACCGGGATCTTGTCGCCGATATTCACCTGGGCTTCTTCACGATTGCGCACCCGCACCCTGGGGTTGGCCAGGGTCACGGTGTTGCCGCTGCGCTGCAGCATATTGATACGCGCCGATGTGCTGCCCGAATCCAGCAGGATGTTGTCACCGTTGATGCCGCGAAGCGCGCTGATGGGGATACCTGCGAGCCCGGCGGGCACGTTGGCCAGGTTGCCTACCGACAAGCCGATACCTTCCGGGTACTGGATGCCCAGGTTCAATTCGTCGGTCAGGCTGACCTCCAGCACCTGGATATCGATGGTCACTTCCGACTGCGCAATGTCGATGGCCTCCACCAGTTTTTCCACGGCGCTGAGGGTGTCCAACCCATCGCGCACAATCACCGCATTCAGGCGCTCGTCTACCAACACCTCCTTGGGCTTGAGCACCTGCTTGATCTCGGCGGCGATGACCTTGGGGTCGCCATGGCTGAGGTAGAAGGTGCGGACGGCCAACTCACGGTATTCACGTTCTTTGTCCGGGCGGCGGGGGTAAACCAGGATGGTGTTGGCGTTAAGGATTTTCTTGTCCAGCCCTTGGGTGGTCAGCAGCAGGTTCAGCGCATCTTCGGCGGTGGTTCGGCTGGCGGTCATGCTTGCCGAGGCGCTGGGATTGACGTCTTTGTCGATGACGAAGTTGACCCCTGAAAGGCGCGCGATAGTCTCGAAAATCGTGGTCAGGCTCTGGGCGCTGAACTCCAGGCTCAGGGGTTTGCGCATGGCCTCGGAAAGGTCGGCGCTGAGGTAGTCGGCGCTGACCAGCTCGCGGGTCAGGGCATTGCGAAAGTCCAGGGCCTCTCGGTAGTTGGGCTTTTGCGCGATGATCCGGCGCACCAGGTTGAGCGCCTCCACTGGGTTTGCGCGTTTCATTTCGTAGGCCTGCGCCAGTTGTGGGCGCAGTTGTTTCATCGCCTGGATGCTCTGGATTTCCTGGCGTGCGCCGAGGTTGCTGGGGTCGTATTTGAGGATGGTTTCCAGGGCGCGGATGGCGGCCGCGTCGTCACCACGCATCAGTGCGGTACTGGCCTCGCGGCTGTACTGGGCCACCAGCAACTCCAGTTTGCTGAAATTGGCGGTGCGCAGTTGCACGTCGTCCGGGTCTTGTTTGGCTTCGGCTTGGAGCACTTCCACCGAGCGGATGATGTCGCCCTTTTGGCGCAACTCATCGCTCTCTTTGATTGCGCGTTGGGTCTGGCACGCGCTGAGCAGAAGCCAGGGTCAGGCTCAAGTAAATCCATGTACGTATCGCCATGATCGTGTCCCGCCCTGGTCAGTGAGTGTCAAGCCGCAAGGTGCTGACATGCTTGAGCGGCATGTAGGTCAGCACCACGGTCGTGTCGGTCAGCTTGTCCAGTCGGTAGTGCGAGTCGAGCATCTTGCCGGGCACGATGCGCCCCGGCACCGAGCAGCGGTTGCACAGCGTGTATTGGCGATCGTTACCGCGCAGCACGACGATTTTCGATTGGTTCTCATAACGCCACTGCGCGCTCACGCTGAAGGGCAGCGCAGGTGGTTTGGGCGGTGCGGTGTCGACTGGAATGGGGGGCGGCGCAGGTGTCCAGGTTTGGGTGGGGAACAGGTCGACTGTCTCAGCCAAGGTTGGCGCGGAGGGTGACGCTGGCGCTGTGGGGTTGATCTGCGGCGTGGTCGTCACGGGTGACGATGCAGGGGCAGGGCTGTCCACCGTGTCCTGCCAGAACAGCCAGCCACAGCTGATCAGGGTCAATAACAGGAGCACGCGCAAATACAGTGGCAGCTTCATTCCACCACCCCCAGCACACTGACCTTGAGGTTGATGTCCAGCATGCCGCTGCTGATGTCTTTGCGCTCCAGGGTCACGCGCTCGATGCGCACGGCGGGCTCGTTCGAGAGGTCGACCAGGGCATTGCGCAATAAGGCGTAGGGGCCGGAGAGCGGGATCTCCACGTCCAGCCGTTGCAGCCCTGTGTCGCCGGGCGCGGAGTAGGCCAGCGTGGTCTGTTCGATGGCAAAGCCGTAGCGGCTGAGCACACCCAGCAGCGTTTCCAGGCGGGGGGCAAAGTCCTGCGCGCTGGGTAAGCGCTCGACCACCGCCGGTTCGGTGACTTGCACATCCTGAGGCTGTTCATCGATGCCGGCCTGCAGTTCCTGGCGGCGCAGGTTGTCGCTGATGCCTGCCGGGTAGATCACCGTCACTTCGATCACCAGCGCCGCCATCATGGCCCCCACCGCCAGCAGGCCCCAAAATCCCAGGCGCTGTTGCCACTGGGTCAGTTGCCAGCGCAGGCGCGGCAGGTGGCGAGTAAGGGCATGCATGGGCATTACCCCGCGCCAACGGTGAGTTTGACCTGCACCGGGTGTTGCGGGTCGTTGGCCTTGCGGGCGCTTTGTTGCAGGTTCACCTGTACACCGGGTTGCGCCTTAAGTCGCTCGGCAAATCGAAAGGCGTCGCCCAGCACTTTGGCTTCCAGGTCCAGATGAATCAGTTGGGCTTGTGTGTTGATCTCGACGCGGGTCAAGGCGATGTCTCGGGACCAGGCTTGGGCCACGGCATCCATCAGTGCGAAGGGCGTGACCTTTTGTTGGGCGAAGGTGGACAGCTGCTGTTTTTGCGTGGGCGACAGGCGAATGGCGGCCTGTATCAACTGCTCCTGACGGCGAGTCAGCTGGATGAAGTGCTGCTCCAATGCGTCGGTCTGTTGTTGCTGTTGCTCCATGCGTTGCCAGTGCTGCCAGGTGTTGAACAGCAGGGCGGCGGCGCCCAGCCATAGGACAGTCACCCACGGCCGGCGGGTGGCGCTGGCGCGTAGGAAATCCACGTGTGGCCCTTGAGGCGTACGCAGGTGCTGCCAGACAGTCGCGAGCCTGGATTTCATACAGACGACTCCTCCAACCAGGGGTGCACCGGCCCCAACCGGTTTTCCGCCGGGGTGTTGGTGACCACCAAGGTGGCAGCGGCATGCCGCTCCACCAGCAGGTCGGCGGTGAAAAGGTTGTCGCTCAAGGTGCTGCCGCGTGGGGTGGATATGACGCAGACCTGATCGATCACACCCTGTTGTCGATAGAGGCAACTGAGGCTTTCGGTTTCGGGCACCACCAGCACACAGTCGGCCGGTAAGTGCCGCCAATACCGCTGCGCCACCGCTGTCAGCAATGGCATACACGTCACCAGCGGCAGGCGACGCAGCTTGAATAGCTCACGCAGGTCGTGCAGCAGCTCCCGATGCATCGCGACCGCCAGGCGTTCATGGCCGAAGGCGCTGTCCGCCACGTGTATCTGCCACTGCTCAGGGTCGATGCCGGCTTGTTGGCTGAACGTGGCCTCGGCGAATCCTTGCCAATCGTCTGCGCTGTACAACCCGGTTTGCCACCCCAGCATCAGGTAATGCACATGGGGAAATCCCAGCAGCACCGTGGCGCGGTCCAGGAACCCTACGCGGCCGCGCGGCGCCTGTTCCAACAGCTCGGCGCAGGCGGCCAAGGGCACGCCTTCATGTTGCGCGCGCCACACCGGCGCACCGCGCCAGCGCGGGCGCGCGGCCCACTCGGCACCGGTGCTGTGCAGCCACACCACGTGCTCAATAAAGGGAAATGACACGGTGGATCTCCTTGAGCGTGGTATCGCCCTGGGCGGCATGGGCCAGGGCGATATCGCGGATAAATACGTGGCCGGCTTCACGCGCCAGTTCACGCAGGCTGGAGGCCGAATTGCGGTTGAGCAGGCCCTCCTTGATGCTGTCGGTCAGCGTCAGCACTTCGGCCAGGGCGAGCCGGCCGCGATAGCCGGTGTGGCGGCAGGTCTCGCAGCCTGTGCCCACACGGTAGTGGCCCTGTCTGAGTTGGGCGTCAGGCAGTTGGGCGAGGCGGACAATATCGGGGTCGGGCTCGGCGTCGACGCCGCAGTCCGGGCAGATGCGCCGCACCAGGCGCTGGGCGACCACCCCGTTGAGGGCTTCGACAAAACTGGCCGGGTCCACGTCCATATAGGTAAAGCGCTCCAGCACACTGAACGCGCTGTTGGCGTGTACCGACGACAGCACCAGGTGCCCGGTCAGCGCCGCCTGCACCGCGATACCGGCGGTTTCGCCGTCGCGGATTTCCCCCACCAGAATCGTGTCCGGGTCGTGGCGCAGGATCGAGCGCAGGCCACGGGCGAAGGTCAGGCCCTTCTTGTCGTTGACCGGAATTTGCAGCACGCCGGGCAGTTCGTATTCAACCGGGTCTTCGATGGTGATGATCTTTTTCTCGCCGGTATTGGTCTCCGACAGGGCGGCGTACAGCGTGGTGGATTTGCCGCTGCCGGTGGGGCCGGTCACCAGCAACATGCCATAGGGTTCGCTGGCCAATACGCGGATGCGCGCGATGGTGTCGGCGCTCAGGCCAAGGGTTTCCAAGCTCAGGGATTCGCCGCGCTGGGACTTGTCGAGAATCCGCAGCACCGCATCTTCGCCGTGGATGCTGGGCATGATCGACACACGAAAATCCACCTCGCGGCCTTGGATCTTCATCTTGAAGCGTCCGTCCTGGGGCACCCGCCGCTCGCCGATATCCAGCTCCGACAGCACCTTGATCCGCGACAGTGCCTGCTCGGCCATGTCCAGACCGCTGGCCTGGCCCATCTGCTGCAACACGCCGTCGATACGGTATTTGATCACCAGGCCCTGGGGCGTGGTTTCCACATGGATGTCACTGGCGCGGCTTTGCAGCGCATCGAACAACATGGAGTTGACCAGGCGCACCACTGGGTTGTCGTCGCGGGCGATGCTGCTCAATGAAATTTCCTGGGCGGCCTGGCTGACACGGGCGCTTTCATCGTCGCTGCCGAAGGGTTGCATGACCCGTTGGCTGGCTTCGGCCAGGGTCAATTGAGCTTTCACCGCGCCGGGCAGGCTCATGGCGAGGGGTAATTGGCGCAAGGTTTTGGAGGACTGCAACCAGTGTCGGCTGGCCAGGGTGAACGGGTCGCCCAGTACCAGGCAGGGCTCACCGTGGTTATCCACAGGCAGCGCGTTATGGATCAGTGCCTGGGGCAATGCCAGCAGATCAAAACGCCAGTTTTCACTGAGGGTTTGCGGGGCGATGGCAAGCAGGCCGAGGGGCTGGGCGATAGTGCTTAATTGGTCGGGTGCTTTTTCCAGGACCTCCCGCAGGTAATCGGACAAGGGGATGCCTCGTTGTGCCGCAAGCGCTTGCCATTGCAGTGTCTGCTCACTCATCGCGTTACCCCTGAATGGAACCCGCCAGTTCGAAAATCGGCATGTACAGCATGAACACGATCAAGCCGATCAGCCCGCCCACCACCAGCATCAACAGTGGCTCGAACACCTTGCTGAACAGCTCAATGGCGCGCTCCAGTGCCTCATCGTGAAATTGCGCGATGCGCTCACACATGGCCGCCAATTCGCCGCTTTGCTCGCCCACCCGCAATAGGCGTTCGGCGACGGCGGTGGTCAGTTGATGGCGGGCGAGGGCGGTAGAGAGGGGTTGTCCGGCCTGGATATCGGTCATGGCTTGGCGCAAGGCGCCTTGACGTTCCACGGGCAGTAGCGCGCCGGACAACTCCACCGCCGTGACCACCGGCATTCCGCCCATCAGCAACATGCCTGCGGTGCGATAAAACCGCGCGAGCACAAACAGCGTGCGCTGGGCTCCCAGGCTGGGGATTTTCCAGAACAGGCCCGCTGCGCGACGCTTGAACCCGGCGCTGCGAAACATCAGCACCAGTGCAGCGATGACCAGTACCAGGCCGACCAGCATCTCCAGGCTATGGGCGTCCACCAGCGCGCCCCACCACACCATGAAGCGCGCGGTGGCTGGCAGGTCGGTGACCGCATCGAATACCGAGGCGAAGCGCGGGATCACGAAAAACAGCAGAAACAGCAGGATCAACGCGCCCACGCTGAGCACCACCAAGGGGTACATCAGGGCGCCGCTGACGCGCTTTTTGACGGTTTCCAAATGCGCTTCGAAATGATGGTAGCGGCGCAGGGCCACGGCCAATTGGCCGCTGTGCTCGGAGGACGCCACGGTGGCGATCAACAGCGAAGGAAACGTCTGTGGCTTGAGCTGCATCGCCTTGGACAGTGAGTTGCCTTCATACATGGAGGCGAGCAGATCGCTCATGACCTGTCGGTTGACGCCCGGCGGCGCCTTGTCGCGCAGGGTTTCCACCGCTTCCACCAGCACCAGTCCGGCGTCCAGCAGCACCACCAGTTCCTGGATAAACAGGCCAAGGGCGAACGTGCTGCGGCGACTCGGCAGTTTGAGTTGGCGGCGGGCTTTGAGCGAGATGACTTGCACACCCTCGGCCTGCAGTTGCCGGCGCGCCTGGGAGAGGTCCACGGCGTGCAGTTGCAGGGACTGCAAATGGCCGTCGCGGATGATGCGTGCGTCGACGTCGATCATGGTGCCTGCCTCGCCAGTTGTTGGCGTTGTTGCAGTAACTCACCGTAGTAGCGCCACACCGCCCGGGCGTAGCGCGAGCGCTGCGCCTGGCGATCCGACTTGGCCCCGGCGTTGTAGGCGCCGACTGCCTGCCAGCCATAGCCCTGTTCGCGGATAAACCCGGCGAGGATCCACGCGCCGACCATCACGCTGGTGCAGGGCTGGGTAATCAGGTGTTGTTCGGTGATGCCCCATTGCGCGAGCGCAGGCAAGTGACGGCTGTTGATTTGCATCAGGCCGATGTCCTGGCTGCCGTCACTGTTGACGTTACGCGCGTGTGGGTTGAGGCCGGACTCGACCTTGGCGATGGCGTACAGCAGAAGCGGGTCAACGTGGTAACGGCTGGCCGCCAATTGCCAGCAGTTGGCCTGGGCAACGCCCATGCAGCACAACAGGGTTAAGGCAAGCGGCAGGCGGCGCATGGTGGGTCACAGCCCGTAGACGATGTCGGCGTAGGTGTTCTCACCGCCGGCTTTGCCGTCTCGGCCCAGGCAGATGATCTCTGCGTCGTTGGGCGCAGTGCCGGGGTTCTTGAAGAGGTAAGGGTTGCCCCATGGGTCTGGCGGCAGTGACTTGAGGTACGGCCCTTGCCAATTGTTCGCGTTGGCGGGGCGCGTCGTGAGCGCATTCAGGCCGAGTGTTTCGTCGGGGTAGGTGCCAGTGTCCAAGCGGTACTGATGCAAGGCATCGGCAAGGGACTTCATCTGCCCCTGGGCTGTTTGCACCTTGGCCAGTTCCAATCGATCAAACATCTTCGGCCCGACGTAGCTGGCGAGCAGGGCGATGATCAGCAGGACTACCAGCAGCTCAAGCAAGGTGAAACCGCAGGAGCGGGTGCGGAAAAAGGCGCGACTGTACATGGAGATACCCTGTGGGAGTGCCAAGGCACGGCGGTTGTGTAGCCATCTCCCGGCCCGCGTTTGAGCGGGCACCGCCGGTAGTACTGCATCGCTATTCGAATTACACCTCTACAACTGTAGCGTTCGTCGATATAAGGCGCCGTGAGGCGCCCTATAACGTTTGGCTCTTGGGGTTATCGAGTTAATGAATATGCGCGTCGGCTTATTCCACCTTTTCCCAAGCGTCGCGCCATGCTTCGCCGGTTTCCGGTGCATAAGCCCATGCGGCACCAGCGCACCAGCCGCTGTTCGGAAACGGTCTGCAGCGGTAGTTACCGCCAGCGTTGCTCACGATGTCCCCGGCTTTGTACGGCGTGCCCTCTACGTAGGCCGGATACTCTCCGCCGCCGCTGTCCGGAGTCACCGTGAAGTCGAACTCCGCCTGGCTGGTCTTGCCGTTTTGCTGGTCGCGCACATTCAGGCGTGCCTTGAACGGGGTCGCCTCTGTGACGGTGTAGGCAGTACCGCTGACGTTGGCGGCGTTCTGCGCCCCGGTCATCCCAGGCACCGCCCATTGGTAGAGCAGTTGCCCGTTGCTACCGGTCGAGCCCGTGCCACTGAAGGTAAAAGCCTGTCCGGACTTCAACGAAGTGGGGCCGGTAATACGGGCAACCGGTGGCGCTGGGTTAACAGGCGTTTCCCCACCCGGAATGATGGACATCGCCTTGGAGTAACCCTCGTTCTGGACGAACACTGAGTTGGCGCTTGGGTCGGCTGAGTTGAACGCAATTTCGTTGCCGTGCTTTTCCCCGACTTTGGCGATGCTCGCATTGATCTGACTGGCCAGTTGTTGGCCCCAGATTTTCGCGTCCAGATTGGCTGCCGTGATGGGCAGGGTTATATCGACGACCTCCTGGGCTCGCGGGGTGTTGTCGAGGATGCGGAAGCGCACGGCGTCACCGGGTTTGAGGGCGCCCATGACGGCGTCGATGAACTGGCCAAGCTCGCGCCAGCGCTCCGGAATACCGCCCCCGACGATGTTAATGTCGCTGCAGTTGTAGAACCCTTCCCCGGCCGGATCTATGCGCTGCCATTGCACGAAGAGCGTCGCCTTGCCGGACTGCTGTGCCGGAACCGGAACTGACATCTTGAAGTATCCCGAGGCCGAAATAGCCGGTGGCTTGTTGCCCCAGTTGGTTTGCGCGACCGTGAATTGCTCGGTGTGGATAAGGGTCAAGTCATTCCAGGTCAAGGGGGCGCGGGTTGGGTCAACGCCTGGTTTGGTCAGGAACACCCGCGCAAAGCTGGGCACGTGGGGCGCCGTGCCGATGATGCGCACGTCCATTTTGCCGTTTTCGGGCGTCACGTCGGTGCGGTGCCAATCCCATTTCGCCTTCGGCGGCGATTCGTTCCCCACCAGGTTCAGGCCGTCTTTTTCGCTGTCGGCTGCCGAGCACAGTTTGCCGTCCGGCACTTCTCGCTTGACGGTCTCCAGGTCCTCATAACCGGGCGCCCGGATCAAATGCGCGACTTCATTCCATTGTTGACCTGGATACCTCCCACTTATTTCGTCCAGTGCTGCGCACCCCGCGTCACTTTTGCTACCTGACCAAAAGTCCGGAAGCATTCTGCAGTGGATCTGTCGTGCGATGGGGGTATCCACGCCGCCATGGGCTATCGCCAGCGCCGGCATCAGAATTGCCAGTGCGAGCACCCAGTTAATCAAGTTCCTTGTGTAGCGCTGTAGGTTATTCATGTTGTAGTCCGCCTCAATTCAGATAGAAAAGTTCCGAACGGCTGGAACGATCAGTGTGTGTGCAAGGGCATCATTGGTTGGGCTGGTCTCCACGGGGAGCGCTGGGGATTGGAGGGTTACTCTGTCCAGGGCCGTACAGAAACACCCACCCTTGATAACTGCCTTGCCCTGTAAAACTCTGATTGATCACCGCAAAGTTGCTTTGCTTGAACGGCGTGCCGCTGGCGTTGCTGAACACGCCCATGATCGTTTCACCCGGCCCCGGGACCACGCCCCAATCGGCGGTGCCAGTCAGCGGGTCGTTGTAGACCCGGCGCAGGTAGCGCTTGATGGTCGGTTGGCGGCGGTCCAGCACCAAATCTTCGAGGGACTTGGGGAACGTATTACCGGCGGCGTAGTACAGGCCGATCGCCCGCCGAATTTCATTGCCTCGCGCCAGCAGTTCCAACTCACGCTCGCGCTGCAACACGCTGGACCACAGCGTGCCTGTTTCCATCAACATCACGGCCACCACGGCCACTGTCACCAACATGCCCATGAACACCGAGCCGTCCTGGCGGTGTTTACCAGTCTGCATAGGCGCTCCCGTCGTGGGCGCTGCCGGGCGCACCGCTGCGCACGTCGCCCAGGCCTTGTTCGTCGGAGGGTTGCAGTTGCCAGGTGTCGCGCTTGCCGGTGAGCGGGTCCATGGGGATTTCGCGCAAATAGCGCCGGTCGACCAGGGCTTGCAGGGACTCGGGATTGTTGCCGTGGTCTTCACGGTATTGGTCCAGGGCCTGGCGGATGGAGGACAGGTTATGGCGCAGCACGGTTTCCTGGGCCTTGGCGTGCTGGCGAAAATACTGGGGCGTCACGAGGGTCATGAGGGTGGCGATGATAGCCATCACCACCAGCAACTCGATCAGGGTAAAACCCCGATTACCACTGGCTGTATGACGTTCCATTCAAACTCTCCCGAGTGCTGCGGGACGAAACGTCGAATACATCTTCCCCCTCTTGTGGGTTATCAGCGGTGCTCTTGTAACTGCGCAGTTGCCAGGTTTGCGCGGGCAACAGTTCCGGACACTCGCAGACGGGGTCGCGGGGGATGCGGCGCAGGATGAAGAGTTTTTTGCCTTTGAGATCGGTCTTGTCCGTGACCCCCTCGACTAATGCTTGGAGGGAGGGTGGATAACCGCTGTCGCTGATACTTTTTTCAATACGTCCGTCGTCGCTGGCTTCTTTGTAGGCGTCGATCCCACGGCGTATTTCCCGCAACGAGCGTTGCAGGTCAAGTTCCCTGTCGCGTTTACCCATCAACGCCGTCAGCGGATAAGCCACTGTCGAAAGCGTGGCCAGTAAGGCCAGCGTCAGTAGTAATTCAATCAGCGTAAAACCTTTGGCGCAGTGATGGCTGGAATGACCCCGCCCTATCACTGATCTATCTCCCTCTATCGCGCCAAGGACTTCTGCATTAACCCAGGCCAATGGATATAACTGCAAAAGTGAGTGTAGATGAACTTTGAATCTGAGTATTTTTTGTACAGTTGGCCGATAAGCGGTGGTTACCCACAATCACTGTGCACGTGCCTGTGGATAAGGTGTTTGTGGTTGTCCACAGAGCATGTAAATCAAGGCCTGCAGCGCGCTGTACGAAAAACAACCAGGCTAAGTGGCGGTTTTTACAGGCGTTTTGATGTGGATAAGGACGCTGCCCATTCTCGACTTGCCCCCAAACTCTGTTGGCGGTTCTGTGGATAAGATGTTCGCTATCAGCTACAGGCCATATAAACAGTGGCTCTCAGTGAGTTGGTTGTATTTTGATCAATTCGGCCTTTTTGTTCCGCTAAACCGGTAGATGCCCCGGTTTATGAAGGTTTGAGGCGGTTTTCCACAGCGTCGCCAGAGTTGCCCCCAAAGTCTGTTGGCGGATCTGTGGATAAGGTGTTTGCGTACCGCTGTGGGCTTTGTATTACGTGGCCTGTAGGCTATTGATCATAAATTGATCAAAGCAGGGAAAAAACCGTGGAGTCGAATAAGTCACGGATTTTCTTCAGTTAATTTTGGACAAGTAAGCCAGTTGCCCACAATTACTGTGGGTGGCTTTGTGGATAAGTTGTTGGGTAAAGGCTGGAGGGCGCGCTGGCAGAGGCCTGCGAGAGATTTGGTCAAATATTGAGCAGTGTGAGGTTCAAGTGGGGGAGGGGGCTTGTCCCCCTCCCACCTTGTTGAGCTGCGGGTATCGATTATTCGTGTGCAGCCACGCCTTTGAGGTAAGGCGCCGGTGCAGCGCCCAGATTGCTCAGCAGGCGCTCGCTGTACCAGTCCACAAAGTTCACCACGCCGAACTCATAGGTCTTGGAGTACGGCCCTGGCTGGTAAGCGGTGGAGTTGATCCCGCGCTGGTTCTCTTCTGCCAAGCGACGGTCCTGGTCGTTGGTGGCGTCCCACACTTGGCGCATGCGCTCCACGTCGTAGTCCACGCCTTCGACGGCGTCCTTGTGCACGATCCACTTGGTGGTGACCATGGTTTCCTGGGCGCTGATTGGCCACACGGTGAACACGATGATGTGATCGCCCATGCAGTGGTTCCAGGAATGCGGCAGGTGCAGGATGCGCATCGAGCCCAGATCGGGGTTTTTGATGCGGCCCATCAGCTTGGCGCAGCCTTGCTTGCCGTCCAGCGTCATCGACACAGTGCCCTTGAGCAGCGGCATGCGCACGATGCGGTTGCGCAGCCCGAAGCTGGCGTGGGCGTAAGGAATTTTTTCCGCGTCCCAAGCGGCTGCGGAGGCGGCCACGTGGTCCTTGAACGCCTGGTCGGCGCGCGGGTCGGTGACATCGTCCCATTCCAGCAGGGTCTTGAGCAGTTCCGGGTGCGAGGCGTTGCAGTGGTAGCACTCGCGGTTGTTTTCCAGCACCAGCTTCCAGTTGGCTTTTTCCATCAAGGTGGTTTGCACCGCCACCTTGGTGTTCTCCATGTCGTACGGTTCCATGTAGTGGTTCAGGGTCGACAGGAAGTCATCAATGGCCGGCGGGTTCTCGGCCAGGCTGATGAAGATGTAGCCACCGGCGGTCTTCACGTTCACCGGCTTCAAACCGTACTGCTTCATGTCGAAGTCGGCGCCCATTTCGGTACCGGCAAACAGCAGGCGGCCGTCCAGCTCGTAAGTCCACTGGTGGTAGTGACACACCAGTTTGGCGACCTTGCCCTTGTCACTGGTGCACAGGCGCGAGCCGCGATGGCGGCAGACGTTGTGGAACGCATGCACCACGCCTTCGGCGCCACGAATCACGATGATCGGGTTCTTGCCGATTTGCAGGGTCAGGTAGTTGCCCTTGGCGGGAATTTCGCAGGTCATGCCGGCGATTAACCACTCTTTCTGGAAAATCTCCTGCATGTCGATATCAAACAGCCGGTCATCAGAGTAGAACGGCTGCGGCAGCGAAAACGTGCGCTCGCGCTCTTGCAGCATTTGCGCGGTGGCCTTGCGTGCGGGTTCCAGCGGATCGCCCAAGCTTAAGGTTGCGGTGACGTCCATCGTGTGTGTCCTCATGGCCATTCTGTGTGGCCGGCGAATAGTGGCTACGGTTGATGCTATGCAAGGCGTAAAGAAAGCGTAGTTGTTGGGTGCGAGTGTGGGGCCGGCGTTGCGACGATCCTTATCCATGGGCGACATGGCCCAATCTGATCCCGACGCGCAACCCCCTGTCGTTGGGGGCTGGTCGCGATAAGTATGTGAATGTCGCAGATAGGTAAATGGGTGGTTCTCGCGTTACGCAGAATCGCCACCATAAAGCCGAATATCGGCAGTGGAGAATCAGCATGTCCAACAGTTTCCTGAATCCAGTAACTACCCAGACCTGGGCCAATGGTCGGCACATCGTCCGTTGCGTCAAAGTCATCCAGGAAACCTGGGACGTGCGCACCTTTTGCTTCATGGCCGACCAGCCGATCCTGTTCTTTTTCAAGCCGGGGCAATTTGTCACCCTGGAGCTGGAAATCGAAGGCCAGCCGATCATGCGCTCGTACACGATTTCGAGCTCGCCCTCGGTGCCTTACAGCTTCTCGGTGACCATCAAGCGTGTGCCGGGCGGCAAGGTGTCCAACTGGCTGCACGACACGCTGCACGAAGGTCAGGAGCTGGCGGTACACGGACCGGTGGGGTTGTTCAACGCCATCGACTTCCCAAGCCCCAAAGTCTTGTACCTCAGCGGCGGTGTGGGGATTACTCCCGTGATGTCCATGGCGCGTTGGTTCTACGACACCAACGCCAATGTCGACATGACCTTTATCCACAGCGCCCGCTCGCCTAAAGACATCATTTACCACCGCGAGCTGGAGCACATGGCGTCGCGGATCGATAACTTCAGCCTGCACCTGATTTGTGAGAAGCACGGTCTGGGCGAGCCTTGGGCCGGTTATCGGGGCTACCTGAACCACAAGATGCTCGAACTGATGGTGCCCGACTTCCTGGAGCGCGAAGTGTTCTGCTGCGGCCCGACGCCTTACATGAACGCGGTCAAGCGCCTGCTGGAAGTGGCCGGGTTCGACATGGCGCGCTATCACGAGGAATCCTTCGGTGCGACGCCGCCGGAAGCTCGTGCCGATGCGGTGGAACAAGCCGAACAAGCGGCCGACGCGCCGGAAATCGATTTGGCAGACCTGCATCAGGTGGAATTCATTTCGTCAGGCAAGAGCATCCGCGTGGCGCCGGGCGAAACCGTGCACGCAGCGGCGGCCAAGCTTGGGCTGTTGATCCCGAAAGCTTGCGGCATGGGCATTTGCGGAACGTGCAAGGTGATGAAGCTGGGCGGGGAGGTCGAGATGGACCACAACGGCGGGATCACCGAGGAAGACGAAGCCGACGGTTACATCCTGTCGTGCTGTAGCGTGCCGAAAGGGGATGTGCGTATCGAGTTCTGATTGCTCAAACAGGCACAACACAGTCCAAATGTGGGAGGGGGCTTGCTCCCGATAGCAGAGTGTCAGTCACTGCATGTGCAGGCTGACCCACCGCCATCGGGAGCAAGCCCCCTCCCACATTTTTTATGTACATCAGTGAGTGATTGTCAGGCGCCCATGACTTCGCGGATGTCTGCGGCCAGTTCGCGCACGCTCTTCCTCCAGGCACAACACAGTCCACATGTGGGAGGGGGCTTGGTCCCGATAGCAGAGTGTCAGTCACTGCATGTGCAAGCTGACCCACCGCCATCGGGAGCAAGCCCCCTCCCACATTTTTTATGCACATCAGTGAGTCATTGTCAGGCGCCCATGACTTCGCGGATGTCTGCGGCCAGTTCGCGCACGCGCTCTTCCTCCAGGCACAACACATTCCAAATGTGGGAGGGGGGTTGCTCCCGATAGCAGAGTGTCAGCCACTGCATGTGCAAGCTGACCCACCGCCATCGGGAGCAAGGCCCCTCCCACATTTTTTATGTACATCAGTGAGTCATTGTCAGGCGCCCATGACTTCGCGGATGTCTGCGGCCAGTTCGCGCACGCGCTCTTCCTGCAGGCACAACACAGTCCAAATGTGGGAGGGGGCTTGCTCCCGATAGCAGAGTGTCAGCCACTGCATGTGCAAGCTGACCCGCCGCCATAGGGAGCAAGCCCCCTCCCACATTTTTTATGTACATCAGTGAGTCATTGTCAGGCGCCCATGACTTCGCGGATGTCTGCGGCCAGTTCGCGCACGCGCAATTCCTCCAGGCACAACACAGTCCAAATGTGGGAGGGGGCTTGCTCCCGATAGCAAAGTGTCAGCCACTGCATGTGCAAGCTGACCCACCGCCATCGGGAGCAAGCCCCCTCCCACATTTTTTATGTACATCAGTGAGTCATTGTCAGGCGCCCATGACTTCGCGGATGTCTGCGGCCAGTTCGCGCACGCGTTCTTCCTCCAGGCACAACACCGTCCAAATGTGGGAGGGGGCTTGCTCCCGATAGCAGAGTGTCAGTCACTGCATGTGCAGGCTGACCCACCGCCATCGGGAGCAAGCCCCCTCCCACATTTTTTATGTACATCAGTGAGTGATTGTCAGGCGCCCATGACTTCGCGGATGTCTGCGGCCAGTTCGCGCACGCTCTTCCTCCAGGCACAACACAGTCCACATGTGGGAGGGGGCTTGGTCCCGATAGCAGAGTGTCAGCCACTGCATGTGCAAGCTGACCCACCGCCATCGGGAGCAAGCCCCCTCCCACATTTTTTATGCATATCAGTGAGTCATTGTCAGGCGCCCATGACTTCGCGGATGTCTGCGGCCAGTTCGCGCACGCGCTCTTCCTCGGTATCCCACGCGCACATGAATCGCGCGCCGCCTTTACCGATGAAGGTGTAGAAGCGCCAGCCCTTGGCGGTCAACGCGGCAATGGCTGGTTCCGAGAGTTGCAGGAATACGCCGTTGGCCTGTACCGGGAACATCAATTCCACGCCCGGAATATCCGCCACCAGGCTGCTCAGCAGTTGTGCGCAGTGGTTGGCGTGGCGTGCATGTTTGAGCCAGGCGTCGTTTTCCAGCAGCCCCACCCATGGCGCCGACAGGAAGCGCATTTTCGACGCGAGCTGGCCGGCCTGTTTGCAGCGGTAGTCGAAGTCTTCGGCCAGCTTGTGGTTGAAGAACAGGATCGCTTCCCCCACGGCCATGCCGTTCTTTGTGCCGCCAAAGCACAGTACGTCCACACCGGCTTTCCAAGTCAGGTCTGCTGGCGAGCAGCCGAGGAAGGCGCAGGCGTTGGAAAAGCGCGCGCCGTCCATGTGCAGGTTCAGGCCCAGTTCTTTGCAAGTGGCGCTGATGGCGCGGATTTCTTCCGGGGTGTACACGCTGCCGACTTCAGTGGCTTGGGTCAGGGTGACTACGCGGGGTTTGGGGTAATGGATGTCTTGGCGTTTGAGCGCGATCTCGCGGATCGATTCCGGGGTCAGCTTGCCGTTTTCGGTGCGGGCTACGAGCAGTTTGGAGCCGTTGGAGAAAAACTCTGGCGCGCCGCATTCGTCGGTTTCGACGTGGGCCGTTTCCGAGCAAATCACGCTATGGTAGCTCTGGCACAAGGAGGACAGCGCCAGTGAATTGGCGGCGGTGCCGTTGAAGGCGAAGAACACTTCGCAGTCGGTTTCGAACAGGTTGCGGAAACCGTCGGCGGCGCGGTGGGTCCATTCATCATCGCCATAGGCGCGTTGATGGCCTTGGTTGGCTTGTTCCATGGCGGCCCAGGCTTCCGGGCAAATGCCCGAATAGTTGTCACTGGCGAATTGTTGGCTCTTGTCGGTCATGGCCCATTCCTGTGGTCGATGTTGGTGCGCACTTTAACCAAGATTGTCGGGCGTACGCACGCTCTGTAAATGCAAAGTCACTGGGGAATTATGCACGGTACTGAAACGATACCTGTCGGACGTGTCCGTGATGGCGCTTTGGATTTGCTCAAGTGGCTGGCGCTGCTGAGCATGGTGCTCGACCACCTGCGTTATGTCGGCTTGAGCCTCGATGGCCTCTACGTACCGGGGCGCTTGGCGTTCCCGTGGTTTTGCCTGGCGATTGCGGCGAACCTGCACCGCGTCGCAAACGCACCGGTGACTGGGCATTGGCGTTACCTGGGCTGGCTGCTGCTGTTCAGTGTGATCAGCGAAGTGCCGTACCGGATGTTTATCGACGATGCCGATACGTTGAATGTGCTGCCGACCTTGGCCTTGGGCTTGCTGGTTGCCCGAGGATGGCAGCAGAAGGCGCTTATTGATCGAGGATTGGCGTTGATCGCCGCCACGATAGCGGCCGTATTTTCATCCCACTTAATGTTCGGTTTCTTTGGTGTATTGCTGCCATTGGCGATGCTGCTGGTGTTTAGTCGGCCTTGGTATTTCAGTGTGTTGCCGGGCCTGGTCTGCGTCGCGGCCAACCAGTGGCAGATCCTGCTCAATAGCGGCACGCTGGTGGCGCTGTTGGGGTTGGCTGCATGCCTGATTGCGCCATTGGCGGGCTTGGTCTTATTGCGACATGCCAAAAGCGCCGGGCCCCCGGCCATGCGTCGTTGGGCGTATGTGCTCTATCCCGCGCATTTCCTGCTGCTGCTACTCCTTCGCAAGTTCATCACCTGACCCATTGTGGGAGGGGGCTTGCTCCCGATAGCGGTGGATCAGCTTGCACATGCTGTGGCTGACACACCGCTATCGGGAGCAAGCCCTCTCCCACATTTGTTCTGTGTTGTTCCGGCAATGTCGTAAACGCACCTTTGCGTGGCGTCCGTAGGCATTTGGCCTGTCTGCGCCAGCCCTACCATCGCATCAAAGGGCCCTGCGACGGGCCTCAACAATACGAAAGGCTGGGAGAGACGCGATGTTCAGCAAACAAGACCAGATCCAGGGATATGACGACGCACTGCTGGCGGCCATGAATGCCGAAGAGCAGCGTCAGGAAGATCATATCGAGCTGATCGCGTCGGAGAACTACACCAGCAAGCGTGTGATGGAAGCTCAAGGCAGCGGCCTCACCAACAAATACGCCGAAGGCTACCCAGGCAAGCGCTACTACGGCGGCTGCGAGCACGTGGACAAGGTTGAAGCCCTGGCCATCGAGCGCGCCAAGCAACTGTTCGGCGCCGATTACGCCAACGTGCAGCCACACTCCGGTTCGTCTGCCAACAGCGCTGTGTACCTGGCGTTGATCAATGCCGGCGACACCATCCTGGGCATGAGCCTGGCCCACGGCGGTCACCTGACCCACGGCGCCAAAGTGTCGTCCTCGGGCAAGCTCTACAACGCGGTGCAATACGGCATCAACACCGACACCGGCTTGATCGACTACGACGAAGTCGAGCGCCTGGCCGTCGAGCACAAGCCGAAAATGGTGGTGGCCGGTTTCTCTGCCTACTCCAAGACCCTGGATTTCCCACGTTTTCGCGCCATCGCTGACAAAGTCGGCGCGCTGCTGTTCGTCGACATGGCCCACGTCGCCGGCCTGGTTGCCGCCGGCCTGTACCCGAACCCGCTGCCCTACGCAGACGTGGTCACCACCACCACCCACAAAACCCTGCGCGGTCCACGTGGCGGTTTGATCCTGGCCAAGGCCAACGAAGAAATTGAAAAGAAACTCAACGCCGCCGTGTTCCCTGGCGCCCAGGGCGGCCCGCTGATGCATGTGATCGCCGGCAAGGCCGTGTGCTTCAAGGAAGCCCAGGAGCCAGGCTTCAAGGTCTACCAGCAGCAGGTGATCGACAACGCCCAGGCCATGGCCGGCGTGTTTATCAAACGCGGCTACGATGTAGTGTCCGGCGGCACCGATAACCACTTGTTCCTGGTCAGCCTGATCCGTCAGGGCCTCACCGGCAAAGAGGCGGATGCCGCCCTCGGTCGCGCCCACATCACCGTCAACAAAAACGCCGTGCCGAATGACCCGCAGTCGCCGTTCGTGACCTCGGGCCTTCGCATCGGCACCCCGGCGGTGACCACGCGCGGTTTCAAAGTGGCGCAGTGTGTTGAGTTGGCCGGCTGGATCTGCGACATCCTCGACAACCTCGGCGATGCCGACGTCGAGGCCAACGTGGCCAAGCACGTGTCTGCCCTGTGCGCTGATTTCCCGGTTTATCGCTGAGCGCGGTTTTGGAGTAATGACTATGCAACGCTACTCGGGCTTCGGCCTCTTCAAGCACTCCCTCAGCCACCACGAAAACTGGCAGAAGATGTGGCGCACGCCGACCCCTAAGAAGGTCTACGACGTGGTTATCGTCGGCGGCGGCGGGCATGGTCTGGCGACCGCCTACTACTTGGCGAAAGAGCACGGCATCACCAACGTGGCCGTGGTCGAGAAAGGTTGGTTGGGCGGTGGTAACACCGCGCGCAACACCACCATCGTGCGTTCCAACTACCTGTGGGATGAGTCGGCGCACCTGTACGAACACGCGATGAAACTGTGGGAAGGCCTGTCCCAGGACCTGAACTACAACGTGATGTTCTCTCAGCGTGGCGTGTACAACCTGTGCCACACCCTGCAGGACATCCGTGATTCCGAGCGCCGTGTGAGCGCCAACCGCCTCAACGGCGTGGACGGCGAACTGCTCAATGCCAAGCAAGTGGCCGACGAGATTCCGTACCTGGATTGCTCCAAGAACACCCGCTACCCGGTGCTTGGCGCCACCGTGCAACGTCGCGGCGGCGTGGCCCGTCACGATGCCGTGGCCTGGGGCTTTGCCCGCGCCGCTGACGCACTCGGCGTGGACCTGATCCAGCAGACCGAAGTGATCGGTTTCCGCAAGGAAAACGGCGTGTGCATCGGTGTGGAAACCAACAAGGGTTTTATCGGCGCCAAGCGCGTCGGTGTGGTGACGGCGGGTAACTCCGGCCACATGGCTTCGCTCGCCGGTTTCCGCCTGCCGATCGAATCCCACCCGCTGCAAGCGTTGGTGTCGGAGCCGATCAAGCCGATTATCGACAGCGTGATCATGTCCAACGCCGTGCACGGTTACATCAGCCAGTCCGACAAGGGCGACCTGGTGATCGGGGCCGGTATCGACGGCTACAACGGCTACGGCCAGCGCGGCTCATACCCGGTGATCGAACACACCATCCAGGCCATCGTCGAGATGTTCCCGGTGCTGTCGCGCGTGCGCATGAACCGTCAGTGGGGCGGCATCGTCGACACCACGCCGGACGCCTGCCCGATCATCTCCAAGACCCCAGTACCGAACATGTTCTTCAACTGCGGTTGGGGCACCGGTGGCTTCAAGGCTACGCCGGGCTCAGGCAACGTGTTTGCCGCGAGTCTCGCCAAGGGTGAAATGCACCCATTGGCTGCACCTTTCTCCATCGACCGTTTCCACAACGGTGCGTTGATCGACGAACACGGCGCTGCGGCCGTCGCCCACTAACAGGAGAAATTTCCTATGTTGCATATCTTCTGTCCTCACTGTGGCGAACTGCGCTCCGAAGAGGAATTCCACGCGTCCGGCCAAGCGCACATCCCGCGCCCGCTGGACCCGAATGCCTGCACCGACGAGCAGTGGGGCGACTACATGTTCTTCCGCGACAACCCGCGCGGCCTGCATCACGAACTGTGGATCCATGCCGCCGGTTGCCGCCAATATTTCAACGCGACCCGCGACACCGTGACCTACGAAATTCTTGAAACCTACAAGATCGGTGAGAAGCCGCAATTCACCGCCAAGGCCTCTGGAGAGAAGGTATGAGCCAGATCAATCGCCTGTCCAACGGTGGCCGGATCGACCGGAATAAAGTCCTTACCTTCAGCTTCAACGGCCAGAGCTACAAAGGCTTTGAAGGCGATACCCTGGCCGCTGCATTGCTGGCCAACGGCGTCGACATCATTGGCCGCAGCTTCAAGTACTCGCGCCCACGGGGCATCTTTGCTGCCGGCGCTGAAGAGCCAAACGCGGTGCTGCAGATCGGCGCCACCGAAGCCACGCAAATCCCTAACGTGCGCGCCACGCAACAGGCGCTGTACCAAGGCCTGGTCGCCACCAGCACCAACGGCTGGCCGAGCGTCAACAACGACATGATGGGCATTCTCGGCAAGGTCGGCGGCAAGCTGATGCCGCCGGGTTTCTACTACAAAACCTTCATGTACCCGCAATCGTTCTGGATGACCTACGAGAAGTACATCCGTAAGGCCGCAGGGCTGGGTCGCTCGCCGACCGAGAACGACCCGGACACCTACGACAACTTCAACCGTCACTGCGACGTGCTGGTGGTCGGCGCAGGCCCCGCCGGCCTCGCTGCTGCACTGGCTGCTGCGCGCGGCGGTGCTCGCGTGATCATCGCCGATGAGCAGGAAGAGTTCGGCGGTTCGCTGCTCGATTCCCGCGAAAGCCTCGACGGCAAGCCGGCCACTGAATGGGTCGCGAGTGTCATCGCCGAACTGAAATCCCTGCCGGACGTGGTGCTGCTGCCCCGCGCCACCGTCAACGGTTACCACGACCATAACTTCCTGACCATTCACGAGCGCCTCACCGATCACTTGGGTGACCGTGCGCCGATTGGTGTGGTGCGCCAGCGCATCCACCGCGTGCGTGCCAAGCGTGTGGTCCTGGCGACCGGTGCTTGCGAGCGTCCGCTGGTGTACGGCAACAACGACGTGCCGGGCAATATGCTCGCGGGTGCGGTTTCCACTTACGTGCGTCGCTATGGCGTAGCACCGGGTAAAAAGCTGGTGCTGTCGACCAACAACGACCACGCTTACCGCGTTGCGCTGGACTGGCTCGATGCCGGTCTGCAAGTGGTCGCGGTGGCGGATGTGCGCCACAACCCACGCGGCGCGCTGGTTGAAGAAGCTCGCGCCAAAGGTATTCGTATCCTCACCGGCAGCGCCGTGATCGAGGCTCGTGGCACCAAGCGCGTGACCGCTGCGCGTATCGCCGCGATCGACGTCAAGGCGCATAAAGTCACCAGCCCTGGCGAGTGGCTGGACTGCGACCTGGTGGCCAGCTCCGGCGGCTACAGCCCGGTGGTCCACTTGGCCTCGCACCTGGGTGGCAAGCCGACCTGGCGCGAAGACATCCTCGGTTTTGTACCGGGCGAAGCACCGCAGAAACGTGTGTGCGTCGGTGGCATCAACGGCGTCTACGGCCTTGGCGATTCCCTGGCGGATGGTTTTGAAGGCGGCGTACGCGCGGCCAGCGAAGCCGGTTTTGCCCCGGTGGAAGGTACGCTGCCAAAAGCTTTGAGCCGTCTGGAAGAGCCAACCCTGGCGCTGTTCCAAGTACCTCACGAGAAAGCGACCGCACGGGCGCCGAAGCAATTTGTCGACCTGCAGAACGACGTCACCGCCGCCGCCATCGAACTCGCCACCCGCGAAGGTTTCGAGTCGGTGGAACACGTCAAACGCTACACCGCGTTGGGCTTCGGCACCGACCAGGGCAAGCTCGGCAACGTCAATGGCCTGGCGATTGCCGCGCGCTCGCTGAACGTGACCATCCCGCAGATGGGCACCACCATGTTCCGCCCCAACTACACGCCGGTGACCTTCGGCGCGGTAGCGGGCCGGCACTGTGGGCACATCTTCGAACCCGTGCGCTACACCGCGCTGCAAGCCTGGCACGTGAAAAACGGCGCCGAGTTTGAAGACGTCGGTCAGTGGAAACGCCCGTGGTACTTCCCGCGCAACGGTGAAGACCTGCACGCCGCCGTGAAACGCGAATGCCTGGCCGTGCGTGACAGCGTCGGCCTGCTGGATGCGTCCACCCTCGGCAAGATCGACATCCAGGGCCCGGATGCGCGTGAGTTCCTCAACCGCATCTACAGCAACGCCTGGACCAAGCTCGATGTGGGCAAGGCGCGTTACGGCCTGATGTGCAAGGAAGACGGCATGGTCTTCGATGACGGCGTCACCGCCTGTCTCGCCGACAACCACTTCCTGATGACCACCACCACCGGCGGCGCCGCCCGTGTGCTGCAGTGGCTGGAAATCTACCAACAGACCGAATGGCCGGACCTCAAGGTGTACTTCACCTCGGTCACCGACCATTGGGCGACCATGACCCTGTCCGGTCCTAACAGCCGCAAGCTGCTGGCCGAAGTCACCGACATCGACCTGGACAAGGACGGTTTCCCGTTCATGACTTGGAAAGAAGGCCTGGTGGGCGGTGTGCCGGCGCGGGTGTTCCGTATCTCGTTTACCGGTGAGCTGTCGTACGAAGTCAACGTGCAGGCCGACTACGCCATGGGCGTGCTGGAACAGATCGTCGCGGCCGGCAAAAAGTACAACCTGACCCCGTACGGCACCGAGACCATGCACGTACTGCGGGCCGAGAAGGGCTTCATCATCGTCGGCCAGGACACCGACGGCTCGATGACCCCGGACGACCTGAACATGGGCTGGTGCGTTGGCCGCACCAAACCGTTCTCGTGGATCGGCTGGCGTGGGATGAACCGTGAAGACTGCGTGCGCGAAGAGCGTAAGCAACTGGTGGGCTTGAAGCCGATCGACCCGACTGTGTGGCTGCCGGAAGGCGCGCAACTGGTGTTCGATCCGAAGCAGTCGATCCCGATGAAGATGGTCGGCCACGTCACCTCAAGTTATGCGCATAACTCCCTGGGCTATTCGTTTGCCATGGGCGTGGTGAAGGGCGGCTTGAAGCGCATCGGCGAGCGGGTGTTCTCACCCCAGGCGGATGGCAGCGTGATCGAGGCGGAGATTGTGTCTTCGGTGTTCTTTGATCCTAAGGGTGATCGGCAGAACATCTGATAGACCGCGGCGCGGCCATCGGGAGCAAGCCTGCTCCCACATTTTGATGGGTGAATACTTTCAAATGTGGGAGGGGGCTTGCCCCCGATGAGGCCAGAACAGTCACCCCAGAATTCAGATAGGTGCTTTATGACAGCAGCCAATGTTTACCAACAACGCCCCACCTCCGGCGCCAAGGCCGAGTCGTCGCTGCACCATGCCGACCTCGCCAGCCTGGTCGGTAAGGGCCGCAAGAACGCCGGCGTGACCGTGCGTGAAAAGAAACTCCTCGGCCACCTGACCCTTCGTGGTGACGGCCATGACGCAGCCTTCGCCGCCGGCGTGCACAAGGCCCTGGGCATCGAACTGCCCGGCGCCCTGCAGGTCATCGTCAAAGGCGAAACCAGTCTGCAATGGCTCGGCCCGGATGAGTGGTTGCTGATCGTGCCAAGCGGTGAGGAATTCGCCGCCGAACAAAACCTGCGCGCCGCTCTGGGTGATTTGCATATCCAGGTCGTCAACGTCAGCGGCGGTCAGCAGATCCTCGAACTGAGCGGCCCGAACGTGCGTGATGTGCTGATGAAATCCACCAGCTACGACGTGCACCCCAACAACTTCCCGGTGGGCAAGGCAGTGGGCACGGTGTTCGCCAAGTCGCAATTGGTGATCCGCCACACGGCTGAAGACACCTGGGAACTGGTGATTCGTCGCAGCTTCTCGGATTACTGGTGGTTGTGGCTGCAAGACGCCTCGGCCGAATTCGGCCTGAGCGTTCAAGCCTGATCGAGTGGGCGCTTTTGTGGCGAGGGGGATTGCCCCCCGTTGGAGCGCGCAGCGGTCCCACTAAGGTCAGCGCATTTTTTCTGCAATAACCGAGTGGCGGGTTTTGGAGCTGCTTCGCAGCTCAACGGGGGACAAGCCCCCTCGCCACAAGGGCCTGAGGATTCCAGTATGAGCCGCGCACCCGATACATGGATTTTGACCGCCGACTGCCCCAGCGTGCTCGGCACGGTGGACGCGGTCACCCGCTATCTGTTCGAACAGGGCTGCTACGTCACCGAGCACCATTCGTTCGATGACCGTCTCTCGGGTCGGTTTTTTATTCGCGTCGAATTCCGCCAGCCGGATGGCTTCGACGAGCAGGCTTTCCGCGATGGCCTGGCCACGCGCGGTGAAGCCTTTGGCATGATCTTCGAACTGACGGCGCCGAACTACCGGCCAAAAGTGGTGATCATGGTCTCCAAGGCCGATCACTGCCTAAACGACCTGCTGTACCGCCAGCGTATCGGTCAGCTGTCTATGGATGTGGTCGCAGTGGTGTCCAACCATCCCGATCTCAAACCTTTGGCCGACTGGCATCAAATTCCCTACTACCATTTCCCCCTCGACCCCAACGACAAACCGTCCCAGGAGCGTCAGGTGTGGCAGGTGATTGAAGAGACGGGCGCCGAACTGGTGATCCTTGCGCGCTACATGCAAGTGCTGTCGCCGGAGCTGTGCCGCAAGCTGGACGGCAAGGCCATCAATATTCACCACTCGTTGCTGCCGGGGTTCAAGGGCGCCAAGCCTTATCACCAGGCGTACAACAAGGGCGTGAAACTCGTCGGCGCTACGGCGCATTACATCAACAACGATCTGGACGAAGGTCCGATCATCGCCCAAGGCGTGGAGGTGGTGGATCACAGCCACTATCCCGAGGATTTGATTGCCAAGGGGCGGGACATCGAAGGGCTGACATTGGCGCGGGCGGTGGGGTATCACATTGAGCGGCGGGTGTTCTTGAATGCCAATCGGACGGTGGTGCTCTGACTGCCGCCATCGGGAGCAAGCCCCCTCCCACATTCGACCGCATTCCAAAGGTAGAACTCGGTCAACTGTGGGAGGGGGCTTGCCCCCGATGAGGCCCTCACAAACAACGCAATAACAGCATCTGTACCCGAGCACTTAAACGCGCTGCCCACCCAACGGGCAACGCAGTTCCATAAAAACAACAGCGAGGTGAAAGCATGTCTGGTAATCGTGGTGTCGTGTATCTCGGCAACGGCAAGGTCGAAGTACAGAAAATCGACTATCCCAAAATGCAGGACCCCCGTGGCAGGAAGATTGAACACGGCGTCATCCTGCGCGTGGTCTCCACCAACATCTGCGGCTCCGACCAACACATGGTGCGCGGCCGCACCACCGCCCAGACCGGCCTGGTGCTCGGTCACGAGATCACCGGTGAAGTGATCGAGAAGGGCAGCGACGTCGAAAACCTGAAGATCGGCGACCTGGTTTCCGTCCCCTTCAACGTCGCCTGCGGCCGCTGCCGCTCCTGCAAAGAACAGCACACCGGCGTGTGCCTGACCGTCAACCCGGCCCGTGCCGGTGGTGCTTATGGCTACGTCGATATGGGCGACTGGACCGGTGGCCAGGCCGAATACGTGCTGGTGCCATACGCCGACTTCAACCTGCTGAAACTGCCCGACCGTGACAAGGCCATGGAGAAAATCCGTGACCTGACCTGCCTCTCCGACATTCTCCCCACCGGCTACCACGGCGCGGTGACTGCTGGCGTTGGCCCTGGCAGCACCGTCTACATCGCCGGCGCCGGTCCCGTCGGCCTGGCAGCTGCTGCGTCTGCACGCCTGCTGGGCGCGGCGGTGGTGATCATCGGCGACGTCAACTCCATCCGCCTGGCCCACGCCAAGGCCCAGGGTTTTGAAATCGTCGACCTCTCCACCGACACCCCATTGCACGAACAAATCGCCGCGCTCCTCGGCGAGCCCGAAGTGGACTGCGCGGTTGACTGCGTAGGCTTTGAAGCACGCGGTCACGGTCACGACGGCGTCAAGGCCGAAGCCCCGGCCACGGTGCTCAACTCACTGATGGGCGTGGTGCGCGTGGCGGGCAAGATCGGTATCCCCGGCCTCTACGTCACCGAAGATCCAGGTGCTGTGGATGCCGCCGCGAAGATGGGCAGCCTGAGCATCCGCTTCGGCCTGGGCTGGGCCAAATCCCACAGCTTCCACACTGGGCAAACGCCGGTGATGAAGTACAACCGCCAACTGATGCAGGCGATCATGTGGGACCGTATCAACATTGCCGAAATCGTCGGTGTGCAGGTGATCAGCCTGGATGACGCACCACGTGGGTATGGCGAGTTCGATGCGGGCGTGCCGAAGAAGTTTGTGATTGATCCGCATAAGTTGTTTAGTGCGGCGTAGTTGATAGATAAGGGCGACTTAGAGTCGCCCTTTTTTATCGCAGATAAGTCTTATATAAAAAACCAACTGATAAACATGCCGGCAAAGGATAGGCAGGCAGTGAGTGTCGGTATCACCATCCAATACCTAAGATGTTTTGGTATTCTTTCAACGTCCTCAACAAGCACCAGATGTTTCCATTGAAGTATTTTTGGAATAAGAATAATCGTCGCCATGGCGAATACGCGCTGGGGGCGTCCTTCAAAGTGTGAATTACGGAAGATATGTTTTTGCACGACTAGATAGGTGCTGTATTGCACATAGCCTTCTGCAGCATCCAGCTTTTTATACATGGCACAAAAGATCAGCGGAAAGCTCAATAGCATTAGGATGACTGAACCAATACCGAGGTAGAACCAGACCATTTAATCCCTCGCAGTCTTATAGATAAAATCGCCTGTGCTTTGCGCAAGTCCGGTTCCCAGCGCGGCTCCCCCTAGGCCGCCTGCGGCACCGCCGACGATGGCACATGCCAAGGCTCCGGCGCCAGCCGTGGGTATTCCAAAAACTAACATGCAGGCGCCGATGCCAATCGAGGCTCCAAGTCTTGCTCCCAAGTATGAGCCACCAACGCCAGCTACCAACTTGCCTCCTTCAACATATTTCGCCCGCGTACATTCTTGCTCACGCCCGGTGGAACACGCCTCTGCTATCTCCAATGCTGTCGACCCAACATCCAGCGCAAGACCAATGTAAGTGCCCTTCTTCAATATCTGCGACGCCTTGGCTATACGCTCGACTGTGTCCTCATACCCGCGAATCTCCCCGTGATGCCAATAGCTCTTGCTGGAGATCCCCAGCATTCTCTTGATTGAACCTTCATTCTTCAGCCCCGTACCAAAGCGCGCCATCCCGGAGAGTTGGGTATCCAGCTTCGCAAACAACGCCCTACGCTTAGCCAGAAATTCATTTCTCGCACTCACGGTACCGTTCCTCAGGTACTGCTTATGCAATTCATCGATTTCCTTGAGCGTCTGCTCGATCTGCGTCAGGTGATTGCTCCAAGCACCGCTCACACTGCCGATGCCCAAAGACGCATGGGACATGATGGTCTGCAATTGATCGTAGTTTTTGATCATAAATTGATCAGCGGCGGAGTGTGCCAACAGCGCATGCTTGATGTTGGCTGCCGATCGCATCAGTCGGGCTTCTTCAGCGGTACAGGAAGCTGTTCGGCTGTCCCCGATAATGACCAAATGTCCAGGCAGTACTACGGTGTTGCGAATGTGTTGGTTGAGGATGTCGAACTTGGTTTGGGTATTTGGGGTGAGAGAAAGGCTCAGTTTGAGCAACGGATAAGGCTGCGGCCGTTCATTGATAAATGCGTAAGGTCCCTGCATCGCGTACACCTCCAAGACTGAGGTGCAGGACTATAAGAAGGCGCCATAAGGGATGTAAGGCGTGTACAAGGAAGTTGGTAGCGTTTCGGAAACGGACTACCTAAGTTAGGGCTGATGACTACAAATCAGCCCTACGCAGCGCAACGTTCATTGATGGTTGAACATGCATTTCAAGTTGTCATTAGCCTTGCAGTAGTTGGCTTCCCAGAACGTATTGGGCGCATGTGAGAACTGATGCACAGGTTTTAGTACCAGTCTCACGGCGTCATCGCCGGCCCCGGAGTAATCACAGATGACCGCAGGCATGCTGTTTCTCTCGTCGTTTATGGGCTTGTAGTTTGCCGCCGTGAATTCCAGGCTTGCCATGCGCAGTTCTTTAGCGGTCTCGTTCTCGCCGGCCCATTTCTGATCCAAAGGACCATCAGCCACATAGTGGTAGCCGCCTTTGTCCATCCGGTATTGCTTGATGTCGGCAGGCTTGGGGCAGGAAGAAGTTTGTGCAAAGACGTGACCGGTCACAGTGAGCATTGCCAATAGGCAAACAACACGGTTGAGGTTCATGAGAGAGACTCCCTTGTGCATTGGACTTGAATGCTGAGGGAGTTTTTATCAAGCATCTACTGTGAGAAATGACAGTGGCTTAGATTCAATTTTGATAAAAAACGGGGTGCTCAGAGCACCCTTGCGGCAATGGGCTCAGCGCGTTGCCAAAGCCCCCTGATAGACGGTCGGCCCCGTCGGTTGCTTGCTCACTGAGCCGCCTTTGCTCTCCGCACTCACCATCAATTCCACCGGTTTGCTGATCGAGGCCTGCTGCCTCGGGTTCAAGCCGATGATGCCTTCGCCATCCTCCGGTATCAGTCCAAGTGACACGGGCTTGCCGCCGTCGGGTATCGCCCACAGTTCCAGGCTCTGGTCCGGCGCGGGTGCGGTGATGGCGATGGGTTGCACTTCCAGGTAATCCTTGTGAGCCATGACCTGCGCCGCCGGCTGTTGGGTGGTGGTGATCAGGGTGGCGGCGGACTTGACGTTGTCCTGAGTGTAGAACGCGCCGCCGAGGCCGGCGATCACGGCCACGCAGACGCCGATAAACAGGCGTGGACGGCTCCAGAAAGGCGGCTTGGGCTCAATGATTGTGGGGCGTGTAGCGCTCATAACGTTGTTCCTGACAGGGCTTTCAGTGCTGTCATGGACTCTGGTTTGCGCGATGGGTTCCTGGCCCCCCTTGCAGGTCAAAGTGATGCCAATTGGCCCTGATACAGCACCGGTCCGGTGGGTTGCCCGGTGGGCGAGCCGCCGTGTGGTTCCAGGCTCACGGCCAAGGTCAGCGGTGCGGTCAGCAAGGCTCGCTGCGCTTCGCTCAGTTGGATTCGGCCTTTGCCCACTGCGGGCACCAAGCCCAGGGAGATCGGTTTGCCTCCGGGCTTGATGGCCCACAATTCCAGGTCCTGTGCCGACGTCACGGCGGCCAGTGACAAGGGTTCCACTTGCAGGTGGTCGGCAAAGGCCTTGATCTGCAACGCGGGTTGTTGGTTGGCGGCGACCAGTGTGGCGTTGTACTCCACACTCAGGTCGCGCTGGTACAACACGCCCACCAGCACTGCGATAACAATCCCGAACGCCGCCGCCCACAGTCGCAGGTTCGTCCACAACGGTTTCTTGGCCGGCATGTGCAGCACCTGCGGCTCGATCCGTGACTTGATGCCCGCCCACACATGCTCGGGCACCGGCCGTTCGGGCAATGCGCCGGTTAGGCTGGCAAGCGCTTCCTGCCAATGGCCCAGTTCAACGCGCAGCGCGGCATCTTCCAATAACAGCGCATCAAAACGCCGACGGGCGGTGGCGGGCATCAGTCCGATGGCGTAGTCGGCTGCCAGGGCGCGGCGCAGGGCTGTGGTTTTGTAGTTCATGATTCAAGGCACCTGCGCAGGCGCTCCATGCCGCGGCGAATCCAGGATTTGACCGAGCCCAGCGGCGCGGCCAAGTGTTCGGCCAACTCCGAACACGACAGGCCCTGGAAGTAAGCCACAGTGATCGATTGACGCTGCATGCCGTCGAGGGTGTCGAGGCAGCGGTTGAGCGCGCGGGCTTCGCGTTCGCTGTCGAGCCGTTCGTAGGCGCTGGGGCCTTCGTCGAGCAAGGCGTCCTGTTGACCGTCGGCCAAAGGCTGTTCGCGGCGTTTACGCAGTTGGTCGATGGCCAGGTTGCGGGTGATGTTGATCATCCAGGTCATCGGCGCCGCCAGGTGGGCTTCGTAGCGCGAGGCGTTGTACCAGATGCGTACGAAGGCTTCCTGCAGCACCTCTTCAGCCAGGTCCTGGCGTCCCATAAACACCATGGCGACCCCGTGCAGACGCGGCGAAACACTGCGATAGAGCGTTTCAAACGCTTGGCGATTGCCCAAGGCGCATTGGGCCAGCAGGGGCCGCAACGTGTCAGCATCAGTGAGCGTAATAGGGCTTCTCCAGGCTCTCGTTTGAGGGCGACGGGACTGCGCACGGTAGGCAGAGGTTAGTTCAGCTTGGGCATTCATTCCATCCAGCTCCGGGCAGCGTATAAAGCCTATACGTAGGGCAGGGCGATTCGGATGCGTGTGTGGGAACAATCCCCCGGAATGCCCAGTCAAACGCCTGCTTTCGCACCTATATCCAGAGGTTGTTTCAATGAAGATTTCACGCGGTTTCGCCCTTTCCTGCCTGATGACTCTGGCGGCCGGCCCCGTACTCGCCGCGGGCTTCAGCCTTGGTGATGCGGCCAATGCCATTTCCGGCATGCAGGGCGGTAGCAACAAAGCCGCTGCCGCCGCACCGTCGTCCGAGACGGCCGGTTTGCTGAGCGCGCTGACCTCGCAACTCAATATCACCCCCGAGCAAGCCGTTGGTGGCACCGGCGCGATGTTGGGCCTGGCCAAGAACAAACTGAGCGGCAACGATTATTCGCAACTGGGCAACAGTGTGCCGGGCCTGGATCAGCTGTCGGGCAACAATGCATTGGGCAGCCTCGGGGCCTTGAGCGGGATGCTCGGCCAGACCGGTGGCAGCAAAACCAGCGGCCTGGACGGCTTGCTGGGTAACGTGAAGAACACCAATGACCTCAACACCGCGTTCAGCGCGTTGGGCATGGACAGCGGCATGATCGGCCAATTCGCTCCGGTGATCCTGCAATACCTGGGCGGCCAGGGCGCCAGCAGTTCGGTGCTGGGCAAACTGGCCCAGGCCTGGGGCACCGGCAGCTAAATGCTCTGCGCGCGCAGTTGTTCGATGCGCGCGTCTTTCTCCTTCCAGAGCTGGTTGACCCAGTTCTGGACGGTCTGGCGAAATGCAGGATCGTTCTCGTAATCTCCCTGCCACAACGCCGGGTCCAGCTCACGGGTCTGGATGTCGATGATCACCTTCGGCACCGCGCCGCTGATCAAGTCCCAGAACCCCGGAATCTTCTGCTGCGGATAGACCACCGTGACGTCGAGGATTGCGTCCAGCTGTTCCCCCATCGCTGCCAGCACAAACGCCACACCGCCTGCCTTGGGTTTGAGCAACTGGGTGAAGGGTGAGTCCTGCTGCCTGCGTTTGGCCTCGCTGAACCGCGTGCCTTCCAGGTAATTGACCACCGTCACCGGCTGGCGCTTGAACAGCTCACAGGCTTGTTTGGTGATCTTCAAGTCCTGGCCCGCCAGCTCGGGGTGCTTGGCCAGGAACGCCTTGGTGTAGCGTTTCATGAACGGGTAATCCAGCGCCCACCAGGCCAGGCCCAGGAAGGGCACCCAGATCAGTTCTTTTTTCAGGAAGAATTTAAAGAACGGCGTACGCCGGTTGAGCGCCTGGATCAGCGCCGGAATATCCACCCAGGACTGGTGGTTGCTGATGACCAGATAGGAGGTGTCCCTGCGCAAGTCGTCGCCGCCGCGAATGTCCCATTGCGTCGGGATGCAGCGGGCGAAGATCAGTTTGTCGATCTCGGCCCAGGTCTCGGCGATCCACATCACCGCCCATGACGCATAGTCACGGTAGCGCCCCGGTGCCACCAGCTTGAGCAGGGCGAACACCAGCAAGGGGCCGATCAGGATCAGCGTATTGAGTAATAGCAGCAGGGTGACCAAACAGCCGGTGAGCAGGCGGCGCATAAGCAACTCTTGGGATCTTGTGGGCGGATCATGATAAGCAAGCTGAGTCTAGAGGCCAAATCGCAAAGCGTCGGACGAATGTTTCACAATGTTCCGGGTATGTTGGGCTGACTAACTAACGGTCGCTTTTGCGGTCTAGAATCCGCCTACTTAATTCAAGGAAACCACCTACGTGAAATCTATCCTTGCCTTGCTTGCCCTCGTTGCGCTGCCTGTCATGGCAGCCGAACCGACCCTTTACGGTCGCTACGAATACATTCAACTGCCGGAGATCGGCGAAACCTTCAAGGCCAAGATGGACACCGGCGCGCTGACCGCCTCGCTGTCGGCCCGCGACATCGACACCTTCACCCGTGATGGCGATGATTGGGTGCGCTTCCGTCTCGGCGGCAAGGACGCCTCCGATAAGGTCTACGAACACAAGGTCTCGCGCATCAGCAAGATCAAGAGCCGCGCCGACGAAGACGACGACAAGGACGAAGCCAGCGTCGCCAAGCGCCCGGTGATCGACCTGGAAATGTGTCTGGGCAACGTCAAGCGGACCGTCGAGGTCAACCTGACCGACCGCAGCAGCTTCAATTATCCGTTGCTGATCGGCGCCAAGGCCTTGCGTGAATTTGGCGCAGCGGTAAACCCGGCTCGTCGGTACACTGCCGACAAACCGGACTGCTGATTTGAACCCATGCCCTACATCCTGATTGTCGAAGACGAAGCGGCGATAGCCGACACGCTGATATTCGCCCTGCAAGGCGAGGGCTTTACCACCACCTGGCTGAGCCTCGGCCAGGAGGCATTGGCCCATCAGCGGCAGACGCCCGCCGACTTGATCATCCTCGACATCGGCCTGCCCGACATCAGCGGTTTTGAAACCTGCAAGCAATTGCGCCGTTTCACCGAAGTGCCGGTGATGTTCCTCAGCGCGCGCGATGCTGAGATCGACCGGGTAGTGGGGCTGGAAATCGGCGCCGATGATTATGTGGTCAAGCCGTTCAGCCCACGGGAAGTGGCGGCGCGGGTCAGGGCGATTCTCAAGCGGGTCGGCCCTGGCGTTGCACCGGCGGTGTTCCAGGTGGACCTGGAACGGATGCAGATCACCTATCGGGGCCAGCCCCTGAGCCTCACGCGCCATGAATTCCGCCTGCTGCAGAGCCTGCTGGAACAACCCGAGCGGGTGTTCAGCCGCGAGCAATTGCTGGATGCCGTAGGCGTACCGGCGGATGCCGGCTACGAGCGCAATATCGACAGCCATATCAAAAGCCTGCGCAGCAAACTGCGTAGCGTGGCGGCGGACGCCGAACCGATCCAGACCCATCGCGGCCTGGGCTACAGCTACAGCCCGAGCAACAGCTGATGCGCCTGGGGCTGCGGATTTTCCTGGTGTACGCGCTGTTTATCGGCCTCACCGGTTACTTCGTGCTCAGCACGGTGATGAAGGAAATCCGTCCCGGCGTGCGCCAGTCCACCGAGGAAACCCTGGTGGACACCGCCAACCTGTTGGCCGAGATCCTGCGCGATGACGTCAAAAACCGCACCCTCGGCCAAAGCCACTGGCAGGAATTGCTCAAGGCCTACGGGAACCGTCAGCCGGGCGCGACCATATGGGGCCTGCCGAAAAACCAGGTCAACCACCGCATCTATGTCACCGACGCCAAAGGCATCGTGTTGCTCGACTCCACAGGCGAAGCGGTGGGCCAGGACTACTCCAAATGGAACGATGTTTACCTGACGCTGCGCGGCGAATACGGCGCCCGCTCCACCCGCAGCCAACCGGATGACGCCACTTCATCAGTGATGCACGTAGGTGCACCGATCCGCGACAACGGCCAGATCATCGGCGTGGTCACCGTGGCCAAGCCCAACAGTTCATTGCAGCCTTATGTGGATCGCACTGAGCGGCGCCTGCTGTGGTACGGCGCCGGATTAGTCATCCTGGGCCTGCTGTTGGGCGCGCTGTTGTCGTGGTGGTTGAGCGTCGCGCTACGACGGCTGACGGCCTATGCCGAGGCGGTCAGCGAAGGCCGGCGCGCCGAGTTGCCTCACTACCGTGGTGGCGAGTTGAAGCAGTTATCCACTGCTGTGGAGCACATGCGCACGCAACTGGAGGGCAAGGCCTACGTCGAGCATTACGTGCACACCCTGACCCATGAATTGAAAAGCCCATTGGCGGCGATTCGTGGCGCGGCAGAGCTGTTGCAGGGTGATATGACCCGCGAGCAGCAGCAGCGTTTTGTCGGCAATATCGACAGTGAAAGCGCACGCCTGCAGCAGTTGATCGAGCGTTTGCTGAACCTGGCGCAAGTGGAACAACGCCAAGGCCTGGAAGAGCAGGTGAGTATCCCGCTGGCAGCCTTGGTCGACGACGTGCTCAAGGCCCAATGTGCGCGGATCGAAGGCGCCGGCTTGCAAGTGGAGCAGACGATTGCGGCGGATGTGAAGGTGTTCGGCGAGCCCTTCCTCCTTCGCCAGGCACTGGGCAATCTGCTGGAGAACGCCTTGGATTTCACCCCCCTGGCGGCCTGTTGGCATTCGCTGCACAGACGCACCATAACGATGTGCAGGTGAGCCTGTTCAACCAGGCCGCACCGATTCCCGACTACGCGTTGCCGCGCCTGAGCGAACGTTTTTATTCCCTGCCACGCCCGGCCAGCGGACGCAAAAGCACGGGGCTGGGCCTCAACTTTGTCGAGGAAGTGATGAAGCTTCACGGCGGCGCATTGCAGATCGGTAACGTCCCCGGCGGCGTGCGCGTAGAACTGCATCTCCACACAGTCTCCACATTGCCCACATAAATCCCCCACATGCGCGGCCCACTCTCTCTCCATCAAAACAGGGAGAGACCCATGAACCGCAGCCTGCTTTTCAAACTTGGCGCGATTGCGCTGCTGATCCTGCTGTTGCTGATTCCGTTGCTGATGATCAACGGCATCATCAGCGACCGCCAGCAACTGCGCGACGGCGTACTGATGGACATCGCACGCAGCTCCAGCTACGCCCAACGCCTCACCGGCCCGGTGATGGTGGTGCCCTATCGCAAGACCGTGCGTGAGTGGAAGCTCAATGAAAAGCTCAACAAGCGCTACGAAGAAACCCGTGAAGTGCGTGGTCGTTTGTATTTCCTTCCGGAGCGTTTTGAACTCGACGGCAAGGTGCAGACAGAACTGCGCGCACGGGGCATTTACCAAGCTCGGCTGTTCCACGCCGACAATCGCATCAGCGGGCGTTTTGTGCTGCCGGAGCAATGGGGCATCACCGAGAACTATGCCGATTACCGCTTTGAGCCGGCGTTTCTGGCGGTGGGCATCAGCGATATTCGCGGTATCGAAAACGCGCTGAAACTGGAGCTGGGCAGCCAGCGCCTGGAGTTCTCGCCGGGCAGTCAGGTCGGTTGGTTGGGTGAAGGTGTACACGTCGAACTGCCGGCGCAGGACAACAAGAAACCGGCCGCCATGGACTTCGCTTTTGACCTGCGCCTGCAGGGCACCGAGCAACTGCAAGTGGTGCCGGTGGGCAAGACCAGCCAGGTCTCACTCGCGTCCAACTGGCCACACCCGAGCTTTATCGGCAACTTCCTTCCGGCTCAGCGTGAGGTCACCGACCAGGGCTTCACCGCCAACTGGCAGACTTCGTTCTTCTCCACCAACCTCGAAGAAGCCCTGCGTGGCTGCTTGTCCGAAAACAGCTGTGAGGACTTCAACAGCCGCAGCTTCGGGGTGAACTTCATCGATCCGGTGGACCAGTACCTCAAGAGCGACCGTGCGATCAAATACGCGCTGCTGTTCATCGCCCTGACCTTTGCCGGCTTCTTCCTCTTCGAAGTGCTCAAGAGCCTGGCAGTGCACCCGATTCAATACGCCTTGGTGGGTGTGGCGCTGGCGTTCTTCTACCTGCTGCTGTTGTCGTTGTCCGAGCACTTGGGTTTTGCCCTGGCGTACCTGATCTCGGCGAGTGCCTGTGTGATGTTGATCGGCTTTTATGTGTGCCATGTGCTGCGCAGCATCGCCCACGGCCTGGGGTTTTCGGCGGGGTTGGCGGCGTTGTACGGCTTGTTGTACGGGCTGTTGAGCGCCGAGGATTACGCGCTGCTGATGGGCTCGCTGCTGTTGTTCGGCCTGCTGGGAACGGTGATGGTGCTGACGCGCAAACTGGATTGGTATGGCGTGGGCAAGCGCAAGGTGGTCGAGCCGTTGGCGTTTGATCTGGAGGCGGTGCAATGAGTGGGTTACGAGAGGATCGGCAAGAGCGGTCGCAGTTGGTGGAGAAAATTAACGCGCTGTTTTCCGCTGTTGTGGTGAGTGAGGTTTGCGTGGTGAGCGGGCGGGCTGTGGAGAGTGAGCGGTCTGTGGTGAGTGGACGGTCTGTGGAGAGTGGACGGTCTGTGGTGAGTGGATTTTTGGGGTGAAAGGGCTGTCTGTGGAGAGTGGATTTTTGGGATGAAGGGGCTGTCTGTGGTGAGCGGGCTTGCCCCGCGCTGGGCTGCGAAGCAGCCCTAATCCAGACACCGCGTTTTTTCAGCAATACCCGATTGGCAGGTTTTGGGGCCGCTTCGCAGCCCAGCGCGGGGCAAGCCCGCTCACCACAGACAGCCCACTACCACAGACAGCCCGCTCACCACGGATAGCCCACTACCACAGACCGTCCACTCACCACAGGAAAGCTGAGCGGTTTGCTAGACCGGCGGCTGGGTCTCCAGCATCGAAGGTCGCTGGCTGACTTCGGCGTACCAGCCGGCAAGCTTGGGGTTGTCGACTCGCCACTGCATGTCCGGATGACGGAAGTCGAGGTAGCCCAGGGCACAGGCCACGCTGATCGAAGCAATGTCGAAGTGGCTGGTCAGTTCGGCGATGGCATCCTGTTCCAGCTCGGCGAGGGCGCGGCGGATCTTGTTGCGCTGCTCGTCGAGCCAAGGCGCCCAATGTTTCTCCACCGGACGCAGGGTCGATTCATAACGCACCAGCACGGCGGCATCCATGATGCCGTCGGCCATCGAGGCCAGGGTCAGGCGGCGCCAGCGGGCCGCGCCGTCGCGGGGGATAAGTGGGTTGCCCACATGCTGGTGGTCGAGGTAATCAAGGATCACCCGACTGTCGTGCAACGCGCTGCCGTCCGCCAGGCGCAGGGCCGGGATCTTACCCACGGGGTTGCCTTGCACCACCTGCGCGTCCGGGTTGACCGGGGTCGGCATGCACCCTTGCAGGGCCACGCGATCCTGCTGGCCGGTTTCGATCAGCAGCACGCGGACCTTACGAACGAACGGTGACGCGGGGTTATGGAACAAGGTCATGCTGGGAGTGGACATGGGCAAGCCTCAAAATTGACTGTGGCTAGCCTAGAGGGTTGCGCGGTGGCTGGCGAGGGGGAGTGCGGGTGTTTTTGAGGGCCTCATCGGGGCAAGTCGAATCGTCGCACCGCCCCTCCCACGGTTGACCGAGTTGTCATGACGACCACGGAACACCTGTGGGAGGGGCTTGCCCCCGATAGCGCCCTCAGCCACGCCGCTTGAACAACGCCCACATGCCAATGGCGGCCGGTATCCCCAACCCCACCCAACTCAACGAATCCCACAGCCCATCACCCAGCAACGCCGCAAACAACCCGGCGGCGCCGAGCAGGCCAATCCCCAGCGGGATGCCAAATACCTTCCAGAAACTCGACTGTCTTGGCTTCATGCCTTGCCCGCCTTGCGCCGGACGATCCACAGATAAATCCCGCTGATCAGCACAACGATGGTCAACACATCCAGCACCGCCCACAGGATTTTCATCGGCATGCCGCCGTAGTCACCGAAGTGCAGCGGCTGAGACATGCCCATGGCGTCCATGTACCACGGCCGTTCGGCAACGGCGGTGACGGCCAGGGTGCTCGCGTCGATCAGCACCGGCGTGAGCAGGTGCGAGGTCAGGTGGGTGCTGCCTTTCATGAACACCGCGTAATGATGCTCGCTGGAAAAGCGTGTACCAGGAAAGGCGATAAAATCCGGCTGCATACCAGGGGCGGCCTTGGCGGCGATGGTCAGCAGTTCCGTTGCTGGGGCACGCTGGGTCAGCGGCGGGGCATTCTTGTACGGTTCGATCATCGCGCTGAGGCTGTCCTGACGCCACGCGGCGATGATCAGGTCGGCGCAGGCGCTGATCACGCCGGTCACGCCCACCACCAGCGCCCAGGTCAGGGTGACCACGCCGATCAGGTTGTGCAGATCCAGCCAGCGCAGGCGGGTGGATTTGTCCTGGCGCACAGTGGCGAACTTCAATCGGCGCATAAACGGCAGGTACAACACTGTGCCGGAGATGATCGCCAGCACAAACAACACGCCCATGAACGCCAGCAGCAACTTGCCCGGCAGCCCGGCGAACATGTCCACATGCAGACGCAGCAGGAACAGCGTGAAACCGCCATTGGCCGAAGGCATCTCCACCGACTCGCCGGTGCGCGCGTCGAGCATAAAGGTGTGGGACGAATTGGGCTCAGTGCCCGCAGTAGCGGCCATGATCGCGATCACACCGTTCTTGTCGTCCTCGTCCCACGCCAGGTATTGCATGGCTTCACCGGGGCGATGGGCCTGCGCCTTGGCGACCAGTTGCTCAAGGTTGAGCTGCGGCGTATCGGCAGGCATCTGCGCCAGTGTGGGCTCGTTGCCCAGCAGATGGTCGATCTCATGGTGAAACACCAGTGGCAGGCCGGTGAGGGCGAGCAGCAGGAGGAATACGGTGCAGATCAGGCTGGTCCAAGTGTGGATGAAGGACCAGCGGCGGATGGTTTTGCTTTTCATTTTCTAACCTTCAGACACACCAAAGCCGCCCAAGGAGGCGGCTTGGTTGTTAACTCAGCCGATTACCACTGGTAAGTGGCGCTGGCGACTACGCTGCGTTGGTCGCCGAAGTAGCAGTAGGAACCGTCACAGGTGGAAATGTAGTCCTTGTTGAACAGGTTGGTAGCGTTGAGTTTTACCGACGCGCCTTTGAGGCTGTTATCGATTCGGCCCAGGTCGTAGTGCACCGCGCCGTCGAATACGGTGTAGGCATTGGCTTTGCCAGTCCAGGTGTTGCCCTGGTCGCCATAGGTGTTGCCGGTGTAGCGCGCGCCGAAGCCGATACCGAAACCATCCAGTGGGCCGGTGTGCCAGGTGTAGTCGGTCCACAGCGAGGCTTGCTGATTGGGGATCAGTTGCAGGCGGTTGCCTTTATAGATGCCGGTTTGCACCTCGGACTTGGACAGGGTGTAGGCGGCAATCACCTTGAGGTTCTCGGTCACGTCAGAGACGGCTTCCAGTTCCAGACCCTTGACCTTCACTTCGCCGGCCTGGTCGGTGATCGACTCGTTGCCTGCGCCGGTGCGGGTTACCAGTACGTTTTTCTGAGTCAGGTCGTAGACCGCCGCGCTCAGCAAGGTATTAGAGCCGGGCGGTTGGTACTTGATCCCCAGTTCCCACTGCTTGCCTTCGGTGGGTTTGTACGATTTGACCGGGTCGGTGCTGGCGTTGCTCGCTGGCTGGAAGGATTCGGCATAGGACAGGTACGGTACAAAGCCAGAATCGAATACATAGCTGATCGCCGCGTTGCCACTGAAGTTCTTGCTGCGGTCGGTGTTGGTCGCGTCTAGTTTGTTGAAGTACGTGGTGCCCTGGTGTACCCAATCTTCACGGCCACCCAGCGTCAGGCGCCACTTGTCGAGGGCCATCTGGTCTTGCACATAGAGGCCGGTCTGCACGGTTTTCTGGTTGTAGTCGTAGTAAGGCGTCACGCCGACCGGACGCACAGTCGGCGCGGTGTTGACCGGATCAAAGATGTTGATGTTCGATGCGGTGCCGTAGATGGTCCGGAACGAGGTATCGGTGCGCTGATGATCCAGGCCCAGCAGCACGGTGTGGATAATATCGCCAGTGGCGAAGTCAGCCTGGAAGTTGTTGTCCACTGCGAACTGACCGATGTTCTCGTCAACGTTCGTCGAAGAACGGGCGATATTGCCCGCCGCGTCAGCTGGTTGGTAGATATAAGAACCGACGGTCAATTGCTGGAACGACAGCTCAGACTTGGTATAGCGCAGGTTTTGTTTGAACTGCCACGTATCGTTGAAGCGATGTTCGAACGCGTAGCCCAGCGCGTAGTAGGTACGGTCGTAGAACTCGTAGTCCGGATCGCCCAGGTTCTTGTGGTGGGATACTTCGCCCAAAGACGATTTTATTTTGGTGCCCTGGATCGGCAGGAACTGGCTGGTGGTGCCGGTATCGTCGCGGGTGAACTGCGAGAGCAAGGTAAATTTGGTATCGGGGTCGATATTCCAGGTCAGGCTCGGCGCAATGTTGTAGCGCTTGTTATCGATATGGTCGACCTGGGTGCCTGCATCACGCACCACACCGCTGACGCCGTAGAGGAACTGGCCTTCATCGTCGATCTTGCCGGTGCTGGCGAAGTTGATCTGGCGGTAGTTGTCGCTGCCGTATTGCACCTGGATCGCATTGCTCTGTTCAGCGCTGGGGCGGCGGCTGACCATATCCAGCAGGCCGCCGGGCGGTGTCTGGCCATACACCGAGGAGGCGGGACCGCGCAGCAGGGCGAGACGGTCGAGGTTCCAAGTTTCGGCTTTCGGGTTGGCGTAAACGCCGCGTGGCAGTGGCAGGCCGTCGAGGAATTGGGTCGGTTCGAAGCCGCGCACGCGCATCCAGTCGTAACGGGTATCGCTGCCATAGCTGGCGGAGACGATGCCGGGCATGTACTTCACCGCGTCATCCAGGTTCTGGACGTTGCGGTCCTGCATCTGCTCGCGGGTGGCGACGGAAATCGAACGCGGTGCCTCGACTAGTGCCGTGTCAGTCTTGGTACCGGCGGCAGTGCGGTTGGCCAGGTAGCCCTCGACCGGACCCCAGGCACTTTCGGTATCGCCCTGACCAATGATGCTGGTCTCTGGCAACGCCACAACCCCCTCAGGAATCGCCACCAAGGTAAACGTCCCCGCACCACCCTGTTCCAATTGCAACCCAGTCCCACGCAACGCCTCGCGCAGTGCACCTTGTGCATCGAACTGGCCCTGGACCGGCGCCGAGGTCTTGCCGGCGGCCAGCGACGGGTTGAGGGTCAGCGCGAGGCCGGCCTGGCTGGCGATTTGGTTCAGGGTGGTGGCCAGCGGTGCAGCCGGCAGGTTGTAGGCGCGCACGCTGGACGCTTGTTCGGCGGCAAACAGTGAAGGGCTGGCCAGCGGGGCGCTGAGGGCTATAGCCACGGCTAACAGGCTGGGGCGCAACAAGGTGTCTAGCGTGCGGGACATGGGGCGGCTCCTGAATGGAAGTAATTCGCAATTGCCTATGTGCCGAACGAGAATCGAGAAGTGATAGGGCAGGATCAAAATATTTTTGCGGTGGGTGTGAGGGCCTCATCGGGGGCAAGTCGAATCGTCGATAGCGATAGCCCAGCCACCCCAGAACCTAAGGCTTACCCGTGACCGTTACCCACCACGGCGTGTGCTGCTCGATCTGCACCGGCAGGGTCGGCAGCAGAGCGTTGAGCGCAAGGGTGGTGTCGTGCAGCGGGAAGCTGCCAGTGATGCGCAGGTCAGCCACGCTTTTATCCACACCCAAGTAGCCGGTGCGGTAGCGGCTGAGCTCTTCCACCACATCGCCCAGGCGGGCGTTGTCGACCACCAGCATGCCGCGGGTCCAGGCGTCGGTGGCAGGGGTGACGGCCAGCGCTGGGCCGAGGCCGTCGCCACGCATCAGCACTTGCTGGCCTTCCTTGAAAATCTGTTCTTGATGCAATGCTTGCGGCTGCGCCGCGACTGCCGATTGCAAGACGCTCAACCGCGTGGCGTCGTCTTCGCGCCTGACGATAAACCGCGTGCCCAGCGCCCGCAGGCTGCCGTCGCGGGTTTGCACGTAGAACGGGCGCGCGTCGTTGTGGCCGGTCTCGACGAGGATTTCGCCTTCCTGCAACACGATCAGCCGGCGTTTTTCATCAAAGCGTACGTCGATGGCGCTGTGGGTATTGAGGTTGATCTGCGTGCCGTCCGCCAGTTTCAGCGTGCGCTGTTCGCCGGTGGCGGTGCGTTGGTCGGCCAGCCAATAGTGGATCGGCACATAACGCTCGCCGGCAAACAACGCCAAACCGCACACCAGCGCGATACTCGCCAGGCCAGTACCGAGCTTGCGCACCCGTTGGCGAATACCTTCACGCGATTGCAACAACGCCGCCCGCGCCGGGCCCGAGGCCACGCCAAAGCGCTGATCGAGCATCCCCAGCTGGCGCCAGGCGCGAGCGTGTTCTTCATTGCTGGCCAACCATTTGCTGAACTCTTCACGTTCCACCGCGCTGCCGTCGCCGGAATCCAGGGACAGCTGCCAGGCAATCGCCGCATCCAGCACACGGGCCGAGACCGGTTTTGAGCTGATCGCACTCACAACGGTTCGCCATACAACGCGATGTAGCACTGGCGAATGCCCTGGGCCAGGTATTGGCGCACACGGGGTACTGACACGCCGAGGCGCTGGGCGATTTCCGCGTGGCCCAGGCCGTCGAGGCGGTTATAGAGGAACGCGGCGCGGGCCTTGCTCGACAGCTTGCCGAGCAGGCGGTCGATGGCCTTGAGGTCTTCCAGGATAAGTTGCTGTTCTTCCGCAGAAGGGTGTTCGCTTTCCGGGACCAGCATCAATTCGGCGAGATAGGCCTGTTCCAAGGCGGCGCGACGGAAGTAGTCGAACAGCAAGCCTTTGGCGATCGCCACCAGAAATGCCCGTGGCTCGCGGGGGGCGCGCAGCTCGTCACGGCCCAGCAGGCGCATGAAGGTGTCCTGACTCAGGTCTTCGGCGCGACTCGGGCAGGCCACATTGCGCCTCAGCCAGGCCAACAGCCAGCCACGATGGTCGCGATACAACGCGCCAACAAGCTCACTGTGTGGGTTCTGGACCGACGACAAGGCATCACCGAATAAACAGGGGGTTTAAACTAACGAGAATTATTCGCGATTGTGTCAGAGGCGTGGGATGGGCGCAATTGGCGTCCGTCGGGTTGAAGGCTTAATGACATCTCATTGGTAGATGAGCGTTGCCTTGTGAGAAGAGCTCTTTGTGGTGTGGGCTTTCTGTGGTGAGCAGGTTTTCTGTTGTGAGGGGGCTTTCTGTGGTGAGTAGGTTTTCTGTTGTGAGGGGGCTTTCTGTGGTGAGCAGGTTTTCTGTTGTGAGGGGGCTTTCTGTGGTGAGCAGGTTTTCTGTTGTGAGGGGCTTTCTGTGGTGAGTAGGTTTTCTGTTGTGAGGTGCTTTCTGTGGTGAGTAGGTTTTCTGTGGTGAGCGGGCTTGCCCCGCGCTGGGCTGCGAAGCGGCCCCAACACCTGCCAATGGGTTATGACTGAAGAACCGCGGTGCCTGGATTGGGGCTGCTCCGCAGCCCAGCGCGGGGCAAGCCCGCTCACCACAATGAAAGCTCATTCACCTAAAGGTCATTTATTTAAGTGGTTAGAAAGAGGCGCTTGCTTGCGCCGCTTCCATTGGCTCAAGCGTGGTGAGGGGGCTTTCTTTGGTGAGCAGGCCTTCTGTGGTGACTAGATTTTCTGTGGTGAGCGGGCTTGCCCCGCGCTGGGCTGCGAAGCGGCCCCAACACCTGCCAATGGGTTATGACTGAAGAACCGCGGTGCCTGGATTGGGGCTGCTCCGCAGCCCAGCGCGGGGCAAGCCCGCTCACCACAATGAAAGCTCATTCACCTAAAGGTCATTTATTTAAGTGGTTAGAAAGAGGCGCTTGCTTGCGCCGCTTCCATTGGCTCAAGCGTGGTGAGGGGGCTTTCTTTGGTGAGCAGGCCTTCTGTGGTGACTAGATTTTCTGTGGTGAGCGGGCTTGCCCCGCGCTGGGCTGCGAAGCGGCCCCAACACCTGCCAATGGGTTATGACTGAAGAAACGCGGTGCCTGGATTAGGGCTGCTCCGCAGCCCAGCGCGGGGCAAGCCCGCTCACCACAATGAAAGCTCATTCACCTAAAGGTCATTTATTAAGTGGTTAGAAAGAGGCGCTTGCTTGCGCCGTTTCCACCGGCTCAAGCGTGGTGAAGGGGCTTTCTTTGGTGAGCAGGCTTTCTGTGGTGACTAGGTTTTCCGTGGTGAGCGGGCTTGCCCCGCGCTGGGCTGCGAAGCGGCCCCAACACCTGCCAATGGGTTATGACTGAAGAAACGCGGTGCCTGGATTGGGGCTGCTCCGCAGCCCAGCGCGGGGTAAGCCCGCTCACCACAATGAAAGCCCTTTCACCTAAAGGTCATTTATTTAATTGGTTAGAAAGAGGGCGCTTGCTTGCGCCGTTTCCATTGGCTCAAGCGCTCCTGAAGCGCCTTCGGGGAGTCGATCTGCTGTTGTCGTGCACGACTGAATAGGATAAGCATCAGCTCCGCCGTGGCCAGGGCGTCGGCGCTGGCGTGATGGCGTTCGCCCACGTGCAGTTTGAAATGGTTTATCCAGTCGTCCAGTCCGGCTTCGCGGATAGGCGCCTCGGGGCACAGCAGTGGGGCGATGTCGGCCACATCCAGAAACGGATGCGCCAGGCGATAACCCAGGCTGTCCTTGAGTGCGCGGCCGAGCATGTGCTGGTCGAACGGTGCATGGAAGGCCAGCAATGGGCTGTCGCCGACAAATGCCATGAAGTCCAGCAGCGCTTCCACCGGATCACTGCCAGCGGCGATGGCGCTGGGCCCCAGACCATGGATCAACACGCTGGGGCTGAGCTTTGTTTCGGCGCGCTGCAGGGTGCGTTCGAACAGCTGTGAAAAGTCCACCGCGCCGTCTTCGATCACCACCGCGCCGATGGACAGCACTTGGTCACGGTTGAGATTCAGGCCGCTGGTTTCCAGATCTACCACCACCCAGCGTTGGGTACGCAGTGGGTTATCGCCCAATGCCGCGGGCTTGGACAGTTGCACCAGGCGCCGTTGTTGCGCGGCATCAAGGCCAGGTTTTTTCGCACGTAACCAGTCGAATAAACTCACAGTTGATACCGCAACGTCAGGCTGCTTTGCAGGCGTTGGGCCTGGCGCAGGGATTCGCGCAGAATGCGCCGGTCCAGGTGGTTGAGGCTATCGGGGTCGACGCGGTTGGAATACGGCTGGTTCTCGCGGGTCTGTAACTGGTGCTGCTGCATGCGGGTTTGCTGGATAAAGTGGTACGCCTCCTCATACGCGGCGCCGTCCAGCGGTTCGATGACTTCCTTGGCCACCAACTGGCGCAGACGCTCCAGGGTGTTGTTGGCGTGGATGCCATTGGCCAGCGCCAGCAGGCGCGCGCCGTCGACAAACGGTGTGAGGCCCTGCACCTTGAGGTCGAGCGTGGCTTTTTCACCGCTTTTGCGTGTCAGCACGAATTCGCGGAAACGTCCTACAGGTGGCCGTTGGCGCAAGGCGTTCTCGGCAAGCATGCGTTGAAACAGCCGGTTATCTGCGACCTGATCCAGGACGTTTTGGCGCAAAAAATCGCCCCCCTGTTCATCGCCCCACACCACCCGCAGATCAAAATAGATGCTCGAACCCAACAGGTTCTCCGGCGTTGCTTCACGAATAAACGCCGCAAACCGCCGCGCCCATTCCGCCCGCGACAGGCACAGCTCGGGGTTGCCGGCCATGATATTGCCCTTGCACAGGCTGAACCCGCACAGCGCCAAGCTCTGGTTGATCTGCTGCGCCAGGGGCAGCAACCGACCGCGAATCTCGGCGGCCTCAACCGCGTCCTTGGCCTCGAACAGAATGCCGTTGTCCTGGTCGGTGTACAGCGTCTGCTCGCGGCGGCCTTCGCTGCCGAAACACAACCAACTGAACGGCACGCCGGGGTCGCCTTTTTCGGCGAGGGTCAACTCGATTACTCGACACACCGTGTGATCGTTGAGCAGGGTAATGATGTGAGTGATCTGGGTGGATGACGCGCCATGGGCGAGCATTCGCTCGACCAACTGGCCAATCTCGCCGCGAATCGCCACCAGGTTCTCCACCCGGGGCGCATTGCGGATGGTGCGGGCCAGGTGCACCAGATCGACCCGTTGCAGGGAAAACAGATCGCGTTCGGATACCACGCCACACAGGCGCTGGTCCTTGACCAGGCACACATGGGCGATATGCCGTTCGGTCATGGCGATGGCGGCGTCGAATGCGCTGTGGTCCGGGGTCAGGAAAAACGGCGCCTGGGTCATGTGACTGTCGATCGCCTGGGTGAAATCGCTGGTGCCGTCGGCCACCACTTGGCGCAGGTCGCGCAAGGTGAAAATCCCCAGGGGCGACTGATGGACGTCGACGATCACAATGCTGCCCACCTGTTGCTCGTGCATCAGCGTCACCGCTTCGCGCAGCGGCGTGTCCGGGCTGCACATTACCGGGTGGCGCATGGCCAATTCGCCCAGACGGGTATTGAGCGAGTACTGCGTGCCTAGGGTTTCCACGGCTTTTTGCTGCACTTGCTGGTTGACCTGATCCAGCAGGCTGCTGACGCCGCGCAGGGCAAAGTCGCGAAACGGGCTGGAGAGGGCAAACAGTTTGATAAAGGCGGGCTTGTTCAGTTGCAGGCAGAAGGTGTCTTCGGCGGCTTTATGCTCGGTGCGCGTGGCTCGTTCACCTAAAAGCGCAGCAAGGGGGAAGCACTCGCCAGTGGTGATTTCGAAGGTGGTTTCTGCCGAGTCCGGTCGTTCGCCCACGACGCGGCCTTGTTTGACGATGTAAAAGTGCTCCACCGGCCCGCCCGACGGCTTGAGAATGCTCTCGCCAGGGCCGAAGAAACGTAATTGACACTGTTCAACCAGAAATGCCAGGTGCGCATTTTCCATTTGATTGAATGGCGGGAAACGTTGCAGGAATTGCAAAGTGCCGTGGATGTTCTGCAACACGGCGGTTTTACCCGCCTGCGTGAAAGCATCAGCTTTACTCATAACAGTGACCGCAGTTTTTTTGTCGTTATCGTCCTGCATGGTCGACTCCTACGCGATAGGTGCCCATTGGACGTAAGTCTAGGTCGATGAAAACAGCGTAGAGCTAGGGAAAAACCTTACATGAATATCGTCCAAACCCCGTGGAACACCCACTAGTCAAACTTTCCGACGAAGTGCACATTGATCGCCCTTCCGCAGATGTCTGACGAGTGTGCTGGGAGATTGATGAAAATTGTTGAGAACCGTATGTCCGACCACGATATTTTGAGTGATGCCGAGCGCGAGGCCCTAAGCGCCGTGATGCTGGAGCCTGATTTACCGCCGCAACGCGTGCTGATTGTCGATGACGACAAGGATGCGCGAGAACTGCTGGCGGAGATCCTTGCTCTGGACGGTATTCGCTGCATGACTGCCGAGAGTGGTGAGGCAGCGTGGAATTTGTTGAAATCCAGCAGCTCCATCGGTTTGCTGATCACCGACTTGCGCATGGCACCGAGCAATGGCCTGGAGTTGATCCGCCAAGTGCGCGAATCCACCCGCGCGGCGCTGCCGATCATCATCATGTCGGGGGACGCCGAAGCGCCGGATGTGATCGATGCGATGCATTTGAGTGTGGTGGACTTTTTGCTCAAGCCGATCGACAGCGTGAAGTTAGCGAAACTGGTCAAGCGCGAGTTGGGCATGGCTTCCTGATTTTTGCGGTATCTGCACGGGCTTCATCGGGAGCAAGCCCCGTCCCACAGTTGACCGCGTACATCCACAACACAGCCCCAAAGAAAAAGCCCTGATCTCTCGATCAGGGCTTTTTCATTTACAGGCCGTTTTTAGCCTTGAACTCCCGACGCCGACGGTGCAACACCGGCTCGGTGTAACCGTTGGGTTGCTTGGTTCCTTCAATCACCAACTCCACCGCTGCCTGGAACGCGATGTTGCTGTCGAAGTCCGGGGCCAGTGGGCGATACAGCGCGTCCCCTGCGTTCTGACGGTCCACCACTGGCGCCATGCGCTTGAGGCTTTCCATCACCTGGGCTTCGTTGACGATGCCGTGGCGCAACCAGTTGGCGATGTGCTGGCTGGAAATACGCAGGGTGGCGCGGTCTTCCATCAGGCCCACATCGTTGATGTCCGGCACTTTGGAGCAGCCGACACCTTGGTCGATCCAGCGGACCACGTAGCCGAGGATGCCCTGGGCGTTGTTGTCCAGCTCGTTGCGGATTTCTTCCTCGGACCAATCGGTGTTGCTGGCCAGGGGGATGGTCAGGATGTCGTCCACCGAGGCGCGCTCGCGCGTGGCCAGTTCGGCCTGGCGGGCGAATACGTCAACCTTGTGATAGTGCAGGGCGTGCAGCGCAGCCGCCGTAGGCGACGGTACCCAGGCGGTGTTGGCACCGGCCAATGGGTGAGCGATTTTCTGTTCGAGCATCGCGGCCATCAGGTCGGGCATCGCCCACATGCCTTTACCGATCTGTGCGCGGCCTTGCAGGCCCGTGCTCAAGCCGATATCGACGTTCCAGTTCTCGTAGGCGCCGATCCATTTTTCGGCCTTCATGGCGGCCTTGCGCACCATCGCGCCCGCTTCCATGGAGGTGTGGATTTCGTCGCCGGTACGGTCCAGGAAGCCGGTGTTAATAAACACCACGCGCTCGCTGGCCGCCTTGATGCAGGCCTTGAGGTTGACCGTGGTGCGGCGCTCCTCGTCCATGATCCCGACCTTGAGGGTGTTGCGCGGCAGGTTCAGCACGTCTTCGATGCGACCGAACAGCTCGTTGGTAAACGCGGCTTCTTCCGGACCGTGCATTTTCGGCTTCACGATGTACACCGAGCCGGTGCGGCTGTTCTTGCGGGTGTTGTTGCCGTTGAGGCTGTGGACCGCCGCCAGGCTGGTGACCAGGCCGTCGAGGATGCCTTCCGGCACTTCATCGCCGTTCTTGTCGAGGATCGCGTCGATGGTCATCAAGTGACCAACGTTGCGCACGAACAACAGCGAACGGCCATGCAACGTCACGTCCTGACCGTCGATGCCGGTGTAGACACGGTCAGGGTTCATGGTACGGGTGAAGGTCTTGCCGCCCTTGGCCACTTCTTCGGCCAAGTCGCCCTTCATCAGGCCGAGCCAGTTGCGGTAGATCACCACTTTGTCGTCGGCATCCACGGCGGCGACGGAGTCTTCGCAGTCCATAATGGTGGTGAGCGCAGCTTCCATCAGTACGTCTTTCACGCCGGCGGCGTCGGTCTGGCCGACCGGGGTGCTGGCGTCGATCTGGATTTCGAAGTGCAGGCCGTTGTGTTTGAGCAGGATCGCAATCGGCTCGGCCGCCGGGCCCTGGAAGCCGATCAGTTGCGCATCGTCACGCAGGCCGCTGTTGCTGCCGCCTTTGAGGCTGACGATCAACGTGCCGTCGACGATCTTGTAACCGGTGGAATCGACATGGCTGCCGGCGCTGAGCGGCGCGGCTTCGTCGAGGAAGGCACGGGCGAAGGCAATCACTTTGTCGCCACGCACTTTGTTGTAGCCCTTGCCCTTCTCGGCGCCGTCGGCTTCGCTGATGGCGTCGGTGCCATACAGCGCGTCGTACAGCGAACCCCAGCGCGCATTAGAGGCGTTGAGGGCGAAACGGGCATTCATCACCGGCACCACCAGCTGTGGGCCGGCCATACGGGCGATTTCGTCATCGACGTTTTGGGTCGAAGCCTGGAAGTCTGCGGCTTCTGGCAGCAGGTATCCGATGTCTTGCAGGAAGGCTTTGTAGGCCACCGGGTCGTGAGCCTGGCCGGCATGGGTCTGGTGCCAGGTATCGATGCGCGCCTGGAAATCGTCGCGTTTGGCGAGTAGGGCTTTGTTCTTCGGTGCCAGGTCATGGATGACCTTGTCGGCGCCGGCCCAGAACTGGTCGGCAGTGATGCCGGTACCGGGAATGGCTTCGTTGTTCACGAAGTCGAACAGGACTTTGGCGACCTGCAGGCCACCGACTTGAACGTGTTCAGTCATTGCTTGCCTCACTCTGCGGAGCTTATGCGCTTTTTCAGATTTTCATTATGTAGTGCACGGTTGGGCATACTACATGATGACTTGCGGTTGTGAAAATTAGACTAAATACGTCGTTTAGCGACCCACTTTGGTCGTACGGTCACAGCGGAGAACAGGATGTTCTCAAAAAACTATTAGATTGTTCCAGATAAATATAAAAATGGTACACGATTTGTTTTCATGGGCCCCTGGGTCCACCTTGTAGATTGAATTCAGAGGGCTTCGCCATGGACCATCTTGTACTCACAATTATCGCCGCCGACAAACCCGGCCTGGTCGAGCGCATCGCGCAGAACATTGCCGCCCACGGTGGCAACTGGCTGGAAAGCCGCATGGCCCATATGGCCGGGCAGTTTGCTGGGATCCTGCGGGTCAGCGTACCTACGGAAAGCCGTCAGGCGTTATTGGGGGCGCTGGAGGACTTATCCACACACGGCATTCGCGTGCTGGTGGGTGAGGGCAGCACTGGGCAGGCCTCGGCGTCCAAACCAATTGTGATGACGTTGGTGGGCAATGACCGTTCGGGCATCGTGCGTGAGATCACGGCGTTATTGAGTCAGCAGGGCGTGAACCTGGAGCGCTTGAGCACGGATGTGCGCCCGGCCCCTATGAGTGGCGACCCGCTGTTCACGGCTGAAGCGTTGTTGCAGGTGCCACCATCGTTGTCCTTGGAGAGCTTGCAGCAATCCCTGGAAACCTTGGCCGATGACTTGATGGTGGAGCTGCGTAACGAGGAATAATTTGTCCACAAGGTTATGCATGGAAATCTTGCATGGGCCTGTGGATAACCTTGGGGTGAATGCCTGCAAGCCATGCCGGCTGTGGCTTGCAGGATGCTGTACGTTATTTGATCAGCGTTTGCGCACGGTCAGCCAGGCGTCCACGCTGTAGACCACCAACCCAGCCCAGATAAAGGCGAAGGCAATCAGCGTGCTTGGCGCCAGGTGTTCGCCGAACAGCAGTACGGCTTCGAGCAACACCAGGGTCGGCGCGACGTACTGCAAGAAACCCAGCGCGGTGTACGGCAAATGCCGTGCGGCGGCGTTGAAGCACACCAGCGGGATGAGCGTTACCGGACCCGCGGCCACCAGCCACCAGGCTTCGGACGTACTCCAGAACGCCAGTTGCGCACTGTGGGCGGAGGGGTTGAACAGCAGCCACGCGACGGCAATTGGCACCAGCATCCAGGTTTCCACCACCAGCCCTGGTAGCGCCTTGACCGGTGCCTGTTTGCGGATCAGGCCGTAGAACCCAAAGGTCAGCGCCAGCACCAACGACACCCACGGCAAACTGCCTACTTGCCACACCTGTTGCGCCACGCCCACTGCGGCCAGGCCCACGGCAGCCCATTGCAGGCGACGCAAGCGTTCGCCGAGAAGCAACATGCCCAGCAGTACATTCACCAACGGGTTGATGTAGTAACCCAGGCTGGCTTCCAGCATGCGGCCACTGTTCACCGACCACACATACGTCAGCCAGTTACCGGCAATCAACGAACCGCTGAGGGCGAGGATCGCCAGGCGCTGGGGGTTGTCGCGCAGCTCGCGGAACCAACCGGGATGCTTCCACACCATCAACAGCAAACCGCCGAACAACGCCGACCACAGCACACGGTGAACGATGATCTCGGCGGCGGGTACGCTGGCGATGGCTTTGAAGTAGAGCGGGAACAAGCCCCAGATGACATAGGCGCTCAGGCCCAGGATGTACCCCTTGCGGGGGTTGGCGGCGTGCATTGCAGAATCCTTGCTTAGGCAGCTAACAAAGCGCGATTGTAAGGATATTTGTCAGGCAATGGGACTGGCTTGGTAATGAGGTCTGCTTTGTGTAGGAGGGTGCAAGCCCCCTCCCACGTTCACAAGCAATCAGAAGAGTTTGAGCGGCTCTTCATTGAGCGCCGAAAGCTGCTCGCGCAGTGCCAGCACCTGATCACCCCAATACCGCTCGCTGCCGAACCACGGGAAGCTGTGGGGGAAGGCGGGATCGTCCCAACGCCGCGCGAGCCAAGCGCTGTAGTGCATCAGGCGCAGGGCGCGCAGCGGTTCGATGAGTGCCAATTCCCGCGGGTCGAAATCGTGGAACTCCTGATAGCCGTCCATCAACTCGGACAGTTGACCCAGGCATTCCTGACGGTCGCCAGCGAGCATCATCCACAGGTCCTGCACTGCCGGTCCCATACGGCAGTCATCCAGGTCGACGATATGGAACATCTCGTCGCGGCACATCATGTTGCCGGGGTGGCAATCGCCGTGCATGCGGATGTTCTTGTGCGGTGTGGCCTTGTAGACCTCTTCCACACGCTTGAGCAGGTCGCGGGCAACGGACTCGTAGGCCGGCAGCAGGCTTTTGGGAATGAAATTGCCTTCGAGCAGCGTGTTGAGTGAATCGTGACCGAAGTTCTTCACGCCCAGGGCTTCACGGTGTTCGAACGGGCGGGTCGAACCCACCGCGTGCAAACGGCCGAGCAGTTGCCCGAGTCGATACAGTTGATCAAGGTTGCCGGGCTCTGGCGCACGGCCGCCACGGCGAGGGAACAAGGTGAAGCGGAAACCGGCGTGTTCGAACAGGCTCTCGCCGTTGTGGATCAATGGCGCGACTACTGGCACTTCGCAGTCGGCCAGCTCGAAGGTGAAGCGGTGTTCTTCAAGGATCGCGTCGTTGGTCCAGCGTTGAGGGCGATAGAACTTGGCGATCAGCGGTTCACCGTCTTCGATACCCACCTGATACACGCGGTTTTCGTAGCTGTTGAGCGCCAGAACACGAGCATCGCTGAGAAAACCGATGCTTTCGACGGCGTCGAGCACGAGGTCAGGGGTGAGGGTTTCAAACGGATGGGCCATGGGAACTCCTGCGGGCAGCAGGGCGCCGCTTCCGGCCGGGTATGGTAACGCACCAAGCCTGAGATAGGGGGCGCCTGTGCCATTGTCATCGGGGGCAAGCCTCCTCCCACAGGTGACCGCGTTTATCCTGTAGGAATGCGGTCTGATGTGGGAGGACGCTTGCCCTCGATAGCGGCCTATCAGGCGCCGACAATCCCGCCATCATCTCGCCGAATCGCTATCACCGACGAACGCGGCTTGCCATTCGGCAGATGCTCCGGCCAAGTCGAGCCGCCGGTTTCCCCCGGATGCTGAATCCCCACAAACAACGTTTTCTGATCCGGTGAGAAGCTGATACCCGTCACTTCACACGCCACCGGCCCGACCATGAAGCGGCGGATTTCTCCGGTGACTGGGTCGGCGCAGAGCATCTGGTTGTTGCCCATCCCGGCAAAGTCGCCCGCGTTGCTGTAATCGCCATCGGTGAGGATCCACAGGCGTCCGGCCTTGTCGAAGCCCAGGCCGTCGGGGCTGTTGAACATGTTCTGCGGGTTGATGTTGGACGATCCGCCCTTGGGCTTGCCCGCGTGTACGCCGGGGTTGCCGGCGACCACAAACAAATCCCAGCTGAAATCGGCCGCACCGTGGTCATCGGCATTGGCTTTCCAGCGCAGGATCTGGCCGTAGACGTTCTTTTCCCGTGGGTTGGGGCCGCCTACCGGTTGGCCGTCTTCGCCGCGCTTGGCGTTGTTGGTCAGGGTGCAATAAACCTGGCCATCGGTGGGGCTGACCACGATCCATTCCGGGCGGTCCATGCGCGTGGCTTTGACCACACTGGCGGCCAGGCGCGCGTGGATCAGCACTTCTGCCTGGTTGGCGAAACCGCTGCTGGCATCGATACCGTTTTTTCCATGGGTCAACTCGACCCACTGGCCTTTGCCCTTGGGATGATCGGCATCGCCGTTGCCCGCGTCGAAGATCGCCACGTACAAGGTGCCGTGGTCGAGCAAGTCTTTGTTGGCCTTGGGGTTCTTGTGGTTGATCTTGTCGCGGCTGACGAACTTGTAGATGAACTCGCCGCGCTCGTCGTCGCCCATGTACACCACCGCGCGGCCGTCGCGGGTTTCAGCGAGGGCGGCGTTTTCGTGCTTGAAGCGGCCCAAAGCCGTGCGTTTGGCCGGGGTGGATTGCGGGTCGAATGGGTCGATTTCCACCACCCAGCCATGACGATTGAGTTCGTTGGGGTTCTTGGCCAAGTCGAAGCGTGGGTCGTGCTGGTGCCAGTTGATGTCTTTACTGGCGGCCACCACGCCGTAGCGTTTCTGTCCGGCGTCGAAGGTTTGTTGTGGATTGCTGCTGCCGAAGCAGTCGGTGAAGTTCTCTTCACACGTCAGATAAGTGCCCCACGGTGTCTTGCCGTTAGCGCAGTTCTGGAAGGTACCGAGGGCTTTCTTGCCGGATTTGTCGGCGCTGGTTTTCAGCCAATCGTGGCCAGCAGCCGGGCCGCTCAGGCGGATTGGCGAGTTGCCGTGGATACGGCGGTTGTAACGCGAGTCCTGGACGAACTGCCAGGTGTCACCTTTACGCCGCACTTCAATTACCGACACGCCTTCGCTGGCCTGGGCCTTGTGCACATCTTCCGCCGATTGCGGCGCGCCGCCGTGGGCGTAGAGATAGCGGTAATTGGTGTATTCGTTGTTGATCGCCATCAGCGCGCGGTTGTCGTCGCCGGGGAAGGCGAACAGGCTCATGCCATCGTTGTTGTCGCCGAATTGTTGTTCCTGGGCCTTGGCCGTGCCGTTGCCGGAAGGGTCGAAAGCCGGCGCGCTCTTGTGCAGCGGTTGGCCCCAACTGATTAACACCGAGGCGCTGTAGCCCGGCGGCAAGGTGATGGTGTCGCTGGTGGCGGCAGCGATGCTGGCAAACCCCAGCAGCGGGCTGGCGGACGCGGCGTTCACGGCCAGTGCGCTGCGGCTCAGCAGGTTGCCGCCCAGGAACATCGCGGCACCGCACAGGGCGCCGGCGCCGATGAAGCGGCGGCGGGTGAGGCCAACCATCTGTTCAAGGTCGGTGGCTTGGTTTTCTTCTAATAGGCTCATCTCAGGCTCCCTGCGGTTTTTGCAGACACCATAAGGAGCGGGTGTGACGAAGTTGTTGCAGTTTGAAGAACTCTGCGGCTCAGACTGGTGTGCCGAGCAGCACATGACTGGGGGCAAATTGCACTTGGATCGCCTGGCCTTCGGCGGCGTCCAGAGCGATGAGTACGTCGGGCTGCGCCAGGGCGCATAAAACCTGGCCATTGGGCAGGGCGATACGCACTTCGCTGGGACCGTCCTCGGCGTGGAGAATGGCGTCTAGCGTCCCGCTCATACAATTGTGTCCGAGTGTTACGGCGCCATCCGGTGCCAGCAATTCCAGCCAGCCAGCCTTGATCAGCGCGACGACTTCCACGCCGATCTCCAGCTCCAGCCGTTGTGTGCTGTCGTGGGTGATTTGCGCCGCGAGGGTCAATCCACCCGCGAGTTGCAAATGAATCAGGTCGTTGCGGCCATGGCTTTCAATTCTGATGACCAGGCCATGCAACTGATTGCGCGCGCTGGTTCGCAGCATCAAACGGCCCAGCAGATTGAAGTCACTGGCGGCTTGGTCCGAGCCCAACACCTCTGCCTGCAAGGCTTGCAGGCGTTGATAGAGGCGCAATACCCGTTCCCCTTCAGCCGTGAGCCTGGCGCCGCCGCCGCCTTTGCCGCCGACGCTGCGTTCTACCAGCGGTTTTTGCGCGAGGTTGTTCAGTTCATCAATGGCATCCCAAGCGGCCTTGTAACTCAAGCCAGCACTCTTGGCGGCGCGGGTGATGGAGCCCTGTTCGGCGATATGCCCAAGCAGGGCGATGCGTTGGGGGCGGCGGACGATGTGTTGGCTCAGTAAAGTCGGAAGAGACATGGGCATATGCTGTGTTGGGATGAGCGGACGTTGCGGCTGTGAGGCATGAGAGTCAAGTGCCGGGCTTGGGTGTGCGGGCCAGGCAGTACACGTCCACCTGTCGCGCGCCGGCGTTGATCAACAGCCGCGCCAGGCTGTGGGCGGTGGCGCCGGTGGTGAGCACGTCGTCCACCAGTGCCAGGTGGCGGCCTTTTACAAGGGCATCAGGGGGCAGGGCGAAGGCGTTGAGCAGGTTGCGTTTGCGCGCCTTGGCGTCGAGGGTCTGTTGCGCCATGGTTTCATGGGGGCGTAATAACAGGTGTTCATCGTAGGGGATATTCAGGTCGGTACTGAGCCAGCGCGCCAGCATCAGCGCCTGGTTATAACCACGCTCGCGCAGGCGCTGGCGGGCCATGGGTACCGGCAGCAGAACGTCTGGGCGGGTGAGTTCGTTGTTGTCGAAGCGATCCCGCAGGTGTTGCCCCAGCAAATGCCCCAGCAGATGCCCGAGGGGCCAGCGCGCCTGGTGCTTGAAGCGACTGATCAAGGTGTCCACGGGAAAGCTGTAGGTCCAGGGGGCGATTACTTGTTTAAAGGCGGGGGGGTGTTTCACGCATTGGCCGCAGATCAAACCGTCCATCGCCAAGGGTAACGCGCAGGTCTGGCAGTGATCCATCAGCCAGGGCAGCTCGGTTTCGCAGACGTTGCACACACAATCGTCTGTTTCTGTGGCCTCATCGCAGATTAAACAGGTTCGTATGTTTTTTAACCAGATGTAAACTTCGTGTTTGTATCTTGGTTGACAGTGCATGAATCTTCCTTAAATATGCCGAGCATCCGTGTCGCGCCTGTGGGTATTGCCCTTCCCGCAGCGTTTGCCAAAGCATAATCAAGGAATCGCCCATGAGCGCCAGCATCACCGCCACCTTGCGTCACGATTGGTCCCTGGCTGAAGTCAAAGCACTGTTTGTGCAGCCGTTCAATGACCTGTTGTTCCAGGCGCAGACCGTACACCGTGCGCATTTCGACGCGAACCGTGTGCAGGTGTCGACGCTGCTGTCGATCAAAACCGGCGCCTGTCCGGAAGATTGCAAATATTGTCCGCAGTCGGGCCACTACAACACTGGCCTGGAAAAAGAAAAGCTGATGGAAGTGCAGAAGGTTCTCGAAGAGGCCGCCCGCGCCAAGGCCATCGGTTCGACGCGCTTCTGCATGGGCGCCGCCTGGAAACACCCGTCGGCCAAAGACATGCCGTACGTGCTGCAGATGGTCAAAGGCGTCAAGGCCATGGGCCTGGAAACCTGCATGACCCTCGGCCGTCTTGACCAGGACCAGACCGAAGCCCTGGCCCAGGCCGGCCTCGACTACTACAACCACAACCTGGACACCTCGCCGGAGTTCTACGGCAGCATCATCACCACCCGCACCTACAGCGAGCGCCTGCAAACCCTGGCTTATGTACGTGATTCGGGGATGAAGATCTGTTCCGGCGGCATCCTCGGCATGGGCGAGTCCCTCGACGACCGTGCCAACCTGCTGATCCAGTTGGCCAACCTGCCGGAGCATCCGGAGTCGGTGCCGATCAACATGCTGGTGAAAGTGGCCGGTACGCCGCTGGAAAACGCCGAAGACATCGACCCGTTCGACTTCATCCGGATGCTCGCCGTGGCGCGCATCCTGATGCCTCAGTCCCATGTGCGGCTGTCCGCCGGCCGTGAAGCCATGAACGAGCAGATGCAGGCCCTGGCGTTTTTCGCCGGCGCCAACTCGATTTTCTACGGCGACAAACTGCTGACCACCGCCAACCCGCAGGCCGACAAGGACATGCAACTGTTCTCGCGCCTGGGCATCCTGCCGGAAGCCCGTGAAGAGCACGCCGATGAAGTGCATCAAGCGGCGATTGAGCAGGCGTTGGTCGAGCAGAAGAGCAGCGAGCAGTTCTACAACGCTGTCGTCTGATTGAAATGAAAGGCCCATGTGGGAGGGGGCTTGCCCCCGATGAGGGAGTGTCAGTCGATAAATAGAGTGACTGGCCCACTGCTATCGGGGGCAAGCCACCTCCCACAATTTGATCGAGTTAATCCTGCTAGTCCGAGGCCTGCATGTCTTTTGATCTATCCGCGCGCCTCGCTGCCCGCCGTGCCGAACACCTTTACCGTCAGCGGCCACTGCTGCAGAGCCCCCAAGGTCCTGACGTGGTGGTCGACGGCCAACCGTTGCTCGCCTTCTGCAATAACGACTACCTGGGCCTGGCCAATCATCCTCAAGTGATCGAAGCCTGGCGTGCCGGTGCGTCCCGTTGGGGCGTGGGCGGTGGCGCATCGCATTTGGTGGTCGGGCACGCCACGCCGCACCATGAACTGGAAGAGGCCCTGGCTGACCTGACCGGTCGCCCCCGTGCGCTGCTGTTTACCACGGGCTACATGGCCAATATGGGCGCAGTCACGGCGCTGGTGGGGCAGGGCGATACGGTGCTGCAAGACCGTCTCAATCACGCGTCCTTGCTGGATGCGGGCTTGCTGTCCGGTGCGCGGTTCAATCGCTACCTGCATAACGACGCCGCCAGCTTGGCCAAGCGCCTGGAGAAAGCCACCGGTAATACGTTGGTGGTCACCGATGGCGTGTTCAGCATGGACGGCGATTTGGCCGACTTGCCCGCGCTGGCCCGTGAAGCCAAGGCCAAAGGCGCCTGGCTGATGGTGGACGACGCCCATGGTTTCGGCCCGTTGGGGGCCAACGGCGCAGGGATCGTCGAGCATTTCGGCTTGAGTCAGGAAGACGTGCCGGTACTGGTCGGCACCCTGGGCAAAGCCTTCGGCACCGCCGGCGCGTTTGTGGCGGGCAGTGAAGAATTGATCGAAAGCCTGATCCAGTTCGCCCGGCCGTATATCTACACCACCAGCCAACCACCCGCGTTGGCCTGCGCCACGTTGAAAAGCCTGGAGCTGCTGCGCACCGAACATTGGCGGCGTGAACACCTTAATGGCCTGATCCGCCAGTTCCGGCAGGGCGCCGAGCAGCTCGGCCTGGACTTGATGGACAGCTTTACGCCGATCCAACCGATCCTGATTGGCGACAGCGCCAGAGCCGTGCGTTTGTCCCAGATGCTGCGCGAGCGCGGCTTGATGGTCACTGCGATCCGACCACCGACGGTGCCCGTCGGCAGCGCCCGTTTGCGCGTGACATTGACGGCGGCCCACAGCGAGGCGCAGGTGCAGCTATTGTTAAACGCATTGGAAGAGTGTTTCCGCTTGCTAGGCGCCCTGGAGCCCGACCATGCGTGATCGACTGATATTGCTGCCCGGCTGGGGCCTCGGCGTATCGCCGCTGGAACCTTTGGCCGCCGCATTGCAAGGGCTGGACGAACACCTGCACGTACAGATCGAGCCGTTGCCGGTGCTGGACTCCAGCGATCTCGGCGAATGGCTGGATGAACTCGACGCCACATTGCCGGATAACGCCTGGCTCGGCGGCTGGTCCCTGGGCGGCATGCTGGCTTCGGAATTGGCGGCGCGACGTGGCGAACGCTGCTGCGGGTTGCTGACCCTGGCGAGCAATCCATGTTTTGTCGCCCACGAGGGTTGGCCGAGTGCGATGCCTGCGCAGACGTTCGATTCCTTCCTCGCCGGCTGCCACGCCGATTCCCAGGTCACCCTCAAGCGCTTCGGACTGTTGTGCGCCAAAGGTGCTGAAGACCCTCGCGGGCTGGCGCGTTTGTTGGTCAGCGGCGCGCCGCAGACGCCGTCCGGCGCGTTGATGACCGGTCTTGAACTGCTTGCGAAATTGGACACCCGCGAAGCCTTGCTGGCCTATCGCGGCCCGCAGTTGCATCTGTTTGCCGGTATGGACGGGTTGGTGCCTGCCGAAGCCGCCAGCGACCTGCTGACGCTGCTCCCCGATGTTGAAATCGGTCTGATTGAACAGGCCGGTCACGCTTTTCTTCTGGAGGATCCCCACGGAGTAGCGGGGGCCATCCAGGCTTTTTTGCATGAGTGCGTTGATGACTGATTTATCCCACCCCCCTCTGCCGGGTGCCTTGCCGGACAAGCGCCAAGTAGCGGCGTCGTTTTCCCGTGCGGCGGCCAGTTACGACAGCGTCGCCGAGCTGCAGCGAGCGGTGGGGCATGAACTGCTGTCGCGCCTGCCGTCAGCGTGCGCGCCACGACGTTGGCTGGATATGGGATGCGGCACTGGGTATTTCAGTCGCGTGCTGGGTGAGTTATTGCCGGCCAGCGAGGGCGTGGCGCTGGATATCGCTGAGGGCATGCTCAACCATGCGCGGCCTTTAGGCGGCGCGGCGCATTTCATCGCGGGAGATGCCGAGCGTTTGCCCGTGCACGATGCAAGCTGCGGGCTGATCTTCTCCAGCCTTGCGGTGCAATGGTGTGCCAACTTCGATGCAGTGCTCAGCGAGGCACATCGCGTGCTGCAACCGGGCGGGGTATTGGCCTTTGCCAGTTTGTGTGTGGGTACATTGGATGAGCTGCGCGAAAGCTGGCGCGCCGCCGATGGCCTGGTGCACGTCAATCGCTTCCGCACCTTTGAGGCTTACCAGCAACTGTGTGCGGCCAGCGGCCTGCGTGTGGTCAGCCTGGAGCGCCAGCCCCATGTGCTGCATTACCCGGATGTGCGCAGTCTGACCCATGAATTGAAGGCTCTTGGTGCACACAATCTCAACCCCGGACGCCCCGGAGGGCTGACGGGCCGTGCGCGGATTGTTGCACTGGTCGAGGCTTATGAGCGATTCCGCCAGTCCCAAGGCCTGCCGGCGACTTATCAAGTGGTGTACGCCGTACTGGAGAAACCTCTATGAACGCCGCTTATTTCATTACGGGCACCGACACCGACGTCGGTAAGACCACCATCGCCGCCGGCCTCCTGCATGCAGCCGGCCAAGCCGGCAAAAGCACCGCCGCTGGTAAACCTGTCGCCTCCGGTTGCGCAGTAACCCCCGAGGGCCTGCGCAATGCCGATGCATTGGCGCTGCTGGCCGAATGTTCATTGCCGTTGAGTTATGCCGAGGTCAATCCGGTGGCTTTCGAGCCCGCCATCGCCCCGCACTTGGCAGCAAGGGAGGCAGGGGTTTCGCTGACGGTGCAATCGCTGCTCAAGCCCATGCAGCAGATTCTGGCGCGGCAAGCGGATTTCACCTTGATCGAGGGCGCAGGTGGCTGGCGCGTGCCGTTGGCTGACCAGGCCAATCTGTCGGACCTGGCCATCGGGCTCAAACTGCCGGTGATCTTGGTGGTAGGCGTGCGCCTGGGCTGTATCAGCCATGCTTTGCTCACCGCCGAAGCCATCGCAAGGGATGGTCTGTCGCTGGCGGGCTGGGTGGCGAACATCATCGACCCCAAGACCTCCCGTCTGGAAGAAAACCTCGCCACCCTGGCCGAACGGCTGCCTGCTCCGTGCCTGGGTCGAGTGCCGAAACTCAAGCACGCCAGCGCCGAAGCCGTGGCGCAATACTTACAGTTGGACTTGCTTGACTGATTTTGGCTATCGCTAAGGCATTATGCCATTAGTGTTTTTGACGGGCGTTTTGCCAGGTTCTCTGCTTCAATCAACATTCACGATTCTCTAAAGGCAGGCTCAAGCCATGGAAATCTCTGGAAGCAGCGCGTTTTATTCGGGCCTGAACACCATTCAGTCCGGGCAGAGCCGTGTCGACCAGGCCGCTGGCAAGATCGCCAGCGCAGCCACCAGCCAACCTTCCGATGCCCAGAATGATCGCTTGCAGGCGATCAACCGTGGCCAGCCGACCGATTCCGCCAGCAATATGGTGGAACTGGCAGAAGGCAAGTTTCAGGTGGAGCTAGGCGTCAAAGTCGCCAAGGCTTCCGACGAAATGCTCGGCACCTTGATCGACACCTACGCCTGATCTGCTGGCGCTCGAAATGTGAGAGGGGCTCGTCCCCCTCCCACATTTGTCCTGTTTTATTCTGATCCCTCTCTACACTCTCCCCGATGTGGCATCTCGCCTCAGGCCTTGTTGCGCCTGAGTTGACGTGCGTCATGACAGACGGCATCTGCCCGACGCTTGACATCCCCAGGTCGTAAACGTATGTTTCAAACACCTGTTTGACCGCCACAACACATCCACGCGGTTGTTCATTCCAGCTACATCAGCAGAGGTTTATCGCTATGCCTGACTACAAGGCCCCCTTGCGTGATATTCGCTTCGTTCGTGACGAACTGCTCGGTTATGAAGCGCACTATCAGAGTCTGCCGGCTTGCCAGGACGCTACTCCGGACATGGTTGACGCCATCCTTGAAGAAGGCGCCAAGTTCTGTGAACAAGTGCTGGCACCGTTGAACCGCGTGGGCGACATCGAAGGGTGCACCTGGAGTGAGTCAGGCGTTAAGACGCCGACGGGTTTCAAAGAAGCCTACAAACAATTCGTCGAAGGCGGCTGGCCTAGCCTGGCCCACGACGTGGAGCACGGCGGCCAAGGCCTGCCGGAATCCCTGGGTCTGGCCGTGAGCGAAATGGTCGGCGAAGCCAACTGGTCGTGGGGCATGTACCCAGGCCTGTCCCATGGTGCGATGAACACCATCTCCGAGCACGGCACCCCCGAGCAGCAAGAGGCCTACCTGACCAAGCTGGTATCGGGCGAGTGGACCGGCACCATGTGCCTGACCGAGCCACACTGCGGCACCGACCTGGGCATGCTGCGCACCAAGGCCGAGCCTCAGGCCGACGGCTCCTACAAAGTCTCCGGTACCAAGATCTTCATCTCGGCCGGTGAACACGACATGGCCGACAACATCGTCCACATCGTATTGGCCCGCCTGCCGGACGCACCGGCCGGCACTAAAGGCATCTCGCTGTTTATCGTGCCCAAGTTCATGCCTAACGCCGACGGTTCGGTGGGTGAGCGCAACGCGGTGACCTGTGGTTCCCTGGAACACAAGATGGGTATCCACGGCAACGCCACCTGCGTGATGAACTTCGACGCGGCCACCGGTTTCCTGATCGGCCCGGCGAACAAAGGCCTGAACTGCATGTTCACCTTTATGAACACCGCTCGCCTGGGCACTGCGCTGCAAGGCCTGGCCCATGCCGAGATCGGCTTCCAGGGCGGCCTGAAATACGCCCGCGATCGCCTGCAAATGCGCTCCCTCACCGGCCCCAAAGCACCGGACAAGGCCGCTGACCCGATCATCGTGCACCCAGACGTGCGTCGCATGTTGCTGACCATGAAAGCCTTCGCCGAAGGCAATCGCGCAATGGTGTACTTCACGGCCAAGCAAGTGGATATCGTCAAGTACGGCACCGATGACGAAGCCAAGAAACAGGCCGATGGCCTGCTGGCTTTCATGACGCCAATCGCCAAGGCATTCATGACCGAAGTTGGTTTTGAATCGGCCAACCATGGCGTGCAGATCTACGGCGGTCACGGCTTCATCGCCGAGTGGGGCATGGAGCAGAACGTGCGCGACAGCCGCATTTCGATGCTGTACGAAGGCACCACCGGTATCCAGGCGCTGGACCTGCTCGGCCGTAAAGTGCTTATGACTCAAGGCGAGGCGCTCAAGGGCTTCACCAAGATCGTGCACAAGTTCTGCCAGGCCAATGAAGGTAACGCGGCCGTTCAGGAGTTCGTTACACCGCTGGCTGCACTGAACAAAGAGTGGGGCGAGTTGACCATGAAGGTCGGCATGGCCGCGATGAAAGACCGTGAGGAAGTCGGTGCCGCTTCGGTGGATTACCTGATGTATTCCGGTTACGCCTGCCTGGCTTACTTCTGGGCCGACATGGCACGCCTGGCGGCCGAAAAACTGGCTGCCGGCACGACCGAAGAGGCGTTCTATACCGCCAAGTTGCAGACTGCGCGCTTCTACTTCCAACGCATTCTGCCGCGTACTTTGGCGCACAAAGCCACCATGCTGTCGGGCGCCAACAACCTGATGGACATGAAAGAGGAAGACTTCGGCCTGGCTTACTAAGCCTCACCGGGTTTGCCTGAACCGCCGCTTCCCTTGGAAGCGGCGGTTTTTTTATGGGCGATAAAAAACACAGCGCAGCGCTCAGGGATTGTCGCCGCCTGCCGTTACAGTGATGGCAATGTGATACGTGACAGGCAGGGTGTGCTTAACTGTCCGCGCTAAGGCACATAGCCATCATTTTTGCGGGTCGGAGTTCTACCCTTGTCACGCGTGTCCGCTGTTCGTTTCAGTCATTTCCTCCCTTCGTTGCTGCTCTTGCTGGCCGGGCTCTCGGCTGCGTACGTCAAGGACCTCAACGTCTTCTTCACGTCACTGTTCAATGTGTTGCCAACCTTGGTGCTGTTGCTCGGCGGTTCGTACTGCGCTGTGTATCGGCGCCAGCGTGAGCTGTTTTTGATGATCACGGTGTACATCGCCTACTTCCTGCTCGATACCCAGACCGATTTCTATCGCGACAACGGCCGCGTGCGCGAAGACGCTGCCGTGGTGTTTCATCTGTGTTGCCTGTTGTTGCCGCTGCTGTTCAGCATCTACGCGCTGTGGCAGGAGAAAACCCACCTGTTCCGCGACTTCGTGGCCCGTTGCGCTGTGGTACTGGCGATAGGCAGCGTGGCGCTGGCCCTGGAGCAAAGTTATCCCCAAGCGGTGCTGAACTGGCTGGCGGAGATCCGCTGGCCGGCGCTGCACGGGACCTGGATGAGCCTGATCCAGTTGTCGTACCCGATGTTCCTGATCGGTTTTCTCACCCTCGCCGCCCAATACTGGTACCAGCCGCGCCCGCTGCACGCGGCGCAATTGGTGGGGTTGCTGGGGCTGTTCTGGATGCTGCCGAAAACCTTCATCCTGCCGTTCACCCTGAACATCATGTGCAGCCAGGTGATGTTGATGATCGCGGCCGGCGTGGCCCATGAGGCCTATCAAATGGCGTTCCGCGATGAGCTGACCGGCCTGCCGGGACGCCGCGCCCTCAACGAGCGCATGCAGCGGCTGGGGCGCAACTATGTGTTGGCGATGACCGACGTCGACCACTTCAAACGTTTCAATGACACCCATGGTCACGATGTGGGTGACCAAGTGCTGCGCTTGGTGGCGAGCAAGTTGTCCAAGGTCAATGGCGGTGGACGCGCCTACCGCTACGGCGGTGAAGAGTTCGCCGTGGTGTTTGCCGGCAAAACCCTGGATGAGTGCATGCCGCACCTAGAGGAAATCCGCGAAATTATCGCCAACTATGACATTAAGCTGCGCAACGCGGACCGTCCCCAGGATGATCAACAAGGCCGTCAGCGCCGGGCGGGCAGCGGCGCGACGAGTGTGTCGGTGACGGTCAGTATCGGCGTGGCCGAACGCCAGGCCGAGCAGCGCAGCTCCGAAGAAGTCCTCAAGTCCGCCGACCAGGCGCTGTATGCGGCCAAGGGCGCCGGGCGTAACTGCGTGATTGCCGCCGGGCAGACGCGCCGTGGCGCGGTGCGTATGGACAGCGCTGCCGGTTAAGTAATGGCGGTGTATTCAGCGGTTCTACAGTGATTGTTTGCGACGCTGGCCAGCAGTAGGTTGAGACCATCTGCTGCCGGAGACATGACCATGCCTGAGTACAAAGCTCCCCTGCGCGACATGCGCTTTCTGATCGACAACGTATTTGATTTCCACGGTCACTACGCCGCGCTGGGCGCAACCGACGCCAGCCCGGACATGGTCAGCGCTATCCTCGAAGAGGGCGCCAAATTCTGCGAGAACGTGCTCTCGCCACTCAACCGCAGCGGTGATGAAGAGGGCTGCCATTTCGACAATGGCGTCGTGACCACGCCCAAGGGCTTCAAGGAAGCCTTCGCCCAATACGTCGAAGGCGGTTGGCACGGTGTGGCGGCGGATCCGGCTTACGGCGGCCAGGGCTTGCCGCAATCGTTGGGCCTGGTGCTCAGCGAGATGATCGGCTCCAGCAACACCTCATGGGGCATGTATCCGGGCCTGACTCACGGCGCGATGTCGGCGATCCACGCCCACGGGACGGAAGAGCAGAAGGCCACGTTCCTGGGCAAACTCACCGCAGGCGAATGGACCGGCACCATGTGCCTCACCGAAGCCCATTGCGGCACCGACCTGGGCCTGATCAAGACCCGCGCCGTGCCCCAGGCCGATGGCAGCTATGCGATCACCGGCAGCAAGATCTTCATCTCGGCCGGTGAGCACGACATGAGCGCCAACATCATCCACCTGGTGTTGGCCAAACTGCCGGATGCACCCGCGGGCACCAAAGGTATCTCGCTGTTTATCGTGCCCAAGTTCCACGCTGACTCCGGCGAACGCAACGCGGTGCACTGCGGCTCCATCGAGCACAAGATGGGCATCAAGGCCTCGGCCACCTGCGTGCTGAACTTCGACGGCGCCAAGGGCTTTTTGATTGGAGAGGCCAATAAAGGCCTCAATTGCATGTTCACCATGATGAACCACGCGCGGCTGGGTACCGGCATGCAGGGCCTGTGCAACGGCGAGGCGAGCTTTCAGGGCGCGATCAAATACGCCAACGACCGCCTGCAAATGCGCTCCCTGACTGGCGCCAAGGCGCCGAACAAAGCCGCCGACCCGATCATCGTGCACCCCGATGTGCGTCGTATGCTGCTGACCATGAAAGCCTTCAACGAAGGCAATCGCGCGCTGACCTACTTCACCGCGCAATTACTCGACACTGCACACCTGAGCAGCGACGCCGCTCAACGCCAGGAAGCCGAAGACCTGCTGGCGTTCCTCACGCCGATCTGCAAAGCCTTTATGACCGACACCGGGCTGGAAGTGACCAACCACGGCATGCAGGTATTTGGCGGCCATGGCTATATCCGCGAATGGGGCATGGAGCAGTTGGCTCGCGATGCGCGGATTGCGCCGATCTATGAAGGCACTAACGGCATTCAGGCACTCGACCTGCTGGGGCGCAAGGTGCTGGGCAGCCAGGGCAAGTTGCTGCGCGGGTTTACCAAGATTGTGCATAAGTTCTGCGCCGCGAATGCCGAACATCCGCAGTTCAAGGCCTATGTGGCGCAGCTCAATCAGTTGAACCAGGAGTGGGGCGAGTTGACCACCCAGGTCGGCATGGCCGCGATGAAAAATCCCGACGAAGTGGGCGCCGCTGCCGTGGATTACTTGATGTACAGCGGTTACATCGTCCTTGCCTACCTGTGGCTGCGCATGGCGATTGCGGCGCAGGCCCATGACGATGTCGAGTTTGCCAAGGCCAAGCTGGCCACGTGCGAGTTCTACTTCAAGCGTCTGCTGCCGCGTACCACAACCCACCGCGCCGCTGTGCAAGCCGGCAGCGAATGCCTGATGAGTCTGCCAGCGGAGGCATTTGCACTGTAGTGACTTAAAAATACCAATCAGTCACAAGTGGACCCTATGTGTCTGAAAAGTTGTTCGGGTACACTCGGAGCCTGTAAAACCGATCCTATCGAATCACTTTTCCCGTTCTCACGAGGTTTGCCATGGCTGATTACAAAGCGCCGCTGCGTGATATGCGCTTCGTCCTCAACGAAGTTTTTGAGGTCGCCAATACATGGGCCCAATTGCCGGCATTGGCAGACAGCGTTGACGCCGAAACTGTCGAGGCGATCCTCGAGGAAGCCGGCAAAGTCACCGCCAAATCCATCGCCCCGCTGAGTCGCGGTGGCGATGAGCAAGGCTGCCGCTGGGATAACACCGCAGTGTTTACCCCGGACGGTTATCCACAGGCCTACAAAACCTACGCTGAAGGCGGCTGGGTCGGTGTCGGCGGCGATCCGGTGTTTGGCGGTATGGGCATGCCCAAGGCGGTGTCGGCCCAGGTTGAAGAGATGATCAACTCGTCGAGCCTGGCGTTTGGCCTGTATCCGATGTTGACGTCTGGTGCGTGCGTATCGATCAACACCCACGCCAGCGAAGAGCTCAAGGCTGCCTACCTGCCGAAGATGTATTCCGGTGAATGGGCCGGTTCCATGTGCCTGACCGAGGCCCATGCCGGCACAGACTTGGGGATTATCCGGACCAAGGCCGAACCTCAGACGGACGGCTCCTACAAAATCAGCGGGACCAAGATCTTTATCACCGGTGGCGAGCACGACCTCACCGAAAACATTATCCATCTGGTCTTGGCCAAGCTGCCGGATGCGCCGGCCGGGCCTAAGGGGATCTCGCTGTTCCTGGTGCCAAAGTTCATGGTCAATGCCGACGGCAGCCTCGGCGCGCGCAACCTGGTGAGCTGTGGTTCCATTGAACACAAGATGGGTATCCAGGCGTCCGCTACTTGCGTGATGAACTTCGACGAAGCCGTGGGTTACCTGGTGGGCGAGCCTAACCGTGGGCTGGCGGCGATGTTCACCATGATGAACTACGAGCGTCTGGGTGTGGGTATCCAGGGCCTGGCGTCCGGCGAGCGTTCCTATCAGAACGCGATTGAGTATGCGCGTGATCGTCTGCAAAGCCGCTCACCGACAGGCGCTCAGGCGAAAGACAAAGCCGCTGACCCGATCATCGTCCATCCGGACGTGCGCCGCATGCTGCTGACCATGAAAGCTGCGAACGAAGGCGGCCGCGCGTTCTCCACCTACGTGGCAACGCAGCTGGATATCGCAAAGTTCAGCGAAGACGCCGCAGCCCGTGAGCGTGCGGATAACCTGGTGGCATTGCTGACGCCGGTGGCCAAAGCGTTCCTCAGCGACCTGGGCCTGGAAACCACGGTGCTCGGCCAGCAGGTGTTTGGTGGCCACGGGTACATCCGCGAGTGGGGCCAAGAGCAATTAGTGCGTGATGTGCGCATCACCCAGATCTACGAAGGCACCAACGGCATTCAGGCCCTGGACTTGATGGGGCGCAAGATCGTGGGCAGCGGCGGGGCGTTCTACACCTTGTTTGCCGACGAGATCCGCCAGTTCATTGCTCACTCGAACGCCGACCTGGCTGAGTTCACCAAACCGCTGAGTGCGGCGGTGGACAACCTCGATGAGTTGACGGCCTGGGTGCTGGATCGCGCCAAGACCAACCCGAACGAAATCGGTGCGGCCTCAGTGGAGTATTTGCATGCGTTTGGATACATGGCCTACGCCTACATGTGGGCGCGTATGGCCAAGGCCGCGTTGGGCAAAGAGGCTGAAGAAGACTTCTACGCCAGCAAGCTGGGGACCGCGCGCTTCTACTTTGCGCGCCTGCTGCCGCGTATTCACTCGCTGAGTGCGTCGGTAAAGGCCGGTAGCGAATCACTGTTTTTGATGGATGAGGCACTGTTTTAAGGGGGGCGAGGGCGTGTAAGCATTCTCTTACATGACGTGCTGCTATTCGTCCTCTATCGCCAAATTGGATCCACGGATAATCTACTTCACATGGACGTCGCGCAGGAAGCGCAAAGAAACAACACGGACACGTAGGATTCTGCCAGGACGGCGGAGTGAAATGGATGTCAGGGAAACAGTCTGCAAAGCCCCGCTTCGGCGGGGTTTTCTTTTGCCCGCGAAAAAGTCAGGCCGGCGCCTGCGGGGCATTCATCACGTCTTCAAGCAAGGTGCGCAGCAGTGCCACTGTTGCTTGCTGGCGCTGCACGTCACGGCACACCAAGCCTACTTTCAGCGGCACCCTCGGTTCACTCAAGGGTTTCCACAGCAGCATCTGGCTGTTGTGTTCGTCCTGGGAGCGCCCCGGCAGCACCGTTGCCAGTTTGGTATGGGGCAGGCTGTCGAGAATCCCCACCATGGTGTTGAGCTCAGCCTGGACTTGTGGCCGTCGCCCAAGGTTGGCGAGTTGGCCCTGCCAGATCTGCCTGATTTGAAACTCTTCCCCCAGCAACAACATCGGCAACTCGGCCGCCTGTTTCAGCGAGACTTTCTTGAATTCGCGCAGGGGATGATCGTCCGGAATGACCACTTTCAACTCATCTTCATACAGCAGCACGCCATGTAATCCCGGCTGACGGGGTGGCAGGTAACTGATGCCGATGTCCAGCGAACCATTGAGCAGCCGCCGTTCAATCTCAAGCCCGGTCAATTCGTAAATCTGCACCACCAGATGCGGCTGGGCCTTGCGTACGCGCTCAAGCATCTGCGGCACCAGGCTGGTGTGCACGGTTTGCAGCACGCCGATAGCCAAGGTGCGCAGGGCCTGGCCCTTGAAGTTGCGCAGCGCTTCGACGGCTTGCTGCATGCCATCTATCAACGGCAACGCGTGGTTGTACAGCGTGTGAGCGGCCAGGGTTGGCAGTAGACGTTTGCTGCTGCGCTCGAACAGGCTCACATCCAGGTTCTGCTCCAGTTGGCGAATCTGTTGCGACAACGCTGGTTGGGAAATCGACAGACGTTCGGCGGCACGGCCTACATGGCCCTCTTCATACACCGCGACGAAATAACGCAGTTGCTTGAAATCCATAAGTCTTTCTTATCGAAAAAGCTGAAAAATCGAAATGGCTGTTAGCCCTTTAGGCGCCTAGTCTAGCGCCTATTCGCAGGGCTTACAGGGCCAGATCAGGCAATGAACAGTGTTTGTGTTGATAGCGTTTACATAGGCAACTCAAAAAATTCACAGGCAGTCTTCGCGACTTGCTCGGTTGCTATCGGGGGGGATCTGTGAACTTGTTCTCTATTCGCCGCGCCGCGCCTAGCCTGGACGATTTGGTCTTGGATACGCAGCACGATGATCCGTCCAGCGAATCCTTGATGCCCACGGTGGCGAGGCCGCCGCAAGTCTTCGTGCGTGGCCAAGGTTCCTGGTTGTGGGACAGCGACGACCGCGCTTACCTGGACTTCAGCCAAGGCAATGGCGCCAATAGCCTCGGCCATAGCCCCCAGGTGTTGATCAAAGCGCTGAGTGACCAGACCCAAGCGTTGATCAACCCCGGCGTGGGTCTGCATAACCGTGCCCAACTCAACCTCGTCGACCGTTTGTGTCACCGTACCGGCAGCGACCAGGCTTACCTGCTCAACAGTGGCGCGGAAGCCTGTGAAGCGGCGATCAAGCTGGCGCGCAAATGGGGTCAGCTGCATCGTGGTGGCGCGTACCGCATCATCAGTGCCAGCAACGGTTGCCATGGCCGCAGTTTCGCGGCGCTGGCTGCATCGGCCGGTACTTTGGAAAACCGTTTCGAACCGCAATTGCCTGGTTTCAGCCATGTGCCTTTCAACGACCTGCCGGCGCTGCACGCTGCTGTCGATGCTCAAACCGTAGCCATCATGCTCGAACCGATCCAGGGTGCCGGCGTAACCCCTGCGACGGAGCGCTACCTCAAGGGCGTTGAGCGCTTGTGCCGTGAACTGGGGATCCTGCTGATCCTGGACGAAGTGCAGACAGGCCTCGGTCGTTACGGCACGTTGCTGGCCGAACAACAGTACGGTGTACGCGCTGACATCATCACCCTCGGCAAAGGTCTGGGCGGCGGCGTGCCCCTGGCGGCGCTGCTGGCGCGTGGCAAGGCGTGTTGTTTCGAAGTAGGCGAATTGGAAGGCACGCATCACGGCAATGCGTTGATGGCGTCAGCCGGCGCGGCGGTACTCGATACCGTGCTGGAGCATGGCTTTCTTGAGCATGTGCGCGAGTCCGGCCTTTATCTTGGCGAAGGCCTCACTCGTCTGGCCTATCGCTACGACCACGGCCAACTGCGCGGCCAGGGCCTGATGTGGGGGCTGACGTTGTCGGATGATTCTGCCGATGCCGTAGTAAGCGCCGCACTGCAAGAAGGCCTGATCCTCAACGCCCCGCAACCTGACTGCCTACGCTTCACGCCAGCGCTGACGGTGAGCAAAAGCAACATTGACGAAATGCTCCTGCGCCTTGCTCGCGCGTTCTCCCGCGTGCGTACCGCACAGCTGCAATGCCGCAAGGGCATCGCTGTTTAACCCCATTTTTCTGAACCGTCTCGCGGTATACGCGGCGCCTCCAGCCTGATTCTTTTGGCTGGGGGCGTTTTTTTGCCTGCTCGTTACAGGATGGCTCAATGCCAGAATTCACTGAACCCTCACGAATGGCAAAGGTCGATTAGCTACACGGCTCACACGAGCCGATTTTTTGGAGCTGACCCATGGACATCATTCGTATCATCATCGCCATTCTGCTGCCGCCACTGGGTGTGTTTCTGCAAGTAGGCTTCGGCGGCGCGTTCTGGCTGAATATTCTGCTGACGTTGTGCGGTTACTTCCCTGGGATCATCCACGCGGTGTACATCATCGCCAAGCGCTGAGGCTGTTAGCCTTTTGCGATGAGCCGTGAATTGCGCTCATTGCGAAAGGCCAGTTGCTCGATGGTCTGGGTGGCGTGTTCGGCCTCTTCCCGCGCTTGCAGGATGATGCCGTGCTGCTCGGACTTGCTGCACACCGGGTCGGCGTTGCTCGCATCCCCCGTGAGCATGAAGGCCTGGCAACGGCAGCCGCCGAAGTCCTTTTCCTTCTCGTCGCATGAGCGGCATGGCTCTGGCATCCAGTCGTAGCCGCGAAAGCGGTTGAAGCCAAACGAGTCGTACCAGATGTGTTGCATGCTGTGGTCGCGCACATTCGGAAACTGCACCGGCATCTGTCGGGCGCCGTGGCAGGGCAGGGCGGTGCCGTCTGGCGTGACGGTCAGAAAGATGCTGCCCCAGCCGTTCATGCAGGCTTTCGGGCGTTCTTCGTAGTAATCCGGCGTGACGAAGATCAGCTTGCACGGATGGCCTTCGGCTTCGAGCTTGGCGCGGTATTCGTTGGTGATGCGCTCGGCGCGCACCAACTGCTCCTTGGTTGGCAACAGCCCAACACGATTGAGCTGCGCCCAGCCGTAGAACTGGCAGGTCGCGAGTTCAACAAAGTCCGCTTCCAGCGCGATGCACAACTCGATGATGCGGTCGATCTTGTCGATATTGTGCCGATGGGTGACGAAGTTCAGCACCATCGGATAGCCGTGGGCTTTCACCGCACGAGCCATTTCCAACTTTTGCGCGAAGGCTTTTTTCGAGCCGGCCAGCAGGTTATTGACCTGTTCGTCGCTGGCCTGGAAGCTGATCTGGATATGGTCCAGGCCGGCCTTCTTGAAGTCGCTGATCTTCTGCTCGGTGAGGCCGATGCCGGAAGTGATCAGGTTGGTGTAGAACCCCAGTTTGCGAGCCTCGGCGATCAACTCGGCCAAGTCCTGACGCACCAGCGGTTCACCGCCGGAAAACCCCAGCTGCGCGGCGCCCATTTCCCGGGCTTCGCGAAATACCTTGATCCACTGCTCGGTGCTCAGTTCCTTGCCCTGCTCGGCGAAGTCCAGCGGGTTGGAGCAATACGGGCACTGCAGCGGGCAGCGGTAAGTCAGCTCGGCCAGCAGCCACAGCGGCAGGCCAATGGCCGGCTTTTCAGGCAAGGGTGATCCAGTGCTCAGCACGGGCGACCTCCATGAATTGCTCGATGTCATCACCGAGCTCAGGCACACCTGGGAATTGTTTATCCAACTCGGCGATGATTGCGGCCACGTCGCGCTCGCCGTCGATCAAACCACCGATCAACGCGGCGCTGTCATTGAGCTTGATCATGCCCTCAGGGTAGAGCAGCACATGGCCCTTTTGCGCAGGCTCGTACTGGTAGCGATAACCCTGGCGCCAGGTCGGTGTTCTGCTGCGATCAAAGCTCATAGGGTGATCCCTTTATGCCAGACCCGCTGCTCGGTCACGCTGTGATACGGCGGACGTTTGAGTTCGTAGGCCATGCTCATGGCGTCCAGCATGCTCCACAGGATGTCCAGTTTGAACTGGAGAATTTCCAGCATGCGCTCCTGGCCTTCGCGGGTGGTGTAGTGCTGCAGGGTGATCGCCAGGCCGTGCTCCACATCGCGACGGGCCTGCCCCAAGCGAGTGCGGAAATATTCGTAGCCGGTTGGGTCGATCCACGGGTAATGCTGCGGCCAACTGTCGAGGCGCGACTGGTGGATCTGCGGCGCGAACAGTTCGGTCAACGAGCTGCTGGCGGCCTCCTGCCAACTGGCGCGACGGGCGAAGTTGACGTAGGCGTCCACCGCAAACCGTACGCCGGGCAGCACCAATTCCTGGGAGCGCAGTTGGTCCGGGTCGAGGCCGACTGCCTCGCCCAGGCGAAGCCAGGCTTCGATACCGCCGTCCTCACCGGGAGCGCCATCGTGGTCGAGCAAGCGCTGGATCCACTCGCGACGGATCTCGCGGTCCGGGCAGTTGGCCAGAATCGCGGCGTCCTTCAGGGGAATGTTCACCTGATAGTAGAAACGGTTGGCGACCCAGCCCTGGATTTGCTCGCGGCTGGCACGGCCTTCGTACATCGCCACATGGTAAGGGTGATGGATATGGTAGAAGGCGCCCTTGGCGCGCAAGGCGGCTTCGAATTCGGCGGTAGTCAACGGTGTGTCAGTCATGTCGTCTGCTCCTACAATTCAATGCTCATGCCGTCGTAAGCCACTTCGACATTGCGCCGCACCAGCTCCGCCCGCTCGGGAGAATCTTCATCGAGGATCGGGTTGGTGTTGTTGATGTGGATAAGCACCTTGCGCTGCTCCGGCAGTTGCTCCAGCACTTCCAGCATGCCGCCGGGGCCGTTTTGCGCCAGGTGGCCCATCTCGCGACCGGTGCGGGTACCGACGCCACGGCGCTGCATTTCATCGTCGTCCCACATCGTGCCGTCTACCAGCAGGCAGTCGCTGCCGGCCATGATCTCCAACAGCGGCGCGTCGACTTTGCCCAGGCCCGGGGCGTAGAACAGTTTGCCGCCGGTGCGCAGGTCTTCAACGATCAGGCCAATGTTATCGCCGGGGTGCGGGTCGAAACGGTGCGGCGAGTAAGGCGGCGCAGCGCTGCGCAGTGGCAATGGAGTGAAGCGCAGATTCGGGCAGGCCGGGATGGTGAAGCTGGCGTCCAGTTCGATGCGGTTCCAGGCCAGACCGCCGTTCCAGTGGGTGAGCATGGTGAACAGCGGGAAGCCGGTGCTTAGGTCTTCATGGACCATGTCAGTGCACCACACCTGGTGCGGGCAGCCTTCGCGCAGGCTCAAGAGGCCCGTGGTGTGGTCGATTTGGCTGTCCATCAGGATGATCGCACTGATGCCGGTGTCGCGCAGGGCACGGCCCGGTTGCATCGGCGCAAAGCCTTGCAGCTGTGCGCGAATATCCGGGGAGGCATTGCACAGCACCCAATTCACACCATCGTCGGAGATCGCGATGGACGACTGGGTACGTGCCTGGGCCCGCAGGCTGCCATCACGAAAACCTGCGCAGTTCACGCAGTTGCAGTTCCACTGCGGGAAACCACCGCCGGCGGCGGAACCTAGAATCTGGACGAACATGGTTACTCCATCACGCAAAGCTCAAAACAAAAACGCCCCGGGCGAACCGAGGCGTTGTATTACCCAGCGGATTAACGGCTGGCGAAGTACATGGTGACTTCGAAACCGATGCGCAGATCAGTGTAAGCAGGTTTGGACCAAGTCATATTCTTACTCCTACGAAGTGATGGGACGTTTACTACCAAGTAATACATATAGTCCACCTCCAGTCGGAGATGTTCAGATGTGTGCGTAGGAATGTTACTCAATTCTTGTCAGGTTAGCGCTGTCTTGGTGGAAAAAGCCTGTTGCAGGGTTGGCAATGATCAGCCTGCTGGCTTTCAGGCGCTCAACGTCTCCGGGCCATTGGCTACATAGCGCCAGCCACCTCGGGCGTCATTCAATTGCTGGGCGGCCAGCAGCAGGTCTTCACGGCTAACGCTGTGGATCAGTTGCTGAATGTGCGTGAGATAACCCGACGGATGGCCGGCCAAGTGTGCGTGCCACAGCAGCTCGGCAGCTTGGGCGACCGGCAACGCCTGAGGTGAAAATTGTTGAGCCAGGGCAAGGTTGCCAAGATCTTCGAAACTGCCGACCAACGCCGGCAGTTGGGCCAGGAAGGTTTCCAGGTGCTCAACGATGCCTTCCAGGGACACGCTGGGAGACTGCACGCCAAACAACAGGCCGGTTTGCCCGTTTATCTGTCGGACTGCGCTGAATACTGCGTAGCCCAACTGCAACTCAACCCGCAGGCGTTGGTAGAAAGGAGCTTGGAGCAGGTGTCCAAGCAGTCGCCACGACGCTTCATCGGCCAGGGATTGGCTCGGGGTCGGGCAAAACAGCAGCAAGGCGGCTTCGGTGGAGCTGGTTTTTATCTCATGCCACACGCGTTGACCACTGAGGTTTTGCAGTGTTTGTTCGATGTGGGCAGGTTGCCCAGGCAGACGGGCGGCGGCCGCTTTGATCAACGCTTGAGTTGCGATGGGTAAACCCAGGCCCAGGCCATGCCAGCGTGCGGTGGCCCAGGATGCAGGCTGCTCGTGGGGGTCGACATTACCAGCGGCGCAGCAGGAGGGCAGCGCCTTGAGCAACGCTCGGATTGGGATCATGGGAGGTGGCGCGATGACAGCTTCTTGCGGCTGATTCAGGCTTTGCGCCAAGACCTCCAGCACGGCCGGCATGGGTTCGTGCAGACCGGTCATCTTCACCAGCCAGTCACTACCGGTGGCTTCAAAGGACACTTCAACACCCGCCTGACGTGCATTTTCAAGCAAGGGCTGCAAGCTGCTTTCCACCCCGGCGGCAACTGGCGAGCCAAACCGCCATTGCAGGTACAGCGCGCCTTCGTCGCTGTCATCCGCCAAGGCCTGGCTGAATGTTAGCGCCGCTACCTCCCGGCGACCCCGCGAGCGATCCTGGGCAAAGGTTCGCAGCCCTCGGTGGGCGCTGGTTTGGCCGCGGATCAGGCCTGCGCGCTCTTGCTTGACCGGTGGGCGCAGGAACGGATTGTTCGATGGGAGTTGCCAGCGATGTTCGGCGGGCGGTAGTTGCAGTGATTCAAACAGGGCCTTGAGCGCGGCGATGCCTTGTTCACCCAGATCGTCGCTGTCGTTTCGGGCCAATGCCAGGGCGCCCTGGATCTGTTGTTGTCGCACGTTCAGCAGCGCGAACTCTTCGCGCAGCGGAGTCCAGTCGCTGTGTGAGAAAAAGCTCAGCCAGTCGTGCAACAGTGCCTCAATGTGTGTCGCCGGTTTGTCTGCGGTACCGAGCGTAAAGTCGATATCCAGCACTGCTTGTCCGGCGGCGTGGTACAGCACTGACGCCTGCAGTGCGCTGACCAATTGCCGTGCTTTCAACTCAGCGAGCAGCCCGCCCGGTGCAGAGGCGTTTAGCCAAGTGCAGAGGAAATCCAGTGCTTCGCGGGGTACGTCACAGGCGATGACGTGGTGCAGGTGTCCGCCTTCGGTGTGCTGATACCGCCGAGCCTGGCCTTGCATCAGGGCCGGTGGCGACGCCTGCGGATGTTGCGGGCCAGAGACCAGTTGCACACTGAACTGCTGCGCCAGGGCTTCCAGCTCTTGCAGCGACTGCGGACCGGCAAGGCTCAAAGTCATCTGCCCGCTCTGATAGAAATGTGTGTGGAATTCCCGCAAGGCTTGTTGAAACGCCTCGCGCTCCACCGGCAGGCTGTCGCGGTTGCCGGCATGAAAACCACGCAACGGATGATCCGCCGCCAAGCCTTCGAACAGCGCCACCTGTTGCTGAGCCTTGGCATCTTGAGACCAGGCGACAAACTCTGCGTGCAGCACTTCGCGCTCGCGCAGTTGATCCTCCAGCGTCAGGCGCGGATGGGTCAGCATGTCTGCCAGCCGCTCAAGCCCCTCTGCAAAGGTCGGAACGGGCAGTTCAAAGAAGAAGTCCGTGGTGCGTTCGCGGGTGCTGGCATTCACTTGGCCACCGTGACGTTGTACGTAGGCCATCAACCCTTCACCGCTGGGAAACCGCTCGGTGCCGAGAAACAACAAATGCTCAAGAAAATGGGCCAGACCAGGCCAAGCCAACGGTACGTCATGGCTGCCGGCAGCCACCCTTAACGCTGCGGCGCAACGCTTCAAACGTGGCGCATGGCGCAGGCAAACCCGCAGGCCGTTGGCCAGGGTCAAATGAACGGGATAAGGGTGGGCCGGGACAGGCATGGGCACTTCCAGAACGGGGCAAGTGCCTATGCTAACAAACCCATCGGATCAGGGCTTGTGCAGCGGGCCGTAAAGCTCGGGGCGACGGTCTTGCAGGTAGTGATTGGCGGCGCGGGCGTCGAGGATCGATTGGTGATCCAACGTGCCGACAATCAAGGCTTCATCCAGACCGGCCTGGGCGATGCGCTGGCCATCCGGTGCGGCGATGCTGCTTTGGCCGCAGTACTGAATCTCGCCTTCGTGCCCGCAATAGTTGGCATAGGCCACGTAGCACTGGTTTTCAAAGGCCCGCGCCCGCACGGTGACGTCGGCAACGAAATCGAACGGCACCATGTTGGCGGTGGGCACCAGTATTAATTCGGCCCCGGCCAAGGCCAGGCGCCGGGTGTTTTCCGGGAACTCCAGGTCGTAGCAAATCAGGAATCCCAGCTTCCAACCGTTGAGCTCCACCAGTGGGAAGTCATCGTCGCCGGCACTGAACATCGAATGGTCCAGATCCCCGAACAGATGGGTCTTGCGATAGTTGCAGAGGCGCTGGCCGTTGGCGTCTATCAGCTGCACGGCGTTGTAGATCTGCCCATCGTCGGCCCGCTCAGGATAACCATACAAAATGGCCAGTCCGGCGCTTTGCGCGATGTCGGCAATGCTCTGGGCAGACTCGCCATCCTGCGCTTCGGCCAATGCCCCGACGGCTTCTGCGCCGATGTTGTAACCGGTCAGGAACATCTCCGGCAGCACTAGCACATCGGCGCCGGTCGCTTCGTGTGCGAGCTGGCGCAGGCGCTTGAGGTTGCCCGCCACTTCCAGTGGCAGCGGCGGGCATTGGTACAGGGCGACACGCATGGCGTAACTCCTTATTCGGCCAGGGCGATTGGTCCGATGTCATCGAACACGTCGCCCGGCCCTGGGTTCTCGGCGTGAGTACTGCCACCGAAGTGGGTCATGATGCCCCACACCGCGTTCAGCGAGGTTTGTACTGCGCCTTCCACCCAGGCAGGTGTCCAGGAAACGTCGTCGCCGGCGATAAAAATCCCACGCTGTTCGGCCGGCATGTCCTTCTGCATAAAGTGCGCATACATACGCTGGTTGTAACGATAGTGGCCAGGCAGCGCGCCTTTGAAGGCCCCGAGGAAATGCGGGTCGGCCTCCCAGGACACGGTGATCGGATCACCAATGATGCGCGCCTTGATATCGACTTTCGGGTAGATCTTGTTCAAGGCATCCAGGGCCAGCTTTACCCGCTTTTCGATAGGCTGCGGAAGCATTTTCAGCGCGTCGCTCATCCACGAGTACGACAAGCAGATCACCCCTGGTTTGTCGTCGCCGTTGTCGAACAGGTAAGTGCCGCGGGTGAGGCGGTCGGTGAGGGTCATGCTCATGAGGTCGCGGCCGGTTTCCGGATCTTTGTCTTTCCAGAAGGGGCGGTCGACCATCACGAAGGTTTTCGAGGATTGCATGTAGCGGGTGCGGTCCAGGGCCATCCACATCTTTTGCGAGAACAGGGTTTCATCGCATTCGATTTGGGTGGTCAGCAGCCAGCTTTGGCAGGTGGTGAGGACGGCGGCATATTCGCGGGTGTCGCCGTAGTTGTCGGTCACCGCGAAGCGGCCATCGGCTGCATGTGCAATGCGCTTGACCCCGGCTCTCGGCGCGCCGCTGTGCAACGAGCTGAGGCTGGTGCCGGCCGGCCAGTGGGCGCAGCGTTCCGGTACATGGCGCCAGATACCCATTGGCACTTGGGCCACGCCACCGACCACCAGGTGTTGGTGGTCGTCGCAGTTGGTCATCACTACGCGGAAGATTTCCAGCATCGAGTTGGGAAAGTCCGAGTCCCAGCCGCCGGTGCCGAAACCGACTTGCCCAAACACTTCACGGTGATGAAACGACAACTTGGCGAACGCCTTGGACGTGGCGACGAAATCGTAGAAGGTGCGGTCGTCCCACAGGGGCACCAGCTTATTCCACAGCGCTTTGAGGCGCGGTACGTCGCGGTCGCGAATGGCTTGCTGGATATCACCGAACTGCGAGCCAGCTTCCAGGGCGTCGGCCCAGGCGTCAGCCACTTCCTGGAACAGTGCAGGCAAGTCGGACAGCTTTTGTGCGTAGTGGGTTTGGCCTTCGAGGTCGATCACGGTGCTGCCGGAGGCCGGCGTCAGTGGGTTGGGGAACGGTTTGGTTTCCAGTCCCAGCTTGTCCACATAGTGATAGAAGGCGGTGGACGACACCGGGAAGCGCATGCCGCCCAGCTCGGCGATGATGCCTTCGGCACCTTCGAAGGCCTGGGAGCGCAAACGGCCGCCCATTTTCGAGGCTTCGTACACCACGGGTTTGAGGCCCAGCTTCATCAGCTCATAGGCGGCAACCAGCCCGGCGATACCTGCGCCGATGATGGCTACTTCTGCACCATGGTTGGCGGCGGGGATACTGCCCAGGCCTGCGGGGTGCTCGATCCAGTCATCAAAGGCAAACGGAAAATCCGGGCCGAAGATGGTGATGGGCTTTTTACCGTCTGCAGGGTGGCGACTGTTTTTGTTCGACGTATTCATGGCTGACCTGGCTGGATACCCGGCGGGGCACGACCCGCTGAGTATAGGAAAAGATGGCAGCCAGTTTAGGGAGCGTTGCGCTCGTTAATAAGACGCAATGTGTCGTCGGAATGAATTGTTTTCAGTCGAAGTGACGAGGTTGCTGGTCAGATTGGTTGTCCGCGATCCAATTTGTTACTGAGGATGATCGAGGTGGTGGTTTTCTCTACACCATCGACACTGCCGATCTGGTCCAGTAACTGATCCAGTTGCTCCGGCGAATCCGTCCGTAGCCAAGCCACGTAATCAAACTCGCCGCTCACCGCGCACAACTGTTGCACCTGAGCCATGGCACTCAGCCTGCGCAACACTTCTTTGCCTGAGCGAGGTTGCACAGTGATGCCCACGTAGGCCTGCAAACCACCGTCCGCTACCCGTTGGCCCAAGCGCACGCCATAACCGGTGATCACTTGGGTTTTCTCCAGGCGCGCCAGGCGGGAGGTCACCGTGGTGCGCGCGATGCCCAACTGCCGCGCAAGCATGGCTACGCTTTCGCGGGCGTTGATCTGCAAGGCGGCGATCAGTTGGCGATCGATTTCATCGAGGACAGGCAAGGGAGGCTCCGTGACGGGCTGCAATGGGAACGCATGTTACAGGCTTGAATCGTCCAGCAGGCAGCGGGCAAACAGTTGTGGCACTGGTAAGTGCCGTTGGCTATAGCGACTCAGTAGGATGACCTCTCGGTAAAACGTCAGGTTGCCCAACGGGATTATTCTTACTTGGGGCGAGCGCTCCAGCCACAGTCAGTAGTTTCTTCGGCCACCCATTGGTCGTCCCCGAACATCCGAAAACCGCCTTCCAGGACGCGGCCCACACCAATGCCGTCGACGTCCACGATGTCCTCGTGCCGTATTTCGGCGTGGTATTGGGCTGTGAAGATTGGCACGTACTGGCGGAACGCTTGCAGGCGCGAGGTACGACGTTTGCGCTGGAGTCGCATATTCGGTTCAAGGGCCAAGTAGGAGGGCAGGCGACATTGTTCCTGTTTGACCCGTGCGGTAATGCGCTTGAGTTCAAAGCATCCAGGGATATTGGGCAGTTGTTTGCGAAGTGAGGCGGTGGACGTTTTGTGGACAGTCCGGACACTGAGAGTGGGTCTTCAGACACACAAAAGCCGCGCAATGCGCGGCTTTGGAGTTGGTGGGCCCACACGGACTTGAACCGTGGACCAAAGGATTATGAGTTGGCTTGTGACGCAGCAAGCCTAACGGAATCGTACATAGGTTAGCGTAGGTATAACGAGCTGCAAGTAGCGTGTTTACGGGGTGGAGCGTAGTTTCGCGTACGTGGTTAAAGCTTGGCCCTGTACCGCTAGTGTACCTTCAATGTACGACCAGCCTTTTGCTGGAGTCGGATTAAATCTAACGGAAATTGGGCAAGATTTGTCATTTTCTGACTAAAGTAGACACGTGATCCATAAAAGTCGGACTAAGATTCAGTTTGGATTTGGGCCACGCATGGTGCGTTTTTCCTATCCTCCGTCTTGGGTATGCTGTAAGTGCTTTCCCTCAAATTCCATATGTTGCGGCAGCATCGCCATTTGCATCTAGCCCTTCAAGGCAGAGCGCTCGTAGTCGCTCTAGAAACTGATCTGGCAATTGAAGTAGAGAACTATAGAGTAAACTGCGCCAATAGTTGTAGGGGGAAAGTCTGGCAGAGCGCATGTTTATTCTTGCCCTGTATTCAATGGAGCTTTTAAAAGCTGGTAAGTCTCCAAAGTCTAAGTCTTCTGCGAGCTTCTCGCGGAGGGAGAGAAATTCTCCTTCAATACGCCCTTTGATTTTATAAACGTCGTTCCATGTCGTCAATTTTTGCTGGTTTATAGGATCTATTGGCGTCATCGTCCACGTAGCTATTGGCAAAATGTCTAGGAATTCGATATGCAATGCCACCTGTCCGTGGGCATTTTCGCTCCAAGGGTCAAAGCATGTGCGTCGAATTCCTTGTGGACCTCGTAAAAGGTCTTTAGCAAGCTTCGCTTTGGAGTTGCAAGTGTGACAAGTAGGTAATAGGTTGTCCGGGTCCACTCCGAACTGCGGATACTTATCTTTAGCTAGTAGATGATCGTAAGGTGCACGCCATTGCTCTTCTGCTGCGATGCCATGTTGTCGCTGTGCTAGTAGCTCCGTCGCGCACATGCCACAGACGTTTCCATTTCCAGGGGGAGGGGCGGCGCTGTATCGATTGTAGTGATCCATGACAGTCTCTCCACACGCACGTGTGACACCAACAAGTTTCGAAGTGTTTTCGAATAGATGCGCGGCTAATTTTTTCAGCTCGACTGTTACTGTTTCAGGAGGCTCAGGTATTTCTGATGTTGAGTCACCGAAGAGTAGCCGAGTGCTCGCGGCTCCCCGAAAAGCTAAGTAAAGTTCATATCTTACGTCTGCACCTGTAGCCGCTATGGCATCTCTTACTGATTGCAAACGTGCTAGTGTCAACTCGTTAGCTTGCACCGCATCCCAAAGCCCTGAGGGAAGGGTCGTGTCGTCGACAGCCCGCCCGGCACAACTGGAAAGAAGTAGTTCTTGCATTAATAAGTTGAGCCCGCTGAAAACCGCGCTGGGTGGAAGGCCGGATCTAACTGGAAGTAGCATTAGTTTTCTAAACTCCGCAGCCGGTGCAATATATAAGCGCGCTCCATCGATTCGCCAAGGTGAGATTCGATCCACCTTCGCTTATGAGTATTATCTGTGCCTTGGTCGTGCAGGTGCCGGTTGATTTCATCAACTGCTGTTTGTGAGATCACGGACCTGAGGCCGAAAAACTTTTTAATCAGTACTTCAAACGAAGCGCCAAATGTTTCGCTAGGTGGTGATGCCATGATTGATTGGCCGTCAGTTTTTTCAAAGTGATAGACAGATTCGCGATATAGGGAGGAGATCAGAAATGGCGAATGAGACGAGATCAACGCCTGCGAGGTGACTAGGCTACGTCCGGCTTGCTCAAAGTCGAGGTGATAGCGAGTTCGCCAGCTAGGATTAAGATGCGTCTCAGGCTCGTCGAATATGAATAGTGACTCGGCGTCGCCAAAGAGCCTTACAGCTCCGATTGTATGGAGCAGCTGCGCTTCTCCATCGCTCAAGTCGTCAATTGGTGCAACGCTGTGTCCGTCAGTGAGGTGTAGTTCTAACACAGTAAGTGGAAGCTTTCCCTTGAGCGGCTTTTTGACATGCTCGTTTAAAGAGTCATCTCGTAACATTTTGCGGATGTCAAATGACCATCTTTTAACGCCTAGCAGTTGCAATTTATACAGCTTCCAGAATAGACGGACAGGGTCGAGATATGTCTCGTTAAGACGGTCGACGACATGTTTGTCTAGGAAGTTAATCGTGATCTCTGCTCTTAGGTAGTTGAGTTCGTATAATTCGTATTGATCGTCTGTGGTTCGGCTTGATAAGCCGTGTACATTATCCTCACCTACTGCTCGTATCAACTGTTTGAGATCTTCGATACTGTCCTGTTCTACGGGCACGCGCTGCAAATCGTATTGTAGAACTACTTTGCTTGGATGTCTTAATCGGATCTCTGGCCACAGCTCGTCGCGCTCTGTATCGCTTAATAATCCAAGGGCTGCAATAATCAAATTTGTGCAGTCGTAATCTAGGAATAGTGAGCTCGGCAATGGTGTATCGGCTTCAAGTGTGCGCAGAGGATCGCCTATGGCTTCGCCAAAGATTCCCGGAAAGCGCCGTCTATATTTGTCGTTAATCTGTTCGAAATCCTCCGCATCGACATTGGGTTGCGCCAACTCTATGCGGCGACGAGACCTTACTCGCATTACCTCGAAGTACTGGAGGGCGTTACGCATAAAGGCTCGTTGTAGGTTCTCATTTAGGCCGGAGGCGTAACCTATCAAACGAGGCAATGGCAAGTCTGCCAGTGCGCAATCAACCTCAGAAGACCATTGTGTAGCTTCGACGCCATTGTATATATTGAAATCAATTATTTGGATGCTGCTGTGGATTTGAATTGATTGATCTGCTTTGAGTTGCGCCGTAAATCGTTTGAGTGGTTCATTGTTATTGCCTGACCATTCATAGGTAACTCTGAAACGATATTTTAGCATCTTGCGGACATTGAAGTCTGGTCGCTTCCTTCGCTCCAAATAGGCAAAGGCTTCTGCTATCAGCTCCATAAGCTGCGACTTGCCAGACCCGTTTCGGCCTATAAATGCGATTATTTTTCCTGGCGCATCGGAAAAATCAAACTGTTGATTAGCCAATCCCTTGTACTGACCAATGAGCTCGAAATGGAGCAGTTTCATTTTTGGATATCCATTTAATTTCGATATGCCTTGTCTCTTAAGACTGAAGCCTTGAGCATAGGTGCACACTGACCTCTGTAAAGATGCAGGCAGTCTTTACTCGAGAGCATTACTTGCTTTCCTTCCACGCTTGACCATATGAACGTTGGTGCGTAGGGCTTTGATTCGCTCCAGCAGGGCGCCGGCCGGTTCGTCGCTCGCATCCTGGGGCACCAGTTTTCCTTTAAACGCCTTGGCCAGGATACTTTGAGTCAGGCGGTTGATTTTGTTCTGGGCGTTGGCGACCCTAGATTCTAGTTGGTCGGCGAAGGCAAAGAGATTTTCGGCGCGACGAATAATTTCGATTTGTTCTTCTATGGGGGGCACAGAGAGTCGCAGGTCGCGAATGTTTGAGAGGTTCAAACCAGGCTTTCCCCCGCCATAAGCAAGCTTTGTCAGTGCACCCCGGCCAGAGCCAATGTCTTTGAGATAGAGCTCTATAAACGGTGCGAACTCAGGCTTATTAAGTTTGATCAAGGCTACATGTTGGCTGACATAAGCCTCTGGAATGTGCTGTTTTACTCGGGCGACTTTTCCAACATTAGCTCCGGTTATTGTAATCAACAAGTCTTGCACTTGAACTCTAGTTCGCTTTCCTTCGCTAGACTCGGGCAGGCTGACAAAGGCAGTATTTGATATGTCCAGCTCGTCAGTGTTGATGTCCTGAGAGCGTATAAATATAGCACCATTATCTGAGTAGTAGTCCGCCCAGCCCCGTGAGCCACTTGTAACCAATGAGGACATACACCCGAGCTTACAACTCTCCCATTTATCTTGAGGTTTCGAACCGCCAAGATTCGCCCGCCAGTCCTCCGTCAAACGTCCGGAAACCGCTGCCGCGATTACGGACTGTCGGAAACTGGTGAAAAGGCTAGGTATGGCGTCGATGCGAGCTTTGATGGTTTCGACCTGGGCCAGCAGTTCATCGACTTTTTGGGCGATTCGGGTTTGTTCTCTGGCCGGAGGTATGGGGAACTTGAATTCTGAAAGTTTTCCCCTCGCAATCCGCTTGCGCGTTGTTCCAGAAGACTCAATCTCGATTGTCTTTCGCACTTCTGGAGAGTTTATAAAATGCATCAATAGCCTGTGTGATACATCGGACGAGCCCGAGCGAAATATAGCTACATCAACCACAGTAAGGCAGCGTTGACTAATGCTGGGCATCAAGCATGCGCGACCGAGAGGGTCGGGCATCCTGGCAATTAGTAAATCTCCTTCAGATAACTCGGTACAGTTAAGTAGCTTGAATTTTTCATTGTTAACGAAACGTGATGACTTGTCGATAAAGACGCCGTCGCCTATATCAGCAAGTTGCAGTAGTCGGTTTTCGCCCGCTGGATCTTGGTCCTTACTTTCGATCCAGTCACCATCAGAAAAGAGCCCACCCTCTATGATTAGGTCACTGAGCGAGCCAAGCACCCACCCCTTTGGCAGCTCATTCATTCCAATTCCCCCGGCCCATCACTAAACCCCGACTCTTTCGCCAGAATCTGCTTTCGCTGCTCTGTCTCGTCCCCAGCTCCCAATGCAAAAATTAGTTGATCTAGTTCGCGTAATACCGCTGAGAGTTCGGTCATGGCTTCACCAGCTAGCGCTTCCGGGGAGGGGAAGTCATTGACATCAATGTCGTCATTATCCGTGAGCCAGTTAATATTCAGCGAGTCACCGCGTTCTCTGATTTGCTCGCGGGTAAACACGCGGAAGCGGCTGAGATCGCCGATACCTTCGACGTTTTCAGCACGTGGGCTGTTGCCATTGGCATCCGCGCCGTAGGCATCCTCGAAGGGTTTGAGGTGGCTTGCCCCGAATGGGGTGCGTTTGCCGAAGCTGGGCATATTGCTGCGCAGGTCGTAGACCCATACACGTTGAGTGCAGCCCTGTTCCTGGCGTGGGTTGGTATCGGTGCCTTTCTGGAAGAACAGGACGTTGGTTTTCACGCCCTGGGCGTAGAAGATTCCGGTGGGTAAACGAAGGATGGTGTGTAGGTTGCATTTGCTCATCATGTCGCGGCGCACCTCGGTGCCGACGCCCGCTTCGAACAGCACGTTGTCTGGTAGCACTACTGCGGCGCGGCCTCCCGGTTTCAGGCCTCGGTAAATGTGTTGGAGAAAGGCGAGTTGTTTGTTGCTGGTTCTGTAGGTGAGATCTCTACGGGTGGGGCCGCCGCCGCCTTTAGCGGTACCAAAAGGTGGGTTAGAAAGGATTACATCGACTTTGGGCAGATCTGCACCGATTTGGCCTAGGGCGTTACCTAAATGTACTACGCCTTCTTCATCACCTTCCATGCCGTGCAGCAATGTGTTCATCAAGGCTAGACGGCGGGTGCCTGGTACTAACTCGATGCCAATAAATGCGCGGTTTCGCTGAAATGTTCTGGCTTTTTCGTCGAGGTCGTAGTGGTCATCGGTATGGTTTTTGATATAGGCGTCGGCAGCGATCAAGAACCCGGCTGTGCCTGCGGCCGGGTCCTGGATGGTTTCGCCAGGCTGAGGCTTGACACAGTTGATGATGCTATCGATCAGCGGGCGTGGAGTGAAGTATTGGCCAGCACCGGATTTGGTTTCGCTGGCGTTCTTTTCCAGTAGGCCTTCGTAAAGATCGCCAAGACCATCCCTGCGGGCGCTAAACCAGTCGATACCATCTAGGCTCTTAATCAACTGCTCCAAGTGGCGCGGCTCTTTCATGCGAGTCTGAGCATCGGCGTAGATCGCGGCGATCAGCGGATCAGTATTTTGGCCCAAGTCGAGCAGCATTTGCCGGTAGTAGTTGAGCAGGTTGAGGCCTGACTTTTCAGACAGATCCGGCCAACGAGCCCCCTCGGGTAGCTTGTGGCTGAAGTTCTCGTTGTTCTGGACCTGCTCGTACTCCATCTTTATAAACAGTAACAGGACCAGTTCAGTGACGTAGTCGCTGTAGTTGATCCCGTCGTCTCGGAGAACGTCGCAAAGGTTCCAGAGCTTCTGGACGATGTCGCTGTTGGTCATGGTGGCGCTCAGTAAATGGGCGGGGCTAGCCACTGACGAAGTCGGGCTGGCCACCTGAATGGGGTGCCTCGGGCCGGCTTGTTGAACCGTGTGTGTAAAAAACGCTCAATGCGTGCTTGGCTTCCGAAGCTACAGTGGTACATCGCGAGTATTGAAAAAACTTGGCTCTGTCGTCATGAGCGGGCCCGGTATTGTACTCCGGGTGCTGGTTCTCTGTACGTGCTGCTCAGGGCGCTTTCTGGCCGCACAATAGATTAAGCAATTGACTAACCTACCTCCGGCCACAGGTTGTCGTTCAGGGCCTCCAATACCCGATCCAGATGACCACCGAGGTTGCGATTCAAACTTTTAAGACCTCCATCATTTCTGAATGCCTCATTGACTTGTTGCGGGTCGATGATCACCTCATGCACCAATTGCCTGGCAAGGCGATCGAGCCATTTACGTTGCACAGGCGTCCATTGCTGGAGGGCGTAGATTTTTTGCATGGCATTGGTCACCCGCTGATCGAATGGCAGCAAGGCTTCGCCGATAGCGGCCTGGCGGATGTAGCCGATGATGCTGGCAGCGATTTCCTGGTTGGTTTGGTTACGCCATGCGCTTTTGAGGCTGACTTCGCTAAAGCCGTGTTGATCGAGCAATAGGCGTACATTGCGCAGTTGTTCACGTGTGAGGTCTTTCGGCCGGTTGACCACCACGCCAAGTGCTGCGGACTGGTTGAGCTGTTGGTGGATAAAATCGTGGAAACTTTCCAGGTAGTCCTGGGGTTTTTGGTGGTCGCCGTAATTTTGCTCGCGGCCAATTAGCTCATCACTCTGGGTGGCTATAATTGGGTGGCTCTCTGAACCGAGCAGGGTGCTGACGCTATCCAATTGGTTGAGTAGTTGACTATGTTGGCGGATAAAATTGGCGGCTTGCTGCGGCCCTAGTTCATGCAGGTGTTTGTGTAGCTTGGCCGGCTCTACCCCCCAAATGTCTTCAAGCTCGTCGAGCTTTTGCTTTAGGGATGGGTCGTTCTCTGCTTTGTGGTCAGCCTTGCGCAGGATGCGCATGATGCGCTGGCTAAGAACGTCAAGCACATCATGGGCGTGGCTACTGTCTTCCTGGCTACCAGGGGCGTCATGGCTCGCATCATTAGTGAGCTCGCTGACCAATTGCTCAATGGAGACGTTAGGATTCTTCACCAGTGGTTTCATGGTGTCGACGGCTTCCAGGCTGGCGTAGAGGTCGACAGGGTCGTAGATGCGAAAAACCGTTTTGCCTATGTCGTCGCAGCGTCGAGTCGCACGGCCTTTCATCTGTTCATAAAGAATTCGCGAGCGTACTCGGCGCATAAACACTAGGTTGCAAATTTTTGGCACGTCAATGCCGGTGGTGAGCAGATCTACAGTGATAGCGATGCTTGGATGCGGTTCGTTTTTGTACCTGCGAATCAGTTGCTCAACTTTGTCGCTCTGGCCAGTGATGATTTGCACCGTCGCCTGGTTGTATTGCTCGGCATACGCTTCCCTGAAAGCTTCGTCCAGGAGGTTTTTCACACGCTCGGCATGGGCCTGGTTGACGCAGAAAATCATGGTCTTTTCTTCGCCGAATGGGTCCAGCTCATTGGCCAGGGCGTCACAGATCACTTTGTCAAAAGCTGGGGTGATGACGCGGCGGTTGAACGACTCGATATTGAAGATGAGTTCGTCCTCCAGCTCGGCAAGGTCGACTTCGCCAGTTTGAGTATTGATCACGCTGACCGACTCACCCTTCTCAAAACGGATACCGTGCTTGCTAAGTTGGGTTTCGTAGCGGATTGGCGGTTCATGGTCGATCAGCCAGTCATCGGCTACGGCTTCGCGGTAGCTGTAGGTGAACACAGGCTTACCAAAAATCTCACTGGTGTGCTTGGCCGGGGTGGCGGTGAGGCCGATTTTGCAGGCATCGAAATAGTCCAACACGCGACGATATTGTGAGAGGTACTGACTGTGATCACGGACAGCTAGCTGGCCTTCGCTCATCTCCTGGTCGAGGGTGTAACCACGGTGAGCTTCGTCAACAATGATGCAGTCGAACTCGCCTACGGACGGTGGACTGTCTGAGCGAAAAATGCGGCTGACCATAGCCTGTACGGTGGCCACCTGAATGCGGGTTTCCGCTTCGGCGGCCATGTCGCCCAGCTCTTTGATGTCATAGATCTGCGCCAGGGTGTGGTTCTGCTCAAGGGGGGTGTCGTTAAACGAGTCGATGGCCTGCTGGCCAAGGGCACTGCGGTCAACCATAAACAAGATGCGCTTGAAGCGCTCGGCCTTCAGAAATCGGTACATCAAGCCAATGATAGTGCGGGTTTTGCCGGTGCCAGTTGCCATGGCGAGCAAGCAATCGCGTTGGTTGTTGGCTAGGGCTTGCTCCACTGCCTGGATGGCTTTTTCCTGATAGTCACGTAATTTGAGATAGGCGAACCCTTCACCCTTGAGCTTGGCCTCGGCCTCTGCTTGGCTGCGTTTGAGGAGGTCGATCAGATCATTCGGAGTATGGAAATCCTGCAGCGGCCGACGCGTATTGGCAGGACTGCGCAAATCACGGAACCAAGTGCCTGATTGTTCGGCGAGCTGCTTGATATAGGGGCGACCATTGCAGGCAAAGGCAAATGGGACGAGGAAGCTGGTGCCTTGACCATCGCTCCAGGGCTGCAACTGCCCAGCGAGCAGCCAGGGCTGCTGATGCTCGGACGCAATCTTGAACGCGCGGGCATAACGCTCTGCCTGGGTAATGCGGTCGGCGATATTGATGCGTTTGCGTTTGGCTTCAACAATGGCTACAGGGAGCAGGCCAGCGAACAGTACATAGTCAGCGCAGGCTTTTGGGCTGCTGGTGGGCCACTCGGCGATAGCTTTGTTCTTACCCTTTTCAGGGCGCGCGCCCTTGCTGTAGATGAGGTCCAACGAATCGGCTTCCCAGCCGGCCTCGATCAGTTGCTGGTCGATCAGAATCCGTGTGAGGTCTTCACTTAGGTCGAAGCTGCTGCTGGCTTGTTGAGTTTTATAAACGACTTGCTGGGTCGACTGAGGCTTGGTTTCCAGCCTTTGCTGTAGAGCAGTGAGGCGTTGTTCAAATTCAGCGCGCAACTTGTTCAGCTCGGCTTCATGGGTATCGGCCAGTTGTTTGTGCTCGCGTGACTCCGCATCCATTTGCTCGGCGAGAACGGAGTACTCCTCTGCCTCGCGCCTCATCAACATGGCCAGTTGTTGATTGCTTTCAAGCTGTTGGCTGGACTCGCTTAGCTGCGCTTTTAACTGCTCAATATGGTTTTGTAGGTCACGTAGCGGGGTGCTGGGGTCAGCCGGTGTAACGAAGGCGCCGGGTTTGAACGCATTGCCGTTTTTACCGAAGGACTGGTGGTACCAGATGGCCAGGGCACGTCCGACTTTGAGCCCGTCCATGGCTTCGCGGTGCTGGGTACGAAATTGGTGTGTGGCTTTATTACCTTCAATGCGCAGGGTGTGAAACAGGCTGCGGATGTTTTGATCCAGCTGGATATCGCGGCTCAATTTGTAAAGGAGGTCGGACTGCGTGGTCGTGGCATCGAACTCGACACCGGCGCGGCTGGCTAGGTCTTGAGCCAAAGCCTCGCCCAACTGTCTCAGTTTGATCAGTGTGGTGTTGGGATCACTGGCAAAGACCTGTTCGGCCGCGCTCGCAAGCTGTAGGAAAACGGGGTCGTGTTCCTGAAGAAAGGAGAAGTTGCTACTGGCGACCATGGTCGATCCTATGAGTGTTCGTCCCTTGATTGCGCCGAATTGAGCTTAATTGCGCAAAGTTACGTTGAGCTTACCCAAGATGGGTTGGGTTTGGCCATGGCGGAACGCTACTAGTATTGTTCAGCCGTAGTATCGGGATTTCGAGTAGGCTCATCTGAAGTAACACCAGCACTCAACTGCTTGAGCAATTCTTTTGAGAGTCCTCTAGACCTTAATGTATGGCGTGTGACCATTAAGGGTAGCTCTTGAGGGGATTCATCATCCCCATCGAGAAAAACAGGCTCTTGCCGACTTTCAATATCGTTCATTTCGATGTACTCAGAGGGCTAATGTCCAGTGATTGCAGGGCTGCCGCGATAGGTCAGGATTTCGTTGACAGAACTAGACCACCTTCCCTTTGGCGTAACAATCACTGTCGTGCGACGCACTGCCAGGTATTCAGCCTCATGACATTTAGGCCGCACTGATGCAAAGGAGGATTTTTTCCTTTGCGTAGCGTAGCGGTCATAGCGGCGCGCAGCGCAGTTGGCCGCCTTCGGGTTGAGGCGCTAGGGGCTGGGGAGGGAGTCGGGGGCTGCTGAGCTCTTGGTTAAAAACACGGGTTAGAAAACAGAGTTAAAAGAAAGGGTTAGAGATGATTGAAAATGAAGCTATCCCATTGAAATGCATGATTTTTTAACAATGTATCTGCCCCCCAAGTGTTAGTGCTTTGGCCCCCCAAGTGTTAGCACCTCGGCCCCTCAACTGTTAGGTCACCCGCCCCCCAAGTGTCAGTAGGTGGCCCCCCAAATGTTAGTAAAAATTACGATTGCGCCCTATGATTTTCCAGCAAGGTAGTGGCAAGGACCGAAGTAGCGCCTAATCATGTTGGAAACATCTGATTTTTTGGGGAACCGCTGTCAACGGCGATATTGCGAACGGAAAAAAGGGGGCTAAGCCCCCCAAGTGTTAGTTCTCGCCAATTTTTGGCCCCCCAAATGTTAGTAGTTGGAAGGTTTACCCGATGAATTCAGACGACTAGTGAGTTTTATATGCTCGCGAAGTCAATCTTGCGGCGGTTTCTGATTTACGAAGTCGGCTACCTCAGCATTCCCTGCAGTAATGTGGTCGCCTTCAAACGCAGGTTTTTGAATCGCCCACCCCGACTGATCTTGCTCAGAGTCAATTGCTGTTGTGATCTTTCCGCCGAATGACTGCTTGTTCCCCTCCATCGCAGCGAGGCTGATACCGCCCGCCGCGTGACGCGCAAGCTGTGCACCTGCCTCCATCGCGATTTTGCCGGCCTTACCAAGTGTACTTTGGTCGGATGCCGCGTCAGGGTCGTGGTGTCTTCCGTCTTGGCGGCTAGAAAAGCCTGATCCATTGCCCATGGTCTCTGAGAAGCTTGAACGGCCGCTCCCAGCACTAGGAGACGAGTCAGAGGTGTCCATCGAGAGTTCGCCGCTTCCACCGTCTGCCATGCTTGCCTGGGCGGATTTAAACGCTGCTGAGAGCGCTGACATGCCTCCACCAGCCTGGGTTGCACCCGCCAAAGCTGAGGCGCCTGCTGATGCTGCAGCGGATGCAGCCATGCTCGCCGCACCTATCGCTGCGCCAGCACCGAAGCTACCGATCCCTGCTGACTGTCCTCCAGAACCAACCAGGCCAGCTAACATCGGAGGCAGTTTATTCACCATGGTGAGCAGCACTACGGATGCGACAAGGAGTACGCATAAGCTGTTCAAGTCTGGTGTCCCTTCCTGGAAGGCTTTGTAGTACTGGTCGATGAAAGATTTGCCGATGCCGATCAGCAGGATCATCGTGAAGAGCTGGATCCCGATACCAAGCACTGCCTTGTAGAAGCTGATCGCAATGTCTGACGTCCAGCGGCTGCCCCCGAAGCCCAACAAGAAAACGCCAGCGTAGGCAAGAAGCCAAGCGGAGACGAGTAGCAGCAGCATGTTGACGGCAATGAGGGCTAGGACCACCAACACCACGATTGCGGCAACGAGCATAACGGCAGAGAGGACTGGGGACAGTAACGAGGCAGAGTCGCCTACTTTTGTAAGTATGTTGAAGCCGATATCAACGATACCGGATGGGGATAGACCATTGCCCAGGCCTGACGCGTCAGCGCTGATCTTGCGCATGGTGTCGATGATGGATAGAGATATGGCCGGGCCGTTTATCAGGAGCCACCAGAAAAACCCCAGTGTCCCAAAGAATCTGATCGTTTCTGCAAAGAAGTCTTGAAGACCTGCGTTACGCAAAAGCATCAGCCCGTAAGTCCAAACCATGCTTACGAGTGCCAGACTCCAGAACAGCCAGGTGGCTGCGCTCAGAATCTTGGATTGCCAAGTGATGGCTACCGTGGAAAAGCTCTCCAGTATTTTGTTGAGCATGTTGCCGCTGTCCAGGCCAGCGGCTTGAACGCTTTGCGCGATGCAGAGCGAGGCGATTAGCAGATGAATTGAAATGAGCTTTTTCAAAGGATCACCATTTCCTATTGCTGCTAGGAGAGTTGTTGTGGCTCAGCGCGCATGCGTCCCGAATTTGCTCCTGGTCGTGCTTCGGCCGACCAGTGGGATCGTCATTGCAAGTGAGCGTCTTTGAGGTGTTCGACGTATCACAACCCCCGGTGAGAGCTAGTGACAATGCTATGCAGACTGAAAATCGCCGGTGCATATCTTCCCCCTTACCAAGACTTTTCGACGCTTGGGCTGTTTTGTCCGGACAGTGCGTGGTGATCAGCAGAGAGCTGTTGGGAGTCTCGGTCACCGTTTATCTGGGCTTCGGTAGCCACCGCGTTCTGCTGTGCGACGAGTAGGCTTCGGATCTGAAGGAGCTGGTTGGCTTGGGCGCTCGCTAATTGATTAGCCGATTGGATCGCCTGCATCTGGCCATTGGCCTTAACGGCCTGATGTTGCATTGCCGCTAAGTTATCCGCGTCTGCTTGTAGGGTGTCTTGTTGGCTATCGACGTTTTTTAGCAATGCGTCGCTAGCCTGTTTGCGTGCGGTGCTGGCATTGGCTCGGGCCTTTGCAATGGCTTGCTGATCCTCGCTTGAGCAGCCTTGGACGCCAAAGCATGGAGATGCTGAGTAATACGAAACGTCCTGGTATTTGGAGAGATAGCTTTCTAGGCTGCCTGCCTGGTTCTTGTAGTAGGTGAGCGTGTCTTGAGCTGCCAGTAATTTAGAGATGGTCCGATCAGCCTCATCCCATATGTAGGCTGCCGGAGCGGCGGTGTTCTGCAGCATGTTCTCGTACTGTTCTAGCTGGGTCTTGTATTGCTCGATCTGCTTCGTGACGGCAGCTACGTTTTGGATAGCGCTGATCGTAGACTGGCTAACGTTTAATCCGTCGACTACCGGGATGCCAGCATCCGCTTGCTGTAAATGCATCATAGAGATGGTCAGCAAGCAACCTGCGATAAAACCTTCGGTTTTATTCATGGAAACTCCAAAGGAAGAATGTTTTTGAAAGGTTGATTTTTTAGCGGCTAAAATTTGAGGGACTGCACCAGTCGCAGCATTTCGTCTTGGTTAGCTTCTATGCGCTCCAGCAGTGCCCGCACTACGTCTGGAGTCATAGCAATACCGGCCAGTGCAAGCTTGGGATCGTCAGTCAGCCAAAGCTTGAGAAGTCCTCCCAGACGTCCTTGGTCTGCATTGATCTTCACGAGCTTCAGCACGTTCTGCGAATCGATAGTTCCAGTAATTACATGGCCGAGGCTCAGTCGTCTGAGATACTCCGCAACCGTTAGGCTTGCTTGGGCTGCATTTTCTTTAATCAAAGTTTCCTCATCAGGTAGCACAGGTACTCGCAAGTGCTTGCCATGTTTTCTGGTGTCAGTACTAGAGCTGTTTTTTTGCATGGTGTGTTCCCCCTATCTTTGCGAAGAAATTTAGTTCGCGGATGCGAATGGCCTCGCAGAGCAAGTACACGTTGAGTGCCGCCAGGCGCGAATAAGTGGTAGTGAAATTAGCTGGCCGGCTCGCCGGTTAGCTAACTTCACCTATCTTGCCCTGCATTTCGATAATCTTTAAACGATCAATGGGGCAGTCTTGGATCGAACAAAGTTGAATCTTTTGTCGAACAATGGTCAGAACAACGAGGTTGAGCGACTATTGAGCGTGCTGAGAGCGGTTGAGCGCTTCAGCAATGACAATTGCGCGGCCTATTAACTATTAATTGCTCGTGTGAGGAAATTATTTGGCCGGCTTGGTGCAGAGCTGATGAGCGTAACGCCGGAACGCGTGGTAGCCGTAGCTGATTAATTCTTCCTCCCGGAGCGCTTGCCAGATTTGCAAGATCGACCAGCCTTTATCAATCGCATTCTGAATGTCTGCTCTGTGGATTATGAACTCCGCTCGGTTTCTTTCTGATCTTTGAACGCCATTCTTAGACATTACGTTTTCTGCAATTCTCAGAGATAATGGCTTCACAGTTTTTCTCCCAAGCTAAAAGGATCGATTAGCCTTTCATTGTGGTTGTGCCGGAAGCGGCCATTACCCTTGATCTATAACCCTGGCAATGTCGGCTGTTCGGAAATACACGCGGCGACCGAGTTTTATACGGCAGGGGAGTAGGCGTCTTGATAGGTCGTTGTCGCCTCCAAGGCTGATTCTCAAACCGTCTTTGCTTCTATGAAGTATTTCCGCCAACTGCTCAATTGAAAGCAGCGTAGCTCCGCCGTATCGAGCTAGTAATGTTTCTTCAGTTGTCATATATATCACTCGCCTAGAGAACTTAGGCGATAATAAAGCTACTTTTCTGAAGTTTGAAAGGTTTTTTTTGAGTTTTTTATAAGTGTAAGAAGTTTAGCTAAAGTTACTTGGAGTTCTATAGCTAAAGTTTAGTCGTCTGGTGTTTTTTTGGGGGCGACGTTTGCCGAGACTCTAGATGCGGGTGACTGTGAAATGATATTTTGCTTCGCTACCGCCGCCTGTTCGTTTAAGTTTGACAAGGATTTGCGTGATTTTTTAGCTGCTAAAATTCGATTGTATTCTCTCTTTAGCTAAAGATTGCGAGGTAGCAAAACTTTATCTAAATTTTGATTTGGCGTAACCACGCGAACTTATGGCTCAGGTAGCTCTAAAGACGCAGCTATAGAAAAAGTGTTTTGACTGTCGTCGCCACTGAGGCTAGGTTGGATAGGATGTTGGTTTTTTGTTCAAATTCTTTGATCTGGTTGACCGCCTCAGCATCAGCGTTTTCTTTTATGCGGTCTGGGTTGCCATCAGGCGGTGACAGAGGCTGATTGATATCGGTGTTCGTATTTGGCGAAGTAACTACCGTGTAGCGAGACTTGGATTGGGTGAACAATATTTCTGGAATGGCGTCATATTTTTCACAACTTTCCATTGCAATTAACTTTTCAATAATTTGTAATTCAGAGTCAATTCTTATTGCAATTGAGGCGAATGTGGTAAAGCTTATATCTTCGGAGATTATTTTCGAGCGCCAATTGAATTGATCCACTATATTGTTATATGGGTACAGTAGATCAAAACCTAGCCTGATCATGCGGTTCTGAGCGCTTGTTCCTAATGCGATGAGACATGCCTGCGCCTCTGTTGCGAGCTCGCATGCTTGTGGTTTGCCAAATCGTGAGTCCTCGGTTACGGGTGATGTGGTTGGGTAGTTTTCCACGAGCAATTTAAAATAAGCATCGTGTGCGGACTTGAATTTTTTAACTATTTCTATTTTTTCCATGACCTAATCCTTACGTCGCTTTTTTCCGAATAGTTATCGAATCTAATCTACCAACTAAGTCTTCTGCTCTCAGGTGCGTATAGCGTTTTAACATCTGCATTGAGCGGTGCCCGCTGATTGCGGATACCTCTTGGTCTGACAGTCCACCCTCTACGAGTCTGCTCACTGCCTCATGGCGCAGGTCGTGAAATCTAAAGTCTGGTAGTCCGAGCTTTTTCTTCAACTGGCCCCAAATCTTTGTGAAGGTATACGGGCGGCGTTTCCTATCCTTACCGGGTTCACCAAAGAACACCAGGTCGCAGTCAATTGGGCGCACAGGGTTATTCATTGCTGCCTGGAAGGTTTCTGTGGCGTGCTTGCTCAGGGGCACGGTTCTGGATGTATCGTTTTTCGTATCTGAGAGGCGTATGACGCGCTTAACCAAATCGACCTGAGGGCGACGTAGGGACGAGATCTCAGAAGAGCGCATACCCGTTTCTAGAGCGATGCGAACAATCCATCCCAGCATTGGGTTGCTGTACGCATTTACGGCAGCGAGCAATCTCCGCTCTTCGTCTGGTGATAGGCGTCGGTCTCTGCCTTCACCGGGACTTGGCTTACGAATATTCAACACTGGGTTGAACGTCAGCCCTAGTCCCCACTCTTGGATAGCTACTGTGTACAGGTGACTCAAAAGGGCCAGTTCAAGGCGCACGGTGTTGTTGCTGATGTTTCCGTTGCGGCTGGGTTCGTTCAGTCGCTTGTCGCGATAGCCTGCGATGATTTCCGCAGAGAGGGCAGCCAGTGAGTATTTTCCCAGGTGCTCGATGAGCTTTTTGGCTTTGGATATTTCACCACGTTGCGTGGTGGGTTTCTTAGTGGGGGTGATATCGCTGAGATAGCGTGTGAGGGCCGCTTCCAGCGTCATACGCTCAGAACCGCTGCGCTGGATGTACACACCCCGAACCATTTCGTCTTCGGTACGCCGAGACCAGTCCTCCGCATCACGCTTGGTGCGAAAGGTTTTGGCGACGGTGGGCCAGCCAGTTTTGCGAATGAGTGCCTTCCAGGTGCCGGAAGGGGTCTTTACGAGAGTAGCCATGAGAGGGTGCTCCTAGGCGGCCGGCGAACCAGCACTGTACCTAATTTGTACCCTTGGACCATAGGACTGTATCTGTGGTGGTCCATCCAGAAACACGAAAGCCGCGCAATGCGCGGCTTTGAGTGTGGTGGGCCCACACGGACTTGAACCGTGGACCAAAGGATTATGAGTCCTCTGCTCTGACCAACTGAGCTATAGGCCCTTAACAGGTCGCGGATTATAACGATGGTTTCTTCTGTGTGCTATCCGAAAAATCCTCAATGCTCATACGAAGGAAGGTAGCGACAAAAAGCTCCGGCGGCAGTGGCAAGCTGACGATGTAGCCTTGCATCTGTTCGCAGCCCTCAGCGGCCAGGAAGGCTTGCTGCGCGGGGTTCTCGACGCCTTCGGCGATGATGGTGAATTGCATGCTGTGGCCCAGGGCGATGATAGCGCGCACGATGGCGGCGTCGTGGGGGTCGTCCGGCAGGCCGCGGACGAAGGATTGGTCGATCTTCAGGAAATCCAGCGGTAGCCGTTTGAGGTAGCTGAGGGACGAGTAGCCAGTGCCGAAGTCATCAATTGCCAGCTGCACGCCCAGTTGTTTGAGTTGGTGCAGCACCTCAAGTGCTTCTTCGGCCTGGCTCATGATGAAATTTTCAGTGATCTCCAGTTGCAGGTGACCTGGGTCGAGGTGGTAGTCGCGCAACAGTTGTTCTATTCGACTCAGCAAGCCGGGATGGCGTAGCTGCGCACCGGCGAGGTTGACCGACAGCGGGCCGAAATCTTCGTAGGTGCCCTGCCACGCGTGCAGTTGTCGGCAGGCCTGTTCCAAGACCCAATCGCCAATTTGCAGGATCGTGCCGTTCTCTTCGGCCAGGGCAATAAAGTGTTCTGGCGGTACGTCGCCAAAGGTGGGGTGATGCCAGCGGATCAGGGCTTCGGCACCGATCAGTTCTTGTGTTACCAGGCTCAGTTTCGGCTGGTAATACAGGCTCAGCTCTTTACGTTCGATGGCTCGCCGCAGTTCATGCTCCAGTGCCACACGCTCGTTGGCCTGAGCCGTCAGGTCGCGGGTGTAGCTTTCGACCCGGTTACGTCCCTTGGCTTTGGATCGATACATCGCAGCGTCGGCATTCTTGACCAAGGTGGCGACATCCGTACCGTCCTGCGGGTAAAGGCTGGTGCCGATGCTGGCGCTGATGAAGAACTCGTGCTCGCCAGCCTGGAATGGCGGGGTGAAGCAGGTCAGTAACTTGTTGGCCAATTGCTCGGCGTCATTGGCGTGTTGCAGGCCGGGTAGCAGGATTATGAATTCATCGCCGCCCAGGCGCGCTACGGTATCGATGTCTCGCAGTTGGTCCTTGAGGCGCACGGCAATGTCTTTGAGCAGCAGATCGCCGATCGGGTGGCCGAGGCTGTCGTTGATGTGTTTGAAGCGGTCCAGGTCGAGGAACAACACCGCGCCCTGTTTGCCGGTCTCTTGATGGCCGTTGAGGGCTGCCTGCAACCGGTTTTCAAATAGAGTGCGGTTGGGCAGCCCGGTCAGTGGATCGTGGTGCGCCTGATAATCGAGGCGCGCCTGGGCCAGTTTGAGGCTGGATATGTCTGCAAACACCGCCACAAAGTGAGTGATCAATTGATCCCGGTTGCGCACGGCGCTGATGGTCAGCCAACTGGGGTACAGTTCGCCGTTCTTTCGACGGTTGGAAATCTCGCCCTGCCAATGACCTTGGGCCGTCAATTGGTGCCACATCGCGGCGTAAAACGCGCTGTCATGCAGGCCTGAGGCGAGGAGGCGGGGTGTTTGGCCGAGGGCTTCGGCTTCGCTGTAGCCAGTGATTTCGCTGAAGGCGCGGTTGACGGCGCTGATGTTCTGCCGGGTGTCGGTGATCAACACGCCTTCGGCGGTACTCTCGAATACCGTCGCGGCCTGTTGCAGTTTTTCCTGCATCAATTGACGTTCGGTGATGTCGCGGGCGATGGTCAGCATGCAGTCTTCCCCGGCGATCGGCAGCGGGCGACTGGACACTTCACACATCCGAATTTCACCGTCGCTACGGCGTATGTGGCAGATGAAATCACGCACAAAGCCATCTCGCTGCATCAGTTCCAGCATGTGTTTGCGTTCGTTGAGATCGACCCAGATGCCCAGTTCCAGGGTTGATTGGTCGAGAGAGGTGGCGCTGGTGTAACCGGTCAGGCGGCTGAAACCTTCGTTGACTTCAATCAGCAGGCCGTCGCATTGGCGGCTCAGCAGCAAGCCGTCGGGCGAAGCATGGAAGGCTTTGGCGAACTTCTCTTCGGAGGTTTGCAGCAGTTGCTGGGTTTCCTTGAGTTGGGTGATATCGCGCACCACCACCACGATGGCTTCAATCGCGTCGAGCTGGAAGGGCTCCGCGGAGATAAGCCCGGTGAAGGCTTGGCCGTTACTGCGCAAAAACGGCATTTCAAGGTTGCGAATACTGGTTGTCTGGACGCGTTGCAACAACTCCGGACCGATGCCCGGGATGCCCCATATCTCCAGTTCCGTGCCGGTTCTGCCGATCACTTCCTCGGCGGTCAGGCCGATTTGATCTTCGAACGCTTTGTTGACCTCCAGCAGACAGCCATCGGAAAGCCGCGCGATCACCAGGATGTCCGGGCATTGCTGGAAGACCGAGGCAAACTTCTGCTCGGACAGCTGCAGCGCCTCCTCGGTGCGCTTGGCCTCGCTGATATCAATCATCAAGCCGCGCAGCACCGGCTCATGGCCGTGTTCGATCAGGCTGACAATATCGCGTACCCACAAACAGCGGCCGTCGGCGGTGATCACTCGGTAATCAATGCTGTGGTCGCGGTTGGCGCGGGTTTCGCGATAGCAATAGGCTTCGGTGCGGATCAGGTCGGCGGGGTGAATGATGTTGCGCCAGAAGCCCGGAATCAGCCAATGGGCTCTTGGGTAACCGAGCAGGTCCTCGGCGTGGGGCGACACGTAACTGTAGGTGAAATCGGTGATGCTGGCTTCCCAGGCAATAGCGGACAAGCTTTCTACCAGGCCGCGATAGTGGTACTCGCTGCTGCGCAATTCTTGTTCAAGCGCGACGCGGCGGGAAATTTCCGAACTCAGCCGGCGATTGATCCGAATCACGACGGCCAATACGGCGATTAGCAGCAGCACGGCGGGCAGGCCGTACATCAGCAGGTCGCGCCAGAACGTGCGGTTATCCGTGAAGTTGCCTACCCAGTGCTGTTGGATGGCATTGGTTTCATCGGGGCTGAGGTCGGCCAGGACTTTATCCAGGATGCCCACCAGTATTTTGTCGTCCCGTGGCACTCCCATCGCCAATTGATAGCGGTAAGGGGTATCGCCGCTGACGTATAGACCATCGAGTTTTAGTTCGCGCAGGCTCCAGACGCTGGACGCCAGGTCGCTGACCACGGTATCGACTTCGCCGGTCGCCAAGGCTTGCAGCGTGGAGCTGACGTTGGGCATCGCGACCAGGTTGAGGTCAGGATGGTGGGTGCGCAGCAACTCGTGAGGGGCGTAGTTTTCCACCACGGCAACCTTCAATCCGTAAAGGTCCTTGAGATTACGCGGCCGTGCCCCGCCTTCGTGGGCAAGAATCACCATCGGAAAATCGATGTAAGGCCGGGTGAAGGCCAGATAATTCTGGCGCTCCGGTGTCGACATGATGCTGGGGATAAGGTCGAGCTGATTGCTTCGAGCCATCTCCAATACGGCACCCCAGCTCGGCGGCTCGATTATCTTGACCCTGACGCCCAGGCGATCCTGGATCAGACGCACATAATCCGCCGACAAGCCTTGGTATCGACCATTTTCATCACGGTATTCGAAGGGTGGCCACGAGGGGTCCACTCCCAGTCTCAGCTCCTGATGGTCCGCCAGCCAGCCACGCTCATCATCAGTAAGAGTCAACGCGCCAGCCGTTGCGGTCCAGTTCAGCAGCGACAGCAGTATCACGGTCGGCAATCTGGGCATAACGGTCTCGTTATGGCACGGGGGAATGTGTCGAGTGTAGACGGGCATTGCGGGGGGAGTGGGGCAGTACAGGATTTTATCTATGCAAAACAAAACCCCCGGCATGGGCCGGGGGTTCTGGTATCACTCGTCGAGGAAGGAGCGCAGATGCTCGCTTCGCGTCGGGTGGCGCAACTTGCGCAGCGCCTTGGCTTCGATCTGACGGATCCGTTCACGGGTCACGTCAAACTGCTTACCGACTTCCTCAAGGGTGTGGTCGGTATTCATGTCGATGCCGAAACGCATGCGCAGTACCTTGGCTTCACGGGCAGTGAGGCCGGACAGTACGTCGCGAGTCGCTTCTTTCAAGCTCTCAACTGTGGCGACATCGATTGGCGACTGCATAGTCGAGTCTTCGATGAAGTCACCCAGGTGGGAGTCTTCGTCATCACCGATCGGGGTTTCCATGGAGATCGGCTCTTTAGCGATCTTCAATACCTTACGGATTTTATCCTCAGGCATTTCCATGCGTTCGCCCAGCTCTTCCGGGGTCGGTTCGCGACCCATTTCCTGCAACATCTGCCGGGAAATACGGTTGAGCTTGTTGATCGTCTCGATCATGTGCACCGGAATACGAATGGTGCGGGCCTGGTCGGCGATCGAGCGAGTGATCGCTTGACGGATCCACCAGGTGGCATAAGTCGAGAACTTGTAGCCGCGACGGTATTCGAACTTGTCCACAGCCTTCATCAAGCCGATGTTGCCTTCCTGGATCAGATCGAGGAATTGCAGGCCACGGTTGGTGTACTTCTTGGCGATGGAGATCACCAGACGCAAGTTCGCTTCTACCATCTCTTTCTTCGCGCGGCGGGCTTTAGCCTCACCGATCGACATGCGACGGTTGATGTCCTTGATCTCGGCAATCGTCAGACCGGTTTCGGTCTCAAGTGCAGTCAGCTTCTGCTGGCAGCGGATGATATCCGGCTGCAGGCGACCAATGGCTTCAGCATACTTCGCCTTGCCTTTGGCCAGAGCGTCGCTCCAGCTTTCGTCAACTTCGTTGCCCGGGAACTGGCGCAGGAAGTCAGTACGCGGCATGCGAGCATCACGAACACAGAGCTGCATAATCGCACGCTCTTGTGCGCGCAGACGCTCAAGGGCGCTGCGAACGCGTTCAACCAGGCCTTCGAATTGCTTCGGAACCAGCTTGATTGGCATGAACAGCTCAGCCAGCGCCAGCAGCTCGGCAATTGCCAGCTTGTTGGAGCGACCGTGCTTTTTCAGGGCCTTGCGGGTGACTTCCATTTGATCGGAAACCGCACCGAAACGCTGGGCGGCGATGATCGGGTCTGGACCGCTTTCGACTTCTTCTTCGTCGTCGGTGCTGGCTTCAGCCTCGTCGTCTTCGGAGTCGTCGTCCGCTTTCGCGGCTTTCGCATCGACAGGCGGCGGTACTTCGGCAGCAGGCGGCGCAATACCGTCGTCCGGGTCGATATAACCGCTCAGGACGTCGGACAGGCGGCCACCTTCGGTGGTGACGCGAGTGTACTCGGAGAGAATGTGGTCAACCGTGCCAGGGAAGTGCGCGATTGCGCCCATCACTTCACGGATGCCCTCTTCGATACGCTTGGCGATTTCGATCTCGCCTTCGCGTGTCAGCAACTCGACGGTACCCATTTCACGCATATACATGCGCACAGGGTCAGTCGTGCGACCGATGTCGGTCTCCACCGCGGCCAACGCAGCAGCGGCTTCTTCAGCGGCTGCCTCGTCGGTATCGGCGTCGGCCAACATAAGGGCGTCCGCATCCGGAGCACTCTCGTGTACGGGGATCCCCATGTCATTAATCATGCGGATGATGTCTTCCACCTGCTCAGGATCTGAAATATCCTCAGGCAGGTGGTCGTTGACCTCTGCGTAAGTCAGATACTTCTGCTCACGACCAAGGGTGATCAACTCTTTGATACGAGACTGCTGTTGCGCTTTTCCGGACATAACACCCTATCCACTGAAGGTCTTGGCGGGCAAAAAACAAGCCGAGGATTATACCCGAGCTATGACCTCACACGCCAGCTGAGGTCGGGTTTGATGCGGAAACATTCTGTTTTAAGAGGTCGCGCATCTGTTTTGCTATCTGAATTTGCTCTTCAGCCGATAATCCTGGCTGTCTTGCTCTCTTGATGAGTTCATCGAGGGTTTGCGTATGCTGACCCGCAGATAACCTAGTAATGGTGTCTAAAAACTGTTGTTCAAGGTTATCGCCGTCAATTAGCCACTCCTTTTCCGCAAGTGCTTTCAACAAGCGCCCTTGTTCTGTGCCGTGCCAGCGTGCCATCAGCTGAATTGAGTTTAGCTTAGGATTTTTCTGCACGGCTTCGATCAGCGCGATCAGCACCTGAGCGTAGGTATTGCTCGCATTGGCAAAATGGTCGGCACTTTCGACCTTGCCCGCCAGTTGCGGGTGGTGAATGAGCGTGCGCAGGGCAATCAGCGTGGGCGCTTCTACGGCAACTGGCGTGCGTGGGGCGTAGGCCTCATCGCGATCGCCACGCTTGCCGTTCTTGCTCCACGGTTTCTTGTCCCATTTCTTGCCGCCGGCACCGGGCTTCTTCGGCGTCCATTCCTGCTGGGGCGCATAGGCCTCCTGCGGCTGGAAGTCGGCATAGTCCGGCATGGCGTCGTAATCCATGCCCGGGTCGTAGGCGGGCGGAGCATCCTGCGGTGCACTGTGCACCAGCTGACTGACGGCTTCGCCGCTTAGTCCGGTAATTTCCAGCAGGCGTTGGCGCATCAGGGTGCGCAGGTTGGCGCCAGGCACCTTGTCGATCAGCGGCGCTGCGAGGGTGGCCATATGGGCCTTGCCTTCAAGGGAGCGCGGATCGGCTTCCTCGGTCAGTTGCTGGAAGAAATAATCGGCCAGCGGCTGCGCATGTTGGTTGATGCGTGCACGGAATGCGTCAGTGCCCTCGGAGCGCACCAGGGTGTCCGGGTCTTCTCCCTCGGGCAAGAACAGGAAGCGCGCGCGGCGCCCATCCTGCAGGCTCGACAGCGTTGCTTCGAGTGCGCGCCAAGCGGCGTTGCGGCCAGCCTGGTCGCCGTCGAAACAGAACAGCACGCTGGGCACGACGCGAAACAGGCGCTTCAGATGTTCTTCGCTGGTGGCGGTGCCAAGGGTGGCGACGGCGTTGCGCAAGCCTTGCTGGGCGAGGGCGATCACGTCCATATAGCCTTCAACCACGATGATTTCATCGAGGTTGCGATTGTTCTTGCGCGCCTCGAACAGGCCGTAGAGTTCCTGGCCTTTGTGGAATACCGGGGTTTCCGGGGAGTTCAGGTACTTGGGTTTGTCGTCGCCCAGTACGCGGCCACCGAAGGCGATGATACGGCCGCGGCTGTCACGGATAGGGAACATCACGCGGTCGCGGAAGCGGTCGTAGCGCTTGCCGGTCTCGGCATTTTCCACCAAGAGGCCTGCGTCGATCATGGCTTTTTGCTGCAGAGTGTCGCTGCTCAAATGTTTGTACAGGTTGTCCCAGCCGGGTGGCGCGAAGCCGAGACCGAAGTCGCGAGCGATTTCACCGGTAAGGCCGCGGCCCTTGAGGTAATCGACGGCCGCCTTGCGCTGAGGATGGCTCTTCAGTGCCTGCCGGTAAAAGTCGGCGGCGGCAGTGAGCAGCGGGTATAGCGGCGAATCGGTGGGTTGCCGTGGTTTGTGCGGGCGGCCACTTTCTTCGCGGGGGACTTCCATGCCGGCGGCTTTCGCCAGGTCCTCGATTGCCTGGGGGAAGTCCAGGTTGTCGTGGTCCATCAAGAAACCGAGGGCGTTACCGCCTGCGCCGCAGCCAAAGCAGTAATAGAACTGCTTGTCTGGGCTGACGCTGAACGACGGGGTTTTTTCTTTGTGGAACGGGCAGCAGGCGGTGTAATTCTTGCCGGCTTTCTTCAATTGCACGCGCGAGCTGACAACATCGACGATGTCGGTGCGGTTCAGAAGGTCGTCAATAAAGCTCTGGGGAATTAGCCCGGCCATGGCGTTCTCGTCATCACTGCGTGTAAATGAGGGCCCGTGAAGTGCTCAAGCGCTTGGGTCGAGTGGCTCGACCATCAATCGTCTGCTTGGGCTGTATGGAAGTGTATCTGCCGAGCATTCACTGACGTTAATTTCTATCAGTCTTCGGCGAAGAAATGTTGCCCCTGGCTCCGGTCTTGGCCGCTAGCGGCCTCGGAAGCTCATCGATGGGCACAGCCGACCGTTGATCGCCTGTTTACAGAATAAGTGTGCTCGTCAGTAGCCTTGTTAGGCTCGTCAGAAGAGACGTGCACCGCTGGCAAAAGAGCCAGTCCTGACGTGTGAAGCAGTTGTCTCAGTCGCATGTGCGGCTTCGACGATGAAGCATCAAGCGATATCTGCAAATGCCAATAGCCCGGCTGAAGGGCCGGGCTTGGCAGAAGCTTGCTACGAACGTCTGTGTATTAGTACAGACGAACGGCGCGGCGCTGCTCGCGCTGAACTTTCTTGGCGTGACGCTTAACAGCGGCTGCTGCTTTACGCTTACGCTCAGAAGTTGGCTTCTCGTAAAATTCGCGGCTACGAACTTCGGCCAGTACACCGGCTTTTTCGCAGGAGCGCTTGAAACGACGCAGAGCTACGTCGAAGGGTTCGTTCTCTTTAACTTTGACGGCTGGCATCCAGAGCTACCTTCTTTCATTACCGGGATCAACGTTCTCGTCGCAAAAAATTCGCGGCTGAGGTCGTCGGTTTTTAAGGGTTGCGGATGTTAACCCCTCATTGACCGGAATGCAAAGCCTCTGATCGAAAACCGCTAGTCGGGAGGGGGAGTGGCGACTATTATGCGCGCCTTCGAATTTAGCCTCTACAAGGCGCAAACCCATGCTAGTACTGGGACTTGAAACCTCCTGCGACGAAACCGGTGTCGCACTTTACGACAGTGAACGCGGGCTTTTGGCCGATGCACTGTTCAGTCAGATCGACCTGCACCGCGCTTATGGCGGCGTGGTGCCGGAGCTGGCCAGCCGTGATCACGTCAAGCGCATGCTGCCCTTGATTCGCCAGGTGCTGGACGAGGCCGGTTGTGTGCCGACCGAGATCGACGCGATTGCCTACACGGCGGGCCCTGGATTGGTCGGAGCCCTTCTGGTTGGGGCCTCTTGCGCACAGGCGCTGGCTTTCGCCTGGGGTATTCCAGCCCTGGGTGTGCACCATATGGAAGGCCATTTACTGGCGCCGATGCTGGAAGAAAACCCGCCGCAGTTCCCGTTCGTCGCTTTGTTGGTTTCGGGGGGGCATACGCAGCTGGTTCAGGTTGACGGAATCGGTCAATACACGCTTTTGGGCGAGTCGCTGGACGACGCCGCCGGCGAAGCTTTCGACAAGACTGCGAAGATGATGGGCCTCAATTACCCCGGCGGACCGGAAATCGCCCGTCTCGCCGAAAAGGGCGTTGCTGGTCGCTACACATTCCCGCGTCCGATGTGCGATCGCCCCGGTTTGATGTTCAGCTTCAGCGGGTTGAAAACCTCCGCACTGAATACCTGGCAGCACAGCGTCAGCGCCGGGGACGACAGTGATCAAGCCCGTTGCGACATCGCTCTGGCGTTCCAGCAGGCCGTGGTGGAGACTTTGACCATCAAGTGCAAGCGTGCTCTGAAACAGGCTGGCATGAAGCGTCTGGTGATTGCTGGCGGCGTCAGCGCAAACAAGGCGCTGCGCAGTTCATTGGAAAAAATGCTCGGTGATATGAAGGGGGATGTGTTCTACGCCCGCCCTGAGTTTTGCACCGACAATGGCGCCATGATCGCCTATGCCGGTTGCCAGCGTCTGCTGGCGGGGCAGCACGAAAGCCTGGCGATCAGCGTGCAGGCACGTTGGCCGATGGAGCAGCTGCCGCCGTTGTAGGCCGTTATTTGGGCGCGACGTGAGCCAGGCTCATCTGGGGGATTTAAAAATGCCGTTCGCGCCCGGCAAACAGGTCGCGTAAATTGCCCCGATGGCGCCAGACGATCAGCAATGTCAGCACGCTCATCGGCAGCAGCGCCGCCGGTTCCTGCCAGGCCAGCAATGGCAGGGTGAGCGGCGTGGCGATCAGCGCCGCCAGTGAGCTGGTTCGGGTTAGGTAGAACGTCAGCAGCCAGGCAAGCACGGCCAGTAGTGCCGCCGGTGGGTAGATCCCCAGCAGCATACCGGCCGCCGTGGCGACACCTTTGCCGCCGCGAAATCGGAAGTACAGTGGAAACAGATGGCCCAGGACGGCGCACACGCCCACCCAGGCCTGCTGTTGCAGGGTAAGGCCGGCGGTGCTGGCGATCAGCACGGGCAACAAGCCCTTGCACAGATCGCCCAGCAGCGTCAGCACGGCGAGCTTCTTGCCCGCCAGGCGCAACATGTTGGTGGCGCCAGCATTGCCGGAACCACTCATTCGCGGGTCGGGGTTTCCCGTCAGGCGGCTGAGCAAAATGGCGAAGGACAGCGAGCCGAGCAGGTAGGCGAGAATCGCCAGTGACCAAAACATGCTAACTATTCCGGGCGAGGACGCCCTGATTCTAACGGGGCATCGCGCCCTTGTCGTGCTGCGGAGAAGAGCTTGGACAGAGTGTTTATCGAAGGCCTGGAAGTCGACACCGTGATCGGGGCCTACGACTGGGAGCGCGGGATCCGCCAATGCCTGCGTCTGGACCTGAGCTTTGCGTGGGATAACCGCCCGGCCGCCGCAGGTGACGACTTGACCTTGGCGCTGGATTACGCCAGCGTTTCGGCGCGTATCCAGGCGTTTGCCGAACAGTCCCAGTACCAACTGGTGGAAACCTTTGCTGAGCGCTTGGCCCAAGTGTTGATGAGTGAGTTCCAGATTCCCTGGCTGCACCTCAAGCTGACCAAGCCCGGCGCAGTACCGGCCGCCAAAGGTGTGGGCGTGGAGATTGAGCGCGGATGTCGCTAACTCAGGTTTACCTTGGCCTCGGTAGCAATATCGAGCGCGAGCTCCATCTGTGCGCCGGGCTCGACGCGTTAGCGAGCTTTCTGACGGATATGCGCTGCTCGGCGGTGTTTGAAAGCCAGCCGGTGGGCATCAAAAGCGGGCCGTTCTTCAATCTGGTGGTGTCGGCCTATACCGACCTGTCGTTGACAGAATTGGACCGCCGTCTTAAGACCATCGAAGCTGAAAACGGCCGCTACGCGCCGGACCGCAAAGGCCTGCCATTGGACATCGATGTGCTGCTGTACGGCGAGTTGGTGGGGGATTTCGACGGTTTGATCCTGCCCCGTGCGGAAATCCTGAAAAACGCCTTTGTTTTGTGGCCGCTGTCGTTGATGGCACCGGACCGCGTGCATCCTGAGGTGGGTAAAACGATGGCTGCTCTGTGGCGGGATGCGCAGATCGATCAGTTGCTGGCGCCTGTCGCCTTTGAGTGGCAGGGCCAGCACCTGACGCCGAATGCGCTTCTAATTCGATAGGGCGCGTTGTTCCTTGTAGGCCTGCAACGCCTTGAGCCGTTCGCGCTTCAAGGCTTCGCCCAGCTCAGGGCCTTTGAAACCCTTCTCCACCAATGGCGCCACCGCCACCTCGCGTGCTGTCTGCGCCGCACCGCGCAAATAATCTGCCTGTGGATAACTGCGTTGCTCGAAGCCCTTGCGGCCCCGGGCATCCATTTCACAGGCGACCACAAACTCCTCAAAGCGCTGCGGTCGGCGATATACGTCAAAACTTTGCAGTAACTCCAGCAGCGTCGAGGCTTTCAGCTCCAGCGCTCGATGGCCGTGGGTGTGATATTGACCCACCAGCAGCGCCAGCTCCTGGCAATCCCTTTGCACTTTGAAACGTTCATTGACTGCCTTGATCAGCTTCAAGCCCCGATGCTCATGGGCGATATGCTGCGGCAACTTATCCACAGGCGTTAGACCTTTGCCCAGGTCATGCAGCAGGCAGGCCCAGCGCACGGTCAGTGGCTGTTTGTGCAAGGCGGCCTGCTCCAGCACGCTCAAGGTATGCACGCCAGTGTCTATCTCGGGGTGGTGGGCCTCGGGTTGGGGGACGCCGAAGAGTGCATTTACTTCCGGCATCAAGGTTTTCAGTGCGTCGCAGTCGCGCAGGACCTGAATAAACACCTGAGGCTGATCTTCCATCAGTGCTCGGGAGATTTCCTTCCAGCTGCGCTCCGGCGTCAGGGCTTCCAATTCGCCTGATTCGCTGAGTTGACGCATCAGTTCCAGAGTCTGCGGTGCCACTGTAAAACCAAGATGTGCATAGCGAGCGGCAAAACGTGCGACGCGCAGAACTCGCAGGGGATCTTCGGCGAAAGCGGGGGAAACATGGCGCAGAACGCGGGCTTCGAGGTCACGCTGGCCGTTGTAGGGGTCGGTCAGGTTGCCGTCATCGTCTTCAGCCATTGCGTTGATGGTCAGGTCGCGACGGATCAGGTCTTCTTCCAGCGTGACCTCGGGGCTGGCGTGAAAGACAAAACCGCCATAGCCCCGGCCGCTCTTGCGCTCAGTGCGGGCCAAAGCATATTCGTCGCCGTTCTTCGGGTCCAGGAACACCGGGAAGTCAGCGCCTACCGGCTTGAAGCCCTTCGCTAGCATCTCCTCGGTGGTCGCACCGACAACGACGCGGTCGATATCAGTGACCTTGATGCCCAGCAGGCGGTCACGCACGGCGCCGCCGACTTTGTAGATTTTCATGAAAAAGCCTCCATTAGCGGCACAGGATACCGCCTGTGCCTGACCAATGGAGGCTTTGCTGTTTCAGAGGTGAACGACGGCCATGTCCAGGCGACCATAGTCGTTATCGTTGTGATCACTGCGCGGTGGTACATGGTGAGTTTTCATCACCTGATCGCCTTGCAGTGTTTCCAGATGGATGTCGAAGCCCCACAACCGGTGTAAGTGCTTGAGTACTTCCTCGGTGGATTCGCCCAGGGGTTTGCGGTCATGTTGCTGGTGACGCAAGGTCAGCGAGCGGTCGCCGCGGACGTCGATGCTGTAGATCTGTACGTTGGGCTCCCGGTTGCCCAGGTTGTACTGCGCGGCCAAGGTTTCACGGATGATGCGGTAGCCGGGCTCATCGTGGATGGCCGGCACCACCAAATCGTCCTTGAGATCGTCATCGAGGATGCTGAACAGCTTGAGGTCGCGTATCACCTGGGGTGACAGGTACTGCAGGATAAAACTCTCGTCCTTGAAGCTGCTCATGGCGAACTTGATGGTGGACAGCCAGTCGCTGCCGGCGATTTCCGGAAACCAGCGGCGGTCCTCTTCGGTCGGGTGTTCGCACATGCGCCGGATGTCGCGGTACATGGCAAAACCCAGAGCGTAAGGGTTGATGCCGCTGTAATACGGGCTGTCGAAGCCAGGCTGAAATACCACACTGGTGTGGGAGGTGAGGAACTCCATCATGAAGCCGTCGGTGACCAAGCCCTCGTCGTACAGGTCGTTCATAAGCGTGTAGTGCCAGAACGTCGCCCAGCCTTCGTTCATCACTTGGGTTTGGCGCTGTGGATAAAAGTACTGGGCGATCTTGCGCACGATGCGCACGATTTCCCGTTGCCATGGTTCCAGCAGTGGGGCGTGTTTTTCCAGGAAATATAGGATGTTTTCCTGAGGTTCGGCGGGGAAGCGCGCATTGTCCTTGTCGCTGTTTTTGTCGGCGCGTTTAGGAATAGTGCGCCACAGGTCGTTGATTTGCTTCTGCAGGTGCTCTTCACGCTCCTTCTGACGCAGGCGTTCTTCCTCGGCGGAAATCGGGTACGGGCGCTTGTATCGGTCGACCCCGTAGTTCATCAGGGCATGACAAGAGTCGAGCAAGTCCTCCACTGCGTCGATCCCGTGGCGCTCCTCACACTGCATGATGTACTGCTTGGCGAACACCAGGTAATCGATGATCGAACTCGCATCGGTCCAGGTGCGGAACAGGTAGTTGCCTTTGAAAAAGCTGTTATGCCCATAGCAAGCGTGGGCCACCACCAATGCCTGCATGCAGATGGTGTTTTCTTCCATTAAGTAGGCGATGCATGGGTCGGAGTTAATCACAATCTCGTAGGCCAGCCCCATCTGGCCACGGGTGTAGGACTTCTCGGTGCTGAGGAAGTGTTTACCGTAGGACCAATGGTGATAACCCAGCGGCATACCGACAGACGCGTAGGCATCCATCATCTGCTCAGCGGTGATCACTTCGATCTGGTTGGGGTATGTGTCCAGAGCATAACCCGCCGCGATCCGACTGATTTCCTTGTCATAGGCTTGGATCAGCTCAAAGGTCCACTCGGAGCCGGTGGAAATGGGTTGGCGCTTAGTCTCTTTTTTGGCGGTCATGTCACTAACCTGCGCTGGAAGAGTTCACGGAAGACCGGATAGATATCGCCGGCCGAGACCAGTTGCTGCTGGGCGAACGTGTCGGCAAAAGCTTCGCCGATGCGCTCATATTCGAACCACAGGGCCTGGTGCTCACGGGGGGTAATTTCAACGTAAGTGTAGTACTGCACGAACGGCATGATCTGGTTGATCAGGATGTCGCGGCAGATGGGCGAATCATCATTCCAGTTGTCGCCGTCAGAGGCTTGAGCGGCGTAGATATTCCATTCGTTGGCCGGGTAGCGCTCGGCCATGATCTCCTGCATCAGCTTCAGGGCGCTGGACACGATGGTGCCGCCGGTTTCCCGCGAGTAGAAGAACTCTTCTTCGTCGACTTCCCGGGCGCTGGTGTGATGGCGGATGAACACTACGTCGATCTTGTCGTAGTTTCGCTTCAGGAACAGGTAGAGCAGGATGAAGAACCGTTTGGCGATGTCCTTGGTGGCCTGGGTCATGGAGCCGGAAACGTCCATCAGGCAAAACATCACCGCCTTGGAACTGGGGTTCGGTTGTTTGACGAGCAGGTTGTATTTCAAGTCGAAGGTGTCGAGGAACGGCACACGATGGATGCGCGCACTGAGTTTCTCGATTTCCGCCTCGATTTCCTGGATATCGCCGAAGTTATCCGGTTCTTCGCGCTTCAAGCGCGCCAACTCTTCCTTGGCCTCTTTCAATTTGGCGCGGCTGCTGCCCGACAGGGCGATACGCCGTGCATGGGCCGAGCGCAGGGTACGGATGATATTGATCCGTGACGGGTTGCCCTCGTTACTGATACCTGCCCGCACGGTCTTGAAGGTGTCGGTACCGGTCAGGTTTCGTTTGACGAGGTTGGGCAATTCCAAGTCCTCGAACATGAATTCGAGGAATTCCTCCTGGGTAATCTGGAACACAAACTCGTCCATGCCTTCGCCAGAATTGCCGGCTTTGCCTGGACCTTTGCCACCACCACCGCCTTGAGGTCGCTGGATATGTTCGCCGGTGGTGAACTCCTTGTTACCAGGGTGCACGACGGTCTGTTTGCCGCCGCGGCCATGGTGCAGGACCGGTTCGTCGATATCCCGTCCGGGAATGCTGATTTGCTCACCATGCTCCATGTCGGTGATGGAGCGGCGGCTGACGGCCTCTTCGACGGCCTTTTTGATGTGGTCACGGTAACGCCGCAGGAAACGCTGGCGGTTTACCGTGCTCTTGTTCTTGCCATTGAGGCGTCGGTCGATCACATAGCTCATGAGGAGCCCTCCGGGCAGCTTCACGTTACAAGCTTCAAGCGGCGAGCTGGAAGCTTAGAGACAAGCGGTCAACTGCCAGGCCCATGACCTGGCAGTGCACGCCTATCGCTGCCTTACTGCGATTTGCGAACCCGCAGATACCACTCGGAGAGCAGTCGTACCTGTTTGTCGGTGTAGCCACGCTCGACCATTCGTGTGACGAAGTCGTTGTGTTTTTGCTGGTCCTCCTTGCTGGCCTTGGCATTGAAGCTGATGACCGGTAGCAGATCCTCGGTGTTGGAGAACATTTTCTTCTCGATGACCACCCGCAGCTTCTCGTAGCTGAGCCAGGTAGGGTTCTTGCCGTTGTTGTTGGCGCGGGCACGCAGTACGAAGTTGACGATCTCGTTGCGGAAATCCTTCGGATTGCTGATGCCAGCGGGTTTCTCGATCTTTTCCAATTCCTCGTTGAGGGCTACGCGGTTGAGGATCTCGCCGGTTTCCGGGTCGCGGTATTCCTGGTCCTGGATCCAGAAGTCCGCATACAGCACGTAGCGGTCGAAAATGTTCTGGCCGTACTCGCTGTAGGACTCCAGGTACGCGGTCTGGATTTCCTTGCCAATAAACTCGATGTAGCGCGGCGCGAGGTACTCCTTGAGGAAGCGCAGGTAGCGTTCGCGGGTCTCCGCCTGGAACTGTTCCTGTTCGATCTGCTGCTCCAGCACATAGAGCAGGTGCACCGGGTTGGCGGCGATCTCGTGCGGGTCGAAGTTGAAGACTTTGGACAGGATCTTGAACGCAAAGCGCGTCGATAGGCCGTTCATGCCTTCATCCACGCCTGCCGTGTCGCGGTATTCCTGGATTGACTTGGCTTTAGGGTCGGTGTCCTTGAGGTTTTCACCGTCGTACACGCGCATCTTAGAGTAGATGTTCGAGTTCTCCGGCTCCTTGAGGCGCGACAGCACGGTGAACTGGGCGAGCATCTTCAGGGTGTCGGGTGCGCAATGGGCCTTCGCCAGGGAGCTGTTGAACAGTAGCTTGTCGTAGATCTTGATCTCATCGCTGACTCGCAGGCAATAAGGCACCTTGACGATGTAGATCCGGTCGATGAAGGCTTCGTTGTTCTTGTTGTTACGGAAGGTGTGCCATTCCGATTCGTTGGAGTGGGCCAGCAGGATCCCGGTGAACGGAATCGCGCCCAAGCCTTCGGTGCTGTTGTAGTTACCTTCCTGGGTCGCGGTAAGCAGTGGGTGCAGCACTTTGATCGGTGCCTTGAACATTTCCACGAATTCCATCAGGCCTTGGTTGGCCCGGCACAGTGCGCCCGAGTAGCTGTAGGCGTCGGCGTCGTTTTGCGGGAATTCTTCGAGTTTGCGGATATCGACCTTGCCCACCAGCGCCGAAATATCCTGGTTGTTCTCATCGCCCGGCTCGGTCTTGGCAACGCCGATCTGGTTGAGGATCGAGGGGTAGAGTTTCACCACGCGGAACTGGCTGATGTCACCGCCAAACTCGGCCAGGCGCTTGGTGGCCCAGGGCGACATGATGGTGTTGAGGTAGCGGCGTGGGATGCCGAAGTCTTCTTCGAGGATCGCGCCATCTTCCGTGGCGTTGAACAGGCCCAGTGGCGACTCGAAGACCGGCGAGCCCTTGATCGCGTAGAAGGGCACTTTCTCGATCAGCTGTTTGAGCTTTTCGGCCAGGGACGATTTACCGCCGCCGACAGGGCCGAGCAGGTAGAGGATCTGTTTCTTCTCTTCCAGGCCTTGGGCGGCATGGCGGAAGTAGGAGACGATCTGATCAATGCATTCTTCCATTCCGTGGAAGTCTTCAAAGGCCGGGTAGCGGCGGATCACCTTGTTGGAGAATATTCGCGACAGGCGCGAATTATTGGCGGTTTCCACCAGCTCCGGCTCACCAATCGCCAATAGCAGGCGCTCGGCGGCAGATGCGTAGGTGCTGCGGTCCTGCTTGCACAGCTCAAGATACTCTTGCAGCGTGAGTTCTTCCTGCTGTGTGGACGCGAAGCGTTGTTGGAAGTGGCTAAAGATACTCATGACGTCGTCACCTCGCTCGATACGTGGAGCCGACGCCGGATCTATCAGTCGATGCTGGCAGTCATTGACGATCGCCAATGGCCGTTTTCCCCCCAGAACACCCTAAACGCTACCGATGACCCGCACGCCGGTGTACCGGCTCTCCCCTGATTCGGATGGCCTGCGCTTAAGGATAGTTCGGAATCTGGGAGGTCAAGGCGTGATACGCAATTAGTTTGCCTGCGCCGTTCGTCAGAAACGGCGCGAGCCCAAGCGTCACGCGGGGTAGCGGGGTTTGAAAATATTTATTGCGAATCGCCCGAAGAAATTTCTGCGGGATAGGTCGTACGCCACAGCTCAAAACCACCGTCCAGGCTGTAGACGTCGGAGAAGCCTTGGCTGATCAGGTAGGCGGCGGCGCTCTGGCTGGAATTGCCGTGGTAGCAGGCCACGATCAGTGGCGCGTCGAGGTCGGCGGCGCGGATGAAGTCGGCGATGTTAACGTTATCCAGATGCTGGGCGCCGGTGATATGGGCTGCCGAGTAAGTAGGCTGGTCGCGGATATCAACCACCACCGCGCCTTGCTCGCGCAGGGCTTGGGCTTGTTCGGGAGGGATACGTTTGAATTCGCTCATGGCGGGCTCCTTGTCTTGGCGGCGCTTAGCGTCTAGCGCTTGGCGGCAGCCGGCAGTGTAATGGGAAGGGGAGATTCACACTGGCAGCTGTGGCGCTCGCCAGTGTCGATGTTCATCAGGGTCATGGCGCCGCCCCACACGCAACCGGTGTCGAGGGCGAATACGCCGGGTTCGTTGCACTTGCCTTCCAGGGCGGCCCAGTGGCCGAAGATGATCTTCGTATCACGGGTCTTGCGTTCCTTATGGGCAAACCACGGCTTGTAGCCGGGCAGGGCGGTGTCGGCACCTTCTTTGCTCTTGAGGTCCAGCTTGCCCTCGGCGGTACAGAAGCGCATGCGTGTGAAGTAGTTGGTGATCACCCGCAGGCGGGCGACGCCCGTCAGGTCGTTATCCCACTTCACCGGTTCGTTGCCGTACATGCCGTCCAGGTAGGTGGTGTACAGGCTGTCATCGGCCAAGGCACTTTCGACTTCGGCTGCGCACTTAAGGGCTTTCTTCAGCGTCCATTGCGGCGGGATACCCGCATGCACGAGGGCCATGTTGCGGCCTTCGTCGTAATGCACGATCTTTTGCCGGCGCAGCCAGTCGAGCAGCTCGGCTCGGTCGGGCGCTTCGAGAATTTCCCGCAGGGTGTCGCCCTTTTTCAGGCGCTCGATATTATTGCCGGCCGCCAACAAGTGCAGGTCATGGTTGCCCAGCACGCACACCAGGGAATCACGCAGGCTATATAAGTAGCGCAGGGTTTCCAGGGACTCAGGGCCGCGATTGACCAGATCACCGACTAACCAAAGCCGATCATTGGCCGGGTCGAAGGCCACGCGCTCAAGCAGGCACTTGAGCGGCCCCAGGCAGCCTTGCAGGTCGCCGACTGCGTAGGTCGCCATCAGTGCAGGGCTCCCGGTACGGCAAGGCGAAATGGCTTGATGATGGCGTCGAACAGTTGGCCATCGGTGGCTTTCATCTGATACGAGCCTTGCATGGTGCCGACCTTGGAGGTCATCACCGTGCCGCTGCTGTAGGTGTGGCTGGCGCCAATGTCGATCAGCGGTTGCTGGCCAACCACGCCTGCGCCGCGCACTTCTTCCACTTGGCCGTCACCGTCGGTGATTACCCAATGGCGTGATAGCAACTTGGCCGGCACCTGCCCGTTGTTCTTCACCGTGATGGTGTAGGCAAAGGCAAAGCGGTTCTGTTCAGGTTGCGATTGGTCCGCCAGGAAGCGGGTCACGACGCTGACGTCGATCTGGTAGCGAGGATCGGACATGCAAGAGGCCTTAAAAGCAAAAGCGGAGGACAGCAGATGCGGATCAGTCTAGGCCAAGAGGTGGGCACTAGGCCAGACATGTGTCTGGCCATGGCTGGGTGCTTCAGTCGACTGCTGGAGCAGGCTGGATGGCAAGCTGGTCTGCCAGGCGCACGAACGCGGCCAGGTCCAGTTGCTCGGGACGCAGGCTACCGTCGACGCCGGCGGCTTCGATTTCAGCTTGGCTCAATAGGGCCTTGAGCGTGTTGCGAAGGGTCTTGCGGCGTTGGTTGAACGCTTCGCGCACGACACGTTCCAGCAACTTGTGGTCCTTGGCCGGGTGGGGCAGAACGGCATGCGGTACCAGGCGCACAATGGCCGAGTCGACCTTTGGCGGCGGGTTGAATGCACCCGGACCCACGTTGAACAGGTGTTCAACGCGGCAGTGGTACTGAACCATGATCGACAGACGGCCCCAATCACCACCACCTGGGCCTGCGGCCAGGCGTTCCACCACTTCTTTCTGCAGCATGAAGTGCATGTCGCGGATGATCCCGGCGTTGTTCAGCAGGTGGAAAATCAGCGGTGTGGAGATGTTGTACGGCAGGTTACCGACCACGCGCAGGCTGTTAGGCGCGGCGTTGAGGGAGTTGAAGTCGAACTTCAGTGCATCGCCCTGGTGCAGGTTGAAGTTGGATTTTCCGGCGAACTGCTGGTTGAGGATAGGGATCAGATCCTTGTCCAGTTCAACCACGTCCAGCTGGCCACCGCTGGCCAGCAGGCCTTGGGTCAATGCGCCCTGGCCTGGGCCGATTTCCAGCAGGCGGTCTTCGGGCTTGGCATGGATGGAGCGCAGGATGCGGTCGATCACGCCAGCGTCGTGCAGGAAGTTTTGCCCGAAGCGCTTGCGCGCCCGGTGTTGGTAATGCTCAGTCATATACGGGTCTCGGCCATCTGATAGGCGGTTTCCAGGGCCACGTGCAGGCTGCCGGTATCGATCTTGCCGCTGCCCGCCAAGTCCAGGGCAGTGCCATGGTCGACGGAGGTGCGGATGATCGGCAGGCCCAGTGTCACGTTGACGGCGGCGCCGAAGCCTTTGTATTTCAGCACCGGCAGCCCCTGGTCATGGTACATCGCCAACACTGCGTCGCAGTGCTCCAGATATTTGGGGGTAAACAGAGTGTCTGCTGGCAGTGGGCCACGCAGGTCCATGCCTTCTTGGCGCAGACGCTCCAGGGTTGGTTCGATGATGTCGATTTCTTCATGGCCCAAGTGCCCGCCTTCACCTGCATGGGGGTTGAGCCCACAGACCAGGATACGCGGTTGAGCGATGCCGAATTTTTGCTGCAGGTCGGCGTGCAGGATGCGCGTGACGCGCTCCACGCGTTCGGCGGTGATGGCGTCTGCGACGTCACGCAGCGGCAGGTGCGTAGTCACCAGGGCGACACGCAGGCCGCGTGTGGCCAACATCATCACGACTTGTTCAGTGTGTGTCAGTTCGGCGAGGAATTCGGTGTGGCCGGAAAAGGCGATGCCGGATTCGTTGATCACGCCCTTGTGGACCGGTGCGGTGATCATGCCGGCGAAATCACCGTCGATGCAGCCTTGCCCCGCACGAGTCAGCGTTTCGAGCACAAACGCCGCATTGGCCTTGTCCAGTCGCCCTGCAACCACCTTGGCCTGCAGCGGGGTGTCCCACACATAGAGGCTGCCCGCGGGCGCCGGCAGGTCAGGCCAGTTGCCCGGCGCCACGTCCAGCAGGTTGATAGCCACACTCAGTTGCGCGGCCCGCTCAAGGAGCAGGTCGCGGCTGGTAATGGCAATCAGAGGGTATGGCTGAGGCTGCGAGGCGAGCAGCAGGCAAAGGTCTGGACCAATGCCGGCCGGCTCGCCGGGTGTTACCGCGAAACGCTGTGGTTTCACTGGGCTGCCTGGTCGGTGCCTGTTTGCTCGGCGCCTGGCAGCTTGTTTTCCACGTAGGCTTCGTCACGGATCTGACGCAACCAGGTTTGCAGCTCTTCGTCGTACTTGCGGTTACGCAGTACGTTCAGCGCTTGTTGCTCGCGGGCCTGGCTGGTGTTGTCAGTGGCGCGGCGGCCAAGGACTTCCAGTACATGCCAGCCATATTGGGTCTTGAACGGCTTGGACAGTACGCCTTGCGGAGTATCGGCCATTACCTGTTGGAACTCGGGCACCAGCGCTTTCGGATCGATCCAATTCAGGTCGCCGCCGTTGAGGGCTGAACCTGGGTCTTCCGAGAAGCTCTTGGCCAAGGTGGCGAAGTCTTCACCGCTTTCGATGCGGTCATAGATCTTCTGGGCCAGCTCCTTGGTTTGCGCCTCGGTACGGATTTCGCTTGGTTTGACCAGGATATGACGAACATGAACCTCGTCTTTCAGCGAGGTCTCGCCACCGCGACGTTCCAGCAACTTCAGGATAATGAAGCCACCTGGGGTGCGGGCTGGCTGGGTGATACCGCCCACTTCCATGGCACTCAGTTCACGGTCGAACGGAGGTGGCAGTTGAGCGGCTTTACGCCAGCCCATATCGCCGCCTTCGAGGGCGTTGTCGCTGCCGGACTGGGCAATGGCCATCTGAGCAAAGTCAGCACCGCCTTTCAGGCGATCATAGATAGCTTGGGTTTTCGCCGCTGCCGCATTCAGTTGCTCGGAGTTGGCACTGTCTGGGGTCGGGATCAGGATATTGGCCAGGTGCAGTTCTTCGGAAAGCTGCATCTTGCCCAAGTCGGAGGCCAGGAAGTTCTTCACTTCCTGCTCGGACACCTGCACTCGCTCGGCAACGCGACGCTGACGCACACGGCTGATGATCATCTCGCGGCGGATCTGGTCGCGGGCGTCTTCGTACGAAAGACCGTCGCGGGCCAGGGCTGAGCGGAACTGGTCGATGCTCATGTTATTGCGTTGAGCGATGGTGCCGACGGCCTGGTTCAGCTCTTCGTCCGAAATACGAATACCGGAACGATCACCGATCTGCAGTTGCAGGTTTTCGACGATCAAGCGTTCAAGTACCTGTTGGTCCAGGACGCTGGTAGGCGGTACACCACCGCCACGCTTGGCGATGGTTTGCTGAACTTCCTTGACCCGTTGGTCCAGTTGGCTCTGCATGATCACGTCGTTATCGACGATGGCCACTACCTTATCCAGCTGTTGAACCGCAGCGTGTGCCGATGCGGTCCCCAGGAACAGTGCGCCCAGCACTAGCGGGCGCAGACAATCAGAAAGCTTGGTCTTCACGTTCACGATAACCTTCAATGCCTTTGTCGAGGAAGCTCTCTACCTTGGCGCCGGTCAGGCCGCCGAGTCCTTTGAGGACGATCTGCAGGAAGAGCCCGTGGTCACCCTTTTCGTTCAGCGGGGCGATCTGGCTGTATTCGTCGTTGGAAACCCAGTAACGGTTGATGACGCGCAGTTTCCAGCAGCAGTTGTCGTACTCGAAACCACCAAAGGCTTCCAGGGTACGGTTGCGTGCGTAGTCATACTGCCAGCGGGTGATCAGGTTCCACTGAGGAATGATCGGCCACATCATCGAGAAGTCGTGTTGTTGGATTTTGTAGTAATCCTTCACGTAGTTCGGGTCGCCTGGCTGACCGTAGTCGCCACCGAACTGCCACTTACCGGTCAACTGGTTGTAGACAACCTGGTCGTTACGATAGCGGTAACCAACGTTGATGATCTTGTTGGGGTTGTCTTCCGGCTGGTAGTGAAGCATCGCGCTGCCGGAGCGAGGGCTGTGCTCCTCGGTGTCCCAGTTGTAGTTGGCCGTGGCGCGCCAGTCGCGGTTGAAGCGGAACTCGTAGTCCAGGGCAACCGGAGAGACGTCGGACTGTGCATCGGCACGGTCTGCGGCGAGGATGCCTGGCAGTTGAACTTCACGATCCTTGAAGTACACCGCCTGGCCCACGGCTACACGTTGACGTTCGAAGCCGTTTTCTTCGATCCAGCGGCTGGTCAAGCCAAGGGACAGCTTGTTTTCGTCGCCGATACGGTCGGCCCCGCTGAAGCGGTTGTCGCGGAACAGCGAAGAGTAGCTGAACGACGATTCGCTGGTGTCAAACACCGGAATATCGCTTTGGTCCTTGTTCGGCACGTACAGGTAGAACGCGCGCGGTTCAAGGGTCTGGCGATAGTCTTTGCCGAACCAGTTGGTATTGCGATCGAAGTACAGGCCGCTGTCGACGCTGGCTACAGGAATTGCGCGGTCCTGGGAGCTTTTGAACGTGCCGCCAGCGTATCGGGTGCCGTTATTCGCTGCCAATGTTTGTGCAGCGATGATGTCGTTCTTGCCTTTGTTGTCTAGGTCAAGATCGTACTTGGTGTAGACGTACTTGAGCTTCGGCGTCACAAAGCCGTAGGTCCAGTTCATCGGGTATGAAACGGCTGGCGCTACGTTCAGGCGAGTACCGTTTGCACGGGTCAGGCCGTTGACGTAAGTGTCCAGGCGACGCTCGGAATCACCGTTTTCATTGATAAAGTTGCCGCTTTCCAGGCTGCGTTCAAACCGAACTGCTTCGGTTTCGTAGCTGAAGTTCAACCCGCCTGGGTGGTATGGCAGCTGACCATTGAAGGTGATCTGTGGCAGTCGGTCATACGGTGTGATCTGGGAGATCGTGGCCAGCTGGTAAGCCTGGACATTCAAGCGCGCCTGGTAGGAGTCGCCGCGATAACTCACGGAGCCCTGCTGGTTGACGTAGTCCCGGCTCTCGACACCTTCCTGATAGGACTTGAGGTCCTGGAAGTAATAAGGGTCGCTGATTTTGGTGTAGTCGACCTGGGTCAGTACACGCGAATCCAACCCGCCTTTATGCTGCCAATTGAGCATGTAGCGGGTTTTTTCGTAATCGGTCTGCAGTTTGCGTTCGTCGTTGTCGTCGTTGAGGTACGCGCCGCCGAACTGGCCTTCGCTGGACTTGGTGAGGTAGCGGAATTCGCCTTCCATCATCATGCCGCGCTTGGTCATGTATTGCGGGTACAACGTGGCGTCGTAGTTCGGCGCCAGGTTGAAGTAGTACGGCGTAACCAGGGTGAAGCCGGTTTCGCTGCCGGTGCTGAAGCTCGGCGGCAGGAAGCCGGACTGACGACGGTCGTCGATCGGGAAATAGATGTAAGGGGTGTACAGGATCGGGATGTTCTTGATCCGCAACGTCGCGTTGGTGGCCGTACCGAAACCGGTGGCTGGGTTCAACGTGATGTTGTTGCCTCGAAGCTGCCAGGCGTTGCTGTCCGGCTCGCAGGTGGTGTACGTACCGTCCTTGAGACGGATGATCGCGTTTTCGGCGCGCTTGGCGTACAGCGCGTTACCGCGGATACGCGACTTGTGCAGCACGTATTCGGCGTTGTCGATCTGGGCCGCGCCGGTGTCCAACTGAACCTGGGCGTGGTCGCCGACGATCAGTGCACCGTTGTCACGCAGTCGTACGTTGCCGTTCAGCTCGCCGCGGCTTTCGGCCTGGTACAGGCTGGCTTCTTCGGCTTCAAGCTGCATGCTGCCCTGGCGCATGACGACGTCACCTGCCAGGGTCGCGACTTGTTGTTCCTGCTCGTAACGAGAGGCCTTGGCACCGATGAAGGTGGGCGCATCGCTCTTGTTCGTCTTGTCGTTCATGCCAGGACGAGTCGGCTCGATGTACGCACCGCCGCAATAAGGACCGGTTTCGGCCAACTGGGCTGCGGTCAACTTTTCGCGAGGTACCCAGTCCAAGTGGCTGTAGTCGGCGCTGCGTGAGCGCAGGCCACGGCCCTTGGATTCTGTGACCAGTGCGGTCTTGGGTTCGGCCGCGGCAGTGCCACCAGCTTCGGCCTGCGCCGTGCTGTTGGCCGAGCTGACGGCAGCGCCGTCATGCACCGGGCGCGGTGGCAATGGGGCTGCGGCGGTTTTCGGCGCGCAATCCCAGGCACCCGAAGCAGAGACTGAGCAGTCATACTGTTCCGCGGCGACCACGAATGAGGTGGCGAAGGGTTGCATGGCCAGCAGACTGCCGGTTACCAGCAACGGAAATTTTCTACGAAACGCGGGGGATTTCAATGCCATCTTATTAGTCCGGGCTTCCTGCGTGCCATCTGCCCGCGGTTTGGGCCGCACGCCTCTCGATGGTCTGAAAAAGATGCGTGATAATAAAGCATGACCCGCTTGACGGCTAGCGCCGTCGGAGACCCTTGTAATGCCTGAGCAAGATCTACGTTTACAACAGCTGGAAGTCTGGCTGGATGAGCAGTTGCCGATCCTTTTCAACGCTCAAGACTGGGGCTCCGTACCCCCGGCCACACTGACTGCGGCCAGCAGCGACGCGAGTTTCAGGCGTTACTTCCGTTGGGAGGGTGGCGGCCGGACTTTCGTGGTGATGGACGCTCCACCCCCCCAGGAAAACTGCAAACCCTTCGTCGATATCGCCCATTTACTGGCGAAGTCGGGCATAAATGTTCCAAAAATTTATGCAGAAGATCTGTCGCGCGGCTTTCTTTTGCTCAATGACCTGGGCAGAAAAACCTACCTGGACGTGATTGACGAGCAAAACGCCGATCAGCTGTTTGCCGACGCCATCGACGCCTTGCTGGCATTCCAGCAGTTGCCGATGGACGCACCACTGCCCAGTTATGACGTTGCCTTGTTGCGCCGCGAGCTGGAACTCTTTCCCGAGTGGTACGTACGGCGCCATTTGGGTGTCGAGTTGGATACAGAACAACAAGCCCTCTGGCAGCGTGTCAGCGACCGGCTGATCGACAGCGCCTTGGCGCAGCCGAAAGTGCTGGTGCATCGCGACTATATGCCGCGCAACTTGATGATCAGCGAGCCGAACCCCGGCGTGCTGGATTTCCAGGACGCGGTCTACGGCCCGGTCACTTATGACATTACCTGCCTGTTCAAGGACGCTTTCCTCAGTTGGCCCCAGGCGCGCGTACGCGATTGGCAGCGCGGTTATTGGGAGCGTGCGGGCCAAGCGGGCATCCCGGTGCAACCGGATTTTGATGACTTCCTGCGTGCCAGCGACCTGATGGGTGTGCAGCGCCACCTCAAGGTCATTGGCATCTTCGCGCGTATTTGCCATCGCGACGGCAAGCCGCGCTACCTGGCCGACGTGCCGCGCTTCTTTGCTTATATAGAAGCAGTGCTCGCCGATCGCCCGGAGTTGAGCGAATTGGCTGAGCTGCTGACCAGTCTGCGCCAGCCCGCTGAGGCCAGCGTATGAAGGCCATGATCCTGGCCGCCGGCAAAGGTGAGCGGATGCGTCCGCTAACCTTGCACACGCCCAAGCCGCTGGTGCAGGCCGGCGGCAAGCGTCTGATCGAATACCACCTGGAGGCGCTGGCCAAGGCCGGCTTCACCGATATCGTGATCAACCACGCCTGGCTCGGCCAGCAGATCGAGAGCTATTTGGGCGATGGTGCGCAGTTTGGCGTACGCATCCGTTACTCCCCGGAGGGCGAACCGCTGGAAACCGGCGGTGGGATTTTCCAGGCGTTGCCGTTGCTGGGGGACGAGCCTTTTCTGGTGGTCAATGGCGATATCTGGACTGACTACGACTTTACCCAACTCAAGCAACCGCTCAGCGGCCTGGCTCACCTAGTGATGGTCGACAACCCAGCGCATCATCCCTCGGGCGGTGATTTCTTCCTTGATGAGGGTCTGCTTCATGATGCGGCGCCCGGTGCCGATAACCTGACCTTCAGTGGCATTTCAGTGCTCGACCCCCAGTTGTTCGCGGGTTGCAGTGCCGGTGCCTTCAAGCTGGCGCCGCTGCTGCGTGCGGCGATGGCCAAGGGTCAGGTAACGGGGGAACACATGGCGGGACGCTGGATTGATGTCGGCACGCTGGAGCGCTTGGCGCAAGTCGAAACCCTGCTGACAGCGGGGCAGTAGCATGTTGTGGCCAGGGACGCTGATCGGCGCCGGGGCTGGCTTTGCCATTGCCAGTATTCCGGGGGCCTTGTTGGGTGCATTGTTGGGGCAGGCGTTGGACCGCCGAATGCAACTGCGCAGTTGGGCTCAGTTGCGCGAGCGCATGGGCGGCCGCCCGGTGCTGCGCAATGATGAGTTGTTGTTTGTATTGCTCGGGCGCCTGGCCAAAAGCAACGGGCGCGTGGTGGACGGTCATATCCAGCAGGCGCGTCAGGAGATGCGCTCGCTGGACATGACCGAGTCCGCCCAGCGCCGCGCGATTGCGGCGTTCAATCGCGGTAAGTCGGGCTCCGACCGTATGCGCAGTTATCTGCGCGTGCTCAAGGCTCAGCCCCATGCGGCGGAAGGTGTGTTGCGCGCCTGTTGGCGGATGGTGTGGGCGGACGGCAAGGCGGATGATGCCGAGTGCGACCTGATCAACCTGTGGGGCAAGTGGTTGGGCTGGACGCCGCAGCAGCTTCAGGCCTTGGCGGCGGACTACACGCCTGAGCGCAAGCCGCTGGTCAATCGAGGCACGACCTATCAGGAAGCGTTGCGACTGCTCGGCGTCACCGCTACCACCGAGCCGTCGGTCATCAAACGTGCCTATCGCCGCCTGCTGAGCCGTCACCATCCGGACAAGGTGGCCGGTAGTGGCGCCAGTCTCGCGCAAGTGCGTGAGGCGACCGAGCGAACCCGTGAATTACACAATGCTTACTCGTTGATTCGCGAGCGCCGGGATTTTCGCTAGATGCCGCTCTTTCACGGATAACCACATTCCGATGTGGGAGAGGAGCAAGCCCCTCCCACATTGTTTTTGTGCTGTTCTTCAGTCGGCGCTGGCCTGCGGGCTCAACCACCCGCGAATCCTGCGATACAACTGCTCCTGCTCGGCTGCGCTATTGCCGGGCACGGTTTTCAATGACACCTGCTTATAGCCATCATTCTTCAATCGCTTGGCAGCCTGCGCACGGGCCTGAGCGTTTTTGCTTGCCTGCGCGTTGTCTTGATAGAAGACATCGGCAGTCGGCAGTTTCAGGCCGGGCGCCAGTTGCTGCACGTCCGGATGGCGTCCGTTAGGCGTCTGCGCCGCGACCATCACAAATTTCTGCACCTGGGACGGTTGTTTCTCGGTGAGATAACGCGCGGCCCACCAGGCGCCTGTGCCATGACCCAGCAGCACCACACTGCGTGCGTTCTGGGTCTGGGCGAAGGCCACGGCAGCGTCGATGCGGTCGAAGATGCGCGAGGCGTCGGTCTTGTCCTGCTCGTCGGCGCCCGGCACCACTGACGGATCGGTGCCCTCGGCTTCGGCGCTGGCGGCTTGTTCGATCGGTTTGTCGGCGGTGCTCGCTTCTTTGCTGCTGGTGTCGACAGTGGCTTTGGGTGCTTCCATAACGCGCGGCGGCAGGGTATCTACGCTCACATCCGGCAATGACAGGCTGAGGCTGCCCCAATTGGCGTCGGGAAATTTGCGCCGCAACGGGCCGATTGCTTGCGGCCAGTCAGCACTTTCACCGCTGCCCGGTACGATAATCACCACACCTTCGGGTTCGGCGCTGTTGGCCGGTTTCCACAGGGCGAGGAATGAGTCGCTGCCAGCCTGCAATTGTTGCTGTTCCTGCTGAGGGATGGTGCGCTCCAGCGCGGTGGCGTCTTCCTGGCTGCGCTCAAGCAGAGGCTGGCGCTCGACGGGTTTTTCGTCGGCCGGCGCGGGGGCGTCGGCGGCCTGTACAGAAAAGGCACTGGTAAACAGCAGCGACAGGCACAATGCTGGCAGTGCCGAACGGTTTCGATAGGGCATCGTAGATTTCCGGCCAGAAGAGATTCCAGCAGCCTAATGGGTTGGTCAGTTTTTGTCAGTGATGTGAGACGTGGATCATGGGTTTTCGCTGTCTGCTGGTTATCGGCTGTTTGTGCGTCGCCTTGATGGCGAACGCCTCCCCTACGCCTGCCGCCCCGCAGGCGCAGCTCAATGCGCAGCAGCGCGAATGGCTGGCCCAGCACCCGGAGTTGCGGGTGGGCGTAGTGCTGCAGTTGCCTTACGCGCAATACGACCGTCGCTTGCAGCGCTTGTCCGGGGCCAATGTGGAGTTGATGCAGTGGCTGGCCAAGGCGCTGAATGTCGAGCTGACCTGGCGCAATTTCCCCAACCAGGAGCAACTGGAAGCCGCCGTCCGCGACGACGAAGTGGACATTGCCCCCGGCCTGCAACAAACCCCAGCCGGTTTGCGCCTGTGGTTATTCAGCGACCCATATATGCGTGTGCCCCAGCATATCGTTGGCATCCGCGAGGGCGGCGGCGCGGTTGAGCTGGAAAAACTGGACGATCAATCCCGCGTCGCCGTGCGCATGCCCAGTGCCGTGGCCGATTACCTGCGCAGCACTTATCCCAACCTCAATCTGCAAGGTGTGCCCATTGAGCGCCAGGCCTTGCAGTTGTTGGTCAGCCAGCAAGCGCGTTATGCCGTGGTAGATGAAGCGCAATTAAGCCGATTATCCGGCGAGGCCGAGTTCGCCGGTTTGGCGGTGGTGGGGGACATCGGTCTGCCGCAATTGTTGCGGGTGGCCACACGGCGCGATTGGCCCGAACTGGCGGGCATCATGGAAAGTGCCTTGGGCGCTATCCCCGCCCGCGACCTTGACCAACTGCATAGCCGCTGGCTGCAACCCAAATACCCACGGTTATCGGAGTCGCCTGGGTTGTGGCAGAACCTCAGCCTGTTACTGAGCCTGCTGCTGCTCGCCAGTTTAGCGACCGTGTTCTGGCAGCGCCGCCAGCAACGTGTGTTGGAGCATGGCCTGCTGGCCGCCCGTGAAGAAAGCGCCGCCCGCGCTGCCGGTGCCGAAGCGCTGCGGTTGACACAGTTTTCCATCGACCAAAGCACCGTCGGCATCCTGTGGGTCAACTGGGACAGCCATGTGCGCTACGCCAACCACGCCGCCGAAAGCATGCTCGGTTATGCTCCTGGCGCACTGATCGAGCGGCCGCTGGTTGACCTCGACCCGACCCTGGACATGGACCGCTGGCTCAATTTGTGGAAGCGCGCACGGGCCAGCGAAGAGGGACCACAGAACTTCGCCACCGATTGTTTGCGCGCCGACGGCAGCATCTTGCCGGCCAACGTGTCCTTGAGCTTTTTGCGGTTTGCCGAGGCTGAGTACTTGGTGGTTTACCTGAACGACGTCACCGAGTTGCGCCGCACGCTGGCCGCGTTGATGCAAAGCGAAGCGCAACTACGCGAACTGTCGGCCCACCTGGAAACCGTGCGCGAGGAAGAAAAAGCCCGCATCGCCCGGGAAGTGCATGACGAACTCGGTCAGATGCTCACCGTGCTTAAGTTGGAAACGTCCATGTGCGAGCTGGCTTATGCGCAACTGGACCCTGGCCTGCACGAGCGCTTGAACAGCATGAAGCGCCTGATTGCTCAACTGTTCCAACTGGTGCGGGACGTCGCGACGGCGCTGCGCCCACCGATTCTCGATGCTGGCATTGCCTCCGCAGTTGAATGGCAAGCCCGTCGTTTTGAAGCGCGCACGCAGATTCCCTGTCTGGTTCAGGTGCCGGATAACCTGCCGACCCTGAGCGACGCCAAGGCCATCGGCCTGTTTCGTATCCTGCAGGAGGCGCTGACCAACGTGATGCGCCATGCCCAGGCGCATACTGTGGAGCTGACGCTGGCCATAGAAGGCTCGGATTTGCGGTTGACCATCAGCGACGACGGCGTAGGTTTCGTCCAGCCTGAAGGGCGTGCGGTATCGTTTGGCCTGGTCGGTATGCGCGAGCGGGTGCTGATCATGGGCGGGCAATTGAGCCTGCACAGCGAGTTGGGGGAGGGCACCACCCTGAGTGTGACGGTGCCGCTGGATGCATAACGCCAAGAGGAAGTCCCTGTGATCCGTGTACTGGTAGCCGAAGACCACACCATCGTTCGTGAAGGCATCAAACAACTGATCGGCCTGGCCAAAGACCTGCTGGTGGTGGGGGAGGCTAGCAATGGCGAGCAGTTGCTGGAGACGTTGCGCCACGTGCCGTGCGAGGTAGTGTTGCTGGACATCTCGATGCCCGGCGTCAACGGCCTGGAAGCGATTGCGCGCATCCGTGCGTTGAGCAACCCACCGGCGATCCTGGTGCTGTCGATGCACGACGAAGCACAAATGGCCGCCCGTGCCCTGAAAGTCGGTGCCGCCGGTTACGCCACCAAGGACAGCGACCCGGCGCTGTTGCTGACGGCGATCCGCAAAGTCGCGGCCGGCGGGCGTTATATAGACCCGGACCTGGCCGACCGTATGGTGTTTGAAGTCGGTCTGACCGACGCCCGGCCATTGCATTCGTTGCTGTCGGAACGGGAGTTCTCGGTGTTCGAACGCTTGGCGCAGGGCGCCAACGTCAATGACATCGCCCAGCAACTGGCGCTGAGCAGCAAGACCATCAGCACTCACAAGGCGCGATTGATGCAAAAGCTCAATATCACCTCCCTGGCTGAGCTGGTGAAGTACGCCATGGAACACAAGCTGTTGTGATGACATGCCTGTTTGCGACCTGCTTCAAACCCCGCTGACGCCATTCCCGGCGCTTCGCACTGCAGCACTGTTCCATCCCCGCCATCCGTGTAGGGCAATCCCTACCCCCAAGCTTCCATCCTGCTGATGCAATTCTCTCCTGGCCCCCGATTTCCGGGGCCTCGCGCCTGGACTACGCTTGTGCCACAGCAGTCCAAAACACAAAGGTGCGGGTATGAGCGAGGTGGATTCAAATGATGTGCTGGTCAGCTTTCGTGGCGTGCAGAAGAGCTACGACGGCGAGAACCTGATCGTCAAAGACCTCAACCTGGAAATTCGCAAGGGCGAGTTCCTCACCTTGCTCGGGCCTTCCGGTTCGGGCAAGACCACCAGCCTGATGATGCTCGCCGGGTTTGAGACGCCGACTGCCGGTGAAATCCAGCTGGCCGGGCGCTCCATCAACAACGTGCCGCCGCACAAGCGCGACATTGGCATGGTGTTCCAGAACTACGCGCTGTTCCCGCACATGACCGTGGCCGAGAACCTGGCGTTTCCCTTGTCCGTGCGTGGTTTGAGCAAGACCGATGTCAGTGAGCGGGTCAAGCGCGTGCTGAGCATGGTCCAGCTCGACGCGTTCGCCCAGCGCTACCCGGCGCAACTGTCCGGCGGCCAGCAACAGCGTGTGGCCCTGGCCCGCGCGTTGGTGTTCGAACCGCAACTGGTACTGATGGACGAACCGCTCGGCGCTCTCGACAAGCAATTGCGCGAACACATGCAGATGGAGATCAAGCACCTGCACCAACGTCTCGGCGTGACAGTGGTGTACGTGACCCATGACCAGGGTGAAGCCCTGACCATGTCCGACCGCGTGGCGGTGTTCCATCAGGGCGAGATCCAGCAGATCGCCCCGCCGCGCACGCTGTATGAAGAACCGAAGAACACCTTCGTCGCTAACTTTATTGGCGAGAACAACCGCCTCAACGGCCGCTTGCACAGCCACACCGGCGACCGCTGCGTGGTCGAGCTGGCGCGGGGCGAGAAGGTTGAAGCACTGGCGATCAATGTCGGCCAGATCGGTGGCCCTGTAACGCTATCGGTGCGTCCGGAACGGGTCAGCCTCAATGGCTCCAGCGAAAGCTGCATCAACCGCTTCTCCGGGCGGGTGGCCGAATTTATCTACCTGGGCGACCACGTGCGTGTGCGCCTGGAAGTCTGCGGCAAGACCGATTTTTTTGTGAAACAACCGATTGCCGAGCTGGACCCAGCACTGGCGGTCGGCGACGTGGTACCGATTGGCTGGCAAGTCGAGCACGTTCGCGCACTCGACCCACTTCTAGAGGCGAATTGATCGCCCCATGGCTTCACCAACCCTGCACGTGGAGAGAACAACAATGTTGAGATCCCTGAAGTATTCCGTCCTGGCCTTGAGCTTGATGGGCGCGACACAGGCCATGGCCGGCCCGGACCTGACCGTCGTGTCCTTTGGTGGCGCGAACAAGGCTGCACAGGTCAAGGCCTTCTATGCACCGTGGGAAAGCGCGGGCAACGGCAAGATCGTCGCCGGTGAGTACAACGGTGAGATGGCCAAGGTCAAAGCCATGGTCGACACCAAAAGCGTGTCCTGGGACCTGGTAGAAGTGGAATCGCCGGAACTGTCCCGCGGTTGTGACGAAGACATGTTCGAACCGCTGGACCCGAAACTGTTCGGCGACAGCGCCAACTACGTGAAGGGTGCGATCCAGCCATGCGGCGTGGGTTTCTTCGTATGGTCGACTGTGTTGGCGTACAACGCCGACAAACTGGCTTCCGCGCCAACCAGTTGGGCGGATTTCTGGGACACCAAGAAATTCCCGGGCAAGCGCGGCCTGCGCAAAGGTGCCAAGTACACCCTGGAATTCGCCTTGATGGCCGACGGCGTAGCGCCGAAGGACGTGTACAAAGTGCTGGCCGGCAAAGATGGCCAAGACCGTGCGTTCAAGAAACTCGACGAACTCAAGCCGTCGATCCAATGGTGGGAAGCTGGCGCACAACCGCCGCAGTACCTCGCATCGGGTGACGTGGTGATGAGCTCGGCTTACAACGGCCGAATCGCTGCCGTGCAGAAAGAAAGCAACCTGAAAGTGGTGTGGAACGGCGGCATCTACGACTTCGATGCATGGGCGATTCCAAAAGGCCTGGCCAAGGATCGCGCAGAAGCGGCGAAGAAATTCATCGCCTTCTCGGTCGCACCGCAGCAGCAGAAGACCTACTCGGAAAACATCGCCTACGGCCCGGCCAACACCCAAGCCGTACCGTTGCTGGCCAAGGACATCCTCAAGGACATGCCGACTACGCCAGAGAACATCGCCAACCAGGTGCAGATCGACGTGAGCTTCTGGGCGGACAACGGCGAGCAGCTTGAGCAGCGCTTCAATTCTTGGGCTGCCAAGTAACCCGCCTGCTGTGTTCAATGGGCTTTTGTGGTGAGCGGGCCTGCCCCGCGCTGGACTGCGAAGCAGTCCCAAACCAGGCGCCGTGTTCTGTCTGAAAGAACGCGGTGACTGTCAGAGGGGCCGCTTCGCCGCCCAGCGCGGGGCATGCCCGCTCACCACAGCGTCTGAGCCCAGGCACAGGTTTGTCGTCACTTTCAGATTTTCGGAGTTAGCCATGGCCATCGCCGTTCCCTCGAACGAGGTCAACAGCCCCACCCTCAAGCAGCGCCTGGCGCGTGCCGAGCGGGTCAATCGCTGGAAGGCCCAGGCCTTGATTGCACCGCTGGTGCTGTTTTTGCTGCTGGTGTTTCTGGTGCCGATCGTCGCGCTTTTGTTCAAAAGCGTCGGTAATCCGGAAGTGGTGGGCGGCCTGCCGCGTACCGTGGTGGCGGTGACTGCCTGGGACGGTCGTGGTCTGCCGGGTGAACCGGTGTATCAGGCTCTCAGTGAAGACCTGGGTGAGGCGCGCAAAAACCAGACCCTGGGCGATCTGTCTAAACGCTTGAACATGGAGCTGGCCGGCTATCGCAGCCTGCTGACCAAAACCGCGCGGGCGCTGCCGTTCACCGAAGCCCCTGCCTCCTATAAAGAAGCGCTGGAAACCCTCGACGAACGCTGGGGCGACCCGGCGTACTGGCAAGCGATCCGGCGTAATACCAGCAGCCTGACACCGTTCTACCTGCTGGCGGCCGTCGATCACCGCATCGACGACCTCGGCGAAGTGGCCCCGGCCACCCCGGATCAGGCGATCTATCTGGATATCTTTGCCCGTACCTTCTGGATGGGCCTGGTGATCACCGTGATCTGCCTGTTGTTGGCCTATCCCCTGGCGTATCTGCTGGCCAATCTGCCGGCGCGTAAAAGCAACCTGCTGATGATTCTCGTGCTGCTGCCGTTTTGGACCTCGATCCTGGTGCGAGTGGCAGCGTGGATCGTGCTGTTGCAATCCGGCGGTCTGATCAACAGTGCGCTGATGGGCATGGGCCTGATCGATAAGCCCCTGGAGTTGGTGTTCAACCGCACCGGTGTCTACATCTCCATGGTGCACATCCTGCTGCCGTTCATGATTCTGCCGATCTACAGCGTGATGAAAGGCATCTCGCCGACCTACATGCGTGCGGCGATTTCCCTGGGCTGCCACCCGTTCGCCAGTTTTTGGCGCGTGTACTTCCCGCAGACCTACGCCGGCGTTGGCGCTGGTTGCCTGTTGGTGTTCATCCTGGCGATTGGTTACTACATCACCCCGGCACTGTTGGGCAGCCCGAACGACCAGATGGTCAGCTACTTCGTGGCCTTCTACACCAACACCAGCATCAACTGGGGCATGGCGACGGCGTTGGGCGGCTTACTGCTGCTGGCGACCGTGGTGCTGTACCTGATCTACAACCGTTTGGTCGGCGCCAGCCGCCTGCGCCTGAGCTGAGGAGACCTTGCGATGCTGAGCCCTTATATGTCGCCCGTTGAGCGGGTTTGGTTCTACAGCTTGCGGATCCTCTGCGGCTTGATTCTGCTGTTCCTGATCTTGCCCGTGCTGGTGATCATCCCGCTGTCGTTCAACAGCGGCAGTTTTCTGGTGTACCCGTTGCAGGGCTTCTCGCTGCACTGGTACCAGGACTTCTTCGCTTCAGCTGAATGGATGCGAGCGCTGAAGAACAGCATCATCGTCGCCCCGGCGGCCACCGTGCTGGCCATGGTGTTTGGTACGCTGGCGGCGATTGGCCTGACCCGTGGCAATTTCCCCGGCAAAGCACTGGTCATGGCGCTGGTGATTTCGCCGATGGTGGTACCGGTGGTGATCATCGGCGTGGCCAGCTACCTGTTTTTTGCGCCGCTGGGTTTGGGTAATAGCTTTTTCTCGCTGATCGTGGTGCACGCGGTGTTGGGTGTCCCTTTTGTGATCATCACGGTGTCGGCGACGTTGCAGGGTTTTAACCACAATCTGGTGCGTGCAGCGGCCAGCCTGGGGGCTTCGCCACTGACTGCGTTTCGTCGGGTGACTTTGCCGTTGATTGCGCCGGGGGTGATTTCCGGGGCGCTGTTTGCGTTCGCGACCTCGTTCGACGAGGTGGTGGTGACGCTGTTTCTCGCCGGCCCCGAGCAAGCGACCCTGCCACGGCAGATGTTCAGCGGTATCCGCGAAAACCTCAGCCCCACTATTGCGGCGGCGGCGACGTTGCTGATTGCCTTCTCGGTGTTGCTGTTGCTGACCCTGGAATGGCTGCGCGGCCGTAGCGAGAAACTGCGTACTGCCCAAGTCTAAAACCCAGCACAGAACCCATGTGGGAGGGGGCAAGCCTCCTCCCACACGGGTTCTGTGACCATTCAGCTGCTGAATGAAAGACAACCTGTTTCGGTCAGCTACTCTTGTGCCAGCCCATCGACTAATAAGAGGCCGCGCACATGAGTACTTCCTCATTCAAGATCGCCCACAAATTGCTGACCGGCGCTGGCGCCATCGAACAACTGGCCTTTGAACTCACGCGCCTGGATGTGGATAACCCGCTGATCGTGACCGACGCCGTGCTGGTCAAATCCGGCACCGTGGCGCTGGCGCTTGAACACCTGGGTGAACGCCCCTACGAAATTTTTGATCGCGTGCTGCCCGACCCGGAAATCGCCATCGTCGAAGACTGCATGCAGGCTTATCGCGACGGCGGGCACGACGGCCTGATTGGGCTGGGCGGCGGCAGTGCCATCGACATCGCTAAAAGTGTGGCCGCCTACGCCGGTTACCATGGAGCCCTGGCCGACTTGTTTGGTGTCGACCAGGTACCGCGCAAGGGCCCGCCGCTGATCGCCATCCCGACTACGGCCGGCACGGGCTCGGAGGTGACCAATGTGGCGATCCTCTCCGACAAGGCCGCACAGCTGAAAAAAGGCATCGTCAGCGACTACCTTTTGCCGGATGTGGCGCTGATCAGCCCGCAAATGACCCTGACCTGCCCACGCAGTGTCACCGCCGCCAGTGGTGTAGATGCGCTGGTGCATGCCATTGAGTCCTACCTGTCGCTGAATGCCTCTCCGATCACGGACGCCTTGGCCATCGGCGCAATCAAGCTGATCGCCAAGGCGCTGCCCAAGGCCTACGCCAACCCCGCCAACCTCCAGGCCCGCGACGACATGGCCACCGCCAGCCTGATGGCCGGCATGGCGTTCGGGAATGCCGGGGTGGGTGCGGTGCACGCGTTGGCGTATCCACTGGGCGGGCGTTTCAATATCGCCCATGGCGTGAGTAACGCGCTGTTACTGCCCTATGTGATGCACTGGAACAAGTTGGCGTGTGTCGAGCGGATGCAGGACATTGCCCAGGCCATGGGCGTGAATATCACGGGGTTAAGTGCCAATGACGCGGCCGACCAGGCGGTCGAGGCGATGACGCGACTCTGCGCCGCAGTGGAGATCCCGGAAGGGCTTCACAGTTTCGGGATTCCCGAAGGCGCAATTCCCACCATGGCTGCCGAAGCGGCAGGTATCGAACGGTTGATGCGTAACAACCCGCGCAAGCTCAGCGTGGCGGATATTGAGAAAATCTACCGGGCCGCTTACTAGCCATTGAGCCAGGTCACGGTGCGCGCAGCAAAGCATGAGGTATACAATGCGCGCCATCGTGATTTAGCTCAAAAAAGGTGCGTCATGCAGCCCTTCGTCATTGCTCCATCGATTCTCTCCGCCGATTTTGCCCGCCTGGGTGAGGAAGTGGACAACGTGTTGGCCGCCGGTGCCGACTTCGTGCACTTCGATGTCATGGACAACCACTACGTGCCCAACCTGACCATCGGTCCGATGGTCTGCGCAGCGTTGCGCAAATACGGTATTACCGCGCCGATCGATGCGCACCTGATGGTGAGCCCGGTAGACCGCATCATCGGCGACTTCATCGAAGCCGGTGCAACCTACATCACCTTCCACCCGGAAGCCTCGCTGCACGTCGACCGTACCTTGCAACTGATCCGCGAAGGCGGCTGCAAGGCTGGCCTGGTGTTCAACCCGGCTACCCCGCTGGACGTGCTCAAGTACGTGATGGACAAGGTCGACATGGTGTTGCTGATGAGCGTCAACCCAGGTTTCGGGGGGCAGAAGTTCATCCCCGGCACCCTCGACAAGCTGCGCGAAGCCCGTGCGCTGATCGATGCGTCCGGTCGTGATATCCGCCTGGAAATCGACGGTGGGGTCAACGTCAACAATATCCGTGAAATCGCAGCGGCCGGCGCCGATACGTTCGTGGCCGGTTCGGCGATCTTCAACGCGCCGAACTACCAGGAAGTCATCGACAAGATGCGTGCCGAACTGGCGCTGGCACGTCCATGAGCGGCTTTGAGCAGCTGTTTCCCGGCAAACTGCCACGGTTGGTGATGTTCGATCTGGACGGTACGCTGATCGACTCGGTGCCAGACCTGGCGGCGGCGGTGGACCAAATGCTGCTCAAGCTGGGGCGCAAGCCGGCGGGGATCGAGTCGGTACGCGAATGGGTCGGCAATGGCGTGCAGATGCTGGTGCGCCGGGCCCTGGCTAACCATATCGACGCTGAAGGCGTCGATGACGTGGAAGCCGAGCACGCGCTGGAGTTATTCAATGCTGCTTATGAGGACGGCCACGAACTGACCGTGGTTTACCCCGGCGTGCGCGACACCCTCAAATGGCTGCACAAACAGGGCGTGGAAATGGCCCTGATCACCAACAAGCCGGAGCGCTTCGTCGCGCCGCTGTTGGACCAGATGAAAATCGGCCGGTATTTCCGCTGGATCATCGGTGGCGATACCTTGCCACAGAAGAAACCCGACCCGGCGGCGCTGTTTTTCGTGATGAAAATGGCCAATATCCCGGCGTCCCAGTCGCTGTTTGTCGGCGACTCGCGCAGTGATGTGCAGGCGGCAAAAGCCGCGGGTGTTCAGTGTGTAGCCCTAAGCTACGGTTATAACCATGGCCGGCCGATTGCCGAAGAGTCGCCGGCGCTGGTCATTGATGACCTGCGACTGCTAATCCCCGGTTGCTTGGGAGCGGGCGCTGAGATAACGTTGCCCGACATCGATAAGTCCCCTTCTGGAAATTCCATCGTGGTGGTCACTCGCAAACTCTGGATGAAAGTCATCAAGGCCCTGGCCCGCTGGCGTTGGCGCGCCTGACTGATCCTGGCCGCGCCCTGCGGCACGTTTGCATACCTGACTGTTAGACCCTCACGCCACGAGGCACATCATGATCCGCGAAGAATTCCTGCGTTTGGCCGCTGCCGGCTATAACCGTATCCCCCTGGCCTGCGAAACCCTGGCCGACTTCGACACGCCACTGTCGATCTACCTGAAACTGGCCGACGAGCCCAACTCCTATCTGCTGGAGTCGGTACAGGGCGGCGAGAAGTGGGGCCGTTACTCGATCATCGGTCTGCCATGCCGTACGGTGCTGCGGGTACACGACCATCATGTGAGCATTACCCATGATGGCGTCGAGATCGAAAGCCATGACGTTGAAGACCCGCTTGCCTTCGTCGAAGCCTTCAAGGCGCGCTACAACGTGCCGACCATTGCGGGTCTGCCGCGTTTTAACGGCGGGCTGGTGGGTTACTTCGGCTACGACTGCGTGCGTTACGTGGAAAAACGCCTGGGCAAATGCCCGAACCCGGACCCGCTGGGCGTGCCGGATATTCTGCTGATGGTGTCTGACGCGGTGGTGGTTTTCGACAACCTCGCCGGCAAGATGCACGCGATTGTGCTCGCTGACCCATCCCAAGCTGACGCCTTCGAACAGGGCCTAGCCAGCCTGGAAGCCCTTCTGGAAAAACTGCGCCAGCCGATCACCCCGCGTCGCGGCCTGGACCTCAGCCGTCCACCGGCGAGCGATCCGGTGTTCCGCTCCAGCTTTACCCAGGATGACTACGAGCGCGCCGTCGATACCATCAAGGAATACATCCTCGCCGGTGACTGCATGCAGGTGGTGCCGTCGCAACGTATGTCCATCGACTTCAAGGCCGCGCCTATCGACCTGTACCGGGCGCTGCGCTGCTTCAACCCGACGCCGTACATGTACTTCTTCAACTTTGGTGACTTCCACGTAGTGGGTAGCTCGCCGGAAGTGCTGGTGCGTGTCGAGGATAACCTGATCACCGTGCGCCCGATCGCCGGCACTCGTCCGCGTGGCGCGACTGAAGAAGCGGATCTGGCGCTGGAAGAAGACCTGCTCAGTGACGATAAGGAAATCGCCGAGCACTTGATGCTGATCGACCTGGGCCGTAACGACACCGGGCGCGTTTCGGAAATTGGCTCGGTGAAGCTGACCGAGAAGATGGTCATCGAGCGTTATTCCAACGTGATGCACATCGTGTCCAACGTCACCGGTGAACTGAAAGCCGGGTTGACGGCGATGGACGCACTGCGGGCGATTCTGCCGGCGGGCACGTTGTCGGGCGCGCCGAAGATTCGCGCGATGGAAATCATCGACGAGTTGGAACCGGTCAAGCGTGGTGTCTACGGCGGCGCCGTGGGGTATTTCGCCTGGAACGGCAACATGGACACCGCTATTGCGATCCGCACGGCAGTGATCAAGGACGGGGAGCTGCATGTGCAGGCCGGTGGCGGGATCGTCGCCGACTCGGTACCGGCCCTCGAATGGGAAGAAACCCTGAACAAGCGCCGCGCGATGTTCCGCGCTGTTGCGCTGGCTGAACAGACCCCCAATTCCTGAGGTTTCCCCATGTTGCTGATGATTGATAACTACGATTCCTTTACCTACAACGTTGTGCAGTACCTGGGCGAACTCGGTGCCGAGGTCAAGGTGGTGCGCAACGACGAGCTGACCGTGGCCGAGATCGCCGCGCTGAATCCCGAGCGCATCGTGGTTTCGCCGGGCCCGTGCACGCCGACCGAGGCGGGTATTTCTCTCGAAGCCATCAAGTACTTCGCCGGCAAGCTGCCAATCCTGGGTGTATGCCTGGGCCACCAATCCATTGGCCAGGCCTTTGGTGGTGACGTGGTGCGTGCGCGCCAAGTGATGCACGGCAAGACCAGTCCGGTGTTCCATAAGGACTTGGGCGTATTCCAGGCACTCAACAACCCGGTGACTGTGACTCGCTACCACTCGCTGGTGGTCAAGCGCGAAACCCTGCCGGAATGTCTGGAGCTGACTGCCTGGACACAGCTGGAAGACGGCTCGGTCGACGAGATCATGGGCCTGCGTCACAAGACACTGAACATCGAAGGGGTGCAATTTCACCCCGAGTCGATCCTGACCGAGCAGGGCTACGAGCTGTTCGCCAACTTTCTCAAGCAGAGCGGCGGCACGCGCTAAGGACTTTCCATGGATATCAAGACTGCCCTGAGCCGTATCGTCGGCCATCTGGACCTGAGCACCGCTGAAATGAGCGATGTGATGCGCGAGATCATGACCGGCCAATGCACTGACGCGCAGATCGGCGCGTTTATGATGGCAATGCGCATGAAGAGCGAGAGCATCGACGAGATCGTCGGCGCGGTTTCGGTGATGCGTGAGTTGGCCGACAAGGTCGAGCTTAAAACCCTCGACGGTGTGGTCGATGTGGTTGGCACCGGCGGCGACGGTGCGAATATTTTCAACGTGTCGACGGCTTCATCCTTTGTGGTCGCGGCGGCGGGCTGCACCGTGGCCAAGCACGGTAACCGTGCGGTGTCCGGTAAGAGCGGCAGTGCCGACCTGCTGGAAGCGGCCGGTATCTACTTGAACCTGACACCGGTACAAGTGGCGCGCTGCATCGACAACGTCGGCATCGGCTTTATGTTTGCCCAGTCCCATCATGGTGCAATGAAGCACGCCGCCGGTCCGCGCAAAGACCTTGGCCTGCGTACGCTGTTCAACATGCTCGGCCCGCTTACGAATCCGGCCGGTGTAAAGCACCAGGTGGTGGGTGTATTCAGTCAGGCGTTGTGCAAACCGTTGGCTGAAGTGCTGCAACGGCTGGGCAGCAAGCATGTGCTGGTGGTGCATTCCAAAGATGGCCTGGATGAATTCAGCCTGGCCGCGCCGACCTTTGTGGCGGAGCTGAAGAATGACCAGATCACCGAGTATTGGGTCGAGCCAGAAGACCTGGGCATGAAGAGCCAGAGCCTGCATGGCTTGGCGGTAGAAAGCCCGGCGGCGTCCCTGGAGTTGATTCGCGATGCCCTGGGGCGGCGTAAGACTGAGAACGGTCAAAAAGCTGCGGAAATGATTGTTCTGAATGCTGGCGCGGCACTTTACGCTGCCGACCATGCCTATAGTCTTAAGGAAGGTGTCGAATTGGCCCACGATGCGCTGCACACCGGTCTGGCTCGTGAAAAGCTCGAAGAGCTGGGAGCATTCACCGCTGTATTCAAGATGGAGAATGAAGGATGAGTGTTCCGACCGTTCTGGAAAAGATCCTGGCCCGCAAGGCTGAAGAAGTCGCCGAACGCCGTGCCCGTGTGAGCCTGGCCGAGCTGGAAGCCCAAGCGAAAGCTGCTGACGCACCGCGTGGATTTGCCAATGCACTGATCGCCCAGGCCAAGCTCAAGCATCCGGCGGTGATCGCGGAGATCAAGAAGGCTTCGCCGAGCAAGGGTGTTATCCGCGAGCACTTTGTGCCAGCGGAAATCGCGGTCAGCTACGAAAAGGGCGGGGCGACATGCCTGTCCGTATTGACTGACATCGATTATTTCCTGGGTTCCGACCTGTTCCTGCAGCAGGCCCGTGCGGCGTGCAAGTTACCGGTGATCCGCAAGGATTTCATGGTCGACCCGTACCAGATCGTCGAAGCCCGTGCCTTGGGCGCCGACTGCGTTCTGCTGATCGTCTCCGCTCTGGATGACGTGAAGATGGCCGAGTTGGCGGCCGTGGCCAAAAGCGTCGGCCTGGACGTGCTGGTGGAAGTGCACGACGGCGATGAGCTGGAGCGCGCACTCAAAACCCTCGACACACCGCTGGTGGGGGTCAACAACCGTAACCTGCACACCTTTGAAGTCAGCCTGGAAAACACTCTCGACCTGCTGCCGCGTATTCCACGCGACCGCCTGGTGATCACTGAGAGCGGCATTGTTAACCGCGCCGACGTGGAGCTGATGGAAATCAGCAACGTGTACTCGTTCCTGGTGGGCGAGACCTTCATGCGCGCCGAGAACCCGGGGGCGGAACTGCAGCGTCTGTTCTTCCCGGAGCGTGGCGTGGCGGTCAGCGGTTCAACTCTCGATTGATTTGACCCACGGTCAATATTTGAAATGCAGTCAAATGTGGGAGGGGGCTTGCTCCCGATAGCGGAGTGTCAGTTGACTTGTTCATCAACTGACAGAATGCCATCGGGAGCAAGCCCCCTCCCACATTGGGTCCTGTGGTTATGCCGATAGGTAGGTGTTAGATGACTCAGCCAGTAAAGATGACCGTCGAAGCAGGCCTTGCCGCCGAGCAAGCCTTGTTGGCTGCCGTTTGTGCTGGTGACCAGGAGTTCGGCCTGCTGTTCTGGCAACCCAGTGATCAAGCCTTGGTGATGCCGCGTCGTCTGAGTCGGTTGCCGGCATTCGAAGCCGCCAGCCAAGTCTCGGCTGATTACGGTTGGCCGGTGTTGCTGCGTGAGACCGGTGGCGAACCGGTGCCGCAGTCCAGCGCTACGGTCAATATCGCCCTGGTCTACGCTCCGCCGCGCAGTGAAGGCGATCAAGGCCGCATCGAAACCGGTTACCAGCGCCTATGCCAGCCGATCTGCGATTTACTCATCGAGTTGGGCGGCGATGCCTCCGTCGGGGAAATCGAAGGTGCATTCTGCGACGGTCGTTACAACGTCAACCTGAACGGGCGCAAAATGGTCGGCACGGCTCAGCGCTGGCGGCAAAGCGGTGGCCGCCCGGTAGGGTTGGTGCACGGTGCGTTGTTGCTGGATAACGATCGCGAAGAACTGATCGCGGCGGTCAATCGCTTCAACGAAGCCTGCGGTCTGGAGCAACGGGTTCGTGCCGACAGCCATATCGCCTTGCACGAAGCTTTCCCCGCGCCGGATGCCATCAGCCGATTGGATACCTTGTACCGTCAGATGCTGGCCAGCTTCCTGCCGGGTTAGCGAGTACCGAACACAACCATTGTCTTGCCTTTGACGTGCACCAGGTTGCGCTCCTCCAGGTCCTTGAGCACGCGGCCGACCATCTCTCGTGAACAGCCGACAATTCGCCCGATTTCCTGACGGGTGATCTTGATTTGCATGCCGTCGGGATGAGTCATTGCATCGGGCTGTTTGCACAGCTCCAGCAGGCAACGGGCCACGCGACCGGTAACGTCGAAGAATGCCAAGTCGCCGACCTTGCGCGTGGTGTCACGCAGGCGCTGGGCGATCTGACCGCTGAGTGCGTAGAGAATGTCGGGATCGTGTTGAGCCAGCTCGCGAAATTTGGTGTAACTGATCTCGGCCACTTCGCACTCGACCTTGGCCCGCACCCAGGCGCTACGCTCCTGTTCCTTGCCGGCTTGCTCAAACAGCCCCAGTTCCCCGAAGAAATCCCCCGTGTTCAGGTAGGCGATGATCATCTCGCGGCCGTCTTCATCCTCGATCAGAATGGTGACTGAGCCCTTGATAATGAAGAACAACGTTTCGGAGCGCTCGCCGGCGCAGATGATGTTGTGCTTGGCCGGGTAACGTCGGCGCTGGCAATGCATCAGCAGCTTGTCGAGATTCTTGATCTTGGGTATGGGCGTCAGAGCAACCATGGTTGTATCCCGAAAGGCAGCGCGAGGTGGTTGGAATTGTTGTACTCGGCGGTATCGGCATTGATACACGCTTTATAAAGGGTGGCAATGCGCCACTCATTTGGCGTCAGCTTAACAGACACATTCTGACTCGATTAGCCAATTTACCGAGCAAGCCCCGTTATTGATCACATAGATGGGAAACGCTGTCGCGCTCAGGCCCTGTGCTAAGCTGGCGACCCTTTTTTAGCAGTGGAGTCTGGGCGATGAAGGCACGCATCCAATGGGCGGGCGAAGCCATGTTCCTCGGTGAGTCGGGCAGTGGCCATGTAGTGGTCATGGATGGCCCGCCTGAAGCCGGTGGCCGCAACCTGGGCGTACGTCCGATGGAAATGCTCCTGCTGGGCGTGGGCGGTTGCAGCAATTTCGACGTGGTCAGCATCCTGAAAAAATCCCGACAGGCTGTGGAAAGCTGTGAAGCCTTCCTGGAAGCCGAGCGCGCCACTGAAGATCCCAAGGTGTTCACCAAGATCCATATGCACTTCGTGGTGAAGGGCCGAGGGCTGAAGGAGGCTCAGGTCAAGCGCGCCATCGAGCTGTCGGCAGAGAAGTACTGCTCGGCGTCGATCATGCTCGGTGCGGCCGGCGTGGCCATTACCCATGACTACGAGATTATCGAGTTGGGTTAATCGCCGATTGGCAAAAGAAAAGGGCGCTTTGAAAGCGCCCTTTTTTTCGGCTGCAGGTTTGCTCAGACGCGGTAGGTGCTTTTGGTCATGACCTTGGCAAGTAGGCTCATGCCGAAACGCACTGGCGCCGGGAAGCGGAAACCGCCTGCATCCAGTGCGCTTTCAGCGTGGTGTTCTTCATCGATACGCATCTGCTCAAGAATGGCCCGGGATTTTTCGTCTTCGGCCGGCAATTGCTCCAGGTGTTCATCCAAGTGCTTGCACACTTGATGTTCAGTCGCGGCGACAAAACCGAGGCTGACCTTGTCACTGATCAAGCCGGCAGCAGCGCCGATGCCGAACGACAAACCGTAAAACAGTGGATTCAGCACGCTGGGATGGCTACCCAGTTGACGGATGCGTTGCTCGCACCAGGCCAGGTGGTCGATTTCTTCCTCGGCCGCGTGCTCCATGGCCGCGCGTACCTGCGGCAGCTTGGCAGTCAGTGCCTGGCCTTGGTAAAGCGCCTGGGCACAGACTTCGCCGGTATGGTTGATGCGCATCAGGCCGGCGACATGACGAGTGTCGGTCTCGCTCATCTGCGCGTCAGGTTGCAGGATGGCGGGCGACGGACGGTACGGTTGGCCACTGAAGGGCAGGAGTGTGCGCATGGCCGTGTCGGCTTGCAGCAATAGGCGATCAATCGGCGAGTAGTGACGTTGGGTAGTCATGCTGACCTCCGGGAAGAATCTCGGCGGCCAGTTTACCGCAAGAGATGGGCAAGCGTTTGCCCTGAGTCAATTTGCCTTTGTGGCGAGGGAGCTTGCTGCCGTCCGGCTGCGTCGCAGTCGCAAACTCCCCAATAATCCTCAGCCCGGTGGCCAGTTCATCTGGCGCTGACCCAGCACGTGCATATGGATGTGATAGACAGTCTGTCCGCCATCCTCATTGCAGTTCATTACTACGCGAAACCCTTTCTCGCAGCCTTGTTCCACGGCGAGGCGCTGGGCAGTAAACAGAATGTGCCCGGCCAGGGATTTGTCATCTTCCGTGAGGTCATTGAGGGTGCGGATAGGCTTCTTCGGGATCACCAGAAAATGCACTGGTGCCTGCGGGGCAATATCGTGAAAAGCGAGGACTTGATCATCTTCGTAGATGATCTTCGCGGGTATTTCTCTGTTGATGATCTTGGTGAACAGAGTATCCACAGCTGTTTCTCCATTATGAGCGTGCAGGGGTGAGTGTACCCACGCGGTCAGCGTGGGCAATAGGCCTTGTTGATGGCACCGGCTATTTTGCGCGTCAGCCAGCGCGGGCTTAGACGTGGGCTGAAGGCCAGCCAGCGATTACGGCGGCCGGGGATGATGATGGCTTTGTTCTTTTCCAATGCGCGTACGGTGTAGAGCGCGACCTCTTCCGGGCTCATCAGTTGTTCGCTGCGATCAAGCTTGGCGGTGTCCATTTGCGCGGTACCGAAGAACGCGGTGCGTGTCGGGCCAGGGCAAAGGACCGATACCTTGATGCCGCAGGTCTTCAGTTCTTCGCGCAAACCCTCGGAGAAATGCAACACATAGGCCTTACTGGCGTAGTAACTGCTCATCCACGGACCGGGTTGAAACGCGGCAATCGACGCAACGTTAAGAATTTGTCCGCCGCCCTGCAGCGCCATGGTATTGCCCAGGGCGTGACACATGCGGGTGAGGGCGAGGATGTTGACTTCAATAAGGTCTTGCTCGGTCATCCAGTCCTGGGCCAGGAATGGTCCGCTTGTGCCGATGCCGGCGCAGTTGACCAGCAAATCAATCTGCCGCTCGCCTTCTTCAAGCTCCAACAGGAATCCGGACAAGCGCAGCGGCTCGCCCAGGTCGCAGGCACGAAACAGCACCTCGACGCCGAAGCGCTGAGTCAATTCGATTGCAATGCTTTCCAACTGATCACGCTGGCGGGCCACCAGAATCAAGCTGCGGCCACGACGTGCCAGGGCTTCTGCCAAGGCAAGGCCAATGCCGCTGGAGGCACCGGTGATCAGAGCGTAACGGGTCATGCCTTTCTCCATCGCAACGCCCCCATCAATGATGGAGGCATCACGGATGGGGGCGTTTCTTTACTGTTCTTCTGCAGAGTCTACAGGTTCGGCCGCTTCGTCAGCACTTTGGGCGTCTTCTTCATCAACGATGACGCTTTGATCGGCGTCTTCATCGGAGGTGATGGAGCTGCTTTCGTAGCTGCTGTCGACGTTGGATTCGAGTTGGTCCAGGTAGCCGTTCATGCCCAGCGACACGACGAGGATGAGCATCAGAGGAATGAATGCCAGCCACAGAGAGGCCAGAACCTTTACCGCAGTGGAGTTACGCGGTGGCGGTGCGCCGTATTGGTTGGCACCCGAGTTACCTGGCACTACCAGCAGCAACAGCGGGAAAATGCTGTTTACCAGCGGCACGAGGTTCAGCAGGTACAGCCAGCCAGACCAGCCCAGGTCGTGCAAGCGCTGGACCCCGATTTGCACACTCACGACTACAACCGCAACGAACAGCGCTAAACCGAGCAGCGAGCCAACAATGATGGCTATCGTCGGTGACGCGGTCGCGATGGCGAAGCCTACAGTGCTAAGGATGCCTGCTGCGACGAGCATTGCGACGGTCAGTACCAGCGTCCATGCCAGATACCGCAGACGGCCAATACGGCCATTGATCGTGAAGATCTTGAGATCGGCGTATTCAAGGTGGCTGTCACCCACGGCAGCACGCGGAGGCGCGTACGGTGAAGCGGCTGGGCGAGAGAAGTCTGTTGCACCAGAGCTCGTCTGGTGTGTTTCGGCAAGGCTGAAGGCTACGGGCTGTTCGGCCTCGATGCGCGCGTCGACGCCAGCGTTCTTCAGAGCGGTGAGGTAGGTTTCGGCGTCGGGGCGTGACAGGTCGCGTTTTAGTGCAACCGGGCGACCGGTGAAGAGTTTCTCGATGTCCTCGACGGTGCTTTTGAACAGCTCAGCCAGGTTCAGCTTGGCCGTGGTGCTTTCGACACCCGGGAGCAAGGCTCCATCAAAAACAATCTTGAAGCGGTTGTCGCTCATGCGGGCTTCCTTGTCACTTATTCAGGTGGGGGTGCGGGCCTGCTCAATTGGCAGGCCTGTCGGTTGGGTCAGCGTGGCCAGCGCAATTGTGCGGCCTGCTCGCGCGCCTTGCGGTATTCGGCATCGAGGCGGGCAACGAGTTCATCGACGCTGGGCAAATCATTAATCTCACCGACGCCTTGGCCGGCGGACCATACGGTCTTCCATGCTTTGGCTTCGTCGCTCAGCGGTTTGAGCTTGGAACCGAAGTTGACTTCGCCTTTGCCTTGCAGGGCGGCGAGGTCGAACCCGGCATTTTCCAGGCTTTGGCGCATAAAGCTAGCGGGAACGCCGGAGACTGCGGGAGTGTGCACGATGTCGGCGGCGCGCGATGTGAGCAGCATCTCTTTATAGGCATCTGGGGCGTGGCTTTCGGCGGTACCGATGAAGCGCGTGCCGAAATATGCCAGGTCTGCGCCCAGTAACTGGGCGGCGAGGATTTCGTGTCCATGATTGAGGCACCCGGCCAGCAGCAGGGTTTTGTCGAAGAACTGTCGAATCTCGGCAATCAGCGAGAACGGGCTCCAGGTGCCGGCATGGCCACCGGCACCGGCAGCCACAGCAATCAGGCCATCTACACCGGCTTCAGCGGCTTTTTCGGCATGGCGCCGGGTGGTGACATCGTGGAACACCAGCCCGCCGTAGCTGTGCACGGCATCTACCAACTCCTTCACCGCGCCCAAACTGGTGATCACGATCGGCACCTTGTGCTCAACGCAGATCGCCAGATCCGCCTCCAGGCGAGGGTTACTGTTGTGCACGATAAGGTTGACGGCGTACGGCGCTGGATTGTCCAACTGCGCAAGGCCCGCTTCGATTTCCTCCAGCCAGGCTTTGAAGCCACTGCTCTCGCGCTGGTTGAGCGCAGGAAAGCTCCCGACCACGCCATTGCGGCAGCAGGCCAGGACCAGTTGTGGATTGGAAATCAGGAACATCGGCGCAGCCACCACGGGCAGGCGCAGACGTTGTTCAAGCAGAGCGGGCAGCGACATTGGAGGTACCCCGAGTAATTGAAGTTAGAACGGTTTGACTACGACCAAAATTACGATAGCCAGCAATATCAGAACCGGGACTTCATTGAACCAGCGATAAAAGACATGGCTGCGGGTGTTTTCGCCACGGGCGAAACGTTTTACCTGTGCGCCACACATGTGGTGATAGCCGATCAACAGTACAACGAGGGTCAGCTTGGCGTGGATCCAGCCGCCGGACTGAAAGATGCCGGGGTTGAGGGCAATCAGCCAGATGCCGAATGCCAGGGAGGCAATCATCGCCGGGCCCATGATGCCGCGGTACAACTTGCGCTCCATGATGCTGAAGCGCTCCTTGCTGACGGTGTCCTCGCTTTGGGCGTGGTAGACGAACAGGCGCGGCAGGTAGAACAGCCCGGCAAACCAGCAGACGATGCTGATGATGTGGAAGGCTTTGACCCATAGATAAAGCATTTTTAGTTATTCCCAGGTTCACGGTAGCGAAGATAGTAGTGGCTCATGCGCCCATACGTCACGTTGACGGTTGTCGCAGGGCGATACGGCCCCTATTATCGACGGCTTTCCAGTGGTTCGTTGAGGGCAGGTTTATGGTCAAGGTCGGTATCGTCGGCGGCACGGGTTACACCGGTGTCGAATTGCTGCGTCTGTTGGCTCAGCATCCGCAAGCTGAGGTGGTGGTCATCACCTCTCGATCCGAGGCAGGCCTGGCCGTGGCCGATATGTATCCGAACCTGCGAGGCCACTACGACGGCTTGGCGTTCAGCGTTCCGGACATCAAGACCCTTGGCGCCTGTGACGTGGTCTTCTTCGCCACGCCACATGGTGTTGCCCATGCGCTGGCCGGTGAGTTGCTGGCAGCTGGCACCAAGGTCATTGACCTGTCGGCGGACTTCCGTCTGCAGGACGCCGATGAATGGGCCAAGTGGTACGGTCAGCCACACGGCGCGCCGGAGTTGTTGGAAGAGGCGGTGTATGGCCTGCCTGAAGTCAATCGTGAGCAAATCAAGCAGGCTCGCCTGATCGCGGTGCCGGGTTGCTACCCAACCGCTACGCAGTTGGGCTTTCTGCCGTTGCTTGAAGCTGGGCTGGCGGATGCTTCGCGCCTGATTGCAGACTGCAAGTCGGGCGTCAGCGGTGCAGGCCGTGGTGCTGCGGTAGGGTCGCTGTACTCCGAGACTTCGGAAAGCATGAAGGCTTATGCGGTAAAAGGGCATCGCCACCTGCCGGAAATCCGCCAGGGCCTGCGCCGTGCTGCCGGTAAGGATGTGGGCTTGACCTTTGTGCCGCACCTGACGCCAATGATCCGTGGTATCCACTCAACGCTATACGCAACCGTGGTCGATCGTTCGGTAGACCTGCAGGCGTTGTTTGAAAAGCGCTACGCGAATGAGCCGTTCGTCGACGTAATGCCGGCGGGCAGCCACCCGGAAACCCGTAGCGTGCGTGGCGCCAACGTGTGCCGGATTGCTGTGCACCGTCCGCAGGACGGTGACCTGGTGGTCGTGCTGTCGGTGATCGATAACCTGGTCAAGGGCGCGTCGGGCCAGGCTGTGCAGAACATGAACATCCTATTCGGCTTGGATGAGAAGTTGGGCTTGTCCCATGCCGGCATGCTGCCTTAAGGCGGTTTGTTGATTGCGCAAAAGGCCCGTTGATCGGGCCTTTTGTATTTCTAATGGCGGCGATGCAGATTGATATACCGTAACAATAGTTGACCGATTTTCTAGGAGAAGCGGATAATGCCCGCCATTACGCATATGGCGGCTCTACGCCGGGAGATTATCAGCATGAGCGTTGAATCCTTCACCCCCACGGCTTTGCAATTCACCCACGGTGCTGCGCACAAGGTGAAGAGCCTGGTCGATGAAGAGGGTAATGATCGCTTGAAGCTGCGCGTATTCGTTACGGGCGGCGGTTGTTCAGGGTTTCAGTACGGCTTTACCTTCGATGAAGATGTGGCTGACGATGACACTATCGTTGAGCGCGAGGGCGTGAGCCTGGTTGTAGATCCGATGAGTTTCCAGTACTTGGCGGGCGCCGAGGTGGATTATCAGGAAGGTCTGGAGGGTTCGCGTTTCGTGATCAAGAACCCTAATGCCACCACTACATGCGGTTGCGGGTCTTCGTTCTCGATCTGATCGAGAGTGGATACAAAAACGCCGCTTGGCTTTCATGGGCCACGCGGCGTTTTGCTGTCTGCGGATTAGTCAGGCGGGGTAGATTGCGCCCAGTAACCGTAGTCCGCGCGCGCCAGTGACGCTGGGGCGGTTGGCGGCAATGCCTTCCAGGCAGCAATGGGCCAGCCAGGCGAAGGCCATGGCTTCGACCCAGTCGGGGTCTACGCCGTGAGTGGCTGTGCTGCTGACCTGGGTGGATGGCAGCAGGGCGGCCAGTCGCTTCATCATTGCGGTGTTATGGGCGCCGCCCCCACAGATCAACAGCGTTTCTGTCTGCGATTGTGCGGTTTGCAGGGACTCAACGATGGTCAGGGCGGTCAGTTCCAGCAAGCTGGCCTGCACGTTCTGGGGTTCGAAGGCTGGCAGGCGGCTAAGGTGCTGTTGCAACCATCCCAGGTTGAACACTTCTCGGCCGGTGCTTTTTGGGCCTTTTGTCAGGAAAAACGGGTCGCCGAGCAGAGCGTTGAGCAACTGATGTTCTACTTTGCCGCTGGCTGCCCACTGGCCGTCGCGATCAAAGTGTTCGCCGCGTTGTAGATGAATCCAGGCATCCAGCAGGACATTGCCCGGGCCGCAGTCGAAGCCGGCTACAGGTTTGCCGGTCTCAATCAGGCTGAGGTTGCTGAAACCGCCTACATTCAATACCGCACGGTTGCCGGTGCTTTCGCCAAACAATGCTTCATGAAACGCAGGGACGAGCGGCGCACCCTGGCCGCCGGCGGCTACATCGCGGCTGCGAAAGTCGCTGACCACGGTGATGCCCGTCAGCTCAGTGAGCAAGGCCGGGTTTCCGATCTGCACCGTAAAACCTCGGGCGGGTTCGTGGCGGATAGTCTGACCATGGCTGCCGATCGCGCGGATATCTTGAGGCTTGAGGTTTTGCTGGTCGAGCAGTGTGTGAATGCCTTGAGCGGCGAGGGTAACCCAATGCTGCTGGGCGATCGCTGAACGGGCAATCTCATCCGGGCCGCTAGCGCACAGGCTTAGCAGCTCTGCGCGCAGGGTGTCCGGCATCGGAGTGTAGTGGGTGTCGATCAGATTGACCGCTGCACCTTGTTCGATCAGGGCGATATCCAGGCCGTCGAGGCTGGTCCCGGACATCACACCTATATAGAGCGGCATGACTTAACGCTTCGCCGAAGCCAGCAGGGTGGAACGCTCTTGGTCCATACGTGCCATCAGGGGCTGGCTTTGTTGCATGAAGCGCGCGCGCTCTGCTTTGGCGATTGGGTCGGCCATCGGCAGTTTCTGGCCCAGTGGATCAACGTGTACGCCATTGACCTGGAACTCGTAGTGCAAATGCGGTCCGGTGGAGAGGCCGGTAGTGCCGATATAGCCGATCACCTGACCTTGCTTCACATTACCGCCCGTCTTCACGCCCTTTGCGAAGCCTTGCATGTGGCCATACAAGGTTCGGTAGGTGTTGCCGTGCTGAATGATCACCGTGTTGCCGTAACCGCCGCGACGGCCGGCCAGCAGGACCTTGCCGTCTCCCGCTGCCTTGATAGGCGTACCACGAGGAGCTGCGTAGTCGACGCCCTTGTGTGCGCGGATTTTGTTCAGGATTGGATGCTTGCGCCCCATGGAGAAACGCGAGCTGATGCGAGCGAAGTCCACTGGGGTGCGGATGAACGCTTTGCGCATGCTATTGCCATCAGCCGTGTAGTAGCTGCTATTGCCTTGCTTGTTGGTGTAGCGCACAGCGGTGTAGGTCTTACCGCGGTTGGTGAAGCGTGCAGAGAGAATATTGCCAGTGCCGACCACTTTACCGTTGGCGACCTTCTGCTCGTAGATCACGTCGAATTCGTCACCTTGGCGGATGTCTTGGGCGAAGTCGATGTCGTAGCCAAATACGCTGGCCATGTCCATGGTCATGCTATGCGACAACCCCGCGCGCGCAGCGGATTGCGACAGCGAGCTGTTGATCACGCCGTGAACGTAGGCGGAGCGCATCACTGGTTTGGTGGTGATGCGATTGAACGCGAAACCTTTAGCGCCCTTAGTCAGGGAGATGCTTTCGAGGTCGCTGACGTTGCTGTGCAGGTTGTTCAATTGGCCGTCAGGCGTCAATTCGAACTCAAGCTTCTGGCCGTGTTTCAGTTGGGTGAACTGCTTGGCTTGTTTGTCGCTGGCCAGCACGTCGTTAACGGTGGCGGCAGGAAGGCCAACCTTCTCGAAAAGGGTCGAAAGCGTATCGCCTTTTGCGACGATCACTTCGCGGTGCTGAGGATTCTTAGCTGCGTCTGCGACTGGCTTTTGCAGTTCCTTTGCCGCTTGCTGGGTATCTTCGGGCGTGTTTTCTATCTGGGCAAACGGCGATTCAGATGGGGCATTTGTGGCTTGTTGAGCGTCGGAAGCGTCTTGATCTTGTGTCAGTTGTTCAACTGGACTCTCCAAGTCGAGGCTCAGGGATGTTCGTTTGGCTTCTACGTCACTGGAAGGGAATACCAGGAGTGCCAGGCTAAGAAGGGCGGCGATACCACTTGCGGCGAGCAGGTGGGTCTTCGGGTAAAGCGGCGGCGCTTTAGACGGTTCAGTGGTCATAGGTAATTTGACTTTGAAGATGAAATGGAAAAGATGAATGACATGATGAAGATGAAATAACTGTATAAAATATAACCAAATCATCTGTGGCGCAAGCTCGCGAATGCTGGGCTTGCTGAACGGTGTCCGTGCGCAGGGCAAAACTTGTAATTAGTCCCTGATCTTGTATGGTTGGTTCCCTTTTGAATCTGAGCCTTGCGGGTCTGTTATGAAGTCGGTTGAAGAGCAGCTAGCGCTGATAAAACGTGGTGCGGAAGAACTGTTGGTTGAGGCCGAGCTGATCGAAAAGCTCAAGCGTGGCCAACCCCTGCGTATTAAGGCTGGTTTCGATCCGACAGCGCCGGACCTGCACCTGGGTCACACCGTGCTTATTAATAAGCTACGTCAGTTCCAGGAGCTGGGGCATCAGGTCATCTTCCTTATAGGTGACTTCACTGGGATGATCGGCGACCCGAGTGGCAAAAGCGCTACGCGCCCGCCGCTAACCCGCGAGCAGGTTCTCGACAACGCCGAGACCTACAAGACCCAAGTATTCAAGATTCTTGATCCGGCTAAGACCGAGGTGGCGTTCAACTCCACCTGGATGGATCAGATGGGGCCGGCCGACTTTATTCGTCTGACATCTCAGTACACCGTTGCGCGAATGCTTGAGCGCGACGACTTCGATAAGCGCTACTCCACCAATCAGCCGATCGCTATTCATGAGTTCCTCTATCCGCTAGTCCAGGGTTATGACTCGGTGGCGCTGCGTGCCGATGTGGAGCTGGGTGGTACCGACCAGAAGTTCAACCTGTTGATGGGGCGTGAGCTTCAGCGTGCGTATGGGCAAGAGGCTCAGTGCATTGTGACCATGCCATTGCTAGAAGGGTTGGATGGCGTCAAGAAGATGTCCAAGTCTCTGGGTAACTATGTAGGTATCCAAGAGGCGCCAGGCGTGATGTACGGCAAGCTGGTTTCCATTCCTGATGCGCTGATGTGGCGTTACTTTGAGCTGTTGAGCTTCCGCTCGATGGACGAGATCAATGCGTTGCGCGCTGACGTCGAGGCTGGAGCCAACCCGCGTGATGTGAAAATCAAGCTGGCAGAAGAGATTGTTGCTCGGTTCCATGGTGAAGAGGCAGCGGCCAGTGCTCACCGCGCGGCGGGCAACCGCATGAAAGATGGCGAGTTGCCGGATGATCTGCCTGAGGTTGAGCTGACTGCTGCTGAGGCGATGCCGATTGCGGCCGTTCTTAATAAGGCGGGCTTGGTGAAAAACTCCGCCGTGGCTCGTGACCTTCTGGGTTCGGGTGGTGTGCGTATAGATGGCGAGGTGGTAGATCGCACCTTTATATATGAGCTCGGAGCGACCCACATTTGTCAGGCGGGGAAGAAGGCCTTTGCACGCATTACGCTCAAATCTGAATAAGGCTGAAATTAAGTGTTGACGGCGAATTATATCTGTCTATAATTCGCCCCACTTCCGGCGCAGTCGAAACGGAAAACTCCTTGGTAAACAATGAGTTACGCAGTTTTCGGCAGTAGGTTGCTTCAGTTCATCGAAGCCAAAAGGAAGTTGAAAAAGAGGTGTTGACAGCAGTGTGTAAAGCTGTAGAATTCGCCATCCCGCTGATGAGAGATCAGAAGCGCAAGTGGTTGAAGTTGTTGAAGAAATCTTCGAAAGCTTCTGAAAATAATCACTTGACAGCAAATGAGGCTGCTGTAGAATGCGCGCCTCGGTTGAGACGAAAGATCTTAACCAACCGCTCTTTAACAACTGAATCAAGCAATTCGTGTGGGTGCTTGTGGAGTCAGACTGATAGTCAACAAGATTATCAGCATCACAAGTTACTCCGCGAGAAATCAAAGATGTAACCAACGATTGCTGAGCCAAGTTTAGGGTTTCTTAAAAACCCAAAGATGTTTGAACTGAAGAGTTTGATCATGGCTCAGATTGAACGCTGGCGGCAGGCCTAACACATGCAAGTCGAGCGGTAGAGAGAAGCTTGCTTCTCTTGAGAGCGGCGGACGGGTGAGTAATGCCTAGGAATCTGCCTGGTAGTGGGGGATAACGTTCGGAAACGGACGCTAATACCGCATACGTCCTACGGGAGAAAGCAGGGGACCTTCGGGCCTTGCGCTATCAGATGAGCCTAGGTCGGATTAGCTAGTTGGTGAGGTAATGGCTCACCAAGGCGACGATCCGTAACTGGTCTGAGAGGATGATCAGTCACACTGGAACTGAGACACGGTCCAGACTCCTACGGGAGGCAGCAGTGGGGAATATTGGACAATGGGCGAAAGCCTGATCCAGCCATGCCGCGTGTGTGAAGAAGGTCTTCGGATTGTAAAGCACTTTAAGTTGGGAGGAAGGGCAGTTACCTAATACGTGATTGTTTTGACGTTACCGACAGAATAAGCACCGGCTAACTCTGTGCCAGCAGCCGCGGTAATACAGAGGGTGCAAGCGTTAATCGGAATTACTGGGCGTAAAGCGCGCGTAGGTGGTTTGTTAAGTTGGATGTGAAATCCCCGGGCTCAACCTGGGAACTGCATTCAAAACTGACTGACTAGAGTATGGTAGAGGGTGGTGGAATTTCCTGTGTAGCGGTGAAATGCGTAGATATAGGAAGGAACACCAGTGGCGAAGGCGACCACCTGGACTGATACTGACACTGAGGTGCGAAAGCGTGGGGAGCAAACAGGATTAGATACCCTGGTAGTCCACGCCGTAAACGATGTCAACTAGCCGTTGGGAGCCTTGAGCTCTTAGTGGCGCAGCTAACGCATTAAGTTGACCGCCTGGGGAGTACGGCCGCAAGGTTAAAACTCAAATGAATTGACGGGGGCCCGCACAAGCGGTGGAGCATGTGGTTTAATTCGAAGCAACGCGAAGAACCTTACCAGGCCTTGACATCCAATGAACTTTCTAGAGATAGATTGGTGCCTTCGGGAACATTGAGACAGGTGCTGCATGGCTGTCGTCAGCTCGTGTCGTGAGATGTTGGGTTAAGTCCCGTAACGAGCGCAACCCTTGTCCTTAGTTACCAGCACGTAATGGTGGGCACTCTAAGGAGACTGCCGGTGACAAACCGGAGGAAGGTGGGGATGACGTCAAGTCATCATGGCCCTTACGGCCTGGGCTACACACGTGCTACAATGGTCGGTACAGAGGGTTGCCAAGCCGCGAGGTGGAGCTAATCCCATAAAACCGATCGTAGTCCGGATCGCAGTCTGCAACTCGACTGCGTGAAGTCGGAATCGCTAGTAATCGCGAATCAGAATGTCGCGGTGAATACGTTCCCGGGCCTTGTACACACCGCCCGTCACACCATGGGAGTGGGTTGCACCAGAAGTAGCTAGTCTAACCTTCGGGAGGACGGTTACCACGGTGTGATTCATGACTGGGGTGAAGTCGTAACAAGGTAGCCGTAGGGGAACCTGCGGCTGGATCACCTCCTTAATCGACGACATCAGCTGCTCCATAAGTTCCCACACGAATTGCTTGATTCATTGAAGAAGACGATAAAGAAGCAGCCCGAAATTGGGTCTGTAGCTCAGTTGGTTAGAGCGCACCCCTGATAAGGGTGAGGTCGGCAGTTCGAATCTGCCCAGACCCACCAATTTTGTGTGGGAAACGCCTGTAGAAATACGGGGCCATAGCTCAGCTGGGAGAGCGCCTGCCTTGCACGCAGGAGGTCAACGGTTCGATCCCGTTTGGCTCCACCACTACTGCTTCTGTTTGTTGAAAGCTTAGAAATGAGCATTCCATTGTGATGATGGTGAATGTTGATTTCTAGTCTTTGATTAGATCGTTCTTTAAAAATTTGGGTATGTGATAGAAAGATAGACTGAACGTTACTTTCACTGGTAACGGATCAGGCTAAGGTAAAATTTGTGAGTGGCTCGAAAGAGTCAAATCGAATTTTCGGCGAATGTTGTCTTCACAGTATAACCAGATTGCTTGGGGTTATATGGTCAAGTGAAGAAGCGCATACGGTGGATGCCTTGGCAGTCAGAGGCGATGAAAGACGTGGTAGCCTGCGAAAAGCTTCGGGGAGTCGGCAAACAGACTTTGATCCGGAGATGTCTGAATGGGGGAACCCAGCCATCATAAGATGGTTATCTTACGCTGAATACATAGGCGTAAGAGGCGAACCAGGGGAACTGAAACATCTAAGTACCCTGAGGAAAAGAAATCAACCGAGATTCCCTTAGTAGTGGCGAGCGAACGGGGACTAGCCCTTAAGTGGCTTTGAGATTAGCGGAACGCTCTGGAAAGTGCGGCCATAGTGGGTGATAGCCCTGTACGCGAAAATCTCTTAGTCATGAAATCGAGTAGGACGGAGCACGAGAAACTTTGTCTGAATATGGGGGGACCATCCTCCAAGGCTAAATACTACTGACTGACCGATAGTGAACTAGTACCGTGAGGGAAAGGCGAAAAGAACCCCGGAGAGGGGAGTGAAATAGATCCTGAAACCGTATGCGTACAAGCAGTGGGAGCCCACTTTGTTGGGTGACTGCGTACCTTTTGTATAATGGGTCAGCGACTTATTTTCAGTGGCGAGCTTAACCGAATAGGGGAGGCGTAGCGAAAGCGAGTCTTAATAGGGCGTCTAGTCGCTGGGAATAGACCCGAAACCGGGCGATCTATCCATGGGCAGGTTGAAGGTTGGGTAACACTAACTGGAGGACCGAACCGACTACCGTTGAAAAGTTAGCGGATGACCTGTGGATCGGAGTGAAAGGCTAATCAAGCTCGGAGATAGCTGGTTCTCCTCGAAAGCTATTTAGGTAGCGCCTCATGTATCACTGTAGGGGGTAGAGCACTGTTTCGGCTAGGGGGTCATCCCGACTTACCAAACCGATGCAAACTCCGAATACCTACAAGTGCCGAGCATGGGAGACACACGGCGGGTGCTAACGTCCGTCGTGAAAAGGGAAACAACCCAGACCGTCAGCTAAGGTCCCAAAGTTATGGTTAAGTGGGAAACGATGTGGGAAGGCTTAGACAGCTAGGAGGTTGGCTTAGAAGCAGCCACCCTTTAAAGAAAGCGTAATAGCTCACTAGTCGAGTCGGCCTGCGCGGAAGATGTAACGGGGCTCAAACCATACACCGAAGCTACGGGTATCACGTAAGTGATGCGGTAGAGGAGCGTTCTGTAAGCCTGTGAAGGTGAGTTGAGAAGCTTGCTGGAGGTATCAGAAGTGCGAATGCTGACATGAGTAACGACAATGGGTGTGAAAAACACCCACGCCGAAAGACCAAGGTTTCCTGCGCAACGTTAATCGACGCAGGGTTAGTCGGTCCCTAAGGCGAGGCTGAAAAGCGTAGTCGATGGAAAACAGGTTAATATTCCTGTACTTCTGGTTATTGCGATGGAGGGACGGAGAAGGCTAGGCCAGCTTGGCGTTGGTTGTCCAAGTTTAAGGTGGTAGGCTGAGATCTTAGGTAAATCCGGGATCTTAAGGCCGAGAGCTGATGACGAGTTAACTTTTAGTTAACGAAGTGGTTGATGCCATGCTTCCAAGAAAAGCTTCTAAGCTTCAGGTAACCAGGAACCGTACCCCAAACCGACACAGGTGGTTGGGTAGAGAATACCAAGGCGCTTGAGAGAACTCGGGTGAAGGAACTAGGCAAAATGGCACCGTAACTTCGGGAGAAGGTGCGCCGGTGAGGGTGAAGGACTTGCTCCGTAAGCTCATGCCGGTCGAAGATACCAGGCCGCTGCGACTGTTTATTAAAAACACAGCACTCTGCAAACACGAAAGTGGACGTATAGGGTGTGACGCCTGCCCGGTGCCGGAAGGTTAATTGATGGGGTTAGCTAACGCGAAGCTCTTGATCGAAGCCCCGGTAAACGGCGGCCGTAACTATAACGGTCCTAAGGTAGCGAAATTCCTTGTCGGGTAAGTTCCGACCTGCACGAATGGCGTAACGATGGCGGCGCTGTCTCCACCCGAGACTCAGTGAAATTGAAATCGCTGTGAAGATGCAGTGTATCCGCGGCTAGACGGAAAGACCCCGTGAACCTTTACTATAGCTTTGCACTGGACTTTGAATTTGCTTGTGTAGGATAGGTGGGAGGCTTTGAAGCGTGGACGCCAGTCTGCGTGGAGCCAACCTTGAAATACCACCCTGGCAACTTTGAGGTTCTAACTCAGGTCCGTTATCCGGATCGAGGACAGTGTATGGTGGGTAGTTTGACTGGGGCGGTCTCCTCCTAAAGAGTAACGGAGGAGTACGAAGGTGCGCTCAGACCGGTCGGAAATCGGTCGTAGAGTATAAAGGCAAAAGCGCGCTTGACTGCGAGACAGACACGTCGAGCAGGTACGAAAGTAGGTCTTAGTGATCCGGTGGTTCTGTATGGAAGGGCCATCGCTCAACGGATAAAAGGTACTCCGGGGATAACAGGCTGATACCGCCCAAGAGTTCATATCGACGGCGGTGTTTGGCACCTCGATGTCGGCTCATCACATCCTGGGGCTGAAGCCGGTCCCAAGGGTATGGCTGTTCGCCATTTAAAGTGGTACGCGAGCTGGGTTTAGAACGTCGTGAGACAGTTCGGTCCCTATCTGCCGTGGACGTTTGAGATTTGAGAGGGGCTGCTCCTAGTACGAGAGGACCGGAGTGGACGAACCTCTGGTGTTCCGGTTGTCACGCCAGTGGCATTGCCGGGTAGCTATGTTCGGAATAGATAACCGCTGAAAGCATCTAAGCGGGAAACTAGCCTCAAGATGAGATCTCACTGGAACCTTGAGTTCCCTGAAGGGCCGTCGAAGACTACGACGTTGATAGGTTGGGTGTGTAAGCGCTGTGAGGCGTTGAGCTAACCAATACTAATTGCCCGTGAGGCTTGACCATATAACACCCAAGCAATTTGCTTGCTTCGAGCTGAAAAGCGAAAGAGCACCAGATTGCGGTGTGTGAAGACGAAATGAACCGAAAGTTCGACTCTTGCAAACACCGAAAGCTATCACATACCCAATTTGCTGAAGCGAGGCCAACTGGCCACGACTCAGTCCCCGAATTTCTTGACGACCATAGAGCATTGGAACCACCTGATCCCATCCCGAACTCAGTAGTGAAACGATGCATCGCCGATGGTAGTGTGGGGTTTCCCCATGTGAGAGTAGGTCATCGTCAAGATTAAATTCCGAAACCCCATTTGCGAAAGCAGATGGGGTTTTGTTTTGGGCGATCGGAAAGTGCCGGCAGGTTTTCTCATGGACGCCTTCAGGGCTAAACGCCTGCCTTTCTATGCAATGGTCTTTCGCATGGCTATCATGCGTTCCTCATTGTGAGGCGATACTTGCATGCTGACGTTGTTAGAACTTCTGAAAGATGGCCGATTTCATTCCGGGGAAGCACTTGGCGCCGCCCTGGGCGTCAGTCGCAGTGCTGTCTGGAAGCAACTCCAGCACCTTGAGGCCGAATTGAATCTGCCTGTTCATAAGGTTCGTGGAAAGGGGTATCAATTAGCATCCCCATTGGTTTTCTTGAGTGCTGCGGAAATTGAGCAGTATGCCCCTGATTTAGCATGGCCTATCCATATCTACGATTCCATTGACTCAACAAATGCCGAAGCTTTGCGTCTTGCTGGGGTTGAGTGCGCGACGCCCTTTCTGGTGCTTGCGGAGCAGCAAACGGCGGGAAGAGGCAGGCGTGGTCGAAAGTGGGTCAGTCCATTTGCCCAGAATGTCTATTACAGCCTTGTATTGCGTATTGAGGATGGTCTTCGGCAGTTGGAAGGCTTAAGTCTTGTGGTTGGATTGGCGGTCATGCAAGCCCTGCGTGAGTCTGGAGTTCAGACTGCGACTTTAAAATGGCCAAACGACGTTCTCGTAGGGCAAAAGAAAATTGCCGGGATTTTGCTGGAGCTCGTAGGGGATCCTGCTGATATCTGTCACGTTGTCCTTGGAATAGGCATCAACGTCAATATGCAGAAGGCTGACGAGGTTGATCAGCAATGGACATCAGTGCAGTTAGAGACGGGTTTTCCTGTTGATCGAAACGCCCTGATTGCCCGGCTGGGTTTGCAGTTGCAAGGCTACTTGGGTCGACACCGGGTGCTAGGTTTTGCCGAGCTTCAGAATGAGTGGGAGAAAAATCACGCTTGGCAGGGGAGGGCTGTGTCGCTTATAGCCGGTGTCAACCAGGTCGATGGAGTGGTGCTGGGTGTTGATCGTCAAGGTGCTTTGCGTTTGAGTGTTGATGGTGTTGAGAAAATATACAGTGGTGGTGAGCTAAGCCTGAGGTTGCGTGATGATTCTTGAGCTCGACTGTGGGAATAGCTTTATCAAATGGCGTGTGCTTGATTCGAGCGGGGTGAACGCCTCGGCTGAAGGTGTTGCAGGTTCGGATGCTGCCTTGATTGATAGCCTGCTGGCGCTGCCTGAGTTGTTGCTGACGCGTTGCAGGTTGGTGAGCGTCCGTGCGCAGGAAGAGACGGAAAAACTGGTTGAAGCGCTTGTGGAGACATTTGGTGTTGCTGTTACCAGTGCTGCTTCAGCTCGTGAAGTGGCTGGGGTACGTAACGGCTACGAAGATTTTGAGCGCCTTGGTCTGGATCGCTGGTTGGCAATGCTCGGTGGATTTAAATTGGCCTCGGGTGCCTGCTTGGTGCTCGATTTTGGCACTGCGGCGACTGCAGATTTTATAGCTGAGGATGGCGAGCACCTGGGAGGCTATATTTGTCCGGGCATGTCTCTCATGAGGAATCAGCTGCGTACACATACACGAAAGATAAGGTATGGCGATGCCGCTGCTGAAAGGGCTTTGGAGTGCCTCTCACCAGGTCGTACAACAGTCGAGGCAGTAGAGCGAGGCTGTGCGTTGATGCTTCGAGGATTTGTTCTGACCCAGGTAGAGCTCGCGCGCAGCTACTGGGGCGATGACTTCAGTATATTCCTGACTGGCGGAGATGCTGATTTGGTATTGGGCTCTGTGCCGCAGGCTCGACTCGTTCCTGATTTGGTTTTCGTTGGTCTGGCGATGGCGTGCCCGTTATCTTGAGGTGTTTATGCGTTGGCTGTTTTTGCTTTTACTGATCCTCAACGCCTTTTACTACATATGGCACCAGCAAGAGGCCCCGCTGCGCGCTAAAGACGTTACTCCTCTGAGTCTCTATCGAGGTGCTCAGCAGGATATTCGTCTGCTGAGTGAATCTTCGGATGCAGTGATCCGCAGGGAGCGGGCAAACGTATCTGATTCGCAAAATACCTGTTTGTACATTGGTGGATTTACAGACCAGCGCCAAGCGCAATCTGTCGAGCAGCGTCTCACTAGCTTGGATATAAAGGTCAAGGTTCAACTGCTGAGTACGTCAGATGCTCAAGGTTACTGGCTCCGGGTGGCCCCGGAAAGCCGGCGCCTGGCTGAAGATCTGCCCTTTGAAAACCTTGTTAAGGAATTCAATGAGTTAAAACATAAAATAATGCTGTGCGAAGGCATTGCAACTGTCGAATAGTTTGCATAGAATGGCGCCCGCTTCGCAGTGAAGACCTTTAGGGGGATTTAATGAGCTGCGGCGTCAATGCAGCTAACCTCATAATTTAAATGAGAAAATGCTTGACAGAAGGTCGGCGTAATGTAAAATGCCGGCTCGCTTAGGAGGGGTTCCCGAGCGGCCAAAGGGATCAGACTGTAAATCTGACGTCTACGACTTCGAAGGTTCGAATCCTTCCCCCTCCACCATTTTTGGCGTGAGCTGCAAGCTCCGCGGGTATAGTTTAGTGGTAGAACCTCAGCCTTCCAAGCTGATGATGCGGGTTCGATTCCCGCTACCCGCTCCAAGTTTGCAGGTTGTGCATGTGTTTTGCTCTTGTAGCTCAGTTGGTAGAGCACACCCTTGGTAAGGGTGAGGTCAGCGGTTCAAATCCGCTCAAGAGCTCCATATAACAAGGCAGATATGAAAATATCTGCCTTTGTTTTAACAGCTGCCTCGGCTTGAGTGTTTTGTATCTGGTGGTTTTGCCAGGTTGTCTCAAGTCTGTTGGGGTTGGTTGTTGTAAAGTCTTTTTCAGGCCTGCATAATGGTCGGCCTGATTTTGTTTTAGGTCAGTAGCTCAATTGGCAGAGCGACGGTCTCCAAAACCGTAGGTTGGGGGTTCGATTCCCTCCTGACCTGCCAGATTCACGTGGTGTGTCTGGCTTTCTTTTCACAGGATCTTCATAGATGACTCCTAAGGCTGAAGCTCAAAGCTCTCGTTTCGATCTCGTCAAGTGGCTAGTTGTTGTGGCGTTGGTGGTCGTAGGCGTAGTTGGCAATCAGTACTATTCTGCTTCGCCGATCCTGTACCGTGTGCTCGCTTTGCTTGTTATTGCTGCTGTGGCTGCCTTTGTGGGCTTGCAGACTGCTAAAGGCAAGTCTTTTGCGGTACTGGTAAAGGAAGCTCGCACCGAAATCCGTAAAGTCGTTTGGCCGACTCGCCAAGAAACCACGCAGACCACGTTGATTGTTGTGGCTGTTGTTCTGGTTATGGCGTTGCTGTTGTGGGGGCTTGATTCCCTGCTCGGTTGGCTTGTTTCCTTGATTGTTGGCTAAGGGTGTCCCGTGGCTAAGCGTTGGTACGTTGTTCATGCTTACTCGGGTTACGAGAAGCATGTTATGCGCTCTTTGCTAGAGCGCGTGAAGCTGGCAGGCATGGAAGATGGCTTCGGCGAAATTCTGGTTCCCACTGAAGAAGTGGTTGAAATGCGGAATGGTCAGAAGCGTAAAAGTGAGCGTAAGTTCTTCCCTGGCTATGTTTTGGTTCAGATGGACATGAATGAAGGTACTTGGCATTTGGTCAAGGATACGCCTCGTGTCATGGGTTTCATTGGCGGTACCGCTGATAAGCCTGCTCCGATCACTGATAAAGAGGCAGAAGCAATTCTGCGTCGCGTTGCTGATGGTAGTGACAAGCCTAAGCCGAAGACTTTGTTCGAGCCGGGTGAGGTTGTTCGTGTTACAGATGGTCCGTTTGCTGATTTTAACGGCACTGTCGAAGAGGTTAACTACGAGAAGAGCCGGATCCAAGTGGCAGTGCTCATTTTCGGTCGCTCTACTCCTGTAGAGTTGGAGTTCAGCCAGGTCGAGAAGGTCTAGCTGGCTAAGCATCCCAACCCCGCAGCCTTAGGCTGTGGGGTTTTGTCGTCACTGGGATAAACGCGCAAGTAACCGGGGAGCCTTTCGAGGCGTTTGAACCCGTAATTGGAGTGCCTCATGGCCAAGAAAATTACCGCTTACATCAAGCTGCAAGTGAAGGCCGCTCAGGCCAACCCAAGCCCACCTGTTGGTCCAGCTCTGGGTCAGCATGGCGTGAACATCATGGAATTCTGCAAGGCCTTCAACGCCCGTACTCAGGGTCTTGAACCAGGTCTGCCGACTCCAGTGATCATCACTGTATACAGCGACCGTAGCTTCACTTTCGAAACTAAGTCGACCCCGGCTTCGGTTCTGCTGAAGAAGGCTGCTGGTCTGACTAGCGGTTCCGCTCGTCCTAACACCGTTAAAGTCGGCACTGTAACTCGTGCTCAGCTGGAAGAAATCGCGAAAACCAAAAACGCGGATCTGACTGCAGCTGATATGGATGCAGCCGTGCGTACCATCGCCGGTTCTGCTCGTAGCATGGGCCTTAACGTGGAGGGTGTGTAATGGCTAAGCTGACCAAGCGCCAAAAGGCTATCGCCGGCAAAATCGAAGCAGGCAAGGCCTACAGCTTTGTAGACGCTGCAGCCCTGTTGACCGAGCTGTCGACTGTCAAATTCAGCGAGTCCGTTGACGTTGCTGTAAACCTGGGTGTGGACCCGCGTAAGTCCGACCAAGTCGTTCGTAGCGCTACTGTGCTGCCACACGGTACTGGCAAGACTGTACGTGTAGCCGTCTTCACCCAAGGCCCGGCAGCTGAAGCTGCTCTGGCCGCTGGCGCTGATCGCGTTGGCATGGACGACCTGGCTGCCGAAATGAAAGGCGGCGACCTGAACTACGACGTAGTTATTGCCTCCCCGGATGCAATGCGTGTTGTAGGTCAGTTGGGTCAGATCCTTGGTCCACGTGGCCTGATGCCTAACCCTAAAGTCGGCACTGTAACGCCAGACGTAGCTACCGCGGTTAAAAACGCCAAGGCTGGTCAGGTTCGTTATCGCACCGACAAAAACGGCATCATTCACACCTCCGTTGGCAAGGTCGGTTTCGACGCCGTCAAGCTGAAGGAAAACGTTGAAGCCCTGATCGCTGATCTTAAGCGTATCAAGCCAGCTTCTTCTAAAGGTATCTACGTCAAGCGCGTTACCCTGAGCACCACTATGGGCCCAGGTCTGGTCATCGACCAAGGCTCGCTGGACGTATAAGACACAGATTGACGCAAGCGATTGCGTCAATTGAAAAAATTGGGGTCCCTGCCTGGCGGGGGCTATCCAAGACCGTAGGCGACGCAAGTCTTAAACCAAAAGCCTACGCAGATGGTGCTCCCGGTTCCTTACCGAATCAGACACCAAAACGACATCCGGCCTAGGCCAGATGAAACGGTAACAAGCAGGAGTTAAACCCGTGGCAATTAATCTCGAAGACAAGAAGGCCATCGTCGCTGAAGTCAACGAGGCTGCCAAAGCTGCCCTGTCCGCTGTCGTGGCTGATGCCCGTGGTGTGACAGTAGGCGCTATGACCGGACTCCGTAAAGAGGCTCGTGAAGCTGGCGTATACGTACGTGTTGTACGTAACACCCTGCTCAAGCGCGCTGTTGCTGACACTGAATACAGTGTTCTCAATGACGTGTTCACCGGCCCGACTCTGATCGCTTTCTCCAAAGATCATCCAGGCGCTGCTGCCCGTTTGTTCAAGGAATTCGCCAAGAGTCAGGATAAGTTCGAGATCAAGGCAGCTGCGTTCGAGGGCAAGTTCCTCGCAGCTAACCAAATCGACGTACTGGCAACATTGCCGACCCGCGACGAAGCCATTTCGCAGCTGATGAGCGTGATTCAAGGCGCTACCAGCAAGCTGGCTCGTACTCTGGCTGCAGTTCGCGAGCAAAAAGAAGCTGCCGCAGCCTAAGGCTGAGCGACTTCTCTCGCGTATTTTTGTTTATTTCGATGGCCGCGTAGGCCGTCCCCCAATTCAGGAAATACAGCAATGTCTATCTCCCAAGACGATATCCTCAACGCCGTAGCTGAAATGTCGGTTCTGCAGGTTGTTGAGCTGATCAAAGCTTTCGAAGAAAAATTCGGCGTTTCCGCTGCCGCTGCTTCCGCTGGCCCAGCAGTTGCTGCTGTTGCTGCTGAAGAGCAAACCGAATTCAACGTCATGCTGCTGGAAGCTGGCGAGAAGAAAGTAAACGTGATCAAGGCAGTACGTGAACTGACCGGTCTGGGCCTGAAAGAAGCCAAGGCTGTAGTTGACGGCGCTCCTGCCCAGGTTCTGGAAGCAGTGTCGAAAGACGCAGCTGACAAAGCCAAAGCTACTCTGGAAGAAGCAGGCGCTAAAGTCGAGCTGAAGTAAGCATCGACTTTGCGTCTCCAGCCCAAGCGTTAAGCTGAAGGCTGATGGCTGGTGGCTCTTGCCACCGGCCTTTTTCCGTTATTGGCTGTCGACTCGGTCGCCGCCATTAACGCGCTGTAGCCATCCGAAGCGGTGGTGCAAACCATGGGGTTTGCAAGATTTTCTGGCTGCTCCCGTCGGAGGGGCCAAACAAGCAGGTGACCAAGCTGGGGAACGCTGATGGCTTACTCATATACTGAGAAAAAACGTATCCGCAAGGACTTTAGCAAGTTGCCGGACGTCATGGATGTCCCGTACCTTCTGGCTATCCAGCTGGATTCGTATCGTGAATTCTTGCAGGCGGGAGCGACCAAAGATCAGTTCCGCGACGTGGGCCTGCATGCGGCCTTCAAATCCGTTTTCCCGATCATCAGCTACTCCGGCAATGCTGCGCTGGAGTACGTCGGTTATCGCCTGGGCGAACCGGCATTTGATGTCAAAGAATGCGTGTTGCGCGGTGTTACGTACGCCGTACCTTTGCGGGTAAAAGTCCGTCTGATCATTTTCGACAAAGAGTCGTCGAATAAAGCGATCAAGGACATCAAAGAGCAAGAAGTCTACATGGGTGAAATCCCACTGATGACTGAAAACGGTACCTTCGTTATCAACGGTACCGAGCGTGTTATCGTTTCTCAGCTGCATCGTTCACCGGGTGTGTTCTTTGATCACGACCGCGGCAAGACGCACAGCTCCGGCAAACTCCTGTACTCCGCGCGGATCATTCCGTACCGCGGTTCTTGGTTGGACTTCGAGTTCGATCCTAAAGACTGCGTATTCGTGCGTATCGACCGTCGCCGTAAGCTGCCAGCTTCTGTGCTGCTGCGCGCGCTCGGCTATACCACCGAGCAGGTGCTGGACGCTTTCTACACCACCAACGTATTCAGCCTGAAGGATGAAACCCTCAGCCTGGAGCTCATCGCATCGCGTCTGCGTGGTGAAATTGCTGTCCTGGATATCCAGGATGAGAATGGCAAGGTAATCGTTGAGGCTGGCCGTCGTATTACTGCGCGCCACATCAACCAGATCGAAAAGGCCGGTATCAAGTCGCTGGAAGTGCCTCTGGACTACGTCCTGGGCCGCACTACCGCGAAGGTCATCGTTCACCCGGCTACAGGCGAAATCCTGGCTGAGTGCAATACCGAGCTGAACACTGAGATCCTGGCCAAAATCGCCAAGGCTCAGGTTGTTCGCATCGAGACCCTGTACACCAACGATATCGACTGCGGTCCGTTCGTCTCTGACACGTTGAAGATTGACTCCACCAGCAACCAACTGGAAGCGCTGGTCGAGATCTATCGCATGATGCGTCCTGGCGAGCCACCAACCAAAGACGCTGCTGAGACCCTGTTCAACAACCTGTTCTTCAGCCCTGAGCGTTACGACCTGTCTGCGGTCGGTCGGATGAAGTTCAACCGTCGTATCGGTCGTACCGAGATCGAAGGTTCGGGCGTGTTGTGCAAAGAAGACATCGTTGCGGTACTGAAGACTCTAGTCGACATCCGTAACGGTAAAGGCATCGTCGATGACATCGACCACCTGGGTAACCGTCGTGTTCGCTGCGTAGGCGAAATGGCCGAGAACCAGTTCCGCGTTGGTCTGGTGCGTGTTGAGCGTGCGGTCAAAGAGCGTCTGTCGATGGCTGAAAGCGAAGGCCTGATGCCGCAAGACCTGATCAACGCCAAGCCAGTGGCTGCGGCGGTGAAAGAGTTCTTCGGTTCCAGCCAGCTCTCGCAGTTCATGGACCAGAACAACCCTCTCTCCGAGATCACCCACAAACGCCGTGTTTCCGCACTGGGCCCGGGCGGTCTGACCCGTGAACGTGCTGGCTTTGAAGTTCGTGACGTACACCCGACGCACTACGGTCGCGTTTGCCCGATCGAAACACCGGAAGGTCCGAACATCGGTCTGATCAACTCCTTGGCGGCCTACGCGCGCACTAACCAATACGGTTTCCTCGAGAGCCCGTACCGTGTGGTGAAAGACGCTCTGGTCACTGACGAGATCGTGTTCCTGTCCGCCATCGAAGAAGCTGATCACGTGATCGCTCAGGCTTCGGCCACGATGAACGACAAGAAAGTCCTGATTGACGAGCTGGTAGCTGTTCGTCACCTGAATGAGTTCACCGTCAAGGCGCCGGAAGACGTCACTTTGATGGACGTTTCGCCGAAGCAGGTAGTTTCGGTTGCAGCGTCGCTGATCCCGTTCCTGGAGCACGATGACGCCAACCGTGCGTTGATGGGTTCCAACATGCAGCGTCAAGCTGTACCGACCCTGCGCGCTGACAAGCCGCTGGTAGGTACCGGCATGGAGCGTAACGTAGCGCGTGACTCCGGCGTTTGCGTCGTGGCTCGTCGTGGCGGCGTGATCGACTCTGTTGATGCCAGCCGTATCGTGGTTCGTGTTGCTGATGATGAAGTTGAAACTGGCGAAGCCGGTGTCGACATCTACAACCTGACCAAATACACCCGCTCGAACCAGAACACCTGCATCAATCAGCGTCCGCTGGTGAGCAAGGGTGATCGCGTCCAGCGTAGCGACATCATGGCCGACGGCCCGTCCACCGACATGGGTGAACTGGCACTGGGTCAGAACATGCGCATCGCGTTCATGGCGTGGAACGGCTTCAACTTCGAAGACTCCATCTGCCTGTCCGAGCGTGTTGTTCAAGAAGACCGCTTCACCACGATCCACATTCAGGAACTGACCTGTGTGGCACGTGACACCAAGCTTGGGCCGGAGGAGATCACTGCGGACATCCCGAACGTGGGTGAAGCTGCACTGAACAAGTTGGACGAAGCCGGTATCGTTTACGTAGGTGCTGAAGTTGGCGCAGGCGACATCCTGGTGGGTAAGGTCACTCCGAAAGGCGAGACCCAACTGACTCCGGAAGAGAAGCTGTTGCGTGCCATCTTCGGTGAAAAAGCCAGCGACGTTAAAGACACCTCCCTGCGCGTACCTACAGGTACCAAGGGTACTGTCATCGACGTACAGGTCTTCACCCGTGATGGCGTTGAGCGTGATGCTCGTGCGCTGTCCATCGAGAAGACTCAGCTCGACGAGATCCGCAAGGACCTGAACGAAGAGTTCCGTATCGTTGAAGGCGCGACCTTCGAACGTCTGCGTTCCGCTTTGGTAGGCCACAAGGCTGAAGGCGGCGCAGGTCTTAAGAAAGGTCAGGACATCACCGACGAAATCCTCGACGGTCTTGAGCACGGCCAGTGGTTCAAACTGCGCATGGCTGAAGATGCTCTGAACGAGCAGCTCGAGAAGGCCCAGGCGTACATCGTTGATCGCCGCCGTCTGCTGGACGACAAGTTCGAAGATAAGAAGCGCAAACTGCAGCAGGGCGATGACCTGGCTCCAGGCGTGCTGAAAATCGTCAAGGTTTACCTGGCAATCCGTCGTCGCATCCAGCCGGGCGACAAGATGGCCGGTCGTCACGGTAACAAAGGTGTGGTCTCCGTGATCATGCCCGTTGAAGACATGCCGCACGATGCCAATGGCACTCCGGTCGACGTGGTCCTCAACCCGCTGGGCGTACCTTCGCGTATGAACGTTGGTCAGATCCTTGAAACCCACCTGGGCCTCGCGGCCAAAGGTCTGGGCGAGAAGATCAACCGTATGATCGAAGAGCAGCGCAAGGTCGCAGACCTGCGTAAGTTCCTGCACGAGATCTACAACGAGATCGGCGGTCGCAACGAAGAGTTGGACACCTTCTCCGACCAGGAAATCCTGGATCTGGCGAAGAACCTGCGCGGTGGCGTTCCGATGGCTACCCCGGTGTTCGACGGTGCCAAGGAAAGCGAAATCAAGGCCATGCTGAAACTGGCAGACCTGCCAGAAAGCGGCCAGATGCAGCTGTTCGACGGCCGTACCGGCAACAAGTTTGAGCGCCCGGTTACTGTTGGCTACATGTACATGCTGAAGCTGAACCACTTGGTAGACGATAAGATGCACGCTCGTTCTACCGGTTCGTACAGCCTGGTTACCCAGCAGCCGCTGGGTGGTAAGGCTCAGTTCGGTGGTCAGCGTTTCGGGGAGATGGAGGTCTGGGCACTGGAAGCATACGGTGCTGCTTACACTCTGCAAGAAATGCTCACAGTGAAGTCGGACGATGTGAACGGTCGGACCAAGATGTACAAAAACATCGTGGACGGCGATCACCGTATGGAGCCGGGCATGCCCGAGTCTTTCAACGTGTTGATCAAAGAAATTCGTTCCCTCGGCATCGATATCGATCTGGAAACCGAATAACACGTGACGCGAATCGAGAGCGGGGCTGTTTAGCCCGCTCTCTGCTCCGCCAGGAGGAAAGGCCTTGAAAGACCTACTGAATTTGCTGAAAAACCAGGGTCAAGTCGAAGAGTTCGACGCCATCCGTATTGGGTTGGCATCGCCTGAGATGATCCGTTCGTGGTCGTTCGGTGAAGTTAAAAAACCGGAAACCATCAACTACCGTACGTTCAAACCTGAACGTGACGGCCTGTTCTGCGCCAAGATCTTTGGCCCGGTAAAGGATTACGAGTGCCTGTGCGGTAAGTACAAGCGCTTGAAACACCGTGGTGTGATCTGCGAGAAGTGTGGCGTTGAAGTTGCACTGGCCAAGGTTCGTCGTGAGCGCATGGCGCACATCGAACTGGCTTCGCCGGTTGCTCACATCTGGTTCCTGAAATCGCTGCCGTCCCGTATCGGTTTGCTGATGGACATGACCCTGCGTGATATCGAGCGCGTTCTCTACTTCGAGAGCTATGTCGTTATCGACCCAGGCATGACCACCCTTGAAAAGGGTCAGTTGCTGAACGACGAGCAGTACTTCGAAGCGCTGGAAGAGTTCGGCGACGATTTCGATGCCCGCATGGGTGCCGAAGCGGTCCGCGAACTGCTGCACGCTATCGACCTGGAACACGAGATTGGCCGTCTGCGTGAAGAAATTCCGCAAACCAACTCCGAAACCAAGATCAAGAAGCTGTCCAAGCGTCTGAAGTTGATGGAAGCCTTCCAGGGTTCCGGCAACTTGCCAGAGTGGATGGTGCTGACCGTTCTGCCGGTTCTGCCGCCAGACCTGCGTCCGCTGGTACCGTTGGACGGCGGTCGTTTTGCGACCTCCGACCTCAACGACCTATACCGTCGCGTGATCAACCGTAACAACCGCTTGAAGCGCCTGCTTGATCTGTCCGCTCCGGACATCATCGTGCGCAACGAAAAGCGTATGTTGCAAGAAGCGGTTGATGCCCTGCTCGACAACGGTCGTCGTGGTCGCGCTATCACGGGTTCCAACAAGCGTCCTCTGAAATCCCTGGCCGACATGATCAAGGGTAAGCAAGGTCGTTTCCGTCAAAACTTGCTCGGTAAGCGTGTTGACTACTCCGGTCGTTCGGTAATTACCGTAGGCCCGACCCTGCGTCTGCACCAGTGCGGTCTGCCTAAGAAGATGGCTCTCGAGCTGTTCAAGCCGTTCATCTTCGGCAAGCTGGAAATGCGCGGTCTCGCGACCACCATCAAAGCGGCCAAGAAAATGGTCGAGCGCGAACTGCCAGAGGTTTGGGACGTTCTTGCTGAAGTGATTCGCGAACACCCGGTCCTCCTCAACCGTGCACCGACCCTTCACCGTCTGGGTATCCAGGCGTTTGAACCGGTACTGATCGAAGGTAAGGCTATTCAGCTGCACCCTCTGGTCTGTGCTGCGTACAACGCCGACTTCGACGGCGACCAAATGGCCGTGCACGTACCGCTGACGCTGGAAGCCCAGCTGGAAGCGCGTGCGTTGATGATGTCGACCAACAACATTCTGTCGCCAGCCAACGGTGAGCCAATCATCGTTCCGTCGCAGGACGTTGTATTGGGTCTGTACTACATGACGCGTGAAGCGATCAACGCCAAAGGCGAAGGTCGTGTATTTGCGGACTTGCAGGAAGTTGACCGTGTGTTCCGTGCCGGCGAAGCCGCATTGCACGCCAAGGTCAAGGTGCGGATCCACGAAACCGTCAACGATCGTGATGGCGGAAGCGTGAGCAACGTTCGTATCGTCGACACAACTGTTGGCCGTGCACTGTTGTATCAAGTTGTGCCAAAAGGTCTGTCGTACGATGTCGTCAACCTGCCGATGAAGAAAAAGGCGATCTCCAAATTGATCAACCAGTGCTACCGCGTGGTTGGTTTGAAAGAGACTGTTATCTTCGCTGACCAGTTGATGTACACCGGTTTTGCTTATTCGACCATTTCCGGCGTTTCCATCGGTGTTAACGACTTTGTTATCCCGGATGAAAAAGCCCGCATCATCAGTGCTGCTACTGACGAAGTGAAAGAGATCGAAAGCCAGTACGCCTCGGGCCTGGTAACACAGGGCGAGAAGTACAACAAAGTGATCGACCTTTGGTCCAAGGCGAACGATGAAGTTTCCAAGGCGATGATGGCCAACCTCTCGAAAGAGAAAGTCATCGACCGTCATGGCGTCGAAGTCGACCAGGAGTCCTTCAACTCGATGTACATGATGGCCGACTCGGGCGCACGGGGTTCTGCTGCGCAGATCCGTCAGCTCGCCGGTATGCGTGGCCTGATGGCCAAGCCGGACGGTTCCATCATCGAAACGCCGATTACTGCGAACTTCCGTGAAGGTTTGAGCGTACTTCAGTACTTCATCTCCACTCACGGCGCTCGTAAAGGTCTGGCGGATACCGCGTTGAAAACCGCTAACTCCGGTTACCTGACACGTCGTCTGGTAGACGTTGCACAAGATCTGGTTGTAACCGAGATCGATTGCGGCACCGAGCACGGCCTGCTCATGACTCCGCACATTGAAGGCGGTGACGTTGTAGAGCCGCTGGGTGAGCGCGTATTGGGTCGTGTTATTGCGCGTGACGTGTTCAAGCCAGGTACTGAGGAAATCATCGTTCCTGCCGGCACTCTGGTTGATGAGAAGTGGGTCGAGTTCATCGAACTCAACAGCATCGACGAAGTGATTGTTCGCTCGCCGATTAGCTGCGAAACCCGCTACGGTATTTGCGCCAAGTGCTATGGCCGTGACTTGGCTCGTGGTCACCAGGTGAATATCGGTGAAGCGGTCGGCGTTATCGCTGCCCAATCCATCGGTGAGCCGGGTACCCAGCTGACCATGCGTACGTTCCACATCGGTGGTGCGGCAAGCCGGACCTCCGCAGCTGACAGCGTTCAGGTGAAGAATGGCGGTACTGTCCGCCTGCACAACCTGAAGCACGTTGAGCGAGTGGATGGTTGTCTGGTTGCAGTATCCCGTTCCGGTGAGCTGGCAATCGCTGACGACTACGGTCGTGAGCGTGAGCGTTACAAGCTGCCGTATGGTGCTGTGATTTCGGTTAAAGAAGGTGACAAGGTCGACGCTGGCGCAATCGTGGCCAAGTGGGATCCGCACACTCACCCAATCGTTACCGAAATGAAAGGTACCGTGACCTACGTGGGCATGGAAGAAGGCATCACGATCAAGCGTCAGACTGACGAATTGACCGGTATGACCAACATTGAAGTACTCGACGCGAAAGATCGTCCAGCTGCCGGTAAAGACATCCGTCCTGCCGTTAAGATGGTCGATGACAACGGCAAGGATTTGTTGCTGCCAGGCACTGACGTAATCGCTCAGTACTTCCTGCCAGCTAACGCCCTGGTCGGTGTAGCGGATGGTGCGAAGATTGCGATCGGTGATGTTATCGCTCGTATCCCGCAAGAAACTTCGAAGACCCGTGACATTACCGGTGGTCTGCCGCGTGTTGCCGACTTGTTCGAAGCTCGTCGTCCGAAAGAAGCATCGATTCTGGCTGAAGTCAGCGGCACCATCGCGTTCGGTAAAGAGACTAAAGGCAAGCGCCGTCTGGTTATTACCCCGAACGACGGTAGCGATCCGTACGAAGAGCTGATTCCGAAGTGGCGTCACCTGAACGTCTTCGAAGGCGAACAGGTAAACCGCGGCGAAGTTATCTCCGACGGCCCGAGCGATCCACACGACATCCTGCGTCTGCTGGGTGTGAGTGCGCTGGCCAAGTACATCGTTAACGAGATCCAGGATGTTTATCGTCTGCAAGGCGTGAAGATCAACGATAAGCACATTGAGACCATCCTGCGTCAGATGCTGCGTAAAGTTGAAATCGCTGAATCCGGCGATTCCAGTTTCATCAAGGGCGACCAGATGGAACTGACTCACGTACTGGTAGAGAACGAGCGTCTGGCTGGCGACGAGAAATTCGTATCCAAGTTCACTCGTGTTCTGCTGGGTATCACCAAGGCGTCGTTGTCCACTGAGTCGTTCATCTCGGCGGCCTCCTTCCAGGAGACCACTCGCGTACTGACCGAAGCAGCGGTAACCGGCAAGCGCGATTACCTGCGCGGCCTGAAAGAAAACGTGGTCGTGGGTCGTCTGATCCCGGCTGGTACCGGTTTGGCTTACCACAGCGAGCGTAAGCGCCGCCGTGATGCTGACAAGCCGCTGCGCGTAAGCGCCAGTGAAGTGGAAGCTGCACTGACCGAAGCGCTGAACTCAAGCGGTAACTGAGTTCTGCAATAAATAAGTCCGGGCCCTGGCAGTCCCATTCGTCGGATCGAGGCAATTTTGCCCCGGTTCGACGAGAGGGGAGGTCGGGGCCTTGCCTTGACTGGGGGCAAGATCCTCTTTAGACTCTTGTACCCCTAAATTTGGCGGGAATTCGTTCCTGCCATTTTTGCTTTTCTTGCAAGACAATAGCGTCGCAAGACAACAGTGGAGCTAGTAGATGGCAACTATCAACCAGCTGGTACGTCAGCCGCGTAAGCGTATCGTCGAGAAATCCGACGTGCCTGCGCTGCAGAACTGCCCGCAACGTCGTGGCGTGTGCACTCGCGTGTATACCACTACGCCGAAAAAACCTAACTCGGCACTGCGTAAAGTGTGCCGTGTGCGTCTGACCAACGGTTTCGAGGTTTCCTCGTACATCGGCGGTGAAGGCCACAACCTGCAAGAGCACAGCGTGGTGCTGATTCGTGGCGGTCGTGTAAAAGACTTGCCAGGTGTTCGTTATCACACCGTACGCGGCTCCTTGGATACTTCCGGCGTTAAAGGTCGTAACCAGGGTCGTTCGAAGTACGGTACCAAGAAGCCTAAGTAGTAGCGGCTTTTTGTAAAACTGAACCATCTTATTTTCTGAGTCGATAAGAGTAAGGTCGGAGGCGTCCCGAAAGGGCACTGATTCCGAGCGAACCTGAAGACCGTTTGAGGGCTTATCCATGCCAAGAAGACGCGTAGCAGCCAAGCGCGAAGTGCTTGACGATCCAAAATACGGAAGCCAAATTCTGGCCAAGTTCATGAACCACGTGATGGAAAGCGGCAAGAAAGCCGTTGCCGAGCGTATCGTTTATGGCGCGCTGGAAAAGGTTAAAGAACGCAAGAACAGCGACCCCCTGGAAATCTTCGAGAAAGCTCTCGACGCCATCGCTCCGCTGGTCGAAGTGAAGTCGCGCCGTGTAGGCGGCGCTACTTATCAGGTTCCGGTTGAAGTTCGTCCGTCCCGTCGTAACGCCCTGGCAATGCGCTGGTTGGTAGACTTCGCCCGTAAGCGTGGCGAGAAGTCTATGGCTCTGCGTTTGGCTGGCGAACTGTTGGACGCTGCTGAAGGTAAAGGTGCTGCTGTTAAGAAGCGTGAAGACGTGCACCGTATGGCTGAAGCTAACAAAGCTTTCTCGCACTACCGCTTCTAATCTTAGCTTCACTAATTTTGCGAGGGCTTTATGGCTCGTACTACTCCGATTAGCCGCTACCGTAACATCGGTATCGTTGCTCACGTGGATGCTGGTAAAACCACCACCACCGAGCGCGTACTGTTTTACACCGGCAAAAGTCACAAAATGGGCGAGGTGCATGATGGCGCCGCGACCACAGACTGGATGGTTCAGGAGCAGGAGCGTGGTATTACCATTACTTCTGCTGCTATTACCGCCTTCTGGAAAGGTTCTGAGAAGCAGTACAAAGACGAGCATCGCTTCAACGTAATCGATACCCCGGGCCACGTAGACTTTACCATTGAAGTTGAACGTTCCCTGCGCGTACTCGATGGCGCTGTCGTTGTGTTCTGTGGTACTTCGGGTGTTGAGCCTCAGTCGGAAACCGTATGGCGTCAAGCCAACAAATACGGCGTTCCACGTCTTGTTTACGTAAACAAGATGGACCGTGCTGGTGCCAACTTCCTGCGCGTGATCGGTCAGATCAAGCAGCGTCTGGGTCACACTCCGGTGCCAATCCAACTGGCTATCGGTTCCGAGGACAACTTCCAGGGTCAGATCGATCTGATCAACATGGAAGCGGTCTACTGGAATGATTCCGACAAAGGTATGGTTCCTGTTCGTAAGCCTATCCCTGCTGAACTGCAGGAACTGGCTGACGAGTGGCGCAACAACATGGTTGAGGCTGCTGCCGAAGCCAGCGAAGAGCTGATGAACAAGTACCTCGAAGGTGAAGAACTCACCAACGTGGAAATCAAGGCCGCTCTGCGTCAGCGTACTATCGCTGGTGAGATCGTCTTGGCTGTTTGCGGTTCCTCGTTCAAGAACAAGGGTGTTCCCCTGGTTCTCGATGCTGTGATCGACTACCTGCCTGCTCCAACCGACATTCCTGCTATCAAGGGTACCAACCCTGATAACGAGGAAGAGGAAATGGAGCGTCATGCAGACGACAGCGAGCCGTTCTCGGCCCTGGCGTTCAAGATCGCTACCGACCCATTCGTGGGTACCTTGACTTTCGTCCGCGTTTACTCGGGCGTGTTGGCGTCCGGCGACGGTGTGATCAACTCGGTTAAAGGTAAGAAAGAGCGCGTGGGTCGTATGGTGCAAATGCACGCAAACGCCCGTGAAGAGATCAAGGAAGTGCGCGCTGGTGACATCGCGGCCCTGATCGGCATGAAGGATGTCACCACTGGTGAGACTTTGTGCGACGCTGCTAAGCCAATCATCCTGGTTCGCATGGACTTCCCGGAGCCGGTTATTTCGGTTGCCGTAGAGCCTAAGACCAAGGATGACCAGGAAAAAATGGGTATCGCTTTGGGCAAGCTTGCTCAGGAAGATCCATCTTTCCGCGTTAAGACTGATGAAGAGACTGGTCAAACGATCATCTCTGGCATGGGCGAGCTGCACCTGGACATCCTGGTTGACCGGATGCGCCGTGAGTTTAACGTCGAAGCCAACATCGGTAAGCCTCAGGTTTCCTATCGTGAGCGCATCACGAAAAACTGTGAAATCGAAGGCAAGTTCGTTCGTCAGTCCGGCGGTCGTGGTCAGTTCGGTCACTGCTGGATCCGTTTTGCTCCTGCTGACGAAGGTCAGGAAGGTCTGCAATTCGTGAACGAAGTAGTGGGTGGTGTTGTTCCTAAGGAATACATCCCTGCTATCCAGAAGGGTATCGAAGAGCAGATGAAGAACGGTGTTGTTGCCGGCTATCCGCTGATCGGCCTGAAAGCAACCGTTTTTGACGGTTCTTACCACGACGTCGACTCCAACGAGATGGCGTTTAAGGTGGCTGCTTCCATGGCAACCAAGCAACTGGCCCAAAAGGGCGGTGGTGAGTTGCTTGAGCCAATCATGGCGGTAGAAGTTGTTACACCTGAAGACTATATGGGTGATGTCATGGGCGACCTTAACCGTCGTCGCGGCATGATCTTGGGTATGGAAGACACGGTTTCCGGCAAAGTGATTCGCGCCGAGGTTCCGTTGGGTGAGATGTTCGGTTATGCGACCGACGTTCGCTCCATGTCCCAGGGTCGCGCAAGCTACTCTATGGAATTCAAAAAATACAACACAGCTCCGGCGCACATCGCTGAAACTGTATCCAAAAAACAAGGCTGATTCAGTCCTTTAGGCAAGGAGTTAATTGTCGTGGCTAAAGAAAAATTTGATCGTTCCCTACCGCACGTCAACGTTGGCACCATCGGTCACGTTGACCATGGTAAAACCACTCTGACTGCTGCTCTGACTCGCGTTTGCTCCGAAGTGTTCGGTTCCGCAATCGTTGATTTCGATAAAATCGACAGCGCGCCAGAAGAAAAAGCTCGTGGTATCACCATCAACACTGCGCACGTTGAATACAACTCGCTGATCCGTCACTACGCTCACGTTGACTGCCCAGGTCACGCCGACTATGTGAAGAACATGATCACCGGTGCTGCCCAGATGGACGGCGCGATCCTGGTTTGCTCGGCCGCTGATGGTCCGATGCCACAAACCCGTGAGCACATCCTGCTGTCCCGCCAGGTTGGCGTTCCGTACATCGTGGTTTACCTGAACAAGGCTGACCTGGTAGACGACGCTGAGCTGCTGGAACTGGTTGAGATGGAAGTGCGCGATCTGCTGAGCACTTACGACTTCCCAGGTGACGACACTCCGATCATCATCGGTTCTGCTCGTATGGCTCTGGAAGGCAAAGACGACAACGAAATGGGCACCACGTCCGTTCGTAAACTGGTTGAGACTCTGGACAGCTACATCCCAGATCCAGTTCGTGTTATCGACAAGCCGTTCCTGATGCCAATCGAAGACGTATTCTCGATCTCCGGTCGTGGTACTGTTGTGACTGGTCGTATCGAGCGCGGTATCGTTAAGGTTCAAGATCCACTGGAAATCGTTGGTCTGCGTGACACTACCGTCACCACCTGCACCGGTGTTGAAATGTTCCGTAAGCTGCTCGACGAAGGTCGTGCGGGCGAGAACTGCGGCGTTCTGCTGCGTGGTACCAAGCGTGACGACGTTGAGCGTGGCCAGGTTCTGGTTAAGCCGGGTTCGGTTAAGCCGCACACCAAGTTCGAAGCTGAAGTGTACGTGCTGAGCAAAGAAGAAGGCGGTCGTCACACTCCGTTCTTCAAAGGCTACCGTCCACAGTTCTACTTCCGTACTACCGACGTTACTGGTAACTGCGAACTGCCGGAAGGCGTAGAAATGGTAATGCCAGGCGACAACATCAAAATGGTTGTCACCCTGATCAAAACCATCGCTATGGAAGACGGTCTGCGCTTCGCAATCCGTGAAGGCGGCCGTACCGTTGGTGCTGGCGTTGTAGCTAAAATCATCGAGTAATTATCTCTTCTGAGATAGCTCTGATGTTTTGAGGAGGCCCCCGCTTAGCGGGGGCCTTTTTTATTGGGTTGACACCCATCTGGGCCGTCTATAGAATTGCGCCTCCTTTTAACGGGCGTATTGCGCTCGGTGGGAATAGCAGCCGGAGTCTGAAATCCAATGCAAAATCAGCAAATCCGTATCAGGTTGAAGGCTTTTGACCATCGCCTGATCGACCAATCCACCCAGGAAATCGTGGAAACCGCGAAACGTACTGGTGCTCAAGTGCGTGGTCCAATTCCACTGCCTACCCGTAAAGAGCGGTTCACCGTTCTGGTCTCCCCGCACGTCAACAAAGACGCGCGTGACCAGTACGAGATCCGTACTCATAAGCGCGTACTGGACATCGTCCAGCCAACGGATAAAACCGTTGATGCACTTATGAAGCTTGATCTGGCGGCCGGTGTGGAAGTTCAGATCAGCCTCGGCTAAGACTTGGGTCTTAGTCGTGTAACGCTCTGAAATGGGCGGCCATAGCGGGTGAAAGCCCCGTACACTCATGAGGTTTACAACATGACTATTGGTGTAGTCGGTCGTAAATGCGGTATGACCCGTATTTTCACCGAAGAAGGTGTCTCCATTCCGGTTACGGTCATTGAGATCGAACCGAATCGCGTCACCCAGTTCAAAACTGAAGAGACCGATGGCTATCGTGCAGTGCAAGTCACTGTCGGCGAGCGTCGTGCTTCGCGCGTGACTGCTGCTCAAGCAGGTCACTTCGCTAAAGCAAACGTTGCAGCTGGTCGCACTGTTATGGAGTTCCGTCTTGAAGATGGCGACTACCAGGCTGGCGATCTGATCAACGCTGAAATCTTTGCCGCTGGTCAACTGGTTGATGTAACCGGTCAGTCCAAAGGTAAAGGCTTCCAGGGTACGATCAAGCGTTGGAATTTCCGTGGTCAAGATAACACTCACGGTAACTCCGTCTCCCACCGCGTCCCGGGCTCTATTGGCCAGTGCCAGACTCCTGGTCGTGTATTCAAGGGCAAAAAAATGTCCGGTCATATGGGCGCTGAGCGCGTGACCGTGCAGTCCCTCGAAGTAGTGCGCGTCGACGCTGAACGCAATCTGTTGTTGGTCAAGGGTGCTGTTCCTGGCGCTACTGGCGGCAACCTGGTTGTACGTCCAGCGGCCAAGGCTCGCGGTTAAGGGGAAGCTGACATGCAATTAAATGTAAATGACGCTCAAGCGATCGAAGTTTCCGAACTGACATTTGGCGGCGAATTCAACGAGACGCTCGTTCACCAAGCAGTCGTGGCCTACATGGCCGGCGGCCGTCAAGGTAGCAAGCAGCAAAAGACCCGTTCCGACGTTCGTGGTGGCGGTAAGCGCCCATGGCGTCAGAAAGGCACTGGCCGTGCTCGTGCCGGTACTATCCGTAGCCCAATCTGGCGTGGCGGCGGTACCACTTTCGCAGCTCGTCCACAGGATCACACTCAGAAGCTCAACAAGAAGATGTACCGCGCAGCTCTGCGCTCCATCCTTGCTGAACTCGTGCGTACTGATCGTCTGGTCGTGGTTCAGGACTTCGCTGTTGAAAGTCCAAAAACCAAAGATCTGCTGGGCAAACTGAACAACATGAGCCTGACCGATGTTTTGATCGTGTCTGAAGCTGTTGATCAGAACCTGTACCTGGCTGCTCGCAACCTGCCACACGTTGATGTACGTGACGTGCAAGGTTCCGATCCAGTTAGTCTGATCGCATACGACAAGGTGTTGATCACCGTGTCGGCCGTGAAGAAATTCGAGGAGCTGCTGGGATGAACCAGGAACGCGTATTTAAAGTTCTGCTTGGCCCGCACGTTTCCGAAAAGGCTACGGTTCTGGCTGACAAGAAAGGCCAGTTCGTTTTCAAGGTTGCAACTGACGCAACCAAGCTGGAAATCAAGAAGGCCGTCGAAAGCCTGTTCAGCGTGAAAGTAGAGCGTGTTACTACCCTGAATGTTCTGGGTAAGAGCAAGCGCACTGCTCGCGGTCTGGGCAAGCGTAATGACTGGAAGAAGGCAGTTATCTCCCTTCAGCCAGGCCAAGATCTCGATTTCAGCAGCAGTGCTGAGTAAGGAAGGGGTGCATCATGGCAATCGTTAAATGCAAACCGACTTCCCCTGGCCGCCGTTTTGTGGTCAAGGTGGTCAACCAGGAGCTGCATAAAGGCGCTCCTCACGCACCGCTGCTCGAGAAAAAATCGAAGACTGGTGGTCGTAACAACAATGGTCGTATTACCACTCGTCACATCGGTGGTGGCCATAAGCAGCATTATCGTTTGGTCGACTTCCGTCGCAACGACAAAGATGGCATCACTGCCACTGTTGAGCGTATCGAATACGATCCAAACCGTACTGCTCACATCGCTCTGCTGCTGTACGCAGATGGCGAGCGTCGCTACATCATCGCACCTAAAGGTGTGAGTGCTGGCGACCAGCTGATCGCAGGTGCCTTGGCGCCGATCAAGCCGGGCAACGCTCTGCAGCTGCGTAACATTCCAGTTGGTAGCACCGTACACGGCATCGAATTGAAGCCAGGTAAAGGCGCGCAAATCGCTCGTTCCGCTGGTGCTTCGGCTCAGCTGATTGCTCGTGAAGGTGTCTACGTGACCCTGCGTCTGCGTTCTGGTGAGATGCGTAAAGTTCTGGCTGAATGCCGCGCGACCCTAGGTGAAGTCTCGAACTCCGAGCACAGCCTGCGTTCGCTGGGTAAAGCTGGTGCCAAGCGCTGGCGTGGCGTTCGCCCAACCGTTCGTGGTGTTGCCATGAACCCGGTTGACCACCCACACGGTGGTGGTGAAGGTCGTACCTCTGGTGGTCGTCATCCGGTATCGCCATGGGGCTTCCCGACTAAGGGCGCGAAGACTCGTGGTAATAAGCGTACCGACAAAATGATCGTCCGTCGTCGCAAGTAAATAGAGGGATACGACAGTGCCACGTTCTCTGAAAAAAGGTCCTTTTATTGATCTTCACCTACTGAAGAAGATCGAAGTGGCGGCGGAAAAGAACGATCGCAAGCCGGTGAAAACCTGGTCGCGTCGTTCGATGATCCTGCCACAAATGGTCGGTCTGACCATCGCTGTACACAACGGTCGCTTGCACGTCCCAGTTCTCGTGAACGAAGACATGGTCGGCCACAAACTAGGCGAGTTTGCCGGTACCCGCACTTATCGTGGGCACGTGGCAGACAAGAAAGCCAAGCGTTAAGGGGTTAGGAAATGGAAGTAGCCGCTAAGTTGTCGGGCGCTCGAATCTCCGCCCAGAAAGCCCGCTTGGTCGCCGACCAGATCCGCGGGAAGAAGGTGGGCGAAGCGCTCAACCTGTTGGCTTTCAGCAGTAAGAAAGCCGCCGAGATCATGAAGAAAGTGCTGGAGTCGGCCGTAGCCAACGCCGAGCATAACGAAGGCGCAGACGTTGATGACCTGAAGGTCAGCACCGTTTTCGTCAACGAAGGGCGTTCGCTGAAGCGCATCATGCCACGTGCCAAAGGCCGTGCTGATCGCATCGTCAAGCGGTCTTGCCATATCACTGTCAAGGTTGCTGACAAGTAACGGAGTCGAAGAGATGGGTCAGAAAGTACATCCCATTGGCATTCGCCTGGGAATCGTCAAGGAGCACACCTCCGTCTGGTACGCAGACGGTCGGACTTATGCGGACTATTTGTTCGCTGATCTGAAGGTGCGTGAGTATCTCCAAGACAAACTAAAAAGCGCGTCCGTAAGCCGTATCGATATCCATCGTCCGGCACAAACTGCACGTATCACCATCCACACCGCTCGTCCAGGTATCGTTATCGGGAAGAAAGGTGAAGATGTTGAGAAACTGCGTCAGGACCTGACCAAGCAAATGGGTGTGCCTGTGCACATCAATATCGAAGAGATCCGTAAGCCGGAGCTCGACGGTATGCTGGTTGCGCAGAGCGTAGCTCAGCAGCTGGAGCGTCGCGTAATGTTCCGTCGCGCTATGAAGCGCGCCGTACAGAACGCCATGCGCATTGGTGCCAAAGGCATCAAAATCCAAGTGAGCGGTCGTCTCGGCGGTGCTGAAATCGCACGTACTGAATGGTATCGCGAAGGTCGTGTGCCACTGCACACCCTGCGTGCCGACATCGACTATGCCAACTACGAAGCTCACACCACTTATGGTGTGATCGGTGTAAAGGTTTGGATCTTCAAAGGCGAAGTAATTGGTGGTCGCCAAGAAGAACTGAAACCACAAGCACCAGCGCCTCGTAAAAAAGCTGCTAAGTAAGGGGTACGCCAAATGTTGCAACCAAAGCGTACGAAGTTCCGCAAGCAGATGACAGGCCACAACCGTGGTCTGGCTCAGCGCGGTAGCAAAGTCAGCTTCGGCGAGTTCGCGCTGAAGTCTGTAGCTCGTGGTCGTCTCACCGCTCGTCAGATCGAGTCAGCGCGTCGTGCACTGACCCGTCACGTTAAACGTGGCGGCAAGATCTGGATCCGTGTATTCCCGGACAAGCCGATCTCCAAAAAGCCCCTCGAAGTTCGGATGGGTAAAGGTAAGGGTAACGTGGAATACTGGGTAGCCCAGATTCAGCCAGGCAAAGTCCTGTATGAAATCGAGGGTGTAACTGAAGAGCTGGCGCGTGAGGCTTTTGCCCTGGCTGCTGCAAAGCTGCCGCTCGCCACCGCCTTTGTTAAACGGACGGTGATGTGATGAAAGCGAATGAACTTCGTGAAAAATCCGCACAGCAGCTGAACGAGCAACTGCTCGGCCTGCTGCGCGACCAGTTCAATCTGCGTATGCAGAAAGCAACTGGCCAGTTGGGGCAGTCTCATCTGCTCTCGCAAGTTAAGCGTGACATTGCTCGCGTGAAGACTGTGCTCAACCAGCAGGCAGGTAAGTGATCATGGCTGAAGCCGAAAAGACTGTCCGTACGCTGACTGGCCGTGTTGTCAGCGACAAGATGGACAAAACCATCACCGTTTTGATCGAGCGTCGCGTTAAGCACCCGATCTACGGTAAATATGTTAAGCGTTCGACTAAGCTGCACGCGCACGACGAAACCAATCAGTGCCACATCGGCGACAAGGTCACTATTCGTGAAACTCGTCCGCTGGCCAAGACCAAGTCTTGGGCGCTGGTTGATGTTCTCGAACGCGCTGTGGAAGTCTAAGGACTAGGGGTCGGAGAAATTATATGATTCAGACTCAATCCATGCTCGATGTGGCCGATAACAGCGGCGCTCGCCGTGTTATGTGCATCAAGGTGCTGGGTGGCTCCCATCGTCGTTACGCTGGTATCGGTGACATCATCAAAGTTACCGTGAAGGAAGCAATTCCTCGCGGTAAGGTGAAAAAAGGCCAAGTGATGACTGCTGTTGTAGTCCGCACTCGTCACGGTGTACGCCGTGCAGACGGCTCTATTATCCGCTTTGATGGCAACGCTGCTGTTCTTCTGAACAACAAGCAAGAGCCGATCGGCACCCGTATCTTTGGGCCAGTGACGCGTGAACTTCGTACTGAGAAGTTCATGAAGATCGTCTCGCTCGCCCCAGAAGTGCTGTAAGGAGATCCGACATGCAAAAGATTCGTCGTGACGACGAGATCATCGTGATCGCCGGCAAAGACAAAGGTAAGCGCGGTAAGGTTCTTAAGGTTCTCGCTAATAACCGTCTGGTTATTGGTGGTCTGAACCTGGTTAAGCGCCATACCAAGCCTAACCCTATGTCGGGCGTGCAGGGCGGTATCGTCGAAAAAGAAGCTCCTCTGGACGCTTCTAACGTCGCCATTTTCAACGGCGAAACCAACAAGGCTGACCGCGTTGGTTTTAAAGTAGAAGATGGCAAGAAAATTCGTGTCTTCAAGTCGACCCAAAAAGCGGTTGATGCTTGAACACTGCTAGGTAGAAGACCATGGCACGACTAAAAGAGATTTACTGGAAAGAAATCGCACCGAAGCTTAAAGAAGAACTTAAGCTCTCGAACGTGATGGAAGTTCCACGCGTTACCAAAATCACCCTGAACATGGGTTTGGGCGAAGCGGTCGGTGACAAAAAAGTCATCGAGCACGCTGTTGCTGACCTGGAAAAGATCACCGGTCAAAAAGTCGTTGTGACTTACGCTCGGAAATCCATCGCTGGCTTTAAAGTCCGTGAAGGTTGGCCGATCGGCGTCAAAGTGACTCTGCGCCGTGAGCGTATGTACGAATTCCTGGATCGTCTGCTGTCGATCTCCCTGCCTCGGGTTCGCGACTTCCGCGGCCTGAATGCCAAGTCCTTCGATGGTCGTGGTAACTACAGCATGGGCGTGAAAGAGCAGATCATCTTCCCGGAAATCGACTACGACAAGATCGATGCTCTCCGCGGTCTGGACATCACCCTGACCACCACTGCCAAGAACGATGATGAAGGTCGCGCTCTGTTGCGTGCTTTCAAATTCCCGTTCCGCAACTGATTGGAGTAGGACCATGGCCAAGATGAGCATGAAAAACCGCGAGCTGAAGCGTCAGCTCACGGTTGCCAAGTACGCCAAGAAGCGTGCAGCACTGAAAGCAATCATCGTTGATCTGAACGCAAGTCCAGAAGCGCGTTGGGAAGCTACAGTTGCTTTGCAGAAGCAGCCACGTGACGCAAGCGCTTCGCGCATGCGTAACCGCTGCCGCCTGACCGGTCGTCCACACGGCGTTTACCGCAAGTTCGGCCTCGGCCGTAACAAACTGCGTGAAGCGGCAATGCGTGGTGACGTACCAGGTCTGGTTAAAGCTAGCTGGTAAGTACTTTCAGCGTCTAGGGGGTCTGCATCGCAAGATACTGACCGCCGGTGACCTTGAATCTGGAACAAGCCCCTTTTGGGGCTTGTTTCATTTCCGGAGTGTGTCTAAAATACGCGGCTCGCCTGAGCCCGTGTTTTTTACGCTCGGAGATTCTCGGCGACATATGTAGCCGCAAGGCTAATTTTTTTGTATTAGGAGCGTCTAGCCCATGAGTATGCAGGACCCGTTAGCGGACATGCTAACTCGTATCCGTAATGCCCAGATGGCTGAAAAGTCCGTCGTAAGCATGCCATCTTCCAAGTTGAAGGTAGCTGTTGCCAAAGTCCTGAAAGACGAAGGCTACATTGCGGGTTATCAGATCAGCAGCGAAACCAAGCCACTGCTGTCCATCGAGCTGAAGTACTTCGAAGGCCGTTCGGTCATCGAGGAAGTGAAGCGCGTTAGCCGTCCAGGCCTGCGTCAGTACAAGTCCGCTGAAGATCTGCCGAAAGTTCGTGGCGGTCTTGGCGTGTCTATCGTCTCCACCAACAAAGGTGTGATGACGGATCGTGCTGCGCGCGCTGCCGGTGTCGGCGGCGAAGTTCTTTGCACTGTGTTCTAAGGGGGGATAAGCATGTCTCGCGTCGCTAAGAACCCCGTTAAGCTGCCAGCCGGTGTCGAAGTCAAATTCGCAGGCCAACAGCTTTCGGTGAAGGGTGCCAAGGGCACTCTTGAACTGAACATCCATTCGTCCGTTGAGATCGTTGAAGAAGCTGGTGAGCTGCGTTTCGCTGCTCGCAATGGCGATCAACAAACTCGCGCAATGGCCGGTACCACGCGTGCGTTGGTAAACAACATGGTCCAAGGCGTAAGCCAAGGCTTCGAGCGCAAGCTCCAGCTGGTCGGTGTTGGTTACAAAGCGCAAGCAAAAGGCACGGTTTTGAACCTTGCCCTTGGCTTCTCGCACCCAGTGGATTACGAACTGCCGGAAGGCATCACCGCTGAGACCCCTAGCCAAACCGATATCCTGATCAAGGGTATTGATAAGCAGCTGGTAGGTCAGGTGGCCGCTGAGATCCGCGACTTCCGTCCACCAGAGCCTTACAAAGGCAAAGGTGTGCGCTACGCGGACGAAGTCGTCCGTCGTAAAGAAGCCAAGAAGAAGTAGGGCATAGCAAATGACCGACAAAAAAGTTACTCGACTGCGTCGCGCTCGCAAAGCACGCCTGAAAATGCACGAACTCGAAGTCGTGCGTCTCTGCGTGTACCGCTCGTCGCAGCACATCTACGCCCAGGTCATCTCGGCCGACGGCAACCAAGTCCTGGCAAGCGCCTCGACTTTGGATAAAGAACTGCGTGATGGTGCCACTGGCAACATCGACGCGGCCACTAAGGTTGGCCAGCTGGTCGCTACGCGTGCTAAGGCCGCGGGCGTCTCGCAAGTGGCTTTCGACCGCTCTGGCTTCAAGTACCACGGCCGCGTGAAAGCGCTGGCTGATGCTGCTCGTGAAGCTGGGCTGGAGTTCTAAGTTATGTCAAATAACGACCAAAAGCGCGACGAAGGCTACATTGAGAAGCTGGTTCAAGTTAACCGCGTAGCTAAAACCGTTAAAGGCGGCCGTATCTTCACTTTCACTGCGTTGACCGTGGTAGGTGATGGTAAAGGGCGCGTTGGCTTCGGCCGTGGCAAGTCACGTGAAGTGCCTGCTGCGATCCAGAAGGCAATGGAAGCTGCTCGTCGCAACATGATCCAAGTTGATTTGAACGGTACCACTCTGCAGTACGCAATGAAGTCCGCCCATGGCGCTTCGAAGGTGTACATGCAGCCTGCCTCTGAAGGTACCGGTATCATCGCTGGCGGCGCTATGCGTGCTGTCCTCGAAGTTGCTGGTGTTCAGAACGTTCTGGCCAAGTGCTACGGCTCGACTAACCCTGTAAACGTGGTTCACGCCACTTTCAAAGGTTTGAAAGCCATGCAATCTCCTGAGTCCATCGCTGCTAAGCGTGGTCTGACTGTCAAGGAGATCTTCTGATCATGGCTACCGTTAAAGTAACGCTGATCAAAAGCATGACCGGCCGCATTCCTAACCACAAACTGTGTGTTAAAGGTTTGGGTCTGCGTCGCATCGGTCACACTGTAGAAGTCCAGGATACTCCCGAGAATCGCGGGATGATCAATAAGGCTTACTACATGCTGCGTGTAGAGGGTTAATCGATGAAACTCAATGATCTGAGTCCAGCGCCGGGCTCCCGTCGCGAAAAGCATCGTCCGGGCCGTGGTATCGGTAGCGGTTTGGGTAAGACTGGTGGCCGTGGTCACAAAGGTCAAACCTCCCGCTCCGGTGGCACCATTGCTCCAGGCTTTGAAGGCGGTCAACAGCCGCTGCATCGTCGCCTGCCTAAGTTCGGTTTCGTATCCCTGAAAGCTATGGATCGCGCAGAAGTGCGTCTGTCCGAGCTGGCTAAAGTGGAAGGCGACATCGTTACTGTGCAGACCCTGAAAGATGCCAACGTGATCAACGTCAACGTACAGCGTGTGAAAATCATGCTGTCCGGTGAAGTGACTCGCGCTGTCACTATCGGCAAGGGAATCGGCGCCACCAAAGGTGCGCGTTCGGCTATCGAAGCAGCTGGCGGCAAGTTCGAGGAATAAATGGCTAAGCAAGGTGCTCTCTCAGCGCTCGGCAAAGGCGGTATGTCTGAACTTTGGGCTCGTCTGCGTTTTCTGTTCCTGGCGATTATCGTCTACCGAATAGGCGCACACATCCCGGTTCCAGGTATCAACCCGGACCGACTCGCAGACCTGTTTCGACAGAATGAGGGGACCATTCTTAGCTTGTTCAATATGTTTTCCGGCGGCGCGCTGGAACGGATGAGCATCTTTGCACTGGGGATCATGCCGTATATCTCGGCATCGATCATCATGCAGTTGATGACCGCCGTCAGCCCGCAGCTGGAGCAGTTGAAGAAGGAAGGTGAAGCTGGCCGTCGCAAGATTAGCCAGTACACCCGCTACGGCACTGTTGCCCTCGCTCTGGTTCAGGCTATCGGCATGTCCGTTGGCCTGGCTGGGCAGGGCGTTGCGTTCACTGGTGACTTTGGCTTCCATTTCGTCGCGGTATCCACATTTGTGGCTGGTGCGATGTTCATGATGTGGCTGGGTGAGCAGATTACTGAGCGCGGTGTTGGTAACGGTATCTCGATGTTGATTTTCGCAGGTATCGTCGCCGGTCTTCCGAGAGCGATTGGGCAGTCTTTCGAGTCTGCACGTCAGGGTGATATCAATATCTTCGCCCTAGTTGCTATCGGTTTGCTGGCAGTAGCGATTATCGGTTTTGTGGTGTTCATTGAGCGTGGCCAGCGTCGTATTGCTGTTCACTACGCCAAGCGTCAGCAGGGCCGTAAGGTCTTTGCTGCGCAGACTAGCCACTTGCCGCTGAAAGTGAATATGGCCGGTGTTATTCCGGCAATTTTCGCGAGCAGCATTTTGCTGTTTCCGGCTTCGTTGGGTACCTGGTTTGGCCAGTCTGAAAATATGGGCTGGCTGCAGGACCTATCTCAGTCGATCGCTCCTGGTCAGCCGTTGAATATTCTGCTGTTTAGTGCAGGGATTATTTTCTTCTGCTTCTTCTATACGGCGTTGATGTTCAATCCGAAAGACGTAGCGGAAAACCTGAAGAAGTCCGGTGCCTTTATTCCGGGTATCCGTCCAGGTGAGCAGTCTGCGCGCTACATTGATGGCGTTCTGACTCGTTTGACCCTGTTCGGTGCTCTATATATGACGGCCGTCTGCCTGTTGCCCCAGTTCCTTGTGGTTGCAGCAAACGTTCCGTTCTACCTTGGCGGGACCTCGTTGCTGATCGTGGTCGTGGTTGTGATGGACTTCATGTCCCAAGTACAATCGCACCTCGTTTCGCACCAGTACGAATCCCTGATGAAGAAAGCCAACCTGAAGGGTTACGGCAGCGGCATGTTGCGCTGAGTACCCATAAGGTTCGAGGAGTTGGTGATGAAAGTTCGTGCATCGGTGAAAAAGCTGTGCCGTAACTGCAAGATTATTCGCCGCGAAGGTGTTGTTCGAGTAATTTGCAGCGCGGAACCGCGTCACAAACAGCGCCAAGGCTGAGTGTGATCCGCTTGAAGCCCGGCAGCTAGTGCGCTGCCGGGTTGATTATTTGTTATTACAGCGATATTATCTCGCGCCCTATTTCTTGGCTTCCGGGGCGTAGGTAGCTGTCAATTGGAGTCCCACTGAATGGCCCGTATTGCAGGCGTTAACATTCCAGATAACAAGCACACTGTTATCTCGCTGACCTACATCTATGGTGTTGGTCGCACTACTGCGCAGAAAATTTGCGCAGACACTGGGGTAAACCCAGCCGCTAAGATCAAGGATCTGAGCGACGAGCAGATTGAGCTGTTGCGTGGCGAAGTGGCGAAGTTCACCACTGAAGGTGACCTGCGTCGCGAAATCAACATGAAAATCAAGCGTTTGATGGACCTCGGTTGCTACCGTGGTCTGCGTCATCGTCGTGGTCTTCCAGTACGCGGTCAGCGTACCAAGACTAACGCGCGTACCCGTAAAGGTCCGCGTAAGCCGATCCGCAAGTAATCGCCCACGCGAATCGACAGGAAATTAATCATGGCAAAACCTGCTGCTCGTCCTCGTAAAAAAGTTAAAAAGACAGTGGTTGATGGCATCGCCCACATCCATGCATCTTTTAACAACACAATCGTGACCATCACCGACCGTCAAGGTAACGCGCTTTCTTGGGCTACCTCCGGTGGTTCGGGTTTCCGCGGTTCCCGCAAGTCCACCCCGTTTGCTGCTCAAGTAGCTGCTGAACGTGCTGGTCAAGCTGCGCTGGAATATGGCCTGAAAAACCTCGACGTTAACGTCAAAGGTCCAGGTCCAGGTCGTGAGTCTGCTGTCCGTGCTTTGAACGGCTGTGGCTATAAGATCGCCAGCATCACCGACGTGACGCCAATCCCGCACAACGGGTGCCGTCCGCCGAAGAAGCGCCGCGTGTAATCCAGGAGATTGTAAAGAATGGCTCGTTACATTGGTCCAAAATGCAAACTCGCTCGTCGCGAAGGCACCGATCTCTTCCTGAAGAGCGGCGTGCGCGCGATCGAATCGAAGTGCAACATTGAAGCAGCACCTGGTATCCACGGCCAACGCCGCGGTCGCCAGTCCGATTACGGCACCCAACTGCGTGAAAAGCAGAAGGTTCGTCGTATCTACGGCGTTCTCGAGCGTCAGTTCAGCGGCTACTACAAAGAAGCTGCTGGCAAGAAAGGTGCAACTGGTGAAAACCTGCTGCAACTGCTCGAATGCCGTCTGGACAACGTTGTATACCGTATGGGCTTTGGTTCGACTCGTGCCGAATCCCGTCAGCTGGTATCGCACAAGTCGATCAGCGTTAACGGTCAGACCGTAAACGTTCCGTCTTATCAGGTTCGTGCTGGTGACGTGGTCGCAGTTCGCGAGAAAGCAAAAAACCAACTTCGCATTGTCCAAGCTCTCGATCTGTGTGCCCAACGTGGCCGCGTAGAATGGGTAGAAGTAGACACTGAGAAGAAGTCGGGCGTTTTCAAGAACGTTCCTGCTCGCAGTGATCTGTCCGCCGACATCAACGAAAGCCTGATTGTCGAGCTCTACTCCAAGTAAGGGCTAGAAAATAGGTGCATCCATGCAGATTTCGGTAAATGAGTTCCTGACACCCCGCCACATTGATGTGCAGGTTGTCAGTCCAACCCGCGCCAAGATCACACTCGAGCCTCTCGAGCGTGGTTTTGGCCACACCCTGGGCAACGCGCTGCGCCGCATCCTGTTGTCCTCAATGCCCGGCTGTGCAGTAGTCGAGGCCGAGATTGACGGTGTGCTCCACGAGTACAGCGCCATCGAAGGTGTACAGGAAGACGTAATTGAAATCCTGTTGAACCTTAAAGGTCTGGCTATCAAGCTGCACGGCCGTGACGAAGTTACGCTGACCTTGTCGAAGAAGGGTTCGGGGGTGGTTACCGCTGCCGATATTCAGCTGGATCATGATGTCGAGATCGTTAATCCCGATCACGTAATCGCTAACCTGGCGTCTAACGGCGCCCTGAACATGAAGCTCACTGTAGCTCGTGGTCGTGGTTATGAACCGGCCGACTCGCGTCAGAGCGATGAAGACGAAAGCCGCAGCATTGGTCGCTTGCAGCTCGACTCTTCGTTCAGCCCGGTTCGCCGTATCGCATACGTGGTGGAAAACGCCCGTGTCGAACAGCGTACTAACCTGGACAAGCTGGTTATTGATCTGGAAACCAACGGTACTCTGGATCCTGAAGAGGCTATCCGCCGCGCTGCAACCATTCTGCAACAGCAGTTGGCTGCGTTCGTCGACCTCAAAGGTGACAGCGAACCAGTGGTAATCGAGCAGGAAGACGAGATCGATCCGATCCTGCTTCGCCCGGTTGACGATCTGGAACTGACTGTACGTTCGGCTAACTGCCTTAAGGCGGAAAACATTTACTACATCGGCGACCTGATTCAGCGTACCGAAGTAGAACTGTTGAAGACTCCGAACCTGGGCAAGAAATCCTTGACTGAAATCAAGGACGTTCTGGCCTCCCGCGGTCTGTCCCTCGGCATGCGCCTCGACAACTGGCCGCCTGCAAGTCTTAAGAAGGACGACAAGGCGACTGCCTGATCGTCGTAATCACCGAACGTGAGTTTGGTAAGGAATGAACCATGCGTCATCGTAAAAGTGGTCGTCACCTGAGCCGTACCAGCTCGCACCGCAAGGCCATGTTTCAAAACATGGCGGTGTCGCTGTTCGAGCACGAGCTGATCAAAACTACACTGCCGAAAGCTAAAGAACTGCGTCGCGTTGCTGAGCCGCTGATTACTTTGGCTAAGACAGACAGCCTGGCTAACCGCCGTCTGGCTTTCGACCGTACTCGTTCGAAAGCTATCGTTGGTAAGCTCTTCAACGACCTGGGCAAGCGTTACGCTACCCGTGAGGGTGGCTACCTGCGCATCCTCAAGTGCGGTTTCCGCGCTGGTGACAACGCGCCTATGGCGTACGTTGAGTTGGTTGATCGTGCTACTGCCGGCGAAGCTGTAAGCGCCGAGTAAGACGACAAGCTGTAACAAAGAACCGGGCCTAGTGCCCGGTTTTTTGTGCGCGTAACGAAAGCGCGATTTGTACAAGTTTTCGGGGTAGGGGCTTGGCACTATGCGGTTGAGGTTGTTGGTAGTAATTTTCTATTGATGCGTGAAATTTAATGAATTTGTACGTGTCATGTTGCTGATCAATAATCCTCCCAAGCCGATTAGCCGGCAGTTCTAAGTCCGACCTGAGGAAAATTGAGCATGAGCCAGAATAAAATCCTTACTACCGCCAGCGGTGCTCCCGTTGCAGATAACCAGAATTCCCGTTCTGCTGGCCCGCGTGGCCCGCTGTTGCTCGACGATTTCCATCTGATCGAGAAGCTCGCTCACTTCAACCGTGAAAACATTCCTGAGCGCCGCGTACACGCCAAAGGGTCGGGTGCCTACGGAACGTTTACAGTCACCCAAGACATCACTCAGTACACAAGCGCCAAGCTGTTTGAATCTGTGGGTAAGCAGACCCCGACCTTCCTGCGCTTCTCAACTGTGGGAGGTGAGCGTGGTTCTGCTGATACTGAGCGCGACCCACGTGGTTTTGCCTTGAAGTTCTACACTGAGGAAGGCAACTGGGACATCGTGGGGAACAACACTCCGGTGTTCTTCATTCGCGACCCGCTGAAATTCCCTGACTTCATTCACACTCAGAAGCGTCTGCCGCACAGCAACCTCAAAAGCGCACAGATGATGTGGGACTTTTGGTCGCACTCCCCTGAGGCGCTGCACCAAGTGACCATCTTGTTTTCGGACCGTGGCATTCCAGACGGCTACCGTCACATGCACGGCTTTGGCAGCCACACTTACAGCCTGATCAATGCTAATGGTGAGCGTCACTGGGTGAAATGGCACTACAAAACCAAGCAGGGGATCAAGAATCTGGCTCCAGCCGATGCTGCACGCTTGGCCGGTACCGACCCCGATTACGCCCAGCGTGATCTGTTCGGTGCGATCGAGCGCGGTGATTTCCCGAAATGGCGCGTCTGCATCCAGATCATGACTGAAGCCCAGGCTAACGCTCACTACGAGAATCCTTTCGACGTGACCAAAACCTGGTCGCAGAAGGAATTTCCGTTGATCGAAGTTGGTGAGCTTGAGCTCAATCGCAACCCGCAAAACTACTTTGCTGAAGTTGAGCAGGCAGCATTCGGCCCGAGCAATATGGTCCCAGGTGTTGGCCTGTCCCCAGACCGCATGCTGCAAGGTCGGGTTTTTGCCTACGCTGATGCCCACCGCTACCGTGTTGGCACCAATCACCAGCAGTTGCCGGTAAATGCGCCGCGCAACCCGGTAAATAGCTACCAGCGTGACGGGTCGATGGCTTTCGGCAACAACGGTGGTGCCGCCCCTAACTACGAGCCAAACAGCTACGCCGATGCACCTAAACAAGCTCCGCAGTACGCCGAGCCAGCCTTGGCCCTGAGCGGTGCCGCTGATCGTTACGATCATCGGGAAGACACTGACTACTACAGCCACGCCGGTGCGCTGTTCCGCCTGATGAACGATGATCAGAAAGCCCTGCTCACCGATAACATCGCGGGTGCAATGGCTGGGGTTTCCAATGATGTGGTTCAGCGTCAATTGGCGCACTTCTACAAAGCGGACCCTGCATATGGAGAAGCAATCGCAAAGGCATTGGGTGTATCGCTTAACTGACTCTAAACGATAAGCAGAACCGCCCTCATTTGGGCGGTTTTTGCGTTATTTCCGCTACTTTTCTCCGGAAATCTTCACTTTTATGCCGTTAGTCCCGTGACCTCCGAGTCATCATGGTTCAAACTACAGACTTTCAAGCAGGGAGATGTAGGGCGATGCAAGGTCACCCCGACGTAATCGATTACCTCAACACGTTGCTGACGGGCGAACTGGCAGCTCGTGACCAATATTTCATCCACTCGCGTATGTACGAAGACTGGGGTTTTACCGAACTCTATGAGCGTATCAACCACGAGATGGAAGAAGAGGCACAGCACGCTGACGCGCTGATGCGTCGTATCCTGATGCTCGAAGGCACGCCGCGCATGCGTCCCGATGATCTGGATGTGGGCACCAGCGTACCTGACATGCTCGCAGCCGATCTTCGCCTTGAGTACAAGGTGCGTGCTGCGCTCTGCAAGGGCATCGAGCTCTGCGAGCAGCACAGCGACTTCGTCACGCGGGAAATCCTGCGTGTGCAGTTAAACGACACCGAAGAAGATCACACCTACTGGCTGGAAAAGCAGTTGGGCCTGATCAAGTTGGTAGGGCTGGAGAATTATCTGCAATCGCAGTTCTGATTTCCGGCTACTAAAAAGCCCCTGTCACCGCAAAGTGACAGGGGCTTTTTTATGGGGCATACATCAGGCCCGATCACGCTCCAACAGCGGCTTCAAGTAGTAACCGGTGTGGGACTGCGGCATTTCGGAGACTTGCTCCGGTGTACCTACCGCGATGATCTGGCCACCCTTGGAACCGCCTTCCGGCCCTAGGTCCACCAACCAGTCAGCAGTCTTGATCACATCAAGGTTGTGCTCAATCACGACCACAGTGTTGCCGTGGTCGCGCAATCGGTGAAGCACGTCCAGCAGTTGCTGGATATCTGCGAAGTGAAGGCCCGTGGTCGGTTCATCGAGGATATACAGAGTCTTGCCCGTATCGCGCTTGGACAGCTCGCGAGACAGCTTCACCCGCTGCGCCTCACCCCCGGACAGCGTGGTCGCCGACTGTCCCAGCTTGATATACGACAGGCCTACATCCATCAGTGTTTGCAGCTTGCGCGCCAATGCTGGAACCGCGTCGAAGAACACGCGAGCTTCCTCGATGGTCATCTCCAGGGTTTCGTGGATGTTCTTGCCCTTGTACTTGATCTCTAAGGTTTCGCGGTTATAGCGCTTGCTCTTGCATACGTCGCACGGCACATAAATATCCGGCAGGAAGTGCATCTCCACCTTAATCAGACCATCGCCTTGGCACGCCTCACAGCGCCCGCCCTTGACGTTGAACGAGAACCGGCCAGGACCGTAGCCACGCGAGCGTGACTCCGGAACACCGGCGAACAGCTCGCGAATCGGTGTAAACAGCCCAGTGTAGGTCGCTGGGTTAGAACGCGGCGTGCGGCCAATCGGGCTTTGGTCGATGTCGACGACCTTGTCTAAATGCTCCAGGCCTTTGATGCTGTCATGTGCCGCCGCTTCCAGGGTGGTTGCACCGTTCAGGGCGGTTGCGCTCAGTGGGAACAGGGTGTTGTTGATCAGTGTCGACTTGCCCGATCCAGAAACACCGGTCACGCAGGTCAGCAAGCCCAGCGGAATTTCAAGGTCGACATTACGCAGGTTGTTCCCGCGTGCGCCTTTGAGGTGTAGCGCCATCTTCTTGTTGCGCGGCGTGCGTTTAGCCGGTACCTCAATCTTCACGCGGCCAGACAAGTACTTGCCGGTCAACGAGTCCGGGTGAGCCATGACTTCGGCCGGCGTACCCTCGGCAACAATATGCCCACCATGTACGCCGGCACCTGGGCCAATATCGACCACATAATCCGCCAGGCGAATCGCGTCTTCGTCGTGCTCGACCACGATTACCGTGTTGCCGATATCCCGCAGGTGTTTCAGCGTACCCAGCAGTCGGTCGTTATCCCGTTGGTGCAAACCAATGGAGGGCTCATCAAGGATGTACAAAACGCCTACCAGCCCGGCACCAATCTGGCTGGCCAGGCGAATACGCTGCGCCTCACCGCCGGACAGTGTATCGGCACTGCGATCCAGCGAAAGATAATCCAGGCCCACGTTAACCAGGAACTGCAACCGCTCACGGATTTCCTTGAGGATTTTGTCGGCAATCTCCCCACGGCGTCCTGTCAGCTTGAGGACACCGAAGTATTCACAGGCATCGCCAATCGGCAGATTGGTCACTGCCGGCAGCGTCTTCTCACCCACCCATACATGCCGCGCCTCACGACGCAGGCGAGTGCCACGGCAATCCGGGCAAGGTTGAGTGCTGAGGAATTTCGCCAACTCTTCGCGCACGCTCGCCGATTCGGTCTCGCGGTAGCGCCGCTCCAAGTTCGGCACGATGCCTTCGAACGGGTGGGAGCGCTTGACGATGTCGCCACGGTCGTTCAGGTATTTAAAGTCGACGTTCTGCGAGCCACTGCCATTAAGGATGACCTTCTGCTGATCTGCCGGCAGTTGGTTGAATGGCACTTCAAGGCTGAATTTATAGTGAGACGCCAGTGAACCCAGCATCTGGAAGTAGTAGACATTACGCCTGTCCCAGCCGCGTATCGCCCCCTCCGCCAACGTCAGCTCGCCGTTGACCAGGCGTTTGATGTCGAAGAATTGCTTTACCCCAAGACCATCGCAGGTCGGGCAAGCGCCGGCCGGGTTGTTGAAGGAAAAAAGCTTGGGTTCCAGCTCGCTGATGGCGTGGCCACAGATCGGGCAGGCAAAGCGTGCGGAGAAGATGATCTCTTCACCCGGCTCGTCATCCATCGGCGCCACCAGGGCAATACCGTCCGCCAGTTTCAGCGCGGTTTCGAATGACTCGGCCAGACGCTGCTGCAGGTCGGCGCGCACTTTGAAACGGTCGACCACTACATCGATCGAATGCTTCTTCTGCTTGTCGAGCTTTGGCGCTTCATCCAGCTCATACAGCTTGCCGTTGATGCGTGCGCGTACAAAACCCTGGGCACGCAGCTCTTCGAAAACAGAAAGGTGCTCGCCCTTACGCTCGCGAATCACCGGGGCCAGCAGCATCAGCTTGGCGCCTTCCGGCTGGGCCAGTACCAAGTCGACCATCTGGCTGACGGTCTGGGCTTCCAGCGGAATGTCGTGGTCCGGGCAGCGGGGAATACCTACCCGCGCGTACAGCAGGCGCAGGTAGTCGTAGATTTCGGTGATGGTGCCCACGGTGGAGCGTGGGTTGTGGGAGGTCGACTTCTGTTCGATGGAAATCGCCGGCGACAGACCTTCGATGGTGTCGACGTCAGGCTTTTCCATCATCGACAGGAACTGCCGGGCATAGGCCGACAGCGATTCCACATAGCGGCGCTGACCTTCGGCATACAGCGTGTCGAACGCCAGGGACGATTTGCCCGAGCCGGACAAGCCGGTGATGACAATCAGTTTGTCCCGGGGCAGGGTCAGGTCGATGTTCTTCAGGTTGTGGGTTCTAGCCCCACGAATCAGGATCTTGTCCAAGATGGCCTCGCACGGCGGGCGTAAATAATGCCGGAGTATACGGCTAAAGACTGGATGAATATACACTGTCAAAGTGCCGGGTGCAGCCTTACATGAAAGCTGCGCGGCAAAGCGCCGCATATACCCTCTCAATCGATGGGACTGGTAGAATCGCCGCCGGTTCACACGAGGTTTTTCCATGCACGATCCCCACAGCGAACGCATGAGTAGCGGCGAGACCCGAGCAGCAAGCGGTCTGGCCCTGGTGTTCGCGTTCCGTATGCTTGGCATGTTCATGGTGTTGCCGGTACTGGCGACCTATGGAATGGATCTGGCAGGCGCGACCCCCGCACTGATCGGCCTGGCGATTGGCGCCTATGGCCTGACCCAGGCGATTTTTCAGATCCCCTTTGGGATCATTTCCGACCGCATTGGCCGGCGTCCGGTGATTTACCTCGGGCTGATCGTCTTCGCCCTCGGCAGTGTGCTCGCGGCGCAGTCCGATTCCATCTGGGGTGTGATCGCCGGGCGTATCCTGCAGGGTGCTGGGGCGATTTCCGCTGCGGTGATGGCGCTCCTCTCTGACCTGACCCGCGAACAACACCGCACCAAGGCCATGGCCATGATCGGCATGACCATTGGCCTGTCGTTTGCGGTGGCCATGGTGGTCGGTCCCTTGCTGACTCGTGCTTTCGGCCTGCACGGCTTATTCCTGGCCACCGGCGGCATGGCGTTGTTCGGGATCGTGATCGTGGCCTTTATGGTGCCGCGCTCCACCGGCACGTTGCAGCACCGGGAGTCGGGTGTCGCACGCAAGGCGTTGTTGCCGACGCTCAAGCACCCAGACCTGCTGCGCCTGGATTTAGGTATCTTCGTATTACACGCAATGCTGATGTGCAGCTTCGTCGCCTTGCCCCTGGCCCTGGTGGAAAAAGCCGGGCTGCCCAAGGAGCAGCACTGGTGGGTCTACCTCACTGCTCTGCTGATTTCGTTCTTCGCCATGATTCCGTTCATCATCTACGGCGAGAAGAAACGCAAAATGAAACGAGTTCTCCTGGGTGCCGTCGCGACATTGATGCTCACTGAACTATTCTTCTGGCAGTTCGGCGACAGCCTTCGGGCGCTTGTGATCGGGACGGTGGTGTTTTTTACCGCGTTCAACCTGCTGGAGGCTTCATTGCCTTCGCTGATCAGTAAAGTTTCACCGGCGGGTGGCAAAGGCACGGCCATGGGGGTGTATTCCACCAGCCAGTTCCTTGGCTCGGCGTTGGGCGGCATCATGGGCGGCTGGATGTTCCAGCATGGCGGTTTGTCGGTTGTGTTCCTCGGATGCGCCGGGCTTGCTGCACTTTGGCTGGTCTTTGCTGTTACCATGCGCGAACCTCCCTACGTCACAAGTCTGCGTTTGCCGCTATCGCCTGAGGCGATCCGTGAAAGCGGTCTGGTAGAGCGCCTGAAGGCAGTCGTAGGGGTAACAGATGCAGTCGTGGTCGCTGAAGAGGCGGCCATTTACATCAAATTGGACACCGAATTATTGGATCGCGCGACGCTTGAGCAACTGGTCAATCCAGTGCCGACAGCGCGCCCAGCTTAGGAGAACGTTATGGCCCGTGGGGTTAACAAAGTCATATTGGTCGGTACATGCGGCCAGGATCCCGAAGTTCGCTACTTGCCTAACGGTAACGCCGTGACCAACCTGAGTCTGGCGACCAGCGAACAGTGGACCGACAAGCAAACCGGCCAGAAGGTCGAGAAAACCGAGTGGCACCGTGTGTCGATGTTTGGCAAGGTTGCAGAGATCGCCGGCGAATACCTGCGCAAAGGTTCGCAGGTCTACATCGAAGGCAAACTGCAGACCCGCGAGTGGGAAAAAGACGGCATCAAGCGTTACACCACTGAAATCGTGGTCGACATGCAAGGCACCATGCAACTGCTGGGCGGTCGTCCACAAGGCGATCAACAGGGCCAGGGCGGCATGTCCAACTCGGCACCGCGTCCACAGCAGTCGCGTCCACAGCCAAGCCAGCAGCCACAGCGTGAGTCGCGTCCGGCGCCACAACAGGCCGCTCCGCAACCGGCTCCGGATTTCGATAGCTTTGATGACGATATTCCTTTCTAGGATAACGCTCGGAGCAATCCGTTAAGCTTTCCCGAAAAGCCCCATGAGCCCTGCTCTTGGGGCTTTTTTGTTTGTAGGTTCGCATTGAGAACCGCCGACCCACACAGTCATGGATGAACATCGTGTCGAACACACTGCTGCGCTACGTATTGGCCGTCGTTTTGGCGGCCGGCTGCACCGCGTTACACGCTGAGCCAAAAGCTTCTAAAAACCTGATTGTCGGCCTCTGGGCCATGCAGTCATTGAACGAAGGTCAAACGACCGTGGCTGAGTTCAGGTCCGATGGCCAATTGTTGATGCACGCTTTCGACTGCGTGAAATCAACTCGGGAACCGACGAACGTGGTCGCTTATTCCGTGGCTGACAATGGGGAGGTAATCAACATGATATTACCGACCAAAACCATTGAGCTGAAGGTGCTGACCTTTTCTCCCGAGGCCATGCAGTTCACTTCCCGAACGGATGGCATGGAAATCAGGTACGACCTTGAAAAAGTCGACAGCATCGATTCTGTGTGCCAACGCTACCCTCAGCTCAAGGCCGAGCAGGCCCGGAGTACGCCCTACACTGACAGTGATTTCGTCGCTGCCCCAGCCATTCCCGACCATCCGGGTATGGACCGCTACGTCGGCAAATGGAGCTCCAGTAATTTTGTGATGTATGAAATTACCCGAGATGTGAACGGGGTTTTTTACCTGAGTACGCCCAGTGACAAAAACTGGCATTACCTCTACAACGACGTTCACTGGATAGGCAATGCACTGCATTTCCAACGGTATACCTACTCGGACCATGAACAGGCGTTTCGTCTCCCAAAGCACAAATTACTCACCCCTACCAGTCTTGAACCCATGCTTGACGGCCGGATGCGCGAAGACTTCATCCTCAATGGCGATCCGTACATGAGTTTTCTGAAGCGGATGAAATGACGGCATAGAAGATCTCCGGCCCTGGCATTTGTCCTCATGGGTCACACGATTTAGGCTGTAGCCCCTTCCAAAGAACAAGGAAAGCCGCGATGACCTGGTCTGCCAAGCAGTACACGATGTTCGAGCAACAACGCACCCGTCCGGTCCGTGACTTGGTTGCAGCCATTCCAAATAGTGACGTGAAAACCGCCGTTGACCTGGGTTGCGGCCCTGGCAACTCCACTGAAGTGCTGGCCGAGCGCTTCCCTCAAGCACATGTCATCGGCATGGACAGCTCCGACGATATGTTGATCGACGCCCGCAAACGCCTGCCGGAATTGAGCTTTGAACTGGCCGATATCGGCGCCTGGAGTCCCGCGCAAAAATTCGACGTGATCCTGGCCAACGCTTCGCTGCAATGGGTGCCCAACCACAGCACGCTTTACCCTCATCTGGTCAACCAACTGACGCCCGGCGGCACGCTGGCAGTGCAAACCCCGGACAACCTCGATGAGCCTGCACACCGGCTTGCGCGTGAAGTCGCGGCTGAGGGCCCGTGGTCTGCAAAGCTTGGTACGGTCAAACACAATGAGCGGTACGCGGCGAGCTACTACTACGAGTTGCTGAGCAAGCACTGCGCTGCCGTTGACGTATGGCGCACGACCTACCTGCACCCGTTGGCGGATCACGGGGCTGTGGTGGAGTGGTTCAAGGGCACGGGATTGCGTCCATTCCTTGCGCCTTTGACCGATGGTGAAAAAGCCGCCTTTCTACAGGAATATCAGGCGCGGATTGCCCAGGCGTATCCAGCCCTGGCCGATGGCACCGTGTTACTGCCGTTCCCGCGCCTCTTTATTATCGCGACCCGCTAAAACACCCAGGCAAGCAGCGTTTACGCCGCCGCTGCTTGCGCCTTCAAATACTCCTCCGCCGACACCACGCCCGCATACCCAAACGCCAACGAGGCCATGTACGCGCCATGCACCTGCGCGGCCGGAATCACCTGCCCGTTGAACTCCTGATCGCGGGTGGCGCAGGCATCATGAATCACCGTGACCTTGTAGCCCAGATCCGCTGCGGCCCGCACCACGGCATCGACGCACATATGGCTCATGCTGCCGACCACCACCAGTTCGGTGATGCTGCGTTGTTCCAGCAAGGCGCGCAGATTGGTTTCACGAAACGAGTTCACGAAATGTTTAAGCACCACAGGCTCATTGCTTTCGTTCAGTACCTTTGGATGCAACTGCGCGCCTTGTGACCCAGGCGTGAAGAACGGTGCATCTTCGGACGTGAATTCATGGCGCACATGAATCACCGCATCACCTGCCTGGCGGAACGCCTTGAGCACCTGCGCAGCCTTGTCCGCCGCAGCTTCCACACCATCAAGCGGCCACTTGCCCTGGGGGAAGTAGTCGTTCTGGATATCGATTAGGATGAGCGCTTGCTTGGCCATGGGTTATTGCCTCGTGATGGGTTGATGGGCCCAGTATCTTAGCTGGCGCCGGCGCCGGGGATTGGCTGCACCGACAATAACAGGGGGAAAACTGACAATGGCTGTTGTTGAGCTGGGCGTGTTGATCTACGAAGGGGCGCAATTGGCCGCCGTGCATGGCCTGACCGACCTGTTCGGCGTGGCCAACCGGATTGCGGCCGAGCATCAGTCTGCACAACTGCCGCTGCTGCGTATCAGTCATTGGCAGGTAAGTGCCGATGGCTCGCCGAAAAGGGTATTCGACAGCCACCCAGGCCCCGACCAGCCGATGATGGCCGTGCTGGTGCCCCCGTCGATCGGTGAGTTCACCGAAGAACAAGCGCCGCCTGCGCTGCTGGAGTGGCTTCGTCAGCAGCACGCGACGGGGACCGTACTCGGTGGCGTCTGTATCGGCTCGATCATGCTGGCGCGCAGTGGCTTGCTGGATGGGCGCAGCGCTACTACCCATTGGTCTTCCGCCAAGTCTTTTGCCGCACGTTACCCCTCCGTGCGCCTGGAGGCGGACAAACCTATTGTCGATGACGGCGACCTGATTACCACGGCCGGGCTGATGGCGTGGTCCGAACTGGGCCTGCGTCTGGTTGACCGTCTCATGGGGCCGAGCATCGCTGCCGACACCGCGCGGTTCTTGGTCATCGAACACAGCGACAGCGCCAGCCAGTGCGGCAGTAACTTTGCGCCGATCCTTGGTCATGGCGACGCGGCCATTCTCAAGGTTCAACATTGGTTGCAAGCCAGCGGGGCGGTAGATGTGTCCGTCGCGACCATGGCGCAAGAGGCGGGGTTAGAAGAACGTACTTTCCTGCGGCGCTTTCGCGGCGCCACTGGCTTGAAACCCACCGAATACTGCCAGCACCTGCGTGTGGGCAAGGCGCGGCAGATGTTGGAGTTCACCAACGGCACCATCGACCATATCGCCTGGACCGTGGGCTATCAGGATCCCAGCGCCTTTCGCGCCATTTTCAAGAAAATCACAGGTCTGGCGCCCAGTGATTATCGCAGCCGTTTTGGCGTGTGAATCGTGCAGAACGCCGCGCACTTGACGCCTCGTCGTGCAGAATAAAACAGGCCAAATGCCATCGTTTTTTCAGTAACTGATTGATTTCAAACCGGTCCCGCCCCTCCGTGTTTTGGCCTGATCCCTGCAGCCTTCTTGATACACACATGGCCGGACGGCCAAGGGGGACGCATGACCCCGACACAACGCAAAAAATGGGTGGTCGCTTACTCCACACGAGAGGGCGCACCTCAGCATGAAGTCGACACAAACCTCGCCCTGGCCCGCTGGCTGGCGCAAATTCTGGGGCTTAAATTCGGCGGAAGCTACGATCCGCAAAAACATGCTGGCCGTGAGCTGTATTTACTGCCCACGCAAACCCTTGTTAGCCCGGCGCAGGCCCGCGCCCTTAACGTCAAAGGCCCCGAAGATCTGTGGGGCGGCTATGTCGATCACGACTTCATCTGCACCAAAGCCATCAGCCATGGTTTGTTAAGCCCTGAGGCCAAGGCGCCAGAGGGATGGTCGCCGTTGTTCTGCGAGCGGGTAAAAAAGTCGTGTTGGAAGGCCTCAGTGTATTCGCGCTCGAAGACGCACTGCCCGCTGCCACCCGTTTGCTTAACGACGGGCCCATTCGCCTGAAACCAGTGAACGCCTGCGCTGGACGCGGCCAGGAAGTTATCCACAGCCTCGATGCCTTCAAAGTCGTGCTGGCCCGACCTGAGGCCGTGCAATTGTTCGACGAAGGCGTGGTGTTGGAGCAGGACCTGCATGATGTGGTCACCCATAGCGTGGGCCAGAGTTTTATCGGCGATCACGTGTTCAGTTATTGCGGCGAGCAATACCTGACCGAAGACGGGGAGGGCGAAGGTGTCTATGGCGGATCCGAGCTGCTGGTCGTACCCGGTTATTACGAAGACTTGCTTAAGCTCGATCTGCCCGAGGACGTACGCCTAGCCATCGAGCAAGCGCAGGTCTTCGACACGGCAGCTGATGAAGCCTACCCCGGCTTCTATGCCTCACGGCGCAACTACGACATCGCTCAAGGTTTGGATAACCACGGCCAGCGTCGCAGTGGCGTGCTCGAACAATCCTGGCGCATGGGCGGCGCCAGCAGCGCGGAAGTCGCGGCGCTGCAGAGCTTCATCAACCACCCGGGCCTTAAAGCCATTCATGTGTCCTCGGTAGAAACCTACGTGGACCAAGCGCTGCCGGCGGATGCCATTGAGGTGTACCGCGGCCCCGCGGAAAACAGCGACTTTCTTCTCAAGTACGTGACGGTTAAATCTTATGACGGCTAGAAGTGAAACCATTTCCATCGATATCGACGACGAACAAATGAGCGGCACGTTTCTGAGCCCTAAATCCAAAGTGCCGGGCGTGTTGTTTGTGCACGGCTGGGGCGGTAGCCAAGAGCGGGATCTGGAGCGGGCCAAAGGCATCGCCGGCCTGGGGTGTGTGTGCCTGACCTTCGACCTGCGCGGCCATGCTGGCAACGGTATTCCATTGAACCGCGTCACCCGCGAAGACAATCTGCGGGACCTGCTGGCGGCGTATGACCGGCTGCTTGCCCATCCTGCCATCGACACCTCGGCGGTGGCGGTCGTGGGCACCAGTTATGGCGGCTACCTGGCTGCAATCCTCACTTCGCTGCGCCCGGTACGCTGGCTGGCGCTGCGTGTGCCGGCGTTGTACCGCGATCAGGAATGGCTCAAGCCCAAGCGCGATCTGGATAAGGTCGATTTGATGGATTACCGCAGCACCTTGGTGCATGCCGAGACCAACCGCGCCTTACATGCTTGTGCGGCGTTTACCGGTGATGTGCTGATTGTCGAATCGGAAACCGATGACCATGTGCCCCACGCCACCATCATGAGTTACCGCGCTGCGTGCCAGCAGACCCATTCCCTGACTCACCGCATCATCGATGGCGCTGACCACTCCCTCAGCGATCCGGTGTCCCAACAGGCCTACACCTCGATCCTGGTGGACTGGATCACCGAGATGGTGGTCGGCGAGCGGTTGAGCATCATCCAATCCCAGTAGTGCGTTCAGGCGGGTGTTTTCTTCACCCGCAACGCCTTGGCCTTGGCTTCCACGCCCAAGTACATCACCAGTGCAATCAGCAGCGGGCAGATGAAGTAGATCGCCCGATACGCAATCAACCCCGCCAGCAAACTGCCCCGCGACGCCTCATGCTGTAACAGCCCGATAAACACCGCTTCCAGCACCCCAAGCCCGGCTGGGATATGGGTGACTACGCCGGCAATCGCGCTGATCAACAACACACCCAGTACCAGCGGATAGTCCAACTTGGCGGGCAGCAGGGTAAAAATCACCGCCGCCATCAGCGACCAGTTCAACGCGCCCAACGCCAGTTGCAAGCAGGCCATGCGCAGCGATGGGAGGTTGATCTCGATGCCTCGGATCGACCACGCGCGTTTTTTCGAAAATTGGCAGGCCGCCAGGTAGCCCAGGCTGGCCAACACCAGCAATACACCCACCCCTTGCAGCGCGCCGCTGCTCAGCTTCCAGCCCGGCGGCATGGTCACCAGCCCGCTGCTGAAAACCGCGCCCGCCAGCGCCATGTAGCCAAACCAATTGGTGGCCAGGCTCAGGCCCAGAATCTTGGCGATATTGCCGGTGCTCACGCCCAACCGCGAATACAGCCGATAGCGCATGGCGATGCCGCCGACCCACGCGCTGAGGTTGAGGTTGAACGCGTAGCTGATGATGCCCACCGGCAGAATTTGCTTCCAGCGCAATGGCTGGCGGATGTAGGTGCGGCCGATCAGATCGAAGCAGGCGTAGACGATAAAGCTGCACAGGGTCAACGCGCTTGCTATCAGCAAGGTACGCAGTTTGAAATCACCCAGCGTCTGGACCACCTCGCTCCAGTCGATCCTGCGGGCGAGCAGGGTGAACAGCACGATCAGCAGCAGGAAGAAGGCGATGGTCAGGGGCTTCTTCCAACGCTTGAAACGCTCAGCTTTCATGGCGCTGTTCCTCATGCACGAAGGGTTTCAAGCGCGGTTTGTGCGCAGGCAGCCAACCGGTCAGCGCGGGGAAATGGCGCATCACATGGAACACCAGGAAGCCGACGGTCAATCGCCACAACCACAGGCGTGGCTTGCGGTTTTCCGGCATGGTCTGGCAGTGATTTTTACTGAGCACTTCGAGGCGCTCGTACAGTTGCTGATTAAACGCGCGGTCGCGAATCAACACGTTGGCTTCCAGGTTCAGTGCCAGGCTCAACGGGTCCAAGTTGCTCGAACCTACAGTGCTCCACTCGTCATCCACCAATGCGACTTTGCCGTGCAGCGGACGCTGGCAGTATTCGTGAATCACTACACCGTCTTTGAGCAGGTAGTCGTAGAGCATGCGTGCTGCCAGTTTGGCCAGCAGCACGTCGGGTTGGCCCTGCATGATCAACTGCACATGCACACCGCGGCGCGCGGCGTTGCGGATTTCCCGCAGCAGGCGGTAGCCGGGGAAGAAATACGCGTTGGCGATCACCGCTCGGTGTTGGGCCTTGCTCAGGGCATGGATATACGCTTCTTCGATATCGTCGCGGTGTTGCAGGTTGTCACGGTAAATCAACCGTACCAGGCCGTCGCCGTGCTCGCTCGACCACGCTGAAGGCCGCTGCTGGCGCCGTCGCCACCCGCGCCGCGTGCGCACCTGGCGGCCACTTTGCGCCAAGGCAAAGTGATGCAAGTCTGCCACCGCCGGGCCAATTACCTGTACCGCGTAATCCTGTTTGGCCTCGGGGCCGAAATCCCCCAAGTGATCAGCAGAGAAGTTGATCCCTCCGATAAACCCCACGGTGGCGTCCACCACCACAATCTTGCGGTGCAGGCGGCGGAACCAGTTTGTGCGAATCCCCAGCGTCTTGGACGCCGGATCGAACATCTGCACCGTCACGCCGGCTTCGGCCAGCTCACCGAGAAACCCCGCGCTCAGCTCGCCGCAGCCAAAGCCATCCAGGCTGACAACGACCTTGACCCCACGCTGCGCCGCCTCGATCAGGATACGTTGCAGCTCATGGCCAACCTTGTCCTCGAAAAGGATAAAGGTCTCCAGCAGGATCTCGCGCCGGGCTTGGCGCAGCGCCTCGAATACCTTGGGAAAGTACGCTTCGCCGTTCTCCAGCAACTCGACCTGATTACCGCTTTGCCAGCCGTAATCCAGGTCGCGTGCCTTGGTTTCGTCCGGCGGCTGGTCGGTAGAGATGTGCTCGACCGCAACGTTCATAGCTCAATCTCCACCGACAGCGGCACGTGGTCTGAAAGATGGGACCACGGCCGTGTGGTCAGCACCTGTGGGTTGTGAACCTTCACGTTGCGCACATAAATGCGGTCCAGCGGCAGCAACGGCAGGCGTGCCGGGAAGGTGCGCGCCGGTTTGCCAAGGGTGTGCACGAACACCTCGGTGAGGCCGCTTTGGCTCAAATCGGCCCGCTGGCGCCAGTCGTTGAAATCGCCGGCGACCACCAACGGCGCATCGGCGGGAATCTCGCGGATGCGCTGCTCCAGCAAACGCAATTGCTGCTGGCGATGCACCTCGCGCAAGCCCAGGTGGATACAGATTGCGTGCACTTCCTGCCCGCTGCCCGGCAAGCGCAACACGCAATGCAGCAGGCCACGGTTTTCATGGCCGCTTTGGGAGATGTCGAGGTTGTCGTAGCTCACGATCTGGAATTTCGACAGGAGCGCATTGCCGTGGTCGCCATGGGGATAAACCGCGTTACGCCCGTAAGCGAACTGCGGCCAGATACTGTCGGCCAGAAACTCGTACTGCGGCATGTTCGGCCAGTCGCTGTAGCGCTGCGGATGGCGCTCGTGGGTGCCATGGATTTCCTGCAGGAACACCATGTCTGCGCCCACGCTGCGCACCGCTTCTCGCAGCTCGGGCAGGATGAAGCGTCGGTTCAGGGCGGTGAAGCCCTTGTGGATATTGACCGTCAGCACTGTAAAGCGCGTGATGGCGACGCTGGGGGTAACGGGCACCCAGTCGGGGATCGCAGTCATGTGTATTCCTGTGAAGAGTGGGGCTTGGCTTCATGTAATGGCTGACTGTTGGCGGCTGGAGAAAGTTTCGAACGTCCTACGGACGGTTCTGAAGGACGCATGGAGTTACAAATGCTGTTGAATTGCCATCACTGACGTGATCCAATCCCGCGCTATTTACCCCATTCAACGATTGTGCAGGGCCTGTTCATGGATGATGCAGTTGGCGCGTATTCGGCGTTGGCAGTGGGTCGGCGGCTCTTTTCATGAAGGCCGGAACCCATCAAGTGAATACCTCCTTTACCCGAAAAATCAGCCTGCTTGCTGGCGCCGTGGCGCTCAGCGGCTGTGCGACGCTTAACGACGCCGGCAAAAACTACGGCACGGCCATCGGTTGCGCCGGTGGTGCATTGCTCGGTGCAGGCCTGACGTATGCGATCACGGGCGATGCCAAAAAGGCGATCGTCGGCGGTGGTGTGGGCGCGGCGGCCGGTTGTGTGGCGGGTAACTTGTGGCAGAACCGTTTGCAGGAACTGGAGCGGATCGCCAAGGAAGAGAACCTGAATATCCAGGTGCAAACCCTGCAAAGCCAGGAGGTCGCCAGCGGAAACGCCCGCGCGCCGGCACCGACTGAAGCGGGCATCGTTGCCCAAGTGCAGGATGAAGGCATGTTCGCCACCGGCAGCGCGCAGTTGAGCGCCAATGGTCAGCGCCAGGTCCGCAAGTTGGCCGCCGCGTTCGCGCCTAAGCAGGGCCAGAACAGCCAGGCGGCGATTCTGGTCGTCGGCCACACCGACGCTACCGGCAGCGCCGCCACCAACCAGCGGTTGTCCGAGCAACGTGCCCGCGCCGTGGCGTCGATCCTGGCCGAGCAAGGCATCGCCCCGCAGCGTATGTTTTTCCAGGGGGCGGGGGCTTCGCGGCCAATCGCCGACAACAGCGATGTGCAGCAACGCGGCAAGAACCGTCGGGTTGAGATCGTTGAAGTGACTGACCGCAACATGCTGGTCAAACGGGTCAACGCCGAACAGAACAACTCCAAATACCTGGCGCACGGTACCTCGACCGAGCCTGCGCGCACCGTCGCCCGCGCGCCGAAAAACAAGCCTGCTGCCACCACCAAACCGGCTGCCGAGAGCAAGCCCGCCGATGCCGGTACCGCCCTGGTCGACTTTGGCGGCCAGCCGGCCAGCGACACGCGTTGGACCCTGGCCCAAGGCATCGCGCCGAAAAAGGCCGGGTTCGCTCTGGTCAGCAGCGCGCAAGCCAACGATCTGCCCAACAGCAGTTGCGAAGCCGACCGCCCGCGAGAAACCGGCAAGGTGTTCAACCTCGCCAGCGGCAAGGCGCTCGACACCCAAGTCACCACCGAGTACCTGCCGGGCTACAACAACCGCGTGTGGGCGAATGTGGTCAATGGCCACCTGGTGACGCTGTCGCCGGTTTCGATCCTGCGTGACGGCGCCAGCGTCGACCGCCAACCCTTCATCGAAGTGGTCCAGGGCTACAAGGACGGCAACCGCAAGTCGATCAAAAGCAAAGCCGTGGCCAACACCTACGAAGGTGAGGACCTGGTGCTCTATCGCGTTTTCATCCAAGACCCCAAGGCACCGGTGTCGTGTATCGACGTGGTGTTCAGCAAGAAAAACTCCGAAGCCACGGACGGTGCGTTGTTCTACCCGCGCAGCCGTGAAGCTTTCACTACCCGTTTCGTGCCGATTCGCGCGTAAGACTCAAGGACATACACCATGGAAGACTTCAGCTTTAATGCGCTGACGGCCCTGCTCTGGGCAAACAAGCTAATCACCGGCCTGGTGATTTCCACGCTGCTGGCGGCGATCCTGATTCAAGCGTATTGGGAAAAAGTGGGTTATTTCGTCATGCGTGTTTGGCACGGCGTGCCCGTGATCGGCAAGGTAGCGCGCCTGTCCAAGCAGAGCCTGATGCTCGACGCTTATGGCTGGCCGAAATCCGAGAGCGAGCTGTGCGACGCGTACTACTCGCGCTATGAAAAAATCGGCGCGGAAGACGTCGATTTCTTTAATAAAAGCGAATCCTACCTGCGCACCATCGGCGAGCGTGGCCGCCGGGAGCGACCGTTCTGGGTGTTTGCCCTGATTTTTATGCTGATCATGTTCGAGGCAGTGGGTTTCGCCTACGTACTGGTGCCATTCATTAACCAGAACCTGTCGGCCAATGACCAAAGCTGGATGGGCTGGTTGTTCGCCTTCCTGCTGGCGGTCGCCTCGGCGATCCTGGCCGAAGTCACCGGCCGTGCTGCGCACAAGAACGCGCTGATCAGCAAGGCTCGCCACTGGTGGGAAAACGACAGCGACAGCGACCGCCCGAATCAGCTCAAGGAGTTGCCGGGCATCGGGATCAAAGACACCGAAAGCGATAAAGACGGCAAGGACTACAACCGTATCCTGGCGCGCATCAACACCAACCACACCGTGACACCAAGCCGTGGCTGGATGATCACCACCGGTATCTGGATCGCGATTATCGCGATTGCGGCGTTCGGTATCCGCACCATGCAGCTCAAAAGCATCGAGACCGAAATGGTCGGCAGCCCGCATGCCTTTGCCCAGCAGAATTACGACTCGGCCAGCCCGTTCGAACTGCCGGCCGATTCGGCGGCGATCAACGATCAGGCAGACAAGCAAACCCTGACCGACAAGATGGACGCGATCCGCAAAGCCTCGCTGATCACCTTCATCGTGCTGTCGGTGATCTACATCGCGATTCAGATCACCAGTATCTGGCTGGCGTCGATCTTCGGTTTTGCCGGGGTTGAGTCCAAGACTGCCTGGGAGCACACCCACAAGTTCTCCAGCGGCGAAGCCCTGGAAAACTGGATGCAGAGCCAGCGCGTGGAAATTGCCTCCCATGCCGATCACAAATTGAGCAAATTGCAGCTCAAGCTCGCCGGGCGCACCACCACCAACGCCCAGCAGCAGGCGGCGTTGACCACTGCACACAATCGCAGTTTCGAGACCTTCGTGGCGCGCAAACAGGCGTTGCCAGGGAATCCGCAACCGGCGGCCAAACCCGTCAATGTTCCGGTTGCACCTGCCGCACCTGCCGCACCTGCCGCACCGGCGGTAGCAGAAGTCGCTGCACCAGCACCAGCACCAGCACCAGCCCCGGTGCAGGCGCCAGTGGCGGTGGCTGCCTCGGAAGGTCTCGACGCCCTGCGCGGCAAAGACCTGACGGTCTACACCGAAGAGCAATTGGCAACGATCAGCCGTGCCAAAGGCCACGCCTTGGAAGATGTGCTGGCGCTGCGTGCCGAACAGCAGTTGGTTAAAGACTTTGACGCAACAGGTGCTTGAATGATGATCCCGCGCTTTTTCTGTGCCCTGTTGCTGGCGCCCTTGATGGCGGTGGCCGGCGAGCGCAACGACATTCCGGATTGCTATCCGTACGCCAAGGTCGCTGAGTTTCGGCCCGTGGCTGCGGGGCGCGAGTTGACGGTGATCATTGATCAAACGATCCCGATGCCTGAGGTCATTCAGAAGGCCACTTGGGCCCAGGTGCAGCGCTTTGTTCAGCCGGGCGATAAGGTCCGACTGTACAGCTTCTCGGCGTTTCTGCCGGGGCAGTTCATGCAATTGCGCTTTGCCGGTGAACTCAACCAGGGCATCGACGAGAAAGTCCGTGAGCGTGTGGGCATGCAATCGCTGCGCACCTTTGATACGTGCCTGGCCGAGCAACGCAGCTTCTTCAACAAGACCTTTGGCAAGGTGTTTGTGACCACGCTGCGTGAAGCGTCCGAAGAGATTGCGCGCAGTGAGATCTTCCAGTCGTTGCGTGATATCGGCAAAGACCTGGGCCAGCAACCGGCTCAGGAACGTGTGGTGTTGTTGATTTCCGACATGCTGGAAAACAGCGACTTCGGCAGCTTCTACGCCAACAACCGGATTCGTGATCTGCAACCCGACGCCGAGCTGAAGCGGGTGGCCGACAAAGGCCTGTTCGCCGATCTGCAGGGCGCGCGTGTCTATGTGGCCGGTGCGGCGTTGGTGACCAAGGACGTCAAGCAGGCTTATCGCTCCGGCAAGACCATCCAAGCGTTGGAAGGCTTCTGGAAAGGCTATTTCGCCGGCTCTAACGCGCAGTTGGTAGCGTTTGGCGCGCCAAGCCTGAATGTCGACCTGAAATGAACCATCCCTGCTGAAACCCGTCAGTTCCTTACAGACCCTTCTGAAGGAACTCGGTGTTTTGCTGAATCTCAAGACTGCATTACTGCTCGGTGCGCTGCTGTTTTGCGGCAGTGGCGCACTGCACGCCGCGGCGGTTGCGCCCGAACCCGAGACGCCGGCCAAGCCAGAGTTGCTGGTGGAAGGCGGACTGCTTGGTGCCATCAGTTCCAGCATCGACGACGTGCAGGACAAGCTCGACCTCAATCAGAGCCTGATCGACGCCTGGCGCCTGCGTGCGGACAGGGCGGCGGATGAAGTAGGGCGGTTGGTCGACCAAACGTCAGAACGTTCGCCGTGGAGTGTGGCCGGGAATTTTCTGCTGCTGTCAGGTGTGTGGGTCGGCGCTTTTACCGTGCTGACGTTGTTGGGGCGGTTTATCGTGAAGCGCTTGGGCCGACGGTCATTCGTCGCACAGCGCAAACGCCTGCATGCGGTGCTCGGGTATGTGGTGCCCTACACGATCCCGGCGCTGATCTGTCTGCCGCTGACCCTTTATGTCAGTCACTTCCTGCCCACTTCAGTGGGGCGCGCGTTGGCACTGTGTTTTGCCTATGCCACCAGCAGCGGGATCTTTTCCACCTCGATGCTGTTGTGCGTGATTGTCATGTTCAACTTCGGCCACAAGCGGCCGGCGGTGCAAATTATTCGCGATTACTGCCCCAAGCCGCTGTTCCTGATTGGCTTCCTCGCCGCCCTCAGCGATGCCCTGACCAGCCCGCAGATCGCCCGCCAGCTTGGCGGCAATATCACCAGCAGTATTGCGGTATTTACCGGCCTGTTCGCGGCGGTGATTTTCGGTGTGCTGGTGGTGCGCTTGCGTCGGCCGGTCGCCCATCTGATCCGCAATCGGCCACTGGCCCAGCGCCTTAAACATCCGGCGTTGCAGCAATCTTTGCGGGTGTTTTCCGGCCTGTGGTACTGGCCGATTCTATTGATGGTGCTGGTCTCGGCGATCAACCTCATCGGCGCCGGTGACGATAACCAGAAAGCCCTGCGTTGCGCGCTGTTCACCACGATTCTGCTGATTGGCACCGTGTTCTTGAGCACCGTGTTGCAACACCTGTTCAAGTCCCGCAGCCAGGTAGCGATCCAGCGCAGCAGCGCCTATAAAGATCGCTTCTTGAGCCTGTTGCACGCGATCCTGCGCATTGTCATGGCGATCGCCTTTATCGAAATCCTTGGGCGGATCTGGGGCGTGTCCCTGTTCGAGTTTGCCCAGCGCAACTCGGTAGGGCGGGCGATCAGCGACTCTTTGAGCAGCATCGGCCTGATCCTGCTGATGACATGGTTGTTCTGGGTGGTGCTCGACACTGCGATCCAGGAAGCGCTGAAACCGCCGGTAAACAAGCGCTCCAGTCGCCAGCCGAGCACGCGGGTGAAAACCATACTGCCGCTGTTGCGTAATGCGGTGAAGATCATCCTGGTGGTCATCTGCGCGATCACCACCATGGCCAACCTTGGCATCAATGTCGCGCCGCTACTGGCGGGTGCTGGTGTGGTCGGCCTGGCCATTGGTTTTGGTTCTCAGCAACTGGTGCAGGATGTGATCACCGGGCTGTTCATCATCATTGAAGACACGCTGTCCATCGGCGACTGGGTGGTGCTCGACTCCGGCCACGCCGGCACCGTCGAGGGCCTGACTATCCGCACCCTGCGTCTGCGTGACGGCAAGGGCTTTGTGCATTCGGTGCCGTTCGGGCAGATCAAGGCGGTCACCAACCAGTCGCGGCAATTTGCCTATGCGTTCTTCTCGGTGCAGTTCACCTACGACACCGATGTGGACAAGGCCGTGGAGTTGATTCGTGAAGCCGGTCAGTCGATCCGCGACGATGTCTTCCTCAAGTACAACCTGCAAGGGCCGCTGGAAGTGTTTGGTGTCGACAAGATGGACCTCAATGGTGTGGTGCTCACAGCGCAGTTCCGCACGGTATCGGGTGGGCAATATGCTGTCAGTCGCGCGTTTAACCAGCGTCTGAAAAAGCTTGTGGATAACTGCCCCGAGGTGCACTTCGCGCAGACTTATCCACAGCAGGTCATGGTGCCCCAGCGTGCGGCGTTGGAGCATGAGCCCGCAGAGCCAGGCGTCAAGACACTTAATCCGTGACGGTTGCGCTACAAACCCGCAAAATGCAACGATTCTGGCAAATGCCAGCGGCAAGGCCCACGGGCCTGCCGACCATAGCCAACGTTCCAAACAGACCGGGCCTGCTCAATCTATGCGAATGCGCCTTATGTTATTGGGCGGCGGGAATGCCCTCGGGCAGGCGCTGATTCGCCTCGGTGCAGAGGAAGACATCGGTTTCCTCGCACCCAAACCGCCCCAAGACGGCTGGGATGCCGCGAGCCTTACCCAATTGCTCGACGACACCCGTCCCGATGCCTTGATCAATCTCGCCTATTACTTCGACTGGTTCCAGGCCGAAGCCGTCAGCGAAACCCGTTTGGCTTCGCAGGAGTTCGCTATCGAGCGCCTGGCCGAACTGTGCCAACACCACAACATCACCTTGCTGCAACCGTCCAGCTACCGCGTATTCGATGGCTCCCGTGCCACCGCCTACAGCGAAAAAGACGAGCCGGTGCCCTTGGGCCTGCGTGGCCAGGCGTTGTGGCGTATCGAACAGAGTGTGCGCGCCACGTGCCCGCAGCATGTGTTGCTGCGCTTTGGCTGGCTGCTGGATGACAGTGTGGATGGCACCCTCGGGCGCTTCCTGGCCCGGGCCGAGAAACCGGATGAATTGCTGATGGCGGATGACCGCCGTGGCAACCCGACGCCGGTGGATGATGCGGCGCGGGTGATCATTTCGGTGCTCAAGCAACTCGATTGCGCGGCGCCGCTGTGGGGCACTTACCATTACGCCGGCCAGGAGGCGACTACGCCGCTGGCGCTGGGTCAGGCGATCCTCACCGAAGCGCGCACTTTCCATCCGTTGGCCATTGAATCGCCCACCGCCCAAGCCCACGCGGCCCGGCCGGATGCGACGGACGAGCCGCAGCACGCGGTGTTGGCCTGCAAGAAAATCCTGCATACCTTTGGCATCAAGCCACGGGCCTGGCGGGCGGGGCTTCCGGCGCTATTGGATCGGTTTTACCGCCACAGCTGAACCCAACGCACAATCAAATGTGGGAGGGGGCTTGCTCCCGATAGCGGTGTACCAGTCATTGGTTTGTTGACTGATCCACCGTCATCGGGAGCAAGCCCCCTCCCACAGTTGTTTATGCAGTTTTGCTTAGAACTTGTAGCCGATACCCACCATGTAAACCATTGGGTCCACGTCCACATTGACCTTGGCACGGGTGCCCGGCGCCACGGCATTGTTTTCCACGGTAGCCTTGGTGCTGATGTCGATGTAACGCGCCTGGGCGTTGATCATCCACTTGTCGTTGATCATGTAGTCCGCGCCGATCTGCGCAGCCCAACCCCATGAGTTCTCGGCTTTGAAGTTGCTGAAGCCTGCGCCCTGGGCACGGCTGCCGACGTGTTCGTCGTAGATCCAGGTGTAGTTGATACCGGCGCCTACGTACGGTTGGAACGGGGACTTGTTGTCCAGCGGGTAGTACACGACGCTCAGGGTTGGCGGCAGGTGTTTCAGCGTACCCAGCTTGCCGTTGGCGCCGCCGAGGGCGGTGCCCTTGATCTTCACGTCATGCTCGAACGGCGTGGCGGCCAGCAGTTCGATACCCACGTGGTTGGTCAGCATGTAGGCGAAGTTGAGGCCCAGTTGGGTGTCGCTGCTCATGGTCGCCTTGCCGCCCAGGTTGGTACCGGCCAGCGGGCCCTGGTCAACCTTGACGGTGCTGCTGTCGGCCTTCGGGTTCACGGTGATAGCACCGGCGCGAACCAGAATGTCGCCCGCTTCGTGAGCATGGGCAATGGGGGCGACGAGGGCGAGCGCGAAGAGGGACGCGCCGAGCAGAGACTTGTTCATGGGAGCTCCAAAGGACGTTTAAAAGTTGTACGTCCAATGGTAAAGATCGTTCCGTTCGGTCTGTTGACTCAGCTCAATGAAAGGACGATCAGCGTTATTCCTGCAGTTCGTACATGTAAATCTTCTCGGCATCCATCTGGTAACCGGCGTCCGCCAGTTCGCTGGTAGACGGCTTGACCTGCATCGCGCCTTCGATCCAATACGGCTGGTAGAGCTCATCGAGCTTCACGCCGACTTCACTTTTCACATGCACGATCTGGTTCGACGGCGGCGGCGGTACGTGGATGCACGCGCCGAAATACGGCACCAGCAGGAACTCGGTGGTACGGCCTTCTTCGCTGACTTCCAGCGGCACGATATAACCCGGCAAGCGGATGTGCTGGCCATTGAGGCTCTGCACCACCGGCGCGTTGGGCAGGTCCTGCTTGGCCGCCGGCGCGGCTTCGACGGACAAGGCATCGGCCATGTTCGACAGGTCGTGCAGCGGTTTCATATTCGGGACTTCTGGCGGCGCGTCCGGTGGGATCATCTCCTGCCAGGACAAATCCTTGGGCTGCTCATCGGCCCAGGCGGGTACCGCCACCAGCAACAACAGTGCAAACAGGGCACGACGCATCGAGTCCTTCCTCATAAACGTATGGACAGGCCATCGGCCAAGGATTGTCGGTAGGCGCGCCAGGCCGGCACGCTGCCCATCAACAGCGCAGCAGCCAGGATACCGGCGAGCAAGGTCCATTCATATTCGCTCGGCCAGGACATCGGCAGGTCCAGCCCGTAATTGGCCTGCAAATACCCACGCGACGCGGCAATGCACACATACAGCAAGCCCACGCCTGCGATCACGCCGGACAGGGCCAGGGCGAAGGCTTCGAAGATCAGCAACGTTGCGATATGCCACGGCCGTGCACCCACCGAACGCAGGATCGCCATTTCGCGGCGGCGTTCGTTGAGGCTGGTAAGGATGGCGGTGAGCATGCCGATCAAGCCGGTCAGCACCACAAACAGCGAGATCACGAACAGCGCTTTTTCGGCGGTGCCCATCATGCTCCAGAGCTCTTGCAGCGCCACGCCGGGCAGGATCGCCAGCATCGGCTCGCCACGGAATTCATTGATCTCGCGCTGCAGGGCGAAGGTGGAAATCTTGTTGTTCAGGCCGAGCATGAAGGCGGTAATGGCCTGCGGGGTCAGGTCCATATTGCGAGCCTGATCGGCGCTGATGCGGCCTTTGCCCTGGGCCGGCACACCGTTGTGCCAGTCAATATGGATAGCTTCCATGCCGCCCAGGCTGATGTGCAACGTGCGATCCACCGGCGTGCCGGTGCGCTTGAGAATACCGACCACGGTGAACGGCTTGTCATCGTGCTTGACCAGGCTGACCACCGCCACGCCGTGGGCCAGTACCAGCTTGTCGCCGAGCTTGTAGTGCAGGGCATCAGCGACCTCGGCACCGAGCACCACTTCGAACGGGTCGGTGGCAAAGGCACGGCCGCTGGCCAGTTCGAGGTTTTGCTTGCGGCCATACTGGTAATGCTCGAAGTACGACTCGTTGGTACCCATCACCCGGTAGCCGCGATGGGAGTCGCCGAGGGAAATCGGGATCGCCCATTTCACCTGGGGGCTGGCGGCGAAGTGCTCGTAGCTGTCCCAGCGGATGTTGTTGGTGGCGTTGCCGATGCGAAATACCGAATACAGCAGCAGGTTGACCGAACCGGAGCGGGCGCCGACGATCAGGTCGGTGCCGCTGATGGTACTGGCGAAACTGTTGCGCGCCTCAACGCGAACCCGTTCCACTGCGAGCAACAAGCAGACTGAAAGCGCGATGGCAAACGCGGTGAGGATCGCGGTAAAGCGACGGTTAGCCAGGCTGGCCATGGCTAGACGAAACAAATACATCTCAAACCTCTGCGGGCGTGGCGGCGCGATTGAGTTCGGCCAGCGACAGGTTGCGGTCGAACAGCGGCGCCAGGCTCTGATCATGGCTGACAAACAACAGGCTGGCGCCGGCGTCGCGGCATTCAGCGAACAGCAGCTGAAGGAAAGCTTCGCGGGCGTCGTAGTCCAGGGCTGAGGTGGGTTCGTCGGCGATCACCAATTCCGGTTGGCCGATCAGCGCGCGTGCGGCAGCCACCCGTTGTTGCTGGCCGATGGACAGCGAATCGGCGCGGCGCTCCAGCAGGTGTTTATCCTTCAAGCCCAAATGCGCGAGCAATGTAGCGGCGGCCTGGTCGACACTGCCGTGGCGCTGCTTTGCCCGCTGCGCTCGCAGTTTGGAAAAGTGGCAAGGCAACTCGACGTTTTCGCGCACCGACAGGAACGGCAGCAGGTTGAACTGCTGGAAGACGTAGCCCGTATGGTCGACGCGGAAACGATCACGGGCGCCGGCCGAGAGTTCGGTCAGCTCCTGGCCGAGCAAGCGAATGCTACCTTGGCTGGGTTTCTGCACGCCGCCCAACAGACCAAGCAGCGTAGTTTTGCCGCTGCCGCTCGGGCCCTTGAGAAACAGGGTTTCACCCGCTTCCAGGCGGAAGGCGGGGATGTCCAGCAACTGTGGGTGACCGGGCCAGTTGAAGCCCAGGTCAGACAGTTCGATCAGTGCTTGGGTCATGTGAACTCAGAACTTCAGGGTGGCTGCTGTGGCGGTGGCATCAACACCTTGCTGGCCGCTCGGGCCGATCAGTTGTACCTGAATTTTCTGAGTGGCGGGGAAGGTCTTGAATACCTGGGTCAGGTCCAGATTGCTCAACGCAGTCGGCGTGGCGCAGGTGAATTGGTAGTGGGCGTGGATTTCGCTGTGGTCGTGATGATGTTCGTGGGCGCCGTCTTTGGCGTCGTGATCGTGGTCATCGTCGTCGTGGTCGGCTTCCGGCTTGTCACCGAACAGCGGGCTGTTGAGCTCCTGGGAGCTGATCACGCAACCGGCGGCCTTGGGCAGGTTGAACAGGGCCGATGGGTTTTCCAGCTGTTTGCGTGCAGCGGCGACTTTGGCCTTATCGGCAGCCGTGGTGGCGACGTGCTCAAAACCCACCAGATTCATTCCCGGGCTGTCCAGCTCAAGCTCCAGGGTCTGGCCGTCGAGTACGGCGTTGAGACGTCCGACGCCGTGCTCGTGCGCGCCGAGGCTGCCGTGTTCGTGGTCGTGATCATGGTCCTCAGCCGCATGGGCAATGGCCAGTGGCAGCAGGGCAAACGGCAAAGCGAGCAGCAGACGGCGCATGAGAGGGCTCCAGAACATGAAAGTTATGTTATGTGATCTTATAACAATAAGGCCGAGAGTTTGACCGTCTGCTTGGCGTTGCGCAAGCCGCATGGGAGCATGCCCGTCAGAAAAACTGCAGGAGTCAGGACGATGTTGCGAATTCGTGGAACCATCGGCGACCTGCCGGTGGACTTAACCCTAGAACTGGACGACGGCGATTGGGCAAAGTTGGGCGCGCAATTGCAGGCGACGCCGGCAGCCAGCGCCGCCGCCGCGCCGGTAGCGCCGGTCAAACACAATGATGACCTGTGGCAGAACGCCCAGGACCTGTTGCGCAACGCCGGACAACTCAGTGGCCTGGAGTTGCTTGATCGATTGGAAGGTTTGGCGGGGGATGCTGCGGCGGGCAAGCGACTGTTGGTGCGCCTGCGCCACAGCGCTAAGGTCAAGGTGAGCAGCGGCGGGGATACGCCGCTGTACAGTTGGATCGGTGATTAGTACAGCGCGGCAAACAACTTGCGGCGGTACACGGTGACCAGCGGGTGGTCATTGCCCAGCAGTTCGAACACTTGCAACAGGGTCTTGTGCGGCAGGCCTTCGCTGTAGCCGCGGTTGCGGATAAACAACTTGAGCAAGCCTTCCAGCGCGGCGTCGTACTGCTGACGCGATAGTTGCTGGATGCTCAACTGATACGCAGCTTCATCGTCCTGCGGGTTTTGCGCCAGACGGCTTTTCAAGTCGGCGGCGTCCGGCAGGTCGGCGGCTTGGCGCAGGAAAGTGATTTGCGCCTTGGCCCCGGCGAGCGCGGCTTTGTGGTCGTCGCTTTTCACTGCGTCGAGCACGGTTTGGGCTTCACCCAGCTCACCGCGTTCGGCCAGGCAGCGTGCGTACAGAATCAGCGCGGCGGCGTTGGTGTTGTCCTCGCCCAGCAGCGCGACGAGTACGGCTTCGGCGTCGCTGATGCGCCCTTCGGCAAACAACGTTTGTGCCTGTACCAATGGATCCGCCGCCTTCGGCGCGGGCATCTGCACATGCGGCGCCAACAGCGCTCGCACAGCCGACTCCGGCTGGGCTCCGGCGAACCCGTCTACCGGCTGGCCATCCTTGAACAGCACCACCGTCGGCAGGCTTTGAATACCAAAGCGCGCAACGATGTCTTGCTCGGCTTCGCAATCGACCTTCGCCAACAGCAACTCGCCCTGATAACTCTCGGCAATCTGCGCCAGCATCGGCATCAAGGCCTTGCAGGGCGCGCACCACTCGGCCCAGAAATCCACCAATACGGGTTTTTCGAAGGAGTTCTGAATCACGGCCTGGTCGAAGTTGGCGGCGGTGACGTCGAAGATGTACGGCGTGGGCTCACTCATGGGGCGTCTCGAATAAAGCGGGAATGGGGCAACTATAAGGGCTGGCGCCGCGAATGGTACAGGCTCACCTTGCGAAACTCCCAAGGCTCGGCCAAGTCCGGCAACGTCAGCGCATCGAGGATTTCCAGGCGCTGATAAGCCGGGTGTTGGAAGTCGCGCACCCGTGAGTCCGCCACCAGTGCTTCGCGGCCGCGGCTGAGGAAATGATCCAGCAGTGGCAGGTTGGCGCGATCGTAAAGCACATCGGCTACCAGGATCAGGTCGAAGCGATCGGCTTCGGCGAAGAAGTCCGGCGAATAGGTTAATTCCACGTTATTGAGCTCGGCATTGGCGCGGCAAGATGCCAACGCCAGCGGATCCAGGTCGCAGGCAACTACTTCCACCGCACCTGCCTTAACCGCCGCAATCGCGGCCACGCCGGAACCGGTGCCGAAGTCCAGCACGCGCTTGCCCGCGACCCACTCAGGGTTCGCCGCCAAATACCGCGCCAATGCCAGGCCGCTGGCCCAGCAAAAACTCCAGTAGGGCGGCTCATGCAGGATGCGCCGGGTTTCTTCCGGGCTGAAGGCGCGGTCCATGTTGTCCGCATCCAACAGCCACAACGAGAGCTCGGTGCCCGGCAGCGGGCAGGGCACCAGTTGAGCGTCGCCGATCAGCGCGCTCAGGGCGCGCTGCAAGTCCAACGGGGGCGTCATGGTGCCTTGACGAGTTCCAGGGGGCCGGTGGTCTGGGTGATTGCCTGGGTGATGCGTACGGCGGGCAGGTGCAGGATCAACTGACCGGACTGGCTGGCGCGGCCACGCAGCTCAACCCGTGCACCGGCCGGGAAAGCCTCTGGGTTAAAACGCAGGCGGAAGGCCACGGGCTTGCCGTTGCCGGTCAGTACGCTGCTGGCGAGCAGTTGTTGCGGGCGCGAACGGTCGTCGATCACCAGCAGGGCCATCTCGACTTCGGCACCGGCGGGGACGTTGGTCAGGCTGCCGTTGATTTCACGTTGGTAGGCGGGTAGGGGGCCCAGGTCTTCAATGCCAGGGACTTTTTTCTCCTGCGCAGGCACCGGTTGGGGCGCAGACGGCTTGGGGGCTTCGCTGCTGCAGGCGACCAGGACACTGAACAGGGTGAGCAAAACAAGTGGTCGTAACTGCATGTACGGCTCCAGAAAGGACAAAATCCGTGGCTTGAAATGTAAGAAACATAATAGCCCGCCTGTATACCGTAAAGGCTATGGCTTGTCTTGCCACAGGGATGCGCTACCATGGCCCTCCCTTTTTTTGTTGCCTGCCACCATGCACTGTCCCTTCTGCGGTGCCAACGACACCAAGGTCATTGACTCGCGTCTGGTCGCCGAGGGCGATCAAGTACGTCGCCGGCGCGAATGCCTGGCCTCTGGCTGCGGTGAACGTTTCACCACCTTCGAAACCGCCGAACTGGTATTGCCACGTCTGATCAAGTCCGACGGCAGCCGCCAGCCTTTCGACGAAGAAAAACTGCGCGCCGGTATGCAACGCGCGCTGGAAAAACGCCCGGTGAGTGTCGAGCGGCTGGAGGCGGCGCTGGCGCATATCAAGCACAAGCTGCGAGCGACTGGCGAGCGCGAGGTCAAGAGCCTGGTGGTGGGAGAGTTGGTGATGGGCGAGCTGCAAAAGCTCGACGAAGTCGCCTATATCCGTTTCGCTTCGGTGTATCGACGCTTCCAGGACCTCAATGAGTTCCGCGAAGAGATCGACCGCCTGGCCCGTGAGCCGGTCAAACCATGATTCCTCCTTCTGCTGAACAAGCTGTCCTCGACGCCCATTACATGGCCCGCGCCCTTGAACTGGCGCGCAACGGCCTGTACACCACCCACCCTAATCCGCGTGTTGGCTGCGTGATTGTGCGCGATGGGCAGATTGTCGGCGAAGGCTGGCATGTGCGCACGGGCGAGCCCCATGCGGAAGTGCATGCCTTGCGGGCTGCCGGCGATAAGGCCCGAGGCGCCACGGCATACGTCACCCTCGAACCGTGCAGCCACTATGGTCACACCCCGCCGTGCGCCGATGCGCTGGTGAGCGCCGGGCTGGCGCGGGTGGTCGCGGCGATGCAGGACCCTAACCCGGAAGTTGCCGGGCGCGGCATGCAGCGCTTGGCCCAGGCCGGGATCGAGGTGCGCAGTGGCGTACTGGAAGGTGAGGCGCGGGCGCTCAACAAAGGCTTTCTCAAACGCATGGAACACGGGTTGCCGTTCGTGCGGATCAAAATGGCGATGAGTCTGGACGGTCGTACCGCGATGGCCAGCGGCGAAAGCCAATGGATCACCGGTCCCGCCGCCCGCGCCGCCGTGCAGCGCCTGCGCGCCGAGGCCAGCGTGGTGTTGACTGGCGCCGACACGGTGTTGGCTGACGGTGCGCGGCTTACCGTCCGTGCTGCCGAGCTGGGACTGGATGAAGAAACCACCGCCCTGGCCATGTCGCGCCCGCCGTTGCGTGTGTTGATCGACGGCCGCCTGCGGGTGCCGCTCAACGCACCCTTCTTTAAGGCGGGCCCGGCATTGGTCATCACCTGTGTCACCCCGGAAAACCAGTTCCCCCGAGGCCCCGAGTGTCTGGTGGTGCCAGGCGTAGAAGGCCAGGTCGACCTGCGCTCGGCGCTGGTGGCGCTGGCCGCCCGTGGCGTCAACGAGGTCTTGGTGGAAGCTGGCCCAAGCCTGGCAGGGGCGTTTGCCCAGCAAGGTCTGGTGGACGAATACGTGATTTTCGTCGCCGGCAAGTTCCTCGGCTCCGCTGCCCGGCCTTTGCTGGACTGGCCGCTTGAGAAACTGGCCGACGCCCCCCAACTCAAGATCACTGAAATGCGCGCTGTAGGCGACGACTGGCGAGTCACTGCCATCCCTGTGCCAGCAGCGAGCGTATAATTCTGACCGGGCGCTCAAGTGCCCGCCCCGTTTTCCAGGAGAAGGCCATGTTCACCGGCATTATCGAATCCATCGGCAGCATTCGCGCCATGACCCCCAAGGGCGGCGACGTGCGCCTGCTGGTTGAAACCGGCAAGCTCGACCTCGGCGACGTCAAGCTGGGCGACAGCATCGCCGTCAGCGGTGTGTGCCTGACTGTCATCGAACTGCCGGGCAATGGCTTTGCCGCCGACGTCAGCCGGGAAACCCTGGACTGCACCGCGATGAATGACCTCAAGGCTGGCAGCCCGGTCAACCTCGAAAAAGCCCTGACGCCCACCACCCGTCTCGGTGGTCACCTGGTCAGCGGCCACGTCGACGGTGTCGGCGAAGTCGTTGCTCGCAGCGAAAATGCCCGTGCCGTGGAATTCCGCATCCGCGCGCCCAAAGAGCTGGCCAAATACATTGCCCACAAAGGTTCGATCACTGTCGACGGCACCAGCCTGACCGTGAACGCCGTGAATGGCGCCGAATTTGAACTGACCATCATTCCCCACACCCTGAGCGAAACCATCATGGCGTCGTACCAGCCTGGTCGCCGGGTGAACCTGGAAGTCGACTTGCTTGCCCGTTACCTGGAGCGCCTGCTGATGGGCGATAAGGCCGCAGAGCCTGCAACTGGGAACATCACTGAGAGTTTTTTGGCCGCTAACGGCTACCTGAAATCCTGACCAAGGGGGTGCCGCGTGGCGCTCAATAACATCGAAGAACTGGTTGAAGACATCCGCCAAGGCAAGATGGTCATCCTGATGGATGACGAAGACCGCGAAAACGAAGGCGACATCATCATGGCCGCCGAGGCCTGCAAGCCTGAGCACATCAACTTCATGGCCAAGCACGCTCGCGGGCTGATCTGCATGCCCATGAGCCGCGAGCGCTGCGAGCTGCTCAAGCTGCCGTTGATGGCGCCGCGTAACGGCTCGGGTTTTGGTACCAAGTTCACCGTGTCGATTGAAGCGACCACAGGCGTGACCACCGGCATTTCCGCCGCTGACCGCGCCCGCACCGTTCAAGCCGCTGCCGCCAAAGACGCCAAGGCCGAAGACATCGTCAGCCCAGGCCACATCTTCCCGCTGATGGCTCAACCGGGTGGCACCCTGGCCCGTGCCGGCCACACAGAAGCAGCCTGCGACCTGGCGCGCATGGCCGGTTTCGAGCCGAGCGGTGTGATCTGCGAAGTGATGAACGACGACGGCACCATGGCTCGTCGCGCCGAACTCGAAGCATTTGCCGCCGAGCACAACATCAAGATAGGCACCATTGCCGACTTGATTCACTACCGGATGATCCACGAACGTACCGTTCAGCGGATTGCCGAGCAGCCACTGGACAGCGAACTGGGCCAATTCAATTTGGTGACCTATCGCGATTCAGTGGAGGGCGATGTGCACATGGCCCTGACCCTGGGCACCATCAGCGCAGACGAACCGACCCTGGTGCGTGTGCACAACATGGACCCGCTGCGCGACCTGTTGATGGTCAAGCAACCGGGCCGTTGGAGCCTGCGCGCCGCGATGGCTGCGGTGTCCGAGGCGGGCAGCGGTGTGGTGCTGCTGCTGGGTAACCCGGTGGACGGCGATGTATTGCTTGCCCATATCCGCGAGACCGCCGAGCAGACCCAGGTTAAAACACCGACCACCTACAGCATCGTCGGTGCCGGTTCGCAGATCCTGCGTGACCTCGGTGTGCGCAAAATGCGCCTCATGAGCGCACCGATGAAATTTAATGCGATATCCGGATTCGATCTGGAAGTTGTAGAATACGTGCCCTCCGAATAAAGGCTGGCGTCTATTGCCCCTTGTTCGCGGTTAAATCATCACTGAGGGACGCACTTTTCGCGTCCCGGCTCTTTAAGAGATTTGTCGAATGACCCTGAAGACCATCGAAGGTACCTTCATCGCCCCCAAAGGCCGCTATGCCCTGGTGGTTGGCCGCTTCAACAGCTTCGTGGTTGAAAGCCTGGTAAGCGGTGCCGTGGATGCCCTGGTTCGCCACGGTGTGAGCGAAAGCGATATCACGATTATCCGTGCCCCTGGCGCCTTCGAAATTCCACTGGTTGCGCAAAAAGTTGCTCAGCAGGGTGAATACGCAGCAATCATCGCCCTGGGCGCTGTGATTCGTGGCGGTACCCCGCACTTCGAATACGTGGCCGGCGAATGCACCAAGGGCCTGGCCCAGGTGTCCATGGAGTTCGACGTGCCAGTCGCTTTCGGCGTACTGACCGTTGATTCCATCGAACAAGCCATTGAGCGTTCCGGCACCAAGGCCGGCAACAAAGGCGCTGAAGCTGCTCTGTCCGCCCTGGAAATGGTCAGCCTGCTGTCGCAGTTGGAGGCCAAGTGATTTCCGACGAGAGCGATCGTTTCAACCCGCGCGACGAGCGTCCAGCGGACGCCGGCAAACCTTCGAAGAGCGAAAAGCGCCGTGCTGCCCGTCAGCTCGCCACCCAGGCGTTGTACCAGCGCCATATGGCCGGTACTTCGCTGAACGAAATCGAAGCGCAATTTCGCGTCGACAACGACTTCACCTTTGCCGACCAGAGCTATTTCCACGACATCCTGCACGGCGTTCCGGCCAACCTGACCGAGATCGACGCTGCATTGACGCCGTGCCTGGACCTGACCCTTGAAGAGCTGGACCCGGTTGAACTGGCCGTACTGCGCCTGTCCACCTGGGAACTGCTCAAGCGCGTCGACGTGCCGTACCGCGTGGTGATCAACGAAGGTATCGAGCTGGCGAAAGTCTACGGTTCGACCGACGGTCACAAGTTCGTCAACGGCGTGCTCGACAAGCTGGCTCCGCGCCTGCGTGAAGCCGAAGTGAAGGAACACAAGCGCTAAGTTGCGCTTGAGTTCTCGATGGGCGAGTTTGAGCTGATCCACAAGTACTTTGCCGCCGCGCCCTGTGCGCAGGGCGGCGAGGGCATTGCCTTGGGGATCGGCGACGACTGTGCCCTGCTGGCGCTCCCTGCCGGGGAGCAACTGGCAATCTCCACCGATACCTTAGTGGCCGGCGTGCACTTTGCCGACCCTTGCGATCCGTTCCTGCTCGGCCAGCGTTCGCTGGCCGTGGCGGTGAGCGATCTGGCTGCCATGGGCGCCAACCCCCTCGCGTTTACCCTTGCACTCACTACGCCCACCGTCGATGCCTACTGGTTGCAACGCTATGCCCAGGGTTTGAACGCCATGGCGCTAAGCTGCGGCGTGGGCTTGGTGGGCGGCGACACCACGCGGGGGCCGCTCAGTTTGACCCTGACGGTGTTCGGCCGTGTGCCAGCGGGCCAAGCGTTGACGCGCAGCGGTGCGCAGCCGGGGGACCTGCTGTGCGTGGGCGGTGAGTTGGGCAATGCCGCTGGCGCCTTGCCACTCGTGCTGGGCCAGCGCAACGCCGATGCGGCCATCGCTGATCCTCTGCTGGCCCATTACTGGTCACCGCAGCCGCAGTTGGCTTTAGGGCTGGCGCTGCGGGGCAAGGCGACGGCTGCGATGGACATCTCCGACGGGCTGTTGGCCGATTGCGGGCATATCGCCAAGGCGTCGGCCGTCAGCCTGTTGATCGAGCGTCAGAAGCTTCCGCTGTCCAGCGCCTTGCTGGCGTTTGTCGGTGATGACCAGGCGCGGGTGGCTGCATTGAGCGGTGGCGACGACTACGTGCTGGCCTTCACCTTGCCGTCCGTCGAGTTGGCACCGCTGCTGGCCGCGGGTTGGCCGGTGCACGTTATTGGCTGTGTCCAGGCGGGGCAGGGTGTGACGCTCCTCGACGCCAACGGGCAGGACATCACTCCGGCCATCCGGGGTTATCAGCACTTTCGCGAGACGCCCTGAGTCGGCGTGCTGCGCTACCCTCTACTACGTCATTACGCAAGCACGGCATTGCAGGAGGTCGTACCCATGGATGTGCGCCACTGGCTGCTGACACTGCTGTGTGTCATTCCTGCGTGGGTCCTGGCGCAGGATGAGTCTGTTGTACCAGGCAAGATCATGCTCGCCAGTGAGGCTTGGGACGACTACACCAATGCGGACGGCAGCGGTCTGGCCTGGGATGTGCTGCGGCAGGTCTTCGAGCCGGTCGGGATCACTCTGCACACCCGCATCGAGCCCTATACCCGCTCGGTGGGCCTGGCCCAGCGCGGTGAGGTAGATGGTTGGGTCGGCTCTTACCGTGACGAGGTCACGGGCGTCCTTTACCCGCACTGGAAGTTGGACTCCGATGCTATCTACGCCGTTGGGCTGGCAACCTCCCCGACTCCGAGCGCCGCAACGCTGGGCGAATACCGCCTGGCCTGGGTACGCGGCTATCGGTACGAGGCGTACTTGCCCAATGTGCGACGTTTCAACCAGATCCAGCGGCGCGATGGGATTTTACCGATGCTCCAGCATGGTCGGGCCGATTTCTACATCGATGCCCTCAGCGAAACGCAATACGTCCTCAAACAGGCGCGAGACCCTTCCACGTTCAGGCTTACCCACATCATCGACCTGCCGCTATACGTTGGCTTTGCCGATACCGAGCGCGGCCGTTCGTTACGCACCGTGTACGATCAGCGCATGGCCGTGCTGGTCAAAAGCGGCGTGCTGAAGCCGATCTTCCAGCGCTGGAACCTGCCGTATCCCTTCTAACTGCATAGAACCGAGATGAAGGCCAATCGAACCGATTGATCTTTATCAGCGATCATTCAGCTTAAGCGTGTGCAGGAACCTGCTGTTACAATGCCCGCCTCTGTAAAATCTGAAATCAGGAGCACACGGTGCCCGTCGTTTTCGTCGCCGCTTCCAAGCTGCCTACCCCTTTTGCCACGTTCACCATGAACGGCTTTCTCGAAGAAGCCACCGGGCGTGAGCACGTTGTGCTCAGCCTCGGCGATATCGCGGATGGCGCGCCAGTACTGGGTCGTGTGCATTCCGAGTGCCTGACCGGCGATGCGTTGTTCAGCCAGCGCTGTGACTGCGGCTCGCAACTGGAGGCGGCCATGCGCGCCATCGCCCGTGAAGGCCGTGGCGTGCTGCTGTATCTGCGCCAGGAAGGCCGCGGTATTGGCCTGCTGAACAAAATCCGCGCCTACGAGCTGCAAGACGGCGGCGCTGATACCGTTGAGGCCAACGAGCGCCTGGGTTTCGCTGCAGACCAGCGTGACTACGCGATCTGCCTGCCAATGCTTGAGCACCTGGGCGTGAAATCCCTGCGTCTGATGACCAACAACCCGCGCAAGGTCAAAGCCTTGACCGAGATGGGCATCACCGTGGCCGAGCGTGTGCCGCTGCATACCGGGCAAAACCCCCACAACAAGCTCTATCTGGCGACCAAAGCCAGCAAGCTCGACCATATGATGGGCAACGAGCATCAGGGCGAGGTCGACCGCGCGTGACCCGTGGCCAGGTAAAGCGGCGACTGTCCTTCAACTGGTGGCAGTACCTGGCCCTGGCGCTGCTTCCGTTGTTCGTGCTCAACCTGGTGTTTGGCCAGGTAGCGCTGCTGCCCGTGCTGGCGATGCCGTTCTTCATCGCTGGCGTGGCCTCGATGTTCCTAAGCCTGCGTTACTTCCACGGCTATAAACACGCGCTGATCGCCACCTCAAAAGCTCTCGATACTCCCGAAGAACCGGCTGCCTGGATCACCCTCGCGGCCCGCCGGCGCACGGCTTTGCTGGTGGCGGCGATTCCCGCGTGGGTGGGCGCGCTGGCGGTGTTCGTTGGCCTGGAAGCGGTGCCGCTGTTCCTGCTGGCGCTGTCGACGATGGTGCTGTTTTACCTCTACCGCATTCCCCGTCAACTCGGATGATGCGCCGCTGGCTGGCGCTTCTGCTGCTGACACTGAGTGCACAGGCCTTGGCCGCCGAGCGGGTGGTGAGCCTGGCGCCATCCCTGTCTGAAATCGTGGTCGAATTGGGTGCTGCCGATCTGCTGGTAGGCGTGCTTGATGGCGGCGAACGGCCGGCCGAGTTGGTGAAGGTGCCATCGGTGGGGCATTACGGCCAGTTAGACATGGAGCGCCTGCTCAGCCTCAATCCCGACCTGATTCTGCTGTGGCCCGGCAGTGTTGGCCCGGCCCAGCGCGAGCAGCTGCAACGCCTGAATATTCCGGTGTACGTCGCCGAACCCCATAGCCTCGAACAGTTGACCACCCAAGTCCAGGCCATAGCCGAGCAATTAGGCCGTGCCGACGCCGGCCGGCAATTGGCAGCGCAACTGCGCGAGCGCCTGGCCGGGTTGCGCCAGCGTTATCAACGTGTCGAACCGTTGCGGGTGTTCTATCAGGTGTGGAACCAGCCGCTGTACACCGTGGGCGGTGGCCAGATCATCAGCGACGCGCTGAGCGTGTGCGGTGCGCGCAACGTGTTTGACGACCTGAAGCTACCCGCACCGCAGGTCAGCATCGAGTCGGTGTTGCAACGTAATCCCGAGATGATTCTGGTGGGCGATCAGGCTCAGAAGGACGCCTGGAAGGCCTGGCCAAGCATGGCGGCGCGGGTACAGTTGGTTCCGGACAAAGGCCTGGAACGGCCCAGCGGGCAGATGCTGGAAGCGCTGGCGCGGCTGTGTCAGGTAATTGCCCCGAGCCGATGAAGCCAGTACCAGGCGACAATCAGATTTCAGGTGTCCAGGTCACACCAAACATCCACGCCCGGCCCTCTTCACGGTAATCCTGATTGTTCAGAAATGCCGGATCGTTGTAGCTATAACGTGCCCGCGAATAGGATTTATCCAGCACGTTATCAACCTTCAGCGACAGCGCTACTTCTCGGCTAACCGCCCAACTGCTGCGCAACCCGAGCAATCCGTAGCCGCCCAGGCGCTGCGTGTTGTTTTCATTGTCGTAGCTATTGCTGATGGCCTGCCAACTGGCGCCCACGCCCACCTGATCGAATTGCCGATCCATATCCAGGCTCAATGTGCGGCGTGCACGACGGGCCAAGGTGTGGCCGCTGTCGCGGTCGCGTGGGTCGATGATCGAAACACCCAGGTTGCCCTGCCAGCCGAACAGTTCCTGTTTCAGCGCCGCTTCAAAGCCATTGATGCGCGCCGATGCCACATTTTGCGGTTTGTCGGTACGGTCGAGGATGATCGCGTTGCTCAGGTCGGTGCGGTACACCGAGGCTTCCAGGCGCGTGCTGTCACTCAGTTGGCTGCGCCATTGCAGTTCGTAGCTTTTCGAGGTTTCGGGCTGCAGGTTGGGGTTGCTGTATTGCGTTTGCGGGTAATACAGGTCGTTGAAGCTCGGCGCACGGAATCCTTCGCTGTAACTCAGTAACAGGTCATTGTCGGGATTGACCGGCACGGTGAGCGTACCGCTCCAGCTGTTCTGGCCGCCGAACTGCTGGTTCTCGTCGTGGCGCAGCCCCAGCTCTGTGGAGAACCGTTCGCCGCGGAAGCGGTGCTGCACAAAGGCGGCGCGGTTCCAGCGGCTGTTTTCGGTGAAAGTGGTGGAACCGTGGAAGCGGTCTTCGTACCAGTCACCGCCCAAGATCAGGCTGTTCTGTTCATCCAGGGTCAGGTCGTTCTGCCAGTTGACGGAGTCGCGGTAGGTGTTGAATGCGCTGAAATAATCACTGAGGGTGTCGCGTTTGGTGTCACGGTTCTCGCTGTGGCCCAGTTCCACGCGCGATTGCCAGCGCTCACTGAACGTGGCGTCGATATAACCGCTGGCGCTGCTCACGGCGTAGTCGGTGTAGGGTTTTTGCCCAACAGTCTGCTTGGTGACGATGTCGTAGCGGCCGAAGCTGTTGTCGTACTCCGACTTGCCACGGTTATCCAGCAGGTTGAAACCCACCTCCAGCGCATCGCTGAACGAATGGCTGAGGTTCAGGCTCACCGATTGGTTGCGATAGGCATCATGGTCGCCGTCGCTGGGGAAGGATTCGTGGGTCGAATTGATCCCGGCAGTTTCATCCAGGCTCGCCCCGAGGTTGAAGCGCGTGTGTTCATCGCCACCCGAGAGACCGAGGCTGCGCTCCCAAGTGTTATTGCTGCCAAAACCCAGTTTCACGCGCGGTTGCAGGCCTTGCTCGGCGTTGCGCCGGGTAAACACTTGGATCACACCGCCGATGGCATCGCTGCCGTAGATCACCGAGCGCGAGCCGCGCAGGACTTCCACGCGCTCAATCTGGTCGATATTCAGGTATTGCAGGCCGCTGTCGCCGGACGTGGTGTTGGCGATGCGCTGGCCGTCCACCAGCACTAGGCTCTGGGCGGATTTAGTGCCGCGTAGGTAGATCCCCGGCAAACTGCCGCGTCCGCCGGTTCGCGCGACTTGCGCGCCGGGCACTCGGCTGAGCAGGTCAGTGAGGCTGGTCGGTTGCAGGCGGTCGATGTCGTCGCGGGTGAAGACGGAGTTGGCGGCGCTGCTGTCGTTGCGCGCCTGGACCTGACGGTTTGCGCTGATAACCACTTCGGGGAGCTTCAGGGCCTCGTCGCGGGTTTCGGCGAGCAATTCAGGGGAGGGCAGAAGCAGCAGGGCAAGGTACAGGCGATTCATAGACGGTTCACAGCTTTTGAAGGTGACACAAATCAAATGTGGGAGGGCGCTTGCCCCCCGATGGCGGCCTGTCAGTCAGCAAAGTTGTTGACTGAACTGCCGCTATCGGGGGCAAGCCCCCTCCCACATGTTGATCCGGTTTCTACAGGTCCAGCAGCGCCATTCGTGCGCGCACCGAAGCCTCGATCCCTGCTTCGTCCAAGCCGCACTCCGCCAGCATCTGCGCTGGCTTGGCGTGTTCGACGTACACATCCGGCAAGCCCAGGTGCAGCACCGACTTGAGGATATTCTCCCGTGCCAGGAACTCACTGACTGCCGCGCCGGCGCCGCCCATGATGGCGTTCTCTTCAACGGTCACCAGCAACTCATGGCTACCGGCGATCTCGCGTACCAAGGCTTCATCCAGCGGTTTGACGAAGCGCATATCCACCACGGTCGCGTCGATCTTTTCGGCGACTTTCAGTGCTTCGGCCAATTGCACGCCGAACACCAGGAACGCGACCTGGCTGCCCTGTCGACGCACGATGCCTTTGCCGATCTCGATCGGCTCCAGATCTTTGTCGATCACTGCATTCGGGCCATTACCACGCGGGTAACGCACGGCGGCCGGGCCGTTATACAGGTGGCCAGTGCTGAGCATCTTGCGCAGTTCGTTCTCGTCGCTCGGCGTCATTACCAGCATGCCGGGGATGCAACGCAGGTACGATAGGTCGAAGCTGCCGGCGTGAGTTGGGCCGTCTTCGCCTACAAGACCCGCGCGGTCGATGGCGAACAGCACGTCAAGGTTCTGCACCGCCACATCGTGAATGAGCTGGTCATAACCGCGTTGCAGGAAAGTGGAGTAAATCGCTACTACTGGCTTGGCGCCTTCACAGGCCATACCGGCGGCGAAAGTCACCGCGTGCTGCTCGGCAATCGCCACGTCGAAATAGCGCAGCGGGAAACGCTCGCTGAACGCCACCAGGTCGGAGCCTTCCTTCATCGCCGGGGTAATGCCCACCAGGCGCGGGTCGGCAGCGGCCATGTCGCACAGCCATTCGCCAAACACACCGGAATACTTCGGCCCGCTGGCCTTTTTCGGCGCAGCGGCTGGGGCGTCCACAGGTTCCAGCTTGGTGATCGCGTGGTAACCAATCGGGTCGACTTCCGCCGGGGCGAAGCCTTTACCTTTCTTGGTGACGATATGCAGGAACTGCGGGCCTTTGAGGTCGCGCATGTTACGCAGCGTGGCGATCAGAGTGGGCAGATCGTGGCCGTCAATAGGGCCGATGTAGTTCCAGCCCAGCTCTTCGAACAGGGTGCCAGGGACAAGCATGCCCTTGGCATATTCTTCGGTGCGTCGGGCAATTTCCCACGCGCCGGGCAGACGCGAGAGCACCTTCTTGCTGCCTTCGCGCATGCTGGCGTAGGTACGGCTGGAGAGGATTTTTGCCAGGTAATTGGACAGGCCACCGACGTTGCGAGAGATCGACATGTCGTTGTCATTGAGGATCACCAACATGTTGGCGTTCACTTCAGGCGCATGGTTCAGCGCTTCGAAGGCCATGCCGGCGGTCAACGCGCCATCACCGATCACGGCAATCGCCTTGCGATCACTGTTTTGCAGGCGGGCGGCAATCGCCATGCCCAGCGCTGCACTGATAGAGGTGCTGGAGTGACCGACGCCAAAGGTGTCGTACTCGCTCTCGGCGCGACGCGGGAAGGCGGCAACACCGTCCTTTTGGCGCAGGGTACTCATGCGCTCGCGTCGGCCGGTGAGGATTTTATGCGGATACGCCTGATGGCCCACGTCCCACACCAGCCGGTCGTCCGGGGTATCGAACACGTAATGCAACGCGATGGTCAGCTCGATGACGCCCAGGCCTGCACCAAAATGCCCACCGGTCTGACCGACCGTGTAGAGCAATTCCAGGCGCAGTTCATCGGCCAGGGTTTCCAGCTCGGCTTCACCCAGACGACGCAGGCCGTCCGGCGTGACAGCACGGTCGAGCAGGGGCGTGGACGGGCGCTTGCGGGGAATCTCTTGAAACGTCGTGGGCATCAGGCGAATCGTTATAGGTATAAGAAGAGGCGGCAGTTTACCTCAAGCATCGCAAACTGCCCACGCAGAGCGCCGAACTTGGCCGATATGCGGCTGCAATGGCCGCTGTTATCAGTGGCGGCGTTCGACGATATACCGCGCCAGGTCACGCAGTGGCGCGGCTGCCGCGTCGAAAGGTCGCAGGGCGTCCAGGGCCTGGTCGCGCAGTTCCAGGGCATATGCCTTGGCAGCGTCGAGACCAAGCAGCGCAGGATAAGTCGGTTTGTCCCGTGCGATATCGGCACCTTGGCGCTTGCCCAAGGTGGCCGTGTCACTTTCCACGTCGAGAATGTCGTCCTGCACTTGGAAAGCCAGGCCGATGGCCCGGGAATACGTCTGCAAGGCTGCCAACTGCGCAGCTTCGGCACGGCCACTGGCCAGGGCACCGAGGTGCACGGCAGCCTCGATGAGCGCGCCGGTCTTGTGGCGATGCATATGTTCCAGAGCTTTTTGATCCAGCTTGAGACTGACCGAACCCATGTCGATCGCCTGCCCACCGACCATACCGGCCGGGCCCGCAGCGTGGGCGAGGGCGGTGACCATGCGCAGGCGAGTCTCGGCGTTGACGCTGCTCAAGCCCGGGTCCAGCAATGCGCTGAACGCCAGACTTTGAAGGCCGTCACCGGCCAGAATCGCATAGGCTTCATCAAAGGCTTTGTGAGTGGTTGGCTGGCCGCGACGCAGATCGTCGTCGTCCATTGCCGGCAAATCGTCGTGTACCAGGGAATAAGCGTGGATCAGCTCCACCGCACACGCCGCGCCGTTGGCCTGCTCGGCAGGCGCACCGAGGGCTTCACACGCCGCATACGCCAGCAGCGGGCGCACACGCTTGCCGCCATTCATCACGCTATAGCGCATGGCTGCATAGAGACGGTTCATTTCTGGGCTGGGCGCAACAAACAAGGGCTCCAGCGCCGCATTCACCCGGGCTTGGCTACTGGCCTGATACGCGTCGATCATTCCGGCTGTTCCGCATCGAAAGGTTCTTCGGCCAACTCCCCGTCACGCTCCAGCAACACCTGTACCTTCTGCTCCGCCTGCGCCAGCGCGCTCTGGCAGTCGCGAGTCAGGCCGATGCCTTGCTCAAACGCCGTCAGCGAGTCCTCCAGCGACAACTCGCCATTCTCCAGACGCTCGACCAGGGTTTGCAGGTCGGCGAGGGATTGTTCGAAATCGAGTGCAACTTTTTTGCGGGCCATGGCGGCTATTCCGGTAGACGGTAAACCGGCGGGACACTAGCAGACATGGGGGAGTGGGGCAAATGAGTGGTGGGAATTACGAGGTGGTAAATCGCACCGTCGATTGAACACAGGTGGTCCCGCAACACGCGGGATGGGGACGTTGCCGGCAGTTGCAAAACAGTTGCCAAGCCTCGAGCAAGTTGAGCGTGAACGGGCGGGTTACGCTCAGGTGAACACCGAAAGCCTGCTTTTCAAGGCAGGCTTATCGGGAATTTCGGCTGACTTATTTCTGATGGGCTGTCAGCGCCGCATAACCATTCATCAAGTTGCGATAGTTGGGAATACGCTGGGACAACAGATTGCCCAGGCCTTCGATATCGTTGCGCCAGTCGCGGTGCAGCTCACACGCCACCGAGAACCAGTTCATCAACTGTGCACCGGCTTGCGTCATCCGGCTCCATGCCGCTTGTTGCACGGTGGTATTGAACGTGCCGGATGCATCGGTCACCACAAACACCTCAAACCCTTCTGCCAACGCCGACAAGGTCGGGAACGCTACGCACACATCCGTCACTACGCCGGCAATGATGATCTGCTTACGGCCGGTAGCCTTGATCGCCTTGACGAAGTCTTCGTTGTCCCACGCATTGATCTGGCCAGGACGAGCGATGTACGGCGCGTCCGGGAACATCTCCTTCAACTCAGGCACCAGAGGGCCGTTGGGGCCTTGCTCAAAGCTGGTGGTGAGGATGGTCGGCAGGTTGAAGAATTTGGCCAGGTCGGCCAGTGCCAGCACGTTGTTCTTGAACTCGTTGGGCGAGAAGTCTTGCACCAAGGAAATCAAGCCGGTCTGGTGGTCGACCAGCAGGACTACGGCGTCGTCTTTGTTCAAGCGGTTGTAGGTCGGAGTGCTCATGGTTGAATCCTTTTTTGTTTAAGTGGGTTTGGCGTTGCGTTCAACATGGGCACAGATTAATGGGTCGTGATTGGAGGATAAATCGGGCGAGGGGAGTCTTACTGTCAACTAAAAAGGGACAAAGGATGGAGGCTGGGCATGGGGTTGGGAGCGAGCGGAGGCAAAGAGGATGCGTGCACGTTGGCTTGATTTGCAGGGGGGGAGATTATTAGAGGCATTAAAAAGCCGGCTTGTGGCCGGCTTCTCGGGGACTGCCTCAGCTTGTTTTTGACAAACCTCACCAGCCTTCAAATCGCTCAGCCCACATTGCGTCGGGCTGAATAGTAGGGGCATCCGCGGGAACTCCTCCGCTTCGCCGAGCAGGGTGGTTAGCCTTAAGCCACCCCCTGCCAAATGTGCGGCGCATGATACCCACATTCACCTTAAATGCCCACCTCCGGTTCCGATTTAGAGCCTTCCCAGCCTAATAGGTGCTCATCCAGCGGAACGGGCGGGCGGCGGTTGTTGAGGGTGGACCACCAGAATATCCAGCCGACGATTTTGAAGTTCTGCTCGAAGCGTTCTTCATGGTTGAGGTATTCGTCCGGGTGTTCGCTGGCGTTGTGGCTTCGCATGCGCAACCCTCCCCCTGGACGGTTGTAGAGATATTTGATGCGCAGCATGCCGTCGTGTTCGACGGCGTAGATTTCGCCATCAATGATTTGGGTGCGGCCTCTGTCGATGGCGAGGGTGGCGCCCTGTTGGATGATGTCGATCATGCTGTTGTCGACCATGTAGGCGCCTACCGCGCGGTCAGGGTTGACGGTAAGGGTTTCGAGAGTATGCAGGGAGACGCGGATGCGCTCGGTTGAGGTGAATGTGGGGTGGAGGGGAATCTCCACATCGAGTGGTTCCGGAGGGCAGGTTGGGCCTGTGAGGTACTTTCCGCCTCCTTCTCGGGTGCTGGGCAGTCCTTTCCGGGCGTCTGGGCCTTCCAGCAGGAAGTTGGCCGGTGGGTGTTTGGGGCCTTCGCCGGTGCGCAGCCAACGGCTGGAGACGCAGAGAAGTTCTGCAAACTCGTTGAGTCGGCCCATGGGTACACCGCGTTTGAACCAGTTGTTCACGTGTTGAGGCGTGACACCACGGTTTTTGGCGAAGTCGGATGCGGAAAGATGAACTTCCTGCAATAGCACTTTTAAACGATCACCTGATGTATTCATAAACGCAGAGTTTACTGGCCAAGAAAACCAATCAAATAAACCATGCGTTGAATTGCGCCTGTAGGTTTTTGCTTAGTTGTGGCTTGATCTTTCAGTTGTATCGCTTAGTTGAACGGCGTGTATTAATTTTTGAACTTGTTGTTTAGTTTTCCCACAAAAAAGCCCCGAATAATCGGGGCTTTTTAATTGCCGGGGCAATGAAGAGCGGGTATCAGCCTTTGTAGGCTGCAACCGACTTCATGATCTCGGCGCGGGCGGCGTCTGCGTTGCCCCAACCGTCGATCTTCACCCACTTGCCTTTTTCGAGGTCTTTGTAGTTCTCGAAGAAGTGCTTGATCTGTTCCAGCAGCAGTGGTGGCAGGTCGGTGTATTCCTTCACGTCCACATACAGCTGGGACAGCTTGTCGTGTGGGACTGCGATAACTTTGGCATCGCCGCCGCCGTCGTCGGTCATGTTCAGGATGCCGACCGGACGTGCGCGGATGACCGAACCAGGGGTGACCGGGTAAGGCGTTACGACCAGCACGTCGAGGGGATCACCGTCGTCAGCCAGGGTGTTCGGGATGAAACCGTAGTTGGCCGGATAGAACATCGGGGTGGCCATGAAACGGTCAACGAACAGGCAGTCGCTGTCTTTGTCGATTTCGTATTTGATCGGCGCGTGGTTGGCCGGAATCTCGATGGCGACGTAGATGTCGTTCGGCAGGTCTTTGCCAGCCGGAATCTTGCTGTAGCTCATTGGGCGTTGCCCCCGTAGTTGGCCATATGACATGGCCGGATTGGCCTAAAAGTGGCGGCGATTATAGGCATATTCTGACGGCGATGCCATGCGCCAGACGTCGTACGGTCATTCGTCTTGTGGCTGATAACGCGGGTCGTGGGCTTGCAGATGGGTCAGGCGGGCCAAGGGGTCTTGGCGATAAAAGCGACTGAGTTGGGCATACACCTGTGGATAAGTGCGGACCAGTAAATCCGGGGCGCTGAAAAAATATTCGCTGGTGACCGCAAAGAATTCCGCCGGGTTTTCTGCGGCGTAGGGGTCGATCTCGGTGTCGGCGTCCGGGTTGGCGTCCAACTGGCGATTGAGATCGTCATAAGCGCTTTGCATCACGCTGGCCCACTCCTGCACGCGCATGTCGTGGTGCAGCGGCGGTAGGCCGTTGGCGTCGCCGTTGAGCATGTCGAGTTTGTGGGCCAGTTCGTGGATCACCAGGTTGTAGCCCTCCCACTGGCCGCTGGCGAGTACGCCCGGCCAGGCGAGGATCACCGGGCCTTGCTGCCAGGCTTCACCGCTGTGTTCGCCGTCCCACTCGTGTTCGATGCCGCTGCTGTCTCGATGGCGCTGGGGGCTCAGGAAGTCGTCGGGGTACAACACGATTTCGTGGAAGCCCTGATACCAGTCGAGGTCGCCGAGGTTCATCAGTGGCAATTGCGCCTGAGCGGCGAGCAGCAGGCGTTGTTCCTGGTGCAGCTCGACGCCCGGCAGGGCGGTGAGGTGTTTTTCGGCGAGAAACACCACGCAGGCTTCGCGCAACCACTGGTCCTGCTCGGCGCTGATACCGTCGAGGAAGGTCAGGTGGTGGCGCACCCGTTGCCAGGTTTCATCGGCAATCGGGTGCTTGGCCAGCAGGCGCCGGCGACGCCAGGCGCTGAGGGACCACATCGCAGGTTACTGCTGCTTGGCTTCGGAGGAAGTGCGGCCAAAACGGCTGCGGAACACACCAATGATCATCGGCACCAGGGACAGCAGGATGATGAACACCACCAGCAGCGACAGGTTTTTCTTGATAAAGGGCACGTTGCCGAAGAAGTAGCCCAGGGTCACCAGGCCGCCGACCCAGAGGATAGTGCCCAGCACGCTAAATCCGAAGAACCGTGGGTAGGGCATTCTCGCGATGCCGGCCACGAACGGCGCAAAGGTGCGCAGAATCGGCAGGAAGCGCGCCAGGGTCACGGTTTTGCCGCCGTGCTTGTCGTAGAAATCGTGGGTTTTTTGCAGATAGTCGCGGCGGAAAATCTTCGAGTTCGGGTTACTGAACAGGCGTTCTCCGGCTGTTCGTCCGATTACGTAGTTGGTGCTGTCGCCGAGGATTGCCGCCAACATCAACAGGCCGCCCAGCAATACCGGGTCCATGCCGCCACCTGCGGCGATGGCTCCGGCGATAAACAGCAAGGAGTCGCCTGGCAGGAACGGCATGACCACCAGACCGGTTTCGCAAAAGATGACCAGAAACAGAATGGCGTAGATCCACGGACCGTAATTGGTTACCAGCAGGTCGAGGTAGACGTCGAGATGCAGGATAAGGTCGAGCGGGTTGAAATCCATGGATGGCACCTGTGTGAACGGCCCGGCTCAGCAGGCCTGTGCGGAAGCTCGGGTAATAAGGCTACAAGTGTATGCCGCATTTCTTACAACCCTGAAAGGTCCGCATTATACGGATTGAGAGGTGAAAAGCGTGTTGGTTTTGTAGCGGGGGATGTCGTGGCGTGAGGTCTGAAGATCGCCAGAAATCAATGTGGGAGCGGGCTTGCTCGCGAAAGCGGTGGGTCAGTTATAAATAGTCTGACTGACAAACCGCTATCGGGGGCAAGCCCCCTCCCACAAGGTGTCCACGGTGTCCGGGAGTCAGTCTTCGCTGATCGGCAAGGTGTAGTTCTTGAACTCGGTGTCTTCACGAAACCCGATTGACTCGTACGTCTTCTGCGCCACTTGGTTGTCACTGCTGGTCGACACCCGCAGCCGCACTGCGTGCGTCTCTTTGGCCATCTTTTTCGCGGTGCGCATCAGGTTATCCGCCACCAGCTGCCGACGCGCGTCTTCGGCTACGTAGATGTCATTGAGGATCCACACCCGCTTGAGCGAAAGCGACGAAAAGCTCGGATACAACTGACAAAAACCAAGCAACTTCTTGTCGTCATCATCGGCCAAGGCCAGGTAAATCACCGACTCCTTGCGGCGCAGGCGCTTTTCCAAAAAAGCCCGCGATGAGTCCGGGAACGGCAGGGCCCCATAAAACTCGCGGTATTTGACGAACAGCGGGGTCAACAGGTCCAGGTGTTCCAGGGTCGCTTGAGTAATCCGCATGCCAGGCCTCAACTTCCAGATGGGTATGACCACACGTGCGGCCGTGAATTGATGCTGCCTAAAGACGCCAAAAAGCGCAATCGTGCCGGGATCAGTCCAGCGGTGGGCTGAGCAGGAAATTACCTTTCATCAGGTTTGGGTCGTCGGACTCGATGGTCTGCAGCTGCGCCTCATCCTTGAGGTTTACCCCCGAGAGCTGCCGGCGACACGCCTCTTTCATCAAATACAGCAAACGATGGGCCGCCATCCCGTAACTCAAGCCTTCCAAGCGCACGTTGGAGATGCAATTGCGATAGGCATCGGTGAGTCCGATCTTAGGGTTGTATGTGAAATACAGCCCCAGACTGTCCGGCGAACTGAGCCCCGGCCGTTCGCCGATGAGGATCACCACCATTTTGGCGCCGAGCAGTTGCCCGATTTCGTCGGCCACCGCCACGCGCCCCTGTTCCACCAGGATCACCGGCGACAAGGACCACCCTTCGGCGTGGGTTTGTTCTTCCATGCGCGTAAGAAACGGCAACGTATGTTTATGCACCGCCAGCGCCGACAGACCATCAGCCACCACGACCGCCAGGTCCACGCCGCCGGGATGCGCTGCCGCGTAATCCCGCAGGCTCTGTGCCGATTCGTCGCTCAAGCGCCGCCCCAAATCCGGACGTTGCAAGTAGCTATGCCGGTCGGTTGCGGCGCTGTGCAGCAACAGGCTGTCACGCCCACGTTCGGCCAGTTGACTGCTAAGGCCAGCATGGTCGAAAGGCAGATGCACCGCGTCCCGCGCCTGGGCGTGGGCAAATTGGAAATCAAGCTGGGCGTTGGTAGGAATGCTGGTACCGGTACGGCCCAAGGCAATACGCGCCGGGGTCAGGCGCCGCAGTTCCAACCACGGGTTTTCAGGCAGGTCGAGTTGCACAGGCGGCTCCTTCATCCCAATTGCTCCAGGGCGTGGCGAAACGCCGGTGGCAGGCTGTTGCCGAAGCGCACCTTGCCGTCGGCTTGCGTAAAAATGCCCATTTTTGCCAGCCACTGTTCAAACTCCGGTGCCGGCTTTAAACCCAACGTCTGGCGAGCGTACAAGGCGTCGTGGAACGAGGTGGTCTGGTAGTTGAGCATGATGTCGTCGGAGCCGGGGATACCCATGATGAAGTTGATCCCGGCCACGCCCAGCAGGGTCAGCAGGGTGTCCATGTCGTCCTGGTCGGCTTCGGCGTGGTTGGTGTAACAGATGTCGCAACCCATCGGTACACCCAGCAATTTGCCGCAGAAGTGGTCTTCCAGGCCGGCACGGATGATCTGCTTGCCGTTGTACAGGTACTCGGGGCCGATAAACCCGACCACCGTGTTTACCAGAAACGGTTTGAAATGCCGTGCCACGGCATAGGCGCGGGTTTCGCAGGTTTGCTGGTCAACGCCAAAATGCGCATTGGCCGACAAGGCGCTGCCCTGGCCGGTTTCGAAATACATCAGGTTTTGGCCCAGAGTGCCTCGGTTCAAGCTCAAGCCCGCGTCGTAGCCTTCCTGCAGCACATTCAGGTTGATGCCGAAACTGGCGTTGGCCGCTTCGGTGCCGGCAATCGACTGGAACACCAGATCCAGCGGCACGCCGCGGTTGATGGCTTCGATGGAGGTGGTGACGTGGGTCAGCACACAGGCCTGGGTGGGGATTTCGTAGCGCTGGATGATGGCGTCGAGCATCTCCAGCATCGCGCAGATCGAGGCGATGCTGTCGGTGGCCGGGTTAATGCCGATCATGGCGTCGCCGTTACCGTACAACAGGCCGTCGAGAATGCTCGCAGCGATGCCCGCCGGCTCGTCGGTCGGGTGGTTCGGTTGCAGGCGGGTCGACAGGCGACCGCGCAGGCCCATGGTGCCGCGAAACTGGGTGACGACGCGGATCTTCTGTGCCACGAGTACCAAGTCCTGCACGCGCATGATCTTGGACACCGCAGCAGCCATTTCCGGTGTCAGACCCGGCGCCAAGGCGCGTAGGGAATGTTCATCGGCAGCGTCGCTGAGCAGCCAGTCGCGCAGGCCACCGACGGTCAGGTGACTGACAACGGCGAAAGCCTGCTTGTCGTGGGTGTCGATGATCAGTCGGGTGACTTCATCGCTTTCATAGGGGATCAGCGCTTCTTCGAGGAAGTGTTTCAACGGGATATTTGCCAGCGCCATTTGCGCCGCCACCCGCTCACCGTCGTTCTGCGCGGCGACGCCGGCGAGAAAGTCTCCGGAGCGCGCGGGACTGGCCTTGGCCATCACGTCCTTGAGGCTGTCGAAGCGGTAGGTTTGTGCACCCACCGCGTGGGAAAAGCTTGCCATACAGTGTCTCCTTGACGACGCGGGCAGCAGCCCGCGTCGAGGTTTACGGCAGTTAGTGCAAGGCGGCCTCTGCGGCCTGGATCGCCGCGAATTCCTCTTCGGGCGTGCCTGCTACCAAGTGATGCCGGCTGTAGAAAGCAAAGTAAGCAATTAATACTCCATAGATGATCGCGGCGCCAATCACCACCCGTGGATCCACCAGAAAGCCCGCAACGACGGCCACGCAGGCGAGTACCAAGGCAACCCCTGAAGTGAAAATGCCACCCGGCGTGCGGTAAGGACGGTCCATTTTGGGGCGACGGATGCGTAGGGTTATGTGCGCGGCCATCATCAGTACGTAGGAAATGGTCGCGCCAAACACCGCCACCAGGATCAGCAAATCCCCCTGGCCTGTCAGCGACAGGCCGAAACCGATAATGCCGGGGATCACCAGCGCCAGTACCGGTGCCTTGCTCTTGTTGGTCTCAGACAGCTTGCGCGGCAGGTAGCCGGCACGGGACAAGGCGAAGATCTGCCGCGAATAGGCATAGATAATCGAGAAAAAGCTGGCGATCAGTCCGGCCAAGCCAACCAGGTTGACGAAGCTGCCCATCCAGGTCGAACCGCCGTAGGACAACGCCAGCGCTTCCACCAGCGGGTTCCCGGATTTGATCAACACGTAAGTGCCCGCGCCGCCCGGTGCAATCACCAGGATCAACAAGGCAAAGCTGGTCAGCACCACAATGGCGCCGATCAGGCCACGAGGCAGGTCGCGCTTGGGGTTCTTGGTTTCTTCGGCGGCCAGCGGCACGCCTTCTACGGCCAGGAAAAACCAGATCGCGTAGGGAATTGCCGCCCACACGCCGACGTAGCCAAACGGCAGGAAGGTGCTGGCGCCCTTGGCCTCGGTCACCGGAATATCCAGCAAGTTGGCGACGTTGAAGTGCGGCACCATCGACACCAGGAACACGCCCAGTGCAATCGCGGCGATGGCAGTGATGACAAACATCAGCTTCAAGGCTTCGCCAACGCCAAAGATGTGGATACCGATAAAGATGATGTAGAACGCCAAGTAGATCATCCAACCGCCAATGCCGAACAGCGACTCGCAGTAAGCGCCGATAAACACCGCGATGGCGGCGGGGGCGATGGCGTATTCGATCAGAATGGCCGTGCCCGTGAGAAAACCGCCCCAAGGCCCGAAGGCACTTCGAGCAAAGCCGTAGCCACCGCCAGCGGTAGGGATCATCGAAGACAGTTCGGCCAGGGAGAAACACATGCACAGGTACATGGTGGCCATCAGCAATGTGGCGAGGAACATACCGCCCCAGCCACCCTGGGCGAGGCCAAAGTTCCAGCCGGCATAGTCGCCGGAAATAACGTAGGCAACGCCGAGCCCAACTAACAGCACCCAGCCGGCGGCGCCTTTTTTAAGTTCGCGTTGTTGGAAGTATTGGGAGTCAACTTTTTCGAAGTCGACAGAAGATCCAGTCGGTTCGCTAGGCATGAAGAAGTACCTTTCGTTGTTATTGTTTTTAACTCGGCCTCTGTGTGCCGAATGCTATTCGCAAGTACTTGTGACGATCTAAGTGTGGGAGGGGGCAAACCCCCTCCCATCATTGACCTTGTTTCAAAAGTGGGAGGGGATGTTAGTTAGAAGAAGCCCAGCGGATTAATGTCGTAACTCACCAGCAAGTTCTTGGTCTGCTGGTAGTGGTCCAACATCATCTTGTGTGTCTCGCGGCCCACACCGGACTTCTTGTAGCCACCGAACGCGGCATGCGCCGGGTACAGGTGGTAGCAGTTGGTCCACACTCGGCCCGCCTTGATCGCCCGGCCCATGCGGTAGGCGCGGTTGATGTCGCGGGTCCACACGCCGGCGCCCAGGCCGAACTCGGTGTCGTTGGCAATGGCCAAGGCTTCGGCTTCGTCCTTAAAGGTGGTGATGCTCACCACTGGGCCGAAGATTTCCTCCTGGAACACACGCATTTCGTTGGTGCCCTTGAGCAGCGTCGGCTGGATGTAATAACCGCCGGCCATGTCGCCGGTGAGCTGCTCCACCTTGCCGCCGGTGAGCAACTGCGCGCCTTCGCCCTTGGCGATTTCCAGGTAAGACAGGATCTTGTCGAACTGCTGCTCGGACGCCTGGGCGCCGACCATGGTGTCGGTGTCCAGCGGGTCACCGCGTTTGATCTGCTCGATTTTCTTCATCACCACTTTCATGAAGTCGTCATAGATCGACTCTTCCACCAGCGCACGGGATGGGCAGGTGCACACCTCGCCCTGGTTGAAGAACGCCAGCACCAGGCCTTCGGCGGCTTTCTCGATGAAGGACGGTTCGGCTTTCATGATGTCGGCGAAGAAGATGTTCGGCGACTTGCCGCCCAGCTCAACGGTGGACGGAATAATGTTCTCCGCCGCCGCATGCATGATGTGCGAACCCACCGGGGTGGAGCCGGTGAAGGCGATCTTGGCGATGCGTTTGCTGGTGGCCAGAGCTTCGCCGGCTTCTTTGCCGAAACCGTGTACTACGTTCAGCACGCCCGGTGGCAGCAGGTCGCCGATGACTTCCATCAGCACGTTGATGCCCAGCGGGGTTTGTTCGGCGGGCTTGAGCACCACGCAGTTACCGGCCGCCAGGGCCGGGGCGAGTTTCCAGGCGGCCATCAGCAGCGGGAAGTTCCACGGGATGATCTGACCAACCACGCCCAGAGGCTCGTGGAAGTGATAGGACGCGGTGTGTTCGTTGATCTCGGCGCTGGTGCCTTCTTGGGCGCGGATGCAGCCGGCAAAGTAGCGGAAGTGGTCGGCGGCCAGCGGGATATCGGCGTTGAGGGTTTCACGCACGGCTTTGCCGTTGTCCCAGGTTTCGGTAATGGCCAGCAGTTCGAGGTTCTGTTCGATGCGGTCGGCGATTTTCAGCAGCACCAGCGAGCGGTCCTGGGCCGAGGTCTTGCCCCAGGCGTCAGCGGCGGCGTGGGCGGCGTCGAGGGCCTTGTCGATGTCTTTGGCAGTGGAGCGCGGGAATTCGGCGATGGGCTTGCCGTTGACCGGCGAGGTGTTGGTGAAATAGTTGCCGTCGACCGGCGCAACGAATTCGCCACCAATGTAGTTGCCGTACTTGGCCTTGAACGAAACGATCGCGCCTTCAGTACCGGGGTGTGCGTAACGCATGGTGGGTATCTCCTGGCTTTTATGTTTATTGGAGTGCAGCGCTCAAGCGCTTGGTAAAGCGTAGAGCAAAGGTCGGGCCACTGCCTTGAGGGCCAGGTAAATCAAGGGGTTGGGGTGTGTTGCAAGGCATTGCTGTCACACGCCTGGCACAGCCTGGGTGACACTTTGTGCCATAAACGGTACAGCCTGTGACCGGTGGGTCTGCACGGGATTGCATCTCTTGCAGGGCTGGGGGATGCTGGACGCTCTCACGCAGGGAGAATAATAAGAACATGCACAACGATCATTTCAGTCGCCATGCCCAGCAAGTCCTCACCGTGGCACGTGGCCGTGACCCCTCCAGCGATCCGTCCATCGCCCGTTCCTGGCTGCGGTGCCTGGAGGATTACCACCTGGATCCCGCGCAGACCATCGCACCCACCGTGCTTGAACACGGGCGCCTGTTGGAAAGCCGCGAGCGTCTGCAGCAAGTGCTGCACATCGCCGGCAGTGAGATGAATAGCCTGCACCAGCAGCTCTCCGGTGCCGGCCACGCGGTACTGCTGACCGATGCGCGCGGAGTGATCCTCAACTGTGTCACCGCGCCGTCCGAGCGCAAGATTTTCGAGCGCGCCGGTCTGTGGCTCGGTGCCGATTGGAGTGAAGCCTGCGAAGGGACCAATGGCATCGGCACCTGCCTGGTGGAGCGTCAGTCCCTGACCATTCATCGCGATGAACACTTCCGTGGCCGCCACACCGGGCTGACCTGCTCGGCGAGCCCGGTGTTCGACCCCCATGGTGAATTGCTGGCGGTGTTGGACGTGTCGTCAGCCCGGGAAGCGGTATCGCGCCAGAGTCAGTTTCACACCATGGCGCTGGTGAACCTGTCAGCGAAGATGATCGAGAGCTGCTACTTCCTGCGCCATTTCGAGCACCACTGGCTGTTGCGCTTTCATCTGCAGGCCGAGTCCGTGGGCCTGTTCAGCGAAGGGTTGCTGGCGTTCGATGGTGAAGGGCGCATTTGCGCGATGAACCAGAGCGCGCTGAATCTGCTAGGGCAGGTTCGAGGCAACCTGCTGGGTCAGCCGGTGGAGGCGTTCTTCGACTGTTCTCTGGATCAATTACTCGGTCGCGCCAGTGCCAATGCGACCGCCAGTTGGCCACTGCGCACCCGCGATGGGCGGCGCTTGTTTGCCGCACTGCGTGGTCAGCCACGCAGTGTGTCTTTACCCATCGCGAAGGCTGAGCCCGCCCGCCTGGCTGGCATCTGCCTGGGTGATCCGGCGTTGCAAAATGATTTTCGCAAGGCGCTGCGGGTATTCGAGCGAGATGTTCCTTTGCTGATCAACGGTGAGACTGGGTCCGGCAAAGAGGCCTTTGCCAAGGCCGTGCACCATGCCAGCCAGCGTGCCGACAAAGCCTTCGTCGCCCTCAACTGTGCCGCCATCCCGGAAAGCCTGATCGAAAGCGAGCTGTTCGGTTATCGCGGCGGCAGTTTCACTGGCGCGCGGAAGGAGGGCATGCAGGGTAAGTTGCAACAGGCTGACGGCGGCACTCTGTTCCTCGATGAAATCGGTGATATGCCCCTGGCTCTGCAAACCCGCTTATTAAGGGTTCTGGAGGACCGCATGGTGGTGCCTATCGGCGGTGAGCCCCAGGCGGTTAACGTCAGAATTATCAGCGCGACGCACCGCAACTTGCTGGGGCGTGTCCAGGACGGCAGTTTCCGTGAGGACTTGTATTACCGGCTCAACGGGCTGGAAGTTGGGTTGCCACCGCTGCGTGAGCGCAGCGATAAATCTCAGTTGCTGGATTTTCTGCTGGCTGAAGAGGCGGGCGGGCAGACTGTACAACTTGAGCCGGCGGCGCGTTCGGCGCTGTTGACCTTTGCCTGGCCCGGTAACGTCCGACAACTGCGCACGGTGCTGCGTACGTTGGCGGCGCTGTGCGACGAAGGGCGCGTGGGCCTTGAAGATTTGCCCGCGTCGATCCGCCAGGCCCGGCCGCAACCGGTGGTTGAGGCTAAGCCCGCCGAGTCGCCCCTGGAAGACGCTGAGCGACTTGCCTTGCTAACGGCCTTGGAACAACAGCGCTGGCACATGTCCCATACGGCGGAGCAACTGGGTGTCAGCCGCAATACGTTGTATAGAAAGCTGCGCCGGCACGGCATCGCACGCGCGTCCCTGCCCGGGTGATCGTGGTTTGGTCCTACAGCTAAAGAGTGCGATTTTCGCCCCCCTGCGCTAACCTGCCTCGATGTTTACGAGGTCGACTATGCACATTCATATTCTTGGTATTTGCGGCACCTTCATGGGTTCGATGGCGGTTCTGGCTAAAGAGCTGGGCCATCACGTGACAGGCTCCGATGCCAATGTTTACCCGCCCATGAGCACGCAACTCGAAGCGCAGGGCATTGAACTGACCCAGGGTTACGATCCGGCGCAATTCGACCCGGTGCCGGATCTGGTGGTGATCGGCAATGCCATGTCCCGTGGCAACCCGGCCGTCGAGTACGTGCTCAACAAAGGTTTACCGTACGTCTCCGGCCCGCAATGGCTGGCCGATCATGTGCTGCAAGGCCGCTGGGTACTGGCCGTTGCCGGTACCCACGGCAAGACCACTACCAGCAGCATGCTGGCCTGGGTGCTGGAGCACGCGGGCATGAGTCCTGGCTTCCTGATCGGCGGCGTGCCACAAAACTTCTCGGTCTCCGCGCGCCTGGGCGACACGCCGTTCTTTGTGATCGAAGCTGACGAATACGACAGCGCCTTCTTCGACAAGCGCTCCAAGTTTGTCCACTACCGTCCGCGCACGGCGATCCTCAATAACCTTGAGTTTGATCATGCGGACATCTTCCCCGATCTGCCCGCTATCGAGCGGCAGTTCCACCATTTGGTGCGCACCATCCCAAGCGAAGGCCTGGTCATCTACCCGACTACCGAGCCGGCTTTGCAGCGCGTGATCGAGATGGGCTGTTGGACACCAGTGCAAACCACCGGTGCGGGTGGGCAATGGCAGGTCAAGTTGCTCAGTGAAGACGGTTCCAGGTTTGAAGTGCTGTTTGAGGGTGAGGCCCAAGGCATCGTCGAGTGGGACATGACTGGTCAGCACAACGTTGCCAATGCCTTGGTCACCCTGGCTGCCGCACGGCATGTGGGCGTGGTGCCTTCCATGGGTATTGCTGCGCTGAGCGCATTCAAAAGCGTAAAACGCCGCATGGAAAAAGTCGCCGACGTGAATGGGATTACCATCTACGACGACTTTGCCCACCACCCAACCGCCATTGCCACCACCCTTGACGGACTGCGCAAGCGCGTTGGCGATGCCCCGATCATTGCTATTGTCGAGCCGCGCTCAAACTCCATGAAGCTCGGTGCACACCGCGACGGCCTGCCGGAAAGCGTCAACGATGCCGACCAGGTGGTGTGGTACGCCCCGACCAATCTTGGCTGGGACTTACCGGCGATTGCGGCCCAGTGCACGGTGCCGTCGAAAGTCTGTGATTCCATCGAGGGCATCATTGAGTTCGTCAAGCAGCAGGCCAAGCCTGGCACCCATGTGGTGGTCATGAGCAACGGCGGCTTCGGCGGCTTGCACGGCAAACTGGCCGAGGCGCTGAAATGAGCGGGCCGGAACGCGTCACCCTGGCGATGACCGGTGCCTCGGGCGCGCCCTACGGCCTGCGTCTGCTTGACTGCCTGGTGCGTGAAGATCGCGAGGTGCACTTTCTGATCTCCAAGGCCGCGCAGTTGGTGATGGCGACCGAGACCGACGTGGCACTGCCTCCCAAGGTGCAGATGATGCAGGCCTTCCTCACCGAGTACACCGGTGCGGCGCCGGGGCAGATCAAGGTTTACGGCAAAGAAGATTGGATGTCGCCGGTGGCCTCGGGCTCCGGTGCACCGGCGGCAATGGTTGTTGTGCCGTGCTCCACCGGCACCTTGTCGGCGATTGCCACCGGGGCCTGCAATAACCTGATCGAGCGCGCGGCAGACGTGACATTGAAGGAGCGCCGCCAGTTGATCCTGGTGCCGCGCGAGGCGCCGTATTCGAGCATTCATCTGGAGCACATGCTCAAGTTGTCGAACATGGGCGTGACCATCTTGCCTGCGTCGCCGGGCTTTTATCATCAGCCGCAGACCATCGATGACCTGGTGGATTTTGTGGTGGCGCGGATTCTCAACCTGCTGAATATTCCACAGGACATGCTGCCGCGTTGGGGCGAACACCATTTGAGCAGCGATGAATAAGGCACTGTTGGTGATACTGGCGTTGCAATTGGGCGGCTGCGCCACCGCGCGTACGCTGGACGCTGCGCAGCCCGGCGCGCCGGTGGTGTATGCCGGCACGCGGTTGGACTTGTACGCAATGAATGGAGGTTGCTGCGCCAAGGACCGGTTTGGTGCTGAGGCGCCGAGCTATCCCGGTGTCGACCTGCCGGCCAGTGCGTTGCTCGACACTTTGCTGTTGCCGCTGTCGGTGTTGACGGTGCTAGGAGTGGGATTTAACGCCACAGGCGGGCTCTAGCGCTGACCCGAAGGCAATACAAAACCAATGTGGGAGGGGGCTTGCTCCCGATAGCGGTGTATCAGTCACCCAATATGTTGACTGACCCTCCGCCATCGGGAGCAAGCCCCCTCCCACATTTTGCTTTGTGTTCGGCTTTATTTACCGAGCTTGCGCAGTTCGTCCGACTCTACGATCCGCACCCCATTCTGCTCTTCCAGCGCCAGGCGCCACATGGCCCGGGCCAGTTCACACACTTCGATGCCTCGGTACTTGCCGGGAATCAGCCGTGACAGCGGCCCTGCCAGTTGTTCGGCCAAACGGGGTTCCAGCCGCTCGCCCAATAACAGCGACGGTCGCACGATGGTCAGTTGCGGCCAGTCTTGGGCCTTGAGTGCTTGCTCCATTTCCCCTTTGACTCGGTTGTAGAAAATCGAAGATTTCGGATCGGCGCCAATCGCGCTGATCACGATCAGGTGCCGTGCGCCCATTTCCCGTGCGCGCTTGGCGAAGGCGACGACCATATCCAGGTCAACCGCACGGAAGGCCTCTTCCGAGCCCGCTTTTTTGATTGTGGTGCCCAGGCAGCAGAAGGCGATATCCACCCGGCCGCTCAGTTGCGGCAGGAACACCGCTGGGTCGCCCACCGGGTTTTCCAGGTGTGGATGTTCGGCCAATGGCTTGCGGCTCGGCGCGAGCACGCGGGTCACGGTGGGTTCGTTGAGCAGGCGGTCGAGCAGGTGTTCGCCAGTGAGGCCGGAGGCCCCTGCGAGCAAGATATGCTGAGGTGTCAGGTACATAGTGTTTCCCCCTTGTTACACGTTGCAGCTTAGTTGCCTTTGGCTTCCTTGCTATTCATTGAGACGCTTTCGAGCGCCTTTCGTGCCTGCTGTTTACGTAAAAGTTGCCAGTGGGCAATCACGCCTTTGGGGGCCCAGATCTGCGGTTCGGACGCTTCGAAATTGTCGGCCTGTTCGCGCTCGCTCACATGCAGCTGTGCCAGCTTGAAGGCTTGCTGCAAGTCGTCGGTCTGGTTGAAGGCTTGGGCGAAGAGGGCGTCGCCGAAGTAGGTGAAGTCGGCTTCTTCGGAGCAACCGAAGGACACGCGGTCGGCGCGGGAGGCGGTCATGATCAGCGTACGGTCGTCTTTGAGTGCCGGGATAAAGCCGCCGGAATAGCAGGCGGAAATTACGATGATCTTGTCGCGGTTTTTCAGCGGTGTCAGCACGGCGGCCAGCTCATCGGCGGGCAAATCGGCCAGCTCCATGCGCGGCTGATCCAGCACCAGTTCGTGTTCGTGGGTGCCGTGGCTGGTCATGTAGATAAACACCAGGTCTTCCGGGCCTGTGCGCTCGGCCAGGGTTTGCACGGCACGGCGCAAGCTTTCGCGGGTGGCCAGGGGGCGGTCGGCGATATGGTCGCGGTGGTTGACCAAACGGATCTGCCCACGTGCGCCGAAGCGGGTGGCGAGCATGTTGCTGACGTAATCGGCTTCGCGCAGGAACACGCTTTGTTTGCCGTCGCCGGCCACCGCCAGGGTGTACAACTCCACGGCAGGGGTGGAGGCGGGCACGGCGGCAAAGGCAGCATCGAGCAAATGCCCTTGGGCCAGCACGCCGATCTCCAGTGGGTCAGGCAACAATGTGCCGTCCGCGTCACGCACGCGCATGCCGTTGACCCAGGTACCGGCCTGCACCGTGCCGTCGGTGAGGACCAGCGTGCCGCGGCCCTGATAGTTGTCGCTGTCGAAGCCGCCGATGTAGAAGCTGCCGTCGGTCAGGTTCAGGCGACCTTCTCCGGTAAAGCGCCAATCGCTGAAATAGCCGACGTAGTGGCTGCCATCCACGCCGATCAGTTCGCCCTTGCCGCTGAGCGCGCCTTCCTTGAACTGGCCGATCCACACGTCGCCGTCAGCGTTTTCATAGCGGCCCTTGCCGTTGAGTTGGTTCTGCTTGAACTGACCGACATAGATGTCGCCGTCGGCGCTGTTGAAGGTGCCGTTGCCCTCCAACTGGCCATCGACGAAGCGACCACTGAACTGATTACCGCTGTCGTCGTTGCGCTGGCCTTCGCCATTCGGCTTGCCGTGGGCGAACTGGCCCTGGTATTGGCTGCCGTCGGCCAGCTCCAGGCGGCCGAGACCGGAATACTGATCGTCTTTGAATTCGCCGCGATAGGTCATTTGCCCCTCTTTGAGGGTGCCTTCGCCGTTGCGCCGACCGTTGCGGAACCCGCCGACATACTGGCTGGCTGCGGTGGTCAGGCTGCCCTGTCCATCGAACAGACCTTGCTGGAACTGGCCTTTATAGACTTCGCCGTTGCTGCCATGCCACTCGCCCTGGCCGTGCCACTGGCCTTTGTCGAACGCGCCGGCGTACCAACTGCCGTTGGGGTAGTCCACACGGCCCTGGCCTTGCAGCAGCCCGTTGACCACATCGCCCCGATAGCGGCCGCCGTCGGGCAGGCGCGCATCGGGCGGCAACAGCGATTCGCCGTCTCCGCAAGCGGTGAGCAACAGGGCAAGGGCAAGGGGGGCGAGTGGGCGCATAGCGGGATCCGGATATTTGAGCGCCGAGTATGCCGCAGCTGCGAGTTTCATACATAAATTTACATACCCCGTGGTGAGTTTCAGCCTCTCACCACAGGGATGGCCTTACACGAAACAGAGTGAAAGCGACTCGGCAATGTAGGCCGGTTTTTCCTGGCCTTCGATCTCCAGTGTGGCAGTGGCCTTTAACAGCCACTGGCCGGGCTTTTTCTCGGTGACGTCAGTGAGGATCACGTTCAAGCGCACCTTGGAGTTGACCTTGACCGGCTGGATAAAGCGCACGGTGTCCAAGCCATAGTTGACCGCCATCTTCAGGCCTTCGGGCATGATCAGGATGTCTTCCATCAGCTTGGGTATCAGCGACAGCGACAGGAAACCGTGGGCAATGGTGCTGCCGAACGGCGTTTGCGCAGCCTTGACCGGGTCGACGTGGATGAACTGATGGTCGCCAGTGGCTTCTGCGAACAGGTTGATACGTGCCTGGTCGATGGTGAGCCATTCGGAACGTCCCAGTTCCTTGCCGACATAATCTTTGAGCTGCGCTACAGGTACATAGGGCATTGCGTCTCTCCTTGGTTCATCGATGCAGTTTTTATGGATTACAGAGAACCAATGTAGATCATCACGGGCAACCAGCCCGGTCAACCCACCATGCTTTTGGCGAATGCCGATGCATAGGGCCGGCATGCTTATAATGCGGGCGAGTTCAGAGGGGGGAAAGCGGATGCTGTTACGTGGTCTGACATGGCTGGTGTTGTTTCAGTTGATCGGCACGGCGATCAATCATTTGCTGTTGCCGGTTCTGCCGGGGCCAATCATTGGCCTGCTGCTGATGCTGGGTTTCCTGATCTGGCGTGGCGAGGTGGGCGAGCCGTTGAGCCTGGCCGCTGGCAGCCTGTTGCGGTATCTGCCACTGCTGCTGGTGCCGCCGGCAGTCGGCGTGATGGTGTACGCCAAGGACATCGCGGCTGACTTTTGGGCCATCGTCGGCGCGCTGGTGTTGTCACTGGTGATCGCCATGGCATTCGTTGGCGTACTGATGCAGCAGATGGTCAAGCGCAAGGAGAAGGATCAATGATCTTCGACTGGCATGGCGCGTGGACGTCCGTGATTCATCACCCGCTGTTCGGTATCGGTATTACCCTGGGCGCCTATCAACTGGTGCTGGCGGGGTTCGAGAAAACCCGCTGGATCTTCCTGCAACCGGTACTGGTCTCCATGCTGCTGGTGATCGGCGTGTTGCTCACCTGCGGCCTGAGCTATGCCGAGTACCGCAAGAGCACCGAGATCATGGGCATTCTGCTGGGGCCTGCCACGGTGGCGCTGGCGGTGCCGCTTTATCTGAATCTGCGGCGCATTCGCCAATTATTTTGGCCAATTTTTACTACGCTGGTGATAGGCGGTGTATTGGCTACCGGCCTGTGTGTGCTGCTCGGCTGGTGGTTCGGCGCTGAACACATGATGCTGATGACCATGGCGCCCAAGTCGGTGACCTCGCCGATCGCCATGCTGGTGGCCGAGCAGATCGGCGGCGTGGCGGCACTGGCCGCGGTGTTTGTGCTGATCACTGGGGTGGTGGGGGCGATGGTGGGGCCGGCGTTACTTTCGCGCCTGGGTGTGCACAGTCCCGAGGCGCGTGGCATGGCGTTGGGCATGACCGCCCACGCGGTCGGCACCTCGGTGGCCCTGCAGGAGAGCGAAGAGTGTGGCGCCTTTGCGGCGCTGGCCATGAGTCTGATGGGCGTGGCCACGGCGGTGTTCCTGCCGTTGGCTGTGTCAGTGATTGTTTAAACCAGGTTTAAGGAAACCTTTATGAGTCTGGCGCTGTTCCCGCTCAATACCGTGCTGTTCCCTGGCTGCACCCTCGATCTGCAACTGTTCGAGGCGCGCTACCTGGACATGATCAGCCGTTGCATGAAAAAGGGCGAAAGCTTCGGCGTGGTGTGCATCCTTGACGGCAAGGAAGTAGGCATGGCTCCGGACGGCTACGCGCTGATCGGCTGTGAAGCGCTGATTCGCGACTTCAAGCAGCAGGACAATGGCCTGCTGGGGATTCGTGTTGAAGGCGGGCGGCGCTTTCGCGTGCTCGATACGGGCGTGCAAAAAGACCAGTTGCTGGTGGCCGAGGTGCAATGGCTGGATGAGCAGCCGGACCAGCCGTTAGACGAAGAGGACGCTGATCTGTTGGCATTGCTCCAGGCCCTGGCCGAGCATCCGATGGTCTCTTCGCTGGACATGGACGCTCACGCCGAGGGCCAGCAAGCCTTGGGCAATCAGCTTGCTTATCTCTTGCCCTTTACCGAAGCCGACAAGATCGACCTGCTGCAACTCGACGACCCGCAGCAGCGCCTGGATGCGATCCAGATGCTGCTTGATGAGCTACAGGAAGAGCTTTTCACTCAGTAGGCGTAGCGCAGCAGTGCGTGGGATGTGCCGGTGAGTGCAATAAAGCTCAGGACTGCCACTATGGCAGGCAGCAGCAGCCACCATGTTTTTTTGCGCAAGGGTGGCAGTGGGCTGCGGTGCTGGATGGCTGTGAGGCTGAAGGCACACACCGTCATCGCCAGGAGCGTGCCGGCCAGGATGTCCGAGGGCCAGTGCGCGCCCAGGTAAACCCGGGACAAGGCGATAAATGCGGCGGGAATGCAGCCCAGCAGTATCCACGTCAGGCGCAGCCGTGTCGGTTGGCCACAACCTGCCAGCACCGCCAGCGCCAGGAAAAACGCGAAGGCGCCGGAGGCATGGCCGCTGGGCATGCTGAAACTGGTCAGGGGGTCGGTAAGGATTTCAGGGCGGCCGCGGGCGAAAAACAATTTGCTCCCGGTGTTGATTACCGCCGATCCGGCCAGTGTGGCGCCCACAAAGATGGCGTGGCGCCACTGTCGAGCCAGTAGCAAAAGCCCGGTGAAGACGGCGCTGGCGACAAACATCTTCTTGAACTCACCCAATTGGGTGACCATCACCATGGCTTCATCCAGCCAGGCGCTGCGATGCTCCTGCACCAGTGCGCTAAGGCCCTGATCGAAATCATTCAGGTGTGGATAACCGATAAACAGTGCGATCAACAACGTCAGGCTGGCGCAACCTATCCACAAGGTGGTGCGCCGGTGGTCGCGCAGGCTGCTGTTCAAACCCAGCCCCAGCAGTACCGCCAGGCACGCCGTGACAACGCCGGCCTCAGGCCAGAAGCCTTCCGGTAATGGCAGGCGGAACGCGGCGCCGGTGGCCCAGCCCGGCAGCAAGTAGGCCACCGACCAGCCGGCTGCGGCGAGGACGCTCACTGCCGCAAAGCGTGGGAACGGCATATCGCACATGCCGGCCACCATCGGCAGCATCGGGCGCAAGGGGCCGATGAAGCGTCCGACCAGCAGGCTGGCGATGCCGTACTTGTGGAAGTAGGTCTCTGCACCGTTCATCCATTCGGGGTGGTGGCGCAGACCGGGCAGGCGGCGGATGTTCTGGTGGAAATGTCGGCCCAGAAAGTAGGAAACCCCATCGCCCAGCAAACCGCCGAGAAAGCCCAGCAACAGTGTTTCACTCAACGACAGCGCGCCGCTGCCGGCCAATGCGGCAATGGCAAACAGCAATACCGTGCCCGGTACGATTAAACCGGCAATCGCCAGGCATTCCACGCACGCGACGATAAACACCGCCACCGCCAGCCATTGTGGGTTCAGGGTCAGCCAGCCGGTAATGCTATCGAGCCATTGGCCCATAAACGTCACTCCATCACCACAAAATTCAAATCAGAAAATAGTCGCGGCCTTCGACCTGGCCTCGGCGCAGCGGGTTCCGTGTGCAGTACGGTGCATAGCTTGCATCGACAAAACGGTACATCAGGTGTTCATCGCGGCCACTGGGGATGCCCAGGCGGGTCGTCTGGATGATTTGCGTCGGTACCTGGCCGACATCTTCCACATACAGCCTTTCCTGGTCGAAGCGCTTGGCGTCCCACATCGGCACTTTGAGCCCCAGCGCTTTGCACAACAACGTTTGGCCGGCGCACAGCTTCTGCGAGGTGCGCGGGCTGCCATCGGCATTCGGGTTGTTCAACTGCATCTGCGCGAGGCTCGCCTGGCCGGAAAGGTCATCGACCCACGGATAGGCCGATTTGATCAATACGGCATTGCCCGGTCCATGTGCGCTGAAGTTCAGGGAGTCGCCGCCACGGGCGTAGTACATGTAGATATGGCCGCCATCCAGAAACAAAGCCTTACGCTTTTCTGTGTAGCCGAGTGAAGCGTGGCTACCTTTTTCGGCCACGTAATAGGCTTCCGTTTCAATAATTCGAGCCGAAAGCCAGATTTCGCCGACGCGATGGCGTACAACTTTGCCGAGCAGTTCCCGCGCAAGAATTTGCGCGTCACGGTCGAAGAAGCCGTCGGGCAGGGCGCTGGCGGGGCGTTGGGGCGATGAGCTGGGCATGGCGGTCAGGGGAAATGCGGCTAAATGTGACGGAATCATAACAACTCCCACCTTAATTACCGCTGAACCCCAGGTTTTTACAGTTCATTTCGACCATCCGCCCCTCACCGCTGTCAGTCGGGCGGCGTCACAGCTATAATCTGCCGCTTTCCTCTTTGCCAAGACTCCCTGACCATGACTGAGTCCGTTCTTGACTACATGACCCGCCTGGGTCGCGCTGCCCGTCAGGCCTCGCGGTTGATCGCCCGTGCGAGCACCGCGCAGAAGAACCGTGCCTTGCTGGCCGCCGCTGATGCTCTGGATGCTTCGCGCTCCGAACTCGCCGCGGCCAACGAACTGGACCTGGCCAACGGCCGCGCCAATGGCCTGGAACCGGCCCTGCTGGACCGTCTGGCGCTGACCCCGGCACGTATCGACGACATGATCGAAGGCCTGCGTCAGGTGGCCAAGCTGCCTGACCCCATCGGTGAAATCCGCGATATGCGTTACCTGCCGTCCGGTATTCAGGTCGGCAAGATGCGCGTGCCCCTGGGCGTGATCGGCATCATCTATGAGTCGCGACCTAACGTGACCATTGACGCCGCGAGCCTGTGCCTCAAGTCCGGCAATGCCACCATCCTGCGTGGCGGTTCCGAGGCGATCAATTCCAACCGCGCAATTGCCGCCTGCATCCAGCAAGGCCTGGCCGTGGCCGAACTGCCGGCCGAAGTGGTGCAAGTGGTGGAAACCACCGATCGCGCGGCCGTTGGCGCGCTGATCACCATGCCGGAATTCGTCGACGTGATCGTGCCGCGCGGTGGCAAGAGCCTGATCGAACGCGTCAGCCGTGATGCCAAGGTTCCGGTCATCAAGCACCTGGACGGTGTATGCCATGTGTTCATCGACATCGCCGCCGATATCGACAAGGCCATCCGCATCGCCGACAACGCCAAGACCCATCGCTACGCCCCGTGCAACACCATGGAGACTCTGCTGGTGCACGTCGGCATTGCCGATCGCGTGCTGCCGCCGCTGGCTGCCATCTATCGCGACAAGGGCGTGGAACTGCGCGGCTGCGAACGCACCCGCGCGCTGCTGGGTGCGGACGTGATCGAAGCGACTGAACAGGACTGGTACACCGAATACACGGCGCCGATCCTGTCAATCCGCATCGTTGATGACCTGGATCAGGCCATCGAACACATCAACACATACGGCTCCAAGCACACCGACGCGATTGTCTCCGAGCACTTCAGCGATGCGCGTCGCTTCCTCAACGAAGTGGATTCCGCTTCGGTGATGATCAACGCCTCGACGCGCTTTGCCGACGGCTTTGAATACGGGCTGGGCGCCGAGATCGGCATCTCCACCGACAAGCTTCACGCACGCGGCCCGGTTGGCCTGGAAGGTCTGACCAGCGAGAAGTACGTGGTGTTCGGCGACGGTCATGTGCGCACTTGATGGCTAAACGCATCGGGCTGCTCGGCGGTACTTTCGACCCCGTGCACATCGGCCATTTGCGCAGCGCTCTCGAAGTCGCAGATGCCCTTGCACTGGACGAGTTGCGCGTGATGCCCAACGCGCGGCCGCCTCATCGCGACACGCCGCAGGTGTCACCGCAACAACGTCTGGAAATGGTGCGCCTTGCCGTAGAAGGCATACCGCCGCTGGTGGTGGACGACCGCGAACTCAAACGCGATAAACCGTCCTACACTGTCGACACCCTGGAGCTGATACGCGCCGAGTTGGCCGTAGATGACCAGTTGTTTCTGCTTTTGGGCTGGGACGCATTTTGCGGCCTGCCCTCTTGGCATCGCTGGGAGGAACTCCTCCAGCATTGCCACATCCTGGTTTTGCAACGCCCGGATGCCGACAGCGAACCGCCGGATGCCTTGCGCAACCTGCTGGCCGCGCGGTCGGTAAGTGACCCCTTGGCCCTGACCGGGCCGAACGGGAATATTGCATTCGTCTGGCAGACCCCGCTTGCGGTGTCTGCCACCCAGATCCGTCAACTGCTGGCCAGCGGGAAGTCGGTACGTTTCCTGGTGCCTGACGCGGTCCTGGCCTACATCGATGCGCACGGGCTTTACCGTGCGTCGAACTGAAAAGGCGCGCTTGAACGCACGAACAGTCGTGCAGCGAGCGCCCGAACATATGAGCAAAACGAGTTTTTTATGACGAACAAAGACGTAAGCAAAGTAAAACGCAAAGGCACGTTCAAAAGCGCCCCGCTGCCGGTTGAAGCCCACGTTGGCCCGGAACTGGCTGGCGAAGAGCTGGTAAAAGTCGCCGTTGCCGCCCTGGAAGACGTGAAGGCCCAGGACATTCAGGTTCTGGACGTACGTGACAAGCAGAGCATCACCGACTTCATGATCATCGCCACTGGTACTTCCAACCGCCAGATCGGCGCGATGCTGGACAAGGTCCGCGAAGCCGTCAAAGCCCAAGGCGTCAAGCCACTGGGTGAAGAAGGTAAGGGCGACAGCGACTGGGTGCTGCTGGACATGGACGACGTGATCGTTCACATGATGACCTCCAACGCCCGTCAGTTCTATGACCTGGAGCGTCTGTGGAAAGGCGCCGAGCAGAGCCGTGCCGCTGATGGCAAGCACCACAGCCCGGAAGTGGGCCACGCGCACTTCGACAAGCTCAACAAAGACCAGGAATAAGGAACGGCTGTGCGCCTGCGTCTGATCGCTGTCGGTTCACGCATGCCCAAGTGGGTGGAAGAAGGCTGGCACGAGTATGCCAAGCGTCTGCCCGCTGAGCTGTCGCTGGAACTGGTGGAAATACCGCTCAACACCCGGGGCAAGAATGCCGACGTAGCGCGCTTTATCCGTCAGGAAGGCGAAGCCATGTTGGCCAAGGTCGGCCCCAACGAGCGCATCGTCACCCTCGAAGTGCACGGCAAACCCTGGAGCACCGAGCAACTGGCGGTGGAACTGGATCGCTGGCGCCTGGACTCGCGCACCGTCAACTTCATGGTCGGTGGCCCGGAAGGGCTGGCGCCTGAAGTCTGCGCGCGAGCCGACCAGCGTTGGTCGCTGTCGGCACTGACGTTGCCGCACCCGTTGGTAAGGATTCTGATCGGTGAACAGCTGTATCGCGCCTGGACAGTTCTGTCCGGGCACCCTTACCACAAATAGTCTGCGCCCCTCCCGATGACCCAGCCGATCCGCATCAAGGACCACGAGAAAGACGCACGTCTTGTACGCGCTCGCGTCGTGTTTGGTGCGATTCTGGTCGTCGGGCTGATGTGTGTGCTGATCGCCCGCCTGTATTTCCTGCAGGTGATCCAGTACGAGTACCACTCCACGCTGTCGGAAAACAACCGGGTGCATGTGCAGCCGATTCCGCCGACCCGTGGGCTTATTTTCGACCGCAACGGTGTGGTGGTCGCGGATAACCGGCCCAGCTTCAGCCTGAGCATGACCCGCGAGCGTTCCGGCGATTGGCAGCAAGTCCTCGATGTTATCGTCGAGGTGCTGCAACTCACGCCGGAAGACCGAGTGATCTTCGAAAAGCGCATGAAGCAGGGGCGTCGGCCCTTTGAGCCGGTGCCGATCCTGTTTGAGTTGACCGAAGAGCAGATCGCCCGCATCGCGGTAAACCAGTTCCGGTTGCCGGGTGTGGAAGTGGTGGCACAGTTGGTACGTCATTACCCGCAGGGCGCGCACTTTGCGCACTCGGTCGGCTACATGGGGCGGATCAACGAAAAAGAGCTCAAGAGCCTCGACCCGGTCAATTACAGCGGTACCCACCATATCGGCAAGACCGGCATCGAGCGTTTCTACGAGCCGGAACTGCACGGCCAGGTGGGTTATGAAGAAGTAGAGACCAATGCCCGTGGCCGCGTATTGCGCGTGCTCAAGCGCACCGACCCGATTCCCGGCAAGGACATTGTGCTGAGTCTGGACATCAAGCTGCAGGAAGCGGCGGAGATGGCCTTGGGTGGGCGGCGTGGCGCCGTGGTGGCACTGGACCCGAAAACGGGTGAAGTCCTGGCCATGGTCAGCCAGCCAAGTTTCGACCCTAACCTGTTTGTGACCGGGATCAGCTTCAAGGCCTACGCCGAGTTGCGCGACTCCATCGACCGACCGCTGTTCAACCGCGTGCTGCGCGGCCTGTATCCGCCCGGTTCGACCATCAAGCCCGCGGTGGCGATTGCTGGCCTGGATGCAGGCGTGGTCACTGCTTCCAGTCGCGTGTACGACCCGGGCTACTACATGCTGCCCAACTACGATCACAAATACCGTAACTGGAACCGCACCGGTGACGGCTACGTCGACTTGGACACCGCGATCATGCGGTCCAACGACACCTATTTCTATGACCTGGCCCATAAGCTGGGGATCGACCGGCTGTCTGCCTACATGGGCAAGTTCGGCCTCGGTCAGAAAGTTTCCCTGGATATGTTCGAAGAATCTCCTGGCCTGATGCCGTCCCGGGAGTGGAAGCGTGCGACCCGTCGTCAGGCGTGGTTCCCGGGTGAAACCCTGATCCTCGGCATCGGCCAGGGCTATATGCAGGCCACCCCGTTGCAGCTGGCCCAGGCTACCGCGCTGGTGGCCAACAAAGGTATCTGGAATCGCCCGCACCTGGCCAAGACCATCGAGGGCGAGAAACCGGTGGATGACAACCCGATCCCGGACATCGTGCTGCGCGACTCGTCCGACTGGACCAAGGTCAACCATGGTATGCAGCAAGTGATGCACGGCGCCCGTGGCACCGCGCGAAAAGCCGCAATCGGTGCGCAGTACCGCATTGCCGGCAAGAGCGGTACGGCCCAGGTGGTCGCGATCAAGCAGGGCGAGAAATACGACCGCACCAAGGTCCAGGAGCGCCACCGCGACCACGCCTTGTTCGTCGGTTTTGCTCCGGCAGACGACCCGAAAATCGTCGTGGCCGTCATGGTGGAGAACGGCGAGTCCGGCTCCGGTGTTGCCGCCCCCGTGGTGCGCCAGGTGATGGATGCCTGGTTGTTGGCCGACGACGGCAGGCTCAAGCCCGAATATGGCGGCCCCCCTTCAAACCCCGAGGTTACGGCCAGTGAAGAGTAATTTTGACCGCATCCTCTCCAGCGAGGATGTGATGCGTCGCCGCGCGACGTTGCTGCAGCGCATGCACATTGATGGCCCGTTACTGATCCTGTTGCTGACCCTGGCCGCCGGCAGCCTGTTTGTGCTGTATTCGGCCAGCGGCAAGAACTGGGACCTGCTGATCAAGCAAGCGTCGTCTTTTGGCCTGGGTCTGCTGTCCATGGTGGTGATTGCCCAGTTGGAGCCGCGTTTCATGGCGCGGTGGGTGCCGCTTGGCTACGTCGCCGGTGTATTGCTGCTGGTGGTGGTGGACGTGATGGGCCACAACGCCATGGGCGCAACCCGCTGGATCAACATTCCGGGGGTGATTCGCTTCCAGCCGTCGGAATTCATGAAGATCCTGATGCCGGCCACCATTGCCTGGTACCTGTCCAAGCGCACCTTGCCGCCGCAGCTTAAACACGTAGGCATCAGCCTGATTTTGATTGGCGTACCGTTCATCCTGATCGTTCGTCAGCCGGACCTCGGCACCTCGCTGCTGATCCTCGCCGGTGGTGCGTTCGTGCTGTTCATGGGTGGCTTGCGCTGGCGCTGGATCCTCAGTGTGCTGGCTGCGGCCGTACCGGTGGCGGTGGCCATGTGGTTCTTCTTTATGCACGACTACCAAAAGCAACGGATCCTCACGTTTCTCGATCCGGAAAGCGACCCGCTCGGCACCGGCTGGAACATCATCCAGTCCAAGGCAGCCATCGGTTCCGGCGGCGTGTTTGGCAAGGGTTGGCTGCTGGGCACCCAGTCGCACCTGGACTTTTTGCCAGAGAGCCACACCGACTTCATTATCGCGGTGATGGGCGAAGAGTTCGGCTTGGTAGGCATCTGCGCACTGTTGCTGATCTATTTGCTGCTGATCGGGCGCGGCCTCGTAATTACCGCACAGGCACAGACGCTGTTCGGCAAATTGCTCGCAGGCAGCCTGACCATGACTTTTTTTGTTTACGTTTTCGTCAACATCGGTATGGTCAGTGGCCTGTTGCCGGTGGTTGGGGTGCCGTTGCCGTTCATTAGCTACGGCGGAACTTCGCTGGTGACATTGCTGTCAGCGTTTGGGGTTTTGATGTCGATTCATACGCATCGCAAGTGGATCGCACAGGTTTGAATAAGGTGAAGATGTCAATGCAAGTAATGCGCGGCTGGGCCACTCGGCATGCGTCCTGGATGGGCCTGATTGGGCTACTGGGCGCAACGCAAGAGGCGCAGGCCGGTGACTACGATGGTTCACCCCAGGTCGCCGAATTTGTCGGTGAGATGACCCGCGACTACGGTTTCGCAGGTGAGCAGCTGATGGGCGTGTTCCGCGAAGCCCAGAAAAAGCAGGCGATCCTCGACGCCATCTCCCGCCCCGCCGAACGCGTGAAGCAGTGGAAGGAATATCGCCCGATGTTTCTCACCGACGCCCGCGTGGCGCGCGGTGTGGACTTCTGGCGCCAGCATGAAGCCGTGCTGGCCCGCGCCGAGCAGGAATACGGCGTGCCGGCCCAGGTAATTGTTGCGATCATCGGCATTGAAACCTTTTACGGACGCAATACCGGCAGCTATCGGGTGATCGACGCCTTGTCGACCCTGGGCTTCGATTACCCGCCTCGCGCCGACTTCTTCCGCAAGGAGCTGCGCGAATTCCTGCTGTTGGCCCGCGAAGAGCAGGTCGACCCGCTGACCCTCAAAGGCTCCTACGCCGGGGCGATGGGCTTACCGCAATTCATGCCGAGCAGCTTTCGCGCCTATGCCGTGGATTTTGACGGTGACGGCCACATCAACATCTGGAGTAATCCCGACGACGCCATCGGCAGCGTGGCCAGCTACTTCAAGCGCCATGGCTGGGTGGGCGGCGAGCCCGTAGTGATTCGCGCCGACGTCAGCGGGGAACGTGCCGATGAAGGCCTGACCCAGGGCATCGAGCCGGCCAAGACGGTCGGGGAGTTGCGGGCGCTGGGCTGGTCGAGTCAGAATGCGCCACGCGATGATATGCCGGTCACGGCGTTCCGCCTGGAAGGCGAAAATGGCCCTGAATATTGGATGGGCCTGAAGAATTTCTACGCAATCACGCGTTATAACCGCAGTGTGATGTACGCCATGGCCGTGCATCAGCTGTCAGACATGCTGGTCCAAGCACGGGGCAACAAGTAATGCGGGCATCGCCGTTCAATCAACCGCTCAAGCTGGTGGCGTTCGCCGCGTTGTCCCTGCTGGTCGTCAGTTGTTCCACAAGCCGTGGCCCGGCACCACAGAAGTCCGGCGGTACCGCCGTACGTTCCCAGCCAGGCCTGGACATCAACCGCGCGCACAAAGACGGCGCGCCGTGGTGGGATGTCGACGTGTCCAAAATCCCGGATGCCACGCCCACCTTGCACACCGGCCCTTACAAGGCCAACCCCTATACCGTGCTGGGTAAATCCTACTTTCCGTTGCAGGAATCCAAGACCTACGTGCAATCGGGCACGGCGTCCTGGTACGGCACCAAGTTCCATGGTCAGAACACTGCCAACGGCGAGGTCTATGACCTGTATGGCATGAGCGCAGCGCATAAAACCTTGCCGCTGCCCAGCTATGTGCGGGTGACCAACCTGGACAATAACCGCACGGTGATCCTGCGGGTCAACGACCGCGGGCCGTTCTATTCGGACCGGATCATCGATTTGTCCTACGCCGCCGCGAAGAAGCTCGGCTATGCCGAAACCGGTACGGCGCGGGTCAAGGTCGAAGGTATCGACCCGGCGCAGTACTGGGCCCAGCGTGGCAAGCCCGCCCCGCTGATGCTCAATGAACCGCAGAGTGCGCAGCCGCAAGTGACGGCATCCACCGGCAAGATCGAACAGTGGACACCGCCACCGCAGCAACACGCACCGGACACGGTGGTCGTGCCCCACGCAGCGCCGGGTGCTTCGGTCGCTGGCGGGCAATACCTGCAAGTGGGCGCTTTCGCCAACCCGGATGCGGCAGAACTGTTAAGGTCCAAGCTCAGTGGCATGGTCAACGCGCCGGTCTTTATCAGCTCCATCGTGCGTAACCAGCAAACCCTGCACCGCGTGCGCATGGGCCCGATCGGCTCGCCGAGCGAAGTGGCGCAAGTACAGAACAGCGTGCGCATGGCCAACCTGGGACAACCCAGCGTGGTCACCGCCGAATAACAAAGAATTGATGGTTCAGGCCCGTGCGCGGGTTTGAGCTGTGGTTGTTGGCTCGTTGAACAATAAAAACCCAGGGGCAAGGGGTGAGCGGGCAACCGAACACGTGACAGTCTGGTAGCGGGCTGTCTGAATAAGTTTTGCCCGCGAGGGCAAGTTTCCATAAGCAATTTCGAGAGACGGATGAACATCACCACCTTAGCCAAACGCACGTGCCTGCTTATCTCGCTGATCATCACCCCGGCCGCCTGGGCGGTTGAAATGGTGCCGGCTTCACCGCAACTGGCCGCTAAGGCGTGGGTCCTGATGGACGCTGCCAGCGGCAACGTGCTGGTAGAGAGCAACGGTGACCAACGCCTGCCGCCAGCCAGCCTGACCAAGCTGATGACCGCCTACATCGCGACCCTGGAAATCCGTCGCGGCCAGATCGGCGAGAACGACCCGGTAACCGTCAGCGAAAACGCCTGGCGTACCGGCGGTTCGCGCATGTTCATCAAGGTGGGCTCGCAAGTCACCGTAAGTGACCTGCTGCACGGCATCATCATCCAGTCCGGTAACGACGCCAGCGTCGCGCTGGCCGAGCACATCGCCGGCAGCGAAGATGCATTCGCCGACATGATGAACAAAACCGTGGCCGACCTGGGCATGACCAACAGCCACTTCATGAATCCGACTGGTTTGCCAAACCCTGAGCACTACTCGTCGGCTCACGACATGGCGATCCTGGCCCGCGCGATCATTCGTGTTGACCCGGTGCACTACGCGATTTACTCCCAGAAGGAGTTCTTCTGGAACAACATCAAGCAGCCTAACCGCAACCTGTTGTTGTGGCGCGACAAGACCGTTGATGGTCTGAAAACGGGCCACACCGAAGAGGCTGGCTATTGCATGGTGTCGTCCGCTGTTCGTGACGGCCAGCGCCTGATTGCAGTGGTATTCGGCACGAACAGCGAGCAGGCCCGTGCGGCCGAAACGCAAAAGCTGCTGACCTATGGTTTCCGCTTCTTCGAAACCCAGACCTTCTATCAGAAGGGTGCTGAACTGGCGACCGCGCCGGTATGGAAGGGCGCAACCTCTCAAGTCAAGGCCGGCCTGGCTGAAGACCTGACCCTGACCATGCCTAAAGGCCAGCTGAAAAAGCTCGCTGCCAGCATGACCATGAACCCGCAATTGGTTGCTCCAATCGCCAAGGGTGACGTGATCGGTAAAGTCGAAGTGAAACTGGACGACAAGGTGGTGCACAGCGCTGACCTGATCGCGCTGGACGCTGTCGACGAAGGTGGTATCTTCCGCCGCGTGTGGGATAGCATCCGTCTATTCTTCTACGGCTTGTTCAACTGATAGTGTGCACCTGCAAAGCCCCGCGTTGATCCGACGCGGGGCTTTGCCGTCGCCACGGCTTACCGCTTACGAGGCCGTTACGCCATGACCGATACCGAAGTAAAGGCACCCAAGATCGAATTCCCGGTGGTCGATTACCCGATCAAGGTGATCAGCGACACGGGTGTTGGCCGCAAGGACACGATTCTTGAGATCGTGCGTAAACACGCGACGATCAACGATAACCGAGTGGATGAGCGATCCAGCACCACCGGTAAATACACGACTATCCAGTTGCACATCGTTGCGACCGGCCAGGACCAGCTCTACGACATCAACAGCGAACTGCGGGCCACCGGCTTCGTGCACATGGTGCTGTGATGCCAGAGGTCCTGGGCTTTCGCGAGCTCGGCCAGATGGCCTACGAGCCTGTCTGGCACGCCATGCAACGGTTCACCAACGAGCGTGGCACCTCGGCCCCCGATGAGATCTGGCTGGTGGAACACCCGCCAGTGTTCACCCAGGGCCAGGCTGGCAAGGCTGAGCATTTGCTGCTGCCGGGGGATATTCCGGTGGTGCAGGTCGACCGAGGTGGCCAAGTGACTTACCATGGCCCCGGCCAGTTGGTCGCTTATCTGTTGCTGGACGTGCGCAAGCTGGGATTCGGCGTGCGCGATCTGGTCAGCCGGATAGAGGCTTGTCTGGTCGAGTTGCTGGCCAGTTATGGCGTGACCGCCGCGGCCAAGCCTGATGCTCCCGGTGTGTATGTGGATGGCGCGAAAATCGCCTCCCTGGGGCTTCGGATTCGTCACGGATGTTCCTTTCATGGCCTGGCCCTGAACGTGGACATGGACTTGGCCCCGTTTCGGCGGATCAACCCGTGCGGCTATGCCGGGTTGGCGATGACCCAACTGAGCGAACACGCTACACCGATTAAATTTGCCGAGGTAAGTGCCCGGCTGCGCGCGCAGCTCGTCAAACACCTCGACTATGCTGAGCAGACGACCCTAACGGGCGGAATCGACTGATTATGACTACTGATGCAGTGCAAACCATGATCCCGACGCTGGACGTTACCGAGCGTCCGGCCCCGGCCCCGCGTGCCAAGGTGGAAGCCGGCGTCAAGCTGCGCGGCGCCGAGAAGGTTGCACGCATCCCGGTGAAGATCATTCCGACCACCGAACTTCCGAAGAAACCTGACTGGATTCGCGTGCGTATCCCGGTTTCGCCGGAAGTCGACCGTATCAAGGCCCTGCTGCGCAAACACAAGCTGCACAGCGTATGCGAAGAGGCCTCTTGCCCGAACCTGGGCGAATGCTTCTCCGGCGGAACCGCCACGTTCATGATCATGGGTGACATCTGCACCCGTCGTTGCCCGTTCTGCGACGTTGGCCATGGCCGGCCGAAGCCACTGGACGTGAACGAGCCGGAAAGCCTGGCCATCGCCATCGCCGACCTGAAACTCAAATATGTAGTGATTACCTCGGTGGACCGCGACGACTTGCGTGACGGCGGTGCACAGCACTTTGCCGACTGCATCCGCGAAATCCGCAAACTGTCGCCGAACGTGATGCTCGAAACCCTGGTCCCGGACTACCGTGGCCGTATGGACGTGGCGCTGGAAATCACCGCCGCCGAGCCACCGGATGTGTTCAACCACAACCTGGAAACCGTGCCACGCCTGTACAAGGCTGCGCGTCCGGGTTCGGACTACCAGTGGTCGCTGACCCTGCTGCAGAAATTCAAGCAAATGATGCCGCACATTCCGACCAAATCCGGCCTGATGCTGGGCCTGGGCGAAACCGACGAAGAAGTCATCGAAGTCATGAAACGCATGCGCGAACACGACATCGACATGCTGACCCTGGGCCAGTACCTGCAACCGTCGCGCAGTCACTTGCCAGTGCAGCGTTTCGTGCACCCGGACACCTTCGCCTGGTTCGCCGAGGAAGGCTACAAGATGGGCTTCAAGAACGTCGCCTCGGGCCCGTTGGTACGCTCTTCGTACCACGCTGACGAACAAGCCAAGTTGGTCAAGGCAAGCCTGGTTTCCTGATAGGGGTTTAGATCCAGTGTGGGAGGGGGCTTGCCCTCGATTGCGGTATGTCAGTCGCTACATGTGCTGGCTGATCCACCGCAATCGGGGGCACGCCCCCTCCCACATTTCGTTCCGCGCTAGTTAGGGAGAGTTGTGTATGACAGCAGCCGTTCCAGCCCTTCGTTCTGAAGGCACCATCGCCCTGATCGCACCTGCCGGCCCCGCCGTGCTGGACGTTGAAAGGGCTGGCCAATGGATGCGCACGCGCGGCTACGATCTGCGAATTTCCCCCGGCGTCTATGAACGCGACGGCTACCTCGCCGGCAGCGATGCAGTGCGCCTGCGTGACCTGCACGCCGCCTTCGCCGATCCGGACATCGACGCTATCTTTTGCCTGCGCGGCGGCTATGGAACACCGCGTCTGCTCGATAGCCTGGATTTCGAACTGCTACGCGCTAACCCCAAGCCATTCGTGGGCTACAGCGACATCACCGCCCTGCACTTGGCGATCAGCCGCTACGCCGGCTTCGTGACCTTCCACGGGCCGATGCTCAATGCCGATCTGCTGGACGACAAGCAGCAGCCTACCGAGTCCTCACTGTTCAGCCTTCTGCGCGCACAAATGGGCGCCGGCAGTGTGCTGTCGCACCCGGTGGCGTACCCGTTGACCACGATCGAGCCTGGCATTGCCTGTGGGCGCTTGCTGGGAGGTAACCTGTCGATGATTGCGGCGGTCATGGGGACGCCTTACGAAATCGACGCTGAAGGCATCATCCTGTTTATCGAAGACGTCAACGAGCCGATCTACCGCATTGACCGGTTGCTGACGCACTTGCGCCTGGCCGGTAAATTGGCCCAGGTTGCGGGTGTGCTGGTGGGGGATGTGGCGGGGGTGGATAACGCTGCGCTGGAGCGCCTGCTGAAGCAGACGTTCGAGCCTTTGTGCATACCGGTGTTGGCCGGCTGGCGCAGTGGGCATTGCGATCCGAACCTGACGCTGCCAATGGGCGCGTTGGTGCGTTTGGATGCAGGGGAGAAGCGGGTGGTGTTGGAGCAGGATGTGGTGTTCAAACCCTGAATCTGTTGGTGCCTGCCAAACCGCCATCGGGGGCAAGCCCCCTCCCACACTTGAATGTATTCACAAATCAAAATGTGGGAGGGGGCTTGCCCCCGATAGCGATAGTCGCCATAAGCAGATCTAACGGTTTTGCAGCGACTCCAGCAATTTCACCGTCGGATACCCATCCGCCGGCCAGCCCAGCGCCTGCTGCGCCGCACGAATCGCCTTACGGGTGTTGGCGCCGATAATCCCATCCGGGTTGCCCGCGTCATAGCCATTGGCACTCAACGCCGTCTGCAAATCCATGCGCTGGGATCGGCTCAGTGGCAGCTCATCTTTCGGCCACTCGCCACGAATCACGCCACCGCCACCAAACCGCTCCGACAACAGGCCAACCGCCAGCGCGTAGGACGATGAGTTGTTGTACTTGAGGATGGCGCGGAAGTTATCCAGCACCAGGAACGCCGGGCCGCGATAGCCCGCAGGCAGCAGCAGGGCGGCGGAGAGTTGGTCGACATTGCTTGGCATGCTGGCGCCCGGCGGCAGCTGCACGCCCAGTTTCAGCCACTCAGCGACGGTTTTGCGGGTGCCGCCATCGGCCAGGGCGTAATCGAAGTTCGCTGGCAGTTGTTTCACCTCGAACCCCCAAGGCTGGCCTTTCTGCCAGCCGGAGCTTTGCAGGTAGTGCGCAGTGGAGGCGAGGGCGTCGGCCGGGCTATTCCAGATATCGCGGCGACCGTCGCCGTCGAAGTCCACGGCATGGGTGTTGTAGGTGGTCGGGATAAATTGGGTCTGTCCCATAGCGCCTGCCCAGGAGCCTTTCATCTGGTCGGCCTGGATATCGCCGTGTTGGATAATCTGCAGTGCCGCCAGCAATTGCGCCTGTGCAAAGGCTGGGCGTCGGCCTTCATAGGCCAGGGTCGCCAGGGAGCGGATTACCGAATTGTTGCCCTGGAACTGGCCGAAGTTACTCTCCATGCCCCACACCGACACCAACGCTTGGCGGTCGACGCCATAACGTTGCTCGATGCTTTGCAGGATGTCGGCATATTTGATTAGCAGTGCCTGGCCATTACGCACACGCAACGGCGATAGGGCACCGTCGAGGTATTCCCACACCGGGCGGGAAAACTCCGGCTGGCTGCGGTCGGCGCGGATCACCGCCATGTCGGGGGTGACATTGGCGAAGGCATTGTCGAACACGGCGGCGGTAATGCCGGCCTGCAGGGCTTGCGCGCGGAAACCCGCCTGCCATTCGGCGAAGGTTTGGGTCGGTTGGATATCGAGATTGTCCACGGCCAGCGGGGCCACGACGGCGGGCGCTACAACGGGTGCGGTTTGGAGCTTTGGCAACGGTTGGGCGTCGGCGGCGGTAGGTTTTTCCGCACAGGCGACAAGCAGAATGAGGCTGGAGGCAGCGATCAGTTGGCGAAGGTGCCAATGACGGGAAAGACGAGAGGGCATGCACAGGTCCAGGGATTACAAATCAGACGCTGACCTTATCATGCCAGAGGGGCGCTTGCCTTCAGGCAGCCAGAAAGTAAGAAGCCTCCCAGCTATTAGACTGGAAGGCTTCGCGGCGGTAGCTGCCCTTGCCCTTGCCGGCGCGTTCCTGACGGCTGCGGAACAGTGGCTGGGCGATGATGGATTTGGCCTTGTTGGGGCCATGCTTGGATGGCTTTTTGCTCATGGTCGATGCTCTCCTTAGATGTGATGCAGCGGTGCAAATCATCTGCCGAAGTTGGACAGCTGTAAAGCCCGGCGGCAGGTAGGAGATTTCATTGCTTATGCGATAGGAGATGTGGGAGGGGGCTTGCCCCCGATGGTGGTGTTTCAGTCAAGACATGTGTCGACTTCAGCGCCGCCATCGGGAGCAAGCCCCCTCCCACATTGGTTCTGTGGTGTTTGGAAACTAGGATTATTCGGCTGGAAGTGTCAGGCGCTGACCGGCCATCAACAACGACAAACGGCTGAGGCTCATCCACGGTGAACCCGCCGCCTGGCCCTTGATCTGTGCATCAATGCGCTGCGCCTCCAGCAACAGTTGTGCCCAGCGTTGCGCCGAGTGCCGTTGAAGGGCTTTGCTCATCAGGGGTTTGCGCTTGTCCCACACCGGTGGCCGAGCCTGGCTGAAGCACTTGTCCAGCGGCGTGCCTTGGCTGTACTGCAGGGCAATATTGGCCAATACCCGAAGCTCTCGGGCTAGGGCCCAGAGAATCACTGGTGGCTCGACCCCTTCGCCACGCAGGCCTTCGAGCATGCGCAGGGCGTGGGCGGGTTCGCCGTTGAGGATTGCATCCACCAGCCCGAATACGTCAAAACGTGCACTGTCCGCCACGGCGCCTTGTGCCGTTTCGACGGTAATCTGCCCGTCTTCGGCCATCAGCTTGAGCTTTTCGATCTCCTGAGCGGCGGCAAGCAAGTTGCCCTCGACCCGAGCGGCGATCAGTTCAACGGCGTCTTGCGTTGCGGCCAGCCCCGATTGTGACAGGCGTTGGCGAATCCACTGCGGCAGCTGATTGCTGTCCACCGGCCATATCTGGATGAACTGGGTCTGCGCCCCTTCCACCAGGGCCTTGCCCCACTTGGTCTTCTGCGCGCTGCCGTCGAGCTTGGGCAAGCTGATCAGCAAGACCGTATCTTCAGCGGGACGTGAGCAGTATTCCATCAGTGCCGCCGCGCCTTTATCACCAGGCTTGCCCGATGGCAGACGCAGCTCAAGCAGGCGTTTTTCGGCGAATAGCGACATGCTCGCGCCGGCTTGCAGCAGCGTGCCCCAGTCGAAGCTGGCGTCGGCGCTGAATACCTGGCGTTCATCGAAGCCCTGCTGGCGTGCGGCGGTACGGATGGCGTCGGCGGCTTCCTGGCACAGCAGCGGGTCATCACCGCTGACGATGTAGACAGGCGCGAGGCCACCTTGCAGGTGTTTGGCGAGTTGGGCGGGGGCGAGTTTCATAGGCAGGTAGAGCGGGGCGCCTGGGGCGCCCCGTCTGGCTTACTCGACAGGTACTTCAACAGGCGATTGTTTCGGCGTGTTGTCTTCGTACTCTTTCGCAGCTTTCAGCGCATCGGCGTCAGCCTTGGCCTTGTTGTCAGCGGCTTGCTGCAAGGTTTCCAGCTTCTCCGGGGTCAGCATCGACAGGCGCAAGACTACGCGTTGCACCAGATCACGACGCATTTCCTTGCGGACCTGGATGATTTCGGCATCCGAGCCCACCAGGTTGTTGCCATCGTGGCTGACGATTTTCTGCACCTGGATGTTGTCACCCATCAATGGCAGGTGGTCGCGGCCCTGGATTTCAAAGCTGAGCACAGTGCTCAGTTCGATATCCGAGGCGCGCCCTGCGCTGGCGTAGCTCAGGTTGCGCTGGGTTTCTTTTTCGTTCGCCAGGAACAGCTTGTAGGTTGCGCCGGTGTAGACGTGTACCCCGTTGTTTTCCAGGACCTGGCGCAACTGGGTCACGGTTTCGCTGTAGGCGTCGCGCGCGCTGACATCCAGTTCCTTGATCGTCAGGTCATTGGTGCCGGTGCCACGCAGCTGGAAGCCGCAAGCGCTCAGTAGCACGGCAAGGCCCATAACCAGCAGATTGCGTTTGATCATTTTGTTGCTCCCCTTGAAACCATGTGGGCCTTATCGAGGCCTTGAAGGCTTTGTTCGGCGCAGGGCTCAAGCCCTGCGCCCGATGCGATTAGCTAGCGACGATATTGACCAATTTGCCAGGCACCACGATCACTTTGCGGATCGTCAGGCCTTCGGTAAAGCGCAGCACGTTCTCGTTGACGCGTGCGGCCGCTTCGACTTCTTCACGGCTGGCACTGGCCGGCATGTCGATCTGGCCACGCAGCTTACCGTTGACCTGGATCACCAGTTGCAGCGTGTCCTGTACCAGGGCGCTGTCATCCTGCACCGGCCAGCGCGCATCGATGACTGCGTCGCTATGGCCCAGACGGCTCCACAGGTCGTGGCTGATGTGCGGCGTAATCGGTGCCAGCAGCAGGGTGACCGTTTCCAGGCCTTCCTGTACCAGTGCGCGGTCCTGTTCGGTCGCTTGCGGGGCTTTTTCCAGCACGTTCATCAATGTCATCACCTGGGCGATGGCGGTGTTGAACTTGTGGTTTTGGCCTACATCCTGGCTGGCTTGCTTGATGGCCAGGTGGGTGCTGCGGCGAATAAGTTTCTGCTCGTCGCTCAGGGACGCCACGTCCAGCTTGGCCGGCAGGCCCTGGCTGACATGGGCGTGAGCCAGGCGCCAGACGCGCTTGAGGAAGCGGTGCGAGCCTTCGACGCCGGAGTCGGACCATTCGGCGCTCATGTCAGGTGGTGAGGCGAACATCATGAACAGACGGCAGGTGTCGGCACCGAACTGGTCGATCATCGACTGTGGGTCGACGCCATTGTTCTTCGACTTGGCCATTTTCTCGGTACCGCCGATCTCCACCGGCAGGCCGTCGGCGATCAGCTTGGCGCTGATGACCTTGGCTTTGCTGTCGCGCTCAAGTTCGACGTCCGCCGGGTTGAACCAGGTGTAGGCGCCATTGGCTTCGCGGCGATAGTAGGTCTCGGCGATCACCATGCCTTGGGTCAGCAGGTTCTTGAACGGCTCGTTGGAACTCACCAGGCCTTCGTCGCGCATCAGCTTATGGAAGAAACGCGCGTACAGCAGGTGAAGAATGGCGTGTTCGATGCCACCAATGTACTGATCCACCGGCAACCAATGGTCAGCCGCGGATTTTTCCACCAAGCCACCCTCGTAGTGAGGCGAGGCGTAGCGGGCGTAGTACCACGAGGACTCCACGAAGGTGTCCATGGTGTCGGTTTCACGCTTGGCTGGCTGGCCGCATTTAGGGCAACTGCACTCGTAGAACTCAGGCATGCGTGCCAATGGCGAACCGGCGCCGTCCGGCACCACGTCTTCCGGCAGCACGACCGGCAGTTGGTCTTCCGGTACCGGCACGTCACCGCAGGTTTCGCAGTGGATAATCGGGATCGGGCAGCCCCAGTAGCGCTGGCGGCTGATGCCCCAGTCGCGCAGGCGGAACTGGGTGCGCGAGGCGCCGAGGTTCTTCTTGATCAGCGCGACTTCGATGGCGTCGAAAGCACCTGCGAAGTCCAGGCCGTCGAACTCTCCGGAATTGATCAGGGTGCCGTGCTCGCCGTAGGCGTCTTGCCACGGGGCCGGGTTGGTGTCGCCCGAACTGGTGCGCACCACCGACTTGATCGGCAGGTTGTATTTGGTGGCGAATTCGAAATCACGCTCGTCGTGGGCCGGTACAGCCATTACTGCGCCATCGCCGTAGTGCATCAACACGTAATTGGCGACCCAAACCGGCAACTTCTCGCCGGTCAGTGGGTGCTCGACGAACAGGCCGGTCGGCAGGCCTTTTTTCTCTTGAGTGGCGACGTCGGCTTCAGCCACGCTGCCGCCTTTGCATTCGGCGATGAACGCCTGCAGCTCGGGGTTGTTCTGTGCGGCCTGGGTGGCCAGCGGGTGCTCGGCGGCCACGGCGACGTAGGTCGCGCCCATCAGGGTGTCGGGACGGGTGGTGAAGACTTTGAGTGCGCCCGCTTCGCCGATGGAGTCGACGTTGTACGGGAACTGCACTTCCATGCCCTTGGACTTGCCGATCCAGTTGCGCTGCATGGTCTTGACCTGTTCAGGCCAGCCCGGCAAATCGTCGAGGCTCGACAAGAGTTCATCCGCGTAGGCGGTGATCTTGAAGTAGTACATCGGGATTTCGCGCTTTTCGATCAGCGCGCCGGAACGCCAGCCGCGCCCGTCGATCACCTGCTCGTTGGCCAGCACGGTCTGGTCGATCGGGTCCCAGTTCACGGTGCCGCTTTTTTTGTAGATCACGCCTTTTTCGAACAGGCGAGTGAACAGCCATTGTTCCCAGCGGTAGTAATCCGGCTTGCAGGTGGTCACTTCGCGGGACCAGTCCACCGCCAGGCCCAGGCTGCGCAGCTGGGTCTTCATGTAGGCGATGTTTTCGTAGGTCCACTTGGCGGGAGCCACGTTGTTTTTCATCGCAGCGTTTTCCGCCGGCATGCCGAAGGCGTCCCAACCCATGGGTTGCAGGACGTTCTTGCCTTGCATGCGCTGGTAGCGGGAAATCACGTCGCCGATGGTGTAGTTACGCACGTGCCCCATGTGTAGCTTGCCGCTGGGGTAAGGGAACATCGATAGGCAATAGAAAGTCTCCTTGCCTGGCTGTTCACTGACTTCAAAGGACTTTTGCTCGTCCCAGAAGGTTTGGGCGGCATTTTCTATTTCACGGGGCTGATATTGTTCGTGCATGGCTACTTTTGAACTGGATAGGGGTGGCCTAATCCTCTTCGGTGCAACGTTCAGGTTGTTCGACACCAAAAAGCGGCGCGTCCGTGCCCAAACCCTGCGGGAAGTGGAGTTACAGGAAGCGCCGTAGCATACATGACCCCACTCTATCGAGGGAAACCCTGATTGCGTAGCCGAGGCCGTCTGTCGCGGCGCCGGGCAGGCGCAGCAACGAGGGCTACGCTGTTCAGTGGGGAGCAAGTCTTTCTTCAATGAGGTGAGGGGATGGTTGAATCGCAGCGAATCGCAACTAAACCGGACGTCTACGAGGGACTGATCGACCGATTGGGTCGTGCATTGGATGCAGCGAGGACAGCGGGCCGATTGCGTGATGAACGGCCTGTCGAGTTGGAACTGCGTGGATTGAGTCGCGCGGAGTTGGAACTGATCAAGGCTTACCTGGAACGCAACAAACGCAGTGCGCCCCCTTGGGTGGCAACCCCGCCAGTCCAAGAGCCTACGCACTCTGCCAAGGTGGTGTGGCTCAAGGACTTGCCGGCCGGTCGTGGCCCGGAAACATTCCGGTCCGCCCGCTACAAGTAGTTAACCCCGCTGAACAACACCATTGCGCTATTTCACTGTAGAGATTGTCGCTAAACCCCGTTACACCTTAGGCTTCGGGCATCTTTGGAGATGCCCGATGCCTATTCGTTATTTCATTAAACAACTGCTCCTGCCGCCCGGCATTCTCTTGCTGCTGCTGGCCCTTGCCTGGTGGTTTAGACGCACTCGCCCACGTTTGGCCGGTTGCTGCTTTGCCCTGGGGTTTGGCGGCATGTGGTTGATCAGCTTGCCGGTGGCCGTGGAGTGGGGCGCGCGGGCCCTGGAGACCGAACCTCCGTTGGCGCGTGAAGACTGGTCGACCCTGGCCCAGCGCGCCGACGCCATTGTGGTGCTGGGCTCGGGACGTGAGCGCGGCGACCCGGCATGGGGTTCTGATCAGCCTACCGGTATTGGCCTGGAGCGCCAGCGGTATGCCGCCCGACTGGCCAAGGCGTCCGGCCTGCCGGTGCTTACCACCGGGGGATTGCACTACGGCACGCCGCCCAGCGAAGCTGAGCTGATGGCGGTGTCGATGCAGGACGATTTCGGCGTTACGGTGCGCTGGAAGGAAGAGCGCAGCCGTACCACCTGGGAAAACGCACAGATGAGTGCCGAGATTCTATTGCCCGAGGGCATCAAGCGTGTGGTGGTCGTGACCCAGGCCTGGCACATGCCGCGTTCGGTGTGGAGTTTTGAAAAGGCCGGCTTCACCGTGGTGCCGGCGCCGGTGGGGTTTCTGGGCGTGGACAATGCCCGGCCGCTGGGTGGATGGATGCCCGAGTTCAAGTCGGTGTGGCAGAGCGGGCAGTTGATCAACGAGGCGGTAGGGCAGGTGGGGTATCGGTTGTTCTATCGATAACCCTGCTGATTAAAATGCAGATCAAGATGTAGGAGGGGGCAAGTCCTCTCCCACATTTTGATTCGCGTTGGCTGTTAGACGGTTTTTGACATCCGGCCTGCCAGCAGCGCCCAACCAAACAACCCCAGGCACACGATGATCAGCGGCCACGAGCGCCATTGCAGGTATGGCGTCAGGTTATGCATCGGCACCACTTCGCCATAGAGGATTCCGCGCTCGAATTGCGGGATCTGCGCAGTGATCTGGCCAAACGGGTTGATCAACCCAGTCACGCCATTATTGGTCGCACGGATCATCCAGCGCCCAGCCTCCAACGCACGCATCTGCGCCATTTGCAGGTGCTGCAGCGGGCCGATGGAGCGGCCGAACCAGGTGTCATTGCTGATGGTCAGCAGCAGGTCGCTCTGGGCCGACAGTCCGGCGGCGAATTCCGGGTAGACCACTTCGTAGCAAATGAAAGGCGCGATCTGATAGCCCTTCGCCTGCAACATCGCCTGGTCGGCAGGCCCGCGGGCGAAGTCCGACATCGGCAGGTCGAAGAAGGCAATCAGTCCGCGCAGCATGTCCTGCAGCGGCACGTATTCGCCAAACGGCACGAGCTTCTGCTTCAGGTAAGTGCCGTCGCCTTCGCCTACCACGGTGATGCCATTGAAGTAGCGCTTCTGGTGGTGCACTTCCTGGCGTATTGGCACGCCGGTGATCAGCGCGGTGTGTCGGTCGGCGGCAAACTTGCCCATCATCCCCAGGTAGCCCTCGACGGACTCCTTGAGCACCGGCACCGCCGTTTCCGGCCACACCAACAGGTCGACAGGCTTGGAGCTGAAACTCATGTCGCGGTACAGCGCGAGCTGTGCATTGAGCTGCTCGGGGTCCCACTTCATGCTTTGTTCGACGTTGCCCTGGATGGCCGCTACGGTCAGCGGAGCGCCGGACGGGGACGTCCAAGCGTGATGCTTGAGCGCCAGGCCGATGGCCCAGGGGGCGACCAGCAACACCAGACCTGCGCCGATAAACCCATTGCGTTTACTGGCCAGCAGGCGCGGCAGGTTGCACAGCAGGGCCGCCGTCAGTGCCAGGGCAAAGGAAATCAGCCACATGCCACCCACTGGCGCCAGGCCGGTGAGGGGGCCGTCGAGCTGGCTGTAACCGGAGTACAGCCACGGGAATCCGGTGAGGAACCAGCCGCGAAAGGCTTCCTGGCCGACCCATAATGCGGCAAACGTCAGCGCATCTGCCAACGGTGCTTCATTGCGACGCAACCAGCGTGCCCACAGCCAGGCAGGCAGGGCGAAGAACCAGGCAATGGCGGCGGTGAACAACAGCATCAGGAACCCCGCCAGCAGCACCGAAGCGCCGCCGAAGTGGTGGATGCTGTAGTAAATCCAGCTGGTGCCAGCACCAAACAGGCCGAAACCGAAACACCAGCCACGGCCCAGGGCCTGACGGGGTGTCAGCTGTCGCAGGCCGACATAGAACACTCCCACCGCGATCAGTGCAAACGGCCACAGATCGAATGGCGCCAGCGCCAGTGTGGTGATGGCGCCGGCCGCCACGGCCAGCAAGTTACCGGGCCAGCCGGGTGCGATCATGCGGCGCATTTCAGTCCTTAACGGGCAATAGGGGTCAAGCGGATCAAGTGGATACGACGGCTATCGGCATTCAGGATGCGGAAGCGATACGCGCCGATCTCGGTGGTTTCGTTACGCTTGGGCAGATGCCCGAACGCACTCATTACCAGGCCGCCAACGGTGTCGAACTCGTCGTCGGAGAATTCGCTGTCGAAAAACTCGTTGAAGTTCTCGATCGGCGTCAGCGCCTTGACCAGGAAGTCACCGCTCGGCAGCGGCTTGATGTAGCTGTCTTCTTCGACGTCGTGCTCATCTTCGATGTCGCCGACGATCTGTTCCAGCACGTCTTCGATGGTCACGAGGCCGGCCACGCCGCCGTATTCGTCGATCACAATGGCCATGTGATTGTGGTTGGCGCGGAATTCGCGCAGCAGCACATTCAGGCGCTTGGATTCGGGTACGAAGGTGGCGGGACGCAGCAGGTCCTTGATGTTGAAGCTGTCGCCGTTCTCCTTGAGGATCAGCGGCAGCAGGTCCTTGGCCAGCAGGACGCCCATGACGTCGTCATGGCTTTCACCGATCACCGGGTAGCGCGAGTGCGCGGAGTCGATCACGGCCGGGAGGAATTCCCGCGGGGTCTGAGTCGCCTTGATGCTGATCATCTGCGAGCGCGGGACCATGATGTCCCGTACTTGCAGGTCAGCGACCTGGATGGCGCCTTCGACGATGGCCAGCGCTTCGCTGTCCAGCAACTTGTTCTGGTGGGCCTCGCGCAGCAGCTCCAGCAGCTCCTGGCGGTTTTTCGGCTCGTGGGCAAAAGCCTGGGTCAGTTTACCCAGCCATGACTTTTGCCCGTTGCTCGATCGGTCTTCGCTCATAGCGATTACTCTAAATCCTTTGTTGTGTCAGTTATGTTTCGTCGTCTGCATACGGATCAGGGTGACCCAGTTCGGCAAGCAACGTTTGTTCCAGTGTTTCCATTTCCTCGGCTTCGTCATCGTCTATATGGTCGTAACCCAAGAGATGCAAGCAGCCGTGGATGACTAGATGAGCCCAATGGGCTTCCAGCGTCTTACCTTGTTCCTTCGCCTCGCGCTCCACCACTTCGACGCAGATCACCAGATCGCCCAGCAACGGGATATCCAGCAGCTCGTCGGGTACGTCGGCGGGGAACGACAGCACGTTGGTCGCGTAGTTTTTCTGGCGCCAGGTGTGGTTCAACTCGCGGCCTTCGGGCTCGTCCACCAGACGGATGGTCAATTCCGAGTCGGCAGTGCGCTGGCGCAGTGCCAGTGCGCACCATTGGCGGAATTGTTCTTCGCTGGGGGCGGGCGCCTCGGTGGCCAGTTGCAGGTCAAGCTCAAGCATCGCGGCGAACGTCCTTTGACAGTCCGTCGTCGCGGTGTTCGAAGCGCTCGTAGGCTTCGACGATGCGTTGCACCAGCGGGTGGCGCACTACGTCCTTGGGTGAGAAATGCGTGAAACTGATACCCGGCACGTCCTTGAGCACTTCAATCACATGGCTCAAGCCCGACTTGGTGCCCTTGGGCAGGTCAACCTGGGTAATGTCGCCGGTGATGATGGCCGTCGAGCCGAACCCGATGCGGGTCAGGAACATCTTCATCTGCTCGACCGTAGTGTTCTGGCTTTCGTCGAGGATGATGAAACTGTTGCTCAAGGTGCGGCCGCGCATGTAGGCCAGCGGGGCGATTTCAATCACCTGGCGTTCGATCAGCTTGGCCACGTATTCAAAGCCAAGCATCTCGTACAGCGCGTCGTAGAGTGGACGCAGGTACGGGTCGATCTTCTGTGCGAGGTCGCCGGGCAGGAAACCGAGCTTTTCGCCCGCTTCGACCGCCGGGCGCACCAGCAGGATGCGGCGCACTTGCTCGCGCTCAAGGGCATCCACTGCACAGGCCACGGCGAGGTAGGTCTTGCCGGTACCGGCGGGGCCGATGCCGAAATTGATATCGTTGCCGAGGATTGCCTTGACGTACTTCTGCTGATTCAAGCCCTTTGGGCGAATCATGCCTTTCTTGGTACGCAGTGCCACGCTGGCTTCAGCGACGGGGTTGTTGGCCAAGTCTTCCACAGCCGACTCCTGCAAATACAGGTGCACGGTTTCTGGCGACAGCTCGCTACCCTTGGTTTCGCGGTAGAGACGGCGCAGCAGATTTTCTGCAGATTTAGTGGGCTGGGCTTCACCAATAAGCTCGAACTGATTGCCGCGATTGCGGATCTCGATGCCCAGGCGTTGTTCGATCAGGCGCAGGTGCTCGTCGAACTGTCCGCACAGATTGGCGAAACGGCGTGCCTCAAAGGGCTCAAGGATAAAACGATGGGGTTCTACTGTGGGTGCGTTCAAGGTCGCTTTTAGCCGCCCTTTGGCTGTTTAGGTGAAAGAGAGGATAACGCCAGTGACGCGGGTACGAAAGCACTTACGTCATTGGAATGTTGCACGGCTCCTATGTGGGAGGGGGCTTGCCCCCGATAGCGGTGTGCCAGCAATAAATGAGTGGTCTGATTCACCGCCATCGGGAGCAAGCCCCCTCCCACATTTATTGCACCAGAGAGCCGCGCAGCGAGTGTGGTTGCGCCGCATCGATGTGCACATCGGCAAATTGGCCGATCAGGGTTGGATTGTCGCAACGGAAGTTGACGATCCGATTGTTCTCGGTGCGGCCCTGCAATTCGCCGGGATCTTTCTTCGAGTAGTCGGTGACCAGGATGCGCTGGACTGAACCGACCATTTGTCGGCTGATCTCGAAGCCCTGCTGGTTAAGTCGGTGTTGTAGCGCGTTCAAGCGCTCTTTTTTCAGCGCTTCCGGGGTTTCGTCCACCAGATCGGCGGCGGGTGTGCCGGGGCGTTGGCTGTAGACGAACGAATAGGAGAAGTCGAAACCGACGTCTTCAATCAGCTTCATGGTCTGCTGGAAGTCTTTTTCGGTCTCGCCTGGGAAGCCGACGATAAAGTCTGAGCTGATGCAGATGCCCGGCACTGCTGCACGCAATTTGCGCAATTTGGATTTGTATTCCAGGGCGGTGTGATTGCGCTTCATTGCCGACAGGATGCGATCCGAACCCGACTGCACCGGCAAGTGCAGGTGTTTGACCAGCTCAGGCACGTCGGCGTGGGCCTGGATCAGGCTGTCGGAGAACTCCAGCGGGTGCGAAGTGGTGTAACGGATGCGCTCGATACCGTCCACTGCTGCCACTACGCGGATCAACTCTGCCAAGTCCGCCAGGCGACCGTCCTCGGTCAAGCCGCGATAGCCGTTGACGTTCTGGCCCAACAGGGTCACTTCGCGCACGCCGTTTTCGGCCAGGTGGATGATCTCTGCCAGCACGTCGTCAAAGGGCCGGCTGACCTCTTCGCCACGGGTGTAGGGCACCACGCAGAAGGTGCAGTACTTGCTGCAGCCTTCCATCACCGATACATAGGCGCTTGGCCCGTCGATACGCGGTTCAGGCAAATGGTCGAATTTTTCGATTTCCGGGAACGAGACGTCTACCTGAGGCAGCTTGGTGATACGGGCCGCGTCGATCATTTCCGGCAAGCGGTGCAGGGTTTGCGGGCCGAAGACCACGTCGACATAGGGGGCGCGGTCGCGGATCGCGGCGCCTTCCTGGCTGGCCACGCAACCGCCGACGGCGATCACCATCTCTGGATTGGCCAGTTTCAATTCACGCCAGCGGCCCAACTGCGAGTACACACGGTCCTGGGCACGCTCGCGGATCGAGCAGGTATTGAGCAGGATCACGTCGGCATCTTCGGCGCGGGCGGTGACTTCCAGGGCCTGGTGTTCGCCCAGCAGATCGACCATGCGCGAGCTGTCGTACTCGTTCATCTGGCAACCGTGGGTTTCGATATAAAGCTTCTTGGCCATGGGAATCGTCAACTGGTGGTAAAGAACCGCGCATTATAGGGGGCATGCCCATTGGTTCCTAGCGTTGTGCATCGGGTGCCATGCTATAGTTCGCGCCCTCTTTTATATCCCCGATGTGTTATCCGCCCACCATGACCAAACGCGAAGCTCCAATCTACAAGGTGATTTTCCTCAACCAGGGCCAGGTGTTCGAAATGTACGCCAAGCAGATCTATCAAAGTGATCTGTGGGGCTTCCTGGAAGTGGAAGAGTTCGTCTTTGGCGAGCGCACCCAGTTGGTCGTCGACCCGGGCGAAGAAAAGCTCAAGGCGCAGTTCGAAGGCGTGGTGCGCAGTTTTGTGCCGATGCATTCAATTGTGCGTATCGATGAAGTCGAGCGGCTGGGCACGCCGAAGATCAGCGAGGCACGGGGCGTGAGCAATGTCATGCCGTTTCCGATGCCAATGCCTGAGAAGTAAGACGGCTGTCAGGGCAGGGGTGAGAAGGGCGAACGCCCATCGGCACTCTGCAGTTCCTGCAGGTAGTTGCGGAAAATCTGGCCCAACACCTGGGTGGCCACTTCCAGTTCATCGCGCTGCATGTGCTCGGCGACTTCGTCGGCCGTGTCCAGCGCGTCTTCGGCGCCGTTGACGGCGGCCATTTTCAGCACGATATACGCCTGAACGTTATTGGCCGGCACGCCTTCGCCTTTGAAGAACATGGTGCCGAGCTGAAATTGTGCCTGCGCGTGACCCTGCAACGAGGCTTTCTCGAAGTAGCTCAAGGCTTTGTTGAGGTCGAGGGCGGGATTTTTGCTGTCGTGGTAGTACTCGCCCAACTCATATTGCGCCTGCGCATCACCTTCGTCGGCCTGTTTCTGGCACGCGCTCAGGGATTCGGCCTGGCTGTCTGGCTGGGTATTGAGGGTGCAACGACCCATCGCTGGGATTAACAACGAGTTGCCGCCTGCTTGGGCATTTGCCAGCAGCGGCTGAAGGAGCAACAGGCAGCCCAGTACCAGGGTGCGGCCGGTGCGTTTCATGGGAATCGACTTACCTCTGACGGGGCGCGCGGACCCTCACGGGATCCAATAAGCGCGCATTATGAAATAAGCAGGCCTCTGCTTACAAAGTCTTTACTCGTTTTTCTGCTGCTTGGGCAAGTTATCTGCCGGATTGCAGGTGAATTCTCGAAAAAATAAGGAAATCTCTGTAAGCAAAGTAGCAAATCTGGCGCCACCCACAGCGACGCCAGATGTTGCGACCGTTTATTTCAGGGCTGCGAATGCGCGTTCAGCGGCGTCCAGGGTCAGTTGCAACTCGGTTTCTCCATGGGCAATCGATGTGAAGCCCGCTTCAAAGGCACTCGGCGCCAGGTACACGCCGCCTTCCAGCATCAAGTGGAAGAAGCGTTTGAAAAGGTCGGCGTCGCTGCTCATCACGTCATCAAAGGTGACGATATCGTCCGCACCGCTGAAGTACAGGCCGAACATACCCCCCGCCTGCGTGGTGACAAACGGGATGCCGGCCGCATCGGCGCGCTGTTGCAGGCCGTCCAGCAGGCGAGTGGTGTAGTCGGTCAGCTTAGCGTGAAAGCCCGGGCGGCTGATCAAACGCAGCGTGGTCAGGCCGGCAGCCATAGCCAGCGGGTTACCCGACAGCGTGCCTGCCTGGTAGACCGGACCCAGTGGCGCGATGTGCTGCATGATTTCGCGTTTGCCGCCGAAGCAGCCTACCGGCATGCCACCGCCGATGATCTTGCCGAAGGTGCTCAGGTCAGGCGTGACGCCATAGTGCGCCTGGGCACCACCAAGGGCGACGCGGAAGCCGGTCATCACTTCATCGAAAATCAATACCACGCCATGCTTGTCGCACTGCTCGCGCAGGCCTTCGAGGAAACCCGGTGCAGGTGGTACGCAGTTCATGTTGCCGGCCACCGGCTCAACAATGATGCACGCCACGTCTTGGCCGACTTCGTTGAGCATCTGCTCGACGGCGGCTATGTCGTTGAACGGCAGCGTCAGAGTGTGCTTGGCAAATGCCGCTGGCACACCGGCCGAGCTGGGCACGCCTTGGGTCAAAAGGCCGGAGCCGGCTTTTACCAGCAGGCTGTCGGAGTGGCCGTGGTAGCAGCCTTCGAACTTGATGATGCTGTCGCGGCCGGTGAAACCACGGGCCAGACGAATCGCGCTCATGGTGGCTTCGGTGCCGGAGCTGACCATGCGCACCATTTCCATTGACGGCACGATTGAGCACACCAGGTCAGCCATCTCGGTTTCCATGGCGGTAGGGGCGCCGTAGGACAATCCGTGCTCCAGCTGTTTACGCACTGCATCCAGCACGTCCGGGTGGCTGTGGCCCAGGATCATCGGGCCCCAGGAACCGACGTAATCTACATAGCGTTTATCATCTTCGTCGGTGACGTAGGCACCTTCGGCATGCTTGAAGAACAACGGCGTGCCGCCCACGCTCTTGAACGCACGCACGGGGGAGTTCACACCGCCGGGGATGTGTTTCTGGGCATTGGCAAACAGGGTTTCGGAACGAGACATGGTGGGGGCTCTCTGAATTCAGGATTTGATTAAGGCGTTGAAAGCGCGGGCGCGGCGCGTGACTTCCTGGGTGCTGTCGGCACCGAACAGGCCGTGGACCACGGCCAGTAAGTCGGCACCGTGGGCCACCAAGGGCTCGGCGTTTTCCAGGGTGACGCCCCCGATCACGCAGATCGGCAGGTGCAGGCGCTTGCGGGCCTCAGCCAGCATTTCAAGGGTGGCGGCAGGCGCACCAGGCTTGGTATTGGAATTGAAGAAGCGACCGAAGGCGACGTAACTGGCGCCTTCGCGCGCGGCCTGTTCGGCCAGTTCAATCTGGCTGTGGCAGGTGGCGCCGATGATGGCTTTGGAGCCCAGCAGCGCACGGGCCGGTGTCAGTGGGCCGTCGGTCTGGCCCAGGTGCACGCCGACGCCCAGGCGCGCGGCCAACTCGGCGTCATCGTTGATGATCAGTTGGGTCTTGTAGCGCGAGCACAGTTCACGCAGCTTTTCGGCTTCACGCAGGCGCCGGGCTTCGTCGCTGCTTTTGTCGCGGTACTGCAACAGGGTCACGCCACCGTCCAACGCCGCTTCCACATAGGCGAGGAATTTGCCGGCCAACAGTTGGCTGTCGGTGATGGCGTAAAGGCCACGTAGTTTCATCGGGCAGGCCTCTTGATGTTCGAGCAGAAAGTTACGAGCAGAAATCCAGCGGCAGCCGGCGCGGTACAAACTGGCCCTGGCCGAGCTGTTCAGCGTCACGCAGGGTGCGCCAGGTGTAGGTGAGCGCCGATTGCACCGCGCTCACCAGACCTTCGCCCTGAGCGATCCGCCCGGCCAGTGCGCTGGCCAGGGTGCAGCCCGAACCGTGATAGCTGCCGGGCAGGCGCTGGCAGGTAAAGGTCTGGTGCGTGCCGTCGCGGCTGTAGAGGCGGTTGTGCACTTCATGCTCGTCGCCATGTCCGCCGGTGATCAACAGATGCTTTATAAATGGCAGCAGTTTTTCGGCACATTCGTCCGCGGTGCCTTCGGGCAGTTCGGCGAGAATGCGCGCTTCGGGCAGGTTCGGTGTGGCAATCAGCGACAACGGCAGCAGCCGCTCGCGCATGGCGTAGCCCACTTCGTCCTTGCCCAGGCTCCCGCCGCCGCCGGCACGCAGCACCGGGTCGCACACCACCGGCAGGTGCGGATGCGCCTGCAGCAGTTCGACCACGGTGTCGACCATTGCGGTGGAACCGAGCATGCCCAACTTGACCGCCGCTACTTCGGAATCGCCGAGCACGGCATTGGCCTGGGCCATTACCCACTCGCGGTCGAGCACGCGAAAGTCGCTGACATTGACGGTGTTCTGCACGGTCAGGGCAGTAACGGCCGGAGCCGCATGGCACCCTTGGGCGAGCAGGGCTTCGATATCTGCCTGCAAGCCGGCGCCACCACTGGGATCATGGCCGGAGAGACAGAGGACAACAGGGCGAGAGCTGTAGATATTCATGGTGCGCGAGCTTACCACCAAACGCTTTTGGCGTGGCCGTCGCCCGATGGTTGAATTTTGTCCAGGATGCGACGCTTTTTTGGCACTTTTCTTCTCGCAAAAGTGTGCTGAAAGCCTTGTCCTAGAGCCTTCAGGAAAATTATTTCAATGGTGTCCAATGGCCTTTAGCGGCTATGCTAAAGTGGATCCAAACAACTTAACTGTATCGCCGGTGTACGTCTTCTCAAAAGGAATGGGGGCTTTTGACATAACCGGACAGGCCACGCTGGGGCTCTATGCGCTATTTGCTGATCTTATTGTTGTGCGGGCTGCCGATGCTCGCCAACGCCATCGAGTTCAACCAGGACACCCGCAGCCTGGCACTGGGCCGAGCCATGCAAGTGCTCGAAGACCCGACCGATGCCCTCACGATTGCCGATGTCAGCGCGCCTTCCGCCGCCCGACAATTCAAACCCCACGATAAAGACACCCTCAATGCCGGCTATTCACGCTCGGTGTTCTGGCTCAAGGTCAACCTGCATTACCTGCCACACAGCCCCGAGGCCCAACGTACTTGGTTGCTGGAGTTGGCCTACCCGCCGCTGGACCACCTTGACCTGTACCTGCCCGACAGCACCGGCAACTATCGCCTGGCCGGGCGCACCGGGGATGCGTTGCCGTTTTCCGCCCGTGAGATTCGCCAGAACAACTACCTGTTCAAGATCGATTTCACCCCCGGCGAGGCGAAAACCGTGTACCTGCGCCTGCAAAGCGAAGGCTCGATCCAGGCGCCGCTGACCCTTTGGTCCAGCACCGCCTACCTGGAACAGCAGCCGCTGCGCTTGTATGTATTGGGCCTGATCTACGGCGTGTTGTTGGGGATGCTGGTGTACAACCTGTTTATCTACCTCAGCGTGCGCGACACCAGCTACCTCTATTACATCTTCTATATCGCCTCGTTCGGCATGTACCAGTTGTCGGTCAACGGCGCGGCAGTGGAGTATTTCTGGCCGAACAACCCCTGGTGGGCGAATGCCGCGACGCCGTTCCTGATCGGTGCGGCCGCGTTGTTTGGCAGCTTGTTCGCGCGCAGCTTCCTGCATACGGCGCAGCACAGTCGCTGGATCAACCGCTTACTGCTGGCGTTGGTGGCCTGCGGTGCCGTGGTGATGTTGTTATCGCTGATGACCAGCTACGCCCTGGCGCTGCGCCTGGCTACCGGCTTGGCGTTGGTGTTTACCGTGACTATCTTTGTCGCCGCCATCAAGGCCTGGTACTGCGGGCAGCGCGTGGCGCGCTATTTCATCATTGCTTGGTCGGCCTTCCTGCTGGGCGGAGTGGTGAATACGCTGATGGTGCTGGGCTACCTGCCCAATGTGTTCCTTACGATGTACGCCAGCCAGATCGGCTCGGCGATTGAAGTGGCGCTGTTGTCCTTGGCGTTGGCTGATCGCATCAATGCCATGCGTGAGCAACAGGCGCAGATTCTGCTCGACGCCAGCCAGAAGCTCGAAGTGCTCAACCAGCAACTCGCCCGCAGCAACCGGCTCAAGGATGAGTTCCTCGCCACCCTGACCCACGAACTGCGCACCCCTATGAACGGCGTGATCGGCTCCCTTGAGTTGATGCAAACCGTGCCACTGGACGACGACCTCGCGCAATACCAGCAAACCGCCGCCGGCTCGGCGCGGGACATGATGCGCATGGTCAATGGCATTCTGACCCTCACCGAACTGCAGGCCGGGCGCCTCAGTGCACAGCTTCAGGTGTTCAGCCTGCGCGGCGTGCTCGACACCTTGCGCCAGCAATTCAGCGCCAGCGCCCAAGCCAAAGGCTTGGCGTTTTCCATCGATGTGGCCGATGAACTGCCGGACCGCGTGGTGGGCGACGCAGATAAACTTATCCAGTGCCTGGATTGCCTGCTGGACAACGCATTCAAATTCACCCACGAAGGCGCCGTGCGCCTGCGGGTGGTGGGCGTGCCCCACAGCGACGGTGGCTTGCGCCTGAGCTTTATTGTGACCGACACCGGTATTGGCTTCGCCTTCCTCGACGAGGCAACCCTGTACCAGCGGTTTTTCCAGCTCGATGGCTCCATGACTCGTGAATACGGCGGCATGGGTATCGGCCTGGCTATCTGCCGGCAATTGATCGAGCTGTTGGGCGGGCGCCTCACGCACCATTCCGAGCCAAGCAAGGGCAGTCGTTTTCAACTGGAAGTGGAAGTCAGCCCGGTGGCGCCTGAAGCAAAACCGGCGGCGGATCGGCAGCGCGCGCCTCAGGATTGCGCGGTGCTGCTGGTGGATGACAACAGCATCGGCCAACTGGTGGTGCGCGGCATGTTGCTCAAGCTCGGTTACCGAGTGAAAAACGTGGACAGCGGCCCGAGCGCATTAGCGGCCTTGCAGAGGGGCAATTTCGACGCGGTGGTGTTGGATATACCTGAGGGCGGCTTCTCATTGTGCTGTCAGATCCGTGCACTGCCGGGCTGTGCAGAGTTGCCGGTGATTGCCTTGAGCACGTCGCTGAATGTGTCTGAGCGCGAGCACTGTCATGGCATCGGTGTGTCCGACCGCCTCGCCAAGCCTGTGCGCTTTGAGGCCTTGCGGGCCGTGTTGGAGCGCCGGGTGCTGTGTCCGCAAGAGGGTGAAAGCGCCGGGCATTCGGCGGGTATGTCACTTTTTTAAGGCGGGTGACGGTGCTTAACTGAAATTCAGGCCTCAACTCAACGGGGCTTTTTCCATGAGGCCCCGTCATGAACCTGCACCCGTTCGCCGAAACCCACGACGTCACTAACCAGCCCCCATCCCTGGATGGCACCAACCTTTTCCGCATCGATCTGCCGTTGCAAGAGTGGTCGCGCCGCTTTGGTGCCGGCTGGGCGCAAGCGCGCCTCGATGCCTATGGCGCGCTGGCCGGTGGGCCGTTGATGGCGGCCGGTTTCCTGGCGAACCAGAACAAGCCCGTGTTCAACAGCCATGACCGTTATGGTCATCGCATCGACCTGGTGGAATTTCATCCTGCTTACCACGAACTGATGCGTATTGCCGTCGAACACGGCCTGCCGTCGTTGCCGTGGGCACACCCGCAGTCCGGCGCTCATGTAGCGCGGGCCGCGATGACTTATCTCCACAGTCAGGCCGAAGCCGGCACTGGCTGCCCGCTGACCATGACCTTCGCCTGCGTCCCTGCCCTGCGCCTGCAATCGGACCTGGCGAAGACGTGGTTGCCGAAAATCCTCAGCACCGAATATGACCCGCGCAATGTCGGTATCGCCCATAAGACCGGCGCCACCATCGGCATGGCCATGACCGAAAAACAGGGCGGCACCGATGTGCGGGCCAATACCACTCGCGCGTATCCGGTAGGGGCCGGTGGTCCAGGGCAAGCTTATGAGCTGGTGGGGCATAAGTGGTTCTGCTCGGCGCCGATGTGCGATGCGTTCCTGACGCTGGCTCAGACTGACAAGGGCCTGACCTGTTTCCTACTGCCTCGGCACCGCCCGGATGACACGCGCAACGAGTTCTATATCCAGCGCCTTAAAAACAAGCTCGGTAACTGCTCCAACGCCTCCAGCGAAGTGGAGTTTCGCGGTGCCCTGGCCTGGATGATCGGCGAAGAAGGCCGTGGCGTGCCGACCATCATCGAGATGGTCGCCATGACCCGCTTTGACTGCATGGTCGGCTCCAGCGCCTTGATGCGCCAGGCGTTGACCCAGGCCAGTCATCATTGCGCCCATCGTTTGGTAGGTGGCCGTGTACTCAGTGAGCAACCGCTGATGCAAAACGTGCTGGCCGACCTGGCCCTGGAAAGCGAAGCCTCGCTGGCCTTGAGCATGCGCATGGGCTGCGCCCTGGATAATCCGGGTGATGAGCGGGAGGCCAAATTCGCCCGGCTGGTGACAGCGGTGGGCAAATATTGGATCTGCAAGCGCGCCCCGGCGATGATCAACGAAGCCGCCGAGTGCATGGGCGGCGCGGGGTATGTCGAGGACAGCATCCTGCCGCGCTTGTACCGTGAGGCCCCGGTAAATTCGACGTGGGAAGGTTCCGGCAATGTGCAGTGCCTGGACGTGCTGCGCGCTCTGTCCAAAGAGCCCGGCGTGCTGGAAGCGCTGTTTGTCGAACTCGGTGACGGGCATGGTGATAAGCAGCTGGCGCGGCACATCGAACAACTGAAGTCGGCGTTCATGGACACCCAGGACATTCAGTATCGCGCGCGGCAGTTGACTGAGGACATCGCCGTGGCACTGCAGGCCAAGTTATTAATGGAGGCCGGTCATGGGGCGGTCAGCGATGGGTTTATCGCCAGCCGTTTGGGCCAGTCGTCTGGCCGCGTCTACGGCACCTTGCCGCGTGGCGTTGATGTCGGGGCCATCGTCGCGCGCTCAAGCCCCAATGTCTCTGAATAAACACGGTCCAAATGTGGGAGGGGGCTTGCTCCCGATGGCTGAGTGTCCGTCAGCCTATCTATAAACTGACCCACCGCTATCGGGAGCAAGCCCCCTCCCACAGGGATTGCAGCCATCTTGGGAGGGCACTCCAATTCAAGGTTTGCGTCTGACAGGGATACAGGCAAGATAAAGGCCTGCAAGTCAGAACACAGGATGCTTACCGTGACCGAAGCTTTTGTTGTCGTTCAAACCGCCGAAGAGGCCGTGGATCGGCTGGCGGCCCTGCATGAGCGGGCTACCGGCGCGCTCAATCAAGCCCTCAAGCAATACCTCAAGGACCGCGTCGAACCCGACGCCGCACAACGCGCGTTGTTTCGTTATCCAGAATTGCGCCTGACCTACCATTGCCACGGCGAAGTCCCACAGACTACCCGGGCGTATGCCAAGGTCCAGCTACCAGGGACCTACAGCGTCACCGTCACCCATCCGGCGGCGTTTCGTAAGTATTTGCTGGAACAATTGGTGCCGCTGATGCACGACTTCACCGTGACGGTGGAAGTGGGCGTCAGCCAGCAGAACATTCCGTACCCGTACGTGGTAGAGCAGGGCGACGAACTGGCCGGCTCCGGCGTAACCGCGGCCACCCTGGCCCGTGTGTTCCCCAGCACCGATCTGTCGGCCGCCACCGATGGCATCGCCGACGGCCTCTACGACTGGGAAAACACCGACCCGCTGCCCCTGGCACTGTTCGATGCAGCGCGTGTGGACTTCTCCCTGCGCCGCCTGGTGCATTACACCGGCAGCGACTGGCGCCATGTGCAGCCTTGGATCCTGCTCACCAACTACCACCGTTATGTCGACCAGTTCATCCTGCATGGCCTGGAGCAACTGCGCAGCGACCCGCGCTTTATCCGCATGGTGCTGCCGGGCAACGTTGTGATCGATAAGAGCATGGACCACGGCGAAGCATCGGCCATTGCCGCGGGCGTGGTCTGGCATCGCTATCAGATGCCGGCCTATCACCTGCAGGCCAGCGATGGTCACGGCGTAACGCTGGTGAACATCGGCGTCGGCCCGTCCAACGCCAAGAACATCACTGACCACCTGGCCGTGCTGCGTCCGCATTGCTGGCTGATGATTGGCCACTGCGGCGGCCTGCGCCAATCCCAGACCATTGGCGACTACGTACTGGCCCACGCCTATATGCGCCGCGACGGGATTCTCGACCGCGTGGTGCCGCCGAACATTCCAATCCCGGCCCTGGCCGAAGTGCAGATGGCCTTGCAGCAAGCCGCCGCCAACGTCACCGGCGAAAAAGGCGAAGAGCTGAAAAAGCGCCTGCGCACCGGCACCGTGCTGACCTACGACGATCGCAACTGGGAACTGCGCTGGGCCCAGGAACGGCCATTGATCAACTTGTCCCGCGCCGTGGCGGTGGACATGGAAAGCGGCACCATCGCCGCCCAGGGCTACCGCTTGCGCGTACCGTACGGCACGTTGTTGTGTGTGTCGGACAAGCCGCTGCACAGTGAGATCAAATTGCCGGGTTCGGCCAACGCGTTCTACGAACGTGCGGTCAGCCAGCACTTGAAGATTGGCATCGAGGCGGTGGACCTGTTGCGCACTGAACTCAACTCGCTGCACTCGCGCAAGCTGCGCAGCTTCGACGAGCCGCCGTTCCGCTAAGCGGTTGGGATGGTCATTTAGCGGTCAGGCCACTAGCATTGTCGGTCCTGACCGTTAGATGTTCCTTTTGCCATGTCCCGTCCTACTCGCCCCGATTCGCGCCGCCCTGGCGCGAAACCTCCGTATTCTGCTGCGCGCCGTGTTGCCAAGGCGCCGCCTGCCGAGCCGAAGTTGGTTCTGTTCAATAAACCCTTCGATGTGCTGACGCAGTTCAGCGACGAAGGCGGGCGCGCGACGCTCAAGGACTTTATCGACATCCCCGGCATTTACCCGGCAGGCCGCCTGGACCGTGACAGCGAAGGCCTCTTACTGCTGACCAACGATGGTCAGTTGCAGGCGCGTATTGCCGATCCCAAGCACAAACTGGCGAAAACGTACTGGGTGCAGGTGGAAGGCGAACCCACCGAAGCATTACTGCAACGCCTGCGCGACGGAGTAGAACTCAACGACGGCAAAACCTTGCCCGCCGAGGCCCGGCGTTTGGATGAGCCTGAGTTATGGCCACGCAACCCGCCGGTACGCTTTCGCAAAAACCTACCGACTTACTGGCTTGAACTGGTGATTCGAGAGGGGCGTAACCGCCAAGTACGACGCATGACCGCCGCCGTGGGCCTGCCGACCTTGCGTCTGGTACGGGTGCGTATTGGCGATTGGACCATCGACGGCCTGGACCAAGGCCAATGGAAGGAAGTACCCGCGCGTTTATAAAGCGCCGGACTCGATGAGGCCGATCACCACGCTCTTGATGATGAACGCGGCCACGCCCAGGCCCAGCACGAAAAACAGGATGAACGAACCAAAGCGCCCGGCCTTGGATTTCTTCGCCAGGTCCCAGACGATAAAGCCCATGAAAATGATCAGGACAGTGACCAGGCCGGTCATCATCCATTCTTCGAAGAGTGCGGGGTCGATGTTATTCATGGGGGCTTCCGACGGGGCAGGCGGCAAGTATACGGCAGCGTCACAGGTGCAACATTGACTTGGATCGAAGTGCGTTCCAAATGTGGGAGGGGGCTTGCTCCCGATGGCGGTGTGTCAGTCAGCTAATCTGTGGCTGACACTCCGTCATCGGGAGCAAGCCCCCTCCCACAGTTGACCTTCACCGATCTTAAGTACGCAGGTGGGTCAGCGGCAATTCGGTGCTGTTGAGCACCTGGTTCAGCACAAAGCTCGACCGGACGCTGGTCACGCCTTCAATGCGAGTGAGGTGGCCCAGCAGCAGCTTCTGGTAGTGATCCATGTCCGGCACCACCACTTTCAACTGATAGTCAGCATCCATCCCCGTCACCAAACTGCACTCCAGCACCTGGGGCAAGGTGCGGATGGCTGCTTCGAAATTCTCGAAGCGCTCCGGTGTATGCCGGTCCATACCGATCAGTACATAGGCGGTGAGGCTCAGGCCGAGCATCTTGCGGTCGAGCAGAGCGACCTGGCGGGAGATGTAGCCGTCGTCCTCCAACTGCTTGACCCGGCGCGAGCACGGCGACGGCGACAAGCCGATGCGCTCGGCCAACTCCTGGTTGGAGATCCTCGCGTCGCGCTGCAATTCCGCCAAAATACTCAGGTCGTATCGGTCAAGCTTGCTCATTGGGTTGGCCTTTGTCGTAACTATTGCGGCGAATTATCCATGAAGGGTTAAAAATTGCGCAAGCACTGTTTATTGACGCAATCTTCGCAATCATCTGTCGGGCGCTGGCGGGTATCTTTATCAACAGAATCACCGCCTGGACAACAGTCCACAGCAGCTCGCCCAATCAGGCTTGCTGCGGCCGCCACCCCAGCAGGGTTGAGCCGGCCTCCAGGCTGCACACTGTCCACAAGACGGCGTGAGGTGAGCCAACGTCAAAAGCGTTGAGCATGGACGAAGTTCTCAAGGGGTGGCCGACGGGTCACCCCTTTTCTTTTGCCTTAAGAAAATTGTTCTCGTGACTGATAACCTGTCTCAGAACCGGGCGAGGCTTTTCCAGTCTCATGTTCAAGCCCTAATCCGCAGTGAGGAATAGCATGAAGCGCATCTGGCGTATGGCAGGTGTTGGTTTGCTGGTGGTCACCGTCGGCACGCAAGTGATGGCTGAAGAGCAACGCCCTGAAGCGGGCGGCCAGCATGAAAGAGGGGCGGAGCGTGGTCGGCAGGGTAACGAACAGCCGCGCCCGCAAAATAACCAGCCGCGCCCGCAGCCTCAGAACAATCAACCACGGCCGGAAAACAATCAGCCGCGTCCACAGAACCCGCATTTTGATCGCGCCGAGCAACAACAGCATGGTGGCGGACAAGGACAAGGTCGCCCGCAAGGTGCCGAACAGCCTCGGCCAGCACCGCAGCCTGCGAATAACCTGCCGATCCAGAGCCGCCCCGATACCGTGCGCCAGACCCAGGAGCCACGCCAGGGTTACTACCGTGACATCCCGCGTCGTAACGACGGCAACCAGCATTGGGAGGCCGGTGGTCCCGGTTCACGTCCGGGCAACAACGGCGGCGGTTACAACAACGGCCATCCCGGCGATAACCGTTGGCCAGGCCGTCCCGATGGGCATGGCAACGGCTGGGGCCCTGGCCCGCAATATCGTCCCGGTTATATCGTCGACCGCTTCCCCGACCGCAATTACCGCGTGCCGTACCGTGGCCAGGATTACTTCTTCTCCGGCGGCTACTGGTACCGCCCTCAAGGCCCGCGCTATGTAGTCGTGGCGCCGCCGTATGGCATTCGGGTGCATTACTTGCCGGACTATGCGCGCGAAGTCTGGGTCGGTGGCTCGCTGTTGTTCCTCGCCGCTGGCGCTTACTACGCCTACGAACAAAGCACCCAGCAATACGTGGTGGTGCAACCGCCGGCGCAAGTGCCGGCGCCGCAGCCAGCACCGCAAGGCAATGGCTATGACGTGGTGGCCTATCCCGCCAACGGGCAGTCACCGGCGCAAGTCCAGCAGGACGGTTACGACTGTTATCGCTGGGCGGTGCAACAAAGCGGCTTCGACCCGCAGGCGGCCACCTACGCCCCTGACCCAGCGGTGGTGCAAACCTACCGCCAGGCCCAGGGCAACTGCCTGAGCAGTCGCGGGTATCAGGTGCAGTACTAGGCCTTGGCGCCCGTGACCACTTCTCGTGGGTCGGCGTGCACCAGCACTTCGGCACGCGGGTAGGCGGCGTGAATGGCATCGGCGGCCTGGTCGCTGATGCCGTGGGCCACTGACAGCGTCAACTCCCCTGGCAGCTCCAGGTGCAACTGCACAAACCAATGGTTGCCGGAGATGCGCGTGCGCAAGTCATGGGCACCCAGCACCCCCGGCACGCCGCGCGCCAGTTCCAGCATGTGCTGGCTGACGTCCGGCGGCAGTTCCTCGTCCATCAACACCGCAAAGCTTTCCTTGGCGATCTGGATCGCGCTCCACAAAATGTAGGCGGCGATGCCCAGGCCGAACCAAGCGTCGAACTGATGAAAACCCATGCCCGCCAGCACCAGCGCCACGAGGATGCTGCCGTTGAGCAGCAAGTCCGAGCGATAGTGCAACGAGTCCGCCCGCACGGCATTGGAGCCGGTTTCGCGCACAACTCGGTGTTGCAGCATCAGCAGTGCCACGGTCAGCGCCAGGGAAAACACGATCACCCCAATGCTCAGCCACGGCGCGCCGACCGGTTCCGGATGCTGCAAACGCTCGTAGGCCTGCAAGGCGATCAGCACCGCACTGCCACCGATAAACAACGCCTGGGCCATGCCCGCCAGCGACTCCGCCTTGCCGTGGCCGTAACGGTGATCGTCATCGGCTGGGCGCAGGGCGTAATGGACCGCCAGCAGGTTCAGCAGCGAGGTCACGCCATCGAGCAGTGAGTCAGTCAACCCGGCGAGCATGCTCACCGAGCCGCTGAGCCACCAGGCGATGGCTTTTGTGACGATCAGCGCACAGGCCACGCCCACCGAGGCGCGGGTGGCCAGGCGTAACAGCCGGGCGTGTTCGGGACTGCTGGTCATAAACGTTCCTTAGGCGGCGGGTTGCAGGCCCAGGGACGCAAGTTGTTGCACGCTGCCCTTGAACTGGATCATGCGTGGGTCGTCCAGCGGCAGGGTGCGGCCGGTTTCCTTCTGGATGATGCTTTGCAGCTTGGCGTTGTCGACCTTGCCGTCGGCGCCGATAGCTTCCTGGAGTTTTTCCGGGGCGACCTGGGCCGTCTTGCCGGGTTCGAAATAGATCGCGCCCGTGGCGAAGTCGACGCCGAACGCGATCAAGCCAGGGATCACGTAGAACAACAGGCCTACGGCATCGAGTACGGCAATGGCCGGGTCGATCTTGCCGTCGATCTGGCCACGACGGTCCGGGTAGAAAATCGAACCGCAGGCCGTCAGTTGGCTCAGCAGGGTGACGGCGAGGACACCGCCGATGACACGGGAAGCGATACGCATGAAGACTCTCCTGAACACGGTTGATAGGGGACTATATAGCACTGCCATTGAGACCATCGTCGGCATCCGGCAGTTCGCCGTTATACTCGCCGCTCTGCTTTGGAGCCAGTATGAATTCGTTGCCGATCGATGATGTTTTACCCGCCCTGCGTGACGCCTTGGCGAATCGCCATGAAGCCGTGCTGGAAGCGCCACCCGGCGCCGGTAAAACCACCCGTGTGCCCTTGGCCCTATTGAATGAACCCTGGCTGGCCGGGCAGACCATCCTGATGCTCGAACCCCGGCGTTTGGCCGCTCGCGCCGCCGCCGAACGTCTGGCCAGCGAGCTGGGCGAAAAGGTCGGTGAAACCGTCGGCTACCGCATCCGCCTCGACAGCAAAGTCGGCCCCAACACCCGCATCGAAGTCGTCACCGAAGGCATCCTCACGCGCCGCCTGCAGGACGACCCCGCGCTGGACGGCGTGGGCCTGCTGATCTTTGACGAGTTTCACGAACGCAGCCTCGACGCCGACCTGGCGCTGGCCTTGAGCCTCAACGGCCGCGAGTTGTTTCGCGACGAGCAACCGCTGAAAATCCTGCTGATGTCTGCGACCCTTGAAGGCGAGCGCCTGGCCAGCCTGCTGGATGACGCGCCGATTCTGCGCAGTGAAGGGCGCATGTTCCCGGTGCAGATGCGCTGGGGCCGGCCGTACCAGGCCGGTGAATTTATCGAGCCGCGTGTGGTGCAGACTATCCTCGAAGCCGTGCATGACGAGACCGGCAGCGTGTTGGTGTTTCTGCCGGGGCAAGCCGAGATTCGGCGGGTCCACCAGCAACTGGCCGACGCGCTGGGTGATCGCCCTGATGTGCTGTTGTGCCCCCTGCATGGTGAGCTGGACCTGAATGCCCAACGCGCCGCCATCGACCCGGCACCCGCTGGTAAACGCAAAGTCGTACTGGCCACCAACATCGCCGAGACCAGCCTGACCATCAACGGCGTACGCGTGGTGATCGACGCCGGGTTGGCGCGCGTGCCGCGTTTCGACCCCGGCAGCGGCATGACCCGCCTCGACACCCAGCGTATCTCCCGCGCCAGCGCCACCCAGCGCGCCGGTCGGGCAGGGCGCTTGGAACCGGGGGTGTGTTATCGGTTGTGGTCCGAAGACCAGCATGAAGGGCTGGCCGCGTATGGCAGTGCGGAAATCCTTGCGGCCGACCTCGCCGGCCTCGCCTTGCAGCTGGCGCGCTGGGGCGTCACTCCCACGCAACTGGTGTGGCTGGATCTGCCGCCGACCGCCGCGTATGCCCAGGCCCAGGATTTGTTGCAACGCCTCGGTGCATTGAACGAAGACACACTCACCGCCCACGGCCAGAAAATGGCCGAGCTGCCGGCCCATCCGCGCATTGCCCACTTGCTGTTGCGCGGGCAGGACTTGGGGTTGGCGGCCACCGCCTGTGATGTCGCCGCCTTGCTGGGTGAGCGCGATATCTTGCGCGGTGGCGGCGCGGATTTGCACAGTCGTCTGGCCCTGCTGTCCGGCGAAGAGCGGGCGCGCGGAACCCAAGGCGGTGTGCAGCGGGCCAAGCAATTGGCGCGGCAATATCGCAGCTATTTAAGAGGCCAGGCGACCCAACCGGTGCCCGACCCGGATCACCCGCGCTGGCTCGGTGCGTTGCTGGCGCTGGCCTACCCGGACCGTGTCGCCCAGCAACGTCGCCCCGGCGGTGCCGAATACCGCCTGGCCAACGGCCGCGCGGCGCTGTTCGCCGAAGCCGACAGCCTGATGAAACAACCCTGGCTGGTCATCGCCGACCTTGGCAGCCGCCAGGGCCAGCGCGAAGAACGCATCTACTTGGCGGCGGATTTTGATCCGGCACTGTTCGACTCGGTACTCGCCGAGCAAGTGCGCAACGTCGACCAGCTGGATTGGGACGAACGCGAAGGCGTGCTGCGTGCCGAGCGCCAGCGCAAAGTCGGCGAACTGGTGCTCAGCCGCGAACCTCTCACCGGTCTCGACGAAAACGCACGCAGCCAGGCGCTGGTCAATCTGGTGCGGCGCAAAGGCCTGGAGTTGTTGCCGTGGACGCCTGAGCTGCGCCAATGGCAGTCCCGCGTCATGCTGCTGCGCCAACTGGACGTCGGCAAAACCAGCGAATGGCCCGACATCAGCGACAGCGCCTTGCTCGCCGACCTGGAGCACTGGCTGATGCCCTACCTGGGCAAGGTCTCGCGCCTGAGCCATTTCGCCAACCTGGATATCTCCAGCTACCTGCACAACCTCTTACCCTGGCCGCTGCCCCAGCGCCTGGACGAGCTGGCGCCGCAGCATGTGAAGGTGCCATCGGGGTCATCGGTGCGGTTGGATTACAGCGAACAACCGCCGATCCTGGCGGTGCGCTTGCAGGAATTGTTCGGGCTGGCGGATACGCCAAGGATTGCGGGCGGGCGTCAGGTGGTGAAGTTGCACCTGTTGTCCCCGGCGCGGCGGCCGGTGCAGGTAACGCAGGATCTGGCGAACTTCTGGCGCAGTACGTACGCCGAGGTGAAGAAGGATTTGAAGGGCCGGTACCCCAAGCACTATTGGCCGGATGATCCGTTGATTGCAGAGCCGACCGCGCGGATCAAACCCCGAAAGTAAGCTTGATAGAGATCCAAATGTGGGAGGGGGCTTGCCCTCGATGACTGTGGGCCAGTTACCGATGAGTTGACTGACACACCGCTATCGGGGGCAAGCCCCTTCCCTCATTAGTTTTGTGTGTCTGTTATTGCGCAGCGGGCAGCAGGAAGCGCGCAATCACCGGCAAATGGTTGGAAATACGCAACGTATCCTCCTGCCGCACCTTGGCCTCCACTCGCTTGATCCTTGGGCTGTAGAACAGGTAATCCAGGGTGCGATCCGGGCCATCGATGCTCGGGTCATTGGGAAAATGCGTCAGCCATTTCTCACGATCAATCCCGCTGGATTGGCTGTTGCTCGGGATCATCGGGTACTTATCCCACAACAGATGCAGCTCACTGTCCGGCGAATACTGCCCGCGCTTACCCGCATCCAAACGCAGGAATTGCCCCAGTGGCAGCAGGTTGAAATCACCGCCGATCAGCCAGGGCGTGCCACGGCCTTCGAATTTATCCAGTAACTTTACGGTGGCTTGCACTTGCTCCTGTACGGCACTGCGCCCCGGCGCGTCGCCGTCCAGGCGGGTGTTGAGGACGGCCAGTTGGCCGCCGTCGCTCAGTGGCAGGTAGGTCAACAGCAACGCTGGCTTGGGCTGGAATTGGCGACTGATGAAGTTGGCGTCCGGCACCGGCAATTGCAGGCGCTCGGCGTGTTCGATCTGGTAGCGGCTGAGGGTCGCGAGTTTTCGGCCGACGCTGCCGAAGATATGCAAGTCGGGCACAAAGTCGGCCTTCCAGTCGAAGGCCTGGGCGCTGCATGGATAGAGGTCGACCAGGCGCTCCTGCAACAAGGCAAGTTGGTCCTGGTAATGGGAGGGCTTGGCGTTTTCGTCGAGTTCCTGCAACAGCAGGATGTCGGGCTGTTCGTCGCGAATCACCCGCGCCACTTCATCCAGGCTCACAGCCATGTCTTCCACGGTGGGGCGGTCGTCCGGGCCGCTGCCGTCGGGGGTGTCGTACCAGAACACGTAGTTCTTGCCGGCCAGGTATTGCACGTTCCACGTCATAACCTTGAGCGCCTGCCCTGGCAGCAGCGTCGGCGCGCGGGGCGCAACGCAGCTCACCGGCAAGGTTTCCTTAGGCGCGGGGCGCCAGGTCAGGCTGTAGATCAGGGCGGTGAGCACGCCTGCGATGATCAGCAGGCCCAGCAAGGTGATGCGCAATAAACGGGTCATCGGCTCGGCTTATAGCGTTTCAGGAATGGCACGGAGCATATCACCGCGCGTCGGCATCGCCACCGATCAGCATGAATAAACGGAACAGCACCACGCTGGTGAACAACTGCAGGAAGCTGTGGGCACTGTCCATCAACAGCCCCAGCAGCGGCGCCGGGTTGGGATACGCCGCGAGGCTGGCGCCTTTAAGCAGCCACAGCGGGGTCATGACGCACAGCAGGCACACCAGGATCCGCCAGAAATGCCCACGGGTCAGACGGAAACTTTCCTTCATCGCCTCCAGCGCCGGCATGCCGCGCAGCACCAGCAGGTACTCGGCAAACGCCAGCACCACCATCAGCCACAGGCCAGGCAGGAAATACAGCGATAGGCCCAGCAGGATCAAAAGGGTGCTCATGGCCGTCAGCAGGGCGAAGCGCGGCCACAGAGCCAGCGACATGGCCCAGACATCCTTGGTGCGCGGGGACTCACCACGGGTGCGCGCGTCGAGGAACAGAATCAAGGCGCCGGTGTACAGCGGGTACACCAATAAGCCCACCACTACGCTGTAACCGGGAAACGCATCCGCGCCCAACGTGTGGTCCAGTATCTGTTGCAGCAAGGCTTCGAGAATCACCAGCGGCAGGCATAACTGGACGATCGCGCCCAGGTTGCTGCGGGTAAAACGGAGGGAGTCGCGCAATACGTCTAACGGATTCATCAGGTTCATCGCAGGCCTGGAAACAAGGGCGACACTTTAACCGATCACGGTCAGAGGGTCACAAACGTAAACCTTGAGTAAAGACCATTGAAACAACTCGTAACACCCCCATAACTGGAAGGCACCTGACCTGATCACAGGCGGGACCAGAATTTCTACCGGCAATCTAACGAGGTCGCCATGAACAGCGAAGAGCAAACCCTGATCGATGGACTGTTTTCACGGTTGCAGCAAGCCGAAACGGACTCAGCCCCCCGCGACGCCCAGGCCGAAGCGCGGATCAAGGAGCACATGACTCGCCAACCGGCCGCCGGGTACTACATGACGCAGTCGATCCTGGTGCAGGAACACGCGCTCAAGAGTCTCGACGCGCAGAACAAGCAACAGGCGCAGCAGATCCAGCAATTGCAGGATGAGTTGCAGCGGGCCAAGTCCGCGCAACCGGCCCCGGCGAGCAGCGGTGGTTTCCTGTCGAGCATCTTTGGCGGCGGCGGTTCCCGTGACGCGCAACCGGCGTCGAGCGCTCCGGGCAATTCGGGCGGTGGCTGGCGCGAGCCAGCGCGGCCTTCGTTCGGCGGCCAGTCCGCGCCGCCGCAAAACTATCAACAACCACAACAACCACCCGCCGCCGCGCCCATGGGCAGCGGCTTTCTTGGTGGCGCGATGAAAACCGCCGCTGGCGTGGCCGGTGGTGTGTTGCTGGCAGAAGGCATCAGCAGCCTGTTCAACCACAATTCGCAACAGCCGCAGGTCGTGGAAGAAATAATCCGTGAAGAGCCGGCGCCCGCCAGTGACAACGGCAACTGGGGCAATGACGACCAGAAGTTCGCCGGCAATGACAACTGGGGCGGCAATAACTCGGACAGCTTCGCCGACAGCGATTATTCCGACGATTCCTCCTCCTTTGGCGACGACGACTCCTTCGTCTGACACTCCCGGTCCGGGGCGCTGCGGCGTCCCGGTCTGATTTTTCCGGAAACTTTCTCGCGGCTGGCATACTGGCACCCTTTCCGGGCCCAGGCGCCTGGCTGTCATGAGGAAGTGCGGTGAAGAAAATTGCAGTGTTCGCCGATGTACAAAACCTCTACTACACCGTCCGCCAGGCGTATGGCTGCCACTTCAACTACGCCGCCCTGTGGGCAGACATCAGCTCCCGCGGGCAGATCGTCGAGGCGTACGCCTATGCCATCGACCGTGGCGACAGCAAGCAGCAGCAATTCCAGCAGATCCTGCGCAACCTGGGGTTTACGGTAAAACTCAAACCGTACATCCAACGCAGTGACGGCTCGGCCAAGGGCGACTGGGACGTGGGCATCACCCTCGACATCATGGACGCCGCCGACCACGTCGACGAAGTGGTACTGGCCTCCGGTGACGGGGATTTCGACATGCTGCTCGAACGCATCATTCAAAAGCATCGGGTTGAAGCCGTGGCCTACGGCGTGCCCGGGCTGACGGCCAACTCACTGATACGCGCCGCCAGCCGCTACGTGCCGATCGAAGGCGCGCTGCTGCTCAAATAAGCGCTGCGGCTCAATCAATTGTTAGACGGAGTTGGAACAGGTTTGGAACGTATAGCGGTCATCGACTTTGAAACCACCGGCATCACCCCGAGCAGCCACTGCCGGGCCACGGAAATCGCGGTGGTTATCCTCGAACGTGGCCAGATCGTGGACCGCTACCAGAGCCTGATGAACGCAGGTGTGCGTGTACCGGGATTTATCGAACAACTCACCGGCATCAGCAACGCCATGCTGCGCAGCGCCCCGCCGGCCGAGCGGGTGATGAATGAGGTCAACGAATTCGTCGGAACCACGCCCTTGATGGCGCATAACGCCGCGTTCGACCAGAAGTTCTGGGATTACGAGCTGGGGTTGATTCGCCGGACGCGTTTGCAGAAATTCGCCTGCTCGCTGTTGCTGGCACGTCGTCTGATGCCATCGGCACCAAACCACAAGCTCGGCACCCTCAACACCTACGCGAAACTGCCCCACACCGGCCAGGCTCACCGAGCGCTGGCGGATGCGGAAATGGCGGCCAACCTCACCGCGCACCTGGCCCAGGAACTGCGGCGTACCCACGGCTTGCGCGAACTGTCCCACGACCTGCTGTGCACTTTGCAGAAAGTGCCGGCGGCGAAGATCAATGAGCATTTGAAGAAGCATCGCGGGTTCTGACAGAACAACGCCGTTCAATATGTGGGAGGGGGCTTGTTCCCGATTGCGGCGGGTCAGCCACACATAAGCTGACTGATTCACTGCTATCGGGAGCAAGTCGAACCGTCGCACCGGCCCTCCCACATTGGTTATCGGTCGTTCATCGAGGCTGCACACACTCCAACGCCCGATCCACCACCCCTTCGCCATCTCCACCAAATGCATCACCGCCCGCTGCTGCACATCCATCGCCTCACCCGACGAGTGCGCAGTGCCCACCGCGCAATGCAGCAAATCCGCCGCATGGGCGAGGGCATCTTCGAGGCTCAGGTTGTCGTTCAGGATGAAGGGCGGGGCATCTTGAGGGCGTTTATCTGCTTTCTGAATGGTCAGTAGGCTCAGCCCTAGTGTTTCGTCAGACCGTTCTGGATTTTCCTTCTCCCACCTATCGCTCTTCGCCGCAACCTAACATCCCGCCTGTCATTTACGTAAAAGGACTACGTTATGCAGGAAAGCGATCTTCACACAGCAATCATGCGAAGCCAGCTTGAACTCCAACGGGACGGCATCGATTTCGGCTCAACTTCAAGCATGGCGTTTCATTTGGGTAATGCGATGACAAGCTGCCCGGCAGTCATAGTGTTGCCTCATTCACCAGGCTGGACCCATGGCGCCAGGTACCAGTTACTCAAGCCCATTCAGGCTGACTCCTCAGTGCCGAGCACCCCGTTTGACGAGCTCTGGACACCTACACAGCAACACCACGCCTTGACCGACGCGACGGTTCTGGCTGGTGCTGAGGGCATAGCTGTCAGCAAAATTGCCGTGGGCACCTGGGGCCGTGTCGGCGCCAGCAAAACGACTAGCCCGCGGAGTCTCACCGGGATGTGCTTTTTCCCTCGTACATTGATCAGGCAACCCACCTCGGCCAGAGTGGCAAAGGCAAATTTTGGCACCGTCCGGGTGTTTGGCATTGTTGGACGGAGTATTCCTTTCGTCGCTGGGGGGTTGGCTGTCTTTAATCTGGTCAGTGCCGGTAAGTGCGCCTATGAAACAAGCAACTGAAGGTAGCGCGACCAGAACCGAGATCAGCGAAAAGGTGATTCAGCTCTTCGTCGACATCATCGGTTTCATCGACCGAAGCCAGGTCACGGAGCAAACGGACTTCATCCATGACTTCACGATTATTGATGATGATTTGACCTGCTTTTTCATGCAGAACAAGTGGCAATTCAACTTGCAAGCGACCCAGGAAGATTGGGATCACATCACTACCATCCAGCAGATAGTCGATTTGATTGTTGAACGCTCGAATTTGCAGTGCGGCCACTGACGCCATCGGGAGCAAGCCCCCTCCCACAGTTTGATTTGTGAATACATTCAAAATGTGGGAGGGGGCTTGCTCCCGATGGCGGTAGATCAGCCACCATTTTTGCCATTGGTTTCCAACTGCCCCAACGGCACCCGCCGCTCTATCGCGCTCGACAAGATGATTGAGGTCTTGCTGAACCCGAACTTCGCCAGCCGATTGATCAAACGCTCCAACTCCGGCATCGACCCTACCGCCGCTTGCATGATCACGCACGGATCCCCTGTCACCCGATGGCATTCGGTCAGTTCGGGGATTTCGGCGAGTGCGTCATAAACCTTCTGGCTGCCATGGTTAGTCAGCCGCAGTTCGATCACGCACTGAATCGGCAAGCCCACCTTCGAAAAATCCACCTTGGCCTGGTATCCGGTGATCACCCCGCTGGCCTCCAGCTTGGCCACGCGCTCGGCTACGGCGGGGGCGGAAAGGTTTACCTTGCGGGCCAGTTGCGCGTAGGAGGCGCGGCCGTCTTCGAGCAGGGCGCTGAGGAGCATGCGGTCGTATTTGTCCATGATAAGGCTCCAATTGCACGTGGCTTTCGAAAGCACGGGTTATAGCCTTCATAACCATGATTTGAAAAGTGTATGGGCGGTTTAAACAGGTTTTGTAACTTATGTTTAACGACCTGCTTTTTTAGAATAAGCCTCTCTTATATCTGCCTTCGAGCCGCCCAATGCCTGGCACACGTCGCTTTCCCTTACCGTTGATCGCCGCTTTTTTTGCTTTGTATGTGATTTGGGGGTCTACCTACTTGGTGATCCGCATCGGCGTGGACTACTGGCCGCCGTTGTTGCTGGCGGGGATTCGATTCTGCACGGCGGGTGTGCTGATGTATGGCTACCTCAGATGGCGCGGCGTGCCAGCGCCGACGTGGCCACAATGGAAGGCCGCCGGGATGATCGGCATTTTGCTGCTCACCTTCGGTAATGGCGGCGTCACGTTGGCCGAACATGCGGGCGTGTCGTCTGGCGTCGCTGCACTGGCGGTGGCGACCGTGCCGCTGTTCACCTTGCTGTGCGGGTATTTCTGGGGCGCGCGCAATACGCGGCTGGAATGGGCCGGGGTGATCCTGGGGATTGTCGGCATCGCCATGCTCAACATGGGCAGCACGCTGCAATCGAGCCCGGTGGGCGCCGCCTTGTTGTTGTTCGCGGCGGCATCGTGGGCATTCGGGTCCGTGTGGAGTCGGCAGTTGTCGCTGCCCCAGGGCGCCATGGCCAGCGCTGCGGAGATGCTGGTGGCGGGCGTGGCATTGTTGATCGGCAGCGCGCTTTCCGGTGAGCACCTGCAGGCCATGCCGCCGCTGGAGGGTTGGCTGGCGTTGGCCTACCTGACGGTGTTCGGCTCAATCATCGCCTTCAACGCCTATATGTACCTGCTCAAGCACGTACGCCCGGCGGCGGCCACCAGCTATGCCTATGTGAACCCGGCGGTGGCGGTGTTGCTGGGGATTGTGTTCGTGGGTGAATCCATCGGCCTGGAAGAGGGCTTGGCCATGCTGGTGATTATCAGCGCCGTGCTGTTGATCAGTCTGCCCCAGTGGCGAAAGCCCAAGCCGGAAATAAGGTAAACTGCCGCGCAATTGCGACCTTGCGCTGAATTTTCCTACGGTAACTACATGACTTTCGCCACACTTGGCCTGATCGAACCCTTGCTGCGCGCCCTTGAGACGCTTGGCTACCAGACCCCGACGCCGGTGCAGGCGCAAGCCATTCCGGCGGTGCTGGCCGGTCGTGACCTCATGGCTGCGGCCCAGACTGGCACTGGCAAGACCGCAGGTTTTGCCTTGCCGTTGCTGCAACTGCTGACCATGGAAGGGCCGAAAGTCGCCGCCAACTCGGCGCGCGCGCTGATTCTGTGCCCGACCCGCGAACTGGCCGAGCAAGTTCATACCAGCGTTGCCGAATATGCCCAAAACCTGCCGCTGACCACCTACGCGGTCTATGGCGGCGTGAGCATCAACCCGCAGATGATGAAGCTGCGCAAGGGCGTCGACATCCTGGTTGCCACCCCTGGCCGCCTGATTGACCTGTTCCGCCAGAACGCACTGAAGCTTAATCAGCTGCAGACCCTGGTGCTGGACGAAGCCGACCGCATGCTCGACTTGGGCTTCTCCGAGGAACTGGCGAATATCTATCGCATGCTGCCGAAAAAGCGCCAGACCCTGCTGTTCTCCGCGACCTTCTCCGATGAGATTCGCACGCTGGCCGGGCAGATGCTCAACGACCCGCTGAGCATCGAAGTCAGCCCGCGCAACGTCGCCGCCAACACCGTTAAGCAATGGGTGGTGCCGGTGGACAAGAAGCGCAAGGCGGAGCTGTTTGTGCACCTGATGCGCAAAGGCCGCTGGAAGCAGGTGCTGGTGTTCGCCAAGACCCGTAACGGCGTGGATGCGCTGGTGGATAAGTTGCAGGGCCTGGGCATCAATGCCGACGGCATCCATGGCGACAAACCCCAGGCAACCCGCCAGCGTGCGCTGGATCGCTTCAAGAGCAGCGAAGTGCAGATCCTGGTGGCCACCGACGTAGCGGCCCGTGGCTTGGATATCGAAGACCTGCCGATGGTCGTCAACTTCGACCTGCCGATCGTGGCCGAAGATTACATTCACCGTATCGGCCGTACCGGGCGTGCGGGCAACACCGGTGAGGCGATTTCCCTGGTGTGCGCCGATGAAGTGAACATGCTGTCGGCCATCGAGATGCTGACCCGTCAGACCTTGACCCGCAAAATGGAGCAGGACTTCGAGCCGGAGCACCGCGTGCCGGATACCGATGCCAGTGGGCAAGTGGTGAAGAAGCCGAAAAAGCCGAAGAAGCCTAAGGCGTCCGGTGGTGGCGGTGGTAAGCGCAACCTGGGTAAGTGGGTGGACAGTGGTGAAGTGGCGCCGTCGGAACCGTCGATTAAGCCGGTGCGTAAGGTGCCGGTGTTTAACACTGGGCCGCGTAAGAAGAAGTGATTTTGCGCTGTGGCTGATGGCCTCATCGGGAGCAAGCCCCCTCCCACATTTGAAGGTGTTCACAATTCAAATGTGGGAGGGGCTTGCCCCCGATAGCGGACTTGAGCTCACCGCAATCTCAAGCGTTCAACCACTCCAACACCCCCCGCCCAGCCGCTCTGCCACTGGCAAAACACCCCGTCAGCAAATACCCGCCGGTCGGCGCTTCCCAGTCCAGCATCTCCCCCGCACAAAACACCCCAGGCAATTGCTTGAGCATCAAGCGCTCATCCAACGCTTCAAACGGCACGCCGCCTGCCGTACTGATCGCCTCGTCTATTGGCCGCGTCTTCACCAGCGTCAACGGCAGGGCCTTGATATCCACCGCCAGTTGCGCCGGATCATTGAAGTGATCGGCTGGCGCCAACTCACGCAACAACGCCGCCTTGACCCCGTCCAGCCCCAACTGACTGTGCAGATGCTTGCTCATCGAGCGTGAACCGCGCGGTTTGGCCAGCGCAGCTTGCACCTTGTCCAGCGGCTTGCTCGGCAGCAAGTCGATATGCACGGTGGCCGCGCCGTCGCGGTTGAGCGCCTCACGAATCGGTGCCGACAGCGCATAGATCAGGCTGCCCTCAATACCGGTGGCGGTGACCACACATTCGCCGAGCCGAGGTTTGTCGTCACCCAAACCGATGGCGACATTTTTCAACGGAGCGCCGGCGAATTTGCTCACCATCAATTCGCTCCAGGCCGACACTTCGAAGCCGCAGTTGCTCGGTTGCAGTGCCACGTAAGGCACGCCTTTGTCCTCCAGCAGCTTGAGCCACGCACCATCTGAGCCCAGCCGTGACCAACTGCCGCCGCCCAGTGCCAGCAGCACGGCATCGCTGCGCACGGCTTTCTCGCCTTCAGGGCTGTGGATAAGTAAATCACCTTCGGCATTCCAGCCGGTCCAACGATGCCGGGTGTGGATAACCACGCCTTGGTCACGCAGGCGCTTGAGCCAGGCGCGCAGCAGCGGGGCGGCTTTCATGTCCGTAGGAAACACTCGGCCGGAGGTGCCGACAAAGGTCTCGATACCCAACCCATGTATCCATTCGCACAACGCTTCGGCACCAAACCCACGCAGCAGCGGCGCCATCTGCGGCGCGCGCTCGGCGTAGCGCGAGAGGAAGGCCGGGTAAGCCTCGGAGTGGGTGATGTTCATGCCGCCCACACCCGCCAGCAGGAATTTTCGCCCCACTGATGGCATGCCGTCATACAGATCTACGCGCACCCCGGCCTGGCTCAAGACTTCGGCGGCCATCAGCCCGGTAGGGCCGCCGCCGATAATAGTGACGTGGTGAGGTGCGGTCTGAGGCATGGGTAGGGCTACGGTGGCGTGAATAGGCCGAGCATTCTACCCGACGTCAGCCAGGCTGCCTGATCAAAAAACGTACACTTTCCTACAGGTCCTATGCCTGCTGGCTTTCAGCCGCTTACGCTCAAGTTATCCACAGGCCGTTCCACAGCCATTGTGGGTAAGCGCACAACTCAATGACAACCTGATGACGTCCACACCCGTTGCGCACTGTGGTGCAGGATGCCGTGGCGACGGGCCAAGGCTGGGCGGTCTTTGCTGTAGCCGCCGCCAATCACGCCCATCACCGGAATGTCGCGGCCCAGACAGTGGCGCATGACGCTCTCATCGCGGGCGGCCACGCCTTCGTCTGTCAGCTTGAGGTACCCGAGGGCGTCGTCTTTATGCACATCCACGCCTGCGTCGTACAGCACCAGGTCGGGTTGGTAGAGCGGCAGCAGGTAGTTGAGGGCGTCATCGACCACGCGCAGGTAATCGGCATCGCCCATGCCCATGGGCAGTGGGATGTCCCAATCGCTTTGGGCCTTGCGCGCCGGGAAGTTCTTTTCGCAGTGCAGCGACACGGTGATGGCATCCGGCGTGTCGTGGAGGATGCGCGCGGTGCCATCGCCCTGATGCACGTCGCAGTCGAAGATCAACACGCGGCTGACCCGGCCGCTGGCCAGCAGGTAATGGCTGATCACCGCCAAGTCATTAAAGATGCAAAAGCCCGCCGGGTAATCGTAATGCGCGTGATGCGTGCCGCCCGCCAGGTGACAGGCCAGACCGTGCTCAAGCGCTTGCTCCGCCGCCAGGATCGAGCCGCCGACCGCGCGCACGGTGCGCCGGGCCAGGGCTTCGCTCCAGGGCAGGCCAAGGCGGCGCTGGTCTTCGCGGGACAACTCGCCGCTCATGTAGCGTTCGATATACCCAGGCTCGTGGGCCAGGGCCAGGATGTCGGCAGGGCACAGCTGCGGGCGCAGCAGTTGGCTGTCTTCGGTCAGGCCGGTGGCCACCAAGTGGTCGCGCAACAGGCGGAACTTGTCCATGGGGAATCGGTGGTCCGCCGGGAACTCGGGGCTGTAGTCATCGTGGTAGATCAATGGCAAAGGCATGGGATTTTCTGACGGGAACCTGCGAAGGATCTTACCAGCGCTGTACACTCACGCACATGGCAAGGGGAGGGGACCCGTGGAGTCGATACTCGAATTGGAAAGTGCTCGCCTGGTGCTGCGCCAATGGCGCGACAGTGACCTGACGGCCTTCGCAAGCATGTGCGCCGACCCACACGTGATGCGTTATTTCCCGGCCAAGCTGAGCCACCTGGAAAGCGCCGCACTGATCGGGCGGATACGCGGCCACTTCGCTGAATATGGCTTTGGCCTCTGGGCGCTGCAGCGCAAGGACAGCGGCGAGTTCATCGGCCTGACCGGGTTGCAGCATGTCAGCTTTGACGCGGACTTTACCCCAGCAGTAGAAATTGGCTGGCGCCTGGCCCGCGAGCATTGGGGACTGGGCTATGCCAGCGAGGCGGCGTGGACTGCACTGCGCTGTGGTTTCGACCGTTTGCAGCTGGATGAAATCGTTGCCTTCACCACCGAAGCCAATCTGCCATCACAAAAAGTCATGCAGGCCATAGGTATGCATTACGATCCCCTGGCAGATTTTGAACACCCCAAGGTCGCAGCCGATGACCCGCTGCGCCCACATGTTTTGTACCGCATCACCCGCGCCCAATGGTTGGACACGCTGCACGGATAGCAGCCCGGAATGCCCCATAGATTGTAGGAGTTGCTCTATGAGCCAAGTATTGGAAGATCTGGTGGACCTGCTGACCCTGGAGCCGATCGAGGAAAACCTCTTTCGCGGCCGCAGCCAGGACCTGGGTTTTCGCCAACTGTTCGGCGGTCAGGTGCTCGGCCAGTCGCTGTCGGCGGCCAGCCAGACCGTTGAAGAAGCGCGCCATGTGCATTCCCTGCACGGTTATTTCCTGCGCCCCGGCGATGCCGCGTTGCCGGTGGTTTATTCGGTTGACCGTGTTCGTGATGGCGGCAGTTTCAGCACGCGCCGCGTGACCGCGATTCAGAAGGGCCACCCGATCTTCACCTGCACCACGTCGTTCCAGTACGACGAAGAAGGCTTCGAGCACCAGACCACCATGCCCGTGGTGGTCGGCCCGGAAAACCTGCCGTCGGAGCTGGAATTGACCCAGCAGCGCGCGCACCTGATCCCCGAGCACATGCGTGACAAGCTGCTGTGCCCGAAGCCGATTGAAGTGCGACCGGTCACCGAAAAAGACCCGTTCAACCCGCAGCCGTCCGACCCGGTCAAGTACGTGTGGTTTCGTGCCGACGGCGCGTTGGCCGACACACCGGCGCTGCATAAATACCTGCTGGCCTACGCTTCGGACTTTGGCCTGCTGACCACCTCGTTGCTGCCCCACGGCAAGACCGTTTGGCAGAAAGACATGCAGGTCGCCAGCCTCGACCACGCGTTGTGGTTCCACGCGGATCTGCGTGCCGATGACTGGTTGCTCTACGCCATGGACAGTCCGTGGGCCGGCAATTCCCGTGGGTTCTCCCGTGGCAGCGTGTACAACCGCGCCGGGCAACTGGTGGCCTCGGTCACCCAGGAAGGCTTGATTCGCCATCGCAAGGATTGGGCATGAGCCTGAGGGAGGTTAAGCACTGGGTGTTCGACATGGACGGCACCCTCACGGTGGCCGTGCATGACTTCGCGGCGATTCGCGTGGCGTTGGACATTCCCCCCGAGGACGACATCCTCACTCACCTCAGCGCATTGCCGGCGGACATCGCGGCGGCCAAGCATGCCTGGTTGTTGGAGCATGAGCGCGAGTTGGCACTCGGATCTGTTGCGGCTGAAGGCGCGGTGCAATTGGTACGCGAATTGGCCGGGCGCGGTTATCGCCTGGGCATCCTGACTCGCAATGCGCGGGAGCTGGCCCACGTGACGCTGGAAGCGATTGGCCTGGCTGACTGCTTTGCGGTCGAGGATGTGCTGGGCCGAGATGACGCGCCACCCAAGCCCGATCCGGGTGGGTTATTGAAATTGTCGGCGGCGTGGGATGTATCGCCGAGCGAGATGGTGATGGTCGGCGATTACCGTTTTGACCTGGACTGCGGCCGGGCGGCGGGGGCCAGGACGGTGTTGGTCAACCTGCCGGAGAATCCGTGGCCGGAGCTGGCGGATTGGCATGCTGAAGATTGTGCTGCATTGCGCCGGATGATTTAACCCAAGCAACAGAGATCAAATGTGGGAGGGGGCTTGCCCCCGATAGCGGTCTGTCAGTTAAAAAATTGCTGACTGACACACTGCTATCGGGGGCAAGCCCCCTCCCACATGTTGAGACTGTTTCTTCAGGTATTACTGAGTGAACAGCACCTTCTGCCCTTCGGGCGAAGTAAATATCTCATCCCCGTTATGCCCCACCCCTGGCACCTCAACCAGCGTCTGGCTCAACTGCGGATGCCGGTGTTTGAGGTAGTCAAAATAGTTATGCCCACGCATCAGCCGATAGGCGCCCTGTGTCTCTGCCTCACAGCTTTTATCCAACGCAGGATGGTTCGGATCAGTGTCTTGCTGGCCCAGCAGGTAGGTGATGTCCCGTGACACGTAGGCCTGCTCCAACTGTTCGACGCTTTGGCCTTTGGCGTAGGCCGGCAGGTGTTGCAGGCCGTACTTCCAATCGTTGAAGCCTGGGCAACTGGCGGTATCGAACTGCACCGGTCGCTGTCGGCTGAAGTAGGCATAGGACGACGGGTTGGCCACCACATAGCGCAGGCGGATGCCTTCGTTTTTCAGGGTTGGGTGATCATGGCCGGTGAGGGCGAAGCGCTGCACTACCTGGCCACCGCCGGAATGGCCGGCGACGACGATTTCCTTTAAAGCTGGAAACAGCGTGCGGTTGCCCAGGTGCTTGATGATCTGGTCAAGGGCGCCGTAGGAGCTGATCTGGCCTGGGCCGATGGAACGCTCGCCGGCCATCCAGTCGTTGCCGTTCCAGCGCAGTACTTGGCCGTCCAGATGGTTGCGCTTGATGTCGGACGCATTCAGAAACTGCGGCGCGATGACTAGCGTACTCGCGCTAACGCCTGCGTGCTCGGCGGCATCGATACCGCTTTGCAGGTAGGTCTGCGCATTGCGTAGGCGACCATGCACAAGAATCAGGGCGCGGGTGACGTTAGGCAGCGGCTGGCGCCAGTCCTGGCTCACGCCGAGGCTGAGGTCGCCGGCGTCCAGATGAAAACGATCGGGGCTGACGACTTTGACGCCGTGTTCAGCCGCCAGGGTTGAACACGACACTAATAAAGTCAGCAGCAAGCCCCATCGCTTATTCATTTAAAGACTCTTGGCCGTGAAGGTGTCGCATTGGGTGATCTGGCCCTGGGCGAAACCGGTCTTGAACCAGCGAACCCGCTGTGCCGAGGTGCCGTGGGTAAACGAGTCCGGCACCACGCGCCCTTGACCCTGTTGCTGCAAGCGATCATCGCCGATGGCGTTGGCTGCGTTCAGGGCTTCTTCAATGTCGCCGGCTTCCAGCCAGTTCAGGCGTTTTTGCGCACGGTTGGCCCACACGCCGGCAAAACAGTCGGCTTGCAGCTCCTGGCGTACCAGTAGACCGCCGTCGCCTTGCATCTGCCGACCCTGTTGGCGCGCATTCTGGATCTTCGAGGAAATACCGAGCAACGTCTGCACATGGTGCCCAACTTCGTGGGCGATCACGTAGGCCTGGGCGAAATCGCCGGAGGCCTGGAAGCGTTGGGACATTTCTCGGAAGAAATCCAGGTCCAGGTAGACCTGCTGGTCAGCCGGGCAATAGAACGGACCGCTGGCCGAGGTGGCGCCACCACAGGCGGAATTGACCCGGCCACGGAACAGGATCAGTTTCGGGTTCTTGTATGTCAGGCCGTTTTCCTGAAACACCTGAGCCCAGGTGTCTTCGGTATCGCCGAGCACTGCGCGGACGAAATCGGCGTGTTCATCATTGGCCGGCGGCGCTTGGCGCGACTGCGTGCTGACGGACGGCGCCTGTTCCATTTGGCCGGTCAATTGGCCGAGGATCTGCATCGGGTCCTGGCCGGTCAGCCAGCCAATACCGACGATCAGCACAATCGCGGTCAGGCTCAAACCCTTGCCACCGCCAAAACGCATGCCGCCACCGCCGCCGCCACTGTCCTCGCGGGCATCCACCACGTTGTCGCTGCGTCGGCCTTTTTTCCATAGCATGGGGGCAATCCTCTTGATGAACGGTCCTACAAAAATGTGGTTTGAGTATGGCCGGTATTAGCGGCAATACCCTTCTCCGGTGGCGACGATCAGGCAGTCTTTTTTATCGGCCAGCCATTTCAGCCCAGTGGCTTCGCCGTCGCCGGCACGCAGCAATTGCGGGCCGTCCGGGCGGGTGAAGGCGATACCGTCTTCAGCTGCTTCGCCCTTGAAGGTGCCGGAATCGTCCGCATCAAGGCCGTATTGCATGGTGAGAACGTAGTGGCCACGGCCGATGGTGTCGTCCTTGGCGATAGTCAGGTTCAGGCCTTCGACGCCGATCCACTTGCCGACCCATTTATCGGTGGGTGGGGTCTCGGGCACCAGGGTGGCCTGCACAGAGGCGGGCGCGGGTTTGGGCGTTTCCTTGGCCTCCTGGTTGCAGGCGCTGAGCAGGGCAAGGGTAGACAGAACAAAGAGGGTTTTTTTCATAGCAACAGGCCTTGGTTAAAAAGTGTGCAGCACGGGGGCGAACGTGCAGGGTTGGACTCGGTTCCCGTGATTTAGTGCGCTGTTCGCCCGGTGTTTGGTTATGCTCTTTGGGCAGACTTCGGCCCGGCTGCTAGATTACCGGGTTGAGTGCTTCTTCGTTCAGCGCTCAGCGTTCCGCTCGCCACGCAAGAGAATTCAATGACCCTTAGTACCCCGTTGTCCGGCGTCAACCATCCCTTCAAAGGCATTCTGCTGATTGTGGCGGCGACGTTCCTGTTCTCCAGCCACGACGCCTTGTCCAAATACTTGGCCGGTTTTTACCCGATTGTGATGGTGGTATGGGCGCGCTACCTGGTGCACACCTTGTTGATGGCCGGTATTTTCCTGCCGCAATCCGGCTTGCGCGTGCTGCGCAGCAAACGGCCAGGTATGCAGGTGGTGCGGGCGTTGTGCCTGTTGGGCACCAGCCTGTTTTTTACCTCGGCCCTGCATTACATCCCGCTGGCGGAGGCCACGGCGGTGAACTTCCTGGCGCCGATCCTGGTGACCGCGCTGTCGGTGCCGCTGCTGGGTGAGCACGTCACGCGTGGCCAATGGCTGGCGGTGATCTGCGGGTTTGTCGGCGTGCTGGTGATCATCCATCCCGGCGGTGAACTATTCACCCCGGCGGTGTTGCTGCCGCTGTGCTCGGCGCTGTTCTTCTGCTTCTACCAGTTGCTCACACGCATCCTCAGCCAGTACGACACGCCTACCACGAGCAATTTCTTCGCCGGGTTGTGCAATACCCTGGTGATGAGCGCGATGGTGCCGTTCTTCTGGCAGATCCCCACGCTGTGGCATGGGGTGATGATGCTGGCGCTGGGCACGTGCGGGATGACCGCGCACTTGATGCTGACCCAGGCGTTCCGCTTTGCGGCGCCGGCCTTGCTGGCGCCGTTCGGCTATTGCCAGATTGTGTTTGCGGGGTTGTTGGGTTGGCTGGTGTTCAGCCATACCCCCGATATGACCACGGTGGTGGGTATCGGGGTGATCTGCATGAGCGGGTTGGCCGCTGCCTGGCAGCAGCGGCGTCGGTAAATCAGGCGTCGACGGTAGGAATCTTGCGCGGCGCCATGAAGTACATCCACGTCAGCGCTATGAAGTACATCGCCGGGATCAGGGTGAACAACACGGTGTAGTTGTTGTTGGTCACGGTGAGGATATGGCCGACGATCTGGGTCATGAACATGCCGCCGATGGCTGCGCACATGCCGCCGAAGCCGAACACGGTGCTCATCATGTGCTTGGGCGTGTAGTCCATCACCAGGCTCCAGATGTTGGCGGTCCAGGCCTGATGCGCGCCGATGGCCAGGGAGATGGCAAATACCGCGACCCACAGTTGGCTGGAACCGGCCGCCATGATCACGCCGACGATGCAGCAGGCAAACAGCAGCATCGACAACAGCCGCGCCTTGATCGAGTTCATCCCACGGCCGATCAGGAATGACGACAGGATGCCCCCACCCACGCTGCCGAAGTCAGCGGTCAGGTAGATGATGATCAATGGGATGCCCATCTGGGTCACGTTGATGCCCAGGTTGTATTGCTGGTTCAGGAACGGCGGCAGCCAATACAGGTAAAACCAGAACACCGGCGCGGTCAGTGCGTAAGCAATCGCAAAGGCCCAAGTGCCGCGCATACGCAGGATTCGGCTGAACGGCACGCCAGGCTGTTCCGGCTCGACTTCCCGTTGCACGTAATCCAATTCTGATTGTTTAACGTTCGGATGATCTTCCGGGTTGTAGTACTTCAACCCCCAGAACACCAGCCAGATCGCGCCCAGCGATGCCATGCACAGGAAGGCAGCCTGCCAGCCCCACACATGCAGGATCAGCGGCAGCAGCATTGGCGTCATCATCGCGCCAACGTTGGTACCGGCGTTGAAAATCCCGGTTGCCACGGCGCGCTCACCGGCGGGGAACCACAGGCGCGTGGTCTTGACGCAGGCCGGGTAGTTGGCGGCTTCGGTCAGCCCAAGGATAAAGCGACAGACCATAAAGCCGACGGCCGAAGTGGCCAGGCCGTGGGCGCCGGTGGCCAGGCTCCACAGCAGCACCGCGCAGAAGAACACGCGTTTCACGCCGACCTTGTCGATCAATCGGCCTTGCAGCACAAAGCCAATCGCGTAGCCCACCTGGAACCAGAAGTTGATGTTGGCGTAGTCCATCGCCGTCCAGCTCATCTCTTTGGCGAGGATCGGTTGCATCACGCCCAAGGCAGCGCGGTCGATGTAGTTGAGGGTGGTGGCGAAGAACACCAGGGCCAACATGCCCCAGCGAGTTTTACCGACGGCCATGGCGCCGCGGATCTTGTCGCCGATGCCGGCGTGCGGGGTGCCGGGGCGCGAAGCCAGGGCGGAGTTTTGCGAAGGCATGTGGTTGTACCCGTTTTTTGAAATTTTTATGGTGTGTTCTGGGTCTTTTCTAAACGTTGGTGCGGGATCGATGGTGCGCAGCGGCTAAAAAATCGTCAATTCGCCAAAGAGGCTTAGTGTTCGATAATCGCACCAAAAACTAACCGGTTCGTACATTTTAATTGCTGTGAGTAGTTTAGCGGCCAATAATTTGCCGTAAATAAGACGAGCCTTAAATGCCGGGAGTCGCGCTATGCAACGTTCCATTGCCACTGTTTCCTTGAGCGGCACCCTGCCGGAAAAGCTTGAAGCCATCGCCGCCGCCGGGTTTGACGGGGTTGAGATCTTCGAGAACGACCTGTTGTATTACGACGGCAGCCCACGGGAAGTTAGGCAGATGTGCGCCGACCTCGGCATCGCCATTACCTTGTTCCAGCCATTTCGCGACTTTGAAGGTTGCCGACGCGACCGTCTGGCGCGCAACCTGGAACGGGCCGAGCGCAAATTCGACCTGATGCAGGAACTGGGCACGGACCTGGTGCTGGTGTGCAGCAACGCCTCGGCCGATTGCGTCGGCGATGAACGTATTCTCCTCGATGACTTGAGCCTGCTGGCCGAACATGCCGGGCGCCGTGGCTTGCGCATCGGTTATGAAGCACTGGCCTGGGGCAAGCACGTGAACACCTGGCAACAGGTGTGGAATCTGGTGCGTCAGGTTGATCACCCAAGTCTCGGCGTGCTGCTCGACAGCTTCCATACCCTCTCGCTCAAGGGCGACCCAACTGCCATCGCCGAGATCCCAGGCGACAAGATCTTCTTTGTGCAAATGGCCGACGCGCCGATCCTGGCGATGGATGTGCTGGAGTGGAGCCGCCATTTTCGCTGCTTCCCCGGTCAGGGCGAATTCGATCTGGCGGGCTTTTTGGCGCCGATCATCAAGAGCGGCTACACCGGGCCGTTGTCCCTGGAAATTTTCAACGATGGTTTCCGTGCGGCGCCGACTCGGGCCAATGCCGCCGATGGTCTGCGTTCTCTGCTGTACCTGGAGGAGAAAACCCGCCAGCGCCTGGCCGAAGAGGCGCCTGCCACGCCGGTCGATATCCTGTTTGAAACCCCGGCGGCCAGCGAATACGACGGCATTGAATTCCTTGAGTTTGCGGTCGATGAAAACCTCGGTGCCAAGCTGACGAACTGGCTGGAACGCCTGGGTTTCGTCAAGGCCGGGCAGCACCGCTCCAAGAGCGTGAGCCTGCTGCGCCAGGGCGATATCAACCTGATCCTCAACTGCGAACCCTATTCCTTCGCCCATAACTTTTTCGAAGCCCATGGACCGTCTTTGTGCGCCACGGCGATCCGGGTCAAGGACAGCGCCAAAGCTCTGGAGCGAGCGGTCGCCTATAAAGGCCAACCCTATCGCGGACTGGTTGGGCCTAACGAGCTGGAGTTGGCGGCCGTGCGTGCGCCGGACGGCAGCTTGATTTACCTGGTGGACCAGAGCGAGGGTGGTTTGTACGACACCGATTTCAATCTGCAATCCGCTGCGACCGACGCCGGTGGTTTGCTGCGTATCGACCACATGGCCATGGCCTTGCCGGCCGACAGCCTCGACAGTTGGGTGCTGTTCTATAAGAGCTTGCTGGACTTTGAAGCTGATGACGAAGTGGTGTTGCCCGACCCCTACGGCCTGGTGAAAAGCCGCGCATTGCGCAGCCGTTGCAGCTCGATTCGCCTGCCGCTGAACATCTCCGAAAACCGCAACACTGCCATTTCCCACGCGCTATCGAGCTATCGCGGTTCGGGCGTGCACCACATTGCCTTCGATTGCGCGGACATTTTCGCCGAGGTGCGCCGCGCGAAAGAGGCCGGCGTGCCGCTGTTGGATATCCCGCTCAACTATTACGACGACCTGGCTGCACGCTTCGATTTTGACGATGAGTTCCTCAGCGAGTTGGCGTACTACAACGTGTTGTACGACCGCGACGCCCAGGGCGGTGAGTTGTTTCATGTGTACACCGAACCGTTTGAAGGGCGGTTCTTCTTCGAGATCATCCAGCGCAAGAACGGTTACGCCGGCTACGGCGCGGCCAACGTGGCGGTGCGTCTGGCGGCGATGGCCAAATCCCGCAGCGGTGCAGTGCGTCAGGCACGTTTATAAGAGGGTGTCGGGTGCTTCCTTCGGGGAGCACCGGGCCCCATAATCGCGGCCTGCAAAATAAAAATGGCCGTGAGCGCACCATGACCTCAAGTCCCGAACTCCCCGAGGTGCCAGACGCACCGCGCAAGAGTCGTAAGAACAATCCGGAAAAGACCCGCGAGAACATCCTCCAGGAAGCCATTGTGGAGTTTGTCCAACAGGGCCTGTCCGGCGCTCGCGTGGACGCCATTGCCGAGCGCATCCACACCTCCAAACGCATGATCTATTACTACTTCGGCAGTAAAGAGCAGTTGTACGTTGAGGTTTTGGAAAAGCTCTACGGCGATATCCGCAACACCGAAGCACGCATGAACCTTACGGCGCTGGAGCCGCGTGAGGCGATTCGGCGGCTGGTGGAGTTCACCTTTGATCACCACGATCAGAACGTGGATTTTGTGCGGATCGTCAGCATCGAAAATATCCACAATGCCGAGTACGTGAAACGCACCGACACGATCAAGGCGATGAACAGCAAGATCCTTGAAGGGTTGGGTGCGACATTGCGCCGAGGCGCCGAGATGGGGGTGTTCCGTGAAGGGCTGGAGCCGCTGGATGTGCACTTGCTGATCAACTCATTCAGCTTTTACCGCGTGTCCAACCGCCATACGTTCAGTGAGCTTTTTCAGATCGAGCTGTCGGATGAAGTGGTTAAACAGCGGCATCGCGAGATGATCTGCGAGTCGGTGTTGCGTTACCTGCAGGCCTGAATACAGCGCCTAACCCAATGTGGGAGGGGGCTTGCCCCTCCCACATTTCAGGTATTCATGCTCTTGAAGTGCGCCAACATCCGCTGCGCATCCGCCACTTGACCACTGAACAACTCAAACGCCTTTACCGCCTGAAACACCGCCATATTGCCGCCATCCAACGTGCGGCAACCCAAGGCGCGGGCGTTGCGCAGCAGTTCGGTTTCCAGCGGGAAATACACGATTTCCGCGACCCACAATTGCGCCCGCAACAGAGTCGCCGGCACCGGCATACCCGGCAGTTTGGCCATGCCCATTGGCGTGGTGTTGACCAGACCATCGGCCTCGGCCATCGCGTTGTCTAAATCAAGACCCACTTGCGCACGACCGCTGCCGAAGCGCTGGGCGAGGTTATCCACAAGGTCGCGGGCGCGGCTGGCGTCCACGTCGAAAATGCTCAAGTGCTCCACACCCTCAGCCAACAGCGCATGGGCCACCGCCGCGCCCGCACCACCGGCGCCCATCTGCACCACGCGCTGACGTGGCACATCATTAAGGTTGCGCCGGAAACCTTCGGCGAACCCCAGGCAATCGGTGTTGTGGCCGATGCGTTTGCCGTCTTTGAACACCACCGTATTCACCGCGCCGATACCCCGTGCTTCATCGGACAGTTCATCGAGCAGCGGGAGGATGGCCTGTTTGCACGGGTAGGTAATGTTCAGTCCGGTGAAGTGCATCTGCTCGGCTGCGCGCAGGAGGTCGGGCAGGGCGTTGGTGTCCAGGTGCAGCGGCTCCAGATCAATCAGGCGATACAGGTAACGCAAACCTTGGGCGTCGCCTTCCTGTTCATGCAGATCGGGGGTACGGGAAGCCTGGATACCGGCGCCGATCAGGCCGGCGAGGATGCGCTGTTTCATTGAACCGATCCCTTCAGCAATTGGCTGAAGTGTTCCAGGGCCAGGTGGTAGCCGTGGCTGCCAAAACCGGCGAGCACCGCTTTGGCGATGGGCGATACAAAGGAGTGATGACGAAATGCTTCGCGGGCATGCACGTTGGATAAATGCACTTCGATCACCGGCACTTCACTGGCCACCAGAGCGTCACGAATCGCCACCGAGGTGTGCGTCCAGGCCGCCGGATTGATCACGATACCGGCGCAACGGCCACGGGCGCCGTGGATCCAGTCCAGCAGTTCGCCTTCGTGATTGGTCTGGCGAAATTCGATTTTCAGCCCGAGCTTATCGGCACTGCGCCCGCACAGGGCGGCGACGTCGGCCAGGGTTTCATGGCCGTAGGTGGCGGGCTCGCGGGTGCCGAGCAGGTTGAGGTTGGGGCCGTTGAGCACCAGCACGATAGGCGGCATTGGGGGGTATCTCCACAGTTCTTGTTCGTTGTGCAGATAAAATGTACTGGTTAGTTAATTTGGTCAATTGATGGCGGCGGATGTGTTCGATTACCGAACTTTTAATCAGGTGTGCCCCTAGCTGAATCGGATTAGATATCAATTGAAAATCATTCTCGACAACGCTTAAGATGCCCGCCTGTTTCCTTTTCATTCCAGGGAGTCGGTTTGTCGGACGTGGATCTCAAGGGCCTGTTTCTCAAGCACGCCGATACCCTGCGCGGGTATCTGGCTCGCAAGGTACGGGACCCGCAGTTGGCGGCCGACCTGGTTCAGGAGAGCTTCCTGCGCCTGGCGGAAAAACCACCCGGCGAGCGCATCGACAATTCCCAGGGCTATCTCTATCGAACGGCGAGCAATCTGCTGATCGACCATATCCGCCAGGAAGCACGGCGCAAGACCGATTCCGTGCCTAATGAGGCGCTGGCCGAGATTGAAGATGAAGTGGCCGGGTTGGAGGCTCAGGCAATGGCGCAGCAACAGCGGCAGGCATTGAAGCAGGCATTGGCGGAGTTGCCGGAACGAACCCAGCAGATCTTCCGTCTGAATCGGATAGAGGGCATGACTCATGCCCAGGTTGCGCGGCACTTGGATATATCAGACAGCTCCGTACAAAAGCACCTGGCCAAGGCGTTGGCGTATGTCATGCAGCGCTTGCAGGACGGTCAGGTGGCGCCATCCGACGAGTGAGTTACGGAAAAACCTCCGCTCAGACGTCACAGCGTTACATAACGAAAAAATTCGAGATTCACACGTGAATAGCCAGGGTCCACAACAGCACAGCATTACCGAGGCGGCCGCCGATTGGGCGGTGCGCCTGCACGCCGCTGCCCTGACCGACCAGGAGCAGGCCGAGCTGCGCCAATGGATTGCCTGCGACAGCCGCCATGAAGCGGCGCTGCGCTTTGCCGAGCAGACCTGGGCAGCGTTGGGCGAGGTGCATAAGGACGAGCCAGTGCACCGTCAGCGTCCGGCGGCGGCGACGCTACCGGTGCGCCGAACCCCGCGACGCAGGCCGTGGCAACGTGCGGCGGCGGTGGCGCTGGTGGTGGTGGTCGCCGGCGTGGGTTGGGTGCGCGGGCCGGAGGCCTGGCTGCGCATGCAGGCCGATTACGTGACCCAGAAGGGCGAAGTGCGCACCGTGCACTTGGCCGATGGCAGCACGGTAGAACTGGATTCCGCCAGCGCCATCCGGCTGGACTACGACGGCGTGCAACGGCGCATCAGCCTGATCCAGGGCTCGGCGATTTTTGACGTGGCGCCGATGGTGGGTAAGGAAACCCGGCCATTCGTGGTGCAGAGCGCCGGCGGGCAGACGCGGGCGCTGGGCACGCGGTTTGTGGTGCAGCGTGAGGACGACCGCCAGGGCTGGGTCGGCGTGTTGCAGCACAGCGTCGAAGTCTCCCTGCACGCTACACCGAAAAAAGGCCCGAGCGACCACGTGCTCAAGGAAGGCCAGGCCGCCCGCTACAGCCCCGCGCAGGGCATCGAGCCCTTGGATCAGTTTGATGTAGAGCGTGCCACCAGTTGGCGGCGTGGCGTGTTGATTTTTGATCGTCAGCCCTTGGCCAAAGTGATTGAGCAGCTCAACCGCTACCGTCCCGGTCAGGTGGTGTTGACCCATTCCGACCTGGGTGAACGTGAAGTCAGCGGCGTGTTCCGCCTAGACATGCTCGACACGGCCCTCGGCACCCTGACTCAGGAACTCCAGGTGCAACGCTTGGACTTGGCAGGCCTCAGCCTGATCTATTAATGACCTGGCGGGAGGTCTGCTCCCGCCCGCTTAAAACCCCCCGCACGAAAAACTTTTAAAAAGTCTTACTGACTTCCTGCGCCTCGTACGTCTTGCTAGGTGAGAAGCATTCGCATAAACAAAAATACGATCAGCGCAGGGAAAACCAGAAATGTCAGCACTCACCAAGGGGCGTATCACCGGTAGCCGGTTAGCCTTGGCCATTCACTTGGGCCTGTTCGCCGCAGCGGCTCCCGTGTACGCGGCGCAGCCTCAAGCGGGAGCGGCCCAGCCCGTCGTGCTGACGTTCGATATCCCTGCGCAATCCTTGGGCAGTGCCGTGTTGGCGTTCGCCGACCAAGCCGGTTTGCAAGTGTTGTTTGACAGCCAGCGCCTGCAAGGCTTGAACAGCACCGCGCTCAAAGGCAGCTTCAGCGTGCAGGAAGGCCTGGGCCGTTTGCTCGGCGCTGCGCCGGTGGAGTATCGCTTCACCAGTGAACGCCAAGTGACCCTCAACCGCGTCAGCGATGATCACGCGGGCGCCATGACCGTAGGCACCACCACCATCACCGCCAACACCAATGGCCAGGCCAGTGATTGGGTGTACCAGACCCCAAAGTCCGTGGCGGTGATCAGCCGTGACATGATCGATAAACGCCCGCCCCGTCACGCCGCCGACATGCTCGAAGAAACCGCAGGCGTCTACACCGCCGTCAACCAGCGCGATCCTGGTTTGTCGGTGAACATTCGAGGGGTGCAAGACTACGGCCGCGTGAACATGAACATCGACGGCATGCGCCAGAACTTCAACGTCAACGGCCACCAACAACGCAACGGCACCCTGCTGATCGACCCGGAGTTCATCTCCAGTATCGAGATCGACAAGGGCAGCCAGTCGGGGCAGGGCGGCGCAGCAGTGTTGGGCGGGATTGCCTCGTTCAAGACGTTGGATGCCAGTGAGTTCTTGAAAGACGGCAAGGAGTACGGCGGACGCATCCGCGCTGGCCACGGCATTGGTGAGCTGGGCAATGGCACCAATTTTAATGGCAGCGGTGTGTTTGCCTTTGGTGATGAGCGCGGCGATGTGTTGGTGGGGTACAGCGAACGGCATTTCGGCGATTACCGCTCGGGTAACCACAACGACCAGAAATTGGGCACCAACCTGCGCGCCCGCAAGGCCATGCCGGGTGCGTTCGATGATTGGTTGAACAGCGAAGTCGGTGACATGGGCAGCGTGACCCGATCACAGATCGTCAAGCTGGGCCTTAACTTGCCCAATGACCAGCGCGTGCAACTGAGCTACCTGGAAAGTGACAGCGACAGCAACGATGCCTGGGCTTACACCAGCGACGATAACCAGAGTGTGTTTTACCAACGAGTCAGCAAAAACAACCTCAACGCCAAGAATTTTGCGTTGGACTACAGCTATACCCCGGATAACCCACTGATCGATCTGAAGGCCAAGGCGTACTACGTCACCACCCAGCTTGATCGTACAAATGCGCCGAACGGCGCGACGGTAGGCACCGGAAACTACGTGGGGACCTACACTGACCACTTCCAGACGGACACCTGGGGACTACAAGGCGACAACACCTCGCGCTTTGATTTCGGTCAGTTGGGCCGTGTGAGCTGGAACTACGGTGGGGAGCTGTACCAGGACGAGTTCAAACCACGCACCAACAAGGTCGAAGCCACCAACGACCTCGCCTTGCTGCCCTACGCCGAGGGTGGAACGCCGGGCGGCAAACGCACCATCGCGAGCCTGTTTAATAACCTGCAATACGAGTATGGCGATTGGCTGACCCTGGATGGCGGTTTGCGTTACGACCGTTATCGGCTCGAAGGCGAAACGGGCATGACGCTGTACCGCCGTGATCGCTTCTACAGCAGCCTGGTGGGGGCCAAGCGAGTCGTGGAAGTCTACGATGTCGATCGCGAGGAGGGGCAGTTCTCCCCCACCTTCGGCATCGCCGTCAAACCTGGCCTGGACTGGCTGCAGCTTTATACGCGCTGGGGCAAAGGCTGGCGCCCGCCGGCAGTGACCGAAACCTTCATGACGGGCCGCCCCCATGGCGGCGGCTCGGGTGAGCGCGTGTTCCCCAACCCCTATCTCAAGCCCGAGGAGTCGAAGGATTGGGAGGTGGGCGTGAACGTGTTCAAGGAAGGGCTGTTGTTCGGTGATGATCGCTTGGGCATCAAGGTGGCCTACTTTGATACCAAGATCGAAAACTTCTCCTTTCTCAACACCAGCGTCAGCCTTCCGGAAACCACATCGGGTGGTTTTCTCGGGACCATGGCCTACGTCAACAACACCAACCCCACGCGTTTCCGTGGGCTTGAGTACCAGCTCAACTACGACATGGGCCGCGTCTACGCCAACCTGAGCTTCACCCACATGATCGGCAGTAACGAGTTCTGTTCGAAGAACTATTACATGGGCGGCGCGAAGAAAAACGGCCCAAGCACAACGCGTATCGAGCGCTATGTGGATGCAAACGGCGTTTCACGGATCCGCCTCGTGACCCGCTATGAAGTACTCGACGATGACGTCGCCAACAATCGGGAAAGCTGTGGCCGGATCATGGGCAACGCCACCTACATGCCCGCCGACCGTGGCTCCTTGACCCTGGGGGCGCGCTTCCTGGACAAGCGCCTGGATACCGGTGTGCGTGTGCGCTACAGCGCTGGCAATGGGGAAAACCTCAATCAGCAGGGTTACGACCTGATCGACCAGGCGCTCTGGCCTCAATACACCCTGTATGACCTGTACGGCAGTTACTGGATGACTGACCACCTGAACATTTCGCTGGCATTGGAAAACGCCACCAATGAAGCCTATTTCGTCGCCATGGGCGACGCCAACAACTTGAGCCTGGCGCGCGGCCGGACGTTGAGCGGGATGTTGGAATACAAGTTCTGATCTACGTGCAGCGGTACGTGATCAATGGTTTTACCCAACAGTGGGTAAAAAAGTGCGCCGCTTGTGCGTACTCATCAATAGCGTTGTTTAACGAGGTTTAGTGATGACTATTTCTGTTAGCTACGATTCGATCCTGAGTGATGTAACCGTCTCGGAATACCTGAGCGCTTGGGCGCTGGGCTTCAATACAGCCGGTCACGGCAGCAGCAACACCGGTGGCTTCAGCAACGGCTCACTCGCCGGTGACCAGTACGCTACCCACGGCGCCAACAGCTCCGACTACGCCTTCATTGCCGACAGCGACACCAGCAATGGCCTGCACTATGTATTCAATCCACTGCTGCCAGCGAGCAGCAACCAAAACCACTTCCTGTGGGGCGAGCTGGATAACGTTCAACTGGGCACTGGTCTGGGCGGCGGCAGCGGCAGCGACTTCAGCCTGACCGACTTCAAGGTCGCCTTCAACGGCCTCGACCTGAGCGCAGCGTCGGATGCCGGTCGCGTCGGTAACGAGGTCCAGAGCGTGATCTACGGCCTGATGCAGGGCAACACGTCCGCGTTGGAAACCGTTCTCGCTGACCTGCTGGGCGCAATCGGCGAAGACCTCAACAGCACCTTCGACGAGATCAGCGCCGCTGTCGCCAGCCATGCCGCATCCTCGGCCACCACCGACGTTGCGCTGGTGGGTGTGCAAGACGTGGCACAGGACTGGGCACTCGCCGCCTAACGCCTTCGCTGCATGAAAAAAGCGAATGGAAGATCGCTCTCCCATTCGCCGCATGACACACCGCCGTCGCCCAAGCCGTCTAACTCTTCCGGCGACGGCGGTGCCAAATTCTGCGCAGCGTCGTATCGCCTGTCAACGCGGCGACCTTGCACGTTTAACCCCACGAGAACCTCCAGATGCGCCACGCCGGCAACGAAACCCTGGCCGCCCTCACGGCCTATAAAAGTGGCTTCTTCAACATCGGCCTGTTCTCGGCGGTGATCAACCTGCTGATGCTGGCCCCGGCGCTTTACATGTTGCAGGTGTACGACCGAGTGCTGGCTTCGGGCAATCAGATGACCCTGTTGATGCTAACGCTGATGATCCTCGGCCTGTTCGGCCTGATGGGCGCATTGGAGTGGGTGCGCAGCCAAGTGGTGATCCGCCTCGGCACGCAGATGGACATGCGCCTGAACCAGCGGGTGTACGACGCCGCGTTCGAGGCACAACTCAAGGGCGGCACCCAGGCGGCGGGGCAGGCACTGAATGACCTGACGACGCTGCGCCAGTTCGCTACCGGACAGGCGTTGTTCGCGTTCTTTGATGCGCCGTGGTTTCCGGTGTACCTACTGGTGATCTTCCTCTTCCATCCTTGGCTCGGAATGCTGGCGCTGGGCGGCGCGGTGATTTTGATCGCGCTGGCGTGGATCAACCATCATGTGAGCCAGGCGCCGATGGCCCAGGCCAGCCAACTGTCTATCAGCGCGAGCCAGCAAGCCACCGCCAACCTGCGCAATGCCGACACCATCGAAGCCATGGGCATGCTTGCCACGTTGCGCGGGCGTTGGTTCAACCAGCACCAGGCGTTTCTCGCGCAGCAGAACCTGGCGAGTGAAAAGACCGCCGCTGTCAGTGCCTGGTCCAAGGGCGTGCGCCTGGCGTTGCAGTCGCTGGTGCTTGGCCTGGGCGCGTTGCTGGCGGTGCAGGGCGACATCACGCCGGGGATGATGATTGCCGGTTCCATTCTGATGGGCCGGGTGCTCACCCCCATCGACCAACTGATCGGCGTGTGGAAGCAATGGGGCTCGGCGCGCCTGGCCTTTGATCGGCTATCGAAGATGTTGGCGGACAACCCCGCGCGCCCGGCGCGCATGAGCCTGCCGGCGCCCAAGGGGCAATTGAGCGTCGAGCAACTCAGCGCCTGCGCCCCCGGCAGCCGTCGGCCGGCGTTGGCTAATCTGGGCTTCAACCTGCCAGCGGGTGACGTGCTGGGGGTGATCGGGCCGTCAGGCTGCGGCAAGTCAACCCTGGCGCGGGTGCTGGTGGGCGCCTGGGCTCCACTGGCCGGCAAGGTGCGCCTGGACGGCGCCGACCTGACCCAATGGGACAAGCAGCAACTCGGTCCGCACATCGGCTATCTGCCCCAGGACATCCAACTGTTTGCCGGCAGCATCGCCGACAACATCGCGAGGTTTACCGAGCTGGATGCCGACAAGGTCCTCGCCGCCGCGCAGATGGCCGCTGTACACGACCTGATCCTGCAACTGCCCCAAGGCTATGACACGCAGTTGGGGGAGGGCGGCGCAGGCTTGTCCGGCGGCCAGAAACAACGGGTGGCCCTGGCGCGTGCGCTGTACGGTTTGCCCGCGCTGATCGTGCTGGATGAACCCAACGCCAACCTCGATGAAGTGGGCGAGCAGGCCCTGCTCCAGGCCATCGCCCAGCTCAAGCAGCAGCGTCGCACCGTGATCCTGATTACCCACAAAGCCAATGTGCTGAGCCTCACTGACCAATTGCTGATCCTCAAGGACGGCCAGTTGCAGGCCTTCGGTCCAACGACGCGGGTGTTGGAGGCGCGGCAGAAACCGGCAGTCAGCAAACCAGTGTCGACCATGAGCATGAGTTACCGCCTCGGCGAAGGAAAACAGGCATGAGCATGAGCAAACCGATGCTGGTCAGCGACGCATCCCATAACGTGCTGGCGCTGGATGACAAAAAATATTCACGCCTGGGCTGGCTGCTGGTGCTTGGCGGATTTGTCGGGTTTATCGGCTGGGCCGCGCTGGCCCCTCTGGACAAGGGCGTCGCGGTGTCGGGCAAGGTGATGGTTTCGGGCCATCGAAAAACCGTTCAGCACCCTACCGGCGGCATCGTCGAGCGTATCGAAGTGCGCGACGGTGAGGTGGTCAACGCCGGCCAAGTGTTGCTGCGCTTGAAAGAAACCCCGTTGCGCGGGCAGATGCAGTCGCTGCGCAGCCAGTACCTCGCGTCCTTGGCCACCGAGGCGCGGTTGAATGCCGAAAGCGAAGGGTTGCCTGCGATCACCTTCGGCCCTGAACTGCTGAATGAGCCGCAGGCTACCAACACCCTGAATCTGCAACGGCAACTGTTCAACAGCCGCGCCCAGTCGCTGGCCACCGAGCAACAAGGCCTGCGCGAAACCATCGCCGGGGCCGAAGCGCAGTTGCGCGGCACGCGGGATTCCCAAGCGAGCAAACTGCAGCAACGGGCGGCGCTCAATGAGCAACTGCAAGGCCTGCGCGAACTGGCGCGGGACGGTTATATCCCGCGCAATCGCCTGCTCGACAGCGAGCGCCTTTACTCGCAGATCGACGGCACCATCGCCGAGGACTATGGCCGCATCGGCCAGTTGCAGCGTCAGGTTTTAGAGCTGCGCCTGCGTATCCGCCAGCTCGGCGAAGACTTCCAGAAAGACCTGCGCAGCCAGTTAGCCGAAACCCGCACCCGCAGCGACGACCTGCGTAATCGCCTGGCGTCGGCCGAGTTCGAACTGGCCAACAGCCTGGTCCGCGCCGCGGCGTCCGGCGTGGTGGTGGGGTTGGACGTGTACACCGAAGGCGGCGTGATCAAGCCCGGTCAGGCGCTGATGGACATCGTGCCCCAGGGCGAGCCGCTGTTGGTGGAAGCGCGGGTGCCGGTGCAGATGGTCGACAAAGTGCACCCCGGTTTACCGGTGGAACTGCTGTTCTCGGCCTTCAACCAGGCCACCACGCCGCGGGTGGCGGGTGAGGTGACATTGGTATCCGCCGACCGCCAGGTCGATGAACGCACCGACGAGCCTTATTACACGTTGCGTGCCCAAGTCAGCACGGCGGGTATGCAGCAACTCGCCGGCGCACAGATCCGCCCCGGCATGCCGGTGGAAACGTTCATAAAGACCGGTGAGCGGTCGATGCTCAACTACCTGTTCAAACCTTTGCTGGACCGCACCCATATGGCCTTGGTGGAAGAATGAAGGCGCTGCTGTTTACCTTGTGCGTGAGCTTTACACCGGCTGCGCAGGCCCTGGGGTTGTTGGATGCGTACGACCTGGCGCTGCGCAATGACCCGACCTTTCAGGCCGCCATCCAGGCGCGTGAGGCCGGTGAAGAGAATCGCGTGATAGGTCGGGCGGCGTTGCTGCCGAATCTGTCGTGGAGCTACAACAATTCGCGCAACGAGTCGCAGGTGACCGCAGGTGATGTCACCAGCGACCGCGACTACCGCAGCTATGCCTCGACCCTGACCTTGCAGCAACCACTGCTGGACTACGAAGCCTACGCGCGGTTTCGCCAAGGCACGGCCCAGGCGCTGATGGCCGATGAGCGCTTTCGCGGCAAAAGCCAGGAACTTGCGGTGCGGGTACTCAGCGCTTATAGCCAGGCGTTGCTGGCCCAGGAACGCATCGAGTTGAGCCGCGCGCAGAAACGCGCATTTGCCGAACGCCTGCAACTCAATGATCGCCTGCTCAAAGGTGGCGAGGGGACACGTACCGATGTCCTGGAAACCCAAGCGCGCCTGAGCCTCGCCCAGGCTGAAGAAATCGAATCCCTGGATGCCCAGGACAGCGCCCTGCGAGAGTTGGAAGCCATCGTCGGCCAACCGCTGCAGATCGAAGAACTGGCGCCGCTGACCCGTCAATTCGATATCCCGCCCCTGGAGCCGAACCGTTTCGAGACCTGGCGGGAAATGGCAATGGCCAACAATCCGGAGCTTAAATCCCAGCATCACGCGTTGGACGTGGCGTCTTACGAAGTGGAGCGCAAACGCGCCGGGCACATGCCCAAGGTCAGCCTGTACGCCAGCAGCCGCCAGACCCGTTCCGATTCGGAAAGCAGCTACAACCAGCAGTACGACACCAACAGCGTCGGCATTCAGGTCAGCTTGCCGTTGTTTGCCGGCGGTTCGGTGTCGGCTTCTACTCGTCAGGCGGGCAATCAGTTGAGCCAGGCCCAGTACGAACTGGACGCGCAAACCTCGGCCACGCTGGTGGAGTTGCGCAAGCAGTTCAACCTCAATACCAGCGGCGCGGCAAAAGTGCGGGCTTATGAAATGGCCGTCAGCTCCGCCACGGCACTGGTCACCGCGACGAAGAAAAGCGTCAGCGGAGGCGAGCGCGTTAACCTCGACGTGCTCGACGCCGAACAGCAACTGTTCACCGCCCGCCGCGACCTGGCGAACGCTCGACATGCGTATTTGCTGGCCAGGATTCAGTTGAAGTATTACGCGGGACTGCTCAGCGAGCAGGACTTGCGGGCGTTGGCGGGGTATTTCCAACCTTCGGCCTGACAACGCTATTTGCCAATACACCAAGCCAATGTGGGAGGGGGCTTGCCCCCGATAGCAGTGCGTCAATCAGCAAACCTTCAACTGACCCACCGCCATCGGGAGCAAGCCCCCTCTCACATGTTGAACTGCTACCAGCCTTGGAATTACCGACGAGTCAGCAACACCCCGGATTCCATATGGTGCGTCCATGGGAACTGGTCAAACATCGCGCATTGCGTAATGCGGTGCGTGTCATGCAACTGCGCAATGTTCGCCGCCAACGTCTCCGGGTTGCAGGAGATGTAGAGAATGTTGTCGAAGCGACGGGTCAATTCGCAAGTGTCCGGGTCCATGCCGGCCCGGGGCGGGTCGACGAAGACGCTGCCGAATTCGTAGCTCTTCAGATCGATGCCCTGCAGGCGACGGAACGGGCGCACTTCATTCAGCGCTTGGGTGAGTTCTTCGGCAGAGAGTCGCACCAGCGTGACGTTATCCACCGCGTTTTCATCGAGGTTGCTCAGGGCCGCACTCACCGAGGTCTTGCTGATTTCGGTGGCCAGCACTTTGCGTACGCGGGTGGCGAGCGGCAGGGTGAAGTTGCCGTTGCCGCAGTACAACTCCAGCAAGTCATCCGGGCGATCGCCCAAGGCTTCGTATGCCCAGTTGAGCATCTTCTGGTTCACCGTGCCGTTGGGCTGGGTGAACGCGCCTTCGGGTTGGCGGTAGCTGAAGGTGCGCCCGCCCACGTCGAGTTTTTCCACCACGTAGTCGTGGCCGATCACATCGCGCTTGCCCTTGGAGCGGCCGATGATGCTGACATTCAAATCAGCTGCCAGCTTGTTCGCCGCCGTGTGCCAATGCTCGTCCAGCGGGCGGTGATAACACAGGGTAATCATCGCATCGCCGGCCAGGGTGGTGAGGAACTCCACCTGGAACAGCTTGTGGCTCAGGGCGGCGCTGGCTTGCCAGGCGGCCTTGAGTTGCGGCATCAACTGATTGATGCGTTGGCTGGCAATCGGGAATTCTTCGATCAGGATCGGCGTGCGCTTGTCGTCCTGGGAGAACATGGCGTAGTGGCGATCTCCGCCTTCGCGCCACAGGCGGAACTCCGCCCGCAGGCGGAAGTTCTGCAGCGGTGAGTCGAATACCTGTGGCTCGGGCGCGTCGAACGGCGCCAGCAGGTCACGCAAGCGCGTGACCTTGTCTTGCAGTTGAACGGTGTAGCTTGCGGCGTCAAAAGTCATGCGTTGAACCAGCCCAGCTTGATCACGAACAGAATCGACAGAATCACCAGCGCTGGGTTCAGCTCACGGTAGCGGCCCGAAAGCAGCTTGATGGCGGTCCAGGCGATGAAACCGAAGGCGATGCCGTTGGCAATGGAGTATGTGAAGGGCATCGCCAGGGCGGTGACCACCACCGGCGCTGCAACAGTAATGTCATCCCAGTCGATTTCTGCCAGGCCCTGGGTCATCAGCACCGCCACGAACAGCAGTGCCGGCGCCGTGGCAAACGCCGGTACGCTGGCGGCCAGTGGCGAGAAGAACAGCGCCAACAGGAACAGGATCGCCACCACGATGGCGGTCAAACCGGTACGGCCACCGGCGCTCACGCCCGCGGCGGATTCGATGTAGCTGGTGGTGGTCGAAGTGCCCAGCAGCGAACCGGCCATGGCGGCGGTGCTGTCGGCGATCAGGGCGCGGCCCATTTTCGGCATGTGGCCGTCCTTGCTCATCAGGCCGGCGCGCTTGGCGACGCCGATCAGGGTGCCGGAGTTGTCGAACAGGTCAACGAACAGGAACGCGAAGATCACGCTGACCAGGCCGATGTCCAGTGCGCCTTTGATATCCAGCTGCAGGAAGGTTGGGGCCAGCGAAGGGGGCATCGAGGTCACGCCGCCAAACGGGGTCACGCCCAGGACGATGGACGCGATAGTGACCGCAAGAATGCCGATCAGCACCGCGCCGCGTACGGCCAGGGCTTCCAGTGCGACGATCAGCACAAAACCGAGGGTGGCGAGGATCGGGGCCGCTTTTGTCAGGTCGCCCAGACCTACCATGGTGGCCGGGTTGCTCACCACGATTCCGGCGTTGTGCAGGGCGATCAACGCCAGGAACAGGCCGATACCGGCGGCAATCGCCGAACGCAGAGGAAGCGGGATGGCGTTGATGATCCACTCACGGATGCGGAAGATCGACAGCAGGAAGAACAGCACCGCCGAAATAAACACCGCACCCAGCGCCACTTGCCAGGTGTGGCCCATGTGCAGCACCACGGTATAGGTAAAGAAGGCGTTGAGGCCCATGCCCGGCGCGAGTGCGATCGGGTAGTTGGCGATCAGGCCCATCACGGTCGAGCCGATGGCCGCCGCGAGGCAGGTCGCGACAAATACCGCGCCCTTATCCATGCCGGTTTCGCCGAGGATGCTCGGGTTCACGAACAGGATGTAGGCCATGGCCAGGAATGTCGTGATGCCCGCGAGAATCTCGGTGCGCACGTTCGTGTTGTGTGCCTTGAGTTGAAACAGCTTTTCCAGCATGCCTGCTCCCTGTGACGCTATCTTGCGTCGTGATTTGTTGACCTCTAAGTCAAAGCACAAACTGCGCCAAACGCCTGTGGTTTCAGAGAGGATCGGAAAAAGCGGCGCATCATACCAGCAGCCGAGGCTGTATGGCGCATGGCCTTGAGGCATACTGCGCCGACGTTCAATACCGGGTCATCGACAGCATGAGAAAAGCCAACGCGTGGAGTCTAGCCCTGATCCCTTGTCTCGGCCTGTGGCTGGGTGCGGCACCGGTCTGGGGCGCGACTGCACCGGCCTTGAGCGAAGTGCGCGTGTTCAAGGTCGAATCGGCCAAGTGCACCGAAACCATTCCAGAGCGCACCAGCACCACGCAGATGTGCACGCACCGAGGGCCGACCAAGGTGTCGGTGATGGAAGTGGGCCTGGGTAACAACCCGGTCGGCCTCTTCAACGGCGCGGTGCTCAACGGTCAGCGCACGCCGGTGTGTCAGGTCGGCAACGTCAGCCAGGCCTGCGCTGGCGGGGGCACCTTGATGGGCTACATCTATGTGTTTGACCTGAATGTCGAAGCCCAAGGCTGGTTCGAATACAGCAACTCATCGATCAATCCCCCGCGAAACACCTTGAAGACCCTGCTCAATATCCGCTGATCAATCATCTTGAACGCTCAAAACCCCGGGAAGTCGTACCCCTGAGACGGCGACTTTCCTGAACGCCGCGGATGTACACCAACCCGTGAGGTGTTTATGAGCGCGACCCCCAATGGCGCGGCGGCCCAACCGTTCGTCGCCCACTCCATACGCTTGACCCTCAATGGCCAGGATCGTCAGTTGGACGTATTGCCCTGGACCACGTTGTTGGACTTGCTACGGGAACAACTCGACCTGGTCGGCAGTAAAAAAGGCTGCGACCACGGCCAATGTGGTGCCTGCACCGTCCTGCGCGATGGCAAGCGCATAAACGCCTGCCTGACCCTGGCCGTGATGTGCGATGGCGCCGAGCTGACCACCATCGAAGGCTTGGCAACGGGCGACCAGTTGCACCCCATGCAGCAAGCCTTCATCAAACACGACGCCTTCCAGTGCGGCTACTGCACGCCGGGCCAGATCTGCTCCGCCGTCGGCCTGGCCAATGAAGGCCGTGCCCACGACACTGCACAAATCCAGGAATTGATGAGCGGCAACCTGTGCCGCTGCGGTGCCTATACCAATATCCGCGATGCCATCAAAGACGGCCTGGGAGGTGAGCAATGAATCCCTTCCACTACAGCAAACCTGTCGACGTACAGGAGGCCGTGCACCTGACCAGCGGCGCATCGCGTTTTATTGCCGGTGGTACGAACCTGTTGGACCTGATGAAAGAAAACATCAGCCGTCCCGAACACCTGATCGATATCACCGGCCTGCCACTGCATGGAATTGAAGAAACCGCCGATGGCGGCCTGCGGATCGGCGCGCTGGTGAGCAACGCCGACCTGGCCTGGCACCCGCTGATTGAAGAGCGTTACCCGCTGCTGTCCCAAGCCATCCTCGCAGGTGCTTCGCCGCAACTGCGCAACATGGCCAGTACCGGCGGTAACTTGCTGCAGCGCACCCGTTGCTACTACTTCTACGACGCCACGGTGCCGTGCAATAAACGCGAACCCGGCAGTGGTTGCCCGGCCCGCAGCGGGTTGAACCGTATCCATGCGATTCTTGGCGCCAGCGCGCAGTGCGTGGCTACTCATCCGTCGGACATGTGCGTCGCCTTGGCTGCGTTGGAGGCGCGGGTGCATGTGGAGGGACGCGGCGGCGCACGGGTCATCGAGTTCGCCGACTTCCATCGTCTTCCTGGCGATACGCCGCAGCGCGACAACCTGCTGGCCGACGATGAGCTGATCACTGCAATTGAATTGCCCGCCGACCATCTGGCACGTCACAGCCACTATTTGAAGATTCGCGATCGCGCGTCTTACGCGTTTGCCTTGGTCTCAGTCGCCGCCGCCCTTGAACTGGACGGCGACACTATCGTTGACGCTCGCCTGGCCCTCGGCGGCGTGGCCCACAAACCCTGGCGTGACCGCGCGGTAGAGGCCGCGCTGATTGGTCAGACCGTCAGCCGCGAAACCTTCAGCAACGCCGCCGACGTGCTGCTGCAAGACGCCGAGCCGCTGGAACATAACGGCTTCAAGATCAAGCTCGCGCGCCGCGCAATTATCCGCGCGCTGAGCGACGCCGCCGTTGCAGGAGAACAGCCATGACCGCTATCGGTAAACCCTTGAACCGTGTCGACGGTCTGCTCAAGGTCACAGGCCAGGCACGGTACGCCGGTGAGTTTCCTGAGGCTGGCCTGCTTCATGGCAGCGTGGTGTCCAGCACCATCGCCAAAGGCCGTGTTATCAACATCGACGCGTCCAAAGCGTTAGCGCTGCCGGGTGTGGTGGATGTTATCCATCATCTTAACCGCCCGAAAATCGCCAGCTATGACGATGCCTTCGCCGATGACGATGCGGCGGATGGCTCGCCGTTTCGCCCGCTGTACAACGACCGCGTGCTCTACAGCGGCCAGCCCCTGGCATTGGTCATCGCCGATAACCTGGAGTTGGCGCGACACGCCGGCTCGCTGGTGCATATCGACTATGAGTGCGAGGGCTTCGAGACCGATCTGCTCGCCCAGCAGGAACTGGCCTATCCCTCGCCGCAAACCCCGCCCAAGCCGCGCGGTAACTTCCAGGCTGAATGGTCCGGCGCGGCCATCAGCCTCGATCTGCACTACAGCACACCCATCGAACACCACAATCCGATGGAGCCCCACGCCAGCACCGTGCTGTATCAGCCGGATGGCACCCTGCACATCCATGACAAGACTCAGGGCCCGCAGAACTGCCAGGCCTATGTGCAAAAAGTCTTCGGCCTGGATAAAAGTCAGGTGCGCATCTTTGCTGCGTTCGTCGGAGGCGCCTTCGGCTCTGGTCTGCGCCCGCAGTACCAATTGCCTTTGGCGGTGATGGCGTCTCTGGCGCTCAAGCGTTCGGTGCGGGTCACCCTGACGCGCCAGCAGATGTTCACCTTTGGCTACCGCCCGCGCACCCTGCAGCGTTTGCAGATGGGCGCCGCCGCCAACGGCCGTTTGCTGGCGCTGGGGCATACCGCGATTGGCCAGACCTCGCGCTTTGAGGACTTCAGTGAACACGTGGTGGAATGGAGCGGCATGCTCTATCACTGCGACAACGTGCAGCTTACTTATAAGTTGGTGCCGCTGGATGTCTTCACGCCCCTGGACATGCGCGCGCCAGGCGCCGCGTTGGGCGTGATTGGCCTGGAATGCGCCATGGATGAACTGGCCTGCGCCCTGGGCATGGACCCGGTGCAACTGCGGCTGATCAACTACGCCGAACGCAACCAGAACGAAGATAAACCCTGGTCGAGCAAAGCCCTGCGCGAGTGTTACCGCGAAGGCGCCGAGCGTTTCCGCTGGAAGCAGCGCAACCCGGAGCCGCGCAGCATGCGCGACGGCCGCCAGTTGATCGGTTGGGGCATGGCCGGCGGGGTGTGGGAGGCCATGCAAATGAAGGCCAGCGCCAAGGCGCGTATTGATTCGCTGGGCAAATTGACGGTCAGTAGCGCCACCACCGACATCGGCACCGGTACGTACACGGTGATGACTCAGATCGCGGCCCAGGCCAGTGGCGTGGCTGTCGACGATGTCAATTTTCTACTCGGTGACTCGTCTTTACCCACCGCGCCGTTGCAGGGTGGATCGTTTACCGTGTCCTCAGTGGGCACTGCCGTGCAGCAAGCCTGCGAAGCGTTGACGGCCAAACTGCTGAGCATTGCCCGCCAGACTTACCCGGTGTTCAAGGACGCCGAGTCCGTTCGCTTTGAAGACGGCCAACTGCACACCGGTGACGTGAGTGTGTCGCTGGCGCAGTTGGTCAAGGACAGTGGCGAAGACGTATTGGAAGTGCAGGTCGACAGCGAGCCGGACAAAAAACGCGAGGGTTACGCCACCGCCACCCACTCGGCGGTGTTCGTCGAGGTCCAGGTGGACGAAGACCTGGGAACAATCAAAGTGCGGCGTGTGGTCAGCGCGATTGCGGCCGGGCGCGTGGTCAATCCGAAGATGGCCCGCAGCCAGATTCTCGGCGGGGTGGTGTGGGGAATCGGCATGGCATTGCATGAAGAAACCCAGATCGACCATCAAATGGGGCGCTACATGAACCACAGCCTGGCCGAGTACCACATCCCGGTGAATGCCGATATCGGCGAGATTGACGTGGTATTTGTCGAAGAGCACGACGAGATCGTCAATGCACTAGGTTCCAAGGGTGTTGGCGAGATCGGCATTGTCGGGGTAGCGGCGGCGGTAGCCAACGCGATTTACCATGCCACCGGCAAGCGGGTGCGGGAGTTTCCGATCACCCTGGATAAGGTGCTCTGACGCGGTCCAGCAAACATTGAAGATCCAAACGTGGGAGGGGGCTTGCTCCCGATGGCGGAGTTTCAGTCCAAGCATAAGTTGGCTGATCCACCGCTATCGGGAGCAAGCCCCCTCCACATTGACCTTATTGCCACATTGAATCACGCAGCGGGCTTGATGCTTTCCTCCACCGGCACATGCATACGATCCCGATTCGCCAGTGTCGGGAACAGTTTTATCCACACTTCGGTTACCACCAGCGTACCGATTCCGCCCATGACCACGGCGGGCACGGTGCCGAACCAGTGCGCAGTGATACCGGACTCGAACTCGCCTAACCACCGGCAAGCGGGTGCGGGAGTTTCCGATCACCCTGGATAAGGTGCTCTGACGCGGTCCAGCAAGCATTGAAGATCCAAACGTGGGAGGGGGCTTGCTCCCGATGGCGGAGTTTCAGTCCAAGCATAAGTTGGCTGATCCACCGCTATCGGGAGCAATCCCCCTCCCACATTGACCTTATTGCCACATTGAATCATGCAGCGGGCTTGATGCTTTCCTCCACCGGCACATGCATACGATCCCGATTCGCCAGTGTCGGGAACAGTTTTATCCACACTTCGGTTACCACCAGCGTACCGATTCCGCCCATGACCACGGCGGGCACGGTGCCGAACCAGTGCGCAGTGATACCGGACTCGAACTCGCCTAACCACCGGCAAGCGGGGGCGGGAGTTTCCGATCACCCTGGATAAGGTGCTCTGACGCGGTCCAGCAAGCATTGAAGATCCAAACGTGGGAGGGGGCTTGCTCCCGATGGCGGAGTTTCAGTCCAAGCATAAGTTGGCTGATCCACCGCTATCGGGAGCAAGCCCCCTCCCACATTGACCTTATTGCCACATTGAATCATGCAGCGGGCTTGATGCTTTCCTCCACCGGCACATGCATACGATCCCGATTCGCCAGTGTCGGGAACAGTTTTATCCACACTCCGGTTACTACCAGCGTACCGATTCCGCCCATGACCACGGCGGGCACGGTGCCGAACCAGTGCGCAGTGATACCGGACTCGAACTCGCCTAACCACCGGCAAGCGGGTGCGGGAGTTTCCGATTACCCTGGATAAGGTGCTCTAACGCGGTCCAGCAAACATTGAAGATCCAAACGTGGGAGGGGGCTTGCTCCCGATGGCGGAGTTTCAGTCCAAGCATAAGTTGGCTGATCCACCGCTATCGGGAGCAAGCCCCCTCCCACATTGACCTTATTGCCACATTGAATCATGCAGCGGGCTTGATGCTTTCCTCCACCGGCACATGCATACGATCCCGATTCGCCAGTGTCGGGAACAGTTTTATCCACACTCCGGTTACCACCAGCGTACCGATTCCGCCCATGACCACGGCGGGCACGGTGCCGAACCAGTGCGCAGTGATACCGGACTCGAACTCGCCTAGCTGGTTGGACGCGCCGATAAACAGCCCGTTGACCGCACTGACCCGGCCGCGCATTTCATCCGGCGTCTCCAACTGCACGAAGGAGGCGCGAATGACCATGCTGATCATGTCCGCCGCGCCCAGCACTACCAGCACCGCCAGGGAAAACCAGAACGAGGTGGACAGGCCGAAAGCAATGGTCGCCACGCCGAACACGCCGACAGCGGTGAACATTACCCTGCCAACTTTGCGGTCCACCGAAAAGCGCGCCAGCCACAACGACATCAACAGTGCGCCCACCGCCGGTGCCGAACGCAACAGGCCCAGGCCCCAGGCGCCGGTCAGCAGGATGTCCTTGGCGAACACCGGCAGCAACGCGGTGGCGCCGCCCAGCAGCACGGCGAACAGGTCCAGGGAGATAGCGCCGAGGATGTCCGGGCGGCTGCGGATAAAACGGATGCCGGCCAGCAGCGAATCCAGGGTGGCCTTGCCTTTGTTCAGCGGGGTCTGGCGGGCGGGCAGGTTGAGGGTCAGCACGCAGGCGATGATGTACAGCACCACCGTGGGGCCATACACCCAGACGCTGCCGAACGCATAAAGCAAACCGCCGAGCGCCGGGGCGACGATGGTGGCCAGTTGCTGGGCCGACTGTGAAGACGCCACCGCACGCGGGAACAGCGCACTGGGCACGATGCTCGGCAGCAGCGCCTGGGTGGTGGGCAATTCAAACGAGCGCGCGGCACCGAGCAGGAAGGCGAGGATAAAAATCATCTCGCGGGTCACGTTGCCGGTCAGGCCGCCGATGGCCAGGGACAGGGCAATCAGCGCCTGTACGGTCTGGCAGATGGCTGCGACTTTGCGCCGCTCGTAGCGGTCGGCCACGTGTCCGGTGTGCAGCATGAACAGCACCCGTGGCACGAACTCCACCAACCCGACCAGACCCAAGTCCAGCACATTGCCGGTCAGTTGGTACAGGTTCCAGCCGATGGCCACGGTGAGCATCTGGAAGCCGCTGGCAGTGAAAATCCGTGCCAGCCAGAACGCGATGAAAGGGCGGTGATGACGCAACAGCAACACGGGTTCACTAGGCATCGGGAATTCGGGTCGAGGCGAGAGGGAGCCGCGAGATTAGCATTAAGTTGTAACAGATAGTTGCTAGAGCTGGGCTGAGGCAGTCTGTCACGCGGCAAAAGACCACATAACTGGACACAGAAAATGGGACTACTCTTTCAGTAATGCTTGATCCAGATCAAAACCTCCGTGGGGATTGATCTGGCGGCCGCAAGGCCAGAATCCCTACGTGGCTGGTAAAAAAAGAAACGAATTGAAATTCGCCACACTCCATATCCGTGGGGGCAGTGGGTGCAGGCTTCCGCCAGCAGCCGGTATTACCTGACAGAGGAAGACTTATGTTCGGTTTGGAGGCGCTAGATCTCGCCCGAATTCAATTCGCGTTCACCATCTCGTTCCACATCCTGTTCCCGGCGATCACCATCGGCCTGGCCAGTTACCTCGCGGTGCTGGAAGGCTTGTGGCTCAAGACCCACAACGACACCTACCGTGACCTCTACCATTTCTGGTCGAAGATCTTTGCGGTCAACTTCGGCATGGGCGTGGTCTCGGGCCTGGTCATGGCGTATCAGTTCGGCACCAACTGGAGTCGCTTCTCGGACTTTGCCGGCGCCGTCACCGGGCCGCTTCTTACCTACGAAGTGCTCACCGCCTTCTTCCTTGAGGCCGGTTTCCTTGGGGTGATGCTGTTCGGCTGGAACAAGGTCGGGCGCAAGCTGCACTTCTTCTCCACCGTGATGGTGGCCGTGGGCACGTTGATCTCGACCTTCTGGATTCTGTCGTCCAACAGCTGGATGCAGACGCCACAAGGCTTTGAAATCATCGATGGCCGGGTGATTCCAACCGACTGGTTCGCCGTTGTCTTCAACCCATCGTTCCCTTACCGCTTGGCGCACATGGCCACAGCCGCCTTTGTTGCCACGGCCTTCTTTGTCGGTTCCTCGGCGGCGTGGCACTTGCTGCGCGGCAAGGACAACCCGGCGATCCGCACAATGCTCTCGATGGCGATGTGGATGGCGCTGATCGTGGCGCCTATCCAGGCGGTGATCGGTGACTTCCACGGCCTCAACACCCTGAAGCACCAGCCGGCAAAAATCGCGGCGATTGAGGGCCACTGGGAAAACAAAGGCAATGAGCCGACCCCGCTGATTCTGTTTGGCTGGCCCGACATGAAGGCCGAAAAAACCAAATACGCGGTGGAAATTCCTTACCTGGGCAGCCTGATCCTGACCCACTCCCTGGACAAACAAGTGCCAGCGCTCAAGGAGTTTCCGCCTGAGGACCGTCCCAATTCGACCATCGTGTTCTGGTCGTTCCGGGTCATGGTCGGCCTGGGTTTCCTGATGATCTTCACCGGTCTGTTCAGCCTGTGGCTGCGTCGCGGCGACAAGATGTACACGTCCAAGCCGTTCCTGTACCTGGCGCTGTGGATGGGCCCGTCCGGCCTGATCGCGATTCTTGCCGGTTGGTTCACCACCGAAATCGGCCGCCAGCCGTGGGTGGTCTACGGGTTGATGCGCACGGCGGATGCTTCATCCGGGCATAGCCTGGCGCAGATGACGATTACCCTGGTGTTGTTCGTGGTGGTGTACTTCGCGCTGTTCGGCGCCGGCTTGGGCTACATGATGCGCCTGGTACGCAAAGGCCCTGTGACCCACGAAAGTACTGAACCGACCCACGGTGGCCCTGGCCAGAAACGCACACCGGCCCGTCCGTTGTCGGCTGCCGATGACGGCAACGATGACGACCACGTCGACATCCAGCACAAGGGGCATTGAGATGGGTATTGATCTTCCGCTGATCTGGGCCGTGATCATCATCTTCGGCATCATGATGTACGTCGTGATGGACGGCTTCGACCTCGGCATTGGCATCCTCTTCCCGTTTATTCCGGGCAAAGTCGACCGCGACGTGATGATGAACACCGTCGCCCCGGTTTGGGACGGTAACGAGACCTGGCTAGTACTCGGTGGCGCAGCGTTGTTTGGCGCCTTCCCGCTAGCCTATTCGGTGGTGTTGTCGGCGCTGTACCTGCCGCTGATCCTGATGCTGATCGGGCTGATCTTCCGTGGCGTGGCCTTCGAGTTCCGTTTCAAGGCCAAGGACCACAAGCGCCACCTGTGGGACAAGGCGTTTATCGGCGGTTCGCTGACGGCCACGTTCTTCCAGGGCGTAGCGTTGGGGGCGTTTATCGACGGGATTCCGGTGGTGGACCGCCAGTTTGCCGGTGGCTCACTGGACTGGCTCACACCGTTCACGATGTTCTGCGGCGTGGCGCTGATCGTGGCCTATGCCTTGCTCGGCTGCACCTGGTTGATCATGAAAACCGAAGGCCCGTTGCAGGAGAAGATGCACAACCTGGCGCGGCCCTTGGCATTCGTTGTGTTGGCGGTAATTGGCATCGTCAGTATCTGGACGCCGCTGGCGCACCCGGAAATCGCGACGCGCTGGTTCACCCTGCCGAACCTGTTCTGGTTCCTGCCGGTACCGATCCTGGTGCTGGTGACCATGTACGGGTTGATCCGCGCGGTGGCGCGTAATGCCCACTACACGCCGTTCCTGTTGACGCTGGTGTTGATTTTCCTCGGCTACAGCGGCCTTGGGATCAGCCTGTGGCCGAACATCATTCCGCCTTCCGTATCGATCTGGGACGCGGCCGCACCGCCGCAAAGCCAGGGTTTCATGCTGGTGGGTACGCTGTTCATCATCCCGTTCATCCTGGGCTACACCTTCTGGAGCTACTACGTGTTCCGCGGCAAGGTCACCCACGAAGACGGCTATCACTAGGAGGGTTGTGGCATGTCCGGCAAACCTACGTTGCACGAAATTGAAGAGGGCGAGAAACAGCCGTTGTGGCGGCGTCTGGGGTGGCTTGCGATGATCTGGACCGGCAGTGTGCTGGCACTGTTCGTCGTGGCCAGCCTGATGCGCATGTTCATGAATGCGGCCGGCCTGACTACCCACTGACATCCCGATCCGGGCTTTGCGGCCCGGTTTTCAAGCCCTGCTTTTTCCTTTGGAAAGGCAGGGCTTTTTTTATTTGCGCGCTTTGAGGATGACGAATTTCGGCGTGGCGGCCACTTGCTCGACACCGCGGAACAGTCGCGCCAATTTGCTGTGATAACCCAGGTGGCGGTTGCCGACTATATAAAGCGCGCCGCCCACCACCAGCGCTTCCCGCGCTTGCTGGAACATGCGCCAGGCGAGGAAGTCGCCGACCACTTGTTGTTGGTGGAACGGTGGGTTGCACAGCACCACATCCAGAGAGTCCGAGGCCTGGCCGGCCAGGCCATCGGCAGCACGCACGATCACCTCCCGTTCGCCGAGGGCGGCTTGCCAGTTCTCAAGGGCTGATTGCACGGCCATGTACGACTCGTCGAGCAAGGTGTAATGGGCGTCCGGGTTTTGCAGCGCGCTGGCAATCGCCAGCACGCCGTTGCCGCAGCCCAGGTCCGCGACGCGCGCACTGCCCAGGCCTTTGGGCAGGTGCGGCAGGAAGGCGCGGGTGCCGATGTCCAGGCCTTCACGGCAGAACACGTTGGCGTGGTTGAGCAGTTCGATAGCGGGTGTTTCAAGCTGATAGCGCGTTGGGTAGGGCGAGACTGCCGCGGGGCGATCTTCCAGAGTGGCAATCAGCAACCGTGCCTTCTTTACCGCAAGGGAGGCGTGCATCGGCCCGATGTAACGCTCCAGCAACTCACCGGCCGCGCGGGGCAGGTGCTTGACCATCGCCCCGGCGATGACCTCTGCGCCGGGTGCCAGTTGGCCTTGCAGGCGGATCAGCTGTTCTTCCAGCAGTGCTAGGGTTTTGGGTACGCGGATCAGGACTCGGTCGAAAGGGCCGGTCGGCACTTGGTGGGCAGGCACGAAAGTCACGCCATCAAACGCCTTGCCATTGCGTACCAGGTTTTTCTCCAGGCCCTGGGCGGCGAGAAACGAGTCGCCGCTGGAGGTGACCTGCATCTGGCCTTCAAGACTGGCCGCCAAGGCACCGAAACTATCATTGAGTACCAGCACGCGTGTCGCTGCACTCGGCTGTTGTCCGGCCAGGTGGCTGAGCAGGTATTCGTCGGCCGCATCGAAGGCTTGCAGCGGATCGTTATGTTGCTCTGGCTGGCGGATCAGATCGAGCTGGGCGAAGGGGCTGTCGAGCAGGGGCATGGCGGGGGAGGCTCTGGGTAATCGATGGGCGGCGGCAGTGACCTGCGCAACCGTCTGAGTGAACTACAGGCGGGCCCCCAAGGGGCCCTGCACTCAGAATTGGGCGTAAATGTTACTTTTTTTCTACGGGGATTACATGCGGTGTTTCAAGGGCGGTTAAAACAGCCCTGCTTTCGAGGCACAGAGCACGGCGGCGATCTTGTTGTTGACCCCCAGCTTTTTGAAGCAACTGCAGATGTGAAAGCCCACGGTACGTTCGGAAAGGCACAGGATGGTGGCAATGTCTGCGGCAGTTTTGCCCATGGCTGACCATTTGAGGATTTCGGTCTCGCGCGAGGTCAATTTTTTCGCAGGGTTGATGCTGGGGCTGGCCGCGTAAGTCTGCGCCACGGCCGCATGCATCGCATGGCAAATCCACAGGACCTGGCCAGCTTTTTCGTAGAGCTCTTCCGGAGTCACGGCACCTTTACTGCGACCCAGGGTAAGCATGCTGAACACACCCTGGAAATCATGCACTGCTTGGGTCCAACCCAGATGCACACCAAACGACTGAGCCAAAGACCACAAGTTGGGTGAGTCTTTAAAGGTTTTTTCCTCCCAAACGATGGGTAACACAGAGCTTTTGCAATGTTTCACCACGGGATCAACGTCAAAAAAGTGCGCCTGGTTGTAAAGGTTGTTCCACTCATCTGGATAGTTATTGAAGCGAACGGGCTTTGTTCGATTGTTGGGTAGGTGTGAACTCATCGTAAAGGAACAGTATTCAAAGCCGAGTGCGAAGGTGTGGTTGAGGGCTATCTCGAAAAGAGTGGTGGCCTCGCTTTCGCCTTCCAGTTTGGGAAGACGTGTATTACGCCAGTTAACCATTGGTAACTCTCCATGTGGGGTCTACAAGACATGGGATACCTCCTGAACTCCCAAATGCACGGAAAGGAGTGTAGGACATTACTTACGGTGCAAGAGGAAAATTTCGCTCTTGAACGCAGAGGGTTTAAGAAGATTTTTTAAGGACGGCAAAAGGGGTGTAACGGCGCTTAGTTGGTTTTTTTCGATTTTTTAGTGAGTTGAATGATCAACTTAGAGTGGGCTTGTAGCTAGAGCAGAGGGACTAATAGCCAATGGGTCGGATTGCCATTAAATTGCCACTACTTAGGGGCTGCGCGATGCCACTACAAACCACCGGTGTTTCCGTGCGCGACTTTGAGGGACACTAGGGCACCTGTAGAACGGAGCCCCCCATGACGGCCAGTGCTGAGAAATTTACCCGCCAGACCTTGCTAGATGTGCAATCGCTGACCCCCAGCCTGTTTACGCTGCGAACCACTCGCGACCCTGGGTTCCGTTTTACTGCGGGTCAGTTCGTGCGTCTGGGCGTGACCAAGGCGGACGGTACTACGGTGTGGCGCGCTTACTCGATAGTTTCCTCGCCGTTTGATGAGCACTTGGACTTCTTCTCGATTGTGGTCCCTGGAGGCGAGTTCACCAGCGAGCTGAGCCGCCTGCGCGTGGGCGATACCTTGATGGTGGAACGCCAGGCTACGGGGTTCCTGACCTTGAACCGGTTCGTCGATGGCCGTGACTTGTGGATGTTGGCGACAGGGACCGGAGTCGCGCCGTTTTTGTCGATCCTGCAGGACTTCGAAGTCTGGGAGAAATTCGAGCGGATCGTGCTGGTGTACAGCGCACGGGAAGCCAAGGAACTGGCCTATCAGTCGCTGATCAAGGAACTGGGTGAGCGTGAGTACCTTGCCGAGTACGCGCACAAACTGACCTACATCCCACTCGTTACCCGCGAGCACCATCCAGGCGCATTGAGCGGGCGCATTACTACCTCGATTGAAAACGGTGAGCTGGAGCGCGCAGCGGGCGTAGAGCTGAGCCCGGAGCATTCCCGCGTGCTGATTTGCGGCAACCCGCAGATGGTTGATGACACCCGCCAGTTGCTCAAGCAGCGTGACATGCAACTGAGCCTGAGCCGCAGGCCTGGGCAGGTGGCGGTGGAAAACTACTGGTAATAAAAAAGGCGCCTCAAGCAGGCGCCTTTTTTTAAGCCGATCCGGGTTAAAGCGGCTTGTCGTTCTGTGCCTTGAGCAGATCGCGGATCTCCCCCAGCAGCAGTTCTTCCTTGGTCGGCGTCGGCGGCAGGCTAGGTGCTACGGCCTCTTCGCGCTTGAGGCGGTTGATGGCCTTCACGCCCATGAAGATCGCAAAGGCGACGATGACAAAATCGATCACGCTCTGGATGAACTTGCCGTAGGCCAGCACGACGGCGGGAACATCGCCTTGGGCCGCCTTGAGGGTGACCGCCAGGTCACCAAAGTCCACACCACCGATCAACAGACCAATGGGCGGCATCACCACGTCGCCGACAAACGAGGAAACAATTTTGCCGAAGGCTGCGCCGATGATGATACCGACGGCCATGTCGACCACATTACCTTTGACCGCGAAGGCCTTGAACTCACTGATCACGCTCATAGGTTATTCCTTGTTACAGATGAGAAGGGTGAAGCACAGTGTAAGTCAGTCGTATAGGGCTTGTGCGACACAACTGTTAATACTGTTAATTTTAATCGACACATTAAAACGCAAATAGTTTGCAAAGTGCCACCAATCGCGCGCGAAATACTCGCTGTTTCAGTGGGTTACCACATTAATTTCTTAATCGCCCTGGTGGGGTTTTTCTATTTATCTTCTGACTCCCAGGTCACTAGCCTCTGGCAAGCACAACTGAATGTGCACTAAAAAAACCAGAGGAAACCTCGATGAACAACCCAATGAGCCGCAGTCCAGTGCTGGCGCGACATGCGCTGTTGCTGGCGACTGCCAGTCTGCTTTCTCTTTCGGTGCAAGCCGCCAACCTGACGCGAGATAACGGCGCGGCCGTCGGCGACAACCAGAATTCGCAAACCGCAGGCGCCAATGGCCCGGTGCTGCTGCAAGACGTGCAGCTCATTCAGAAGTTGCAGCGCTTCGACCGCGAACGCATTCCGGAGCGCGTGGTGCACGCCCGGGGTACCGGCGCCCACGGCACGTTTACGGTGACAGATAACCTTAGCGACCTGACCAAGGCCAAAGTTTTCGCCGCTGGCGAAGCCACCCCGGTATTTGTGCGATTCTCGGCTGTCGTTCACGGCAACCACTCCCCGGAAACCCTGCGTGACCCGCGCGGTTTTGCCACCAAGTTCTACACCGCTGACGGTAACTGGGACTTGGTCGGCAATAACTTCCCAACTTTCTTTATTCGTGACGCCATCAAGTTCCCGGACATGGTGCATGCGTTCAAGCCGGATCCGCGCACGAACTTGGATGACGACTCCCGTCGCTTTGACTTCTTCTCACATGTACCCGAGGCCACGCGCACGCTGACCGAGTTGTATTCGGACTCTGGCACGCCCGCCAGTTATCGGGAAATGGACGGTAATGGCGTACATGCCTACAAATTGATTAATACCAAAGGCGAAGTCCATTACGTCAAGTTCCACTGGAAGAGCCTGCAAGGCATTAAGAACCTTGATCCAAAGCAAGTCACCGAAGTGCAAGGTCGTGATTACAGCCATATGACTAACGACTTGGTCACCCATATCAACAAAGGCGACTTCCCCAAGTGGGACTTGTATGTGCAAGTGCTCAAGCCCGAAGACTTGGCCAAGTTTGAGTTCGATCCGTTGGACGCCACCAAGATCTGGCCGAACGTGCCTGAGCGCAAAGTTGGGCAGATGGTGCTGAACCGCAATCCGGCGAACGTGTTCCAGGAAACCGAGCAAGTCGCCATGGCCCCGGCCAACCTTGTGCCCGGCATCGAACCGTCGGAAGACCGCCTGCTGCAAGGCCGGGTGTTTTCCTACGCCGACACCCAAATGTACCGCCTGGGTGCCAATGCACTGCAACTGCCGATCAATGCCCCACGGGTCACCGTCAACAACGGTAACCAGGACGGCGCGATGAACTTCGGCAAGACCACCAGCGGCGTGAACTACCAGCCAAGCCGCCTGGAAAACCGCGAAGAGCCGCAAACCGCGCGCTACAGCCAGACGGCACTGTCTGGTAGCACCCAGCAGGCGAAGATTCAGCGCGAGCAGAACTTCAAGCAGGCCGGTGATCTGTATCGCTCATACACCAAAAAAGAGCAGCAGGACTTGATCGACAACTTCGGCGGCTCACTGGCCACCACGGATGACGAGAGCAAGCACATCATCCTCTCGTTCCTCTACAAAGCGGACCCGGCATACGGCACCGGCGTGGCCAAGGTCGCGAAGGGTGACCTGGCCCGCGTCAAGGCGCTGGCTGAAAAATTGACTGACTGACATTGGTGACGGTCGACGCGCCGGTTGGGGCGTCGACCCATGGCAGGAGAAACCCATGCGTATTTCTATCGGTTTGCTGATGGCCATGCTGGCCTTTGTCGCCCATGCCGAATCCCCCGAACCGGCAGCACTCAAGGCACAGTTGCAGGATTATTACTTCGACGCCGCCCGCCGTGGCGACCTCGATATGCTCAACACCTTTATTGAGTCTGGCTACAGCCTCAACACCCAGGACGAAAAGGGCTACACCGCGTTGATCCTCGCCGCCTATCACGGCCAGGGCCGGTTTGTGGAGCGTTTGCTCAGTGCCGGTGCCGACGCCTGTGTACAGGACAAGCGCGGCAACACCGCGCTGATGGGCGCGATCTTCAAAGGCGAGCTGAACATTGCCCAGCGCCTGCTGGCCACCGATTGCAACCCCGACCAACGCAACGGCGCCGGGCAGACGGCCGCGATGTATGCAGGCCTGTTCAAGCGCGTCGAATTGCTTGATGAATTGAAAGCCAAAGGCGCTGACCTCAATGCCGAAGACCCGATCGGCAACAGTGCTTCGCGATTGGCCAGCGGTGAAATCCGGACCCCGGCGCCGCGCTGAGCTATCATCGCGGTTTTTCGGTTGGAGGTTCTCAAATGGCAAAGGCCAAGCGCATGTACGGCTGCACGGAGTGCGGCGCGACCTTTCCCAAGTGGGCCGGCCAGTGCGGCGAATGCGGTGCGTGGAACACCCTGACCGAAACCATGATCGAAAGCGGCGGCGCTGCGGCGCCCACGGGCCGTGCCGGCTGGACCGGGCAGCAGGCGCAGATCAAGACCCTGGCCGAAGTCAGCGTCGAAGAAATCCCGCGTTTCTCCACCGCCTCAGGTGAACTGGACCGTGTGCTGGGCGGCGGCCTGGTGGACGGCTCGGTGGTGCTGATCGGCGGCGACCCTGGCATCGGTAAATCGACCATCCTCCTGCAAACTCTGTGCAGCATCGCCAGCCGCATGCCGGCGTTATATGTGACCGGTGAAGAATCCCAGCAACAAGTGGCCATGCGCGCACGCCGTCTTGGCTTGCCTCAGGATCAGTTGCGGGTCATGACCGAGACTTGCATCGAAAGCATCATCGCCACGGCTCGTATCGAAAAGCCAAAGGTGATGGTGATCGACTCGATTCAGACGATTTTCACCGAGCAGTTGCAATCGGCGCCGGGTGGTGTGTCCCAGGTGCGCGAAAGTGCAGCGCTACTGGTGCGGTATGCCAAGCAGAGCGGCACGGCGATCTTCCTGGTCGGCCACGTGACCAAAGAAGGCGCGCTGGCCGGGCCGCGAGTGTTGGAGCATATGGTCGACACCGTGCTGTATTTCGAAGGCGAGTCCGATGGTCGACTGCGCTTGCTGCGGGCGGTGAAAAACCGTTTCGGCGCAGTGAACGAACTGGGTGTATTCGCCATGACTGACCGGGGACTGAAAGAGGTCTCCAACCCTTCGGCGATTTTTCTAACCCGTGCCCAGGAAGAAGTCCCAGGCAGTGTGGTGATGGCTACGTGGGAAGGTACCCGACCGATGTTGGTGGAAGTCCAGGCATTGGTGGATGACAGCCATTTGGCCAACCCGCGCCGGGTCACGCTGGGGCTGGATCAGAACCGCCTGGCGATGTTGCTGGCGGTGTTACACCGTCATGGCGGCATTCCGACCCACGATCAGGATGTGTTCCTCAACGTGGTGGGTGGGGTCAAGGTGCTGGAGACCGCATCCGACCTGGCCTTGATGGCGGCGGTGATGTCCAGCTTGCGTAACCGGCCTCTGCCGCACGACCTCTTGGTATTTGGGGAGGTCGGCCTGTCCGGCGAAGTGCGTCCGGTGCCGAGCGGTCAGGAGCGCTTGAAGGAAGCGGCCAAGCACGGCTTCAAACGCGCGATTGTGCCCAAGGGCAACGCGCCGAAGGAAATGCCGCCAGGATTGCAGGTGATTGGGGTCACGCGCCTGGAACAGGCATTGGATGCACTTTTCGAATAATTCAGGGATGGACGCGATGCAACGATCGAATCACTGGGGTGTAGTCGCCCTGTTTATCGCCTTGGCCAGCTTGCCCGCCATGGCCTGGGCGGAGCTGCCAACGGGCTATCGCCTGGCGCAAACGCTGGTGACGCCAGAGGGCAGTGTGCTGCAGGTGCTCGAAGACCAGCGCATCAGCCCCCAACTGCACAAGGACAGTTGGGGCAGTGGGCTGGATGAAGACTCGTTCGACGAGCCCGGCGATTTGGTCGAAAACCCGCTACTCGAAGCCCAGGTGCGGTGGGTATCGGCCTCTGGCGAGGTGATAGCTAACGAAGACCTCGGCTACCCCTTGGCCGAGGTCAAGAAAGCCCCGCTCAAAGGGCTGCCCGAGCCTGTGTATTTTTTGACCATCGATCAGACCGCCCCCATGGGCAGCTACAGCGGACCTGCCACGCAGTTACTGCTGCCCGGCAAGCAGCAACTCAAGCCGTTGAGTTACCAGGGCGCCGACGGCAAAGTCCAGGCGCTGACCCTGGCTCATACCGGCAAGGCAGCGTGGATGATCGCAACGCCAGCCAACGGCGGCGCGGATGAACTGCTGCAGGTGTCATCATTTATGGACGGCGACGGTGAGGATGACTTTGCCACCCGTTATCAGACCTATCGGTTTGTCGACGGGCAGTGGCACGGCGCCTCAAGTCAGAAGAAGGGTTACTGGGACATGGAAAGTGATTTTCCCGCACGTAGTGCGTTCCCCTGAGCCATCACACTTCCAGCAGCGCGCCCAGCTCTCGCTCCAGTTCCTCCTGATCGCCTAGGTTCAACTCGATCAGCCGCCGCAAGTGGCTGATCGAGTCCAGGTCGATGTCTGTGCACACAAATCCCAGTTGACCCACTGCTTCGTGGGTTAGCCGTACTTGCATCTTTATATGCGCCTTGGGATCCAGGCGTATGTCGACCGCGAACGGCAGCGCCTTATTTCCCTTCCACTCTTCAGGCCGTTGCACCAACAGGCCCTTAAGCGATAAATCCACCAATTGCACTGGCCATTCGTTGCCGTTTTGCCGAAGTTCGGTCTTGGCATCAAAGGCAATCCGGCGAAAACGGCGACGATCAGACGCTTGCTCGGTCATGGTGAAACCCTCTGTGGATAAAAGGATTGTAGCCCTGCGCCATCATTGAGCTGTTTTTTCTGGTTTTTTCTTCGTTGCAAGGCTCTAGACCAACGTAGGGGGGTGGCCTTTAAGGCCAACAGCGCTAAACTCCGAACGGCTGTCCTTTCTGTCCACCCTGGCTGGAATATAAAAATGAAAAATAATAATAGCCTGCTACGCCATCTACCCTGGCTGGTGCTGGCAATCGTAGGAGCGTGCGCCCTGGGCGTAGTGGCCTTGCGCCGAGGCGAGGCGATCAACGCCTTGTGGATTGTGGTCGCTGCTGTGGCCATCTACCTGGTTGCTTATCGCTACTACAGCCTGTTCATCGCTAACAACGTGATGCAACTCGATCCACGGCGGGCTACCCCCGCAGTGATCAACAACGACGGTCTGGACTATGTGCCGACCAACAAACACATCCTTTTCGGTCACCACTTTGCGGCCATTGCCGGTGCGGGCCCGCTGGTCGGTCCGGTACTGGCGGCGCAAATGGGCTACTTGCCCGGCACGCTCTGGCTGATTGCCGGCGTGGTGCTGGCCGGCGCGGTCCAGGACTTCATGGTTCTGTTCCTGTCGACCCGTCGCAACGGCCGTTCCCTGGGGGACATGGTTCGTGAAGAGATGGGCCGTATTCCGGGGACCATCGCGCTGTTCGGCTGCTTCCTGATCATGATCATCATCCTCGCGGTGCTGGCGCTGATCGTGGTCAAGGCCCTGGCCGAGAGCCCATGGGGCATCTTCACGGTGATGGCGACCATCCCGATCGCGATGTTCATGGGCATCTACATGCGCTACATCCGCCCGGGCCGCATTGGTGAAATTTCGATCATCGGCGTGTTGTTGCTGCTCGGCTCGATCTGGCTGGGCGGGCAAATTGCCGCTGATCCGGTCTGGGCCAAGGCTTTCACGTTCACTGGGATCCAGATCACCTGGATGCTGATCGGTTATGGTTTTGTCGCGGCGGTACTGCCGGTGTGGCTGATCCTGGCGCCGCGTGACTACCTCTCAACCTTCCTGAAAATCGGCACCATCATCGCCTTGGCAATTGGCATCCTGGTCACCATGCCAGACCTGAAAATGCCGGCCCTGACCCAGTTCATCGACGGCACCGGCCCAGTGTGGAAAGGCGGCCTGTTCCCGTTCCTGTTCATCACCATCGCCTGTGGCGCGGTCTCGGGTTTCCATGCGCTGATCTCCTCGGGCACCACGCCCAAGTTGCTGGCCAATGAAAGCCACGCCCGCTACATCGGTTACGGCGGCATGTTGATGGAGTCGTTCGTTGCCATCATGGCCATGGTTGCCGCTTCGGTGATCGAGCCTGGCGTCTACTTCGCTATGAACAGCCCAGCCGCCGTAGTCGGCAGCGATGTGGTTACCGTGGCACAAACCGTCAGCAGCTGGGGTTTTGCAATTACCCCTGAGGCACTGTCGGCCGTGGCCCATGACATCGGTGAAACCACCATCCTGGCCCGTGCCGGCGGTGCACCGACGTTGGCGGTGGGTATCGCGCAGATCCTGCACAGCGTACTGCCGGGTGAAAACACCATGGCGTTCTGGTACCACTTTGCGATCCTGTTCGAAGCGCTGTTCATCCTGACGGCTGTTGACGCAGGTACCCGAGCTGGTCGCTTCATGCTGCAAGACTTGCTTGGCTCCTTCGTGCCGGCGCTCAAACGCACCGAATCCTGGACCGCCAACCTGATCGCGACCGCCGGTTGCGTGGCGATGTGGGGTTATCTGCTGTACCAAGGCGTGATCGACCCACTGGGCGGTATCAACACCCTGTGGCCGCTGTTCGGTATCTCCAACCAGATGCTGGCCGGTATCGCGCTGATGCTGGCGACGGTTGTGCTGATCAAAATGAAACGCCAACGCTACATCTGGGTGACCATGCTGCCGGCGGTATGGCTGCTGATCTGCACCACCACCGCAGGCTTCATCAAGCTGTTCGACGCCAACCCGGCGATTGGCTTCCTGTCGCTGGCCAAGAAGTACAGTGACGCGCTGGCTAACGGTCAGATCCTGGCCCCGGCCAAGAGCATCGACCAGATGCAGCACGTGATCTGGAACGCCTACACCAACGCAACGCTGACGGCGCTGTTCCTGTTCGTGGTGTTCAGCATCCTGTTCTATGCGCTCAAGGTTGGCGTCGCCGCCTGGGGCAACAAAGAGCGTACGGATAAAGAAGCCCCGTTCCAGGCAGTACCCGACGCATAACCGAGGATTGCAAACATGTTCAATGACATCAGTCGCCTCGGTAAATACCTCGGTCAGGCCGCGCGCTTGATGGTCGGCATGCCCGACTACGACACGTACGTCGAGCATATGCAAACCAAGCACCCAGACAAGCCGATGATGGACTACAAGGCGTTCTTCCGGGAACGTCAGGAGGCCCGATACGGCGGCAAGGGTGGGCCCAAGTGCTGCTGACCCGTTAGTTCGGGCTGGTGGTGATCTAATGTGGGAGGGGGCTTGCTCCCGATAGCGGTGTGTCAGTGACAGATAAGTGCCTGACACACCGCTATCGGGGCAAGCCCCCTCCCACATTTGTTTCAGTGTTCCTTCAAGGAGAATTTTTTGTCCTCTCCCATTCCAGTGACCGTACTCAGCGGCTTTCTGGGCGCCGGCAAGACCACCTTGCTGCGCCATCTGCTCAAGGCCGAACACGGCTTGAAAATCGCCGTGATCGAAAACGAATTCAGCGATGCCGGTATCGACACCCAGTTGTTGGGCGAAGAACCGGTGCAAGTCATGACCCTGTCCAACGGCTGCGTGTGCTGCACCATCCACACCGACCTCACCAAGGCTCTCTATCTGCTGCTTGAGCGCCTGGACAGCGGCGAGATCGCCTTCGATCGCCTGGTGATCGAGTGCACCGGCCTGGCCGATCCGGCGCCGGTGGCCCAAACCTTTTTCATCGATGAAGAACTGCGCGAGCGCTACATCCTCGACGGCATCATCACCCTGGTGGACGCGGCCCACGCCGAGCACCACCTGATCCAGACCATCGCCCAGGCCCAGATCGGTTTTGCCGATCGCCTGCTGGTGAGCAAACGTGATCTGGTGGACGACGCCACCTTCGAGGCGCTGAGTGATCGCCTCACCCGCATCAACCGCCGCGCGCCGATTCGTGTGGTCGAGCACGGCAAGATTGATTTGGCAGAACTGCTCGATGTCCGCGGCTTCAACCTAAACGCCGGCATGAGCCTGCGCCCGGTGAGCAAGGCGCCGTCCATCGACCGTATTTCCAGCCTGGTGCTGCGCACCGACCAGCCGCTGGATATTGACCGCCTCAGCGAGTTTATGAATGAGCTGTTGGAAGACCACGGCAAGCAACTGCTGCGCTACAAGGGCGTGCTGAACATTGCCGGCGAAGACCGCCGTATGGTGTTTCAGGGCGTGCTGAAGCTCTACGGGTTCGACTGGGATACCGAGTGGGCCGAGGGGGAAGCGCGGGAGAGTGTGATCGTGTTTATTGCCGATGAATTGCCGGAAGACAAAATCCGCGAAGGCTTTGCCAAAGTCTACCAACCCTGATGTGTAATGCAGTCAACTGTGGGAGGGGGCTTGCTCCCGATGGCGGTGGGTCAGTAAACCTATATGTGACTGACACACTGCTATCGGGGGCAAGCCCCTCCCACACTTGATCTCATTTCAAGTTGGACACCAGGCATAAAAAAGCCCGGCTCAAGAGCCGGGCTTTTTATTCAAGCAACTGCAATCAAGCGCCGTATACCGGCAGTTTTTTGCAGATGGCCTTGACCTTCTCACGGACCGCGTCGATCACGGCTTCGTTGTTCAGGTCTGCCAGGATGTCGCAGATCCAGCCGGCCAGTTCCTTGCACTCTGCTTCTTTAAAGCCACGAGTGGTCACAGCTGGGGTGCCGAAGCGCAGGCCCGAGGTGACGAACGGAGAGCGTGGATCGTTCGGTACCGAGTTCTTGTTCACGGTGATGAAGGCTTTGCCCAAGGCAGCGTCAGCATCTTTGCCGGAAATGTCCTGCTTGATCAGCGACAGTAGGAACAGGTGGTTTTCAGTACCGCCGGACACTACATCAAAGCCGCGCTCGATAAACACGCTGGCCATGGTCTGGGCGTTCTTGACCACTTGTTGCTGGTAGGTCTTGAACTCAGGCTGCAGTGCTTCCTTGAAGCAGATCGCTTTGGCGGCGATCACGTGCTCCAGCGGGCCACCCTGGGCGCCTGGGAATACAGCGGAGTTCAGCTTCTTCTCGATCTCGGCGTTGGCGCGAGCCAGGATCAGGCCGCCACGTGGACCGCGCAGGGTCTTGTGGGTGGTGGTGGTCACCACATCAGCGAATGGAACCGGGTTCGGGTAGACGCCCGCGGCGACCAGACCGGCCACGTGAGCCATGTCCACGAACAGGTAGGCGCCAACCTTGTCGGCGATTTCACGGAAGCGTGGGAAGTCCAGGATCTGCGAGTAGGCAGAGAAACCGGCCACAATCATTTTTGGCTTGTGTTCAACCGCCAGGCGCTCAACTTCGTCGTAGTCGATCAGGCCGTTGGCATCGATACCGTATTGAACGGCGTTGTACAGCTTGCCGGAGGAGGAAACGCTGGCGCCGTGGGTCAGGTGACCGCCGTGTGCCAGGCTCATGCCCAGAATGGTGTCGCCGCCTTGCAGCAGGGCCAGGTACACGGCGCTGTTGGCTTGGGAGCCGGCGTGTGGCTGGACGTTGGCGTAATCGGCGCCGAACAGTTCTTTTGCACGGTCGATGGCCAGTTGCTCAACCACGTCGACGTACTCGCAACCGCCGTAGTAGCGCTTGCCTGGGTAGCCTTCGGCGTACTTGTTGGTCAGAACCGAACCTTGAGCCTCCATGACCGCAGGGCTGGTGTAGTTTTCCGAAGCGATCAGCTCGATGTGCTCTTCCTGGCGCACGGCTTCTTGCTCCATGGCGGCGAAGAGATCGGCGTCGTACTTGGCAATGGTCAAATCACGGCTGAACATGGCGGTCCTCAAGGATCGGGGGCAGAAAAGGAGGGCATTCTAACCCAATGGGTTTTAGATGGCATATGAAAGGACATCAAGTCGCGGACAAGTGGGATTCACTTAGGGATGAGCGGTGTCATTGCCGGCCTAATCGGGGGTAAGTCCCCCCACATTTGAAACGCATTCCCCTGTGGGAGGGGGCTTGCGCCCGATGAGGCCAGTGGCTTCACCACAAACGATCAGTCGAACATGAAGAGGGCATCATTGCTGAACTGCGCCTCGAACCGATTCGCCGGCATCGGTCGTCCGAACAGATAACCCTGCACCTCATCGCAGCCATGCTCGCGCAGGAAATCCAACTGCTCATGGGTTTCCACGCCCTCGGCGATTACCGCCAGGTTGAGGCTGTGGGCCATGGCAATAATCGCCCGGGCGATCTGCGCGTCCTGTTCGCCGGACGGCAGGCCGTCGACGAAGGTGCGGTCGATTTTCAACACATCGATGGGGAACTGCTTGAGGTAGTTGAGCGATGAATAGCCCGTGCCAAAATCGTCCACCGCAATGCTCAGGCCCAGGTTTTTCAGGCTGTCGAGGATGTGCAGGGCTTCGTTGACTTCGCGCATCAGGATACTTTCGGTCAGCTCCAGCTCCAGGCACGCCGGCGGCAGGCCTGTGTCTTTGAGGATGGTGGCAATGCGGGTGCCCAGTTGGCCGTCGGAGAACTGCCGCGCCGAGATGTTCACCGAGACTTTCGGCACGCGCACCTTGTTTTGATGCCAGGTCTTGAGCTGGCGGCAGGCTTCGCTGATCACCCAGTCGCCCACGTCCACCACCAGGCCCAATTCTTCCAGCACTGGAATAAAGTCCCCGGGCGGCACTAACCCGCGACGCGGATGGCGCCAGCGCAGCAGGGCTTCGGCGCCGGTCAGGCGTTTGCCATCACCGCTGAACTGCGGCTGGTAATAAAGCACGAATTCGTTCTGCTCCAGGGCGTGGCGCAGGTCGCTTTCCAGCTCCAGGCGTTCCAGGGCGCTGGCGTTCATGTCGGCCTGGTAGAACTGGAAGTTGTTCTTGCCGCGTTCTTTGGCGTGATACATGGCGGTGTCGGCGTTTTTCATCAGTTGGCTCAGCTCGTTGCCGTCCTGAGGGCTGAGGGCGATGCCGATACTGGCGGTCACAAAGAACTCGCGGCCTTCCAGCACAAAGGGTTTCACCAGGCTGGCGAGGATCTGTTCGGCCACATGAATCGCGCGGTTCAGCGCCATTTCACGGCTGACCCGTGGTTGCAGGAGCAAGGTGAATTCGTCACCGCCCATGCGCGCGACAGTGTCGTCTTCGGCCACGCAGCCGAGCAGGCGAGTGGCCATTTCCTTGAGCATGCGGTCGCCGGCGGCGTGGCCAAGGGAGTCGTTGATCGGCTTGAAGCGGTCAAGGTCGAGGAACATCAGCACCACCCACGACTTCTGCCGCTCGGCAGACTGCAACGCGGTGTGCAGGCGGTCTTGGAACAGTGTGCGGTTGGGCAGGTGGGTCAGGGCGTCGTAATACGCCAGGCGGTGAATACGCTGCTCGCTGGCCTTGCGCTCGCTGATATCACTGAAGAAGCATACGTAACTGGCGAGGTCGCCTTCGTCGTCGAACACGGCGGTAATGCCGACCCACGCCGGGTAGTGCTCGCCGTTGCGGCGCTTGAGCCACACTTCGCCTTCCCAGGTGCTGTGCTGGTGCAATTGCTTGAGTACGTAGCGCAGGTGGGCTTCCTGCTGCTCATCCACGGTCAGCATGTTCGGCAACTGGTCGAGTACGTCCGCCACTTCGTAGCCGCTGACTCGGCTGAATGCCTCGTTGGCCTGCACGATATAGCCCGCCGGGTCAGTGATCAGGATCGCCGAGGTGGAATGCTCAAATACCGTGGCCGCCATGCGCAGGTCTTTCTCGGCACGGCGTTGTTGGCTGATATCGCGGCCGACGCCCAGAATGCCCTCGAAGGCGCCATGCTCGTCCCACACCAGTACCAGGCGCAGTTCGATCGGCACTTTACGCCCGTCGGCGCGCAGGCAGTCAAACAGGAACAGCTGGGTCTGCACTTCATCGCGCAGCTTATTGAGCGCATCGGTGTCGCCCAGCGCACGGCTGACCTGTTCCATCAGGCTGTAAATACCCGCCAATTGCGCTGGGTTGGCGATGATCGACTGCCAGCCATTCTTGAACACCCAGTCCACTTCATACCCCAGCACCGCACTGACCGACGGGCTGATGTAGTTGAGGGCCAGTTTGCTGTCGGTGGAGCAGATCACGTCACTGATGCTTTCGGCGAGCATGCGATAGCGCTGTTCGCTGTCGCGCAGGGATTCGCTGGCTTCGATCTGGTCGGTGATGTCTTTGGCGACGCCAATGATGCGGGTGACTTGGCTCGTTTTATCACGGGCCAGGGCCTGCTCACGAATATCAAAGCGCCGCCATTGGTTATTGCGATGGCGGAAGCGCAACTGGCAGTGCAACTGCGTCGCGTAGCCGGCCTGGCGCTGTTGCTGGCGCAAATCGTGGTAATACTCGGCGTCTTCAGGGTGAAGCAGGATTTCCCAGAAGTACTCGCCCATTTGCTGCAGTTCGGCCTTTACGTAGCCGAGGGTTTGCCCCAAATGGTGGTTGCTGAAAATCATGCGCTGGCTGACCACGTCCTGCACATACAGGTGATCAGGCACGGTGCGCACCACGTCCGACCAGAAACTCTCACGCTCCACCAGCGACAGTTCGATCAGCTTGCGGCTGGTGATGTCGCTGATGCTGAGGATCACCGCCTTGAAATCGTCCTGCTGCTCCGGCAGGCGCATCACCAGCCACAGGTATTGCTCGTTGCCGAGCACATCCTTGAGCTGGATCTCCAGTTCAAGCTGGCTCTGCTGGGTCAGGACCGCTTCGAGTATTTGATGGCCGATGGACGTGCTGTTGCGTGGGCAATCATCGATCAGTCGCTCCCAAGCCTTCTCGCACGAGTCCACGTTGAGCAGGCGGACCGCCACTTGGTTGATCTCGGTGATGCGCAGCTCGGCGAGCAGTTGCCTGCATTCTTCAGGTTTGTTTTGCAGCCAGGCGTGAAGGTGTTCGCGGGTCTGCAAGTGCGTCTTGGCAAAAAACGCATTCAGGCCTGACAGGTCCAGGACGCACAGGGCGACGCCGGTACCTTCGAAAATATCCTGATAACGCCGCCGGCCTTCATGCACCTGGCGCTGGCGGCGACGCATATTCAGCAGCACGATTACGGGGATCAGCGAGAAAGCCAGGCCCAACAGGCATTTGCCGATAAACGCCGGCAGCAGTTGTTCCAGCACGGCTGCGCGGTCAAACATGCCGCGCAACTGCCAGTCGCTTTTGCTCAGGGGGGTGACCAGCACGCTTTTATTCAAGTCATCCGGGGTCAGGGCGCTGGACCATTGCGCCGGCATGCCACTGTCACGGCTGACGACGCGGTGGTTCAGGCTGTTCTCGATGGCCCACATGGGGCGCTGGCCCTGACTGTCCTGGCGGGTCAGGTTGACCAAGTAGTTAGGTGCCAGGCGCAGCGCCCAGTACATTCTTGAGCCGCCGCTGGGCTGGTGCAGCAGCAGATAGATGATGGTGCCGTCTTCGTTATTGCTCAGGTAATACGGTTGGCCGTGGCTGCGCTGCACCAGTTCTTCCAGCCAGGCGCTGTCCTGGCTGTCGTTGGCGCTGTCACTGATCATCGCGCCGCTGGGCGCGAGCAGGGCGATACTGCGCAGCTCCGGCAGCGAGCGCTGCAGCGTGCGCGTCAGGGCCTGTTGCTGTTCAATGTCGCGCGGCGGCTCGACCATCGGTAGCAGGTTCAAGGCGATTTTTGCGCTCAGGGCCATGTTCAGGCTGATCTGCTCAGCCAGGTCGGCGCTGTAGTCGATGGTGTATTGCTGCTGGTTTTTCTGGTTTTGCTGCAGTTGGTCCAGCAGTTGCCAGAACAATAAGGCGAGCAGCATGAGGACGAGCGTCGCCAATGCGCCTTTGAGGGTGCCGTGCAGGGGCGCTCCCGGCGCTATATGAGCGGCGCGCAAGGGAGTTGGCGGCGTGACTTTGGACAAGCTGTGATCCTGCGGTTTGGCTGGACTGGCGCGCGACGTGCACTATAAGCCGGACGCCCGGAGGGCGGCTAGCATGCCTTGACTTGTGGCAAAGTGCCAGCCCTGCTTGGCTGGACTGACCAAGCGCATTGAGGTAGCTTTGCCGGTTACGCGGGGGCGTTCCAGCCCCAGATACTCAGGCTTTTTTCGCTCGCTGGCATTGATGATAGTCAACGGCCCGCGCGGCGCATGGCTTGGCACGGGCTTCGCCCGCTTAATTCATCAGTCACTGACGCTAGGTTCACCATGGCTCAATACGTCTTCACCATGCATCGGCTGGGAAAAGTTGTTCCGCCGAAGCGGGAAATCCTGAAAAATATTTCGCTGTCCTTCTTCCCCGGCGCCAAAATCGGCGTGCTCGGCCTCAACGGTTCGGGTAAGTCCACGCTGCTGAAAATCATGGCCGGCGTCGACACCGAGTTCGAAGGCGAAGCCCGCCCGATGCCGGAACTGAACATCGGCTACCTGCCGCAGGAACCAATCCTGGACCCAACCAAGACCGTGCGTGAAGTGGTTGAGGAAGCGGTCAGCGTGATCAAAAACGCCCAGGCGCGCCTGGACGAAGTCTACGCCGCCTACGCCGAGCCGGATGCCGACTTCGACAAGCTGGCCGCCGAACAGGCCAAGCTCGAAGCCATTCTGCAGGCCAGTGACGGTCATAACCTGGAACGCCAACTGGAAGTCGCCGCCGATGCGCTGCGCTTGCCGGCTTGGGACGCCAAGGTCGAATTCCTGTCCGGTGGTGAAAAGCGTCGTGTGGCCCTGTGCCGCCTGCTGCTGTCGGCCCCCGACATGCTGCTGCTCGACGAACCAACCAACCACTTGGACGCCGACTCCGTCGCCTGGCTGGAACATTTCCTTCACGATTTCCCGGGCACCGTGGTTGCGATCACGCACGACCGGTACTTCCTGGACAACGTGGCCGGCTGGATTCTTGAGCTCGACCGTGGCGCCGGTATCCCGTACGAGGGCAACTACTCCGGTTGGCTGGAAGCCAAGTCCGATCGTCTGGCCGCCGAATCCAAGCAGCAATCGGCCCATGAAAAAGCCATGAAGGAAGAACTGGAGTGGGTGCGCAAAGGCGCCAAGGCCCGCCAGTCCAAATCCAAGGCACGTCTGCAACGCTTCGAAGAAATGCAGTCCCAGGAATTCCAAAAGCGCAGCGAAACCAACGAGATCTATATCCCGGCCGGTCCGCGCCTGGGTGACAAGGTCATCGAATTCAAGAACGTTTCCAAAGGCTATGGCGACCGCGTGTTGATCGATAACCTGTCGTTCTCCATGCCAAAAGGCGCGATCGTCGGCGTTATCGGCGGTAACGGTGCGGGTAAATCCACCCTGTTCCGCATGCTGATGGGCAAGGAAACGCCGGATTCGGGCAGCATCGAGATCGGCGAAACCGTGCAGCTGGCCTGTGTGGACCAGAGCCGTGATGACCTTGACGGCAGCAAGACCGTGTTCCAGCAAATCTCCGACGGCTCTGACCAGATTCGCATCGGCAACTATGAAATTCCGTCGCGCACCTATGTTGGCCGCTTCAACTTCAAGGGCGGCGATCAGCAGAAGTTCGTCAAGGACCTGTCCGGTGGTGAGCGCGGCCGCTTGCACCTGGCCCTGACCCTGAAAGAGGGCGGCAACGTGCTGCTGCTCGACGAACCATCCAACGACCTCGACGTTGAAACCCTGCGTTCCCTGGAAGAGGCCCTGCTGGACTTCCCGGGCGCCGCCATTGTGATCTCTCACGATCGGTGGTTCCTTGACCGCGTCGCGACCCACATCCTGGCGTACGAAGACGACTCCCAAGCGGTGTTCTTCGAAGGTAACTACACCGAGTACGAAGCGGACCGCAAAAAGCGTTTGGGCGAAGCTGCTGCCCAGCCGCACCGTGTACGGCACAAAAAACTGGCCTGATCCGGCTGGTTGAAAAAAGCGGGGCCCTCGGGCTCCGCTTTTTTTTGCGCTGGGTTTTGCAGTGTTTTTGATGGCCCTATCGGGAGCAAGCCCCCTCCCACATTTGATTTGTGAACACATCCAAAATGTGGGAGGGGGCTTGCTCCCGATAGCTATTTCCCGACTGGTGCACAACCTGGTTTTGAGATCCCCTTTTAAGTGCGAAAAACCCCTGTTTCCTGTGTTTATTTATATCAAATGCACCATTTAAATTCACAAAAGCGACATTTTGCCCTGTCGCGGTGCGACATGAATTGATAAAGTCCGGCTCAATCTCCCTTAAAAACAATCAATTTGCCGAGACTTTTCATGATCGAATCCGTCGAATCCTTCCTTGCCCGCCTCAAAAAACGCGACCCAGACCAGCCAGAATTCCACCAGGCTGTAGAAGAAGTCCTACGCAGTCTGTGGCCGTTTCTTGAAGCCAATCCCCATTACCTGACCTCGGGTATTTTGGAGCGCATCTGCGAGCCGGAACGAGCGATAACGTTCCGGGTTTCGTGGGTCGATGATCACGGCAAGGTCCAGGTCAATCGCGGTTTCCGTATCCAGATGAACAGCGCCATCGGCCCCTACAAAGGTGGCCTGCGTTTCCACCCGTCGGTGAACCTGGGGGTGCTGAAATTCCTCGCCTTCGAACAGACCTTCAAGAATTCCCTGACTTCGTTGCCAATGGGCGGCGGCAAAGGCGGCTCGGACTTTGATCCAAAAGGTAAGAGCGACGCGGAAGTCATGCGTTTTTGCCAGGCATTCATGAGCGAGCTGTACCGCCATATCGGTGCGGATGTGGATGTGCCGGCTGGCGATATCGGCGTGGGTGCACGTGAGATCGGCTTCCTGTTTGGCCAGTACAAGCGCCTGAGCAACCAGTTCACCTCCGTGTTGACCGGCAAAGGCATGACCTACGGCGGCAGTCTGATCCGTCCGGAAGCGACCGGATTTGGTTGCGTGTACTTCGCCGAAGAGATGCTCAAGCGCGACGGTAAACGGGTCGAGGGCAAGCGTGTGGCGGTCTCCGGCTCAGGCAACGTCGCCCAATACGCGGCGCGCAAGGTTATGGACCTGGGCGGCAAGGTGATTTCCCTGTCTGACTCCGAAGGCACCCTGTACGCCGAAAGTGGTTTGACCGAGGAACAATGGTCGGCGCTGCTGGAGCTTAAAAACGTTCAGCGTGGGCGCATCAGCGAACTGGCCGAGCGTTTCGGCCTGGAGTTCCGCAAGGGGCAAACGCCGTGGGACCTGGCCTGCGATATCGCCCTGCCATGCGCCACCCAGAATGAACTCGGCGCCGACGCCGCCCGCACCTTGCTGCGCAACGGCTGTATTTGCGTGGCCGAAGGCGCCAACATGCCTACAACGCTTGAGGCTGTGGATATCTTTATCGAGGCGGGCATTCTGTTCGCACCGGGCAAGGCATCCAATGCCGGCGGCGTGGCGGTGAGTGGCCTGGAAATGTCGCAGAACGCCATGCGCTTGCTGTGGACCGCTGGTGAAGTGGACAGCAAGCTGCACAACATCATGCAGTCGATCCACCACGCTTGCGTGCACTACGGCGAAGAAAACGGCCGCATCAACTACGTGAAGGGCGCGAACATCGCAGGCTTCGTGAAAGTCGCCGACGCGATGCTGGCCCAAGGCATCGTCTAGGTCTCGGCTTCGATACGCAGCACCTCGATCAGCTGATCGCCAACGGGGCGCTTCCACAGCACCTCATCACCCACCTGGGCGCCCAGCAACGCGCGGCCCAGGGGTGAACCCCAGTTGATCAGGCCTGTGCTGGCGTCGGCCTGGTCTTCACCGACCAACTGTATGCGCTGTTGCTCGTCATGCTCATTGGCGAAGGTCACCCAGCTGCCGATCTGCACCTTGTCGGTGCCGGTGGCCAGCGCCACGACCTGGGCGCTCTGGACGCGTTGGTTGAAGTAGCGTAAATCCCGCTCAAGATCGGCCTGGCGCTGCTTATCGGCCTGCTCACCCTTGGCAGATTCGGCACTGTGCTCATCCTTCAACTGCGCAACCTTGGCCTGTAACTGCGCCAGCCCTGGCGCGGTCAAGTGATTGGGTTGCTCACTGACCTGACGCTCCACTGGCTGATCAGCTTGGGCGGCGGCGTTATCCTCATTTACAAAAGCTCGGCTCATGACGTTCTCCCTCTATGGAGCTTGGGCCATGTTCGCTGCGCTTTAGTTTCGATGGATGTCTGAAAGCGACCTATTGCGAGCGATAGGCCCGAGCGGCATCGCGATCCTTCTCGTGCTGCCAGGCGCGCTCACGGTCGTCCCAGTGATTGTCCTTGTAGTCGCGCAGTTCTTCGTTTTCACGCATGGCCTTGCACTGGCGAAAGCCGTCCTCCCAGCCTTCGGCGTATGTCCGGTCTTTAAGGTAGCGCGGGACATTTTTGCGAAACTCCCCGGAAATCACCCCGGCGGCCTGGCGACCGCTGCTGCAGCCATCGTCAAATCCATCGGCGAAGGCCGGTGGATAACCTCTGGCCAGCAATTCCTGATGAGTCGATTGACAACCCGCCAGCCACACCATCGCACACAGTATTACTGCATACCGCCACATTGCTTGCTCCCTGGCCGTTTAACGGCTGATAGGGGAAGTCTAGATAGGGATTTGTCGGGGAGGTGTGAAAGGGGTGTGAGAAAGGTGTGGAGCACGATGAGATCGGTCGGTGAGTGCCGAACCGGTGATGAGGAAGCTGGGCTCCCTCACCACAAAAGACTATGTGGCCTGGCTGTTCGCCAAAGCCCTGTGTTCCGCCAATTCCTGCTCAATGAATGCCGCAATCATTGCGCGATAGACCTGCTCGGTTACCTCGGGGTTTGCGCCCACGGTCTCCGATAATTCCCGCACCTTGGTGATCACCTGCTCAACCCGCTGTGGGGCTTTGACGCCATCGGTGTCTTTTTTGAAGCGTGCTGCCTGTGATACGTAGCGGCCTCGTTCGGCCAGCAGGGTGACGATTTGCTGGTCGAGGCGGTCGATGTTGTTTCGAACGTCTTCAAGGGTGGTGCAGGTAACGGCCATGTCGAGTGAACTCCTGATTGTGCGGGCAATGCTAACAAAATATGGGAGGTGGCTTGCTCCCGATAGCAGAGTGTCAGTCAGTCAATACTTAACTGAAACACTGCCATCGGGGGCAAGCCCGCTCCCACATTTTTGATTTTCGCCAGGCTTTGGTCAGTAGTGATACCACTTCACTTCAAGCATCACTTCATTCACTGGCGTCGACAGGTGGCTGTACTCGCGCTGTGCGCTCAGGCGCAGGCCCAGGTTACGGGACAGTTCCCACTGTTGGTTGAGGCTGATGCTGCGCCGCACTTCACCATTGGTGAAGAAATCGCCCTTGGCTTCCAGGCTCAAGTTGCCCAGCGGGTTTTTCCACAGCACGCCGGTGTTGAAGCCGGCTGCGGGGGAGATGGCTTCGTTGAAGTCGTTGTTGTGTTCCACGCGCACGGTGCCGAGGGCGAAGCCGAGCATGTCGTCGCGTAGTTGCCAGGTGCCGCCAGCGCCGCCGTTGACGTGGGCGACCAGGGTTTCGTCGTCGTGTTTGCCCGGCACGCGTTCCAGGCCGCCCGTGACTTGCCAGGACCAGGGTTGCAGCAGGGCGTTGCGCGGGGTCAGGGAGCGGATGGTAGCCAGGTCCAGTTGCTGCAACTGCCAGTGGTTACCTTCGTACTGGCGCAGTTTCATTTGCAGGATTTCAATCTGGGCGCCGAGGGGGAAGCCTTCGGCGTTGTCGTTGAGGTCGTGGTAGGCCATGCGCAGGCCGTATTCACCGAAGGCTTTGTCGCCCCGGGTGCCGATGCCAGCTTGCCAGGTACGCGACTCATGGCCGTTTTCCGGCAGGCCGGGAGGCGTGATCTTTAGATCGGGCGCGGGGTTCTGGTTGATCGCGCGCAGCAGTTCGAAGCTGCGTTGGGAGCGTGTGGTGTCCCGTTCAAGGCCATTGGCACGGTAGCGGCCCAGGCGATAGGCGGCGTCGATGATCAGGGCCTGACGTTCGCGGGGTAACGCTTTAAAAGCAGGCTCTTGTAGTTGCTGCTGGTCATCGCTGACCTTGAGCACCCATTGCTGCTCGTCGCTGTCCAGCGGCTTTGCGCGCTCCAGCAACTCGCGCTCGCGGGACGGTCGGTAGTCGATCTTCTCGACCAGGCCCGCGTCCTTCACTGCCTTGACGGTGTCGGTAGGAATGGCGGTCAGCGGGAATTGCTCGGTCAGGCGCAGGCCGGGGCGGGCCACTTGCAGCAGTTCCAGCAGGCGATAGGAGCAGTTTTCGTCGAAGAAGAAATAGTCGAACTGGATCTGCTTGAGCTCCCACACGTGCTCAACCATGCGCTCGGTCTCGACTTGGGTGAGGTTAAGGCGATATTCCCACAGGTCGCGGTTTTCGAGGCTGCGGTACTCGGAGAGTTTTTCCTGGTAAGGCACCAGCGCGAACAGACCGGGGTAGCCGCCCATCAGGCCTTTCCAGGCGTAGAGAATGCTGTTGTCCGAGCCTTCTATATAGGCGCCGAAGTTGATCGCGTAGCTGAGCAGCGCGGTCTTGTTGCTCTGCACGTCGGCCTGGTCGATACGCAGCAGGGTGTGGCCGAACATCGAGGACGGGCTGTTGAGGTAGGCCGCCGGGAAAATCATCACCGCGCTATGGGGCGAGACGTCCTTGAACCATTGCTTGAATTCGGTGCAGTCCACGGCGGGCAGGTCAGTCAGGTGCAACTGATCCTTTAACCAGCGGGTACGTGCGGGGTAGACGCATTGGGCGTGTTTTTCACCCAGGCTGGCCGGAGCATAGAGTGCTTCAACGGTGGCCTTGAGTTCGGCATCCGGGTGATGGGCACCATCGGGGGCGAGGAAAAATTTCTGCTCGCTGACATAACTGCGCCAGCCACTGATTTTGCCGGCTTCGTAATGGCCCAGCGAAAGCCAGAACGGATCGTTGGCCAATTGCTGCAAACGTTGATCATCAAGGTGCGGTGCTGCGTACAGCGGGGCGCAGGCGAAGAGTGCCATCCAGGCAAAGCGTTTGAGCATAGGGGCAACTTAAGTCGGAAATTAGAGAGACCCAAAGGGGAAGCGGGTCCAAAAATAAAACCCGCGCCTGGGGAGGCGCGGGCAGGTCGAGCTTAAGCCTGGGTAGCGTATTTCGCCAGACGGGCATCGCCTTTCAGTACAGCCAGAGTGTTGTTGTGTACGTCTTCAGCGGTCACATCGGCCTTGCTGAAGATTTGCTGGAAGTGTTCGTGAGCCACTGCAGCGAAGTGTTCGCGATCTTCCGGAGCAACGCCCAGTACCACCGCGTAAGTGGTCAGTGCTTCGCCATTACCCTTGGCCATGTCTTCGGACAGCTCGTTCATCATGCCATTCATGGCAATCCAGGACTTGCCGCCGTAGGTCAGCGCGCTGTTGGTGCTGCAACCGTTGGTGCCCGAGGTCATGCCGAAGGTGGCGTTACCCGAAGTACCGTTGGTGGTGGAAGCCAGGAAGTGAGCCGGAGTGCCGCGCTGGCCTTCGAACAACATGTTGCCCCAACCGCAGTTCGGGCCACCTGGTGCTTCAGCCATTGCATTGAGGGAGACGACGGTGAAGAGAGTACCGAGAAGGATCCGTTTCATAGCTTTGTTCTCTTTGTGTGCAAACCAATGGACAAGGGTTCAGGCACTTCATAGCGCCCTAGGGATCGGTTATTAGTCCAACCCGCGCAGTTTGGAGTTTAGGCACGTTCCAAGGGTTCCGTGTGTTTTTATAAAACAATCAGAGATGTCGCGATTTTTTTGTAGGACTCATTCGGTGTCTACGCTTTCACAAAGGCTCGCCTTGCCAGAGCGCGCAACGGGGAGCCAGAATGCCGTCATCTGCCCCGCCTGATGTAAGGAAGCCCGATGCCTGATCCTGTTGCTGCCAGCCTGCGTCTAGCGCCCGAAGCGCTGACTCGTCCTTTTTCCGCTGAACAGTTCAGCTTCTCGACCACCAATGATTTGGAGCCCTTTCGCGGTGTGCTTGGCCAGGAACGCGCAGTTGAAGCGTTGCAGTTCGGTGTGGCCATGCCACGCCCCGGTTACAACGTGTTTGTCATGGGCGAGCCGGGCACCGGTCGCTTCTCGTTCGTCAAACGCTACCTGAAGGCCGAAGGCAAGCGCCTGCAGACCCCGGCGGACTGGGTCTATGTGAATAATTTCGATGAGCCCCGCGAACCACGCGCCCTGGAACTGCCAGGCGGTGCTGCGGCGGCGTTCATTGCCGATATCAACGGCTTGGTCGACAACCTGGTGGCCACCTTCCCGGCGGTATTTGAGCACCCGACTTATCAACAGCGCAAAAGCGCCATCGACCGCGCGTTCAACCAGCGTTACGACAAGGCCCTCGATGTGATCGAACGCCTGGCTTTGGAAAAGGACGTGGCGCTGTACCGCGACAGTTCCAACATCGCGTTCACGCCGATGCTCGACGGTAAGGCGCTGGACGAAGCCGAGTTTTCGCAACTGCCGGAAGTAGATCGCGAGCGTTTCCACACAGATATTTCCGAGCTGGAAGAGCGCCTCAACGAGGAGTTGGCCAGCCTGCCGCAGTGGAAGCGTGAGTCCAACAACCAACTGCGCCAGTTCAACGAAGAAACCATCACCTTGGCCCTGCAACCTTTGCTTGCGCCACTGTCGGAAAAATACGCCGAGAACGCAGCTGTCTGCGGTTACTTGCAGGCGATGCAGGTGTACCTGCTGAAAACTGTGGTCGAGCAATTGGTCGACGACGCCAAGACCGACGCCCAGGCCCGCAAGCTGCTCGAAGAGCAATACTGCCCGAGCCTGGTGGTTGGGCACCCGGTCAACGGCGGCGCCCCAGTGGTGTTTGAACCGCACCCGACGTACGACAACCTGTTTGGCCGTATCGAATACAGCACCGACCAGGGCGCGCTCTACACCACCTATCGCCAACTGCGACCGGGTGCCTTGCACCGTGCCAATGGCGGGTTCCTGATCCTCGAAGCCGAAAAAATGCTCAGCGAGCCGTTCGTGTGGGACGCCCTCAAGCGCTCCCTGCAATCGCGCAAGTTGAAGATGGAATCGCCTCTGGGCGAGCTGGGCCGTCTGGCTACCGTGACCCTCAACCCGCAAATGATTCCGTTGCAGGTCAAGGTGATCATTATCGGTTCGCGCCAGCTTTACTACGCGTTGCAGGACGCCGATCCGGACTTCCAGGAGATGTTCCGGGTGCTGGTGGATTTCGACGAAGACATCCCGATGGTCGACGAAAGCCTGGAGCAGTTCGCCCAGTTGCTCAAAACCCGAACATCGGAAGAGGGCATGGCGCCGTTGACGTCGGACGCGGTGGCGCGGCTGGCGACTTACAGCGCGCGGCTGGCGGAGCATCAGGGCCGTTTGTCGGCGCGTATTGGTGACTTGTTTCAACTGGTGAGCGAGGCGGACTTTATCCGCCACCTGGCCGGCGATGAGATGACCGATGCCGGCCATATCGAGCGCGCCCTCAAAGCCAAGGCCACCCGTACCGGCCGCGTGTCGGCACGGATCCTGGATGACATGCTCGCCGGGGTGATCCTGATCGACACCGCCGGTGCGGCCGTGGGCAAGTGCAACGGGCTGACGGTGCTGGAAGTCGGTGACTCGGCATTCGGCGTACCGGCGCGGATTTCCGCCACGGTGTACCCGGGCGGCAGCGGCATTGTCGACATCGAACGTGAGGTTAACCTAGGTCAGCCGATTCACTCCAAGGGCGTGATGATCCTCACGGGTTACCTGGGCAGCCGTTATGCCCAGGAATTCCCACTGGCGATTTCGGCGAGCATCGCGCTGGAGCAGTCCTACGGTTATGTGGATGGCGACAGTGCGTCCCTGGGCGAGGCGTGCACCTTGATCTCGGCCCTGTCGAAAACCCCGCTCAAGCAATGTTTTGCCATCACCGGTTCGATCAACCAGTTTGGTGAAGTGCAGGCGGTAGGTGGGGTCAACGAGAAGATCGAAGGCTTCTTCCGTCTCTGTGAAGCGCGCGGTTTGACCGGTGAGCAAGGGGCGATCATTCCTCAGGCCAACGTTGCTACGTTGATGCTTGATGAGAAGGTCTTGCAGGCTGTGCGCGCCGGGCAGTTCCATATCTACGCGGTGCGCCAGGCCGATGAGGCGTTGAGCCTGTTGGTGGGTGAAGACGCGGGTGAGCCGGACGCCGAAGGGCAGTTCCCGGAAGGGACCGTCAATGCGCGAGTGGTCGAGCGTTTGCGTGCGATTGCCGAGATGATCAGCGAGGAAGACTTGAAAGAGGCGGAGAAGGAGTTGGCGCAGCAGGCGCTGGCCGAAGCCAAGCCCACCTGAGTTCTGAGGCCAGGCCGGGGTAAACATTTGGGAGGGGGCTTGCTCCCGATTGCTATAGGTCAGTCATGTAAATGTCGACTGACACACTGCATCGGGAGCAAGCCCCCTTTCACATTTGGAACTGGTTGCGTCACTAAATTGACTTCCTTCTGAGGGACTAATGTCCGTTGGTCCCTACGGCCTTGGTTTGTCGGGTTTTTCTTCTATTCTCTGCTTTAGGGATATTCACAGGAGTCGCTGGATAGAAACAGCCTTGCCCCAGGCCGGGCTGAACACCGATCTGCCGAGGGTCGCCGCCATGCCGCGCAACCTTTGTCTTACCCGCCAGTGCTTTGGCCTGGTCACCCGTATCGAATGCTCCATTCGCCCTCTCGCGGGGGATAACGGGATGTGGACCTTGTTATTTGCCGCCGGAATGTCCGGTGAACAGCCGTCCACCATCAAGTCCCAAGGCCCGTTTCATGGGCCTTTTGCGGCGCAAACCATCCTGGAATCGATTGTGGATAGCCTGACCATGCACGGCTATGAAGTGGCGGGCGACCCACAGATTTGGTGCCTGCATATGCAAGCCCATCTGCGGCAGCTCAATGGCAACCATGAGCCGCTTGCGCTGTAGTGGCGGTCACTTGCTGTCGGGCTTGTCCAGCTTGACCTCGAAGCCGTACTGCACGGTGTTCAGGTCGGTGCGCTGGTAGCTTTCCAGTGCGGTCGGTCGGCCGTAGAAATAATGCACGTCAAACATCGCCGTGCCGTATTCCTCGGCGCGGTGGCTCACCCCAAGGATTTCCTTGAGGTACTGGCCACTGGCGTCCTTGGCATAGAAGCGCCAGCTGTCGGCCGGGAATTCTTTCTGATCGACGATCAGCGCATTGTCCTTGAGCGACAAGCCCTTGGGCAGCTTGGCCACGTCTAACTCACCTTTCTCGATAGTCGCCAAAAACAGCGGGATTGAGCCCACCACAAACGCCGGGTTTTCCGGGAACAGGGTGAGGTCGTAGGTGAGAGTTCCACGGGCCGGATTTAGCTCGAACGCTTCGGTCGGCAGCTCGATGGGGTCGCCGCGCTCACCTTTTTCGTCCGCCGTAAAAAAGGTAATCGGCGATTCGCTGCTGTTGCGCTCTGCACCGACCAGGTCGTCATTAAAGGTGAACGGGTGGTCGAACACGATATGCGCGGCACTGGCGTCTTCGACAGACTGGCTGATGCTGACGCTGTTTTTCAGTTGTTCTTCGGTCATTGCCGAGTCTTTGAGCCAGCTGGCAGCGCTGTCGTCGTACACGGTGACCGGCATCGGCAAGGCTTGTACGGTCTTTTCCAGGCTGTTTTTGTCGAAGCGCAACACCGGCAAGTCGAGGTCCTTGCGGGTAACGGACGCCGTGGAAAAGTCCATCACGTTGACCTGCAGGGTATCGATCAGGCCGTTGAAATACACCTTGGCGTAATGACTGCCCTGCTTATGCTCGAAAGCTTTCTGTTCATCCGTCAGTTGTTTTTCGAATCCCTCCGACCAGGCCTTCTGCTTTTGCATCTCGGCCAACTGTTTCTCGTAGAACGCCACTTGCGCGGCACTTTCGTTGATCGAACCTGAGCGTGTGAGGAATTGCCCGGTAGTGTCGCGCGCCTGCACCAGCAGAGGGTTTGGCGACTCGTCGCCGACTTGCGGGGCCAGTGGCTCGCTGTTGGTCAGCTCGATTTCGGCGTAGTTCTTCTCCAGCAGCAGCAAATTGAGGGTGATGTTGCCCTCAGTGCGTTTGTGACCCACGTCCTTTTTCGACAGGTCGAACGTCAGCACCTTGCCCGGCGCGATGACTTCGACCGCGCCTTTTAGGGTGACAGGCTGGGGTTGGCTCTTGTTTTCCGTCTCGATGCCGTCGATGAAGGGGTAGGTCACCGTCAGGTCATCGGGGTTGGTCAGGTTGGAGCTGCTGGGGCTTAACTGAATGCCGGGGTCTGTCTCCGACCATTCCGGCTGGAAGGGGATGACTTTGTTGTTGCTCAAGGTGACCGACTGCCATTCCAGGCCATGGGGGAAGGGGAATTGGTCGGGCATGTTGAAACTGAACGGGAAGACCGGCTGCAAATCCGTCAGGTAGTCGGAGTGTGAAGTCTTGCGCAGTACGAACAGGCCATTGATATAGGTATCCACCAGCGCCTGGGGCGTGGGGTAGTGCTTGAGCAGGGCCAGGTTGTCTTCGCCGTACTCGGCCTCGATGGGCTTGGTGGCCAGTTTGACCCGCGCCCGTTCCAGCAATAGCAGCGAACCGCCGAGGTCGGCGACGGCGTCACGCAGTTTGGGGTCTTGGATGCTGTCGAGGGACTGTTCGAATTTGGCGGTTTTCTCTTCGAGGGTCGTCTGCTTCTGCTCGTCGCTGGGGGAGCAGCCGCTGGCCAGCAGCAATGCCGCGCACAGGCCAATGCTGGCCAAAGGGGATCGCACATCCATCATCTGAGTTTTTCCTGTCCGACGTCATCGAGCCGAGTTGAGATGGGCTCGACACTAGCAGAAAAATTCTCTTACAGATGCCGCCTGGGTCAGTTTTCTCGCGCTTACAGGTGTCTTGTAGCGGCTGGTATACTCGCCGCCATTTTTAGCCAAGCTGTGTGAGACCCCATGGAACGCTTTATCGAAAACACTATGTACGCTTCACGCTGGCTGCTGGCGCCGATCTACCTGGGGTTATCCCTGGGTTTATTGATCCTGGCGCTGAAATTCTTCCAGGAAATCATTCACGTGATTCCCAACATTTTCACCATGCTGGAAGCGGAAGTGATCCTGCTGCTGCTGTCGTTGATCGACATGGCGCTGGTGGGTGGCTTGCTGGTGATGGTGATGATTTCCGGCTACGAGAACTTCGTGTCGCAGCTGGATATCGATGAAAACAAGGAAAAGCTCAACTGGCTGGGCACCATGGACTCTTCGTCGCTGAAGATGAAAGTGGCGGCGTCCATCGTGGCGATTTCCTCGATCCACCTGCTGCGCATCTTCATGGACGCCAAGAACGTCGATCCCCAGCACCTGATGTGGTACGTGATCATCCACATGACCTTCGTAGTCTCGGCCTTTGCCATGGGCTACTTGGACAAGCTCACCAAGCACTGATGCCCTGGGTGCGCTGGCCTTACTGCTCGATGAAGTAGTAAGGCTGGCGACCAATCTTCATCTCCTTGATCACGGTGATCTTCCCGCTCAGTTGGCGGGTGTTGTCCAGCAATGCAACGTTGCCGGGCTTGGCCGTGAGAAAACTGTGTAATTCAGCTTCGGTCTGCAGGATCGGCAAGTAGGCCTGCAGATAGAACACGCTCGCCCCGGCGATGCGCTCATTGGGCTGGAACATCACCACGTTCTTACCTTCAGTTTGAAACGCCCTGGCCTGACTGATCACGGGTACGAAAGACTCGCGCTTGTCTGCTTTGGGTGCGAACCAGAACGCAGCCGTCAGGTAGCTGACCATTGCCAGGCTGAACACGCCGATGATCACCCCCCGGTGGTAGCGGTACAGCGCCGGCTTGCGCACCTTGAGCCATTCCAACAGCACACCTGCATATTCTGCTGCGAGCACGGCGGCGGCTGGCGTGAGTGCCATCAGGTAAACGGTGCGCTTGCTGGACGCCAGAGTCAGCAGAGTGAACTGCGCCACCAGCCAGACACTGAAAAACAGGCGGTAGCGATCGCGCAACAGGCTTTTTTCGAAAGTGCCACAGGCCCAGGTACACGAGGATATTCCAGGGCAGGAACGCTTGCGGCAGCTTCGCGAAGTAGTAGTAAAACGGCTCGTAATGCCCAGCCTCGACGAACGACCCGCTGAACCGCCCGACGCTGTTGGTCCACAGCACTTCGCCCACGGCCTGCATCCCGCCGCGCTGGAACAGGAAGCCCAGCCAGATCATTAACGGCACCAACGCCAGCACGGTGAACACGCCCGGTTTGAGCCACTCGCCGATACGCAGGCGCTTGTCCATCAGGCTGATGCTGGTCAGGTACACAAAGATCACGATGCCCGGCAACGCGAGGCCCAGCACGCCTTTGCTCAGGGTGGCGATCACCATGCCGGCGGTAAACAGCATCCATGCCCACGCGCTGGAAGCCTCACGTCCGGGTCGCACGGCTTGGTAGAACGCCAGCAGCGCGGTGGTCACGCCCAGGCTGAGCAGTGAATCTTCACCCACGCCGCGCACATTGCCCCAGTAACTGGCCATGGTCGCGAGGATCAGCGCTGCGCAAAACGCCAGTGTCTTTGGGCGTCCGAACCTGCGCAGCATTCCATAGAGCAGCATCACGCTGAACAGACCGGCAAATGCCGAAGCCAGCCGTACCGCCCCAGGTGTGCCGCCAAACAGGCGAATCGCTCCGGCGTCCAGCCACAGACTCAGGGGCGGCTTTTCCAGGAAGGGCTCACGAAACAGTTGCGGTACGACCCAGTCATTGTCCAAGTGCATGGCCATGGCAATGCCCGATACACGGGCCTCGGTGGAGCCTTGCAGTTCATGGTTACCCAGGGCCAAGAAGAACAGCAGACCTGCAAGCAGGAGCAGCAGAGGAGCGGGACGCGTCATGGAGTCTGGCTACCGAGAGAAGGGGGATCGTTTGAGGGAACGGCTCACAATCGATGAGTATAGGGAGGTGATTCTTAATATTTCATGAATGGGCGTGGGTTATGTCGCTGGGCCAGGAGGTTGACGACCCCCTGGCTTCGCGTGAGGCATTACGAGGCTTTGACTTTGAAGCGGCTCAGGCCCTGTTGCATGGAGTTGGCCCGTTCCGACAGGTTCTTGGCTGCCACTGCACATTGCTGGGAGTTTGCCTGATTCTGCTGAGTGACTTCGTCGATCTGCTCCAGGCCGATGCTCGCCTGTTGCAGGCCGGAAGCCTGTTCGCTGGAGGCTTGGTAGATCAACGACACTAGGCTGGAAACCGTGCTGGTGCCGGTGACGATATTTCTCAACGAGTCGGCGGTGCGGCCGGCGATGATCATGCCGCGTTGCGTTTTGGTCGAGGAGTCGGCAATCAACGCGGCGGTTTGCTGGGCGGCTTCGGCGCTGCGGGCGGCGAGGCTCCTGACTTCGTCGGCGACCACCGCAAAACCACGCCCCAGTTCGCCGGCACGTGCGGCCTCGATAGCCGCGTTCAATGCCAGCAGGTTGGTTTGAGCGGCGATGTTGTCGATGGTGGTGATAATCGCGGTGATGTCTTTGCCCGAATTGTCGATTTCCGCCATGGCCGCGATCAATTCACTCATCAACTTGTCACTTTCCCCGGCGTCGGCGCGCGAGGCTTGGGATTGCTCGTCTGCCTTCTTCGCATTGGCGGCGTTGTCGGTAGTCTGCGCTGCCATCTGGGTCATCACGGCACTGATTTCGGTGATGGACGATGCAGAATTGGACGCGCCGTCGGAAAGCGACTGGCTCAACTCGGTGACCTGCGCGGAACTGCCGGTGATTTGCGTGGCGCTGGCCTGCACTTGGGAAATGAGGGTGTTCAGGTTACCGACCATTTTTTCCAACGATTTGCCGAGGGTGTCGTTGGGGGAGGACAGGCGTACTTCCAAATCCAGGTCCCCTTCGGAAATACGCTCGGCCACACGCACCTGGCGTTGCAGGCTTTCCGACATATCGTTCAAGGCAAAGGACAATTGGCCGACTTCGTCATCAGATTTCTGCACCAGCCGGCGAGAGAAGTCACCCAGGCTGATATTCGCGGCCAGAGCGGCAGCTTCACGAATCGGGCCGACGATTTTCGCTGTGGCAAACCACAGCGCCAGCAATGCCAGCAAGGAGACACCTACGCCGACCGAGACCTGCCAGATGCTGCTCTTGAGGCCGCGTGACTGCAGTTCCTGCTCCAGGGCCAAGGCCTGGCTCATGACCACCGCCTTGGGCAGATGGATCAAAATCGCCCACGGCTTGCCGGTGCGCCCCAGATTGATCGGCATCTGTACTTCGATTTCCTGGGAGTCCTGATTGAGCCGGCTGTCTCCCTGGCCTTTTTGCACATTCGCCAACACCTTTTCCCAAGTGCCTGGCAACAAGCCTTTCAGTGACTGGCCAATGAATTCCGGGCGTTTACTGTCAGCCACCACGAGCCCTTGATTGCTCAGGATCGACACGGAGCCTTTGCCGCCATACAGGTCTGCGGACATTTGCTCGCTCAGTTTCTGGATAAACGAGATATCGAAGTCAGCCCCGACCACGCCGTAGAACTTGCCATTGGCAGTGATAGGTACCGATAGCGTGGTCAGCCACACATTTTTGCCTTGCACCACGTAGGGAAGTGGGTCCAGCACGCTTTCTTTCTGGGTGTCCCGTGGGCCTGAGTACCAGCCGCCCTTCAACACGCCATTGGGGTGGCGGGCATCGGAGTCGTACTCAACCAGCGGTTGCACGGCGATATGGCCATCTGAACTGCGTGTCCAGTAGGGGGTGAAGCGACCGGTCAACGGGTTGTTACCGCCCTCATTGATACGAAAGGCTTGGTCCTGGCCGTCCAGCGCATCCGGTTCCCAGCATGAATACGTGCCGTTGAAGTCGGGGTTGTCCTTGAGCACGCTGAGCAGCATCGTATTGATCTGCTCACGACTGAGGGTCAGTGGGCTCTGCGCACTTTTACTCGCTCCCAGCGTATTGGCCATTGTGCGTGCCGAATCCAAGGCGTTCTGCAGTTTTGCCTGGATGGCATTGGCACGCGACTCAGCTAGGTTTTGCACTTCGCGGATAGTGGCGCTTTCAATCAGGGTTGAAACTTCAGTGCCGACATACGCTTGATTGGCGCTTGAAGAATAAAGGCCATATGAGACCAGGCTCGCACACGAGATAAACAGGCAGAGTCCGGCGGTGAAGCAAATTCGAGTCTGCAATGAGTTGAATTTCATGATATTTCCTGCCCATGCTAATAGTCGTCAACATCATCGAATGTCGACATTTCGGTACTTCTTTTGCACAAGGCACGGTGTTTTATCATTGGCTGCTTAGGCATGGACATGCTGTACAGCGCTTGGAGTTACTTAATGCTCTTTGGGCATCTCTTCGTCGAGCCATAAGCGTTCGGTGTTTTTAAAACCGTAACGCTGGGGCGGTACCCGCGCGACAATTCGGTCGGGTTGTTCGGGATCACTCAGGTCTATTATTTTCGGCGTTACATAAATATTTAGAACGGGCAGAAAGAACACTTTGATTTTTGGTGTCAGTAACGACTCGGGATGTTGTTCTATCACTACACCGATACTGCCACTTTTCAATTGAACGATAGAACCGACCGGGTAAATACCCACGGACTTTAGAAACGCGCGGAATACCTCGTCATCAAAATGCCCTTCCCATGTGGACATTTGCTGGATGGCGACGGCGGGGTCCCAGCCCTGGTTGTAGGAGCGGTCCGAGGTGATTGCGTCGTAGACATCGCACACCGCAGCCATCCGAGCCACCAGACTGATCTGGTCCCTTACCAACTGATGGGGGTAGCCGGTGCCGTCGACTTTTTCGTGGTGATGCAGGCACACATCCACGACCATTTCGCACATCTGCGAGGTCGCTTGCAGGGTTTTTTCCCCTTCCAGTGGATGGGTACGCACCAACTGCAATTCGTCAGTGCTCAACCGGCCAGGCTTGTTGAGAATGGCGCCCGGTATGGCCATTTTGCCGATGTCGTGCAACAGCCCGGCCATGCCGACGCGACGAATCAGTGCGGTAGAGAGGCCCAATTGATTGCCGAGGGCAATCATCAACGCACACACGGCGACTGAATGCATGTAGGTGTAGTCGTCGATGCTTTTCAGGCGTGCCAGGCTGATAAAGGCATTAGGGTGGCGGGCGATAGAACTCGAAATGTCGTCCACCAATGCACTGATGTGCTTAAGCTCCAGTGCCCGGCCCATGCGGGCATGGCCGAACATCTCGACAACGGCGGTTTTAGCGCGACTACAGATTTCCTGTGCGGCGACTAATTCGTTTTGCATGGATGTGGGGATGGCTGGGACGGCTGGCGCAGCCGCTTGGGCCGTAGCGGCCGGTTGAGCGCCGCAGCCCAAGGCGCACGGCGCCTGCGACGGCTCACCGCCCCGCCAGAATGGCTTTGCCTCGCCATCAGGCGCCTGAAGATCGAGTTCATTGCACTTCAACATGGTATGCCCTCTGTTGATGGTCTTTTTATACGTTGTTCATCAGCCTCCTTGGCTTGAGCAGTGTCGTTTTGCCTTTCAGGTAGGACTCACGGCCTTGATTCGTGCGACTACGCGACCTGCCAGGTCATCCGGGCGAAACTTCGCGAGGAAGTCATCGGCCCCGACTTTCTTGACCATGGCCTGGTTGAAACCGCCCGATAGGGACGTGTGCAGCACGATATGCAACTTGGCCATGCGTGGGTCGCTGCGGATTTCGGCGGTCAGCGTATAACCGTCCATTTCCGGCATTTCGATATCTGAAATCATCATCAGAAACTCCTCATCCGGGTTGCGCCCCTCGTCAAGCATGGCCCGAAGGTAATCCAGCGCCTGGCGACCATCGTTCAAGGCGACGACCTCGACACCCACTGTTTCCAGGCAGCGGGTCACCTGTTTACGCGCAACCATCGAGTCATCCACGGTCAGCACTCGCAGGTGTCGAGCCTGTTGATTGACCGCGTCATCCACCACGCCGATGGAAATTTCCTCGGACGAGGGCGAGATTTCCGTCAGCACCTTTTCTACATCGATGATTTCAACCAGACGATCATCGGTACGGGTAACCGCCGTCAGGTAATTGTTGTCACCGCTGCCCTTGGGAGGCGGATGAATGTCTTCCCAGTTCAAGTTAACGATGTGTTCAACTGCATACACCAAGAAACCTTGAACTCGGTTGTTGTACTCCGTAAGTATGATAAAAGCGCTTTCTTTATCTGTGATGCCGGGCAGCCCGGTAGCCATTGCAAGGTCTAGAATGGGGATGCAAGCACCACGGATATTCGCAACGCCACAAATGTTGTTATTAGACTTTGGTAGTAGAGATAGCTTGGGGCAGCGAATAACTTCTCTGACTTTAAAGACGTTAATGCCATACAGCTGTTGGTCGTTAAAGCGGAATAGCAATAATTCCAGTCTGTTCTGACCGACCAGTTGTGTACGGCTGTTAACGGATGCCATTACACCTGCCATACACACCCCTTTGATTCTGGTTGGAACAGCGTTGATGTCGTAATGACATTATCATATGTAGGGGAATGTAAAATATATGTGAAAGCGAAATACTTTTTAGGTTAATCGCTAAAGCGATAGCCAATCGGATGATGAACTATTCAAGTGGATGTTTGAAATTAGTTAGTTGGCTAACTTGCTAGTTTGAGTGTTGAGAATGATTAAGATTGGAAACCAGGATTCAGCAAAGTTACGGCGCCTTATGCGTTCCACGTCCAGCTTTCGGCTAGCGGCGTGTGGCGGTGAGTACTGTCGAGTTCGAAGGGCTGGCTGGTGGTCATGGTGTTTAGTGAGGGGAGGGGGGAATGGGGATTAAGGGGATGGGGGGGATTTTTTCATGGCGCAACCTCCTTGATTGATGGAGTCGCCATGCAACGCTCCTAAACGAAAGGAGTGGCGACCGTACGCGGGTTACCAGACCAATAATCAACGAGTCCGGCGAATCCGAAAATGCCCCACGCACAGCGGCCACAAGGCGTATTTTCCAACACCTCCATTGCGTGGAAAGGTCTACCGGCCAGCCCTTTCTTCCCTTAGACAGTCACCCGGTGGTGACTCGGCCCCAGTGCATAGGCAGCGCGTAAATATTGTCAGGGGGCATCACTTGTTGGCTCGGGTTGACGGAAGCGACGTCACGGATGGTTCGTCCGCCTATGTCCGAAACGGCCGCGATTCAATAAGTCGGAGTCGGAGGCAACCGACGGGTGAGATTTAGACCGGGATCCATTAAGAAGGCCGCGCAGCCCTCACTCTCATACCAACTGCAAGGCGTTTGTCCGGTACGGTATGGATGATGAGCGAACCGGTCGCTTTCTATTTACTCGGGGGTACAAAACGACGGCATGTTGACTGACGTTCTTATCCGTCAGGTCGCCGGGAATGTCTTCCGAGGCTTCGAGCCACAACGCCGGGACCACGTCACCGTTGGTGCTTCATACGAAATCATATTCACGGGTCCAATCGAAGGTGATTTGGGGGGCTGGCACCGTTTTGTATGGGCCAAAGAGCCAGTTCAGAGAGAACGTTGCTTTGGGGCGGGTATGGCACCGTCTGATAGGCGTAAAAGATCTACGGGTTTGTGGAATTGTTGTGGAGGGTTAACGGGGGAAAGGCGTAGCTGTGTTCACCGGTACCCGTATGGATCGAATGATCTGTGGGAAATTGAACGCTGCAGCTTGCGGAGTGGGTATTGGGTGGGTGTCGCAAGTGCTGTAATGCTTGAACTCAGTGGATTTCAGGCACAAAAAAAGACGTCCGTGGACGTCTTTAGATGTTGAAGTGGTGGAGCCGGGGGGATTTGAACCCCCGTCCGCCAGTACTCCGCTGTCGGTACTACATGCTTAGCCGTGTCTATTAAGTTAACCCTCAGCGACCCGACTGGCAGGGTGCTTTGGGCGAGTTGTGTAAGTTTTAGCCGCTTCGTCCACAACGTACTGCACGGCGATTCTGTTCTATATGACAATCACTTTGGGTTTACAGACATCCCCTGGTGATTGCTGGACCCGAAGGTACCAGAAGCTCAGGTCTAAGGCTGCTTACGCAGCGATAGCGAATTCCTGGCCGTAGTTTTCGTCATTGGCAACTATAAGTAGTTGCAACAGTGGATTTACGAGTTCTGTTACCAACTCGGCATGCACCTAAAGTTTCGCGACCGGCGTCGAATCCTAAACGGCCCCGTGCTTGTAACTCGTTGTTTCATAGTGAGTGACAAGCCTGTGCAGTGTACGCCATACGGTCACCGAAGGCCAACCCGAAGGTTGGCCTTACTGCTTACTTGCCGCCTTTGTTGCTGTTTTGCAGGTCTTGCAGGGTTTTGTTGGTGACTTCGATGCACTGCTTATCATCGCCAGACGCGTGAAATGCCTTGGCTTGGGAGACAACCGTATCTATTTCCCCACTCTTGCCGGTGGTGTCGGTGGCGAGTGTCGCTTTGGCGTTGTTAATTTTGTCTATATTGATCTGGCACAGGTCTTTTTCACTGTCGGCCGCGAAGACCGGGGACGCCAGCATCGCAGCGGTAACGAACAAGCCAGCAAGAGCGGAACGCTTCATAGGGTATCTCCTTGCGCAAAGGGCTCGACGCTGCTGGCCTTCAAGCGCTGCCAGCGACATCACTGATTGGCCTCGTTCGTCGAGGCCTATTCAAGTGACTACGCTGGCGTGCAGGGGTTCTGTTTTTTTTGCAGGATTATTGGGCGCGGGCCTGGGTGACGCGGTCCACGAGGTACACCAGCCCGTGATAATCAATGCCGCCATGCTGGCTCAAGCCGATTTCGCAGGTGCGGCTGGTGGAGATGCCTTCGCTGCAATATTGCACGGCATCCTTGAGGGTGCGCAGTGAGTGGGCATTGAGTTCTGGCGTGGTGAAGCCTTTGTCGCCGGCAAACCCGCAGCAGTGGATGCCTTCTGGAATCACGACGGTTTTGGCGCAGCGACGGGCTAGGTCGATCAGCGCCTGGCTTTCTCCCAGGTGTTGGGTACTGCAGGTGACGTGTACGGCGATCGGTGCTTCCTGCGGCATGAAATCAAGGCGGTCCATCAGGTGCGTGCGGATAAAGCGTACTGGGTCGTAGAGGTCCAGGCGGGTTTCGCCCAGGTCTTGCACCAAACGAAGTGTGCACGGGCTGGTGTCGCAATAGATCGGATCGAGGCCGCCGCGGCTGGCGTGGAGCAGGGCGCCGATCAACTCCTGGCGCTTGTGCTCTGCCTGTTCGGCATAGCCTTTGGACGCGAACGGCTGGCCGCAGCACAGGCTGTCTTGGTTGTCGGGAAAGACGACCTGGTAGCCAGCCTTTTCCAGCAGGCCCCGGGTTTTGTCGTACAGCGACATCTGCTCTTTATCGCCGGACGCCGGGCCCATGGCGCGTGAGACGCACGCCGCCAGGTAGACCACTCGAGGCCGCTCATCCGTCACAGCCGGGCTGAAACGAATCGCCTTTTCCGGCTGTGGCATAGCGCTGCTCCACTGCGGAATTTGTCCCTTGGACAGCTTGGTCACGGTGGCAGACAGCTTCGCCAGGCGAGGAGCGCCGAGCAGCATGCGAGCACCATTGGCGACATGCAGGGTAAAGCGCGCACCTTGCAGTGCGGTGGCGAAATGGGTGGCGAGCCATTCGGCTGTTTTCGTACGGTCGGCGTCACGACTGCGCAGCTTTTTCACCAAGTCGCCGGTATTGATTCCCACAGGGCAGCGCTGGGCGCATAGCCCGGTGGCTGCGCAGGTGTCGATGCCTTGGTAGTGGTAGGCGGCTTCCAGTTCGGTGGTGTCGACGCCGGCGCGTTTCTTCGCCTGAATGTCGCGCCAGATCACGATGCGCTGGCGTGGGCTCAACGTCAGGCCTTTTGAGGGGCACACAGGCTCGCAGAAGCCGCACTCGATGCACTTATCCACAAGCTCGTCGGCTGCAGGCAGTGGTTTGAGGTGCTTGAGGTGAATCTGCGGGTCGTTGCTGAGCACTACGTCGGGGTTGAGAATGCCGTTGGGGTCGAGGAGGCGCTTGAGCTGCCACATCAGTTGGTAGGCATCGCTGCCCCATTCCAACTCGACGAATGGCGCCATATTGCGTCCGGTACCGTGCTCGGCTTTCAGTGAGCCGCCGAACTCGACGGCCACCAGTTGCGCTACGTCATCCATGAACGCTTGGTAGCGTGTGACTTCTTCGGCGCTGTTGAAGCCTTGGGTGAACACAAAGTGCAGATTGCCTTCCAGGGCGTGTCCGAAAAGGATGGCTTCGTCGTAGTGATGTTTGTCGAACAGTTCGATCAGACGGTTTACGCCGATGGCGAGTTGCTCGACGGGAAAGGTTACGTCTTCGATGATCACCGTGGTGCCGGTTTTGCGCACAGCGCCGACGGCAGGAAAGGTGTCCTTGCGAATCGCCCAGAGTCGGGCGTTTTCTACAGGGTCTTCGGTGAAATCGACCTGTTTCTCGACGGGGAAAACGGCCAGGGACGCCATGATCAGCGCCATTTGCTCATGCAGCAAAGAAGGTGATGCCGCGCGGGATTCGATGAGCAGCGCGCAGGCATTTTCCGACAGGTGTTGTACGAAGGCGGGCATGCCGGGTTTGTTCTGGACCGAACGCATGCTACGTCGATCCAGCAGCTCTACGGCTGAGACCGGCTGGGTTTTCAACACGGTTACTGCGTTGCAGCACGTCTCCACATTGGGGAACACAATCAATGCCGAGGCTTTGTTGGGATGATCGATCACGGTGTCGTAGGTCACTGCGCTTATAAAGCCCAGCGTCCCCTCGGAGCCGACCAGCAGATGGCTAAGAATATCCAGTGGTTCATCGAAATCCACCAGGGCATTGAGTGACAGTCCTGTGGTGTTTTTCAGACGATATTTGTGGCGGATTTTCGCGGCGAGTTCGGCGTTTGCCCGCGTCTCGCGACCCAGTGTCGCCAGGCGTTCAAGCAGCGCGCCGTGCCGCTCACGAAAGGCGCTGACGCTGGCCGCATCTTCGGTGTCCAGGCAACTGCCGTCGGCCAGCACCAGACGAATGCCAGCCAAGGTGTGATAGGTATTTTGCGCGGTGCCGCAGCACATGCCGCTGGCATTGTTGGCGACGATTCCGCCGATCTTGCAGGCATTGATCGATGCGGGATCCGGGCCGATCTTGCGCCCGAACGGCGCCAGCCAGGCGTTGGCCTGGGCACCGATTACGCCGGGTTGCAGGCGGATCTGAGTCCCGTGCCCGCGAATCTCGCGGCCGTTCCAATTGTCTCCCAGCACGATCAGTACGGAGTCGCTGATCGCTTGACCGGACAAACTGGTGCCGGCCGCGCGGAAGGTCACCGGCACGCGCTCACGCTGGGCCAGTTGCAGCAGAGCTACCACTTCACCTTCCGACTCCACGCGGATCACTAGTTGTGGGACCAATCTGTAAAAACTGGCGTCGGTGCCGAATGCGAGGGTGGAAAGTGGATCGTCGAAACGCCGATCTTTTGGGATCAGCTGTGCGACGTCAGCTAAGAAAGCGGCAGGCAGACTCATGGGGCCTCCAGGATCAGCACCCCCAGGGCGCCGTATTGACACGAATGCGCAATGCCGACGCCGAGGTTACCGCCCGGCGTCGGCTATTACCCTATTGCTTGTGGCTTTAGTGCACCAGCATGCCGGTAAACCAGTAGGCCTGAGCCAGCGTGATCAGCCCGACGATTGTGGCGAAGAACAGGCTGTGCTTGAGGGTGAAGCGGAACAGATCGGATTCCTTGCCCACCAGGCCGGTTGCGGCGCAGGCCACTGCGATCGATTGCGGCGAGATCATTTTGCCGGTGACGCCGCCGCTGGTGTTCGCTGCTACCAAGAGGGTGTCGTTGACGCCGATCTGGTGCGCTGTAGTGGCTTGCAGCGAACTGAACAGGGCGTTGGACGAAGTGTCGGAGCCCGTCAGGAAAACGCCCAGCCAGCCAAGGAACGGTGAGAAGAACGGGAAGGCTGCACCGGTACCAGCCAATACCAGCGCCATGGTCGACGACATACCGGAGTAGTTGGTGACGAAGGCAAATGCCAACACCATGCCGATCGACAAGATTGGCCAGCGCAGTTCGTAGAATGTCTCTTTTAAAGTGGTAAGACCAATCTTGATGTTGATCTTCAGTACGAGCATCGAAATCAGTGCGGAGAAGAAAATCGCGGTACCAGTGGCTGAAATTGGGTCCAGCTTGAATACCGCTGGAATGGCAGTCGGGTTGGTCACGATGGGTGCGACCTTGACCACCAGTTGGTCCAGGTGCGGGATCGCGAAGTTGAACACCCAGCTGTACATAGAGCCGCCGGCGGCGAACATCGCCTTGAACGGTTTGAGCGTCCAGATAGTGACCAGCACGGTGAGGATCAGGAATGGCGACCAAGCCTTGAAGATCTGCCCCAGGCTATAAGGCGAGGCGACGGTGCTGCGTGGCAAGCCGAAGCCGCCAACGCTGGCGGTAATGGCTACGCCGGAGGTTGCGCCCGCAATCTGCGCGCCTGCGGTGCGCTTGGGCTGCCAGACTTTCAGGAACAGGGTCAGGGAAATCAGGCTGGCCAAAGCCGAGGTGATGTCCGGCAGTTCCGGGCCGATGAAGTTGGACGTGAAGTATTGAGTGATGGCAAAGCTCAAGCCAGCGACCAGCGCAGCCGGCCAGGTTTCGCGCACACCGCGCAGGCCATCCATCATAAATACCAGCCAAAACGGCACGAACAGCGACAACAAGGGCAACTGGCGTCCGGTCATGGCGCCGATCTTGAAGGCATCGATACCGGTCACTTGCCCGGCAACGATGATCGGAATCCCCAGGGCGCCAAAGGCAACGGGCGCGGTGTTGGCAATCAGGCACAAGCCGGCTGCGTACAGCGGGTTGAACCCCAGGCCTACCAGCAATGCGGCGGTAATTGCCACGGGGGCACCGAAACCGGCAGCGCCCTCCAGGAAGGCGCCAAAGCAGAAACCGATCAGCAGCACCTGTAAGCGTTGGTCATCGGTGATCGACAGCACCGAGCTGCGGATGATCTCGAACTGGCCACTCTTGACCGTTAGTTTGTAGAGAAACACCGCCGCGACAATGATCCAGGCAATAGGCCAAAGACCGTAGGCGAAGCCGTAGCCAGCAGCGGCCAGCGCCATATCTACTGGCATCTGGAAGGCAAAGATTGCCACCAGTATCGACAGCGCCAACGTGATGCTGCCGGCCACGTGGCCTTTGAGGCGAAACACGGCCAGGGCCAGGAAGAAAAATACGATCGGAATAACGGCGGCCAATGCGGACAGGCCGAGGCTGCCGAGCGGGCTGTAAAGCTGTTGCCAGGTTTGCATATGGGGTGGCCCCTAATTGTTGTTGGTCAGGCACTTTTTAGTCGATCTGGATAATTGGTATTACCAATTTACAATCGCTGGAGGGTAGGTTAAAAGCCTTCAGGAGATGTGTCAATTTGCCGCTCGCGAAACTTTGGTCGTAGGTCATTGGGTAAGACCATCTGATCGGTTGAATCGAAGCTGTTCTGATAGGTGCTGGAAGGGCGGCGATAGGCCAGAATAGAGGGCCCGGCGAGTGGTCGGGATGGTGGAGAGTGAGTTATGGGGTTTGATCAGGTGCGTCAGCGCCGTTTGTCTGACGATATTGTCGAGCAGCTTGAGGGGATGATCCTTGAGGGCACGCTGAAGTCGGGTGAGCGCTTGCCGGCTGAGCGCGCTTTGGCTGAGCGGTTTGGCGTGTCGCGTCCGTCGCTGCGGGAGGCCATTCAGAAACTGGCGGCCAAGGGGTTGTTGGTGAGTCGGCAGGGCGGAGGCAATTATGTTGCCGAGTCACTGGGCTCGACGTTCAGTGATCCGTTGCTACACCTGTTGGAAAACAACCCCGAGGCGCAGCGTGACCTGCTGGAGTTCCGCCAGACCCTCGAAGCATCCTGTGCTTATTACGCTGCGTTGCGTGCCACCGAGGTCGATCGCGAGCGGCTGACCGCTGCATTCGAGGCGCTGCAGGATTGCTATGGCCGCGTTGATGAAGTGAGTCGGGTCGAGGAGGGTGCTGCGGATGCAAGATTTCATCTGGCCATTGCGGAGGCCAGTCATAACGCCGTGTTGCTGCACACCATTCGCGGCCTGTTCGACCTGCTCAAGCGTAACGTGGTGACCAATATTGGCGGCATGTATCAGCAGCGTACGGAAACTCGCGACATGCTGATCAGTCAGCATCGGGAGTTGTACCTGGCAATTATTGAGGGGCGGGCAGAGCAGGCGCGAGAAGTCTCAACGCGTCATTTGGAATACGTGCAGGAAGTGTTGGCGGAAGTGCGTCAGGAGGTTCAGCGCGTGGCGCGAGCGGAGCGGCGTAAAGGGATGTAGCCGGGGGATTTATTCCGAGGCTACATCGTCACAAGGGTTACTCTTCCTTGCCCTTGTTGCGCACAGCGCGATGCAGTTCCCGGTTGGAATCGCGTTCGCGCTCGGTATCACGCTTGTCGTATTCCTTCTTGCCCTTGCCCAGTGCGATCTCGCACTTGACCAGATGCTTGCTCCAGTACCAGGACAGGCAGATGCAGGCGTAGCCTTTCTGCTGCACGGCAGCGGCGAGCTTTTCCAGTTCGCGTGCGTTGAGCAATAGTTTGCGCGTGCGCACCGGGTCGGCAATTACGTGGGTGCTCGCAGTGGTCAACGGGGTGATATGACTGCCCAGCAGCCATGCCTCGCCATCCTTGAGCAATACGTAGCTGTCGACCAGTTGCAGCTTGCTGGCACGCAGACTTTTTACTTCCCAGCCGGCCAGGACCAGACCAGCCTCGAACCGATGTTCGATGAAGTAATCGTGTCGCGCCTTTTTATTTTGCGCGATGGTCCCTGTGGGGTGTTTCTTTTGTTTAGCCATAGGGGCGGCATTATAGGGAGTTGCGAGCGTGTCGGCTACGGTCAACCTACGTGCTTGAGCGTGTTGGTCGAATCCCGGACAATGCTGGTAGTTCTTTGGTTTTTTCTCTCGCGGAACGAGCTGTTCTTTCGCGATGTTTGCCGCTCAGCTGTGGAAATAACGCGCACATGACGACGCATATTCAACGTTCGGCCCTGCTGCCCTATCCGGCGCAGGCGCTCTATGACCTGGTCAACGACGTGGCGCGTTACCCGGAATTCCTGCCTTGGTGTTCAACGGCTGAGGTGCTTGAAAGCACTGATGAGCACATGGTCGCCAGTGTCGGTGTGGCGAAAGGTGGGTTGGGCCAGCACTTTGTCACGCGCAATGTGTTGGTGCCGGGCAAGTCCATTGAAATGAATCTGCAGGAAGGTCCCTTTACCCAGTTACACGGTATCTGGGTATTCAAGGCGCTGACCGACAAGGCCTGCAAGATCAGCTTGGACCTATCGTTTGATTACGCTGGCCCGCTTGTGCGGGCGACATTGGGGCCATTGTTCAATCAGGCGGCCAATACGCTGGTAGATGCGTTCTGTCAGCGGGCCAAGCAACTGCATGGTTGAGATTGAGGTGGTATACGCTGCCCTAGATCAGCAGGTCTTGCTGGCGGTAACGGTGGCTTCGGGTACCAGTCTGCGAGGGGCGGTACAGGCGTCAGGAATTGCAGTGCGGTTTCCCGAGTTGGATCTGGCTGATTGTCCTTTGGGGATATTCGGTAAGGTTGTCGCCGACGCTGAGGCGCGCGTTGTGCAATCGGGTGATCGCATTGAGATCTATCGACCTTTGCTCGTCGACCCTAAAGAGGTGCGAAGGCTGCGTGCCGCCAAGGCGGCGTTGATCAAGCAGCAGGACTCATAAGATTGCTAATCATCAGGCAACAAAAAGCCCGGCGTGCCGGGCTTTTTTGTAGGTGCCGCAATGTTACTGCGGGCTGGTGTCCAGCGGCTGAGGCGTCGGTACCGGAACGGTTTCCACTCCGTCGACGTCCTTCTGGATCTTGTCGAGCAACGAGCCTGGCTTCGCTGGTACTTCGGATTTCGGCTTCTCGCTTTCCTGCGCAGGTGCAGTCACGTTGGTGCCGTTGTCTTTACCTAGCAGGGCTTCATCTCGGCTTACGCCAGGCATGAAGTCACCCGACAGGCTGACAAGCTGGTCATTGCCATTGAAAATGACGCTGACACGTTCCTGTTGGCGTTCACCGCCACCAGGCTGCAGGCTGTAGAGATAATCCCAGCGATCGGCGTGGAAAGTGTCAGTCAGCAGGGGGTTGCCCATAATAAACCGTACTTGCCGTCGGGTCATTCCCGGGCGTAACTGGTCTATCATGTCCTGCGTGACGACATTGCCCTGCTGGATGTCGATTTTGTAAACCCCGGGGAATGAACAACCGGCGAGTGCGAGCAGTCCCACAAAGGTGAAACTGGTTAGCAAGAGCTTGGTGTTTTGCATCGGTGGGCGACTTCCACTATCTTGGCTGGGACAACGTAAACGCCGATCATACCCGTATTAAGAGAAGCTGCGAAGCAGCATCCGCGAGAAAGCTAACCATGGTTGAAAATAGCGAACTACGCAAAGCCGGTCTTAAAGTGACTCTGCCACGAGTCAAGATTCTACAAATGCTCGATTCTGCTGAGCAGCGCCACATGAGTGCCGAGGATGTTTACAAGGCGCTGATGGAGTCTAATGAGGACGTTGGCCTGGCCACGGTTTACCGTGTACTGACCCAGTTTGAAGCCGCAGGGCTGGTGGTTCGTCATAATTTCGACGGCGGTCATGCAGTGTTCGAATTGGCCGACGGTGGTCATCATGACCATATGGTTGACCTGGATACCAATGAGGTTATCGAGTTCACTAGCCCAGAGATCGAAGCGCTGCAGCATAAGATTGCTGAGGAGCATGGATTCGATTTGGTTGACCACAATCTCGTGTTGTACATCCGTAAGAAAAAGTAAAAATCGATGCAGATTCGCTCTGCAAAACGATTGAAGGCGACCCTAGGGTCGCCTTCGTGCTTTCTATATAAGGAAAAGTTTGGGTCAGGCCTTGGTGGTTACGACCATCTTCTTAGCGTGTGCTAAAGACTCTTTAGTCAGGTCGATACCCCCGAGCATTCGGGCCACTTCTTCAACGCGTTCCGACTTGCTCAGCTTAGATACTGCCGTGTGCGTCGCATCGCTTCCTCTTACCTTGTGCACAAATAAGTGTTGATGCCCCTGGGCTGCCACTTGTGGCAAGTGAGTGACCGTCAGTACCTGCCCTCGATCTCCCAGGCGACGCAGCAACTGGCCAACAATCTCCGCGGTCGGGCCGCCGATGCCTACGTCGACTTCATCGAACACCAGCGTCGGCACCCGGGATGTTTGCGCAGTAATCACTTGGATCGCCAGGCTGATACGCGACAGCTCGCCACCGGACGCGACCTTTGCAAGTGCCTTGAGCGGTTGTCCTGGGTTGGCGCTGACCAATAGCTCAACCTGCTCCAGGCCGTGTGGCTGCAACTCAGTAGTGGTGTTGGCGCGCAATTCAATAGTGAAGCGCCCGCCCGGCATGCCCAGGCGCTGGATTTCCTGCTCAACGGCATCTGCCAGACTGCTGGCGGCCTGTTGGCGCAGCTCGCTCAGTTCACGGGCCTTTTCCTGGTAATGGCGGGCAAAAGAGCCGAGCTCTTCGCCTAGTCGCTCGATGGATTCGTCATTCGCGTTCAGCGTCTCGATTTCATCCAGCAGCTTTTGCTGCATGGTTGCTACTTCAGTGGGTTGGATTCGATGTTTGCGCGCCAGGGTGTAGATGGTGTCAAGACGCTCTTCTATTTCCTGCAGGCGCGCCGGGTCGGCGTCGAAATGATCCAGGAAGCGGTTGAGCTCGCCTACTGCTTCTTCTACTTGGATTTGCGCACTGGTCAGTAGGGTTGTGGCTTCACTTAATGAGCCCGAAGCGCTGTTAACGCTGGACAATCTGTTTAGGCTCGCCGTGAGCGCATTGAGCACGTTGCCGGAGTCGCTCTCGCTGCACTGCTCAACCACTTGGCGGCAGATACCCAACAGGGTTTCGGCGTTGGTGAGGTTCTTGTGTTCCTGCTCCAGTTGTTCGAGCTCAGTTTCTCCAAGACCCAGGCTTTCCAGTTCTTCAAGTTGATAGCTGAGCAGTTGGTGGCGAGCGCGCTGCTCGTCGCCGGAGTTGGACAGTCGTTCCAGCTCCTGGCGAGTCTGGCGCCAGCGCTGGGCAGCCAGTTGTACTTGCCGGGCAAGGTCGGTTGCGCCGGCGTATTCGTCGAGCAGGCGGCGGTGGGTATCGGTTTTGAGCAGGGACTGGTGCTCATGCTGGCTATGAATGTCTATCAGCAGTTCACCCAGGGCTTTCAAGTCGCCGAGGGGGCAGGGCGTTCCATTGATATAGCCGCGCGAGCGTCCTTCGGCAGTGATGACGCGGCGTAGGATACATGGGCCGTCATTATTGAGGTCGCGCTCGGCTAGCCAGACTTCGGCTTCGGGGATATCGGCGAGGTCGAAGGTGGCCAGGATGTCGGCCTTGTCCGCCCCTGGGCGCACTACGCCACTATCGGCTCGGTCGCCCAGGGTCAGGCCCAATGCGTCGAGCATGATCGATTTGCCGGCGCCGGTTTCGCCTGTGATTACGCTCATCCCCCGATCCAGTTCGAGATCCAGATGTTCAACGATGGCGTAGTTATGTACGGACAGGTGCACGAGCATGAAGGCCGCTCCCAGGCTTTAGGTCTGGTTATTTATACAGTGTTTTGTTTGGGGCTGACAATCCTGATGCTTAGCTCGATTTGCTCGGTCCGGCAGTTTTTTTAGCGCAAAGAAGAATGTTGGTGCGGGATTGATCTGTGGCAGGCGAAAGACTTTTGGTAACGCCTGCGCCCTTGAACCTGGAAATTGTGGCCCCATATACCGGAACAGAAGCGCGAGTTGAGTTCGCGCATGATTTTGAAAGGAGAAATCTATGGCTGACGAACAGACGCAGGATACGCAAACTCCAGACGCCAATTCGGCTGCCGGTGATGAACTGGCAACTCGTGTGCAAGTGCTCGAAGAGCAGTTGGCCGCTGCGCAGGATCAGTCGTTGCGTGTTGCCGCCGATCTGCAGAACGTCCGCCGCCGTGCCGAGCAGGATGTAGAAAAGGCTCACAAGTTCGCGCTGGAAAAATTCGCCAATGACTTGCTGCCGATCATCGACAGCCTGGAGCGTGGTCTTGAATTGTCTAATCCGGATGACGAAAACATCCGCCCGATGCGCGAAGGTATTGAGCTGACCTTGAAAATGTTTCAGGACACTCTGAAGCGTTATCAGCTTGAAGCCATCGATCCGCAAGGCGGCGAACCGTTCAATGCTGAGCATCACCAGGCTATGGCCATGCAGGAAAGCCATGATCTGGAACCTAATAGTGTGTTGAAAGTGTTCCAGAAGGGTTATCAGCTCAACGGCCGTCTGCTGCGTCCGGCAATGGTAGTGGTGAGCAAGGCTCCTGCACCGGTTGCACCTTCTATTGATGAGCAGGCTTGAAATCCGCCGCAAGGCCCCCATCTATAAGTCAAGCGTTTAAGTGCTACCGCAGTTAGCCACCACTGCTGCGGCAACCAAATTCAAGTTTCGGGAGAGTAAATCATGGGCAAAATTATCGGTATTGACCTGGGGACCACCAACTCCTGCGTCTCCGTGCTGGAAAACGGCGTAGCAAAAGTAATCGAAAACGCCGAAGGCGCGCGTACCACGCCGTCGATCATTGCTTACGCCAACGACGGTGAAATCCTGGTTGGTCAGTCGGCCAAGCGTCAGGCAGTGACTAACCCGCATAACACGCTGTACGCGGTAAAGCGTCTGATCGGTCGTAAGTTCGACGAAGAAGTCGTACAGAAAGACATCAAGATGGTTCCGTACAAAATTGCCAAGGCTGACAACGGTGACGCTTGGGTTGAAGTAAACGGCCAGAAAATGTCGCCGCCACAGATCTCGGCTGAAATCTTGAAAAAGATGAAGAAGACTGCCGAAGACTACCTGGGTGAGACAGTGACTGAAGCGGTGATCACCGTTCCGGCCTACTTCAACGACAGCCAGCGCCAGGCGACCAAAGACGCCGGCCGCATCGCGGGTCTGGACGTAAAACGTATCATCAACGAACCAACCGCAGCTGCTCTGGCTTACGGTATGGACAAGGCCAAGGGCGACCACACTGTGATCGTTTATGACCTGGGTGGCGGTACCTTTGACGTCTCCGTGATCGAAATTGCTGAAGTGGACGGCGAACACCAGTTCGAAGTGTTGGCTACTAACGGCGACACTTTCCTGGGTGGTGAGGACTTTGACATTCGTCTGATCGACTACCTCGTTGACGAATTCAAGAAAGAAAGCGGCATGAACCTCAAAGGTGACCCGCTGGCGATGCAGCGCCTTAAAGAAGCCGCTGAAAAAGCCAAAATTGAGCTGTCTTCCGCTCAGTCGACCGACGTTAACCTGCCGTACATCACGGCAGACGCTACCGGTCCTAAGCACTTGAACGTGAAGATCTCTCGCGCCAAGTTGGAAGCGCTGGTTGAAGATCTGGTTCAGCGCACTATCGAGCCTTGCCGCATCGCGCTGAAGGACTCCGGTATCGACGTTGGTGCTATCAACGATGTAATCCTGGTGGGCGGTCAGACCCGCATGCCACTGGTTCAGAAGTTGGTTACCGAGTTCTTCGGCAAAGAAGCACGTAAAGACGTAAACCCGGACGAAGCGGTTGCCATGGGGGCTGCCATCCAGGGCGCGGTATTGGCCGGTGACGTGAAAGACGTGTTGCTGCTGGACGTAAGCCCGCTGACCCTCGGTATCGAAACCATGGGTGGCGTGATGACTGCGCTGATCGAGAAAAACACTACGATTCCTACCAAGAAATCCCAAGTGTTCTCGACTGCCGATGACAACCAGGGTGCTGTGACCATTCACGTGCTGCAGGGTGAGCGTAAACAGGCTGCTCAGAACAAGTCCTTGGGCAAGTTCGATCTGGCTGAGATTCCACCAGCACCACGTGGCGTGCCACAAATTGAAGTGACCTTCGACATCGACGCCAACGGCATCCTGCACGTCGGCGCGAAAGACAAGGCTACCGGCAAAGAGCAGAAGATCACCATCAAGGCCAACTCCGGTCTGTCTGATGAAGAAATTCAACAGATGATTCGTGATGCTGAAGCCAATGCTGATGCGGATGCCAAGTTCGCGGAACTGGCTGGTGCTCGTAACCAGGGTGACGCACTGGTTCACTCGACGCGCAAAATGATCGCTGATGCTGGCGAGAAAGTGACCGCTGAAGAGAAGGCCGCAATTGAAGCCGCTGTAGTTGCGCTGGAAGCCGCTGTAAAAGGTGACGACAAGGCGGCTATCGATGCCAAGGTTGAGGAGCTGTCGAAAGTCTCCGCGCCAGTTGCTCAGAAGATGTACGCCGAACAAGGTCAGCCTGCTGACGCTGCTGCGCAACAGGCAGAGCCTGAAGCCAAGCACGACGACGTTGTCGATGCTGAGTTCGAAGAAGTTAAAGAGACCAAGTAAGTTGGTCGCCCGGTTGACCGCTATCAAGCGGTGACTGGTAGGATGTCGCCGCGCGGGAGCTTGCTCCCGCGTTGGCGTGTCTGGGGTATGTGAATTTTTACAGCATGCGACAACGCTCGGATGCTGGCGGTGTGATCGGGAATGCTCCTGCTTTCCGATCAATAAATACCGCGTTTTTGGCCGGGTCCCTGGCTAAAAAGTAGTAATGACCAGGATCGTTGAATTGACGTGAGTTGGGTCCGGGCCTGTATTGGGGCTCAACGAGTTTAGTCGGGCTCAGGAGGGTCTGGCTGAACGTCCTTAAGAGTGCAAAGACTTATGGCAAAGCGTGACTATTACGAAGTATTGGGTGTGGAGCGCGGCTCCAGCGAGGCGGACCTGAAAAAGGCTTACCGTCGCTTGGCGATGAAGCACCACCCGGACCGTAATCCGGATAGCAAAGAATCCGAAGAAATGTTCAAAGAGGCCAATGAGGCCTACGAATGTCTGTCTGATCCCAACAAGCGTGCAGCCTACGACCAGTATGGTCATGCGGGTGTCGACCCAAGTATGGGTGGTGGCGGTGCTGGTTTTGGTGGTCAGAACTTCTCCGATATTTTCGGTGACGTATTCAGTGACTTCTTTGGCGGTGGCCGGGGTGGTCAGCGTGGTGGCGCCCAGCGTGGTAGCGACTTGCGTTACACCCTGGAACTGAACCTGGAAGAGGCCGTGCGCGGGACCAGCGTCAATATTCGCGTACCGACGTTGGTTAACTGCAAGCCGTGCGATGGTTCGGGGGCTAAGAAAGGCTCTTCGCCGATTACCTGCCCAACCTGCGGAGGTATCGGCCAGGTTCGTATGCAGCAGGGCTTCTTCTCGGTGCAGCAGACCTGCCCGCGCTGCCATGGCCAAGGCAAGATCATTTCCGATCCGTGTGATTCGTGCCACGGTGAGGGGCGCGTCGAAGAGTACAAGACCCTCTCGGTGAAAGTGCCGGCTGGTGTTGATACTGGTGATCGTATTCGCCTTTCTGGCGAGGGTGAGGCCGGGACCCAGGGTGGACCAACGGGTGACTTGTACGTGGTGATCAATGTGCGCGAGCACTCGATCTTCCAGCGCGATGGTAAGCACCTGTTCTGCGAGGTGCCGATCAGCTTTGTCGATGCAGCCTTGGGTGGCGAGTTGGAGATTCCGACCCTTGATGGTCGAGTCAAGCTCAAGATTCCTGAGGGGACGCAGACCGGTAAACAGTTCCGCATCCGTGGCAAGGGCGTAGCGCCGGTGCGCGGTGGCGGTGCTGGCGACCTGATGTGTCGTGTGGCGGTGGAAACTCCCGTCAATCTGGGGCGCCGTCAGCGTGAACTGCTTGAAGAGTTCCGCAGTTCGTTGGAGGGCGATGACACCCATTCGCCGAAAACCACTGGCTTCTTCGAAGGCGTGAAGCGCTTCTTCGGCGACCTGTAAGGAAGTGAGTATGCGACGTATAGCCGTAATGGGCGCTGCCGGGCGCATGGGCAAGACGCTGGTCGAAGCAGTGCAGCAGCGTTCGCCGGCCTCTGGGCTGACTGCGGCGATTGTTCGCCCTGGCAGCACGTTGATTGGTGCGGATGCGGGTGAGTTGGCTTCGCTGGGGCGTATCGGTGTGTCGTTGTCCGGCAACCTGGAGCAGGTGGCTGACGAATTCGACGTGCTGATCGATTTCACGCTGCCGGAAGTGATGCTGAAAAATCTCGCATTCTGCCGTAAGGCGGGCAAGGCGATGGTGATCGGTACCACGGGTTTGACTGCCGAGCAGAAGCAGTTGTTGGTGGAGGCGGGCAAGGATATTCCTGTCGTCTTCGCTGCCAACTTCAGTGTTGGCGTGAACCTGTCGCTCAAGTTGCTGGATATGGCGGCGCGCGTGCTGGGTGATGAGGCGGATATCGAGATTATCGAAACGCATCACCGTCACAAGATCGATGCGCCGTCGGGTACAGCGCTACGCATGGGCGAAGCTATTGCTGATGCGCTTGGGCGTGACCTGTCTAAAGTGGCCGTTTACGGTCGTGAAGGCCATACCGGTGCGCGAGCGCGTGACACCATTGGCTTTGCGACCGTTCGCGGTGGTGATGTTGTGGGTGACCACACCGTGCTGTTCGCCACCGAGGGCGAGCGCCTGGAAATCACACACAAGGCTTCCAGTCGCATGACATTCGCCAAGGGGGCGGTGCGTGCTGCGCTTTGGTTGGAAGGTCGTGAAGCAGGCCTGTATGACATGCGCGATGTACTGGATCTTCACTAATCAGTAGCTAAAACGGGGTCTCAGGATTATCCTAAGGCCCCGTTTTTACCCGCTAAGCGACGTCCTGTCGCATTCTCCTGCCTTTAAGGCTCATTAGCGGTGGACCAAAAAAGCCTTTTTCTGTAAGCTACAGCTTTAGTGTGTCCACTAAAAGCGCGCAGAATAATTCAGTGAAGAAGCGGGGTGACGTGTCCATACGTCACTCCGCTTTTTTACAACCTGCGATCGCCCTTTCAGGCTTTATTTACGGGAGGTCTTCTTGACTAAGCCAGCCATACTCGCCCTTGCTGATGGCAGCATTTTTCGCGGCGAAGCCATTGGAGCCGACGGTCAAACCGTTGGAGAGGTGGTGTTTAACACCGCCATGACCGGCTATCAGGAAATCCTTACCGATCCTTCCTACGCCCAGCAAATCGTTACCCTGACCTATCCGCACATCGGCAATACCGGTACCACACCGGAAGACGTCGAGTCTGATCGTGTATGGTCGGCCGGCCTGGTCATTCGTGACCTGCCATTGGTTGCGAGCAACTGGCGTAACACGATGTCGCTGTCGGATTACCTGAAAGCCAATAACGTTGTGGCGATCGCCGGTATCGATACGCGTCGCCTCACACGCATCCTGCGTGAAAAAGGCTCGCAGAATGGCTGCATCATGGTCGGTGACAATATTTCCGAAGAAGCGGCGATTGCCGCGGCGCAAGGCTTCCCAGGCCTGAAAGGCATGGACCTGGCGAAAGTCGTCAGCACCAAGGAACAGTACGAGTGGCGCTCTACGGTCTGGGACTTGAAGACCGATAGCCACGAGACCATCGACGCGGCTGACCTGCCTTATCACGTGGTCGCTTACGACTACGGCGTTAAATACAACATCCTGCGCATGCTGGTTGAGCGCGGTTGCCGCGTGACCGTTGTTCCTGCGCAAACCCCGGCCAGCGATGTTCTGGCCCTGCAACCGGACGGTGTGTTCCTGTCCAACGGCCCGGGTGACCCGGAGCCTTGCGACTATGCCATCCAGGCCATCAAGGAAGTGCTGGAAACCGAGATTCCGGTATTCGGTATCTGCCTGGGCCACCAGCTGTTGGCGTTGGCCTCCGGTGCCAAGACTCTGAAAATGGGTCATGGCCATCACGGTGCCAACCACCCTGTGCAGGACTTGGATACAGGCGTTGTGATGATCACCAGTCAGAACCACGGGTTTGCGGTGGATGAAGCGACCTTGCCGGGCAACGTCCGGGCAATTCACAAGTCGCTGTTCGACGGCTCCCTTCAAGGCATCGAGCGCACCGACAAAAGCGCGTTCAGCTTCCAGGGCCACCCTGAAGCCAGCCCGGGCCCGAACGACGTAGCGCCGCTGTTCGACCGTTTCATTAATGAGATGGCCAAGCGACGCTGACTGAGCGGCCTGCGGGCGGCCCCGAAACCCGGTGGCCCCCGCAGGTTCTTCAAAGATTGTTCAAGACGGCTTGCCGATTGACCTGCGGATTTGAGTGACAAACCCATGCCAAAACGTACAGACATAAAAAGCATCCTGATTCTCGGCGCTGGCCCGATCGTAATCGGCCAGGCTTGCGAATTCGACTACTCCGGCGCCCAGGCTTGCAAGGCCCTGCGCGAAGAGGGCTACCGCGTCATCCTGGTGAACTCCAACCCGGCCACGATCATGACCGACCCGGACATGGCTGACGCCACCTACATCGAGCCGATCAAATGGCAAACTGTTGCCAAGATCATCGAGAAGGAGCGTCCGGACGCCCTGTTGCCAACCATGGGTGGCCAGACCGCTCTGAACTGTGCCCTGGACCTGGAGCGCGAAGGCGTCCTGGAAAAATTCGGCGTAGAGATGATCGGCGCCAATGCCGACACCATCGACAAGGCTGAAGACCGTTCGCGTTTCGACAAGGCCATGAAATCCATCGGCCTGGCGTGCCCGCGTTCCGGCATCGCCCACAGTATGGAAGAGGCCTATGCGGTTCTGGAAACCCTCGGTTTCCCGTGCATCATTCGTCCGTCCTTTACCATGGGCGGCACCGGTGGTGGCATCGCCTACAACCGTGAAGAGTTCGAAGAAATCTGCGCCCGTGGTCTGGACCTGTCTCCGACCAAAGAGCTGCTGATCGACGAGTCCCTGATCGGCTGGAAAGAATATGAGATGGAGGTTGTCCGCGATAAGAAGGACAACTGCATCATCGTCTGCTCCATCGAAAACTTCGATCCGATGGGCGTGCACACCGGTGACTCGATCACTGTTGCTCCTGCACAAACCCTGACGGACAAGGAATATCAGATCCTGCGTAATGCCTCCCTGGCGGTATTGCGTGAGATCGGTGTGGAAACCGGCGGTTCCAACGTCCAGTTCGGCATCTGCCCGGACACCGGTCGTATGGTCGTGATCGAGATGAACCCGCGTGTTTCCCGTTCGTCGGCCCTTGCCTCTAAAGCTACCGGCTTCCCGATTGCGAAGGTCGCGGCCAAGCTGGCTGTGGGTTACACCTTGGACGAGTTGTCGAACGACATCACCGGCGGCAAGACCCCTGCGTCCTTTGAACCGTCCATCGACTACGTAGTGACCAAGCTTCCACGTTTTGCCTTTGAGAAATTCGCCAAGGCTGACGCGCGTCTGACCACTCAGATGAAGTCGGTCGGCGAAGTTATGGCCATCGGCCGTACGTTCCAGGAGTCCTTGCAGAAAGCTCTGCGTGGTCTGGAAGTGGGGGTTTGCGGCCTCGACGAGAAGCTCGACCTGAGCAACCCGGAAAGCATGAGCGTGCTCAAGCGTGAGCTGACTGTGCCGGGCGCCGAGCGTATCTGGTACGTCGCTGACGCCTTCCGTGCCGGTATGACTGTCGAAGACATCTTCGGCATGAACATGATCGACCCGTGGTTCTTGGTACAGATCGAAGATCTGATCAAGGAAGAAGAGAAGGTCAAGACCCTGGGGCTGGCTAGCATCGACCGCGACATGATGTTCCGCCTCAAGCGCAAAGGCTTCTCCGATCAACGCCTGGCCAAACTGCTGGGTGTGACCGAGAAGAACCTGCGCACGCATCGCCATAAGTTGGACATCTTCCCTGTCTACAAGCGCGTTGATACCTGTGCGGCCGAGTTCTCCACCGATACCGCGTACCTTTACTCCACCTACGAGGAAGAGTGCGAGGCTGCGCCGTCGGGTCGTGACAAGATCATGATCCTGGGCGGCGGTCCTAACCGTATCGGCCAAGGCATCGAGTTCGACTACTGCTGTGTGCACGCCGCGCTCGCTCTGCGCGCCGACGGGTACGAGACCATCATGGTCAACTGCAACCCGGAAACTGTTTCCACCGACTACGACACCTCTGATCGCCTGTACTTCGAGCCAGTGACACTGGAAGACGTGCTGGAAATCGTGCGCGTTGAGAAGCCGAAAGGCGTGATCGTGCAGTATGGCGGCCAAACCCCGCTTAAACTGGCGCGTGCGCTTGAGGCTGCTGGAGTGCCGATTATCGGTACCAGCCCGGACGCTATCGACCGCGCTGAAGACCGTGAACGCTTCCAGCAAATGGTTGAGCGCCTTAACCTGCGTCAGCCGCCAAACGCTACCGTGCGCAGCGAAGATGAAGCCATCCGTGCAGCCAGCAAGATCGGCTATCCGCTGGTGGTGCGTCCTTCCTATGTGTTGGGCGGTCGGGCGATGGAAATCGTCTACGAAGAGGACGAGCTCAAGCGTTACTTGCGTGATGCGGTGAAAGTGTCCAATGACAGCCCGGTGCTGCTGGACCACTTCCTCAACTGCGCCATCGAAATGGACGTGGATGCGGTTTGTGACGGCACCGACGTGGTGATCGGCGCGATCATGCAGCACATCGAGCAGGCAGGCGTTCACTCCGGTGACTCCGCATGCTCGCTGCCGCCATATTCGTTGCCGCTGCACATCCAAGATGAGATGCGCGAGCAGGTCAAGAAAATGGCCCTTGAGTTGGGTGTTGTCGGCCTGATGAACGTTCAGTTGGCGCTGCAAGGCGAAGACATCTACGTCATTGAGGTTAACCCACGTGCTTCGCGTACCGTACCGTTTGTATCCAAGTGCATCGGTGTGTCCCTGGCCATGATCGCTGCCCGTGTGATGGCCGGTAAGACCCTGAAGGAAATCGGCTTCACCAAGGAAATCATTCCGAACTTCTATAGCGTGAAAGAGGCGGTGTTCCCATTCGCCAAATTCCCTGGTGTGGACCCAATCCTGGGCCCAGAGATGAAGTCCACCGGTGAAGTGATGGGCGTGGGCGATACCTTCGGTGAAGCATTTGCCAAAGCTCAGATGGGCGCCAGTGAAGTGCTACCGACCGGCGGAACTGCGTTTATCAGTGTGCGTGATGACGACAAACCACTGGTTGCGGGCGTTGCCCGTGATCTGATCAGCTTGGGCTTTGAAGTAGTTGCCACAGCAGGTACCGCCAAGCTGATCGAAGCGGCAGGCCTGAAGGTGCGACGCGTAAACAAGGTGACGGAAGGCCGTCCGCACGTGGTCGACATGATCAAGAATGACGAAGTTACTCTGATCATCAACACCACCGAAGGTCGTCAGTCGATCGCGGATTCCTACTCTATTCGCCGTAATGCCTTGCAGCACAAGATCTACTGCACCACCACCATTGCTGCTGGCGAAGCTATCTGTGAAGCGCTCAAGTTCGGTCCGGAAAAGACCGTGCGCCGCTTGCAGGATCTACACGCAGGATTGAAGGCATGATCAAATACCCAATGACCGTCCAGGGCGCAAAGGCCCTGGAAGAGGAGCACGCCCATCTGACCAAGGTCGTACGTCCTAAGTTGAGCCAGGACATCGGTACGGCCCGCGAGCTGGGTGACTTGAAGGAAAACGCTGAATACCACGCTGCTCGCGAGCAGCAAGGTATGGTCGAGGCGCGGATCCGTGACATCGAAGGGCGCATGCAGAATGCGGTCATCATCGATGTCACGACCATTCCGAAAACCGGCAAGGTGATTTTCGGCACGACCGTGGAAATCGCTAACGTCGAGACGGACGAAAGCGTGGTCTATCACATCGTTGGCGAAGACGAAGCTGATTTCAAACTTGGCAAGATCTCTGTCGGTTCGCCGCTGGCCCGCGCCTTGATTGCCAAGGAAGAGGGTGATGTGGTCGCTGTAAAAACACCTGGTGGCGTGATCGAGTACGAGATTGTTGAAGTTCGTCACGTCTGAAAGGCGGCGCCCGCTTCGTGCGGGCGCCATGCTTTGGCAGCTCTCCCAGATGCTTTGGGTGGGTGGCCTGTGGTTGCTGCACATTGGTGTACTCCCGGTGCTGGGCCTTATTGGCCTGGCTCCGCTGTTGATCGATGAGATCGATGGATTACTGAGTGCGTTGCTGGTGGGTTTTGCAGCGGCGTGCGTGACCCTTCAGGCATTGGTGCTGGTCAAGGCTGAGGGTTTTGTGAGCTTGTGGCGGGATATTCGCGGCCAACTGCTGTTGATGGCGCTGTATGCGTGTGCAATGTATTGCATCGTGCATGTGTGGCTGCCGGAAGCGTTGCGCTGGCAGCTATTCAGCTATCTTGTGCTAGGGTTCTCCGGCTTGGTGTTGGTAGTACAGCCCGCGCCAGGATGGAGTGGCAGGGCGCGCAAAGCACGCCCGTGACCCTTGTGTCATTTGAAGCGATGAACGTTCGACAGTTGTTTGTTGACGCTGAAGTTCTTGCGATACAGCAGCGCCATCTTGCCGATGACCTGAACCAGGTCCGCTTTGCCAACCTTGCACAGTTCTGCAATGGCGGCCAGGCGCGCTTCGCGGTCAAGGATGTTGACCTTAATCTTGATCAGTTCGTGATCGCCCAATGCGCGTTCAAGTTCGGCTAACACACCCTCAGTCAAACCGTTGTCTGCCACAATCAGAACTGGTTTCAGATGGTGGCCAATGGATTTGTACTGTTTCTTCTGCTCTTGAGTGAGCGGCATAATCTGACCCCTGCGTCTGATCTTGTAAAAAGCGGCGGCCAGTTTACCCGAGCGAGTCCGGGACCGCCCAGTTAATCACGACCCGTTTTATTTTCGAGGTGGCCCGTGGCCCGTTCCAAAACTAGCCTTAAGTGGCTGCAAGAGCATTTCAACGATCCTTACGTCAAAAAGGCGCAGAAGGACGGCTACCGTTCGCGGGCCAGTTACAAGCTCCTGGAGATCCAGGACAAGGACAAATTGATTCGTCCGGGCATGAGCGTGATTGATCTTGGCGCGGCGCCGGGTGGCTGGTCTCAAGTGACCAGTCGTCTGATTGGTGGCCAGGGAAGATTGATCGCGTCCGACATCCTTGAGATGGACAGCATCCCGGATGTGACCTTTGTGCACGGCGACTTCACCCAGGACTCGGTATTGGCCGAGATTCTGGAGGCCGTGGGAAATTCGCAGGTAGACCTTGTGATTTCCGACATGGCCCCCAATATGAGTGGATTACCGGCCGTCGATATGCCGCGGGCCATGTTCCTCTGTGAATTGGCACTGGATTTGGCGGGCCGGGTGTTGCGTCCGGGCGGTGATTTCCTTGTGAAAGTCTTCCAGGGCGAAGGTTTTGACGAGTATCACAAGAACATTCGCAAGCTGTTCGACAAGGTGCAGACGCGAAAGCCGGACTCTTCCCGTGACCGGTCTCGCGAGCAATATCTGCTGTGCCGCGGGTTCCGCGGGGTTGAAGGTGCGGCGAGCGAAGAGCGTTTTTGATTTATTCGAGGAAGGCGATAGGTTTTTTTATGTCGCTTTCGTCACGAAGCTTTACGAATATTATGTAGTCAAAGTTTCACAAAGGGTTACAGACGGCGCCTGCCAGAGTTGTAGGTAATGTAGTAAGTTAGGCCGGTGAATATCATGCGAAGCGCGCGCCAGTAGCGGAGCTTGCTTCAGAGGGTAGTTAATTGAACGATATGGCAAAGAATCTGATCCTGTGGTTGATCATCGCGGCTGTCCTCGTGACGGTGATGAACAACTTCTCCAGTCCTAACGAGCCGCAGACCCTCAACTATTCCGACTTCATCCAGCAAGTTAAGGATGGCAAGGTCGAGCGCGTAGCGGTTGATGGCTACGTGATCACCGGCAAACGCAACGATGGCGATAGCTTCAAGACCATTCGTCCGGCAATCCAGGACAACGGTCTGATCGGTGACCTGGTGGATAACCACGTGGTTGTCGAAGGCAAGCAGCCTGAGCAGCAGAGCATTTGGACTCAACTCCTGGTGGCAAGCTTCCCGATCCTGGTGATCATTGCCGTGTTCATGTTCTTCATGCGCCAGATGCAGGGCGGTGCGGGGGGCAAGGGCGGGCCGATGAGCTTCGGCAAGAGCAAGGCGCGCCTGCTCTCTGAGGATCAGGTGAAGACCACCCTGGCTGACGTAGCAGGTTGCGATGAGGCGAAGGAAGAAGTCGGCGAGTTGGTGGAGTTCTTGCGCGATCCAGGCAAATTTCAGCGCCTGGGTGGTCGTATTCCTCGCGGCGTGCTGATGGTCGGCCCTCCAGGTACCGGTAAAACCTTGCTGGCCAAGGCGATTGCTGGCGAAGCCAAGGTGCCGTTCTTCACGATTTCCGGTTCTGACTTCGTTGAAATGTTCGTTGGTGTCGGCGCCAGCCGCGTTCGCGATATGTTTGAACAGGCCAAGAAGCACGCGCCATGCATCATCTTTATCGATGAAATCGACGCCGTTGGTCGCCATCGTGGGGCCGGCATGGGTGGTGGCCACGATGAGCGTGAGCAGACTCTCAACCAGCTGCTGGTCGAGATGGATGGTTTTGAGATGAATGACGGCATCATCGTGATAGCCGCAACCAACCGTCCAGACGTGCTTGACCCTGCACTGCTTCGTCCGGGTCGCTTCGACCGTCAGGTTGTGGTTGGTCTGCCGGACATTCGTGGTCGTGAACAGATTCTGAAAGTGCACATGCGCAAAGTCCCAATGGGTGACGACGTAGCTCCGGCTGTGATTGCCCGTGGTACTCCAGGCTTCTCCGGTGCTGACTTGGCCAACCTGGTGAACGAGGCTTCGCTGTTTGCAGCCCGTACCGGCAAGCGCATTGTTGAAATGAAAGAGTTCGAACTGGCGAAAGATAAGATCATGATGGGCGCTGAGCGCAAATCCATGGTCATGTCCGAAAAAGAGAAGCAGAACACTGCTTATCACGAAGCGGGTCACGCCATTGTGGGGCGTGTCGTGCCTGAGCATGATCCAGTCTACAAAGTGTCGATCATTCCTCGTGGTCGCGCCTTGGGTGTCACCATGTTCCTGCCGGAAGAGGATCGTTACAGTCTCTCCAAGCGTGCGTTGATCAGTCAGATCTGCTCTCTGTACGGCGGTCGAATCGCTGAAGAGATGACATTGGGCTTCGACGGCGTGACCACTGGGGCTTCCAACGACATCATGCGCGCCAGTCAGATTGCGCGAAACATGGTGACCAAGTGGGGTTTGTCGGAAAAGCTCGGTCCTTTGATGTACGCCGAGGAAGAAGGTGAAGTATTCCTGGGTCGTGGCGGCGGTGGTCAAAACGCCAGTTTCTCCGGTGAGACAGCCAAGCTGATTGACTCCGAGGTGCGCAGTATCATTGACCAGTGCTATGGCACGGCCAAACAAATCCTGACCGATAATCGCGACAAGCTCGATGCAATGGCTGATGCATTGATGAAGTACGAGACCATCGATGCAGACCAGATCGACGACATTATGGCCGGTCGTGCACCTCGTGAGCCTCGTGATTGGGAAGGTGGTTCGGGTACTTCGGGCACCCCGCCTGTGGTTCAGAACGAGCGCCCTGAAACCCCAATCGGTGGCCCGGCAGCTGACCACTAAGGTTTGAAATGACTTTTGCTTCGTCCTCCCCCCGGTTGCCTTGCGGCAACCGGGTTCTTGATTTGGCCCATACACATGTTATGGGCATTCTTAATGTAACCCCTGACTCCTTTTCCGATGGTGGCCGCTTCAGCCAACTTGATGCTGCACTGCGTCACGCAGAAGCCATGGTGGCGGCCGGCGCGACCTTGATTGATGTCGGTGGTGAATCAACTCGGCCTGGTGCTCGCGTTGTTTCTCCTCTGGAAGAGTTGGAGCGCGTGGCGCCGATTGTCGAGCGCATCGCTCGAGAGTTGGATGTGATTATTTCGGTTGATACTTCCACCCCGGCCGTGATGCGTGAGACTGCGCGATTAGGTGCCGGCTTGATCAACGATGTGCGGTCCCTGCAGCGCGACGGCGCTCTGGATGCAGCTGCGGCTACCGGTTTGCCGGTGTGTTTGATGCATATGCTGGGTGAGCCCGGCAATATGCAGGACAGTCCGCACTATGATGACCTGGTTGGTGAGGTGAGTGGTTTTCTCTCAGAACGCGTTGCCCAATGCGCTGCGGTAGGTATTGCGCCGGAAAGGATCATCCTTGATCCGGGGTTTGGTTTCGCCAAGACCCTGCAACACAATTTAAGTTTGTTCAAACACATGGAGTCCTTGCATGCCCTTGGTCGGCCCCTGTTGGTCGGTGTATCGCGCAAGAGCATGATAGGGCTGGCATTGAGCCGTCCGGTGGGTGAGCGGTTGTATGGTGGCCTCGCACTGGCGGCACTTGCAGTGACCAAAGGCGCACGCATCTTGCGTGTGCATGACGTTGCAGAAACCGTGGATGTGGTGCGCATGATTGCCGCTGTAGAATCTGCCGAATAAGAATGATGGAGCACTTATGACAAAAAAATACTTTGGCACCGACGGGATCCGTGGTCGGGTCGGCGAGTTTCCGATTACTCCAGATTTCATGCTCAAGCTGGGTTGGGCGGCAGGCATGGCGTTCCGCAGCATGGGCGCATGCCGCATCCTGGTGGGCAAGGACACCCGGATTTCCGGGTACATGTTTGAGTCTGCGCTAGAGGCTGGCTTGTCCGCCGCAGGTGCTGATGTGATGTTGCTGGGCCCGATGCCGACTCCGGCGATCGCTTACCTGACGCGTACGTTTCACGCTGAAGCAGGTATTGTGATCAGCGCCTCGCACAACCCTCATGACGACAATGGCATCAAGTTTTTCTCGGGGCAGGGCACCAAATTGCCGGACGAGATTGAGTTGATGATCGAAGAGCTGTTGGATGCGCCGATGACCGTGGTCGAGTCCAGCAAGCTGGGCAAGGTGTCGCGGATCAATGACGCATCCGGTCGTTATATCGAGTTCTGCAAGAGCAGTGTGCCAACCAGTACCAACTTTGCCGGCCTGAAGGTTGTCGTCGACTGCGCCCATGGTGCGACCTACAAAGTCGCGCCAAGCGTATTTAAGGAGCTGGGCGCAGACGTGACTGTGCTGTCGGCTCAGCCCAACGGACTGAACATCAACGAGAACTGCGGCTCGACCCATATGGAGCAGCTGCAAGCTGCTGTCCTGGCCGAGCATGCCGACCTCGGTATTGCCTTCGACGGTGACGGCGACCGCGTGCTGATGGTTGACCACACGGGTGCCGTGGTCGATGGCGATGATCTGTTGTTTATCATTGCCCGCGACCTGCATGAGCGCAACAAGCTGCAAGGCGGTGTCGTCGGTACGCTGATGAGCAATCTTGGGCTTGAGCTTGCGTTGGCAGACCTGGGTATTCCTTTTGTTCGCGCCAATGTCGGTGACCGATATGTGATCGCCGAGCTGCTGGAGCGTAACTGGCAGGTAGGTGGTGAGAACTCCGGGCACGTGGTGTGCTTCCAGCACACCACCACCGGTGACGCGATTATTGCTGCGTTGCAGGTGCTATTGGCTTTGCGTCGCCGCGAAGAGAGCCTGGCTCAGGCTCGTCAGGCTTTGCGCAAATGCCCGCAAGTATTGCTTAACGTGCGTTTCGCAGGTGGAGAAAACCCGATCGACCACCCTGCTGTCAAAGAGGCTTGCGAGCGCGCGACCCTGGCAATGGCTGGTCGTGGACGGGTATTGCTACGCAAGTCCGGCACAGAGCCTTTGGTGCGCGTTATGGTCGAAGGTGACGATGAAATACAGGTTCGCGGCCACGCCGAAGACCTGGCAAAACTGGTAACTGAAGTTTGCGCCTGAATTCGGCTTGCCAGTGATGATGTGGTTGGGTAACATCTGCGCCCACTTTGACCGACGAGGTACAGCATGCGTCGCACTATGGTAGCTGGTAACTGGAAGATGCACGGTACCCGCGCCAGTGTCGCTGAGCTGATCAATGGCCTTCGTCACTTGGCCTTGCCTAGCGGTGTTGACATCGCGGTGTTCCCGCCTTGCTTGCATATCACCCAAGTGGTTGATGGCTTGAAAGGTAAGTCGATTCAGGTCGGCTCGCAGAATTCTGCGGTGGAAGCCATGCAAGGTGCGTTGACCGGTGAGATTGCACCGAGTCAGCTGGTTGATGCGGGTTGTTCCTATGTGCTTGTTGGGCACTCCGAGCGCCGTCAGATGATGGGCGAGCGTGATGGAACACTCAATCGCAAGTTTGCAGCTGCACAGGCTTGTGGCTTGATTCCGGTGCTGTGTATTGGGGAGACCCTTGAGCAGCGTGAATCTGGCAAGACTCTTGAGGTTGTCTCGCGTCAGCTTGGCAGCATCATCGAGGAGCTGGGTGTTGGTGCGTTCGCAAAGGCGGTAATTGCTTACGAGCCGGTCTGGGCCATTGGCACCGGGCTGACTGCTACACCGCAACAGGCGCAGGATGTGCACGCAGCCATCCGTGCGCAGTTAGCGGCAGAGAATTCTGAAATCGCACAAGGTGTGCGGCTTCTATACGGCGGCAGCGTGAAGGCGGCCAATGCGGTCGAACTGTTCGGCATGCCGGATATCGATGGGGGGCTCATTGGTGGAGCTTCCCTGAATGCAGATGAGTTCGGTGCGATTTGTCGCGCCGCGGGAAACTGAAAAAATGCTGGAAACAGTCGTAGTCGTTTTTCATCTGTTGGCAGCCCTGGGCGTAGTTGCCCTGGTTTTGTTGCAGCAGGGTAAAGGTGCGGATGCTGGTGCGTCTTTTGGTGCAGGTGCTTCAAATACTGTATTCGGAAGCCAAGGTTCCTCTACCTTTCTTAGTAAGTTTACTGCTATACTTGCCGCCGGTTTCTTCATAACCAGCTTAGGGTTAGGTTACTTTGCTAAAGAGAAAGCTCATGTGCTGACTCAAGTAGGTTTGCCAAACCCAGCAGTGTTGGAAGTACCAAAAGCAAAACCGGCTTCTGATGATGTCCCGGTGCTTCAAGAGCAAAAGTCGGCTACTCCAGCGACTGACGTACCTCCAGCTCAAGAGCAGAAGTAAGAAGGGTTGTAAGCGCTGTATTGCCGAGGTGGTGGAATTGGTAGACACGCAACCTTGAGGTGGTTGTGCCCATAGGGTGTAGGGGTTCGAGTCCCCTTCTCGGTACCAATTATCAGGAGAGCCCGCTGTTGCGGGCTTTCTTGTAGGTGGAAGGTTACATTGACCCTGTAAGGGATCGGTCGTATACTTCCGCCCCAGCTTTGTCGCGGGGTGGAGCAGTCTGGTAGCTCGTCGGGCTCATAACCCGAAGGTCGTCGGTTCAAATCCGGCCCCCGCAACCAGTTTTAGCGGAGCCCCTTTTAAGGGGCTTTTTGTTAGCTGGACACTTTCAACGCCGCTGTTCGACGGCGTTTCAAGGATGGGCGTTTCGCCCATTTTTTTATTTTGCACAGCATGCACATACATGCACGAGGGGGTTCAGGTGTCGAGCAAGCTAGAAGAGTTGCAGGCCTTGTTGGCCCCGGTGGTCGTGGCCCTAGGCTATGAATGCTGGGGTGTTGAGTTTTCGGCTCAAGGTCGCCACTCAATGTTGCGCGTTTATATCGATAAAGAGGGCGGTGTGCTGGTGGACGATTGTGCCATTGTCAGCCGTCAGATCAGCGGTGTGCTGGATGTTGAAGATCCAATTTCCGTTGAATACACCCTCGAAGTTTCCTCGCCAGGCATGGAACGCCCACTGTTCACTATTGATCAGTTTGCAAAATTTGCCGGTGAACAAGTGAAGATCAAGCTGCGATCTCCTTTTGAAGGACGACGCAACTTTCAGGGCCTTCTGCGCGGTGTAGAAGAACAGGATGTCGTGGTGCAGGTAGAAGACCATGAGTTCCTGTTGCCGATCGATATGATCGACAAGGCCAACATTATTCCCAGTTTTGACTGAGACGCGGATCCCGCGGATCCAATGGCTTGCGAAAGGCGAGGCGTACGATGAGCAAAGAAGTACTGCTGGTTGTTGAGTCGGTATCCAATGAAAAGGGCGTACCGGCAAACGTGATTTTTGAAGCGCTGGAGTTGGCTCTGGCCACTGCTACCAAAAAGCGTTTTGAAGACGAAGTTGATCTGCGTGTGGAAATTAACCGCCACACCGGTGCCTATGAGACTTTCCGTCGCTGGACGGTCGTCGAAGAAGCCGACCTTGATGATCCGGCCATCGAAACCTGGCCAAGCAAGGTTGCCGAAACGCACCCAGGCGCCCAGGTTGGTGATGTCGTCGAAGAAAAGATCGAGTCCATCGAGTTCGGCCGCATTGCTGCACAGACCGCCAAGCAGGTCATCGTGCAGAAGGTTCGTGAAGCCGAGCGCGCTCAAGTCGTTGACGCCTATCGCGAGCGGCTGGGAGAAATTATCTCCGGCACCGTGAAAAAAGTTACCCGCGACAATGTGATCGTCGATCTGGGCAACAACGCCGAAGCGTTGCTGGCCCGCGAAGACATCATCTCTCGCGAAACCTTCCGTGTCGGCGTGCGTTTGCGTGCGCTGCTCAAGGAAATCCGCACCGAGAACCGTGGCCCTCAGTTGATCCTGTCGCGTACCGCGCCGGAAATGCTGATCGAGCTGTTCCGTATCGAAGTGCCGGAAATCGCCGAAGGCCTGATCGAAGTCATGGCTGCGTCCCGCGACCCGGGTTCGCGCGCCAAGATCGCGGTCCGTTCCAAGGACAAACGCATCGACCCGCAAGGCGCTTGCATCGGTATGCGCGGTTCGCGCGTCCAGGCAGTGTCGGGCGAATTGGGCGGTGAGCGTGTGGACATCGTCCTGTGGGACGATAACCCGGCGCAGTTCGTGATCAACGCCATGTCGCCTGCTGAAGTGGCGGCAATTATCGTTGACGAAGATGCCCATGCAATGGACATCGCCGTTGGCGCAGACAATCTGGCTCAGGCCATTGGTCGTGGTGGTCAGAACGTGCGTCTGGCCAGCCAATTGACCGGCTGGACCCTGAACGTGATGACCGAATCGGACATCCAGGCTAAGCAGCAAGCTGAAACCGGTGACATCCTGCGCAACTTCATTGACGAGTTGGAAGTCGACGAAGACCTGGCACAGGTGCTGGTAGATGAAGGCTTCACCAGCCTGGAAGAGATTGCCTACGTACCGTTGGAAGAAATGCTCAACATCGACGGCTTTGACGAAGACACCGTCAACGAGCTTCGCGCTCGGGCCAAGGATCGTTTGTTGACTAAAGCCATCGCTACTGAGGAAAAGCTGGCAGACGCCCATCCGGCCGAAGACCTACTCTCGCTTGAGGGTATGGACAAGGATTTGGCGATGGAACTGGCGGTGCGCGGCGTAATTACCCGCGAAGACCTGGCCGAGCAGTCTATTGACGATCTGCTCGACATCGACGGCATTGACGATGATCGTGCCGGCAAGTTGATCATGGCCGCCCGAGCCCATTGGTTCGAGTAATTAGGCGCGGCCTGAGGAGAGAAGTGCATGACGCAAGTCACGGTGAAACAACTGGCCGATGAGGTCAAAACACCGGTAGAGCGCCTGTTGCAGCAGATGCGTGAGGCAGGTCTGCCGCACACCGCCGCCGATGAAGGTGTGAGCGATAGTGAGAAGCAGTCTTTGCTGACTCACTTGAAGAGCAGCCACAAGGCGAAAGTGGAAGAACCGCGCAAGATTACATTGCAGCGCAAAACCACCAGCACCCTGCGTGTTGCTGGTAGCAAGAGCATCAGCGTTGAAGTACGCAAGAAGAAAGTCTTCGTACAGCGCAGCCCGGAAGAAATTGAAGCCGAGCGCAAGCGTGAACTGGATGAACGTCGCGCAGTAGATAATGCTGCTCGTCAGAAGGCTGAAGAAGAATCCAAGCGTCGCGCCGAAGAAGAAGCGCGTCGCCAGCCTGCTGCTGCGCAAACTGCTTCGGCTGATGCGGTCGCCGCGCCTAGCGCTCCTGTGGAAGCTGTGCGCGAGGCCGCTCCGGTTGCCGCTGCACCAGCACCTGCTGCTGATGCCCGTAAGCGTGAGGAACCTCGTCGTCCGGACAAACCACGTGCCGACGATAACAATCGTCGCGGTGGTGGTGGCGATGGCGAGCGCAAAAACGCTCCGCATCGTGCTTCGGTCAAAGAGAAAGCGCCTGCTCCACGCGTTGCTCCACGTACTACCGACGAAGAGAGCGATGGCTTCCGTCGCGGTGGTCGCGGCAAGGCCAAGCTGAAGAAGCGCAACGCCCACGGTTTCCAGAGCCCAACCGGTCCTGTCGTGCGTGATGTGCAGATTGGCGAGACCATCACTGTTGGCGATCTTGCCAATCAGATGTCGGTCAAGGCTGCTGAAATCATCAAGTTCATGTTCAAACTGGGTACTCCAGCGACCATCAACCAGGTGCTTGATCAGGAAACTGCTCAACTGGTAGCCGAAGAACTGGGCCACAAAGTGACCCTGGTCAGCGACACCGCCCTGGAAGATTCCCTGGCAGAGTCCCTGAAGTTTGAAGGTGAGACGTTCTCCCGTGCGCCAGTTGTGACCGTAATGGGTCACGTTGACCATGGTAAGACTTCGCTACTCGACTACATTCGTCGTGCCAAGGTAGCTGCTGGCGAAGCCGGTGGTATCACTCAGCACATCGGTGCGTACCACGTTGAAACCGAGCGCGGCATGGTCACCTTCCTCGACACCCCAGGTCACGCCGCGTTTACCGCAATGCGTGCCCGTGGTGCCAAGGCGACTGATATCGTGATCCTGGTAGTTGCAGCGGACGACGGCGTGATGCCGCAGACCATTGAAGCTGTCCAGCACGCCAAGGCCGCTGGTGTTCCACTGGTTGTTGCTGTGAACAAGATCGACAAGCCGGGCGCCGATCTCGATCGCATCCGCAGCGAACTGTCGGTTCACGGTGTGACCTCTGAAGAGTGGGGCGGTGATACGCCATTCGTTTCGGTTTCGGCGAAAGTCGGTACTGGCGTGGACGAACTGCTCGAAGCGGTCCTGCTGCAAGCTGAAGTACTTGAACTGAAAGCAACTCCATCGGCCCCAGGTCGTGGCGTTGTGGTTGAATCGCGTCTCGACAAAGGTCGTGGCCCGGTTGCGACCGTGCTGGTTCAAGACGGTACCCTGCGCCAAGGCGATATGGTGCTGGTCGGTTCGAACTATGGCCGTGTACGTGCCATGCTCGACGAGAACGGCAAGCCAATCAAAGAAGCGGGTCCTTCCATCCCTGTCGAGATCCTCGGCCTGGATGGTACCCCGGACGCTGGCGACGAGATGAGCGTGCTGTCCGACGAGAAGAAAGCCCGTGAAGTGGCTCTGTTCCGTCAAGGCAAGTTCCGTGAAGTCAAACTGGCTCGCGCTCACGCTGGCAAGCTGGAAAACATCTTCGAGAACATGGGCCAGGCAGAGAAGAAGACGCTTAATATCGTCCTTAAATCTGACGTTCGTGGTTCTCTCGAAGCGTTGAACGGCGCCTTGAATGGCCTGGGTAACGATGAAGTGCAAGTGCGTGTTGTCGGTGGCGGTGTCGGTGGTATCACCGAATCCGACGCCAACCTGGCACTGGCTTCCAACGCTGTACTGTTCGGTTTCAACGTGCGTGCTGATGCTGGCGCACGGAAGATCGTCGAGCAGGAAGGCCTGGACATGCGTTACTACAACGTCATCTACGACATCATCGAAGACGTCAAGAAAGCCCTTACCGGCATGCTTGGCAGTGACGTTCGGGAGAATATCCTGGGTATCGCCGAGGTACGTGACGTGTTCCGTTCGCCGAAATTCGGCGCGATCGCCGGTTGCATGGTTGTCGAAGGCACTGTGTACCGTAACCGTCCAATCCGTGTACTGCGTGAAGACATCGTTATCTTCGAAGGCGAGCTGGAATCCCTGCGCCGCTTCAAGGATGACGCTTCTGAAGTACGTGCCGGCATGGAATGCGGTATTGGCGTCAAGAGCTACAACGACGTCAAGGCTGGCGACAAGATCGAAGTCTACGAGAAGGTTCAGGTTGCTCGCAGCCTCTAACTCGCGCACTTCCGGAGCCACGCCGCGTGTGGGCATGCAAATGCCTCGCGCAGCGTACGGACTCTAAACGCAACGCCCGGTCTGGCTTTTGTCAGGCCGGGCGTTTGCCGCTTTCAGACCCCATGGGTTTCACCGTGTGGCAGTAACAGGTAACAAGACATGGCAAAAGAATACAGCCGTACCCAACGTATCGGCGATCAAATGCAGCGCGAGCTGGCCCAACTGATCCGTCGCGAAGTCAAAGACCCACGCGTTGGCCTGGTCACCATCACCGCTGTTGAAGTGAGCCGTGACGTGGGTCACGCCAAGATTTTCATCACCGTGATGGGCCAGGACAACAGCGAAGAAATCGCACAAAGCATCAAAGTGCTCAACTCGGCTGCCGGCTTCCTGCGCATGCAGTTGGCCCGCGAAATGAAGCTGCGCAGTGTTCCGCAGTTGCACTTCCACTACGACGAAAGCGTCGTGCGTGGCGCGCACTTGTCTGCATTGATCGAGCGCGCCGTGGCTGAAGACAGCCAGCATCCGTCCACACCTGAAGACGCCAAGGAGTAAGCGGTGGCTCAGGTCAAACGTATCCGTCGCAACGTCAGCGGCATCATTCTGCTTGATAAGCCCATTGGCTTTACGTCCAATGCGGCGTTGCAGAAGGTCCGCTGGCTGCTCAATGCCGAGAAGGCCGGGCATACCGGTAGCCTCGACCCACTGGCCACCGGCGTACTGCCGCTGTGCTTTGGCGAAGCGACCAAGTTCTCGCAATACCTGCTTGATTCCGATAAGGGTTACGAAACCCTGATGCAACTGGGCAAGACCACCACCACGGCGGATGCTGAAGGTGATGTTTTACAGGTTCGCGACGTGACCGTTGGTCGTGCTGATATCGAAGCCGCTTTGCCCGCTTTTCGTGGGCAAATCAGTCAGATACCGCCGATGTACTCGGCTCTCAAGCGTGACGGGCAGCCACTTTACAAGCTGGCACGTGCCGGCGAAGTAGTGGAGCGTGAACCGCGTTCTGTTACTATTGCGCGCTTGGAATTGCTCGCTTGTGAGGGTGAAACCGCACGACTGGCCGTGGACTGCAGCAAAGGCACCTATATCCGTACCCTGGTGGAAGATATTGGTGAACAGCTCGGTTGCGGCGCGTACGTCGCAGAACTGCGACGCACTCAGGCCGGACCTTTCAGCCTGGCCCAGACGGTTACGCTGGAAGAGTTGGAAGCGGTACACGCCGAAGGCGGCAATGAAGCGGTTGATCGCTTCCTGATGCCATCGGACAGTGGTTTGCTGGATTGGCCATTGCTGCACTTCTCGGAGCACAGCGCGTTCTACTGGCTTAACGGCCAGCCGGTACGTGCCCCGGATGCCCCTAAGTTCGGCATGGTGCGAGTACAGGATCATAACGGTCGCTTTATCGGTATCGGTGAAGTGAGCGAAGACGGGCGCATCGCGCCACGTAGACTGATTCGGTCAGAATGACCGAACGAGTGTGGCTGTTAACAGGCACGGTCAACACTCATTTTTAGATACAGGGATTTGTCCCTGGCCTGTTGAGACTGCCCTTTGGGTGGTTTCCTGAAAAAAGGATTGCCTCATGGCTCTCGACGTTCAAGAAAAAGCACAAATCGTTGCTGACTATCAGCAAGCTGTTGGTGACACTGGTTCGCCAGAAGTGCAAGTTGCACTGCTGACCCACAACATCAACAAGCTGCAAGGTCACTTCAAGGCCAACGGTAAAGATCACCACTCCCGTCGTGGTCTGATCCGCATGGTAAACCAGCGTCGTAAGCTGCTGGATTACCTGAAAGGCAAGGATCTGGGTCGTTATCAGACTCTGATCGGTCGCCTGGGTCTGCGTCGCTAATAAGCGATTGCGCTAGAGGTTGGTTGTCTGCCGTGTGTCAGTGGGATTCCCGCTGGCCCATGGTAGGCTCCCAGCCTCAAGTTTTATCTGGATACACGTTTTACCCCCTGGACAAGGGTTGGGCCGATTCCCGACATTGCCCAAGAATTTCGTAAGAAAACAAGTTCCCCAAGAGCCACAAAGAAGGTAGGACACCGTGAACCCGGTTATCAAAAAATTCCAGTTCGGTCAGTCGACCGTTACCCTTGAGACAGGCCGTATCGCCCGTCAAGCCTCCGGCGCAGTGCTGGTTACCGTTGATGACGACGTCACCGTATTGGTGACCGTTGTTGGCGCCAAGACCGCTGACCCGAGCAAAGGCTTCTTCCCTCTTTCTGTTCACTACCAGGAAAAGACTTACGCTGCCGGTAAGATCCCTGGCGGTTTCTTCAAGCGTGAAGGCCGTCCTTCCGAGAAAGAAACCCTGACTTCCCGACTGATCGACCGTCCGATCCGTCCGCTGTTCCCAGAAGGCTTCATGAACGAAGTGCAGGTTGTCTGCACCGTCGTTTCCACCAGCAAGAAAACCGATCCGGACGTCGCTGCGATGATCGGTACTTCGGCTGCCCTGGCTATCTCCGGCATTCCTTTCGATGGCCCTATCGGCGCTGCCCGCGTTGCTTTCCACGAGAGCACCGGCTACCTGCTCAACCCAACTTACGAGCAACTGAAAGCATCGAGCCTGGACATGGTCGTTGCCGGTACTTCGGAAGCCGTATTGATGGTTGAATCGGAAGCTAAAGAGCTGACCGAAGACCAGATGCTGGGTGCTGTACTGTTTGCTCACGACGAATTCCAGGTTGTGATCAACGCCGTTAAAGAACTGGCTGCTGAAGCCGCCAAGCCTACTTGGGCCTGGGCTCCGCAAGCCGAAGCCACCGAGCTGCTGGGCACTATCCGCTCCGAGTTCGGCGCTGCCATTTCCGACGCCTACACCATCACCGTCAAGGCCGACCGTTACGCTCGCCTGGGCGAGCTGAAGGACCAGGTTGTTGCCAAGCTTTCGGGCGAAGAAGGTCAGCCATCTTCCAGCGAAGTCAAAGCTGCATTCGGTGAAATCGAATACCGCACCGTTCGCGAGAACATCGTTAACGGCAAGCCACGTATCGACGGTCGCGACACTCGCACTGTGCGCCCGCTGAATATCGAAGTTGGTGTTCTGCCGAAAACTCACGGTTCGGCACTGTTCACCCGTGGCGAAACTCAGGCTCTGGTAGTCGCGACCCTGGGTACTGCCCGTGACGCACAACTGCTGGACACCCTGGAAGGCGAGAAAAAAGACCCGTTCATGCTGCACTACAACTTCCCTCCGTTCTCGGTGGGCGAGTGTGGTCGTATGGGCGGCGCTGGTCGTCGCGAAATCGGTCACGGCCGTTTGGCGCGTCGTTCGGTTCAGGCCATGCTGCCTGCTGCTGACGTGTTCCCTTACACCATCCGTGTTGTGTCGGAAATCACCGAGTCCAACGGTTCCAGCTCCATGGCTTCCGTTTGTGGTGCTTCCCTGGCACTGATGGACGCTGGTGTGCCGATGAAGGCACCGGTTGCCGGTATCGCCATGGGTCTGGTTAAAGAAGGCGAGAAGTTCGCCATCCTGACCGACATCCTGGGTGACGAAGACCACCTGGGCGACATGGACTTCAAAGTAGCCGGTACCGCTAAAGGTGTTACCGCGCTGCAGATGGACATCAAGATCAAAGGCATCACCGAAGAAATCATGGAGATCGCTCTGGGCCAAGCCCTGGAAGCGCGCCTGAACATCCTCGGCCAGATGAACCAGATCATTGGTCAGTCTCGCACCGAGCTGTCGGAAAATGCTCCGACCATGATCGCGATGAAAATCGACACCGACAAAATCCGTGATGTTATCGGTAAAGGTGGCGCGACCATCCGTGCGATCTGCGAAGAAACCAAGGCTTCGATCGATATCGAAGACGACGGTTCGATCAAGATCTTCGGCGAAACCAAGGAAGCGGCTGAGGCAGCACGTCAGCGCGTTCTGGGTATCACGGCTGAGGCCGAGATCGGCAAGATCTACGTCGGTAAGGTTGAGCGCATCGTCGACTTCGGCGCATTCGTCAACATCCTGCCGGGCAAAGACGGTCTGGTTCACATCTCCATGTTGAGCGACGCTCGTGTTGAGAAAGTGACCGACATTCTGAAAGAAGGTCAGGAAGTGGAAGTGCTGGTGCTGGACGTGGACAACCGCGGCCGCATCAAGCTGTCCATCAAAGACGTAGCAGCAGCTAAGGCTTCGGGCGTTTAATTACCCCTGGCTTATGCTGAAAAAAGGACCCTTCGGGGTCCTTTTTTTATGGGCGAGGGAAAGTGAAGTGAAATCAGCCGTTTAGCCCTCTGCAAAAGCCGCAACTTGCATGCAGGCATGATGGGCTTCATGCAACTTGCACGATTCCGGAAATTAGCATTATTGTTAAGTCGTTGTTTTATAAGGATTTAATTTATGGCTTCGACTTGGCACACTGCCTGCAATATCCCTGTTAACGCTGCAGCATCAAGGTTTACGTACTGCAGACTTTTAATAAAACAGGAGTTACTCGTATGAAGAAGTTCGCTCTCGCTACTGCTACCGCTCTGACTCTGGCCATGGGTGCTAACGTAGCCTTTGCTCAGACTTCCCAAGCCCCTATGACGTTGGCGGCTGGCGAAGCTACCAAGGCTAAGGAAAGCGTTTCGGATACTTGGATCACCACCAAAGTTAAATCCGACCTGCTGACCGAGAAGGGCATTCCTGGTTCGGACATCAAGGTTGAAACCAACAAAGGCGTGGTTTCCCTGTCCTCGACAGTCGCTATCTCTGACGCACAGAAAGCTACTGCTGTCTCGATCACCAAAAAGATTAAAGGCGTAACCGCTGTTTCCGCTGATGGCCTGATGGCTGGCGGTGCTACCAAAGCAGACGGTATCGATAAAACCAAAGGCGCAGCTCATGACGCCAAAGAAACCACCAGCGACACTTGGATCACCACCAAGGTAAAAGCTGACCTGGTTACCGAGAAAGGTATTCCTGGCACCGACATCAAAGTCGAAACTAACAAAGGCGTTGTTTCCCTGTCGTCGACTGTAGCTGTTACCGACGCACAGAAAGCCACCGCCGTAGCAATCACCAAGAAAATCAAAGGCGTTAAAGCTGTATCGGCCGACGGCCTGAAAGCAGAGTAACGCTCGACAGTTCGTTTGAATTAAGCGGCGGCCACGAGTGAGTTAGATATCCACTCAAATGCACCTCTAAGGTTCATGCGACTGACCATATGGATGTGGTCATTACAGGCCCCGGCACTTGTGTCGGGGCCTGTTCTATTTCTGGTGCCGTTGGTTATTCAGCATCCAGATGCATAGGCGTTACAACGCGACCATCTTTCTCCGCCTGTCCCAGGTGGGCGTCAATGAAGTACACGCGGTCGTCTTCCAACTGGCCCTTATCCACCAAGTAGTCCTTGATGGTGCTTGCGCGGTCCTGACCGAGTTGGCGCAGTAGCACGTCGCTGTTGCTCCAGAACTTGATCACGCCGTCACGCAGCTTGGCCGTGCGGTCATCGCGGCTCAGGTCTTTCCACTCCGCCGGTGGCTGTTGTTTCACGCGGATGCGGTAGATGCCTTCGAGCAATGGCGCTTTTTCGCTTTCCGGGACTTCCAGCAAGGACGCCTGGGCCGGAACCTTGTCGCCACGGCGCTGCAGGATTTTGTAATAGTTGTACTGGTATTCACGTTCCAGACGTTGCGCTGCGAGGAAGGGGCCATCGCTGCTGGCAGCGGCCGTGCCTTCAATTTCCAGGCGTAGGGCAGGGCGTTCCTTCAGCGCTTTGGCCAGGGTGTTTAGCGCGCTTTCGGCGTCTTTGTTCAACTCACTTGAGCCGGCAGCGAAGGACACGTTGCTCAGATCTTCCGCTCCGCCGCCGGTGACCAGCCCGCCGATGAACTTGAACGGTGCGGTCGCTGCACGCACCACCAGGTTACGCAGGGTCTGCCAAACAATCGGCATCACGCTGAATTGCGGGTTATTCAGGTCACCGGTCACCGGCAGTTCGATGGAGATCTTGCCGTCAGTGTCTTTAAGCAGGGCGATTGCCAAGCGAATCGGCAAGTCCACGGCATCGGCGCTGTCGACCTTCTCACCCAGTTGCAGTTGCTCGACCACCACTTTGTTCTCGGCCTTCAGCTGGCCCTTGGTGATCACATAGTGCAGGTCGAGGTTGAGGCGTCCCTTGCGGATACGGAAACCCGCGAACTTGCCTGAGTAGGGCGTCAGGGTCGTCAGCTCGACACGCTTGAAGCTGGTGGCGATATCCAGCGCCGCCATCGGATCGAACGGGTTCACGCTGCCTTTGATCGTCACTGGCGCGTAACGGTCCACCTTGCCCTTGATGTCGACGCTGGCTGGTTTGGCCTGACGGCTGTCAATCGTGCCGATCTGGCCGTTGAGCTGTTGGATGGCAGTGGCGAAGTTGGGTGTCAGGCTGAAGTCGGCAAAGTTGGCCGAGCCATCGTTGATCGCAATCTGCCCGATACGAATGCCCAGGGGTTTATCTTTGCTCGCCGCAGGCTTGGGGGCCGACTTGGCGCCACTGTCGGCCGGCTGCGGGATCAGCAGGTCATCGACGTTAGTGGTGCGGTCATCGTTGATCATGAACCGCGCATATGGCTGCAGCAGGTTGACCTTGTCGATCGACAGGCTGTCGCCGTGCTGGTAGTTCAGGCCCTCGACGACCAGACGCTGCCATTTCAGGAAGTCACGTGTCTTGAGGGTGTCCAGGGTATGCAACTGGTCGACCTGCGCTCGGCCGGTAATCTGCAGCGCCAGGGGCTCGGTGCTCTTCAGGTTCACGTCGAGGTCACTGCCGAGCATGCCGCTACGCAGCTCCAAACGGATAAATGGGCTGATATAGGACTGGGCAACCCGTAGGTCAATATCTTTGGTGGTGACCTTCAGCTTGGCGCTGACTGGGTTGAGGTTGACCACGCCCGTTGCCTGAATCTTGCCTTGCTTGCCCAAGCCGCTGTCGATCTTGAGGTTAAAGGGGCTCTGGTTGAGGCTGTCGAAATTCTGTACATCCACATTCAACGGGCCCAGCTCCAGCGCTACCGCAGGTTTGGCCTGACGGTCGGCCAGATGTACTTGATAGTTGCGCAGTTGCACGTCTTTGAGCAGCACTTGCCAAGGCTTGCTTGGCGCAGTCGGGGCAGGCTTTGGAGAGTCGGCTGTAGCTGGCGCAGTGGCAGGCTCCGGCGCCTTGGCTGGTTTGCTCGGTTGGCTGGCGAACAGTTTCTGCCAGTCCAATTGCCCATCGGCCTCACGAGCAGCCCAGGTTTCCAGCTTATTACTGCGGATCTTGCCGACCACCACTTGCTGCTTGGCGAGGTCCACTGTGGTCTCGCTGACGTCCAGGCGTTCCAGGCGCACCAGTGGGCGGCCATCCGGTGCCTTTAAGGCGAACGGCGCGATGCTGGCGGCGGTGTTGGTCAAGTTCAGTTCGGTTTCTTTGGCCAGGCTGAATTTGTAGTCGGTGCTGAAATTGAGCACACCGTCTTCGAGTACCAGGGGGAGCGCGTCACGCACATATGGCCACCAGGCTTTCATCTTGCCATCAGTGACCTTTAGCGTACCTTCGGACGTGATCGGCACCAGGCTGAAGTTGCCTTTCCAATCAATTTGACCACCTTCAGGGCCTGCCGCGACCAGAGTCATATCGGCGTTGTCTTCAGGCAAGGTGCTGAGGTTTTTCAGCTCGAAGTCGAGTTTGTTGTAGAGAAATTCGATAGGTTCGCTGGGGCGCAGATCTTGAAAGTGCACATAGCCGCCTGCCAGCTTGATGCTGTCGATACGCAGTGGGAACGGCTTGGCATTGGGGTCGGCAGGGGAGGGTTCGCTCGCAGGGAGCTTGAACAACTGCGCCAGGTTCAATTGGCCAGACTTGTCGAACAGCAGCTCCGTCTTGGGCTGATCCATTTGCACATCGGCCAAATGCAGTGCCCGGGTCCACAGGCTGTCAATCTGAAGATTGGCGTAAAGGCGCTCGAAACCCACCTGTTCCTTGCCGGGTTCGCCAATCTTCAAGCCCCATGCGGTGACTTCCAGGCTGAAGGGATTGAGTTCAATGCGCTCAATCCGCGCCGGCACCGTGGCGTAATGGGCCAATTGTTGGTTGGCAACGCGAAGGGCGATGCCCGGCAGAATCAAAAAGCCCAGCAAACTGTACAGGGCAAGGGCGGTCAACAAGGCGCCAGTGGCGCGAATCAATCCTTTGGGCATGGGGCGGCGCCATCTATATCGAACAGGAGTGCCTTGGAGTATGGCACGGGTTTTCGGTTCCGAAGAGCCGGGGCGTTGGGACGCTTCCTACAGCTGGAGTATCAGCGTTTTCAAGGGGGGCTGCTGATCCTGTGAGGGAAAATCCGCACCCGGCGTCATGATTTGCCAGTCGCGCACTGGGCGACCGGCTTTCTCCGCGCATCGCAGGACCTGCTCGCGCCAATCCTCCATGCTGACCTTTGCCAGGTTGTTGCAGCAGATCAGCACACCGTTGTCGGCAGTCGCGAGAAGTGCGGGCTTGAGCAGGCTCTGGTAGTCGCGCAACAGGTCGACGGTGCCGAACGCGCTCTTGGCCCAGGCCGGAGGATCGAGCAGCACCAAGTCATATTGGCGCTGTTCAAGACGCGGGTAGCTCGGCAGTTTCTGCCCGCGCCGCTGGGTGATCGGCAGCCCGGCCAGTTGGCGAATCGCCGGAAAGTAGTCCGACTGCACGAACTCCATACTCGGCAGCTGCGGGTTGAGCTGGCCGTTTTCACGCCCGACCGCCAGGTTGCCTTCCGCGAAGTCCAAATTGCACACCTCACGCGCGCCGCCAGCGGCGGCGCTCAGGCCCACGCCGCAGGTGTAGGCAAACAGGTTCAGTACGCTTTTACCGGCGCTGTGATCTTTGACCCAGCCGCGGGTATTGCGCAGATCTAGGAACAGCAACGGATCCTGCCCGGCATGGCGCCCGCGAACACGGTAATTGAGGCCCCATTCGTGCCCGACCATGTCTTCCAGTGCTGCGGGTTCGGCTCGGTATACCGTGTCTTCGCGGTCGATCCGCGAATTGCCGCGGGAGCGGTCGTTGTACACGAGCAGCAACTCCAGGCCCAGGTACTGGTTGATCAGTTGATGCAGGTCCAGCAGGTCTGTGGTTTCCAGCGACTGGTGGAAGCTTTGCACCAGCAACTGCGGGCCATAACGGTCAATGGTCAGGCCGCCGGCGCCCTCCTGGCTGCCGTGGAACAGGCGATAGCAATCGGTGCCCTGGGCATGCAGCTCGTTGATCAGGTCTTGGCGATGATCGAGGGCGGCGCGCAGCGCCCGATTCAAGGGAGACATGGAGCGCGCCTGGCTGTAAATGAGGGCGCGAAGTTTAACAGCTATGGCGCCTTGCCTACACCAACCCCATCCGCCTGTGTGCCCGTTGCACCGAGCCATTGCGCATCGCCCAGCGCAATAACGGCGCGCTACGCTTGACCCCTGCACGGATCATCTGGCGTTGCAGCGGGTTCTGATGCTGATCGAGCATGGTGCTGGCCCAGTCTGGCAGCAGATCGATCCCGGCCTGCATCATCAAGACGCCAAACGGCTTGGCTAAAGTACTGGGCGAGGGGGCGTTCAGCAGCAGGCGCAGTACTTCGCGGCTGCGTTCGTCACACAGCAATTGCGGACGGATACGCTCCAGATAATCGGAAATTTCCTGCCGCGAGCGCGGTACATGCCGCGCCCCCAAGCGCTCCGCCACCAGAGCGATTTCGCTGTAGTAACGATCTTGATCGCGGCTCGACAGAGTCGGGTTGCGATAGCGCAAGTGAGCGGCCATAAAGTTGCTCACCTCGGCTACATGAACCCAAGTCAGTAGCTCGGGATCGCTCGCCGAATAAGGCCGTCCATCCGGCGCATGCCCGACCACCTGCAGGTGGATGGTGCGCACTTTTTCGATCAGCCAGTCGGCGTCTTTGCGCGAACCAAAGGTAGTACCTGAAATGAACTGCGAGGTACGCCGCAGGCGCCCGAGCATGTCCTGGCGAAAGTTCGAATGGTCCCAAACGCCGGCCAGGGCCAGTGGGTGCAAGGCTTGCAGCATCAATGCGCTGATGCCGCCGATCAGCATGCTGCTGAAGTCACCATGGACTTGCCAACTGACCGAGTCTGGCCCGAACAGGCCGGGATCGCCCTTGGGGTTTTCCAGGTCCAGTTGCCCCAGTGACAAGCCGGTGAGGCTCATCAGCTGGGTTTCGATACGGCTGCGGATAAATTCCATGGCGGCTCAGGTTTTCCTAGCGGTTCAGGCGTTTGTCGATCAGGCCGTCCACGACGCTGGGGTCGGCCAGGGTCGAGGTATCACCAAGACTGTCGAGTTCGTTGCAGGCGATCTTGCGCAAGATCCGGCGCATGATCTTGCCTGATCGGGTTTTCGGCAGGGCCGGTGCCCATTGGATCAGTTCCGGCTTGGCAAAGCTGCCGATTTCCTTGCTGACCAGCTCAAGCAGGTGTTTTTTCAGCGCATCGCTGGGTTCCACACCGTTCATGGGCGTGACGAAGGCGTAGATGCCCTGGCCCTTGACGTCGTGGGGGTAGCCCACCACAGCGGCCTCGGCCACTTGGTCATGCAACACCAGCGCACTTTCCACCTCGGCGGTACCGATACGGTGGCCGGACACGTTGATCACATCGTCGATACGCCCGGTGATCCAGTAGTCGCCGTCTTCATCGCGGCGCGCGCCATCTCCGGTGAAGTAGTAACCGGGGTAGGGTTTGAAATAGGTATCAATCATGCGCTGCGGGTCGCCGTACACGCTGCGGATCTGCCCCGGCCAGCTTGACTTAATGGCGAGTACGCCGCTGCCGGCACCGGTGATGACCTTGCCTTGCTCATCCAGCAACACCGGTTGCACACCAAACATCGGTTGGGTCGCGCAGCCCGGCTTGATCCGCTGGGCGCTGACTAACGGGCTGAGCATGATGCCGCCGGTCTCGGTCTGCCACCAGGTATCCACAATCGGGCAGCGTTGTTCGCCCACGGCGTTGAAGTACCAGTCCCAGGCTTCCGGGTTGATCGGCTCGCCCACGCTGCCCAATAAACGCAGGCTGGCGCGGGAGGTGCTTTCCAGTGGTCCGTGGCCCTCACGCATCAACGCGCGCAAGGCTGTCGGCGCGGTGTAGAAAATATTCACCTGGTGTTTATCGATCACCTGCCAGAACCGCGAGCTGTCCGGGTAGCTCGGCACACCCTCGAACATCAGTGAGGTCGCGCCATTGGCCAGCGGGCCATACACGATATAGCTATGGCCGGTGACCCAGCCCACATCGGCGGTGCACCAGAACACCTCGCCGTCACGGTAGTCGAGTACGTACTTGAAGGTCATCGCTGCCTGCAGCAGATAACCGCCGGTGGTGTGCAACACGCCCTTGGGTTTACCGGTGCTACCGGAGGTGTAGAGGATGAATAGCGGGTCTTCGGCGTCCATCGGCTCTGGCGGGCAATCGTCGCTCGCAGCGTCGACGGCCTGCTGGTATTTGAGGTCGCGGCCTTCGCTCCAGTTCACGTCGGCACCGGTGCGTTGCACCACCAAGACGGTGCTGACATTCGGGCAACTGGCCAGGGCCTTGTCGACATTCTGTTTCAAAGCGACGGGCTTGCCGCCGCGCACGCCCTCATCGGCGGTTATCACAGTCCGGCAGTCGGCGTCGAGAATGCGGTCGCGCAGGGCGTCCGGCGAAAAACCACCAAACACGACCGAGTGCACCGCGCCAATCCGCGTGCAGGCCAGCATGGCGTAGGCCGCTTCCGGGATCATCGGCATGTAGATGCACACCCGGTCACCTTTCTTCACGCCACGGCTTTTCAGCACGTTGGCCAGGCGGCAGACGTTTTGATGCAGTTGACGGTAGGTGATGTTGGAAGACTTTGTCGGATCATCGCCCTCCCAGATGAAGGCCGGCTGATCGGCGCGTTGCATCAGGTGACGATCAATGCAGTTGTAGCTGACGTTCAGTTGGCCACCGGCAAACCATTGGGCGGCGCCAGTGTTGATGTCCGAGTGTTGAACGGTGTGCCATGGGGTCATCCAGTCGAGAAAGCTCTTGGCCTGTTCAGCCCAGAAGGTGTCCGGCTGTTCGATGGATTGGCGATAGAGGCGGTGATAGTCCTCTTGACTGAGTTGCGCAGCCCGGCGGACGGCATCGGCGATGGGAAACGTGCTGATATCGAACATGAGCGATCCTTATTCTTGTTTTTGCGACAAGTCATAAAGATGCACCCTGTGTGGAGAGGGTTCAAGGCCAACGTCCAAAAGGACGTTGGCCTTGCTATACCTGCATCAGCCGCGGTGACGGCCGCGGAAGTAGTTGATCAGGCCCTGGGTCGAAGCGTCCTCAGCCAAGGTTTCTTCGGCGCCGGTCAGACGGTTGTAGACGCCTTTGCCGAGCTCTTTACCCAGTTCAACGCCCCATTGGTCGAACGCGTTGATGCCCCAGATCACGCTTTGTACGAACACTTTGTGCTCATACATGGCAACCAGCGCGCCGAGGCGACGCGGGCTGATGCGCTCCACCACCAGGGTGTTGCTCGGACGGTTGCCCGGAATCACCTTGTGCGGGGCCAGCTTCTGCACTTCGTCTTCCGGGATGCCCTTGTCGCGCAGCTCGGATTCAGCTTCGCTGCGGGTTTTGCCGAGCATCAGTGCCTGGCTTTGGGACAGGCAGTTGGCGTACAGCCACTGATGGTGGTCGGACACCGGGTTGAAGCTGACGATCGGCACGATGAAGTCGGCCGGGATCAGTTGGGTGCCTTGGTGCAGCAACTGGTGATAAGCATGCTGACCGTTGCAACCGACGCCACCCCAGATCACTGGGCCGGTGTCGGTGGACACCGGTTTGCCGTCCTGGCGTACGCTCTTGCCGTTGGATTCCATGTCCAGCTGTTGTAAGTGCTTGGTGATGTTACGCAGATAGTGGTCGTACGGCAGGATCGCGTGGCTCTGCGCACCCCAGAAGTTGCCGTACCACACGCCCAGCAGGCCAAGCAGCACTGGCATGTTTTGTTCGAATGGCGCGTTCTGGAAATGCTGGTCCATGGTGTAGGCACCGGACAGCAGTTCCTTGAAGTTGGACATGCCGATGGCCAGTGCGATTGGCAAGCCGATGGCAGACCACAACGAGTAACGGCCGCCGACCCAGTCCCACATCGGGAAGATGTTTTCTTCGCGAATACCGAAGGCCACGGCTGCCGCGTTGTTGCTCGACACGGCGATGAAGTGGCGATACAGCTCAGCTTCCGAGCCACCTTGGGCCAAGTACCAGGCACGAGCGGCCTGGGCGTTTTTCAGGGTTTCGAGGGTGTTGAAGGACTTCGACGAAACGATGAATAGCGTGGTTTCGGCGCGCAGCTTCATGGTCAGCTCGTGGAACTCGCTGCCATCGATGTTCGCCAGGTAATGGCAGCGCACGCCTTTGTGGGCGTAGGACAACAGCGCTTCGGAGACCAGCTCCGGGCCGAGGAACGAGCCACCGATGCCGATGTTCACCACGTCGGTGATCGGCTTTTCGGTGTAGCCACGCCACAGGCCGTCGTGGATGCGGCCGACCAGGTCGGTGATCTGGTTCAGCACCTTGTGCACGTCCGGCATGATGTTCACGCCATTGACCGACAGCTTGTCACCCACTGGGCGGCGCAAGGCGGTGTGCAGGGCCGGGCGGCCTTCTGACGAGTTGACCGGTTCGCCAGCGTAGAGCGAGTTGATCGCGTCCTTGAGGCCGACTTCCTCCGCCAGCCCTACCAGCAGGTCGCGGGTTTCGCTGGTGATCAGGTTTTTCGAGTAATCGAGGAAAAGTCCGCAGCTGCTCAAGGTGAATTGGGAAAAACGCTGAGGATCGGCATTGAACGCTTCACGCATGCTGAAATCCTGCATGGCTTGGCGATGTTGATTGAGCGCTTGCCAGGCGGGCAGAGCGGTAACGTCATGAGGGGTGCGGTAGTACGCCATCGCTGCGGGTTTCCTTTTATTACGGGGACTGCCTTTAGGACACTTCATAGCCCGGAACATCCAGTCTTATCTCAAGCATTGGGTTCCAGACAGCGCTAACTATAGCGCCGGGCGATTACATTAAACCTAGCGTGTCGATATGTCTTGGCTTTGTCTGCGCTGTGGCCGGTACTTTTTTATACCGGCACAGCGAGCAGGGCAACAGGCGGGGTGTTCAGCGAGGTTTAATTGAGGCTCAAATGCAGGTTGTCGATCAACCGAGTCGTGCCCAGGAAGGCTGCCACCAGGATCACGATGTCCTTGTCCTCAGGGGTTGCCGGGCGCAGATGCACGCCCTGGCGCACTTCGAGGTAATCCACGCGCAGCCCGGCAGCTTCGATCTGCTTGACCTGTTCGGCGCGCAGCGTGGCGAAGTCATGGTCACCGTCCTTGATGGCTGCTGCAATCTGGCTGAGGCTGCGATACAGCACCGGCGCGATCCCGCGTTCCTCTTCGCTGAGAAAACCGTTGCGCGACGACAGCGCCAGGCCATCGTCGGCGCGTACGGTGGGCTCACCGATGATCTGAATCGGCATGTTCAGGTCATGGACCATGGCGCGAATCACGGCCAGTTGCTGGTAATCCTTTTGACCGAACACGGCCATGTCCGGCTGGACCATGTTGAACAGCTTGCTGACCACGATCGCCACGCCTTCGAAATGCCTGGGACGGCTGGCGCCGCACAAGCCTTCGGACAGTTGCGGGACGCTGACGCGGGTCTGGCCGGTCATGCCGCCGGGGTACATTTCCTCGACGGTGGGTGCGAACAGCAGGTTGCAGCCGGCTTGCAGTAGCTTTTCTTGGTCGGCGGCGAGGGTGCGGGGATATTTGTCCAGGTCTTCACCCGCGCCAAATTGCAGCGGGTTGACGAAGATACTCGCGACGACAAAGTCCGCTTGCTGAACAGCCTTCGTCACCAGGGTTGCATGGCCGCTGTGCAGGTTGCCCATGGTGGGTACGAAGCCAATGCGTTTACCCGCCTTGCGGGCGTGGGCGACGGCGGCGCGTAGTTCGCGTACGGTTCTTACGGTGTTCATGCAGAGAATCCGTGTTCGGCGCCTGGAAAGGTCACGCCTTTGACTTCGGTAACGTACGCGCTCAATGCCGCGTGGATGCTGTCCTGGCCGGTCATGAAGTTCTTCACGAACTTCGGCACGCGACCCGTGATCGACAGGCCGAGCATGTCGTGCAGCACCAGCACCTGGCCATCAGTGGCCGAGCCCGCGCCAATGCCGATCACCGGCACTTTTACGGCTTGGGTGATTTCTGCGGCGAGTTCGCTGGGCACGCACTCAAGCAGGATCATTGCAACGCCGGCCTGTTCCAGGGCGATGGCATCGGCACGCATCTGGCGTGCCTGGGCTTCGTTGCGACCTTGTACCTTGTAGCCGCCGAGAAGGTTTACCGACTGTGGCGTCAGGCCCATATGTGCGCACACCGGCACGCCGCGTTCAGCCAGCAAGCGAATCGACTCGGCGAGCCACAGTGCGCCCTCCACTTTGACCATGTGTGCGCCGGCGCGCATCAGTTTGCCTGCGTTGAGGAAGGTCTGCTCAGTGGTGGCGTAATCCATGAACGGCAGGTCGGCGATGATGAAGGCGCCGTCGTTACCGCGCTTGACGCTGGCAGTGTGGTAAGCCAGGTCATCGGTGGTAACGGGCAGGGTGCTGTCATTCCCTTGAAGAACCATGCCCAGGGAGTCGCCTACCAGCAACACTTCAACCCCGGCTTGGCAGCTGGCGTGGGCGAAGGTGGCGTCATAGCAGGTCAGCATGGTGATTTTTTCACCTTTGAGCTTGAGGCTCTGCAAGGTGGTCAGGGTAATGTCTGGCATGAAAAGGGTCCTCGTTCAGGCGCTTGGAAACAGCGAGTTACGCGCGTGAGTCTTCGTTTATACAGGCGCACTGTCTTGAGAGCAGTGCTTATAAGGCCTGGATTGCGCCCTTTAGCGCCGGGTTGGCGGCAGCGGGACGCCTATAGTCGTGAGGAGGACACGGGAAGTCAATTGGATGTGTTACCGCATTGTTACGCGTGGGGTGTTACCGCTGTTACTGACGCGTTTCAGCTGTGTGAGCTGGCTTAAACAATGCGTTCCAGGCCGACGAATGGGCAGGCTTCGAGCAAATCGCGCAGTGCCCTGCCATCGGGTAGCTGCAGGGCCTCAGGTGCCAATTCGGACAAGGGGTAGAGCACAAATGCGCGCAGGTGCATCTGGTAGTGCGGCACCTTCAAACGCGGCTCGTCGATCAGGCGATCGCCAAACAGCAAGATGTCCAGGTCAAGCGTGCGCGGGCCCCACCGTTCAAGGCGTTCGCGGCCGTGGTCATTCTCGATGGCTTGCAGCGCATCCAGCAGGTCCAGGGGCGCCAGGCTGCTGTCCAGGGCGGCGACCGCATTGGTGTAGCGCGGTTGGCCCGGGAGCAGGGAGTCACTTTGATAGAAGGCAGAGACGCCGAAGACGGTGGTGTCTGGCAAACGCGCGAGCGCTTCGACAGCGCTGCGCAATTGTTGCTCCGGGGCAGCGAGGTTGCTGCCCATGCCTATGTAGATACGTTCCACGTTTATTCGCCAGCGGCGCCCGAGGCATCGGCGCTGCGTTTGCGCTTGCTGCCGCTGCGACGACGCTTTTTGGGCCCTTCGCTGGCTCCATCACCTTTGCTGCCGAGGTCGCGGATCATGTCGCGGCGCTGGCTGTCGTTGGCGTCCTGGTAGTCGGTCCACCATTCGCCCAGGCCGTCAGTCTGCTCGCCGGCACTCTCGCGCAGCAGCAGGAAGTCATAGCCTGCACGGAAACGCGGGTTGTCCAGCAGCAGGTCGGCGCGTTTGCCGCTGCGGCGGGGCAGGCGTTCCTGCATGTCCCAGATTTCGCGGATCGGCATGGTGAAGCGCTTCGGAATAGCGATGCGCTGGCACTGTTCGGTGATCAGTTCGTGCGCGGCTTCCTGCATTGCCGGAATCGGCGGCATGCCACGGTCCTGCAGGCGCAGTACGCGTTTTGGCAGGGCTGGCCACAACAGGGCGGCAAACAGGAACGCCGGGGTGACCGGTTTGTTCTGCTTGATGCGCAGGTCGGTGTTGATCAACGCTTCGCTGATCAGCGTGTGCGTATAGGTAGGGTTGTACTCCAGTGCTTCGGCGCTGGCCGGGAACAGTGGGTCGAACAACTCCAGGTCCACGAGCATCTCGAAGGTGTCGGCGGCGTAGCCCGAGAGGAACAGCTTGAGCACTTCTTCGAACAGACGTGCCGAAGGGATTTCCCGCAGCATTGGTGCCAGTTCCCGAATCGGCGCGGCGGTGTGTTTCTCGATGCCGAAGTTGAGCTTGGCGGCAAAACGCACGGCCCGCAGCATGCGCACCGGGTCTTCCTGATAGCGCTGTGTTGGGTCGCCGATGAGGCGAATCAGGTTGTTGCGGATGTCGTGTACGCCATTGGCGTAATCGAGGATGCGCTCGCTGACCGGGTCGTAATAGAGGGCATTGATGGTGAAGTCGCGGCGTTGCGCGTCTTCTTCAAGAGTGCCATAGACGTTGTCGCGCAGAATGCGCCCGCTCTCGTTGCGGGAAGACTGATTGGTATCTTCCTCTTCATCGTTTTGCGGATGACCGGCGCGGAATGTCGCGACTTCAATGATTTCGCGACCAAAGTGGATGTGCACCAACTTGAAACGCCGACCGATGATGCGCGCATTGCGAAACTCGGCGCGGACCTGCTCGGGCGTGGCGCTGGTGGCGACGTCGAAGTCCTTGGGCGTGATATTGAGCAGCATGTCGCGTACGCACCCACCCACCAGATAAGCCTGGTAGCCGGCGTTCTGCAAACGTTCGACGATGTTCACCGCATAACGGCTGAACTGAGCGCGCTGCAATGAATGCTGATTGCTGTTAAGCACTTCAGGCGTGCTGCGAATGTGTTGCGTACGACGCAAGGGAGAACGGAATGACTGGAACAACTTCTTCAGCATGGGATGCACTGTTTGAAGGAATGTTCGGCCATAACGAAGAATGACCGCATGATGGGTCGGGATTCTAGCATTTAGTCAGGGGATGGTGTAGGAACAAGCTACAGGCATTGCGCCACAAGCCTTTGAGCACCAAATTCCAGAAACTACAAGGGGAGCCGAAGCTCCCCCAGAAGTAGTTGCGTGCTCTATTTTTATTATTGGTTGCGGGCTTCTTGTTTTTGTTGATCGCCCTCGCCACGAAGCTTCACCTTCATGACACTCCCAATCGGGAGTCAAGAGCAAACGGATTGCTTTGGTCGCTGTGTTGCTGATCTATGATCCAACCAGTTCAGGCTCTGCCTTAGGGCAGTTTTTGTTGTTCTCGGCCTGGTTGCGGGGCAAGCCCCAAATGCAACGCCTCTCCAAAAGAATCAGTTAGCTGCGCCTCCGCCGTGTTGTTTTTATTATGCGTGAGTCGATTCGTCTTATTTTTATTGTCTTGTACAAAGCTTGTTATTGTTTTTGTACTAAGCATATAGCAGGGTGCGTGCCAACTTTTGCAGTGCCTAGTAAAACCGGGGGGTTGAGGGGGTTTCGGGTTTTTGACGGACCAAAAAAAGCCGGGGCTTCGTTACCGTAAGCCCCGGCTTTTGTTACGCAAAAAATCAGCGGTAACAGTTTTTTCACATCATTGGGTGTTACCTAAGGGGACGCACCCTCAGCTTTCGCTGGCCACACCGGTCTTGCGTCGTGGAATACCCAGGCGCTGGCGCCGTTCCCACAGGCATTTACGGCTCACGCCCAGTTTGCGTGCCAGTTCGGTCTCGGTCATGTGGTCCTGATGCTCAAGGACGAAATGCTGGAAGTAGTCTTCCAGTGACAAATCTTCCGTCGGCTCATGGCTGGTATTGCTACCGCCGCCCGGTGTCGGGGCGAGGCCGATGAAGTCGTCATCCTCCAAGTCACTGAGTTCAATATCGATACCCAGCAGCTCGGCGGAAATTTCTGGGCTCTCCGACAGGATCACCGCGCGCTCCACCGCATTCTCCAGTTCCCGCACGTTACCCGGCCACGAGTAATGCCGAATCGCTTGCTCGGCGTCCGGCGCGAACTTGAGGTCGGTACGGTTGATGCGCGCACTCTGGCGCAGCAGGAACGCACTGGCTATCTCATTGACGTCGGCGCCACGCTCACGCAGGGCCGGCAATTTGAGCGCGATCACATGCAGGCGATAGTACAAGTCTTCACGAAACTGACCGATCTTGGCCAGGCTCTTCAGGTCTCGGTGCGTGGCCGCGATCAGACGCACGTCGACCTTCTGCGATTGCACCGAACCTACCCGGCGAATCTCGCCTTCCTGCAACACGCGCAGTAATCGCGCTTGTGCTTCCAGCGGCAGTTCGCCGATCTCATCGAGGAACAGTGTGCCCCCGTCCGCCGCTTCCACCAGGCCCGCGCGTCCGGCGCTGGCGCCAGTGAACGCGCCTTTCTCGTGGCCGAACAATTCGGATTCGATCAGGGATTCGGGGATCGCCGCACAGTTCACCGAGATCATCGGTGCTTTGGCGCGCTTGGAGAGGTTGTGCAGGGCGCGGGCCACCAGCTCCTTACCGGTGCCTGACTCGCCCTGGATCAATACATTGGAGTCCGTAGGTGCCACTTTGCGAATCTTGCTGTACAGGTCCTGCATCGGTGGGCAGGAGCCGATGATGCCGATTTCCCCATTGCTGTTGTCGACGCCCGGTTTGTCGGCGGCTTTGCTGGCGGGGCGCTGCTCGGCCGGCGCGCTGCTGGCCGACTGACGGTCACGCAGGATGCGCGCGACGGCCTGGAGCATTTCATCGTGGTCGAAGGGTTTGGCGATGTAGTCCACCGCGCCCATCTTCATGGAGTCCACCGCAGAGCGCAGGCTCGCGTAGCTGGTCATGATCAGCACTGGGGTGCCCTGGCCAAGCTTGATCAGCTCGGTGCCCGGCGCGCCAGGCAGGCGCAGGTCACTGACAATCAGGTCGAACGTGGGAATGCTGAAACGCTCTTGTGCTTCCTGCACCGAGCCGGCTTCGCTGACTTGGTACTGGTTACGTTCAAGCAGGCGACGCAAGGCAGAGCGGATAATGGTTTCGTCTTCGACGATCAAAATGTGCGGCATTGATTCAATTCTCTCGACGGTCTCAGTTCACAGCGGACGTCGCTTCGACATGACGCGGCAAGGTCACCCGAATACGGGTGCCGCGTTGGCTTTCGGTGTCAGCCGGGCTGTCGATGGTGATTTGTCCATAATGCTCTTCAACGATGGAATAGACCAGTGCAAGGCCCAGACCTGTACCTTCACCTGGATCCTTGGTGGTGAAGAAGGGTTCGAACAATCTATCCATGATGTTCTGTGGAATACCGCTACCTTCATCTTCGACGATCAGATCGACCGTATGTTCGAAAGCCTCGGTCTTGACGCGTACCGCACCACCGGCCGGCGTCGCGTCGCGGGAGTTGGACAGCAGGTTGATCAGTACTTGGGCCAGGCGTTGTGAGTCACCATCGACCCAATGGTCGGGGTCGCACAGATTGAAAAACTGCACTTCGAAATTGCGTCGGTTCAAGGCGAGCAACCCAATGGCGTCCTGCGCCACTTCGGCCAGGCAGACCGCTTCGTCCTGATTCTGATGGGCGCCCGCATGGGCAAAGCTCATCAACGACTGCACGATGCGCGATACGCGTTTGGTCTGTTCGAGAATTTGCCCGCTGATCTCGGTAATTTCCCCGTCCTCTTCACGCTCTTCCCGCAGGTTCTGCGCAAGACAGGCGATACCGGTGATCGGGTTGCCAATTTCGTGGGCCACCCCCGCCGCTAGACGCCCGATACTGGCCAGGCGCTCGGAGTGCACCAGCTTGTCTTCGAGCATCTGGGTTTCGGTCAGGTCTTCCACCAACAGCACCAAGCCGCTGTTACCGGGGGCCAGTGGCTCATCGATGGCCGCTTTGTGCAGGTTGAGCCAACGGGTCTGACCGTCGAGGGCCAGGTGCTGCTTGTGCAAGTGTTCGTCGGGCAGGTTAATAAAACCCTGCAGCAATTCTTTCCACGGATCGCCGAGTGTGTTGAGGCGCGAACCCACCACGCGTTGCGCGGCGATACCGGTGAGTTCTTCCATGGCCTTGTTCCACATCAGGATCTCCTGATCCTTGGCCAGGGAGCACACGCCCATGGGCAACTCTTGCAGCGTCTGGCGATGGTAGCGGCGCAGCGCATCAAGCTCGGCGGCAAGGCCGGTGAGGCGGGAGTGGTAATCCTCCAGCCGGCTCTCGATGAAATGGATGTCTTCGGTGACGTAGTTTTCGCCACCGGCTTTATAGGGCAAAAACGTCTCTACCATGTCCTGGGACACGCTGGGGCCCATCAGGCCAGACAGGTTGGCCTCAATGCGGTCACGCAGACGGCGTAGCGCATACGGTCGGCGCTCGTCGAACGGCAAGTAGAGGTCGCGCAGCGCCTGCTCGACTTCCTTTTGCGCGGCCTTGGCACCCAGGGGCTTGGCCAGTTGGGTGGCGAACTCCTGGGGCGATGCCGCGTGCAGTTCGCGGCGTTGCGGGCGACGTACGTTATCCACCGCACAAGCCTCGGCGGCGCTGGTTTCTTCTGGGCTGACATTGGTGAACAGTGAGATCAGGGTGAACATCAGGACGTTGGCGGCCAAAGAAGCAATCGCGGCCATGTGCCAACTGGTGTCGTCCAACACGTAAATCATGTTTAGCAGCGGGATGTAGAAACCCTGCAGGTTGCCGACCAGCGGTAACAGCATGGTGACGATCCACACCAGGATCCCGGCGAGCAGACCCGCGATAAAACCTCGGCGATTGGCCGTCGGCCAGTACAGCACCGACAGTACCCCCGGCAGGAACTGCAAGGTGGCGACAAACGCGACGATACCCAGGTTGGCCAGGTCTTGCCCGGCGCCGAGCAGCAGGTAGAAACAGTAACCGGCCATGATGATTGCGACGATCAGCGCGCGGCGGGTCCACTTCAGCCAGCGGTAGATATTGCCTTCGGCCGGTGGCTGGTACAGCGGCAGCACCAGGTGATTGAGGGCCATGCCCGATAGAGCCAGCGTCGTGACGATAATCAGCCCGCTGGCAGCAGACAAACCGCCGACGTAAGCCAGCAGCGCCAACGCCGGGCTATTGGCGGCGATACCGATACCCAGGGTGAAATACTCGGGGTTGGTGGTGGCCCCCAGTTTCAGGCCGGCCCACAGGATCAGCGGCACCGCGAGGCTCATCAACAGCAGGAACAGCGGCAAGCCCCAGCTGGCGCTTACCAGCGAGCGCGGGTTGAGGTTCTCGGTAAAGGTCATGTGATACATGTGCGGCATTACGATCGCCGAGGCGAAGAACACCAGCAACAGCGTGCGCCATGGACCTTCCTGCAACGGAGTGTGCAGGGCGGCGAGGGCGGTCTGGTTTTGCAGCAGCCACAGTTCCAGCTGTTGAGGGCCGTCGAACACACCATACAGCGCATAGAGGCCGACGCCGCCGATGGCGATCAGCTTGATCACCGACTCGAAAGCAATCGCAAACACCAGGCCTTCGTGTTTCTCGCGGGTGGCGATATGGCGTGAGCCGAAAAAGATGGTGAACAGGGAGATCAGTGCACAGAACGCCAGAGCCACCCGATGCTGTACCGGCTCACGGGTGAGGATACTGATGGAGTCGGCCACCGCCTGGATTTGCAGAGCCAGCAGAGGCAGCACGCCGATCAACATGAATATCGTGGTCAATGCCCCGGCCCATGTGCTGCGGAAGCGGAAGGCGAACAGGTCGGCCAGGGACGACAGCTGATAGGTGCGGGTGATTTTGAGGATCGGGTACAGCAATACCGGCGCCAGCAGAAACGCGCCGGATACTCCCAGATAACTGGAGAGAAAGCCGTAACCGTACTGATAGGCCAGGCCCACGGTGCCATAGAACGCCCAGGCGCTGGCGTATACGCCCAGGGACAAGGTGTAGGTCAACGGATGGCGAATGATCGCCCGCGGAATCATTCCGCGCTCACTGATCCAGGCAACCCCGAACAGCGCGGCCAGGTAGGCGGCGCTGATCAGCAGCATCTGAGTGAGGCTAAAGCTCATCGGCATCTTTTTGGCTCTGCAGGATGAAGGTCACGACGATCAGGATCAGCCACAGCAGATAAGGGCGATACCAAGCGCCCGTGGCATCGATCCACCAATCCATGATGGCGGGAGAAAACAGGTAGATCCCGACGACCAACAGCAGGACCAATCGATAGATGTACATGTTGGCCTCTGATTAGAAAACTGCGGCGATGGTAACGGATGCTTGGCAAGCTGCAAGCGCCGTCAGTTCAATTGCGCTTCGGCCAGGGTGAGTGTGCGCGGGATCTGTGTGGCATCCCAGTGCCGAATGCCCCAATCCAGCAGTTCCTTAGGGCTGGCGTGAAGCAATTCGCCGCCGGGTTGTTGGCCAAGGGCGCGTAGTGCTCTCAATAGCAAAGGCGTGGCCTGGTCGGGCGTCAACGGCGGCGAACGGTAAGACTTACCCAGTTTGTTGCCGTCCGGCTGGATGATCAGGGGCACGTGCAGGTAGCGCGGTTGGCGTAGGCCCAGCAGTTCTTGCAGATACAGTTGGCGCGGGGTGGAGTCGAGCAAGTCGGCACCCCGCACGATATCGGTAACACCTTGCCAGGCGTCATCCAGGACCACGGCCAGTTGGTAAGCATAGAGGCCGTCGCGGCGTCGGATGACGAAATCGCCTGCTTCGCGCCCCAGGTGTTGTCTGAACTCACCCTGCACACGGTCAGTAAAGTGGTACGAAAGCTCAGGTACACGTAAGCGGATGGCTGCATCTTGCTGCTCGTGACCGGCGTTGCGGCACAAGCCTGGGTAAATCCCATTGTAGGGTTCCAGTTGCTTGCGTGAGCAGGTGCAGGCGTAGGCCAAGCCGTGGTTGAACATGTCGTTCAGCACTTTGGCGTAGGCCTCGTGCCGCTCGCTTTGTCGGACCAGTTCGCCGTCCCACTCAAAGCCATAGCTTTCCAGGGCATGCAGGATCGCCGCCTGTGCACCGGGCTCTTCGCGGGGTGGGTCGAGGTCTTCCATACGCATCAGCCAGCGGCCGTGGTTGGCGCGGGCATCAAGGTAGGAGGCGAGGGCGGCGACCAGGGAGCCGAAGTGCAAATGGCCGCTGGGCGTGGGGGCGAATCGCCCGATATAGGTAGAGGCTGTCATGGGCCGGATACTACTGGAAAATCGGTAAACGCCAGAAACAAAAATGGAGCGTTTACACGCTCCATTCGTTCAGCTCGACAGGATTACTTGCCGACCTGTTTTTCCTTGATTTCAGCCAAGGTCTTGCAGTCTACGCACAGGTCCGCGGTTGGGCGGGCTTCCAGGCGGCGAATACCGATCTCGACCCCGCAGTTTTCGCACCAGCCGTACTCTTCGTCTTTGATCAGTTGCAGTGTCTTGTCGATCTTCTTGATCAACTTGCGCTCGCGATCACGGGCGCGCAGTTCAAGGGCGAACTCTTCTTCCTGGCTGGCACGGTCGGCCGGGTCAGGGAAGTTGGCTGCTTCGTCCTTCATATGGTCAACGGTACGGTCGACCTCCTGCATCAAGTCCTGTTTCCACTTGCTCAGGATCTTGGTGAAGTGCTCGCGCATGGGCTCGCCCATGTACTCCTCACCTTTCTTCTCTACGTAAGGTTCGAAGCCATTGAGGCCTTGAGTCTGCTGTTGCTTTGCTTGGGTGGACATGAATAGACCGCCTCTCACTCTTCTAATCCATTGCGCAGGATTGCAACGTCACCGACACCTGCCGGCCCTGCGGCTGCAAGCGGGCGAACTTACCAGATAGATTCGGGGTGCGCCACTCCCGGTTGTCGAGCCTGTCGCGTCGGGGTTGCAAACTGCAGAGGCCCGTCGTGGCTGGGTATGTTTCGGCTCGAATGTTGATTTTAGTCGTTTTGCGCGCGCTTGCCCGCACCACACAGGTGGCCGGGCAGGCAATAGAACATGTTTTACCGCGCGGGTTCGGTAGAATCCCGATTTTATCCTCACCGTTAAGGAAGGCTAATGGCTCAGCCCTACAGTGCGCGCAGTCGCGCCATCGAACCTTTTCATGTCATGGCGTTGCTCGCGCGGGCCAATGAGCTGCAGGCCGCCGGCAATGACGTGATTCACCTGGAAATCGGCGAGCCCGATTTCACAACGGCGGAGCCGATCATCCAGGCCGGTCAGGCGGCGCTCGCCAATGGCAAGACTCGCTATACCGCAGCCCGAGGCCTGCCAGAATTGCGTGAAGCCATCAGCGGTTTCTACCAGCAGCGCTACGGGTTGAATGTAGATCCCGAGCGTATTCTGGTCACTCCGGGAGGTTCTGGCGCGTTGTTGCTGGCCAGCAGCCTGCTGGTGGACCCAGGCAAGCATTGGCTGCTGGCAGACCCGGGTTATCCCTGTAACCGACACTTCCTGCGCTTGGTGGAAGGCGCCGCGCAACTGGTGCCGGTAGGCCCTGAAGTGCGTTATCAACTGACTGCTGACCTAGTGGCCAGATACTGGGATCAAGACAGCGTGGGCGCGTTGGTTGCCTCCCCTGCAAATCCCACCGGCACGATCCTCACGCGCGATGAATTAGCCGGGCTTTCCGAAGCAATCAAGGCGCGTAACGGCCATTTGGTGGTGGATGAGATCTATCACGGCCTAACCTACGGCACTGATGCCGCCAGCGTGCTGGAGGTCGATGATGACGCCTTCGTCCTGAATAGTTTTTCGAAGTATTTCGGCATGACCGGCTGGCGGCTGGGTTGGCTCGTGGCGCCGCCGGCTGCAGTGAGTGAATTGGAGAAGCTGGCGCAAAACCTTTATATCAGTGCGCCGAGCATGGCCCAATATGCGGCGCTCGCCTGTTTTACCCCGCAAACACTGAGCATTCTGGAGGAGCGTCGTGCCGAGTTTGGCCGTCGTCGCGACTTCCTGCTGCCCGCCTTACGCGAATTGGGCTTTGGCATTGCCGTCGAGCCGGAAGGGGCGTTCTATTTGTACGCCGATATCAGCGCATTCGGCGGTGATGCCTTCGCGTTTTGCCGGCACTTTCTCGAAACTGAGCATGTTGCGTTTACGCCCGGCTTGGATTTTGGTCGCTATCAAGCGGGCCATCATGTGCGTTTTGCCTACACGCAAAACCTCGATCGGTTACAGGAAGCGGTGGAACGCATCGCCCGTGGCTTGCGGAGCTGGCAAGGCTGATGCGCTTTTATCCTCCCCTCGAAGAAGGTCGACTGATTCGCCGATACAAGCGTTTTCTCACCGATATCGAAACTGTTACCGGCGAGTTGTTGACTATTCACTGCCCAAACACCGGTTCCATGCTCAATTGCATGGTGGAAGGCGGGCAAGTTTGGTTCAGTCGCTCCAACGACCCCAAGCGTAAGCTGCCCGGCACCTGGGAGATTGCCGAAACGCCTCAGGGCCGTTTGGCGTGCGTGAACACGGCGCGCGCCAATCAGTTGGTCGAAGAGGCGTTACTGGCTGGTGTGATCACGGAGCTCAATGGCTTTACCGCACTGAAGCGCGAAGTGCCTTACGGTCAGGAGAAAAGCCGTATCGACTTTCGGCTGGAGTATCCAGAGGGTGCGGCCTATGTCGAAGTCAAAAGCGTCACCCTAGGCTTTGATAACACCCGGGTTGCCGCCTTCCCCGACGCAGTGACCCAGCGTGGCGCCAAGCATCTGCGGGAGCTGGCCCACTTGGCGCGCGAAGGTGTGCGAGCGGTGCAGTTGTACTGCGTCAACCTCTCCGGGATTGACGCCGTGCGCCCAGCTTTGGAAATCGATGCCGTCTATGGCGCTGCCTTGCGTGAGGCTAAAGCTGCTGGAGTGGAAGTATTGGCGTACGGCGTGCGCGTGACGTCCGAGGAAATTTGCGTGGATCGCCGGTTGGACGTGCTGCTCGATTAGAGCTCTACCCACAGGCCCTGTTCGTCTTCGCGACCGCGCAGGGCTTGGAGGCTTTTACCGGAGCACGGCCCGGCAATGCACTCACCGCTTTCGATCAGGAACAGAGCGCCGTGGGTGGCGCATTGGATCAGGCTGGCGCTCTCGTCTAGGAACTTATCGGGTTGCCATTCAAGCGGTATGCCGCGATGAGGGCAGCGGTTGGTATAGAAGTAGGCAATGCCGTCCCGGCGTACCGCGAATAATTTGCAACCATCGATTTCAAAACCGAGGCTGCTGTCTGGCGCGAGGCTAGAGGAGGGGCAGAGAAACTTCATTTCAATCCTTAAGTGCCTTGACGTTCAAATGCAAACAATTATCAAATGCCGGCTCGCCCGTTAGCTGACTGGGTGCTCAGTTCGATGCATGGCAGGGGGTAACTGTCACATCAATGAGTGCCCGAAAGGCCCCGCCTTAGGAAGGAAACCCTGTTATGCGCCTGAGTGCCAGCGCTATTGCGCTTGTTGTCGGATTGCTGGTCAACCCTGGGGCGCACGCCTCTGAACTGCCACAGCGTTGGGTGAGTGCCGGTGGGGCGCTGTCGGAGTGGGTGGCGGCTCTGGGCGGTGAGCCAAAGTTGGTCGGCGTGGATACCACGAGCCAGCATCCAGAGTCTCTAAAAGCGTTGCCAAGTGTTGGCTATCAGCGGCAATTGTCGTCCGAAGGCATTCTCAGCCTGCGCCCGCAGGTGCTGGTAGGCACTGAAGAGATGGGCCCGCCGCCGGTACTGGCGCAGATTCGCAGCGCGGGGGTTCGGGTTGAAATGTTCTCGGCGCAGCCGGATTTACCGACCTTGAAAGGCAATCTTCAGCACTTGGGCAAGTTGCTGGGTGATGAGGCTAAAGCCGACGAATTGTTTACCCGGTACGAGAATGCCCTCAGTCAGCAGAAAAGTTGGGTCGCGAAGGCCCAGGCCTCCCAAAAGCCCCCTGGTGTCTTGCTACTGATCGGTCACGCCGGCGGCAAGCCGCTGATCGCTGGCAAGGACACGGCCGGAGATTGGATGGTGCAGCAGGCGGGCGGTAAAAACCTGGCCACGCACACCGGTTACAAGCCGTTTTCGGTGGAGTCGTTGGCAGGGTTGAGCCCGGATGTACTGGTATTCGCTGACCGTGCCCTCACAGGTGATGCGGCCCGTGCGGCGCTGTTCAAAGAGAATCCTATCCTGGCGTCGACGCCAGCCGCCAAGAGTGGACGTGTATTTGAGCTGGACCCGACATTGTTGGTGGGAGGGCTCGGGCCGCGCCTGCCGCAAAGCCTGGTGAAGTTGTCCGCCGGGTTATATCCGGCCCAGGCTAAACCAGCCCTATGACCACGCTGGTTAAGCCAAAAACGCTGTTTATCGGGCTGACGCTGTTGTGTGTGTTGGCGATCTGGCTTTCGTTGGCGCTGGGGCCGGTGAGCCTGCCGTTACTCGACACGCTTAAGGCGGCCTTGCGTTTGGTCGGCGTGCCAATTGAAGCGCAGGGCTTGGAGCAGGCCGAGCTTATTCTTGGGCAGATTCGTTTGCCGCGTACCTTGCTGGGCCTGGCGGTGGGCGGCGTATTGGCATTGTCGGGCGTCGCCATGCAAGGGCTGTTTCGCAACCCGTTGGCCGATCCGGGGCTGGTAGGGGTGTCGAGTGGTGCGGCGCTCGGGGCCGCCGTCGCCATCGTCGGTGGTGCGTTTTTTGGTGGTTTGCCGGATGCATTCGGGCCGTATCTCCTGTCGCTGTGCGCATTTCTTGGCGGGTTGGGCGTTACCGCGCTGGTCTATCGACTGGGGCGGCGTAATGGCCAGACCAATGTGGCGACGATGCTGCTCGCCGGTATTGCCCTCACTGCGCTGGCCGGCTCGGCGGTGGGCCTTTTTACTTACTTGGCTGACGACGCCACCCTGCGGACCCTGGCGTTCTGGAACCTGGGCAGCCTCAACGGCGCGAGCTATTCCCGCCTGTGGCCGTTGTTGATGGTCAGCGCGGGTGTGGCGCTGTGGTTACCGCGCCGGGCGAAGGCACTGAATGCGCTGCTGCTCGGTGAGTCCGAGGCCAGTCACCTGGGGATTGATGTCGAAGCACTCAAGCGCGAGTTGGTGTTCTGCACCGCATTAGGTGTCGGCGCGGCGGTCGCGGCAGCCGGAATGATTGGTTTTGTGGGGCTGGTGGTGCCGCATCTGGTCAGATTGCTCGCTGGGCCTGATCACCGCGTGTTACTTCCGGCTTCAATTTTGGCGGGCGCGAGTTTGCTGCTGTTAGCTGACTTGGTCGCACGGCTGGCTTTGGCGCCCGCGGAGTTGCCGATTGGGATTGTGACGGCGTTCATTGGTGCGCCGTTTTTTCTTTACCTGTTGTTACGGGGGCGTGCCTGATGCTGCGTGTTGAAAACCTGCAGATCAGCCGCGGTCGAAAAACCGTGTTGGCGGATGTCACTTTGGACTTGCTGCCAGGCGAAGTGCTCGGCGTGCTGGGCCCCAATGGCGCCGGCAAAAGCACGTTGCTGGGGGCGTTGTGCGGTGAGTTGCATCCCGATCACGGCAAGGTCTGGCTGGGGCAGCAGGCGCTGAAAGACTGGAGCGGATCGCAGCGCGCCCAGCGACTGGCGGTGTTGCCACAAACCTCGACCCTGGACTTTGCATTCCGCGTAGAGGAGGTCGTCGGGATGGGGCGTCTGCCCTATCAGACCGGACGCGTGCGGGATGACGAAATCATCGATGCAGCCTTGCAAGCAGCAGATGTTGCGCACTTGAGCGGTCGCAGCTACCTGGCGTTATCCGGTGGCGAGCGCCAACGCGTGCACTTGGCGCGGGTGCTGGCGCAGCTATGGCCGGGGGAGGAGGGGCAGACGTTGCTGCTGGATGAGCCTACGTCAATGTTGGATCCCCTGCACCAGCACACGACTTTGCAAACTATTCGGACTTTCGCAGATCGGGGCGCGGCGGTGCTGGTGATCCTCCATGATCTGAATCTGGCGGCGCGCTACTGTGATCGTATTCTGCTGCTTGACGGGGGGCGCCCCCACGCTCTGGATACGCCCGTGCGGGTGCTGCGTCCAGAACCGCTTAAAGCCGTGTTTGGTTTGGATGTGCTGGTACAGCCACACCCGGAGCGCGGGCATCCGCTGATCATTGCGCGTTAAAGTCTGCTTTCTTACAGACAAAAAAAGACCCGGCAAGAGCCGGGTCAAATAACCGTGATTAGCCTGATGAGGAGATAATCTGAGAGTCCGAACCAATGGTCTTTCAGTTATCGGCTGATCTCGCGACCAGTTGTGATAATCATAACGATTCTCATTTGAGAGTCAACAATTGTTTTTACGTGACCATCCGCTTTCCTTAAACAGATGTTCGAAACCTACGTAAATATTGAGTGTTTTGGTCGATCTAATTCTTCTGGCGCGTTGAGATTGCATCCAGTTGCCGGTTCAACGCTTCCTTACGCTCAACGGGGATGTCGTTCCAGTGCACATCCATCAGCGCCCCTTCGATGGCATACAGCAAAACTTTCGATGCGCGGAAGCCGCGAGTCCTTACAGCTCGATACGCATCGACCGCGCCCAAGCGCCGCAAGTCGGACGCGCTGTGGATGCCCACCGCATGCAGCCACTGCGCTGACGTCTTGCCAAGGTTTTTCAGGTGTTGCAGCTCATCGTTCATCAAGCCTCCTTGCGACGGCCGAATGGTGCGGTGGGTATTCGTGACCAGGCAAGCCTGAACAGGAGTGTAGCGTTCAGTAGGAAAAGCGTGGTTCTTTGGTCCGAAACGGCCAAAAAGCTTATAAGAATGGCGCGGGGATTTTGACGGCGAGCAGGCGTGAGCCGCCCGCTACACGTTGCGCGTAGCGGGCTTGAGGCGTGTGTTACTTGGTACGGTAGCGCAGACGCGTGCCGAAATTGACCGACATGAGAATTTCGTCGGCGGTCAACTCAGGCGGAAAATAAGTGCCCGAAATCTGCGCATGGGCCAGGCTGGCGCCCTCCAGCGAACAGTCGCGCAAATCCAACCCGCGCAAGTCGGTGGAGCGGAAATACGCGTCGGTAAAATCTACGCCGGTGACATTCAGCTCGCGTAAGTCCAGCCCACGGAAGTCGCCTCCGCGCATGTCGATAGCGCCGTCTTTCGGACGCTCCTGGTTGAAACCGCGAATATCGTCTTTATGCAGGAGCGAGTAGAGCGGGGTATCGAGAAGCTTGGGCTGACTCATGACAACGAACTCCTGTTGGATTTATGGCGCCATTATAGTGCCACTATTGCTCGGCCGTGCGCCCAAGTAGACGACACGACCAAGAAATTTTTCTTACAGGCCTGGCAAGCGCTGGCGAATTTGCGCGACCACCGCGTCGAGAGTCCCGCTTTGATTGGTCTCGACGCGTTTGCTCAGTAACAGTTCTTCAGCTGTGAGGGGGTCACGGTTGGCCTGCTGTGCTTCGATAACGGCCAGAGTAGCGTCGGACGGATCGTTTTTGTCTGCCTGACGTTGTGCCAGCCAACTGCTGATAACGGCCTGTGGTGCGTTGCAGTCCAGAATAAGGAAGGGCGCACCGGTGGCTTCGGCAACCTTGGCGGCGGCTTCACGTTGTTCGCGTTTCAGGAAGGTGGCATCCAGTACCACCGGGAAGCCGGCACGCAGCACGGTATCTGCGAGGTCGTTCAAACGAGCGTAGGTTGCTGTGCTGGCGTCGGCTGCATAGATACCGGCCTGCAGCGTGTTTTCCACTTGCTGCTCGCCGAATAGGCGTTTGCGTTCCACGTCCGACCGCAGGCGCACGGCACCAAGCGCTTCCACGAGGCGCATGGATACGTGGCTTTTGCCCACAGCCGAGACGCCGTGGGTAATCGCCAGGAAGCGTGAAGGAATAGTGCTGTAGCTTTCTGCCAGGTTCGCGTAGTTGCGGTACTGGCGCAGAGTGGTGGCGCGTTGTACCGGGCTTGCTTCGCTCGGCATGCTGAACAACGACACCTTGGCGCGTACCAGGGCGCGGTAGGCTTTATAGAAGTTCAGCACTTCAAGGCCCTGATAGTCGCCGGTCAGTTCCAGGTATTGGCTGATGAAGCGGCGGGCCAGGGACTTGAGTCCGCGGTCTTCCAGGTCCATTGCCAGGAAGCCGGTGTCGGCATACACGTCGGTGAAGCGAAACGGTTCGTTAAACTCGATGCAGTCGAAAATCACCACTTGGCCGTCGATCAAGGTGGCGTTACCGAGGTGGATATCACCGTGGCATTCGCGGGTGAAACCGTCGAGCTTGCGCTGTGCCAGCAGTGGCTTGAGGCGTTCGAAGCTGCTTTCGGCCCAGGCTTGCAAGGCTTCGAGTTGAACCAGGTCTGCCTTATCGCTTAGGAACGGACGGATCTGCTCGAAGTTCTGCCGTACCGGTGCCATCACTTCGTCAGGAGTGCCAGCCGGATGCGTTTGCGGGACTTTCGGTGCCGTGAGATGGAAGTGTGCAATTTGCTTGGCCATTTCATCGATGTGCGCTGCCGTCAGTTCGCCATTGGCTTGCAGGGTGCTGAGCAGTTGGCTTTGCGGGAACTGGCGCATCTTTAGTGCGTATTCGATCACCGGGCCGTCGCCGCCCAATTGAGGCGCTTCGGCAGTGCCGGTAATCGGCAACACGTCCAGATACAAATCGTTCGTCAGACGCTGGTTCAGACGCAGCTCTTCGTTGCAGAAGTGTTCGCGCTTTTCCAGGTCGGTGAAGTCCAGAAACCCGAAATTCATCGGCTTTTTCAGTTTATAGGCGTAAGGGCCGGTCAATACGACCCATGAAATATGGGTCTCGATGACTTGGAACGCTTCAACCGGATGAGGGTACAAAGCCGGGTTTTGCAGGGCGGCGATCAGTGACTGGCTCACGGGCGATCCTTCAGAGTCTGGGGGAAATCATGGCGCGCATTATGGCTGCTACGGACGGTCGTGCAAACCGCTGTCCGGCTCATGTTGATCATCAATAAAGTGCGTATAATCCGCCGCCATGACTCGAACCCGATCTCCCCGTTCCCGTAAAAAACCTCCTTCCCGCGGCCTGCGCCCTTGGCTTGGCTGGGCGCTCAAGCTCGGCCTCGTAGGCCTTGTGGTACTCGCCGGCTTCGCCGTGTACCTCGACGCTGTGGTCCAGGAGAAGTTCTCCGGCAAGCGCTGGACCATTCCTGCAAAGGTGTACGCGCGCCCGCTGGAATTGTTCAGTGGCCAGAAGCTGAGCAAGGATGACTTCCTTACCGAGCTCGATGCCCTCGGCTACCGCCGCGAACCCGTGAGCAACGGCCCGGGTGCGGCCGCTGTCAGCGGAAACACTGTCGACCTGAATACCCGTGGCTTCCAGTTCTATGAAGGCCTGGAAAAAGCCCAGCCGGTCCGCGTGCGCTTTTCCGGTGATTACGTCGCCGAGTTGTCCTCCCTCAACGGCTCGAAATTGCCGGTGGTACGTCTTGAACCGTTGATGATCGGCGGGATTTACCCGAAAAACCTTGAAGATCGCATCCTGATCAAGCTTGATCAGGTGCCTCCGTACCTGCTGGAAACTCTGGTTGCGGTAGAGGATCGCGATTTTTATAGCCACTGGGGTGTTTCGCCGAAGTCGATTGCCCGTGCGGTTTGGGTGAACACGTCCGGCGGCAAGATGACCCAGGGCGGCAGTACGCTGACTCAGCAGTTGGTGAAGAACTTCTACCTCACCAACGAGCGCAGTCTGACCCGAAAGCTCACCGAAGCGATGATGGCTATGCTGCTTGAGCTTCACTACAGCAAGCAGGAAATCCTTGAGGCATACCTCAACGAGGTCTTCGTCGGGCAGGATGGCCAGCGCGCGGTACATGGCTTCGGTCTGGCCAGCCAGTTCTTCTTCGGTCAGCCGCTGTCTGAGTTGAAGCTGCATCAAGTGGCCTTGTTGGTGGGGATGGTCAAGGGGCCTTCCTACTACAACCCGCGTCGCAATCCTGAGCGTGCGCTTGAGCGCCGTAACTTGGTGCTGGATGTACTTGAGCAGCAAGGCGTGGCCACGGCTGAACAGGTGGCCGCAGCGAAGAAAATGCCGCTGGGTGTGACAACTCGCGGCAAGTTGGCGGACAGTTCATTCCCAGGCTTTATCGATCTGGTTAAACGTCAACTGCGTGAAGACTACCGCGACGAGGACTTGACCGAAGAAGGTTTGCGAATTTTCACCAGTTTTGACCCGATTTTGCAGATGAAGGCCGAAGCGTCAGTCAGCGATACCTTCAAGCGTCTGACGGGTCGTAAGGGCTCCGACGAAGTAGAAGCCGCAATGGTGGTCACCAATCCGGAAACCGGTGAAGTCCAAGCCATGATCGGCAGTCGCCAGGCGAGTTTTGCCGGATTCAATCGTGCTTTGGATGCGGTGCGGCCGATTGGTTCGCTGGTCAAGCCTGCGGTCTACCTCACTGCGTTGGAAAAACCGAGCAAGTACACCCTGACGAGCTGGCTGTCGGATGATCCGCTGTCGGTCAAAGGCGGGGACGGCCAGGTGTGGACCCCACAGAACTTCGATCGCCGTTCCCACGGCACGGTGTTCCTGTATCAAGGCTTGGCGCACTCCTACAACATCTCTACATCTCGGCTTGGCCTGGAAGTCGGCGTGCCGAATGTCCTCAAGACGCTGGCTCGACTGGGCATCACCCGCGAATTCCCGGCGTTCCCATCGATCCTGTTGGGCGCCGGCGCCATGACGCCGATGGAAGTCGCGACCATGTACCAGACCCTTGCCAACGGTGGCTTCAACACTCCGATGCGCGGGATCCGCAGTGTACTGACGGCTGAGGGTGAGCCGCTCAAGCGCTACCCGTTCCAGATCCAGCAGCGCTTTGACGCTGGCTCTATCTACCTGATACAGAACGCCATGCAGCGCGTGATGCGTGAAGGTACCGGTAGCTCGGTCTATAAGGTGCTTCCGTCCAACCTGACGCTGGCGGGCAAGACCGGTACCAGTAACGATTCGCGCGATAGCTGGTTTGCAGGTTTCGGTCAGGATGTACTGGCCGTGGTGTGGCTCGGTCGAGACGACAACGGTAAGACGCCTTTTACCGGTGCTACCGGTGCGTTGCAGGTCTGGACCAGTTTTATGCGCAAGGCCGACCCGTTGCCATTGAATATGCCGCAGCCGGATAACATCGTGCAGGCCTGGATTGATCCGCATACCGGCCAGGGTTCCGACGCTAACTGTCCGGGCGCAGTACAGATGCCGTATATTCGCGGCAGCGAGCCACCACCCGGTGCTGCGTGCGGCGGCAGTGCCCCTGCGGACGCGGAATCGGTGATGGATTGGGTCAAGGGCTGGATGAATTAAGCAAAGAGGGTTTCAAGTGAACAAGTGGTGTATTCCAGCGATTACAGCTCTGGCTTTGCTCAGCGGTTGCTCCAGCGTGCAGCGCGGCTCCATTCCCGTGGTGGATTCGAGCACTGCCGTCTCCAATAGCGACCGGATCTCGGCCAATGGCGGTTTCCGCCAGACCGTGACCAACCGTCCGGCGCAGGCCAAGCCTCAGGCCGTGCCGCAAGATTCGGGTGTGGTGGTGATGGTGCCGGGCGGCGGCGCCGCTACGTCCGCACCGATCAGTGCCGAGCCATGGACTCCAGGGCCAAGCACCTCCGGACCGATTGAGTCCGCGCCGATTCAGACCGCGCCGATCAATCAGGGCACTTACAACATGCCGTCGACGCCGAGTGGCATTCCATCTTCCTCCAGTGGCGGCGGCCTTTCGGCTGACGAGCAACTGGACGGTCCGGTGCTGGCCTTGCTGACTACGGCGCAGCAACAACAGGCCGGTGGCGACCTGAACGGCGCTTCATCGAGCCTTGAGCGGGCGCAGCGAGTTGCACCTCGTGAACCGCAAGTACTGTATCGCCTGGCACAGGTACGCATGGCCCAAGGCGATGCGCCTCAGGCCGAACAGTTCGCCCGTCGTGGCCTCACGCTGGCCAACGGTCGTCCCGATCTGCAGGCCAGTCTCTGGGCGTTAATCGGAGATGCGCGCGCCGCACAAGGTGATGCCGCTGGCGCTGCTCAGGCCCGGCAGAAAGCCAAGGTCAGCCTCTGATGGATGTACGGTTTCCCGCGATTGCCGAACAGTTATTGCTGATTGAGCGCGAACTGCGCATACAAGGCTGGTGGGATGAGGTGTCCCCCAGCATCGAGGCGCTCAGCAGTGTTGAGCCGTTTTCGGTGGATACCCTGGACTTTCACCAGTGGCTGCAATGGATTTTCCTGACGCGCATGAAGCAGATCCTCGAACAGGACCTGCCACTGCCCAATGCGTCAGGGATTCTGGAGATGGCCGAGATGGTGTACGCCGATCGGCCGCGCGAGAGCCTCGGTTTACGCAATGCGCTGAAAAAGTTCGATCAATTGATCGTCGACGCTCGTTAATTGCCTGACTGCCGGTTTTTTCGGCAGTCTTGCGCATATTTCTACCGCTTGACGACATTCAGGCGAGTTTTATCCCTCCTCAAAGCCCTTTCTTCTACGTTCTCATGCGCTTAGTTGGAAAAAAGCGCAATTATTGCTTGACTTGAACGGCCTGAAACAGAAGAATCCAAAGTCCGCTGTATCGGGACTGCCAGAAGCAGGCCCGCTCAGCAGATCATGAGGCGCACATCCGCGCCGACCTGTTACACCCGCAACGCGTTACCTCGCGCTGGGTGGGAAAAGCCCGCAACACTTGGGACGATCCCAATACTTGCTCAGTCAGTGCTGACGTAGTCGGCGACCACCGTCGCTCATGCTCTGTTGAGAAGTAAACCTATTAAGACCCGTCGGTTTTCAACGGACGGTATTCTGGCGTTTTAGAGGTGAACAACGTGGAGCTTTTATCTGGCGGTGAGATGCTCGTCCGCTTTTTGCGTGACGAAGGCGTCGACTATATCTACGGGTACCCAGGTGGTGCTCTGTTGCATGTTTACGACGCACTGTTCAAGGAGCCGGCTGTTACCCACATCCTGGTTCGCCACGAACAAGCCGCGACCCATATGGCTGACGGTTACGCCCGTGCCACCGGTAAAGCCGGCGTGGTGCTGGTAACGTCCGGCCCAGGCGCAACGAATGCCATTACCGGCATTGCGACTGCTTATATGGACTCCATCCCGATGGTGATCATTTCTGGCCAGGTGCCAAGCACCATGGTCGGTACCGATGCATTCCAGGAAACCGACATGATCGGTATCTCCCGGCCGATCGTGAAACACAGCTTCATGATCAAGCATGCGTCGGAAATTCCGGAAGTCATGAAAAAGGCGTTCTACCTCGCGCAGTCCGGTCGCCCGGGCCCTGTCGTGGTCGATATCCCGAAAGACATGACCAACCCGGCTGAGAAATTCGAATACGTCTTCCCGAAGAAAGCCAAGCTGCGCTCCTACAGTCCGGCCGTTCGTGGGCACTCGGGGCAAATTCGCAAGGCGGCAGAAATGCTTCTGGCAGCCAAGCGCCCTGTGTTGTACTCGGGTGGCGGTGTGATCCTCGGCGGGGGCTCCGCCCCATTGACCGAGTTGGCCAAGCTTCTCAACCTGCCGGTCACCAACACCCTGATGGGCCTCGGCGCCTTTCCGGGTACGGACCGTCAGTTCGTCGGCATGCTCGGCATGCACGGCAGCTACACCGCCAACCTGACCATGCACCACGCCGACGTGATCCTGGCTGTGGGTGCGCGTTTTGATGATCGTGTGATCAACGGCGCGAGCAAATTCTGCCCGAACGCGAAGATCATCCACATCGATATTGATCCAGCGTCCATCTCCAAGACCATCAAGGCCGACGTGCCAATTGTAGGTCCTGTGGAAAGTGTACTGACCGAAATGGTCGCTGCGCTTAAGGACATCGGTGAGACGCCGAACAAGGAATCCGTCGCCAGCTGGTGGAAGCAGATCGACGAATGGCGCGGTGACCGCGGCCTGTTCCCTTACGACAAGGGCGACGGCAGCATCATCAAGCCTCAAACCGTGATCGAGACCCTGTGCGAAGTGACCAAGGGCGACGCCTTTGTGACCTCCGACGTGGGTCAGCACCAGATGTTCGCCGCGCAATACTACAAGTTCGACAAGCCTAACCGCTGGATCAACTCCGGTGGTCTGGGCACGATGGGCTTTGGTTTTCCTGCGGCCATGGGTGTGAAGCTGAGCTTCCCGGACAGCGACGTCGCGTGCGTTACCGGTGAAGGCAGCATCCAGATGAACATTCAGGAACTGTCGACGTGCCTGCAGTACGGTCTTCCGGTGAAGATCGTCTGCCTGAACAACGGCGTGCTGGGTATGGTTCGTCAATGGCAGGACATGAGCTACGGCAGCCGTCACTCTCATTCCTATATGGAATCGCTTCCGGATTTCATCAAGTTGGTTGAAGCCTATGGCCACGTCGGCATTCGCATCACCGATCTGAAAGATCTGAAGCCGAAGATGGAAGAGGCGTTCGCCATGAAGGACCGCCTGGTGTTCCTCGATATTCAAGTGGATACCAGCGAGCACGTTTATCCGATGCAGATCAAAGACGGCTCTATGCGCGACATGTGGCTGAACAAGACGGAGCGTACTTAATCATGCGGCACATTATCTCCCTGCTTCTGGAGAACGAACCCGGCGCTCTGTCTCGTGTTGTCGGCCTGTTTTCGCAACGCAACTACAACATCGAAAGCCTGACCGTGGCTCCGACCGAAGACCCGACTCTGTCGCGCCTGACGTTGACCACCGTGGGCCACGATGAGGTGATCGAGCAGATCACCAAGAACCTCAACAAGCTGATCGAGGTGGTCAAGCTGGTCGACCTGTCGGAAAGTGCCCACATCGAGCGCGAGCTGATGCTGGTAAAGGTCAAGGCTACGGGTGCCCAACGTGCCGAAATCAAGCGGACTACCGACATCTATCGCGGGCAGATCGTCGATGTGAGCGCCAGCGTTTATACCGTGCAACTGACCGGTACAAGCGACAAGTTGGACAGCTTCATCCAGTCGATCGGGACGGCCTCGATTCTGGAAACGGTACGCAGTGGTGTCACCGGGATTGCCCGTGGCGACAAAGTACTCAGCATCTAACCCAAATTAGTGAATGGCCTTACGGCCTGGATATATAGAGGAACCTCATGAAAGTTTATTACGATAAAGATTGTGACCTGTCGATCATCCAGGGCAAGAAAGTCGCCATCATCGGCTACGGCTCCCAGGGTCACGCGCAAGCTTGCAACCTGAAAGACTCCGGCGTTGACGTGACTGTTGGCCTGCGTAAAGGCTCGGCCACCGTTGCCAAGGCGGAAGCTCATGGCCTGAAAGTGACTGACGTTGCTTCCGCTGTTGCTGCTGCTGACCTGGTCATGATCCTGACCCCGGACGAGTTCCAGTCCTCGTTGTACAAAAACGAAATCGAGCCGAACATCAAGAAAGGCGCCACCCTGGCCTTCTCCCACGGCTTTGCGATTCACTACAACCAGGTTGTGCCGCGCGCAGACCTGGACGTGATCATGATCGCGCCAAAAGCGCCAGGTCACACCGTACGCTCTGAGTTCGTCAAAGGCGGTGGTATCCCTGACTTGATCGCGATCTACCAGGATGCTTCGGGCAACGCCAAGAACGTCGCGCTGTCCTACGCTGCTGGCGTAGGTGGCGGTCGTACCGGCATCATCGAAACCACCTTCAAGGACGAGACCGAAACCGACCTGTTCGGCGAGCAAGCCGTTCTGTGCGGCGGTACCGTTGAACTGGTTAAAGCCGGTTTCGAAACCCTGGTTGAAGCTGGCTACGCGCCGGAAATGGCCTACTTCGAATGCCTGCACGAACTGAAGCTGATCGTTGACCTCATGTACGAAGGCGGTATTGCCAACATGAATTACTCGATCTCCAACAACGCCGAATACGGCGAGTACGTGACTGGCCCAGAAGTGATCAACGCCGAGTCCCGCCAAGCTATGCGCAACGCCCTGAAACGTATTCAGGACGGCGAATACGCCAAAATGTTCATCAGTGAAGGCGCTACCGGCTACCCTTCGATGACCGCCAAGCGTCGTAACAACGCTGCTCACGGTATCGAAGTCATCGGCGAGCAACTGCGTTCCATGATGCCGTGGATCGGTGCCAACAAGATCGTCGACAAAGCTAAAAACTAAGTCGTACGCATCAAGAGAAAACGCGGCTTAGGCCGCGTTTTTTCGTTTGGGGGCGGGTTCTGGTATAAAGCTGCATCGTTTGCGAGCGAACACTCGCCGCAAGTATTGGTCGAATTTTTTCACACCGTTGCAAGGTAAAGTCCATGAGCGAACGTCCCGAAGAGCCTAACCAGGCTCCTGACGCCGAAAGCCTGCTACCGATCGATGAACATGTCGAAGAAGGGCATGACGCTGAAGGCCGCAAGGTCCGGCATCGTGGCATCTATTTGCTGCCCAATCTGTTCACTACGGCAAACTTGTTTGCCGGTTTCTATTCCATTATCAACTCCATGAGTGCCCAAAGTGCGCTGGCGGCGGGTGATGCGGCGAGTGCCAGCAAGTACTTCGGTTTTGCGGCCATTGCCATTTTCGTGGCCATGGTACTCGACGGTTTGGATGGTCGTGTTGCACGTATGACCAATACCCAAAGTGCTTTCGGTGCCGAGTACGATTCGCTGTCTGACATGGTTGCATTTGGGGTCGCGCCGGCGCTGTTGGCATTTGCTTGGGCGTTGGGTGACATGGGGAAGGTTGGCTGGATGGTTGCCTTCATCTATGTCGCGGGCGCCGCTTTGCGTCTGGCGCGCTTCAACACTCAGGTGGGTACTGCTGATAAACGTTACTTCATCGGGTTGGCCAGTCCGGCAGCGGCGGGTGTCGTGGCGGGTATCGTCTGGGCATTCAGTGATTACGGCATCCAGGGCTCGAAAATGTCTTTCCTGGTGGCGTTAATGGTTGCCGCTGCCGGAATGCTGATGGTCAGCAACATCAAGTACAACAGCTTCAAGGAGCTTGATCTCAAAGGGCGAGTACCTTTCGTGGCAATCCTGGCAGTGGTGCTGGTGTTTGCGGTGGTCTTCAGTGATCCGCCTCGGATTCTGCTATTGGCCTTCTTGGTCTACGCCGCTTCTGGGCCAGTTCAGTACTTGCTAGATATGCGCCGGGACAAAACGTTGCCTTAATGTAATTTCCCCCATACTCCGCAGTCTATTGGTGCATCAGTCCTCCAATGCTGCGGAGTTGCCATGTTAATCAAATTGCCTAAAGCGTCCGATTGCCATGAATCGGATGTCACTCCTGAATCCTTCTATTTTTCTCGCCGTAGCTTTATCGGTGGTGCGCTTGCGGGCATTGCTGCCAGCAGCCTGCCGCGTTGGGCCAGTGCGGATGACGCTGCGCGATATGCCGATGTTGAGCCGGGGAAGGCGCCGAGCTGGTTTACTGGCAAGCTGCCTGCTACTAAATGGCAGGCTGTGACGGTTGAAGGTGAGGCTATCACCCCGTTCAAGGACGCAACCCACTACAACAACTTCTATGAATTCGGCACTGACAAAGGGGATCCGGCGAACAACGCGGGTTCACTCAAGACCGAACCTTGGAGTGTCGTGATTGATGGTGAGGTTGCCAAGCCGGGGCGTTATGCCTTGGAGGACTTCATGAAGCCCTATCAGTTGGAAGAGCGGATCTACCGGTTGCGCTGCGTCGAGGCTTGGTCGATGGTCATTCCATGGATGGGCTTTCCGATATCCGCGTTGCTCCAGCAGGTTGGGCCAACCTCCAAGGCCAAATACATCCGCTTTGAAACACTCCAGGATTCCAAGAGCATGCCGGGGCAGCGTTCGAGTTTTGGCTTGATCGATTGGCCTTATGTTGAAGGTTTGCGCCTGGATGAGGCGATGAATCCTTTAGCGATTCTTGCCGTTGGGATGTATGGGCGCGAGTTGCCCAATCAGAACGGCGCGCCGTTACGTCTCGTCGTGCCTTGGAAGTACGGTTTCAAGAGTGTGAAGTCGATCGTGCGGATCAGCCTTGTGAGTGAGCAGCCGAAAACCACGTGGCAGAGTATTGCGGCGGATGAGTATGGGTTCTATGCCAATGTGAACCCTACAGTGGACCATCCGCGTTGGACTCAGGCGCGTGAGCGTCGTCTGCCAAGTGGTTTGTTCAGTCCGAATGTACGTGAAACGCAGATGTTCAATGGTTACTCGGATGAGGTTGCTTCTTTATATGCCGGTCTCGACCTGCGGAAGAACTACTAATGCGCTACCCCATCTGGCGCATCGGCGTTTTTATAGTCGCGGCAGTGTGGCCTTTGTTATGGCTATATGAGGCGTGGAGTTTTGTTCTTGGACCAGATCCAGGAAAGGTGCTGGTTGATCGACTGGGGTTGGGCACTTTGATCCTGCTGTTGATCACGCTGGGGATGACCCCGCTGCAAAAGTTGAGCGGCTGGGCGGGGTGGATAGCGGTGCGCCGACAGCTAGGGTTGTGGTGCTTTGCTTATGTGGTACTGCATCTGGCGGCCTATTGTGTGTTTGTTCTGGGTCTGGATTGGTCTCAGCTTGGGGTCGAGCTACGTAAGCGGCCTTATATTATTGTGGGTACGTTAGGGTTCTTGTCGTTGCTGGTGTTGGCGGTGACGTCTAATCGCTATAGCCAACGTCGACTGGGCAGTCGTTGGAAGAAGCTGCATCGCCTGGTATATGTGATTCTTGGGCTTGGACTGCTG
>NZ_CP162826.1:3135000-6362792 GCF_054683855.1 Pseudomonas sp. H1_D04
ATAAAGGCAAAAGCGCGCTTGACTGCGAGACAGACACGTCGAGCAGGTACGAAAGTAGGTCTTAGTGATCCGGTGGTTCTGTATGGAAGGGCCATCGCTCAACGGATAAAAGGTACTCCGGGGATAACAGGCTGATACCGCCCAAGAGTTCATATCGACGGCGGTGTTTGGCACCTCGATGTCGGCTCATCACATCCTGGGGCTGAAGCCGGTCCCAAGGGTATGGCTGTTCGCCATTTAAAGTGGTACGCGAGCTGGGTTTAGAACGTCGTGAGACAGTTCGGTCCCTATCTGCCGTGGACGTTTGAGATTTGAGAGGGGCTGCTCCTAGTACGAGAGGACCGGAGTGGACGAACCTCTGGTGTTCCGGTTGTCACGCCAGTGGCATTGCCGGGTAGCTATGTTCGGAATAGATAACCGCTGAAAGCATCTAAGCGGGAAACTAGCCTCAAGATGAGATCTCACTGGAACCTTGAGTTCCCTGAAGGGCCGTCGAAGACTACGACGTTGATAGGTTGGGTGTGTAAGCGCTGTGAGGCGTTGAGCTAACCAATACTAATTGCCCGTGAGGCTTGACCATATAACACCCAAGCAATTTGCTTGCTTCGAGCTGAAAAGCGAAAGAGCACCAGATTGCGGTGTGTGAAGACGAAATGAACCGAAAGTTCGACTCTTGCAAACACCGAAAGCTATCACATACCCAATTTGCTGAAGCGAGGCCAACTGGCCACGACTCAGTCCCCGAATTTCTTGACGACCATAGAGCATTGGAACCACCTGATCCCATCCCGAACTCAGTAGTGAAACGATGCATCGCCGATGGTAGTGTGGGGTTTCCCCATGTGAGAGTAGGTCATCGTCAAGATTAAATTCCGAAACCCCATTTGCGAAAGCAGATGGGGTTTTGTTTTGGGCGATCGGAAAGTGCGAAGACGCTCATCCGAGCAATCTTCAGTGCTAAAGTCCATGCCTCGATTTTGCTTTTCCCAAGGAAGCCGTTATGCCGGATGCGACGTCCCCCAGCGCTGGATTTATGGTGGTTCATGGCAATCGCCTGGACGAACTACGCAGCCTGGTGGTGAGCTGGATGCGCCGCTACCCACTGGCTCCCCTGGAAAACGAAATTGCCCTGGTACAGAGCAACGGCATTGCCCAGTGGCTCAAACTGGCCCTGGCGGAAGACCCAGAAGACGGCGACATGGGCGGCTGCGGAATCGCTGCCGCGATCGATGTTCAGCTCCCCGGCAGCTTCATGTGGCAGCTCTATCGCATGGTCTTGGGTCGTGACGAAATCCCCCCCACGTCCCCGCTCGATAAAGCCCCACTCACTTGGCGCCTGATGCGCTTGCTTCCTGAGCTCATTGATCAGCCGCACTTCGAGCCATTGCAGCGCTTTCTGACGAACGACGCGGACTTGCGTAAACGCTACCAGCTCGCGGAACGCCTGGCTGACTTGTTCGACCAATACCAAGTCTATCGTGCCGACTGGCTGGAGGACTGGGCCGCCGGCCGCCACCAATTGCGCAACGGTCGAGGGGAATCCAAGCCTCTTAACCCCGCCAATTGCTGGCAAGCCGAGTTATGGCGCGCACTGCTGTTGGACGTCGGGGAAGAGGGGATGGCCGAAAGTCGCGCCGGCGTCCACCAACGCTTTATCGAACGTATCAATGCTCTTGAGGAAGCGCCGAAGGGCTTGCCTTCTCGGGTGATTGTTTTCGGGATTTCTTCCTTGCCTGCCCAAGCGCTCGAAGCGTTGGCTGGCCTTGCCCGTTTCAGCCAAGTCTTGCTGTGCGTGCACAATCCTTGTCGCCACCACTGGTCCGACATCGTCGCCGACAAAGATCTACTGCGTAACGAATACAAGCGTCAATCACGCAAAGCCGGTATGCCGGTCACCATCGACCCACAAACCTTGCACCAGCACGCCCATCCGCTGCTGGCCGCCTGGGGTAAACAAGGCCGCGACTACATCAGTCTTCTGGACAGTTACGACGACCCGAACAGCTACCGCGCTGCCTTTCGTGATGGCCGCATCGACCTGTTCAGTGACAGCGAGCCCACGACACTGCTCAACCAGCTCCAGGACGATATCCTCGAACTGCGCCCACTCAACGAAACCCGCGACCTATGGCCCGCAGTCGATCTGGAGCGTGACACCTCAGTTCGCTTCCACATTGCCCACAGCGCCCAGCGCGAAGTGGAAATCCTTCACGATCAACTGCTCCAACGCTTCAGCGCCGACCCCACGCTTCGTCCAAGGGACATCATTGTCATGGTCCCCGACGTCGACAGCTACGCACCGCATATTCGTGCGGTCTTCGGCCAGTTGGAAAGAAGTGATTCACGCTTCATCCCCTTTACCCTGACCGACCAAGGTCAACGTGGCCGCGACCCTCTGCTGATCGCCGTCGAACACCTGCTCAAACTCCCCGACAGTCGCTTTCCCGTCAGCGAGATTCTTGATCTGCTGGACGTCCCGGCCTTGCGTGAACGCTTTGCCATCAAGGAGCGCGACCTGCCCACATTGCACCGCTGGATTGAAGGTGCCGGTATCCGTTGGGGGCTCAACGCGGAACAACGGGCCGGCCTCGGTCTGCCAAGTGAGCTGGAACAAAACAGCTGGAGTTTCGGCCTTCGCCGTATGCTGCTGGGTTACGCCGTCGGCACCGGTGCTGCCTGTAACGGCATTGAACCTTACGACGAAATTGGCGGACTCGATGCGGCATTAATCGGCCCGCTGGTGGCTTTACTCGACGCACTCGGCGATGCCCATCAGGCGTTGTCCCAACCCGCAGCTCCCCACGAGTGGGGCGAACGTTTGCAACGCCTGATGCAACTGTTTTTCCTGCCCAGCAGTGAGCACGACGATTACCTGCTGGGTCAGCTTGAGCAACTAAGGGAAACCTGGCTGGTAACCTGCGAGTCAGTAGGCCTACAGGATGAGTTACCGCTCACCGTAGTCCGTGAAGCATGGCTCGCCGGCCTGGACCAAGGTCGTCTATCCCAGCGATTCCTCGCCGGGGCTGTCAATTTTTGCACCTTGATGCCTATGCGCGCGATTCCGTTCAAGCTGGTTTGCCTGCTTGGTATGAACGACGGCGACTACCCGCGAGCCCAACCACCCTTGGATTTCGACCTGATGGGCAGCGACTATCGCCCAGGCGACCGTTCGCGCCGCGAAGACGACCGTTACCTACTACTTGAAGCGCTGCTATCGGCCCGAGACCAGCTTTACATCAGTTGGGTCGGCCGAAGCATTCGCGATAACAGCGAGCGTCCTGCGTCTGTTTTGATCGGCCAACTGCGCGACCATATCGCCAGCGGCTGGCATAACGCAGAACCAGAAAAGCCACTGCTGGACGCGATGACCCAGGAACACCCACTCCAACCTTTCAGCGCCCGCTACTTCCACGAAGGCGATCCGCTGTTCAGCTACGCTCGCGAATGGCAGTTGCTACACGAAGCGCAGGTAGCCGCACCTGAGCAAGATGATCTGGCACAACACCATCAGGAAGAACCCCTGAGCCTCGGCCAGTTGCAAGATTTCCTACGCAACCCGGTCAAACACTTCTTCAGTCAGCGTCTGAAAGTGTTCTTCGAGGCCGCCGAAGTGCCGCTGGCCGATGAGGAACCCTTCGTTCTCGATGCGCTGCAACGTTACAGCCTGAGCGATAGCCTGTTGAATGCGGCGCTGTCCCAACCCGATCACCTGGACCAAGCCCTCAACGCCCAGGCCCTGCGTTTGCAAGGAAGTGGCTTACTGCCCATGGTCGGTTTTGGCGAGTGCCTGCGCAACGAATTGATCGAGCCTCTGCCGGGTTTGCTGCAACGCTACCAACAATTACTGGCGCTCTGGCCCACTCCACACATCGGTGCCGAACCGATCAGTTTTGAGCATCAAGGCATTGCATTGGAAGGCTGGATCAGCGGCCTGCACCGACGCAGTGATGGCGGATTGCTTAGCGTCACCACCATCCCCAATAGCATTGGATCGATCAAGGCACGCAAGTGGCATCGACTGATCCGCCCTTGGGTCAACCATGTGGTGGCGTGCGCCTGTGGCCTACCGTTGAGCACGGGTCTAGTGGCAAGTGACGATACGTTGTTACTGGCCCCGCTGGATAAGCCCGTCGCCCAAGAAATCCTCAGCAACCTGCTGCTGGCCTGGCACAGTGGAATGAGAAAACCGCTGCCGGTAGCCGTCAAAACGGCCTTCGCCTGGCTTAGCCAAACCGACCCGGCCAAAGCGCAGGCGGCAGCGAGCAAAGCCTATGAAGGTGACGGCCTGACCACCGACGGCGAACGCCGCGAAACTCCGGCGCTTACCCGGCAGTTCCCCGATTACGCAGCCTTGATTGCCAGCGAAGAATTCGAAGGCTGGTGCGAAACCTTATATCGACCGCTGATCAATGCCCCATGGCGATCACTTACAGGCGAAGAGGCCGGCGCATGAGCAGCAAACCCTTGGCCCTGGCCTTCCCGCTGAGCGGCAGCCAACTGATCGAAGCCAGCGCCGGTACCGGCAAGACCTTCACTATTTCTGCCTTGTATCTGCGTCTGGTACTGGGTCATGGTGGTGATGAAGCCGGGTTCGGTCGCGAGTTGCTGCCACCGCAAATCCTCGTCGTCACCTTTACCGATGCCGCCACCAAAGAACTGCGCGAGCGTATCCGCATTCGTCTGGCCGAAGCCGCTCGTTTCTTCCGCGATGAGATCGAACAACCCGACGCGCTGATCGCTGACCTGCGCGCGCAATACCTCCCGGAGCAATGGCCCGCCTGCGCCAACCGCCTGGACATCGCCGCGCAATGGATGGATGAAGCAGCGGTTTCCACGATTCACAGCTGGTGCCAGCGCATGCTGCGCGAGCACGCGTTTGACAGCGGCAGCTTGTTCACCCAAACCCTTGAAACCGACCACAGCGACCTGCTCGGCGAAGTGCTGCGCGACTACTGGCGGCTGTTTTGCTACCCAATGCGTGACGACGCGCTCAACTGGGTGCGCAACAACTGGGGCGGTCCTGCCGCATTGATGCCTCGGGTGCGCGCGCTGTTCGGCAGCGATAGGCCCACCGATGAAACCCGCGAACCCGCGGAGCTGATCAATGCCTGCTTGCGGGAGCGCCGAGAAGCCCTGATAGAACTCAAGGCGCCCTGGCAGCAATGGGCCGCAGAGCTGCGTGACATCTGCCTGCAAGCCGTGGCCGCGAAAGCCGTTGACGGGCGCAAGATGCAAGCGCGTTACTTCGAGCCCTGGTTCGAAAAAATCAGCGCCTGGGCCGCTGATGAAACCTTGGAACAACTGGACATCGGCACCGGCTTCACCCGCCTCACCCCCGACGGCATGGCCGAAGCATGGAAGGGCGACCCGCCGCAGCACCCCGGCATCGACGCCATGGCCGGCCTCAAAGCAGCTCTCGACGCCTTACCAACCCCTGACGCCGCCGTGTTGCAACACGCTGCCGGTTGGGTGGGTAAACGCTTCGAAGAAGAAAAACGCCGTCGCGCAGAAATGGGCTTCGACGACATGCTGATCCGCCTGAATGCCGCTCTGCAGGCAGAGGGTGGCGAACGCTTGGCCAGCGTGATCCGCGAGCAATTCCCGGTGGCTCTGATCGACGAGTTCCAAGACACCGACCCGGTGCAGTACAGCATCTTCGACAGCATTTACCGCATCGAAGAGAACCACCTCGACAGTGGCCTGTTCCTGATCGGCGACCCCAAGCAAGCGATCTACGCGTTCCGTGGCGCCGACATCTACACCTACCTGCGCGCCCGCCAATCCACCACCGGCCGCCACCACACCTTGGGTACCAACTTCCGTTCCAGCCATGCGATGGTCGAGGCGGTGAACCATGTGTTCCAGCGCGCAGAAACGGGCCGGGGCGCGTTCCTGTTCCGCGAGCCGAATGGCGATAACCCGGTGCCGTTCCAGCCGGTGTTATCCCAAGGCCGCAAGGAAAAACTGCAGGTCGACGGCCAAACGCTACCGGCCATGCACCTTTGGCACCTGCCCACCGACCAGCCGGTGTCCAACGCGGTGTACCGCCAACAACTGGCCGCCGCCTGTGCTACCCAGATTGTCGAGTTGCTCAACGGCGGCCAGCAAGGCACGGCCGGTTTTTTAAGGCCGGATGACAGCTTCAAAGGCGTACTGCCGTCAGACATCGCCATCCTCGTGCGCGACGGCAAGGAAGCCCAAGCGGTGCGCGCCGAGTTGGCCGCCCGTGGTGTGCGCAGCGTATACCTGTCCGACAAGGATTCGGTGTTCGCCGCCCAGGAAGCTCACGACTTGCTGGCCTGGCTCAAGGCCTGTGCCGAGCCGGACGTCGAGCGGCCGCTACGGGCTGCCCTGGCTTGCGTCACCTTGAACCTATCACTGCCCGAACTTGAGCGTCTGAACCAGGACGAACTGGCGTGGGAACGCCGCGTGATGCAGTTCCGTGGCTACCGCGTGATCTGGCGAACCCAAGGCGTGCTGCCGATGCTGCGTCGTCTGCTGCACGACTTCAAACTGCCGCAAACCCTGATTGCCCGCAGCGACGGCGAACGTGTGCTGACCAACCTGTTGCACCTCAGCGAGTTGTTGCAACAAGCCGCGTCGGAACTTGACGGTGAACAGGCGTTGATCCGCCACCTGGCCGAACACCTCGCGTTGTCCGGTCAAGCCGGGGAAGAGCAAATCCTGCGCCTGGAAAGTGATGAGCAACTGGTCAAGGTCGTGACCATTCACAAATCCAAGGGCCTGGAATACGACCTGGTCTTCCTGCCCTTCATCTGTTCGGCCAAGCCGGTCGACGGTAGTCGCCTGCCGCTGCATTACCACGATGAAACCGGCAAGTCGCAAGTCAGCCTGCGTCCTACGCCTGAGTTAATCGCCCAGGCCGATGACGAGCGCCTGGCCGAAGACCTGCGTTTGCTCTACGTGGCCCTGACCCGCGCCAAACATGCCTGCTGGCTTGGCGTTGCCGACCTCAAGCGCGGCAACAGCAGCAGCTCGGTATTGCACCTGTCGGCGCTGGGCTACTTGCTCGGCGCTGGAGCTTCGTTGGGCGAGTCTGCGGGACTGGCGCGCTGGCTGCTGGATCTGCAGGAAGGCTGCCCGGCCATCCACTATGCCCACGTGCCCGATGCCCAAGAGATCATGTTTCACCCGCCGCGCAACCAAGCGACTTTGCTCGCACCGTTGCTGCCTAAGCGCAAAGCTGCCGAAAACTGGTGGATCGCGTCCTACAGCGCCTTGCGAATGGGTGAAAGCATGAGCGTCGCCAACCTCGAAGCGCCAGAAAGCCCACAAGCGCAAAAGCTGTTTGATGACGAACGCCTCGATCCCGACGCACCGCGTGAAGTAGCGGCTTCCGGCGGCGATATTCACCGTTTCCCACGCGGTCCTAACCCAGGCACCTTCCTTCACGGCCTCCTGGAGTGGGCCGGCGAAGAAGGTTTCAACGCGACGTCGCAAGCCATCGAGAACGCTGTAGGTGCGCGCTGCAATCGCCGCAACTGGGAAGGCTGGATCATCACCCTCAGCGATTGGCTGGGTCACTTACTGCACACGCCATTGCCTGTGGATAACGACCACGTCAGCTTGAGCAGCCTGCAGCAGTATCAGATCGAAATGGAATTCTGGTTCGCCAGCCACAAAGTCGACGTGCTTGCCCTCGACAAGCTGGTCTGCCAGTACACCCATAACGGTGTCTCCCGTGTCGCTGCCGAGCCGGTGCTGCTCAACGGCATGTTCAAAGGTTTTATCGACCTGACCTTCGAACACGATGGCCGCTACTACGTGGCTGACTACAAATCCAACTGGCTCGGCCCTGACGACTTGGCCTACACCCAAGCGGCCATGGAGCAGTCGATCCTTGAGCATCGATATGACCTGCAATACGTCCTTTACCTGCTGGCGCTGCATCGCCAGCTCAAGGCGCGTCTGCCGGACTACGACTACGACCGCCACGTCGGTGGCGCGCTGTATGTGTTCTTGCGGGGCACCCAAGCCGTCAGCCGAGGAGCGTTTTTCACCCGGCCGCCGCGTGAGCTGATCGAAGGCCTGGACCTGCTGTTCCAGGGCAAGCCCATCCCGCCCAAGGTTGAGCCTGCCTGGGAACAAGGAGTGTTGTTATGAGCCTGTTGCCATCACCGCTTGAGGCACTGGAACCCCTGAGCCGCGCTGCCGACCTGGTGCAGTTGCTGGAGCGTTGGGTTGACCGCGGTTGGCTGCGCGCATTGGACAAAGCCTTCGTCGGTTTCCTGCACGAACTCGACCCACACGCCGACCCTTTGGTGTTACTGGCCGCGGCGCTGACCAGCCATCAACTGGGCCACGGCCATGTGTGCCTGGATCTGTTCGAAACCCTCAAAGCGCCAGACTTTGCATTGTCCTTGCCGCCCGAAGGCGACCTGCAAACCGGCGCCATGCTGCTGCCGTCTCAGTTGCTCGACGGCCTCGACGGCGCCCACTGGTGTCACGCATTGGCCGCCAGCCCGTTGGTCGCCCTGGCGGTGGACGGCAGCGAATCGGCACACAGTCGTCCCTTGGTACTGTCGGGCACACGCCTGTACCTGCGCCGCTACTGGACCTACGAAAGGCGCATCGACACCGCATTGCGCTTGCGTCTCGCCACCCAGGAAAGCGTCGCCGCGGATTTGCCCCAGCGCTTGAATGGCTTGTTTGACCAGCCGCCGCCCGACGGCGTGATCGACTGGCAAAAACTCGCCTGCGCATTGGCCACCCGCGGTGCCTTCAGCATCGTCACCGGTGGCCCCGGCACCGGCAAGACCACCACCGTGGTGCGCCTGCTCGCACTCTTGCAAGCGCCAGCGGTAGAAACCGGCAGCCCGTTGCGTATCCGCTTGGCCGCGCCTACCGGTAAAGCCGCCGCGCGCTTGACCGAATCCATCAGCCAGCAAGTGCTGTCGCTGACAGTGCCGCAAAGCGTGAAGGAAAAGATTCCGACCCAGGTCACCACGGTTCATCGTTTGCTGGGCAGCCGTCCGGGCACTCGGCACTTTCGCCATCACCTTGGTAACCCGTTGCCCCTGGATGTGCTGGTGGTGGACGAAGCCTCGATGATCGACCTGGAAATGATGGCCAATCTGCTGGACGCGTTACCGCCCCATGCCCGCTTGGTGTTACTAGGCGACAAGGACCAACTCGCCTCGGTAGAGGCTGGCGCCGTACTGGGTGATTTGTGCCGCGACGCCGAAGCCGGCTGGTACAGCCCTCAGACTCGTCAATGGCTGCAAGCCGTCAGCGGTGAAGACCTCGACGCCAGCGGCCTGCTGGAGGACCTCGACGGCAGCCATCCTCTGGCCCAGCAAGTGGTGATGCTGCGTTACTCGCGACGTTTCGGCGAAGGCAGCGGCATCGGCCAATTGGCGCGCTGGGTCAACCAGCAAAACGCCGAAGAGGCCCGCAAGTTATTGGCCGCGCGTAGCCATAACGACCTGTTCTGCGTCGGCCTTAAAGGTGAGCATGACCACGCCCTGGAACGGCTGGTGCTGGATGGGCAGGGCGATGGCGCCCAGGGTTATCGCTATTACCTCAACTTGCTGCACAGCGCGCGTCCGGCCCTCGAAACCCCGCGCGACGATCTCGCCTGGACCCAGTGGGCGCAACAACTGCTGCAAGCCTTCGATGCGTTCCAACTGCTCTGCGCCGTGCGCAAGGGCCCTTGGGGTGTGGAAGGGCTGAACGTGCGCATCACTGCAGCCTTGCGCAAAGTGCGGCTGATCGAGGGTGACGAGCAATGGTACGAAGGTCGCCCGGTGCTGATGACACGCAACGATTACGGCCTGGGCTTGATGAACGGCGACATCGGTATCGCCCTGAAGCTGCCCGAAAGTGACGGCGGCCCTCAGGTGCTGCGCGTCGCTTTCCCACGTAACGACGGCCAAGGCGGCGTGCGATTTGTATTGCCCAGCCGTCTGAATGATGTGGAAACCGTATACGCCATGACCGTGCACAAATCCCAAGGCTCGGAATTCACCCACACCGCGCTGATCCTGCCGGACGCCTTGAACCCGGTGCTGACCAAGGAACTGATCTACACCGGCATCACCCGCGCCAAACGCTGGTTTAGCCTGATCGAGCCCCGTGGCGGTGTGTTTGAGGAGGCCGTGCGGCGCAAGGTCAAACGCTTGAGTGGGCTGATGCTGGAGTTGGGTCCGGAGTCAGAAATATCTGACGCTGTGCTATCGTTGCGGCATCACCCCGATAACACCTGAGAGTATCGCTGCATGAACGTGGCCGTCTCGCCCACTGAGCGTAGTTTGAGCTGGAGACGCCTACTGCTGATGGCGGTTCTATGCCTGCTGGCACCTCGCGTATTTGCCGAAGCCCCGGGCCCGGCTGATCAGCGCGCCCAGGCGGTCACCCAAGTGGTACTTGGTATTCTCAGTTATGCCCGCTGGCCCGTGGAGCCTGAGCAACTGCGCCTGTGCATCCTCGGCCCGACTCAATACACCGACGATCTGATCAAGGGCACCACCCAGGCCACCGGTCGTCCGGTCGTGGTGCGACGCCTGCTGGTCGACCACCCCGATGTCGTCAACGCCTGCGATGCCGTGTACATCGGCAAACTCAGCACTGACGAACGCAGCCGCCTGTTTGACTCGTTGATCGGCCATCCGGTGCTCAGCATCAGCGAAGGCGGTGACCAGTGCACCGTGGGCAGCCTGTTCTGCCTGCGCGTGGGCGATGAGCAGGTGTCGTTTGAGGTCAACCTCGACTCGGTGGCGCGCAGCGGCGTGCGTATTCACCCCAGCGTGCTGCAACTGTCCCGTCGTCGGGCGCCGGCCTCATGACAGCCGTGACTGTGCGACCCACTCTGCGCTCCGTTATCGGCCGCGGGCATATGATCCTGGCGCTGGTAGCGGTGACCCTGGCCAGCGTGTCCCTGACCCTGCTCGGCGTCTTGGCGCTGCGGGTCTACGCCGAACACAACCTGCACCTGATCGCGCGTTCCATCAATTACACCGTCGAAGCGGCGGTGGTGTTCAACGACCGCGCTGCGGCCACCGAAGCCCTTAGCCTGATTGCTTCAACTGAAGAAGTGGCCCAGGCCGATGTGTTCGACGCCAGCGGCAGGCTGTTGGCGCATTGGGAACGCCCGGAAACCGGCATGCTCTCGCGGGTTGAACTGGCACTGGCGCATACCCTGCTTGAACAGCCCATCAATCAGCCGATCCTGCACCAGGGGCGGACCATCGGCAGCATCCACCTGACCGGCCACGGTGGCAGCCTGCTGCGCTTTCTACTCAGTGGTCTGGCGGGGATCCTGATCTGTACCGCTCTCAGCGCTTGGGTTGCCCTGCACCTCGCGCGCCGTTTGCTGAAGGGCATCACCGGGCCGCTGCAAAGCCTCGCCGCCGTGGCCCACGCCGCGCGCAGCGAACGCGACTTCGACCGTCGCGTGCCGCCGGCGCGCATCGCCGAACTCGATAGCCTGGGCAGCGACTTCAATGCTTTGCTTGGCGAGATGGAAGCCTGGCAAAGCCACCTGCAAAGCGAAAACGAAACCCTCGCACACAAGGCCAACCATGACAGCCTTACCGGCTTGCCGAACCGTGCGTTCTTCGAAGGCCGGTTGATCCGTGCCCTGCGCAGCGCTGCCAAGGCCAAGGAACAATTGGCGGTGCTTTACCTCGACAGCGACCGCTTCAAAGAGATCAATGACAGCTTTGGACATGCGGCAGGGGATGCCGTGCTCGTGGCCGTCGCCGAGCGCGTGCGTGCGCAACTGCGAGAAGACGACCTGGTAGCACGCCTGGGCGGCGATGAGTTCGCCATCCTGCTGGCGCCGCTGCACAAGGTCGAAGACGCCCAGCGCATCGCCGACAAGATCATCGCCAGCATGGACACGCCGATTGCCGTGCCTGGCGACACCCAGGTGTTTACCTCCCTCAGTATTGGTATCGCCATCTACCCCGAACACGGTGTCACCCCCGGCACCTTGCTCAATGCCGCCGATGCGGCGATGTACCAGGCCAAACGGTTTTCCCAGGGCGGCCAGCAAACGGCAGAGTCGGAGCACTCTACCGCCAATGTTCAACACAGGAGTTGATCCCTTGTTTTCTAGCGCGCGCTTTTTACTTATCTCGTTGCTCGTGGCCTTTCTCGCCCTCGGCGGGTGCCAGACAGCCCCACCCAAAGGCCTGAGCCCGGCGCAGGTCGCAGTCCTCAAACAACAGGGTTTCGAACTCACCGACGAAGGCTGGGCATTCGGCCTGTCGGGCAAAGTCCTGTTTGGCAGCGACGTAGAAACCCTCAACCAACCCAGCACCGATATCGTGCAGCGCATCGGTAAGGCCTTGCTGGGCGTGGGCATCGAACGCGTGCGCGTTGACGGCCACACCGACACCTCGGGCAAGGAAACCTACAACCAGCAACTGTCCCTGCGCCGCGCGAAAAGCGTGGCGACGGTGCTGCAAGGCGTGGGCATGAAAGAAGAAAACATCCAACTGCGCGGGCTGGGCAGCGCTGAACCCGTCGCGTCTAACGCGACAGCGGCGGGGCGTACCGAGAATCGACGGGTGTCGATTGTAGTCATCGCCGACTGACTGGACTCAGCGCGACAGCACTTTGCGATGCAATCAAATGTGGGAGAGGGCTTACCCCCGATGAGGGAGTATCAGTTGATGCATTTTTGACTGATCCACTGCTATCGGGGCAAAGGCCTCTACCTAACTCCCAAAGGCTGACACCTAACTCTGTGGTGAGCGGGCTTGCCCCGCGCTGGGCTGCGAAGCGGCCCCAAAACCAGCCGCTGAGTTCTAACAGGAAACTCACCGGGTGATAGATGAGTAGATACCCATGTCTTGATGGCCGCCTGATAGCCGACCCGGGATGCTGGCCGAGTACATACCCGTTGCTGCGGTAACGGCGACTCAGGGTTCCGCCCTTACGGCGGCTCACTTTTGAAAAGCGCAAAAGTAAGCAAACCGCTTCTTAAAAAATCGTCGGCGCTGGCCCTTTAATCCGCGAACGTGATCTCCCGCGTCTCCCCCATCAACAACCCCTGGTTCTGCTCCGTCACTTCCCTGATGTAATCCCACAACAACGTAATCCGCTTCAGCTTCCTCAAATCTTCCCGGCAATACATCCAGAACTGCCGCGTAATCGCAATCTGCTCCCCCAGCACGGGCAACAACCGTGGATCTTGCGCTGCCAGAAAGCACGGCAAGATCGCCATCGACCGGCCCTGCTGCGCGGCCACGTACTGCGCAATCACGCTGGTGCTGCGCAGGCTGGCGCTGGCGCCGGGCACTACGTTGGCCAAGTAAAGCAGCTCGGAGCTGAACGCCAGGTCGTCCACGTAGCTGATAAACGGATGCTCGGCCAAATCCGCGGGTTTGCGGATGGGCGGATGTTGGTCGAGGTATTCCTGGGTCGCATACAGCTGCAGCTTGTAGTCGCACAGTTTGCAGCACACGTAGGGCCCGTGTTCCGGGCGTTCCAGGGCGATGACGATGTCGGCTTCGCGTTTGGACAGGCTGATGAAGTGGGGCAGGGGCAGGATGTCTACCGAGATCGCGGGATACGTGTCGACAAAGTGGCTCAACTGCGGGGTCACGAAAAAGCTGCCAAAGCCTTCGGTGCAGCCCATGCGCACATGGCCGGACAGCGCAACGCCGGAGCCCGAGACTTGCTCGCAGGCCATGTGCAGGGTGCTTTCGATGGACTCGGCGTAACCCAGCAGACGCTGACCTTCGGGTGTCAGGACGAAGCCGTTGGTCCGGGATTTTTCGAACAGCAACGTGCCGAGGGACACTTCCAGTGAACTGATGCGACGCGACACGGTGGTGTAGTCCACCGCCAGGCGTTTGGCGGCGACGCTGGCCTTGCGCGTGCGGGCCACTTCGAGGAAAAACTTCAGGTCGTCCCAGTTCAGGGAACCCAGTGATGTGATGTTTTTTTGCATATTGGACCGGCTTTTATGTGCGTTCTTATTAGAGATTTGCACATCTATACTCCAAAAACAGTCCGAACGCCTCATTCTTCAAGGCGATTCAACGCCTTGGTTCTCTAGCATAAATATAAGATTTGGAGACCACATGAACGCATCTGCCGATATTTCCGTGCAACAGGTCAAGTTGCTGATCAACGGCGAGTGGGTCGAGTCCAAGACCACCGAGTGGCAAGACATCGTCAACCCGGCTACCCAGCAAGTGCTGGCCAAAGTCCCGTTCGCCACGGCCGATGAAGTCAACGCCGCCATCGACGCAGCCCATCGCGCCTTCCAGACCTGGAAGCTGACGCCGATCGGCGCGCGCATGCGCATCATGCTCAAGCTACAAGCCTTGATCCGCGAGCATTCCAAACGCATCGCCGTAGTCCTCAGCGCCGAGCAGGGTAAGACCATTGCCGATGCCGAGGGCGACATTTTCCGTGGCCTGGAAGTGGTGGAGCACGCCTGTTCCATCGGCACCCTGCAAATGGGCGAGTTCGCCGAGAACGTCGCGGGTGGTGTCGACACTTACACCCTGCGTCAGCCCATCGGCGTGTGTGCCGGCATTACCCCGTTCAACTTCCCGGCAATGATTCCGCTGTGGATGTTCCCGATGGCCATCGCCTGCGGTAATACCTTCGTCCTCAAGCCGTCCGAACAAGACCCGCTGTCGACCCTACTGCTGGTGGAGCTGGCGCTGGAAGCTGGTGTGCCGCCTGGCGTGCTGAACGTGGTGCACGGCGGAAAGGCTGTGGTGGATGCGCTGTGCACCCATAAAGACATCAAGGCCGTGTCCTTCGTCGGTTCGACGGCCGTCGGTACCCACGTCTACGACCTGGCGGGCAAGCACGGCAAGCGCGTGCAATCGATGATGGGCGCCAAGAACCACGCCGTGGTGCTGCCGGATGCCAACCGCGAACACACCCTCAATGCTCTGGTCGGTGCCGGTTTCGGCGCGGCGGGCCAGCGTTGCATGGCCACCTCGGTGGTGGTGCTGGTGGGGGCGTCCAAACAGTGGCTGCCGGATCTCAAGGCGCTGGCGCAAAAGCTCAAGGTCAACGCCGGTAGTGAAGCGGGCACGGATGTCGGCCCGGTGATTTCCAAGCGCGCCAAGGCCCGTATCCTGGAGTTGATCGAAAGCGGCGTGAAAGAAGGCGCCAAGCTGGAGCTGGATGGCCGCGACATTCAGGTGCCGGGCTTCGAGCAAGGCAACTTCGTCGGTCCGACCCTGTTCTCGGGCGTGACTACCGACATGCAGATCTACACCCAGGAAATTTTCGGCCCGGTGCTGGTGGTGTTGGAAGTCGACACCCTCGATGAAGCCATCGCGCTGGTCAACGCCAACCCGTTTGGCAACGGCACCGGGCTGTTCACCCAAAGCGGTGCGGCGGCGCGTAAGTTCCAGAGTGAAATCGATGTAGGCCAAGTCGGCATCAACATCCCGATTCCGGTGCCGGTGCCGTTCTTCAGCTTCACCGGTTCCCGTGGCTCCAAGCTCGGCGACCTCGGCCCGTACGGCAAGCAAGTGGTGCAGTTCTATACCCAGACCAAAACCGTCACCAGCCGCTGGTTCGATGACGACACGGTCAACGATGGCGTCAACACCACCATCAACCTGCGCTGATTCGGGAGACGACCATGAAGATTGCATTTATCGGCTTGGGCAACATGGGCGCGCCAATGGCCCGTAACCTGCTTTTGGCTGGGAATAAGCTGAATGTATTCGACGTTAATCCAGGCGTGTTCAAGGAGTTCGCAGAACTGGGCGCCACCGTCACAGGCTCACCGCGTGAAGCTGCACAAGGCGCCGAGCTGGTGATTACCATGCTGCCAGCCGCCGCCCATGTGCGCAGTGTCTGGCTGAATGAAGACGGTGTATTGGCCGGGATCGGCAACGGCGTGCCCGCAGTGGATTGCAGCACCATCGACCCGCAGACCGCGCGCGATGTCGCCGCTGCTGCCGCCAAGCAAGGCGTGGTGATGGCCGATGCACCGGTCTCCGGCGGCACGGGCGGCGCCCAGGCGGGCACCCTGACCTTTATGGTCGGCGCCACCCCGGAACTGTTCGCCACCCTGCAACCGGTGCTGGCGCAGATGGGCCGCAACATCGTGCATTGCGGTGACGTGGGCACGGGGCAAATCGCCAAGATCTGCAACAACCTGCTGCTGGGCATCAGCATGGTTGGCGTCAGCGAGGCTATGGCATTGGGTGATGCACTGGGCATCGACACCCAAGTGCTGGCCGGGATCATCAACAGCTCCACCGGGCGCTGCTGGAGTTCGGACACCTACAACCCATGGCCGGGCGTGATCGAAGCGGCGCCGTCATCCCGAGGTTACACAGGCGGGTTTGGTGCCGACCTGATGCTCAAGGATTTGGGCCTGGCTACCGAAGCGGCTCGCCAGGCGAAACAACCCGTGATTTTGGGTGCAGTGGCTCAGCAGTTGTACCAATCGATGAGTCAGCGTGGGGAAGGGGGGCAGGACTTCTCGGCGATTATCAACAGCTATCGCAAGCCCAAATAACCCACCGGTGGGACGGCAATTGTAGTGAGCGGGCTTGCCCCGCGCCGGGCTGCGAAGCGGGCCCATTCTTTCAGAAAGAATGCGGCGTTTGTTCTCAGGGCCGCTTCGCAGCCCAGCGCGGGGCAAGCCCGCTCACCACAATAAGTGGCTCAGCTCGGTATTTGGGCATGGCTACTGAAGCGGCTCGCCAGGCGAAACAACCCGTCATTCTGGGTGCAGTGGCTCAGCAGCTGTACCAATCGATGAGTCAGCGTGGAGAAGGGGGGCAGGACTTTTCGGCGATTATCAACAGCTATCGCAAGCCCAAATAACCCACCGGTGGGACGGCAATTGTAGTGAGCGGGCTTGCCCCGCGCGGGGCTGCGAAGCGGGCCCAATGAAAACGCCGCATTCTTTCAGAAAGAATGCGGCGTTTGTTGTCAGGGCCGCTTCGCAGCCCAGCGCGGGGCGAGCCCGCTCACCACAATAAGTGGGTCAGCTCGGTAAACCGGAGCACCACAATAAGTGGGTCAGCTCGGTAAACCGGAGCACCACAATAAGTGGGTCAGCTCGGTAAACCGGAGCACCACAATAAGTGGGTCAGCTCGGTAAACCGGAGCACCACAATAAGTGGGTCAGCTCGGTAAACCGGAGCACCTCAATAAGTGGCTCAGCTCAGTAAACCGGTGCACCACAAAAACCTCAGGCGAATACAAAATACTTGCGCACCGTCTCGACCACTTCCCATGTCCCCTTCATCCCCGGCTCTACCACAAAGATATCCCCAGCCCGCAGGTGAATCGGCTCCATCCCTTCAGGGGTGATGATGCAGTAGCCTTCCTGGAAGTGGCAGTACTCCCACTTCACATAATCCACGTACCACTTGCCCGGGGTGCAGATCCAGGTGCCCATGATCTTGCTGCCGTCTTCGCTGGTGTAGGCGTTGAGGTTGACGGTGTGCGGATCGCCTTCGAGTTTTTCCCATTTGCAGGCATCCAGGACCGGCAGGGGATGGGTGTCGCGCAGTACGGTAATGGGCGTGGACATGATGGCTCCGAGGCAGGTAATGGGAAGATGCACCCTAAGGCCTTGTGCGTTGCGCCAGTGGTCTGAACTCGACATCGGGATGCCCAGAAGCGCAGGTGAATGCGACTCCTCAGGTCATGCGCAGTCAATGTGGGAGGGGGCTTGCCCCCGATGGCGCCGGGTCAGCCTGCACCTGTGTCAACTGACCCACCGCCATCGAGGGCAAGCCCCCTCCCACATTAATCCTTGGTGGCAGCTCCACCGTGGCCAGGCGACACTTCTGAGCGTAAATAAGTAATTTCCTCGCAGTAAGTGCGAAAGATTTCCCGCTTGGCGCAGGAATTCGCAAGAAAATTCAGCCCTGGCCCTCGTATCATTCACCCCAGTAACCGCCGAGAGCCTTTAAATGAACCCAATAAAAACGTGGTGGGATATCAGCCCGCCCTTGAGTACGGCGACCCCGACCTGGCCGGGTGATACGCCGTTCCAGGAAGAGCGCGTGTGGCAGTTCGGCCCGGAGTGCCCGGTGAATGTAGGGCGCATTACCTTGTCGCCGCACACCGGCGCCCACGTGGATGCGCCGCTGCACTACAGCGCAGACGGTGCACCCATCGGTGAAGTGTCGTTGGACGTGTACATGGGCCCGTGTCGGGTGCTGCATTGCCTCGGCAGCGGCGCGCTGGTGCAACCGCATCAATTAGAAGGCCGTGTGGATAACTTGCCGGAGCGTGTGTTGCTGCGTACTTATCCACAAGCGCCGCTGACTGAATGGGACTCGAATTTCACCGCCATCGCGCCGCAAACCATTGAGCTGCTCGCCAGCCTGGGCGTGCGCCTGATCGGTATCGACACGCCCTCGCTGGATCCGCAACAGTCCAAGACCATGGATTCCCACAACGCCGTGGCCCGGCATGGGATGGCGATTCTCGAAGGCATCGTGCTCGACGAGGTAGCGGAAGGCGACTACGAACTGATCGCGCTGCCGCTGCGCTTTGCCAACCTGGACGCCAGCCCGGTCCGCGCTATTCTCCGTCCGCTCAAGGAGCCCACGCGATGAGCCAATGTCCCTTCTCTGCTGATTACCAACCGCCGGAAGAATGGCATAACGCCGAGCTGAATTTTTCCGAGTCCATGAGCTACGGCGACTACCTGGACCTGGGCAAAGTCCTCAGCGCCCAGCACCCGCTGTCGCCGGACCACAACGAAATGCTCTTCATCATCCAGCACCAGACCTCTGAGCTGTGGATGAAACTGATGCTCCACGAACTCAAGGCCGCCCGTGAGCATGTGCGACTGGGCGAGTTGCCACCAGCGTTCAAGATGCTGGCGCGGGTGTCGCGGATCTTTGACCAACTGGTGCACGCCTGGGCCGTGCTGGCGACCATGACGCCTTCGGAATACAAAGCGATTCGTCCGTTCCTGGGGCAATCGTCCGGGTTCCAGTCGTTCCAGTATCGCGAGATCGAATTTATCCTCGGCAATAAAAGCGCGGCGCTGTTGCGGCCTCACGCCCATCGGCCGGAGTTGTTGAACGAGTTGAAAGTGGCGATTGCCACGCCGTCGCTGTATGACGAAGCGATCAACTTGATGACCAAGGCGGGCCTTGCGATTGATCCCCAACGCGCCGAGCGCGACCCGACGGCGGCCACCGTTCACGATGAGTCGGTGGAGGCGGCGTGGCGCGAGGTGTATCGCGATCCGAGCCGTTATTGGGATTTGTATCAGTTGGCTGAGAAGTTTATCGATCTGGAAGATTCGTTCCGCCAGTGGCGCTTTCGGCATGTGACCACCGTTGAGCGCATCATCGGTTTCCAACCCGGTACTGGCGGCACCGAAGGCGTGGGGTATCTGCGCAAGATGCTCGACACCGTGCTGTTCCCCGAGTTGTGGCGAGTGCGCTCCACGCTGTAAACAAAAAGCCCCGGATTACCGGGGCTTTTCATTTGCAATGCAATCAAATGTGGGAGGGGGCTTGCCCCCGATGGCGGTGGGTCAGTGGGCACATAAGTGACTGACACGCTGCTATCGGGGGCAAGCCCCCTCCCACTTGGGTATTACTGCGCAGCGGCGACCGCTTTCGCCTTACTCACTCGCAACCGGTAAGCCACATAGATAATCCCCACCCAAATCGGCATCGCATACACCGACTCGCGAATACCCGGGATCGCCAGCATCACGCTGATGATCATCAGCATGAACGCCAGGCACAGGTAGTTGCTGAACGGGAACCAGAAGGTCTTGAACGATGGCGTCACGCCTTGCTCGCCCATGGCCTTGCGGAACTTGATGTGGGTGATGCTGATCAGCGCCCAGTTGATCATCAGCGACGCAACCACCAGCGCAAACAGCAACTCCAGCGCACTCTGCGGCGCCACGTAGTTGACCACCACGCACAGCATCGTCACCAACGCCGAGATCGCCAGAGCCCGCAGTGGCACGCCTTGCTTGTTGAGCTTCATCAGCGCTTTTGGCGCATCGCCTTGCTCGGCCAGGCCGAACAGCATGCGGCTGTTGCAGTACACGCCGCTGTTGTACACCGACAGCGCCGCGGTCAGCACCACGAAGTTGAGGATGTGCGCGGCGGTGTCGTTACCGATCAGCGAGAAGATTTGCACAAACGGGCTGCCGCTGTAGGGGTCGCCCGACGCGCCGAGGGTTTGCAGCAGTTGGTCCCATGGGTACAGCGACAGCAGCACGGTCAGGGCACCGACGTAGAAGATCAGGATCCGGTAGACCACCTGGTTGATCGCTTTAGGAATCACTTTGCGCGGTTCGGTGGCTTCGGCGGCGGTAATACCCACCAGCTCCAGGCCACCGAACGAGAACATGATGAACGCCATCGACATCAACAGCCCCATGCCGCCATTCGGGAAGAACCCGCCGTGGCTCCACAGGTTACTGATGGACGCTTGCGGGCCGCCGGTGCCGCTGAACAGCAGGTAGCAGCCGAGCACGATCATGCCGACAATCGCCACCACCTTGATGATTGCGAACCAGAACTCGGTTTCACCGAAGAACTTCACGTTCAGGGTGTTGATCAGGTTCACCGCAACAAAGAACACCAGCGCGCTGACCCAGGTCGGGATCTCCGGCCACCAGAACTGGATGTACTTGCCCACGGCCGTCAGTTCGGCCATGCCCACCAGTACGTACAGCACCCAGTAGTTCCAACCGGCCAGGAAGCCCGCGTAGCCGCCCCAGTATTTGTGGGCGAAGTGGCTGAACGAGCCGGCCACCGGCTCTTCGACGATCATTTCACCGAGCTGGCGCATGATCAGGAACGCAATGAAGCCCGCAATCGCGTAGCCCAGGATCATCGACGGGCCCGCCGACTTGAGCACCCCGGCCGAGCCGAGGAACAACCCCGTGCCAATCGCCCCTCCCAAGGCGATCAGCTGAATATGCCGGTTCTTCAGGCCACGCTTGAGGCCCACCGGGTTAACCATGTCATCCGCCATTAACGTTCCCTTCTACTTGTTTTTCTTGGGGTTGATTGCACGCCGCACCAGCCCCTCAGAAGTGCTGAGGAGTCAGATATTACTCTGCGTAAACTTTTCGTAATACAGCTGAACGCCATCAAGTGCCTGATCCGCCAGCCATTGTTGGATGGATTCGACCATTGGAGGGGGGCCGCAGACATACATATCCGCCGATCCGTCCCGCAATTCGGCCAAGTCGAAATGTTGGGTGAGGTAGCCGCGCTTTCCGGGCCAGTCATCTGCGGGGTCGCTGAGGACTTCGGTGTAGCGAAAACCCGGCAGTTTCGCCGCGTAGGCCGCGATGCGTGTTGCTTCGCATAAGTCCTCGGCACCGCGCACGCCATAGTAGAGATGCACCGGCTGGTCGCAGCCAGTGGCGGCCAGTTGATCGAGCATGCCCAGCAGCGCCGACAACCCGGTGCCGCCGGCGACCAGCACCAGCGGTTGGGTGACGTGCCGAAGGTAGAACGCACCCAGCGGTGCCTCCATCAGCAGTTCATCGCCGATTTGGCAGCGCTCACGCAGGTAGTTGCTCATCACCCCATCGGGCAGCAAGCGGATCAGAAACTGCACCTGATTGCCCGCCAGGTTGGCGAAAGAGTAGGAACGCCAACTGTCCGTGCCAGGCACCGAGAGGCGTGCATATTGGCCGGGTAGAAAATCCAGTGGCGCGTCCAATTGCACGTTGAGGATCGCCGTACTGGCCGACACCAGTTGCACCTCGCTGACCGTTCCGCGCACCTGCACCGGGTTCGGTGCATTGCACAAGCTCGAATCAAAGTCGAAGTAGAAGGTGGCGTCGGACTTCACCCGCGTCTGGCAACTGAGCATCTTGCGTTGTTGCAGGTCGAGGCTTGAGAGGGCTTCGTCGTCCACGTAGTCCTGGGTGTAGTCGCCCGATTCGCAACGACCCTGGCAGGTGCCGCATACACCTTCGCGGCAATCCAGGGGGATCTTGATGCCATTGCGCAGGGCCGCATCCAATAGGATTTCATGGGCGCCCACGGGGAAAAACAGGGTCTTGCCGTCGGCAAAACTGAAGGCCACTTTGTGATTCATGTGTTGTTCTCTGCATATTTATGACGTACGTACGGCCTGTTGGGGTGAGCGGTCTTGCCCCGCGCTGGGCTGCGAAGCAGCCACATGAGAGTCGCCGCATTTTTCCCGCCAAACCGCAGTGCTTGCACCAGGGGCCGCTGCGCGGGGCAAGCTCGCTCACCACAAAAAGCCCGCTCACCACCACAACAAGGGTGCTTTAGAGGTGATAGAAATCCAGCACCGAGTTGATGGTGTCGTTGAGCAGCAGCGCATGCTTGCGAGTGATCAGCCAACTGTCTCCCTCAGGTTTGAGGCGGTAAGTGGCCTGTCCGTAAAACTGCTCCGAAGTCGCCAGCCGATAGAACAGCGTGTGCCAGTTCAGCTTCACTTCCAGCGACCCATCCGCCTGTTCTGCGATGCGCACGTTATTGATCAGGTGCAAGGTGCGCGGCATTGGCGTGGCCGAGGCTGCCTTGCCGGTGCGCAGGCGAAAGACTCGGTCTTCCAGGCCTGAGCGGTTGGCGTAGTAGATCAACGACATCTCGCGTTTGGGATCGCGGGTGTACACATGCTCCGAGTCCCATTGCGGCAGATGGAACTCGCTCTGCGGATCGAACAGCTGCACATAGGCGTCCCAGTCTTGGGCGTCGCAGAGTTCGGATTTTCGGTAGAAAAACTGCTCGATCCTGTATTGCAGTTGGGCATTCATCATTGCACCTCCCGCAGTGTCAGCGCTTGTCGATCAAGGCCGTTGAGCAGGAACTGCTGCCAGCTGCGGTGCTGGTTGACGTACAGCCCTTCGTGGGTGAATTCAGTGCCGGTCATGGCCGGTTGGATGCCGATGGCTTCACTGTTCGGTGTCGGGCCGGTCTCCCAGCGATGGCTGCCACGGGAGATATCGCTCCAGCGCTCCAGGCGGCCTTGGAAACCACGCTGGGCTTCACGAAACTCCACCAGGTCGTCCGGCGTGCCCATGCCCGATACGTTGAAGAAATCCTCGAATTGGCGAATGCGGTTTTCGCGGTCAGCGTCGGACTCGTTTTTCACCCCCAGGCATTGGCTGATGATCTCGGTCTTGTTCCACGCAACCGGGCGGATGATGCGCAGTTGCGAGCTGATCTGATCGAGGAAGAACAGGCTCGGATAGATGTTCAGATTGCGCAGGCGGTGCATCATCCATTCGGCTTTTTGCTGGCCGTGTTCTTCCACCAGGCGCGGCATGATGGTGGCGTAGCCGGAACGCACGGTCGGGTTGGGCATGTCGCTGAACAACAGGCTGTGGCCGTTGTTGAAGGCGAACCAACCGTCATCGGTATTCGCGTCGCCTGCACCGAGTTTGCTGTAGTCCAGTGTGGTGCCGGAACCGGTGCCGTTCTCGGTATTCACCTGTTGGCGATGCTGCACCGTGGCCACGTAGTTGTAGTGCACGGTGCTCACGTGATAACCGTCCAGACCGTTTTCGTTCTGCAGCTTCCAGTTGCCGTCGTAGGTGTAGGCGGATTTTCCCGGCAGCACTTCCAGCTCACCGGTGGCGGATTGCGCGACCATCATGTCGAAGAACACTTTGGCATCGCCGAGGAAGTCTTCCAGGCTGTCCGTGCCGTTCACGTCCAGACTGATAAACACAAAACCTTTGTAGCTTTCGATTCGCGCTTTTTTAAGGCCGCGGGTGGCTTTGTCGAAACCTTCCGGGTATTCCCCCGGCGCCTTGACCTTCACCAACCGGCCATCGCTCTTGTAACACCAGGCGTGAAACGGGCAGGTAAAGGTGGACTGGTTGCCCTTGCCGACGCGGGTGAGGGTGGTGCCGCGATGCTGGCAGGCGTTGATCAGCGCATTGAGCTGGCCTTCGCCATCGCGGGTGATAATCATCGGCTGGCGCCCGGCGCGCATGGTCACGAAGTCATGGTTATGGGCGAGTTCGCTTTCGTGGCAGGCGTAGATCCAGTTCTTTTCGAAGATCAGTTCCATCTCCAGGTCGAACAGTTGCGGCTCGGTGAACATGTCCCGGGCGATGCGGAACACTTCGTCTGCCGGACGAAAATCCAGGCAGCTTTCGATAAAGCTTTTCCACTGCTCGACGCTTCTTGCACCACTCATGGGAGGCACCTTTTTGATAGGGGCTAATCGGTGGTTTATTAGAGGCAGCGGGGCAGGGCGTGGGCTATCCGCTTAATGGGGGAAGATGGGCCGCAAAGTTGGGCGCGGAGTACCCAATACGGTGCGGCGAGGTAACGTCATGCGCTACTGTCATAGGGCGCGAGGGGCATGAAAACCGGTGACTTATCCACATAGTCGGCCCTTGCTATCCACCCAGTGGCGCTACCACCGGCGTGGCGCAGAACTTGCTGTCCAACAACGATAACGACGCGCCGTCAGAGCGCGCAAACGCCTAACCGCCGTGGGTGCACCCTGATGAGCAGCCAGACACGCGATATCCATATCCAACGCTTCGACCTCGAAGGCGCCCGCAGCTGGATGTCCGGCATCTGCGGGCCGCACCGCCTGGCGACGACGACCCCGGAGCGCCTGCGTTTTCACCACAGCGCCAATGTGTTCAAGTCCCGCGCGACCACCTTGGGCGTGATCGAATACGGCACCGACGTGACCATCGATATCGAGGATGCCGAGCACTTCAGCAGCTACAGCCTCAGCCTGCCGTTGGTGGGTGAGCAGGAGTTGAGCAAGAACGGTGAGCTCCTGAGTTCCAACCGCGACCAAGGCGTGATCATCTCGCCCAACGAGCACCAGGTGCTGGCGATTTCCGGGGACTGTCGCAAGCTGCAAGTGGTGATTACGCGGGCAGCGATGAGTGAGTCACTGGAAGGTTTGTTGCAACGGCCCATCGACGCGCCGCTGCGCTTTGAGTCGGTGATGGATGCGGTGGATGGCGCCCCGGCCTCGTGGTGGCGCATGGCGCGTTACTTCATTGCCGAACTGGAGCGCAGCAGCGAGTTGTATGAACAGGCCGCGTTTACCCGGGATCTGGAAAGCTCGCTGATCAAGGGGTTGATCCTGGCCCAGCCCAGTAATTACTCCGAAGAACTGCGCGACGTACTGGGCGTGAAACTGCCGCATTACTTGATCCGCGCGCGCCAATACATTCACGACAACGCCCGCGAAGCGCTGCACCTGGAAGACCTGGAAGCCGCAGCAGGCGTGTCGCGCTTCAAGCTGTTCGACGCTTTCCGAAAGTACTTTGCCCTGTCGCCGATGGCCTACCTGAAGAAGTACCGACTGGGCGCGGTGCGCCAGGAAATCCTTGAGCACGGTTCAATTCGTACCATCTCCGAGATTGCCTTGGGCTGGGGCTTTACTCACTTGGGACGGTTTTCGGCGGAGTATCGCAAGCTGTTTGATGAGTCGCCCAGCCAGACGCTGCAGCGCAATCGCCTGCGCAGTACTTGAGCCTGATGAAGAGCAAAATGTGGGAGGGGGCTTGCCCCCGATAACGGTGGATCAGTCAGCCCATTCGTCAACTGGCACACCGCAATCGGGGGCAAGCCCCCTACCACAGGGAGATCGCAGTGTTTAGAGAATTTCAGATCAGTTCTTCAACCAACTGCAGGCAATGACTAAGCCCCGGCGACTGATCATTCACCCTTCGGCTGAGAATAATCGGCGAGGTCGCGGTGGTTTCCACAATCGGCGTGTAACCGATATCCGCCCGATGCAGCACCTGCACCGACGCAGGCACCAGCGTCACGCCCATGCCAGCGCCGACCAGGCCAATCGCGGTCTGCAGCTCGTTAGTCCACTGCGCCACCTTGAGACTTAAACCGTGGGTATCGAACAGCGCGATCACATGGTCGGCATAACTGGGGCGTGGGTTGCCGGGGTAGAGCACAAACGGCTCGGCGGCCAATTGGGCGAGGGTGGCCGGCGCAGCCAGCAGCGGGTGGCCGGCAGGCAGTACCGCCACCAGTCGATCCTCCACCAGTACACGCTGGTCAATGGCTGGGTCGTCGATGCGGATACGCCCGAAGCCGACATCGATGCGCCCGGCTTTGAGCGCTTCAACCTGCTGCAAGGTGGTCATTTCGGACAAACCCAATTCCAGCTCCAGCGCGTCATGGCTGCGCAGCCGCCGGATCAGCTCGGGCAGTACGCCATACAAAGTCGACGGCGCAAAGCCGATGCCCAGCCAGGTCTTTTCGCCCTGGCCGATGCGCCGGGTGCTGTCGCAGACCTTGTTCAACTGTTCGAGCAGCACATTGGCGTGTTCATAGAAAAACCGCCCGGCTTCGGTCAGTCGCAGCGGGCGGCCGCGTTCCAGCAGAATCACCCCCAGCTCATCCTCCAGTTGCTGGATCTGCCGGCTCAACGGTGGTTGGGCGATGTGCAGGCGTTCGGCGGCCCGGGTGAAGTTGAGGGTTTCGCCCAGCACTTGGAAGTAGCGCAGATGACGCAGTTCCATGACGGCTCCTTTCATACCTTGAGAGTATTGTTCGAGACTAATTCTATATTGGCTCCACGCAAAGAGCGGGAACAGAATCAGCGCAGACCTATAAAGAACCCAGCGGGTATTGCCATGCCGATTTGCGCCATTGAGTCGATCGAGACCATTATCGTCGACCTTCCCACCATTCGCCCGCACAAGCTGGCAATGCACACGATGCAGAACCAGACCCTGGTGATCATCCGCGTGCGTTGCGCCGACGGCATCGAAGGCATCGGTGAGTCCACTACCATCGGCGGTCTGAGCTACGGCAACGAGAGTCCCGACAGCATCAAAATCAATATCGACCGCCACTTCGCGCCGCTGCTGATCGGCCAGGACGCCAGCAACATCAACGCCGCCATGTTGCGCCTGGAGCGCAGTATTCGCGGCAATACCTTTGCCAAGTCCGGCATTGAAAGCGCGTTGCTCGATGCATTGGGCAAACGCCTGAACCTGCCGGTGAGCGAGCTGCTCGGCGGCCGTGTACGTGACGCGTTGCCGGTGGCCTGGACCTTGGCCAGCGGCAACACCGAACAAGACATCGCCGAAGCCGAAAAGATGCTCGACCTGCGCCGCCACCGCATCTTCAAACTCAAGATCGGCGCCGGTGAAGTCGGTCGCGACCTCGCTCATGTGATCGCGATCAAAAAGGCCTTGGGCGAGCGCGCCAGTGTGCGCGTCGACGTCAATCAGGCCTGGGATGAAGCCGTCGCCCTGCGCGCGTGCAAGGTGCTTGGCGACAACGGCATCGACCTGATCGAACAACCGATCTCGCGCAATAACCGTGGCGGCATGGCCCGGCTGAACCTGTCGAGCCCAGCGCCGATCATGGCGGATGAATCCATCGAATGTGTCGAGGATGCCTTCAACCTCGCCCGTGAAGGTGCGGCGTCAGTGTTCGCCCTGAAGATCGCCAAGAACGGCGGCCCGCGTGCGGTTTTGCGCACGGCCGCGATTGCTGAAGCGGCGGGTATCGGCCTGTACGGCGGCACCATGCTCGAAGGCGGCATCGGCACCCTGGCCTCGGCCCATGCGTTCCTGACCTTGAACAAGCTGGCGTGGGACACCGAACTGTTCGGTCCGCTGCTGCTCACCGAAGACATCCTCACCGAACCGCCGGTGTACCGCGATTTTCAGTTGCATGTCTCCACTGCGCCGGGCCTGGGCCTGGCCATCGATGAAGAGCGTCTGGCGTTCTTCCGTCGTGACAAACACTAAGAGGCGCTTGCCATGTTGTTCCACGTAAAAATGACCGTGAATCTGCCCGTCGACATGAATCCGGAGCGCGCCGCCCGCCTCAAGGCCGACGAAAAAGCCCTGGCTCGACGTTTACAAGAGCAAGGCAAATGGCGCCACCTGTGGCGCATCGCCGGGCTTTACGCCAACTACAGCGTGTTCGATGTCGACAGCGTGCAAGAGCTGCACGACCTGCTGATGCAACTGCCGCTTTATCCCTACATGGCCATCGAAGTGAACGCTCTGTGCCGGCACCCTTCGTCGATCCATGAGGACGACCGTTAAGCCTGTTCTACACCTAACAATTACAAGATGAGGATCGCACCATGTCCATCCGACTGTCCCAGACTGCCCACGCCCAACAGTTTCTCGAAGAAGCCAGCGGCAACCTTAATGACGGCGGTAACCCGCGCACCAAAGCGCTGATCTACCGGATTTTGCGCGACACCGTGAACATCATCGAAGACCTGGACGTGACGCCGGAAGAGTTCTGGAAGGCGGTCAACTACCTCAACGAACTGGGCAAGAACCAGGAAGCCGGACTGCTTGCCGCCGGGTTGGGCCTGGAGCACTACCTGGACATGTTGATGGACGCCGCCGATGAAGAAGCCGGCAAATCCGGCGGCACGCCACGTACCATCGAAGGCCCGCTGTACGTGGCCGGTGCGCCGCTGTCCCAGTACGAAGCGCGGTTGGATGACGGGACGGATGCCGCAGTGCCGCTGTTCATGCGCGGACAAGTGCGCGACACCAACGGTAAACCGTTGGCTGGGGCGATTGTGGATGTGTGGCAGGCCAACACGGGCGGCACTTATTCCTGGTTCGATAACACCCAGTCGGAATTTAACCTGCGCCGACGCATAGAGACCGACGCCCAGGGTAACTACCGTTTTCGCAGCATCGTGCCGTCGGGCTACGGCTGCCCGCCGACTGGACCGACCCAGCAACTGCTCGATCAATTGGGGCGCCACGGGCAGCGGCCGGCACATATCCACTTCTTCATCTCGGCGCCGGGGCATCGGCACCTGACGACACAGATCAACCTGTCGGATGACCCGTACCTGCACGATGACTTTGCCTACGCGACGCGGGATGAATTAATTGCCGAGATTCGCTTCAGCGACGATCAGCAACTGGCGCGGGAGTTTGGGGTGGAAGGGCGGTTTGCACAGATTGATTTTGATTTTGAGTTGCAGACGGCTGATGCGCCGGTAGAACAGAAACGCATGCAGCGAGTCCGCGCCCTCGAAGACTAAATGCGGTCAAAAATGTGGGAGGGGGCTTGCTCCCGATAGCGGCGGATCAGTCAACATTTAAGTGACTGACACACCGCCATCGGGGGCAAGCCCCCTCCCACATTTGATCTGAGACGTGGCTGACTATTTGCGTACGACGAGATCAAGTACCTCATCCTTATCCTTGATCTTCTGCAGCACGATTTCCGAGCGTATATCCATCACCCCCGCCGTGCGGTTCAGGTGGTTCACGATAAAGTCCGAAAAGTGCTTGAGGTTGCGCGCCTGCACCCGCAGCACATAGTTGCTGGCGCCGGTGATCACATAGGCGCTGGCCACTTCCGGCCAGCCTTGCACCTTCTTGATAAACGTCTCATGCCAATCCTCCACATCCTGGCGCAACGACAGGTGGACGATGGCTTCCAGCTCGATCCCCAATTGCTCGGCATTCAGCACTGCGCGGTAGCCGCTGATGATTCCTTCACTCTCCAGCAGACGCAAACGGCGCAGGCAGGCGGAGGGCGACAGTGCGACTTTTTCCGCCAGTTCCTGGTTGCTGATACGGCCATCCTGTTGCAGGAAATGCAGGAGTCGCAGGTCGGTGGCGTCAAGAATCATGGTTTGAATAAATCCGCGTGTTTAGGGGTTAAATTCGAATTTCCTACTGCTTAATTAGCCTGTTACCCACCACTTTGCACGAAAATTCTCTAAAGCTTCGTTCATTATTTGGTTCATTCCCACCTATAAAAACCAGGACTCTCCATGACCACCCGAAGCCATTGCCAAGCCCTCGACGCCCAGGACCCGCTGGCGCCGTTGCGCAATCAATTTTCCTTGCCGGAGGGTGTGATCTACCTCGACGGTAACTCCCTTGGCGCGCGTCCGGTGGCATCGCTGGCGCGGGCGCAACAGGTGATTGCCGAGGAGTGGGGCAATGGCTTGATCCGCAGTTGGAACAGCGCCGGCTGGGCAGACTTGTCCCAGCGCCTGGGCAATCGCCTTGCGCCGCTGATCGGTGCGCGGGACGGCGAAGTGGTGATCACCGATACCACCTCCATTAACCTGTTCAAAGTGCTCAGCGCTGCACTGACGGTGCAGCGCCAACGCGCAGCAGAGCGCAAGGTAATCGTCAGCGAAGCAAGCAACTTTCCCACCGACCTGTACATCGCCGAAGGTCTGGCTGAATTGCTGCAACAGGGTTACTCCCTGCGCCTGGTGAATAGCCCGGACGAACTGCACCAGGCCATCGACGCCGACGTGGCGGTGGTGCTGCTCACCCACGTCAACTACAAGACCGGCTACATGTATGACATGCAGGCGCTTACTGCCTTGAGCCATGAATGTGGCGCGCTGAGTATCTGGGATTTGGCGCACTCGGCGGGTGCGGTGCCCATCGATCTGCATAACGCCGGGGCCGATTACGCGATTGGCTGCACTTATAAATACCTCAACGGCGGTCCGGGCTCCCAGGCGTTTGTGTGGGTCAATCCGGCGTTGGTCGACCTCGTACGCCAGCCGCTTTCGGGCTGGTTCGGGCATACCCGGCAGTTCGCCATGGAAGCCAACTATGCGCCGAGCGCCGGTATTGCCCGCTACTTGTGCGGCACCCAACCGATCACCTCGCTGGCGATGGTGGAGTGTGGGCTGGCGATTTTTGAGCAGACTGATATGGCCAGCCTGCGCACTAAATCCCTGGCGTTGACGGATCTGTTTATCGAGTTGGTTGAAGCCCGTTGCGCGGCTCATGGCCTGGTGTTGATCACCCCGCGTGAGCATGCCCGGCGCGGTAGCCATGTGAGTTTTGAGCACCCCGAAGGTTATGCAGTGATTCAGGCTCTGATTGCCCGTGGCGTGATCGGCGATTACCGCGAGCCGCGCATCATGCGGTTTGGGTTTACGCCGCTGTACACGAGCTTTACTGAGGTCTGGGACGCTGTGGAAATCCTCGGTGAGATTCTCGACGAGAACACCTGGGACCAGCCGCAATTCAAAGTCCGCCACAGCGTCACCTGAATAAACGCAGACAACATTATGGGAGAGGGCTTGCATCAGATACACAATGGATAAACACCAAAGACCTCATGTGGGAGGGGGCTTGCTCCCGATGGCAGTGTGTCAGTCGCCGGATTGGCAAGCTGATACACCTCCATCGGGAGCAAGCCCCCTCCCACAGGGATCTGCGGCAACAGACAAATAGTGCGACCACAATAATAAAGGGGCACCCCACGTGACTACGCCAGACACCGGCTTTGCCGAGATCACCCAACGCGAACTGGGCCTTCGGCGCCAGCTCACTTCCGGCCAGATGAGCATGATCGCCATCGGTGGCGCCATCGGCACCGGGTTGTTCATGGGCAGCGCCTATGCCATCGGTTATGCCGGGCCGAGCGTGCTGGTGAGCTACGCCATTGGTGCACTGATCACCTTGCTGTTGATGGGCTGCCTGGCGGAGATGACCGTTGCGCATTCCACCTCGGGTTCCTTCGGCGCCTATGCCGAGTTCTACATCAGCCCGCTGGCTGGGTTTCTGGTGCGTTATGCCTATTGGGCGGCGATTGTGCTGGCGGTGGGCGCCGAGGTCACGGCGGTGGCGATGTACATGAAGTACTGGTTCGCCAACGTGCCGGAGTGGGTGTGGATCGTGTCGTTTTCCAGTGTGCTGATCCTGCTTAATGCAATCAGCGTGAAGACGTTTGGCAACTTTGAATACTGGTTCTCCACCATCAAGATCAGCGCCATCGTCGGCTTCATCATCCTGGCCGTGTATGTGGTGTTCGGCTCCGGCAACCCGGAGTATGGCGTGCAGAATTACACCGCACACGGTGGTTTTTTCCCCCATGGCTTGAGCGGCATGTGGATTGCGGTGATTGTGTCGATCTTCAGTTACCTGAGCGTCGAGATGATCGCTGTGGCTGCCGGTGAAGCCGCCGACCCGGAGCAGGCGGTGAAGAAGGCCTTTCGCGCGACCATCGTGCGCCTGGTGGTGTTTTACCTGCTGACCCTGGCGCTGATGCTGGCCATCGTGCCGTGGAATCAGGCCGGGCAGACCCAAAGCCCGTTCGTTACAGTGATGCAGACCATCGGCATTCCCGGTGCCACCGGGGTGATGAATTTCGTGATCCTGATCGCCGCGTTGTCAGCGATGAACAGCCAGCTCTACATCACTACACGCATGATGTTCAGCCTGTCCCGCGCGGGCTTCGCGCCCAAGTCCATGGGCGCGTTGAGCAAAAGCGGCATTCCGCTGAATGCACTGCTGCTGTCCAGTTCGGGCATTGCCCTGGCGACCTTGTTGAATGTGGTGTACCCGGAAAGCTCGTTCACCCTGATGATGGCGATCTCGATGTTTGGCGCGATCTTTACCTGGTTCATGATCTTCCTCACGCACCTGTTTTTCCGTCGCTATCGCAAGCGTCACGGCGGGGCGAAGTTGTCATTCCAACTGCGCCTGTTTCCCTACAGCACATTGCTGGGTCTGGTGCTCATGGGCGCGGTGATGATCACCACGTATTTCACCGAGGCGTTCAAGATGACGTTGGTGTTTGGCGTGCCGTTCCTGTTGATTCTGTCGGCGGTGTATTACGGGGTCTTCCGCAAGGGCAGGGCCAAGGCGTTGAACAAGGCTTTGGCGTAACCCGGCAGTTGCTCGAACGAACGTGCGCAAAGCAACAGCTGTCGGCGGGCCCAGTCTTCTCCCAGAGGCTGGGCCTTGAAGTGGCGCGCCAAGGGCCAGCGATCCAACGCGGCCTGGGGCACGATGCCCAGGCCAGCACCTCGTGCGACCATCCGAATCACCCCATCAAAGCCCTCGGCGCGGATGCGCGTCTGTAAGCGGAACCCTGCGTGCAGCGCTTGTTCTTCCAGGTACACCGACAGTGCGCTGTGGGCCGCGAGGCCGACGTAATCGTGTTGCAGGCTGTCGATAAAACTCACCGGGCTCGCTGCCAGGGGATGATCCAGGGGCATGATCAGCACCAGCGGGTCATCGCGAAAGGGCAGGGTCTGCAAACCGTGGGTGTCTACTGCATCGGAGATGATCCCCAGGTCGGCCGTGCCCTGACGCAGGGCCTGGATGATGCGCAGGCTGGGCAACTCCTGCAGGTCGATATCGAGGTTGGGGTGTTCGCGTAGAAAGTCCGCGAGCAGTTCCGGCAGGTATTCGCTGAGCGCAGTGGTGTTGCAAAGCAGGCGCACTTGGCCTTTGATGCCGTTGGCGTATTCGGCGAGGTCCTGTTGCAGATGGTCGGCCTGTTGCAGCAGCAGGCGAGCGTGGCGCGCGAGGGCTTTACCTGCAGGTGTCGGCGTGACACCCCGACGGCCCCGCTCAAGCAATTCGATGCCCAGCGATGCTTCCATAGCGCGGATGCGTGCGCTTGCGGCTGCCAGGGATAAATGGCTGCGGCTGGCGCCGGCGGTGATGTTGCCGGTGTCCAGGGTATGCAGGTAGAGGCGCAGATCGATCAGGTCAACGTGCATGGGTGGGGTTCTCGGATGGCTCTACTGGCCGCATCGGGGGCAAGCCCCCTCCCACATTTGGATGGGGGAACACAGTCTAAGTGGGAGGGGACTTGCCCCGATGAGGCCCCAAGGCTCTTGCTAAACAAGAGGCTGCCTCAGTATATGGCGAATTTCAGAGCGCATCGAAAAGTCGCACACTCTGCCCATGATTACCTTCCTTGCGTTCTACCAAAATCTCGGTCCCGCCGTTACTTTGCTGGTGATTGGCACGTTCCTGCTGGCGGGCACCGTCAAAGGAGTAATCGGCCTCGGCTTACCGACAGTCGCCATGGGCATGCTCGGCTTGGCTATGTTGCCGGCGCAGGCTGCGGCGTTGCTGATCATTCCTTCAACGGTCACCAACCTTTGGCAACTGGCATTCGGCGGGCACCTGAGTGGCTTGCTCAAACGCCTTTGGCCGATGCTCGTGCTGATTTTCCTCGGCACCGGGCTGGGTACGGTGTGGCTTGGCATGGAAGGTGGGCACTGGGTGGTGCGCGCGCTGGGCGCGGCGTTGCTGGTGTATGCGTTGAGCGGGTTGTTTTTGCCCACCTTCAAGGTCAAGCCGCAGACCGAACGCTGGCTGGGCCCGTTGTGTGGGCTGATCACCGGCTTGATCACCTCGGCCACTGGCGTGTTCGTGATTCCTGCGGTGCCGTATTTGCAAGCCTTGGGCCTGAGTCGCGATCAGTTGGTACAGGCCCTCGGCCTGTCGTTCACCGTGTCGACGCTGGCGCTGGCGGCGGGATTGGCTTGGCGTGGCACCTTGGGCGGCGGTGAAGTGAGTGCCTCGCTGCTCGCGCTGGTGCCGGCGCTGCTGGGCATGTGGCTGGGCCAAGCGCTGCGCCAGCGCATCAGTGCCGTGTTATTCAAGCGGGTATTTTTCATCGGCATGGCCCTGTTGGGCGGTCATCTGCTGATCAGTGGTTAACAATCTCATGGGTATTCGTGCTTTTTGATCAAAGGTATTTTGCCGGGTGACGGCTTATTCCGAAGGGTCATGGCCGATAGTCTGCGTCCAGACATTTTCAACCTTCTGGATCCCCTCCCATGAAAAAAGTACTCCTGCTCAACGGCGGCAAAAAATTCGCCCACTCCGATGGCCGCTACAACACCACCTTGCATGAAACCGCCCTGGCTGTGCTGGATCGAGGCGGTATCGACGTTAAAGTCACCCATATCGACGAAGGCTACGACGTGGCCGAAGAGGTGGCCAAGTTCCTCTGGGCCGACGTGATCATCTACCAGATGCCTGGTTGGTGGATGGGGGCGCCGTGGATCGTCAAGAAGTACATCGACGAAGTCTTCACCGAAGGCCATGGCAGCCTGTACGCCAGCGACGGTCGCACCCGTTCCGATGCCTCGCAGAAATACGGCAGTGGCGGCCTGATCCAGGGCAAGCAGTACATGCTGTCCCTGACCTGGAACGCACCGCAGCAAGCCTTCGACGACCCGAGCGATTTCTTCGAAGCCAAGGGCGTGGATGCGGTGTACTTCCCGTTCCACAAGGCCCACGAGTTCCTCGGCATGACCGGCCTGCCCACGTTCCTGTGCGTGGATGTGATGAAACGCCCAGCCATCGAGGCAGACGTGGCGCGCTATGAGCAGCATCTGGCGCAGGTGTTCAAGCTCTCGGTGTAATAAGCTGCACTGAACCGATACCGAGGACCGTCCGTGAAAGCCCGATCCGATGAGCTACAGATCTTCGTCAGCGTCATCGAGTGCGGCTCGATTTCCGCAGCGGCGGAGCAGGTCGGGCAGACGCCGTCGGCGGTCAGCCGTACCTTGTCGCGCCTGGAAGCCAAGCTCGACACCACGCTGATCAACCGCACCACGCGACGCATGGACCTGACCGAAGAGGGCAAGTATTTCTTCGAACAGGCCAAGCTGATCCTGGCGCAGATGGATGAGCTGGAAGAGCGCCTGTCGTCACGTCAGAAGAACCCTGCCGGGCGGCTGCGTATCAACGCGGCCGTGCCGTTCATGCTGCATGGGATCGTGCCGTACATTGCCGAGTTTCGCAGCTTGTACCCGCAGATCCAGTTGGAGTTGAACAGCGATGACTTGATCATCGACCTGCTGGAACAGAGCACCGACATCGCCATTCGCATCGGCGCCCTGGCCGACTCGACCTTGCATGCGCGTTCCCTCGGTTGTACGCCGCTGCATATCCTGGCCAGCCCTGAATACCTTAAGCAATACGGCGCGCCCACCACGGTGGCCGAGTTGGCTGACCACACGTTGCTCGGCTTCAGTCAGACCGAAACCCTCAACCACTGGCCGCTGCGCCATGTGGAGGGTGACCGCTGGCTGATTCAGCCGAGCATCGCTGCCTCCAGCGGCGAAACCCTGCGCCAGTTGGCGCTGGAGGGGCAGGGTATTTGTTGCCTGTCGAACTTCATGACCAGCGCCGACATCGACGCCGGCCGCCTGGTGCCGGTGCTGGAAGCCTTCAACAGCGGTTATCGCCAGCCGATCCACGCGGTCTTCTACCGTAACTCGCAGTTGGCGTTGCGCATCCAGTGCTTCCTGGACTTTATCCAGGCCAAACTGGCGCGGTATGCCTGCTGATTCGTGACTGCCACGCAAGATTGAATTGGGCGTCAGGGGCTTATTCGGTAAGGGTGGGGCCGGGATACTGGGCCTATCACTTACCCAGTCAGGAGAAACCTCCATGAACGTATTCGTTACCGGCGCCGCAGGTTTTATCGGCGGTTCGATTGCCACCGGCCTGGTCAAGGCCGGCCATCACGTCACCGGCCTGGTACGCAGCGCCGAGCAAGCGGCTGAGCTGACGGCCCTGGGCATCGCTCCGGTGATCGGCAGCCTCGATGACGCTGCCGTGCTTACCGAGCAAGCGCACAAGGCCGATGCGGTGATCAACGCCGCCAGCAGCGACCATCGTGCTGCGGTAGAAACGCTGTTGACCGCCTTGCAGGGATCAAACAAGCCGTTCCTGCACACCAGCGGTTCGAGCATCGTGGGCGATGCATCGGGCGGTAAGGCCAGCGACGTGATCTATTTCGAAGACAACCTGCCGGAGCCGACCGTCGACAAGGCCGCGCGTGTGGCCATCGACAACCTGATCCTGGCTGCTGCCCAGGACGGCGTGAATTCGGCGGTGATCTGCAACACCCTGATCTACGGCCACAGCCTGGGCGTACAGCGTGACAGCGTGCAATTGCCGCGCTTGCTCAAGCAGGCGCGCAAGAGTGGGGTGGTGCGCCATGTGTGCACAGGGCAGAACATCTGGTCCAACGTGCACATCGAAGACGTGGTTGCGTTGTACCTGCTGGCGCTGACGAAGAACGTACCGGGCACGTTCTACTTTGTGGAAAGCAGCGAAGCGGCGTTTGTCGACATGACCACGGCCATCGCTGACGCGCTGAAGCTGGGCAAGCCGCAGGACTGGCCATTGGCCGAGGCTGAAGCCGAGTGGGGTTATGAAATGGCCAATTACGGCCTGGGTTCAAACAGCCGGGTGCGCGGCAAGCACGCCCGCGAACTGCTGGGCTGGGCACCAAAGCGCACGTCGGTGGTTGAGTGGATTCGTCACGAAATGGTGTGATGTTCGCTTGAGACCGAGTCGGCCATCGGGAGCAAGCCACCTCCCACATTAGAATGCGTTCCAAAACTGGAACACGGCCAAGTATGGGAGGGGGCTTGCCCCCGATGGCGACCACTCGGTCTTCCAGACTAGCCCCACCCCGCTCATTTCCGTACCATTCCCCGCCTTATCCCCCGCAACTCCCTGGTACCTCATGAACCTCACCCGACTGCGCGCCGATGCCCTGGCCGGCCTCACCACGTCTTTCGCGCTGCTGCCCGAATGCATCGCCTTTGCTCTGGTGGCTCACCTTAATCCGCTGATGGGCCTTTACGGCGCCTTTATCATCTGCACCCTGACGGCCTTGTTCGGCGGTCGGCCCGGTATGGTCTCCGGCGCGGCGGGCTCGATGGCGGTGGTGATCGTCGCGTTGGTGGTGCAGCACGGCGTGGAATATTTGCTGGCAACGGTGCTGCTGGGCGGGTTGATCATGGTCGCCTTCGGCCTGCTGCGCCTGGGCAAGCTGGTGCGCATGGTGCCGCATTCGGTGATGCTCGGGTTCGTCAACGGCCTGGCGATCATCATTGCCCTGGCGCAGTTGGAGCATTTCAAGAGCGGTGAAACCTGGCTCAGCGGCACGCCGTTGTATGTGATGACCGGGCTGGTGGCGGCGACCATGGCCATTGTCTACCTGCTGCCGCGCCTCACCCGCGCGGTACCGCCGGCCTTGGTGGCGATCCTCGGCGTGGGCCTGGCGGTGTACCTGCTCGGTCTGCCAACCCGCACCCTCGGCGACATGGCCCACATCGCCGGTGGCCTGCCGACCTTCGCGTTGCCGCAGATCCCCTGGACCCTGGAAACCCTCGGCATCATCGCGCCCTACGCTTTCCTGATGGCCATGGTCGGCCTGCTGGAAACCCTGCTGACCCTGAACCTTACCGACGAAATCACCGAAACCCGCGGCTATCCTGATCGCGAAAGCGTGGCGTTGGGTGCGGCGAATATGGTCTCGGGCCTCTTCGGCGGCATGGGCGGTTGCGCGATGATCGGGCAAACCGTGATCAACCTAAGCTCCGGCGGACGTGGGCGCTTCTCCGGGGTGTTTGCCGGGGTGATGATTCTGTTGTTCATTCTGTTTCTGTCACCGCTGATTGAGCGGATCCCGCTGGCGGCGCTGGTGGGGGTGATGTTCGTGGTGTCCCAGCAGACCTTCGCCTGGGCGTCGCTGCGGGTGATCAACAAAGTGCCGCTCAATGATGTGCTGGTGATTATTGCGGTGACGGTGATCACGGTATTTACCGACCTGGCCACTGCCGTGCTGTGCGGTATCGTGATCGCCGCGCTCAACTTCGCCTGGCAACAGGCCCGCGAGTTGTACGCGGATGAGCACCTGGAAGCCGACGGTAGCAAGCTCTATCGCCTGCACGGCACGTTGTTCTTTGCCTCGACCACGCCGTTTTTAAACCAGTTCGACCCGTCCAATGACCCGGATCAGGTGACGCTGGATTGTCGTCACCTGAGCTTTGTCGACTACTCAGCGATTGCCGCGCTGATGACCTTGCGCGAGCGTTATACCAAGGCCGGTAAGCATCTGCGGGTGTTGCATTTGTCTGAGCGCTGCAAGAAGTTGCTCAAGCGTGCGCGGGTGCATCACGACTAATTGAGCCTCTTTGGCGAGGGCGCTTACTACCAAGATTTGCGGCCGCTGCGCAGCCTAACGGGAGTAAGCGCCCTCGCCACCACATCACGGCCCGACCAGGTCTTCCAATTCCTGGGCGCGGGTCTGGGTCATGTCCAGCACGCAGCCGGAACCGTTGACTTGGTCGATGGTGCCGCCGGTGGCGGAGCCGGCGAAGGCGCAATTGGCGTCACGGTATTTGATCCACAGGCGCTGCAGGTCCTGCAGTTGCTGCTGGCGCGTGCCTTCCAGGGCGGCGATGGCGGTCTTGTAGGCTTTGTTCAGGCGAGTGTCCTGCACCTTGGTTTCCTTGACGTTGCAGCTGACCATATCGGCAGTGGTGTTGGCGCCGTCCATGCATTTTTTCAGCGCCGGGTTGTCGGCAGCGGCGGCAGTGCCGCATACGGCGAGAAGCAGGACGCCGGCGGCGAATGTGGTGCGAATCATGCTCGATTTTCCTGGCAACAGTGGGTGTGCATTCTATGACTCAGCCCGCTGGGCTGAGTTTCCGGTCTTCTCTGATCTTCATGTAAGAACAGCCCCCCAATTTTCATACGCAGGTGTAGGGCATGTCCCAACGCGACAGCGCTTGTCTGTGGGCGAAACTTACTTTCATAAAATTTGAAAATGATCCTCAGTAATGATTTATGAGTTTCACAACCAATTCGACGTGACCCTTTCCGAGGAGTACCGCATGGCCGCATCACCGGGCTTCGGGCTGTTGGCATACGCTGCCATCGCCATCATTGCTTTGATCGTGCTGATTGCACGTTACCGACTCAACCCGTTTATCGTCATCACCCTGGTATCCATCGGCCTGGCGCTGATGGCCGGGATGCCAGCGGACACCATCATGGGCTCCTACGAGGCGGGTGTTGGCAAGACCCTTGGGCACATCGCGCTCGTTGTGGCGCTGGGCACCATGCTCGGCAAGATGATGGCCGAGTCCGGTGGCGCCGAGCAGGTGGCGCGCACGCTGATCAATCGTTTTGGCGAGCGCAACGCCCATTGGGCGATGGTGTGCATTGCCTTTCTGGTGGGGTTGCCGCTGTTTTTCGAGGTGGGTTTTGTGTTGCTGGTGCCCATCGCCTTTACCGTCGCCCGACGCGTAGGCGTGTCGATTTTGATGGTCGGCTTGCCGATGGTCGCCGGTTTGTCGGTGGTACACGCGCTGGTGCCGCCGCATCCGGCGGCGATGATGGCCGTGCTGGCGTATAACGCGTCGGTGGGGCAGACGGTGCTGTATGCGATTCTGATCGGTATCCCCACGGCGATCATTGCAGGGCCCGTCTACGCCAAGTTCATCGTGCCGCACATCCACCTGCCGGCAGAAAACCCGCTGGAACGCCAATTTATCGAGCGTGAACCGCGCACCCGTTTGCCGAGTTTTGCACTGACCATGGGCACCATCCTGTTGCCGGTGGTGCTGATGATGATCGGCGGATGGGCCAACGTAATCTCTACGCCGGGGACCGGTTTCAACCAGTTCCTCTTGTTTATCGGCAACTCGGTCATCGCGTTGCTGGTGGCGACCTTGGTGAGCTTCTGGACCTTGGGGCTGGCCCAAGGCTTCAACCGCGAATCGATCCTCAAGTTCACCAACGAATGCCTGGCGCCGACGGCCAGCATCACCTTGCTGGTGGGGGCGGGCGGCGGTTTGAATCGCATCCTGGTGGACGCTGGGGTGACCAATGAAATTCTCGGCCTTGCCAATGCGTTCCAACTGTCGCCCCTGGTGATGGGCTGGCTGTTCGCGGCGTTGATGCGCATTGCGACCGGCTCGGCCACGGTGGCCATGACGACGGCGTCTGGCGTGGTCGCGCCCGTCGCCATGGGCTTGGGTTATCCACACCCTGAATTACTGGTGCTGGCCACCGGTGCGGGCTCGGTGATCTTTTCTCACGTGAATGACGGCGGCTTCTGGCTGATCAAGGAATACTTCAATATGACGGTAATCCAGACCTTCAAGACCTGGACCGTATTGGAGACTCTGATCTCTGTGGTTGCCTTCGGTCTGACTTACGGCCTGTCCTGTATTTTGTAACCCGGAGCCCCCATGGACATCCTCTACCAGATCCGCGCCCGCCAGGCTTCTTTCAGCGCCGGCGAAGGACGTATCGCCAAGCTGATGCTCGATGATGTGGGTTTTGCGGCGTCAGCCAGCCTGGATGAGTTGTCCCAACGAGCTGAAGTCAGTACGGCGACCTTGTCGCGGTTTGCACGCAGCGTCGGTTGCCGCGATCTACGCGATTTGCGCCTGCAACTGGCCCAAGCCAGCGGCGTCGGCAGCCGTTTCCTGGACCCGGCGGGGTTGCCCGAACAGTCGGCGTTTCACCGGCAGATTCTCGGTGATATCGAGGCGACGTTGCGTCAGCACTTGTCGGGGTTCAACCAGGCGAGTTTCGCCGATGCGGTCAGCCTGCTGAGCAAGGCCCGGATGATCCACGCGTTCGGCATGGGCGGCCCGTCGAGTCTGTGCAGCGACGAATTACAGGTGCGCCTTGTCCGCCTGGGCTACCCGATTGCCGCTTGCCATGACCCGGTGATGATGCGCGTCACGGCCGCCACCTTGGGGCCGGAACATGCGCTGACCGGTATTACGCCGGAACTGCTGGACGTGGTGGACCTGGCGCGCAACTACGACGCCCGCATCATCGCTATCACCTTGGCCGATTCCCCCCTGGCGCGATTGGCGGATGTCCTGTTGCCGCTGCAACCAGCCGAAACCAGCTTTATCTACAAACCCACCGCAGCGCGCTACGGCCTGCTGCTGGCCATCGACCTGCTCGCTACCGAGTTGGCGCTGGCCCTGCCGGACGACAACCAGGAACGCCTGCGCCGGATCAAACTGGCCCTGGACGATTATCGCGGCGGCCCCGATAGCTTGCCGCTTGGAGACTGATATGAAGTACGACACGCTGATTCGCCACGCGCTGATCATCGATGGCAGCAACACACCCGGTTATGTCGCGGATGTGGGGCTGCGCGATGGGCGTATCGAGACAATCGGTGATCTGTCTGCTGCGACGGCCGAGCATGAAATCGACGCCACCGACCGCGTGTTGGCGCCGGGGTTTATCGATGTCCATACCCACGACGACACGGTGGTGATCCGTCATCCGCAGATGCTGCCCAAGCTCAGTCAGGGCGTGACCACGGTGATTGTCGGCAACTGTGGCATCAGCGCTTCGCCGGTGAGTTTGCGCAACGACCCGCCGGACCCGATGAACCTGCTGGGCAGCGCTGCGGCGTTTGTATATCCCCGTTTCAGCGACTATCGCAGCGCCGTTGAAAGCGCCCATCCAGCGCTCAACGTCGCGGCATTGATCGGCCACACGGCGCTGCGCAGCAACCACATGGACGATCTGCATCGCACCGCCACACCGGATGAAATCACCGCCATGCGCGTGCAGTTACAAGAGAGTCTTGAAGCCGGCGCCCTCGGCTTATCCACAGGCCTGGCCTACGCCAGCGCGTTCAATGCCGAGACCGATGAAGTGCTGCAACTGAGTGAAGAACTCACGGCCTACGGCGCCGTGTACACCACCCATCTACGCAGCGAATTCGAGCCAGTGCTGGAGGCGATGGACGAAGCTTTTCTGATCGGCCGGCACGCCAAGGTGCCGGTGATTATTTCCCACCTCAAATGCGCCGGGGCGGGTAACTGGGGGCGCAGTCCGCAGCTGCTGGCCGCTCTGGAGCAGGCGGCGAAAACCCATCCGGTGGGATGTGACTGTTATCCCTACGCAGCCAGTTCTTCGACTCTGGATTTGAAGCAAGTGACCGATGCGTTTCGCATCACCATTACGTGGTCCACGCCCCATCCGGACATGGGCGGGCGAGATTTGCAGGACATTGCTGGCGAATGGGACGTCTCCTTGATGGACGCCGCCCGCCGTCTGCAGCCTGCGGGTGCGGTGTACTACGGGATGGATGAAGCGGATGTACGACGCATCCTCGCGCATCCATTGTCGATGGTGGGGTCGGATGGCTTGCCTGAAGATCCGTTTCCGCATCCACGCTTGTGGGGTGCGTTCCCACGTGTGTTGGGGCATTTCAGCCGGGATATCGGGTTGTTCCCGTTGCATACCGCCGTGCACAAAATGACCGGCTTGTCGGCGGCGCGTTTCGGCCTGGTCGAGCGGGGTGAAATTCGTGAAGGGCACTGGGCGGACCTGGTGTTGTTCGACCCGTTGCGGGTGCGGGATGTGGCGGATTTCAAAAATCCAGAGCAGGCGGCAGAGGGCATTGATGGTGTGTGGGTCAATGGCGTGTTGACCTACAGCGATGGACAGGCCAATGGTCAGCGCCCAGGACGATTCCTGGCTCGCCAGGGAGATTTGCGTCGGGGGTTCAGCGCTCTATAGTGGGCGATCTCAAAAACGGAGCGGTTGCCATGCACTTAGGAAAAGTCACCCCTATCCTGCGGATTTTCGACGAGACCAAGGCGTTGGAATTCTATGTGGAGTTCCTTGGGTTCAAGGTTGATTGGCAGCATCGTTTCGAGGCGAATTACCCGCTGTACCTGCAAGTATCATTGGGCGAGTGCGTGCTGCATCTGTCCGAGCATCATGGCGACGCTTCGCCGGGCGCGGCGGTGCGGATTCAGGCGCAAGGGGTAGATGCCTACCAGCAGCAATTGCAGGCTAAGGATTACCGTTATGCCAAGCCCAGCGTTGAAGAAACGCCTTGGGGATCGCGGGAGATGAGCATCAAGGATCCATTTGGGAATCGTGTGGTGTTTGTTGAGGAAGGCGAGGGCTGAGAGGCCAATCGCAGGCAATAAAAAAACCGCCTTAGTAGGGCGGTTTTTTATTGCAGCCCCAGCTTTTGGCTGGGGCTGCATCTGTGGCGGGTCAGGTATCGCAGCGATTCTTAAACCCGGAAATGGCTGACCATCTGCTGCAACTGGCTGCCCAAACGTGCCAGTTCCACACTCGATTTGGCCGTCTCGTCACTGGCGGTGGCGGTCTGTTCCGACACGTCACGTACATTGACGATGCTGCGGCTGATCTCTTCGGCCACGGCGCTTTGTTGCTCGGCGGCGGCGGCGATCTGCTGGTTCATCGACTGGATGTTCGACACCGTACGGGTGATGTTTTCCAGGGATACACCGGCCTTGCGCGTCAGCTCCACGCTGCTGTCGGTGAGGCTGCGGCTGTTGTTCATCACATTGGCCACTTGCTGGGTGCCGTTCTGCAAACCGGCGACCAGACCTTCGATTTCTTCGGTGGATTTTTGCGTGCGTTGGGCCAGGCCGCGCACTTCGTCGGCGACCACGGCAAACCCGCGACCGGCTTCACCGGCGCGTGCTGCTTCGATGGCGGCGTTGAGGGCCAGCAGGTTGGTTTGTTCGGCCACGGCTTTGATCACGTCCATCACGCTGCCGATCTTGTTGCTCTCTTGTTGCAGATGGCTCATGGCGTCGGTGGAACGCGCCACTTCGGCGGCCAGGCGTTCGATCTGGGCAATGGCTTCGGCCACCACTTTGTCGCCTGCACGGGCTTGGCCGTCGGCATCGGCAGCGGCCAGGGAAGCCTGTTCGGCATTGCGCGCGACTTCCTGCACGGTAGCGGTCATTTCATGCATCGCGGTGGCGACTTGATCGGTCTCGATCTTCTGGCTGTTCACGCCGGCACTGGTCTGCTCGGTCACGGCCGATAGTTCTTCGGCGGCGCTGGCGATCTGGGTCACGCCGTCACGAATACCGCTGATCAATTCACGCAAGGTGGTGCCCATGCGCTGGATGCCTTGTTGCAGCACGCCCAGCTCATCGCGGCGGGTGACCTGGATGTTGTGGCTCAAATCGCCGGAGGCAATGCGTTCAACCACGGCCAGGGTTTCCTGGATCGGGCGAGTGATCTGGCGGGTGATGACCAGCGCGGCAATGATGCCAACCAGCAGGGCCAGCAAGGTGCTGATCAATTGCAGGCTACGGGCCTGGGCGCTTTCGGCGTCGCGGCGATCCAACTGGATCTCGTAGAGCTTGTCGCTGATGTTGACGATATCAGTGCCTTGGGTGGTCATTTCTGCGCGAGCAGCAACGATATTGGCGTTGGCCACCTTGTAGTTCTGGACAGCCGTGCGGTAGGCGCCAAGAGCGGTTTCCAGCGCGGTCAGCGCGCTTTGCTGGCCGGCGCCAAAGGCGGCACTGAGGTCTTTCAAGCTGGCAATGGCTTTGTCGATCTGTGCGGCAGCGCGGGCTTCGGTATCCGGGCTGACGTTGCCGGTGTAGCCGCGCACTTCGTAGCGGGCCAGTTGGAATTGCATCTTGGCGTCGGCCACGGCCTGGAACTGAGCAAAGTGCTCCGCGCTGTCAGGCATCTGCTTCACGCTGGCTTCCAGCGCGTCGATCTGGGCGTTGGCGCTGTCGGCCTTGTCGCCCATCACTTGGCGAGAGGCATTGCCGTTACGGTAAGCCTCGCGCATTTTGTTCAGGGATTGCTGGTAGGCAGTAATGACCGATTTCTGCTCATTGAGCAGCTTGAGGTTTTCCGGGCTCTTGAAGCTGTCCAGCAGTTTCTGTTGCTGGGCAACGAACGCATCGAGGCTGGTCTGCACGTTCTGCGCCACGGCTTCGTCACCGTTGGCCAGCATGTATTGAAGGCGCACGATGCGCAGTTTGGTCAGCGACGCGTTGAGCTGGGTGATGTCGCTCATCCAGTTGCTGCGGTCGATCAGGCCGCCCAGGCTGGTCCAGCCAGTGAGTGCCAGGATCGAGGTGAGGACAAGCACCAGGCCGAAGCCCAGGCCCAGTTTGAGGTTGACGCTGATGTTACCGAACCAGCTGTTCATCGAATGCTCCGCAAGAGTGATGTCTGTTTGCTGGACGGTGTTGTTATTTGAGCCAGCCAAGGTGTAGCGCTGTATCGGCGGCGGGATGTGAATCTGAAGGGCGTTTTATTTCAAGTGGCGACGAAGGGTCGTCAGCGGTGTGCAGAACCACTGAGGGCTCATCAACGGGCGGTCTTGTGTGCTAGTCTGCGGGCCCTTTTAGTTTTGGGCAGCGCGGGAAATCGCGTTGTCCTGCAGCGGAGCCTCTTCATGTCCGAAGTTAATCTGTCCACCGACGAAACCCGCGTCAGCTACGGTATCGGCCGTCAGTTGGGCGACCAACTGCGCGACAACCCGCCACCGGGTGTGAGCCTGGACGCAATCCTGGCTGGCCTGACCGACGCGTTCGCAGGTTCGCCAAGCCGCGTTGACCAAGAGCAAATGGCTGCCAGCTTCAAGGTGATCCGTGAAGTCATGCAAGCCGAAGCAGCCGCCAAGGCTGAAGCCGCTGCTGGCGCTGGTCTGGCCTTCCTGGCTGAAAACGCCAAGCGTGATGGCATCACCACCCTGGCTTCCGGCCTGCAATTTGAAGTGCTGACTGCCGGTGAAGGCGCCAAGCCGACCCGTGAAGACCAAGTCCGTACCCACTACCACGGCACCTTGATCGACGGCACTGTGTTCGACAGCTCCTACGAGCGTGGCCAGCCAGCAGAATTCCCGGTTGGTGGCGTGATTGCCGGTTGGACCGAAGCCCTGCAACTGATGAATGCTGGCAGCAAATGGCGCCTGTACGTGCCGAGCGAACTGGCTTACGGCGCTCAAGGCGTTGGCAGCATTCCGCCGCACAGCGTTCTGGTATTCGACGTCGAGCTGCTCGACGTTCTGTAAGACCTGCTGATTACCTGTGGGAGCGAGCCTGCTCGCTCCCACAGTGTTTTAGGGGGTTGCTCATGGATGAAACTTGCCATTGAGCTCCGTCGCCGGGCGCAACGCTCGGGCATAGCAAAACAGAAACAGATTACGCACCACCTCTTTCAGCACACCGGGTTCACTTGAACTCAGGCCATTGACGTCCAGGTCGCCCTGGTCCTGCAATTCATTCAGCGCTTCTTCTTCCAGTACTGCACAGACTTCGCCGGTTTCCCGATGCAGTATCCGCAGGTAAGGGTGTGGGCGGTCCAGCCAGGCATCTATCAAATAAGTCATGGTGCATCTCCTTGATCGGTTTCAATGAGAATAATTCTTATTCGTAGAATAGCAAGCGTCTATTGGCGGTTTCTTGGTTTTTCTGTGTGGATATTGAGGCATTTCAGGGGGAGGGCAAAACGCCATCCCGCGGCTGGCGCGGGATGGATACAGCAGATTCAGACTTTGCGAACGAACTCGGATTTAAGCTTCATCGGGCCGATGCCGTCGATCTTGCAATCGATATCGTGGTCGCCATCGCACAGGCGGATGTTCTTGACCTTGGTGCCGACCTTAACGACCAGAGACGTGCCTTTGACCTTGAGGTCCTTGATCACTGTGATGGTATCGCCGTCCTGCAGGACGTTGCCCACAGAGTCTTTCTTCACGGTTTCATCGCCGGCCACTTCGGCCTCGCCATTGGCGGACCACTCATGGGCGCATTCCGGGCAGATCAGCTGGGCGCCGTCTTCGTAGGTGTATTCGGAATTGCATTTCGGGCAGGGTGGCAACGTGCTCACTAAAGCTCCTTAAAGGTCAGGATGGCTAAAAGTCGCACATTATATAGGGTTTTGTGGTGTTGCAGGCTCTATGAAATTCAAATGTGAGAGGGGGCTTGCTCCCGATAGCGGTGGATCAGCCAGTCATATATCGACTGAGCACCGTCATCGGGGGCAAGCCCCCTCCCACATTGGTCTGTGTCTGCAGGTATGGCTTAGTGCGTACGAGCGACTGCAAACTCACTCAGCTCAACCAGGGCGTCCCGGTATTCGCTGGCAGGCAGGGCTTCCAGGCACTTGATCGCACGGGCCACGTAGTCACGCGCCAGTTGTGCGGTGTAGTCCAGGGAGCCCGAAGCTTCCACGGCTGCGCGGATGCTTTCGAGGTCTTCTATGCCGCCTTTCTGAATCGCCTTGCGCACCAAAGCTGCCTGTTCTGGCGTGCCTTCGCGCATGGTGTAGATCAGCGGCAAGGTCGGCTTGCCCTCGGCCAGATCGTCGCCGACGTTCTTGCCCAGGGTTTCAGCATCGCCACGGTAGTCGAGCAGGTCGTCTACCAGTTGGAACGCCACGCCCAGATGGTCGCCAAAGGTGCGCAGGGCTTCGGCCTGTTCGGCGGTCGCGCCACACAATGCCGCGGCGCTGTGGGTGGAGGCTTCAAAGAGCATCGCGGTCTTGCCGCGAATCACTTCCATGTAGGTTTCTTCGGTGGTGCTGGCGTCGCGGACCTTCGACAGCTGCAACACTTCGCCTTCAGCGATGATGCGCGTGGCCTGGGACAGGATCTTCATCACCGGCATCGAGCCCAGTTCGACCATCATTTCGAACGAGCGCGAATACAGGAAGTCGCCGACAAGCACACTTGGTGCGTTACCCCACATCGCATTGGCGGTCTCGCGGCCACGGCGCATGCCGGACATGTCAACCACGTCGTCATGCAATAGGGTGGCGGTGTGCAGGAACTCGATGGTGGCGGCCAGCAGGCGCAGGTCATCGCCTTCGCGGCCCAGGGCCTTGCCGCACAGCAACACTAATAAAGGACGCAGGCGCTTACCGCCCGCCGACGTAATATAGTCGCCAATTTTGGAGACCAGCGGCACTTTAGACGTCAGCTGCTGCTTGATGATGCCGTCGACGGCGCTAAAATCGTCCGCGACCGCGCGGTAGAAAGCTTGGGGTTGCATCAGCGACAGTCGCTCCAGAAGGGTTGCGCGGCATGCTAGGACCCTGACCCCGTAGTGTCAAGGCGCGATGGACGGCCACTTGCAACACCCATTTACCTTGCGTACAATCGCGCACCCTGAACTTCCTGGGCAGCACCTGCCTTACGCAATTGCATTCGGGACGTCCATCCCATGCAGCCATGCCAGCCAATACCTCTTCTTATAAAGCGCTGGGTGAGCAGGATTATCGGAGAAATACCATGTCGTACGCAGTAATTGTTACTGGTGGCAAGCAATACAAGGTCGCCCCAGGTGAATACCTGAAGATCGAAAAACTGGAAATCGCTACCGGCGAATCCGTTACTTTTGATCGCGTTCTGTTGGTCGCCAATGGCGATGACGTGAACATCGGCGCTCCAGTTGTTGCTGGCGCTACCGTTGTGGCTGAAGTGATCTCCCAAGGTCGTCACGATAAAGTCCGCATCATCAAGTTCCGTCGTCGTAAGCACCACATGAAGCGTATGGGCCACCGCCAGTGGTACACCGAGATCAAAATCACCGGTATTCAGGCTTAATTTCAGCCTAATTCCTCACTAGGAGAATTGACTCATGGCACACAAAAAAGCTGGTGGTAGTACCCGTAACGGTCGCGACTCAGAAGCCAAACGCCTTGGCGTTAAGATGTATGGCGGCCAGAAAATCATTCCGGGCAACATCATCGTGCGTCAGCGCGGCACCCAATTCCACGCCGGTTACGGTGTAGGCATGGGCAAAGATCACACCCTCTTCGCGAAAATCGAAGGCGTGATCAAGTTTGAAGTAAAAGGCGCGTTCAACCGCCGTTACGTGAGCGTTGTCGCAGCTTAATTGCGAAATCGCTGGAAAAGCCCTGTCTCGCGACGGGGCTTTTTCGTTTGTGGGGTGAGTCTCTTGCAAAGCTGTTTGTGATGGGCTCCGGCGCTGGATTTGCGGTCGCTGATTGAGGTCGCTGCGCTCATTTTTGCAAGAGTCTTATGTCTTGGTTTCTTAAGCTCGTCCATGCGGCGAGAGGCGTTTTGTTATGAAGTTCGTTGATGAAGTATCCATCCGAGTAAAAGCAGGCGACGGCGGTAACGGTTGCATGAGTTTCCGTCGCGAAAAATTCATCGAAAACGGTGGCCCCAACGGCGGTGACGGCGGTGACGGCGGTTCCATCTACATGATGGCCGACGAAAACCTCAACACCCTGGTCGACTACCGTTACACCCGGCACTTTGATGCCGAGCGTGGCTCCAACGGCGGCAGTACGGACTGCACCGGTAAAAAAGGCGAAGACCTGGTACTGCGCGTACCGGTTGGCACCACGATCATCGATTCCGCGACCCAGGAAGTGATTGGCGACCTGACCAAGGCCGGCCAGAAACTGATGGTTGTGCAGGGTGGCTGGCACGGTCTGGGTAACACCCGATTCAAGTCCAGTACCAACCGTGCACCGCGCCAGACCACGCCGGGCAAGCCTGGCGAGCAGCGTGACCTCAAGCTGGAAATGAAAGTACTGGCAGACGTGGGTCTGCTGGGCTTGCCGAACGCAGGCAAAAGTACCTTCATCCGCTCGGTATCGGCCGCCAAGCCGAAAGTCGCTGACTATCCATTCACTACCCTGGTGCCAAACCTGGGCGTGGTCAGCGTTGACCGCTGGAAAAGCTTCGTGATCGCCGACATTCCAGGCCTGATCGAAGGGGCTTCCGACGGCGCAGGCCTGGGGATTCGCTTCCTCAAGCATTTGTCCCGCACCCGTTTGCTGCTGCACCTCGTCGACATGGCGCCATTGGATGACACCAGTGCACCAGACGCCGCCGAAGTGATCGTCAGCGAGCTGACCAAGTTCAGCCCGGCCCTGGCCGAGCGTGATCGTTGGTTGGTGCTGAACAAGTGCGACCAGATCCTCGAGGAAGAGCACGAGGAGCGCGTCAAGGAAATCGTTGATCGCCTGGAATGGACGGGTCCGGTCTACGTGATCTCGGCCATCGCCAAAGAAGGCACCGAGCGCCTGACCCGCGACATCATGCGCTACCTCGAAGACCGTGCTGACCGCCTTGCGGCCGACCCGGTGTTCAAGGCCGAACTCGCCGAACTCGACCAGCAGATCGAAGACGAAGCCCGTGCCCAGCTGCAAGCTCTGGACGACCAGCGTGCCCTGCGCCGCAGCGGCGTGAAGTCGGTCCACGACATCGGCGACGACGATTGGGACGAAGAAGACGTGGATGATGAAGACGGTCCAGAAATCATTTACGTGCGCGACTGATTCGTTGCAGTAAACTTAAGCGCCGCTCACATGAGCGGCGTTTTGGTATCTGGGTATTACGTAGCCACGAATAACGTTATGGGCAGCGCTGGGTCGCGCGGCCCTCTATCTAAGGTTGAAGATGATGCGGAGCAAAGTGACAGGTGCGCAGCGTTGGGTCGTAAAGATCGGAAGTGCGCTGCTGACGGCGGATGGCAAAGGCCTGGATCGCGCAGCAATGAGCGTCTGGGTGGAGCAGATGGTGGCCTTGCATGAGGCTGGTGTCGAGTTGGTGCTGGTGTCGTCCGGGGCGGTTGCCGCCGGGATGAGCCGTCTCGGCTGGACCGCGCGACCCAGCGCGATGCACGAACTGCAAGCCGCTGCCGCCATCGGCCAGATGGGCCTGGTGCAAGCCTGGGAGTCCAGCTTCGCCGAGCACGGCCGCCACACGGCGCAGATCCTGCTGACTCACGACGACCTGTCCGACCGCAAGCGCTACCTCAACGCCCGCAGTACGTTGCGCGCCCTGGTGGAGCTCAAGGTGATCCCGGTGATCAACGAGAACGACACCGTGGTCACTGACGAAATCCGTTTCGGCGACAACGACACCCTGGCCGCACTGGTAGCCAACTTGGTGGAAGCCGACTTGCTGGTGATCCTCACTGATCGCGACGGCATGTTCGACGCCGATCCGCGCAACAACCCCGATGCGCAGCTTATTTATGAAGCCCGCGCCGATGACCCGGCGCTGGACGCCGTGGCCGGCAGTGTCGGCGGTGCCCTGGGCCGTGGCGGCATGCAGACCAAGCTGCGGGCTGCGCGTCTGGCTGCACGCTCCGGTGCCCACACCATTATCGTCGGTGGGCGCCTGGAGCGCGTGTTGGACCGCCTCAAGGCTGGCGAACGCATCGGCACGTTGCTGTCGCCGGAACGCGGCATGCTGGCGGCGCGCAAGCAGTGGCTGGCCGGGCATCTGCAAACCCGTGGCACTCTGGTGCTGGACGACGGCGCGGTATCGGCACTGTCCCAGGGCAACAAGAGCCTGCTGCCGGTGGGCGTCAAGCTGGTACAGGGCAGCTTCCGCCGCGGCGAAATGGTGGTGTGCGTAGCGCCCGACGGTCGTGAGATCGCCCGTGGCCTGGCCAATTACAGTGCCCTGGAAGCACAGAAAATTATTGGACAATCGTCTGACGCGATTGTCGGACTATTAGGTTACATGGCCGAACCTGAACTGGTTCACCGCGACAACCTGATCCTGGTCTAACCAAAGGAATATACGATGCGTTTAGTGAAGTTTGCGTTGGGCCTGCTGTTGCTGACGCCGTTGCTGGCCAGCGCCGAAGAGGTTGGCCAGGTGTCGACGGTGTTTAAATTCGTCGGCCCCAACGACCGAATTGTCGTCGAAGCGTTTGACGACCCCAAGGTCGACGGCGTGACCTGCTACTTGTCCCGCGCCAAGACCGGTGGTGTCAAAGGCGGCCTGGGCCTGGCCGAAGATCGCGCTGAAGCATCGATTGCCTGCCGTCAGGTCGGCCCGATCCGCTTCAAGGGCGAACTGAAGGACGGCGACGAAGTGTTCAAGGAGCGCACCTCGCTGGTGTTCAAAACCATGCAAGTGGTGCGTTTCCTCGACAAGAAGCGCAACACACTGGTGTACCTGGTCTACAGCGACCGCCTGATCGAAGGCAGCCCGCAGAACGCCGTGACCGCAATTCCGATTTTGCCGTGGCCGACCGCTCAGTAATCCGCAGGCGGGTTTTGTAATCGGCGTCTATGATTGCAGGCTTGCGGGTTGTAACCTCAAGGCGCCGCTTTGCTAAGAACATGGGATATCTGGAGTTCGTCATGAGTGCTTTCCACGACCTGAAACTCAAAGCTTTGGACGGACAAGAGTTGCCACTGGCGCCCTTCAAGGGGCAAGTAGTGCTGGTGGTCAATGTAGCCTCCAAATGTGGCCTGACCCCGCAATATGCGGCGTTGGAGAACCTCTATCAGCAGTACAAGGACCAAGGGTTTACTGTGCTGGGCCTGCCGTGCAACCAGTTTGCCGGCCAGGAACCGGGCACTGAGGAAGAAATCCGCGAGTTCTGCAGCCTGAACTACGGAGTGACTTTTCCCTTGGGCAGCAAGCTCGATGTCAATGGCCCTGAGCGTCACCAGCTCTACCGGTTGCTGGCGGGTGAGGGGGCCGAATTTCCCGGCGATATCACCTGGAATTTTGAGAAGTTCCTGCTGGGTAAAGATGGTAGGGTCCTTGCTCGATTCTCACCGCGTACCCCGCCGGAAGACCCTTCGATCGTCCAGGCCATCGAAAAAGCCTTGAGCTAAATCACTTCTCTTGTGGTGAGCGGACCTTTCCCGCCTTGGGCTGCGTAGCAGCCCAAATACCCCACCGCTTTTACCCCTTAATCACCAAAATCAATAGTACTACCGGGCGCGTTCCACTCCTCATATTATCCGCATCATAAACCCAGTCTCCCGTGGAGTGCTCCATGCCCGTCCAAGCCTTGTTCAAACCCTTCCAGCTCGGTGCACTGCAACTGTCGACCCGCGTGGTCATGGCGCCGATGACCCGCTCGTTTTCTCCGGGTGGTGTACCTAATTCCAACGTCATCGAATACTACCGTCGCCGTGCGGCCGCTGGCGTGGGCTTGATCATCACTGAAGGCACCGTGGTCGGTCACCAGGCCTCTAATGGCTACCCGAATGTCCCGCATTTCTACGGTGAAGCGGCCCTGGCCGGGTGGAAGAAAGTGGTCGATGCCGTGCACGCCGAAGGCGGCAAGATTGTCCCTCAGTTGTGGCATGTCGGCAGCGTGCGCCGTATCGGCACTGAGCCTGATGCCAGCGTGCCGGCCTATGGTCCGATGGAGAAACTCAAGGACGGCAACGTGGTGGTCCATGGCATGACCGCCCAGGACATCAAGGACGTGATCAACGCTTTCGCCCAAGCCGCCAAAGACGCTCAAAGCATCGGCATGGACGGCGTGGAAATCCATGGCGCCCACGGTTATCTGGTCGATCAGTTCTTCTGGGAAGGCAGCAACCAGCGTACCGACGAGTACGGCGGTAGCCTGGCCAACCGCTCGCGTTTTGCCATCGAGCTGATCCAGGCTACGCGCGCCGCTGTCGGCCCGAACTTCCCGATCATCTTCCGTTTCTCCCAGTGGAAGCAGCAGGACTACACCGCGCGTCTGGTACAAACCCCTGAGGCGTTGGGTGAATTCCTCAAGCCGCTGTCCGACGCCGGCGTGGATATTTTCCACTGCTCAACCCGACGTTTCTGGGAGCCGGAATTCGAAGGTTCCGACCTCAATCTGGCCGGTTGGGCGCGCCAACTCACCGGCAAACCAACTATTACCGTGGGCAGTGTCGGCCTGGATGGCGAGTTCCTGCAGTTTATGGTCAACACCGACAAAGTCGCGCAGCCGGCCAGCCTTGAGAAACTGCTGGAGCGCCTGAACAACGACGAGTTTGATCTGGTTGCCGTAGGTCGTGCGTTGTTGGTTGACCCGGATTGGGCCGTGAAGGTGCGTGAAGGACGTGAGGGTGACATCCTGCCATTCAGTCGTGAGGCGTTGACGACTCTGGTGTAAGTGGCGTCAGGGCGGGCTCCAGGTGCCCGTCCTCGCACACACCGCGCAACTGGCGTTCGAACTGCTCGATAATCGCTGGCCAACCCTGGCGACTGGCATGTTGGCGAGCATTCAGGCGGGCCCTGCGCAACGTTTCGCGTTCTTCCAGCAGCCAGATGGCTGCATCGCAAAACGCCTCTTCATCCCCCGGCATCGCCAGTGCGCCGCTATAGCCGTGCCGCAGGTGCTGGCTTGCGGCTGCCTGGTCGTACGCCACCACACCAAGGCCTGAGGCCATGGCTTCCAGCACTACATTGCCGAAGGTCTCCGTCAGGCTGGGAAACAGAAACAGGTCTCCCGACGCGTAATGCCGTGCCAACTCTTCACCGCGTTGGGTGCCGCAGAATACTGCTTCGGGCAGGTCGTGCTCCAGCAGTGCCCGTTGCGGGCCATCCCCGACGACAATCAGCTTCATTGGGCGGGATGGGTACGTTTTCTGTAGCGCATCAAAGCAGCGCTTGAGCAGCCCGAGGTTTTTCTCCTGGGCCAGGCGGCCAACGTGCAGCACAGCGATATCGTCGTTCTCTAAACCCCAGCTTTCACGCAGTGCATTGTCACGCTTGGTCGGGTGGAATAACTGGCTGTCGACACCCCGCGACAACATTCCCAGGCGCTCGAAATGCCGACGCTCCAACTCCAGGCGTTGGCTGGCGCTGGGCACCAGGGTCAACGTCGAACGGTTGTGAAACCAGCGCAGGTAATGCGTGACCATTCGGCTGAGCAGGCTCAAGCCGTACTGGTTCGAATACTGTTGGAAATTGGTGTGAAAGCCGCTGACCACACTGATGCCCAGGCGCCGTGCTGCACGCAGTGCCGACAAGCCCAGCGGGCCTTCAGTGGCGATGTAGAGCACATCCGGGCGTTGGCGTGTCCAGCGGCGCAGCAACTTGTGCATCGACGACTGACCCCACTGCAGGCCCGGATAACCCGGCAGTGGCCAGCCGCGGCACAGCAGGAGTTCGTCGTCGCTGAGCCGGCTCTGATCGACGCCTTGGCGTGGGCGTACCAGTTCGACTTGATGGCCGCGCGCGCGCAAACCCTCGCACAGGCGACCAAGGGTATTGGCCACCCCGTTGATCTCTGGCGGGAAGGTTTCGGTGATGAGGGTGATATGAAGCGAGGCTGTCGTCATGACCCACAGTGTCCGTGTGGGCCATGTCGCCATTGTGTCATCCAGATGATGGATTTATGACTTGGTGACCTTGGGGTTCGCCATCGCCTCGGCGCCTTGCTCGCGCACCCAGAACAAGGTGGCGCCAGCCACCGCCGCGGGCATCATCAGCAGGTTGACCACCGGCACCAGCAATACCAGATAGACGATGCCGCCAAAGCTCATGCTCTGCCAGCGTTTCTGGCGCAGCCAGGCGAGCATTTCGTTCCAGCCTAGTTTGTGGTTGTCGGCCGGGTAGTCGATGTATTGGATTGCCATCATCCATACGCCAAACAGCAGCCACAACGGCGCGGCGATCAGGTTGACCACGGGAATAAACGAAAGGATAAACAGGCCGATCGCCCGTGGCAGGAAGTAGCCGAGCTTGCGCATTTCTCGGGCCAGGGTGCGGGGGACCATGGCGATCAACTCGCCCCAACTGAAGGCCGGGAAGTCATCGGTACCGCGCACCACCACTTCTACCTTCTCTGAGAGAAAGCCATTGAACGGCGCCGCGATGATATTGGCGAGCATGGTGAAGGTGAAAAACACCATCAGCACCACCAACACTACAAAGAGCGGCCATAGCAGGTAATTCAAAAAGCTCAGCCAACTCGGCAGCGTCGGCATTAAGTGCTCGACCCACAAGCTGAACTGGTGGCCGGCGAAGTAAATCAATCCGACGAACAGCACCAGGTTGATCATCAGCGGCAGCAGCACAAACAGGCGTAGGCCAGGGCTCAACACCAGTTTGAGGCCTTCACGCAGGTATTGCGGGCCGGAAAGAACAGGGGCAGGCATGGAGAACTCCGAGCAGGATGACGAACGCGCCGACCTTACCGACTTTGTATCCGAGGTGAAAGCGGCGACATCAACAGTAACAAACGCCTCGATTAGCTGGGCTGACAGCATAGAGACCGCCTATGAGCTGGATTGTTAAACCGTATTTCCTTAATCTTGCCCCCCTCTATACGCTGCACCCATTATTTTTAGGATCTGCGAGTTAAAGCCTTCCCCAAGTGCTTCGCAGTCCTTTTTTATTCCAGCCGCCTTGTAGTCCGGGCGGTCGATAGGAGTGAGTCATGTCTGATACCCGTCATTCGCGAGTGATTATTCTCGGTTCCGGCCCTGCCGGTTACAGCGCTGCTGTCTATGCTGCCCGGGCCAACCTCAAGCCGCTGCTGATCACCGGCATGCAGGCGGGCGGTCAGTTGACCACCACCACGGAAGTCGACAACTGGCCTGGCGACGTCCACGGCCTGACTGGCCCGGTGCTGATGGAGCGTATGAAAGAACACGCCGAGCGCTTTGAAACCGAGATCGTTTTTGATCACATCAACCAAGTCGACTTCTCGAAAAAGCCTTACAGCCTGACCGGCGACAGCGGCGTTTACACCTGTGACGCGCTGATCATCGCCACTGGCGCCAGCGCCCGTTACCTGGGCCTGCCATCGGAAGAAGCGTTCATGGGCAAGGGCGTTTCAGCCTGCGCGACCTGCGACGGTTTCTTCTACCGCAACAAGCCGGTCGCTGTAGTCGGCGGCGGTAACACTGCCGTTGAAGAGGCGCTGTACCTGGCCAATATCGCCAGCACCGTGACCCTGGTTCACCGCCGCGAGACTTTCCGCGCCGAGAAGATCCTGATCGACAAGCTGCACGCCCGTGTCGCTGAAGGCAAGATCATCCTCAAGCTCAACGCCACCCTGGACGAAGTCCTGGGCGACAACATGGGCGTGACCGGTGCTCGCCTGAAAAACAACGACGGCAGCTTCGACGAGCTGAAAGTCGACGGCGTGTTCATCGCCATCGGCCACACTCCGAACACCTCGTTGTTCGAAGGCGTGCTGGAAGCCAAAGATGGTTATCTGGTGGTGCAGGGCGGCCGTGAAGGCAATGCGACTGCCACCAATATCGAAGGCATCTTTGCTGCCGGTGATGTGGCTGACCACGTGTACCGCCAGGCCATTACCTCGGCTGGTGCCGGTTGCATGGCAGCACTGGATGCCGAGCGTTACCTCGACGGTTTGAAGGACGCTTCGTTCTAAATCGTTGGAATAAAAAAACCGGCTGCGAGGCCGGTTTTTTTATGAGTGCAATTTAAATGTGGGAGGGGCAAGTTCCCTCCCACATTTTGATCCGCGTCTGACTCAGGATTTGCGGGTCAGGGGCTGCGCGGTGAATTTCACACCGGCCAACCCATGGGCAATCAACGCCCGAATATTGCCGTGGTCGCTGCCCTCAGGCGTCGCCACCACCGAGCGGTAATGTTCACCAAACGCTAGCAGCGCTTCTTGGTCGCTCAAGCCTTCCAGCACCGCCAAGCCCAAGGTCTTGCACGACCCTTCATTCTGCCCGGCCGCGTTTTCCACGGTGCCATTGGTGAAGGCCTGCGGTTGGTAATCGTAACCGGCCGCGACAAATGCCAGGGTGTCGGCAAAGACGTGTTCGCCGCTGTTGAGGTTGGCGCGCAGGGTGTTCAAATCAGTCATGGGTTTTTCCTTTGGCGAACGCTGCCTGTTGGTCAGCGCTGGCTTCTTTCTGGTATTGGGCTTTCCACTCGGCGTACGGCATGCCGTACACCACTTCACGAGCGTCATCGAGGCTCAGCTCGATCTGGCGCTCGTCGGCCTCGGCCTTGTACCACTTGGACAGGCAATTACGGCAGAAACCGGAGAGGTTCATCAGGTCGATGTTCTGTACATCCTTGCGGCTGTCCAGATGTGCTACCAGCCGGCGAAAAGCGGCGGCTTCGAGTTCGAGGCGTTGTTGATCGTTCATAGGGTCCACTTCAATGTCAGCGGCTGGCCGCCAGGGTAATCGAAACCGATTCGGCAAAGCGCAGCGCATGGGGCTTATCCACTTCGACCTCGGCGTACAGCACCGATTCATTGCTCATCACCAGGTCCAGCAATTCCTGGGTCAGGCGTTCCAGCAGCGCGAAGCGGTTGCCTTCCACGTGGGCGATGATCGCCTTGGTGATGGTGCGGTAGTTCAACGCGTGGTCAATATCGTTGTCGCGCACGGCGTCCTGGGCGGCGTACAGGATGGTCAGGTTGATCAGCACATCCTGCTTGTTGAGGATTTCGTCCTCATTGATACCGATGAAGGTACGCAGACACAGGTCCTTGACCCGGATGCGTGCCATGCCTGGTTGAAGTTGTGGCATTGCTACTTGCTCCGTCCAATCAGTTGCAGGAACTCCATGCGCGTGGTGTTCGACTCGCGGAACGCGCCGAGCATCACCGAGGTGTTCATGGTTGAATTCTGTTTTTCCACGCCGCGCATCATCATGCACATGTGCTTGGCTTCGATCACCACGGCCACGCCGGCGGCCTGGGTCACGTCCTGGATCGCGTCGGCGATCTGCCGCGTGAGGTTTTCCTGGATCTGCAGGCGCCGGGCGAACATGTCGACAATACGCGCCAGTTTCGACAGGCCGAGCACCTTGCCGGTCGGAATATAGGCCACGTGGGCCTTGCCGATAAAGGGCAGCAGGTGATGTTCGCACAGCGAGTACAACTCGATGTCCTTGAGGATCACCATCTCGTCGTTGTCGGAGGCGAACAGTGCACCGTTGACGATTTCTTCGAGGTTCTGCTCATAGCCATGACACAGATACTGCATGGCCTTGGCGGCGCGCTTGGGGGTGTCGAGCAAGCCCTCGCGTTCCGGGTCTTCGCCCAGGTTCTTGAGGATCTCGCGGTAATGGTGGGGCAGGGATAAGGTCATACAACATCCTCACAAACGGCTTACTTGATATGCCGCCCGCCGTTGACGGTCAGGGTGGTACCGGTGACATAGGGGTTGTCCAGCAGGTAGCGCACGCTCTGGTAAATCACCTCGGGTCCTGGCTCGATGCCCAGGGCTGATTTGGCCAACACCCGAGTGCGATAGGCCGCGTCGTCGTCTTCGTTGAACATCACCATCGCCGGGGCGATGCCGTTGACTTTGATCAGCGGCGCGAACTGTGCGGCAAACGACAGCGTAAGGCTGTCGAGCCCGGCCTTGGTGGCGCAGTAGGCGATGTGCTGGCGGCTGCCCTTGCGCACCACGTCATCGCTGATATGCACGATATCGGCAGGTGAAGAGCGTTGCAGCAAGGTCGAACAATGCAGGTTGATCAGGTACGGCGCAAGCATGTGTACGCTGAACATATCGGTAAACGCGCGGCTTTCGTCGCCCGGCGTTTCCGCGACCCAGGCCGAGGCGTTGTGGATGATCGCGCGCAGGCTTTGGGTGTGGGTACTCAGTTCAGCGATAAACGCCAGGATCCCAGCTTCGTTGGAGAAGTCGGCAAACACACCGATCGCGCCACGCTCGCGCAGGGCCTGTACGCCGGGGCGTTCGCTGCGGTAGCTGAAAATCACCGGTTGGCCCTCGTCCAGCAGGCGCTGGGCGCAATGCAGGCCGACACGTTGGCCGGCGCCGGTGATCAGGATCGGGGCGTTCTTTGCAGTCATGGGAGGCTCGCGTCGCTGGCAGGCGCAAATCATACCAGCGACGGGTCGCCCCTGTACTCACGCCGCCGCTTCGGTGGCCTTGCGCGGTGCAGGCGTGGGATGCAGCCAGTTCGCCAGCAGGTGTGTGGACAGCGGAATGAACCAGTAAACCATCAGAGGCGTGAGTGCCATCGTGCTGACCAGTACGCGGGGCACCAGGTCGAGCCCATTGAGCAATGGCCCCAAGACAAAGTTGAACAGCAGCGACACCGGGAAAAACGCCAGCCAGATTGCCACGGCCTGCTTCCAGCGCGGCGGACGGGCACCCGCGGCACCAAACCAGCCATCGATGCCGCGCACACGGTGCTCGGAGGGGTCGGCAAACAAATCGCTGCCGCGGCTAAGCCAGGCACAACGGGAGGCGGAGAATTCCCAGGCATGCAGTGTTTTTTCGTCGGCGAAGCGGAAAATGATCTGGAATTCGTCATCGTTGGGCGGCGGTGCAAGTACGCCGGAGCCCAGATAACCGGGGAAGTCGGTAGCCAATTGCTCGCCTTCGCGCAGCCAGGCCATCAATTCTTCGTAGCGCCCTTTGGCGACGCGGCGCGCAACCATCAAGGTGACGGGAGAGGTAGACATTGTGTATCTCCAAATGTACGGGTGCGCTGATCCGGGTAGGTGGCGCACAAACGAAGCTGCGGGGTGTTGCAGCGACGTAGAAAAAACAGGCAAGGATTATTCCGGTTTTGCCGAAATACGCCAGCGACATTGGTCCGAAAAGTACACACCTTGAAAAAGAGGAGTCTATAGGCGTTAAATGACCGCCCAATTACCGCTGGTTTGTTGGTCTTGAATGCCAGTGATTACTGCTCCTGCTGACAGCATTTCGCATCTGGATTCGCCTGATTGCGCTGAGCTTTTTCCAATTCGTGATGTATCAAGATTGACAGGCGTCAACCCGGTCACCTTGCGTGCATGGGAGCGTCGTTACGGCCTGATCCAGCCCATCCGCACCGAAAGTGGGCACCGCCTCTACTCCAAGGCCGATATTGAGACGGTCAATCGCATTCTTGGTTGGATTGAGCGTGGCGTGGCGGTGAGCAAGGTCGGCAAGATTCTCGCCCGCGACGATCAGCAGGCCGAAGCGATTCGCGCTGAGCGCGACTCAGTCGAGGAAAGCGAATTGCCGCAATGGCGGGCGAGGCTGTTGCTGGCGGTCAAGGCCTTTGACGACCGTCAGTTGGAAAGCCTGTATGGCCAGATTCTCGCTACCTATCCCCTCAACGTGGCGTTCCAAGAGATCCTGATGCCTCTCTGGAACGAGCTCTTGCGCCACCAGGGGCGTTTTGGTCAAGCCAGCGAATGGCTGTTTTTCGACGCCTTCTTGCGTATCCATGCCTTTCAGCGCCTGCAAGCGGCCACACTGTCGCCTGCGCCTCGGGTATTGCTGTCAGCCATACCCGGCGAATGCCGCAAACTGGAGTTGCTGGTGGCGGCGCTGTTGATGAGCAGCGATGACCTGGTCGTGAAGGTGCTGGGGATGGGGCAGCCGTTTGATGAGCTGACCCTCGTATGTGAAAAGACTCATCCCCAGGCGCTGATCATCTTCTCCAACCACTCCCATAACGTTGATCTGGCTGGCCGCCTCAACCGTTTGGCGTTGACCCTTGATTGCCCGTTATTTCTTGCTGGCGCAGTGTCGGACCTGGCGCAGAGCGCGCTGGCAGGTTCTTCCATCGGTTGTCTGGGCAGCGAAGGGCGCCAGATGCAACGCCGCTTGCAGCAGTTCCTCAGCGGTAACCTGGATACCTGAACTCAGGCGTGCATCTGCGGGTGCACCAGGCGGTGCTGATGCAGGATGAACTGGCGCAGGCGTTCGATTTCATCCGCATCGCTTTGACTGAGGCGATAGGCAAACAAACCCCGCGCGGTTTCCCTCTCAAAGGCGCCGCGCAGGGCAATGCGCTCATAGCCGGAAGGGCTGAACCAAAGGGAAAAGGTTTTTGGTGGTTTGATCCGGCCACGAATCTCCACCAGCACGCCCTTGAATGACACCTCATGCACCCACAGCGCACTTGCGGTGCCCTTGATGTTCTCCAGGGCCACCGGAGCTTCAAGTGCAAGGCGCCAGGCGCGGATCACCGGACCGTCTTCAAAAATACTCGGCACACCCAGACGCAGATGCACTGCATTGAACTCATCCTCCACCAATTGGAGGGGAAAGGTCAGTTGCTGGTTGTCGAACTGCGCTTGGATGGTGACATGGTCGTGGGCGGCCAGGCGGGTGAGCAAGTCGCGAATCTGCGCACCGCCGTTGACGGTCAGGCTCGACGACGCATCCCGCAGATTAAGTTGCGGGTTGTGTTGCATGTTCTGAATGAAATCCAGCTCATCCTTGGTCAGAAGCGCATCGCGTTGCATTGTGCTTGCTCAATAGAGGGGCATTAAAGTGCCATTATCCGCTCATATGGCCGTATTTTCTAAATTTTGTTCAATCCATTTGTCGACTTGAACGCGGCCAGTTCGGCTTTGACTTGGGCCAGTTCGCTTTCTAATTGCTCGACACGCTGCTGGGCCTTGACCTGGAGCGTGACGTCTTTTTGTACGCCGATAAAATAGGTTTGCTTATCAGCCGTGTTGAACACCGTTGAAAGCGACAGTTCGTTCCAGAAATGGCTGCCGTCCTTACGGTAATTGCGCAGGGTTTCCCGGCACGAACCACCCTTCGCCAAAGCATCCCGAATCACCGTCAGCGCTGGCTGATCACGGTCGCCCGACTGCAGGAAGCGGCAGTCCTGATAGAGGATTTCGTCCAGTGTGTAGCCGGTCATCCGTTCGAAGGCCGGGTTCACATAAATCAGGGGCTTTTCATCGCCTTCGCGTTCGGCGACCACGATGCCTTCGTTGGAAGCGTCGATCACCATCTGCATCAGCTTGGCGTTAATCATTGAGCGGTCCGTGGCGTGTTGTTGGAATGGGCAGTTTATGGCAAGTCGTGAATCTTGCACGGTGCGCCCCGAAATATTTGCGTCGCTGTTAATATCCCAGGCTTTCGCTCAACTACAGGATCAGATTGATGAAAGTCGCCATCCTTTCCGGCTCGGTCTACGGCACGGCTGAAGAAGTCGCCCGCCACGCCGCCGGCATCCTCAAAGACGCTGGTTTTGAAGCCTGGCACAACCCGCGCGCGACCCTGGCGGATGTGCAGGCGTTTGCCCCTGAGGCGTTTCTGGCGGTGACTTCGACCACCGGCATGGGTGAATTGCCCGATAACCTGCAACCGTTGTATTCGACGATTCGCGACCAACTGCCTTCGGCCTGGCGCGGTTTGCCCGGTGCGGTGATTGGTTTGGGCGACGCCAGCTATGGCGACACCTTTTGTGGTGGCGGTGAGCAAATGCGCGAGCTGTTTGGCGAGTTGGGCGTGCGCGAAGTACTGCCCATGTTGCGCCTGGACGCCAGCGAGAGCGTGACGCCGGAAGCAGATGCCGAGCCGTGGTTGGCAGAATTGGTCACTGCACTGCGCGCTTGATTGAGCGGTTCCAGCGGTTTTCAGTCCCTTTATTGACGGCGTCTCTTTGACGCCGTTTGTATAGATCTAAACTATTCTCATAGCTGACTCGTACGGTCATCAAGCTGGCTGCGAAGGCAACTCCGTCCGCCAGGGCGTCTGACTAGACTGGCCCATCACTCGAAAAATAATAAGAAGTGCGCCAAGGAGGTCGTTACCGTGAGCCTAGCCCCTGTTGTGCCGCCACAGAATGTCAAAGATCAGGTCAGTGCTGCCGAGTGGCAAGTTCGTGTCGACCTGGCGGCCTGCTATCGCCTGGTGGCGCTGCATGGCTGGGACGACCTGATCTTCACCCACATCTCGGCCAAGGTGCCCGGCACCGATGATTTCCTGATCAACCCCTACGGTCTGATGTTCCACGAGATCACTGCGTCGAGCCTGGTCAAGGTCGACCAGGCCGGCAACAAGCTGATGGACAGCCCCTACGAGATCAACCCGGCGGGCTACACGATCCACAGCGCCATTCATGAAGTTCGCCACGATGTCACCTGCGTGCTGCATACCCACACTGCCGCCGGTGTGGCGGTGGCGGCACAGAAACAGGGCGTGCTGCCGATCAGCCAGCAATCGATCTTCGTGCTGTCGAGCCTGGCCTATCACGCCTATGAAGGCGTCGCGCTGAACCACGAGGAAAAGGCCCGCCTGCAAGCCGACCTTGGCGACAATAATTTCTTGATGCTGCACAACCATGGCCTGCTCACCTGTGGCAGTACCATCGCCGACACGTTCCTGATGATGTTCACCTTTCAGCGCGCCTGCGATATCCAGGTGCTGGCGCAAAACGGCGGCGCTGAATTGATCGCCATTGGTCCGCAGATTCTTGCGGGCGCCAAAGCCATGGTCGCTGCTGTCACCAAGAGCGCTCAAGGTATGGGGGGCGCGCTGGCCTGGCCGGCGTTGCTGCGCAAATTGGATGCTCAAGATCCTGGGTATAGAAGCTGATGCCACTTGCCGAGATCCCGCTCAGAGCCTGGCGCAAACGCAGCCAGAGTTTCGAATTTCACGGACGCACCATCCGTTACTGGGTGTCGGGGCAGGGCGAACCGTTGCTGCTGATCCATGGCTTTCCCACCGCCAGTTGGGACTGGCATTACCTGTGGCAACCCCTGGCCCAGCACAACTTGGTCATCGCCTGCGACATGCTCGGTTTCGGCGATTCAGCCAAGCCTCTGGACCATGGCTACTGCCTGCTGGAACAGGCGGATTTGCAACAGGCTTTGCTGGAGCATCTGCGGGTGGATCAGCCGGTGCACGTGCTGGCCCACGACTACGGTGACAGCGTCGCTCAGGAACTGTTGGCCCGGCACTATGAAGGCCGATTCAAGATGGCCAGTTGTGTGTTTCTCAACGGCGGGCTGTTCCCGGAAACCCATCGCCCGGCGCTGGTGCAAAAACTCCTGCTCAGCCCGCTGGGCTGGATGATCGGCCGCGCATTCGGGCGCAATGCCCTGGCCGACAGCTTCGGCCAGATCTTCGGCCCCAACACTCGCCCCAGCGAAAGCGCACTGGACGATTTCTGGAGCCTGATCGACTGCAACGATGGCACGCGCATCCTGCACAAGCTGATCGCCTACATTCCCCAGCGTCGGCGCCTGCGTGATCGCTGGGTGGCGGCGATGCAGCAGGGTGACGTGCCATTGCGAGTGATCGACGGCGAGATCGACCCGATCTCCGGTATCCATATGGTGGAGCGTTACCACCAATTGGTGCCCCATGCCGACACGGTGTTACTGGCCAACATCGGCCACTACCCGCAGATTGAAGCGCCGGTGCAGGTGCTCAAGCATTACCAGGCGTTTCGTGATCGGATTGGGCAGGTTGAAACCCGCGTGGCTTATTCCTGAGCCTTAGGATCATCCCTCTGCCTTATCGAGCACCATTCAGCCTTGGCTGTCTTTATTGTGACCGGCAGCCCTGTGCCTGACACTCGACCCATTCCCATTGTCGCCATTGGAGTTCGGTATGAGTGAGTCAGTGCAGTTCCAGGATAAGGTCGTGATCGTCACCGGTGCCGGCGGCGGATTGGGCCGGGCCCATGCGCTGTTGTTCGCTAAACATGGGGCCAAGGTGCTGGTCAACGATCTCGGCGGTTCCACCCAAGGCGAAGGCGCCAGTGCTTCGGCGGCCGACCGTGTAGTGGCCGAGATCCGCGAGGCGGGTGGTATTGCGGAAGCCAACCACGACTCTGTCACCGATGGTGACAAGATTGTGCAAAACGCCCTCGACGCTTTTGGCCGCATCGACGTAGTGGTCAATAACGCCGGCATCCTGCGCGACAAAACGTTCCACAAAATGGAAGACGCCGACTGGGACCTGGTTTACCGGGTGCATGTCGAAGGCGCCTACAAAGTCACCCGCGCCGCCTGGCCCCATCTGCGTGAGCAAGGCTATGGCCGGGTGATCTTCACCGCGTCCACTTCGGGCATCTACGGCAACTTCGGCCAGTCCAACTACGGCATGGCCAAGCTCGGCCTGTACGGCTTGACCCGTACCCTGGCGCTGGAGGGGCGCAAGAACAACATCCTGGTCAACGCCATCGCCCCAACTGGCGCCACGCGCATGACCGAAGGCCTGATCCCGCCGCAAGTGTTCGAGCGCCTCAAGCCGGAATTGGTCAGCCCGCTGGTGGTGTACCTGGGCAGCGAAGCGTGCCAGGAAACTTCTGGGTTGTTTGAAGTGGGCGGTGGCTGGATTGGCAAGACCCGCTGGGAGCGCAGCCTGGGTGTGGGCTTTGATCCCGAAGCCGGTTTTTCACCGGACGATGTGGCGGCGCACTGGCAGCAGATCTGCGATTTCGAAGGGGCGGCTCATCCCAAGGACAACATCGAGGCCTTGAAGGAGATGATGGCCAACTTGCAGAAGTACAGCCTGTGATCATTGCTTGAAAAAGTTTGAATCTTACGGGGCGCTGATGGCGCCCCGTTTTATTTCAGGCAAAAAAAAGCCGCTGCAAACGCAGCGGCTGAAGTAAGACGTTGGATCAAGGAGCGACAAATCAACGTCAGTGAACACCGGTAACAGATTGAATAAAGACATCAATCCATTTGAGTCTGGCTTTTCTTCCGTTTGGGGAAGCGGGCCGTTTGCCCTGAAAGCCCGGCAAGAATAGTCGTTTGCGACAAGATGAGTAATAGCGCTTCGGGACAAGGACTGTTGTAAAAACTGCAACAGTCTTGACGCTCGCCATCCATGGCCCTGATAACCCGCCATCCACACGGTTCATGCCCCCGCCCAGACCCAGGCCAGAGCGCCCGGTAATCCTTTCGAGCGACAACACGAATCCCTCCTTGGTGCGCTTATCGCTCCTGATGTGCGGCAGTAGGGTGGGGCCTTCTGTCACTCACCGGGGAAGACGCATGACAAAAACAACAATGCGCGCCATCTTCACGCCACAGGCGCTGGCCGCTGCGGTTGCCTTGGGTTGCTGTGCCCAGGCTCAGGCTGTTTCGTTCAATATTGGCGAGATCGAAGGGCAATTCGATTCGTCGTTGTCGGTGGGTTCGAGTTGGGGCATGCGTGATGCCGATAAAAAACTCGTGGGTACCGTCAATGGCGGCACGGGCCAGGCTTCCACGGGGGATGACGGACGGCTCAATTTCAAGAAGGGCGAGACCTTCTCGAAAATCTTCAAGGGCCTGCACGACCTTGAACTCAAGTACGGCGACACCGGTGTGTTCGTGCGCGGCAAGTACTGGTACGACTTTGAGCTCAAGGACGAAGACCGCGAGTTCAAGCAGATCAGCGACCACAACCGCAAGGAAGGCGCCAAGTCCAGCGGTGCGCAGATCCTCGATGCGTTCGTCTATCACAACTACTCCCTGGGCGACCTGCCGGGCACCGTACGCGCCGGTAAGCAGGTGGTCAGTTGGGGTGAAAGTACCTTCATCGGCAACTCCATCAACAGCATCAACCCGATTGACGTGTCGGCGTTCCGCCGCCCGGGTGCCGAGATCAAGGAAGGCCTGATCCCGGTGAACATGCTGTTTGCGTCCCAGAGCCTGACCAACCAACTGACCGTAGAAGGGTTTTATCAGTTGGAGTGGGACCAGACCGTGCTGGATAACTGCGGCACCTTCTTTGGCGGTGACGTGGCGGCGGATGGTTGCACCGGTAACTACACAGTAGGCAGCCCTGGGATCGCGCCGCTGCAATCGATTGCGGCAAACCGCGGCCAGGGTTTTGTGGTGACGCGCGAGGGTGTGGTGGTACAGCGTGCGGGCGACCGTGATGCGCGGGACTCCGGTCAGTTTGGGGCGGCTTTGCGTTGGCTGGGTGACGACACCGAGTACGGTTTGTATTTCATGAATTACCACAGCCGCACACCCACTGTAGGCACCATCACCAACAACACCACACTGCAAACCATCGGTGGCATTGCCGCCGCCGCTGGAGGTTTCGGGCAGGCCCTCGCCCAGAGCACCATGCTCGGCCGTGGCCAGTATTACCTCGACTACCCGGAAGACATCCGCCTGTTCGGCGCGAGTTTCTCCACTACCTTGCCCACCGGCACGGCGTGGACCGGGGAAATCAGCTACCGGCCCAATGCCCCGGTGCAGTTGAATACCACCGACCTGACATTGGCCTTGCTTAACCCAATCGCCGGCCAATTGGCCTCACCCATCCGCAGCAATTTCGGCAGCGACAACAAAGGCTACCGCCGCAAGGAAATCACCCAGATCCAAAGCACCATGACCCAGTTCTTTGACCAAGTCCTCGGCGCCGAACGCCTGACTTTGGTGGGCGAAGCGGCCGTGGTGCACGTGGCTGGCCTGGAGGACAAATCCAAACTGCGTTACGGCCGCGATTCGGTCTACGGCGCTTACGGTTTCGAGGGTGACACCGACGGTTTCGTCACCTCCACCTCTTGGGGCTACCGCGCGCGGGCGATCCTTGACTACAACAACGCCATTTTCGGGGTGAACCTCAAGCCCAACCTGTCCTGGTCCCATGACGTGGCTGGCTATGGGCCCAACGGGATCTTCAACAAGGGCGCCAAGGCGATCAGCGTCGGTGTGGATGCGGACTACCGCAGCACCTACACCGCCAGCCTCAGCTACACCGATTTCTTTGGTGGCGACTACAACACCCTGACCGACCGCGACTTCCTCGCCCTCAGCTTCGGCGTGAACTTCTGATTTGGCTTAAAGAAGGACAAGAACTTATGCGTAAGACAATTGCAGTGTTGGCCCTGAGTCTGTTGGCTGCTCACGTAATGGCGGCGGTGTCGCCGGAAGAAGCGGCCAAGCTGGGCACCACCCTCACGCCGGTCGGTGCCGAAAAAGCCGGCAACGCTGACGGCTCGATCCCGGCCTGGACTGGCGGTATCCCGAAAAACGCTGGCGCGGTGGACAGCAAAGGCTTCCTGGCCGACCCGTTCGCCAATGAAAAACCGCTGTTTGTCATCACCGCCGCCACCGTCGACAAGTACAAAGACAAACTCTCCGACGGCCAGGTGGCGATGTTCAAACGCTACCCCGAGACCTACAAGATTCCGGTATACCCGAGCCACCGTACGGTCAACTTACCGGCGGACATCTACGAATCGATCAAGCGCAGCGCACTGAACGTCAAGGCTATCAACGACGGCAACGGCCTGGAAAACTTCACCGGCAACCGCTACTACGCGTTCCCGATTCCCAAGAATGGCGTGGAGGTGCTGTGGAACCACATCACCCGTTACCACGGCGGTAACCTGCGCCGCATCATCACCCAGGCCACTCCGCAGACCAATGGCAGCTACACGCCGATCCGCTTCGAAGAAGAAGTGGCGGTGCCTCAAGCGATCCCGGATATCGACGCGGCCAAGGCGGCCAACGTGTTGAGCTTCTTCAAGCAATCGGTCACCGCCCCAGCGCGCCTGGCGGGCAACGTGCTGCTGGTGCATGAAACCCTCGACCAGGTGAAAGAACCGCGCCTGGCCTGGATCTACAACGCCGGCCAGCGCCGTGTGCGCCGTGCTCCGCAGGTGTCCTATGACGGGCCGGGCACCGCGTCCGACGGCCTGCGTACCACCGACAACTTCGACATGTTCTCCGGGGCCCCCGACCGCTACGACTGGAAGCTGGTGGGCAAGAAAGAGATGTACATCCCCTATAACAGCTACAAGCTCGATTCGCCGAGCCTCAAGTACGACGACATCATCAAGGCTGGTCACATCAACCAGGACCTGACCCGCTACGAACTGCACCGCGTGTGGGAAGTGGTCGGCACGGTCAAACCGAGCGAGCGGCACATCTACGCCAAGCGGCACATGTACATCGACGAAGACAGCTGGCAAGTCGCGCTGGTGGATCACTACGACGGTCGTGGCCAACTGTGGCGCGTCGCCGAAGGTCATGCGCAGTTCTACTACGACCACCAGGTGCCGGCCTACACGGTCGAAACCCTGTACGACATCATTGCCGGGCGCTACATCGCACTGGGCATGAAGAACGAGGAGAAGAGCAGCTTCGTGTTCGGCTTCGCGGCCAAGGCAGCGGACTACACTCCGGCAGCCTTGAGGGCTGAAGGCGTGCGCTGATCCCGGATCGAAGCGGGGTCAAAATGTGGGAGGGGCTTGCCCCCGATGAGGGAGTATCAGTCACTGGATTGGTTGACTGATACACCGCCATCGGGGGCAAGCCCCCTCCCACATTGGGTTCTGTGCATGGCCTTCAATCACCCTGCTGAATACTTCTTCAACAACCCCCCGCCACAGGACTAGGGTACGCATCACGTTGCATAACAATAAAAAAGCAGGATGCAGCAATGACCGCCATGACACGCTGCCTGGACCGTCCTGGATTCATGCCCCGGCTGTCCGCCCATCATTTGCTGCGCCCCCGCCTGGCCGAGCCTTTGCTGGGAGCACCGGTCAGGGTCAAGTTGTTATGCGCCCCCGGCGGCAGCGGCAAGAGCGCGTTACTCGCTGAATGCGCGTTGCAGGCGCCCATCGGTTGCCAGGTGTACTGGTTGCCGCTCAATGGCGCGTCGCTCAGCCCCCTCGATCTGTGCCAACGGCTGGCGCAAAACCTTGGCCTGACGTTTACCGACGAAGCCACATTGCTGCTGGACCTCAGCCGCTGGCAGGCCCAGGCATGGGTGTTCCTCGATGATTTCTGCCGCTTACCCACTCAAGACACCGACGCCTTGCTCGATCGCCTGCTCACCGCCAGCAGCCCGGCCCTGACCTGGTGGCTGGGCGCTCGACGGCGTCCGGCCTGTAATTGGCCTCGGCTGCTGCTCGACGATGAGTTACTTGAGTGCGGCGCCGAACTGGCATTTACCCCTGTGGAAATCCAGGCACTGCTCAGCCATGCGCCGGCCCAGTCCGTCGACAGCGTGCTGCAGTTCAGCGCGGGTTGGTGCGCGGGTGTGCGCATCGCCTTGCTGGGTGATGGTCATCCCGATAAGACGTTGCTCGACTACCTGCAACACGAACTGTTCAGCACGCTGCCGCCGGAGTTGGCCGAGGCTTGGCGGGTGCTGGCCCATCTGCCGCGCTTCAACACTGGCCTGTGCGAACACTTGTTCGGCGCTGGCGACGGTGGCCAGTACCTGCGGGATTTACACGCGCTGGGCGCATTTATCGAGCCGTGGGAAGACACCGACTGGTTGCAGGTTTTCCCGCCCCTGGCGCAACTGATGCACAACGAACCCTGGCCTGCCAGGCGCTCTTGGCATCGACGCGCTTGCCAGTGGTTTTGCACCGAGCAGGATTGGCAGGCCGCTTTTGAACAGGCGCTGCTGGCCGAAGAATATGAAATGGCAGTAAGTCTCTTGCAGCACTTCAGCTTTGAGGACCTGTTCCGCCAGCAGAACGCCGTCTTGCTGTTGCGCCTGCATGAGCAGCATGGCGATGAGCTGATGCTCGGCTCGGCGCAACTGGTGGGGTTGGTGACTGCTGCGCTCCTGTTCGCCGGGCGCTTCGAACAGGCGGCTGCGTGCATCGATCAGCTCGCTCGATTTGCCCCGCAACCCTCGGCGGCGCAACAGCGTTATTTACTGGCGCGCTGGCAGGCGCAGTGGGGCTGGTTGCTGCACCTGGGCGGCGATGCCGAGAGTTCCCGTCTGCATTTTCTTGAGGCCCTGCAAGCTTTGCCCGAGAGCGCCTGGACTTCGCGCCTGATGTGCCTGTCGGGGCTGACCCAACAAGCCTTGCTGCGCGGTGAACTGGACGCAGCCCAAGGCCTGAACCGCGAAGCGCTGTGCCTGGCGCGCGCCCATGGTTCGTTGGTGTTGGAGGCGTTGCTGGAGTTGGATCACGCGCAATTGCTGGAACAGCGTGGCGCGCCGTATCGGGCGCAAAGCCTGCTGGAAACGGTGCAGGCGATGTTGCTCAAGCAGCGGCTCAAGGCCGGGCCACTGGTTGGGCGCATCGCCTTGCGGCGCGGGCACTTGGCGCTGCGCCAGGGCCAGGACAGCTTGGCCGCCGACTGTTTCGAGACTGGCCTGAAGATGTGCCTGCACAGCCAGGACAAACGCGTGCTCTACGGGTTTCTCGGTCTGGCCTTGCTGGCCGCCAACCGGGGTGATTACGCCCAGGCCTTTGTGCAACTGCGCGAGGCCGAACGGCTGATGCAGCAGCGCCAGGTGCCGGACACGGTATACCGGGCGGTGCTGTTGTTGGTCAGTGGGCATTTCTGGTTGCAGCAAGGCCGCGCCGAATTGACCGTGGAAGCGGTGCGCCGTGTGCTGCGCCACTTCCGTGGCCCCCAGGCCAAACAGGCGCCACCGGCCACCCTGGAACTGATTCCACGCCTGGAATACCTGCTGGTGTTGGCGGAGGTGAAACTGGGCTGCGCCGATCAACCTGTGGCACGGCTCAACGCGTTGCTGGAAACCACCCATCAGCGCGGCATGCTCTGCCTGGAAACCGAGCTGCACCTGGTGCTGGGCGAAGTTGCTTGGCAACTGGGCGATGCTGCCTTGGCGCGCCGTTCGCTGCAAACCGGCCTGGAACTGGCCGGGCGTTGTCAGGTGCAACAAGCGATTCGTGAACTGCGTTTGCGCTCGCCGGGACTGTTGAGCGAGCTGGGCATGGAACCCCAGGCGTCAACCCCCGGCACGGTAGAAAACCCCTTGAGCCAGCGTGAATTGGAAGTGCTGCAACTGATCGCCCTGGGCAGCTCCAACCTGGAAATTGCCGACCGGCTGTTTATCTCCCTGCACACCGTCAAGACTCACGCGCGGCGCATCCACAGCAAGCTGGGCGTCGAGCGGCGAACTCAGGCGGTGGCCAAGGCCAAGACGTTGGGCTTGATGGTTTAAATGAACGCCTGACGGTAGTCGCCGGGCGTGGCACCCATGGCCTGGCGGAAGCGATGAGTGAAGTGACTGGCACTGGAAAAACCGCACAGCAAGGCAATCTCGCCCAAGGGCAGGGCACCGCTGCGCAGCAGGTGTTGCGCGCGGGTCAGCCGACGCGCCAGTAAGTACTGATGGGGCGGCAGGCCGAAGCTTTGGCGGAACATCCGCGCAAAATGGTATTCCGACAGCGCGCACAGGCCAGCCAGTTGCCCAAGGCTGATGGGGTCTTCCAGGTGCTGGTCGATGTAGTCCACCAACAGCCGTCGCTGGTACGCCGCTAAACCACCTTTCAAACGCAGGCCTTCGCGGGCGCCTACCTGGCTGAGCAGGGTGTGGCTGAGCATTTCATGGGCCAGGCTGCTGGTCAGCAGGCGTTCGGCGGGCTCCTGCCAGTTGAGCGCGATCAACTGGTGGAAGCGTCTGGCCTGGCTGTCGTCTTGCAGAAAGGTGCTTTCGCGCAGTTCCAGGGTGCGCGGTTCGCGGTCGAGCAGGGTGACGCAGCCGAGGGCAAATTGCTCTGGGCTGAAATACACGTGGGCCAGGCGGATTTCACCGTTGATCACCCACGCCGACTGATGCTCGGCGGGCAGGATACACAGCTTGTCGGGGCCGCCCTTGGTGCCCGGCTGGTCACGCCGAAAGGTGCCAGTGCCACCGCCGATGTAGCAGGATAAGGTGTGATGGCTTGGCGCCTGGTAGTCCTGGGAATCGTGATGGTTGCTCCACAAAGCTGCCGACAAGCCGTCACCTAGCTCGGCGCAGGCTTCAAGGCGTGCGTTGGGCGAGCGGTTAAGGGCTTGAAAGACTTGTAGGGATTCCAGATCTGACATGGTGTGTTCTCCGACGCCTTGCATCCTACTCCGCGAGGTGGGCGCTGTGAGCCCACCACCCGACAAAAGCGCAAGAATCTGCAAGAGCGCGGCGCCGTTGAGGGCGACACTGTGGCTCAACCGATGGAGCCCGCTATGAACCTTTCCCTGTATTTACTCACCGTGCTGATCTGGGGCACCACCTGGATCGCCCTCAAATGGCAATTGGGCGTAGTGGCGATTCCTGTGTCCATCGTCTATCGCTTTGGCTTGGCGGCGCTGGTGTTGTTTGCGTTGTTGCTGCTCAGCCGCAAGTTGCAGGTGATGAACCGGCGCGGGCATCTGATCTGCCTGGCGCAGGGGCTGTGCCTGTTTTGCGTCAACTTCATGTGCTTCCTGACCGCCAGCCAGTGGATTCCCAGCGGCCTGGTGGCGGTGGTGTTTTCCACCGCCACGTTGTGGAACGCGCTGAATGCGCGGGTGTTTTTCGGCCAGCGCGTGGCACGTAACGTGTTGATGGGCGGTGGCCTCGGGTTGGCGGGCTTGGGCTTGCTGTTCTGGCCGGAACTGGTGGGGCACACCGCCAGTCCGCAGACCTTGTTCGGCTTGGGGCTGGCGTTACTGGGGACGATGTGTTTCTCGGCCGGCAATATGCTGTCGAGCCTGCAACAGAAGGCCGGCTTGCGGCCGCTGACCACCAATGCCTGGGGCATGTTGTACGGCTCCTTGATGCTGGCGACCTACTGTGTGGTGCGGGGCATTCCGTTTGAGATGGACTGGAGCGCACGGTACATCAGCGCGCTGTGGTACCTGGTAATTCCGGGTTCGGTGATCGGCTTTACGGCCTACCTGACCCTGGTTGGGCGCATGGGGCCGGAGCGGGCAGCGTATTGCACGGTGCTGTTCCCGGTGGTGGCGCTGAATGTGTCAGCGTTTGCCGAGGGCTACCAATGGACCGCGCCCGCGTTGGCGGGGTTGGTGCTGGTGATGTTGGGCAATGTGTTGGTGTTTCGTAAGCCTAAGTCTGCCAGTCCGGTCTTCCAGGCGAAGACAGTCTAATGGGGGAGGGGGCGTGCGCCCGAGGGCAGTGTGTCAGCCAGCCCCTCTATAGCTGGCCCACCGCTATCGGGGGCAAGCCCCCTCCCACATTCCCTGCATTGCATACATTTGGCCGAGCTGTCCTTGCTATTTCAGTCCGAGGCGCTTGGCCATGCGGCCCAGGTTGGCGCGGTCCAGGCCCAGTTCGCGGGCCGCGCTGGCCCAGTTGTGTTGGTGGCGTTCCAGGCAGGCGCTGATGATCTGGCGTTGATAGTCTTCGGTGGCCTGGCGCAGGTCGCCGGTGACCACGGGTGCGGCTTGAGCCTGTGCTTCGATGACCGGCGCATTCACCGTCGGCAAGTCCAGATCCTGCGCACTCAAGCTCAGAATCCTCGGCCGTTCGCGACAGTTGCCCAATGCCTTCAACGCGCTGCGTCCGATCAAGTGTTCCAGCTCCCGCACATTCCCCGGCCAGTTATAGGTCAAAAGCGCGGCCTGGGCATCGCTGGTCAGCCGCAGACTGCCCAGGCCCATGCGTGAGCGGTTCTGTTCGAGGAAGAAGCCCGCCAGCAGCAACACATCGCGCCCGCGCTCGCGCAGTGACGGCACTTGCAGCGGGTATACGCTCAGACGGTGGTAGAAATCGGCGCGGTAGTGGCCGTTGCGGACTTCGTCGGCGAGGTCGCGGTTGGTGGCGGCGATCAGGCGTACGTCAACCTGATGCTCCTTGTCCGAACCGAGGCGCTGCAACTGACCGCTTTGCAGCACCCGCAGCAGCTTGGCTTGCACGGTCAGCGACAGTTCGCCTACTTCATCTAGGAACAAGGTGCCGCCGTTGGCCAGTTCGAACTTGCCGCGACGCTCATTGAGCGCGCCGGTAAAGGCTCCGCGTACGTGGCCGAACAACTCGCTCTCCACCAGCGTCTCCGGCAGGGCGGCGCAGTTGAGGCTGATGAGCGGTTTATCCGCACGATTGGATGCCGCGTGGATAGCCTGGGCCACCAATTCCTTGCCCACTCCGGTTTCGCCGGTGATCAGCACGGTGAGGTCGCTGCCGCCCACCAGTTTGATTTCCTCGACCAAGCGTTTGTGGCTTTTGCTCTGGCCGATCATTTCCTTGTGCTGCTGGCCGCTGGCTTGACGGTAGATCTCGGCACGTTGGTGTTCGTCTTCAGCGCGCAGCGCCAGGCGCTCGATGCGTTCGGCGACGTTGACGGTGGCGGCAGCGAGGCTGGCGAAGGCTTGCAGGGCGTCCAGTTCAACCCGTTCGAAACGTTCGGTGTCTAGGGCATCCAGGGTCAGCAGGCCCCAGGGCTGGTCGTCGACAAACAACGGGCAGCCCATGCAGTCGTGCACTTCCAAGTGTCCGTGCAGGCCATCGACCAGGCCGTCGTAGGGATCGGGCAATTCACTGTCGCTGTCAAAGCGCGTCGGGCCGGGGCTGCCGAGCAGGACGGCGAAGCGCGGGTGCTCGCTCACCTTGAAGCGTCGGCCCAAGGTGTCGGCGCTCAACCCGTCTACTGCCAGCGGCACCAGCCATTCACCGTCCAGGCGCAGCAACGCTGCGGCGTCGCACGGCAGCAGGGCACGCATGGCTTGCAACAGGCGGCGATAGCGCTCGCCTTCGGGCAGGTCGCGGGACAGGTCGGCGACCAAGGGCAGGAGGGTGGTGAGCAATGATTGCGCAGTCATAATGACTCCTTGTAGTCCTTATGACTATAGAGTGTAGGAGGTCATACTGACTACACAATGTTTAAGGTATTGAAAATTAACGATTTATTAGTTGGCATGAATACTGAGTAGCTAAGGGTAATCAGTAAAGAAGCCCAGGAGGCTCCCATGCTTAGTGCCCAAGACCGTGCCATCGTCAAATCCACCGTGCCCCTGCTGGAAAGTGGCGGTGAGGCGCTGATCACCCATTTCTACCGCATGATGCTCTCCGAGTACCCTGAGGTGCGCCCGCTGTTCAACCAGACCCACCAAGCCAGCGGCGACCAGCCTCGCGCCTTGGCCAACGGCGTGTTGATGTACGCGCGGCATATCGACCAGCTCGACCAACTGGGCGACTTGGTGGCGAAGATCATCAACAAGCATGTGGCGTTGCAGATCCTGCCGGAGCACTACCCGATCGTGGGCGCCTGCCTGCTGCGGGCGATTTCCGAAGTGCTGGGCAGCGAGATTGCCACGCCTGAGGTGATGAAGGCCTGGGGCGCCGCCTATGGCCAGTTGGCCGACATTCTGATCGGTGCCGAAGCCGCCATCTACGAAGAGAAAGCCCAGGCTCCCGGCGGCTGGCGCGGTGCGCGGGCGTTTACGTTGGTCAAGCGAGTGGAGGAGAGTGCCGAGATCGTCTCTTTCTATTTCGCGCCTGTGGATAACGGTCCGATCCTTGCCGCCGCGCCAGGCCAATACATCGGTATGAAGCTGGTGCTCGACGGTGAAGAAGTGCGCCGCAACTATTCCCTGTCGGCCCTCAGCGATGCTGGGCAGTATCGCATCAGCGTCAAGCGCGAAGCCGGTGGGCGGGTGTCCAGCTACCTGCATGACCAGTTGCACGTCGGCGCAACCATCGACCTGTTCCCGCCGTCGGGTGAGTTCATCCTGCAGGCCAGCGATAAACCGTTGGTGCTGATCAGCGGCGGCGTGGGCATCACGCCGACCCTGCCGATGCTTGAAGCCGCTCTGGCCACCCAGCGTCCGGTGCATTTTATCCACTGCGCGCGTAACGGCGGGGTGCACGCGTTTCGCGATTGGGTGGACGCGCTCGCCGCGAAGCACCCGCAACTCAAGCGCTTCTATTGCTATGCCGAGGATGACGGCGTGAGCCCAGCGGCGGATAAGGTTGGGCTCTTGAGTCTGGAGCAGTTGCAGGCCTGGTTGCCGCAAGAGCGTGACCTGGACGCGTACTTCCTCGGGCCTAAAGGTTTCATGGCCGCAATCAAGCGCCACCTCAAGGCCCTTGGTGTGCCCGAGAAGCAAAGCCGCTACGAGTTCTTCGGCCCGGCTGCTGCCTTGGAATAACACGGTCAAAATGTGGGAGGTGGCTTGTCCTCGATAGCGGTGTGTCAGTTGAAGATAAGCTGGCTGATCCACTGCTATCGAGGGCAAGCCCCTTCCCACATTTGGCTCTCTATTTCTTCAGATTAATCCCCCGTTAACCCCCCTCTGTTTAAACCACTCTCTGTGTGTAAACTTGCGGCCATTGGCACAACCAAACAAAGGGATACGGGGATGAGTGACGAATTGCGTTTAGGCAGGGAGCGGCGCTTTCTGGTGTTGCTGGGCATCATCTGCCTGGCGCTGATCGGTGGGGCGTTGTACATGCAGGTTGTGTTGGGCGAGGCGCCGTGCCCGCTGTGCATCCTGCAACGCTATGCCTTGTTGTTGATTGCGATCTTCGCGTTCATCGGCGCAGCCATGCGCACCAAGGGTGCCCTGACCTTTTTCGAAGGGCTGGTGATCCTCAGCGCCGTCGGCGGAGTGGCCGCAGCGGGTCACCACGTGTACACCCAGTTCTTCCCGCAGGTCAGCTGCGGCATCGATGTGCTGCAACCCATCGTCGATGACCTGCCCCTGGCCAAGGTCTTCCCGCTGGGCTTTCAGGTCGATGGCTTCTGCAGCACGCCGTACCCGCCGGTGCTGGGCCTGTCCCTGGCGCAGTGGGCCTTGGTGGCGTTCGTGCTGACGGTGATCCTGGTGCCGCTGGGCATCTATCGCAATCGCCAGCGCAAGGCCTGAACCCAACTGTCAAACGCCCCGGTCCTTCTTTGACGAAGGCCGGGGCGTTTTTGTTTGTAGGCTTTTGTGAATAGAGCGTGACACGGGACAACTGAGGGTGCGCGAAGCGTGCGACATGTTGTCACACAGAGGCCGCCGCAGGACGTTTCTGCTCCGCGAAGCCATCGCTTAAATTTGCAAAAAACGCCCAAGGTGTGCTGTCAGTTCGTGGTCTGGACAACGTTGCGCACCTCGCGGCGGACACACCTTTGCGTGATGTCCCAATGCCTTGTTTTCTGGGGGGTTAGATAGGTTTTGCATGCCCTTACGACGACTGAAGGCCGTGGCGGTTCAGCCTATAACACCGCAATTTTTGTGGTTTTTGTTGAGAATCGAACGCGATAAAATCGCGAACCGTTGCAATATCGGTGAAGGATTATTGCTGTAATCGATAAAAATTATTTCTTTATAAGACATGGTTTATACATCGCTAGCTAACTACAATCGCACGCACTGAATGTCCCGTGCTGTTCAATATTTGAGCACTGGAGCGGTCGAGGGGCAGATGGATGGCTCTGTGCGACCCCAAGGTTCCGGCAGCCTTTCAACTATCCGCACCAAACGGAATTGGTCTGTAACAAGGCCTTTAACCACGAAATCGAATAAGAACTCACCGCAGGTCCGTGAAACGCTCCGTTATGGCGTGCCGGGCAGGCTCTTATTCAATCGAAGAGAAATGCCAACCCTTGGCAGGGTGAAGTGTTGGCGATCAAAACCCAACTGCATTGCGCAAGCTGCTTTAGAGGTCGTGAGATGAGTAAAAACAGGTACCCCCGATTACTAGGCTTTTTGCCGCTGCTTGGCATGATGTTAATGCTGGGAGGCTGCAAGTGGACCTTGATGGACCCAAAAGGACAGATCGGTCTGGATCAACGAAACCTGATCATCACTGCCACCCTGCTGATGCTGTTGGTTGTGGTGCCTGTGATCATCATGACCTTCGCCTTCGCCTGGAAATACCGCGCGTCGAACACCAACGCGACCTACGCGCCTAAGTGGTCGCACTCCACCAAGATCGAAATCGCGGTGTGGCTGGTTCCGATCCTCATCATCATCGCCCTGGGTTACATCACCTATAAGTCGACCCACGAGTTGGACCCGTACCGTCCGCTGGAGTCCGACGTCAAGCCGATCAACATCGAAGTGGTCGCGCTGGACTGGAAGTGGCTGTTCATCTACCCGGACCTGGGTATCGCCACGGTTAACCAGATCCGGTTCCCGGAGAACACCCCGCTTAACTTCCGGATCACCTCCGACGCCGTGATGAACTCGTTCTTCATCCCAGCCCTGGGTGGCCAGATCTACGCGATGGCAGGCATGCAGACCCGTCTGCACCTGATCGCGAACGAAAAAGCTGAAATGGAAGGCATCTCCGCGAACTACAGCGGCGCTGGCTTCACCGGCATGAAATTCAAAGCGATCTCGACGAGCCAGGAAGATTTCAACGCCTGGGTAGCCGAAGTCAAGGCCGCACCTAAACAGCTTGATCAAGCTGAATACGACGCCCTGACCAAACCAAGCCAGAACAACCCAGTCGCTCTGTACTCCGCGTATGAGCCGAACCTGTTTCAGAAAATCGTCGACAAGTACGAAGGTATGAAGCCAGGCAAGCCGGTCAAGCACGAGAAGAAAGAAGTGGCCGCGGTTGAAGGTTCTGACACGGGCTCGCATTCAACTGCTGGGGCAGAGGAGTAAACGATGTTTGGTAAATTAAGTTGGGATGCGGTCCCGTTCCACGAGCCGATTGTGATGATTACCATCGCCATGATCGCGCTGGGTGGTCTGGCACTGTTTGCAGCAATCACTTATTTCAAGAAGTGGACCTACCTGTGGACCGAGTGGCTGACGTCGGTCGACCACAAGAAAATCGGCGTGATGTACATCATCGTTGCCATGGTCATGCTGCTGCGCGGTTTTGCCGACGCCATCATGATGCGTACCCAGTTGGCCATGGCCACCGAAGGTTCGCCTGGCTACCTGCCGCCTGAACACTATGACCAGATCTTCACCGCCCACGGTGTGATCATGATCATCTTCATGGCGATGCCTTTCTTCACCGGCCTGATGAACCTTGCGGTGCCGCTGCAGATCGGTGCCCGTGACGTTGCCTACCCGTTCCTGAACTCCCTGAGCTTCTGGCTGCTGGTATCCGGCGTTGTGCTGATCAACGTGTCCCTGGGCGTCGGCGAATTCGCCAAGACCGGTTGGGTTGCGTATCCGCCATTGTCGGGTATCCAGTACAGCCCTGGCGTGGGTGTGGACTACTACATCTGGGCGCTACAGTTATCAGGACTCGGGACGACGCTGACGGGGGTCAACTTCCTGGCCACCGTCCTGAAAATGCGCGCCCCTGGCATGAAACTGATGGACATGCCGATCTTCACCTGGACCTGCACCTGGGCCAACGTCCTGATCGTGGCTTCGTTTCCGATCCTGGCCGCTACCATGGCGCTGCTGTCGCTTGACCGTTACCTGGATTTCCACATTTTCACCAATGAACTTGGTGGCAATCCAATGATGTACGTGAACCTGTTCTGGGCATGGGGTCACCCTGAGGTGTACATCCTGATCCTGCCAGCGTTCGGTATCTTCTCCGAAGTGATCTCGACCTTTACCGGCAAGCGCCTGTTCGGTCACCACTCGATGGTTTATGCATCGGGCGCGATCTCGGTACTGGGCTTCATGGTTTGGCTGCACCACTTCTTCACCATGGGCTCGGGGGCCAGCGTCAACGCCTTCTTCGGCCTGGCGACGATGCTGATTTCCATCCCGACGGGGGTGAAGCTATTCAACTGGCTGTTCACCATCTATCACGGTCGTCTGCGCATGACCAGCCAGGTTCTGTGGACCCTGGGCTTCATGGTGACCTTCGCCATCGGCGGCATGACCGGCGTACTGCTGGCCATCCCGGGTGCTGACTTCGTACTGCACAACAGCCTGTTCGTGATCGCTCACTTCCACAACGTGATCATCGGTGGTGCTGTATTCGGTTACATCGCTGGTTTCAGCTTCTACTTCCCGAAAGCGTTCGGCTTCAAGCTGCACGAAGGTTGGGGCAAGGCTGCATTCTGGTTCTGGATCTCGGGCTTCTTCGTCGCGTTCATGCCGCTCTATGCACTGGGCTTCATGGGCATGACCCGTCGTCTGAACGCCACTACCAACCCTGAGTGGGTACCGTACCTGTACGTTGCCATGTTCGGTGCAATCATGATCGCTGTGGGTATCGCCTGCCAGTTGATCCAACTGTACGTGAGCATCCGTGACCGTAAGCAGAACGCTTGCGACTCCGGCGACCCATGGAATGGCCACACCCTGGAATGGTCGACTTCGTCGCCGCCGCCGTTCTACAACTTCGCCGTGATCCCTACTGCGAACACCATTGATGCGTTCACCGAAGCCAAGGAAGACGGTACTGCGTACCAGCGTCCTAAGCACTACGAGCCGATCCACATGCCAAGCAACACCGCCACTGGCGTGGTGATGGGTGCGCTGTTGACCGTGTTCGGTTTCGCGATGATCTGGCACATCTGGTGGCTGGCAATCGTGAGCCTGGTGGGCACCATCGGCTACTTCATTGTCCACGCAGCACGTGATGATCAAGGCTACATGGTGCCGGTCGAAACGATCGAGCGCATCGAAGCCGAGCAGCACGCTCGCCTGGTCGCCGAGAAGAAAATCCCGGCCAACCGTGTAGAAACCTCGTTGGAACAGGCTTAAACCATGTCGAACTTAGTGACCAATGCTGGACACGCCCATGTCGATGACCATGGGCACGATGACCATCACCACGACTCGGGGCCGATGACCGTTTTCGGTTTCTGGCTCTACCTGATGACCGACTGCATCTTGTTTGCGTCGATCTTCGCGGTGTACGCGGTACTGGTAAACAACGTAGCGGGTGGCCCGTCGGGCCACGACATCTTCGAACTGCCTTACGTGCTTGGCGAAACCGCCTTGCTGTTGTTCAGTTCGATCACCTACGGCTTCGCCATGTTGGCCTTCTACAAGGGCAACAAGAAAGGCGTGCTGACCTGGTTGGGTATGACCTTCCTGTTCGGCCTGGGCTTCATCGGCATGGAGATCAACGAGTTCCACCTGTTGATCTCCGAAGGCTACGGCCCGCACCGTTCCGGTTTCCTGTCGGCGTTCTTCACGCTGGTCGGCACCCACGGTCTGCACGTTACTGCCGGCCTGCTGTGGATGGCGGTGATGATGTATCAGGTCAATAAACACGGCCTGACCAACACCAACAAGACTCGCCTGACTTGCCTGAGCCTGTTCTGGCACTTCCTGGACGTGGTCTGGATCTGCGTCTTCACCGTTGTTTACCTGATGGGGACTCTGTAATGGCTAATGCACACTCCCATGACCATGACAGCCATGATTCGAGCCACGGCAGCGTTAAGTCGTACGCCATTGGCTTCATCCTGTCGGTAATCCTGACGCTCATCCCGTTCGGTCTGGTGATGTACCCGACCCTGCCGAAGTCGATCACCTTGATGATCGTATTGGCATTCGCGGTGATTCAGGTCCTGGTTCACCTGGTGTACTTCCTGCACCTGGATCGTTCTAAAGAGCAGCGCGATAACGTGATTGCGTTCGTGTTCGCAGGCTTAGTAATCCTGCTGCTGGTTGGCTTGTCGATATGGATCATGTTCAGCATCCATACGTTCATGATGGCGAAGTGAGGTAAGACCCGATGTCGCTTAAGCACTTTATCCAAATCACCAAACCGGGGATCATTTTCGGTAACGTGCTTTCTGTGGCGGGCGGTTTCTTCCTGGCCTCCAAGGGACATGTCGATCTGGCCATCTTCCTGGCTGCGATGATCGGTACGTCCCTGGTGGTTGCTTCCGGTTGTGTCTTCAACAACTGCATCGACCGTGACATCGATATCAAGATGGAGCGCACCAAGAATCGCGTGCTGGTCCAGGGCCTTATCTCCCTGAAGCTGGCACTGATCTACGCGACCGTTTTGGGTGTTGCCGGTGTGGCACTGTTGTACAAGGTGGCCAACCCGTTGGCGGCGCTGTTTGCCGTGATCGGCTTTGTCATCTACGTCGGCCTCTACAGCCTGTACCTCAAGCGCAAGTCGGTTCACGGCACGCTGGTGGGCAGTCTGTCGGGGGCGATGCCGCCGGTGATTGGTTATGTGGCTGTAACCAATAGCTTCGACATGGCCGCGCTGGTGCTGCTGGTGATGTTCAGCCTGTGGCAGATGCCGCATTCCTACGCCATCGCGATCTTCCGTTTCAACGACTACCTGGCTGCATCGATTCCGGTTTTGCCGGTCAAGCGTGGCATCCAGGTTGCCAAGAAACACATCCTGCTCTACATCCTGGCTTTCCTTGTGGCGACCTTGATGTTGACCTTCAGTGGCTACGCCGGCATGAGCTACCTCGCCGTCGCGGCTGCCATGGGCATGTACTGGTTGTACATGGCCTGGACAGGCTACAAGGCGGTAGATGACACCGTCTGGGCGCGCAAGCTGTTCGTGTTCTCGATTTTCACCATCACCGCGCTCAGCGTGATGATGTCCCTGGATTTCCAAGTGCCGAAAGAGCTGTTGCTGACCTACGCACACTGAGTGTCTGAGTAGCAAAAGGCCCCGCCTTCGAAAGAAGCGCGGGGTTTTTTATTGAGTGACCTTTAAACTATGCCCACATCCTACCCATGCAGGACGCAGAACGATGAGTAAAAAAGCCGTAATCGTGTTCAGTGGCGGACAAGACTCCACCACCTGTTTAATCCACGCACTGCCGCACTACGATGAAGTGCACTGCATTACCTTCGACTACGGCCAACGCCATGTGGCGGAAGTCGAAGTCGCCCAGCAGCTTGCCAAGCAGTTGGGGGCCACCGTTCACAAAGTGATGGACGTGTCGTTGCTCAACGAGCTGGCCATCAGCAGCCTGACCCGCGACAACATTCCTGTGCCGACCGTGAACAGCTCAGGTGAAAGCCTGCCCAGCACCTTTGTGCCGGGGCGCAATATTCTGTTTCTGACCCTGGCGGCAATCTACGCCTACCAGGTGAAAGCCGAGACCGTCATTACAGGCGTGTGCGAAACCGACTTCTCCGGTTATCCGGACTGCCGCGATGAATTCGTCAAGGCGCTGAATCAGGCACTCAAGCTGGGCATGGAATACGACGTGCGCCTGGAAACCCCGCTGATGTGGCTGAACAAAGCCGAGACCTGGGCCTTGGCCGATTACCACCAGCAACTGGATTTGGTCCGCCAGCAGACCCTGACCTGCTACAACGGCGTCCTCGGCAGTGGCTGTGGCGAGTGTGATGCGTGCAACCTGCGTGCACGGGGCTTGAATGAATACCTGCAGAACAAGACGGATGTCATGCAGAACCTGAAGCAGAAGTTGCAGCTGAACTAAGGTGATGAAGCCGATGGGCAAGGCCCATCGGCGTGTTTCAATCAGGCAGCGTTGCCGGTGATATAGCGCTTGAACAACGAACGCGCGCCATAGGCTGGCAGAATATTAAAGAACGCAAAGCCCACCTTAATTGCGATCTGCACATAGATCATGCTCAGGATATCGCTGGTCTGCATGGCGCCGTAGAACGCAATAAAGCAGAACAGGAAGCTGTCGATAATCACCGCAAAGAACGTACTGAGGAAGATGCGCAGGTATAGGTATTTGGAATTAGTCAGCTCTTTGATCTTGCACAGCAAATACGAGTTAATGTTTTCCGACACCAGGAACGACACCGACGACGCGATCAACACCGACGACACCTGCACAATCACATCGTTATAGGGACCGTCGAGTTTCCAACCGGGCAAGCCGGGTAAGAAGGTGGAGCCGTAGAGCAAAATGATGATCATCGCGTTGCTGGCAAAGGCAAACAGGATGGCCTTCCTGGCGAGCCTCAGGCCAAAGTTTTCGTTGAGCAGATCCACGATCAGGAAGGTCAGCGGGTATAGGAAAGTGCCCGGCGTAACGATGATGTCGAGGGACTCGATGTAGATCGGTTTCGTCGCGGCAATGCTGGTGAAGATGTAAAAGGTGAAGAGCAGCAGGTTGAGGATGATGTAGATCATCCACGAACTTTCATTGCGATCGTTGAGGTCGTACGCCGTCACCGTGCCCGCTTGGGAGTAGTACTTCTTGTACAGGTTTTTAACTTCCATTTTATTCAAGTTATCCATGATTTCGCTGTTTAAGACTTCGCTCAACTTGACCCGAATGATCTTGCCCGTGGCGATGATCATGATCACCGCCAGGCGCTTATCATTTTCGAAGCCCAGCAGTTTGTATTTGCTGTTTTCGATCTCGCTTTCATACGTGGTCATTGAAGCGCTCCTCAATGATATCCCCCAGTACACACAGGCGTTCTGAGCTGGCGCAGGCTTCACGGCTGATAAACAGCGTGTGGGTAGCCCTGTCGAACACCAGTTTTTCCTTATCGTCGCTCGACGAACCCTTCTGGATGATCAACAGGTCACCCGGCTCATTCGCACCCGGTATAGGGCGCTCCAGTCGCACGCCGATCAGGTTGTGGGAGGTGCCGAAGTAGTAAGTGAGCGGGAAGAGGGTAGCCAGTTCGCCAATGCGCTTATCCAAGTGCTGCATGACCTGGCTTTGCTTGAGCACCGGCACGGCTGCGGGGTTCATGTTGCCTTGGGGCGAGGCACTGCTCTCGATGATTTCCTTGGCTTCAAAATCGATGGTCTCGATTTCTTCGTAGGACACGCCGAAGAAGTCGGAAATCTTGCGCAGGGTCGACTGCTGAACATTGACGACCTTGCCTTCGAGGATGTTGTAGATCGTAGTGCGGGTCAGGCCGGCGGCGTTGCACAGCGACAGCTGGGTCTCGCCACGGCTCTTGATCAAGTACTTGATGTTGCTCTTCAAATGCTCGGTTTTTTCTCGTCTGTGCATCACGTGCTCACCACTTCCCTATAGTAAAAACCGTCGATCTTTGAAGACGCCGTATAGATTGTTTCAACAGTGAAACGCCCATCCAGGGCGTTTCATACGTCGCGGCGGGCGCAAGTGTTGCACGCGTGCGACCTAACAATAAAGTCCCGGATGCGAGGGATCCGCATTGCGCAAGGCAAATGGCCATCCGCTCGGTAAGGGGGGACAAAAGCGAACATTTAATTTGGAAAATGTTTAATTTCCTGTTTAATTGAACGCCACGGTTCAGGACGAACTGATACGCAGCGACCAAGGAAAGGACACCCGCCATGGCATTCAATACCGTACACCTGCAGGATCAGGCTGACCTGTTGCGCCGAGGCATGGCGGACCTGCGCGCAGAGGACCTGGAACTGGCGATGCTGCTGGACGCCGAAGTGGCACGCCAACATCGCACGCTGTCATTGGTCGCGTCCTCCTGTGCAGTCAAGCCTCGCACCCTGGCGGCTTCCGCGTCCGCACTGGTCAACGTTACTGCTGAGGGTGCGCCCGGCAAGCGTCATCGCGCCGGCTGCGAGAATGTCGATCTGGTTGAGTCCCTGGCGATCCGCAGGGCGCGTGAACTGTTCGACGCCCACTACGCCGGCGTGCAATCGCACTCGGGTTCCAACGCCAACGCCCAAGTGTTGTCCGCTCTGCTTGAGCCGGGTGATACCTTGCTGGGCATGGCCCACGATCACGGAGGTCACCTGACCCACGGCAGCCCCGCCGTGTTTACCGGGGCCTACTACAAAGCGATTCGCTACGGCACCACTGCCGAGGGCCTTATCGATTACGAGCAGGTGCGCAGCCTGGCGCTGGCCCATCGTCCACGGATCATCATTTGCGGTGCATCGGCTTATTCGCGTGTGCTGGATTTCGAGCGGTTTCGTGCGATTGCCGATGAAGCAGGCGCGATCCTGTTGGCCGATATTTCCCATATCGCAGGGCTGGTTGTGACCGGTCGCCACCCCAGCCCGATTAACGCGGCTCACGTCACGACCACTTGCACTCACAAACAGTTGGGTGGCCCGCGTGGTGGGCTGATCCTGTCCGGTCGCGACGCCCATACCAAGGTGCCTGGCTTGAAGGCGACTTTCAGCCGTGTGCTGGATCAAGCCGTCTTCCCGCGTATGCAGGGCGCACCGGCGGTCAATATGATCGCCGCAAAAGCCGCGGCGCTCGGCTACGCAATGACGGCGGAATTCGACGTTTGCATGGGGCGGGTTCGCGCCCTGGCCGACGAAGCGGCCTACGCGTTTCAGGCCCATGACTATGACGTCGTCGGTGGGCGCAGCGAAAACCATACGGTGTTGATTCGTTTGCGCGGGGACATGACCGGTGCCATCGCTGAGTCGGCGTTGGAAGGCTGCGGAATCGTTGTGAATAAAAGTCGCGTCCCCGGCGAGACCCGTTCGTCTGCCGTTGCCAGTGGCCTGTGTATTGGCACAGGTTCCATGGCCCAACGCAATGTGGATGCCGATGGCTGTCGGCAAGTCGTCGATCTGGTGTGCCGGGTACTCAACCAGGTGACGCCGCTTGGTGAATACGAGTACCACTTCGAGCCCACTGCGCAGGCGCAATTGCGCTCTGAACTTGAGCATTTGTGTGCCAAATACCCCATCGCGGACTATTGGGAGCACTGAAAGCCCGCCCATGAAAAAGCCCCGTCGTCGAAAGTCGTACGGGGCTTTTTCATGGGCGCTCGGTTAAATCCGCTGCGTATTGTCTCGTCATACTCACTTGTACGAGCAGTGCGAATCCATCATCCGCCTACAAGGAGTAGTCACCATGGTCAGCGTTAGTCGTCGATCCCTTCTCGCCCTCGGCGCCGCCCTGCCTTTACTCGGGCGCCTGGATTGGGCGGTGGCCGCGTCGTCGGCAACCAAGACTGACAAGGTGCTGCTCAACTACAACGAAAGTCCCTACGGGCCCTCGGCAGCGGCCCGCGAAGCGATGCAGCGCGGCATCGACACTGCAGGGCGTTATCCGTACAAACACATGTACGCCCTGGCCGAGTTATTTGCACAGCAACAAGGGATTGCCGAAGATCAAGTGGCGGTGTTTTCCGGCTCCATGGCCGCACTGCGCTACGCGGTGCTGGCGTTTACCAGCGAAATCCGGGGCCTGGTGATGGCGACGCCGTCCTACGAGGTACCACGCCAGGCCGCCAAATCACGCAAGGCGCCGGTGAAAGAAGTGAACCTCAACGCCGAGCATGCCCACGACGTCCAGGCCATGCTCGCGGCTGACCCCCAGGCCGGCATGCTCTACCTGTGCAACCCCAACAACCCGACGGGCACCGTGACGCCGACCGAGGCCATCCGCCAGGCTTTGGCGAACAAACCCAAAGGCTGTGTGCTGGTGGTGGATGAGGCCTACATCGACTTCGCCGATACCCCAAGCGTGGTGAGCTGGGTCAAGGACCACGACGATCTGCTGGTGCTGCGTACCTTCTCGAAAATCTACGGCATGGCCGGCGCTCGTCTGGGCCTGGCGATCGGCCACCCGGCGCTGCTGGAGCGCTTGGCGGTATTCGGCGGCGACAACGTCCCGGCCGGTTCGTCCTTGCTCGGCGGCCTCGCCAGCCTGGAAGATGTGAAGGTGCTGCCCCAACGCAAGGCGCTCAACGCGCAACTGCGCGAAGAAACCATCACCTGGCTTAAGGGCCGTGGCTTCACTTGCACGGCATCCCAGGCCAACTGCTTAATGATTGACGTGAAGCGCCCGGCAGAGCAGGTCATCGACACACTGGCCGCCCACGGCGTACTGATCGGACGCGTGTGGGAAAACTGGCCGCAGTGGGTGCGGGTCACGGTGGGGAATAAGCGGGAGATGGCGCGGTTTCGCGAAGTGTTTGCGGCGCAGATTCAGGGCGCCAGCTGACACCGCGCAAAAAAAATGTGGGAGAGGACTCCCACATTGATCCGAGGGTGTTGGTTACTGCTGCGCGATGCTGTAACCCGCAAACGCCGTCTGCTGTTGCAGTGCAGTAATCACGCTCTTGCGGCTCAGCGGCTGCTCGACGCCGGCGTTGTCCACAAAGCTTTCGACTTGCAGCTCGGCTTCATCGCCTTCACCCACAAAGCTGAAGCCCAGGAACTCGAACGCCTCGCGGTCGACGTTCAACTTGGAACGTGGCGTGCGCAGCGGCAGCGTGACGCTGATGCCGTCCTTGCTGATCACAAACACTTCAGCTTCTTTCTTGGGGCGAGCCGCCTTGCCCTTGCCGGCGCTTGGGTTGCTGATTGCCTGGTGAGACTGGTTCAGCACCTTGAGGGCCAGGCCGTAGACCAGTTCCTGAAACTCGGGGTCGTCCTTGAAGCTGGACAGGATGCGGCTGATGGAGAATTTGCTGCTCAGGTCTTCCAGCGCGATGTTATCGGCGGCTTCGGCGTCCTTGAGCTGCTTGAGCTGGCCCATCAGGTCGTAGGCCTTGTCGTCGTCGAAGGCGTCGTGGGCCTGGCGGATGGCGACGCGCAGTTCGCGGATCTGGTCGCTTTCCTTGGAGGTGTGAAAGGCGTCCAGCACCATCTCGCTGATGATCTTGGCGGCTGGCACGTGCTGTGAAAGATTGATGGCGTTTTCGTATTCAGCTTTGGCGTGCAAGGCGACTACGGATTCTTCGGCGGAGTGTTCGGTGTAAGAATCGGACATTGAAATTTCACTACTTCAGTAAACGGGGAAGACAAAAAAGCGTCGCGCATTTTCAGGGGGGAGGGGGATCAGGTCAAGGCAGCACAATGCCCCTATCGCGGCGCAAGGCTGCCGACCGGCGGATACGGGCGTTAAACCAATTGCTTGAGGCACGCTTGAAGAATATCCAGTCCTTCTTCCAGGACCGCAGGCTCAATGGTCAGTGGCGCCAACAGGCGAATGATGTGCCGCGACCTGCCGCTGGGCATCAATAGCAACCCGGCGTCTCGCGCCAGGCTCAACAATTGGGTCAGTTGCTGAGGCGCTGGCGTGCCGTCGGTGCTGGTCAGTTCGATGCCGCGCATGGCGCCGACGCCGGTCAGGCGGCCCAGGTACGGCGACAGGCGCTGCGAACGCCAGGCTTCATAACGGCCGACGATCGCTTCTTCCTGCTGCGAGCTCCACTCCTGCAAATGCTCATCGGTCATTGCATCGAGGGTGGCCAGCGCCGCTGCGCAGGCAATGGGGTTGCCGGAGTACGTACCGCCCAACCCACCTTTGGGCAGGTTGTCCATCAACGTCTTGCGCCCGACCACTGCGCCCAAGGGGACGCCGCCGGCGATGCTTTTGCCGAGCAGGATCAGGTCCGGTTCTATCCCCAGGCGCGAGAAGGCAAAACGCTGGCCGGTTCGGCCGAAGCCGGATTGGATTTCGTCAGCGATCAACAGGATGTCGTGTTCATCGCAAAAGCGCCGCAGCGCCTGAGCGAACTCGATATCCAAGGCGAGGAATCCGGCTTCGCCCTGCACCGGTTCGATGATGAAACAGGCTACGTCGCTGATATCGATTTCCACACTGAACAGTCGATCCATAGCCTTCAGTGCCTCAGCGCAGCTCACGCCGTTATCGGCGCTGGGGTAGGGCAGGTGATACACCGGGCCGGGCAGGACGCCGACCTTTTGTTTGTAGGGCGCCACTTTGCCATTGAGGTTGAGAGTGGCCAGGGTGCGGCCGTGGAAGGCACCGTCAAAGGCGATCACTGCAGTGCGGCCGGTGGCGCCGCGGACGATCTTCAAGGCATTTTCCGCGGCTTCCGCGCCGCTGTTGGTGAGCATGCCGCTGACGGGGTAGTTCACTGGGATAAACGCTGTCAGGCGATCCATGAGTTCGATGTACGGCGTGTGCGGCGCGGCGTTGAACGCAGAGTGGGTCAACTTCGTCGCTTGTTCACGAATAGCCTCCACCACACCGGGATGGCAATGGCCGAGGTTAAGCACGCCGATGCCGCCGACAAAATCGATATAGCGCTTGCCCGTGGTGTCCCAGACTTCGGCGTTCTTGCCGTGGCTGAGGCTGATGGGATGAACGATGGAAATCGACTGGCTGATGGTTTCGCGGCTCATGAATCTCGGACTCGGCAGTGGCGGGCGTCGTTTCATCTAAGCCGCAGGCCAGCCCTTGTCGCAAACGAAATAAAGTCGCCGGGTCATTCCAAATCGGAAGGAGCCATTGCCAAAAGTCGTTTGTGGCAACGCGCTGAACCCGTCAAGCGCGGCCTCAATGCGCTGTGGAGCAGAGGCGGCATCCAGTACCCGCCGACAGTGCCTTGACGGGCTTGGCCTACTCCGACACCCCATCTTTCCCCGCCGCTTTGGCGCGATACAGTGCCTGGTCGGCACGCGCCATCAGTGCGGCGGGGGATTCATCCATGCGCCGCTCGGCCACGCCCAGGCTCAGGGTGACGGTGAGATCTCCGCGCATCGGGATCTTGCGCATCGTTCGGCAGATGTTCTCAGCCAACGCCCTGGCGGTTTCCAGTGAGCTTTTGGGCAGCACCACCATAAACTCATCACCTCCCCACCGAGCCAGTAGGTCGCCTGGGCGAATGCACCTCTCCAGGCATTCCACGACGTGCACCAGGGTTTGGTCGCCCACGCCGTGGCCATGTCGGTCATTGATTGGTTTGAAGTCATCGATATCCACCGCGATCAATGCCAACGGCAGGCGAAAACGCTGTGCGCGGCCGCACTCTTCCAGCAGTACTTTTTCCAGGCGGTAGCGGTTGGCGACGAGAGTGAGGGCGTCCCGCTCGGCCAGGGAGCGGTTCTCGTTCAGCTGTAGTTGTAATTGCTGATTGACCCGCGACAGCTCGCGCGTCCGCTCGGCCACCAGTGCCTCAAGGGATTGATTGCGTCGCTCCAACTGTTCAACGGAGGATTTGCGCAGATCGATGTCGCGATGGGCGCCTACCATCCGTGCTACCGAGCCGTCCTCATTGCGCGCAATGACATAGCCGCGATCCTCTATCCATAGGTAGCTGCCATCTTTTTTGCGGCAACGGTATTCGGTTTGGTAGTGAGGGGTACGCTGGTGGACGTAGTCATCGAACACCGTCATCACACGGGGGTAATCGTCCGGATGGATAACGTTTTCCCAGGTAAACACGTTGTTTTCCAGGGAATGGCGAGGGTAGCCCAGCATTTCGTACCAGCCTGGGTTGCGGTAGACGAACCCGGTATTGGCGTTCCAGTCCCAAATGCCGTCGCTGACCAACTCCAGCACGGCATGCAACATGTCGGCGTTAAGGTGGGAAAAATCATGGTCCAGCGGGTTGTTGCCGGAAGTATCGTCCATCTGCGCATTCCTTGCGTGGGCAGGCGCCTAGGCCTGCCAATGTTGTCGCCGATACTCCGTGGCTGGGGCTACTGTACAGCGGGGATTGAAGGCTTTGAATAGGATGGGTGTGCTGCTTTTGGATGATGGCTATTGGCTATTGCTGCGGCGCCACCATCCTTGTTCGAGGTTTGCCGTCCGCGTTGTGCTGGTAAATAGCCTCAGGCTGCCCCCTTTCGTTGAAAAACACTTGGCCAATTCCGGCCGAATTCCATAACCGTTCACCGGCTTCGGCATGTTCCGGGATATGGGGGACCACCTGCATGGTGCGGCGGCGAGTGAACCAGTTCAGGGGCGATCGCGGCGAGTAAAGCCAGCGGTTGAGGCGGTCGAACCATTCCAGCAATCGAGGTGGGAATTCGTTCTTGATGCCGCTGCTGGTGATCTGCCAGATTCTGGGGCCGGCGTTGCGGTGGCGTATCAGCACTTCATAGACAAACGAGTAGTGCACGTCGCCCGAGAGGATCACGTAGTTACCCGGCGTGCGCGAGTGGCGGAAGATGTTGAGGATGACCTGAGCTGCGCCGCGATGAGCCATCCAGTTCTCGGCGTCCACCAATAAAGGATGGCCGCACCAACTGAAGATTTTTTGCACGGTCTCGATCAGCTTGACGCCAAAAATCGGCGCGGGAGAGACGATGATGGCTGAGGGATGATCGAGCAGCTCTTGTTGCAGTTCGCTCAAGGCTTCCCAGTCAAGGAGGCCTGATGGGTGCTTGAGCGTGAATTCGCTCCGCCAGCGCCGGGTGCGGGTGTCGAGCACCACCAAGGCCGGCGTTGTGGGCAGGACGTAATGCCACTGCTGGAACTTCAGCAGTGTCTCCACCAACTGGTCCTGCGCGAGCGCGTCCAAGTGATTGTCCTGCGTGTGGGTGACCAGTGTCTGGGTTTGGCCCACCAGCTCAACAAAGGCATCCGGGTTATTCCCCCAACCCTGGCACAGCAGGTAGGCGAGCAGCGCGTTACCTATGATGCGTTTGGAAAACGGATGGCCGTAGGCGGTTTCTTCCCATTGGGCGCTGAGGTTCCAGTCGTCGGTGATGTCGTGGTCGTCAAAGATCATCAAGGTGGACAGGTGGGCGAACACCCGTGCTACGTCCGGCAAACCCTCACGGAATGTATCCAGCGTTACTTGCTCGCGCGCATAGCGCGATGACTCCTCGGCGCTCAGTTGCGGCGGTTGTGGGGTGATCAGGTTCCAAGGCGCAGGAGACCACACCAGCAAATACATCGCCATGACTTCGGCGAAGGTCACCAGATGGTTGTCGGCGGTGCTGCTGGTGAAAATCGGTTTTTTCACGCCGCCAAAAAAACGTTCACGCAGGGTCTCGTTGCTGTCCAGCGCCGGGAGCAGATCGGCGCGGTTGTAGTAGCTGGCGTGATGCCCGTAGAGGCTGGCGCTATCGTCTACCACGGCGCCTTCCAGGTATTCGTCGAACAGGCCCAGGCGCGCAATCAGCCCATGGATCGCGCGCAGCATCGGCCCGGCGACATCGTCGGCATACACTTGGTCGCCGCTCATCATCAACAAGGCCGGGCGCTCGGTTGGGTTCTGCGCATTGGCCAGCAGGCGATCAACGCAAAGCAGGCCTTCGTCGGCACTGTGGTGAGGTTTGCGGCACGAGCCGTGCACCAGTTGATGGATACGGCTGTGCAGCACGAAGCTCGGGTATTGGGCGTTGGCGTACAGCAAGTGGGGCGCCCACTGGGCTATGCCGGTGCCGTCGACGAGCAAGTCATAGTCGATGATCACATCCTGCGGCAGCGCCTTTTCCAGCCGTATATCAATCAGATGGACAAACGCCTCGCGACCCACCTGCACGACTTGGCATTGGTCCTGGCCCAGCGGGATATCCAGGTGCTGCTCGGCAGATTGCAGCCTCAGGGTCAGGGTTAATGCTCGGCTTCCCACCAGCCACAACACCAAGCGTTGGGGTTCCAGGCGCCGCAGCAGAGGGCCGGCGAGTACGGCGGGCAAGGTGTCGGGATGTGGCATGCAGTAAAAGGCTCCGGCCAGGGTTGAACCGGAAAGGTTAGCGCAACGGATGTCAGTGTTTTGTTAAGACGCGACGACCTACAAAGACGAGGGGCAGTGCACTGCCCCTCGTACGACGGTTTAAGGCAAGTTGCCCTTGCCCAGGCTGTCTAGGCTGCCGGTATTCCTGTGTCGGCCATCGCGCGCCGAACCGTCAGCGTCCAGAGGTTCGAGCTGCGATTGAGGGCCGTCGATGCTGCGCTTATTGCGTTGAAGGGGGGCGTCGTCATGCGGTGCAGTGGGGTATTGAGCAGGCAGAGGGGGAGAATTTATAGGGCCGAGCATGGAAGTATCCTTCTATCAGTCGAGGGTGACTTCGCCCTGTTGAGCGAAGTGGCGACAAACTTATAGAGGACGAGGGGCGTCGAGCTATAAACGCCCTGCTGCAAGATATGACGGAGGTTGAGGCCCGCTCTCTAGAGCAAGCCATGCCTGGCTATTGCCACAGACCCCTTGCCACAAGGTCGCTGGCGCTTAGGTCGGTGAGTTTTCAATTACGTTCGGCACCGTAAACCGGAACTCGCTGCCGCGCCCCACTTCACTTTCAGCAATGATCTTGCCGCCGTGGGCGTGGACGATGCCCTGGGTGATGTAGAGCCCCAAGCCACTGCCCGTTGGATTGTTTTCGGTCTGGGTCCAATAGCGGTCGAACACATGGGGCAATTGCTCCGGCGCAATGCCTTCGCCGGAGTCGCGCACCGAAAACACGGTCTCCTCACCATTGCTCATGGCACTGATGCCGATAGTGCCTTGGCGCGGCGTGAACTTGATGGCGTTGCCGATCAGGTTCGAGAGCACCTGGAACATCCGCTCAGGGTCGCCGTTGATCACCAGATCAGGCTCGGCGCTGAACGACAGGTCGATGCCTTTTTCCATCGCCAGCGGTGCGAGCAACGAGTAAGCCTCTTCGAACATCTGGCTCACATCCAGCGCCACTGGCTTGACCACATAGCGCCCGGCCTCGATTTTCGAAGTGTCGAGCAAGTCTTCCAGCAGCACATTCATACGCCCGGCGGCTTGCTGCATGGTGTCGATGGCCGTGGAAATCCGCCGCGACGTGTGTGGGCCATCGGAGCTGAAGGCCTTTTGCATCATGCCGCACAACATCGAAATGACCGTCATCGGGTTGCGCAAGTCGTGGGATACCACCGCCACCAGTTCATCACGGGCGCGCACGGCTTGTTGCTCACGCGCTACCTGGCGTGCCAGGTCGTTTTCCAGGGCGGAGCGACGCAGGTCATTGGCGGCAAACAGGTCACCATGGCTCCACTTGGTGGAGATGCCGGCCATTTCCACTTTCCAGATTTCAAACGAAGTGCGTGGGCGAAGGCGCAAGCCAGCGTCGGAGTTTTCCAGATCCAGTGGCTTGTTCGGGTCGCCGCTCCAGTTGATGTTCTCCTTCACTTCCGGGCGGAACCACAGCACACCGTTATCCACCGGTTTAGGCAGGCTCATGGCCAGGACACCGCTGGCCATCTGCTGAAACTCAGCGGCCGGCGGGTAGACGGAGGCCAGGTTATGGCTTGAAAACACCGTATCGCCGCTCTCTTGAAGCCACTTGTGCAACGCGCGGATCTGCGCCGGTTCCGGGCAGTTGCCGTAGCGGTGCAGTTGCTTGTCTTCGATGATCGCCACACCGCCGGACAGGGTCAGGTCCATCAGCACTTGGCCTTGCAGGGCCAGGCCATCGAACACGTTGTCCGCCGAGGCTTTCATCGCCTGATCCAGCAACGCCAGGGACTCGACTTTTTCCTCGCGCTGGCGGCTCAGGTCCAAGGCTTCCATGGCGCTGATCTGCAATGACAACACCTGGCCGATGGTCTGGCAGGCGGTGCGCAACTCGTTGGGCACCAGCAGCGGTTCACGGTTGCCGCAGCTGATCAGGCCCCAGAGTTTGTCGCCCTTCATCAGCGAGATGCTCATGGACGACAGCACACCCATGTTCTGCATGTACTGACAGTGAATCGGCGACACACTGCGCAGGGTGGCGAAGCTGAGGTCCAGCGGCTCACCGTTGTCCGGGCGCAGTTTGGGCAGCAGTGGCACTGGCTCGTAGGCCGCGTTGGGAATGATGCGCAACCAGTTGGTGCGATACAGCTCGCGGGCCTGCTCGGGAATATCGGACGCGGGGAAGAACAGCCCGTTGAACAGTTCCATGGACGGCGCGGACGCTTCGGCGATCACTTGGCCGTGGCCTTCCTCTTCGAAGCGGTAGATCAGCACGCGGTCGTAGCCGGTCATGGCTTGGATTTCATGCACGCTGATTTCGTACAGCGCTTGCAGGGTTTTCGCCGCCTGCAAACGTTGCAGCATCTTGCCCAAATCACTGGTGCGACGATTCATTGCCCGCGGCTGGAAATTCTCCAGCAACGGTTCGAATTCCAGTATCAGGACGCCCTGATGGCGATGCAGCAGGCCATCGAACTTGGCGCCGTTGAAAGTAACGTGCAGCGGCGGCGCGTCGATAAAGTTGTTGAGCTCGACCATGTGTTGCACAGCCTTAGCGTGCTCTGCGCCCAGCAACCGGTGCAGCGGCTGGTCCAGCAGCGTCTCGGGTGCATGATTGAACAGGCTGGCGACGTTGGCGCTGACTTGGATGATCTGCAAGCCGGGGTCAGACAGCGTCAGCAACACACCATGGGGCTGGATGGCCCCTGGAATGCGAATAGGCTCGTCCGCACAGTTGGCAAGCAGCTCTTCAAAATCATCGGGTTTCATAGCAATACCTCCTGGCTGTCGAGCCATTGCTCAAAGCAGCGGAATGTCGAACGGGCCGCGTCTACCGCGTGTTGTTTGGCTGGTGCGTCCAGCGGCTGGTGGCCCAGATAGTCGAGAAAGTCTTTCCAGCGCCGACCAGTCTCGGGGCCATACACATTGAGAAACGCACCGCCGTTATCGGCGTCCAGATCCAGGCGCTGAGCCATTTCCCGGCGCAGTACCTGGCCGCCCAGCGTAGCGCCTTCGAGCACATACAAGGCGCCCAGGCAGGCAGCAGGGGTATCGAGGAGCGGCAATTGGGTGCAGCGGGGCAGGTCGTTGATAGCCATGTCATTCAGGCCAAGGGCGAGAAGATCGCTCAACAGAGTGGGCGTTTTCACACGCAGCTCTGTGTCATAGCCATCAGGGATCAACTCACAATCGTACAGCGCGGCTTCCATTGGCCCATAAAACCCGTAATACGCCTGGAGCAAGCGTCGAAACCAGTCGGTATCCAGGTATTCGCTGAAAAACGGCAGGCGCTTTTCCAGCGCTACATGCAGCAGGGCCGTGCCTGTGCGCAACGCTTCCAACAACGAGGGCACACCACCGTCAGGGGCCTGTGAATGCATTCAATAAGCTCGAACTGTGGGCCTGCCGGCCATAAATGACGCATAGAATTGGGCAGTGATTCTACACACCTCATGGCCATTGGCTGTACGCACAAGGCGAAAAGCCTGACCAGCGGATCAGAAAAGTCTCTCCTTGCTCATTAATGACCGCAGTGTTTGTCCCAAAGTTCGGCTTCAGTGATGTTGCGATGCTATCAATGCAGGTGCGGGCTTTGCTGGGTCAGTGCCGTTTGCACACACTCAATCAGGTGTTCGGCGCTCCACGGTTTCGGTAGAAACCGCACAGAGCTACCCAGTTGCGCCGCGATCTTAGTGTTGCCGGATGTCAGCACTACCTTTACCTCTGGCCAACGATGGGCCACTACCCGGCTCAAGTCATAGCCGTTGAGCAAACCTGGCATCTGAACATCACTGACAATCAGGTCGACCGGTTCATCATCCCGCTCCAGAAAAATCATCCCTTCATCCGCCGAAGGAAATGACGTCACATGAGCCCCAAAATCCTCAAGTACATCCACCATTAACGAGCGAATGATCTCGTCGTCTTCCAGTACTAAAATCGATGGCTGAGCCATGATCGTTACTCCACCATCAGGGTTCAGTAAGGTGGAGTGGAAGACCATCGGATAGGTTCGATTGGATATGTCCAAAACGATGGGTGGTTACTCAGAGGGTCTATTTTGCTTGTTTGCGGGGAGGTGCGGCACGATCCCTGTGCTCTGCAATGCACGCAAAAGGCTGTCGACCCTGAATGCTCCCCTGATCGAGCGTGGACCGAAGCGCTGATCTGGATGGGCATGCGTTCCTGACAAACAGGCATAATCGCCCGCATTCGCCGATGTGGAGTTCCCATGAAGTACGTCCTGCTCACCCTCGCCCTGATCCTCAACACCCAGTCAGCCCTCGCGGCCGGCGACGCCGAGGCGGGTGGCAAGCTTTTTACCAAGACCTGCGGCGGCTGCCACAGCGTCGGCGAAGGGGCGCGTGGTGGGTTCGGCCCGGAACTCAACGGCATCATCGGCAGGCCTGCCGGTACCACCACTGACTATCAGTATTCTGACGCGATGAAAAACTCCGGCGTGGTCTGGACGCGGGACAAACTCGCCGCCTATATCGAGGCACCGAAGAAGGTGGTGAGCGGTACGCGGATGATCTTTTGGGGCATCAGTGATCAGGAGAAAATCGACAACATCCTGGCCTACCTCGAAACCTTCCAACCCAAATAATCACTCCCGTACATTTCTGAACAGCATCAACCGCGCGCTCTCATGCAGCCCACGGGTCAGCGCCTGCAAACGCTGAAACTCTGCGGGATGTTGCGTTGCCACATCCTCTCGCGGCGTCTTTGAGGCCAGGTCATGCAGGGTCGGTGAGCTGCCGTCGTGTTGCATTTGCAACAGGAAGTGTTGGGTCACGCCGCCGATGATTGGGAACGTCCCCTCACGCAACACCAGCGGCACCACGCGCTCGCCTTCCGGAGCAGGCTGTTGGATATCCCGGCCCATGGCGCCACTGGTGAACGGCACGCCTGCCATGCCCGCAACGGTCGGCAACAAATCCGCCAGGCCAACCGCCTGTTCGATCACCCTAGGTGCCAGGCCCGGCGCGTGGATCAACAGCGGCACGTTGTTGCTTTCCAGCCCTAGTTGTTCAAAGGCAGGCGCCATGTGCGGGATCTGGCTGATGCGCGTGTTGTGGTCGCCGAAGAACACAAAAATGCTGTTGTCGTAGTAACCACCGGCCTTGGCGATTTCCATCAAGCGGCCGATGTTGTAGTCGAGCAGGCGCACTGCGTTGTATTGCTCGACACTGCGCGAACCGGCTGCCTGGACTTGCTCCAGGGTCACGTCCGCCACCTGGAAACCGTCGTTGTCTTTGGGAATCGTGAAGGGTCGATGGTTGCCGGAGGTTTGCAGGTAGGCGAAGAACGGCTGGTCCTTGGGCATCCTGCTCAACAGTTCGTCACCTTCCTTGAACAGGTCCAAGTCTGAAATGCCCCACACATCCACCCGTGGCGATTGCCAGTCGCTCTCTTCAAACAGCTGCACGTCGTCGATGCTCTGGCGGATCAGCGCGTTGATATTCGCCCAGCCGGCGTTGCCGCCGATCATGTAGAACTTCTGATAGCCCTCGAATGCGTTGATCAGCGTGTGTTGCCGGGTGATCAGCGGATTGCGCGTGGCAGTCTCCTGGCGGGTGACGTCGGGCACGCCGGTGATGCTGGCCCAGACAGTCTTGGCGGTGCCGGTGACCGGTACGTAGAAGTTCTTGAAGAACCAGCTTTGGCTGGCCAGTTTATCCAGGTTCGGCGTGGGATTGAGCGGGTTGCCGTAGGCCCCGACGGCGCTCGTGCCAAGGGATTCGAGCATCACGAAGATCACGTTCAGCGGGCGCTCGCCGGCCAGGCGATAGGGCTGCACACCCTGGTGGCGGGTGAAATTCAGTTGCTGGGCGTCCGGTTGATCCACCCCCAAGTACTGGGCGACTTGCGGGTAATGCTTACGCACCTGGGCTTCATCGAACTGCGATTGGCCGACCTTGAGGGTGTCGTACAAAAACAGCACCGGGTTGAGGCCCACGGCGGCCACCTGGCTGTTGCCGGAAAAGAACGCATCGCTCCAGCGCAGCGGCACCGGGTTTTCTAGGTTGAGGTTGGCCACGCGCCCCAGCAGGGCGAGCAGCACGGCGACCACGCCAACCACTGAGACTGACGTCACCGCCCATCGATTAATGGGGGTTGGCGCACGGTCCAGGGTCAGGCGCTCCAGGCAGATCAACGCCCATACCCACAACCCCACTGCCGCCAGCCAGCAGGCGGTTATCCACAGCACTGGATAGGTTTCCCACACCATCTGTTGTGAAATCTGTGCGTCTTGCAGGTAGCGCAGCACCGTCGCATTGATGCGTACGCCGAGGTAGGCGTAATGGCCGAAGTCGATGATGTACACCAGGCCGATCATCGCCAGTGCGACCACCAGGTAGGCACGTGCCAGCCAGCGCAGGACTGGCAGCGTGGTGAGGTTCCAGCGCGGCAGCCATGCCAGCACGGCCAGCGGCAGCAGCAGCAACACCGCCAGGCGCAGGTCGAAACGCAGGCCGATGCCGAGGGTTTCCAGCAGCGCCGGGGTTGTCACATCGAGGCCGGAAAAACCCAGCACAAACACCAGTCGCAACGCAGCCAGCAGCACAAACACCAACCCAATCGCGCCCATGCCGTAGCGCAGGCGACGTGATTGCAACGCACTCATCAAATTTTCCATTCTTTAAAGCAGTACAGTTTGAGTTGCATTAATCCAGCGACGACGCAGTAGGCTGCCAAGAGCGGATCAACCAGATAATCCCAATAGTTCTCTGAGGCCTTGAGCCGCAATGCGAACGCCAGCGTGCCGATCACCAACATCCACACCGCCAGCGCATTGCGCAGCCACAGCATCAACAGCGCCGCCACCTCGACCAGCACAATCATCGGTCGAGGGTTGAAGCCCAAGCGGTACGGGTCGAAATAGGTCAGGCCTAACGTGGCCGGGTAGAGCACCAGGCTCAGCAGGCCAAACAGCAGCAACATCTGCACCTGATGTGGTCGAGCCAGCGGCTGCACCACGCCCAGACGGCTCAGCGCAACCCACCCCAACAACACCAGCGTGCTGATCGCCAAATCATCGGTAAAACTGCGGACATAGGCCGCCAATGGCAGCTCATTGATCGGGATAACGCTCACCACCACCAGGACTGGCAGCAACCACGGTCGCCATCGGGCGGTAAATCGAAACGTGCTTAACAGCACAAACCCCAACAGCACAAAACTCAAATGCGCCTGCCATAGCAACACCATCACAGACGCTCCGCGAGCCAGGCTTCGTTGAAGCTGACATGTTTGATAAACGTGTTATTCCATGAGTACACCAGGTGGTACATACCGTCCGGGCTGCGGCTGAAGTACGGGTACTCGTACTCGAAATCGCAGCCACGGGGTTTGCACACGCGGTAGTCGAGGCTGCTGAGAAAACGTTGCTCCAGCGGTAAACGCTGCGCGCCGCTGGAGGCGCGAAAGCCTTCGCCGATGATCTCTTTATAAGCTTCGGGGGCGAACGGTTGGCCGAGCGGGTCCGGTGATTCGTCCAGTTGCACCACAGTGCGCCACTGGCTGAGCTGGGCGTCGGTGCCATAGAGGCTGAGCTTGAAGCGGCCGTCCTGCAGGTCATTGAGCGCCACCAGCAACCCATCGTCCACCGTGCCCACCGCCGCCAGCGACGAGTTAGGGTTGGCCGGTTCCAGCGGGTACGGCTGGCTCCAGGTTTGCCCGGCGTCTTCAGTGCGGCTGGCCAGCACGCGGTGATGGGTGTCGCCGGCATAGCGCAACATCGCCACGGCGCGTTGGCCGTCCAGGGGCACGATGGTCGGTTGCAGGGAATTCTTGCCGCGGCTGATACGGAATTTGTCGATCACCGCTCCGTCTGCGCTCAGGTACAGGTACTCGGCAAACTTGCCCATGAACTCGTGGTACACCGGCAGGCCGATGGAGCCGTCGGCGTGGAACACCGGCGCGGCGCGAACCAGGGTGCTGATATTGAAGAACGGCGAGGTCACCAGTTGCCGAGGGGCCGTCCAACTGCCCCCCAGGTCATCCGACACCATCACGTTGATCGCACTGGTGGCCCAGCCGCCCACTGACACCGACACATAAAACATCCACAGGCGTTTATCCGGCGCCAGGGCAATTACCGGGTTGCCGAGCTTGCGGATATAACGCTGGGTTCCGTCGCGGGTGCTTTCCCGCGTGGCCAGCACCTGTTCGGCGCCCCATTCGCCGGTACGTGCATCAAAGCGCGCGGTGCGCACCTGCACATCAGCGGCACCTTCGCGTGAGCCGGCGAACCACACCGCCATCAAGTCGCCGCCGGGCAGGGCGGTCACGGATGAGGAGTGCACAAAGTCGGTGAGCAGGGTGGATACGAACCGGCTGCTGTACTGCGCCGGCGCCGCCACTTTTGCGGTGTTCGGGCTGGTCTGGGCAAACGGCGCCAGCACATGGGGCGGATGGCTTTGCCAGGCAGCGAAAAACACTGCCAGCAGGCTGCATATCAATAAGGCGGAGCGCATAGGGAACCTGTGGGTAAAAGGATTACTGCGCACGTTCATCCGGCAGGCGCTTCCTGCGACCGGTGAGCATGGATAACGGCAGGTTGTCCCGCACCTGGATACTTTCAAACACGGCAGCCAGTACATGCAGGCAAACCAAGCCAAGCAGCGCATTGGCGGCGGTCTCGTGGACTTGCAGCGGCCAATCGGCGCCCCAGAGGGCATCGACTTCCTGCATCAAAAAGCCACTCACGCCGACGGTGAGTAACGCCAGCAACATCAACAGCATCACCAGCGCGCCAATCGGCGAATGCCCCAAGCGGTGTTGCGGCTTACCCTTGAGCAACGAGCGCACGTGGGCATTCAGCCTTTTTGGCGTAGGCCAAAAGTCTGCCCACCGCGCGCTGCGCGGTCCGACAAATCCCCACACTGTTCGCACCAGCAGCCAGGCCATGGCGTAATAACCCAGCGAGACATGCCAGTCGTCGCCGGCTTCGTTGAAGAAGTAATTGGCGACGAAGACCCCGGCGATGGAGGCATGGAACAGCCTCACCAGCGGGTCCCACAGGCGTAGGGATTCGCCTGGCATCAGCCTTTGATCTCAGTCTTCACGGCCTTGCCGGTGACCGGGTCGTGGTAGATCTCAACTTTGCGCTTGTCCTTGTCGAACCCGTAGATCTCATAGCAGTTTCCATCAGTGACCTTGAACTTGCTGATGGTGTAGCCCTCGGCCTTGAGCTTGTCCTGGAAGGCTTTTTCGTCTTGCCATTGCGAGCGCTCGGCGGTGGTGCATTGCGGGCCGGCGAAGGCCAGGGGGCTGGCGAGGATCAGGGACAGCAGGAGAATTTTGCGCATGGAAAAGCTCTCAGCAAATGTGGGAGATTTCACAGTGCAAAACCAACCTTAGGGCAACCTTAGTTGGCAACGAGCCGTAACATCTTTGCTGAAATAGCCCCGGCCATAACCCGGCATGATGCCGCCGATTCCTACAGAGATTTTGCTATGCGCCTACTCCTTGTCGAAGATGACCGTGCCCTCGGCCAAGGGATTCGTGTGGCCTTGGGCGCCGAGGGCTACACCCTGGATTGGCTGCAGGATGGCGTTGCGGCGCTGCATGCGTTGCGCACGGAGAGCTTCGATCTACTGCTGCTGGACCTCGGCCTGCCCCGCCTCGACGGCCTCGACCTGTTGCAGCAACTGCGCGCCGAGCAACATGATCTTCCGGTGCTGATCCTCACCGCCCGCGACGGCACCGCCGAGCGCATCGCCGGATTGGACGCCGGCGCCGACGACTATTTGGTCAAACCCTTCGACGTCGAAGAGCTCAAGGCACGTGTGCGCGCGCTGTTGCGCCGCAGCCAGGGCCGTGCGCAACCGATGCTCGAACACGCCGGCGTCAACCTCGACCCCGCCACCCAGCAGGTGCGTTACCTGGATGAGGACATCATCGTCACCCCCATGGAATACCAACTGCTGCACCAACTGATGGTACGCCCCGGCAAAGTGGTAACCCGCGAGCGCTTGTCTCGCGCGTTGTATGGCTGGCAGGACCGCGTCGAAAGCAACACCTTGGAAGTGTTGATCCACAACCTGCGTAAAAAGTTATCCACAGAGCTCATACGCACCGTGCGCGGCGTTGGCTATGTGCTGGTGCTCAAGCCATGACCTCCGTGCGCGCGCGCATCCTCGTGCCGGTGCTGGTGTTGATCCTGCTCGGCGATGCCCTGATCAGTTGGCTGGTGCTGCGCGACAGTCACCACGAAATCGAAGAAGTCTACGACGCCCAACTCGCCCAAAGCGCGCGCCTGCTGCAAGGCGTACTGCGCCAGCGCGACCCCGGCGAGGCGGATTGGGACCGCTTGTACCAGGCGTTTGATCAGGCCATGAGCCGCGTGGGCGAAGAGGGCGTGGCTCATCCCTATGAAACTCGCCTGACCTTCCAGGTGTGGCGCAGCGACGGCCAGCTACTTGTACGCTCAGCCGAAGCGCCGGTGCTGGCCGCACCGCCCGCGACCCTTGGTTCCCACGACATCATCGACAACGGCAACGACTGGTGCGCCTTCCTCCTCGCCGACCCGCAACAGGGCCTTTTGATTTGGGTGGGTGAGCGCGACGACATCCGCCAAGACGTGATCCAACGCATCATGCGTCACACCCTCTGGCCGACCCTCATCGGCGTGCCGCTGCTGACGGTGTTGATCTGGCTGTTAATCGGTTGGGGTCTCAAACCCCTGCGCGCCATGGCACTGTCGATTCGTGGACGCAATTCCGACACCTTGCAACCGCTGCACCTCAAACCGCTGCCCTCCGACCTGGAACCCATGCAAACCGCGCTCAACCGGCTGTTGGTGCAGGTGGACGAGTTGTTGGAGCGCGAACGCCGGTTCATCGCCGACGCCGCCCACGAACTGCGCACCCCCCTGGCGATCCTGCGTATCCATGCGCAAAACGCCCAAAGCGCGGAGACAGTGGAGCAACGACGCGAGGCATTGGAATTTCTGGTAAGCGGTGTCGACCGCGCCACCCGCATCGGCAGCCAGTTACTGACCATGGCGCGCATTGAGCCGCAGTTGAACAACCCTGTGCGCAGCCGTGTGCAATTGACAGAGTTAGTACGCGAAGAATTGGCAGAACTTACCCCGCTGGCCATGGAGAAAGGTGTGGAGCTGGTGCTGGAGGGTGACGAAGAATGCTGGGTTGAAACCGAGCCCGTGGCACTGGCCATCGCCCTGCAAAATCTGGTGACCAACGCTCTCAACTTTTCCCCCCGGGCAGCGAGGTGAAGGTGGTGATTGGTGCCTTTTGCCTGAGCGTGCAGGACCAGGGGCCGGGGATTGATGAAGCGGAAATCGGGCGTTTGTTTGAGCGGTTTTATAGCCGTGACAATGCCAATGGCGCCGGGTTGGGGCTGGCGATTGTCGAGATGATCGTCGGCAAGATCGGCAGCCGGCTGGCGTTGCACAACCTGGAGCGTGGTGGGTTGTGTGCGCGGTTGGTATTTAACGAAGAAATCCAGAACAGCAGCCCTTCAACTGCCTGAGCTGAAAGGGCATGTGTAGTGAGCGGGCTTGCCTCGCGCAGGTCTGCGAAGCAGCCCCAACTCGGCCACCGAGATTTTCCATAGGAACCGCAGGGCTTGGTTTCAGGGCCGCTTCGCGCCCCAGCGCGGGGCAAGCCCGCTCACCACAAAAAAAGCCCGCTCACCAGGGAGATCCTCGTCAGCCTTTAGTCGGCGAATGGAGTTTGAATGCCCCTTGGCTCACTTAGTCGTGTGAGGTAATGAATAAGTCAAAGTGAGTGGGCAGCTTTAGAGCAATCGCTTTTTCTATCTTGAGTACTTGTTCTTCCGTCAGTAGATAGTCAAATACGCAATCCTCCAGTTTCTCCCACCCCATAATGTCCATCAGGTCTTGAGTGGACAGAGGTAGCGCCTGTTCAAAGGATGCAAAGTCCTCGTTAGGCAAAACGCCCATAACTGAGTGGTTCATGGTTCTACCGTCCTTTCAGGCTTGGCTGGCTTACGTTGGTTACCGGTCAAATGATCGAACTCGCCGAGATGAATTCCGCGCTTGGAGGACTTTTCCACAGCGCCATGTTGAGCGTCCCATTCATAGATCGTCCCGTCGGGATCTTTCCATCTTGGGCGTTGGCCACCCCCGTCATTGGAGTTTTCGAGCGAGCCCACTTGGCTTTCGGAAATGCAGCTAGGAGTTTTGGTTTGGGGTGATAGGTATGATCCCCAGCCCGAACACTGACCACCACATACAACGGCCGAACCCCCCACTCCACCGGGAACACCAGAATAAAATCCCGATATTCCGGCGGATAAACCGGGTTCACCAAAATCTGCGCAGCCTTCTGGTTTGGCGGGTAAATCCAAATTACCGGCGCCTGCGGTGCAGCCTCCAACGCTGGGATTCCCAGGGCGTCCCCCGGATTCAACCGCAGGCGTCCAGATCTGCTCCACACCTTGGCCCAAATCCGCCACAAACTGATCGCCACGGCTTTGCAACTGCACCACATCGATCATCTGACAGTCGGCATTGTTGCCGGTGTAAAACCCATAGCCCTTGAGCGTGCCGTCCTTCAACTGCTCAACATGCAAACGCATCTGTGAGCGCGCCCGTTGCATCGAGCGCAATTGCTCATCGCTGTACAGCGCGCTATCACCCAGCGCCGATGGCCAAGCCAACGCCACTAACCCCGTCAACAACGCCCCGGCTACAGAGCCGACAGCAGTCGCTGCCGACTCCAACACCGCTGCACGCAACGCCAACTGCCCCAAGCCAACGGGCAATGCGCTTCCGCTGATCTTGCGCAGCGAGACCGTCCCCCGAGCGTCCACTTCACGCCCGCCCAGCAGGCTGAAATGTCCGTATTCCTTGACCAACTCCAGCGGTACGAAACCGCAGGGATCGGCGTAGTGGGTGATGCCGTCGGGCAGTTGGCAGGGTTTGGTGAATACGCAGCCGGGAGGCTTGGTGGGGGAGGGGGCTGGCGCGGGAGGACGGTCGAGTAGATGGAGCGGTGGCGAAAAAGGCCGTGCCGGTTGCGGTGTCAGGATTCGCTGTTTGAGTTGTTGTTCTTCGGTGAGAGGGTATGCGCGCTCTGACATGACAGGCTCACCTCCTTGTGTGGGGACGTGAGCCTAAGAGGGGGTATGAGCGGACTAAGTCGGATTTGTTCGATGATGGGTGTGGGAAAACGAGACAGGGGTCAGAAGAGCGCTATCGTTTCGAATATTTTGATTTTTACCTGCTGATCAGGTCAGCAGGTGCTTGGAAATCAACCGCGAAATCTCAACAATCGACGTCTTCCCCGTAAATTCAAATTTCACCTTCCCCAGCGAAGAAAAGTAAATCTCCAACTCCGAATCCAGATCAAACGTGCCGGACGTTTCCACCGAGTACGCCACGATATTTTTATACGGCAGCGACGTGAAGTCCTTCTTGCTCCCGGTAATCCCCTGCACGTTCACGGCGATGATGCGCTTGGTGGTAAACACTACGCCGTCGCGCATGGCTTTGTAGGCGTCGACCACTTCCTCGCCGTCCAGCAGCAGGGCGGCTACGCGTTCGGCGTATTCGTTGTTTTGTTTGAGCTTGAAGAAACCTTTGTTGTTGAAGTCGATCATGGGCCTGCCTCGTGGGTGTATGCCGATTTGCTCGTGGATCTGTATCTAACGCGGGCATTTTGAACGCCCTACCATGGCGACCAACCTTACAACCTTGCCCAGATGTTTCAACAACCGGAGCCGCACCATGCCTGAACTATCCAGCTGGCTTGCCTATGCGCTGATCTCCCTCGGCATGGTGCTGACGCCCGGACCGAACATGATTTACCTCATATCCCGCTCGATCTGTCAGGGCCGTACGGCTGGATTGATTTCCCTGGGCGGCGTGGCGTTGGGTTTTTTGGTTTATATGCTTTGTGCGGCGTTGGGAATTACCGCGTTGGTCATGGCGGTGCCGTTTGCCTACGACGCGCTGCGGTTTGGTGGGGCGTTGTACCTGGCCTATATGGCGTGGCAAGCGATCAGACCGGGCGGGCGTTCACCGTTTCAGGTGCGCGATTTACCCAAGGACAGCCCACGCAAGCTGTTCACAATGGGGCTTGTGACCAACCTGCTGAACCCCAAGGTGGCGGTGATGTATTTGTCGTTGCTGCCCCAGTTCATCGACCCGAACGGCCATAGCAGTGTGCTGACACAATCACTGGTGTTGGGCTTTACGCAGATTTTTATCAGCGTGGGTGTCAACGCGGTGATTGCCACCCTGGCGGGCTCCATCGCGGTGTTTTTCGTCACCCGGCCCGGTTGGCAAGTGGTGCAGCGCTGGCTGATGGGCTCAGTGCTGATGGGGTTGGCGGTGCGCATGGCGGTGGAAGGGCGGCGGTAGGTCGCCTCACTGGATGTCTTTCAGATAATCCTTGAGGGTGGTTAACGGCTCGGGCAGTTCATCCAGTTGATGGGCATTTTGCACAGCCGCCGCCAGCCGTTGCAGTTCACGTCCCAGTACTGTGTCGGCACCGCCCACCGCCATCAAAGCCTGGCCCGCACACTCATCAATCTTCACCAAGATTTCAGCCAAATCCCCCTGCCGCACCAACAGCCCAAACACCTCCCTGTCATAGCCAACCATCACCGGATCATCCCGCAAAACCGGGCTGCCACCGTCCACCTCATGCACCAACTTGAGTGCAAAAAGCGCCACAGCTTCCAGCGTCAATTCCATGGTCTTGGTTCCTCAACATACGGGGGGAGGGGGATGATCACTGTTCTGTGTGTGAAAAAAAAGACCTGGCCCACTTTGCGGCGTGCATCACATTAAGGCCTCTGCACAAGGAACGATACTAATTGGCCATGTTCCAACTCGCCGTGCCAAGCGCACCCAAGCAGCCCGCTTTATCTACTTACAAGGACGCAAGCCCCCATGCCCTCATCCCCTTTTCAATCGCCTTCCAATACTGGTGAGCTGATCGCCAGCTTCCGTCATGGCAAAGCCTTTCTTGTGGTCAGTTTGATCTTTGGTTCTGTGATGCTGGCGATGGCCGGGTTTGTGCTGTACCTGAGCACCATCCTGCCGCAGGGCAACAATGGCCCCGTCACTCTCCAGACGTCACGCGGCATGACCTTGAATTTCAGCGACCCGCTTATGGTGTTTTATGCCACCAGCGCCTTGCTGGCGGTGATCGGCCTGAGCATGTTTGCGGTCTACGCCTGGCACAAAAAGCTGCGTGCGCCCCGTTATGACGTGTACGAGCATGGCATCGAGCGCTTCGTGAACGATGAGCGCGAATACACGGCCTTTGCCGATATCGAGGACTTGTATCTGTTCGGCTCCGGCCAAACCGTGTTGACCGGTATGGTTACCAACGTTGCCTATCGCCGCAATGCTTCGGAACCGTTTCACCGGGTGATCGAGACCCTCAAGGGCTTTCACGATTTCCAGCAACTGGTGCGTGAACTGCACGTACGCGCACGCCTGCCGGCGGTGGCGGCGACGCTGGAGGCGGGCGGGGCGGTAACGTTCAATTGCATCAGCACTGCGCAGGTCTGGGGCAAGCGGGTCAGCGGCAACTTCCTCAAGATCACCACGACGCCAATTCTGGTCAGCGCCGCCTTCCTTGAGTACCAGGGCCGCAAAGTGCCGATGGCATCGTTGCGCACCGTCGACCTCAACGCCTGGACCGAGAACGTGGTGATCAAGGACGACAGCGGCAAGCCCGTGCTGTCGACCATCGCCACCGGCATCCTCAGCCATGACCTGTTCCTCAACACCCTGGATGTGGTGTTTGCGGTTGAAGAACAAGCCCGTGAGTTGGCCTAAGCCCAGGAGTATCAAACGATGATTTATCGCGGCGCAGGCTGGCTCACGCTGTTCACTCCGGTGGCCATGGTGCTGTTGTTGATGGGGTTGTGGCCTGATCCCAGCGTCAAGCCAGGCAATGTCTCGCTGATGCAGTTCCTGATAGGCGCGGGTGTTGGCTCGGCGATCAACGTGGTGCTGGGCTTCGTGCTCAATCGGCATCCGCACGCTGATGGGGTGCGCCATCACTTCTTTTTCATGCCGATGCAGTGGCCGGCGCTGGTGATCACCGTGGTCTGTGCGCTGATCGCCCTGTTGAAATAAACCTACCGGCCGCTCGGCAAGGGCGGCCGCGTGTCGCGTTGTTCCAGATTGACGCGGAACGTGGTGTACGTGTCGCCATCGGCCAGGTAGAGGTTGCTTCGGTACACCTCGACTGCACCATCGAGTTTGATGTACAGGCCATTGGCGACCCGTTCGATCACTACATTCTGCAAGTCGGTGTCCGAAACCAGGAACGGTGGCTTCTTGCCCAGGCGCACCTTCATCACCTCGTCGCTGCTTTCGTAATCGTCTGCGTAGAACCGCAGGCTTTTGGGCTCCCCTGCGTTCCTCGCGCCTTGCACGATGTACACCCACTGCCCGGGTATGAACGCTTGCTTGAGGACTATTTGCGACGGGAATTGCGGTTTATGTACGAGCGCGTAAGCCAACAGCACTGCCAGGCAGGTTAGAAAGGCCCAACCGAGAAGCGTTTTGGTCCGTTGAGTCATCACTTTGCTCAGCTGTAGTCGAAGGTAAATAACACCAGGCCTTCAATCGGCTCGTAGAACATCACGATCAAGTCGGCCCCCGCGGTGCGGTAATGCCAGCCGGGCACGCTGGCGACGTGGAAAAACCGGTTGCCGGCCGGGCTCAAGGGATACACGTTGGAATCGCCACGGTCGGGGTCCAGTTCAATGATCTGCATCGGAAACTCCACCGATTCCACCCAGTTAGCCAAGCCGTCGACTTCGCCGCCCAGTTGGGTGACAAACTCCACCGCATCCAGCGGCTCGCCGTCTTCGCGCGCCAGTACCCCGTGGGTGTTGAACCGCTCGACCGTGCGGGCAAATGCGCGGTGTTGCTCAGCACAGTGACGCTCCAGGTCCGCCCGCGCGCCGGGGTGAGGGTCGGCCAGTTGCGCGTTGCCTGCATGGAGAAAGAAGTAGCGCGGGTCGCCGCATAGGCGGTATCGCCCCTGCTCAAGCTGAAATCCGATCCAGTTGGTTTTCAGCAGGTCACCGTGAAAGCCGTCCCATTCGGTCAGCTCGCCGACAAGACTCTCATAGGGCTCCAACGGGCTCAGCATGTGCACGACGCCCGACCATTCGGGATTCACCTGGCCTAGGTCAAGGCTGAAGAGCGGATGCAGATGCTTGGCCAGTTCCAGTTGATCGGCGACGAACACGTCTTCAATCGCCGGAAAGGGCTGCATGCCTGTGGGGATTTGGGTGAAGTCTTGGGAGAGCGTATTGGTCATGGGGTGTCTTCCTTGATCGTGGATATCAACGCAAAAAATCAGGTAACGGGCATGTTAACGCCATGCCCCTCGGGTAAGCGCGGTGCCGGGCAATTCCAACTGTATATACGCAATCACCGCGACCATTACTGCGCAAAACAGCCATTGGAGCGCACTCAGCCCGGCAATCCGATAGATCGCCTGCAACGGTCGCCGCCAGCGGTACTCATACTCGGCAGGTGCCCAGCGTGCCGGCTGGAGCACGCCGATCAAACCGGTCACTGCGTAGGTAGCAAGCCCCAACCACCCAAGCCATTGCCACACGACAAAACCCAGCGCTACTAATGGGCCGCCGTTGCGGATCACCCGATAGCGGCGGTCGGGGATCCATTTGCGGCGCACACACCAGCGGCTGACGCGTTGGTCGAGGTCTTGCAGGCTCTCGGCCATGACGGTCCAGTAGGTCAGCAGCCACTGGCCGACGCGGGCCATCAACCAGCCGCCCAGTAGGTATAGCGGCAGCATCAATAAGGTCGGGCCGAGTGCGAATCGGCTGGAGAGACTACCCAACGCCAGGCAGGTTGCAAGGACGGCGGTGGCTCGTTTCAGGCCGTGGCGGGTGGGGCGATAGCCGACGAGGGCCTGCCAGAACCACGGGTTGTGATTGGGGAACAAGCCCAGCAGGTCGGGGAACCGTGTGGAAAACGCTGCGGACAGTTGCTCGCAGGCCTGCCAGTCGGCTTCTCCGAACGTGGCGGCCAATTGCGCTTGCTGCGCGGGTTTTGCACACATCAAAAACAACGCCGCCGCACCCGGTTGTTGCGCCTGATCTCGCAACGCGTTCAGCCAGACGTATTGCTCGCTGCGCCGGACCAGGGCCTGCCACTGGGCTTGATCGATAGGCACCGCAGCGCCAGCGTCCCAGGCGAACAGCTGGCAGACCTGTTGGAAAAGAGTCAGCGACCAGCTTTCTTGCACCGTGAACAGGTGCAACACCTGCACCTGCAACGCCTGGTGATGGGTCAGGTCAACCAGCCAGCCCTGGCGGCATGCCCGTTCCAGTCGTTCGAAGAACGCTCGAGGCTGGGCGTCTGCCAGGTATTTTTCAAGGTCGTCGTACAGCGCGCACTTGAGTGCGTGGACCAGGCGTTGATGGGGAAAACCGCCGCTGTTTATTTGCTGCCATGGCGTGAGCCATTGGCGTTTTTCAATGCCCCAGGTCAACAGCGGTAGATGCCGGTCGGGTGCGTTGACGCAACGCTGGAACAGCAGTTGTTCAAAGTCGGCGGCACACCCTTGTGCCACGGCGCGGGCCCAGCATTCGTCGACTTTCCAGTCATCGAATTCGGCCAGCAGCGCCATCGCTTGTTCATACGCAGCAGGGGGGAGGGCGTGGGCGACGAGGCTGTCGCCGTCACGCAGTCGCTGCAACGCCCGCTCGTACGCTTCCCGCAGACGCTGGAAGGCGACGGGATCATCGTCCGGCCGCGTTACCTTGAGCAGCTTGGCGTACTGGCGTTTGAGGGTGCGCTCGTCAGGGCTGGCCAGCAGATCGTCCATGTTCAGCATCGCCAACCGTTCTTTCAGGGGGGAGGGCGATGATCACTGTTCCTGCGCGCTAAAAACAACCCCGCTGCTCACCGCTCCAATATCCATTCCACCCGGCGGTTATGCGCTCGCCCTTCCGTCAGGCGATTGATAGCGGGACTTATCAGGTCTGCGCGGATTCAGTGTGAGGGGAGCTAAGTCTGTGCGCCGGGCGCGCATTGCTGGGTGGGCTGCTGCATATATTTTGGATCGTGCGGGCTGATGACAGGAGTGGGCTATCTATGCATCTATCTATAGCTGCGCTGCTGCTGGTGTTGCGTTTACCACCGGTGATGCGCCGAATCCCACGGCTTATTGCGAAAAAAGCACCTTCTGCAACAAAAGCGTAATTAACGCTTGACCGCAGATTCTGGGAGCCTATAATTCGCCCCACTTCCGGCGCAGTCGAAACGGAAAACTCCTTGGTAAACAATGAGTTACGCAGTTTTCGGCAGTGAGTTGCTTCAGTTCATCGAAGCCAAAAGGAAGTTGAAAAAGAGGTGTTGACAGCAGCGTGTAACGCTGTAGAATTCGCCTCCCGCTGATGAGAGATCAGAAGCGCAAGTGGTTGAAGTTGTTGAAGAAATCTTCGAAAGCTTCTGAAAATAATCACTTGACAGCAAATGAGGCTGCTGTAGAATGCGCGCCTCGGTTGAGACGAAAGATCTTAACCAACCGCTCTTTAACAACTGAATCAAGCAATTCGTGTGGGTGCTTGTGGAGTCAGACTGATAGTCAACAAGATTATCAGCATCACAAGTTACTCCGCGAGAAATCAAAGATGTAACCAACGATTGCTGAGCCAAGTTTAGGGTTTCTTAAAAACCCAAAGATGTTTGAACTGAAGAGTTTGATCATGGCTCAGATTGAACGCTGGCGGCAGGCCTAACACATGCAAGTCGAGCGGTAGAGAGAAGCTTGCTTCTCTTGAGAGCGGCGGACGGGTGAGTAATGCCTAGGAATCTGCCTGGTAGTGGGGGATAACGTTCGGAAACGGACGCTAATACCGCATACGTCCTACGGGAGAAAGCAGGGGACCTTCGGGCCTTGCGCTATCAGATGAGCCTAGGTCGGATTAGCTAGTTGGTGAGGTAATGGCTCACCAAGGCGACGATCCGTAACTGGTCTGAGAGGATGATCAGTCACACTGGAACTGAGACACGGTCCAGACTCCTACGGGAGGCAGCAGTGGGGAATATTGGACAATGGGCGAAAGCCTGATCCAGCCATGCCGCGTGTGTGAAGAAGGTCTTCGGATTGTAAAGCACTTTAAGTTGGGAGGAAGGGCAGTTACCTAATACGTGATTGTTTTGACGTTACCGACAGAATAAGCACCGGCTAACTCTGTGCCAGCAGCCGCGGTAATACAGAGGGTGCAAGCGTTAATCGGAATTACTGGGCGTAAAGCGCGCGTAGGTGGTTTGTTAAGTTGGATGTGAAATCCCCGGGCTCAACCTGGGAACTGCATTCAAAACTGACTGACTAGAGTATGGTAGAGGGTGGTGGAATTTCCTGTGTAGCGGTGAAATGCGTAGATATAGGAAGGAACACCAGTGGCGAAGGCGACCACCTGGACTGATACTGACACTGAGGTGCGAAAGCGTGGGGAGCAAACAGGATTAGATACCCTGGTAGTCCACGCCGTAAACGATGTCAACTAGCCGTTGGGAGCCTTGAGCTCTTAGTGGCGCAGCTAACGCATTAAGTTGACCGCCTGGGGAGTACGGCCGCAAGGTTAAAACTCAAATGAATTGACGGGGGCCCGCACAAGCGGTGGAGCATGTGGTTTAATTCGAAGCAACGCGAAGAACCTTACCAGGCCTTGACATCCAATGAACTTTCTAGAGATAGATTGGTGCCTTCGGGAACATTGAGACAGGTGCTGCATGGCTGTCGTCAGCTCGTGTCGTGAGATGTTGGGTTAAGTCCCGTAACGAGCGCAACCCTTGTCCTTAGTTACCAGCACGTAATGGTGGGCACTCTAAGGAGACTGCCGGTGACAAACCGGAGGAAGGTGGGGATGACGTCAAGTCATCATGGCCCTTACGGCCTGGGCTACACACGTGCTACAATGGTCGGTACAGAGGGTTGCCAAGCCGCGAGGTGGAGCTAATCCCATAAAACCGATCGTAGTCCGGATCGCAGTCTGCAACTCGACTGCGTGAAGTCGGAATCGCTAGTAATCGCGAATCAGAATGTCGCGGTGAATACGTTCCCGGGCCTTGTACACACCGCCCGTCACACCATGGGAGTGGGTTGCACCAGAAGTAGCTAGTCTAACCTTCGGGAGGACGGTTACCACGGTGTGATTCATGACTGGGGTGAAGTCGTAACAAGGTAGCCGTAGGGGAACCTGCGGCTGGATCACCTCCTTAATCGACGACATCAGCTGCTCCATAAGTTCCCACACGAATTGCTTGATTCATTGAAGAAGACGATAAAGAAGCAGCCCGAAATTGGGTCTGTAGCTCAGTTGGTTAGAGCGCACCCCTGATAAGGGTGAGGTCGGCAGTTCGAATCTGCCCAGACCCACCAATTTTGTGTGGGAAACGCCTGTAGAAATACGGGGCCATAGCTCAGCTGGGAGAGCGCCTGCCTTGCACGCAGGAGGTCAACGGTTCGATCCCGTTTGGCTCCACCACTACTGCTTCTGTTTGTTGAAAGCTTAGAAATGAGCATTCCATTGTGATGATGGTGAATGTTGATTTCTAGTCTTTGATTAGATCGTTCTTTAAAAATTTGGGTATGTGATAGAAAGATAGACTGAACGTTACTTTCACTGGTAACGGATCAGGCTAAGGTAAAATTTGTGAGTGGCTCGAAAGAGTCAAATCGAATTTTCGGCGAATGTTGTCTTCACAGTATAACCAGATTGCTTGGGGTTATATGGTCAAGTGAAGAAGCGCATACGGTGGATGCCTTGGCAGTCAGAGGCGATGAAAGACGTGGTAGCCTGCGAAAAGCTTCGGGGAGTCGGCAAACAGACTTTGATCCGGAGATGTCTGAATGGGGGAACCCAGCCATCATAAGATGGTTATCTTACGCTGAATACATAGGCGTAAGAGGCGAACCAGGGGAACTGAAACATCTAAGTACCCTGAGGAAAAGAAATCAACCGAGATTCCCTTAGTAGTGGCGAGCGAACGGGGACTAGCCCTTAAGTGGCTTTGAGATTAGCGGAACGCTCTGGAAAGTGCGGCCATAGTGGGTGATAGCCCTGTACGCGAAAATCTCTTAGTCATGAAATCGAGTAGGACGGAGCACGAGAAACTTTGTCTGAATATGGGGGGACCATCCTCCAAGGCTAAATACTACTGACTGACCGATAGTGAACTAGTACCGTGAGGGAAAGGCGAAAAGAACCCCGGAGAGGGGAGTGAAATAGATCCTGAAACCGTATGCGTACAAGCAGTGGGAGCCCACTTTGTTGGGTGACTGCGTACCTTTTGTATAATGGGTCAGCGACTTATTTTCAGTGGCGAGCTTAACCGAATAGGGGAGGCGTAGCGAAAGCGAGTCTTAATAGGGCGTCTAGTCGCTGGGAATAGACCCGAAACCGGGCGATCTATCCATGGGCAGGTTGAAGGTTGGGTAACACTAACTGGAGGACCGAACCGACTACCGTTGAAAAGTTAGCGGATGACCTGTGGATCGGAGTGAAAGGCTAATCAAGCTCGGAGATAGCTGGTTCTCCTCGAAAGCTATTTAGGTAGCGCCTCATGTATCACTGTAGGGGGTAGAGCACTGTTTCGGCTAGGGGGTCATCCCGACTTACCAAACCGATGCAAACTCCGAATACCTACAAGTGCCGAGCATGGGAGACACACGGCGGGTGCTAACGTCCGTCGTGAAAAGGGAAACAACCCAGACCGTCAGCTAAGGTCCCAAAGTTATGGTTAAGTGGGAAACGATGTGGGAAGGCTTAGACAGCTAGGAGGTTGGCTTAGAAGCAGCCACCCTTTAAAGAAAGCGTAATAGCTCACTAGTCGAGTCGGCCTGCGCGGAAGATGTAACGGGGCTCAAACCATACACCGAAGCTACGGGTATCACGTAAGTGATGCGGTAGAGGAGCGTTCTGTAAGCCTGTGAAGGTGAGTTGAGAAGCTTGCTGGAGGTATCAGAAGTGCGAATGCTGACATGAGTAACGACAATGGGTGTGAAAAACACCCACGCCGAAAGACCAAGGTTTCCTGCGCAACGTTAATCGACGCAGGGTTAGTCGGTCCCTAAGGCGAGGCTGAAAAGCGTAGTCGATGGAAAACAGGTTAATATTCCTGTACTTCTGGTTATTGCGATGGAGGGACGGAGAAGGCTAGGCCAGCTTGGCGTTGGTTGTCCAAGTTTAAGGTGGTAGGCTGAGATCTTAGGTAAATCCGGGATCTTAAGGCCGAGAGCTGATGACGAGTTAACTTTTAGTTAACGAAGTGGTTGATGCCATGCTTCCAAGAAAAGCTTCTAAGCTTCAGGTAACCAGGAACCGTACCCCAAACCGACACAGGTGGTTGGGTAGAGAATACCAAGGCGCTTGAGAGAACTCGGGTGAAGGAACTAGGCAAAATGGCACCGTAACTTCGGGAGAAGGTGCGCCGGTGAGGGTGAAGGACTTGCTCCGTAAGCTCATGCCGGTCGAAGATACCAGGCCGCTGCGACTGTTTATTAAAAACACAGCACTCTGCAAACACGAAAGTGGACGTATAGGGTGTGACGCCTGCCCGGTGCCGGAAGGTTAATTGATGGGGTTAGCTAACGCGAAGCTCTTGATCGAAGCCCCGGTAAACGGCGGCCGTAACTATAACGGTCCTAAGGTAGCGAAATTCCTTGTCGGGTAAGTTCCGACCTGCACGAATGGCGTAACGATGGCGGCGCTGTCTCCACCCGAGACTCAGTGAAATTGAAATCGCTGTGAAGATGCAGTGTATCCGCGGCTAGACGGAAAGACCCCGTGAACCTTTACTATAGCTTTGCACTGGACTTTGAATTTGCTTGTGTAGGATAGGTGGGAGGCTTTGAAGCGTGGACGCCAGTCTGCGTGGAGCCAACCTTGAAATACCACCCTGGCAACTTTGAGGTTCTAACTCAGGTCCGTTATCCGGATCGAGGACAGTGTATGGTGGGTAGTTTGACTGGGGCGGTCTCCTCCTAAAGAGTAACGGAGGAGTACGAAGGTGCGCTCAGACCGGTCGGAAATCGGTCGTAGAGTATAAAGGCAAAAGCGCGCTTGACTGCGAGACAGACACGTCGAGCAGGTACGAAAGTAGGTCTTAGTGATCCGGTGGTTCTGTATGGAAGGGCCATCGCTCAACGGATAAAAGGTACTCCGGGGATAACAGGCTGATACCGCCCAAGAGTTCATATCGACGGCGGTGTTTGGCACCTCGATGTCGGCTCATCACATCCTGGGGCTGAAGCCGGTCCCAAGGGTATGGCTGTTCGCCATTTAAAGTGGTACGCGAGCTGGGTTTAGAACGTCGTGAGACAGTTCGGTCCCTATCTGCCGTGGACGTTTGAGATTTGAGAGGGGCTGCTCCTAGTACGAGAGGACCGGAGTGGACGAACCTCTGGTGTTCCGGTTGTCACGCCAGTGGCATTGCCGGGTAGCTATGTTCGGAATAGATAACCGCTGAAAGCATCTAAGCGGGAAACTAGCCTCAAGATGAGATCTCACTGGAACCTTGAGTTCCCTGAAGGGCCGTCGAAGACTACGACGTTGATAGGTTGGGTGTGTAAGCGCTGTGAGGCGTTGAGCTAACCAATACTAATTGCCCGTGAGGCTTGACCATATAACACCCAAGCAATTTGCTTGCTTCGAGCTGAAAAGCGAAAGAGCACCAGATTGCGGTGTGTGAAGACGAAATGAACCGAAAGTTCGACTCTTGCAAACACCGAAAGCTATCACATACCCAATTTGCTGAAGCGAGGCCAACTGGCCACGACTCAGTCCCCGAATTTCTTGACGACCATAGAGCATTGGAACCACCTGATCCCATCCCGAACTCAGTAGTGAAACGATGCATCGCCGATGGTAGTGTGGGGTTTCCCCATGTGAGAGTAGGTCATCGTCAAGATTAAATTCCGAAACCCCATTTGCGAAAGCAGATGGGGTTTTGTTTTGGGCGGGCGGAAAGTGCGAGGACGGATCAGGGCGAGCTCTCGAATATCCTCAGGGGCGGCGGGCCTGAACTGGCCTAATGATTTTGAACACTTCAATCGGGCGCTATATTGGTACCCAAGTCTGAGGTGTTTGGATACTTCGCCAAAAAGTGCGCCTTTATCAAGCAGCGCACGGGCGACTACTCGATTCGACGGCTTTGCCTGACGCTGATAGTGCATCCCGGTGGTTATTACAGCGTGGCGGTCTGAGCCGCAATCTATACGCGCCAAAGACGACCAGCGACTGCTGGGTTTGGTCAAGCATTCCTGGCTGGAGAGCGGCGGCGTTTACGGCTATCGCAAAATCCATGACGATCTGCGCTAGGTCTGTGAGGATTGTGGTGGTCATTGTGTGGCTAGGCTGATGCGTCTTTAAGGTATGCGTTCTCAGACAGGTTATCGACGCCGCCCCGGAAAGTGCGGCGGTAAGCCAGCGGTAGCATTACCCAATTTGTTGAAGCGCCAGTTCGATGTCTTGGAATCCAACAGGGTTTGGGTCACTGACATCACCTACATTCGTACGTATGAAACAACGTAAAACGCCGCCATGGTTTCAACAATCAGCTGCCATCGGTAGAGTTTGAAAAGCGTTACGCAGTGAGCTTGCAAGGTGTCTAGAGAATCCGGGGCGATTCACACTGATTGAGAAGGCGCGGGATGACCGGCAAATAGTTAGGATTATTTTTGCCGTCCGAGTTCGGACGATCAATCGCATCTTGAACGTCAAGGATAACAATCAGGATAGGGGCGGATTGGTCCTTCATCTCATCTCCTTTGGGTAGGGCGGCAGGCCGAGTGTGCTGAGACGAGCCTCAACCAACAGTTGATTGCACTCGAAACCTGCCTACAGCTCTTTGCGAAGCCCTCCATAATGAATCTCAAGCTTATGCAAGTTGAGTTCGGCAGACGCTTACCGATACGCGCACTGCCTGATGCGGAACATTTGCCAGGATTCCTACCGGATATTGCCTTCTACCTAAGCTAGAAATCTCTCAATGATCGAGCCTGGGTGTTGCCGACGCCTCGGCGTAGCCCAAATTCGTCCAATCGATAAGGCCGATATCGTAATTCGAGATTCGCGCGTTGGCTTATGCGTGATGGGAGGTGAGCGAGAGTGGGCTTTCGATGTCATCACAAGGCTTCTGGGGCGGGGCGTGAGCGCGCTCAACGATCTTTAAGGCTTGTAACTATCTTGTGGGCTGGTTTTGTCTGTTCTCGCCTTCTGGGCACCTTTGCCGGCCTCTGGCGACGTGACTTCACTTTTCCACAGACGAAAAAAAAGACCTTGAAATTCAAGGTCTTTTTTTAAGATGGTGCCCCGAGGGAGACTCGAACTCCCACTCCTTTCGAAAACGGATTTTGAATCCGCCGCGTCTACCAATTCCGCCATCAGGGCTCAATGGCGGCGAAGTATAGAGATGAGATTACCGTTGGTCAATCACGTTTCATGGTCTATTTTCACTATTTCCGCTAAACTTCCCGGCCCTGCTAGACGAACCCCATCATGCGCGTTTCTGACTTTACTTTTGAACTCCCTGATTCGCTGATCGCACGCCACCCTTTGGCCGAGCGTCGCGCCAGCCGACTGCTTACCCTGGAAGGGGTCAGCGGTGCCCTCGCACACCGTCAATTCACTGATTTGCTTGAGCATTTAAACCCAGGCGACTTAATGGTATTCAACAACACCCGCGTAATTCCTGCGCGGTTGTTTGGCCAAAAAGCCTCCGGCGGCAAGCTGGAAATTCTGGTGGAGCGCGTGCTGGACAGCTATCGCGTGCTAGCCCATGTGCGCTCCAGCAAATCACCGAAGCCGGGTTCGAGCATTCTGATCGAAGGCGGCGGCGAAGCCGAGATGGTGGCGCGCCATGATGCATTGTTCGAGCTCAAGTTCGCCGAAGAGGTTCTGCCTCTGCTGGAGCGCGTCGGCCATATGCCGCTGCCTCCCTATATCGACCGCCCTGATGAAGACTCGGACCGCGAGCGCTATCAGACGGTGTACTCCCAGCGCCTAGGCGCGGTTGCCGCGCCAACGGCCGGACTGCATTTCGACCAGCCGCTGCTGGATGCGATTGCGGCCAAGGGCGTCGAGACGGCCTATGTGACCCTGCACGTGGGGGCCGGCACCTTTCAGCCGGTGCGTGTGGATAACATCGAAGACCACCATATGCACAGCGAGTGGCTGGAAGTCAGCCAGGAAGTTGTCGATGCGGTATCTGCGTGCAAGGCTCGTGGCGGGCGTGTAGTCGCAGTGGGTACCACCAGCGTGCGCTCCTTGGAGAGCGCGGCGCGTGATGGTGTGCTCAAACCGTTCAGTGGCGACACCGATATATTTATCTTCCCAGGCCGGCCGTTCCACGTCGTCGATTGCCTGGTCACCAATTTCCATCTGCCGGAATCCACGCTCTTGATGCTGGTGTCGGCATTTGCCGGTTACCCGGAAACCATGGCGGCTTATCAAGCGGCCATCAATAATGGGTACCGTTTTTTCAGCTACGGTGATGCGATGTTTATCACCCGTAACCCGGCGCCACGCGGCCCAGAGGAAACCTTATGAGTCGTATGTCGTTTGAATTATTGGCCACCGACGGCAAAGCCCGTCGCGGTCGCCTTACTTTCCCTCGCGGTACGGTAGAGACGCCGGCGTTCATGCCGGTTGGCACCTACGGCACCGTAAAGGGCATGCTGCCCCGTGACATCGTCGCCACCGGTGCCGAGATCATTCTTGGTAACACCTTCCACCTGTGGCTGCGTCCGGGCACGGAAGTGATCAAGAAGCACGGCGACCTGCACGATTTCATGAAGTGGCAAGGCCCAATCCTCACCGACTCCGGTGGTTTTCAGGTGTTCAGCCTGGGCGCCATGCGCAAGATCAAGGAAGAGGGCGTAACGTTCGCCTCGCCGGTGGATGGTTCCAAAGTATTCATGGGGCCGGAAGAGTCGATGCAGGTACAGCGCGACCTGGGTTCCGACATCGTGATGATTTTCGACGAGTGCACGCCTTACCCGGCCGATGAAGATGTCGCGAGAATCTCCATGGAGTTGTCGCTACGTTGGGCTCAGCGGTCGAAGAACGCCCACGGTGATAACACCGCTGCGCTGTTCGGTATCGTCCAGGGCGGTATGCATGAAAGCTTGCGTAAACGCTCGCTTGAAGGCCTCGACAAAATCGGGTTCGATGGCCTGGCCATCGGCGGTTTGTCGGTAGGCGAACCCAAACACGAGATGATCAAGGTGCTGAACTACTTGCCAGGCCTGATGCCCGCTGACAAACCTCGTTACCTTATGGGCGTTGGCAAACCGGAAGATCTCGTAGAGGGTGTGCGCCGCGGTGTGGACATGTTCGATTGCGTGATGCCAACCCGTAATGCCCGCAATGGGCATCTGTTTATCGATACAGGCGTGCTGAAGATCCGTAACGCGTTCCATCGCCATGATGATTCGCCGCTGGATCCCACCTGTGATTGCTACACCTGCCAGAACTTCTCCCGTGCTTATCTGCACCATCTGGACAAATGCGGGGAAATGCTGGGTAGCATGTTGAATACCATCCACAATTTGCGTCACTACCAAGTCCTGATGGCTGGTTTGCGCGAGGCTATTCAACAGGGTACATTGGCCGCCTTCGTCGATGCCTTCTATGCCAAGCGCGGGCTCCCTGTGCCGCCCTTGGACTGAGTTTTCCGACCCTAAGATTCACTATTTGCAACTGGAGTGCTAAATGAGCTTTTTTATCTCTAACGCCATGGCTGACGCCGCTGCGCCTGCTGCTGCCGGCCCTATGGGCGGTGGTTTCGAGTGGATTTTCCTGGTCGGCTTCCTGGTCATCTTCTACCTCATGATCTGGCGTCCACAGGCCAAGCGTGCCAAAGAGCAGAAAAACCTGCTGGGCAGCCTGCAGAAAGGTGACGAAGTTGTGACCACTGGCGGTATCGCCGGCAAGATCACCAAGGTTTCCGACGCTTTCGTGGTTCTGGAAGTCTCCGACACTGTAGAAATGAAGTTCCAGAAGGGCGCCATCGCCGCCACGCTGCCAAAAGGCACGCTCAAAGCGATCTAAGTAACAACCTTTACCAATCGACGGGGCGCGCAAGGCGCCCCGCGTTATAAGCGGGCGGCGTGATGCTGAACAAATACCCTCTGTGGAAATACGTACTGATCCTGGCGGTGCTGGCGATCGGTTTTATTTATTCCGCTCCCAATCTCTATCCTGATGATCCGGCGATCCAGATCACTGGCGCCAGCACTTCGTTGCAGGTCAATCAGGCTGACCTGGAACGCGCGAGCAAGGCTCTGAACGACGCGGGTATCCAAGTTAAAGCGGCAACATTGGCGGCTGGTGCGAAGGGCGGCTTGTTGCGCCTGACCAAGCAAGAAGACCAATTGCCGGCCAAAGACGTCGTGCGCAAGGCCATGGGTGACGACTACGTCGTTGCGCTGAACCTGGCACAGACCACGCCGCAATGGCTGCGCAGCATTGGCGCGCACCCGATGAAGTTGGGTCTGGACTTGTCCGGCGGTGTGCACTTCCTGCTGGAAGTCGACATGGACAAAGCCCTCGACGCACGCCTGAAAGTCTATGAGGGCGATGTGAAGAGCCTGCTGCGCAAAGAAAAGTTGCGTTATCGCAGCCTGCCGCAGCTCAACGGCGCCATCCAGTTGGGCTTCTCAGACGAAGCTTCCCGCGAACAGGCCCGTGCGCTGATCCGCAAGAACTTCAACGATTTTGACATCGTACCGGCTGACCTGAACGGTCAGGCCGTGCTGCGTCTTGCAATGAGCCCGGCCAAGATCGCCGAAATCCGCGAGTATTCCATCAAGCAGAACTTGACCACGGTACGTAACCGCGTCAACGAGCTGGGCGTGGCCGAGCCGATCGTTCAGCGCCAGGGCGCCAACCGCATTGTGGTTGAGCTGCCAGGCGTGCAGGACACCGCTGAAGCCAAGCGTATCCTGGGTAAAACTGCCAACCTGGAATTCCGTCTCGCAGCTGAGCCAGGCGCTTCCCGCGCGACTTCCGAGGAGTTCGAATTCCGTGAAGGCAATCGTCCGCCGGCGCAAATCGAGCGTGGTTTGATCATCACGGGTGATCAGGTGACCGACGCCAAGGCCGGGTTCGGCGAGCACGGCACACCTGAAGTTAACATTCGCCTGGATGGTCACGGCGGCGAACTGATGAGCCGCGCCACGCGCAGCAACGTCGGTCGCAGCATGGCGGTGATCTTCATTGAGCAGCGTCCTGTTACTACCTACACCAAGCAGATCGTCAACGGCGTCGAGAAAGACGTGCCGGTGCAGACCTTCAAGGAAGAGAAGAAGATCATCAGCCTGGCGACCATCCAGTCGCCGCTGGGTGCTCAGTTCCGTATCACTGGCCTGAACGGCCAGGGTGAATCCTCGGAGCTGGCACTGCTGCTGCGTGCTGGTGGCCTGGCGGCGCCGATGTACTTCGCTGAAGAGCGCACCATCGGCCCAAGCCTGGGTGCAGACAACATCACCAAAGGCGTGGACGCTGCACTGTGGGGCATGTTGTTCGTGTCGCTGTTCATCATCGCCATCTACCGCTTCTTCGGCATCATCGCTACCGTAGCCCTGGCGGGCAACATGGTGATGCTGCTGGCTTTGATGTCGCTGCTGGGCGCTACGCTGACCTTGCCGGGTATCGCCGGTATCGTACTCACCATGGGTATGGCGGTAGATGCCAACGTGCTGATCTTCTCGCGGATACGTGAAGAGATCGCCGCAGGCATGACTGTGCAGCGCGCAATCAACGAAGGCTTCGGCCGGGCATTTACCGCGATTCTCGACTCCAACCTGACCACATTGCTGGTTGGCGGGATTCTCTTTGCCATGGGCACCGGCCCTGTCAAAGGTTTTGCGGTGACCATGTCCCTCGGTATCTTTACCTCGATGTTCACGGCCATCATGGTGACCCGCGCAATGGTCAACCTGATCTTTGGCGGGCGTGACTTCAAGAAGTTGTGGATTTAAGGGGCTGCCATGTTACGTACAATCAACTTCATGGGCGTTCGCAACATTGCGTTCGGCGTCACTGTGCTCCTTACCGTTCTGGCGTTGTTCAGCTGGTTCCATAAGGGCCTGAACTACGGTTTGGATTTCACCGGGGGTACGCTCATTGAGCTGACCTACGAGAAGCCGGCCGACGTTACCTTAGTGCGCAACGAGCTGGTAAAGGCCGGTTATCACGAGGCCGTGGTGCAGAGCTTTGGTGCGACCACCGACCTGCTGGTGCGCATGCCAGGCGAAGATCCGCAACTGGGTCACCAAGTAGCCGAAGCCTTGCAAAAGGTTGGCGGCGACAATCCCGCGTCGGTCAAGCGCGTCGAGTTTGTCGGCCCGCAAGTAGGTGAAGAGCTGCGCGACCAAGGCGGCCTTGGCATGCTGATGGCACTCGTCGGCATCATGATTTACCTGGCTTTCCGCTTTCAGTGGAAGTTCGGTGTCGGCGCGATTGTGTCGCTGATCCACGACGTGATCGTGACCGTAGGTATTCTGGCGTACTTCCAGATAACCTTCGATCTGACCGTACTGGCCGCTGTGCTGGCGATTATTGGTTACTCGCTCAACGACACAATCGTGGTATTCGACCGGGTTCGTGAGAACTTCCGCGTATTGCGCAAGGCGACGTTGATCGAGAACATCAACATCTCCACCACTCAGACCCTGCTGCGTACCATGGCGACATCAATCTCCACTTTGCTGGCGATTGCTGCGCTGATGATCTTCGGCGGTGACAACTTGTGGGGCTTCTCCCTGGCGCTGTTTATCGGCGTTCTGGCGGGTACTTACTCGTCGATCTACATCGCCAACGTTGTGCTGATCTGGTTGAACCTCAACAGCGAAGACTTGATCCCTCCAGCCGCGACTGGCAAGGAGGTCGACGACCGCCCTTAATGAGCGCTTGTTGATCTGCTGTTACAAGAAAGGCACGAGTATTGAACTCGTGCCTTTTTTTTTGCTCCAAGGCTGGGTATAGCGCGGATCTTTCGGTCCGTTTGTGATGGTCAGGAGGTTCAACGTGAACAAGTCGTTACTGGTTGGTGCGGTATTGGGTGCTGTCGGTGTAACTGCCGGGGGTGCTGTCGCCACCTACAGCCTGGTAAAAAGCGGCCCTGAGTATGCGCAAGTGCTGGCGGTGCAGCCGGTAAAAACCCAGATCAAGACCCCTCGCGAAGTCTGTAAGGATGTCGCAGTTACTCGGCAGCGACCGGTGCAGGATCAACACCAGATCGCAGGTACCGTTGTGGGTGCATTGGCGGGTGGTTTGCTAGGTAATCAGATCGGTGGCGGTAACGGTAAGAAGCTAGCGACGGTAGCCGGTGCGGTCGGTGGTGGTTATGCCGGTAACAAGGTTCAAGAGGGTATGCAGAATCGCGATACCTACACCACCACACAAACGCGTTGTAACACCGTCAACGACATCAGCGACAAGGTAGTCGGCTATGACGTGCGTTACACCTTGGATGGTAAGGAAGGCTCGGTGCGGATGGATCGTGATCCGGGTGGCCAGATTCCGGTCGATAAAGAAGGTCGTTTAGTGTTGGGTCAAAACCAGCAATAATTTGAGGCTTGTCATAGTTGAAGGTGTGAGAGGGGGCTTGCTCTTGATGTGGGCGCATCGGTTAATGAGTCTGTAACTGAGCTGCTGCCATCGGAGGCAACATCCCTTTCACATTGATTGGTAGCGTTGCTGGTATTCAAGTTCGCACCAAATCGCAGGCATAAAAAAAAGCACCCCGAAGGGTGCTTTTTTTTATGCTCGCTAGCTTAGCGCTTCAGCGAGGCTGGCAGGTGTGGCTGTATAGCCGTCAGCACTGCCTTGAAGCATTTGGTGTTGCCAGCAACGACGTGGCCTTTTTCCAGGAAGTCGTGACCACCGGTGAAGTCGCTCACCAAGCCACCGGCTTCCTGGATTAGCAGAGCGCCTGCAGCCATGTCCCACTCGGACAGGCCTGACTCCCAGAACGCATCAAAACGACCGGCAGCAACATAGGCCAGGTCCAGGCTGGCTGCGCCAGCGCGACGGATGCCTGCGGTCTGGCCAACCAGGGCGCGGAACATGCCCAGGTAGTTTTCCAGGTTGTCCATCTGGTCGTCACGGAATGGGAAGCCGGTACCCAGCAGGGCGCCGTCGAGACTGGTGCGGCCGCTGACGCGCAGGCGACGACCGTTCAGTTGGGCGCCACGGCCACGGCTGGCGGTGAATTCTTCCTGGCGAACCGGGTCGAGGACGACGGCATGTTCCAGGCGGCCACGGTATTTGCAGGCGATGCTTACTGCAAAGTGGGGGATGCCGCGCAGGAAGTTGGTGGTGCCATCCAGTGGGTCGATGATCCACAGGTAGTCTTCGCCTTCGCCGCTACCTTTATGCAGGCCGGTTTCCTCACCCAGGATGCCGTGGGTAGGGTAAGCCTTGCGCAGTGCGTCGATGATTTTCTGTTCGGCGGCGCGGTCTACCTCGGATACATAATCCTTGGCGTCTTTTTCGTCGACCTTGATGGTATCCAGGCGCTCGATGGAGCGGAAAATCAATTCACTGGCGCTGCGGGCGGCGCGCAGCGCGATATTCAGCATGGGCTGCATGGATGTGTCACCTAAGGTTGTTAAAGAAAGCCGAGCATTCTAGCAGAAACTTTCTTCAGGTGAAGGACGACGTTAGCTTTCATGGCATAACCTTAGGCTGTTCTGTAAGATTTGCTCCCCTTTCCCATGTCCGAGAGCGCCTCCCTTGCTGCAAAACATTCGTGTCGTCTTGGTCAATACCAGTCATCCCGGCAATATCGGTGGGGTGGCGCGTGCCATGAAAAACATGGGGCTGACGCGCCTGGTGCTGGTCGAACCGCGCGTGTTCCCGCATCACGAGGCCGATGCCCGTGCATCCGGTGCCAATGACATCCTTGAAAAAGCCCAGGTCGTCGCCACCCTGGAGGATGCTTTGGTCGGCTGCAATCTGGTGCTCGGCACCAGTGCCCGTGATCGTCGCATCCCCTGGCCTCTGCTGGATCCCCGTGAATGCGGCGGTAAAGTGGTGGAAGAGGCTGCTGGTGGCGCTGAAATCGCCTTAGTGTTTGGTCGTGAAGACTCCGGCCTCACCAATGAGGAGCTGCAGCGATGTCACTACCATGTGCACATTCCATCGGACCCTGAATTCAGTTCACTGAACCTCGGGGCTGCGGTGCAGGTGCTGACTTACGAAGTGCGCATGGCGTGGCTGGCAGCTGCCGGTCAGCCAAGCAAAATGGAAAAGGAAGAGGTTGCGTCGACCAAAAGTGGCGAGCTGGCCACCATGGATGAGCTGGAGCGGTTTTATGAGCACCTGGAGCAAACCCTGGTGGCTATCGAATTCCTTGACCCTGACAAGCCGCGGCACTTGATGGCGCGCCTGCGTCGGTTGTACGGGCGCAGTTCGGTAAGCCGGGCGGAAATGAATATATTGCGTGGCATCCTCACGGAAACCCAAAAAGCGGCCCGTGGCGAGCTTCTTAAGCGGAAGGATTAAAAATGTTCGAGCGTTTGCGAGAAGATATCCAGAGTGTTTTCCACCGTGACCCGGCGGCCCGCAACGCCTTTGAAGTGCTGACCTGCTATCCGGGTATGCACGCGATCTGGATTCATCGGCTATCCGGCGCCTTGTGGGGCATGGGCTGGAAATGGCTGGCGCGACTGGTGTCGAACTTCGGCCGCTGGTTGACGGGTATCGAGATTCATCCGGGGGCCAAGGTTGGGCGCCGTTTTTTTATCGATCATGGAATGGGTATCGTCATCGGTGAAACTGCTGAGATTGGCGACGATGTCACGCTCTATCAAGGTGTGACGTTGGGCGGCACTAGCTGGAACAAAGGCAAGCGCCACCCAACGTTGGGCGATGGCGTGGTGGTAGGGGCCGGCGCCAAAGTGCTAGGGCCGTTCACTGTAGGTGCTGGCGCTAAGGTTGGCTCCAATGCGGTCGTGACCAAGGCTGTACCGCCTGGCGCAACCGTGGTGGGTATTCCGGGCCGAATCATCGTCAAGCCGGACGTTGGCGATGAGCAGGAAGCAAAGCGCAAGGCAATGGCCGAGAAGATCGGCTTTGATGCCTATGGAGTCAGTGAAGACATGCCTGATCCGGTCGCGCGCGCCATCGGCCAGTTGCTTGACCACTTGCAGGCGGTGGACGGGAAGCTGGACGGTATGTGCGGCGCGCTGAAGGAGCTGGGCAGCAGCTACTGTGCGAAAGAACTGCCCGAACTGCGCGAAGAGGACTTCGCAGAGATCAAGGACGAAGCTGCGACGAAGACTGGTTGAGGTCTTCCAGGCACTGAAAGTCACCTGTGGGAGGGGGCTTGCTCTCGATAGCGGTTTGTTAGTCGTTCCCTGCGTGGGCTGGTCCGCTGCTATTGGGAGCAGTTGCCTCCTGCATCTTGACCTCCATTGGTCTCGGAGTAGCCGCTAGGCCCTGTTCCCGCTGTTCGTCCCCACCCCATCCTGCTATGATTCGCGCGCCCTTTTTACGGGTAATCCTGACTAAAGTACTAGGTCTTATAGTTGACTTAAATACTCGGGAATCGCATACTTGCCCACATTCTGAAACACCTTGGTAATTGTCCATGAGACTGACTACAAAAGGCCGATACGCGGTGACTGCCATGCTCGACCTGGCTCTGCACGCGCAAACTGGGCCGGTGTCCCTGGCCGATATCTCCGAGCGCCAAGGAATTTCCCTGTCCTATCTTGAGCAACTGTTCGCCAAATTGCGCCGTAGCAATCTGGTCTCCAGCGTGCGTGGGCCAGGTGGCGGCTATCAGTTGTCCCGCGATATGCAGGGCATTCAGGTGGCCCAGGTAATCGATGCGGTCAACGAATCCGTCGACGCGACCAAATGCCAGGGCCTGGGTGACTGCCATGCAGGCGACACCTGCCTGACGCACCATTTGTGGTGTGACTTGAGTCTGCAGATCCATGAGTTTTTGAGTGGTATCAGCTTGGCTGATCTTGTGACTCGCCGTGAGGTACAAGAAGTAGCCCAGCGTCAGGACCAGCGCCGTTGCAACACTAAGGTGCCGCGTCTGGACAAGATTGAAGCGTCCGCCGTCGAGTGACAGCCGAAGAGCTAACGGCACGCCAGCCAGCCTGATTTAGGAGAAAGTCCATGAAATTGCCGATTTACCTTGATTACTCAGCGACCACCCCGGTTGATCCGCGTGTCGCGCAAAAGATGAGCGAGTGCCTGCTGGTCGACGGAAACTTCGGCAACCCGGCCTCCCGTTCCCATGTATTCGGCTGGAAAGCCGAGGAAGCGGTCGAGAATGCTCGTCGCCAAGTCGCCGACCTTGTTAATGCCGACCCGCGCGAAATCGTCTGGACTTCCGGCGCCACTGAGTCCGACAACCTGGCAATCAAGGGCGCGGCGCATTTCTACGCGACCAAAGGCAAGCACCTGATCACCACCAAGATTGAGCACAAGGCTGTCCTCGACACCATGCGTCAACTGGAGCGTGAAGGTTTCGAAGTTACCTACCTTGAGCCGACCACCGACGGTATCGTCACCCCGGCCATGATTGAAGCCGCGCTGCGTGAAGACACAATCTTGGTTTCCGTGATCCACGTAAACAACGAAATCGGCACCATCAACGACATCTCGGCCATCGGCGAGCTGACTCGCTCCAAGGGCATTCTGTTGCACGTTGACGCTGCTCAGTCCACCGGCAAGGTTGATATCGACCTGTCCAAGCTGAAAGTTGACCTGATGTCGTTCTCGGCCCACAAGACCTACGGGCCTAAAGGTATCGGTGCGCTGTACGTGAGCCGTAAGCCACGCGTGCGCATCGAAGCCACCATGCACGGCGGTGGTCACGAACGCGGCATGCGTTCTGGCACCCTGGCGACCCACCAAATCGTAGGCATGGGCGAAGCCTTTCGTGTGGCCAAGGAAGACATGGCTGCCGAAAACGTGCGCATCAAGGCCCTGAGCGATCGCTTCTACAAGCAGGTCGAGAACCTTGAAGAGCTGTACATAAACGGCAGCATGACCGCCCGCGTACCGCATAACTTGAATTTGAGCTTCAACTACGTCGAAGGCGAGTCGCTGATCATGGCGCTCAAGGACCTGGCGGTTTCGTCCGGTTCGGCCTGCACCTCGGCCTCTCTTGAGCCTTCGTACGTACTGCGCGCCCTGGGCCGTAACGACGAACTGGCACATAGCTCGATCCGCTTTACGTTCGGCCGCTTCACCACCGAAGAACAAGTCGACTACGCCGCGCAGAAAGTCTGCGAAGCCGTCAACAAGCTGCGCGTTCTGTCGCCGCTGTGGGACATGTACAAAGACGGTGTCGATATTTCCAAGATCGAGTGGGCGGCACACTAACTATAGAAGCCGCCACCCAAGCTCTGTAGGAACGTGGCGGAAAACGCAGGCGTTTTTACAGGGTTCCAGAGCGGCCCTGATGAGTGAGGATTCAGTACCATGGCTTACAGCGAAAAGGTCATCGACCACTACGAAAACCCGCGCAACGTCGGCAAGATGAACGCGGAAGATCCTGATGTCGGCACCGGCATGGTCGGCGCTCCGGCGTGCGGCGATGTGATGCGCCTGCAGATCAAAGTCAACGAAGCTGGCGTCATCGAAGATGCCAAGTTCAAGACTTACGGTTGCGGTTCGGCCATCGCCTCCAGTTCTCTGGCAACCGAATGGATGAAAGGCAAGACTCTGGATGAGGCTGTGACTATCAGCAACACCCAGTTGGCCGAAGAACTGGCCCTGCCGCCAGTGAAAATCCACTGCTCCGTACTCGCAGAAGACGCCATCAAGGCGGCCGTTCGCGACTACAAGCAGAAGAAAGGCTTGATCTAAGCATTTGGCGACGAGTAAGGAGTCAACGATGGCTATCAGCATGACAGAAGCGGCTGCGCAGCATATTCGCCGCTCCCTGAATGGGCGCGGTAAAGGTGAGGGGATTCGTCTGGGTGTTCGCACCACGGGCTGTTCCGGCCTTGCCTACGTGCTGGAGTTTGTCGACGAGGTGGTTGAGGAAGATCAGGTGTTCGAAAGTCACGGAGAGAAAGTGATCATCGATCCTAAAAGCCTGACCTACCTGGACGGCACCGAACTCGATTTCGTCAAGGAAGGGTTGAACGAGGGCTTCAAGTTCAACAACCCCAACGTACGCGGTGAGTGTGGCTGCGGCGAAAGCTTCAACATCTGAGGCTATTCGTGGGTACTCCTTGTCATTTCGCTTTATTCGAGCTGCAGCCGAGCTTTCGGCTGGACCTTGAGCAGCTTGCCACGCGCTACCGAGAGTTGGCGCGTGGGGTGCATCCGGACCGCTTCGCTGACGCTTCCGAGCGTGAGCAGCGCCTGGCCCTGCAGCAGTCGGCCAGCCTCAACGAGGCCTATCAGACACTGAAGAGTCCGCCAAAGCGCGCGCGTTACCTGCTTGCCATGAACGGCGGCGAGTTGCCGATTGAAGTCACGGTTCACGATCCCGACTTCCTGATGCAGCAAATGCAGTGGCGCGAAGAGCTCGAAGACCTACACGACGAGGCCGATGTGGCCGGTGTCGCCGTCTTCAAGCGCCGTCTGAAAGTGGCCCAGGATGAGCTCAACGAAAGCTTCGCAGCCTGTTGGGATGATGCAGCGCAACGTGAACAGGCTGAACGCCTGATGCGGCGTATGCAGTTCCTCGAAAAGCTCACCTACGAAGTGCGCCAGCTAGAAGAGCGCCTCGACGATTAACCCAGTGCTGCCCGTGATGCACGCCTGATAGACAGATAAGACCTGATTACCATGGCATTACTGCAAATCGCCGAACCCGGCCAAAGCCCTCAACCGCACCAGCGTCGTCTGGCGGTCGGGATTGACCTGGGCACCACCAATTCCCTGGTCGCTGCTCTGCGCAGTGGCCTGTCCGAACCGCTGCCGGACGCTGATGGCCAAGTCATCCTGCCCTCGGCCGTGCGCTATCACGCTGATCGCACCGAGGTCGGTGAGTCTGCCAAGTTGGCGGCATCTAGCGATCCTTTGAACACTGTGCTGTCTGTCAAGCGCTTGATGGGGCGTGGCTTGTCCGACGTCAAGCAGCTCGGCGACCAACTGCCGTATCGCTTTGTCGGCGGCGAATCCCACATGCCTTTCATCGATACTGTCCAGGGGCCGAAAAGTCCGGTGGAAGTGTCGGCTGATATTCTCAAGGTGCTGCGCCAGCGCGCAGAAACGACCTTGGGCGGCGAATTGGTCGGTGCAGTGATCACGGTTCCCGCTTATTTCGACGACGCACAGCGTCAAGCCACCAAGGATGCGGCGAAGCTTGCCGGCCTCAACGTGCTGCGCCTGCTCAACGAGCCGACTGCTGCTGCTGTGGCCTACGGTTTGGACCAGCACGCCGAAGGTCTGGTTGCCATTTATGACTTGGGCGGCGGCACTTTTGATATTTCGATCCTGCGCCTGACCGGCGGTGTGTTTGAGGTGCTGGCTACTGGTGGCGACAGCGCGTTGGGCGGCGATGACTTCGACCACGCGATCGCAGGCTGGATCATCAGCAGTGCCGGCTTGTCCGCGGACTTGGATCCAGGCGCACAGCGCAACTTGCTGCAAACTGCTTGTGCCGCTAAAGAAGCGCTGACTGATGCTGCCTCTATTGACGTGTCTTACGGCAACTGGTCGGCACCGCTGACGCGCGAAGCCTTTGATGCCTTGATCGAACCAATGGTCGCCCGCAGCCTCAAGGCGTGCCGTCGCGCCGTACGTGATTCCGGTATCGAGTTGGAAGACGTCGGTGCCGTGGTCATGGTGGGGGGGTCGACCCGTGTGCCGCGTGTTCGTGGGGCAGTTGCCGAGGCTTTTGGTCGCGAGCCACTGACCGAAATCGACCCCGATCAAGTAGTCGCCATCGGCGCAGCGATCCAGGCAGACACCTTGGCCGGCAACAAGCGCGATGGTGGCGAACTGCTGCTCCTCGACGTGATTCCGTTGTCCCTGGGGCTGGAGACTATGGGCGGCTTGATGGAGAAGGTGATTCCGCGCAACACCACCATCCCCGTCGCCCGCGCCCAGGACTTCACCACTTATAAAGACGGCCAGACGGCCATGATGATTCATGTGCTGCAAGGCGAGCGCGAGCTGATCAGTGACTGCCGCTCCCTGGCGCGTTTCGAATTGCGTGGTATCCCTGCAATGGTAGCCGGTGCTGCGAAAATTCGTGTGACCTTCCAAGTCGACGCCGACGGCCTGCTTAGTGTCGCGGCCCGTGAGCTGGGGTCTGGTGTTGAAGCCAGCATCCAGGTGAAGCCTTCCTACGGCCTCACCGACGGCGAAATCGCCAAGATGCTCAAGGACTCGTTCCAGTACGCCGGTGACGACAAGGTCGCCCGTGTGCTGCGCGAACAGCAAGTGGATGCGCAGCGCCTGCTTGAAGCGGTGCAGGGCGCCCTTGAGGCTGACGGCGAACGCCTGCTGGATGCCGAAGAGCGCATGGTCATCGACCTGCAGATGCATGAATTGGCCGAACTGATGAAAGGCACTGATGGTTATGCTATCGAGCAACAGACCAAGCGCTTGTCGCAAGTGACCGATGCCTTTGCCGCCCGCCGTATGGACCAGACGGTAAAAGCCGCCCTGGCGGGACGCAACCTGAATGAAATCGAGGAATAATTAATGCCGCAGGTCATTTTTCTGCCACACGCCGAGCATTGTCCGGACGGTATGGTTGTGGAGGCTGAGACCGGCAAGTCCATCCTCGAAGTTGCCCATGACAACCACATCGAGATCGAAAGCGCTTGTGGTGGCGTGTGCGCCTGTACCACTTGTCACTGCATCATTCGCGAGGGTTTCAATTCGCTTGAAGAAGCCGACGAGCTGGAAGAGGACTTTCTCGATCGTGCCTGGGGCTTGGAAGCGCAATCGCGTCTAAGCTGTCAGGCAAGGGTGGGAACTGAGGACATCACTGTCGAAATTCCGAAATATTCGCTCAACCATGCGGCCGAAGCGCCGCATTGATTCAAGGAACTGTCATGAGCCTGAAATGGGTTGATGTACAAGAAATCGCTATACAACTTGCTGAAGCTCATCCTGAGGTCAATCCTCTTACCGTGAACTTCGTCAAACTGCGTGATCTCGTAATGGCGCTGCCGGAATTCGATGACATCCCGGATCGGGGTGGCGAAAAGGTTCTGGAGGCGATTCAGGGCCTGTGGATCGAAGAAGCAGACTGAGCCGCCTTTTACGCAGTTAGGCAATACCCAATAACCCGCGTATAATTCGCGGGTTTAATTTTTCGTAAATTACCGTTTCTGGAGTTACACCATGGCTGTTCAACGTACTTTCTCCATCATCAAGCCTGACGCTGTTGCAAAAAACGTCATCGGCGAGATCACCACTCGTTTCGAAAAAGCCGGCCTGAAGGTTGTAGCTTCGAAACTCAAGCAACTGTCCAAGGCTGAAGCTGAAGGCTTCTACGCTGAGCACAGCGCTCGTGGCTTCTTCGGCGACCTGGTTGCCTTCATGATCTCCGGTCCTGTTGTTGTTCAGGTTCTGGAAGGCGAAAACGCTATCGCTCTGAACCGTGAGCTGATGGGCGCTACCAACCCTAAAGAAGCTGCTGCCGGCACTATCCGTGCTGACTTCGCTGAATCCATCGACGCCAATGCTGTACACGGCTCGGACTCCGAAGCTGCCGCTGCTCGCGAAATCTCGTACTTTTTCGCTGCTACTGAAGTAACCGCTCGCTAAGCATTGGCTTAAAGAGTGAGGGTGAATCCATGACTACATCGACTGTTAAAACCAACCTGCTGGGTCTGACTCAGCCGGAAATGGAGAAATTCTTCGACTCAATCGGGGAGAAGCGCTTCCGTGCCGGTCAGGTAATGAAATGGATTCACCACTTTGGTGTCGACGATTTCGACGCCATGACGAACGTCAGCAAGGCCCTGCGCGACAAGCTCAAGGCCATTGCTGAGGTCCGTGGTCCCGAAGTTGTCAGCGAGGACATTTCCACCGATGGCACCCGTAAATGGGTGGTGCGCGTGGCGTCCGGCAGCTGCGTCGAGACCGTGTACATTCCCCAGGGCAAACGTGGCACCTTGTGCGTTTCGTCCCAGGCAGGCTGTGCCCTGGATTGCAGTTTCTGCTCCACCGGCAAGCAAGGCTTCAATAGCAACCTCACTGCCGCCGAAGTCATCGGCCAGGTGTGGATTGCCAACAAATCCTTTGGCAGCGTCCCGGCGACCGTCGACCGTGCCATCACCAACGTGGTGATGATGGGCATGGGTGAGCCGCTGCTGAACTTCGACAACGTGATTGCGGCCATGCATCTGATGATGGACGACCTGGGCTACGGCATCTCCAAGCGCCGTGTGACCCTGTCGACCTCCGGTGTGGTACCGATGATTGATGAGCTGGCCAAGCACATCGACGTATCCCTGGCTTTGTCGCTGCACGCACCTAATGACGCATTACGTAACCAATTGGTGCCGATCAACAAGAAGTATCCGCTTAAGATGCTGCTCGAATCTTGCCAGCGTTACATGGCGACTTTGGGTGAGAAACGCGTGCTGACCATTGAGTACACCATGCTCAAGGACATCAACGACAAGGTCGAACACGCGATCGAGATGATCGACTTGCTCAAGAACACCCCGTGCAAGATCAACCTGATCCCGTTTAACCCGTTTCCCCATTCTGGCTACGAGCGGCCGAGCAACAACGCCATTCGTCGTTTCCAGGATCAACTGCACCAGGCAGGCTACAACGTCACCGTACGCACCACTCGTGGTGAAGACATCGACGCCGCCTGCGGCCAATTGGTAGGACAGGTGCTGGATCGCACCCGTCGCAGCGAACGTTATATCGCCGTGCGTGAACTGAATGCCGCCGACGACATGCCGCAAATCGCTGTGAATCGAATCTGAGAGAGGATCTCTATGCCCTTGCGCCTTGCGCTGCTTCTGCTTGTTGCCGGCCTCGCGGCCGGTTGTGTTTCATCGGGCCATGAGAGCCCTTTGCAAACCGGTAAAGGTCGTGATGAGGCGCGAGTTGCCTATGTGCAACTGGGGTTGGGTTACCTGCAGCAGGGCATGAGCGAGCAGGCCAAGGTGCCTTTGAAAAAGGCCCTTGAGCTGGACAACAACGATGCCGACGCCAACGCTGCATTGGCCTTGGTGTTCCAAGCCCAGGCCGAGCCTGAACTTGCCGATCAGTATTTCAGAAAGGCTTTGGCCTCCCGTCCTGCCGACCCTCGGCTGCTGAACAATTACGGCAGCTTCCTGTTCGAACAGAAACGTTATGACCAGGCTTCCCGTTATTTCCAGCAAGCTTCTGCCGACATCCTTTATCCAGAGCGTTCACGGGTCTTCGAGAACCTTGGGGTGACCTCAATGCGTCTCGGCCAGCGCGACAGTGCTCGCCAGCAATTGGAAAAAGCCCTGCACCTGAACAGTCGCCAGCCGCGGGCATTGCTCGAAATGGCTGAGTTGTCTTACGAAGACAGGCATTATGTGCCGGCACGTGACTATTACGAGCGTTTTAGCCTGCTCAGCGGGCAAAATGCACGTAGTCTATTGCTCGGTGTGCGCCTGGCGACAGTTCATGAAGAACGCGACACGGCCGCACATTTTGGCCAGCAACTCGAACGACTCTATCCCGGTACGCCGGAATATCAGCAATACCTGTCGGAGCAATGATGAAAGCGGCGCACCCGGAAGTTGTAGCAGCTAATCGCGTAAACCCAGGCGAAACCTTGCGTCAGGCCCGCGAAAGCAATGGTTGGTCGCTGGCGGAAGTGGCCCTCAAGCTCAATTTGACCACCACGTCCTTGGGCAATCTGGAAGCTGGCGCGTTCGATAAGCTGCCTGGGCACACCTTCGCCCGAGGCTATATCCGCGCATACGCCAAATTGCTGGGTATCGACCAGACCGTTCTGGTTCAGGAGTTCGACCAATTCACCGGCACCGATTCCCAGGGCAGCAGTGTTCATGGCCTGGGTCGTATCGAAGAGCCAGTGCGCGTTTCCCACACCATTTTGCGAATTGTTAGCCTGTTGCTGCTTGTTGCGGTGATCGGTGGCGGGTTTGTCTGGTGGCAAGACCAAGCCTCTCAGCGCAGTAAAGACCTGACCAGCAGCGCGATGGAGCACGTCGAAGTCGAAAGCGCCGATGGCACCACTCAGATCCATCCGTTGGATGAACCGGAAGACCAGGCTGTTGCCGAGGGGCAGGCCACGTCTGAAGCGCCGCTCGCGACCGAGCAACCGGCACCGGAAACCGCTCCTGCGACAACCGCCGCTGTGCCTGCTCCTGTAACGCCAGCGACTCCGGCAGCGCCCACCGCCCAGGCTCATACGCCGGCAGCACCCGCGTCCGCGCCCCCCGCTCCAGCAGCCTCGGCTACGCCAGCTATTTCGCCACCTACCACTCCAGCATTGATCGCCGGTGACGGGCGCGTACAAGTGACCTACATTGCTGACTGCTGGACGCAAGTCACCGATGGCAACGGTAAAGTGCTGTTTAGCGGTCTTAAGCGTAAGGGAGATACTCTTGACCAAGGCGGTAAGCCTCCTCTGACGCTGCGTCTGGGCTTCGCCCGTGGCGCGCAAGTGGCCTACAACGGTCAGCCTGTGGACGTGGCGCCGTTCACCAGTGGCGAGACTGCTCGCCTCAAGTTGGGACAATAGTCATGCACGGCGAATCTCCAATCAAACGTCGCGTATCGCGCAAGATCTGGGTCGGCTCGGTGCCGGTGGGCGGCGACGCCCCCATCGCAGTACAAAGCATGACCAACAGCGACACCAATGATGTAGCCGCCACTGTGGCCCAGATCAACCGTTTGGAAGCCGCTGGCGTGGACATAGTGCGGGTTTCCGTGCCGGACATGGACGCTGCGGAAGCCTTCGGCCGCATCAAGCAGTTGGTCAAGGTGCCGTTGGTTGCAGACATTCACTTCGACTACAAGATCGCGTTGCGCGTGGCTGAACTGGGTGTCGATTGCCTGCGTATCAACCCAGGCAACATCGGTCGTGAAGACCGTGTGCGCGCGGTGGTGGATGCTGCCCGTGATCGTGGGATCCCGATCCGCATCGGCGTCAACGCAGGTTCTCTGGAAAAAGACCTGCAAAAGAAATACGGCGAGCCCACTCCGGCGGCGCTGGTTGAGTCGGCATTGCGCCACGTTGAACACCTTGAACGCCTGAATTTCCAAGACTTCAAAGTCAGCGTAAAGGCCTCCGACGTGTTCATGGCGGTTGAAGCTTACCGGCTGCTGGCCAAGGAAATCGTGCAGCCATTGCACTTGGGTATCACCGAGGCTGGCGGTTTGCGCTCAGGCACAGTGAAATCTGCGGTAGGTCTCGGTATGCTGCTCGCCGAAGGGATTGGCGATACTATCCGCATCTCGTTGGCGGCAGACCCTGTAGAGGAAGTGAAAGTCGGTTACGACATTCTCAAATCCCTGCGTTTACGTTCCCGTGGCATCAACTTCATTGCCTGCCCGAGCTGCTCGCGGCAGAACTTCGACGTGGTGAAAACCATGAACGATTTGGAGTTGCGCCTTGAAGACCTGCTGGTACCGCTGGATGTTGCGGTGATCGGTTGCGTGGTCAACGGGCCGGGTGAAGCCAAGGAAGCGCATGTGGGCTTGACCGGCGGTACACCGAACCTGATTTACATCGACGGCAAGCCGTCGCAGAAGTTAACGAATGACAATCTTGTGGATGAGCTGGAAAAGCTGATCCGCGAGAAAGCGGCCGAAAAGGTCGCCGCTGACGCAGCGCTGATCGCTCGCGGCTGATTGAACGAATTTAAGGATTTGATGTGAGCAAGTCTCTGCAAGCCATTCGTGGCATGAACGACATTCTGCCGGAGCAGACGCCCCTGTGGCGCTACTTCGAGAATACTGTCGCGCGTCTGCTGGATAACTACGGTTACAAGCAGATCCGCATGCCGATCGTCGAGTTCACCGAGCTGTTCAAGCGCTCCATCGGTGAAGTGACCGATATCGTCGAAAAAGAGATGTACACCTTTGAAGACCGTAACGGCGACTCCCTGACTCTGCGTCCGGAAGGCACTGCCGCGTGCGTGCGCGCTGTGCTTGAGCACGGCCTCACCGGTGGCGGCCAGCCGCAAAAACTATGGTACATCGGTCCGATGTTTCGCCACGAGCGTCCGCAAAAAGGCCGCTATCGTCAGTTCCACCAGATCGGCCTGGAAGTATTTAACCTCGACGGTCCGGACATCGATGCCGAGCTGATCGTGATGACGTGGCGGTTATGGGGCATGCTTGGCATTCGTGATGCGGTCAAGCTTGAACTCAACAGTCTGGGCACCAGCGAATCCCGTGGCCGCTACCGCGTCGCACTGGTCGAGTACCTGTCTGCGCATCTGGACAAGTTGGACGAAGACAGCCAGCGCCGTCTGAAAACCAACCCGTTGCGCGTGCTGGACACTAAGAACGCCGACACGCAGGCCGTACTGGTCGATGCGCCGAAAATGGCCGACTACCTGGATGACGAATCCCGCGCGCACTTCGAGGGCCTCAAGGCTCGCCTGGATGCGGCCGGCATTCCCTACGTAATCAACCCTAAGTTGGTGCGTGGTCTCGATTACTACAGCAAAACCGTGTTCGAATGGGTCACTGACAAACTAGGCGCCCAAGGCACTGTGTGCGCGGGCGGCCGTTACGACGGCTTGGTCGAGCAGATGGGCGGCAAGCCGACCACCGGCGTGGGTTTTGCCATGGGCATCGAACGGCTGATCCTGCTGTTGGAAACTCTGGAGCAAATCCCCGCAGAAATCTCCCGTCAGGTGGATGTGTACCTGTGCGCCTTTGGTGAGGCAGCCGAACTGGCGGCCCTGGCCTTGAGCGAGAGCGTGCGCGACCAGCTGCCGAACCTGCGCCTTCAGATCAATGCTGGCGCGGGCAGCTTCAAGAGTCAGTTCAAGAAGGCCGACAAGAGCGGTGCACTGTATGCACTGATCCTCGGCGATGACGAGTTGGCCCAGCAAGTGATAGGTTTCAAACCCCTGCGTGGCCAGGGCGAGCAACAGAACATTGCCTTTGATGCGCTCGCTGCGCACTTGGCCACCTGCGTCGTGCAGGGTTGAAGCTGTCGAACAGCCGAATTTAGCGATTAAGGAGTATTGGGGTGTCGAGTACTGATGATGAGCAGTTGGCCGAGTTCAAGGACTGGTGGCAGCGTAACGGCAAGCCCCTGGTTACTGGCGGTCTGCTGGCTTTAGTGGTGGTGTTCGGCTGGCAAGCCTGGACAAAATATCAGGCCAACCAGTCCCAGGGCGCCTCTATCCTCTATCAGCAATTGCTGGAAACCACCCTGACGCCGGACGGCAAGCCCGACCCTGCGCAAGTGGCGGACCTGGCCGGCAAGCTGAAGAACGAATTCGGCGGTAGCACCTACGCCCAATACGGCAGCCTGTTCGTCGCGAAGGTCGCGGTCGATACCGGCAAGCTGGATGACGCCGCTGCAGAACTGAAGGCTATCGCCGACAAGCCGACCAACCCGACCCTGGGTGAAATCGCACGTCAGCGCCTGGCCCAGGTATTGGCGGCACAGAACAAAGCTGACGAAGCACTCAAACTGCTCGACGGTGATGCGGACAAGGCATTTGTTGCTACTCGCGAAGAGCTCAAGGGCGACCTGTTGGTCCAATTGGGTCGCACCGATGAAGCCAATGCTGCGTACAAGAAAGCCAAGGCGGCGCTGTCTGATGAAGCGGCGGTCGGTGGCTTACAAATCAAGCTCGACGACTTGGCCAAAGGGGATGCGTGACGTGATCCGTTGGAAACATGCAGCATTGCTGGCTCTGGCCGTTCTGGCCGCGGGTTGCAGCAGCAACAGTAAAAAAGAACTGCCTCCGGCCGAGCTGACCAGCTTCAAGGAAGAAGTAGTCCTGCAAAAGCAATGGAGCCGCTCCATCGGTGACGGCCAGGGCGAGACCTACAACATGTTGGTTCCGGCAATCGACGGTGACAACATTGTGGCTGCTGACGTGACCGGCGTAGTGATCTCCATGGATCGCATGAACGGCGATGTGAAATGGAAGACTGACCTCGAATTGCCTGTGTCCGGCGCCGTAGGCGTTGGTTATGGCCTGGTGATGGTCGGCACGCTGAAAGGCGAAGTGGTTGCCCTCGATTCCAGCACCGGTGAAGAGAAATGGCGCGCTCGCGTGACCAGTGAAGTCCTCGCACCCCCTGCCACCAACGGCGACATCGTTGTGGTGCAGACCCAGGATGACCGTGTAATCGGTCTGGATGCCGCTACCGGCAACCAGCGCTGGTTGTACGACAGTACTCCTGCGGTGTTGACCCTGCGTGGTACCAGTGGTCCGGTTGTAACCAACAATCTGGCCGTTGCAGGCCTGTCGACCGGTAAAGTGGTCGCCCTGGACACCCAGAACGGCGTGCCGGCCTGGGAAACCCGTGTGGCGATCCCGCAAGGTCGTTCCGAGCTGGATCGTGTAGTGGACATCGACGGTGGCTTGCTGCTGTCGGGTGAAACCCTCTACGTCGCCACCTATCAGGGCCGTGTTGCGGCGCTGGACCTGCAGAGCGGCCGCGTTAACTGGCAGCGTGATGCTTCCAGCTACGCCGGTGTCTCCCAAGGGTTTGGCAGCGTCTACGTCAGCCTGGCATCCGGCACTGTTGAAAGTGTCGACGAGCGTTCCACCACCGCGTTGTGGAGCAACGACTCCCTGGCTCGCCGTCAACTGTCGGCACCGGAAGTGTTCTCCAGCTACGTAGCGGTCGGCGATTTCGAAGGCTACTTGCATCTGCTGAGCCAAGTGGATGGTCGCTTCGTAGGTCGTGAGCGTATCGACAGCGACGGCCTGCGCGCGCGTCCGCTGGTGGTGGGTAACATGCTTTATGTGTATGGCAACAGCGGCAAGCTGGAAGCCCTGACCATCAAGTAAGAACTATGCTTGGGGTAACACCCAGGCGGCCCCGTTTCGGCGGGGCATGCGGCATCTGACGATGCTGCCCCGAGCACCAGCCGCTGCCCTGCAGCGGCTTTTGTATTTTCTGAAATAACGAAGTGGAGAGCCGCATGGTTCCCGTAATCGCCCTGGTGGGCCGACCTAACGTCGGCAAGTCCACCTTGTTCAACCGCCTGACCAGGACTCGCGACGCTATTGTCGGCGACTTGTCCGGTCTGACCCGTGATCGCCAATACGGTGAGGCAAAGTGGCAAGGGCGCTCCTACATTATTGTCGACACCGGTGGTATCTCCGGTGATGAGCATGGCATGGACGAAAAAATGGCCGAGCAGTCGCTGCTGGCCATTGAAGAAGCCGATGTCGTGTTGTTCCTGGTGGACGCCCGCGCTGGCTACACCGCTGCCGACCAGATGATCGGCGAGCACCTGCGCAAGCGTAACAAGCGTTCCTATTTGGTCGCGAACAAGATCGATAACATCGATCCTGAGGCGGCCCGTGCTGAATTCAGCCCGATGGGCCTGGGCGACGCGATCCCGGTTGCCGGTGCCCACGGCCGCGGCATCACGCAGATGCTGGAAATCGCTCTGCGCGACTTCCCGAAGGATGATGCTGAGGAAGAAGACGGCGAAGAAGAGATCGTTGCCGAAGGTGAGGAAGCCAAGCGCATTCCTGGCCCTAGTGAAAAAGACGGTATCAAGATCGCCATCATCGGCCGTCCTAACGTCGGCAAGTCGACCCTGGTCAATCGTATGCTCGGTGAAGACCGGGTAATCGTGTACGACCAGCCTGGCACCACCCGCGACAGTATCTACATCCCGTTCGAGCGTAACGACGAGAAGTACACGCTGATCGACACAGCCGGTGTGCGCAAGCGCGGCAAGATCCACGAGGAAGTTGAAAAGTTTTCCGTGGTGAAAACCCTGCAAGCGATCAAAGACGCCAACGTGGTGATCTTCGTGATGGACGCCCGCGAAGGCGTGGTGGACCACGACCTCAACTTGCTGGGCTTTGCCCTGGAAGCGGGCCGGGCATTGGTCATCGCGATCAACAAGTGGGACGGCATGACGCCGAGCGAGCGCGATTTCGTCAAGATCGAGCTGCAGCGCCGCCTGTTCTTCGTCGAGTTCGCCGATATTCACTTTATCTCGGCATTGCACGGTACTGGCGTGGGTAACCTGTACGCTTCCGTACAGAATTCGTTCAAGTCCGCAGTCACCCGCTGGCCGACCAACCGTCTCACCCAGATCCTGGAAGATGCGGTGGGCGAGCATGCGCCGCCGATGGTCAACAACCGCCGGATCAAACTGCGTTACGCCCACTTGGGTGGTGCCAACCCGCCGATTATCGTGATCCACGGTAACCAGATCGAGAAGGTGCCTAAGTCCTACGTGCGTTACTTGGAAAACACCTACCGCCGTGTCTTGAAACTGGTCGGTACGCCGATCCGTATCGAGTTCAAGGGGGGCGAGAACCCATACGAAGGCAACAAGAACACACTGACTGACCGTCAGGTGAACAAGAAGCGTCGTTTGATGACTCACCACAAGAAGGCCGACAAGAAGCGCCGCGACAAGCGCTGATTCAAGCTTTAAAAAGGCGCCGGTGGCGCCTTTTTTACGCCTGCGATTCGGAAAAATAACACGCCAGCAGGAAGGTTGGTTCAAGCGTGAGGCCTGATAAGGACATCAATACGAGCAATCGTTTTTGTTGGTCCATGACCAGCCCAATGGGCTCGCTGAACTGCTGGTTGAAGTCCAGCTCAACGATGCCGGTGCCGTTAGGCCCGAAGCTTGTATCTATCTCGCCATTGCTATTGAAGCGCGCCATCACGGCCGTTTTGTTCAATACCTCTTCAAGGGTGCCGACCGCTACGATTTTGCCAGCGTCCACCAGCAACTTGTGCCAACGGGTCACGTTTGCCGTGATTACCGGTAGGCCATTGTTGAAGCCGGGATCCGGCACGCCGTCGGGGTCTAGTGAGATAAGCAGTGCTCCTTGCGCAGCAGAGCCGCACGCAAGGATCTTTTCATGGGTGGCAACGAGATCAAGGTATTGATGATCCTGGGTTCGGTACTCGCCGCTGATCGCGAAGGTTGTATCTACCGCACCTTCCGAGGTGTAACGGTGGACGATTCCCGTCTTGATACCCCTGACATGGACGCTGTGGCCGTAAGCGAGAATCTTGTCGTCCGCTTGAATGGCGAGGCCTGCTAAAGCCGTGTTCTCGCCCGCCTTAAGGGTGTCGATATAGCCACGGCCACTATTGAAGGCGAGGTCGGTTTGGCCGTCGGCATTTATACGGGCTATCAGAGCTCCCCAGTGTCCGGGTTCGCCTGTGTACAAGTGCAGGGTGATTATCTTCCCGGTACTTTGAAGGGCCGCGTCCACGCCTGGCGCTTGGTTGGGGCCTTGTTCGTAGGTGATTGGCAGATTCAGTACCGATAGGCCGTTTTTACCGAATTGAGGGACGGGGGCTCCGGTTAGTTGGCTTTTAGCTACTGCGGGTACGGGAGTGCTTGAGTTGTGCGTCAGGGCTCCGCACAGCAAGTAGGACTGGTGATCCGCCGTGAGCACTTTCAGGCCATTTGAGGGCCATTGCTGATCCGATGGTTCAAAGAGCCCTGTCACGATTCCATTTTTACCGAAACCTTGATTGGGCTGCCCATCTGCTTGCAGGTTGAAATAGACGAAGTGGCCTTGGGTGTAAGTGTTCATATCCTTCAGAACACTGGCGGAAACCAGTAACTTGTCGTCAATGCTGTTCAGTCCATATGCCCTGAAAATCGCTCCATCTTCGATGTTGAGCGGCAAGACTCCGCGTTCACCAAACGACGGATCCAGTTCACCGGTTTTGTGGAGGAGAGTGGTTGACATGGGTTGCCTCGCTGATGGGGTAAGCCTGATTAGTTAGGCGCTTTTTTCTTCGTTGAGGTAACTGTCAGAAATACCTGTTATGCACACTGAGACAGTCCGTTCGTCGCAGAGGACGCGGTAGAAGGCCGATACTGGTCATGGCTATCAATGGCGCGTGCCGGCTTTTTTTCTGACAACCGCATGGGCTATCCTCGACCCTTACCGCGCCATTGCAGCGACAGGTGTTCAGCAGGGACTCACCGAATGATCAACAGCAAGTTACCGAATGTCGGCACCACTATTTTCACCACTATGTCGCAATTGGCTGCCGAAACCGGTGCGCTCAACCTCTCCCAGGGGTTTCCCGACTTCAACGGCCCCCAGGCTTTACTCGATGCCGTGGGCAAACATGTTGCCAGCGGGCATAACCAATACTCCCCGATGACCGGCCTTCCGGCGCTGCGTCAACAGGTGGCGGGCAAGATCGCTCGCAGCTATGGCGCCACGGTCAACCCGGACAGCGAAGTGACCATCACCCCCGGTGCCACGGCTGCGATCTTCTGTGCAATCCAGGCGGTGATCCGCAGTGGCGATGAAGTCATCGTGTTCGATCCCTGCTACGACAGCTATGAGCCCTCGGTCGAACTGGCCGGGGGACGCTGTGTCCATGTGCAACTGAGCCTGCAAGGCTTTGCATTGGACTTTGAGAAGATCAAGGCCGCGCTGTCGCCACGCACGCGCATGATCATCCTCAACACCCCGCACAACCCGACTGGCGCGCTGATCAGCCGCGCCGAGCTGGACCAGTTGGCAGAACTGATCCGCGATCGCGATATCTACCTGCTCAGCGATGAGGTCTACGAACACCTGGTATTCGACGGCGTGCCCCACGTGAGCGTGCTGGCTCATAAAGAGCTGTACCTGCGTGCGTTCGTGGTCAGCTCCTTTGGCAAGACCTACCATGTCACCGGCTGGAAAACCGGCTACGTGGTCGCGCCACCGGCCCTGACGGCTGAATTGCGCAAGGTGCATCAATACGTCAACTTCTGTGGCGTAACCCCGTTGCAGTTCGCCTTGGCCGATTTCATGGCCGAACACCCGGAGCACGTCGACGAACTGCCTGCGTTCTATCAGGCCAAGCGCGATCTGTTCTGCGACCTGCTGGCGCCGTCGCGCTTCAGCTTTACCCGGGTGACCGGAACCTACTTCCAATTGGTGGATTACTCACAAATACGCCCGGAGCTGGATGACGTCGCCATGTCCCTGTGGATGACCCGTGAACACGGTGTGGCGACTATCCCGGTCTCGGTGTTCTACCAGACCCCACCCCAAGGCCAGCGCCTGGTGCGCCTGTGCTTTGCCAAACGCGAGGAAACGCTGCAACAGGCAGCTGAAAAACTATGCGTGATCTGAGTGCACTGCCGAATCTGAATATCGCCCTGATCCAGACCACCCTGGCCTGGCACGACCGCCAGGCCAACCTCGAACATTTCGAAGGGCTGCTGGAGCAGGCCCGCGGCGCCGACCTCATCGTGCTCCCGGAGATGTTCACCACCGGTTTCTCCATGGACTCGCAAACCCTCGCCGAGCCGGAAAACGGCCCGACCCATCATTGGCTCCAGGCCCAGGCTGCGAAGTACAACGCGGTGATCACCGGTAGCGTGATCATCCAGGCCGCTGATGGCAGCCACCGCAACCGCCTGTTATGGGCGCGGCCGGATGGCGAGGTGTTGCACTACGATAAACGTCATTTGTTTCGTATGGCCGGTGAACACAATCACTACACACCCGGCGAGCGCCAGGTGCAGTTCGAGTTGAAAGGTTGGCGTGTTCGGCCGCTGATTTGCTACGACCTGCGCTTTCCGGTGTGGAGTCGGGATCCCCAGGACACTGACTTGCTGCTGTACACCGCCAATTGGCCGGGCGCGCGGCGCCAGCATTGGAACCGGTTGTTGCCGGCGCGGGCTATCGAGAACCTGTGCTACGTAGCGGCGGTCAATCGAGTAGGCACCGACGGCAAGGGCTTTGCCTACACTGGCGATAGCCAAGTGCTGGATTTCCAGGGCGAGAGCCTGCTGAGTGCGGGGGAGGCGGACGGGGTGTTCCAGGTGTGCCTGGACGCGGCTGAACTGGCTGCGTATCGCACCAAGTTTCCGGCGAATCTGGATGCCGATAGCTTTCAGTTTGTCTGACAGACCGCTATCGGGGGGCAAGCCTCCTCCCACACTTTGATTTGGGAATACATTCAAAATGTGGGAGGGGGCTTGCCCCCGATGAGTCCCTGACAGGCAACCCAAATCTGGAACTCAATAAAAAGGCCCCTGGGTTCTCACCCAGGGGCCTTTTGTATGACGGCTAAGGTTACGCCGCTTTGGCTTCCTGCTGGCTCAGCGATCGGTTCAGCGCACTGAACAGCGCCTTGAAGCTCGCCGTGGTGATGTTTTCATCAATGCCCACGCCATGCACTGGACGTTCACCGTTCACACGCAGTTCGATATAGGCCGCTGCCTTGGCGTTGGTGCCCGCGCCGATCGCATGTTCGTTGTAGTCCATGATTTCCACGCCAATCGGCAGGCCAGCCACCAGGGCTTCCAGTGCGCCGTTGCCCTTGCCCTTCCAGTGCAGGTTGGTTTCGCCCTGGCCCTTGCCCGAGACTTCCACTTCGACAAAGCTGTTGCCGTTCTCTTCCTGCAGGCGATGGCTGACCAGCGCGTACGGAGTGTTGGCTTGCAGGTATTCACGCTGCAGCAAGGCGTAGATCTGTGGTGCGGTCATCTCCAGGCCCACGCGGTCGGTTTCGGCCTGGACTACCTGGCTGAATTCGATCTGCATGCGGCGTGGCAAGCTGATGTCGTATTCCTGTTCCAGCAGGTAGGCGATGCCGCCTTTGCCCGACTGGCTGTTCACGCGGATCACCGCCTCGTAGCTGCGACCGATGTCAGCCGGGTCGATCGGCAAGTACGGCACTTCCCACAGGGCATCATCTTTCTGTTGGGAGAAGCCTTTGCGGATCGCGTCCTGGTGGGAACCGGAGAACGCGGTGTGCACCAGATCGCCGACGTACGGATGACGGGGGTGTACCTGGATCTGGTTGCACTCCTCGACGACTTTGCGCACACCGTCGATGTCGGAGAAGTCCAGCTGCGGGTCCAGACCCTGGGTGTACATGTTCAACGCCACGGTGACGAGGTCGACGTTACCGGTACGCTCGCCGTTACCGAACAGGCAGCCTTCGACACGGTCGGCGCCGGCCATCAGACCCAGCTCGGTAGCGGCCACGCCGGTACCACGGTCGTTGTGGGTGTGCAGGCTGATGATCACGCTGTCACGGCGGTTGATATGGCGGCCGAACCACTCGATCTGATCGGCATAGATGTTAGGCGTGGCGCACTCCACGGTGGCTGGCAGGTTGAGGATCATCTTGTGCTCAGGCGTCGGGTTCCACACCTCGATCACCGCGTCACACACTTCCTTGGCGAACTCCAGTTCAGTGGCACTGAAGGTCTCTGGGGAATACTCGAAGGTCCACTGGGTTTCCGGCTGCTGGGCAGCGTATTTGACGAACAGCTTGGCTGCATTGACTGCGATGGCCTTGATGCCGTCCTTGTCCTGGTTAAACACGATGCGGCGGAACGACGGCGAGGTGGCGTTGTACAAGTGCACGATGGCTTTCTTGGCGCCGCGCAGGGATTCGAAGGTGCGTGCGATCAAGTCTTCACGGCCCTGGGTCAGCACCTGGATGGTGGTGTCCTCGGGGATGTGATTGTCTTCGATCAGGGTGCGCACGAAGTCGAAGTCGGTTTGCGACGCGGCAGGGAACGATGCCTCGATTTCCTTCACGCCGACGGCTACCAGGGTCTTCCAGAAGCGCAGTTTTTTCACTGCGTCCATCGGCTCGATCAACGACTGGTTGCCATCACGCAGGTCGGAGCTGCACCAGATTGGCGCGGTGGTGATGGTCTTCGATGGCCAAGTGCGGTCCGGGATATCGATGGTCGGAAACGCGCGGTACTTCGAAGACGGGTCTTTGAGCATGCTCATCGGGAAATCCTTTGTTGTAGGGGCCGAGAAAAGGCGGCCTGCCGTGGAACTGTTTTTGGGGATAAAGCGTAGAGACGAGGCAGATCGATTCAGCCTGGCAGTCGTGCGCTGACGAGGCACAGGCTGCGGTGCTGGCGGAGCTGAATGAGGGTGTGAGAGGTTTTCATAAGCTCAACCCTAACCGCCGGGGTGAAAGATGGCAAGCAGTCGAGAAAAATTGAGAGAAGTTCTGCTATTTACTTAGAAGGCGAGATTTTATGCCTGAAAATTCGGTGGGTTCTGAATTTAATTGCGCGCGCTTTGCAGCGCACGCAATCGAGTCATTCAGGGCTGGAACGCGCCGATAAAGATCGCAGGGTCCACCCGCGCATCGTTGAGGCTGACGTTCCAGTGCATATGTGGGCCGGTGGCGCGGCCGGTCGCGCCGACCTTGCCCACCACTGTCCCACGCACCAGTTGCTGGCCGACCTTCACGTCTATCTTCGACATATGACAGAACATGCTGATAAAGCCTTGGCCGTGGTCGACGAATACGGTGTTGCCGTTGAAGAAGTAGTTACCGACCAGAATCACCTTGCCGTTCGCCGGCGTCTTGATCGGCGTACCGGCCGGCACGGCGAAATCCAGGCCCGAATGCGGGTTACGCTCCTCGCCGTTGAAGAAACGGCGCACACCGAACTTGCTCGACAGGGGGCCGTTTACCGGTTTATCCAGCACCAGGTTACTCGGCAGGTTGGGGCTGAAGCTGCGGTAGGCCTTGAGCTGTACGGCCAGTTCGCCTTCGATGCGCTTCAGTTGAGCCGGGTCGGGGTTGACCTGGCTTTTGTTTTTCAGGGTGATGCGCTGTTCCGGGTATTTCTTATAGCCGACGATAAACGGCAGGCTGCGCCCGCCGCTGCTGATGCGCTCGTTACCCGGCTTGACGCTCAGCGGGATACCGACAATCGCCAGCCAATTGTCCTGTTCCTTGACCACCAGCACCGGCTTGCCTTGATAGGTCGCTTTCGGCGCTGCCGCCGAAGGGCCCAGGTCGACCACGGCCACACCACCCGGCACCGGTTTGTTCAAGGTACGGCTGATATAGCTATCGGCGTGGGCATTAAAGGTAAGGCACAGCAGCATCAACAAACTAAAGAGACGAGGCATCAATCAATCCAATAACGAAAGGGTGACGGGTGTCAGGTGGTTGTCTTCCACGCGCACTTGCAATTGGCCTTCACCGAGACGCGCGGTGAGACGCTGGCCGGTGTGGGTTTGCGCCGCGTTGCGAATGGCATGGCCGCGCTCATCCAGCAGGATGCTGTAACCACGGCCCAAGGTCGCCAGCGGGCTGACCACCTGCAATGTCTGCACCTGGCTTTGCAGTTGCAGGCGACGGGCCTTCAGGCCTTCGCGCATGGCGCGGGGCAAGCGTTCGGCGAGGCTGTTCAGGCGCTGGCGCAATAGCGCCAGTTGACGGCCGGGGTGCTGGCCGGCGAGGCGGGTTTCCAGGCGGATCAGGCGCTCGCGACGGGTATTGAGGCTGCGTTCAAAGGCGCGGCGCAGGCGCATATCCAGATCATCCAGGCGCTGGGCCTGCTGGCGCAGACGTTCGCCGGGGTGGCGCAGGCGACGGGCCATGCCTTCCAGACGCAGGCGGTCGTGGGTCAGGCGGTTACGCATCAGCATGACCAGGCGGCGATGCAGGTTTTCCACCTGACGCACCAGATGGCTGGCGTCCGGTGCCAGCAATTCGGCGGCGGCGGACGGGGTAGGGGCGCGTACGTCCGCCACGAAGTCGCTGATGGACACATCGGTTTCATGTCCGACGGCGCTGACAATGGGGGTCACGCAAGCGTCCACCGCCCGGGCTACGGCTTCTTCGTTGAAGCACCAGAGGTCTTCCAGGGAGCCGCCGCCACGGGCCAGAATCAGTGCGTCAAAGCCTCGCGCATCGGCCAGTTTCAGCGCGCGGACAATCTGCGGGATCGCCTCGCGGCCTTGCACGGCGGTCGGGATCAAGGTCAGCTCAATGTTTGGCGCCCGGCGGCGGAACACGCTGATGATGTCGCGGATCACTGCGCCGGTGGGCGAACTGATAATGCCAATGCGTCGAGGATGGGCCGGCAGTGGGACCTTACGCTCGGCACTGAACAAGCCTTCGGCGCTGAGCTTTTCCTTCAAGGCATCGAAGGCCAAACGCAGCGCACCATCACCGGCGGGCTCCACGGTGTCGAGGATCAGTTGGTAGTCGCCACGGCCCTCGAACAGCGAGACCTTGCCGCGCACCTTCACCGCCAGGCCATCTTTCAGCGCCTGGCGCACCCGTGCGGCATTGTTGCGAAACAACGCACAACGTACTTGGGCGCCGCTGTCCTTGAGGGTGAAATACACATGGCCGGAGGCTGGGCGGGCGAGGTTCGAGATCTCGCCTTCGACCCAGATATTGGTGAACACGTCTTCCAGCAACACCCGCGCACGGCCGTTGAGTTGGCTGACAGTCAGGACTTCACGGTCCAGGCCCAGGCGGGCAAAGGGGTCTTTAATCATGGGCGGCAGTTTATAGGCATTCGTGCAAGGTTTGACAGAACTGCTCAACCAACCGGCTCGGCGTCGGTGGGCAGGCCAGGGCCACGGTGCTCAGGCAATCCGGATCGGCCAGCGGTAGAAAGTGCACATTGGCGGGAGCAATGTCCTGCATGGATTTTGGTAATAAGGCGATACCAAACCCGGCCTGGATCAACTGTAGCTGAGTGGTCTTTCGTGACATGACCCGCGCAGCCTTAGGGAAAAATCCGGCGCGCATGCAGAGCTCGGCCGCCAGATAACTCAGGCCGCCACGCTGTGGGTGGGGGATCGAGATAAACGCTTCATCTTTGAGCTGTTCCAGGTCGATGGGCTCGTTGCTACGTGCCAAACGGTGATTCGGCGGCACAGCAAGCAGCAATTGTTCTTTATATAAGGGCTCCACACGTACCCCTTCACGCTGGCGCAACACCGGCAACCGTAGCAGTCCGATATCCAGCCTACCGTCGGCGATTTCCTCCAGTTGCGCCTCGGATGACAGTTTGACGATGTCCATTGATACGCCGGGGCAACGCTCCAACCACGTGTTGATGCCTTGCAACAAAACGCCGCTCATCGGCACGGTGCTCGAATGGCTCAGCCGCAGGGTGCCGAGCTGGCCGTTACCGACCTGGGTCGCGGTTTCACTGGCCTTGAGTAGCTCGCTCAGCAAATTGCGTGCCCTCGGGTAGAACGCTTCACCGGCGGCGGTCAGGCGTGGCTGACGCGCGGTGCGTTCGAACAATGGCGTTTGCAGCTGTTTTTCCAGCTCCTTGATCTGTCGGCTTAGAGCCGATTGCGCCACAAACAGACGTTCGGCGGCGGCGCTGAAGCTGCCGCTGTCGGCGATTTCAACGAAGTAGCGCAGTTGGCGAGTGGAAATCACGCGTCATGCCTTTTCGAGATGGATGGAGGGCTTTGAAGATATTAGTCGCAACCCTCGCCGATGGCTAAAGTGATGGTTATCTCTTACAAGGAAGACTCCATGAGCCCGCTTGAGCTGATGAGCCAGTGGTCGTTTAGCGGTGTGGATTGGCTGGTGATCGGCCTGGGTGTCGTCGTGGCGTACATCGTGTTTGGTATTGCCGGCTTCGGGACGGCGCTGGTGGCGGGGCCTATCCTGATTCTGTTTATGCCGCTGTCGAAGATCATTCCGTTGCTGGTGCTGCTGGATTTTGTCGCGGCCTTTGGCGGCCTGCTGCAAACGCGGAGGGATGTGAATACGTCGGAATTGCTGCGGCTGCTGCCGTGTATGGCCATTGGTTGCACACTGGGCGTGGTGTTTTTGCTCAATCTGCATTCGGACTTGTTGCTGCTGTTGATGGGGCTGTTTATCAGCGCCTATGCCGTCTACACCTTGGCAGTAAAAGCCCGTCCCACGCAGCTCGGCAAAGGCTGGTCGATTCCCATGGGCACCGTCGGCGGCCTGTTTGGCGCGCTGTTCGGCAGTGGCGGCTTTTTATATGCGATCTATCTGAACAGCCGATTATCCAAGGACGCGGCGCGGGCGACTCAAAGTGCGCTGATCAGTTGCAGTACCGTGGTGCGCCTGAGCCTGTTCCTGATCGCCGGGGTGTATGCGGATGTGCCTTTGTTGCTGTTGGCGCTGTGCCTACTGCCAGCGATGGGCCTTGGGCTGTGGTTTGGGCGTAGGTTGACGATGCGTATGTCGCGTGAGGCGTTTGTGCGGTTAGTGACGTGGCTGGTGCTGGCCAGTGGTATTGCGTTGATTGGACGGTATCTGAGCACTTGACCGGATTTCTTCAGGGATTAAGCTGCCAGCCTCCCGGGCGTCATCGCGGGCAAGCCCGGCTCCCACAGTTGAGCGCATTCCAATATGGGAGCCGGGCTTGCCCGCGATGACGCCAGAAGCCACACCGCAGGACTCTCATGAACTCCCAAAGCATCCTTGTCCCGAAAATCTCCACCTTGCCCGTCCACGAGCCCCGCGCGCGCGCGATCGTGCGTTGGCTGGTGCGCAAGAACATCATCAAGGAAGAACTCACCACCTGCGGGCGCACCGGCAACCGCATGGCCTACGCCCTGGCCGACGGTGCCCGCGCCGTGGTCCGGCACCCCGAAGCGCTGCCGTTCAACGAGCCGGTCAATGGCCTGGAGATCATCTACAAACGCTGCATCTACACCCCGGCCAAGGGCTTTCTCGAAGAAGCCGGCTGCCCGGAATGTCGCAAAGAGGTCGGCGAGGCGCTGTTTGAAAGCCTGGAAGACTGGATGCCCGGCCACACCGACAACTTCACCTGCCCGCTGTGTGGGCATGAAGATGACATCAATGGGTTTCTGTTCCTGCAGGAATGCGGGTTTTCCAACCTGGGATTCATCTTCAATAACTGGGCAGAGGCGGGGTTCAAGCAAAGCTTCATCGACGAATTCGCCGATTGGCTGGACCAAAAGATCAGTTGGGTTAAGGTCGAACTTTAATCCATCTATCAGTATTACCAAGTTTGTCAGAGTTTTACATTGAGCCCGACAGGGTGCATGTATATAATGGCGCGCTTCCATTTTCCCGCTCGGGAGCCCCCGCGATGCTGCGTATCAGCCAAGAAGCTCTGACATTCGACGACATTCTCCTAGTGCCCGGTTATTCCGAGGTGCTTCCTAACGAAGTCAGTCTCAAGACCCGCCTAACCCGTGGCATCGAGCTGAATATTCCCCTGGTTTCCGCTGCGATGGACACCGTTACCGAAGCCCGCTTGGCCATTGCCATGGCGCAGGAAGGCGGTATCGGGATCATCCACAAGAACATGACCATCGAGCAGCAAGCTGCCGAAGTGCGCAAGGTCAAGCGTTACGAAGCCGGTGTGGTGAAAGATCCAATCACCATCGAAGCCGACGCCACCGTGCGTGATCTGTTCGACCTCACTCGTCTGCACAACATCTCCGGTGTTCCTGTGCTGCACGATGGCGACCTGGTCGGCATCGTCACTTCCCGTGACGTGCGTTTCGAAAACCGTCTTGAAGTCACCGTCCGCGAAGTGATGACGCCTAAAGAGCGCCTCGTGACTGTCAAGGAAGGCGCCGACAAGAACGACGTGCGCGAACTGCTGCACAAGCACCGCATCGAGCGCGTGCTGATCGTCGACGACAAATTCGCCCTCAAAGGCATGATGACCGTCAACGACATCGAAAAAGCCAAGGCTTACCCGCTGGCCAGCAAGGATGACCAAGGTCGTCTGCGCGTGGGCGCTGCCGTCGGTACCGGCAAAGACACCGGTGACCGCGTTGCAGCCTTGGTAGCCGCGGGTGTGGACGTGGTGGTGGTCGATACCGCTCACGGTCACTCCAAAGGCGTGATCGACCGCGTACGTTGGGTCAAACAGAACTTCCCTGACGTGCAGGTGATCGGCGGCAACATCGCCACCGGCGCAGCGGCCAAGGCCCTGGCCGAAGCCGGCGCTGACGCAGTCAAGGTCGGTATCGGCCCTGGCTCGATCTGCACCACGCGTATTGTCGCTGGTGTGGGCGTGCCGCAAATCAGCGCCATCGCCAACGTTGCCGCTGCCCTTGAAGGCACCGGCGTTCCGTTGATCGCTGACGGCGGCATCCGTTTCTCCGGTGACCTGTCCAAGGCCATCGTAGCCGGTGCCTCCTGCGTGATGATGGGCTCGATGTTCGCCGGTACCGAAGAAGCACCGGGTGAGATCGAACTGTTCCAGGGCCGTTCGTACAAGGCTTACCGTGGCATGGGTTCGCTGGGCGCCATGTCCCAGGCTCAAGGCTCGTCCGACCGTTACTTCCAGGACTCCTCGGCAGGCGCCGAGAAGCTCGTTCCGGAAGGCATCGAAGGCCGTGTTCCTTACAAAGGCACCCTGAGCGCCATCATCCATCAACTGATGGGCGGCCTGCGTTCTTCGATGGGCTACACCGGCAGCGCCGACATCGAAGAAATGCGCACCAAGCCAGAGTTCGTACGGATCACCGGCGCCGGCATGGCTGAATCCCATGTCCACGACGTGCAGATCACCAAGGAAGCGCCAAACTACCGCGTAGGTTGAGGCTTCCAGCAAAATGTTAAGTAACCGGGGCTGTTCTTCAGCCCCGAGTTGTTTCTGATTCATTAGACGAGACTGACTTCATGGCCCTCGACATTCACGCCCACCGCATCCTGATCCTCGACTTCGGTTCCCAGTACACCCAACTGATCGCCCGCCGCGTGCGTGAAATCGGCGTGTATTGCGAACTGCACCCGTTCGACATGGATGACGAAGCGATTCGCGAATTCGCACCGAAAGGCGTCATCCTCGCCGGTGGCCCCGAGTCCGTGCACGAAGCCAACAGCCCGCGCTGCCCTCAAGCCGTATTCGACCTGGGCGTGCCGGTCTTCGGTATCTGCTACGGCATGCAGACCATGGCCGAGCAACTGGGCGGCAAGGTTGAAGGTTCCGAGCTGCGTGAATTCGGTTATGCCCGTGTAGATGTGGTCGGCAAAAGCCGCCTGCTGGACGGCATCGAAGACCACGTTGACGCCGATGGCCTGTTCGGCCTCGACGTGTGGATGAGCCACGGTGACAAGGTCACCAAGATGCCGGAAGACTTCCACATCCTTGCCAGCACTCCAAGCTGCCCGATCGCCGGCATGTTCAGCGACGAGCGTCGTTACTACGGCGTTCAGTTCCACCCGGAAGTGACCCACACCAAGCAAGGCGGCCGCATCCTGTCGCGCTTCATCCTCGACATCTGCGAGTGTGAAGCCCTGTGGACCCCGTCGAAAATCGCTGAAGACGCCATCGCCAACGTGCGTGCCCAGGTTGGTACCGACAACGTGCTGCTCGGCCTGTCCGGCGGCGTTGACTCCTCTGTGGTTGCTGCGCTGCTGCACAAAGCCATCGGCGACCAACTGACCTGCGTGTTCGTCGACAACGGCCTGCTGCGCCTGCACGAAGGTGAGCAAGTGATGGCCATGTTCGCCGAGAACATGGGCGTCAAGGTGATCCGCGCCAACGCCGAAGACCAGTTCCTCAACAACCTGGCCGGCGAGTCCGACCCGGAGAAGAAGCGCAAGATCATCGGTCGTACCTTCATCGACGTATTCGATGCCCAGTCCAACAAACTGGACAACATCAAGTACCTCGCCCAAGGCACCATCTACCCTGACGTGATCGAGTCGGCCGGCGCCAAGAGCGGCAAGGCCCACGTGATCAAGTCCCACCACAACGTGGGTGGCCTGCCTGAGGAAATGAACCTCAAGCTGGTAGAACCACTGCGCGAATTGTTCAAGGACGAAGTCCGTCGTCTGGGCCTGGAACTGGGCCTGCCGTACGACATGGTCTACCGCCACCCATTCCCAGGCCCGGGCTTGGGCGTGCGTATCCTCGGTGAAGTGAAGAAGGAATACGCCGACCTGCTGCGTCGTGCCGACCACATCTTCATCGAAGAACTGCGCAAGGCCGACTGGTACCACAAGGTCAGTCAGGCGTTCGTAGTGTTCCAGCCGGTGAAATCGGTTGGCGTTGTCGGCGATGGCCGTCGTTACGCCTGGGTCGTTGCCCTGCGTGCCGTAGAAACCATCGACTTCATGACCGCCCGCTGGGCCCACCTGCCGTACGAACTGCTGGAGACTGTCAGCGGCCGTATCATCAATGAGATCGAAGGCATCTCGCGCGTTACTTATGACGTGTCGAGCAAGCCGCCAGCGACGATTGAGTGGGAATGATTGGGCGTCCGGCATTGTCCGGTACGATCTAGCAAGAAATACCCTGAAGCCCGCGTAATTGCGGGCTTTTGGTTTTTTGGTGCTGGCAAATTCTGGCCGCTTTGTGCATCGCTAAGACAGTTACTTCATCAACGATACTCAAGCTGTATCACAGTCTTCCAGTAGGGGGCTAAACCAGTAGATGCAGGGCATTTTCTGCTCCGCCAAATCAAGGATGGAACATTTATGAAAATACGGATCTGGCTCAAAAGCTTCGCGTTGCTAATGCTGGTGGGCCTGGTGTTGAGTACAACGCTTCACCTCGCGCTTTACCTGCCGTTCATTGTGAAATACGTGGGGGTGGGTAGTTCACTCGGCCAGAAGATGCTGATATTCACTGCCATGGACATCCTTGCTTACCTAGTCTGGGTCTTGCCGGCAGGGTTGTTGTTGATATTCAACTTACGAAAGTCCGCCTACGGTGTAATGCTCATCGTAATTCTGACCTCCCTGAAATTCCCAGAGGCTCTTGCGCTGGCGCAATTGCTGATGTGGCTGTGGGCTGTGTGTCTGGTGCTGAGGACTGTGTTGCTGGCGGTGTGGCTAAGCGGGTGCAAACTTCGCGACCTTTATAACTATCACCGTTCCAAATGATTGCGACCCCAGCAGGGCTTCAAGCGAGTTAGAAGAATTCATCCAGCAAGCAGTAAAACCTCATGCGCTGCTCATCAGGCTCAATACCGTAACGCTCGAAAAATGGCTTTACCCATTCCTGCCCAAGGTTACGCCCGATGCTGCGTGCCGCGAGCGCCAAGTCTTGGTATCGGTCGCTGATACCCAGGCGCCCGCAGTCGATGAACCCACTGAAACGGCCGCCTTGCGCCATGAAATTTGGCAGGCAGGCGTCACCATGGGCCACTACCAGATCATGGGTGTTTGGCTGAGTCGACAAGAGTTCGGCCAGCACATCTTCCGCGCTGCGTCCGAGTCGTTCGTCGTCGAAGTCTGTCTCATCGACCAGCCCGGCACGAACGCGCTCCCGCGCGAGCCCGATGCGTTGCTGTAGAGGGTGATCGAAGGGGCATTGCGCGAGGCGTATCTGGTGCAAGGTACGCAGGGCCGTTGCCAGTATGTCGATGGTTTGCGCGGCAGACAGCGTGTTGGCGCTGGCCAGGTCCTGTCCCGGAAGGGCGGTCATCAGCACCCAGTGGTGATGGTTTTCTGTCAGCTGAGCCAGCACGATGGGCGCCGGCAAATTAACCTGCTGGAGCCACCGAAGGCGCTCGACTTCATCCGCAAGCTCACCGAACGCTGCCTGGGGCTCGGCCTTCAGGAACAGGTCTGCACCACAGCCCTGGCTCAGGCGAAACACGTCAGCCCGCGATTCACCGATGGCCTGTTGCTCAATCAGCGCCTGCGGGAACTGTTCACGCCACGCGTTCGGAATATTCACTGTGCTTTCCGTTCTCGGCTCAGCGCCGCGCAATATCCGAAAAGTAAAACTTATCCAACGTATGCCGCGACTCGGTGTACTCGAACTGCCGCCCATCCTGCAAAAACGTCTGGTTGCTCACCACGATCACGTGGCTTTGGCCGTCGAGGTCTAGGTGTGTCTGGTCGTCTTTACTGCGGGGCAGGGCTTCGATGGTGCGTTGGGCGTAGCTGATCTGCAGCTGCAAGGTCTGCTCGATAAACGCGTAGATCGACTGCTCGGCAATTGCTTGGTCCAGGCCAGGGATCAGGTCGGCGACAAAGTGGTTGATGTCGAGAATCACCCGTTTACCACCGATGCGCCGCACGCGTTTGATGCGGGTGATCAGGCTGCCGGGTTCGGCTTCGATGTGTTGCTGCAATGAGCCTTCCAGCGGGAACTGCGTGAACTCGACCACTTCGGTGTGTACGTCATCGCCCAGGTCGGCGTGAGTTTCGTGGAAGCTGACGATGCCACCCAGTTGAAATTCGATCGGGTTGGGCGACAGGACGAAGGTGCCTTTGCCGTGGATTTTTTGCGCAAAGCCGCGTTCCTGCAGCTGCTCGATGGCGCGACGCACGGTGCCACGGCTGGCCTGGTAGCTGTCCATCAATTCGGTTTCGGAAGGAAGGCGCGTACCGCGTTGCAGGCGTTCAGTGGTGATGCTGGCAAGCAGATCCGTATAGATCTGGTTGTATTTGCTCATGTGATGGCTGCTCTGTGCCCGGCTTTCTGTAGGTGAACGGTGCGTTCAAGGCAGGAACCTTAGTGGCAGCGGTGGGGTTTGTCCATTGGGCCTTGGAAAGCGGTAAGCCAATATTTTTAAACTCGTCTGTACGAGTTGTTGCTTTAACTCGTACAGACGAGTACTTTTGGCTTCGGCGTGCTGCCAATGACTGCCCTCAAATAAAAAAATCAAAGTGGAAACCAAGCATGAGCCACGACTATTCAACGATCGCCCGCGAGATTCTCGACAACCTCGGGGGGCGCGAAAACCTTGAGCAAGCTGCCCACTGCGTGACCCGCCTGCGCCTGGCGCTCAAGGACCCAAGCCTGGTCAATAACAGCGCGCTGAACCAGGTCGATCTGGTCAAAGGCTCGTTCTTCACCGGTGGTCTGTTCCAAGTGGTCATCGGCCCCGGCGAAGTGGAAAAGGTCTACGCCGCCCTGCGCGAACAGACCGGCCTCGCCGCTGCCACCATCGCCGACGTAAAGAAGAAGGGCGCCGACAAGACCAACGCCATGCAGCGTCTGGTGCGGGTGTTTTCCGATGTGTTCATGCCGATCCTGCCGGCGCTGATCATCGCCGGCCTGCTGATGGGTGTGAACAACCTGATGGGCGCCAAGGGCATGTTCATCGAGGGCAAGACGTTGCTGGAGGCGTATCCGAACCTGGATGGCCTCTGGAGCCTGATCAACCTGATGGCCAACACCTCGTTCGTGTTCCTGCCGGCGCTGGTGGGCTGGTCGGCGGCGAAGCGGTTTGGCGGCAGTGAAATCCTCGGCATCGTGCTCGGGCTGATGCTGGTGCACCCGGACCTGCTCAATGCCTGGAACTACGGCAAGGCGGTGGCGGGGCTCGACGGCCAGAGCCTGCCGTATTTCGATATTTTCGGCTGGTTCAAGATCGAGAAAGTCGGCTACCAGGGGCAGATCCTGCCGATCCTGATGGCGGCGTATGTGATGAGCGTCATCGAGAAATGGCTGCGTGCTCGCGTGCCCAATGCCATTCAACTGCTGGTCGTGCCGATCACCACCATCGTTGTTACCGGCGTGCTGGCGTTGGCGATCATCGGCCCGGTGACCCGTCACCTCGGCATCCTGATCACCGAAGGCGTGGTCACCCTGTTTGATCTGGCGCCCATGCTCGGCGGGGCGATTTTCGGCCTGCTGTATGCACCGTTGGTGATCACCGGCATGCACCACATGTTCCTCGCCGTGGACCTGCAACTGATTTCCACCCAAGGCGGCACCTTTATCTGGCCGATGATCGTGATGTCCAACCTGGCCCAGGGCAGTGCCGCGCTTGCGGTGTTCTACATGACCCGTAATGCGCGGGACAAAAGCATGGCCTCGACCTCGGCGATTTCCGCGTACTTCGGTATCACTGAGCCGGCGATGTTCGGGGTGAACCTGCGCTTCAAGTTTCCGTTCTATGCGGCACTGCTTGGCTCGGCGCTGGGCAGCATTTTCCTGTCGATGAACAAGGTGCAGGCGTCAGCCATCGGGGTGGGTGGCTTGCCTGGGTTTATTTCGATCGTGCCGAGTGCCATTCCGATGTTTGTGATTGGGATGGTGGTCGCGATGGTGGTGCCGTTTGTTCTGACCTGTGCGTTGAGCATGAAGATTGTTCGGCCGGGTTATCGCGTCGCCTGATCGACCGCTATCGGGGGCAAGCCCCCTCCCACATTTGACCGCGCTCCCCTGTGCCGGCGATAGGGCCCAAGAGGCCGGCACACAATTCAACTGAAGGAACCCAGCATGCAAACCTGGCAACACTCGGTGATCTACCAGATCTACCCCAAAAGCTTCCACAGCCACGCGGGTAACGCCACCGGTGACCTGCTGGGCATCGTGGACAAACTCGATTACCTCCAATGGCTGGGCGTGGATTGCCTGTGGATCACGCCGTTCCTGCGCTCGCCGCAACGGGACAACGGCTACGACATCAGCGACTACTACGCCATCGACCCCAGCTACGGGACCATGGCCGACTGCGACCTGCTCATCAGCGAAGCGGCCAAGCGCGGAATCAAGTTGATGCTCGACATCGTGGTCAACCACACCTCCATCGAGCACGAGTGGTTCCAACAAGCGCGCAGCAGCCTCGACAACCCGTACCGCGACTTCTACATCTGGCGTGACCAGCCGAACAACTGGGAATCCAAGTTCGGCGGCTCGGCCTGGGAATACGAAGCGCAGACCGGCCAGTATTTCCTGCACCTGTTTGACCACACCCAGGCCGACCTCAACTGGGACAACCCCAAGGTCCGTGCCGAAGTGTTCAAGCTGATGCGCTTCTGGCGCGACAAAGGCGTAGGCGGTTTCCGGCTGGACGTGATCAACCTGATCTCCAAGCCTGCCGACTTCCCCGAAGACACCAGTGACGGCCGCCGCTTCTACACCGACGGCCCCAACGTGCACGAATACCTGCAAGAGATGCACCGCGAAGTCTTCGAAGGCCATGACCTGATCAACGTCGGCGAAATGTCGTCCACCAGCCTGGAACACTGCATTCGTTACTCTCGGCCTGAGTCGAAAGAACTGTCGATGACCTTCAACTTTCATCACCTGAAAGTGGACTACCCCAACCTGCAAAAGTGGGTAAAGGCCGACTTCGATTTCCTGCAACTCAAGCGGATCTTGTCTGACTGGCAACTGGGCATGCAGGCCGGTGGCGGTTGGAATGCATTGTTCTGGTGTAACCACGACCAGCCGCGAGTGGTCTCGCGCTTTGGGGACGACGGTGAACACCGCGTGGTCTCGGCGAAGATGCTCGCCACGGCGCTGCACTTCCTCCAGGGCACACCGTTCGTGTACCAGGGCGAAGAGTTGGGCATGACCAATCCGGGTTTCGACGCGATCGAACAGTACCGCGATGTGGAGACCCTCAATATCTATCGCCTCAAACGCGATGCCGGTGAATCCGAGGCGTCGAGCATGGCGGCGATCATGCAGAAGTCCCGCGATAACGGACGCACACCGATGCAGTGGAACACGCAGGCCAACGCTGGTTTCAGCAGTGGCGAGCCGTGGATCGGCGTTGCGGCCAATGCGGCGCAGATCAATGTCGACAGCCAGCGTGATGACCCGGACTCGGTGCTGCATCACTACCGCGCGCTGATCGCCTTGCGTCGTCACGAACCGCTGATTCAAGAGGGCGTTTACTGCGAACTGCTGCAAGACCATCCCCAAGTCTGGGCTTACCTGCGCGAGGGCCACGGCGAACGCCTACTGGTGCTGAACAATTTCTACGGGCAGCCCTGTGACATCCAACTGCCCGAGAGCGTGATCAGTGCGGCGAGCGAGCAGCGTCTGTTGATCAGCAATTACCCCGACTGTCCGCGGCGTACGTCTTCGGTGGTGCTGCGCCCTTACGAATCCTTCGTGCTGCACCTCAAGGACTAAGACCCGTTGTAACCCCCGTATGGGAGTGCGGGGGCGCTGCAAAAAAACATAATAAAAATATCGGAGTGCTTCATGAAAACAACAATAAAGTTGGGCCTCGTTGCATCCTGCCTGAGCCTGCCTCTCGGCGCTCAAGCCCTCGAATTCGCCGGCTATTTGCGTAGTGGCGCGGGGACGTCAACCGGCAGTGGCCCGCAGCAATGTTTCCAACTGCCGGGCGCGCAATCCAAATACCGTTTGGGTAATGAATGCGAGCAATACGGCGAACTGGAACTGCGCCAGGACCTGCTGACCTTTGACGATGGCTCGGTGCTTAGCGTCGATGCCATGGCTTCCCTCTACAACAAGTACGACCGCGAGCTGAAATTCCAGGGCGAGAATAACGGCTCGGCGCGCATGCCGCAGATGTATGCGCAATGGTCGAACCTGCCCGCCCTCAACGGCGGTTCGGTGTGGGCCGGTCGGCGTTACTACAAACGTAACGACATCCATATCTCCGATTTCTACTACTGGAACCAGAGCGCCACCGGCGGCGGCATCGAGGACGTGCTGATCGGCGACCTTAAATACAGCTACGCCATTTCGCGCAAGGACAACCTGTACCAGAAGGAATACGCCACCCGTCACGACTTCAACGTCGCGGGCTTCAAGACCAACCCCGGCGGCGAGCTGGAGCTGGGCTTGAGCTATATCGAGAAAGCCGGCGGTCGCGATACCAACAGCGGCTGGGCACTGACAGCGCAGCACGTGCAAAAACCTTTCCTCGGCGGCAAGAACAAATTCGCCCTGCAATACGGCGAAGGCCCCGGCACTGGCCTGGGCTACACAGGCAATACCTTCCTGGATAAAAGCAGCAAAAGTTATCGCGCCGTGGAGTTCTTCGACTGGCAAGTGACCCCGCGCTTTGGTGGGCAGATCGAGGCGGTGTACCAGAAGGATATTCGCCCCGGCAGCCAGGACCAGACCTGGATGTCCATCGGCGTGCGCCCGGCCTATGCCCTCAGCGAGCAATTCAAACTGGTCACCGAGCTGGGCCATGATCAAGTCGATGCCAGCGGCGGTACGCGCAAGTTGAGCAAATTCACCTTCGCCCCTACATGGTCGCCCAAAGGCCCGGATTTCTGGGCACGGCCCGAAGTGCGCTTGTACTACACCTATGCCACCTGGAACGAAGCTGCCAAGCGTGCGGCGAATGAACTGGCGGCTGGTTCGGCGTTATCCGACACCGGGTCCTACGGCACCGCGCGGCATGGATCGAACTTTGGTGTGCAGGTCGAGTATTGGTGGAAGTGATCCCTCTTCTGCCCAATGATTTTTACAGAACCAAACAGCAGGTGACGTCATGACCGCAACTCAACCCCTGGAATTGCTGGCGCCTTTATCCGGCGTGCTGCTGGCGCTGGATCAGGTGCCGGACCCGGTGTTCGCCAGCCGCATGATCGGCGACGGCCTGTGCATCGATCCCACCTCGCAGACCTTGTGCGCACCGTTGACCGGGGTGGTCAGCAATATTCAGAACACGGGGCACGCGGTGAGTATCACCGACGACAACGGCGTGCAGGTGCTGATGCATATCGGCCTGGATACCGTGAACCTGGCGGGCAAGGGCTTCACCCGATTGGTCGAAGAAGGCCAGCGGGTGGAGGCCGGCGAGCCGCTGATCGAATTTGACGCTGACTACGTGGCGCTCAATGCCCGCAGTTTGCTGACCCTGATGCTCGTGGTCAGCGGCGAACCGTTCACCCTGCTGGCAAACGGTGCTGTCGACATCGGCCAGCCGCTGTTGCAGGTATCCCCAGGCGAGCCGATTGAAGCTGCAAGCGAGGAGGAGGGTGATGCGCTGTTCTCCAAACCGCTGAGCCTGCCCAACGCCAATGGCCTGCACGCGCGCCCGGCGGCGGTATTTGCCCAGGCGGCGAAGGGGTTCAATGCGAGCATTTATCTGCACAAGCAAACCCAAAGCGCCAACGCGAAATCCCTGGTGGCGATCATGGCGCTGCAAACCGTGCAGGGCGATATCTTGCAGGTGAGTGCGGCGGGAGAAGAGGCTGAGGCGGCCATCAAGGCGTTGGTGGAATTGCTGGCGCAAGGGTGCGGCGAGCCGGTCGCGGCAACGGTGGCGGTGGTTGAGTCGGTGGTGTCTGCGACTGTGCTGCGAGGTGTTTGCGCATCGCCGGGTTCGGCGTGTGGTCATGTGGTGCAGGTGGCTGAGCCTGAACTGAACATCCCTGAAAAGGGCGCGGGCGAAGCGGTCGAGCGTGCCGCGCTGGCGCGTGCGCTGCGGGCTGCTACGGAAGCGCTGCAAACCTTGCAAGCCAAGGCGGTCGGCAGTGCCCAGGCGGAGATTTTCCGTGCTCATCAGGAATTGCTCGAAGACCCGACCCTGCTGGAACACGCCCATGGCCTGCTCGCCGCTGGCAAAAGCGCAGCATTTTCCTGGCACAGCGCCACGGCGGCCACGGTCAAGTTGTTCCAGGGGCTGGGCAATGCGCTGATCGCTGAGCGTGCAGCGGACCTGGCCGATGTGGGCCAGCGCGTACTCAAACTGATCCTGGAAATTGAGGACCGCGCCTGGGATCTGCCCGAGTGCGCCATCTTGATCGCCGAGCAACTGACCCCGTCACAAACCGCCAGCCTCGACACCGGCAAGGTGTTGGGGTTTGTCACGGTCGGCGGCGGTGCGACCAGTCATGTGGCGATCCTCGCCCGTGCTTTGGGTTTGCCAGCGATCTGTGGTGTGCCCGTGCAAGTACTGGCGCTGGCCAACGGCAAACACGTCCTGCTGGATGCCGATAAGGGCGAGCTGCACTTGGAGCCGAACCAGGCTGAGATCGAACAGTTGAAAGCCGCACGTCAACAACAGGCACAGCGACAGCAGCGCGACGTTGCACAGGCTGCGTTGCCCGCCATCACGCGCGACGGCCATCACGTTGAGGTCACGGCCAACGTCGCCTCATTGCAGGAGGTGGAGCAGTCGCTGACTCTCGGCGGTGAAGGGGTCGGCTTGCTGCGTTCGGAGTTTCTGTACCTCGACCGCAACCGCGCGCCGAGCCCGGAGGAGCAGGCCAGCACCTACACGGCCATCGCCCGCGCCCTGGGCGCTGAGCGCAACCTGGTTGTGCGCACGCTGGACGTGGGCGGCGACAAACCGCTGGCCTACGTGCCGATGGAGGCCGAGACCAACCCGTTCCTGGGCTTGCGCGGCATTCGCCTGTGCCTGGAGCGCCCGGAACTGTTGCGCGAACAGTTCCGCGCGATCCTCGCCAGCGCCGGCTTGGCGCGGCTGCATATCATGTTGCCGATGGTCAGCCTGCTGTCGGAACTGCACCTGGCCCGCAGGATTCTCGAAGAAGAAGCGCTGGCGCTGGGGGTGGCCGAGTTGCCGAAGCTGGGGATCATGATCGAAGTGCCCTCTGCGGCGTTGATGGCTGACGTGTTTGCGCCCCATGTGGATTTCTTCTCCATCGGCACCAACGACCTGACCCAATACACCCTGGCCATGGATCGCGACCACCCACGCCTGGCCAGCCAGGCGGACAGCTTTCACCCGGCGGTATTGCGCTTGATCGCCACCACCGTCAAGGCCGCCCATGCCCATGGCAAGTGGGTTGGCGTATGCGGCGCGCTGGCGTCCGAAGCGCTGGCGGTGCCGGTGCTGATCGGGCTGGGGGTGGATGAGTTATCGGTCAGCGTGCCGTTGATCCCGACCATCAAGGCCACCGTGCGCGAGCTGGACCTGGTCGACTGCCAGAGCATTGCCCGTCAGGTGCTGGGCCTGGAAGAGGCCGCCCAAGTGCGCGAGGCCTTGCGTGGCTTTCACGCGGCGACCGTCGAAACCTCATCTGTGCTGGAGAACTGAGCATGTTGGATAAATTGAAGCAGGCGTTCTGGAAAGCCCTGACCCCGGATTTGATTGCCGAAACGGTCGAGGCGCCGACGCAGAGTCTAGTGTCGGCCGACGTGCTGAATGCGTTGGGTGGCGCGGATAACCTCACGTCGCAACAGCGTGTGGCACTGACGCGGGTTAGGGTGCAATTGCAGGATGTGGGGCGGTTGGATGAGTCAGCGTTGAAAGCGGCGGGTGTGCCGGGTGTGATGGTGTTGGCGGGAGGTGTGGTGCACCTGATCACTGGCCTACAAGACGACGGTGATCGAATGTGAGCCGTTTGAATGGGGTGGAATTGACTTGCTTGTGGTGAGCGGGCTTGTCCCGCGCTGGTTGGTGGCGTTTAGAGCTTAGGGTTGTCTTCCGCAGGCTTGGTCTTGTCCACACCTGGCACATGCAGGTTGCCTTCGACCACCTGGTTGCCTTCCAGCTGCGGCTGCGTCACCCACGTCAGAATGTCGTAGTAGCGCCGGATGTTCGCCACAAAGTGCACCGGCTCACCGCCCCGGGCGTAGCCGTAGCGGGTCTTGCTGTACCACTGCTTCTGCGACAGGCGCGGCAGCATTTTCTTCACATCCAACCACTTGTTCGGGTTCAGGCCTTCTTTCTTCGCCAGGGTGCGCGCGTCGTCCAGATGGCCGGTGCCGACGTTATAGGCGGCGAGGGCAAACCAGGTGCGGTCCGGCTCGGCGATGCTGTCGTCCAACTCATCCTTGATTTTGGCCAGGTACTTGGCGCCGCCCATGATGCTCTGCTTGGGATCCAGGCGGTTGGACACGCCCATGGCCTGTGCGGTGTTCTGTGTCAGCATCATCAGGCCGCGCACGCCGGTCTTGGAGGTGACCGCCGGTTGCCACAGTGATTCCTGGTAGCCGATGGCCGCTAACAGGCGCCAGTCGACCTTTTCTTCCTTGGCATAGGCTCGGAAGTGTTTCTCGTATTTGGGCAGGCGCTGCTGCAGATGCTGGGCGAAGGTGTAGGCGCCGACATAACCGAGCACATCGACGTGCCCGTAATAGCGGTCTTTGAGACGTTGCAGGGTGCCGTTCTTTTCCACCTTGTCCAGGTAGCTGTTGATCTCGTTGAGCAGGCTGTTGTCTTCGCCGGCGGCCACGGCCCAGCTCTGGTTGCTGGCGTTGCCCAGGTCGAAGGCCACTCGTACGTTGGGGAAGTACACCTGGTTCATCGCGACTTCGTTGGAGTCCACCAGGGTCAGGTCGATTTGCCCCTCGTCCACCATGCGCAGCAGGTCGACCACCTCAACCGCGTCGGATTCTTCGTACTCGATTGCAGGGTTTTGCTTTTTCAGCTCGGCCAATTGCTCGGCGTGGGTACTGCCCTTGAGCACCATGATCTTTTTGCCCACTAGGTCCGCCGCGTTCGTCGGCCGTGACTGGCCGTTGCGGTAGATGACCTGCGGAGTGACTTCAAGGTAAGGATGGGAGAAACGCACCTGTTGCTGGCGCTGCTCGCTGCTGACCAGGCCGGCGGCGGCGAGCACCGGGCCATTGGTCTTGCCCAGTTGGCCGAACAGGTCGTCGAGGTTGTCGGCAGTCTCGATCTCCAGCTTCACGCCCAGGTCGTCGGCAAAGCGCTTGACCAGTTCATATTCGAAACCGGTTTCACCGTTGCGGTCCTGGAAATACGTGGCCGGGCTGTTCCGGGTAATGACCCGCAATACGCCATCCTCCTTGATTCGCTCAAGCGTGCTGGGTTTATCAACACAGGCGCTGAGCATCAGGAAGAGTCCGGTGGCGATGAGCCATTTGGCGCATCGCGGGCGCAAAGCAGTTGGTGAGAACATCTGCGCAGTATACGCAAACGGCCCACGGCGCCATATCTCGACAGCGGGGGACTTGTCTGCTAGCGCCGCCAAAACTGTGCTGCAGCCCGCAGAAACGTGGCTTGGCGGGCAAATGTGACGGTTAAAATAACTACGCGCAATGCCTTGGATAACGCCCCGATAGTGTGCAAACCGTGCCAACTGACGTCCGGCAGCAGCCAGCGATGCCGTTTCGGGTGCCGTTGGCGATGGTTTACGCTAGAATGCACGGCCTCAAAGCACACCCCTTCCCGAGGCTGTCCCGAAGATGTTGATCCTGCGCGGCGCTCCTGCCCTTTCTGCCTTTCGCCACAGCAAACTCCTTGAACAACTGAGCCAGAAGGTTCCAGCGGTTACAGGCCTGTATGCTGAATTTGCTCACTTCGCCGACGTTACCGGCGTATTGACCGCCGACGAACAGCAAGTGCTCGCACGCCTTCTGAAGTACGGCCCAAGCGTTCCCGTTCAAGAGCCGACCGGCCGCTTGTTCCTGGTTCTGCCACGGTTCGGCACCATCTCGCCCTGGTCGAGCAAGGCCAGCGACATCGCCCGCAACTGCGGCCTGGAAAAAATCCAGCGCCTGGAGCGCGGTATCGCCTTCTACGTTGCCGGCCAGTTCAGCGATGCCGAGGCCGAGCTGATCGCCAGCAGCCTGCACGACCGCATGACCCAGATCATCGTCAGCCAGCTCGAACAGGCTGCCGGTCTGTTCAGTCACGCCGAGCCCAAGCCGCTGACCGCGATTGACGTGCTTGGCGGTGGCCGCGCCGCCCTGGAGAAGGCCAACACCGAACTGGGCCTGGCTCTCGCCGAAGACGAGATCGACTACCTGGTCAACGCCTTCAACGGCTTGAAGCGCAACCCGCACGACATCGAACTGATGATGTTCGCCCAGGCCAACTCCGAGCATTGCCGTCACAAGATTTTCAACGCCAGTTGGGACATCGACGGCCAGAGCCAGGAAAAAAGCCTGTTCGGCATGATCAAGAACACCTACGTGATGCACAGCGAAGGCGTTCTGTCGGCGTATAAGGACAACGCCTCGGTGATCGTCGGCTCCGTCGCCGGCCGTTTCTTCCCGGATCCAGAGACCCGCCAGTACGGCGCGGTTCAGGAACCGGTGCACATCCTGATGAAAGTCGAAACCCACAACCACCCGACCGCGATTGCCCCGTTCCCTGGCGCAGCCACCGGTTCCGGCGGTGAAATCCGTGACGAAGGTGCTACCGGACGTGGCGCCAAGCCAAAGGCCGGCCTGACCGGTTTCACCGTGTCCAACCTGCAGATCCCTGGCTTTGAACAGCCGTGGGAAGTGCCGTACGGCAAGCCTGAGCGCATCGTTACCGCCCTCGACATCATGATCGAAGGCCCGCTCGGCGGCGCCGCGTTCAACAACGAGTTCGGTCGCCCGGCTCTGACTGGCTACTTCCGTACCTTCGAACAGTCCATCACCACGCCCCATGGTGATGAAGTGCGCGGTTACCACAAGCCGATCATGTTGGCCGGCGGCATGGGCAACATCCGTGAAGAACACGTCAAGAAAGGCGAGATTCTGGTCGGCTCCAAGCTGATCGTGCTGGGTGGCCCGGCGATGCTGATTGGCCTGGGCGGCGGTGCTGCTTCCTCTATGGCAACCGGCACCAGCTCGGCTGATCTGGATTTTGCTTCCGTACAGCGTGAAAACCCGGAAATGGAGCGTCGCTGCCAGGAAGTCATCGACCGTTGCTGGCAGTTGGGTGACAAGAACCCGATCAGCTTCATCCATGACGTCGGTGCTGGTGGTTTGTCCAACGCCTTCCCGGAACTGGTCAACGATGGTGACCGTGGTGGCCGTTTCGAACTGCGCAACATTCCAAACGACGAGCCGGGCATGGCCCCGCACGAAATCTGGAGCAACGAATCCCAAGAGCGTTACGTGCTGGCCGTCGGCCCTGAAGACTTCGCGCGCTTCCAGGCCATCTGCGAACGCGAGCGCTGCCCGTTTGCCGTGGTCGGCGAAGCCACTGCCGAGCCGCAACTGACGGTCACTGACAGCCACTTCGGCAACAGCCCGGTGGACATGCCCCTCGAAGTGCTGCTGGGCAAAGCCCCGCGCATGCACCGTTCAGCGGTGCGTGAAGCCGAGCTGGGCGATGATTTCGACCCAAGCACACTCGAACTGGCCGACAGCATCGAACGCGTGCTGCATCACCCGGCCGTGGCGAGCAAAAGCTTCCTGATCACCATTGGTGACCGCAGCATCACCGGCCTCGTAGCCCGTGACCAAATGGTCGGCCCATGGCAGGTGCCGGTGGCCGACGTTGCCGTCACCGCCACCAGCTTCGACGTCTACACCGGTGAAGCCATGGCAATGGGCGAGCGCACGCCGCTGGCCCTGCTGGACGCCCCGGCGTCGGGCCGCATGGCCATTGGTGAAACCCTCACCAACATCGCCGCGTCGCGTATCGGCAAACTGTCTGACATCAAACTGTCGGCCAACTGGATGTCCGCTGCCGGTCACCCGGGTGAAGATGCGCGTCTGTATGACACCGTAAAAGCGGTCGGCATGGAGCTGTGCCCGGAACTGGGCATCACCATTCCAGTGGGCAAGGACTCGATGTCCATGGCCACCCGTTGGAACGAAGACGGCACCGACAAGAGCGTGACCTCGCCGCTGTCGTTGATCGTGACCGGTTTTGCACCGGTTACCGATGTTCGCCAGACCCTGACCCCGCAACTGCGCATGGACAAAGGCACCACCGATCTGATCCTGATCGACCTGGGCCGTGGCCAGAACCGCATGGGCGCCTCGATCCTCGCGCAAACCCACGGCAAGCTCGGCAAAGTGGCGCCGGATGTTGACGACGCTGAAGACCTCAAAGCCTTCTTCGCCGTGATCCAGGGCTTGAACGCCGACGGCCATCTGCTGGCTTACCACGACCGTTCCGACGGCGGCCTGCTGACCAGCGTTGTCGAGATGGCGTTTGCCGGTCACTGCGGCCTGAACATCGTGCTCGACAGCGTTGCCGAGGATGCATCCGAGATCAACGGCATCCTGTTCAACGAAGAGTTGGGCGCCGTGATCCAGGTTCGCCAGGACGCGACTCCGGACGTACTCGCTCAATTCAGCGCCGCTGGCCTGGACGACTGCGTGGCGGTGATTGGCCAGCCGATCAACAACGGTGAAATCAATATCTCGTTCAATGGCGATACAGTGTTTGCCGGTCAACGCCGTCTGCTGCAACGCCAGTGGTCCGAGACCAGCTACCAGATCCAACGCCTGCGTGACAACGCCGATTGCGCCGAGCAGGAATTCGACGTGATCCTGGAAGAAGACAACCCGGGCCTGAGCACCAAGCTCAGCTTCGACGTCAACCAGGACATCACCGCGCCGTACATCAAGAAAGGCATTCGCCCACAAGTTGCTGTGCTGCGTGAGCAGGGCGTCAACGGACAGGTGGAAATGGCGGCGGCGTTCGACCGTGCCGGCTTCAATGCGATTGACGTGCACATGAGCGATATCCTCGCCGGTCGCGTTGACCTCAACGAGTTCAAAGGCCTGGTCGCTTGCGGAGGTTTCTCCTACGGCGACGTGCTGGGTGCCGGTGAAGGCTGGGCCAAGTCGGCCCTGTTCAACAGCCGTGCCCGCGATGCGTTCCAAGGCTTCTTCGAGCGCAACGACAGCTTCACCCTGGGTGTGTGCAACGGTTGCCAGATGATGTCCAACCTCAGCGAACTGATCCCGGGCAGCGAGTTCTGGCCGCACTTTGTGCGTAACCGTTCCGAGCAGTTCGAAGCCCGTGTCGCCATGGTGCAGGTGCAGGAGTCCAACTCGATCTTCCTGCAAGGCATGGCCGGTTCGCGCATGCCGATCGCCATCGCCCACGGCGAAGGCCATGCGGAGTTCGCCAGCGAAGAAGCCTTGCTCGAAGCCGACCTGTCCGGTTGCGTGGCCATGCGCTTCGTCGACAACCACGGCAAAGTCACCGAAAACTACCCTGCCAACCCGAACGGCTCGCCGCGCGGGATCACCGGCCTCACCAGCCGCGACGGCCGCGTGACCATCATGATGCCGCACCCGGAACGTGTATTCCGCGCTGTGCAGAACTCGTGGCGCCCGGAAGAGTGGAACGAGGACGGTGCGTGGATGCGCATGTTCCGTAACGCTCGCGTTTGGGTGAACTAAGGTCGTGTACAAGCTTGCCTTCTTTGTGCCCGACAGCCATGTAGAGACGGTGAAAACCGCCGTCTTTGCAGCTGGCGGCGGGCGCATTGGCGACTACGACAACTGCGCCTGGCAAGTGCTGGGCCAGGGCCAATTCCGCGCGTTGGACGGCAGTCAGCCGTTTATCGGCCAGGTTGGCCAGGTCGAAGTCGTCGAAGAATGGAAGGTCGAGTTGGTGGTGGCGGATGCGCTGATCGTGGCTGTTGTGGCTGCGTTGAAGCTGAGCCACCCCTACGAGACACCGGCGTATGAGGTGTGGCAGTTGGCGGATTTCTGATTCGTTGACTGCATAAACAAGAAACCCGCTGGGCCAGTTTGGTCAGCGGGTTTTTTGTTGCCTGGATTACGGCGCGGGCGTCAGTTGTACCTGGGCGCGTACGGCGTCGATCAAGGTGGTTTGGTAGAGGAAGCGCTGCTGCGCCATGCCCCAGCGATCGATGTAGAACAGGCCCTGGTCATCGACCTGGATCGGGGTCGAGACGATTTCGCCGCTGCGGGATTTGTGCAGCAGGTTGCTTTCGGCCATTGACGGGTGTTCGACCAGAAAGTGTCCGGACACTTTCAGTCGGGTGCGGTCCAGCGGTACGAATGCGGCAGGCTCACGCATGCCAGCCACGCCGACCTTTAGCGTGAAGTCGCTGCGCAGTGCCGTCCAGCGGGTTTCCAGACCTGTCTCCCAGCGGCCGGGGTGGATGGGGGACGCCAGGTTGGGCGCAGCATCGCGGATATGCAGGCTGGCGGCGCCTTGCAGCTCGGCCAGGCCGGGCACTTGCAGGTTGGTGTTGGTGTGGGCGCTGCCGATGAACGCCACCCATTTGTGTGGGCCGTGCGCCGCCTGGTCAGCGTCGATCACCCGTGACGCGAAGTAGCTGAACATCTGGTTGCGCGCCTCTGTGTTGGCGCCCTTGACGTGGTAACTGGCGGTGCAGTCGAGTGCGCGTACACGCAACCCATATTTGTTGGCTTGCTGGATCACTTCGAAGTAGGTGTTAGCGCCACTGTAGAGCGGCATGTGCCCGGCATCCTGGCGTTTGAGGTAGTCCTTGAGCGTGGGCGAAAGGCGTTTGGATTGGCGGAAGGCATCCAGCTCTGCCTGGTGCAGGTCGGTGAGCAAATGTTCGACGTACAGCGTGTCGAACTTGAGCGCCTTGAGTTGCTTCATGTGTTTGATCAGAAACACCTTGCTCGTCTGCGCGCTGTGGGCCTCGCCGATGACCAGCCCCGCCAGCCGGCTTTCGCTGACAGCGCGCAGAAACGGTTCCGGCTGCGTCTGCCCGCTGAGTCGCGACAGTTCCGGGCGAGCCGGCAGGGTGTGCTGGCTGAAGTACTGCTGTGCATCTTGGGTCAGACGCTCCCGCGTTTTCTTGAACACTGAAAACGCCTTGCGGTGCTCGGGGGCCGGCAGGAAATGACTGTCCAGGCCGTGGGACTGGTATGACTGGGTCTGGATGCTTTCGCGCAGGTCCGCAGCGATATCGTAGTCGCTGTAATGCGTGACCGTTGCCGCACCACTCGACGGGCCAGGGGATTCTACGGTTCGTTCAGGCCCGCGCACGGCCAGGGTGTAATCGGCGGAAGCGTCGCTGGCGTCGATGCGCAAACCCACGGCATGGTCAGCGCCGACATTTTCCACGCGCACAGAAACCGCCTTGTGCAGATCGGCCAAGCCCGGGACTTGATCAGCCGCGCGCATGCGCGCGGGGTCCAACAGGGCAATCCAGCGCTCATCGGGCAGGGCTTCGCTGTCGCCTTGCAGGACTTTGTGCGAGTAGAAATTGCGCAACTCAGTGCTGCGCGTTGTGGTGGGTGGGGTGTCGCCTAGGTTGAGGGCATCATCCAGGTCGTAGCAGGTCGAGGCGTCCAGTGCCTTGATCTTGATGCCTTTGGCCGAAGCCTTGCGTACCAGCGCCACGTAGGAAAATTCGGCGTTGTCGGCAAAGCCCATTGCCTTGTCGACGAGCTTCAGATGCCGCTCGATGTGCTTCCAGGATTTGCCGCTGTTGAGCTTGTCCAGTTTCGGGCGGAACACATCACCGGGCAGGTATTCGATGTACAGGCGCTTGAAGCCTTTGTTGAGCAGCGCGTCGATGTTCTCGATAAGCACCTGCTGGCCGACACCGCTGCCGGGGATGGCGCCAATGATCAGGTTCGGTGCGCGGCTAAATGCGGGGTTATCGGTGAGCGTGGCCAACGATGTCTCCCGCGTTACGGTAGGTACCTCGGCACGGGGCGCGACGGGCGGCTGCTGGCGGAAAAAGTCCTCGGCGTCGCGGGTCAATTGGCTGACTTGTTGCTGATACACATCGCGCACCGGCTGCAATTCCCGGGACGCCGCAGCGACGGTGACGTGCGGGTTTTGGTACACCCAGTCACCCTGTTGGCGCAGTTGCGCCGTGAGGTCGGGGTTGAGCACCTGCTCCAGTTTGTCCGCGTACTGGGCGGGCATCTCGTAGTGCTTGAGCGCATCGGGGGCCTGCGGGACTTTTTGATACTTCGGCGCGCCGCCAGTCACTCCGGTACGGCGCCATACACCTTGGGCATCCGGTGCGGCGAGGCGGGTGGTGGAGACCAGCTTGCCGGTGACCGGGTCGAGGCGATAGAGCAAATAGCGTCCGATCGGGTCCGGGGTCTGATGAGCCCAGAGATATTCGCCATTGAACAGCACCGATTGCATCCCCGCAGGCTTGAGTGGCGCCGGTTCCACGGCGCTGATCAACTGCAGTGTCGGGCTCTGTACGAGGCGCCTTGGGGCCTGGTGCACGGCGAACTGTTGCAAGGTGCCGAGGGCCGGGCGCAGGTCGGTGAACAGCCCGCCGGCGCTGTTGAGCAGGTAACCCATCAAGTGTTCCAGGGCCTGGGCGTTGTCGCCCTGGTGGTAAGCGTGCAGAGCCAGCATGGCGTCCTTGAACGCCAGCGCCAGACCGATGCTCAGGCTCAGCACTGGAAAAGGCGCGGTAGCGATGGCGGCAACCCATTCCACACAGGTCCAGGCGATGCCGCTGATCATCTGAGTGCGGTTGACGGTAGTCGCGTGAACATCATCAATGGTGCGTTGCAGCTTGAGGTCATACACCTCGCGCCGCAGGTCCTGGATCTGGGTTTGCGCGCGTATCGGGTCATAGCGCGGCGGGCTGATGCTGGTTTTATCCAGCCCTTCAGGCAACTGGTGCCGGGCGTCCTCCAGGAATGTGCGCACTCGTCCCTGGGACTGCACCGCGACGCGTTGCACCAGGTAACCGAGCATGCCGGGCAGCTTTTTCAGCAAGTAGTTGAACTGCCTGGCTTCACGCACGCTGATGCCGTCCGGAGCATTGGGGGTGTAGAGCAGCGTTGGGTCATCGGCATGGGTGAACAGATAGCAGCCGATCACCCAGTCGCCGTCGATGACCAGGCGGTGGATCCCATGGTCGCGGCGGATGGCCGGTGCCGTCTCGCCCATCTTCGCAATACTGCGCTCCAGCCATTCCCGGTCGATGGACGCGATATCCCCCTGCAAGTGAGATTCCAGAGCGGCACTGCGCAATTGCCATTGAGTAATGGCCAGTGTGGTATCGCGGCGCAGCTTGTAGTCCGGGCTGCCGACGTTCAGTAGGCGTGTCTTGATCTCATCGATGTAGCGCTGGCCGATCCAGACGCCGGTGACCGAGCGTGCGACTTTTTCGGCGGTCAATGGGCTCAGGTCGATGCCTTCGGGGCCTTTGAAACGTGCCGAGCGCGAGAACTTTTCGTCGAGAAAACCGATGCCGTCGGCATAGCCGTCGCGATACAGCTGGGTGTAGTTGATGGGCGCAGCCTTTGCCGACCCCGGTGAGTAGGCCCAAACAGTGTCGGGGTCGACATCGTTGCGTGGGCGTCCCAGCAGCTCATTCAGACGGGCGCGCGCCTGCTCATGCAGGTAAGCGCTGAAGCCCGGCACTTGCGCCTCGGACAACGAATAATCGTTGTAGGCGCGCAGACCGCCTTTGGTGTCGTCCGCCAGTTTCATCAGGGTTCGCCGCGTGGTCAGCGGCGCCGCGCGGAACCAGGTGGGCGTGCTGAACTCATCGTCATCCAGGCGCGTGGCCAACACATGGGTGGCCATGGCCTTGAGGCAATCGGCATGGCTGCCGGCGTGTCCGAAGCTGATTTCGCGGTGTTCCTGGGCGTGAAACTTGTAGCTCAGGCCGCTGAGCACCTGTTTCATCTTGGCCCGAAAGCGCAGGGCGACGCGGCTGATCAGGTAATCGGTGAGGGTACCTGGCGGCGATTTGAGGCCATTGTCCAAAGTCCAGACGAGGATGTGGTTCTGGCAGGAAATTTCACTGTCGAACGCCTGGAACTGTTGCTCGCGCGGAGCCTGCGGCGTACACAGCAACACGCGGTCGACGGCGCCGCTGGCGTCGCGCCGGAGCAGCACCCACAGGTCTTGCAGTTGGGCCTCGTGCAGCGCCAGGGTCGTGGCGCTCAGCAATGGATCGCTGCCTTGGCGCACGCGTTGGATCAGTTCGAAATCGTCAGCAGTGAGATGCCCCTGCAGCATTGCGGTGCAGGCCAGCGCGTTGATTCTGTGGTCGAGCATGGCTTCGATGGCCTGGCACAGCTCGGTCTTGGCATGCAGCTGCTTTTGCAGGTCCCTGAAGTCGATACGCGGTTGCAACGTGCCCATTTGTTGCGCGAGCCAGGCCGGTGTCAGCGCGGCGTAGGTGTCGGGCAGTGGCGCGCCGTCGTAGCTGAGGCTGGTCTTTTCGAGGAAATCGGAACCGGCGTTTTCATCGTCGGGATGCAGGCCGCGCAAGGCCAATTCGACCAGGTCGCGTTTGTGGCTGTATTCACCGATCGGTGTGACGGCGCGGCGGGTGGTCACCAGCAAGCGTTGTGGTTCCAGGTCGTGGATATCCAGGTCATCGCTCAGGCGCTCCAGCCATTGGTGGCGTGCCAGGGTGTACGGCGTGGCCAGGGCACCGAACAGTTGTTCCAGGCGCTGCCGGGACTGGTCGTAATGCTGCAAGTGTTCGGCGAGTCGTGCGCGTTGGGTGTCTGAGGCGCTGCGGTACCAGTCTGGCGCGCTGTGCCGCAACCATCGGTCGAGCAGCAGTTGGGCGCGCCATTGCAGTCGCGCGCCGAGGTCGGGCACGGCGTCGACGATGGCCTGCTCCAGCGCATTGATCAGTGCCTGCGCGTCAGTGTGCGGGTTGTCCACCAGGCTCAGGGCGCGGTCAATGTCGGCACTGCGCTTGGCGATCAGTTGGTTGTCGAGGTGCTCGAACAGTGGCCGTTCGCTGATCGGGGTCAATGCCAGCGGCCAGATGGCTTGCGGCGTCAGTGCGCGGTAGTCGGTCGCCAGCATGCCCATGAAGTGAGTGCGCTCGGCGGCGGCGTCCAGGCGTTGGAACAGATCGCTGTTGAGGTCGGCCAGGGAGGCGAAAAATTCAATCCCGCGCGAGGGAGTGAACAGTGCCACGCGGCCAACCGGCGTGCTCGATTGAAGCTCGCTTACCACCGGGCTTGAATGTTCGGTCAGCACAAACGCACCGGCCAGTTCGATGGTTTGCCCCTGGTATTCAAAGGTCAGTGCATACAGGCCGGGGCGTTGCGTGACGCCCAGTGGTACGCGGTCCAGGATCGCCTGCTCTTGAGGGTGGAACAGGCGATCGGCGACCGCGAGTGCGGTTTCGTGGGTCAGTGCGATGTAGCCGGCTTCAAAGGTCATGAAGGATTTGCGCGCTTTGCCGTCGATCTGCTCGCGGCTATCCATGTCCAGCAATTGCGTGTTGAGCGTGGCCTTGAGCGTGGTCAGCAGGGCCTGACCTTCAGTACTGCGCAGATCGCTGTTGTCCAGGTTCTGGTACAGCACGCGGCTGTTTGTCAGGAACTGCTGGCGGTAGTTTTCCAGATGGGTATTCAGGCGCTCCAGGTACGCGAGTGGAGGCGACGCCGGCTGCGTCGGCAGCAGCGGTGCATCGAGGTCGAGCAGGTGATGGCCGATCAAGTTGAGTGAGCCTTTGATCTCGTCAAAGGTCAGGGGTGGGGTGGAAGTGCTCACGGGCACAGGCTCCATGCTGAGGATTGGAGCCCTCAGCATGGGCACGACCGCCCCGAACAGGGCGGTAGATAGGTAGGTCAGGCGCCGGCGCGGACTGGCTGGCGAGAGGTCAGGGTCTTGAGTGCGGCGCTTAAGCCTTGGGCCTGCTCGCCGACCAGCAGGTGCCACACACCGGCGTCGATCCGGCTGACACCCTGGCAACCGAGTGCCGTGAGCTGTGCCTGCGACAGCGCGTTTTCGTCGGCCAGGTGCAGGCGCAGGCGGGTCATGGCCACGCATTCCAACTGCACGACATTGGCCTGACCGCCCAGCGCATCCAGCCATTGCTGCGCCACGGTCGAGGCAACGTTGCTGGCTTGAGTCGGCGCAGTGGCGCTGGCAGGTGATGTGCTGGCGGAGGTCGGCATCGCCAGACGAATCTCATCGGCAATGCTGTCTGCCAGCGGCCCGACCACTACCTGCAAACTGCCCCCGTTGCCCGGCCGCACAATGGCCATCGCGCCCAGGGCTTTGAGCTCGGCATCCACTGCCTTGTTGCGGTCAACCATGTCCAGGCGCAGGCGAGTGGTGCAGGCGCCGACGCTCAGCAGATTGTCCGCGCCGCCCAAGGCGCGGATGTACGCCGTGGCGCGCTGGTTGTCGCTCATTGCTTCGGCCGGTGCCACTTGGCCGTCTTCACGGCCCGGGGTTTTCAGGTTGAAGCGGCGAATGCAGTAGCTGAACACCGTGTAGTAGATCGCTGCGTACGCCAGCCCCACCGGCACCACCAGCCAGCCATTGGTGGACTTGCCCCAGCCCAGCACCATGTCGATAAACCCGCCGGAGAAGGTAAAGCCCAGGTGGATATTCAGCATATTGGTCACGGCCATCGACAGACCGGTGAGCAGCGCATGGATCAGGTACAGGAACGGCGCGAGAAACATGAATGCGAATTCAATCGGCTCGGTCACGCCGGTGAGAAACGAGGTCAGCGCCATCGATAGGAAGATCCCGCCCATCACCTTGCGCCGTTCCGGCAGGGCGTTGCGGTACATCGCCAGGCACGCGGCGGGCAGGCCGAACAGCATCACCGGGAACATGCCGGTCATGAATTGGCCACCTTTGGGGTCACCGGCAAAATAGCGGGTCAAGTCGCCGGTCACTACGGCGCCGGTGGCCGGGTCGGTGAAGCTGCCGAACACAAACCAGGCCATGTTGTTGAGGATGTGGTGCAAGCCGGTGACGATCAGCAGGCGGTTGAACACGCCGAACACGAACGCGCCGATGCTGCCGCTTTCCATCAGCAGCACGCCGAAACTGTTGATGCCGTGCTGGATCGGCGGCCAGATCAGGCCAAAGATCACCCCCAGCCCAACCGCTGAGAACCCGGTGACAATCGGCACGAACCGTCGCCCGCCGAAGAAGGCCAGGTACTCAGGCAGCTTGATGTCCTTGAAACGGTTATACAGCGCACCGGCCATCAAGCCGCTGGCGATCCCGGCGAGCATGCCCATGTTGATGCTGGTGTCCATCACCTTGAGGGTAGAGATCATCACCAGGTAGCCAATCGCACCGGCCAGCCCGGCTGTGCCGTTATTGTCGCGGGCAAAGCCCACGGCGATACCGATGGCGAAGATCAGCGCCAGGTTGGCGAAGATCGCCTGGCCGGCATCGTGCATCACTGCGATGTTGAGCAGGTCGGTATCGCCCAGGCGCAACAGCAGGCCGGCAATCGGCAGGATGGCGATAGGCAGCATCAGCGCGCGGCCCAGGCGTTGCAGGCCTTCGATGAACAGTTGGTACATGGCGGGTCTCCTTTTTCTTGTTGTTGTCAGCTCAGCGGCCAGTGGTGTTGACAGGCTTGGCGTACGGCTTTGGCGCTGCTCAGGTCGAGCAGGCTAAGGCTCAGTTGCCGGCATTGCGCCGCATCCAGGTGGCGGACGCGGTCCTTGATTTCTGCGATTTGCGGCGGGCTCACCGACAGCTCGCTGACCCCCAGGCCGATCAGTGCGGGGGTGGCCAGCGGGTCGGACGCCAGCGCGCCGCAGACGCCAACCCAGCGCCCATGCTTGGCTGCGCCGTCGCAGGTTTGGGCGATCAGCCGCAGCAGCGCCGGGTGCAGCGCGTCGACCCGCGCGGCGAGTCCGGCGTGGTCGCGGTCCATGGCCAGGGTGTACTGGGACAGGTCATTGGTGCCGATGGACAGGAAGTCCGCATGTTCGGCCAGTTGTTCGGCCATCAGCGCGGCGGCGGGAACTTCGATCATCACCCCCAGTTCAGGGCGCTGGGTCAGCTTCAGCTGCGCACACAGTTCATCCAGGCGCTGGCGGATCTCCAGCAGTTCGTCGACTTCGCTGACCATCGGCAACAGGATGCGGCAGCGCGCCAACGGTGTGAGTTGCAGCAGCGCGCGCAGTTGCTGGTCGAGCAGTTCGGGACGCACCTGGGCCATGCGGATACCGCGCAGGCCCAAGACCGGGTTGGCTTCGACGGGCAGGGGCAGGTAGTCGAGTTGTTTGTCGCCGCCCACATCGATGGTGCGGATGATCACCGACTTGTCGCCCATGGCGTCCAGCACGGCTTGATAGGCCTGGCGTTGCTCCTGTTCATCCGGCGCGGTGCGGCGGTCGACAAAGAGGAATTCGGTACGCAGCAGGCCGACACCATCGGCGCCGTTTTCAAACGCTGTTTGAGCTTCTGCGCTGGAGGCAACATTGGCAGCCACTTCAATGCCTACGCCGTCACTGGTGCGTGCCGGTTGGTGGGCCTGGGCCTGTTGCTGTTGGCGGCGCAGTTTTTGCGCGTCGCGAATCTGGTGCACTTGAGCGTGACGGGCTTCGCTGGGCGCCAGTTCCAGGCGACCGTTGGCGGCGTCTAGTACCACCCGCTGGCCTTGCGGTACGTCGAGGACTTCGCTGCCCAGCGCGACCACGCAGGGCAGCCCTTTGCCGCGCGCCAGAATCGCCACATGGGAGGTCGCGCCGCCTTCGGCCATGCACAAGCCGGCGGCCTGCTGCGCGCTCAGTTGCAGCAAATCCGAGGGCGTCAGTTCATGGGCGCTGACGATGGCGCCAGCGGGTAACTCGAAGTGCCAGGCTTCACCCAGCAAGGTGCGCAGCACGCGTTGTTGCAGGTCGCGCAGGTCGTTGGCGCGCTCGGCGAACAACGGCTTGCCCAATGCCAGCAGCACTGCGCACTGGGCCTGGATCGCATCGCGCCAGGCATGGGTGGCGGCGCTGCCTTGCTCGATGGCACCCGTGGCGGCTTCCAGCAGGGTCGGGTCTTCCAGCAGGGCCAGGTGGGCGGCGAAGATGTCTTCTTCCTCGACGTTTTTACGCTGGCGGGCGTGCTCCAGGGTGTTGCGGATTTCACCGCGCACCTGCTCCAGCGCCGTGTCCAGACGTTGCAGTTGTTCGTCGGCCGAATGCTGGCCCGTGTCTGCGGGCAGCTCGATACCGCTCAGGCGAAACAGCGGCCCGCAGACCAGGCCGGGCGCCGCGCAGACACCTTGCAATACACCGGCTTCGGTATTGGCTCGGCGTGGCGTAACGGCGGCAGGCGCGTGATGTTCTTCTTTCATCGGTGCAGACAGCGCGGCAACCAAGGCCTGCAACGCCGCCTCGCAGTCCTTGCCGCGGCAAGTGACGCGCACTTCGTCGCCTTCGCCGATGCCGAGCCCCATCAAACCGATCAAGCTGTCGCAGGCGGCCGACTTGTCAGCGTAGTGCAAGCGCGCCTGGCTGCTGAAGCCCTGGGCCGTCTTGCGGATCAGCGCTGCGGGCCGAGCATGCAAGCCGCCTCGATGGGTGATGTGCACACGGGAGCTGGCTTCTTCGATGGAGTTATCCACAGCCGTCTGAGCGGGCGCTGTCGACCGCGCGATGACCTGCATCAGTGGCTCGCCGACGTTGACGGTTTGCGACGCCAGAGGCAGCACGTCGAAGTGCTCGCCATTGGTTAGGATGATCAGGCTGATAAGGCTCTTGCACTGGCGCGCAATGCAATCCAGGTCAAACCGTACCAGCGCCTGGCCCAGGCTCACCCGGGCGCCCTGTTTGACCAGCAGCGCAAAACCTTCGCCCTTCAGCTCGACGGTGTCGATGCCCAGATGCATCAGCAGCTCGGCGCCATTGTCGGCGCGGATTGTCAGCGCGTGGCCGGTACGCGCGACGTGAATGATCTCGCCGTCGCAGGGCGCATGCAGGCAGTTATTAAGCGGGTCGATCGCAAGGCCGTCGCCCATGGCACCGCTGGCGAATACCTCGTCGGGGACGTTGCCCAGGGTCAGCACCGGCCCACTGAGGGGGGCGCTGAGGGTCACTGCATTATTGTTGTTAGACATGGGCACGGTACTCATCAGGAAAACACGGCACACCACTCAGTGAGTGCGGGTGACTTTGCTCAGGTGGCGCGGTTGGTCCGGGTCCATGCCGCGGGCGACCGCCAGACCGGCGGCCATGACGTAGAAACTCTGGATCGCCAGCACCGGGTCCAGGCTCGGGTGTTCGGCGCGGCTCAGGGTCAGGTCGCGTTCGGCGATATCGTCCGGCGCGGCCAACAGCACGCGGGCACCGCGCTGGCGCATGTCGGCGGCCAGGCTCAACAGGCCTGCCTGCTCGGCGCCGCGCGGGGCAAACACCAACAGTGGATAGTTGTCGCCGATCAAGGCCATCGGCCCATGGCGCACCTCGGCGCTGCTGAAGGCTTCGGCCTGGATCGCCGAGGTTTCCTTGAGCTTGAGTGCGGCTTCCTGGGCAATGGCAAAACCGGCGCCACGGCCGATCACCATCAGGCGCTGACTGTCGCGCAGGGCGTCGATGGCGCGGCTCCAATCCTGGCGGGCCGCTTCACGCAGGCCATCGGGCAACGCCTGGCAGGCTTGCAGCAGGTCGGCTTCCTGATTCCAGTGGCCGACCAACAGCGCGCTGGCGCTGAGGGTGGCGATAAAGCTTTTGGTCGCGGCCACGCTGAGTTCCGGCCCGGCGCACAGCGGCACGTGGAATTCACAGGCGGCTTCCAGCGGCGAGTCTTCGGCGTTGACCAACGAGATGCTCAAAGCCCCGCGCTTACGCAGCAGGCGCAGGCTGTTGACCAAGTCCGGGCTTTGGCCGGACTGCGAGAAACCGAACGCCACCTGGCCGCTGACCTTCAACGGCGCTTGCAGCAAGGTCACCACCGACATCGGCAACGACGCCACCGGAATGCCCACATGCTGCATGGCCAGGTAGGCGAAATAGCTGGCGGCGTGGTCCGAGCTGCCACGGGCGATGGTCATCGCCACTTGCGGCGGCTGGCGGCGCAGGCGGCCGGCGATTTCTTCCAGTGCCGGGTTCAGGCGTTGCAGTTGCGCCGCGACGGCGTCACAGGAGGCCAAGGCCTCTTCAAGCATTTTTGAAGACAATGGTTTCTCCTTCGACCATGACGTCGGTGAGTTGCAGGGAGCGGTCCAGGCGCACGCAGTCGGCAAAGCTGCCGGGTTGCAGGCGGCCGCGTTCTTCCAGGCCCAGGTAATCCGCAGGAAATTGCGACAGGCGTTGTGAGGCTTCGCTGATAGGCAGGCCGATCTTCACCAGATTGCGCAGCGCCTGGTCCATAGTCAGCGTGCTGCCGGCCAGGGTGCCGTCGGCCAGGCGTACGCCGCCCAGGCATTTGGTCACGGTGTGGCTGCCCAGCTTGTATTCGCCATCGGGCATGCCGGCGGCGGCGGTGGAATCGGTAACGCAATACAGGCAAGGGATCGACCGCAGCGCCACGCGCATTGCGCCGGGATGCACATGCAGCAGGTCCGGAATCAACTCGGCGTACTTGGCGTGGGCCAGCGCGGCGCCGACGATCCCCGGCTCGCGGTGATGCAACGGGCTCATCGCGTTGTACAGATGGGTAAAACTGGTGGCGCCCGCAGCGAGGGCGGCGACGCCTTCTTCATAGCTGCCCAAGGTGTGGCCGATCTGCATGCGTACGCCGCGCTCGCTGAGGGTGCGGATCAGGGCGTCGTGGCCGGCGATTTCCGGGGCGATGGTGATCACTCGGATGGGCGCCAGGCGCAGGTACGCCTCGACTTCTTCCATCAGCGCGGTGTGGGCGAAGTTGGGTTGGGCGCCAAGTTTGCCTGGGTTGATGTAAGGCCCTTCCAGGTGTACGCCGAGTACTCGGGCGCTGCCGGCAGGGCGCTGCTCGCAAAAGCCGCCGAGTTGACCGAGCACGCTGGAGATTTCATCCACCGGCGCGGTCATGGTGGTGGCCAGCAGCGAGGTGGTGCCAAAGCGCACGTGGGTGCGGGTGATGGTCTCGAAGGCGTCGATGCCTTCCATGATGTCCTTGCCACCGCCGCCGTGCACATGCAGGTCGATAAAGCCCGGCAGCAGGTAGGGCAAATCGTTTTGCGTCGGGTCGCAAGGCACGCCTTCAATGGCGGTTACCTTGCCGTGTTCATGCACCAGGCGGCCGCGAATCCAGCCGTGGGGCGTGAGGATATTATCTTCGGACATGGGCAGTTCTCTAAGGCCGCTACTCGGCGGCAAAGTCATATCGACGCAGCTCTGCGACAAAGTCGTAGTAGTCGTTGCGGCAGTAGGTGTCGGTGATTTCAATCGGCGTGTTGTCGGCGGTGTAGCCCACGCGGGTCATCAGCAGCATGGCGGTGCCGGGGGCGATGCCCACCAGGGCGGCGAACTCGTCCGAGGCGTTGACCGCCTGGATATGCTGCAGGGCACGGACGATGGGCTTGCCGATACTTTCCAGGTACTCGTACAGCGAGCTGCCGATGGCTTGCGGTTGCGGCAGCACCGAGGCGGGCATCGTGGTCATCTCAATGGCCATGACGGTGTCGTCGACTTTACGCAAACGCTTGAGGCGCGCCACTTTGTCGGTGGGCGACAGGGCCAGGCGGATCAGCTCTTCATGGGTCGGCGGGGTGATGTCACGCTCCAGCCATTGGGAGCTGGGCACAAAGCCCTTGAGGCGCAACATCTCGCTGAAACCCGACAGGCGTGAGAGCGGCTGTTCCAGGCGAGGCGTGATAAAGGTACCGGAGCCCTGGCTGCGGCGGATCAGGCCTTGGGCAAACAACACTTCCAGCGCCTTGCGGGCGGTGACTCGCGAGATGCTCAGTTGCTCGCTAAGGACGCGTTCAGACGGCAATGCCTGTTCGGATTTCCACTCGCCGGCATGGATGGCCGCTTCCAGCTTGCGGGCCAATTGCAGGTAAAGCGGCGTGGATTGTTTGTCGTCAGGGCGCAGGGCCAGGATGGGATTCATCTGTCAAGTTTCCGATGCGTTATTGGAGTGTTGTCGCCCGGTATTGGCCGGAAATTAATACCACTTAAATACCATGTCAATGCAGCGAAAACGGTGCAAATCCGGTTTTTATGGCCCTATAACGGGGCTCGGTCTTAAGTGGTATTAGAGAGGTCTTTATGGCGCGCAGAACGGCGCAGCCCGCGCGGTGAACTGGTATTCACCGGCGGGCGCTGTTGAAGGCGGGAAAAATTTTCGAATTATTTTACGAACGGTCGACGATTACGGCCGAATCTCGATCAGGGTGCCGTCTTTGACCAGGGTCCAGACTTCACGCATATCGACGTTGCGCATGGCGATGCAGCCGTCGGTCCAGTCCAGGGTGTGGAACCACTGTTCGGGATAGTCTTCGGTGTCAGGCGTGCCGTGGATCATGATCATGCTGCCGGGCTTCACCCCTTCGCGGCGCGCGCGGGCGGCGTCGCTGATATTGGGGTAGGAGATGTGCATGGCCAGGTTGAAGCGGTCGCTGGTCTTGCGCCAGTCGATCCAGTACAGGCCTTCCGGGGTGCGGCGGTCGCCCTCTATCAGCTTGTGGCCCTTGGGGTTTTTGCCCAGGGAAATGCGGTAAGTCTTGATCGGCTTGCCGTCGTTGATCAGTTGCAATTGATGGGCGGACTTGAGCACCAGGACTTTTTCGACGGTTTTGCCGCCCAGGGTCTCCACGGTAGAAGCCGGCGAAAGGGTAGCGAACGACAGGCAGAGCAGAGCAAGCAACCAACGCATTAAAACGATTTCCCTTGATGCCGGATTATTATTGGGCGGGCTTGCCCATCGGCGGCACAGCCTCGCTGCGCACCGGGTAGGACTCAAGTCTGCGGTCAGCGAAAAAGCATTCTAAGGTACGTCCCACCGTGCGGAAAGCCAGCTCGGACCAAGGGATGTCGGCTTCGTCAAACAGCTGCACTTCAAGGCTTTCGGGGCCTGCGGCGAAGTCCAGGTCGACCAGTTCGGCGCGGTAGAAGATATGCACCTGATTGATGTGCGGCACATCGATCAGGGTGTAAATCGCCAGGTTGCGCACGCGTGCGCAGGCTTCTTCCTGGGTTTCGCGCGTGGCGGCCTGCTCGACGGTCTCGCCGTTTTCCATAAAGCCCGCGGGCAGGGTCCAGTAGCCCAGGCGCGGTTCGATGGCGCGTCGGCACAGCAGCACTTTATCGCCCCACACCGGCACGGTCCCGGCGACGATATTGGGGTTCTGATAGTGAATGGTCGAGCAGTGATCACACACAAAACGCAGGCGCCCGTCGCCTTCTGGAATGCGTTGGGTGACCGGTTTACCGCACTGGCTGCAGAATTTCATGCTGGGGTTCCTGGAAAGTGCGCCTATCTTGGCGTGGCGGGCAGGGGCCTGCAAGTTGTCGTTTAGCGACACCCGCCGGGTTTTGGGGTTGGGCGCCCGCACGCTTTGGTGCATGATGCATGGTAGCCAACAGACCGAGATGACTCATGCTGGACGAGCTACTTCGCCGGGTAAGCAACCACACCCCCCACACGCTGGAAACCGACGGGCGTTTCCCCGAGGCTGCGGTGCTGGTGCCGATTACCCGCAGTGATGAACCCGAGCTGATCCTGACCCTACGCGCCAGCGGCCTGTCGACCCACGGTGGCGAAGTGGCGTTTCCCGGCGGTCGTCGCGACCCCGAAGACCCGGACCTGATTTTCACCGCCCTGCGTGAGGCCGAAGAGGAAATCGGCCTGCCGCCTGGCTTGGTCGAAGTGATCGGCCCGTTGAGCCCCCTGATCTCCCTGCATGGTATTCGCGTCACACCTTATGTCGGCGTGGTCCCTGATTACGTCGAATACCTGGCCAATGATGCAGAGATTGCCGCCGTTTTCAGCGTACCCCTGGACTTTTTCCGACAGGATCCGCGCGAACATACCCACAGAATCGATTACCAGGGCCGCAGTTGGTATGTGCCCAGCTATCGGTTTGGCGAATACAAGATTTGGGGGCTGACGGCGATCATGATCGTCGAGTTGATTAACCTGCTCTATGACGACGCCCAGATCAGCCTGCACCAGCCGCCCAAGAGCTTCATCAATATCTAAGCCATCGTTTGAATGGCAAGCCGTGAGGACACACCATGAAATACCGCCTGGGCGACGCCCGCGTCGAGACGCATCCCAACAGCTGGGTGGCGCCGAACGCCACGCTGGTGGGCAAGGTCAAGCTGGAAGAGGGCGCCAACGTCTGGTTCAACGCGGTATTGCGTGGCGACAACGAACTGATCCTGATCGGCAAGAACAGTAATGTGCAGGACGGCAGCGTGATGCACACCGATATGGGCTATCCGCTGACTCTGGGCACGGGCGTGACCATCGGCCATAACGCCATGCTGCACGGCTGCACCGTGGACGATTACAGTCTGATCGGCATCAATGCAGTGATCCTCAACGGCGCGAAAATCGGCAAGCACTGCATCATTGGCGCTAACTCGCTGATTGGCGAAGGCAAGGAAATTCCCGATGGCTCGCTGGTCATGGGCTCGCCGGGCAAAGTGGTGCGGGAGTTGACCGACGCGCAAAAGCGCATGCTCGAAGCCAGCGCCGCCCACTATGTGCATAACTCACAGCGCTATGCCCGCGACCTGGCTGAGCAGCAAGAATGAACCCGATTGAACGCCCCGTTGGCTCGCCGTGCGTGAGCATTTGCGCGCTGGATGATGACGACATCTGCACCGGCTGCCAGCGCACCGTGTATGAAATCACGCGCTGGAGCCGCATGGACAACGCCGAACGCCGGGCGGTGTTGTGCTTGTGCCACGAGCGAGCGGTGGCGGCTGGGCTGGTGTTTATGGCTTCTGGTAAATCCGGCGCCTGATAGATCGCCATCGGGGGGCAAGCCCCCTTCCACACTTAACCGCGTTTAATCTGTAGGAATACGGTCAAAATGTGGGAGGGGGCTTGCCCCCGATGAGGCCCTCCCAGACGACATATTTCAAAATGTGAAGTACCCTGTGCCCCTTGTTCACAGGTCTTTCGCCCCATGCTCTTCCTGATCGCCTACATCAGCAGCGTCGTGCTGATCAACTTCGCTTTCTCCACCGCCCCGCACCTTGACGTGATCTGGTCCGCCTGGGGTGGCCTGGTATTTATTCTGCGCGACATGGTGCAAACCCGCTTCGGCCACGGTGCGATCATCGCCATGTTGGCGGCGCTGGTACTGTCCTATGTCACTTCCGACCCTGCCATTGCCCTGGCCAGTGCCACGGCATTCGCGGTGTCCGAATGCATCGACTGGCTGGTGTTCAGCATCACCAAGCGCCCGCTCCACGATCGCCTGTGGATAAGTTCGGCGCTGAGCATTCCCCTCGACACGTTTATCTTCTTCGGCCTGATCGGCGCGCTGACGCCGGCGGTGGTGGGTACGGCCTTGGCATCGAAATTCGCCGGGGTCACGGTGGTGTGGCTGATCATGGCCTGGCGTATCCGCAAGCGGGCCGTCGCCAACTGAGGCCAATTTTTACAGTTCATGTAAAATGCCGGCCTTTCTCCCCATGATCCGCTCCCCTGAGGACCTGAGATGACCCGAATCGGAACTCCATTGTCGCCAACCGCGACCCGCGTTTTGCTGTGTGGCTGCGGTGAGCTGGGCAAGGAAGTGGTGATCGAACTGCAACGCCTGGGCGTTGAAGTGATTGCCGTGGATCGCTACGCCAATGCGCCGGCCATGCAGGTTGCCCACCGTAGCCATGTGATCAACATGCTCGACGGCGCCGCCCTGCGTGCGGTGATCGAAGCGGAAAAACCGCACTTCATCGTGCCGGAAATCGAAGCCATCGCCACCGCTACCCTGGTGGAGCTGGAAGCCGAAGGCTTCACCGTGATCCCGACCGCGCGCGCCACGTCGCTGACCATGAACCGCGAAGGTATCCGTCGCCTGGCCGCCGAAGAACTGGACCTGCCGACCTCGCCGTACCACTTCGCCGACACCTTTGAAGACTACAGCAAGGCCGTCCAGGATCTGGGCTTCCCGTGCGTGGTCAAGCCAGTGATGAGCTCGTCTGGCAAAGGCCAGAGCTTGCTGCGCAGCGCTGACGATGTGCAGAAGGCCTGGGATTACGCCCAGGAAGGCGGGCGGGCTGGCAAAGGCCGCGTGATCATCGAAGGTTTTATCGACTTCGACTACGAAATCACCTTGCTGACCGTGCGCCATATCGGCGGCACCACCTTCTGCGCGCCAGTCGGCCACCGTCAGGAGAAGGGCGACTATCAGGAATCCTGGCAGCCACAGGCCATGAGCCCGGTTGCCCTGGCGGAATCCGAGCGCGTTGCCAAAGCCGTGACCGAAGCCTTGGGTGGCCGTGGTCTGTTTGGCGTGGAGCTGTTCATTAAGGGCGATCAGGTGTGGTTCAGCGAAGTGTCGCCGCGCCCGCATGACACGGGTCTGGTGACCTTGATTTCCCAGGATCTATCGCAGTTTGCCCTGCACGCGCGCGCCATTCTGGGCTTGCCAATCCCGTTGATTCGCCAGTTCGGGCCTTCGGCCTCGGCGGTGATTCTGGTGGAAGGGCAGTCGACCCAGACCGCATTCGCCAACCTCGGCGCTGCACTGAGCGAGCCGGACACCGCGTTGCGTCTGTTTGGTAAGCCAGAAGTGAATGGCCAGCGCCGCATGGGCGTGGCGTTGGCGCGGGATGAGTCGATTGAAGCGGCTCGGGCCAAGGCAACCCGTGCTTCCCAGGCGGTTGTGGTAGAGCTCTAGAAAGCATCGGGGGCAAATCGAATCTTCGCACCGCCCCTCCCACACTTGACCGCGTTTAATCTGTAGAAATGCGCTCAAAATGTGGGAGGGGCGGTGCGACGATTCGACTTGCCGCCGATAGCGGTCTATCAGGCAACCTTGTTCAAATCATTATCCCGCGTCTCTTTCAGGCACAGCACAGCAATCAAGCTGAGCAACGCTGCCGCCGACACATACCCGCCGACATAACTGAGCCCGCCCATCGCCACCAGCTTGGTTGCGAAAAACGGTGCCGCCGAAGCGCCCACAATTCCACCCAAGTTATACGCCGCCGAAGCGCCGGTATAACGCACGCGGGTTGGGAATAGCTCTGGCAGCAGGGCGCCCATCGGTGCGAAGGTCACACCCATCAGGAACAGCTCCAGCGCCAGGAACAGTGCCACGGCCCAGGTCGAGCCATGAGTCAGCAGTGGCTCCATGGTGAAGCCGGACAGGATCGCCAGGACTGCGCCGACGATCAGCACCGGCTTGCGCCCGTACCGATCACTGGCCAAGGCAGCCAACGGTGTGGCCAAACCCATGAACAGCACCGCGAAGCACAGCAGGCCAAGGAATGTCTCGCGGCTGTAGCCCAAGGTCGACACGCCGTAGCTCAGGGAGAACGCCGTGGTGATATAGAACAGCGCATAGCACACCACCATCGATGCGGCGCCCAGCAGCACCGGCAGCCAATGCTGGCTGAACAATTCCACCAGCGGCACCTTTACCGGTTTTTCCTTGGCCACGGCGTTGGCGAACACCGGGGTTTCATGCAATTTCAACCGCGCGTACAGGCCGACCATCACCAGTGCTGCGCTGAGGATGAACGGGATGCGCCAGCCCCAGCTACGGAATTGCTCGTCGTTGAGGCTCATGGCCAGGATCAGGAACAAGCCGTTTGCGGCCAGGAAGCCGATCGATGGGCCAAGCTGCGGGAACATGCCGAACCAGGCGCGTTTGCCCTTTGGCGCATTCTCGGTAGCCAGCAGCGCCGCGCCGCCCCATTCCCCGCCCAGGCCAAGGCCCTGGCCGAAACGCAGCACGCACAACAGAATCGGCGCCCAGGCCCCGATGCTGTCATAGCCGGGCAGCAAACCGATCAACGTGGTGCACACGCCCATCAGCAGCAGTGAAGCCACCAGCGTCGACTTGCGGCCGATACGGTCGCCAAAGTGGCCGAACAGCGCTGAACCCAGTGGGCGGGCGATAAAGGCGATACCGAAGGTCAGGAATGACGCCAGCATCTGCGCGGTGCCGGAGGTTTGCGGGAAGAATACCGGGCCGATCACCAGGGCAGCGGCGGTGGCGTAGATATAGAAGTCGTAGAACTCGATGGCGGTACCGACGATGCTCGCGGTGGCGACTCGTGCAGTCGAGTTGGTCGGGGCGGCGGTCGCAGCCTCGTTATAGGTGGTGCTCATTGAGTTATCCCTGACAGTCATTGCGCGTTTGGACGCGGATTATTATTGGTCGAACACCCCTGGATCAGGGTTGTGCGCGGGGCGGCTCGGGATGGGAGCGTACACCGGTCAGACAGGATGCTGCGGTGCCTGGACGCGCTCAGTGCGGATAGCACACGGTCGGGCGGGGCTTGGGTAAGCCGACCCGATTATAGGAAGGGGGTTGCGCATCGAACAAGCGGATTAAACGGCCACCGGCACTCGACTGGTGTGCCAGATCAGTACCTTGCTCACCCGGTTGTCCTCGGTTTCGAGGATTTCCAGGCGGTAGCGGCCGATCTTCAGGCACACCGCGCAATCCGGAATTGTCTCCAGGGCTTCGGTCACCAGGCCGTTGAGCGTCTTGGGGCCGTCGCTTGGCAGGTGCCATCCCAGGCTCTTGTTCAGTTCGCGGATCGAAGCGGCGCCATCAATGATGTAGCGGCCATCGGGCTGCGCTTCGATATGCGGGTTGTCCGTACCCTGTTCACTTTCGAACTCTCCGACGATTTCTTCGAGGATGTCTTCCAGAGTAACGATGCCCAGCACTTCGCCATATTCATCCACCACCATGCCCAAGCGCCGCTGCTGTTTGTGGAAGTTCAGCAGTTGCAGCTGGAGGGGCGTGCTTTCCGGTACGAAGTAGGGTTCGTAGGAGGCCTCGAGCAAAGCTTCCTTGGTCAGGCTGGCGTCCGGCAGCAGATGCTGGATCAGTCGGGTGTTCAGTACGGCTTCGACCTGATTGATGTCACTGTGGAACACCGGCAGGCGAGTGCGCGGTGAGGTGCGCAGTTGCTCGATGATTTCTTCGATCGAGTCATCCAGGTTGATACCGTCCACTTCGCTGCGGGGTACCAGGATGTCATTGACGGTGATGTTGTCCAAGGCGTGGATGCCCGGCATACCAGGGGTGCGGCTGTCGTCGGCCTCGGGCTGCGGCTCATCGTCGTGGTCGGGCTGTGGCTCGTCGCTCTTTTTCACCACGCCGGGCTTTCGGGCAAACGGGCGTAGCAGCAACAGGCTGATGCCATTGAGCAGCCAGGCGGCGGGATAGAGGATTTTCAATGGCACGCCCAGCAGCGTGTTGCCGAAGCCCAGCACCGCTTGCGGATGGCGGGTTGCCAGGGCGCGTGGCAGGTAGTCGGCCAGGATCAGTAGAACAGCGCAGGAGATCAGCCAGCCGAGCCACGGGCCGTTCTGTGCCCAGGCATAAATCGCCAGCAGGGTGCAGAGGATTACCACGGCCGCACGGCACAGGCTGTTGCACAGGATCAGGCTGTGGCGCGGGAAACTCAGGCGGGCGGCAGCCTTGTCGCCCTGACGTGTACCGGGGCGCAGGGCCAGCAGGTGTTGTTGTGCGGCTTCGATGGCGGTAAACAGCGCCGCCCATAACACCAGCAAGGCGATTACCGCGAGCATCGGCCCAAGGGGCAAGTTGTCCATGATTGCTGCCCGTCAAATATGCAGGATGTATTCGCGAACCAGCTTGCTGCCGAAATAGGCCAGCATCAGCAGGCAGAAACCGGCCAGGGTCCAGCGGATCGCCTTGTGCCCGCGCCAGCCGAGGCGATTGCGGCCCCACAGCAACACGCTGAACACCACCCAGGCCAGGCACGCCAGCAGGGTCTTGTGCACCAGGTGCTGGGCAAACAGGTTCTCGACGAACAACCAGCCGGAGATAAGCGACAGCGAGAGCAGCGTCCAGCCGGCCCATAGGAAACCGAATAGCAGGCTTTCCATGGTTTGCAGCGGAGGGAAGTTCTTGATCAGGCCGGAGGGGTGCTTGTGCTTGAGCTGGTGATCCTGCAGGAGCAGGAGCAGGGCCTGGAACACCGCGATGGTGAACATGCCGTAGGCCAGTATCGACAACAGAATATGGGCGAGGATACCGGGTTCTTCGTCAATCACCTGCACCGTGCCGGTGGGCGCGAACTGCGCCAGCAGCACCGTCAGTACGCCCAGGGGGAAGAGCAGGACCAGTAGGTTCTCAACGGGGATCCGGTAGCAGGCCAGCAGCGTCAGCGCGATGACCGCTGCAGCGATCAGGCTGGCGGCACTGAAAAAGTCCAGGCCCAGGCCGACCGGCGTCATCAGGTGGGTGAACAGGCTCGCGGCATGAGCCAGCAGGGCGAGTACGCCCAGGCCGACCAGCAGGCGTTTGTCCGCCTTGGTGCCTTGGGCAAGACGAGTGCCCTGATAGAAGGTCGCAGCGGCATATAAGAGGGCGGCGGCGAGACTGGGTAGCAAACTGGGTGACAAGGGGACCATAAATCCTGATAGACAAGCCCGAAAGGCGCTGAGTTTGGCATACACCTGCGTTCCACGAAAGACTCCCGGACCAGACAGCGGGTGTGCATGGGCGCAGTCTTCGCTATAATCCGCGACCTGCCCACGCCGCAGGCTCGCCGAGCGCTGTTTTTAATAGCGATTTACCACAGCCTGGGCCGCCATTACCTCGGTCTACAATGCATTTCGATGAATAGGGCCTGAAAGGATCGCGCATGTTTGAAAACCTGACTGACCGTCTCTCGCAGACGCTGCGCCACGTAACCGGCAAGGCCAAGCTGACCGAGGACAATATTAAAGACACCCTGCGTGAAGTACGCATGGCGTTGCTGGAAGCCGACGTGGCCTTGCCTGTGGTCAAGGACTTCGTCAACTCGGTCAAGGAGCGTGCGGTCGGCACTGAAGTGTCCCGCAGCCTGACCCCGGGCCAGGCCTTTGTGAAGATCGTCCAGGCCGAACTCGAAAGCCTGATGGGCGCCGCCAACGAAGATTTGAACCTCAGCGCCGTGCCACCGGCCGTCGTGCTGATGGCCGGTCTGCAAGGTGCGGGTAAAACCACCACCGCCGGCAAGCTGGCGCGCTTCCTTAAAGAGCGCAAGAAGAAGTCAGTAATGGTTGTGTCGGCCGACGTGTACCGTCCTGCGGCCATCAAACAGTTGGAAATGCTGGCGGGCGAAGTGGGCGTAACCTTCTTCCCGTCCGATCTGAGCCAGAAGCCAGTCGACATTGCCAACGCAGCTATTAAAGAGGCCAAGCTCAAGTTCATTGATGTCGTAATCGTCGATACCGCCGGTCGCCTGCACATTGATGAAGAGATGATGGGCGAGATCAAGGCGCTGCATGCCGCGATCAATCCGGTCGAGACACTGTTCGTGGTCGACGCCATGACCGGCCAGGATGCGGCTAACACCGCCAAGGCTTTCGGTGATGCGCTGCCGCTGACCGGCGTGATCCTGACCAAGGTCGATGGCGACGCCCGTGGCGGTGCTGCGCTGTCGGTACGCGCCATTACCGGCAAGCCGATCAAGTTCATCGGTATGGGTGAGAAGAGCGAAGCGCTTGAACCGTTCCACCCTGAGCGTATCGCCTCGCGTATCCTCGGCATGGGTGATGTGCTCAGCCTGATCGAACAGGCCGAAGCCACCCTCGACAAGGACAAGGCCGATAAACTGGCCAAGAAGCTGAAGAAGGGCAAGGGCTTCGACCTCGAAGACTTCCGCGACCAGTTGCAACAAATGAAGAACATGGGCGGCCTCGGCGGCCTGATGGACAAGCTGCCGAACATCGGCGGTGTGAACCTGGCGCAAATGGGCAATGCCCAAGGCGCGGCAGAGAAGCAGTTCAAGCAGATGGAAGCCATCATCAACTCCATGACCCCGGCCGAGCGCCGCGACCCTGAGCTGATCAGCGGTTCGCGCAAGCGTCGGATCGCCATGGGTTCCGGCACCCAGGTGCAGGACATCGGTCGCTTGATCAAGCAGCACAAGCAGATGCAGAAGATGATGAAGAAATTCTCCGCCAAAGGCGGAATGGCCAAGATGATGCGCGGCATGGGCGGTATGTTGCCCGGCGGCGGCATGCCGAAAATGTAAAGAATTCGAGCGCAAGTTCGCTTGCGCTCCGACCCACAGGGATGTGGGATCTCCAGCAAACCCGCCGTTGGCGGGGGCTGACCTGCCGTTTTAAACGACGGCTCTATAGCAGATCTGAATGGCACGCTGATAGGCGCCAGAAAAAGACATTTGCAAAAGTCCGGATATTCCTTAGAATATGCGGCCTTTCGGGCACCTATGCCCGCTGTGCATTTAGATTTGCAGCACCGACTACAGGAACGATCTTCACATGCTAACAATCCGTCTTGCCCTCGGCGGCTCCAAAAAGCGCCCGTTTTACCACTTGACCGTAACCGACAGCCGCAACCCGCGCGACGGTTCGCACAAAGAACAGGTTGGTTTCTTCAACCCTGTTGCTCGTGGTCAAGAAGTTCGTCTGTCCGTGAACCAAGAGCGCGTAGCCTATTGGCTGAGCGTTGGCGCACAGCCATCCGAGCGCGTTGCAAAACTGTTGAAGGACTCGGCTAAGGCCGCAGCCTGAGCAATATGAACGCGACGCCAACTGTTGCTGATGATTTGATCGTTATCGGCAAGATTTATTCTGTTCATGGCGTTCGCGGCGAAGTGAAGGTGTATTCCTTTACTGATCCGACAGAAAACCTGTTGCAGTACAAAACCTGGACGCTCAAGCGCGAAGGTAGTGTGAAACAGGTCGAGCTGGTCAGTGGGCGTGGGAGCGATAAGTTCCTGGTCGCGAAGCTCAAGGGTCTTGATGATCGTGAAGAAGCTCGTCTTCTGGCTGGTTATGAGATCTGCGTGCCGCGCAACCTGTTCCCTGAATTGACCGACGGCGAGTACTACTGGTACCAGCTGGAAGGTCTGAAGGTTATTGATCAACTCGGGCAATTGTTCGGGAAAATCGATCATCTTCTGGAAACCGGCGCCAATGATGTAATGGTGGTCAAGCCTTGTGCTGGCAGCCTGGATGATCGCGAACGCTTGTTGCCCTATACGGAGCAATGCGTGTTGGCTGTTGACCTGGCAGCGGGCGAGATGAAGGTGGAATGGGACGCGGACTTCTAAGCGTGGCTAATTTGCGCATTGAAGTGATCAGTTTGTTTCCCGAGATGTTCTCCGCCATCAGCGAGTACGGCATCACCAGTCGGGCGGTGAAACAGGGGCTGTTGCAGCTCACCTGTTGGAACCCGCGAGACTACACGACGGATCGACATCACACTGTGGACGATCGCCCATTTGGCGGTGGCCCGGGCATGGTGATGAAGATCAAGCCCCTGGAAGACGCGTTGGTTCAGGCCAAGGCAGCTGCTGGGGAGAAGGCGAAGGTAATTTACCTGTCCCCTCAAGGCCGTCAGCTGAAACAGGCGGCGGTACGCGAACTGGCGAATGAGGAAGCATTAATCCTGATTGCCGGTCGCTATGAAGGCATTGACGAGCGCTTTATTGAGGCTCATGTCGATGAAGAGTGGTCGATTGGGGACTATGTCCTGTCTGGCGGCGAGCTGCCGGCGATGGTCCTGATAGATGCGGTTACACGACTGCTGCCTGGAGCTTTAGGGCATGCGGACTCCGCGGAGGAAGATTCCTTCACGGATGGTTTGCTGGATTGCCCGCACTACACCCGTCCGGAGGTGTATGCGGATCAGCGTGTTCCCGACGTATTGCTAAGTGGCAATCACGCACACATCCGGCGTTGGCGTTTACAGCAGTCCCTTGGTCGGACCTATGAACGACGCGCCGATCTTCTGGAAAGCCGCTCGCTTTCTGGAGAAGAGAAGAAGCTGCTCGAGGAATACATCCTCGCGCGGGACGATAGTTAACAACGTATCGATGGTAGGTCCATTGACTTACCTTAGGAGCACAGCATGACTAACAAAATCATCCTTGCACTCGAAGCAGAGCAGATGACCAAAGAGATCCCTACCTTTGCCCCGGGCGACACTATTGTCGTTCAGGTGAAAGTGAAGGAAGGCGACCGTTCGCGTCTGCAAGCGTTCGAAGGCGTGGTAATCGCCAAGCGTAACCGTGGTGTGAACAGTGCTTTCACTGTTCGTAAAATCTCCAACGGTGTTGGCGTAGAGCGTACTTTCCAGACCTACAGCCCGCAAATCGACAGCATGGCCGTTAAGCGTCGCGGTGACGTACGTAAAGCCAAGCTGTACTACCTGCGTGACCTGTCCGGTAAAGCAGCTCGCATCAAGGAAAAACTGGCTTAAGTCCAGCTTTCCGATGCAGAAAAAAGCAGCCTACGGGCTGCTTTTTTGTGCCTGAAATTTGTCCATTTTCCGGTATTTGCCCATGACTACTCGCCTCGAAGAAATTCAGCGCCGTACTGACCTCTCTGTCACCCATGTGACCAAGGCTGTATTCCCGCCGACGACCAACCACCACAACACCTTGTTCGGCGGCACTGCACTGGCCTGGATGGATGAAGTATCGTTCATCACTGCCACGCGTTTTTGCCGTTTGCCGTTGGTGACGGTTTCTACCGACCGCATCGACTTCAATCATGCGATCCCGGCGGGTTCCATCGTTGAGCTGATCGGCCGTGTGATCAAGGTCGGCAACACCAGTCTCAAGGTTGAGGTGGAAGTGTTCGTCGAGAGCATGAGTGCCGATGGCCGTGAAAAGGCGATCCAGGGCGTGTTCAGCTTTGTCGCGATTGATGCGGACAAGCGCCCAGTACCTGTGCTGCCGGGATTTGCAAACTGAAACATCCTTTTGTAGGGGCCGGCAAGCCGACTTCTACATGCGGTAGCATCCCCCTATTCTTTTCAGCCCCGAGCCCTCATGCCTGCTATCGACCACCCCCTGATCGACCGCTTCCTAGACGCCCTCTGGCTGGAAAAAGGCCTTTCGGACAACACTCGCCAGGCTTACCGCAGTGACCTGGCGCTGTTCAACGGCTGGCTGCAGGAGAATAACCTTGAGCTGGTCAGCGCTGGCCGTGAGCTGATCCTCGATCACTTGGCCTGGCGCCTGGATCAGAATTACAAGCCGCGCTCCACTGCACGGTTTCTATCTGGTGTACGTGGCTTTTATCGCTATCTGCTGCGAGAAAAGCTGATTGCCCTGGACCCGACCTTGCAAGTCGACATGCCGCAACTGGGCAGGCCATTGCCCAAATCCCTATCGGAAGCCGACGTCGACGCCTTGCTCGCCGCCCCTGACCTGAGCGAAGCCATCGGCCAGCGTGACCGCGCGATGCTTGAAGTGTTGTACGCATGCGGGCTACGAGTTACCGAGCTGATCAGCCTGACCCTGGAGCAGGTTAACCTGCGTCAGGGCGTGCTGCGTGTGATGGGCAAGGGCAGTAAGGAGCGGCTGGTGCCGATGGGGGAGGAGGCGATTGTGTGGGTCGAGCGTTATATGCGCGATGCCCGTGGCGAATTGCTCGGTGGGCGCCCCAGCGATGTGCTGTTTCCCAGCCTGCGCGGTGAGCAAATGACCCGCCAGACTTTCTGGCATCGCATCAAGCACCAGGCCAAGGTCGCCGGAATTGGCAAGAGCCTGTCTCCCCACACGCTACGCCATGCATTTGCCACCCATTTGCTCAACCACGGTGCGGATTTACGCGTGGTGCAAATGCTGCTCGGGCACAGCGACTTATCCACCACCCAGATCTACACCCATGTGGCGCGTGCGCGATTGCAGGATATGCACGCCAAGCACCACCCGCGCGGCTGAAAACCGCCAATTTATCCCGCCGCGGGCTGCCCTGCGGCCCAACTGTGGTAGGCTTTGCCGGTTAGCAAAGGTGACGGTCCCGACCCGTGTCTACAGAGACAGCGGTGTTCCTTCCCGTCCCTGCATCTGCCTTCAGGAGTTCCCATGCGCTTGACCCAGATTATTGCCGCCGCAGCCATTGCGTTGGTTTCCACCTTTGCCGTCGCCGATGATGCTGCCGAGCAGACCATCCGCAAGAGCCTGGCCAACCTGCAACTTGATACCCCGATCGAAAGCATCAGCGCCAGCCCGATGGCCGGCCTGTATGAAGTCAAGCTCAAGGGTAGCCGCGTGTTGTACGCCAGTGCCGATGGCCAGTACATCGTCCAGGGTTACCTGTTCCAGTTGAAAGACGGCAAGCCGGTCAACCTGACCGAGAAAGCCGAGCGCCTGGGCGTGTCCAAGCTGATCAACGGGATCCCGGTGGCTGAAACCGTGGTTTACCCAGCTATCGGCGAGACGAAGACCCATATCACCGTGTTCACCGACACCACCTGCCCGTACTGCCATAAGTTGCACGCCGAAGTGCCTGCGCTGAACAAGCTGGGTGTGGAAGTACGCTACGTAGCGTTCCCGCGCCAGGGCCTGGGTTCGCCGGGCGACGAGCAGCTGCAAGCCGTATGGTGCTCGGCCGACAAGAAAGCGGCCATGGACAAGATGGTCGATGGCAAGGAAATCAAAGCCGCCAAGTGTGCCAACCCGGTGTCGAAGCAGTTTGCCCTGGGCCAGTCCATCGGCGTCAACGGTACACCGGCTATCGTTTTGGCTGACGGCCAGGTTATTCCGGGCTACCAGCCGGCGCCACAAGTTGCCAAACTGGCGCTGAGTGCCAAATAAACCAGCATCGTCGAACCTTTGACGATCATGGCTCGTTGATCAGTCGACGGGTCATTAATTGAAAGCCGCAGTTGTGCGGCTGTTTTCCACGGCCGACCTAGCGTCGGCCGTTTCATGGGGAGTTCTTCAGTGAAACCGGTCAAAGTAGGCATCTGTGGTTTAGGGACCGTCGGTGGCGGCACCTTCAACGTACTTCAGCGTAATGCTGAAGAAATTTCCCGCCGTGCAGGGCGCGGGATTGAAGTGGCGCAAATTGCCACGCGTTCGCCAAAGCCTCAGTTCGAAACGACCGGTATTGCGATTACCAACGATGTCTTCGCCGTGGCCACCAATCCGGAGATCGATATCGTCATCGAGCTGGTAGGCGGCTATACCGTTGCCCGTGAGCTGGTGCTCAAAGCCATCGAGAACGGCAAGCACGTGGTCACTGCCAACAAGGCGCTGATCGCCGTGCACGGCAACGAGATCTTCGCCAAGGCGCGTGAGAAGGGCGTGATCGTAGCGTTCGAAGCCGCAGTAGCCGGTGGTATCCCGGTGATCAAGGCGATACGTGAAGGCTTGTCCGCCAACCGTATCAACTGGGTGGCCGGCATCATCAACGGCACCGGTAACTTCATTCTCACCGAAATGCGTGAGAAGGGCCGTACCTTCGAAGACGTGCTGGCAGAAGCCCAGGCTCTGGGTTACGCCGAAGCCGACCCGACTTTCGACGTGGAGGGGATCGACGCGGCCCACAAGCTGACCATCCTGGCGTCCATCGCCTTTGGTATCCCGCTGCAGTTCGACAAGGCCTACACCGAAGGCATCACCAAGCTGACCACGGCCGACGTGAACTACGCCGAAGCCCTGGGCTACCGCATCAAGCATCTTGGCGTAGCGCGCAGCACCCCGGCTGGTATCGAGCTGCGTGTGCACCCGACGCTGATCCCCGCCGATCGCCTGATCGCCAACGTCAACGGCGTGATGAACGCAGTGATGGTCAACGGTGACGCTGCGGGTTCCACGCTGTTCTACGGCGCCGGAGCTGGTATGGAGCCGACCGCTTCCTCGGTGATCGCCGACTTGGTAGACGTGGTTCGCGCCATGACCAGCGACCCGGAAAACCGCGTCCCGCACCTGGCCTTCCAGCCTGATTCACTGTCGGCCCACCCGATCCTGCCTATCGAAGCGTGCGAAAGTGCCTACTACCTGCGCATCCAGGCCAAGGATCATCCGGGCGTATTGGCCCAGGTCGCCAGCATCCTGTCGGAGCGCGGTATCAACATCGAGTCGATCATGCAGAAGGAAGTCGAGGAGCAAAATGGCCAGGTGCCGATGATCCTGCTGACCCACCGCGTGCTTGAGCAGCACATCAACGACGCCATCACCGCGCTGGAAGCCTTGCAAGGCGTTGTCGGCCCGGTCGTTCGTATTCGTGTTGAACACCTGAACTAACCGATTGTTCCAGGGGCCCCGCGCGTTCGGCGGCCTCTGTTCGAGAATGTTTTAGAGGAGCCAGTCATGCGTTACATCAGCACCCGCGGCCAGGCACCGGCCCTGAATTTCGAAGACGTTTTGCTGGCAGGCCTTGCCACTGACGGCGGCCTGTACGTGCCGGAAAACCTGCCACGCTTCACTCAGGAAGAAATCGCCTCCTGGGCCGGGCTGCCGTACCACGAACTGGCGTTCCGAGTGATGCGTCCATTCGTCACCGGCAGCATTCCAGATGCGGACTTCAAGAAGATTTTGGAAGAAACATACGGCGTGTTTTCCCACAGCGCCATCGCTCCGTTGCGCCAACTGAACGGCAATGAGTGGGTGCTGGAACTGTTCCACGGCCCGACTCTGGCGTTCAAGGACTTTGCCCTGCAACTGCTCGGTCGCCTGTTGGATTATGTGTTGGAGAAGCGCGGCGAGCGCGTTGTGATCATCGGCGCTACCTCCGGTGATACCGGTTCGGCCGCCATCGAAGGCTGCAAGCACTGCGAAAACGTCGACATCTTCATCCTGCACCCGCACAAGCGTGTGTCGGAAGTGCAGCGCCGTCAGATGACCACCATCTTTGGCGAGAACATCCACAACATCGCCATCGAAGGCAACTTCGATGACTGCCAGGAAATGGTCAAGAACAGCTTCGCTGACCAGAGCTTCCTCAAGGGCACCCGCCTGGTCGCGGTGAACTCGATCAACTGGGCGCGGATCATGGCCCAGATCGTTTACTACTTCCACGCATCCCTACAGTTGGGCGGCCCGGCGCGTTCGGTGTCGTTCTCGGTGCCGACCGGCAACTTCGGCGATATCTTCGCCGGTTACCTGGCGCGTAACATGGGCCTGCCGATCAACCAGTTGATCGTCGCCACCAACCGCAACGACATCCTGCACCGCTTCATGAGCGGCAATCAGTACGTCAAGGAAACCCTGCACGCTACCCTGTCGCCTTCCATGGACATCATGGTCTCGTCGAACTTCGAACGCCTGCTGTTCGACATGCACGGTCGCAACGGTTCGGCGATTGCCGGCTTGATGGACACCTTCAAGAGCGGCGGCGGTTTCAGCGTTGATGAGGAGCGCTGGACCGAAACCCGCAAGCTCTTTGACTCCCTGGCCGTGGACGATGCACAGACCTGCGAGACCATCGCCGAAGTCTATGCCCAGACCGGCGAACTGCTCGACCCGCACACCGCCATCGGTGTGAAGGCCGCCCGCGAATGCCGTCGCAGCCTGGATATTCCAATGGTGATCCTCGGTACCGCGCACCCGGTCAAATTCCCGGAAGCGGTGGAGAAAGCCGGTGTCGGCAAGGCGTTGGAGCTGCCGGTGCACTTGACCGACCTGTTCGAGCGCGAAGAGCGTTGCACGGTGTTGGCCAATGACTTGAAAGCGGTGCAGGCGTTTGTCAGCCAGCACGGCAATCGTGGTAAGCCGTTGTAAGGCAGACCGCGTACACAAAAACGCCGCTTTCCCTTGCTGGGTCAGCGGCGTTTTTTGTTTTTTGGCAGCGCTCATTAAGTAAAGGGGCGACCTGCGATAGCGCCCGGCCAAACCCCAAACCACCGCCCATTGCGCAAGCATTTATGTGTCGCCGTTTTTTGCTTGTCATATTGCAAGCGCATGCTGGAAACCTCATCCCCCGGTAACCCCCGTAAATACGAAAAAGCGAACTTTCCTACGTCATAACCAGTCACTTAGGATAGATGCAGTTCCCGTTGAAACGATTGTTCCCGAACTATTGAGTGGTGATCGAGATGGAAAGTATCAGCCTATTGCTCGAAGAAGCACTGACCCCTTATCAGGTTACGCTGACCACTGCGGGTGTTCAGGACGAGTGCTTGGTGACAGTAAAGAATCCTACTGGCGCTATTGTGGTCGAGCGTGAGGTTGACCGTGCCCAATTGATGGATAAACGCGTGCTGGTGGACGTAGTGGACTGCCTGCTGCGTGACATCAAAATTGCAGAAGGCCGATTGGAACCCTCGGTCATCGCCGCCTTACGCAATGCCGCCCAGACCCGTGGCATTGCCCGCGCATGAAGAATTGTTCATCGATGGAAACTTCCTACGGCATGGCCGGTCAGATTTTGTAACAGCAAGAGCAAACATTGTGCTCCGGTGTTTGTGGCTTGCTGTACTGGTCTTTGTTGGCCACGTTTAACCCTGAAGTGTCTCCCCACGCTTCGGGGTTTCTTTTTGCCCGCGATTTGTCAGGGCGTAGGCGCGTCTTGGTAAAACTGGAGATGGTCGGTCAGGTATTGCGCGCGCAGCGCCGGGTCGAGCCAGGCGGCATAGGCGTGCAGTAGTTGAGCCTGGGGCAGCGCGTTCAACACTTGGTTGATGTGTTCAATTGCCTGGTGGCCCTCAGGCGTATCGGAGCAGCCGATATGCACACGCTGGTAGGGCATGACGCCAGCAATCGGATAGAACGCCAAAGTCAGCGGATCAATCCCCTGGCGCAGGGCGTGATAGCGAATTTCAGTCCAGTAGCCCAGCACGGCTTCCAGGCGACCCAATCGCTGCATTTGCAGCAGGCTGCCCAGGGCGTCGTTTCCGTAGTGCAGCACGCGGGTGGGCGCATCCGTTTGGTCCAGCATTTCATCGATGAGCGTCCCGTAGCTGCGCTCGGCCACCACGCCCAGGCGTGCGCGCTTATCCAGCAGGAGCGCCGCGAGGTCCACCCTTTGCTGTGCGACAAGCGGCGCGAGCACGTCACGGCGGTCCTGACGTACCACCACCCCATTACTGACCATGGAAAAAGCCGGGCGCGAATACACCACCCACTTGGCCCGTTCTGCGGTCCATAGCATGGTGGGGTCGCAGGTCAGTGCGGGGGTCTGAAGTATCTGCAGGCCGCGTGCACGGTTAACGTGCAAAATCTTGTGTTGGTACTCGGGCAGGCGCTCCATCAGCATCGGCAGCAATTCGTCGATGACGCCCTGGCCCTTTTGCGGGCCGTCGAGGATGGTCATCGGGGGCAGGTCGCGGATTAACCAGGTCAAGGTGTCCGCTGCCTTGGCAGACAGCGGCAGAAGCCCGAGCAACGGTGCACAAACACCCAGGAGCCAACGCCGCGCCATTATTGCGAGTGCGCCATCAGATCGCGCCTTGTTCACGTAGCCGGGTGATCGCGGCCGCGTCGTAACCCAGCTCGTTAAGCAGCACGTTGGTGTGCTCGCCCAACTGCGGCCCGACCCACTCGCAGCTCCCGGGCGTGTCCGACAGCTTGGGCACGATGCCCGGCATCTTAAAGTCCTTGCCGCCTGGCAGTTGCGCCTTGAGGAACATCTCCCGCGCCAGGAATTGCGGATCGCCAAGCATGTCCTCGGCGCTGTAGATCCGGCTGGCGGGTACCTCGGCCTTGTTCAGTTGCTCCACCACCTGCTCCAGTGACAGCGAATTGACCCAACGATCAATCACGCCATACAGCTCATCACGGCGGGTATCACGCCCGTCATTGCTCGCCAACTGCGGATCATTCGCCAGGTCTTCACGGCCAATGGCACTCATAAACCGTTTGAAGATTGCATCCCCATTTGCGCCGATCTGCACATGCTTGCCGTCCGCGCTGGTATGGATCGACGACGGTGTAATGCCGGGCATGATGTTGCCGGTGCGCTCACGGATGAATCCGAACACGTCAAACTCAGGAATCATGCTTTCCATCATGGCGAAGATAGCTTCATACAGCGCCACATCCACCACTTGGCCTACGCCGCCATTCACTTCGCGATGACGCAGCGCCATCAATGCACCGATTACAGCCCACAACGCAGCGATGGAGTCGCCAATGGAAATCCCTGTGCGCACCGGCGGGCGGTCCTCGAAACCGGTGATGTAACGCAGCCCGCCCATGGATTCACCGACGGCACCAAACCCCGGCTGGTCTTTCATCGGTCCGGTCTGGCCAAAGCCCGAGAGGCGCACCATCACCAGTTTCGGGTTCAGCGCGTGCAGGGTTTCCCAGCTCAGGCCGAGCTTCTCCAGTACACCGGGGCGAAAGTTCTCGATGAGGATGTCGGCGTTCGTCAGGAGTTGCTTGAGAATCTCCAGACCGTCCGGGTGCTTTAGGTTCAGCGTCAGGGATTTTTTGTTGCGTGCCTGCACGAACCACCACAGCGAGGTGCCCTCGTACAGCTTGCGCCATTTGCGCAGCGGATCGCCGCCATTCGGGGATTCGACCTTGATCACTTCTGCACCAAATTCAGCGCAGATACGCGAAGCGAACGGGCCGGCGATCAGGGTGCCGAGTTCGATGACTTTCAGGCCGGCAAGCGGTTTGGCATTAAACGACATGGGGATCCTTGTCTGCGCGGAGCGGGTGTGTGATGCCTTTTAACATAGGCGAGCGGCCAGGGATAAGCGTGAAACAGCGCAGGATTCGTTGAATGGCACCACCATCAGTTAGACTGGCCGCCTTTCCCTGTCTCTAGAAGCCCGTTCATGGCCCAGCCGTCCACGACCTACAAATTCGAACTCAACCTCACCGACCTCGACCGTTCGGTGTACGAGAGCGTCAAACAGACCATCGCCCGCCATCCTTCGGAAACTGAAGAGCGCATGACCGTGCGCCTGCTGGCCTACGCCCTTTTTTACAATGAGCAATTGGCATTCGGTCGTGGCCTGTCAGATGTAGACGAACCAGCCCTGTGGGAAAAAAGCCTGGATGATCGGGTTTTGCACTGGATCGAAGTCGGCCAGCCCGATGCCGACCGCCTGACCTGGTGCTCGCGTCGTACTGAACGTACCAGCCTGCTGGCTTATGGCAGCCTGCGTGTATGGGAAGGCAAAGTGGTGCCGGTGGCGAATAATCTGAAAAACGTACACATCGCTGCGGTGCCCCAGGAGATTCTGGAGGTTCTGGCCAAGGACATGCCCCGCGTAATCAAGTGGGACGTGATGATCAGCGAAGGCACGATCTTCGTCACTGATGACCGTGGCCAGCATGAAGTGCAACTGCAATGGCTGGTCGGCGAGCGCGGTTGAATACTGCGGGGAGGGCTTGCCCCTTCCACATGCGCCCCGTGTTGCCTTCAGCGTTGTCGTTTAACCGTCGTATCAAAGAGAAGCGCCCATCACCCCATGCGTATCGATCCTCGTCCGTTGCCCGCTGTCCTGCCATTTCTCGGTGAATTGCCACCGCTGTTGACCCGTCTTTATGCCGCACGCGGGGTGCAGTCCGAGGCCGAGCTGGATAAAAGCCTGGCAAGGTTGATTCCCTATCAACAGCTCAAGGGCATCGACGCCGCCGTAGACCTTTTGGTGACGGCCTTGGAGCAACGCCAACGCATCCTCATCGTTGGCGACTTCGACGCCGATGGCGCCACCGCCAGCACTGTAGGCACCCTGGGCCTGCGTTTGCTCGGTGCCGCCCATGTCGATTACCTGGTGCCCAATCGCTTCGAATACGGCTACGGCCTGACGCCGGAGATTGTTGCCGTGGCCCTGCAGCGCGAGCCGCAGTTGCTGATTACCGTGGACAACGGCATCTCCAGCGTCGAAGGCGTGGCGGCGGCGAAGGCGGCGGGGTTGCAGGTGTTGGTCACCGACCACCACTTGCCCGGAGACGAGCTGCCGGCGGCAGACGCCATCGTCAATCCTAACCAGCCAGGCTGTGAGTTTCCGAGCAAGGCGTTGGCCGGTGTTGGCGTGATTTTCTACGTGCTGATGGCGCTGCGCGCGCGCTTGCGTGAGCTGGGCTGGTACGCGAACAAGCCGCAGCCGAATATCGGCGATCTGCTCGACTTGGTTGCCCTGGGCAGTGTCGCCGACGTGGTGCCGCTGGACGCCAACAATCGCATCCTGGTGCACCAAGGCCTGGAGCGTATCCGCGCAGGTCGCGCGCGGCCGGGGATCAAGGCGATCCTTGAAGTGGCCAAGCGCGATGCGGCGCGCATCACCTCCACCGACCTGGGCTTTATTCTCGGGCCGCGGCTCAACGCCGCCGGGCGCCTGGACGACATGAGCCTGGGTATCGAATGCCTGCTCACCACGGATTTCGCGGCGGCGCGGGAAATGGCGGCGCAACTGGACGGCATGAACCAGGACCGTAAATCCATCGAGCAAGGTATGCAGCGCGAGGCTCTGGCCCAGCTCAAGGACTTGCCGGTGGAATCAATGCCCTTTGGCCTGTGCCTGTTCGACCCTGAATGGCACCAAGGCGTGATCGGCATTCTGGCGTCGCGCATGAAAGAGCGTTATTTCCGCCCGACCATCGCCTTCGCCGATGCGGGTGATGGCCTGCTTAAGGGCTCTGGGCGCTCTGTGCCGGGTTTTCACATCCGTGATGCGCTGGCGGTGGTTGCTAGCCAGCATCCCACTCTGATCGCCAAGTACGGCGGCCATGCCATGGCGGCGGGTCTGACATTGCCAGAGGCGAATTTCCCTCTGTTTGCCGAAGCTTTTGATGCCGAAGTGCGTCGTCAACTGCGTGAAGAAGACCTCACCGGTCGCCTGTTGTCCGACGGCACACTGGCGGTTGAGGAGTTTCACCTGGAGCTGGCCCGCGCCCTGCGGCACGCCGGTCCTTGGGGGCAGCACTTCCCCGAGCCGCTGTTTCACGGTGTGTTTCAGTTGGTGGAGCAACGTGTGGTGGGGGAGCGGCACCTGAAAGTGGTGCTCAAGAGCGAATGCGGGTCAGTGAAGCTCGATGGCATCGCCTTTGGCGTGGACCGTGAGGTCTGGCCGAATCCGACCGTGCGATGGGTGGAGTTGGCCTACAAGCTGGACGTGAACGAGTTTCGTGGGAATGAAACCGTGCAGTTGATGATTGCCCACATCGAACCGCGCTAGATTTTATTAACACCGCAAAACAACTGTGGGAGGGGGCTCGCCCCCGATAGCTGAGTGTCAGTCAACAATGCTGTGACTGACCTACCGCTATCGGGGGCAAGCCCCCTCCCACATTTTGATTTGTGTAAGGCCTGGGGTTATTCGCTTTTGGCCTGGTGCTTGACGATGATATCCACCAACCGCTTGGCCAGCGCCGGGTAGTTCTCATCGAAGTGATGCCCGCCGGGCAGCTTCACAGCCTCGCCCACGGCGGTCTTGTCGGTGCAGCCACTCTCGTCGACTTCTTCGGCGCCGTAGATGCACACCACTTTCTCAGGCGGCAGCTTGGCCATTTCCGGGCCGGTCGCGGCTTCTTTGCCGGCGTTGCCCAGCCAGCCTTCCACTTCGATCTCAAAGCTACCTGTCCGGGCGAAGGCCAGCAGGATGATCGCATCGACGCGCTGTTGCTCGTTCTCCGGCATGCGGTTATAGATCGCTGGCAGCACGTCGGCGCCGAACGAATAACCGGTCAGCACAAAGCGCTTGGTGCCCCACTTTTGCCGGTAGTGCTGCATCAGCTCGGTCAGGTCTTTGGCGCTTTGTTCCGGCGTCTTGTGCTGCCAGTAGTAGCGCAGGGTATCGATGCCGACCACTGGGTAGCCGATCTTGGCCATTTCACCGGCCACGTCGCGGTCCAGGTCCCGCCAGCCGCCGTCCCCGGAGAGGAACAGGGTTACGGTGTCCTTAGCCTGGCCTGCCGGGACTTCCACCACGGGAATCGCTAGGCCACCGTTATCCGAACCCACCAGTTGCTTGCGCAGTTCGTTGTTCAGTACTTGCGGGTAGTGAATGTCGTAGTCACTGATGCTGGTTGTGGCGCGTGGTGTATCGCGTACGAAACTGGCGCTCTCGTCGTCAGGGTTGTCGTTCCACGCCACCAGCCAGTTGCCGTGCTCTGCAGTTTTCGGCAGCGGATCTTTGCAGCCTTCCTGCGCCAGAGCGAAGCCGACAGAGATGGCATTGGCCTTGTCGTCGTTCTGAGTGGCCAGCCAGCGCCAGGCAAGCGCCGCGCCAGGGCCGATGCCGCTGACCAGCGTCGCTGGGCCCTTGAGCTGGCTCAAGGCGCTTTGCAGCGCTTGTTCCTGCAGCTTGCAGTCATCTTTTGGCAAGACCACCTGGACGATCTGCGCTTTGCCACCCTGGCTCAGGGTTAACAACTGGCTATCGGTCAGGGTTTCGTCGGCCATCACCGCCACGGCCACACGGACTTTCGGGTTGCCGGCCGGGGTCACGCGGGTCATTACCGAGCCATCGGCCTGGGGCAGTTGCTCCAGGGTCGGCTGCGGGGCAGGGCGTTTCAAATACCAAAAGCCGCCACCCAGAACCAGGGCCAGCAGCACTACAAAGGCCAAGACATACCGCCAGGAGCGTCGAATCATCAGCGTTTCACCAATCCAGTCAAGCCACCCGCGATCAGGGCGGCGGTATCGGCCAGTGCCACCAGCGGATCAAGTCCTGCGGGCACGGCCATGTAACGGGGTTCCCAGTCTGGCTGGAACTTATCTTTGAAGCGGCGCAAACCTTGGAAGTTATACAGTTGCTCGCCACGACGGAACACCATCGAACCCAAACGCTGGGTCAGTGGCGCGCCGCGTCGCGGTTGCAGGCCCGACAACGGCACCATGCCGAGGCTGAAACGGGCGTAGCCGTGACTCTTATAGTGTTGAATCAGACCGACCATCATGAATTCCATGGTCAACTTGGGCGCATCCGGATGGGCGCGCATCAGGTCGAGGCTGGCCAGGTCGTGATTGTAAGTCTCAAGCAAGTTGGCGAAGGCTACCGGGCGTCCTTCGAAGCGAATGATCGCAATCCGAAAATGCTTGAGGTAGTCGTCACTGAAGCGTCCCAGGGAAAACCCTTTTTCGCGCACATTCTTACCGGTAAGCCATGCGTCCGAGATGACTTTTAATTCATCCATCGGCGCCGTACCCGGTTCATGGATCTCCAGAGACAGACCGTCCCGGGTGCCACGGTTCCAGGTGTAGCGCAGATCCTTCATCTCTTTGCCTTTGGCTTCCAGGTCAAAGCGTTTCAGGTCGACGCGCGCCTCTTCGCCCAGCTTGATCGCGGTTAGGCCGATGTCCATGTAGTAGGGCAGGTTCTCTGCCCGTACCTGATAGAACACCGGACGCGCGTGGTGGATGTCGCACAGGTCGCGGAACTGCCAAATCATCTCGGCCCTTGGCTGGGTCGGTCCAATTGGGTCGTACAAGGCCACCAGGCTGCGGCCGCGACGGGCATACATCAGGAAGGCTTCGTCGTTGGGGTGGAACAGCAGCGCCTTATCACCGGTCAGCGCAAGGCCACCGTCGGGTTGGGACGAAGCCATCAGGATCTTCGAGGCGCGCTCCAGCTCATCCGGGGTCGGCAGGTGGATCACCGGGCGGGCGGTGCGCAGCAGCCAGGTCAGCGATACGATCACCAGCAGCACGGCGGCTCCCAGCAATGAGCGCAGGCCGCGTGGGGCGTTGGCATCGAGGGTGAACTGCCACCACAGTTGATGGCTGTACGGCACATCTTGATAGGCAAACAGCAGCAGCCAGATCGAGGCACCCAGCACGCAGACGCTGGACACCAGGTATAGCGGTGAGAACGGCAGTTCTGTCAGGCGGCTGGCGCGGTAGAACGAGCGGCGAAAGATCGCCAGCAGCACCGCCGTCATGGTCATCAGGCTGGCTTCTTCCCAGTCGAAGCCTTTGAGCAGCGAGAGCAGGGCGCCCACCAGCAGCAGCACCATGGTCAGCATCCAGGCCGCCGACAAACGTCGACGCAGGCCCTGGGCCAGCAATAGGCACAGTACGCCGATCAGGCTGGCACCAAAGTGCGAGGCATCAATCAGGCGGTGGGGAATCAGGAAGCCGATGTTTTCCAGGCGTGAATCGATCTCTGGCGTGGCGCCTGAAAACAGCAGGACCACGCCGGACAAAAAAACCAGTACGGCCAGCACTGGCGCCGCCAGACCTGAGGCTACGCGCAGGCTCTGCTGGGTCTGGAATAGTCGTTGCGCCTCGTTGATCAGCAGGAACACGCACGCGATCAGGAGCGGCAACACTACGTAGATCATGCGATACAGCAGCAGGGCAGCGGCCAGTGGTGCGGCGCCGAGCTTGTCTGCAAACGCGGCGAGCAGGATCGCTTCGAACACCCCGACTCCGCCCGGTACGTGGCTGAGCACGCCAGCGGCGAGGGCCAGCAGGTAAACCAGCAGGAATGGACCGAAGGGCGGCGCTTCTGGCAGCAATAGATAGAGGACAGTGGCGGCGGCGGCGACATCCAGGGCAGTGATGACCAATTGCAGGAGCGTCAGGCGCCGGCCGGGCAGGCGCAGGGTGCGACGGCCGACTTTGACCAGCAGGTTGTCCGGGTAAGGTTGCTCCGGCAAGCGGCGGCGGTAAATGCCGATACACAGCGCGGCCGACAACAGCAGCACGGCACCGGCAATCGCGCCGAGCAGGCCTTGCGACAGATGCAAGTAGGTCGACGCCGCAGGCAGGTTGCTCAGTGTCGCGAGTGCGGCCAGCGGGGGCAGGGCGCAGCCCAGGGCCAGGCTGGCGAACACAGTCATATGGGCGACTTCCGAGGCCCCGATGCCATGGCGTGCATATAAACGGTAGCGCACCGAGCCGCCGGAGAGCATCGACAGGCCAATCGCATTGCCAATGGCAAAGGCGGTGAAGCCGCCATGGGCCAATGTCTTGGCGGGCAGCTTCACGCCGGCATAGCGTGCGCCGGAGAACTCATAGCCGAGAAGAATGACAAACCCTGCGACGCCCGCGGCAAATGCTCCCAGCAGTGCAGGCTTCGGCACTTCCAGGATCGAGTCGTGAAGTGCGTACAGGTCGAGTTCCAGCAGAAGGTGGCGGCAAGCGATCAAGGCGATGGCGAACAGCAACAGGGTGACCGCCAGCCCGAGGGGTTGCCGGTACTTGCTGATCAGATCCAGCCAACGCAATCGGGTAGGCGTGATCGGTTGTTCTGCTGTGACGGTGTCTTGTGGTTCAGACGAGTTGGCGCGCATCAATCACCTCGTGGATTGTGCGCGACAGGATGGGGGTATCCAGCCAAGTTACCAATCCCTATGGACAAAATAATTACAAATATTAACGCGTATCACCGGGGGCGGCGACAGCGGCCCTTGGTCGTAGAGGAGTAAGCATAGCGTGCGATGAGATGGACTCTACAAACCGTGTACGGTTTCATGAAAGATGCCATCCCATTGTTTCAGAAGAACTTTTTCACCGGATACAAAAAAGGCCACTCTTTCGAGTAGCCTTTTTTGATGTTTGGTTGCGGGAGCCGGATTTGAACCGACGACCTTCGGGTTATGAGCCCGACGAGCTACCAGACTGCTCCATCCCGCGTCTGTGGGCGGCATTCTACAGCCAAGCGGCGAGGTGTCAACCGTTAATCAACCGATGGTGCAAATAAGTGTGAATTAACCGCCCATGCAACCTAAGTTCTCGATTGAGAAGGCTTTTTGTGGTGAGCAGGCTTGCTCCGCGTCGGGCGCGAAGCGTTCGTAATGAAGTGCACGCGATCCAGGTTTGAAAAACACACGCGCACAAAAAAGGCCACTCTTTCGAGTAGCCTTTTTTGATGTTTGGTTGCGGGAGCCGGATTTGAACCGACGACCTTCGGGTTATGAGCCCGACGAGCTACCAGACTGCTCCATCCCGCGTCTGTGTGTCGGCATTCTACAGAGGATCACGAGTGTGTCAACCTGTGAGTTGAAGAAAAGCGCTTGTGCTTCAATCGGTTAGCTCTCCAGAAAGCCTTGTAGGGGCCGCGCGAGCCAGGCGGGCCAAGGGTTTCGGCTCTATCGGGATGCTGTTTTCGATTGAAAAAATAAATCCATTTGTGAAATTTCCTACCGCTTAGGCAGAAGATTCAAACTACTGGTGCTATATACAGGTGCGAGTGCGATACTGCCCACCCGTAGGATTTCACCCCTCTATATATGACGCAGCGCAAAATCATCCACGTCGACTGTGATTGCTTCTACGCCGCTATCGAGATGCGCGATAACCCGAGCCTGGCGCAAAAGCCTCTGGCTGTGGGTGGCTCGGCGGACCGAAGGGGCGTGATCGCTACGTGCAATTACGAAGCGCGGGCGTACGGGGTGCGCTCAGCCATGTCGTCGCGCCATGCCTTGAAGCTTTGCCCGGACCTGACCATCGTCAAGCCGCGCATGGATGCTTATAAAGAAGCGTCGAAGGAAATTCAGACGATCTTTCGCGACTACACCGATCTGATTGAGCCATTGTCCCTGGATGAAGCCTATCTGGACGTCTCGGACAGCCCGCATTTTGGCGGCAGTGCCACGCGTATTGCCCAAGACATTCGTCGGCGGGTCTCCAACCAGTTGCACATCACCGTATCCGCCGGCGTGGCCCCGAATAAATTCCTGGCCAAGATCGCCAGCGACTGGAAAAAGCCCAACGGCTTGTTTGTGATCACCCCGGACCAGGTCGAAGACTTTGTCTCGCAGTTACGCGTGAGCAAGTTGCACGGCGTCGGCAAGGTCACGGCCGACAAGCTGGCTCGTTTGGGCATTGAAGACTGCCTGCAACTGCGCGAGTGGAGCAAACTGGCGTTGGTACGGGAATTCGGTAGTTTTGGCGAGCGACTCTGGAACCTGGCTCGTGGGATCGATGAGCGCGCGGTGCAGAACGACAACCGTCGGCAATCGATCAGTGTGGAAAATACCTACGACGTGGACCTGCCGGATCTCTCAAGCTGCCTGGAAAAACTCCCTGAACTGATGGAGACCCTGGCCGGGCGCATGGCGCGCATCGACAGCAGTTACCGTGCGGGCAAACCGTTCGTTAAGGTGAAGTTTCACGACTTTACCCAGACCACCTTGGAGCAGGCGGGGGCAGGGCGGGATCTGGAGAGTTATCAACAGCTGATGACCCAGGCGTTTAATCGTGGTGATAAACCGGTGCGATTGTTGGGTATTGGCGTGCGGTTGCTGGACCTAAGCGGCGGCCACGAACAGTTAGAGTTCTCTTGGTAGAGACCGGAAACAAAATGTGGGAGGGGGCTTGCTCCCGATAGCGGTGGGTCAGCTACGTATAAGCTGACTGATGCACCGCAATCGGGAGCAAGCCCCCTCCCACATTTGGATCTACAGTGTTTTCGAAGTCTCAGCGTGCTCCGGGATCTGCGACTAACCGCCCCGCGTCCTTGGTCAGCGCCTGCAGGAATTCCTGCTGCAGCTCCGGATCATTTCGGGTCAGCTCAATCAGGCTTTGTTCCAGTTCACTGGCTTCTTCTTCCAAGCCCAGCTCCGACAGACGCTTGACCCGGTGCACCCATTGGCTGACTTCGTCGTCTTCCAGGTCGTCGTAGATCAGGCCGTGGGCTTCCAGCAACTTGCCGCGCAAGGTACTGCTGATTGCCAGGGTCGAGTCCGAATGTACGTCGTCCTGGCCATCTTCCACGCTGATCTTCAGCGTCGTGATGCGATTCAGGTCCTGCTCGGCAAACGGGCTGTCCAACAGGTTCAGGCGCAGGACGCCGTTGCGGTCGGTGGTCAGCTCGTGAATCTTTTTGCCGGCGGTGACCTGCACCGGTCGTTCGCTCCAAGGCAGGCTTGAATACTCCACGCGCTTGTCACGCTGGACTTCATCGATACCTGCCAGATTCTGTTGCGCCCGGCCGTGGGATTGCACGTTCATGAACGGGTTGAGACCGTCCACGCCGTAAGTCAGCCAGTCGTGGGTCATGCTGGTAGGCAGGTTGCCGAGGGCGAAGATATTCGCCACGTTGGCACCCGCGCCCGCCACCAATGCCACCGCACCCAGGGGCAACTCATAGAGTTTGCGCCAGGGCTGGTAAGGCGTGTAGCGGTCGTAGCGACGGGTGACTTCGAATTCGGTGACCTCGAAAGTCTTCTGCTCGTGAATGCGAACCCGGCGTTGCGGCAGTTCCAGCACTTTGGGATCGCCTACATCGATCTGCAGACTGTGGTCGAGCAACTTACGCTCGACCCGCTCCTCGTGCTCACTGCGTTGCGACATCTGGTTGGCGCAGCCGCTGACCAGCAGGGCGCCGCACAAGGCGGCGCCCCCCAGGGCTCTGGTGTTTCGCTTGAACATGACTTCTCTTGATCTGGTTTTCAGCGACGAATACGCGCCTGAAGGAAAGACAGCACGTCAGCCACCGGTAATGGTTGGGCTTCGGCTTCGGTCCGGCTCTTGTATTCCAGATTGCCATCGGCCAGGCCGCGGTCACTGACCACGATCCGGTGCGGGATGCCAATCAGTTCCATGTCGGCGAACTTGATGCCCGGGCTGGTTTTCTTGTCCCGGTCATCGAGCAGCACTTCAAAACCGGCGGCCGTCAGTTCGGCATACAGTTTGTCGGTGGCTTCGCGTACTTGCTCGGTTTCGTAACGCAGCGGTACGAGCGCGATCTGGAACGGTGCCAGGGTGTCGCTCCAGATGATGCCTTTCTCATCGTTGTTCTGCTCGATAGCAGCAGCAACCACGCGGGATACGCCAATGCCGTAGCAACCCATGTCCAGGGTGATCGGCTTGCCGTTTTCGCCCAGCACTTCGCACTTCATCGCCTTGCTGTACTTGTTGCCCAGCTGGAAGATGTGCCCGACTTCGATGCCGCGCTTGATTTCCAGGGTGCCCTTGCCATCCGGGCTTGGGTCGCCGGCGACGACGTTGCGCAGGTCCGCTACGGTCGGAACTGGCAGGTCACGTTCCCAGTTCACGCCGAAATAGTGCTTATCGTCGATGTTCGCGCCGATACCGAAGTCGCTCATCAACTCTACCGAACGGTCGATGATGATCGGCAGTGGCAGGTTCAGCGGGCCGAGGGAACCGGCGCCGGCGCCAATGGCGTTGCGCAGTTCGTCGTCGGTGGCCATGACCAGCGGGCTGGCCACGCCAGGCTGTTGGGCAGCCTTGATTTCGTTGAGTTCGTGGTCGCCACGGATCACCAGGGCGATCAGTTTGCCTTCTTCCTCGGCGCGCACGATCAGGGTCTTGATGGTCTTTTCAATCGGCAGATTGAATTTTTCCACCAGGGCCGCGATGGTCTTGGTTTCCGGCGTGTCCACCAAGCGCAGTTCTTCAGCCGGCGCTGGGCGCGAGGTTTCGCGCGGTACGGCTTCGGCTTTCTCGATGTTGGCCGCGTAGTCGGAACCGTTGCTGAACGCGATATCGTCTTCGCCGGATTCAGCCAGCACGTGGAACTCGTGGGAACCGGCACCGCCGATGGAGCCATTGTCCGCTTCAACTGCCCGGAACTTCAGGCCCAAGCGCGTGAACACATTGCAGTAAGCCTGGTGCATACGATCGTAGGTGACCTGAAGCGATGCCTGGTCAGCGTGGAACGAATAGGCGTCCTTCATGATGAATTCGCGGCCGCGCATCAAACCGAAGCGTGGGCGGATTTCATCACGGAATTTGGTCTGGATCTGATACAGGTTCAGCGGCAGCTGCTTATAGCTGCTCAGCTCGTTGCGCATCAGGTCGGTGATCACTTCTTCGTGGGTCGGGCCAGCGCAGAAGTCGCGGCCATGACGGTCTTTGAAGCGCAGCAACTCAGGGCCGTACTCTTCCCAGCGCCCGGATTCCTGCCACAACTCAGCCGGTTGGGTGCTCGGCATCAACACTTCGAGAGAGCCGGCGGCGTTCATTTCTTCACGAACGATGGCTTCGACCTTGCGCATCACCTTCAAGCCCATGGGCAGCCAGGTGTACAGGCCGGAGGCCAGTTTGCGGATCATGCCGGCGCGCAGCATCAGCTGATGGCTGATCACGACCGCGTCGGAAGGCGTTTCTTTCTGTGTGGCGAGCAAATATTGACTGGTACGCATGGTAGGCCGTTGTCGGTTGCTTGGACTTGAAATGACTTGGGATTGTACGGGCGCAAACTGCCGCCGTACAGGCATCAGAATATAGGGCTGTTTGAAGGAGCGAGGGGGACGCCTAGTTCATGCTCGCTATGGGGGCGCCGCAGTCTGGCTTTTAAAGGGCCCCCAAAATCAGTCTTCTGCCGGCGGATTCAACCGAATCCGCCGATTCTCCTGAAACCAGTGCAACGCAATCAGCAGCAGCGTCGGCACCCCCAGCATGCAGGTGATCAGGAAGAAGTTGTGATATCCGAACTTCTCCACCATCACCCCCGAATACCCACCGATCAGGCGCGGCAGCAGGAGCATGATCGAACTGAGCAAGGCATATTGAGTGGCGGAAAACTTGAGGTTGGTAAGGCTCGACAGGTAAGCCACAAATGCCGAGGTGGCCAGGCCGGAGCTGAAGTTGTCCAGGGAGATGGTGAAGATCAGCATCTGCAGGTCGGGGCCCATGTCTGCGAGCATCACGAATAGCAGGTTGGTGCCGGCCGACAGGACACCGCCGATAAACAGGATCGGCAGGATGCCGAACCGCACAATCAGCAAACCACCCATGCCGGCGCCGAGCAGGGTCATGATCAGGCCGAAGATCTTGCTGACCCCGGCGATCTGATCCTTGGTAAAGCCCTGGTCGATGTAGAACACGTTGGCCATCACGCCCATCACGGTGTCGGACATGCGATAGGTGGCGATTAGCCCGAGCAACAGCAGTGCCTGCCAGCGGTAGCGCAGGATAAAGTCGTTGACCGGTGTCAGCACCGGCGCCAGGCCGCGACGGCCCATGGTCGAGAGGCACAGTGCGGTGAGGATGATATAGAGAATGGCGCGCAGGAACGCGCGGTCCTCCATCAGCAGGTCCCACACGCTGGTGTCGTGGAACACCACGCTTCCGAAGTCGGTGTTGTACAACTGGGTAAACATGGCGGGCACTGACACCAGCAGAACGATCAGCACAAACACCGACATCAGTTGGTGCATGAAACTGTAGCGCCCGGCCTGCAGCTGGGTGCGCAATGGCACATTGGGTTCGCGCATGAACAGGGTGGTCAGCAGCGCCGGGATCATCAGCACGCCGAACAGCACATAGGTGCCGGTCCACGCCGAGTGTTTATAGTTGAAGCCGGTGGAGCCAAAGCCTTCGGCAAAGAACAGTGCACCCGCCGTGGCCAGCAGGGCGGCTATGCGGTAGCCGGACATATAGCTGGCGGCCAGCGCGGCCTGGCGGCTGTCGTCGGCGATTTCCAGGCGATAGGCATCGACCGCGATGTCTTGGGTGGCGGACGCGAAGGCGACGACGACGGCAATAGCGATCAGCCAGGACAAATGTTTCTGCGGGTCGCAGAAACCCATGCCGATCAATCCAAGGATCACCAGCGACTGGGCCAATACCAGCCAGGAACGACGCCGTCCAAGTTTGCCGAGCAGCGGCAGGCGCCATTGGTCGAGCAGTGGTGACCAGACCCATTTGAAGGCGTACGCCAGACCGATCAGGCTCGCATAGCCGATGGTCTCGCGGGCCACACCGGCCTCGCGCAGCCACACCGAAAGCGTCGAGAACACCAACATGTAAGGCATGCCGGCGGCAAAGCCGAGCAACAACAGCACTAACGTCGAGGGGCTGGCATAGGCGGCGAGCGCGGCGCGCCAGGTTTTACGGGGCATGGGCTGGAGTCTGCCTCAGGTTTGCGGAAACAAAGCGCGCACTCTAACCGCTGTGCTCTACCGGGCGCCAGCCATGGCGCTGAATATCCACGCGATTATTACGGACAGTGACGCCTTCATCGCGCAAACGCGCGCGCTGCTCGTCGCCCGAGGCGCTGCCCACCGGCAGGCTTATCCGACCGCCGGCACCCAGCACGCGATGCCAGGGCAATGTGGTGCCTTCTGGGAGTTGGCTCAAGGTGCGCCCCACCCAGCGTGCAGCGCGGCCCAGCCCGGCCAGTTGCGCCAGCTCGCCGTAACTCACCACGCAGCCGGCGGGGACTTGCGCCAATGTCAGGTACAACGCGGTACGGCGCATCTCGGCCGCGTTTTGCGGGGTGTTGGCAGATTGATTCACTGAGGTGCTATCCGTTGAAAATGTCGGCATATCTGTAAGAAATATGCTGTAAGCAGGGTGTTGAGAATTGAACTCAATACAGATCCTTGAGTCAGTCCTTGCTAACACGTCATCTAAGACGATAATGCCCTCTTTTCGCCAAAACCGAGCCTCGAATCCGCATATGTTGTCCAGAACCCTGCTGTGCCTTGCTGTTTTCAGCGCCTCAACACCTTTGCTCGCCGATACCGTCTGGTTGAAGAACGGTGACCGCCTGACCGGCAAGATCAAGGTATTTGACGGTGGCAAGCTGCTGATCCAGACCGACTACGCGGGTGCAGTCCCGGTGGACTGGAAGCAGGTTAAAACCCTGGAGAGCGACCAGGAGTTGTTGGTCAAGCAGGACGCCTACACTGGCGAGAAGGCTAAATCCCTCAAAGCTGCGGATGATGGCAAAGTGGTGCTGGCCAATGGCGAAGCGCCCAAGACTGTAGAACTGGCCAGCATCCAGCAGATCATCAAGCCCAAGCCTGTGATCGAAGACCTGGTGTGGAAGGGCAACGTCGACATGGCGCTGGACTACAAACGCGCCGAGAACGACACCAACGACTACGATATCGACTTCAAAACCACTGCCCGCCATGGCCAGTGGCGGCATACCGGTCAAGGTGAGTACAACCGAGAATTCCAGGACGACGTGACCACCACCGACAACTGGGCTTTGGAATACGACCTGGACCGGTTCATCACCGAGCATTGGTTCTGGCAAGGGCGTTTGACCTACAAGCGCGACAAAGTGGAAGACCTTGCGCGTCAACGCACGGTCGGTACCGGTCCGGGCTACCAGTTCTGGGACGACGAATTGGGTGCGTTCTCCCTGGGGTCGCTGGTCAACCGCACCGATTATGAATATGCCGATGGCGGTAAGGACAACTTCTATTCCCTGGCTATGAAGTGGAACTACAACCGCTATCTGGTGGGCAAGACCGTCGAGTTCTTCACCACTGGCGAACTGGGCAAGCCTATCGATGCGCCCGCGGATTACTCTCTGGATGCGGAAGTCGGCCTGCGCTACAAGGTCACCGAGTGGGCTTCCCTCAATCTCAAGGCCGAGCGCGACGTTATCAGTGGCGACTCGGAAAGCAGTTTGAGCAAGACCCGCTACACCGCAGGCTTCGGCGTGGCCTGGTAATAAGGCTGCATAAAACCTGCTTGGCAACATGCGCGGATATTGATTACCTTGTGTTGCGATCCATTCCCATATGGGTTGGGCGGCTGAATACCCGAGGAGTCACACGTTGAGCGCGCACGTTGCCAAGAACGCCCGAGAGCTATTGCTCAAGGAATACCGTGGGGCTCTCGCCACACAGTCAAAAGCCATGCCGGGTTTTCCCTTTGGTTCGGTCGTGCCGTACTGCCTGGACGAACAGGGTCGCCCGCTGATCCTGATCAGCCGTATCGCCCAGCACACCCACAACCTGCAAAAAGACCCCAAGTGCTCGCTGCTGGTGGGCGAACGTGAGGCCGACGATGTGCAAGCCGTTGGGCGTCTGACCTACCTGGGTGAAGCCGAGAAGTTGGAGGAGGGCGCCGCCATCGAGGCTGCCGCCGAGCGCTATTACCGCTACTTTCCCGATTCTGCCAACTACCATAAAGCTCACGATTTCGACTTTTGGGTGCTCAAGCCGGTGCGCCACCGTTACATCGGCGGCTTTGGCGCGATTCACTGGGTCGACCAGTTGACCCTCGCCAACCCGTTCGCGGGCAAGGATGAGCGCAGCATGATCGAGCACATGAACAGCGATCACACCAAGGCCATCGCCCATTACGTTCAGCTTGCCGGCCTGCCTGCCGTGGAGCCCGCGCAATTGGCCGGCATCGACAGCGAAGGCATGCACCTGCGTATCGGCCAAGCCCTGTACTGGCTGCCGTTTGCCGAGCCTTGCAACACGCCGACACAAGTACGCGAAGCCCTGGTTTCATTGGCCCACGCCCAAGCCTGGCCGAAAAAAGCCGCGGCTGACGCTTGAATTCACGAAACGGCGACGTCATCTAAGGTGGACTGGCAAGGCATTCTTGCGTTGAGGAACCATTTGATGCGCCCTTTTTTATTGCTCTTTCTGCTGTTCCCGGTGTTGGAGCTGTTCGTATTCGTCCAAGTCAGCAGTGCGATCGGGTTTTTCCCGGCCCTGTTGCTGATCATTCTCGGCTCGATGCTTGGCGTTCTGGTGCTGCGCGTCGCCGGCCTGGCAACGGCACTGCGTGCCCGTGAAAGCCTGAACCGTGGCGAACTACCGGCCCAGACCATGCTTGAAGGTCTGATGATGGCCCTGGCGGGTGGCCTGTTGATCCTGCCGGGTTTCGTCAGCGATGTTGTCGGGCTGCTCCTGCTGCTGCCGTTCACTCGCAAACTTCTGGCGGGCAAGATGCGCCAGCGCGCCGAAGAGGCGGCGATTCGCCAGCGTGCGTTCGCCGACGACCTGCAACCCCGTGGTGGCCCGGCTCCGCGCCAGCCTTTGGGGCGTGAAGGCGATGTGATCGAAGGTGAGTTCGAACACCGCGACAGCAAATAACCGCTTTATTGACACGGCACCTGCGGGTGCCGTGTTGCTTTTATCGCTCGGCAACTGCAAAAAAATTCCGCCGATCGCCCTTGTAATAAGCTTATGCGCCCTTATGTAACGGTCACCGCAAGGTTTCTGGTGGCGACACCAGACAGACTTCCGCGTCTTGCTTGGCGAGGCGCGACCGGCACAGCCGGATAACAACCTGCCGGTACTGACACCGGCCGATGAAAAACACAATTAGGAGAGATCGACAATGAGCAAGCTTCGTCCTCTGCACGACCGCGTCGTAATCCGTCGCAGCGAAGAAGAAAAGAAAACCGCTGGCGGTATCGTTCTGCCAGGTTCGGCTGCTGAAAAAGCCAACCACGGTGTGATCGTCGCTGCAGGCCCAGGCAAGACTCTGGAAAACGGTGACGTACGTGCGCTGGCCGTTAAAGTCGGTGACAAGGTTGTATTTGGCCCTTACTCCGGCAGCAACACTGTGAAAGTCGACGGCGAAGACCTGCTGGTTATGGCTGAGAACGAGATTCTCGCTGTTCTGGAAGACTGATTTCCCCGCTCATTTTCCCGTTACTACAAAGTATTTAAGGAATATCGATCATGGCTGCTAAAGAAGTTAAATTCGGCGATTCCGCCCGTAAAAAAATGCTCACCGGTGTCAACATCCTGGCTGACGCAGTAAAAGCTACCCTGGGCCCGAAAGGTCGTAACGTGATCATCGAGAAGAGCTTCGGCGCTCCGACCATCACCAAGGACGGCGTTTCTGTAGCAAAAGAAATCGAACTGGAAGACCGTTTCGAAAACATGGGCGCGCAGCTGGTCAAAGACGTTGCCTCCCGTGCCAACGATGACGCAGGCGACGGTACTACCACCGCCACCGTTCTGGCTCAGTCGATCGTCAACGAAGGCCTGAAAGCCGTCGCTGCCGGCATGAACCCGATGGACCTCAAGCGCGGTATCGACAAGGCCACCATCGCCGTTGTTGCCGAGCTGAAAAACCTGTCCAAGCCATGCGCTGACACCAAGGCTATCGCTCAGGTAGGTACCATCTCCGCCAACTCCGACAGCTCCATCGGCGACATCATTGCCGAAGCCATGGAAAAAGTCGGTAAAGAAGGCGTGATCACCGTTGAAGAAGGCACTGGCCTGGAAAACGAACTGTCGGTTGTAGAAGGCATGCAGTTCGACCGTGGCTACCTGTCCCCGTACTTCGTCAACAAGCCAGAAACCATGGTTGCCGAGCTGGAAAGCCCGCTGATCCTGCTGGTCGACAAAAAGATCTCCAACATCCGCGAAATGCTGCCAGTGCTGGAAGCCGTTGCCAAAGCCGGCCGCCCACTGCTGATCGTTTCCGAAGACGTTGAAGGCGAAGCCCTGGCGACTCTGGTTGTGAACAACATGCGTGGCATCGTCAAGGTTGCAGCCGTCAAGGCTCCAGGCTTCGGCGACCGTCGCAAGGCCATGCTGCAGGACATCGCTGTTCTGACCGGCGGTACCGTAATCTCCGAAGAGATCGGCCTGAGCCTGGAAAGCGCCACCCTGGAAAACCTGGGTAGTGCCAAGCGCGTGACCATCTCCAAAGAAAACACCATCATCGTTGACGGTGCTGGCGTTGATGGCGACATCCAGTCCCGCATCAATCAGATCCGCGCCCAGGTTGCCGAGACTTCCTCGGACTACGACCGTGAAAAACTGCAAGAGCGTCTGGCCAAGCTGTCCGGCGGCGTTGCAGTGATCAAGGTTGGCGCCGGTTCCGAAGTCGAAATGAAAGAGAAGAAAGCCCGCGTTGAAGACGCCCTGCACGCAACCCGTGCAGCCGTTGAAGAAGGCGTGGTACCTGGCGGTGGCGTTGCGCTGATCCGTGCTCTGGAAGCCTTGGTTGACCTGAAAGGCGATAACGCTGACCAGAACGTCGGTATCGCTGTTCTGCGTCGCGCCGTTGAATCCCCACTGCGCCAGATCGCTTCCAACAGCGGCGACGAGCCAAGTGTTGTGGTCAACGAAGTGAAGAACGGTAAAGGTAACTACGGTTACAACGCTGCAACCAGCGAGTACGGCGACATGGTTGAAATGGGTATCCTGGACCCAACCAAAGTCACCCGTTCGGCACTGCAAGCTGCCGCTTCGATCGCCGGTCTGCTGCTGACTACCGAAGTTGCCATTGCTGACAAGCCGAAGGCTGAAGGCGCTGGCGGTGGCGGTATGCCAGACATGGGCGGCATGGGTGGCATGGGCGGCATGATGTAAGCCAGCCTTACCCCTGTACTGAAAAAGCCCCGCCTGCAGTGATGCAGGCGGGGCTTTTTTGTGGGCGTTGCTTTGGGTTCAGGTGTGCGTTGCGCGCTTGGATGGCCGGTACAGCAAAAGGCAATACAGCCCCAGGCAGATCAGCCAGCAGAAAATCGCCGTCCACACGTTATGGGAAAAGAAGTGTGCGCCTTGCATCATGCGGCTGACGGAAAAGACGCTGCCCAAGCCGACGGCGAAGATGAATGCGTAGCGAGCCATGCGCGGCTGCCTGTCACGCAGTGCAAAAAACAGCGCGAACAAGGCGAATCCGGTGGCGGCATGACCGCCTGGCCAGCAGCGCCCGGGTTTATCGGTGGGCGGGCGAGGGCTCAGCAGTTTGCTGTAGGTTTCCTGACCGCCGAACTCCTGAACACTCCATGGGCACTGGACGCCGGTGATGGTTTTCAGCGGAGAGACAAACGCCGTCGCCAGCCCGAGTGAGAGCACCAGGCAGCCCAGTTCGCGACGATAGGGTTTGAGCCGTTGGAGGACAAACGTGCCGACAAATCCCAGTATCGCCAAGACCGAGAACAGGATGACCAACTCTTTGGCGCGGTCATGCAGGATGTCTTCGAGGAAGAAACTGTAACGCCCGATGAAACCGCCCTCCGCGCCGTTGTAGAACAGCTTGGCGAGGTCCATGTCCAGCGAGGTTAGCTCCAGCAACAGCAATAGGAGCGCAGCGCCGCCAGGGATGCCGAGGCATAGCCATAAGTTGAGAGGTTTGGAAGCCGGTACGGCGGGGGTGGTTCGCATGGTGAACCCTGGTGAAACAGTCCCGTACTGACCTGTACGGGACGTTTTGGTTAGCGCGTGCTCAATGCCGGGGCCTCTTCCTTGGGCGCCCTCCAGCTCAGCAACTGTTGTTTGAAACCATAACTGGCAGCCTGGTAGTAGCTGATCGCCCGCTGGATCAACGGATCATCGCTGCCGACGCGCAGCTCTTTGCTTTCACCTAGGGCTTGGTCGTGGCGGCGTAGGCCCAGGCGCGGGCTGAGAATGGCCAGGTCCTTGCCGTCGAACAATCCCAGGTGCTGGTAGTTACCGACCACGACCCGAGGTGGCAGTGGGTTTTCCTGCAGCAGGTTACGGCCAAAGAACGTTGATTCGTAGCTCAGGTTGAGCAGGCCCAGTAGCGTAGGCGCCAAGTCGATCTGGCTGGCCAGTTGCGCGCTTTCTCGTGGGTCGATCAGCTTGGGCGCATAGATGAAGAGCGGAATCTGGTAGTTGGTGATGGGCAGATCTTCTTTACCTGCGCTGCCGGCGGTGTGGTCGGCGACGAAGATGAAGATCGTGTTATCGAACCAGGGTTTTTGACGGGCGGCTTCCAGGAATTGGCCGATGGCATGGTCGGTGTACTTCACGGCGCCGTCGCGGCCATTCCCGGATTTGATGTCGATGCGCCCATCCGGGTAGGTGTAGGGGCGGTGGTTGGAAGTGGTCATCAACTGCAGCAAAAATGGCTGCTGCTTGGCGTAGTCGGTGTCGGCCAGTTTCAGGGTTTGTTTGTACAGGTCCTCGTCAGCCATGCCCCAGGCGTTCTTGAACGAGATTTCCGACTCGGGCACGCTGCTCTGGTCCACGACGCGATAACCGTTACCGCTGAAAAACGCGTTCATGTTATCGAAGTACCCGCGCCCGCCGTACACAAACACGCTGTCGTAACCGACGGCCGTGAGTTGCTGCCCCAGGCTGGCGAAGCCGCTTTCACGACCAATGCGCTTGACGATCGAGCGCCCGGGCGTAGGGGGGATCGCCAGGGTAATTGCTTCCAGGCCACGGTCGGTGCGGGTGCCGGTGGCATAGAAGTTATTGAAATACAGGCTCTGTTTGCGCAGCGCATCGAGGTAAGGCGTGAGGTTGCGTTCGTCGCCGTTGCTGCCCATGTATTTGGCGCTGAAACTTTCGATAGTCACCAGCACGATATTGGGTTTGCGCGGCGTGCCCGGGTTGGTGATGGCGCGGCGAATATCCAGCGGGTCCTGACCGATAAAACGGGCGTTGGGCTCGCTGAGTTCGGTGCGCATTTGCTGGGCAACGACGTCCGTTGGCAGGGTTTTGTAGAACTGCGGGTAATCCAACTCATTATTACGGAAGGCGGCAAAGAACTGATACGGGCCATTGCTGGCCAGTTCGTTCTTGTAAGCGTTACCGCCCTGGGCGCGCGGGCTGTCTTGGCTGATCAGTTGCAGGCTCAGCCCGGTCACGATCAGCAGGCCCAAGGCATTCGCCAGCCGGCCACGCATTGTCGGCAGTGGGGCGCTCACCGCCGCGTTGAACGGCTTGCGCAAGGCCAGGCTCAGCACAATGGCCAGCATGGCTAGCAGGCTCAGCAGTTTACCGATCGGATAGGACTCCAACAGGTTGTTCAACACCTCATCGGAATACACCAGATAGTCAACGGCAATAAAGTTGAAGCGCACGCCGAACTCATCCCAGAACAGCCACTCGGCCACCGAGGTAAACAGCATGGCGAACAGGCTGACGGTGAGCACCGCCTGCAGGAACCAGCGGTGACCGCGACGGCGCCACAGCGCGGGTGGGCACAGCAGCAAATACAGCCCCAGCGGCAGTGCTGCATAGGCCAGGAAACCCAGGTCGTACAGCAGGCCCACGCCAAACACCGGCAGCAGGTTGCCGCCGACTTCATCCAAGTGGGTGATGAGCAGTACGCTGCGAGTGAGCAGGAAAATAACCAGCCAGGCACCGGTTACCAACAGCAAATAGCGCATTGGCGCCATCTTGAGAAACCCCATGTCAATGTTCCTTATATCAATGGGAGGCGATCTTCTGCCTGACACTGTAGTCAGTTTGTGAAGCTATAGTGAAAAACTTGTTCAACTCCTTACAAGGTTGAAAACCTTTATCGTCGTACCTCTCAGCTCTATCCCTTAGCCACACTTGGCCTTAAGCTGCGCGAGCCAACACGGCCGTTACCGCGTACGGAGACACTGCCCATGCGAATTCTATTGGTTGAAGACAACCGCGATATTCTGGCCAACCTGGCCGACTACCTGGGGCTAAAAGGCTACACCGTGGACTGTGCGCAGGACGGTTTGTCGGGCTTGCACCTGGCCGCAACCGAGCACTACGACTTGATCGTGCTCGACATCATGCTGCCTGGCATCGATGGCTACACCTTGTGCAAACGCCTGCGTGAAGACGCCCGCCGCGACACGCCGGTGATCATGCTCACCGCTCGCGACCAGTTGGATGACCGGTTGCAGGGCTTCAAGTCCGGCGCCGACGATTATTTGCTCAAACCGTTTGCCCTGTCGGAATTGGCCGCGCGTATCGAAGCCGTGCTGCGGCGTGCCCAAGGTGGCGGCCGTCGCGCCCTGCAAGTGGCCGATCTTAATTACGACCTCGATACCCTAGAAGTTACCCGCGAAGGGCGCCTGCTCAAACTCAACCCGGTCGGCCTGAAGCTGCTCGCGGTCTTGATGCAGAAAAGTCCCCACGTACTGCGTCGGGAAGTGCTTGAAGAGGCGCTGTGGGGCGATGACTGCCCGGACAGCGACAGCCTGCGCAGCCATGTGCACCAGTTGCGGCAAGTGATCGATAAGCCGTTCGCCAAACCGCTGCTGCAAACGGTGCATGGTGTGGGTTACCGCTTGGCCGAGGGCCGTGATGGAGTTTAAGCAAAGCCTTGCCCAGCGGATCATCATCGCCTTTGCCTTGATGAGTGCGTTGGTGGCGGGCGCCTTCGCCATGGGCATCGTCGCGACCGTGCACCTGGTGGAAGAGAAGTTGATCTCGGCAGGCTTGGGCGGTGACTTGCAGCGCCTGCTGCTGATGGACACCGTTGAGGACTGGCGGCACCGGCCCGAGCCCGATCAGCTGTTTTACTTCAGCGGTGGCCCCGGCGATTTTGAATTGCCCAAGGACCTGCGCCATCTGGAGCCAGGGTTTCATGAGGTGTTTCGGGAGGCGCTGTCGTACCACGCCATGGTCGAAGTAGTCGACGGTCGGCGCTATGTGCTGCTGCAAGATCAAAGCGATTTCGAAGAGCGCGAGCGCGTGCTGTTTGCCGTGGTGTTGGTGGGCTTCGTGCTCAGCCTGGCGCTGGCGGTGTTCCTCGGTTGGGTGCTGGCCCGTAAGGTGATGGCGCCGGTGGTGCGCCTGGCTCGTCAGGTGCGCCACCGTGACCAGTTGCTTGGCCTGGCGCCGCCCCTGGCGCCCGACTATGCCGCCGACGAAGTGGGGGAGTTGGCCGTGGCCTTCGACGCCACGCTGGGGCGCCTGCGTCAGGCATTGTCACGCGAGCAGTTGTTTACCAGCGATGTCAGCCACGAACTGCGCACGCCCCTGATGGTGCTGGCCAGTTCCTGCGAACTGCTACTGGAAAACCCCGCGATCGATCAGCGTGGGCGTAACCAGGTCGAGCGAATCGCCCGTGCCTGTGAAGAAATGCGTGAACTGGTCCAAACCTTCCTGATGCTCGCCCGTGCCCAACATGACGATGGCAGCATGTCGCCCAAGGTCAACCTGTCGCAGGTGGCTGATGATCTGCTTGGCATTTGGCGCGAGCCCATTGAGCACAAGGGCCTGGAGTTGATCTACCAACCGGGCAACCCTTTGGATACCCGCTACAACGCGACCTTCCTGCATGCCGTGATGGGCAACCTGTTGCGCAATGCGCTGCATTACACCGAACGCGGTTTTATCCGGCTGACCCTGGAGCCTACCGGGTTTGTGGTGGAAGACAGCGGCGTCGGCATTCCCGAAGATAAGCGCGAAGCGATGTTCGAGCCGTTTGTCCGCGGCAGTGAGAAGCGCGGTGAGGGCCTCGGATTGGGTTTGTCACTGGTCCAGCGAATCTGCGAGAACCAGGGCTGGAGCGTTACCCTCAGCACTATGGAACCCAATGGCTGTCGCTTTCATGTTCAGTTGAGTCAGGTCAACGCCTGACCGTTTCCCCTGCCGTTATCCTGCCAGAGATCGCCGTAATTCGGCGAAGATGGCCCCATGATATTGCTTGTATCTGTAAAGTCTTGAAATATATGAGATTGGACAGGACAAGTTTTTCACAATGGGTTGACCTGTTGATCACAGGACGCTGCTTAAGGTTGTAGGCATCAGCAACAGGAGATCCGTTGATGCCTACCCCGATCAAACTCGAATTTTCCGACAAGTACGACGACGAACACGCCCACGAATATTTGCTCAAGCATCAGGACAATTTGGCCCGCCGCTTGTCCCACAAGCGCGACGAACAATTGGCCCGTGGTGCGTTGGCGATGGCGGGTGAGCCTAGCCTGGTGCTGGACTTGCCGTGTGGTGCGGGGCGCTTCTGGCCGTTGCTGGCGGAAAAACCCAACCGTGTGATTATTGGCGCCGACAATTCCGCGTCGATGTTGAAGGTCGCAACCGCCGCCCAACCGGCGGATGTGGTGAAACGGGTACGACCTTTGCAGACATCTGCCTTTGATATCGATTTGCCGGATAACTCGGTCGATAGCATTTTCTGTATGCGCCTGTTGCACCACATTGGTGATCCGGCGCACCGACTGGCGATATTGCGGGAGTTTCAGCGTGTTACCCGCGACAGCGTGATCATTTCGCTGTGGGTCGATGGCAATTTCAAAGCCTGGAAACGCAAACGCCTTGAAGGGCAGCGACGCAAGAACGGTGAGCAAGAAGGTTACCAAAACAGATTTGTGTTACCAGCTGCTACTGTTGAAGCAGAATTTGAGCAAGCGGGTTTCCGTGTTCAGGATTCTCTGGATTTCATCCCGCTGTACGCCATGTGGCGAGTGTATGTATTGCGCAAGAGGTAAGAGCATGGCAGTTGAGTGCGTAGCAGGCAGTCACGTAGCTCCCGAAGAAAGATTTGATTATTTCTGGCGCCAACAAGGCGAGTGGGTCGAAGAGCCCAATCGTCGTCGCGGCGGTGAAAGTGGTGTGCAGCGAGTGATGAGCGCCAATGGGCGTCTTCTCTACAGCAAGCGCCAGACTGGCCACATCTACCGCAGTTGGCTGCACCCCTTTGGGCGCCCCACGGTGCTGCGCGAGCGTGATGCCCTCAAGGGGCTGCGCTTGCTGGATGTGCGGGTGCCGGAGTTGGTGTTCTGCGAGGCGCGCCGCGATGCTGAGCACCAGTGGCAGGCGTTGCTGGTCACCGCGTCCCTAGACGGTTTTGACGAAATTGAAAACTGGTACTCCGCGGGTGGCCGTGAACGCTACGGCGAATTAGTCCACGAGCGCGTACTCAAGGAATTGGCCTGCACCCTGGCACGTATGCACAAGGGGCGTTGGCAGCACGGTTGCCTGTACATCAAGCATATCTTTGTAAGGGTGACGGGCGAGGGCGACGCGGCCAACGTGGAAGTGGCACTGCTGGATTTTGAGAAGTGCCGCCAGCGCATTACCGCTCATAAGGCAGCGTCCCACGACATGCTGCAACTGCGCCGCCATTCGTCGTGGAACGATAGCGACTGGGCAAAACTCAGCTACTTTTACGAGACGGCGTTTGGCAGCGCTATCAAGGGTTTAACCAAATGAAGCTAGAAATAGCACGAGGTGTGTTTCTGGTAGGGGCGTTAGGCGTTGCAGCCTTGGCCCTGGCCGCGTGGGAACAGCCTCGCACACAGGTACTCAGTGCGACGCAGGACGGGGCGCAATGCCTGTTGCCGCGCGTCGTCAAGGCGAGTGTGGCGGCCAAGCCTGATCACGAGTTGCTCCTGTTCATGTTTGGAATGTCTCAAGGGATGAGGCCGCAGAGTTGAAACGATTTAAACCACCCCGAAAGGGCCTTGCGATGCGAGGCCCTTTTTTTTGCTTCAAGCCTTATCCGGTTTGGACAGGAGGGTATAAACGCAGGGCAGTACAAACAGCGTAAACAACGTACCGATCGACATCCCCGTCGCAATCACCATCCCGATATCAAACCGGCTGACGGCACCCGCCCCGGTCGCGAAAATCAGCGGCACCATGCCGAACACCATGGCGGCTGTGGTCATCAGCACTGGTCGCAGGCGAATCGATGCGGCTTCCTCCACGGCTTGTCGGGGCGTGAGGCCCTTGTCCTTACGCAACTGGTTGGCAAATTCCACGATCAGAATGCCGTGCTTGCTGATCAAGCCGATCAGCGTTACTAACCCCACCTGGGTGTAGATGTTCATGCTCGACCAGCCCAGGAACAGCGGAATCAGCGCCCCACAGATCGACAACGGCACCGTCACCAGGATCACCAGCGGGTCACGGAAGCTTTCGAACTGCGCCGCCAACACCAGGAAGATAATCGCCAGGGCCAGGCCAAAGGTTACCCACAGCGCCGAGCCTTCCTGAATAAATTGTCGGGACGCACCGCTGTAGTCGAACGCATAGCCGGGTGGGGTTTCTTCAATGGCGATCTGGCGCACGGTGTCGATGGCCTCGCCCATGCTCACGATCGGAAAGCCTGATATCAGCGCCGAGTTGAGTTGCTGGAACTGATTCAACTGGCGCGGTCGGGCGCGGTCGGTGAGTGTGATCAGGGTCGACAGCGGCAACAATTCACCCTGGGTGTTTTTCACGTAGTAGTTGTTCAGCCAGTCGGGGTTATCGCGGTAGGCGCGTTCTACCTGAGCGATCACCTTGTAACTGCGCCCATCGAGGGTGAACCGGTTGATCTCCGCCTCCGCCAGCAGGGTTGCCAGGGTGCCGCCGAGGTCTTGCATCGACACACCCATCTGCGCCGCCTTGGCGCGGTCGATATCCACCACCACTTCGGGTTTGTCGAAGGCCAGGTCAATGTCGACAAAGGCAAACTTGCCCGACTCCATCGCGCGCTTTTTCACGCGGTTGGCCACTTCCAGCAACGACTCATAGTCATTGGCGGTGTTGATCACAAAGCCAAACGGCAGGCCCTCACCCGTGCCGGGCAGGGACGGCAGGTTGAAGCCGAACACTTGCAGGCCGGGAATCTGCTCGAGGCGATGCTGCACCTCGGGGAGGATTTGCATCTGGGTGCGGTCGCGCTCGTTCCACGGCTTGAGCAGGAAACCGCCGATGCCCGATTGCACGCCGTTGAAGCCATTGATCTGGAACGAAGAGTAGTACTCCGGAAACTCCTTGAAGATGTTGATGAACTCGTCGGTGTAGGTGTTGAGGTAGTCCAGGTTGGTGGGCTGCGGCGCGCTGGCAATCATGAAGATGATGCCCTGGTCTTCGTCCGGGGCCAGTTGCGACTGGGTGAACTTGAGGAACACCGGGATCAGGCACAGCACGATCAGCGCAAACACGATCACCACCGGCCGCGTATTCAGGGTGCCGTGGAGCATGCGTTGATAACGCCGCTTGAGTCTGTCAAAAATCCGATCGAGGCGATGAGCCAGGCCGCTCGGGTTTTCATCGTGGCGCAACAGCAGGGCGCACATCATCGGTGACAGGGTCAGGGCGACAATGCCGGAAATGATCACCGCCCCGGCCAGGGTCAGGGCGAACTCCTTGAAGAGCGCCCCGGTGAGCCCTTCGAGAAAACCAATGGGCGCATACACCGCGGCTAACGTGATGGTCATGGACACCACCGGCAGAGCAATTTCCCGCGCGCCTTCCAGCGCCGCATCCAATGGCGTCTTGCCTTCCTCGATATGCCGGTGGATGTTTTCTACGACCACGATGGCATCGTCCACCACCAGGCCGATGGCCAATACCATCGCCAGCAGCGTCAGCAAGTTGATCGAATAGCCCATCAATTGCATGAAAAACAGCACGCCGATCATCGACAGCGGGATGGTGATCACCGGGATCACCACCGAGCGCAACGCGCCGAGGAACAGGAACACCACCACGATGACGATCAGTACCGCCTCAAACAGGGTCTTGACCACTTCGTTGATGGAGGCCTGGATAAATAGCGTGGCGTCGTAGGCAATTTCTGCCTTGAGGGTGGGCGGCAGCTGGGCTTCCAGCTCCGGCATGATCTTGCGCACTTCCTTGATCACCTCCAACGGGTTGGCGCTGGGGGTTGCCTTGATACCGATGTACACCGAGGGCGTGCCGCCAAACGAGCTGATGGCGTTGTAGTTTTCCGCGCCCATTTCTACGCGGGCCACGTCCCGCAGCAGCACACGGCTGTCACCGTCGGTTTTAACGGCGATGGCGCCAAAGGCTTCAGCGGACTTGAGGTCGGTGTTGGCGTTGATGCTGGTCACCACGAACTCGCCCTTCACCTCGCCGGCGGCGGACAAGAAGTTGTAACGGCGCACGGCGTCGGTGATGTCGCTGGCGCTGAGGCCGAAACCGGCGAGCTTGACCGGGTCCAGCCAGATACGCATGGCGAACACCTGATTGCCGAGGATCTCCGCTTCTGCCATGCCCGGCAGGGTGGCGAGCTTGGGCTGGATGACGCGAGACAGGTAGTCGGTGATCTGCGGGTTGCTCAATTGCTGGCTGGAGAAACTGATGTACATCAGCGCCGAAGCGTCGGCCGCCTCTTTGCTCAACACCGGGTCTTCGGCGTCTTGTGGCAGTTTGTTTTTTACCTCATTGGCTTTGGCCAGCAACTCGGTAAACAAGCGGTCACTGTTGGCGCCGATGCGCGCGTAGATGGAAATCACCGAAAAGTTCTGGCGACTCACCGAGGTCATGTAGTCGATGCCCTCGGCGCTGGCCAGGCTTTGCTGCAACGGCTGAGTGATATAGCCCTGGATGGTTTCGGCGTTTGCACCGGGGTAGGCGGTGGTCACCGTTATCAGGGCGTTTTCCATGGTCGGGTATTGGCGCAGCGGTAACTTGCTGTAGGCCTGCAAACCCAGCAGCACGATGAGCAGGCTGACCACCATGGCCAGCACCGGACGGCGGATAAAGGCATCTGTGAACTTCATGGCTCAGTGCCCTGCCGGCAGGTTTTTGTCCGGACTGATGGCGATGGGCGTGCCGTTATCCAGCTTGAGCTGACCGGCGCTGACCACCTGCTCACCGGCGCTCAAGCCCTTGCTCACCAGCACCAGGCCGCCGCGTCGTTCGCCGGTCTCGACAAAGCGTCGCTCGGCGATCAGCAGCGGTTGGCCATTGGCGTCCTTTTCCAGCTCGCCGCTTTCGTTCTTCTTCTCGGCCACGGCGTACACCGAGTTGCCGTAGAGGGTGTAGGTAATTGCGCTTTCCGGCACCACGATCTGTGCGGTGGGGTTGGGCAGCAAGACGTCGAGGCTGGTGAACATGCCGGGCAGCAGTGTGTTGTCCGGGTTGGCCAGGGTGGCGCGCACCAGGACATTGCGTGTGCTGTCCTCGACCTTGGGGTTGATTGCGCTGATGCGACCGGGGAATTGCTGCCCGGGGTAGGCTGAGACCTGCACCTGCACGGTTTGGCCGATGGCGACCTTGGGCACCGCGTGCTCGGGGATATAGAAGTCGACATACAGGCTGCTGATGTCCTGCAAGGTGGCGATCACCGTGCCGCTGGCCAGGTAGTCGCCCACGTCCACCTGGCGAATGCCGATGGTGCCGCTGAACGGCGCGACAATATGCTTCTTCGCCAGTGAGGCCTTGAGCTGGTTGACCGTGGCTTTGTTCTTTTGCAGTTGCGCGGACAGGCGGTCGAACTCGCCTTTGGAAATCGCCTGGCTGCCCACCAACTGGCTGCCGCGTCCGTAGTCCAGCTGGGCCAGGCCCAAGTCGGCCTGGGCAGTTTCCAGCAGCGCGCTTTCTACGGCGCTGTCCAGTTGCACAAGGGGTTGCCCGGCCTTGACCTTCTGCCCGGATTCGAACTGCACGTCTTTGACCGTTCCCGCAATTTCCAGGCTCAGGTTGACGCCTTGCAAAGCCTTGAGCGTGCCCACCGACGGTAGGCGTTGCTGCCATGGCTGCTCGACAGCGGTGGCGACGGCGACACTCACGGGCGGCTTGGGTTTGGAAAAGACCTGGATCTGCTGATAGATGGAAAAGGCTTTATAGCCCGCCAGCAGCAGGACGATTAACAGGACGACACCCAACATGATCAGCATGCGACGGCGCAGCATATTCCGGTTCCTTGGAAAAACTGAGACAGACGAAAACAGACAAGCTCGAAACATTACTCCGAGTGTAGTGGGGATTCCAGACGGTATTTTTGACAGGTCAACGGCCCTGTAATAGCCCGACTTGCCGGCGATGGCGCCTTCAAGCCCTGCGGCGATTTGAAGTACACCATCGCCGGCAAATCGGGCGGCTACAGGGGGATGTCAGATCAAGTGGAGATGGTTGTCCCAGAGCCCTGCTGGTAATTCCAGCGGTTTGGCGACCAACTGTTTCTGGCGGCAATCGTAGTAGCGGCAACGGCCTTGGCCGGAGGTGACGACAAACCCATCCTCTACTGCACCGACCCCTGCGCAATCGGGCAACGGACCATCAAGACGCAGTTCGCCGCTGTCCATGTCCCAGATAAAGAAGCGATTGCCACGTGGCGCCGTCAATGCCACCAGGCGCAACTCGCTGTGCACCGCGACGCTGGCGGTGTAATGCCCCATGGCCTGCAATTGCTCGTCTGCCACTGGAAACGCCACGAACGGTTGCCCCGGACGCTTGATCGCCAGCAACTCGGAACGCTCCTGGGACGGCCCCATGAACTGCTGCCCGGTAAGGATGGTGCCATCGCTGGCGATGCCCATATGGCGCACGCTGTTCATCTGCTGGGCCAGGGTTTCCTTGCTGATGAGCGTGCCATCGCGCTGCATCAACACCAGGCTCGGCTCCATGGCATTGAGGTTCATCTCCACGCGGCTTTCGGCTTCGGTGCGAATGCCGCCATTGGCCACGATCAACGTCTCGCCGTCGGGCATCCACGACACCTGGTGCGGGCCAATGCCGTGGGTGGAAAGTTCGCCGCTGTGCACCAGCCGCTCGCCTTCGAACTTATACACACCGAGCAAGCCACGGCCGGGGTCTGACGTATCGTTCTCGGTGGCGTACAGCCAGTCGCCGCTCTTGTGAATCACCGCATGGCCGTAGAAGTGGCGATTGGTGTTCGAGGTGATGGTTTGCAGCAGCGCGCCATCACGCAGGTCGATCAGGTAACTTTCGGTGCCCGGGCGACGGGCGACGAACAGCGCAATCGGCAGTGTCGGGTGGTTGATGATGTCGTGGCAGCGCTGGCCGACCTGAGTGGCAAACACTTGCTTGCCGTCCAAGTGATAGCCCACGGCGTAGTGCTTGCCGTCTGCATCATCGCGCGCCGACAGCAGCAGCGGACCCTTGTCTTTCTGCTTGAACAACGTCCAACCACCCAGTGTGAGTGCGCTGAGCAGTACGCTGCCAACCGCCAAAGCCTGTCGCCTGAGCATCATCAGTCACCGTCGTTGGCGTTAAAGCCCAGTTGGATGCCCAGCGCCTTGGCCAGTTCGCCTTCGTGCAGGCGGTGGACGACGTTGAGGCTGTCATAGATGTCGTTGAGTTGCTGGCGACCGGCGTCATCGTTCAACAGTTCGTTGAGGGTGCGCTGGTTGCTGGCGAACAGTTTCAGGGACGCGGCGTAGGCGGCGTCGATTTTGTCGGCCAATGGTTTCTGATCCGACGGCAGCAGGCCACGCAGGCCTTTGTTGTCGACGCCGACCCATACGGTCTGGGCGGCAGCAAGGCTGGCCTCCAGGCTTTGCAGGGACGACTGGCTGCGCCACGCGTCGGCCTGGAACGGCTGCGGGATGCCCTTGGTCTGGCGGCCCATGGGCGTGCCGAGTTTTTTCTTCAGGCTGTCCAGGGCGGTCACTTGGACGCGCAGCAGGTCGGCGATGGCTTCGTGGGAATCGGCGTAGCGCTGGTTCGGAAACTTGGTCATCTGCGCGAGCATGCCATCGGTGCTGTTCCAGCTGGCTAGGATCTCTTCGGCCAGGGTTTTCTGACGCTCGCCGATGGCCACCAACAGTGGGCAATAACGGGCTTTGTTCGCATCGTCGGCGATGTCGGTCTTGGCGTCGTAGAGGATGTATTCGTAGGCCGACAGGCCTTGCACGACTACGCTGGACTTGGCCAGGGCGGCGCCGTCGATCTGCGGCTGGCTGGTGACCAATTGCTCGACCTGGCGCCCGACCAGGTTTTTCTTGTCCGGCCAGAACTGTATTTGCCATGCACGGTTGCCCTCGGCCAACGGGCCGATCAGCAGCGGTTGCAACTCGGCCCAGGCTTTTTGCGCATGGATGAAGTCGGCGCGGGCGGTGTCCAGGCTTTCCTTGCCCTGGCAGTAGGCGAGGGCGCTGACGGCCAACTGACGGTCGGCTTCGACCCAGCGGCTGTAGGTCGGCAGGATCACTTGTTTGGCGATCGCTGCAGAGGTCACGGCTTGCGGGTCTTGTGGCGAGCAGGCGCCCAGGGCGAGGGCGGCCAGGCTGGTGAACAACAACTTGGGACGGAACATGTCGAGCTCCCTTCTGTAAGTGGGGCGAAGCTTATAAAGAATTCAGGAACGCCAGCAACGCAGCGCGCTGTTCGGCATTAAAGGACAACACATGCTGCTGCGCCGCTTGTGCCTCACCGCCGTGCCAGAGCACGGCTTCCAGCAGGTTGCGGGCGCGACCGTCATGCAGAAACTGGGTATGGCCACTTACGGTGTGTGTCAGGCCAATGCCCCACAACGGCGGCGTGCGCCAGTCGCGGCCACCGGCCTTGAATTCGCTGCGGTTGTCGGCCAGGCCATCGCCCATGTCGTGCAGCAGCAAATCGCTATAGGGGCGGATCACTTGGTTGGCCAATTCAGGCTCGGCGGCATTGGCTGAGGTGGTGAACGTCGGCTTGTGGCACCCCTGGCAACCGGCCTGGAAGAACAGGTTTTTTCCGGCCAGGACTTGCGGATCGTTGACTTGGCGGCGCACGGGCACGGCAAGGTTACGGGTGTAGAACAGCACCAGGCGCAGAATGTTATCGCTGACTTCCGGCTCGCCATCGGCGCCATTGCCGTTGGGCGCCTGTTTGCAGGCCACTTGGGCGTCGGTGCAGTCATCGAAGGGTCTCAGGGACGTAGTGAGGCCCATATCACCAGAAAACGCGTGAACATTTTGTTGATTGAGGTTGGGTTGTCCGGCTTTCCAGCCAAAACGCCCGAGCACGGTTTTTTGCTGGGCGTCATCCCACACCTGATTGGCCCGGCCGACGATGGCTTCTTTATCGGCGGTTTTGGGGTCGGTATTGCGCAGGATGTCCGCGTCGCTGATGGCTTCAAGCAGGCCAAGGCCGATCATCGGCGGGGCGATGCGCGCCGAAAAACGGGTGTCGGGGTGCATTGGGCCATAGCCGAGTTGGGTGATCTGCAGGTCCGGCTTGCGCAGTTCGACGACGGTGCCGTCCTTGAAGGTGACGTTGACCGGTGTGTAGTCGACCCGCACTTTGCCTTCCGGAGTGACGCCGGGCACGGCCATGTCCTGCAATTGCCCGCCGTATATCGGCTCTGGCACCACGCCTGCTTGCTCGATGAGTTTGGCGTAGGGTTGCTGATCCTGAGTTGGCAGGGCGATCGACAGGCGCACCAGCATCGAGACCGCATTGGCTGCGTCGGGCAACGGCGGGTGGCCACGGCCGTCCTTGATGTGGCAGTTCTGGCAAGCGTTGGTGTTGAACAACGGTCCCAGGCCATCACGGGCGGTGGTGGTGGACGGCGCGATCACCCAAGGACTGCGAAAGAAACTGTTGCCGACGCTGAAGTCCAAGCGGCGCGTCGGCGACAAGTTGGCCGACGGCAGGGAAAACGCGTTCTGGTCGCGCTTATTCACCGTCGTCGCGCCGCCTGCCCGCGATTCACCCGGCTCGGCCTTGGTGAACCTGGGGGCGTCATCGCACGCAGTCAGGCCCAAGGCCATGCATACGACGGACAGACGAAGAAGCGAACGGAACATCGAGTTTCCTGAACGAGCGTGAAAAATATGGTCGCAAAGTCTAACAGGGCCGGGGGGAATGAATAAGAGCAATTATCGTTTGGTGGTCGCCGGTTTATTCCCGCTAGAATGACCGCACATTTTTTCTGGAGGTGGCCAATGCAGGCTCTCGACGCTTTGCTCAACCGTGTTTCCGTGCCGCGTTTGCTGGAGCCGGCACCGACCCAGGAGCAGCGCGACGTGCTGTTCGCCGCTGCCATGCGTGCACCCGACCACGGTCAATTGCGCCCTTGGCGTTTCCTCACCGTAGAAGGCGCCGCCCGTGAGCAGATGGGGACGCTGCTGGCCGAGGCTGCACGCCTGCAAGACGCCGACGCTCCGCAAGCCGCCATCGACAAGGCCCAGAACGGCCCATTGCGCGCACCGCTGGTGGTGGTGGTGATCGCCCGTTTGCAGGAGCACTTCAAGGTACCCAAGTCTGAGCAACTGCTGGCGGCGGCCTGTGCGGCCCACGGCATTCTGTTGGCGGCCTATGCCCAAGGGATTGGTGCGGTGTGGCGTACGGGTGAGTTGTCCTACTCGGCCCACGTTGCCAAAGGCCTGGGGCTGACGGCGGATGAGGAAGTGATTGGCTTCCTCTATTTGGGTACCCCGCAGAACCCGCCGCGTACGGCGCCGAAGGAAGATGTGGCGGCGTTTGTGCAGGCTTGGACGGGTCTCTAAGCAGTACGCGATCAAAATGTGGGAGGGGGCTTGCCCCCGATAGCGGTGTCTCAGTCAATGAATCTGCTGAATGACACACTGCTATCGGGGGCAGGCCCCCTCCCACATTTCACCTGTGGTGTTTCTTAAACCTTGAACTGATCCATGAGTTTCATCTGCTGGCTGGCCAACGCATTGAGTTGGCTGCTGATAGCCGCCGATTCGGTGGCCTGGCCGGTGAGGGTTTCGGTCACGGTGCGGATCGCCGAGACGTTACGGTTGACCTCTTCGGCCACCGCGCTCTGTTGTTCGGCGGCGCTGGCGATTTGCAGGTTCATGTCGCTGATCACCGTCACGGCGTCGCTGATCTTGCCCAAGGCCTGCACGGCCTGATGGATCTGCCCGGCATTGCTCTGGGCCTGGCTTTGGCTTGAGTGCATCGTCGCGACCACGCCACGGGTGCCGCTCTGGATGCGTTCGATCACCAGGCGGATCTCCTCCACGGAATCCTGGGTGCGCTTGGCCAAGTTACGGACTTCGTCGGCCACCACCGCAAAGCCGCGGCCGCTTTCGCCCGCGCGTGCCGCTTCAATCGCCGCGTTCAGCGCCAGCAGGTTGGTCTGTTCGGCAATGCTGCGGATCACTTCCAGCACCGAACCGATTTGCTCGCTGTTGACTGCCAGGGCTTCGACTTCGCCCACGGCCCTGCTGACTTCTTCGGCGAGGATCGTGATATCCCGCGTACTCTTTTCAATGATCTGCATGCCTTCGCGCGCCGACTGATCGGCACCGCGTGCCGCGCTGGCGGCATTCGAGGCGCTGTTGGCGACGTCATGGGCGGTGGCGCTCATTTCGTTGGACGCCGTGGCCACTTGGTCGATTTCACGGAACTGCACCTGCATGCCTTCGCTGGTCTGGCGGGCGATGGCCGAGGACTGGTCCGCCGTGCCGCGGGCCTCGGTGATGCTTTGCTTGATCTGGGCGATAGTCGGTTGCAGCTTGTCGAGGAAGCGGTTGAACCAGTTCACCAGTTCGCCCAGTTCATCCTTTTTGCTGTAGGCCAAGCGTTGGGTGAGGTCGCCGTCGCCGCTGGCGATGTCCTTGAGCATCGCGGCCACGCTGTTGATCGGGCGGGTTACGCCGGTGGCGGTCAGCCAGATCAACAGCAGGCCGAGCAACGCGGCGGCAGCCGCTACCAGTAAGGCTTTGAGCGTACCAGCCGCCTGCGCATCATCGAGCACGGCTTGCAGCTTGACGTTATCAGCCAGCATCACGGCTTTTGGCAGCTTGATCACCACGCCCCAGGATTTGGCATCGCTAATCGGCTTGACCGGGTACACGGCGCGAATGGTATCGCCCTGTTCTCGGATCACGTGATTGTCACTGGCCAGCAGTTGCACGATCTCTTTGCCTTCGGCGCCGAGGGTATCGATAAGATTCTTGCCGACCTTGGCTGGTTCGCCGCTGTACGCAGCAATCAGGCCGGTGCTGGAGAGAATCTCCAGGTGCGCCGCGCCATTGAACAAGTCTTTCTGTGCGGCATCGGTGGACGCTTGCAGGGCGGTAAGGGCGATATCGACACCAACGATACCGATGACTTTGCCTTCCACGATCAGCGGCATCGAAATGGTGGTCATCAGCACGGGTTTGCCGGCCACTGTGTCTTCATACGGGTCCAACAGGCATGTACTGCGGGTGTCGCGCGGGCAGGTGTACCAGATGTTGTAGGGCGTACCACTGAGGTTGAGGGTAGTCTTGGTCAGGTCGTCCTCGACCATGATGGTGTTCAGGCCTGCGCCACCGGCTCGGCTCCAGTAGCTGGAGAAGCGGCCTTTTTCGTTGGACACGCGAGCCTTGTCGTCGACGAATTCGCTGTCCTTGCCATCCAACCCGTTGGGCTCGAATGACAGCCAGATGCCCAGCACCTTGTTGTTGCGCTCGAATGCGGTTTTTACGCTCTGGTTGAGTTCTTCGCGCAGGGCGCCGGCTTCAAGGGCACGTTTGGTCCCCAAGTTACGCAGGTCTTTGATCTGGTCGGCAAGGGCAGTCAACGCTACCTGACTGTCACCGAAAGTTTTCTGCAGTTGCACGGCCTGCTCCGCAGCCTTGGCTTGCAGCAACTGTTCCACGCCAGCGGTGAGCATGCGTGAGCTTGAATCACTGACTAACTGATCGTTCTGGTTAGTGGTGTAGATATTGATGCCGACCACCAGTGCAATCACGCCCAATAGGCAAAGCCCGGACAGCAGCACGATTTTCAAGCGGATAGAGAGGGTGTCGAACATAGGTTCACTCACGAATGGTCTTGTTGGAATGCACAGCACGGCCAAGTCCATTCAGCGCTATATCCGGAGCATCGGCGCGGTAGGGGCTTTCATGAGCAGAAGGCGATGGGCGGTAGGAAAACGCCTACAGGTAGGGTTATACGGGCTGTGCGAGCCGTTCGGGGCGTGACCAGATCCACAGATTGCCCAGGCTCATCCCGGCAATCGCCAGGTAGATGGGCCAGCCATGGTCGAGCATCACCAGCATCAGGATCGCGCACAACAGCATGCTCACGGTGGCACTGACTTTGGCCCGGCGCGCGATGATCTTGCCGTTGCGCCAGTTGAACAGGATCGGCCCAAACAGGCGGTGGTTTTCCAGCCAGGCGCTGAGGCGTGGCGAGCTTTTGGTCGCGGCCCAGGCGGCCAGCAGGATGAACTCGGTGGTGGGCAAACCGGGTATCACAATCGCCACCAGCCCGATGCCCAGGCTGACATAGGCCAGCAGGCCAAACAGGATCTGTGCGATTTTCGAGGTGGATTGGGTTTTGCCGGTCATGGTGAAGCTTTTCTTGGGGAAGGTTTACAAAAAAGTCCGAACTCAAATGCGATCAAAATGTGGGAGGGGGCTTGCCCCCGATGGCGGTGGGTCAGTTACCTATTTGTTGGCTGATGCACCGCTATCGGGGCAAGCCCCCTCCCACATTGGGTTGCATTTCAATTTGCGGGATCAGGCCAGTTCAGGCGCGCTAGCGTACGCCTGTTCCAGCAACACGGTGAAGCGCACAAACGCATCCACCGCGCCTTTTTCTACTGCGGCCTCTTCCTCGGGGCTGAATTGCAGGCCGTCGAGGGTGCGGGTGAAGCGCTTCCAGCCTTCGGCACGACCGCCGGCTGGCTCACCCAAGTGGCGGGCCCCAAAGGTTTCGCTCAAGCCGAGGCCTACGGCGCGCTTGATCAGGAACGCGGCGCCCAACTTGGAGCCTTCCGAGACGAACAGCCAGCCCAGGGCTTCGGCTTTGCTCGGGTTGCTCACTGCACCGGCCACCGCGGCCGGTACTTCGGTGTCCAGGTCGGCGAGGTCCAGCTTGGCGGCTTCGGCGCGGCAGCGTGCGGCGAGGTCTGGCACGATCTTGATCAGTTCGGCATCGTTGTACAGGGCCACCAGTTCAGACTGGAACAGGTACTGCGCCACCACGAAACGGGCAAAGTTGGCCTGGGTTTCGAACGGGGCATGGGCCTTCACCAGTGCATCCAGCTTGGTGTGCGGCTCGTTGGTGATCTGGTTCAGGCGCTGGGAGCGCAGGCTTGGACGTTCTGCGTTAGGAGAAGCGGTCATGAAAAAGTCCTTGAGAAGGGGAGCGCCTTGGTGCCCGAAAGAGAGCGGTTATCAACTAGACGAACAAGAAGACGCGGCACAGTAAAAAATCCTCACCTCGTCGTTGATATTTCGACGAGGTGAGAAGGGCTTGGTCAGATATCCCAGATCACGTTAATCGCAAAGTTGCGGCCGGGCTGGGTGAGGCGGTCGAGGTTGGCCGGGCCGGTTACCGCGGCTTCGCCGACGCTGTCGTAGCTGCGTACGTCATCCCAGTTCCAGTACTTCTTGTCGGTGAGGTTGTAGAGGCCGCCGTTGATGGTCACGTCGCTGGTGACTTTGTAGTAGGCGGTCAGGTCGACAACGCCGAAGCCGGGCGTCTTGAATGGGCCGCTGGTGTCGCCGTCCGGCGCGTGGAAGGTGGAGCTGTCTACGCGATTCTGCTTCTTCACCAGGGTCCAGCTCAGCAGGCCGCCGTAATTGTCCTGGTCGTAGCCCAGGCCGAACACGCCCTTGAGCGGGTTGACGCTGTTCAGCGGTTCGCCGTTTTGGTCGTTGCGACCGTAGGCATAGGAGACCGCACCCTGGGTGTATAGGCCTTGTGGGGCACCGAATGCATCCAGGTTCAGGCGGCCCTTGGCTTCGGCGCCCTTGACGCTGGCGCGCTTGATATTGACGGCTTGGAACTGCTCGGCAGTGCCGCCGACCACGACGTTGTCTTCGTCGATAAAGTCGCGGTATTTGTTATAGAACACCGCCACCTCGAAGGAACCCTCGTCGAACTTGCCGCGAATCCCGGTTTCGATGCCTTTGCTGGTCTCCGGCTTGAGGTCCGGATTGGGTTCAACGGTGTAGCCCAGGTTCAAGTTTTCAAAGCGGCCGTACAGCGACTTGGCGGACGGCGTGCGGAAACCTTCGGCGTATTGGCCGAACCAGGTGTATTGGTCCGTCAGCGCGTAGGTCAGGCCAAACTTGGGCGTCACGCGGTGCCAGGTTTTCTTCTTGTCGCTCACCATTTCCGCACCTGTCGGGTTGACGGTGTTGAGGAATTCCTGGGTCAGCTTGGGTTTGAGCTGGGTGTAGTCATAGCGCACGGCGGGGAGGAAGGTCCATTTGTCCCAAGTGATCTGGTCCTGTGCGAACAGCGAATAGGTGTTGATGGTCGGGTCGGGGAAGTCGCTGGCCTTCTTCACGCTATCGGAGGCCATCGGGCTGGGCGCGCCGATGGCGGTGCAACCGCTGCCGACGGCCACGCAGGTGGCGCTGCCCTCGCGCGAGCCGGTGACTTTCTGCTGCTTAAGGGTGGTGCCGTAGGTCACTTGGTGATCGGTTTCACCGAGGCTGAACGCTTTGTCCAACTGTGCATCGAAAACCCACTGTTTTTCCTGGTAGAGCGTGTCACGTGTGCGCAGGACGCGACGACCGGATTGATAGATTTCGGCGGTGGTCTGGTCGGTCTTGGCGATCTGGTAATTGACGCTGGTCTTGATGCGGTCGGCAATCGGCGACTCAAGGGCGAAGCTGTTTTCCAGGCCGAAACGTTCACGGGTGATGGTGTCGTTACCACGACGATCACGGTAGAGGTTGAAGCCTCGGCCGCCGATGAACGGGCCGCCCACCGCGTTCTTCAGGTTGACGTCGCGATCATCCTTGTACTTCTCGTACGTCAGACCCAGGCGGTTGTCATCGCCATAGTTCCAGCCGAGCTTCGCCAGGATGTTAGTGGTGCGCGCTTCTTCCGGGTTGGCGCCTGTGCGATCCAGGCCGGTGGCGTTGTTGCCGTCGTAGGACTCAGTTTCGTGACCGTTGCGCTGGCTCAGGTGCAGCAAACCGTCGAAGTCTTGAACGCGGCCGGCGAAGGTGCCAGAGGTCAGCCAACTTTCGTCGGCGGAGCTGTAGCCGGTCTTCAGGCGGGCGCCGAAGTCTTGGCCTGGCTTGATGATGTCAACCGGGTCGAGGGTGAAGTAACTGACGGCGCCGCCGATGGCGCTGCTGCCGTAGAGGGCCGACGCCGGCCCGCGCAGGATTTCTACGCGCTTTACGATTTCCGGGTCGACGTAGTTGCGGCGGGTCTTGGCGTAGGGGCCGTTGAAGAAGTTGCCCGGCACTTCCACACCGTCCACTTGAGTAAGGATACGGTCGCCATCGATGCCGCGAATGTTGAAGCCGGCATTACTTGCTCGTGTACCAGCGCCGCCCACCGAGACGCCGGGCTCGTAGCGCACCAGTTCCCGGATGTTGTTGACGTTCTGGCGGTCCAGTTCCTCACGTTCATGCACGCTGACGGTGCTCGGCACGCTGTTCACATCCTGCGCGTTACGGGTTGCGCTGATGGTCACCTGTTGCAGGTTGAGGGTGCTACCCGCTGCGCGCTTTTCCAGCACGATGTTGTTATTGCCCAGTTTGCGGTAGCTCAGGTTGGTCCCCACCAACAGCCGGTCTAACGCTTTTTCTGGCGACAACGGGCCGCGTGCGCCAGGAGACGACACGCCCTGGCCCAGCTCTGCGGGCAGGCCGACTTGCCAGCCGGTCACGGCGGTAAAGGCATTGAGCGCCGAGACCAGCGGCTGCTGTTCGATGCTGAAGGTGTAGTTGCCCTGGCTGCGCGAAACCGGTTCGGCAGCGGTGGCGGCCATGGCCGGCGCGCCGGCCAGCAGGATGGCGGCAGTCAACAAGGACAGGACGGGCGAAGAAGACCGGCGGTTGAAACGAGAGGACATCGAAAGCGCTCCGGGGGACGAATCTTATAGTTGCGAACCGAATCAAATAGGAATCAGTTGCATTGGCTAAGACGAGACGTACCGCCGAAGGTTATCGAGTAAAAATAATTCTCATTTAGTTCAGGATGACCAGCGCCGGGTATTCCGAGAGCTTGGCAGAGGTGATGTGCGCCAGTGAGCGCACGACGTCCAGGGGTTGATCGAGCCGGTAATTGCCGGTGACCGCGACGCTGGCGAGTTGGTCGTTGGTGTTGACGATCCAGCCGGGGTAATAGCGGCGCAACTCGGCGAGCACTTCGCTCATCGGGCAGTTTTCAAAAATCAACCGGCCTTGCACCCAGGCCAGGTCCTTATTGGCGTCCAGCTTGGCCGGTTGGCCGAAGCCTTTGGGGCCGATGCGGATACTTTCGCCGGCGCGCAGGCGTACGCGGGCATCGTCGAAAGTGTTGCTCAGGTCGACATCACCGCGCTGCACTTGCACCTGGGCCTCGCCATTGAGGTAGCGCACGGCGAAGGCGGTGTCGCGCACGCTGGCGCGCACCGGGCCGGCGTCGATTTCCAGGGGCTGGCCATGGTTGGGCACAACCTCGAAAAAAGCCTCGCCCTGGTACAGGCGGGCGATGCGCTGGTGGTCCTTGATGCTGCTGGAGAACGCCGAGTTGGTGTTCAGCAATACTTTCGAGCCGTCGTCCAATTGCAGACGTTGTCGTTCGCCCACCACGGTGAGGTGGTCGGCCTGCAGGCGCACCGGCAGGTTGCTGAAGCTGAACAGCCCGATCAGCAACACGGCGGCGGTGGCGAGCGGTTTCCAATGGGGTTTCATTCGGCGCCAGGCGCTGGGCTTGCGCGGCGCGGCCAGGGCCACCGCGGCGCTGTGAACCGGCGCGCCACCCCAGGCGGCCTGGGCCTTGGCGAAGGCGTTGACGTGGGCCGGATCGCGGGCCAGCCAGGCTTCAAACTCGGCCTGCTGCCCAGCTTGCGGGCACTGCAAGGCAATCAGCCAATCCAGGGCCTGGTCCATAGCCGTGTCTTGCAGCACCTCATGAGCCAGCTCATGAGGGCGCAGTTTATTGGGGTCCGTCACGGTGTTCCTCGGGTCTTCGCCACGTTCTATTCATTATTCCTACAGCTCGGGTCGACATTTCTGTCGCGTGCAGCTTAAGGCCGATCCAGCCGGTCGGCCACACCTACGCAGATGGCCATGATCAATTTCAGTTCCTTTTGCACGGTGCTCAGGGACACGTCCAACTGATCGGCAATCTCCTGATAGCTGCACCCGTGCAGGCGGCTGAGGATGAAAATCTGCTGCTGGCGGGCGCTCAATTGGCCCAGGCTGACGCTCAGGTGTTCAAGCAGTTGCTCGGCCTGAGTCGCATCTTCGGGGGTGCTGATAGGGGCGGCGACGCTTTGCAGGATGTCCAGCGGGACATCTTCCTGCAGCGTGCGGGCCTGGATTCTGCGTGAGCGCAGGTGGTCCAGCGCGAGGTTACGTGCGGTTTGATAAACGAAGGGTTCAAGGTGATCGATCGGCCGCTCGCTGAGGGCCCGTGTGACGCGCAGGTAGGTTTCCTGCAGCAGGTCCTCGGCGGTGCTGTGGTTATTCACCATCCGCTGCAAGGTGCGTAGCAGAATCACCCGTTGGGTGAGAAAGACTTGGTTGAAGCGAGATTGGCTCACAGTGATACCAGACCGATTTGCAGCAAATGATAATGCTTATCATCAACTCAAATGGCAAGGGGCTATTTCTCTGGGCCTACTTAGAACAATGTGGGAGGGGGCTTGCCCCCGATAGCGGTGTGTCAGTCAACACATTCCTGACTGATACACCGCCATCGGGAGCAAGTCGAATCGCCCCTCCCAAAGGATCGCATTATTCGGCGTTACACAATGCCAGGCAGTTATCCAGCATACGGTTGGAGAAGCCCCACTCGTTGTCGTACCAGGCCAATACTTTGAGCAACTTGCCGCTGACCTTGGTGTGATTGGCGTCGAAGATCGACGACAGCGGGTTGTGGTTGAAGTCACTGGAAACCAGCGGAAGGGTGTTGTAACCGAGGATCTTCGAGTGCTGGCTGGCTTCCTTGAGCAGCGCGTTGACCTCTTCGGCAGTGGCTTCTTTCTTCAGCGTTACGGTGAGGTCTACCAAGGACACGTTGATCACCGGCACGCGCACGGCCATGCCGGTCAGCTTGCCCGCCAGTTCCGGCAGCACCAGGCCCACCGCTTCGGCAGCGCCGGTCTTGCTTGGGATCATATTCTGGGTGGCGGAGCGCGCGCGGTACGGGTCGGTGTGGTAGACGTCGGTCAGGTTCTGGTCGTTGGTGTAGGCGTGGATGGTGGTCATCAGGCCACTCTCGATGCCCAGCTCGCGGTGCAGCACCTGGGCGACCGGCGCCAGGCAGTTGGTGGTGCACGAGGCGTTGGAGATGATCTGGTGGGACTGACGCAGAATGTCGTGGTTCACGCCATACACCACAGTGGCGTCCGCGCCTTTGGCCGGTGCCGAGATGATCACCTTGCGCGCGCCGGCGGTAATATGGGCGGCGGCCTTGTCACGGTCGGTGAACAGACCGGTGCATTCGAATACCACGTCAATCTTGTGTGCAGCCCATGGCAGGTCAGCCGGGTTGCGAATGGCACTCACGGCAATCCGGTCACCGTTGACGGTCAGGCTTTCCTGATCGTGGGCGACCTCTGCGTCGAATGTGCCATGTACGGTGTCGTATTTGAGCAGGTGGGCATTGATCGAGCTGTCGCCCAGATCGTTGATGGCGACGATCTGCAAATCCTGGCGGTAGCCTTGGGTATACAGTGCGCGCAGGACATTACGGCCAATACGGCCAAAACCATTGATTGCGATACGAAGAGTCATTGGAGAGTGCCTGTCGTCGATTTGTTGTAAGAATTACAAGATTATTCGCATAAAAATAGAAAACAAGCCTTTTTAGTGGCAATATTTTGTTCAATCTACAACGAGTGACCTGAATCAACTGGTCCGATGATTCAAACGACACCCTGCCATCCCATGAGCTGCGGGCGTTTGATCAGCATAGACACTCAGGTCGCCACATCCGTTAGCCTGGAGTTCTACACATGCATCCCCGCGTTCTTGAGGTCACCGAACGGCTTATCGCCCGCAGCCGCGCCACCCGCGAGGCTTACCTTGCGCTCATTCGCGGCGCCGCCAGCGACGGTCCGATGCGCGGCAAGCTGCAATGCGCCAACTTTGCCCACGGCGTGGCCGGTTGCGGCACCGAAGACAAAAACAGCCTGCGCATGATGAATGCCGCCAACGTGGCAATTGTTTCCTCATATAACGACATGCTGTCGGCGCACCAGCCGTACGAACATTTCCCTGAACAAATAAAGAAAGCTCTGCGTGAAGTCGGCTCGGTCGGCCAGTTCGCTGGTGGTACGCCTGCAATGTGCGACGGCGTGACCCAGGGCGAGCCGGGTATGGAGCTGAGCCTGCTCAGCCGTGAAGTCATTGCCATGTCCACGGCGGTGGCGCTGTCCCACAACATGTTCGACGCCGCACTGATGCTGGGCATCTGCGACAAGATCGTCCCCGGCCTGATGATGGGCGCGCTGCGCTACGGTCACCTGCCGATGATCTTCGTACCGGGCGGCCCGATGCCGTCGGGTATCTCCAACAAGCAGAAAGCCGACGTGCGCCAGCGCTACGCCGAAGGCAAGGCCACTCGCGAAGAGCTGCTGGAATCGGAGATGAAGTCCTACCACAGCCCCGGCACCTGCACCTTCTACGGCACTGCCAACACCAATCAACTGTTGATGGAAGTGATGGGCCTGCACTTGCCGGGCGCTTCATTCGTCAACCCGTACACGCCGCTGCGTGACGCGCTGACCCGTGAAGCCGCGCATCAGGTTACGCGCCTGACCAAGGCCAACGGCAACTTCACGCCGATCGGCGAGATCGTTGACGAGAAATCCATCGTCAACTCCATCGTCGCCCTCAACGCGACCGGCGGGTCCACCAACCACACCCTGCACATGCCGGCCATCGCCATGTCGGCAGGCATCATCCTCACCTGGGACGATATGGCTGACCTCTCCGAGGTGGTGCCGACCCTGTCCCACGTGTATCCAAACGGCAAGGCCGATATCAATCACTTCCAGGCGGCGGGCGGCATGTCGTTCCTGATCCGTGAGCTGCTGGAAGCGGGCCTGCTCCACGAAGACGTCAACACCGTGGCCGGCAAGGGCCTGAGCCGATACATCCAGGAACCATTCCTGGTCGACGGCGAGCTGGTTTGGCGTGACGGTCCTATCGAAAGCCTCGACGAAACCATCCTGCGGCCCGTGGCCCGTGCGTTCTCGCCGGAAGGTGGTCTGCGCGTGATGGAAGGCAACCTCGGCCGCGGTGTGATGAAAGTCTCTGCGGTAGCCCCAGAGCACCAGATCGTCGAAGCGCCGGCGGTGGTGTTCCAGGATCAGCAGGATCTGGCCGATGCGTTCAAGGCTGGTCAGTTGGAAAAAGATTTCGTCGCGGTGATGCGCTTCCAGGGCCCGCGCTCCAACGGCATGCCCGAGCTGCACAAGATGACGCCGTTCCTGGGTGTGCTGCAGGACCGTGGTTTCAAGGTGGCATTGGTGACAGACGGGCGTATGTCCGGCGCGTCGGGTAAGATTCCCGCCGCGATTCACGTCAACCCCGAAGCCCAGAGCGGCGGGCCGCTGGCGCGAGTACGCGATGGCGATATCATTCGTGTGGATGGCGTTACCGGCACCTTGGAGCTTAAGGTGGACGCCGAAGAATTTGCAGCGCGCACGCCTGCCACGGGCCTTCTGGGCAATAACGTGGGGGCCGGCCGCGAGCTGTTTGGATTTATGCGCTTGGCCGCAAGCTCCGCAGAGCAGGGCGCCAGCGCCTTTACCTCTGCCTTGGAGACGCTTAAGTGAAGTTAGCGCTGGTCGGTGATATCGGGGGTACCAACGCCCGTTTTGCAGTGTGGCGGGATTCGGCACTGCATTCGATTCGGGTGCATGCCACGGCGGATTACCCAACCCCTGAAGAGGCGATCAAGGTCTATCTGAAGGAAGAGGGCCTGGAAATCGGGGACATCGGCGCGGTGTGCCTGTCGGTGGCCGGGCCGGTGAGTGGCGATGAATTCAAATTCACCAACAATCACTGGCGCCTGAGCAAGACGGCGTTCTGCAAGACCTTGCAGGTGGATGAACTGCTGCTGGTCAATGACTTCTCCGCCATGGCCCTGGGGATGACCCGCCTGCAACCCGACGAATTTCGCGTGGTTTGTGAGGGCACGCCGGAGCCGTTGCGCCCGGCGGTGGTGATCGGGCCTGGCACTGGCCTGGGCGTCGGCACACTGCTGGATCTCGGCGCAGGTCGTTACGCGGCGTTGCCGGGGGAGGGCGGCCACGTCGACCTGCCCCTGAGCAGCCCTCGGGAAACCCAGTTGTGGCAACACATTTACAACGAGATTGGCCACGTCAGCGCTGAAACGGCGTTGAGCGGTGGCGGCTTGCCGCGTCTGTACCGCGCGATTTGTGCGGTGGACGGTCACGCGCCTGTGCTCGACACGCCCGAAGCCATCACGGCTGCAGGCTTGGCCGGCGACCCGGTGGCGATGGAGGTGTTGGAGCAGTTCAGCGTCTGGCTGGGCCGAGTGGCGGGCAATAACGTGCTGACCACCGGTGGACGCGGTGGTGTGTATATCGTGGGTGGGGTGATTCCGCGGTTTGCCGACTTTTTCATCAACAGCGGCTTTGCCAAGAGTTTCAGCGACAAAGGCTGCATGAGCGACTACTTCAAAGGTATTCCGGTGTGGTTGGTGACCGCGCCGTATTCCGGGTTGACCGGGGCGGGTGTGGCGTTAGAGCAGGCATTTGCTTAGGCAGTGACCTGCCCCCGATGAGGCCATCAAGAACACCCCATAACAACAAGGAGGACCCCGTGAGCGTAATCAGTAAATCGATTCTCCTCGTCGACGACGACCAGGAAATCCGCGAATTGCTGCAAACCTACCTCAGTCGCGCCGGTTTCCAGGTGCGTGGCGTGCCGGATGGCGCGGGGTTCCGCCAGGCGATGAACGAGGCGCCGTGCGACCTGGTCATCCTCGATGTGATGCTGCCGGACGAAGATGGCTTCAGCCTCTGCCGTTGGATCCGCCAGCACCCGCGCCAGGCGCAGGTGCCGATCATTATGCTTACCGCCAGTTCTGACGAAGCCGACCGCGTGATCGGCCTGGAACTGGGCGCCGATGACTATATCGGCAAGCCGTTCAGCCCTCGCGAGTTGCAGGCGCGGATCAAGGCTCTGTTGCGGCGCTGCCAGTTTGGCCAGGAGCGCAGTGGGAGTGGCGATGTGCTGGTGTTCGATGAGTGGCGCCTGGACATGATCAGCCATCGGCTGTTCCACGTGGACGGCGAGGAGGTGATTCTCTCCGGTGCCGACTTCGCACTGCTCAAGTTGTTTCTCGACCATCCGCAACAAATTCTCGATCGCGACACTATCGGCAACGCCACCCGTGGCCGCGACCTGATGCCGCTGGACCGCATCGTCGACATGGCGGTCAGCCGCCTGCGCCAACGCCTGCGCGACACCGAAAAGCCCCCGAGGCTGATCCGCACCGTACGTGGCAGCGGTTATCAACTGGCAGCCAGCGTGGTTGCCGGCAATGTCCACTGAGCCCGTGACCGAACGCCGGCGCCGCTTCCCGGTACCGCGCTCGCTGCTGGGACGCATGCTGCTGCTGACATTGCTTGCGGTGTTGTTCGCCCAGGCGTTGTCCAGCGTGATTTGGGTTTCGCAGTTGCGTGCTACCCAGCTTGAGGGCCTCGTCACCAGCGCTCGCAGCCTGGCCCATTCGATGACCGCCAGTGTGAGTTACTTCCGTTCGTTGCCGGTGGCCTATCGTCCGCTGGTTCTCGACCAATTGCGTAGCATGGGCGGCACCCGGTTTGTAGTCACCCTTAATGACCGTCCGCTGGACATGCAGGTATTGCCCGAAACCCCACGCAAGCAGGCGGTGCTGGTGGCCGTGGACGAAGTGCTGCGCCAGACCCTGGGCGCCGACGTGCACATCTCGGTGGAGTTCGTCAGCGCCGAAGACCTGCGCATCTTCAACGCCGGCCTCAAGCTCGATGAGTTGCCGCGCTCTTGGGCCCATTACGCGCTGACCCTGGAACCGGTAAACCCGCCGGTGCTGGTGACCCAGATCCAACTCGCCCCCGGCGAATGGCTGTACATCGCCTCGTTGCTGCCTGAGCCCTACACCAGCCTTGAAGAACAGGGCCTACCGTCCCAGCAGGTGTGGTTTATCGTGTTGACCAGCGGTTTTCTGCTGTTGTTCATTGGCCTGCTGGTGCACTGGCAAAGCCGCCCCCTCAAGCGCTTGGCGCGGGCGGCGCGAGACATGTCTCTCGGCGCCGATGTGGAGCCGGTGGCCGAAGGCGGCGGCAGTGAAGTGGTGGAAGTGGGCCGCGCGTTTAATGCCATGCGCGAGCGCATCAGCCGCTATTTGACCGAGCGCAGCCAACTGTTCAGCGCGATTTCCCACGACCTGCGCACACCGATCACCCGCCTGCGTCTGCGTGTGGAACTGCTCGAAGACGAAAACCTGCAAACCAAATTCGGCCGTGACCTGGATGAATTGGAGTTGCTGGTGAAGGGCGCGCTGCAATGTGTGAAAGACACCGATATCCACGAGAACATCCAGCCGGTCGATCTCAACCATGTGCTCGAATGCCTGGTAGAGCCTTATGTGGCGCCAAACGGTAACGGCCGTGTGACCCTGGATGGCGCTGCATTGGCGACCTATCCGGGCAAGCCGCTGGCGCTCAAGCGGTGTATCGGCAACCTGATCGATAACGCGTTGAAGTACGGGCAGAACGCGCATTTGCATATCGAGGATGATGGTGCGCAGTTTGTCCTGCACGTCGACGATGAAGGTCCCGGCGTTCCGGAGCAGCGTTTGGAACAGGTATTCGAGCCGCACTTCCGCCTTTCCGGGCAGCAGCAGGGCTATGGGTTGGGCCTGGGGATTGCGCGCAATATTGCCCACAGCCATGGCGGTGAAGTGAGTTTGCAGAATTTGCGGGAGGGGGGCTTACGGGTGACCCTGCAACTACCGCGCACCCTGGATTGAATGCTCGCGGACCCATGTGGGAGGGGGTTGCCCCCGATGGCAGTGTCTCAGTCAGGTATCTAAAGCAGATCCACCGCTATCGGGAGCAAGCCCCCTCCCACACTTTGATCTTCATTCGGTCAGATGCTTTGGCGCAGGCGGGCCAGATCCCGCAGCGGCGGCGCCCCAAACAATCGGCTGTATTCCCGACTGAACTGCGACGGGCTTTCATACCCCACCCGATACCCCGCCGCTGATGCTTCCAGCCCTTCGGCAATCATCAATCTGCGTGCTTCCTGCAAGCGCAACTGCTTCTGGTACTGCAAGGGGCTCATGGCGGTGATTGCCTTGAAGCGGTGGTGCAATGTCGAAACGCTCAGGTTCACTTCCTTGGCCAGATCATCAATGCGAAGCGGTTGTTCGTAGTTGCCATTGAGCCACTTGATCGCTTGGCTCACCCGATGGCTCTGGCTGTTGGCCACGGCAATTTCATACAGGCGATAACCCTGCGGCCCACGTAGCAAGCGGTAAAGAATTTCCCGGTTGATCAGTGGGGCCAGCATGGCGATGTCTTTGGGCGTATCCAGCAAGCGCGCCAGGCGCAGCACCGCGTCGAGCAATTGGTTGTCAATCCGGTCCACGTACATGCCGCGTGATGTCGGGCGTGTGGGTACGCCCATGGGGCCGGCTTCAGCGATCAGGGCGGTCAGCTGCGCCGGGTCGATATTGATCCGCACCGACAGGTTTGGATCGTCGGGCGTGGCGTCGATGATCCGCCCGGCCACCGGCATCGCCACCGAGAACACCAGGTAATTGAGCGGGTCGTAGGCAAAGATTTCATCCGCCAGGCGCACTTCCTTGCTGCCGTTGGCAAGGATGCACAGCGCGGGTTCCACCAGCACCGGCATAAAGTCGCGTGGCGTGTTGTGGCGGTTCAGGTAGAGCGACGTGATCGCGGTACCGTAGGAGCCATCTTCCCAAGTATGCCTGTGCACGATACTGGCCAGTTCGGCACGCTGCTTTTCCATCTCGGCATCGAGAGGAATGGACTGATATTCGGGCGACGACATGAAGCGTCCTCTGCAGGCGGCTTTGATGGGGTCAGCTTAGCGGCGGCTTTTCAAATAGTGTTAGGTCGATTCTGCACAATCCTTGCCTGATCCTGCGGCGTATCGCCAATCAGGCAAGCGTGAGGCCTGTCATCTCCCTGAAATACTGCGTTTGTGCATGGCGCAAAACCAGTGAGCCGAGTACCCGGTTTACGCTTCTCGCAGGATTGTGCAATAAGCCGGCAGGAATCGACTAACCGCGCCTACCTGCGCGCCGTTATCTTTGATCCTGTGGCAGCACACCCTCACCGTGTTTGCCGAGCATCACTTCTCAACGGGAGAGTCGAACATGTCCACCCCCATTCCCGCGAGCCATATGGCCTTTATCCGCGCCCGCACCGGGTGCAGCACCGAACTCGGTGCACGCTTGAGCAGTTTGATCGAACCGGGTCGCCAGGCTCAGGGTTGTCTGCAATTCTCGTTGCAGCATTCCCAGGTCGATCCCGATGTGTGGTTGGTCTCGGGTTTCTGGAGCAGCGAGCAGGCGATGAGTGCCTACTTCAGCTCGCCGGCCCTGATGATCTTTACCGAGCTGTTGAACGACATGGTGGTGCGCAGCATGGACTTCCAAACCTTCACTGATGCATCCGCCACCAACGCCTATGGCGAGTACCTGCAACTCGCTGGGTGAACAGGTTTAGAATGGCCGCCTTTCCATTGGCCAGGACCTGCAACATGGCACGTAAACAATTTGCCCACCACGAAGCCGTATCCGCCGTAGTACCGGGTGAAGGGGGCTACAGCGCCGCCGTCGCCGTCAAGGCACTGGATGGTATGGGGGCACCGAAGTTTCACAAGATCCTGGATGGACAGACTTTCAAGACCGCCTCCGACGCCGATGATGCAGCCACTGTGCAGCTTGAGCGGTTGATCGGTGTGGATGAAGAGGGGCAGCTGACCTGGGCGAGCGCCGCCATCTGAACAACGCCGACAATCTAATGTGGGAGGGGCTTGCCCCCGATAGCAGTGTGTCAGTCAACAAAGATGTTGAATGTGCCATTGCCATCGGGGGCACGCCCCCTCCCACATTTTTGTTGTATTTCAGTCAGGGTTTGCTGGCGCCTGGGCGATACATCTTGAACAGCGCCTCCGGCCCCAACTGGAAGTAGTCCGCCGGGCCGCCACCACGCAGGATCGGCTCGGCGGCGGCGGTGTCGTAGATGCCATCCTTGAGCAACCACTTGGCAATGTGCACCGCGACCACCTCGCCCAGCACCAGCCAGCTCGGCACCAACCCTTTGTCGGCGCGTTGCAGCTGGATGATCTGCGTCACCTTGCATTCGAATGACACCGGGCTTTCGCCCACCCGTGGCACGGCGACGATTTTCGAGGCCACCGGCGTCAGGCCGGACAACTCGAACTCATTCACCTCCGGCGAGACCGCCGCGCAACTCTGGTTCATCTGCTCGGCCAGCGGGCGGGTAGCCAGGTTCCACACGAACTCGCCGGTCTGTTCGATATTGTTCAGGCTGTCTTTGCGCCCGACACTGGAAAACCCAATGATCGGCGGAATGTAGTTGAACGCATTGAAGAAGCTGTAGGGCGCCAGGTTCAGGCGGCCTTCGCTGTCGTTCGACGAGATCCAGCCGATTGGCCGTGGACCAACGATGGCGTTGAACGGGTCATGTGGCAGGCCGTGGCCGTTGGCGGGTTCGTAGAAATGGATATCGTCAGACATGAGCCGGGGTTCCTGCTACGCAATTCTGGGAGGCGGTCATAGTGCAACCCGTGGCAGCGAATTTCCATCAAGCCATGGAATTTTCATTCATCGCCCACCTATTTTTCACAGCGGCCCGTTCAGTCTGCGCACAAGGTCGACACCCCTATAAGTCGGCCATCGAAAGACTGAGCTTCGGAGCCTTCTACCTTATGAATAAACTTCCTCAGATCACCCTGGCGTTCTGGGTCATGAAAATCTGCGCAACCACCTTGGGCGAAACCGCCGGGGACTTGCTGTCGATGACCCTGAATGTCGGTTATGCGATCAGTTCGATGATTTTGATCAGCGTGTTCCTGGTCACCCTGGTGACGCAACTCTGGTCCAAAACCTACAACCCGGTGCTGTACTGGATCGTGATTTTGTCCACCAGCACTGCGGGTACCACGATGTCCGACTTCATGGACCGTACCCTGGGGCTGGGTTACGCCACGGGGTCGATGATCCTGATTGTGATCCTGATGATCATTTTTGCGCTGTGGCACCTCAGCGGTGACTCGCTGAACGTGAACAAGGTGCAGACCTTCCGGGGTGAGTTGTTCTATTGGATGGCGATCCTGTTCTCCAACACACTGGGCACCGCATTGGGCGACTTCCTGGCGGATGATTCGGGTCTCGGCTTCGCCGGTGGTGCCTTGTTGATTGGCTCGACCATCGCTGCGGTGGTGGCGCTCAAGTACTTCACCCAAATCTCGTCGGTGTTGTTGTTCTGGGTGGCTTTTGTATTGACCCGGCCGTTTGGTGCAACCCTGGGCGACTTCCTGACCAAGCCCCATGAAAAGGGCGGATTGGATTTCGGCACCATTGGATCATCGGCGGTATTGGCGGCGGTGCTGGTGGTGATGATTGCCGGGGCGTCGTATGCGCAGCGGCGGTATGGGCGCAACGAGGTGGCGGAACTGTCCTGATTAACCCAGCGATGTAAAACCAATGTGGGAGGGGGCTTGCCCCCTCCCACATGTTTAGTCAGTGGTAATCCGCGAATGTTTGCGGGTGTCTTTCATGGTCACGTAGACCATCAGCGACACCGCGATACACGCAGTCACGTACCAGTAGTAGCCGGTTTCCATCCCGATGCTCTTGAACCACAGCGCGATGTATTCAGCTGTACCGCCGAAGATCGACACGGTCAGTGCATACGGCAGGCCCACGCCCAGGGCACGGATTTCGGTCGGGAACAGTTCGGCCTTCACCACCGCGTTGATCGAGGTGTAGCCACTGACGATGATCAGCGCGGCCATGATCAGGAAGAACGCGCCCCACCAGGACTGGATGGTGTGCAGGGTGGTGAGGATAGGCACGGTGAACAGGGTGCCGAGGATGCCGAAGGCGATCAGGATCGGACGACGGCCGACTTTGTCGGACAGCCCGCCGATGATGGGCTGCAGGCACATGAACAGAAACAGCGTTGCCGCCGAGATGGTGGTGGAGTCGGAGATGCTCATCCCGACGGTGTTCACCAGGTATTTCTGCATGTAGGTGGTGTAGGTGTAGAACGCCAGGGTGCCGCCCATGGTCAGGCCGACCACGGTCATCAGTTCCTTGGGGTGACGCATCAAGGTGCGCATTGCGCTTTCCTTGGCTTTTTCTTTCTTGGTGAAGGACTCGGTTTCTTCCATGCCACGACGCAGGTACAGCGCGACGACTGCGCACAGGGCGCCGATGGCGAACGGGATACGCCAGCCCCACGCGTACAGTTGCTCGGTGGTGAGTACCTGTTGCAGCACGATCAGCACCGCCAGGGCGATGAGCTGGCCGGAGATCAGGGTTACGTACTGGAAACTGGAGTAGAAGCCGCGACGTTCCTTGGTCGCCATCTCGCTGAGGTAGGTGGCGGAGGTGCCGTATTCGCCGCCGACTGATAGCCCCTGCAGCAAACGGGCAAACACCAGCAGGATGGGCGCACCGATACCAATGGATTCATAGCCCGGGCTCAGGGCAATCAGCAGCGAGCCAAAGCACATCAGGTAGACCGAGGCCATCAGGGCTTTTTTACGCCCGACCTTGTCGGCGTACAGGCCCATCAGCCAGCCACCGATCGGGCGCATCAGGAAGCCCACGGCGAAGATCGCGGCGGTGTTGAGCAGTTGGGCGGTGGTGTCGCCTTTCGGGAAGAAGGCTTTGGCGAAGTACAGCGAGAAAGCGGCGTAGACGTACCAGTCGTACCACTCGACCATGTTGCCGACCGATCCGCTGAAGATCGATTTGATGCGGCTGGAGGTGGTGCGTTCTTTTGCCGGCGCTGCCGCCGACCCCAGAGGCAGGGAGTTGGAGTTATCCATTGAAGGATCCTTCATCTAGTTGTTTTTATGGAGCGGCGCGAGCGCTGCCTGGCTGGGCTATAGCAGGAGCTGTGCCAGGTAGATGAAGGCCCGATCTAGAAGGGTTTGCAGATTTTTTTGAGCGGAAACTTGCTGAAGATTCGGGGCCAATGAGCGGAAATCCGCTCATTCGTCCTTGAGGAACATGTCTCGTGCAAGGCCATGGCGCTGCATCTTTTCATTGAACGTCCGGCGGGGCAGTTGCAGCTCCGTCAATACCGCCTTGATATCGCCCTTGTGCCGGGTCAAGGCGGCCTTCAGGCAATGGGCTTCGAAGGCTTCCTGCTGCGCAGCCAGTGATTGCCCGGCCTCGATGCCCTCCGGCTCCGGCTCGCCAAGGCCTAATACCTGACGCTCGGCGACGTTGGCCAGTTCACGCACATTGCCGGGCCAGTCATGGCTGAGCAGGCGCCCCAAGGCTGGGCCGCTCAACGGCTCGGGCGTGCGGCCTAAACGTTCGGCAGCGCTGTGGGCAAAGTGCTCGTACAGCAGCGGAATATCTTCACGACGCTCGCGCAAGGGCGGCAGGCGCAATTGTGCAACGGTGAGGCGATAGGCCAAGTCTTCGCGAAAGCGTCCGGCGCGGGCCTCTTCGAGCAGGTCAGGCTTGGTCGCGGCAATGATGCGCAAGTCCACATGGATGCTCTGGTTAGAGCCCAGTCGTTCCAGTTTCTGCTCTTGCAATACCCGCAACAGTTTCACTTGTTGGGCCAAGGGCATGCTTTCGATTTCATCCAGGAACAGCGTGCCGCCGTGAGCGTACTCCAGCTTGCCGATGCGCTTGCCCTGGGCGCCGGTGAACGCGCCGCTTTCGTGGCCAAACAACTCGGCTTCAAACAACTGCTCGGGAATTGCCGCGCAATTGAGCGCCACAAACGGCTTCTTGGCCCGCGGGCCGAAATCATGCAGGCAGCGCGCGACCAGTTCTTTACCGCTGCCGGTCTCGCCACGGATCAACACGTTGACCGGCAAGCTGGCCAAGTCGAGCACCTGGCGGCGCAGGTTCTGCAACCCGCGGGACACGCCGAGCAGGCTGGATTCAAGCTGCGAGCGGTGATCGGCCTGTTGATGCAGGCGACGGTTTTCCAGGATCAGCCCGCGTTTGTCCAATGCACGTCGCAGGCTGTTGAGCAGGGCCTCGGGGCTGAAGGGTTTTTCCAGAAAATCGTAGGCGCCGTCGCGCATGGCTTCGACGGCCATCGGCACGTCGCCGTGACCAGTGAGCAATATCACCGGCAAGTCGGCGTCGCGGCGCTGTACTTCGGCGAGCAATTCCAGGCCGCTGAGACCAGGCATGCGCACGTCGCTCAGGATCACACCGTGAAAGTCCTTGGGCAGGTGCGCCAGGCATTCCTCGGCGCGGCTGAACAACTGCACCTCAAACCCTGAGAGGCTCAACCACTGCTCCACGGCCGTGCGAATGCTGGCTTCGTCATCGACCACAATCACCGCATTCAGCATAGGTCCGGCGTCTCCAGCGCGATGGGCAAGGTCAGGGTGAAAGTCGCGCCGTCGCCCTGGTTATCGGCGATCAGGCGTCCACCCAGTTCGTGCACGATAGCGAAGGACACCGCCAGCCCTAAACCGAGGCCGTCACCCACCGGCTTGGTGGTGAAGAACGGATCGAACACGTTGTTCAGGTGTTCTTCGGGGATCCCGCCGCCGCTGTCGCTGACGGTCAAAAGCCAAAGCTGTTGGTCGGCGTGCAGGCGGATCTCAAGGCGCTTGCGCGGTTTGTCGGCCATGGCGTCGAGGGCGTTGCGCAGCAGGTTGATCAGTACTTGTTCCAGGCGGATGGCATCGCCGCGCACCCAAGCCGGGCGTGTCAGGTCCAGCACGACGCCAATGGCTTCATCGCGCAGGCGCGCGTCGAGCAGATGCAGGGACTGGTCGACCACCGTGGCCAGGTCCAGGCGTTCGCGCAGGCCACTAGGACTTTTGCGAGCGAAGGTCTTGAGATGGCCGGTGAGTGCGGCCATGCGCGTGAGCATGTCGTCCAGCGGCGTGAGCGCCTTGTAGGCGTCGTCCACACGGCCGTGATCCAGCAACAGGCGCAGGGTAGCAAGCTGCATGCGCTGGGCCGTGAGTGGCTGGTTGATTTCGTGGGCGAGGGCGGCGGACATCTGCCCCAGCGCTGCCAGCTTGGCTGATTGCACCAAACCATCCTGGGCGGTGCGCAGGGCTTGGGTGCGTTCTTCCACCAGTTGCTCCAGCTCTTCACGGCTGCGCTGGCGCAAGCGGGCCAGGCGCCAGCGTTGGCTCAGGAACAGCGCGAGGAACACCAGTGCCAGCCAGGAACCGGCGGCGGCCAGTCCCGCGTTGCGTTGGTCTTCAAAAGGAAATTGCGGTTTGCGCAGCAGGTGCAGGGTCCAGCCTTCTGCCTTCAATGGCAGGGATTCCCAGATGTATTGGGCGCTGCCGTCGGGGCCGTTGACGCGCATCAGGTGACTGTTTTCGTCGAAGCGCTGCAGGGTGTCGGTTTCCAGCGCCAGCAGTTGTTTCTTGTCGTACTGGCGGGTGGCCTTGAGCTCAGCGAGGTCATTGGCCGATAGCGGCCGCAGGTTCCGATAGCGCCAGCCAGGCTGGTTGGCGATGAACACGATGCCGCGCGCATCGCTGACCAGCAGCAAGTCATTCCCCTGGGCCCATTCTTGCTCAAGCTCAGGGAACTCCAGCTTCACCACCATGGCGCCAAGGAACTGCTCGTGTTCATCGAGCACTGCGCTGGAAAGGAAGTAACCCGGAATCCCGGTGGTCACACCCACCGCGTAAAAGCGCCCGGTGCCCTGGCTTTTGGTCTGGCTGAAATACGGCCGAAATGCATAGTTGTGCCCGACGTAACTGCTCGGCAGCGCCCAGTTGCTGGCAGCCACGGCCAGGCCGGTGCGGTCCATCAATTCCAGGGTGGACGACTGCGCGGCGCCGTTGATGCGTTCGAGCTTGCGGTTAAGCGCGTCCTGGGTAGCGGTGTCCAACGGGCCTTTTAACGCGCTGATCATTTCCGAGTCCAGCGCGAGCACGGCGGGCAGGGCGCGGTAGCGTTCGATCAGGGTGTGCAGCGAGTTGGCATATAACGCGAGCTGTTGGTTGGCGCGGGCGGCCTCATCCACGAGGGCCTGGCGTTCGGCCTGGCGCGTGGCCAATGCAGCGGCCAGCACCGCACCAGCGATGATCAACAGGGCGTAGAAGGTCAGGCGCAGGGGGCGAGGGATCGCGATCATACGGTGATGAGCAGGCACGGTAAGGGGCAAGCACCATACCACGCGCCATAAAAAAGGCGACTGGGCCATGGGGCCGCAGTCGCCTTTATCCTTGAGGGAAAGCGCTTACTGCACTTCTACCGCCAGGCTTTCACTGATCTTTTGTTGCCAGATGGCGGGACCGGTGATGTGCACGGATTCGCCTTTGCTATCGACTGCAACGGTGACCGGCATGTCTTTGACGTCGAACTCGTAGATCGCTTCCATACCCAGTTCGGCGAACGCGACAACCCGCGACTTCTTGATAGCTTGCGCCACCAGGTAAGCGGCGCCGCCCACGGCCATCAGGTACACGGCCTTGTGGTCCTTGATCGCGTCGATGGCGGTCGGGCCGCGCTCGGATTTGCCGATCATGCCCAAAAGGCCGGTTTGCTCAAGGATCTGACGGGTGAACTTGTCCATCCGCGTCGCGGTGGTCGGGCCAGCCGGGCCAACCACTTCTTCGCGCACCGGATCAACCGGGCCGACGTAGTAGATGAAGCGACCCTTGAGGTCTACCGGCAGGGTTTCGCCCTTGTTCAGCATCTCGACCATGCGCTTGTGCGCAGCGTCGCGGCCAGTGAGCATCTTGCCGTTGAGCAACACGGTTTCGCCCGGTTTCCAGCTCTGGACTTCTTCCGGGGTCAGGGTGTCGAGGTTGACGCGACGAGCCGACGGGCCGGCTTCCCAGACGATTTCCGGGTAGGCGTCCAGCGGTGGCGCTTCCAGCGACGCCGGGCCCGAGCCGTCGAGCACAAAGTGTGCGTGACGGGTGGCGGCGCAGTTGGGGATCATGCACACCGGCAGGGAGGCGGCGTGGGTCGGGTAGTCCATGATTTTCACGTCGAGCACGGTGGTCAGGCCACCCAGGCCTTGAGCGCCAATGCCCAGTTGGTTGACCTTCTCGAACAGCTCCAGGCGCATCTCTTCGATACGGTTGGACGGGCCGCGCTTTTTCAGCTCGTGGATGTCGATGGATTCCATCAACACTTCCTTGGCCATCACTGCGGCTTTCTCGGCGGTGCCGCCGATGCCGATGCCGAGCATGCCCGGTGGGCACCAGCCGGCGCCCATGGTCGGAACGGTCTTGAGCACCCAGTCGACGATCGAGTCGGACGGGTTGAGCATGGCCATTTTTGACTTGTTCTCGGAACCACCACCTTTGGCCGCCACGTCCACTTCCACGGTGTTACCCGGGACGATGGAGTAGTGGATCACGGCCGGGGTGTTGTCCTTGGTGTTTTTACGTGCACCGGCCGGGTCTGCCAGGATGGATGCGCGCAGGACGTTTTCCGGCAGATTGTAGGCGCGACGCACGCCTTCGTTGATCATGTCGTCCAGGCCCATGGTGGCGCCATCCCAACGTACGTCCATGCCCACGCGCACGAACACGGTGACGATACCGGTGTCCTGGCAGATCGGGCGATGGCCGGTGGCGCACATGCGCGAGTTGATCAGGATCTGCGCCATGGAGTCACGGGCTGCCGGCGATTCTTCGCGCAGGTAGGCCTCGTGCATTGCCTGGATGAAGTCAACGGGGTGGTAGTAGGAAATGAATTGCAGGGCGTCGGCAACGCTCTGAATCAGGTCGTCTTGCTTGATCACGGTCATGAGTCGCGCTCCTCTATAAGGGAACATTCAATAAAGGTGGGCTCAGTGGGGTACATCGGTCGGCTGAGCCCACCTTTCCAAGGCACGCCAAAGTGGTGCAGGCGCGACGCTAAAAAGGCGCGGCAGTATAACCCGACGCGGTGGCCGATACACCCGACTATGGTCAAACTGTCGCAGGCATGATTCCCTGTGCGCGTCCCCTGTAATTGAGTCCTTATATGCCTGAACTGTACGTCGGCGAACGCCATTGGTCGGTAACTGCCGGCAGCAATCTGCTGGATGCCTTGAACCAGGCGGGTGTGGCCGTGCCCTACAGTTGCCGGGCGGGCAGTTGCCATGCATGTTTGGTGCGCTGCCGGGGCGAGGTCGAGGACAAGCAGCCCGATGCCCTGAGCCCCGCGCAACGCCAGGACGGTTGGCGGTTGGCCTGCCAGTGCCAAGTGACGGGCGATCTGCAGGTCGAGGCGTTTGACCCGCTGCGTGACGGTTTGGCCGCCCTGGTGGTGGGTGCTGATTGGCTGAACTCGAATGTAGTGCGCCTGCGCCTGCAACCTGAGCGCGGTCTCCGTTATCGGGCTGGACAGCACCTGGTGCTGTGGGTAGGGCACGTCGCGCGGCCTTACTCCCTGGCGAGCCTGCCCCAGGAAGATGCATTTCTGGAGTTTCATATCGATTGTCGGCAGCCCGGTGAATTCAGTGATCTTGCCCGGCAGTTGCAGGTCGGGGATCAACTGCGCCTGGGCGAGCTACGCGGCGGCGCTTTGCAATACGATCCCGACTGGCAATCCCGGCCGCTTTGGCTGCTTGCCTCCGGCACTGGCCTCGGCCCGTTGTGGGGCGTGTTGCGCGAGGCTTTGCGCCAGGATCACCAAGGCGCCATTCGTGTGATTCACCTGGCCCATGATGCCGACGGCCATTATCTGGCTGAACCCCTGATGGCGCTGGGTGCATGTCATCCGAACCTTACGGTGGAACTGTGGACCGCGGCCGAGTCGGCCCAGGCATTGGCGCAACTGCGGCTTGTTTCCCGGCAAACGCTCGCCTTACTCTGCGGACACCCCGCCAGTGTCGAGGCGTTTTCCAAGCGCCTGTTTCTGGCGGGACTGCCGCGTAATCAACTGCTGGCCGATGTGTTCCTGCCCCGTGGTTGAGCGCTGAACTCTACAGCCGCGAGACTCACCATGACCGACGCCATCCTGCTGCACCGCGAGCGCGGGTTGCTGACCCTGCAGCTCAACCGCCCGGATAAGAGAAACGCCCTGACCCGCGCCATGTACACGCAACTGGCCGAGGCGCTGGAGCAGGCGGATGCCGACTCAGCGATCAGCGCCGTGCTGATCCAGGGCAGCAGCGAGTGTTTTACCGCCGGTAATGACATCGGCGATTTTCTTGAACAGCCGCCCAGTGATCTCGACAGCCCAGCGTTTCATTTTATGAAAAGCCTACTCAACTGCCGTAAGCCGGTGATCGCGGCAGTGGCGGGAGTCGCGGTGGGGATTGGCACAACCCTCCTGCTGCACTGTGACCTTGTTTACATCAGTCGTGATGCGCGCTTGCGTATGCCGTTCGTCAACCTGGGGCTGTGCCCGGAGTTTGGTTCGAGCCTGATCCTGCCGCGTTTGCTTGGGCATGCGAAGGCAGCTGAACTTTTGCTATTGGGCGAGGGGTTTACCGGGGAGCAGGCTGCCGCCTGGGGCATCGCCACTGAGGCGTTGGGCAGTGGTGAAGCGGCGTTGGCCAAGGCGCGGGAAATGGCTGAGCGTTTTGAAATCCTGGCGCCGGGGGCGGTGCAGGTGACCAAGCAATTAATGAAAAGTGTGGACCGTGATCAGTTACGCCAGGTCATCGAGGAGGAGGGCGCGTTGTTCGTCCAGCGCTTGAAGTCACCGGAGGCGATTGCGGCGTTATCGGGGTTTATCGCCAAACGCTAACCCACATTAAAAGCAAAAAAGCCCCGCCATTCGCATGGCAGGGCTTCTGTTTTCAGCGTGTCACTTAGACCATTGGGTCGCCAACGTGCAGGATCTTCATGCCGTTGGTGCCGCCGATGGTGTGGTAGCTGTCGCCCTTGGTCAGGATGACCCAGTCGCCTTTCTCCACGACGCCACGCTTGATCAGTTCGTCGATGGCCGCTTGGCTGACTTCATGGGGCGGCAACGAAGCCGGGTCGAACGGAACGGTGTACACGCCACGGAACATGGCCGCGCGGGCCTGGGTTTCGCGGTGAGGGGAGAACGCGTAGATCGGAACCGAGGAACGAATGCGCGACATGATCAACGGCGTGTAGCCACTTTCGGTCAAAGCGATGATCGCTTTGACGCCCGGGAAGTGGTTGGCGGTGTACATGGCTGCCAGGGCGATGCTCTGGTCGCAGCTTTCGAAGACCTTGCCGATACGATGGCTGGAGGTCTTGCTGGTCGGGTGCTTTTCGGCGCCGACACAGATGCGCGCCATGGCCTGCACAGCTTCCAGCGGGTACGGGCCGGCGGCACTTTCAGCCGAGAGCATCACGGCGTCGGTGTAGTCGAGCACGGCGTTGGCCACGTCGGATACTTCGGCGCGGGTCGGCATCGGGTTTTGGATCATCGACTCCATCATCTGGGTCGCGACGATCACCGCTTTGTTGTGGCGGCGTGCGTGCAGGATGATCTTCTTCTGGATACCGATCAGCTCGGCGTCACCGATTTCCACACCCAGGTCACCACGGGCAACCATCACGGCGTCGGACGCTTTGATCAGACCGTCGAGAGTTTCGTCGTCGGCCACGGCTTCGGCGCGTTCGATCTTCGCCACCAACCAGGCAGTACCGCCAGCTTCGTCGCGCAGTTTGCGGGCGTATTCCATATCAGCGGCGTCGCGCGGAAAGGACACGGCCAGGTAGTCCACTTCCATTTCAGCAGCGAGCTTGATATCGGCCTTGTCTTTTTCAGTCAGGGCCGGGGCAGTCAGGCCACCGCCGCGACGATTGATGCCTTTGTGATCGGACAGCGGACCGCCGATGATCACGGTGCAGTTCAGTTCGGTCGGGGTGGCGGTGTCGACACGCATTACCACGCGGCCGTCATCCAGCAGCAACTCGTCACCGACGCCGCAGTCCTTGACGAGGTCCGGGTAGTCGATACCCACGACGTCCTGGTTGCCTTCGGTCAGCGGGTGGCTGGTGGAGAAGGTGAATTTGTCACCGATCTTCAGCTCGATACGCTTGTTGGTGAACTTGGCAATACGGATTTTCGGGCCTTGCAGGTCACCCAGCAGTGCGACGAAGCGGCCGTGCTTGGCGGCCAGGTCACGCACCAGCTTGGCGCGAGCCTTGTGCTCGTCCGGGGTGCCGTGGGAGAAGTTCAGACGGGCAACGTCCAAACCAGCCAGAATCAGCTGTTCGAGGACTTCCGGCGAGTTACTGGCCGGGCCAAGGGTGGCGACGATTTTGGTACGACGGACGGACATGCACAGACTCCTGAGTTCAAGCGCTGAGGAAGGCTACTATGCTCTTTGGTTGTAGTCATTGTTCGTTTGCACTACTTATCGCCGATTCACTTGTTTTCGCGCCGATTGAATAGATGAACATCTTTGAAGATTTTGGACGAGGGGTCGATACACTGCACAAGACAGGAGAACCTTCATGCGAATTTTGCTCATTGCTGCCCTGGCCGTCAGTGTTGTCGGCTGCACCCGCTGGTCGATGGACCACCATTTGAACAACGCCTACCGCGCTTACAAGGTCGGTGACTGCGAGCGTGTCACCTTGGAATTGTCCCAGGTCGACCGCGAGAGCCGCACCCGGCGTTATGTACAGCCAGAGGTCTCGATGTTGCGCGGGCAATGTCTGGAACGACAGAAACTGTTTGTCGACGCGGTGCAAACCTACCAATTCATCATTAATCAGTACCCGTCGAGCGAATACGCCTACCGAGCACGCGCAAGGTTGGACACCCTGCAACAACTGGGTCACTACCGCGGCGTGAGTGTTGCACAGCCGCGTCCAGCCTCATTGTGATGAGATTCGCCACTTTATAACTGGCCTCTTGCCAGTCTTGGGCTATTCTTTGGATGTCCGTTTGTATAGGTTTCTATTCAAATGGAGGCAGGGCCCGGATTCGGCAGCTGTCTAGTGACAGAGCGTTGTCTTTTGTCATACCGAGATCCAGGGAGAGCGAGCAATTACGCTCGTTCCGAATCACTGGACCGGCCACAACCATGGCCACTGCATGGCGATCTCACCATGTTTACCGACCGACGGATTGAGCGGCATCAACTACGTTATTTCCTCCAGGTGTTTAACCGTGTTACCGACAAGCCCATCGGCTATTTGGGCAACGTCTCTTGCGACGGGCTGATGTTGATCAGCGAGTTGCCCATGATGGTCGATGCTGATTTCGAGCTGCGCCTGAAAATTCCCGGGGCTGACGACACCTTCCATGCCGTTGACCTAACGGCAACCTGCCTGTGGAGCCGTGAAGATATCAACCCGCAGCGTTACGACTCCGGGTTCAGCGTGCTTCAGGCTCCAGCGGAATATGGGCAACTGATCAAGTTGTTGTTGCGGTACTTCAGCTTTGACTCATTGCAGGCTTCAGCCTAAGAAGCAGCGAGCGGTCGACGCGGCTGGGGTGTTGCTGTCCAGCCGTAGTCGTACGTTTTTTTCAGAACACTCCCGCTTTCTTCCAATCCAGATAGCGTGTCACCAAGGCTGCTCCCATGTCTGATGGCAACGTATCCAACACCGACAGGCCGTGGGCGTTCAAGCGGTCGTGCAGTTCATTCCGGGTATTGAGGTAGTCGACAGTGCCGCTGTAGGCCAGGGCTTCGGGCAAGGTTTGCACAGGGGACTGGCGCAGTAGATCGAGCACTTCCTCTCGCATGCTGGCCACCATTACCCGATGTTGGCGACTGATGCGCTTGACGGCGCAGAGTAGCGCTTCATCGTCCTCGTCTCGCAGATTACTGACCACAATCACCAATGCCCGACGCTTTTGCCTAGAGAGCAGTTGACTGGCCGCCGCCTCGTAGTCGGCAGTTCTACGGGTGGTGTCCAGGTCATATACCGCATTGAGCAGCAGGTTCAACTGACTGCTCCCTTTGACCGGCGCCAAGTAGCGTGGCTGGTCAGAAGCAAAGGTGCACAACCCCACGGCATCGCCCTGGCGCAAGGCCACGTAACTGAGCAGCAGGCAGGCATTGAGTGCGTGGTCGAAATGGGACAGCTCATCATCCTGGCTGCGCATGCGTCGGCCGCAATCGAGCATGAACACGATCTGCTGGTCGCGCTCGTCCTGATACTCCCTTGCGATGGGGGTACGTTGCCGCGCCGTGGCTTTCCAGTCGATCTGCCGCAGGCTGTCGCCCTCACGAAACTCGCGCAGCTGATGAAACTCCAGCCCCAAACCGCGACGCTGACGTTGACGCACTCCCAGTTGACTCAACCAGTTATCCACCCCCAGCAGTTGTGCCCCGTACAGGCGAGCGAAGTCTGGGTAGACGCGGGTGGCATCCTCGACTTCGATGAAGCGCCTGGCGGACCAGAGCCCCAATGGGCTGGGCAGATGGATTTCGCAGCGGCTGAACGTAAAATGCCCTCGCCGCAGGGGCCGCAGGCGATAGCCCAGTTCACTGCGTGCACCGGGGCGCAACTCAATGGATTGGGGCATGTTCTCCATGCTCAACCCATCGGGGACGTGATCGAACACCTGAACCGTCAGCGCCTGCGAGGAGTCGTGTTCCAGGGCCAGACGTACTTCGCCCCAGCGACCCAGCGCCAGGCTGCCGGGCATATGCCGATGCACACGAGGCGACGGTCGACGGCGCAGTCGCGCGGCGTCCAGCAAGGTCAGCAGCAACAGCGCCAGGAGCAAGCCCCACGCCACCGAGTGCAAGGTGGCGGGCACCTTGAACTGCAAGGCGGTTGCAGTGCCTAGCAGGATGCTCAAGCCCAGCAGTACGCCAAGCCAAACTGATAACAGGCGGGTCGGTTTCATGGGCGATTCATTGCCGGGGAGCTGCAATCTGGTCGAGTAACTGTTTGAGTACCTGGTCGACCTCCAGCCCGTCGATGTCCAGTTCTGCCGCTATACGTACGCGATGACGGAGTACTGCAAGAGCGCAGCTCTTGACGTCATCCGGCGTGACGAACTGGCCCCCACGCAACAATGCTCGAGCGCGGGCGCCGCGGACCAGTGCGATGGAAGCTCGCGGGCCTGCGCCGATGGCCAGACCTGGCCAACTGCGGGTGGCTCGTGCCAGGCGCACGGCATAGTCGAGTACGTGTTCATCCAGGGCTAGCTCACTGGCGATCTGTTGCAGTTGCAGCACATCTTCGGCCTGTAGCACGGTGCGCAACGGTTGCACATCCAGCATGTCGGCCCGTGAAGAGCGTGTCACTTCGCGCACCATATCCAGTTCCTGCTGCGCGTCGGGATAGTCCATGCGTACCTTGAGCATGAACCGGTCCAGCTCGGCTTCTGGCAGGGGGTAGGTGCCTTCCTGCTCGATAGGGTTCTGGGTGGCCAGCACCATGAAGGGTTGCCCGATGGGCAGCGCTTCACCTTCTAGGGTTACTTGTCGTTCCTGCATGGCTTCGAGCAGGGCGGCCTGGGTCTTGGCCGGGGCGCGGTTGATTTCGTCGGCCAGCAGCAGGTGGGTGAATACCGGTCCCTTGCGCAGCTTGAATTGCTCGGTGTGCAGATCGTACACGGCATGGCCAGTGACATCGCTGGGCATCAGGTCAGGGGTGAACTGGATCCGCGCGAAGTCGCCGTCAAAGCAGCGGGCCAAGGCGCGTACCAGCAAGGTCTTGCCCAGCCCGGGTACACCTTCAAGCAATACGTGGCCGCCGGCGATCAGTGCAGTCAGCACATCATCGATCACCTGATCCTGCCCGATCACCGCCTTGCGCAGTTCCATGCGCAAGGCCTGGGCTTGCTGGCTGGCGTGCTGTAAGGCTTCACCGGACAGGGTGTTAGCGCTGGGAATTTCGCTCATAGGGCATTCCTGAGAGTTTGCAGGCATGCCACCTGCCGGCTGAAATCGGCGCTGGAAAGCCGTTTTGCCGGGAGTGGGCCGAGGGCCTGGCTGATGACGTGAAAGGGTTGGCGCGTAAGGTGTTCCAGTACCCGCCATTGTTCTGAGTTGTCGAGGTGTTCGAAGCCTGGATGGCGGCGTCGGGCCGCACGTAGGATGTCGTGCTGCAAAGCCTTCAGTAGCGTGCCTTGGCCGCTGCGGCGCAGCAGGAAGTCGGCGCTGGCTTTCAGGTGTTCGTGCAACTGCCGGCGCGCCTTCGAGGCGGGGGCTTGGATCGGGCCCTGGCGCATACCCGCCTGCCAGAGTACGAGGGTTATCAGCGCAATGAGTGCTACCACCGCCTGGGGGAAATATCGCAACAGCAGGGTGAACAGATCATCCACGTCGCTGTTGAACAACAAAGTCACGGCAGTCCCCTGGTTCAGGTGCCACAGCAGCCAGGCATTGTCGTGTTTGCCGATATCGGGTGTTTTCCACAGTTCGCTGTCGGTGATTACCGTAACGCGGCCTTGCCCGAGGTTAAGTTGCATCAGGTGGCTAGACCTGGCGCTATTGGCTGAAAATTGTGCCATGTGCTTGGGGTCGATGAGGTTGAAGTCAGTGTCGAAGCTGAAGTAGGCCGGAGCGGTGTCATTGTCGACATAGAGCTTGGTCAGGTCTGGCGTTTTGTTTTTACGGGCCGGTGCGGGTTCTTCGGGGTCGTCACTCAGCGTCTGGTGGATATGCAGGCGATCTAGCAACAGGTCGCCGCTCTTGCCGGTCTCTTCATCCCACAGCGCTTCGGCCACTAACAATAGATGTCCGCCGGATTTGGCCCAATCCAGCAGTTGCCCTACCTGGCGTGGCGACATGTTGCTACGTTCGCCCAGTAACAACAGGCTATTGCCGGCGGCGGGCAGGGTGGCCAAGCGTTCGAGGCTATTGGCATGTGCCACGGCCAGGCCTTGCTGGCGCAGAAAATATTCGGCAGCCAGATAGGGGTTGGCAAGGGCTTCCGGGGCGGGGCCGCGGTCCACCACTTTTTCATAGGGGGTCGCTTTGCTCCAGGCGTAAAATCCGCCCGCAGTAAGCAGGCATGCCAGGAGCAATCCTATCCCTAATAAAAAACGGTTCATCGGGCGCCCTCCGAGCTGAACAGGGCACGCCAATCGCTGCATAATTTTTGCTGGGCTGAGGCGGGTGGGAGTTGATGGCCGTAGGCTAGGTTTTGCCAGTGCCGAGTCAACTCTTCACTGAACGCCAGCAGTTGCGGTTGCTGCAGCAGGTAAACGCGTTGCAGCACCTGGCCTTCAGTGTCGGCGTTTTTAAGTGGCAGGTTGAAGTCATGCAACAAGCGGCTCAGAAGACCACGATACAAAAGACCCAGGGCTTCCCGTGGTTGGCTAGGCCAGAGTTGTTCTGCAGTGCTGGCGATATCCGTGGGCAAGGTCTCGGTGCCCAATTCGAGGCCGAAAAGTTGTGCGGGCACTGGCCTGGCTGCTTTGGGGCCGCGTGGTCCGCGCCGGGTGACAAAGGTGCGTAGCCAGTCACGATAGCGCCACACCAACAGGGCCAGGCCGCCGATAAGTACGCTCCACAGCAGCACTTCCAGGCCTTGGGCCACATGCTTGAAAGTATCGCTGTTGAGGTTATCCAAGAGTGTCTGCAGCCACGCCGGAAGTTTGCCGTCACCGTGTGCCTTGTTTTTAACGGCGGGCTTTTCCTCACCAAAGCGATAGCGGGTGACGGTTTCCGGGTTTTTGAACGGGGGCTTTTCCAGCAGCGAATGGATTGACTGGCTTGCGCTTTCAGGGCTCAGCGGTTTGCTTTCATCAGCCATGGCGGGTGGGGTGTATGGCAGTAATGTCAGCCCTAACGCCAGTAATAAAAGTGACGCCACATTGCTCAGGCGCTGGCGTAGGCGGCGGAATACCAGTTCCAGGTCCCAGGCTTCAAGCACGGTGCGACGATTCAGATAAAGGCTGAAGCCACAGGCGACATAGACGGGCTCCCAAAACACCAGAATCAAGGCGTAGAACGCGTTGCCCAGATGCTCTAGCCACACCGCTTCGGAGCCGGTCGCCAGCGCCAACCGCTGCCAATCCCAATCCAGTTCAAGTTGTTGCGGGATGAGTAGATAGAACAGCGCCATGCAGCCAAACCATAGGCCGATTTCCAGGTGCACCCCGACAGTGGTTAACCAGCGAGCGGCGCCGGCGTTGCGCTGCAGCAGTACACCCAGGCGTTGCTGACGCGCCTGGCCGTCCATGCCTTCAAGCTGACTGACCGGCATCACAAAACTGCGGCTGAGGCTGAGTCTGCGCCAGGTCAGGCTGGCCAGCAGTTGGCTGTTAAGCAGTTTTGGCCATTGGCGCACAGCCTGCTTGAGGCTAGGCGCTTCGCCGAACAGGGCTGTGGAGAGGATATATAAAGGTAAGCGGTCGAAAGCCGGTTTCAACCACCAGAACAGGAACATAGCCATGGAGGGGTAATTCCATAGCAGTGCGGTGAGCAACGCAAAAACCGGAAGGGTCACCAGCGCCCAGCTCCCCATCAACAGCAAGCGATGTTCCTGGGCCATTAATACGCCAAGATCCATGGCCTCCCAGGCGGTGCGTGGGCGAATCACTACGCTGGCATCACTCAGACGCATGGCGAGCCCTTCCGGCAAAGGTCAGGTAAGCGCCCACCAACAGCCACAGTGCAGCGCCCACCAGGTATTTGATCCAAGGGGCTACCTGGGTGGTGGAAGACCAGTAGGCTTCGATAAAGGCTGCGATCAGTAGAAACACCATGACGCCGCACAGGAGTTGCACGCTCTTGCGAGCGGCAAGTCGCAAGGATTCGCTTCGTGTCAGTTGCCCAGGTGCAATCAGCGCCCAGCCCAGTTGCAAGCCTGCGGCGCCAGCGAGGGCGATAGCCGTCAACTCAAAGGCACCATGGCCGATGACAAATGACCAGAAGGTCTGCCCATAGCCGATTTCAGTCAGGTGCCCGGAAATCGCGCCGATGATCAGCCCGTTGAATATCAGGAAAAACACACTGCCCAAGCCGAACAGCAACCCGGCGGCGAATGTCTGGAAGGCGATGCCGATGTTGTGCATCACGTAGTAGCCAAACATCATCCAGTCTTCGCTCGATGCTCGCTCGGCGGCTCGACCCAAGCGGCTGGCATCGGGGTCATACATGCCCTGCATCTCCGCCACTTGCTGGGGGCTGACAATGCTGTAGATCAGGTCGGGAAACAGATAGACCAGCAAGGCAATGCTCAGCAGGCTGCCAAAGAACAGCAGGCTGGCAATCAACACGAAGCGCCACTGTTCCCGCACCTGTCGCGGAAAGTCGGCCAGCACAAAGCTCAGCACATTCGCCGCCAATTGGCTGCGGTGGCGATAGAGTTGTTGATGTCCGCGCAACGCCAGTTGTTGCAGCGGGTCCACCAGGTAACTGCTGTAACCGCGCTCCTGGGCCAGGGCCAGGTGCTGGCATAGACGCCGGTATTGGTGAGGGAAATCGGCCATGTCACCGGCCTTGGCCTTGCCTTGTTCCAACTGTTTCAGTTGTTCGGCAAAGGCTTGCCATTGCGGTTGGTAACGGCTTTCGAAGAGGCTCTGTTTCATGTTGGCCCCAACAGGCCACGGGCCAAGCCATTGAGTTGCTCCACGGCACGGGCGGGGGAGACTTGAAGCGGCGTTGCGAGGATGGAAGCGAGTTCGTGTACCCGCTCGGCGGAGAGTTCGCCTTGGCGTTCCGCGAAACCCAGGATCGCCCGCTGTTCACTCAGGTCCAGGGCAAACGGTAAGCGCAGTGCTACAGCTTGAGGCACCTGGGGGCGTTTCAGGGGCTGTTCTCGGTAGATCACCAGGGTGCCGGCGGCCAGGTCACCAAGGCGTTTGAAGTGAGGGTGTTGCAGGCAACTGATCGCGCCAAGAAAGTAGCCGAACGGCAGCATGTCGACAAACCGCAGCAAGTTGCGGATCAGCGAGGCTGACCAACTGATGGGCGTGCCGTCGTCCTGCACGACCCGCAAGCCCATAACCTGTTTACCCGGTGAGCAGCCCTGATTGAGCACCTCGAACAGCACCATGTACCACCAACTGACCAGGAACAGCAGCAGCGAGCCCAGGCCGATACCAATATTGCCGAGCAGGGCCAGTGGCACCAGAAGTACGCCCATTATCACTGCGCGGGCGACGAGGTCGAAGGCAAATGCCAGCGCCCGTGGCACCAAGCCGGCGGGGCGCAGTGGCAGGTCGATTCCTTCTGGGGTCTCGATCTGGTAGCGGGTATCCAATGGGATTGATGGCATCGCGATCCTTGGCAGTGCAGAGCGGCTTGGTGGCACGGATGCTAACAGCGTCGGCGATGGAAGCAACTATTCAAGGTTTTGCTGGATGTTTGTACAGGTTATTTGGTGCTGGCCCCGAACAGGGCTCAACGCCTAGACTTTGTGGATCTTCAGCACAGGAATAGCCCGTGACCTCCATTTTCTGGTACGACTACGAAACCACCGGCATCAACCCGCGTAGCGATCGACCGCTCCAGGTAGCTGGCATTCGTACGGATCTCGAACTGAACGAGGTCGGCCCACCGGTCAACATTTACTGCCAGCCCAGCGACGATATTCTGCCCCATCCCGCCGCCTGTGCCATTACCGGGATCACCCCTGCCATTCTGGCCGAAAAGGGCTTGGCCGAGGCTGATTTCATGACTCGCGTACATGCCGAACTGGCGGCTCCGGGGACGTGCGGTGCCGGCTATAACACGTTGCGGTTTGACGATGAAATGACGCGCTACAGCCTGTATCGCAATTTTTTCGACCCTTATGCGCGCGAATGGCAGGGCGGTAATAGTCGTTGGGACTTGATCGACGTGGTTCGCACCGCTTATGCCCTGCGCCCGGAAGGTATCGAGTGGCCGCAGCAGGACGGGCGCGTGACCCTCAAGCTTGAGCGTCTGACTGCCGCCAATGGTATCGACCATGGTCAGGCCCACGATGCGTTATCCGACGTGCGCGCCACAATCGCCCTGGCTCGATTGGTGCGCGAGAAACAGCCCAAGCTTTATGATTGGCTGTTTCAACTACGCAGCAAACAACGGGTAATGGACCAAGTGCGATTGCTGCAACCGATGGTGCATATCTCCGGGCGGTTTTCCGCCGAACGTCATTACCTGGGCATTGTGCTGCCTCTGGCCTGGCACCCGCGCAACCGCAACGCGCTGATTGTCTGCGACCTTGGGCTCGATCCTCAGGGGCTGCTGGATATGGATGCCGACATTTTGCGTCGACGCTTGTACACCCGCCGTGATGAGCTCGCAGAAGGTGAGTTGCCGGTACCGCTCAAACTGGTGCATATCAACCGCTGCCCCGTGGTTGCGCCCTTGAACGTACTGCGGGTCGAAGATCGTGAGCGCCTGCAATTGGACATGAATGTTTTCCAGTCACGGGCTCTGCGGCTAACTGACGCACAGGAACTTTGGCTCGATAAATTGGCAGTTATTTACGGCGAGGAAGATTTTGCACCGAGTGTCGATCCCGAACAGCAGCTTTACGAGGGTTTTATCGGGGATCGTGATCGACGGTTATGTGAGCAAATTCGCGCGGCTGAACCTGAGCAATTAGCTCGTCAGCAGTGGCCTTTTGATGATCACCGTCTGCCTGAATTATTGTTTCGCTACCGGGCGCGTAACTTCCCCGATACGTTGAACAGCGAAGAGCTACAACGCTGGAAATTTTTCTGTCAGCAGCGTTTGTCAAATTCCGAATTTGGCGCACCGAATACCCTTGAGGCATTTAATCAAGCGCGATTGGAGTTGATGGTTAGTGCGACGCCGTTTCAGCAGCAGGTGCTGGAGCAATGGCAAGAATATGCCGACTCTTTAGCTGCTCGTATGGACCTGTGATAGAGGTTTGTAAAAAATACGATCAATAAAAAACGCCAGCATGCTGGCGTTTTTAATGGGTCGCGCATCAGGCGCAGACCTGGTGAAGCTTAGCCCAGCAGGGTAGCCCAACCTTCAACCACGTCACCGCCCCACTTGGCTTTCCACTCTTTCAGAGTTTTGTGGTTGCCACCTTTGGTTTCAATCACTTCGCCGTTGTGCGGGTTTTTGTATTGTTTGACTTTGCGAGCACGTTTGGTGCCGGTAGTTTTCACAGCGCCACGTGGAGCTTTAACTTTCGACTCTGGGTCCAGCAGCGCGATGATGTCACGCAGGGATTTGGAGTACTCACCCATGAGGGTGCGCAGTTTGCCTTCGAATTCCAGCTCGGTTTTCAGTTTGTCGTCTTGGGACAGGTTCTTCAAACGAGCTTGCAGCTCTTTGATAGCTTCTTCGGTGGCGCGGTATTCGTTGATCAGAGACATGTGGACTACCTTATGTAGAACGCTGATTGACAGGGATAGTGGCCTAATAATAGTCAGGCGATTTGCTCAAGTAAACATTTAAGACTGCATTTAGGTGAATTACTTTGAATGTTTGTGAATGCGCTATGCAATCGAGTTAATTAAGTAGGTGATGCACCTGAAGATAATGCCGTTAATTTTTTGTATAACTGCGTCAGCCTGCGCTGTTCGTTCATATAGGGGTGGTAAAACCATACGCTATTAAGGGATGTGCCTCGGGGGCGGATCAGAATAAGGCTCATTGAATACTGCAGTTTTTCTGCACAATCGCTAGAATGGCGGCCTTTGCGAAGTTCTGGAGTTTCCCCCTAATGCGCACTTTTCGGCTGGTGATTGCTTGCCCGGACCGGGTCGGCATCGTTGCCAAGGTCAGTAATTTTCTGGCCTCCCATAACGGCTGGATTACTGAGGCGAGCCATCACTCGGACAATCTCAGCGGTTGGTTCTTCATGCGTCACGAAATTCGTGCCGACACACTGCCCTTTGGCCTTGAGGCTTTTCGCGAGGCATTTGCGCCAATCGCTGAAGAGTTCTCAATGACTTGGCATATCACCGACACCGAGCAGAAGAAGCGCGTGGTGTTGATGGCAAGCCGCGAATCTCACTGCCTGGCCGACTTGCTGCACCGCTGGCACAGTGACGAACTGGACTGCGAGATCGCTTGCGTAATCTCAAACCATGACGACCTGCGCAGCATGGTCGAGTGGCATGGCATCCCTTACTACCATGTGCCGGTCAACCCTCAGGACAAGGAGCCTGCATTCGCCGAGGTTTCTCGCCTGGTGAAGCAGCATGAGGCTGACGTGGTGGTGCTGGCGCGCTACATGCAGATCCTGCCGCCGGAACTGTGCCGCGAATACGCCGGCAAGGTGATCAACATTCACCATAGCTTCCTGCCGTCGTTTGTGGGGGCCAAGCCTTACCATCAGGCGTCTCTGCGTGGCGTGAAGTTGATCGGTGCAACTTGCCATTACGTCACCGAAGAGCTGGATGCCGGCCCGATCATCGAGCAGGACGTAGTGCGTGTCAGCCATAGCGACAGCATCGAGGACATGGTGCGCTTCGGTCGCGATGTCGAGAAGATGGTGCTGGCCCGTGGCCTGCGTTACCACCTGGAAGACCGCGTGCTGGTGCACGGCAACAAGACCGTCGTGTTCTGATCAAGCCGTTTTGATTGAAGAAAAAAGGGCCTGGGCGTTAAATCGTTGCAGGCCCTTTTTCTTTGTCTGTCGTTGAGGATTGATCGATGAGTGACCCACTGGAAAAAGCCACCTCCAAAGCACCGTCGACACTAGGTGAGGGGTGCTTGAGCCGTTACGACCCGGAGGATCTGGACAGTGAGGACGGCACGGAATTTCCCGGTGCCGCCGAGTTATGGGAACGCGAGCAGGCTAAGTCAGATCCCGCTGCAAAATAAAGCGAATCAGATCCGGAAGCTGCCCACCAATTGTTTCAACCGCGCCGCCTGCTGTTCCAGGTCGGAGCACGCGCGCAGGGTCGATTGCAGGTTTTCCACGCCTTCCTGATTGAGGGTGTTGATTTCAGTGATGTCCATGTTGATCGACTCCACGACCGAGGTCTGCTCCTCGGTGGCAGTCGCCACCGACTGGTTCATGCCGTCGATTTCCCCAATACGTAGGGTGACGCTGTTAAGACGCTCACCGGCCAGGTTAGCGATTTCCACGCTGTCATGACTGTGTCGCTGGCTTTCGCTCATGGTGCTGACCGACTCCCGGGCGCCGACTTGAAGTTCCTCAATCATCTTTTGTACTTGTTGCGCCGATTCCTGGGTGCGGTGTGCCAGGTTGCGCACTTCGTCGGCGACGACTGCAAACCCGCGTCCTGCTTCACCGGCACGTGCCGCTTCAATCGCAGCGTTCAGCGCCAGCAGGTTGGTTTGCTGGGAAATGCTGGTGATCACTTCGAGAATCTGGCCGATGTTCACTGTCTTGCTGTTAAGCGCTTCTATATTGCTGCTGGAGGCGCTGATCATCGCGGACAACTCAGTCATCGCCTTGATATTGCGCTCAACCACCTGTTGACCGTCTTCGGCCAAATGCCGCGCATCGCTGGCCTGGTTGGAGGCTTGCGCGGCATTACGCGCGATTTCCTGAGCTGCGGCGCCCAGTTCATTGATGGCAGCAGCCACGCTGTTGGTGCGGTTGGCCTGTTCGTCGGAGTTGACCATCGACGAGTTGGATGCGCTGACAACCCGCAGTGCTACTTCATTCACCTGTTCGGTGGCCGAGGACACTTCGCGGATGGACGTGTGAATACGCTCCACGAAGCTGTTGAACGCATTACCCAGGATGCCGAACTCATCGTGGTTCTGGATGGTCAGGCGACGCGTCAGGTCACCTTCGCCGTCGGCGATGTCCTGCATGGCGCGGGTCATCACATGCAGCGGTTGCAGCAGGACGCGAATCAGCATGCCCAGCAGGGCAATGATGATCACTACGGCAATGATCGTGGCGATCACCGCTGAGGTGCGAAATTCGCTGAGCATGGCGAAGGATTTGTCTTTATCCACCGAAATACCCAGGTACCAGTTCACCGACGGCAGGCCTTTGATCGGTGTGAAGGTCACGATGTTGTCCTTGCCATTGGCTTGAACTTCACTGAAGTCGCCGCTGATCTTCGGCGTGCTTTTTGGATACATGTCGGCCAGGGTTTTCATCACCAGGCTTTTGTCCGGGTGTACCAGCACTTTGCCGTCGGCGCTGACCAGGAACGCGTAGCCCATGCCACCGAAGTTCAGCGCGCCAATGTTATCCACCAGGGTTTGCAGGCTCAGGTCGCCGCCTACCACGCCAATGCTCTGGCCGCCTTTGGCGCTGGGGGTGGCAATGGAAATGATCAATTGACCTGTAGCGGCGTCGATATACGGCTCGGTCAGGGTCGAGCCGTTGCTGCTCTGGGCGCCCTTGTACCAGGGGCGAACACGTGGGTCGAAGCCATCCGGCATCTTGGTGTCGGGGCGGATGGTGAAGGCCCCTTTGCTGTCACCAACGTAGGTTGCCATGAAGGACGACGTCAGGGTTTTCTGTTCCAGCAGGCTGGCAACGGTCGAAGGCTCAGGGTTGATAGCGATGTTTTGTGCAGCGTTTTCCACCAGCGCAATACGCCCGGTGAGCCAGGTTTGAATGTTGCTTGCGGTGACATCGCCCATTTCGTGCAGGTAGCTGTTGAGGTCTTCACGAATGGCGTTACGTTGCAGGTAGTCGTTGTAGAGGGTGAATAGAGCGAAGGCCGCGATGACGATAAGGGAGGCTGCAAGCAGGATCTTGTGGCTGAAACGCAGATTTTTATTCATAGCTTGAAGGGTCCGCTAAGGTCTTAATATCCAAAGCGCGTCCTTGTGGAACACGCGGAAGGGTAGCGTAAAAAAAGTTTGATATTTCCGTTGGTCCCTGTAGGAGATATCTGAGCGATTTTTAGACTTTATGGGTCTCACATCTCTCTTATCGACCTGGCGGCACTAAAGATTAACCATGGGTGACGAAATGCCTGACTCCACACAACTTCTTATCGGTGCCGGTCTTGATGGCCAGCCAATTGCCCAGGCCATGCGCCTTGCCAACCGCCACGGGTTGATCGCAGGCGCCACGGGCACAGGCAAGACCGTCACGTTGCAACGCCTGGCCGAAGCCTTCAGTGATGCGGGCGTCGCGGTATTTGCGGCTGATATCAAAGGCGACCTCTGTGGCCTGGGTGCCGCCGCCAACCCTCAGGGCAAGGTTGCCGAGCGTATTGCCGGGATGCCTTTCCTTAATTACACGGCCAAGGCTTACCCCGTCACGCTGTGGGATATCCACGGGCAGTCCGGTCATCCGTTGCGTACCACCATCAGTGAGATGGGGCCGTTGTTGCTTGGCAGTTTGTTGGAGCTGACTGACAGCCAGCAGTCGGCCCTTTACGCCGCATTCAAGGTGGCGGATCGCGAAGGCCTATTGCTGCTGGATCTCAAGGATCTCAAGGCACTTCTCAATCACCTTCGCTACCACCCGGAACTGCTTGGCGAAGACGCGGCGCTGATGACCACAGGCTCCAGTCAGGCGCTGTTGCGGCGCTTGGCTGTCTTGGAACAGCAGGGTGCCGAGGCGTTGTTTGGTGAGCCGGCCTTGCAGCTTGAAGACATCTTGCAGCCCACAGGCGATGGGCGCGGACGTATTCACTTGTTGGACGCTAGCCGCCTGGTGCATGAAGCGCCGAAGGTGTATGCGACCTTCCTGTTGTGGCTGTTGGCAGAATTGTTCGAACAACTTCCGGAGCGCGGTGATGCGGACAAACCGCTGCTGGCGCTGTTCTTCGACGAAGCGCATCTCTTGTTTGCCGACACTCCCAAGGCTTTGCAAGATCGCTTGGAGCAAGTGGTGCGGCTGATTCGTTCCAAGGGGGTGGGGGTGTATTTCGTCACTCAATCGCCGGGCGACTTGCCGGATACCGTGCTGGCGCAACTCGGTTTACGGGTGCAGCACGGCCTGCGGGCGTTCACCACGAAAGAGCAGAAATCCTTGCGGGCGGTAGCGGACGGCTTCCGCCCCAACCCGACATTCGATGCGTTATCGGTTTTGACTGAGCTGGGCACCGGTGAGGCATTGGTGGGTACGCTGCAGGAAAAAGGCACGCCGGAGGTCGTTCAGCGCGTATTGGTCGCGCCGCCGCAATCGCGCATCGGGCCGCTCAGTGCGGCAGAGCGTGCCGCATTGGTGGCCACTTCACCGTTGCAGGGTCGCTATGACAAGCCGATTGATCGGGAGTCCGCCTATGAAGTGTTGATGGCGCGCAAGGAGCTTGGGCCTAACGAAGAGCCCCGGCAGGGCGCCGAGGAGCCCAGCTTCACGGACAAAGCTGGGGCGTTCCTTGGAACAACCGCAGGCAAGGCGCTGAAGTCAGCGATGCAGCAGGCGGCCAACCAGATGGGGCGTCAATTGGTGCGTGGTTTGTTGGGGTCTTTGCTGGGCGGCAGTAAGCGCAAGTAGTGCCTCAGGCCTTGGGCTTGCCATGGGCGGCCAAGCGCTCAAGCGCGGCGCGCAAGCCTGGATCGTTGATGCCGTCGGCCGTGGCCTGAATCGTCTCGGCCGCATGCTCCGACAGGTCCAGAGTGTGTCCGACTGCGCCTTGCTGCACGGTCGGTGGCTGTACCTTGAACTGGATACGCGTCAAGCTGGCGAACTCATCGAATGCCATCAATTGACCCTGCAGGCGTTTTTGCTGATAGCGCAAACGGGTCGCCCAATGACCGTCGGTGACAATCAATAGCAAATTACCTTCACGCCACGACGCCACGTGGCAATGCTCGCGGGCGGCGGGTTGTAGTTGGCTTTCGAGCAGGCGTTGCAAATGGCCCAAGCGTTGTGCATGGCCAAAGATGGCTTTCAGCGGCTTGGCTTCGCGAAGCAACACGCTGGGCGCGCGGGCTGTAAGAGGGCGAAATGCCATGATTGGACACCTTAAGTAACAGAGCGGCCATCTTAGCAGAATGCGTCTGCGCGGCCCCTGACAATGCATTGCCGGGCGGTTTCCCAGGAAATCAATCGGCTCCATGGGTTGAAGTTCGCGCAAAAGCCCTTATTTTAAACAAGCCCTCTCACAGCACCATGCCAGCATCGGGGAACAACGCCACTTTCCTCACCCACGATTCCGGGTAGAATGCGCGTTCGCATGCGGCCGTGAGGGCTGCTCGGGCCACTCACGGTGCGCCCTCCATCCCTATGTGTGGAAGAACCTGCCGATATGTTTGCGCCTTTGTTAAAGAAACTTTTTGGAAGCAAGAATGAGCGCGAAGTCAAACGCATGCTCAAGACGGTGCAGCTGGTCAATGCCTTCGAAGAGCAGATGGTTGCCCTGTCGGACGAGCAATTGCGCGCCAAGACCCAAGAGTTCAAGGCCCGCATAGCCAAAGGTGAAACCCTCGACAAGCTGCTTCCCGAAGCCTTTGCGGTTGCCCGTGAAGCCGGTAAGCGTGTCATGGGCATGCGCCACTTCGACGTCCAGTTGATCGGCGGCATGACCTTGCATGAAGGCATGATTGCCGAAATGCGTACCGGTGAAGGCAAGACCCTGGTAGCTACTCTGGGTGTTTACCTCAACGCACTGTCCGGCAAGGGCGTGCACGTTGTGACAGTGAACGACTACCTGGCTCGCCGGGACGCCAACTGGATGCGCCCGCTGTATGAATATCTCGGCCTGACCGTCGGCGTAGTAACGCCGTTCCAGCCGCCGGAAGAGAAGCGCGCTGCTTACGCGTGCGACATTACCTACGGCACCAACAACGAATTCGGTTTCGACTACCTGCGCGACAACATGGCGTTCAGCATGGATGAAAAATTCCAGCGTGAACTCAACTTTGCCGTGATCGACGAAGTCGACTCCATTCTCATCGACGAAGCCCGTACCCCACTGATCATCTCCGGCCAGGCCGAAGACAGCTCGCGCCTGTACACCGAGATCAACAAGTTGATCCCGCGTCTGGAGCAGCACATCGAAGAAGTGGAAGGCGTTGTGACCAAAGAAGGTCACTTCTCCATCGACGAGAAGACCCGCCAGGTCGAACTCAACGAAGCCGGTCACCAGTTCGTCGAAGACATGCTGACCCAGATCGGCCTGCTGGCTGAGGGCGAGAGCCTGTACTCGGCGCACAACCTGGGCCTGTTGACCCACGTGTATGCGGGCCTGCGCGCCCACAAGCTGTTCCATCGCAACGTCGAATACATCGTGCAAGATGGCCAAGTGGTATTGGTTGACGAACACACCGGCCGTACCATGCCGGGTCGTCGTCTGTCCGAAGGCCTGCACCAGGCCATCGAAGCCAAGGAAATGCTCAACATTCAGGCCGAAAGCCAGACGTTGGCCTCCACCACCTTCCAGAACTACTTCCGTCTGTATAACAAACTGTCCGGCATGACCGGTACTGCGGACACCGAAGCGTTCGAATTCCACCAGATCTACAACCTGGCCGTGATGGTGATCCCACCGAACAAGCCGCTGGCGCGTAAAGATTTCAATGACCTGGTGTTCCTGACCGCCGAAGAGAAGTACGCGGCGATCATCAACGACATCAAGGACGGCATGGCCCAGGGCCGCCCGATTCTGGTGGGTACCGCCACCATCGAGACTTCCGAGCACGTGTCTAACCTGCTCAACAAGGAAGGTATCGAGCACAAGGTTCTTAACGCCAAGTTCCACGAAAAAGAAGCTGAGATCATTGCCCAGGCCGGTCGCCCAGGCGCATTGACCATCGCCACCAACATGGCCGGTCGTGGTACTGACATCCTGTTGGGCGGTAACTGGGAAGTGGAAGTCGCCTCCCTGGACAACCCTACCCCTGAGCAGATCGCCCAGATCAAGGCTGACTGGCAGAAGCGCCACCAGGCCGTGCTCGAATCCGGTGGTTTGCAGGTGATCGCGTCCGAGCGTCACGAATCGCGCCGTATCGACAACCAACTGCGTGGTCGTGCCGGCCGTCAGGGTGACGCCGGTTCCAGCCGCTTCTACCTGTCTCTGGAAGACAGCCTGATGCGCATCTTCGCCTCGGATCGGGTGAAGAACTTCATGAAAGCCTTGGGTATGCAGTCCGGTGAAGCGATCGAGCACCGTATGGTGACCAACGCCATCGAGAAGGCCCAGCGCAAGGTTGAAGGCCGTAACTTCGATATTCGTAAGCAACTGCTTGAGTTCGACGACGTCAACAACGAACAGCGTAAAGTGATTTATCACATGCGTAACACGTTGCTGGCCGCTGACAACATTGGCGAGACCATCGCCGATTTCCGTCAGGACGTGCTCAACGCGACCGTCAGTGCACACATCCCGCCACAGTCCCTGCCAGAGCAGTGGGATGTTGCTGGTCTGGAAGCCGCGTTGAAGAGCGACTTCGGTGTCGACTTGCCGGTCCAGCAATGGCTCGACGAAGACGATCACCTGTACGAAGAGACGCTGCGCGAGAAGCTGATGGCCGAGCTGCTGGCCGCGTACAACGAGAAAGAAGAGCAGGCGAGTGCCGAAGCACTGCGCACCTTCGAGAAACAAATCGTACTGCGCGTGCTGGACGACCTGTGGAAAGACCACCTGTCGACCATGGACCACCTGCGTCACGGCATCCACCTGCGTGGTTACGCCCAGAAGAACCCGAAGCAAGAGTACAAGCGCGAGTCGTTCACGCTGTTCTCCGAGTTGCTGGATTCGATCAAGCGCGATTCGATTCGCGTGCTGTCCCATGTTCAGGTGCGCCGCGAAGACCCGATCGAGGAAGAAGCTCGCCTGCGTCAGGAAGCCGAGGCACTGGCTGCGCGCATGCAGTTCCAGCACGACGAAGCGCCTGGTCTGGAAGCGCCTGAGGTGTTGGGCGAAGAGGTCGATTTGGCCTTGGCTCAGGCGCCGGTTCGCAGTGACCAGAAGCTGGGCCGCAACGAACTGTGCTACTGCGGTTCGGGCAAGAAATTCAAACACTGCCACGGCCAGATCGAATAAGATTTTCGCCTGACGCTGCAATACCTAGCGCCGCGACCGGCCTCTGCCGTCGCGGCGTTTTGCCATTAATTTCACCGTCGATCACGACGGCACAGACATCATCTATTTTTTAAGGAGCGCGTTCATGGCTGTTGGTCTTGGTCCTTTGCCCACATTGCACCCGGTTGCCGGTTTTGAGCTCGGTATCGCGTCGGCCGGCATCAAGCGCCCGGGGCGCAAGGATGTGGTGGTGATGCGCTGTGCCGAAGGTTCGACCGTCGCCGGTGTGTTCACCCTCAACGCCTTCTGTGCCGCTCCGGTGATCCTGGCCAAGCAGCGCGTTGCCGGCTCCATCCGTTACCTGCTGACTAACACTGGCAATGCCAACGCTGGCACCGGTGAGCCTGGTCTGGTCGCTGCTGCGCGTACCTGCGCCAAGCTGGCCCAGTTGACTGGCGTGGATGCCAGCCAAGTGTTGCCTTACTCCACCGGTGTCATCGGCGAGCCGCTGCCGGTTGAGAAAATCGAAGGCGCCTTGCAGGCCGCGTTGGACGACCTGTCTGTGGATAACTGGGCGGCCGCCGCCACTGGCATCATGACCACGGACACTTTGCCGAAAGGCGCGAGCCGTCAGTTCGTGCACGACGGTGTGACCGTCACCGTGACCGGTATCAGTAAAGGCGCGGGCATGATCCGCCCGAACATGGCAACCATGCTCGGCTACATTGCTACCGACGCCAAAGTTTCCCGCGACGTGCTGCACAGCCTGATCCTCGACGGCGCCAACAAGTCGTTCAACCGCATTACCATCGATGGCGATACCTCGACCAACGATTGCTGCATGCTGATCGCTACCGGCAAAGCTGATCTGCCGGAAATTACCGAGGCCAGCGGCCCGCTGTTCGCGGCATTGAAGCAGGCTGTGTTCGAAGTGTGCATGGACGTGGCCCAGGCCATCGTGCGTGACGGCGAAGGCGCCACCAAGTTCGTGACGGTTGAAGTCAACGGCGGCGGCAATCACCAGGAATGCCTGGATGTCGGCTACACCGTGGCCCACTCGCCGCTGATCAAGACGGCACTGTTCGCCTCCGACCCCAACTGGGGCCGCATCCTCGCCGCCGTTGGCCGTGCTGGTGTGCCGGATCTGGACGTGAGCAAGATCGACGTGTTCCTCGGTGACGTGTGCATCGCCAGCCGTGGCGCCCGTGCCGAGAGCTATACCGAAGCACAGGGCTCGGCGGTGATGCAGCAGGAAGAAATCACCATCCGCATCGAGTTGGGCCGCGGCGATTGCAGCGAAACCATCTGGACCACCGACCTGTCCCACGAGTACGTGAAGATCAACGCGGAATACCGTACCTGATAGAAGAGGATAACCGCGGTGAAACGAGTGCATGTAGCAGCAGCGGTGATCCGCGGTGTCGACGGCAGGATCCTGCTGGCGCGCCGCGCGGATACCCAGCATCAGGGCGGTCTCTGGGAGTTTCCCGGTGGCAAGGTGGAGGCCGGTGAGTCGGTCGCCACGGCCCTGTCCCGTGAATTACAGGAAGAACTGGGTATCCAGGTCGCCACGGCTCGGCCGTTGATCAAGGTGCAGCATGACTACCCGGACAAGCAGGTCTTGCTGGATGTCTGGGAAGTCTCGGCTTTTACCGGCGAGCCCCACGGTGTCGAAGGGCAACCCCTGGAATGGGTGGCGCCTCGGGATTTGCTCAACTACGAGTTCCCGGCCGCTAACGCTCCAATCGTTGCCGCCGCGCGCTTGCCTGCCGATTACCTGATCACCCCCGGCGAACTCGAAACCCCGACGCTGTTACGCGGGATTCAGAAGGCTGTCGCGGGCGGCATCAAGCTGGTCCAACTGCGTGCGCCGAACGGTTACGACCCCAAATACCGCGACCTCGCGGTAGATGCGGTGGGTCTGTGCGCTGGCAAGGCGCAGTTGATGCTTAAAGGACCGTTTGAATGGCTGGGGGATTTTCCTGCCGCCGGCTGGCACATGACCTCGGCGCAACTGCGCAAATACGCGAGCAAGGGCCGGCCGCTGCCGAAAGACCGTTGGTTGGCTGCTTCCTGCCACAACGCTGAAGAACTGGCGCTGGCAGAAATGATGGACGTGGATTTTGTCACGCTGTCGCCGGTGCAGCCGACCCAGACCCACCCTGATGCCCAGCCTTTGGGTTGGGAGCAGGCGGCAGAGTTGATCCGTGGGTTCAGCAAACCGGTGTTTCTGTTGGGTGGGGTTGGACCTGCTGATCGGGAACAGGCTTGGGAAGCTGGGGCTCAGGGTGTGGCGGGTATCAGGGCGTTCTGGCCACAAGTTTGAAGCTGCTCTGGCGGGCCTCATCGGGTGCGACGATTCGACTTGCCCCCGATCAGGCCCTGCGAGTCAGCGAATCATGATCAGTGTGGCTTAGCCGCCGCCTGCCACAAAATCTCCGCAATCCCCTGGCGCCTGGCAATCACCCGCGCCGCCACAAACAGCAAATCCGACAGCCGATTGATATACGCCAACCCCACTCCCTCTAACGGCTCCACCGCGTTGAGGTGCTGACAGCGCCGCTCCGCACTGCGCGCCAGGCTGCGACACACATGGGCCTGGGCGATCAACGCCGAGCCACCGGGCAGGATGAAGTTTTCCAGCGGCCCGACCTCTTCATTCCAGCGATCAATCGCGGCCTCCAGCCGATCCACTTCCGCTGCGTTCAGCGCCTTGTACACCGGCATCGCCAGCTCACCGCCGAGGTCGAATAATCGATGTTGGCATGGGGTCAGTACCTCGATCACATCTTTGAGTTCCGGATGCTTGCCACTCTGCTCTTCCAGGCCCGCCAGTAATAATCCCAGTTGGCTGTTCAGCGAATCGACTTCGCCGATGGCCTCAACTCGCGGGTGGTCCTTGGGTACACGGCGACCGTCGCCGAGGCCGGTTTCGCCTGTGTCTCCAGTACGGGTGTAAATCTTCGACAGGCGAAAGCCCATGGTCAGTGCTCCAGTTGGGTCAGTTCATTGGGCGGCAGTTGGCTGCCCGCCAAGGGTAAGCGCAGGGTAAAACAGGTGCCTTGACCGAGGGTGGAATGCACCTCCATCTGCCCTTTGTGGTTGTTGGTGACGATGAAGTACGAAACCGAAAGCCCAAGCCCAGTGCCCTGGCCGATCTCTTTGGTGGTGAAGAACGGCTCAAAAGTGCGTTTACGTACGTTCTCACTCATGCCGATACCGTTGTCTTCCACCTGAATCTCTGCCCACGGCGGGTTAAGACGTGTGCGCAGGATGATGCGCCCCGGTTCGCGATCGTCTTCACGCAGATGAATGGCCTGGGCTGCGTTTTTCAACAGGTTGAGCAGTACTTGTTCCAGCTCGTTGGCAGTGCCGGGCACCGGGCCCAATTGGGGGTCGAACTGACGAATGATCGCCTGGCCCTTGAAGTCGAAACCGATGGCCAGATCGAAGTCGTTACCGGCAATTTCCACGGCCTGGTCGATCAGCGCCGGCAGGTCGCAAGGCGCCATCTGCCGATTACTGCGGCGGCTGAAGCTGAGCATGTGAGTGACGATCTTGGCCGCTCGCGCACCGGCTTGCTGGATGCCATCCAGCAATTGTGGCACCTCACGGCCTTCCAGGTAGCGGTTGATCTTTTCCAGTTCGATACCTGCCTGCTCGGCGAATTCCAGGTTTTTGGGTAGGTCGGACGACAGCCGGCGCCGGATGTTCTGCACGTTATGCAGGATCGCCCCCAGCGGATTGTTGATCTCGTGAGCCATACCGGCGGCAAGCCCACCGACCGAGAGCATTTTTTCCGACTGCACCATCATTTCTTCCAGGGACAGACGCTGAGTGATGTCGTCGATACGGATCACCACGCCCCGCCCGGCACCGCCCATCAGCGGGTAGAAGGTCAGGGCGTAATGCTTGGGTTCATCATCCTTGATCCAGGTGACACGCTCGATGCGTTCTACCGTGTGCTGCTCCACCGTAGCCTTGATCTGCGGCAGGTACGGCTTGAGCGGTTGAAAAGCGAGGTAGATCGGCTGATTCAGCGCTTCATCCAGACGCGTACCGGAAAGCGCGCTGGCCTCCTGGTTCCACTGGGTGACGTAGAGTTGTTCGTCCAGGGCGATCAACGCCGAGGGCATCGAGTCGATGATGCTGTTCAGGTAGTTTTGAAAACCGGTGAGTTTTTTCTCGATCTTGCTGCGAACCTGGACTTCCAGCTCCAACTTTCGGTTGGTATGGCGTGTTTCTTCGGCCAGGCCTTGGGCTTGGTCGTAAGCGGCCTGGGAGTCGTCCCGTGCGCGCTTGAGCTGCTGTTCGCGAGCTTCGATACGCGACAGCATGGTGTTGAAGGCTTCGGCCAGGCTGCCGATTTCATCGCGGTTGCCGCGGCCGGCGCGCAGGGCGTAGTTCTCTTCGCGGGTTACTTGGCGCGACAGTTCTTCCAATTCGTGGATCGGCCGTGTAATCAGGCGCTTGATCTGCCGGGCGATGATCAGCCATAGCAGCACACTGAAAATCAGGATACCCAGGCTGGCCGTCAGCGTGCCGGTGTAGAAGGCCACCGGCAGTTCGCTGCTGGCCACCAGCAGCAAATGCCCGGAAGGCTGGCCTGCCCGGGGCAGGGTGATGATCTGGTTACTGCGAAACTCGGTAACACGCCACGCCTCGATATGCCGATAGTTGTCCGGCAAGTGCAGGCGATCACCGTGTTGCATCTGCGCCAGGCGGTTGCCTTCGCCGTCATACAGGGCAGCGGCGCGTAATGGCGAATAGCTGGTCAGCTCACTGAGCAGGGCATCGGCTTGGGCGGGGGATTCGAGCGCTTCGGCGGCGAGGCCCGGGTTGGATACCAGGCGACCGATGGCCTGCAACGCCTGAGGTGCCATGCTTTCCTGGGAAATCCAGTACGCAGCGCTGATAAAGGTCAGGTTGGCCACCAGCAATACGGTGGTCAACAACACCAACAGGGCGGCCAGCAGTTTCTGCCCAACCGGTAGATTTTCGAGGCGCTGGCGCAGCGGCATCAGGGTTATCCCAGGTGATAGACAGGCGGGCAGGGTAGCGCGTGGTTCAGTCGCGGGGCAATCCGCGTGCAACTAACTGATCAATCAAACGCACCTGCAACTGCTGCAAATGCGGCAGGTTCAATTGGTGGCGTGCGGCCGCCTGGCAAGCATAGCCCAACAGGTAACTGATTTCGGTGCGGCGGGCGTTGGCGACGTCCTGGTACATGGAGGAGTAGTTAGCGGCTGTGGCGTGGATCACCCGTTCTACTTCGTGTTGCAGGTCCAGCGCGGCGTCGGGTTGGCCGCAACATTCCAGCAGTTCACCGAGTTCAGCGCACAGGGTTGCCACTTCACATTGATGGGTTTGCAGTTCGCCGTTGCGGCACTGGTAAAGCACGGTCAGCGGGTTGATCGCGCAATTGAGCGCGAGCTTGCGCCATAGCCGGGTCAGAATGTCGGTGCTCCATTCGTGGGGGATCCCGGCGGCGTGAAGGTCGTTCAGCCACAGCGGTGGGGCAGGGTGGGCTGCATCCCCCAGCCAGGTGTAGCCGTGGCCTGCAAACACCACGCGCCAATCGCCGTCGCGAAACGCGCCTTCGGTGCTGGAGGCGAAGATGCAGCGTGCTTGGGGGAACTGAGCAACCACTGCGTCCTGGCTGCCAAGGCCGTTTTGCAAAAGGACCAGCTCGGCGTGTGGCGACAGGCGATGCTGCAAATGTGCGACGGCGCTCTGGGCGTCGTAGGCTTTGCACGCAACCAGCAGGCGATGAATCGGCTCGGGGTTGTCAGGCGTTTCGCCAATCACCGGATAAGTCTTTTCTATACCGTGTTCGACCAACGTCAGCCCCTTACCGGCCTGATAGCTGGCAAGGCGCGCCTTATCGCGCAGAATCATCCTCACGGGCAGGCCGGCGCGAGCCAAGCGCGTGGCCCAGAGTGTGCCCAGGCTGCCGGCGCCGAGAATATGCCAGGTGGTCGACATCAGTTTGTGCTCCGTAGGGTCGCCTGCGGTGAACGGGGCGAAAGAACCGCTATAATGCCCCGGCATTTTAGCTCGGGCGCGCTCCATCTCTACTGAACCCGCCCCTTATATTGGAGAAATCACATGCCTTCGTTCGACGTGGTATCTGAACTGGACAAACACGAAGTCACCAACGCCGTCGAGAACGCCGTCAAGGAGCTGGACCGTCGCTATGACCTGAAGGGCAAGGGCAGCTTCGAGTTCAAGGAAAAGGAACTGACCGTCAACCTGACCGCTGAAGCCGATTTCCAGCTGGAAGCGATGATCGAGATCCTCAAGCTGTCGTTGGTCAAGCGCAAGATCGATGCACAGTGCCTTGAAATCAAGGACGCCTACGCTTCCGGCAAGCTGATGAAGCAGGAAGCAGTGTTAAAGGAAGGCATCGACAAGGAGCTGGCGAAGAAGATCGTCGCCCATATCAAGGACGCCAAGCTGAAAGTCCAGGCGGCCATCCAAGGTGAGCAGGTTCGCGTCACCGGCAAGAAACGTGATGACCTGCAAGAGGCCATCGCTGCCCTGCGCGCCAAAACCTTCGACATGCCGCTGCAGTTCAATAACTTCCGCGACTGATGGCATTTTGGGGAACCAGCGGGCGATTTTGACGTCCCACGCCCCATAACCTGTGCCTGCACTTGAGCCCTACGGGGCTCATTTGCGTTTTTAGGCCGTCAATAAAGCCGCACATCCGCCAAACAGGAGACGATAGATGGATTTCAATGCTGAAGTGGATCACCTGATCAAGACCTCACAGTCGTGGATCCCGATGATCATGGAATACGGCAGCCGAGTACTACTGGCAGTGATCACCCTGGCCATTGGCTGGTGGCTGATCAACGTATTGACCCACCGTGTAGGTCGCTTGCTGGCTCTGCGTAACGCGGACCTGGCACTGCAACACTTCATCACCAGCCTGGCGAACATTGCGCTGAAGGTCATGCTGATTGTCAGCGTGGCCTCGATGATCGGCGTGGCGACTACCTCGTTCGTGGCGGCCATCGGTGCCGCGACCCTGGCCATTGGCCTGGCATTGCAGGGCAGCCTCGCAAACTTTGCTGGTGGTGTGTTGATTCTGTTGTTTCGCCCATTTCGCATTGGTGACTGGATCGAAGCGCAGGGCACCTCGGGCACTGTCGACAGCATCCAGATCTTCCACACCGTGCTGCGCACTGGCGACAACAAGACCGTGATCGTACCTAACGGCATCCTGTCCAACGGCATCATCACCAACACCAACCGTCAGCCGACCCGCAAGGTGGTGTTTGATGTGGGCGTGGATTATGACGCCGACCTGCAAAAAGCCCGTGACGTGCTTCTGGAACTGTCAAAAGATCCCCGTGTACTGACTGATCCTGCAGCGGTTGCGGTGGTCTCGACCTTGGGCGATAGCTCTATCACGGTTTCCCTGCGTTGCTGGACCAAAACCCCGGATTATTGGGATGTAGTCTTCATGCTCAATGAACTGGCGCGTGATCGATTAAAGGCGGCGGGGATTGATATTCCGTTTCCGCAACGGGTTATTCGTGTGGTTCAGGAAGCGGCTGTGTAATCAGTTGCTTTATTAACTTGGCCGCTTGGTCAGCTATTGCTGTTAAAGACAAGGGGCTTCATGCCCCTTGTTTTTTGTCACTCCCCCTTTGGCAACTATCAAGTTTTAATCGACGCCGAGTAACATAACTAGTAAGCGTAGGTTTCTTAGTTAGCTTGCTATGTAAAATTGAAGCGCTTTTTGTAGGTCATAAAAAAACCGGCGACCTGATTAAGGGCGCCGGTTTTTATTAGCGTTACGCGTTAGCGCAATCAGCTGACCACTGAAATTACAAGATGCTCAGTGGGTATTCTACGATCACACGGGTGTCGACCAGGTTGTCGTAGTTGGTCGCGCGGTAATCGCTGTTGGTGCCGCTGTAGATTGCGTTACGAACGCGGAAGGACAGACCTTTGGCCGGGCCTTCTTGCAGTACGTACTTGGCTTCCACGTCCCACTCGTGCTCTTTACCATCGCTGGAATCTGCAACGGTAACGTTGCTACCGCGAGTGTAACGGGTCATGAAGCTCAGACCTGGCACGCCGAACGAGGCCATGTTCAGGTCGTAGCGAGCCTGCCAGGACTTCTCGTCTTCGCCAACGAAGTCGGAGATTTGCACGGAGTTGGCCAGGTAAACGGTACCGCCACCGTCGACACCGTAGTTGTAACCGGTTTTACCAGAGGACTGCTGGTAAGCCAGGGTGAACTTGTGTGCGTCGATGCTATACGCAGCTGCCAGGCTCCAGACGCGGTTGTCCAGGTCGCCGTTCAGCTTTTTGCCGTCGTCCTTGCTGCGGTAGCCGTTGAAGTCGAAACTCAACGATTGCTTGTCGCTCAGCGGCAGGGTGTAGAAGACGTTGACGTACTGCTTCTTCCAGTAGTCTTCAACATCGGAGGCGTGGAACGCGAAAATGAAGTTCTCAAGGCCCGAGTAGGTAAAGCCAGCGATATTCGCTGCACTCAGCCCTGGGTTTTGCTTGCCGGTAACACGGCTGCGACCGTTGATGCTGTCACGGCCCATGCCGGTTTGCGCGCTCAGTGCGGTGAAGCGGCCAGCGGTCAATTCCAGACCTTTGATCTCGTTGCTGGTGATCAAGGTGCCGGTGGCGACTTCAGGCAGCAGACGGCCGTCGTCGGTAGTGAAAACCGGGCTGGATACGAACTGGTTGCCATATTTCAGCACGGTGTCGGAGATGCGGAGTTTCGCTGCCCCAGCCACTTTGGACTGAGTGGATTCTGGCTCGCCAGCGCCATTGGTTGCGAACAGACCGTTACCGGCACGGCCCGCACCGCCATCAAGCTTATAGCTGCCCATGGCCATGGCATCGACGCCGAAGCCGACGGTGCCTTGGGTGAAGCCGGATTGGTAGGTGAGCAACTCGCTGATACCGGTGTCTTGACGGTAGCCGCTGACTTTGTCGTCGGTGCCGGTGGTGTAGGTACCGTTACCACGACGCACGTTACCCACGCCGTCCTTGTAGTCACGGTTCATGTACATTGCACGGGTTTTCGCGGTCAGGGTGCTATCTTCGATAAAGCCCTTTGCGTCGTCCTGAGAGGACGCGATTGCGAACTGCGAGGTGCCTGCAGAAACAGCCAGGGCGATCATGCTCCACTTCATCACGCGCATCGTGATTTGCTCCTTTGGTTTTCGGAAGAGTACTGCCGTCCCACCTGTATTTTTATCTGGGCGGCTCTTTCTTTTTTGTGTCGGCGCAAAGTTATATCACGCAGACTCTAATGACGATACTTACCAAACTTTCCTTTCAGCTTCTTTACGAGGCTGTCGTAAATTGCTAGCTCCATGTCGCAAATTCACAGTCCTGAATGTTACGGGACTGACAACTTCAATGCTGTTTTCAGACCTCTTTCGAAGTTTGAAACCTTCCGTGGGGCGCATCGAAACGCTGCTGTTCTTTTATCGCGAAACACCTGCTTCCAAACGGGTGTCGTTGCCGACGATGTGAGTGTGAATGCAACAAGCGCGCCCAAACCGGTAACCGAATGTCATTTTTTCGTGAAAAGCATGGTGGGCGTGTAAAAACCTCATATGTACGGGGTTTTTACGCCGTTGTGTTTGGGCTTGACGTGCATGGGTTACGCCTGTTCGGTGGTACTAAAACACTGTGCCAGAGAAAAACGTTACCGGTTCACCCTACAAGTGGGTAGTCGGCGGATCCCTTTGATGCACAAGTGGGTCATTTTGGTGCGCCCTTGAAAGGCCCGGATTAGCGTAGCTCAAATATTTGCCTGCCTCTTAAGAGTGCAGGTTTTTATCGGTTTGCGTTACGTTGCTGCCATTCGCCGTGAAGCCTGGCGCGTTCAAAGGTATGCTGGCGCCTGAAACTGACCTGCCGAACGGAGTGCCCGTGGTGTTCGCCTTAGATCAACGTTTGCAACAAGACACACTGGTCATCGGGGACTTCCCGCTGTGCCGCCTGCTGCTGTCCAATGATTCGAACTACCCCTGGTTCATCCTGGTGCCGCGTATCAACGGTATCAGCGAAGTGTTTCAGCTGGATGTCGCAGATCAACATACCCTGTGGCAAGAGACCACGGCCTTGGCGCAGTGGCTGAATGAAGGGTTGGCCGCCGACAAGATGAACATTGGCGCGCTGGGCAACGTCGTCAGCCAATTGCATGTGCATGTGATCGTACGCAAGCGTGATGACGCTGCCTGGCCTGCTCCAGTGTGGGGCAAGCATCCGGCCCAGCCGTACACTGAAGAGCAACTGGTCGCCATTCGTTCGCGTCTGCGCGAGCTGCTGCCCGCCGACTTTATCTTTACCCAGGGCTGAACCATGGATCTGCAAGACCGCGTCACTGAACTGGAAAGCCGCCTGGCCTTCCAGGACGACACCATCGAAACCCTGAATGACATCCTGGTCACCCAGCAGCGGGCCGTCGAACGGCTGCAGTTGCAGATGACCGCACTGCTTAAGCGCCAGGAAGAAATGGGCGGGCAATTCGAGTCATCCGAAGAAGAAGCGCCGCCGCCTCACTACTGATCGACAGGCAATAAAAAAACCGCGACCCAGCCAGGCTGGATCGCGGTTTTTTTTGCTGCGACGGCTGGAATCAGCGACGCGGCAATGCAGCGATCACGTCTTCGGCTTGTAGGCCTTTGTCGCGATTCATCACGGAAAACTCCACGCGCTGGCCTTCAACCAGAACACGATGGCCTTCGCCGCGAATGGCCCGGAAGTGGACGAAGATATCGTCGCCCGAATCACGGGAAATAAAGCCGAAGCCTTTGGATGTGTTGAACCACTTGACGGTACCGGTATCCCGATTGGTCATGTCGTAGTTTTGCGACGCGGCCGCGGGGGACGAGCGGTAGAAGCTGATAGCCAGGTGAAGAGCGATGGCGACCACAGCAATTACCAGGCTGAGCAGGATGGCCGGATGGCCGCCGACTTCAGGCATGGGTGCCAGGAGGGTGAGGGTTTGTACGACAACGGTCAGTACCAGCAGCGCGCTGACCAGGTTTTGCAGTTGATGGCGCGTGCCTTTGTTCCAGTAAGGGATTACTGGGGCGAGCGTCAGGTTAAGAAGGCCGAACAAGGCCAGGTACAAAGCGTCATGTTGTTGCAGGTAGGGCAGGCTTTCAGGCTGCAGGCTCGGGATAAAGGACAGCAGCAACGCTGCAACGCCCGTTAGCAGGTGGACGATTTTCAACATTTTGATTAACTCACGTTAAGACGGATCACAAGGAAGAGCTGACTGGCACGGTTCGCTTCTGAACAATGGGAGGCGTTGGGCACGTGCACGGGTATCAGCCTATGCCGCTCGCCGTGAAAAAACGGCGGCGACACGCTGCCTATTTAACAGCAAAGGCTGTGCCTACTCAAATCAAGCATTTTCGTGCTTTGCAGGGTGCGGGGCATTTCTGCGTGAAACGCTGGTCCTAGACAGGTGCCAGTGTTTTTTGGGCGGTTGGCGGGAATTTTCCTGCGTAGCTCAAAGGGCTTGGTTGCCGCCGAAGAGGGCGTAAAGCGCAGGACCATTTGCCGCACCGTGTCCTTGGCGGGCTGCGCGTCAGCAGCACTCTTGCTACAGTGGTCCTGCACCTGATCAATGAATGCTTGTCAATTGAAGGGGATAAACATGGCAATCGATATCGGTATCAGTGAAGAAGATCGTAAATCCATCGTCGATGGGCTTTCACGACTGCTTTCCGATACCTATGTACTGTACCTGAAGACCCACAACTTCCATTGGAACGTCACGGGCCCCATGTTTCGGACGCTGCACTTGATGTTCGAGGAGCAGTACAACGAGCTGGCGCTGGCGGTTGACTCTATTGCCGAGCGTATCCGTGCCCTGGGTTTTCCGGCGCCGGGCGCCTATTCGATCTATGCCCGTCTGTCTTCCATCAAGGAAGAAGAGGGCGTACCCAGCGCAGAAGAGATGATCAAGCAGTTGGTGGCGGGCCAGGAAGCTGTCACACGGACCGCGCGGGGTATTTTCCCGCTGCTTGATAAAGTCAGCGATGAGCCGACTGCAGACTTGTTGACTCAGCGTATGCAGGTTCACGAGAAAACCGCGTGGATGCTGCGCTCCCTGCTCGAAAATCAGTAGTCGTTGACCCGGAGTGGCGCCATCGCGGCGCCACTTGCTTGTTTCCATGCATTTCCTAGCGTTGTCCTACGCCTTTCAACGTCCCGTCTTCTGGCTGCCTGCCTCGTCCTGCTGTTTTATAGGGTCACTGCCCAATGGGAGGACCCGTGGGCTGCTGTTTGGCAATGGAGTGTCAGGTGTATGTCACGTGGAGTGGATATTGGAGTAATGGAAACCGGTGGTTTTCATAAGATAAACGTCGACCCCTTCGCCAAGGGGTTCGATATGGGGCTGGCCAAGCCAATGTCCCGATCGGTACGGCTCAATGGGTTTTCCACTTGTCTGCGGCTCGAGCAGATCTATTGGAACATCCTCACGGAAATAGCCAGGATCAATGCCTGCTCTGTCAGTGCGCTGCTGTCCTATGTCGATCGGGAAGTGCACTTGCGGTATGGAGGTGTGAAGAACTTCAGTGGCTTGGTCAGGGTTGTGTGCGTGGTTCATCTATTAAAAGGCCGTGTTGCCTCGCCAAACCCTGAGTGATCGGTCGGCTTTGGGGCCGGTCCGCCGTCGAAGTGGACCAGGCTCCGGGCAGAAAGCCGGCTGCGCTGCCTCGATTTACCAGATATAATCTCGCGCTTTGCTGCTGCCGGGGCTTTCTCCCTCTGCTCTACTCCAAGAGCGGGCGCGGCACAGTAACGATCGATCGCCGAGACATCGCCATGCCCATGTACGACTATCAATGTGCTTCCTGTGGACATCAGTTGGAAGCCATCCAGAAGATCAGCGCCGCGCCGTTGGTCGATTGCCCGGCCTGCCAGGCACCCGAGCTCAAGAAGATGTTGTCCATGCCAGGCTTCCGCCTGAGCGGCAGCGGCTGGTACGAGACCGATTTCAAGACCGGCTCGAAGAAGAATCTGGCCGGCGGCGACAAAGCAGACTGAGTTGAACTCCACGCGCAGGCTACTGCATTATCCGTCCCCTGCTTAACTGTGCGGTGACGAGGCAAGCCTCCACCGAATTTCGAATTACGAGAAGTGAAACCACGACCATGATGCGCAGCCACTATTGCGGCCAACTGAACGAGACCCTGGAAGGTCAGGAAATTACCCTTTGCGGATGGGTTCACCGTCGCCGCGACCACGGCGGGGTGATCTTCCTCGATATCCGTGATCGTGATGGTCTGGCCCAAGTGGTATTTGACCCGGACCGCGCCGAGAGCTTCGCCGCCGCTGACCGTGTGCGCAGCGAATATGTCGTGAAGATCACCGGCAAGGTTCGCCTGCGTCCGGCCGGTGCCGTGAACGCGAACATGGCGTCCGGTGCGATCGAAGTGCTGGGTTATGAGCTGGAAGTGCTGAACGAGTCGGAAACTCCGCCGTTTCCACTGAATGAATATTCCGACGTCGGCGAAGAAACCCGCCTGCGCTACCGCTTCCTCGACCTGCGTCGTCCGGAAATGGCCGAAAAGCTGCGTCTGCGTTCGCGCATGACCACCAGCATCCGCCGCTTCCTCGACGAAAACGGCTTCCTTGACGTAGAAACGCCGATCCTTACCCGGGCCACCCCGGAAGGCGCGCGTGACTACCTGGTGCCTAGCCGTACCCACGCCGGTTCGTTCTTCGCTCTGCCGCAATCGCCGCAGTTGTTCAAGCAACTGCTGATGGTGGCCGGCTTCGACCGTTACTACCAGATCGCCAAGTGCTTCCGCGACGAAGACCTGCGCGCCGACCGCCAGCCGGAATTCACCCAGATCGACATCGAGACCAGTTTCCTCGATGAAAAAGAGATCATGGGCCTGACCGAGCAGATGATCCGCAACCTGTTCAAGGAAGTGCTGGACCTGGAGTTCGGCGAATTCCCGCACATGACCTTCGAAGAAGCCATGCGCCGCTACGGCTCCGACAAGCCAGACTTGCGTAACCCGTTGGAACTGGTGGACGTTGCCGACCAACTGAAAGAAGTTGATTTCAAAGTTTTCAGCGGCCCGGCCAACGACCCTAAATGCCGCATCGCGGCCCTGCGCGTGCCTGGCGGCGCGAGCATGCCGCGCAAGCAGATCGACGACTACACCAAGTTTGTCGGCATCTACGGTGCCAAGGGCCTGGCGTACATCAAGGTCAACGAGCGCGCCAACGGTGTTGACGGTCTGCAATCGCCGATCGTGAAAAACATTCCGCTGGACAACCTCAACGCGATTCTGGATCGCGTTGGCGCGGTCGACGGCGACATCGTGTTCTTCGGTGCAGACAAAGCCAAGATCGTCAGCGAAGCCTTGGGCGCGCTGCGCATCAAGCTGGGCCACGACCTGGACCTGCTGACCTGCAAGTGGGCACCGATGTGGGTTGTCGACTTCCCAATGTTCGAAGAGAACGACGACGGCAGCTTCAGCGCCTTGCACCATCCGTTCACCGCGCCGAAGTGCTCGCCTGAGGAATTGGAAGCCAACCCGGCTGGCGCACTGTCCCGTGCCTACGACATGGTGCTCAACGGCACCGAACTGGGTGGCGGTTCGATCCGTATCCATCGCAAAGAGATGCAACAAGCGGTATTCCGCCTGTTGGGCATCAACGAAGCGGAGCAGGAAGAGAAGTTCGGCTTCCTTCTCGACGCCCTGAAGTACGGCGCGCCGCCTCACGGTGGCCTGGCGTTCGGTCTCGACCGTCTGGTGATGCTGATGACCGGTGCCCAGTCGATCCGTGAAGTGATCGCCTTCCCGAAAACCCAGAGTGCTGCGGACGTCATGACCCAGGCTCCGGGTGTGGTGGATGCCAAGGCGTTGCGCGAACTGCACATCCGTCTGCGCGAGACGCCAAAGGCTGAGTAAGGCTGCTGCGTGAAAGCGCTATAGGGTTTTACGCAGTCAAAAAGGCGCATCTTCGGATGCGCCTTTGCGTTAAAGAGCTGTATCCCGCCTGGGGCGGGGTTGATCAAGGTTTCTAGAGAATTTCGGAGTTGTGTTATGGCTGGCCATTCCAAGTGGGCGAACATCAAGCACCGCAAAGAGCGTCAGGATGCCAAGAAAGGCAAGATTTTCACCAAGTGGATTCGCGAGCTGACCGTCGCTGCCCGTCAAGGCGGTGGTGATCCGGGCTCCAACCCGCGTCTGCGCCTGGCACTGGACAAAGCGCTCGGCGCCAACATGAGCCGCGACATTATCGACCGCGCTGTGGCCCGTGGTGCCGGCGCTGCCGATACCGACGACATGGTTGAGCTGACCTACGAAGGCTATGGCCCAGGCGGCGTGGCGGTGATGGTCGAGTGCATGACCGATAACCGCAACCGCACTGCCGCAGCTGTGCGTCACGCATTCAGCAAGTGTGGCGGCAACCTCGGGACTGACGGTTCGGTGGCCTATCTGTTCGAGCGCAAGGGCCAGATTTCCTTTGCGCCTGGCACGGATGAAGATGCGCTGATGGAAGCCGCGATGGAAGCGGATGCCGACGACGTGGTGACCAACGAAGACGGTTCCATCGATGTATTCACCTCGTTTGCCAGCTTCTATGCCGTGCGCAACGCCCTAGAAGCTGCTGGTTTCAAAGGCACCGACGCGGAAATCGTGATGCTGCCGACCACCAGCGCCGAGTTGGACTTGGATGGCGCGCAGAAGGTGCTGAAGCTGCTGGATATGCTGGAAGACCTGGATGATGTGCAAAACGTGTATTCCAACGCCGATATTCCGGAATCCGTGGCCGAACAGCTAGGCTGAGGAATGACGTAGATCCAAATGTGGGAGGGGGCTTGCTCCCGATGGCGGTCGTCCAGTTAGACATAAGCTGACTGACACACTGCTATCGGGAGCAAGCCCCCTCCCACATTGGAACTACGGTGTATCAAAAAATGTGTTTATCCAACCTGCAGGCGTTATGACTTTAATCCTAGGTATCGACCCCGGTTCGCGCATCACCGGCTTTGGTGTGGTGCAACACACCCCGCGCGGCTGCGTCTATGTCGCCTCGGGCTGCATCCGCACCGGCGCGGGCGAGTTAGCCGAGCGCCTGCAGATTGTTTATCGCGGCGTGCGCGAAGTGATCCAGACCTACGGGCCGGTGACCATGGGCATCGAAAAGGTATTCATGGCAAAAAACGCTGACTCGGCGTTGAAGCTCGGCCAGGCCCGTGGCGCTGCCATCGTCGCCGGCGCCGAAGAGAGCCTGGAAATCGCGGAATACACTGCTACTCAGGTCAAGCAGGCCGTGGTCGGCACCGGCGCCGCTAATAAAGAGCAGGTTCAGATGATGGTCATGCACATGCTCAAGCTCACCTCAAAACCGCAGATTGATGCCTCTGACGCCCTGGCTATTGCCATTTGCCATGCACACACTCGTTCCAGCCTGCTGCCCCACGGGTTGGGCACAGCACGCAGTCGTGGCGGGCGGCTGCGTCTCTGATAGCATCAGCGCAATCGAAATTTGCGGTCAGGCCTCGATCTGACCCCCACGCTTTAAGGATTTGAACCGTGATTGGACGCTTGCGCGGCACCCTGGCTGAGAAACAGCCGCCGCATCTGATTCTGGATGTAAACGGGTTGGGGTATGAACTCGAAGTGCCCATGACCACACTCTATCGCCTACCGTCGGTCGGTGAGCCGATAACGCTGCACACCCATTTGGTGGTGCGCGAAGACGCGCAATTACTCTATGGTTTCATCGGCAAGCGTGACCGAGACTTTTTTCGCGAACTGATTCGCCTCAATGGCGTAGGGCCGAAACTGGCGCTGGCCTTGATGTCGAGCCTGGAAGTAGACGAGTTGGTGCGTGCCGTTTCGGCCCAGGACACCTCGGCTTTGACCAAGGTACCGGGTGTGGGCAAGAAAACCGCCGAGCGCCTGTTGGTCGAGCTCAAAGACCGCTTCAAGGCCTGGGAGGTTGTGCCGAGCATGTTCGCCCTGGTGCCGAACCAACCGGATATGCCGGCGAGCCAAGTAGCGAGCGCCGAAAGCGATGCGGTCAGCGCGCTTATCTCTCTGGGCTATAAGCCGCAGGAGGCAAGCAAGGCGGTGTCGGCTATTAAAGACAAGAACCTGAGCAGCGAAGACATGATCCGCCGAGCCCTGAAGGGAATGATTTAAGTGATTGAAGCTGATCGTCTGATTGCGGCCACTGGCCCGCGCGACCGTGAAGAAGTTCAGGACCGGGCCATCCGCCCCCTGAGCCTGGCCGACTACATCGGCCAGCCCACCGTGCGTGAGCAAATGGAGTTGTTTATCCAGGCCGCGCGCGGGCGCAGTGAATCCCTGGATCACACATTGATTTTCGGTCCACCGGGGCTGGGTAAAACCACCCTGGCCAATATCATTGCGCAGGAAATGGGGGTGTCGATCAAATCCACCTCCGGCCCGGTGTTGGAGCGTCCGGGTGATCTTGCGGCGCTGCTCACCAACCTTGAACCTCACGACGTACTGTTTATCGACGAGATTCACCGGTTGTCGCCCATCGTTGAGGAAGTGCTGTACCCGGCGATGGAGGACTTTCAGCTCGACATCATGATCGGCGAAGGTCCGGCGGCGCGCTCGATCAAGCTCGACCTGCCACCGTTCACCCTGGTGGGGGCGACGACTCGTGCGGGCATGCTCACCAACCCATTGCGAGACCGTTTCGGCATTGTTCAACGTCTTGAGTTCTATAGCACGGCGGATCTGGCGACCATCGTCAGCCGTTCGGCGAGCATACTTGGCTTGCCCCTGGACCCGGAAGGCGCGTTTGAGATTGCGCGTCGTGCACGTGGCACGCCACGGATCGCCAACCGATTGCTGCGTCGTGTGCGCGATTTTGCTGAAGTGCGGGCCAAGGGGCATATCACCAAGGCAGTGGCTGACTTGGCGCTGAACTTGCTGGACGTGGACGAGCATGGTTTCGATCACCAGGATCGACGTCTACTCTTGACCATGATCGAGAAATTCGACGGCGGCCCGGTGGGCGTTGACAGCCTGGCTGCGGCCATCAGTGAAGAGCGGCACACCATTGAGGATGTTCTTGAGCCGTACCTGATTCAGCAGGGCTACATCATGCGTACGCCAAGGGGGCGGGTGGTGACGCGTCACGCTTATCTGCACTTTGGGTTAAACATTCCGTCACGATTGGGTGAGATGCCCGTGGTAGACGAATTCCTCGATGCAGTGGACGATTAAAAGCTTGATGGGAGTCGATTTATTCGATGTTTGTGCTGTCCCAGTGTCTGGCGTCGTCATTCAGTCACTGCAAATGTTTCAAAGAATGAAAAAACAGTTGCCCAGCCGGATTGGCAACCTCAGGAGTAAGCACTAGAGTATGCGCGCGCAAAACGGGGATCAGTCGTTCGCACATCGCTGTCGCGTTTATTACGAGGACACCGATGCCGGCGGCATCGTTTATTACGTCAATTACCTCAAGTTCATGGAGCGGGCTCGAACCGAGCGGCTACGGGAGCTGGGCTTTGCCCAATCCCAGCTGGCAGGGGAGGACCTGTTATTCGTCGTGCACTCCAGCGAGGCGCGTTACCACGCGCCGGCGCGACTGGACGACGAGCTTCTGGTTAGCGCTGAAGTAATCGAATTGAACCGTGCCAGCCTGCGTTTCAAGCAGCAGGTCAGGCGGGCAACGGATGCAACGCTGCTCTGTGAGGGGCAGTTCCTGGTGGCGTGTGTACGCACCAACAGTTTGAAACCTCGGGCCATTCCCGAAACTCTACGTGCGGCCTTTGCCGCCGTGAGCGGCGCGGGTAAACAATCAAAGCAGGAGATTTAGCGTGGAACCTACCGTCGTCGACCATTCCTCCATGTGGAGCCTGGTCAGCAATGCCAGTGTTGTGGTTCAACTGGTGATGCTGATCCTGGTAGCCGCATCGGTTACCTCTTGGGTCATGATTTTTCAGCGCAGCAACCTGCTGCGTGCCGGTCGACGTGCCCTGGAGAGCTTTGAAGAGCGCTTCTGGTCGGGTATCGACCTGTCCAAGCTCTACCGCCAGGCCGGCAGCAACCCGGACCCGGATTCGGGTGTGGAGCAAATCTTCCGTGCCGGCTTCAAGGAATTCTCGCGTCTGCGTCAGCAGCCGGGTGTTGATCCGGAAGCAGTGATGGAAGGTGTGGCTCGTGCCATGCGCGTCGCCATCTCCCGTGAAGAAGAGAAGCTGGAGCAGAGCCTGCCGTTTCTCGCCACCGTTGGTTCCGTCAGCCCGTACATCGGCCTGTTCGGTACCGTGTGGGGGATCATGAACTCCTTCCGAGGTCTGGCCCAGGCCCAGCAAGCTACCCTGGCCACAGTGGCCCCAGGTATCGCCGAAGCTCTGATCGCTACCGCGATCGGCCTGTTCGCCGCTATCCCCGCTGTTATCGCCTACAACCGTTTTGCCGCGCGCGGCGAGAACCTGATTGGCCGTTACTACACCTTCGCCGATGAATTCCAGGCGATCCTGCACCGTAAAGTGCACACCAGCGAAGAATAAGCAGGTACTCCCCGATGGCTTTAATCACTCGAGCTCGAACCAAGCGCAAGCCGGTCGCCGAGATGAACGTAGTGCCTTACATCGACGTGATGCTGGTGCTGCTGGTGATCTTCATGGTGACCGCGCCGATGCTCAACCAGGGTGTGAAGGTTGATCTGCCCAAGGTTTCCAGCGAAGCCTTGCCTCAGGACAACAATACCCAGGTCTTGACCATCTCGATCAAGGCTGACAAGACCTATTACTGGAACCTTGGCAGCGAAGTCGACACCCAGAAGCAGCAGGACAAGGCTCTGACCCTGCCGGCGATGACTGATGCTGTGACCAAGATCATTCGCTCCGGCAACGAAGGCGGCAAGCACACCCAGGTCTTCATTCGCGGCGACAAGTCGGTCGACTACGGCTCCGTCATGGGCGCCATGGGCGGGCTGCAGAAGGCCGGCGTCGGTAACGTTGGCTTGATTACCGAGGCGCCCTGATGCAGCAACAGCGAGAGCCGTCCGCCTCGGAAAGCTACTTCTGGCCTAGCGTCTGGGCAATTGCCCTGCACGTCCTGGTGTTTGGCATGTTGTTCGTCAGCTTTGCCATGACCCCGGACTTGCCGCCAGCCAAGCCGATCGTGCAGGCGACCCTGTATCAGCTGAAATCGAAAAGTCAGGCCACCACCCAGACCAATCAGAAGATTGCGGGTGAGGCCCAGAAGTCGGCTGCGCGCCAGACTGAAGTCGAACAGATGGAACAGAAGAAGGTCGAGCAGGAAGCGGTGAAGGCTGCTGCGGAACAAAAGAAAGAAGAGGCGGCTCAAAAGGCCGAGGAATCGAAAAAGGCTGACGAAGCGAAGAAGGCCGACGAGGCGAAAAAGGCTGATGAAGCCAAGAAGTCCGAGAAAGCTGCCGAAGCTAAAAAGGCTGAAGAGAAACAATTGGCTGATATAGCCAAGAAGAAATCTGAAGAAGAAGCGAAAAAAGCTGCCGAAGAAGAGGCCAAGAAAAAGGCAGCTGAAGAGGCCAAGAAAAAGATAGTCGAAGACGCGAAGAAGAAAGCCGCCGAAGACGCCAAGAAAAAAGCTGAAGCAGACGAGGCGAAGAAGAAGATCGCCGACGACGCGAAGAAGAAAGCTGCCGCCGACGCCACCAAGAAAAAGGCCCAGGAAGCAGCGCGTAAATCCGCCGAAGAGAAAAAGGCCCAGGCCTTGGCAGATTTGCTCTCCGACACGCCGCAGCGTCAGCAAGCCTTGGCCGATGAGCGTGGTGATGAAGTCGCGGGCAGTTTCGACGACCTGATTCGGGCACGGGCAGCAGAAGGCTGGACACGTCCACCTTCGGCGCGCAAAGGCATGACAGTAGTGCTGCAGATCGGCATGTTGCCGGACGGTACGGTGACTTCGGTCAGCGTGGCCAAGTCCAGTGGTGATGGTTCGTTCGACAGTTCGGCGGTTGCCGCAGTCAAGAACATTGGCCGGTTGACCGAGATGCAGGGAATGAAACCAAGCGACTTCGCTCCCTATCGTTCATTCAAGATGACATTCACACCTGAGGATCTAGCCTTGTGAGAAACCTTCTTCGAGGAATGCTTGTCGTTATTTGCTGTATGGCAGGGATAGCGGCGGCGGATGAAAAGAACATCCTGGTAACCAGCGGTAGCGACCGGGCCACCCCGATCGCTGTTGTACCGTTCGGTTGGCAGGGCGGCAGTGTGCTGCCGGACGACATGGCCCAGATCGTCAGCGACGACCTGCGCAACTCCGGTTACTACGCGCCGATTCCGAAAGGCAACATGATCAGCCAGCCGAACCAGGCCAGCGAAGTCGTGTTCCGTGACTGGAAAGCCGTTGGCGCCCAGTACCTGATGGTCGGCAACATCGTGCCGGCCGGCGGTCGCCTGCAAATCCAATACACCTTGTTCAACGTGGCCACCGAGCAACAGGTCCTGACCGGCAGCGTTTCGGGCACCACCGAACAACTGCGGGACATGGCCCACTACATCTCGGACCAGTCGTTTGAAAAACTCACCGGTATCAAAGGGGCGTTCTCGACACGCCTGCTTTACGTAACGGCTGAGCGTTTCTCTGTAGATAACACCCGCTACACTCTGCAGCGCTCGGACTACGACGGCGCACGTGCCGTGACGTTGCTGCAATCGCGTGAGCCAATCCTGTCGCCGCGCTTTGCGCCGGACGGCAAGCGCATTGCCTACGTGTCGTTCGAACAGAAGCGTCCGCGCATTTTCGTCCAGCACATCGATACTGGTCGTCGTGAGCAGATCACCAACTTCGAAGGCCTCAACGGTGCGCCAGCCTGGTCGCCGGATGGTTCGCGCCTGGCATTCGTGCTGTCTAAAGACGGCAACCCGGATATCTACGTGATGAACATGGCTTCGCGCCAGATCAATCGTGTTACCAGTGGCCCGGGTATCAATACTGAACCGTTCTGGGGCAAGGATGGTTCGACCATCTATTTCACCTCTGACCGGGGCGGCAAGCCACAAATCTACAAATCGAGCATTAGTGGTGGCGGCGCGGAACGAGTGACCTTTATTGGTAACTACAACGCTAACCCTAAGCTTTCGGCTGATGAAAAGACGTTGGTGATGATTCACCGTCAGGATGGCTTCACTAATTTCCGGGTTGCGGCCCAGGATTTGCAGCGTGGAACCGTAAAAATCCTCACAGATACCAACCTTGATGAGTCAGCTACTGTTGCGCCCAACGGCACCATGGTAATCTACGCCACCCGCCAGCAGGGCCGGGGAGTCTTGATGCTCGTGTCCATTAATGGACGCGTGAGGCTCCCGCTTCCTACCGCTCAAGGCGAAGTCAGAGAACCGTCCTGGTCCCCTTACCTGAACTGACGCGGCGCTACAAAAAGAAGTACTTAACACACTGGGGTTCATTAGGAGTTTCACGATGGAAATGCTGAAGTTTGGTAAGTTTGCTGCTCTGGCTCTGGCTCTGTCCGTAGCCGTTGGTTGCTCGTCTAAAGGCGGCGACAATGCCGGTGAAGGCGCAGCTGTTGATCCAAACGCTGGTTACGGCGCTAACACTGGTGCAGTTGACGGCTCCCTGAGCGAAGAAGCTGCTCTGCGCGCTATCACCACTTTCTACTTCGAATACGACAGTTCGGACCTGAAACCAGAAGCCATGCGCGCTCTGGACGTTCACGCGAAGGACCTAAAAGCTAACGGCGCTCGCGTTGTTCTGGAAGGTAACACCGACGAACGTGGTACTCGTGAGTACAACATGGCACTGGGCGAGCGTCGTGCGAAAGCCGTTCAGCGCTACCTGGTACTGCAAGGTGTTGCTCCAGGCCAACTGGAACTGGTTTCCTACGGTAAAGAGCGTCCAGTTGCTACTGGCCACGACGAGCAGTCCTGGGCTCAAAACCGTCGCGTCGAACTGCGTAAGTAATTCGTCATGCGAACGTGCCGTCGTGCTCTAACTGTATTGGCTCTCAGCTTCGCACCGCTTGCGGTGTGGGCTGCGGTTCCTGTGGAAGATAGCAACTCTGGCTATAACAATAGCGGGAGCAGCTATCCGCCAGCAGGTTATGGCACGAACGGCGCCTATGCTGGGGGGCGGCTACGTCCGCCCCTTCGGCACAGGGCGAACTGTTCAACCAGCTGCAACGCATGCAGGATCAATTGGCGCAGCAACAAGGCACCATTGAAGTTCTGCAGAATGAAGTGCGTCAGCTGAAGCAAGAAGGCCTGGAGCGTTACCAGGATCTTGATCGACGCATAGGAGCCGGCGTTACACCTGCCGCTACTCCTGATAATTCTTCTGCCGGTGGCGCGCCAAGCGCCGCTGCCGGTGGTGCAGCAGTAGGGGCCGCGGCCGCGAGCCAAGCCCCTGCCGCCAGCAGTGAACCGGGTGATCCTGCGAAGGAAAAGCTGTATTACGATGCAGCCTTCGACCTGATCAAAGCCAAGGATTTCGATAAGGCCAGCCAGGCGTTTACCGCCTTCCTGCGCAAATACCCAAACAGCCAGTACGCGGGCAACGCCCAGTACTGGTTGGGCGAGGTGAACCTGGCAAAGGGTGATTTGCAGGGGGCGGGCCAGGCATTTGCCAAGGTGAGCCAGCTGTACCCCAAGCACGCCAAGGTGCCGGATTCGCTGTACAAACTCGCTGACGTAGAGCGCCGCCTGGGTCATACCGACAAGGTCAAAGGCATTCTGCAGCAGGTCGTTGCCCAATATCCGGGCACTTCTGCTGCACAGTTGGCTCAACGGGATCTGCAGCGCTTGTAAGCGATGCTGCCCGTTTAGAAGAAACCCGCGCCTGGCGCGGGTTTTTTCGTTAGAATCCACGCCCTTTTATGACACCCGCTTCCTGGGGCCTACGCGTTGGCGGGGTTCCTTGAAGTGCCTGACGGAGGCGGACAGCCTGTTTAGCTGTTACGCCCGTGGCGACTATGCAAGACACATTACGCATCACCGAAGTTTTTTACTCGTTACAGGGTGAAACACGCACCGCCGGCCTGCCCACAGTATTTGTGCGCCTGACCGGCTGCCCGTTACGTTGCCAATACTGTGACAGCGCCTATGCCTTCAGTGGCGGCACCGTTCGAACCCTTGAAGACATTTTGGAGCAGGTTGCCGGCTACCGGCCGCGTTACGTCTGTGTGACAGGCGGCGAGCCCCTGGCTCAGCCCAACGCCATTCCTTTGCTCAAGCAGTTGTGTGATGCCGGTTACGAAGTCTCCCTGGAAACCAGCGGTGCTTTGGATATCTCCGCGGTAGACCCGCGTGTGAGCCGAGTGCTAGACCTCAAAACCCCAGGCTCCAAGGAAGCGCACCGCAACCTTTACGAGAACATCGAACTGCTGACGCCCAACGATCAGGTCAAGTTTGTCATCTGTTCTCGTGAGGATTACGACTGGGCTAACTCCAAGTTGATCCAGTACGGCCTCGAACGCCGTGCCGGTGAAGTGCTGTTCTCCCCCAGCCACCATGACCTGAACGCACGCGATCTGGCCGACTGGGTGGTTGCCGATAACTTGCCCGTACGCCTGCAATTGCAGCTGCATAAATACCTGTGGAACGACGAGCCGGGGCGCTGAGATGACTGATCAAAAGCGCGCAGTCATTCTGCTGTCCGGTGGTCTCGACTCCGCCACATTGGTGGCCATGGTGCGAGCGCAAGGCTATAGCTGTTACACCATGAGCTTCGATTATGGCCAGCGTCACCGCGCCGAGTTGAACGCGGCTTCGCGTGTCGCCCGCGACCTCGGTGTGATCGAGCACAAGGTGGTTGGCCTGAATCTAGGCGGCATGGGGGGTTCGGCGTTGACCGACAACACCATCGACCTGCCAGAAGAACCCTCGGAAGGCATCCCGGTCACTTACGTACCGGCACGCAACACAGTGTTCCTGTCCCTGGCCCTTGGCTGGGCCGAAGTGCTTAACGCCCGCGACATCTTTATCGGCGTCAATGCGCTGGATTATTCCGGTTACCCGGACTGCCGTCCGGAGTTCGTCGAATCCTTCGAGCGCATGGCCAACCTGGCGACCAAGGCCGGCGTAGAAGGGCAGGGGTTTCGTATTCAGGCGCCGCTGCAAAACATGAGCAAGGCCGATATCGTGAAGGCTGGCGTAGGACTTGGCGTCGATTACGCGCTGACTGTTTCCTGCTATCAGGCAGACGAAGGCGGTAGTGCCTGTGGGAAATGTGACAGCTGCCGGCTGCGTGCAGAGGGCTTCAAAATGGCCGGAATTACGGACCCAACGCGTTATTTCTGATTTATTTCAAATAAGGTGTTGAATAATCCTTAGAAATCAGTATTATACGCGCCACCACACAGCGGGTCGTTAGCTCAGTTGGTAGAGCAGTTGGCTTTTAACCAATTGGTCGTAGGTTCGAATCCCACACGACCCACCATTTTTGGCGGTTTAGAAAATCCGGAAGGCCCACGTAAGTGAGGATTTCCGGGTTTTTTTGCCTGCGATTTGGAGCTTACCTGCCGGTGCGCAATGCACCCGGCTATACCAGCATTTGGCAAACCTCCCTGTTGACTCTCCCGTTACGGGCACACCCTATTCTGAACGCTCAACTTTCAGGATGAAGTGATGATGAGTAAGCGAGTTCTGGTGATTTTGGGGCATCCCTCAACCGACAGTTTCTGTGGAGCACTGACCGACACTTATGTGGAGGCGGCTACACGTGCGGGGCATGAGGTGCGTCTGTTACGGCTGGATGCGCTGCGCTTCGATCCCGTGCTGCACGATGGCTACAAGCAGGTTCAGCTCTTGGAGCCTGATCTGCTCAAGGCGCAGGCCGATATCACATGGGCTGAGCACCTGGCGTTTGTGTATCCCATCTGGTGGGGAGGGATTCCGGCCTTGATGAAAGGCTTTTTCGATCGGATATTCCTTCCCGGTTTCGCCTTCAAGTACCGCGAAGGCAAAGCCTTTCCCGACAAGCTCTTGAAGGGGCGCACCGCTCACCTGCTGGTCACGATGGATACCCCGCCGTGGTACTACAAATGGTTCTATCGCATGCCGGGGCTGCACCAGATGCGCAAGACCACGTTGGAGTTCTGCGGCATCAAACCGTTGAAGACCCTCACGTTCGGGCCGATCCTCGGTTCCGGCGATTCCCAGCGGCAAGCTTGGCTCAAGCAAGCTCAGGAGATCGCTGCTCGTTGACACACCGCTGTACAGCATCGCCTTGCAACAGGCGATGCCTGCTTCATCTCTGCCACTGCATAGCCTTTTGACACTGTCGGGTTTCAGACGCCGCACACATGTGTGAAGATGCGGCGCGCCAAAGTGCGCACCCCCCGTCTGTGCCATAAAAAAGGACTTTTACATGTATATCGGCAAAGCAGCCCAGCTGTCGGGCACGACAGTCAAGACCATCCGCCACTATGAAGACATTGGTTTGCTGCCACCGCCTGCGCGCGAAGGTAAGTACCGGGTCTATAGCCAGCAAAGCGTTGAACTGCTGACGTTCATCAAATGCGCGCAGCAGCTTGGCTTCAAACTCAAGGAAATGCAGGCGATCCTTCAGGATCACCGCGGCCAGGAGCTGCCGTGGGATTTGGCCAACCAGGCCATTGCGGATAAAAAGCTGGAACTGAAGACTCAGATCGAAGGGTTGCAAAGCATCTACGACGGCCTTGAACAGTTCGAAAGCAGCCTCAAGGACGCCCAGTACCAATGCCAGTTTGAACATCTGTCCAAAACGGCCTGAACGAACGTGCTGCACAATCTCATGAAGCGGTGTGTGCGCTTCGCAAACGCCGGCAATCCGTGGGTGCTCAATGGATATGGCCGGCGGCGTCCTCTTCAGCGTCTATCCCAAAGCGCCCTGGCGTTCTGGGTGTTCGCGTTCATCTCCCCGTTGCTCGGGCACAATGGCTGCGAAGAACCACGGAGATATCAGCGTTACTAACAAAATGGTCATCACACCGCTGGAGAACAGAGCCAGCGCGACCAGCGTGCCCAAGTCAATGACCGGCTTGTAGGCGGAAAACAGCAGGGCCAGGAAACCTACGGAGAAAATCACCACGTTGACCACCGTCGAACGCCCGACACTGTGCATCGCCGTCAAAATCGCCTCGTCCACGTGGATACCTTCCTGGACCAGCAACTTGATACGCGACAGCAGGTGCACCGCGTAATCCACCACGCCCACTACAAGGAACGTTACCAGTGTCGTGCCAATGTTCAGCTCAATGTTCAGCAGGTACATAAAGCCGTACACCGTCACCGAGGTGGTCAGCAGCGTCAGCATGCCCAGAATCCCCAGCCGGACGGATTTCAACCAGAACATCATCATCAGCGTGACCACCAGCAGCGCGAGCGAGAAGCTCAGGACTTGGCCCTGGGTGATCTCCGCCAGGATGCCGGTCCAGATTTTCGGCGTACCGGCATGGGTAACCTGCAGGTTGGCCGGCTTGTTCACCAACAGCCAGGCGTCCAGGCGATCAAGCATGTCTTTGTAGTCGCTGGCCACCGAAGAGGTCATGGTGTAGAGCGTCAAGGCCTTGGAGTAGTCGGCATTGAGCACGTTCTGCAAGTCTGAGCCGCCGCCGTTCTCGAACATCATGATGTGTTGCTCGATCAGCGAGTTTCCGTCGACTTCAAAGGTTTCCGCCTGCCCCTCATCGTTGACTGACGTCACCTGCTCCACGGCCTGCGGTACTCGCAGGTATTCGGGGTTCATGTCATTGAGCACAAGGTTCATGCGCTTGACGTAGGCCGCCACCGAATAGGTATAGCTGACGTTGGGCTGGGACTTGAGAAAGTGGTCGAGTTTGTCGAGGAACTGCACGGTCTCAGTGGTCAGCGCGCCACGCGGAGTCTTGGTATCGAACGCAATCCAGCCAGGGGAAGTGCCCGCGATCCGTGAGCGGTTGATGAACTCATCGGAAACACGCACCGGGCTGTCTTTCTTGAAGTAAGCGATGCCCGAGTCTTCGATATCGACCATGAAGGTAAACACCGTCATCAGCGCCAACATCGGCAAGCTGACCAACAGCACCGGTTTTCGCCAGCGGATCAGGCGGGCACAAAAAGCCACCAGGTAGCGCGAGATAATCGACTCTTTGTGTACGGTTTTACGCAACGGCTGGTCTTTACCCCAGATGGAAATCCACGCCGGAATCAACAGCAGCGAGATGATCAGCGCGGCCGTCAGCCCGATGGACATGAATACCCCGAAATTGCGGATGCTGACGATGTTGTTGGTGGTGGAGATCATGAACGTGGCGATGGTGGTCACGGTGGTCAACACGACCGGGACCACCATGCGGCGCATAGTCTCGCGGTTGGCCTCGCGGTACGTCTTGCCCGCATTGAGTTGCTCATAGTACTCAGCCATCACGTGTATCGCGTCGGCACAGCAGATCGTGAACAAAAATACCGGCAGCACACTGGTAAGCAGGTCGATGGGCACCTTCAACAATGCCATCAGCCCCAGCGTCCAGATCGTGCAGAAGAGGATATTGAACAGCGGCAGGAACACGCCCAAGGGCTTGCGGAAAAAGAACACCAGCATGGAGGTCACGAGCAGGAACACGATCGGAAACAGCAGCGCCAGGTCGTGATCGATGATCTCTTGTTGGGCGGCGATGAAGATCGGGGTTCCGGCGATGAACACTTCATCGGTGAACTGCGGATGTTTGCTCTGGTAGTCAGCGACGATCTGGCGAACCTGTTGGTAAGCCCGCAGTTGCGCCTGAGCATCGTCTTGCTTGGTGCCTAACTCGGCCACCACCACCGCGACTTTCCTGTCAGGGGAAACCACTCCACCGACCATTTGCTCATTGCCCATGATCTGGGCTTCAACGAGTTGCGGGTCCATGTCCAAGGCGTGCAGTGTCTTGTGAATCCACAGTTCGCCGTCGGCGCTCAGGCTGATGTTTTCCAGGTCGGCCATCGAGGCCATTTCCTGGATCGGATTGATCCGTTCTGCCAGGAAGGCTAGAAACTGCTGATCGCGTTCCTCCCAGCCCTGGCTGCGGGCGTGATCGCGCAGGGCCTTGGCTTGGGCGTAATCGTTCTGGCTGAACCCATCGCCGAGGATATCGCTGGCCAACAGTTGGGCGCGACTGTCGCTTTCGTGTTTGCCGACAATGCGGCGCAACTCGACCTCATCGTCGGCATTGGCCAGCATCAGCCGGCGAAGGGCCTGGGAGATTTCGAACTGGGCGTTAAGCGACTGAGTGTTAAACACACTGTGCGCATTACTCTGGGCCACCATGACCGAGTCATAGGTGCCGGTGAACTCGTGTTGCAGTTCAATAATGGTTTTTCGCGCTGGATGGCTTTCCTTGAGCAAATAGGGATTGGTGTCCGACATCAGCGAGCCGAGGGCATAGGTGAAGTAGGCCGTGATCGCCACCAGCACAAATACAATCGTGCGCGCATAGCGCTCAACGAAGTTCAGGGTATCGTTCCATAGTTCAATCGGTTCCACGAAAGGCAGGCGCAGTATTCAGCGAGCGGAGACGGCAAATTCAGGCAGGTCGCCAGTTTTGAGGCCGCGTTTGATCGCGGTCTGGTTGAACAGCCAGTCGTCCAGTTCGACGTTGTACTGCAACTGGTTGAACTTCAGTTGGGAGCGCGTGCCGGCGATGAAGTCTTCGGTTTCGCTGAGGGTGATGCTGTCGATCTGATCGACTGTCTCGACTTTCAGCGTCCGCATCTGCTTGAACATCACGCCTTTGACGTCGAAGAAATCCTGACGCATGACCAGCCTGTTCTGCTTGTCGATCCAGACCTTGAGTTGGTTGTAGCCGGTTTTGGCCAGGATCTGCGCAGACACCGGCGTGCGCTCGATGACGTAGCATTCACGCCCGTTGATGGTCTCTTCGCCTACCAGTGTCTGGCTGTAGTCGTCGGCCCGGATCTTGTCCAAATCCGCGTAGGAGTAATCACTGCCCATGAATGCGCCACGCTTGTCGGTGGTCGAGATCCGGCGGGTTTGCCGGCTGACCGGCAGGTACATCCATTGGCTGTCCTCGGCACTCAGGGCTTCGTGGGGGTTTTCGATGTGGAAGGCGACGTTGCGGACATCGTTGGGGGCCGAGAAGTACATGGTGAACTTGTCACTGTCCGGGTAATCCTTTTGCAGGTAGCTGAACTCGCGCACCCGGCTGTTGCCTTGCTTGTCCAGCAGGATCAGCGAAACCTGCGACATGAAGCTCTTGCCGTCATTGCGGTCACGGGCCTGACGAATGATTTCGTCGGCGTTCGGGGCGGCCAGTGCCCCCATGCTGGTGAGCATCAGGAGGCTGGCGGTCAGGACCTTGAGGGGCGGCAACATAGAAATTTCCTTTTCTTGAAGTGGTTTTTTATTGAGGTCGGAACGGGGCTCAGAACAGATAACCCGCCGACACACGCAGTTGGTCGCGCTGGCTGTATTGGCCAAACGTGCGGTCTTCTTTGCCAAAAAACACATCCACCTCCAGCCCCAGCTTCAGCCAGTCCACGGGGGTGTACGTGAAGATGCCTTGCAGCAAGGCGTCGTCCTTGGCGGGAGGGGACATCGCCAGTACCAGGCGGGATTTGAGGCGGTCACGCAGGTGGGTGCCTTCGGCGGACAGCGTGAACAGCGGCTCGCGTTTGTCCTGCACCATGCCCTGCTGCCAGTCGAGCAATTGCTGCTCCTGCCATTGCACGGAGATCAGCCAGTTGCGCAGCAGGTAGTCCACGCCCAGCAAGGACTTGACCATCGGGCTCTGGCTGCTGCCGTGGTTACGGTACGGATTGGTGACGTGCCAGCGGTCGAAGTAGGCCACCTCACTGCGCACCACGATGCTGTGGCCGGCGTCGATCGCCAGGCCGGCACCGCCCATGCTGTAGCGGGGGAACTGGCGCTCCAGAACCACGCGCTGATCGTCAGCGATACCTTCGACGGCATACACCGGGTCTTGCTGGCGGGCGTTGAGGGCGACAAAGCTGGCGTCCACCGAACCGATCCTGCCGTTGGCGCTCATGCCATAGGAGAACCCCTTGTGCCCGCTGTAGTCCGGCTTTGAACCGACCAGGAACAGGTTCGGGTCCGGTACTGCGAACAACGGAGCGTCGAATTCGCTGCCTTGGGCCGGCGCCTGGTTTTTCAGGAAGTCGGTTATCCACAAGGCTTCTACTTCCCACTCGCCCACGGGTTGGGTCAAACGCACCATTGGCACCGCGATGCGGCTGTCTTCAAGCAAGGCCGTCACGCCTTCGCGGTAATCGATAGGGTTGACCTGGTCCAACACCCGCAACTCATCGGCGCGGCCCCAGACGACTTGCTGCCAACCCACGGTGACCTCACCGTCACCCAGGTAATGGCCCCAATACAGATGCCGCCAGTCGGCACTGAAACGGTAGTCATCCCGTGCCTCCTGGCTATAAGGGTTATGCCCGTCATAGCGCGCGTCGTAGCGTACCCGGCCTTTGGCCTTGTAGTAGCCGCTGTCCCAGTTGTCTTCCAGGTTGGCCTTGAAATACACCGCTTTCTGCGTGACCGGATCATCCCCGTGCAAGCGCAGGGCACTGGCCAATCCCACTTCCGCGTCGGCATGGGTCGGCAGCAGGTCCGCACCCGCCAGGCGTGGCGCCAGCGATATCAGGCCAAGCAACAGGCTGCGTGTGAGCAATGCTGTGTTCATGGCTACATCCCCAACCCGGCGCCGCCGTCGATCATCAGGCTCTGGGCCGTGACGCCGGAGGCCTCCGGGCTGACCAGGTAACGCACCATGGCGGCGACTTCGTCAGCCTGGATAAAACGGCGCAACGGCAGCTTTTTCTTGGCATTGCGCAGGATCTGCTCCTGACTGATTCCGGCAATACTGGCTTGAGTCGCCAATTCGCCTTGAAGCATTGGCGTATCAATCCAGGCTGGCAAAATCGCGTTCACGGTAATCCGGCGCGGTGCCAGGTCCAGCGCCAGTGCTTTTGTCATGCCGATAATGCCGTGCTTGGAGGCGCAGTAAGCGGTGTTGCGGACCTTGCCGATGCGGCCCAGGATCGACGACAAATTGATGATTCGCCCTCGGTCCGCCAGCAGTGGCAGGCACAGCGAAGTGACATAAAAGGTGCCGTTCAGATTGACCGAAATCACCTTGTGCCAGTTGTCCAAGTCCTCCGGTTCGTTCTCGTTGCAGACACCGGCGCTGTTGACCAGGACATCGATGTAACCGAGGCGCACCGACAGGTCGTTGAATAACGCTTGCACGCTCGCAAGGTCGGCGATATCGACGCCATGGGTTTCGATGCTTGCGGCAAATGCCCCGTTGCCGACCCAGCTCTGTAGCTGGGCCAGGTCACGGTCCACCAGGATCAGGCGATGGGCTTCGTCGGTGGCGAAGTGTTCCGCGACTGCGCGGCCGATGCCGTTGGCGGCACCGGAAATCAAAAAAGTTCGAGATGCGTTCATGGCATTTTCAACCCGCCATTGACCGACAACACTTCGCCGGTCACATAGGTGGCGCGGTCGGCCAGGTACAGCACGGCCTCGGCGATATCCCCTGGCACGGCAAAGCGCTTGATCAGCAGACGCGACTGGACCTCCTGCTCGTGGGTTTCGAGCAAGGCGGCGGTCATGTCGGTGCTGACGATCCCCGGCGCCACCGCGTTGACGCGGATATTGCGCGGCGCCAACTCGACCGCCAGGGCACGTGTCAGCGCCTCCACACCACCCTTGGCGGCGGCGTAGCTGCTTTGGCCTTTGCCAGGCTTTTGCGCCGCCACCGAACTCAGGTTGATGATGCAGCCTTGACGCTGGCGCATCATGCCGGGCACCACCTGTTGGCAGCAGAGCAGTGTGCCGATCAGGTTGGTCTGGATCACCTCGCTGATGGCCTCGACCGAGAGCGTTGCCAGCAAACCATCCCGAGTAATCCCGGCGTTGTTGACCAGCAGGTCGATGCGTTCGAAGTGTTGTTCAACCTGTTCGAAAAACGCCTTGATGCTGTGCGCGTCGCTGATGTCGCACTGCGCGGTAAGGCATTCGCCGCCCATCTTTTCGACTTCATCGCGCACCGCCAGGGCCGCCGCTTCGTCACGCACGTAGTTGAATGCAACCCGGTAGCCGGCCTCGGCCAGTGCCAGGACAACCGCTTTGCCGATGCCGCGACTGCCTCCGGTGACTACCGCTGTTTTAGTGGTCATGGCCGTTCCTTAGAGTGAGTTGTGGGTCTTGAACTGCGCCAGGCCAAAGCCATGGATCGCCGCCAACGCACGAATCTGCTGCACTTGTTCGCGGCTGATGTCGCCGTAGGAGTAATGCTGGGTAATTCCCGCAAGCCCCATCAGCACCGACTCGGCCATGCAGGCATACAACTGGCCCTGTTTCAGGTAGGCCCGCACATTCGGCGCGAGCCCGTCGTCGAACGGCGTCTGGACAATGCCACCGTGCATGTACAGCACGTCGCTGCGCTGGGTGCCGATCGCTTGGTCAACGTTCAGCGGCACGGCGATGTCGCAGATCACGCTGTGTTCGGCGAAATGCCCAGCGTCGAGAAACGGCTGCGCTGCGTTTGCCGCACACAGCACGATGCGTGCGCGCTTGAGTGCTTGCAGGTCATCGGTGACGGTAATGAAGGCGTTGGCCCCCAGGCGTTCTTGCACCAGGCGCGAGACCTGCAGGCCCAACTGCGAGCTGCTGCCGAAGTCCTTTATCAGCGCGTGAATGCCGTCGATGTCGAGCAGGCGCTGCGCCAGCAAGTCGTCGCTGGCCGTGCCCTTGAGAATCGAGCGGGCCGCGTCGGCGTAAATCAGATGGGCGGTTTTTTCCAGACGGCGCAGCGAGCCATCGCGGCCGCTGCCAATCAGGATCACGTGGTCGACAGCGGCTGACAGCAGCGACGCATAGGTCGACGCCACGTTACCGGCCGCGCCGACCACGGCTGCCGTTTGTGCGTGCAACTCAAGTCCCTGTTGTTTGCAGCCTTGCTCGATGGCCTCAAGGCCCATGCCGATGGTCAAGGCGTTACCGGACGTCAGCGCCATGTCCGGAATTTTCAGGGCCTGGCAGTTGTTGGTCACGATGGAGGTGTACATCCCCAACCCGGCAACGCGGTAGCCATCGGCGCGTGCGTCCAGGATGCGATTGCCGACTTCTTTGCGAATCACGTCGAGATCGCCGCTGATGATGTAGTCCGCCATGGCGTTGGAGTCCATGCACAGTGGGTACAACGTGAACTCCACTGCCATGCCCAGCTTCGAGCGGATCACCACCGGGCCCACGGGGGCCGCCCGGCGTTCCGGTGCGGTGCGTTGCATGAACACACATTTTTGTTCGGTGCTCAGTTGGCCGAGTGAGGGATCGACATCACCGAGGATGTCGGCATCGATCAAGTGATTGATAAAGGCCACGCGGGCGACGATGGGGGTGTCCTGCGGGGCGTTGGGCAGGGCGTTGACCTGGAAGCCGGTGTCGCGCGGCGCGACCGCCGGGATCAGGTCATTGCAAATGGTAGCGGCCAACGGGAACGCATCTCCGCGTTGCAGCATGTCGCAGACCTTTTGCAGGGCTTTGATCAGCCCGTCGATCTCGGCGAATGTGATGCAGGCGGGCGGCTCCAGGCGGATCACATTGGAGTTGCTGCCCGAAGGCGCCACGCGCAGGGCTTCAAACTGCAAGAGGTAGCCGGCAATCAGGTAACCCAAGGCGTCGTTGTACTGGGCTGAAGCCTGCACCAGCGAGCTGTTGGCGCTTTGGTCGTGCAGCTCAAAGCCCAGCAACAGGCCGCGGCCCCGCACATCGGCGATCACCCCTGGGTAGGCCGCCTTGAGCTCAAGCAGTGAGGCCTTTAGGTATTCGCCCTTGGTGTGCACGTCCTTGAGCATCGCTTGGTCATCGGCAAACAGACGATTGAGTGCCGAGAGGGCGATGTGGCAGGAGGCATCGTCTTCGGCGAAGGTCGAGCTGTGGATATAGCTGAAGTCTTTTTCATAGTGGCTGCTGCGAATCACGGTGGCCGCGATCTTCATCAGGCCACCGCCCAGCGCTTTGGACAGGCAGTAGTAATCGCCTTGCAGATTGAAGTGACTGCTGGCCAGGAAGGTGCCGGTTCGTCCGAAGCCCGACTGCACCTCGTCGATAATCAACGGGCACTGCTGCTCGTTACACAGGCGACGCAACGCCCGGTAAAAATCAGTCGAGAATTCGATGATGCCGCCTTCGCCCTGGATCGGCTCCATCAGTACGGCGGTGATCGCGCTGAACGCATCGCGCTTGACCAGCAGTTGATCCCCGCTCCATTGCAGGCTCAGCCAATGTCGGGTGTGGCGCGCGGGCAGCTCCTGGAGTTGATGGGGTTGCTGGGGGTCAATGAACTCCACGTTCAGGCCGAAACGCGCGAACGGCTGGCGATACTGGCGGCCGTACGTCAGTTGCACAGTGTTGACCAGTTTGCCGTGAAAACTGCCGCGCAAGGCGACAAAGACCGGCTCGACATGTAATTCGGCCAGGTTGTGCTGGCGAACCGCTTCAACCACCTGGCGCACCGTGGCCGTGTTCAGGTGCGCGGGCAGCAGGCCTGCCGGCAAGTCGAGGTCAGCGACATCCACTTCGCGGTAGGCGCGGTCGCTGGAGGTCAATTGGGCCAGGGTAAAGTCGAGTTCGTCGAACTGGCGTTGCAGGTTTTTCTGACGACGAAACTCGGCATGTTTGACGGCAATTTCGACCGCTTCGGCACCACTGTTGGAAAAGGTCGAAATGTATTGTTCGTTGTTCTTCAGCTCGCGATTGAAGGCTTCGCTCAACGCGCGTGCTAGGGCTCCGGCCGTGCCGCGGATCGACATCTGGGCGTTAAAGGGCACGTCATTGCGCAACAGTGTGCAGAGCTGTTCGACAAACTGCGGGTCGTTGTGACCAAACAACGCCGCGCCATAGCCACCGAGAAAATCCGTCACGGTGACCTCGTCACCCTTGCGGTTGCGGTAGAACAATTGACTGCCCAGTGCGCGTTTGAACTCACACTCAAGCCCCAGGGCCTGGAGCAGATCTACAAACTTTGGGCGAACAAAATCACGGTAATCCATCACATCCATGTCCTATAAAAGAGGAGGGTGTTGTACAAAAAACGTCAGGCGTTATTGGCCTGCTCGCTGTACTTCAATTGGTAACAAGCGCTGAAACCGTTGTCGTCGCGGTTGAGCACCAGGCAATCGGTGAGCGTCGTTGAATAGGGAGCGCCCATCACAAAGGGCAGGTGCGCGGCCACGGGTTGGCTTAGCCCGGCAATCGGTGGCACACGCTGGGCGAGCAGGGCGCAGCGGGCCAGGATCAGGTCCGCCAGGCTGGGAGCCGCACTGAGCAGGCCGGTCACCGGCACGCCACTGGTGATGTGGGCGCCGCCGGTGCGGCCCAGTACGTGGCTCAATTGCAGATCTTTGTCGGGCGTGCCGGTGCCAGTGCACACCAGCAGATCGGTTGGCTGGTCTGGCAGGTTCAGTGCCTCGATAGAGACATGGGCGGTCATTGTTTGCAGGCAGACCTGGGGTTCATCCCCCAGATCCTCGCGACGGCGCAACACCAGGGCTGCCGCGCCTTCACCCGCGATACCGCCCGTGCCTTGCGCGTCGAAAGCTCGCAGGGTCTCCGAGCCGTCCGCACTGATGGTGCCGGCCTGTACCAAGGCGCTGAGTGCCAGGGCATCGAGTTCGCTGCCCGCACCGACAATGATCGCGACATCAATGCGCCCGCTCTGCAAGGCGGCACAGGCTTCACGCAAGGCTGCCAGGTTGCCGGAGACGCCCTGCATGTAGGCGTTGCATTCACACTCCAGCTTGAGCGCCAGGCTGGTCACGCCCAGCAGGATATTGCTCAGGCCCTTGAGCACCAGGAACGGATCCTGCGCCCGCTCCTGCAAAATACGTCGGGCCAGCAGGTGCATGTCTGCCCCTTCGCCCTGGCGGCATTCGTGGAGCAATTCGCCGTAGGACGCCAGAGAAGGGTGGGTGTATCCACCCTGGCAGCAATAGAGCCCATAGGTCAGGCCGTCTGCACCGGGTGTCAGGTTGGCATCGGCCAGTGCCTGACGAACCGCGCTGACACCCCAGATGACGGCGGGCGTGCAGTAGCGTTGCAGGTTCTGCGCGAGGTCCTGACGACTGCGTTGATGATCGTCATAGTGGATCTGGCCAAAGGCCGTAACCCGCTCGCTGTGAAACTGCAAGGAGCGCAAGGGCTTGATCCCGCTGCGCGACTCGCAGGCCGCAGTCCAGAACGCGTCCACGCCCCATCCGCTGGCCAGGACACAGCCGCTGCCGGCGATAGCGATGGGTGTTTGTGCGGCACTCATTGTGCGTGCTCCTGGTATTTGCCCAGCACCAGGCAGGTATTGAGCCCACCGAAGCCGAATGAATTGCTCAGCGCCACGTCAACTCGGCGGTTGACCGTCTGATGGGCGCAGTAGTCCAGATCACAGTCGTCGGCGGCGCTGTGCAGGTTGAGGGTCGGGGTAATCCGGTCGTGCTGGCAGGCCAGTGCGGTGACGATGAACTCGGGTGCGCCAGCGGCGGCGATCAAGTGCCCGAACTGGGACTTGTTGGCGCTGATTGCCAGCCGTCGATAGTGCTCGTCCTGGGCGAATACCGACTTGATGGCCAGGGTTTCGGCGGCATCGTTGAGCGGGGTGGACGTGCCGTGAGCGTTGATCAGGTCCACCTGTTGCGGGCGGATGCCGGCATCGTGCAAGGCCGTCTGCATCGCCAGGGCGGCGCCTCGCCCTTGCGGGTCGGGTGCGGTGACCTTGTAGCCGTCCAGGCTGCTGCCAAACCCCAGCACTTCGGCATAGGGCACGGCGCCACGGGCAAGGGCGCTCTCCAGGGTTTCGAGCACTACAAAACCACCGCCTTCGCCAGCAACCAGGCCGCTGCGATGGCGATCGAATGGACGGCAAAGCCCTTCGCCCCAGCGTTGCTCGCTGCTGGCTGCGCCCAACAGGTAAAGCGCGGTCATGGTGTCCAGGCTCAACACCGAGTCGGCCCCGCCGGCGACAGCGACGTCGACTTCACCCCGGCGGATCATCTGGAAGGCATTCCCGATGGCCTGGGACGCCCCGGCGCAGGCGCTGCTGATGTTGATCACCGGGCCTTCGCAACCGCTGTCGTCAGCGATCACCCTGGCCAGCCGGTCGTTGCTCTGGCACAGCGAGTGGGCCGCACTGACCTGGTCAGCCTTGGCCATCAAGTGGCGCCATGCAGGGCAAGCCTGCTGCTCGCCGGACACGGTCAGCAGCATGTCCTGAATGTTGTGGGCCGGTGCGCCGGACGCGCACAGTACGGCCGCATCGCGCAGTTGTGCGGCGCTCAGGCCGCTGTCGGTGATCGCTTGGCTGGCCGCCACCCAACCCAACTGGCTGCGTTTTTCCAGGGGCATCTGCCAGGCGCGATGGCCTTTCAAGTAGTCCGGCAGTTGGCGGGTGTCTACTGGCGCGGCGTAACGCACCGGGAAGCTACCGTCGGCCACGCCTTCGGGTTGCCATGGGCGGATGCAGTGCTCACCGCGCAGCATCTGCGCCCACATTGATTGCCATTCGAAACCGAAACCGGTCACGGCACCCAGGCCGGTTATCACAATCCTTGGTGGGCTCATGCCTGTTTCTCCATGGCTTCTTTGGCCAGTAATACGGCGCCCCAATGGCCCGCACGGCTGTGATTGAGCAGCAATGTGTACCCATCGCGCTGGTCGTGAAGGGTCAGGGCGATTTCAGTCAACAGGGCGCTTGCTCCCAGGTCGCCGGTCATGGGCCGGGAGCTGTGAAGCGTCGCCTGGGTGTCTGCGAGCAGAAGCGGCAGGAAGGGGGTGTCCGGCGCGGCGACGACATGTGCTACGTCGCGCAAACCTACTTTCTCTCGGCTTAATGCTTGTTGGATGACCTTGTGCGCCACGGCGTTCGAGCGTTCGGGGCAAGCACTGTAACCACGGGCGAACCCGGCGATGCGCAAGGCGCCGTGGGTTGGCGTGCACGACGTCAGCAACAGGCACGCTGCGCCTTCCCCATAACGATCCGGCGCCGGGAGTGCAGGCTGTTCGGTGCTGTCGCGCAGGTACAGCGCGGGCGAGAGGTTCGGGCTACTGCTGACCACAACCCCGGCGTCGGCTCGGCCACCGGCGATGTGTTCGAACGCCTCAATCAGCGCATCGACTCCCGCATTTCCCTGTGAGCAGAAACCGCCCATCGGGCCACGGCAGTGCAGCGCCTCGGCTACATAGGCCATGACGCTGCTGTTGAGCATCATCAGTGCGTGCAGCGGCGGGGTATAAGCGAAGAGTTGTGCGAGCAGTGCGTCCGGTTGTTCGGCGATGGCCTGCACGGCTTCCCAGCAGGAACTGGGGCCGTCCACTTCCGGAATGGCGGCCATCAGCGCCACGCGCTCGCCAGGCAGGTGCAAGTCATTCAACGGGCCGGCAAGCTGCCCGGCGCAATACAGCAAACGGGCGCCCTGAGGTTCGACGCTGCGTTGAATCTTGCGGTCGAACACCGTTGTGGGCAGTCGCGGTACGGTCACGGGATAGGCCAGGTGGTCCGGGGCAAAATCCAACGGCTGGGCGGCCCGCACCGGACCATGTAAATCGGCGCACTCAGTGCCTGCGTGGTTGAACACCGACGCAGCGATCAAGTAGACGGGTTTTGTCTGGAGGCTGTTCATTTCATGCATTTCCCAACACCAGCGAACTGTTGACGCCGCCGAAACCGAACGAATTAGACAGCACCACCTTGATGGGCTGTTGCTGGGCTTCGGTCAGGAAGTTCAACTCAGGGAACTCGGCATTTGCCGGGTCATAGTTAAGGGTGGGGAGCAGCACGCCTTGCTGCAGACTCATCAGTGACAGCACCGCCTCAATGGCGCCGCTGGCCGCCAGGGAGTGGCCAATGGCCGATTTGTTGGCGGTGAATGTCATCGTGCTCACGGCGGTGCCGAATACCCGCTCAATCGCCAGGGCTTCACTGCGATCGTTGGCCTGGGTCGAGGTGCCATGGGTATTGACGTGATCGACGGCGTCGCAGTCCAAGCCGGCATTCGCGATGGCGGCTTGCATGCAGTGGGCGTAATGGCTGCCATCGCGGCTGCTGGAGGTGATTTTCTGCGCTTCGCAATAGTTGGCGTAACCCAGGACGCGGCCGATCGGGCTGGCCTTGCGTCGTTCGGCATGTTCCCTGGACTCCAGCACGATCATTGCCGCGCCTTCGCCGAGGACGAAACCGCAGCGGTCGTTCATGAACGGGCGGCTCTGTTGTTCGGCAGTGAGGTCGGCCCGCTGGCAAATGGCACCGAGGCCGTCGAAGCTGTAATAGGACAGTTCATGGGCCATCAACTCAACGGCGCCACAGATGGCCAAGTCGATCTCGCCGCGCTCAATGGCGCGAAACGCACTGCCGATCGCCATGGTGCCGGCCGCGCAGGCATCGGAATGGGTGCTGATATGGTCGCGAATGCCGAGCAGGTTGGCGATGTGCCAAGTCTGCTGATCAATCCGTCGAGCAAACGGGCCGCCCGCCAGTGTGTGCTGATCCAAGTAGCGATCAAGGTCGACGCTGCCGGCGTCGTCCATATAGCGGCTGGCCTCTTGCAGGTCACGGCTCACGCAATGCTTGTTGGCGCCGAGGAACACACCGCTGGCCGCGCGGGAGAAGTCCGCGGGAACCAGGCCGGCCTGCTGGAGCGCTTGCCTGGCAACAAACTCCGCGAGCAGGCACTGACGGGGCAGTGGCGTGGCGCCCACCGCAACCTGAGCGCCAATGGCGTGCCACTGATCGTGATCGATATAACCTGCGGCGTTTACCGCAAAACCCAGCTCGGCAAACACCGGGTGTTGACGAATGCACGACCGCTTGGAGCTGATCTGCGAAAACAACGTTGCAGCGTCCAGTACCGTGGGCGCTACCAGCCCGTAGCCTGTGACTAAAACCTCTCGCGGCCCCATGAAAAACTCCTAGGCCGTTTCTGGCAAACGGGACGCGGCAAACTGCTCTACCAGTTGGCGAGAAATTTCGTCGCCTTCCAGCGGCGTCAGTCGCGCACTGCAACCGCCGCACACCACTTGGCGACGCTCATTGAGACGTGCCTGCTCGGCGTTGCACTCAGGGCAGGTGGCGGGCAAGTGGTCAAACATCCGGTAGCACTGTTCGGCCCAATTGCGCACGGTCGTGGCCGCGAACACATCTGCCGGCTGCATGCCTGGACGCAATTGGCCGGGCGCAAATGCGCTCAGGCTTTGCTCCAGAAGGTCCACGCCGGACTGGGTGATACGGCCTTTTTCGACCAGCTCGCTCACGTCGCCAAACACCGCAACCGCATGGTCCAGCACGCTGGTCTTGGGCAATGTGCAGCCGTAATGGCGACCCAGCTGAAAACTCAGGTCGACGATATCCAGGGAGTCGGCATTGAGGTCCTCGACGATGCTGCTGTGTTCGTTCACCTCTGTGAGGTCCATCACCAACAGCTGCGCGAGGATTTCGCGGGTAGTGGTAATGACGCTGTTCAAGTCCAATGGATTGTTCATCGGCTATCTCCCTATAACGCGTGAATGGGGGGCTAAGCAGTGGCGCTGAGGGGCCATTTGCTTGAGGTGATGTGTGAAGGCGGCGCAGCGTAAACCCTCCCCTGAGGGGGAGAGTCAATGTGCCATTACCCTTTTTTGTCGGACAATCGAACGCGTCAAAAGCCAGATTAGGCTTTTGAATCCATTCGATATTCTGTAGCCTTGCGCAGCTTCACTTTTAGCCGTGCTTGATGAACACAATCACTTCGTCCGGCGGCGCCCGAAGGGCTCCAGAGCCGGTGGTACACTCGACTTTCGCGCTACTGCGCCTGCAGGTCTTGCGAACATGACGCAGATATCTGAACGCCTACTGGTTCAAGCCCACCTCGACGCCAAGCAGCCCAAGGCCCTCAGCGCCGATGAAGAGGCGAGCCTGCGTGCCGCCATCGCCGCCGAGCTGAAAGCTCAGGACGCGGTATTGGTTGCCCACTTCTATTGCGATCCGGTGATCCAGGCCCTGGCCGAAGAAACCGGCGGCTGCGTCTCCGACTCCCTGGAAATGGCCCGCTTCGGCGCCGCCCACCCGGCCAAGACCGTACTGGTCGCCGGTGTGCGTTTCATGGGCGAGACCGCCAAGATCCTCACCCCCGAAAAACGCATCCTCATGCCAACCCTGGAAGCCACGTGCTCCCTGGATCTTGGTTGCCCGGTCGATGAGTTTTCGGCGTTCTGCGACCAGCATCCCGAGCGCACGGTGGTGGTGTATGCCAACACCTCGGCGGCGGTCAAAGCCCGAGCCGATTGGGTGGTGACCTCCAGCTGCGCGCTGGAAATCGTCGAAAGCCTGATGGACAACGGCGAGACCATCATCTGGGGACCGGACAAGCACCTGGGCACTTACATCCAGCGTCAGACCGGTGCCGACATGCTGCTGTGGGACGGTGCCTGCATCGTCCACGAAGAGTTCAAGTCCAAGCAGCTCGAAGACATGAAGGCGCTATACCCGGATGCAGCGATCCTAGTACATCCGGAATCGCCGACCGCGGTGATCGAACTGGCGGATGCCGTAGGTTCTACCAGCCAATTGATCGCTGCGGCGCAACGACTGCCGAACAAAACCTTTATCGTCGCCACCGACCGCGGCATCTTCTACAAGATGCAGCAGCTGTGCCCGGACAAGGTCTTCGTCGAAGCGCCCACGGCCGGTAACGGCGCGGCGTGCCGCAGTTGCGCGCATTGCCCGTGGATGGCGATGAACACGCTGGAGCGCACGTTGCAGTGCCTGCGTGAGGGCAGCAATGAGATTTTCGTCGAGCCGTCGGTGATTCCTCACGCTGTTCGACCGCTCAAGCGCATGCTGGATTTCACCCAGGCGGCGCGCCTGAAGCTGGCGGGCAACGCCTGAACCGAGGCAAGCTCGGTTAAAAATGTGAGAGGGGGCTTGCCCCCGATGATGGTGTGTCAGTCAATAGAAATATTGAATGTAGAGCCGCTATCGGGGGCAAGCCACCTCCCACATGTAGATCTTTAATTAAGAAGGGTTTTATTTCTTTTGCTTCGGGATGCGCACTAACTGGGTGTCCGAATAGATGTCATGCCAGCCGCGTTTCTGTTTATCGAACAACGCCCAGATAAACCCCAGCCCCACGCACAACCACGACGCAATCGACACCACAAAGCGCAACAGCGCCTGCCACAGGCTGATGCGCGAGCCATCGGCGTTCTGCACGCGCACGCCCCACACCTGCATGCCCAGGGTCTGCCCGGAATGGGTCCAGAACTTGGCGAAGAAGCCGAACAGCACAAAGAACAGAATCGTCGACAGCAGCGGGTCGCCGTCCAGGGCACCGGATTCGGTGAGGGTGCGCATCCTGGCTTCGCCTAGAAATGCCATCCACACCAGCTTGTAGATAAATGCGGTGACGATCAGCAGGGCGGTGCACAACAGGAAGTCATAGAACATCGCTGCCAGGCGACGGCCCAGGCCAACGGCGGGGAATTCGCCTTGGGGGCTCAGCAGGGGTTTGGACATGGCAGGATTCTCTGAGGAAAAAACGCATTTTACGGAATCGCGTCCATAAAAAAGCCCCTGATGTCATATCAGGGGCTTTTTGTCGCAGTAAGGATCAACCTTCTGCTTGTACTTCGTCAGCCTGCATGCCTTTTTGGCCCTGCACCGCAACGAATGTCACTTTCTGGCCTTCTTTGAGGCTCTTGAACCCGTTGCCCTGAATAGCGCGGAAATGTACGAACAGATCCGGACCGCTTTCTGGAGTGATAAAACCAAACCCTTTTTCGTCGTTAAACCACTTGACGGTACCGCTCTGACGTTCAGCCATTTTCTTATTTCCTTGACGCTATAAATTGATGACAGCCCCTTTCACATGAAAGAGTACTGGGCTGGGTTGCAGGAAAGTAAGAGACGTCGAACGGGTTGTAGCACAACTACTTCAGCTACTGCCCAGGTCCAGGTTCCAAGCGACCCATGCAAACACAGTGGGCAAACTCTACGCCAACTAATAGAGAAAAAACAAGCCCTGCAAAACCCCATGTTTTGCTCGGCCGCATGACACTTCGTTGAATAATGTAGAGCGGACTTATTCGATAGATTCGCTCACTTGTTATAGCTGTACACCTATAACAATAACTATCGTGAATGCACTGTTTTATGGCGGTTGCGTTACAGATTAGTGCACGTTAACGCAACCGCGTTACTTATAGGAACAGTCAATCAACCACGATAGTAACGCTGTGGCACGAATGGCATTTTACTTACACGAAGCGGCACCTTTTTCCCACGCACCAACGCAGAGACTTCGGTATCCAGTGCAATGAATGCGCTGTCCAGGTAACCCATGGCCAAAGGGCCGCCGAGGCTTGGGCCAAAGCCGCCGCTGCAGACGCTGCCGATCACAGTGCCGTGCTCATCGACAATTTCTGCCCCTTCGCGCACCGGAGTGCGTTCCTGGGGTAACAGGCCGACGCGTTTGCGGCTTACACCGGTCTGCTGCTGGGTGAAGATTCGGTCGGCACCCGGGAAGCCGCCGGCACGTGCGCCATCGGCACGGCGGGCCTTGGAGATGGCCCACAGCAGGCTGGCTTCAATCGGTGTGGTCTCGGTGTTCATGTCGTGGCCGTACAGGCACAGGCCGGCTTCCAGGCGCAGGGAGTCGCGGGCGCCCAGGCCGATGGCCTGTACTTCGCTCTCGGCCAACAGGCTGCGCGCAAGGCTTTCGGCATTGGCCGCAGGCACGGAGATTTCAAAGCCGTCTTCACCGGTATAACCGGAGCGGCTGACGTAGCAGTCCACACCCAGCAGGCGCAGCGAAGCGAACTGCATAAAGGTCATCTTGGTCACTTCCGGCGCCAGGCGCGCCAGCACCTTCACCGCTGCGGGGCCTTGCAGGGCAAGCAGGGCGCGTTCTTCGAACAGCGGCTCGATGGTGCACTGATCACCAATGTGTTTGCGCAGGTGCGCCAGGTCCTGGTCCTTGCAGGCGGCGTTGACCACCAGGAACAGTTCGTCGTTGCCCAGGTTGGCGACCATCAGGTCATCCAGGATGCCGCCTTGCTCGTTGGTGAACATTGCGTAGCGCTGCATACCTACGGGCAGGTCGATGATGTCCACGGGCACCAGGGTTTCCAGGGCCTTGGCGGCATTGGCACCGGTCAGGCGGATCTGGCCCATGTGGGACACGTCAAATAACCCGGCGTGTTCACGGGTGTGCAGGTGTTCCTTCATCACACCCAGTGGATATTGCACCGGCATGTCATAGCCGGCGAAGGGCACCATGCGTGCGCCCAGTTCGATGTGCAGGGCGTGCAATGGGGTTTTCAACAGGGTTTCGGTGGACATATTCAGCTCCTGAAAAACGTGCTGCCGCGCCTTTAGGCGTCAGCACTCGATAATGTTGACCGCCAAACCGCCACGGGCGGTTTCCTTGTATTTGCTTTTCATATCGGCACCGGTCTGGCGCATGGTGCGGATGACCTTATCCAGCGAAACGAAATGCTGCCCGTCGCCGCGCAAAGCCATGCGCACCGCATTGATGGCCTTCACCGAGCCCATGGCGTTGCGCTCGATGCACGGCACCTGTACCAGGCCGCCAATCGGATCGCAGGTCAGGCCGAGGTTGTGTTCCATGCCGATCTCGGCAGCGTTCTCCACTTGGGACACGCTGCCGCCCAGCACTTCGCACAGCGCGCCGGCAGCCATGGAACAGGCCACGCCGACTTCGCCCTGACAACCGACTTCGGCGCCGGAGATCGACGCGTTTTCCTTGTACAAAATCCCGATGGCAGCGGCGGTGAGCAGGAAGCGCACCACGCCGTCTTCGTTCGCGCCTGGGATAAAGCGCATGTAGTAATGCAGCACGGCCGGAATGATCCCGGCTGCACCATTGGTGGGCGCCGTGACCACGCGTCCGCCGTTGGCGTTTTCTTCGTTGACCGCCAGCGCGTACAGGTTGACCCAATCGAGCACCGACAACGGATCACGCAGCGCCGATTCCGGGTGCTTGCACAGTTGGCGATGCAGCGCGGCGGCACGGCGTTTGACCTTCAGGCCACCGGGCAAAATCCCTTCATTGCGACAACCGGCGTCCACGCAGTCCTGCATCACCTGCCAGATTTTCAGCAGGCCAGCGCGGGTTTCCGCTTCAGGGCGCCAGGCACTTTCATTGGTCAGCATCACTTGGCTGATGGACAGGCCGTAAGTGGCGCAATGGCCGAGCAAGTCCTTGGCGTGCTTGAAGGGGAATGTCAGCGGCGTGGCATCTTCGACAATCCGGTCGGCACCGGCGGCGTCTTCATCCACTACAAAACCACCGCCAACCGAGTAGTACTCGCGGCTGCGAATCTGGATGTTGGCAGCGTCGAAGGCACGAAAAATCATGCCGTTAGGATGGTAGGCGAGGGGTTTGCGAATCATCGCCAAGTGTTCTTTCTCGTTGAACGCAATGCTGTGTTCGCCGAGCAGGTTCAAGCGGCCATCGCTGCGCATCTGTGCCAGGCGTGCGGCGACGGTTTCAGTGTTCACGGTGTCCGGGTGTTCGCCTTCCAGGCCAAGCAACACAGCCTTGTCGCTGCCGTGACCTTTACCGGTGGCGCCGAGGGAACCGTAGAGTTCCACCTTGATGCTGCAGGTGGTGGTCAGCAGGTTGTCACGTTTGAGGCCTTCGACGAATCGAGCGGCGGCGCGCATGGGGCCGACGGTGTGGGAACTGGAGGGGCCGATGCCAATCTTGAACAGGTCGAACACGCTTAAAGACATGAGTGGTTCTCCGGTTTCTTATTATGTTTTGGGTGTACTCGGTCAGTGTGGGAGGGGGCTTGCTCCCGATGGCAGTGCGTCAGTCAACAGAGATGTTGAATGTAAAACCGCCATCGGGAGCAAGCCCCCTCCCACATTTGATTGAGTTCAGCCTCAGGTTACGCGTAGCTCTCGATTGAAGGGCATGCGCATACGAGATTGCGATCACCAAACACGTTGTCGACCCGACCAACCGGCGGCCAGTACTTGCCTTCGATCAGCGAAGCAACCGGATACACCGCCTGTTCACGGCTGTAGGGGTGGCTCCATTCGCCCACCAGTTCCGCCGCGGTGTGCGGAGCGTTCTTGAGTGGGTTGTCGTCCTTGTCCAGTGTGCCGTTTTCCACTGCGCGGATTTCTTCGCGAATGGCGATCATGGCGTCGCAGAAGCGGTCCAGTTCTTCTTTGGATTCACTTTCCGTCGGCTCGATCATCAAGGTGCCGGCCACCGGGAACGACATGGTCGGTGCGTGGAAACCGAAGTCGATCAAGCGCTTGGCCACGTCATCCACGCTGATGCCGCTGCTGTCTTTCAGTGGGCGCAGGTCGAGGATGCATTCATGCGCCACCAGGCCGTTGCTGCCGGTGTAGAGCACGGGGTAGTGCTCTTCCAGGCGGCGGGAGATGTAGTTGGCATTCAGGATCGCCAGTTGCGAAGCGCGCTTGAGGCCAGCGCCGCCCATCATGCTGATGTACATCCAGGTGATCGGCAGAATGCTCGCGCTGCCGAACGGTGCCGCACAGACCGCGCCTTCTTTGCGCTCCATGGCCGCGTGGCCCGGCAGGAATGGCGTGAGGTGGGACTTGACGCCAATCGGGCCAACGCCCGGGCCGCCACCGCCGTGAGGAATGCAGAACGTCTTGTGCAGGTTCAGGTGGGACACGTCGCCGCCGAACTTGCCCGGGGCGCAGAGGCCGACCATCGCGTTCATGTTAGCGCCGTCGATGTACACCTGGCCGCCGTTGTCGTGGATGACGCCGCAGATCTCGCGGATGCCTTCCTCGAACACGCCGTGGGTAGACGGGTAGGTGATCATCAGTGCCGCGAGGTGATCGCGGTGCTCGATGGCCTTGGCGCGCAGGTCTTCAATGTCCACGTTGCCTCGGGCGTCGCAGGCGGTGACGACGACACGCATGCCGGCCATGTTGGCGGTGGCCGGGTTGGTGCCGTGGGCCGACGACGGGATCAGGCAGATGTCGCGGCGTTCTTCGCCACGGCTCTGGTGATAGGCACGAATGGCCAATAGACCGGCGTATTCGCCTTGGGAACCGGCGTTCGGCTGCAGCGAGATCGCGTCATAGCCGGTGGCCGCGCAGAGCATGGCTTCCAGGTCGGAGGTCAGTTGCAGGTAGCCGGCGCTTTGTGCGGCTGGTGCGAAGGGGTGCAGGGCACCGAATTCGGCCCAGGTCACCGGGATCATTTCGCTGGCGGCGTTGAGCTTCATGGTGCACGAGCCCAGCGGGATCATGGTGCGGTCCAGGGCCAGGTCTTTGTCTGCCAGCTTGCGCAGGTAGCGCATCAACTCGGTTTCGGAGTGATAACGGTTGAACACCGGGTGGCTGAGGATCGGCGACTGGCGCAGCAGCGCGGCCGGCAGGGTGCTCTCAGTTGCCGCGAAGGCTGGCAGGGCCTTGCCGTCGGCGAAGATCGCCCACAGGGTTTCGATATCGGCTGGGGTGGTGGTTTCGTCCACCGACAGGCCAACACGCTCAGCGTCCACCACACGCAGGTTGATGCGCTGGGCGCGGGCCTTATCGTGCAGGGCGGCGGTGTGGGCGCCGGTGTTGAGGGTGAGGGTGTCGAAGAAGTGTTGCTGCTCGACGTTCAAGCCCAAGGCAGTCAAGCCTTTGGCCAGGATCGCGGTCAACTGGTGAATGCGCTGGGCGATCTGGGTCAGGCCTTTAGGCCCGTGGTACACGGCGTACATGCTGGCGATGTTGGCCAGCAGGACTTGGGCGGTGCAGATGTTGCTGGTGGCCTTCTCGCGGCGGATATGTTGCTCGCGGGTCTGCATGGCCAGGCGCAGGGCCGGCTTGCCGAAGCGGTCAACAGACACACCGACCAGACGGCCCGGCATGTCGCGCTTGAACGCATCCTTGGTGGAGAAGTACGCCGCGTGCGGGCCACCGAAGCCCAGCGGCACGCCGAAGCGTTGCGCGCTGCCGATGGCCACGTCGGCGCCGAATTCGCCCGGAGGGGTCAGCAGGGTCAGGGCCAGCAGATCGGCGGCCACGGCTACCAATGCGTTGGCGGCGTGGAAGCGTTCGGTCAGTTCGCGGTAGTCGAACACGTCACCGTTGCTGGCCGGGTATTGCAGCAGGGCGCCGAAGAACGGGCTGACGTCGGTCAGTTCACGCTCATCGCCCACAACCACATCAATGCCCAGCGGTTCGGCGCGGGTACGCAGCACGTCGAGGGTCTGCGGGTGACTGTGCACCGAGGCGAAGAAGGCGTTGCTGCCTTTGTTCTTGCTCAGGCGTTTGCAGAAAGTCATGGCTTCGGCAGCGGCAGTAGCTTCGTCCAGCAGCGAGGCGTTGGCGATCGGCAGGCCGGTGAGGTCGCTGATCAGGGTCTGGAAGTTCAGCAGCGCTTCCAGGCGGCCTTGGGAAATTTCCGGCTGGTACGGGGTGTAGGCGGTGTACCAGGCCGGGTTTTCCAGCAGGTTGCGCAGGATCGGTGACGGCGTGTGGCAGTTGTAGTAGCCCTGGCCGATGTAGGTCTTGAACAGTTGGTTCTGGCTGGCGATGGCCTTGATCTTCGCCAGGGCCTCGGCTTCGCTCAGGCCGTCTTCCAGGCCGAGCACGCTGGTGCCCTTGATGCTTTCCGGGATCACACTGGCGCTCAGGGCTTCCAGGGAGTCAAAGCCCAGGCTGGCGAGCATGTGCTGCTCATCTTCCTGGCGCGGGCCGATGTGGCGGGCGATGAATTCGTTAGCGGTGCTGAGATTGATCGTCATGGTGCGCTCCTCAGGCTTCAGCGTTGGCTTTGATCAGGCGGTCGTACGCATCCTGATCCAACAGCTTAGCCACTGCGTCGGCATCGGCCGGTTTAAAGCGGAAGAACCAGCCTTCGCCCATCGGATCTTCGTTGACCAGTTCCGGGCTGCCATCGAGCTTGTCGTTCACTTCGAGGACTTCACCGTCCAGCGGCATGTACACACCGCTGGCAGCTTTTACCGACTCCACGGTGGACGCTTCGGCGCCCTTGTCATAGGTCTGCAGCTCAGGCAGTTGCACGAAAACCACATCACCCAGCGCGTTCTGCGCAAATGCGGTAATGCCCACGGTGACGCTGCCATCGGCTTCGGCACGCAGCCATTCGTGATCTTCAGTAAAACGCAACTCGCTCATGGAAATTCCTCAGGGCCAGATTCGTCTGGTGGACGGGATTGGAATAATGGGGAGTTACTTAGCAAGATCGCGGCCAATGTTATTAATCACTTATAAATCAATAGCTTAATAATTTTGGCTGCGACATTGGCCACGGCGGCTGTAGCGATTTCGATACAGCGCGGTGCGCGAAAAAAAGCCTATGTGGATCAAAGCCTTGCATGGCGCGTAAAAAGCAGGACTGTAGCGATATCGTTCCACTGTAGCGCTTTCAGTACGGTGAAGGTCGCTTTCAGCCCTTTGTGCAAGATAGATGTACTGCTTTGGGCGTTCCCTGACGCTTTAACGTGCAGTGATCTCGTTATCAGGATGCATCCCATGCGTGCTTCAACTGCAAATTCTCCGGAGCTCACCCAGGCGCGGATGTCCCGCGATTACTTATCCAAAGTGTTTGCCCGTCGCTTGAGCCTGACCGCTGTGGCCCAGTCCATGATCCAGGGCTGGCTGGAGGAGCGGTTCGTCGGTGCGCGCCTGCGGGCGCCCACTGCCTGGATCGGTGTGATACAGGCTGGCGGTGGTTACACACAGCTCATCACGTTGAGCGATGCGCTGATCAAACGCTGCATGAGCGGCGAAGCGCTGAACTACACGCCAGGCCATCATCAACTGCTGACTCGCTCGGGCGAGCGGGTGTTCGAGGCGGTGACCGACGCGATCACCGTGGACGACATCGAACAGATGCTCAACGCCCTGGCCCCCGGTGTGCTGGAGGGGTTTGCCGAGCGGTTGGTGGACTACTGGAACGAGCGCGTGTCGGACGGTTCGGCGCACAGTCGCTGGGACGCGGTCGGCCGCCAATTGCGTGCGTGCCTGATGACGGCGCGGCAGAACCCGCCACTAAGCTCGGAGCACGCGCGCGCGCTGCTGGGGCAGGGCGATGAACATACCCAGGTCTGGAGCGACCGCGCGGATCGCGAAGCGTTGGGCCAGCCGCATGTATTGCGGATCTATCAGGTGTTTGCGGTCCAGAACGAACGCCAGGGCGAATGGCTGCCTTTGCTGGTGTTGCAACGTCAGGTGCAGGGCCAGCGTGTCACGCTGCTGTACGTCCCGGCGCTGAACCTGCTGACGCTCGATAACCTCGACGCGTTGGGCAATCTGTTGCCGCGCTATATGAACCACTATTTGCCCGGGGTTCCCGTCCACTGGGTGCTGCGCGAGCCCGAGGGCAACGTGTTCGATGCCCTGGCCCAGACGTTGCTGGAGCGCCAGTTGCGCAGCCTGTATCGGGTCGATTGGTCGGCACTGCCGGAGATTGGCAGTTATGAACAGTTGTTTATTTCACTCACCTCACCGCTGGCCTGGTTCGACCCCGACGCACTGCAGCAACCCCACGAAGAACAGTTGCCGCTCTGGTTGCAACTGGCCAGCAGCGCAGATCGTCTGGTTTATGGCCAGTGGCTTGAGCGCCTGCAGCAAACCACCGGTGGCGCATCATTTCTGGATGGCCTCGACTCAATAGATGTTTACGCGCGCAACGCCCTGCGCCGGCAAATGCGCCTGGACCGCCCCGGCCAGGCGATCATCGACCCGGATGATTACCAACTGACCTTCGAGCGCACCCAGGGCGGCACCGTTGGCTGGACCCAACGCACTGCCAGGACCTTGACCCAATGGTCGCTGGAAAACCCCTTCGTCACGGCATACGCCAGCGTGCAGATCAGCCATCAGACCCAGCCGGAAAGCGTGCCCGGCTGGCTGACAGCTGCGTACCTCAAGCAACTGATCGAACGCGTGGACGTGGGCAAGCACTATCCGACGCTGCTTGAGCGCGCGTTGATTTCGGACCCGGTGGACTGCCCACGTCGGCGTCGCTTGTTTGTTGATCAGATGACGATCCAACTGCCCATGCGCGCCTTTGAAAACAGCCTGCGCCGGCGCCACGGTTTTACCCGGACCGGCGCCCTGGTGGTGCGCACGATGCTGCAGGACGACCCGCTCAAGCGTGTGCTCAGTGGCGAGGTGATTGTGGCGCGGCCCCTTGCGTTCCTGCTCCATGCCGGCGGGCGTGCCCACAAGGCGGACAACCTGTGTGTGATCGGCCCGCGCGATAACAGCCCGCTGCCCCACATTCTTTATCGGCCGGATCACGTCGACGCCGTGTTGCAACAATTCCCCAGTCGCCAGGCGCTACTTGATGAAATCGCCCGCGTCGACAGCGATCTGCAGCGCCTGGTGCTGCAACGCTTGCCGGACGCCAGTCGGGCGTTGTTCGGCAATGGCGGTTTTCTGCGGCCCCACGTTCAGCGTTTTCTGCCGGGGGATGAATACGACGCGCAGCCCACTTCAAGCCCGGTCCTGCTCAGTGATGAAGTGATAACCGGTGATTTTCTGGCGGTCGTGTTCGATGAAAACGCCCACAGCCTCTGGCAACTGGCGGTGAAGCAGTCGGCGTCCAACGAGGCGTTGAGGTGGGCCATGTTCAAGAATGATCTGTGGCAATTGTTCAATGCGCTGCTGCCCATGATTCGCGGGCCGGTGGCGGTCGCGGGCTGGCTGTTTCAAACCTTCAAGACGTTTCGCGCGGTCCTGGCGCTGCCGCCAGACGCTAGCCAGGAAGACGCCGCCGCTGCCCTCACCGAACTGATCGGTAGCCTGGCCGGGTTGCTCCTGAGCCCGGTGGTCAAACTGGATGAACGTTTGGGCCTGAGTGCGAGCAAATCCGTCACCACCGGCACGGTGCACACCACGGACGTCATCCCGGTCGGCCACGTTCGCCAACCAACGTCGACGTTTGCCTGGCCGCGTTCGCTCGCGGATATCACCGCCATGGATTATTCCTGGGCTAATTCACGGCTCAAGCTCAATCCGCAGCAGCAGGCAAAGCTTGAGACCTTCCAGTGGGCGCCTGGTCGGGGAGAGCGTGGGCCAGACAGGCCCGCGGTGTTCTCGGCCGACAGCCCGGTGCGCGGTCAGGTCCAGGTGCTGCGCGACGGTGGCGCTGCGAGCCAGGAAAACTACACGTTGCTCGACAGCAAGGTATACGGCGTGACGGCAGTGGAAGGTGGCTGGCGAATAGCTGATCTCAGGGATCCCCAGCGCCTGGGGCCGTGGCTCAGAAAGAGCGCGGATGACGTATGGACAATCGACCTCGGCCTGCGCTTGCTCGGTGGGCAGAAGAGAAGCCCGGCTGCGCGGCGCTATGCGCAAGTCGAGCGCAAGAGTCTCTTGATTAAGGATGAGTACGACGCGGCTGTCGCTGAACTCATAGCGTGCGAACGCAAAGTGAAGGCAGCCGAAAGCCTGTGCGAAAAGGCCCATTCAAGCGCTGAAGGGCTATTTACCGACCAGCACCGGCGCGATGCCAGGATGCGCTTTTTGGCGGAAATGGAAAAACAAGAGGGCGCGCAACAAAAACAACTCAATCTGCTTATCCGCAAGAACAGCATTAAGCCCATGGATGGTTTTGAAAGAGAGCATTGCGCGCAACTGAAGACCATGCTGGAAACCATGCGCCGACGCATGTACGTATTGACCTTCAATCGTCGTGAGGAGCAGTTGCCACCAGCGCGCATAGAGCAAGTGACCGCGCAGTTTGAGGATGCTGACGTGACGGTGTCCCAGGCCGCCGAGCGTGTGCTGAACGAAGAAGCGCATAAGATCGGCGAGTTCCAGCAATCCATGGTTAACCTGAGCTTCTGGGAGCGTGTGTTCTACCAGCGTTTGCAGGGTATACCTGGCTATAAATCCTTCGTCGGCGACTTGGCGCCTTCGTCCTATGGTGCGCCGCTCGACTGGAGGACGCTGCAGTTGCAGACCCTCAAACAGATGATCTGGCGTCGACGGCCGACGCCCGAAGAACACGACGATTGCATGCGGGTCAAGGGGGCGATCGACGAGGCGATTCAATCGGCCCAGTCGCAAAAAACCATTGATGAAGCGGGCGTGCTCAGTGTGCAGCAGCGCATTGAAGGTATTCGGGCGATTCTGCACGAGTACGCCAGCACCCTGGCGATACTCGCGGAGTACCGCGAAGCACTGCCGGAGGTGATTCACAGCGATATTGAAGTGCCTGTGGAGTCGACAATCCTCAGCCTGGATCAAGAGTCGCGAATATCGTTGGCTAAACTGCTGCGCGAGCAGGAGGGTAGCCCCCAGGCCACGGCATTGCGACGCCCTGGCGCCGATCAACGGCTGGTCCGTGACTCGAAAAAACGCTACCAACTTGGGCGGGTGCGTGCGCGTACGCCGGATTCGGGTGAAGAGATCGTCGACCTGATCAGCCCGGTTGATCAGCGCGTGGTGGTCAGTTTGCAGGAGCGGGCCGGTTCAACTGAGTTCGAAGCGATTGCCGAGGCGGCGCCCGTTGTGCCGCGTCCGACGCGTTCCCTGGAAAACCTCAAGGGCGACGCCCGCCGTTTGTTGCAACGCGAACCCATGGTGCTGCAACAGGCGCGCAACGAGGCGCTCGGCAATACCCCGCCGGAGAACGTTGAGGCGCGGCTGACGCGGCAATCCGCGACCGTCCGGGCGGTTGCCGACAAGTTGCGCAAGGCGCTGCCAGCCGCGCCCGATGTTGTGTCGCAGACGTTGTTGGATGATCTGGAGAAGGTCGCGCGGCGGTACCTGGAACAGGGGCGATTGTTGCGCATCGAGATGATCAAGCGTATGCCGCCCAATGAAAGCGGGATCGCCTGGCTTCATGCTCAAGACCAACTGCAGATCGTGCGCATCGAGGGGCGTATTGCCCTCAAGCGCGTCGATGATTTTTTGCAGGAGTATGTGGTCAAGGACAAGCAGGGCAGGGTGCTGGCGTACGCGCACTTTCATTATTTGACGCCCACCGCAGCGGATGCCGATTTCAAGGCCGGGCATCTGAAACTCCCGGAGCAGCGCTTCACTAGTTTCCGCAGCCTGGCCGACAAGACCGATTCGGATGTGGTCGCGATCTATTACTCGCGCATCAGCGCGCCCATGGCCGAGCGGCTGTTCTTTCGCGCAACTGACTCCGTCAAGCACCGAGGGCGGCGCGCGTTCTGGTGACGATTGGGTTCAGGATTTGCCGGGAATGCCGTACTTGCGCAGGCGATGGGCGATGGCGGTGTGAGAGGTCTGCAGGCGGCTGGCCAGTTGTCGGGTCGAGGGGTAGCTGACGTAGAGCGTCTCCAGCAGGCCGCGTTCGAAGTCCTCGACCGCCTGTTCGAGGCTGTCGACTTCGCCGTCGCTCTGGCGTGCCACCGAGGTGCCGGCGATGTCCAGATCGCCGATGTCCACCAGGCTGCTTTCGCAGATGGCGGCGGCGCGGAAGATCACGTTCTGCAACTGGCGCACATTGCCTGGCCAGCGATTGCCCAACAGCGCCGGGTAGGTGCCTGGCGCCAGGCGGCAGACCGGACGCTGGATCTGCGCGCAGGCTTGCTGCATGAAGTAACGCGCCAGCAACAGAATGTCCTGGCCACGCTCGCGCAGCGGCGGTACTTCGACGTTGAGCACGTTGAGGCGGTAGAACAGGTCTTCGCGGAACGTGCCTTCGGCGACCATTTTTTCCAGGTCGCGGTGGGTGGCGCTGAGGATGCGCACATTGACCTTCACTTCACGGTCGCCACCCACCCGACGAAAACTGCCGTCATTGAGGAAGCGCAGCAGCTTGGCTTGCAGGTACGGCGACATTTCGCCGATTTCATCGAGGAACACCGTGCCCTGGTTGGCCAGCTCCATCAGCCCCGGCTTGCCGCCGCGCTGTGCACCGGTGAAGGCGCCGGGGGCATAACCGAACAGCTCGCTTTCGGCGAGGTTCTCCGGCAGCGCCGCGCAATTCAATGCCAGAAACGGTGCGCTGTGGCGCGTGCTGATAGCGTGGCAGGCGCGCGCCACCAGCTCTTTGCCGGTGCCGGTTTCGCCCTGGATCAACAGTGGCGCATCCAGTGCAGCGACCCGTTGGGCACGTGCCTTGAGGGTGCGGATCGCCGGTGATTCGCCGAGCAGCGCATCAAAGCCTTCGGCGTGGTCGTGGTGCAGCGCCGACAGTTGTTCGCCGATGCGGTTGGGTTGGTACAGCGTGAGCAGGGCGCCGGCGTCGGTGATCGGCGTGGCATCCAGCAGCCAGGTCTGACCGTTGATGCTGATCTCGCGCAAGGGCAGGCGAAAGCCCTGCTCCAGCAAGGTATCGAGCAACGCCGTGTCATTGAAAAGCTCGGCGATACTTTCTCCGGCCGGTTCGCGCCCGTACAACGCAATCAGCGCCGGGTTGGCCAGCAGGATCTTGCCCGCACTGTCCAGCGCCAGCACCGGATCGGTCATCGCTGCCAGCAAAGCATCGAGTTGCAGGTGGCGGCGTTGGCCGGGGAGGATGTCCACCACCCTTACCGCTTGCACGCCCTGAACGCTGAACAGCGCGTCGCGCAACTCTTCCAGTACCTCGGCGCTCAGCGTCGGGGCGTCGATATAGACGTTGGGCGGCACCATTTCCACCGCATCCAGGTTGAGATTGCGCCCACCGAGCAAGGCCAGGACTTCCTGGGTAATGCCGACGCGGTCGATGAAGCTGACGTGGATACGCATGGGGCGCTAACAATTCTGAGGAGCGGGAGGCGGCAAGTATGCCTTGGCGCGGATGTAGATCAAAATGTGGGAGGGGCGGTGCGACGATTCGACTTGCCCCCGATAGCAGGGTCTCAGTCAGCTTATTTTCAGCTGACACACCGCCATCGGGAGCAACCCCTCCCACATTTGGAGCAGAGTGGTGTCAGTTATTCCAAGTGTTCAGGCTTGATCGGGTCGCCGGATTTCACATCCAGCTGATGCCGCACATCCTCGAACATCTGGTCGTACTGCTTGTGCATCGAGCCATTCAACACCGCGATCTTCGGCATCCCGTACTTCTGCGCGATGTTCATCGCGTGCCGTGCGAAGTCGAAGGCCTGGTCCTTGGGCAGATAGAACTCTTCGTTGATGTCCTTACCCTGCACCGAGCCGTGCAGCTTGAACAGCATGCCCGTGCCTTCCTTTGGGTCCTGGCTGACTTCATAGTCAATGCACAGGTTGTAGCTGTAGTCGTCCTTGTTAAGGGCGTGACGTTCGACGTGCAGGTGACCGGGTTCAAAGGTGGCCATAGGCGTATCTCCTCTACTTCACAGATAGGTGATGCCAGGTGTTGCCGTGCTGATGCGCGTGCCGGCGCTGCCCTGGACGATGGCTTCGATGTCCGAGAGTGAACCGATGACCGCAGTTTTGCCAGTCTGACGGGCGAATTCACAGGCGGCCTGCACCTTGGGCCCCATGGAGCCGGCGGCGAAGCCGAGTTTTTCCATGTCATCGGGATGGGCCTGGCCGATGGCCTTTTGCGTCGGTTTGCCAAAGTCGATGAACGCTGCGTTGACGTCGGTGGCGATCACCAGCAGATCGGCGTTCAGTTGCGAGGCCAATAGCGAAGAGCACAGGTCTTTGTCGATGACCGCTTCAATACCTCTGAGCTTGCCGTCTTCACCGTACATGGTCGGGATACCGCCACCGCCGGCGCAAATCACAATGGCGCTTTTTTCCAGCAGCCACTTGATTGGGCGGATTTCAAAGATGCGTTTGGGGCGCGGGCTGGCGACGACGCGGCGATATTTATCGCCATCCGGGGCAATGGCCCAGCCTTTCTCGGCGGCGAGTTTTTCCGCTTCCGCCTTGGAGTACACCGGGCCGATGGGTTTGGTGGGGTTCTGGAAGGCCGGGTCCTTGGCGTCCACTTCCACCTGGGTGAGCAGGGTGGCGAACGGCACTTCAAAGTCCAGCAGGTTGCCCAGTTCCTGTTCGATGATGTAGCCGATCATGCCTTCGGTCTCGGCGCCAAGCACGTCCAGCGGGTAAGGAGAGACGCTGGTATAAGCGGCCGCCTGCAACGACAACAGGCCGACTTGCGGGCCATTGCCGTGGGCGATCACCAGCTCGTTGCCGGAGTGAATCTTGGCGATCTGTTCGGTGGCGATGCGGATATTGGCGCGTTGGTTGTCTGCGGTCATGGGTTCACCACGGCGCAGGAGGGCGTTGCCGCCCAGGGCTACGACGATGCGCATAATTCAATCCTTCTATGGGTGTGAACACAGAGGCCAATGTGGGAGGGGGCTTGCTCCCGATAGCGGTATGTCAGGCAACTTATCTGTAGCTGATCCGCCGCCATCGGGGGCAAGTCGAATCGTCGCACTGCCCCTCCCACACTTAACCCGTGTAGCCTTTAGATATCCGCGAGTGCCGACACCAGGATCGCCTTGATGGTGTGCATGCGGTTTTCCGCTTGCTCAAAGGCGATGTTGGCCGGCGACTCGAAGACTTCCTCGGTCACTTCCACGCCATTGGCCAGGTTCGGATACCGCGCGGCAATGTCCTTGCCGACCTTGGTCTCGCTGTTGTGGAACGCCGGCAGGCAGTGCATGAACTTCACACGTGGGTTGCCCGAGGCTTTCATCATCTTGGCGTTGACTTGGTACGGCAGCAGTTGCTCGATGCGCTCGTCCCACGCTTCCACCGGCTCGCCCATGGACACCCAGATATCGGTGTGAATGAAGTCCACGCCTTTGACTGCTTCTTTCGGGTCTTCAGTGATGGTGATGCGTGCGCCGCTTTCCTCAGCAAACGCCTGGCATTGCTTGATGAAATCTTCATGGGGCCACAGGGCTTTCGGCGCGCCGATGCGCACGTCCATGCCGAGCTTGGCGCCGATCATCAGCAGCGAGTTGCCCATGTTGTAACGGGCGTCGCCCAGGTAGGCGTAGCTGATGTCATGCAGCGGCTTGTCGCTGTGCTCGCGCATGGTCAGGGTGTCGGCGATCATTTGGGTCGGGTGGAATTCAGCGGTGAGGCCGTTGAACACCGGCACCCCGGCGAACTTGGCCAGTTCTTCGACGATTTCCTGTTCGAAGCCACGGTATTCAATGGCGTCAAACATGCGGCCCAAAACGCGGGCGGTGTCTTTCATGCTTTCTTTGTGGCCGATTTGCGACGAAACCGGGTCGATATAGGTGACGTGGGCGCCTTGGTCATGGGCCGCCACTTCGAACGCGCAGCGGGTGCGGGTCGACGTTTTTTCGAAGATCAGCGCGATGTTCTTGCCTTTGAGGTGTGGGCGCTCGGTGCCGGTGTATTTGGCGCGCTTGAGGTCGCGGGACAGGTCCAGCAGGTAGTTCAGCTCGCGAGTGGTGTGGTGCATCAGCGAGAGCAGGCTGCGGTTGCGCATATTAAAAGCCATGGTGGATCTCCTTAGGTTTCGGTTATCCCCTCGGCTGCTGCTGGATAAGCAGCGGCCAAGGCCAAAAATTAATAGTCGATAGGGTCGCGGATGATCGGGCAGGTCATGCAGTGGCCGCCGCCACGGCCACGGCCGAGTTCACCGGCGCTGATGGTGATGACCTCCACGCCAGCCTTGCGCAGCAGGGTGTTGGTGTAGGTGTTGCGGTCGTAGCCGATCACCACGCCTGGCTCCAAGGCCACTACGTTGTTGCCGTCGTCCCACTGCTCGCGCTCGGCGGCGAAGCTGTTGCCGCCGGTCTCGACTACGCGCAGGGCCTTGAGGTTGAGCGCGGCGGCAACGGTCTCGAGGAAGTTGGTTTTCTCCCGTTGGATGTCGATGCCGTGGGGCTTGCTGTCGTCAGGGCGCAGGGTGAAGGGCACGATCTGGTTGACCACTTCCGGGAAGATGGTCACCAGGTCGCGGTCGCAGAAGCTGAACACGGTGTCCAGGTGCATCGCCGCGCGGGATTTCGGCAGGCCGGCAACGATCACCCGTTCCACAGCTTTGTTCTTGAACAGGTTGCGCGCCAGTTGGCCAATGGCCTGGTGGGACGAACGCTCGCCCATGCCGATCAACACCACGCCATTGCCAATGGGCATGACGTCACCGCCTTCCAGTGTGGCGGCACCGTGTTCCTGGTCGGGGTCGCCGTACCAGATCTGGAAGTCGGCGTTGGTGAACTCGGGATGGAATTTGTAGATGGCGCTGGCCAGCAGGGTTTCCTGGCGTCGCGCCGGCCAGTACATCGGGTTGAGCGTCACGCCGCCGTAGATCCAGCAGGTGGTGTCGCGGGTGAACTGGGTGTTGGGCAGCGGCGGCAGAATGAAACTGGCGTGGCCGAGGAAGTCGCGGAACATCTCGATGGTCTTGCCACCGAAGCTGCTCGGCAGGTCATCGGCCGACACGCCACCAATCAGGAACTCGGCGATCTTGCGCGGCTCCAGGCTGCGCAACCAGGAGCTGACTTCATCGACCAGGCCCAGGCCCACGGTGTTGGAGGTGATCTTGCGTTCCAGGATCCAGTCCATGGCTTCGGGGATGGCAACGATATCGGTCAGCAGGTTGTGCATTTCCAGCACATCAATATCCCGCTCGCGCATTTTGGTCACGAAGTCGAAATGGTCGCGCTTGGCCTGGGCCACCCACAACACGTCATCGAACAGCAGTTCATCGCAGTTATTCGGGGTCAGCCGTTGGTGGGCCAAGCCTGGGGAGCACACCATGACTTTGCGCAGTTTGCCGGCTTCGGAATGTACGCCGTACTTCACTTTTTCCGTGGTCATTACAGATCCTCCAAGGAGCAACAGTTACAGAGTCAGGAAGCCGTCGTAGAGGCCATAGGCTGCCACCAGGGCGCCAATGACTACTGCGGCGAAAATCAGCTTCTCGACGTTGGTGAAAATCGGTTTGCCCAGTTCATGCTTAGCCTTGGCGAACAGGATCGCGCCGGGGGCATAGAGCAGGGCGGACAACAGCAGGTACTTGGTGCCGCCGGCGTAGAGCAGCCAGACCGCGTAGATCAGCGCGACTGCGCCGATGAACAGGTCTTTCTTGCGCTCTTTGAGGGCGTTTTCGTAGGTTTCGCCGCGCACCGCCAACAGCAGCGCGTAGGCCGCCGACCACAGGTAAGGCACCAGGATCATCGAGGTGGCGAGGTAGATCAGCGACAGGTAAGTACTGGCGGAAAACAGCGTGATCACCAGGAACACTTGGACCATGGCGTTGGTCAGCCACAGGGCGTTGACCGGCACATGGTTGGCGTTTTCCTTACGCAGGAACTCCGGCATGGTGTGGTCCTTGGCGGCGGCGAACATGATCTCCGCACACAGCAGCACCCACGACAGCAACGCCCCCAGCAGCGAGATGATCAAGCCGACGCTGATCAGCACCGCGCCCCAGTGGCCTACCACATGCTCCAGCACCGCAGCCATTGACGGGTTCTGCAACTTGGCCAGTTCCGGCTGGGTCATGATGCCCAGGGACAGCACGTTCACCAGCATCAGGAACAACAGCACAGTGATAAAGCCGATCACGGTGGCCTTGCCGACGTCGCTGCGTTTTTCCGCACGGGACGAGAAGATGCTCGCGCCTTCGATGCCGATGAACACCCACACGGTGACCAGCATCATGTTGCGCACTTGGTTCATCACGCTGCCCAGGTCCGGGTTTTTTACGCCCCAGATGTCAGCGGTGAAGATGTCCAGCTTGAACGCGAACACGGCGATCAACACGAACAGTACCAGTGGCACCACCTTGGCGACCGTGGTCACCAGGTTGATGAACGCCGCTTCCTTGATCCCGCGCAGCACCAGAAAGTGCACGGCCCACAGCAACACCGATGCGCCAATCACCGCTGCGGGTGTGTTGCCTTCGCCGAAGATCGGGAAGAAGTATCCGAGTGTGCTGAACAGCAATACGAAGTAGCCAACGTTGCCCAGCCAAGCGCTGATCCAGTAGCCCCAGGCTGACGAGAAACCCATGTAGTCGCCGAATCCGGCCTTGGCGTAGGCGTACACGCCGCCATCGAGGTCGGGCTTGCGATTGGCCAGGGTCTGAAACACGAACGCGAGGGTCAACATGCCGATGGCGGTAATCACCCAACCGATCAATACCGCGCCAACATCAGCGCTGGCGGCCATATTTTGCGGCAGGGAAAAGATCCCGCCGCCGATCATTGAGCCCACGACAAGTGCAACCAGTGCACCTAATCGAAGTTTTCCGGGGGATTCAGACATTGCATAACTCCAATGCAGGAGAAGAGAGACCACAGAATAATTCCGTGTGCTAATCAAACAGCTGACTCAGATCACTTCATTGGCACATCCTATTGTGAATAAATGACTTAGCCTGGAAACTCGTGGGCGATGAAAATCCTTGGAAACGCGCTGCGCAGAGCGGTTAACCCCATTAAAATTTAATTATTTGGCCGGTGAGATGGACGTTTGAAGCTAAACCTTTTTGCCGGATGTGCAAACTATTTGAGCGGTGTTTCACTTATTCGCTATAAATATTAAGAGTTGATGCACTATTTAAAATCTAAATAAGCCTAAATGTTGTTAATTTAAATGCCATTTGGTTATGAACGGATTGATTTAATCGCCATCCCTACTAAACGCTACACTCGCTGATTTAATTAGTTGAGTGCTCAGTTGTCAGCTCAACTCGGTTTTTCAGTCAGGAGTGTTCATGTCTCAACCGGCCCAGAAACTTCGACTCAGCGCCCTGATCGCCTTGGTGGTGGGGTCGATGATCGGCGGCGGGATCTTTTCCCTGCCGCAAAACATGGCCGCCCGTGCCGAGGTGGGCGCGGTATTGATCGGCTGGGCGATCACCGCCGTCGGCATGTTGACCCTCGCGTTTGTGTTCCAGACCCTGGCCAATCGCAAACCCGAGTTGGATTCAGGGGTGTATGCCTACGCCAAGGCCGGTTTTGGCGATTACATGGGGTTTTCGTCGGCTTGGGGCTATTGGATCAGTGCCTGGATGGGCAACGTCGGTTACTTCGTGTTGCTGTTCAGTACCCTTGGCTACTTTTTTCCGGTATTCGGCCAGGGCAATACGCCGGTTGCCATCGGCTGCGCATCGTTGTTGCTGTGGGCGGTGCATTTCCTGGTCATGCGTGGGATCAAGGAGGCGGCATTCATCAACCAGATCACTACCGTGGCGAAGATCGTGCCGCTGCTGATGTTTATCGTGATCGCGGCCGTGGCCTTTAAAGCCGATATTTTTACCCGTGACATCTGGGGCCTGGGCAACCCGCAGCTCGGCAGCGTGGTGGATCAGGTGCGCAACATGATGCTGGTCACGGTGTTCGTGTTTATCGGCATCGAAGGCGCCAGCGTCTATTCGGCGCGGGCCGATAAACGCTCGGACGTCGGGCGCGCCACGGTGATTGGCTTTCTTGGCGTGCTGGCGCTGTTGGCGCTGGTGAATGTGCTGTCCCTTGGAATCATGAGCCAGCCAGAGCTGGCCAGCCTGCAAAACCCCTCCCTGGCGGGCGTGCTGGAGCATATTGTCGGCCCTTGGGGCGCCCTGCTGATCAGCCTGGGCCTCGCGGTGTCGCTGTTGGGCGCATTGCTGTCCTGGGCGTTACTCTGCGCGGAAATCCTCTACGCCACGGCTCACGACAAGACCATGCCGGCGTTCTTGAAGAAGGAAAACGCCAACCAGGTGCCGGTCAATGCCTTGTGGCTGACCAATGTGATGATCCAGATTTTTCTGGTGATCACGCTGTTTTCCCACAGCACTTACACCACGCTGATTTACCTGGCGTCGTCGATGATTCTGGTGCCGTACCTGTGGTCGGCGGCGTATGCCGTGCTGTTGAGCGGGCGGGGAGAAACCTATGAAGGTGCCCACCGCCATCGCATCAAGGACCTGCTGGTGGGGTTGATCGCCCTGGGCTACGCCCTGTGGCTGCTCTACGCGGGGGGGCTGAAATACCTGCTGCTGTCGGCGCTGCTGTATGCGCCGGGCGTGATCCTGTTCGCCCTGGCCAAGCGCGAACAGGGCCAGCCGTTGTTTACCCATGTTGAGAAGGGCATTTTCAGCTGCGTGATCGCCGGTGCAGGGCTGGCGGCGTATGGGTTGTACAGCGGGGTATTGTCGTTGTAGTGGGGGGACGGTACTGGCGTCATCGGGAGCAAGCCCCCTCCCACATTTTGATGGGTGAACCTATTCAAAATGTGGGAGGTCCCACTACCTTTTCGACGTAGCGCTGTCGCGTAGCAAACGGGCGAGCTGGCTTGCCCCGCGTTGGGGGGAAGCGCCCCTGATTAAGACGAATGGGGTGTATCGGGCACTCCTCTGCGCCTGGTTTTGGGGCTGCTTCGCAGCCCAACGCCGGGGCAAGCCCGCTCGCCACAGGAATGCGCTCGTCTGAAATGGTTTATGCAAGACTCAGGGCTTGCTCCCCATAGCGGAGGTCAAGTCACCATTGCGGCCTGTGCGAGCCCAACTCTCCAGCCGGCAAATCCCATTGCAATGGCGTACCGACGATGGTCAGCGGGGGCAGCAGCCGGTGGGCCTGGCCCCAGGCGGTTTGTTCTACGACCAGGCCCTGATCTCCAGGTTCTTCCTCTCGCAACGCTGGTTGCTCCGCGGCCTGGCCTGCTTCCACCAGTAACGTTGCGGTGCGCGCCAACGACAACCGCGCCGAACCACCGCGCCCGGACTGCAACCGTTCGCCCAGCGCCTGAATCGCACTGGCCGCCATGAGGTACCCGGTCGCGTGATCCAGCGCCTGCAACGGCAGCGGCACCGGTTTACCCGCGTGTTTCCAGAGCATGCCCGCCTCGGCGATCCCGCTGCTCATCTGCACCAGGCTGTCGAAGCCCCGACGATTTCGCCACGGGCCGCTCCAGCCATAGGCGTTGAGGCTGACGTCAATCAGGCCGGGGGCTATGTGTTGCAGTTCTGGGGCGGTGTAGCCCAGGTGCTCCAGGGCGTCAGCGCGGTAACCGTGGAGCAGGATGTCGGCGTCCTTGAGCAAACGCTCGAACATCATCCGGCCTTCGGGCGTTTTCAGGTCCAGGCGCGCGCAGCGTTTGCCCAAGGTCATTTCCGGGACCACGCCGGGTTCGTTCCAGGTGGGGGAGTCGATGCGCAGTACATCCGCGCCGAGGCCAGCAAGAAAACGACTGGCCACGGGGCCGGCCAATACGCGGGTCAGGTCCAGCACCTTGAGGCCGGCCAGCGGGCGTGCGGCCGAGCCGAGCCAGGGTTTGTCGGTTGTGGTTTCGAAAGTCCGGCGTTGGACCAACGCCTCGGCGTTCACCGCCAACCCTTGCGGATGTTGCTGCCAGGCGCGCCACGCACGCATCTGCGCCGCGCAGCCACCTTGGTCGACAATCGCCTGTTCCAGTTCGGCGGCGTTCCACGCAGCGACCTTGCTGGTCATCTCGGCGCGGTCGGCGACCTTGCCCAGCACCCGTTCGGCGGCGGCGCGGTGATGGGGCGCGTTGGTGTGCAGGCGAATCCAGCCATCGGCGCTGGCGTAGTCGCCGGCTACCGGGTCCCACAGTGGCGGCACTTGCCAGCCTATCGGGCGGATCGAGGAGGAAAACCAGAAAGAGGCGAGGCGCCGGTCCACACTCACACTGGGTAAGCGCCCGGTCTGTTGCTGGATCAGTTGTGCGACGGCCTGCCCGGCGGCGCCGATGCTGGCACTGGCCAGTTCGGTGACGGCGTAGGTAGAGGGCAGGGCGCCAGCCTCGGTGAAGGTCAGCGGGGTGTGGGGTAGATCGAGTGCGGCTTGGATGGGAGTCAGCAGGTCAGTCATCGAAGGCCCTCCGTAAGAGAAGGGCCACTATAGAAGATCATCACACCGGCGTTGTAACCCCTGGTTCCAACGGCAGGTCGATGCTGGCGATAAAGCCGCCGTCAGGATGATTGGCCAGGATCAGGCTGCCGCCATGGCGTTCGGCTGCACGCCGCGCAATCGCCAAGCCCAGGCCGTGGCCTTGAGCAGTCTGGCCGGGCGCGCGGTAGAACGGCTCGCCCAGTTGGCTCAGGTGTTCGGCGTCAACACCGGGGCCATGGTCGCGCACGCTGATCAGGATGCGCTCGCCGTGGCGCTGCGCCCGTAACTCGATCGCCTGGCCTGGCGGGTTGAACCGTTGGGCATTGCGCAGCAGGTTGTCGACGGCGCGTTCGATCATGGTCGGCCAGCCCTTGAGCTGCAGGTCATGTTCGCTGGCCAGTTGCACCACTTGGTCTGGCGCGCCGAGCTGGGCGTCTTTTTGCAGGGTCTTGAGCAGGGGGTTGAGGTCGACATCCTCAGCGCTGGCGTTGTCGGCATCGACGCGTGCCAGTACCAGGATCTCGCTGATCAAGGCTTCCAGGCGGTCGCATTCGCGAGTCAGGCGCGGCCAGAGTTTTTCTCGTTCTTCGGGCCCGGCGCGTTCGGCCAAGGCCAGCGCGATCCGCAGGCGGGCCAGGGGCGAGCGCAGTTCGTGGGACACATCGCGCAGCAACTGGCGCTGGCTGCCGATCAGGCTTTGCAGGCGCGCGCCCATGCGGTTGAAGTCAGTGGCGAGTACACCGAACTCATCACGCCGATTGGCCAGGCGCGCCAGGCTGTTTTGCTGGTAGGTGGCCTGGCCAAGGTCATGCACCGCACCGCGCAGGCGGCTCAGCGGGCGGGTGATGGATAAGGTGACGAACAGGCTGAACAGGGTCAGCACCACCAGGGCAATGGCCAAGGCGCTCAATGGCCACGTCAGGCTGCTGCGGTGCCATTCGTCGAGCTCCGGGTGGGCGATGCGGTAGATCAGCAGGTACGTGTCGCCGGTTTTCTCGCTGGTGTACTCGGCGGTCAGACGGCGCCAGGGAAGGTGGCCTTCCTTGCTGTCGTTCTGTCGGGCTTCAAAGGCGGCGGCGCGGCGCGGGAAGGTGCCACGCACCACTGGCTCGCCGCTTTCGTTCAGCACTTGCACGTCGAGGTGATACTGGCGCTTGCGCTGTTGCAGCAATTCCTGGGCAGCATCTTCGCCCTGGGTTTCGTAGAGTTGGGTCCACTCTTCGGCCAGGTTTTTGAGGCCAGGGTGCCGGCTGAGAATCCAGGCGTCTTGATTGAGCATATGCCCAAGCAAGATCGACAACCCGGCAACCAAGGCGATGGCCAGCCAGAAACTGGCCAGGATGCGCCAGAACAATGAACGCACAGGAAACCCTCAAACAGGAAAAGCCCAGTGGCGGGAGCCACTGGGCTGGGAGCTTTAACGCGGGAGCATTATTGCGCTTTTTGCGGCTGTTGCGCTTTCCAGGCCTGGAATTCCTTCCATTCGGCTCGACGCTGTTCCTGCTTCTTGACGATCTCGTCAAACTTCTTCTGCTGGTCAGGTTTGAGCACGGCACGGATATCGGCCTGCGTTTTCTGCTTACCGGCGGCGATTTCATCCTGCATGGCTTTCTGGTCAGCGGCCGGGAGTTTGTCCAGGTACTTTTTGGTCAGGTCTTTGCGAGCGTGCCATTGGTCGCCCATCAGCTTGCCGATCTGCTGGCGCTGTTCCTTGCTCAGGTCCAGTTGGCTGAAAGGGCCGCCTTTGCCACGCGGACCGTGTTCACCGCCGTGGCCCGGGCCGCCCATCATGTGGCCTTCAGGACCGCCCATCGGGCCTGGGCCTTCGGGCATCGCGGCCATGGCAACGGTTGGCAGGGCAGCGGCGAACATCAAAGCGATAAGGGTCTTGCGCATGGTGATTCTCCTGTCTCTATTCCGGTGAGTCCGGATGTGAGTAGGTTACCCAGATCAAGGTCAGCGGCAGTCAGGGGAGCGTAAAGCTTGGGTAAAGACGATTTTGTGCTAACTGACAAAACTTTCACGGGGCGTAGTAATAGCCTCGGCTGCGCAACGCCACGATCCGTGGACGTCCGTCCGGGTGCGGGCCGATCTTTTTGCGCAGGTTGCTCACGTGCATGTCCAGGCTGCGGTCGTACAGGGTCAACTTGCGGCCAAGGGCGATCTGCGCCAGTTCCTGCTTGTCCAAGGGCTCGCCGGGCTGGCGCAGCAAGGCTTCCAGCAGGCGGCTTTCGGAGACGGTGAGGGTAAATTCCTGTTCATCGATGCTGACCACGCCACGCACCGGGCTGAAACACAGGTCGCCCAGCTCAAGCTGGCTGGACACGGCGGCCGGGTGGCTGCGGCGTAATACCGCGCGCAGGCGGGCGGTCAGTTCACGGGGGTCGCAGGGCTTGGCGAGGTAATCGTCGGCACCCAGTTCCAGACCGAGGATGCGGTCCAAGGGTTCGCCCCGGGCCGATAGCATCAGCACCGGCAGCTCCGGGTGATCGTTGCGCAATTGCTTGAGCAGCTCCAGGCCGCTGCCGTCTGGCAGCATTACGTCGAGCACGACCGCTGCCGGAGCACTGTCGGCCAAGGCCTTGCGCGCGCTCAAGCCATCGTGGCAGGCATGCACCTGAAAGCCTTCCTGGCTCAACCAACTGGTCAGCAGCTCGCAGAGCTCCTGGTCATCATCTATCAGTAACAGCTCGCTCATGACTCACTCAATTTAGCCATTGTCGACGGCGACGGTGCCCCCCGCTGGCGAAGATCCCGCACAGCAAGGCGATCAGTGCGACGGCCCCGCCGGTGACAAACCACTGCTGTTGCTCGGTCAGCCATCGGCTTAAGGTACCGCCCTGTGAATCTTTGAGTTGCTGGGCCAGCTTTTGGTTCTCTTGGCGAAGGCGACTCAATTGGGCGCTTTCGCGCGTAGCATCCGCGCTTTGCAGTTGTTTGGTCAGTGCTTCACGCTGCCGTTCGCTTTCTTTCAAACGTTGCTGCAGCTCGCTGATCTGGCTGCCGGCACTCAAGGACAAGGGCGTGGAACTGCCGGTGTTCGAGGTTTCTTCAGCGTGGGCCGTAGCCCCGATTGTTAACACTGCCAACAGACAAAACTGACGTAAGCGCATCGGAACTCCTAATTCCACACGAATATTCAGAACGTTGTCGGCAGGTTACCGAGAATAATGAGTAATAAGCAGCGCGCCGAACGCAATCGGTTCGGCGCAGCTTGGGTTAAGGCAGGACTTGTTTGAACGGCTTGATCACGACATCGGCGTAAACGCCCGCCGCGACATAAGGATCAGCCTTCGCCCAGGCCTGAGCATCGGCCAGGGAGGCGAACTCGGCGACGATCAGGCTACCGGTGAAGCCAGCGTCGCCTGGGTCGTTGCTGTCTACGGCCGGGTGCGGGCCGGCTAGTACGATGCGGCCTTCGGCTTGCAGCACTTTGAGGCGCTCGACGTGTGCCGGGCGTACGGAAAGGCGTTTTTCCAGCGAGTTGGCAACGTCAGTAGCAATGATTGCGTAGAGCATGTCAGTCCTCGGTTTTCGGCGTAGTGGTCTCGGCATCATGCAGGTGGCGCGACAGATAAATGCCCTGGGCGACCAGGAACAACACGGTCATGCCCAGGCTGCCGAACACTTTGAAGTCGACCCAGTAATCCTGGAAGGTAAAGGCCACGAACAGGTTGGCGGCGCCGCAGAAGATGAAAAACACGATCCAGGCGATGTTCAGGCGCGTCCAGACCGGTTCTGGCAGGGTCAGCGCGTGGCCCATGATTCGCTTGATGAGCAGGCGGTCGCCGATGAAGTGGCTGCCGATAAACGCCAGGGCAAACAGCCAGTTCACCACCGGGGCTTTCCATTTAAGAAAGGTTTCGCTGTGGAAGGCCAGGGTCAGGCTGCCGAAGACCAGGCACGCGACCAGGGTCAGCCATTGGCTTTTTTCCAGTTTGCGCTGGGAGATGAAGATAGCGCCGTAGACCACGACAGAGCTGATGATCAGCACAGCGGTGGCGCTGTAGATGCCGCCGAAGGTGAGCTCGTGGCCGGCCAGATCGATGACCCGAGGGTCGAGTTTGTAAACGATGAAGAACAGCAACAGCGGGATGAAGTCGATGAATTGTTTCACAGTAAGAGCCAGAAGCTGGATGTGGCGGCATAATAACAAACATCCTTGGTTGCGAAAGCGCCAGCTGACTTGAGGTTACACACTCCCGTGAATGTTGATTTGCACTGCCACAGCACGGCCTCCGACGGCGCCCTGGCGCCTGCGGTACTGGTTGCGCGTGCGTTTGAAAAAGGCGTGCGAGTCCTGGCGTTGACCGACCACGACACCCTTGAAGGTCTTGAGGAAGCGCGCGCAACCGCCCATTCGTTGGGCATGCAACTGGTCAACGGTGTCGAATTGTCCTGCACCTGGGGCGGGGCCACCATTCATGTGCTCGGTTATGGTTTCGATCAAAACGCCGCGCCGTTGATGGAGGCTATCGCGCAATTGCACGATGGCCGCTGGCTGCGGTCCGAAGAAATAAGCCGCAAGCTGGCCCTCAAAGGCATGCCTAATGCCCTCGACGGCGCCCGCGCGATCCAGCAGGAGCTGGGCGACAGCGGCAATGCGCCGGCCCGTCCGCACTTTGCCGATTGGATGGTGCGTGAAGGTTTTGTTAAAGACCGCGCCGAGGCTTTTCGCAAATGGTTGGGCGCCGGCAAGTTGGGCGATGTGAAGCAACATTGGCCGACCCTTGAAGACACCGTCGAGACCCTACGGGCCTCCGGGGCCTGGGTCAGCCTGGCGCATCCCTGGCATTACGATTTCACGCGCAGCAAGCGCCGCAAGCTGATCAGCGACTATATTGGAGCGGGTGGCCACGCAATCGAAGTGGTCAACGGGCATCAACCCGCCGAACAGGTCGGCAGCCTGGCGATTCTTGCCCGCGAATTTGGTCTGCTGGTCAGTGCCGGCAGTGACTTTCATGGCCCAGGCGGCTGGTCCGAGATCGGCGAGTACCGCGCGATCCCGGAAGATTTGCCGCTTTTGTGGGGGCGATTCAAGCATGACCCCATTGTTGCCACCGTCTGAACAGGTAGAGCTCGTGAGTCAATTCTTCCAGATTCATCCGGAAAATCCCCAGGCGCGCCTGATTAAACAGGCCGTGGAGATTATTCGCGCCGGCGGCGTGGTGATCTACCCAACAGATTCGTCCTACGCCATCGGTTGTCAGATCGGTGACAAGGGCGCGGTCGAACGTGTGCGGCGCCTGCGTCAGCTGGACGACAAGCATAACTTTGCACTGATCTGCAGCGATCTATCCCAACTGGGGCTGTTCGCCAAGGTCGATACCGGTACTTTCCGCCTGCTCAAGGCCCACACGCCGGGGCCTTACACCTTCATTCTCAACGCCACACGCGAAGTGCCGCGCCTTCTGCTGCATCCCAAAAAACGCACCATCGGCCTGCGTGTGCCGGAGCACCCGATTGCCCTGGCGTTGCTGGCGGAGCTGGGTGAACCGCTGATGAGCGTTTCGTTGATCATGCCCGGCGACACCGAGCCGCTGGAAGACCCGTACGAAATGCGCCAATTGCTGGAAAAGCAGGTAGACCTGATCATCGATGGCGGCTTCGGCGGCGGCAAAGCCTCCACCGTGATCAACCTGGCCGACGGCGAACCTGAAGTGATCCGTGTGGGTTGTGGCGATCCGGCGCCCTTTATGGTCGAGGCCTGAATGTCGTCAGTGGAAACCGTCGACCCCCAGGCAGGTGCGCAGCAGGAGCTGCCATTTGCGATGGTGTACGGCCAGGCCGTGCTGGAAATGCCCCTGGATCTGTACATTCCGCCGGACGCCCTGGAAGTCTTCCTTGACGCCTTCGAAGGCCCGCTGGATTTGTTGCTGTACCTGATCCGCAAGCAGAACATCAACATCCTCGACATCCCGGTGGCGGAAATCACCCGGCAGTACATGGGTTATGTCGAGTTGATGCAGTCGGTGCGCCTGGAGCTGGCAGCCGAGTATCTGGTGATGGCCGCCATGCTGGCCGAGATCAAATCGCGCATGCTGTTGCCGCGTTCGGAGACGGTGGAAGCCGAAGAGGACGACCCGCGCGCCGAACTGATCCGTCGCCTGCAAGAGTACGAACGCTTCAAGGCGGCCGCCGAAGGCATCGACGGTCTGAGCCGCGTGGGCCGCGACGTGGTGGTGCCCAAGCTGGATGCTCCCGAAGCTCGCGCACGCAAGCTGCTGCCGGACGTGAGCCTGGAAGAGTTGCTGATGTCCATGGCCGAGGTACTGCGCCGGGGCGATATGTTTGAACACCACCAGGTCAGCCGCGAGGCCCTGTCTACTCGCGAACGCATGAGCGATGTGCTGGAGCGCCTCAAGGGCGGCGGCTTTGTGCCGTTTGTCGAGCTGTTCACCAAAGAAGAAGGGCGACTGGGGGTGGTGGTGACCTTTATGGCGATCCTCGAATTGGTCAAGGAATCCTTGGTCGAGCTGGTCCAGAATGAGCCTTTTGCGGCTATCCACGTGCGGGCGCGAGCCGAATAAAGAGCTGAATTGATGAATCTGACTGAACCCCGCGAACTGGCGCCGTTGCTGGAAGCCTTTCTCCTGGCCTCGGGTAAACCGCAATCCCTGGAGCGCCTGTTCGAACTGTTTGAAGAGGCTGAGCGCCCTGAGCCGCCGGTGTTCAAGAAAGCGCTGGAGATCTTGCGCAAGTCCTGTGAAGGCCGCGCGTTTGAACTGCGCGAAGTGGCGTCGGGTTATCGTCTGCAAATTCGTGAGAAATTTTCCCCGTGGGTTGGCCGCCTATGGGAAGAACGCCCTCAGCGTTACTCACGGGCGATGTTGGAGACCATGGCGCTGATCGCCTATCGCCAGCCGATTACTCGGGGTGAAATCGAAGATGTGCGGGGCGTGGCGGTCAACAGCCATATCGTCAAGACGTTGCTGGAGCGCGAGTGGATCCGCATCGTCGGCTACCGCGACGTGCCGGGCAAACCGGCGATGTTCGCCACTACTAAGGTGTTCCTCGACCACTTCAACCTGAAAAACCTCGACGACCTGCCGCCGCTGGCCGAATTGCGTGAGATGGAAGCCGAGCCGGTGCTGGACTTCGACGACGCCCCAGTGCCGCCAGGTTTGCAGGAACTTGCCGATGCCACGGCCGAGCCTGAAGAACCGAAAGACGAAACCAGTTTCCACACCCTTTTGCTGGAACTGGACGACATGGAGCAGGGGATCAAGACCGACTTCGATGATTTGCTGCGTGATGGTGCGGCTGAGCCTGAAGCCGAAGTGAACGTTGAAGTTGAGCCTGAAGTCGAAGCTGAACCTGAGGAAGATATCCTTGGCGTGGCTGAAGCCCGCGAGAAACTCCTGGCTGCCGTTGCCGCTCTCGAACCGCCGCCGCTGAGCGATGAAGAAGACGAAGCCCGTGCATTGGCCGAAGCTATTGAGGCGGAACGCCGCGAATTCGAAGACTGATGCGGTCAATGCGGGATGTGAGAAGACATGAGTTCAACCAAAGACCCTTGCATCAGCGTCTGCAAATTCAGCGATGAGATCTGCGTCGGGTGCGGTCGCAGCAAGCGCGAAATCCGTGTCTGGAAGAAACTCGACAAGACCGACAAGCGCACTGTCCTGGCCGAAGCCGAACTGCGTTTGTTGGCCTTGGGCGCCACCGGTCGGCGGAAAAACAAATGACTTGGCGCATATCGACTAGTCTGTGATGCGCAACGCGCGCCTTACGCGTATGATTCGCGACCCTTTGCCGACCTATTCGGCCAAAGCCCCGCTTTCAACACTCTTCAGGCCACGCCTGAATCGACCCACCGGGAGGTGCTTAAGATGAACGATAAAGACCAGAACGACAGCCAGGAAATCGGCCCTGCAGGCGAAAAGCTGCAAAAGGTGCTGGCGCGTATCGGCGTGGGCTCGCGCCGCGACGTCGAAGCCTGGATCACTCAGAAGCGCATCAAGGTCAACGGCGTCGAGGCCACCCTCGGTCAGCGCGTCGATCTGCACGATGCAATCACCATTGATGGCAAAGTCATCAAGCGTGAAGAGGCCGCCGAATCGGTGCGCCGCGTGATCATGTACAACAAGCCCGACGGCGAGATCTGCACCCGTGACGACCCGGAAGGCCGTCCGACCGTGTTCGACAAAATGCCTAAGCCCAAAGAAGGCCGCTGGATCAACATCGGTCGTCTGGACATCAACACCACCGGCTTGCTGATGTTCACCACCGACGGTGAACTGGCCAACCGCCTGATGCACCCGTCCTACGAGATGGACCGTGAATACGCGGTACGTGTACGTGGCGAAGTCGATGACGAGATGATCGAGCGCTTGAAAGCTGGCGTCGTCCTCGAAGACGGCCCGGCCAAGTTCACCGACATCAAGCAGGCTCCAGGTGGTGAAGGTTTCAACCACTGGTACCACTGCGTGGTGATGGAAGGCCGTAACCGTGAAGTACGTCGCCTGTGGGAATCCCAGGGCCTGGTGGTCAGCCGCCTGAAGCGCGTGCGTTTTGGTCCGGTGTTCCTGAACTCCGACCTGCCGATGGGCCGCTGGCGCGAAATGAGCCAGTACGAAGTCGACATCCTCAGCGCCGAAGTGGGCCTGACGCCAGTTGCCATGCCGCAGATGAACGCCAAGAGCAAAGACAAGCTTGAGCGCATGCAGCGTAAATCGTCGCGTCCTGTGGCACGTGCCGAGCGCGTGGCGCGCACTGTGCGCCCGGCGCTGGATGCTCCGGCGACCGGCGGGCGTATCTCCCGTCAGCCGCATATTGAAGGTGAGCGTCGTCCAACGGCCCCATCGCGTCAGGAAGGCGAGCGCGCACCGCGTGCACCGCGTCCTGCGCCGGCCGGTGGTCGCAGCAACCGTGGCGAAACGGATCGCCCGGCCGACAACGCCAGCACCAAGCGTCCAGCCAAGCCGGCGGCGAACAAGCGTCCCGGCCCGAAACTGGTCGCGGACGAGCCGTCGGGCAAGCGCCGTGGCGCTCCAGCGGGTTCGGGTCAGCGTCCGGGGTTTGGTCGCAAGAAGCCGCAGTGATGCAATAAGCGCTGCATAAAAAAAACGCCAACTGTTGAAGTTGGCGTTTTTTTTTGCGGCGGGATTTGCGCCTGGAGCGTTTCACCGGATCGTTATTCGTCGAGTGATGGTGTGCGGTGTGGGCTAAACAGTTACCACCGGCGTTCACCACCGCGGCACTAGATTGAGCCCTGCACTCACTTATGCCACGAGGCGACGACCATGGATATCCGCATCAATCACCGCTACATGACCCGTGAACAGAAAGCCCTTTTTATCCAGGCCATCCTGCTGCTGAAAAACGAAGTCCAAAGTGTCCTGCGTCCCGGACAGCAAATGCGCTATGACGATTACGTACAGGTTCACAGCAACGCCTTCGACGGCCCGGAGGCTTTCACGCCGATGCCGCACCGCTCGCCGCTGTTTTTCCCTTGGCACCGCGTATTCCTGCGTCAATTCGAGCGGGATCTGCAAAGCGCGGTTAACGATACCAGCGTCACCCTGCCATTCTGGGACTGGTCGATGGAGGGCTCAAGCAATCCATTCACGCCTGGCTTTTTGGGCGGCGATGGCGACAGTGCTCAAGCCCAGCGTGTAACGTCGGGCCCATTCGCTTATCAGGACGGGCGCTTTGAAATTCGCCAGGGGGTTCCGGAGGGGGATAAGGGCTTGCGCCGCGAACTGGGCGCAGGGCCCGGCGCGCATCTGCCGAACTCCGAACAAGTGCTGGATGCGCTGGCCAAGACGCCGTATGCCCCGGGGCCGGACAGTTGGGGCAATTTCTGTGAAGGCGTGCTGCATGACCCTGTGCATCGCTGGGTGGGCGGTAACATGTCGATGCCGTCCTCACCCAACGATCCGGTGTTTTTCCTGCACCACTGTTACCTTGACCTGTTGTGGGAGCGCTGGAAGCGTCAGCATCCCACCTCTTTGCCCTATTATCCGGTATCGGATATGCCTGGGCTGGATCGTCAGGCCACACTGGTCTTCCATGCTCCGAACAATCCCGCTCCTTGGCCGGAGACCTGGACTGTTGACAGCGTGATCACGACTGAGAGCCTGGATTACACCTACGGTCTGTTCACCTCAGTACCTGCATCCCTCGGCTCGCCGACGCTGACGACATGCGAGATGGGCTCGCAGAACGTGTGACTCTCCTCTGACACACCTGATCGATCAAGAAAACAGCAGGAGGCTTGCTCGCGCAGACGGTGTGTCAGGCGCTTCACACAGGCGTTGTCATACGGCCTCGCGAGCAAACCCATACTGGCAATATCGTTAGAACGCAAAGGTGCCATCGAACACGGGCTTGTCATCCAGTGCCAGCACCCCACTGGCGAAGATCAGGTCCAAGTGATGGCTGCCTTTCTGCCCTCCACCCAGACCCAAGTGCAGTCCACAGTGGCGCTCCTCGAACCCGGCATTGCGCGCATACAAGTCTTTCACCCCTTCATTGGTGCCAATTCCCAATTCCTCCACCCGACGATTGGACGGGTTGGCGTTCAAGTATTTGTTGAAGTCATCCACCAGCCCAGGCACTTCGCTGGCCACGCTGCAGACGGTCGAGTTCTCAATCCACAGCTCCAGCGGTGATTGCAGCACGCCGTATTTGCGCGCGAACGGGATGGTGCTGAGAAAGGTGCCGACAAACCGTACCTGCCCGTTGATGGCCTCGCTGTGGGTGGCGATCTCACCGGGGGCAAGGTCGTGGTTGCCCACGCCGTTTATATTGGTCCACTTCTTGATGCTGCTCAGCGGCGCCTCAAGGCGTGAGCCGTGCTTATCGGTAAAGCTCAGCACAGTGGCCTGGCCCATGCGCCGGATCAGCGTGGCGTTGAGGTCGGCAATGCGTTGCGGTTCGACGCTGAAGGTGTCGTAGAAGTAGTCACCGTAATCCTTGAACAGTAAGGACTTCTTCCAGTGTTCAGCCATCACACCCTGCAGGGCACGGATAAAGTCAGGGCCTTCGGCGCGAGGGTTGGGCAGGGTCGAGGAATCGTAGAGAAACAGATACAGGTCACAGCCTTCAATAGCCTCCGCCAGGGTGTCGCTGGCGGTCAGGTCCAGGCGCTGCACCTGGAAGTTGAAGCGTGCGGCGTTGCTGTGGTTGATGGCTTGGGCGATGGCATCGTAGCGCTCAGTATGGCCCAGCAGTACGTTTGGGCAGTTCAGGCCGCTGAGGGCCGGGTGGTGGGCGAGGTAGTAGAGAAAGTGTTCAACGGCGCGGGCCTTGTCCATGACGTCTGTCCTTGTGTGCCTTGGGTAAGGGGGCAGGCGCCGTGCACAGCACCTGCCGGATGCCTGCCGGTTAGAAAGGCCACATCGCGGTGCCAAATGGCACTACGGCATCAGCTTGCATCATTTCTACGGCGGCCTCATGGGTCGGCGCTTCAAACCAGTCGTCGAGTTGCAGTTCGGTTTCCAGGTCGTTTTCCAGTGCTTGCATGGTGTATCTCCTAGAGGACGGTGTTTGAGAACGGCCTGCCAACGGGCGTCGCTGGCAAGTGGAATGAACCTAGGAGACCCTGTTGTTTAATGCAAAATATTTATTGACACGGTTTCATTTGGATTTTTTCTTCTGTTTTTTTAGCGGGCGTTTTTTCTGAGGAAATACAGTGAGCTGCCAGCGCCTTTTGCGCGGAAATTTCTTACCGCCAATTTTTCCAAAGATGACAGCTGTAACGCAGTGTTTCCGCTATGTAACGATTAGTTTACGAGTAAGTCTCGGCGTTGTTGGTCAACTCAAGGCTGTAAGGAATCCCTGACAGATCGTCGCACGCACCGTTCGGGGGCGGGCGTAAGCTGTCGAGCGGTGTACAATGCGCCGCGTTTTACTGTGACCCCCTTTGCGTAACCCGCAAAAGGCCAAGACCTCGGGGTTTGCCGACCCTGATCATTCCGCCTGGCCACGAGCCTGGCGGGTTCGATTTCGTCACAGATAAAAACAAACAGGTGACGCATGACCGTTAGAAAGACGCTGTACTCCTTGTGCCTTCGCTGGGGTTTGAGCGGCGCTGCTTGAGGCGGAATTCAAGTCAGCCACGTGCATTCACATCATCAAACCTTGCGTGAGACCCTTTTCATGAGTGGACCCAATTCCTCTTCAGGCGAGCTGAAACGCGGCCTGAAAAATCGGCACATCCAGTTGATCGCCCTCGGTGGCGCCATCGGCACCGGCTTGTTCCTCGGCTCGGCCGGGGTGCTCAAGTCCGCCGGCCCGTCGATGATCCTGGGCTATGCCATTTGCGGCTTCATCGCCTTCATGATCATGCGCCAACTCGGCGAAATGATCGTCGAAGAGCCGGTCGCCGGTTCCTTCAGCCACTTTGCCCACAAGTACTGGGGCGGTTTCGCCGGCTTCCTGTCGGGTTGGAACTGCTGGATTTTGTACATCCTGGTGGGCATGTCCGAGCTGACCGCCGTCGGAAAATACGTGCACTACTGGTGGCCGGAGATCCCGACGTGGGTCTCGGCAGCGGCGTTCTTCGTGTTGATCAACCTGATCAACCTGGCCAACGTCAAAGTCTTCGGTGAAGCCGAGTTCTGGTTCGCCATCATCAAGGTAGTGGCGATCGTCGGCATGATCGCCTTGGGCAGCTATCTGCTGGTCAGCGGCAGCGGCGGCCCGCAAGCCTCGGTGAGCAACCTGTGGGAACACGGCGGGTTCTTCCCCCATGGCGTGGGTGGCTTGGTGATGGCCATGGCGATCATCATGTTCTCCTTTGGCGGCCTGGAAATGCTCGGCTTCACCGCCGCCGAAGCCGATCAGCCACGCACTGTGATCCCCAAGGCGATCAATCAGGTGATCTACCGCATCCTGATTTTCTACATCGGCGCCTTGGTGGTGCTGTTGTCGCTGACGCCATGGGACAGCCTGCTGGCGACCCTTAATGCGTCCGGCGATGCCTACAGCGGCAGCCCGTTCGTGCAGGTGTTCTCGATGTTGGGCAGCAACACCGCCGCGCACATCCTCAACTTCGTGGTCTTGACCGCAGCGTTGTCGGTGTACAACAGCGGCACCTACTGCAACAGCCGCATGCTACTGGGCATGGCCGAGCAGGGCGATGCGCCCAAGGCCCTGGCCAAGATCGACAAACGCGGTGTACCGGTGCGATCCATCCTCGCCTCGGCGGCCGTGACCCTGGTGGCCGTGCTGATGAATTACTTCATCCCGCAACATGCCCTGGAGCTGCTGATGTCCCTGGTTGTGGCCACGCTGGTGATCAACTGGGCGATGATCAGCTTCTCCCACTTCAAGTTCCGCCAGCACATGAACCGCACCGGCCAAGTGCCGCTGTTCAAGGCGCTGTGGTACCCGTATGGCAACTATGTGTGTCTGGCGTTCGTGGTGTTTATCCTGGTCATCATGCTGATGATTCCGGGGATCCAGGTGTCTGTGTATGCGATCCCGGTGTGGGTGGCGTTTATGGCGGTGTGTTACTGGATCAAGAACAAGCGCAGTGCCGAAGCGGCGCTGACTGCGGCAAGTGCGCTGAAGTAAGCCCGCTGGCATAAACAGGAAACCCGGCGCTTTGCCGGGTTTTTTGTTGGCGGGGCGGTGATTTGAGCGGATTTCGTCTCAATGATGCCAAACTGTTCAAAGGCGCCGTGATTTCCAAAGCCCAGGCGTCGATGTTGTTGTCCGAGTAGGGCTTGTCCGTTTCGTAAGGTTTTTGATTGATGCTGGTTATTTCCAACAACGTGCACCTGCCCGACGCCGAGATCGAGCTGACCGCCATCCGTGCCCAGGGCGCGGGTGGGCAGAACGTCAACAAGGTGTCGAGCGCGGTGCACCTGCGTTTTGACATTCCGGGGTCGTCGTTGCCGGAGTTCTACAAGGAGCGGTTGCTGGCGCTGCGCGACAGCCGGATCACCAGCGAAGGGGTGCTGATACTCAAGGCCCAGCAATATCGCACGCAGGAACAGAACCGTGCCGATGCGTTGGAACGTCTGGTGGAGTTGATCCTCAGCGCCACCAAGGTGGAGAAAAAGCGCCGGCCGACCAAGCCTACCCTGGGTTCGAAGAAGCGGCGCCTGGAATCCAAGACCAAGCGCGGCAGCATCAAGGCGGGGCGTGGCAAGGTCGACTTTTAGTCGCCGCGTGCCTCGCGGGCCAGGGGTGCTTGCCGGTAGAGGTACACGCTCAGCAGCAAGCCACCGAGGGCGGCGAGGGCGGCGAACAGGAAGATCGACGCAAAACCGAAGCCTGCCGCCACGGCCCCGGCCAACGGACCGGTGATGCCCAAGGACAGGTCGATAAACAGCGAGTAGGCGCCCACCGCCGAACCGCGGCTGGACGCGGGCACCAGGTTGACCGCTTCCACCCCCAGTGCCGGAAACACCAGGGAAAACCCGAACCCGCTCAATGCCGCGCCGGCCAAGGCCAGGTTGGCGTCAGGCGCCAGCCACAGCAACAGCAGGCCGAGGATCTCTACTGACAGGCACGCAATCGCCACGCGAAAGCCGCCGATGCGGTTGATCAAATTCCCGAACAGTAGCCGTGCGCCGATAAAACTGGCGCCAAACAGGCTCAGGGCCCACACCGCGTTATCCCAGTGCTGAGTGGTGTAATACAAGGTGATGAAGGTGGCGATGGTGCCAAAGCCGATGGACCCCAAAGCCAGCGCGCAGCCGTGGGGCAATACGCGGCCCAGCACGTTCATGAACGGTAAGCGCACACCGGCCACGATCGGCGCGGCAACCTTGTTCCAGGCCAGCAACAGGCCGACGACGGCCAGCAGGATAATGCTGACGCCCATGCTCCACAGCCCGAAATTCTTCACCAGCACTACGCCCAACGGCGCGCCGACGGCCAGCGCGCCATAGCTGGCAATGCCGTTCCAGGAGATGACCTTGGCCGTATTCGCCGCGCCAACTCGGCCGATGCCCCAGCCGATGGCGCCAGACCCCACCAGGCTTTCTGCGCTGCCCAGTACCAATCGACCGACGAGCAGGCTGCCCAGGCTGACAGCCGGCAGGTTTGAAAACCACGCAGCGAGCAACATGAACACGCCACTCAGGCCGCAGCCCGCCAGGCCGATCAGCACCGCGCGCTTGCTACCCAGGTTATCGATGATTTTGCCCGCGTAAGGACGGCTCAGCAGGGTGGCCAGGTATTGCACGCTGATCACCAGCCCTGCGATCACCGCGCCATAGCCCAACTCACTGTGGACATAGCCCGGCAACACGGCCAGGGGGATACCGATATTCAGGTAGCCGATAAAGGTGAACAACACGATGGAAACAACTTGCAGCGTGACCGCCATGGGGCGCTGGGTATCTGGCATGGGGAGAGGTCCACTGTCGCAGCAGGTAAAGATAGGCTGCTAATGATACCGGTGCTTTGACGTGTGCAGGGCGGTAAAACGCAAAAACGTCAGATCAAAAAGACGTCAGGTTTTGGTCGGGGCCAGTAATTGGGTGGTGACCAGAGCAGCCAAGGCGTTTTCCTGGGTACCGAAGCGCTTGAGCAGTACGGCTTGCTTGTCCGCGCTGAGGCGGTTCCACACTTCGACCATCTGCAAGGCAGCGTCGAGTACGGCGGTGTCCGGGGTATTGGGGAGGGTATCGGTCATGGCGGGGATCTCGGAGGATTCAGGCAGTGTGGAAAGCGCTCAAAGCTGCGCTTTCCACACGGTCTGGTACGGCGTCAGTCCTGGCTTTTGCTGTCGACTGGTTTTGCTTCTTTGGCCTCAGGCTGCTTCGCGCTGGCCTGCTGCGGTGTTGGCTGCTCAGTTTCGTGCAGGCTTGGGAAGGGGAGATTAGGTATCTCGTGCATCGTCGTCGCTCCTCGCAAGGTCTGTTTTTTCAATCGCAGGTGATTCCGCGCTCTCAAAAAGCTTTGGCAGGATACAGCACTGTAAATGACAAAAAGACTTTTATATCGGCGGATGCACAAACCTTTATGGCTTTACGCAAGTGACAAGAGGTCACACCGTTCAGAACGGCACCTTGCCCAGGATCATGTCGCGGTACATCACAAAATCTCCCAGCAGGCTATAGAACGGGTGCTGAAAGGTTGCCGGGCGGTTCTTTTCGAAGAAGAAGTGTCCGATCCAGGCAAAGCTGTAGCCGGCAATCGGCACGGCCAGCAATAGGCCTAACGACCCCCTGCCAATGGCATAGGCCAAAATACCGATCACGAGGGTGGTGCCGATAAAGTGCAGGCGACGGCAGGTGCTGTTGGCGTGTTCGGCCAAATAGTAAGGGTAAAACTCGGCGAAGCTATTGAATCGCTTGACGTTTTCCACGGTGACCGGCCCTTTTGATTGTTGTGCCGCCCAACAGATGTTCGGCGGGGAGCTTATTTGAGTCTAGAGTGATCAGTGGTAACAGCCAGTGACATTAGATGCCACTTTAGTATCCTTGGATTCCTGGCTGCCGTTATGAGCCTGCTTTATTAAGAAGACGCCATGAGCGAACGAACAACTTCTGCAAGCTGGGCGATGGGGATAGTCAAGGCACTGGAAATGGATGGTCTGGATTGCCGCGCCCTGTTCAAGCAACTGGGCCTTGACTACGCCGCCCTCAATGACCCCGATGCTCGGTTCCCGCAAGACTCCATGACGCGCCTGTGGCAACGGGCAGTCGAGCTGTCGGGCAACCCCGCGATTGGCCTGAACATGGGCAAGGTAGTGCGCCCGGCGTCGTTTCATGTGGCGGGTTATGCGTTGATGTCCAGTAACACCCTGGCCGAGGGCTTCATGCGGCTGGTGCGTTACCAGCGGATCATTGCCGAAAGCGCCGACTTGAGTTTCCGACTGCTGCCCGAAGGCTATGCGCTGATTCTGACGGTGCATGGCGATCATCTGCCGCCCACAAGGCAAAGTGCCGAAGCCTCTCTGGCCTGTGCATTGGCACTATGCGGCTGGCTGACCGGCCGTACCTTGCAGCCGCGTAAAGTCATGTTGCAAGGTGAACAACCGGCGGACCTGGAGCCTTATAAGCAAGCTTTCCATGCACCATTGGAGTTCAACGCGCCCTATGACGCGTTGATTTTCGAACGAGCCGACATGGACGCACCGCTGCCGACGGCCAACGAGGCGATGGCGTTGTTGCACGACCGTTTTGCCGGTGAATACCTGGCGCGCTTTTCCGAGAGCCGCGTGACCCACAAGGCGAGGCAAGTGCTGTGTCGTTTGCTGCCCCAAGGCGAACCCAAGCGTGAAGTGGTGGCCCAGACGTTGCACCTGTCCCAGCGCACCTTGCAGCGGCGTCTGCAGGAGGAGGGCACGAGTTTTCAGACCCTGCTCGACGACACCCGCCGCGAACTGGCCGAGCAATACCTGGCACAGCCGAGCATGACGCTGCTGGAGATTGCCTACCTGCTGGGCTTTGCTGATCCGAGCAACTTCTTCCGCGCGTTTCGCCGCTGGTTCGATACCACGCCCGGCGAATACCGGGCGCGGTTGCAAGACACGTCGACCGTCAGTGACGCCAGAACGCCGGGATGCACAGAACAAAGACTGTGATGATCTCCAGCCGGCCCAGCAGCATGCCCAGGGACAGGATCCACTTGGCCGCATCCGGCAGGCTGGAGAAGTTGCCCGCCGGGCCGATGGTTTCCCCAAGGCCAGGGCCGACGCCGGAGACGGTACTGGCGGCGCCGGTGAGTGCGGTCATCCAGTCCAGGCCCAGGAGCGACAGGGCTAACGCGATAGCGCAGATGGTGATGGCAAAGAAAAACGAGAAGGTCAGGATCGAGCGCACGATCTCTTCGTCGAGACGGTGGCCGTTGTACTTCTGCTTGATCACCGCGCGCGGGTGAATCAGCTGGTTCAAGTTGGCCTTGAGCAGGATATAGGCGACCTGGAAGCGGAAGATCTTGATCCCACCGGCGGTGGAACCTGAACAGCCACCGATAAAGCCCAGGTAGAAGAACAACATCAGTGAGAAGTTGCCCCACAGGCTGTAGTCCCCCAGCGCAAAGCCGGTGGTCGTGACGACTGAGGTGACGTTCAACGCCACGTGGCGCAGTGCATCCAGCCAGTGCAGGTTGGTGGTCCACCAGTACCAGGTGCCGAGCACCAGCCAGGTTACTACCAGCAAACCGAGCAAGCCCTGTACCTGCTGGTCCCTGAGCAGCGCCCGGCGGTTGCCGCGTAAAGTGGCGACGTACAGGGTGAATGGCAGGCTGCCGAGGATCATCACCACCACCGCGACCCAATGCACCGCCGGTTGTTTCCAGTGGGCCAGGGATTCGTCGGAGGTAGAGAACCCACCGGTGGAAATCGCCGACATCGCATGGTTGATCGCGTCAAACAGGCCCATGCCGGCCCACCAGAACGCCAGGCTGCCGAGGATGGTGATGCCTACATACGCCGCCACAATCAGCCGCGCCACCATGTGAGAGCGGGGCATAACCTTTTCCGAACGATCCGAGGACTCGGTCTGGAACAGGCGCATGCCGCCAATGCGCAGCAGCGGCAGGATCGCTACCGCCATGCCGATAAACCCGATACCGCCCAGCCAGTGCAGCAGCGAACGCCACATCAGGATGCCCGGCGACATGCTGTCCAGCCCGCTGAGCACCGTAGAACCGGTGGCAGTAATGCCGGACATGCTTTCGAAAAACGAGTCGGTGTAGCTGATGTGCTGGGTCAGCAAAAACGGCAGCGCGGCGAACACACACACCACCACCCAACTGGTGACCGTCAGCAGGTACATGTCCCGCGGGCGCAGGTGCACGTGCTCCGGGCGACCGGGGATTACAAGGGCAAGGCCGGCGATAAAGGTGATGAGGCTGGCCCACAGGAACGAGGGCAGGTCGCTGGTGCGTTCGAAGATCACCAGGGTGGCCATGGGCACGACCATGGCGATCGCGAGGGTGATCAGGAAGATGCCGATGATGAAACCGATGATGCGTAGGGTCGGCAACGCCATGAAATGAGCTCGAAATAGGGCAGAGGCGTCATTCTACCTAGGGTGCAGGGCATGTAAACCGGGCCTTGAAAGCGACGCAAATCAAATGAGGGAGGGGGCTTGCCCCCGATGGCGGTGTGTCAGCGAAGAAAATATCTGCTGAACCAGCGCTATCGGGGGCAAGCCCCCTCCCGCATTGGTTCCTGGGTGGTGGTACTGCTGTGAAAGGCAGGTAAAAAAAAGGCGACCCGAAGGTCGCCTCATTCAACACGGCACTGATCAGAACTCGTGATCAGCGTTATCCGGGTTCAGGTCGCTGATGCCCAGCTTGCCCGCTGCGGCTTCGATCGAACCGGTCTGCTTGACCAGCGAAGCAATCGCGTCGCGCACGATTTGGTTGCCTGCGTCGTTGCCGGCCGCGATCAACTGGTCGTAGTGCTCACCTTTGTTGGCATGATCAACGATGACCTGCATCTTGGCTTCGGTCGCAGCCAGGTCGGCCTTCAGAGCGGTGTCGGCAGCCGGATCGGCCTTGGCTACCAGGGACGAGAGGCTCGCGCCGGTCATCTTGGTGCCGTCGACGCGGGTGTATTCGCCCAAGTAGACGTTGCGGATGCCCTTGGCGTCGTAGAACTGCGAGTTGTGGGTGTTATCGCTGAAGCAATCGTGTTCGTCTTCCGGCGAGTTGGCTTCCAGGGAAACCTTCATGCGCTCACCGGCCAGCTCGCCCAGGGACAGGCTGCCCATGCCGAACAGCATTTTGCGCAGGCCGTCGGTGGCAGGTTCTGCCTCCAGGGTGGCGCGGTAGTTGTCTTCGACGTTGGGTTTCCAGTTGCCGACCATTTCCTGCAGGTCGCTGACCAGCAATTGGGTCACGGCGCTGAGGTAGGCACGACGACGCTCGTTGTGGCCGCCAGTGGCGCCATCACCGGTCAGGTAGTCCGAGGCAGGACGGTTGCCAGCGCCAGGGCCGGTGCCGTTCAGGTCTTGGCCCCAGAGCAGGAATTCGATGGCGTGGTAGCCGGTGGCGACGTTGGCTTCGGAACCTCCCAGCTCGTTAAGACTGGCGAGTTTTTCCGGGGTGATGTCCTTCACGTCGATCTTGTCTTCGCCGACCTGGATCTCGGTGTTGGCGATGATGTTGGCAGTGGCGCCAGGGTTACCCAGGGCGTGCTCGTAGGATTTGTCGACGTAGTCGATCAGGCCTTCGTCCAGGGGCCAGGCGTTAACCTGACCTTCCCAATCATCAATGATGGTGTTGCCGAAGCGAAACACTTCGCTCTGCAGGTACGGCACGCGCGCTGCAACCCAAGCGGCACGGGCGGCTTTCAGGGTTTCGTCGTTAGGCTTGGCGAGGAAGGCGTCGATCGCGGTTTGCAGGGTTTTTGCGGTGGATTCGGCATCGCTGTACACCGCGAAGACCATATCGGCGTAATGCGCGACAACGGCCTTGGCAGCCGCTTCGTCGACCTGACCGGCAGGAGTGGCAGCCGCTGGAGCGGTGGTGCTGGCGGCCGGGGTCGGCGCCTGGGGCGCTGCGGCCTTGTCTTTACCTTCGCCGCAACCGGCGAGAGAAATGGCAATGGCCAGCAGACTGGCGGTGGCCAGGGGCATACGAATCATGGCGAACATCCTGCTTCGGTTGTTAATAGGGCACGCGGGGGCGCGCAAAACTGCAACATAATGCGAAAGATTTGCATTTTGTGTAAAGGGTTAAACGCGGGAAATATTCAGTATCGTTTTGCCACGTCAGAGAATGGCTGCGTTATTACTCTCAGCCTGCTTCAGAAAAACTGCCAGCTCCCGTGCCTGCAAGGGTTTGCTGTAGTAGTAGCCCTGACCTTCATGACAGCCCTCAGAGATGATGTAGGCCTCTTGCTCGGCGGTTTCCACGCCTTCAGCGATGACCTGCATGCCCAGGCTTTTGCCCAGTTGGATAATCGCCCGCACGATGGTGGCATCGTCGTCGTCGTCCAGCAGGTCTTGGACGAAGCTTTTGTCGATCTTGATCTTGTCCAGCGGCAGGCTCTTGAGATAGCTGAGCGATGAATAGCCGGTGCCAAAGTCATCGATGGCGATCAACGCCCCGGAGCGGCGCAGGCTCAGCAGGTGTTGGGCGGCGGTGCTGATGTCTTCCATCAGCCCGGTTTCGGTAACTTCCAACTCCAGGCTGCGCGGCGGTAAACGGTAAATCTGCATCAGGTTATTGACCACCCGCGGCAATTCGGCGTGGTGTAACTGCACGGTGGACAGGTTGACCGCCATGCGCAGGTCGATGAAACCCTGGTCATGCCATTCGCGCAATTGCCGGCAAGCCTGGTCCAGCACCCATTCGCCGATCGCAATAATGGTGCCGTTCTGTTCGGCCAGCGGGATAAACAGGTCCGGCGGCACCAAGCCGTGTTCTGGATGTTGCCAGCGGATGAGCGCTTCCACACCGACCACATGCTGGTCGCGATAGCTGATCTGCGGTTGGTACACCAGGTGAAACTGGTCACGTCCCAGGGCGTCCCGCAGGTCTTTCTCCAACTCACGGCGACGGCGCATCTCGCTGTCGACGCTGGCGATATAAAACTGATACCGGTTGCGCGAACGGCTCTTGGCCAGGGTCATGGTCTGTTCGGCTTTTTGCAGCAGCTTCTCGGTGCTGTCGCCGTCTTCGGGGAACAGGGTGATGCCGATGGTGGCGCGCAGGCGAATCTGTTCGTGGTCGAGGGCGAATTCCCCTTCCAGATCGTCGAGGATACTTTGCGCCAGTTCGGCGGCTTCATAAGGCTGTTCGATATCGGCCTGTACCAGGGCGAACTGGTCACCCCCCAAGCGGGCGAGCGCGCCGAGGCGGCCGCTGTGGGCCCGCAGACGGTCGGCCAGGGCGAGTAGCAATTTATCGCCGGCCTGGTAGGTGAACTGCTCGTTTACGCTTTTAAAATCATCCAGCCCCACGCACAACACCGCTACGCGGCGCTGACGGCGGCCGGCGTCGATCAGGATCTTGTCCAGTTGCTCCTGCAGTTTCTGGCGATTCGGCAGGCCGGTCAGGAAATCATACTGGGCCATGCGCAGCAGGCTGCTTTCTGCTTCGTGGCGCAGATGGGTATTACGTTCGATAGATTCGAGTAACTGATTGGCGGTATTGATCCACAACCCTAATTCGTTGCGTTCATGGCCCTTGAGCTGCGGGATCTTGTGTTCGCTGGGGCGGTCCGGGTTGATCGACGTCAGGTGCCCGATAATCCGCGACAGCGGCTTGGTCAGCAGCCAGTGATACACCAAGTACAACACCAGGCCCATGGCCAATGCGCGTAATACCCCGGAAATAAAGATGATCACTGAGCTGACAATAAAGCCTTTGCCATAGGTGGCGGTGTCGAGGGTGATGCTCAGGTCGCCGTAGTACTCGCTGTAGGGGCCTTTGCCGACCAATGCGGTGGTGAACGTGCGCTCCTGTCCCAGAATCAGGTCGGTCAACCAGCGGCTGGAGGAATGCTGCAAAGCGCGGCTTTTTTCCGCGAGCATGGTTTCGTTGGGATGGCCGATGGAGGCCATGCGCACGGCATCGTCCTGAAACAGGCCTTCAATCACCTGCATACCCATCTCGCGGTCCAGGCTGTAGACAGCCTGGGTCGAGGGGTCGCGGAACATGTCGAGGATGCGCTGGGCATCTTCGGCCACGGCCTGGCGCGTCTTGTAGGCATCGAAAACGATCTGCGCCACGCTCAGCGCAACGCCCACGATCAATGCCGACAGCAGCACAACCCGTAGCAACTTCACCGACAAGCTGTTTTTGAGTTCCAGCTTCAAAGGGGCATTCCTTGTCTCATGCGGGTGGCCTTCAATATGCCATGAGTATTGGCAATCTAGTGATGGCAGTCAAAGGAACATTGCAGGGAGAAGGGGATGGATGTTTTGTTCGGGCAGGGGGCAGGAAAACGGCGGATTTGATCCGCCGTTATTTGTTACGCGTGCGAGTGCGAAGGGGCGTCAGCGGGTGGCGGATTAAAACTCAATCTTTGGCGGGGCTGGTGGCTGTTGATCCGCCCCTAACTGAGGGGCCTTGGCGCCCAATATGTCCTTAACCACATCCATCCCTATTTCCGCCGCTTTACCCAGGACAGGCAAGAGCGCGGAGGCTGCGCCGCCGATCATCGACATTGGATTCATCATTGATTCTCCGACATTGAATGAGAGGTGTATTCCTCTCACCGGTTGGGTGGCGTATTCCTCTTATTGAGTTCCGCACTTCCCGGTCGGTCCAGAGTCGACGCCCACAAAAAAGCCCGGCAATCGCCGGGCTCTTTCTACTGCAAGGGTTGCTTAGGCAGTGAAGGTCTTGCCTTCGAACTGCTCAGCCACGAACTTCCAGTTGACCAGGTTCCAGAACGCTTCCACATACTTTGGACGTACGTTGCGGTAGTCGATGTAGTAGGCGTGTTCCCAAACGTCGCAGGTCAGCAGCGGGGTGTCGCCGCTGGTCAGCGGGTTGCCGGCGCCGATGGTGCTGGCCAGGGCGAGGGAACCGTCAGCCTTTTTCACCAGCCAGCCCCAACCGGAACCGAAGGTGCCGACGGACGTCTTGGTGAACTCTTCCTTGAACTTGTCGAACGAACCGAACGCAGTGTTGATGGCTTCAGCCAGCGCGCCGGTTGGTTGGCCGCCGGCGTTTGGCGCCAGGCAGTTCCAGTAGAAAGTGTGGTTCCAGACCTGAGCGGCGTTGTTGAAGATGCCGCCCGAAGAAGATTTGACGATCTCTTCCAGAGTCTTGCCTTCGAACTCGGTGCCAGGCACCAGGTTGTTCAGGTTCACGACGTAGGTGTTGTGGTGCTTGTCGTGGTGGAACTCCAAGGTTTCCTTGGAGATGTGCGGCTGCAGGGCATCGTGTGCGTAGGGCAGCGGCGGCAATTCGAAAGCCATGATGATTCTCCTAATCAGGTCAGTTGCGGTGAGCGCAAGGCCGATCACGGGCGGCCAAACAAGCGCCGGGGAGTTTGTACTCTTTGCGGCGCAGGGGCAGGATCATAGCACCGGGGGTGCGGCAAAACCACGCAACAACTGTGTGGGATAGAGGTTCCAGAGCCTTTTGGAATAAGTTCATGGCGCGCTTATTAATTGGTAAGCCACGCTGAACATCATCACTGCCACCACCAAGTCCAGCAGCCGCCATGTGGCCGGGCGTGCGAGCCAGGGGGCCAGCCACGCGGCGCCGAGTGCCAGGGTGGCAAACCACAGGAATGATGCACTTGCGGCCCCTGCTACGTAGGCGCCAGGTTCGGTCTGTTGCGCGCCGAGTGAGCCGATCAGCAGCACCGTGTCCAAGTAAACGTGAGGGTTGAGCAGTGTCACCGCCAAGGCACTGAGCATCACCGCGCGCAACGAGCGCACTTTGAGGTTGCCGCCTTGTTCCAGGCTCTGTGTCGAGAACGCCCGACGCAGTGCCAGGGTGCCGTACCACAACAGGAAGGCCGCGCCGCCCCAGCGGGCAACTGCCAACAGCAGCGGGTTCTGCGCAAGGACCGTGGCCAGGCCGAACACCCCGGCCGCCACCAGTAGCGCATCACACACCACGCACAACGCCGCCACCGGCAGGTGATGTTCACGGCGCAGGCTTTGCGCCAATACAAAAGCGTTCTGCGTACCGATGGCCATGATCAGGCCCAGCGCCACCAACAGCCCATTCAGATAGCTTTGCCACATAGGGTTTACTCCGAGTCCGTAGCCAGTTGCCGCAACACATGCATCGCGCGTTCTGCATCGGCCCGGCCGACAAATAGATGGTCGTGGTAGTAGCCGGCAATCACGTTACAACTGATCCCAGCCTTGCCCAGCGCACTGGCGAAGGCGGCCGTCAGGCCAACGGCTTCCAGGGCTGAATGCACATTCAGGGTGATCCAGGCGGCTACGTAATCGAAGGCCAACCCAGCGTGTTCGGCTTGCTGGCGTTCCAGGATCAGCGTCAGGCCTTCCTGTTCACGGAAGCTGCCGATCACCTCGCATCCTGCCGGGATGTTGTGATCGGGCAGGGTGCAGAACACGTAATCACCGTCATTGAGGTGAGGGCTCATACTGCGCAACAGGGTTGCCAGGGCGGTTTCGCCAGCCATGTGAGATTCCTTGATAGAGGTAAGCAATGCTGGTCATTCTCACGGGCTTACCTGTATAAGAAAAACCAATACTGCTGATCGCTCATTAGAGAAACTGATGTTCGACTATAAATTGCTTTCCGCCCTGGCGGCGGTGGTGGAACAGGCTGGCTTTGAACGAGGCGCCCAAGTGCTGGGGCTGTCGCAATCGGCGATTTCCCAGCGCATCAAATTATTGGAGGCGCGCATCGGCCAGCCGGTGCTGGTGCGCGCCTCACCGCCGACGCCGACCGATATTGGCCGACGTCTGCTTAACCATGTGCAGCAGGTGCGCTTGCTGGAGCGCGATCTGCAAAGCCAGGTGCCCGCGCTGGACGAAGAAGGCATGCCCGAACGCCTGCGCATCGCCCTCAATGCCGACAGCCTTGCCACGTGGTGGGCTGAGGCCGTCAGTGACTTCTGCGCCGAACAGCATTTGCTGCTGGATCTGATTGTGGAAGACCAGACCGTTGGTCTCAAACGCATGCGCGCCGGTGAAGTGGCTGCGTGTATCTGCGCCAGCGAACGTCCGGTGGCCGGCGCCCGCAGTCTGTTGTTGGGCGCCATGCGCTATCGGGCCCTCGCCAGCCCGGCCTTTATTGCCCGTCACTTTCCACAGGGAGTGCGCGCCGATCAACTGGCCCGCACACCAGCGCTGGTGTTTGGTCCGGATGACTTCCTACAGCACCGCTACCTGGCATCCCTCGGCGTGGACGGTGGTTTCGAACACCACTTATGCCCATCGTCCGAAGGCTTTATCCGCCTGGCGGAATCCGGGCTTGGCTGGGGGTTGGTGCCTGAACTGCAGGTGCGCGACCAGCTGGAAAAGGGTGTGCTGGTGGAGTTATTGCCAGATAAGCCCATCGATGTGCCGTTGTACTGGCATCATTGGCGCAGTGGCGGGCAGTTGTTGGGCCTGCTGACCGATCACTTGGCCCACGCATGTGGCCAATGGTTGGTGCCGTTGGACTGAGAGCGGTCGTCAAGGCAACAGCGATGAAAAACGAAAGAACACGGGGTAATACATGAAGATTCTGGTCACCGGCGCAAGCGGCTTCATCGGCGGGCGCTTTGCGCGTTTCGCCCTGGAGCAGGGCCTGGACGTGCGGGTCAACGGGCGGCGCGCCGAGGGTGTGGAACACCTGGTACGGCGCGGCGCCGAGTTTATCCAGGGTGATCTGAACGACGCCGACCTGGTGCGCGACCTGTGCCGCGATGTCGAAGCCGTGGTGCACTGCGCGGGTGCGGTGGGACTGTGGGGGCGTTACCAGGACTTTCACCAGGGCAACGTGCTGGTCACCGAAAACGTCGTTGAAGCCTGCCTTAAACAGCGGGTTGGGCGCCTGGTGCACCTGTCGTCGCCTTCGATTTATTTTGATGGCCGCGATCATCTGGGCCTGACTGAAGAACAAGTGCCAAAACGCTTCAAACATCCCTACGCTGCGACTAAATACCTGGCGGAACAAAAGGTTTTCGGTGCCCAGGAGTTCGGCCTTGAAGTGCTCGCCCTGCGCCCGCGTTTCGTTACTGGTGCCGGGGACATGAGCATTTTCCCGCGCTTGCTGAAAATGCAGCGCAAGAAGCGCCTGGCGATCGTCGGCGACGGCCTGAACAAGGTCGACTTCACAAGTATCCATAACCTCAACGAAGCCCTGCTCAGCAGTTTGCTGGCCCCCGGTTCGGCGTTGGGGCGGGCCTACAACATCAGCAACGGCGCGCCAGTGCCGGTGTGGGATGTGGTGAACTACGTGATGCGCCAAATGGAACTGCCCCAGGTCACCCGGTATCGGTCCTACGGCTTGTCCTACAGCGTGGCGGCGCTGAACGAGGCAGTCTGCGCACTGTGGCCCGGGCGCCCCGAGCCGGCGTTGACGCGTCTGGGCATGCAGGTGATGAACAAAGATTTCACCCTCGACATCAGCCGCGCCAGGCATTATTTGGATTACGAGCCGAAGGTCAGCCTGTGGACCGCCCTCGACGAGTTCTGCAGTTGGTGGAAGGCGCAGGATCCGGGGCTCAAATAAGGTCACACCAGGCAACACATCGGGAACCGAATTCAGGGTTCCGGGTCGATCAGTGCGACGGGGCTGGGGTTTATACTCCCGTCGCTCGGCCACCAGCCAGCTAACTCACCGATTCAGGGTTGATTCATGCGTAACGATGCTAAAGACGATTTCGACAACGTTCCCAGCCTGCGGGCCGATCATGGGGATGACGATGATTTCGAACCTTCCCCGGCCACCTCGGTGCGTTCGCGCAACGTGCCGGTCGTCAAGGTCAAGGGCGCCAGCACCGGCCCGCTGTGGGCATTGATCGGCGCGCTGCTGATCGCCTTTGCCGGCCTGGCCTGGTGGAGCTTCCAGCAGATATCCCTGATGGGCCAGCAGTTGGTTGCCACCCAGGAAAGTTTTGCGCGGATCAGCGAAGAAGCGGCGGGGCGCCTGCAGGATATCTCCGGCAAAGTGGTAGCCAGCGAAGCCAGCGTGAACAACGGCAGCGAAGCATTGAAACTGCAGATCAAGCAGTTGGAAAGCCAACTGCTGGAGCAGGGCAAGCAGCAACTCGGCGTAGCCGGCCAGGCCACCGAACTGGACAAGCGTCTCGCACAAATGACGTCCAGCACCAACGAGCTGTCGAGCGCCAATGCCAAGCTGCAAGGTCAGGTGCAGGCCCTGACCGACGCCGTAGCCAGCCTCAAGGCTGCGCAAGGTGATGCAGGCAAGCGCGACGGTGAGATAAAAGAGTTGGTCGCCGACGTTGCCGCGCTGAAAAAACAAGGCAACCCAAGCGCCGCCATCGCCCGTCTTGAGCAGGATTTGGTTGTGCTCAAAAGTGCGCAGGACAACCAGCCGGCCAATAACGATGCGCCGACCAATAAAGAGTTCGATGTGTTCCGCATCCAGACCACCCGCAATATCACTACCCTGCAAAGCCAGGTGCAGAACCTGCAACAACAGCTCAACGCACCGGCGAAGATCACCCCTCTGGGTCAATGACCAAAACCAGCCTTAATGTGGGAGGGGGTTTGGTCCCGATGGCGGTGGATCAGTCAATAGATGTAACGACTGACACTCTGCTATCGGGAGCAAGCCCCCTCTTACATTTGGATTGGTTGCTTAGGGTGGAATAATGCTCACCTATAACATTGTCACTGCTTGGTGACATTTACCTTCCCCTTCGTTACTTGCCCTCATCTCGCCCTTGTTTAGACTCCGGTCACCCCACAAAAAATAATAAGGGCCACCCATGACTACGCAACGACTGCCTGCCAGCAGTTGGCTGAACGCACCTGCCCATCACGCTTGGCTCGCCGCCGAAGGGCAGCGCTTGCTGGCATTCGCCAAGGCCTCGCGTCTGCCTGAAGGTTTTGGCAACCTCGACGAAAAAGGCCAACTGCCAGCCAATGCCCACGCCGAAACCATGAATACCGCACGCATGACCCACAGCTTCGCCATGGCCCATGCCATGGGCTTGCCGGGCTATGCCGAACTGGTTGAGCACGGTGTTGCGGCCCTCAGTGGCCCTTTGCGTGATAGCAAACACGGCGGTTGGTTCGCCACGCCTCAGGCCTTCGATGGCAATACCGGCAAGGCCGCCTACCTGCATGCTTTCGTCGCCCTGGCAGCCAGTTCTGCCGTGGTGGCGGGCGCGCCTGGTGCGCAAAACCTGCTCAATGATGCGACCCACATCATCGACCAGTTTTTCTGGAGCGAAGACGAGGGCGTTATGCTCGAATCCTTTGCTCAGGATTGGAGCGGCGTCGAAGCCTATCGCGGCGCCAACAGCAATATGCACGCGACCGAAGCCTTCCTTGCCTTGGCCGATGTGACGGGCGATACCCGCTGGCTGGACCGTGCACTGCGTATAGTCGAGCGCGTGATCCACACCCACGCCGCCGGTAACCAGTTTATGGTCATCGAGCATTTCGACCCGCACTGGCGCCCGTTGCTGAACTACAACGAAGACAACCGCGCCGACGGCTTCCGCCCCTACGGCATCACCCCAGGTCACGGTTTTGAATGGGCGCGGCTGGTGCTGCACCTCGAGGCCGCACGCCTGCAAGCGGGGCTGGCCACGCCGGATTGGCTGGTGAGCGACGCCAAAGGCTTGTTCGCCAGCGCCTGCGAATACGCCTGGGCCGTGGATGGCGCCCCCGGCATCGTTTACACCCTGGACTGGAACCACCAGCCGGTGGTGCGCGAACGCTTGCATTGGACACACGCCGAAGCCTGCGCCGCAGCCCAAGCCTTGCTTAAACGTACTGGCGAACTGCATTACGAAACCTGGTATCGGCGCTTCTGGGAGTTCTGCGAAACCCACTTTATCGACCGCATCCACGGCAGTTGGCACCACGAGCTCAACCCGCATAACCAGCCCAGCAGCACTATCTGGGGTGGCAAGCCGGACCTGTACCATGCCTGGCAAGCGGTGGTGCTGCCTGCACTGCCCTTGGCACCGAGCATGACCAGCGCATTAAGCGCTGGGCGCTATGTCACCAACTGGTGACATTTGTGCGTCCCTTTGTTACCCGCGCTCGAAAAAACCATGTTTAAACTCCGTGCAGCGCAAGCTCTAGACTTGCATGCATAACAACAAGAAAAGGTATTCAGATGAACGCGATTAATCGCCTCGCCGTAGCTATTTCCGTTGCCTCGTTGTTTCCCCTCAGTGCATTTGCCGCCGACTCCAAAGGTACGGTTGAAGTTGTGCATTGGTGGACCTCGGGTGGCGAAAAAGCGGCTGTAGATGTCCTGAAGGCCCAAGTCGAGAAAGACGGCTTCACCTGGAAAGACGGTGCCGTTGCAGGCGGCGGTGGCGCCACTGCCATGACCGTGCTCAAAAGCCGCGCGGTCGCCGGTAACCCTCCCGGCGTTGCCCAGATCAAAGGCCCCGATATCCAGGAATGGGCGTCCACTGGCCTGCTCGACACTGACGTGCTCAAAGACGTCGCCAAAGAAGAAAAATGGGACTCCCTGCTCGACAAGAAAGTCTCCGACACCGTGAAGTACGACGGTGACTACGTCGCCGTGCCGGTCAACATTCACCGTGTGAACTGGCTGTGGATCAACCCGGAAGTCTTCAAGAAAGCCGGTATCACCAAGAACCCAACCACCCTCGAAGAATTCTACGCAGCCGGCGACAAGCTCAAAGCTGCGGGCTTTATTCCGCTCGCCCACGGTGGCCAGCCTTGGCAGGACAGCACCGTGTTCGAAGCGGTCGTGCTCTCGGTGATGGGTGCCGATGGCTACAAGAAAGCCTTGGTTGACCTGGATAACGCCGCGCTGACCGGCCCGGAAATGGTCAAGTCCCTCACCGAGCTTAAGAAAGTCGCGACCTACATGGACGTCGATGGCAAAGGCCAGGACTGGAACCTCGAAGCCGGCAAAGTCATCAACGGCAAGGCCGGTATGCAGATCATGGGTGACTGGGCCAAGTCCGAATGGACTGCCGCCAAGAAAGTCGCCGGTAAAGACTACGAGTGCGTAGCCTTCCCGGGCACCGACAAAGCCTTCACTTACAACATCGACTCCCTGGCGGTGTTCAAGCAGAAAGACAAAGGCACCGCTGCCGGTCAGCAGGACATCGCCAAAGTCGTGCTGGGTGAAAACTTCCAGAAAGTGTTCAGCATCAACAAGGGTTCGATCCCTGTTCGTACTGACATGCTCAATGAAATGGACAAACTCGGCTTCGACTCCTGCGCCCAGACCGCTGCCAAAGACTTCCTGGCAGACGCCAAGTCTGGCGGCCTGCAGCCAAGCATGGCGCACAACATGGCCACCACACTGGCCGTGCAAGGCGCGTTCTTTGATGTCGTGACCAACTTCATCAACGACCCGAAAGCAGACCCGGCCGACACCGCCAAGAAACTCGGCGCTGCGATCAAGTCAGCCAAGTAAAAGCTGACCTTGTGAGGGGGACCCCTAACCCCTCACAAGGCCTGTTCCTGTAGTCCTTTTTCCCTGTATTGGATTTCCCCATGAGTTCTGTTGCTGTGTTCAGCAAAGCCTCGCCGTTCGATGCACTGCAGCGCTGGCTACCCAAACTGGTGCTGGCGCCCAGCATGTTCATCGTCTTGGTGGGCTTCTACGGCTACATCCTGTGGACGTTTGTGCTGTCGTTCACCACATCCACGTTCCTGCCAAGCTACAAATGGGCGGGTCTGGCGCAGTACGAGCGTTTATTCGACAACGATCGCTGGTGGGTGGCGAGCAAGAACCTGGCGCTGTTTGGCGGCATGTTTATCGGCATCACCTTGGTGATCGGCGTGACGCTGGCGATTTTCCTTGACCAGAAAATCCGCCGCGAAGGCTTCATTCGCACCATTTACCTGTACCCGATGGCGCTCTCGATGATCGTCACCGGTACCGCCTGGAAATGGCTGCTCAACCCGGGCATGGGCCTGGACAAACTCCTGCGTGACTGGGGCTGGGAAGGCTTCCGTCTCGATTGGCTGATCGACCCGGATCGTGTGGTCTATTGCCTGGTAATCGCTGCTGTGTGGCAAGCCTCCGGATTCATCATGGCGATGTTCCTCGCCGGTTTGCGTGGCGTTGATCAATCGATCATCCGCGCCGCGCAAATCGACGGCGCGAGCCTGCCGCGCATCTACTGGAGCGTGGTGCTGCCGAGCCTGCGTCCGGTGTTCTTCAGTGCGGTGATGATCCTGGCGCACATTGCCATCAAGAGCTTCGACCTGGTAGCGGCGATGACCGCTGGAGGTCCGGGCTACTCGTCCGACCTGCCAGCGATGTTCATGTATTCGTTCACCTTCAGCCGTGGCCAGATGGGCATGGGGTCGGCGAGTGCAATCCTGATGCTCGGTGCGATCCTCGCGATCATCGTGCCTTACCTCTACTCCGAGCTGAGGACCAAACGTAATGACTAGTCTCGCCTCTAAGCCGTCCATCAGCCTGAGCCGCATCGCGATTTACGCGGTGCTGATCCTCGCCGTGCTGCTGTACTTGGTGCCGCTGGTGGTGATGCTGCTCACCAGCTTCAAGACCCCGGAAGACATCACCAACGGCAACCTGCTGAGCTGGCCCACCGTGGTCACCGGCATCGGCTGGGTCAAGGCCTGGGACACCGTCGATGGTTACTTCTGGAACTCGATCAAGATCACCGTTCCGGCTGTGCTCATTTCCACCGCCATCGGCGCATTGAACGGTTATGTGCTGTCGTTCTGGCGCTTCCGTGGCTCGCAGCTGTTCTTCGGTCTGCTGTTGTTCGGCTGCTTCCTGCCGTTCCAGACCGTGCTGCTGCCCGCGTCGTTCACCCTCGGCAAGATGGGCCTGGCCAGCACCACCACAGGCTTGGTGTTCATCCATGTGGTCTACGGCCTGGCGTTCACCACGCTGTTCTTCCGTAACTACTACGTGAGCATTCCGGATGCGCTGATCAAGGCTGCGCGCCTGGACGGTGCAGGATTCTTCACCATCTTCCGTCAGATCATTCTGCCGATGTCGACGCCGATCATCATGGTCTGCCTGATCTGGCAGTTCACTCAGATCTGGAACGACTTCCTGTTCGGCGTGGTGTTCTCCAGTGGCGACTCCCAGCCCATCACGGTGGCGCTGAACAACCTGGTCAACACGAGCACCGGGGCCAAGGAATATAACGTGGATATGGCGGCGGCGATGATCGCCGGGCTGCCGACCCTGCTGGTCTATGTGATCGCAGGCAAGTATTTCGTGCGCGGCCTGACGGCCGGCGCGGTCAAGGGGTAATCATGGCTACGCTTGAACTTCGCAATGTAAACAAGACCTATGGCGCCGGCCTGCCCGACACCTTGAAGAACATCGAACTGTCGATCAAGGAAGGTGAATTCCTGATCCTGGTCGGCCCTTCGGGTTGCGGTAAATCCACGCTGATGAACTGCATCGCCGGCCTTGAGACCATCACCGGCGGTGCGATCATGATCGGTGATCAGGATGTGAGCGGCATGAGCCCCAAGGATCGCGACATCGCCATGGTGTTCCAGTCCTACGCGCTGTACCCGACCATGAGCGTGCGCGAGAACATCGAGTTTGGCCTGAAGATCCGCAAGATGCCGCAAGCCGACATCGACGCCGAAGTGGCGCGCGTGGCCAAGCTGCTGCAAATCGAACACCTGCTTAACCGTAAGCCGGGCCAACTCTCCGGCGGCCAGCAACAGCGCGTGGCCATGGGCCGTGCCCTGGCGCGTCGGCCGAAGATCTACCTGTTCGACGAACCGCTGTCCAACCTCGACGCCAAGCTGCGCGTCGAGATGCGCACCGAAATGAAACTGATGCACCAGCGTCTGAAAACCACCACCGTCTACGTGACCCACGACCAGATCGAAGCCATGACCCTGGGCGACAAAGTGGCGGTGATGAAGGACGGCATCATCCAGCAGTTCGGCACGCCGAAGGAGATCTACAACAACCCGGCCAACCAGTTCGTGGCGAGCTTCATTGGTTCGCCACCGATGAACTTCGTACCTCTGCGCCTGCAACGTAAGGACGGTCGCCTGGTGGCACTGCTCGACAGCGGCCAGGCCCGTTGTGAGCTGGCGCTGAACGTGACGGATGCGGGTCTTGAAGACCGCGACGTGATCCTGGGCCTGCGCCCGGAGCAGATCATGTTGGCGACAGGCGAGGGCGACAGCGCATCGAGCATTCGTGCCGAAGTTCAGGTCACCGAGCCAACCGGACCGGACACCCTGGTGTTCGTGCAACTCAATGACACCAAGGTCTGCTGCCGCCTGGCGCCCGACGTGGCACCCCAGGTGGGCGAGACCCTGACCCTGCAATTCGATCCGGCCAAGGTGTTGCTGTTCGACGCCAAGACGGGGGAGCGTCTGGGCACTGCTGCCTCAGTGCCGACACAGGGACATGCCGATAACGTGGCTCAGTTCAAGGGCCGCTGAACGATATAAGTCGTTGTTTTAGTTAAAAAATGTAACCCGCGTTAGATAAAAACAGTTTAATAACAATAAAGACGAGGATGTAGGGATGAAAAAGCAACACAACAACACTCGGCTGATCTGCCAACTGTCAGCAGCAGCAGCCCTGGTATTGTCCGCCAATGCGATGGCGGCCGATGCATTCAGCGCCGATTCCAAGTGGATGACCGGCGATTGGGGCGGCGAGCGTACCAAGCTGATCGAGCAAGGTATCGATATCAAGGCCGACTACGTTGGGGAGATGGGCGCCAACCTGCATGGTGGCTACAACGACGACAAGACTGGTCGTTACTCCGACCAGTTTGGTTTGGGCGTAGCACTGGATCTGCAAAAGCTGTGGGGCTGGGATAACACTCAGGCCAAGATCCAGTTGACCAACCGTAATGGCCAGAACATCTCCAACGACCGCATTGGCGATCCGCGTGCCAGCACGCTGAGCTCGTCGATGGAAGTCTACGGTCGTGGCCACATGGTGCGTCTGACCCAGTTCTGGATTCAACACCAGATGTTCGACAACAAGCTGGACGTGAAGCTCGGTTACTTCGGTGAAGGCGAAGACTTCAACACCTTCCCATGCGACTTCCAGAACCTGTCGTTCTGCGGCTCGCAAGTCGGTAACTACGTGAACACTTGGTACAACTGGCCTGTCAGCCAGGCGGCCATTCGCGTCAAGTACAACATCACGCCTGAGTTGTACGCGCAGATCGGTGCATACAACCAGAACCCATCGCAGCTTGAGCACGGCAATGGCTTCAAGCTCAGCGGCAGTGGCACCAAGGGCACCGTGATTCCGGTGGAATTGGTCTGGTCGCCGAAAGTTAACAACCTGCCGGGCGAATACCGTGTGGGTTACTACAAGAGCGCGGCTGATGCACCGGACGTGCGTGAAGACGTCAACGGCGGCAATGCGGTCCTCACTGGCGCAGACTTCCGTACCCGCAGCAGCAAGAAAGGCTACTGGTTCGTTGCACAACAGCAGCTCACTACGCACAACGGCGATGCTTCGCGCGGCCTGAACATCGCAGCGAACGCCACCTTCCACGACAAGGAAACCAACCTGGTCGACAACTACCAGTCCTTGATGCTGGTGTACAAAGGTCCATTCGACGCGCGTCCAAAAGATGACGTCGGCATTGGTGCTGCTCGTCTGCACGTCAACAATGATGTGAAGAAGAACGCTGAGCTGCTGAACGCCGATAATGGCGTAAGTGACTATGACAGTGCGCAGTACACGCCGATTCGCGAGACCGAGTACAACTTCGAAATCAACTACGGCTTCCACGTCACCAACTGGCTGACCGTGCGTCCCAACCTGCAATACGTTGTCCAACCGGGCGGCGTGGATAAAGTCGACAACGCGTTGGTGGCTGGCCTGAAAATTCAGTCTACGTTCTAACGTTGTTGCGATAAGCTCCTTCTCTCTGTGCGCATTTGCGGGTAGCCATGGCTATCCGCTTTTTTTTGGGTGGCACTGTGATATTCGGGACCGTGGCACATGCATGAGCATCCGCTGCAACGCTTTTTCAAATCCTTGCGCGAGCGTCCAGTGTTCGCCTGGGAGCGCTTTCAGATGCGCGATGTGTTGGTGATTGACCATCCGCTGTGTCAGGCGGTGTTCAGCCGGCAGGGCGCGCAACTGTTGCATTTCCAACCCCGTGGCCAGAAACCCTGGTTGTGGTGCGCGGCCAAGTGGCCGCAAGTCGGCGCCATCCGTGGTGGCGTGCCGGTGTGCTGGCCGTGGTACGGCCGTCACCCGAGCGAGAACGCGTGGCCATCCCATGGCTGGGCGCGATTGATCGACTGGAAACTGCTCGACAGCAGCACCGACGACGACGGCGTACGCCTGCACTGGCAATTGCAGTTGTGCGACTGGCAGGTCGACCTGCACGCGCACCTGGGTGAAACCCTGGAACTGCGCCTGAGCACCGAGCATCAAGACGAGCTCCCATGCCAGTTGAGCCATGCTTTGCACGCTTACTGGCGTATTGGTCACGTCGACGAGATAGCGCTGTCTGGGCTCGACGGCGCCCAAGGTTATGACCAGCTCAATCGTCAGGCTTGCCAGCAGGAAGGCGAGTTGCGGGTGGACGGTGGGTGCCAGCGGGTGTTCCAGCACGAGGGTGAACTGCAGCTCAAGGATCACGCCTGGCAGCGTGAACTGTGTATCGACACTGGCGACAGTGCGGACACCGTGGTGTGGCATCCAGGCAGCCGGCCGTTGCTGGGGGTCAGTTTTAACGAGGCGTCGGGGTTTGTGTGCGTGGAGTCGGCGATGGCTGGCGCAAGTCTGGCGCCGGGGGAGCGGGCGCATCTCAGCTTGCAGGCGCGGGCTGGGGTTTAGCGGTGTGGCTGATGGCCCTATCGGGGGAAAGCCCCCTCCCACAGTTTGATTTGTGAATACATTTCAAATGTGGGAGGGGGCTTGCCCCCGATGAGGCCAGTGAAGCCAACACACAGACTGGCTTAGTTGAACTCATCCCCAACCGGATACCGGCTGTCATTCAAACTCTCTTTGATCTTGCGCAGATGCGGCTGGAAATCCACGCCGCGGCGCAACGTCATACCGGTGGCCAGCACATCCAGCACCGTCAGCTGAATGATCCGCGAGGTCATCGGCATATAGATGTCGGTGTCTTCCGGCAGCGGAATGTTCAGGCTCACGGTACTGGCCTTTGCCAGCGGTGAATTCTCGGCAGTCACGCCCAGCACCGACGCGCCGTTTTCCCGTGCGATACGCGCTACTTCCACCAACTCGCGGGTACGCCCGGTGTAGGAAATAATCACGAACAGCTCGCCGGTGTGCGCCACTGAGGCGATCATGCGTTGCATCAGCACGTCGGCGTGGGCGGTCACCGACAGGTTGAAGCGGAAAAACTTGTGCAGCGCATCCATGGCCACCGGCGCAGACGCGCCCAGGCCGAAGAAGTGGATCTGCCGCGCCTGGATCAACAAGTCCACGGCCTTGCTGATCAGGTTCGGGTCCAAGGCCTGGCAGGCGCTGTCCAGGGACGCAATGGCGCTGCCAAAGATCTTCTGGGTGTAGGCCTCGGGGTTATCATCGGCCTCCACGGCACGGCTGACATAAGCTGCGCCACTGGCCAGGCTTTGCGCCAACTGCAATTTGAGTTCAGGGTAACCGCTGACGCCGAACGAACGGCAGAAACGGTTGACCGTCGGTTCACTGACCGAAGCGGCCTGGGCAAGGGCGGCAATAGAGAAGCGGGTCGCCTGCTGCGGGTTGAGCAGGATGACCTCGGCGACTTTTTTCTCAGCCTTGTTCAATTCTTCGAGGCGGTTCCGGATCTGTTCCAGAAGATTTCGCACGCGGTCCATTCAGTCTTTCCTTCGGGCGACGATGCAAATAAAGGGCGGCAGCCAATCGACGAGTGGCTTTTCGCGGTGGCCTATCCTACTGAGGGTAGCTGAACACCACCACTCGGAATGCGTATTTCGGGAGAATGTTGTGGTTATTACTACATTTTTCCTTGAGTGATGCCTTGAAAAAAGGTATTTGTAGCTTAACTTGATAAAAGAACAAACATCATGCCTTCGATAACCGTAGAACCCTGCACCTTTGCCCTGTTTGGCGCCTTGGGTGATCTGGCGCTGCGCAAGTTATTTCCTGCCCTCTATCAACTTGATGGCGCTGGGCTGCTGCACGACGATACGCGCATCCTGGCCCTGGCCCGTGAAGCCGGTTCCGAGCAGCAGCACCTGGCTCATATCGAAAAAGAACTGCGTAAATATGTCGGCAACGAACTGGACGAAAGCATCGCCCAGCGTTTCCTGGCGCGCCTGACTTACGTCCACGTCGACTTCATGAAGGCCGACGACTACGTGGCCCTGGCTGAACTGGCGGGTACCGAGCAACGCCTGATCGCTTATTTCGCCACCCCGGCCGCAGTGTACGGCGCGATCTGCGAGAACCTGTCCAAGGTCGGCCTGGCGGAAAACACCCGCGTGGTGTTGGAAAAACCCATCGGTTCGGACCTGGAGTCCTCGCGCAAGGTCAACGATGCCGTGGCGCAGTTTTTCCCGGAAAACCGCACCTACCGTATCGACCACTACCTGGGCAAAGAGACCGTCCAGAACCTGATCGCCCTGCGTTTTGCCAACAGCCTGTTCGAAACCCAGTGGAACCAGAACTACATCTCCCACGTGGAAATCACCGTGGCCGAGCAAGTCGGTATCGAAGGCCGTTGGGGCTACTTCGATAAGGCAGGCCAGTTGCGGGACATGATTCAGAACCACCTGCTGCAACTGCTTTGCCTGATCGCCATGGACCCGCCGGCCGATTTGTCCGCCGACAGCATCCGTGACGAGAAGGTCAAGGTGCTCAAGGCCCTGGCGCCGATCAGCCCGGATGGCCTGACCACTCAGGTTGTACGTGGCCAGTACATCGCCGGCTACAGCGCCGGTAAAGCGGTGCCGGGTTACCTGGAAGAAGAGAATTCCAACACCCAGAGCGACACCGAAACGTTCGTCGCACTGCGGGCCGATATTCGTAACTGGCGTTGGGCCGGGGTGCCGTTCTATCTGCGCACCGGCAAGCGCATGCCGCAGAAGCTGTCGCAGATCGTCATCCATTTCAAGGAACCGTCTCACTACATCTTCGCCCCCGAGCAGCGCTTGCAGATCAGCAACAAACTGATCATCCGCTTGCAGCCGGACGAAGGGATTTCCCTGCGTGTGATGACCAAGGAGCAGGGCCTGGACAAGGGCATGCAACTGCGTAGCGGGCCTCTGCAACTGAATTTTTCCGACACCTATCGCAGCGCGCGCATCCCCGATGCCTACGAGCGTTTGTTGTTGGAAGTGATGCGCGGCAATCAGAACCTGTTTGTCCGTAAAGATGAAATCGAAGCCGCGTGGAAGTGGTGTGACCAGTTGATCGCCGGGTGGAAAAAATCCGGTGATGCGCCCAAGCCGTATGCGGCGGGGTCCTGGGGGCCGATGAGCTCCATTGCACTGATCACGCGGGATGGGAGGTCTTGGTATGGCGATATCTGAATTGAAACTGCCTCGTGGCGTAACTGCCCATGAGTACCGCACGCCAGTGCAACTGGCGGACGGCCTGGCCAATGACGTGGCAGAGCAACTGCGCAGGGCCATCAGTGCCCGTGGCGAAGCGACCCTGGTTGTGTCCGGTGGCCGCAGCCCTGTGGCGTTTTTCCAGAACTTGGCCAAGCAAGGCCTGGACTGGTCCAAGGTCACGATTACCCTGGCCGACGAGCGCTGGGTGCCGGTGGAACATGCCGACAGCAATGCTGGCTTGTTGAAACAGCATCTGTTGCAAGGCCCGGCCGCCAAGGCCAAGTTTTTGAGTCTGTACAGCGCCGCCGCCAATCTAGAAGACGCTGCCGAGCAGGCCGATCGCCTGCTGGCCGAGTTGCCAGCCATTGATGTGCTGGTACTGGGCATGGGCGATGACGGTCACACCGCATCGCTGTTTCCCAACAGTCCGAACCTCGCCGAAGCGTTGCAGACCGACGGTACCCGCCGTTGCTGGCCGATGCTGGCGCCGACCGTGCCGCACCAGCGCCTGACCATGAGTCGCGCGTTGCTGGCCACGGCCAACTACACCGTGCTGTCGATTTCCGGCAGTTCGAAATTGACCACCTTGAGCGCCGCCCTGGCCAGTGACGACGTTGCTGCCATGCCGATTCGCGCGTTTTTGCAACCTACTTTAGAGATTTACTGGTGCCCATGAGCCAAGGATCAGCCGCTATGAAAAGCCCCCAACCGACCGTGTCCATGGCGGATAAAGTTGCCTTGATCGACAGCCTCTGCGCCAAGGCGCGGATCCTGCCGGTGATCACCATCGCCCGCGAACAGGACATCCTGCCGCTGGCCGATGCCCTGGCAGCCGGTGGTTTGACCGCCTTGGAAGTGACCCTGCGTTCCGAGTTCGGCCTCAAGGCCATTCAGGTACTGCGCGAGCAGCGTCCGGAACTATGCACTGGTGCCGGCACCGTGCTCGACCGTCACATGCTCGAAGCGGCCGAAGTGGCTGGCTCGCAATTTATCGTCACCCCCGGGATTACCCGCGACCTGCTGGAAGCCTCGGTGCACAGCCCGATTCCTCTGCTGCCAGGTATCAGCAACGCCTCCGGCATCATGGAAGGCTATGGCCTGGGCTACCGCCGCTTCAAGCTGTTCCCGGCCGAAGTCAGCGGCGGTGTGGCGGCGATCAAGGCTCTGGGTGGCCCGTTCGGCGAAGTGAAATTCTGCCCGACCGGCGGCGTTGGCCCGGCCAACATCAAGAGCTACATGGCGTTGAAAAACGTGATGTGCGTAGGCGGTAGCTGGATGCTTGACCCTGAGTGGATCAAGAACGGCGACTGGGCCCGTATCCAGGAAGTCACCGCCGAGGCGCTGGCGCTGCTGGATTGATCTGATTTACCGAATCGTTGTTGCTGTGCTTAACGGCATTTTTGCGGTGCACTTGGTCGGTGTACCGCTTTTTTTTGCCTGTAGAAAAGCGCTTATTCGGCGCTCAACTCGGTAATAGCGTTGATCAGCGCATGAATGTCCTGCGCGGAGGTCACCAACCCTGGCGTCACTCGAATACACGTGCCAAACGCTGCTCCGGTTCGCGTGGTGGCAAACAGGTCGTACTCTTTGAGCAGCCGATCGACCATGCCTTGCTGATTGCGGCCGACGAATTTGAACGCGGTAATCCCGCAATACAGCCGTGGATCATCCGAGGTCAGGACCTCAATGCCTTTCAGTGGTCGCACCTGACTTACCCATAAATCGCGCAGGTAATTCACCCGAGCACCTTTGGCTGCTGCGCCACCCAATGCCCGATGTTCTTCAAATACCAGTGGCAGTGTCATCAGCGCCGGAAAGTTCGGCGTGCTGTAAGACGTGCGTGCGCGAACATCCGTGATGGGGTAGTGGAATTCGCTCATGTCCGGATCGATGTCTGCCAGGCGTTCCGGAGCGATATACAGAAAGCCCAGGGTCAGCGGTGCACCGATCCATTTATGCAGGTTGAAGCCGGCGAACTGGATACCCAGCTCGGCGAGGTTGAAGTCGATCTGGCCCAGGGCATGGGCGCCATCGAGGATCACGTCGACGTCATGTTCACGCGCCGCCTTGGCGATGGCTGCGATGGGCATCACCAGGCCGGTGCGGTGGGTGACGTGAGTCAGCGCCATCAGCTTTAAACGTGGGTACTCAGCGAAGGCACTGCGATAGGTCTGCAACAGACTGTCGAAACTGGCCGGGTGCGTGTGGGAAAGCTCGATCACCTCTACACCGCGGACCCCGGCCAGCCAACGCATGGCGCCCTTGACGGTGTCGTACTCCAAATCACTGATCAACACCTGGTCGCCCGGTTGCAGACGGTTGTAGTTGCGGATCAGCGACTGCAACGCTTCGGTGGCATTGCGGGTAAAGGCCACCGACTCAGGATCTACATCGATTAGTTCGGCCAATTGGCGACGGATCTCGACGTTCTCGCCCTGTTCAAAGCGCTGGCGCACGTGCAGCGAATTGCTGCGGTTGATAAACGCCACATGGTCCAGATACTGCGCCTGTACTGCGCGGCTCATGCGCCCGAAGTAGCCGTTTTCCAAATTGATCGGACCCGGTTCCAGGTCATACCGCTGGGCGATGGCGCGCCAGTGACGTTCGTTGTTTGCATTCCCTTGCATGGCGCAGTTCCTGATTAATGGCGCGGGGCGGGCTTGCCGTGTTTAGTGCGCAAGGGTTCGAGCAGTTCCGACAAACCGTTGTGGTCGATTTCCTGCATCAAGGCCAGCAAACCGCCCAGCTCGCCGTGGGGAAAGCCTTCGCGGGCAAACCAGTTCAGGTAAGGACCCGGCAGGTCGGCGATGATCCGGCCCTTGTATTTGCCGAAGGGCATTTCGCGGGTGATCAGCAGTTCGAGTTTTTCGGGGTTCATGGGGGGGGATTCAATGGCGTGAGTCGAGACGTTCGAAAATACAGGCATTCTGCATGAAGGCCAAATGACAGATCATGCAAATAACGTACATACAGATCGTTCAAATATTTTTAAGTTGTTGAAATTAAACATAAAAGTTGTTTTTAAAAACCTGGCACGAGCGCTGCAATCATTAAGACAACCCTTCGTAACCTGCCTAAGGAATTGAAAAATGACTGACATCAATAAAGAATCGATCTCCGTACTCAATGACCTGATCGAGACCAGCATCGACGGCCAGAAAGGTTTCAAAGAATGCGCCGAAGACATCAAACACCCAGAACTCAAGGCGCTGTTTGCCAAGCGTTCCGCTGACTGTGCAACCGCCGCCGCCGAGCTGAAAACCGCCGTGCGTGCCCTGGGTGGTGATCCGGAAGATTCGGGTAGTGTGGCCGGCGCCCTGCACCGTGGCTGGGTCGACGTAAAGTCGATGGTTACCGGTAAAGATGAAGAGGCTGTGCTGAACGAAGCCGAGCGCGGCGAAGACCACGCACTCAAGGCTTATAAAGAAGCGATCGAGAAGATCAACAAGCACAACCTGCTGGGCATTCGTGACTTGGTTGAGCGTCAGTACCACGGCGTACAGCGCAACCACGACCAGGTGAAAGCCCTGCGTAACCAGGCTCGCGCTCAGTCGTAAGCCCTGCTGTGTAACAACTGTGGGAGGGGGCTTGCCCCCGATAGCGGTGGATCAGTCGATATTTCAATGACTGACACACCGCAATCGGGAGCAAGCCCCTCCCACATTTGTATGGCGTTGGCCTTGAAACCAGACTCAGCCGATGCTGATCGGCGGCAGCTCGGTCAAGGTCACGACCTGCTGTTTGCGTGGCGCGAGGATTTCCGCCTCGCCATCCACTACCAACTCATCGCGCTGATTGAACACGCGAGTGGCGATACGTACGCGAAACTTCGGCAGCTTCTCGAGGATTTCCAGACGCACGGTCAGGGTATCGCCGATTTTTACCGGCTTCTGGAAGGTCATCTGCTGGCCGATATAGATAGTGCCCGGCCCAGGCAGCTCGCAGGCAACGGCCGCGCTGATCAAGGCGCCGCTGAACATACCGTGGGCGATACGCTCCTTGAACATGGTCGCCTTGGCGTATTCGACATCCAGGTGCACCGGGTTGTGGTCACCGGACATGGCGGCGAACAGCTGGATGTCGCGCTCTTCGACCGTCTTGCTGTAGCTGGCGGTCTGGCCGACTTCGAGGGCTTCGTACGGGGTGTTGGTTACCTGAGTCATCTAAAGGTGCATCCTGTGGCTAAACGGTAATTATCGGCCGATTTTAAACGGCTGATTTTAAAAGAAAAGTTATTCGCAGCGGGCTGGCCTGCGCAAGGTCAGGGCTTGGTCGAGCCACGTCAGCACATCCGCGGTGACGGCGTCGCGGTTAGTTTCGTTGAATACTTCGTGGCGCGCCTGCGGGTACACATTCAATTGCAGATGCTGGCAGCCGGCCTCGCGCAGGGCGTGGGCCAGGTTTTTGAGACGCTTGCCCTCACTCACCGGATCACATTCGCCGCCCATCACTAGGATCGGCAGGCCCGGATCAATCTGGGCGAGATTGGACGCTTTGCTGATTTGCTGCAAGCCGCCAAGCAGGTCGATCCACAGCTGGTTGGTACACCGGAAGCCGCAGAGTGGATCGCTGATGTATTTGTCCACTTCATCCGGGTCACGGCTTAGCCAGTCGAACGCCGTGCGGTTGGGCTTGAAGGCCTTGTTGAACGAGCCGAACGACAGGAACTCGATCAGCGCACTTCGCCCCCGTACACCCTGGCGCAGACGTTCGGCCCGAGCGATCACCCGCGCTGCGCGGTACAGCGCTACCGGTTGGAAATTCGAGCCACTGAGAATTGCCCCGTGCAGGCTGGCGCTGTGGTGCAGCAGGTAGGCTTGGGCGATGTAGCTGCCCATGCTGTGGCCCAGCAGGATGATCGGCAGCCCTGGTTGCTGCTGGCCGATGTGTTGATTGAGGCTTGCCAGGTCGCCTACCACTTTGTTCCAGCCATCCTTCTCGGCGTACAACCCCAGCGTACCTTCGTCGGCGGTACGTCCATGGCCACGCTGGTCCGGTGCATACACGCCATAGCCTGCGCTGCATAACGCTTCGGCCAAGCGTCCATAACGCCCGCTGTGCTCGGCCATGCCGTGGGACAGCATGACTACGGCGTGAACCGGGCCGTCGGGCATCCATTGATTGACGTACAGGCGGCTGCGGTCATTCGCGGTCAGCCAGAAGGTGCTGTGGTTCATGGCGCTTCCTTTGCTATGGGTCGTTGCAGTGTATAGCTGATCTGCCGAGGGGCGGGGTATCTGCCTACGCATCAGCGGCAAGATTCATACAATCAATGACACGATTTAGCGTATTTGCCTGTTTGGTCATAGCTGCTAACGTCCCCAAAGCTCCGCTTGTTATAAGCGGCCGGACATACTCAGGTAAGGGGACAAGAATAATGCAACCTGGTTTCTGGAATGACAAACGCGCGGCGGGCGTTCCCAACGATATCGACCTCACGGCCTACAAGTCGGTGATCGAAGTCTTCGAGCGCTCGTGCAAGGCCTTTGCCGACCGTCCGGCATTCAGCAACATGGGCATCACCCTGACCTACGCCGAGCTTGAGCGCCAGAGTGCGGCGTTCGCCGGTTACCTGCAACAGCACACCGACCTCAAGCCCGGCGATCGCATCGCAGTGCAGATGCCCAACGTGCTGCATTATCCGATTGCCGTGTTCGGCGCCTTGCGCGCGGGGCTGATCGTGGTCAACACCAACCCGCTGTACACCCCGCGCGAGATGCGCCACCAGTTCAAGGACGCCGGCGTGCGTGCGCTGGTCTACCTGAACCTGTTTGGTTCGCGGGTACAGGAAGTGTGCAACGACACCGAGATCGACTACCTGATCGAAGCCAAGATGGGCGACTTCCTGCCCGCCGCCAAAGGCTGGCTGGTCAATACCGTGGTCGACAAGGTCAAGAAGATGGTCCCGGCCTATAGCCTGCCGCGCGCGGTGTCATTCAAGCGTGCCCTGCGCATGGGCTCGGGCCTGGCGGTGCCCCGTCACCCCGTGACCCTGGATGACATCGCCGTGCTGCAATACACCGGCGGCACGACCGGCCTGGCCAAGGGCGCGATGCTCACCCATGGCAACCTGGTGGCAAACATGCAGCAGGCGCGTGCGTGCATGTCCCAGGTCGGCGACGACGGCCATCCTTTGATCAAGGAAGGGCAAGAGGTGATGATCGCGCCGCTGCCGCTTTACCACATCTATGCCTTCACCGCGAACTGCATGTGCATGATGGTCACGGGTAACCACAACGTACTCATCACCAACCCGCGGGACATCGGCGGGTTTATCAAGGAGCTGAAAAAGTGGCGCTTTACCGGGTTGCTGGGGCTTAACACGCTGTTTGTGGCGTTGATGGACCATCCGGAATTCAAGACCCTGGATTTCTCCCACCTCAAACTCACCAACTCCGGTGGCACGGCACTGATCAAGGCCACGGCCGAACGCTGGCAGCAAGTCACCGGCTGCACGATTGGCGAGGGCTACGGCCTGACAGAAACCTCACCGGTGGCGTGCACCAACCCCTATGGCAACAAATCGCGCCTCGGTACCGTGGGCATTCCCGTGCCGGCTACCGCGATGAAGGTGATTGATGACGAAGGCGTGGAGTTGCCTCTGGGCGAACGCGGCGAGCTGTGCATCAAGGGGCCGCAGGTGATGAAGGGCTACTGGCAGCAACCGGCCGCCACTGCGGAGAGCCTGGACGCTGAGGGTTGGCTCAAGACCGGCGACATCGCGGTGATCGATGAGGATGGCTTTGTACGCATTGTCGATCGCAAGAAAGACCTGATCATCGTCTCGGGTTTCAACGTGTACCCCAACGAGATCGAAGACGTGGTGATGGCCCACCCGGCCGTGGCCAACTGCGCGGTGATCGGCGTGCCGGACGAGCGCACGGGGGAGGCGGTTAAGTTGTTTGTGGTGGCGCGTGCCGAAGGCGTGAGCCTTGAGGAGTTGAAGACCTACTGCAAGGCCAACTTCACGGGGTACAAGGTGCCCAAGCAGATTGTGTTACGAGACTCGTTGCCGATGACGCCAGTGGGCAAGATTCTGCGCAGGGAGCTACGCGACATCGCCTGACCATGAATTGAAATGCAATCAAATGAGGGAGGGGCTTGCTCCCGATAGCGGTGTATCAGTCACTGATGTATTGACTGAACCACGGCAATCGGGAGCAAGCCCCCTCCCTTATTTGTTTTTGATTGTTCTGAAGACCCCATTCCAGAGCCTTTCAGTGGGTAATTCGAGCGCCAAAATAATTGTGACTAAATATTGTCCTACAGTCGAGTTTATGACTGTAAGGCCCGCTTTTGGCTCTAGTCGGCCCTTGGCAAAGCTGCTACTCTCGGCGCGCTTTGTGACGTCTAGGCCTGCTTGAAAGCGCCAGATTCACCTAAAAAAACATACACCAATAATAATCGCATCAAATGCGATGATGAATTCGCGTCGCTGAGGAGTGGGCTTCCATGAACGAAGACTTTTGGAAGGATAAGTACCCCGCCGGGATTGCTGCAGAAATCAATCCAGACGAGTATCCAAATATTCAGGCGGTACTGAAACAGTCCTGCCAGCGCTTCGCTAACAAACCGGCTTTCAGCAACCTGGGCAAGACAATCACCTACGGTGAACTGTACGAATTGTCCGGCGCCTTCGCCGCGTACCTGCAACAACATACCGACTTGAAACCCGGCGATCGCATCGCCGTGCAACTGCCCAACGTCCTGCAATACCCGGTCGCGGTATTCGGCGCCATCCGTGCCGGCCTGATCGTGGTCAACACCAACCCGCTGTACACCGCGCGGGAAATGGAACACCAATTCAACGACTCCGGTGCCAAGGCCCTGGTCTGCCTGGCCAACATGGCCCACTTGGCGGAAAAGGTCGTGCCCAAGACCGCCGTCAAGCATGTGATCGTCACCGAAGTCGCCGACCTGTTGCCGCCGCTCAAGCGCCTGCTGATCAACAGCGTCATCAAGTACGTTAAGAAAATGGTCCCGGCCTACCACTTGCCACAGGCGATCAAGTTCAACGACGTACTCGCCAAGGGCAACGGCCAACCAGTCAACGATGTCAACCCGGCGAGCAGTGACGTGGCCGTGTTGCAATACACAGGTGGCACCACCGGCGTGGCGAAGGGCGCGATGCTCACCCATCGCAACCTCGTTGCCAATATGTTGCAGTGCAAGGCGCTGATGGGCTCCAACCTCAATGAAGGCTGCGAGATCCTGATCACGCCGCTGCCGCTGTACCACATCTATGCGTTCACCTTTCATTGCATGGCGATGATGCTGATCGGCAACCACAACATCCTGATCAGCAATCCGCGTGACTTGCCGGCAATGGTCAAGGAACTGTCGAAGTGGAAGTTCAGCGGCTTTGTCGGTCTCAACACCTTGTTCGTGGCGCTGTGCAATAACGAAGGCTTCCGCAAGCTGGACTTCTCTGCACTCAAGGTCACCCTGTCGGGCGGCATGGCCCTGCAACTGGCGGCCGCCGAGCGTTGGAAGGCCGTGACCGGGTGTGGCATCTGCGAAGGTTACGGCATGACCGAAACCAGCCCGGTAGCCACTGTGAACCCGATCCAGCACATCCAGATCGGCACCATCGGCATTCCGGTGCCGTCCACGGTGTGCAAAGTCATTGCCGATGACGGCACCGAGTTGGCGCTGGGCGAAACTGGCGAGCTGTGCGTCAAGGGCCCGCAGGTGATGAAGGGCTATTGGCAGCGCCAGGACGCCACCGACGAGATGCTCGACAGCGAAGGCTGGCTGAAGACCGGCGACATCGCGATCATCCAGCCGGACGGCTACATGCGTATTGTCGACCGCAAGAAAGACATGATCCTGGTCTCAGGTTTCAACGTGTACCCCAATGAGCTGGAAGACGTACTGGCAGGGCTGCCGGGCGTGCTGCAATGCGCGGCCATCGGCGTGCCGGACGAGAAATCGGGGGAGATCATCAAGCTTTTCATCGTGGTCAAGCCGGGCGCCACCCTCACCAAGGATCAGGTGATGGAGCATATGCGCGCCAACGTCACCGCCTACAAGGTGCCCAAGGCTGTCGAGTTCCGCGATGCATTGCCGACCACCAACGTGGGTAAGATCCTGCGTCGTGAATTGCGTGATGAAGAGTTGAAGAAGCTGGGCCTGAAAAAGTAAGCCGATAAAAAACCCGCCGATGCGGGTTTTTTAATGACTGGATTGGAATGCAATCCAATGTGGGATGGGCGGTGCGACGATTCGACTTGCCTCCGATAGGGAGGGATCAGTCACCAGATTCAGTGACTGACACTCTGCTATCGAGAGCAAGTCAAACCGTCGCACCGCGCCTTCCACCTTTAAATCCGGTGCTTACAGGGCGAAATGCGCGAAGCTCACGTTAGCGCCTGCTGGGCGTACGTCTTTAAGGAACGAATCCTTGTCCGCGCTCAATTCCAACGTAATCTCGGGCTTGCGCTTGCCCGAATTGCGCACTACCAGACCTTCGATATGCTCGCGCAGGAACGCCGTCGGCACCTTCAGGTGCAGCAACTGATCCGTCTCGGCGTTGTGCATCAACAAGTGAATCCACTCGTAATGGCCCACCGCAATACGGCCCAGCGGCAGGTCGAACCACCAGATATTGCGCTTGCGGTCCAGGTCGGTGAAATGGCAGTTGTTGACGCCGAGTACGGCACCGCCCAGTTCCTGGTTTCTACGGGCGATGGCCTGTGCTTTATTGAGTTTCATAACCTTCCTACGGGATCTGTTATTCAGCGTTATAGCCTGAATGTGCCGCGCATTCTCGTGGGTTGGTCGACAAACATAAAGCCAAACCTGCCGTTTTGGACGAAATGCCCGCTGAAAATAATTGAAACTCTGCCGAACGGCCTCTGGTCAATCTTTGTGTAATCACCAAAACCCTTGATTGTTCTTTCGGAGAAATACCATGAGCAGCACATCGGACAAGGCAAAAGGCTTGGCAAACGAAGCGATCGGCAACATCAAGCAAGGCGTCGGCAAAGTGACCGGCAACGACAAGCTTCAAGCTGAAGGTGTGATTCAGGAAAAGAAAGGCGAAGTGCAGAAAGCAGTCGGCGATACCAAAGATGCGGTCAAAAAAGCGACCAAGTAAGTCTGTATCACTGGCTGTATTCGTACAGCCCGGCGGCCATCCACGGATGGCCGTTTTTGTATCCCTTATTGCAACTAAACTTTCGAAATTGTTTCAAAGTCGCCATATGGGCTACTTTGATGTAGAAAACGGCCCCTGAGTCGCCCACGATCTCACCCTCTTTGCGGCGAAAGGAGACGCTATGATCTTTCCGGTTCTCGATGGTCTCAAGCTGCACAAGGTGCTGGTACGCACCGTCAAGGAATTCGTCGACGACGAGATGTCCACCTACGCGTCTGCACTGGCCTACCAGATGCTGTTCTCGCTGTTTCCCTTCCTGCTGTTCCTGATTGCCCTGATCGGTTTCCTGCACCTGCCTGACTTCTTTACCTGGCTGCGCCTGCAGTCGGAACTGGTGTTGCCGCCCCAGGCTTTGGAGCAGGTCAACCCGGTGATCGACCAGTTGCAGCAGTCCAAGGGTGGCCTGCTGTCGGTGGGTATCGTGATTGCGCTGTGGACCGCTTCGGCTGGTGTACGGTTGATGATGAGCGCCATGAACGCAGCCTACGACGTGGTGGAAGGGCGGCCGATTTGGAAGCGTTTTCCGCTGTCGATTTTCTACACCATTGGTATCGCCGGCATGCTGTTGGCCGCTGCGGCGTTGATGGTGCTCGGCCCCCAAGTGATGGAATGGGTGGCGGGGCAGATCGGCATGCAGGAGTTCGTGGTCACCTTGTGGACCATCCTGCGTTGGCCGCTGATCGTGATTTTGCTGATGTTTGCCGTGGCCTTGATGTACTACGTGATGCCTGACGTCGAGCAGAAATTCCGCTTTATCACCCCAGGCTCGGTGCTCGCAGTGGTGGTGTGGATCGTGGCCTCCCTGGGGTTTGGCTACTACGTCAAAACCTTCGCCGATTACAACGCCATGTATGGCAGTATCGGTGCGATCATCGTCCTGCTTTTGTACTTCTATATTTCCGCTGCCGTGCTGCTGCTCGGCGCGGAGATGAATGCCGTGATCGAACACATGTCGGCCGAGGGTAAAGATCCCGGTGAAAAAGAGTTCGATGAACCCGGCCACACCGATGAAAAACAGCACGTCTCAGGCCTAGGCCGTGACCACTCCAAGCCCACCCCCGTTGAGCCTGATCAATGATTCGTGAAATCCTGAAAATGGGCGATGAGCGCCTGCTGCGTATCGCGCCACCGGTTCCGCCGGAGATGTTCGACAGCCCTGAGCTGTGGCAATTGATCGACGACATGTTCCAGACCATGGAGCACGTCGGCGGTGTAGGTCTGGCTGCGCCGCAGATTGGCGTCGACCTGCAACTGGTGATCTTTGGATTTGAGGCCAGCGAGCGCTACCCGGACGCGCCGCCGGTGCCGCAGACTATTCTCATCAATCCGTTGATCACGCCGCTCAGCCCAGTGCTGGAAGAAGGCTACGAAGGTTGCCTGTCGGTACCCGGTCTGCGCGGTGCAGTGGACCGTTACCAGCAGATCCGCTACGAAGGTTTCGACCCCAAGGGTGAGCCGATCGTCCGCACTGCCGACGGCTTTCATGCGCGGGTGGTGCAGCACGAGTGCGATCACCTGATTGGCCGGTTGTATCCGTCGCGGATCACCGACTTCAGCAAGTTCGGATTTATCGAAGTGATGTTCCCCGACATGGACCCAACGGCTGACGAGTAATCCCCAGACACACTGAAAAAATGTGGGAGGCCAAGCGCCTCCCATATTTGAATCGCGCTTCACATCGGGTTATCGGGTCGGCTTCACGAACTTCAACGTCATCCGATCCGATTCGCCAATCGCCACATACTTGGCCTTGTCCTGCTCTCCCAGCTTCAATGCCGGCGGCAATGTCCACACGCCCTCCGGGTAGTCTTTGGTGTCTTTCGGGTTGGCATTCACCTCGCTTTGCCCCTCCAGTTTGAAGCCCGCGTCGGTGGCCAGTTTCACCACATACGCTGTGGTCAGATAGCCGCTGTGCTTGATGTCTTCCAGCGACGCTCCGTCTTTGGCGCGGTGATCCACCACACCTAGCACGCCACCGGGTTTAAGCACCTTGTAGAACGCGTTGAAAGTGGCCCTGTCGGTATCAGCCAGCACCCAGTTGTGCACATTGCGGAATGTCAGCACCGTATCGACCGAGGCCGGTTTGCCGAATACCGGTGCCTTGGGGTCGAACTCGATCACCTCGGCCTTGGCATAACGCGTAGGGTCGGCGGTAAATTTTTTCTTGAGGTTTTCTTCGGACGTACGCGCGTAAGCGCTGCTGCTCGCGGCCTGCACCGCAGCGATGTAGTGCCCTTGGTCCTTGAGCAATGGCGCCAGCACCTCGCTGTACCAGCCGCCGCCGGGGGTGATTTCGATCACGCTCTGTTTGGCGCCCAGGCCAAAGAATTCCAAGGTCTGCTGTGGATGCCGATACCCATCGCGGGCGCTGTTTGCTGGGTCGCGCCAACTGCCGGCGAGCACGCTGGCGTATTGCTGGGCACTGATGGGGGCGTCGGCTGCCTGGCTCAAGGCCGGGGCGAGGAGGGCGGTGAGGGCGAGGGCTGCAAGCGTCGGTTTCATGATCATCCTGGTAAAGGCCACTGTGCTGCCGAGGCTAGCATGGGCGCTTTACCGGCCGATCACACATTATCTGAGGTCGACCTCACCAACGGTTCTAAGCCCATGGCGATCATCGGTTTGTTGCGCTTGTAACGCACCAGCCGTTCGCTGAGGGATTGGGGCAGGATCGTATCCTGGGTGAATCCCATGCGCTGATACAGGCTTTCCAGGTCTGGATGGCACAGCAGCCATACCGTGCCTTGCACATCAGCTATTGCCTGAAGAATCAAGCGCGCCGCCAACCCTTGGCGGCGATACGCCGGAGCCACAAACACTCCGGTCAGCCATTGCCCGCCTACCACCGGCGACAGGCACAGCCCGGCGACAATTTCACCATCGCGCGCCACCCATAAACGCCCGCCTTTGAGGGTCTTCATCGACGAGTCGTGGCTGCGGTAGAACTTGTTCAGCAGCGGCCACAGAGGCTCTGCCAGCAGATCAATGGACAACTCAGTCATGGTGTTCAGACAGGCTTTATAAAGGGGCGCGGATTATAAACCCCTTCTGGCAGGTGATCGGTGTTATACCCAGTGTTACATCCCCTTTCAGTGGAGCACGCATCATGGCCAAAGGTATGGATTCAAAGAAAGCAGCGAAGAAGAAACCGGCAAAGACCGCCGATGAAAAACGCGCCGACAAAAAAACCAAGAAATCCGAGAGCGGCCTGTTCGGTCACTGATCACCCTTCAACTGAAGGATTTTAAGCGGCCAACGCAACCCGCTCTGTTGGCCGTTCCTTGCCCCGCGCTCAACCTCCCTTCCTGCCCCGCCTTGCCATAACTAATGGCTGACTGATGGCCTTGCATAGCGCCAAGCCCTGTCTATGCTCACCCAGAACCGTTGATGACGCTCGGCGTGTAAAGCGTTTCGGATGGTTATCCCATAAAGGTCTGCCAGCACTATCCAACTGATGAATGGAATGCGCCTAGCCAGGCGCGGGTTACTTAAGGGTGTCCGACATGTTCAACCTCCATCACAAGTCTGACCTGCTTGAAATCCAGCGTTTCTCCTGTGCACTCACCGAATCCAACGCCAAACTCGCCGCTATCAGCCGTTCCATGGCCATGATCGAATTTGATCGCGATGGGGTGATACTCGATGCCAACGACAACTTCTGCAAAACCATGGGCTACAGCGCCGAGGAAATTCGCGGCCAGCATCATCGGATCTTTTGTGACGAGGCCTACACCCATACCGACGCCTACGCCAAGCTCTGGCGCGACCTGGCGCGGGGTGAGGCCCTCAGCGGCACGTTCGTACGCTTGAACAGGCACGGCCAAGAGGTGTGGCTCGAAGCCAGCTATATGCCCGTGCTGGACAGCGACAACCACGTACAGAGTGTGATCAAAGTCGCGTCCGATATTTCCGCGCGGGTCCACCATGAACATGAAAACCAGAGCCTGATCGACGCCATCAGCCGCTCCATGGCGATGATCGAGTTCACCCCTCAAGGCCAGATTCTCAAGGCCAATAACAACTTTCTGAAGACCGTGCAGTACTCACTGGATGAAATCGTCGGCCAGCACCACAGCCTGTTTTGCCATCGCAGCGAAGTGGAGTCGCCGGCATACAAAGCGTTCTGGGCGTCCCTCAATCGCGGCGAATACCACTCGCACCGCTTCGAGCGCAAAAACAAATACGGCAAAACCCTGTTTTTGGAAGCGTCCTACAACCCGATTTTCGACACCAACGGGCGCCTGTACAAAGTGGTGAAATTCGCCAGCGACATCACCGACCAAGTGACCACCCTGCGCACCGCCGCCGATTCGGCTCACGCCACCTCGGTACAAAACGACGCCTGCGCGCGCAAAGGATCGGAGGTGGTGCAGCAAACCGTGCAGATCATCGAAGAGATTTCTCACAATTTGAACCAGGCGGCACAGAGCATCGACGCGGTGAGCAAGCAGTCGGACATCATTGGCGCCATTGTGCAGACCATCCGCAGCATTGCCGAGCAAACCAATATGCTGGCGCTCAACGCCGCGATTGAAGCGGCACGAGCCGGTGAGCACGGACGCGGGTTTGCGGTGGTGGCCGACGAAGTGCGCAGCCTCGCCGCACGTACCAGCCACGCCACGGTGGAGATTGTGGAGGTGGTGCGCAAGAACCATGATCTGTCGTTGAGCGCAGTGTCGAGCATGCAGTCGAGCTTGAGCCGAACGGGGTTGGGGGTGGAACTGGCGAACGAGGCGGGGCAGGTGATCCTGGAGATTCAGGAAGGGTCACGGCATGTGGTGGATGCGATCGGGCAGTTCAATTCGACGCTTCAACTGCAATAGCCAACCTATCCATTTCCAATTTGGAAAGCCAATCCCTGTGGGAGAGACCAAGTTCTCCCACAGGTTGACCCGATGTGTGGCTTAGATTGCCGCCAGGGTTTCTTTCACCGAGTGCGCAGGATCAGTGGCTTTCGCCGCTACTTGCTGCTCTTGTTGCTGCTTCAACCGGTCGGCCACTTGCTTGGAAATCGCGTCCTGTTTTTCCAGGGACATGTTCTGTACATCCGCCTCAGTCAAACCCTGCTCCTTGAGCAACTGCTCACGGATGCGTTCGGCCGGGGTTTTGCTCATGTACTCCGTGAATTCAGAGCGCGCGCCAGAGGTGGATGTGGTGGCAGGCGTCTCGGTCGAGGAGGTGGTTGCCGTGGTGGAGGCTTGCAACTGCACGCGGGTCTTGGCGAAGGCTTCGTCGATACGGTCGGTGGCTTTGTCCAGGTCCTTCTGCGCGACCGGTACGGTCACACTTTGCTGCGCGGCTTGAACGGCGCCGCTGTACAGCGCACTGGCGGCAGCGTTGGCTGGATCCATATCGGGGCGTTTGAGCTGTTGGACGGTCGATACGGCTTGGGTGTTGTTGTTAACCAGCATGATCGGGCACCTGGAGGAAATGTACGGTGCTACAGCTGGAGCAAATAGCGTGCCGGGCGCAAAAGCCCAGGTTTTGCTAGGGGCGGCTCGGCTGTTGCGGCAAGTGCTGGCCCATCGACGGCCAGCCATTGCCGCCTGCAACTCAGTAGGTGATGGGAATCTCGAATGTCTGAAACGCATCATCCACCGGTTGATAGCCCAGCACACGCGTGGTTTCGCTCAAGTCCAGACGCTTGAAACGGTTATTGGAAATGCCGTGGGCGATCAAGTGCTTTACGTCTTTAGTTTCAACCGAACGTTGCAGCAATTGCACCGCATCCCGTGGGCTGAGCCAAGCGCTGAGGTCGCGGGCGTTGTTCAGGTCGTGGCTTTCGGGGAATTCAAAGGCGCCAATGCGCAGTGCGATGGTCGACAGTGGCGTTTTCGCCGCGTAGTAGCCGCACAGCGCCTCGCCATAGCATTTGCTCACGCCATACAGATTGGCGGGCAGCACTGGCATGCCAGGCGTGATCTGCCGATCCACCGGGTAGCCTTCGATGGTCTGGGCGCTGCTGGCGAAAACCAGACGCTTTACCCCGGCGGCCACGGCAGCTTCGAACAGGTAGGTGGTGGCGAGGATGTTGTTTGGCAGCAGTTCGTCGAACGAGGCGCTGGCATGGGGGATGCCCGACAGGTGCACGATCACGTCGATGCCATCGAGCAGCGCGACGAGCGCGGATTTATCGCTCAAGTCGGCGTGTACGAAGCGATGGTCGCCCAGTTCAAAATCCGGCGTGACGCGGTCTGTAAGCGTAAAGCGGTAGTGGTCTTTCGAGGCTTCGAAAAACGTCTTGCCGATTCTGCCGCAGGCGCCGGTGAGCAGTATGTTGAGTCCTTTCACGTGCATGTCCTTAGTTGTGGCCGTCGAGGGCGAAGGTCTGGAAGCCCGGATGCTGGCTGAGGCGTTCGTAATACGCTGCGATGGCGGGGTAGGGCGGATGTTCCATGGGCGTCATGCGCCAGCGGTGCACCGAAAGGCCGATAAGGACGTCGGCGAGGGTGAATTCGTCGCCGGTGACGTAAGCGTTGGTTTTGGTCAACTGTTGTTCCAGCAGGCCCATCTTGTCATTCCAGCCCTGTACGCCGGCTGCGATTCGTTGCGGGTCCTGATGCTCAGGACTCTGACGCACCAGCGCTTGGAACGCGTAACCCCAGGAAGGGTTGAGCTCGGTGGCTTGCCAGTCCATCCACTGCTCCACCCTGGCCCGTGGCGCGGGTTCGGCGGGCAAGAGGTCGTGGCGTTGGTAGAGGCTGACCAGGTAGCGGCAGATGGTGTTGGATTCCCACAGCACGCCGTGGTCGTCGATGAGCACGGGTATTTGCGCGTTAGGGTTCAGGGCCAGGAATTCGGGGGATTGGGTGGGGGGGTAGCCGATACCCCAATCTTCGCGTACGTATTCGATGCCCAGTTCGTGGCATGTCCACAGGACTTTGCGTACGTTGATGGAAGAGGTGCGGCCCAAGATTTTCAGTGAGTGTCCCATGGTGCTTCCCTGGCAGTGGAGAAGGGACAATCTAGCAGGGGCCGGGGAGGTTAAGCGAGCGCGGTCAAATTGAGGGAACCGGCAGGCTAGCTCCCTCGATGGATCACGTTCGGCTTGAAGGTCAGGTGCTTTCCCGCACCTGCAACGCAAAGCCCATGTCCACTACCGGCTTGGCGACCTTGTTGCCCGCCATGATCGTGAGCAGATGCTCCGCCGCACGGCGGCCAATGGCTTCGCGTGGCGTGCTGATGCTGCTCAGGCGCGGCACCATAAAGGACGACGCGGGCAAGTCGTTGAAACCCAGCACCGCCACGCGCTCTGGCACCTTGATGCCATGGCGCAGGGCTTCCAGCAGCGCGCCTTGGGCCAGGTCGTCGTTGCCGAAGAAGATCGCATCCACGTCCGGATGGGCGGCCAGCAACTGCAGGAACAACTCACCGCCCAGGCCCACGGAAGAAGGACGCGGCGTCAGCAGCTCCAGCGCCGGGTCGTACATTCCGGCCTGTTGCAGGGCGCGGCGGAAACCCTCGCCACGCAGCAAGGTACGTTGGTCCAATTGCGCGCCGATATAGGCCAGGCGCTTGCGGCCACGGGACAGTAAATGCGCCGCGGCTGTTTCACCGGCGGCCAATTGCGAGAAGCCCACGCAATTCACTCCAGCGTTAGGGTCCAGGTCCATCATGTAAACGCAAGGCACATTGCTGGCCTCGACCATTCGTCGGGCGCTTTCGGTGCGATCGAAGCCCGTCAACAGCAAGCCCCGTGGCTGATAGGCCATGTAGTTGCGCAGCAGGTTTTCTTCTTCATCGCGGGAGTAGTGAGAGTTGCCGATCAGCACTTCAAAGCCTTTAGGCCGTAGCACCTGATGGATGGCTTCGAGGGTTTCGATAAATAGCAGGTTGGACAACGACGGTACCAACACCACCACCGAATGGCTTTGAGCCGAGGCCAGGGCGCGGGCTGCGGGGTTGACCACGTAGTTGAGCTCGGCAGCTGCCTGTTGGACTTTTTCTACCAGTTCGATGGCCACAGTGCTGATGCCGCGCAGGGCGCGTGAAGCGGTGATCGGACTGACGCCAGCCAGGCGGGCAACTTCGTTGAGGGTCGGGCGACCCGTGGTGCGCGTATTTTTATCGTTCTTAGAGGTCATCAGGCGGCTTGCCAAACAAAAATCGAGGCACTAAGGTAGCGCTGTCTCCAAATGGCTGCAAATTATTGAACTTTGGGTTGCCTGATCCGGTTCAAATGATTGGAGCGGATGCACGCGTCACTCCATAAAAATGACAAGACGGCGCGGGAAAAGCCTGTTTTTGCACGTGCCTTACAGCGTGCGAAGGTAGCGCTATCTGCGTCTTGAGGTGTTTCATGAGTCAACCTGTTACCGCCCTGGTCATCATGGGTGTTGCCGGCTGTGGCAAGACCAGTGTCAGCGAGGCCTTGTGCCGGCTGAACGGCGCCACCGCCATTGAAGGCGACAGCTTTCACCCTGCCGCGAACATCGAAAAGATGAGCGCCGGCCACCCCCTCAACGACGACGACCGCGCCGGCTGGCTCGACATCCTGTGCGATGAACTGCGCCGCTCGCTTAAAGCGGGTGAACATCCGGTGCTCACCTGTTCGGCTCTCAAGAAGAAATACCGTGACCACCTGCGCGAAGCCGCGCCAGGTCTGGGTTTCGTATTCCTGGAACTGACCCGTGAAGTCGCCTCGGACCGCGTGTCCCATCGCCCCGGCCATTTCATGCCGGCAAGCCTGATCGACAGCCAGTTCGCCACCCTTGAATCGCCCAAAGGCGAGCCACTGACCCTGGCCCTCAACGCCAGTGAAGACAGTGTCGAGGCGTTGGCCGAGCAGACCAACGCTTGGTGGCTGCAACACGGCTTTGAACGAACTCATTAATTTTTTGCCGGAAAAGATAGCGCTATCCCCGGCAAGAAATTCAACACCCGCTTTAATAACAACAACAAACAGGAGAGACCCCCCATGTTTGGCATGTCCCACGAGTCGTACCTGCTGCTAGACGCAGTCGTCACTATCATCGGGTTGATCGTTCTGATCACCAAGTTCAAGGTCCACCCGTTCATTGCACTGATCATCGCGGCCGGCTTCCTCGGCCTGACCTCGGGCATGCCCGTGGACAAGATCATCAAGGCCTTCCAGGACGGTTTCGGCGGGGTGCTCGGCTTTGTCGGCATCATCCTCGCGCTGGGCACCATGCTCGGCAAGATGATGGCCGAATCCGGCGGTGCCGATCAGATTGCCCAGACCCTGATCCGCGCCTTCGGCAAAGAGAAGGTCCAGTGGGCCATGATGTTCGCCGCGTTCCTGGTGGGCATCCCGCTGTTCTTCGAGATCGGCTTTGTGCTGCTGATCCCGCTGGTGTTTATCGTCGCGCGCCGCACCGGTGTGTCGCTGATCAAGATCGGCATCCCGCTGCTCGCAGGCCTCTCGGCAGTGCACGGCCTGGTGCCACCGCACCCGGGCCCGCTGCTGGCTATCGGCGTGTTTGGCGCGGACATCGGCAAGACCATCCTGTATGGCCTGATCGTCGCACTGCCGACCGCCATCATTGCCGGCCCGATCTTCGGTACGTTCATCGCCAAGTACATCCCCGGTAATCCCTCCCAGGAACTGGTGGATCAACTGGCCCGCGAGACCGATAACAAGTCGCTGCCAAGCTTCGGCATCACATTGGTCACCGTGCTGCTGCCGGTGTTTCTGATGTTGCTCAAAACCTTCGCCGACATCGCCTTTGCCGAAGGCAACGTGGTGCGCAACTGGATGGACATGATCGGTCACCCGATCACCGCCTTGCTGCTGGCGCTTCTGCTGTCGCTGTACACCTTTGGTAGTCGCCAGGGCATTCACTCCAAGCAAATCCTTAAGCTGCTCGACGCCAGCCTTGCGCCGACGGCCGCGATCATCCTGATCATCGGTGCCGGTGGTGGCTTCAAACAGATGCTGGTAACCAGCGGCGTGGGTGACGTGATCGGCCATATGGCGGTGAATGCGCAGATCAACCCGATCCTGCTGGCCTGGCTGGTGGCGGCGGTGATTCGTATTGCGACCGGTTCGGCAACCGTGGCGACCATTACCGGCGCGGGCATCGTAGTGCCGGTGGTGGGGATGATCCCAGGGGTTAACCGTGAGCTGTTGGTGCTGGCGACGGGGGCGGGTTCGTTGATCCTGTCTCACGTCAACGATGCGGGGTTCTGGCTGGTGAAGCAGTACTTCAACATGACCGTGGCCGAGACCTTCAAGACCTGGACGGCGATGGAAACCATTCTGTCTGTGGTGGCGTTGATCTTCATCATGCTGCTGTCGTTGGTGGTCTAACAGACACACCAGCAGCAAGGGTGAAAACCCAATGTAAATGTGGGAGGGGCTTGCCCCCGATGGCGGTGGGTCAGTCACCAGATGAAGTGATTGAACCTCTGCTATCGGGGGCAAGCCCCCTCCCACATGTTGACCACATTTGTTCAGGTGGATCGGGTCAGGCTTTAGCGACCAGCCCATCCGCCCGGAACATCCCGCGAATCCCGCGCACCGCCTGGCGAATCCGGTCCTGGTTTTCGATCAGCGCAAAGCGCACATGATCATCCCCATACTCGCCAAATCCAATCCCCGGCGACACGCAGACCTTGGCTTCCAGCAGCAGCTTCTTGGCAAACTCCAGCGAACCCATGGCGGCATACGCCTCCGGGATCTTCGCCCAGACGTACATCGACGCCTTGGGATTCTCCACCATCCAGCCCAACTCATGCAGGCCATTGACCAGCACATTGCGGCGCTGGCGGTACTGCTCGGCGATGTCCTTCACGCACTGCTGATCGCCTTCCAACGCAGCAATCGCGGCGACTTGCAGCGGGGTGAAGGTACCGTAATCGTGGTAACTCTTGATCCGTGCCAGGGCGTTGACCAGTTCCGGGTTGCCCACCATGAAACCGATGCGCCAGCCAGCCATGTTGTAGCTCTTGGACAGGGTGAAAAACTCCACCGCAATGTCCTTGGCCCCCGGCACTTGCATGATCGATGGGGCTTTCCAGCCGTCGTAGACGATGTCGGCGTAGGCCAGGTCATGCACCACCAGCACGTCGTACTGCTTGGCCAGGGCGATCACCCGTTCGAAGAAATCCAGCTCCACGCACTGCGCAGTCGGGTTGGACGGGAAGCCGAGGATCATCATCTTCGGCTTCGGGATCGACCCACGAATCGCCCGTTCCAGCTCGGCGAAGAAGTCCACGCCCGGAATCAGCGGCACCGAACGCACCTGGGCGCCGGCAATCACGGCACCGTAGATATGAATCGGGTAGCTCGGGTTGGGCACCAGCACCGTGTCGCCCTGGTCCAGGGTGGCCAGCATCAAATGCGCCAGGCCTTCCTTGGAACCGATGGTGACGATGGCTTCCGTCTCGGGGTCGATGTCCACCTCGTAGCGGTCTTTGTACCAGCGCGAAATCGCCCGGCGCAGACGCGGAATGCCTTTGGAGGTGGAGTAACCGTGGGTGTCTTCACGCTGGGCGACGGTAACCATTTTCTCCACGATATGGGGAGGCGTGGCACCGTCGGGGTTACCCATGCTCAAGTCGATGATGTCTTCGCCGCGCCGACGCGCAGCCATCTTCAGCTCGGCAGTGATATTGAAAACGTAAGGGGGGAGTCGATCTATGCGCGCAAAGCGGCGCGGCGAACCTTGGTCGGCCATTGTTGCCTCGAAGTACGTAAGCGCCCGGAACCGTCCGAGCGACGTCGGCCACTGCGGTGGCCTGCGGAGCAGACAATACGGTCGATGATGGCCAGTTGTCCATATGCGTAGGAAAATTTTCTGCATGGAGTACGGCACGGATATGCCCCTATACTCGATGCGGGTTTGTTCCCTCATAAGAAGGAGACTGTTCGTATGGATCAGCAGACAAAACAACCGTTAGAGCCACGCATGGAAGCAGGCAAGGCCTTGGTGATTGCTGGGGTACAAGGGCGTTATTCCAAGGCGACGGTGGGCGATATTCCCAAGTTGTGGGAGTTGTTCGACACCTGTATCAAGGACATCAAGAAGCGCATCGGCGGTGTGACCTATGGCGTTTGCCATAACCCCAATCACGGCGAATTCGATTACATGGCGGGGGTGGAAGTCCCGAGCAAAAGCGACGTCCCGAGCAACTTCGAAGCCATTGAAATTCCACCGCTCAACTATGCGGTGTTCCCGCATTACGGACCGGTGCAGGCATTGGAACAGACGTACGAGCGCATCATGTTCGAGTGGTTGCCACATTCGGGCTACAAAGTGGCAGGGCCGGATTTTGAACGCTATAGCGCTGATTTTGACGTGAGGAAAGGCACGGGGACGGTGGAGATCTGGTTGCCGGTAGTCAAGGCCTGATGTCACACGACTGAGCTGCGTTGGCAGCTCAGTCGTGGGTATCACTGGCTGAGCAGGCGGCCGATGAAGGAGTGGACACCTTCCAGCACACCGCTGGTTTGCAGTGTTTCACCCGCATTTACCCATTCAAGCTTGTTGATGTTGGAGATTTGGGGTCTTGATTGCGGGTCGCGCCATGCATCGGCCACACCCTGATCGCCAAAGGTGAGGTCCAACTGCCCAGTCGCGGTGTACCTGGTCAGTTCGACGAGGCTGCCGTTTGTATTGCGCCACAAGACGACGATTTTCCCATCGGGTTGAACCGTCACGCTGTCATAACTTCCATGACGAGCATCGTTCTCCTTGGGGATTCCGCCATTGAACTGCGGATCAGGTTGGCCGTTGGCAAGCAGGCTCGTCACGAAGTTCTGCTTGCGCGGCAACCGGTGCTCACCGCCGACGACAACTATCCGGCCATCGGGTCCTTTGGCCAGCGCTGAGGCCAGTTTTTCCTCAGTACCTGAAAGCTCCAATTGGACGTAACCTGCGTTACCAAAAGCCGTGTCCGCATCTCCAGCATGTGTGAATCCTTTAATAAGGGCCTTGCCGTTTATAGAGCCCGCAATCAAAAAACCCCTCTCAGTGGTCAATACTGGGCCCATAAGGGCGCCGCGCTCTTCAAGCGGATCTAAAAAGCCGAAGTTGAGTTCCTGGCCGGAACTGCTGAGTTGATAGATAAAACTGCTTGTACCGTCATTAAATACACAAATGATCTTGTCATCGGACTGTAAAGCTAAACCGGCTTTGCTGTTTAAATTCAACTGAATCCGCTTATTCAGCACCACCTCGCCATTATTGCCGAACCTGAAGTCTGAATTGCCGTTTGCTTCGTTGAATCGACTGATAGAGACCGCCACATTGTTGATATGGGTGGCCAGTAACAGTTGCCTGCCATTAGGCTGAATGAGCATGTCGATGAAGGTTTGGCGTTGCTGCATCGCCGTCAGCCCTCGCCCGAATCGAGCGTCGTTCTCTCCCGTAGGCGTTTGTTTGGTGATGCCAATGAAGGGGCCATCCGGCTCGCTATACGGGCCTGCTGTGATGGTTGAACCGTCTTCGAGGACTCGGGAGATCCCTGCGGTGCGGGTGTTTATAACGGTACCGTCTTTGAGTGGAGGGGTGCCAAAGGAAAGATCCGGGCTCCCCGCAGTGTTAAGCGTATTGTTGCTCGGTGGAGTATTCATGGAGGGTCTCCGTGCTGGGCGTTGAGCGTTTCCACGCCTGCTCGTTGCACCGCTTGAGCGACTACCTTGGCATTCCAGTACAGAGCAATCGGCAACGCCTGTATAGCTGTGAACTTTGACAGTGGACAGCCAGGGAGGGTGGGCCAGAGTGGTCGATTTATCGGCGTTGGGATATTTAAAGCAGGCTGGGGTCGTCTCGTCCAAACACCCACTTTAACTTTCGCTCATACCCAACCCGCCCCTTATACGCCTCCCCGCTGTCTACCCATCCCGCGCCCAGATACAACCCCATCGCCGCCACATTGTCGGTGTCCACCGACAACTCCAGCGCCTTGATCTGTGGCCACGTCTCTATCGCTGCGGCCGGCAATGCCTGCAAACACGCCTTGCCGAACCCACTGCCTTGTTGCCGCCGATCCACCTGGAACGCATGCAGCGTGGCGCTGTGTGCATCGGCCCAATGGGGCAGGCAAGGCGGGCGTTTGAGCAAGAGGAAGGCCACCGGAATGTCATCGGCCAGCAGGGCGAACCCTTTGACGCCTGGGCTTGGTTTGGCCAGCAGCGAATTGAGCGCGCAATACATATCGCCGCAAAACGGCAGTTGTTCGGGATGAACTTCGATGGCGCTGGCTTGCTGTCGTTGCACAGCAGTGAGCGCCTCGTAGGCGACAAGGCGGGTTTGCATCGGAACGTCCGAACGGCTGCAAGGAAGCGCGCAGTCTAGCGGGTTTGAGGGCGACACAGTGCTTAGTGATAAGCAGGCGGGCCCAGAGCGAGGCGCGCCAATTCACCACATACTCTGAGCCTGATCACTCATCCAGCATCTGCGCCAGCATCCAGCTGCCCGCCGGTCCCGGTGGATACTGCCGCGACCACAGCGCATCCACCGCTACCAGTCGCGGCCAACCGCGCACTGGGAGTTCCACCAGCCCAGTGTTGCCAAAGCGTTCCACCAGCCAACGCGGCAGCTCGGCCCAACCGAAACCGAGCTGGGCCATTTCCATCAGCATCAGAAAACTCGGCGCCGACCAAACGCGGCCGCTGGGGCGGGTTTCATTCGGGTTGATGATGCTCGCCAGCCGAAGTTCGCGGTGTTGCTGTAAGCACTGCACGTCGATGTTCGGCAGCGTGGCCAACGGATGCTCGGGCGCGACGAACAGCGCGATTTCCGTGCGTTCAGCCACGGGCGCGCGGCTGAGGTCGGGTGGGTAATGCGCCTGGGCTTCGACAAATGCGATCTGCGCACGACCGCTCTGCACCAGCGCGATCAAGTCTTCGCACTCGGCGATCAGCCATTCCAGTTCAAGGTCCGGGTAACGCTGCTCGAAGGCCTTGAGCGCGAGTTCGAAGCGCTCAGATTGATAGGTATCGGACATGGCAATCGTGACTTTCGGCTCCAATCCCATGGCCAACTGACTCGCGGCCAGCGACAGGCGACTGCTGGCTTCCAGGACTTGCTCGGCGCGTTGCAGCAACACCAGGCCGGCGGGCGTGAGCGTCGGCTTGCGGCTGCTGCGATCAAACAGCACCACATCCAAATCAATCTCCAGGCTGGCTACCGCCGCGCTGACGGTGGACTGGCTCTTGCCCAGTTTGCGCGCCGCCGCCGAAAACGAGCCTTGGGTGGCCGCCTGCACAAACGCCTGCAGCACTTCATTAGAGGCCATGACTATCGCCTTGATCGATGGTTATTGGTTATGAAGTATCGATTCAAAGGGTAATGATGGCAACCGTCGTCACTCTCGGAGACGGGTCATGAACCCTACCAAATCCATCACTGAACGCGTTTGCCAGGCTGTTGGTTTCGAAGCCCTGGCGTTGTTGATCTGCACCCCTTTGTTGGCGTGGATCATGGACAAACCCGCCCTGGAAATGGGCATGGTCACCCTGGCGATCAGCCTGATGGCGCTGACCTGGAACGTGATCTTTAACGGCCTGTTCGACCGACTCAAGGCACGCCTGCAACTGGCCAACAATGGCTGGACCCGTGTGTTGCACGCGCTCATGTTTGAAGGTGGCTTGATTTTGGTGTGCGTACCGCTGATTGCGGCGTGGCTGAACATCAGCCTGATGCAGGCATTTATCCTCGACATAGGTGTATTGCTGTTCTTCCTGCCGTACACCTATGTGTATCACTGGGGCTATGACGTACTGCGCGACAAGCTCCTACAGAAACATTCCGCCCGACGCCTCGATGCGCTGGCCGGTGATCCAGTGGCTGCCGTCGGCCAGCAGGCTGGCAATCGCTCCACCGATATCGTCCGGTAAGCCGGCGCGGCCCAGGGCGGTGTTGCTCGCGACCATGGCATTGAGGTTGGCGTTGTCGCGTACAGCGCCGCCGCCGAAGTCAGTTTCGATCGCGCCAGGGGCCAGGATGTTGACGCTGATCCCGCGCCCACCCAGCTCTTTGGCCTGGTAGCGGGTCAGCACTTCCATGGCGCCTTTCATCGCCGCGTAGGCGGCATAGCCCGGCAGGCTGAAACGCGCCAGGCCGCTGGAGACGTTGAGGATGCGGCCGCCGTCGCGGATCAACGGCAACAGCTTCTGCGTCAGGAAAAACGGACCCTTGAATTGGATCGCCACCAGTTGGTCGAACTGGGCTTCGGTGGTCTCGGCAAAACTGGCGTGAATGCCGATCCCGGCGTTGTTGATCAGAAAGTCGATGTGATCCTGTGCGAAAACATCCTTGAGCACGCCGGCCACGTCGCCGACAAAACCTTCGAATGTTGCGCTTTGGCTCACATCCAATTGCAGCATGGCGGCGCGGCCACCCAATTGTTCGATCTCGGCCACCAATGCCTGCGCCTCGTCGGCCTTGCTGTGATAGGTGCCGATGATGTCTACGCCTTGCGCCGCCAGGTGCAATGCAGCGTTTTTACCCAAGCCACGGCTGGCGCCGGTGATCAATGCGATTTTGCGGGTCATGGTGCAGTCCTCTTCAGATGTGAACGTGGGACTGAGTGTATTTGTCCGCTGCTAACGTGATAAACAGGGCCAGGCCGGAATCACTGGCCGGATAAGGCGAACAATCCTATGAACAAACTTGAGTTGCTGCGCACCTTCGTGCGGGTCACCGAACTGTCGAGTTTTACCCAGGCGGGCGAGAGTCTGGGGCTGCCGCGTTCCACGGTGTCCGAGCATGTGCAGGCGCTGGAAGAACTGCTCGGCGCGCGTCTGTTGCAGCGCACCACACGCAAAGTGCAGGCGACCCAGGACGGGCGCGTGTTGTACGAGCGCAGCAAGGACCTGCTCGCGCATATGGAGGAACTCGAAGGGCTGTTTCGCCAGGACGAAGCGCAACTGAGCGGGCGCATCCGCGTCGACATGCCCAACGTGATGGCGCGGGAACTGATCCTGCCGCGCTTGTCGCAGTTCATGGACGCGCACCCGTTGATCGAGTTGGAGATCAGTTGCACCGACCGCCAGGTCGACCTGCTCGCCGAAGGCTTCGACTGCGTACTGCGCGTCGGCGCCCAGCCGGACCACAGCGTGGTCGCACGCGTGCTGTGCCGCATGCCGATGATCAACTGCGCGAGCGCGGGTTACGTGCAACGTTACGGCGTGCCCGCGACCTTGGCCGATCTGGCGCAGCATCAATTGGTGCATTACGTGCGGCCGTTGGGTTCACGCTCGGCCGGTTTCGAGTATCAGCAAGGCAACAAGGTGCAGCGCATCCCCATGGCCGGGCGGGTGACGGTCAACAGCACGGATGCGTATCGCGTGGCGTGCCTGGGCGGTTTTGGCATTACTCAGGTGCCGGCCTTGGGTATTCGTGACTTGCTCGCCAGTGGTGAGTTGGTGGCCCTGCTCCCGGACTACCCGGCGCCGCCGCTGGATGTGTCCTTGCTCTACGCGGGCCAGCGGCATTTGCCGTTGCGGGTGCGCGTGTTCATGGACTGGTTGGCGGCCACCCTGCAAGCCCATCTTTAACGGCGCGCCGACAGTTGCTGCGGCGCCAGGAACGCGTCGTGAAAGTAATCCCGGAACGCCTGCATCGCCGGGGTAAATGCCCGCTCGCGGTGCCAGGCCAGTCCGACGCTCATGGGCGTGACCGGGTCGGTGACGGTCAGGGTTTCGATGCGCTTGCCTTCCAGTGACCACGGGCGGTGCACCAAGTCCGACAGAATCGCCACGCCGCTGCCATTGGCGACCATGCTGCGTACTGCCTCCACCGAACTGGTGCGCAGCCGCACCTTAGGCGTTTGCCCGGCCTGTTCCCAATAGCGCATGGCGCTGTGTTCGGCTTCATCGACGGTCAGCAGGATGTAGGGCTCCTGCGCGACATCCGCCAGGCTCACGGCGCCGCGCTCGCACAATGGGTGATGGCTGGGCAGCCAGAGGCGACGTTCCGAGTTGAACAGAATCTCGGAAACGATCGCCGGGTGAGTCAGGTTGGCGGTGAGCACCACGGCCATGTCGAACTGACCGTCGAGCAGGCCTTGTTCGATCGCCTGGCGTTCCTGCTCGAAGACCTCGATGGTCACGTCCGGATGCCAATGCTCCATGCGCTGCAAGTGATGGGGCAGGAAGTAACCAAGCACGGTGTAACTGGCCGCTACCCGCAGGATGCCGCTGGCGCGGTAGTCGGGCAATGGACTGTTCAGCGCATCGTCCACGCTGCGCACAATCACATAGGCGCGGTTGAGAAAGTGTCGCCCGGCATCGGTCAAGTTCATGCCTTGGGCCGAGCGCACAAACAGTTGCACGCCGAGCATCGCCTCCAACTCCTTGATCGCCGTGGTCACCGCCGACTGCGAGATGTTCAGGTGGATCGCTGCCTGGGAAATCTGGCCGATCTCAGCGGTGGCGACGAAGTAGCGGATTTGGCGCAAGGTCAGCGACATGAGCGATATCTGTTTTTCAGAAGATAGGGCATCTGATAATAGATCTTCCCAAGGGGTCAAGGCGCAGCCTACTTTTCCAACATCATTTCTGGCGGAGCGACCCCGATGCAGGCAGTGGATTTCAATTCGGACATGGGCGAAGGTTTCGGCCCCTGGACCATCGGTGATGGCGTCGACGCGGAGCTGATGGCCTACATCAGCTCGGCCAATATCGCCACCGGCTTCCACGCCGGCGACCCCGGCACCATGCGCCGCACCGTAGAACGCGCCAAGCAACTGGGCGTGGCCATCGGCGCCCATCCCGGCTTTCGTGATCTGGTCGGCTTTGGCCGTCGGCATATCAACGCACCGGCTCAGGAGCTGGTGGACGATATGCTCTACCAACTCGGTGCCCTGCGGGAAATCGCCCGCGCCCAAGGCGTGACGCTGCAACATATCAAGCCTCACGGCGCGCTCTACATGCACCTGGCCCGTGACGAAGAAGCGGCCCGGCTGCTGGTGCAAAACCTGCAACTCATCGAACCGACGCTGTTGCTGTACTGCATGCCCAACTCGGTGATCTGGCGGGTGGCCAAGGAGTTGGGGCAACCGGTGGTCCGGGAATTTTATGCCGATCGTGAGTACGATCTGACGGGCTCCATCGTGTTTACTCGCACTGTTCGCGCGCTTGATCCTGCAACGGTGGCGGCACGTGTCCTGCGGGCTTGTCAGACGGGGTTGGTGCGCACCGTAGAAGGCGAAGACCTGTTTATCGAATTCGATTCCATCTGCCTGCACAGCGACACTCCCGGCGCCCTGGAACTGGTGGAAGCCACCCGCGAAGCCTTGGACCAGGCGGGTATCACGGTCAAAACACCCTAATAAGATCGACCCCTTACTTTTTTGCCTGCCTTTCCATAACCATTCCAAGAGGAAGCGACATGGCTGAAACGACCCCCATCCGCTACAGCTTCGGCGGTGATGAACACCTGTTTGCCGAGGTCAGCGACAGCATGTCGTTGGAGGCCTTTTTCAAGGGCATGGCGGTGACCCGAGCGGTGGAGCGCCTGGCGCTGGAAGGCGTGCTGGATGTGTGCCTGGCCAATGCCTCGTTCCAGATCCGCTTCGACCCCGACCGCATCGCGCCCCATGTGTTGCTCGACGCCGTGCAAAGCGCCGAAGCCCAGGCCGTGGCCGAACGCACCTTGCGCACGCGCATCATCGAAATCCCGGTGCTGTACAACGACCCCTGGACCCATGAAACCCTAATGCGTTTTCGCGATCGCCATCAAGACCCCAGCGGCACCGACCTGGAGTACGCCGCGCGCATCAATGGTCTGGCGGATGTGGACGCGTTTATCGCCGCTCACAGCGGCGCGCCGTGGTTTGTGTCGATGGTCGGGTTTGTCGCGGGTCTGCCGTTCATGTTCCAAATGGTCGAGCGCGAGCGGCAGTTGCAGGTGCCCAAATACCTGCGCCCGCGCACCGACACGCCCAAACTCACCCTCGGCCATGGTGGCTGCTTTGGGTGTATCTACTCGGTGCGCGGCGCTGGCGGTTACCAAATGTTCGGCGTGACCCCGGCGCCGATCTACGACCCGGCGCAGCAGTTGGCCTACCTCAAGGAGCACATGGTGTTCTTTCGCCCCGGTGACATCGTGCAGTTCAAACCCATAGAACGTGATGCCTACGACCTGGCCGTCGCCGAGGTGGACGCAGGACGTTTCGACCTGCGCATCCGCCCGGTGGAATTTTCCCTCGACGCCTTTCTGGCCGACCCGGTGGGCTATCCGAAAACCCTGCAGGAGGCGCTGGCATGATCAAAGTCCTCAAACCCGGCCTCGCCACCTCTGTGCAGGACCTTGGCCGCGAAGGTTATTACCACTTGGGCATTCCGCCGTCGGGGGCGCTGGACCAATACGCGCTGAGCGCGGCCAACCATCTGGTGGGCAATCCGGTCGGTGCGGCGGGCCTGGAATGCACCTTGATCGGGCCTGAATTGGAATTCCAACAGGATGCGTTGGTGGCACTCAGCGGCGCGCTCATGTCGCCGCGCCTTGACGGCGAAGTGGTGCATCAGGACACCGCGTTCCAGGTGCGTGCCGGGCAGGTGCTGCGTTTCGAATTTCCCAAGGCCGGCGCACGGACTTACCTGGCGGTGGCCGGCGGCATTGATGTGCCCGTGGTGCTCGGCAGTCGCTCCACTTACACCCTGGGCGCGCTTGGTGGGTTTAAAGGTCGACGCTTGCAGGAGGGTGATGAATTGCCCATCGGTGAGCTCTGCGGGCAGGGGCGGGCGGGCAACAGTTTGCCCATGGCCTTGCGCCGGTCGGTAGGGGGCGATATCACCCTGCGTGTGGTGCCTGGCCTGTATTACGAGCGCCTGACCGATGCCGCCAAAAGCAGCTTTTTTGCCGAACCGTGGACCGTGGGTTCCGAAGCGGACCGTATCGGCTATCGCTTCAAGGGCGGTAGCGCGTTGAGCTTTGAACCACGGGAACAGCCGTTTGGCGCGGGCTCGGATCCGTCGAATATTGTCGACAGTTGCTACCCCATCGGTTCTATCCAGGTACCGGCGGGGCTGGAGCCGATTGTGTTGCATCGAGATGCAGTGTCGGGCGGAGGCTACGCGATGATCGGCACGGTGATCAGTGCCGATCTGGATTTGATCGGGCAGATGCAGCCCAACCAGCGCGCGGGGTTTGTGGCGGTGACGCTGGAGGAGGCCCTTGAGGCGCGGCGGGTGTACAAGAAGCGGCTCAAGGCCATGACGGGACTTTTCAACAACTGACACAACACACATCCAACTGTGGGAGGGGGCAAACCCCCTCCCACAGTTTCAATCTATGTTGTGTCAGAAAAGTTGGGTGAACAGCCAGTAGAGGCTGCCAGACAGAAGAATCGCCGCCGGCAACGTCAGCACCCACGCCATCAGCAAATTGCGGATCGTCCGCATCTGCAACCCAGCACCATTGGCCACCATGGTCCCCGCCACACCGGATGACAGCACATGGGTTGTCGACACCGGCAACCCATACATATCTGCGGCCCCGATGGTCAGCATCGCCACTGTTTCTGCCGCCCCACCTTGGGCGTAGGTCATGTGGGTCTTGCCGATTTTCTCGCCCACCGTGACCACGATGCGCTTCCAGCCGACCATGGTGCCCAGGCCAAGCGCAATGGCCACCGCGATCTTCACCCAAAGCGGAATAAAGCGCGTGGCGTTGTCGATCTGTTGCTTGAACAGCTGCAGTTTGTCTTGGGTGTCGGCGTCGAAATTGCCGACCTTGCCCTTGTCCATCAGGCGAATGGTTTCGCTGGTCAGGTACATGTCGTTACGCACGTTGCCGACCGCCTCGGCGGGGACTTTGGCCAGGGAGCCGTAGCCTTTGACTTCTTCGCCGATATGCCCGGTGAGCGCGGCGAGGGCCGGCACCAGGTCCGGTGTGGCTTGCTTGGTGCGCACGTAGGTCGACAGGACGGGGCGAGGGTCGCCGGGCAATGCCTGCGCCGTGGTTTTCATCAGGGCGGCCTGGGTCACTTCGGCCACCGCCGCGAACTGCAACGACTGCTCGGCGGGCATGGTGCGGTTCAACGCATAGGCCATGGGCAACGTGCCGACCAGAATCAGCATGATCAGGCCCATGCCTTTCTGCCCATCGTTGGAGCCGTGGGCGAACGACACGCCGGTGCAGGTGGCGATCAACATGCCGCGAATCCACCACGGCGGCGGAGTGTTGCCTTTGGGCGCCTTGTACAGCGATCGGTTCTTCACAAAGGCGCGCATGGCCAGCAGCAACAAGGCTGCAAACGCAAAGCCGATCAAGGGGGACAGTAGCAACGCATAACCAATCTTGGTCGCCTGGGCCCAATCTACCCCGCTGGTGCCGTCACGTCCGTGCATCAAGGCATTCGCCACGCCGACGCCGATGATCGAGCCGATCAGCGTATGGGAGGACGAGGCCGGTAAACCCAGCCACCAGGTGCCGAGGTTCCACAGGATCGCAGCGATCAGCAGGGCGAAGATCATCGCGAAACCGGCCGATGAGCCCACCTGCAAAATCAGCTCCACCGGCAGTAGGGCGATGATGCCAAACGCCACCGCGCCGCTGGAGAGCAGCACGCCGAGGAAGTTGAAAAAGCCTGACCACACCACCGCGAAATGCGGTGGCAGCGAGTTGGTGTAGATCACCGTCGCGACGGCGTTGGCGGTGTCGTGGAAACCGTTGACGAACTCGAAGCCCAGAGCGATCAACAACGCGACGCCCAGCAGCAGGAACGGCGTCCAGGTGGTGACCACCGTGCCCAGTTCGTGCATGTCATGCATCAGGCTGTAGGCGGTGAACAACAGTCCCATGGCGAGGACGGCGAAGAAAATGATCACGGTCACCAGGCCAGGTTTCTTGTCCAGGCGCGGTTTTGAATCGACGGAAGATGAGTGCGTGGAGGCAGTCAGGGAAGGGGTGGCCATGCCGGAGCATCCAGGTGATGAAGGATGTCGTTCATAGTCATTGCAGAATGTTACAACGGTGCTGCCGCAGGTCAGTGTTTGGTCAATCAGGCACGCCATTAGTCTGTCTTGCAGCGCACACAGCCGCGAAACTCATAGACACCACCGATCCCTGTGGGAGATGTCGAGCTTCAGCGAGGCTTCGATAGCGGCGGCAGGGCTGGCAGAGGTGTTGGCTGACACACTCTCATCGGGAGCAAGCCCCCTCCCACAGCGGATCTCATTTCAATTTGAAAATCTGCGAAACGCCCAACGCCCGGCAATCAAGGTAAAGGTCGCGACCAGCGCCACCAAAATCCAGAAGCCTTCCGGGTCTTGTGAAAGCGGCACGCCGCCGACGTTCATGCCAAAAAAACCGGCGATGATGTTGATCGGCAGTGCCAGCACCGTCACCACCGTAAGGGTGAACAGTGTGCGGCTGCTTTGCTCGTTGAGGTTGGCGGCGATCTCTTCCTGCAACAGTTTGATGCGTTCGCCCAGAGCCGTCAGGTCGTTGATGATCAGCGCAAACTCTTCGGTGGATTTGCGCAACTCCTTCACGTCTTCCTTTTGCAGCCATTGCGGCGGTCGGTTGAGCAGGCGCAGCAACGAGCCCGGCTCCAACGCCAGCAAGCGTTGCAGGCGCACCAGTACCCGGCGCGCGGCACCCAGTTCGGCGCGGTTGGTGGACAGGCGCGAGGACAGTAATTGGTCTTCGATATGGTCGACGCTGATGCTGGTCTTGCGCACGATCTGCGTCAGCACTTCGCCCTGGTCGCGCAGCAAATGCACCAACAGTTCCAGTGGCGAGCGAAAGTGTTCTCCGGCCTTTACCGACGAGCGCAACTTGTCCACCGAGTGCAGCGGTTGCAGCCGCGCGCTGATCAACAGGCGGCTGCGAGCGCATACCCACAGCGTGGAAATATCCGACGAGACCATGCTGCTGAAGTTGAACACCACGTCGTTGACCACCGCCAGCAAGGCCGAGTCGACGTGTTCGATGCGGGTGGAGCGCGAGCCCTCGTGAAGGGCCTCGAAAAACTCTTCAGGCAGTTCCAGGTGCGCCTGCATCCAGCGCTCGCAGGCGGCATGGGCAAGGTTCAGGTGCAGCCACAAGAACTCCTCCGGGTCCTGCGGTTGCTTCAATGCCGCCAGGGCGGTAGCCGAGTCAATCTGCTCCCCCTTAACACCTGGGCGAAAACGGAAACCGTAAAGCAAGCCAAACAGATCGGAGTCCTGATGGCTGTGATCGATGCTGTGATTCATGGAGGCTCGCAGAGAAAAGGCCTGTAGGACATTTCACAGGTCGCGTGGCGAATAATTACAGGGTTATTTGACATTTTTATGACAGTCGTTGGTTTATTTCGCATTCGTGACATTTTATTGACCATTTGTCCGAATCCCTTCAAGAAGGCTCTATTCCGGCCGATTCAGCTCATTAACAACCGTTAGGGATGTGCGGTGTCTTTGTCGACAGGGAGGTCAAGGCGTGCACACGCCACTTACCTGTATCGAGGCTTTCCCCGATGAATGTTTTGCGAACCTCCTTGAGAGCACAAATCCTGTCGCTGCTCGGTGGCAGCTTGCTGGCGATATTGTTGATCGCCCTGGCCTGTTTCAACTTCCTCTCCAACGGGGTGCAGAGTTATCGCAGTTTGATTGACGGGCCGTTGCTCACTTCGCAATTGATCGACGAAGCCAACCTGCAGTTCAAGGTGCAGGTGCAGGAATGGAAAAACGTGCTGCTGCGCGGCAAGCAGCCTCAGGATATGGAGAAATATTGGGGCCAGTTCCAGGACCGCCAGCGCGATGTGCAAAGTATCCTCGCTCGCCTGGTCACCCAGACCAGCAGCGACGCGCCGTTGAGCCGACGCATCGAAACCCTGCGCCTGGAGCACCAGCAACTGGGCGTGGCCTATCAGAAGGGCCGTGATGCCTATATGGCGGCGGGTGGTGATGCAACCGTCGGCGATACGGCAGTCAAAGGCGTAGACCGCGCCGCCAGTGAGCAGATGAGCGCTCTGGTCAGCGACCTGCGTGCCCAAGGCAGCCAGCAATCTCAGGCCATCAGTGCCTACGCCGAGCGCACCGTGCTGGTGGGGCTGGCGATTATGTTGCTGTCTGGTGTGCTGATCGGCCTGTTCAGCCTGTGGCTGATCAACCGCAACCTGATCCTGCCGATTCGTGGCTTGATCGACTACGTCACGCAACTCAGCCACGGCCGCTTTGCCGAGCGCGTGGCCAGCCGTCGTCAGGATGAACTGGGCCACCTGGCCGCCGCCGCGAATACGCTGCGCGACTTCCTCGCTGAAACCTTCAGCCGCTTGCAGCGCAGCGCCACCGACTTGGTCAGCGCCAGCGGCGAGTTGAACTCGATTGCCGGCCTGATGGCTACCGGCACCCAAGAACAATTCAACCGTACCGACCAAGTGGCCACGGCCATGACCGAAATGTCGGCCACCGCCCAGGAAGTCGCACGCCACGCTGCCAGCGCCTCGCGCGCGGCTGACGAGGCGGATCACTCGGCCCGCGAAGGCGGTGAAGTGATGAAGGTCACCATCGCTACCATCGGCCAGATGCGCACGGAAATCCTCAACACCGGCACCATCATCCGACGCCTGGAAGCTGACAGCGTACGTATCGGCAAAGTGTTGGAAGTGATTCGCGGCATCGCCGAGCAAACCAACCTGCTGGCGCTCAACGCCGCTATCGAGGCGGCGCGAGCGGGCGAGGCGGGGCGTGGTTTTGCAGTCGTCGCCGATGAAGTCCGCAGCCTGGCGCAACGCACGGCCGCGTCGATCATCGAGATCAACCAGATTATTCAGGCGGTGCAGACCGGCGCGATCGATGCGGCCGAGGCGATCGTCAGCGGCCAGTCGTGCAGCGATGACAGCGTGGAAAAAGTCAGCCAGGCCGGCGCCATGCTCGACCACATCACTCAGGCGGTGGAAGCGATCCGCGACATGAACCGCCAGATCGCCACGGCGGCCGAGGAGCAGACGTCGGTCGCCGAGGACATCTCGCGCAATATCACCCAGATCACCACCGTGGCCACGGCCAACCTCGACAACGTGCAACGCACCGAAGCCGCGAGCCACAATCTGCGCGGTTTGTCCGGTGAGTTGAATGAGGTGACGGCGCGCCTGGGCGCCTGATCAGCCGGTTGGCAGGCTGAAGCTAAACACCGTGCCGTGCTCCGCGGTGGTGGACACTTTGAGTTCACCGCCATGAGCTTCGGCAATCTGCTTGACGATATACAACCCGAGGCCCAGGCCGGCCTGGGGCGTGTTCGTCGCTGGGCGTGAGTAAGGCTCAAAGAGCCGGGGCAAGGCTTGCGCGCTTATCTGGCCGGCGTTTTTCACTGACAGGTGGAAATGGTCGTCCTCAACCTGCGCGCGCACCTCCACCGGGCCGTCATGGCTGCCATGGTGAATGGCATTGGCCACCAGATTAGAGAGCAACTGCGCCAAGCGGTCTCGGTCGCCACTGACCCCTTGCAGATCACCGATATCCGCACGAATCTCGCGCTGCGGGTGCACGCTCTGCACTTCCGATACCACATGCTGCAACGCCGCCTGTAACCCCTGGCAGTCGCCGATGTTCAGTGGAATACCGCTGCCCATGCGGCCCCTGGCGAAATCCAGCACGTCTTCCACTAACTGCGCGGCGCGTCGGCCGCTGGTGAGAATGTGCCGCACGAGGGTATCGGTGGCGGGGTCCGGGTATTTACGCAGCAGCCGTTCGGCACCGAAGTTAATTGCAAACAACGGGTTGCGCAGGTCATGGCCGAGCACGGCGATAAATTGCTCACGCAGTTCGGCGGTACTGCGTTCTTCCTGCAATTGCGCTTGTGTTTGCTGCGCGGCTTCTTCGGCTTCGATCTGCAATGACAACACCCGCGCAAACGATTCCATGGTCGATCGGATCGTGCTGCTGCGCAGCATGGCGGGATTGGGGTCCAAGGCGCAGATCGTGCCGAAGAAGCGCCCGTCGGTGCGGAATACCGGCACCGAAATGTAGCTTTCGAAGTGGTACAGGCGCGGTGTGTGGTGGTCGTGGTAGACCGGGTCTTCGCTGGCCTTGTCGATCACCACGGAGATATGGGAGCCGCGAATCTCGTGGCAAATGGTGGTGGTCAGGTCCAACTCGCCTCCGACGCCGAGGCCGAATCCCAGGCGGTCGAGTACGGCGCAGGCGGTCCAGGTTTCGTCGGTCACCCGCGCAACGGCGGCAAAGCGCAGGCCAGTCATGTCGCTGATCACTTGGAGCATTGCGGGAACGGCACTGATTCGGCCAATGGTGGCAATGTCGACGGCTTTTTGCTCCATGACGTGTTCTCGGTGTGCTGTGCGATGGCGTAATGCCCTGGCTGATGCGGGGAAGTCTAACGACCTTGAATTGAGTCGGGGGAATTTGATTCACCGCGACGGCGCTTTTTCCTGGCATTACTGACGAGCGCCCATAAAAAAACCGCGCCACCCGAAGGTGGCGCGGTTTTGAGGATTCAACTCAGGTGTCTTGCTTGTTTTCCAGCACGGCACCGGTCTTGGCGTCGAGCTTGACTTCAAACTTCTTGCCAGCGGTGTCGGTCAGGTCTACTTCGTAGACATATTGATCGGCTACACCGTGTTTGTTGTCCAGTTCGGTGTCGGTAATTGTCGCGCCAGGGTGAGTGGCTACGGCCGCGGCGTTGAGCTTGTCAAAAGGCATCACTGCGCCGGATTTGACCAGGCCTTCAATATGATCCGGACGAACATCCGCTTGGGCCAGGCCGGCAGTCAGCGTCAGGGCAGTTGCGGCGAACAAAGTGGTCAAAGTTTTCATGGTGTATGTCCTTCTTTGGTGAGCTGTTTAAGTGGCGCCAGATTAACTGGCGCAACTTAATTCATCCTTAATGGCGCACTGACACCAACGATGCCTCAGTACTTATAGTCGTTGAGCAAATCCTGCACGCTGGACGACGGCCAGCGCTTGTAGAACTTCAGCAGCTCGGCGGCGCGGTTGGTGAAGATGCCGTCGACGCCGGCTTTCATCACTTTCTCGAAATCCACTGGCTCATCCACGGTGTAGACATGCACCAGCAGACCTTTGTTGTGGGTCAGCTTGTTCATTTCAGGCTTCACCAGGTCCGAATAGCTCTGGTCGCCGTGGTCGGTCAGCTCGGCGGATGGGCCGGTGCCGATGGCGCCGAGGCTCTTGGCTTCGTCGACCCATTTTTCGAACTCGGCGGCGTCTTTCGGTTCTTGCTTGGCGTAGTAGGCGGCCTTGGTCGGCTCGCCGGATTCGGCGAAGGTCTGCTTGGATTTCGGCTCGATGCTGCCTTCACCCACCCACAACAGCAGGATCTTCGGGGTGTTCGGCATTTCTTTCTGCAGCTCTTTGAGGCTGGCGGTCTCGAAGGTTTGCAGCACTACGCGGCCCTTGCCCTGGCCGACGCCGGTGTTGCTCTTGCCCAGCTTGGAGCCGGCGGAGCTCAACCAGCCTTTATCCAACAGCTTGTTTTTGAGGTCGGCTTCGATGCCCGGGAACTGCTTGGGCTCCTTGGTCTCGATGTACAGGCCGGGTTTGTGCTGCGGATTGCCTTCGGCGATCTTGATGATGTCGTCCAGGCTCAGGATCTTCAGACCGACGAAGCCTGGACGCGCGCGGTCCGGGTAGGCGGCGTTGAACCAACTGCCGGCATCGAGGCTTTGCAGTTCCTTCCAAGTGAATTCGTTGGCCGGCGCGTCTTTGCGCTCGGGAAACTTGGTGGCCACATCGGTGGTGCGCTGCAGGTTGTTGTCGTGCAGGGCGAACAACACGCCGTCCTTGCTGCGCTGCAGGTCCAGTTCCAGGTAGTCGGCACCCAGGTCGCGCGCAACTTTGTAGGCGGCGGCGGTGGATTCCGGAGCGTCGTAGGAGGCGCCTCGGTGAGCGATCACGGCAGGGTGGGGAATGCCTTCGTTGGTTGCCAATTCAGCCGGGCTGATCGGGTCGGCAGCCTGCGCCTGGCCAAGGCCGAGCATCAGGGCCAGCAGCAGGGCGCTCTTGGTAAACGTGACAGGCATATGCGAAGTCCTTTCGTGGAGGTAGCTTTTAGAAGGCCTCCTTTTTAACAATTGATTGCGAAAGGCGCTATCACCAAACCGACATTAACGTGCGCACCCGTCAATTTTCTCGGTTTTTTTGCCAGGCATTGCAGTACTCTTGACCGCAGCCGCCCCGCTAGAGGGCAGTACTTTCCGCCACGCGTGTAAACCATCTTTCCAGTCCCTGTGGGACTTTTCAGTGAGGTTTACCATGCGCATCACTTCCGAGCTCATCTGCCAGGCCGCCGACCAACTTCACGGATTTGTGGGCCTTAATCGCAAGACTGGCCAGTACATCGTACGTTTCAGCGAAGACTCCTTCGGCATGGACGTGGCCGATGACGGGATCATTCCTACCGCCGAATTTGTCTGGCTGCCCGCCCCCGAGCAGACCATGACCCTATCGCGTGAACGCATTCAGTTGCTGCTGGACCAAAACATCGATGACCGCATCAACATCACTGAGCCGCTGCGCGTGTATATGCGTCGGGTTGAGATTCCACAGATCAGTGCGTTGCGCAGTCTTGTGAGCTAGTTCGCTTCAAAACCGTAGGCCCGCTCCACCTTGCACACCCGTGTCTGAAATGCCGAGTACCAGGTGGCGCGGCCCTGCTCACGCACGTTCCGGTGCTCGGCCTGCTGCTTCCACGCCAGGATTGCCGCCTCGCTGCTCCAGTACGACACGGTAATCCCCAGGCCATCTTCCCGCGCCGATTCCACGCCCAGAAAACCAGGTTGCTGCCGTGCCAGTTCCAGCATGTGTGCGGCGGCCTCGCCGTAGCCGTGATCGCCCTCGGTGCGCAGTGAGCTGAAAATCACTGCGTAGTAGGGCGGGGTGGGTGTCTTGGCGATCATGCCGATTGCTCCTGGCACGCCTTGAGCAGGGCGATCGCCAGGGGCGGCGCGATGCCCTTGAGCGCCGCGCGTTCGGGCTGGAACAGAGTGGCGACGAAGAACGGATGGCCGAGCAATTCCACTGCTCGCAGGTCCCCTGCGCAGTCGTGGCCGGTGGCGATCAGATCGCCCTCCAGCAACGCGCTGGCGAATTCGGGGTTCACCCCGTAACGGCAACGATAACCTTCTTCAAGATCAAGGGTGCCGTAGGCCTCGGCGATGCGCGTGTAGGGCAATAAACGTACGGTGTCGGTGGCCTCCACCAGCGCGCAGGTCAAGGGTGTGATCACGGCGCGTTTTGCGTCAGGAGCCACTTCACCGTGTTCGGCGTCGACCCAACCCAGCGCGTTACGTGCATATTCCAGCAATGCATGTTGAAAACCACCGCAGGTGCCGAGCAATGGTCGGCGCTGCTCGCGGGCAAAGCGGATCGCCCGGAGTGCGCCATCGGCATCCCGGTAAGGGGTGGCGGGTACACACCAGAAACCGTCGAAGTCGTGCAGGGATTCCGGCAGGGTGTCGGTGTCGAGCCAGTGCACATCAACAGTCATGCCCAGCGTATCGGCCGCCCGTTGCAGGGCCACGGGAATGGCTTGGTGCGCGGTGACATGCGGGTTGTAATCGCCAATCAGCGCGAGGCGTAAGGGGGTGGCTTTCATCGTGTGCGTTCCATGGCTTGTTGTGGGCTGAGGCGCACTATAGATTGGCGTTCACGCAATCAATATTGGCGTTTGCCCATATGCTCAATGCACCGACGCACTATTCAATTGACTACGCTGACCTTTCGCTGATCCTTGCACTTGTGCGCGGCGGCTCCCTGGCGCGGGCGGCAGCGTTGTTGCGGGTGGATGTGTCCACGGTGTTTCGCGCGATACGACGCTTGGAGGCGGCACTGGGCCAGACACTGTTTGAAAAAAGCCGCGCCGGCTACCTGCCCACCAGCCTGGCCAACAACTTGGCGCAGCAGGCTGAACGCGCCGAACTGGCCCTCGAAGCGGCGCGTATCGGGGTGGAGCAGGGGGGCGAGGTGATCAGCGGCACAGTGCGCCTGACCTGTACTGACTTGGTGCTGCAAGGTCTGTTGCTGCCAGCATTGGCGCAGTTCATGCCGGACTACCCTGCGCTGATCCTGGAACTGAGCACCTCCAATGATTTCGCCAACCTCAGCCGCCGCGATGCAGATATCGCCCTACGCCTGACCAAGACTCCACCTGAGCATCTCGTAGGACGTTGCCTCGGCACCGTGTCGTACCAAGTCTACGCAAGCGCCGACTATGCCCGCCGTCATGCAGGCCGTGAACTGGCCGACCTGACCTGGATCGCGCCGGATGACTTCCTGCCCGATCATCCCACCGTCGCCTGGCGCCGCGAACACTTGCCGGGAATTCGGCCCAGCTATCGCTGCAACAGCATGTTGTCGGTGACCGAATTGGTGCGGGCGGGAATGGGTGTGGCGGCGTTGCCGGACTTTCTGCTTGATGAGGGTCTGCAACCACTGGGCCCTGCATTGGCAGGGCATGACACGGCGCTGTGGTTGCTCACACGTCCCGATTGCCGGGCATTGCGCTCGGTGGTCACGTTGTTTGATGAGTTGGGACAGCATGTACGGTTGCCGGATCGTTAGGTTTTTCGTACGAAGTGCTCATGCATTTCGCACGTCAGGCTTTCGATATGCTCGGTCAGTTGCTTGGTCATTTCCGTCAGTCGGGTGTTTTGCTCCAGCAATTCCAGCAGCTGTTTGGTGGTCTGAGCGGCCTGGGCCTGGCGTTCGGTATTGGCAGTGGCCAAGGCTTCGCGATGTTGCGCGTCGGCGTCTGACTGCGCCTTGTCTCGCGCAGCCTGGCGAGTCTGGGCCAACAGGATCAGCGGCGCGGCATAGGCCGATTGCAAGCTGAACGCCAGGTTGAGCAGGATGAACGGGTACACGTCGAAGTGAGTGATGCCGGTCGCATTCAGAACCACCCACAGCACCACAATCGCGGTTTGCGCGCCGAGGAAGGTCGGGGTGCCGAAGAAACGGGCGAAGGCTTCGGCCTTCAGCGCGAAGGTATCGTTACCGAAAGTCGGCGCCAGGTGAGCGTGGGGGCGGTGGAAACGCATGTGGTCAATAGGTGCGGTTTCAGGCTTCTCTGGGGTCATGGCGGGCTCGGGTCATCACGGTTAAGACGTTGGTTCACTATAGTCCTGGCGACCTGTCTTACACATGAATAACCCAAATCCTACTTAGTGGCGGACACGGTCATTGGCAAACGCACTCACCGCCTGTAACGCCTCGTTAGTGCCTTGGCGTATTTGCAGGATCACGGTCCCGGCGCGGTTGGCCAAGTCCACGCCCTGGGCTGCACGGTCGCGGGTACCGTCCATGCTGTCGATGGCTTGGCGCGTTTCGTTCTGGATCATTGCGATCATGCTGGAAATTTCCGCCGTCGAACGGCTTGTGCGTGCGGCCAGTTGCCGAACTTCATCGGCCACCACGGCAAACCCACGCCCTTGCTCACCCGCGCGCGCCGCCTCGATGGCCGCGTTGAGCGCCAACAGGTTGGTCTGGTCGGCGATGCCGCCAATGGTGTTGACGATGGCGGTGATCTGCTGCGAACGCTCACCCAGCTTGGCGATCAGTTGCGAAGAACCGTCGATGTCTGAGGCAATTTCGCGCATGCCGTTGGCACTTTGCTGAATCACTTCGGCGCCTTTTTCCGCGATGTCCTGGGTGTTCAGGGAAATGTGATACGCCTGAGACGCGCTTGCCGCATCGGCGGCATGTTGCTCCACCTTGGCGGTCACGTCCGAGGCAAATTTCACCACTTTGCACAGGCGCCCGCTGGCGTCATATACCGGGTTGTAGTTGGCTTCAAGCCACACCGTCCGGCCGTTCTTATCCACTCGCTCGAATTGGCCGCTGAACAGCTCACCTTGGTTGAGGCGCTTCCAGAACTCGGTGTAAGCCGAACTGTTGGCCAGCTCCGCAGAACAGAACAGGCGATGATGCTTGCCCTGGATTTGCGCGAGGCTATAGCCCATGCGCTGCAGGAAGTTAGCGTTGGCCGTGATGATGGTGCCGTCGAGGTTGAACTCGATCACCGCCATGGCCCGGTCGATCGCCTCCAATTTGGCGCTGGCTTCGCTCTCGGCTTGCAGGCGCGGGGTCACGTCCAAGGCGAACTTAACCACCTTTATCACGTGCCCTGCCTCATCACGGACTGGGTTGTAGCTGGCTTCCAGCCACACCGATTCCCCATTGCTCGCCTGGCGTTCGAACGTTCCGGATTGAAATTGGCCATTGCGCAGGTTCGACCACAACTGGTCATACTCGGCGCTGCGGGCGAACGCCGGTGTGCAGAACATTCGATGGGGCTTGCCCACAACTTGCTCTGCGCGATAGCCCATGGTGTTAAGGAAATTGTCATTGGCCCGCAATACATTGCCTTGCGGATCGAATTCGATCACCGCCATGGAGCGCTCGATGGCATCCAGCATGCTGGCTTGGTGGGAAACCGTGTGCTGCAGGGCGTTGATGGTTTTTTTATGGGTGTTGAATAGCATGGTGGCGGCTCGGGCAGGCAGAGTCTGAGTTTTCCATGTATAGGCGCCTGCCCCGTACGGCGCTCGGCCTACGGTTGACGTGCTCATTGTCGGCTTCCTGCTGCCGACAGAGGGAGGTGGAACAAGGGATTCAGAGTGATCAGATTGCCAAGAAGTTCGCCCCAAGGGCAGGACCTTTTTTGGGTAGGCGACAGATGGTGGCTCTGTGCTATCTCCGCGGGTGCGCTGGAGGCTGTATCAGGCCGAATAGGCGACTCTTTCGTCGCTGACATTCACCCGGTTGCGGCCGTTATCTTTCGCTGCATATAGCGCTCGATCTGCCGCATTCAGCCACATAGCGGCGCTGGTGAAGGAGGGCTGGAAGTCCGCCAAGCCAATGCTCAGGCTCACGCGCAGCTCAGGGATGTGTGGGGCGCGGTAGTTGCTGAAGGTTTCGCGCATGCGCTCCATAACCTGTGCGGCTTCTTCTTGGTTCATTCGCGGAAGAATCACACAGAACTCGTCGCCCCCGTAACGTCCAGCCAAGTCGTTTTCCCGCAAGTGGCGCCTTAATTCCAAGCTCAACTGGCGCAGCACGGCGTCGCCGGCGATATGGCCATGAGTGTCGTTAATCTGTTTGAAGTGATCGATATCGATCAGCGCAATGGTGCCGTGGGTTTGTTGTTGCTGGCACTTGTGGAACTTGAGGTGCAACAAGTCTTTCCAGGACCCGTGATTGAGTAATCCCGTGAGGCTGTCGATGCGGCTCAAGGCACGGAGGGCGCGTTTGTGGTCCGAGAGTTTGATCGCCAATTGATAGCAGATCATGCCGATGGCCATGGGGTAGAAGGTCAGCATCGGCAGGCACGCGTAGACCTGGACCACGCTGATGCCAGGGTTGAAGTGCAGGCCAAACAGCAAAACAGCGACGCCGGCGCCGAGCAGTTGCGCCAGTGCTCCGCGTAACAGCAGGTATCTGCCGCCAGCGGCGACGTTGTTCATGGACACCATGGACAGCAAGGTCACGGTGGTTAACGGCGCGAACTGCAACGTCGCGACCCAAAAGCCGCTGAATAACGCGTCGTACACCAGATTGCGTCGCTCGGCGTCGTAGGGGACTTTGGCGCGGGTCGCCAGTTGATACGCGAGGTGCGGCCAGACAAAACCATTGGCCAACAGCGCTGCCCAGACCCACCCCGGCATCGCCAACGGATACAGGGCGGCTATTACACTGATGCTGCACATGGCAGAGCCGATGATTCTGGGCCTGTAGATGCGCCTGGCAAACGAGAGTCCTTTGCCTTGTCTGTTTTCCATAAAGTCCTGATTGAGCTGCTTTTCTACCTATATGAAGGCACACGTTCGCTGGATGAACCGTTGATCGGATAAGGCCGATGAATATTGTCAGTTATTCCGGTGGGAATAATCAGTGTCCTTCCAGGCCATTTACGCAAAACAGAGGGCGAAAGCGTCAAATACGACCTTAAGTGTCGCTTACACAACAGGCATTACTGGGCGGGTGTGGGCCTGACTTCGTAGCCGGCCAGGAACAGGTCAATGGCGGACTCGATCACGCTGGCCTGGTTGGCGGCGTCCAGGGTTGGTTGGCCGAGGGTAATCTGCGGCCAGAATGCGAAGGCTTTGAGCAGACTCTGGATCTGATGGGCGGCAAATGCCGGGTCGGTGCAGGAGAGACGGCCGTCTTCCTGGGCGGCGCGCACCCACTGGGTGAAGCCTTCTTCGCGCTGGCTCAGGCGGGTAACCATGTCTTGCGCACGTTCCGGCGAATGAATGGTAGCCGCGATGGCGACTCTGGCGAGATCGAGGAAGTTGGCGTCCGACATCATCTTCATCTTTGCCTCCAGCAATCCGCGCAATTGCTCACGCAGCGGGCGGTCGCTGGCATAGCAGACGTCAAGCTGAGCGACGCTGCTGGCCCAGAGCTGGTGGAGAATCTCGGCGAACAACTCTTCCTTGCTGGGAAAGTGGTTGTACACCGTGCGCTTAGAAACGCCGGCGGTGGCGGCGATCTTGTCCATGCTGGTGACCTCGAAACCGTTATCGCGAAACTCAGCGATGGCAGCAGCCACGATGGCTTGGCGTTTGCGGTCGGTGAGGCGTTGAGGGGCAGTCATGGAGGGCGCTCAGCTCTTGAAGGAAAATTACACTCGGTAGTTTACTTGCTCTCTGTTTTGTTGCAATCTTGAAACTACACTGTGCAGTGTAATTTATGAGCGGACCGTAGGAGTCACTCTGCAATGGCCACCATCTCACCCCGCGTCGACCGCACGTCTGCAGCGCTCAAGCCGGCAGAGCAGGGCAAGGCGCACTTCAGCAACGACGCCCCTGTGCAACATGGCGGGCTTGGCAAAACGCTGCGTATTTTTTGGAACATGGTGTTTAACAAGCCGCGCACCACGCGACCGGTGGGGGCGATTCCGGTAAAGCCTCTAACGCGCGAGCAACTGTTGGCGGCGCCTGATCACAGCGTATTTCGCTTGGGGCATTCCACCGTATTGCTGAAAATGCGCGGTAAGTTCTGGGTGACCGACCCGGTGTTCGCCGAGCGTGCTTCCCCATTCAGTTGGGCCGGCCCCAAACGCTTCCATCAGCCGCCGATCAGCCTTGAAGAGCTGCCTGATCTCGAAGCGGTGATTCTTTCCCACAACCATTACGACCATCTGGACCGCAAGGCTGTCGTCCAATTGGCCAACAAGACCCGTCATTTTCTAGCACCGCTTGGCGTGGGTGACATTTTGATCAAGTGGGGTGTCGACGCCAGCAAGGTTCGCCAACTGGACTGGTGGCAGGGCACCGAGGTAGACGGCATCCGTTTTGTGGCAACGCCGGCTCAGCACTTTTCCGGGCGTGGCCTGTTTGATGCCAATCAGACCCTATGGTGTTCGTGGGTGATGATCGACGGTGCGCGGAGGATTTTCTTCAGCGGTGACACGGGTTACTTCGATGGCTTCAAGCGCATCGGCGAGCAATACGGCCCGTTCGATCTGACGCTGATGGAAACCGGTGCTTACAACGTTGACTGGCCCCATGTGCACATGCAGCCGGAGCAAACCCTACAAGCGCACATCGACCTCAAGGGCCGCTGGTTGCTGCCGATCCACAACGGTACCTTCGACCTGGCGTTTCATGCCTGGCACGAACCGTTTGACCGCATTATGGCGCTGGCTTGGGAGCGCAATGTGTCGATCACTACGCCACCCATGGGCCAGGCGTTCAGCTTGAATCAGCCTGAGCGTGGGTATGCATGGTGGCTGGAAGTTGAAACTCAAAAAGATGCACAAGAGCAGCTTTTGAGCTGATGGAAGAGGTGTGGGAAAAAGGAGTTTTCATGTTGTTTCAGGGCTGCGACACACGCCAGTGAAGGATGCGATGATCCCCGGAAAATCACGGTTCAGGGGGTAGTTTTGGTGGAAAAAAAATGCAGTAAACATCCGCGAACAGAGGCGGTTTGCCAGTTAGGGCAGCCGCTGGCTGCACTCATGGATATAGCCGGTCGGGCAACGTCGTGCCACGCTCCGTCCTCTGAGCAGCCCTCTCCCCGCAACATCGCTTTTTGTGGCGATCCACACGTTCAAGTCCATCCCAGGGATGGCGTCCTGATCCCCGGATATAACGCGCCGGCCCTGCCGATAAAACCCGTGCGTGACCCCCTCATTGACGCTGATTGCCTTGAGCGGCATCGAACCCGAGGGACCGGTGATGGTGGAGGTGCCTCTGGTGCAGAACAACAGCACTTTTACTGCCCTCAGCATGCTGGCTGGCCGGCGCGTAGGTTTTGCCGACCGATATGAGCGCAACGGTGATCAAGAACCCCTCAAGCATCGGGCGCCGTTCCTGCGAGCGTTGGAGCAATTACGACAGGCCGGTGCGCTCCTTGTACCGGTGTCTGCACAACAGGTCGATGGCTCGCTGCAATTCGACCTCCACACGCGTAATGAAATCGACGACCTTATGACTGAGCATCGGCTGGATGCGCTGGTATCGGACAGTCAGAGTGCCGCGTTCCATCAGGCGTGTTGGAGTGGATACCCAAGGCTGGGCGAGCCTTTGGGAGCCGGGGCTACGTTGTGGTTCTACGGTGCACGATGGTCGAAGGATTCACTGGCAGTCCTGGTGCAGGGGTATCGCAGTGTTCGTGGCCATGCAGATGCACGGTAGGGGCTGACTGTGGCGTCGGGCAATCCCACTCGTTGATCTCCCTACGTAGCGTGCGCCGGCATGAGACCTGGTTAAAGGTGCCGGCTGGTCCGCTGACTTGGATAGGCTTTACGCACCATTCGGTTGGGCATTGGGAGAGTCTATTGATGCGGTGGTTGAGCCCATCAGCCGAGACATGATGCCCTGTGCCACGGGTTCAGGTGGCGTGATATTAAGGCGGCGCGCACTCATTCCCCAGCCCGGCGCAAAGCCTGGGAAAAATACCAGCCCTTCAGCCTCCAGCCGAAACGCCAGCGCCAGGCGCGTTGCATCATCGCTGTCACCCTGGCTTTCAAACCGTTGAATAGCCTCCACCGCCACACCGACATGACGGGCCAGGTCTTCCCGACTCCAGCCCAGCATCGCGCGGGCTTGTGCGCTGTGTTTGGCGGTGAATTGGTGCAGGACGATCTGCTGTTCTACGAAAGAGCTCATTGCCAGAGAGGACATGGGGTTTCTCCAGGGTTCGACGGGGGAGGACAAACTATACTGTGTTTTTGTACAGTTGTTTTGACCGCTCATCAACTGGATTTTTCCGATGGCTTTTTACCACTGACTATTCCAACCCCGGCGCCTCCCGAATAATCAGGTGATCCAGGTTCTCGATATCCGCGCTGAACACCCCGAACGTTTGCTCGGGATTCTTCTTGCTGGGCACATGCTTGAGCTCTGGCGTCACCCCGTAGAAGAAGCAATACAGCGCACGCTCACTGTCCACTGCCGCCTTGATCTGTTCTAGGAACGCCGTGCGCTTGCGGTAGTTTTCGATGAGTTTTTTGCTCAGATAAACGTTGACCGAGTAGGGCTTCTTGTCGAGCCACACCTTCTTTTCGAAGTCGATGCGAAAGCTGCTGGTGTAGTCCTTGATCGCCTTGATCTTGCCCCAATAGATCAGGCCCTTGCTGTCTTGCAGGTATTCGATCTTCTTGAAAAACGTCCAGTAGGTCGCGGTGTGATCGCCGATTTTCAGCGGCATGCGCTTGAGCGTGTCCTTGTCGTCGATGTTGGACACGTAACATTCCACCGGGTGGGCGAATACGCTGGTTTTATCCGGGGTGGTGTCGCTGGAACTGACGGACGTGCTGGTTCGGTTTGAAGGTGTTTTCGCAGGTGACGCTGGGATTTGAGCTTCGGCACCGGTCACCGGAGTGTTGCGCGGGTACGTTCGTCGGGTCAGTACAAATTCCGACGGGAAATGGTCTTCGCGCTCGTCTTCAGTTTCCCCCGCAGCGCCCCTGTGCGTGCTGGCATAGCGGCAGCCCTCGATATGCTGGGTGCTGGTTTTGTTCTTGAAGTGCGGCGTGCGCACATAGTTGACGTTTTTTGCATTGAATGTGCTCAACGCATTGCCCGTATCGAACGTCCCTCGGCACGCATCGTTGGGGCAGAGGAAATGGTCAGTGTCGGAGTCGTATACGGCAGTTTCGTCGAAATTCAGGTCACGCACGTCGTAGATCGACAGCTTGTCATCGAGACTCAAACTGTAGGCCGTGTCGAATTTCATGAGGCTCGGGTCCGTGAGAAGTTTCGCTATTAATAGCGGGATCCCATGTAAATATCAGCAAGAACCTGCAACCCGCCGCCCACTCAGGAAACACAAGGTGCCACCCACAGCTGTCAGTGCGCCCAAGGCATAGAACATGCTGGTGGGCGCCGCATTGATCAGCAAGTACCCACAAATCACCGGGCTCAACGCTCCGCCAAAGGCGGCCAGGTTCTGTGCACCGTAGTAACTGCCGCGCAGGGTGTCGGGGGCGATGGTGTCGATGAACAGGAACTCCGAGGGGTAGATGATCATCTCGCCCAAGGTGAATACAAACATCGCCAGGCACCAGGTGACCAAGCTGTCCGCCAGGCTGAAACCGATCAAACCGGCAATGAACAGCAACGTCCCCAGCACGATCCAGTAGCGCAGTTGTTCACGCTTGAGAAACCGGCCTATCTGGTACTGCATCAAAATCACCGTAATGGCATTGCATGCCAGCACCGCCGAGAGAATCTTCAGAGCTTGCGCAGGCTTGTAGGCCACCAGCAGAAATTGTGACAGATACAGGGTGTAGCGCCCGTGGACAATGGTGCTTAACAGGCTGCCACCGGTGAACAGAATCAATGCACGGTCGTTGCGCAATGTGCGCAGGGTGCTGAGAAAGCTCAGCGGTTTGTTGCTTTCGTCCCGTTGAGTCGGTGGGATGCCGATCATCAGGAACACACTGCAGAAGGCAATTGCGCTGGCGATCAGGAACGGCGCCAACTGCATGTGCCCCGCAATTACTACACCCACCATGGGGCCCGTGGCGTAGCCGACGTTGGTGAGGGTGTAGCGCAGGGAAAACACCTTGGCACGCTCACCCACTGGCAGGTTTTCGCTGATGATCGCTTTGGAGCCAATCAGGAACAGCGCCGACGCGGCTTCGGTGATTACCAGGGTCAGTGTGGTCAGGTAGAGGTTGCTGGCAAAGGTCAGCAACAGAAAACCGATGGCGCTGGAGAGCATGGCCAGGATCAGCAGCTTGCGCTTTTCCAGGCGGTCAATGATGTAGCCGCCGTACAGGCCCAGCAGCGTGGCGATAAACACGGCGATCCCCATCAGCAGACCGATGTCCTGCTGGTTGAGGCCCAGGCGCGTGCTCAGCAGCAGGGCCAGCAACGGGCTGGTCATGGCGCGGCTGACCACGATGGTCACCGAGCAAATCATCAGGCGGCGGATTACCAGGGAGTAGGTGGCCACGGTGGGTCGGATGTTCTTGTTATCTTTTTTGAACAACAAAAATCCAGTGTGGGAGGGGCTTGCCCCCGATAGCGGTGTACAGCCAAGCATCAGGTGACAGAACCACCGCCATCGGGGGCAAGCCCCCTCCCACATTTTTTTAGACCGAGTTATTGGCCAGCGTTAATGGTGATCTTCTCGACCGCCCCTTGCTCCAGATCCCACTTCTTCAAAATCTTGCCGTAGGTCCCATCATCAATCATGCCCTGCAGCGCCTCACTGATCGCGGTCACCAGCTCAGTGTTGCTTTTCTCAATCCCCAGCCCGGTGAACTGCTTGGAAATCGCCAGCCCAACCGGCTTGTACTTACCTTTATCCAACGACATCAGATAAGGAATCGTCTCGCTGCCCTGCATCGCCGCATCCAACCGGTTCTGCTGCAACTGCGCCCGCGCATCCGCCGAACCTTCAGTCCCGATCACCACGATTGCCGGTTTACCCGCCGCTTCGCAGTTTTCCTTGCTCCACGCGGCAATTTCCGACGGCCAAGTAGTCCGGCGACTGGTGCCGACTTTTTTACCGCACAGGTCAGTCAGTTCCTTGATCTCTTCACGCTTGGCCAGGGTGTACAGCTGCGGGCCACTCGTGAAGTAGTCGACAAAGGTTACGGATTTCTGGCGTTCGGCGGTGTCCGACATGCCCGACAGCACGATGTCCACGCGCTTGGTGGTCAGGCCGCTGAGCATTTGCTCGAAGCCGGTTTCCTGCCACTTGATCTTCACGCCCAGGCGCTCGGCCAGAGCGTTGCCCAGGTCGAAGTCAAAGCCGGTGAGTTTATTGGTGGCCGGGTCCTTGAAATCCATCGGCGGGTAGTTCGGCACGATAGCCGCGCTGATCTCACCCTTGTCCTTGATGGCCGCCGGCAAGGCCGCGAATACACAGGTGGAGGCCATCAGGCCTGCGAGCATCGTTGGGATAAACAATTTTTTCATGGGGGCGTTCTCGTTAGTTTTTAGTTAAGTGCGAACGGCAGAAATAAAGCTTTGGGTACGCGGGTTTTGTGGGCTTATTAGAATTTCTTCGGGGCTGCCGGCTTCCACAATCTGGCCGGCGTCCATAAACACCATGCGGTTGGACACTTCACGGGCGAAGCCCAATTCATGGGTGACCACGATCATGGTCATGCCGGTGGTGGCCAAATCGCGCATCACCGACAGCACTTCTCCTACCAGCTCCGGGTCGAGGGCTGACGTGGGTTCGTCGAACAACATCAGCTTGGGACGCATCGCCAGCGCACGGGCAATCGCCACGCGTTGCTGCTGGCCGCCGGACAATTCCACCGGATAGGCATTGCGTTTGTCCGCCAGGCCCACGCGGGCCAGCAGTTCCAATGCATCTTCGATGGCTTCCTTGGGCGAGCGCTTGAGCACCTGGCACGGGCCTTCGATGATGTTTTGCAACACGGTCATATGCGGGAACAAATTGAAGCGCTGGAACACCATGCCGGTGGCCAGGCGCTGTCGGGCGATCTGCGATTCGTTCATCTCATGCAGCTTGTTGCCGACGACCCGGTAACCCACCAGTTCGCCGTCGACCCACAGGCCGCCCTTATCGATTTTTTCCAGTTGGTTGACGCAGCGCAGCAGCGTGCTTTTGCCCGACCCGGACGGGCCGATGATGCACATCACTTCGCCTTGCTCGACTTCGATATTGATGTCGCGCAGCGCGTGATACTGGTCGTAATACTTGTTCAGGTTGACGGCCTTGACGATGCTTCTCATGGGGCAAATCTCCTCAACCCAAACTTACGAACGCTTGCCGGCGCCGCGAGCGAAACGACGCTCCAGACGGCTCTGGCCAAATGAAAGAACAGTCACCACCGCCAAGTACCAGATACCGGCAACGATCAGCAGCTCCATGACCCGGGCGTTGGCGTAGTAGATGTTTTGCGCGTTGTGCAGCAGCTCCGAGTACTGGATGACGCTGGCCAGGCTGGTCATTTTCACCATGCTGATGAACTCGTTGCCTACAGGCGGAATGATCACGCGCATGGCCTGCGGCAGAATGATCCTACGCAGCGCTTGCAAGCTCGGCATGCCGATGGACTTGGCGGCTTCGTACTGGCCCGTGTCCACTGACAGCAAACCGGCGCGCACCACTTCGGCGGTATAGGCACCCTGGTTGATGCTGAGGCCGAGCAGGGCGGCCACGAACGGCGTCATCAGGTCAACGGTGTCGATGCTGAACAGGCCGGGAATCGCGATTACCGGGAAAATCAGCGCCAGGTTGAACCACAGCAACAGCTGCAAAATCAGCGGTGTACCGCGGAACAGCCAGGTGTAGGTGATGGCCACATAGCGCAGGATCGGGTTGGCCGACATGCGCATGATTGCCGTGATCACGCCGATCACCACACCCAGCGCCATCGCCAGAATCGACATGACGATGGTATTCACCAGGCCCCATAGAATGGCCTCAGACGTGAGGAACTGACCGATGTAGGACCATTCGATCTGGCCATTGGCGAAGGCGCGCAACAGTGCGGCCAACACAATCACTATCAACGTGGCAAAAAACATCCGTCCGTAATAGCGGCGCGGCACGTGTTCGTACTGGGTTATGTCGAACTGGTTCTCGGACAGCTTGCGCTCTATTTCCAAGCGCTCGGCCGGGGTTTGGTTCATGGTGATTCTCCAAAACTGATGACGCTACTACTGATGTACTCGGTCCAAATGTGGGAGCGGGCTTGCTCGCGAAAGCGTCAGCCCCCGCACCACACCTCTGACAGGCTTAAATCCGAAAGCCCTGATAGCTCTCAGCCCACTGCTGCTGAGCCGCCAATGCAATCTTCAAACGTCCAATCTGCTCTCGAACCCGCTCCGGTGCCGTCCCACCCCAGCCACTGCGTGCCGCAATCGCCGCTTCCAGCGTCAAGCAATCCCGCACCTCAGGCAGCAGCCGAGCATCCACCTCGGCCAACATCGCCGTTGAGGCTTCCCACAACTCAATCTCATGCTTCTCACAGGCTTGTACCAACGCGCCGGTAATCTCATGGGCCTCCTTGAACGGCACACCACGGGTGGCTAGCCAATCCGCCACCTCGGTCGCCAAGGTAAAACCCATCGGTGCCTGGCGCCGCAGTTCGTCCACCTGGACTTTCATGGTCGCCACCATCCCGGCCATGGCTGGAAGTACCAGCAGCAACGTGTCCACGCTGTCCAACACGCTGTGTTTGTCTTCACTCAAATCGCGGTTGTACGACAGCGGCAAGGATTTGAGCGTCGACATCAACCCGGTCAGGTTGCCAATCAAACGCCCAGCCTTGCCCCGGGCCAACTCGGCAATGTCCGGGTTCTTTTTCTGCGGCATGATCGAGCTGCCGGTAGCGTAGGCATCGTCCAACACCACCCAGCGAAACTGGCGCGACGACCAGAGGCAAAACTCTTCCGACAGCCGCGAAATATTCACACCCAGCATGCCCGCCACAAACAGGAACTCCGCCACATGGTCGCGGCTGGCCACAGCGTCGATCGAGTTTTCACACGGCCCGGTGTAGCCCATTTCCTTGGCCGAATGCTCCGGCCGCCGCGCAATCGCCGAGCCCGCCATTGCTGCGGCGCCCAATGGCGACAACGCCGTACGCGCATCCCAATCCACCAGGCGCTGTACATCGCGCAACATCGACTGCGCGTGAGCCAGTAAGTGGTGGGCGAACACGATGGGTTGGGCCTGCTGCAAATGGGTAAAGCCGGGGCAGATGCTCTCGACATGCTGCTCGGCCTGTTCCACCAACGCCTGCTGCAAACCCAACACCTCGGTGGTGATGGTGCGTGCATGGTCGCGTAGGAAAAGGCGCAGATCGTTAGCTGTCTGGTCGTTACGCGAACGACCGGCGCGCAGCTTGCCGCCCAGGGCGCCCAGGCGCTCGGTCAAGACGCGTTCGATAAAGGTATGTACGTCCTCGTCATCCAGGGTTGGATGCAGGCGGCCGGCGGCGAAGTCTTCACCGATGCGGTCCAGGGCTTCGAGGGTGCGCAAGGTCTCCGATTCATCCAGCAAACCGGCGCGCTGCAACTCACGGGCATGGGCGCGTGAGCCCGCCAGGTCGTAGGGCGTCAGGCGAAAATAGCGCTCAGGGCAACGTGACAACGCGGCCAACGCAGCAGACGGACCGGTCTTGAAACGAGCGCCCCAAAGGCGGTCGGTGGACTGAGACATGGGTATTCCTCACGCTTGTTTTTAGAAGAGTCGGAGGCAGTAAAAAAAGGTTTTCAACTAAACTGAATCAGCGTCTGACGCGCCGTATTCAAGGTTGCCAAGGGCGGATGTTTATGTTCATTATCGCCGCCTGGCTATGTTCAAGGATTGGGTTGAAGCCTGTTGAATATGGTACTTGAGGTCAACGCGTATTATGGAAACTCCACTTTCCACTTCTGGAAACCTGCCACCCAAACCGGGCACAAGACCACCGCTGCAACTGAGCGGACTGGACTTCAAATTGCTGCGGGTATTCATGGCCGTGGTCGAAGCCGGCGGCTTCAGTGCTGCGCAAAACGAGCTGAACGTGGGGCTGGCGGCCATCAGTAAACAGATCTCTGACCTCGAGATTCGTATCGGCATGCGCCTGTGTACACGGGGTCGAGAAGGCTTCGGGCTGACCGAAGAAGGGAAGTTAGTGTATCAAGCGTCCATCGAGTTATTTACCTCGGTGGACAGTTTCAGAGACAAGCTTAGTTCGGCGCAAAACGAGCTTATTGGTGACCTTAGTGTCGGGGTTATTGATAACACCGTGTCGGATGTTAATTCCCCGCTTATTACCGCATTGGGAAAATTATATAGCGAATCACCAAAAATAAGATTGCGCCTACAGGCTTCACAGTTGGACGAAGTTGAACGCGGCGTGGTGGAAGGGCGGTTGATCGTCGGTATCGTTCCCGTGTACCAGCGCCGTGAAGAGTTCGATTACTTCCCGCTGTACGAAGAAAAGGCTCACGCCTACTGCGCTGTAGGACACCCGCTTTTTACTGCGAGCGACATTACGCCGGAGGTACTGCGCCAATATGAAGTGGTCAACCATCGTTATGCGATCCATCGCGACAAGACTAACTTCGTCAATTACGACAGCCAGTCCGCCTCCGCCTCGCAAGTCGAAGCCGTCGCGATCCTGATCCTTACTGGTCGTTTCCTCGGCTTCTTGCCCGAACACTACGCCAAGCCCTTGCTAAGAGAAGGGCGCCTTCGCGCACTGTGCCCGGAGCAAGTTCACTTGAGCACCGCCTTCAACCTCATCCTGCGCCACAACGCCCCGCGCAGCCCGATGGTAAAAGCCTTTGCGACGGCGTTGGGCATAGACCTCAAAACCGCCGTCTGACCAACCTGTGGTGAGCGGGCTTGCCCCGCGCTGGGCTGCTCAGCAGTCCCAATAAAAACGCCGCATGCTGTCAGACAGAATGCGGCGTTTGGTTTTAGGGCCGCTACGCGCCCCATCGCGGGGCAAGCCCGCTCACCACAATGGTCAGCACAGCGCTTTCGCCCGCTTCTTCTTCGCATGAAAATGCCGAAACGTCCCACGCAGCCCGATGGTAAAAGCCTTTGCGACGGTGTTGGGCGTAGACCTCAAAACCTATGTCTGATCAACCTGTGGTGAGCGGGCTTGCCCCGCGCTGGGCTGCGCAGCAGTCCCAATAAAAACGCCGCATGCTGTCAGACAGCATGCGGCGTTTGGTTTTAGGGCCGCTACGCAGCCCAGCGCGGGGCAAGCCCGCTCACCACAATGGTCAGCGCAGCGCTTTCGCCCGCTTCTTCTTCGCATGAAAATGCCGAAACGCCCCGCGCAGCCCGATGGTAAAAGCCTTTGCGACGGCGTTGGGCGTAGACCTCAAAACCTATGTCTGATCAACCTGTGGTGAGCGGGCTTGCCCCGCGCTGGGCTGCGCAGCAGTCCCAATAAAAACGCCGCATGCTGTCAGACAGAATGCGGCGTTTGGTTTTAGGGCCGCTACGCGCCCCAGCGCGGGGCAAGCCCGCTCACCACAATGGTCAGCACAGCGCTTTCGCCCGCTTCTTCTTCGCATGAAAATGCCGAAACGCCCCGCGCAGCCCGATGGTAAAAGCCTTTGCGGCGGCGTTGGGCGTAGACCTCAAAACCGCTGTCTGATCAACCTGTGGTGAGCGGGCTTGCCCCGCGCTGGGCTGCGCAGCAGTCCCAATAAAAACGCCGCATGCTGTCAGACAGCATGCGGCGTTTGGTTTTAGGGCCGCTACGCGCCCCAGCGCGGGGCAAGCCCGCTCACCACAATGGTCAGCGCAGCGCTTTCGCCCGCTTCTTCTTCGCATGAAAATGTCGAAAATGCGCATCCTGCGCCGCCGCCAACAACTCCCGGTCCCCGCGCGTATCGCCCCAGGCCCGGAGCCGATACTCCCCCAGGTCTCCGTACACCGCCTCAAGCCGCAGCACCTTGTTCTCACACCGGCAGTTATTCCCGGTGAGCTTGCCGGTCAACACCCCGTCGACTACCTCAAGCTCGGTGCCAATCAACTTGATCCCAAGTCGATTGGCAAACGGCTGCAACACTAACGCAGGCGAAGCCGAACACAATGTCACCTCCGCGCCGGAGCCCAACTCCTGCTCCACCGACAACACCCCGGCCGGGCGCATCAACCGCGCCCAATTGCGCTGGCAATACTCCTCGGCCTTCTGTTGCACCCACGTCTTCTCCACCCCTGTCATAAAGGTGCGGATCAACTGCGCTTTCAACTCATCCCGGCTGATCTGCCGAACCAAAAAGCGCAGCCCAGGCACCGCCAGCTTGACCATCCGGCCATAGAACTCGCCGGTACCAAAGGCAAACTTGAGGAAGGGCACGAAACTGTCGTGGTGGGTCAGGGTGCCGTCGAAGTCAAAGACGGAAAGTACTTTGGCGTCAGCGGGGCCGGCTTCGAGCATGTCTGGGTTCACGGGTTGGCCTCGGTCCTATCTAGTATTTTTTGAGCGTGCATCAGGTGTGACAGCAGGAGTTTACTCCCGTGCCAATCTTCCGACCTTGGCGTAAAGCCCCTCGGTGAAAGCCTCCCGGTCACTCGACCGGTGACAACGCTGATGGCAATTGGGGCACAAGGCTACAGCATTGGTGATGCGATCCGAACCCTTCTGGGCCAGGTGCTTGACGTGATGTACTTCAAGAAATGGCAAACCGTCGACCTCAAACGGCGCGTTAGAGCCGCAGCCTTCGCAGATGCCCTTGGCCTCTTTCAGTACCCAGGCGCGTACCTTTGGGTCGCGAACAAAAGCGGTGCTGACGGTCGAGACCTGCTGCGGCTGGGCAATGCCGTCCGGTCGCTGAGTGAAAGGTTGCTGCTGCAGTTTGGACGCACGGCGAATAAGCGTTTGCTCGTCTGCTGTTTGTGCGGCGTCTTCGGATTCGAATACGCCCTGCGCGGCAAGTGCTTGGCGGATGCGTTGCTCCACGCCTGTGCCCACGTTCTTCGCAGGCTTATAGCCTTCGATGCGGTCCCAGCCCATACGCACAAGCACGGTGGAGATGTTTTGCATGCGGAATTCGATGGAGCCCTTTGCACGGCCTGCCACTGGGCCTTCGCGCAGGAGGCGGTTTTCGAGGGCTTTGTTGAACGGTTGGCCGCTCTTTTCCCAGGCCAGCATCTTCAAGTACGCCTCGACCGCAGCTGCCAGCTCCGCGTCGCTCCAGTCCGTTTTGTCTTTCGTAATGTCCATACAACCGCCGAGGGTAGAAAACCCTCGGACGATACTGAGTAGCCATTATTGCGTCTACGAAATTTCCTACGAGTCAGAAGGATTTGGCGGTCAGCTACTTTGGTAAATTCGCTGCTTTGTAAGGAGAGTCTTTAGTGAGCTCGCATAAAAAAGCCCCGAACAAGTCAGGGCTTTTTGGTGTTGCTGTGCTAAGGAATCAATCCCAGCTCAGCGCGCCGCCAGTCTGATACTCGATCACACGGGTTTCGAAGAAGTTTTTCTCTTTCTTCAAGTCCATGATTTCGCTCATCCACGGGAACGGGTTAGTGGTCCCTGGATACTCTTCTTTAAGACCGATCTGCGACAGGCGACGGTTAGCGATGAACTTGAGGTAATCCTCCATCATCGCCGCGTTCATGCCCAATACGCCGCGCGGCATGGTGTCGCGAGCATATTCAATCTCCAGCTGAGTCCCTTGCAGGATCATCTGGGTCGCTTCTTCTTTCATCTCGGCATCCCACAGGTGTGGGTTTTCGATTTTGATCTGGTTGATCACATCGATACCGAAGTTCAAGTGCATCGACTCGTCGCGCAGGATGTACTGGAACTGTTCCGCGACGCCGGTCATTTTGTTGCGGCGGCCCATGGAGAGGATCTGGGTGAAGCCGCAGTAGAAGAAGATGCCTTCCAGCACGCAGTAGTAAGCAACGAGGTTGCGCAGCAGTTCTTTGTCGGTCTCAACGGTGCCGGTTTCAAACTTCGGATCGGAGATCGAACGGGTGTACTTCAGGCCCCAAGCCGCTTTCTTAGCGACCGATGGAATCTCGTGGTACATGTTGAAGATCTCGCCTTCATCCATGGCCAACGATTCGATGCAGTACTGGTAGGCGTGGGTGTGGATCGCTTCTTCGAAGGCCTGGCGCAGGATGTACTGGCGGCACTCCGGGTTGGTGATCAGGCGGTACACGGCCAGCACCAGGTTGTTGGCAACCAGGGAGTCGGCGGTGGAGAAGAAGCCCAGGTTGCGCATGACGATGCGGCGTTCGTCGTCGGTCAGGCCTTCTGGGTTTTTCCAAAGGGCGATGTCGGCGGTCATGTTGACCTCTTGCGGCATCCAGTGGTTGGCGCAGCCGTCGAGGTACTTCTGCCAGGCCCAGTCGTACTTGAAGGGCACGAGTTGGTTGAGGTCGGCGCGGCAGTTGATCATGCGCTTTTCGTCAACGGCGACGCGGGCGGCGGAGCCTTCCAGCTCGGCGAGGCCTTCGGCGACGTCGAGTTTGTCCAGGGCAGCCTTGGCGCGCACGATGGCGGCGGAGTCACTGGCGGTGACGGCGCGGGCTTCGATGGCGGCAGCGGCGCCGGCACCGTCGAGGCGGTCCATGTTGGCTTCGGTGGCGTGGCCGGCGTTGGCGCCTTTGGTGGCTACTTCGCCTTCTTCTTCTTTGTCGAATTCGTCCCAGCTCAGCATGACGTGTCGTCTCCTGCGTGAGGGCTCAAAGGTGCCCGTGTGAAACCGGATGGTTGGGTGTTCACACGGCCCTAGGGCCGCGGTGGATCTTAAGGAATCGTTTGTTGCAGCAGCTAGCGCAGGCATTAAACGGAATAGGGTTACGGGTACTCTGCTTGAGGCTTGAGGTGCGCAGCGGTAGGTGCAAGCTCGCGCGGAGGCCTCAGGTCTGGCTCTTCGTCCCAGTGTAAAGGGATATTGCAGGCCCGATTTACCCGCGCATTATAGGGAAAAATTCGGTTTTGTGTTGCGGTGGATGGTCACGGGCGAGGGCCAAAATGGCGTGGTTTTCGGCCAAAGCGTGTGTTTGCGAGGCTTTGCTGGGGTTGGTTTTTTTTGAGGAGCGATGAGCGGCTTTTTGCGGGTGGGGGCAGGGGACGGGACGTAGGGCGTAATAGAGAGGTGCGGCGGTTGACGCTATCGGGAGCAAGCTCCCCCCACATCTGGACTGCGTGGTGCCTCAAGCCGGTTCTTTGCCGCAAGAACGATTTCTTGCGGCGAATAAGATCCGGGTGTTTTCTAACTGACTAAGTTGTTAGCCGTTAGAGCAACCGTTGCCCATAATCTTGTAATTAAGAATATGGCGTTGACCCTGGGAATCTTCATATTCCATCTTCGCAGGTACAACTTCACATACATTCGGAACTTCGCTCATGGACAATACTTTGGCAACGTCCAAGTGGGTGCTGTAGGTGTAATCTTCAACAATCGGGGCGTTCTGGCCGGCCAGCTCGGTCGGGGCTTCGTCGGCCAGGGCGGCGGTGGCGCACAAGCTGCTGAGGGCCATAACTACGAGAGCTTTCATTTCTTTACTTACCTTCTTCAGGGCGAAAGGGGTCACGGGGCCCTTGTGAGGCCACGTGTGTAACTTAGGATTGGTTAGTTCGGATTAACGTTGCCTTCGTGGGGGCTGTTACGTTGTTAATCACTGCCGTGTAAACCACGGCGTCGTGTTGACGGAGTTGATTTTAGGCCTGCGGGTTATATTCATATACCCGTGCTTTTGATAAACACTATTGGCGGTTTTTGTAACAATCCCGTGGTAAAGGTTTTTTCACACAGCGCCAGAAGCCTTGCAGCCCTTGGCCCAGAGCCCTGTCAGCCGATACCAGGGCAATGTGTAGGGGCTTGTTACTACCATCGTCGAATGGTTCTATGGGGTCGCCCCGGCTACAACAGGGCATACAAAAACAACTATTGTCACCGAGGTAAGAAAGATGAGTGCGGCTTCCCTGTACCCCGTTCGCCCCGAAGTAGCAGCCAACACGCTGACCGATGAGGCGACCTACAAGGCCATGTACCAGCAGTCGGTGGTCAACCCCGACGGTTTCTGGCGTGAGCAAGCCAAGCGTCTTGACTGGATCAAGCCTTTCACCACGGTGAAGCAGACCTCGTTCGACGATCACCATGTCGACATCAAGTGGTTCGCCGATGGCACCCTGAACGTGTCCTATAACTGTCTGGACCGTCACCTCGCCGAGCGTGGCGACCAGATTGCGATCATCTGGGAGGGCGATGACCCTGCCGAGAGCCGCAACATCACTTACCGCGAGCTGCATGAAGAAGTCTGCAAGTTCGCCAACGCCCTGCGTGGTCAGGACGTGCACCGCGGCGACGTGGTGACTATCTATATGCCGATGATCCCCGAAGCCGTGGTCGCCATGCTGGCGTGTACCCGCATCGGTGCGATTCACTCGGTGGTGTTTGGTGGTTTTTCGCCGGAAGCCCTGGCCGGTCGCATCATCGACTGTAAGTCGAAGGTGGTGATCACTGCCGACGAAGGCATTCGCGCTGGTAAGAAGATTCCGCTCAAGGCCAACGTCGACGACGCACTGACCAACCCGGAAACCAGCAGCATCCAGAAGGTCATCGTGTGCAAACGCACCAATGGCCAGATCAAGTGGAACCAGCATCGCGACATCTGGTACGAAGACCTGATGAAAGTGGCGGGCACCGTATGCGCGCCAAAAGAAATGGGCGCCGAAGAAGCCCTGTTTATCCTCTACACCTCCGGTTCCACCGGTAAGCCTAAAGGCGTGCAGCACACCACCGGCGGCTACCTGCTTTACGCCGGCCTCACCCACGAGCGCGTGTTCGACTATCGCCCGGGCGAAATCTACTGGTGCACTGCCGACGTCGGCTGGGTCACCGGCCACACCTATATTGTCTATGGCCCGCTGTCGAATGGCGCGACCACGGTGTTGTTCGAAGGCGTGCCTAACTACCCGGACATCACTCGGGTGGCGAAGATCGTCGACAAGCACAAGGTCAACATCCTCTACACCGCGCCGACCGCCATTCGCGCAATGATGGCCTCCGGCACCGCAGCCGTTGAAGGTGCTGACGGCAGCAGCCTGCGCCTGCTCGGTTCCGTTGGCGAGCCGATCAACCCGGAAGCGTGGGATTGGTACTACAAGAACGTCGGTCAATCCCGTTGCCCAATTGTCGACACCTGGTGGCAGACCGAGACCGGCGGCAACATGATGAGCCCGCTGCCGGGCGCCCATGCGCTCAAGCCAGGCTCGGCTGCACGGCCGTTCTTCGGCGTGGTGCCGGCGTTGGTGGATAACCTGGGCAACCTGATCGAAGGGGCTGCCGAAGGCAACCTGGTGATCCTCGATTCGTGGCCGGGCCAAGCGCGTACGCTATTTGGCGATCATGACCGTTTCGTCGATACCTACTTCAAGACCTTCCGTGGCATGTACTTCACCGGTGACGGCGCGCGCCGTGACGAGGACGGTTACTACTGGATCACGGGGCGTGTGGATGACGTGTTGAACGTTTCCGGCCACCGTATGGGCACTGCCGAGATTGAAAGCGCCATGGTTGCCCACCCTAAAGTGGCTGAAGCAGCGGTGGTTGGGGTGCCGCATGACATCAAAGGGCAGGGCATTTATGTGTATGTCACCCTCAAAAATGGCGAAGAGCCAAACGAAGCGCTGCGCCTGGAGCTGAAAAATTGGGTGCGTAAAGAAATCGGGCCGATTGCTTCGCCGGACGTGATCCAGTGGGCGCCGGGCTTGCCGAAGACCCGCTCGGGCAAAATCATGCGCCGTATCCTGCGCAAGATCGCCACGGCTGAGTACGACGGGTTAGGCGATATCTCCACCCTGGCGGATCCAGGTGTAGTGGCGCATTTGATTGAAACCCACAAGACCATGAACGTCGCTTAAGGCGAGGTTGGTTGGACAAAGCCCTATTCGGTGTGAGCCGGGTGGGGCTTTTTTATGTTCGCTTCGAGCCGGTGGGGATCCAGTGTGGGAGGGGGCATGCCCCCGATTGCAGTGGGGCATTGAATACAGCTGTCGCTGGCCTAGCGCCATCGGGAGCAAGCCCCCTCCCACGTTTGGATCTGCGCCACCCGAATAAATATCGGTTTATTGCGTAGGAGGTTTCTGAATGTTACCGGGCGGGGCAAATGTGTAACCCCATGTCCACACATGAGGCAAAGCGCTACGCCCGTGCCCCGAAAAACCCCATTCCAGACACCCCAAGAAATAAGATTAAACGCCAGACTTGCCGTGCCAGAAGGGTTTGCGAATAATAGGCCCGCAATTTGCAGCGTCTACAGGTTTAATGTCTTTTGTCTCTGCATAAAATCCAGGGGCTGTCAATGAGCTGGAACCGCTTTCTCTGTGCTTCTGTAAATTGTTGTCGCATTGAGGAAATATCGGCTTCCGGCCTGTCGTTAGAATGCCGATCACTCGCTCGTCGTCGCCGATGTTGAATTGGTGTCGGACGCAGCACCGCTATTCGGTTTCACCTTCGCCGCATCGTGGGCCATGGCTCATACTGCTGTTTTGCCCTATACCGATGGAGTCCCAAGATGAAGAAACTCGTGCTGTTGGGCGCCCTGGCGCTGTCCGTGCTGTCCATGCAGACCTTCGCTGAAGGCAAGCCTCTGAAAATTGGTATCGAAGCGGCTTACCCTCCGTTTGCCTCGAAGGCGCCGGATGGCAACATCGTTGGTTTTGACTACGACATCGGCAACGCCCTGTGCGAAGAGATGAAGGTCAAATGTACGTGGGTCGAGCAAGAGTTCGACGGCCTGATCCCTGCGCTCAAAGTGCGCAAGATCGACGCCATCCTGTCGTCCATGTCCATCACTGAAGACCGCAAGAAGTCCGTTGATTTCACTAATCGCTACTACCTGTCCCCAGCACGCCTGGTGATGAAGGAAGGCACCGCTGTCAGCGACAGTCTGGATGAATTGAAAGGCAAGAAGATCGGCGTGCAACGTGGTTCGATCCACGACCGCTTCGCTCGTGAAGTCCTGGCTCCAAAAGGCGCTGACATCAAGGGTTACAGCACCCAGAACGAAATCTACCTGGATGTGGCCGCTGGCCGCCTCGACGGTACCGTGGCCGACGCCACCCTGCTGGAAGACGGTTTCCTGAAGACCGACGCTGGTAAAGGCTACGCGTTCGTTGGCCCATCCTTCACTGACGCCAAATACTTCGGCGACGGCATAGGCATCGCGGTACGTAAAGGCGACAAGGAAAACCTGGACCGCATCAACGCTGCTATCGCTGCGATCCGTGCCAACGGCAAATACAAAGAAATCGAGAAAAAGTACTTCAACTTCGACATTTACGGCCCAGAAGCCCAGTAAAACGTCGCAGCGGTCTGTCCTAAATGGCGCAAGCAACAGAATTCCTGCGGTTTGCGCCATTTTTTCATCCCCCTTTTCGAGGACCTGAATCATGTTGAAAGGCTACGGGGCCGTCATCCTCGATGGCGCATGGTTGACGCTTCAGCTCGCCTTGTCGTCCATGGCCTTGGCCATTGTTCTGGGTCTGATCGGGGTCGCGTTACGCCTGTCGCCGGTGCGCTGGTTGGCCTGGCTGGGTGACTTGTACTCCACGGTGATCCGCGGGATCCCTGACCTTGTGCTGATCCTGCTGATTTTCTACGGCGGCCAGGACTTGCTCAACCGCGTCGCGCCGATGCTCGGCTACGACGACTATATCGACTTGAACCCTTTGGCCGCCGGTATCGGCACTCTGGGGTTCATCTTTGGCGCCTACCTTTCGGAAACTTTCCGTGGCGCCTTCATGGCCATCCCCAAGGGACAGGCCGAAGCCGGCCTTGCATATGGCATGAGCAGTTTCCAAGTGTTTTTCCGGGTGATGGTGCCGCAGATGATTCGGCTGGCGATCCCTGGTTTCACCAACAACTGGCTGGTACTCACCAAGGCCACCGCGCTGATCTCGGTGGTAGGCCTGCAAGACATGATGTTCAAGGCCAAGCAGGCGGCAGATGCCACCCGCGAGCCTTTTACCTTCTTCCTCGCAGTGGCGGCGATGTACCTGGTGATCACCAGCGTATCGTTGCTGGCGCTGCGCTATCTTGAGAAGCGCTACTCGGTAGGCGTAAGGGCGGCTGATCTATGATCTTCGACTACAACGTCATCTGGGAGGCCATGCCGCTGTACCTTGGCGGCCTGCTGACTACCCTGAAATTGCTCGCCATCTCGCTGTTTTTCGGCCTGCTCGCCGCCTTGCCCCTGGGGTTGATGCGTGTGTCCAAGCAGCCTGTCGTGAACGGTGTGGCCTGGCTCTACACGTACGTGATCCGCGGCACGCCGATGCTGGTGCAACTGTTCCTGATCTACTACGGTCTGGCGCAATTCGAAGCGGTGCGCGAAAGCTTTATGTGGCCCCTGCTGTCCAGCGCCACGTTCTGTGCGTGCCTGGCCTTTGCGATCAACACCAGCGCCTACACCGCCGAGATCATTGCCGGTAGCCTCAAGGCCACGCCCAATGGCGAGATCGAAGCGGCCAAGGCGATGGGCATGTCGCGCTATAAGCTGTACCGCCGCATCCTGCTGCCGTCGGCCTTGCGCCGTGCGCTGCCGCAGTACAGCAACGAAGTGATCATGATGCTCCAGACCACGAGCCTGGCCTCCATCGTCACCCTGATCGACATCACCGGCGCCGCACGCACGGTGAACGCCCAGTTCTACTTGCCGTTTGAAGCCTATATCACCGCTGGCGTCTTCTACCTGTGCCTGACTTTTATCCTGGTGCGCCTGTTCAAGTTGGCCGAGCGCCGCTGGCTGAGCTACCTGGCTCCACGGAAGCACTGATATGGAACGTATCGACCACCTGTTGCCCTGGGGCCACCTGGGCTGCGAGCGCCAACTGAGCGTGTTCCGTTTCGGCAGCGGCGAGCGCAAGGCCTATATCCAGGCCAGCCTGCACGCCGATGAACTGCCCGGCATGCGCGCCGCCTGGGAACTGAAAAAACGCCTGACAGAACTGGAACAGCAAGGCGCCCTCAACGGTGTGATTGAGCTGGTGCCGGTGGCCAATCCGATGGGCCTGGGCCAGTTGTTGCAAGGCAGCCACCAGGGGCGTTTCGAAGTAGGCAGTGGCAAGAATTTCAACCGCGATTTCGTCGAGTTGAGCGAACCGGTTGCCGCATTGCTTCAAGGCAAGCTGGGGGATGATCCCCATGCCAATGTGGGCCTGATCCGTCAGGCCATGAGCGATGCGCTCAGTGCCTTGCCCGAGCCGAGCAGCCAGTTGCAAGGCATGCAACGCGTCTTGCTGAGCCACGCGTGCACCGCCGATATCGTCCTCGACCTGCATTGCGACGCCGAAGCCGCGCTGCATATGTACGCGCTGCCCCAGCATTGGCCCCAGTGGCGTTCGCTGTCGGCGCATCTGAATGTGAAGGTCGGCTTGTTGGCGGAGGATTCCGGTGGCAGCTCGTTTGATGAAGCCTGCTCGCTGCCATGGTTGCGCTTGTCCCGGATGTTTCCGGACGCTCAGATCCCGTTGGCGTGCCTCGCGACGACGTTGGAACTGGGCGGTCAAGCCGACACCGGGCGTGATGAAGCAATCTTCCACGCCGAGGGCATCCTCGCATTCCTTGCCGAGCAAGGCCTGATCAACGGCGAATGGCCGGCTGCGCAGCACGAAGCGTGCGAAGGCATGCCGTTTGAAGGCACCGAGTTGCTCTTCGCGCCCCACGCCGGTGTGATCAGTTACCTGCGCAAAGCCGGAGATTGGGTGGACGCTGGCGAACCGATTTTTGAAGTGATTGACCCCCTGCAAGACCGCGTGAGCGTTATCTGCGCCGGTACGTCGGGGGTGTTGTTTGCCGTTGAACGGCTACGTTATGCCCAAGCGGGTTTCTGGCTGGCCAAGGTGGCGGGGCGCGACGCGCTGCGACACGGGCGCTTGCTCAACGACTGACCACCTGTTTTTGTGAGAACCGACCGCATGTACAAACTTGAAGTCCAAGACCTGCATAAACGCTATGGCAGTCATGAAGTGCTCAAAGGCGTTTCCCTGGCCGCTGCTGCCGGTGATGTGATCAGCATCATCGGTTCCAGTGGTTCGGGCAAAAGTACCTTTTTGCGCTGCATCAACCTGCTGGAGCAACCCCACGCCGGCAAGATTCTGCTCAATAACGAAGAGCTGAAACTGGTGGCCAACAAGGACGGCGCCCTGAAGGCCGCTGATCCCAAGCAGCTGCAACGCATGCGTTCGCGCCTGTCCATGGTGTTCCAGCATTTCAACCTGTGGTCGCATATGACCGCGCTTGAAAACGTGATGGAAGCCCCGGTGCACGTGTTGGGCATGTCGAAGAAAGATGCCCGTGAAAAGGCCGAGCACTATCTGGCTAAAGTCGGCGTGGGCCATCGTAAGGATGCGTTCCCTGGCCATATGTCCGGCGGCGAGCAGCAGCGTGTGGCGATTGCCCGTGCCTTGGCGATGGAACCTGAGGTGATGCTGTTTGACGAACCGACTTCGGCGCTGGACCCGGAACTGGTCGGCGAAGTGCTCAAGGTGATGCAGGACCTGGCCCTGGAAGGCCGCACCATGGTGGTGGTCACCCACGAAATGGGCTTTGCCCGCGAAGTGTCGAACCAGTTGGTGTTCCTGCACAAAGGGATTGTTGAAGAACGCGGCAACCCGCGGGAAGTGCTGGTGAACCCGCAGTCCGAGCGGTTGCAGCAGTTCCTGTCCGGCAGTTTGAAATAATTCCTCCCACATGGATCTCTACATTGGGGTTCTACAGTTGGATCTTTATCGTTTTTAAGCTTTGTGTTGGTTTACGGGCTAGCATTGGCCCTTGTCTTCATTACTGTTACAGGCTTCGGATAGCACTCCATGACCGCCCATAAAATTGGTTTCCTGATTTGGCCCAGCACAAAGGCACTCACGCTTGCGCTGGCTGAGGAGGCCTTACGCGTTGCTCAGCGGGTGCATCCGGATGTGGTTTACGAGCTGTCGTTTTTGCTCGCCGAGCCCGCCACCGAAGGCGCCTGGCAATTGCCGGGCGAACCATGGGCCGGCAAGCTCGAAGGCTTTCAGAAACTGTTTCTGCTGGCCGACGAGCCGCCAACCGTTATTGCCTCGCAACTGAGCACGGCCCTCAAGCAATTGGTGCGGGCCGGGTGTGTGATCGGTGGTTTGTCGGCCGGCGTGTACCCGTTGGCCCAGCTCGGTCTGCTCGACGGTTATCGCGCCGCCGTGCACTGGCGCTGGCAGGATGACTTCGCCGAACGTTTTCCCAAGGTTATCGCCACCAGCCACCTGTTCGACTGGGACCGTGATCGCCTGAGCGCCTGCGGTGGCATGTCGGTACTCGACTTGCTGCTGGCGGTACTGGCCCGCGACCACGGCGCCGAACTGGCGGGTGCAGTCTCCGAAGAACTGGTGGTGGAACGCATCCGCGAAGGCGGCGAACGCCAGCGGATTCCTCTGCAAAACCGCCTGGGTTCCAGCCATCCTAAGCTGACCCAGGCCGTGTTGCTGATGGAAGCCAATATCGAAGAACCGCTGACCACTGACGAAATTGCCCAGCACGTCTGTGTGTCGCGACGACAACTGGAGCGGATCTTCAAGCAGTACCTCAACCGCGTCCCCAGCCAGTATTACCTGGAGCTGCGTCTGAACAAGGCCCGCCAAATGCTGATGCAAACCAGCAAGTCGATCATCCAGATCGGCCTGTCCTGCGGCTTCTCCTCAGGGCCACACTTCTCCAGCGCCTACCGCAACTTCTTCGGCGCCACCCCGCGTGAAGACCGCAATCAACGGCGCAGCAGCAGCCCGTTCGAGTTGTCATCGGTGCCGTCCGAACGCGGCTGAAACCGGGTTGTCACGAACAGGTACGCGACTGTCTCACTCCTCCATGGGTTCCGGTGTGCCGGGCGGGGTTATATCCTCCATGTTTTCGTCGTATGTCGCTTCCTCCACCCCCAACTCATAACCCGTCTGCCGGTAATAGGTACGCAAGATCGTCAGGCTTTCGGGAGACAGGGGGTTGCCGCTCACATCCGAGTCATCGTCGAGCGGCAGTGGCATTCCCAGCAGGTCGTCCGGCAAGTGCTCGATCAGGTTGTCGCTCAGGTCTACGGCCCGCAGGCGCGGTAGGCTGAAGATCCCCGTGGGTACGTCGCGCAGCCTGCAGTTGTGCAGGTACACCATCGTCAGTCGCGTCATGTTGCGCAGGTCCGGCGTTTGGGTGAGGGTGTTGTCGCTCAGATCCAGGTAAGTGAGCTCCGTCAGGCGTGACAGCTGCTCGATGCTGTTCGGCGTCAGGCGGATCTGGTTATTGCTGAGCTTGAGCAGGCGCAATTGCTTGAGTTCGAACACTCGGTCGGGAATCCGCTGCAGGGCGTGCTGCTCCACTGTCAGCGCAGTCAGGTTTGGGAACGCCTGCAGGAATTCGCCTACGCGAACATGGCGCTTGTCGCCCGTCAGTTCCATCAGCGTCACATGTTCCAGGCGCGCATTCAGGGCTGGCAGATCACCGGAAAGCTGGCCGTTGAAGATCAGCTTGTGAGTGTTTCGGGCGGGCCATTCGTTTTCATCCAGATCGGTTTCTCTGCGCCAGCAGCGCAGTATCAATTCCTTGAATGCCAGGCGACGCACCTGCTCCTCGGCGCGGGCATTTTCGATCAGCAGGGGGTTGGCCAGTTGGTCCATGGCGGGGACGTTGAGTACCCATTCCTCCAGGTCGCTGTCGAGCCGCTCGTATTCGGCACTCAGGCGGCTGATTTGCGCGTCGGCGTCCTCCAGTTCGCCGGGTAGCTCAAAAAAGATGCGCTTGGTGTCTCGCTCCGTGAGGCTGGGGTAGAGCGCGTTGATGCGCTGCAATTGTGCATCGGGAATGCTGGCATTCCAGTGTTCGCCCTTGGCTTGGCAATAGCGCTTGATCGCGTGCAAGGTCGAGGGCGACAACGGGTTGGCCGACAGGTCGAATGCGTTGCTGGCCGCCCGCGGCAGTTCGAAGGCCTCTTCAGGCAGCTCGCGCAAAGCGTTCTGGCTCAAGTCCACGCGGGCACGCAATACCGCTGGCTGAATCAGCGAGCGCGGCAGTTCGCTCAAGCCAGTGTTACGCAGTGACAGGCTGACCAGGTTGGGCAGCTGGTTGAAATCCGGCAGTCGCGCCAGCGGGTTGTTATCGAGGTTCAGGTGCTTGAGTTCACGCATGCCCTGCAAGGCTTGCTGCGCGGATGGCGACAATTGCAGCGTGCAGCGGTCCAGCACTAGGTACGACAGGTTTGGCAGGTGGCCGAGTCGCGGCAGTTCACTCAGTGCATAGTTTTCGATATGCAGCGCAGTCAGCGCCGGGAAACTGCGCAGGAACGCATCCAGGCCCAACGGTGAGCCCAAGCCCTTTAAGGCGAGCACGGACACATGATTGAACGAGGTGCGCAGGGCGGGCAAATCGCCGCTCACCGGGAGGAAAAGGCTGAATTCGTAGCTGAGCATCGGTAGCCCGAAGTTGACATCGCCCGAGGTGATATCGCGTCGCCAGCCTGCCTCAAGGGCAGCGATGAATCGGTGCCGCAGGGCCTGTTCCTCGGCGGTGACGCTGCTATCGTTGGCCCAGCCAAGGCAATCCTGACGGATGGTGGGAAATTCGTTCTCCAGCCGACTCATCTCGACGCGACCGGCTGCCAGGTCCCCTGGCAGGCCAAAAATGAAGCGGTTGATTTGGTCACCGTTGAACGAGGGGAACAGTCTTTTGGCCTGCTCCGCGTCGACCATGGCCGGGATCGCTTCCAAGTAGTGTTGGGTACGCTGGAAGTAGGCTTTGACGCGCTCCAGTGTCGGCTCGGACAACGGGTTGTTGGACAGGTCGAAATGCCGAGTGATGTCGACGGGCAAATCGAACAGGGCGGCAGGCAACTCGCTGATCCTGTTATTGGACAGCATCGCCAGCGTCAGGTGGCTGCGACTTAGCAATCCTTCGGGCAGTTGCTCGATGTCGGTGTTGGCCAGGTCCAGGTATTGCAACTGCGGCATCTGTTCCACATTGGGAGTCAGCGTCAGGGGGTTGTTGTACAGGTCAAGGGTCAACAGGCGCGTCATGTTGTTGATGACCGCATGGCTTTGCTCGGTGAGGCGGATGTTGCAGCTACTCAGGATCAATTCGTTGAGCGTGTTCATCGAGGCCAGGCTGGGCGGCAGTTCGTCCACGGCAAGATTGCGGATGTTCAGCCGACGCAAGCTTGGAAAAAGCTGCAGGAATCCGTCGATTTCCATGCGTTGGTGCGCACCCTGCAATTCCAGGTGAGAGACATGTTCGAAGCGTGCACTCAGGGTGGGCAACTCACCCAGCAGGGGGGCTGACAGTCGCAGGATATGACCGTTGATGGCTGGCGGCTCATAGAAGTTATCGAGCTCGGTTTCCTGGCGCCAGGCTCGCCGTAGTTGGTGGGCGAACAAATTGCGGTCGCGCCGCAGGTATTCATATTGGAGCGCGCTCAGCGTAGCGCCGGTTGTGGGGTGTACACGGGGTGTCTGGGATTCCCAGACCACCAGGTTCAGGTCCAGTTGGATGTATTCGTTGCGCAACCGGGTTAAGGCCAGTTGTGCACCGCCGGGGGTGTTTTGCAGGGCGGCGATCATGTCGCGGATTCTTGCACGCGACAGTTGCGGGCGCAGCGTCTGCAGCTGTTGTTCGAGCGAGGGGCCGCGGCTGGGTCCCGGCACCTCGGGAATGGCTGGCGGGTAACCGTCCATGCCGCCGCGCAAACGCATGACATTGGGGTCGTAGCTGGGTTTGTTGTGCGGGTCGCTCTTTAATATGTCGCGCAAGGTAGGGCGATCCACCGGGGCATCGCCGATCGCCTGCTTGAGGCGTGGGCCCTGGCCGATATGAAGTTGCAGCGCATTGCGCGCACTGTCAGGCAGGGCCTGCAGGACGGCGGTGTAGAAATCGGTGCTGCCAAACAGTGCGGTCTGGCCGTTCTCGGGGATGAATTGGCCGTCCGGTGTGGCCACCAGCGTACGTTTGGTCGGCGCGTAAGTAGGCCCGATGGCGTCGAGCAACTCGCCGTCAGCGCGGTATTGGCGCAGTTCCAGACGAATCCACTCGGGCCAGCCATTGAGGTTTTCCAGCGAATGCAGCGCCAGCCGGCAAGTGTCCGGATTTTCCACAGCGTCCAGATACAGGCCTTCATAGGCGCGTGTGGTGCGCACTTCATGCAACGACCATTCGGCCAGTTCGGTCAGGCGCGTTGGTACGTTGCCAGCGTCGATAGACTTGAGCTCCTCGCCACTGGCACCGGCCAGTAACTCCTCGGCAACCGGCGTCGGCAGGCCGGGGCGCGAGGCACTGTCGATGAGCTTTTGCACACGTGGGTCGCTGGTGCGGTCCTGGCCGCGGTAGCGTGAGTCGAACAGTGAGAAGCGCTTGTCTTGGGCAATACGCGCAAGTTTTTTGCGCAAAGCGGCTGCGCGGGTGCGGCTGGAGGCGGGAGGCAGCCCGAATTCTTCTTCCAGTAGTTCCTTGCGCTCCGGCTCATTCAGGCTGTCGATCAGGGTGGGCAGCAGGTCGCCGTTGCGCAATTGCTCCTCAAGTACCTGCACAGTGCTGGCCCCGGATTCTCCTAGGAACTCCCACAGGGTGTTGCCGCCGGCATCCACCACCCGCAAGGTCTTGCCGGAGGGCCACAGGCCATAGCTGATCAGCAACTGCAATTGGGTCTGCGGATCGGCCTTGGCGTAGATCGCCGGGTCGTCGCTGTTCATCTGTGTCACAAACTCCTGCAACTGCTGGTCGATCTTGAAGCGCTTGAGGGTGTCGGCCAGTAGCGGTGGTGGCGGCTGCTGGGTGCTGTGCGTTTTGCGCAACGTGTTGTCATGGGTAGCGCTGCTGTCGCGGACCTGCGCTAATTGCGCGTCGCTCAACGAATCGGTCTGGTAACCGAGGCGGCGCATCAGCGTAGTGCTATCCCAGCTCAAGGGGTTTTCCAGCTCGGTGACCCAGGCGCCCTGTCCGTTGGTCATCACGGCCGGACGGTAAGCCGAAGGTCGCGTGGGGTGCTGGATGAAATAGCGGCCGGCGGTTTTCTGCACGTGATAGCGCTCGCCATTGAGGCTAAGGATGTTTTTGTCGGCGTGCAGGTGCAGGCCTTGCGCGTCCGGGCGTGCCTCGGCGGGCAGTGTCACGTCCTGGCGATAGGGGCTGAGGTCGGGTTGCCACAGACGGCGCTGACTGTTGGGCCGCTTGACCGGTTGCAAGCGCTCGATGAAGGCCAGCAGCTGCGCGGGCAATGCTTCGCGCACCAGTCCTTCGATGATGGGCAATCCGGTGGCGAACAGGCCCAGTTGGACCATCTGCTCCAGCAGGCCCAAAGCATGGCCCAGGGCTTCATGTCGCAGGCCCTCAGCCCAGTCGATGATGCCTTCGAAGGCCTCGTCGAGCACCTGATAGGCGGTATACGCCAGCATCAGTGCGCCCAGCGGCGGCACGAACGGCAGTGCCACGAAGGCAACGATCTGCAGCAGGGTATCGCCGATTTTCTTCAGGAATTCCCAGCGTTCCCAACGTGCGTTCTGGTCGACCTTGGCGGTGGAGACCGCGCGGCTCTGCGCGTCTGCCAGCAGCTTGCTCAGGTGCATCTGGAATAGATGCGCGAAGAGGTCACCGTTGATCCTGAGGCTGCGAAATTGCAGCTGGGGGCTCTGGGTCGGGGTGTCACGCCAACTGGGCAGTGGATCGCCCTGTTTATGCGCATGCCAGGTGACTTGGCTGAGGCGTTGATTGAGGTTGGCGAAGAACACCGCAGCGTCTTCATGGCGGACAAAACGGCTGAAGAACCCTTGAAAGTCCTTCGAGCGCAGCCGGGCGACCAGGCTCTGCATGAACGCGGCACTGCTGGGGTAGTGTTTGATCGGGTGTTGCGGATCGTCGGGGATATAGGCGATCAGCGGGGCTGTATCGCGACTGTTCTCCAGATCCGGAGCGAACAGCACCACGCCAGTGAGGCGACAATCCATGATGAATAAATCATGGGCCATCAGCGGTGGGCAGCCGTTGTGCGTGGCGTCGCCGTTTTCGATCAGATTGAGTACCGCGGTGTGGCTGGCGGCGGGCAGCTCGTCCTTGAGCAAGGCCATGTACAGAGCGAATTTCAGCGCGCCCAAGTGGCTTTGTTTGAGCCAGTGCTCCAGGGCGTTGCGCGCCACGGGGTTGCCCAGGTCGAGGTACTCGTCCAGGTAGCGTTGGTATTGGCCGCCGATGTCCAGGCGCCGGCAGAGCTGGGTGAATTGCGCGACGCTGATCTTCGCGTCGAGGTCGGGCAGGGGGCTGAACTGCCCTGTGGCCGTGGGTTGCGTGCTGAAGCCGGAGTGCTGCGCGTAGGTCTCGTCGGCTTCGAAGTTGTGCAGCGCCGCTTCCAGCAGTGAGACCGACCAGGTTCTGGCCGCGCCCTGCTTGACGGTAAAACCGACAACGGTCAACGGGACGTACAGTTGCAGGTAGGTGGTGCGCACATCAGTGTCGATGCCGAACTCGTCCTTGAGTGCCGCGTGCAGGCGTTCGGCGCCGAACTGCTCCGGGCTTTTCAGTGCCGCCAGAGCCTTGTCCACGAGGTTCTGCGCGGTCCAGGCGGCGGCGTTGAGTTCTTTGAGCTGTGCATGTTGTGACTCGGTTGCGCGGGTATACCAGTCGGCAATCAACGGCGTGCAGGCTTTCAACGCCACGCGCTTGGCGGCACTGGCCGTGCCCAACCAAGGAGGGATAGCGTCGCGGAGAATGTCGAGGTGTGGTGTTTGGGTTTCGGGATGCTGCGCCATGGGCCGTTCCTTGATGGCTTTTGAGGAGGCTCAGCAAAACAGCGCAGGCTTGTCGTTGGGCGGTAGACAGTTAGCGCAGCGCGCTGGGGCTGATTTGCGAAGATCCTGTCATCCCCTGCCCACGAGGCCTGCGCACGGTTTAAACTGCGCCTTTGCGACGCTATTTGTCGCATTGGCGTAAACCCGCTGAAAACGCGGGTTGGCGCTATAAGAAGTTGTCGCTTGGCGGCAAGGCCGCTCTGAAAACTGTCCTTACAATCCCTGCATCGCCCGCCAGTTCCAGGCAGGCGTTCCTCTTCAGGAGACTCCGATGTCCGTTGAGCAAGCCCCGGTGCAACGTGCCGATTTCGACCAGGTCATGGTTCCCAACTACGCACCTGCCGCATTCATCCCCGTGCGTGGCGCAGGCTCCCGTGTGTGGGACCAGGCGGGTCGCGAGCTGATCGACTTTGCCGGCGGCATCGCGGTCAACGTGTTGGGCCACGCCCACCCGGCGCTGGTCGGTGCGTTGACCGAACAGGCCAACAAGCTGTGGCATGTCTCCAACGTGTTCACCAATGAGCCGGCCCTGCGCCTGGCCCATAAGCTGATTGACGCCACCTTTGCCGAGCGCGTGTTCTTCTGTAACTCCGGCGCCGAAGCCAACGAGGCCGCGTTCAAGCTGGCCCGTCGCGTGGCGTTCGACCGTTTCGGTACCGAGAAGTACGAGATCATTGCCGCGCTGAACAGCTTCCACGGCCGTACCTTGTTCACCGTCAACGTTGGTGGTCAGTCGAAGTACTCCGATGGCTTCGGTCCTAAAATCACCGGCATCACCCACGTTCCTTATAACGACTTGGCTGCGCTGAAAGCCGCCGTGTCGGACAAGACCTGCGCCGTGGTGCTCGAACCGATCCAGGGCGAAGGCGGCGTACTGCCGGCCGAGTTGGCTTACCTGCAAGGCGCCCGCGAACTGTGCGACGCCAACAATGCGCTGCTGGTGTTCGACGAAGTGCAGACTGGCATGGGCCGTAGCGGCCACCTGTTTGCCTACCAGCACTACGGTGTGACGCCGGACATCCTCACCAGCGCCAAGAGCCTGGGCGGCGGTTTCCCGATCGCGGCGATGCTCACCCGCGAAGACCTGGCCAAGCACCTGGTGGTCGGCACCCACGGCACCACTTACGGCGGTAACCCGCTGGCGTGTGCGGTGGCCGAAGCGGTCATCGACGTGATCAACACCCCTGAGGTGCTGGCCGGCGTCAACGCCAAACACAACCAGTTCAAGGCGCGCCTGGAACAGATCGGCAAGCAGTACGGCATCTTCACCGAAGTGCGTGGCATGGGCCTGCTGATCGGTTGCGTATTGAGCGATGCGTTTAAAGGCAAGGCCAAGGACGTGTTCAACGCGGCCGAGAAAGAAAACCTGATGATCCTGCAAGCCGGTCCGGACGTGGTGCGTTTCGCGCCGAGCCTGGTGGTGGAAGAAGCGGACATCAACGAAGGCCTGGATCGCTTCGAACGTGCAGTAAAAGCCCTGACACAAGCCTGATAACTACACCTTCTGCCGGCCGGACTGGGTCAAAAATGTGGGAGTGGGCTTGCCCCCGATAGCAGTCTTTCAGTTGATACATCCGGTGACTGATACACCGCTATCGGGGGCAAGCCCCCTCCCACATTGGAATATGGTTGTTCCAGCTATGTCCGGTAATTTTCCCCTATGAGTTTTAGAGTTAAGGAGTGACACCATGCTGGTGATGCGCCCCGCGCAAATGGCTGATCTGGGCGAGGTACAGCGTCTGGCTGCGGACAGCCCGATTGGTGTCACCTCCTTGCCGGATGATGTGGAACGCCTCAGCGACAAGATCGCCGCCAGCGAAGCGTCCTTCGCGGCCGAGGTAAGTTTCAACGGTGAAGAAAGCTATTTCTTCGTGCTCGAAGACACCGAGACCGGCAAGCTCGCCGGTTGCTCGGCCATCGTCGCGTCGGCCGGCTACTCGGAGCCTTTCTACAGTTTTCGTAACGAGACCTTCGTGCACGCCTCGCGCGAGCTGAAGATCCACAACAAGATCCACGTGCTTTCCCAGTGCCACGACCTCACCGGCAACAGCCTGCTCACCAGTTTCTACGTGGTGCCCGAGCTGGTCGGTTCGCCGTGGTCGGAACTCAATTCCCGTGGCCGCCTGCTGTTCGTCGCCAGCCACCCCGAGCGCTTTGCCGACTCGGTGGTGACCGAGATTGTCGGCTACAGCGACGAGAACGGTGATTCGCCGTTCTGGGATGCCATCGGCCGCAACTTCTTCGACCTCAACTACGCCGCCGCCGAGCGTCTGTGCGGGCTGAAAAGCCGTACGTTCCTCGCCGAGCTGATGCCGCACTACCCAATCTACGTACCGCTGTTGCCGGACGAAGCCCAGGAAGCCATGGGCCAGGTGCACCCGCGTGCGCAGATTACCTTCGACATCCTGATGCGCGAGGGCTTCGAGACCGACCATTACATCGACATCTTCGATGGCGGCCCCACGCTGCATGCACGGGTTTCGGGGATTCGCTCTATTGCCCAGAGCCGCGTGGTTCCGGTGAAGATCGGCGAGATGGTCAAGGGTGTCGGCCGCCAATACCTGGTGAGCAACGCGCAGTTGCAGGATTACCGTGCGGTGATGCTGGAGCTGGACTACGCGCCCGGCAAACCGGTGACCCTGGACTTGGCAACTGCCGAAGCCCTGGGCGTTGGCGAAGGCGCGAGTGTGCGCTTGGTAGCGGTATAAAGACTGAGTTTCGCGGGTGGCTGACAACAGCGGCCCGTCTGAGGAGATAGCATGATCGTTCGTCCCGTACGCAGCAGCGATTTACCGGCCCTGATTGATCTGGCGCGCAGCACCGGCACCGGCCTCACGACCTTGCCGGCCAACGAAGAGCGCCTGACCCATCGGGTTGGCTGGGCGGAAAAAACCTTTCGCGGCGACGCCGGGCGTGGCGATGCGGACTACCTGTTCGTGCTGGAAAACGACGAAGGCCGCGTGGTGGGGATTTCCGCCATCGCTGGCGCCGTTGGCCTGCGTGAGCCTTGGTATAACTTCCGGGTGGGCCTGACCGTCAGCGCCTCCCAGGAACTGAACATTTACCGCGAGATTCCGACGCTGTTCCTGGCCAACGACCTCACCGGCAATTCCGAGTTGTGCTCGTTGTTCCTGCACGCCGACTACCGCAACGGCCTCAACGGCCGCATGTTGGCCAAGGCGCGCATGTTGTTTATCGCTGAGTTTCCGCAGTTGTTCGGCAACAAGATCATTGCCGAGATGCGCGGCGTGTCTAACGATGCCGGGCGTTCGCCGTTCTGGGAAAGCCTGGGGCGTCACTTCTTCAAGATGGAATTCAGCCAGGCCGATTACCTTACCGGCGTGGGCAACAAGGCGTTTATCGCCGAGCTGATGCCGAAGTTTCCGTTGTACAGCTGTTTCCTGTCGGAAGACGCGCGCAACGTGATCGGCAAAGTCCATCCGGACACCGAACCCGCGCTGAGCATGCTCAAGAGCGAAGGCTTCAGCTATCAGGGCTATGTCGATATCTTCGACGCCGGCCCGGCAGTGGAGTGTGAGACCAGCAAAATCCGTGCGGTGCGCGACAGCCAGTCGCTGGTGCTGGCCATCGGCACGCCGGGGGACGACGCCACGCCGTTCCTGATCCATAACCGCAAGCGCGAAGAGTGTCGCATCACCGCCGCACCGGCCCGCCTGGCGGCAGGCACGCTGGTGGTCGATCCGCAGACTGCCAAGCGCCTGCAACTGGTGGTGGGTGATCAAGTGCGCGCTGTACCGTTGTCTGCTGCTCGGGAGTCGAAATAATGAATTCGCTGTATATCGCAGGTAGCTGGCTGTCTGGCCAGGGTGAGTTGTTTGAATCACGCAACCCGGTGACTCAAGACGTGCTGTGGGCCGGCAACGGCGCCACTGCCGAGCAGGTCGAGTCCGCTGTGCAGGCCGCGCGCCAGGCGTTCCCGGCCTGGGCCAAGCGTTCGCTGGAAGAGCGCATCAGCGTGCTGGAAGCCTTCGCCGCGACCCTTAAACGTCGCGCCGATGAAATCGCCCGCTGCATCGGTGAGGAAACCGGCAAGCCGTTGTGGGAATCGGCCACTGAAGTCACCAGCATGGCCAACAAAATTGCGATCTCGGTGCAAAGCTACCGGGAGCGTACTGGCGAGAAGAGCGGCCCCCTGGGTGACGCCACCGCCGTGTTGCGCCACAAGCCCCACGGTGTGGTAGCGGTGTTTGGCCCTTACAACTTCCCTGGGCATTTGCCCAACGGTCATATCGTCCCGGCCTTGTTGGCGGGTAACACCGTGCTGTTCAAGCCGAGCGAGTTGACCCCCAAAGTCGCCGAGCTGACCGTGCAGTGCTGGATCGAAGCCGGTCTGCCGGCGGGTGTGCTGAACCTGCTGCAAGGTGCGCGGGAAACCGGTATCGCGTTGGCGGCCAACTCAGGCATCGACGGTTTGTTCTTTACCGGTTCGAGCCGTACCGGCAATCACCTGCACCAGCAGTTCTCCGGACGCCCGGACAAAATCCTGGCCCTGGAAATGGGCGGCAACAACCCGCTGGTGGTGGACGAAGTGGCCGATGTGGATGCGGCGGTCTACACCATTATCCAGTCGGCGTTTATCTCTGCCGGCCAACGTTGTACCTGCGCCCGTCGCCTGCTGGTACCGGAAGGCGCCTGGGGCGATGCATTGCTGGCGCGGCTGGTGGCGGTGAGTGCGACGATTGAAGTCGGTGCGTTCGACCAGCAACCGGCGCCGTTCATGGGCTCGGTGATTTCCCTCGGCGCTGCGAAAGCGCTGATGGATGCCCAGGAGCTGATGCTGGCAAATGGCGCTGTCGCGCTGCTGGAAATGACCCAGCCGCAGGATCAGGCCGCTTTGCTGACCCCAGGCATCATCGACGTGACCGGTGTGACCGAGCGCGAAGACGAAGAACTGTTCGGCCCGCTGTTGCAGGTGATCCGCTACGCTGATTTTGAGGCGGCGATTGCCGAGGCTAACAACACCCAGTACGGCCTGGCCGCCGGTTTGTTGTCGGACTCCGAGGCGCGTTACCAGCAATTTTGGCTGGAAAGCCGCGCCGGGATCGTCAACTGGAACAAACAACTGACCGGCGCTGCGAGTACCGCACCGTTCGGTGGGGTGGGGGCGTCAGGCAACCATCGCGCCAGTGCGTATTACGCGGCGGATTATTGTGCGTACCCGGTGGCGTCGCTTGAAACGCCAAGCCTGGTGGTGCCGGCCACGCTAACCCCCGGCATTACGCTGATTTAAATGTGGGAGGGAGCTTGCTCCCGATCGCGGTGTGTCAGTTGATGAATCAGGTGACTGATCCACCGCTATCGGGGGCAAGCCCCCTCCCACAGGGGTTCAGTGGTGTATTCAAGTAATTCGATGCCTATAAAAACAGATGTTCGTGGAGCCTCGCCGATGAAATCCTATGAAGTCAATTTTGACGGTCTAGTGGGGCCGACCCATAACTACGGCGGTTTGTCCTTCGGCAACGTCGCGTCCCAGAGCAACAGCCAGCAGCATTCCAACCCCAAGGAAGCAGCGTTGCAGGGCCTGCAAAAAATGAAAGCCCTGATGGACATGGGCTTTGTGCAAGGCGTACTCGCGCCCCAAGAGCGCCCGGACGTGGCCGCCTTGCGCAGCCTTGGCTTCAGCGGGACCGATGCCCAGGTGATCCAGCAGGCGGCCAAGCAGGCCATGCCGTTGTTGGTCGCCAGTTGCTCTGCGTCGAGCATGTGGGTGGCCAACGCCGCCACGGTCAGCCCGAGCGCCGACACGGCGGATGGTCGCGTGCATTTCACCGCCGCCAACCTCAACTGCAAGTACCACCGCAGCATTGAACACCCGACCACCAGCCGCGTGCTGGGCGCAATGTTTGCTGACCAGAAACACTTTGCCCATCACGCCGCATTGCCGGCGGTGGCGCAGTTCGGCGACGAAGGCGCGGCCAACCACACGCGTTTTTGCCGTGAATATGGCGAGGCCGGGGTAGAGTTTTTTGTGTTCGGCCGCAGCGCGTTCGATCCCCGTTACCCGGCCCCCCAGAAATACCCGGCACGCCAGACCCTCGAAGCCTCACAGGCCGTCGCCCGTCTGCACGGTTTGAAAGACGACGGCGTGGTCTACGCCCAGCAGAACCCGGCCGTGATTGATGCGGGTGTGTTCCACAACGACGTGATCGCGGTGGGCAACGGCGAAGTGCTGTTCTATCACGAGGATGCGTTCCTCAATACCGAACAGATGCTCGCCGAACTGCAAGGAAAGTTGGGCAAAGTGGGCGGCAACTTCCAGTCGGTGTGCGTGCCGCGCGCCCAGGTCAGCGTCGAGGACGCAGTGCGTTCCTACCTGTTCAACAGCCAACTGCTGACCCGACCTGACGGCTCGATGCTGTTGATCGTGCCAGAAGAGTGCCGCGCCAATGAGCGCGTGTGGCATTACCTGCAAGGCCTGACCGCTGCGGGTGGGCTGATCCGCGAAGTGAAGGTCTTCGACCTCAAGCAGAGCATGCAGAACGGCGGCGGCCCGGCGTGCCTGCGCTTGCGCGTGGCGCTGAACGAAACGGAACTGGCGGCGGTGAATCCAGGGGTTATCATGACCGCGCCGTTGTACGACACGCTGACCCAATGGGTCGACAAACACTACCGCGACAGCCTGCGTGAAACCGACCTGGCTGACCCGCAGTTGCTGCTTGAGTGCCGGACGGCACTGGATGAACTGACGCAAATCCTTAAACTGGGCTCGGTTTATCCTTTCCAGATCAATTAACGCCGCACGGCTGAGAACTATTTTATGACCACCGACACCCTGAAGCTGATCCTTGAAGACACCGACGGCACCCAGCTGGAAACATCCTGCACCCGCGTCGCCGTGGTCTGGCAGGGCAAGGAAATCTGGATCCAGCACGACGGCCGTGGCCAACTGCTGATCGGTGTGGACGTCGAAGAAGGCGATGCCGAATACGCCAACCTGCTGATGCGCCCACTGGCCACCAACCTGATGAGCCTGCAGCTGGAAATGGAACCGGCCGACGTTGAAGGTGATGACGACGATCACGTCCACGGCCCAGGCTGCAACCACTAAGGAAGCTGCGTATGCTCGCCCTCGGCAAATTGCTTGAACTGACCCTCGCCGGTCGTGAACCGGCGCAAAAAATTCAATCGACTGTCGACGGCGTGCAGATGCGCTGGCTCAGTGAGGGCGCGCTTGAAGTGCGTCCTCCTGAAGCACGGGACAATGGCAGCGACCTGCTGCTGTCGTCCGGCATCCATGGCAACGAAACCGCGCCGATCGAACTGCTCGACCGCTTGTTGCATGGCATCGCCCGTGGGGAGATCAAACCCCGCACTCGTATTCTGTTCCTGTTCGGCAACCCCGAGGCGATGCGCCGCGGCGAGCGTTACCTCGAACTGGACGTCAACCGGCTGTTCAACGGCCGTCACGAAAAAAACATCGGCCCCGAAGCCATGCGCGCCGCCGAGCTTGAACAACTGGCCCGTAGCTTCTTCAGCCAGCCTGGCCGTTCGCGCCTGCATTACGATTTGCACACCGCCATTCGCGGCTCGAAGATTGAGCAGTTCGCCCTGTACCCCTGGAAAGACGGGCGCCAGCATTCGCGTCGCGAACTGGCGCGTTTGAACGCTGCCGGCATGGAAGCGGTGCTACTGCAGAACAAGACATCGATCACCTTCACGGCGTTTACCTATGAGCAACTGGACGCCGAAGCTTTCACCCTGGAACTGGGCAAGGCGCGGCCATTCGGGCAGAACCAAGGGGTGAATGTTTCCCGCCTGGAGCTGCGCCTCAAACAGATTATCGAAGGCACGGAGCCTGAGACTGACAGCCTGGACGGGTTGAAACTGTTCGCCGTGTCGCGTGAAGTCATCAAGCACAGTGATGCTTTCCTGCTGCACTTGCCGGCTGACGTGGAAAACTTTTCGGAATTGGAAAAGGGTTATCTGCTGGCCGAAGATGTGGCCAAGACGCGTTGGGTGATCGAGGAGGAGGGCGCACGCATCATCTTCCCCAACCCTAAGGTGAAGAATGGTTTGCGGGCAGGGATATTGATTGTGCCGACCACGGACGCTGGCCTGGTATAGGTCTCAAGGCGTAACCGGATGCAAATGTGGGAGGGGGCTTGCCCCCGATGGCGGTGTCTCAGCTACAGATGAGCTGAATGACACACTGCTATCGGGGGCAAGCCCCCTCCCACATTTTGTTTTGCAGTATTGCTTAGACCGCTACCGCCCGTGGCTCGCTACGACGGATCGCACGTACTTTGTGCAGGGTGTCGGCGCACGTGCGTGCAGCTTCCTGGCCCTTGTGCACAAAGTGATCATGGAAGAACGCGTGGTGCTCGCTGCCCGCGTGGAAGTGATGCGGCGTCAGCGATACCGAGAACACAGGTACTTCAGTTTCCAGCTGCACCTGCATCAGGCCGCTGACCACCGATTGGGCGACGAATTCGTGACGGTAGATGCCACCGTCCACCACCAGCGCGGCGGCAACGATACCGGCGTAACGACCGGTCTTGGCCAGTAGCTTGGCGTGCAGGGGCATTTCAAAGGCGCCGCCGACTTCGAAGAAATCGATGTCCGATTCCTGGTAGCCCTGGGCGATCATTTCGGCGAGGAAGCCTTTACGGGATTGGTCGACAATATCCTTGTGCCAGCAGGCTTGGATAAACGCGACGCGCTCGCCGTAGTGGTTTTTGCTTTTGCTGTCGATAGCGGTGGGTTGCATGTTCTGACTCCTGTTTAAGAAAAAAACAGGGCGTTATGAATCGAATGGGATTTAAGGGTACGCATGCGTCAATAGGCGCGCGGCCCTTAGGTCTCAATCCCGTTCTCTCTTCATCCGGACTATGACCGTCGGCCCCGGGATCACACCGGGTCTGCTGACCTTGTCGCCGTCCCGCGTGAGCAGTTCGAGGCGCCAAGCGCTCGCGGGCTATACACATTGCGTGTAATTACCGCCGGTGGGGAATTACACCCCGCCCTGAGAACGTTGCCACCAGAACCCTGGCGGCGGGGAGATTTTTAACATGGTTTTTCAAAAACTGCACGGACGCCGTATCGATAACCTATATCGGTTTGTTTGGTTGGTATTCGATTGAATGTAAACGGGGCTTGATATTCCGGGGCTTTGCCCGCAGTAATCATCGATAAAAGGACGTACTCAACCTGTTAGAGGCCTGTTTCATGACCGTGATTGACCTGCGCAGCGATACCGTGACCCAACCCACCCCCGGCATGCTGGACGCGATGGCCACTGCCGTCAGCGGCGATGACGTCTACGGTGAAGACCCCAGCGTCAATCTGCTGGAAGCTGAATTGGCCAAGCGCCTTGGGTTTGCTGCGGCGTTGTTCGTGCCCACCGGCACCATGAGCAATCTGCTGGCGTTGATGGCTCATTGTGAGCGCGGCGAGGAATATATCGTCGGCCAGCAGGCCCACACCTACAAATATGAAGGCGGTGGTGCAGCGGTGCTGGGTTCGATCCAGCCGCAGCCGCTGGAAGTGCAGGCGGATGGCTCCCTGGATTTGAACCATGTACGGGACGCGATCAAGCCGGACGATTTCCACTTCGCCCGCACCCGCTTGCTGGCTCTGGAAAACACCATGCAAGGCAAAGTGCTGCCCTTGGAATACCTGGCCAAGGCGCGGGCGTTTACCCGTGAACATGGCTTGGCCCTCCATTTGGATGGCGCGCGAATCTACAACGCGGCGGTCAAGCTTGGGGTGGATGCGCGGGAGATCGCCCAGCATTTCGATTCGGTGTCGGTGTGCCTGTCCAAGGGGCTAGGTGCCCCCATCGGCTCGGTGCTGTGCGGCTCTACGATGTTGATCGCCAAGGCCCGGCGTTTGCGCAAGATGGTCGGTGGCGGTATGCGCCAGGCCGGTTCCCTGGCTGCGGCGGGGCTGTATGCCTTGGATCATCAGGTGCAACGCCTGGCTGATGACCACGCCAACGCTCAGTGGCTGGGCGAAGAGCTGCGCAAAGCGGGGTATGAGGTTGAGCCGGTGCAGACCAACATGGTCTACGTGCAGATCGGCGATCAGGCCCAGGCCTTGAAGGCCTTTGCTGCCGAACGCGGGATCAAGTTGAGCGCCGCGCCACGCCTTCGTATGGTCACTCATCTGGATGTCAGTCGGGCGCAGATTGAGCAGGTGCTTGCGACATTCGTCGAATTTTCGCGCAAATGATCGTGCAGACCGTCTAATTGAGCGTTTCTATCGCATAAACACGCTGTACCCCCGGCAAAGGGCCGATATAATGCGGCCTTTTGCCGTCGCTCCGTCTGATGATGTTGCGCACTGGCCTTTGGCCGCAGCCTCCGTGGAAGAACCTAATGAAAAGCGCAGAAATCCGTGAAGCCTTCCTTCGCTTCTTCGAAGAGCAAGGTCACACCCGTGTCGCCTCCAGCTCTTTGATCCCAGGCAATGACCCAACCCTGCTGTTCACTAACGCGGGGATGAACCAGTTCAAGGACTGCTTCCTGGGCCAGGAAAAGCGCGCCTACACCCGCGCCACCAGCAGCCAGAAGTGCGTACGTGCCGGCGGCAAGAACAGTGACCTGGAAAACGTCGGCTATACCGCCCGTCACCACACGTTCTTCGAAATGCTGGGTAACTTCAGCTTCGGTGACTATTTCAAAAAAGATGCGATTACCTTCGCCTGGACCTTCCTGACCGGCGTGCTGAAGCTGCCAAAGGAAAAACTCTGGGTCACCGTCTACGCGACGGACGATGAAGCGTATGACATCTGGACCCAGCAAATCGGTGTGCCTGCCGAGCGCATGATTCGCATCGGCGACAACAAGGGCGCGCCCTACGCCTCCGACAACTTCTGGACGATGGGCGATACCGGCCCATGTGGCCCTTGCACCGAGATCTTCTACGACCACGGCGCCGACATCTGGGGTGGCCCGCCGGGCTCGCCGGAAGAAGACGGCGACCGTTACATCGAGATCTGGAACAACGTATTCATGCAGTTCAACCGCACCGCCGATGGCGTGTTGCATCCGCTGCCGGCGCCGTCGGTGGACACCGGCATGGGCCTGGAGCGGATCAGTGCGGTGATGCAGCACGTTCACTCCAACTATGAAATCGACCTGTTTACCAACCTGCTGAGCGCGTCGGCGGCGGCCATTGGTTGCGCCAATGAGGGCCAGTCTTCGCTCAAGGTTGTGTCGGACCATATTCGCTCCTGCGGCTTCCTGATTGCCGACGGTGTGCTGCCGTCCAACGAAGGCCGTGGCTATGTGCTGCGCCGCATCATTCGTCGAGCCTGCCGCCACGGTAACAAGTTGGGCGCCACCGGCAGCTTCTTCTACAAAATCGTTGCCGCCTTGGTGGCCGAGATGGGCGAAGCGTTTCCAGAACTCAAGCAGCAGCAGGGCAACATCGAGCGCGTGCTCAAGGCTGAAGAGGAGCAGTTCACCAAGACGTTGGAGCACGGTCTGAAGATCCTGGAACAGGACCTGGCTGAGCTCAAAGGCACCGTGGTGCCGGGCGATGTGGTGTTCAAGCTTTACGATACCTATGGCTTCCCGATGGACCTGACCGCTGATATCGCCCGTGAGCGCGAGCTGACCATTGATGAAGCCGGCTTCGAGCGTGAGATGGAAGCCCAGCGCGTACGTGCTCGTTCCGCCAGCTCCTTTGGCCTGGACTACAACACCCTGGTCAAAGTTGATGTGCCTACCGAGTTCACTGGCTACAAGGCGACCCTTGGCTCGGCCAAGATCGTTGCCCTCTATAAAGATGGCAAGTCGGTCGACGTTCTAAATGAAGGCGACGAAGCCGTTGTGGTCCTGGACCAGACGCCGTTCTACGCCGAGTCGGGCGGCCAGATCGGTGACTGTGGTTTCCTGAGCTCGACATCGGGTCGTTTTGAAGTGCGTGACACCACCAAGACCGGCGGTGCGTTCCTGCATCACGGCGTGTTGGTGCTGGGCAACTTGACGGTCGGCGCGCCAGTGGACACGCAGGTCGATGCCGAAGTACGGCATGCAACCGCCTTGAACCACTCGGCCACTCACTTGCTGCACGCTGCATTGCGTCAGGTGCTGGGTGAGCACGTCCAGCAGAAGGGTTCGTTGGTCGATAGCCAGCGTCTGCGTTTCGACTTCAGCCACTTCGAAGCGATTAAGCCGGAGCAGATCAAGGCCCTGGAAGATATCGTCAATGCACAAGTGCGCAAGAACACCCCGGTTGAAACCGAGGAAACCGATATCGAGACCGCCAAGGCCAAGGGCGCCATGGCACTGTTCGGCGAGAAGTACGGCGACAACGTGCGCGTACTCAGCATGGGCGGCGACTTCTCGGTGGAACTGTGTGGTGGTATCCACGCCAATCGCACGGGCGACATTGGCCTGCTGAAGATCATCAGTGAAGGCGGTGTGGCCTCCGGTGTGCGACGTATCGAGGCGGTGACTGGCGCTGCGGCCCTGGCCTACCTCAATGCGGCCGAAGAACAACTCAAGGAAGCGGCCAGCCTGGTCAAGGGCAGCCGCGACAACCTGATCGACAAGCTGTCCGCCGTGCTGGAGCGTAACCGTGCTCTGGAAAAACAGCTGGAGCAGTTGCAGGCCAAGGCAGCCAGTGCGGCGGGCGACGATCTGTCGTCTTCTGCGGTGGACGTCAAGGACGTGAAAGTCCTGGCGGCGCGCCTGGATGGTCAGGATGGTAAGGCGCTGTTGGCCCTGGTCGATCAGTTGAAGAACAAGCTCGGCCGCGCAGTGATCCTGCTCGGCGGTGTCCATGAGGATAAGGTCGTTCTGGTTGCCGGTGTAACCAAAGACCTGACTGGCCAACTCAAGGCCGGTGATTTGATGAAGCAAGCCGCCGCGGCGGTGGGCGGGAAGGGCGGTGGTCGTCCGGACATGGCGCAAGGCGGTGGTGTCGATGCCGGTGCTCTGGATGCGGCCCTGGCCCTGACCGTGCCGTTTGTCGAGGCAGGTATTTAAGGCGCTGTTAACTGGCCCGTGGTCTAGTCGCGGGCTTGTTCGGTGCTGGTTGATTGGATATTTAGGCGCCCCTTTACGGGCTGAGGCGGCTTAGAAATGGCTTTGATCGTACAGAAATTTGGAGGCACCTCGGTCGGCTCTGTCGAAAGAATCGAGCAGGTTGCCGACAAGGTTAAGAAATTCCGCGATGCTGGCGACGACCTGGTGGTGGTGCTGTCGGCCATGAGCGGCGAGACCAATCGCTTGATCGAGCTGGCCAAGGCAATCAGTGGCGACCAGCAACCGCTCCCGCGTGAGCTGGACGTGATCGTCTCTACTGGTGAGCAGGTGACCATCGCCTTGCTGGCCATGGCCCTGAACAAGCGTGGCGTGCCTGCGGTGTCCTACACGGGCAGCCAGGTGCGTATCCTCACCGACAGTGCGCACACCAAGGCGCGTATTCTGCAGATCGATGATCAGAAAATTCGCACTGATCTGAAAGCTGGCCGCGTGGTAGTTGTAGCGGGCTTCCAGGGTGTGGATGAACACGGCAACATCACCACCCTCGGGCGTGGCGGTTCGGACACTACCGGCGTGGCCCTGGCGGCAGCTCTCAAGGCTGATGAGTGCCAGATCTACACCGATGTGGATGGCGTCTACACCACTGACCCGCGTGTCGTTTCCGTGGCCCAGCGTCTGGACAAGATCACCTTCGAAGAGATGCTGGAAATGGCCAGCCTCGGTTCCAAGGTTTTGCAGATCCGCGCGGTGGAGTTCGCCGGCAAGTACAACGTTCCGCTGCGCGTATTGCACAGCTTCAAAGAGGGTCCGGGCACCCTCATTACTATTGATGAAGAGGAATCCATGGAACAGCCGATCATTTCCGGCATCGCTTTCAACCGCGATGAAGCCAAGCTGACGATCCGTGGCGTGCCAGACACCCCGGGCGTGGCCTTCAAGATTCTGGGCCCGATCAGTGATGCGAATGTTGAAGTCGACATGATCGTGCAGAACGTCTCGCACGATAACACCACCGATTTCACGTTCACTGTGCACCGCAACGAGTACGATGCGGCATTGAAAATCCTGGAGAACACCGCGAGCGAGATTGGCGCCCGTGAAGTGGTCGGCGATATCAAGATTGCCAAGGTGTCGATCGTGGGTGTGGGCATGCGTTCCCATGCCGGCGTTGCCAGCCGTATGTTTGGGGCTCTGGCCAAGGAAAGCATCAATATCCAGATGATCTCCACGTCTGAAATCAAAGTCTCGGTAGTGATCGAAGAGAAGTACCTGGAGCTTGCTGTGCGCGCGCTGCATACCGCGTTTGAGCTAGACGCTCCGGCCCGACAGGGCGAGTGATGTAGTGCCAGGAAGGCGCGGTCTACCGCGCCTTTCCTTTTTTTGTAGGGCGCATGGTCTTTTGTGTGCGCTCGACAATACTTAGGTCGTTAGGGCTATGACTCTCGGGTCGTAGGTCGAACGCCTTTTTTTTGCAGACTGTTGTTCCTGAAATGAAATGCGTGAGGAGAAAGGTATGCTGATTCTGACTCGTCGGTGCGCAGAAAGCCTGATTATCGGTGATGGCGAAATCACCGTGACCGTGCTCGGCGTCAAAGGCAATCAAGTACGTATCGGGGTTAATGCTCCGAAAGAGGTAGCGGTCCACCGCGAGGAAATCTACCTGCGGATCAAGAAAGAGAAGGACGAAGAACCAAGCCTTTAATTTTTATCGTTTTTTATGTTTGCAAACGGGGAGGAACGTGGTTAATATACGCCCCGTGTTGCGGAGAGCTGGCCGAGTGGCCGAAGGCGCTCCCCTGCTAAGGGAGTACACCTCAAAAGGGTGTCGGGGGTTCGAATCCCCCGTTCTCCGCCATTATTTGCTTAGTACGTTGCAATCTGGTTTTTTCGGTAAGTTGTTGAAAATTAACGAAAAAATAGCTTTACATAGAGATTGAACGGCCTATAATGCGCGGCAACAAATGCACTCGTAGCTCAGCTGGATAGAGTACTCGGCTACGAACCGAGCGGTCACAGGTTCGAATCCTGTCGAGTGCACCATTTAAGAGTTAGTTGCAGTAATGCGGTTAACTTGGCTTCAACCAGTTGTGATCTGGTCTAAAAACACAATCTGCACTCGTAGCTCAGCTGGATAGAGTACTCGGCTACGAACCGAGCGGTCACAGGTTCGAATCCTGTCGAGTGCACCATACAAACAAAAAGCCCGCCTAGTGCGGGCTTTTTGCCGTCTGGGGTTTGTGTCGGACTTTATCTTTTTCTCCTTCCTTGTGTGTTTTCCCTTCGCGCCGTGGCGTCGCAGTTCTAAGATGCAGCCAATACTCAGCTTTGGCTCGCAAGCGCTTGTTCTTTCCAGTTTTTTGACATTTAAGATGGTCGGTCGGTGTATCATTGCGCCCGTCAGCCCCGCCGGGGCTTGTGGAATACCTCCATGGACTTACCCAGTAGTTACTCAGTACCCCGCTTTACCAATCATGAATTGACTGATTGATCCTTCCGGCGTGCCCCGCTGCTGGGAGTGGAGTTCGCCTATGACCGAAGTAGAAGTAAAGAAAACACAAGAAAGCCTGCAAGATCGCTTGGCTCAAGTCATTGAGCTGCTGCAGCGCCAGCGCGTGGTCGAAGACCTTACGCATCGTCAGGAAGGTCCAAACCACGACCGCGTCGAAAACCTGGTTCACCGGCAAAACCTCGTCGAATTGCAGCGCAAGCTCGATGATCTGCACTCCGCCGACGTTGCCTACATTCTCGAAGCCTTGCCGCTCGATGATCGACTGACCCTCTGGCAGTTGGTCAAGGCCGACCGCGACGGCGACATCCTGCTCGAAGTATCCGATTCTGTTCGTGAAACCCTGATCGCCGACATGGACGATCACGAGCTCCTGGCTGCGGCCAGGGAAATGGACGCCGACGAACTGGCTGACCTGGCCCCTGAGCTGCCCCGTGATGTTGTCCATGAGCTGATGGAGGCACTCGACGGCCAACAGCGTGAGCGCGTGCGCTCCGCGTTGTCCTATGACGAGGACCAGGTCGGCGCGCTGATGGACTTCGAGATGGTCACCATCCGAGAGGATGTCAGCCTTGAAGTGGTGTTGCGTTACCTGCGTCGTTTGAAAGAGCTGCCGAGTCATACCGACAAACTGTTCGTGGTTGACTACGAAGGCATTCTCAAGGGCGTGCTGCCGATCAAGCGGCTGCTGGTCAACGATCCTGAAAAAAGGGTTGCTGACCTGATGGCTAGCGATACCGTCAGTTTTCATCCGGACGAAGACGCCTACGACGCGGCGCAGGCTTTTGAGCGCTACGACTTGATCTCGGCGCCCGTGGTCGACAAGAACGGCAAGCTGATCGGCCGTCTGACCATCGACGAAATCGTCGACCTTATTCGTGAAGAGAGTGAAACCGAAGTCCTCAACATGGCGGGTTTGCGTGAAGAGGAAGATATTTTTGCGTCGGTCTGGCGTTCGCTGCATAACCGCTGGGCCTGGCTGGCGGTGAACCTGATCACGGCATTTATAGCCTCTCGTGTGATTGGGCTTTTTGAGGGGTCTATCGAAAAACTGGTGGCTTTGGCTGCGTTGATGCCGATTGTGGCAGGTATTGGCGGTAACTCCGGTAATCAGACCATTACTATGATCGTACGCGCCATGGCGCTGGATCAGGTGAGTACCGCCAACTCTTCCCGCCTGCTGCGCAAGGAGCTGGCAGTGGGTCTGATCAACGGCCTGGTATGGGGTGGTGTGATTGGTCTGGTGGCTTACTTGCTCTATGGCAGCTGGTCGCTGGGGGTGGTGATGACCGCCGCTATGACGCTCAACTTGCTCCTGGCAGCGCTAATGGGTGTGCTGATCCCCATGACCCTGGCGCGCCTCGGCCGAGATCCAGCCATGGGCGCCAGCGTGATGATCACCGCCATGACCGACAGTGGCGGCTTCTTTATCTTCCTGGGTCTGGCGACGATCTTCCTGCTCTGATCCCTTCCGACGGCGGGGGCAAATTTGCCCCCCAGCCTCGCGTTATCTTTCTAAAATCCGGGCAAAAAAAAGCCAGCACATGGCTGGCCTCGGCTTTCAGTTGCAGATCAATTGGCTTCTGCGGCCGCCTCTACGTCGTGCGCGATAAGCGAGACGAGGGCATTTTGTTGGCGATGGGAGAGCTGACGAAAACGCTGCAGCAGTTCGCGTTCATGCAGTGACAGCTCAGGACTATCCAGGCGCATGCTCAACTCGTCACCTAGCGCACCTTCCTGAATAAGGCTCTGTTCCAGGCGCGCGATGATTTCGGAGTTCATGCTGCGGTGATGATTGCGAGCCACCTCGGCAATGCGTTCCCGCATTCCGTCTGGCAGACGTACGACGAACTTGTCAGCCGTACGGCTGGAATAAATTGCCTGTTTCAATGGGCGCATATATTTAACCGGTTAGTTCAGGGGAGCGGTTTTTGGAATTGGCCGCAAGCGATGAGAGTTAAGACAAGACTCACGACCAAAGTTCAACCCGAATTGCAAAGAGGCCGCATCATGCCTCAGATTTGCCAGTTCCTTGGCGTCAATTCTGTGACAAATATTGAACTGCCTAAAGGCTTTATGCCAGCACTGATTTGCATTTTTGCGGACTGGTTAGAAAACTTTTCTGCGAGAGGGGCGCTTGACGATCTTCCCGTAGAACGGGCCGCAACGGGGCATTCGGGCGGCACATCGTATAGCAAAGTGGCCTTTTGCCCCTGTCTTTAAGACTAGTGGCAATTTGCCGATTTACTAGGGCGAGGCGACATAAGGTAGGACGAAGGGGGAGGGGGTCAGCGCAAAACCGGGTCGAATTTGATGCGGCGACCCATAACAAGGGTCAGCAGTAGAATGCAGGCGCAGACACCGCTCGCAATCAGTGCGTTGAGTTGAGTGTCCTGGGACTCGGCACCCAAGCCGTAGATGCCAGTGACAGTGGTCAGGCACAGAAAAAGCCAGGCAGTTTTGGTCATGAGCGGTTACCTTAAAAAACCCAGTGTTCGGAGGCCGGGGCGGCCTGAGTGCCTTGAGTCAAGCGTACCGGGGATTGCGCGTTCGGCGTCATGACTGCCAGCTGCGGGCGTTGTTGCAAGTGGTGCGGAACAGCCTGGCTGATCTGTGCTGGGTCATTATCGCCCGCCGACTGAAAATGGAATGTGACCAGCGTAGCCAGAGCGATGGCGTTAAGGGTTAACAAAAGGGCACTGTTCATGGTCATGTTCTCCGCTTAACGCCGTGGCTGAAGGGGTGGTATGGGAGAAGTATTGCAGGTGTCGTGCCAATCTATTAGTTCAATAAAATCAATGGTTTAGGTATTTATAAAGATGTCAAAGGCTTGCAATTTGCAATGCTGGCATTTTGGGGGAGTGCATTTTGCACGATTGGCCTGAGTGCCCGTATTTGCGGGTCGAAACCGCAACCTCCGGGGCGCGGATCCTCCTACACTCAAAAAGCCCACGGACGACATGACAAAACCTAACTCGGCCGTTAACATGCACGCCGTCCGTCGCAATGCCCTTGGCCCGACGGCTGTCATTTGTCCCAGTAGCTCAATTGGATAGAGCATCCCCCTCCTAAGGGGAAGGTTGGCCGTTCGAACCGGCCCTGGGACACCATATAATTCAATGGTTTAGAAGAATTTGCCCCGCGTAGTTTTTATTCGTGGGTGCGTAGTGGGTGCAAATGGATGTCTACCCCTCGCTTTTCTTGCCCGCTTTTCGCTTGGGCTCATCGTCAGGGCTAACATTCGTTTATGCATCTTCATCAATTTCGGATGCGGGATGTTTAGATGAGCCGAGTTACCAAACGGATTTACTGCTTCAGGGTGATGGATGCAGATGGAGGCTTGGTCGATTTCAGCGAAGCGCTGATCGAGATCTCTGACAAATTGAGCATTGGTGAGACGGAGCGCCTCATGTTTGAGGATGTCGTACGCATCCAACGATTCCGAGACTCGCCAGTAGGAAGGCTCTACCATCTAGCGCGATACGCACCTGGTACGCATGGTGCGACACTGACACCCAAGGCGGGTGGAAAACTCGATGATGAAGGTGTTCTCGGGGCTCCCGTAGGTAAAGAAATCAAAACCGGGGAATGCTACGCGCTCGTCAATGAGCACAACGTTCTTTTTTGCGGCCATGGTCTGACCCAGCAAAAGTGCTCGGGATATTTTTATACGCTGATCAGATCGCAAAAATACCGACTAGACCCTGTCAAGTTTCATCCTTCAAGCGACATCAACCAAGTTGCGATCCTGAATGCCCAGGGCGCTAGGTCTATCCGACTGAACGTCAACGCTTATAAATTGAGCCTGCCAAAAGCTGATAAGGGATGGTTCGGCGGTGTGCTTTCCTCTGTTGGTGATGAGGTGAAAGCGCTGATCAGCAAAGATCCTAACCGTTCTCAAGAAAAATCATTGGAAAACATGGTAGTAGCGCTCGAAATAGGTCTAGAAGGCAACTCTCGCGCGACGGTGGAATCTCAGGATACGCTTACTGACCTAGCCAATGACGTGCTTACCGATGATGATTCCCCCATAGACAGCTTTACTATTGTTACCCGTGACGGAACGCCTATCACTAGCCATGATGTCCAGCTACATTCCAGCATTTACGTTGAGAGGGTGGGTACGTCTCTAAGTCACGTTGAGATCTGGGATGCTATGGTCAGGTACATGGGGCAACTCAAGAAACAAAAACTGCTGGAGCAATAATGGACATTGACTGGCGTCGTATCGCGTTTTTTCTAGGCGCATTATTCGTTAGCGTTTGGTGTGGGTGGTACGGCCAGCCCTTAGTGCACGAAAATAACGACGCAAGGTCGATGATTACTGACGTTTTTTCTATTTTGGCCGGCTTTTTAATGACCGTGCTTACCCTGCTTATCGAGCCGAAGCCTACCGCGAAAATTTGGCGGGAGGCCGCGTCGAAGAAAACGACCTTTGTAAACCGAATAATTCGCTATAAATGGTTGTTCATGCTGTATCTGAGCGTTCTAGGGATGGTGTTCGTTGCAAATCTGCTTACTAAGGCGACGGGTGTGGCTGAGATTCTTGTGTGGGTCGAGAGAACCTACCTTTCGCTTGCGACCCTTGCGTTTATCATCTCATTGACTCTCCCCAATCAGTTAATGCAACTTCAGGTAGGGCGATATAACGAAATGATCAACGAAAAGAAAAAGCCCGTCGTTGATAAAAAGTAACTGCTACTAAGCTCCATTTTTTATTCTCAAAACTGTGGTCGTTGAGCACTTTGCATGCCTTGCCGTGGCTCGTATGCCCAGGCCCGCACCGAGCAATTCCTTTACCCGCTTGTGAAGTTCCTCGTCTACCGGCCGGCCCTGATACCTACCGGCAGCCCTAGCCTTCTCGATGCCTTGAGCCTGGCGCTCGCGGCGCTGTTCGTAATCCTTGCGGGCGATTGCGGCCATCATCTCCACCAGCATTGAGTTGATCGCACCTAGCATCCGCCCGGTGAACTCGTCGCCCTTGGTGTCCTGCATTCCCTGGTGGCTGGTCGGCAGGTCGAGCGCGACGATGCGCAGGCCCTTTGAGTCGATCGCAGCCTTTAGCTTTTTCCAATCCTCCGCGGGGAGGCGTGAAAGCCGGTCTATCGACTCCACCAGCAACACATCCCCTTTGCGTGCATCCTTGAGCAGGCGCAGCAGCTCAGGCCGGTCGGCTGTGGCGCCGCTAGCATTTTCCAGGTACACGCTTGCAATGACCTTGTTATGTTCGCTGGTGAATTGCTCAAGCGAGGCACTGGCGCGGCCGGCGTCTTGGTCTTCGGTGGAGGCTCGAAGGTATGCGCGGATGAACATGATAGGTGCCTGTATCAGTTAGGGCGTTCTACTAATAATGTTGCACTTTGGGTGTTACTTATCAAGCGGAAAGCCCGAAACAGGCAAAATAAGCCTGTATCTGGATAGGCATACTCAATGAGACGACCTTGGTCGACGTTTTCGTTGCCCCACCTCTTTCCCCAAGCCCGCTTCGCATGAGGTGCCGATACAGATTCAAATTAGGTCAATCTTGTTTTTGCCCGATTACAAAAAACCCGCCGGAGCGGGTTCTGTTATCTGGGTTTTATTTTTCTATCTTCACAGTTATGAAAGTTGAATCAACGCCGTAGTATCGGGACATCGCGTCTTTGGCGGAATCGATCGGCAAAATGTAATAGCCGCGATCAGCAGGTTTGACGGCGGTTAAATCAATGATTTCGCCCTGCTCAAAAAAGGTCTTTACGGTGCCTTCCAGAACTATCTCCTCTTTAGAGAACATAGCGCTTACTAATCCGGGAACCTGAACCGCAGCACCAAAGGCCAAAGTCCAAATCTCGCCGCCCTCGCTGACGGACTTAGACCAATCAACGACCTTTAAAAGCATTCCGCCAGTGTCGAACGCATCGCCATTGCGCTTCTCATTTGCCCAATAAACGTAGTGAACGCCTAAGGCTCGATTATCCTCAGTGCCCTCAGGAAGCCTAACTGAGAGACCTTCACGAACGCTCCAGGGTGAATCGGAGATGAAACGAAAGATCAGCTTACGAGTATTCAAACGATTTCCTCCTTGGAAAAGTGCTGATCAGGCATGATCATTGATGCAGGCGTCAAGTTTTGTCTTCAGCGTAGATGGCTGCACTGATGATCGCGCCTCCTACCCGGCGCTTACCGTAGCAGAGCGGTACCGGGTTACCGGATGCCGTGGTGTTCTTGGCGCTGCCGAAGGCGTAGCCGGGAGTATTCTCCGGCGCCGCGCTGGTCTTAAGGCCGCCGGCCTGGGGGCTGAGCATTTGGATAACCCCGCCAGCCACGAGCGCAATCCCAGGGGCAAGCGTTGCGCCGTTGGTAAATGCGCTGGCCACGATCAACACGATGCCGACGATGGTCTGGAGTATGCCGGCGCGCTTGCTCCCGGTGATCACTGGAACCACCCTTATTTCCCTGGCCCCGCCGAGAGTCAACTCGGATTCGCCGACGTTCTTCCTATTGCGGAAAATTGCGAACTCCAGGCCGATAGACCTTGCTCGCGCGATGTCGCTCAGGAAGCCCGGGTGATTCACATCGATTGCCCTAAGCGCCTCCCTGGTATCGCCATGAGCGGACAGGGCATAGGTGTGTCGACGGCCGTATTTTTTGGCCAGTGAGCCACTGAGCAGAATGGTTGTGCGCGGTGAATATTCAATGGCAGTCATACCCGATCCTCAGCGTAAATAGCAGCGCTGATGATCGCGCCACCCCAGCGGCGGTGGCCGATGCAGAGAGGCACTGGTAAGCCCGATGCCACAGTATTTTTCGCACTACCAAAAGCATAGCCAGGTGTGTTCTCGGGCGCTGCGCTGGACTTCAAGCCCTGGGCTTGCGGGCTCAGCATCTGAATCACGCCGCCGGCGGCCAAGGCGATGCCCGGCGCGAGAGTTGCACCATTCGTGAAGGGGCTCATAACGATCAGTACAGCCCCTATGATCGTCTGCAAGATGCCAGCCCGCTTACTGCCTACGATCACCGGAGCGATGATGATGTCGCCCTGGCCTTGGTAGTTGAGCTCGCTCTCCCCAATGTTTTTCTTGCCTCGAAAAACGGCGAACACCAACCCGCGCGACCTGGCGCTTGAAATAAAACGCTCCAGGCCGGGAATCTGCACGCACAGTGCTTTCAAGGCCTCTGCCGGTGTCCGCACTGCAAGGTCGTAGGACCTGCCGAACTGCCGGAGCTGGCCGTATAGTTTAATGGTGGTCATAGGAGAGTTATCGAATGCTGTAGCGGCCATGTGGCCTCCTATACGGTGATCGAAGGGGCTGGCAGCCCCAGGCGAATGGCGAGCACTGCGCGCGACATACGTGCTTGATCGATGGTCAATTGCTCCTGGCGCGGGTCGTAGTTCCACACCCGGTTGTAGATCGCCTCGCTGGCCCGGGCGCCTCGGAATGTACCCCTCAGCAGGTCGGCCGAAACCCTGGCCTCTTCCTCGGTGAAGAAGGGGCCGTCGATTGTCACCTGTTGGCCACCGCTGACGTGCTGGACCTCCCATACTGTGTAGCCGGCGTCCGGCCCCTGGATCAGTTCGTAGGGTTTGAATTTCTGCGTTTTGCACGCCTCGGTAAAGCGCTCTTGAAACGTCATGTTTTCTTACTCAAAGAATCAGCCGGCTGATCGGCGCTACCAATACTTGCGCAGCGCACGTATGGGCAGTTAGGCCGCTTCAGATTGATCAGGGGTCGCTTTTGCAGAGGTGCGAGTGGGCATTTTCGCCAGCCATTCGCGAAGCGCTTCGGAGCCCTCGCAGCCCGATCGCCACTTCTCAAATCGGCCTGTGTAACCATTCGAATTGGCAACCATGCCGCTCAGTGCAACACCAGCACTGGAGGCGGTGGCCAGCACGTCATCGTAGATAGCTAGCATCTGCTTGAGCCCTTCAATGTCTTCGGTGCGTGACGCGGCAATGCCTGCGCGCGAAAGGCTGTCAGCCGCCTCTTGCGATAACCCGGAGAGCATTGGGTTTGCCCTGAGCACCGCCTCTACAACGTCGGGGTGACTGCCTGCGCGCGCTTCAGCTACTAGGCGCTGACGCTCCTCCGGCTTGAGGCCTCGCACGATGGCTCGCAGCTCCTGATCAGCCAGGAAACCAACGACGTCCGAGCTAGCGCGCGGCGTGACCGCTGCGAAGCCGCTGGCCACTGTCTGGGCCAACGTGAGCATATCTTTTGCTGCCTTCTCCATCGCCGGCATCAGGGCGGGAATGATTCCATCAATCTGCTCCTTGCCCTTGCGCTCAATGGCAGCGGCGTTGAGGTCCTTGTTCCCTCGAATCGAGAGGATTTCTTCTCCGAGGTCCTTGAACGCCTCCAGCGACAAGCCCTGCAAATGGCGAACAGATTTCAGCAATCCACCGGCCTGCCAGGTGCCTTTGGTGCCATCGGGTCGTTGAATGTTGAATGTTCTTGCCTCTACCTGGGAGTGCTCGTATTCGGAGTAATGGAGGTTGGCCAAGCCAACTTTGAGGACGGATCGTTTGCCGATTTTCATGGAGTTACCTTTTGATTGTCTGGCCGTGGGGCGGCCGGTTTTTGGTCTGAGGATTCGCTCAGGATTTGGAGTAGGGAAACGTTTTCCCGGGCGCCACCGCCGGCTGCCGCTGCGTGCAACTCGTCCATAAGGGCGCTGATCTCTCGCACGTCACGATTGAACTGAGTGATGCCCGGATTGCTGACGCAACTTGGAAACCTGGCTACGAATGTTCATGGCTGGCCTCGATGATCAGTCGGTACTGTTCTGCGACGTGTTTTTTGATGTCCTGCCCGTCTGCCTTTGGCGGGAAGATCCAGGCTCCAGGACTTGGGAATGGCCGCATATCCATCACACCTACTGGAGCAGGGCGGCGGAGGCTTTCGATTGCTCGGACGTGGAGAATGAACGCCTCTGCCAGATTGGCCGCGTCATAGCTGTTCATGGTGCGCAGTGGGAAGTGCATGACCGTCTGTACGCCCTGGACGGGATAGTTGAACGAATGGCCCACTGTCTCGGGGTAATCCATCTCCCCCTCAACCGCGTCAACCCTGCAGTCCACCACCGTCAACATAACGAGCACTGTCTCTTCGTCTTCGGTGCCGATCTTCTCTGCAATTCGCTTGAGCTCGGCCCGCATCCACTTAATGCTCATTGCCGCATTCCCTCCATCTGTTCGCGGAGTTCTTCGACGGCCTTCTGTAGCTCGGCAACCTCGATGACTCGCGCAACAGCGCCTAGCCCCTCGATCAATGCCTTGCCCTGGTCGGGCGGTAGCTCGCCGGCGGCAACTGCGCGAAGGATTGATTTGGCTGCGCTGGGCAGGTCGGTGTCGTCCAGGTCGAAGCACACTGTCTCGGCAGTTGGCTTGATTGGCGGTACGAGGCGTTCAAGGATCAGACGGCAAGCCTGCATATCGCCTTTCTTGGCCGCTGTCAGAACCTTCTTTGTCACGGCGTCTGCACCTTCTGCGAGTCGGGCGCGCAGCTCTTGCGTCTGGCCGGAGCGGCCGCCTGGGTTACCCGACTGTCCGGGCTTCCATTTGCCGGCTTTATCGCGATCAGTCATGCGGCGGGCGATTCCATAGCGATGACCGGTTTGTTTTCGGCGAGCGCTATCAGCAGGGCGGATGCTTGAACGCTTCCGTCTGCTGCGGCTTCGCGAAGGCGGCCCCAGGCGGCGGCAACTTCGGATCGAGTTGGTTTGTGCTGGCGTCCTCGGGCGGGCTTAGCTGTGTTCATGGGTGCTGCCTCGAATGGGTTTTGAGTGGCTCAAAAACTCACATTAGGCATGATCTGATCATTTATCCAGTGCTTTTTAGGTGCACCTCAGGTGCTACACGTAACTGGATTGAACGGGACCGAAATAGTTGGTTTTGGCAGGGCTGGAGAGGGGTATTTTGTTGCAGTAAGTCGGGGGTAGGCAAAGTGATACACAGCCGGGTTTTCGGCTCAGTCCGATCTCAGATTGAGGATGGAGCGGGGAGGGCTGACCTACCGTTTTGGGATATCAGGTTGCGCGCCACGTTTTGCGAGATATGAAAACGTGGCGCGGATTTGATGTGTCCAGCTTTGGACGCATCTTCCACCAGTGGTGGATCATCGCCGCGCGCCTGTTCCGGCCTGCTGTCAGGCTGCGCTAGCTGGGCTTACTCGGGAATGAGTAATTCGTTGTACTTCTTCGGCACCAGCGCAATCTCGCCCCAGGCAAGGTGCTCGACCCCGAGCCCTCCGCCATTCCTTGTTATGACTCCGTAAAACATCACGATTCTGCCCACTGACACGTCATTAATATTCTTCGCCTGACAAAAGCCGTCTGGCATTTTAACCGTGAAGTCACCCACTCCTTTACCGCATCGCAGGCGAGTCATTCTGATGGAGGTGCTGTACTTACCTGCATTCCAGCTGCGTAGGATTTTCCCGAAATAGAGCTTTGGCGTTTGAGCTTTATCAAGGACGTCCCACTTTAGGTCAGCCACGTCGGTGAGGAGTTCTGCGAGCTTCACCGCGTGAATTGCTCCAGGGAGAACGAAGTACTTGTCTTTGTTCTTTTCAAAATTACGGCATATTCCCGCGACAGTTGTTATTTTGCTCGGAAGCTCGAACGATTCGCCCTGGTGTCGACCTATGGGTACTTCCGATGGCGGTCCGTCTGTATCCTCGACAGGAGTTTCGTCATATTCCTCGCTTGGCGTGAAGTCGATTTCGGGCCTTTCTTGCAAAAACTCATTCACTACCGCTAGCTGTCCGTGTTCCACCGCCCTTTTGGCCTCTTCCCATGTGTCATATCGTTTGCCGATGGGCTTCTTGGCCCTCAGCACGCATGCGACATGACTCCATCGCTTCAGATGCCGATAAAAAGGGTCACGCTGGTTCGTAAACAAGTCTTTTTCTTTGGGGGTGCGCTCGACGTTGGTGAAGCATCCGGGGCAATACAAGGCGCCTCTCATTTCCTCTTCATATTCATCCGGTGCCACACGTCTGCTTGCTTTCAAGACTTCTCGGTTGCCGCCCTCAAATTTCCACCCTGGCAGGTGGTGTGCATAAGCAATCTTCCGTTTGTTCGCCATTGGTCAGTCATCCATGTGGGTATGATTGCAAATAGCCACACCCTTTGTGGCAAATCAAGCTAGAAAGTGATGATTGCTACTTTGGTTTAAGGAGGCAGCGCTGGGGGAGTCGCTCTCCTTGTCTTGAGCTCAATGGCGTCTCTTGCGTGCGCCGGTCGTCAACAGACGAAACGATCCGAGTCGGCTCATTTGGTCTGTCTCGCAACGATCAAATTTAACAAGGGCCTGTGGCACTAGCCCCTCGGTATTGGTGCGGTACGGGGGGCTGATTTGAAGTCATACCTAGTAGGTGTTCGGATCGCTCAAAAACGTGAGCCAGGATCAGCATTACCTTCGATAATCTGCTGCATGGTCCAATCTTAGCCATACTCGCAAACCAATCCGACTAAATTTCGAGTGCATATGAAGCCTTTTGAAAAACCACAGAATGCCGTTGGCGACGACTGGAGGCTCCAGCTAATCACCCACCTTACAAAGGAGTTCACCCCGCCTTGGACGGGTGTCACTTCGCCCGCGGGAACACGGGTTACTCTATCGTCAGTGATACAAATGACAAAGAAGAAGCAACTGACTATCCCACTCCCTAATGCTTCAGCTTTGTTACTCAATTCGGCGGCGATCGCGTTCATTGCTGCACGCGGAATTCGTGAGCGAAGTGGAATAGACAAAACTCATAACAGGGAAGTCAGTTTTAGCACTGACGGCGAAGCTTTTGACTTCATTGAGCGAATGATTGAATCAATAGTGCTCGCTTTCACTGCAGTCGAGGCTTTCGTAAACGAGGCGATCCCTGAGGACTACATTTATGCCCATCACAATCGGAGTGACATTGTCCTGGAAGCGTCAAGTAAAGCCACTGTAGAGAGGCACACACCGCTCGATGTGAAGCTAACGGCCGTTCTTCCTGAGGTATTGAACTGCTCCTCCCCGAAAGGCACCAGATGCTGGCAAGGCTACAGACATTTGAAGAGTACGAGGGATCGCATAGTGCACATGAAGACGCTTGATCGGAGATCTTCAGGCCCCGAAGTAGAGGGTGTTTGGAAAGCAATATTGCTGTCTCCAGCACCTCACCTGGCTGCGAAGGCCGTGATTGATCACTTCGTGTCGCACATGAAAGATAAGCCAGCGTGGCACAAGAATTTCCCCTATAACACGTGGTGATTTTCTCTTGAAAAAGTCTGATTCTCTAAGGTAAAAAAGCTGCTTATTGCCGCAATTTGGCTCCGCGTGAATGCCCATGCACGATGGGAGAGGCCAAATTACGGAGTTCATGACCGATGATATTGAAAGAACCAGTGAGACCAAAACGTCTCAGTGAGACCAAATCGTCACATTTCGCGTAAACGACTTTCGCGCCTAGCATCGTAAACCTACTAACTAACGGCTAAGTTGCTATGAATTGAATCTCACAATGATAGGTTTTGGCCTCATCTCATATGCTTGTAATAGTTTCTTCGCTGCCTTCGGTGTAAAGTGCTTAAGTTTGATCCTGCTTAGAACGTCGTCTGTTGAAGAGCCTGAACGCATTAGTAGTAAAATAAATGCTTCGTTTTTTAAGTCCTCGCTAGCAAACTCTGCTTGCTCGATTGTTAAGTAGGCTTTCGTAATGTGTTCCCAGATCCGAATTTCCCGTTCTGGCGTTCTATCACGGCTAAATCCATCCAGCATTTCTTGGATTTTTTCAGGAAAAAGTCGTGATAGTTGTAACTTTAAGATTTGTATGCGGTCAAGTTGGTCTGCGGTCAGGGTGCTGGTGCCGAGCGGGGCATTTCTTAATGAATTTATCTCCACTCGCTGAAGGTTTCTTTCTATATATTCATCTTCGTCTTCATCCACTTCGGAATTCCTGTCGCAACCCGGAAGTCGTTTTGGTTCGGATATGGTTTTTTTAATTTCAAATTTTACAGGAGGGGGCAGCCCAAGCTCTTCATTCAGTTTTGTGCATGTATCAAGCGTTACGAAGGCGGCAACGTCGGGGGATATGCGGAAAAATTCGCGGCGCCCATTAAGGCGAAATGCTGCAAAACGTTTGTGGATTCGCTTTTCGGCCGCTTTGCAGTCACCCACGGAATAGGCGAAAGCTATCTCGAATGGAGTGGGAACTCCAGAGGAACCTACATATAGTTCTCTTGCTCTAGCGTCAGGCTCTCTTTTTGTTAGACCAATCTTAACTACATAGGCTCCATGAAGAGGGTTTTGTAGTATGTATATGTAGCCAGGTACCATCATACAATCTCCGTATCTTGCTATCGGAATTCAATCCATTTATCCGACGGGTCTTAAATTTTTGCGCATCAGGTAGTCAACGCGCTCGCACGTAAAACTAGCTATGCTGGATTATTTAGATTTAGGGGCTAGCGTAACTAGAGACTTAGTGATTTCAATGAACTGGTTTTTTTCTAACTCTATTTTCTTTAATTCAATAGTTGATTGACCTTTTTCAAGGATGTGATTTCTTTCCGTTTCAGCAAACTCTGAAATTACTTTGTGTGTTATATCTGCACGTTTCAAGTAAAGAGCGGCGTCGAGAGATATGTATTTTAGCTCAAGGTTAGTTAGCTCATTTTGATAGTATTTAGCGTCGACTAGGTTCGACTTGTGCAGCCGCAAAAAGAAGTAAGCTAAAATCTCAATGGAGATAATTAATGAAAACCTGGAAGTGTAGTGAATTGCAACTGCATATTCGCTCGCTCCAACTGGGGGCACGCTATCAAATAGCTTTGAGTAAGTTCCGAATGCGCCGGGGAATACAAAGCCGGCCAGTCCTAAGATGCCTAGTATGGCTAGGCATACACCAGTTGTAAGATAAACAATGCCACGAAATCCTGATCGACTAATTTCATTTTTTATCCTTTTGAAGGACAGGTCTCTTGATAGGTTGATTATTAAATTTAGTCGTTGTCGATAGTTATGTTTTTCAGCTGTGTTTAGAGCGGGATTAAATGTGTTGTGAATGGCGTGTGTATGTTCGCTTACGCTCTCAATTTTTTCAGAGCTAAGGGCTTGTAGATATTTTATTTTAGTTTCTAATTCGACGATTTTTTCATTGTGTGCTAGTTCGCTCTCGGCTTGCGGTGTAGCAAAGTTTGCTTGTTGTTCGAATATTTTTCTATCTCTGAAGCCGGTTTGTAGGTACCAAAGCAATGCGGAAATAAAACTCACGGCTATAAAAGCTGGGTATAGGTATTCTGCTATCGTTAACTTTAAGGTTTGATCTGGGTGGAAATTTGTATCTATATAGAGCTTTAATAATGCCGCTACAAGTATTGGTGTAAATGTAAATAAATACCGTGCTCTTATTATTCTATCTATATGGAGATTATTTAAGATTTCAGCGGAGTTATCTGCGGTCATTTTTAGCCATCCTTGATTTTCGAGGGCATTATGCCATCAAGAATGGTTTTTTTGCAGATCCCGTTAAGCTTGGGGCCGCTGTGAACTTACGATCTGTATCGATCAAATCAAGCTCAAATCTGTTTGGCACGTCAGAAGCTTCGATACGAGATCCTACAATCTTTTGAATCCTTGCCTTGCGTTACCGGTAATGGTGTGACAGCATGGCCTGCGTTACCGGTAATGAGAAGGCCAGATGACTAACAAGACCGAAAGCCCCAACACTCTGCGGCAGCGCGCATTTAAAGAGCGACAACGCGCAGCTGGTTACAAGAACACCACGATGTGGATTCACACAGAGACAGAGGAGGAGGGTAGGCAAGCGGCACGCGACGGGAAGCCACTCAAGCCGATGGAGTCGAAAGACCCCTTGAGCTGGGCGGCAGGGTGGATCAGCGAGAAGGGTAAGTAGTAACCGGCGGGATATTTCGCCGATTGATCGGCCGAGAAATTAGACGATCAGGCCGATGGTCCAGATTTGGTCCATCTTAGAAAAAGTGCCAAGCCGCTGCGCTAACAGCGGCCTGGCGATCACACGACGCAACCTTGAGAGACACGTCATGCAACTTTACCAAAATATCAGTAACGACCTGAAAGGCCAAGATAAGTCCGAATTTGAAGGGCAGGGCCTTGCAGGCACTGAGGTGGGCGACTCTAGCGCCTTACACCTGCCCCTCTTCACCGAGAAGCAACGAACCTTAGTGGTTGAAATCATTCTCGCAGAGCGGCGTTACGCTACCCGATGGTGGACGCACCTGTGCGAGTTGCGGCGGCGTCAGGAGCTCCCTGAGTGGGTTGCGGCGGACATTGGCACTCATGATGAGCACGACCTTCTGCTTGAGAGTAGGAAGGCCGTCAACCAGGCTCTGTTCGGCTCGGATGACCTGGGCGGCGATCAGCAATACCGCGCGGTGTTGTTGGAGTAGGGCTGACAAACATCGGAACCTCCGTGGCATCGAGGGCACTACCCCGAAACAGGGTGGTGCCCTTTTTTCATTTGCTGGCGGCGGGGGGCTTTTCGGCAAGGTAGATCATGTGGAGCTGTATGCCTCCAACCACTCATCAACACTCTGATCCTGAGGAGGCTTAGGGATAGGTAAATCAGTTATGGAAGCTGTCTTATATTCGTCCTTTCTTATTAACTTGTTTTCGTGGTTTGAAACGCACGTAGTTGGAATCGGCTGTAACCCGCGCACTGCAAGGGCTGTGGCGTTTTCCTTGTCCGGGGCTCTTGTCCGGCAGTTGTCCGGCAGTTGTCCGGATATTGTCCGGAATTTGTCCGGCAAAATTGCCTTTCTGAATTGCTCGGCAGTCAGGCTGATAGGCGCCAAAGTGCCCGCGTTAATACGGTCGTCAGTCAGCAATCCGGTCAGCATGACGCCACGCAGTTTCCCCATGTAATCGTGCATAGCTGAAAGGCGCCGAGGAAATGGCAAGCCCGTGCCCATCCAGAATTTGTAGAAGTGGCTGCGCTTACCTATACGGAATTGTCCCCTGGGAAGCAGCGTGCCAGCCTTAGCTGCGGCTGTGTTCCGCTGACGGGTCAGGTCTGCATTGAAAACGGCGTATACAGACTCCCCATTTACTAGCGAGACGAACCGCAACGTGATACCGGCACTCCGGGTTTTGCCATAGTGACCAGTTGAATAATCCGTGTACTCGAAAGCATCCAGGCCTAATGAAATAAGCGCTTCACGGCAAAGCCTGGCCCGGTTGGTGTTGATCCACTCAGGCGGCACGGGCTTGCCGCTCGCCGGTTGAATGACGAGCTGCCCACGCTCAATGCTCACCGTGTCGCCGCGGCTAAGTAGTTTTGTGGCTAGGCATTCCACTGAATCGACCTCAGCGTAGTTCGGCTGGATAAACAACGTGCTGAAGCCCGCCAGCAGCTCGCAGGCAGGCGCAAGGGGCGTCGCAATTTCGCGGCGTCCCTTGCGATCTCCGGATTACGACGCTTCGCGCATCAGGATGTACTTGGCCACGCGGTGTGGCGGTCGTCCTGGCTCAGTGGACTGATGCGTCCAGTAGGTGCGGATTTCGTGACCCTTTTTCCTGAGGCGGCGGATGGTGTTGGGGGGCTGGACGATATCCAGGTCCTTTGCGGCCTCGATGGTCGATACCGGCCCGTTTCGCAGGGCCTCCATCATCTTGCGGTCTTGCTCAGTTGAAGAATGGCGTGTCATAGTTTGCCCTTCACGTTGGTGCTATCCAGTGTGTTTTCGCTAAGGCGGTGTTCTAGCACCGCCTTGGCAATCTCCCGCGCAGTCCTGCGCAATTCCCACTCCTTATTCTTTCCGCACTTCACCGTGCGCCCACCTTTGCCGCGCGCTCGATAAAGGCCTTCAGCTCGGATGCCAGCGCTAAGCGCCGGCGGCCGATCTTGAAAGTCTTGATTTCGCCTTGAGCGATCAGCTCGTAGGTGGCCGAGCGAGATATGCCCAAGATGCGGGCCGATTCTTCGACGCTTAGCGACAGCGGCGCCATTTGTTGCTGAGCTTGTTCCATAGGTAACTCCAAATGCCCAATGAGAGTGATCGGGCGACAAGAGAATCCTATTGCTGTATTTGCATGTAGTCAACTGCAATCACGGGCTAATTATGAACGCATGGACTTGGGTGGATGCAAAAGGTACGATTGGGGAGGACACATATTTGATAGGTGAAAGTGATGGCCAAGAACAAGCCCAGCCAAGGTGCGCGAAAGACGGAGACGTTGACGCTCCGTCTTGACCCCAAGGTGAAGATGATGATTGAGATCATCTCGCGAATTCGCAGGCAATCCATCACCGGCGTGGTTGAGGCGGCTATTGAGGAAATCGCTTTTGACTTAGACACCCCATACTTTGATGATGGAGAGATGCACAATTACTCTCTTGGGTCGATTTTCTCTGAAGTTTGGTCTGCCGACGAGAGCGAGCGTTTTATCAATATGTGCTATCGCCTACCCTCCCTTCTCACCTACGAGGAGCAAAGAATTTGGGAGACGATCAAGTCCTCACGATGCTTTTGGGAGAGCCACATGACAAAGATTCCCACCGACTGGAAGGTCGAAGGGCTCGGGCGCATTGATCGTTCAAACCTCCGCCTATGGTGGACTGATCTTCTCGAACACGTAGACGCCCATAAGGATAGTCGAACCATCGTCCCTTTCGAGGCGTCGTTCTAGATCAACTCCACCGCAGCAGCCTTTGTGCCTGGCGCTAGATGTGCATAGCGCAAAGTCATTTTGATATCGGCGTGCCCCAGCAGATCCCGTACTGTGTTGAGCGGTACGCCTGCCATTACCAGGCGTGAAGCGAAGTCGTGCCGCATATCGTGCCAGCGGAATCCGTCGATCTGTGCCCGCACAAGCAACTTGAGCCAGGCGCTTTTGACGTCCTCAAAGCGACCGCCGCCCTGACCTGGGAACACATACGGCGACTTGCTCACCTGCTTCTTCCAGGCTTCCAGGACACCAATGGTCTCCTTGTTCATCGGGATGTGGCGCGTATCGCTTGTCTTGGTGGTGGCCCCGGCGACTGTGATTGTCTTCGTGTCGAAGTTCACCGCTGACCATTTCAGGTCGAACAGCTCTCCGCGCCTCATGCCGGTATTCAGCGATACCAACACCATTGGCTTCAGGTGATCGGTGAAAGGCAGTTCCAGCAGGCTTGGCATCGGCTCTCTGTGGCGGTCCGTCCGCCAGTTGTTTGCACTCTCGCGCTCGACCCTCACTTCATCCTGTCGAGCGTCCAGGGCTTCGCGTAGACGCCTGGTCTCGTCAGCATCCAGGTAGCGAATCACCCCCTTTGAATCGACCTTGAGTTGTTTCAGCTTGGTCAGCGGGTGGGTATCGATGTACTCCCACTCAACGGCACGACTGAAAACACCACTTATCGAGCCCATTTTTCGATTCACCGTCGAAGCTTTGTTGCCGGCTTGCATCCATCCGGTGCGGATCTGCTCTAGGTCTCGTCCGGTGATCGCGTCCAGGCGCTGGGCCATGATTGGGTCGAAGTTATTACTGAGGGTGTGCTGCGTCTTCTCGTGGCCTTTGTGATGAGCCTTGAACCACGGCATATAGGTGTCATCAATGAAGTCGCGCAAGGAGGGTAGGGTGGCGCCCCTTCGGCCTTGAGTGACCGCCAGAGGCTCTCCATGTGATCGGGCTTCTGCGAGGTACTGAGTGGCCTCAGTGCGCGCTTGATCAAGCGTGAGAATGCCGACACGGCCTAAAGTCTTCTTCCGGCCACGGGCCCAGGAGACGACGTAAGACTTTGCACCTGCGGCAGTAACGCGCACGAATAGACCGCCGACGGTGGTATCGTGAACTTCGTATTCGTTGCCAGTGACCTGCAGTGATCCCAGCAGTTTGGCTGTTAGCTTCTCTTTCAATTTGTTCCCATGGGTGCATGGTGGGTGCAAAAAGAACTATACGGGGTCGTTTTTACGGACACAACCGGACGCTAAGGCCAATAAACACTGGGCTACCTCAATGTTGGCTGGGCTTGATATGACCCTCCTAAGGGGAAGGTTGGCCGTTCGAACCGGCCCTGGGACACCAGTTCCAAAGCCCCGCACAGACTATTCTGGGCGGGGCTTTTTTGTGCGTGCTCGGTCTTTTCAAACAACAATCGAACCTTGCCGCCGATCAATGTTCACAGCAGGTGCTGTCGGGTATTTTTCGCGATGGTGTACCTCTTACGACGCCCTGTGTCGTCTGAGCTGTTCAAGCAAATTAATCCCCGGAAACAGCTCATACCGCCTGTCCGGAACCGGCCACCCAGGACTATCATGCCGATAGCCCTGTCTCTCACTGCAAGGAGCCGCTCGGAACGCCGATGCGTCAGATCTGGAAATCTTTTCGAGCCCTTTATTTCGCGTCCTTGATGATGCTGATCGGCTCTGGCCTGCTCAGTACCTACCTGGCCTTGCGTCTGGCGGCCGACCATGTCGACAGCCTATGGGTGGGTGCGCTGATGGCGGCCAACTACTTTGGCCTGGTTTTGGGCGGCAAGATCGGGCACCGCTTGATTGCGAGAGTCGGGCATATCCGTGCCTATGCCACCTGCGCCGGTATCGTCGGCGCGGCGGTGCTGGGCCATGGCCTGATCGACTGGTTGCCGGCCTGGATCGTGCTGCGGATGATCGTCGGCCTCGGAATGATGTGCCAGTACATGGTCATCGAGAGCTGGCTCAATGAGCAGGCGGATGCCAAGCAGAGGGGCGTGGTATTCAGCGGCTATATGATCGCGTCCTACCTTGGGCTGGTGCTGGGTCAATTGATCCTGGTCATGCATCCCCAGCTTGGCCTTGAGTTGCTGATGCTGGTGGCGCTGTGCTTTGCCCTGTGCCTGGTGCCGGTGGCCATGACTCGACGTATTCACCCGGCGGCCTTACACCCCGCGCCGATGGAGCCGCGTTTCTTTATCAAGCGCGTGCCCCAGTCGCTAAGTACAGTGCTGGGTGCGGGGCTGATTGTCGGTTCGTTTTACGGTTTGGCGCCGCTTTATGCGTCCCAGCAGGGGCTCACGACGGAGCAAGTCGGCCTGTTCATGGGTAGCTGTATTTTTGCCGGGCTGCTGGTGCAGTGGCCTCTGGGCTGGTTGTCGGATCGTTATGATAGGGCGCTGTTGATTCGTTGTTTTGCCTTGTGCCTGGCGGTAGCGGCCTTGCCGCTGGCGATCATGACTCAGGTGCCGCTGGAAGTGCTGTTTGTCGCGGGCTTCCTGTGTTCGCTGGTGCAGTTCTGTCTGTACCCGCTGGCGGTGGCGTTTTCCAATGACCATGTGGAAGGCGACCGTCGAGTATCGCTGACTGCCATGCTGCTGGTGACTTATGGCGTTGGTGCGAGTATCGGGCCGTTGCTGGCAGGCGTGATCATGAAGATGTTCGGCAGCCAAATGCTGTATGCCTTCTTCAGCCTGTGTGCGTTGATCCTGGTATGGCGCATCCGGCCGAAGGCGGTGACCAATTTGCATCAGGTGGAGGATGCCCCCCTGCATCACGTGGCGATGCCCGACAGCATGTCGAGTTCGCCGCTGGTGGCCGCGCTTGATCCACGGGTCGATGAGCAGGTGGTGCAGGAGCAGATGCAGAATGTCCCTGATCCTAATCCTGAGCCTGAGCCGGAAACTGATCCCCTGGCGCCAGTAGATGAGCCAGCCTTTGTCGGGCCGCCGGAACCTCTGGGGCCGGAAGAGCATCCGCATGACTTGAGCAGGGCGCGCCCCTGAAAGTAAAAACGGGCAGATCCCCAAAGGATCTGCCCGTTTTTTTGCCGCGATCTTTAATGATTAAAAATCGTCGTCCTTGTCGAAGCGCCGCGCTTCTCGCTGCAGTTGATACACAAAACGTTCGACTTGGCGCTGCACCAGGCCACTCATGTTGTGGAAGCGCACGCCAGCAAAGGTGGTGTTTATCTTCTCTTCGAAGTGCAGGTAACGCAGCTCGACCGAAGTGGTCATGCTGCCAAACGGCAGGGCGGCGATAAAGCGGTCGTAGACCTGGCCCAGTTGCAAGCGTTCGGAGATGTCGCCTTCAAAGCGCAGTTTGCAGCCGGTGGCGGAGATATCGAGCAATTTGCCGTTGACCGGCGCCTTGAGTTTTTCGCCGCCGAGCTCGATGTTCACCAGTTGTGCCAGCTTCAGCGCGGCGCGAAATGCATTGCGGCGCTGATGGTAGACCACCTCGTCCGGCAGGCTGCCGGTGTAGATACGGTGGCCATCTTTTTCGCTGATTTTGAGGTTGCCGGTGCTTTCCCAGGCGACGCGCACGCCGTCGTGGAAGCCTTCGATACGGAAGGGTTCGCCGTTTTCGAGGTGGCGTTCGCCATCACGGGGAATCATTTCGTCCAGCGCCAGCGTGCTGCTGTCACGGTTAACGTCCACCAGATAGCTCTGGAAGCGCTGGCTGCGCTCATGGAAGGTGATGATCAGCGGGTCATGGCTGTCTTGCAGCATCCGCAAGGTGCCTGCGATTTCCAGAGGCGTGGTGAGCACCTTGGGTGGCTGCGGCGCATCTTCCGCATTAAGGGCGTTGAACACGGTTCTTCCATCTCCAGACAAAATACGACTACACGCAAGAACCGGCATTTTGCCAGCATGTGGCGCGCCTTGGATAGGGCGCACAGTAAACTGGCGTCAGGCTTGGCTGCGGGTGCTTGGCTTGACCAGGCGCGAGGTTGATCCCTGGGCGTTATACAGTGCCGGCGGCTCTCCGCCGTGGAGTATGCGCAACTGGTTGGCAGTCGTGGCTTGCTGAAGCTGGATCGACTGACCGTTAAGCAGGTTGGCTTCCTGGCACTGGGCGAGCAATTGGTTAAGTTCTTTGCTCTGGCTCAGGAGCTGATCGCCGACCGAGGAGTGGCTGGCCAGCTGCGCCAAGCCGTCGTGGTCTGCCGGCAGGCCAAGGCTGATCAGGATCTGGCTGCGTTTTTTGCCGTGCTGTTCCAAGAGGACAATCAGCGACTGTTTGCGGGCCAGAATTTCTTCCAGCAACGGCATATCCCGGCCGTAAAGGGCCAGTGATTCCTCTCTTAGCAGCTCCAGCAATTGTTGCGTCGGCGCTAGATCATCAATGATCAGTTGCAGCAAATGTTCGTCGTGATGCATGGCTGGCCTTGGGTTTTAAGCGTCCAAAAGCCCTGCGCAGGCCTTTGCCTAGCGCTCGGCTTCGAAATTAAGCAGCTTGCTGGCTACACGGTTGCTGTCGACTTTATAGCTGCCATCGGCGATTGCCTGTTTCAATTCGGCCACACGGGCTTTATTGACCACGGGTTGATCGCGCAGCGAGTCAGTGACCTTCTGCAACTGTTGAGCCTCATTGCTCAGGTGTACGGATTCCCCGCTCTGGCTGGCCTGTTCTGCCTTGACGGGCAGCGCCGGGGCCTTGGCTTCTACGCTGTCCTTGGTGCTGGTGGTGCGCGTAGTGCCTGACGTCGTCGGGGCGTTATTTAAACGGCTGAAATCGATGACCATGATAAAAAAACCTCTGGGTATTTGGACGCTTGCCATGTTTTCGGCCATACCCGGACAAACTTTAGGCGCGAATGACAATAAATCTCCGCACGGGACTTCTCGTGCACAGTGTAGGAAAACCCAGCGTCCTGTACCAGTAATCTATAAAGCGACCTCGACTTGCCCTGGGGCTGTCACCCGCGCCTTGATCACGCGGTTGGAGTTGAGGTTCTTGACTCGAATCTGTTCGCTCATGCCGCCGTTGGACAGTGCTTCGCCAGGCATTTTCACATTCAATCCCCCGCTGCTCGCGGAAATCACTACCTGATCGCCCTTGCGAATGACCTCGGCCTGTTCCAGATGCACCAGCGTAATCACCTGATCGGTGACCACTGGTCGGGTCAATTTCTGCCCGATGGCCTGGTCCACTGATGTGAGATAGCCCTGGTTGATCAGGCTGATGTCGCGTTCACGCAGCACAACGTCTTCAAAACCAATGATGCCGGTGCGTTTCAGCGGTCGGGCCACCACCACTACATCGCGGAATAGCTTGACCTGTGCCGGCACAAACACCGTCCAGGGCGAGGCGCCATCGCAGCGCACCCGCACCGTCACGCGGCCGATAGGCTGAGCAGGGCTTTCCAGGGTCGCTGTCAATTCCTTGTCGCACATAGGCATGCGCAGGCGCGGGTCCAACTGGTTGACCTGGATTTCATAACGCCCCGGTGTCTGGGTGGTCGCCAGATAATCTTCTACAGTGAACTCAAGAAAGCCCTGAGTGACGCCGATAAGTAGATCAGGCAAGGTGACGTTATCTGCGCGGGCCGTGGCGCCGAGGCAGAAAGCAAGCAATGCCACCGAGGCGCAGAGCAATCTGCGGTACTGTGGGAATCGAAGGCGTCGGGAAACTGTCGTTTTAATATCCATGGCCAATAAATAGCAAAGCTCGTGCCGTTTAGTGTTGGGTGCGCGTCGCACCTTCAAGGTTTTAGCGTAGGAGTCTGGGCATGGCAGGAGTAATGGATTCAGTAAACCAGCGCACACAGCTGGTAGGGCAGAATCGCCTGGAGTTGTTGCTTTTTCGCCTGGATGGCAAACAGCTGTACGGCATCAATGTGTTCAAGGTGCGGGAAGTGCTGCAATGTCCCAAGCTGACGATCATGCCCAAGTCCAGCCCTGTGGTGTGTGGCGTAGCCAACATCCGTGGCGCGACCATCCCGATTCTTGACCTGGCCCTGGCCACCGGTTCGGCTGGCCTGCAGGACCGCGAGAGCCCGTTCGTAATCATCACCGAGTACAACACCAAGACCCAGGGCTTCCTGGTGCGCTCGGTGGAGCGCATCGTCAACATGAACTGGGAAGAGATTCATCCGCCGCCCAAGGGCACTGGCCGCGACCACTACCTCACGGCGGTGACGCGGGTCGATAACCAGTTGGTGGAAATCATCGACGTGGAGAAGATCCTTGCCGAAGTTGCGCCGACCTCGGAATCGATTTCCGTGGGCGTGGTGGATGCCGAAACGGCGCATAAGGCGGTCTCGCTGCGTGTGCTCACGGTGGATGACTCCTCGGTGGCACGCAAGCAGGTGACCCGTTGCCTGCAAACCGTCGGCGTGGAAGTCGTGGCGCTTAATGATGGTCGCCAGGCGCTGGATTACCTGCGCAAGCTGGTGGATGAAGGCAAGAAACCGGAAGAAGAATTCTTGATGATGATTTCCGACATCGAGATGCCGGAAATGGACGGCTACACCCTCACGGCTGAGATACGCAGCGATCCACGCATGCAAAAATTGCATATCATCCTGCATACTTCGTTGTCGGGCGTATTCAATCAGGCGATGGTCAAGAAGGTCGGTGCCGATGACTTCCTGGCCAAATTCCGTCCTGATGACCTGGCATCCCGGGTAGTCGACCGGATCAAGGCAGCAGATCACAGCTAAGGGCTTGTTGCCCTGGCGGTCTTACGATTTTAGAGGCGGTATCAGTGTCTACGGGTAATTTGGATTTTGAACAGTTCCGGGTCTTCCTGGAAAAAGCCTGTGGCATATTGCTCGGTGAAAACAAGCAATACCTGGTATCCAGCCGTCTTAACAAACTGATGGAGCAGCAGGGCATCAAGTCTCTGGGCGAGTTGGTTCAACGGATCCAGGGGCAGCCGCGCAGTGGTCTCAAAGAAATGGTGGTCGATGCCATGACCACCAACGAAACCCTTTGGTTTCGTGATACTTACCCCTTTGAAGTGCTCAAGAGCAAAGTGCTGCCGGAGGCTATCAAGGCCAGCCCGGGCCAGCGTTTGCGCATCTGGTCGGCAGCCTGCTCCTCGGGGCAGGAACCGTACTCTATCTCGATGTCCATTGATGAGTTCGAACGGACAAACATGGGTCAGTTGAAGGCCGGGGCACAAATTGTTGCCACTGACCTGTCCGGCACTATGCTCACTAATTGCAAGACCGGCGAGTACGACAGCCTGGCTCTGGGACGTGGGTTGTCCCAGGAACGCCTGCAACGTTACTTCGACCCGAAAGGGGCGGGGCGTTGGGCGATCAAGGCGCCAATCAAGAGCCGCGTTGAGTTCCGCTCGTTCAACCTGCTTGATAGCTACGCCAGCCTTGGCAAGTTCGACATGGTGTTTTGCCGCAACGTGCTGATCTACTTTTCGGCCGAAGTGAAGAAAGACATCCTGTTGCGCATCCACGGCACCCTCAAGCGTGGTGGTTACTTGTTCCTCGGTGCTTCCGAGGCGCTCAATGGCCTGCCGGATCATTTCCAGATGGTGCAGTGCAGCCCTGGGATCATCTACCAGGCCAAGTAATAAAGCGTACGCGGTCAAGAATGTGGGAGGGGGCTTGCCCCGATAACGGTGGTTCAGTTGATGCATCTATCACTGATACACCGTTATCGGGGGCAAGCCCCCTCCCACATTTTTTTGTGCGGCAATCCTCAGGATAGCGGCAAGCCGGATTGCCGCTTTACTGGCGCTACGCGGAGACCCGTTGCCGCTTTTCTGGCATTGCCGCCGGCAATATCCCCGTAAACCCTTGATTCATGGGCTTTTCAGAAACTGGCATGCGCTTTGCTATAACCCAGTTAACGAACAGCAGGTCAGCCTAAAGGTTTCCGCCATGAGCATCAGCTTCGATAAAGCGCTCGGTATCCACGAAAAAGCCCTGGGCTTCCGCGCCCAGCGTGCTGAAGTCCTGGCCAACAACATTGCCAACGCCGATACCCCGAACTACAAGGCTCGGGACCTGGACTTCTCCGCCGTGCTTGCCGCACAGCAGGACAAGACCAAGAACGGCACCTTCGCCTTGAACATGACCAACAACCGTCATATCGAAGCACAAGGTCTGAGCAGTGGTGACGAGTCGCTGCTGTATCGCACGCCGATGCAGCCGTCGATCGACCAGAACACCGTCGACGCCCAGCTGGAGCAATCGGCCTACGCCGAGAACTCGGTGAACTTCCAAGCCAGCTTTACGCTGCTCAACAGCAAATTCAAAGGGCTGATGTCGGCCCTTCGTGGAGAGTAAGCCATGTCCCTGTCCAGTGTTTTCAATATTGCCGGTAGTGGCATGAGCGCCCAGACCACGCGTCTCAACACCGTCGCCAGTAACATCGCCAACGCCGAGACTGTGTCTTCGAGCATTGACCAGACCTACCGTGCGCGTCACCCGGTCTTCGCCACCATGTTCCAGGGCGGCCAGAACGGCGGCAGCGATTCGTTGTTTCAGGAGCAGGGCGCAGCAGGCTCTGGCGTGCAGGTGCTCGGCGTGGTCGAAGACCAGAGCAACCTCGAAGCCCGCTACGAGCCGAACCACCCGGCTGCGAACGAAAAAGGCTACGTGTACTACCCGAACGTCAACGTGGTCGAGGAAATGGCCGACATGATTTCCGCCAGCCGCTCGTTCCAGACCAATGCGGAAATGATGAACACCGCCAAAACCATGATGCAGAAGGTCCTGACCCTGGGTCAGTGATAAGGGGCGCCAAATAATGGCCATCGTTGATACGTCTACTAATTCGGCAGTCCAGGACCTTTTCAATTCCAAGGTCAGCACTGCAACAAACAATGTCGCGAGTACGGCTGCTGCTGCTACCGGCAATCAGTCGTTGGGTAAAGATGCATTCCTGCAGCTGCTCGTCACCCAGCTGAAAAACCAGGACCCGCTGTCGCCTCAGGACAACGGTGCATTTGTGGCCCAACTGGCCCAGTTCAGCAGCCTGGAAGGCATCAACACCCTCAACGACTCGGTGAATGCAATCTCCAGCAACTTCAGCTCCTCCCAGGCGCTGCAGGCTTCGTCGCTGGTTGGGCGTTCGATCATCACCCAGACCGACAAGGCCCTGGTGGATACGAGCAAGAGCATGAACGGTTCGGTAGCTGTGACTGCAGCCACCGGTAACGTCGCCATCAAGATCACAGACAAAGATGGCAACTTGGTGCGCACCATTGATATGGGTGCCCAGAGCGCCGGCACCGCGAGCTTCATCTGGGATGGCAAGAACGATGCGGGTGAGGTGGCTCCAGCGGGCACCTACACCTTCGCGGCCACGACCAAGAATGACGCGGGCGATTCAGTGGCCCTGGCCACTTCGTTGCCGGCAACGGTGACCAGCGTGACTTTGAGCAAGACCGGTGGCGAGATGCTGCTGAACCTTGCGGGTGGCATGGGCAGCGTCAAGCTGTCGCAAATTCAGACTATCGGTACATAGAGCCGGCTAACTACGGCAGAGGGAGAGAAACATGTCTTTTAATATCGGCCTTAGCGGCCTCTATGCGGCCAACAAACAATTGGACGTGACTGGCAACAACATCGCCAACGTCGCGACCACTGGCTTCAAGTCGTCCCGTGCGGAATTCGCCGACATCTACGCCGCGTCCAAATTGGGCACCGGCCAGAACAGCATCGGCAATGGTGTGAACCTGGCGGCGGTGTCCCAGCAGTTCACCCAAGGTGACGTCAACAACAGCGGCGGCGTGCTGGACATGGCGATCCAGGGCGGTGGCTTCTTCGTGCAGAAGGGCAGCGACGGTTCGCTGGAATACACCCGTAGTGGTGCGTTCCGTGCCGACAAAGACGGCTATATCACCAACAACACCGGCACCTCGCGCCTGCAAGGCTACGCAGCGGATGAAGACGGCAAGATCATCAAGGGTGGCTTGACCGACCTGCAACTGAACTTGTCTTACCTGCCGCCGAAGGCGTCCACCAAAGTGGATTCCACCAGTAACCTGAACTCGTCGGAGCCGGTGATCAATCAGACCGACAAGCCGTTCAACCCAAGCGACACCACCACCTTTACCACTCAGTACAGCACCACCTTGTACGACTCCCAAGGCAACTCGCACGCCATGGTGCAGTACATGGTGAAAACCGACGCCAACGAATGGAATGCCTACACGTTGATCGATGGTCGTAACCTGGATGGTTCCAAGCCGACAACGACCGGCACCACTGCACCTGTGCCATCGACCATCACTTTTGATGGTGCCGGTAAGCTTAAAGATGTTGTTACCGGTGGCGTGAGCAGCAAGACATTGACGCTCACTGGCTGGGTCCCAGGATCGGTGACCGATGGCAATTGGACGCCAAACGAAGCGACCGCCGGGCCAATTGCCGTGAATATGGGCAATATCACCCAGTACAACTCGGCCAGCTACCGCAACCCACCGACTACCGACGGCTACGCCACCGGCCAGATCACCGGCCTGAAAATCGACGGCAACGGCGTCATGTTCGCCACGTTCAGCAACCAGCAGAGCAAGGCCATTGGCCAGATCTCCCTGGCCAGTTTCAACAACGAACAGGGCCTGCAGCCTGCGGGCAGTACCGCTTGGAGAGAGACCTTCTCCTCGGGCCAGCCGGGTTACGACACCCCGCAATCCGGGACCCTGGGTTCGATTGTGGCCAACTCCCTGGAGAACTCCAACGTCAACCTGACCAACGAGCTGGTAGACCTGATCAAGGCCCAGAGCAACTATCAGGCGAACGCCAAGACCATCTCCACCCAGAGCACCATCATGCAGACCATCATTCAGATGACCTGATGCGGTAATGCTCCACAAGAAGCCCCTCGTGAGAGGGGCTTTTTTGTGGATGTAAGAAAAGTGTGTTTGAAACGGTCCCCACGCGTGAGAGCGATCAAACCGCAGGCAAAAGAAAACCCCCGACCAGCCCAGAGGGTTGATCGGGGGTTTCGAGTAAGCGCTGTTGGGCGCTTACCTGCTCAGCTTATTGGCAAGCTTCGCAATCCGGCTCATCAATCGCGCAGGCCTTTGGCACGGGTGCCGGATCGGCTGGAGCAGCGAGTACCGAGTCATCACCATGGTTGCCGCTGGATACAGCGTTCAGCTTACCGGTGTTGATGGTCGACTTCTCGGTGCTGGTTGCGGCCAGGGCACGGAGGTAGTAAGTGGTTTTCAGGCCACGGTACCAAGCCATGCGGTAGGTCACGTCCAGCTTCTTGCCCGAAGCGCCAGCGATGTACAGGTTCAGGGACTGAGCCTGGTCGATCCACTTCTGACGACGGCTGGCGGCGTCAACGATCCACTTGGTGTCCACTTCGAAGGCGGTCGCGTAGAGCTCTTTGAGTTCTTGCGGGATGCGCTCGATCTGCTGCACGGAACCGTCGTAGTACTTCAGGTCGTTGATCATGACCGAGTCCCACAGGTCGCGAGCCTTGAGGTCGCGAACCAGGTACGGGTTGATCACGGTGAATTCGCCCGACAGGTTCGATTTCACATACAGGTTCTGGTAGGTCGGTTCGATCGACTGGGACACGCCGGTGATGTTGGCGATGGTCGCGGTCGGTGCGATGGCCATGATGTTGGAGTTACGAATACCTTTCTGCACGCGGGCACGTACCGGCGCCCAGTCCAGGGATTCTTCCAGGTCAACATCAATGTACTTCTGGCCACGTTGCTCGATCAGGATCTGTTGCGAGTCCAGCGGCAGGATGCCTTTGGACCACAGCGAACCCTGGAACGTCTCGTAGGCACCGCGCTCGTCGGCCAGGTCGCAGGACGCCTGGATCGCGTAGTAGCTGACCGCTTCCATGGACTTGTCGGCGAACTCGACCGCTGCATCCGAACCGTAAGGAATGTGCTGCAGGTACAGCGCGTCCTGGAAGCCCATGATGCCCAGGCCAACCGGGCGGTGCTTGAAGTTGGAGTTCTGCGCCTGTGGCACCGAGTAGTAGTTGATGTCGATTACGTTATCGAGCATGCGAACTGCGGTGTTGACGGTGCGCTCCAGCTTGGCAGTGTCCAGCTTGCCGTTGACGATGTGGTTCGGCAGGTTGATCGAACCCAGGTTGCAAACGGCGATCTCGTCCTTGTTGGTGTTCAAGGTGATCTCGGTGCACAGGTTCGAGCTGTGAACCACGCCCACGTGCTGCTGCGGGCTGCGCAGGTTGCATGGGTCCTTGAAGGTCAGCCATGGGTGGCCGGTTTCGAACAGCATGGACAGCATCTTGCGCCACAGGTCTTTGGCCTGGATGGTCTTGAACAGCTTGATCTTGCCTGGGTACTGGGACAGGGCTTCGTAATACTCGTAGCGTTCTTCGAAAGCCTTGCCGGTCAGGTCGTGCAGGTCCGGCACTTCGGATGGCGAGAACAGGGTCCACGGGCCGTCATCGAAGACACGCTTCATGAACAGGTCAGGGATCCAGTTGGCGGTGTTCATGTCGTGGGTACGACGACGATCATCACCTGTGTTCTTGCGCAGCTCGATGAACTCTTCAATGTCCATGTGCCAGGTTTCCAGGTAGGCACACACAGCGCCTTTGCGCTTGCCGCCCTGGTTGACCGCTACCGCGGTGTCGTTCACGACTTTCAGGAACGGTACGACGCCCTGGGACTTGCCGTTGGTGCCCTTGATGTACGAACCCAAGGCCCGCACCGGCGTCCAGTCGTTGCCCAGGCCGCCTGCGAATTTGGACAACATGGCGTTGTCGTGGATCGCGTGGTAGATGCCCGACAGGTCATCCGGCACGGTGGTCAGGTAGCAGCTCGACAGCTGTGGACGCAGGGTGCCGGCGTTGAACAGCGTCGGGGTCGACGACATGTAGTCGAAGGACGACAGCAGGTTGTAGAACTCGATCGCACGGTCTTCTTTGTGCTTCTCTTCAATCGCCAGGCCCATGGCCACGCGCATGAAGAACACTTGCGGCAGTTCGAAGCGGATACCGTCCTTGTGGATGAAGTAACGGTCGTACAGGGTTTGCAGGCCCAGGTAAGTGAACTGCTGGTCGCGCTCGTGATTGATCGCCTTGCCGAGTTTTTCCAGGTCGAAAGTGGCCAGGATTGGGTTCAGCAATTCGAACTCGATACCCTTGGCGACGTAGGCAGGCAGAGCCTTGGCATACAGGTCGGCCATTTCGTGGTGGGTGGCGCTGTCGGCCACGCCCAGGAAGCCCAGACCTTCGGCACGCAGGGTGTCCATCAGCAGGCGCGCGGTCACGAACGAGTAGTTCGGCTCGCGTTCAACCAGGGTACGGGCGGTCATCACCAGGGCGGTGTTGACGTCGGTCAGGGCCACGCCGTCGTACAGGTTCTTCAGGGTTTCGCGCTGGATCAGGTCACCGTCGACTTCTTCCAGGCCTTCGCAGGCCTCGGTGATGATGGTGTTCAGGCGGCCCAGGTCCAGCGGTGCAAACGTACCGTCGGCCAGGGTGATGCGGATCGACGGGTGAGCTTGTACGGCGGCTTCTTCGGCCGGGGAGCGCACGGCGCGCTCTTTGGAGCGGGCGTCACGGTAGATCACGTAGTCGCGCGCAACTTTTTGCTCGCCGGCACGCATCAGGGCCAGTTCGACCTGGTCCTGGATTTCTTCGATGTGGATAGTGCCGCCCGACGGCATGCGACGCTTGAAGGTCGCGGTGACTTGTTCGGTCAGGCGGGCAACGGTGTCGTGGATGCGCGACGAAGCGGCAGCGGTGCCGCCTTCAACTGCAAGAAACGCTTTGGTGATAGCGACGGTGATTTTGTCATCGGTGTAAGGAACGACAGTGCCGTTACGCTTGATCACGCGCAGTTGCCCTGGTGCAGTGGCGGACAGATCCATATTCGAATCTGCTGCCAGCGGCACGGAGCCCTGCGGGTTCTCGCGAGTTGTGTCGGTTTGCATGGGGGGTTGTCTCCACATTCTATATTTATTTGGGCACCATCACGGTGCCCACCGTTCCGTCCTGAAGCACTTACAGCAGGCGTTGGCCTGGCATAACAACTTCGGGACAGGAGGAAGGGGGGCTGTTCGCGCCGCTTCCATGCCGAAGTCTTCGGTTCGGGGCTTTAATGCCCTTGGCCGTATTCCTGGTGGGTGACAGTTGCCAGGTTCAAGCACTGCAACACCCGTACCGTTTTCTGCTATTGGAGCTTGAAAACGGCTGCCATCCGCTTGAGCGGTTTGGGCTTTCAAAAAATGCTTGGGTTCGACCAAACAGGAGCAAGAAAGGGCTTGAGTTTCTTGTCTGACTTGTGTTGGGTCTTTTCGCTCAAAACCCTACATGTAGGGTTTTTTTAGCGCCGAGGTACAAGATAATGCGTTTTGGGGGGCTTAGCAACGCACGACCTGTGGATAACGCTGTGGGTAAAATGTGTATGAAACGTGGAACGCCCGTGTAGGCCGCAGTACTGCTGGATTCGGCCGTTTGTCACCGAATATTCCAATATAAAAACAGCCGGTTGGATTTTTGAGGGCGCGAACCCTACCACAAAAAAACGCGATCACCGAATGGATTTACCGGCTTGTGTTCCAGGGTTGGGGAATGGCTACAATCGGCCTTCAATAGAGGCAGTATTGTGCTTCCCGTACATGACAATAATTAGAATCGAGGTAGCGCATGGAGCAAGAAGCCTGGCAAATCCTGATCGTCGAGGACGACGAGCGATTGGCCGAATTGACCCGTGAGTACCTGGAAAGCAACGGCCTGCGTGTTTCGGTTGAAGGCGATGGCGCCCAGGCCGCAGCGCGTATCATCGCCGAGCAACCAGACCTGGTGATCCTCGACCTGATGCTGCCCGGCGAAGATGGCCTGAGCATCTGCCGCAAGGTACGCGAGCGCTACGAGGGCGTGATCCTCATGCTTACCGCGCGCACCGACGACATGGACCAGGTGCTGGGCCTGGACATGGGCGCCGACGACTACGTATGCAAACCCGTGCGCCCCCGGCTGTTGCTGGCGCGTATCCAGGCGCTGCTGCGGCGCAGTGAGCCCGCCGAATCCGCAACGGTAGAAAACCAGCGCCGCCTGGAATTCGGCCCGTTGGTGGTAGACAACGCCCTGCGCGAAGCCTGGCTGCACGACGGCAGTATCGAACTGACCAGCGCTGAATTTGACCTGCTGTGGCTGCTGGTGGCGAATGCCGGGCGCATCCTGTCCCGCGAAGAAATCTTTATCGCCCTGCGCGGTATCGGCTATGACGGCCAAGACCGGTCCATCGATGTACGCATCTCACGAATTCGCCCGAAAATCGGCGACGATCCGATCCATCCGCGTCTGATCAAGACCATTCGTAGCAAAGGCTACTTATTCGTCCCTGAAGCCGCCGCCGATATGTCGCTGTGAACTCGATCTTCCTGCGTATCTACGGCGGCATGTGCGCGGCGCTGATCCTGGTGGCGCTGTTGGGCGTACTGGCCTTGCACCTGCTTAACGAGGTGCGCAGCGGCCAATACCGCGAGCGCCTCGCCCATGGCACCTTTGCCTTGATGGGCGACAACCTGCAACCCATGAGCGCTATCGAACGCCAACGTGCCTTGGCGGTGTGGGAGCGCTTGCTGGGGATCCCCCTGGAACTGCGCAGCCTCACCGACGCACAGTTGGACCTCAGCCAGCGCAACAGCCTGCAACGCGGCCAGGTTCTGGTGCAGCAGACCGGCCCTCACGCCGCCCGTGTTCTGCGCCTGGTCAGCGATAAAGAGCAATGGGTGCTGACGGGTGAGGTGCAGCAGATCAGCGAACAACTGGCCCGTGCGACCATTTACCTGCTGGCTGACGAATTGGTGCGCTTCCCCGTGGCCGAGCAGCCACAAAGGTTGGCGGATATAAAAGAAGCCAAGGGCTTTGGGTTCGAAATGCACCTGATGACCCTCGACCAGGCCGATATGGACGACGACCAGCGCCGCCGCGTGTCGGAGGGCGATACGGTAATGGCCCTGGGCAAGGGTGGCGACTCGATCCGCGTGTTCTCCGGCATCGTCGGTACGCCCTGGGTGCTGGAACTCGGTCCGCTGTATCAAATGAACCCGTACCCGGTGCAGTGGCTGGTCCTGATTGCTTTGATTGGCCTGACCTTGATCGGCTTGATCGTCTATCTGCTGGTGCGTCAGCTTGAGCGCCGGCTGCGTGGCCTGGAGGCGGCCGCGACACGCATTGCCAAGGGCAATCTGGAAGTGCGCGTGCCGGCCCGGGGAGCGGACTCGGTGGGTCGCCTCGCCGCGGCCTTCAATGGCATGGCCGAGCACTTGCAGCAATTGCTGGCGATCCAGCGCGAACTGGTACGTGCGGTGTCCCACGAACTGCGCACGCCGGTAGCGCGCCTGCGCTTCGGATTGGAGATGATCGGCGACGCTGCTACCCCAGAGGCCCGGCGCAAGTACCTGGAAGGCATGGACAGCGATATCCAGGACCTCGATGGCCTGGTGGATGAAATGCTCACCTACGCAAGGCTGGAGCAGGGCGCACCCGAGCTGAGTTTTCAGCGAGTGGACCTTGATGCGTTGCTTGATCAGGTGATTGGCGAATTATCGCCACTGCGCCCACAGGTGACTGTGGCGCGGGGTATCTGCTTGTCATCGGCCCACTGGGATAACGCCTGGGTCGACGCCGAACCCCGCTATTTACACCGTGCCCTGCAAAATCTGGTGAGCAATGCCATGCGCCACGCGCAGAGCCAAGTGCTGATCAGTTATCAGGTGGGTCAGGTGCGCTGTCGAATCGATGTCGAGGACGATGGCCCCGGTGTGCCGGAAAACGCCTGGGAGCGTATTTTTACACCCTTCCTGCGGCTCGACGACAGTCGCACCCGAGCGTCCGGGGGGCATGGCCTGGGCTTGTCGATTGTACGGCGGATTATCTATTGGCACGGCGGGCGCGCATTGATCAGCAAGAGCAACAACCTGGGTGGGGCGTGTTTCAGTTTGAGTTGGCCGAGGGGGCAGGATAAAACCTGACCTATCAGGCGCTGATGCTCACCAGGCTCAAGAGCTGCCCATCATTCACCGCAAACTGCCCAACCAACTCCTTGCCATGGCACCACTCATCCGACAAGTCAGTCAGCAACCGCAGCTTTATATGCCCGGCCTCGGTCCACTCCACCACCTCGGCATGCTCAAAGTAGAAGCGCTTGTGCACAATCGGGTAAAGCGCCTTGAACAGGCTCTCTTTGGCCGAAAACGTAAGCGTCACCAGCAGGGCAATCTGCTCTCGCGCCACACCGCCCATACGCTGCAGCTCGTCGGCTGTCAGAATTTCCCCGGCCAGACGCTCCGCGCGTTCCAGCGTGAGTACATTTTCCAGGTCCATCCCCAACCCGCGCCATTGCGCCTTGTACCCGACAATCGCCGCGGCATGCCCGGTGCTGTGTGTGATCGAGCCACTGATGTGCGCGGGCCAGACCGGTGCACGGTCTTCGCCGATAGCCGGGATGCAGTCAAGCTGATCGAGGTGTTGCAGAGCGGCGCGGGCGCACAGGCGACCGGCCAGAAACTCGGCTTGGCGCTTGGCCACTGAGCGCTGGATGCTCGCCGGTGCCGGCACTGCGCAGCGTTGGAAATCACCGGCTGCCAACAATGCCGGGTCGAAGTGAGTGCCGAGAAACACTGTTCCCGGTAATGGTTCGGGCAGTGGCCAATGGGCGTCGAGTGGTGTGCAGCAAGCGGGCAGAAGATTCATGGGCGGTATTTTGCCGAGTTGAGGCGCCAGAGGATAGCCCGCTGCGGCGCACCGCCTGTTCAGGGGGAGTTCAGGGGCTTTTGCGTAGGCTGACCTCAACAGCCAAACGCGTATGAGGTAACACCATGACTGCGATCAAAAAGCTGATGTTGGCGTTGACCATGCTCAGTGCCACCGCAGGGGTCCAGGCCTCTGATGGTGACTTTGCCGCATTCGGCCGCGAGAAAACCAAGAAAACCAGCACCTTGATTCAACGTGTCAGTTTCGAAGACGCGAGCAGTCAGCCTACGCCTTGGGGCCAGTCCCTGGGCCTTGCTACCCCACAGCCAGCCTACCGCACCGGTTACGCGCACCTGAGTGGCCAGTTCAATGGCATTAAACTGCGCCCGCAAGACCTGCAGGGCCGCTATGATGTCCCCCTGTCGGACAGTTGATTTGCTTTGGAGAGCCTTATGAAATTGCTGGTGGTGGAAGATGAGGCGCTGCTGCGTCATCACCTGTTTACCCGCCTGACCGACAGCGGCCACGTGGTCGAAGCTGTGGCCAACGCCGAAGAGGCGCTTTACCAGGTCGGTCAATTCAACCATGACCTGGCGATTATCGACCTGGGCCTGCCCGGCATGGGCGGCCTGGACCTGATCCGCCAACTGCGCAGCCAGGCCAAAACGTTTCCGATCCTAATCCTCACCGCGCGCGGCAACTGGCAGGACAAGGTCGAAGGCCTGGCCGCCGGTGCTGACGACTACGTGGTCAAACCATTCCAGTTCGAAGAGTTGGAGGCGCGCATGAACGCCTTGCTGCGCCGCTCCAGCGGGTTCACCCAATCGACTATCGTTGCCGGGCCCTTGCTGCTGGACCTCAACCGCAAGCAAGCGTCCCTCGACGAACAGCCCCTGGCGCTGACCGCCTACGAATACCGCATCCTTGAATACCTGATGCGCCACCACCAGCAAGTTGTCGCCAAAGACCGCTTGATGGAACAGCTTTACCCCGACGACGACGAGCGCGATCCAAACGTCATTGAAGTCTTGGTCGGCCGCCTGCGCCGCAAGCTGGAAGGCCCCACAGGGTTCAAGCCGATCGACACCGTGCGTGGCCTGGGCTACCTGTTCAATGAGCGCTGCCGTTGATCCGCTCGTTACGTGTGCGTTTGATGCTGGCGGCAGCGACCCTGGCCGTGTTGTTCATGCTGGGCTTGTTGCCGGCCATGCAGGGCGCTTTCAGTCTGGCGCTGCAGGACTCCATCGAACAGCGCCTGGCGTCGGACGTGACGACGCTGATCTCCGCCGCGCGGGTCGAAAACAACCGCCTGCTGATGCCTGCGCAGTTGCCGGACGAACGTTTCAACCTGACCGATAGCCGTCTGCTCGGCTATATCTACGACCGCGAAGGCCACTTGGTGTGGCGCTCGCGGGCTACCCGGGAAGAAAACATCAACTACAAGCCGCGCTATGACGGGCGAGGCAATGAATTCGCGAGGATTCGCGAAGCGGACGGCCAGGAGTTCTTCGTCTATGACGTGGAGGTCAAGCTGCTCGGCGGCAAGAGCGCGGCGTTCAGTATCGTCGCCCTGCAACCGGTGCGCGAATACCAGCTGACCCTAGAAGGCCTGCGCGAAAACCTCTACTTGGGCTTCGGCGCGGCGTTGCTGGTGCTGCTGACGTTGCTGTGGCTGGGCCTGACCTGGGGCCTCCAAGCCCTGCGGCGGCTGAGTCAGGAGCTTGACCAGATCGAAGGCGGCACCCGCGAAAGCCTGTCCGAACAACACCCACGTGAATTGCTGCGCCTTACCGGCTCCCTCAACCGCTTGCTGCACAGTGAGCGTGAACAACGTACGCGATACCGCGACTCCCTCGATGACTTAGCTCACAGCCTGAAAACCCCGCTCGCCGTGTTGCAAGGCGTGAGTGAAGACATGGCCAAGCGCCCAGAAGACCGCGATCAGGCCTGGGTGCTGCAATCGCAGATCGAACGCATGAGCCAGCAGATCAGCTACCAGTTGCAGCGCGCCAGTTTGCGCAAAAGCGGCCTGGTGCGCCATCAAGTGCGCCTGGAGCCGGTGCTGCAAAGCCTGTGCGATACCTTGGGCAAGGTCTACCGCGACAAGGGGGTCAGGGTGTCCTTTGAACTGCCGCACGCCTGCGATGTGCCGATCGAGAAGGGTGCCTTGCTCGAATTGCTTGGCAACCTGCTGGAAAACGCTTATCGGCTGTGCCTGAGTGAAGTGCGAGTTAGTCTGGTCGAGAACCTCGAAGGCATTGAGTTGTGCATAGAAGATGACGGACCAGGTGTGCCGCCAGATCAGCGCGCGCGGATTTTGCAACGGGGCGAGCGGCTGGACCGCCAGCATCCGGGGCAGGGGATTGGGTTGGCGGTGGTCAAGGACATCATAGAAAGCTACGGGGCGCGACTGACCCTGGGAGATTCACCGCTGGGTGGCGCGGCGTTCAAGATCCACTTTCCATCTGTGTGATCTTCACTGGCTGGGCTGGCCCTATCGGGGGCAAGCCCTCTCCCGCATTTTGAATTTATTCAAGCATCAAACTTTGTAGACGCAGTCAAAGGTGGGAGGGGGCTTGCGCCCGATGATGCCCTCACACACAACGCCTCTCTAACTCTCCCGTGCGCGATAGGCCCCCGGCGTTAACCCTGTCCACTTCTTGAACGCCCGATGAAATGCCGACGGTTCGGAAAATCCCAACTGCTCGGCAATCTCCTGCAACGACAAATCCGCCCGTCCCAGATGGTAGATGGCGATGTCCCGCCGCAACTCATCTTTGAGCGCCTGAAAGCTGGTGCCTTCTTCGCGCAAATGCCTGCGAAGGGTTTGTGGGCTGATGTGCAAGTGCTGAGCGACGGCTTCCAGATCCGGCCACGGCGTGCGATCGCGGCTCAGTAGGCGTCGCAACTGACTGCTCAAGCTATCGCCTTCATCCGGGCGTGACAGCAGGTCAGCGGGAGAGCGCTCCAGAAAGTGCTTGAGGGTGCGCTCATCCTGCAGCAGCGGCATGTTCAGGTAGCGGGCAGGGAACACCAGGCTACTGTTCGGCGAACCGAACACCCGGTCGCAGGGAAACAGCAGGTCATATTCGCTGGAGTGGGCCGGCATCGGGTAGCTGAACGTGGCCTGGTGCAGTCGGATGCGCTGGCCGATCAGCCAACTGCCCAGGCGGTGCCAGATCACCAGCAGGCATTCGCTGAGGAAGTGATCCGGGTCCCACAGTTGGGAGTCATCCAGGCTCAGGCGGGCCATTTCGCCTTCCCGTGTGAGCTGCCAACGCGGGCCTTGTGAGAATAGGCTATAAAATAATAAGCCGCGTTCCAGGGCTTTCTCCAACGTGCGGCAGTGGATCAACGCATGGCACATCATGGCGAAAGTGCCACGTTTGCTCGGACCGTCGGCAAAGCCCAGGTATTCGTCGTCCAACGCCAGCCAAAGCATCTGGAGCAACCGGGTAAATTGCTCCGGCGCAATGCGGGCGCGAGGTTCAGTCAACTGCTCGGGGGTGATGCCCAACTGTTGCAGCAGGCCCGAATAATCGTAACCGGCCCGACGCGCTCCGCCCAGGGCGGCCCGTGCGTAGTGACTGGCGATGGTGCGTTCACGCATGCGGGGCCCTCGTCCATGGAATGGCGGATGGTAGTCAGCACCTGGCAAGGCGACAAGGCGGATATCCGCCAAATTGTAGGACGCGATTGGGTGCGGTGGCGGAAATTCGCCAACCGATTTGGCGCCTGGCGAGGCATCTGAAAACGATCAGCCCTGATGCCTAAAGGCCTTTAGGGCTTTTGAGCAAAGTGGCACGGCGTTTGCGATAAGGATTACAGCGCAGGCCTGGACCTACAGGCTTCGCAAACAACAAATCCCTCCAGTGCAGGAGGGTTCGCAATTCAAGTGTCGTGGGCAATGGCGGATATTTGCCACACGGGACGATTGAGGAATTTTGCAATGACGACTCGTCAGCCAATCTACAAATCCCTGTATTTCCAGGTGATCGTTGCAATCGTTATCGGTATTTTGCTCGGTCACTTCTACCCGCAAACCGGTGTGGCCCTTAAGCCACTGGGTGACGGGTTTATCAAACTGATCAAAATGGTCATCGCCCCGATCATCTTCTGCACCGTTGTCAGCGGCATCGCTGGCATGCAAAGCATGAAATCGGTCGGCAAAACCGGCGGCTACGCGCTGCTGTACTTCGAAATCGTTTCCACCGTCGCCCTGCTGATCGGCCTGATCGTGGTGAACGTTGTGCAACCGGGCGCCGGTATGCACATCGACGTAGCGACCCTGGACGCTTCCAAAGTCGCTGCCTATGTGACTGCTGGCGCAGACCAGAGCATCGTTGGCTTCCTGCTTAACGTGATCCCGAACACCATCGTCGGCGCCTTCGCCAACGGCGACATCCTGCAAGTGCTGATGTTCTCGGTGATCTTCGGTTTTGCCCTGCATCGCCTGGGTGCCTACGGCAAGCCGGTGCTGGACTTCATCGATCGCTTCGCCCACGTGATGTTCAACATCATCAACATGATCATGAAGCTCGCGCCACTTGGTGCCCTGGGCGCCATGGCGTTCACCATCGGTGCCTACGGTGTAGGTTCCCTGGTGCAGTTGGGCCAACTGATGATCTGCTTCTACATCACTTGCCTGTTGTTCGTGCTGGTGGTGCTGGGCGGTATCTGCCGCGCTCACGGTTTCAGCGTCATCAAGCTGATCCGCTACATCCGTGAAGAGCTGCTGATCGTATTGGGTACTTCCTCCTCCGAGTCCGCACTGCCACGCATGCTGATCAAGATGGAGCGTCTGGGTGCCAAGAAATCCGTAGTAGGTCTGGTAATCCCGACTGGCTACTCCTTCAACCTTGACGGTACTTCGATCTACCTGACCATGGCTGCCGTGTTCATCGCTCAAGCGACTGACACCCACATGGACATCACCCACCAGATCACTCTGCTGCTGGTGCTGCTGCTGTCCTCCAAAGGCGCTGCTGGCGTGACCGGTAGTGGCTTCATCGTTTTGGCTGCAACCTTGTCGGCTGTAGGCCACCTGCCGGTTGCCGGCTTGGCGCTGATCCTGGGTATCGACCGCTTCATGTCCGAAGCCCGCGCACTGACCAACCTGGTCGGTAACGCCGTTGCCACCATCGTTGTGGCTAAGTGGGTCAAGGAACTGGACACCGACAAGCTGCAAAGCGAGCTGGCGTCTGGCGGTACCGGTATCTCCGAAACCCGCGAAATCGATGACCTGGGCGTGGCCGAAGGCCCTGCACCTGTCGTCAAGTAAGCCGCTGAAGGCGTGAGCCCACGCTAGCAGCTATACGCAAACGCCCCGACTGGTTCGGGGCGTTTGCGTTTCTGCTCGGCCACTTTTGAATCGCTTTGCTTTACAGTAAATGAATACTTCATCAACAACGCTGGCGGGAGACTGAATGGACAGTGTGGATTTGAATGTCCTGCGCAGCGTGCTGGAATGGCGCCGCGCTGGACAGCGAGTGGTGTTGTACAGCGTGGTCCAGACCTGGGGCAGTGCACCGCGTCCGCCGGGGGCAATGCTAGCCCTGCGGGGCGACGGCGTGGTGATTGGCTCGGTTTCCGGTGGTTGCATCGAGGATGACTTGATCGCGCGGTTGCAGGACGGCCGCTTGCCTGATGACGGCCCGCCGGTACAACTGGTGACCTACGGCGTTACACGCGACGAAGCTGCGCGTTTTGGGCTGCCGTGCGGCGGCACGCTGCGCTTGACCGAGGAGAGGGTGGATGACTGGGGCTGGGTAGAGAAGTTACTGGCGCGCTGCGAGGATCATCAGATTGTTGCTCGGGAGCTAAACCTTGCTACCGGCGAAGTGACCCTGAGCGGCGCGAGCAAGACTGATGTGGTGAGTTTCGACGGTGAACGCTTGCGCGCCATCTATGGACCACGCTGGCGCCTGCTGCTGATCGGCGCCGGGCAACTGTCGCGCTATGTGGCGGAAATGGCGCGTTTGCTGGATTTCGAAGTGCTGATCTGCGACCCGCGCGAAGAGTTCGTGTATGGCTGGGAAGAGCAACATGGCCGCTTTGTGCCGGGTATGCCTGATGAGGCAGTGTTGAATATCCAGACCGACGAACGCACGGCGATTGTCTGCCTCACACACGACCCGCGCCTGGATGACATGGCGTTGCTGACGGCGTTGAATTCCAATGCCTTCTATATCGGCGCGCTAGGTTCAAGGGTCAATACCCAGAAGCGCCGTGAAAACCTCGCCGCACTGGGTTTGTCGGCGGAGGCGATTGCCCGCTTGCATGGGCCGATTGGTTTGCATATCGGCAGCCATACGCCGGCGGAAATCGCGCTGTCGCTGATGGCGGAAATTGTCGCAATCAAGAACGGCGTGGCGCCTATGCAGAAAAAGCCTTTGCCGGTGGTAGCTGAGTGACCGTGACGGCGATTGTGCTGGCGGCAGGGCAGGGCAGCCGCTTCCGAGCAGAGGCTGGGGCCGACCAGGATAAACTGCTGGCGCTCTGTGTAGGTCGCGATGGCGTGACGCGACCTGTGATCGAGCAGGTGCTGTTGAATCTGCCGGCAGACGTAGTGGAGCGCTGGGTGGTGACCTCGCCGGATCGTTCGGAGGTCATTCGGTTGGCGAAGGTGTATGGCTGCAAGGTCTTGCTGCTGCAGTCGGCTGGCATGGGCGACAGTATTGCCGCAGCTGTCGCGGCCAGTGCTTCGGCGCAGGGTTGGCTGGTGGTACTGGGGGATATGCCGTTTATTCAAGCGTCGACGATCGAGCGCGTGATAGACGGCCTGGATAGCATCAATGTGCCGGTACATGCCGGTCAGTATGGCCACCCGGTTGCCTTTGCCCGTGCATTTGGGCCCGCCTTGATGGCGCTGAGTGGCGATCGTGGTGCCAAAGCGTTATTTGTACAGGCTGTTTTGAAGGCGGTGCGGGTGGAGGATTCCGGTGTTTTGTGGGATGTGGATGTGCCCGCGTTATTGCATTACCGCTGACCGGCAGCCACTAAAAAGCCCCGCCTGATCACTCAGGCGGGGCTTTTTAGTGGCTGATGGAATCAGACGAGGGGTTTAGGCTCGTGCTCTTCTTCCAGGGCCTTGTGCTCTACCACGGCTTCAGCAACCGGAGCAGGCGCTTCGACAGCTTCGACTACAGCCGGAGCGGCGGCAGCAGCAGCAGCGGCGGCTGCCTCAGCTTCCTTGCGGCGACGACGCACTTCACGTGGATCGTTCGGCGCACGGCCGTTTTCGCTCAAGGCGCTGGCAGGAGCAGCTTCAACCACGGGTGCTTCAACTTCAGCAACAACCGGGGCTTCAACAGCCACTGGTGCAGGCTCGGCAACCACGACTTCAACCACCGGTGCTGGCGCTTCTTCTACAACAGGCGCTGGCGCGGGAGCTTCAACCGGGGCGGCAGGTTCGGCAGTCCATTGGAAGGCGGTCTGTTCTTCGCGAACTTCACGTACCGCTGGGGCAGCCTCTTCGACAGCCGGAGCTTCAACTACGGCTTCAACCACTGGCTGAGGTTCAACAACCGGCGCAGGTTCAATGGCGACCGCTTCGGTTTCTGGCTGGGCGTCGCGAACCGGGGCTACTTCCACTTCCGGAACCACTGGGGCTTCGATCGGGGTAATTGCCTCAACAGCGGGGGCCTCAACGACCGATTCTTCAACCGCTGGGGTCTCGGCAACTGGTGCTTCTACAGCAGCGGTTTCTTCAACGGCTGCAGTAGCGCGTTCAGCTTGCTCGTGAGCCTGGGCTTCAGCAGGGGCGCTGATGACCGAGCTGGCAACGGCAGCAGTAACGGCCAGGCCGGCAGCCAGTTCGGCACCCGTCGGTTCGTTAGCTTCGTTGGTTGCGCCCTCAGCGTTCTCGCCGGTCTCTTCCGAGCCTTCGATTACGTTGCCGTTGGCATCACGCTGGCGCTCGCGACGGTTGCTGCGACGACGCTGACCACGGGAGCGGCGGCGAGGACGATCGCCTTCGGCGTTGTCCTGACCATCTTCCTGCAGTTGCTCTTCGCCGGTCAGTACTTCTTCCTCTTCGCTGGCGGAAGCAGCTTGCTCGGCGCGTGGTTGACGCTCTTCACGCGGAGGGCGCGGCTGGCGCTCTTCACGGGGGGCGCGTTCTTCACGCGGCTGGCGGGCCGGGCGCTCTTCGGTAGTCGCAGCAGCGGCAGCAGCAACGGCTGGCGCAGCGTCCAGCGGCTCACGCAGTTCACGTACGCGTTCCTCACGCTCGCCACGTGGCTTGCGATCTTCACGCGGAGCACGTGGGGTGCGAGGTGCGCGCTCTTCACGCGGTGCGCGTTCTTCACGGGCTACGGCTGGTGTTTCTTCACGGGCTTCACGAGGCGCACGCTCTTCACGTGGCGCGCGTTCTTCACGCGGTGCACGTTCTTCGCGCGGCTTGCGCTCTTCGTCACGGCGACCGTTGCGGTTGCGGCTCTGCTGACGGCCGTTGCGACGTTCTTCGTTACGTGCCGGGCGCTCGGAGGCTGGTTTTTCAACTACAACCGGGGCCACAGGCTCTTCTTTGGTAGCGAACAGGCTGACCAGCGATTTCACCAGGCCTTTGAACAGGCTCGGCTCAGGCAGGGCGGCTGGTGCAGCAACCGGTGCGGCAGCTTCAACCGGCACTGGTGCGTTGGCACGGGCTGGCGCGGTTTTCACAGCAGCTTCCTGGCGAACCAGAGTGCGGGTCGCGGCGGCTGGCTGGACTTCTTCCACTTCGGCAGCGGCAGCAGCGATTTCGTAGCTGGACTGGCCGCTGTGGGCTTCCGGGCTGTCGTCACGCAGGCGCTGTACTTCGAAGTGCGGCGTTTCGAGGTGATCGTTCGGCAGGATGACGATACGGGCACGGGTGCGCAGTTCAATCTTGGTGATCGAGTTGCGTTTTTCGTTCAGCAGGAAAGCGGCGACCGGGATTGGCACTTGCGCGCGGACTTCGGCGGTGCGGTCTTTCAGGGCTTCTTCTTCGATCAGGCGCAGGATCGCCAGGGACAGCGATTCAACGTCACGGATGATGCCGGTGCCGTTGCAACGCGGGCAGACGATGCCGCTGCTCTCGCCCAGGGATGGGCGCAGGCGCTGACGGGACATTTCCAGCAGGCCGAAGCGCGAGATGCGGCCGACTTGCACGCGGGCACGGTCAGCTTCCAGGCATTCGCGGACTTTCTCTTCCACGGCGCGCTGGTTCTTGGCTGGGGTCATGTCGATGAAGTCGATCACGATCAGGCCGCCGATGTCACGCAGGCGCAGTTGGCGGGCGATTTCTTCAGCCGCTTCCAGGTTGGTCTGCAGGGCGGTTTCTTCGATGTCGCTACCCTTCGTGGCGCGCGCCGAGTTGATGTCGATGGACACCAGTGCTTCGGTCGGGTCGATCACGATGGAGCCACCGGAAGGCAGTTCGACGACGCGCTGGAAAGCGGTCTCGATCTGGCTTTCGATCTGGAAGCGGTTGAACAGCGGAACGCTGTCTTCGTACAGCTTGATCTTGCTGGCGTACTGCGGCATCACCTGGCGGATGAAGGTCAGGGCTTCGTCCTGGGCTTCAACGCTGTCGATCAGCACTTCGCCGATGTCCTGGCGCAGGTAGTCGCGGATGGCGCGGATGATCACGTTGCTTTCCTGATAGATCAGGAACGGCGCGGAACGATCCAGGGACGCTTCTTTGATAGCGGTCCACAGTTGCAGTAGGTAGTCGAGGTCCCACTGCATTTCTTCGCTGCTGCGGCCCAGGCCGGCAGTGCGCACGATCAGACCCATGTCGGCCGGTGCGATCAGGCCGTTCAGCGCTTCACGCAGTTCGTTGCGTTCTTCGCCTTCGATGCGGCGGGAAATGCCGCCAGCACGTGGGTTGTTCGGCATCAGCACCAAGTAACGGCCGGCCAAGGAGATGAAGGTGGTCAGGGCGGCGCCCTTGTTGCCACGTTCTTCTTTTTCGACCTGGACAATGACTTCCTGGCCTTCGCTCAGGACGTCCTTGATGTTCACGCGGCCTTCGGGGGCTTTCTTGAAGTATTCGCGGGAGATTTCTTTGAGGGGCAGGAAGCCGTGGCGCTCGGAGCCGAAATCGACAAAGGCAGCCTCAAGGCTTGGTTCGATGCGAGTAATACGGCCTTTATAGATGTTGGCCTTCTTTTGCTCGCGCGCACCGGATTCGATGTCCAGGTCGTAGAGGCGTTGGCCATCTACCAGTGCAACACGCAACTCTTCGGGTTGAGTTGCGTTAATCAGCATTCTTTTCATGTTGTACCGTCGGTTTCCGGGCTGCCGGAAACGGCGTTCGGCACACACGACTTCTCACGGTCGGTGTCAGGTGCGTCAAGAGTGGTTGGCCACTCCAGTGTCCAGCAAAATCGGCCAATTGGGCCGGTATCGCGACGGACGCGTCCTGCTTGTTAGCGGTGGTGACAAAGGCACCACTTCAACAAAAGCTAAGGTCAGGAGGAGGAATCAACCGGCGACTGTGGACGAGATGAAGCGTCTAAATATAAGCCTAGTGCTACACGGTCCGACGGTTGTGCATCTCCACCCTACACGTATCCCTGATAATTCGGGTGCTGCCGCGCGCAGAATCCGCAGCGGGTTGGCATTTACCGTGTACTCCAATGGGGAGTTCACGCTCATGGCTAAACAAGACTGAATGTGGGCGACTGCGCTCTCACTCAGCTCTTAACAGGCGTTGTTTCCGAAGCATTCGCCGTGGTCTGGCACAAGACTGACTGCACTTTGTGAACTGGCCGTAAATATCGGCGCAGAATGCGAGTATTCACTCTGCGTTCTGCACTCGCTTCAGGCCTCATGTCACCTGCGCTTGTTACAATCTCGAACCTTCCAGGGTGGCGAAAGCCCCGTAGGACGGCCTCGCGTCCTGATGAATTGCGATGGTCAGGGCCGGCAGCTTGCCGCAAGTCCTCTGTCCAGGCCGCTTTTGGCGGCGTTCGCGACTATAGCAGCAATGATTAAGTGCTTCAATTCCATAAAAAATTGTTATCATCGCCGCCATGACGACTACCGCCCCCCAGACCCCCAGCGTCCAGCTGCTTGAGGTCTCGCCGGAATATGCCGGCCAACGCATCGACAACTTTCTCCTGGCCAGGCTCAAAGGCGTGCCCAAGACCTTGATTTACCGCATCTTGCGTAAAGGCGAGGTGCGCGTGAACAAGGGTCGTATCAAGCCCGAGTACAAGCTGCAGGCGGGCGATATCGTCCGTGTGCCGCCAGTGCGCGTGCCTGAGCGGGACGAGCCTGTTCCCCTCGCTCAAGGGCTGCTGCAGCGCCTTGAGGCGTCGATTGTCTTTGAAGACAACAAACTAATCGTGATCAACAAGCCCTGTGGCATTGCTGTGCATGGTGGCAGCGGCCTAACGTTTGGGGTGATCGAAGCCTTTCGCCAGTTGCGCCCGGATGCCAAGGAACTGGAACTGGTCCATCGCCTGGATCGCGATACTTCCGGCCTGTTGATGATCGCCAAGAAGCGCAGCATGTTACGGCACCTGCACACCGCCCTGCGGGGTGATGGCGTGGACAAGCGCTACATGGCGTTGGTGCGTGGCAACTGGGCCAGCTCAATCAAAAGCGTTCGCGCGCCGCTTCAGAAGAGCAATCTGCGCTCGGGCGAGCGCATGGTCGAAGTGGACGAGGAGGGTAAAGAAGCCCTGACCCTGTTCAAGGTGCTGCGCCGCTTCGGTGACTTCGCCACCCTGGTCGAGGCCAAACCGGTCACAGGGCGTACCCACCAGATTCGCGTGCATACCTTGCATGCGGGCCATTGCATTGCCGGTGATACCAAGTACGGCGACGAAGACTTTTCCAAGGAAATTAGAGACTTGGGCGGTAAGCGCCTGTTTCTCCATGCCTACATGCTGACTGTGCCGCTGCCTGATGGTGGCGAGCTGAAGTTGCAGGCGCCTGTCGATGAGATGTGGGCCAAGACCGTGGAGCGTTTGAGTGTCGCACCTTGATTACAAGCTGCTGATTTTTGATTGGGATGGGACGCTGGCCAACTCCATTGGTCGCATTGTCGAGTCGATGCACATGGCGTCCACCCGTTCAGGCTTTGCGTTATGCAGCGATCAGGCGGTCAAGGGCATTATTGGTCTGGGGCTGCCTGAAGCCATCCGTACCCTGTATCCCGAAATCAGTGACGCTGAACTGATAGCGTTTCGCGAGCATTACGCCGATCACTACATTGCGCTGGAGGCAGAGCCGTCGCCGCTGTTTGAGGGCGTTGTGCAATCGCTGGCGGCGTTCCGGGCGCAGGGCTACCACTTGGCAGTTGCTACCGGCAAGGCTCGTCGCGGGCTGGATCGGGTGCTCAAGGCTCATGGTTGGGAAGATTACTTCGACATCACCCGTGCTGCGGATGAAACCGCCAGCAAACCTCACCCTCTGATGCTGGAGCAGATCCTTGCCCATTGCGGCGTGTCGCCGCGTGAGGCGCTGATGGTGGGTGATGCTTCCTTCGATCTGATGATGGCGCGCAACGCCGGCATGGACAGCGTTGCAGTCAGCTATGGTGCCCAGTCCGCTGAGGCGTTACAGCAATACGAGCCTAGGGTCACGATTGATCATTTTTCTGAATTGCAGGCCTGGCTCGGTCGGGCTCAATAAGTCTTTGCTGGGGTTGATGGCATGAGTGATGAGTGGAAAGCGCCTGAAAAGGCTGAAAGCGGTGACGACAAGAGTTGGAAGCTGCTGGAGAAGACGCTCCTGGCCAGCGTCCAGGAGCAGCGTCGTGCGCGGCGCTGGGGGATTTTCTTCAAGCTGCTGACCTTTACTTATCTGTTGCTCATGCTGGCGCTGTTCAGTCCGCTGATGGATATGGAAAAGAGCGCAACCCGTGGCGCGAACTACACCGCGCTGATCGAGGTGCGCGGTGTAATTGCCGACAAGGAGCCGGCAAGCGCCGATAACATCGTCGGCAGCCTGCGTGCTGCGTTCGAAGATCCCAAGGTCAAAGGGGTGATCCTGCGCATCAACAGCCCGGGCGGCAGCCCGGTGCAATCGGGATATGTGTATGACGAGATTCGCCGCCTGCGTGGCCTGCATCCGGATATCAAACTGTACGCCGTGATTTCCGATCTGGGTGCTTCGGGTGCTTATTACATCGCCAGTGCCGCTGATCAGATCTATGCCGACAAGGCCAGTCTTGTGGGCTCCATTGGTGTGACGGCGGCCGGTTATGGGTTTGTTGGCACTATGGAGAAGCTGGGTGTTGAGCGCCGCACCTACACCTCGGGCGAGCACAAAGCGTTTCTGGATCCGTTCCAGCCGCAAAAGCCCGATGAAACCCAATTCTGGCAGAGCGTGCTGGATGCCACTCATCGCCAGTTCATCGCCAGCGTGAAGCAGGGGCGCGGGGATCGTCTGAAGGATAAAGATCATCCTGAGCTGTTCTCGGGGCTGGTGTGGTCCGGTGAGCAGGCGTTGCCGCTGGGTTTGATCGATGGCCTGGGCAGTGCCAGTTCGGTGGCGCGGGATGTGATTGGCGAGAAGGAGTTGGTGGATTTCACGGTTGAGGAATCGCCGTTTGATCGCTTCTCCAAGAAGCTCGGTGCCAGCGTGGCTGAGAAGCTGGCGCTGTACATGGGCTTCCAGGGGCCGACGCTGCGCTAATATCTCAAGTCTGTCGTAGGTCAAAATGTAGAAGGGGCGGTGCGACGATTTGACTTGCCCCCGATAGCGGTGGATCAGTCAACCCAAGGTTGGCTGATACGCTTCTAGCGGGGGGAAAACCCTCTCCCGTATTTGGTTTGCGGTGTTCTTAAGGGACTTGCACGCCTTCGCTGAGTAGCATATCTACCAAGCGAATCAGCGGTAAGCCGACAAGGCTGGTCGCATCTGGCCCGTCGGTGCTTTGGAACAAACTCACGCCCAGCCCTTCCGCCTTGAAGCTGCCCGCGCAGTCATATGGTTGTTCGACACGCAGGTAGCGCTCGATGCGCGCTGCATCCAGCTCGCGCATGTGCACGGTAAAGGGCACGCAGTCGACCTGGCAGTGCCCCGTCTCGCTGTTCAGCAGGGCCAGGCCGGTGAGGAAGCTGACACGCTTGCCGCTGGCGGCCAATAATTGCTCACGCGCATTTTCGAAAGTGTGAGGTTTGCCGATGATGCGGCCTTCCAGTGCGGCGACCTGGTCTGAACCGATGATCAGGTGTCCTGGGTGGCTGGCGGCGAGGGCGCGCGCCTTCGCTTCGGCAAGGCGCTTGACCAGCTCGATGGCGGACTCATTTGCAGCATGGCTTTCGTCGATATCCGGCGAGCTGCAGATGAATGGCAGGTGCAGGCGACTGAGCAATTCCCGGCGATAAACCGAGCTGGAAGCGAGTAATAAAGGCAGCATGTACGACTCCTCAAGGCAGTCGCCGATTCTAGCGGGGCGACCGGCTGACGCACAGGGCTGAATTTCCTTTGACATGGCTGGGTGCATCCCTATAATGCTGCGCCTATGTTGAATGACCCGATTCCACCTCACGTTGACCCGCGCAAATTGGCTGATCGTGGCACTTCCCTTCAAGGTGAATTGCTGCTGGCCGATTTGGAGAGACTCTGCGACCCGCTTTCCGACACTGTCGGTACGGTGCAGGCCAAATTCGTTTTTGAACGAGATGAACGTAAATCTGTGGTAATCCACAGCTTTATCGACACCGAGGTCAAAATGGTTTGCCAGCGTTGTCTTGAGCTGGTCACCCTGCCGATCCACAGCGAGTGCAGTTATGCCGTGGTAAAGGAGGGTGCGAATACCCAGTCGTTGCCGAAAGGTTATGACGTGCTGGAACTGGGCGAAGATCCTTTGGATCTGCATGCACTGATCGAGGAAGAGCTTCTGCTCGCCTTGCCCATTGTGCCTGCTCATCATCCGGAAGAATGCCAGCAGCCGGAGGGTCTCGATGACGAGGCCGAGCCGAGCGAGGACGAGGTAACGCGGTCCAACCCGTTCAGTGTATTGGCGCAGTTAAAGCGTGACCCAAACGTTTAGGAGTTAATCAATTATGGCTGTTCAGCAGAACAAAAAATCCCGTTCCGCCCGTGATATGCGTCGTTCGCACGATGCCCTGACGGCGAGCACTCTGTCTGTAGAAAAAACCACCGGTGAAATTCACCTGCGTCACCACGTATCGCCAGAAGGCGTATACCGTGGCCGTAAAGTGATCGACAAGGGCGCTGACGAGTAATCACTTGTCTGCTCAAGTCATCGCGATTGACGCAATGGGCGGGGACTTCGGTCCCCGCAGCATTGTTCAGGCCTGTATTGCCAGCCTGATTGCTACGCCCTCGCTGCACCTGACCCTCGTCGGTCAACCCTCACTCCTTGAAGAATTGATCGCCAGCCATCCGGTTGTGGATCGCGCGCGCCTGACGATTACGCCGGCCAGCGAAACCATCAGCATGGATGACAAGCCTGCTTCGGCCCTGCGCGGCAAGCCTGACTCTTCAATGCGAGTGGCCTTGGAGTTATTGCGTGATGGCAAGGTGCAAGCCTGTGTCAGTGCAGGTAACACCGGGGCGTTGATGGCACTGTCACGGTATGTGCTCAAGACGATGCCTGGCATAGACCGGCCCGCGATGGTCGCGGCGATTCCAACGCAGAAAGGCTACTGCCAACTGCTGGACTTAGGTGCGAACGTGGATTGCAGTGCCGAGCACTTGTTCCAGTTCGCCGTGATGGGCTCGGTGGCCGCAGAAGCGCTGGGTATAGCCCGGCCGCGTGTGGCCTTGCTGAATATCGGCACTGAAGACATCAAGGGCAATCAGCAGGTCAAGCTTGCCGCCAGTCTGTTGCAGGGCGCGCGGGGCTTGAATTACATCGGTTTTGTCGAGGGTGACGGTGTTTACCGCGGCGAAGCGGATGTGGTGGTCTGCGATGGGTTTGTCGGCAATATCCTGCTTAAATCCAGCGAAGGCCTGGCGACCATGATCGCTGTGCGCATTGAGGCGTTGTTCAGGCGTAATCTGGTATCGCGCATCGTAGGTGCTCTGGCGCTACCTTTGATGCGACGTCTGCAGGCCGACCTGGCTCCGGCGCGGCACAATGGTGCGAGCTTTCTGGGGTTGCAGGGGATTGTGGTGAAGAGTCACGGTTCAGCCGGTGTTGAAGGCTTTCAAAGTGCTATTGCGCGGGCCTTGATCGAGATTCAGGAAAACCTGCCGCAACGCTTGCACGGCCGTCTTGAGGATCTGTTGCCTTAGGCGAATTGGCTCGGGAGTGCTTAAATGTGACCGGCCAGTTCAATTGACCATCCAATCTGTCAGTTTCGCGCGCTCCCATAGTCGGCGCGCGCATTTTTGACGACCAGATCATTAGGGGCTTGTTACATGTCTACATCCCTCGCATTCGTCTTTCCAGGGCAGGGTTCGCAGTCCCTCGGCATGTTGGCCGAGCTGGGCGCGCAATACCCGCTGATCCTGGATACCTTCAAGGAAGCTTCCGAGGCCCTGGGTTACGACCTGTGGGCGCTGACCCAGCAGGGGCCGGAAGAGCAGCTCAATCAAACCGATAAAACGCAACCGGCCATCCTGACCGCTTCGATCGCCTTGTGGCGCCTGTGGCTGGCCGAAGGTGGCGCGCGCCCGGCATTCGTCGCCGGTCACAGCTTGGGCGAATACAGCGCCTTGGTTGCTGCGGGCAGCCTGACCCTCGCCGAAGCGGTCAAGCTGGTCGAGCGTCGTGGTCAACTGATGCAGGAAGCCGTTCCGGCCGGGCAGGGCGGCATGGCCGCTATTCTGGGCCTGGACGACGCAGTAGTGATCGAAGCCTGCGCCGAAGCGGCCCAGGGCGAAGTGGTCAGCGCAGTGAATTTCAACTCCCCTGGCCAGGTGGTGATCGCCGGTGCCAAGGCGGCAGTCGAGCGCGCCATCGAAGGCTGCAAGGCGCGTGGCGCCAAGCGTGCGCTGCCGTTGCCGGTGAGCGTGCCGTCCCACTGCGAGCTGATGCGCCCGGCGGCCGAGCGTTTTGCCGAGTCCATCGCAGCCATCAACTGGCAGGCACCGCAAATTCCTCTGGTGCAGAACGTCAGCGCGGCCGTGGCGGTCGACCTCGACACGCTCAAGCGGGACCTGCTGGAGCAACTCTACAAGCCTGTGCGCTGGGTCGAGTCGGTCCAAACCCTGGCCGCCAACGGCGCCACCGAGCTGGTCGAGTGCGGCCCAGGCAAAGTCCTGGCTGGTCTGAACAAGCGTTGCGCCGACGGCGTGTCGACTGCCAACCTCAATACCCCGGATGCCTTCGCTGCCGCTCGTGCGGCGCTGGCCTGATCCCCGAACTTAGGAGAAGCCTGCATGAGTCTGCAAGGTAAAGTTGCACTGGTTACCGGCGCGAGCCGTGGCATTGGCCAGGCTATCGCCCTGGAACTGGGCCGTCAGGGTGCCGTTGTGATCGGCACCGCCACTTCCGCTTCGGGCGCCGAGCGTATCGCCGCGACCCTGAAGGAAAATGGCGTTCAAGGCACTGGCCTTGAGCTGAACGTGACCAGCGATGAGTCTGTGGCTGCTGTATTGGCCGAGATCACTGCACAGTTCGGCGCACCGGCTATTCTGGTGAACAATGCCGGTATCACGCGCGACAATCTGATGATGCGTATGAAAGACGACGAGTGGTACGACGTGGTCGATACCAACCTGAACAGTCTGTTTCGCCTGTCCAAGGGCGTTTTGCGCGGCATGACCAAGGCTCGTTGGGGTCGAATTATCAATATTGGCTCCGTAGTGGGTGCCATGGGCAACGCAGGCCAAGTAAACTACGCAGCTGCCAAGGCTGGTCTGGAAGGTTTCAGTCGTGCTTTGGCACGTGAGGTCGGCTCGCGGTCGATTACGGTCAACTCGGTGGCCCCAGGGTTCATTGACACCGATATGACCCGCGAACTGCCGGAAGCACAGCGTGAAGGCTTGCTGACGCAGATTCCGCTGGGCCGTCTGGGCCAGGCTCAAGAGATCGCGAATGTGGTCACTTTCCTGGCATCCGACGGTGCGGCATACGTGACTGGGGCTACAATCCCGGTGAACGGCGGGATGTACATGAGTTAAATTGTGACGGATCGCTTCAAAAAAATGTCATATGAGCTGTCTAAAATCCGTTATAAAGCTGCAACTTAATTTATAGGCAGGTGGCGGACCGGGTACAGGGTGAAGCTTTCAGTTGAAAAGCTGAAAAGGCTTTCTATACACTTACCCACTGGCCAGCTGCCTGAATTTGTCCATTAGGAGTTAAACAAGGTATGAGCACCATCGAAGAGCGCGTCAAGAAAATCGTTGCCGAGCAACTGGGCGTCAAAGAAGAAGAAGTGACCAACACTGCTTCCTTCGTAGAAGACCTGGGTGCCGATTCCCTTGACACCGTTGAGCTGGTGATGGCTCTGGAAGAGGAATTCGAGACCGAAATCCCGGACGAAGAAGCTGAAAAAATCACTACTGTTCAAGCTGCTATCGACTACGTTACTGCCCACCAGGCGTAATAGTTTGTAGTCGTCGCTTGCTGTTAGGGAAAACCGCACTGCTGTAACGGCGTGCGGTTTTTTCTTTAGCGGTGATGAAAAAGTAAGCTCTGAAGCAAAGTGTCGTCATTAGAAAAAGGAGAGTGCTGTGTCGCGTAGACGCGTCGTAGTCACCGGTATGGGTATGTTGTCGCCACTGGGTACGGATGTGCCGAGCAGTTGGCAGGGCATTCTGGCTGGCCGCAGTGGTATTGGTCTGATCGAACACACGGACCTTTCTGCCTATTCCACCCGTTTTGGCGGCTCGGTAAAGGGGTTCAATGTCGAGGAATATCTCTCGATCAAAGAGTCCCGCAAACTCGACCTGTTCATTCAATACGGCCTGGCAGCCGGTTTTCAGGCAGTGCGTAACGCCGGCCTGGAAGTCACTGATGCCAACCGTGAACGCATCGGCGTGGCGATGGGGTCTGGTATTGGTGGTCTGACCAATATCGAAGAAACCAGCCGCACGTTGCACGATACTGGCCCTCGTCGAATTTCACCGTTCTTCGTGCCTGGCTCGATCATCAATATGATTTCCGGCTTCCTGTCCATCCACCTGGGTGCACAGGGACCGAACTACGCCATCGCTACGGCGTGCACAACCGGCACGCATTGCATCGGCATGGCAGCGCGCAACATTGCCTACGACGAAGCCGACGTGATGATCGCCGGCGGTGCCGAAATGGCAGCCTGCGGCCTGGGTATGGGCGGCTTTGGCGCATCCCGTGCGCTATCGACCCGCAATGACGAGCCGACCCGCGCCAGCCGTCCGTGGGACAAGGGTCGTGACGGCTTCGTACTGTCCGATGGTGCTGGTGCCCTGGTGCTGGAGGAGTTGGAGCACGCTAAGGCGCGCGGAGCCACCATCTATGCCGAGCTGATCGGCTTTGGCATGAGCGGCGACGCCTACCACATGACCTCGCCACCGTCTGACGGTGCCGGCGCTGCGCGCTGTATCACCAACGCATTGCGTGATGCGAAGGTCAATGTCGATCAGGTGCAGTACATCAACGCCCATGGCACTTCGACCCCGACCGGTGACTTGGCGGAAGCTGAGGCCATCAAGTCGGTGTTCGGCGAGCACGCTTACAAGCTGGCTGTCAGCTCCACCAAGTCCATGACCGGTCACCTGCTGGGTGCGGCGGGCGCGGTCGAGGCGATCTTCAGCGTGATGGCCATCAAGGATCAGGTCGCTCCGCCGACCATCAACCTGGATGAGCCGGATGAAGGCTGCGACCTGAACTTCGTACCGCACGAGCCGCAACAGATGCCGATCGACGTTGCGATCTCCAACTCGTTCGGATTTGGTGGCACCAACGGTTCCCTGGTGTTCCGCCGGTACGCCGAGTGATGCACAGCTGGGTCGACGGTCAGCCAGCGGACAACGTGCCCCTGAAAGATCGCGGCCTGGCGTATGGCGATGGCCTGTTCGAGACCGTCGCCGTCAAGGCCGGGCAGCCCCTGCTACTCGACCGCCACCTGCAGCGCCTTGATGAGGGCTGCAGGCGCTTTGCGTTCGTGGTCGATCTCGGGTTGATCCGCAACGAAGTGCTTGCCTATGCCGCCGCCCTCGGTGACGGTGTCCTCAAGCTGATCCTTACCCGTGGCGACAGCCTGCGCGGTTACGGCATCAATCCCGACGCACCTGTGCGCCGTATCCTGCAGGGCAGTCCGCCCGCCACCTATCCCCACGCCCATGGAGCCGACGGCATTCGCCTGTTTCCGTGCGCTACCCGTTTGGCGGAGCAGCCCTTGCTGGCCGGCCTGAAGCACCTTAACCGCCTGGAGCAGGTGATCGCGCGTGCCGAATGGCAAGATGTCGAACATGCTGAAGGTTTGATGCTTGATATGTCCGGCCGCGTCATTGAGGGCGTATTCAGCAATCTGTTTCTCGTGCGTAACGGCTTGTTACTAACCGCCGATCTGAAGCGTTGCGGTGTCGCGGGCGTGATGCGTGCCGAGATCCTGGACCAGGCACAATCGCTGGGCATCCCGGTGGCCGTGGCCGACATCACTGTCGAGCAACTGCAGCAGGCCGACGAAGTCTTTGTCTGTAACAGCGTGTATGGCATTTGGCCGGTGGGCGGCTGTGCTGCGATGAGCTGGCCGGTTGGGCCGCTCACCCGTAAACTGCAGGGCATTGTTCGCGCGCTATTGGATATCTGAGTTGATACGAAAACTGATTGTACTGCTGCTGATCGGTCTGTTCTCGGCAGCTTTGCTGTTGGGGGTCTGCGCCTGGAAATACGACGCTGCCTTGAAGCAGCCGCTGAATCTGACCCAAGAGCAGTTGCTCGATGTGCCGGCAGGGGCGACTCCGACCGGCACCTTCAATCGACTGGAAGCCGACGGCGTGATCGACGGAGCCTTCTGGCTGCGTCTGTATTGGCGCTTCAACCTCGACGGCCAACCGCTGCATAGCGGCGAATACCGCATGACGCCGGGCATGACCGCCGAAGGCCTGATCGGCCTCTGGCAGCGTGGCGACGTGGTGCAATACAGTCTGACACTGGTGGAAGGCTGGAACTTCCGCCAAGTGCGTTCGGCCCTGGCCAAGCATGAAAAGATCGTACAGAGCCTCTCCGGACTGAGTGACAGCGAAGTGATGGAGAAACTTGGTCACCCTGGGGTGTTTCCCGAAGGGCGATTCTTCCCGGATACGTATCGATTCGTGCGCGGCATGACCGACGTCGAATTCCTTAAAAAAGCTTACAACCGCCTTGACGACGTACTGGCCCAGGAATGGAGCAAGCGCGCCCCCGATGTGCCGTACACCGACCCTTATCAAGCGCTGATCATGGCGTCTCTGGTGGAAAAAGAGACCGGTGTGCCTGAGGAGCGTGGCCAGATTGCCGGTGTGTTCGTCCGCCGTCTGAAGATCGGCATGCTGCTGCAGACCGACCCTACGGTGATCTACGGCCTGGGTGAGCGTTACAACGGCAAGTTGACGCGCGCTCACCTCAAGGAATCCAACCCTTACAACACCTACATGATTGCCGGGCTGCCGCCGACGCCAATCGCCATGGTCGGCCGCGAGGCGATCCATGCCGCATTGAACCCGGTGTCTGGCAGCAGCCTGTATTTCGTCGCCCGTGGCGATGGCAGTCATATTTTCTCCGATGACCTGGGTGCGCATAATGCCGCCGTGCGTGAGTTCCAGCTCAAACGCCGTGCCGATTACCGCTCGAGTCCGGCACCGGTGGTAAAACCGCCGGAAGATGCAACGCCGCCAACGGAAGCGCCCGCCGAGCCCGTGCTGGACACCACCGCGCCGCAAAGCCCGCAATGACTCTGACTAAGGACTGCCTGTGACTGGCTTGTTTATTACCCTGGAAGGCCCGGAAGGCGCCGGCAAAAGCACCAACCGCGATTACTTGGCAGAGCGCTTGCGTGCCGAAGGCATCGAGGTGGTGTTGACCCGTGAGCCCGGCGGTACGCCTTTGGCCGAGCGCATCCGTGAAGTGTTGCTGGCCCCAGGCGAAGAACAGATGAACCCGGACACCGAGCTGCTACTGGTGTTCGCTGCCCGGGCACAACATCTGGCCGAGGTGATTCGCCCGGCCCTGGCCCGCGGTGCCGTGGTGATTTGCGACCGGTTTACCGATTCCACCTACGCCTACCAGGGCGGCGGCCGCGGGTTGTCATTGGCGCGCATCGCTACCCTGGAAACGTTCGTGCAAGGTGATTTGCGTCCTGACCTGACCCTGTTGTTCGACTTGCCCGTAGAAGTGGGCATGGCCCGCGCCAGTGCTCGTGGTCGTCTCGATCGCTTCGAACTCGAAGGCCAGGCGTTCTTCGATGCTGTGCGCAGCGCGTTTCTCAAACGTGCTCAGGTCGAACCTGCTCGCTATCACCTGCTTGAGGCATCCCAGCCGTTGGCCAATGTGCAGCAGGCCATCGACGGCTTGTTGCCAACACTGTTGGAGCGCGCCCGTGGCTGAAGCCTACCCGTGGCAGGACAGTCTCTGGCAACAGTTAGCCGGCCGCGCCCAGCACGCTCATGCCTACTTGTTGCATGGGCCAATCGGTATTGGTAAACGGGCCCTTGCCGAGCGCCTGATGGCCAGCCTGCTGTGCCAGCGTCCGGTCAACTTGGAGGCCTGTTGCGAGTGCAAATCCTGCCTGTTGCTCAAGGCTGGCAGCCATCCGGACAATTACCTGCTGGAGCCCGAGGAAGCCGACAAGGCAATCAAGGTCGACCAAGTGCGTGATCTCGTCAACTTCGTGGTGCAAACCGCGCAGATGGGCGGGCGCAAGGTGGTGCTGATCGAGCCGGTAGAAGCGATGAATATCAACGCCGCCAACGCCCTGCTCAAAAGCCTGGAAGAACCCTCCGGCGATACTGTGCTGTTGCTCGTGAGCCACCAGTCAAGCCGCCTGTTGCCGACCATCCGCAGCCGCTGCGTGCAGCAGGCCTGTCCGCTGCCAAGCGAGGCGATAAGCCTGCAATGGCTGGCGCAGGCACTGCCAGACTGCTCCGCCGATGAACGTGTCGAACTACTGACCCTGGCCGCCGGTTCGCCCTTAGCGGCCGTGAAGCTGCAAGCCCAAGGCGTGCGTGACCAGCGCGCGCTGGTGGTGGATGGGGTTAAAAAACTGCTCAAGCAGGAACTGTCTGCGACACAACTGGCCGAAAGCGCCTGGAAAGACATTCCCCTGTTGCTGCTGTTCGACTGGTTCTGCGACTGGTCGAGCCTGATCCTGCGGTATCAGTTGACCCAGGATGAAAATGGCCTGGGCCTGCAGGACATGCGCAAGGTGGTGCAGTATCTCGCGCAGAAAAGCGCCCAGGACAAGGTGCTGTCCATCCAGGACTGGATCCTCGCCCAGCGCCAGAAAGTGCTCGGCAAGGCCAACCTCAACCGTGTGCTGTTGCTTGAAGCGCTGCTGGTGCAGTGGGTGGGCTTGCTCGGCCGCCGTTAATTTCCGTGGCCGACGGATGTATCGTCGGCCAGACACTTTCCGTGACTCAAGTTGTAACTTCCTATGCTCGTAGATTCCCACTGCCACCTTGATCGTCTTGACCTCGCCCAGCACGGCGGCTCCCTTGATGCCGCCCTGGAAGCGGCTCGGCAGCGCGGAGTCGGGCATTTCCTGTGCATCGGCGTCAGCGCCGACAACGCCGCCGACGTCAAAGCCTTGGCTGATCGTTATGCCGACGTGGATTGCTCAGTGGGTATCCACCCGCTGGACCTCAAGCCTGGCGAGGCCCCGGCCCTCGACTGGCTGCTGGGCGAACTCAACCATCCGCGTGTAGTGGCCATCGGCGAGACCGGCCTGGATTACCACTACGAACCCGAAGCTGCCGAGTTGCAGCAGGCATCCTTTCGCCTGCATCTGCAAGCCGCCCAGCAGACGGGCAAGCCGGTGATTGTTCATACCCGCGGCGCCCGTGCCGACACGCTCACCTTGCTGCGCGAAGCCGCGTTGCCCCAGGCCGGCGTATTGCACTGCTTCACTGAAGACTGGGACATGGCCAAGGCGGCGTTGGACCTGGGTTTCTATATCTCCCTGTCGGGCATCGTCACTTTTCGCAATGCCGACGCGTTGCGTGACGTGGCCCGCCAAGTCCCGGCCGATCGCCTGTTGGTGGAAACGGACTCGCCGTACCTGGCGCCCATCCCCCATCGCGGCAAGCCCAACCTGCCGGAGTACGTGCGTGATGTGGCGGATTACCTGGCGATGCTGCGGGGTGAGTCCTACGAGCGTTTTGCGCAACAGACTACCGAGAACTTCAAGCGCCTGTTTCCATTGGCTCACGTCGCTTCGTAGATCCAGGGTCAAATTGCGGGCAAAAAAACCCGGGTTCTGGGGGGTGAATCCGGGTTAAGACCATTAGGAGTAAAGCAAGGGCACACAGTCCGTCGGTACCCAGGTCGGCGCTTCACTTGGGGGAGATGTCACGCCGACAGTTCAAGTATTGATCAGTATCTGATTCAGTCCAGTCGCGACTGATCGTTTTTTAAACAGATTTGGAATACACGCGCTTCGCTTGAGTTCTCATTAGGCCGGTGCACGGGTGCAGTTGTTGCGTATTATTTCTGACTGATAGCCATGAAATCGTTGGCAGTCTGAAAGTAAAGTGCATGGCGGGTTCACATAGACGTTGCCCAACGACCGTTCAGTCGGGATAATCCCTCGCACTGGGTAAATCGTATCGCCATGTAATCTTGGTCATGCGCAACCCTCCCTATTCCGACCTTTGCAGACCTCTTCCTCATGCACAAAGAACCCCGTAAGGTCCGTGAGTTTCGCCGCCGTGAGCAGGAAATTCTCGACACCGCACTCAAATTGTTCCTCGAACAAGGCGAAGACAGCGTCACCGTCGAGATGATCGCGGATGCCGTGGGTATCGGCAAAGGCACGATCTACAAGCACTTCAAGTCCAAGGCGGAGATCTATCTGCGCCTGATGCTCGACTACGAGCGCGACTTGAACGAGCTGCTGCATTCGGCCGATGTCGATAAAGACAAGGAAGCGCTGTCCCGCGCTTACTTCGAGTTCCGTATGCGTGATCCGCAGCGCTATCGCCTGTTCGACCGCCTGGAGGAGAAGGTCGTCAAGGGCCATCAGGTGCCAGAGATGGTCGAAGAGCTGCACAAGATCCGCGCCTCGAACTTCGAACGCCTGACCCTGTTGATCAAGGGCCGTATCAGTGAAGGCAAGCTTGAAGACGTACCTCCTTATTTCCACTATTGCGCGGCTTGGGCCTTGGTGCACGGCGCCGTGGCGCTGTACCACTCGCCATTCTGGAGCAATGTGCTGGAAGATCAGGAAGGTTTCTTCCAGTTCCTGATGGACATTGGCGTACGCATGGGCAACAAGCGCAAGCATAGCGCCGAGCCAGCAGCCGTAGAGTCTGCGCCCGTTGAGACGCCTGCGTCGTAATCTTTACTGCCAGGCGTAGTACCCCAGGAATATACTCAGGCAAGGACCTTGCTAAAAGCTGATTTATCAGTCAGTTTTTAGCGCGCCCGAATCATCCTCTGCCGGAGTGATCCATGATCGTTGATCGTCAAGGCAGGCGTTTTCGCAATTTGCGGATCAGCCTGACTTCAGCCTGCAACTACGCGTGTACCTACTGCGTGCCCAACGGCAAGCGGCTGGTGGCTGCCCAAGACGAACTCTCGGCCGAGGCCATGGCCCGTGGCGTGGCTTACCTGATCGAAGCGGCGGGCATCGACCGACTGCGCATCACGGGTGGCGAGCCGCTGGTCAGCCCCAAGCTGGAAGCCTTCATGAGCGCAGTCGGTGGCATGGGGCTCAGCGATATCAGCTTGACCACCAACGGCCAGTTGTTGGCGCGTAAACTGCCGCTGTTGGTGGATGCCGGCATTCGGCGTATCAACGTCTCTCTCGATACCTTGGACGCGGACGCCTTCCGCAGCATCGCCCGTGGTGGCGATTTGGCCACCGTGCTCGATGGCATGGACCAGGCGCGCGCCGCCGGAATCAAGATCAAGGTTAACATGGTGCCGTTGCGCGGCCAGAACCTCGACCAAGTGATGCCGTTGCTCGACTACTGCCTGGAGCGTGGTTACGAGCTGCGCTTTATAGAGTTGATGCGCATGGGCCACCTGGCCAAGGATTCCAACGCGTTCCTGCAGCAATTCGTCAGCCTGCAGCAACTGCTCAGCCTGATTGGCGAACATCACGAATACCTGCAAGCCAACGCACCAGTGGACGCAACCGCAGTTCGCTACGAGGTACCGGGCAAAGGCTACTTTGGCGTGATCGCCAACGAGAGCGTTCCATTCTGCCGTACCTGCTCACGGTTGCGCCTTTCGTCCACCGGCTGGCTGCATGGCTGCTTGTCTTCCAGCAACCGCCACTATGTCGGCGACCTGCTCGACAAACCGCGCCACCAGGCACTGCCGGCGCTGCAAGGCTTGCTGATGAAAGCCCTGGGCGACAAACAGGAAGTGGCATTCTCCGGCGGCGCGACGATCATGAAGATCATCGGCGGCTAACGCTATCCCTAGATTACACATCACCCAATATTGGAGTTGCCTTCAAGCTGGCGCAGAACCTGCATCTCACGTCCATTCGCCGGTTTTCCGTCACCGGCTTCTGGAGGATTAGGATGCGTAATCTGGTTTTGTTGCTGGCGTCATTGACGCTGAGTGGTTGCATGACCGTCAGCGATATGGCCGAAGGCACCCGCTATCAGATGAGCGACGCCGGGTTGCTTGACCACAGTGATACCCGCCGTACCGCCTCGGTTCGCATACAGCCGGACTCCTTTGTTTTCATCGCGCAGGGTGCCTTCGTGCCGCCGGGCAGCGCCTATCCGCGACCGAACGTGGTGGCCGAAGAAGCCTTCAACGGATTCGTCGAATACTTCCCCATGGTGCGCCGCGCCCGTCAGCCCGAAGGTCTGGAACAGGCGATGGCCGAAGCTCGTGCGGCGGGTGCCCATTACCTGCTGTACTGCCGATTCGCCAAGGCAGATGACCGTATCGGCAATGCCGACGAATGGGCCGATCAAGAGGCCTTGGACCGGGTAGGGCTAGACAGTGGCGTAATCCAGATCATGTTGATCGAGACCAGTACCCAGTATTTGATTGATACTGCACGCATTCGCAGTCGTGGCGGTTTACTGACGTTCCACGACAATCGGCCACAAGACTTGATTGCCCGCCCGCTGGCGCAGTACGCCCGAGGCCTGCTGGGTATGAGCGATCAGTAAGGCCAGATCAAAAAAAGGGAGAACCCCATGACCGATTCCGCCAAGGCCAACGACCTGTTGGCCCAACTGCCCAAAGGCAAGGGACCGGCGCCGGTGCACCTGTGGAACCCGGACTTCTGCGGCAACATCGACATGCGCATCGCCCGCGATGGCACCTGGTTCTACCAAGGCACGCCTATTGGGCGAAAGCCGATGGTCAAGTTATTCTCCAATATCATTCGCCGCGATGGCGATGATTATTTCCTGATTACTCTCGTGGAAAAAGTCGGCATCACCGTCGATGATGCGCCCTTTGTCGCGTTGACCCTGGAGGTTGAAGGGCAGGGTGAAAGCCAGTTGCTGCGCTTCACCACCAACGTCGATGAACAGATCGAAGCCGATATCGAACACCCGATGCGGGTGGTCATCGACCCCGTCACCCAGGAACCTGCGCCCTATCTACGGGTGCGTACCAACCTCGAAGCGCTGGTGCACCGCAACGTGTTCTATCAATTGGTCGAGCTTGCTGTAAGCCGTCCGATCAACGGTCAGAACTGGCTGGGCGTTTGGAGCGGTGGCGAGTTTTTCCCGATCGGCGTGGAACCTTGAGGCCGGTTTTTTCACCTTCTTGAAATAATAAGCTTGCTGCTAACGGGCGCTTTCGGTTATCAATTTGTACATGATTAGACATGTTCGATTTGATAAGAAAAAACGCGTCGTCGACGAGCTCATCCGCCGTATCGAGGGTGGGGTGATGGCCGACGGTTTCCTGCTGCCAGGCGAGCACCAACTAGCGGAAGAGTTTGCAGTCAGCCGCGGCACCCTGCGCGAAGCCCTGGCCGAACTCAAGCGGCGCAATTACATTGCGACCCAGAGCGGCGTCGGCTCCATCGTCACATTTGACGGCATGGTGCTCGATCAAAACAGCGGGTGGGCCCAGGCCTTGGCGGACAATGGCGCCTTGGTGACCACCGATGTCCTGCGCCTGGAAGCGGTGACGCGCCCCGACCTGTTCAGCCGGTTCGGCACCGATCAATTTATCGCCCTCGACCGCCGCCGGCGCACCACCGATGGTACCGCCGTTTCCCTTGAACGTTCGTTGATGCCCGCGTCCGGTGGCCTGGAAAGCCTGCCCCGTGTCGGCCTGATCGACAATTCCCTGACCATCACCCTGGCGGCCTACGGCTATGTCGGCGCCGAAGGTGACCAGTGGATCGGCGCCGAACCCCTCAGCGATGAAGACGCCCAACTGCTCGGTCGCCCGGCGGGGACCGTATTCCTCAAGGCATCGCGCACCACCTATGACCGGCGCGAGCGTTTCATGGAGCACGTCGAAAGCTTGCTTGACCCTCTGCACTTTCGCCTGCACCTGCAATTTGGATCGTCGAAATGACCTCGAATAACCGCGCCGTTGGCGCTTTCTACGGTCTCGCGCTGGGCGATGCCCTGGGCATGCCTACTCAGTCCCTCAGCCGCGAGCAGGTGCGACAGCGCTTCGGTGCTATCACCACCTTGGAAGATGCCGGTGCCGACCAACCTATCGCGCCGAACATGCCCGCCGGTTCCATTACCGATGACACCGAACAGGCAATTCTGGTCGGCGAGTTGCTGGTTGAAGGCCAAGGCAAGATTGAGCCCACCGTGCTCGCCCAGCGCCTGATCGACTGGGAAGCGGTGATGCGTGCCAAGGGTTCCCAGGACCTGCTCGGCCCGTCGACCAAGCGTGCCATCGACATGATCCTCGCCGGTCATACCCCGGAAGAGTCCGGCCGCTACGGCACCACCAACGGTGCTGCCATGCGCATCACGCCGGTGGGAATCGCCGCCGATGTCAGCGACCCGGCAGCGTTTATCCAGGCGGTCATCCAGGCGTGCCAGGTCACCCACAACACCACCTTGGGCATCTCCAGTGCAGCGGCGGTGGCGGCGGTGGTGTCAGCCGGTATCAACGGTGCGGATCTCGGCGAAGCGTTGAATATTGGCGCCCAGATCGCCCGACAGGCGGAAGGCCACGGTCATTGGATTGCTGGCGGGCGTATCTCCACCCGTATCAGTTGGGCGCGCACTCTGAGTGTTGGCAGCGGCGACAAAGCGTTGTTTGCTGAACTGCTCTACGAATTGATCGGCACCTCAGTCGCCTCCCAGGAGTCGGTGGTGGTGTCGTTTGCCCTCGCCCAGCAAGTGGCAGTGGGGGATATGAACGCCTTCGAGGCTTTGTGCCTGGCCGCCAGCCTTGGCGGTGACACCGACACCATCGCGGCGATTCTGGGTGCAATGCTCGGCGCCTGTTTAGGCATGCAGTGCTGGCCTGCGGCAATGATCGAACAGATCAAGGCCGTGAATGGGTTGGACTTGCAGCCGTTGGTTGAAGATCTGTTGAAAATGCGCTGAGTCAGGACAGTTGGGAAGACCGATTCACCTTGCACACCTGCCACAACCACAACAATACCGGCACCAGGAGCACCCCCTCATGAGCAGCACCTCTTCCGGCCAAAGCGCCGGACAATTGGAAACACGCGGCATCGAACCGGTCCCCGAAGGCGAGTGCAATGGCCATCCGCTGCAACTGTTCTGGGTGTGGTTCGCCGCCAACATCAGCATCCTTGGCTTGCCGCTCGGCGCGACGCTGGTGGCGTTCCGTGGCCTGGCAATCTGGCAGGCGATCATCGTGGCGATCCTCGGCGCAGCAGGCTCCTTCGCGGTGGTGGGCATCATCTCCATCGCTGGCCGTCGTGGTAGGGCTCCCAGCCTGACCCTGTCCCGCGCTATCTTCGGCGTGCGTGGCAATATCGGCCCAACGCTGGTGTCGCTGATGTCGCGCCTCGGCTGGGAAACCGTCAATACCACCACCGCCGCCTTTGTGCTGCTGTCGTTGTGTTCGATCCTGTTCGGGTCGCCGGTCGAGGCCAAAAGCGCGCCGATGCTGACCCTGATCTTCATTGCCATCTTCGTGTTGCTGACCCTGTCCGTTTCCGGCCTGGGCCATGCCACCCTGCTGGTCATCCAGAAGTGGGCCACGTACGTGTTTGGTGCGTTGAATATCCTGGTCGGCGGCTTCCTCTGCGCCACCATCGACTGGAGCGCCGTGTTCAACGCCACACCCGCACCGCTGAGCGCAATGATCATCGGCATAGGCACCATGGCCGCCGGCACCGGTATCGGTTGGGCCAACGCCGGTGCCGACATGTCGCGCTACCAGCACCGCAGCGTCAAGGCCGCGCGTCTGGTGGCATCCGCCGCGTTTGGTGCGGGCATTCCGCTGGTACTGCTCATCACCCTCGGCGGCTTGCTGTCGGTGGGCAACAACGACCTGGCCTCGGCCACCGACCCGATCATCGCGATCCGCGACATGCTGCCTACCTGGATGGCCGTGCCGTATTTGATCACCGCGTTCGGTGGTTTGCTGCTGTCCAATAACCTGTCGGTATACTCGGCCGGTCTCACCACCTTGACCCTCGGTTTGAAGGTCAAGCGCGTGCACGCAGTGATCGTCGACATCGTCGCGATCTTCGCCGGTTCGATTTACTTCATGTTGATTGCCGACAGTTTCTACGGTCCGTTCATCACCTTCATCTCGTTGCTGGCGGTGCCGATTACCGCGTGGGTCGGGATCTTTGTGGTCGACCTGATCCACCGTCACTACTACAGCCCCAAGGATCTGCTGGACGTCAGCCCCAGCAGCGCCTACTGGTATCGCGGCGGTGTGGAGTGGCGTGCGTTCGGCGCGTGGGCCGTGGCGATTGTGCTGGGCTTCAGCTTCACCACCATCGGCACCACCGCCGAAAATATCTGGTTCGCCGGGCCGCTGTCCGACTCCTGGCTGGGCCACAACGGCCTGGGCTGGATCGTCACCTTTCTGGTGGCCGGCGGGATTTATGCCGTACTGGGCGGCGCGGCTGATCGTCGCCCAGCGTTAGTAGAGAGCCCCAATGTCTAGATTGCTGCACACCGGCCAGGTCATTGTTGACCTGGTCATGGCCCTCGATACCTTGCCCGCCACCGGCGGCGACGTGCTCGCCAAGTCCGCCGGTTTCGAAGCCGGCGGCGGCTTCAATGTGATGGCGGCGGCACGACGCAATGGGTTGCCGGTGGTTTACCTGGGGCGCCACGGCAACGGCCGTTTTGGCGACCTGGCCCGCGCGGCGATGCAGGCCGAGGGCGTGGAAATGGCCCAGGCGGCAAGTGAGGGAAAGGACACCGGGTTGTGTGTCTCGCTGACCGAGGCCACCACCGAGCGCACCTTCATCTCCCATATCGGCGCTGAAGGTGACTTGACTGCCGATGACTTAGCGCGCGTCGTTCCCCAGGCTGATGATTATGTATACGTCAGCGGCTACAGCCTGCTGCTGGAAGGCAAAGCGCAGGCATTGCTCGATTGGTTACTGTCGTTATCCCGCGCGATCACCGTGGTGTTCGACCCGGGCCCGCTGGTCAAGGCGCCCGATTCTGCACTGATGATTGCCTTGCTGCCACGTATCGACATCTGGACCAGCAATGGCCCGGAAGCCTTGGCGTTTACCGGTGCGAAAACACTGGCGGACGCACTGCTGGACCTCAATCGGCATCTGCCTGATGGCGCGCTGCTGGTGGTGCGTGATGGGCCGAATGGCTGTTGGGTCAGTCGTCACGGACATGCCGACCATGTGCCAGGCTTTAAGGTGAGGGCGGTGGATAGCAATGGCGCGGGTGATGCGCATGCGGGGGTGTTTATTGCAGGTTTGGCTGCGGGTTTGACACCGTGTGAGGCGGCGCGTCGGGCGAATGCGGCGGCGGCGCTGGCGGTGACCCGTTGGGGCCCGGCCACCTCGCCCGGCACCGACGAAGTTGATGCTTTGCTCACTCACTGAGCGCGGAGCAGACATGTGGAAGGGGGCGTGCTCCCGATTGCAGTGCATCAGCCCATGTACAGGTAGCTGACACGCCGCTATCGGGAGCACGCCCCCTCGCACATTTGGTTGGTGTGGAGGCTACTGACCGGCGTCCAGTTTGCGCGCCTCATCCACTCCAGATGCCGTCAGCTTGATCGGCAAGTTCAGCGAGTATTCGCCGGCGTCGTCGGTGGTCACATGCCCATCCTTGATAAACCCGCGGTCCTGTAGGAACGCCAACACACTGGCGACCTCCTTTTCGCCGCGGTAGTTATCCAGCACCTCCTTGCCCAAACCTTGTGGGTGGGCGTGCAGCAGGCGGGTGAGGACTTCTTTTTCAAGGTTTCTATCGACGTTCATGCGTACCTCTTCACTGGGAAATGATCGGGTGTTCATCTTGCGGTCGAGTGCTTAAGGCGCAGGTTGTTTCGGCGCGCCGGGCAGGTTCGAGTCGTCGCCTTTGTTGATCTTCGGCTCATTGATCGACGGGCCCATTTTACCGTTGCCGACTGCGGCAGGTGCCTGGCGCTCGGTGTCGTGGCCCTTGGTATGCGGGTCGGCGCCGTTGGCGTTATCAATGACTGCGCCACCATTGGTGTCCAGGCCGGTGCCCATGGATTTTTGCGATTCGGTGGTGGCGTCAGGCGTAGGATCGGTCGGGCCGGTGGTCGAGCTGGCAGCGACGGCGCTCAGCGATGCGGCGGACAGCAGGCCGGTGAGGGCGAAGGCAGCAAACTTGGAAGGCTTCATGAGGATATCTCCATAGAATTAATGTCCTTACCCTCTATTGGTCAGTTGCCGTTTGTTGATGGTGCCTTGATGGCGACGAACGGTATCAGCGCGCCTGTAAGATTTTGTGTGGCGCGGCCCCTCACCACTCCCGCCGCGCCACCCCCGGCTTTGTCGTGTGCGTGCGGGTGCTTGCAGCAGCGCAGGCCGGCGTAACTGCACGGCCCATGAAAATGCGCTGCAATCAGTCATCAAAGCGCCTTAGTATGTCGGCTTTGAAATTGCCCAAGGCTTGCCCATGACCATCGAGATTCGCCCCGCCGTGCCCAGCGATGCTGCGCAGATCCTGACGTTCATCACCGAACTCGCCGAGTACGAGAAAGCCCGGCATGAAGTGATCGCCAGCGTGGTGGATATCCAGCGCAGCCTGTTCAGCGAGGGCGCCACCGCCCATGGCCTGATCTGCTTGCGCGATGGGCTGCCGATTGGTTTTGCGGTGTTCTTTTTCAGCTATTCCACCTGGCTGGGCAGCAACTGCTTGTACCTGGAAGACCTCTATATCAACCCCGAGCAGCGCGGTGGCGGGGCGGGCAAGAAGTTGCTGCGCCACCTGGCCAAGATCGCGTTTGATAACGGCTGCGCGCGCTTCGAGTGGAGCGTGCTGGACTGGAACGAGCCAGCGATTGCCTTCTACAAATCCATCGGCGCCCAGCCCCAGGAAGAGTGGGTGCGCTATCGCATGGAAGGTGATGCATTACGGGATTTTGCCCTGGGCTGATTGTCATCCTGCCTACAAAACCGGCCAATCCAGGGCCGGTTTTTTTATGTCAAAGCTCACAATATGGGATGCAAATTTATATATTGAGATGTTTCTGGGTCTGGGTTTATAGTCGGCGGCATCAGCACTCACTACCAAAAATAAAACAGGTGAAGCGATGCAGGCACAACCGTTGTCACTCCCCGCCGTGCCCGAGCCCACTTACGGCGAGCGGCTCAAAGGCAAGGTGGTGATCATCACCGGCGCCGCCCAAGGCATTGGCGAAGCGATCGTCGCGTGTTTCCAGGCCCAGCAGGCGCGCCTGGTTATCGCCGATATTCAGGGTGAAAAAGTCGAGAAGGTGGCCGCCCATTGGCGCGAACGCGGTGCGCAGATTTACGCGCAAGCCGTCGACATCACTTCAAAAGAGCAATGGCAGGCGCTGGTCAATGTGGCCATTGAGCGCTTTGGTCGCGTGGATGTGCTGGTCAACTGTGCTGGCGTCAATGTGTTCTGCGACCCGCTGGAGATGACCGACGAAGATTGGCGCCGCTGCTTCGCCATTGACCTCGACGGCGCCTGGTTTGGCTGCCGCACGGTGCTACCGCACATGATTGAGCAGGGCGTCGGCAACATCATCAATATCGCCTCCACCCATTCCAGCCACATCATTCCTGGTTGCTTCCCGTACCCCGTCGCCAAGCATGGCTTGCTCGGCCTCACCCGCGCCCTCGGTATCGAATACGCGCCCAAGGGCATTCGCGTTAACGCTATCGCGCCGGGCTATATCGAAACCCAACTCAACGTCGACTACTGGAACGGTTTTTCCGATCCTCACGCCGAGCGCCAGCGCGCCTTTGACCTGCACCCGCCCAAACGCATCGGCCAGCCGGTGGAGGTGGCGATGACTGCGCTGTTTTTGGCCACCGACGAGGCGCCCTTTATCAATGCTACCTGCCTGATGATCGATGGCGGGCGGTCTGTGATGTATCACGACTAGAACTTTTACCGCTCAATAACAATAAAAGGTGTCGTTCATGAAAAAAGCCCTACGCGTCCTTGCCGCCGCCGTTGCTTTAAGCAGCCTCAGCAGCCTCAGCAGCCTCGCATCCGCCGAAGAAGTGAAGATCGGCTTCCTGGTTAAACAAGCCGAAGAACCCTGGTTTCAGACTGAATGGGCCTTCGCCGAAAAAGCCGGCAAGGAACACGGTTTCACCGTGATCAAAATCGCCGTGCCCGATGGTGAGAAAACCCTCTCCGCCATCGACAGCCTGGCCGCCAACGGTGCCAAGGGCTTTGTGATCTGCCCGCCGGACGTGTCCCTCGGCCCAGCCATCGTGGCCAAGGCCAAGCTCAATGGCTTGAAAGTCATGGCCGTGGATGACCGCTTCGTCGATGCCAAAGGCAACTTCATGGAGGACGTGCCGTACCTGGGCATGGCCGCTTTTGAAGTCGGCCAGAAACAAGGCGCCGCCATGGCTGCCGAAGCAAAAAAACGTGGCTGGGACTGGAAGGACACCTACGCGGTGATCAACACCTTCAACGAACTCGACACCGGTAAAAAACGCACCGACGGCTCGATCAAATCCCTTGAAGAAGCCGGCATTCCGAAAGACCACATCCTCACCGCTGCACTGAAAACCCTCGACGTCCCCGGCAGCATGGACGCCACCAACTCGGCGCTGGTCAAGCTGCCCAGCGGTGCGAAAAACCTGATCATCGGCGGCATGAACGACAACACCGTGCTTGGCGGCGTGCGCGCTACCGAAAGCGCAGGCTTCAAAGCGGCCAACGTGATCGGCATCGGCATCAATGGCACCGACGCCATCGGCGAACTGAAAAAGGCCGACAGCGGCTTCTTCGGCTCCATGCTGCCAAGCCCGCATATCGAGGGCTATAACACGGCGCTGATGATGTACGAGTGGGTTACCAAAGGTACCGAGCCACCGAAGTACACCGCGATGGATGAAGTCACCCTGATCACCCGCGCCAACTTCCAGGAAGAACTGACCAAGATCGGGCTGTGGAAATGAGTGCGGCGGCCCTGCGGTTTGAGGGTATCGGCAAAACCTTTCCCGGGGTCAAGGCGCTGGACGGCATCAGCTTCAGCGCCCAGCCCGGGCAGGTGCATGCCTTGATGGGCGAGAACGGCGCGGGCAAGTCGACGCTGCTGAAAATCCTCGGCGGCGCCTACATTCCCAGCAGCGGCACGGTGCAGATCGGCGAGCAGACCATGGCGTTCAAATGCGCTGCGGACAGCATCGCCAGCGGCGTCGCGGTGATTCACCAGGAGCTGCACCTGGTGCCGGAAATGACCGTGGCCGAGAACCTTTTCCTTGGGCACCTGCCGTCGCGTTTTGGGGTGGTCAACCGGAGCCTGCTGCGCAAGCAGGCCCTGGCGTGCCTTAAGGGTCTGGCCGATGAAATCGATCCTGAAGAAAAGCTCGGGCGCTTGTCCCTGGGCCAGCGCCAACTGGTGGAAATCGCCAAGGCGCTGTCCCGTGGCGCCCATGTGATCGCGTTCGACGAACCGACCAGCAGCCTGTCGGCGCGGGAGATCGACCGTTTGATGGCGATCATCACGCGCCTGCGGGATGAGGGCAAAGTGGTGCTGTACGTGTCGCACCGCATGGAAGAGGTGTTCCGGATTTGCAATGCCGTGACGGTGTTCAAAGACGGGCGTTACGTGCGCACTTTTGATGATATGAGTGCGCTCAGCCACGACCAGTTGGTGACCTGCATGGTCGGTCGCGACATTCAGGATATTTACGACTACCGCCCGCGAGAGCATGGCGAGGTCGCACTCAAGGTCGACGGGTTGCTGGGGCCTGGCCTGCGTGAGCCGATCAGTTTCGACGTGCGCAAGGGCGAGATTCTTGGCTTGTTCGGACTGGTCGGGGCAGGGCGCACGGAGCTGTTTCGTTTGCTCAGCGGGTTGGAACGCAGCAGCGCTGGCAGCCTGCAATTGTGCGGTGAAAACCTGCAACTACGCTCACCTCGCGACGCCATCGCCGCCGGTGTGTTGCTGTGTCCGGAAGACCGCAAAAAGGAAGGGATCATTCCGCTTTCCAGCGTCGCCGAGAACATCAATATCAGCGCCCGTGGTGCCCATTCCTCGTTCGGTTGGTTGCTGCGCGAGCCCTGGGAGAAAGGCAACGCCGACCAGCAAATCAAGGCGATGAAAGTCAAAACCCCGGATGCGCAACAGAAAATCATGTACCTGTCCGGCGGCAATCAGCAGAAGGCTATTTTGGGTCGCTGGCTGTCGATGCCGATGAAGGTCTTGCTGTTGGATGAACCGACGCGGGGCATCGACATCGGCGCCAAGTCGGAGATCTACCAGATCATCCATAACCTGGCGGCCAGCGGCATTGCGGTGATCGTAGTGTCCAGCGACTTGATGGAAGTCATGGGTATTTCCGACCGCATCCTGGTGCTGTGCGAAGGCGCCCTGCGCGGTGAACAAACCCGTGAAAACGCCACCGAATCCAACCTGCTGCAGCTGGCCCTGCCGCGCCGCGTGACGAACTGAGAGACGACCATGAACACTCAAAACAACGCGTTGCCCACCGCACGCAAACCCTTCGACCTGCGCGCACTGCTCGACAACTGGGCGATGCTGTTGGCGGCGGTGAGCATCTTTGTGCTGTGCGCCTTGCTGATCGACAACTTCCTCTCACCGCTGAACATGCGCGGCCTGGGCCTGGCGATTTCCACCGTGGGCATCGCCGCGTGCACCATGCTGTTCTGCCTGGCGTCGGGGCACTTCGACTTGTCGGTGGGCTCGGTGATCGCCTGTGCCGGCGTGGTGGCGGCGATTGTGATGCGCGACACCGAGAGCGTCATGCTCGGCATCGGCGCCGCGCTGCTGATGGGCCTGATCGTCGGGCTGATCAACGGCATCGTCATCGCCAAGCTGCGGGTCAATGCGTTGATCACCACCTTGGCCACGATGCAGATCGTGCGCGGCCTTGCCTACATCTTTGCCGACGGCAAGGCGGTTGGCGTGTCCCAGGAGCAGTTCTTTGTGTTCGGCAACGGCCAGTTGTTCGGCGTGCCGGTGCCGATTTTGATCACCATCGTGTGCTTTGTGTTTTTCGGCTGGCTGCTGAACTACACCACCTACGGGCGCAACACCATGGCCATCGGCGGCAACCCGGAAGCGGCGTTGCTGGCAGGGGTGAACGTTGACCGCACCAAGATCCTGATCTTCGCCGTGCACGGTCTGATCGGCGCGTTGGCCGGCGTGATCCTCGCCTCGCGCATGACCTCGGGCCAGCCGATGATCGGGCAGGGTTTTGAGCTGACGGTGATCTCGGCCTGTGTACTGGGCGGGGTGTCGTTGAGTGGTGGGATTGGCATGATCCGCCATGTGATCGCGGGGGTGTTGATCCTGGCGATCATCGAGAACGCGATGAACCTGAAGAACATCGACACGTTTTATCAATACGTAATCCGCGGTTCGATCCTGCTACTGGCGGTGGTCATCGACCGCATGAAACAGCGCTGAACCCTCGCCATGTGAAGCTCAAACTGTGGGAGGGGGCTTGCTCCCGATAGCAGTGGGTCAGGTAATGAATATGTAGTTGACACACTGCAATCGGGAGCAAGCCCCCTCCCACAGTTTTAATCGGCGGAGAATTTGAATACGGTGTTTTGGCTGTAAGTTTGTCCTGGGTTCATCAATACGTGATCTGCGGTTTGATCCTGCTACTGGCGGTGGTCATCGACCGTATGAAACAACGCTGAACCCTCGCCATGTGAAGCCCAAAATGTGGGAGGGGGCTTGCTCCCGATAGCGGAGTGTCAGTTTGCACATTTGTCTCTGACACACCGCCATCGGGGGCAAGCCCCTCCCACCTATAGATCTCAACTGTATTGACGGGCGGTATTTGCCATAATGCCCGCGCTTTCATACTTATAGGCCCGATATGCAGGAAAACGCCCACACCCCCGTCAAAGACGCCGCTCCCACCGGCACCCAGACCCTGCTGCGTGGCTTGGGCGTGGTGCAGGCAGTGGCGGCCGGTGCGCGGGATCTGAAAGAGATCGCCAAGCGCATCGGCACCACCCGCAGCACCACCCACCGCCTGGCCAGTTGCCTGGTGGATGAGCGTTACCTGCGCGTAGTGCCGCAAGTCGGTTACCTGCTGGGTCCAAAGTTGATTGAACTGGGCTTCCAGGCACGGGAAGAGCTGCCATTGGTGACCCTGGCGGTGCCGTATCTGGACGAGTTGTCGGCGCTGACCGGTGACACTATCCACCTGGCGATTCGCGAATTTGACGACGTGCTGTACCTGCACAAGAACCCCGGCCGTAATGGCCCGGAAATGCGTTCACGGGTCGGCCATCGCATGCCGTTGGCGCGCACGGGCGTAGGCAAGGCAATGCTGCTGGATGACACGGTGCAAGAGTGGCAACGCTTGTACGAAACCAGCCTGCCGGCGGGAGGAAAAAACCTGCAGTGGCCGCAGCACCCGGAGCAATCCTGGGCACAGTTCGAGCAGCGTATGCATGAATATGTGGTGGGCGGTTATGCGTTCGACCTGGAAGACAACGAACCGTCGATCCGCTGCGTGGCGGCACCGGTGCGCGATGCGAGCCGGCGAATCGTCGCCGGCATCAGCATCGCCAGTACCGTGCCTTATATGCCGCTGGAGAAAATGGCCGAGCTGATCCCTGTCATCAAACAAGTCGCAGCGCGGCTTTCAGCGGAGTTGGGCGCGAAGGTCTGATCAGACCTTCAGGGTCGCCATGTCGATGACAAAGCGGTACTTCACATCACCGGCGATCATGCGGGCATAGGCCTCGTTGATCTGGCGGATGTCGAGCATTTCGATGTCGCAGGTGATGCCATGCTCGGCGCAGAAATCCAGGACTTCCTGGGTTTCGGCAATGCCACCGATCAGCGAACCGGCCAGTACTTTACGGCCCAGCACCAGCTTGGCTGCATTCACCGGCGGGTCCACTGGCTCGATCAAACCCACCAGGATGTGCACGCCGTCAAAGCGCAGCACGTCGAGGTAGGGGTTCAGGTCGTGCTGCACTGGGATAGTGTCCAGCAAGAAATCAAAGTGCCCGGCAGCGGCTTTCATCTGCTCGGCGTCGGTGGACACGATCACGTGGTCGGCGCCCTGGCGACGGCCTTCTTCAGCCTTGCTCGCGGAGCGGGTGAACAGCGTGACTTCCGCGCCCATGGCCTTGGCGAACTTGATGCCCATATGGCCCAGACCGCCCATGCCCAGGATCCCGACTTTATCGCCGGCCTTTACGCCGTAGTGCTTGAGCGGCGAGTAAGTGGTAATGCCGGCGCACAGGATCGGCGCGGCGCTGGCCAGGTCGAGCTTGGCCGGAATCTTCACCACAAAGTGCTCGCTGACCACGATGCTGTCGGAGTAGCCGCCCATGGTGTTGCTGCCATCCACACGATCCGGCGTGGCGTAGGTCATGGTCGGGCCTTCGAGGCAATATTGCTCCAAGTCCGATTTGCACGCTTCACAGTGACGGCACGAATCGACCATGCAGCCTACGCCGACGAGGTCGCCGATTTTATGCGCGGTAACGCTGGCGCCGACGGCAGTGACCTTGCCGACAATTTCGTGACCGGGCATCAGCGGGTACACAGCGATGCCCCATTCGTTGCGCGCCTGGTGGATGTCGGAGTGGCAGACGCCGCAGTACATAATCTCGATCGCCACGTCATCGGCGCGCGGGCTGCGGCGTTCAAACGACATGGGGGCGAGGGGAGTGGTGGCCGACTGGGCGGCATAACCGATGGCGGTATACATGGTGAAACCTCGCAAAAAGCAGTGACAAGTGAGGCGGGCCATTCTCCCCATCGACCGTCGAGGCGACCATGGCGATTGCTCCGAGTCTCATGCCTATTCGTCCGGGAGTGCCCCTTGTTTGGATTTATGTGCCGCCAGACCTGCGATGATGCTCTCATCCCTTTTTCGCGAAGTTTTTTGCCATGTTGTTGACCCGCCATCTCGACGCCAACGCCACGTTGGTTTCCCTGATTGAGGGGCTCACGCCCTGTGACGGTTTTTCCCCTACCCATCTGCCCGGTGTGAAGGTGCTGCGCGCCAGTTGCGACGTGGCGCGCGGCCCGCAGATCTATGAGCCGAGCCTGATGTTCGTGGCCCAAGGCAGCAAACTCGCTTATCTGGGGCCGCGGACCCTGGAGTATGGCGCTGGGCATTACTTGATCCAGGCGATGCCCGTGCCGTTCGAGTGCGAGACATTCGCCATGGCGCCCGGAGCACCGCTGTTGGGTGTGTCGGTGGGTATCGACCGTGTGGTGTTGGGGGAGTTGGTGATGGCCATGGGCATGCAGGCTGGGCCGCCACCGACCCCGCAAACCCTGGAGTCGATGAGTTCGGTGGTGCTGGATGACGCCATGCGCGGTTGCGTCGAACGGTTGTTGCAGTGCCTGCACGATCCGCTGGAAAGCCGGATCATGGGTCCAGCGCGGGTGCGCGAATTGTTGTTCACCGCGCTGCGCGGGCCGCAGGCGGATGTGCTGCGCGCGTTGGTAGAGCAACAGGGGCAATTCTCGCGGATTGCCACGTCGTTGAGTCACCTGCATGCCCATTTCGCCGAGCCGCTCAATATCGAGACGTTAGCCGGGTATGCGCACATGAGTGCGTCGACCTTCCATGAGCACTTCAAGCGCTGCACCTTGCTGTCGCCGGTGCAGTACCTCAAGCGTCTGCGCCTGCTCAAGGCCCAGCAATTGCTGCTGGTGGAAGGCATGGGCGTGGCCCAGGCGGCGCACAACGTGGGTTACCAGAGCACGTCGCAGTTCAGTCGCGAATACAAGCGCTACTTCGAGCGCAACCCGGGGGAAGAGCGCGCGGCTTAGTAGTAACGTCGCGGGTCAGAATCGATCAGGCTGGCCAACTTGGTCAGGGCGAAGCGCAGCTCGTCCTGACTGGTGGGCGACATCAGTACCAGCCGTACACTGCGCGTCACCCCGGAACGTTCGGCCTGGAACTGAGTGCCACTGAGCACCAGCACCCCATTGGCCCGCGCCAGCATGGTGAATTCGTCGCTGGTCCAGGGTTCGGGCAGCGTCAGCCAGACATGGTAGGAGTACGGCTGGGTCTTGAGTTCGTAATTGGCGAAGATCTCTTGGGCAATCGCTTGGCGCCCGGCGGCTTCGTTGCGCTGGATACGGATCAGTTTTTTGTCCAGGCCTTCGGTGACGACATTGCTGGCCAGTTGCGCAGTCAGTGGCGACGGCATCCACACGCTGCTGCGGACCATCGATGTCAAGCGTGACAGTAGTTTTGGCGGGCTATACAGGTAGCCGATGCGCAGCGCAGGCATCACCGACTTCGACAGGCTGGTCAGGTACACCGAACGGTCCGGGGCGAACGCCGACAGCGGTTTGATTGACGGGTCGGTGGCGAGAAAACCGTAGATGTCATCGTCGAGGATGATGAAGTCGAACTCTTCGGCCAGCGCCGCGATTTGCGCCCGACGCTTTTGCGACATGATCGCCGCCGTCGGGTTCTGGCAGGTTGCCACGCAGACCAGCATCGCCGGTTTTTCGCGCTGGCACAGTTCGCGCAGTGCCTCGGGGATGATGCCTTCGTCATCCATCGGCACGCCCCGCAGACGGCGCTCCAGGCCGTGGGCCAGGGAAATGATGCCGGGGTAGCAAAGCGCTTCGCAGAGCACCAGGTCGCCGGCGTTGGTCAGGGCGCTCATGGCCACCATCAAGCCATGCTGGGCCCCGGCGGTGATGATCACTTGCTGCCACTGCGCATCGGGCAACGAATGCCGCAACCACTGTGCACCCGCCTCGCGATGAGCCGGGTGGCCGCCATCGGGTGCGTAGTCCAGGGCGCGCGCGAAATCGGTGCTCTTGGCCATGCTCACCAATGCATCGCGCAGCCAGTATTCCAGGGTTTCGCTGTAGGGCTTGATGATCGACAGATCGAGCAGTTCGGACTGCCCAAGATTCAAGGGTACGGACGCGCTGTTACTCGCCGGCAGTTCCAACTGCTTTTGATTGAGCACATACGTGCCGCGCCCCACTTCACCCTGCACCAGGCGACGCCGCTGGGCTTCGCTGTACGCGCGGCTGATGGTGCCCGGCGTGACATTCAGCGTCGTGGCCAGCTCCCGCAGGGTCGGCAGGCGATCGCCTTCGTTCAATACGCCGTTGCCGATATCGCGTGCCAACGCATCGGCAATCGACAAATACATCGGCTGGCCGAATTCGCTTAGCTGGGGAACCCACATGAATGATCACTGCCCATCGTAGAAATGATGAATATCCGAGCATATCACATGGAGGTTAGGCAACTAATAAATCGACACAATTGGCGAATTGATTCGATTGATCCCGTGATTGAATCGATATTGATCGCTAGGTTTAGATATTTTTTGGTTTTTTAATCGCCTTATAAATCAAATAATTAAATGCCTAATGGCGCGAAAAAAGGCACGTATAGCAAAAAAACATCCCGTAACAACCTCGCCAGCTATTGAATCAACTCAATTCCTTCAAATACACTCATCTCGAATCGAAGCAATCGACTCAATCTTCCCCTGTTCACTGCCCGGCCCCGCCGCGCCAAGTCGAGACATCATGGACACACTCAGAAAGGATCTATCCCTGTCAGCCGTCATCGCGGGCTTTATTGCCGTGATCATTTCTTATGCCGGCCCGTTGATCATCGTGTTTCAGGCGGCCAAGGAAGCGCACCTGCCCAATGACGTGGTGTCTTCGTGGATCTGGGCGATTTCCATCGGCAGCGGCATCACTGGCCTGTTCCTCAGCTGGCGCCTACGGGTTCCGGTGATTACCGCGTGGTCCACACCTGGCGCGGCATTGCTCGTCTCGATGCTGCCGACGGTGACGCTGCCACAGGCCATCGGTGCCTATGTGGTCGCGTCGGTGATCATTGCCGTGGTGGGGTTGTCCGGCGCATTCGACAAGTTGATGAGTCGACTGCCCAAGGCCATCGCCGCTGCCATGCTTGCCGGCATTCTGTTCCGCTTCGGCGCCGAGCTGTTTACCTCGATCAAGCTGCAACCCGCGCTGGTACTGTCGATGATCGCGGCCTACCTGATCTTCAAACGCCTGTCGCCGCGCTACGCAATTCTTTCGGTGTTGATTATCGGCTGTGCAGTCGCCGCCTCGTTTGGAGAGTTGAACAGCACGGCAATCACCATCGCTGTGGCGCACCCGGTGTTTATCGCGCCGGAATGGAGTTGGCACGCCATCATCAACATCGGCCTGCCGCTGGCGCTGGTGACACTGACCGGGCAGTACGTGCCGGGCATGGCAGTGTTGCGTACTTCGGGCTACAACACCCCGGCGCGCTCGATCATTTCGGTGACGGCGATCGGTTCGGTGCTGATGGCACCGTTCGGTTCCCACGGCTTCAACCTCGCCGCGATCACCGCTGCCATCTGCACCGGCCGCGAAGCCCACGAGGACCGCGACAAACGCTACATCGCCGGGATCGCCTGCGGGGTGTTCTACATCCTGATGGGCACCTTCGGCGCGACCCTGGCTTCGGTGTTTTCCGCCTTGCCTAAAGAGTTGATTGCGTCCCTCGCCGGGTTGGCCCTGTTCGGTGCGATCAGCGCCGGGCTGACCGGTGCCATGGCCGACGAGAAGCAACGGGAAGCCGCGTTGATCACCTTCCTGGTCACCGCCTCGGGCATGAGTTTCCTCGGCTTGGCCGCGGCGTTCTGGGGCTTGATCTTTGGTCTCGTCGCCCACTTCGTGCTGACCTACACCCGAGAAAGCAAGGCCATCGCGATGGCTGAGGGCAGCCGTCCATGACCGCACGTTACGATTTCATAGTGGTGGGCGGTGGCATCGCTGGCGTGTCGGCGGCGTATGAGCTGGCGGCCCACGGCAGCGTTTGCCTGCTGGAGCAGGAGCAGCAACTGGCCTATCACACCACTGGCCGTTCGGCGGCGATCTCCATGGAGAGCTACGGCAACCAGCAGATCCGCTCGCTGACCTGCGCTTCCCGAGGCTTTTTCGAGAACCCGCCCGAAGGCCTGGCCGAACACCCGCTGTGGTCGCCACGCGGTGCCTTGATCGTGGCACAAGCGCAGCGGGTGGACAAACTGGCTGCGCGGTTCACCGCGGTGCTCGGGCAAGTGCCCACGGCAAAGTTCCTCGACGACAAACAGGTGCTCGAACTGGTGCCCTACCTGGCCGAAGGCGCCTGGAGCGCAGGCATCTATGAGCCCAGCGCGTTCGACCTGGATGTGCATGGCATTCATGGCGCCTACCTCGGCGGCCTGCGGGGGCGCGGCGGTGTGGTCAAGCGCGAAGCCGAAGTGGTGCGCGGCGAACACCGCAACGATCACTGGACCTTGCACACCGCTGACGGCCAACGGTTGGAGGCGGCGATCGTGGTCAACGCCGCCGGTGCCTGGGCTGATGAGTTTGCCCAGCGTTGCGGGGTGCCCAAGGTTGGTGTGCGGCCGCTGCGCCGCACGGTGCTGGCGGTGGATCCGCAGTGCGACGTGCACCACACGCCGTACCTGGGCACGGTGGACGAAGATATTTTCATCAAGCCGGAAGCCGGGCGCCTGATCGTCTCGCCCTGCGATGAAAACCCGTCGCTGCCCTGTGACGCGCTGCCTGACGAGCTGGACCTGGCGATCACCATGGACCGTCTGCAAAGCACTACGCGCCTGCGTCCACGCTCGATCATCAACAAGTGGGCAGGCCTGCGTACCTTTGTTGCCGACCGGTCCCCGGTGCTCGGCCAGGATCCGCAACACGAGAGCTTTATCTGGCTAGCCGCCCTCGGTGGCTACGGGATTCAAGCCGCGCCAGCCATTGCCCGGCTGTGCAGTCACGCGGCGCTGGGCATCGCCATGCCGACCGATCTGGCGGCGCTGCAACTCAACTACCAGCATTTCTCCCCGGCGCGTTGCCGCGACGAGGCGTTTTCCAGCCTGGCCGTCAAACAGGTTGCCGATTTGCACTAACCCTCCACCCACTTCACAAGGAACGTCACCATGCAGACCAACGCTCAACACCAGTCCGTCGCCAAGCCTTTCCTGGGCGAAGAAAACGTGATCTTCACCGACAAGGCGCCGCTGCCCCTGGGCACGTATTCCCAAGGGATCAAGGTCAGTCACGGGCAAACCATCTACCTGTCGGCACAGACTCCCGTCTCGGCGCTGAACAACGAGGTGCTGGCCAAGGACTTCGAAGGCCAGTTGCGTCAGACCCTGGACAATCTGCAGCAAATGGCCGAGGCCGCAGGCGGCACTTTGGCGAACGTGGTCAAGGTCACGGCGTTCATCACGGACTTGAGCGAGTTCCCGACCCTCAACCGGGTGATGGAGGAGTACTTCACCCAGCCATACCCGGCGCGCACCACTGCCGGGGCTAGCGCCCTCGCGCGCAATACCCTGGTCGCCATCGACGCCATCATGGTGGTCTGAAGCCCACTCTCTGCGTGCAGTGCCCGTCGGTCCGGGGCAGTGGACCGACGTCGGCAGCAAAAGCACCCGCACCGCGTATTTTCAGGGGTTGGTCATGAAACATTCGTACAGCGAGTATGTGTTGCAGTGCCTGGTCTGCGATCGCAGCTACCAGCCGCATGAGGTCAGCTACTACTGCCCTCATTGCAAAACCGACGGTGCCCTCGATGCGCTTTACGATTATTCGACGCTCAAGCGCGAATGGTCCAGGGACACCCTGGTCCATGATCACGCCCGAGGCATGTGGCGTTATGACCGGCTGATGCCATTGCGTTCGACGCAGTTCATCCCGCCGCTGCTGGTGGGGAATACGCCGCTGTATTCGCGCCCGGAACTGCTCGGTAGGGGCGCGCGGATCAAGGTCTATATCAAAGATGAATCGCGCCAGCCCACCGGCTCGCTGAAAGACCGCGCCAGCGCCCTGGCGGTGGCCCATGCCATGCAGTCCGGTGCACGCACCGTGGCGGTGGCCAGTACCGGCAACGCCGCCTCGGCCCTGGCCGGGATGAGTGCAAGCCTGGGCCTGCATAACGTGATTTACCTGCCCAAAAGTGCGCCCCGCGAGAAGCTCGCTCAGATGCAAGGCTATGGCGCCGAGATTGTACTGGTCGATGGCCAGTACGACGAAGCCTTCGAACAATGCCTCAACGCCTGTGAAACCCACGGTTGGTACAACCGCACCACCGGGATCAACTCGTACATGAGCGAAGGCAAGAAAACCGTGGCCTTCGAGATGTGCGAGCAGCTCAACTGGCAGGTGCCGGATCTGGTGTTCGTGCCGGTCGGTAATGGCTGCATTCTGGGCTCGGTCTACAAGGGGTTCTTCGACCTGCTGCAAATGGGCTGGATCGAGCGTATTCCACGTCTGATCGGCGTCCAGGCCGAGCACAGCAACTTTATGTACCGGGCCTGGCGCAGTGACCGGCCGATGCAGCAGATTGAACGCATTGCCCCCACCAGCCTGGCCAGCAGCATCAATGTGGCCTTGCCGCGCGACCGTCTCAAAGCCATGCGCGCCGTGACGGCCAGCGGCGGCGAGTTCATTTGCGTCAGCGATCCGAGCATTGTCGCGGCGGCTTCCCGCTTGGCCGCCAGCACCGGTGTGTTTCCCGAGGCCGGCGCGGCGAGTGCCTTCGCCGGGCTGCTCAAGTACGCCGAAGCACACCCCGACACCCCGCAGACCGCCGTGATCCTGATCACCGGCAGCGGTTTGAAAGACACCTCCATTTTTCTCTCCAACTCGACCAGGGGCCAGACACGGGTGCAATCCCAGCCCCTGGCCGACCTGCTGACCTAGGAATCCCACCATGAGCCTGCAAAATTTCGACCCCGCCATTGCCCGCCTGATCGACCGTGAACGCAATCGTCAGGAAACCCACCTGGAGCTGATCGCTTCAGAAAACTATGTGAGCGACGAAGTGCTCCAGGCCCAGGGCTCGGTGCTCACCAACAAGTACGCTGAAGGTTATCCGGGCAAGCGGTATTACGGTGGGTGCAAGGTCGTCGACGAGATCGAAAACCTGGCCATCGAACGCGCCCGCAAACTGTTCAATTGTGAATACGTCAACGTTCAGCCGCACTCCGGGTCGCAGGCCAACCAGGCGGTGTTTCTCGCGGTGCTGGAACCCGGCGATACCATTCTGGGGATGTCCCTGGCTCATGGTGGTCACCTGACCCATGGCGCATCGGTGAATTTCTCGGGCAAGTTCTACCAGGCGTTTTTCTACGGCCTTGACCCTGACACCGAGACCCTGGACTACGCCGAAATGGAAGCCCTGGCCCGGCAGCACAAACCGAAGATGATCATCGCCGGGGCCTCCGCCTATTCGCGCACCCTGGACTTCCAGCGCTTTCGCAAGATCTGCGATGAGGTAGGCGCCTACTTGATGGTGGACATGGCGCATTACGCCGGTTTGATCGCGGCGGGCGTGTACCCGTCGCCGGTCGGCATTGCCGACTTCATCACCTCGACCACTCATAAAACCCTGCGTGGCCCGCGCGGCGGCTTGATCCTGGCCAAGGCGCAATACGCGGCGTTGCTCGATAAGACGATTTTTCCGGTCTACCAGGGCGGCCCGCTGATGCATGTCATCGCAGCCAAGGCTGTGGCGTTCAACGAGGCGCTTAGTGATGGGTTCAAGCATTACCAGCAACGGGTGATCGACAACGCCCGCACCATGGCCGACGTCCTCACTCGACGTGGTTTGCGTGTGGTGTCGGGAGGCACCGATTGCCATATGTTCCTGCTTGATCTGCGCGCGATGAACATCACTGGCAAGGATGCCGAAGCGTTGCTGGAGAGTGCGCACATCACCTTGAACAAGAATGCGATTCCCAACGACCCGCAAAAACCGGCGATCACCAGCGGCATTCGCATCGGTACGCCGGCGCTGACCACACGGGGCTTTGGGGAGGCGGAGTGTGCTGAAGTGGCAAACCTGATCGCCGACCTGCTGGAGCAGCCGAACAACGCGACACTGCTGGAGAACACTCGGCGCCGGGTGATGCACCTGTGCGAGTGCTTTCCGGTTTATCTGCTGAGCTGACGCAAACAAAAAAGCCAACGCTTTTGGGCGTTGGCTTTTTGTGTTTCAGGCAATCGTCTTACATGTTCGGGTAAGTCGGTCCACCTGCGCCTTCCGGCGTGACCCACGTGATGTTCTGCGAAGGGTCCTTGATGTCACAGGTCTTGCAGTGCACGCAGTTCTGGGCGTTGATCTGGAAGCGCTTCTCGCCGTCTTCCTTGGTGATCACTTCATACACACCGGCCGGGCAGTAGCGCTGTGCCGGTTCATCGTAGAGCGGCAGGTTGGTGCCGATCGGGATGCTCGGGTCTTTCAACTTCAAGTGGCACGGCTGCTCTTCTTCATGGTTGGTACCAGAGATGAACACCGAACTCAGCTTATCGAAGCTCAGCTTGCCGTCTGGCTTGGGGTAGTCAATCTTCGTGCTGTCCTTGGCCAGCTTCAGGCAGGCGTAGTCCGGCTTGGTGTCGTGCAAGGTGAACGGCATCTTGCCGCCGAGGATGTTCTGGTCGAGCCAGTTGAAGCCCGCACCGAGGATCGGGCCGAACTTGTGCATCGCCGGGCCGAAGTTGCGGGTGGCGAACAGTTCTTCGTAGAGCCAGCTGGCTTTGAAGCTGTCGACGTAATTGGTCAGTTCATCACCGCCTTCGGACTCTGCCAGCAGGCGCTCGGCCACAGCGTCGGCGGCGAGCATGCCGGACTTCATGGCGGTGTGGCTGCCTTTGATCTTGGCCACGTTCATGGTGCCCAGGTCGCAGCCGATCAAAGCGCCGCCCTTGAAGACCATCTTCGGCAACGAGTTGATGCCGCCCTTGGCCAGGGCGCGAGCGCCGTAGCTGATGCGCTTGCCGCCTTCCAGGTACTGTGCGAGCACCGGGTGATGCTTGAGGCGCTGGAACTCATCGAACGGCGACAGGAAAGCGTTGCTGTAGGACAGGTCGACGATCAGGCCCACGACCACCTGGTTGTTTTCCAGGTGATAAAGGAAGGAGCCGCCAGTGTTCTCGTTGCTCATGATGTCCAGCGGCCAACCGGCGGTGTGGACCACCAGGCCTGGCTGGTGCTTGGCCGGGTCGATTTCCCAGATTTCCTTGAGACCAATGCCGTAGTGCTGGGCGTCGGCGTCGCTGTCCAGGTTGAAGCGCTGGATCAACTGCTTGCCGATATGCCCACGGCAGCCTTCGGCGAACAACGTGTACTTGCCACGCAGTTCCATGCCTGGGGTGTACACGCCTTCTTTAGGATTGCCTTCGCGGTCGACGCCGAGGTCACCGGTGATGATCCCGCGCACCACGCCGTTCTCGTCGAACAGTGCTTCCTGGGCGGCGAAACCTGGGTAGACTTCCACGCCCAGATTCTCGGCCTGCTGGGCGAGCCAGCGGCACAGGTTGCCGAGGGAGATGATGTAGTTGCCTTCGTTGTGCATGGTCTTGGGCACGAAGAAGTCAGGCACTTTGGTGGAAGCTTCGGGGCTGCGCAGTACATAGATGTCATCGCGCACCACGGGTGTGTTGAGCGGGGCGCCGAGTTCTTTCCAGTCCGGGAACAGTTCGTTCAGGGCCCGTGGTTCAAACACGGCACCGGAGAGGATGTGTGCGCCGACTTCGGAGCCTTTCTCGACCACGCAGACGCTGATTTCCTTACCGGCTTCGGCGGCCTTCTGCTTCAGTCGGCAGGCGGCGGACAGGCCAGCCGGGCCAGCGCCGACGATGACCACGTCGAATTCCATGTATTCGCGTTCCACAGGCTATCTCCTACTCAAGGCTCAACAGGCTTTTTTTCTAATGGGTGGAGGTTCGGTGTCGTCTTGCGGCAACGGCAAGACCCACCTTTCTCTCTAGGTGGCGCATTATATATAGACCACTGTCAGCGTCCAATACAAACGTTTGTTTGAATTGCCCGCAGGCTAGGAAAATCAAAGCAACGCGGCTTATGACTGGCCATTTTGCCGTATTGACCAGAATAGGCGTTCCGGTCAATATACGGTCGGTTTTGCGCTTACCGTAGGCAGACAGCAGGTTTCAAGAGCACGTCCAAAAGCGAAACAGGTGACGCGCGCCTAAACACCGGCGCGCAGTTTACACGCCGCGATAAAGAATGACCTCTCAGTCACCACTGACGAACGGTCGTCATTTCCCGTGAGCAAGGTCATTTGCCCAGGTTTTTGGAGGTGCCCTTGTGTGCCGATGAGCATCAACCGCCAGGTTCGCCTAGGCGACTTTCTTTTCACCGGAGAGTAACGAGGAATCCATGAAGGTTCTTGTAGCTGTCAAACGCGTTGTCGATTACAACGTGAAAGTTCGCGTCAAGGCGGACAATTCCGGCGTCGATCTTGCTAACGTCAAGATGTCGATGAACCCTTTCTGTGAAATCGCTGTGGAAGAAGCCGTACGCCTGAAAGAGAAAGGCGTAGCGACTGAAATCGTCGTGGTTTCCATCGGTCCTACCACTGCTCAAGAGCAGCTGCGTACCGCCCTGGCACTGGGCGCTGACCGCGCTATCCTGGTCGAATCCGCTGAAGACCTGACCTCCCTGGCCGTTGCCAAGCTGCTCAAGGCTGTTGTCGACAAGGAACAGCCTCAGCTGGTGATCCTCGGCAAACAGGCCATCGACAGCGACAACAACCAGACTGGCCAGATGTTGGCTGCACTGACCGGTTACGGCCAGGGCACCTTCGCCTCGAAAGTCGAAGTAAGCGGCGACAGCGTTGCCGTGACCCGCGAAATCGACGGCGGCGCACAGACGGTTTCCCTGAAACTGCCGGCCATCGTCACCACCGACCTGCGTTTGAACGAGCCGCGCTACGCGTCCCTGCCAAACATCATGAAAGCCAAGAAGAAGCCTCTCGAAGTGCTGACTCCGGACGCTTTGGGCGTTTCCACCGCCTCCACCAACAAGACCGTCAAAGTTGAAGCGCCGGCTGCACGCAGCGCGGGCATCAAGGTCAAGTCGGTGGCTGAACTGGTCGAGAAACTGAAAAACGAAGCGAAGGTAATCTAACCATGACTATCTTGGTAATCGCAGAACACGACAACAAAGTGCTGGCCCCGGCCACGCTGAACACTGTTGCTGCTGCCGCCAAAATCGGTGGCGACATCCACGTGCTGGTAGCAGGCCAAGGCGCTGGCGCCGTGGCTGAAGCCGCAGCCAAAGTGGCTGGCGTGAGCAAAGTACTGCTGGCCGACAACGCCGCTTACGCTCACCAACTGCCGGAAAACGTCGCTCCACTGGTTGCAGAGCTGGGCGCTGGCTACAGCCATATCCTGGCTGCCGCTACCTCCAACGGCAAAAACATCCTGCCACGCGTTGCCGCGCAGTTGGACGTTGACCAGATCTCCGAGATCATCTCGGTTGAAAGCGCCGATACCTTCAAGCGCCCGATCTACGCCGGTAACGCCATTGCCACCGTGCAATCGACTGCTGCCGTCAAAGTCATCACCGTGCGTGCCACCGGTTTCGATCCGGTTGCTGCTGAAGGTAGTTCGGCTGCCGTTGAAGCCGTCTCCGCTGCCCACGACGCTGGCACTTCCAGCTTTGTTGGCGAAGAGCTGGCCAAGTCGGACCGTCCTGAGCTGACCGCTGCCAAGATCGTCGTATCCGGCGGTCGTGGCATGCAGAACGGTGACAACTTCAAGCACCTGTACGCCCTGGCCGACAAGCTGGGTGCTGCGGTTGGCGCTTCCCGCGCCGCCGTCGACGCAGGTTTCGTACCCAACGACATGCAGGTCGGCCAGACCGGCAAGATCGTGGCGCCACAGCTGTACATTGCCGTCGGTATCTCCGGCGCGATCCAGCACTTGGCCGGTATGAAAGACTCCAAAGTGATCGTTGCGATCAACAAGGACGAAGAAGCACCGATCTTCCAGGTGGCTGATTACGGCCTGGTAGCGGACTTGTTCGAAGCCGTACCTGAGTTGGAGAAGCTGGTCTAATCCAGCCGCTTCACTTATAAAGAGCCCGGTCTTGCGACCGGGCTTTTTTTTGTCCGGCCTTTTTGAATATCGGAGAAACCGCCATGGAATTGCGTCCCTGGGCACTATTGCTGGGCCTGTCGCTGCTGCCGAGCCTGACCTTGGCCGCTGGCAAATGTGAGCGCCTGGTGATCACCGGCAGCCCTGACGCACCGCCCTTGTTATGGCGCGACCCCCAAGACCCCACGCACCTGATCGGCGCCACCGCCGACGTGCTCCAGCAAGTGGCAAAGGACCTAGGGTTGAAAATCGACCTGCTTTACGGCGGCAAGCGTTCCCAGGCCTTGGATGAGGTGCGCAGCGGCCGTATGGATATATTCGCCGACACGCCGCTAAACCTCGGCGAGCTGGAAAATCTTGATTACATCCACCCGGCGTTGGTGCAGACCGATTATCTCGTCTGGACGCGCAAAGACTCGGCACTGGTCTACACCACAGCTGCCGACCTGCACGGGCACAAGGGTGCAGTATCGGAGCGTTCCCGTTTTAGTGCCGGATTCGAAACGTTCGCCGGTGAGCAACTGACCTTACAGCGCCTGCCGACGTTGACTCCGGCGTTCCAGAAACTGCTGCTGGGGGAGGTGGAGTACGTGCTGGCGGGACGTTATTCCGCAATGGCCATGGCTCAGACACTGGGCATGAGCAACGACCTGATCGCCCGCGATGTTCCGATCGATCAGCCGGGGCTGTACCTGGCGATTTCCCACAACTCGGCCTGCAATGATCCGTGGTTGCGCGGACAGCTCACCAAAAAGATGACAGAATTGCCCGGGTCTGGTGTGACGGAAGCCGCGCTGCAGCGCAATCTGGAGCGTTGGAAAGCGCAATTGCAACAACCCGTCGGCACCCCAACAAAGTAGGGATTTTCAGTGACTCTTCGACCTTTTTTCGCGGCCCTCGCCGTTGTCGCTCTGGCGGGATGTGCGGCCGATCCTGCGCCGAATGAACAAATTCGCCTCACCCAGCAAGCCCTGGAGCAAGCCAACGCGGTGGGCGCCAGCGCCGATGAATCCCCTGAACTGAAGCTGGCCGAAGACAAATTCGCCCAGGCCAAGGCCGAAATGGCCGACCAATCCTACAAAGACGCGCGCATGCAGGCCGAACAGGCCGAGTTGGACGCGCGCCTGGCCGAAGCCCAGGTGCTGACTCGCAAGAGCCAGGAACAACTGAACGTGCTTAACACCCGCATCACGCGCTTGCGCAAGCAATTGCAGTTAGGGGAAGCCCAATGAGTCGGATGATCCGTGGAGTGGGTTTTACCGTGCTGCTGTGCAGTGCGGTGCTGGGCGGTTGCGCCAGTCACCCGAATGGCGAGCAAGCCTTGCAACAGGCCGGCAGCGACTTCCAGAAGGTCAAGGAAGACGCCAACGTGCTGCGCATTGCGCCTAAAGACGTGATTCGCGCCGGTGAATCCCTGGCGCGGGCTGACCGCTTGTCCAGCTACTGGGGCAGCGGCGCCGACGTGGTGCATTACGCCTACCTGAGCCAGCGCTACAGTGCCATAGCCCGTGAACACACCGAGCAGGCACTCAACGAGGAACGCGCCGCCAAGCTCGAACTGGAACGCCAGCGCCTGCAACTGGCCCTGCGTGAAAGCAAGCTGATCAGCGTGCAGCAACAGGGCAAATGGCTGGAAGAACAGATAGCCAGCCTGACCACCACCCAGACCGATCGTGGCCTGGTGATGACGTTGGGCGATGTGCTGTTCGATACCGGCGAAGCGGAGTTGAAGAACTCGGCCAACCGCACCGTGCTGAAAATCGTGCAGTTCCTGCAATTGAACCCCAAGCGCGTAGTGCGCATTGAGGGTTACGCCGACAACACCGGCGGCCAGCAGGAAAACCTCAAACTGTCCCGTGACCGCGCGCAATCGGTGGCCGATGTGTTGGTGGATCTGGGAATCGATGAAAAGCGTATCCAGGTCGAAGGCTATGGTGACCAATACCCGGTGGAAGCCAACGCCTCCGAACGAGGTCGCGCGCAGAACCGTCGGGTCGAGATTGTGTTTTCCGACGAGAAAGGCCAACTGGGCGCCGCTCGCTAAAGGCTTGCCCCGATCAAAACTGTGGGAGGGGACTTGCCCCGATGACGGAATATCAGTCACCGAAAAAGCTGACTGAACTACCGCTATCGGGAGCCAGACCCTCCCACAGTTGTTTCGTATACACCTGAAAATTCTATCCGCCACCCTTACAGTTTTTACTGTCACTCCCGCGCGCGCTCGACTATTGTGGCAACTGTCCCCGTACACTTTCAAACTGTGCCGGTATGTTTCACACAAAAATAAAATACCCGTGAAATCGAGTGCTGCGTCATGACCAATCTGTTGCTTTACCAACGTATCGCCCAGCAACTGGCTGAGGACATCCGACGCGGTGTCTATCAACCGGGTGAGCGCGTGCCCTCGGTGCGCAAGATGAGCTCCCAGCTCAATGTGAGCCACGCCACGGTATTGCAGGCTTACGCCAACCTGGAAGACCAGGGGCTGATCCGGGCGCGGCCGCAGTCCGGCTACTACGTGCACCAGACGCCAGCGCTCACGGCGCCGACACCGGACATCGCACGGGTCGAGCGCCCGGGGTTGGTTACGCGCAGCAGCATCATTCAGCAGGTTTTGGGCGAATCGCGCCGCGAAGGCGTGTTCCCGCTGGGCGCCGCCGTGCCGAGTGTCGACTACTTGCCGGTGCGGGCGCTCCACCAGCAGTTGGCCAAGGTCACGCGGTTCCAGAGCCCGCGCGCGTTCAGTTATATGTTCAGCCCAGGTTTCGAGCCGCTGCGCCGCCAAGTGGCGATCCGCATGCGCGATGCGGGCGTTGTGGTGGACCCGTCCGAAGTAGTCATCACCCACGGTTGTGTCGATGCATTGCAGATGTCTTTGCGCGTGCTGACGCGTCCCGGCGACTTGATCGCGGCTGAATCACCGACGTATTACGGCTTGCTGCAACTGGCCGACTTGCTGGGCCTTAAAGTCATTGAGATCCCCAGTGATCCGTCCACCGGCATGAGCCTGGAGGCCTTGCAACTGGCGGCCAACCAATGGTCGATCAAGGCCCTGGTGCTGACCACGCGCCTGAGCAACCCCTTGGGCGGCACCATGCCCGAGGAGCGGCAGAAACAGTTGCTGCGCCTGGCCTCGGATTTCGATATCCAGATTGTCGAGGACGATATCTACGGCGAGTTGATGTTCGAAATCGGTCGCACCAAGGCCCTCAAGGCCTACGACCGCCTGGACCGGGTGATCTATTGCTCAAGCTTCTCCAAGACGTTGTCGCCGGGTGTGCGTATCGGCTGGATGATCGCCGGTAAGTACCAGCAGGAAATTCAGCGTCTGCAGATGTTCAGTACCCATTCGGCATGCAGTGTCACCCAGATGGGCGTGGCGGCGTACTTGGAGAACGGCGGCTACGACCGGCATCTGCGCTACATCCGCCAGGAATACCGCAAGAATCTCAGCGCCTTCCAACTGGCAGTGCAGCAGTATTTTCCCGAAGGCACCCAGATGACCCGTCCGACCGGTGGTTTTATCCTGTGGGTCAGTTTGCCCGGACGCGTCAATACCCAGGAACTGCACGTGCGCGCCCTGCAACAGGGCATCAGCATCGCGCCGGGGTTGATCTTCAGTAACACCGAGCAGTTCAACCACTGTATTCGCCTTAACTGCGGCACCCCGTGGAACCGCGAGGCAGAGCGGGCGCTGATGACGTTGGGGATGCTGGCCAGCCAGTTGTGTCAGGAAACCGCGGCAGGATTTTGAGGCGCTGAAAGGGGACAACTCCGATAGCTGGCTAATCACCGCCCTTGTCATGGCGCGCACAACAAGCGAGCATATGGCCCTCTGCCGTTAATGCTGTAGGCGATATGACCTCGATTGTTCGTGCTGTTTTGGTGATTGGCCTGTTAAGCCTGTGCAACGTCAGCACAGTGCTGGCGGCGGCACCTGTGACTGAAAACAAGCCTGCTGCCACTACCGAGCAGAACGCTCCGGCAAAGAAACCAAGCCCCGCCAAGCAAGCCTCCGTTACGAAGAAACAAGCCGCCACGGCGAAAAAGCGTGCAGCGAAGGCGAAAAAGTCCAAGTCAGCCCAGGAAGTGGCACAGACCAAGCTGCCACCGGCACAGTTGGATCTGTCGCTGCCGTCGGACATGGTCAGGCACCTGCAGCCCCTCGGCACCATGCCCAAGCCCCAGAGCGTGCCGTTGCTGCCGCCAATGTTTGGCGAAAAGCCCACCGACAACAGTGCCTTCCAGATCAATGGCCGTCTGCTCAGCAATGAGATGAAGCTACAACTGCGGAACGAAGAGCGCCGTGACGTGGAAGGTGCCGCGCTGGAATTCGAGTTCAAGCAATAAACGTTTCCCATAGACGTGACGCAGGCCAATGACCATCTGTCGCAGACTGGTCAGTCATGTTTTTTTATGCGAAAAACCCCTGTTAGACCATTTTAAAACGGCTGTTTAAGGGCGTACTCTAGCCCGGCCATCCCTATTGAGTCGTCGAGGACCTGCTGGTCATGAATTGCCGTGAAGGCTGTGGCGCTTGCTGCATCGCTCCCTCCATCAGTTCGCCATTACCCGGAATGCCCCATGGCAAACCGGCGGGCGAACGCTGCCTGCACCTGTCGGTCGAACAGCTGTGCCAACTGTTCGGCCAACCGGAACGCCCGGCGGTGTGCAGTGATTTCAAGGCGGATATCGATGTCTGCGGCACCGACCAAGCCGACGCGATCCGGTTGATCGGATGGTGGGAGCAGATGACGGCGGCTTGATGGGCTTTACTATCGGAACTTCAACAATAAGGAATACAACAATGGGTTCGCTGAAACGAATGGCTGTGCTGTGCGGGTTTACGGTGTTGTTCGCTGCCACTGCCCAGGCTGAGGATTGGCAAGTCGCGAAGGATGAGGACGGTATCAAGATTTCCCTGAGCGAAATCGCCGGCTCCAAGTACAAGGCGTATCGCGGTGTGACCGTGATCAAGGCCCCTGTCGCCAAGATCCAGGCCCTGCAGGAAGATGTGGCAGGCGCCTGTTCATGGATTCATGAGTGTAAATCCCAGAAGCTGGTGGACAAGAAAGGCGATGAGGCCTGGACTTACACCCAGTTCAAGGCGCCGTTCCCGGTGACCGATCGCGATTCGTATATCCATGTCACCACCACCAAGGACGCCGATGGCAGCGTGACCCGCAAGTTGCAGGGCGTGCCTACCTACAAGCCTGAAGAGAAAGGTTACGTGCGTGTTGCCCAGGTTGAGGGTTTCTGGAAGCTGGTGCCTAAAGGCGCCAATGAAACCGAAGTCACTTATCAGGTTCACACCGAGCCAGGCGGCAGCGTGCCTTCGTGGTTGGCGAACAAGTTTGTGGTGGACGCGCCGTTCAACACTTTGAAAGCCTTGAAAGAACACGCTGAAAAATAAGTGCAGTTGATCAGGTGTCTCCGGACTTGAGCGGAACGTTTTCCGAGCCCTCAAGGTCCAGATAGTTGTAAGCCCAAACACGGGTTTTATCGAGGAGGCACCGATGCAAAAGTGGCAGATTACCTTCGTTGATGATCACGGCGTCCAGTCCGTGGAGCAGTTCACCTGCGACCAAAAGCCCAGCCTCGAAGATGCGGCACACATGATTCGCAACAAGTTGGTCCCCGTCGCAGCCGAACTCGACCTCAATGACCTGGAGGGCCGCAAGCCCGAGCCTACGGTCAAGATCCTGAAAGACCAGAACAGTATCCAGATCCTCGATATCTCGCCCGCCGTCTGAACATTCCCGCTATGCCATTCATGCGCCTCTGGTGGAGGTGATAGCTTCGCGCTACTCTGCAAGTGAGATCAGCGAATGAATCGCTAAGGTCTGGTCTTGTCAGCTACATGCTTGTTTTCCTGCGGTGATGTTATTGCCGTGGTGCCCGCGCCAGCAGCGCGCGGGGCTTTGGGAAGCACGGAAAGTCTATCCATCAGTTTGAGGAGGACGTTTCATGAGCACAGCCTATCAAGAAGACATCAGCACCAACGTTCTGCGTCGCATGAAAGAGGGCGGCTTCGACTTTTCACGCTTCCACCCCATCGAGTTCTACGCCATTTTCCCGGATGAGGAACGGGCGCGCAGGGCTGCGGGTGAGTTTCGTGGAGAGTCACTGAATGCCCAGGTCAGCGCGCGCGACGATGGCGCCTGGTACCTGGAACTGAGCAAAATCATGTTCGCCACCTACGACGGCATAGGAGACTTCGAGCAGGACTTTGAGGCGGTGGTCGAGCCGCTGGGCGGGATCATCGAAGGATGGGGCGTCAAGCAGGAGGTGCGTGGGTTACCCATGTAGCGCAATTGTATGAGTAACGCAGCGTATCGGCTGACCTTAGGGTCGGCCGATTTTGTATGGGTTGCGAGAAAATTCCTGGAACTTGCGCTGCCTTTTCGTGCACCAAAAAAAAAGCCATCCTTAAAGGATGGCTGAAAGGGAAGACCTTAGGAGTCAGTCAGTACACGAGCTGTCACGGTACCGAGTGTGCAAGGGGTAAAGCTGTAGGAAAGATCCTGTTCAGCTGATGGAGGCGATTATCCGCACCCTTCGTCGGGCAGTGAAATCAACTCTGGCTATGCTGTTGATAGTCAAAGCCTGCATTGCGATGAAGCGTGCAGCAATACGACGGGCGTTCTGCGCACCAGGACGGTGCGATCAGCGCTTCGCTTTTATTTAACTCACTGTTTTTTAAGTGTTTATGCCGCTGGCACGGGCCTTGCGATGGTTCTTGCGTCCGGGTGACAAGGAGTACGGCATGATCCGCACTTATTACGACGAAATGTACGATGGAGCGGGGCAGGTCCGCCCCCATTACCGCGAGTTTGCCCGTTGGTTGGCCGAGACCCCTGCAGAACTGCTGGCCCAGCGCCGGCGTGAAGCCGATTTGCTGTTTCATCGCGCCGGTATCACCTTCACGCTTTATGGCGACGAGCAGGGCACCGAACGCCTCATTCCTTTCGACACCATCCCCCGCAGTATCCCCGCCAGTGAGTGGCGAATTGTGGAGCGCGGCTGTATTCAAAGGGTCAAGGCGCTGAACATGTTCCTTGCCGACCTGTACCACGAGCAACGCATCATCAAGGCTGGGATCATCCCCGCCGAACAGGTGTTGGCTAACGAGCAATATCAGTTGGCGATGCAGGGCCTGGACCTGCATCGCGACCTGTATTCCCACGTCTCCGGGGTCGACCTCGTACGCGATGGCGACGGCACTTACTACGTGCTTGAAGACAACCTGCGCACACCGAGCGGCGTGAGCTACATGCTCGAAGACCGCAAGATGATGATGCGCCTGTTCCCCGAACTGTTCGCCGCCCAGCGCATCGCGCCCATCGACCACTATCCCAACCTGTTGCTCGACACCCTTAAAAGCTCCAGTCCTTTGGATAACCCCAGCGTGGTGGTGCTGACGCCGGGGCGCTTCAACAGCGCGTTCTTTGAACATGCGTTCCTTGCCCGGGAAATGGGTGTGGAACTGGTGGAAGGCGCCGATCTGTTCGTACGTGATGACCGCGTCTTCATGCGCACCACCGACGGACCTAAGGCGGTGGACGTGATCTACCGCCGTCTCGATGACGCGTTCCTCGACCCGCTGGCCTTCAACCCGGATTCCATGCTCGGTGTGCCGGGTCTGCTGGCGGCCTATCGCTCCGGCAACGTGGTGCTGGCCAACGCCATCGGCACCGGGGTGGCGGATGACAAGTCGGTGTACCCCTTCGTTACCGAGATGATCCGTTTCTATCTGGATGAAGAACCGATCCTAAAGAACGTTCCTACCTTTCAATGCCGTAAGCCTGACGAATTGTCCCACGTACTGGCCAACCTGCCGGACCTGGTGGTCAAGGAAACCCAAGGCTCCGGCGGCTACGGGATGTTGGTGGGGCCGGCGTCCACGGCGGCTGAAATCGAAGCGTTCCGGGCGCGAATCAAAGCCAAGCCTCATGCCTATATCGCACAGCCGACCCTGTGTTTATCCACCTGCCCGACCTTTGTCGAAAACGGTATCGCCCCGCGCCACATCGACCTGCGCCCGTTTGTGCTGTCCGGCAAGGAAACCCGTGTGGTGCCGGGTGGCTTGACCCGCGTGGCGCTGCGCGAAGGTTCGCTGGTGGTCAACTCGTCCCAGGGCGGCGGCACCAAAGACACCTGGGTGGTTGAGGACTGAATGCCATGTTGAGTAGAACTGCCTCGGATTTGTATTGGATGTCGCGCTATCTGGAGCGTGCGGAAAACCTCGCGCGCATGCTCGATGTCAGTTATTCGCTGTCGCTGATGCCTCAGGATGGGCGCGGCGATGGCCTGCATGAATTAGCCATGCCGCTGCTGATCACCGGCACCCTGGATGATTACCGCGAGCGCCACGGTGAATTGCATGCCGAACGCCTGCTGCACTTCTTTGCCCTGGACGCGGCCAACCCGGCGAGCATCTACAGTTGCCTCGGCTCGGCGCGGGCCAGCGCCCATGCGGTGCGTGGGCGAATTACCGCCGACATGTGGGAAAACATCAACGCCACTTGGTTGGATATTCGCGATATCGCTCAGCAAGGTCTCAGCCGCTACGGTATGAGTCGCTTCTGTGAGTGGGTTAAGGAACGCTCCCATCTGTTTCGAGGGGCGACCTACGGCACCATCATGCGCAACGATGCATTCCGTTTCATTCGTTTGGGCACCTTTATCGAACGCGCTGACAACACCCTGCGTTTGCTTGATGCGCGCTATGAAATGGCCGGCGACCGTGCTGAAGCCGTCACCGATGGCACGGCCCACGCCTACTATCAATGGAGTGCCTTGCTGCGGGCGTTGTCGTCGTTCGAGGCCTACACCGAGATCTATCGCGACGCCCCTGGCGCCCGGCAAGTCGCCGAATTATTGCTGTTACGCGCCGATGTGCCGCGCTCGCTGCGCGCCTGCAGTGAAGAAATCGACCAGATCCTTGCCAGTCTGCCCGGCCTCAACGGTCGACCGGCCCAGCGCTTGGCCGCCGAAATGGACGCGCGCCTGCGCTTTACCGCGATCGATGAAATCCTTGAGGAAGGCCTGCACGCCTGGCTGACCGACTTTATCCCCCTGGTCCGCCAATTGGGCGACGCCATCTACAGTTCCTACCTGGAGGCGGCATGAGACTCTCCATCAGCCACGAAACCACCTACCACTACGAGGACCAGGTTCGCGCCAGCATCCAATACCTGCGCCTGACGCCCCATGACAGCGAGCGTCAACACGTGCTCAGTTGGCAACTGGACCTGCCGCGCCCGGTGCGCGCCCAAGTGGACCCTTTCGGCAATATCCTGCACGTGTTGACTCTGGACGAACCCCATGACGCCATCATCATCGGCGCCCGTGGCCAAGTGGATATCGACGAATTACGCGAAGCCGAGCATGAGAGCCAGTCGGCGTTTCCGTTCCTGCGTTGCACGCGCCTGACTGAACCGGATGACGCCTTGCGTGGCTTTGCCGCACAGCATTGTCGTCAGCGTCGCGATCGCACCGCGCTAATCGATCTGATGCACGCGCTCAACCAAGCGATGGTCTACACGCCAGGCGCTACTGAGCTCGACACCTGCGCCGCCGAGGCCTTCGCTGGGGCTGCGGGCGTGTGCCAGGACCACACCCACGCGTTCCTGGCCTGCGCACGCAGCCTGGGCATTCCTGCGCGGTATGTGTCGGGGTATTTGTACACCGAAGACAGTACGCATCTGGCCAGCCACGCCTGGGCCGAAGCCTGGTTGGATGACGCCTGGTACAGTTTTGACGTGACCAACCAATTGGCGCGCCCGGAGCGGCATCTCAAGCTGGCTGTGGGACTGGATTACCTGGATGCCTGCCCCGTACGCGGCATGCGTCGTGGCGGCGGGCATGAGCAAATGCACGCCAAGGTGTTTGTGGCGCCGACGCCGGTGGTTTCTGTGCAGCAGCAATAAATGATGAGTGGGTCGTGGCTTGTTGGGGGGAGAGAGCTTTCTTTGGTGAGCGGGCTTGCCCCGCGCTGGGCTGCGAAGCAGCCCCAAGACCATCCGCCGCGTAATGCCTGCCCGACAAAATTCTGCTGTATTGGGGCTGCTGCGCAGCCCAGCGCGGGGCAAGCCCGCTCACTACACGAAACTGTCTTTCGAAGGAGGCTGGCTCAGGGCTGCTGCTTACGCCCCGCCATATGCTTCAAATACCCCACCAATAAATCCAGCTCGCTGTCAGGCAATACACTGGCAGCGAACGCCGGCATCTTCGCCTGGGGCCAATGCCTCAAACTCTGCGGATCACGGATATAGCGCTTTAGGAAATCCCCACCGAAATATTCGGTAGGGCTGTAGGGGATATTCAGATCCGGACCCACCTGCGCATCGCCTACACCATTGAGGCGATGGCAGGCCAGGCAGTTTTTCTGGAACAGTGCAAAGCCCTGGTTGATGGGATCATTCGCCGCCAGTTCCGGATCGGGTAGCAGCGCGGGGAAGCGCTCGGCTACGGTCTTCAATTGCTTGATTGTCGAGACTTGAAACGGCCACTGCTCGGGGCTGATGTGCCCTGCTTGCGGGTCGGTCCACACCAGATAAAACGGGCCGGCACTGTGTTTGCCATCGGCCAGGGCGGGCCACGGTTTGGCCGGATCTTCCACGGCCAACCACGCGCGCGCGCCGTGTTGTTCCAGCAGCGGTGCGGCAGTAAGTTCTGCTGCGAAGCCATCCAGGGCAACGGCTTGCACATGGCTCTGCGGCGAAAGGCCTGGTAAGAGTACCGCCAGCGGCACCGCGCGATAGGTCATATTGCGCTTGTAGGAAACGTCATCGACGATCTGCACCGTCTGCGCATCCGGATGCTTGAGCAGGTCGGCGGTCTGCCAGGTCTTGCGGGTGTGGTCCAGTTCGATAGTCAATTGCGCTGCGGCTGCGGGCAGAGCAAGCAACAAGGCTAAGAGTGCGAAGATCGGTTTCAAGACAGAGGCCCCGGGTTAAATGGCGATGGGGCTCACGATACCGGAAAAACGCGCGTAAAAAGGCAGCCCCTGCAACGGGGTCGCTATGCACGAAGTCCCGGCAGGTGCTGCCAAAAAGCTGCAATCCTGATGCACAAAGCGCGGAGGATAGAGGGTCACCCAATGACCTTGGTCAAATTGGGCAGGATCAGAATCAGTGTGGTGGCGAACAGAATAAGTCCCGCCTGACGTACTTTCGAATGCTTGAACATGGCTGACTGCCTTTTGTTGTTATTCCTGAGCGTCAAATACGTGCCGTTTTATTTCAGTATGGCGCTATGACGTGTCACTTTTCTTACAGCTGCTCCAGCAAAACCCGGCAGCAACATCTTACTGATTGAACCTTAGATTACTGATTGAACCTTAGAGCCCTCGTTCTTCGCGGCTTAGATCCATTTCATATCAGCTAATCAGGATTTCAGCTTAAAAAGGCATGAGGCAGAACGCCATCTTGGCGCCAATGCCTTGGCTAGACAGCTAAAACGATTAATCAGCCTATGCGCTTAGGGGCCTACCGTTCGTCCGAGCGTGGGGGTCAAAAGCAATGAGCGCATCCGTCATTGAAACCGTGTCAATCGGGCCTAAGGTAAGGGCACTACTGCGCAATGGTTCGAGGATGTCATGACCCAAGCTTTGATCTTTGATGCGATACGCACGCCCCGGGGCAAAGGCAAGGCAGACGGCGCCTTGCACAGCGTGAAACCGGTAAATCTGGTGGCAGGTCTGCTCACGGCGCTGGCTCAACGCAGCGACCTCGACACCCACCAAGTGGATGACATCGTGCTCGGCTGCGTCACCCCGGTGGGCGACCAAGGCGCCGACATCGCCAAGACCGCCGCCTTGGTAGCGAACTGGGCGATCAGCGTCGCTGGCGTACAGGTCAACCGCTTCTGCGCCTCGGGCCTTGAAGCAGTGAACCTGGGGGCGATGAAAGTGCGCTCCGGCTTTGAAGACCTGGTGGTGGTCGGCGGAGTCGAGTCTATGTCCCGTGTGCCCATGGGCAGCGATGGCGGTGCCTGGGTGCTGGACCCGCAGACCAACCTGCACAGCCACTTCACACCCCAAGGCATCGGCGCGGATCTGATCGCCACCCTGGAGGGTTTCAGTCGCCAGGATGTCGATAGCTTTGCCCTGCAGTCCCAGCAGAAAGCAGCCAGGGCCAGTGCCGACGGTTCCTTCAGCAAGTCGTTGATCGCGGTGCAGGACCAGAACGGTATTGTCCTGCTGGACCATGACGAATTTATCCGTGGCGACTCGACCCTTGAAGGCCTGGGCAATCTCAAACCGAGCTTCGAGATGATGGGGCAAATGGGCTTCGACGCTACGGCTCTGCGGGTCTACAGCCATGTGGAACGCATCAACCACGTACATACCCCGGGTAATAGCTCCGGCATTGTCGACGGCGCCGCACTGATGTTGATCGGCTCTGAAGCGAAGGGGCGCGAACTGGGCTTGCAACCGCGGGCGCGCATCGTCGCCACGGCGGTTACCAGCACTGATCCCACCATCATGCTCACGGGCCCCGCGCCAGCCACACGAAAAGCCTTGGCCAAGGCCGGTTTGCGCGTGGAAGACATCGATCTGTTCGAGGTCAACGAGGCCTTTGCCTCAGTGGTGCTCAAATTCATCAAGGACATGGGCATCGATGCCGCACGCGTCAACGTCAACGGCGGTTCCATCGCAATGGGCCACCCGTTGGGCGCCACTGGTTGCGCGATCCTTGGCACTCTGCTTGACGAGCTTGAAGTGCGCCGGCAGCGCTACGGCCTGGCCACCCTGTGTGTCGGCGGTGGCATGGGCATCGCCACTATTATCGAACGTCTCTGAGCCTAAGGAATTTCTAATGACCGATGCCATTCGTTACGAAAAAGGCCAGGACCAGATTGTGGTGCTGACTCTCGACATGCCCGGCCAGAGCGCCAACACCATGAACGGTGTTTACCGCGATGCCATGGCCGCTGCGGTTCTGCGCCTGGAGTCGGAAAAGGACCACATTGCCGGTGTGATTATCACCTCTGCAAAGAAGACTTTTTTCGCGGGCGGTGACCTCAATGAATTGATCAAGGTCGAGAAGTCCCACGCCAAGGACTTCTATGAGAGCGTGTTGGTGCTTAAAGCGCAGTTGCGTCGCTTGGAAACCCTCGGCAAGCCGGTGGTGGCCGCGATCAACGGCGCGGCCCTGGGCGGCGGCTGGGAGATTTGCCTGGCCTGTCATTACCGTGTCGCGCTGGATGACAAATCGGTGCAGCTTGGATTGCCGGAAGTCACCCTCGGCTTGCTGCCGGGCGGCGGTAGCGTGGTGCGTATGGTGCGCATGCTCGGCTTGGAAAAAGCCCTGCCGTATTTACTGGAAGGTAAAAAAGTACGGCCGCAACAGGCGCTCCAGGCGGGGTTGATCAACGAACTGGCGGAGGACCGCGATGGGCTGCTGGCCAAGTCCCGCGCTTGGATTCTCGGCAATCCCGAGGCTAAACAACCCTGGGACAGCAAGGCGTACCAGATTCCCGGCGGCACTCCATCGAACCCAAAAGTCGCGCAGATGCTGGCGATTGCACCGTCGATCCTGCGCAGCAAAACCAATGGCTGTTTTCCGGCTCCAGAGAAAATCCTCTGTGCTGCCGTTGAAGGCGCTCAGGTGGACTTCGACACCGCGCACCTGATCGAAACCCGTTACTTCACCGAGTTGGTCACCGGGCAAGTGGCGAAAAACATGATTGGCACCTTCTGGTTCCAACTCAATGAAATCAACGCCGGCAGCTCGCGACCCAAGGGTTTTTCACCTTGCGTGACACGCAAAGTGGGTGTGCTTGGTGCCGGGATGATGGGGGCTGGAATTGCGTATGTCAGCGCCTGTGCGGGGATCGAGGTGGTGCTCAAGGACGTCACCCAGGCCGCCGCCGAGAAGGGCAAGGCACATTCGGCCGCGCTGCTGGACAAGAAGGTCAGCCGTGGGCAATTGACCGCCGAGCAGCGGGAAGCCACCTTGGCGCGGATTTACCCTACTGCCTCGGATGCTGATTTGGTCGGCTGCGATTTGATCATTGAGGCCGTTTTCGAAGACCGTGAACTTAAGGCCAAGGTTTCGGCCGCCGCGCAACATGTGGTCGGAGCCGACGCGGTGATCGCCTCCAATACCTCAACGTTGCCCATCACCGGCCTTGCTAGAGCTGTGGCGGATCAAGGCAAATTTATCGGCCTGCATTTTTTCAGCCCGGTGGACAAGATGCCTCTGGTTGAAATCATCAAGGGCGCCCAGACCTCGGACGAAACCCTGGCCCGAGGTTTCGATTTCGTCCTGCAAATCAAGAAAACTCCGATTGTGGTCAACGACAGTCGCGGCTTCTTCACCTCGCGGGTGTTCGGCACGTTCACCAATGAAGGCATCGCCATGCTCGGTGAAGGTGTGGCCGCGCCGATGATCGAGACCGAGGCGCGCAAGGCCGGTATGCCGGTGGGGCCGCTGGCGGTGTCCGATGAAGTGTCCCTCAGCCTCATGAGCCATATCCGACAGCAGACGGCCAAGGATTTGCAGGCCGAAGGTAAGACGGTGCCAGGGCATCCGGCAACGGCGGTCATCGATCTGTTGGTGAATGAATACAAACGCGCGGGCAAGGCGGCGGGTGGCGGTTTTTACGAGTATCCCGCTGGAGGGCAGAAGTACCTGTGGCCGGAGTTGAAAGCCCGCTTTGAACGGCCGGGCCAGCAGATTTCGCCACAGGATGTGCGCGACCGTTTGCTGTTTATCCAAGCCATCGAAACTGTGCGCTGTGTGGAGGAGGGCGTGTTGATGTCCACCGCTGATGCCAATGTGGGATCGATCTTCGGCATTGGTTTTGCGGCGTGGAGCGGTGGGGCGTTGCAGTTTATCAATCAGTACGGCTTGAACGACTTCATCGCCCGCGCGCGTTATCTGGCTGAGCAATATGGGGAGCGCTTTGCGCCGCCAGTGTTGTTGCTGGAGAAAGCGGCGAGGAGTGAAGTGTTTCGGTGATTAATGGAGGGGCTTGCCTTGAAGGGGTGTTTCAAGGCAGGCTCTGGGTGTTCAATATTCCCATCGCCGTGTCAGGTATTTTTTATGTCGCTACGCGTCTGCATCCTGGAAACCGATATCCTGCGTCCAGGCTTGATCGATCAGTACCAAGGTTACGGGCAGATGTTCAAGCGCCTGTTCTCCAAGCAGCCGATTGCTGCCGAGTTTGTGGTTTACAACGTGGTGCAGGGCGAATATCCGTCAGACGATGAAGTGTTTGATGCCTACCTCGTTACCGGCAGCAAGGCCGATTCCTTCGGTACCGACCCTTGGATCCAGACCCTCAAGACCTACTTGCTGCAGCGCTATGAGCGTGGCGACAAATTGCTCGGTATCTGCTTCGGTCACCAGTTGTTGGCATTGCTGCTCGGCGGCAAGACTGAGCGCGCCAGCAAAGGCTGGGGCATGGGCATTCATGACTACAAACTCGATGCCAAGGCCCCGTGGATGAGCCCTGAGGTGCCTGAGTTGACGCTGTTGATCAGTCACCAGGACCAAGTCACCAGCTTGCCGGACAATGCCACGGTCATCGCCTCCAGCGATTTTTGCCCGTTCGCGGCGTATCACATTGGCGACCAGGTGCTGTGCTTCCAAGGCCACCCGGAATTTATCCACGACTATTCGCGCGAGTTGCTGGAGATTCTTCAGACAACCCTCGGGGAAACGGTTTACACGAATGGTGTCGCCAGCCTGGAGCGCGACCACCACGGCGCCACCGTGGCGGAATGGATGATGCGGTTTGTGGCGCACAAAGCTTAAAGCCAGCCCGAGCGTTTGAAACTGGCCCACAGGCTGGTGCATCCCACCGCAATAAACCCGAGCACCGCAAAATAGCCATAGTGCCATTGCAGCTCGGGCATGTTCTGGAAGTTCATCCCATAAATCCCTGCCACCGCGGTGGGGAATGCCAGGATCGCCGCCCACGCGGCAAACTTGCGCTGCACCACGCTCTGGCGTGACGCCTCCAGCAACACCCCGATTTCGATCGTCTGGCTGGCGATGTCGCGCAGGGTGGTGAGGTCCTCCATCTGCCGTGTCACGTGGATCTGCACATCACGAAAATAAGGGCGCATGTTCTTGTCGATAAACGGGAAGCTCAGCTTCTGCAACTCCTGGCTGATCTCCACCATCGGCGCCACATACCGCTTGAGCCGCAGCACATCGCGGCGCAGACCGTGGATCTTCTGAATATCGCGTTCGCTCAGTGAACTGCACAGTACGTTGCGCTCCAGTTCATCGATCTCGGCGTGGATCGCCTCGCTGACCGGCTGGTAGTTTTCAGTGACGAAATCCAGCAACGCATAGAGTACGAAATCTTCCCCATGCTCCAGCAACAGCGGGCGCGCCTCACAGCGTTGGCGCACAAAGCCGTAGGACGCTGAGTGACCGTTGCGGGCGGTGATGATATAGCCGGTGCCGGCAAAGATATGGGTTTCGATAAACTCCAGCTTGCCGTTCTCGCGCACCGGTGAATAGGTGACGATAAACAGCGCATCGCCGAAGGTTTCGAGCTTGGGGCGGCTGTGTTTTTCCAGGGCGTCTTCGATGGCCAGTTCATGCAGGTTGAACTGGCGCTGCAGGTTGGCCAGCTCCTGGGCATCGGGCTCTTCCAGGCCGATCCACACAAAATGCCCGGGCTTGGCGGCCCAGGCGGCGCCTTCATCAAGGGTGATATCAGAGACTTTCTTACCGGCGCTGTAGACGGCGGCCGCAACAACTCTACCCATGGTGCTGATCACTTCTTGTTTGGAGGACAGATGTTGGGCAGCTTAGCTTGAATGGCGTTCCGTTGTAGACGTCGTTGCGGCGAGCTTTGTGTGGTGAGCGAGGTTGCTCGCGATGGGGAAGGAGCGCCCAAATAACGTGTTCAGGCGGACTGCACTTCGCGGTCCAGTTCTGCAATGCATGCATCCATCTGCGCCTGACACGCCTGCATCAACGCAGGGACGTCATTCGCTGTCAGCCCGGCTGTAGGAACGGGTGGCAAAGAACGTATGAGCACATCACCACTGTTCCAGCGATTAAGCTTCATATGAACGACGTAATTGCTGACGCACACCTGCACGATAGGTACACCCGCCGCAATCGCCATATGAAACGCGCCTTTCTTGAACGGCAGCAGGCCCTTGCCCAGATTGCGCGTGCCTTCCGGGAACACCCAGATCGACGTGTCTTTGTGTTGCAGCGTATGGGTGGTGGTCAGCATCGCACGGCGCGCCTTGTGCGCATTGCCGCGGTCGATCAACACATTGCCTGCCAGCCAGAACAACTGGCCGAACAACGGCACCCATTTCAGGCTCTTTTTGGCAATACACACTGTGCGATGGGGCACTACAGTGCCCACCACGAACAGGTCATAGTTGGACTGGTGGTTGGCGATGACCACGCAGGTGCCGGGCTTGTTGCGCAGCGAGTCGACATCGGCCTTCACGTTCAATCGCAAGATGCGCATCGCGGGCAGCGCATACAGGCGCGCGCACAGGCGGCTGTTGTCCGGGTTGAACGGCCGGCAGATACCTAGAAAAACCCCGAGCACACCCGCCACCATAAAGTGCAGGCCCATCAACAACATACGCAGCAGAAAAAGCATCGACACGGCCTATCGGGACAAAAGGTGGCGCAGTGTACGGATGTGCACTGACTTCGGCAATTACCCAGGTAGAGGTCGGAGATAGGCGATGTTTAAGCGTATGTTTCAACATGTGCCGACACTGGCTGGCTAGAGCGGCTAGGGGCGTTTCGGATTTACGTGTAAGAAAAAGCCCGACACAAGGTCGGGCTCTGGCACAGCAGGTGTAGGGACTTAGCTCAGGTTGTGGCCCTGATCCTGGATAATTGCATCGTCCAAGGCTTCCAGGAGCGCTTTACGCACTTTCAACTTGGTGTGCTTGTGGGCATTCATATTGATCTTCTTCAACTGGCGCGCCGCTTCCAGTGCCGCTGCGTGCAGTTCTTCAGGCGCCACCACCTTGTCGAGGAAACCGGCCTGCAACGCGCCCTGCGGGTCAAACATCTCGGCATTGATCACCGAGCGGTGGAACGCCGACTTGCGCAGACGATCCCGCGCCAGCTCGATCCCTGCGTGGTGCATGGTCATGCCGATTGCCACTTCATTCAGGCCGATGCTGAACGGGCCTTCCACCCCAATCCGATAATCGGCCGACAGCAACAGAAACGCGCCCTTGGCCACGGCATGCCCAGGGCACGCCACAATTACCGGGAATGGGTGCGACAACAGACGACGCGCCAACGTCGAGCCCGACGTGACCAGGCCGATGGCCTCTTTAGGGCCTGCCGTCATCACTTTCAAATCATAACCACCCGACAAAATCCCCGGCGTGCCGGTGATCACCACCACCGCCCGATCTTTCTCGGCTTGGTCCAGCGCTGTATTGAACGCACTGACAACATCTGGAGAAATGGCATTCACCTTGCCGTTGCTCAAGGTCAGGGTCGCGATACCGTCTTCGAGGTGGTAGGCAATCAACTCACTCATGACGCGGTTCCTTGTAGGACTTGTTATAGAAGAATGCAGCAGACGTTACCCACCACGCCCGTTCCGGTAAAGCGCAATGACTGACTGGCCAGTCAGCCTTTTCCCGTATCCCTGGTCGAAAATGGCCTGCAGCCGGGCACAGTACCCAGCGAAGACCCTCTGAACCCTCCCCGAGATTGGCATAATCACCGTCCTCCCGCGGACCCATTCCGGTATAACCGTCTAACCGCATGAAAATTCTCAAAAAAACCTTTGCCATCAGAAAGGCTTTCGACTACATTAGCGCGCCTCGACAGACTGAACTGGTTTGACGAGATACGGTGAAGTGTCCGAGTGGCTTAAGGAGCACGCCTGGAAAGTGTGTATACAAGAAATTGTATCGAGAGTTCGAATCTCTCCTTCACCGCCATATTCTACAAACACAAACCACTGATTTTACTAGAGAAAGTCGGGGGTTTGTGGTTTTTGGCGTTCAAAAAAAGCCTCGTTAGCGGGTTTGCGACAGGGTCATCTCGTATGGGCGCTCACGAAGGTCCTACGTACGGTTCCCATCGCCCTGAAGAAACCCACCCGATCGATAGCTTGCTTTAAACATGTGTGTATCCGTATATTCGGTTATTCACATATAGCAAGCGGCCCACATGATTACGCCTCCAGAAGTGTTTAAGAGCCTTGCAGAGGAAACTCGCGCACGCGCTACTTTGCTAATTGCCTCCCAAGGAGAACTCTGCGTCTGCGAACTGATGTGCGCTCTCGGCGACAGCCAATCGAAGATCAGCCGTCACCTCGCACAGTTACGCAGCAGTGGTCTCCTGCTGGATCGTCGGCAGGGACTCTGGGTTTACTACCACTTAAATCCGGACCTTCCCAGCTGGGTGCACGAGATCCTGCAAGTGACGTTACGAGCCAACGTTCACTGGCTGCAGGGCGACACTTCCCGCCTACAGAATATGGATGGACGCCCTGTCCGCGATGTTGCCTGCTGCTAATCCCAACTGTTAACCCTATCGAAGCTGGCGCTGCGCCTAAGTGTTTAATGTCCGCGAAGAGTGGAAGGAGCAATTAATGCGAGTCTTGTTCATGTGCACGGCCAACAGCTGCCGAAGCATTCTTTCAGAAGCCATGTTCAACCACCTGGCGCCGGAGGGTTTCAAAGCGGTGAGCTCCGGAAGCTTTCCCAAGGGGCAGGTGCTACCTCGCAGTTTGACTACTTTGACCCAGTCGGGCATTTCCATCGAAGGCTTGAGCAGCAAGGGCAACGAAGCCTTCGAAGATAACCCTCCGGATATCGTCATTACCGTATGCGACAAGGCAGCAGGTGAGTCTTGCCCGGTGTATTTCGGCCCAGCCGTGAAAGCTCATTGGGGCCTGGAAGATCCTTCCGATGTGATGGGGGGCGAAGAAGAAGTTGATGCCGCTTTCCGAGCCACGCTCGCTTGCATCGAAAAACGCTGTAAAGCGTTCTTTGCGCTTCCCTTCAACAGCCTCAGCCGCGATGAACTCAAACGCGAGCTGGATCAAATCAGCAAACACTGAGAAGGAGGACATATGTCAGAGCAACTGCCCAACCTAGACCTCTCTCTGTTCGACCCCCTGCAGATTGCATCTCGCCCGAAAGATCAAAAGCCTCGAATTCTCTTGCTGTATGGGTCGACCCGCGAGCGCTCTTTCAGCCGTCTCCTCGTCGAAGAAGCTGCGCGTTTACTGGAGCACTTTGGTGCGCAAACCCGTGTGTTCAATCCTAGTGGGCTGCCACTGCCCGACGACGCATCGGTGAATCATCCTAAGGTGCAGGAACTGCGGGATCTGATGTTGTGGTCGGAAGGTCAGGTCTGGTGTTCACCAGAACGGCATGGGGCGATGTCAGCGGTGTTCAAGGCGCAGATCGACTGGGTGCCTCTTGAACTCGGCGCTGTTCGCCCCACCCAGGGAAAGACCCTAGCCGTGATGCAGGTCTGTGGTGGCTCACAGTCCTTCAATGTGGTTAATCAGTTGAGGGTACTGGGTCGCTGGATGCGCATGTTCACGATACCCAATCAATCCTCTGTACCGAAAGCCTATATGGAGTTCGACGAGGCAGGCCGAATGAAGCCTTCTGCTTTTTACGATCGCGTGGTCGATGTGATGGAGGAACTGGTGAAGTTCACCCTGTTGCTGCGTGACCAAAAGGCGTTTTTGGTGGATCGTTACTCGGAACGCAAGGAAAGCGCGGAACAGCTCATGGCGCGCGTGAACCAGCGTTCAATCTGAGTTCAATCAATGTCCATTGAAATCAGAGCGGTACGGCTTGGAGATGCTGTTGCCATCCAGGCTATCTATGCCTCGGTAGTGACCGGCTCGGCTATTTCCTTTGAAGAGGTGCCGCCTAGTATTGAAGAGATACAGCAGCGCATTGAGCTAACGCTGCGGATCTATCCATATCTGGTGGCGGTTCGAGAAGGCAAGGTGGTCGGCATATGCTTATGCAAGTCAGCACCGAGCTTCTGGTTCGGCAGGGCTATTGTCCGGCCTATGCTGGCATTTCTCAGCCCAATTCAGGCAGCGTCAAGTTGCATGAGCGGTTTGGCTTCCAACACATCGGTACCTATCCTCAAGTCGGTTATAAGCTCGGTCAGTGGCACGATGTGGGCTATTGGCACCTTGAGTTAGCGGATAAAAGCCAGCCGATCGGGCGTATGTTGGTCTCAGAGCCATGCCCATCGCCCCTCAATGCCTGTGCCGATGATGCACATCCGGAAAATGCGCATGGCTGTGCCTCAGCGGACTGTGCACATGCACATGGCTATGGGGCTCAGCCGGATCCCACTCAAACCCATGCTCATGTTGGTGATGTTCATCATGCACATGCCGATGTCCGTGCTCCATGGCCTCATGCTGATGATTATGGGCATGCCGTTCCGTCAGGTGCAGCCAAACGCCCATGGCCATCAACGCCGATGCAATCCAGAAAGCCAATGTCACTGACTCACCCAACATCAGCACCGCAATCGCGGCACCCAGAAACGGCGCGGTAGAAAAATAGGCTCCCGTGCGTGCACTGCCCAGTCCGCGCAGCGCCAGCACGAACATCACCAGGCTGATGCCATAGCCCAGAAAACCAACCAGCAAGATAGGCGTCAGCTGCGCCATACCCGGGATTTGCGCTCCGAGATAGAGCGCCAACCCGCCATTCACCAGCCCTGCAATCAACCCCTTGGCCCCGGCGATAAACAGCGCGTCCGACGGAGACACTTTGCGCGTCAGGTTGTTATCAATCCCCCAGCACAGGCACGCCACGGCAACCGCCAGCGGCCCCGTCCAGTCATGGCTCGTGCCACCGCCGTCGGCCCATGACAACACCACGCCGCCCATCACGATGGCGATCATCCCCAGGACGATGCGACGGTCGGCGTTTTCCTTGAACACGACCCAGGCGATGACGGCGGTCAGCACTGATTCCAGGTTGAGCATCAGGGCGGCGGTTGCGCCGGCCGTGCGGGTCAGGCCGAACATCAGCGCGACAGGCCCGAGGATGCCGCCGAATGCGATGGCGCCGAGCAGCCAGGGCCATTCCGATGAGGTCAGTCCGCTGGGTTTCCAGCCACGATCACGGATCAGGCGCACGCCGGCGAGACCGACGCCGCTGCCGAGGTAGAGCAGGCCGGCGAGCAGCACGGGCGAGAGGCCCAGGCCGAGATTTTTGGCGAGCGGGGTGCTGGCGCCGAACAGGGCGGCGGCGGCGAGTGCGTAGAGGATACTGAGGTTCATGGGTCATCCTCGAAAGGGTGGCCCATGATACGTCGCGGGCTCAGGTGAAAGCCCGAGCGGATTTACTGCGCGGTTTTCAGCTTGATCACATCACCGGAAATCTTGGTGGTGTAACCGCTGAGGACCCAGGCCCAGAACCAGTTTTCCTGCACTTGGGTGTTGATCAGCGCATCGCCGCCTTTTGCTTTGATGGCGGCATCCTGGGCGCGCACGAAACGGCTGTTCTGGCCGATCGGGATCACGCCGAACAGCATAATGCCGGTGGCGCTGGCTTCACTGTGGCCCAGGACGGTGTATTGGCTGCTGTCGTATTGCGGGGATTTGATGGCGGTGCCGGTGCAGCCTGCAAGCGTGAAACCGAGAACGGCTGCTGCAACCACTTTACTGATGTACTTCACTGGGAAACTCCATGGACTAAAGCCCGAGATTCAATTCTCGGGGGGCGTACTTTAATCGCCCCGGCAGGGGATTGAAATCAATCTTCCCGTCGTCAGATGTGCAACCACGCCAGGCTGCCTAACACCACCGCCACACCCGCCGCCGTATACGCCATGCGCTTCAACCACTCCTTCCTTGTGAGCAACGTAATTGCCGCCAGCGAAATCGCGATCTGAATCGCGGTCATCGCCTGGGCCCAGCGGTGGTGCTGGTGCAACGCCTGTTCTGATTTTTCATCCCATTCCCGCGAGGTGGCCTCAAGCTTTTCTGCCTGCTGGCGCACGTCTTCCTTCTGGCTTTTGTAGCGCTCGATCTCGCCCTTGTAATGCGCAGCGTCTACGCCGGGAATATGGGTGGCCAGCTCCGCCAGGTTTTGGCGGCTGGATTTGGCCTGGTAGTAGTTCCACTGGTTGGCAGCTTCGGTCTTGATGATGGCCGCGTTGTTTTTGTCCATCGCCGCTTCGCTTTCGGTGGAACCGGCCTGGTAGCTGAGCATGGCGCCGAGAGTGGCCATCAGCGCGGTCATGACGGCGATTCGGCTGGCGAAACGGTCTCCTCTTGCGTGGGCATGTTCGGTGGTGTGTTCGATGTGTTTTTCGTGGGGGCTGGGGACTTCGAAGGCTTCGGACATGGCGGCGGCTATGAAGGGACTGAGGGAGTCTGATTCTTCACCCGTGCGGCTGTCTCAAGGCTGTACGTAACGCCGAATCAGCCGCGTATACACCGCGATATTGATCACTAACACCAATGCACCCAGCGCCAGTTGAATCTGCGGAGTCAGGCCAGCCGGATAGATGAGCGTAAGAATGTAGTGTTCGATGAATCCGCCGCCGTAGCCGTCTTGACCGGCGAGATGGCGAAGCAAGTTTTCCCAGCGCGTGAGTGGGCACGGCAGGTGAAAGACCTCGACGGCCACGCCCCACGCGGCAGCGGGCAAGTGAAGCCAGATAACCGGCCGCCACTTAAGGGCCAGCAGCCCGCCGAATAATACGAACAGGATAAAACACAGGTGAAACAGCACGAGGCTGTCGGCAGCTAGACGGTAGAGCATTGTGCGCGCTTCAAAAAGGGGAGGGCGTAGTCTAAGGGTTGCCCGCAGGTAAGCGGGACCGTTATTGTGCTGAATCCTTTTAGTCCTTCCTCCCAAGGATCTGTTGTGATGAATTCGCCACGTACCGTTGCCCCGATCAAGGCTGTGATTTTCGATATGGACGGGTTGTTGCTCGATACAGAAGGCATCTACACCGAAGTCACGCAGATCATCGCCGAGCGCTACGGTCGTACTTATGATTGGGGGATCAAGCAGCATATTATTGGCCGTGGCGCCCAGGACCTGGCCGATTACGTGGTCAAGGCACTGGACTTGCCGATCACACCGGCGCAGTTTCTGGAAATTCGCGAACCGTTGATGAGCGAGCGCTTTCCAAAGGCCCTGGGCATGCCCGGTGCCGAGGCGCTGGTTCGGCACTTGAAGGCACACAACATTCCGATTGCCGTGGGCACCAGTTCGTCGCGCAATTCGTTTGGCCACAAAACCACGTTGCACCGCGAGTGGTTTAGCCTGTTTGGGACCATCGTTACCGCAGATGACCCCGAAGTTGGCGCCGCGAAACCCGCGCCGGATATTTTCCTCACCGCTGCACGCCGCCTGGGCGTTGCCCCTGAAGATTGCCTGGTGTTCGAGGATTCGCCCTTTGGTGTAACGGCTGCGAAGGCCGCCCATATGACCGCCATCGCCGTGCCCGACGAAGCCATGGCCGACAGCAAGTACCAGCATGCCGACCAGATCATCCGCAAGCTTGCGGACTTTGACCTGGCGGCCTATGGCTTGCCGCCAATCTCCTGACCTTACTCGGTAAAAAATGTGGGAGGGGGTTTTCCCCCCGATGGCAGAGTGTCAGTCACCATTGAGCTGGCTGACACTCTGCCATCGGGGGCAAGCCCCCTCCCACATTTGTTTTTGCAGGGATTCAGAAAATCAGGCGCTGAACCCACCATCAATGGTCAGGCTGGCACCGGTGATATACCCCGCTTCCGGTCCGGCCAGATAGGCCACGAAACTGGCAATCTCTTCCACATGCCCATAACGTCCCACCGCCATTAACCCGATCAGGCTCTCGGCAAAATCACTGTTTGCCGGGTTCATATCGGTGTCCACCGGCCCAGGCTGCACATTATTGATGGTGATGCCCCTCGGTCCCAGATCTCGCGCCAACCCCTTAGTCAGGCCCACCAGTGCCGCTTTGCTCATCGCGTACGGGCCACCACCGCCAAAGGGCATGCGTTCGGCATTGGTGCTGCCGATGTTGATCACCCGACCACCTTCACCCATATGCTTGGCGGCTTCCTGGGTAGCGATAAACACGCTGCGCACGTTGATCGCCAAGGTCTGGTCGAAGTCTTCCAGCTTGAAGTCTTCCAGCGGTGCGATGGCCAGCACGCCAGCGTTGTTCACCAGGATGTCCAGGCGGCCAAAGGCTTCCACGGTGGCATTGACCGCGTTGCGGATCGCAGTGGCATCGGCGCTGTCGGCGTGAATCGCCAGGGCTTTGCCGCCGGCGCTGATTACGCTGTTCTGCAACTCTTCTGCCTTGGCGGCCGAGCTGACATAGGTAAAGGCGACCGCTGCGCCTTGAGCTGCGAGGCGCTTGACGATGGCGGCGCCGATACCGCGGGAACCGCCTTGAATCAAGGCGACTTTGCCGCTGAGGTTGAGTGTGGTCATGTCGATCTCCTAGCTGTTCAAGGCAGGCTGCCTTGTTGTTGGAGCCGAGTATCGACTTCACCCAGCCCTACCGGTAGACCGTGATTGCTATAGTCTGTGTAAACCAAAAGTTTAGAGTGGGGCGTGATGGAAAGCTTTGGAAGTATCGAATGCTTCGTGCGCAGCGCCGAAGGTGGCAGCTTTGCCGAAGCGGCGCGGCACTTGAGCCTGACCCCGGCGGCGGTCGGTAAAAGCGTCGCCAAGCTGGAAGCGCGCCTCGGTGTGCGGCTCTTCCAGCGCAGCACCCGGCGCCTCACGCTGACTGAAGCCGGCAAGCTGTTTCTAGAAGAGGTCAGCGCCAGCCTTACCACTATCCAGAACGCCGTCGCCAACCTGGCCAGCGCCGAAGGGCGACCGGTGGGTACGCTCAAGGTCAGCATGGGCACGGTGTTCGGCAATCGCTATGTGGTGCCGCTGCTGGGGGAGTTTATGCGGCGTTTCCCGGATATCAGCCCGGACTGGCATTTTGATAACCGCCAGGTGGACCTGATCGGCCAAGGCTTTGATGCCGCGATTGGCGGCGGTTTTGAACTGCCCCAAGGCGTGGTGGCGCGCAAGTTGACGCCCGCGCACCGGGTGCTGGTGGCTTCACCGGGTTACCTGGCGCAACGCCCACCGGTGCGCGAGCCCGAAGACCTGTCGCGGTGCAAAGGTATCCTGATCCGCTCACCGCAAACCGGGCGTATCCGTTCCTGGCAGTTGACCAGTGTCGAACGTGAATGCCGCCCGCTGGTGCTCAAACCCGGCATGACCATGAGCGACTCCGAAGCCGCCTGCCGCGCCAGCGCTCAAGGCTTGGGAATTGCGCTGGTGAGCATGCCCATGGCCGTGCCGTTCTTCGACAGCGGCGAGGTGGTAAGGGTATTGCCCGACTGGTACGTCGACGACGGCAATATTTCCATCTACTACGCCGAGCACAAACTGCTGCCCGGCAAGACCCGGGCGTTTGTGGACTTCATCATTGAGCAGTTTGCCGAAAAAAAACTGGGGCAACGGTTCAGCGCAATCTAAAACCAGACGCAGCTCGAAATGTGGGAGGTGGCTTGCTCCCACATTTGATTTTCAGCGGCCGAACCGGGTCGGCCAGCCAATGACCTTCTTCGGCCGAGGCGTCGCGTAAGTCCGGATCTTCGACGTCGACAACCCCAGCCGCACCAAGGATTCGGCGATGGTCACCGCCGCCGTCACGCCATCCACCACCGGCACCCCGGTGCGCTGGCGAATCTGCTCATCCAGCCCGGCCATGCCGCCGCAACCCAGGCAAATCACTTCGGCCTTGTCCTCGCGGATGGCCAGTTCCGCCTGGCGCACGATGGCTTCCATCGCAGCCAACGGGTCTTCTTCCAGCTCCAAAACCGCCATGCCACTGGCCCGAACTGAAGCGCAGCGCTGGTACAGGCCGGCAAGTTTCAGGCGGTCTTCGATCAGCGGCACGGTGCGGTCCAGGGTGGTCACCACCGAATAGGCATGGCCCAGGAACATCGCCGTGCTGGCCGCCGCTTCGGTGATATCCACCACCGGCACATTCAATAACTCCTGCAAACCTTCCCGGCCGTGTTCGCCGTAGCCGGCCTGGATCACCGCATCGAACGGTTGGTCGTAAGCCATTACCCGGTCCATCACGGCGATGGCGGCCAGGTAGCTCTCAAAATTGCCTTCAACCGATTCCGCGCCGAAGTACGGGGTAAGTCCGACAATCTCAGTGCCCGGCGAGGCCACGGCCCGCGCTTGCTGGGCGATGGTTTCAGTGATGGATTCGGTGGTGTTGACGTTGACCACGAGGATACGCATGGAAGGTCCTTACTCAGTGACTGACGTTATCGACGGCAATGCTTTCGCCGCTGACATCGGCGTAGAACGGCTGGCGCTTGGCGATCAGCAGGTACAGCAACCCTGCAATACCGGCGCCAAACAACCAGGAAAACGGTGAGACGCTGGCAAATCCCGGCAACAGCGCCAGCAGGATGGCGATGATGGCCGCAGGAATAAACGCCGCCACTGCACGCATATTCACCCCACGGCTGTAGTAATAAACGCCATTCGGGTTTTCGCTATACAACTGCGGTACGTCCACCTGGCTTTTACGGATCAGCCAGTAGTCGACCATGATCACCCCGTACAACGGGCCTAGCAGTGCGCCGAGGCCAGAGAGGAAATACACGATCACCAGCGGGCTGTTGTAGAGGTTCCACGGCAGGATCAATACAGCCACGGTGGCGCTGATCAGACCCGCACGGCGGAAGTTCAGGTACTTGGGCGCCAGGTTGCTCAGCACAAAGGCTGGCGCAACGAAGTTGGCCATGATGTTCACCGCCACGGTGACGATCAGGAACGCCAGGCAGCCCAGCACGAGAAAGAAGGTATTGGGGATGGCCGCGATGATTTCAGTCGGGCTTTCGATCACCCGGCCATTGAGTTGGAATTGGCCGCCGCAGAGCAGCACGGTGATCGCGGCAAACACCAGGATATTCACCGGCAAGCCCCAGAAGTTGCCGACCAGGATGGTCTTGCGGCACGGCGAAGAGCGTGCAAAGTCGCAGAAGTTGAGGATCAGCGTGCCGTAGATCGCCAGCCATAGCGCGCCGCCGGCAAAGATATTGCGCCACATCTCGCCACCGCTCAGCGGTTCGCGGATCGACCAGGCAATGTTGCCGCCGGCCTGGAAGTACATCCAACCGGCCAGCGACGCCACAGTCAGCAAAATCACCGGCCCGGCGAAGCCTTCATAGCGCCGTACCATCTCCATGCCGTAGGCCAGGATCACCAGTTGTACGAACCATATCGCCACAAAACACGCCCAGCCAAGGGATGACAGGCCGAGGATTGAGTTGTGGTCATAGTCGGCAAACCCTGGATGAATTGCCGTCAGCAGCACGCGGAAAACCACTGAGGCCAGGTAGGTCTGGATACCAAACCAGGCAATCGCAATGACCGCACGGATCAGCGCGGGAATCTGTGCGCCGTGAATGCCGAAACTGATACGGCTGATGACCGGGAACGGTACGCCGGTCTTTTGCCCCATATACCCCGACAAGTTCATGAAGAAGTACACCAGCGCCGCACCGATCCCCAGGGATAACAGGATCTGCCAGCCGCCGAGGCCCAGTGCATATAAGCCAATGGCGAACGAATAGTTGGCGATGTTGTGCACGTCATTGGTCCACAACGCAAAGATGCTGTAGCGCCCCCATCGACGGCCTTCGATCTTGGTCGGCGCCAGGTCTTTATTGTGCAGGCGTGGGCTGAGCACTAACGGGCCGGGGCATGCGGCGTCCGGGTTCAGGGCGGAGGAGGGCAGATCCAGTGCGATATTGTTCGAGAGGCTTGTACGCATTCCGGCAGGCTCCAGCATATCTGCCGGGAAGAGGCAGATGGCAAAGTGTATGTAGGTTTTGTATTTATTGTATACAAAGCGCAATTCACCTTAAGCCACATGCGTGCCAGTTTTGGATCTATGAAAGTCCTGGGTAATTTCGTTTTTATAGGTTGGTTAAATAAATAGCTGAATTTAAAGAGATATAAATTGACCGACTGAACAGCTATTTATTTTTGGGTTGCCAGTATGCGATTCGCCAGGCCAATCGAGGGGAGGGGAGAGGTGTTACGTTATGGTGCGGCCGAATAAGAATTGCACACATAAATGGCACCGATGGTTACATGTATGTGTACATCTCCAACACTCAACACAAGACAAATGTGGGAGGGGGCTTGCCCCCGATAGCGGCCTGTCAGTCAATCTATGTTTGACTGGAAAACCGCTATCGGGGGCAAGCCCCCTCCCACATTTTCTAACCGCGTCAGCCCTTAGGCCTTGCTGATGATGTTCCCGGCATGCAGCCCGCATTCTTTCTGCGTGGCTTCTTCCCACCACCAACGACCCTCTCGCTCATGCTGGTTCGGCAGCACAGGCCGGGTGCACGGCTCACACCCGATGCTGATAAAACCGCGCTCATGCAAGCTGTTGTACGGCAGCTCCAGCATGCGGATATAGCCCCAGATCTCTTCGCTGCTCATCTGCGCCAGCGGGTTGAATTTGTATAGGGTGCGTTCCGGGGTAGAGAAGGCGGTGTCGATCTCCAGCGCCGCCACTTGGCTGCGGGTGCCAGGGCTCTGGTCACGGCGTTGGCCGGTGGCCCAGGCACTCACGCCCGAAAGCTTGCGGCGCAGCGGCTCGATCTTGCGCACGCCGCAGCATTCGCCATGACCATCCTTATAGAAGCTGAACAGACCTTTCTCCTTGACGAAGGGCTCCAGCTTGCTCTGGTCCGGCGAAATCAGTTCGATGTCGATCTTGTAGAAGTCGCGCACCTGCTCGATAAACCGGTAGGTCTCCGGGTGCAGACGGCCGGTGTCGAGGCTGAACACCTTGACGTTCTTGTTCAGCTTCCAGGCCATGTCCACCAGCACCACGTCCTCGGCGCCGCTGAAGGAGATCCACAGGTCATCGCCGAACTGGCTGAACGCCAGCTTGAGAATGTCCTGGGCGGATTTGTTGGCGTAAGTCGCGGCGAGTTCAGCGACGTCGAAGGCTTGGTTCATCAGGACGGTTCCTACAGGTCAGTGGCGCTGAGCGCTCTATAGGGGAGCGATGGTATCAAAATCCGCTCCGCGTTGCGGCGGCGAGCTTGAATGGCTAGAGTTCGGCAGTCCTTTTGCTCGCTCAACTAACAACATCCAATAGGAGTGTCTTGTGGAAATTGCCTGTCTTGACCTGGAAGGGGTACTGGTACCGGAAATCTGGATCGCCTTCGCCGAAAAAACCGGTATTGAATCGCTACGGGCCACCACCCGGGACATTCCTGACTACGACGTGCTGATGCAGCAGCGCCTGCGTATTCTCGACGAGCACGGGCTCAAGCTCGCCGATATCCAGGCAGTGATCGCCACGCTCAAGCCTTTGGACGGCGCCATCGAGTTCGTCAACTGGCTGCGCGAGCGTTTTCAGGTGGTGATCCTGTCCGACACCTTCTACGAATTTTCCCAGCCGCTTATGCGCCAACTGGGTTTCCCGACTCTGCTGTGCCACCGCCTCATCACCGATGAATCCGACAGGGTGGTGAGCTACCAACTGCGCCAGAAAGACCCCAAGCGCCAGTCGGTATTGGCGTTCAAGACTCTTTACTACCGCGTGATCGCCGCTGGCGACTCCTACAACGACACCACCATGTTGGGCGAGGCCGACCGTGGGATTCTGTTCCATGCGCCGGAGAATGTGATTCGCGAGTTCCCGCAATTCCCGGCGGTGCATACGTTTGAGGATTTGAAGAAAGAGTTCATCAAGGCGTCGAATCGGTCGCTGAGCCTCTAAAGCGGATTGTGGCGAGCGGGCTTGCCCCCGGAATGGGACTGCTGCGCAGTCCAACGCGAGCAAGCTCCCTCGCCACAAGAGGTCTACCTGCTACAACCCTTCCAGCGTTTGTAGCAAAACCCGCACCTTCGTCAGCGACTCCTGATACTCGGCCTCCCACTGCGAATCCGCGACAATCCCGCCGCCGCCCCAGCAGCACACTTGACCATCCTTGACCAACAAGCTGCGAATGGCGATGGAGCTGTCCATCTCGCCGCGTACGTCCAGGTACACCAGCGAACCGCAGTACAAGCCGCGTCGGGTGGGTTCCAGTTCGTCGATGATCTGCATGGCGCGAATCTTCGGCGCGCCGGTGATGGACCCACCAGGGAAGCTGCCGGCGATCAGGTCGAGGGCGTCTTTGTCGTCGGCCAGTGTGCCGGTGACGCTGCTCACCAGGTGGTGCACGTTGGGGTAGCTTTCCAGGCTGAACAACTCCGGCACGCTCACCGAGCCGGTGCGGCAACTGCGCCCCAGGTCGTTGCGCAGCAGGTCGACGATCATCAGGTTTTCGGCGCGATCCTTGGGGCTGGCCAGCAGTTCCGTGGCGTGGGCGGCGTCTTCTTCAGGCGTGACACCGCGTGGGCGGGTGCCTTTGATCGGGCGGGTTTCGACCTGGCGCTCGCTGATGCGCACGAAACGCTCCGGTGACAGGCTCAATACCGCGCCGTCATTGGGCAGGCTCTGGAATCCGGAGAAGGGCGTCGGGCAGGCTTCGCGCAAGGCGCAATAGGCGACCCAAGGATCACCGCTGCACGGCGCACGAAAACGCTGGGCGAAGTTGACCTGGTAGCAGTCGCCGGCCTGGATGTAATCCTGGATGCGCTCAATGGCCTGCTGGTAAGCCTCGACGCTGAGATCCGGCGCCATGGGGCCCTGCAATTTGAAGGTTGCAGGGGCGGTGGCGGCGTCACCGCTGAACAGCGTGATCAGTCGCTGCCGTTCGCTATCGGCCAGCGCCGGGTGAAATACCAGTTGGCTGGTCTGTGCCAAGTGGTCGCTGATCAGCGCCCAGGCATACAGTCCAAAACGCGCATCCGGCAGGTGCAAATCATCCACCGCCAAGTGCGGCAGCTGTTCCAAATGCCGGCCAAAGTCGTAGCTCAGGTAGCCGATCAAGCCACCGGCAAACGGCAACTCATAGCCGTCGGGCAATTTCGCTTCACCCAACTGTGAAAGGTTTTTCCGTAATCGCCGCAGGAAGTTGCTGCCGCTTTCGTCAGGATCCACTGCAAGAGTCGCCTCGGGCCAGGCGCTGAGCAGGTCATAACGACCGCGTTCGGCAGCAGGTCGGCCGCTGTCGAGCAGGACCGCGCCGGGTGCATGGCGAATCGCCGCAAAATACTCGGCGGGGTTGGCCCGATAGGGCAGCGGGTGTACTGAACAGGTCGACATGCGAGGGTGGATCAGCCAAGGCGCGGGGGAGGGGATTGTAGTCCCCTGTAGGATTTGCTCCTAGAGGGGATGTCGGCGATAGACAGTTCGAAGACCGGATCAGCCTTCTACGGGGGGTATATGCCCAAACATTTCCTGCACAAACGTCACCCGCTCTTCCGGGGTTTCCGTCACGCCGGCGGCTTTGAGTGCTTCCAGTCGTGCTTCTACCGCGTGGGTGCGCAAGGTCAGGCCGCAATCGTTGGCGATCTGGATGTTCAGCCCTGGCCGCGCATTGAGCTCCAGGATCAGCGGGCCTTTTTCCTGGTCCAGCACCATGTCCACACCGATGTAGCCCAGCCCGCATAGCTCATAGCAGCCGGCGGCCAGCTTCATGAAACCGTCCCAGTTGGGCAGTTGCACGCCATCCACCGCGTTAGTGGTGTCGGGGTGCTTGGTGATGATGTTGTTCAGCCAGGTACCGCGCAGTGTCAGGCCGGTGGCAAGGTCCACACCGACGCCAATCGCGCCCTGGTGCAGGTTGGCCTTGCCGCCGGACTGGCGGGTCGGCAACCGCAGCATGGCCATCACCGGGTAGCCCATCAGCACGATGATGCGGATATCCGGAACGCCTTCGTAGCTGATGCTCTTGAAGATCTGGTCGGGTACCACACGGTACTCGATCAGCGCGCGGTCACGGTGGCCGCCCAGGGAATACAGGCCTGTGAGGATGCTGGAAATCTGATGCTCGATCTCTTCATGGCTGATGATCTTGCCGGACACCGTGCGGTAGCGCCCTTCAAAACGGTCGGCCACCACGAGAATGCCGTCACCGCCGGCGCCCTGGGCCGGCTTGATCACGAAGTCGCTGCGCCCACCGATAATTTCATCGAGCTTGTCGATTTCCTTCTCGGTGGAGATCACTCCATACATTTCCGGCACGTGGATACCCGCCGCGATCGCCCGTTCCTTGGTGATGATCTTGTCATCCACGATAGGGTACAGGCTGCGCTTGTTGTACTTGAGCACGTAGTCGGCGTTACGCCGGTTGATGCCCATGATTCCCCGCGCTTCCAGGGCTTTCCAGGTCTTCCAGAAACCGAACATTACTTATCAGCCTTCAAGAACGCCTTGAAACGCACCAGCTCGGTCAGGCGGTAGCCGCGATAACGACCCATGGCCAGCATGAAGCCCACCAGGATCAGGAGGATCGCAGGGAAGGTGAACACGAAGTACACCAACTCCGGCACGCTCATAATCAAGTGCGCCAGGGAGGCAGCGAACAACGTACCAATCGCCACTTTCAACGCATGGTTGGCACCGCGCTCTTCCCAGGTGATCGACAGGCGTTCGATGGTCATGGTCAGGATCACCATCGGGAACAGTGCCACCGACAGCCCGCGCTCCAGCCCCAGTTTATGGCTGAACAGACTGATGGCCGCGATCAGCACCACCACGAAGGTCAGCACCACCGACAGCCTCGGCAGCATTTGCAGCTTCAAGTGTTCCAGGTACGACCTGAGTGACAGCCCCAGTGCCGTAATAATGGTGAAAAGCACGATTCCGAAGCCCAATTGCGTCTCGCGGAACGCGAGGGCAATCAGCACTGGCGTGAACGTGCCCAGGGTCTGCAGGCCGATCAGATTGCGCAGGATCAGAATCACCAGCACGCCAATCGGGATCATCACCATGATCATGAACGTCTGCTGGGTTTGCAGTGGCAGGCCGTACAGCGAGTATTCGAGGAAGTTGGCGTCGGTGTTTTCATCCGTCAGCTTGGCCAGGCGAATCGCGTTCATTTCGCTGTTGTTCAGGCTGAACGTCACCATGGCTTTCTTGCCGCCGTCGACCGTGATCAGGTTTTCATCGCCGGTCCACCACAGCAGGCGGTCGCTGGGCAGGCCCTGTTCGCCGGTTTCCGGGTTGAAGTAGAGCCAGTCATTGCCATTAAAGCTGCGCAGCCAGAGTTCGGGCGTTTGCGGCTGGTCGGCGACCAGGCGGATGGTGTGGACCTTTTCCACCGGCACGTGGGCGATGGACAGCAGCAACTCGACGATCTTGGCCTTGTGCGGCGTGGACGGGTCGCCGGCGAGCAACAGCTTCACATTGTCGTCGTTGAGGTTGTTGGTGCGCTTGATGGCTTCGGTAATGAAGGTTTCGACGTCGGCCGAATGCTGGCGGATCGGCGCCAGCAGGGCTTCGGCGGCGATTTTTTCCGGGCCTTCCACCGCGATGCTATCGCGGAACGTTGGGCCTTTGATCTTGGTTTTTTCACCGCTGTAACGCTTGGTCAGCACCAGGCGGTAATACAGGGTCTGGTTGCCGTTGGCGCGGCGTGCCGACCAGGTGACCTTACGGTTACCGTCAATACGATTGACGCTCACCCCATAGTTGTTCGAGATAAAGCTCTCATTAAGGCTGACGAAGTCGCGGCTCAGGGGCGGCACGAACATCTGGATCTTCACCGGGTCCTTCGGATTGGCGACGAACTCGACCTTGGCGTCGATGTTCCACAAATCGTCGGTCGCGTCCTCAGTGACAGGAATGCCCAGCACGAAGATCTGGTAGGCGGTGACCGAAATACCCAGCACCACCAGGATGGCGATCAGGATTTTCAGGTGCAGGGTAAGAGAGCGCATTCGGTTTACTCGGCGGTATGAGCGTCGGTGGCGCAGGCGGGTTTGCCTGCTGCGTATTTAAGACTGGGGTCGACCAGCGCATCAAAGCGTTTCAACGCTTCGGAGCCGATCAGCAGCGGATATTGGAATGCGCTGCGGTCAGTCAAGTTCACTTCGATGCTGCGTAAAGCGGTGCCCATGCAGATATCCAGGGCTATCACTGGACGGGCGGTGTAGTTCTTGTCCTCATCGGGGTCGTAGTCACCGGCGCGGCGTTTGATCTTGCTGACGCGGGCCAGGGGCCGTTCGATGGGGTGGGAATGGGCGGTGTCGATGGCCAGGTAGAAGCGCACCCAGGATTCGCCGTTGCGCTTGAAGCGCTTGATATCACGGGCGCTGAGGGAGGCGGTCTTGGCGCCGGTGTCCAGCTTGGCGGCCACTTCAAGGTCGATGCCAGCCAATTGGGCATATTCATTGAGGCCATACACGGTCTTCTCGGCGGCAACGCCAAGGCCGGGGATGAACAGTAGGCAAAACAGGGGGAAGGGCTTGAGTCTCATAGATCCTGAGGCGGTGCAGTGCGATGTTCAATTCAAGGCGACTGGCATTGCTGCGCAAACTCCCTCGTGCGCCGTTTCATCAAGCGATGTCAGGCAAATGCGGCGGCATTCTAACATGATGCTTTTTTGGCGCCACCGCTGGCAGGCGGCCATGCTCCGAGCGCGTGCAACAAGGGTTATTAGACGATTGTCGACAATGTGTATTTATTCTTTGACTATCGAGGTCTGATTGGCTAGTTTTTGCGGCATTGCTTTTCAAGGTGTCGACAATATGCTGGTTCAGCCTGAAGCTCCGATAGTCGTGTCGGACGAATCCCAAACGATGTCGGAGAACGTTTTCCGGCGCATCCAGGCCGCCATCGTCAAAGGCGAGATCGCCCCCGGCAGCAAGATCTCCGAACCGGAACTGGCCCGCACCTACGGCATCAGCCGTGGCCCGTTGCGTGAGGCGATCCACCGCCTGGAAGGCCAGCGCCTGCTGGTTCGCGTGCCCCATGTGGGCGCGCGGGTCGTGTCCCTGAGCCACGCCGAGCTGATCGAACTCTATGAAATCCGCGAATCTCTGGAAGGCATGGCCTGCCGCCTGGCCGCCGAGCGCATGACCGACGCCGAAATCGAAGAGCTGCGCCAAGTGCTGCACACCCACGAACGGGATGCTGCGTTCCAGGCCGGCGTCGGCTACTACCAGCAAGAAGGCGACTTCGACTTTCATTACCGGATAATTCAAGGCGCCGGTAACCGCACCCTGACCCAAATGCTCTGCGGCGAGCTGTACCAGTTGGTGCGCATGTACCGCATCCAGTTCTCCACCACCCCCAATCGTCCACGCCAGGCTTTTGCCGAGCATCACCGCATTCTTGACGCGATTGCCGATCGCGACGGTGAACTGGCCGAACTGCTGATGCGCCGTCATATCGGTGCGTCCAAACGCAACATTGCCCGTCACTTCCCGGACGGCGCCCCTGATAGAGGTGAGTCATGAGTTCGAACAATAAAAGCACACCCGGCCAGCGTTTCCGTGACGCAGTCGCCAGTGAACAGCCGTTGCAGGTCGTCGGCGCAATCAACGCCAACCACGCGCTGCTGGCCAAGCGCGCTCGCTTCAAGGCGATCTACCTGTCAGGCGGGGGCGTGGCGGCCGGTTCCCTGGGCGTGCCCGACCTGGGCATCACTGGCCTGGATGACGTGCTCACCGACGTGCGCCGCATCACCGACGTCTGCGACCTGCCGCTGTTGGTGGACGTGGACACCGGTTTTGGCTCCTCGGCGTTCAACGTCGCGCGCACCGTCAAATCGATGATCAAGTTCGGCGCCGCCGCGATTCATATCGAAGACCAGGTCGGCGCCAAGCGCTGCGGCCATCGTCCGAATAAAGAAATCGTGTCCCAGCAGGAAATGGTCGACCGCATCAAGGCCGCCGTGGATGCGCGCACCGATGACAGCTTCGTGATCATGGCGCGTACCGATGCCTTGGCCGTCGAAGGGTTGGAGTCCGCCCTGGAGCGTGCCGCCGCCTGCATCGAGGCTGGTGCCGACATGGTGTTCCCGGAAGCCATCACTGAACTGGAGATGTACAAGCTGTTCGCCGCCCGTGTGAAAGCGCCGATCCTGGCCAACATCACCGAATTCGGCGCGACGCCGCTGTACACCACCGAACAGTTGAAATCTGCTGATGTTTCCATCGTGCTGTATCCGCTCTCGGCCTTTCGCGCCATGAACAAGGCCGCCGAGAACGTTTACACCGCGATCCGTCGCGACGGCACCCAACAGAACGTGATCGACACCATGCAAACCCGCATGGAGCTTTACGATCGCATCGACTACCACACCTTCGAGCAGAAGCTCGACGCGCTGTTCGCCGCGAAGAAGTGACGAACACGTCTCCCTGAATAACGACAAAATTGGAGAAAATCCATGGCTGAAGCAAAAGTACTGAGTGGCGCCGGCCTGCGTGGCCAGGTCGCCGGGCAAACTGCACTGTCCACCGTGGGCCAGGCCGGTGCCGGCCTGACCTACCGCGGCTACGATGTTCGCGAACTTGCTGCCGATGCGCAGTTTGAGGAAGTCGCCTACCTGCTGCTGTACGGCGAATTGCCGACCAAAGCCGAACTGGCTGCGTACAGCCAGAAGCTGAGCAAGCTGCGCGACCTGCCGCAAGCGCTCAAGGAAGTGCTGGAACGCATCCCCGCCGACGCCCATCCGATGGACGTGATGCGCACCGGTTGTTCGTTCCTGGGCAACATCGAGCCGGAAAAAGACTTCAGCGTGCAGCGCGATGTCACCGACCGCTTGCTCGCCGCCTTCCCGGCAATCATGTGTTACTGGTACCGCTTCAGCCACGACGGTAAGCGCATCGACTGCGTGACCGACGAGCCGAGTATCGGTGGTCATTTCCTGCACCTGCTGCACGGCGAGAAACCGAGCGAGCTGCATGAGAAGGTCATGAACGTCTCGCTGATCCTTTACGCCGAGCACGAATTCAACGCGTCGACCTTCACCGCTCGCGTGTGTGCCTCGACCCTGTCCGATCTCTACTCCTGCGTCACTGCCGCCATTGGCTCCCTGCGCGGTCCGCTGCATGGCGGCGCCAACGAAGCGGCGATGGAAATGATCGAGCGTTTCGGTTCGGCAGAAGAGGCTGTCGAAGGCACCCTCGGCATGCTGGCGCGCAAAGACAAGATCATGGGCTTCGGCCACGCGATCTACAAAGACAACGACCCGCGTAATGAAGTGATCAAGGGCTGGTCGAAAAAACTCGCTGACGAAGTGGGCGACACCGTGCTGTTCCCAGTGTCCGAAGCCATCGACAAGACCATGTGGGAACAGAAAAAACTCTTCCCTAATGCCGACTTCTACCATGCCTCGGCGTACCACTTCATGGGCATTCCGACCAAGCTGTTCACGCCGATCTTCGTGTGCTCGCGGCTTACAGGATGGGCAGCCCACGTATTCGAGCAACGCGCCAACAACCGCATCATCCGTCCAAGCGCCGAGTACACCGGCGTCGAACAGCGCAAGTTCGTGCCAATCGAACGTCGCTGAAGACTGACGATCCCAGGATTGGAATGAGGTCAAAGTGTGGGAGGGGCTTGCTCCCGATGGCGGTATGTCATTCAACACCTATGGCAACTGATAAACCGCTATCGGGGGCAAGTCGAAACGTCGCACCGCCCCTCCCACATTTGAATCGCATTTCAATTCTGGATCGGCCCAGGTCTTCCTTTTGTAATCACCGTGACCGAGTCCTGACGATGAACACAGAATTTCGCAAACCGCTCCCCGGCAGCCGCCTGGATTTCTTCGACGCCCGTGCGGCAGTCGAAGCAATCACCCCCGGCGCCTACGCCACCTTGCCCTACACCTCCCGCGTACTGGCAGAAAACCTGGTGCGCCGCTGCGACCCGGCCACTCTCAATGCTTCCCTGAGCCAGTTGATCGAACGCAAGCGCGATCTCGACTTCCCCTGGTTCCCGGCGCGTGTGGTGTGCCACGACATTCTTGGCCAGACCGCGCTGGTCGACCTCGCCGGCCTGCGCGATGCCATCGCCCTGCAAGGCGGCGACCCGGCCCAGGTCAACCCGGTGGTGCCGACCCAATTGATCGTTGACCACTCCCTGGCCGTCGAAGCCGGGGGTTTTGACCCCGATGCGTTCGAGAAAAACCGCGCCATTGAAGACCGTCGCAACGAAGACCGTTTCCACTTTATCGAGTGGACCAAAAAGGCCTTCAAGAACGTCGACGTGATCCCGCCGGGTAATGGCATCATGCACCAGATCAACCTGGAGAAAATGTCCCCGGTGATCCAGGTGCGTGACGGCGTGGCGTTTCCGGATACCTGCGTCGGCACCGACAGCCACACGCCCCACGTGGATGCTCTGGGCGTGATCGCCATTGGCGTCGGCGGCCTGGAAGCGGAGAGCGTGATGCTCGGTCGCGCCTCGTGGATGCGCCTGCCGGAAAGCGTCGGTGTCGAGCTGACGGGCAAGCTGCTGCCGGGCATCACCGCCACCGATATGGTGCTGGCGCTGACCGAGTTCCTGCGCCAACAGAAAGTCGTCGGCGCATGGCTGGAGTTCTTTGGCGAAGGCGCATCAAACCTGACCTTGGGCGACCGCGCGACCATCTCCAACATGGCCCCGGAATACGGCGCCACGGCAGCGATGTTTTATATCGACCAACAAACCATCGCCTACCTGAAACTCACCGGCCGTGAAGATCAACAGGTCGCGCTGGTCGAGCAATATGCGCGCCACACCGGTCTGTGGGCGGATGATTTGAAAGGCGCGCAGTACGAGCGCGGCCTGACCTTCGACCTGTCCAGCGTCGTGCGCAACATGGCCGGCCCGAGCAATCCCCACGCCCGCGTCGCCACCCGCGACCTGGCGGCCAAAGGTATCTCCGGACAGTGGGATGAAGTGCCGGGGCAAATGCCTGATGGCGCGGTGATCATCGCCGCCATCACCAGTTGCACCAACACCAGCAACCCGCGCAACGTGATCGCCGCCGGGCTGTTGGCGCGCAATGCCAACAAGCTGGGGCTCAAGCGCAAGCCGTGGGTCAAATCCTCCTTGGCACCCGGTTCGAAAACCGTGGCCATGTACCTGGAAGAAGCCGGCCTCGGTCACGAACTGGATAAGCTCGGTTTCGGCGTGGTGGCGTTTGCCTGCACCACCTGCAACGGCATGTCCGGCGCGCTCGACCCGGTGATCCAGCAAGAGATCATTGACCGCGACCTTTACGCCACCGCCGTACTGTCGGGTAATCGCAACTTCGACGGGCGCATTCATCCTTACGCCAAGCAAGCCTTCCTCGCGTCGCCGCCGTTGGTGGTGGCGTATGCGATTGCTGGCACCATCCGTTTCGACATCGAGAAGGACGTGCTCGGCCTCGACGCCGACGGCAAGGAAATCCGCCTGCAGGACATCTGGCCGAGCGACGAAGAAATCGATGCGGTGGTCAAGGCCTCGGTCAAGCCGGAGCAGTTCCGCGCGGTGTATATCCCGATGTTTGCGATCCACGAAGACACCGGCCCCAAAGTCGCGCCGCTGTACGACTGGCGTCCGCAGAGCACGTATATCCGCCGTCCGCCGTATTGGGAAGGTGCGCTGGCCGGAGCGCGTCCGCTGAAGGGCATGCGCCCGCTGGCGGTGCTGCCGGACAACATCACCACCGATCACCTGTCGCCGTCCAACGCGATCATGCTCGACAGCGCTGCCGGTGAATACCTGGCGAAAATGGGCCTGCCGGAAGTCGACTTCAACTCCTACGCAACCCACCGCGGCGACCATTTGACCGCGCAGCGCGCAACGTTCGCCAACCCGAAACTGTTCAACGAAATGGTGGTGGAAAACGGCAAGGTCAAACAGGGTTCCCTGGCGCGCATCGAGCCGGAAGGCCAGGTTACGCGGATGTGGGAAGCCATCGAAACCTACATGGAACGCAAGCAGCCGCTGATCATCATCGCCGGTGCCGATTACGGCCAGGGCTCGTCCCGCGACTGGGCGGCCAAGGGCGTGCGCCTGGCTGGTGTGGAGGCGATTGCCGCCGAAGGTTTCGAGCGCATCCACCGCACCAACCTGGTGGGCATGGGCGTGTTGCCCCTGGAGTTTTTGCCGGGAACCGACCGTCACACCTTGCACATCGACGGCAGTGAAACCTATGACGTGGTCGGCGAGCGCACCCCGCGTGCGCAGTTGACCCTGGTGATCAACCGCAAGAATGGCGAACGTGTCGAAGTGCCGGTGACCTGCCGCCTCGACACCGCCGAAGAAGTGTCGATCTACGAGGCGGGCGGCGTGTTGCAACGTTTTGCCCAGGACTTCCTGGAATCGGCGGCGACCGCTTAAGAGGACGACCATGGCACACGTACCGCAAATCAAGATCCCCGCCACCTATATGCGTGGCGGCACGAGCAAGGGCGTATTTTTCAGCCTCCAGGACCTGCCCGCCTCGGCGCAGGTACCGGGCGCTGCCCGCGATGCCTTGTTGTTGCGGGTGATCGGCAGCCCCGATCCCTACGACAAACAAATCGACGGCATGGGCGGCGCCACATCTAGCACCAGTAAAAGCGTGATCCTGGCCAAAAGCACCCGCGCCGAGCACGACGTGGACTACCTGTTTGGCCAAGTCTCCATCGACAAACCCTTTGTCGACTGGAGCGGCAACTGCGGCAACCTGTCGGCGGCGGTGGGTTCGTTCGCCATCACCGCCGGGTTGGTCGACCCGGCTCGCATTCCGCACAACGGCGTGGCCGTGGTGCGTGTGTGGCAGGCCAATATCGGCAAGACCATCATCGCCCACGTGCCGATTACCGACGGCGCTGTGCAGGAAACCGGCGACTTCGAACTGGACGGCGTGACCTTTCCGGCCGCCGAAGTGCAGCTGGAATTCATGGACCCGGCGGCAGAAGAAGAGGGCGGCGGCGGCTCGATGTTTCCCACCGGCAACCTGGTCGATGACCTGGAAGTGCCCGGTGTCGGCACCTTCAAGGCCACGCTGATCAACGCCGGCATCCCGACGATTTTCATCAACGCCGAAGACCTCGGCTACACCGGCACCGAGCTGCAAGGCGCGATCAACGGCGACCCCAAGGCTTTGGCCATGTTCGAGACCGTGCGGGCCTATGGCGCGTTGCGCATGGGCCTGATCAAACACCTGGACGAAGCCGCCCAGCGCCAGCACACGCCGAAGGTCGCATTTGTGGCCAAGCCTGCGGATTACGTGGCGTCCAGCGGCAAGGCGATCAAGGCTGGCGATGTGGATTTGCTGGTGCGCGCCCTGTCCATGGGCAAGCTGCACCACGCCATGATGGGCACGGCTGCCGTGGCGATTGGCACGGCGGCGGCGATTTCCGGGACGCTGGTCAACCTTGCCGCAGGCGGCATTGAACGTAATGCGGTGCGCTTCGGGCATCCGTCCGGCACGTTGCGCGTGGGGGCTGAAGCCACCCAGGTGAACGGTGAGTGGGTGGTGAAGAAAGCCATCATGAGCCGCAGTGCACGGGTGTTGATGGAAGGTTTCGTCCGCGTACCCGGCGACTCTTTCTAAAGTCCAACACCAATCCCTTGTGGGAGGGGCGGTGCGACGATTCGACTTGCCCTTGATAGCGGTGCGTCAGTCGACCCATTCATCACTGACCCATCGCCATCGGGGGCAAGTCGAATCGTCGCACCGCCCCCCCCACAGTCATAAGCAGGCATTCAGACCTGCGAAACGATCAACCCTGACCCTGAGGATGCAACAACCCTAACTCACTTTGGAGATCTGCCATGAGCACCAACGTCGACCAGAACAACCGCCCCGACTACGACCAGGTTCTGCAGGACATCGCCGACTACGTCCTCACCTACCGGATCGACTCCCCAGCGGCCCTCGACACTGCCCGCAACTGCCTGATGGACACCCTCGGTTGCGGTCTCCTGGCGCTGCGTTTTCCCGAGTGCACCAAGCACCTGGGGCCGATCGTCGAGGGCACGGTGGTGCCGTTCGGTGCGCGAGTGCCGGGCACGTCGTTGCGCCTGGATCCGGTCAAGGCCGCCTGGGACATTGGCTGCATCGTGCGTTGGCTCGACTACAACGACACCTGGCTCGCCGCTGAATGGGGCCACCCTTCGGATAACCTCGGTGGCATTCTGGCCGTGGCCGATCACCTGTCGCAAAAACGTGTGGCCAATGGAGATGCGCCGCTGACCGTGCGTGCGGTGTTGGAAGCGATGATCATGGCCCACGAAATTCAGGGCGTTATCGCGCTGGAAAACTCGTTCAACCGTGTCGGCCTCGACCATGTGCTGCTGGTCAAAGTCGCCTCGACGGCGGTCACTGCCAAGCTGATGGGCGCCACCCGTGAGCAACTGCTGGCGGCCTTGTCCCACGCGTTTGTGGATGGGCAAGCGCTGCGCACTTACCGCCATGCGCCGAATGCCGGCTCGCGAAAATCCTGGGCGGCGGGTGATGCATCAAGCCGTGGCGTGCGCCTGGCGGATATCGCGCTGCGTGGCGAGATGGGCATTCCTGGTGTCTTGAGCGCGCCGCAGTGGGGCTTTTACGACGTGTTGTTCAGCCACACCAACAAGGACCTGGCGCTCAAGCCCGAGGACAAGCGCGCGTTCAGCCTTTCCCAGGCATACGGCACCTATGTGATGGAAAACGTGCTGTTCAAGATCAGCTTCCCCGCCGAGTTCCATGCGCAAACAGCCTGCGAAGCGGCGGTGACTTTGCATCCTCAGGTCAAACATCGACTGCATGAGATCGAGCGCATCGTGATCACTACCCATGAGTCGGCGATCCGCATCATTTCCAAGGTGGGCCAGTTGGCCAACGCCGCTGATCGCGACCACTGTTTGCAATACATGACCGCCGTGCCTCTGGCGTTCGGCAATCTGGTGGCCGAGCAGTACGAAGATGAATTCCATGCAGCCCACCCGATCATTGATGAGCTGCGCGACAAGATGGTCATTGTCGAAGACCCACGCTACAGCCGCGAATACCTGGAGGCCGACAAACGTTCCATCGCCAATGCAGTGCAGGTGTTCTTCAAGGATGGCTCCAGCACCCAGCAGGTGGCGGTGGAATATCCCATCGGCCATCGTCGCCGGCGCGTGAATGGCATCCCGTTGCTGGAAGACAAGTTCAAGGCCAACCTGGCGACGCGGTTTACCGCGCAACGCAGCGCTGAGATCTTTGCGTTGTGCAAGGACCAGGCGAAGCTTGAGGCCACAGCTGTAAACCGCTTCATGGACCTGTTCGTGATCTAGCAGGCGACGCAAAACTAAAAATGTGGGAGGGCGGCGCGACGATTCGACTTGCCCCCTCCCACATTTGAATTGCGTTCATTCGAACCGCAGGATCACCCGGCGATTGTGCTTACTCTTCTTCTCGATCTTTTCGCAGAACACCCGGCCGATTTCCTCAGTGTTGATCACGTGGGTGCCGCCGCACGGCTGGATGTCGATCCCGGCAATTTCAATCACCCGTACCGAACCTTGGATCACCGGGGGGGCGACCGCTTGGGTGCGGGTGATCTGCAACAGGGTGGAGTATTCCGTGGCAGCCATCGACAGGGTTTTCACCGGGTGAGCCTGTTCGATCAGCGCGTTGAGGTCGCGGGTGATGCTGTCTTTGTCGAGGGTCATTTCCGGCAGGTCGAAATCCAGGCGACCTTTGTCGGCACTGATGCTGCAGCCCGTTACCGGTGCATCGATGAGCGAGCACAACAAATGCAGGCAGGTGTGCATTTTCATGTGCTGGTAGCGCCGTGCCCAATCCAGCCCGGCATCCACCTGTACTCCGGCAACCAGTTGCTCGGGGCAGTGTTCAACCTGGTGCCAGATGATCGAGCGCAGTACTTGGTCGCGTACGGTGCCGATCACTTCGACCCGCGTACCATCGGGTAAGGTCAAGTGGCCGGTATCGCCCGGCTGTCCGCCGCCGGTGGGGTAGAACAGTGTGTGCTCCAGGGCAATGCCGTGTTCGCTTACGGCAATCACCCGGGCGCTGAATGCGTTCTGGTAGGGCGCGCTGTCATACAGCGCCAGGGTTTCCATGGAGTGCACGGACATGTTCAACCTCCGACGATCAGTGGGCTGGCTTGCAACAGGTGGCGCACCATTGCACTCAAGCCAGGGGGGGAAAGCAGGGTTATTTCAAATTCCGGGCCGCAGATTTTCAGGTTCAGCGGCAGGCGCGGCAGTTGATTGCCGGCTTCGACCCGGTGCAGACGAAATTGGAGGTGATGACGCTCCTTCACTGTCGGCTCCAGCATCAGCCCAGGCAAAGGGTGGAAGTCGGCATCCAGCACCGTCACCTTGTGGCTGGCGTTGACCTCGCCGACCACGTGCAAGCGCTCCTCCAGGGCGAAGGCGCCAAGGTAGCTGCTGTGGTCCGATTCATCGTTTTTCTGCAGTTGGATCTGGTTGACCACCTTGACCTTGGTCCCGGCGGGCACGTCCTGGGTGATCACGCAGGACGGGCTGATAAACACGTTATCGCCAATTAACACATACCCCAGCACCCGGGCACCGGAGCCGACTTCGACGTTGTTGCCCAGGCGTGGATGGCGCTTGCCGTCAGGGTTGTTGGCAATGCCCCGAGCGCCGAGGGTCACGCCGCAGAGGATGTAGCAGTCGTTGCCGATCTCGCAGGTTTCACCGATGACCGTGCCGTAGCCGTGGTCCAGCACAAAGCGCCGGCCGATGCGCGCCGCCGGGTGTATCTCGGCGCCGGACAGCACTTTGCCCTGGTTGCTGAGCTTGAGGGCGATGCGCGAGAACACGCCGTTGGTCTGGTCGGGGAAATTCCACACCAGGTGCGCAAGCCGGTAATACAGCACCGCCTTGAACGAGGCATAGGATTCCAGAATCAGCTCGCCGCGACCGCGTGAAGCCGGGTCGCGGTAGGCATAGGCGATCAGGTCTTCGGCCACCGATTGGGCGGCGCTCTGGATCAGCGGCGCCAGGTGCGGTTCCAACTGTTTCATTTGCGCAGGCGTCAGGGTCTTGATGAGTTGGGTGAGCAACTCATCATGCAGGTGTTGCATGTCGATAAAGCCGCCCATGGAGGAACCCCCGCATTCTGGCTGGTTGGAAAACCGGTTATTCGAAGCTGGGCAGGTAGCTGTCGGCATTGTCGTAGACCATGGTCAACACCACCGTTTCGGGCGGCAGTTCGGGGGCAAGCCTGGCGACGGCCACCATGTTGGCGGCGGAGGAGAGGCCCAGGCTGATGGCGTCGGTGCGCATGATGCGTTTCATCATGTCGATGCAGTCTTGGCGCGAAACCTTGAGCATGCCGTCAATCACATCGAGGTTGAGGATGCTCGGGATCAGCCCAATCGACAGGCCCTGGATATGGTGCGGCGCGTGTTGGTTTTTCAGCAGGTCACATTCTTCCGGTTCCACGCCCATTACGCGTAGTGCCGGCCAGGCGGCTTTGAGGGTTTCGCCGATACCGGTGATATGGCCACCGGTGCCGATGCCGCTGACGAAGTAGTCCACGCGGCGATCACCAAAGGCGCGGAGGATTTCCGGCGCGGTGGTGTCGCGGTGAGTCTGCGGGTTGGCGCCGTTACGTTGCTGGTTGAGCATCACGTAGTTGGGGTTTTCCAGCTGCAACTCCATGCATTTTTCACCGTGGGAATTGTTGCCCAGGCGGCTGTCCGACAGCACCACCTTGGCGCCGTACAGGCGCAGCAGCTTCTGTTTTTCAGGGCTGTAGTTGTCGGGAATCACCAGCACCACCTTGTAGCCCAGCACGTTACCGGCCATCACCAGGCCGATGCCGGTGTTGCCGCCACTGGGCTCGATGATGGTTTGCCCGGAATCGCGCATCAGCACGCCCCGGCGCTCGGCGTCGAGGATCATGCCGAGGGCGATGCGCGCCTTGTGGCTGCCGCCGGGGTTGAGGGATTCGAGCTTGGCGTAGACCTCGATGCCGAGGTCTTCGGAAAACTGCGCCAGACGCACGATGGGCGTGTGGCCGATGGCATCGAGGATCGAGTTATGCAACATCAGTCAGTCCTCAACTCAGTACAAGGGCATGTCGGGTTCGACGTCGCGAACCCAGTGCTTCATGCCGCCTTGCAGGACTTTGGTGTTGGCAAAACCTGCCGCGAGCAGCGTACTGGCCGCTTGCTCGGCGCGGGTGCCGGCGTAGCAGATCAGGTAATGAGTGTTGTCGCGGCTGAGGCGGTCGAGTTGACCGTCCAGCTCGGCGAGGGGGATGTGCACCACCCCCGGTAACTTGCACACCTCCAGTTCGCTGGCGTCGCGCACGTCCAGCAGCACGTCGGCGCTGCGCGGGTGTTCGAGCAATTGCTTGAGAACGCGCGGCTTGATGTAGCGCTCTTCGGCGAGTGACGGTGCGCTGGGCATGGTGTCGGCGCACACGGCTGGCGCGACCGTTTCACTGTGGCGCAGTTCGGAGCAGCACGGGCAGTCGGCGCGGCGTTTGAAGCGGATTTCACTGAATTTCATCGCCAGCGCATCGAAGCGCATCAAGCGCCCGGACAGCGGCTCGCCAATGCCGATCAACAGCTTGATGGCCTCGGTGGCCTGGATCATCCCCACCACGCCGGGCAGTACGCCTATCACGCCACCGGCGCTGCAATTGGGTGCCAGCTCTGCGGGCGGTGCGCTGGGGAACAGGCAGCGGTAGCACGGCCCGCCCTTGTAGTTGAGGACGCTGATCTGCCCGTCGAAACGGTAAATGGCGCCATACACCAAGGGTTTTCCAAGCTGTACGCAGGCGTCATTGACCAGGTAGCGGGTGTCGAAATTGTCGGTGCCGTCGATCACCAGGTCATAGGCACCCACCAACTCCAGGGCATTGTCGGCATTCAGGGCGGTGTCGTGGGCGTTGATCTGGATATGACTGTTGAGGTCTTGCAGGCGTTGCTTGGCGGATTCGACCTTGGGCATGCCGAGGGTGCTGTTGCCGTGGACGATTTGGCGTTGCAGGTTGCTGCTTTCCACCACATCGAAATCCACCAGGCCCAGAGTGCCGACACCGGCCGCCGCCAGGTACAGGCTGATGGGTGAGCCCAGGCCACCGGTGCCGATGATCAATACCTTGGCTTTTTTCAGGTTCAACTGGCCTTCGCGGCCGACGCCCGGCAGGGTGATGTGGCGCACGTAACGCTGTACTTCCTCGTTGCTCAGAGTGTCGAGGTCTATGCCGCCGGACGTGGCGAGCAACACTTCGATTTTGGCTTGTTCCGGCAAGGGTTCGTCGGCACCGATCAGCTCTTCTTCGGCGGTAAACAGGAAGTGTTCCTTGAGCTGGTTGTTCTTCTCGTGAAACAGGTGCGCACGCAACTGCGGGTGGCTGGTGCAGAGGTTTTCAATGACTTCGCGCAATGTCGATCCGGTGCTCTCAAGGGTCGATTCCGGCAGCTTGGCCACGCGAACCAGGATATCGGGGAAAGAGACAGCGTTCATGGACACCTCCGTGTGCAGGTCGTTGAAGGGTTGAAGGGCGAAATGTTTGCCATCCCAGGCAAATAACTTGGAACCGAGGGCCTGGCCCTGGCGAACATCCACCACCAGATAGCTCACGGGGTAGATCGGCTCGCCCAGGAACAGCGCCTTGTCCTGGTCCTCGTCGCTGAAATACGCGCCGACGTCCGGGTGGGAGTGGTAGATCACCACCACGGGGTTGTCGCCGCGAAATGCCTTGTTCAGCAGCAGGGTGTCGGCCACCGAGAAGGTGTAGCCGCTGGCCGCGCTGCGCGGGTACATCTCGGGGTTCTTGTGGTGCAATTCATTTTGGATATTGCTGCCCAGGTACACGCTGCCGTCGGCAAAGACGTAGCCACAGCATTCCTCGGGATAGCTGCGGCTGGCGTGGGCGTAGATGTGTTCCAGGGCGGTGGGGCGGAGGACTTCCATGTTTCTCTCGCGTTGGTTGTGGGTCAATTTTTCTTGGCCATGAGTTTTTCAATCGGCAACTTGGTGATCGCAAAGCCAGCCAGCAGGATGGCCGAATACAGCATCAGGTCGCGTGAAATCGCCACGCCTTCGTACCAGGCGCCGATGATCACCGCGAACACCGGGAAGATGATGAACACGAACGACAGGATGATCGGGCTCAAGCGCTTGAGCAGCATGAAGTACACGATGAACCCGCCCACCGAGGCCACCAGTCCGAGGTAGAACAGGGCACTCCAGGAGCGCAGGGTGATGTCTTCAAAGGTGGGTGTTTCAAACCACAGCCCGGCGACGAACAGCATCAGCCCGGCGATGCCGATGGGCAGGGTGTTGTAGGTGATCACGCTGATGGCGCTGCCTTTCTGCTTGGTAATCACGTAGCACAAGGCATGCATGATCGCGGCGGTCAGAATCGCCAGTACGCCGAAGAACTCGGCGTGGTCCAGGTGCAATCCCTGGCTCCTGATGATCATGTAGAGGCTGCCGAAGCCGATGCCGATGCCGACCACTTGGGAAAAGTAGATGCGCTCGCGCAGAAATAGCGCGGAGAAAATCAGGATGAATACCGGCATGCAACTGAAGAGCAGGGCGGTCAGGCCGGACGAGACATGCATCTCGCCATAGTTGAGCAGGTAGTAGGGAACGCTGAAGTAGGAAAGGGTCACGAACACGAAGAACCAGCGGCTTTCGCGGGGAAACAGGATCGGCTCGCGCCGCACCATGGCAAAACACAGGAACAGCGGGAACGCGATCAGGAAACGCAGGCCGGCAGAGGTCAGTGGCGGGACGCTTTCCACGGCAATTTTGATGCCCAGCCAGGTCGTGCCCCAACTCAGGCACACGATCAGGAACATCACACTGGTGATCAGCCCGGCCAACCACTGTTTTTGGGTGTTGGTTTTGGCGGTGTTTTCTATAACGGCGGACATTGGCATCGTTTATTACTTCCCTGAGCCGGAATTGAACTCTATATTGAACTTGTAATGAGTTATTAAATTCGGCGATTGAACCCGTAAAAGCACACTATTAGGGCGAAAGATGGCTGTCAAAACAAATATTGACATGGTGTCAATTATGCGTGAGGGCTTGTCCAACGGTCAGGGCGTGAAGTACAAGCGCCTGTCCGATGTCATGGAACGGGGCATCCTCGAAGGCTTGATTGAGCCGGGACGAAAACTGCCGCCCCATCGGGTGCTTTCCGACAATCTGGGTGTGACCATCGGCACCATCAGCCGGGCCTACGGTGAGTTGGAGCGCCTTGGCTTGGTGGTTGCGCGAGTCGGTGACGGAACATTCGTGCGCAAGCGTGGGATGGAGCGCCAGCGCGATGAAGGCTTTCGCAACGTCAGCGAGGAGCCGCGCCAGTACTTCGATATGAGCCGCAACATGCATATCCCCGGGCAGGAGACGGCGTTCCTGGCCCAGAGCTTCCAAACCTTATCGACCAACGCCAAGTTCCTTCAGGACATCAGCGCCTATACCCCGGACGCTGGCCTGCCGCGCTACCGCGAAGCGGGTGCGCAATGGCTGGTGCAGAGGGATTTTCATCCGATTCCCGAGCAGGTCATCTGCGTCAATGGCGGCCAGCACGGCCTGCTCTGCGCGATGATGGCGCTGCTGCGGGCCGGCGATACGGTGGTGACCGAGCAACTGACGTATCCAGGCTTGATCACCGCGGCGCGTATGCTTGGCATCCGCCTGATCGGCCTGGATATGGATGACGAGGGCGTGTTGCCGAATGCGCTGGACGAAGTCTGTCGAAATCACCGGATTTCGGCGCTGTACTGCACGCCGACGATCCAGAACCCCACCACCGCCGTGTTATCGGTGGCGCGCCGCGAAGCGCTGGTCAAGGTGTGCCGCGAGCACAATCTGCTGATCCTTGAAGACGAAGCTCATGGAGTATTAGTCGAAGACCGGCCGCCGCCCCTCAGCCATTTCGCCCCCGAGCGCACGATTTTGATCAGCAGCCTGAGCAAAGCCGTTTCCGCCGGGCTGCGCGTGGGCTATGTGCATGCGCCGCCGGCGTTGGTCAGCCGTATTTCGGCGGCCTTACGTTCTACGTGCTGGATGGCTACGCCGGTGACCTTGGAACTAGCCACGCAATGGATCGAAAATGGCACGGCCGAATACCTGCTGCGCCAACAGATCAACGAGATCAGCCGGCGTAAAGCCTTGGTGAGTGACCTGCTGGAAGGCCTGGCTTACCGCACCCATCTCAATAGCCCGCACTTCTGGATTGAAGTGCCGGAGCCGTGGCGTGCGTCGGAAATCGAGGCGGAGCTCAAGCAGAACAATTACCTGATCGCCACCGCCGAAGCATTTGCCGTAGGGCAGACGGCGGTCCCGCAGTTTATTCGGGCGAGTATCTGCAATACCTCGGGAGATGATCAGTTGTTGCGAGCGGGGTTTGATGCGTTGGCGACGGCGTTGGGGCAGGGCGGGGGCAGGTTCCATCTGTAGAGTTGAATGTACGCCGACCCAAATGTGGAAGGGGGCTTGCCCCCGATGGCGGTGGATCAGTCAATTAATCTGTCAACTGACACGCCGCCATCGGTAACAAGCCCCCTCCCACAGGTTATTTGAACCTGCGCTCCACACCTTTCTCCACCAGAATCTTCGCGGAAATCTCTTCCACCGAAAAATGCGTGGAATTGATGTGCGCAATATTCTCGCGACGGAACAGATTTTCCACTTCGCGCACTTCAAACTCGCACTGGGCGTAGCTTGAATAGCGGCTGTTGGGCTTGCGCTCGTTGCGGATGGCGGTGAGTCGGTCCGGGTCGATGGTCAGGCCGAACAGCTTGTGGGAGTGAGCGCGCAGGGCGGCCGGAAGTGTCAGGTGCTCCATGTCGTCTTCGGTCAGCGGGTAGTTGGCCGCGCGGATGCCGAATTGCATGGCCATGTACAGACAGGTGGGCGTTTTGCCGCAGCGCGACACGCCCACCAGGATCAGGTCGGCTTTGTCGTAGTAATGCGTGCGGGCGCCATCGTCGTTGTCGAGGGCGAAGTTCACCGCCTCGATACGCTCCATATAGTTGGAGTTATGCCCAATGGAATGGGACTTTCCTACGGAGTAGGAGGAGTGTTCGCTCAGCTCCTGCTCCAACGGCGCCAGGAAGGTCGAGAAGATGTCGATCATGAAACCATTCGACGTTGCGAGAATCTCACGGATGTCTTGATTGACGATGGTGTCGAAAATGATCGGCCGAAAGCCGTCTTTTTCAGCCGCAAGATTGATTTGTTGTACCATGGCCCGCGCTTTATCCACGCTGTCGATATAGGGCCGCGTGAATTTGGCGAAGGTATTGTTTTCGAACTGCGCGAGCAGGCTCTGACCCAATGTTTCGGCTGTAATGCCGGTGCCGTCGGAGATAAAGAAAGCAGATCGTTTCATTTGAGCCCTGGGCCTTAAGCTGATGGCGAATCTTGGATATGATAGGCGCGATTTTGCCGTCCCGCAGTGGGCCGCATTCTCACTTATTTTCCAGGTCCAGGCCACAAGCGCGGGCGTTAGCTCCTACTGAGCCGCCGGCGTCCTGAGCTTTTCCAACACAGAAAGTGGAGAGATCACCTTGGTAGAGTACGTAGTTTCCCTCGATAAGCTCGGCGTCCATGATGTAGAGCACGTGGGGGGCAAGAACGCATCCCTCGGCGAGATGATCAGTAATCTTGCAGGCGCTGGTGTCTCGGTGCCCGGTGGTTTCGCCACCACGGCCCAGGCTTACCGCGATTTCCTCGAACTGAGCGGCCTGAACGCTCAGATCCACGCCGCGCTGGACGCCCTGGACGTCGATGACGTCAATGCCCTGGCCAAGACCGGCAGCCAGATCCGCCAATGGATCATGGACGCCGAGTTCCCCGAGAAGCTCAACGAAGAAATCCGCACCGCCTTCGCCACATTGTCGGCCGGCAACCCGGACATGGCTGTCGCCGTGCGCTCCTCGGCCACTGCCGAAGACTTGCCCGACGCCTCCTTCGCCGGTCAGCAAGAAACCTTCCTTAATATTCGTGGCGTGGAAAACGTGATCCGCGCCGCCAAGGAAGTGTTTGCCTCTCTCTTTAACGATCGCGCCATTTCCTACCGCGTACACCAAGGTTTCGACCACAAGCTGGTGGCTTTGTCTGCCGGTGTGCAGCGCATGGTGCGTTCGGAAACCGGCACCGCCGGCGTGATGTTCACCCTGGATACCGAGTCGGGCTTCCGTGACGTGGTGTTTATCACCGGCGCCTACGGCCTGGGCGAAACCGTCGTACAGGGCGCGGTCAACCCGGATGAATTCTACGTACACAAGCACACCCTTGAAGCTGGCCGTCCCGCCATCCTGCGCCGCAACCTGGGCAGCAAAGCCATCAAGATGATCTACGGCGACGAGGCCAAGGCCGGTCGTTCGGTGAAAACCGTTGATGTGGACAAGGCCGAGCGTGCACGCTTCTGCCTGTCCGACGCGGAAGTCAGCGAGTTGGCCAAGCAAGCGATGATCATCGAAAAGCACTACAAGTGCCCGATGGACATCGAATGGGCCAAAGACGGCGACGACGGCAAGCTGTACATCGTGCAGGCCCGTCCGGAAACCGTGAAGAGCCGCACTTCGGCCAACGTCATGGAGCGCTACCTGCTCAAGGAAACCGGCACCGTGCTGGTGGAAGGCCGTGCCATCGGCCAGCGCATCGGCGCCGGCAAGGTGCGGATCATCAAGGACGTGTCCGAGATGGACAAGGTCCAGCCAGGCGACGTACTGGTCTCCGACATGACCGACCCGGACTGGGAACCAGTGATGAAGCGTGCCAGCGCTATCGTCACCAACCGTGGCGGGCGTACCTGCCACGCGGCGATCATCGCTCGTGAGCTGGGCATTCCGGCAGTTGTAGGTTGCGGCAACGCCACCCAACTGTTGAAGGATGGTCAAGGCGTGACCGTGTCCTGTGCCGAAGGCGACACCGGTTTCATCTTCGAAGGCGAACTGGGCTTTGACATCAAGCAAAACTCCATCGACGCCATGCCGGACCTGCCGTTCAAGATCATGATGAACGTCGGCAACCCGGACCGTGCCTTCGATTTCGCGCAGTTGCCGAACGCCGGTGTGGGCTTGGCCCGCCTGGAGTTCATCATCAACCGCATGATCGGCGTGCACCCCAAGGCGCTGTTGAACTACGACGGCCTGCCGCTGGATATCAAGGAAAGCGTCGACAAGCGCATCGCCGGTTACAACGACCCGGTGGGCTTCTACGTCGAGAAGCTGGTGGAAGGCATCAGCACCTTGGCGGCGGCGTTCTACCCGAAAAAGGTCATCGTGCGCCTGTCGGACTTCAAGTCCAACGAATACGCGAACCTGATCGGCGGCAAGCTTTACGAGCCGGAAGAAGAAAACCCAATGCTGGGTTTCCGTGGCGCCTCGCGTTACATCAGCGAAGCGTTCCGTGATTGCTTCGAGCTGGAATGCCGCGCGCTGAAACGTGTACGTAATGAGATGGGGCTGACCAACGTCGAGATCATGGTGCCGTTCGTCCGAACCCTGGGCGAAGCGAGCCAAGTGGTGGACCTGCTGGCTGAAAACGGTTTGTCCCGTGGTGAAAACGGTCTGCGCGTCATCATGATGTGCGAACTGCCGTCCAACGCCATCCTGGCCGAAGAGTTCCTGGAGTTCTTCGACGGTTTCTCCATCGGTTCCAACGACCTGACCCAACTGACCCTGGGCCTGGACCGCGATTCCGGGATCATCGCTCACCTGTTCGACGAGCGTAACCCTGCGGTTAAGAAGCTGCTGTCCAATGCTATCCAGGCCTGTAACAAGGCCGGCAAGTACATCGGCATCTGCGGCCAAGGCCCTTCCGACCATCCTGACCTGGCCCGTTGGCTGATGGAACAGGGCATCGAAAGTGTCTCGCTGAACCCCGACTCCGTGCTGGAAACCTGGTTCTTCCTGGCGGAAGGCCAAGCGTCCGCCTAAAGTCGCTACGTCAAAAGTGCCGGTCACTCGTTGTGGGTGACCGGCATTCTTATCTGTGCAGGGCGGATCTCCTTCCGGACGCCGCCCTTTTTTGTGCAAGAGCATTATGCAAAGCAGCAGCAATCTGTTTCCCGTCGCCCTGATCAGCGCTGAACGTCGTGGCGACCTGAGTGAAGATGTATATCGCCTCAAACCCGGTAATAGCCCCGACGGCACCGTTGAGCTGGCAGTTACCCGTTTGGGCCTTGCCGATGTCCCGGAAAACCGGGGCATCCCGGTGATTTTGTTGCACGGCAGTTTTTCCAATCGGCGTTTCTGGTATTCGCCTAAAGGCATCGGCTTGGGTGCTTTCCTGGCGCGCCAGGGCTTCGATGTGTGGATACCGGAAATGCGCGGCCATGGTTTGTCCAAGCGCAATCATGACTACGCCAAAAATCGGGTCGCCGACTACGCGCGCTATGATTTGCCGGCTATCGGCGCGTTTGTGAGAGAGCAAAGTGCGCAGATCCCCCACTGGATCGGGCACTCCCTGGGCGGCACAGCCTTGGCGGCGGCGCTGGGTGGTGAGCACCTTGGCGCGCCGGCAGTGGCTTCCGTGGCCTTGTTTGGTTGCCAGGTCAGTCGCACCCACTGGCCATTGAAGCTTCCTCCGGTGGAGTGGACCGGTCGATTGCTTCTGAAACGCTTCGGGGAATTGTCCGGCTCGCGCCTCAAGCGCGGTCCGGAGGATGAGCCCGCAGGCGTGCTGATCGAAGCCATGCGTTGGAATGGCCTGTTTGGACGCTTTGGCGAGGGTAAGCAGGACTGGTGGAAAGGCCTGGCAACCGTCGATGTGCCGCTGTTGGCCGTCAGTGCTGCCGGTGATCAACAGGACCCTGATTGGGCATGTCGCAAGTTGTTCGAGCAAATCGGTTCTGAGCATCGGCAATACCTTTGCCTGGGCCGCCAGCAAGGTTTTACCGAGGATTTCGGGCATGTGGAAATGCTGGTGAGCAAGGCCGCACAGGCCGAAGTGTGGCCGCTGGTGGCGCAATGGTTAAAAGATCCGCTCACACCTTTGCTTGGCGCCCCGGTCGATACAGTGGCGACGGTTTGACGCAGCGCTCTGCCAAGGGCGTTTCGCTTGTGCGAGGTTGCGGCTAAGATATGACGCGCTGAACGCTTCTGGTCATATTCAGTCGCGCAGTGGCTCTTGCGTTGCGGCGAGGCGAAAGGGATGTTCCCCGTCCGCTTCGGCCGGTACTTCTTTGAAAGACACTTCTCTGGCAGAAAGGAATTTTTCGATGAACCATTACGTGACCCCCGACCTGTGCGACGCCTACCCGGATCTGGTGCAGGTGGTCGAGCCGATGTTCAGTAATTTTGGCGGCCGAGATTCCTTTGGCGGCGAGATTGTCACCATCAAGTGCTTCGAAGATAACTCGCTGGTGAAGGAGCAAGCCGACCAGCCGGGCGCCGGCAAGGTGCTCGTGGTCGACGGGGGCGGTTCCCTGCGGCGCGCGTTGTTGGGGGACATGATCGCCGAGAAAGCCGCAAAAAACGGCTGGGAAGGGTTGGTGATCTACGGTTGCATCCGTGATGTCGATGTCATCGCGCAGACCGATCTTGGCGTCCAGGCCCTGGCCAGCCACCCGATGAAGACCGACAAGCGCGGCATCGGTGACTTGAATGTGGTGGTCACATTTGCCGGCGTGACCTTTCGTCCGGGTGAGTACATCTATGCGGATAATAATGGCGTGATTGTGTCGCCAAGCCCGCTGAAAATGCCTGAATAAACCGCAATAACCGACGGGGTGAGGATGTTCGAGGAAGAAAACGCGCAATGGGGGCTGGTGCATGCCCTGGTGCTGGACGGTAAAGGCGGTGCGCGTTCGATTGCCCGGACTGAGCTCGACGACTTGCAACTGCAGCCCCAGGAAAGCCTGTGGCTGCATTGGGATCGCAGCCATCCGCAGACCCAGACCTGGCTGCGTAAATCCAGTGGCCTGAGCGAATTTGCCTGCGACCTGCTGCTGGAGGAGAACACCCGCCCGCGCTTGTTGCCGCTGCCAGAGGGCGAGCTCCTCTTGTTCCTGCGCGGGGTTAACCTCAATCCGGGTGCAGAGCCCGAAGACATGGTGTCGGTGCGTATCTTCGCCGCCGCCAGCCGCGTGATTTCCTTGCGCCTGCGCCCGCTGCGCGCTACCGATGAACTGCTTGTGCAACTGGCGGAGGGAAAAGGGCCAAGAACTGCGTCTGAACTCATCCTTTATATGGCGCAGTACCTGACCAATAAAGTGCAGGATCTGGTCACGGACCTCTCTGAAGTCGTGGATTCCGAGGAAGAAAAACTCGATACCGACGAACGGTATACTCCGGAGCACGGCAGCGTGTTGCAGATCCGTCGACGAGCGGCAGGGCTCAAGCGATTCCTCGCGCCGCAGCGGGACATTTTTGCTCAACTGACGCGGATCAAATTGCCATGGTTCTGCGATGACGATGCCGACTATTGGAACGAATTGAACAACAGCCTGACCCGCTATCTGGAAGAGCTCGAATTGACCCGCGAGCGCGTGGGGCTTGTGCTGGAGGCCGAAGACCGGCGCTTGAGCGTGCGCATGAACCGCACGATGTATCGCTTTGGGATCATCACTGGAATCTTCCTGCCCATGAGCTTCTTGACCGGCTTACTGGGTATAAATGTGGGAGGCATACCTTTCTCTCAGAGCCCCTATGGCTTCATCATTGCGTGCCTGTTGATGGTGTCGGTGGCCCTCGGACAATGGTGGCTATTTCGGCGGTTACGCTGGGTTTGAGCTGAATATCACCTGAATGTAGGAAGGGTCCTATGTGACCCCAGAAATTTTCCCCTCGTCTTTAAAACACTTGCGAGAGGTCTTTATGCACGATCCGTTCGAACAGTCTTTACGTGACATGCTCAATGCCTCGCCGTCCAACCGTGACGACGATGCCTGCCTGGGCCGCGTGTTGAAAACCGCTAACCGCCAGGTGGGCGCGGGTGACCTGTTCGGTCTGCTCGGCCGCTGGGTGCCGGCGTTGATGATGGCCTTGAACAACGGTTCGGCCCACGTTTCACCGGTTTCCCGTCGTAAACCTCTTGCTCGCACTGCTGATAAGGCTGATTGAATATGGAACTTGATCTCTGGACCCAGAGCCTGGTCACTGCAATGACCGCATTGTGGACCAAGGTGGCGAACTTCATTCCCAACCTGTTTGGTGCTCTGGTCCTGGTATTGCTGGGCTTTGTCGTAGCCAAGCTGCTCGATACCCTGCTGTCCAAATTGCTCGCTAAACTCGGGCTTGATCGCCTGATGGCAGGTACTGGCCTGACCAAGCTGCTGGGGCGTGCCGGGCTGCAAGTGCCGATCTCCACGTTGATCGGTAAGATCGTCTATTGGTTCGTTTTGCTGATTTTTCTGGTTTCTGCGGCTCAATCCCTTGGACTTGAGCGAGTTTCAGCTACGCTCGACATGCTGGCGCTGTATTTACCGAAAGTTTTCGGCGGCGCGCTGGTACTGCTGGTAGGTGTTCTGCTGGCGCAACTGGCCAATGGGTTGGTGCGCGGCGCTGCCGAAGGCGTGGGGCTGGATTATGCTGCTGGCCTGGGGCGAATTGCCCAGGGGTTGGTGATCATCATCAGTATTTCGGTCGCGATCAGCCAGTTGGAGGTCAAGACTGACCTGCTCAACCATGTAATTGTGATCGTTTTGATTACCGTTGGTCTGGCCGTTGCGCTGGCCATGGGCTTGGGAAGCCGGGAAATTGCGGGTCAGATTCTTGCGGGAATCTATGTGCGCGAGCTGTATCAAGTTGGGCAACAGGTGCGTGTAGGCGAGGTCGAAGGGCAAATCGAGGAGATCGGCACGGTCAAGACGACGGTGCTGACCGATGACGGTGACCTGGTGTCGTTGTCCAATCGGATTCTCCTGGAGCAGCAGGTCAGTAGCCGCTAATCCGGTAAACCCTGCTAATGTACGCCGCCGCAAGCTCGGCTGACCGGGCTGTAGCGGACATTGACCTGACTGTCGGCACGACTTGTTTTGAATAAAGCCCAAACGCTGTCCACGCGCTATGACCCCCGTGAGCTCTCTGATGAGGAGTTGGTCGCGCGCTCGCACACGGAGCTGTTTCACGTCACTCGCGCGTACGAAGAATTGATGCGCAGATATCAACGCACTCTGTTCAACGTTTGTTCAAGGTATTTAGGGAACGATAGAGATGCGGACGATGTCTGTCAGGAAGTGATGCTCAAGGTGTTGTACGGCCTGAAGAACTTTGAGGGTAAATCGAAGTTCAAGACCTGGCTCTACAGCATCACGTACAACGAGTGCATCACGCAGTATCGGAAGGAACGGCGAAAGCGTCGCTTGATGGACGCTTTGAGTCTGGACCCCCTTGAGGAGGCGACTGAAGAGAAGTCGCCGGCACCCGAGGAAAAGGGCGGACTCGATCGCTGGCTGGTGTATGTGAACCCGATTGACCGGGAAATTCTGGTGCTGCGATTTGTCGCAGAGCTGGAGTTCCAGGAAATCGCTGACATCATGCACATGGGTTTGAGTGCTACAAAAATGCGTTACAAACGTGCTCTAGATAAATTACGTGAGAAATTTGCGGGCGAGACTGAAACTTAGTGCGTGGCAAATATCTCTTACGTGTAGGCAAGTTCTGTTAGACTTGTCGCCGAGTTGTCCCCCGGTTTGTGGGACTGCTTTACAATCACCAGATGGGGATTTAACGGATGAAACTGAAAAACACCTTGGGCTTGGCCATTGGTTCTCTTATTGCCGCAACTTCTTTCGGCGTTCTGGCACAAGGCCAAGGCGCAGTTGAAGGCGAGCTGTTCTACAAGAAGCAGTACAACGATAGCGTCAAGCACATCGAAGACGGCTTCAATCCTGGCGCTCGCATCGGTTACTTCCTGACCGACGACCTGTCCTTGAACTTGTCCTACGACAAAACCAACCACACCCGTTCGAACGACGGTACTGGTAGCCAGAAGATCAAAGGCGATACCGGCAGCCTGGTTGCCCAGTATCACTTCGGTCAAGCTGGTGTTGACAGCCTGCGTCCATACGTTGAAGGCGGTTTCGGCCACCAGAGCCGTGGCAACGTACAAGCTGACGGCCACAGCGGTCGCGATCAGACCACTTTCGCTACCGTCGGTACTGGCGTGAAGTACTACTTCACCAACAACCTGTACGCTCGTGCCGGTGTTGAAGCTGACTACGGTCTGGACAACGGCAAGTGGGACTACTCCGCACTGGTCGGCCTGGGCGTAAACTTCGGCGGTAACGCTGGCGCAGCTGCTCCAGCTCCTACTCCAGCACCAGCTCCAGAGCCAACTCCAGAGCCAGAAGCTCCAGTTGCTCAGGTTGTTCGTGTTGAGCTGGACGTTAAGTTCGACTTCGACAAATCCGTTGTTAAGCCTAACAGCTACGGCGACGTGAAAAACCTGGCCGACTTCATGGCTCAGTACCCAGCTACCAACGTAGAAGTTGCTGGTCACACTGACTCCGTAGGTCCAGACGCTTACAACCAGAAGCTGTCCCAGCGTCGTGCTGACGCTGTTAAGCAAGTCCTGGTTAAAGACGGCGTTGCTCCTAGCCGTGTAACTGCTGTTGGTTACGGCGAATCCCGCCCAGTTGCTGACAACGCAACTGAAGCAGGTCGTGCTGTTAACCGTCGCGTAGAAGCGTCGGTTGAAGCTCAAGCTCAGTAATTACTGAGTAGAAAAAAGCCCGGCTCAGGCCGGGCTTTTTTTCGCCTGGAATTTGCCTCAGGCACTGGCCGCTGCCGTGATGTAGGCCACTTGGTCGGTGGCGGCAACACTGCCAATCACCAGGATTGCAGGGCTCTTCAAGGCGAAGGAATGAGCATCCTCGTGCATGCGTGACAGCTCACTACGGCATTCGCGCTGCAGGGGCAGTGATGCATTTTCGATCATCGCCACTGGCATATCAGCTGCCATCCCGCCGCCGAGCAATTGCTGGCGAATCTCCTCCAGCTTGGCCACCCCCATGTACACCACCAATGTCGTTCCACCTTCTGCCAGCGCGCGCCAATTAACGCTGCTGTCGTCTTGAGTGTGGGCCGTGACCAACGTCACGCCGCGGCTGACACCGCGCAATGTCAGAGGAATCGCGCAGTTCGTCGCACCCGCCAGCCCTGCGGTGATCCCGTTGACCAACTCCACCTCGACGCCACGCTCGCGCAGCCACATGGCCTCTTCACCACCGCGTCCGAAAATGCACGGATCGCCACCTTTGAGCCGCACCACGCATTTGCCTTGGCGGGCGTAACGCAGCATCAGGCGATGGATAAAATCCTGCGGGGTTGAGCGGCAGCCACCGCGTTTACCCACGGTAATCACACGAGCCTCGGCGCAGTGCTCCAGTACGGCCGGGTTGACCAAATCATCGATCAACACTACATCGGCTTCGTTCATTGCCCGTACGGCTTTGAGGGTCAACAGTTCTGGGTCGCCGGGGCCTGCGCCCACCAGCCAGACTTTTGCGTTCATGTGTTTTTCCTCGTCTAGAGCTGACGTCAGCTATGAAAGAGTGAATACAGAAGAATCAGATTGATCAGCATCGAGACCAGGCCCAAGGTGCGCCAAACCTTCAAAGGTTCGCGCTCAAGGAGTGGCCTCGGACGGATGCTCAGCTCTTGGCGATCAGCCTGCTCCAGCACCAGCAGCCATTCCTCGGCAGTCTCGTAGCGATGCGTCGGCTGCGCTGCCACAGCGCGTTCCAGGCTCAGAGGGAGCCAGTCCGGGAGGTCCGGACGATAGCGGCTGGCGGTGATGGATTGGGCAAATCTAGGTCGTTGGAAAGCTTCGATTTCACCGTATGGGTAGTGCCCGGTCAGCAGGAAATACAGCGTCACACCAACGCTATATAAATCCTGTTGTGCTGTAGGACGGTCGCCATTGAACGCCTCAGGCGCGATAAAGCTCGGAGTGCCGGGCAGCACATGGGCGCGATCCTCTGACAGGCCCGAGCAATACGCCAGACCGAAATCCAATACTCGCAATTCTCCGTCGTCCCCCAGCAGCAGGTTTTCCGGCTTGATATCGCGGTGCAGGATCTGCCGTCGATGCAGCATGCCCACCGCGCGCAGCAAACGCTCGGCGACGGACTGCCATTGCGCCAGGGGCAGTGGGCCCTGGCGCTGAAAGAGCTCGGCGAGGGTCATACCGGGATATTCACGCATCACGTAGTACAAATGCTGACGCCCGCTGGCCGTATGGACTTCCGGAAACGCCCGCCCGGCAACCCTTCGCAGAAACCATTCTTCCGACAACAATGCCTGACCGCCGTCGCTGTCATTATCGCGGCTCAGGGGCAGCGTTTTCAGCAGCCAGGGTTGCTGCTGGGCATCGCGTACCCGGTACACCAATGACTGCCTGCTGTGTGCCAGGACGGCGTCGACCTGCCAACCTTCAAAGTGTTGCCCGGCTTTGAGCAGCGGTGGCAAGGGCCATTGCTGCAGCTGCACCAAGGCGTCACCGAGCGTGGCCTCGCCGACCGTGTCGACACGCACCAGCAGGGCGCTGGCATTGTCCTGGCTACCCGCCAGGTGCGCGGCGTTGATCAGGGTGCTTACCGCCAGGTCGAGGTCGGTTTGTTCACGCAGGATCGCGCTGATGCTGTGATCGGCCAGGGTCGCCCACACGCCATCGCTGAGCAGCAGGAAACACTCACCCTCGCGCAATTGACCGTCGAGAAAATCCAGGACCAGATGTTGATCCAGGCCAAGGGCACGCTTGAGCACATGCTGCATGCCCGGCTGTTCCCACACATGGTCTTCGCTGATGCGCTGCAACTCGCCGTCCAGCCAGCGATATGCCCGGCAATCGCCGACATGGGCCAGGGTGAAGCGCTGGCCGCGAAAGACCAAGGCGCTGAGGGTGGTCAGCAACGGTTGACCTCCCCCATTGGCCTGCAGCCAGCGGTTCTGTGCGAGTAGCAACCGCTCCAGTGCCTGTGCCACGCCCCAGGTTTGCGGCGTGGCGTAGTAATCCAGGGCCAGGGCCTGCAGAGTTGAGCGGGCGGCCAGACCACCGTCTGCACACTGGCTCACGCCGTCGGCCATGGCGCACAGATAGCCTTTGCTCGCCGCCAGTTCCGCAGCGGGGGTAACCACCCGCAGCGCATCCTGGTTTTCCGCCCGTGGGCCGATGGCACTGGCGTGGGCGATGCTCAGTTGCAGGCTCATCAGACGCGCGCGGCGGTCACAGCGGCCGAACCCCAAGTAGTTCTCCAGCGGCGCTTGACGCCATGCAGACCGAACCAGGCCAATACGCCCAGGCTCGCGAACAACCACAAGGCCAATTGATAGCTTCCGGTGCTCTGTTTGATCGCACCCATGCCCGCCGCCAGGGCGAAACCGCCGATGCCGCCGGCCATGCCGATCAGGCCGGTCATTACGCCGATCTCACGGCGAAAACGCTGTGGCACCAGCTGGAACACAGCGCCATTGCCTGCGCCCAAACCGAGCATGGTGCAGACGAAAAGCGCCAGCGCCGCGTAGGAACTGGGCAGGTTGAAACCGACTGCCGCGATGCAAATTGCTGCGACGCTGTACATGCCGAGCAGTGTGCGGATCCCGCCGAAACGGTCGGCCAAGGCGCCGCCCATTGGGCGCATCAGGCTGCCACCGAACACGCAGGCGGCGGTGTAGTAGCCGGCGGTCATGGGGCTCAGGCCGTATTGATCGTTGAAATAGCCGGGCAGGGCGCTGGCCAGGCCGATAAAGCCACCGAAGGTCACGCTGTAGAAAAACATGAACCACCAACTGTCGCGGTCGCCCAGAGCCTTGAAGTAATCAGCCATGGACTTGGCTTTAGGGCGTTCAGGCGCATTTTTCGCGAGCCAGGCGAACACGATCAGGGTCAGGATCAGCGGAATCAGTGCGAAGCCGAACACGTTGCTCCAGCCAAAGGCCGCCGCCAGTACCGGGGCCAACAATGCAGCGAACACTGTGCCCGAATTACCGGCGCCGGCGATGCCCATGGCCTTGCCCTGGTGTTCGGCTGGATACCACTGGGACGCCAACGGCAACGCCACTGCAAAGGATGCGCCGGCCATACCGAGGAACAGCCCTAGCAACAAGGCTTGTTCGTAGCTGTGAACCCCCAGTTTCCAGGCGCCGAACAACGCGACAATCACAATCACCTGGCCAATCAGCCCGGCTGTCTTTGGGGATAGCTTGTCCGCCAGCATGCCCATCAGGAAGCGCAACACAGCGCCCGCAAGGATCGGTGTCGCCACCATCAAGCCGCGTTGTTGAGTGGTCAGGTGCAAGTCGGCGGAAATCTGTACCGCCAGCGGGCCCAACAAATACCAGACCATGAAGCTCAGATCGAAATACAGGAACGCGGCAAACAGGGTCGGGGTGTGCCCGGATTTCCAGAAGCTTGATTTCATCACGCACCTCAACGGTTGGGAGTCTTGTAAGAAGGCCTGGTGATGGAGCAGCCGGCTGAGGCCGCCCCACCGGCCCCGTGCTGCTGGGGCCAAAACGAAAAAACGCCGCCATCGGGTTCGCGAGGGCAAACCGGATGTGCGACGTCTTTGTCGTGGAGGGGCAACCGCCGTTGGTTACCTGTGATGATTGTTTAGCAAGTCCCGCGCCACATCAGCCGAGCAGTTCACTCATGGCGATGATTTGCTCTGCCACTTGGATCAGTTTCTGTTGGCGGCTCATGGCTTGGCGGCGCATCAGTGTGTAGGCCTCTTCCTCATTACAGGCCTTCATTTTCATCAGCATGCCCTTGGCCAGTTCGATGCGCTTGCGCTCGGCCAACTGCTGGTCCCGCGCCTGAAGCTGGGCGCGCAAGGCTTGGTCGCTTTCAAAGCGGGCCATGGCCACGTCGAGGATCGGTTGCAGGCGCTGGGCCTGGATGCCCTCGACGATATAGGCACTGACACCGGACTTGATGGCCTGGCGCATCACGTTCGGGTCGTGCTCGTCGGTAAACATCACGATAGGCCGGGGCTGGTCGCGGCTGACGAGCACCACTTGCTCCATCACATCGCGGCCCGGTGACTCGGTATCGATCAGAATCACATCCGGGCGCACTGTTTCGACGCGTGCCGGCAAGTCGATGGTCAGGCCGGACTCATCGATCACCTCGAAGCCAGCTTCGATCAGCGCCGTACGCAGGCGCCCGACCTTGCGCGGGGTGTCATTGATCAACAGGATTCGCAGCATAGAAGTGCTCCTGTCAGCGCAAGGCTTGGCGGTTGGCGTGGTCGGCGATGGCATGCAATCGGAAACTGCGGGCGTAGCCGACGGGGTCCGAGCCGTCCCACACCTTGCCGTCGATCAGTTGGCTGCTGCGCATGTCCTGGCGTTGCGCATTGATGCCCAGCGCGTCTGCCGCCTGGCGATACAGCGCCAGTTGCTGGACCTGGCGGGCAACGCCCAGGTAATCAGGGTCTTCGCGCAGCAGGCCCCAGCGTCGAAACTGGGTCATGAACCACATGCCATCGCAGAGATATGGCAGGTTCACTTCGCCATCGGCGAAAAAGCGCAGGGCATGGGGATCCTGCCAGTGGTTGCCCAGGCCATCGTCATAAATGCCCAGCAGGCGGGGTTCGATGCAGTCGAGAGGCGCGTCAAGGTACTCGCGGCCGCTGAGCAACTGCGCGGTGGAACGCCGGTTTTCGATACTTTCTTCAATAAAGCGGCTGGCTTCGAGGATAGCCATGACCAATACGCGGGCGGTGTTGGGGTATTGGTCGACGAAGGCCTGTGTGCAGCCGAGCACCTTTTCTGGATGGTTCGGCCAGATCGCTTGGGTGGTTGCCAGTGTAAAGCCCTGGTTTTGCGCGACTGCGCTGGCACTCCAGGGTTCTCCGACGCAAAAGCCATCAATCCGACCAGCTTGCAGGTGCGCAACCATTTGCGGGGGCGGTACCACGACGCTGTCCACATCCTGTAACGGATGAATGCCCTGACTTGCGAGCCAGTAGTACAACCACATGGCGTGGGTACCTGTGGGAAAGGTCTGGGCGAAGGTCAGTTTTGTTCGGCTTTGGTGCACGTGACGATCCAATGCCTCAGGAGTGACCACCCCTTGTCGTTGCAGGGCGTGGGACAGGTTGATGCTTTGACCGTTCTGGTTCAATCCCATCAGCACGGCCATGTCGGTGGGTGCGACGCCGCCGATGCCCAGGTGAACGGCATAGATCAACCCGTACAGGCTGTGGGCGGCGTCCAGTTCACCGCTGACCAGTTTGTCCCGCAGGTTGGCCCACGAGGATTGGCGCTTGAGGTTTAGCGTCAGGCCATAAGGTTGAGCGAAGCCCTGGGTTGCCGCCACCACCAAGGAGGCGCAGTCGCTCAAAGCCATGAAGCCCAGGTCGAGGCTGCTCTTTTCCGGAGCATCACTGCCGTTGACCCAGGCCAGTGGGTCTCTTGTCGGGCTGCTGCCAACCGAATCGTTCATCAACACCTACCTTTTCTTTCAAAAAAAAGCGCCGTTCCCTCAGATGGCGATGCAAGGCCATTGCGGGTAACGACGCCTTTGTCCGTAAGCTCGCTCCGCCGTTGGAGTGCGCTCTGATACCGAGTGCAAAGCAAGGCACATGCCACGGGCCTGGAAGCGCTGTCGGCCGTCACCTTTCCATCAAGATTGAAAATGGACGGCCTCTCAGTATGGCCGCCTCTCACTGCCAGGCCGCCCAGGAAACCTACGGTGTACGCTGACTTCCCCTTAACGACTCCCTGCCTCTGGCTACTGCTTGCCGCGCTGATGCTGGGAGGTGCCGATGCCCATGGCGAAACCTATCAGGCGCAGGACGAGAGCCTGCATACCGTCTTTACTGCCTTGTCCGTGCCTATGGGCCTGCCCATTGTCGTGAGCAGTGAAGTGGCGCGCACACGCATCAGTGAAGTCATTGACCTCGATACACCTCAACACGCCCTGGAGACGCTTGCATTGCAATACGGCTTGATCTGGTACGGCGATGGGCAGGCGCTCTACCTCTATGACGTCAGCGAAGCAAAAAGCTCGACCGTGACGTTGTTGCATATATCCGTCGACAGGTTTCGCGCCCTCATGCGCCGCTCGGGGGTTGATGAAACGCGCTACCCCCTTAGGATCAGCGGAACTCGGACATTCTCTGTGTCGGGCCCGCCCAATTATGTCGATCAGGTGTTGCATCTGGCCCAATTGATGGACCTTGAACGTGCTGATTTGCGCGTGGGTACCCATGCGTTTGCTGTCGTCCAGGTACTCAACACCCATGTTGCTGACCGGGTGTACTCCATGGGCCCGGAAAAGGTCACGGTGCCGGGGATCGCGTCGCTGATCGACACCCTGCTGGCGTCTGAGGAGGACGGACCACTGGCCGACCAGAGTCTGGCGGTGATCCCCTATTTGGATACCAACAGCCTGCTGATCAAGGGCGAGCCTGAACAGTTGGGTTTCATCGAGCGATTGATCGCCGAGTTGGACACACCCAAGCGGTCTGTCGAAGTCTCGCTCTGGATGGTGGACGTGGAGCGTGACGACCTGAAAAAACTGGAGCCGGCCTGGGATAAGGAGGAGAAGGGTCAGGCCACGCGAATCCTGGAACCGATGGACGATAACCGCTTGATGGCGCAAATCGCCACGCTGGAGCATCGGCGGCGAGCGAAAGTGATGACGTTACCGGTGATTCTCACCCAAGAGAACGTGCCAGCGATATTTCAGGATAACCACACCTTCTACCTGCCCGCTCCCGGACAGGATCATGCTGATTGGAAGCCTGTGCATTACGGCTCCCAAGTCAGCGTGTTGCCGCGTTTTGCCGAAGCGAATCAGATCGAGATGCTTCTCCACGTTGAGGATGGTCGCCAGATGAGCCAGGCCGGTCGGCGCGGCAAACCGAGCGCGGTCGGGCGGGTGAGTATCAGTAGCGTGGTGCAAGTGCCGCAGGGCAAGCGCCTGTGGTTGGGGCCGTTTAGCCGTGAGGCCAATGAGCAGGGACGAAACGCCGTATCAAATGGCTCGGCCAAGGTTCGTCTGTTTGTGATTCAGTCCCGGGCCGTGGGTAGCGAGAAGGCCTTACCGGCAGGCGTTGGTGCGCCGCCGTTGACTGCGGCGCAATACGAACGAGTGCAACGTGCGTTTGTGCACCCGGGTCGCGATATCTCTCCGTGAAAAAGGTGCTAACCCGTGCATATGGAAATTCTTCTACAGGAACAACTGGTCAGTTTCAGGCGCCTTTCAGCCTTTGCGCCTGGGAAGGTGCTGCCATTGGCGCCTGGAATCAACCACTGCGTGGAGGTTCGGGTTAACGGCCGGCTATTGGCGTTGGGGGAGTTGGTGCAGTTGGAGGATCGCCTGGGGATTGAATTGCACGAGGTCTATCGAAAAGGGGCATCTGACAGTTGTAAATGAACGGTCTTACAGGGTGATGCTGAAAAGCGGCGGCTGTATGGGTTTTTTCCTAGCGTGGGCTGCAAGGCGGTTTTTTATAGTCATGACGTGGGCACAAGAGCCAGTACTGGAAATAAGGAATGAGTCGGATGCCGAGGTGGATATGGCCGTCGTGAATGATGGGTTGACTGCGACTTCCCTGTATTTCTCCCAGTGGATACTGCATGGCGATGGTCGTCTAAGCGGTAAAGTCAGCGATGTTCAGTTGCCGCCCAAGGAGCTGCATGTTTTGCGGTTGCTGCTTGCCTCTGGCGGTGTCCTGATGACCAAGGATCATTTGCTTGAACTGGCCTGGCCACAAGGGGAGGTCGCGGAGGAGTCACTGACCCGTTGCATTTACTCGCTGCGCAAGCATCTTGGAGCCGACAAGGGTTTTATCAAGACCATCTACGGTCGTGGGTATCGCTTCACCTGTCCGGTGAACGTTGAGTGGCATGGGGCCGGGCATACGGATGCCGCGCAGCACCTGTGTTCGGCCTGTGGCCAGCTCAGGCGTGGCTAAGCTGTGGCGCAGGCTGCTGTTGCTCGGCCTATTGATCAGCGCAAACCAGGCGTTTGCCTACTGCTGGGAGGAAACCGCCAGTCGCTACGGTATCGAGCCTGAATTGCTGCAGGCTATCGCTGCCGTGGAGTCGGGGTTTCGTGCAGATGCGATCAACCACGCAAACCAAAATGGTACGCGTGACATCGGCCTGATGCAGATCAACAGTATTCATTTGCCCCGCTTGCTCAAGCTGGGCATTACCGAGGAACGGCTGTTGAGTGAGCCGTGCCTCTCAGTGGAAGTAGGCGCTTCCATACTGGCCGATTTCATTCAGCGCTTTGGCTACAACTGGACGGCGGTAGGTTCCTACAATGTTGGCGCCGGCTCAGGCCCTCAGCGCGACGCATTGCGCATGCGCTATGCAGAGAAAATTTGGGCACGCTATGAGTTGCTCGTACAGCAGCGCTATTGATGTTTGGGTAGCACGCCTCGCGTGCACCCCGTCACCCCGGCTATAATCGCCGCCACCTTTCGCCGCCATCCGAGTCTAGCCCGCCCATGTATACCCTGGCCCGCCAGCTGTTGTTCAAACTCTCCCCGGAAACCTCCCACGATCTGTCCCTGGACCTGATCGGCGCCGGTGGCCGCCTGGGGCTCAACGGCCTGGTGTGCAAGGCACCCGCAAAAATGCCGGTATCAGTGATGGGGCTCGACTTCCCCAACCCGGTCGGACTGGCCGCTGGCCTGGACAAGAACGGCGCGGCCATCGATGGCTTCGCGCAACTGGGTTTCGGTTTTGTCGAGATCGGCACCGTGACGCCACGGCCGCAGCCCGGTAACCCCAAGCCGCGGATCTTCCGCCTGCCTGAAGCCGAGGCGATCATCAACCGCATGGGTTTCAACAACCTCGGCGTCGATCACCTGCTGTCGCGGGTTGAGGCTGCGAAGTACAAGGGCATCCTCGGCATCAATATCGGCAAGAACTTTGATACACCGGTTGAGCGAGCGGTGGACGATTACCTGATCTGCTTGGACAAGGTCTACGCCCACGCCAGCTATGTCACCGTCAACGTCAGCTCGCCGAACACACCGGGCTTGCGCAGCCTGCAGTTCGGTGACTCCCTCAAGCAGTTGCTCGAAGCCCTGCGCCAGCGCCAGGAAGATTTGGCAGTGCGCCATGGCAAGCGCGTGCCGCTGGCCATCAAGATCGCCCCGGACATGAGTGACGAGGAAACCGTACTGGTGGCCCAAGCCCTGGTGGATTCGGGTATGGACGCAGTGATCGCTACCAACACCACCCTCAGCCGTGTCGGCGTCGAAGGGTTGGCCCATGGCGACGAAGCCGGTGGCCTGTCAGGTGCGCCGGTGCGGGACAAGAGCACCCATATCGTCAAGGTGTTGGCTGCTGAGTTGGCCGGACGTTTGCCGATCATTGCAGTGGGCGGTATCACCGAAGGCAAGCACGCTGCCGAGAAGATCGCCGCCGGCGCGAGCCTGGTGCAGTTGTACTCCGGATTTATCTACAAAGGCCCGGCGCTTATTCGTCAATCGGTGGATGCGATAGCGGCATTGCGTTGAAAGATCGCCCAATAAAAAGGGCTCCTTAAAAGGAGCCCCTGGGCCGAAGCCCGCCGCCTTGAGAGGGCGTGCGTGGTTAAGTCGTCATCTATTCGTGGTGGTGTCGGAATTAAGTGCCCTTGATTAGCCGACGGCGTGAAGTTCGTTGAGTCTGTGGATTCCCGCAGTGCCAGTCATACCGTCCCAGTTGTCGCCTCGTCCTTCTCGCCAGCCGTTGATCCAGGCTTGGCGTACCGACGGTAGAGTAAATGGGCAAAGCTCACGGGATTTGCCATGAACGCCATATTGATATCCGCGTAAAAAAGCTCTTTCCAACGGATCACGCTTAAGTCTTCTCATAGGGTGTTTCCCTCACTTGTTGACTGTCTTGATATCCTTCGGCCTCGTCTGAGGCCGGGCAGAGTTTTTCTGCCGTTGGTGGGCTCGCTGCCGGCGTGGCGAGCCTAGGTGTTGGCGTCGTTACGGCGCCAACCTGTGTTGAGTTCTAACCAATAGGTCACACGGATTCAATGATCGTTTTGTCATAAGCACGTAACGATTACGATGCTATAGCCATAAGCTGGGATGGCTTTTCGCCCCTTTTTTGAGGCAAAGCCAGCTATGATGCACCCTGCAAAGAGGATGGGTTTAATCCTTTAGTGAGAATGCTGGCCCGTTGCGGTCGGTTACTATTCGACGAAGGGTCGGAATATTTCTTTTTGTTGCTTAAAAAAATCACTCTGCCCCGTCAATAAAGGCTCAAGGGCCCGTCAGACGGGGTGGGACGGCACATTCGTGCCACGCGAGTACTCTTCGAGAAAAGTGCTTGATTGAAAACCGAACCGGCGATGCGTCGCCCGTTCATTTATTGCTGAAAAGCCTGGAATGCCCCATGTCGGACCGTTTTGAACTCTTCCTCACTTGCCCCAAGGGCCTCGAAGGCCTGCTGATCGAGGAAGCCGTCGGGCTTGGCCTTGAGGAAGCCCGCGAGCACACCTCGGCCGTGCGCGGCATGGCCGACATGGAAACCGCCTATCGCCTGTGCCTCTGGTCGCGCCTGGCCAACCGCGTGTTGCTGGTGCTCAAGCGCTTCCCGATGAAGGATGCCGAAGACCTCTACCACGGCGTGCTGGACATCGAATGGGCCGACCACATGGTCTCCGACGGCACCCTGGCGGTGGAGTTCAGCGGTCACGGTTCGGGCATCGACAACACCCACTTCGGCGCGCTGAAGGTCAAGGACGCGATCGTCGACAAGCTGCGTACCCCGACCGGCGAACGCCCGTCCATCGACAAGATCAACCCGGACCTGCGCATTCACCTGCGCCTGGACCGTGGCGAAGCAATCCTGTCCCTCGATCTTTCCGGCCACAGCCTGCACCAGCGCGGCTACCGCCTGCAGCAGGGCGCGGCGCCGTTGAAGGAAAACCTGGCGGCGGCGATCCTGATTCGTGCCGGCTGGCCGCGTATTGCTGCCGAAGGCGGCGCGCTGACTGACCCGATGTGCGGTGTGGGGACCTTCCTGGTCGAAGGCGCGATGATTGCCGCCGACATGGCCCCCAACCTCAACCGCGAACTGTGGGGCTTCACCACCTGGCTTGGCCACGTGCCGGCGCTGTGGAAGAAACTTCATACAGAAGCCACTGAACGTGCCGCCATCGGCATGAACAAAACCCCGCTGTGGGTGCGTGGCTACGAGGCTGACCCCCGTCTGATCCAGCCCGCGCGCAACAACATCGAGCGTGCTGGTCTGAGCCATTGGATCAAGGTGTACCAGGGCGAAGTCGGCACCTTCGAGCCGCGCCCGGACCAGAACCAGAAAGGCCTGGTGATCTGCAACCCGCCCTACGGCGAGCGTCTGGGTGACGAAGCCAGCCTGTTGTACCTCTACCAGAACCTCGGCGAGCGTCTGCGCCAGGCCTGCATGGGCTGGGAAGCCGCGGTGTTCACCGGCGCACCGGACCTGGGCAAGCGCATGGGCATTCGCAGCCACAAGCAGTATTCGTTCTGGAACGGCGCGTTGCCGTGCAAATTGCTGCTGATCAAGGTCAACCCGGATCAGTTCGTTACCGGCGAGCGTCGTACCCCGGAACAGCGCCAGGCTGAACGTGAGCAGGCCGTTTACGACCAAGCCCCGGTCGAGCCACAAGAGCGCCAGTACAACAAGAACGGCAACCCGATCAAGCCAGTCCCGGCTCCTGTGGTCGAGCAGGCGCGCCTGAGCGAAGGCGGGCAGATGTTCGCCAACCGCCTGCAGAAGAACCTCAAGCTGCTGGGCAAGTGGGCCAAGCGTGAAGGGGTGGATTGCTATCGCGTGTACGACGCCGATATGCCCGAATACTCCATGGCCATCGACCTGTACCACGATTGGGTGCATGTGCAGGAATATGCCGCGCCGAAGTCCATTGACCCGGAAAAAGCCTCTGCACGTATGTTCGATGCGCTGGCGGCGATCCCTCAGGCGCTGAACATCGACAAGAGCCGCGTGGTGGTCAAGCGTCGTGAGCGCCAGAGCGGCACCAAGCAGTACGAGCGCCAGAGCGCCCAAGGCAAGTTCACCGAAGTCAGTGAAGGCGGCGTGAAGCTGCTGGTCAACCTCACCGATTATCTCGACACCGGCCTGTTCCTAGACCATCGCCCGATGCGCATGCGTATCCAGAAGGAAGCGGCCGGCAAGCGTTTCCTTAACCTGTATTGCTACACCGCCACCGCCAGTGTGCATGCAGCCAAGGGTGGCGCGCGCAGCACCACCAGCGTTGACCTGTCCAAGACCTATCTGGACTGGGCGCGTCGCAACTTCTCCCTCAACGGGTTCTCCGACAAGAACCGCCTGGAGCAGGGTGACGTGATGGCCTGGCTGGAGGCCAGCCGCGATGAGTTCGACATGATCTTCATCGACCCGCCGACCTTCTCCAATTCCAAGCGCATGGAAGGCATTTTCGACGTGCAGCGTGACCACGTACAGTTGCTGGACCTGGCGATGGCACGCCTGGCACCGGGTGGTGTGCTGTATTTCTCGAACAACTTCCGCAAGTTCGCGCTGGAGGAAAACCTCAGCGAGCGCTACACGGTCGAGGAAATCAGCGACAAGACCATCGATCCGGATTTTGCGCGCAACGCCAAGATCCATCGGGCCTGGAAAATCACCGCTCGCGGTTAACCAACAGCCTGAAGCCGCAAGCCTGGTTTAATCCGGTCTTGCGGCTTTTTTACGCTGGTCAAACTCTGGGCCGATAGCTATAACTTAAGGCCTAGCCAAAGTGACACCCCCGCACGCTGGCGTTGTGAGTGTTGCTTATGCCGATGCAAGCCGTTCGCCCGAAAATCCTAGGCTTTATCAGTGAACAGGCGTCGGCTTGGCTGGTGGCATTGGTGGTGTTTCTGGCGGGCTGTACCCTGACGCTCATCGTCGCCTGGGCGTCCTTCGATCTCTATCAACAACAGGTGCGCCAGCGTTTCCAGTTGCTGGTCAACGAGCGGTATACCCGCCTGCAGGAACGCTTCGAAGATCAGGAACAGCGCTTGAACAGCCTGCGGCGGTTCTTCGTCAATTCCGACGATGTGTCCCGTGAAGAGTTCGATGGTTTCGCCCAGCCTTTGCTATTGCGCACTCGGGCCTACGCCTGGGCGCCGCGCGTGTCTCGCGATCAACGCAGCCAGTTCGAACAAGAGGTGTCCCGCCAGCGTGGTGCGCCCTTTGTCATCCGTGAGTTAAATAGCGCCGGAGAACTGGCCCCGGCGCCTGAGCGTGATGAATACGTGCCGGTGCTCTATAGCCAGACTCAAAGTCTGCTGGGCTCGCCACTGGGTTTTGATCTGCTGGCCCAGCCCCTGCGGCGCTCAGCCCTTGAGCGCGCACAAAAAAGCGGCAAGCTGGCGGTTTCCCAGCCCATGCAACTGGTAGGCGTTGAGCCTGCTTATGCCACTGGCGTATTGCTGGTGGCGCCGGTCAGTCACCTGTCCACTTCCGAGCAGTCCCAGCATGAGCCCTTTGGCTACGTGATGGCCGTGATCAGCATGCGCCAGTTAGTAGCTGACGGCTTGCCCAAGCCGGAACGGGACAACCTGGTGATGCAGATCGTCGATACCTCCGACCTACAGAAACGTGTGCTCTACGAATCGAGCAATAGCGTGGCAAACGGCGACCTGATCGGTGCGCGCCGTCTTACCTTGGGGGACCACGTTTATGCCCTGACCCTGCGTCCGAGCCAGGTGTTCGACCAGACTAACCATTCTTCGTTGATCACGATCCTGACGATGGGCGGGTTGCTCAGCCTGTTGCTCAGCGCTTTGCTCTATGTGCTGGTGAGCCAACGCCAGCGCGCCGTGAAGCTGGTGGAACAGCGTACCGTGCAGTTGCGCCTGCGTGAGCAGGAGTTACGCGGTGCCCATGGCCAACTGCGCAGCGTGCTGAATGCGGCGACCCAGGTCGCCATCATTGCCACCGACTTACGCGGCGTCATCAACACCTTCAATGCCGGTGCCGAACAAATGCTCGGGTTCTCAGCCGAGCAGGTGGTGGGTAAGTTGACCCTGGAAAGCTTGCACTTGGCGTCGGAACTGGAAGCCCGTGCAGCTAGCCTGAGCGTGGCCTTGGGCAAGCGAATCCCTGCCAGTCAGGCGATGCTGGTCGAGAGCCCGGATAACCTGCACGAAGCCCGGGAATGGACCTTGGTGCGCGAGGATCGCAGCCAGTTGACTGTGAACATGCTGGCCACTGTGTTGCTGGATGATCACGGTTTGTGGATCGGGCACTTAGCGATTTACCTGGACATTACCGAGCAAAAACGCGCTTACGAAGCATTGGCGGCCCGTGACCGCCTGCTCAAGAAACTCAGCGCCCATGTGCCCGGCGGTATCTTCCAGTTCACCCTGGAACCCCGCGAAAACTGGCGGTTCATCTATGCCAGCGATGGTATGCGCGACATTTATGAAATCGAAAACGGTGTGTTGCAGCAGGACGCGAAGAAAGTTTTCGAGCGTATCCACCCGCTGGACGTGGAGCGGGTACGAGCCTCGATTCGCCTGTCGGCGTTGCAGTTGAGCCATTGGCGCGAAGAGTACCGGGTGCAGTTGCCACAACGGGGTCTGCGCTGGATTCGCGGCGAAGCCACACCGGAAGAGTTACCGGGTGGCGGTACGCTGTGGCATGGCTACGTGTCGGACATTTCCGATTTGAAGCGGGTTGAAGAGGAGCTACGCGCACTGTCCATCACTGATTCCCTGACCGGAATTCACAATCGACGCTATTTTCAGGACCGACTCAGGGCCGAGATGGTGAGGCTCAATCGGACCAGCGGGGCATTGTCGGTGATCATGCTCGATATCGATCACTTCAAACGCATCAACGACAAGCATGGGCACGCGGTCGGCGACGCGGTGTTACAGGAGTTGTGCAAACGCATCGGCCAACGCTTGCGTCGTTCCGATGTTTTCTGTCGGCTGGGTGGCGAGGAATTCATGGTGCTCTGCCCTAACACCGGTGGCGAACAGGCCTACAGCCTGGCGATGGAATTGTGGCAGTCGCTGCGCAACGAGCCTATGGAAGCGGTGGGCATCGTCACTGCCAGCTTTGGTGTGGCCAGTTGGCGGATCGACGAAGGCATTGATGGGTTGTTGCTGCGCGCCGACTCGGCCGTTTATGTAGCCAAGCAGGCGGGCAGGGATCGGGTAGAGGCGACGCCGCTGTGTTGAGTGACCTTTGTGGTGAGCGGGCAAGCCGCTCACCACAGGCCCCAGTTCAGCGTCAGAGTACTGGGGCTGAAGCCGCCAATTTAGGTTGGCGATACAGGTCCAGCAGCACCTGATCCAGCACCGACGAAGCGCCCCATGGCTTCGGATCGTTGAGAATCGCCACCACCGCCCAGGTATTGCCGTTGTTGTCGCGGCTGAACCCGGCAATGGCGCGTACCGTGTTCAAGGTGCCGGTCTTGACGTGGGCTTCGCCGCGCATCGCAGTGGTCTTCAGGCGTTTGCGCATGGTGCCGTCGGTGCCGGCAATCGGCATCGAACTGATGTATTCGGCAGCGTAAGGGCTTTTCCAGGCGGCTTGCAGCATCGCGGCCATCTCGCGGGCGCTGACCCGTTCGGCACGGGACAGCCCGGAGCCGTTCTCCATCACCAGATGCGGTGCAGTGATACCTTTTTTCGCAAGCCACTGACGCACTACACGTTGCGCGGCCTTGGCGTCGTCGCCGTCGGCATCGTTGCGAAACTGCGCGCCCAGGCTCAGGAACAACTGCTGCGCCATGGTGTTGTTACTGTATTTGTTGATGTCGCGGATGATTTCCGCCAGGTCCGGCGAGAATGCGCGGGCCAACACCTTGGCATCCTTGGGCACGGGTGCCTGGATATCACGGCCCTGGATGCTGCCGCCCAATTCCTGCCAGATTGCCCGCACGGCGCCGGCGGTATAGGTGGCATGGTCGAGCAGTGACAGGTACGTCTGGGAGCTGCAGCCGTCGCCCAGTTGGCCACTGACGGTGACCGTCACGCTGCCATCGGCGGCAGTGACCGGGTTGTAGCGCACGTCGCCGGTGCATTGCTTGGCGTTGGAAACCTTGACCTGATTGTCGATGCGAATACTGGCGATAGGCGGCTCCACCGATACGATCACACGGCCTGAGTCGTTGCGGGTCACAAAGCGCAGGGCCTTGAGGTTGACCAGCAGGGCGTCGGGCTTAACCAAGAAGGGCTTGTTCTCGTCGTTGCCGTCGTCATTGAATTCCGGCAGTTGTGGCGGGATAAAGAAGCCACGGTCCAACACCAGGTCGCCTGTGACCTGCTGTACGCCATTGGCGCGCAGGTCGCGCATCAGCAGCCAGAGTTTTTCCATGTTCAGCTTGGGATCACCGCCGCCCTTGAGGTAAAGGTTGCCATGCAACACGCCGCCGCTGAGGGTGCCGTCGGTGTAGAACTCGGTTTTCCACTGGTGGTTGGGGCCGAGCATTTCCAAGGCGGCGTAGGTGGTAACCAGCTTCATGGTGGACGCGGGGTTTACCGAGACGTCAGCGTTGAAGACGGTGGGGGTGCCAGGGCCGTTCAGGGGGATCATTACCAGTGACAGCGCGGTGTTTTGCAGCTTGGCTTTGGCCAGGGCCTGCTGAACATTCGGGGGGAGGGTGTTATTGACTGGGGCAGCTGTGGCGCTGAGGGCCAGTGGCAAGAGGAGACCGGCTAGCAAGACTGAACGTAAAGATTTGATCATAAGAAATGAAACCCTACTGCTGAGGAGGGTGAAAAAGGCGAGGGGTAAATAGGAAAAATCCCTCATTGGTCATGAAAGTGTCGGCATTATGCCCCAAGGTGGGCGCGCTTGTGGCTGAACCATAGCTGGAAATCAGCGTTTTTTTTACAGGCAAAGTGCCGCCTGTCCCAGAGAGTCGGGCAATCGTCGCCTTAAACTGCTAAAGTGCCGCCCGTTATTACTTATGAGGATTGTTCCAATGGCGACTAACCGTTCCCAGCGTCTGCGCAAAAAACTGTGCGTTGATGAATTTCAAGAGCTGGGTTTCGAACTGAACCTGGACTTCAACGAAGGCCTGAGTGAAGAAGCTATCGACGCTTTCCTCGAAGCATTCATCAAAGAAGCCATGGAAGCCAACGGTCTGGGCTATGTCGGCGGCGATGACTTCGGTCTGGTTTGCCTGCAGAAGCGTGGCTCGGTCTCCGAAGAGCAGCGCGCTGCTGTTGAAGCCTGGCTGAAAACCCGTTCCGAGCTGACCAAGGCTGAAGTCAGCCCGTTGCTGGACGTGTGGTATCCGGAAAAGCCGATCAACGCGGCTAAGTGATACTGAAAAAAACGGCGACCTGAGGGTCGCCGTTTTTTTATGCCTTGCGCCAGTTCAGAATCAGCAGCGTCAATACCCCCGCCACAATCCCCCAGAACGCCGACCCGATGGAAAACAACGTCAAGCCTGACGCGGTGACCATAAAGGTGATCAGCGCCGCTTCCCGTTCCTTCGGCTCATTCATGGCGATACTCAAGCCGTTGATGATCGAGCCAAACAACGCCAATGCCGCAATCGACAGCACCAGCTCCTTGGGCAATGCTGCGAACAATGCCGCCAACGTGGCGCCGAACACGCCAGCAATCCCGTAGAAAACCCCGCACCACACGGCCGCGGTGTAGCGTTTGTTGCGGTCTTCGTGGGCATGGGGCCCGGTGCAGATGGCTGCGCTGATCGCCGCCAGGTTGATGCCATGGGAGCCAAAAGGTGCCAGCACCAGCGAGGCCAGGCCGGTGGCTGTGATCAGTGGTGATGCCGGCACGTTATAGCCGTCGGCGCGCAACACGGCGACGCCGGGCATGTTTTGCGAAGTCATTGCCACCACAAACAGCGGAATGCCGATGCTGATCGTCGCGGCCAGTGAGAAGTGCGGCGTGGTCCAGACCGGCGTCGCTACTTCCAGGTGGAAGCCGCTGAAATCCAACAGCCCCATCACCCCGGACAGCGCGGTGCCGATCACCAGCGCGGCCAGCACCGCATAACGTGGCGACAGACGCTTAATGATCAGATACGTGAAGAACATCCCCAGGACCAGGCCGGTGCGATGCTGCGCGGCAACGAAAATCTCGCTGCCGATCTTGAACAGGATCCCTGCCAATAAGGCCGCCGCCAGTGAGGCAGGAATGCGTTTGACCAGTTTTTCAAAGCTGCCGGTCAGCCCGCAGATCGTCACCAGCACCGCACAGGTGATATAGGCACCGATGGCTTCGCCATAACTCACGCCGCCCAGGCTGGTGATCAACAGCGCCGCGCCAGGCGTGGACCAGGCAATGGTGATCGGTGTGCGATAGCGCAGGGACAGGCCGATGCTGCACACCGCCATGCCGATGGAAATTGCCCAGATCCATGAGGAAATCTGCGCGGTGGTCAAGCCGGCGGCTTGCCCGGCTTGGAACATCAGCACCAGGGAACTGGTGTAGCCGGTCATCATCGCAATGAAACCCGCGACGATGGCCGATGGAGAAGTGTCGGCCAGCGGGCGCAAAGGCGCTTGAGTGGCTTCGGTCATGGAGAGGTGTTCCTTTTACCTGGGTATTTGCCGGTGACGGCGCAGATTCAAGCCTAAACTCAAACGTAACTACTCATTGCAATACAGCCGCCGGCGCAATCAGCCGTACAGTGTGTTGGCGCATTGGGTTGTGTACAATGTGCCGTGTTTTTAGGTGATACTTGCCAGCGACCCTCGCTTGCCGTATTACCGTTAATTCGCCGCCGTTCTCCAAACCCGAGTGCCCATGAACGAACAGTTGCAACCTCTCAAGAAACAACCGCGAGCCGGCAAGGCCGGTCGCAGCGGAACCCAGGACGATATCGTCTATGCGCATATCTTCGAGGCCATCCTCGAACAACGCCTGGCGCCCGGCACCAAATTGAGCGAAGAAGCACTGGGCGAAATCTTCGGCGTAAGCCGCACCATCATTCGTCGCGCACTGTCGCGCCTGGCCCATGAAGGCGTCGTGCTGCTGCGGCCCAATCGCGGCGCGGTGGTGGCGAGTCCAAGCGTGGAAGAGGCGCGCCAAGTGTTCCTGGCACGGCGTCTGGTGGAGCGGGCGATCACCGAGTTGGCGGTGCAGCATGCTACCGCCGAACAACTGGCCGAGCTGCGCCAGATGGTCAACGACGAGCGCGACAGTTTCTCCCGTGGTGACCGCGGTGCGGGTATCCGCCTCTCCGGCGAATTCCACCTCAAGCTGGCCGAAGCGGCAAAGAACGCGCCGCTGATCAGCTTCCAGCGCAGCCTGGTGTCCCAGACCTCACTGATCATCGCCCAGTACGAAAGCGGCAACCGCTCGCACTGTTCGTATGATGAGCACACCCAGTTGATCGACGCGATTGAAGCGCGGGACGCGACACTGGCGGTGAATTTGATGATGCATCACATGGATCACATCGACAGCAAGCTCAACCTCGACGAGGAAAGTGCGTCGGATGATTTGCATGCGGTGTTTTCGCATTTGCTCCAGACCAAAAAGCCGGGGCGTTCTTCGGTCAAACTGTAATTTCCCCGTTTCACCCGGAAACAAATGTGGGAGGGGGCTTGCTCCCGATAGCGCTGGATCAGTTAACACATGACTAACTGAACCACTGCCATCGGGAGCAAGCCCCCTCCCACGTTTGGTTTTGTGTAGCGGTTGAGATCAGCGTTGGTGCACGAGTTGGCCGGCAGCGTAGGTCTGCAACACCGTCCGATCATCCCCCAGCGTCATCAACACAAACAACGTCTCGGCAATGTTGTTCGCCTGCTTCAAGCGATAGCTGAGCAGCGGCGTGGCGTTGTAATCCAGCACCAAAAAGTCCGCATCCGTGCCCGGCTGCAACGTGCCGATCTTGTCCTCAAGGCGCAGTGCACGCGCTCCGCCGAGGGTCGCCAGGTACAGCGATTTGAACGGGCTCAACCGCGCCCCTTGTAGTTGCATGACCTTGTACGCTTCGTTCAACGTTTGCAGCAGCGAGAAACTGGTGCCGCCGCCCACATCAGTGCCCAGGCCCACATTCAACTTGTGCTTCTCGGCCATTGGCAGGTTGAACAACCCACTGCCGAGGAAGAAGTTCGACGTCGGGCAGAACGCCACCGCCGAGCCCGTCTCTGCCAGCCGCGCGCACTCGTCATCACACAGGTGCACGCCGTGGGCAAATACCGAACGCTCGCCCAGCAGGTTGTAGTGGTCGTACACATCCAGATAGCCTTTGCGCTCTGGGAACAACTCCTTCACCCATTCGACTTCCTGCTTGTTCTCACTGATGTGCGTCTGCATGTACAGGTCCGGGTACTCGCCCAGCAGTTGCCCGGCCAATGCCAGTTGTTCCGGCGTGCTGGTCGGTGCGAATCGCGGCGTGACGGCATAGTGCAGACGGCCCTTACCGTGCCAGCGCTCGATGAGCGTCTTGCTTTCCTGGTAGCCGGTTTCGGCAGTGTCGGTGAGGTAGTCCGGCGCGTTGCGGTCCATCATCACTTTGCCAGCGATCATGCGCAGGTCGAGTTTCTCGGCCGCTTCGAAGAATGAGTTCACGGACTGCGGATGCACGCTGCCGAACACCAGCGCCGTGGTGGTGCCGTTGCGCAGCAGTTCCTTGATGAAAATATCCGAGACTTCGTCGGCGTGGGCCTTGTCGGCAAATTGGCTTTCACACGGGAAGGTGTAGGTGTTGAGCCAGTCCAGCAACTGCTCGCCATAAGCACCGACCATGCCGGTCTGCGGCAGGTGGATATGGGTGTCGATCAGGCCTGGGGTGATCAGCGCGTCCTGGTAATGGGTGACTTCGATGTCGGCCGGCAGGGTCGGCAGCAGGTCGCCAGCATGGCCGACAGCGCTGATCTGGCCGTTGTCGATCACCAGCAGGCCGTCTTCGAAATACTCATAGGACGCTTCGATCCCAACGATGGCGGGGTCGGCGATGCTGTGCAGGATGGCGGCACGGTAGGCTTTGCGAGTCAAAGGCATGGTTATCTCAATTCGTGGCTTGGCTGCGGCGTGACACCGGCAGCAATTTGGCAATGGGTTCGGCGCTCGCGGTGTGCTGGCCGAAATTAGCGTTATAGGTGGCGATGATTTCGCCGGCGATGGAGATGGCGATTTCTACCGGTAATTTGCCCTTCACCTCGGTCAGGCCCATGGGGCAGCGCATGCGTTGCAACTGCGCGGCGTCGAAGCCACGGTCACGCAGGCGGTGTTCAAACTTGACGCGCTTAGTCTTGGAGCCAATCAGGCCGAAGTAGGCGAAGTCATTGCGCTTGAGCAGGGCGGCGGTGAGTTCCAGGTCCAGCGCGTGATTATGGGTCATGACGATGCAATAACTGCCCGCCGGCAAGTCGGCAATTTCGTCGACCGGTTCTTCGCTGACGATTTTACGCACGCCCTGGGGGATATGTTCCGGGAACTCCTGATCGCGGGAATCGATCCAGCGTACCCGGCACGGCAGGCTCGCCAGCAAGGGCACCAGCGCGCGGCCGACGTGGCCTGCGCCAAATACCGCAATCTGCGCCTGCACCTGGCCCATGGGTTCAAACAGCAACACGGTGACGCCACCGCAGCACTGGCCCAGGCTGGCGCCGAGGCTGAAGCGCTCCAAATGAGTGTTTTGCTGGCCGCGCGCGAGCATGTCGCGGGCGATCTGCATGGCCTTGTATTCCAGGTGCCCGCCACCGATGGTGTCGAAGGTCTGCGCGGCGCTGATCACCATCTTCGAACCAGCATTGCGCGGCGTGGAGCCGAGTTCTTCGATGATGGTCACCAGTACGCAGGGTTCGCCTCTGTTTTGCAGGTCGGCGAGGGCGCTGATCCAGTTGTTCATGTTTACCTCAACATTACTGTTGTCAGTCAGGCCGCTATCGGGGGCAAGCCCCCTTCCACATTTGAAGGTATTCACAGATCAAAATGTGGGAGTGGGGCTTGCCCCCGATGGCAGCGCCTCGGTCTAGAGCGAAGCCATCTCGGTATCAGCCTCAACTACCTTCGCAGCAGCCAACTTGCGCATCTGCTCACACCCCCACAACACTCGCTCCGGCGTCGCTGGCGCATCGATTTTCGGCTGATGGCGATAGTCACCCAGACTCGCCACCGCATCCTTGATCGCGCACCACGAGGCAATCCCGAGCATGAACGGCGGTTCGCCCACGGCCTTGGAATGGAACACTGTGTCTTCCGGATTTTTGCGGTTTTCTACCAGCTTCACCCGCAGATCCAACGGCATGTCCGCCACCGCCGGGATCTTGTAGCTGGCCGGGCCGTTGGTCATCAGCTTGCCCTTGTTGTTCCACACCAGCTCTTCCATGGTCAGCCAACCCATGCCCTGGATAAAGCCGCCCTCCACCTGGCCGATGTCGATGGCCGGGTTCAGCGAGGCGCCTACGTCATGCAGGATGTCGGTGCGCAGCATTTTGTATTCGCCGGTCAGGGTGTCGACGATCACTTCGCAGCAGGCTGCGCCGAAGGCGAAGTAATAGAACGGCCGCCCGCGTGACTGGCTGCGGTCGTAGAAGATTTTCGGGGTCTTGTAGAAGCCGGTGCTCGACAGCGACACCTGAGCGAAGTAGGCCTGCTGGATCAGTGCCTCAAAGGTCAGGATCTGGTCACGCACGCGCACATGGCCGTTGTGGAATTCAACGTCCGCCTCGCTCACGTCGTATTTGCGCGCCGCAAATTCCACCAACCGTTGCTTGATGGTTTCGGCGGCATTCTGCGCGGCTTTGCCGTTCAGGTCCGCGCCGCTGGAAGCGGCGGTCGGCGAGGTGTTGGGCACCTTGTCGGTGTTGGTGGCGGTGATTTGCACGCGGTCGATTTCCACCTGGAACACTTCGGCCACTACTTGCGCCACCTTAATGTTCAAACCCTGGCCCATCTCGGTGCCGCCGTGGTTCAGGTGGATACTGCCGTCGGTGTAAATATGGATCAGCGCACCGGCCTGGTTCAGAAAGCTGGCGGTGAACGAGATGCCGAACTTCACCGGTGTCAGCGCCAGGCCTTTCTTCAGGATTGGGCTGTGGGCGTTGTACAGGCGAATCGCTTCGCGGCGCTCGGCGTACTGGCTGCTGGCCTCCAGTTCGGCGGTCATCTCTTCGAGCATGTTGTGCTCGACGGTCTGGTAGTAGTGGGTGACGTTGCGCTCGGTCTTGCCATAGTAGTTGGCCTTGCGCACCGCCAGCGGGTCCAGCGCCAGATGGCGGGCGATGGCGTCCATCACTTCTTCGATAGCGACCATACCTTGGGGCCCGCCGAAGCCACGGTAAGCCGTGTTGGACGCGGTATTGGTCTTGCAGCGATGGCCGTTGACCGTGGCATCGCCCAGGTAATACGAGTTGTCGGAGTGGAACATGGCACGGTCGACAATCGAGTTGGACAGGTCCGGCGAGCAGCCGCAGTTGCCGGCCAGCTCCAGGTTGATCCCGTGCAGGCGGCCGCTGTCGTCGAAGCCCACGTCGTATTCGATATAGAAGGGGTGGCGCTTGCCGGTCATCAGCATGTCTTCCACACGCGGCAGGCGCATTTTGGTCGGCTGGCCGGTGAGGCGCGCCACCACTGCGCACAGGCAGGCGGGGCTGGCGGCCTGGGTTTCCTTGCCACCGAAACCACCGCCCATGCGGCGCATGTCGACGACGATTTTGTTCATCGACACATCGAGTACTTCGGCCACCAGTTTCTGCACTTCGGTGGGGTTTTGTGTGGAGCAGTAGACGATCATGCCGCCGTCTTCGGTGGGCATCACCGACGAGATCTGGGTTTCCAGGTAGAAGTGTTCCTGGCCGCCGATGTGCAGAGTGCCCTGGATACGGTTTTTCGCCGTTGCCAGTGCGCCTGCCGAATCGCCGCGTTGATGGGTATGACTGTCGAGCACAAAGTGTTTTTTGCGGTAGGCCTCGACCACGTCCAGCACCGGTTCCAGGTCTTCGTATTCGATCACGGCGGCCATGGCGGCTTTGCGTGCGGTGTCCAGGTCACGGGCGGCAACCGCCAGTACCACTTGGCCAACGAACTGCACGGTGTCGATGGCCAGCAGCGGGTCGCCGGGCATCAGCGGGCCGATGTCTTTCAGGCCCGGTACGTCTTCGTGAGTGATAGCGATGCGCACACCTTCGAAGGCGTAGCAGGGCGCGGTGTCGATGCTGATGATTCGAGCGTGAGCGCGGTCAGACATGCGCGCATACAGGTGCAACTGGTTGGGGAATTCCAGGCGGTCATCGATGTACTGCGCCTCACCGCTGACGTGCTTGGCGGCGCTGTCATGCTTGACGCTGCGACCGACTCCGGAGGTCAGGTCCTGGGCGAATAGCTCGGCGAGTTCGGCCTGGGTTTTTTCCACGGCGTGATGGTTAGACATAAGCGGTCACCCGAGTCTCGATGTGCGGCGTTTGCAGTTCGATGAAGTATTTACGCAGCAGGTTCTGCGCGCTAAGCAGGCGATATTCCTTGCTGGCGCGGAAGTCCGACAGCGGCGTGAAATCCTGGGCCAGGGCGGCGCAGGCTTTCTCCACGGTGGCGGCGTTCCAAGTGGCGCCGACCAATGCGGCTTCGCAGCTTTTCGCGCGTTTTGGTGTCGCGGCCATGCCGCCGAACGCGACGCGTGCCTCACGGATTACGCCGTTGTCGATCTGCAGATTGAAGGCTGCGCAGACGGCGGAAATGTCATCGTCCAGGCGCTTGGAAACCTTATACGCACGGAACAGCGTATGGCCCTTGGGTACGATGATTTTCTCGATGAACTCACTGTCCTGGCGGGCGGTCACGCGGTAGTCGATGAAGTAGTCTTCCAGGGCCAGAGTGCGGCGTACGTCGCCCTTGCACAGCACGATCTGCGCGCCCAGGGCGATCAGCAGTGGCGGTGAGTCGCCGATGGGTGAGGCGTTACCGATATTGCCGCCCAATGTGCCCTGGTTGCGGATTTGCAGAGAGGCGAAGCGGTGCAGCAGCTCGCCGAAGTCCGGGTATTCGTGATGCAGTGCGGTGTAGCAGTCGGAGAGGGCGGTGGCGGCGCCTATTTCCAGGCGGTCGTCGAACGATTCGACGCGCTTCATTTCTTCAATATTGCCGACGTAAATCATCACTGGCAGTGTGCGGTGAAACTGGGTGACTTCCAGCGCCAGGTCTGTGCCGCCGGCCAGCAGGCGGGCTTGGGGGTAGGCGTCATAGAGGTCGGCCAGGTCGGCCACGGTCAGCGGCACCAGGCAGCGTTTGTCGCCGCTGTTGAGCTCGCCCGTTTGGGTCGGCGCGATGGCTTTGAGGCGTGCAATGGTCTCGGCCTGGCGGCTGTCGAACTGATCCTGGGGCTTGTTGCAGCAGGCCTGTTCGGCGGCCGCAAGAATCGGGCGGTAGCCGGTGCAGCGGCACAGGTTGCCGGCCAGGGCTTCATGGGCTTTCTGGCTGTCGGGAGCGTCGCTGTTCTTTTGCAAGGCGAACAGCGACATCACAAACCCTGGGGTGCAAAAGCCGCATTGCGAACCGTGGCACTCAACCATGGCTTGCTGCACGCTGTGCAGTTGGCCTTGGTGCTTGAGGTCTTCGACGCTGATCAGTTGTTTGCCGTGCAGCGACGACACAAAGGTCAGGCACGAGTTAAGGCTGCGATAACGAATCTGCTCGACGCCTTGATCGTCGCGATGCAGCTCGCCGACCACCACGGTGCACGCACCGCAGTCGCCGCTGGCGCAGCCTTCCTTGGTACCGGATTTGCCCACGTGCTCACGCAGATAGTTGAGCACGGTCAGGTTGGGGTCCAGGGCGTGCTCGCTACGGAGTTCCTGGTTGAGTAAAAACTGGATCACGGAAGGCCTCGCAGACTAATTATTGTTGTTAACCGCTTTTCGCCGAATCTAGTCATGTCTGACTTTTCGGTCAATGATTTTCTGACCAGCAGGTCAAGAAAATGCGATCGCAACACTCTCAATTATGGTCCAGTCTTTTGGAACCGGCGTTTTTGCGGGCTTACGCTGCTCAGCCGCTGCTTATTTCATGCCAAATTCGCCACGGTGGGCGTAGCGCCATCAGCCAGCCAATGCGCTACACTGCCGCGCTTGTACCGATAGAAGATTTTGAAGGGAAAACATGACGTTCAAGGCGCCGGACAGTCTCGCCGAGCAAATCGCTCACCACCTCGCCGAACGCATTATTCGCGGCGATCTCAAGCCTGGTGAGCGCATCCAGGAACAGAAAGTCACGCTGGCGCTCAATGTCAGCCGTGGTTCCGTGCGCGAAGCCTTGCTGATCCTCGAACGGCGCCACCTCATCGCGATCCTGCCGCGCCGTGGCGCCCACGTGACCGAGCTCACCGCACACAAGGTGCAGAGCCTGTGCACGCTGATGAGCGAGCTGTACATCCTGCTCGGCAATGCCGTCGCCGAAGGCTGGCAGACCCAGGCCGACATGGCGCCGTTCGTGCAGATCCAGCAGCGCCTGGTGACCAATTTCGAGCGTGAGGACATCCGCGCCTTCGTCGAAGAATGCTTTAACGTGATGCGCGCCGCGTACCCCTTTGCCAACAACCCGTACCTGCAGGAAACCGTCGAGAACCTGCAGCCGGCAATGAACCGCGCTTATTACCTGGCCCTGGATCAGCGCAAGGCCTCCATGAGCGAGTACCTGGCGCTGTTCGAGCAACTGCTCGCCGCCGTACTGGCCCGTGACGTGCCGCAGATTCGCCTGGTGCTGTCGGCCTACTGCCAGCGCAGCAGCTCGTTGGTCATCGCAGCGTTGGCGGACGGCTAAGCGTGCGGCTCAAGTGCATCAAACTGGCGGGGTTCAAATCCTTCGTCGACCCGACCACGGTTAACTTCCCCAGTAACATGGCGGCGGTGGTCGGGCCCAATGGTTGCGGCAAGTCGAACATCATCGACGCCGTCCGTTGGGTGATGGGCGAGAGCTCGGCAAAAAATCTGCGCGGCGAGTCGATGACCGACGTCATCTTCAACGGCTCCACCAGCCGCAAGCCGGTGAGCCAGGCCAGCATCGAGTTGGTGTTCGATAACTCCGACGGCACCTTGATCGGCGAGTACGCGGCCTACGCGGAAATTTCCATCCGCCGCAAAGTCACGCGCGACAGCCAGAACAGCTACTTCCTCAACGGCACCAAGTGCCGTCGACGTGACATCACCGATATTTTCCTTGGCACCGGCCTGGGCCCGCGCAGCTACTCGATCATTGAGCAGGGCATGATCTCCAAGCTGATCGAAGCCAAGCCCGAAGACCTGCGTAACTTTATTGAAGAAGCGGCCGGCATCTCCAAGTACAAAGAGCGCCGCCGCGAAACCGAAAACCGCATCCGCCGTACCCACGAAAACCTTGCCCGCCTCACCGACCTGCGCGACGAGCTGGAACGCCAGTTGGAGCGCCTGCACCGCCAGGCCCAGGCGGCCGAGAAATACCAGGAATACAAGGGCGAAGAACGCCAGCTCAAGGCACAACTCTCGGCCCTGCGCTGGCAGGCGCTGAATGAGCAAGTGGGGCAGCGCGAAGCGATCATCGGTACCCAGGAAATCAGTTTTGAAGCCTTGGTGGCGGAGCAGCGTAACGCCGACGCCAGCATCGAGCGTCTGCGCGACGGGCACCATGATCTGTCCGAACGCTTCAATCTGGTGCAAGGCCGCTTCTATTCGGTAGGCGGCGACATCGCCCGTGTCGAGCAGAGCATCCAGCACGGCCAGCAGCGCCTGCGCCAATTGCAGGACGATCTGAAGGAAGCCGAACGCGCGCGTCTGGAGACCGAATCTCACCTGGGCCATGACCGCACCTTGCTGCTGACCCTGGGCGAAGAGCTGGACATGCTCACCCCAGAGCAGGAAATCACCAGCGCCGCCGCCGAAGAAGCCGCCGCCGCCCTGGAAGAATCTGAAACCACCATGCATGGCTGGCAGGAACAGTGGGACGCTTTCAACCTGCAATCCGCCGAGCCGCGTCGCCAGGCCGAGGTGCAGCAGTCGCGCATCCAGCAACTGGAAACCAGCATGGAGCGCCTGGCCGAGCGCCAGCGCCGCTTGCAGGAAGAGCGCGTATTGCTCGCCGCTGATCCGGAAGACGCCGCGATCATGGACCTCAGCGAGCAACTGGCCGAAAGCGAAATGACGCTGGAAGAGCTGGAAGCCAGCGAAGAACAGCAAGTAGAGCGCCTTGAACAATTGCGTCAGCAGTTGCAACAGGCGACCCAGGCCCAGCAGCAGGCACAGGGCGATTTGCAGCGGCTCAATGGTCGGCTGGCATCCCTTGAAGCCTTGCAGCAAGCGGCGTTGGACCCAGGTACCGGCACCGCCGAATGGTTGCGCGACCAGCATTTGGCCGAGCGGCCACGCCTGGCGGAAGGCCTGAAGGTCGAAGCCGGCTGGGAATTGGCAGTGGAAACCGTGCTCGGTGCCGATCTTCAAGCAGTGCTGGTGGATGACTTTGGCGGTTTCGACCTGGCCGGGTTTGCCCAAGGCGATCTGCGTTTGCTCAGCCCCGCCGCCGATGGAGCGCGGGTGCCGGGCAGCCTGCTGGATAAGGTCGAGGCCGCCATTGACCTGTCGCCGTGGTTGGGCCAAGTCAAACCGGTGGATTCCCTGGAGCAGGCCCTGGCCCAGCGCGGTCAATTGGCAGCCGGCGAAAGCCTGATCAGCCGCGATGGCTATTGGGTCGGCCGGCACTTTTTGCGGGTTCGCCGCGCCAGTGAAGCGGAAAGTGGCGTTCTGGCCCGTGGCCAGGAAATCGTCAACCTGATCGCTGAGCGCGAAGAGCGTGAAGCGACCCTCGAAAGCCTGGAAACCGAACTGCAAACCCTGCGCGCCACCCAGCGCCAGCAAGAGACCGGCCGCGAACACCTGCGCCGTCTGTTGCAGGACGAAGCGCGTCAGCAAGGCGAGTTGAAGGCGCAACTGTCGGCGAGCAAAGCCAAGGCCGAACAACTGACCCTGCGCCGTACCCGTCTTGATGAAGAAGTCGCCGAGATGGGCGAGCAACGCGCCCTGGAACATGAACAGATCGGCGAAGCGCGCCTGCACTTGCAGGAGGCGCTCGACAGCATGGCCCTCGATACCGAGCAGCGCGAACTGCTACTGGCCCAGCGCGACAGCTTGCGCGAACGCCTTGACCGCGTGCGCCAGGAAGCCCGGCAGCACAAGGATCACGCGCACCAATTGGCGGTACGCCTCGGCTCGCTGCGCGCCCAGCATGATTCCACACGCCAGGCCCTTGAACGCCTGGAGATGCAATCCGAACGCCTCACCGAAAAGCGCGAGCAACTGAGCCTCAATCTGGAGGAGGGCGAAGCGCCGTTGGAAGAGCTGCGCCTCAAGCTCGAAGAATTGCTCGACAAGCGCATGACCGTCGACGAAGAACTCAAGACCGCGCAGATCGCCCTGGAAGACGCCGACCGCGAATTGCGCGACGCGGAAAAACGCCGAACCCAGGCCGAGCAGCAATCCCAATTGATTCGCGGCCAACTCGAACAACAGCGTATGGAATGGCAAGCCTTGACCGTGCGCCGCAAAACCTTGCAAGACCAATTGCTGGAAGACGGCTACGACCTGCACGGCGTGCTCAACACCCTGACCTCCCAGGCCAACGAGAAAGAAGCCGAGGAAGAACTTGAGCGGATTGCTGCACGTATCCAACGCCTGGGCGCGATCAACCTCGCGGCCATCGATGAATATCAGCAGCAGTCCGAGCGTAAACGTTATTTGGATGCCCAGGACGCCGACCTGGTCGAAGCCCTGGATACGTTGGAAAACGTGATCCGCAAGATCGACAAGGAAACCCGTAATCGCTTCAAAGATACCTTTGATCAGATTAATAGCGGTTTACAGGCGTTATTCCCGAAAGTTTTCGGCGGTGGCAGCGCTTACTTGGAACTGACGGGCGAAGATCTACTCGATACAGGGGTAACGATCATGGCGCGGCCTCCAGGCAAGAAGAACAGCACCATTCATTTGTTGTCCGGCGGCGAAAAAGCCCTGACCGCATTGGCCCTGGTATTTGCCATCTTCAAATTGAACCCGGCGCCGTTCTGTATGCTCGACGAAGTTGACGCCCCATTGGATGACGCTAACGTTGGACGCTATGCACGACTGGTCAAAGAGATGTCCCAGACCGTGCAGTTCATCTATATCACCCACAACAAGATCGCCATGGAAATGGCTGATCAGTTGATGGGGGTGACGATGCATGAACCGGGCTGTTCGCGTTTGGTCGCAGTGGATGTCGAAGAAGCGATGGCGATGGTGGAATCCTGAGCTGCACCATGAGAGATAGTTTTCATGCGATGTCAGGTGATTTACCGGTCAAGTGAAAGTGGCAAATGGACATATTTGTTCAAGGCATTTTGACAGACGGTGTAAAGTTATCTTTGGTCGTGCTAGTTTAATGTCAATTTTTCGTGTGCGTGGGCAAAACGTCAGTCAGAACATAGAGTTGGCGCCACGTTTTAAAGCGGTTTGCACGGTGCTAAACCCCTTATTTTTCAGCATTTTTTATTAGAGGCACGGGATTACATGGAAATCGGTCTGCGCGAGTGGCTGATCGTCATCGGCATTATTGTCATTGCCGGTATTCTTTTTGATGGCTGGCGCCGCATGCGCGGTGGCAAGGGCAAGCTCAAATTCCGTCTGGACCGCAACCTGTCCAACTTGCCTGACGACGACGGCAGCGCCGAGCTGCTGGGGCCGCCCCGTGTGCTGGACACGCATAAAGAGCCGCAACTGGACGAGCACGACTTGCCGTCGATGAGCGCGCCGTTGCGTGAAGCCCGTGAACCGTCCTCCAAACGTGGCAAGCGCGCCAATGCCGCCGTGGCCGAACCCCATCAGGGCGACCTGAACCTCGACGTCGACGAAGGCCCGAGTTTCAGCAGCCGTGACGATGACTTCCCGGACGAAAACGTTGGCAAGAACGCGCCGCGCCAATCGGTTAACGATCAGCCTGCTGCTGAAGAAGTGCTGGTGATCAGCGTGATCTGCCGCGACGCCGCCGGCTTTAAAGGCCCGGCTCTTTTGCAGAACATCCTCGAAAGCGGCCTGCGCTTTGGTGAGATGGATATTTTCCATCGCCACGAAAGCATGGCAGGCAACGGCGAAGTGCTGTTCTCCATGGCCAACGCAGTCAAGCCTGGCACCTTCGACCTGGACGACATCGACCTGTTCAGCACTCCAGCGGTGAGCTTCTTCCTTGGCCTGCCAGGCCCGCGTCACCCGAAGCAAGCGTTCGATGTGATGGTGGCTGCAGCACGCAAGCTGTCCCAGGAGTTGAACGGCGAACTGAAGGACGACCAACGTAGCGTCCTGACCGCCCAGACCATCGAACACTACCGTCAGCGCATCGTCGAATTCGAGCGTCGCGCCCTGACACAGAAACGCTGAGGTTTGGCTTCAAGCGTTGTCGATAGAATTAAGCGCACCAACATTTGAGCAGCTTCGGCTGCTCTTTTGCTTTATGAGAGAACACCCATGACCGCCGCCCACACCCGCATCCTCGAACTGCGCGCTGAACTGGATCAGCACAACTACCGTTACCACGTCCTCGACGAGCCGAGTATTCCGGACGCCGAGTACGATCGGCTGTTCCACGAGCTCAAGTCTCTGGAAGCTGAGCATCCGGAACTGATCACGCGGGATTCGCCGACGCAGCGGGTGGGCAGCGCGGCGTTGTCGGCGTTCACTCAGGTCAAGCACGAGATCCCGATGCTCAGCCTGGGCAACGCCTTTGATGAAACCACGATGTTGGAGTTTGATCGCCGGGTGACTGAAGGCCTCGACCTGCCGGTGGGCGACCTTTTTGGCGCTGGTGCCGAGGTGGAGTACAGCTGCGAACCCAAACTGGACGGCCTGGCGGTCAGCCTGCTGTATCAGGACGGTGAGTTGGTGCGCGGTGCCACCCGAGGTGACGGCACCACTGGCGAAGACATCAGCGTCAACGTGCGCACCGTGCGCAATATCCCTTTGAAACTGCACGGCAGCGGCTGGCCGGCGACCTTGGAGGTGCGTGGCGAGGTCTTTATGTCCAAGGCCGGCTTCGAACGGCTCAATGCCTCGCAACTGGAAGTCGGCGGCAAGACCTTCGCCAACCCGCGCAATGCCGCCGCCGGCAGTCTGCGTCAGTTGGATTCGAAAATCACCGCCAGCCGCCCGCTGGAATTCTGCTGCTATGGCATTGGCCAGGTAACTGCTGACATCAGCGATACCCACATCGGGAACCTGCAGCAGTTGCAAAAATGGGGCATGCCCATCAGTCATGAGCTGAAGCTGGCCAAGGGTATTCAGGATTGCCTCGACTACTACCGCGATATCGGCGAGCGGCGTAACAGCCTGCCCTATGAGATCGACGGTGTTGTCTTCAAGGTCAACAGCATTGCTGCTCAGCGTGAATTGGGCTTCCGCGCCCGTGAGCCGCGCTGGGCCATCGCCCACAAATTCCCGGCGATGGAAGAACTCACTGAGCTGCTCGACGTTGAATTTCAGGTCGGCCGCACCGGCGCCGTCACCCCGGTAGCGCGTCTGAAGCCCGTCAAGGTCGCGGGTGTGACTGTGTCCAACGCCACCTTGCACAACATGGATGAAGTGGCGCGTCTGGGCGTCATGATTGGCGACACCGTGATCATTCGGCGCGCCGGGGATGTGATCCCTCAAGTGGTGTCCGTAGTGCTTGAGCGACGTCCGGCCGACGCCCGCGTGGTACCGGTTCCCGAGAGCTGCCCGGTGTGCGGCTCGCACGTGGAGCGCACTCAACTGGTCAAGCGCAGCAAGGGCAAGGAAACCGTCAGCGAAGGCGCCGTGTACCGCTGCGTCGGGCGCCTGGCCTGTGGCGCTCAGCTGAAGCAGGCGATCATTCATTTTGTCTCGCGCCGGGCCATGGACATTGATGGGCTGGGTGACAAGACCATCGAGCAACTGGTGGATGAAAAACTCATCGGTTCGCCAGCCGACCTCTACACGCTCAAGTACGAGCAGATCATCGACCTGGAAGGCTTCGCCGACATCTCCAGCAAGAAGCTGATCGCCGCCATCGAGAACAGCAAGACGCCGACCCTCGCGCGTTTTATCTACGCGCTCGGCATCCCCGACGTGGGCGAGGAGACTGCCAAAGTGCTGGCACGCTCGCTGGGGTCCCTTGAGCGCGTGCAGCAGGCGTTGCCGCCGGTGCTGACGTACTTGCCCGACGTGGGCCTTGAAGTGGCGCACGAGATCCACAGCTTCTTTGAAGACAGTCATAACCAGGAAGTGATTGGCGCACTGCTGTCGCCGGAGACGTGCGGCCTGCAATTGCAGGATCAGGGCGACCTCAGCGCCGAGTTCGCCGCTAGCACCACCTTGGGCGGCTTGCTCGACAAGCTGCACGTACCGTCCGTGGGCCCAGGCGCTGCGCAGAAGCTGGCGGACAAGTTCGGCAGCCTGGAAGGCGTGATCAAGGCCGACTGGCTGGACATGCGCCAGGCGCTGCCCGAAAAGCAGGCCAAGGCCGTGCGCGACTTCTTCGACAACCCGGACAACGCCCAGCACGCCTTGGCCATTGAGCAGCAGCTCAAGGACTTCGGCATGCACTGGCAAAGCGAGAAAAAGGTCGTAGAAGGCTTGCCTGAAGCCGGACACACGTGGGTGCTCACTGGCTCCCTGGAGCTTATGAGTCGCGACGTGGCCAAGGAAAAGCTCGAAAGCCTCGGCGCCAAGGTGGCCGGTTCCGTCTCGGCGAAAACCCACTGCGTGGTGGCCGGGCCGGGTGCTGGTTCGAAACTGGCAAAGGCCAGCGAGTTAGGCTTGAAGGTGCTGGACGAAGAGGCTTTCGTGGCCTTTCTCGCCACGCACAACATTCCAGTCAGTTGACCCTCACCTGTAGGCGTCCGGCTTGCCGGCGATCGCGCGCCAAGGAGTGCCATCGTCGGCACGCCTGACGCCTATAGGGATGTCATCCCATTTTTGGAACGATCTTCGAAGGGAATTGATCTAGTCTTGGTCACCCCAGGAAGAGATCGCCATGTTCCGCTACTTCGAGCAACTCAGTTCGCGCATTGCCGCACCGTTCATGGCCGAATCCTCGCGCAACAGCAAGGTTTGGCAATGTCGTTGCGGCCAGTCCCTATTCTTTCGCAACAGCCAATGCCTGGCATGCGCAGCGCTGCTGGGCTATCAACCCCGGCAAAGTCGCTTGTCCTCGCTGCAACCCGGCCCCGTCGAAGGCACCTGGCTGCAGGACGATAACCTCGACGCCGGCGCCTTTCGCCGCTGCGCCAACCTTGACACGCCTGCCGCCTGCAACTGGCTGATTCCGGCCCACAGCACCGCACCGCTGTGCGTGGCCTGTAGTCTCAACCGCACGATCCCCGACCTGTCGATCCCGGAAAACCATGAGCGCTGGCGCAAGGTAGAAACCGCCAAGCGCCGGTTGGTGGCGCAACTGATCAGCCTGGGCCTGAGCGTCGTGCCCAAGAGCGTTGACGAAGACACCGGTCTGGCCTTCGATTTCGTTGGCATCGACCTGGAAGGCAACGCCCCGATGACAGGCCATTCGAACGGCTTGATCACCCTCGACATCAAAGAAGCCGACGACGCCCACCGCGAAAAAATCCGGGTGCAGATGCGCGAGCCTTACCGCACCTTGCTCGGTCACTTTCGCCATGAGGTCGGCCACTATTATTGGGATCGCCTGATCGCCAATACCCACTGGCAGGAGTCCTTTCGCACCCTGTTCGGCGACGAACGCGCCAGTTACGCCGACGCCCTTGACCAGCATTATCAAAACGGCCCGCGTCCTGACTGGCAGCAAACCTGTGTCAGCGCCTACGCCACCATGCACCCTTGGGAAGACTGGGCCGAAACCTGGGCTCATTACTTGCACATGATGGACGCCGTCGACACTGCCCTGGGCTTTGGCATGAGCGCCCGCGAGATGGACCTGGATTACCAGCCGTTCCCCCTTACTACGCTTTTTGACCCCCAACATCCCAGCGGTCCGGCGTTCCTGTCGTTCGTTAACGCCTGGATTGAACTGGCGGGCATGCTCAATGAGCTGTCGCGCGCCATGGGCCAGCCGGATTTCTACCCGTTCGTGCTACCACCGGCGGTGATCGCCAAGCTGCACTTCATCCACCTGGTGATCCAGGAAGAGGGCGGCCGGGCGGATGAGGTGTTGCAGGCACAATGATCAGCCAATGTGGGAGGGGGCTTGCCCCCGATAGCGTTGGGTCCGTCACTGATTTATTGGCTGGCAGTCCGCTATCGGGGCAAGCCCCCTCCCACAGGGGATGACGGGGAAGCTGATGGCCATGGCAAGTGCTTGAACCCCTTCATATTTTTAATCCGTCACCAACGGTTGTAACTTCCGATGAGATCGGTACAATGGCCCCGCTTGCCGAGAGGCAGGCGTCGTTATGGTGACCCCATCGGTCCCCCCGCAACGATTACCCGTGAACCTGGTCAGAGCCGGAAGGCAGCAGCCACAGCGGGAACATTGTGTGCCGGGGTGTGGCTGGTGGGGTTGCCTCCATAACGCTCCTCCTTGCAATACCCCTTCGATTCAAATCCAAATGTCTTATTTTCAGCCAACTGCCGATGTTTATTGCGCAGTCGATGACGGCTGTTTCACAACTTTCCAAACCCCCGCTGGACAACCCTAAACCGCCTTGTTAGTTTGCGCCGGCCACTTGTTTCAGAATATGACAATGGCGCTGAATTGATATTGAAGTGCTATCACTTCTTTAACTAACAAGGATGTCTGTGATGAAAAGCCTGCAAGGTTTACCTCGTCTTATCAGTGCTTCGGTAGGCGCTCCGGGTAAAGCCCGCAACTTGCCCGCCGATGTGCAGTGCATCCAATATTTATTCAATCTGATCATTCCCAAGATGGGTTTCCCGTTGGCCGAAAACGGCAAATGCGATGGTCAGTTGGTGCAGTGCATCAGCCAGTACCAGTTTCGCCATCTCAAATACGCCCATCCCGATGGTGTGGTCGACCCCACCGGTCGTACGTTCAACAGCCTGATCGAAGAGGCGGTGAAGGTGCCGGTTAAGTCCTTCCCGACGATGCGTATACCGAGTTTTCTCAACGCATTTGGCAACAACCAGGGCGACGCGGTGCAGGCCACGGTCAATGTGTACCTGGACCGCATGCGCGCGATGATTGAGGCCGAGCGGCGTAACCGGCAATTGATGCTCCAGGCCACGTGCGACGGGGGCATGACCCTTAGCGAAACGGACTTCCAGAACGCCGCTACGCAACTGGGTAGCGGTATTTCGGTGAATATCATCAAGGCCTTCGCCACCGTGGAATCTGGCGGGCGCTCCGGCTTCGGGCCGGCCAAGCTGCCGGTGATCGCCTTTGAAGGTCACCTGTTTCGCAAATACACCAAGCACATCTATGACCAGGCGCACCCGCTGCTGTCCTACCCCTACAAGAAAAAAGCAGGGCCACAGTGGCAGGCGAACAACAAGGACCAGACAAAGGCTTGGGAAACCATGGCTACCGCATTCGCCCTGGATCAGGAAGCCGCATTGATGTCGGCATCGTGGGGCATGTTCCAGATCATGGGTTTCAACTTTGCGTCGTGCGGGTACAAGACGGTATTTGAGTTTTCGGCGGCATTAAAGGTGAATGCCGGTAATCAACTAAAGGCGTTCCTCGGCTTTTGCAGTAAGAGCCCTGCGTTGATGAAGGCGATGAAGGCCAAAGACTTTACTGGAATGGCGCGTAACTATAACGGTGAGGACTACGGCAACTACGACGTCCTTATGCAAAAAGCCTACGAAAAACTTGAAGGGAAAAAATAGGATGATCCGTTTACTCGCGATAGGTGTGTTGTCGTTGTGCGCCGTGGCACCTGCCATGGCTGGTTCGGCCGCGCTGCATTCGGGCAAGTACGAAGGGCTGATGCTGGCAGTGACGCCGGAGCATCAGGTCGAAGGTTTTTACACGGAATCAATGGGTGAGGGCGTGACGCGCAGCTGTGCGTTCTACCTGCAAGGTAAGCCCGACGCGCTCACCACTTGGCTCGACGACGCCTACCCTGGCAGCGTGGCGCCGTCGTCCGACGGTGTGACCCTGACCGTGGAAGAAGGCCGTCAGCATCCCGGCTGCATCAACGTACTGATGCCGGAAATCGCCACCGGTCTTGATCTGACCCAGACCGCCAGTAAGAAGTGGATCGGCCTAGTCACAGTGTTCTGCCGACAAGGCTTACCTGCAGAAAACCCCCGGCGCCAAGGCGGCCAAGCGTCCGTATATCGTCAAGAACGATGTGGTAGGGGTGCTGGCGTTCAAGGATGGCTGGGCTCAGGTTGAGTTCATCAATGCTGAGGATCGCTCGTTTAAGGGTTGGATCACCCAGGATCAATACAGTCGTCTGGCCGCGCCCACTGCAAAAAACTGAGCAGAACCGCGCACACAAAAACGCCGCAACGTGTCCAGCACGCTGCGGCGTTTTTGTGTGCGGCGGTCAGGCCTTGTTGCGGTTGAACAGCTTGCGGATCACCGCGAACAACGCCACGACACCCACCACCAGAAACTTCTTCGCGGCCAGCAGGAAGATCCCGATCTTGGCGAATAACCCGGCCTTGGCGGCAATCCCGCCGGCAACCAACGCGGCTAGGCCGTAAGTGGCGAGCTTGTCGGTTTTCGGGTTGAAGTCGGTGTAGAGGTTGCCGTCGGTGAAGTTGGTAAACGCCAGGACCTTGGGCAGTTCCTGCTTGATGGTCGGCAGGTCGGCCATCGCCGCGACGGCGTTGAGTTCCAGTACACCCTCACGGCCCAGCACGCGGATGCTGTAGTTGAGGGTGTTCTGGTCGGCGTCGTCGGCCTTCAGTTCACGGGCCCAGTACATCTTGTGGGTGGTGTCGTCGTAGCGCGGCGGCTCGGCCCAGCCCACCAGATGCAGGCCGGCGTAGCCTTGTTTCTGGCGTTCCTTGTTGTCTGTTTCGTCTTCTTCCTGCATTTGCTTGAGCAGGTCGGAGTAGTCGATTTTCGCGGCATCTTCGTCGGAAATATGCCCGTCGGCCTTATAGCTGACGATGACGCCCCAACCGCGCTCCGACAGTGGGCTGACGGCTTTAGGCACGATCATGCCCAGGGTCTTGAAGCCCGGCGGGTTGCCCCAGCCATCGGTGAGCAAGCGCTCAGTGTCGGCGGGGTCGAGGTAATAAAATTCGTCGTTGAGCTTGAGGGTGGCAATGCCACTTGGGAGCGTGACGGTGCCGGTCTTTTGCTTAAGTGACGCCAGAAAGTGCTCGGCCGTTTCGGCGGGGGCACTGGCTTCAACGGGGGCAGGCGAGGCAGCAGCAACGGCAGGTGCGGTAGGCAGGCTCAGAGCAGCCGCCGCCAACAACAGGCGGAAGTAATTCATGGTAGTCCCTTACATTTTGAATTAATTTCGTAAGAGGATAACCGAAACAACATGTTGCGAGTTAGCCGAAAGTTTCCCGCAACAGCCCCGCGAATGCATCCCGTGCCAGGTGGCGTTGGGTGTCCTTGTGCCAGAACAGCAGGTTATCCACGGCCGCCAGCTCTTCAAATCGATAAGACGCCAGCTGATTGGCCTGCTCATAGCGCGCCAGGATGCCTTCCGGCGCCAATGCCACGCCAATCCCGGCGCTGACGCAACCGATGATCGTGCCCCAACTGGCATAGCTGGCAATGGTCGGTTTGAAGTTGTGCGGCTTGACCCAGTTTTCCAGTGCTGCGCGATACGGGCAGCCAGGCGGCCAGACCAGCAAGGTGCGGCCGGCGAGGTCCTCGGCGCCATTGATGGGTGCACTGGATGCGCTGGCGATCAGCACCAGGCGCTCGCTGTAGACCACGCTGTGTTCGAGCTTGGAGCGTTTGTTGCCGGCGGCCACGAGCGCCACGTCCAGGCGATGGTGTTGCAGGTCGTCGAGCAACGGGCCCCAGGCGCCTGTCACCAGTTCCAGGCTGACATCCGGGTAGCGCCGGTGATACTCCGCCAGCAGCGGCGGCAAACGTCCGCTGGCGCTGGATTCCACCGCGCCGATACGCAAAGTGCCACGGGGAATGGCGCTGGCGTCCACGGCGCGTTTGGACTCATCCACTAGCGCCAGAATGCGCTCGCAGTACTCCAGGAAAATTTCACCGGCGGCACTGATCGCCAGCCCACGCCCGGCGCGGATGAACAGTGGTGTGCCCAGCTCGCCTTCCAGCTGCTTGATGCGCGTGGTGATGTTGGACGGCACGCAATGCAGCAGCACGGCCGCTTGGGCCACGCTGCCGGTTTGTGCCACGGCTCGCACCATTTTCAGTTGGGCCAGTTCCATTGCTCAGTTCCAGTGATTGCAGAAGTCAGAAACGGTTAATTGTCCTGCGCCTTACGGGGGCCAAGACTGACGGCACACCTTCTCAGTTTCTGGACGCCGTCGATGAATAACCCTTCACCCGCAAAGCTTACGCTAGTCATCGCCAGCGTCATCCTGTGTTGGGCCTATTCGCCGATTGGCGTGCACATGGGGCTGCACAGCTACAGCCCCGGACAATTGGCGTTGTTAAGGTTTTTGATTGCGTCGGTGTTCATGGGCGGTGTGGCACTGGTGATGGGCATCGGTCGTCCGCGCTTGCGGGATTTTCCGTGGTTGTTGGTGCTGGGGTTCTTCGGCGTGTTCCTGCACCACACCAGCCTCAACTATGGGCAGCAATGGGTCACGGCAGCGGCGTCCAGCGTACTGGCGCAGTCGGCGCCGCTGTTCAGTGTGCTGATCGCGTTTTTCTGCCTGAAGGAGCGGGTCAGCGCTTGGCGCTGGGCCTGCGTATTGCTGGGGCTGCTCGGCGTGATGGTGGTGATCTGGGGGGATCAGGGGCTGGGTGAGATCGACCCGCGTGGCTTGTTGATCCTGCTGGCGGCGGTGTCGTGGAGTGTGTATTTCGCCCTGCAGAAACACTATGCCCACCGCTACAGTCCGCTGACTATGGCGTGCTACATGGTGTGGGCGGGCACCCTGATGCTGTGCGTGAACCTGCCGGGCCTGCCTGCTGCGGTGGTGCAGGCGCCGTTGGCGGAGAACGTCGCGGTGCTGGTACTCGGTATTTTTCCCAGCGCCTTGGCGTATCTGGCTTGGGGTTATGTGTTGAAGCATGTGGAGGTCAGTCGCGCGTCGGTGGCGATGTACCTGATCCCGCCGGTGGCGATGGTGATGGCCGCAACGTTGCTGGGTGAACACATTGCCTTGCAGGTGATGATGGGCGGTGTGATCGTGCTGGCCAGCGTGGCGGCGATCAGCTTAGAAGGGCGCTGGCGGTCAATCGTTCAGACAAAACGCACGCAAACGGTGGCCATCGAAGTCCAGGGCCGGCGGTGACTGGATAACGATGGCGCCGCATTCTACCCATCGGTCGTGCAGCAAGAAGCCCACTTCACCGCCGGCTGTAAGCTGGACTGCGGCTCGACCTGAGCCCGAGCCTATAAGGAGCGCCTGTCAGTTTTTGTCAGGGGCGAGCAGGGGCGCCGGGTTTTCGCCGGTGTACAGCTTGATGATGTCGTCGATTTCGCCGGACATTTTCATCCGCAACAAGGTCCGCAGGATTTTTTGCGCCGGCACGTCGGGATCGTTACGCACGATGCAACCGAGGTTTTGCTCGTCAATCAACGCGACCTTGTGCAGCCGCTGGCTGATCGGCATTTTCTGGTTGAAACGGTCGACGATCCATTCGTTGCTCACCGCATAGTTGAATCGCCCCGCCACCAGTTTGTGCAGCACCAGCTCTTCGCTATGGGCGTCGTCGCGGGTGAGTTGGCCGTTGGCAAACAGCGAGTCGAGGGCGGCATAGCGATAGTTGAGCACCGTGCCGATCGGCTGAGGTGCCAGCTTGAGCACCTGTACCGGCTGGTTTTGCGCGCTGACCAGCACATTGCGCTGCACCATTAAAGGCAAGCTCCAGAGGTAGTCGCCGGACAGGTTGTCGACCCACGCCTGGGTGACATAACAGCGCACATCAATGTCGCCGTGTCCCATGGCCGCAGAGATGCGTGCCCGGGCCAGCACGTGGAACTGCGCCGGATGGCCAACCTGGGTGGCCAGGCTCAGCATCACGTCATACAAAATGCCCTGGGTCGGCCGACCGTTCTCCAGTTGCACCATGGGCATCGCCCAACTATCGGAAACCGAGAAGCGCAGCGGTGCAGGCGCCGCCAGGCAAGCCGTGGTCATCATCCATAAAGCGCCCAGGACTACGCGCATACACTCTCCGGGTTCAGGCCTTTTGGAGGCCAGTCAGCAGAGCTTAGTCAGATTAGGCGAGCGTGCCGGATGCAATTTCCCCCTTGCTCCGCTAGCATTACCGGCTTCCGCTTCCCAGTTGCGACGGTTTTCGATGAGTTATCAGGTTCTTGCACGTAAATGGCGTCCGCGCTCGTTCCGCGAAATGGTCGGCCAGACCCATGTGCTCAAGGCTCTGATCAATGCCTTGGACAGCCAACGGCTGCACCACGCCTACCTGTTCACCGGTACCCGGGGCGTGGGCAAGACCACCATTGCGCGCATCATCGCCAAATGCCTGAACTGTGAAACCGGTATCACTTCGACGCCTTGTGGCACTTGCTCGGTGTGCCGCGAGATCGACGAAGGGCGCTTCGTAGACCTGATCGAGATCGACGCCGCGAGCCGCACCAAGGTCGAAGACACCCGCGAGTTGCTCGACAACGTGCAGTACGCGCCTAGCCGCGGTCGCTTCAAGGTCTACTTGATCGACGAAGTGCACATGCTGTCCAGCCATTCCTTCAACGCGCTGCTGAAAACCCTGGAAGAGCCGCCGCCCTACGTCAAATTCATCCTGGCCACCACCGACCCGCAGAAACTTCCTGCAACGATCCTGTCGCGGTGCTTGCAGTTCTCCCTGAAAAACATGACCCCCGAGCGCGTGGTCGAGCATTTGACCCACGTGCTGGGTGTCGAGAACGTACCGTTCGAAGACGACGCGCTATGGCTGCTCGGCCGTGCCGCCGATGGTTCGATGCGTGATGCCATGAGCCTTACCGACCAGGCCATCGCCTTCGGTGAAGGCAAGGTCATGGCCGCCGATGTGCGCGCCATGCTCGGCACCCTCGACCACGGCCAGGTGTTCGATGTGCTGCATGCATTGATCGAAGGGGATGCCAAGGCGTTGCTCGAAGCCGTGCGCCACCTCTCGGAGCAAGGCCCGGACTGGAATGGCGTGCTCTCGGAAATCCTCAACGTCTTGCACCGCGTCGCTATCGCCCAGGCTTTGCCGGAAGGTGTCGACAACGGCCATGGCGACCGCGACCGCGTGTTGGCCCTGGCCCAGGCGTTGCCGGCCGAAGATGTGCAGTTCTACTACCAGATGGGCCTGATCGGTCGTCGGGACTTGCCTTTGGCGCCGGACCCGCGTGGGGGCTTCGAGATGGTCCTGCTGCGCATGCTGGCGTTCCGGCCAGCTGATTCGGCCGATGCGCCGAGACAGCCGCTAAAGCCAGTGGGGATCAGCCAGGCCACAGTTGATTCCGCCAAACCAGTGGCTGGCGCGGCGGTGGTTGCGCCAGTGGTTGCTGCCCCGGTTGCGCCGGCGCCTGAGCCAGCCCCCGTGGTGGCACCTGTGGTTGATCCGGAGACGGTGGTTGAGCCCGAGCCTGTCGTCGACTTGCCTTGGAATGACCCGGTAGAAGCCGAGGTCGAAGAAGTCGAACAGCAGCCCTATGTTGAGCCCGTGCTGGAAACTGCCAGCGAGCAGCCTGAGCTGACGCCTATGCCTGCGCCGACACCGGACAGCGTGGTGCCAGCCGCTCCTGAGTGGGTTTCAGCACCGGTTCCCGAGCCGACAGTCGCCCAGGTTGAGGCCGCAACCCCAGGCATCGACCTCGACGACGAGCCGCCGCTGGACGAAGACTACATCGAGCCGGACATGGATTCGGCCTACAGTTACCTGGACGATTTGGCCAGCGAACACACCGCCGAACCGGCCCCCGAGCCCGAAGCAGAACCCGCGGCAGCCCCGGCCACTGGCCTGGCGTTGCAATGGCTGGAACTGTTCCCGAAACTGCCGATCTCCGGCATGACCGGCAGTATTGCCGCCAACTGCACCCTGATTTCCGTCGACGGCGACCATTGGCTGTTGCACTTGGACCCGGCCCACAGCGCCCTGTTCAACGCGACCCAGCAACGGCGCCTCAACGATGCCCTGAACCAGTACCATGAGCGCACGCTGACCATCACCATCGAGTTGATCAAGCCCGAGCAGGAAACCCCGGCCCAGGCCGCGACCCGCCGGCGTATCAACCGTCAGCGCGAGGCTGAGGATTCGATCCACGCAGACCCGCTCATCCAGCAAATGATGCAACAGTTTGGTGCGGTCGTTCGTCACGATACTATTGAACCTGTCGAAGCCCCGGTGACCCAAGCGTCATGACACCGGGCTATTAATTGATCCACGTACTTTTGAGGTGATTCCCATGATGAAAGGTGGCATGGCCGGCCTGATGAAGCAGGCGCAGCAGATGCAGGAAAAGATGGCCAAGATGCAGGAAGAACTGGCCAACGCCGAAGTCACCGGTAAAGCCGGGGGCGATATGGTCAGCGTGGTGATGACTGGGCGTCACGACATCAAGCGCGTGAGCATCGACCCAAGCGTGCTGCCAGGCGTGGGTGAAGATGACCTGGAAATGCTCGAAGCGCTGTTCGCCGCGGCCGTCAACGACGCCGTGCGCAAGATCGAAGCCAATAGCCAGGACAAAATGTCCGGCGTGACCGCTGGCATGCAACTGCCACCGGGCATGAAGATGCCGTTCTGATTCTCCAGCGTTAGCTAGACTCCAATGCCAGGCCCAGTGCCTGGCATTTTTGTTTGTGCCTATTCAATCGAATCCCGATCGAACCCTGGCCTGGCACCCATGGTCTGCAACCTATACCGATGAATTCGATAAGGAGCCCCTGATGCCTCAAGAACTGACCCTGAACCAACGTATCGTGCTGGTCTCGCGCCCCCAAGGCGCGCCCACTCCGGAAAACTTTCGCCTGGAGCGCGTGAGCTTGCCGGAGTTGGCGGACGGCCAAGTGCTGCTCAAGACCCTCTACCTGTCCCTTGACCCCTACATGCGCGGGCGCATGAGCGACGCACCGTCCTACGCCGCCCCGGTGGAAATCGATGAGGTGATGACCGGCGGTGCTGTCAGCCGTATCGAGCAATCCCGTAACCCGAAATTCGAAGTGGGTGATCTGGTGGTCGGCGCCACCGGTTGGCAGAGCCACAGCATTTCCGACGGCCGCAACCTGATTCCGGTGCCCAAAGGTCTCGCCAGTCCGTCCATGGCGTTGGGCGTATTGGGGATGCCGGGTATGACGGCCTACATGGGCCTGATGGACATTGGTCAACCCAAGGCTGGGGAAACCCTGGTGGTCGCCGCTGCCTCCGGCGCAGTCGGTTCGGTAGTGGGCCAGGTCGCCAAGCTCAAGGGCCTGCGCGTGGTCGGGATTGCAGGCGGTGCGGACAAGTGCCGCTATGTCGTGGATGAACTGGGTTTTGATGCCTGTATCGACCATAAGAGCGCAGACTTCGCCGATCAACTCGCCCAGGCTTGCTTCAACGGCGTGGACATCTATTTCGAGAACGTCGGTGGCAAGGTGTTCGACGCCGTGGTGCCTTTGCTCAACCCCAAGGCACGCATTCCTTTGTGCGGGCTGATTGCCGGCTACAACGCCCATGAAGCCCCCAGCGGGCCTGATCGCTTGCCGGCGCTGCAACGCACGTTGCTGACCAAGCGGGTGCGCATCCAGGGCTTTATCGTGTTTGATGACTACGGTGATCGTCAGCCAGAGTTCCTCAGTGCCATGGCGCCCTGGGTCCGCGACGGCAAGATCAAGTTCCGCGAGGACGTGGTCGATGGCTTGGAGCAGGCGCCCGAAGCCTTTATCGGCCTGCTTGAAGGGCGCAACTTCGGCAAGTTGGTGGTGCGGGTCGCGCAGGATTGAGGATTTGACGCTAATCCGGGGCGCGGGTATAAACCGCGTCTCGTTGTTTTGTCGGACCATTGCCCCATGAGCTTCAGCCCCCTGATTCGCCAACTGATCGACGCCCTGCGCACGTTGCCGGGTGTCGGCCAGAAAACCGCCCAGCGCATGGCGCTGCAACTGCTGGAGCGTGATCGCAGCGGCGGCACCCGGTTGGCCCAGGCCCTGAGCCAGGCCATGACGGGCGTCGGCCACTGCCGCCAGTGCCGAACCCTCACCGAAGAAGACCTTTGCCCGCAATGCGCCGACCCGCGTCGCGACGACACGTTGCTGTGTGTGGTGGAAGGCCCGATGGACGTCTACGCGGTGGAGCAGACCGGTTATCGCGGGCGTTACTTCGTGCTCAAGGGCCACCTGTCGCCGCTGGACGGCCTGGGTCCGGAGGCCATCGGCATTCCGCAACTGGTGGCACGTATCGAAGAGCAGGGCACCTTTACCGAGGTGATCCTGGCCACCAACCCGACCGTGGAAGGTGAAGCCACCGCCCATTACATTGCCCAACTGCTGAGCAACAAAGGCCTGATCACTTCGCGTATCGCCCATGGCGTACCGTTGGGTGGGGAGTTGGAGCTGGTGGATGGCGGCACGCTGGCGCATTCGTTTGCCGGTCGCAAGCCGATCGCGCTCTAACAATAAACACCAGCCAAATGTGGGAGGGGGCTTGCTCCCGATGGCAGTGGATTAGGCCATGAATCTATTGGCTGACACACTGCTATCGGGAGCAAGCCCCCTCCCACAATGGTTTTGCGGTGTGATTGAGATCTGTGTTGCTAACCAAGCAAGCGCTTGGTAATTTCGCTCCACCTCTCCGTGGAGCTTGCCGATGTCTGCCTATCAGGACTACTTCGACCCCAGCCACCAATTGCTCCGCGACAGCGTGCGCCGTTTTGTCGAGCGCGAGCTGTTACCGGACATCGAGCAATGGGAGGAGGCGGAGAGCTTTCCCCGAGCGTTGTACCTTAAGGCCGGTGCGGCGGGGATCCTCGGTATCGGTTATCCCGAATCCTTGGGCGGCAGTCACGAGGGCGATCTGTTCGCCAAGGTGGCCGTCAGCGAGGAATTGATGCGCTGCGGCTCCGGCGGCGTGGTCGCGGGATTGGGCTCGCTGGATATCGGCTTGCCTCCCATCATCAAATGGGCGCGGCCCGAAGTGCGCGAACGTGTGGCCCCGCAAGTGCTCTCGGGCGAGAAGATCATCGCCTTGGCCGTCACCGAACCCAGCGGCGGCTCCGATGTAGCCAGCCTGCGCACCCGCGCCGTGCGTGATGGCGACGTTTACCGGGTCAGCGGCAGCAAGACCTTTATCACCAGCGGCAACCGCGCCGATTTCTACACCGTTGCTGTTCGTACCGGCGGGCCAGGCTTTGGCGGCATCAGCCTCTTGCTCATCGAAAAAGACACCCCGGGTTTCACCGTCGGCCAGCCCCTGAAGAAAATGGGTTGGTGGGCGTCGGACACGGCAGAGTTGTTCTTCGATGATTGCCAGGTGCCCGTAGGCAACCTGATCGGCGCCGAGAACATGGGGTTTGCCTGCATCATGGGCAACTTTCAGAGTGAACGGCTGGCGCTGGCATTGATGGCCAATATGACCGCGCAGCTTGCGCTTGAGGAAAGCCTCAAATGGGCCGCGCAGCGTGAAGCATTTGGCAAGCCCATTGGCAAATTCCAGGTGCTCAAGCATCGCCTGGCGGAAATGGCGACGGCTGTGGAAGTGTCCAGGGAATTCACCTACCGCCAAGCCGCCAAGATGGCCGCTGGCAAGAGTGTGATCAAGGAGATATCCATGGCCAAGAACCTGGCCACCGATACCGCCGATCGGGTGACTTATGACGCCGTGCAGATCCTCGGCGGCCAGGGCTATATGCGCGGCAGCCTGGTGGAGAGGCTGTATCGCGACAACCGTATCCTGTCGATCGGCGGCGGCACTCGTGAAGTGATGAATGAAATCATCAGCAAACAGATGGGGCTTTGAGGCGGCTTACCTGCCTCATCGGGGCAAGCCCTCTGCCACATTTTGATGTGTAAACACCTTCAAGTGTGGGAGGGGGCAGCCCTTGATAGCGTCAGTCCAGGCAAATATTACCGCTCGCTCAGCGCAAACTGCGTCAGGCAAAACGTCGGAATCCCCATGTCTTCCAAACGCTGCGAGCCACCTAGCTCCGGCAAATCAATAATTGCCGCGGCTTCAAAAATCTTCGCACCCATGCGCCGCACCAGGTTCGCCGCAGCGATCAAGGTCCCGCCTGTGGCGATCAGGTCATCGAACATCAGCACCGAGTCGCCTTCGCACAGGCTGTCGGCGTGCACTTCCAGGAAAGCTTCGCCGTATTCGGTCTGATAACCCTCGGCCAGGACATCGGCCGGCAGCTTGCCCTGCTTGCGGAACAGGATCAGCGGTTTGTTCAGTTGGTAGGCAATGATCGAACCGATCAGAAACCCGCGGGCATCCATCGCGCCGATGTGGGTGAAATCGGCTTCGACATAGCGATGGGCAAAGGTATCGGCCACCAGGCGCAGGGCCTTGGGCGATTGGAACAGCGGCGTGATGTCACGGAAGATCACCCCAGGCTTGGGGAAGTCGATGACGGGGCGGATCAGGGATTTGATGTCGAACGAATCGAAGGTCATCGTCGAAGAGTCCTGGGAGGAAAACGGACTCGAAGTATACCTGCGGCCTCACCGATTGGCGCGGCCACAAGTGTCTGCATCAACCCTCTAGAGAACCACCCGCCAACGCACACAGCTGGATCGGGTCGAGAATGTGCACTTCCTTGCCTTCGGCGGCAATCAACTCGTTCTGCTGGAAACGGGTGAACACGCGGGACACGGTTTCCACCGCCAGACCCAGGTAGTTGCCGATTTCGTTACGCGACATGCTCAAGCGGAACTGGTTGGCCGAGAAACCGCGTGCCCGGAACCGGGCCGACAGGTTGACCAAGAATGTCGCGATGCGCTCGTCGGCGGTTTTCTTCGATAACAGCAGCATCATCTGCTGATCGTCACGAATTTCTCGGCTCATCACGCGCATCAACTGGCGGCGCAGTTGAGGTAATTGGATGGCCAGTTCGTCCAGGCGTTCGAAGGGGATTTCGCACACCGACGTGGTCTCCAGCGCCTGGGCCGACACGGGATGCATCTCGGTGTCCATGCCCGACAAACCCACCAGTTCGCTGGGCAGGTGAAAACCGGTGATCTGCTCCTCGCCGTTGTCGCTCAGGCTGAAGGTCTTCAACGCGCCCGAACGTACTGCATAGACGGAGTCGAACTGATCGCCCTGGCGAAACAAAAACTCGCCTTTCTTCAGCGGGCGACCACGTTTAACGATGTCGTCCAGCGCATCCATGTCTTCCAGATTCAGCGAAAGTGGCAGGCAGAGGGGGGCCAGGCTGCAATCCTTGCAGTGAGCCTGGCTGTGAGCGCGCAGTTTGACTGGCTCGGACATTTCTTAAATCCTTGTGGGAAAACACACATAAGACGTAAGGGTAACGCACTGGGGGGCAGTGAGGCCAGCGTGTACAAAAAACAGACAGCCGTATAAAGCTTTGTGTATCGGTGCCGATACATATGTGTACGTTCATGAGCAGGAGCTCAGCGCATGTTGATCATCGCCGCCAACAACCCCTCCATCCGTGTGCCAAACCCAGAGCCGGCCCCGCCCGCTGCGGCGGTTGAGACGCAGGATGCCGTGTCAACGCCTGCCACGAGCGAAGGCGTGAAGGTGAGCATTTCGCCGGATGGCTTCAAGGCTGCGGGTGCGGCCAAAAGTGCCAACGCCGATATCGACGACAGCGGTCTGGACGACAACGTTAAGCAAGTTCTTAAAATGATCCGTCAGTTGAAGCAGCAGATCGCCGAAAAATTGGCGGAGCTTCAGGCCATCGCCGCGGACAAAAGCCTGACGCCGGAGGAGGTTCAGGCCAAGGTCGCTAACGTGCAAGGTGCCATCAGTTCCTTGCAGGCCGGCTTGATGACGGCCCAAATCTCCTTGGCCAAGGCCATGAAAACCATGAGTGCCGATCAGGCGCTCAAGGCCGCTTCGTTGTCGATGTAACTAGGTCGATGTAACTAGATCACCCGTGAAAACCGTTGCCGGTTCTGGTGTTCCAGGTACGCGTCGAACACCATGCACACCGAGCGCACCAGCAAGCGCCCTGCGGGCAGCACCCGAATGCCCTGGGCGTCGAGCGCGATCAGGCCGTCCTTGGCCATGGCCTCAAGTTGCAGCCAGATCTCGTCGAAGTACCCGCGAAAATCAATATTGAAGGCCTGTTCGATACGCTCGAATGCCAGGCTGAAATTGCAGATCAACTGCTGAATCACTTCCCGTCTTAGTCGATCGTCTGTGGTGCAGACCAAGCCACGGCTGGTCGCCAGCTGCGCGCCGGCCAGGGTGTTCTGGTAGCCGTTGAGGTCACTGCTGTTCTGGCAATACAAGTCGCCGATCTGGCTGATCGCCGACACACCCAGGCCGATCAGGTCGCAATGGCCGTGGGTGGTGTAGCCCTGGAAATTGCGTTGCAGCGTGCCTTCTTCCTGGGCGATGGCGAGTTCGTCATCCGGCAGAGCGAAGTGGTCCATGCCGATGTAGCGATAACCCGCCTCGGTCAATTGCGTGATGGTGGTTTGCAGCATCAGCAGTTTTTCCGCCGGTGCTGGCAGCTCGTCGCTGTCGATGCGCCGCTGGGGCATGAAGCGCTCCGGCAGGTGCGCATAGTTGAACACCGACAGGCGATCCGGTTGCAGCTTGATCACTTCTTCCACGGTGCGCGCGAAGTTGATCGGCGTTTGCTTGGGCAGGCCGTAGATCAGGTCGATATTGATCGAGCGAAACTGCAAAGTGCGCGCCGCATCGATTACTGCGCGAGTCTCTTCCAGGCTTTGCAGGCGGTTAACGGCCCGCTGCACCTCGGGGTCGAGGTCTTGCAGGCCAATGCTGACGCGGTTGAAACCGAGTTCACGCAGCAGGCCCATGGTGGCCCAGTCGGCTTCGCGCGGGTCGATCTCGATGCCGTAGTCGCCGGAATCATCATCGAGCAAATTGAAGTGCTGGCGCAGGGAGCCCATGACCTGACGCAGTTCGTCGTGGCTGAGAAACGTCGGCGTGCCGCCGCCGAAATGCAACTGCTCCACCGGCTGTTTCGGGTCGAGGTGGCAGGCCACCATTTGGATCTCCTGCTCCAAGCGGTGCAGATATGCCTGGGCGCGGCCACGGTCCTTGGTGATTACCTTGTTGCAGGCGCAGTAGTAGCAAATGTTCGCGCAGAACGGCACATGCACATACAGCGACAATGGGCGCACAGCCTTGCGACTGTCGCGCAGGGCGTGCAGCAGGTCGAAGGTGCCGACCTGGCTGTCGAATTGTACGGCGGTGGGGTAGGACGTATAGCGCGGTCCCGCCAGGTCGTAGCGATGAATCAGATCGGTGTCCCAACGAATGGCGTCGAGCATGCGGGCGTCCCCCGGATAGGCTAGTGGGCCGAGTCTAGAGGCGTGGAGCAGAGGGCATCTTGATTTGCATCAACGAGCAGCGGCGCTATGCCACATGGCCTTTTAGTGGCCCATCAGCCAGTGCTGGTGCGGCCCTGGCAAGGTCCAAATACCGAACACAATGACCAGCAATCCACCGGCCATGCGCACGCTGCGTTTGCGCAATAACGCGGTGACGCGTTCGGCGGCCAGCCCAGTCGCCAGCAGCACGGGCCAGGTGCCCAACCCGAACGCGAGCATCAGCAAGGCACTGTCCAGCGCATTGCCCTGGCTCGCGGCCCACAGCAGGGTGCTGTAGACCAACCCGCACGGCAACCAGCCCCACAGCGCACCCAGCAGTAAAGCGCGAGGCAGGCTGGACACCGGCAGCAAACGGGTGGCAACGGGCTGGATATGCCGCCACAGGCCGCGCCCGAGGCTTTCGATACGGGTGAGGCCGCTCCACCAACCGGCCAGGTACAGGCCCATGCAGATCAGCAGCAGACCGGCGAGTACGCGCATGAACATCGCCGCCGGGCTATTGGCCACGGCCCAGCCGGCCAGGCCGATCAACAGCCCAGCCGTGGCGTAACTGAGGATTCGCCCCAGGTTGTACGCCAGCAGCAGGCGAAACCGGCGACTGCGTTGCTCCTTGGGAATTGCCAAAGTCAGCGCGCCCATCAGCCCGCCGCACATGCCCAGGCAATGACCGCCGCCCAGCAGGCCCAGGATCAGCGCGGAGACCAGCAGCGGCGCCAATTCAAGCATGAGGTGGGTCTTTGGGCGGTTGTTCCGGACCGTTGGCTTCGTCGATGGCGGCCAGGTGGTTCGGGTCCTGGTCGTCGAACAGCACGCTGTGGGCCGGGCCGTCGAGGTCATCGTACTGGCCGCTGTCCACGGCCCAGAAGAAGATGTAAATAGCGATGGCCACTATCAGCAGCGCCGCCGGAATCATCACGTATAAAGCTGGCATCTGCACTCCATGCCCGCGCGGCTCACGCGGGCAGCGGGCGGGTGATTGAGGGGGCGCTGGCGGACTGTGCGCTCGGCACGCGAGTCAGGCGCAGGGCGTTGAGTACCACGGTCAACGAACTGATGGACATGCCGACTGCCGCCCAGATTGGCGTGATCCAGCCCAAAGCAGCAAACGGCAACATCAGGCCATTGTATAGGCCCGCCCAGAGCAGGTTTTCAATAATCACTCGTCGGGTGCGCCGCGCCAGGCTGAAGGCCTGCACCAGAGCGTCGAGGCGATTGGAGAGCAACACCGCATCGGCACTGGTCTTGGCCAGGTCGGTGGCCGAGCCCATTGCCACGCTGATATCGGCGGCGGCGAGGACGGGGACATCGTTGACGCCATCGCCGAGCATCAGCACCTTGCGACCTTCCTTGTGCAGCTGTTGCAGCACGTGCAGCTTGTCGTCGGGACGCAGGCCGCCGTGGGCCTCGTCTATGCCCAGCTCAAGGGCGACACTGGCGACCATCGGCGAACTGTCCCCGGACAGCAGCAGTGTGCGCCAACCGCGCGCCTTGCAAGCGGCGAGCAGGGCGGGGGCGTCGCTGCGCAGGCGGTCATCCAGTACGAACCAGGCGAGGGCGCCGCTGCGGTCGCCCAGCAGCAGCCATTGCCCGGCGTCGTCCGGCGGAGCGGGGATCGGGCAGCCACTGAGTTCGCAGACGAAACCCGGCTGGCCGATGCGCAGCAGACGCTCGCCCACTCGACCTTCCAAACCGAGACCGGGCGTACTGAGCACTTCTTCAGCGGCCAGTGGCGCACGGCCAAAGGCGCGGGCAATCGGGTGTTCCGAGCGGTTTTCCAGTGCGGCGGCGAGACCCAGGCAGTCGTCGCTGCCCAATTCGCCCAGCGGCCGGATCGCGCGCAGGGCCAGGCGACCTTCGGTGAGGGTGCCGGTCTTGTCGAAGATCACCGTGTCGATCTGGTTCAGGCCCTCCAGCACATGGCCACGGGTCAGAAGCAGCCCGAGTTTGTGCAGGGTGCCGGTGGCGGCGGTCAGGGCGGTCGGTGTAGCGAGGGACAACGCACATGGGCAGGTCGCCACTAACATCGCCAGCACGATCCAGAACGCTCGTGATGAGTCCAGTTCCCACCACAGCAGGCCGATCAGCGCAGCGGCGATCAGCGAACACAACAGGAACCACTGTGCGGCGCGGTCGGCGATTTGCGCCAGTCGTGGTTTTTCGGCCTGGGCGCGCTCCAGCAGGCGCACAATGGCGGACAGGCGGGTCTCGTGGCCAAGGGCGCGCACTTCGACGGTCAGCGCGCCGTCGACGTTGAGGGTGCCGGCGGTGACGGTGTCGCCGACTTGGCGAGGTTGCGGCAAGTACTCGCCGGTGAGCAGGGACTCATCAATGCTGGACTGGCCATCGAGGATCACGCCGTCTGCTGGCAGCACCGCGCCCGGATGCACCAGCACGCAGTCGCCCAGGGCCAGTTCGCTCAACAGGATGCGTTCGCTCTGGCCGTCGTCTTTCAAGCGCAGGCACGACGCTGGCAACAGGTTGACCAACTGCGCAGTGGCCGCCGCCGTGCGCTCCCGGGCACGGCGTTCCAGGTAGCGACCGGCCAGCAGGAACAGTGCAAACATGCCCACTGCATCGAAATACAGCTCGCCGACGCCGGTGATCGCGGTCCATATTCCCGCCAAATAAGCCCCGCCAATGGCGAGGGATACTGAAACGTCCATGGTCAGGTGGCGCGTGCGCAGGTCGCGCATGGCGCCCTTGAAGAACGGCGCGCAGCTGTAGAACACGATGGGGGTTGTCAGAAACATCGCCACCCAGCGCAGGATTACATGCAGCTCCGGGCTCAGGTCGATATTGAATTCCGGCCAGGTGGCCATGGTTGCCATCATTGCCTGGAACCACAGCAGCCCGGCGACACCGAGTTGGCGCAAAGCCAGACGGTTTTCGCTGGCCAGTTGCTCGGCGGCGCGGTCGGCCTGATAAGGATGGGCGGCATAGCCGATATGGCGCAGCTCACTGAGCACTTGGCTCAACGGCAATTGCCCGTCGGCCCAGCGCACCTGCAAGCGATGGTTGGACAGGTTCAACCGCGCCTCGGCAACGGCGGGCAAGCTGCGCAGGTGTTTTTCGATCAGCCAGCCACAGGCGGCGCAGCTGATGCCTTCCATCAACAGGGTCGTTTCAGCCAGTTCGCCTTGGTGGTGCACGAAGGGTTTTTGCACGTCCGCGCGATCGTACAGCGCCAGCTCGTCCACCAGTTGCACCGGCAGCGTTTCGGGGTTGGCCGAGGCTTCGCTGCGGTGCTGGTAATAGCTTTCCAAGCCTGCGGCCACGATTGCTTCGGCCACCGCCTGGCAGCCCGGGCAGCAGAGTTCGCGGCGCTCGCCGAGGATATCGGCGGTGAACCGACTGCCGGGCGGTACGGGCAGGGCGCAATGGTAGCAGGGAGTGGGGGTGGTCATGGTTCGGGATCTTTGGTGGCTGGGAAGGCCTCATCGCCGGCAAGCCGGCTCCTACGAGAGGGGGTGTAGGTCTGTAGGAGCCGGATTGCCGGCGATGCGCGAAGCGCAGATGTTTATTTTTTCAGGTCTTCGGCACCCTGCAACGGTTCATCACCCAACAGCAAGTCTTTGTCGTGGCTGACTTCTTCTTCCTCGAACAGCCGCCAGGTCTTGTCGCCTTCCACGCCCAGCAGTTCCACGAAGCGGCGGCCTTCGACTTTGTCGGTGACCTGGCCGATGTAGCGGCCGGGTTCGCTGTCGCTGCGGGCCAGGTTGATTTTGCGATCTTTCTCCGGCTGAGTCGGGGAAATCAGGTTCAGTTCCAGGGTGTTCGGGTTGCTGTAGCCGGTGAGCTTCAGCTCGACTTCACCGGTCAGTTCGTCCAAATGCAACTTGGCGCGCAGTTGCAGGGTCTGCGCCAGGCGTTCGCGGTCCAGTGAGCGGTTGATGCCCTTGCCAGCCTCGTAGTAGTTGTCGTTGACCAGGTTGTCCGGGTTGTTTACCGCGATGGTCACCATGGACAAGGTCAAGGTCACCGAGCAGGCTAGGATCCCGATGATGATCCAGGGCCAGAGGTGCTTGTACCAAGGGCTTGCGGCAGTGGCTAAGGGCATTGTTCCGTTCTCTCTTTATCGAACTTGTGGGCCGATGAATCGGCTCTTGGCTTCAATGTTGACGCTGGCGTCATCGGCATCGGTGAGGGTGAATTTCACCTCGTTGGTGCTCGACGGCAGTTCTTCCGGCGCACTCGACAGTTCCACTGGCATGCTGACGATATCGCCGGCAGCCACCTTGATCTCGCGCCGGCCCTGCAGCTTGAGGTCTGGCAGGCCTGATGCGTCGAGCACGTAGGTGTGGTCGCGCTGGTCCTTGTTCATGATCTTCAGGCTGTAGACGTTTTCGATACGGCCCTCGGCGTTTTCGCGGTAGAGCACGCGGTCTTTGCTCACGTCGAAGCCCACCAGCGACCGCATGAAGAACGCCCCGGCCAACAGGCTGATCATCGCCAGCAACACCAGGGCGTAACCGATCAGGCGTGGGCGCAGCTTGTGGGTTTTCTGCCCGGACAGGTTGTGCTCGGTGGTGTAGCTGATCAGGCCGCGCGGGTACTCCATCTTGTCCATGATGTTGTCGCAGGCGTCGATGCACGCGGCGCAGCCGATGCACTCGATTTGCAGACCGTCGCGGATGTCGATGCCGGTGGGGCACACCTGCACGCACATCGTGCAATCGATGCAGTCGCCCAGGCCTTGGGCCTTGTAGTCGATCCCTTTTTTACGCGGGCCACGCAGCTCTCCAAGACGTGGGTCGTAAGAGACGATGAGGGTGTCTTTGTCGAACATCACACTCTGGAAACGCGCGTACGGGCACATGTAGATGCACACCTGTTCGCGCAGCCAGCCGGCGTTGCCGTAGGTGGCGAGGGTGAAGAAACCGACCCAGAAATACGACCAGCCATCGGCCTGGCCGGTGAAGAAATCGAACACCAGTTCGCGGATCGGCGAGAAGTAGCCGACGAAGGTAATCCCGGTGGCAAAACCGATCAGTAGCCACAGGCTGTGCTTGCTGAATTTGCGCAGGAATTTGTTGGCGCCCATTGGCGCTTTATCCAGCTTGATGCGTTGGTTGCGGTCGCCTTCGGTGACTTTTTCGCACCACATGAAGATCCACGTCCACACGCTTTGCGGGCAGGTATAACCGCACCACACGCGGCCGGCGTACACCGTGATGAAGAACAGGCCAAACGCCGCGACGATCAGAATGCCCGACAGCAGGATGAAGTCTTGGGGCCAGAAGGTTGCACCGAAAATGAAGAACTTACGCTCCGGCAGGTTCCACCACACGGCCTGGTGGCCACCCCAGTTCAGCCACACCGTGCCGAAGTAGAGCAGGAACAAAGCAGCGCCGCCGAGCATTCGTAAATTGCGGAACAGGCCGGTAAAGGCGCGGGTGTAGATTTTCTCGCGCGGGGCATAGAGGTCGACGGTGGCGGTCGAGTGTTTGGCAGGCGGGGTAACGTCATGTACCGGTATTTGGTCGCTCATCATTGCATCCCACGGCGGTGGAGATTTGCCTCGGCCAGTACGTGCCAACCGGGGTCAAATTAGGGGTCTTGCAGTGGCGTAATGATACGCCCCCGATGCTGCGCAAGGGGTGCGACCTTTGGTCGCGTTGGGGAAAATCAATTGATGGTGTACGTGATCTGGATCAATTGACTTGTGAAGTATGGACGGTTTTTGCAGGCTCAACCTTCAAAAAGCCGAAGATCCAATGTGTGAGGGGGCTTGCTCCCGATAGCGGCGTGTCAGTCAGAGTCACTAATACTGATCCACCGTCATCGGGAGCAAGCCCCCTCTCACAAGGGTTTTTTGGTGTTTCTGGGTAAGGGGGTAGCCTTACTGCTCCTCGGCCTTCTTATCCCCATGGGACAAGCTGTAAACATACGCCGCGAGCAAGTGCACCTTGTCATTGCCTTGCAATTGTTCCTGCGCCGGCATCTGGCCCTGGCGGCCGAAACGGATGGTCTGCTGCAGTTGGGCGAAGCTCGAACCGTAGATGAAGGCGCCGGGGTGGGTCAGGTCGGGCGCGCCCATTGCTGGGGTGCCTTTACCGGCTGGGCCGTGGCAGGCCACGCAGTTGGCGGCGAAGAGTTTTTCGCCGTTGGCTACGTCGGCCTTGACGCCTTCGGGTAGTTTGCGGCCGTCGAGTTGGGTGACCACGTAGGCCGCCACGTCGCTGACACCCTCTTCTTGCAGCACCGGCAGCCAGCCCGGCATCACGGCATGACGGCCTTTCATGATGGTTTCCTTGATGGTCGCCGGCTCGCCACCCCAGCGCCAGTCGGCGTCAGTCAGGTTGGGGAAGCCGTAGGCACCCTTGGCGTCGGACCCGTGGCACACCGAGCAGTTGGACGCGAACAAGCGGCCACCCATCTTCAGGGCTTGTGGGTCCTTGGCGACTTCCTCAATGGGCATGGAGGCGAATTTGGCGAAGATCGGACCGAACTTGGCGTCCGACCGGGCCATTTCCTTTTCCCATTCGTGTACACCGGTCCAGCCGGTCTGGCCGTTGGCGAAGGGGGTTTGCTTGTCGTTGTCGAGGTAGTTGTAGCCCGGCAGCAGGCCTTTCCAATTGCCCAGGCCTGGGTACAGCACCAGGTATCCAAGGGCAAAAATGATGGTGCCGACGAACAGCATGAACCACCACTTGGGCAATGGGTTGTCGTACTCCTCGATGCCATCGAACGAGTGGCCGACGGTCTCGTCGGTTTGCTCGGCGCGCTGGCCCTTGCGGGTCGACAGCAACAGCCAGGTCAGGGCGAAAATGGTACCCAGACTGAGGACTGTGACGTACAGACTCCAGAACGTAGTCATTCTTTGTTACTCCTAGAAGCTTGCTCGACGTGCTTGATGGCTTCGGGATCATCCGCAAAGGGCAGCAAGGTCGCGTCCTCAAACTCCGACTTGCGCTTGGGGCTGAACACCCACAACGCCAGGCCGATAAAGGCCACCATCACCACAACGGTGCCCAGGCCACGAATCATCCCGATATCCATGAAGAATCACCGTTTGCTTTTGATGATGGTGCCCAGGCCTTGCAGGTAGGCCACCAATGCGTCCATTTCGGTCTTGCCCTTTACGGCTGCGGCTGCACCGGCGATGTCTTCGTCGGTGTAGGGCACGCCCAGGGTGCGCAAGACTTCCATCTTCTTCGCGGTGTCCTTGCCGTCGAGCTTGTTTTCCACGAGGAACGGGTACGCCGGCATTTTCGACTCAGGCACCACGTTGCGCGGGTTGTACAAGTGCGCACGTTGCCAGTCATCGGAGTAACGCCCGCCAACACGGGCCAGGTCAGGTCCGGTGCGCTTGGAACCCCATAGGAACGGGTGGTCCCATACGCTTTCGCCGGCGACCGAGTAGTGGCCGTAGCGTTCGGTTTCGGCGCGGAACGGGCGGATCATCTGCGAGTGGCAGCCCACGCAACCGTTGGCGATGTAGACGTCGCGGCCTTCCAGTTCAAGGGCGGTGCGCGGCTTCATGCCTTCCACCGGCTTGTTGGTCACGTCCTGGAAAAACAGCGGAACGATCTGGGTCAGGCCGCCGATACTCACGGCGATGACCATGAAGAAGGCCAGCAGGCCGATATTCTTCTCGACTACTTCATGCTTCATCAGTGGGCTCCCACAACGGCGATCTTGGCGGCGGCTTCGGCTTCTGCGGGGTCCGAGGCACGCACGGTGCGCCAGACGTTGTAGGCCATGAACAGCATGCCGGCAGCGAAGAACGCACCGCCCAGGGCGCGGACGATGTAGCCCGGATGGCTGGCTTGCAGCGCTTCGACGAACGAGTAGGTGAGGGTGCCGTCATCGTTGATCGCACGCCACATCAGGCCTTGGGTGATGCCGTTGACCCACATCGAAGCGATGTAGAGCACGGTACCGATGGTGGCCAGCCAGAAGTGCGTGTTGATCAGCCCGACGCTGTGCATCTGCGCACGGCCGAACAGTTTGGGGATCATGTGGTACAGCGCACCGATGGAGATCATCGCCACCCAACCGAGGGCACCGGCGTGAACGTGGCCGATGGTCCAGTCGGTGTAGTGGGAGAGCGAGTTGACGGTCTTGATTGCCATCATCGGCCCTTCGAAGGTCGACATACCGTAGAACGCCAGGGATACCACAAGGAAGCGCAGGATCGGGTCGGTGCGCAATTTATGCCAGGCACCCGAGAGGGTCATCATGCCGTTGATCATGCCGCCCCAGCTCGGAGCCAACAGGATGATCGACATCGCCATGCCCAGGGACTGCGCCCAGTCCGGCAGTGCGGTGTAGTGCAAGTGGTGCGGGCCGGCCCAGATGTAGAGGGTGATCAATGCCCAGAAGTGCACGATGGACAAACGGTACGAGTAAATAGGACGTTCGGCCTGTTTCGGCACGAAGTAGTACATCATCCCCAGAAAACCGGTGGTGAGGAAAAAGCCTACGGCGTTATGCCCGTACCACCACTGGATCATCGCGTCCGTCGCGCCGGCATACGCCGAGTAGGACTTGAACAGGCTGACCGGCAGCGATGCGTGATTGACGATGTGCAGCATCGCCGTGACCACGATGAACGCACCGTAGAACCAGTTGCCCACGTAGATGTGCTTGGTTTTGCGCTTGACGATGGTGCCGAAGAACACCGCACCGTAGGTCACCCACACAATCGCCAGCAAAATGGCGATCGGCCATTCCAGCTCGGCGTATTCCTTGGTGGTGGTGTAGCCCAGTGGCAGGCTGACGATGGCGCCGACGATGACCGCCTGCCAACCCCAGAAGGTAAAGGCGGCGAGGCCATCGGAGATCAGTCGCGTCTGGCAGGTTCGCTGCACGACATAGTAGGAGGTGGCAAACAATGCACATCCGCCGAAGGCGAAAATCACCAGGTTGGTGTGCAGCGGGCGTAGGCGACCGAAGGTCGTCCATGGCAAGTCGAAATTCAATTCCGGCCAAACCAGTTGCGAGGCGATGAACACCCCGAGCCCCATGCCAAGAATCCCCCAGACCACCGTCATGATGGCGAACTGGCGGACTACCTTATAGTTATAAGCAGTCGGACTGATTGCTGTGCTCATTCTAAGGTTCCACGGTTTAGGTTTTTTTATAGGTAAAATCGGCCGCAAGTATGTAGAAAGCGAGGGGCCATTGCAACGCAATGGCTGACCTGGATCAATGCGTTCCACGCCAGATTCTGCGCCCTTTCCATGTTTGGCGTAAGGACAAAATCAGAAATCGAAAGCTGATCGAGTGGACAGGAAATTTTGGGGGTCGCAACGACTGTCGTCGCGTACGCCAAGATCGGTCCGCTGTGCAAGCAAGCGTAGACCCGAATGGCAGTAGGGGAAAGTTGTGCTTTGGAGGGGTGTGACACTTGGTCGCGTAGCGCGGTAGAGCTGCCGCCCCAAATTGGGGCGGCAGTCAGGTGTTACTGAGCTGCGCTTTCTGGCATTGCACCATCAGCGTTGTGAGACAGGCTGTACACGTAAGCTGCGAGCAGGTGCACTTTGTCGTTGCCCTGCAACAGTTCCTGCGCCGGCATCTGGCCCTGACGGCCGTGACGAATGGTCTGCTGCAATTGCGCCAGGCTGGTGCCGTAGATATAGCCGCCTGGCAGCGTCAGGTTCGGCGCCCCCATGACTTCCATACCGTGGCCTTCCGGCCCATGGCAGGCCACGCAGGTGGTGTTGAACGCCGCTTTGCCCGCATCCAGGTCGGCAGTGCTATCGGCCGGCAGTGGCAACTTGGCCAAATCGTGACGTACATAGGCAGCGACGTTCTTCACACCGTCGTCACCCAGCACCGTACCCCAGGCCGGCATCGCCGCGTGGCGACCGTTCAGGATGGTGGTCTTGATGGCCTCAGCCGAGCCGCCCCAGCGCCAGATGTTGTCTGCCAGGTTAGGGAAGCCGAACGCGCCCTTGGCGTCCGAGCCGTGACACACCGCGCAGTTGGACGCGAACAGGCGACCGCCCATCTTCAGCGCTTGCGGGTCTTTAGCGACTTCTTCCACGGGCATGGCCGAGAATTTGGCGAAGATCGGCCCGAACTTGGTGTCGGCCTTGGCCATCTCCTTGTCCCACTCCTTGGCCGAGGTCCAACCGTCTTCATAGCCCGGCAGCACACCTTTCCAGTTCCCCAGGCCCGGGTAGAGCACCAGGTAGCCGACCGCAAACACCAGGGTGCCGGCGAACAGCATGAACCACCACTGGGGCAGCGGGTTGTCGTATTCCTCGATACCGTCGAAGGCGTGGCCCATGGTCTGGTCGACACTGCCCTTGGTCTCGCCCTTGCGGGTGGCGATCAATAGCCAGGTCAGCCCGATCAGGCTGCCGAGGGTCAGTACGCAGATCCATGTACTCCAGAATAGGGTCATGGCCGATTGCTCCTTGTTGCTGGCTCTTCTTGAGCGTCGGATGGAGAAGGTTCATCGGCGAAGGGCAGCAGGCGCGCCTGCTCGAATTCCTCATTGCGCCGGTTGTTGAACACCCACAGCGACAGGCCGATAAAGGCGATGGCAACGACCAGCGTGCCAAGGCCGCGGATGGTGCCCGCATCGAATTCAAATCCCATGGCTCACCTCTTGCTCTTGATGGCAGTGCCGAGTACTTGCAGGTACGAAACCAGCGCGTCCATCTCGGTCTTGCCCTTGAGGCTGGCCACGGCGCCACTGATGTCGTCGTCGGTGTATGGCACGCCGAGGGTGCGCATTACTTTCAACTTGTTCTCGGTGTGGCTGCTGTCGACCTGGGCCGTGACCAGCCACGGGTAGGCCGGCATCTTCGACTCGGGCACTACGTTGCGCGGGTTGTACAAGTGCGCGCGGTGCCAGTCGTCCGAGTAGCGGGCGCCAACGCGGGCCAGATCCGGGCCGGTGCGCTTGGAGCCCCACAGGAACGGGTGATCCCACACGCTTTCGCCCGCCACCGAGTAGTGACCGTAGCGTTCGGTTTCGGCGCGGAACGGACGGATCATCTGCGAGTGGCACTGCACGCAGCCTTCGCGGATGTAGATGTCGCGGCCTTCCAGTTGCAGCGCGGTGTACGGCTTCATGCCTTCCACCGGCTTGTTGGTCACGTCCTGGAAGAACAGCGGGACGATCTGGGTCAGGCCGCCGATGCTCACGGCGAGCACCATGAGCAGCATCAGCAGGCCGACGTTCTTTTCAATCGTTTCGTGTTTCATCACAGACTCCTCAGGCCAGCTGCGCAGTGGTGGCGGCTTCGACAGGCTGCGGCGAACGCACGGTGCGCCACGTGTTGTAAGCCATCAGGAACATGCCGCTGAGGAACACCGCACCGCCCACCAGCCGCACGATGAAGCCTGGATGGCTGGCCACCAGGGTTTCGACGAAGGAGTAGGTCAAGGTGCCGTCTTCGTTGATCGCACGCCACATCAGGCCCTGGGCGATGCCGTTGACCCACATCGAGGCGATGTAGAGCACGGTGCCGATGGTGGCCAGCCAGAAGTGCGCGTTGATCAGGCCGAGGCTGTACATCTGCTCGCGACCGAAGACTTTCGGGATCATGTGGTACAGCGCGCCGATGGAGATCATCGCCACCCAACCGAGGGCGCCGGCGTGTACGTGGCCGATGGTCCAGTCGGTGTAGTGGGAGAGGGCGTTGACGGTCTTGATCGCCATCATCGGGCCTTCGAAGGTCGACATGCCGTAGAACGCCAGGGACACCACCAAAAAGCGCAGGATCGGGTCGCTGCGCAACTTATGCCAGGCGCCCGAGAGGGTCATCATCCCGTTGATCATGCCGCCCCAGCTCGGAGCCAGCAGTACCAGAGACATCACCATGCCCAGGGACTGCGCCCAGTCCGGCAGCGCGGTGTAGTGCAAGTGGTGCGGACCGGCCCAGATGTACAGGGTGATCAGCGCCCAGAAGTGCACGATGGACAAGCGATAGGAATACACCGGACGTTCGGCCTGCTTGGGCACGAAGTAGTACATCATCCCCAGGAAGCCTGCGGTGAGGAAAAAGCCTACCGCGTTGTGCCCATACCACCACTGCACCATGGCATCCGTCGCACCGCCGTAGAGGCTGTAGGACTTGGTCAGGCTGACCGGGATTTCCAGGTTGTTGACGATATGCAGGATCGCCACGGTGATGATGAACGCACCGAAGAACCAGTTACCGACGTAGATGTGCTTGGTGTTGCGCTTCATCACCGTGCCGAAGAACACGATGGCGTAGGCCACCCAGACAATGGTGATCAGGATGTCGATCGGCCATTCCAGCTCGGCGTATTCCTTGGAACTGGTGTAGCCCAGCGGCAAGGTGATCGCAGCCAGCAGGATGACCAACTGCCAACCCCAGAAGCAAAACGCGGCGATTTTCGGCGCGAACAGCTGCGTTTGGCAGGTGCGTTGCACCGAGTAGAACGAGCTGGCAAACAGTGCGCAGCCGCCGAAAGCGAAGATCACCGCGTTGGTGTGCAGCGGGCGCAAGCGGCCGAAGCTGGTCCAGGGCAAATCGAAGTTGAGTGCGGGCCAAACCAATTGGGCGGCGAGAAAAACCCCGAGCCCCATGCCGACGATGCCCCACACCACCGTCATAATGGCGAATTGGCGGACCACCTTGTAGTTATAGGCGGTACTTAAAGTAGTGTTCATGGTTCCCCATCCACGGTTCAACCCAAGCAAATGCGGCACTTGGGCTGGAGTTATAGGCAGACTAAATAGCGAGGCAAGCATGGGCAAAGAGCACAAGGCCAGTATTGACGGGGATCAATGGGCGCAGTGTGTGCGGGAACACGGCTGGTTGTGGGATGTCGCGAAAGGGTCTATCGCGCATACGCCGGTGACGCTGATCCTGGCCCACGGCGCCGGCGCACCGATGGACTCATCCTTCATGAACGACATGGCTGCACGCCTTGCCGGGCATGGCGTCAACGTGTTGCGCTTCGAGTTTCCCTACATGGCCCAGCGTCGATTGGGCGGTGGCAAACGCCCACCCAACCCGGCGCCGAAACTGCTGGAAGCCTGGCGCGAAGTGCATGCCGAGGTGCGACGTCATGTCGCTGGGAAACTCGCCATTGGTGGCAAGTCCATGGGCGGGCGCATGGCGAGTCTGTTGGCCGATGAATTGGCTGCGGACGCGTTGGTGTGCCTGGGCTATCCGTTCTATGCGGTGGGCAAGCCGGAAAAACCGAGGGTCGAGCATTTGGTCGAGCTAAAGACGCCGACGTTGATTGTGCAGGGCGAGCGCGATGCGCTGGGCAATCGGGCGACGGTGGAGGGGTATGTGTTGTCACCGAGCATCGAGGTGATGTGGCTGGTGGCGGGGGATCATGATTTGAAGCCGTTGAAGGCTTCGGGGTTTAGTCATGAGCAGCATTTGGAGGCTGCGGCGGTGCAGGTCGCCAGGTTTCTCGGCGCCTGTTAGGGACGTATCGGGACGTAGGTATCTACACATCTTCGATGCAAACATACCCTGAGAAAACGAGGCTCTTGTGGGGAGCGGGCTTGCCCCGCGCTGGGCTGCGCAGCAGCCCCAAAACCTGCCAGTCGGGTGTTGCTGAAAAAATGCGGTGTCTGGGTTAGGGCTGCTTCGCAGCCCAGCGCGGGCAAGCCCGCTCACCACAGAGTTGTGTGTCTGCCTTTAGGCGTTGTGTAGATAACCCTGCCCCCGGTAGCGGTCTAGCGGTTAAAACGCTCCACCAGCGAGTACTGGGTATTGGCGGTATGCGTCAATTCCTCACTCAACTGCGCCGAGTTCATCGCCTGCTCTGAGGTCTGATCTGCCAACAGCGCAATGGTGCTGATGTTACGGCTGATCTCTTCGGCTACCGAGCTTTGCTCTTCAGTCGCCGCTGCAATTTGCGTGGTCATGTCAGTGATATGCGCCACCGCCTCACTGATGCCCACCAACGCCTGATCCGCTTCCATCACCCGCGCCACACCTTCTTCGGCCTGGCGATGCCCGGCGTCCATGGTTTGCACAGCGGCGGCGGCGGTGTGTTGCAGCTTGGCGATCAGAGCATGGATCTGCCCGGTCGACTCGGCCGTACGCTGCGCCAGCTGCCGTACTTCGTCGGCTACCACGGCAAAGCCACGGCCCATCTCGCCGGCACGAGCGGCTTCGATAGCGGCGTTCAATGCCAACAGGTTGGTCTGGTCGGCAATGCCCTTGATCACGTCAACAACGCCGCCGATCTCATCGCTGTCCTTGGCCAGTTGAGTGACGGTCACGCCCGTCTCACCCACGGCAACCGACAGACGCTGAATGGCCTCGCGGGTTTCCCCGGCGATATCGCGGCCGCGACCGGTCAAGCGATTGGCTTCCTGGGTGGCGTCAGCCGTGCGCTGCACATGGCTGGCGACTTCCTGGGTGGTCGCCGCCATCTGGTTGACCGCTGTGGCCACCTGTTCGGTTTCCACGCGCTGGCGTTCCAGGCCGCTGGAGCTGTTGTGGGCCAGGGTGTTGGACTGCGCCGCTTGCTCGTTGAGATGCTCAGCAGTGTCCTGCAAGCGCGTAAGGCATGTCTTTAGACGCGCTTCCTGGCTGAGGATCGACATCTCCAGGCGCGCCTGAGCGCCACGGCTGTCGGTGTACATCTGCGCGATCAACGGGTCGGAGGTGGTCTGCTCGGCCAAACGCAGCAGGCGCTTGAGACCGCGCTGTTGCCAGCTCAGGCCCAGCAGGCCCAACGGCACCGACAAACCCGCCGCCAGGGCAAAGCCCCAGTGGGAGTTGAGCGACACGCCAATCATGAAGCTCAACTGGCTGATCAGGATAAACGGCAGCCAGTCCTGCAACACCGGCAGCCACTTGTCCCGCTGGGGAACGGCCGACTTGCCCTGGTTGATACGTTGGTAGAGCGCTTCGGCCCGGCGGATCTGCTCGGCGGTAGGCTTGATGCGCACCGATTCGTAGCCGACTACCTGATTGCCTTCAAAGACCGGCGTCACATAGGCGTTAACCCAGTAGTGATCGCCCGTCTTGCAGCGGTTCTTAACGATGCCCATCCATGGCAAGCCTTGTTTGAGCGTGGCCCACATATGCCCGAACACCGCCGCCGGCACGTCCGGGTGACGAACCAGGTTGTGCGGGGCGCGTACCAGTTCTTCGCGACTAAACCCACTGATCTCGACGAATGCATCGTTGCAGTAGGTGATCACGCCTTTGGCATCTGTGGTTGAGATCAACCGTTGCTGAGCGGGGAAGGTACGTTCGCGCTGGGTAACGGGTTGGTTATTACGCATGGTTGTTCAATCCGCAAGGCTTTCAGGGGGTATCGACCGGAACGGGGGTTTATTTAACTTATTTTTGCAACAATCCCTCGGTCGGACGCCACCTCACTGTTCTATTTGAGTTTTCCGGTATTGAGAATGTCGATCGCCATAGGCTGCTGGATAGTGCTGCGCAAATACTCGTGGATAAAAGCCATATGCTCAGTAGCGCCTTGGCTCAACTAGGTGAGTGTGGCATCTGGGTTAATGGGGTAAATACCGAAGCATCTGGAATACATTGAGAAGGCCACGGCATCCGGGGACGCGCTTTACGTCAATGCCGTTTCCGTTATAGAAGCCGGGCAGCCACTGGAGCGCCAAGCTCAGTGCCAACACGATAAACAGCCCTTGTCCCGTCTAAATCACTTTGGCCAATTTCCCCGGTCGCAACACCAACCACAACGCCCCCCCAATCAACACCCCGCCGTATAGATGCGCCATCGATAACGGTTCGTCGAGCAACAACGCCCCCCACAGCACCCCAAACGGCGGGATCAGGAAGGTAGTGGTCATCGACCTCACCGGTCCAATAGCCGTCAGCAACCGGAAGTACAAAACATACGCCAACGCTGTACACCCCAACCCCAACCCGAGCAACGATGCCCACACCTCCCAGCCACCCCAGCTCGCGGGCGGATGCAGGGCGGCGCTGTAGGCGAAGAGCGGCAACAGAAATAACGTCGCGCCGAGCATGCTGCCCAAGGCGGACAGGCGACTGTCCAACCCGCCACGCTGGTCCAGCCAACGCCGCGCGAGGAAGCCGGCGAAGCCGTAACAGGTGGTCGCCACCAGGCAGGCCACTGCGCCCATCAACAGCTCAAGGTCAAAGGCCACCGGCCCGGCGCGCGTGAGTACGCCTACACCAAGCAGGCCAAGGCTCACCCCGGCGATTTTTGAAGCGGTGAGCCGTTCGCTGAAGAACAGCCCGCCGATCAATACGCCCATCAGCGGCGTGGTGGCATTAAAGATCGCCGAGTAACCGGCCGGCAGCACTTGGGCGGCCACGGAGTACATGGTCGCCGGGATCCCGGAGTTGATCACGCCGAGCAACAGGACTGTCTTGAACTTGCCCTGGAAATCCCAGCGCACTCGCATTACTGCCAGCATCACCAGCAGGCCGGCAGCGGCAATCGATACGCGGAAAAACGCGGTCGGGACGGGGCCGATTTCCGGGGCGATGATGCGCATGAACAAAAAGCTCGCGCCCCAAATGGCAGCCAGCCCCAACAGGTACAGGGTGTCGACAGGTCTCACGGAATATTCCTACATCAATAAGGCCGCGAGTGTTGCCCAGTCACCTGTCCGACACAATCACTGTTTACACGACAAACCGCGTCACCAAACCGTTGAGGTCCACTGCCAGGCGCGATAATTCCTGGCTGGCGGCCGAGGTCTGGGTAGCGCCGGCGGCGGTCTGGGTGGACAGGTCGCGGATATTCACCAGGCTGCGGTCCACTTCGCGGGCCACCAGCGCCTGTTGCTCGGCGGCGCTGGCGATCACCAGGTTGCGCTGGCTGATCTGCGAGATGGCGGCGGTGATTTTCTCAAGGGCGCTGCCGGCGCTGTTGGCCCGTTGCAGGGTCTGGCCAGCGTGCTCTGCGCTGCTGTTCAACGCTTCGACGGTGTCCTGCGTGCCTTGCTGGATACCGCTGATCATCTGCTCGATTTCTTCGGTGGAATCCTGTGTGCGCTGCGCGAGGGAACGCACCTCGTCGGCAACCACCGCAAAACCGCGCCCGGCTTCACCTGCGCGCGCCGCTTCAATCGCAGCGTTGAGGGCCAGCAGGTTGGTTTGCCCGGCAATCCCACGGATGACTTCCAGCACCTTGCTGATGTCCTGGGCCTGTACCGCCAGGCCTTCGGCTTTGTTCGAGGCGCCGAGTACTTCATCCACCAGGTTCTGGATCGAGCTGATGGTTTCGCTGATCTGGTAGTGGCCGTGCTTGCTGTCTTCATCCGAGGCCTGGGACGCTTCGGCGCTGGACACCGCATTGCCCGCCACTTCGTCCACGGCCGCGCTCATCTGGGTAACGGCGGTGGCGGCTTGTTCGATTTCATCGTTTTGCGCTTGCAGGCCGCGCGTGCTCTGTTCCATCACCGAGCTCATTTCTTCGGCGGCCGAGGCCAGTTGTTGCGCCGATTCGCTGATCCCACGGATGGTGGTCTGCAACTGCGTCTGCATGGTGACCAGGGCGCCAAGCAGTTGGGCCGGCTCATCATTGCCGCTGACGTTGATCGGTTGGCTCAAGTCGCCGGCGGCGATGGTGCGCGCCACGGACAGCGCCTGGCTGAGCGGCGCGGTGATGCTGCGGGTCAGCAGCCACGCCAGCAGCAAAGTGGCGATCAGTGCAATCACGATGATCAGGCCGACCACCCATTGCGCGCTCGAATACATCTGTGCGGCGGAGTCCGCAGCGGCTTCGACACCGTTCTGATTGAAGACGATCAGCTTTTCCAAACTCTGGGTGAGGAGGGTGCCTTGAGGCGCAAGACGGTTGTTGAGCAGGTCAATAGCGTCTTGTTGCTGATCCTTATCGATCAAATCAACCATTTGGCCGACGATCGCCAGGTAGCCGGCCACGTCGGTTTTGACCTGCTTGAGCATCTCGCGCTCTTCGTCATTGGTCAGCAGGGTTTCATGGCGGGCCAGCAGGGTTTGCAGTTCGTTGCGCTGCAGGGTAATCAGGTTTCTGCTGTTGTCACGCACCCGGGACTCATCGGTGGTCACCAGGCGCAAAGCCTCCAGGCGGATACTGGCCGCGAAGGCCGCGCTGTCGTGGATATTCTCGATGCTCGGCATCCACGACTGCTCGATGACCAGCGCGCTTTCGCGCAGCTTGGCCATCTGCCCCAGGCCGAACAGGCCAACAATCACCAGCAAGCTGGCCAACACCCCAAAACTCAGACTGGCACGCAGACCGATCCTCATGTTCCTCAATGACATCTCAATGCTCCTTGGGCAATTAGAACCTGCTCCCGGATCGGTCTTTTGACCTTGTTAGGGTGGGAGAGGGCGCGCTGTATATCAAAGTGCCATCAAGGTGGTAATCGGGGTTTCCCTTAGTTGGATCCAACGCTTGAGGCGGGATCAAAATTGGAATTGGCACCGCTATTTCTGGCACCAAGTGCCAAGCCCCGCCGTTAGCGGCTATTGGTCAAACGGATGACGACTAATAGGTGTTTTTATTGACCGTATGGTCGAATTAAAAAAATTGAAAACAAATGTACGATGTGAACGAAGTTGTACAACGCAGCGCAAAAAATCAGCCTTCTCCTGCTTACATACACTGGCTAAGCTCAGGGCTTCCCGATGCTCGTTCGAGGTTTTCCGCATGTCGCAACCCACGCCCGCCCTCGCTATCGCCCGCACGATCCTCGACGGCTTCGACGATTACCGTGAGCACTTTCGCCAGATCACCGATGGCGCCCGCGAGCGTTTCGAAAAGGCGCAGTGGCAGCAGGGCCAGGCGGCGTCTGCGGCGCGGATCAACCTGTACGAAGAGAAGGTCTCTGAGGTGATCGCTGGCCTGCGCGCCCGTTTCGAAGACGCGGACTTACTGGATGTCGACCTGTGGCCCTTGGTCAAAAGCGCCTACATCGACTTGATCGACCTGCGTTTCGACGATGAGCTGTCCGAGACTTGGTACAACTCGATCTTCTGCGGCCTGTTCAGCCACGACCTGATCAGCGACGGCTGCATGTTTATCCACACCACTCGGCCCAGCCTGCGCCGGGCGCGGGCAGCGCAGACCCGCACCTATACGCCCGCCGGTAAAATCGGCGAGATGCTTGCGCAGATCTTTGCGGACTACCGTTTCAGCGAGCCCTACGCCGATCTGAACGCAGACCTGCAGCGCCTCGAAGCGCAATTACGGGAAAACTTGCCCGATTGGGTGTGCAAGGACCCGGACCTCAAGGTCGAGTTGTTTTCTTCGGTGCTCTACCGCAACAAAGGCGCCTATCTTGTAGGTCGCCTCTACACCCGAGAGGAACAATGGCCCCTGGTGATTCCGTTGTTGCACCGCGAAGGGCAGGGCATCCAGATCGATGCGTTGATCACCGACGAAGCCGATGTGTCGATCATCTTTTCGTTTACGCGTTCCTACTTCATGGTCGACGTACCGGTGCCCGCGGAGTTCATCGGTTTCCTCAAGCGCATCCTGCCGGGCAAGCACATTGCCGAGCTGTACACCTCTATCGGCTTCTATAAGCATGGCAAGTCGGAGTTCTATCGCGCGCTGATCAATCACCTGGCCACCACCGACGACCAATTCATCATGGCGCCGGGCGTGCGGGGCATGGTCATGAGCGTGTTCACGCTGCCGGGTTTCAACACCGTGTTCAAGATCATCAAGGACCGCTTTTCACCGTCGAAAAACGTCAACCGCGCCACGGTCATCGAGAAGTACCGGCTGGTCAAAAGCGTCGACCGTGTGGGGCGCATGGCCGATACCCAGGAGTTTGCCGACTTCCGTTTCCCCTTGAGCAAGTTCGAACCCGAGTGCCTGGCCGAGTTGCTGGAAGTCGCCGCCGGCACCGTCGAAGTAGAGGGCGACACCGTGCTCATTCGTCACTGCTGGACCGAGCGGCGCATGACCCCGCTCAACCTGTACCTCGAAAACGCCAACCCCGCCCAGGTGCGCGAAGCCCTGGAGGACTACGGCTTGGCCATCAAGCAACTGGCGGCGGCGAATATCTTCCCCGGCGACATGCTGCTGAAGAACTTCGGCGTCACCCGCCACGGCCGCGTGGTGTTTTATGACTATGACGAAATCTGCTTTCTCACCGAGGCCAATTTCCGCCACATCCCCGAGCCACGCACGCCCGAGGATGAAATGGCGTCGGAACCCTGGTACTCCATCGGTCCGCTGGACGTGTTCCCAGAAGAATTCCCGCCGTTCCTGTTCGCCGACGCCGGGCAGCGCAAGCTGTTTGATGAATTGCATGGCGAGTTGTACAACGCCGACTACTGGAAGGGACTGCAAGAAGCGATTCGCGCGGGGAAGGTGATTGATGTGTTTCCGTACCGACGCAAGGAGCGCGGTTACTCCTGAAGAGCGAGGTGTGCTGGAACCCCCGCCCTGACTCGGCTGGCGTCAGACGATGACACATACGCCCTTGGTTGCCTCCACGCCCATGCTCCTTAAATGTTGCAGCGCGGGCCTCAAGTCACTTTGCTTGGGTAAGTAATGGCCTGACGTATTGGATAGACAAACTTTCCCCAGCAGGTTTTTTTTCATATACCCGGCACTGATGATCTTCTGCGACTGACCGGGGCCAGCGCCGATTTCGGCAATGGCGGGGTGAGACATCCACTTGGGTGGCACGTTTTTGTCGATGTTGCCGACTACCAATTGGCCGCCTTGGGTAAGCACAAACTTATTCAACGAAGTTGGTTTATCCAGGATCTTCAGGTCTTTTGGCTGATTGACGTTCACCAACTGACCTCTGGGGTTTTTGGGGTTCAGCGCCGCGCCTGCCAGGTGCAGTTCCGCATTCAGGTCCCGCGCTTTTGTATTGTTCAGCAGCGCATAGCCAACGGAAGTGCGGCAGGGTAACGGCGAGCCTTTATAAGGCGTGACGTCGTGATGTGTGTTGGCGTGTGAATGCGAGAAACTGCCGCTGGTAGAGCGATGGGGATCAATAGGCATACGAAATCCTCTTGGGGGGGGGGGGCAGATTTGAACCCCGCGTCGCTCGCTCAATACATCGGATTTCAGCTTTAACGCGTGGGAACGGTGGTCGGATTTTTGTAGGAACCGTCCTTGTGATGGGGTTGCCAGCGCCGTTACCCGATGACGCAACGTCTCCCGTCCTGCCGAAATCTGCGACAATCGCGTCCATTCCATCGACTGATGCTGCGCAGGCCTCACCTGCCTCACCCAAAAGACCCTTGCCGCCCTGATGACTGACCAAGCGCCCGCTATTGACCAACTGCTGAAAAACCTCGATCACGCCATGCTCGCCGACCGCCACCGCTTGCGGCGGCAGTTGCTTGAGCTGCGCAAGAAGCCCGACGAGGAAAAACTGGCGCAGTGGGTCACGCGCATGCAGGCGTCCTGCGCCCAGGTCACGGCACGGCGCGCCAGCCTGCCGGTGATTCGCTACGACGACAGCCTGCCGATTGCCGCCAAGCGCGACGAGATCAAGGACGCGCTGAACAAACATCAGGTGCTGATCATTGCCGGCGAAACCGGTTCGGGTAAAACCACCCAGTTACCGAAAATCTGCCTGGAAATCGGTCGCGGCCAGTACGGTTTGATCGGCCACACCCAGCCACGCCGGATTGCCGCGCGCAGCGTTGCCAGCCGGGTTGCCGAAGAGTTGGCCACGCCTTTGGGCGCGTTGGTGGGCTATCAGGTCCGGTTCGAGGATCAGAGCGATTCCAACACCCTGATCAAGCTGATGACTGACGGCATCCTGCTGGCGGAAACCCAGAACGACCGTTACCTGGAACGCTACGACACGATCATCGTCGACGAAGCCCACGAACGCAGCCTGAACATCGACTTCCTGCTCGGTTACCTGAAAACCCTGCTACCGCGTCGCCCGGACCTCAAAGTCATCATCACCTCGGCCACCATCGACCTGGAGCGCTTTTCCAAGCACTTCGACGATGCACCGATTGTCGAGGTCTCGGGTCGCACGTTCCCGGTGGACACGTGGTACCGCCCGCTGACTCTGGAACAGGACGAAGAGGGCAACCGCGTCGAGGATGACTTGACCGTTGACCAGGCGATTCTCGCCACCCTCGATGAAATCGCCGCTTACGAGCGCAGCGAACGGCGCAGCCCCGGCGATGTGTTGGTGTTTTTGCCGGGCGAGCGCGAGATTCGTGACGCCGCCGAGATGCTGCGCAAGGCCCAGCTCAAGCACACGGAAATCCTGCCGCTGTACGCGCGCCTGTCACCGGCCGAGCAGCAGCGGATTTTCCAATCCCACCCGGGCCGGCGCGTGGTGCTGGCGACCAACGTCGCGGAAACCTCGCTGACCGTGCCTGGCATTCGTTATGTGATCGACAGCGGCACCGCGCGCATCAGCCGCTACAGCTACCGCGCCAAGGTGCAGCGCCTGCCGATCGAGGCGATTTCCCAGGCCAGTGCCAACCAGCGTAAAGGTCGGTGCGGCCGGGTCGAGCCGGGTATCTGCATCCGTCTGTTCAGCGAAGAAGATTTTATCGGGCGGCCGGAATTTACCGATCCGGAGATCCTGCGTACCAACCTCGCCGCCGTGATCCTGCAGATGCTGCACCTGCGCTTGGGTGAAATCACCGACTTCCCGTTTATCGAACCGCCGGATGGCAAGGCGATCAGCGACGGTTTCAACCTGTTGCAAGAGCTCTCGGCCGTGGACCGCAACAGCCAACTCACCCCGCTGGGCCGCCAACTGGCGCGCCTGCCGGTGGACCCGCGCATGGGGCGCATGTTGCTGGAAGCCGCCAAGCTCGGCAGTTTGCAGGAAGTGCTGATCGTCGCCAGCGCCATGTCGATCCAGGACCCGCGCGAGCGTCCGCCGGAGCGCCAACAGGCCGCCGACCAGGCCCATGCACAGTGGAAAGATCCCGATTCGGACTTCGCCGGGCTGGTCAATTTGTGGCGCGGCTTTGAAGAACAGCGCCAGGAGCTCACGGCCAGCCCGTTGCGCAACTGGTGCCGCAAGAACTTCCTCAACTACCTGCGCCTGCGCGAGTGGCGTGATTCCCATCGCCAGTTGAGCCTGATCTGTCGTGACATGCAGCTGACCATCAACAAAGAACCGGCTGACTTCCCGAAACTGCACAAAGCGGTGCTCTCCGGCCTGCTCAGCCAGATCGGGCAGAAGACCGAAGACGGTGACTACCTCGGTGCGCGCCAGCGGCGCTTTTGGATTCATCCCTCGTCGGGTATCGGCAAGAAGCGTCCGCAATGGCTGATGACCGCCGAACTGGTGGAAACCACCAAGTTGTACGCGCGCATGGTCGCCAAGATCGACGCGGACTGGATCGAACCGCTGGCCGGGCACCTGATCAAGAAAAACCACTTCGAGCCGCATTGGGAGAAGAAGCGCGGCCAAGTGGTGGCGTTTGAGCAGATCACCTTGTTCGGGTTGATTGTGGTCGGGCGCCGGCCGGTGCATTACGGGCCGATTGACCCGGTGGTGTCCCGCGAGCTGTTTATCCGCGAAGGCCTGGTGCGCGGCGAGATTCAATCCCGCGCCAAGTGCCTCACGGCCAACCAGCAACTGCTGGAACAACTCGACGAACTGGAAGCCAAGGCCCGCCGCCGCGACATCCTGGCCGATGAAGAAACCCTGTACGCCTTCTACGACGCGCGCTTGCCGGCGGAGATCCACCAGACCGCCACCTTTGACAGCTGGTACAAGGTCAACAGCCAGAAAGACCCGCAACTGCTGATCATGCGCGAAGAAGACGTGCTCGCCCGCGAGGCCAGTGAAGTCACCGCCGCGCATTACCCGGACACCCTGCACTTGGGCGATCTGGAACTGGCCCTGAGTTACCACTTCGAACCCAACCACCCGCGCGACGGCGTGACCCTGCGCGTACCGGCGCCGCTGTTGCCGGCCTTGCCGCCGGAACGTTTGGAATGGCTGGTGCCGGGGGTGATCGAAGCCAAGTGCATCGCTCTGGTGCGCAACCTGCCTAAAGCGCTGCGCAAGAATTTCGTGCCGGTGCCGGACTTCGTAAAGGCCGCACTGCAACGCATCGAGTTCGGTCAGGGCTCGCTGCCCCAGGCGCTGGGGCGTGAACTGTTGCGCATGACCGGCGCGCGGGTCAGCGATGAAGCTTGGGCCGAGTCGGCGCAGCAGGTGGAAAGCCACCTGAAGATGAACCTGGAAGTGGTCGACGGCCAAGGTAAGTTCCTCGGCGAAGGTCGCGACTTGGCTGAGCTGACCGCACGCTTTGCCGAAGCCAGCCAAGCCGCTTTGGCCGTGCCGCAAACGGCGAAAAGCCAGCAGCCGGTGGAAGCCAAGGTGTTCGCCGCCGTGGCCGAGAAAACCCAGCAAAAGATCGCTGGGCTGTCGATGACGGTGTACCCGGCGCTGGTGGAAGAAAACGGTACGGTCAAGGAAGGTCGCTTTTCCACCGCCGCCGAGGCTGAGTTCCAGCATCGCCGCGCGTTGCAGCGTCTGCTCATGCAGCAACTGGCGGAACCGGCGAAATTCCTGCGCGGCAAGCTACCCGGCCTCACCGAGTTGGGGCTGATGTACCGTGAATTGGGGCGTATCGATGCGCTGGTGGAAGACATCCTGCTGGCGAGCCTAGACACCTGCGTGCTCGAAGGCGAAGCCAGCCTGCCGCGTGATGGCGCTGGTTTGGCCGCTTTGGCCGAACGCAAGCGCGGCAGTTGGACCGAACACGCCGAACGCCAGGCGCGCTTGACCCTGGAGGTGCTGAAACTCTGGCACGGCTTGCAAAAGCGCTTCAAAGGCAAGATCGACCTGGCGCAGGCGGTGGCCTTGAATGACATCAAGCAGCAACTGAGTAATTTGGTCTATCCAGGTTTTGTGCGGGAAACCCCGGCGCAGTGGTTCAAGGAGCTGCCGCGTTACCTCAAGGCCATTGAGTTGCGTCTGGAAAAACTGCCGAGCCAGGTGCAAAAAGATCGGGTGTGGAGCAGCGAGCTCAGCGGGTTGTGGGCGCAATACCAGAACCGCCTGAACAAGCATGCCCAGGAAGGTAAGCGTGATCCTCAGTTGGAGCTTTATCGCTGGTGGCTGGAGGAATATCGGGTGTCGTTGTTTGCCCAGCAGTTGGGCACCAAAGTGCCAATTTCCGACAAGCGCTTGAGCAAGCAGTGGACGCTGGTCGAGGCCTGATCCCTTCACGATTTCCAGCATCAACAAGGTTTCAATGTGGGAGGGGTTTGCTCCCGATGGCGGTCTATCAGAAACAAATTCTGTAACTGACACACCGCTATCGGGAGCAAGCCCCTCCCACACATTAAAAAGGTGTTTGTCTGGGAAGTGGCGCCAAACCCCAGCGTTTGTGGCAAACTTCGCGCCCATAAATGCCGGGATCGTCGTAGCAGCGACGCGATGGAATAAAGCGATGCCAGTTTGATGTCCGCTGGGCGGAATAGAACTACTCACAGTTTGGTACGACGGTACCAATATCTTCTGCCTGACAGATTTAGAGGAACGACCGTGCATAACGTCGTCATCAGCGGCACTGGCCTTTACACCCCTGCCAACAGCATCTCTAACGAAGAGCTGGTGCAGTCTTTCAATACCTACGTGCAGCAGTTCAATGCTGACAACGCCGCTGCCATCGAGCGTGGCGAGGTGCAGGCGCTGACTGAGTCCAGCGCGGCCTTTATCGAAAAGGCGTCGGGCATCAAGAGCCGCTTCGTGATGGACAAAGACGGCATTCTCGATCCGCAGCGCATGGCCCCACGCCTGCCTGAGCGCAGCAACTACGAATGGTCGGTGCTCTGCCAGATGGCCATCGGCGCCGCCGAACAAGCCCTGCAGCGTGCAGGCAAGACCGCCGCCGACATCGACGGCGTGATCGTCGCCTGCTCCAACCTGCAGCGCGCCTACCCGGCCATTGCCATCGAAGTCCAGGAAGCCCTGGGTATCGCCGGGTTCGGTTTTGACATGAATGTGGCGTGCTCCTCGGCGACCTTCGGCATCCAGAACGCCGCCAACAGCATCCAACTCGGCCAGGCCCGGGCGATCCTGATGGTCAACCCGGAGGTCTGCACCGGCCACCTGAACTTCCGCGATCGCGATAGTCACTTCATCTTTGGTGACGCCGCCACCGCTGTGGTCCTGGAACGTGCCGACCTGGCAACGTCCGAGCACCAGTTCGATGTGGTGAGCACCAAGCTGCTGACCAAGTTTTCCAACAACATCCGCAACAACTTCGGCTTCCTCAACCGTGCGGCGGAAGAGGGCATCGGCGCGCCCGACAAGCTGTTCGTGCAGGAAGGCCGCAAAGTCTTCCGCGACGTATGCCCGATGGTGGCCGAGCTGATCGGCGTGCACCTCGAAGAAAACCAGTTGAACGTGGCCGATGTGAAACGCTTCTGGCTTCACCAGGCCAACCTGAGCATGAACCACCTGATCGTGAAGAAACTGCTGGGCCGCGAAGCCACGGTAGAAGAGGCCCCGGTGATTCTCGATACTTACGCCAATACCAGCTCTGCTGGCTCGGTGATCGCGTTTCACACCTACCAGGATGACCTGCCCAAGGGGTCGGTTGCGGTGCTCAGTTCGTTCGGTGCAGGTTATTCCATCGGCAGCGTGATCCTGCGCAAGCGTTGATCCTGCGACAGGCCTTGCAGTGAAATCGAGGTAGACAATGGCAGCAGCGGACGACGCGCATCTGCTTGAACGCCTGCTCAAGGGTGATCAACGGGCTTACAAGGAGTTGGTCACCACCTACCAGAGCGCCATGCGGGCGGTGGCATATGCCATCGTCGGCCAGCGCCATGCCGATGAAATCGTCCAGGACGCCTGGCTGTCGGTAGTGCGCAACCTGTCCAAGTTCGAAGGCCGGTCCAGCCTCAAGACCTGGCTGCTGACCATCACCGCTAACGCCGCCAAGGGACGCTACAAGCAGAATCGTCGTGAGGTGTTGCTCGACGATTTGCCTTCGCCCCACGGCACCATCGGCGATGACCGCTTTACCCCCGACGATGGCCACTGGGCGGTCGCCCCCTTTGCCTGGCATCAGGACACGCCGGAAGCCTTGCTGACCGAGGATGAGCTGCGTGATTGCCTGGAGCATACGCTGCTGAGTTTGTCGCAGTTGCAAAGCAGCGTCCTGGTGCTGCGTGAACGCCAGGGCCTGGAGTTGGAGGAGATTTGTAATCTCCTGACGCTCTCACTCTCCAATGTCCGTGTGCTGTTGCATCGAGCACGGCTTAAAGTCTTTGCCACGGTGGAGCATTTTGAGGAAACGGGCGAATGTTGACCTGTAAAGAACAAGTGGCACGTTCCAGTGACTATCTCGATGGGCAATTGACCTTTCGCGAGCGCTTGCTGGTGCGTCATCACTTGATGTTCTGCCCGAACTGCCGCCGGTTTATCCGTCAGATGCGCCTGATGCAGGCGACCCTGAAGATCATGCCGGATGAGCCGGTGAAGGATGTGGATGCCTTGGCGCAACGGCTGGCTGCCGAGCGGCTCAAGGATCAATAAAGGCGGGGTAGAAGCAGACTCGCGTGGCGCGATCGAACGGATGATGGGGATCGATCTCGCCACGCAAGGCTGTTGCAACCACCTCGGGCCGTCCTGGCCCAAGGCTTATTACACGTACTGTTAGAACTTGGCTTCTGCGTCCAACTGCAGGGTATTGGCATTGGCGTCGCGGTAACCTGCGACGCTGGCGTAGTCTGCCTTGGTCAGGAAGTAAGTCGCGCCAATGGCGAAGTTCTTGTCGATGTCGTAACCGACCTTGAACTTGTGACCCCGTGCACCGGTGAAGCCGCCGGCGAAGTCCGAGTCGGTGAGGGCACCCACCACCGCGTAACGCTGCACATCGCGGTAGTTGTAGTCCAGGTTCAGGCCAAACACCTTGGACTTGGCACCCAGCAACCAGGCTGTGTCCTTGTCTTTATCAGTGGCTTTGGTGTTTTGCACGTACTGGCCGTAGAACGACAACGGTACGGCCAGGCCGCCGATATCGATTTGGCTGAAGCCTTCGTACAGGCGGTATTCGCTGGCATTGCCGGCCGTGGTGTTCGCCACGGTTTCAGCCGGGGTCAGGCACTGGAAGGAACCGGCGGTCGGGCAGCGGCTGTCTTCGTCATTCTGGAACGCATAGACACTGCCGCCCAGCGTCAGCTTCAGGTTGTCGGTCAGGGTGAAACGCGAGCCCAACTGGCCGGCGGTCATGCGCAGGTCATTGCGAAATTGCACGCCGTCGCCATTGACGTTGTCTTTGAGGTTGTAGTTACCCAGGCTGCCGAACAGCTCGGCGCTGCTCCCCAGTGGGTATTTGTAGGTCAGGGCCAGACCTTCCGGGTTGATATCGCTATCCCAGATCACGTCGCCCATGCTGACCCACGGTTGCAGCATCTTGCCGCCGATCACGTGCAGGTTTTTGATCTGGTCCGGGTGGTAGTCGATGTAGCCCAGGTCCAGCCAGATCGACTTCTTGTTGAAGTAGCCATCCAGGTCCTGGTTGGTGGAACGGGCGTCGTCGCTGCTACCGGTAGCAATGCGGATGCCGGTATCCACTTGTGGGTTGATTTCGGTGTAGGCCCCCAGACGCGCGCGGATGCGCTCACGGTCCTTGTCCTTGCCGCCATTGTTGGGGGTGCCATCGATCTTGATGGTCTCGTGGCGGAAACGTACGTCACCCTTAAATTGTGTCTTGGCTGCCCAAGCCAGCTTCTGGTCGAAGCTGCTCAGCTCATTGGTTTTTTTCGCGGTGGCCGCGATCTGTTCGTTGCTCTCTTGCTGAGCTTGCCGGGCGATCTGCTGTTCTTTCTGGTCTTTGGCCAACTCGTTTTGCAGTTCGGTGTACTGCGAAGCGGTGATCTGGCCGTTGGCCTTGAGCATGTCGAGCAGTTTAGCGTCGACTGCAGCGCTGGCCGGAACGCTCAGGGCCAGTAACAGGCCGCCGCACAGGGCCGCCGCAGTTTTAGTGGAAGCAAGACGCATATCAATCTCCGAAAGTGAGGAGGGATGGCAAACCATCCAGGACACAACCGACCGATGACGGACGGAAAAATAGCCGACTGGTAGAACCAGGCGCTCTAAAAACAGGCGTCAGTATCGCGATGGTTTATGACGCAGCAGTGGCGAAGTGATGTCATCTGTGTGACAAATTCATTTGCTTCGGAACTATTGTTTTAGAGCCTTGTCGGGCGATTTGAGGGTGTGTGAAACCTAGCGATAAGCGATACTCGCGAAGCTTTTACGCCCTGATGTAGTGAGGATGCCGATGCCGTTGCAACGCCTGCAAAGCTTGTCCGAAATAGCCCCGCAGACCTGGGATGCCTTGGTGCCTCAGGCCCAACCGTTCGTGCGGCACGCGTTCCTGAGCGCCCTCGAAGACAGCGGCAGCGTCGGCCCGCACTCCGGCTGGCAGCCGGAGCATTTACTGCACTGGGAAGGTGATCGGCTGGTGGCGGCACTGCCGGGTTATCGCAAGTGGCATTCTTATGGCGAATACGTGTTCGATCACGGCTGGGCCGATGCCTGCGAGCGGGCCGGTATCGAGTACTACCCCAAATTGCTGACAGCTGTACCGTTCAGTCCGGTCAGTGGCCCGCGCCTGTTGGCGGCCAACGCACAGGACGGTTTCGAATTGCTCAACAGCCTGCCGGGCTACCTGGAAATCGAAGGGCTCTCCAGTGCGCATATCAACTTTACCGATGCCTTGGCCGATGAGGCCTTAGCCCTGCAACCGGGCTGGATGCAGCGCCTGGGCTGCCAGTTTCATTGGCAGAACCGTGGCTACCGTGACTTCCAGGATTTCCTCGACGCCCTGAGTTCACGCAAGCGCAAGCAGATGCGCAAAGAGCGTGAGCAGGTGGCGGGGCAGGGTATCGACTTCGAATGGTTGCAAGGCCATGAGTTGAGCGAGGCGCAGTGGGATTTTGTCTACGCCTGCTACGCCAACACCTACGCGGTGCGCCGCCAATCGCCCTACCTGACCCGCGCGTTTTTCAGCCTGCTGGCCGAACGTATGCCCGAGGCAATCCGGGTGGTGCTGGCCAAACAAGGCGCGCGGCCGGTGGCCATGGCCTTCAGCCTGATCGGCGGTGACAGCTTCTACGGCCGCTACTGGGGTTGCCTGGCGGAGTTCGACCGCCTGCATTTCGAAACCTGTTTCTACCAGGGCATGGACTACGCCATTGCCCACGGCGTGCAACGCTTCGACGCTGGCGCCCAGGGCGAGCATAAATTGATTCGCGGGTTTGAGCCGGTGATCACCCACTCCTGGCATTACCTGCGCCATCCAGGGTTGAAGAATGCCGTGGAGGATTTTCTTGAGCGTGAGCGGGTAGGGATTCTGGCGTATGCCGAAGAGGCGAGGGCGGCCCTGCCTTATCGGCAGGGCTGACCCCCGCTGGTTTCAGGCTGAGTCCTCCCTGCCCAGCCGTCGATAGGTAACACCGCCGATGACCGCACCGAGGATCGGCGCGAGCCAGAACATCCACAATTGCTGGATCGCCCACCCGCCCACGATCAGTGCCGGCCCGGTACTGCGAGCCGGGTTGACTGAGGTGTTGGTGACAGGGATGGAGATCAAGTGGATCAAGGTGAGCGCCAGGCCAATGGCGATGGGCGCGAGGCCCTTCGGGGCGCGGTGGTCGGTGGCGCCGAGGATGATCAGCACGAACATGGCCGTCATCACCAGCTCGCACACCAACCCCGCCGCCATCGAATAACCGCCCGGCGAATGCTCGCCATAGCCGTTGGAGGCCAGCCCGCCGGCCAGTTCAAAGCCAGGCTTGCCGCTGGCGATGAAGTACAACAATGCGGCGGCGACTACCCCGCCAATGACTTGGGCCACGATGTACGCCGGTAACTCCCTGGCCGGAAACCTCCCGCCCACTACCAGCCCCACCGATACCGCCGGGTTGAGGTGACAACCGCTGATATGCCCAATGGCAAACGCCATGGTCAGCACCGTGAGCCCGAACGCCAGGGACACGCCCAACAACCCGATCCCGACAGCAGGAAACGCGGCGGCCAACACCGCACTCCCGCAACCGCCTAACACCAGCCAAAACGTACCCAGCCCCTCTGTGACTGAACGCTTGAACAAAGACATGCAGCACGTCCTTGATAGATCACTCTACCGAATCAGTAAATCAATGATGCTCCCTGCAGATTTACTTCAGCGCCCGTCTGGGCACTGCACTCAGTACAGCACGGTTTTTACACAAATCCAGGCGATGAAAAAGCGCCAAAGGGCTGTGGGCGTTGGCGCGAACTGCACATTCTACTGAGTGGCTGGCTACTGAATGGCTGTGAGCAAATGTCGGAGAGGGCTTGCCCCCGATAGCCGTGTGTCAGTCACCGATGCAGCAACTGACACACCCTCATCGGGGGCAAGCCCCCTCCCACATTTTGAACGGTGTATAGGATTGAAATCCTCAGTCGATTCCGACAAACCCGCCCGTCTGGTGCTGCCACAACCGCGCATACAAGCCCTTATGGGCCAGCAACTCGGCATGGCTGCCGCTTTCGGCAATCTGGCCTTTCTCCAGCACCACCAAGCGATCCATCCGCGCAATCGTAGACAAGCGGTGTGCAATCGCAATCACGGTCTTGCCTTTCATCAGGGTTTCCAGGCTTTCCTGAATCGCCGCTTCCACTTCCGAGTCCAGGGCCGAAGTGGCTTCGTCCATGATCAGGATCGGCGCATCTTTGAGAAGCACGCGTGCGATGGCAATACGCTGACGTTGGCCACCGGAGAGTTTCACCCCGCGTTCGCCCACGTGTGCATCCAGCCCGGTGCGGCCTTCGGAGTCTGACAGCAGTGGGATGAACTCATCGGCGCGAGCCTTGTGCACGGCGGCCCAGAGCTCTTCGTCGGTGGCGTCGGGCTTGCCGTACAGCAGGTTGTCGCGGATCGAACGGTGCAGCAGCGAGGTGTCCTGCGTGATCATGCCGATTTGGGCGCGCAGGGATTCCTGGGCGACCTCGGCTATGTTCTGGCCATCGATCAGGATGCGCCCGCCTTGCAGGTCGTACAGACGCAGCAGCAGGTTGACCAGGGTCGATTTACCCGCCCCGGACGGGCCGATCAGGCCGATCTTTTCACCGGCCTTGATCTCAAGGTTCAGGCCGCCAATGATCCCGCTCTGTTTGCCGTAGTGGAAATCCACCTGCTCAAAGCGTACTTCGCCGCGGGGCACTGTCAGGCGGGGCGCGTTGTCGCGGTCAATCACCGCCAATGGCTGAGCGATGGTCTTGAGACCGTCCTGCACCATGCCGATGTTTTCGAAGATGCCGTTGACCACCCACATGATCCAGCCGGACATGTTGACGATGCGGATCACCAGACCGGTGGCCAGGGCAATCGCGCCCACGGAAATCAGCGACTGGGTCCATAGCCACAGGGCGAGGCCGGTGGTGGTGACAATCAGCAGGCCGTTCATGGTGGTGATCACGATGTCCATGCTGGTCACCACGCGGCTGGCCAACTGGGTTTTTTCGGTCTGCTCGATGATCGCTTCCTTGGCGTACTCCTGTTCGGATTGGGTGTGTGCGAACAGCTTCAAGGTGGTGATGTTGGTGTAACCGTCGACGATGCGGCCCATCAGTTTGGAGCGCGCCTCGGAGGAAATCACCGAGCGCTCCTTCACCCGTGGCACGAAGTAACGCAGTGCCAGGCTGTAGGCGATGATCCAGGTCACCAGCGGGATCATCAGGCGCCAGTCGGCCTCAGCGAACAGCACCAGCGAACTGATGGCGTAGATCGCCACGTGCCAGATCGCATCCACCGCCGCCACGGCGGAGTCGCGCAGGGAGTTGCCGGTCTGCATGATGCGTTGGGCGATACGACCGGCGAAGTCATTCTGGAAGAAGTTGAGGCTCTGTTTGAGCACATAGCTGTGGTTCTGCCAGCGAATCAGGCTGGTCATCCCGGGGCTGATGGTCTGATGCACCAGCAAGTCATGCAGTGCGCCGAAGATCGGGCGCAGCAACAGGGCGACCACGGCCATCCAGATCAGCTCGGTGCTGTGGACCTGGAAGAAGTCAGCGGGCGGGGTGCCTTGGGCGAGGTCGATGATTCGGCTCAGGTAGCTGAACAGCGCGACTTCGATCAGCGCACCGATCAGTCCCACTACCAGCAAGGCGGCAAAGTGCGGCCACACCTGGCGCAGGTAGTAGAGGTAGAAGGGCAGGACTTTATCGGGAGGGGCTTCGCTGGGTGCGTCGCGGAAAATATCGATCAGTTGTTCAAAACGACGATAGAGCATTGAGTATGACGCCCGCTGTGCGGGCTCTCCTTTCAAATGCGCGCGCCGCCTTGTGGGCCGCGCGCGGAACTACCTGCTACCTCAGTCGATGCGCTTGGCCGACTTGATGTACACAGGATCGATTGGCACGTTCTGCATGCCCTGCTTGGTAGTGGTTTGCGAGTTGACGATCACATCAACCACGTCCATGCCCTTGACCACTTTGGCGAACACGGCATAACCGGCATCGCGACCCGGATCGAGGAAGGCGTTGTCAGCCACGTTGATGAAGAACTGGCTGGTCGCCGAGTTCGGGTCATTGGTGCGCGCCATGGACAAGGTGCCACGCACGTTATGCAGGCCGTTGCTGGCTTCGTTCTTGATCGGTGCTTCGGTCGGCTTTTGCGACATCGACTGGGTAAAACCGCCACCCTGGACCATGAAGCCCGGGATCACACGGTGGAAAATCGTGTTGGTGTAGAAACCCTTGTCGACATAGGCCAGGAAGTTCTTGGTACTGATCGGCGCCTTGACCGGGTCCAATTCGATTTCAATGTCGCCGTTGGTGGTGGAGATCAATACGTGTGGCGCCTTGGCGGGTTCGGCCGCCATCAGGTTGGCAGCGAACAGAACGGAACCGGCAAAGAAGGCGATTTTTTTCAGCATGGGTCAGTGATCCTGGGTAGTGGTTTCGACTGTCTCTAGAAAATCGAGCAGGGTGGTATTAAAGACTTCGGGTTGGTCCAAGGGCGTGGCGTGGCGGGAATCCTTGATCACCACCAGCCGCGCATCGGGCAGCAGTTTTACATAGTTTTCTTTCTGGGCCACGGGGGTGTAGTCGTGGTCGGCGCTGATGACCAGGGTTGGACAGGTAATCCTCGAAAGTCGTTCCTGCACGCCCCAGCCCACAATCGCATCGAAGCTGGCGAGATAAGCACGTTTGTCGTTTTTTGCCCAGCGTTCGGCCATCTTGCGGCGCAGGTCGGTCTGCGCGGGTTTGGGGAACAGCCGGTCGCCGAGGGCCTTGCCGATGGTGGCCAGGCTGAGCACGCGGGCCAGCGTCCAGCGCTTGGCCCACTGCCAATAGTCATCGGCACTGCGCACCTTGACCTCGGGTGCGCTGTTGACGATGCACAGGCTTCTGACCAACGTAGGTTCATCCACGGCTAACTGGAAAGCGATCATGCCGCCCATGGACAGGCCCACCACATGAGCGGCAGGCAGGTTCAGGTGCTCGAACAGCGCCACCACGTCATGGGTGAACCCTGGGATGCTGTAACGCTCACGCGGTTTGTCTGAGCGACCATGACCGCGTACGTCCACCACGATCACCCGGTAGTGCCTGGACAGTACCGGAATCTGCAATTCCCAATCCTGGCTGCTGGAGCCCAGGCCGTGGATCAGCACCAGCGGTGTACCGTGGCCGTATTCCTCGTAGTGCAGGCTGCATCCTTCGTGGTCGAACCAGGCCATGGATGAACTCCGTTTCAGGCTTGTTGGGGGGCGGCGAAAGGTGCGTCCAGGGGCGCCGTGTCAAACGTGCGCAGTAACTCCACGAGAATCTGCGTCGCTGGCCCCAGGGGTTTGTCCTTGTTCGAGTACAGGTAGAACGCGGGGTGACGGCTGCCGCCCTGTTCCAAGGGTAGTTGCTTGAGCACGCCCTCGGCGAGTTCGCGTTCGATCATGTGCCGCGGCAGCCAGGCGAAGCCCAGGCCGCTGCCGACAAAGGCGGCCGCGGTGGCCAGGCTGCCGACGGTCCAGCGTTGTTCGGCGCCGAGCCAGCCCACATCCCGTGGCTGCTGGCGGCCGGAGTCGCGGATCACCACTTGCATCTGGCTTTCCAAGTCCTGGAAGCTCAGCTCGCGATTCATACGGTGCAGCGGATGCTCGGGGTGGGCCACGGCGACGAATTCCACGTCGCTCATTTCCGTGCCCAGGTAACCGGGGATGCTGAAGCCGCAGATCGCCAGGTCGGCCACGCCTTCGATCAACAACTCTTCAACACCGGACAACACCTCTTCACGCAGGCGCACGCGGCAACCACGGCTTTGCGGCATAAAGGCCGTGAGAGCGCGCACCAGGCGGGCGTTGGGGTAGGCAGCGTCCACGACCAGCCGCACTTCGGCTTCCCAGCCCTGTTCCATATGGTGGGCGAGGTCTTCCAGCTGACTGGCGTTTTTCACCAGTTGCCGGGAGCGGCGCAACAGCACTTCACCGGCGTCAGTGAGCACGGCTTTGCGTCCGTCGATGCGCAGCAGCGGCACGCCAAGCTGGTCTTGCATACGGGCCACGGTGTAGCTCACCGAAGACTGCGAACGGTGCAGCGCTTCGGCCGCCTGGGCGAAGCCGCCATGGTCGACCACGGCTTGCAGCGTGCGCCATTGATCGAGGGTAACGCGGGGCGCTTTCAAGATAGGTTCCTCTTGTCCTAAGCTGGCGGTCCTTATTGGAGACTGCCGAATGAGAAAATTTTGTTATGTGCTGTTGGCCCTGCTGCCGATGAGCGCGTTTGCGTACCCCATCGACGTGACAAAAAAGATCAGTGGCGTGAGCGTGGACTACACCGCCTCAGACGTGGACGGCGACATCAGTTCGATTCAACTAAACAACTACGGCACCAACGATGCCCTGTGCTCGGTAGTCTTCACCAATGGCCCGGAGGCACCCCGCCGACGCACGGTCTCGGTGCCGGCAGGCAAAAGCACCAACACCACGGTCAAGTTCAACCGCGCCATTATCAAGATGCGGATTGCCTTGGACTGCGCGCCAAAATAAAGGGGTAGCGGAGCATGTCTACAGGAATACTCCGCATATCAACAAATTTCTAGATGGGTTATAGCAGTTTTTTGCGCTTTTTTATCGAATGAGCCATGGTTAATCTTTTCTCCATCGACTTACAGCATTTACAGATGGAGCCTACGAAGCCATGTCCAACGTTCTGATCATCGAAAGCAGCGCCCGCCAACAGGACTCGATCTCCCGTCAACTGACCCAGCAGTTCATCAGCCAATGGCAGGCCGCCCACCCGGCAGACCAGATCACCGTGCGCGACGTGGCCCTCAACCCGGTGCCGCACTTGGACGCCAACCTCCTTGGCGGCTGGATGAAACCTGCGGATCAGCGCAACGACAGCGAGCAGGTGTCCCTTAACCGCTCCAACGAATTGACCGACGAACTGCTCGCCGCCGACGTACTGGTGATGGCCGCGCCGATGTACAACTTCGCCATCCCCAGCACCCTCAAGGCCTGGCTGGATCACGTGTTACGCGCTGGTGTGACCTTCAAGTACACCCCCACCGGCCCCCAGGGTCTGTTGACCGGCAAGCGTGCCATTGTCCTTACCGCGCGCGGCGGCATCCACGCCGGCGCCAGCTCCGATCACCAGGAACCTTACCTGCGCCAGGTCATGGGGTTTATCGGGATTCATGACGTCACCTTTATTCACGCCGAAGGGGTGAACCTGAGCGGTGACTTCCAGGAAAAGGGCATCAACCACGCCAAGGCCCTGCTGGTGCAGCTCGTGGCATGAGCCGCTTGATCCTTTAATCGTCAGATAATCGCGCGGTGTTTATATCGCTCCACGCAAACCCTTCAAGTACGCGTACGAACCTCCCTTTGCACTTGTTGCTCCTAAGTGCTCCTGCCCGACTGACGCTTTAGCGAGGTCGGGTTTTTTTGCCCTGAGTTTCTTCAAACCCTGAAAACCTTTAATGTCGCGCCCATTCGAAGCGAGGCACACATGGGCTATCTACTGGTTGTCACCCTGATTCAGGCATTTTCCTTCAGTCTGATCGGCGAATACCTCGCCGGTCATGTCGACAGTTACTTCGCCGTGCTGGTACGCGTCGTGCTGGCCGGGCTGGTATTTATCCCGCTGACCCGCTGGCGCTCGGTAGAGCCGGCCTTCATGCGAGGCATGCTGGTGATCGGCGCGCTGCAGTTTGGCGTGACCTACGTGTGCCTGTACCTGAGTTTTCGCGTGCTCACGGTGCCGGAGGTGTTGCTGTTCACCATCCTCACGCCGTTGCACGTGACGCTTATCGAAGATGCACTTAACCGGCGCTTCAACCCGTGGGCCCTGGTCGCCGCCTTGGTGGCAGTGGCGGGGGCGGCGGTGATTCGTTTCGATCAGATCACGCCTCACTTCCTGATGGGCTTCCTGCTGCTGCAACTGGCCAACTTCACCTACGCTGCCGGGCAAGTGATGTACAAACACCTGGTAGCGCGTTATCCGAGTGACCTGCCGCACTACCGGCGCTTCGGTTACTTCTACCTCGGTGCGTTGCTGGTGGTGTTGCCGGCGTTCCTGCTGTTCGCCAAGGCCGACTTTCTCCCGCAAGCGCCGCTGCAATGGGGTGTGTTGGTGTTCCTCGGGCTGGTCAGCACGGCGCTGGGCATGTACTGGTGGAACAAGGGCGCGTGTTTGGTGCATGGCGGCACGCTGGCGGTGATGAACAATCTGCATGTACCAGTGGGGTTGCTGCTGAACCTGCTGATCTGGAACCAACACGAACCCCTGGGCCGCCTGGCGTTGGGTGGGTTGGTGATTCTCGGGGCGGTGTGGATCAGTCGGTTGGGCATAAAGCCTGCGCCTGGCGTAAAGTCTGCGACGTGATGGCCCCAAGGCATGCGTGAGCGGCAATGAAAGTCTGTTATAGAAAAGAACGGTGTGGGGGCGGCAGAGTGGACAAGATTGATGAACTGATCATTGCAGCCTTGAAGGACGACTCCCGGGTCAGCCTGGCGCAATTGGCGCGGCAAGTTCATAAGTCGCGAACAGCGGTGGAGTCGCGTGTCCAGAAGTTGATTGAAAAGGGCATCATCCTAGGCTTCACCATCAACGTAGCCGAGGGCGATGAGACCCTGCAAGCGGCGTTCTTGATGCTGACGCTCAATGGCAGCAACTGCCACCTGGTGTTTCCGAAGATCCAGCAGTTCAGCCAAGTGGTGCACGCCTACTCACTGTTTGGCGACGTGGACATGATGCTCGACGTTCGCTACAGGAGCTTTGAAGAACTGATGGTCTTCAAGGAAAGCCTGCTGAACATCGAGCATGTGAAGGAAGTCGTGGTCAACCCCGTGCTGAAGGCCTGGCGCTAGGCGCCGGCCGTTTCTTCAACGCGTGGCTTCAGGCGTGATCGCGAACCGTTTCAAGGAAGTGATGGCTCAGGTTCGGCATTTTCTGACGAAGCGTGTCCACCAGCTCTTCGATGACGCCCTGGTTGAATTGAAGCGACGTGTCGTCATGCCCCAGGATCACCACCAGAAGCCTTGACGAGTCCTTCGTCAGCCGGAAGTCATGGGCGTCGGCGTCAACCTTGCCGATGCTCGCCAACGGCACATCCCCGCAGGTATAGACGATATCGCCAACGGGAATGGTGATGGCCTTCTTGGCGAACAGTGGGCGTAGAACCCTCGGTTTGTCCGAGCGCATCACGTAGATGTCATCTTTCTGATGATAGGTGTGCACACCGATGCTGACCCCGTGGCGGATCGAGACGGCGTTATAGGCGTCAACGATGTTGTTGATGGGGTACACGCCCTTGGCGATGAAACGCCGCAGCAGCTTTTCGTTGGCGCTGACGGTGTTTTCGTAGCCGAGTTTTTTGAGCTGCTTGGCAAACCCTTCATACACGATGTTCGAGTCCAGCTCATTGAGGCGGGATGCGACGTGGTTCAGGTTGCTCTGCAACACCCCGACGAAGCTTTGGTCGTCTGAAACGGTGATGTCTTCGATAACCGCGGCGCACGCATTATTGATGCCCAGCTCACAGGCTGATTTTTTGATGATCAAGCGACTTTGCATAACCTTAGCCCCAGAGTAGTTTTCGAAGGTTCGCGGTACTGGTGTCCAGTTGCAGCGCCGAAGGACTCTGTAGCCAGAACAGCCCCGGACAGGTGGCGAAGTCGATTGTGACCGGCGTGGTATGACCGGGAGCGATGAAGTACCGGTGGCCGCAATAGGCCTCGTCCGCCTGGGCACTCTGGAGGGCCTGGGGAGAGGGAGGATCGAAGGTGCGTTGTGCATCGGAGCAGAAGAAACCGATCCGGCCATGGCTGATCTGGCTCGCTGCATCAGCTTGCGGGCGTGGGTGGCCGAGGTAGCTGTCGATCGACAGCGACAGCAAGTCGGGGTGATAGACCTGTTGAAACAGAAGGGGCGCGATGCCGCCGTGCAAGCGACCTCCGGCTTCAATCATCACCGGCCCGGCATCGGACCAAATGATCTCCATATGAATCGGCCCGACCCGCACGCCGAGCGCCGCGGCTGCCTGGCGGGCGTAATCGGTCAGCGGTTGCAGGTGCGCAGCCTGGGGATCAAGCGTGTCCAGGCTTTCGTAGACAAACATGCTGCCGTTCTTCTGGATCTTGGTGTACTTGCAGACACTGGCAATGATGTACGTGCCGTTGAAGGCGACCATATCCACCACGTACTCCGGCCCCGCGATAAACGACTGCACGATAAACCCCAGGTTGACCTCACCCAGGTCATTCTTCTGCTGCCAGGCCGCGTTTCTCAACGCGGTTTCTGCTTCGCCTTTGCCCTGGGCAAACACCACGCCTTCGGTGGCGGCCGAATTCAGCGGCTTGACCACATAGGTGGCCGACTCTTCCAGCTTGGCCACCACTTCGCCAATGCGGCTTGGCGAGCTCAACAGGTGCGAGTCGATGTGCGCCAACTGGTGTTTTTTCAGCGCCTGCTGCATGGAGAATTTGTTGCGCCGCAGGTCGCTGGTGATACGGCTGTTACCCGGAATGCTGAGCAACTCCGTCAGGTAGTCCGTGAGGTAGATGGCGGTTTCGCAACCGGCGATTACTGCGCTCAAAGACAACGTTTCCAGGGTGATCAGCAGGCTCTCTTCCCAGTGATACACCTCATGGAAATTCTCAGCGACCAGGTCGTTGGTGAAGTGTTCGGGCAAGGCGCGTGTGGAGATCACGGCGATGCACCGTATGCCTTGCGCGTTGAGCAGGGGCGCATAGAGCTTGCCCGTGGAGAATGGGTCAACAATCAGTACGGTTTTCACGTCGTGCAATCCTTATTCCGTGGTGGCGGCAGGCGAGGCTGCGGGGGTCAGGTTCCACGCCAGTACGGCAGTGGCCAACAGGCCGGCGGAGACGATCATCAACAGCCGTGCGCCTTCGAGTCCGAGAAAGCCCGAGGTGGTAAAGAACGTCAGGATCATCGGTGCCGAGCCACTGACCAGCAGGTAGTAGAGCGAGCTTTTCGCGGCGATGACGTCGGCTACCCGGTCGTTGGGCGCCGATTCGATCAGGGTTTTACGCAGTTGGATCCGCAGGCTGTTGATGCAAAAGCCCAGCAGGAACGCAGCGGCCATCATCACGTAGAGATTCTGGAAGTAGACGATTGCCACGTCCGCCAGAATCACCAGTGCGATGGCCCCATAGCTGTTGAGCTTGATACGCGGAAGCACGGCGGCGCTGAAGGCCCCCAGGCCGGCCAGGCCACTGGCGACGCCAAACAGGGTGGCGTTCCACTCATTGAGCTTTTGAAAAACGATAGGCACCAGGCTGTTGAACGCGCCGATATGGAAGCCGATCATGCTCAACACAATGATCAGAATGTAGAGGTTGCGCGGCAGGTCCAGCGGCGCGGCGGCGGTGGAGGCTGCGGTCTGATCGGTGCCATGTGCGCTGGGGCTGTCGGCCACCAGGTAGACGCCCGCCAGTGACACAATCGCCGCCAGGCTGATGATTTGCAGCGTCTCGTTGACCGAGAACACATCCACGATCAAACCGCCCAGGAGCGCACCGCCGAAGGCACCGATCTGGATGGAGGTTTGCATCAACCGCGCGCAGGTATCGCTGTCGGTGAGGCCTGCCAGCACCAGCTTGGTGTTTTTCGATTCCAGGGTACTGATGGTGAAATAGTCGGTGACGCCCACCACAAACGCGATCGCCAGGAAGCCGATCGGCAGCAAGGCGGCCTGGGTAAACGACAATCCCAGGACGGCGGCGAACGCAGCCAGGCGTATGTACAGCAGCCGTTTCAGGCTGAGTTCAATCGTGAAGAACTTGCCGACGTACTGTTCACATAAATAGGGCACCACGGTCGCTACACACAAGGTGGCGCCTACCAGGAATGTCGAGCCGGTGGTCTCAAGGCCAAACCAGACCATCGCGATCACAATCGCCATGTCGAGGCCGGTGAAGAGGGTCACGATTGAATAGAACGCGGTCAGTGTCGAATTAGTCTTCATGGGCTTCATCCGTCGTAACGGGAGAGTTTAAGTAGCGGCACGCACCGTTCGGTGTCGCCGACCACGGTGCTGATCTGGTTTCTGACGCGCACGGTGGGCAGCGCCTTCTTTTCCAGGTTGCAGACCTTGTAGGCGTTGTCGTGCCAGGGACAGATCACGCTTTGGCCGTCGCCCGTCACTTCGCCCATGTGCAGTGGGCCGCCACGATGGGGGCACGAGGTGGGCAGCAATTGCGTCGAATACGCGTGACGCTTCAGAAAATAGGTTCTGTCCTCCACGGCCACGTAATGGGCGTGGGTGATATTCAGGCTGATGGCTTTCATTGGGTGGCCCATTCAGATGGCGGTGACGGTGTACGTGCAGGACGGACTGACGATGCGCGTGCCATGGAGCATTCCCTTGGGAATCACGACGCCTTCGCCGGCGATGAGGCGCACAGTCAATTCGGGGCTGGCGACAAACTCCAGCTCGCCGGATTCGACCCAGAACAGTTCGTCATTGGGGTGGGTGTGCAGCACCGAGAGCTCGTGTTCAGCCTCGGTGATTCGCAGGTCCACCGGCTTTTGGCCCTGAAGCTGCGAAGCCTTGGCGCGATGTTCATCCAGCTCGTCGTGCCATTTGATATGGGCATACAGTTCTTCGTCGGCGATGTCCTGAAGGAGCTTGAACTCTTCAAAGCCGCGGATAAGGTCGGGGATGATCTTGGTGCCGAACTGCTTGATCATGGGAATGATCAGGCGCTGAAGTGCCATTCTGCCGTGGTGCACATCGATATGAGCATGCTCATCGAAGTAGGCAGTGGAGACCTGGCCATCGAAGATGGTCTTGATCGCACGGGACTGGTGCTTGGTCGTCAGCGCCAGCGTGGCTTCGGTGTAGTACATGGCGCCGATGTAGCGGAACAGTTCGCCGTGGTTGGCCGACACATAGTGGAAATAGTTGGTCAGCGACAGCGACGCCGGCGTGTAGAACTGCCAGTAATGGTGCACGTGGTGTGACATGTCCATGTCCTGGAGCATGTCTTCAAAGATGGTGCTGTGCTTCTTTTTGTCGACGCCGTAGCCATACTCGTCGATCAGGATCTTGAATAACTCGCTGGTGTACACACCGCAGTTACCCAGAACATTGCGCGCCATGGCCGAGGCTTCACTGAGGAAATCCCCTGCGCATTGGGTCATGAAAAAACGCGCGGCACGCTGGGGGTTGCGGCTGGTGGTCAGCACCTCATGCAGTTTGGAGTCGGCTTGGGCTACATCATCCAAGACTTTATCGGTGTGGGCGACAAAAGAGTCCAGGCACCAAGGACCATTGATGTGCACTTCTTCCTTAAGCCAGTTGTATAAGTAGTGTTCCAGTAACGGGCGGATCTTTTTGCCACTGGCGGCATGTTGGGGGTCATAGAACTGTTTGAACGCCTTTAAGTCGAGTTCTAATGGCGGCTTGGGCAGGAAGACTAAGTCTTGCTCGTAGATATTCAATAACAAGCGTTGTGCCAACAAATGCTGACTGTCTGAAAGTTGGTCGCTGGTCAGGCTGGTGGTGATGATCGAGTCGGTCACGTCCTGCGGCCTGGAAGGTCGCTGATAGGGACTAGTGGTATAAAAATCGCGAGGTTGAGCAAAGGCACTAGCACCACAATAGTGGGTCAACGCTTCGGCATTCGAAGTTAATACAAAGTCTGCCGCATTATCAGAAAGCTGAGTTGTCCATAACATGAGGGATGGCCTTTATCTGGCGTTGTTTGATGGCCAAATGCTAAGGCGTTGGTTTTTTTAAAAACAGATTAGAAATAGTGCGCACAAGTAGTGAAAATCACTAAAGGCGTAGGAGAAATTTTCTTTATTGTTTGCGTCAGTTGATTATTCGGTCGCAGCGGCTACACATAGTTGCCGGCGCTTAGGGGGATATTGCGCCGGCGAGGCGCGTATTTTCACCTCGCCGGCTTCGGGCTCACTGCAGGGCTGGCGTGCTCTGGGGGCTGGGTGTCAGCGCCAGAATTCCTGCCCGTAGATCGGTGCCACTCGGTTGCTGGTACAGACTCAGTCCAAACTCCGGCAACACCGCCAGCAGGTAATCGAAGATGTCCCCCTGGATGCGCTCGTAATCGGCCCACGCCGTGGTGCGGGTGAAGCAGTAGATCTCCAGTGGCACGCCCTGAGCCGTGGTTTGCATCTGGCGCACCATGCAGGTCATGTTCGGCTGGATGTCCGGATGGCTTTTCAGGTAGGCCAGGGCATAGGCGCGGAAGGTGCCGAGGTTGGTCATTCGGCGACGGTTGGCCAGCAGTTGTGCGCTGTGTCCTTGGGCTTCATTCCAGGCCTTGAGCTCTGCCTGCTTGCGCCCGATGTAGTCGGTGAGCAGGTGCACCTGGGTCATGCGCACCTCTTCGTCATCGCGCAGGAAACGCACGCCGCTGGCGTCGATGAACAGGCTGCGCTTGATCCGACGCCCGCCGGAGGCTTGCATGCCGCGCCAGTTCTTGAACGACTCGGACATCAGGCGCCAGGTAGGAATGGAGACGATGGTCTTGTCGAAGTTCTGCACCTTGACCGTGTGCAGAGTGATGTCCACCACGTCGCCGTCGGCGCCGACCTGGGGCATTTCGATCCAGTCACCGACCCGCAGCATGTCGTTGCTGGTGAGCTGCACGCTGGCGACGAACGACAGTAGCGTGTCCTTGTACACCAACAGAATCACCGCCGACATCGCACCCAAACCCGACAGCAGCAACAGCGGCGAGCGGTCAATCAGGGTGGCGACGATGATGATCGCGCCGAACACGAACAGCACCATCTTCGCCAACTGCACGTAACCCTTGATTGAGCGGGTGCGTGCGTGTTCGGTGCGGGCATAGATGTCCAGCAGGGCATTGAGCAGGGCGCTCATGGCCAGGACCAGGAACAGGATGGAGATGGCCAGTGCCACGTTGCCGATGAACAGAATTGCGGTTTTGCTCAAGTCCGGCACCAGGTACAGGCCGAACTGGATCACCAGGGACGGCGTCATTTGCGCCAGGCGGTGGAAGACTTTGTTGTGCCGCAGATCATTGAGCCAGTGCAGCGACGGTTGGCGGCCGAGCAATTTGACGGCGTGCAGGGTGAGGTATCGCGCTACCCGTCCGAGCAGCAGGGCCACCACCAGCAACACCATAAAACCAAGGCTGGCATGCAGCACCGGGTGTTGGTCGAGGGCGCCCCATAGGTCTTGGACGTTGAGCCAAAGCTGTTTGATATCCATGGGTGAAACCGATTCCTCTGTAAGACAAGACGGCGCGATTAGAGCATCTAAGTGCGACAAAGTTGACGTTGTAGACAAATGCCCTGACAAAAAAGCACCTGATTCGCACCGTTCGCGTAAAGAAACTCGGTTTGGGCGCCCGAAACCGTTACCCTATGCAGCTGATATTTTGTATTTCTTCGAGGTAGCACCCGTGTTTTCCCAATTCGCCCTGCACGAACGCCTGCTCAAAGCCGTGGCCGAGCTAAAATTTGTCGAGCCTACGCCTGTGCAAGCAGCGGCCATCCCGCTCGCGCTCGAAGGGCGTGACCTGCGGGTGACGGCTCAAACTGGCAGCGGCAAAACCGCCGCTTTCGTCTTGCCGGTTCTGAATCGTCTGATCGGCCCGGCCAAAGTCCGCGTGAGCATCAAGACCCTGATCCTGCTGCCGACCCGTGAGCTCGCCCAGCAGACTTTGAAGGAAGTGGAGCGCTTCTCGCAGTTCACCTTCATCAAGTCCGGCATTATTACTGGCGGCGAAGACTTCAAGGTCCAGGCCGCCATGCTGCGCAAGGTGCCGGACATCTTGATCGGCACCCCAGGCCGTATGATCGAGCAACTCAACGCCGGCAACCTCGACCTCAAGGAAGTCGAAGTGCTGGTGCTCGACGAAGCCGACCGCATGCTCGACATGGGCTTTGCCGACGACGTTCAGCGTCTGGTTGCCGAATGTGTCAATCGCCAGCAGACCATGCTGTTCTCCGCCACTACCGGTGGCTCGACCTTGCGCGAAATGGTCGCCAAGGTGCTGAACAACCCTGAGCACTTGCAGGTCAACAATGTCAGCGACCTGAATGCCACCACGCGCCAGCAGATCGTCACCGCTGACCACAATGTGCACAAAGAACAGATCCTCAACTGGCTGTTGGCCAACGAGACCTACCAGAAGGCCATCGTGTTCACCAACACCCGCGCTGCCGCCGACCGCATCTACGGTCGCTTGGTTGCCCAGGAATACAAGGCTTTCGTGCTGCACGGCGAGAAAGACCAGAAGGACCGCAAGCTGGCCATCGATCGCCTCAAGGCGGGCGGCGTGAAGATCCTGGTGGCTACCGACGTGGCTGCCCGTGGCCTGGACGTTGATGGCCTGGACCTGGTGATCAACTTCGACATGCCACGAAGCGGCGACGAGTACGTGCACCGTATCGGACGTACCGGGCGTGCCGGCAACGATGGCCTGGCCATCTCGCTGATCTGCCATGGCGACTGGAACCTGATGTCGAGCATCGAGCGCTACCTCAAGCAGTCGTTCGAACGCCGCACCATCAAGGAAGTCAAAGGCACCTACACCGGGCCGAAGAAGGTCAAGGCGTCGGGCAAGGCTGTTGGCGTGAAGAAGAAAAAGACTGACGCCAAGGGCGACAAGAAGAAGACAGGCGCCAAGTCGCCGACCAAGCGCAAGATCGCCAACCGTCCGAAGACCGATAACCTGTCGTTGGTCAGCAAAGACGGCATGGCCCCGCTCAAACGCCGCAAGCCCGAAGCACCTGCTGCTGAATAAGCCAGCGCTGATGTGAAAAAACCGGACATCGTCCGGTTTTTTTATGCCTTCAGTTTTTGGCTTTTGCCGCAGCTTCTTTCAATTCTTTAAGGCGGGCGTCGATCAGCTGGCACTTGTCAGGGAATTCCGCGCTTTCAGTGTCCAGGTCCATCTTCTGCAACTCGTCGTTCATCTCTTTGGCTTTGGTGGGGTTCTGCTCGGTGAGCTTGGTCACTTCCGTCGCCAACTGCTCTCGTTTCGCCGTGGCCTCTTCGGGCGTGCAGGCCCAGGCGGGCAGGGCCGTGAGCAGGGCGGCGGCGACGGCCAGGTTTCTCAAGGTGTTCATGGTACGTACCTCCTTGGTGATGATGTGCGGTTGAGGGGGTGAACGTCTGGAAAGTTCAGAGAAATGACGTCCGTCTGGCGGGCTGAACGGTGGCAGGTGTGGCATGTCACACCTTTTGACGGGCTACTTTTTCTTAGGCCTGCAGGAGGAATCAGGATGACGACTTACAACTGGGATCTAATCGAACGTCTGCTGCACGAAGTGCAGAACGGCGAAGGCAGCTTTGCCCCGCGCAAATACGCCGAGCAGGAAGCGGCCGAGAAGGCCACGGCGGGTGAGAACACCGGCAATCTGGATGCGCTGAAAAAGACCGCAGCGGATTATGAAGCGCTGCTGTTCAAGCGCGGTTTTATTGAATCGCGCCCCGAGGCAGAGGGCGGAAATGGTGAGAACTTCATTTTGACGCAATTGGGTGCCCAACTGCTGGCGCTGATCGACAGTTCCATTCCCGGCAACGATCACCCGCGCCAAGTGCTGGATGAGCAGCCGGATGCACTGGACCCGGCAACCTTCGCTGAAGTGGCGTCCAAAGCGCAGATTGCCTGACGGGTATGCGCGGACCCAGTGTGGGTGGCAGCCCCTCCCACATTAAATCCCGGCGGCCTTGAGGCATTTGAGTGCCTTGAAGTCGCTGCGTACGCCGTCGATTTTCTGCGTGAGTTTAAGGCGTTGCTGCGGCGTACTTTCGGCCATCACGTCGACAATCAGGCTGCGCGCCGCAGCTTCGGTCTGGGCGTAAGCCGCGCGATATTGCGGGGTCCATAGGCTTTCGCGGTCCACCAGCAGTTGCTGCATCTTCTGTGGGAATTCGGCGCTGTGGCGTTGCTGCACCGCTTCGATAAATTGCGCCTGCCAATGGGCGCGATTGCCGATCCATTCCTGATTCTGTTCGCCCAGCGCGACGGACCACGCGGTGACGCGATTTTGCTGGCTAACGCTCAGTGGGCCCATCCAGGTGTCCAGGCGTTTGTTCATGCGCTCGGCGCGGTCCTTGATTTGTTGGGTGAGGGGCGGCTTAAGGTAGTCGTCCTGGCGTTTACGCAGATCCTTGGCCAGGGCGTCGTTCATTTCTTTGACCTGCTGATCATTCAGTCCCTGGAGCAATTCGATGGCTGAGGGGGTGATTTCGCGGGCGACTTCAGCGATTGCCTGTTCGGCTTCGGCGGTGCGCGTTTTCAATGCAGCATCGGTGACCTGGTTTTCGTCGACCATCTGTTGCAGGCGATCGAGCCAATCGAGATAACCCGGCAACTGCGTGGTGCAATGCCAGGCCAGGTGTTCCTTGAGCTTATCGTTGAACCAACTCTTCTGCCCGGCGTTCATGTCCAGGTAGTCATTGAGGGTCCAGGGGATGATCACGTCCAGGTTGCGGTAGGCCAGGCCCACGCGGTTGCAGCCGGCGAGTGCCAGGCTTAGGGTCAGCAGGGCCACCAACAGTTTGAGCCGACGCAGCATGGGCGTTTCCTTGGGCAGAGGGATTCAATGCATGTGAACCCGCGCCAGGCGCTACAGTTCAGCCCATCAATAAAACGACCGCGCGGCCTTTAACGTCAACAGCCCGTCGCATTGCGAATTGTGTCCGGAGTACGCCGAGCAGTCGCCGCCGCTAAGGCTGGAGTCGCTGTAAATCAGGTCCAAGTCGATGCCCTTCCAGGCGCGGGAGAACTGAACCGACCAGTCGCTGAAGCTGCTGATGGTGCCGCCGTCCACCGAAGCTGGAGTGCCCAATTGGTGGGTGGTGTACTTCATGCTGACGCCGATACCGAAGGGTTGGGTGCCGCCGAGGTCGGCGAAGAGGGTGCTGTCCTGGCGGTCCGGGTCGTTGCTGAAGGAGGCACCGAAACGATTGCCCAACAGGTTCAAACCACCGTAGAACTCTTGGCTGTCGAGGGGGCTGAGCTTTGGGTAGCTGTAGTGGATCAAGCCGACTTCGTAGCCGAGCGTCTGGTCGAAGGGGTGTTTGAAGCCCATGTAGGAGTCGACTTCGAGGGTGCTTGCCGAAGACAGGCCCATATTTGGCGAGAATTGGCCAAAGTACAGGCCGCTGTTGTGGCTGAGGTCTAACCCCCCGTGGAAAGAGTCGCTGCCCGGCGAGGTCGGCTTGACCAGGCCCTGTGCCATGCTGCGGCTGGGGGTGGTGCCTAATTTCAGGTCGAAGTCGCCCAATTCGCGCTGGAAGATCTGCGCTTCGGCAAGGGGGCAAGCCACTAATGTGCTGACCAGAAAAATGCAGGATTTGAGCATGCTTCACTCCATGAAAAGCGAGGAGCAGTAACGGAGAAAATCGGGCAGATGCCCGTGCTAGACGTGTGCAAGGATACCGGCGAATGCCAGGCGATGAGGCCCGTTCGTCGATTAACGCAATATTGAATGTAGAAGGAGGGTGTTTCGGGCTCTAGTCCTAGCGCCTTGGAGGCAAGACGCTTAGGGACCAGGTATTTTGCGCGGTGTTACTTTTTACCCAGGCTGATCTGCTTGGACGGGCCGAAAGTCTGGCCGCTCACGCCTTTTGCAATTTGTTGGATTTCGCCACCGGACTTGAGGAAAGCAGCGATTTGGCTGTTGATCGATTCGCTGGTTTCAACGGCTGGAGCTGGCTTTGCTTTGCTGTTGGATGCTTTTACGCGCATGGCGGCCACTAACCTGTAGAAAATTAACTTGGCCAGGCATCGTACAGGAAATACTTGACAATTGCTTGGCAAATATCCCCTGGGAATAAGTAGCAAGGCTAGAAATAAACGAAGTTCATCGTTGAAATTAGGCCCTAACTTACTGTTTTGACTCGAAACCACCTAGCAAAGCAGTGCTGGTGGAAGGGCAAAACTCAGTCGAATGATCGGACGAGCGGAGCGATGCCATCGTAGGGCCATGCCAGGCCGCGATTTTTCAGGCGTGCGCGCGTCGCGGGCGCAACTCGGGTAGAATGCCGCCCACGCAATGAGGGTATTGGAAATGGCTCTAGTCGGGCGCTACAACAGCTTACAAGTGGTTAAACACACTAACTTCGGTTTGTACCTTGATGGTGCGCAAGATGGCGAAATCCTCTTGCCTAATCGGTATATCCCAAAAGATATTCCCAGTGAAGATGAAGACTGGCTTAACGTTTTTATTTACCTGGACAGCGATGACAAACTTATCGCCACCACCGAAAAACCCAAAGTTCAAGTCGGCGAATTTGCCAGTTTGAAAGTGGTGGAAGTCAACAGTATTGGCGTGTTCCTCGATTGGGGTCTGCCAAAGGACCTTTTGCTTCCGTACTCGGAAGAAAAACGTCAGATGACCGCCGGTGAATACTGCGTGGTGCACGTCTATCTCGACAAGCACACCAAGCGTATTACCGCCACCGCGCGCCTTGACCGCTACCTGGACAAGACGCCGGCCAACTACGTTGTGGGCCAGGAAGTCGACCTTTTGGTGGCCGAAGCCACTGATATGGGCTTCAAGGCGATCATCAACAACAAACACTGGGGGCTGATCCACAAGAACGAAGTGTTCAAGTTCCTGCGTCCCGGCAAGGAAGAGAAAGGCTTCATCAAAGAGATCCGCGCCGATGGCAACATCAGCCTGAGCCTGCAACCGGTCGGCCAGGAAGCGGCCTCCAGCCTCAACTCGAAGATCCTCGCCAAGTTGCGCGAAAACAACGGCACGTTGCCGGTCAGCGATAAAAGCGACCCGGCAGTAATCAGCAACTTGTTCGGCGTGAGCAAGGGTAACTTCAAGAAAGCTATTGGTGCGCTCTACAAGCAGGGTCAGATCGTGATTCACGCGGATCGCATTGAACTAAGCTGAGTAGGGTTTGCTCTTCTGTAGGAGCGAGCTTGCTCGCGAAAAGGGTACATCCGATACCGCGATGGGCCTGAGATATTTTCGCGAGCAAGCTCGCTCCTACAGAGGTCCGCTTGATGTCTAAAAAATCGTTGTTCGCCTACCTCGGCACCTTGCTTGCTTTTCTGGTGCTCGACGGCCTCTGGCTCGGCGTCCTCATGGGCCCTACCTACAAATCCTTGCTGGGCCCGCTGATGCTTGATCAGCCCCGCCTATTGCCCGCAGTGCTGTTCTATCTCCTGTATGTCCTCGGTTGTGTGGTGTTCGTGGTCTTGCCAAGCATCAACTGGCAACGCGCAGCGCGTCTGGGTGCCTTGCTGGGTCTGGTGGCCTATGGCACCTATGACCTGAGCAACTGGGCCACACTGCAAGGCTGGTCTGCGAGCTTGGCCCTGATGGACATGGCCTGGGGCACCTTCCTGACAGCGGTGTGTTGCACGGTTGGACACGTGTGTGCACATCGGGTGCACCGATGATTGTGTACAGGATTTATGTGCACCGTTGCTGAGCGCGGTCCCCGCTACTAAACCGTCATAAGCGCCTTTGGAGCACCGTCGTAGAGGGATTGTGTGCTATTGGCACGCATTCTGCTGACTGTCTCGTATACAAACCTGGCCGCCTCCCGTATGCATCCCCGTGACGGAAGCGCAGGCCGGTATTACGAGGAGCCCAGCGATGACCGAACAATTGCCCAAAGGCTATAGCCCGCGCCTGTACAACCAGGATCTGGGCCCACTGCCGCAGAAGTGGAACTGGTACAACATTTTTGCCTTCTGGATGAGTGACGTGCACAGCGTCGGTGGTTATGTATTCGCTGCCAGTCTGTTCGCCTTGGGGCTAGCCAGTTGGCAGGTGTTGATCGCCTTGCTCGCGGGTATTTGCATCGTGCAATTGATCGCCAATCTGGTGGCTAAGCCTAGCCAGCAGGCCGCCGTTCCTTATCCAGTCATCTGCCGGCTCGCATTTGGTGTGTTTGGCGCGAATATTCCTGCGGTGATTCGTGGCCTGATTGCCGTGGCCTGGTACGGGATTCAGACCTATCTGGCGTCCAGCGCTTTGATCATCGTGGTGTTGCGCTTTTTCCCACAGATGGCGGTGTATGCAGAACCGCATTTCGCCGGTCTGTCCTACCTGGGCTGGTTTGGTTTCCTCAGCCTGTGGGTACTGCAAGCTGCAGTTTTCTGGGCCGGCATGGAGTCTATCCGCCGCTTTATCGATTGGGCGGGGCCGGTGGTATATGCGGTGATGTTTGCCCTGGCTGGCTGGATTGTGTGGAAGGCTGGCTGGTCGAACATCAGCTTTACTCTGTCGGAAAAGTCCCTGTCGGGCTGGCAAGCGTTCGGCCAAGTGATCGTAGCCACGGCGCTGGTGGTGTCGTACTTCTCTGGGCCAACCCTGAATTTCGGCGATTTCAGCCGCTACTGCCGCAGCATGCAGGACGTGCGACGCGGAAACTTTTGGGGCCTGCCGGTGAATTTCCTGGCGTTTTCCCTGGTGACGGTGGTGATCGTCTCTGGCACCTTGCCGGTGTTTGGCGAAATGCTCCACGACCCGATCGCCACGGTTTCGCGTATCGACAACAACATGGCCGTGCTGCTTGGCGCATTTGCCTTTGTGACCGCGACCATCGGTATCAATATCGTCGCCAACTTTGTGTCCCCTGCGTTTGACTTCGCCAACGTCGCGCCAAGCAAAATCAGCTGGCGTGCCGGGGGCATGATCGCAGCAGTAGCCTCGATCTTTATCACTCCATGGAACCTGTTCAATAACCCGCTGATGATCCACTACACCCTGGATATCCTCGCGGCGTTTATCGGGCCGCTGTTTGGGATTCTGTTGGTAGATTTCTACCTGATCAAAAAACAGAAAATCGATGTAGATGCGCTGTTCGATGACAGCCCAAGCGGGCGCTATTACTTCGACGGCGGCGTGAACTGGACAGCGGTCAAGGCGCTGGTGCCCGCAACACTGGTGGGCGTCGCGATCACCTTCACACCGGCGTTACAGGGCATGGCCAACTTCGCCTGGTTTACCGGCTGCTTCCTGGGAGGGCTGTTTTTCCTGGCGCTGTCACGGCGCGAACAGGTGCGCACGCAAGCGCCTTTGGTTGCTGGCTGACCAATATCCCCCCCGCCAAGAACAGGCCTGTACCGGCAATCACCAATGCCGGTTGCAGGCCGCCGCTTAGATGGCTGCTCGCCGACGCCAATAAGGGCCCGCTCAATTGGCCGATGGCAAAGCTGGCGGTCAGCAGACCGGTGCTGCGCTGGTAGCCGTGGGGCGCCACATCCCGCAAGCGCGCCATCACCAATTGCATACAGGCCAGGAACGGACCGCCGCAAAGCAGAACGCCCAGTGCCAACCCCCAGCCATTGCCCAGCAAGCACGTGAACACTCCGGCCGCTTGCAGCCACAGCGTTGTCATCAGCCAGCGGCGAGTAGCGTCTGGATCTTTGCGACGCAGAGTCGCCACGCCCACGCCAATCGCTGCCAGCAGGCCAAAGCACGGCCAGAACAGATCGGCCTGCCAGGCCCCTTTGAACTGGGCGCTGGCCATCTGTGACAGGAAGGTCGCTGGAATGATGTAACCCAGTCCGAATAGCACATAAATCCAGCACAGGTGCGTGATGCTGCCGTTGCTGCCCGCGTCGCTATGACCCGCGCCAGGGGCGCTGGCACAGGGCTGCGGCAAAAACGGCAGGATCGCCAGCAGCATGAGCAGCGCCACAGCGCCATAGATCAACCATAACGTGGCGGAGTTTTGCCCCAGCAGGTTTGAGCCGAGCGCCAATAGCCCGGTCAACAGAATCCCCAGGCCCGGTCCGGCAAATACCAGAGCACCCAGACGCGGGCGTCCGGCGGCGAGCGCCAGCGGCTGGCTCAAGCTAGTGATCATCACCAATGCCCAGGCACTTGCCACGCCAGTGCCAAAGCGCAACAGCAGATGGGGCCAGAACCCATGGGCCCAGGAGGACGCAAAGGTCAGCAGCACACATAACCAGAGCCCACCGTACAGCCGACCGCGTACATGGCGGTGACCGCGGGCGAAAATCGAATCCACCGCGCCCACGAAGTAGCCGAGGTAATTGGCGGCGGCGATCAGGCCGGCGTCGGTCAGGTCGATCTGCCCTTCGCTAAGCATGTGGGGCATTTGTGGGGTGAGGGCGAAGCGGCCAATGCCCATGGCCATCATCAGGGCGATGGAGCTGGCGAGTAAGCGAATCAGGGGTGACATGGTCAGGTGTCCTGCTGAGAAACGAATGACCCTCAGCCTAAGGTGTGTTGACTTTCTGTAAAATTGAATAATATTGAGTAACTTATTCAGTTTTGGAGAAAGTCGTGGAGTTCAGTCAATTGCGCATTTTCCAGGCCGTGGCGGAAGAGGGGTCCATCACCCGCGCGGCTGAGCGCCTGCACCGCGTGCCGTCAAACCTATCGACCCGACTCAAACAGATGGAGGAACAGCTCGGTGTAGAGCTGTTCCTGCGCGAACGTCAGCGCTTGCAGCTGTCTCCGGCGGGCAAGATATTGCTGGACTACAGCACCCGTCTGCTGGCACTGCACGATGAAGCCCATGGCGCCGTGCAAGGTGGGCAACCGGCCGGCGACTTTGTTCTGGGCAGCATGTACAGCACTGGAGCAGTGCATTTGCCCAAGCTGCTGGCGCGTTATCACAAGGCCTACCCAATGGTGAATCTGCAGGTGCAGTCAGCACCCAGTGGTGAGTTGCTGGAAGGTCTGATCACGGGGCGTCTGGACGCAGCGTTTGTGGACGGCCCGCTGACCATCGCCAGCCTGGACGGCGTGCAGTTATGCGAGGAAAAACTGGTGCTGATCTGTGAAGCCGACCACCCACCCGTGCGTGGTCCCCAGGATGTTGCCGGCCGCTCGGTGTTTACGTTCCGACGCAGTTGCGCCTATCGCACACGCCTGGAGAGCTGGTTTTCCCACGAGCGCGTAGCCATGGGACGGGCGATTGAGATCGAGTCATATCAAGGCATGCTCGCTTGCGTGATTGCCGGTTCAGGAGTGGCGTTGATGTCCCAAGCCATGCTCGACAGCCTGCCAGGCAAGGACAGCGTGTCCGTTCATCCACTGACAGGGCATTTTGCCACTGCGACCACCTGGTTGATGTGGCGAAAGGGTATGCTCGGCGCTAACCTCAATGCGTGGATCGACTTGCAGCAAGAGGGCCAGGCGACGGTAATGAAAGACACCCGCGCCATTGCCTGACCGGTCCGTCAGAATTCGGATGAATTCAGTAATAGTTCGTTGTGGTTTCGTTCAAGCAATATGTAGGACTTAGGGCTACTATCAGTGTAGGAAAAGGCGACATAGCTTGCGCCTACAAGCATTACCCTCAAAGGGGGCAAACCATGAAAGAGAAAATCCAAAACTGGCTCCATGATCTGGGCGTTGCACTGGGCTTGATCGAGCCTCCGCTGCAGCCGGTGCCGATTCGTACGGATGACGAGCAGCGTCGCCCACGTCGCAGATGAGGCCCGGGGAGCGCTCGCGCGATGAATACCTCTCTATGTCGTGGGAGCGCTGCCAGGTAAATCGGATGGCTGTACGACGTGTGAGTTGCGTCATTCGCCTTTACTGACTTCGGTAAACCCGAAGCTATGTATGTGCTCCTCGTCAGTGGCGCAATCGTGATAATGGCCCTTCACCTCCATCTCACCATTGAAACTTCCGTGAACTTCAAAGCCGAACCAGTCTTTAAATGCTCGTTCTATGGGCAGTGTGGCAAATGAAGTCCCGTTTTTATAAAGCATGAGCTTGTATATTCCAGTACAGACGCCTGCGTGGGGGCCGTTTATATGCACGCGGTCGCCTGTCTTAAGTTGCGGTGGAACTGTTGACGCAGCGGGGTAGCTAGGATCGCGCTGTTTCATTTCATCACCTCATGGGTTATCGGGTAGCCAAGCCAATTTCTTCAGATTTGAAATGGCCATGTCAGGCTATTACGGCCCTCAGCGGTCCTTCTACTGTGATAACTATCAGTTCCGACTAATGGCAGCTGGGTGAGCTCAGGGAAAACAGGTGCAGCATCCGCGTGCATCTGATGCAGTAAATTCCTCCCGAACATATTCGTTGGGTAACGCCTCGTAGACACGGGTTGTAGTCCGAAAGTGAGCGTGCCATTCAGGCTGTGCTTTTTTAAGACCGGAATTGGACTACCCGTTTATCAGAAGCGGTTGGGTTAGTTAGTTTGAAATATCGGAGTAGTTTGAGTTTCGTTAAGTAATGATTTGTACCGCTTACTGATATAAAGCTTCCTGAAGAAAACGGGTTTATGAAGAGTGAGTTTTAGGGCTTTGAGTGTTTAAAGTGTTGGCCCCAACTTATTTAACTCCTATCTCCAGGCATTAGTCAGCCAGAATTGTTGGAGACGAAACTATGCTGCTCTCTCACGTTCCGCCAGTTGCCGCGTCACTCATCGCCACTACCGAAAATATTTTACATATCGCACCTACGTCGAGCCGTTGGAAGGCTGATGCACCCAGCAACGTAGTGTTTTTCCCCCCGAACTCAACCAAGCAAGCGCTGCTGCTACAGATCGGGCTCGTGCGCCCATCAACGATCATTATTGGAGATCAGGTTATCGATGGGGAGGTCATTGACCTATGGCGTTTAAGCCACCCATTTGGAGATCTCTGTCTGATTCGCCGAGGCACAAGTCTGGATAAGGTGCGGTTGGATTTATGCGAGTCAAACGGCATTCGAGTGGTCAACACACCTGGGGTCAACGCGCCGCACGTTGCGGCTTATATCGCGCACTGGCTGACACTTGCCGATGGCTCTACACCCCAAGACATCTGCGTCCTGGGTTACGGAAATGTGGGGAAAGAGCTGGTCAAGTTATTACTTGATCGAGATCCGCATGTTCGGATCAAAGTGTTGAGTCCACGCAGCCAGGCGTGTCCAGATAGCCGAGTCTCATTTGTGGCGGACTGGTCCGAGGCACTGCAAGGGGCCCGTTCTATCGCCATTTGTTTATCCCTGAATGATGAGTCTGCCCATCGCATTGATCGGGCCCTGATTCAATGTATGCACAGGCAGGCGCGTCTGATCTGCGTCTCCAAACCAGATGTCTTCAGCGACGATGCGTTGCAATCCCTTTCACTGGCTGAAGACGTCCAACTTGTCTTGGATTACGGGCCTGCGACATTGGAGGCGTTTCGGATGCGTACACAAGCGCTCGGTTGCAGTGTCGCCACCTGGCGCAGACCGGCGACGCTGACTGCACAGGCGGCAACCACCGAAGCCTGCCATTGCGACCTTGATTATGCCGTCGCTGTTCAATTGAGCTTGATGGCCCTGCGTGGCCTTGTCAGGCGCAAACTTGCACGCTCACTGACGATCCCCACACTGCATGCACATGCCGATGCGCCCCGTGTATCAATCATCGGCAGAGGGATCAACGGCATGCTCCAGGCCGTGATGTTTCGCTTGGCGAATTATCAGGTAACAGTCTATGGAGGCAATCGGGACAGTGATGGTGCCAGCCATAAGCGTATGAATATGCGCCATCTTTCAGCAACTGAGACGACTGCAAAGCCGCCACATAACGACTATTTACTTCCAGGAAATCAGTATCTGGCCATTGAGTGCAACCGCGCCGGCATTGAGTTGTTTGAAAAATTTCTGGCTGACAACCCATCACTGGAGCAATTTGCGCGAGCGCGGGTTGTGCGCGCTTATACGGAGACAACCAGTGAAGTAGATGCCGCAATACGCGAGCAACGCGAGATCGAAAGCAGACCGTGGCCTAGTGGCAAACCTGGAGGTGAGCTCAGAGAAATCAGCCCACAACAACTCCACGCGCTTTGTGGCATCCATGGAGTCGGAAGGGCTATTGAAGTATCAGGCTACGATGTGGAATTTGTTCACCTAATGGATGAGATTGAGGTGCTGTTGCAGTGCTCTGGGGTTCAGTTCCAGCCTCAGCATCTGAGCCGTGTCCAAATTGCTGAGCTGAGCAAAGAACATTTCGTCGTCAGTGCCATGGGCGTAGAGGAGCCAGAGGTTATCGCGATCATCGGCTGGTTTTTCAAGCTGCCTGCTGTGGGTAATGAAGGCGCTGAAATGCGGGGGCTCAAGCTTCAATACGATCTGCCAATTGGTGTCATGAATTGCCGCTTGGACGGGCACTGCATTCTCGTCTCCGGTGGACAGGTCCCGCCCGATTCGGCGCCGGAGCACAAAGAGCAGATCCTGGCAGCTTGTCTGGCCGCTGTTTCTCTTCACTTTCCAATGTCTTATTGCAGTGCAATCGAAAGTGGCGACTTGCATATTGTCGAATGTGCCAGGCCCGGCACCTCAGATGGACTTTCGATCGTTTATTGGGCCGCCCATCATCAAATCGCCGCCGGAGGCACCTATGCCGGAGGCACAACCCAAGGATTGGTATGGGCTTCCCTGGTCCAGGAAATCATCCAGGCAAACCAAAACCTGTCAGTTGGACGATAAAAAAACGGGCGCGACATCCGACGTCGCGCCCGCTGAAGAAACCGCTCTTGATTCTGTGAGGCGTCAAACCACCCGAGTCGCCATCGCCTCCGGCCGCCGGGACAACAAACTGACCAGCACAAAACTCACCAGCCCAACCGCCAAGCTGTAGTAAATCGGCGTGTTCGCATCCAGCCCATCCTTGAACATGAACACCAGCGCCGTCACAAAGCCCAGCGTCATGGACGTAATCGCCCCCGACGTGGTCGCGCGCTTCCAGAAGATCGCGCCAATCAACGGGATCAACATCCCGCCGACCAAAAGGTTATAGGCCAGGGTCAGCGCGCTGATTACATCGCTGACCACCAGCGCGATACCCAGCACGGCGATACCGGTCAGCATCGTGAACAGGCGGTTGATGTTGAGGCTCGACTGCTTACCACCACGCAAACGCGGCAGCAGGTCCTCGGTCAGTACGGTGGAGGCGGCCAGCAAGCCGGCGCTGGCCGTCGACATCATCGCCGCCAGTGCTGCCGCGATCACCAGCCCACGGATGCCGTCCGGCAGAGACAGTTTGACGATGGCCGCAAACGCATTGTTGACGTTGTCCAGGTCCGGAATCAGTACGTGGGCCGCCATGCCGATCAGTGCACAGGCCAGGCCGTAAAGGATGCAGTAGAAACCGGCGAAGGTGCCCGCGTACTTGGCGACTTTTTCATCACGGGCGGTGAACACCCGCTGCCAGATGTCCTGGCCGATCAGGATGCCGAAGAAGTAGATCATGAAGTAGGTAATGATCGTGTCCCAGCCGATCGCGGTGAAGCTGAAGCTCGACGCCGGCAGCTTGGCTACCAGTTCATCCCAGCCGCCTACGCGGTACAGGCAGATCGGCAGCAGGATAAACATCAGGCCAACGGTCTTGATCACGAACTGCACAATGTCGGTGAGGGTCAGCGACCACATGCCGCCGATGGTCGAGTACACCACCACCACGCCGCCGCCCAGCAGTACCGAGATCCAGAACGGCAGGCCGAACAGCACTTGCAGCACGGTGCCGATGGCCAGGATCGAAGTTACGCCGATCATCAGCGCGTAGGCCAGCATGATCACCGCACTCGCTTGGCGAGCCATGGGGTTGTAGCGTTTTTCCAGGACCTGGGTAACGGTGAAGATCTTCAGTTTGAGCAGCGGCTTGGCCAGGAACAGGTTCAGCGCAATGATTCCCATGCCCAGCGCGGCGCACAGCCAGAAGCCGGAGATGCCATGCACATAACCCAGGCGCACGGTGCCGACGGTGGACGCTCCGCCCAATACCGTCGCGGCCATGGTGCCCATGTACAGCGACGGGCCCAGGTTGCGCCCGGCCACCAGGTAGTCTTCGTGGGTCTTGGCGCGGCGCATGCCGTAATAGCCGAGCACGAGCATGCCGGCGGCGTAGATGAGTACGACGAATAAATCCAAAGCCATGACGGCGAGTCTCCGATTATCTTTTTTATGAGGTCAGGCGGCGTGTTGCATCGCCGGTTTAGCGAGCGAATCCATGCTCTTGCTGCGTGGATCAGTCGGTCCATAAACAGAGACCGGCTCCGGGAACACACGCAACAACGTCAGGTACACCACTGACGCCAACCCCAGCGTTACCGGCAGGCTGATATCGATGCCATCGGCCAAATTGCCCAGCGGCCCGACAAACTGCCCCGGCAGGTTGACGAAGCACAGGCCCACCAACGCGCTCGGAATCCAGGCCCCCAGCCCGCGCCAGTTCCAGCCATGGCTGAACCAGTAGCGCCCGCCGGTTTCACCGCGGGTGAACACTTGCAGGTCATCCGGGCAGTAGAAGCCGCGGCGCACGATCAGGCCGATGATCATCATCACCATCCACGGCGTGGTGCAGGTGATGATCAGCACGGCGAAGGTCGACACGCTCTGCACCAGGTTGGCGGCGAAACGTCCGATAAAGATGAAGGCAATCGACATCACCCCAATCAGCAGCGTGGCCTTGACCCGCGACAGCAGGCGCGGGAATACGCTGGACATGTCCAGCCCCGTGCCATAAAGCGAGGTCGTGCCGGTGGACATGCCGCCGATCACCGCGATCAGGCACACCGGCAGGAAGAACCAGGTGGGTGCAACCGCCAGCAGGCCACCGACATAGTTGTTGGCTGCGATGTAATCCGGTGCCTTGATCGCCACGATGGTCGCGGTGGCGAGGCCAAACAGGAACGGGATCAAAGTAGCGATTTGCGCCAGGACCACTGCCAGCATGATGCGCATTTTCGGCGTCTCACGGGGGATGTAGCGTGACCAGTCTCCGAGGAACGCGCCGAAGGAAATCGGGTTGCTCATGGCTACCAGCGCAGCGCCGATAAACGCGGCCCAGAAGCCGGTCTGGCCCATGGCGACGCTGCCTGAGAAGTGGCTGTCAAAGGCTGGCGCGAACGCGAAGATCCCCAGCAAAAACAGCAGGCTCGCCGCCCACACCGCAATTCGGTTGACCCACAGCATGAAGCGAAAGCCGTAGATGCACACCGTGAGGACAAGCAGGGCGAACAGGCCGTAGGCCAGGCCCAGGGTCAGGTCGGTTTCCGGCAGGCCAATCAGACGTTTCGCACCTCCGACCAGCGCATCGCCTGAACTCCACACCGACAGTGAGAAGAAGGCAATTGCCGTCAGCAATGACAGAAACGAACCGACAATCCGCCCGTGCACCCCAAAGTGCGCACCGGAAGACACCGCGTTGTTAGTGCCATTGATCGGCCCGAACAAGCCCATAGGCGCCAGGATCAGAGCACCCAGCAGCACGCCCAGCACAATGGCCCAGACACCGGCCTGGAATGACAAACCAAACAGCACTGGGAAGGAGCCCAGCACGGCAGTGGCGAAGGTATTGGCACCGCCGAAGATCAGACGGAACAGATCCTTGGGGTTGGCGGTACGTTCGTGGTCCGGAATCTGTTCGACCCCGTTGGTTTCAATCTTGCGAATACTGTTTTCGTTGTTTTTATTATTCATGATCAGCTCCGATCACATTGGCTAAGGGGGCGGCAGCCCTTCCGGCACAGCGGACAAATGTTCGTGACAGGCCAGCCACAGGCCTTGTTTTTGTTGTGTGCGTAGCCCTTGCCGTTTGAAGACAATGGTCTCGCGTTCCTGGCTGAAAAATTGCTCCCCGTTCATGCGCAACTCGGTGGCCACGTCATGAATAAATATCGCCACATCCTCACCTTGCAGGCTGACAGACGGGTTGCTCGACGTGCAGGACAGCACCTCGAAGCCCTCGTCCGCGCGCCAGCTGTCCCACAACGCCTGGTAGGCATCGCGGCTGAGCAGCGGTTGGGGGAGGGTGTAGAACACAAAGCTGGCATCGGCCGTGAACGCACCGAAGTAGGCGGCGCGGTCATTGCGGGCGAAGGCCGCCACCAGGTCGGCGGCGGCTTGCAGCACCTCGTGCGAGCTCATCAGCGATGCGCCACGCCGGGCAGTACGCAGAGCATCTCGTACAGCAGGTTGGCGCCGAGCAGCGAGGTGTTGCCGGTGGTGTCGTAGGGCGGCGAAACTTCTACCAGATCACAACCAACCAGGTCGAGGCCCTGGCAACCACGGATGATCTCAATGGCCTGGATAGTGGTCAGCCCGCCGATTTCCGGAGTGCCTGTGCCGGGGGCCCAGGCGGGATCGATGCCGTCGATGTCGAAGCTCAGGTACACCGGGCCGCCGCCAACTTTCTCCCGCACTTCGGCCATCAACGGCGCGAGGGAGTGGTGCCAGCATTCTTCCGCCTGGACCACGCGAAAGCCCTGTTTGCGGCTCCAGTTGAAGTCTTCCGCGGTGTAGCCCTGGGCGCGCAGGCCTATCTGCACCACGCGGTCGCAATCGAGCAGGCCTTCTTCCACGGCGCGGCGGAAGGTGGTGCCGTGGGCGATTTTCTCGCCGAACATATGGTCGTTGACGTCGGCGTGGGCATCGATGTGCACCAGCCCGACCTTGCCGTGTTTCTTGTGGATCGCCCGCAGGATCGGCAGGGTGATGGTGTGGTCACCGCCCAGCGTCATGGGGATCACATCGTGTTCTAGGATCTCGTCGTAGGCTTCTTCGATGATGCGCACGGCGTCGAGCAGGTTGAAGGTGTTGATCGCCACGTCGCCGATGTCAGCCACGGAAAGCGAGTCGAACGGTGCTGCGCCGGTGGCCATGTTGTACGGGCGGATCATCACTGATTCGGCGCGGATTTCACGCGGCCCGAAGCGGGTGCCGGCACGCAGCGAGGTGCCGATGTCCAAGGGCACGCCGACAAAAGCAGCGTCCAGGCCTTTGGCCGATTGCAGGTGGGGAAGACGCATCATGGTGGCGATGCCGGCGAAGCGCGGCATTTCGTTGCCGCCCAGTGGTTGGTGGAAGATCTTGTCCACGGGATTGCCTCATCGTTGTTTTGTTTATTAGGGGCCGATTCTGCGAAATGCGAAGGAAGGGAAGAATCGGCAGAGGCAAATACTTAGTTCAGGTTTTTCTAAACTAATGCACGCGAGTAAACTGCCCCGGTCCTTACCCGGAGCCGACCATGGCCAACGCCTTGCCCGACCTCAAACTCCTGCGCATCTTCGTCAGCGTCGTGCGCCACCAGGGGTTCGCCAACGCCCAGCACGAACTCAACCTGTCCACGTCGGCCATCAGCACCTATATGAGCCAGTTGGAAAGCGCGTTGGGCCTGGTGCTGTGCCATCGCGGGCGCGGCGGCTTCAGCCTCACCAGCAAGGGCGAGTTGTTTCACCAGGAAACCTTGCGCCTACTCGGTGAACTGGAAGGCTTCGAGCAGTACGCCGCCGCGCTCAAAGGGGAGTTGCGCGGCACCCTCAAGCTTGGCGTGCTCGATTCCACCGTCAGCGACAAGGCCCTGCCGTTCGCCGAAGTGATCGGCGCCTACAGCCTGGAACATCCGGCGGTGCATCTGCATCTCTCGGTGATGAGCCCGTACGAATTGCAATTGGGTGTGCAGGACAACCGCCTCGACCTGGCCATCGGCGCCTTCTCCAACCGTATGAGCGGGCTGATCTACATGCCGCTTTATCGCGAGCAGCATTGGCTGTATTGCAGCACGCGGCATCCTTTATTCAATGAGCGACGCATTCCCGAACAAGTGATCACCCAGCAACGCATGGTCGGACGCGGCTACTGGAGCCAGGCGGAACTCGCGCGCCACGGCTTCAAGCACAGCGCCGCCACGGTGGAAAGTATGGAGGCGCAGCTGATCTTGGTGCTGTCCGGCGCCTATATTGGTTACCTGCCGGAGCATTACGCCCAGGCCTGGGCCGACAAGGGCGACCTGCGCGTATTGCTGCCAGCCACCTTTGGCTATCAAGCGCCATTTTCGATGATCATGCGCCGGGGCCGCAGCCGTGAGCCGCTGATCCAGACCTTCCGCGATTTGCTCAAAGCCCAGCTCAATCAGGCCTGAAGAACCATGTCCAGACCCCAATGCTCCCGTTGCCTCAGGCCCACTGCCCATTGCTTGTGCGCGCTGATCCCCAACCTCGATAGCCGCACCCGCGTATTGCTGTTGCAGCACCCGAGCGAGGTCAACCATGCGCTCAATACCGCGCGGTTGGCGGCGCTGGGATTGAACAATGCGCAGTTGGTGGTGGGCGAGGTCTTTGATGACTTGCAGGCCCTGTTGAACCCGCCCGGCTACCAGGCGAGGCTGTTGTTTCCTGCTGACGATGCCCAGCCGCTGCAAGCCTACGCGCCAGGGGCTCAGCCGCTGTTGCTGGTGGTGCCTGACGGCACTTGGCGCAAGGCGCGCAAGCTCTTGCACCTCAATCCCTTGCTGGCGGCGTTGCCTCGGGTGACGCTGGCTGAGGCCGCCGTGTCCCGCTATCGACTGCGCAAGGCGCCCGGGCCAGGGGCGTTGTCGACGGTGGAGGCGATTGTGCAGGCGCTGCAAGTGCTGGAGGCGCCGGTGTCGTTTGAACCGTTGCTCAAGCCGTTTGATGCATTGATCGAAGGGCAGATTGCAGCGATGGGTGAGGAGGTCTTTCGGAGAAATCATGGCGATGGGCATTTGGGCTAGGTGGGGTATCGAGGCGCGGCCATCGGGAGCAAGCCCGCTCCCACATTCGACCGAGTTCCAGCATGAGAATGCGGTCCAGTGTAGGAGGGGGCTTGCTCCCGATGGGGTCCCCAAGCTCACCCTCTTTTCCGCTTATTCCTTTAAGCCATAAGCACCACACTTTGCGTGATATGGCCCGCCGGCCTTTCCCGGTATGATGTGCGCCCCGCAGTCTGGATTGCGAATACGCCATGACCTTGCAGTACCCTACAATCGCCGATTGCGTCGGCAACACGCCTCTGGTCCGCTTGCAACGCATGGCGGGTGAAACCAGCAATACCCTTTTGCTCAAGCTCGAAGGCAACAACCCGGCCGGCTCGGTAAAAGACCGCCCGGCGCTGTCGATGATCACCCGCGCCGAGCTGCGTGGGCAGATCAAGCCCGGTGACACCCTGATCGAAGCCACCTCCGGTAACACCGGCATCGCCCTGGCCATGGCCGCCGCGATCAAGGGTTACAAGATGGTGCTGATCATGCCCGACAACGGCAGCGCCGAGCGCAAGGCGGCGATGACCGCCTATGGCGCCGAGTTGGTGCTGGTCACCCAGGAAGAAGGCATGGAAGGCGCCCGCGACCTCGCTGAGCGCATGGCCGCCCAAGGCCGTGGCCAGGTGCTGGACCAGTTCGCCAATGGGGACAACCCCGAGGCGCACTACACCACCACCGGCCCGGAGATATGGCGCCAGACCCAAGGCACCATCACCCATTTCGTCAGCTCCATGGGTACCACCGGCACCATCATGGGCAACTCGCGCTACCTCAAGGAGCAGAATCCGGCGATCCAGATCGTTGGTCTGCAACCGATGGAAGGCGCGGCTATCCCAGGTATTCGCCGCTGGCCCGAAGAGTATCTGCCGAAGATCTACAACGCGACCCGCGTGGATCGCATCATCGACATGGCCCAGCGCGAAGCCGAAGACACCACCCGCCGACTGGCCCGTGAAGAAGGCATCTTCTGCGGCGTGTCGTCCGGCGGTGCCGTGGCGGGTATGTTGCGCTTGTCCAAGGAAGTGGAAAACGCGGTGATCGTCGCGATCATCTGTGACCGAGGCGACCGTTACTTGTCGACCGGCATTTTCGACGAACCCAACTGATGGCCAAGCACGAGAGAGGCCTGCGCTTCCAACCGACGGGCGGCAGCCGGGCCCCACAGATTCCAGTGGGCAAGAAACAACGCCTGACCATTGAGCGCCTGGCCAACGATGGCCGTGGCATCGTCTTTTTTGAAGGCCGCACCTGGTTCGTCAATGGCGCGCTGGCCGGCGAAGAAGTCGAAGCGCGGGTGTTGGGTACCCACGGCAAAGTGGTCGAGGCCCGCACCGAGCGGGTGTTCAAGGCCAGTGAACTGCGCCGTCCTGCACCGTGCGCGCACTTCGGCCGCTGTGGCGGTTGCAGCGTGCAGCACTTGCCCCACAACGAACAACTCGCCCTGAAACAGCGCATGCTCGCCGAGCAACTGTCCCGCGTGGCCGGTGTCGAACCGCAAGAGTGGGCCGCACCGTTGAGCGGCCCGGAGTTCGGTTACCGGCGCCGTGCCCGCGTGGCGGTGCGTTGGGATGCCAAGGCAAAAAAACTCGACGTGGGTTTCCGCGCCGTTGCCAGCCAGGACATCGTCGCCATCGATGATTGCCCTGTGCTGGTACAGGCCTTGCAGCCGATCATGCAGCGTTTGCCCAACATGCTCCGTCGTCTGAGCAAACCTCAGGCACTGGGCCATGTTGAGTTGTTCAGTGGCTCGTCCGTCGCCGTCTTGCTGCGGCATATGGCGCCGTTGTCGGAGGCGGACCTGCTGATCCTGAAAGAATTTTGTAGCTTCCATGAAGCCCAGTTGTGGCTGCATGGCGAAGGCCAGCCGGAACCCTTTGAGGCCGATCAGTCACTAGGTTTCCGATTGGACGCATGGGACTTGGAGTTGGCGTACCGGCCGGGAGATTTTGTCCAGGTCAACGCCGGGGTCAACGAGGCGATGGTTGCCCAGGCCCTGGACTGGCTGGCGCCGCAACCTGATGAACGGGTGTTGGACCTATTTTGCGGCTTGGGCAATTTTGCCCTGCCACTGGCCAAACAGGTGCGTGAAGTGGTGGCAGTGGAAGGGGTGCAGACCATGGTGGACCGGGCTGCACAGAACGCCATCAGCAACAATTTGCATAATGCGCAGTTTTTTCAGGCCGATTTGTCCCAGCCTTTGACTGACGCGGATTGGGCCAAACAGGGCTTTTCTGCGGTACTCTTGGATCCACCCCGCGATGGTGCCCAAGAGGTTGTGCGCAAGCTCGCCACCCTGGGGGCCAAGCGCCTGGTGTATGTGTCCTGCAACCCGGCGACGCTGGCGCGGGACACGGTTGAGTTGGTCAAGCAAGGCTACCGGCTAAAACGGGCCGGGATCCTCGACATGTTTCCGCAGACGGCGCATGTCGAGGCGATGGCGTTATTTGAAGCGGGCTAGGATGCCCGTTTAATCCGACTGGCCTGCATTCTCCAAGGCCGTGAACTGCCAGGGAGTTTGCAGCAAAAGGTCGGCATGATTTTTGGCGCATCCAAGGTGCGTCGTAGGGAAGGTAAGCAAGATGGTACAGGTGAGAGCACACCAGCCGATCAACACCGACGGCAGTATCAACCTGGAGGCATGGCTGGATCATGCCATCAGTGTCGACCCGGCACTGGACCGTGAAGCCTTGAAAGCAGCCTGCGAGTTCGCTCGCGAGTCTGAGCAGCAAGACAATGCGGCCAAGAACCTGTGGGCTGAAGGCACTTCCAGCTTTCGCACCGGGTTGGAAATCGCCGAGATTCTTGCCGATCTCAAGTTGGACCAGGATTCGCTGATCGCCGCCGTGCTCTATCGCGGCGTTCGTGAAGGGCACGTCCAGTTGCCGACGGTCAGCCAGCGTTTCGGCGCAGTGGTGGCCAAGCTGATTGACGGCGTCCTACGCATGGCGGCCATCAGCGCGAGCCTCAGTCCGCGCCAGTCCATGGTGCTGGGCACCCAGGGCCAAGTCGAGAACCTGCGCAAGATGCTGGTCGCTATGGTCGACGACGTACGCGTCGCCCTGATCAAGCTGGCCGAACGCACCTGCGCGATCCGTGCGGTAAAAACCGCCGACGACGAAAAGCGCAACCGCGTTGCCCGCGAAGTCTTCGACATCTACGCCCCCCTGGCTCACCGCTTGGGCATCGGCCATATCAAATGGGAGTTGGAGGACTTGTCCTTCCGCTACCTGGAACCCGATCAATACAAACAGATTGCCACGCTGCTGCATGAGCGGCGGCTCGATCGCGAGCGGTTTATCAGCGACGTGATGGGCCAGTTGCGCTCCGAGTTGCAGGCCACCGGGGTCGACGCCGACATCAGTGGTCGTGCCAAGCACATCTATTCCATCTGGCGCAAAATGCAGCGCAAGGGCCTGGCCTTCAGCCAGATCTACGACGTGCGTGCGGTGCGCGTGCTGGTGCCGGAAATGCGCGACTGCTACACCGCGCTGGGCATCGTTCATACGCTGTGGCGTCACATTCCCAAGGAGTTTGACGACTACATCGCCAACCCCAAGGAAAACGGCTATCGCTCTCTGCACACCGCCGTGATCGGCCCCGAAGGCAAGGTACTGGAAGTGCAGATCCGCACCCACGCCATGCACGAAGAGGCTGAGCTGGGCGTGTGCGCGCACTGGCGCTACAAGGGCACCGACGTTAAGGCCGGGTCCAACCAGTACGAAGAGAAAATCTCTTGGCTGCGCCAAGTGCTGGAATGGCATGAAGAGCTCGGCGACATCGGCGGCCTGGCCGAACAACTGCGTGTGGATATCGAACCGGACCGGGTCTACATTTTCACCCCCGACGGCCACGCCATCGACCTGCCCAAGGGCTCGACGCCGCTGGACTTCGCCTACCGCGTTCACACCGAGATCGGCCACAACTGCCGGGGCGCCAAGATCAACGGGCGTATCGTACCGCTCAACTACAGCCTGCAGACCGGTGAGCAGGTCGAAATCATCACCAGCAAACACGGCACGCCGAGCCGCGACTGGCTGAACCCGAACCTAGGCTACATCACCACGTCGCGGGCACGGGCGAAGATCGTCCACTGGTTCAAATTGCAAGCGCGCGACCAAAACGTCGCCGCCGGCAAGACCCTGCTTGAGCGCGAACTGGCTCGCCTGGGGCTGCCGCAGGTGGACTTCGACAAGCTGGCCGAAAAGGCCAACATGAAGATTGCCGAAGACATGTTCGCCGCCCTGGGTGCCGGCGACCTGCGCCTGGCGCAACTGGTCAATCTGGCCCAGCAACTTGTCGAGCCGGAACGCGGCAACGAACAACTTGAGCTGATCCCCCGTAAAGCCACCGGCTATAAGCCTGGCAAGCGCGGTGATATCCAGATCCAGGGCGTGGGCAACCTGCTGACGCAAATCGCCGGCTGCTGCCAGCCGCTGCCGGGGGATGCGATCGTCGGTTACATCACCCAGGGCCGTGGCGTGAGCATTCACCGCCAGGACTGCGCCTCGGTGCTGCAACTGGGCGGGCGCGAACCGGAGCGGATTATCCAGGTCAGTTGGGGCCCAGTGCCGGTGCTCACCTACCCGGTGGACATCATCATCCGTGCCTACGACCGTTCCGGTTTGCTGCGTGACGTCTCGCAAGTGCTGCTTAATGAGCGGATCAACGTGCTGGCGGTCAACACCCGCTCGAACAAAGAGGACAACACCGCGTTGATGTCCCTGACCATCGAGATCCCGGGGTTGGACGCATTGGGCCGGTTGCTGGGGCGGATTTCCCAGTTGCCGAACATCATAGAGACACGGCGTAACCGCACACCATGATTCGCGGAATGAATGCAGGCTAAATGTGGGAGGGGGGTTGCTCCCGATAGCAGGCTGTCAGTTGATGCATCTGGTGGCTGACGCACCGCTATCGGGAGCAAGCCCCCTCCCACACTGATCGGACACAGAAAGATGTATTCACTTGAAGACCTGCTGCACCTGATGAACCGCCTGCGGGACCCGCAATATGGTTGCCCGTGGGACCTCAAGCAAACCTACGCGACCATCGTCCCGCACACCCTCGAAGAAGCCTATGAAGTGGCCGACGCCATTGAGCGCGGCGACTTCGATCACCTGCAAGGCGAGTTGGGCGACCTGTTGTTCCAAGTGGTGTATTACAGCCAGTTGGCGCGGGAAGAGGGGCGTTTCGAATTTGCCGGCGTGATCGACAGCATCACGCGCAAGCTGATCCGGCGTCATCCCCATGTGTTCCCCACCGGTGATCTGTATGCGCCATTGGATATCCCACAGTTGAGCGAAGAGCAGGTCAAGGAGCGCTGGGAGCAGATCAAAGCCGAGGAGCGTGCGGAAAAATCCGATGTACCAGAGCAGCTTTCCCTGCTGGATGATGTGCCCACGGCGCTGCCGTCCTTATCCCGTGCCGCCAAATTGCAAAAGCGCGCCAGCCAGGTCGGTTTCGACTGGCCGTCTGCCTTGCCGGTGGTGGACAACGTGCGCGAAGAACTGGATGAAGTGCTCGAGGCCATGGCCGATAATGACTCGGTAGCCATTGCCGACGAAGTCGGTGACCTGCTGTTTGCGGCGGTCAACTTGGCCCGTCACCTCAAGGTTGACCCGGAAACCGCACTGCGTGGCGCCAATGCCAAGTTCGAACGACGTTTCCGATTTATCGAACAGGCATTGCGCGACACCCGTCGTCCCATAGAAGATTGCACCCTCGAAGAGTTGGACGCCCTATGGGGCGAAGCCAAACGTCAGGAAAAGAATGTGTCCAGCTGCGGTTGAGCAGTTGCCTAAGTGAGTAAGCACCATGAGCCTTTCCCTTCGCGACCAGTTGCTCAAAGCAGGTCTGGTCAACCAAAAGCAGGCCAAGCAGGTCGGCAAAGAGAAACAGAAGCAGCAGCGCCTGGTCCACAAAGGCCAAGCCGAGGTCGATGACACCCAGGCACGCCTGGCTGCCGAGGCACACGCCGAAAAGGTCAAACGTGACCAGGAGCTGAATCGCCAGCAGCAGGAAAAAGCCGAGGCCAAGGCCCGCACGGCTCAGGTCAAGCAATTGATCGAAACCTCGCGCCTGCCCAAGCTGACCACCGAGGATTACTACAACTTCGTGGATGACAAGAAGGTCAAGCGCCTGTCGGTCAACACGCTGATGCGTAACAAGCTGAGCAACGGCTCCCTGGCGATCGTGCACCACGGCGGCGGCTACGAAGTGATCCCGCGTGAAGCGGCGCTGAAGATTCAGGAGCGCGCACCAGAGCGCATTGTGCAACTCAACATCCTCACAGAAAGCCAGGTGCCGGATGAGGACGATCCGTACGCGGCTTACCAGATCCCGGATGATCTGATGTGGTAAAGCGTTCAAGCACCTGAGTGGTAAGCAGTACCTCTCAAAACAACAAACCCCGCTCAAAAGGCGGGGTTTGTGTTTTCAGGCTTCGGGCTGCGTGGGCCTTGTGCCGAAATCCTGCGAATATTCAGGAGCTTTGTGCCTGGCGTTTCATCTCAAGCGACTCAAGCTCGTTTTTATAATTGTGAGCGTCGCTCTCGTTGTGAAACATGCCGACCAGCAGGTCTTGTTGGTGTACATCCCAGATGTGAATCCCATGGCCCAGCGCTTCGTGGGACATATGTGCATCGTCGCGTTCAGTTACTTTTACAGTCATCTGCTTGCTCCAATTTCTGGTGGGTATGCGGCAAGTCGTCGCAGGTCTTTTTATACGATTTGTTAGTTTGCTAAGTAAACCGCTTTGGCGGTTTATGACAGAAGTTTCATGTTGGGCGGCAGCCTGATAGGGCTGTGTTGGTCATGCCGGCGCCATCGGGAGCAAGCCCCCCTCCCACAGGGGAAAGTGTTCGCAGTTCAAATGTGGGAGGGGGCTTGCTCCCGATGATGGCAGACACTTGAACCCAAAACCGTCAGACGAAAAAAAGCCCCGCATTCAGCGAGGCTCTTGTTCAGCTTATCCGCGCAATCAGTTGCCTTTGACAGCCTTGCCGTCAACGGTACCGTCTTGCAGCATGATGTTGTATTCCTTGCCGTCGGTCTCAACCTGACGCAGGGCGACCAGGATGCCGCCCTGTTCCTTGGCAAACCACATCTGGGTGATGCGCTTGCTTTGGGTCGGGTCACGCACGCGCTCGACCTTGATCGCGTCGATTGAGCCTACCTTAGTCTGGACCTTTTCCGGGCCGATCACGCGGAAGTCGTAGGTGTCGACGTCGGTCCCTTCAACCACGTTGTAGCTCATGCTTTTCTTGCCGGCTGCCACATCGCGTTGTAATGCGAGCTGGTAGGTCGACTTGTCGAGCATGTTGCTTTGCATGGCCACGTTCACCGGGTCTTTGTTTTCAAAACCGGTGACTTTCTTGGCGGTCTGGTCGAAGTCCAGGTTGATTTTCTTTGCCTTGCCCAGGCCGCCACGTTCGAAGCTGTAGCTCACGGGTTGCAGGGTGTCCTTGTCGAAGCGGATCACGCTGGTTTCGGTCAGGCTGGCGATCATCATGGATGCCTTGAAATTCAAGGTCCACGAGCCGTTGTCGTTCTTGGTCAGGCTGCGCTCAGCCGAACCACTCATGGGCAACTGTTTCCAGTCGGCGGTGTAGCTGGCGGAGAAGGGGTGAAGGTCGGCTGCCTGCACGGCAGGCAAGGCGAATAGCGCAACAGCGAAAAGCAAGGCGCGACGCATAAAATCTCCTAGGTTCGAATCAAGTGGCCGCTGGCCGCAAGTAACTGACCGTCCAATAATGCACCCTGGTCACCAAGAATCAACCGCCCCTCGGCAAACCAGCGCACAGCCAGCGGGTAAATCCTGTGTTCCTGGGTATGAACCCGTTGCGCAAGTGTCTGCGCCGAGTCGTCAGACTCTACCGGAACCACTGCCTGTACGACCAGAGGCCCGCCATCGAGTTCCTCGGTGACAAAGTGCACGCTGCAGCCATGCTCACTGTCACCGGCTTCAAGGGCGCGCTGATGGGTGTGCATGCCTTTGTATTTGGGCAGCAGGGAAGGGTGGATATTCAGCAGGCGCCCGTCGTAGTGCCGCACGAAATCGCCGCTGAGGATTCGCATGAATCCGGCCAGTACCACGAGTTTGGGGTTGAAGGCATCGATGAGTTCGATCAAGGCGCTGTCGAAGGCCTCGCGGCCCTCGAAAGCCTTGTGATCCAGCGAGCGGGTTTCGATACCCGCGTCCCTGGCACGTTGCAGGCCGTAGGCGTCGCTGCGGTTGGAGATCACCGCAGCGATGCGCACCGGGCTGTCGTCGGTGCGCGTGCTGTCGATCAGGGCCTGCAAGTTACTGCCGGTGCCGGAGAGCAGCACCACAACATCACAGGTCTGAGACATCAATGAGCCTTGAGGTTCTTCAGTTCAACCTGGGCCGCGCCTTCGGCAGCGGTGGCGATCTGGCCGATGACCCAAGGCTGCTCGCCAGCTTCACGCAGGACGTTCAGCGCAGTTTCAACGTGCTCTTGCGCTACGCAGATCACCATGCCCACGCCGCAGTTCAGCACGCGGTGCATTTCGGTTTCATTGACGTTGCCTTTCTCTTGCAGCCAGTCAAATACCGCAGGACGCTGCCAGCTGGCCACGTCGACGATCGCCTGAGCGCCTTTTGGCAGGACGCGCGGGATGTTGTCCAGCAGGCCGCCGCCGGTGATGTGGGCCATGGCTTTGACCGCGCCAGTGTCCTTGATCAGCTTGAGCAGTGGCTTGACGTAGATGCGGGTCGGGGCCATCAGCAGGTCGGTCAGTGGCTTGCCGTCGAGTTGGATGTTCTCGATGTCGGCACCGGACACTTCGATGATCTTGCGGATCAGCGAGTAACCGTTGGAGTGCGGGCCAGAGGATGGCAGGGCGAGCAGGGCGTCACCGGCAGCCACTTTGGAGCCGTCGATGATTTCAGCTTTCTCTACAACACCCACGCAGAAACCGGCCAGGTCGTAGTCTTCGCCTTCGTACATGCCTGGCATTTCAGCGGTTTCGCCGCCTACCAGGGAGCAACCCGACAGTTCGCAACCCGCGCCAATGCCGGTTACCACTTGGGTAGCGGTCTCGACGTTGAGCTTGCCGGTGGCGTAGTAGTCAAGGAAGAACAATGGCTCGGCGCCGCATACCACCAGGTCGTTGACGCACATGGCCACCAGGTCGATGCCGATGCTGTCGTGCTTGTTCAGGTTCAGTGCCAGGCGCAGCTTGGTGCCCACACCGTCGGTGCCGGAAACCAGAACAGGCTGCTTGTAGCCGGCCGGGATTTCGCAGAGGGCGCCAAAACCGCCCAGGCCGCCCATGACTTCGGGGCGCGCAGTGCGCTTGGCGACGCTCTTGATGCGTTCGACCAATGCTTCACCGGCGTCGATGTCTACACCGGCGTCCTTGTAGCTCAGGGAGGGTTGCTTGCTCATGATCCAGGCCTTTAGGGGGGATTCAGGGGTAACGACCGAGCGGGCAGGGGCTTTTGGTAAAAGGCCCAGCCGATGACGGTCTGCGAAGGCGCGCGATTTTATCAGGCTTGAGGGGCAGCGGCCATCCTCGGGCCGACGGGCAGGGTCATATAGGTTAAAAAAATGCTAATCGCGTCAGCCGTGGCACGTATTAAGGTATAGCCTTGAACCCGCTATCGTTATGACAGCATGAAAACTTACCAGGACCCTGTGAATGTTTTACCGGTTGCCGTGGTCACAGCCTTGGCAAACCGAGTTCACGCGGTCTGTTCCAGCCGCTAAATTTGTCGTTCGGGAATCTTCCATGCGTCTGTGTAAATTCTTCTTTATGGGCTGCTTGTCGTTGGTCAGCCTGGCGAGTCATGCCGAAACCCTCAATGGTCTTTATCAAGTACTTGAACCCGTCAGCAGCCAATCGCCCCAAGAGCGCGACCAGGCCACCCAGCGCGCGGTGCAGACCCTGGTAATCCGCCTGACCGGCGACGCCAAAGCCGCCGACGGCCCAGGCCTGGCGGCGATTCGCAAGGATCCGCAGCAAATCATCACGCAATACGGTTACGACGCCGGCCCACCCGAGAGTCTGCAAGTGGATTTCGACCCGGTCAGCACCGACCGCGCTCTGCGTGATGCGGGCCTGTCGATCTGGGGCAGCAATCGGCCGTCGATCCTCGGCTGGTGGTTGAACGATTCCACTGAAGGCAGCAGCCTGGTGGGGGATGGCCAGACCGTCGCCCAGGCGCTGCGTCATGCAGCCCAGCACCGTGGCTTGCCGTTGCGTCTGCCGCTGGGCGATCTGGATGAGCAGGTCGTCGCCACGGCGCCGAACCTGGAGAGTGCCGACGCCACACCGTTGCGCGCCGCATCCGAGCGCTACGGCGCCGACGCGTTGCTTGCCGTGCACGCGCGTCAGGAAGGTAACCAATGGCAGGCCAAATGGCGCCTGTGGCTGGGTGACAAGAGCGACCAGGGGACGGCCCAAGGCGCCGACACCGGCGCGGTGGCCGATGCAGTGATGCTGGCGGTCAGCCAGAAATTGGCGCCGCGTTTTGCGGTCAAGCCTGGCGTGAGCACCGAACAACTGCTGGAAGTGCAGGGGATGACCCTGGAGCGCTACGCGGCACTGGGTCATCTGCTGGAGCCGTTTGGTGGCCAGCCGCAGTGGGTTGACGGCAATCGCATTGTGTATCGGGTTAACGGGAGCGCCGATCAGTTGCGCACCCAGTTGAGCCTGGCCAAGCTGCAGGAGATCCCTGCGGGCGAGGCGCCGGCTACGCAGCCAGTCGCTGAGGGCGCGCAACCGGCCGCTGCGCCTGAGCCTCAGGCGCAACTGCGTTTTCGTTGGTAACAGTTCTTCCTTATATAGAAGCAATGGAGTGGTTTATGGCGGATACGCGTCGTTGGGTGTGGCTTGGCGGGATCGTCCTGCTGTGCGTTTTTGTGTTCTTGCTGCATTCGATCCTGACGCCGTTCCTGGTTGCGTTGCTGCTGGCCTATCTGTTCGATCCGGTGGTGGATCGTTTGGAGAAAGCCGGGCTGTCGCGGACCTTGGGCGTAGTGGCGGTGTTTGCGCTGTTCACCTTGATCATCACCGCGCTGGTGCTGGTGTTGGTGCCGATGCTGGCCAAGCAACTGTTTCGTCTCTATGAGTTGGCGCCGCAGATGCTCGACTGGTTGCAGCACACGGCAATGCCGTGGGCCCAGGCCAAGTTGGGGTTGTCGGACGGCTTCTGGAAGTTCGATAAGGTCAAGGCGGCGATCAGTGAGCATATGGGGCAAACCACCGATATCGTCGGCGTGATCCTCAGTCAGGCGACTGCGTCGAGCCTGGCGTTGATCGGCTGGCTGACCAATCTCGTGCTGATCCCGGTGGTGGCGTTCTATCTGCTGCGCGACTGGGACATCATGATGGCCAAGATCCGCAGCTTGCTGCCGCGTGATCGTGAGGAGCGCATCGTCTCCCTGGCCGGTGAGTGCCATGAAGTCCTTGGCGCATTCGTGCGTGGCCAGTTGCTGGTGATGCTGGCCCTGGGCGTTATCTACGCCGCCGGCCTGATGGCCATCGGCCTGGAGCTGGGCCTGTTGATCGGCCTGATCGCTGGCCTGGCGGCTATCGTTCCTTATATGGGCTTTGTGATCGGCATCGGCGCGGCGCTCGTGGCTGGCCTGTTCCAGTTTGGTGGTGACCTGTATCCGATGCTCGGGATTGTTGCGGTGTTCATGGTCGGCCAGGCCCTTGAGGGCATGGTGCTGACGCCGTTGTTGGTGGGTGACCGGATCGGTCTGCACCCGGTGGCGGTAATCTTTGCGATCCTGGCGGGGGGCGAGCTGTTTGGCTTTACCGGCATCTTGTTGGCATTGCCGGTGGCGGCGGTGATCATGGTGCTGGTGCGCCATATGCACGATTTGTACAAGGATTCGGATGTGTACACGGGCGTCGAAGACCCCGACCTGTAACCGCTGCTTCATAAACCCGGCTTCTGCCGGGTTTGTTGTTTATGGGGGGATGGCGTCAAACAATCCGCGTAAAACCGGCAAGTTAACGCAAACCTTTGATTTTGCTTGTGGTCTGCTGCATTGTGCGCCCCGCGTCACGGGTATAAACTTTGCAAACTTTACACAGAGGCCACTAGCGGTTCGATGGGAGCCGTTCAGTCAGCATGAAACCGATTCAGCTGCCCTTAGGTGTGCGTCTGCGTGATGACGCCACCTTTATCAATTACTACCCAGGCGCCAATGCCGCTGCACTCGGCTATGTCGAGCGGCTCTGCGAAGCCGACGCCGGGTGGACTGAAAGCCTGATCTATCTGTGGGGCAAGCACGGCGTGGGGCGTACTCACCTGTTGCAGGCCGCCTGCTTGCGCTTCGAGCAAATGGGCGAGCCGGCGGTGTACCTGCCTTTGGCTGAATTGATGGACCGCGGTATCGGGATCTTCGACAACCTTGAGCAATACGAGCTGGTGTGCCTGGATGACCTACAGGCGATTGCTGGCAAGGCCGATTGGGAAGAGGCGCTGTTTCATCTGTTCAACCGCCTGCGAGACAGCGGACGGCGCTTGTTGATTGCTGCCTCCACATCGCCCCGCGAGTTGCCCGTCAAACTGGCCGACCTCAAGTCGCGCCTTACCCTGGCGCTGATCTTCCAGATGCGCCCGCTCTCCGACGAAGACAAATTGCGCGCCCTGCAACTGCGTGCCTCTCGCCGCGGCCTGCACCTCACCGACGAAGTCGGACACTTTATCCTCACCCGTGGCACTCGCAGCATGAGTGCGTTGTTCGATTTGCTCGAACAGCTCGATCAAGCCTCCTTGCAGGCCCAGCGTAAACTGACCATTCCCTTTCTCAAAGAAACCCTCGGCTGGTAGCAACCCCTATGTTTGCAGGGGTTTTGGCAAATTCCAGGCGTCAGAAAACCCGCGTTTGGGCCGGTTTGGCCACGCGAAAGGTGCGTATAGGGTGTTAAGGGCTTAGATGTCATAGTCCAAACAGGAAGTCACATAGATCACGATTGAATTTGCAAATCGATGTGATAGAGGGCATAGTCTCGGCTTCTTTACACATCAGCCACGGTCGTGCCCATGCTAAATCGCTTCGCACCCCTCGTGCCTCTCGCACTCGTTACCCTGTTGTTTGGTTGCGCCTCCCACCCTCAGCAGGTGGTTGAGCAGCAAAAGCCTCAACAACATTCCCAGGCAAAATTTGTTGCAGCGCAGTCTTCCACTGTCTATGAGGAAGAAGTTGCAACAGAGAAAGAACTGGCCGATTTCTCCGGCAGCAAGCCTTATCAGCTTCCAGTTCTGGCCGACAGCATTCTCGAACGCGGCATGTCCCTGATCGGTACCCGTTACCGTTTTGGCGGTACTTCCGAAGCCGGTTTCGACTGCAGCGGTTTCATCGGCTATCTGTTTCGTGAAGAAGCTGGCATGAACTTGCCACGCTCCACTCGCGAAATGATCAACGTGAACGCACCGTTGGTCGCGCGCAACAACCTCAAGCCCGGTGATCTGCTTTTCTTCAGTACTGCAGGTCGTGGTCGTGTCAGTCACGCCGGTATTTACCTGGGTGATAACCAGTTTATCCACTCCAGCAGCCGTCGCAGTGGCGGTGTCCGAGTCGACAACCTGGGCGACAGTTACTGGAGCAAAACCTTCATCGAAGCCAAGCGTGCACTCGCCATGGCCCCGACGACCGTTACCGCTAGCAAGTAAACTTAAAGTGATACTTGAAGTTTGACGTGTAAGCGCTAGAATCCCTGGACATTGTTGTAATCCGTTCGCGCGAGCCTTGCTTGCGCGTTCTGGTTTTCAGCGTTCGGCAGCGAAAGCCGCATCCAGATCAGGATTGTTCTGCACATGTCGACGTCAGCCCGCCTAGTTCTTCTCGTTTGCGCCGCGCTGCTCAGCGCCTGCGCCAGCCGTCCGCCGCCTGCTCCTGTCGCGGTCAAGCCCAAGCCAGTATTCAACTACGCCACTCAGAACTTCTCGCCTGCTGCTGAAGACGTGCTCTTCCGTGCGCTGGGCCTGGTCGGCACGCCTTATCGCTGGGGTGGCAACACGCCGGACTCGGGCTTTGATTGCAGTGGCCTGATCGGCTTTGTGTTCCGTGACGCCGCCGGCATTTCCCTGCCACGCACTACCCGTGAGCTGATCGTGATGCGCGCTCAGGACGTGAGTGAGCAGAACCTGCAAACCGGTGACCTGCTGTTCTTCGCCACCGGTGGTGGTTCGCAGGTCAGCCATGCTGGGATCTATGTGGGCGAGGGCCGCTTTGTCCATGCGCCGCAAACCGGCGGTACGGTGAAGCTCGATACCCTGTCCAAGGCGTATTGGCAGAATGCTTATCTGAGCGCCAAGCGGGTATTGCCAGCAAACCTGGCACGTAATCCCTGAACCCAATACCGAACTAATTGTGGAGGGGGCTTGCCCCCGATAGCGAAGTATCAGTCACAGTGTCTGTGCCTGACCCACTGCTATCGGGAGCAAGCCCCCTCCCACATTGGTTTTGTGATGCTTCTGGGGGCGTTTATTTGGCCGCCGACACCCGCCATACCTTGTTCCCCACGTCATCCGCTACCAGCAAACCCCCTTGCTGATCAATCACCACGCCCACTGGGCGGCCCATGGCTTTCTCATCTTTATCGAGGAAGCCGGTCAGCACGTCCACCGGCTGGCCTTTAGGCTGGCCTGCCTCGAATGGCACGAAAATTACCTTGTAGCCGCTGTGCGGCTTGCGATTCCACGAGCCATGCTGGCCGATGAATGCGCCGTTGCTGAACGGCGCCGGGAGTTTGCTGCCCTCGGCGAACGTCAGGCCCAAAGAAGCGGTGTGCGGCCCTACGGCGTAGTCCGGCGCAATGGCCTTGGCGACCAGGTCCGGGTTCTGCGGCGTGACGCGCACATCCACATGCTGGCCGTAATAGCTGAACGGCCAGCCATAGAAACCGCCGTCCTTGACCGAGGTGATGTAGTCCGGCACCAGGTCGCTGCCGATCTCGTCGCGCTCGTTCACCGCCGTCCACAGCTTGCCGCTCTGCGGTTCCCAAGCCATGCCATTGGGGTTGCGCAGGCCGGAGGCGAAAATACGGTGCTGGCCGCTGGCGCGGTCGACTTCCCAGATCGCGGCACGCCCCTGTTCCGCCTCCAGGCCGTTTTCACCGACGTTGCTGTTTGAGCCGACGCTCACGTACAGCTTGCTGCCGTCCTTGCTGGCCACCACGTTTTTCGTCCAGTGGTGGTTCAGAGGGCCGCCTGGCAAGTCGACCACCTTGGAGCCTTGGGCCTTGATGGCAGTTTCGCCTGGCTGATAGGGGAAACGCAGCAGCTTGTCCGAGTCGGCCACATACAGGTCGTTTCCGACCAGGGTCATACCGAACGGCGAATTGAGGTTTTCCAGGAACACCGTACGTGTTTCGGCGACGCCGTCGTGGTCGGCATCGCGCAATAGAGTGATACGGTTCGGGCTCGGCACCCCGGCGCCGGCACGTCCCATGACCTTCTCCATGACCCAGCCGCGTATGCCCTTGGCGTCATCCGGTTTGGGCGGTGCGTTGGTTTCCGCCACCAGCACATCGCCATTAGGCAACACATACAGCCAGCGCGGGTGGTCGAGGCCCTCGGCGAACGCGGCCACTTGGGTGCCGGGGGCTGCCGTTGGCTTCGCGCCATCTGGCCAGCCGATGGCCGGAGCGATGTTGACGGTAGGGATCAGCGTTTTGTTCGGTTCCGGCAGTCGGGGCGAGGGGCCGGTGCCGTCGGAAACCTTCAGGGTTGAGCTTTCTCCGCACGCCGCGAGGGTGCCGGCAAGCATGATTAACAGGGCGAGTCTGGTTTTATGCATGGTGTTCTCCTTGATACCTGTAAGGGTAGAGGAGGGCGGTGGTGCGATGGTTCAAGTACTCGACCAGCTTTCATTGACGCTCCACCCCCAACCCACTAACCTTCGCCGCTTGTTCCAGGTGCTCTGTGACCCATGGGTCGACAGAGTGAAACAGGGAAGCCGGTGAGTGAGCGCGCTTGTACACAGCGCCGCCGCAATTCCGGCGCTGCCCCCGCAACGGTAAATGAGTCAAGACGCTGCTTTTGCCACTGTATCGCGTGCGATATGGGAAGGCGCAGCGTTGGCCTGCTTGCTCTCTACAAGAGCTGCGCCACTCATGAGCCCGGAGACCGGCCTGGATCATCCAACAGCATCACGGTGGGCGATGCTTGGCTGTCTGTTTTTTCTTTTTCCTGCCCGCCGTTTTTGTCCAGCCCCAACGGAGAGCTGCCATGACCGATACCCCCGACCGCGACGAACGCCACTTGGCGCGCATGCTGCGCAAAAAAGCCGTGATCGACGAGCGCATCGCCAACTCCCCTAACGAATGCGGCTTGCTGCTGGTACTCACCGGCAACGGCAAAGGCAAGAGCAGCTCAGCGTTTGGCATGCTCGCTCGCGCCATGGGCCATGGGATGCAATGCGGTGTGGTGCAGTTCATCAAGGGGCGTAACAGCACTGGCGAAGAGTTGTTTTTCCGCCGCTTCCCCGAGCAAGTGCGTTTCCACGTCATGGGCGAAGGCTTTACCTGGGAAACCCAGGACCGCCAGCGCGATATCGCCGCCGCCGAGGCAGCCTGGGCGGTATCCCGCGAACTGCTGCAAGACCCAACCATCGGCCTGGTGGTGCTGGACGAGCTGAACATAGCCCTCAAGCACGGTTACCTCGACCTGGACCAAGTACTCAGCGACCTGCAAGCCCGCCCGCCGATGCAACACGTGGTGGTCACTGGCCGTGGCGCTAAGCCGGAGCTGATCGAGATGGGCGACACCGTCACCGAAATGGGCATGCTCAAACACGCATTCCAGGCCGGTATCAAGGCACAGAAGGGCGTCGAACTTTGAATCAGCCCCGTCATTGCCCGGCCGTATTGATCGCCGCACCGGCGTCCGGCCAAGGCAAAACTACCGTCACCGCCGCCCTGGCCCGTTTGCACCGCAATCTGGGACGTAGGGTGCGCGTGTTCAAATGCGGTCCGGACTTTCTGGACCCGATGATCCACGAACGCGCCAGCGGTGCGCCGGTGTATCAATTGGATATGTGGATGGTGGGCGAGCAGGAAAGTCGCCGCCTGCTGTGGGAAGCGGCGGGGGAGGCCGACCTGATCCTGATCGAAGGCGTGATGGGTCTGTTCGACGGCACGCCCTCCAGTGCCGACCTGGCGCGGCATTTCGGCGTGCCGGTGCTGGGCGTGATTGATGGCACCGCCATGGCCCAAACCTTTGGTGCTCTGGCGCTGGGCCTTGCGCGCTACCAGCCGGATCTACCGTTCGCGGGCGTGTTGGCCAACCGCGTCGGCACGTTGCGCCATGCGCAATTGCTCGAAGGTAGCCTCACTGAAGGCCTGCGCTGGTACGGCGCGCTGTCCCGCGAGACGGGAATCGAGCTGCCGAGCCGTCATCTGGGCCTGGTGCAAGCCAGCGAACTGAATGACCTCGATGCACGCCTGGACGCCGCCGCCCAAGCCTTGGGCAGCAGTTGCGAAGTCGCTTTACCGCCGCCCGTGACCTTCGCCGCGCCTGAAGTGATGAAAGCTGAGCCGTTGTTGGCCGGTTTCCGCATTGCCGTGGCCCGCGACGAAGCCTTCGCCTTCACCTACGGCGCCAGTCTTGACCTGTTGCGGGCGATGGGCGCTGAGCTGACATTTTTCTCCCCGATCCACGATCGCGAATTACCTGACGCCGACAGTCTGTATCTGCCTGGCGGCTACCCGGAACTGCACCACCAGGCGTTGTCGGAAAATACTCCGATGCTCGACGCCATCCGTGCTCACCATGCGGCGGGTAAGCCGTTGCTCGCTGAGTGTGGCGGCATGCTCTACCTGCTGAACTCCCTCACCGACGTCGACGGCAACCGCGCCGAACTGCTCGGCCTGTTGCAGGGTGATGCAGTGATGCAAAAGAAACTGGCGGCCCTGGCGCTGCAAAGCGTCGAATTGCCGGAAGGCGTACTGCGCGGCCATACCTATCACCACTCCCTGACCAGCACCGAATGGCAACCGATTGCCCGTGGTCTGAGCCCCAATGGTGGGCGCGGGGCCGAAGCGGTCTACCGACAGGGGCGGATGACGGCCTCTTACGTGCACTTCTACTTTCCGTCGAATCCGGCTGCTGTGGCCGCATTGTTTTTACCCACGATAGCGCCATGACTGACAACGCCTTCCCCCAGGCCGACCGCGATGCCGTTTACCGCGCCATTGCCGAACGCCGCGACATGCGCCACTTCAGCGGTGGCACTGTCGCCCCTGAATTGCTCCACCGCCTGCTTCAGGCCGCGCATCAGGCGCCGAGTGTCGGCCTCATGCAGCCCTGGCGTTTTATCCGCATCAGCGACCGCCACCTGCGCGGGCAGATCCAGCAACTGGTGGAAGAAGAGCGCGTGCGCACAGCCGAGGCCCTTGGCGAGCGCACCGATGAGTTCATGAGGCTTAAGGTCGAAGGCATCAATGACTGTGCCGAAGTACTGGTGGCGGCATTGATGGATGATCGCGAGCGCCATATTTTCGGCCGGCGCACCTTGCCGGAGATGGACATGGCCTCGCTGTCCTGCGCGATCCAGAATCTGTGGCTGGCCGCTCGCGTGGAAGGCCTTGGCATGGGCTGGGTCTCGTTGTTTGAGCCCCAGGCCCTGGCCGATTTGCTGGGCCTGCCGCCCGGCGCAAAACCTCTGGCTGTGTTGTGCCTGGGGCCGGTTGTCGAGTTCTATCCGGCACCGATGTTGCAGCTCGAAGGCTGGACCGAACCGCGTCCGCTGAGTGACATGTTGTATGAGAATACGTGGGGAGTAAGTCAATGAGTGTGGCCTTGCTGTGTGTCGCTGCAGTGGCGTTGGATGCGCTACTGGGCGAGCCCAGGCGCTGGCATCCGCTGGTGGCGTTCGGCAATTTTGCCGGGCGCATCGAGCAACGTTTCAACAGTGGCGGCCGTGGCTGGCGCAGTCACGGCGTGACGGCGTGGTTTATCGCCGTGGTGCCGCTGACGCTGCTGGCCACCGCGTTGTCGTGGGCGCCGTATATCGGCTGGGTGTTGGAGATTCTGGCGTTGTACTGCGCCCTCGGTATGCGCAGCCTCGGCGAGCATGTGATGCCGGTGGCCCAGGCGTTGCGCAGCGATGACCTGGATGAAGCCCGCACGCGGGTGAGTTACCTGGTGAGCCGCCAGACCAGCGAGCTGGATCGCACCGAAGTCGCCCGCGCCGCCACCGAATCAGTATTGGAAAACGGCAGCGATGCGATATTCGCCGCGCTGTTCTGGTTCGTGGTCGCTGGCGTACCGGGCGTGGTGCTCTACCGATTGAGTAACACCCTTGATGCCATGTGGGGCTATCGCAACGAACGCTTCGAGCGCTTCGGCTGGGCCGCAGCGAAAATCGACGACGTGCTCAACTACATTCCGGCCCGCCTGGTGGCCTTGACCTACGCCGTGCTCGGCAAAACCCGCCTGGCCCTCAAATGCTGGCGCACCCAGGGCCCGACCTGGGACAGCCCCAACGCCGGGCCGGTGATGGCTGCCGGCGCAGGCGCCTTGGGTGTTGAATTGGGTGGTGCTGCGATTTATCACGGCGAAGTGCACCAGCGTCCGCCATTGGGCGAAGGCCCGGCGGCGGATGCCGACTCCATCGACCGAGGCTGGCAACTGGTGCAGCGCGGCGTATGGTTGTGGCTGCTGATCCTATGTGTGGGGGCGCAATTCTATGCTTGAACACGGTGGCCGACTGCGTAAAGCATCCATTCAATACGGGATTGCCGAGGCCGACTGGCTTGACCTGTCCAGCGGTCTCGCGCCTTGGCCCTGGCCGATCCCGCCGATCCCGCAGCGTGCCTGGGCACGATTGCCAGAGACCGACGACGGCTTGGAACAGGCTGCCAGCGAGTACTACGGGGCCGCGCATTTATTGCCGGTGCCCGGTTCCCAGGCGGCGATCCAGTTGCTGCCGCGCCTGCGCCGATCCGGCAAAGTCGGCGTGCTGTCGCCTTGCTATGCCGAGCATGCCGAAGCCTGGCGCCGCGCCGGGTATGTAGTGCGCGAGGTGCAGGAACAGGAAGTCGACTTCTTCCTCGATAGCCTCGACGTTTTGGTGGTGGTCAATCCCAACAATCCTACAGGCCAGAGCCTGACTCCCCAACGCCTGCTGGACTGGCACACACGGCTGGCCCAGCGCGGCGGCTGGCTGGTGGTGGACGAAGCGTTTATGGACGTGACGCCGGAGTTGAGTTTGGCAGGCCAGGCTCATCAGGTCGGTCTGATTGTGTTGCGCTCGTTCGGCAAGTTCTTTGGCCTGGCCGGCGTGCGTCTGGGGTTTGTGCTGGCCGAACGCAAGTTGCTCAAGTTGCTCGCTGAACAGGTCGGGCCTTGGGCCGTCAGCGGACCGACACGCGTGTTGGGGCAAGTGTGCCTGCGCGACACTGCCGGGCATACCCGTCAGCGGGCGCGTTGCGTCGAGGCTGGCGAGCGATTGTTCACGCTGCTTGAGCGCCACGGATTTCAGCCTCAGGGCGGCTGCGCGTTGTTCCAATGGCTGATCACCCCGCACGCCGAACGCATGCACGAATTCATGGCCCAGCGCGGCATCCTCTTGCGCCTGTTCGTCCACGACAGCAGCCTGCGCTTCGGCCTGCCCGACACCGAGGCCGATTGGTTGCGCCTCGACGCCGCACTGGCCGCCTATAAGGATGCTTCATGAGTACGCTGATGGTGCAAGGCACCACGTCCGACGCCGGCAAAAGTACGCTGGTGACCGCGCTGTGCCGCTGGCTGGTACGCCAGGGCGTCGCAGTGGTGCCGTTCAAGCCGCAGAACATGGCGCTCAACAGTGCCGTGACGGCCGAAGGCGGCGAGATCGGCCGCGCCCAGGCGGTGCAGGCCCAGGCAGCTAATCTGGCGCCCCACATTGACATGAACCCGGTGTTGCTCAAACCCAACAGCGACACCGGTTCCCAAGTGATCATCCACGGCCGCGCCGTGACCACCATGAACGCCGTGGCCTATCACGACTACAAAGCCATCGCCATGCAGGCAGTGCTGGCCTCCCACGCACGGTTGAGCGAAGCCTATCCGGTGGTAATGGTGGAAGGCGCAGGCTCCCCGGCGGAGATCAACCTGCGCGCCAATGACATTGCCAACATGGGCTTCGCCGAAGCCGTCGACTGCCCAGTGCTGCTGATCGCCGACATCAATCGCGGCGGTGTGTTTGCCCATCTGGTCGGCACCTTGGAATTGCTTTCGCCCACCGAACAAGAGCGGGTCAAGGGCTTCGTCATCAACCGTTTTCGCGGCGATATCGCGCTGTTGCAACCCGGTTTGGATTGGCTGCAAGCACGCACTGGCAAACCGGTGGTGGGGGTTTTGCCCTACGTGATGGATTTGCACTTGGAGGCTGAAGACGGCATCGACCAGCGTCAGATCGACAAGGCGGCGCAGGTGCTCAAGGTGGTGGTGCCGGTATTGCCGCGCATCAGCAATCACACGGATTTTGACCCACTGCGCCTGCATCCTCAGGTGGATTTGCAGTTTGTCGGTCCGGGCCAGTCGATTCCTGCCGCCGACCTGATCATCCTGCCGGGCTCGAAAAGCGTGCGCAGTGATTTGGCGTATCTGCGTGCCAATGGCTGGGATACCGCCGTAGCACGGCATTTGCGGTATGGCGGCAAGGTGCTGGGGATTTGCGGCGGGTTGCAGATGCTGGGCGAGCAGGTGCATGACCCATTGGGGCTGGAAGGAGCGGCGGGTTCCAGTGACGGCTTGGGGTTGTTGGCGTTCAGCACGACTTTGGAAGAAGAGAAGCAACTGCGCAATGTGCGGGGGCGGTTGTTGCTGGAGGATGCTGAGGTCAGCGGGTACGAGATTCATGCGGGTGTGACGTGTGGCGCTGCTCTGTCGAACGCCGCCGTACTGCTGGAGGACGGTCGCCGTGACGGCGCGCAAAGTGCTGACGGGCAGATTCTCGGCACGTATCTGCATGGCTTGTTCGAGACCCCGGCGGCCTGCAGTGCGTTGCTGCGTTGGGCAGGGTTGCAGGATGTGCAGGAGGTGGACTACCACGCCCTGCGCGAGCGCGATATCGAACGCCTGGCCGATCTGGTGGAGAACCATTTGGACACCGATTTGTTGCGCAAACTGTGTGGGATTTAATGGTGTACACACGGTTCAAAGGTGGGAGGGGGCTTTCGGTGTACATATCCATTCCTGCGTTCGGCCAGCGTGGTTTACGGGGCGACTTCAGATCAAAAGCAGGATCAAAAACGACTCGCTTCGCATCGTGGATGGGTGAATGGGTAGGGGGTGTCTCATGCTTCAACTGATTTTAGGCGGCGCTCGTTCCGGTAAAAGCCGCCTGGCCGAAAAGCTCGCCAGCGACAGTGCTTTGCCCGTCATCTATATCGCCACCAGTCAGCCGCTTGACGGCGAGATGAATGCCCGCGTTGCCTCGCATCGCGAGCGTCGCCCTGATCATTGGGGTTTGATCGAAGAGCCTGTCGAGCTGGCGCGTGTGCTACGCGAAAACGCCGCACCCGGTCGCTGCTTGCTGGTGGATTGCCTGACCCTGTGGCTGACCAATCTGCTGATGCTCGAAGGCGCAGAGCGCTTGGTGTTTGAGCGCGATCAATTGCTGGAAACCCTGGCCACGCTGCCGGGGGAAATCATTTTTGTCAGCAACGAGACCGGAATGGGTGTCGTGCCGCTGGGCGAATTGACTCGCCGCTATGTGGATGAAGCCGGTTGGCTGCATCAAGCTTTGGCCGAGCGGTGTCAGCGTGTTGTCCTGACGGTTGCCGGCCTGCCCCTGACTTTGAAAGGTATTGCGTTATGACTGACACCTGGTGGCTCAACCCTTGTAAGGCGATTGACGCCTCGGCGTACGAACAGGCCCTGGCGCGCCAGCAGCAATTGACCAAGCCCACCGGTTCCCTCGGTCAGTTGGAAGCGCTGGCCGTGCAATTGGCTGGCTTGCAGGGCCAGGTCAAACCTTCGGTTGATCACGTGTGGATTGCGATTTTTGCCGGGGATCACGGCGTGGTTGCCGAAGGTGTGTCGGCGTATCCCCAGGAAGTGACCGGGCAGATGCTGCATAACTTTGTCACCGGTGGTGCGGCCATCAGCGTACTGGCGCGGCAATTGGATGGGCAGTTGGAGGTGGTCGACCTCGGTACGGTGAACCCGTCGCTGAGCCTGCCGGGCGTGCGTCACCTGAATATCGGCACGGGCACCGCCAACTTCGTCAAGGGCCCGGCAATGACCGTGGCCCAGGGGCAATTGGCATTGCAAGCGGGTCGCGACAGCGTGCTGCGTGCCCGTGAAAGCGGTGCGCAGTTGTTTATCGGCGGCGAAATGGGCATCGGCAACACCACCGCCGCCAGTGCGTTGGCGTGTGCGTTGCTCGATTGCCACGTCAGCGATCTGACCGGCCCGGGTACAGGGTTGAACGCTGAAGGGGTGAGCCACAAGGTTGCCGTGATCGAACGCGCGTTGGCGTTGCATGCCGGGCAGCGTGGTGACGCACTGCACACGCTGTTCAACCTGGGCGGCTTTGAGATTGCTGCGTTGGTGGGAGCTTATCTGGCGTGCGCCCAAGAAAGCGTGGTGGTGCTGGTGGATGGGTTTATCTGCACGGTCGCCGCACTGGTGGCCACGCGTCTGAATCCGGACTGCCGCGATTGGCTGTTGTTCGGCCATCGGGGCGCTGAACCGGGTCATCGTCATGTGCTGCAAAGCCTTGATGCACAACCGTTGCTCGAACTCGGCTTGCGCCTGGGCGAAGGCAGCGGCGCCGCGTTGGCGGTACCGTTGTTGCGCCTGGCGTGTGCGCTGCACGGGCAGATGGCGACCTTTGCTGAAGCGGCCGTGGCAGACCGTCCGGCATGATTTTGCACCTGGACCTGCTGCGCCACGGCGAAACCGAGCTGGGCGGCGGCCTGCGTGGCAGCCTGGATGACGCCTTGACCGCCAAAGGCTGGGAGCAGATGCGCGCCGCCGTCATAGCGCAGGGGCCTTGGGACCGGCTCATCAGTTCGCCGCTGCAACGCTGCGCGCGCTTCGCTGATGAGTTGGCGGCGCGGCTGAAGGTGCCGGTGAGCTTGGAAAAAGACCTGCAAGAGCTGCACTTCGGCGCTTGGGAAGGACAGAGCGCGGCGGCGTTGATGGAAACCGACGCCGAAGGCTTGGGCCTGTTCTGGGCCGATCCCTATAGCTTCACGCCACCTGAGGGTGAGCCGGTCAGGGAATTTTCCGAACGTGTTTTGAGCGCCGTCTCACGCTTGCATCAGGACTATGCTGGTGAGCGCGTGCTGTTAGTCAGTCATGGCGGGGTGATGCGTTTGCTATTGGCCCAGGCCCGAGGCTTGCCCCGCGAGCAGTTGCTGAATGTCGAAGTCGGCCATGGTGGGCTGTTCAGCTTGCAGGTCGCTGCCGATGGCGTGTTGAAGGAAGGAATCTGACGATGCTGCCGTTCTGGATCGCCCTGCAATTTCTCAGCAGCCTGCCGATTCGCTTGCCGGGCATGCCGCAGCCACAGGAGTTGGGGCGCTCGTTGCTGTTTTATCCGGTAGTCGGGCTGCTGTTCGGTTTGCTGTTGTGGGGTTTGAATACGGCGCTGATGGGGGCGCCATTGTTGCTGCATGCCGCGCTGCTGCTGACGGCCTGGGTGTTGCTCAGTGGCGGGTTGCACTTGGATGGCCTGGCGGATAGCGCGGACGCCTGGCTCGGTGGTTTTGGCGACCGTGAGCGCACCCTGACCATCATGAAAGACCCCCGCAGCGGACCGATTGCGGTGGTCACGCTGGGCTTGGTGTTGCTGCTCAAGTTCACTGCACTGGTGGCCTTGATTGAGCAACACAACGGTGCTGCGCTCATTTTGGCACCGCTGATCGGGCGGGCCTCGATGCTGGCGTTGTTTCTGACCACTCGTTATGTGCGTGCTGGCGGGTTAGGTCAGGCATTGTCGGATCATTTACCTCGGCTCGTCGGCCAACAGGTGCTAATCCTCAGTGGTCTGGCCTGCATTCTTATCGGGGGATTCAGTGGTGGGATCGCGGTGCTGCTCGCGGCGATCTGCTTCATTGGTCTGCGCCAGTTGATGGTCAATCGCCTCGGCGGCACCACCGGCGACACCGCTGGGGCCTTGTTGGAGCTGCTGGAAGTCGCTGTATTGGTCGGTCTGGCGCTGTAACACTTTCTTGCATTTCAATAATCGCGGGTATATACACGTTCCATGCTTGCCTCCCAATGTTTATGCACCAACCTGCGACGCGCCGCCCGTGGCGTCAGCAGGCACTACGACGGCGCCCTCGACGGCTTCGGGATCAACGTTGCCCAGTATTCTTTGCTGTGTAACCTGCAGCGCCTTGATCAGCCGAGCATTTCCAGCCTGGCGGACGCCATGGGGCTGGACCGCAGCACCTTGGGGCGCAATCTCCGGGTGTTGGAGTGCGAAGGATTGGTCCAGTTGGTCGAGGGCAATGACCTGCGAAATCGCCTGGTGCTGCTGACCGAGGCGGGTGCAGAACGGCTGGCTGCGGCCTTGCCAGCCTGGGAAGCAGCGCAACAGAAATTGATCGATCAACTCGGCGCGGATAAACGCGAAACCTTGTTGGCCTTGCTGGATGAGCTCGCCTGAAGGCGAGCTTGTTCGAACATAAGCGGGTATATACCCGCGAGCGGAGAATAAGAAATGACCTCGATGTGGCGCACCAGTGGTTGGATCCTAGTGGGGAGTGCGCTGATCCTGGCGTTGTCATTGGGGGTGCGACACGGTTTCGGCCTGTTCCTTGCGCCAATGAGCAGTGAATTCGGCTGGGGTCGAGGCACGTTCGCCTTGGCGATTGCGCTGCAGAATCTGATCTGGGGCCTGGCGCAGCCATTTGCGGGGGCGGTGGCCGACCGGTTCGGCGCGACCAAAGTGGTATTTGTAGGTGGAGTGCTGTACGCCGTGGGCCTCGTGTTGATGGGCCTGTCCGATTCCGCGTGGTCGCTTTCGCTGAGTGCCGGTCTGCTGATTGGTATCGGTCTCTCTGGAACCTCGTTTTCGGTGATTCTTGGGGTCGTCGGCCGTGCCGTGGCGCCGGAAAAACGCAGCATGGCCATGGGTATTGCCAGCGCCGCAGGTTCATTCGGCCAGTTCGCTATGGTGCCCGGCACCTTAGGCTTGATCAGTTGGCTGGGCTGGTCCGCAGCACTGCTTGCGTTGGGCCTGATGGTGGCGTTGATCTTGCCGCTGGTCAGCATGCTCAAGGATCGGCCGCTGCCGGTACTGGCCGGGCAGCAGACCTTGCGCGAGGCATTGCACGAAGCCTGCGGACACTCCGGATTCTGGCTGCTGGCCTTTGGCTTTTTCGTCTGTGGTTTCCAGGTGGTGTTTATCGGTGTGCACCTGCCGGCCTATCTGGTGGATCAGCACTTGCCGGCCACCACAGGCACCACCGTGCTGGCATTGATTGGCCTGTTCAATATCGTCGGTACCTACACTGCCGGTTGGCTGGGTGGACGTATGTCCAAGCCGCGTCTGCTGACCGGGTTGTACCTGTTACGAGCGGTGGTGATTGTGCTGTTCCTGTGGGCGCCGGTGACCCAACTCAGCGCCTACCTGTTCGGCATGGCGATGGGCTTGCTGTGGTTGTCTACGGTGCCGCTGACCAACGGCACCGTAGCCACCTTGTTTGGCGTGCGAAATCTTTCGATGCTCGGTGGGATTGTGTTCTTGTTCCATCAGATTGGTTCGTTCCTCGGCGGTTGGTTGGGCGGGGTGGTCTATGATCGAACCGGCAACTACGATTTGATCTGGCAAGGTGCCATTGTGTTGAGCCTGCTCGCAGCCGCCCTCAATTGGCCGGTACGCGAGCGGCCGGTGGCGCGTCTACAGGCGCAAATGGAGGCGGCATGAGCCTGAAAGCACAGGGTTTATTGATTATTGCGGGGCTCATCCTGCTGGTGCTGGCATGGTGGGGCTGGCAGCGCGGCGGGCTGGCATTGATGCAACTGGGTATGTCGATCTGTTAAGTTCGATCCCTGAACTCTTGAAAGGACGTTTCGACATGCAGATGCGCTGGCTGGCTGTACCTGTGCTGATGGCGGCTTTTGGCGGTGTGGCGTTGGCTGCTGATTGCCCACCTTTGCTTGAAGGCCAATTGCCCAAACTGCGCGCCAAGGAATCCATCGACCTGTGCCAGCGCTTTGCCGGCAAGCCTTTGGTTATCGTCAACACCGCGAGCTTTTGCGGATTCGCCCCGCAGTTCAAAGGCCTCGAAGCCTTGTATCAACGCTACAAGGATCAAGGGCTGGAAGTGATCGGCGTGCCGTCCGATGACTTCAAGCAGGAAGCCAAGACCGGCGAGGAGACCGCCAAGGTCTGCTACGTGAACTACGGCGTGACCTTCACCATGACCGAGCCGCAGAAGGTCAAGGGCCCTGATGCAGTGAATCTGTTCAAGGTGTTGGCACAGCAGAGCAACGCGCCGAAGTGGAATTTCTACAAGTACGTGGTGGATCGCCAGGGTAAGGTGATTGCCGATTTTTCCAGCCTGACCAAGCCGGACAGCCCGGAGCTGATCAAGGCGGTGGAGCAGGCGATAGCGTCTAAACCCTGATCCGCGCCCAATGAAAAGCCCCGCCTCCTTTGCAGGAGAGCGGGGCTTTTTTACACCTGCCTGAATCAGAAGGTGTAGGTCATGCCCAGGCCGAAACCGTTGGCACTGTTTTCGTACTTGGCGCTGTAGTTGGACGGCAGCGAGGTGTTATTGACCTTGACGTCTTCTTCCTTGAGGTAGGAGTACGCCAGGTCGACCGTCATGTTATCCATGACCTTGTAGCCCAGGCCCACGCTGAAGATCGTCCGGTCGCCAGTAGGAATACGTGGCGAACGATCGGTGTTGTTGGTTGGCGACTGGTCGAAGGTCAGGCCGGTACGCAGTACCACCTGCTTGGTCAACTGGTATGAGGTACCCACGGCATAGGCCCAGGTGTCGTGCCAGTTTTGTTCTTCGGTGATGTTGGCGATTCGGCTAGGGGCCAGGGCGCCACCGTTTGTCCCAGTCACACCTTCGTTGTTGACGGTGATCTCTTTCAGGCGACTCCAGCGTGTCCAGGTTGCACCGCCGTACACTTTCCAGGCATCGGTCAGGTCTTGAGTGACCGACAGGTCGTAGGATTCCGGGGTCTCGATTTTCAAGGAGGCGTCGTAACGGTTGTTACGCAGCGCGCCTTGAGTCTGGGCCGGACCGCTGACGGTGGTGTGCCCCTCAAGCTTGTAATTGACCTTGGAGTGGTAGGTCAGGCCGACGCGGGTAGTATCGGTTGCCTGGACCAGCACACCGACATTGAAGCCCAGTGCGGTGTCATCACCCTTGATCTTGACGTTGGTGTCCGAGAAAGGCGCGCCGATTACCAATGTCTTGTCCGACTCCAACACCCCGGAGATGCGGTTGATGGTCGGACCAAAACCGATGGAAACCTTGTCGTTGAAGGCATAGCTGACAGTCGGCTGGAAGGTCATGACCTTCACTTCGCTCTTGCTGCCAAAGCCACGGCCCTGGAAGCCGTTTTCGTAGTCGGTCACCAGACCGAACGGTGCATAGACGCCGAAGCCGATGGCCCACTGATCGTTGAGTTTGTTGGTGTAGAAGCCGAATGGCACCGCAGTGAACGGAACCATATCACCTTTGTTGGAGCCGCTTGGGCGGCCACTTGCGTCCTTGATATCGGTCGAAGCATCAATGGCAGCAACACCGCCCGTGATCTGCTGGCCATTCAGGCGAGCCATACCGGCAGGGTTACCGTAAACAGTGCTTGCATCATCGGCAGAAGAGGAGCGACCTGCGAAACCCGTACCCATCCCGCTCACGCTTTGTTCGTTCAGTGCAAAGCCGCTTGCGAACAGTTGGGAGGATGCCATGGCAACGGCGAGGCTAAGTGTGGTCTTGAGCATTACTTTTTTCATTATTAGAACTCCGTGGTGATCACCGCTGCGGAAAGTACCAATAAAATTAACATCGCGCTATAGGCTGTAATGTCGGAGATAGAGCGGTTTTGTAGGACAATCCGACCAAAATTCAGCGTTTTTGGCGAATCTTGCAAATTGCCCGGTCAGCAGGCCACGTGATTCATGGGTGAAACACAGGTTTGCCAGGTTTGGGTGAAATCTCGCAGCCTTCCTTGCGGATGAAATATTTCTTTCCAGATACGTGCCATCGCTAAAACGTCACCGGATGGAGGCAGGGCAGGGCTGTGTTGTTCCACCAGAAGCCATGCGATGGCGGTGGCGTAACGCAGGTTTACGGTGAGCTCCAATTGTGGGGCGCTGAGAAAGGCGTGTTGGCTGGCCAGCCCGCGCACCAGACTGGCACGCTCGGGGTCGAGTGCCAGGTAGGTGTCCCACAGGGCGCGATGACGGGGTTCGGTGATGCTGTACAGGCCGTGACCGCGTCGATCGTGCAAGGCGGAACCCAATTCCGACTGGCTGGCCGCGATACCCAGGAGCAGAGACTCTGCCGTTGGGCTCTGTCGGTCGAGGTACATCAGCGTCGGTCGGATTACATAACGACACAATTCACTGGCAGCGATACCCATACAAGCCTCAATCCGTGAAAGTGGTCGACGAGACCTGAGAAGGAGGGGGCTTGGCAGCAGTGGATCGGATCTCAGGCTCGCCGGAAGCGGATCACGCCGCTTGAGTTGAAGTGTAGTGTCATATTCACGATGTAAAGGCCTGTTTTTAAAACATCTTATTCAACCAGTTATAATGTTTATATCGATTTGAACTTAGTAAAACTTCGCAATTCAGGAATCGCAGGCAATAAAAAACCCTGTGTTTTAAACAGGGTTTTTTGTGTTTCAGCGACTCGGGTCGATCAGGCAACCAGTGCCTGACGGGTACGCTCGATCACGGCCTGCAGCGGTTCTGCGCTGGAGTATTGATCGGGGTACAGGCGTTCGCTGTGACGAGCGATGCCGTGTTCGTTGACCAGTGTGAAGCTGAAGCAGCCTTTGCGAGCGGCCATGATCAGGCAGTTCATTGGGGCAAAAGCATTAGTGAGGGTGCGAATGGCATCCTGAGTATGGATTTGAGCGTTCATATTATTGGTGTTCCTACAAATGACACGGATTAAGAGCCGTGCAACGTTAAAACGTTCCAGTAACGTTGATCACCATTGATCAAACGAAGAACCTGACTGGAACAAAGCAGCCAGTTTGAAGCGCTAATAAGTTAGGCGCGCTTGGGCTGGCAGGTAGGTACTTAGGAGGGCAGGCAGCACAACAGGGGCAAAGGTTCTGGGCCCAGGGTGAAGATCCTGATCAATTTGCAGGTTGGTTCGGTCAGAGTATGGAAACTTCGCGACACCCTTTGCTTGTTCAAAGGCAATGTCGTCGCAAGTGATACCTGGAAACCTTCGAGGTGGTCGATCCCGTGTTGTTCAGGGGAGTTGTTCGACCAGAATTGACTTTCAGCTTGGTACTAACGCCGCGGATAGTAACGGAATGAAACAGGTAATGGAAGTGTGTTACCAAAAAAACTTCAATCAGCCAGCCAGCAGGCTGCGGTAGACCAGTACGGTGACAGCTGCGGCCATCGAACAGCCCAGCCCATAGGCGGCTAAGGTCAGGCGCAGTGATTGGCCGGTCTCAACGACCTTCATCACATCGCGCATATCGTTGATGCGGCCCTCGCCCAGCTCGATGCACAGGCTTATTGCCGTGAAAGCGGCCGACAGCAAGATAGCGATGGCGAACAGCGCCCCATCCGGCGATGGCAGCGCGGCATTAATCCACAATGAGATGGCGCAGATGGCCAGTAACAGCACAGCGAATAACAGAATTCCTTTCATCGACCTAGTCCGCATTGCGTTGCCCGTCGGGCAGTGTGGAGAGCCGGTAAAGATTTGAAAAGTCCCCAATTGGCTTCGCGGTAACGTTTTTGAAGGCAGTCGCTCCAAAAAAAGCCGGGGATATAACCATCGGATCGGTACTTGTGCACATTGGTTGCGGCAGGTGTAACCAGGCTGTCCATCGCATCGCAGCCTCGCCATTTGCCTGTAATGGAAATTTAAGTCAATGAAAAATCTGGCTTTTTTTTATTGGTGAAAAAATCGTCAGTTTGACTGCGAGCCCCGCTCCATGGGCCTTTGCGCGAGTTTAAGGTAGGTTGTCCACTGAGTTATCCACAGCTTCTGTGGATTGTCCCAAGCGCTTGCTCTAGCACGGGCGTGCACGGTTTTTTGAGCTTTACCTGTACGAAAAAAAGAGTAGAGTGGCGCGCCTTCCGTTCTGTCCCACAGTGCTTTATGAAGTTTCGCTCAGTATCACCTTCTGTTACCGACACCCTACAGACTGTTACCGCACCCAAGCGCTTCTCATTGAAAGTGGCCCTGTGGTTGCTCGACAGCCCGCGCCTGGGACACAGCAGCAACGTCAAACACTTCGCCGGACGCTTGCTCAAGCAGCCGGCTCGTGAAGGCGTCGTCGCCGCACAAAGCCGCCTGGGCCAATTGATGTGCCGTGAATGCGGCAATGCCCGCGACCGCCGTATCGGTCACGACCTGCTGCGCATGGCCGCCCGTGCCGGTGACCTGCGCGCCCAACGCGAACTGGGCCAGGTCGAAGACTGAGCTGTCTTCCCGCCCTATGCTTGGTTAACCTTGCTCCTTTTCGGTGATGGCAGAAATGGCTATGGCTTTTGACTGGACCAGTATTGCCCTGGGCCTTGCAGGCGCTGCAGTGCCGTTGTTGGCCGTGTGCTGGCAGCTCCAGCGGCGGTTGACCGCGCGCACCACTGGCTGGGAATTGCTTGAAGAGCGCCTGGCCACTGCGCAACTGGCCCAGGAAGGCCTCGCCGCGCAACTGGATGCCAGCCGCGATGAAATCAGCGACCTGAGCCAGGCCAACGCCGCCAAGCAGGCCGACCTCGCCGCTGTGCGCCGCGAAGTCGAACTGCTGCAGATCGACCGTGATAACGCCCGCGACGCCGCCCACGCCTGGAACCTCGACCGCAGCGCAAAAGACACCGAATTACGGCGCCTCGACGCCCTGGCGGCCGGCTTGCGCGCCGAACTGCGTGAGCAACAGGACAGCCATCAACAGCGTCTGACTGACCTGCAAGGCTCGCGAGATGAGCTGCGCGCGCAGTTCGCCGAATTGGCCGGCAAGATCTTCGACGAGCGTGAACAGCGCTTTGCTGAAAACAGCCAGGAACGCCTCGGACAGTTGCTCGATCCGTTGAAGGAACGCATACAGTCCTTCGAAAAGCGTGTGGAAGAGAGCTATCAGAACGAGGCGCGTGAGCGTTTTTCCCTGGCCAAGGAGCTTGAGCGCTTACAGCAACTGAACCTGCGTCTGTCAGACGAAGCCACCAACCTGACCCGCGCCCTCAAGGGCCAGAAAACCCAGGGCAACTGGGGCGAACTGATCCTTGAGCGCGTGCTGGAACATGCGGGACTGGAGAAGGGGCGCGAGTACCAGACCCAGGTCAGCCTCAAAGGGCCGGACGGCGAACGCTTTCAGCCGGATGTGCTGATCATGTTGCCTGGCGACAAGCAGGTGGTGGTGGATTCCAAGGTCAGCCTGACGGCGTATCAACAGTACGTTGCGGCTGATGATGAAGTGATTGGCCAAGCGGCGCTGAAACAGCACGTGCTGTCGCTGCGCAATCACGTCAAAGGCTTGGCCGGCAAGGACTATAAGCGTCTGGAAGGCCTGCACAGCCTGGATTTCGTCTTGCTGTTTGTGCCGATCGAAGCGGCGTTTTCCGCCGCGTTGCAGGCCGAGCCGAATCTGTTTCAAGAGGCCTTCGACCGCCATATCGTGATCGTCAGCCCTACGACCTTGCTTGCGACACTGCGGGTGATCGATAGCCTTTGGAAGCAGGAACGCCAAAGCCAGAACGCCCGGGAAATCGCCGAGCGCGCTGGTTGGCTGTATGACAAGTTTGTGCTGTTTATCCAAGACCTGGACGAAGTGGGCAACCGTCTTCAGCAGTTGGATAAGGCCTACAGCGCCGCGCGAAACAAGCTGACAGATGGACGCGGAAATCTGGTCAGCCGCACCGAGCAATTAAGGCTGCTGGGTGCTCGCGCGAGCAAAAGCCTGCCGGCGGATTTGCTGGAGCGGGCGATGACCGATTCAGACGGCGTCGCACACCTTCCCGAATAAACGCAGCGCTAAATGTGGGGGGGCGCATCCGGTTTATAGAGGTAAGTGTCGACTCAGCAACGCCCGCAACGCCGCCGGCTTCACCGGCTTGGCCAGATAGTCCAAGCCAGCCGCATGCACCTCGGCAACCATCTCCGGACGGCCGTCGGCACTGATGACCACGCCGGGAATAGGCTCCGCCAACTGCGCGCGCAGCCAACCCATCAATTCAGTGCCGGTTTCTCCATGATCCAAGTGGTAATCCACCAGCGCCAGTTGCGGCCGCACCCCTTCGGCTAACAACGCCGCGCACTGCGCCTGGTCGGTGGCGGTCCACACTTCGCACCCCCAGCGCGTCAGCAGGCTGCGCATGCCGATCAGGATGCTTTCTTCGTTATCCACGCACAGCACTTGCGCGCCGCTCAATGGCTGGCCGTTATCCGCTGTCGGCTTGGGCTGCGGGCTGGCCTGGTTGCGCGCCAGTGGCACGCGCACGCTGAACACGCTGCCTTTGCCCGGCCACGAGCGCACGCTCAGACGATGGCCCAGCACCCGGCACAGGCCGTCGGCAATCGCGAGGCCCAGGCCCAGGCCTTTCTCGGCGCGGGTCTGATGGCTGTCCAGGCGCTTGAACTCTTCGAAGATCACCTTCTGTTTATCCTGCGGAATACCGGGGCCTCTGTCCCACACCTCCAGGCACAACTCGCCCTTGCGCCGGCGTACGCCAAGCAGCACCGGGCCGTCGGCATAACGGAAAGCGTTGGTCAGGAAATTCTGCAGGATTCGTCGCAGCAGCTTGATGTCGCTGTCGACCCGCAGGCGACTACCGCGCAGGCGGAAGCGCAAACCTTGCTCCTGGGCCAGTGCCTTGAATTCCGCGCCTAAAGTGTCGAACAGCTCGTTGAGCACAAAGGGCTGGCGTTGCGGATTGATTTTGCCGTTTTCCAGGCGCGAGATATCCAGCAGGTCGCTGATCAGGTCTTCGGCGGAGCGCAGCGAACTGTCCAAGTGCTGCACCAGTTGCCGGGCTTCGCTGGACAGGCCGTCGTTCTGGTGGGAGAGGGCGGCTGAGAACAGGCGGGCGGCGTTCAATGGTTGCATCAGGTCATGACTGACGGCTGCGAGAAAGCGTGTCTTCGACTGGCTGGCGGATTCGGCCACGCCTTTGGCATCGGTAAGCGCCACATTGAGCTGCGACAGTTCATGGGTACGTTCGGTCACCCGCTGCTCAAGGCCTTCGTTCGCTTCGGTGAGCGCCTGCTCGGCTTCGCGGAACGCAGTGATGTCAGTGAAGCTCATGACAAATCCACCACCGGGCATCGGGTTGCCAATCAGCTCAATCACCCGTCCATTCGGGAACAAACGCTCGGAGGTGTGCGCGCGGCCCTGGCGCATCCAGTGCAGGCGTCGCGCCACATGCACTTCGGCCTCGCCCGGGCCACAAAGGCCGCGCTCGGCGTTGTAGCGGATGATGTCGGCGATTGGCCGGCCGACGCTGATCAGCCCGTCGGGGTAGTTGAACAGTTCCAGGTAGCGTCGATTCCAGGCCACCAGCTTGAGCGACTGGTCGACGACGCTGATGCCTTGGGTAATGTTTTCGATAGCACCTTGCAGCAGCGCGCGGTTGAACTGCAGCACTTCCGACGCTTCATCGGCGATGCGTACTACGTCCTCCAGCTGCATTTCCCGCCCTTCAATCGCAGCTTTTACCACCGCACGCGTCGAAGAGGCGCCGAGCACACCGGCCAACAGGCGTTCGGTGTGGGCGATCCAGTCGTTATCGGCATTCTGATTGGGGTTGAAGCCTTTGCCCTGGCGGTAGGCAAAGCGAATAAAGCTCTGCTGGGCACGTTCTTCACCAACAAAACGTGCCGCCAGGCTGAGGAGGTCGCTGATCTGTACCGACAGCATTGAGCGGGCGTTGGCGCGCTGGCTGATTTCCTGGCCGATAAAACGCCCGGCTTGCCAGTGCTCCGACACCCGCGTGCGCGACAGCATCGACACCCACACAAACAGCGTGAAGTTACCCGCCAGGGAGAACACCGTGCCCAGGGTCAGCGACGTGACGGATAAACCCAACGGGTGGGAATGCATCCACGTCAGCCCAGGGAAAAGGCTGAGGGACCAGCCCAGGCTTTTCGCCGTTACGGGTAGGACCAAGGTGTAGAACCACAGGAATGTGCCCGCCGCCAAGCCGGCAAACACACCGCGGCGGTTCGCCTGCTTCCAATACAGCGCGCCAAGCATGGCCGGGGCGAGCTGGGTCACGGCGGCAAAAGCGATCTGCCCGATAGTTGCCAGGCTTGCCGTAGAGCCCAGCAAGCGGTAGCTCACGTAAGCCAACAGCAAAATGATCACAATGCTGACCCGGCGCACCGAGAGCATCCAGTGGCGGAACACCTCGAACGGGCGCTCTGCGCTGGAACGGCGCAACAGCCACGGCAGCAACATGTCGTTGGAGACCATGGTCGACAGGGCGATGCTCGCCACAATCACCATGCCGGTGGCCGCTGAGGCGCCGCCGATAAATGCCAGCACCGCCAACGCCGGATGGGCTTCGGCCATGGGCAGGCTGATCACGTAGGAGTCCGGCAATACGGAGCCGGGCAGCAGCATCTTGCCGCCGAGAGCGATGGGGATGACGAACAGAGCGGCGAGGATCAGGTAGGCGGGGAATACCCACTTGGCTACGCGCAGGTCCTGCGGGTCGATGTTCTCTACTACCGTCACATGAAACTGTCGGGGTAAGCAGATGATCGCCATCATCGCTACGCCGGTCTGCACCACCATTGACGGCCAGTTGACGGTCTCCTTCCAGTATTCCTCCAAGCGTGGCGCGAGCATTGCCTGGCTGAACAGGTCGCCGAAACCGTCGTAAAGGCCGTAGGTCACGAACGCGCCCACTGCAAGAAAAGCGAACAGCTTGACCAGGGATTCAAACGCAATCGCCAGCACCATGCCACGGTGGTGCTCCGTGGCGTCGAGGTTGCGCGTACCAAACACGATGGTGAACAGCGCCAGGACCAAGGACACGATCAGTGCCGTGTCCTGGGCCCGCGTGCCGGTGGTATCGGCGCCCGCGCCGATCAGCAGGTTCACCCCCAGCACGATGCCTTTGAGTTGCAGGGCGATATAGGGCAGCACGCCCACCAGGCAGATCAGCGCGACCACCACTGCCAGGGACTGGGATTTGCCGTAGCGCGCGGCAATGAAGTCTGCGATGGAGGTGATGTTTTCCTGCTTGCTGATCAGAATCATCTTCTGCAGCACCCAGGGTGCCAACACAAGCAACAGCACCGGTCCCAGGTAGATCGGTAAAAACGCCCACAACTGTTCGGCGGCTTGGCCTACGGCGCCGAAGAACGTCCAACTGGTGCAATACACCGCCAGAGACAGGCTGTACACCCAGGCGCGCACGCGCGGCGGCAATGGCGCGCGACGGCGGTCACCGTAGAAGGCAATGGCAAACATAATGGCCATATAGGCCAGGGCAACGGCTGCAATCAGCCCGCTGGACAGCGTCATGGTAACTCCGAGCATAGAAACACCCGGGTATTCCTGCCCCGGTTGGACAGTCTCGCATGATGGCTGAGGTTAGTCAGTGTCGACCAAGGTCGTGTGGGATCTAATGTCGCAGGGCGGCACTTAGCGCGGTGGCAGGGTTTTCTGGCGCAGGATGTAGATCGTGACCAGTACCGCACTGGTCAGCATGAACCCGCGTGCCCACGGCAGCGGCACCAAGTAGCACGAGAGGCCGATGCTCAGCCACATCAAGCCAATGGCGTAGACCTTACCCTTGAGTGGGATGCCATTGCCGTCCAGATAATCGCGAATCCAGGGGCCCAGGCGCGGATGTTCCACCAGCCACTGGTAGAAACGCGGGGAGCTTCGAGCGAAGCAGGCGGCGGCGAGCAGGAGGAAGGGCGTGGTCGGCAATACCGGTAGGAAAATGCCGATTACCCCCAGCGCTACGCTTAACCAGCCGATGGCTAGCAGCACGTAACGCAGGAGGAGCGAGCGATTGCCCATGGGTGTCACGGGCAAGGGACTCAGTGGTGACGAGGCTTGAGGATCGCCGGTTTTTCGTCAGGAGCGTTGCACAGCAGGTACAGGGCGGTCAGGGCTTCCGGGATCTGTATGATCATGTCGTCCATCAGGTTGGCGTCGGCGGCGATGTCGGAAAACTCAGCTTCTTCTTCAAACAGCCCCGAACCGACCATGATCGGCAGCAGCATTTCGCTGACTTCTTCCTCGGCGGTTTCGAACCAGGCAGCTTCACGCAGGAACACGCCTTCCATGAAACCGATGCACCAGCCGCGCAGGTCGGAGTCGTCCGGATCTTCGCCCAGGTCCAGCTCGCATGGCAGTTCGAATTCCTCATCGGAGGCCAGTTGGCGAGCGATGTGGGCCTTGAGGGCCAGCAGGGTGGATTCGATTTCTTCGCGCTGGGCGTCGTCTGCGTAATGAGGCTCTTCAGCGAATAGCGCGTCAATCCATTCACGGTCGGGAACGACGTCGGAGCAGATCGAAAGGGCGGTCAGGTAGCCGTGGCCGGCCACATAGTCCAGCGCCTCGTCATGCAGCTCATCGGCGTCGAGGAAGGCTTGCAGGCGGGTTAGTTGCTCAGCGAAGGACATTGAAGGACTACCTTGGGAATAAACGATGCTGAATTCTAGGCGTTCTTGCGCGCCCAAGCCAGTCGGCATGCAGATTTGCCCGGTTTTAGAGACGGGCTGCAATTCGTCAGCGGCGCCCTTTGCCGGATGGTGCTCGGGTATACTGCCGCGTTTTGTGATGCCCCAGCAGGCCAAGCGCCAGGTCGAGAAAACTCCACTTACGGATTATTTTCCGTGAGGTCGGATTTTTTCGACCAGCCTGTACAGAGGGATTTCGGCACTATTTTGTTGGAGTTATACATGCTCGATCAGGCTCAACGCGTCCTCAAGGACATCTTCGGCTACGACAGCTTTCGTGGCCGCCAGGGTGCGATCATTGAGCGCGTGGCCAAAGGCGGTGACGCCCTGGTACTGATGCCTACCGGCGGCGGCAAGTCGTTGTGTTTCCAGGTGCCTGCATTGTTGCGCAACGGGCTGGCCGTGGTGGTGTCGCCGTTGATTGCATTGATGGACGACCAAGTGGCGACCCTGGAAGAACTTGGTGTCGCCGCCGCCGCCTTGAATTCCACCCTCAGTGCCGAGCAGCAGCGTGACCTGGCCGCACGCATCAAGCGCGGTGAAGTGAAAATGCTCTACCTGGCCCCCGAACGCCTGGTGCAGCCGCGCATGCTGGCGTTTTTGCAGAGCCTGGAAATTGCCCTGTTCGCCATCGACGAAGCTCACTGTGTATCCCAATGGGGGCACGATTTCCGCCGCGAATATTTGCAGTTGGGTCAACTGGCGGAGCTGTTCCCGGACGTTCCGCGCATCGCCCTGACCGCCACCGCCGACAAGCGCACCCGCGAAGAAATCGTTGAGCGCCTGCACCTGCAGAACGCCGAGCGTTTCCTGTCGAGTTTCGACCGACCGAATATTTTCTACCGCATCGTGCCCAAGGAGCAGCCGCGCAAGCAGTTGCTCGCGTTCCTCTCTGAACGGCGCAGCGACGCGGGCATTGTCTATTGCCTGTCGCGCAAGAAGGTCGATGAGGTGGCCGCGTTCCTCTGCGAGCAAGGCTACCCGGCGCTGCCGTACCACGCCGGTCTACCTAATGAAACGCGCTCCGCTCACCAGAAGCGCTTCCTCAACGAGGAAGGCCTGATCATGGTGGCGACCATCGCGTTCGGCATGGGCATCGACAAATCCAACGTGCGTTTTGTCGCCCATATGGACCTGCCAAAATCCCTTGAGGCGTACTACCAGGAGACCGGGCGTGCTGGTCGTGATGGTTTGCCGGCGGATGCGTGGATGGTCTACGGCCTGCAGGACGTGGTGATGCTCAAGCAGATGCTGCAGAACTCCGAAGGCGATGAACGGCACAAGCGCTTGGAGCAGCACAAACTCGACGCCATGCTCTCGTTGTGTGAAGAGACTCGCTGCCGTCGTCAGACCTTGCTGGCGTATTTCGACGAAGACATGCCGGAGCCTTGCGGCCATTGTGATAACTGCATTGATGGCGTGCAGACCTGGGACGCTACCGAGCCCGCACGCCAGGCGTTGTCGACCATCTACCGCACCGGTCAGCGTTACGGTGTGGGCCATCTGGTGGATGTTTTGCTGGGTAAGGACAACGAAAAAGTCCGCAGCTTCGGTCACGAAAAACTCTCGGTCTACGGCGTCGGTAAAGCCCGCGCTGAGGGCGAGTGGCGTTCGCTGTTCCGCCAGATGGTCGCGCGCGGCCTGGTGGATATCGACATTGAAGGCTACGGCGGCCTGCGTCTGAATGACAGTTGCCGCCCGCTGCTCAAGGGCGAGGTCAGCCTGGAACTGCGTCGCGACCTCAAACCGCAAACCACCGCCAAGACCAGCACCAGCCAGGCCAGCCAGCTCGTGCGAGGCGAGGAGCGCGAGCAGTGGGAAGCCTTGCGCACCCTGAGGCGCAAATTGGCACAGGAACACAGTGTGCCGCCTTACGTTATTTTTCCCGACTCCACTTTGCTGGAGATGCTGCGCGAGCAGCCCACCACCATGGCCGAGATGGCGCGGGTCAGCGGCGTCGGTGCACGCAAACTGGAGCGCTATGGCCAGGCGTTCCTCGAAGTGCTCGGCGGCCAGGCCGAAGCACCGAAGGAAATCGCCGACATTCGGCACGAGCTGATCAGCCTGGCGCGCGCTGGCATGACGCCGATCCAGATCGCGGGCCAACTGCAATGCTCGGAGAAAAACGTCTACACCCTGCTTGCTGAATCCATCGGCAAGCAGCAGTTGTCCCTGGAGCAGGCCCTTGATTTGCCGGAAGATTTGCTTGGTGAAATCCAGGATGCATTTCTCGACGGAGAAGGCGAACTACCACCAGTAGCCGAGATTGCGCCACTGTTCACAGGACGTGTTCCAGAGGGTGTTTTGTACTGCGTGCGGGCCGCTTTGCAGTCTGAATTCGAAATTTAGTGTGCCAATTACGACAATGTAACGATTCAGTTCATAGCAACTCTTGCCTAGTGGCATGGCTCATGCTTAGCTGGCTAATAATTAGCCACACTTTATTTTCAGTCTAACCCATGAGTTTTTTATGCCGTTAACCGATCAACACCGATTTGGCATGCAGCTGGCGCAAATGTCCCGAGGTTGGCGCGCCGAGCTAGACCGCCGTTTGGCGGGGCTGGGCTTGTCCCAGGCGCGCTGGCTGGTGCTGCTGCACTTGGCCCGTTTTGAAGAAGCTCCCACTCAGCGTGAGCTGGCGCAAAGCGTTGGCGTAGAAGGGCCGACCCTGGCTCGCTTGCTCGACAGTCTCGAAGGCCAAGGCCTGGTGCAACGCCAGGCAGTGGTTGAAGACCGCCGCGCCAAGCGCATTCTGCTGTGTGACACCGCGCGGCCGCTGATCGAACAGATTGAAACCATCGCCACTGAGTTGCGTCACGAGCTGTTCGTGGGCGTGGATGAAGCGGATTTGAGTGTGTGCATGCGCGTGCACGGGCACATCCTGGCGAATCTGGAAAAGTCCTGAACCCAAGTGCAGTGAAGATCAACGTGTGTGGGGCTAATTGTGGTGAGCGGGGCAAGCCCGTTCACCACAATTAGCCGCTCCAACACTGATTCAGCGTTGTCTCAGAACGTCTGCCCCAGGTTCAGGTACACCGCCTTCTGATTATCATCGTTGAACCCGTAGCTGAAATTCAGCGGCCCCAACGGTGTATCAAACCCCAGAAAAATACTCGCCGCGTTGATATAACCGCTGTCGAACTCATTGTCGTTGTTCCATGCCCGGCCCCGCTCCAGAGACGCGCCCAAGTACAACGGGAAATCCAACGGTAAGTACGAGCGCGGCGTCAGTCGGCGGTAGTACACCGCGCGCATCAGGCTGATGTTCTGCCCGGAAATCGCATCCTGGCGGAAGCCCGACAACTGTCGTGCACCGCCCAGCAGGAAGCTGGAAATCACCACATCGGAATCATCCAGGGTGCGCCCATACCGGCCGCCCAGCACCAGTGTGTCCGGGCCATGGCTCATGGCCTTGTCCAGCTTGAATTCCCATTGTCGATAGCGCTGGTCCGAACCCAGTCCCGGTTCGAACTCGCGGTAGGCCAGGCCGATGTCCTCACCGGTGTGCGGGAAGTACACGTTATCCAGGGTGTCGAAGGAGTACTTCAGTTCATAGAAACCTTCGCTGAAGCTCACACTCGGCAGGTCGCGGTCGCCAATGCGCACATCCGCCTTGCCCCAGGCCTCGCCGACACCGAAGCGGATCTCGCCGCTGTTGCCGATCTGCCGCCCCACGTTCAGGCCGAAACCATAGCGTTCCAGGCGGTATTCGGAGATGGGGTCGTTGTCCAGAATCAGCTCGACGTTCTGCGCCTGGGCGCTGAGATAGGGCGCGATGAAGTAGCGCGAGCCAGCGTCCATCGGTTGATAGAACTCGCTGTACAACTCTTGCCGATCACCGATCTGCACGCGGGTCAGCCACTCGGCGCCGAGGCGATTGATGCCGTTCATGCGGTAGCTCGCGCCGAGGTTGAAGGCGCTGTCGCCGCGCATATCGTCCGACAGGTTCAAGCCCAGGCGCAGGTAGTCGGTGCCGCTGCGCTTGCCCCGCGCGCTGATCACCAAGGTGTTGTCGTGGCCTTTTTTCACCACGCGGTATTGCACCTGCTCGAAGTAATCCAGGCCGTACAACGTGCCCATGTCGGTTTGCAGACGGCCAAGCTCCAACGGTTCGCCCAACGGTTGGCGGATGTAGTAGCGGATCACGTCGTCGCTGACTTTCGAGTCGTTCTCCAGCTTGATCGCGGTGATCACCGGAGTCCGCTCGCCCGGAGTCCGAGCGGCCACCAGTTCGGGGTCAACCGGTTCGGCAGGGCGCAAATGGGCCAGGCGCAGGTCGAGGGCGCGGGTGGCGCGGTAGCCAGCGTCGATCATGTCTTTGGCGCGGCCGAAATCGGTCACGCCAAAAGCGGACAGTGGCGGCTGGATCAGTACGTCCTTGGGATTGAGGGCCTTAAGCTGTTCTTCTGAGTTGCGCCGGGTCATCAGGGTGATGGACTGGTTGAGTACATCTACCACGGTCGCGAGTTGCTTGCGTGAGCGCAGCGGGGTGCCGATGTCGACCACGATGGCGATGTCCACGCCCATCTCACGCGCCACATCCAATGGGATGTTATCGGTCATGCCGCCATCCACAAGCAGCCGGCCATCCAGCTCCACAGGGGCGAACACCGCCGGGATCGACATACTGGCGCGGATTACCTGGGGCAGGTGGCCCTTGCGGAACACTACTTTTTCGCCGGTGGTGATGTCGGTGGCCACGGCGCGAAAGGGGATCGGCAGCTTGTCGAAATTACGCGTGTCGCTGCTGTGGGCGAACATGCTTTCCAGCAGCAGCGCCAGATTCTGGCCCTGGATCACGCCCAGGGGCAGGCCGAGGCTGCCGTCATCGCGGAAGCTGAGCTTCTGCTTGACCAGGAAATCCCGGTCATCCTGCTTGCGCCGAAACGGCACGTCTTCACGCGGCGGCGCGTCGGATAACGCCTGCTGCCAGTCGATGCTCAGGGCGAGCTTTTCTAGCTCGTCGATCTTGTAGCCCGAGGCGTATAACCCACCAATCACCGCGCCCATGCTGGTGCCGGCAATGGCGTCGATATGGATGCCCTGTTCCTCCAGGGCCTTGAGCACGCCAATGTGCGCCAGGCCGCGGGCGGCACCGCCGGACAGTACCAGGCCGATTTTTGGTCGGGGTGGTTCAACGGCGTCGGCAAGCAGGGGGACGAGGCACAGAAACAGGCAGGACAGCAGGCGGCGCATCAGGAATCTCAGGGCTGGGCGATAAAGGCCGGTATTATAGCCACTCGATCCTCATCACTCGTCATGCCAGGAACTTGTCAAATGATGTCCGTCAGCAAACCCGAGATCGTTATCACCTATTGCACCCAGTGCCAGTGGCTGCTGCGCGCCGCGTGGTTGGCTCAGGAACTGTTAAGCACCTTTGCCGATGACCTGGGCAAAGTGTCGCTGGAGCCAGCGACTGGCGGCGCGTTTCGTATCACCTGCGATGGCGTGCAGCTTTGGGAGCGCAAGGCTGACGGTGGTTTCCCTGAGGCCAAGGTGCTCAAGCAGCGCGTGCGCGATCAGATCGACCCGCAGCGTGACCTGGGGCACAACGACCGTACACAGTGAAGGTCACCGCCATCGGCTGACGGTGACTGATGGAGGCCGCTACTTGGCGGCCATTTTGCTTTTGATGAAGCCCACGACCCACGTCAGCACCAGGCCTCCGACGCCGCCGCCGACAATATTGCTGCCGACCGCCGCCACATCCAGCGCCTCACCGCCCGAAGCGCCCGCCAGCGCCGTCACGATCTGGCCCAGTACAAGCCCGCCGACACCGCCCAGCATGGTATTGAGCCCGGTCCCCAGGCTTTGTTTGGTCATGCCGGCCAAATTGCCGCCGACGGCACCGCTGATGATTTGAACCAGTAAGCTGATAAACATTTCCATGATGTAGCCTCTGCATCGCGTTTAAGGAGTGACTACTCGCTTGCAGCAACTGCAGGGCACACCAAGGCTGTCGTCGAGCGGTCAGTTATCCGTTGAACGACTCCAGACTGTTGCGGATGTTTAAAGTATAGATCAGGTCGTTGCAGTCGGCTGTTTGGCCTGGCTGGCGCTGCCCATCAGCCCTGAGAGCACGATGGCGACGATGATCAGCGCGCCCCCCAGCAGCATGCGCAGCGTTGGGGTTTCGGCGAACAGCAGCCAGGCCGCGGTAATGCCGTAGACCGGCTCCATGGCAAATACCACGGAGGCGGTACGCGCCTTGATTACTGCGAGGCTGGCGACAAACAGGCTGTGGGCCAAGCCTGTGCAGAACACGCCGAGCAGGCCGATCCACAACCAGTCCAGCGCGCGCACATCCGCCAACCCCGGCGCGGCCACGGGCAATAGGCACACCGCAACGACCACGTTCTGGCACAGGGCTGCCTGTACGGCAGGAATGCGCCCGGAGCTGGCACGGTTGTTCAGCGACAGTAAAGAGAACAGCAGCCCCGACGCGATGCCCCACAGCAGGCCGCCGGTGGCTTCGCTGGCCAGGTTGAAGTCCGGCGTCACCAGCACCAGGCCAACGGTGACCAGCGCCACCAACACGACTTCATTGGCGCGGATACGCTCGCGGAAGATCAGCCCTTCAAGGATCACGGTAAACGCCGGAAACGCCGTGAACCCGAGCGTGGCGACGGCCACGCCAGCGACTTTGACCGCCATAAAGAACGTCACCCAATGTGCGGCCAGCAACACGCCGCTGACCAGCAGGCGTTTCCAGTCGCGCAGTTCCAGCGTTTTCCAGGGTGCGTTGCTGACGAAGCGCGCAAACACTGCCAGGGCAATCACGGCAAACGCGGCGCGACCGAATACGATAATGGCCGGTGAGGCGGCCGCCAGCTTGCCGAATACGCCGGTAAGGCCAAACATCAGTGCGCCGATATGCAGGGCGCCGAGGGCTGAACGGGGAGTCATTGCGATCCTTGAACCAACGGGAGTGACAGGACCGCAGTCTAGAGGGTGCTACTACGCACGTCTGTCGCGCAGCTCGCGATTTTTAGCGCCAGCCTCGCCCTATGCCGAGCGCCGCAACGCGCCGGGAGAGGCGCCAAACTCGCGCAACATAGCGGCGGCAAAGGCACTTTGCGAGGTGTAGCCGACACGCTCGGCGATTTCACCGATGGGCAATGGCGTTTCGCGCAGCAGGTTCAGCGCCAGTTGCAGGCGACGGCTGCGGATGTAATCCATGGGCGTTTGGCCGCACTCGGTCACAAAGCGCGCATGCAGGCGCGCCACCGACAGGTCGGCAATCCGCGCAAGGTCGGCGACCTGCAGCGGATGGGCGACGTGGCGCTCTATATGCGTATTGAACGCCGCATACGGCAGGCGCCGGCCAGGTACCGGTTGGGCCAGTGAATGATTGAGGCTGGCCAGCAACAGCACCGCGCCCTGTTGCACGATCAGTGGGTCATCCACCGGGCTATGGGCCAGCCATTGCACCAGTTGGTGTTGTCGCGAATCCAACGCCAGGCGCGCCGGTTGATCCAGTAAGCGCCGGCTTGCATCGGCGTGTTCACCCAACGATTGCAGCACCCAATGCTCCGTGGGCACATCCAGCACCAGGCAGCGGCTGCCATCGCGACTGCCGCAGGCATGGTGGGCAGAGAAGGGCAGGACCATCACGCTGCTTTCACGCACCTGGCTGCCACGGCCATCGACTTCCAGGTCCAGATGACCGGACAGGCCGAACACCAACTGCGCATGTTCATGGCTATGGGCGATGGGCGCTTCGAGGTAGTGGCGCAGGGTGAGGGTCGGTCTCATCGCGGTCTCCTATGCAGGTCGCCAGTCTACAACGCTTCGCGAACACGGGCTTTGTCATCAGACTGACGCACAGTTGTCATGGGCTATTAATCGCTATGGCGCAAGCTCGCGAAAACAGCGTCGAGTGATGCCCATGACCAGTGCCGAGTTCACCAAGCCCAGCCGCAAGCAACGGGTACGTACCCTGTGGATTTCCGACGTGCACCTGGGCACCCGGGATTGTCAGGCCGAACATTTGTCGCAATTCCTCAAGGGTTACCACGCCGACAAGGTGTACCTGGTGGGCGATATCATTGACGGCTGGAAAATGCGCGGCGGCATGTATTGGCCCCAGGCCCATACCAACGTAATCCGTCGCCTGCTGACCATGGCCAAGCGCGGCACCGAGGTGATCTACGTCACCGGCAACCATGATGAGTTCCTGCGGCGCTATTCCAAGCTGATTCTGGGCAATATCCAGTTGGTCGATGAAGCAGTGCACGTTACCGCCGATGGCCGGCATTTGTTGGTGATCCACGGTGACCAGTTTGATGTGATCACCCGTTATCACCGCTGGCTCGCATTCCTCGGCGACTCTGCCTACGAATTCACCCTCACGTTGAATCGCTGGTTGAACCATTGGCGTGCGCGGTATGGCTACGGCTATTGGTCGTTGTCGGCGTATCTGAAGCACAAGGTCAAAACGGCCGTGAGCTTTATCAGCGATTTCGAAGAAGCCATCGCCCATGAGGTGGCCAAACGCGAGTTGCACGGCGTGGTGTGCGGGCATATCCACCATGCGGAGATTCGCAAAGTGGGCGAGGTGGATTACCTCAACTGCGGGGATTGGGTGGAGTCGTGCACGGCATTGATCGAGCACTGGGATGGGAGTATCGAGTTGTATCGGTTGGCGGACGCGCAGGCGAAAGAGGCGCTGTTGAAAGCCGAGATGGTCGCCAGCTGAAGGGTGTGCTCGGTCAAAATGTGGGAGGGGGTGCTCCCGATGAGGGAGTGTCAGCCAGTACACCTGTCACTGACCCACTCCCATCGGGAGCAAGCCCCCTCCCACATTTTCAGTCCCGGTTTCGTCAGTTGGATACGTCGGCGATGGCTTCGGCCAGGAGTGTCAGGCGTGTCGCATCAATACCCGCCACGTTGGCTCGCCCCGAACTGACCATATACACGCTGTGCTTTTCCCGCAGTTGCTTGACCTGCTCGGCACTCAAACCGGTATAGGAAAACATCCCGCGTTGCGAGCCGATGTGCGCAAAGCGCTCCGATAAACCATGGGGCGCCAACGCCTCCACCAGTCCGGAACGCAACTGCGCGATCCGCGCACGCATGGCTTCGACTTCCTCGCTCCACTGCTTTTTCAGCTCGGCATCACCGAGGATAGTCGCGACCACTGCCGCACCATGGTCCGGCGGCGTAGACCACAGATTACGCGCGATATTCGCCAGTTGGCTGCGTACATCCGTCAGCTTCTCGGCGTCTGCAGCGCACACGATCAGCGCGCCAACACGGTCGCTGTAGAGGCCGAAGTTTTTCGAGCACGAGCTGGTGACCAATACTTCCGGCAACTCTCTGGCAAACAAGCGCACCGCCCAGGCGTCCTGCTCCAGGCCATCGCCGAAGCCCTGGTAGGCGAAGTCGATCAGTGGCAGCAGTTGGCGCTCGCGCACGATCTGCAGCACGTGGCGCCAGTCATCCTGGGACAGGTCAAACCCGGTGGGGTTGTGGCAGCACGCGTGCAGCAGCACCACATCACCTTTTGGCACGGTGGAAAGGGTCGCTAGCATCGCCTCCACATCCAGGCGGTTGTCGGCGCCTACATACGGATAGTGGCTGACCTTGAGCCCGGCCTTGGCAAAGATGCTTTCGTGGATTGGCCAGGTCGGGTTGCTCAGCCACACGCCGCGTCCTGGAAGGTTTTGAGCGATGAAGTCGGCACTGAGGCGCAAAGCACCGGTACCACCCGGGGTTTGCGTGGCGCCGGCCCGGCGTTCACGGATAAGTGCAGAATCGGCACCGAGCACCAGCTCGCTGATCAATGTGCCGAACGCTGCATTGCCGTGGCCGCCGATGTACGTCTTGGTGGTTTGGGTGTCAACCAGGCGCTGTTCGGCGAGCTTCACTGAATGGGGAATCGGCGTCAGGCCCTGATCATCTTTATAGACGCCCACGCCGAGGTCGAACTTGTTCGGGTTGGTGTCCTGGGCATACAGGTCCATCAGCCCGAGGATCGGGTCGCCGGGCACGCGGCCAATGGCATCGAAATGCATTACTTGCGGCCCTCGGCGTCCTTGGCCACTTCGTCGGTGCGCGCGGCCATGATGAAGTCGTTGCGGTGCAGGCCTTTGATGGAGTGGCTCCACCACGTCACGGTGACTTTGCCCCATTCGGTGAGCAGGCCCGGGTGATGGCCTTCGGCTTCGGAGATTTCACCCATGGCGTTGGTAAAGGCCAGGGCGAATTTGAAGTTCTTGAACAGAAAAACCTTTTCCAACTGCATCACGCCGTCGCGGACTTCGATGTTCCAGTCTGGGATCTGCTTGAGCAGCACCGGCAATTCTTCATCGCTGACTTGTGGGGCATCGGCGCGGCAGGCTTCGCAGTGGGCTTGGTTCAAGGTGGTCATGTGGTGGTGTCCTGAATTCGAGTGTTTAAAAACGGTCGTCAGTGGCGTCACCCTAAAGCAACGCGGGGCCAGGGAACAGACTCACCTGGCCTTAAAAGCCACGGTTCACGCGGCCTTGGGTTTTGGCGGGAATTTCGGCGCATGCAACCCAAGCTGCATACCGCGCTCGACCATGCCCATGATGTCTTCCTGCGCGACTTCGAACAGGCGCTTGAGGTTGGGCAGTACGAAATACAGCGGTTGGAGGATGTCGATGCGATACGGCGTGCGCATCGCTTCCAGCGGGTCGAAGGCCTGGTGCTCGGGCTCGTCCGACAGGCAGTACACACTTTCCTTGGGCGACGACAAAATCCCGCCACCGTAGATGCGCCGACCCTCGGGCGTATCCACCAGGCCGAACTCGATGGTCATCCAGTACAGGCGCGCCAGGTACACCCGTTGCTCCTTGGTGGCTGCCAGGCCGAGCTTGCCGTACGTGTGAGTGAATTCGGCGAACCAGGGGTTGGTCAGCAGTGGGCAGTGGCCAAAGATCTCGTGGAAAATATCCGGCTCTTGCAGGTAGTCCAGTTCTTCACGGGTACGAATAAAGGTCGCCACCGGAAATTGCTTGTTAGCGAGCAATTCGAAGAAGGTCTGAAAGGGGATCAGCGCGGGGACCCGGGCCACTTGCCAGCCGGTGGTCTCGGCCAGCACTTTATTGATTTCGCCCAACTGTGGAATGCGGTCCAGGGGCAGGCCAAGTTTGTCGATACCGTCCAGGTATTCCTGGCAAGCGCGGCCTTCGATCACTTTCAACTGACGCGTGATCAGAGTGTTCCACACCGCGTGTTCTTCCGGCGGGTAGTGGATAAAACCTTGCGCATCGGGCTCGCGGGCCACGTACTGCGTCTGCTTCATACGGCTCTCCTGCTAGGCATTCGTTCTTGTTATGTCCTGCGATGAACCTATTGATAACCCGCGCGGAGCAGGATTCCATCTGTCTGTGAGCGGATCTTGTAGGAAAAAATACCGATTTTCGTAAAGTAATCGTTACGCTTGTGCGGTTCATCGCGCCGTTGGGCTGTGAAAAGCACATAAGCTGTCACATAATCTTGACGACTATCTGCGCCCAGCGACAAAAAGACGCGGCGCCTACCCACTTTTTCGGGCCCTTTCATGCGTATCAAAGTGCACTGCCAAAACCGCATCGGCATATTGCGGGACATTCTCAATCTGTTGGTGGAGTACGGCGTCAACGTCGCCAAGGGCGAGGTCGGCGGTGAGCATGGCAATGCCATTTACCTGTTTTGTCCGAACCTGGTGAACATGCAGTTCCAGGCATTACGTCCGCAGTTCGAAGCCATTGCCGGGGTGTTTGGCGTGAAAAGGGTAGGGCTGATGCCCAGCGAGCGCCGGCACATGGAGCTCAATGCCTTGCTCGGGGCGTTGGAGTTTCCAGTGCTGTCCATCGACATGGGCGGCTCCATTGTCGCCGCCAACCGCGCGGCGGCGCAGTTGCTCGGGGTGCGCGTGGACGAAGTTCCGGGCATTCCGCTGTCGCGCTACGCCGAGGACTTCGACTTGCCGGAACTGGTGCGCGCGAGCAAGTCGCGGATCAATGGTCTGCGGGTCAAGGTCAAGGGTGACGTGTTCCTGGCGGACATAGCGCCACTGCAATCCTCCGAGCATGACGACAGCGAGGCCATGGCTGGCGCCGTGCTGACCCTGCACCGCGCCGACCGCGTGGGCGAGCGCATCTACAACGTGCGCAAGCAGGAACTGCGCGGCTTTGACAGCATCTTCCAAAGCTCCAAAGTCATGGCGGCGGTGGTACGTGAAGCCCGGCGCATGGCGCCGTTGGACGCACCGCTATTAATAGAAGGCGAAACCGGCACTGGCAAAGAACTACTGGCCCGCGCCTGCCACCTGGCCAGCCCCCGTGGGCAATCGCCGCTGATGGCGCTCAATTGTGCTGGTCTGCCGGAGTCGATGGCTGAGACCGAGTTGTTTGGCTACGGCCCCGGCGCGTTCGAAGGCGCGCGGGCCGAAGGCAAGCTCGGGCTGCTGGAGCTAACGGCGGGCGGTACGTTGTTTCTCGATGGCGTGGGGGAAATGAGTGCGCGCTTGCAGGTGAAATTGCTGCGCTTCCTGCAGGATGGTTGCTTCCGTCGCGTGGGCAGTGATGAGGAGGTGTACTTGGATGTGCGGGTGATCTGCGCAACCCAGGTGGATTTGTCCGAACTCTGCGCCCGTGGCGAATTCCGCCAGGACCTTTATCACCGCCTCAACGTGCTGTCGTTGCACATCCCACCACTGCGCGAATGCCTTGATGGGCTGGGGCCGTTGGTTGAACACTTTCTTGACCAGGCCAGCCGTCAGATCGGCTGCCCACTGCCCAAGCTGGCGCCGGCGGCGATGGAGCGACTCAGTCACTACCACTGGCCGGGCAATGTGCGGCAGTTGGAAAACGTGCTGTTCCAGGCCGTGTCGTTGTGCGAGGGCGGGACGGTCAAGGCCGAGCATATTCGCTTGCCGGATTATGGCGTGCGTCAGCCCCTTGGCGATTTTTCCCTGGAGGGTGGGTTGGAGGCGATCGTCGGACGGTTCGAGAAGGCGGTGCTGGAGAGCCTGTATGCCGAGCACCCGAGCAGCCGGCAGTTGGGCAAGCGGCTGGGGGTATCGCACACCACCATCGCCAATAAGTTGCGCGATTACGAAATTCTGAAGGCTGATAAATAACCTGTGTGGTTGGGGGCTGCTTCGCAGCCCGGCGCGGGGCAAGCCCGCTCACCACAGCAAGCCCGCTCTCACATTTGATCTGCGTCGTTGCCGTAAGCGGCAGTAGTCCGCCGTTTTTTCGACTATCCCCAGTCCTTCAAATCCTGCTGAATCACCGCAAACCCCCGTCCTGCCTGGGTTTTCCCCTTTTTTTAAAAGTTGGTTCGCAAATTGCTTAAGCCTCATCAGTACAGCGGTGGGCGGCAAGCCTGCGTCAGAAAGAGGAAAGAATGTGGACAAGTACCTTTACGTGGCAATGACCGGCGCCAGCCAGAATGCTCTGGCGCAGAAGGCCCATGCCAACAACTTGGCGAACATTTCCACCAACGGCTTTCAACGTGACCTGGAACAGGCGCGTTCGATGCCGGTGTTCGGTGACAGCTTTCCGGCGCGGGCGTTTGCCCTGACCGAACGTCCAGCCACCGACTTCACCCCCGGCGCGATGATCGAAACCGGTCGTGATCTGGACGTGGCCGTAAACGGCGACGGTTGGATGGCGGTGCAAACCCCGGATGGCAGCGAAGCCTATGTGCGCAGCGCCAGCATGAACGTCGATGCGTTGGGCGTGCTGCGCGCCGGTAACGGCATGCCGATCATGGGCAACGGTGGCCCGATTGCCGTGCCGCCCCAGCAGAAGATCGAAGTCGGTTCCGACGGCACCATCAGCATCCGCGCCATGGGGGAAGGCCCACGGGTGATGGCTGAAGTGGACCGGATCAAGCTGGTCCAGCCCGACCTGAAGAATATGAATAAAGGCCTCGATGGCACCATTCACACCAAAGATGGCCAGCCGGCCGTGGCCGATGCGAGTGTCAAGCTGACCTCGGGTTTCCTGCAGGCAAGCAACGTCAATGCCGTGGAAGAAATGACGGCAGTGCTGGCGCTTTCCAAGCAGTTCGAGCTGCACATCAAGATGATGAACAGCGCCAAAGAAGACGACCAGGCCATGACTCGCGTCATGCAGATGAGCTGATCAGCGCTCACTCACTAATTTGCTAAACGGCGCCAACAAACAGGCGCACGAAGGAGAACACCATGCTTCCGGCTCTATGGGTTGCCAAAACAGGTCTGTCCGCCCAGGACACCAACCTGACCACCATTTCCAACAACTTGGCTAACGTGTCGACCACGGGCTTCAAACGTGACCGCGCCGAGTTCCAGGACTTGCTCTATCAGATCAAGCGCCAGCCAGGCGCCCAGTCGACCCAGGACAGCGAATTGCCGTCGGGCCTGCAATTGGGTACCGGTGTGCAAATCGTCGGCACCCAGAAGAACTTCAACGCCGGTAACCTGCAGCAAACCGGCCAGCCGCTCGACATGGCTATCAACGGCAAGGGCTTCTTCCAGATCCTGCAACCGGATGGGACCACCTCGTACACCCGTGATGGCACGTTCCACCTGGACGCCAACGGCCAGATCGTGACGGCCAACGGTTTCGCCCTGGAACCGGCCATCGTCGTGCCGAACAACGCCCAGACCTTCACCGTCGGCAACGACGGCACCGTGTCCATCACCGTGGCCGGTAACCCGGCATCGCAAGTGATCGGCAACCTGCAAACCGCCGACTTCATCAACCCGGCTGGCCTGCAGGCCATGGGTAATAACCTGTTCCTGGAAACCGCCTCCAGTGGCGCGCCGCAAATCGGCACCCCTGGCCTGAACGGTTTCGGCACCACGCTGCAAAGCACCCTGGAAACCTCCAACGTGAGCACCGTTGAAGAGATGGTCAACATGATCACCACTCAGCGCGCCTACGAGATGAACTCCAAGGTGATTTCCACCGCCGACCAGATGCTCTCGTTCGTAACGCAGAATCTGTAATCAAGTCTATGGGGCGCTCTTGAAGGCGCCTGCAACACCGTGAGGTATGGGTCATGAATCGCTATGTTTCCGTTTTGGCATTGAGTGGGATTGCCGTGCTCGCGGGCTGTGTCGCCCCGACGCCCAAACCCAATGACCCGTACTACGCGCCGGTGTTGCCGCGCACGCCGTTGCCGGCGGCGGCCAACAATGGCTCGATCTACCAGGCGGGTTTCGAACAGAACCTGTACAGCGACCGCAAGGCGTTCCGGGTCGGTGACATCATCACCATCACCCTGAACGAGCGGACCCAGGCCAGCAAGAACGCCAACTCGCAGATCGGCAAGACCAGCAAGGCCAGCATTGGCCTGTCCTCGCTGTTCGGCGGTGTGCCGAACACCAATAACCCATTGGGCAGCGGTGACTTGAGCCTCGATGCCGGCTACAGCGGCGACCGTGCTACCAACGGCAAGAGTGCGGCGGCGCAAGGCAACACACTGACCGGTTCGATCACCGTGACCGTGGCCGACGTGTTGCCTAACGGCATCATCGCTGTACGCGGTGAAAAGTGGATGACCCTCAATACAGGTGATGAACTGGTGCGCATCGCCGGCATGGTCCGTGCCGATGACATCGCCACCGACAACACCGTGCCGTCGACACGGATTGCCGATGCACGCATTACCTACTCGGGTACGGGTTCGTTTGCTGATGCGAGTCAGCCGGGTTGGTTCGACCGTTTCTTCCTTAGCCCGCTGTTCCCTTTCTAGGTGGCCACTTTGAAACTCAAACAGCTGATGGCTGCCGCACTCCTGCTTTCGTTAAGCGCTGTCGCCCAGGCCGAGCGCCTGAAAGACATTGCGAGCATCTCCGGCGTGCGTTCCAACCAGTTGATCGGTTACGGCCTGGTAGTGGGGCTCAACGGCACGGGTGACCAGACCACCCAGACCCCGTTCACTCTGCAGACCTTCAACAATATGCTCTCGCAGTTCGGCATCAAGGTGCCGGCGGGCTCGGGCAACGTGCAGCTCAAGAACGTCGCGGCCGTGTCTATCAGTGCCGACTTGCCGGCGTTCTCCAAGCCGGGTCAGGTGGTGGACATCACCGTGGCCTCCATCGGTAACTCGAAAAGCCTGCGCGGCGGCACGCTGCTGATGACACCGCTTAAAGGTATCGACGGTAACGTCTATGCCATCGCCCAGGGCAACCTGGTGGTGGGCGGGTTTGACGCCGAAGGTCGTGACGGTTCGAAGATTACCGTCAACGTGCCATCGGCCGGTCGTATTCCTGGCGGCGCCACGGTGGAACGTACCGTGCCCAGTGGTTTCAACCAAGGCAACAGCCTGACCCTGAACCTCAACCGTTCCGACTTCACCACCGCCAAGCGCGTGGTCGACAAGATCAACGACATGCTCGGCCCTGGCGTGGCCCAGGCCATCGACGGCGGCTCGATCCGTGTAACTGCGCCGCTGGACCCAAGCCAGCGTGTGGATTACCTGTCGATCCTGGAAAACCTTGAAGTCGACCCAGGCCAGGCGGTGGCCAAAGTCATCATCAACTCGCGCACCGGCACCATCGTGATCGGCCAGAACGTCAAGGTGTCGCCGGCAGCGGTGACCCACGGCAGCCTGACCGTGACCATCACCGAAGACCCGATCGTCAGCCAGCCTGGGCCGTTGTCCAATGGCCAGACGGCAGTAGTGCCGCGCTCGCGGGTCAATGCTCAGCAGGAAGCCAAGCCGATGTTCAAGTTCGGCCCCGGCACCACGTTGGATGAGATTGTCCGCGCGGTGAACCAGGTGGGCGCTGCGCCAGGCGACTTGATGGCAATTCTTGAAGCCCTGAAACAGGCCGGCGCCTTGCAAGCCGACCTGATCGTAATCTGAGGCCGTGGCCATGGATATGCGCAAGAGCGGGATCAGCAGCACGGCGGACTCGGGGTCTTACTCCGACTTGAACCGGCTTAACCAGCTCAAGGTCGGCGACGACAAGAACAGCGAAGGCAATATGCGCAAGGTGGCGCAGGAGTTCGAGTCGCTGTTCTTGAGCGAGATGCTCAAGTCGATGCGCTCGGCCACCGAGGCCCTGGGCAAAGACAACCCGATGAACACGCCTGCGGCCAAGCAATATCAGGAGATGTACGACCAGCAACTGGCGGTGTCGTTGTCCCGTGAGGGCGGTGGTATCGGCCTCGCCGACGTGCTGATGCGCCAGATGCAGAAGAACAAACCGGTGGACGCCGCTGCGGCCACTTTGCAGGGCCCGGCAGCCGCTGAACCGGTTAAGAAAGTCGACGTGCCGACGGAAATTGCCGCCGGCACCCAGGCCCAGGGTCCGCTGGGTCGCTCCAATGGCCAGCGTCCGTTGTGGGCCTACCGCGTGGCAGAGCCCCAGGCCGGTGCCGCTGCTGCCCATAGCAACGATATGGAGCTGATGAACCAGCGCCGGATCGCCTTGCCAAGCAAGCTGACCGATCGCCTGCTCGCCGGCATCGTCCCGAGCACCCAAGTGGCGACCGAGGCCAAGGCCGCGCCGCTGCGTAACAGTGCCTCCGATGACAACGTCGTCAATAGCACCGCACGCAGTTTTGCGGTGCCCAGCGACCGTATGCAGATCTACAGCCGCGCCGTGGCCCAGCCGCCGCTGGCACCGGCGAAGAAGGCGTTCAGTTCGCAGGACGAATTTGTCGCCACCATGTTGCCGATGGCCAAGGCGGCTGCGGCGCGCATTGGTATTGATCCGAAGTACCTGGTGGCCCAGGCCGCCCTGGAAACCGGTTGGGGCAAATCGGTGATGCGCGCCGAAGATGGCAGCAGCAGTCACAACCTGTTCGGCATCAAGGCCGGCCAGAGTTGGCAGGGCGGTCAGGCGCGTGCGATCACCAGCGAGTTTCGCGATGGCGCGATGGTCAAGGAAACGGCGCAGTTCCGTTCCTACGACTCCTACCAGGACAGCTTCCACGACCTGGTGACATTGCTGCAAAGCAATGATCGCTATAAAGAAGTTGTGAAGTCGGCCGACAACCCGGAACAGTTTGTGCGCGAGTTGCAAAAAGCCGGTTACGCCACCGATCCGGCCTACGCCAGTAAGATTTCGCAGATCGCAAAAACGATGAACAGTTATCAGAATTACGCTGCCGCGGGCGCGACCACTCATTTATAAGGTCTGAACCATGAGTTTGCTCAATATCGGGATGTCGGGGCTTAACGCCGCTCAAGGATCGTTGTCGGTCTTGAGTAACAACATCGCCAACGCCAATACCGCGGGCTATTCGCGTCAGCAGACCACCCAGAGCGCGAACGCGTCGAATCAGTACGGCGGCGTGTTCATCGGCAGCGGCACCACCCTGGCCGACGTGCGCCGGGTCTACAACGAATACCTGGACACCGCTTACCAGAACAGCACCTCGCTCAACAGTGATGCCAAGGCTTACCTGGACCAGATCAGTGCGGTCGACAAGACCCTGTCGGACAAGACCACCGGCATGTCCGCCGTGCTCAGCTCGTTCTTCGCGGCGGTGCAGACCGCCTCGGCCAGTCCGAACGATGCTTCGGCCCGTCAGATCCTGCTTACGAATGCCCAGACCCTGACCAACCGGTTCAACACCATCTCCAGCCAGTTGAGCCAGCAGAAAGAGACCATCAACAGCCAGTTGACCTCGATGAGCGATCAGGTCAACCAACTGACGTCGTCGATTGCGTCCCTCAACAAGCAGATCGCCCAGGTACAGGGTTCGTCGAACACCTCCCCGGCCAACCTGCTGGACTCCCGTGCCGAGGCTGTGCGCTCGCTCAATGAGTTGATCGGCGTGACCGCCACGGAAAAGAACGGCGTGTTCAGCCTCAGCACCGGCAGTGGCCAGTCCCTGGTGCTGGGCGATCAGTCCAGCAGCATTTCCGCGGTGCCGAGCAAGAGCGACACCAGCCAGTACACGATCCAGCTCAATGCGCCGGGCGGTACCGCCCTGGACTTGGGCAACGTGATCAGTGGCGGCAGCATCGGTGGCCTGCTGCGTTATCGCAGCGATGCGCTGATGCCGGCAATCAATGACTTGGGGCGTATCGCGATTGTCACTGCCGATGCGCTCAACAGCCAGTTGGGCCAAGGCCTGGACCTCAATGGCGAGTTCGGCGCCTCGATGTTCACCGACATCAATAACGCAGCCTCCGTTGCCCTGCGCAGCCAGGCGGCCCAAGGCAACCTGGGCGACGGCGCCCTGGGCGTGACGATCAAAGACAGCAGCCAGTTGACCAACTTCGATTACAAGGTCAGCTTCAACGATGGGACCAATCTCAACAAGGTGACGGTCCTGCGATCCGACGGCAAGGCTATGGGTACTTATGACCTGAGTGCCACGCCGCCGCCGGTTATCGACGGTTTCACCCTGGCGGTCCAGAGCGGCGCAGTGCAGGCGGGTGACAGCTTCAAGGTCAGCCCGACCGCCAACGGCGCCAAGGAAATCGGCACCGTGCTCAGCGATCCGAGCAAGATTGCCTTTGCCGCGCCGTTGCAGGGCGAGGCGGGTAAAACCAACCAGGGCACCGGCACCTTTACGCCGCCGACCCTCACAGTGCCTCTGGATATCCAGGGTGGCGCCGACACCGCGCAATTGCGTACGGGCATTGAGCACTCGATGCCGGTAACGATGGTCTTTGGTAAGCCCGCGGCCGATGGCACTCAGGCTTACACCCTCAGCAACGCCCAGGGTGATCCGATCGGCTCCGGCACTATCATTCCAGGCCAGGCCAACAAGATCAGCATCAGCGTGCCGATGCGCGATGCCGGCGGTGTCTTGTTGTCGCCAGCCAAGAGCTTCAGCTTCGACACCACGGTGGGCGGTTCGCCAGCGAACGGCGACAGCACCTCCTTCTCGTTCAATGCCTCCGGCAAGTCCGACAACCGTAACGCCCAGGCTCTGCTCAACCTGCAGACCAAGTCAACCGTAGGCCTCGCGGCCGATGGCAGTGGCGGCACCAGTCTGGTGGGGGCCAACAGCAAGTTGGTCTCGACCGTCGGCGCCAAGGCCGCAGCGGCCACCACAGACACCACGGCGACCAACGCGCTGTTGACGGCCAACAAGAACGCACGCAACTCCGTATCCCAGGTCAACCTGGATGAAGAAGCGGGCGACATGATCAAGTTCCAGCAGTACTACACAGCGTCGTCGCAGATCATCAAGGCTGCGCAAGAAACCTTCAGCACGCTGATCAATAGTCTTTAAGGGAGTCTGGGACGATGCGCATTTCTACACAGCAGTATTTCGACACCAGTGCCAGCAAGTATCAGAACAATTATTCAGGTGTGGTGCAGGCCCAGCAGCAGGCCAGCTCCGGCGTGCGTGTGCAGACCGCCGCCGATGATCCGGTGGCTGCCCAGCGCTTGCTGATGCTGCAACAGCAGAAAGATATGCTGTCGCAGTACAGCGGCAATATCACCAGTATTCAGAACAAGCTGACTAACGAAGAAAGCATCCTGGATGCGATCAACACCACGATCCAGGCCGGCAGCCAACTGGCGCTGCGTGCCGGTGGCGTGACCAGTGATGCTGACCGCAAGTCTATTTCGGTTGAGGTGGGCGCACTTGAGGATCAACTGTTGGGCTTGCTCAACAGCAAGGACTCGGCCGGCAACTATCTGTTCTCAGGCTCCAAGACCGACACGCCGCCGTACTCGCGCAACAACGATGGTACTTACAGCTATCAGGGCGACGAGAACGAGCTGAGCCTGCAGGTATCCGAGACCCTGACGGTTCGCACCGGCGACACCGGCAAGACCATCCTGGAAGGGGCGGTCAATACCAGTCGCACCCAGTCCAATTACCTCGCGCCTGCCACTGCGCCGGTGGCGCCTGCGATTTCGCCGCCGCTGGTCGACGACCACAAGGTCGCCTTATCGAGCGGCCTTGTGACTTCGGGTTCCGACTACACCCGGCAGTTTGCCGACGGCCAGCCGTACAAACTGACGTTCACCAGTAGCACCCAGTACGTCATTACCGACAAAGACAACAACGACATTACTTCGCAGGTTGCCGGTAACGGGACGTTCGACTCCACCAAGGAAGGCAGCGCCAGCGTCAACCTGCGTGGCGTCAAGTTCGATATCACGTTAGACCTGACCGACCTTGCCACCGGACCTGATGCCGATGCGCTGGTCAAGGGGCGTGAGTTCAGCCTCAGTGCCAAGCCTGACGGGTTCAACATCGCTCGAACCCCGAGCAACACTTCCAGCGCGCAATTGACCAATGCCAGCGTCAGCAGTGCGGCCAACTATTCGAGCACGTTTCCTAACAGCGGCGTATTGATCAAGTTCGACGACACCGACCCGACGGCCTATAAGGTCTATGCCCAGCCGTATAACGCCGGCAGCAAACCGATCGTGGACAATGGCGTCATCACTCCCGGCACCGGCACCCCGCCAGGCCCGAGCACCATCACGGCGGCAGGCGTTACCTTCGAACTGAGCGGCACGCCGAACGTTGGCGACCAGTTTTCGGTGGGCAACACCACCCAAAAAACCCAGAACGCCCTCGATACCCTGGGCCAACTGCGTATGGCTCTGGAGCAACCGGCAGACGGCATTCCGGGCGCGCGGGTCAAACTTCAGGACGCCTTGAATGCCGCCGTCAGTAACCTGACCAGCTCGGCCGACCAAGTGGACAACGTACGTGGCTCCATCGGTGCGCGTGAGAATGCGTTGACGGTGCAGGCCAGCGCAAACACTAGCATCAGCTTGGCCAACACCACGACCATGAGTGCACTGGCCAACGTCGACATGGGTGAGGCGGCGATCAACCTGACGCTGCAGCAAACCATGCTCGAAGCCTCGCAGCTGGCGTTCGTGAAAGTCTCGCAGTTGAGCCTGTTCAACAAGATGTAAGTGGCGCCAAGTCAAGCGGCCCGCTCTGGAAACAGGGCGGGCCGTTGTCGTTTCTGGGGTTAAATTGTTGAAACGTTTTGCATAAAGCGCACAAAATTGAGTGACCTGTGAGTCATAAAGCGCATCTTCACTGTATCGTGTGAAAAGGATAAGTCGTCACAGGGTCCTTGCGGGGCGGCTTTCAGCGAGATTTTTATGGGGTTATCCCCTTTATTGTCAGCACTCCGGGCGCAGTCCTCGGGGTGTTCTCCAGCTATTTAGTATTGGGAAGCCACAATGATTGGCATAAAAAGCATCGCCAGTTACGTGCCGGCAGACGGGATCGATAACTACGCCCAGGGTGCCAAATTCGCCAAGGATGAAGAATTCATCATTGGCAAGATCGGTTCTGCGTTCCTGCCGCGCAAGGAAGCCGCGCAGGAAACCTCCGATCTGTGTGTCGAGGCGGTTAACGCTTTGTTTGCCAACAACCCGGATCTGAAGCGCGAATCGATTGATGCGCTGATCGTCGTCACCCAGAACGGTGATGAAGAGGGTTTGCCCCACACCGCCGCGATCGTCCAGGACAAACTGGGCCTGCCGACGCATGTGGCGGCCTTTGATATTTCCCTGGGCTGCTCCGGCTACGTCTACGGTATCTACGCGATGAAGGGCTTCATGGAAGCCACTGGCCTGAAAAACGGGCTGCTGATCACCGCCGACCCGTATTCGAAGATCGTCGACCCGGAAGACCGTAACACCACCATGCTGTTCGGCGACGCCGCTACCGCCACCTGGATGGGTGAAGACGCGCCGTGGTTGCTGGGCAAGTCCAAATTCGGCACCGACGGTTCCGGCGCACCGCACTTGAAGGTCAGTGATGGCGTGTTCTTCATGAACGGCCGCCAGGTCTTCAACTTCGCCTTGCTCAAGGTGCCGGCGCATTTGCACGAGCTGCTCAACGAGTCGGACCTCAAGGCTGATGAGATCGACGCGTTCTGCATTCACCAGGGCAGTGCGGCCATCGTTGATGCCGTGGCACGCCGTTTTGAAGATGCCCCGGTGGACAAGTTCATCAAGGACATGGTCGAGACCGGCAACACCGTGTCGTCGAGCATTCCACTGCTGCTGGAAAAGCACGTGATGGACGCCAAGTGGAAGCGCGTGGCAATCAGCGGTTTTGGTGTGGGTCTGTCGTGGGGTTCGGCGATTCTCTATCGCCCGTGACGCTTTAATAGGCTGCATAAAAAAACGCCGATGATCTAGAGATCATCGGCGTTTTTTATTTGGCGCCAGAAAAGCCAATGAATCCGGGGTTTTGAGCTGATGTAAGCCGTTGAATTGCAAAGGGTGGCACGGCGCCAGTAAAAAAAATCAAAAAAATCCTCAAGCAACTGCCTACCACGACGATAACTATTACGTAGGTTCTCAGGCCACACCCGGCGGTTGCCAGGGCCGGAAGCCGCAGTATCCATCCAACGAGGATTTCGTCATGGCTTTAACAGTAAACACCAACATTGCTTCGATCACTACTCAGGGCAACCTGAACAAAGCTGGCGGCGCCCTGGCCACTTCCATGCAGCGCCTGTCTTCCGGCCTGCGTATCAACAGCGCTAAAGACGACGCAGCTGGCCTGCAGATCGCTAACCGCCTGACCAGCCAAATCAACGGCCTGGGTCAAGCAGTAAAAAACGTGAACGACGGTATCTCCATCGCTCAGACCGCTGAAGGCGCGATGCAGGCTTCGACCGACATCCTGCAAAAAATGCGTACCCTGGCTCTGTCTTCCGCTACTGGCTCCCTCAGCGCTGACGACCGTAAGTCGAACAACGACGAATACCAGGCTCTGACTTCGGAACTGACCCGTATCTCGCAAACCACTACTTTCGGTGGCCAGAAGCTGCTGGACGGTTCGTACGGTACCAAAGCTATCCAGGTTGGCGCTAACGCTAACGAAACCATCAACCTGAGCCTGGAAAACGTTGCAGCCAACAACATTGGTTCGCAGCAGGTCAAAACCAAGGCCATCGTGCCTAGCGCAACTGGCCTGGCTGGCGGCGACATCACTGTTACCGGCAACGGTCAGACCAAAACCGTAACTTACGCTGCAGGCGCTTCGGCTAAAGACATCGCTGCGGGCCTGAACGGTTCGATCGGTGGCCTGACCGCTACCGCCAGCACTGAAGTCAAACTGGAAGTAGGCGCTGCCACTCCGTCGAACTTCAAACTGGCTGTAGGTAGCGGTGCCGCTGTTGATTTCGTCGGCGTGAAGGACCTGGCCGGCCTGGCTGACCAGCTGAAATCGAACGCTGCCAAACTGGGCATCAGCGTTAACTACGACGAATCCAACAAAACCCTGTCGGTTAAGTCGGATTCCGGCGAAAACCTGTCGTTCTCGGGTGCTGATGCCAACGCCCAGGCCAACATCCTGGTTGGCGCTAAAGACGGCGCTGGCGCATTCGCCACCCCGGCTGCTCTGGGTGCTGCTGCAATCGTTGTGACCGGTCAGGTTTCCCTGGATTCGGCTAAAGGCTACTCCCTGAGCGACGCTGGTACTGGTGTATCGGACTTGTTCTCGGCTGCTACCGTTTCGTCGACCAAGACCACCATCTCTAACACCGACGTGACCGACGCTACCAACGCTCAAAACGCGCTGGCTGTTATCGACAAGGCCATCGGCACCATCGACGGCGTTCGTTCGGGCCTGGGTGCTACCCAGAACCGTCTGACTACCACTGCAGACAACCTGCAGAACATTCAGAAGAACTCCACCGCTGCACGTTCCACCGTTCAGGACGTCGACTTCGCTTCCGAAACCGCCGAACTGACCAAGCAACAAACCCTGCAGTCGGCTTCCACCGCGATCCTGTCGCAGGCTAACCAGCTGCCATCCGCTGTACTGAAGCTGCTTCAGTAATCCCAGCGCTTGGTAACTAACGGAAGGGCGCGTCTACGTGCCCTTCCGTTTTTTCGGTTTAGAGGAGATTGGACATGGACATGAGTGTAAAGCTGAACCAGTCTTATCCGCCGGTTGCACCTCAAAGCGCACCTGCCAAGGTAGTGGCTGACAACAACGTTCTGAATGTCCAGGCAACGCCCGCGATTAGCCAAGAGCCCGCACGCGCCGACCTGGAAAAAGCAGTCACCGATATTCGCGATTTCGTTCAAGCTACCCAGCGTAGCCTCGATTTTTCCATTGATGATTCCACCCACCGTGTGGTGGTCAAGGTCATCAATACCGACAATGGTGAAGTGATTCGCCAGATTCCGTCGGAAACAGCATTGAAGCTGGCACAGAACCTCAGCAGCGCAAGCAACCTGTTGTTTGACGACAAGGCCTGAGCTGGCATGAAACTTGTTGCTGTCCTGTCTTGAGGCGTAATAAGTCAAGATAACGGCAGCCACCGAACAGGAGATAGATGATGGCGGGTTCAACGGTAAGTGGTATCGGTTCGAACATCGATACGCAAGCGATCGTGACATCCTTGGTTAACGCCGAAAAGGTGCCCAAGCAAACGCAGATCAATACCGCGTCCGCGAAAGCGACCACCACGCTGTCTTCGATCGGCAAGGTTCAGGCAGCGCTGGATGCGTTTCGTAGCGCCCTGGACACCATGTCCAAGGACAGCAGCTTCACCGGTTTGAGCGGTTCGTCGTCGGATGAAAAGACCGCGACCATGACGGCCAGCAATACGGCCTCGAACGGCAGCTTCCGGTTGATCGTCGACCAGTTGGCCCAGGCGTCCAAGCTGTCGAGCAAGAACTTCAGCGGTGGCACTTCGACGGTTGTGAACGCGACGGATAAGCCGACCACGTTGACCATCAGTCAGTCCGGCAAGGCTTACGACCTCAGCGTTCCAGCGGGCGCGACCCTGCAGCAGGTACGTGACTCGATCAATACGCAGTTTGGCACGTCGGGGCTGAGTGCCAACATCCAGACCGATTCCAACGGTTCTCGATTGATCCTGACCTCTACCAATATGGGGACGGGCTCGGACCTCACGCTGTCTGGCACCTCGGGGCTGGATGTGGGCGCCACGGTCGTTGATTATCCCAAGGATGCGCAATACAGCATCGATGGTGTTTCGTCTGTGTCCAAGTCCAACACCATCACTGGTGCTCTTAGTGGCGTGGATATCAAGCTGGTAGCTACGTCGACTTACAAAACGGGCACTACGGGTGACAAGAACGCCACGCTCATCACCGTCAGCACCAACAACACCGCGCTCAAGTCCGGGGTCAAGGGGTTCATTGACACCTACAACGCCCTGATCACAGCGATGAACGCCGAAACCAAGGTCACCACGAACCTGGACGGCAGCACCACTGCGGCAGCGTTGACGGGTGACTCGACCATGCGTTCGTTGCAGAGCACGATCCGCAATGAGTTCAACGCGCTGTCGGGCAACGGGGCCTTCAAGTCCCTGGCTCAGTTCGGCGTGACCACCAGTTCGACCACTGGTCTGCTGGCGATTGATGACAAAAAGTGGGACGCGGCGGTTAAAACCAACGGCGCCGACATCAACAGTATGTTCAGCGGTAAAGACGGCATGCTGGCGCGGATGAAAAGCGCCACGGATGACTTTGCCAAGGCGAGCACCGGTATCTTGGCGACGCGTTCGACGTCCTTGTCGGACACGCTGAAGGACCTGACCAAAGACCAGGCCACGCTCGACGAGCGCATGACCCTGCTCACCAACAGCCTGTCGGCCAAATACAACGCCATGGACACCCTGGTCGCCCAATTGCGCCAGCAAAGCACCAGCGTCATGACCACGCTCAACGCCTTGAACAACGTCAAGACCAATAGCTGATGCCTGCGCATGAAAAAGGCCAGGCAATCTGCCTGGCCTTTTTTTATCGCGGGACAACTGGCCCTAAAGCTTTTTGCGAACCCGTCGACATATTGGTTACTAGAATCCTTTTCGCTGTCGCCCGTCACGAGGTAGAAACATGAATCCCATGAGAGCCCTTCGCCAATACCAGAAGGTCAATTCCCATGCTCAGATCTCCGAAGCCAGCCCTCATCGCCTGGTGCAGATGCTGATGGAAGGCGGGCTCGACCGCATGGCCCAGGCCAAGGGCGCGCTGGCGCGTGGCGACATCGCCCAGAAGGGGCTGATGCTCGGCAAGGCCATCGATATCGTGATCGGCCTGCGTGACGGCCTGAACGCTGAAAAGAGTGATAACCCGGCTTACGTTCAGCAGTTGGAAAGTCTGTATGCGTACATGACCAACCGTCTGATGGAAGCCAACCTGCATAACGACGCTGACATGATCGACGAAGTTGCCCGTTTGATGATTACCGTTAAAGAAGGCTGGGATGCGATTGGCGCGCCACAGGCTGCAGCAGAATAAGGCCTGGGTGCCTTGAGGAACACGTCATGAGCCAAGCACTGCAACGCATTGATGAAACCCGTGAGGCGCTGATGGGCGCGCTGGCAGACCGTAACTGGGACGCCATTGGCGAGCTGGATATGGGCTGTCGCGACGTGATCGAGCAGGTGCTCAGCGAAGCACCGGTGGATGAGGATGCGTTGCGTGAAAAGCTTGAGAGTCTGTTGGCGGTATACCAGCAATTGCTTGAGGTGACGACCGGCGAACGCCAGGCGATTTTCGAAGAGATGTCGCAGATCAACCAAGCGAAAAATGCGTCAAAGGTTTACCATCTGTTCGGCTGAACAGTCGAAGTTAATCCTACCGGCGCGTCATAAATTTGACCGTGCCAGCATTTTTGACTTAACTAGTGCTGTTTTCAGATTTCAGACGTCTATAAGGTAAGAAGTCTTACAGGCGCCTCGATTGCCCTCAATCTCGGGGCAGGAAGTTTTACTAGGGAAGTTGCTATTGCATGTGGCGTGAAACCAAAATTCTGCTAATCGATGACGATAGCGTCCGCCGCCGCGACTTGGCGGTGATTTTGAATTTTCTTGGCGAAGAAAATCTGCCCTGCGGTAGCCATGACTGGCAGCAGGCGGCCAGCTCATTGTCATCGAGCCGTGATGTCATTTGTGTGCTGATCGGGACAGTAAATGCTCCAGGCGCTGTTTTGGGCTTGTTAAAGACACTGTCTACGTGGGATGAGTTCCTTCCGGTCCTGCTGATTGGTGATATTTCTTCTGTCGAGCTGCCGGAAGACCAGCGCCGCCGCGTGCTTTCCAGCCTGGAAATGCCTCCCAGCTACAGCAAATTGCTTGATTCCCTGCACCGTGCCCAGGTCTATCGCGAGATGTACGACCAGGCCCGCGAGCGCGGTCGCCACCGCGAACCTAATCTATTCCGCAGCCTTGTCGGCACCAGCCGCGCCATCCAGCACGTGCGCCAGATGATGCAGCAAGTGGCCGATACCGACGCCAGCGTGCTGATCCTCGGCGAGTCGGGCACTGGCAAAGAAGTGGTCGCGCGTAACCTGCATTACCACTCCAAGCGCCGCGACGGGCCATTTGTGCCGGTCAACTGCGGGGCGATCCCTGCAGAGCTGCTCGAAAGCGAACTGTTCGGCCATGAGAAGGGCGCCTTTACCGGGGCGATCACCAGCCGTGCCGGGCGTTTCGAACTGGCCAACGGCGGCACCCTGTTCCTTGACGAAATCGGCGACATGCCGCTGCCGATGCAGGTCAAGCTGTTGCGCGTATTGCAAGAGCGCACCTTCGAGCGCGTGGGCAGCAACAAGACCCAGAGCGTCGACGTACGCATCATCGCCGCTACCCACAAGAACCTCGAAAGCATGATCGAGGTGGGCAGCTTTCGTGAAGACTTGTACTACCGCCTAAACGTTTTCCCAATCGAGATGGCCCCGCTGCGTGAGCGCGTGGAAGACATCCCGCTGCTGATGAATGAACTGATCTCGCGCATGGAACACGAAAAGCGCGGCTCGATTCGCTTCAACTCCGCTGCGATCATGTCCCTGTGCCGCCATGGCTGGCCGGGCAACGTCCGTGAGCTGGCCAACCTGGTGGAGCGCATGGCGATCATGCACCCCTACGGTGTGATCGGCGTGGTCGAGCTGCCGAAGAAATTCCGCTACGTCGACGACGAAGACGAGCAGATGGTCGACAGCCTGCGCAGTGACATGGAAGAGCGGGTCGCCATCAACGGCCACACCCCGGACTTCGGTTCTACCGCCATGCTGCCGCCGGAAGGTCTCGACCTCAAAGACTACCTCGGCAACCTGGAGCAAGGCTTGATCCAACAGGCCCTGGACGACGCCAACGGCATCGTCGCCCGGGCCGCCGAGCGCCTGCGTATCCGTCGAACCACCCTGGTGGAGAAGATGCGCAAGTACGGTATGAGCCGCCGAGAAGGTGATGAACAGGCAGATGATTGACGCCTGTTTTTCAAGCCGCTGATTAATCAGCGGTTTTTTTTCGGCACAAGTATTGCTACAGCCCTCGCAACGTTCCGTTTAACTGACGGTCAGCCAAGCGAGAGAGCATGATGCCCCACGCCGCCCAACTATCTTCGGCCCCTGCCATCCAGGGACTGATTGCGCCTGTAGAACCGCAGACCCGCCAGGGTCTTGAACAAGCGTTCTCGCAGTTCAACCAGATGTCGAGCCAACTGACTGATTCCTACAGCCTGCTGGAGGCCCGGGTCTGCGAGCTGAAAGGCGAACTGGCGGTGGTTAGCGCCCAGCGCATGCAAGAGCTGGCCGAGAAAGAGCGCTTGGCCAACCGTCTGCAGAACCTGCTGTCGCTGCTGCCCGGTGGCGTTATCGTCATTGACGAAGAGGGCCGCGTGCGCGAAGCCAATCCGGCAGCCTGCGACATGCTCGGCCTGCCGCTGGAAGGCGAGCTGTGGCGCCACGTCATTACCCGCTGCTTTGCGCCGCGCGAGGATGATGGTCACGAAATCTCCCTTAAAGACGGGCGCCGCCTGTCCATCGCTACCCGTTCCCTGGACGCTGAGCCAGGGCAATTGGTGCTGCTCAACGACCTGACCGAAACCCGTCACCTGCAAGACCAATTGGCGCGCCACGAGCGTTTGTCCTCGTTGGGCCGAATGGTCGCTTCTTTGGCGCATCAAATCCGTACGCCGTTGTCGGCGGCCTTGATTTACGCCAGTCATTTGACTGATGAACAATTGCCCGCTGCCACACAGCAGCGGTTTGCTGGCCGTCTCAAAGAGCGCCTGCACGAACTGGAGCATCAGGTACGCGACATGTTGGTGTTTGCCCGCGGCGAATTGCCGCTGACTGACCGCGTGACACCTGCCCAATTGATGCAGGCCCTGCAAGCGGCGGCGGCCACCCATATTCAAGACACTCAGGTGCGTTGGCAGTGCGACAGCCACCTTGGCGAGTTGCTGTGCAATCGCGACACCCTGGTGGGCGCGTTGCTTAACCTGATCGAAAACGCTATCCAGGCCAGCGGCCCGGGCGCACGGCTCAAGGTGCACCTGTACAACCGCGAGCAAACCCTGCGCCTGTGCATCAGCGACAGCGGTGCTGGCATTGATCCTGTGGTGCTTAAGCGCCTTGGCGAACCCTTTTTCACCACCAAGACCAATGGAACCGGCCTCGGCCTGACCGTGGTCAAGGCTGTGGCGCGTGCCCATCAGGGAGAATTGCAGCTGCATTCCCGACTGGGGCGTGGCACGTGTGCATTGATGAGCTTGCCGCTGTTTTCATGCGCGGCAAGCGCGGAGTAAAAAGTAATGGCTATCAAGGTTCTGTTGGTGGAAGACGATCGCGCCCTGCGTGAAGCATTGGCGGACACGCTGCTGTTGGCGGGTCATGACTACCGGGCGGTCGGTTCTGCCGAGGACGCCTTGGACGCGGTGGAGCAGGAAACCTTCAGCCTGGTGGTCAGTGACGTGAACATGCCCGGCATGGACGGCCACCAGTTACTGGCCTTGCTGCGCGCGCGCCAACCGCAACTGCCGGTGTTGCTGATGACTGCTCACGGCGCGGTGGAGCGTGCGGTGGACGCCATGCGCCAAGGCGCGGCGGATTACCTGGTCAAGCCGTTCGAACCCAAGGCGCTGATCGAACTGGTGGCGCGGCACGCCCTGGGTGTTATCCCTGCCAACGAAGGCGAAGGCCCGATTGCCTTCGAGCCGGCCAGTGCGCAATTGCTTGAGCTGGCGGCCCGGGTGGCGCGCAGTGATTCCACGGTGCTGATCTCCGGCGAGTCCGGTACCGGTAAAGAGGTGCTGGCACGTTACATCCACCAGCAATCCACTCGCGCCAAACAACCGTTCATCGCCATCAATTGCGCGGCGATCCCCGACAACATGCTTGAAGCCACCTTGTTCGGTCATGAAAAAGGCTCGTTCACTGGTGCCATCGCGGCCCAGGCCGGCAAGTTCGAACAGGCCGATGGCGGCACCATTCTGCTGGATGAAATCTCGGAAATGCCTCTGGGCCTGCAAGCCAAGCTGCTGCGGGTGCTGCAAGAGCGCGAAGTGGAGCGCGTCGGTGCGCGTAAACCGATCCAGTTGGATATCCGTGTGGTCGCCACCACCAACCGCGACCTCGCTGGCGAAGTGGCGGCGGGGCGCTTCCGCGAAGACCTGTTCTACCGGCTATCAGTATTCCCCCTGGCCTGGCGCCCGCTGCGTGAGCGTCCGGCGGACATCATTCCGCTGGCCGAGCGGTTGCTGAACAACCACGTCAAAAAAATGAAGCACGCCCAGGCGCGGCTCTCGGCCGAGGCGCAAGCGTGTCTCATCAGCTATCCCTGGCCGGGCAACGTGCGCGAGTTGGATAACGCCATCCAGCGCGCGCTGATTCTGCAACAGGGTGGCTTGATCCAGCCCCAGGATTTCTGCCTGGCCATGGGCAGTGGTGCGGCCCCATTGCCTACCTTGGCGCCCACGCCGGTGGTTGCAGAGGCTGAGTCTGCCGGTGCCCTGGGTGACGACCTGCGTCGCCGCGAATTCCAGATGATCATCGACACCCTGCGCGCCGAGCGCGGCCGTCGCAAAGAGGCCGCCGAGCGTCTGGGCATCAGCCCGCGCACCCTGCGCTACAAACTGGCGCAGATGCGCGACGCCGGGATGGACGTCGAGGCGTATCTGTTCGCCACATAACCGGTAACAACGTCGATAAGGTTTGTCGCCTTTTCTTACGAGTTGATACAGAGCTGGCACCCTTGTTGCTACCTCCCCTAGTAATCGCTGCGTAGTGTCAAAAATTTGCGGGTTGGAGAGAGAAGTTCATGAGCCAGGGTATTGAGTTCAATCGGTTGATGTTGGATATGCGCTCCATGCAAATGGATGCCATGGCTCAACCGAAATCCGTCGCGCCAGCGCCGGAATTGGGCCAAAGCAGCTTCGCCGACATGCTCGGCCAGGCCATCAACAAAGTCAGTGACACCCAGCAAGCTTCCAGCCAGTTGGCCACCGCGTTCGAGATCGGCAAAAGCGGCGTGGACCTCACCGATGTGATGGTCGCCTCGCAAAAGGCCAGCGTCTCCTTTCAAGCTCTGACCCAAGTGCGTAACAAGTTGGTTCAGGCCTATCAAGACATCATGCAGATGCCGGTTTAAGGGCGAGATTTAAGTCATGGCAGAAGCAGTCTCCGACAACGTACCCGCCAAGGCAGACGGCAAGCCGCCGCTGTTTGGCCTGTCGTTCCTGGAAAACCTCTCGGAAATGACCATGTTGCGTCAGGTGGGCCTGATGGTCGGCCTGGCTGCCAGCGTGGCGATTGGTTTCGCCGTGGTGTTGTGGTCGCAACAACCCGATTACCGTCCGCTTTACGGCAGCCTGGCGGGCATGGATTCCAAGCAGATCATGGAAACCCTCGCCGCCGCCGACATCGCCTACACCGTAGAGCCCAACTCCGGCGCGCTGTTGGTTAAGGCCGATGACGTGGCCCGTGCGCGCATGAAGCTTGCCGCTGCCGGCGTAACGCCGTCCGACAGCAATATTGGTTTTGAAATCCTCGACAAGGACCAGGGCCTCGGGACCAGCCAGTTCATGGAAGCCACGCGCTACCGTCGTGGCCTGGAAGGCGAGCTGGCCCGCACCATCTCCAGCTTGAACAACGTCAAGGGCGCCCGTGTGCACTTGGCCATTCCGAAAAGCTCGGTGTTTGTGCGCGACGAGCGCAAGCCAAGTGCCTCGGTACTGGTGGAACTGTTTTCCGGCCGTTCGCTGGAGCCTGGTCAGGTTCTGGCGATTATCAACCTGGTGGCCACCAGCGTTCCTGAACTGAGCAAGTCGCAAATCACCGTTGTCGACCAGAAGGGCAACCTGCTGTCCGACATGGCGGAAAACTCCGCCCTGACCCAGGCCGGCAAGCAATTCGACTACAGCCGCCGTATGGAAAGCATGCTCACCCAGCGTGTGCACAACATCCTGCAACCGGTGCTGGGCAACGACCGCTACAAGGCTGAGGTGTCCGCCGACGTGGACTTCAGTGCCGTCGAGTCGACCTCCGAGCAGTTCAACCCGGACCAGCCAGCGCTGCGCAGCGAACAGTCCACCAGCGAACAACGCACCGCCAGCAATGGTCCGCAAGGTGTGCCGGGTGCCCTGAGCAACCAGCCGCCAGCCCCGGCTTCGGCCCCGCAAACCACCGGTGGCGCTGCTGCCACCGCTGGCGCGATCCAGCCCGGCCAGCCATTGTTGGACGCCAACGGCCAGCAGATCATGGACCCGGCTACCGGCCAACCGATGCTCGCCCCGTACCCGGCGGACAAGCGTAACCAGTCCACCAAGAACTTCGAACTCGATCGCTCCATCAGCCACACCAAGCAGCAGCAGGGTCGCGTCAATCGCCTGTCGGTGTCGGTGGTGGTCGATGACCAGGTCAAGGTCAATGCGGCGGATGGCGCCGTTACCCGTGCGCCGTGGAGCGCCGACGAATTGGCGCGCTTCACTCGCCTCGTGCAGGACGCCGTCGGCTTTGACGCCAGTCGTGGTGACAGCGTCAGCGTGATCAACATGCCGTTCTCCGCCGAGCGCGGTGAAGTCATCGCCGAAGCGGCGTTCTACACCCAGCCGTGGTTCTGGGACATCGTCAAGCAAGTGCTGGGTGTGTTGTTCATCCTGGTATTGGTGTTCGGCGTGCTGCGCCCGGTGCTCAACAACATCACCGGCAACGGCAAGAACAAACAACTGGCGGCGTTTGGCGGCAGTGACGTCGAGTTGGGTGGCATGGGCGGCCTGGACGGCGAACTGGCCAACGACCGCGTCAGCCTCGGCGGCCCGCAAAGCATCCTGTTGCCAAGCCCGAGCGAAGGTTACGACGCTCAGTTGAACGCAATCAAAAGTCTGGTAGCAGAAGACCCGGGCCGTGTGGCCCAGGTCGTGAAAGAGTGGATTAACGCAGATGAGTGATCGAGCCGCTGTTGCCAAGCTCACCAAGGTCGACAAAGCCGCAGTCCTGCTGCTGTCGCTCGGTGAAACCGATGCCGCCCAAGTGCTGCGCCACATGGGGCCCAAAGAGGTCCAGCGTGTGGGCGTGGCCATGGCGCAGATGCGCAATGTGCACCGTGAGCAAGTCGAGCAGGTGATGAGCGAGTTCGTCGAGATCGTCGGCGACCAGACCAGCCTGGGCGTCGGCTCCGACAGCTACATCCGCAAGATGCTCACCTCGGCCCTGGGCGAAGACAAGGCCAACGGCCTGATCGACCGCATCCTGTTGGGCGGAAACACCAGCGGTCTGGACAGCCTCAAGTGGATGGAACCGCGCGCCGTCGCCGACGTGATCCGCTTTGAACACCCGCAGATCCAGGCCATCGTGGTGGCGTACCTCGACCCGGACCAGGCCGGTGAAGTGCTCGGCCATTTCGACCATAAAGTGCGTCTGGACATCATCCTGCGCGTCTCATCGCTGAACACCGTGCAGCCGGCGGCCCTGAAAGAATTGAACACCATCCTGGAGAAACAGTTCTCCGGCAACTCGAATGCCTCGCGGACCACCTTGGGTGGTATCAAGCGTGCGGCAGACATCATGAACTTCCTCGACAGCTCGGTCGAAGGCCAGTTGATGGACTCGATCCGCGAGATCGACGACACCCTGTCCGGCCAGATCGAAGACCTCATGTTCGTGTTCAACAACCTCTCCGATGTCGACGATCGTGGCATCCAGGCGTTGCTGCGCGAAGTGTCCTCCGACGTGCTGGTGCTTGCCCTCAAAGGCTCGGACGAAGGCGTCAAAGAGAAGATCTTCAAGAACATGTCCAAGCGTGCTTCCGAACTGTTGCGCGACGACCTGGAAGCCAAAGGCCCGGTGCGCGTCAGCGACGTGGAAACCGCGCAGAAAGAAATCCTCACCATTGCCCGCCGTATGGCCGAAGCCGGAGAAATCGTTCTCGGTGGGAAGGGCGGCGAAGAAATGATCTAAGGCGCCCCTGATGTCGAACAAAGATGAGGCGCCCAGCGATCTGATTCGCGCACGGGATGTCGGTGGGTTCGACATCTGGTCGTTGCCCAGCTTCGACCCGCATGTGCCCGAGCCTGAGCCGGAACCCGTTGAAGAAACGCCGGTGGAAATGGAAGAAGTGCCGCTGGAAGAAGTCCAGCCACTGACCCTGGAAGAGTTGGAAAGCATCCGCCAGGAGGCCTACAACGAAGGCTTCGCAGCGGGTGAAAAAGACGGTTTTCGCAGCACCACTCTCAAGGTGCGCCAAGAGGCCGAAGCGGCGCTGAGCGTCAAGCTGGCCAGCCTGGAACGCTTGATGGGTGTGCTGTTCGACCCTATCGCCGAGCAGGATGCGCAGATTGAAAAATCCATGGTCGGCCTGGTGGAGCATATTGCACGCCAGGTGATCCAGCGCGAACTGGTGCTCGACTCCAGTCATATCGAAAGCGTGATGCGCGAAGCACTCAAGCTGCTGCCCCTGGGTGTCGGCAATGTGCGGCTGTACATCAATCCGCAGGATTTCGAACAGGTCAAAGCCCTGCGCGAGCGCCATGAAGAAACCTGGCGCATCGTCGAAGACGCAGCGCTTCAGCCCGGTGGTTGCCGGGTCGAGACCGAACACAGCCGCATTGATGCGACGGTGGAAACCCGCATCAGCCAGATCATGGCCAAGCTGCTGGATCAAGTCCACGAGCAGGTGTTGAACCCCGCCGAACCTGACCTCAGCGTCGACCTGGACGCCGCCGATGCGCCTTGATCGCACCAGCTTCGTCAAGCGCCTGAGCGGCTACGTCGAGGCCACTGAATTGCCCGGCCAGCCGATCCTTGAAGGGCGCCTGTTGCGTATGGTCGGCCTGACCCTCGAAGCCGAGGGCCTGCGCGCCGCCATGGGCAGCCGCTGCATGGTGATCAACGACGACAGCTACCACCCGGTGCAGGTCGAAGCGGAAGTGATGGGCTTTTCCGGCAACAAGATCTTCCTGATGCCCGTCGGCAGCCTGGCGGGCATCGCCCCCGGCGCCCGCGTGGTACCGCTGGCCGATACCGGCCGCCTGCCCATGGGCATGAGCATGCTCGGCCGGGTGCTGGACGGCGCCGGTCGTGCGTTGGACGGCAAGGGCGGCATGAAAGCCGAAGACTGGGTGCCGATGGACGGCCCCACCATCAACCCGCTCAACCGCAACCCCATCAGCGTGCCGCTGGATGTGGGCATCCGCAGCATCAACGGTTTATTGACGGTCGGCCGCGGCCAGCGTCTGGGCCTGTTCGCCGGTACCGGTGTGGGTAAGTCGGTGTTGCTCGGCATGATGACGCGCTTTACCGAGGCCGACATCATCGTGGTGGGGCTGATCGGCGAGCGGGGCAGGGAAGTTAAGGAATTCATCGAGCACAGCCTCGGTGAAGAAGGCCTCAAGCGCTCCGTCGTCGTCGCCTCCCCAGCGGATGATGCGCCGTTGATGCGTTTGCGCGCGGCCATGTACTGCACGCGCATCGCCGAATACTTTCGCGACAAGGGCAAGAACGTCCTGTTGCTGATGGACTCGCTCACCCGTTTTGCCCAGGCCCAGCGGGAAATCGCCCTGGCCATCGGCGAACCCCCGGCGACCAAGGGCTACCCACCGTCGGTGTTCGCCAAGCTGCCGAAACTGGTGGAGCGAGCCGGTAATGCCGAGGCCGGTGGCGGCTCGATCACTGCGTTCTACACGGTGTTGTCCGAAGGCGATGACCAGCAGGACCCTATCGCCGACTCGGCGCGGGGCGTGCTCGACGGCCACATTGTGCTGTCGCGCCGTTTGGCCGAAGAAGGGCACTACCCGGCTATCGATATCGAAGCGTCCATCAGCCGGGTCATGCCGGCGGTGGTCACGCCGGAGCATATGGTCCGCGCGCAACAGTTCAAGCAGTTGTGGTCGCGCTATCAACAGAGCCGCGACCTGATCAGCGTTGGCGCCTACGTGGCCGGTGGCGATCGCGACACCGACCTGGCGATCGCCCTGCAACCGCAGTTGGTGACTTACCTGCGCCAAGGCCTCAACGACAAGATCAGCATGGGTGAAAGCGAAGCGCATCTGCATTCCATCTTCGCCCCTGCGCCAGGCGGCTAAGCCATGGCCAACAGCCGCGCCGCGCGCCTGGCCCCCGTGGTGGACATGGCCGAAAAGGCCGAAAAAACCGCCGTACAGCGCCTGGGTTATTTCCAGGGCCAAGTGCGCTTGGCGGAAAGCAAGTTGGGTGACCTGGAACGCTTTCGCGGCGAGTACCAACAGCAATGGATCGAGCGCGGCACCAAGGGCGTTTCGGGTCAGTGGCTGATGGGCTACCAGGGCTTTCTCAACCAGTTGGAAACCGCCGTGGGCCAACAGCGCCAGAGCCTGGCCTGGCACCAGAACAATCTCGATAAGGCCCGCGAAAGTTGGCAAGAGGCGTTTGCCCGGGTCGAAGGATTGCGCAAGCTGGTGCAGCGCTATATCGATGAAGCGCGGGCGCTGGAAGACAAGCGTGAGCAGAAGTTGCTCGATGAGCTATCACAACGTCTTCCCCGCCAATCACAATTCTGAATGTGCCAGGGGGCTTGCCCCCGATAGCGATAGATCGGTCACTGAATTTGTTGACTGACCCACGGCTATCGGGACCAGGCCCTCTTCCGCATTTGACCTGCGGTGTTGCCCGGATCTCATTCGCCTGCTACACCTTGTGTCTATGCCCATGACAAGGAAGCAGTCGCATGTCAATCGAGTCAGAAGTATCCCTGGACGGGAAGAAGTTGACGATCGCTATCAAGGGACGGTTTGATTTCGGCAGTCATCAGACGTTTCGTGACGCCTACGAGCGTTACTACAAAGTGCCTGAGCTGTATGTGGTCGATCTGAAAGAAACCACGTACATGGACAGCTCGGCCTTGGGCATGCTCCTGCTGTTGAGGGACCATGCTGGCGGCGAAGAGGCGCGGGTTGAGGTGGTCAACACCAACTCCGATGTGCGCAAGATCCTCGCCATCTCCAACTTCGACAAGCTGTTCGACATCAAGTGAGCGCCCAGGCCCCCGCGGTTGAGCCGCTGACGATCCTGATCGCCGATGATAACGCTGCCGATCTTCTGTTGCTGTCGACCATTGTGCGGCGCCAGGGGCATCAGGTGCTCACCGCTACCAACGGCGAGGAAGCCGTCGAAGTCTTTGCCCGCGAACGGCCGCAGCTGGTGCTGATGGATGCTTTGATGCCAGTGATGGATGGCTACGGCGCTGCGCGGTGGATCAAGCAACTGGCGGGGGAAGAATTGGTCCCCATCATTTTCCTCACCTCCCTGCGCGAAAGCGCTGCCCTGGCCGAGTGCCTGGATGCCGGCGGTGATGACTTCCTGCCCAAACCCTATAACCAACTGATCCTGGCGGCCAAGATCAACGCCATGGACCGCCTGCGCCGCCTGCAAGCCACGGTGTTGCAGCAACGCGACATGATTGCCAAGCACCACGACTACCTGCTGCATGAGCAGCGCGTGGCCAAGGCAGTGTTCGATAAGGTCGCCCACTCCGGCTGCATCAATGCCGCACCGAACATCCGCTACCTGCAATCGCCCTATGCGCTGTTCAATGGCGACCTGCTGCTGGCGGCCTACACGCCGTCAGGCGACATGCACGTGCTGCTCGGCGATTTCACCGGCCATGGCTTGCCGGCGGCGGTGGGCGCTATGCCCCTGGCGGAAGTGTTCTATGGGATGACCGCCAAGGGCTATGGCCTGACGCAGATCCTTCGGGAGATGAATGCCAAGCTCAAGCGCATCCTGCCGGTGGACATGTTCTGCTGCGCCACCCTGTTGTGCCTGAGCACCGAGCGGCGCGTGGTGGAGGTGTGGAACGGGGGCATGCCCGACGGTTATGTGCATGACATCGCCAGCGGCAAGCGCACCCCGATGCAGTCGCGGCATTTGCCGTTGGGGGTGTTGTCGGCGCAAGCGTTTGATGACCGCACCGAAGTCTGGCCCATGGCGTTGGGCGACCGTGTGTTCCTGCTGTCCGACGGCGTGCTGGATACCGCAGATGCCAACGATCAACTGTTCGGCGCCGAGCGTTTGCAGCAGGTCTTTGCGGCCAATCGCGAGCCCAATCGTCTGTTTGAAGACATCGAACAGGCCCTGGCGGCGTTTCGCGGTGAAGCGCGTGATGACGTGAGCATGGTGGAAATCACCCTGCAGCACGGCCAATCCCTGCGCGCCACCGGGCCGTTGTATGCCGACAGCGGCCAATCCTGCCCGCTGGATTGGTCGGTGAGCTTCGAGTTTCGCGCCGAGACCCTCAAGCGCTACAACCCTTTGCCCTATCTGCTGCAACTGCTGCTTGAAATCCACGGCCTGCGCGAGCAGAGCGGGGCGCTCTACAGCGTGATGGCTGAGCTGTATTCCAACGCCCTGGAACATGGTGTGCTGGGGCTGGACTCGCGGCTCAAGCGCAATGCCCAGGGGTTTGCCGAATATTACCGCCAGCGCAATGACCGCCTGGCGAAGTTGAACAGCGGTTACGTGCGGGTGCATGTGCAGGTGGCGCCCACCCACATGGGCGGCAAAATGACGTTGCGCCTGGAAGACAGCGGGCCGGGTTTCGACGTGGAACAGATGCTGGCACGGCCGCTGGACGTCGATCGTCTGTCGGGTCGGGGCCTTAGCCTGGTGCGCCAGTTGAGCAGCGACGTACGCTGGTCTGACGGCGGGCGCAGTGTCTGCGTGGAGTTTTGCTGGGGGGCTCTGGCATAATCCGCCGATTCTTGATCAAGGAGCGAGCAAGTGGCAGAGATTCATATGGACCCGCAGGTGTTGTCGGGTTTGCAGGAGGTTATGGAGGGCGAGTATCCCAAGCTGCTTGATACCTTTCTTGATGACTCCCAGAAACGCATCGAGGCCCTGCACCAGGCGCGGGATGATGCCAAGGCTTTGGGACGGATTGCGCATAGTTTCAAGGGGAGCAGTGGGAACCTTGGGGCGCTGCGGTTGGCGCAGTTGTGTCAGTCGCTTGAGGCCAGGTCTTCTGAGCCGGCTTCGGACTTGGGGGAGTTGGTGGATCAGATTGATCGGGAGTTTGCGTTGGTGCGGCCCTTGTATGAGCACGAAAGGCAACGGTTTCAACTTTGATGGGTGACCTGTCCGTTACCGAATAACGGATAGGTCCACCCAAAAAACCGCAATCCAAGAAACCTGGCCCAACTCTTGCTCTATCTCCAGATACTGCATCCCCGACCCCCATGCAGTGGAGACCTTTACCTATGCCAGTCGCCCCCAATTCGCTTCTTCAGGCTGCCCCCGCGGCCAAGCCTCAAGCGCCCGCTGCCAACCCCCAGGTAGCGGCTGCGGACCCACGGGACAAGGGCCCTGGCTTCGCTCAAGTGTTCGCCAGCCAAGGCTCGAAACCGTCGGTCAAAACCGACGACAACGCGGCTAAACCCACACGCGACAAGCCTGTCGACGCCAGCGCCAAGCCGGCTGCCGGTACCGACAAGCCTGCCGCCAGTACACCGGCGGTTGCCGATAGCGGCAAGACCTTGCCTGCCAAGCCGTCCGACGACAGCGCCAATAAGGATGACGACGCACCCGCCGATCCAGCACTCGCGCAGCAGCCCCCGACTGATCCCGTCGTCGACCCGGCCATGATTGCCGCTGTCACGCCTGTGGTCTTGCCGGTGGTCGTGCCGGTGGAAACCCCGGAACCCGCCGCTGCCGCCCAGGACGACAAGGCCCTGCCGTTGGTCGCTGTGCCCATCGCGGCGACCGAGGAGGTCAAGCCGGCCTTCGATCCTGAGGCTGATCCCCTGGATGCCATGCCGGCCGTGCGCCTGGCGATGGAGCAGGGCGGGCATGTGTCGGCCAGCAGCCAGGCGCCGGCCAAAACCGCACCGACGACTACCCAGGACCAGCCAACCGCCGCGCAGAACTTTGCCGCTGGCCTGGCCACAATGGTCGACCAGCAAGCCACCAAAGACAGCACTGACCAAGGCGGTGACAAGGCCTTCAGCGGCTTGATCGAAGACGGCCTCAAAGACCTTAAAAACGCCACCAGCGACACCCGTGTCGATGATTTCGCCAATCGTTTGGCGGCATTGACCCAGGCGGCCACGCCGAAAACGGCCAACGCGTTGCCGCCGGTGACGAATGCGCCACTGGCCATGCACCAGAGCGGTTGGACCGACGAGATCGTCAATCGAGTGATGTACCTGTCCAGCGCCAACCTCAAGTCGGCGGAGATCCAGTTGCAACCGGCTGAACTCGGTCGTCTGGATATCAAGGTCAACATGACCGCCGACCAGCAAGCCCAGGTCAATTTCATGAGCGCCCACCCGGTGGTGCGTGAAGCGCTGGAAAGCCAGTCGGGTCGCCTGCGGGAAATGTTTGCGCAACAGGGCATGGGGCAGGTGGACGTCAACGTGTCCGACCAATCCCGTGGTCAGGAGCAGCAACAGCAGCAGGCCCAGACCAGTGGCGTGAGTCGCAGCGGGCGAGGGGCTGACAGCGGCGACAGTGGCAACCACATTGATGTGGCTGAAGCCGTGGTGCCAGTGAGCTCTACAGTGATCGGCTCCAGCGCCGTCGATTACTACGCCTGACTTGAGCCGCGTACAGATCCAAATTGTGGGAGGGGACTTGCCCCCCCGATGAGGGTGTATCAGTTAATCGATGTATGAACTGACACACCCTCATCGGGGCAAGCTCCCTCCCACATTTGTTTTGTGGTGTTCGTTCGTCTCTGCCTGCCAGACAACTCTGGCATAACACTTGCTCTTGCCTATCCGTAGATCTATGAATTCCCGAATAGTGACGGATTATTGGCATGGCGAAGAGCGACGACGCAGCAAAAGCACCCGCACCGGCAGGCAAAGGCAAGCTCAAGCTTATCCTGATGATAGTCGTGGGCCTGCTCCTGGCCATCGGGGCCTCGGTGGGCGGCACTTGGTACATCATGCATAGCAGTGCAAGCAAACAGGCACCTGCCGCCGAAACCGCCAGTAACGTCAAGTCACCGGCAATCTTCGAGCCGATGCTTCCGGCCTTTGTCGCCAACTTCAATCAGAACGGTCGTCAACGCTACCTGCAAGTGAGCATCACCTTGCTGGCACGGAATGCGGCGGATCTGGATGCCCTCAAAGTGCATATGCCGGTGATCCGCAACAACCTGGTGATGCTGTTCTCCGGGCAGAGCTTCGACACCTTGGCCACCCCGGTGGGCCAGGAAATGCTGCGCCAGAAGGTCACTGCCAGCGTGCAGGAAGTGGCCCAGAAGGAGCTCGGCAAAGTCGTGGTCGAGCAGGCGCTCTTCACTAACTTCGTATTGCAGTAGGATCACGACATGGCCGTGCAAGACCTGCTGTCCCAGGATGAAATCGACGCGCTGTTGCATGGCGTCGACGACGGTCTGGTACAGACCGAAATGGCTGCCGAGCCCGGCAGCGTCAAAAGTTATGACCTGACCAGCCAGGATCGCATCGTCCGTGGACGCATGCCGACGCTGGAGATGATCAACGAACGCTTTGCTCGCTACACCCGGATCAGCATGTTCAACATGCTGCGCCGCTCGGCGGACGTGGCGGTGGGCGGCGTGCAGGTGATGAAGTTCGGTGAGTACGTGCATTCGCTGTACGTTCCCACCAGCCTTAACCTCGTCAAGATCAAGCCGTTGCGCGGCACTGCGCTGTTCATCCTCGACGCCAAGCTGGTGTTCAAGCTGGTGGACAACTTCTTCGGCGGTGACGGTCGTCACGCCAAGATCGAAGGCCGTGAATTCACCCCCACCGAATTGCGCGTCGTGCGCATGGTGCTGGAGCAGGCCTTCATCGATTTGAAGGAAGCCTGGCAGGCGATCATGGAAGTCAATTTCGAGTACATCAACTCGGAAGTGAACCCGGCCATGGCCAACATCGTCGGCCCGAGCGAAGCGATTGTGGTGTCCACTTTCCACATCGAACTCGATGGCGGCGGCGGCGACCTGCACGTGACCATGCCGTACTCGATGATCGAGCCGGTGCGCGAGATGCTTGATGCCGGTTTCCAGTCCGACCTGGACGACCAGGACGAGCGTTGGGTCAAGGCCTTGCGCGAAGACTTGCTGGACGTCGACGTGCCGCTGAGCGCCACCGTGGCACGTCGCCAATTGCGCCTGCGGGATATTTTGCACATGCAGCCGGGAGACATCATCCCGGTCGAATTGCCGGAAGAAATGATCATGCGCGCCAATGGCGTGCCGTCGTTCAAGGTCAAGCTGGGTTCCCATAAGGGCAACCTGGCGCTGCAAGTGGTTGAGCCGATCAACCGTCGCTGATGCATCCCCTATTTATGAATGTTTGCTCCGCCGAGGACATGTAATGGCTACCGAACACGAAAACACTTCCGCCGAAGACCAGGCTCTGGCTGACGAATGGGCTGCGGCCCTGGAAGAAACCGGCGATGTTGGCCAGGACGATATCGACGCCCTGCTGGCCGCCGATGCCGCCACTGCCCCCGCAGGTAACCGCCTGCAGATGGAAGAGTTTGGCAGCGTGCCGAAGAACAACGACCCGGTGACCCTCGATGGGCCGAACCTGGACGTGATCCTCGACATCCCGGTGTCGATTTCCATGGAAGTGGGCAGCACCGATATCAACATCCGCAACCTGCTGCAACTCAACCAGGGCTCGGTGATCGAGCTGGATCGCCTGGCGGGTGAGCCCTTGGACGTGCTGGTCAACGGCACCCTGATTGCCCACGGTGAAGTGGTGGTGGTCAACGAAAAGTTCGGCATCCGCCTGACGGACGTGATCAGCCCAAGCGAACGCATCAAGAAGTTGCGCTGATATGAAGCGGCTGATGGTGGGACTGTTGGTCGCGCTGCCATTGGGCGCTTGGGCCGCAGAGCCGGTGGCCCAGGCGGCCGCCGCGGCGGCGCCGGTCGGCAGCGGCCTCGGTGGCCAGTTGACCCAACTGGTGCTGGGGCTGTTGCTGGTGGTTGGCCTGATCTTCGTGTTGGCCTGGCTGTTGCGCCGCGTACAGCAGGTGGGTCCGGGTAACGCGCAGGTGATCGAGATGATCGGCTCCCGCGCCCTCGGCCCGCGTGATCGGCTGGTGCTGGTGCAAGTGGGTGAAGAGCAGATCCTGCTGGGCCTCACTCCTGGCCGCATCACCCCGTTGCATGTGCTCAAGACCCCGGTGAACGTGGATCAGTCCAAGCCCGCCACGCCCGAATTCGCTCAGCGCCTGATGGAACTGCTGGGCAAGGATCAGAAGGATAAGAAGTAATGCGCGTGTTATTGACGCTCATGCTGTGGCTGGCGGCGCCGTTGGCGTTTGCCGCCGACCCGTTGTCGATCCCGGCGATTACGCTGGGTACCAACGCGGCCGGGGCCCAGGAGTATTCGGTCAGCCTGCAGATCCTGCTGATCATGACCGCGCTGAGCTTTATCCCGGCGTTTGTGATGCTGATGACCAGCTTCACGCGGATCATCATCGTGTTCTCGATCCTGCGTCAGGCCCTGGGCCTGCAACAGACGCCGTCGAACCAGATCCTCACCGGCATGGCGTTGTTTCTGACCATGTTCATCATGGCGCCGGTGTTCGACAAGGTGAACCAGCAAGCCCTGCAGCCCTATCTGGCGGAAACCCTCACCGCCCAGGTGGCGATTGACCGGGCACAGGTCCCCATCAAGGATTTCATGCTGTCGCAGACCCGCTCCAGTGACCTTGAGCTGTTCATGCGCCTGTCCAAGCGTACCGACATCGCGACCCCGGACCAGGCGCCGCTGACCATTCTCGTACCGGCCTTTGTGACTTCCGAGTTGAAGACCGCGTTCCAGATCGGCTTCATGATCTTTATCCCGTTCCTGATCATCGACCTGGTGGTGGCGAGCGTGCTGATGGCCATGGGTATGATGATGCTGTCACCACTGATCATCTCGTTGCCGTTCAAGATCATGCTGTTTGTGCTGGTAGACGGTTGGGCGCTGATTATCGGCACCCTGGCCGGCAGTTTCGGCGGGGTATAGCGCAATGACGCCAGAAGTAGCCGTCGACCTGTTCCGAGAAGCGCTGTGGCTGACCACCATGATGGTTGCCGTGCTGGTGGTGCCGAGCCTGTTGGTGGGCCTGCTGGTGGCGATGTTCCAGGCTGCCACCCAGATCAACGAACAGACCTTGAGCTTCCTGCCGCGCCTGCTGGTGATGCTGATCACCCTGATCGTCGCCGGCCCGTGGCTGGTGCAAACCTTTATGGAATACATCCTGCAGCTGTACGGCAGTATTCCGCAGTTGATCGGCTGATCGGGTGAATTCCCTGCTGGCATTGACCGACACCCAGATCAGCACGTGGGTGGCGTCGTTCATCCTGCCGTTGTTCCGCGTGACGGCCATGTTGATGGCCATGCCGGTGTTCGGCACGACCCTGGTGCCACGCCGGGTGCGCCTGTATTTGGCGGTGGCGATCACGGTGGTGCTGGTGCCGGGCTTACCGCCGATGCCGTCGGTGAATGCCCTGGACCTGAGTGCCCTGATGCTGATCGCCGAACAAGTCCTGATCGGTGCCATGTTGGGGTTTTCCCTGCAACTGTTCTTCCAGGCGTTTGTGATTGCCGGGCAAATCATCTCGATCCAGATGGGCATGGGCTTCGCCTCGATGGTCGACCCCACTAACGGTGTGTCGGCCGCGGTGATCGGGCAATTCCTGACGATGCTGGTGACCTTGCTGTTCCTGGCGATGAACGGGCATCTGGTGGCGTTCGAGGTGCTGACCGAAAGCTTCACCACCTTGCCGGTGGGGTCGGGGTTGGTGGTCAATCACTTCTGGGAAACGGTCGGGCGCCTCGGTTGGGTGCTGGGGGCTTCGCTGTTGCTGGTACTGCCGGCGATTACCGCATTGTTGGTGGTCAACATCGCGTTTGGCGTGATGACCCGTGCGGCGCCGCAGTTGAACATCTTTTCGATTGGTTTCCCGTTGACCCTGGTGTTGGGCATGGGGATTTTCTGGATCGGCCTGGCCGACATTCTCAATCAGTATCAACCGCTGGCGACCGACGCCTTGCAGTTCTTACGTGATCTGGCACGGGCGCGCTGAGCCATGGCCGAGAGCGAGAGTGGTCAGGACAAAACAGAAGACCCCACGGAGAAACGTAAAAAGGACTCCAGGGAAAAGGGCGAGATTGCGCGCTCCAAAGAGCTCAATACCGTTGCGACCATGATGGCCGGTGCCGGCGCCTTGCTGATCTACGGCGGTGGTTTGGCGCTCGACTTGCTGGAGCTGATGAAGCACAACTTCACCTTGCCTCGTGAGGTGTTGCTTAACCCTGATGCGATGGGGCAATACCTGTTGCACTCGGGCAAGATCGCGATCCTGGCGGTGCAGCCCATCCTGATTACCTTGTTGCTGGCCGCGCTGATCGGTCCGGTAGCCCTCGGCGGCTGGCTGTTCGCCGCGAGCAGCATGGCGCCTAAGTTCAGCCGCATGAACCCCGGGGCCGGGCTCAAGCGCATGTTCTCCGCCAAGGCCCTGGTGGAGCTGCTCAAGGCCCTGGCCAAGTTCATCCTGATTCTGTTTGTGGCGCTGATGGTGTTGTCGTCAGACATCGACGACCTGCTGCGTATCGCCCACGAACCGTTGGAGTCGGCGATCATCCACAGCGTGCAGGTGGTCGGCTGGAGTGCGCTATGGATGGCCGCCGGGCTGATCATCATTGCGGCAGTGGATGCGCCGATCCAGCTGTGGGAAAGCCACAAGAAACTGCTGATGACCAAGCAGGAAGTGCGCGACGAACACAAGGATCAGGAAGGGCGGCCCGAGGTCAAGCAACGCATCCGCCAGCTGCAGCGGGAAATGTCCCAGCGCAAGATGATGGCGTCGGTGCCCGACGCCGACGTGGTCATCACCAACCCGACCCACTACGCCGTGGCCCTCAAGTACGACCCGGAGAAGGGCGGCGCACCGATGCTGCTGGCCAAGGGCAGCGACTTTACTGCGCTGAAAATCCGCGAAATCGCCGTGGCCCACGACATCCTGTTGCTCGAATCGCCGGAACTGGCGCGGTCGATCTTCTACTCCACCGATCTCGATCAGGAAATCCCCGCCGGGCTTTACCTGGCCGTGGCTCAGGTGTTGGCGTATGTCTATCAGATCCGCCAATACCGCGCGGGCAAGGGCAAGCGTCCGGACCCGCTCAAGGATCTGCCGATCCCGCCGGAATTGCGCCGCGACTCCTGATTATCAGCTGCCCCGAACTCTCCCTCCCGGCTCCATCCTTCCCCCTACCACTCGTCGTTGTCGGTCGTCTACCTGTCAACTTTGACAGTAGCTGCCGTCCCTTTATCGCGGTTCCATAGCACTGGGTTTTCCACGCACATTGCTGTGCGTGAGGCAGAGGGTGTTGCAATGGAAGTGGTTAAAGGGACGGTCGAGGAATACGACCGCAAAACAGGGGAGGGAGTGATTGCAATGGATGGCGGCGACGAACACGTGTTGGTGGATCTCACGAGTTCTGCAGGGATTTGGCTCAGAGAGGGCCTAAGGGTGCAATTTACGAGGATCCACCGCCCTGAGGGCGTATTCGCGTCCACTATCAAGATTATCCAGTGAGTCTCGTGTGGTGTGCTGAGCGAGATGTCAGGAGAGCGGCAATGTCGACAGGTACGGTGAAGTGGTTTAACGGGGAAAAAGGCTATGGCTTTATCAGTCAGGATGGTGGGGGAGATCTCTTCGTCCACTATTCGGCGATCAAGGGCGAGGGCTATAAAACCCTTGAGGAGGGGCAGAAAGTGGAGTTCAGAGTAGAAAAAGGTCAAAAGGGTGATCAGGCTACGGATGTGCAGATCGTCAGTTGAATTGCCCGGCTTGATAGTGCTCCAGCGTGCTTGGGAGCAATCCGCGTTTTTTAAAGCAAAAGTTGGAAGGCTTCTTGCAATACCGCCTCCAGGACGCCTTCCGGCGTCAAAAGTTTGCTTCAAGGAAACGAGGAATACCGGTGGTGGATCGCTCTCAAATGCTCGGCACGGCCCGTACGACCCTGACTGACCTCTCGCGGGGCAATCTGGGTGTGCCGTTGTTGTTGCTGGTGATGCTGGCAATGATGATGTTGCCGATGCCGCCGTTCCTGCTGGACGTGTTCTTCACCTTCAACATTGCGTTGTCGGTCGTGGTCCTGTTGGTGTGCGTTTACGCCCTGCGGCCGCTGGACTTTGCGGTATTCCCGACGATCCTGCTGGTGGCGACCCTGCTGCGGCTGGCGCTCAACGTGGCGTCCACCCGCGTCGTCATGCTCCACGGCCAGGACGGCCACGCGGCCGCCGGTAAGGTGATCCAGGCCTTCGGTGAGGTGGTGATCGGCGGTAACTACGTGGTCGGTATCGTGGTGTTCGCGATCCTGATGATCATTAACTTCGTGGTGGTCACCAAGGGCGCCGGGCGGATTTCCGAGGTGAGCGCGCGCTTTACCCTCGACGCCATGCCCGGCAAACAAATGGCCATCGACGCCGACCTCAACGCCGGTCTGATCGACCAGAATCAAGCCAAGACCCGCCGCCTGGAAGTGGCACAGGAAGCCGAGTTCTACGGCTCCATGGACGGTGCCAGCAAATTCGTGCGCGGTGACGCCATCGCTGGCCTGTTGATTCTGTTCATCAACCTGATCGGCGGCATGGCCGTCGGTATCTTTCAGCACGGCATGACCTTCGGCGATGCGGGCAAGGTGTACGCCTTGCTGACCATCGGTGACGGTTTAGTGGCGCAATTGCCATCACTGTTGTTATCTACAGCTGCAGCCATCATGGTGACCCGTGCGTCGGGCTCCGAAGACATGGGCAAGCAGATCAGCCGGCAGATGTTTGCATCGCCCAAGGCGTTGGCCGTGGCGGCGGGCATCATGGCGATCATGGGTATCGTCCCGGGCATGCCCCATGTGTCGTTCCTGAGCATGGCGGCCATGGCGGGCGGTGGTGCCTACCTGTTCTGGAAGAAGCAAAACGCGGTCAAGGTCCAAGCCCTGCAAGAAGTTGCGCGTCAACAAGAACTGCTGCCATCGCCAGCCCGCGCCCAGGAAACCAAGGAGTTGGGCTGGGACGACGTGACCCCCATCGACATGATCGGCCTGGAAGTCGGCTATCGCCTGATCCCGCTGGTGGACCGCAACCAAGGCGGCCAATTGCTCGCGCGGATCAAGGGCGTGCGTAAGAAACTCTCGCAGGACCTGGGCTTCCTGATGCCCACCGTGCACATCCGCGACAACCTCGACCTGGCTCCGAGCGCCTACCGCCTGACCCTGATGGGGGTGATCCTGGCTGAAGCCGAGATCTATCCGGATCGCGAGTTGGCGATCAACCCAGGCCAGGTGTTCGGCAGCCTCAACGGCATTACCGCCAAAGATCCGGCTTTCGGCCTGGAGGCGGTGTGGATCGAAATCAGCCAGCGCAGCCAGGCGCAGTCACTGGGCTATACCGTGGTGGACGCCAGCACGGTCGTCGCGACCCACCTCAACCAGATTCTGTACAAGCACTCCCACGAGCTCATCGGCCACGAAGAAGTCCAGCAATTGATGGGCTTACTGGGCAAAGCCTCGCCAAAACTGGCGGAAGAGCTGGTGCCCGGGGTGCTGTCGCTGTCGCAATTGCTCAAGGTGCTGCAAGCGCTGCTGGCCGAACAGGTACCGGTACGCGACATTCGCAGCATTGCCGAGGCCATCGCCAACAACGCCGCCAAGAGTCAAGATACCGCCGCGCTGGTGGCTGCGGTGCGTGTCGGATTGTCCCGTGCAATCGTGCAAAGCATTGTAGGGCTTGACTCTGAGCTGCCTGTGATCACCTTGGAACCAAGGTTGGAACAAATATTGCTCAATAGTATTCAGAAGGCAGGACAAGGCCAGGAAGAGGGCGTTCTGCTGGAGCCAAGCATGGCTGAAAAGCTGCAGCGTTCGTTGATCGACGCCGCACAGCGTCAGGAAATGCAGGGCCAACCGGTGATTCTGCTGGTGGCAGGTCCGGTCCGCGCGATGTTGTCGCGGTTTGGACGCTTGGCAGTACCGAATTTGCACGTTTTGGCTTATCAGGAAATTCCTGACAACAAGCAAGTGACTATCGTCGCGACAGTAGGGCCCAACGGCTGAGGGTAGTGGGTTATGCAAGTTAAGCGTTTTTTCGCCGCCGATATGCGTCAGGCCATGAAACTGGTCCGTGATGAGCTGGGCGCCGACGCCGCGATTATCGGTAACCGTCGTATTGCCGGCGGTGTCGAGCTGACGGCTGCCCTGGATTACACCCCCTCGGCGCTGGCGCCGCGTGTACCGAACATGGAGCTCGAAGACGAGCTGCGCAAGACCGCTTCGCGCATCGTCTCGGCCCAGGCTGAGCTGAGCATGCGTGGCGACAGCGATACCACCACCAATCGCCAGTTGTTCGCCGGGCTGCCGCTGACCGCTGCCGAACCACTGGTTGAGCCGACCTTCGTCGAGCCGCCGCGTCCTGCCGCGCCAGCCCCGGCCGCCGCAGTTGACCAGCGTGTGTTCGACTCGATGCGCTTTGAGCTCAACGGCCTGCGCGAACTGCTGGAAGTGCAGCTCGGCTCGCTGGCCTGGACGCAGCTGCAAGGCAGCAAACCGCAACAGGCCAACCTGTGGCGTCGCCTGCAACGCATTGGCTTGTCCGGCCCGTTGTCCCGCGACCTGCTGGCCCTGACCACCGAAATCGAAGAACCACGCCAGGCCTGGCGCATGTTGCTGGCCCACCTGGCGCGGATGATCGCTACCCCGGAAATCGAACCCCTGGAAGAGGGCGGTGTGATCGCCATGGTCGGCCCTGCCGGCATGGGCAAGACCACCACCCTCGCCAAGCTGGCAGCGCGTTATGTGCTCAAGTACGGCGCGAATAATATCGCGCTGGTGAGCATGGACAGCTACCGGATCGGCGCCCAGGAGCAGCTCAAGACGTTGGGCCGCATCCTCAATGTACCGGTGACCCACGTCGACCCGGGCCAGTCCCTGGCCAACGCCCTCGATCCGCTGCTGCGCAAGCGCGTGGTGCTGATCGACACCGCCGGCTTGCAAGCCAGCGACCCGGCGTTGCGCATGCAACTGGAAACCCTGGCCGGGCGTGGTATCAAGTCGAAAAATTACCTGGTGCTTGCAACCACCAGCCAAAAACAGGTTCTTACCGCTGCGTACCATAGCTACAAACGCTGTGGCCTGGCCGGTTGCATCCTCACGAAACTGGATGAAACCGCCAGCCTGGGTGAAGTGTTGAGCCTGGCTATCAGTCATGAATTACCGGTTGCCTACCTGACCGACGGGCCGCGGATCCCGGATGATCTTCATCTGCCGCGCCGTCATCAGTTGGTCAGCCGTGCCGTCAGCGTGCAAATGCAAGAAGAGCCTAGCGAGGAAGCGATGGCCGATATGTTCGCCGACCTCTACCACAACCCGGCAAAACGGGTCGGTTGAAGTCAGGATGAACACCGTGAAATGTACCTACATTGATGGTCTGCAAGCGATTCACGCGGCCAAGCCATGTAGCCTGCGTCTAAGCAAGACAAGGTAAAGAAATAAAATGGGCAGCATGCATCCCGTACAGGTGATCGCGGTGACCGGCGGCAAAGGTGGCGTCGGAAAGACTAACGTGTCAGTGAATTTGTCCCTGGCCCTGGCAGAGCTTGGCCGTCGCGTCATGCTGCTGGATGCTGACCTGGGGCTGGCGAACGTCGACGTTCTGCTGGGACTGACGCCCAAACACACCCTTGCCGATGTGATCGAGGGGCGCTGTGAGCTGCGCGACGTGCTGCTCCAGGGCCCTGGCGGGATCCGCATCGTGCCGGCTGCCTCCGGTACCCAGAGCATGGTGCACCTGAGCCCGGCGCAGCATGCCGGCCTGATCCAGGCATTCAGTGATATCGGCGACAACCTCGACGTGCTGGTGATCGACACCGCCGCCGGGATCGGCGAGTCCGTGGTCAGCTTCGTGCGCGCCGCGCAGGAAGTCCTGCTGGTGGTCTGCGATGAACCCACCTCGATCACCGACGCCTACGCCCTGATCAAACTGCTTAACCGTGACTACGGCATGAACCGCTTCCGCGTCCTGGCCAACATGGCCCAGAGTCCGCAGGAAGGGCGCAATCTGTTCGCCAAGTTGACCAAGGTCACGGATCGCTTCCTCGATGTCGCCTTACAATACGTCGGCGCAGTTCCCTACGACGAGTGCGTGCGCAAGGCTGTGCAAAAGCAGCGTGCAGTCTACGAAGCGTTCCCTCGTTCCAAATGCGCATTGGCGTTCAAGGCTATTGCCCAGAAGGTCGATACCTGGCCGTTGCCCGCCAACCCTCGTGGGCATCTGGAGTTTTTCGTCGAGCGATTGGTACATCAGACGAGCGCAGGACCGGTGCTATGACAGCGAATGGCTACAACGCCTACAAGAAATCTGCCCGTGACAGTCAGGGTGAGTTGATTGAGCGCTATGCGCCGCTGGTCAAGCGTATCGCCTATCACTTGCTGGCTCGCCTGCCCGCCAGCGTGCAGGTCGAGGACCTGATCCAGGCCGGCATGATCGGCTTGCTCGAAGTGTCGACCAAATACGATGCCAGCAAAGGCGCGAGTTTCGAGACGTATGCGGGTATCCGTATCCGTGGCGCGATGCTTGATGAGGTGCGTAAAGGTGATTGGGCGCCGCGTTCGGTGCACCGAAATACGCGCATGGTCAGCGACGCAATTCGTGCAATTGAAGCAAAAACCGGTCGCGACGCTAAAGATCATGAAGTTGCGGCCGAACTCCAATTGAGTCTCGACGATTATTACGGGATTTTGAACGATACCTTGGGCAGCCGCCTGTTCAGTTTCGACGACCTGTTGCAGGACGGCGAACACGAAGGGCTGCACGAGGACGGCGCGAGCGCGCATATGGAACCGTCACGCGACCTGGAAGATGAACGCTTCCAGGGTGCATTGGCGGACGCCATTGCCAACTTGCCCGAGCGCGAGCGGTTAGTGTTGGCGCTGTATTACGACGAAGAGCTGAACCTCAAGGAAATCGGTGAGGTCCTGGGGGTCAGCGAATCGCGTGTCAGCCAGTTGCACAGCCAATGCGCAGCCCGCTTGCGGGGGCGTTTGGGAGAGTGGCGAGCGCGCTGACAGGCAGTGTGGGGAGCATTGCAAAGCGATACCGCGAAGGTGATAGGCCTTCGTGGGTTCGATCCGTGGTGCCCCCGGCAGTCCTTTTTGTGTAATGCCTGTTGATTGAAATGGCGCGTCCAGGTGCTGGGCGCGTTTAAGACTGCTTGGAGGTCGAATTGGACAAGAACATGAAAATCCTCATCGTTGATGACTTCTCAACGATGCGGCGGATCATAAAAAACCTGTTGCGTGACCTTGGGTTCACAAACACGGTCGAGGCGGATGACGGCCTTACGGCGATTCCGATCCTCAACAGCGGGAGCATCGACTTTCTGGTAACAGACTGGAACATGCCGGGCATGACCGGTATCGACTTGTTGCGCCACGTGCGTGCCGACGAAAAACTGCGCAGCCTTCCCGTGTTGATGGTGACCGCCGAAGCCAAGCGTGAACAGATCATCGAAGCCGCCCAGGCCGGGGTCAACGGTTACGTAGTCAAGCCATTCACTGCACAGGCCTTGAAAGAGAAGATCGAAAAGATCTTTGAACGCATCCACGGCTAATGCCATCGCGGGGGAGCTATGGAGCATAAAGAAACGTCACAGGGAGACTTTGAGTCGACCCTGAAAAAGCATGCTCACCAGTTGGTCGACAGCCTTGAAAAAGGCCACTTCGGCGACGCGGTGCAGTTGATCCATGAGCTCAACCAGACCCGTGACCGCGGCCTGTACCAGGAAGTGGGCAAGCTCACACGCGAGCTGCACAGTGCGATCGTCAATTTTCAGATTGACCCGCACATGCCCCAGGCCGAAGAAATCTCGCAGATCACTGATGCCACCGAACGCCTGTCCTATGTGGTCAGGCTGACCGAAGCCGCGGCTAACCGCACCATGGACCTGGTGGAAAATGCCACGCCTCTGGTCAACGGCATGGCCAATGAAGCCCAGGCCCTCAGCGTTGACTGGGGCCGCTTCATGCGTCGCGAAGTCGGGGCTGAAGAGTTTCGTGAATTGGCCCGTCGGGTCGACGGTTTCCTGTCGCGCAGCGAACAGGAAAACCGCACGGTTTCCAGCAACCTCAATGACATTCTGCTGGCCCAGGATTACCAGGACCTCACCGGTCAGGTGATCAAACGTGTAACCCAGTTGGTTACCGAAGTGGAAAGCAATTTGCTCAAATTGGTGCTCATGGCTGGCCAGGTAGACCGTTTTGCCGGCATCGAACATGACCGCGAAGCGATCCTCTCTGAAAAAGATCCACAAAAACATCTCGCCAAGGGTGAAGGTCCGCAGATTCATGCCGATAAACGTGAAGACGTTGTGTCAGGTCAGGATGACGTAGATGACCTGTTATCCAGTTTAGGCTTCTAAGGAGCACCCACATGAGCTTCGGCGCCGATGAAGAGATCCTTCAGGATTTCCTTGTAGAGGCCGGCGAAATTTTAGAGCAACTGTCCGAACAACTGGTCGAGCTGGAAAGCCGACCGGATGATGCGAACCTGCTCAATGCAATTTTTCGCGGTTTTCATACTGTAAAAGGGGGCGCCGGCTTCCTCCAGCTCCATGAGCTGGTGGAGTGCTGCCACATCGCCGAGAACGTGTTCGACATCCTGCGCAAGGGTGAGCGTCACGTTGATTCGGAATTGATGGACGTGATTCTCGAAGCACTGGATGCGGTCAACGGCATGTTCAGCGAAGTTCGCGAACGTGCCCCGATCACGGCGGCCACCCCGGAACTGCTGGCCGCCCTGGCGCGCTATGCAGAGCCGGCCGACACCACGGCAGCGCCGGTGGTTGAGGCCGCGCCTGAGCCGGTGGCGGAGCCTGAAGCGGATGTGACGGACAACGAGTTCGAACAACTGCTCAACTCCCTCAGTGCCGTCAAGGCCGAAGCTGAAGCACCGGCCGCCGTTGCCCCGGCAGCGGCACCGACCAGTGAAGACATCACCGACGCCGAGTTCGAATCCCTGCTCGACCAGTTGCACGGCAAAGGCCAGTTCGCCGCCGATGCGGTGGCGCCTGTCGCGGCTGCCGAAGCGCCTGCGGCCCCGGCCAGCACCGACATCACCGATGACGAATTCGAAGCCTTGCTTGACCAGTTGCACGGCAAAGGCACGTTTGCGGTCGACGCCCTGCCGGAAGTGGCGGCAGCGCCTGCTGCTGCGGCGGCTGCCAGTGCCAAGCCTGCGGACGATGGGTTGATCTCTGATCACGAATTCGAAGCGCTGCTGGATGATTTGCACGGCAAGGGCAAGTTCAGCGAAGTCGCCCCAGCGGCTGCAGTCGCCACGGCAGCACCGGCTGCTGCTAAAGCGGCTGCGCCTGTGGCAGCGGCCAAGCCCGCAGCCCCGGCTCCAGCTCCTGCGCGTGCGGCTGCGCCACCACCGGCGGAAAAACCGGCCAGTGAAGCCGAAACCACCGTGCGGGTTGATACCGCGCGTCTGGACGACATCATGAACATGGTCGGCGAGCTGGTACTGGTGCGTAACCGCCTGGTGCGCCTTGGCTTGAGCAGTGGCGATGAAGCCATGCAGAAGGCCGTGTCGAACCTCGACGTGGTGACGGCTGACCTGCAAACCGCGGTGATGAAAACCCGGATGCAGCCGATCAAGAAAGTCTTCGGCCGCTTCCCGCGCCTGGTTCGTGACCTGGCGCGCCAGCTGAAGAAAGAGATCAACCTAGAACTGGTGGGTGAAGAAACCGACCTCGACAAAAACCTTGTCGAGGCCCTGGCCGACCCGCTGGTCCACTTGGTGCGCAACGCTGTCGATCACGGCGTCGAAACCCCTGAAGAACGCGAAGCCTCGGGCAAGTCCCGTGGCGGCAAGGTGATTCTGGCGGCGGAGCAAGAAGGCGACCACATCCTGCTGTCGATCACCGATGACGGCAAGGGCATGGACCCGGCGATCTTGCGCAATATCGCCGTCAAGCGTGGCGTGATGGACAAGGACGCCGCCGACCGCCTGACCGACACCGAGTGCTACAACCTGATCTTCGCCCCTGGCTTCTCGACCAAGACCGAGATTTCCGACGTGTCGGGCCGTGGCGTGGGCATGGACGTGGTGAAGACCAAGATCAGCCAGCTCAATGGCTCGATCAACATCTACTCGACCAAGGGCCAGGGCTCCAAGATCGTCATCAAGGTGCCGTTGACCTTGGCGATCATGCCGACCCTGATGGTGATGCTGGGTAACCAGGCGTTCGCCTTCCCGTTGGTCAACGTCAACGAGATCTTCCACCTCGACCTGTCGCGCACCAACGTGGTGGACGGTCAGGAAGTGGTGATCGTGCGTGATAAAGCGCTGCCGTTGTTCTACCTCAAGCGCTGGCTGGTTGCATCGGCTGCCCATGAGGAGCAGCGCGAAGGCCATGTGGTGATTCTCTCGGTGGGCACTCAGCGGATCGGCTTTGTCGTCGATCAACTGGTTGGCCAGGAAGAAGTGGTCATCAAGCCTTTGGGCAAAATGCTGCAGGGAACCCCGGGCATGTCGGGTGCGACCATTACCGGTGACGGTCGGATCGCGCTGATTCTCGATGTTCCGAGCATGCTCAAGCGTTACGCCGCACGGCGTATTTGATTCTGGCGGGGCAGGGCGGTAATGCCCGCCCCGCCTAACGGAGTGTTTATGGCAGTCAAGGTCCTGGTGGTGGACGATTCGGGTTTCTTCCGCCGCCGCGTCTCGGAAATTCTTTCCGCCGATCCAAGCATCCAGGTGGTCGGTACGGCCACCAACGGTAAAGAGGCGATTGATCAAGCCATTGCGCTAAAGCCGGACGTGATCACCATGGACTACGAGATGCCGATGATGGATGGCATCACGGCAGTTCGGCACATCATGCAACGCTGCCCGACCCCGGTATTGATGTTCTCCTCGCTGACCCATGAAGGTGCCCGAGTGACCCTCGACGCGCTGGATGCCGGTGCGGTGGACTTCCTGCCGAAAAATTTCGAAGACATCTCGCGCAACCCCGATAAGGTCAAGCAACTGCTGTGCGAGAAAGTCCACAGTATTTCCCGCAGTAACCGTCGCAGCCTGTTCAGCGCCCCAGCACCCGCCCCGGCGCCGGTAGCTGCGCCGTCTGCGCCCACCAGTTCCTCGTTCAGTCGCCCGGCGCCTGCCCCGGTTACCCGGCCTGCGCCGCCGCCGGTACGCACGTCGGCACCGGCTGCCGCCCATGCCCATTCGCCAGCGCCCAAGCGCAAGGCTTACAAGCTGGTTGCCATTGGGACTTCCACCGGTGGCCCGGTGGCCTTGCAGCGCGTATTGACCCAATTGCCGGCCAACTTCCCGGCGCCGATCGTATTGATCCAGCACATGCCAGCGGCGTTCACCAAAGCGTTTGCCGAGCGTCTGGACAAGTTATGCCGCATCAGCGTCAAGGAAGCCGAGGATGGCGACATCCTGCGCCCTGGCCTGGCGCTGCTGGCCCCAGGCGGCAAGCAGATGATGGTCGATGGCCGTGGCGCGATCAAAATCCTTCCGGGTGACGAGCGCCTCAACTACAAGCCGTGCGTGGACATTACCTTCGGTTCGGCTGCCAAGTCCTACGGTGACAAAGTTCTGGCGGTGGTACTCACCGGCATGGGCGCCGATGGCCGTGAAGGCGCGCGCCTGCTCAAGCAGGGCGGCAGTGCGATCTGGGCCCAGGACGAAGCCAGTTGCGTGATCTATGGCATGCCCATGGCCATCGTTAAGGCTGACCTTGCCGACGCCGTTTACAGCCTGGACGACATCGGCAAGCATCTGGTGGAGGCCTGCCTCTGATGGATGTATTGAGCCTGATCGGCATCATCATGGCGTTTGTCGCCATTATCGGCGGCAACTACCTCGAAGGCGGCCACCTCGGCGCCCTGGCCAACGGCCCGGCGGCGCTGATCGTGATTGGCGGCACCGTGGGCGCTGCGTTGTTGCAGTCACCGATGAGCTCGTTCAAGCGTGCGATGCAGATCGTGATCTGGATCATCTTCCCGCCACGTGTCGACTTGGCCGGTGGCATCGACCGGGTGGTCAACTGGAGCCTCACCGCACGCAAGGAAGGCCTGCTGGGCCTGGAAGGCGTGGCCGATGCCGAGCCCGACAGCTACTCGCGTAAAGGCTTGCAGTTGTTGGTCGACGGTGCCGAGCCGGAAGCGATCCGCAGCATCCTGGAAGTGGATTTCTACACCCAGGAAAGCCGCGACATCAACGCCGCCAAAGTGTTTGAAAGCATGGGCGGCTACGCGCCGACCATCGGCATCATCGGTGCAGTCATGGGCCTGATCCACGTGATGGGCAACCTGGCCGACCCTTCGCAATTGGGCAGCGGCATCGCCGTGGCGTTCGTCGCGACTATCTATGGTGTGGCCAGTGCCAACCTGGTGCTGTTGCCGGTAGCGAGCAAGCTCAAATCCATTGCCATGCGCCAGTCCCGTTACCGCGAGATGCTGCTCGAAGGCATTCTCTCGATTGCCGAGGGCGAGAACCCGCGCTCCATCGAATTGAAGCTTCAGGGCTTCATGGATTGATGGGGAGTAATGCCAATGAGCCGTCGCCGTCGCGAGCCTGAGGAACACGTCAACCACGAGCGGTGGCTGGTGTCCTATGCGGACTTCATCACCTTGCTGTTCGCATTTTTCGTGGTGATGTACTCCATCTCGTCGATCAACGAAGGCAAGTACAAAGTCATTTCCCAGGCGCTGATCGGCGTGTTCAACGACGCCGACCGTTCGCTCAAGCCGATCCCCATTGGCGAAGAGCGGCCCAAGAGCGTCACCCCGGCCAAGCCGCTGGTCAACGACAGCGACGAAACCGCTGCCGGCGTGGGCGGCACCAGCGATCCGCTGAAAAGCATCGCCGATGACATCAGTGCCGCGTTTGGCGACCTGATCAGCTCCAACCAGATGACCGTGCGCGGCAATGAGTTGTGGGTGGAGATCGAGCTCAATTCCAGCCTGCTGTTCGCCAGTGCCGATGCGTTGCCCAGCGACCAGGCGTTCACCATCATCGACAAGGTGGCGGCGATCCTCAAACCTTTTGAAAACCCGGTCCACGTCGAAGGTTTTACCGACAATGTGCCGATCAGCACCGCGCAATACCCGACCAACTGGGAGCTGTCCTCGGCCCGTGCCGCCAGCATCGTGCGCATGCTCGCGATGCAGGGTGTGAACCCCGGGCGCCTGGCGTCGGTGGGGTATGGCGAGTTCCAGCCGGTGGCCAATAACGCCACCCTGGAAGGCCGCGCGCGCAACCGTCGGGTGGTGTTGGTCGTCTCACGCAACCTGGATGTGCGCCGTAGCCTGACCGGCACCGGCACCGCCAATGCAACACCGGATGCGGCCTTGAGGCGCGCTGGCACACAAACTGCACCGGCCCCTGCAAAGCCGCCGGTTCGGCAGAGTGCCGTCAATTCTCCGTCACCGGCTCAATAACCTATGCAATGTCTCGGTCGCGCACGTGCCCACCGGGAGGAACCATCCGAATGAGAGTCTGGGCAGTTGCCAATCAAAAAGGTGGAGTCGGCAAGACCACCACCTCCATCGCTTTAGCCGGCTTGCTGGCCGAGGCGGGCAAGCGTGTGGTCGTGGTCGACCTCGACCCCCACGGCTCGATGACCAGCTATTTCGGTTACGACCCGGACGCGCTGGAGCACAGCAACTATGACCTGTTCCTGCACAAGGGCAGCGTGCCGAGCGACTTGCCCGGCCAACTGCTGTTGCCGACCAGTAACGAGAGCATTTCCCTGCTGCCGTCCAGCACCGCGCTGGCCACCCTTGAGCGCCAGTCGCCGGGGCAGAGCGGCCTGGGCCTGGTGATCGCCAAGACCCTGGCGCAACTGTGGCAGGACTTCGATTACGCGATCATCGACAGCCCGCCGTTGCTCGGCGTGCTCATGGTCAATGCCTTGGCGGCCAGCCAGCAGTTGGTGATCCCGGTGCAGACCGAGCACCTGGCGGTCAAAGGCCTGGAACGCATGGTCAGCACCCTGGCGATGATCAACCGCTCGCGTAAACAGGCGCTGCCGTACAGCATTGTGCCGACCTTGTTCGATCGCCGTACTCAGGCGTCCCTGGGCACGTTGCGCGTATTGCGTGACGCCTATCCGCAGACCATCTGGAACGGCTACATCCCGGTGGACACGCGCCTGCGCGATGCCAGCCGCGCCGGGCTGACGCCTTCGCAGTTCGACGGTAAAAGCCGTGGTGTGTTGGCCTACCGCGCATTGCTCAAGCACCTGCTGTCCCAGCAGCTTGTTGCGCAGGTGGCGTGATGAATCGTCCTGTCGAACTCAAGACCCGGCCGCAACTGGCACTGGAATCCTACCTGGATGCCTTGTTGCAGGAAGCCACTGCAGAAGAATTGCCGGAACCGATCCTGGTGCTGGAGCCAGCGGTAGAAGAACCGTCGTCCAGTACCCTGGATGAGTTCCAGTTGGCCGTATTGGAAGAGCAGGCGCGTGATGCCTACGTCGCGCCGGTGATCGTGCCGGTCGCCGTCCCGGTGGTCATGCCCGTCGCGCCGGTGGTGGTCGAGCCCGTGGTGGAAGTGCACCTGCCACCGAATATTACGCCGCCGCCCGTGAGCGGCGATGGTCGTCCGGCCTGGGCGGCGGAGCCTTTCGAATGCCTGCTGTTCGACGTCGCCGGCTTGACCCTTGCGGTGCCGCTGGTGTGCCTGGGCTCGATCTACTCCCTGGCCGGCCAGGAACTGACGCCGCTGTTCGGGCAACCGGAGTGGTTCCTCGGAATCCTGCCGAGCCAGGCCGGTAATCTCAAGGTGCTGGACACCGCGCGCTGGGTGATGCCCGATCGCTACCGCGACGACTTCCGCCAAGGCCTGCAATACGTGATCTCGGTGCAGGGTTACGAGTGGGGGCTGGCGGTGCATCAAGTCAGCCGCTCGTTGCGCCTGGACCCTAACGAAATCAAATGGCGCAGCCACCGGGGCCAGCGGCCTTGGCTGGCGGGCACCGTAATCGAACACATGTGCGCGTTGCTCGACGTCGCCGAACTGGCCGAGTTGATCGCCAGCGGTGCCGTCAAGTCGATGCCCGTGAACATACGCAGTTGATTGAACAATAAGGGCCGCACGCGAGTGCGGTCGACGAAGCACACACGCCGTTGGTAACGGCATTTGAAGGGGTCATGGGTATGAATAAGTCAGCATCTGCACAAGGTTTGGATGATCCGATCCTGCAATGGGTTACCTTCAAACTGGACAACGAAACCTACGGCATTAACGTGATGCGCGTGCAGGAAGTGCTGCGCTACACCGAGATCGCCCCGGTTCCAGGTGCGCCGAGCTACGTGCTGGGCATCATCAACCTGCGCGGCAACGTGGTGACGGTGATCGACACCCGCCAGCGTTTTGGCCTGGATACCGTCGAAGTCAGCGACAACACCCGTATCGTCATCATCGAAGCCGACAAGCAAGTGGTCGGGATCATGGTCGACAGCGTGGCCGAAGTGGTTTACCTGCGCCAATCGGAAGTGGAAACCGCGCCGAACGTGGGTAACGAGGAATCAGCCAAGTTCATTCAGGGCGTGTGCAACAAGAACAACGAACTGCTGATTCTGGTTGAGCTGGACAAGATGATGAGCGAAGAAGAGTGGTCGGATCTGGAGAACATCTGATTGTTCCTTGAAGCAGCAGTGATTGTCCTGGCCCTGCTGTGGGCCGGGACGCTGGCGTTTATGCTGCGCTATGTGCGCCAGCAGCGAGAATTGGCCATGCAACAGGCCGAGCGCGATGCGCTGCGCGACCGGCGCATTCTGGAGCTGGTCAAGCGGGTTGATCACTTCCAGCAAAGTGCGGTGAGGGTCGGGGATGAGGTGCATGAACTGCGCGCCATCCTCGCGCCGTTGCCGGACAAGCTGGCGCAGATTGAGCAGCGCGACCCTGCGAGCCTGTCGTTTGCCCAGGCAGCGAAGCTGGTGGGCATGGGCGCGACGGTGGATGAACTGACCCAATCCTGCGGTTTGACTCAGGCTGAGGCGCAATTGATGAGCAAATTGCACAAAAACTGAGGATTAATTTTTACACCTGAAAAACCGCTATAACCCTTGAGTTAGAGCGTTGCAATGTGACAGTCCTGGCGGTCTGCAGTGGCCGCTTTTGCGAATCAAGTCACAGTGCCATGTTTTGCTGGGGCACTTTTGTGTCGTTGTGGTGACAAAGCCTGCGCATGTAGGAAGTTTCACTCACAAGGATGCGAAATGTCTCTCGTCGCTGTATCTAGAACAAAACCATCAGTTTTGCTGCAGTCGTGCGTTTCCACCTGTACTGCAGTTGGTTTGCTAGCCAGCGCGGCTGCGTTTGCGGCCGAGCCGCAAGCGCCGGCCCAGCAATTGATCCAGCAGCAACAGCGCGAGCGTGCACAACGCGAGCAGCTGGAACCGTCGCCCGACGTTCGCCTGCAAGCGCCCCAAGACACCGAAGCCAGCCTGCGCCTGCCGCGCGATGAAACGCCGTGCTTCAAGATCGACCGCGTGGTGCTCAGTGGCGACCAGGCCGAGGATTTCCAGTGGGCCCTGCGTGCCGCCAACCCGTCCGATGACCCGGTGCAAGGGCGTTGTGTTGGCGCGCGCGGGATCAACCTGACCATGAAGCGCATCCAGAATGCGATCATCGCCAAAGGCTTCATTACCACCCGCGTGCTGGCCCAGGCCCAGGACTTGAATCAGGGCACCCTGTCCCTGGTGGTGGTGCCCGGCCGGATCAAACACATCCGTTTTGCCGCCGGCACTTCGGCCCGCGCCAACTACTGGAATGCGATGCCCGCGTCCGATGGCGATGTGCTGAACCTGCGCGACATCGAACAGGCGCTGGAAAACTTCAAGCGCGTGCCCACCGCCGAAGCCGACGTACAGATCACCCCCGCCGAAGGCGCCGATGCGCAGCCGGGCGAAAGCGATGTGGTAATCGCCTGGAAGCAGGCCGTGCCCGTACGGGTCAGCCTGTCGGTGGACGACTCCGGCAGCAAGCAGACCGGCAAGTACCAGGGCAACGTCGCGTTGTCGCTGGATAACCTGGCGACCCTCAACGACCTGTTCTACATCAGCTTCAACCACGACCTCGGCGGCGGCGAAAGCGGCGACCGTGGGTCCAAGGGCCACACCATTCACTACTCGGTGCCCTACGACTATTGGCAGTTGAGCCTGACCTCCAGCGAATACGACTACCACCAGACGATCGCCGGGGTGAACCAAGCGTACTCCTACAGCGGCCGCAGCCGGACCAATGAGGTGCAGCTGTCGCGCGTGATCTATCGCGACGCGGTGCGTAAGACCACCGTGTCCCTCGGTGGCTGGAGCCGTACCTCCAGCAACTACATCGAAGACACCGAAATCGAATTTCAGCGCCGGCGCATGGCCGGTTGGCAGGCCGGGATCAATCACCGTGAATTCATCGGTGCGAACACCCTCGACCTTGGCGTCGGCTATCGCCGTGGCACCGGTGCGCGCGATGCCTTGCGCGCACCCGAGGAAGAAAACGGCGAAGGCACGTCGCGCTCGCAGATCATTACCGCCAACGCGCAATTGCAAGTGCCGTTCAGCGTCGGCCAGCAGAAGCTGCGTTACATCGGCGGCTGGCGCGGGCAATGGAACCGCACGCCGCTGATTCCCCAGGACCGCTTTTCAATCGGTGGGCGCTACACCGTGCGCGGCTTTGATGGCGAGCAGATTCTGTCGGCGGAACGCGGCTGGACCTTCAGCAACGACCTCGGCCTGAGCCTGGGCAACACCGGTCAGGAGCTCTATCTGGGCGTGGATTACGGCCAGGTTGGCGGGCATTCCACCGAGTACTTGCTGGGTCGCCGCCTGGCCGGTGCGGTGGTAGGCCTGCGCGGCGGCTACAAGCAGTTTTCCTATGACATCTACACCGGCAAACCTCTGGAAAAACCCAAGGGTTTCCAGACCGCCGACGTGACCAGTGGCTTCAGCGCCAACTGGTCATTTTGAAGGAGACCAGCATGTCGGATGACACCCTCGAAGTGCTCGCGCCCACGGGGCCCGACAGTCCCATCGACGAAGCCCAGGTGCTGGGTTCGGCGGTGTGGTTGTGGATGCACTCGGCGGCGCATCGCGATGCGCCATTGCACAGCCTGTCGACCCTGTTGCTGCCGGCGATCAAGCGCCGTCAGTTCATCCTGATCAGCGAAGCGGGGCGCCCGGTGTTTTTCCTGTCGTGGCTCAACCTCAGTGCCGAGGCCGAGGCGCGCTACCTGCGCGAACCAGCCGTCTGCCTGCCTGCCGCGGACTGGGACAGCGGCGACCGCCTGTGGATCAACGACTGGGTCGCGCCGTTCGGGCATACCCGACGAGTCAGCGGCCTGTTGCGACGGCGGCTGTGGCCCGGGCGGATCTTCCGTTCGCTGTACCACCGAGGCGATGAGCGCGGACTGCGCGTCATGAATTTCCAGGGTATCGCCGTCCTGGACCTGGAGGCGCAAGCCTGGTTTGCCACTCACCCGTTACCCAGCGACGCGCTCTGATCAGCCACCGCGCAAAGGACTTGCATGAATAAGCATCTGTATCGAATTGTTTTCAACCAGGCTCGCGGCCTGCTGATGGTGGTGGCCGAAAACGTCAAGAGCGCGTGCAAGGCTCCCGGCACGACCGGCGCCGTAGCGCGCCCGGGTACGGCGGTTGCCACGCTCACGCCGCTGCGGTTTGCGCTGATGCTGGGCATGGGCTGGGTCGCGCTGGCGGCGCCGGTACAAGCGCAGGTGGTGGTCGATGGCTCCGCACCGGCGGGCCAGCGCCCGACCATCGGCGCCGCCGGCAACGGCACCACGGTGGTGGACATCACCCGGCCAAGCGGCGCTGGCGTGTCGCGCAACACCTACACCCAGTTCGACGTGGACAAGCGCGGGGTGATCCTCAACAACGGCGTGACCAACAGCCAGACTCAACTGGGCGGGTGGATCGAAGGCAACCGCAACTTGGCCAACGGCAGCGCACGGGTGATTCTCAACGAGGTCAATTCGAGCAACCCTAGCCAGTTGCGCGGCTTTGTCGAAGTGGGGGGCTCCAAGGCGCAGGTGGTAATTGCCAACCCGTCGGGCATCACCTGTGAAGGCTGCGGGTTTATCAACGCCGACCGCGCGACCCTGACCACCGGGCGCGCGCAGTTCGAGAACGGCCTGATCAGCGGCTATGAAGTCTCGGGCGGCAAGATCAGCATCGGCGGCGAAGGCATGGACACCAGCCGCGCCGACTACACCGAAATCATCGCGCGCACCGTTGAGGTGAACGCGGGCATCTGGTCCAAAGACTTGACCATCAAGGCCGGCACCACCGGCGCGGCCCCGACCGACACGCCAACCGTCGCCATCGACGTGGCGCAGCTGGGCGGCATGTACGCGGGCAAGATCACCTTGGTCGGCAATGGCGCAGGCGTGGGTGTGCGCAATGCCGGGCAGATCGGCTCCAGCGCCGGTGAAGTGGTGATCGGCACCGACGGCCGGATCGAAAACCACGGCCAGATCAGCAGCGCCACCGATTTGACCGCCCGCGCCGACAAGGGCATCGACAACGACGGCACGCTGTACGCGCAAGGCAACCTGGCCGTGCATACCGCTGGTGATATCGACAACCGTGGCATCGTGTCCGCCCAGGGCAATGCCGCGCTGACCGCCACCGGCGCCAATTCGGCGATTCGCAGCCACGCAGGTTCCGCATTGGCCGCGGGCGTGGACAGTACCGGCAAGCTCGGCAGCAGCGGTTCGCTGACGCTGACCTCGGCTGGCACCTTGACCGCCAAAGGCCAGAACCTCGCCGCGCAGACCCTCAAGGCCAGCGCCGCCCAGGTCGACCTGAGTGACAGCCAGACGTCCGCCCAGACCGTTGAGTTGACCAGCACCGCCGGCAATCTCGACTTGCGTCGCAGCCGCGTCACCGCCGGCCGCGCCCTCACGGCCGACGCTAACCAGAGCGTGCTCAGCGATGCTGCACAGGTAGGCGCTGCACAGATCAGCGTGACCGCGCTGGACCTGTCCAACGTCGGCGGCAAGTGGGTGCAGACCGGCAGCAATGGTATGCAAATGACCGTCGCGCGCAGCCTCGACAACAGTGGCGGTACGCTGTCCAGCGGTGGCACCCTCGTCGTCAGCGCTGACACCCTGAACAACGCGGATGGCCTGGTGCAGTCGGGTGGCCTTGGCGACTTGTCCGTCACCGCGCGCCAGCACCTGAACAATCAGAAGGGCAAGCTGGTCACCGCCGCGCAATTGACCCTCGACGGCGGCACCCTGGACAACAGCAGCGGGCAGATCACTGCCGGCGGCGCGCTGGGGATCAAGGCCGCGCAGTTGAACAACGCCAATGGCACCGTCGCGGCCACGCAAACCTTGACGGTCAAGACCGACAGTCTGCAGAACCAGGGCGGTACCCTCGGTTCGGTGGCCGCCGACCTGATCCTCAACAGCGACACCAGCGTGCTCGACAACCGTGGCGGGCGTCTGGAGGCAGCCAAGGCGCTGACCCTCAATGCACTCGGCCTGAACAACCAAAGTGGGGTGATCACCGGCGCGCAACTGCTGCTCAATACCCAGGGCCAGCAACTCGACAACAGTGCAGGCACCGTCAACGCCAGCGACACGCTGAGCGTCGACAGCGGCGCGTTGATCAACGACGGCGGCATCATGCAGGCCAAGTCGGACCTGCGCGTGGATACCCATGGCCAACAGCTGAGCAACCGCAATTCCGGCAGCACCGGCGGCATCCTCGGCCAGCGCGACGTCACCGTGCGCGCCGGTCAAGTGTTCAGCGACCAAGGCTTTATCGGCAGCGCGCGCACCCTGGACATCAACGCCCAGCAACTGAGCAACCAGGCGGGCTTGTTGCGCGCCGACGGGCATCTGTTGCTGACCGCCGCGAGCGTGGACAACAGCGCGACCCAGGGCGCGAACCAGGGCATCAAGGGCCAGAGCGTCGATCTCGACACCGATACGCTGACCAACCGCGCTGGCTCAATCGTGTCCGACACCACGCTGAACGTGAAGGGCAGCGGCAGCGTGGACAACGACGCGGGCATCCTCTCGGCGGGCAGCGTGCTGACCCTGGCCGATCGCAACCCGGCGCAGAAAAGCCTGGCCATCAACAACGGCGCGGGCACGCTGATTGGGGGCCAGTCCGTGTTGCTCGACAGTGCCAATTACAGCGGCACCGGCAAGGTCCAAAGCCTCGGCGACCTGACCTTCCGGTTGACTCAAAACTTCATCAACAGCGGCCTGGTGCAGAGCAACGGCGACCTGTCGCTGCAGACCGGCGGCACGATGACCAACCAGGGGGCGGTGCAGTCCGGCGCGCTGGTGCGCGTGGATGCCGGCGCTATCGACAACGGTACCAACGGCGTGATCAGTGGGCGGCGTGTGCAGGCCAACGCGGTCAACCAATTCGACAACCGTGGCGTGGTCGACGGCGAGACGACCCGCCTCAGTGCTGCGACCCTGAACAACCTCGGTACCGGGCGCCTCTACGGTGATCATTTGTCGATCACCGCCGGTACGCTCAACAACATCCTCGAAGGCGCAACGGCGGCGACCATCGCGGCACGCAACCGCCTGGATATCGGCGCTCAGGTCATCAACAACCGTGAGCACGGACTGATCTTCAGCGCCGGCGATACGGTGATCGGCGGCTTGCTTGACGCCAACGACCAGGCCAGCGGCCAGGCACAGGTGCTCAACAATGCGAGCGCCACCGTCGAAGCGCTGGGCCATCTGAGCGTCAACGCCAAGCAGATCAACAACACCAACGAACACTTCGCCACCGACCGCGTGCTGGTGTCCAACCAAGTGCTGCAGGAGTATCTGCTGTCGGGCTCGACCAACCGTTACACGCCGGACCAGATCTCGCTGTACAACGACGAGGTGCTGCACCTGGTCACGCCGGAAGGCTACGGCACGCGCTGGAACCGCTATGACTACACGCGCAGCGTCACCGAGACGCAAATTGTCAGCTCCGACCCTGCGCAGATGCTTGCCGGTGGCAACCTCACGTTGATCGCCGACCAGGTGCTCAACGACAAGAGCCGGATCATTGCCGGACAAGCGCTCAACGGCAGCATCGGCCAGGTGATCAACACCGAAGTGACCGGCGAACGGGTCACGGCCGACAACGGCAGCGTGGCCAATTACTATCGCATCCAGCGCAAGGGCCGTGACCGCCAGGGCGTCGGCCTGACCGGTTATACGCCGGCGCCGCTGATCGAGCAGATCTCCCTTAAACCCACGGTGTACACCGAGTACGCGGCCATCAACGGCAGCGGCACCCAGGTTGGCGCGCTGGTTCTGGCCAACGTTACCGACAGCACTGCGGGTACCGGTGAGCTGGCGGGCGCTGGCCGCACCCACGCCGTGAGCCCGATCAGTGAAGTGAAGGCACTGACCCAACTGGACGCGGCAGGCGCGGTGGAGCAGATCCGCACGGGTGGTTTCAACCCCGACCTGCCCAACAGCAGCCTGTTCCAGACCAACCCGAACAGCACCGCCGGTTATCTGGTGGAGACCGACCCGCGCTTCGCTAACTACCGCAAGTGGTTGTCTTCGGACTACATGCTCGGGCGCCTGAACCTCGACCCGGCGGCTACGCAGCAGCGTCTGGGCGACGGCTTCTACGAACAGAAGCTGATCCGTGAGCAAATCGCGCAACTCACCGGCCGGCGCTTTCTCGACGGCTACGCCAGTGATGAGGAACAGTATCGCGGCATGATCGACAGCGCCGTGACCCTGGCGGATCAGTGGAAACTGATTCCTGGTGTCGCCCTGACCGCCGAACAAATGGCGCAGTTGACCAGCGACATCGTCTGGCTGGTGTCCAAGGACGTCACGCTGGCGAGCGGTGAAGTCCGTCAGGTGCTCGTGCCGCAAGTCTATGTGCGGGTTCGCGAAGGTGATCTGGATGGCTCCGGCGCACTGATGGCCGGGCGCACGTTGAACCTTGATGTGCGCGGTGATCTGGTGAACTCCGGCAGCCTGTCCGGGCGCGATGGCGTGAACATCAGCGTGCAGAACCTCGACAACCTCGGCGGCCGTATCCAGGGCAACGACGTGGCCCTGACCGCCAGCCAGGACATCAACAACATCGGCGGCCTGATCAGCGCCAACAGCCGTCTGGCCCTGAGCGCCGGCAACGACATCAATGTGCGCTCGGTCACCACCGACAGCGAGAGCGATCAGGGCACCCGCACCGGCTTGTCGCGGGTGGCGGGGTTGTACGTGTCGGCACCGGCGGCGAACCTGATTGCCACCGCCGGCAACGATATCAACCTGCAAGCCGCGCAAGTGAGCAACACCGGCGTCGGCGGCAAGACGTCGCTGGTGGCGGGCAACGACATCACCCTGACTACAGTGAAAGAGTCCTACACCCAGTCCAACCAGTGGGATGGCGACAACTGGCGCAAGGAAGCCGGACGCAATGAAGTCGGCAGTTCGGTGCAGGCCAACGGCGATGTTCGCGTGGGCGCCGGGCGTGACGTGCAGGTGCGCGGGGCGATGGTCAACAGCGACGCGGGGGCTGTTGCTGTGAGTGCGGTGCGCGACATCAATGTCGAGGCCGGCGAGCGCTTCAACAGCGCCGACGAAGCGCACAAGGTCAAGGGCAGCAACGGGATGTTTTCGAGCAAGACCACCACCACCCGCGACACGGTCAGCCAGACCACCGCACAGGCCTCGACCTTCAGTGGCGAGCAGGCGGTGATGCAGGCCGGCAACAACATCACGATTACGGGTAGCAACGTGGTTTCCACATCGGGCACGGTGCTGGCGGCGGGCAACGACATCAAGGTATTGGCAGCCACCGAGCAACTTGACGAAAAACACATGAAGGATGTGAAGACCAGCGGTATGTTCAGCGGGGGCGCCATTGCCGTCACCGTTGGTTCCAAGCAACAGACCAATAAAGACAGTAGTCAGCAGACTACGGCGGCCGCGAGCAACATTGGCGCAACCGACGGCAACGTGCTGATCAGCGCCGGCGGCGAATACCGTCAGGTGGGCAGCAATGTAAACGCGCCCAATGGCGATGTGTCGATCGACGCGTCCGAGGTCAATATCCTCGAAGCGCGCAACCTCAGTGCGCAGCAGCAGGAGCAGCGCTTCAAGCAGACCGGCGTGAGCCTGACCCTGACCAACCCGATCGTGAATGCGGTACAGACCGCCCAGCGCATGAACAAAGCGGCCGAGAGTACCGACGACAAACGAATGAAGACCCTGGCGGCGCTGAGTACCGCTTGGTCCGCCAACGACGCCCATACTCAGGTCATGGCCGACCCGGCGGCGGCGGGCGGTATCAACTTGAGCATTGCCCTGGGCATGAACAAAAGCGAGAGCAAAAGCGAGCAGACCAGCAACACCGCAGCCGCTTCGACGGTCGCGGCGGGAGGGGATGTGACGATCGTGTCCTCGGGCGGCACGCGCAACAACAACCTGACCGTGCAGGGCAGTGAGATCACGGCGGGCAACAATGCGTTGTTGAAAGCTGACGGCAACATTCTGCTGGTGGGTGCGCAGAACACCATCGAGCAACACAGCACCAACAAAAGCGTCAACGGCAGCCTTGGCATCGGCATCTCGTTTGGTAGCGAGAAAAACGGTCTGAGCTTCAACGCGTCCGCCTCTCAGAGCCGGGGCAATGCCGATGGCAATGACTTGGTGTGGAGCAACACCCACGTGACTGCTGGCAAAGAGGTCAGTCTGATTTCCGGTAAGGACACCACCCTGCGTGGTGCGGTGGTGTCGGGTGAGACGGTCAAGGCCGATATCGGCGGCGACCTGAATGTCGAGAGTCTGCAGGACACCAGCACCTTCGCGTCCGAGCAGAAGAGCATGAGCGCTGGGATCAGCATCTGTATCCCGCCGGTCTGTGCCGGTGCGGCGACCGCTAGCTTCAGCTCCACCAACGCCAAGCAGAAGTCCAACTTTGCCAGCGTGATCGAACAATCGGGCATACGTGCCGGCGACGGTGGTTTCGACATCAACGTGCGCGGCAATACCGACCTCAAGGGTGGCGTGATCGCCAGTTCCGACAAGGCCATTGCCGACGGCAAAAACAGCCTGACCACCGGCACGCTGACGGTGTCCGACATCCACAACGTGTCCGAAGCCAGCGCCAAAACTTCAGGCGTCGACCTGAGTTCGGACATGCTCGACGGCAAACTGGGCACGGCCAAGGCGCTGCTCGCCAACAGCATCAACAACGGCTCGGACTCCGACTCCGCCGACAGCGACACCCGCAGCGCGATCAGCGCCGGCACCTTGGTGATCACCAATGCCGAGCGCCAGCGTGTGGTTGGCGGCATGACGGTTGACCAGACAATTGCCAACCTGAACCGCAACACCGAGGCCGCCCATGTCGCCGTGGGACGGTTGGATGTGGCGGAAATGGGGCGCAAGGTCGCGGCTGAGCAGGAGATCAAGCGTGAGTTCTATCATCAGGTCTCGCTGCTGGCGGATGAGGCGTATCGCAAGATCTTTATCGAGAAGGCGCGGGTGTATGAGGTCTTGAAGGATGAGAATGGTAAGGCGCGGGTTGATAAAGAAGGCAAAGTTGAATATCGCGAGTTGAGCGACGAAGAGAAAATGAACCTCAAGAAAGGGCCGGACGGCAAAGTGCATATCGCCAACAACGGCATTTTCAATGATGCCGACGCTGCGGCCAGGTATGCCAACCAGCACAGTTCTGCCGATACCGGGCCGCAGTATTTGATCCACTTCGAGAAAGCCAACAACTTCACCTCGGAGCTGATGATTGCGGCATATCAGAAAAACCTGGAAAACGATTTCTGGGGCCTGTCCAACGCGACCGTGCAGACCAAGGAATACATGGTCCAGTTCGGTAAAAGCGGGCTGCATATCGACGGCCATAGCCGGGGCACCATGACCACGGGCAATGCCATGGAGTCTTTGGTACGTGACCCATCAAACATTGGCGTGTTGGGTGATACGTCGATGAATTTCTTCGGGGCTGCGTATGGGGTGCAAAAAGCCGATTCGTTGCTGGGGATATTGCAGGATCGCTCAAGCTTCAGCTCTGAGAAAAAGCGCGAGGAGATGGCGCTGCAGTACCAGAATCATCGTTTCGACCCGGTTGCACGGACACTAGGCGTAGGCTTTAACCCTGGGACCGGCGGTACGCTACCCCCTGGTAGTAACCCCTTATTGGAGTGGTTGAAGGTGTTTTATGCTGCTGAAAGCGTCCATAACTGTTACGGCGCCGCGTCACCGGCATGCGGCGTTTACTGGAAGGATTTCAAGGAGAATCAATCACAATTCGTCAAAGTCAAACCTCAACCCTAAGGCATTCAGTATGTTCAAGTCCGCAATGCTGCCGGGTCTGGGCTTGCTGGTTGTCGCTGGCTGCACACCGTTTTAGCCACCTCCACCTGATTTCACCAGATGGTATAAATCCGGCGTATCCGAGGTGGAGGTGAAAAGCGCCATGCGTGGTTGCGGTTACACCAATCTGGATGGAAGGGGAGATCTATCACCCATCGATGTAAGACTGGCGCGTTTTTATTGCATGAAGGACGCAGGCTTCTCACGCAAAGATAACTTGGACATGTGCAAGCTTGGCCGCGTTGGTGAATCACCGGTGTGCGAAGGTCGTCGTTAATCCATACCTGAAAGGAAACAGAGAATGAACGATCTACGCAAACCATGAGGAAGAACGTGATGTTCAGGAAGAGCCTGCTGTTGAGTGTTTACGCGGTGTTATTGATTGGCTGCACGGGCAGGGGCTTCCAACCGCCGCCGCCTGACTTTATCTATTGGCAAAAGAGTGGGGTCTCTGTAGAGGGCGTTAAGAGCAGTATGCTCGCGTGCGGGTACGAGAATGTGGCGGGCACGGGCGGCGGTTCAATCGATGAGCGGCTTAGGAGCTTCTACTGCATGAAAGATGCGGGCTTCACACGCAAAGATAACTTGGACATGTGCAAGCTTGGCCGCGCTGGCGAATCACCGGTGTGCGAAGGTCGCCGCTGATCCATCACTAAAAGGTCGTAGGGAATGAACGATCTGCGCAAACCCTGAGGAAGAGCACGATGTTCAGGAAGAGCCTTCTGCTGAGTGTTTACGCGGTGTTATTGATTGGCTGCACGGGGAGGGGCTTTCAACCGCCGCCGCCGGAATTCACCAATTGGAAAAAAAGTGGGGTCTCCCAAGAAGACGTCAAGAGTGCGATGAGAGCTTGCGGGTATATCAACCTGACAGGCACGGGGGACACAACGCCTATTGACCAGGTACTCACACAGTTTTATTGCATGAAAGACTCGGGTTTCAAGCGCACAGATAACATTGACCTGTGCAAAGAAGGCCGCATTGGCGAATCACCGGTGTGCGAAGGCCGTCGGTAACCCATCCCTAAAAGGAAGCAAGGAATGAACGATTTACGCAATGGACTGTACGGCGTCGCGCTGGCATTGGCGGCGACAGGGTTGGGCGGTTGCGCCTCGTCGATGACGGTCACCGGCGAGCCGGGGGTGAGGATGGGCCAGAGCTATGCACAGGTGCTCGCGGTGGTCAGCCGCAACAACGCCGTGACCAAGCAGGTCGATGGCGAAGGCTTCCGGGCGGAGGGTTACTCGTCGATGTTCAAGGACTGCCGCATCAAGTACTTCATCTTTCAGGGCGCCGATGGCTTGCAGCAGGTGAAGTACGAGCCCGCACCGCAGTTGTCGGTCAGCCAGAATTGCCGTCAGCCGTAAACAGCCCTTTATTCCTTTGCGAGTTGACTGCTGATGAGCGTTTTACGTGGGGTTCCCGTGGCGTTGCTGGTGCTGCTGACAGGCTGCGGCCAAGTGGCGAATATCCGTTCCTTGTCCACCGGCTACGTCGCACCAACGTCTGGCGAGACTGCCCGTGTGCGGTTGATCACCGATGGTCTGGTGCGCGCGGTGCCGGGGCGTGATTGCCTGGACTGGAATGTACCGGGCGCTGGGGTGATGGCGTCGACGAAAGCGGGCTTCCCCGATCACAACGGCGAGAGCCTGGGCATGCCTGGGCCGATTTACTCGTGGGCTGCTGCCGTATCGTCGGAGTTGGTGGTGCCGGCGAACACCCCGATCGCGTTTCATTACTTGGGGAAACTGCAGTATTCCCGGCAATGCTCCAGCACCATGACCTTTGTGCCTCGGCCGGGGATGGACTACATGGTGCAGGCGTCCATCTATGCGAGCTGTTCGTTCCAGCTGCACGAGCTGCCGCCGGGCGGTAAGCAATGGGTCGAGGTGGAGCCTGCGCCCAAGGGCAAGGTGTCGATGTGCAACGCGATGGATAATTTCTAGCGAGCCAATTATTTTTCGACCTTAATGACTTTTTCCTACTCCTCAAAGGTCAACATCCTTCAAGCACCATTGACTCCAGGAGTACGCCCCCCATGACCACCCCCAAGGCACTGTTGATCCTTCACGGCAAGCAAGCCCTCAACGAGGACGTACGCGCGGCCGTGCTGGCCCGGCGCGAGTTGGGTTTGGAGCTGGCGGTGCGGGTGACGTGGGAGGGCGGTGACGCTCAACGGCTGGTCAAGGAGGCTGTGGACGGCGGTTACACCCACATCATTGCCGGCGGCGGCGACGGCACCTTGCGCGACGTGGCCGAAGCCATGGCCCAGGCCAAGAGCGACGCCAGCCTGGTGCTGATGCCCCTGGGCACCGCCAATGATTTTGCCAAGGCTGCCGGCGTGCCGTTGGAGCCTGCCCAGGCCCTGGCATTGCTGGATGTGCCCCCTAGGGCAATCGACCTCGGCCAGGTCGGCGGGCAGATTTTCCTGAACATGGCCACTGGCGGCTTTGGTAGCCAGGTCACGGCCAATACCTCCGAAGATTTGAAGAAAGTCCTCGGCGGCGCTGCTTATCTGTTTACCGGCCTGACGCGCTTCAGCGAGTTGAAGGCCGCCTACGGTGAGCTGGAAGGACCGGACTTTCACTGGAAGGGCGAGTTGCTGGCGCTGGGTATCGGCAACGGCCGCCAGGCGGGCGGTGGGCACATACTGTGCCCCGGCGCATTGGCCGATGATGGTTTGCTCGACGTCAGCATTCTGCCGGCGCCTCAGGAAGTGGTCGGCACGCTGCTCAATCTGGTGAGCGACGGTGGGATCGACAACATGTTCGTACGGGCGCGTCTGCCGTGGGTCGATATCAAGGTGGCGCAGGGCTTGTACATCAACCTCGATGGCGAGCCGCTGGAAGGTGACGACCTGCACTTCGAGGCGTTGCCCAAGGCGCTTCGCGTGCACTTGCCGGTGGATTCGCCCCTAGTCGTCCAGGCTGATGATCTGCTCGCGCACAGCGAATAACACCAGGCCTGCCACATCAAATATCTGCAGACGCTTCATGATTTGCGAACGGTGGGCTTCTACCGTCTTGATGCTCAGGCCCAGGCCGTGGGCGATCTCACGGGTGGATTTGCCGCGCACGATCAGGCGCAGGATCTCCAGTTGGCGTGCCGTGAGGTTATGGCTTTGACCGGCGGGCGTGATCGGCCCCTGGCTGCGCACCAGCGCCTGGTTGATCACGGTGTGGGCGATCGCCGGGCTCAGGTAGCGCTCGTTGTTGCGCAAGGCTTGCAGCGCGTGTTCCAGCTCATTGGCGGTAGTGTCCTTGAGCAGGTAGCCATGGGCACCGGCTTGCAGCGCGCGCATGATCAACTCCGGGTCGGTGTGCATCGACAGGATCAGCACCTTGCTCTTGGGGTGCGCACTCTTGAGTTGCTTTAAAGCGTCGAGGCCGCCGGTGTGCTTCATCGACAGGTCCAGCAGCACAATGTCCGGTAGCAAGCGATTGAACTGCTCCAGCAATTGGGCGCCATCGCTGGCTTCGCCCGTCACCGTGTAGCCGGGAATATCCTGGATCAGCGCACGTACGCCGGCCCGGATCAGGGCATGGTCGTCCACCAGAAGTAATGTGCAGGTCACTCGATAACCTTAGGGGCGCTGGCCCGTTCGAGGGCGCGGGGCGCCCAGGGGAAGAGCGCTTCGATGCGCGTCCCGTTACCTGGATGACTGCTCACGGACAATGTGCCGCCAAGCTGATCAACCCGCTCGGACATGCCCGCCATGCCCCGCTGGCCTTCCAGGCTGGGATTGATGGCGGGCAAAAAACCCTGGCCGTCATCACAAATGCTCAGCGACAGGCCTTCGGGTAGACGTTGCAGGCGCACCAGCAGGTTGTGTGCCTGGGCGTGGCGCAGCATGTTGGTGACGGCTTCCTGGGTGATGCGAAAGGCCGCCACGGCCATTTCTTCCGGGATGCCGGTCAGCCGTTGCTGGCATTCCAGGCTCCAGTGCACCGGGGTGTTTTCCAGGGTCTTGAGCAGGTGCGCGCGCAGGCTGGCTTCGAGGCCCAGGCTGGCGAGCTGTCGGGGGTTGAGGATGGCAGAGACGTCGCGCACCTTGGCCAGGGTCTCGTTCAAGGTATTGCACAAGACGTTGCACTGGGTTTGCAGCTCATCCGGCATACGGCGCTTGAGCCATTCGCTTTGCAGCTTGGCGGCGGTCAGCAGTTGCCCGATGTCGTCATGCAGTTCGCGGCTGAGGCGGTGGCGTTCGTTTTCCTGCACTTGCAGCAGGCGATCGGCCAATTCCTGGGGCTGGAACTTGATGGATTTGCGCGAGTACCACTGTTGCAGGCCTACCACTAATAAGGTGGCCAGGTTGAGCAGCAGTACCATCAGCGGCAGCGGTGCGGAGTGGGCGTAGGCCCACAGGCTCAGCAGCAGCGAGCCAAGGCATAGCGTGAGGATCAAACGGCGTGCATTGCTGCGGGACGCGGACCTTGCGATGAATGTCTTGAGGCTGGCATGCATAGCGGATGGAGCCAATAAAGGTTCGCTGCGGGAAGACCGGTCGACACTGACCGGGCGCTGTTTGAGATACGTTATTGAATCGTTTTCAAAGTTAATAAATTCAATCACTTTGAGGGGGTGATAGTACCACTACTCTTACCTTCGGTCGCCAGGCGCCTGTCTGGCGGGATTATCTAAGCGCGCAAATATTCAGGGACGATAGTCCCAAAGTTAATGAAGGGGGGATGTATTACTTCAACAGGAATGTAGGGGTTATGGTTAATTGATATCTACGCATGCGCCATTCAGTTTCAATGGGTTGGTTAAACCTGTCGTTTTTAGAAAACTGCGCGTTATTTACGACCTCATAACCGCTCAGGACGAGGGGTGTAAACGCTGCTGCGGTTTATATCTGAAATCCTTTTGTGGGATTTGCAGTGTGACCGTAGCAATCAATGAGGTTTGTTCCGATTCATCCAGTGCCAATAGGCCTGTCTTTGCATCGATAAGCTCCAGTTGCCAGGCCAGCAGTCTCAGGCAGTCTTCCAGGGCGCTCAGGGCCTGATCATGCAGCTGCAACGGGTTTTCGGCGTTGGCGATCACGTATTGGATATGCCGCGAAAATTCGCTGATCGCCTGCAGGGCCAGGCAATCGGCTTTTTCGGCGAGCTTGATTAGGCTGGCTTTCATGCAGTCGATGGCGTCGCTGTCGTTGCGAATCAGATGCAGGTGACTCAGGCACTCTTCCGACTTGGCCAGCAGGTTTTCAGCCTCGTGCAGGAATTCGGGAAGTGCAAGTTGCCACTCGTTACCGTCGTTCATCATGCAAGTCTCCACAACATAAGGTGGGGTGATGAGAGGTCGCATTGGGTGAGTGGCGTAAAACTACTGCTGAAAGATAACTGGAGTCTGTAGGTTGCTTCTGAGCGTTCAGTAGGACGTTTATTTGAATGATGGCGACGGCTGCGCGCGGCCCTCGTGAGCGGGCTCAATTGCACACCTTCAGTTGCCGCGACGTGAGTGTCTGGTAGACCCGTGGAACGAGGGCTTGGGATGGCAAACAAAGCCTGACTCCATTCATGCAATGAGAATGGCGTCACATTAATGACTATTAGATAAAGCGAATATCAGGTTGGGCCTGATTGCTTATAGGGGAATCCCTTACATGGCGGAACTTTGCATCGCTTTGAATGTCCGGCAACGCCGATGTACCGCTGTCTGGAGAGGTTCATGCAGTAGAGCATGATGTCAGTGTGACATCAATGAATTTACGTGGCATTTTAGCAGGGGGTCAAGGTCTGGCTTTCGCCGCCGATAACAGCAGTAATGAATTGCACAATCCCTTCGCGCATCTAGCTGCGCACACCAGGAGCTTTTGATGGCCGGCATTCTCGACACAGTAGACCAACGCACGCAACTGGTGGGTGAGAATCGCCTGGAGATCCTCATGTTTCGTCTGGCCGGGCGGCAACTGTTCGCAATCAACGTGTTCAAGGTGCAGGAAGTCCTGCAACTGCCCAAGCTGACCCTGATGCCTCAGCGTCACCCCTTCGTGTGCGGCGTGGTCAACCTGCGTGGCCAGACCTTGCCGGTGATCGACCTGTCCCAGGCCATCGGCATGCGCCCACTGGTACCGGGCCCGAACAGCACCATCATCGTCACCGAGTACAACCGCTCGGTACAGGCGTTCCTGGTGGGTGGTGTGGACCGTATCGTCAACATGAACTGGGAATCCATCCTGCCGCCGCCGACCAGCGCCGGGCGTCAGCACTACCTGACCGCCATCAGCAAGGTCGATGACCAACTGGTGGAGATCATCGACGTGGAAAAAGTCCTCGCCGAGATCGTGCCCTATAACGCCAAAGTTTCCCGTGAAAAACTTGAAGATCCGGTGTTGGAACGTGCCCGTGGCCGCGAAGTGCTGCTGGTGGACGACTCCAACGTCGCCCTGTCGCAACTGCGCGACACCTTGGGTCAACTGGGTGTGAAGATGCACATCGCCAGCGACGGCCTCAAGGCACTGAACATGCTCAAGGCCTGGGCCGACGCCGGCCACGTGATGACCGACAAGCTCCTGATGATCTTCACCGACGCCGAAATGCCCGAGATGGACGGCTACCGCCTCACCACCGAAATTCGCAACGATCCACGCCTGCGCAAGCTCTACGTGGTGCTGCACACCTCGCTGTCGGGCAGCTTCAACGACTCGATGGTGAAGAAGGTTGGGTGCGACAACTTCCTGTCCAAATTCCAGCCCGACAAACTGGTGGATGTGGTGCGCCAGCGACTGATGCTGGACGAAGCCACCGCTTGACCTTAGGGTTGCATCTTTGCCCCTCAGGAATGCAGGCCCATGCTTCGTCTCAGCGCGTTGTACCGTTACCCCTTGAAGTCCGGCAAGGCCGAAACCTTGCAGCACATCGGCCTGGATAAACTCGGGTTGAATGGGGATCGACGCTGGATGCTGGTGGACGAGGCCAGCGGGCGTTTCCTCACGCAGCGGGCGGTGGCGAAGATGAGCCAACTCTCTGCGCTGTGGAACCGCACGGGCGGCCTGACCTTGAGTTCGCCTGGCTACGCGCCGCTGGACGTGGCGCTGCCCGGCAGCGACGCCGAGTTGCGCGGCGTGACCATCTGGCGCGACACCTTGCGCGTACCGGACGCCGGTGATGAAGCTGCCGCCTGGGTCAGCGACTTTATCGGCAAGCCGACACGGCTGGTGCAGATGCCCTTGGACCGCGCCCGCACCACCCAGGCCGGTTTCGGGCGTGATGATGATCAGGTGGCGTTTGCCGATGGTTATCCGTTGCTGCTGATCGGGCAAGCGTCGCTCGACGACCTCTCGCAAAAAATCGGCCGCCCCATGGAGATGCTCCGCTTTCGCCCGAACCTCGTGATCGAGGGCGGCGAAGCTTTCGCGGAAGATGGCTGGAAGCGTCTGCGCATTGGTGATGTGGAGTTTCGCGCCGTGAAACCCTGCTCACGTTGCATTCTCACCACCATCGACCCGCAAACCGGTGAACGCAGCGCCGACCGTGAACCGTTTGTCACGTTGGAGGCTTATCGCAAGACGGAAGACGGCGCGATGTTCGGCCAGAACCTAGTCAACGATGGTAATGGACGCCTGGAAGTGGGCATGCCAGTGACCATTCTCGAATAGCCTTCGGCGCCCATAAAAAATGCCCGTCTCCCACGAGACGGGCATTTTTTTGACCGGGCGAATGCTTAGCCGCGGTACTCGCACAGGTAAGCAGTATCCACGGCGACCTTCAGTTGGAACTTGCTGTTGGCCGGTACGTGGAACTGGCTGCCGGCGGCGAAGGTTTCCCACTCGCTGGCGTCAGGCAGTTTAACGGTCAGGGCGCCGGAGACTACGTGCATGATTTCACGCTGGGCGGTGCCGAATTCGTATTCACCCGGGGCCATCACGCCGATGGTCGCCGGACCTTCTGCGGTGCCGAAAGCGATCGACTTGACGGTGCCGTCGAAGTACTCGTTGACTTTGAACATGGGCGAATCCTCGGAAAAAGGGTCTGGAAAGGTCGGCCAGTATGCCCAAGGGCAGGGGAGCTGCCTAGACCGGTAAAATCAGCGGCAACAGGCGCGCGGTATTGCGTGCATCTTCCAGCGCCCGATGTTGCTGGCCATGGAACTGCATTCCCGCCAATTGAAGGGCGCCATTGAGGCCCAAGGGCTTGTCCAGGCGCCGGGCCTTGGCGAAGCGCTGCTTGAGGTTCACATGAGGTGTCTTGGCGAGTGCACTCACCAGGCTGTTGCGCTGCCATTCGAGCTCAAGCTGCGCGCGGTCATAGTCACCCCAACTCGCCCAGCCTTCCAGGCGCGGTTGATGCTGGCCCAGCCAGCGTTCGAACAGCGGCCACACCTCGGTGATGGGCGCGGCGGTGTCGATATTGGCCTGGGTGATATGGGTCAGCTGGCGGCAAAAGGGCGTCAGCAATGGGCGCCGCAATGGCCGCACAAAGCGCTGGAAGTGGTCCAGTTCGCGGCCCTGGCGGTTCACCAGGCTCGCGCCGATCTCGATGACTTCCATCTCCGTCACGGGCCAGCCGCCTTCATCCGTTGTGGCTTCAAGGTCAATAATCAGCCAATGAGGCATTGTGCAGGTTCCCGTACTCGTCCCTTCCTGATGGGGATAGAGCGTAGCCCGGCCCTGTAGTTCCGCCTAGGGACTATTCGATCTCCAGCAATACCTGCCGATTACGCACCTGATCGCCTGCCATTACCTGCACGGCCTTGATCACACCGTCGATGCCCGCCGTGAGCGGGTGCTCCATTTTCATGGCTTCAAGCACCAGCAGCAGTTGGCCTTTGCCGACACGCTCACCTGCACGGACCCGCACATCGACAATGGCGCCGTCCATCGGCGCCTTGACCGTGCCGCTGCTGGCGTCGGCCTGGCGGCGGGCGACCTGTTGGGTGCGGTTGGTCACGGTCAGGCCAGGTAGCCGTAACTGGTCGCCGTCGAGGTGGTAAGCGATACGGCGCCGGATCCCGTTGAGCACCCGCGTGGCGTAGCGGCCGTCGGTGCTGAGTTGCAGGTCGTCAACGGTGACCGTTTGAAGGTCGCCGTTGACCTCCAGGCGGTATGTCCAGGGGATGCTTGCGTTATTGCGCCATCCCGCCAGACCCAGGGCGTGCTGGTCGGCGCTGTGGTGATAAAACAGCGCGGCGGCCAGGGCAAGCTGTTCTTTCGACGCGGCGGGCGGCGGGATTTCGCGAAAGTGCTCGGCGATAAACCCGGTGCTGAAATGGCCGTCGATAAAGTCCGGTTGCTTGAGCAGATCGGCCAGCAGTTGCTGGTTGGTATTGACGCCCAGCAGCACGGTGTCCTCCACAGCGCGAAGCAGCTTGCGGCGCGCCTCTTCGCGGGTGGCGCCGTGGGCGATGATCTTGGCTTGCATGGCGTCATAGAACGGGCTGATTGTTTGGCCTTCGCTGACGCCATGGTCAATACGTACGCCTGCGGCCGGCTCCCAGCGCAGCACCTCACCGGTTTGCGGGAGGAAACCTTGGGCCGGGTCTTCGGCGTACAGGCGCACTTCCATGGCATGGCCGCTCAGGGTCACCTCTTTTTGGCTCAATGGCAGTGGGTGGCCGGCGGCGACCAGCAGTTGCCAGGCCACCAAGTCCAGGCCGGTAATCAGCTCGGTGACCGGGTGCTCCACTTGCAGGCGCGTGTTCATTTCCAGGAAGTAGAACTGACCGTTGCGGTCGAGCAGAAATTCCACGGTGCCGGCGCCGACGTAATTCACCGCGCGCCCGGCCTTGAGCGCCGCCTCGCCCATGGCCTGGCGCAGTTCCGGGGTCATGACGGGGCAGGGCGCTTCTTCGATGATTTTTTGGTGGCGACGCTGGATCGAGCAGTCGCGTTCGCCGAGGTAGATCAGATTGCCGTGGCTGTCGCCGAACAGTTGGATTTCGACGTGACGCGGGTCGATCAGTGCCTTTTCGAGGATCAGTTCGTCACTGCCGAAGGCGTTCTGCGCTTCGGAGCGGGCGGTGCGCAATTGCTCCAGCAAGTGCTCGGGTTTGTGCACCAGGCGCATGCCTCGGCCACCGCCGCCGGCGCTGGCCTTGATCATCAGCGGGTAGCCGATGCGGTCGGCCTGGTGTTGCAGGGTGGCGTCGTCCTGGGCGCTGCCCTGGTAGCCGGCGATGCAAGGCACGCCGGATTCCAGCATGGCGAGTTTGGAGAGGCGTTTGCTGCCCATCAGTTCGATGGCTTCGACGCTGGGGCCGATGAAGATCAGGCCGGCGTCTTGGCACGCGCGGGCGAAACCGGGGTTTTCCGAGAGGAAGCCGTAGCCGGGGTGTATGGCGTCGGCGCCGGTTTTTTCGGCGGCCTCAAGGATGGCCGGGATGTTGAGGTAGGACTGTTGTACCGGGGCGGGGCCGATGCGCACGGCTTCGTCGGCCATCTGCACGTGCAGGGCCTGGGCGTCGGCGTCGCTGTAGACGGCGACGGTGCGGTAGCCCAATGCCTGGGCCGTGCGCTGGATGCGGCAGGCGATTTCACCGCGGTTGGCGATCAGGATCTTGTTGAACTGCGGCATAGGTGTTTTCCCTGGGACTGAGTACATATCCGTTTCTTCGGTAACGGCAATCTATGGTTCCGCGCTTACAAAGGGTGGCCTTCGCCCCAACACTCGGTACCCGGCCGAGGCTCGGTGTACCAGCTTGTTTGACAGGGCGATCGCAGTTCGAATGTGGGAGGGGGCTTGCTCCCGATAGCAGTGGTTCAGTTACACATCTGTTGGCTGATACACCGCCATCGGGAGCAAGCCCCCTCCCACATTTGGATCTCCACCTATCAGATAGGTCTCACCCTGCTTTTGACCTGCTTTTGATCTGACCCTTACATCCTTTTTGCTGACGAAGTCAGCGGTCTTTTGATCTTGATCTCAGGCGCCCCGTTAAACATGCTGGCCGCACACCGAGCCTGGGCGAGGTGCCGAGTGTTGGCACAAGAGCCTTTTGCTTGTGTTTGGCTGGGCTGGCCTTCCGGCTCTTCCAAAAGTGAGTCGCCGTAAGGGCGAAACCATAGGCAGCCGTTACCCAAATAACGGATATACCCCTAATCAACGAGCCCACTCAGGCCGACGCCTCTGCAAAAAAGCCCGAGTCCCCTCAACTCCCTCCGCCCCGCTGACCGCCTCGGCAAACCACTGCGCCCCGCGATCCAACACAACCCCTATCGGCTCATCCACACTGGCCAACAACAACGCCTTGGTGCGCGCGTTGGCGCCTGGTGCGCAGCGCAGCACCTGTCCCAGGACTTCATCCAAACGCTCCGCCAACGCCTGCGGATCGCGCTCGGTGAAGTGCACCAGCCCCAGCCGTTCAGCTTCCTGCCCATCAAATCGCGCGGCGGTCAGTGCCAGTCTCCGCGCCTGGGTCAGACCGATCCGCTTGACCACAAACGGCGCAATCTGCGCCGGCAGCAACCCCAGGCTGGTTTCCGGCAAACCGAACTGCGCCTGGTGATCGGCAATCGCGATGTCGCTCACACAGGCCAAGCCAAACCCGCCGCCGAGTACCGCGCCTTGCAGCACCACGATGACCACTTGCGACACGGCTTCCACCTCTTGCAGCAACGTGCCAAAGGCCCGGTTCAGCGCCTGCAATTGATCGCCTGCGCTGACCAGGTCCTTCACGTCGGCTCCCGCGCAGAAATGCCCGCCGGCGCCGCTCAGAACCACCGCGCGGACTTGGTCGTCGAGTTGGGCCACTACCGATCGCAGTTCGTGGACCATCTCCAGGCTCATGGCGTTGCGGCATTCGGGCCGATTGAGGGTGATGTGCAGCACGCCGTTATGGGGTTCCAGCAGCAAGGTGCTCATGGTTTTTTCCCCGGTAGCGTGCCCATCAATTTGCAGATGATGCCCAGCATGATTTCGTCGGCACCGCCGCCAATCGATACCAGACGCACATCGCGATAAGCACGGGCTACGGGGTTGTCCCACATAAAGCCCATGCCGCCCCAGTATTGCAGGCAACTGTCGCTGACTTCACGGCCAAGACGTCCGGCCTTGAGTTTGGCCATGGAGGCCAGGCGGGTCACGTCCTGGCCTTTGATGTATTGCTCGGTGGCCTGGTAAACCAGTGCCCGCAGGCATTCGATTTCGGTGGCCAGTTCGGCCAGGCGAAAGTGGATCACCTGGTTGTCGATCAGCGCTTTGCCGAAGGTCTGGCGTTCCTTGCAGTACTCGATGGTGCTGTCGATGCAGTACTCCAGGCCCTTGATCATATTGGCCGCGCCGAACAGGCGTTCTTCCTGGAATTGCAGCATCTGCATCATGAAGCCCGCGCCTTCGTGGCCGATACGGTTGCGCTGGGGGATGCGTACGTTGTCGAAGAACACCTGGGCAGTCTCGGAGCTGTGCATGCCGAGTTTTTCCAGGGGCGTGCTGACGCTGATGCCGGGCGTGTTCATCGGCAGCATGATCAGCGATTTGTTGATGTGCGGCTTGTCGTCCGAGGTGTTGGCCAGCAGGCACATGAAGTCTGCGCTGGGCGAGTTGGTGATCCACATTTTGCTGCCGTTGATCACGTAGTCATCGCCGTCCTTGCGTGCGTAGGTCTTGAGCCCGGCCACGTCGGAGCCGGCGCCGGTTTCCGAGACGCCGATGCAACCGACTTGCTCGCCGCTGATGGCCGGGCGCAGGAATTCGTCGCGCAGTGCATCGCAGCCGAAGCGGGCGAGGGCGGGGGTGCACATATCGGTCTGCACGCCGATGGACATGGGAATGCCGCCGCAGCGAATGGTGCCGAATTCTTCGGCGGCGACGATCGAGTAGCTGTAGTCCAGGCCCATGCCGCCGAATTGTTCGGGTTTGGAAATGCCCAGCAGCCCGAGGTCGCCGGCCTTGCGCAAGATCGCGTGTATGGGAAAGCGCCCGGCTTTTTCCCATTCGTCCACGTAGGGGTTGATCTCGCGGTCGACGAAGGCACGGACGGTGCGGCGCAGTTCCTGATGTTCTTGGGTGAAGATCATTGTTCTTGTTCTCCTGTTAGAAACGCGCCACACCGAAGCTGTTGGGCTGCAATTGCCGCACCTCGGCGTCATGGCAAATATCCAGCAAAAAGCCGAGCAACGTGCGGGTATCCCGGGGATCAATCAGCCCGTCATCCCACAGGTTTGCGCTGCCGTACAGGGCGGTGGATTGGCTGTCGAGCTTCTGCGCGGTGACCTGTTCCAGCATGTCCAGCACCTTGGGGTCGGGCACCAAGCCGTCTTTGAGCTGCTTGGCCTCGGTGACGATGCGCAGCACCTTGCCCGCCTGCGCGCCGCCCATCACCGCCGTGCGGCTGTTGGGCCAGGCGAAGATAAAGCGTGGGTCCAGACCCCGGCCACACATCGCATAGTTGCCCGCACCGTAGGAGCCGCCGACCACCACGGTGAGTTTAGGCACCCGCGCATTGGCCACCGCCTGGATCATCTTCGCGCCGTGCTTGATTACGCCTTGTTGCTCTGACTCGGTGCCGACCATAAAGCCAGTGGTGTTGTGCAAAAACAGCAGCGGCGTGCGGCTCTGGTCGCACAGCTGGATAAACTGCGCAGCCTTGCTCGCGCCTTTGGGCGTGATGGGGCCGTTGTTGCCGATCACGCCAATGGCGCGGCCCTGGATATGCAGGTGGCCGCAGACGGTGTGGGCATCGAACTCGCCCTTGAATTCAAGGAATTGGGAACCGTCAGCCAGCCGCGCCAGGATCTCGCGCACGTCGTAGGGTTTTTTCGGATCATCGGGGATCAGCCCCAACAGTTCCTCGGCGCAGTACAGTGGTTCTTTGTAGGTGCGTTTTGGCGCAGACGGCAGGCGGTCATCCCAGGGCAGCAGGCTGACGATCTCACGCACGATACGCACGCCATCGGCGTCGTTTTCCGCCAGGTATTCGGCGGTGCCGGCCGTTTGCGCGTGCATCTCGGCGCCGCCCAGTTCTTCATCGGTGGCCACTTCGCCCGTCGCCGCCTTGAGCAGTGGCGGCCCGGCCAGGAACAGCTTGGCCTTGCCGCGCACCACCACCACGTAATCCGACAACCCCGGTTGGTACGCGCCACCCGCAGTGGCCGAGCCGTGCACCACGGTGATCTGCGGCAGGCCCATGGCTGACATGCGCGCCTGATTGGCGAAGCTGCGTGCGCCTTCGACAAAAATCTCGGCGGCATAGTTGAGGTTGGCGCCGCCGCTTTCGGCCAGTGTCACCACCGGCAATTTGTTCTCCAGCGCGATCTGCTGCAGGCGCAGGGATTTTTTCAGCCCGGTAGGAGAAATGGTGCCGCCCTTGATCGCGCTGTTATTGGCCACCACCAACATGCGCACGCCGCTGACGTAGCCGATTCCTGCGATCAACCCACCCCCGGCTGCGCTGCCGTCCTTGTCGTCGTGGAGTTTGTAGCCGGCCAGGCTGGCCAATTCCAGGAACGGCGCACCGGGGTCAAGCAGCAAGTTGAGGCGCTCGCGGGGCAACAATTGGCCCCGTTTGTCGAACTTGGGCTTGGCTTCCTGGGCCTTGCTCAGCAGGTTTTGCTCCAGTTGGCGCAGGTGCTGAATGCTGTCCAGCATGGCCTCACGGTTGCGTGCGAACGCTGCGCTGTGGGCGTCGATCAGGCTTTCAATCACCGGCATGATTTATTTCCCTTCCTTGAGCACGTCCGGCAGGTAAGCGCGGTGAAAACCATTGAACGGTTCGCTCGGCGGCTGGGCCTTGTGCAGCGGCCAGGCACGGCTGCCGAGGCTGGCGGCGCCGTCGATGCGCAGGGTGCTGCCGCTGATAAATGCAGCGGCGGGGCTGAGCAGGAACACAATGGCGGCGCTGACTTCCGATTCGGTGCCGATACGCTTGAGCGGCACGTGTTCACGCAGGGTGGGGATCACCGCCTTGAACGCGCCCTCGTAGGTGTCCATGCCGCTGGAGGCGATCCAGCCCGGCGCCACGGCGTTGACCCGAACCCCGGCGCAGCCCCATTCGAAGGCGGCGGTTTTGGTGAAGTTGTCCATGCCGGCACGGGCGGCGCCGGAGTGGCCCATGCCGGGCATGCCGCCCCACATGTCGGCGAGCATATTGACGATGGCGCCACCGTGTTTGCTCATGGATTGGTTGAACACTTCGCGGGCCATCAGGAAACCGCCCACCAGGTTGGTGCGCAGCACGGTTTCAAAGCCTTTCTGATTGATCGACGCGAGCGGTGATGGGTACTGACCGCCAGCATTATTCACCAAACCGTGGACCTGGCCGTGGTCATTCAGGATTTGGCTGACCAGCGTCTTCACCGCCTCTTCATCGCGAATATCGCAGGCGCTGCAATGGGCGATGCCGCCGTCTTCGGCAATTTCCGCCGCGACCGCTGCGAGCTTGTCCGGCTTGCGTCCGACCAGGATCACCTGGGCGCCGAGCGCCGCCAGCTCATGGGCGGTGCAGCGGCCAATGCCACTGCCGCCACCGGTGACAATCACGGTGTGACCCTGGAATAGGTCGGCTTTGAAGATCGAGTCGAAGGCCACGGCAACGCTCCTGTTATTGGCATTGATCGGCAATGTGTTGCGGCACCGCGATGGGAATTTCCAGCAGTTGCTGGGCGAAAGCCTTGCCTTGGGGGTCGATGCGCAGGCTGGCAATGCCGCCGCCGCCCAACGCGTTTTCCAGCAGGAAATTCAGGCTGTGGCTGCCGGGCAGATACCAGCGCTCGACGCGGCCGTGCAGCGGGTCGAGCACGTGGCTCATCCAGTCGACGATCACTGCGGGCGTCAGCGCTTCGGCGATCCATGGCAGGTACTCGGGATCACGGGCGATCACGCCGATATTGCTGTGATTGCCCTTGTCACCGGAGCGTGCCACGGCGAGTTTCACGAGGGGCACGCTGGCGTCGGCGCGACCTTGGGGCTTGGGTGGATCCATCGGCGCGGCGGGCAGGGTTGGGGCGTCGGTGATGGGTAGCGCGCAAGCGTGGCGTTCACCTTGGAAGTCGATCAGTAACTCACATGAGGACTTGTCGATCAGAAACGAAAACAACCGAATCAACGGATACACCGTCGGGCGACCCCCTACGATTCCGGTCAACCCCGGCGCCATCCCGGTAGCGGCCTGGGCGATCTCGCGCGCGAACAGCACCAGCGCCTGCTTGCTCGGGTGTCGCACCGCCAACTTGACCACCACTTCACGACAGTCATGACGCATCGCATGTGCGCCATAGGTTGCTTCGCTGCCCAGCAGCTCGATATTCACCTCGGTGTACGGCGCCCAGCCGCGTTGGCTGAACAGTTGCGAGGTCTTGTTGATGATCGCCTGGCTGACCCGCTCGGCCTTGGCCACCGCGTCGATCCCGGCAATCAGGCAACTGGCGGTGCAACGCGAGCCATCGGGATACGTGGCGCTGACCTTGTACTGGTCGGTGGGTGGCGAACCCTTGGCGCCGTGCAGGTGCACGCGGTTTTTTCCCTGCTGCTGCAGTTTGACCTGGCTGAAATCGCAGATCACGTCGGGCAACAGATAGGCGCATGGGTCGCCGATTTCATACAGCAACTGTTCGGCCACGCTGAGTTCGCTGATCAACCCGCCGGTGCCGTCGACCTTGGTTACCGTGAACTGGCCGTCGGCGCTGACCTCGACGATGGGGAAACCGATGTGTTCGTAGTCCGGCACATCGCGCCAATCGGTGAAGTTACCGCCGGTGCACTGGGCGCCGCATTCGATGATATGCCCGGCCAGGGCCGCTTGGGCGAGGCGGTCGTAGTCGTGCCAGGGCCAGTCGAATTCATGCACCAGCGCTGCGCTGACCACGGCGCTGTCGACCACGCGGCCGGTGATAACGACATCGGCGCCCAGCGCCAAGGCTTGGGTGATGCCCGGTGCGCCAAGGTAAGCGTTGGCGGACACGCACACCGGCGGCAGCGGTGTGCCGCTGAACATATCGGTAGTGCCCGTGAGGTTTTTCAATTGGGGTTGCAGGTCATCGCCCAGCAGAACGGCTATTTTCAGCGGTACCTGGGCTTTATCGCAGGCCGCTTGCAGGGCTGCGGCGCAGGCTTGGGGATTAATGCCGCCAGCGTTGCTGATTACGCGGATGCCCTGGCCCTGGATATCGGCCAGCAGCGGCGTCAGCACCTCGACAAAATCCGTGGCGTAACCGGCCTGGGGGTCTTTCATCCGTGCGCCGGCAAGGATCGACATCGTGACTTCCGCCAGGTAGTCGAACACCAGGTAATCCAGCTTACCGCCGTGCACCAACTGGGCGGCGGCAGTGCAGGTGTCGCCCCAGAAGGCGCTGGCACAGCCGATACGAACCGTCTTGCTCATGAGAAATCCTTCCTCGAATGGCTGTTGGCGAGACTACCAAGCAAGCGCTTGGTTTGTAAACTCCAGTCACAAGTTTTAGCCAAGCGCTTGCTTGGTTGGCGGCCACGGCCTAAATTGCCGGCCAAGACGTCAGTAGAAGTAGAGGAGAGCAGCATGGATGAGCACAAAGCCCTGCGGGTGATGCGCACCATGGTCGATGGCGGCCAATTGACCGATCCCGACAGCGCCCGGGGCAAGTTGCTGCAAACCGCGGCCCACCTGTTTCGCAACAAGGGTTTCGAGCGCACCACCGTGCGTGACCTGGCCAGTGCGGTGGGCATTCAGTCCGGCAGCATCTTTCATCACTTCAAGAGCAAGGACGACATCCTGCGGGCGGTGATGGAGGAAACCATCCACTACAACACGGCGCTGATGCGGGCTTCGCTGGAGGAGGCGACAAACGTGCGCGAACGTGTGCTGGCGCTGATTCGCTGCGAGTTGCAGTCGATCATGGGCGGCAGCGGCGAAGCCATGGCGGTGCTGGTGTATGAATGGCGCTCACTGTCGGCGGACGGCCAGGCCCAGGTCCTGGCGCTGCGCGACGTGTACGAAGACCTCTGGCTGCAAGTGCTGGGCGAGGCCAAGGCTGCTGGCTACATCAAGGGCGATGTGTTTATCGCGCGCCGCTTCCTCACAGGCGCATTGTCCTGGACGACCACCTGGTTTCGCGCCGAGGGCAGCATGACGCTGGAGCAGTTGGCCCAAGAAGCTTTGTTGATGGTTCTGAAAGCCGACTGAGGCGCAAGCTATTAATTTGCTGGCGGAAAGTTGTCTCGCCAGACAAAAACGCCTAGCTTATCGCCATCAGAGTTTTGAACGGTGTGTGCCTTGATGTTTTCGCCATGGCGGCTGGCTGCAGGACTTACCTTTTGGGCACTGGGCACCGCGTGGTGGATGCCGGCGTCGGCTGCGCAATTGGTGCGCATCGGCGCGGCGCATTTCCCTCCTTATACGGTGCGCCCGGAGCAGGGCGCCGACACGGGATTGCTGCCGCAACTGGTGGAGGCCCTGAACGCCTCGCAAACCGACTACCAATTTGTGCTGGTGCCGACTTCCATTCCTCGACGTTTCCGCGATTTCGAGCAGGGCCGGATCGACATGGCCATCTTCGAAAACCCCGCGTGGGGCTGGCAGAAAATTCCCCACACCAGCGTCGACATGGGGCTGGAGGACGCGGAGATTTTCGTCGCCCAGCGTGAACCCGGTCGCGGCCAGGACTATTTCGCCGACCTTGCGGGCAAACGCCTGGCGGTGTTCAGCGGTTATCACTACGCCTTCGCCAGCTTCAACCCCGACCCCAAGAACATGGCCGAGCACTTCAACGCCACCTTGACCTATTCCAACGACAGCAACCTGCTGATGGTTGCGCGCGGGCGTGCGGACATTGCCTTGGTGACCCGTTCGTACCTGAGTGACTTCATGGTGCGCAATGCGGATATGGCCGCGCAGTTCCTGGTGTCTGAGCGTATCGATCAGGTCTATCACCATTACGCCTTGCTGCGGCCGAAGGCGCCGATTACGGGCCAGGCTTTTTCCGCGTTGCTCAAGCGTCTGCGCGATGACGGCGAGATGCTGAAGATTTTCGAGCCGTACCGCATCGACGTGATGCCGGTACCTTGATCGGCTAAATTTCCTCTCCCGGCTCACGTCACTTCTTTATCTGTCGACGGTTACCGTGAGCCCCTCCCATGTCCAATCTGAATGACCTGTCGGTCCTGCCGTTACCGGCCGGGCCTGCCTTGAATGCTGATGAAACCGAAAGCCACCTGAGCCTGACCCTGGAAGGCCAGCCGCTGGCGCGTTTGCGCCTGGAGCGTGGCGATGACCTGCAGGTGCATTTGCAGACCCCCGCCGAGGTGCCTTCCCCCCGCGCCTTGTGGGCTGCCTGCTACTGGTTGTTTACCAAGGAGCCGACTCGGCAACGTCTGACCTGGCACCTTGAGCATGCGCCCGAAGACGCCTTGCGCAGTGGTTTGCTGGTGGCTAGCGAGATCGCCGGGCAGTACCGATGTGAGCGCACCCTGTTCTGGCAATTGCCCCAGCCGTGGTTGGGACTCTCGCCCAGTGGCAGCTACCCGCAACAGATGATCATCAGTGCCGGCAAGCGCCACCCCGTCCGTGCGCCGAAGCCTCGGGGTGAGGTTTACCGGCGTTATGACGCACGTCTTGGGGCCTGGATTTCCCTGCGCACCGTTGAGGTCGATGTGGATTTGGCGCGCTTCAATCGCTGGCAGAACAGCACGCGCGTGGCGAGTTTCTGGCAGGAAACCGGCAGCCTGGAGCAGCACCGGGAATACCTGGATAAGCTCGCCGCCGATCCGCACACCCTCACGCTGATCGGCTGTTTTGATGACGAACCCTTTGCCTATTTCGAAGCCTACTGGGCCAAGGAAGACCGTATCGCACCGTTCTACGATGCCGCTGACTACGACCGTGGCATCCACATGCTGGTGGGGGAGGAACATCATCGCGGTCCCCACAAGGTCGCCAGTTGGCTATCGGCGCTGGTGCACTACCTGTTCCTGGATGACCCTCGCACCCAACGTGTGGTGGCAGAACCGCGCGCCGATAACGCGAAGATGATCGGCCATATGCACAACCAGTGTTTCCACTGTGAAAAGGAGTTCGATTTCCCGCACAAGCGTGCGGCGCTGATGATTCTGGGGCGGGAGCGGTTTTTTGAGCGGTGCGGGCTGGTGTGAGCGGTGGGGGCGGGCGTGCTCGCCCCCATTATGGGCAGATCCGTATCGATCAGACGCGCCGTGCAAACGTATCGCTATGGCTGCCCGACACCTTGCGGCAGTGCACCAGCGCATCGCGAATCATGAAGTTCACCAGCGTTGGTGACACCCCCAACTCCTTGGCGATGTCCTTTTGCGGCACGCCGTGCAGACGGTACATCTCGAACGCGTAACGGGTGCGCTGGGGCAGCTCAGTCAGGGCGTCGGCGATGTTTTCCAGGGTGTTGAAATTGATGTGGGAGGTTTCCGGTGAAGCGCCGTGAATAACCACATTCAAGCCTTCCTCTTCCGTCCCGGAGTATTTGAGCTCCAGGGCCTGCTTACGGTAGTGATCGATGGCCAGGTTACGGACGATCTGGAACAGGTAACTCAATTGGGCCTTGAACGAGGATGTGATCGTCGGCGCCGATTGCAGGCGGAAGTAGGCATCCTGCACGACGTCTTCGGCGCGGGAGCGGCAGCCGGTAATTCGTGCTGCGATCTTCACCAGAATCAGTCGGTTGTCGACGAATGCCTGGAGAAGTGGTGAGTCGCACCTGCCTGTGGATACTTGTTCCGTCATGGAAATCACCTTGAAAAATAGGTTGGGGGAGGGCGTCCTTGCTGAGGCCTCCTACACATCGGGCAACAAATTAGGCTGAATGATAATGATTGTCAAATGAGAAGACGAACTAATCTTATGCTTTCTTGTTCGGCGTGAACCACGTCTCGCTCATGCCCGGCGACTAATTATTTGCCGGTGCCGTCCGTTCTTCTGGGTGAAAGGTCCGTTAGTCAGGCGGCCAAGGATCAGCACCCGCAGGAGGACGAGATGGGTTTTTATCGTGCATACAGCGTGTTTCAGTTTGGGGTCTTCGAGCGATGAGCGCGCCGACCCGACTGCGCCTGTTCTGCCTGCCCTATTCAGGCGCCAGCGCCATGGTCTATGCACGTTGGCGCCGGGTGTTGCCCGAGTGGCTGCAGGTATGCCCGCTGGAATTACCCGGTCGTGGCATGCGCATGGACGAGCCCTTGCAGCGCGATATCAAGGCCTTGGCTGCGCAACTGGCGGACGAAATCTGCCACGACTTGAGCGGCCCCTACGCGTTGTTCGGCCACAGCCTCGGCGGCCTGCTCGCCTTTGAATTGGCCCATGCGTTAAACGCACGCAACGTCCCTGCGCCGCTGGCGCTGTTCGCTTCCGGCACTGCCGGCCCGGCGCGTCGCGATGTCAGCGAATACGCCATCGAAAAGACCGATGAGCAACTGATCGCCCGCCTACGCGAACTGCAGGGCACCGCCGAAGCGGCCCTGGCCAACCCCGAATTGATGCAACTGATGCTGCCGATCCTGCGCGCTGACTTCCTGCTGTGCGGCAGCTTTACCTACGGCGAGCGTGAGCCGCTGGGCATGCCGATCCATGTATTCGGTGGCAAGCAGGACAGCGTACGCGCCGACCAATTGCTCGACTGGCAACTCGATGCCGCCAGCGGCTTTTCCCTCGATATGTTCGACGGCCACCACTTCTTCCTCATGCAGCACGAAAGCACCGTATTGCGCTGCCTGCGGCGCTACGCCGACGAACACCTGGCCCGTTGGCGCAATGGCGCGGCGCGGCAGTTGGTCGCCGGCTGATAGCTACTCAATTTCCGAATTTCCCGTAAGCCGATTTCAGGCAGGAACCCCATGATGGACGCCTTCGAACTTCCCCGCACCCTGGTCCAGTCCCTTCAACGTCGCGCCGTGCAGACCCCAGACCAGGTGGCTCTGCGCTTCCTCGCCGAGTCCGCCGAGCACAGCGTTGTGCTCAGTTATCGCGACCTCGACCAACGCGCCCGCACCATTGCCAGCGCCCTGCAGGCCAATGCCGCGCTGGGCGACCGCGCAGTGTTGTTGTTCCCCAGCGGTCCGGATTACGTCGCGGCGTTTTTTGGTTGCCTATACGCCGGGGTGATCGCAGTGCCGGCCTACCCGCCGGAGTCCACCCGCCGTCATCACCAAGAGCGTTTGCTGTCGATCATCAGCGACGCCGAACCGCGCCTGCTGCTGACCATTGCCAGTCTTGCCGATGGCCTGGCACAGATCGAAAATGCGCCGCCGGTGTTGAGTGTCGATACCCTCGATGCGCCAGTGGCCGATGCCTGGATCGCCCCTGACCTACAGCCCGACGACATCGCGTTCCTGCAATACACCTCCGGCTCCACAGCGCTGCCCAAAGGCGTGCAAGTCAGCCACGGCAATCTGGTGGCCAACGAAGTGCTGATCCGCCGTGGCTTTGGCATCGACCTCAACCCCGACGACGTGATTGTCAGCTGGCTACCGCTGTACCACGACATGGGTCTGATCGGCGGCCTGTTGCAACCGATCTTCAGTGGCGTGCCGTGCGTGCTGATGTCGCCTGCGTACTTCCTTGGCCGGCCATTGCGCTGGCTGGAAGCGATCAGCCAATACGGCGGCACCATCAGCGGCGGCCCGGATTTCGCCTACCGCCTATGCAGCGAACGGGTCAGTGAGTCAGCCCTGGAACGCCTGGACCTGAGCACGTGGCGCGTGGCCTATTCCGGCTCCGAGCCGATCCGGCTCGACACCCTGGACCGCTTCGCCGAGAAATTCGCCGCCTGTGGTTTTAGCTCAGACAATTTCTTTGCGTCCTACGGCCTCGCCGAGGCCACGCTGTTTGTCGCTGGCGGCACCCGGGGTCATGGCATCCCGGCGCTGCGCGTCGACGAGACGGCGCTGGCTGCCAACCGCGCCGAACCGGGGCAGGGCAGTGCGATCATGAGTTGCGGCACCAGCCAGCCGGAACACGCGGTGCTGATCGTCGATCCCCACACCTTGAGTGAGCTGCCCGACAACCGCGTCGGCGAACTCTGGGCCACCGGTCCGAGCATCGCCCACGGCTACTGGCGCAACCCCGAAGCCACGGCCAAGACCTTCGTCCAGCATGCCGGGCGGACCTGGCTGCGCACCGGCGACCTGGGCTTTATTCGCTTTGGTGAGGTGTACATCACCGGCCGCCTGAAAGACCTGTTGATCGTGCGCGGTCATAACCTCTACCCGCAAGACATCGAGCAGACTATCGAGCGCGAAGTGGAAGTGGTGCGCAAAGGCCGGGTTGCTGCGTTTGCGGTGAATGACCAGGGTCTGGAAGGCATCGGCATCGCCGCTGAAATCAGCCGCAGCGTGCAGAAAATCCTGCCGCCCGAGGCGTTGATCAAAGCCATCCGCCAAGCCGTGGCCGAAGCCTACCAAGAAGCGCCGAGTGTGGTGGTGTTGCTCAACCCCGGCGCATTGCCCAAGACCTCCAGCGGCAAGGTGCAGCGTGCGGCCTGCGCGCTGCGTCACGCCGACGGCAGCCTCGACAGCTATGCGCAGTTCCCCGATCTGCAAGGGCTGGCGGGCGATGCTGCGCTGGAATCCGAACTGCAACAGCAGATCGCGGCGATCTGGTGCGAACAGTTGCAGGTCGCGACCGTTGCTGCCGACGATCACTTCTTCCTGCTCGGCGGTAACTCCATCACCGCTACCCAAGTGGTCGCACGTCTGCGTGAAACCCTCGGCCTGGAGCTGAACCTGCGCATGCTGTTCGAGGCGCCGACCCTGTCGATGTTTGCCGCCAATGTTGCGCAATCGCAGCAGGACGGCGGCGTAGCCCAAGGTGCAATTCATGCCTTGTCACGCCAGGACGAACTGCCTCAGTCCCTGGCCCAGAATCGGCTGTGGATCACCTGGCAACTGGACCCTCAGAGCAGCGCCTACACCATTCCCGGTGGCTTGCGCCTGCGTGGCGAGCTGGACGAAGACGCAGTGCGCCTGAGTTTCCAGCACCTGATCCAGCGCCACGAAGCCCTGCGCACTCGCTTCTACGAGCGCAACGGCCAGGCCTTCCAGCGTGTTGAAGCCAACGTGGCGTTCGACCTGCAAGTCATCGACCTCAGCGACCTGCCCGCTGCCGAGCGCGAAACCCGCGCGCAGCAGATCCGCGAAGACGAAGCACGCACTCAATTTGATCTGGAAAAAGGCCCGCTGCTGTGGGTGACACTGGTGCGCCTGGACGACGAAGACCATCAACTGCTGGTGACGCTGCATCACATCATTGCCGATGGTTGGTCGCTCAACATCCTTATCGACGAGTTCTCGCGCCTCTACGCCGCGGCCTCCCAGGGACAATCCCTGGAACTGCCGGCCCTGGCCCTGCAATACGCCGACTACGGCAGTTGGCAACGTCAATGGCTGGCCGAAGGTGAAGGTCAGCGCCAACTGGCGTACTGGAAAAACCAACTGGGGGACGAGCACCCGACCCTGAGCCTGGCCACTGACCATCCGCGCTCCGCGCAGCACATCCGCAGTGCTTCGCGCCATAGCGTGCGCCTGAGCGTCGGCCTCAGCGAAGCGATTCGCCAGACCGCCCAGGCCAATGAGTCCACGCCATTCATGCTGTTGCTGGCGGCGTTCCAGACCTTGCTCTATCGCTACAGCGGCCAGCGCGATATCCGCATCGGCGTGCCCAATGCCAACCGCCCGCGCCAGGAAACCCAAGGCCTGATCGGCTTTTTCATCAACACCCTGGTGCTGCGCGCCGAACTGGACGGGCGCCTGCCGTTCAACCAGCTATTGGCCGCCACCCGCGAGACCGCACTGGGTGCCCAAGCCCATCAGGACCTGCCCTTCGAGCAACTGCTGGAAGCCTTCCCTCAGGCCCGCGAGCAGGGCTTGTTCCAGGTCATGTTCAACCACCAGCAACGCGACCTCAGCGCCTTGCGCCGCCTGCCGGGCATGCTCGCCGATGAGCTGCCGTGGCACAGCCGCGAAGCCAAGTTCGACCTGCAACTGCATACCGAAGAAGACCGCAACGGCCGCCTGAGCCTGGCGTTCGACTACGCCGATGAAGTGTTTGAAGGCGCAACCATCCAGCGCCTCGCCGAGCACTTCATCAACCTGCTGCACGCCATCTGCGAGCAACCCCAGCAAGCCCTCGGCGACCTGCGTTTGCTGCAAGCAGACGAGCAGCAACCGTGGAGCCAAGCGCCGTGTGCGCCCGCCCAGCAATGGTTGCCCGAGCTGCTCAATCAGCAGACTTCGGACAACACCGCGTTGGTCTGGCAGGACGGCAGCCTGACCTTCGCCCAACTGCATGCCCAAGCCAACCGCCTGGCCCATTACCTGCGCGACAAAGGCGTGGGCCCGGACGTGTGCGTGGCTATCGCCGCCGAGCGTTCGCCGCAACTGCTGATCGGCCTGCTGGCGATCATCAAGGCCGGTGGCGCCTACGTGCCGCTGGACCCGGATTACCCCGCTGAGCGCCTGGCCTACATGCTCAAGGACAGTGGCGTGCAACTGCTGCTGACCCAGACCGCAGTGTTGGAAAAACTGCCGAGCGCTGACGGCGTGTGTGTCATCGCCATGGACAGCCTGCATCTGGAAAGCTGGCCGACCCAGGCGCCGGGCCTGCACCTGCACGGCGACAACCTCGCCTACGTGATCTACACCTCCGGTTCCACCGGCCAGCCCAAAGGCGTCGGCAATACCCATGGGGCCCTGGCCGAGCGCTTGCAGTGGATGCAGGCCACTTACCAACTGAACGACACCGACGTGCTGATGCAAAAGGCACCGATCAGTTTCGATGTGTCGGTGTGGGAATGCTTCTGGCCGTTAATCACCGGCTGCCGCCTGGTGCTGGCCGGCCCTGGCGAACATCGCGACCCGCACCGCATCGCGCAGTTGGTGCAGGAACATGGCGTGACCACCCTGCACTTTGTGCCGCCGCTGTTGCAGCTGTTCATCGACGAGCCGCTGGTACCCGAATGCACCAGCCTGCGTCGCCTGTTCTCCGGCGGTGAGGCGTTACCAGCCGAACTGCGCAACCGCGTCTTGGCTCAGTTGCCGGCGGTGCAGTTGCACAACCGCTATGGCCCGACCGAGACCGCGATCAACGTCACCCACTGGCACTGCACCGCTGAAGATGGCGAGCGCTCGCCGATTGGCCGACCGCTGGGCAATGTGATCTGCCGCGTATTGGACGATCACCTCAACCTGTTGCCGGCCGGTGTGCCGGGCGAACTGTGCGTCGGTGGCATCGGCCTGGCGCGGGGGTATCTGGGGCGTGCCGGTTTGACCGCCGAACGGTTTATCGCCGACCCGCTGGGCGAGGCGGGTGCGCGCCTGTATCGCACTGGCGACCGTGTACGCTGGAATGCTGACGGCGTGCTCGAATACCTGGGGCGTCTCGATCAGCAGGTCAAGCTGCGCGGCTTCCGCGTGGAGCCTGAAGAAATCGAAGCGCGCCTGCTGGCGCTGGACGGTATCGCCCAGGCCGTCGTGCTGGTGCGCAATGCCACACTGATCGGCTACTACACCGCAAGCAGAGCGCTGGACGAACAGGACGTGAAAGCCGCCCTGGCCGCCGAGCTGCCCGAGTACATGGTGCCCGCGCAACTGATGCGCCTGGACGCCATGCCCCTGAGCCCCAGCGGTAAGCTGGACCGCCGCGCATTGCCGGAGCCGGTGTGGCAAACCCGCGAACACATTGAACCCGAAACCCCGTTGCAACAGCAGATCGCGGCAATCTGGCGCGAAGTGCTCGGCCTGCCGCAAATCGGCCTGCGCGATGACTTCTTCGCCCTCGGCGGCCACTCATTGCTGGCCACGCAAATCATCTCCCGCACCCGCCAGGCCTGTGACGTTGAGCTGCCGCTGCGTACCTTGTTTGAAGCCAGTGAACTGGGCGCGTTTGCCGAGCAAGTCGGCCTGATCCAGGCCTCGGGCCAGCGCAACCAGCAAACCGCGATTGCCAAAGTCGACCGCAGCCAACCGGTGCCGCTGTCCTATTCCCAGCAGCGCATGTGGTTCCTCTGGCAGATGGAGCCGGACAGCCCGGCCTACAACGTCGGTGGCATGGCGCGCCTGCGGGGCGTGCTGGATGTGGGGCGTTTCGAGGCGGCGTTGCAGGCCTTGATCATGCGCCACGAAACCCTGCGCACCACGTTCCCCAGTGTCGACGGCGTGGCCTATCAAAAGGTCTCGCCGCAGACCGGCGTGCGCATGGACTGGCAGGATATTTCGGCGCTGAATGAAACCGAGCGCGAGCAGCGCTTGCAGCAGTTGGCTGATCACGAGGCCCATACGCCGTTCAACCTGGAAACCGGCCCGTTGCTGCGCGCGTGCCTGGTCAAGGCCGGCGAGCAGGAACACTACTTGGTGCTGACCCTGCACCACATCGTCACTGAAGGCTGGGCCATGGACATCTTTGCCCGTGAACTCAGCGCGCTGTACGAAGCCTTTATCGACGAGCGTCTGTCGCCACTGTCGCCGTTGCCGGTGCAATACCTCGACTACAGCGTGTGGCAGCGTCAGTGGCTGGAGTCCGGCGAGCGTCAACGCCAGTTGGATTACTGGACCGCGCAACTGGGCACCGAACACCCCTTGCTGGAACTGCCCGGCGACCGCCCACGACCACCGGTACAAAGCCACCAGGGCGAGCTGTACCGCTTCGATCTGAGCGACGCGTTGGCTGCCCGCGTGCGTGCCTTCAATGCCGAACGCGGCCTCACGCTGTTCATGACCATGACCGCGACCCTGGCCGTGTTGCTCTACCGCTACAGCGGCCAGACCGACCTGCGCATCGGCGCCCCCGTGGCCAACCGTATTCGCCCGGAAAGCGAAGGGCTGATCGGCGCATTCCTCAATACCCAGGTGCTGCGTTGCCAGCTCAATGGTCAGATGAATGTCGGCGAGTTGTTCGAGCAAGTACGCCACACCGTGATCGAGGGCCAATCCCACCAGGACCTGCCGTTCGACCATCTGGTTGAAGCCCTGCAACCTCCGCGCAGCGCCGCGTACAACCCGTTGTTCCAGGTGATGTGCAACGTGCAGCGCTGGGAATTCCAGCAGAGCCGTCAACTGGCCGGCATGACCGTCGAATACCTGGCCAACGATGCTCGCGCGACCAAGTTCGACCTCAACCTGGAAGTGACCGACCTCGACCATCGCCTGGGTTGCTGCCTGACTTACAGCACTGATCTGTTCGACGAACCGCGCATTGCGCGCATGGCTGAACATTGGCGCAACCTGCTGGAAGCGTTGATTGCAGACCCCGATCAACGCCTCAGCGAACTGCCGCTGCTGACCGCCACCGAACAACGCGCATTGCAGGACAGCCTGGGCGTCGAGGCCGGTTTGCATCGTCTCGACCAGTGCATTCATCAGCTGTTCAGCCAGCAGGCGCAAATGCGTGCGCAGGCTCCGGCGCTGACCTTTGCCGGCGTAACCCTCACTTACGCGGAACTCAATGCACGCGCCAATCGCCTGGCCTGGATGCTGCGCGAACGCGGCGTCGGCCCGCAGGTGCGGGTCGGCTTGGCGCTGCCACGCTCCCTGGAAATGGTCATTGGCCTGCTGGCGATCCTTAAGGCCGGCGGCGCCTATGTGCCGCTGGACCCGGAATACCCGCTGGACCGCCTGCACTACATGATCGAAGACAGCGGCATCGGCCTGTTGCTCAGCGACGCGGCGATGTTCGAAGCCCTGGGTGAACTGCCGGCCTCGGTGGCGTGCTGGTGCCTGGAAGACGACTCGCCAGTGCTGGCGAATTACCCGGCCGATGAGCTGCCATTTATCAGCCTGCCACAACACCAGGCGTACCTGATCTACACCTCCGGCTCCACCGGCAAACCGAAAGGCGTGGTGGTGTCCCACGGCGAAATCGCCATGCATTGCCAGGCTGTGATCGAGCGTTTCGGCATGCGCCCGGACGACTGCGAGCTGCATTTCTATTCGATCAACTTCGACGCCGCCACCGAGCGTTTGCTGGTGCCGTTGCTCAGCGGCGCGCAGGTGGTCTTGCGGGCCCAAGGCCAATGGGATGCGGAGGAAATCTGTGGGCTGATCCGCACCCATCGCATCAATATCCTCGGCTTCACCCCAAGCTATGGCAGCCAGTTGGCGCAGTGGCTGGCGACTCAACACCAGACCCTGCCCGTGCGCATGTGCATCACCGGCGGTGAAGCCCTGACCGGCGAACACCTGCAGCGCATTCGCGCAGCCTTCCAGCCAGAGGTGTTCTTCAACGCCTATGGCCCGACTGAAACCGTAGTGATGCCTTTGGCCAGCCTGGCGCCGGAGCACTTGGAGGAGGGCGCCGGCAGCGTGCCGATCGGTAGCATTATCGGCGACCGTGTGGCCTACATTCTCGACGCCGACCTGGCCTTGGTGCCCCAAGGCGCAACCGGCGAGTTGTATGTCGGCGGCGCGGGCCTGGCCCAGGGTTACCACGAGCGCCCGGGCATGACGGCGGAGCGTTTTGTCGCCGATCCCTTTGCCGCCAATGGTGGCCGCCTGTATCGCACCGGCGACCTGGTGCGCCAACGCGCCGATGGTCTGGTGGAGTACCTGGGGCGTATCGACCATCAAGTGAAAATCCGTGGTTTCCGTATAGAACTGGGCGAGATCGAAACCCGCCTGCTGGAGCACGAAGCTGTGCGCGAAGCGGTGGTGCTGGCGCTGGATTCGCCGAGCGGCAAACAGCTCGTGGCGTACCTGGTCAGCGACGCAGAGCACGGGCCATTGCGCGAGGCGCTGAAGGCGCATCTCAAGGCGCAACTGCCGGACTACATGGTGCCCGCGCACCTGATCGTGCTCGACAGCATGCCGTTGACCGCCAACGGCAAGCTCGACCGCCGTGCCTTGCCGCAACCGGACCCCGAGGCCAATCGCCAACAGTACGTAGCCCCGCGCAACGAACTGGAAAGCACCTTGGCCGCGATCTGGTGTGCGGTGTTGAACGTGCAACAAGTCGGCCTGGACGATAATTTCTTTGAACTGGGCGGCGACTCTATCCTGTCGATCCAGGTGGTCAGCCGTGCGCGGCAGGCAGGAATTCATTTCAGCCCCCGCGACCTGTTCCAGCACCAAACGGTGCAAACCCTGGCCGCGGTGGCCACGCGCTCCGAGCAGGTCACGGCGGAGCAGGGCGTACTCACCGGCAGCTCGGGCCTCACGCCGATCCAGCACTGGTTCTTTGACACCGACATCCCGGCGCGTCAGCACTGGAACCAGGCGTTGGTCCTCAAGCCGCTGCAATTGCTCGAACCCCATCGCCTGGAGCAAGCGCTGCTGGCGGTGCTGGAACACCACGACGCCCTGCGCCTTAGCTTCACGCGGCGCAACGCGCAATGGCATGCCGAACATTTGACCGTGCCCCAGGGCGGCGTGCTGATGCAGGCGCAAGTGCGCGATATGGCCCGGTGCACCGCCTTGTTCACTGACACCCAACGCAGCCTCGACCTTGAACACGGCCCGCTGCTGCGCGCCTTGCTGGTGGATGGCCCCGAAGGCCAGCAACGCCTGCTGATCGCGATTCATCACCTGGTGGTGGACGGCGTGTCGTGGCGTGTGTTGCTCGAAGACCTGCAGAACGTGTATCGCCAACTGAGCGAGGGCGAGTCCGTCAGCCTGCCGGCCAAGACCAGCGCCTTGCGTGACTGGGCCGCGCGCTTGCAGGCTTATGCCAGCAGCGAATCCCTGCGTGAAGAATTGAGCGTGTGGCAGGACCACTTGGCGGGCCCGACGGTGGCGTTGCCGGTGGACCGTGCACAGGGCACGTTGCGCAATCGCGATGCCGACACGGTCAGCGTGCGCCTGGATGCCGAACACACCCGTCAGTTGCTGCAACAAGCCCCAAGCGCATACCGCACCCAGGTCAATGACCTGTTGCTGACCGCCTTGGCCCGCGTGCTGTGCCGCTGGAGCGGGCATGACTCGGCGCTGATCCAACTGGAAGGCCATGGCCGCGAAACCCTGTTCGATGAGATCGACCTGACCCGCAGTGTCGGCTGGTTCACCAGTGCCTATCCACTGCGCCTGACGCCCGTGCAAATCGAAGAAGCGGCCGGGCAGGGCGCCTCGATCAAGGCGATCAAAGAGCAACTGCGGGCGGTACCCCACAAAGGGTTGGGCTATGGCGTGCTGCGCTACCTGGCGGACGACCTGTGCAAGCAGGCCATGGCCGCGCTGCCAACCGCCGACATCACCTTCAACTACCTCGGCCAGTTCGACCAGAGCTTCGGCAGCGAGGCGCTGTTCCACCCGCTGGATGAGTCGGCGGGCCTGGCCCATGACCCGGATGCGCCGCTGCCCAACGCCCTGAGCGTCGACAGCCAGGTGTATGGCGGTGAGCTGGTGCTGCGCTGGACCTTCAGCCGTGAGCGCCACGATGCAGACACCATCCGCGAGTTGGCCGAGGCCTACGTCGCCGAGCTGTACAGCTTGATCGCCCATTGCCTCAAGGATGATGCCGGTGGTCTCACACCGTCCGACTTCCCCCTGGCGAAATTGACCCAGCCGCAACTCGACAGCTTGCCGGTCCCGGCCAGCGCCATCGAAGACGTGTACCCGCTGACTCCGATGCAAGAGGGCCTGTTGCTTCACACTTTGCTGGAGCCGGGCACCGGTCTGTACTACATGCAGGACCGCTACCGCATCAACAGTGCCCTGGACCCTGAGCGTTTCGCCCAGGCCTGGCAAGCGGTGATCGCCCGTCATGAAGCCTTGCGTGCCTCGTTCTGCTGGAACGTTGGCGAAGACATGCTGCAAGTGATCCACAAACCCGGCAGCACGCCGATTGAATACCTGGACTGGAGCAACGATCCCGAGGCTGAGCAAGAGCCGCGTCTGCAAGCGCTGCTCAAGGCCGAGCGTGAAGCCGGCTTCGATCTGCTCAACCAGGCGCCGTTCCACCTGCGTCTGATCCGCGTCGGCGAAGCGCGCTACTGGTTCATGATGAGCAACCACCACATCCTTATCGATGCGTGGTGCCGTTCGCTGCTGATGAATGACTTTTTCGAGATCTACATGGCCCTGGGCGAAGGCCACGACGCGCAGTTGGCCACGGCGCCGCGTTATCGCGACTACATCGCCTGGCTGCAACGTCAGAACCTGAATGAAGCGCGCCAGTGGTGGCAACAGAACCTGCAAGGCTTTGAGCGCACCACGCCGATCCCGAGCGACCGCCCGTTCCTGCGCGAACATGCGGGCCACAGCGGCGGGATGGTGGTGGGCGACTGCTACACCCGTCTTGATGCCCACGATGGCGCGCAACTGCGTGAACTGGCACAGGCCCACCAACTCACCGTCAACACCTTTGCCCAGGCGGCATGGGCCCTGGTGCTGCGCCGCTTGAGCGGCGATCGCGACGTGTTGTTCGGCGTCACCGTGGCCGGGCGTCCGGTGGAAATGCCGGAGATGCAACGCACCGTCGGCCTGTTTATCAACAGCATCGCGCTGCGGGTAAAGCTGCCGGAAGACGGTCAACGTTGCAGCGTGCGTCAGTGGTTGAGCGGCTTGCTCGACAGCAACATGCAATTGCGCGAGTACGAATACCTGCCATTGGTGACCATCCAGGAACACAGCGAATTGCCTAAAGGCCAACCGCTGTTCGACAGCCTTTTCGTGTTCGAAAACGCCCCGGTGGAAACCTCGGTGCTGGACCGTGCACAAAGCTTGAATGCCACCTCGGATTCCGGCCGCACCCACACTAACTTCCCGCTGACCGCCGTGTGCTACCCCGGCGATGACCTGGGCTTGCACCTGTCTTACGACCAGCGTTACTTCGACGAAACCACCGTGCAAAACATGCTCGGCGAGTTCAAGCGCCTGCTGTTGGCGCTGGTGCAGGGGTTCCATGGCGACATGGCCGACCTGCCGTTGATTGGCGAACAGGAGCGTGAATTCCTGGTTGAAGGCTGCAACCAGAGCGCACACGTCTATCCGCTGGACCGTAGCTATATCGAGCTGTTCGAAGCGCAAGTGAGCGAGCATCCGCAGCGGATCGCCGCCAGTTACCTGGAACAGCAGTGGACCTATGACGAACTCAACCGCCGCAGCAACGGCTTGGGCCATGCATTGATCGCGGCGGGTGTCGGCCTGGATCAACCGGTGGCCTTGCTGGCCGAACGTAACCTCGACCTGCTGGGCATGATCATCGGCAGCTTCAAGGCCGGTGCGGGTTACCTGCCGCTGGACCCGGGCCTGCCAAGCCAGCGCTTGAGCCGCATCATCGACATGAGCCGTACGCCGTTGCTGGTGTGCACCGAGGCTTGCCGCGAGCAGGCCATTGAGTTGCTCGACGGTTTTGACTGCCAGTTGCTGGTGTGGGAAGAAGTGCCGGCTCGTGGTGAGAACCCAGGCATCTACAGTGGCCCGGACAACCTCGCCTATGTGATCTACACCTCGGGCTCCACGGGCTTGCCCAAAGGCGTGATGGTCGAGCAGCGCGGCATGCTCAATAACCAACTGAGCAAACTGCCGTACCTGGACCTGAGCGCGGCGGACGTGATCGCGCAAACCGCTTCGCAAAGTTTCGACATTTCCGTGTGGCAATTCCTCGCCGCGCCGCTGTTCGGCGCGCGGGTGGACATCGTGCCGAACACCATCGCCCACGATCCCCAAGGTTTGCTGGCCCACGTTGAGGCACAAGGCATTACCGTGCTGGAGAGCGTACCGTCGCTGATCCAGGGCATGCTGGCCCAGGACCGCATCAGCCTCGACGGCCTGCGCTGGATGCTGCCCACCGGTGAGGCGATGCCGCCGGAACTGGCGCACCAATGGTTGCTGCGTTACCCGCAGATCGGTTTGGTGAACGCTTATGGCCCTGCGGAATGCTCGGATGACGTGGCGTTCTTCCGCGTTGATTTGGCATCGACCCGTGGCACCTATCTGCCGATCGGCACGCCGACTGACAACAACCGCCTGTACCTGCTGGATGGCGCGCTGGAGTTGGTGCCCCAAGGGGCTGTCGGCGAGTTATGTGTAGCCGGCACGGGGGTGGGGCGTGGTTATGTCAGCGATCCGTTGCGCACCGCTCAAGTGTTTGTGCCGAACCCGTTCGGCGCACCGGGCGAGCGCTTGTATCGCACGGGCGACCTGGCGCGTCGGCGCAGCGATGGTGTCTTGGAGTACGTCGGGCGTATCGACCATCAAGTGAAGATTCGCGGCTACCGAATCGAACTGGGTGAAATCGAAGCGCGCCTGCACGAGCAACCGCAAGTGCGCGATGCAGCGGTGGGCGTGCAGGAAGGCGTCAACGGCAAGCATCTGGTGGGTTATCTGGTGGCCGCTGATGAAACCCTCAACCCAAGCGAGCGCCTGGACCGCATCAAGCAACACCTGCGCGCCGAGCTGCCGGAATACATGGTCCCGCTGCACTGGCTATGGCTCGACCGCCTGCCGCTCAACGCCAACGGCAAACTCGACCGCAAGGCCTTGCCGGAACTGGAAATCGGCCAGTTGCACAGCCAGGATTACCTGGCACCGCGCAACGAACTGGAAACCACCTTGGCCGCGATCTGGGCCGAGGTGCTCAAGGTCGAGCGCGTGGGCGTAGAAGACAACTTCTTCGAACTGGGCGGGCACTCGTTGCTGGCCACGCAGATTGCCTCACGGGTGCAGAAGACCTTGCAGCGCGATGTGCCACTGCGGGCGATGTTCGAGTGCAGCACGGTGTCGCAATTGGCCGAGTACATCGAGGGATTAGCGGCCAATGAGATCAGCGCGGAGAAGGTGGATCGGTTGAGTGATTTGATGGCGGAGTTGGAGGGGCTTTAACAAATGGACTACGCGCCTGCGCCGCCGCAGGCGTGCAACCATCGGTCGCAAAGTGGATGTTTTCAGTCTGAACTGTCAATTCTGACAGTAGGCGGTGCTTTATTCCTGAGAGCTAATGATCAAGCGTTCACGACCCTCCAGGTCGGTAGTGATCACTGAAATCTCGGAAGGAGTTACAGCTATGGCTAATAGAACATCTGCTGAACCAACGCAGCCGATAGAGACGAAGGGCGAGCTACCCTATCTGATCATTCAGGAGGCAGATAGCAACAGCGTGTTGAATCCCATCAACGCGGCCGATGGAGCGACTGCAAAGATCGCTTTCGATGGGATGGAGCGCTCTCTATTAAAGGTGTATTGGGCCTTGAAGGGGCAGGAGGCGCCGACATTCGAGCCGCTTGAGTGGTTGGGCAGCGCCAGCGGCAGTGTTGTTGTGCCGCTGCCCTGGCATTGGGTTAGTACTTCGGCCGGGCATACCGTACAGATCTTTTACACGGCCGTTGTTGGGGGCCAACTCAAGTGCTCGCTGGTGCTTGAGTTGGAGGTACAACAGATCAGGGAAGAATATTTCGCAGAGTCCTTGCCAGTGTTTACCGATGCCACCGGCGACCCGAATGACAGGACGTTGGACATGTATTCGTTCTCCGGCGATGCGTGGATCGAAGTTAAAGCCTGGCCCTTGATTCAGGAGGGGCACCGGCTGTTCCTCAACGTTGCCGGGGATCAGCACAAACCCGAGTTTCAATACAGTTGGGTGGCTCAGGATTACATCGTCAGTGCTGAAGAAGCACATGCTGGGCATGTATTCAGATTCCGTCTTCCCCGCGGCTGGTTGGCGAGGCGAGAAGATTATTCTGCACTGACCGTGCATTTCGGGATCATTTTCGATGGCACCGACCCGCAGCCTCCAAAACCTGTGCCTGACCCTATATATGGGTCTCATCTTCCAGGAAATGCCCTGGAAGTTTCCCCGCGTACTACCGTAAGACTGAGGGTAGATCCGTCCATAGAGCCGATCATTGAGACTGATGATTTCAACAGCTACCTGACGCAGGAGTTCATGAAAACCGGGAGCAGTATCCACACCCGACTTTTAAGGCTTGAGTTGCCCCTAAACTCATACCACGGGATCGGTCTTCATGGGGTCAGAGGCGCTGGAGAGGTGGTTCCCGGCATGGTCGATGGACAATCGCTGGCGCTGCGTTGTGGTTACTCGGGCGACTCTCAACGCCAGCACGTGTTTATGCACCTTAAGTGGAAATGTAAACGTGTCCGCTTTGCGTACTCGTCAGTTAATAATAGTTCTCTGGTAGTGGATTTTTTCGATGAGAACGATAAGCGTCTGGGTGATGCGATTGTATTGCCACCAGGCTGGGTCGACTTCGAGGCGGAGGAAGGTGATTACATTACGAAAATCAGCCTCATCACCAGCTATCACGGAAGCGTTGACTCGTTAACGATCTGGCACGAAGAGGGTCGAACCCAAGAACCGCTCTAACAGCTATAAGGTTACCGCTGGCCAATGTCCATCTACATTGGCCAGCTGTTTAACCTTGTTCTCCAAAAAGTTGTTATCTAGCAGTGATCATTTAGGCCCCATGATCTTCACCAACTTATCCGGCGACGGCGCACCCTGCTGTTGCTGCAGCCCACCCTTGTCATCCAGGTAGAAAATCGCTGGGGTGGCAGACAGTTCCAGTTCATCCATCAACTTCATATTGGCATCGAGCTTGGCTTCGATATCGGCCGGGATTTTCGGCAGTGCCTGCAATTTGCTGCTCTTGCCGGCGGCTTCGTGTTCTTCCAGGGCTTTTTGCGGGTCTTTGGCGGCGAACAGGGCGGCCGATTTGGCGGCGCTGTCTTCGCGGATGATGCCGACCATGATGTGGCGCAACTGCACCTTGCCGGCTTTGACCCACGGCCGGGCCTGTTCCCAGAACATGTTGCAATACGGGCAGTTGGGGTCGCTGAAGAGGTAGACGATACGCGGTGCGTTTTTGTCGCCGTCCTGGATCCAGCTGCTTTTTTCCATCTTGGCCCAGACTTCCTTGGCCATCGGCGCGTACACCAGTTTTTCCAGCGGCGCGGTGCTCAGGTCATCGCCCTGGGCGTCGTACAGGTTGCCGGCGATCACGTGTTTGCCGTCGGCGGTCAGGTACAGCGCCATGCCGCGATTCTGGTATTGCGCGGCATAGCCGGTGAGGCCGCTGGGGGCGTCGAACTTGCCGATGATCTTGGCGCCCTTGGCTTCGATCTGTTTGATCGGTGCCGGCCAGTCATCGGCGTGGGCCAGGTTGGCTGCCAGCGTCAGTGGTAAGAGGCTCAACAGGTGGCGGAGGCTTCGCATGTGGGTTTCCTTGTGGCAGCAGGGGCGGTGTCGAAGGGTTCCATGGCACGGGCCAGGCTGGCCTGGGACAACTCGCCCAAGTGGCTGTTGATGAGGCGTCCATCAGCTTGGTAGAACAAGGTGGTCGGCAGGGCCATGGAGCCCACGGCCTGGCCGAGGCGACCACTGGCGTCAAACAGCACGTTGTCCAGGTTCAGGCCTTGAGTGGCCAGGTAGGTGCTGACGCTTTGCATGCTTTCGGCCTGGTTGACGAACAGGAAGGTCACGTCAGGGCGCATGCGCTGGGCGCTTTCCAGCACCGGCATTTCGCGGCGGCATGGCGGGCACCAGGTGGCCCACAGGTTGATGACCAGCGGTCCGCCCTGGTAGTCCGCCAGTTGCACCACTTCGCCATTGGCGTTGCGCAAGGTGATGTCTGGCAGGCGTGTGCCTTTTTCATACACGCTCAAGGACAGGCTGGTCATGCCCCAGAACAGCAGACCGGTGATGACCCCGGCGCTCAACGGCTTGCGCAGCGCCGGTCGCCGCCAGCCGTAGAGCACTGCGCCGATGAGCAGGGCGATGATGCCGGGCCAGGCGAGAAAGCCGCCGTCGCGCAGGTCGACCATCTGCAGCCAGTCGCTGCTGTAGTAACTCCAGTACATCAGCACAAAGCTGACGCGGGCCGCGAGCATGCCCAGCAGAAACAGGCTGAACAGCACTGACTCCGGGTTTTCACCACCACGCTTGGCCACGCGCCAGCCCACCAGGGTGGCGAGAATCAACGCGCTGATCAGCAGGATGTGATTCAGCGCGATGGCGAAGGTGCCGATGGTCAGGGTCAGCATCAGAGGGCGTCCCGGGTTTGCGTCCAGCGTTGCAGGAAGGCGTCGGCATTCACTTCGCCGGTGATGCGTTGTGCGCGGCGCTCTTCACCGTCGGGGCCGATCCAGACAAAGCTCGGTGGCCCCGGCACCTTGTAGCGGCCCAGCAGTTCGCGGCTGGCGGCATTGTCGGCGGTGACGTCCAGGCGCAGCAGGCGCACGTCTTTCAGGGCGTCGAGAACTGCGGGTTTGCCGAACACCTGTTTTTCCATGATCTTGCACGACACGCACCAGTCGGCGTAGTAATCCACCAGCACCCATTGGCCCTGGGCCTTGGCGCTGTCGAGTTGGTTTTGCAGCACGGCGGGGTCACTGATGGTCATGAAGGCGTCATGGGCGGAGGGCGCCCCGGCGACCTTCGCGCCGCTGTACACCTTCAGCGGTTGCCACAGGTCGTCGCTGCCACCGGCCGCACCCACCACCAGCACCGCGCCCCACAGGCCCAGCACCAGGGAGCCGGCGCCGAATACCTTGGCCGCCAGGCCGTACTCGCGGGCGAGGGTCCAACCGCAGTAGGCCATCACCAGGGCCAATGCACCCCACAGGCCGACCCACAGGCTTTCGCCAACTACCGGGCGAATCATTAGCACGGCGGTGCCCAGGAACAGGAAGCCGAAGATGCCCTTGAGCACGTTCATCCAAGTGCCCGGCTTGGGCAGGAAGCGGTTGCCGACGGTCACCAGCAGCAACAACGGAATGCCGATGCCGATGCCCATGGCGAACAGGATCAAGCCACCGTGCAGCGCGTTGCCGCTTTGGGCGATATACAGCAGGGCGCCAGCCAGGGGCGCGGTCATGCACGGGCCGACCAGCAGGCCGGACAGCGCGCCAAGCACACCGGCACCGATCAGGCTGCCACCGCTTTGCTGGCGGCTGACGTTGTCCAGTCGGTCGCGCAGGAAGGCGGGCAGTTGCAGTTCAAAGAAGCCGAACATCGGCAGGGCGAGCAGCACAAACAGAGCGGCGAAACTGCCCAATATCCACGGCGTTTGCAGCAGGGCGGCGAGGTTGGCGCCGAGCAACGCAGCCAGTACGCCCAGCGCGGCATACACCAGCGCCATGCACACTACGTAGCTGCTGGCCAAGGCAAAACCACGGCGAGGGCTGGCGTCGCTGCCCACCACCAGGCCGGCGAGGATCGGCAGCATCGGCAACGAACACGGTGCAAACGCCAACAACAGGCCCAGGCCGAAGAACACCAGCAGGCTCCAACCCAGGCTGCGCTGTTGCAGGCCGCTGGCCAGGCTCTGGTCCTGGGCTTGAGCGGTGGCCGCTACGGCAGGATTGCCACCCAGGTCCACGGTGATCGACTGCGGTGGGTAGCACAGGCCAGCATCGGCGCAGCCCTGCCAGCCCAGCTTGATCTGGCCGGTGGCGCCAGCAGGGAGCTTCACTTCCAGGCCCTGGCGGTACACTTCCTGCTCGCCGAAGAACTCATCGCTATGGGCTTCACCTTGCGGCAGTGCCGGCTGTGCGGTCAGGCCCTCGAACTTCATGCGCTGCTTGTACAGGTAATAACCGTCGGCAATCTGCCAATACAGCTGGGTCTCGCCACTTTCAAGACGTTCGGAGGTAAAGGTGAAAGCTTTGCCCACCGGGAGGAAATCGGGTTTGGTCTCAAACGGGTTGCCCGGCGCGGCTTGGGCCAACCCGGCGAACAACACCAGCAGAAAGGTAAAAAGATGCCGCATGGTCAAGCCTTAGTCCGATACAAGTGAGGCACACAATGTGTGGCGTTGATTAACCGATGATTAACCGGCGCTATTCTAAAGTGTAGGGATTATCTGAGCTTGCCTCTTTTCACGGCATAATCTGCGCTTAATCCGCTGCACCTTTAATCTCCCCCATCTTTTATGAAGGGTTCACCATGCACGTACTGGTCTGTGAAGACGACGAACTGATCGCCAGCGGCATCGTGGCCGGCCTCACCGCCCAGGGTTTTACCGTCGAGCGCGTGGCTACGGCTGCGGCTGCTCGGGCGATGCTCAAAGCGGCGACTTTCGACATCATGGTGCTCGACCTCGGCCTGCCCGACGAAGACGGCCTCAAGCTGTTGCAGCAACTGCGTAGCCAGGGCCTGGAGATTCCGGTGCTGATCCTCACCGCGCGGGACTCGGTGACCAACCGCGTCGACGGCCTGCAAGCCGGCGCCGATGACTACCTGCTCAAACCCTTCGACTTGCGCGAATTAGCTGCCCGCCTGCAAACCCTGCTGCGCCGGATGGCAGGGCGCAGCGTCAACTTGATCGAACACGGCCGGTTGACCTATGACCCCAGCAGCCGTGAAACCCTGTTGGGTGGCCAGCCGGTGGATTTGTCCCGGCGTGAACAGGCGCTGTTGCAGGCCCTGCTGCACAACAAGGGCCGTGTGCTGTCCAGCGAGCAGCTCAAGGACAGCGTCTACGGCTTTAACGATGAGCTGGAAAGCAACGCACTCAACGTGCATATCCACCACCTGCGGCGCAAATTGGGCAACGGCATTGTCGAGACCGTGCGTGGTCTGGGCTATCGCCTGGGCCCGGCGGATGATGGAGAGAACGTTTCGTGAAGAGCCTGCGCCTGCGCCTGACGTTCAAGCTCGGCGCCGCATTCGTGTTGATCTGGGCCCTGGCAGCGGCCTGGATGCTCAACGACCTGCGCAACCAGATGATGTTCTCTCTCGACCAGCGCCTGGTAGCGTCGGCGCGCATGGTGGCGGGGCTGACCGAGCAGATGCCGGGCCTGGCCAGTGTCAGCGGCGGCGCGCATTTCAGTGCCGAGCAACTGCATGTGCCGGGCGGCATGGCCTGCCAGGTCAGCTCCTTGCGCGGGGAAATCCTCGCGCGCAGCCACACCACGCCGGATCAGGGCCTGGAGTCCCAACGCAGCGGTTTTCGCGACCAAGAGATCGACGGCGTGGGATGGCGCAGCTTTACCCTGTCCCGTGGCGATCTGCTGATCACCACCGCCGACCGCCAGGTGGAGCGCGAGGCGTTGAATATGTCGATCCTGCTGGCGGCATCGGTGCCGGTGGGCGTGGCCATGCTCGGTTGCCTGTGCCTGCTGTGGTTGGGCATTGGCCAGAGCCTGCTGCCGCTCAACCGTATGCGCGATGCGCTGATGCGGCGCAGTGCGGACTCTCTCGAACCCCTTCAGATCCACCCGCTGCCCAGCGAACTCAAACCGCTGCTCGACACCCAGAACCAACTGTTGCAGCGTATCGCCAAGACCATTGAGCGCGAACGTCGCCTCACTGGCGACGCGGCCCACGAACTGCGCAGCCCGCTGACGGCGATCAAGACCCACCTGCAAGTGGCGCGCATGACCGAAGGCGCGGCCCGCGACCAGTCCCTGGCCCACGCTGAGGAGGGCGCCGACCGCCTGCATCGCACCCTGGAACAATTGCTGTTGCTGGCGCGAGTGGAAGGCAGCCTGTCGTTTGACGATGGCGTGCAGTCCAGCGCCGAAGACGTCGCACGGCTGGCGATCCAGGATGCCAATGCTGGCGATAACTCACGCATCGACCTGATCCTGCCGGACAACCTTTCCAGCGCTCCGGTGGAAATGCCCGTTGGCCTGGCGGTTGCCGCCCTGCGCAACCTGCTGGACAACGCCTTGCGCCACACCCCGGCGGACACTCGCGTGGAACTCAGTCTGTTCACCCAGGCAGGCAACGTGGTGTTTCGCGTGCGTGACCACGGCAAGCAGATTTCCAGCGAAGACCTGCAGTACTTGACCCAACGCTTCTGGCGTAATGGCAACAGCGAAGGCTGCGGCCTGGGCTTGGCAATCGTGCAAGCGATTGTGCAGCGCTGTTCCTGCTCGTTGACGTTCGACAGCCAGGCGGATGGCCTGCGCGTCGAGCTGGGTATGCCGTTGCGGCGCTGATCTTTTTTCATCTGCCAAATAGTTACCGCCCTCTTGAAGTTCAGCGCTTCAGGATGGCGGTAATTTTTTTGCACTTGAACGGGCCGAAGGACTCGGCCTGTACTGAAAAGGACAGTTCTTATGTTAGTCATCGATACCACTTTTCCTGCCAAAGGCTTCAATGAACGCAACGGTGAAACCGTGCGGCAGTTGATCCTGCATTACACCGCAGCTCCCTTCACATCCTCCTTGCAGACGCTGACGCAGGAGGGGGTCAGCGCTCACTATCTTTTGCCCGACCCGGATGAGCCTGGTTACCGCGCTGCCGGGTATGACGAACTGCGCGCGTTTCGCCTGGTGGATGAAACCAAGTCTGCGTGGCATGCAGGTGCGAGCCAATGGGCAGGGTGGGACAACCTCAATAGCCGCTCCATTGGCATCGAGATCGTCAACCTGGCACGGGACGATGCGGGTGTCTTTACCTTTCCTGAGTACTCGCACGAACAGATTGAAGTGTTGAGTGCATTGGTGCGCGACATCCTCGGACGCTACCCGCAGATCGGCCCGACCGACATTCTCGGGCATTCGGACGTGGCCTATTGGCGCAAGAGTGATCCAGGGCCTCGACTGCCTTGGCGGTGCTTGTACGACGCCGGTGTAGGTGCCTGGTTCGATGAGGCGGCGCGGGCGATGTATCAACGCCGATTTTGTGTAGGGCTGCCGCCGGAAGTGGAAGTGGAGCGTGCGTTTCAGCGATATGGGTATAGACCGGCGCAGAATCGACAGGCGTTTGAGCTGCGCACGCGGGCGTTTCAGATGCACTTTCGGCCGGGGGATTATCGTGGCGTATTGGATGCCGAGACGTGCGCGATCCTGTATGCCTTGAATGAGAAATACCGAGGACTTTGACGCAAAGCACCGTTCAACGGCATCAGTTAACGATCACCAGCCCTAAATCCCTCAGCCGCTGATGCGTTTCCAGAACAGGAAATCCGTGCGCATGCCCTTGGGCCAGACGCCAACGGATTGGCAGTTTGGTCACCATCATCAGCGTATTGAGGGATAGAGAGATGTCTGTCGCTACCAGCCGTATCGAAAGCGCCCCAGTGCATGTCAGCCCGGCGCCTGTGGAAACGCTCTACCAGTTCGACGAAACACCGCTGCTGGCCCGTCAGCGCCAGCAGGAATCCAATGCGCGCAGTTATCCGCGGCGTATCCCTTTGGCGCTCAAACGCGCCAAGGGCATCTACGTGGAAGACGTGGAAGGCCGCCAGTTCATCGACTGCCTGGCCGGGGCCGGCACCCTGGCGCTGGGGCATAACCACCCGGTGGTGATCGACGCTATCCAGCAAGTGCTGAGTGATGAGCTGCCGTTGCACACCCTCGACCTGACTACGCCGGTCAAGGATCAATTCGTGCAGGACTTGTTCGGCCTGTTGCCGGCCGAGTTGGCGCGGGAAGCCAAGATCCAGTTTTGCGGGCCCACTGGCACCGATGCGGTGGAAGCCGCGCTGAAACTGGTCCGTACTGCCACAGGGCGCAGCACCGTGCTGTCGTTCCAGGGCGGTTATCACGGCATGAGCCAAGGCGCTTTGAGCCTGATGGGCAGCCTGGGGCCGAAGAAGCCCTTGGGGGCGTTGCTTGGCAATGGCGTGCAGTTCCTGCCGTATCCCTACGATTACCGCTGCCCGTTTGGTCTGGGCGGTGCGGAAGGTGTGCGGGTCAACCTGCACTACCTGGAAAACCTGCTTAACGACCCGGAAGCTGGCGTGTTGCTGCCGGCAGCGGTGATTGTTGAAGTGGTGCAGGGTGAAGGCGGCGTAATCCCGGCCGACCTCGACTGGCTGCGCGGCCTGCGACGCATCACCGAACAGGCGGGTGTGGCGTTGATTGTCGACGAAATCCAGAGCGGTTTTGGCCGCACCGGCAAGATGTTCGCCTTCGAACACGCGGGCATCATTCCGGATGTGGTGGTGATGTCCAAGGCCATCGGCGGTAGCTTGCCGTTGGCGGTGGTGGTGTACCGCGACTGGCTCGACACCTGGCTGCCGGGCGCCCATGCCGGCACGTTCCGTGGCAATCAAATGGCTATGGCGGCGGGTTCGGCGGTGATGCGCTACCTCAAGGAACACGACCTGCCCGGCCACGCGACAGTTATGGGCGAGCGCCTCGGCGAACACCTGCGCATCCTGCAACGCGACTTCCCGCAGTTGGGGGATATTCGCGGTCGCGGGCTGATGCTCGGTGTGGAACTGGTCGACCCGGACGGCACCCTCGATACCCAGGGCCACCCTCCGGTGCACCGCCAATTGGCGCCGCTGGTACAGCGCGAGTGCCTCAAGCGCGGGCTGATCCTGGAACTGGGTGGTCGCCATGGCGGCGTGGTGCGCTTCCTGCCGCCGCTGGTGATCACCGCCGCTGAAGTCGACCGTGTGGCCGAGATCTTCGGGCGTGCCCTGGCAGCCGCCGTGGACAGCCTCTAATTTTTCGACGGCTTGGTACGTTTCTACAGATATCAGTGCTGCGCGTGGTGCGCAGCCAGCTTTTTGCGATGGAGAACAGCAATGACCTCAGTATTTGACCGCGACGACATCCTGTTTCAGGTAGTGGTCAACCATGAAGAACAGTATTCCATCTGGCCAGACTACAAGGTCGTGCCGGAAGGCTGGCGCACCGTGGGCAAGAGCGGCATGAAGAAAGAGTGCCTGGCCTACATCGAAGAAACCTGGACTGATATGCGCCCGTTGAGCTTGCGCCAGAAGATGGATGGAGCAGCGCTCGTTTAAACATGGCGGTTTGTGTCTGGTAATCAGGCTCTATGGGGTGAGCGCGCTTATTGTGGCAAGCGGGCCTGGTGCGGTGAGCGGGCTTGCCCCGCGCTGGGCTGCAAAGCAGCCCCACTCCAGCCACTGAGTTGTATCAGATACACCGCATTCCACCCGTTCAGGACCGCTTCGCGCTCCCCATAACAAGCCGCTCGGCAAAGGTGTGTGCGACGACTTCAAGCGTCCTTCTCTTTCTCCAACCCACCCGAAGCTCCCGTCACCACCTGCACACTCAATCGAGGTGTGGCCAGATCCAACCCGGCCTCGTCCAGATGCCGTTTCAGCGACAGGTTGAACGCCCGTGACACTTCCCATTGCTTGATCGGCGCCGTCTTGAACCGGGCGCGCAGGATCGCGCTGCCTGACTCAAAGCTTTCCACCCCCTGGATCTCCAGCGGGGACCAGATATTGCGGCGCTGCAGCGGGTCATTGCGCATTTTCTGGCCGACATCACGGATCAGCTTGATCGCGTTATCAATGTCCATGTTGTACGGAATTGCCACCCGGAAGATCGCGTAGCCGAACTCTCGCGAGTAGTTCTTGATGCTCTTGATCTCGCTGAACGGAATGGTGTGCACAATCCCGTCGATGTCGCGCAGGCGCACGGTGCGGATGGTCAGGCCCTCGACGGTGCCGAGGTGGCCGCCTACATCCACGTAGTCATCAATCGCCAGGGAATCTTCGATGATGATGAACAGGCCGGTGATCAAGTCCGCCACCAGCGACTGCGCACCAAAACCGATGGCCAGGCCGATCACACCGGCACCCGCCAGCAGCGGTGTGACGTTCATGCCCATATTCGCCAGGGCGACGATGGCGGCAATGATGAAGATCGTCACGAACAGCACGTTGCGGATCAACGGCATCATGGTCTGCGCCCGCGCATTGGCCAGGCCTTTGCGCGAGCGGGTGAGGGCGTGGTGGATCGCCGTGTCGCTGAGGATCCAGATCAGCCAGGCGAACAGCAGCGTACCGGCCAGGCCGAACAGTTTGACCGCGATTTCATGCCCCTCGCCTTCGGCAAAGCCAATCAGCGACAGGCCCCAGACCCGCAGGCCCAGCTCGATAAACACCAGCCATACCGCCAGGTGGGCCAGGGTGTAGATGAAGCTTTTCAGGCGCTCGGAGTACAGCGCATGGCGCTTGTGCCCGCGTTGCGGCTTGAGAGCATGGCGGCGTACCAGACCGTTGATGACCATGCACAACACCAGCAACACCGTGCACAGCAGCGATTGGCGCAGGGCGGTGCTGGTGTCGCCGGCAGAGACGAACGTGGCAAACAGCGAAATGCCCACCAACAGCAAGGCCGGGACGTACCAGAACGAACCGATGATCGAGAGGGTGTCGCTGAGGGCGCGACGGGTGAGGCGGCGCGACAGTGGTTGGTTGCGTATCAGGTGGGCGATCGGGCGGCGAAACCGCAGGATAAACACGCCGGTGGACAACGCCGCCATCACATTGGCGACGGTTGCGGCGGTGTGAGACAGGTGTTGGCCGAGCGCAGTTACCAGTCTTGGGTCGCTCAGGGCTTCACCAAAAGCGGCAAAGCTGCCGATCCACCACAGCGGACGAAAGGCCTGGTGCCGCAGGATATACAGCGCACGATGGCGGTGCGGGCCGTCGAGCAAAGAGAACGCGATCACGCAGATGGCTGAGAAACAGGTACCGACCACCAGCGCGTAAGCCAACACCATCGCCAGGGATTTACCCAGGGAAGAGGGCAGTGCGTAGCTCATGTACACGGTGATCACCAGCGCGATCAGCCACGGCCCCAGTTTGCGCAGGGCAAAGCGCACCATGTCCCAGGTGCGCGGGTGTTGCGGCAGTTCTTCAGGCAGGCCGAACCGTTCGCGGACGCGGTGGCTGAGCCATATCAGCACGTAGGCCAGCAGGCTCCACACCGCGAGAATAAGCGCAAAGCCAAAAATGATTGGCAGCCATTCGTTGGCCGGCAGCATCAAGGCGTCGAGTTCGTCCTTGGCCTGGTCGATCTCATCGGACCAACGCCCCAGCGGGCTGTCGTTGCCGGAGAACTGTTGCTCCAGGGTCGACAGCGTGCTGCCGATCAGCCCAAGCACGCCCTGTTCGGCGGCCGGCTGGGCTTTTTGTGTGGCGGCGCGGAGTTTTTTCAGATCGCTCAGCAGTTGGGTGCGCTGCTGGTCGTTTTCCAGGGTCTTGATCACCTCGTCCAGCGATTGGCCGAGGGGCACTTCTGCCTGGGGCTGGGACTTGTTAGTGCTGCCGAGCAGGCCGGGCAAACCGACTGCTTGGGCAGAAGTCAGCGGCAGCAGGGTGAACAGGGCGATCAGCAGGTAGCAGGGCAGGGCAAACAGACGGGAAAGCACGAGGCGGTCAACCTTGGAAACGACGGGTTGAGCGAGTGTACGAGTGCACGCGTCATTCGGCCAGTTTGGCGAGGATCTTGTACACCACGGTGCCCAGGATCAGCAGCATACCGATCCACATGCCGAACACGCCGAGGGGCTTGTCGCGAAAGTTGAAGCCGACCGCGAGCATGATCATGCCGATCAGAATAGGGATAAGCATGGCGTGGAAGGAGGACATGGAGATCATGGTGCGACGGCCTTGTCGGAGTGGGAATACTGACAAGTCTAGGTCGGATTGCGGGAAGTGCAGATGATGCAGATCAGGTGTACGCAAAACCAAATGCGGGAGGGGGCTTGCCCTCGATAGCGGTCTGTCAGTCAGCTTGTTTTTAGCTGACCCACCGCATCGGGGGCAAGCCCCCTCCCACATTTCTGGCTGTATTCAGCCTTTGGATCAAGGCAGGTCGCGACTGGCGTAGAACGCACCCAGTACCTTCACCAGATGCGCCAGGTCATGGCTGCCGCACAGTTCACGAATGGAGTGCATGGCAAACGTCGGCAGGCCGATGTCCACTGTACGCACGCCCAGGTGGCTGGCGGTGATCGGGCCGATGGTCGAGCCGCAGCCCATGTCGCTGCGCACCACAAAGCTCTGTACCGGCACTTCTTCGGCCATGCACAGGTGGCGGAAGAACCCGGCGGTTTCGCTGTTGGTCGCGTAGCGCTGGTTGCTGTTGACCTTGATTACCGGGCCGGCATTGAGCTTGGGGCCGTGGTTGGCGTCGTGCTTGTCGGCGTAGTTCGGGTGCACACCGTGGGCATTGTCCGCCGATACCAACAGGGATTTCTGAATGGTACGTACGAATTCATCACCCTCCGGCAACAGGCGTCGCAGGGTCTGTTCCAGCATCGGGCCATCGGCACCGCAGGCCGAGCAGGAACCGACTTCTTCGTGGTCGTTGCACACCAGTACGCAGGTTTCGTCGGTCTCGCTGGTGAGCAGGGCTTGCAGGCCGGCGTAGCACGACAATAGGTTGTCGAGGCGCGCGCCGGCGATGAAGTCGCCATTGAGGCCAATTACAGCTGCACTCTGGGTGTCGTAGAAGCTCAGCTCGTAATCGAGCACCACATCAGCGTTCAACCCGTGCTCGCGCGCCAGTTGCTCGGTGAGCACGGCTCGGAAGTCCACGCGCTCGTCACCGGCAAACTGCGCGAGGATCGGCGGCAGTTCGGTCTGGGCGTTGATTGCCCAGCCCTGATTGGCTTCGCGGTTCAGGTGAATGGCCAGGTTCGGGATGATGGCGATGGGCAGCTTGAAGTCGATCAGTTGGCTTTCGACTTTGCCGTCGCGGCGGAACGTCACGCGGCCTGCCAGGGACAAGTCGCGGTCAAACCACGGCGCCAGCAAGGCGCCGCCGTAGACTTCCACGCCCAACTGCCAGAAGCCCTGGCGTTGCAGCTCGGGCTGGGGCTTGACCCGCAGGCACGGGCTGTCGGTATGGGCGCCCACCAGGCGAATCCCGCCCTGCAGCGGCGAGTGACGGCCGAGCTTGAAGGCGATGATCGAGGAGTCGTTGCGGGTCACGTAGTAGCGACCGTTGGCTTCGGTGGCCCAGGTTTCGCGCTCGTCGAGACGCTGGTAACCGGCCGCTTCCAGGCGCTGGGCCAGGGCGGCAGTGGCATGAAAAGGAGTAGGGGAGGCCTTGAGGAAGTCGATCAGGCCTTGATTCAACGCTTCGCGCATAAATAGCTCCAGACAGCAATGCGCGGAGTTTACCGTTCGGTGACGGGAAGTGCACAGTACAAATGTGGGAGGGGGCTTGCCCCCGATTGCAGTGGGTCAGTCAACAATACAGTGACTGATTCTCCGCCATCGGGGGCAAGCCCCCTCCCACATTTGTTCTGTGTTCACAGCTTTAGAAGGGCGCTGGGCACTCGAAGCGCAAACGCTCGCCACTCTGCGGATGAGTAAAGCTCAGCATGCTTGCGTGCAAGCACAGGCGCGGCCATGCAGCCAGGGCTTGCTCATGGGCATACAGGCCGTCGCCGAGCAACGGATGACCGATCGACAGCATGTGCACGCGCAACTGGTGCGAGCGCCCGGTGATGGGCGTCAGCTCCACACGGCACCAGTCGCCGCAACGTTCCAGCACCTTCCAGAAGGTCATCGCGTGTTTGCCGAACTCGTGATCCACCACATGCCGTGGTTTGGTCGGCGGGTCGTAGCGCAAGGGCAGATCAATGCTGCCGCTGTCGAGTTCCGGCTGGCCCCAGGCCAATGCGGTGTAGGCCTTCTCTGTTTCACGGTCGTGAAACTGGCGGGACAGTTCGCGATGGGTATCGGCATCCCGGGCGAGCAGGATGATCCCCGAGGTTTCCCAGTCCAGGCGATGGACGATGCGGGCTTCGGGGTAGCCGTTTTCCTGCAGGCGGGTGATCAGGCAGTCCTTGTTGTCGTCGGCGCGGCCAGGCACCGAGAGCAGCAGGGTCGGCTTGTTCACCACCAGGACAGCGTCGTCCTGATGCAGGATATGGATATTGGACAGCGGCATTAAACAGCCTCGTAACAAACGCCAACGGCGGCTCGCCCACCCGGTTCCCACTATGGGATCAAGGTGTGCGAGCCGCCGTGGCGGCCGCCTGTTCGATCAACGATCAGGCAGGGTGATATTGAGTTCCAGAATCGAGCAGCTGCCGTCATTTTCCAGAGCGACATGCACGTCATCGTTGCCGATGTTGACGTACTTGCGGATCACCTCGACCAGTTCCTTCTGCAAGGCTGGCAGGTAGTCCGGGGTGCTGCGTTGGCCGCGTTCGTGCGCCACGATGATCTGTAGACGCTCTTTCGCGACCGACGCGGTGCTTGGCTTTTTGTTGGCGCGAAAGAAGTCGAGAAATTTCATTGTTTAGTTGCCTCCAAAGATACGCTCGAAGAATCCCTTCTTCTTAACATCGAGGAAGCGATGTTCCACGGTCTTGCCCAGCAAGCGATCAACCGCATCGCTGTACGCCTGGCCGGCGTCGCTCTGGTCGTCAAGAATAACCGGGACACCCTGGTTGGAAGCCTTCAGGACGGCCTGGGATTCCGGGATCACGCCCAGCAGGGTCACCGCGAGGATGTCCTTGACGTCCTCAACACCGAGCATTTCGCCGTTGCTGACGCGCTCAGGGTTGTAGCGGGTGAGCAGCAGGTGCTCCTTGATCGGGTCTTCACCTTTCTCTGCGCGCTGGGACTTGCTGGCCAGCAGGCCGAGCATGCGGTCCGAGTCACGTACGGAGGACACTTCCGGGTTGGTTACCACGATGGCTTCATCGGCGAAGTACATCGCCAAATGAGCACCGGTTTCGATGCCGGCCGGGGAGTCGCAGACGACGTATTCGAAGGTTTCCTTCAGTTCAGCGAGGACTTTGCCTACGCCTTCTTTGGTCAACGCATCTTTGTCACGGGTCTGGCTGGCGGCCAGTACGTACAGGTTCTCAAGGCGCTTGTCCTTGATCAGGGCCTGTTGCAGGTTGGCTTCGCCGTTCACCACGTTGACGAAGTCGTACACCACACGGCGTTCGCAGCCCATGATCAGGTCGAGGTTACGCAAACCGACGTCGAAGTCGACGATGACTGTCTTGTGGCCGCGCAGAGCGAGGCCGGTACCGATAGCGGCGCTGGTGGTGGTCTTACCCACACCACCCTTGCCGGATGTAACCACGAGAATCTTGGCCAAGGTGTTTCACCCCTAAGGAAAAAGGACTTTTCAGTCCCTGAAAAACATCTCTTGGAACTCGCTGCAGGCGGACGGTCTTTGTAGGAAAAAGACGGGTTAGCGTAGGAAAAACGCCAACCTTCAGATGTTCCTACACAAGTATTGCCGGTTTCGCTGTGCTATCAGAGTCTAGAGATGCTTGGAAAATGCGGCAGTATCCGTTAAAGACGGATGATGTTCAACACATCGCCCGACAGGCTGACCTGCACCCCGGCCCCCCACAGCGGATCACGGCGCAAATCTTCGGAAACCTTGTACTGGCCTGCGATGGACACTAGCTCAGCGGTCAACTGCTGGCAAAAAATACGGGCCTTGGTATCACCCTTGATGCCGGCGAGGGCACGTCCGCGCATCGGGCCGTATACATGGATGTTGCCATCGGCGAGAAGTTCCGCGCCGGGACTGACCGAGGAGATGACAACCAAGTCGCCGCCCTGGGCGTAAATTTGCTGCCCACCGCGTACGGGAGAGGTGATGATCTTTGTAGGCTTTATCGTCGGCTCTGGTGGTTTTTCCGGTTTTTCTTCTCTTCACCGACCAATGGTTCGAGCGGACGCTCGCGTGCGCCGGACGGTGGCAATACTGGCAGTTCAATGGCGATGGCCGCGGCAATGTCTTCGATACGGCTGGCACGAATGGCGAGAGTGCGCAGGCCATGGGAGCGGCACACGCGCATCAGGCCGGGCAGATCAACAGCGCCCTGGCCGGCAGGCAGTTTGTCCAGGGCCAGCACCAGCGGGGCGTTGTTAAAGAAGTTTGGCGCCAGGGCGACCTTGGCGGCGAGCTGGCGGTCCAGGGCGTCGAGGTCGTTACGGGCGAGTTCCAGCACGGTGATGGCGAGCATGCTGCCTTTCAGCTGGAACACGGGATCTTGGTCTAGCGGTTCGGTTTGGCTCATGGTCGGCATAAAGCGGCTTGTCACGAAAAGTGTCGAGACTTATAACGAGAACATCCACTGGCCGCAAGCCGGGTCGAACCGTTGTAGAATGCGCGGCCCTGTCTTTACCGGAATCTGTAATGGATCGCCCGCGTTTTCGAGCTGCATTTTTTCACCCGCGTTTCTGGCTGCTATGGCTTGGGCTCGGCCTGCTGTGGCTGGTCACCCAATTGCCATACCGCGCGCTGCTGGCCATTGGTCGGTTACTGGGCGCGGGTATGTACCGTGTGGCCAGCGAGCGTCGCCGCATCGCCGCGCGTAACCTGGAACTGTGCTTCCCGGAAAAAACCGCTAAAGAGCGTAAGCAGTTGCTCAAGGAAAACTTTGCCTCCACGGGCATCGCCTTCTTTGAAATGGCCATGAGTTGGTGGTGGTCGCGCCAGCGCCTGTCGCGTCTGGCCCATGTCGAAGGCCTGGAGCATCTCAAGCAGGCCCAACTCGATGGCAAGGGCGTGATCCTCATGGCCCTGCATTTCACCACCCTGGAAATCGGCGCGGCGCTGTTGGGCCAAAAGCACACCATTGATGGGATGTACCGCGAGCACGGCAATCCGTTGTTCGACTTTATCCAGCGCCGTGGCCGCGAGCGCCACAACCTTGATTCCCTGGCCATCGAGCGCGAAGACGTACGCGGCATGCTTAAGCTGCTGCGCGCTGGCCGCGCCATCTGGTACGCACCGGACCAGGACTATGGCGCCAAGCAAAGTATTTTCGTACCGCTGTTCGGCATCCAGGCCGCCACCGTCACCGCCACCAGCAAGTTTGCCCGCCTGGGCAAGGCGCTGGTGGTGCCGTTCACCCAGGAGCGCCTGGCCGACGGCAGTGGTTACCGCCTGGTGATCCATCCGCCGTTGACCGACTTTCCCGGCGAAAGCGATGAGGTGGACTGCCTGCGCATCAACCAGTGGGTCGAAACCTCTGTACGCGAATGCCCCGAGCAATACCTGTGGACCCACCGCCGCTTCAAGAGCCGGCCACCGGGCGAACCCAAGTTGTACGAAAAAAGCCGCCGATAAGGCGAGATTTTCCCCACACGGAGTGATGCGATGCGCCCAGCTGAACCGGTAACAGGCTTGATTCTTTCCGGCGGCGGGGCGCGAGCGGCGTATCAGGTGGGTGTTTTGGCGGCGATTGCCGAGCTGTTGCCACCAGGGGCGCCCAACCCGTTTCCGGTGATCGTCGGCACCTCGGCCGGGGCGATCAATGCGGTGACACTGGCCAGTGGCGCGATGGATTTCACGGCGGCGATCCAGCGTCTTACTGCCTTTTGGCAGGGCTTTCGCAGCCATCTGGTGTTGCGCAGTGATTGGCCGGGGGTTATTCGCCAGGCGAGTCGTTTCCTCATCCACAGCCTGTTGGGCCTGGGCGCGCAAGTGCCGGTAGCGTTGCTTAATAGCTCTCCGCTGCGGGACTTGTTGCAAGAGCGCCTGAACCTGGGCGGCATCGACGAAGCCATCCGAAACAAGCATTTGCACGCGGTGGCGGTCACCGCGTTCGGCTATGAATCCGGGCAGGCGGTGACCTTCTATCAAGGTGGCGGCACCATTGATGCGTGGTTGCGCCATCGGCGTATCGGCGTCCCGACGCAACTGACGGTTGAGCACCTGCTGGCCAGTTCAGCGATCCCTTTGCTGTTTGCCCCGGTGAAACTCGACCAGGAATATTTCGGTGACGGTGCGGTGCGCCAATCAGCCCCGATCAGCCCGGCGCTGCACCTGGGGGCGACCCGCGTGCTGGTGGTGGGCGTCAGCGGCAACCCGCGGGGCAATGAGCCGTCGGTGCAGCGCACCTACACCGGTCAGGAACCGACCCTGGCCCAGATCGGTGGGCACATGCTCAACAGCACGTTCATCGACAGCCTGGAAAGTGATATCGAATTGCTGGAGCGTCTGAACCAGTTCAGCCATCACCAGCCAGCCGACAGCGCGGCCCGAGGCCTGGCACCGGTGGAAGTGCTGGTGATTGCGCCAAGCCAGCCGATCGATGAAATCGCGGCAAGGCATCGGCAGGAATTGCCGGCGGCGTTGCGGTTGTTCTTGCGTGGGCCGGGGGCGACCAAGACGAGCGGGGCGGGGGTGCTGAGTTACTTGCTGTTCGAGGCGGGGTATTGCAGCGAGTTGATTGAGTTGGGCAGAAAAGATGCGCTGGCCAAGCGTGAGGAGATCATGCGGTTCCTGGGCCTGCCGCCTATCTGAATGTGGGAGGGGGCTTGCTCCCGATAGCAGTGTGTTAGTCAACAAATAGAGTGACTGACACTTCGCTATCGGGAGCAAGCCCCTCCCACATTTGTATTGCATTGGCTTTTAGAAGTGATACTTGACCAGGAAGCTCGCCGTGTCCTGGGTGGTCTTGAATGCACCCGAATCTTCGATCCCGTACTTGTTCTTCCAGTAGTCGTACTCAAAACCCACATACAACTGCTTATCGCCCCAATGCAGCGCTTTACCCAGGTCGTATTTAACCTGCGGGTTGAAGTGCAGGTTGGCGTGGTAAGTGCCACGGGCGTTTTTGTCGTTATCCACCACCCAGTCCATAAAGCCGTCGATCAGGATGTCGGAGCTGCCGACGGGAATGGTGTAGGCCCACACCGGAGTGATTTGCCAAACGCCATCACCCGCGCGATTGCCTTCGGTCTGGCGCTGATAGAAGTTCAGTTGGAAGTAGTCGAAACCAGGGATGTTCAAGTCGAACGCCGGGCCGAGCAGGTACGACTCGTTATCGCCTTCGCCGAACTCGTAAGTGAAGGCCAGCAGCACATCCTTGATCGGTCCGAAGGACAGGTCTTTGTCGAGGATTTTACCGAATGACAACCGTGGGCTGATCTCGCCGTAGTAGGTGCTTGGGCCGACGTTGCCGTCTTCCTTGCCGTTGTAGAAGATGCGGTCGACGAACACAAAGTTGTCGCCGTACTTCCACGCGTCGGCGTGTTCGAAGGTGACGGTTTGCTGGATCTGCGGGTTGACGGTAAAGCTCTTGCCCCACAGGTACGTCAGGCTGTTGTTCTGCCACTGCAACAAGTCACCGGCCACGGCCTGACCACCCGCAAGCAGGGATCCTGCCAGCATCAGGCCTTTGAACATAGGTTTCATTCGGTTGCTCCCGAGTTAAGGTTTTGTGGTTTTTCTTCTACGCAGGCGCTCTGGTGTGGCGCCTTTTGGTTCGCTGCAAAAATCGTCTGTTTGGTCAGCTTTAGTGCTTTTAGCAAGAGCTGCGCCAAGGTGTTTGAAACGCCAAAAAATCCCCGTCGGCTGCAACAAATGCAGTCGAATACAGAGGCGTTTTGTGCACCGTGGCAGCAGACATTAGGCCGGGATAAGTTGGCCTTGCAGTCAGCTTTTACATTCGCTGTTTTTTTTTGAGTCGATTCGAGCGGGCGCGGAGAATACTGGCTCCCAAGCCTTGGCTCAAGTGCGCTCTTACAGAGCGTGTCGGGCATAAATGGGGCACGGCTGATGGCCGCCCCCAGGTGGAGGGTGTGCATGGTGGGGTTCCTTGTTCGTTATTGTTTTTGTTGTCGTAACGAAGGAATCAATGCGTATGAGCGACGGCAGGGCGTTCTGAACCGCCGAGGATGTTGAACAGGATATTCAGCGGCAACGCGCTGAGGGTGGCCATGGCGATGCCACTGTGGGTAATCGGGCTCATCCACAACGGCAGTTGGGCGAAGAACTCCGGGCGCACTACGGGAATCAGGCCCATGCCGATGCTCACCGCTACCAGCAACTGGTTACGGCGGTCGGCGATGTCAGCTTCCTGAAGGATCTTGATGCCGGTGGCTGCGACCATGCCGAACATGGCAATCGCCGCACCGCCGAGCACTGCCGGTGGAATCGATGCCACCAGGTACGCCGCTTTGGGCAACAGGCTGAGCACAATCAGGAACGCGCCGGCCATGATCGTCACCGAGCGGCAACGCACGCCGGTCATCTGCACCAGGCCGATGTTCTGGGCGAATGAGGAGTGGGTAAAGGTGTTGAAGAACCCGGCGAAGAACGACGCGCCGGCATCACACAGCAAGCCCCGACGCAGCATCTTGGGGGACACTTCCTGACCGGTGATCTTGCCCAGGGCGAGGAACATCCCGGTGGATTCGACAAAGATAATCACCACGACCAGGCACATCGACAGGATCGGCGCCAACTCGAACTTCGGCATGCCGAAGTGCAGCGGTGTCACCACCTGCACCCACGGCGCCTGGGCCAGGCCGCTGAGGTCGACCATGCCAATGATGCCGCACAAGCCGTAGCCAAGCCCCATACCGATCAGCACCGAAATGTTCACCCAAAAACCGCGCATGAAGCGGTTGATCAGCAGGATGGTAGCCAGTACCAGCGCAGCAATCGCCAGGTAGATCGGCGAGCCAAATGTGGCTGCCGCGCTGCCGCCGCCGGCCCAGTTCACGGCCACGGGGAATAGCGAAAGGCCGATGGCGGTGATCACGGTGCCAGTCACCAACGGAGGGAAAAAGCGCACCACCTTGGACATGAAGGGCGCAATGATCATCCCGAAGAACCCGGCCGCGATGGTCGCGCCGAAGATACCCTGCAAGCCGATACCCGGCATGCCGGCCATGGCGACCATGCTGCCGACGGCGGCAAAACTGGCGCCCATCATCACCGGCATACGAATGCCCACCGGGCCGATGCCGAATGACTGGATCATGGTGGCGATACCGGCCACCAGCAGGTCGGCGTTGATCAGGAAAGCGATTTCTTCACGGCTTAAGCCCGCGGCCTGGCCAATGATGAGGGGTACGGCGACGGCGCCGCCGTACATCAGCAAGACGTGTTGCAGGCCTACCAGAATCAGTTGCAAGAGGGGCAGCCGCTCCATGGCAGGGGCGGCAGGAATCTGCGGTTCGACTAACTCGGTCATGCAACACCTCGGATCTTTTTTATTTTTGTGTTGTGTGGAACGCAATCTCTAAATCACTACAAGTCCCCGGTGGGATGGGGGCTTGCCCCCGATTGCGGTGGTTCAGTCACTGATGTTTTGAATGACACACGGCTATCGGGGGCAAGCCCCTCCCACATTGGAACTGTGTGAATCTGTCAGTTGGTACGCGCCCCCCTGGTTGATCCAGGTGCCAATCAAATCCCGCTCCTGCTGGGTCATCTGGGTGATGTTGCCCAGCGGCATGATCTGGCTCGCCACGGCCTGCGCCTGAATGCGTGCTGCCTGTTGCTGGATCTGCGCGGGGGTATCGAACATCACCCCAGCCGGAGCGGTGCTGAACAGCGGGCTGGTGGGCTTGGCCGAATGGCACACGGCGCAACGTTCCTGGATCACCCCATGCACCTTGTCGAAATCAATCGTCGCCTGGGCGGGTGCCGGCTCGGCGGCGGGAGCTGCTGGAGCCGCGGGTTTCAAACCACCACCCAACGCCGTTTCAGGCAGTGGCTGGTATTCGATGGCCGCAGGTGCCTTGGCAATCGGCTCTGCCGGTTTTGGCCCCGTGACGTATGCCAGGCTGATCATCGCCAACGCGCCGACCGGTAAGGTCCATGCATACTTCTGGCTGTTGTGACGGGTGTTGAAGTAGTGCCGTACCAACACCGCCGCCACCGCGATACCCGCCAGGATCAGCCAGTTGTATTGGCTGCCGTAGGTGCTCGGGAAGTGGTTGCTGATCATGATGAACAGCACCGGCAAGGTGAAGTAGTTGTTATGGCGCGAACGCAGCAATCCCTTGGCCGGCAGGGCCGGATCAGGCGTGCGGTTCTCGGCGATGGCCGCCACCAGCGCGCGCTGCGCCGGCATGATGATGCGGAACACGTTGCCCACCATGATGGTGCCGATCACCGCACCGACGTGCAGGTAGGCGCCACGGCCGCTGAACACTTTGCTGAAGCCATAGGCCGCCGCAATCAACAGCACAAACAGGATGAAACCGAGCAGGGCAGGGCGTTTGCCCAGGGCCGAGTCGCAGAGGAAGGAGTAGATGAACCAGCCGGCGAACAGTGAGCCAATGCCCAGCAATACGCCCTCGGTGCCGCTGAGGCTACTGCCAGGTGCGAGCAGGTACAGCGTCGGGTTGAGGTAGAACACCACGCACAGCAGCGCGACGCCCGACATCCAGGTGAAATAGGCTTCCCATTTGAACCAGTGCAGGTTGTCCGGCATGGTCGGCGGGGCCAGTTTGTATTTTTCCAGGTGGTAGATACCGCCACCGTGGATCGCCCACAAGTCACCGGCGAGGCCGCTCTTGGGGTTGACGCGGTTGAGGTTGTTTTCCAGCCAGACAAAGTAGAACGAAGCGCCGATCCAGGCGACGCCAGTGATCATGTGAACCCAGCGCACGCTAAGGTTCAGCCATTCCAACAGATGTGCTTCCACAGTCTTTACCTCTCGCCTGTCACCCTTGTTGTCGGGTGATCCGGCCTTCTCTTATTGGTGGGGGGCGAGGATCAACCGCTCATCCTCTTTGAAAAAATGCTCATCGCAGTTATTGCCTGTGCCACTGCGATCAACCACCAGGAAGTCATCCCGCTTTTCGATCGTCAGCACCGGGTGGTGCCAGACGCCGCGATGGTAATTAATGCCCTGCCTGCCGTTGGTGACGAAGGCGCGGACCAAGCCCGATACAGGTGCATCGCCAAGTGGCGCGACCACGATCAGAAAGGGGTTGCCGAGCAGCGGTATGAAAGCCTGGCTGCCCAGCGGGTGTCTTTCCAGCATGCACACGGTCAGCGGCATATCCAGCGCGTCGGCGCGGAAGATGCTGATGATGGCGTTGTCTTCAGGCTGTGCGGTTTCTACCGTTGCCAGCTTGTGAAAGCGCATGGTCGACCCGTTGTTGATCATGAAGTGATCGCTGCCGTCGGTTTCGATAACGTCTCCGAAGGGGGCGAAGGCTTCTTTGGTCAGGGGTTCGATCATCAGTGTGCGCATGGCTGTCTTCTTATCCGGATTCTGTGTTGGTTATGCGGTTGCTTGTGGGTGTGATGAACGTGTGTGGTGAGCGGGCTGGCCCCGCGCTGGGCTGCTAAGCGGCCCCAACAAGATCACTGCGTTTCTTCTGTGAAAACGCGGTGTCTGCTTCCAGGGTCGCTTCGCGCCCCAACGCGGGGCAAGCCCGCTCACCACAACAAGCTCCTTTGCCACAGGATTCAGCGTTTACTTGGCGACTTTACCCAGTACACGCAGGCGGCTCACGCCCCCATCCGGGAACACGTTCAGGCGGATGTGAGTGATCGGGCCCAGTGCCTTGATCTGCTCGGCGAAGGTGTGTTCGGCGTGCATTTCCAACTTCTGCGCCGGTAGCAGTTCGCGCCAGAACAGCGATTGGGTTTCGATCTGGCTGTCGGTGCCGCCTTTTACGAAGGCGCCTTGGATCGAGCAGGTGTCCGGGTAGTTGCCCTTGAAGTGCAGGGTGTCGACGATGATCTTCTCGATCTCGCCCGGGTGGCCCAATGCGACGATCACCCAGTCATTGCCCGGTGTACGACGACGAGCGGTTTCCCAGCCATCGCCCATGTTGATGCCACGACCTGGGTTGAGAATGTTGCTCATGCGGCCGAAGTGTTCATCGGAGCACGCCAGTGCGCGGCCGCCGTTCAGGGCAGACGCCAGGTCGACCTGTTCGTTGTCGCCCACCGACGACCAGTCGCGGAACGGAATACCGTACACACGCAGACGGGCTACGCCGCCGTCCGGGTAGATGTTGAAACGCAGGTGGCTGAATGCCTGATCGTTGCTGATCTCGTGGTAGTGGTGGCTGTTGCCTTGCAACTCGACGGCCGACAGCACTTCGGTCCACTGGGTGTTGTCATCCGGGTCGCCCGAGGCCAGGAAGCAGGCCTCCAGGGACGCCGACGGCGGGAAGTTGCCGGTGAAGAATGAAGTGTCGATGTCCACGCCCTTGATCGAACCCGGTACGCCCAGGCGGATCACTGCGCTGTCGTAGCCTTCGAAGCGCTTGCGGCGTGACTCCCAGCCGTCCATCCACTTGCCGTTGTCATCGAAAACGCCCTCCTTCCACACGGCCGGGGTCGGCTGGAACAGGCGGTTGGCGTCAGCGAACCAGTCATCGGTCACCGAAAGGATCTTGGTGCCCAGACGGGCGTCGGCCAGGTTGACGAACTTCTCGAAAGGTACGGCGTAAGCTTTCATTCTTCTTGTCTGCCTTATATAGAGTGGCTGGGGATGGTCGTTTAGAGGGTCAGTAAACGGAACAACGCGATCTTGTTGATCTCGGCCAGGGCGCATTTGAATTCGGCGTCCGCCGAGTTGTGAATGCGCGTCTCGAATGCGGCCAGGATCTGATGCCGGTTGCTGCCTTTTACCGCCATGATGAAGGGAAACTTGAACGTGGCTTTGTAGGCATCGTTCAGCTCGGTGAAGCGCGAGAACTCTTCGGCCGTGCATTGGTGAATCCCCGCGCCAGCTTGCTCATCAGTGCTGGCTTGGGTGAGTTGGCCCTGGACGGCAGCTTTGCCGGCCAGGTCCGGGTGGGCGTTGATCAGGGCCAGTTGACTGGTGTGATCAGCGCTCAACAGGATGTCGCTCATGCGCTGGTGCAGGGTTTCGATCTGGTCGATCGAAGGGTCCTGGCCCAGGTCGAAGGCCTTTTCGGCCACCCATGGCGAGTGTTCGTAGATATCGGCAAAGGCGGCGACAAACTCATCGCGGCTCAAGGTCGATGGCTTCAGGGTCTTGAATGCAGTCATTTGGCCGCTCCCGTGTACGGGTGGGTTTCATGCCAGTGACGGGCGATATCGACGCGGCGGGTGAACCACACGTGTTCATGGCCCTTGGCGTATTCGATAAAACGCTTCAGCGCAGCCAGGCGCGCCGGGCGGCCAATCAAACGGCAATGCAGGCCGATGGACAACATCTTCGGTGCCTCGGCGCCTTCGGCGTACAGCACGTCGAACGCATCCTTCAGGTATTCGAAAAAGTCATCGCCCTTGTTGAAACCTTGCACCTGGGTGAAGCGCATGTCGTTGGTGTCCAAGGTGTAGGGGATCACCAGGTGCGGCTTGCCGGTGGGGTTGTTCGGTTCCCAGTAGGGCAGGTCGTCGTCGTAGGTGTCGCAGTCGTACAGGAAACCGCCTTCTTCCATCACCAGGCGACGGGTGTTCGGGCCGGTGCGGCCGGTGTACCAGCCCAGCGGGCGTTCGCCGGTCAGTTCGGTAAGGATGCGGATGGCTTCGAGCATATGCTCGCGCTCCTGGGCCTCGTCCATGTACTGGTAGTCGATCCAGCGGTAGCCGTGGCTGCAGATCTCATGACCGGCCTCGACCATGGCGCGAATCACGTCCGGGTGGCGTTGGGCGGCCATGGCCACGGCGAAGATGGTCAGCGGGATATCGAATTCTTTGAACAGCTTGAGGATGCGCCACACGCCGGCACGGCTGCCGTATTCGTACAGCGACTCCATGCTCATGTTGCGTGCGCCTTGCAGCGGTTGGGCCGAGACCATTTCCGATAGGAAGGCTTCGGACTCTTTGTCGCCGTGCAAAATATTGCGCTCGCCGCCTTCTTCGTAATTGAGTACGAAAGACAACGCGATGCGTGCCTTGCCCGGCCAGTGGGGGTGAGGAGGGTTACTGCCGTAACCGATCAGGTCGCGTGGGTAGTCAGCGCTCACTGCAGTCTTCCTTCTTGTTCGTGGTAGCAAGTGCGTGGCGACCGGCAGAAAAACCTGGTGGCGTCACAGCGATGAGCTGATTGTATACAACTTGATGGTCACTTTGTAAGCCTGTATTTCTGCATTTTTTCCAGGCGGTTGCCACCGATTAGCTTTGCAAGAAACTTGCCTGGTTGGTCAGTAAATGGATGAAAGGGCGTTTAAAAGCAAGGCTTGCTGAGAATTTGCAGTGAGGATAGCTGCGCGAAGTGGTGAGTAAAAGTTTGTAATTTTTATTGTGTACAATTTTTGTTAAAAGTGTCTTAATCAGCGCATCGCCGGATTTTGCATGCCCTGTAAAGGTGCGGCCTATTTTCACTCTACTCAAGGGAGCTCCGTTCCATGGGACGACTGACCACACACGTACTCGATGCCGCCCACGGCTGCCCCGGCAGCGCCATCCAGGTTGAACTGTACCGCGTCGAAGGCACGCAGTTGGAGCTGGTCGCCAGCGCCCTGACCAACAGCGACGGTCGTTGCGATGCACCGCTGCTGCAAGGCGATGACTACCGCACGGGTGTTTACCAGCTGCAATTCAGCGCCGGCGATTACTACCGTGCCCGTGGCGTGCAGTTGCCGGAGCCGGCCTTCCTTGATGTCGTCGTACTGCGTTTTGGTATCAGTGCCGAACAGGATCACTACCACGTGCCTCTGCTGATTTCGCCTTACAGCTACTCTACCTATCGCGGTAGCTGAGTCGTCACCTCGCTTCACACCCCCAAAGCTCTTCGTTGGTTTCGCCCGCGCACACTGCGGGCTTTTTTTTGCGCGCAGAAACGTTCAATTATCTAGCGCCTTATTGGCGTGATTGCTCAATAGGCTAGGTGTTTTCCTCGACGAAGACACTGCCGTGACCTCACTTACTGACCCTGATGACGACGCGCTACAGGCCCTGCGTACCCAGCTCACGCTGCGTATCAACAGCAGCCTCCATCCCAGTCGCCTGGTCAATCGACTCGCGCTGGCGGACTTGGGCTGCGCTGAAGCGGCGACTACCCTCAGCCGTCTGATCAGCGCTGCGCCCCGGGTGCTGCGGGTAGTTCGTGCCGAGCTGCGCAAAGCATTCGAACTGGACCCGGACCGCCTGCTCTTTACCGAACCCAAGCCGCCCGCCGTCGCGCAGAAAACCGACAGCCTGACCGACCGCGCCTTGCGCCTGATGGTGTTGCCGTCGGTGTCGATCAACCTCAATCAGTTCACCGCCCTGAGCGACAAGGACGACCCGAACCGCCGCTTTACGTTCACGCCCCTGGAGGCGCTGCGCCGGGTGATCGGCCTCAACCTGTTTGACCGGCTCGCCCAGGCCCACAACGATTATTGGCAGGGGTTGGCTGCCGGCACCTGGCTGACGCGTCAGGAGCGATGGGTGCAGGTGCATCAGCAACTGTTCGCCCACCAGGCCTTCATCGCCCGTCAATTGGACGAGCTGTCGAGCGCCGGGCGGGTCATGGTCCAGGCGTTGGTGGATGCGCCGACGGTGGAGGCGCGCCAGCGTGCGGGCGAGCGTTGGGCCAGTGTGCAGGCGTGCGAGTTGATGTGGCCTGGCGCCGGGCCGCAGTTGATGCCGATCCCTGGCGCCCTGCATATTTATCGTGAGGGCGACCCGATGGGCATGCCCCATGTGATGTATCTGCCGGGCGTGCAGCGCAACTTTTATGAGTACCCCTCGTTCGACCAATTGCAGTGCGCCCTAGTGGCGCTGATCAACGGCGCGCTGTTCGACGACCTGTGGCAATGCCTGCCCCTGCGACGTCGGCACGAGGTGTGTGAGCCGGCCTCGACCGCTGCCGCGGGTCGCGGCGTACGGTTGTCGGGCGATGCATTGGCCTACAGCGCGCAGGCGGTACTGGACGCGCAATGGGAAAACGAACTGGCCTGCGCTGTGTCGATCAACCTCAAACAGGTGTTTTCCGCCACGCCCCAGCCTGCGGTGACGAACGCCACACGCTTTCTCGCCTACATTGAACGGGCACGCCGGCACTGGGTCGGTAAACCACGGCTGGAGCGGTTGCGCCGTGAGCTGCTGGACTGGGACCAGCATCGACGACGCCAGGAAATCATCTTCGCCAGCACCACGTCGAGCCTGGCGATCAACACGGCACTGCGCCAGGTCAAGCGTTACGAAAAGGGCCTGATGGCCCTGCTCGATCACAGCGACCCGGTGGTGGACACGCCGGCCTGGCTGGAATATGTGGCGCTTGAAGCACAACTCAAGGCCCACGAGGACACCCTGGCCGCACAGGTGCAGGACGCGCAACTGCGGCTGTTCGAGGCGGCGTACTGGGGGGAACGCCCCAGCGGCCAACTCAAGCGCGCGAGCGCTTATATTCTCGGCCTGAAGGACCTGTTGCGCGTTGAAGTTCAACTGCAGCACCGGCTCAAGCGTCTGCGCGCGCCCCATCGGGACCTGCTGCTCGAAGTATTGGATGCACCGTTAGCCAGCAAGCGCGAGGGCAGTCTTACCCGTGTGCTGTCGGTGCGGGTGGGCGATGACTGGCCGCTGCACAGCGTGTTTGCGGTTACGCGCCAGGCTGCGCTGGATGCTCCAGAGCGGCGAGAACCGGTGGTGTTGTGTGCACTCGGGCGCGAGGGCGGTGTGGCTGGGTTTTCCAGCCTGGGGGAGTTGTCCCGCAGCGTCGAGGCCAGCCTCGGCAGTCGCGATACGTCGCTGTTATGGGGTTACGTCGAGCGGCAGCAGCGTCAAGCCGTACGCGCACGAGTTGCCGCGCGCACGCTGAAAGTGAGCTATCACGCCATCGACGGCAACCCCCTGCTGCTGGCGCTCAAAAGGCTGCTCAAGAGCTATGTTCTGCTGCAGCACAGCGCGAATATTTTCAATGGAATTGAAGACCCTCAACTCAGCCGCCAATTGCTCGCGGTCGAGCTGCATGAGCACCTGCTTGCCCCGGCCAACCAGGCGTTGAACCAAGCACGCGACCATGTCGATCTGGTCCGCAAAGCCGCAGAAGCGAAAAAAGCTGCCATCGTGGCTGACTGACGCGACGGCGGCGCAGGTCAACCGCTTCAAGCGTGTGCAAGGTCGTTACCTGAGCAGCGTATTTGCCTATGAAGAGCGCCTCCAGCAGCGCTTGCCCGATGTGCACGCTTTTGCCCGCGACCTGCTGATCGCGCGTTTGCGAGAAGACGGCCTGTACCCGGAGTTGAACATCGACACGCCATTTATCGAAATGCCCGATCAGGTCGACGGCAGGTTTTGTGGCTGGGAAAGCACCTGCACAGTGGGCGATCGCAACGAAGCCCTTACTCCCAGCGCGACGCGCACGCAGTTCAGTCTGCTGCAACTGGCGCTGCACAACCTGGACCCGAAGATGCGGCCCACCTATTGGCGCTTCCGGCACGCCACCTATCTGCAACCGGCGTGGAAGCAACGCCTGAGCGTCAGCTACTTGGTCAATATGGTGTCCTCGCTGGACATCGGCGGCCAGTACGAGGCGTTGATCCAGCGCACGTTCCACTCGCCTGACCCGCGTGAGCAGGGGCGCGTTCCGCCACTGTTGAGGCGCGCGTTGGGGGCGGGTATCGACGCCGACCGCTATTCGGCGCTCAGGCAGGGGGTAAGCGAGCAGGGGCTGAGTCTGTTCAATACGGCGATCGGCGCCCGCGCCCCCGAAGATCTGCGCAGAAACGGCCATCACGTGCAGCTCTATGTGGTGCATCTGGCCGGCCACACCCTCCTGCATGATCGCTACATCGCCGGGATCGTGGTCATCCATGACCAGATTTCCCAGGCCTGTGTGGTGTATTGGCCCACCGCGCCGCAGGCAGGCAGCCTTAGCGAATATGCCAGCCTGCAATTGGCGCGCGAGCATCTCAATGGCATGAGTTCGTTGCCCGCGAATGTCACGGCGTTGGCCCGGCACGTCGCGCCCGGTTGGGCGTTCGAAGCGATCGACCACCACGGCCGCAAACCGAGCAAGGGGTCACGGTTACCCGGCCCGTTGGATTTCGTGCCGACTTTCGTCATGTTGCAAGGGCTGTGGCACGTCGCCGAGTTCGTGCGTTCATTCAAGGTCAGGCACCTGGAACCCACGGCGCTTGTCGAGCAGATTGAGCAGCAAATCCGTGAGCAGATCGACAGTGATCAGACGAACTGGCTGGTACTGGTGCCGACCGCACACTGGGACGCTCGCGCCCTGTTGTATGAGGCGCGGGTGCTTGAGCAGCAGCGCCGGGCGCAGGCCATCAGCAACTCCGGCAAGACCTTGGAGAAACACCGAGAGCAGCGACTGGAGGAGCGCAGCGATAGCCGTCGGCGTGCCTTGTTGTCGCTTGCCGTGCCGTTCTTCGGCCTGGGTAACCAGTTGTATGAATTGCTGCTGACGTCGCGGCGTTATCACCGCGAGGGCGACCCTCGGGACGCGGTGGCGGTGGCATTTGGTGCGGTGTTCCTGGCAGTTGACCTGCTACTGACCTTTGTCCCTGGGCCCAAACTCAAACCGGGGAACCTGGCCCGTCCGGGGCTGCGCTCGATAGGCACGGGTCTGCACCGCCTGCATCGCGCAGCGTTCTCGGAGTTTGGCCAGGTCGCGCACGTGCCCAAGTTGCCCGGCGCGGGTACGGCGCTCAAACCCCTGGAACGTTTTCGCGTCCAGGGCCTGCCCCAAGGCGCGATCGCCTTGAAGGGGGCGGGTGAAAAAGGTGTCTACGTGAAGCGCGGCGAGCATTTCGTGGTGGACGGAACGCATCACTACCCGGTCTACCGCCGCGAGGGTGAAGGTTTTTTCCGCCTGAAGAGCAAGGACGCGGCGGGGCAGGATGAATTAATCCTGACGCTGCACGAACCCGGCGAGTGGCTGCTGGGGGCGGACGCGCCGGTCGCCGGCCCGAGCTCGGCAGTACTCAACCCGTGGCGCGCGGCTGCCACGCAGTCGGATTGGCAGCCACCGGTGGTACCCACTGCGACCCGGGAACGGATTCACCGCTCAAGCGTGGCGTCCCGTCATTGGTTCGATTGGCGCCTGCATGGCGCCGATGATGTGGGCGTCGGGTCCTCGGTGAACGGCGTGTTTCATGTACACATGGATCCTCCGGGATTCCCTTACGATGCCATCTATGTCGGGAGCCGCTATGACACGCCGACGCAATCGGCTATTGGCTACTACCGGTTGTTGCATCAGGGTGAGCACGTGCCCTTGAGCGACATGGCCTTTATTTCCAGGAACGAGCCGCTGGTGTCCAGGGCTCGCGTTGATATCGAACACTGGACCAGCAGCGGCCTTGATGAACAGCCGATTCCTGTGTCGCGTACGTCAACGGGCGAATGGCAGCTGCATGCGCCGCTGTTCGATGGGCCATTGGAGCCGTCGGTCGAAAGGGCGTTCCCGACGCTGACGAGCAGCAGCCGAACCTTTGCGGTGGCAAGGCTGATCGAGTTGGCGGACTCATCCCGTTCAGTCACCGCCAGCCATCTGCTTAACGTGCGCGCAACGCTGGACAGCTGGTTAACCCCAAGCCCCGTGCAACTTGGCCAGACCGATGACCTGCTGCGCATGTTGCGACCCACCGAACGGTACGGCGGCTATACCTATATCGGTTTCGAAGGCCGGGCTCCGGGCTTCACACGCGTTGACTTCACGCCCACTATCGCGCTTGACGAGGTGCTCAAGGCCGGCGGCGCGCAGCATTCGGCTCAGAGGCAGATTGCCCAGGGTGCAGCCACCCGCGCGACGCTGGAGCAGCAGGGCTTCAGGGTGCAGGAGTGGAGTGTAAAGCGCGGCACGGTCCGCAGTCCCGAGTGGCTGGTGACCCACCCCCAGTCAAACGCGCTGTACTACATCACCTTCCAGTGGTTGGATCGCGGCAGCATCTTGCTCAGGTCAAAGCTCACCCACGCGTGGTTCAATCAAGCCATCAAACAACATCGGACTTCCGCCATGGCCGCGTCGGTCCGGGAGGCGCTGAGCGAACAGCGCCTCGTGCGGATGATGGCCGGCATTCAATGGCCGAGGCATGGCAATCGCCCGCCCACGGTGTATTTCGTCAAAGTGAGCCCGCGCGAGCGTTGACCAGTGAAATAACGCCGGCACCACCGAACAGGCTCGCGCTGATGCGGTTGAACCAGCTCTGGCCCGCGCCGCTGCGCAAGTACCGCGCGGCGCCATGGGCGCCGAGGCCGTAGGCGAGCTTGCAGGCCAGGTCGAGCAGAGTCCACGTGGCGATCATGATCAGCAGTTGCGGGAGGAAGGCGTGCTGGCTGCTGAGAAATTGCGGCAGGAAGGCGGCGAAAAACAGGATGTCCTTGGGGTTGCTGGCCCCCAGCACAAAGGCCCGGCCAAACAGCGCGCGAAAGCGCGGCACTGGCGCAGCCTGGGGCACTGTCGCGCCCTGGGAAGGCTGGCGCGATTGCTGCCAGCTCTGCCACGCCAGGTAGAACAGGTACAGCGCGCCGACGATCTTCAGCGCGTTGAACACCTTTTCCGACGCAAGCAGCAATGCGCCCAGGCCCAGCGCCGAAGCGCTCAGCAGACAGATCGAGGCAAACACCCCGCCTAGAAACGCCGGGTACGAGCGGCGCAGGCCGTAGTTGAGGCTGTTGCTGATCATCAGCAACGACAGCGGCCCCGGGATCAGGATCACTACCAGCGCAGCGCCGCTGAACAGCAGCCAGGTTTCCAGACTCATTGCTTGCTCCTTGTTATAGAAAGACGAACTTGGCGATAAAAATCACGCACAGCACCCAAAGGCTGGCGGAAATCTCGCGGTATTTTCCGGTGCCGGCCTTGAGCGCCACGTAGGTGATAAAGCCCAAGGCGATGCCGTCGGCCACCGAAAATGTCAGCGGCATCATGATCGCGGTGACGATCGCCGGAATGCTGTCGGTGGCCTCATCCCAATTGATGTGCGCCATGCTCGCCATCATCAGCATCGCCACGTAGATCAGCGCACCGGCGGTGGCGTAGGCCGGGATCATACCGGCCAGCGGCGCGAAGAACATCGCCGCCACGAAGAGGACGCCCACGGTCACGGCAGTCAGCCCGGTGCGACCACCTGCGGCCACCCCGGCGGCGCTTTCCACGTAGCTGGTTACCGGTGGCACACCGACCATGGCGCCGAACACGCTGGAGGCGCTGTCGGCCTTGAGGGCGCGGGACAGATTGTCGATCTTGCCGTCAGCCTTCACCAGCCCGGCCCGTTGCGCAACGCCCATCAGTGTGCCGGCGGTGTCGAACATGTGCACAAACAGGAAGGCGAACACCACGCTGATCATGCTCACATTGAACACACCCTTGATGTCCATCGCCATCCAGGTCGGCGCCAGGCTCGGCGGGGTGGAGAGGATGCCGTTGTAGTGCACCAGGCCCAGGCCCCAGCCGGCCAGGGTTACGGCGATGATGCTGATGAGGATAGCGCCGAACACACGGTGGTAGCTGAGGATCGCGATCAGCAGGAAGCACACGGCCGCCAAGAGCGGCGCCGGCTCATGCAGCGAGCCGAGCTTTATCAGCGTGGCCGGGCTTTCGACGATGATGCCTGCGGTTTTCAGGCCGATCACACCGAGAAACAGGCCGACCCCGGCGCCCATGGCATGGCGCAGGCTGACCGGGATGCTGTTGAGCAGCCATTCCCGCACGCGTGAGAGGGTCAGGCCCATAAACAGCACCCCGGAAATAAACACCGCACCCAGCGCGGTTTCCCAGGTGTAGCCCATGGTGCCGACCACGGTGTAGGTGAAAAACGCATTCAAACCCATGCCGGGCGCCAGCCCAACAGGCCAGTTGGCGTACAGGCCCATCAGCAGGCACCCGAGTGCGGCGGCGATGCAGGTAGCAACGAACGCCGCGCCGTGATCAATGCCGGCGTCGGCCATGATGTTGGGGTTGACGAAGATGATGTAGGCCATGGTGATGAAGGTGGTGAGGCCGGCGATCAGCTCGGTCTTCACTGTGGTGCCATGCAGGCGCAGCTTGAACAGGCGTTCCAGCCAGCCGTTCGATGAGGGGGCAAGGTCCAGCGTCGGGGCTTCGGATTTGCGGCTATCCACAGCGAGTACTCCTCAAGAGTTTTATTGTTATTTCCAGCGCCGGTCACATGAGTGGGCAACAGCGCTTTGAGGTACTGGCGGGCTTTGTTGACCAATAGGTCAAGAACTCGCACGAAGCGAATTATGCTTTTGTATACAAAGAAAGCAAATAATGTTTTCTATTTTGTGTGCGAAAGAGATGAAAGGCAACTCGTGAGGCAAGCGGGCTCGCCACAACCGGCCCGTTCGCCACAGGGATTACGGCTGACCAGACAGTGCCTGGTTCACCGCCAACCATCCATTTACAGCCTCTTCCCCGGCTTCATTGAACGCTCGTTGCAACAGCTTCACCTGTTCACGGCGCAATGACTGCTCAAAACGCAGCCCTTCCTCGGTCAATTCCAGCAAGCGTTTGCGCTTGTCGGTCTCGGACGCGACGCTGTCGACCAAGTGCATTTCCTGCAATTGGCGCAGCGGAATGTTCAGCGCCTGTTTGCTCACACCGAGCAACTCCAGCAGCTCTTTCACGCTCAAGGCCGGGTAGCGCGAGATAAAAAACACGATGCGCTGGTGCACTCGACTCAGGCCTCGACGTTCGAGCATTTCGTCAGCCTTGGCGGTAAATGCCTGGTAGCCGAAGAAGAACGCTTCCATGGCCTGTTGCTGGCTGTTTTGGTTTTTAAGGTCAAGCATGTTGACGTATCCGCTCAAGCTGTCGTAATTTCGGTCAACCAGTTTGACGTATTTCCCACAGCCTTCGCTAGCGGTGACCTCCATGGCCTTCTCCGAACGTGTTACGCGCCTTAAAAGCTCCTTGATCCGTGAAATCCTCGCCGCAGCCCAGCGTCCGGAAGTGATGTCGTTCGCCGGTGGCCTGCCGGCCGAAGCCATGCTGCCTGCGCTGAACTGGGATGACATGCCGCTCAATATCGGCCAATACGGCATGAGCGAAGGCGAACCACAATTACGTGAATTACTGGCCGCCGAGGCGCGGGCGCTGGGCGTGCCGTGCGAGGCCAGCCAGGTCATGGTGGTCAGTGGCTCCCAGCAAACCCTGGATCTGGCGGCCAAGCTGTATATCGACAAAGGTACGCAGGTTCTGCTGGAAGGCCCGACCTACCTCGCGGCGTTGCAGATCTTCCAACTGTTCGGTGCCGAATGCCTCACTGTCCAGTTGGAAGCCGACGGGCCGAACCTCTGCGCATTGCGCGCCAGCCTCGAACGCCATCGACCGGCGTTTATCTACCTGATCCCCACGTTCCAGAACCCGTCGGCCGTGCGCTACAGCGAGGCCAAGCGCGAGGCGGTCGCCGCGTTGCTCGATGAGTTCGGTGTGACCCTGATCGAAGACGAGCCTTACCGCGAACTGACCTTCGACGGCGGCAGTGCGCGCCCCATCGTCAGTCGCCTGCAAAAGGCCAGTTGGATCTACACCGGCACCGTGTCCAAAACATTGTTGCCTGGCCTGCGGGTCGGCTACCTGATCGCCAGCCCGGACTTGTTCCCGCACCTGCTCAAGCTCAAGCAATCGGCGGACCTGCACACCAACCGCGTCGGCCAATGGCAGGCGATGCAATGGATCGGCAGCGAAAAATACCAACAACACCTGGTGGAACTGCGCAGTTTTTACCGCCAGCGCCGCGATGCATTCCAGGCCGCGCTGGAGCGCCATTTCGGCGATCTTGCCGACTGGCAAGTGCCTCAGGGCGGATTATTCTTCTGGCTGACCTTGAAACAGCCGCTGGATACCCGCACCTTATTGGCCCAAGCGCTGGGCCAGAACGTTGCGTTCATGCCCGGTGAACCGTTCTTTTCCGAGCCGGACCAACACCTCGGCTCGTTGCGACTCAACTTCAGCCATATCGACCCGGCCCGCCTGGACGAAGGTCTCAAGCGCCTGGCCGCGGTGGTCCGTCAAGCACAGCACGCGCAAGCGGCATAAGGGGAGCCCCATGTATAAGGTTTATGGCGATTACAAGTCGGGCAACTGCTACAAGATCAAACTGATGCTTAACCTCTTGGGCGTCCCGTACCAATGGGTGGATGTGGACATCCTCAAGGGTGACACCGAAACCCCCGAATTCCTGGCCAAGAACCCCAACGGCAAAATCCCCGTGCTGGAACTGGAAGACGGTACTTGCTTGTGGGAATCCAACGCGATCCTCAACTTCCTCGCCGACGGCAGCGAGTTCTTGCCGATCGAACCGCGTTTGCGCACGCAAGTGTTGCAATGGCAGTTCTTCGAGCAGTACAGCCACGAGCCCTACATTGCGGTAGCGCGGTTTATTCAGCTTTACCTGAACATGCCAGAGGATCGCCTTGAGGAATACAAAACCACCCACAAAGGCGGCTACAAGGCATTGCGGGTGATGGAGCGGCAACTGCAAACCACGCCCTATCTGGTGGGCGAGCAGTATTCGATTGCCGATATCGCGCTGTATGCCTACACCCATGTGGCCCATGAAGGTGGTTTTGATTTAGCGCCGTACCCGGCTGTGCAGGCCTGGTTGAAGCGCGTGGCCAGCCATCCCAAGCACGTGGCAATGCTGGACTGACAGGCTATGGATTTGGGGGCGATGGCTGCTCGGGCGCAAGCGCGGTGAAAGGCAATTCGCGCGCAGCGAGTGTGTACAGCCATCGCAGGCCTGTGTCAGAGCGCTGGGATAATCGCGTCAGGCCCATGATCCAGGCCACTTCTGCGCGGGATACCTTTGAGGGGGCCTCCGGGTGTGCCTGGACGTTGCGCAGTGTCAGCAACGCCAAGCCGATGGTCCAGACCATGAACCGACGAATACCTGGATGCCTGGCTGGGATCAGCAACGCAAACTGCAGCGCTCGCTGTAAGTGAGCGTTGGCGGTGCCAACCATTTGCCCTACAACTTGGACATGCTTGGGATCACGGACTCCGGCCTGCAAAACGCAAGGCTGCAGATGATATTCGGCCAGTAGATCCTGCGGCAGCCAACAAACTCCCCGGGAGCGATCCTCCCACTGATCCTTGAGAATATTGGTCAACTGCAACCCGGTGCCGAATGAACGTGCCAGGTGTTTTAGGGTTTCGCGTTGCGTTGACAGTTGCGGCTCAAAGTCGATGAAAAACTCGGTTAGTGTCTCTCCGACAACGCCCGCTACGTAATAGCAGTAGCGGTCCAACTCCGTGCGTGTAGCCAATCCCTGTAGACCGGCCTTGTCCTGAAACTCGGCCATCCCTGTGGTCATTATGTTCAGGCAATCAAGGATCGCCCTTCGCTTGGCCGGATTGAGCGTGTCGTTAACGGCCAATATCAAAGGCATATGTCTGATCAGCTCGCGCTCGGCTGCAAGGGTTTGCTCCGTCAGGTGCTGAGTCAATTCATCGCTCAAGCATTTTGCGTCCCCCTGGCCACTGATCACCTCAAAATACCGACGTTGGTAATAGCGTTTTTGAGCGGACGTGAGACCGGGTTCGTCTTCTATCGTGTCTGCCATTCGGCACAGCAGATAGGCATTAGCTACTGCCGGGCGAAGTTCGGCCGGCAATTGAGGAATGGTCAAAGCAAACGTGCGCGATACCTGGGGAAGGATTTCATCCTGGTACGCGAAAGGCGCGCGGGGATTTTCCATCATGGCCTGCAGTCGCCAGTCTTCCAGCCGACAGGCCGGGTGAGCGAGGATGACGTTGAACCAGGCGGTCAACGCTTCGGGCGCGGTGTCGACCCACTGCTGCAAGGCCGGGATTTCTATCCAGCGCCATTCAGAGGCCTCGGTTGGGTTGGCCTGCGGTTCGCCATCAAACGTGCCGATATAAATATGATCGAACTCATGCTCGATCAAATTCCCTGGGACGCGGGCCTGGTAGGTCAGCGTCATGACCTCACGCAAAGGGCAGGCCAAACCCATCTCTTCACCGAGCCGTCGATGGGCTGCGTGTTCAGTCTCTTCGCCGGGGCGCGGATGCCCGCAGCACGTATTCGTCCATAGGTTCGCGGAGTGATATTTGCCGGCAGCGCGCCGTTGCAGGAGCAGCCGACCTTTGTGGTCGAATATGAAAATGGAAAACGCTCTGGTGCAGCAGCCCTTCACGGTGCACCTGCAGCTTTAAACCAGTACCGATTTGACGATCGTTCCCGTCCACCAGTATCAGTGTTTCTTCCATGTCTTAAATCTCGTGTTGTGCGCCGGTGGGGGGCCGATTCAGTTTGCTGAAACGCGCCAGTGCCGGCAGGGAAAATACACGGCATAGCCGTGATAGTGCATCAGCCGGGCAGTGTCTGGCTCAGGAGCTCAAAACACCGCTGCGCCGCCGGGCTCAGCCCCATCCCGCTTCGACTGATCAACCCGATCTCCCTGCTCACTCCGGGATGATCGATGTTGATGCGTTTCAACCCTTCCAGACTGTCCGCCGCCGACTCCGGCAGCACACTGATTCCCAGCCCTTGGCGCACCAACGCCAGCACCGTCGACATGTAGTTGGCCTCCATGCCGGCGTTCAGCGTCAGCCGTGTTTCATCAAACAGCGCATCCACGTGCTCGCGCACACTGCTGTCGCGCCCGGTGAGGATGATCGGCTGGTCTGCCAATTGCTCCAAGGTCAACTGGCGATGGTGGGCGAGGGGATGATCCAGCGGTACAAACGCACACAACCGATCATTCAGCACCGGCAGAAAATCCAGTCCATGGCTGAGTCGTGCACGTACGCCGATGCCAAAATCCACTTCCCCTGCGCGCACCTGGGCATGAATGCGGTGGGCGACCAGGTCATGCAACCGTACTTCGATGCCGGCGAAGCGTTCGCGAAACAGGCGCAAGGCCGGCGGCAGGGCGCCAGCGCACACTGAGGGCAGGGCGGCGATGGTGACCACCCCTCGGCGCAGGGCGGCGAGGTCGCGCGAGCCGGTGACAATGTTGTCCAGGTCCAGCAGCAATTTTTCCATGGGGCCACGTGCCTCATGGCCGGCAGCGGTGATGCTGACATGGCGCGGGCTGCGGTCGAGCAGGGTGACACCCAGCCAATCTTCCAATTGCTGAACTTGAACCGTGAGTGCCGAAGGCGACAGATGCAGCTCATTGGCCGCCTTGGTAAAGCTGCCGGTACGGGCGACTGCGAGGAAGGCTTGAATATGCTGGATGCTATTTTTCATAGGCGCGGCTTCATTTTGTTTTTCCGAACATACGGTGGTGAATATTCCAATTTACAAAGAGTAACGCGCTTCCAATACTCCAGGGAAAACAATAACCGGCCAAAAAGGCCGCTCTGGAGTAACCCATGCTCGCAACCCTGGGTGTCATTACCATCCTGTGCCTGCTCGCTGCCGTCATGAGCAAACGCCTCTCACCACTGGTGGCCCTGATCGCCTTGCCGATCATCGCCGCGCTGCTCGGCGGGTTCGGCCTGCAAACCAGTGCCTTCATCATTACGGGGATCAAGAACGTCGCCCCGGTGGTGGGCATGTTTGTGTTTGCGATTCTATTTTTCGGGATCATGACCGATGCCGGCATGCTCGACCCCATCATTGATCGCATCCTGCGTACGGTAGGGACGCGTCCAACACGCATCGTCGTCGGTACCGCGACCCTGGCCCTGCTGGTGCATCTGGACGGTTCCGGCGCGGTAACGTTTTTGGTCACGGTGCCCGCGATGCTGCCGCTGTACACGCGGCTGGGGATCGACAAACGCATCCTCGCCTGTGTGTGCGCTATGGCCGCCGGCGTCAACTTTTTGCCCTGGACCGGACCGGTGCTGCGCTCTTCGGCAGCGTTGCATGTGCCCGTGGCGGACCTGTTCCAGCCGCTGATCCCGGTGCAGATCGTCGGCCTGATCTTTGTCTTCGCCTGTGCCTGGTGGCTCGGCCATCGTGAAGAAAAACGCCTGGGCCTGGGCGCTGGCTCCAGCGTGGATGCGATGCCGCAACGGGTGCTCAGCGACGACGACATCAAGCTGCGTCGGCCGCGCCTGTTCTGGGTCAACCTGATCCTCACTGTGCTGGTGATGGTGGTGATGATTGCCGGTTGGGTCGACCCGGTGGTGATGTTCATGCTCGGCACCGTGGTGGCGCTGTGCATCAACTACCCGAATGTCGACGCCCAGCGCGCCCGCATCGACGCCCATGCGAAAACCGCCCTGACCATGGCCAGCATCCTGCTCGCCGCCGGGGTGTTCACCGGCATCATGCAAGGCACCGGCATGCTCAAGGCGATTGCCGAAGTGGCGGTGGCGCAGATTCCGGCCGGCCACGGAAAGCTGATCCCGGCAGTCGTGGGCTTTCTGTCGATGCCGCTGAGCATGTTGTTTGACCCCGATTCCTACTATTTCGGCGTGATGCCGGTGATCGCCGAAGTCGGCAAGGCCTTGGGCGTCGACCCGCTGCATGTGGCCCAAGCCTCGTTGCTGGGCGTGCACACCACCGGTTTCCCGGTTAGCCCGCTGACCCCTGCGACCTTCCTGTTGGTGGGCCTGTGCAAGATCGAACTGGCCGATCACCAGCGCTTTACCATCCCTTTTCTGTTTGCCGCGTCAGTGTTGATGACCCTGACTGCGTTGCTCCTGGGAGTGATCTGAGATGAAAACCTTGCGTATCGGTTCCGGCGCCGGCTACTCCGGCGACCGTATCGAACCTGCCGTGGAACTGGCCGAACACGGTGACCTGGATTACCTCGTGTTCGAATGCCTGGCCGAACGCACCATCGCCTTGGCACAACAGGCCCGTATCAGCGATCCGCGGGGTGGCTACGATCCGTTGCTGAGTGAGCGCATGCGCCGCGTGTTGCCGTTTGTTGGAAGGCAGACCGCGCGTCGTCGCTTGCGCGTGATCACCAATATGGGCGCGGCCAACCCGGTGTCGGCGGCGCTTGAAGTGCGGCGGATTGCCAGTGAATTGGGGTTGAGCCTCAACGTTGTAGCTGTGGTGGGTGACGACGTGCTGTCAGTGTTGCAGCCCGATCACGTGCTCGATAACGGACAGACCGTTGGCTCACTGGGTGAGCGGTTGATTTCCGCGAATGCCTACCTGGGTGTCGACGGCATTATCGATGCGTTGCACGCCGAGGCGGACGTGGTGATTACCGGGCGCGTGGCAGATCCGTCGTTGTTCCTGGCCCCGCAGATGTTTGAGTTCGGTTGGACGGCGGACGATTGGCTGCGCCTGGGCCGTGGCACATTGGTCGGGCATTTGCTGGAGTGTGCAGGGCAGGTCAGCGGTGGTTATTTTGCCGATCCTGGTTTCAAGGATGTGGACGATTTGGCGCGCCTGGGTTTCCCGTTGGCCGAGATCGATGCCGACGGTGAGGCCGTGATCACCAAGGTTGCGGGCTCCGGTGGGCGGGTCAGCCGCGCGACGTGTACCGAACAATTGATCTACGAAGTGCATGATCCGGCGGCGTACCTGACGCCGGACGTGACGGCGGATTTTTCCCAGGTGGGGTTCGTCGAAGAGGGGGTTGATCGCGTGCGTGCTCAAGGGGCCAATGGCCGTGCGCGACCCGAGCAACTGAAGGTCAGCGTCGGTTATCTCGACGGCTGGATCGGTGAGGGGCAGATGTCCTACGGCGGCCCGGGTGCAGTCGCACGGGCGCAACTGGCGCGGGATGTCGTACTCAAGCGTTTGGAACTGATGGGTGTGAAGATGCAAGACCTACGCGCCGAACTGATTGGCATGGACTCGCTCCACGGTCCACGCAGCAGCGTAGAGCCCTGGGAAGTGCGCCTGCGCGTGGCGGCGCGTTGTGAAGACCGAGGGGACGCGGTGCGCGTCGGTAATGAAGTGGAAACCCTTTACACCAACGGCCCGTCCGGCGGCGGCGGTGCCAGTAAAAGCGTACGGCAAGTGGTGGCGGTGGCCTCGTTGCTGCTGCCCCGAGACGCGGTCAGCCCGAGGATCGAAGCATGAAACTGCACACGCTGGCCCATTCCCGCACCGGGGATAAGGGCGACACCTCAAACGTCTCAATCATTGCCTATCGCGCCGAGGATTATCCGTTGCTGCGTGAGCAGCTCACGGCCGAGCGTGTGGCTGCGTACTTCGCCGGGCTGTTGGAGCCGGGTGCGGCACCGGTTCGACGCTATGAATTGCCGAACGTGCAGGCGTTGAACTTTGTGCTGCCGGGGATTCTGCGTGGCGGGGTGACTCGCTCGCTGGCGCTGGATGCGCACGGCAAGTGCCTGGGCTCGGCGCTGCTGGATCTGGAATTGATAACACTGGACTGAATGTGGGAGGGGGCTTGCCCCCCGATAGCGGAGTGTCAGCCGGCTAATCCAGTGACTGACACTCCCTCATCGGGGGCAAGCCCCTCCCACATCAGCTTTGCGATGTTTGTCAGATCGCGGCAAACCGCTTATCGAGGTAATCGATGATCACCTTGGAGTCATACATCCAAGTGGTCTGGCCGTTTTCTTCGATGCGCAGGCACGGCACCTTGATCTTGCCGCCTTGCTCCAGCAGGGTCTGGCGGTCCTGCTCGTTGTTCTTCGCATCCTTCAGCGCCACCGGCACATTCAGGCGGTGCAGGGTGCGGCGGGTCTTCACGCAGAACGGGCAGGCGTGGAATTGATACAGGGTCAGGTCCTTGGCCGCTGCGTTCACCTGCGCTTGTTGTTCGGCAGGGCGCTGCTTTTTGCGCGGACGGGTAAGTAAGTCGCCGGCGATGATGACGTGGCCGAGGCCCACTCGAAGTGCTTTGACGAACATGGCTGAAACCTCTTGCCCATGAAGAAGGGGCCGCAGCTTACCTTAATTCTGCAGGCGAAAAAAAACCGGCGATGAACGCCGGTCTTTTTCTGCGCAGCCTATTACTTGATCAGGCTGAGGAACTCGCTGCGAGTGGCCGCGTTTTCGCGGAACTCACCCAGCATCACAGACGTGATCATCGACGAATTCTGTTTCTCCACACCGCGCATCATCATGCACATGTGCTTAGCTTCGATCACCACCGCCACGCCCAGGGCGCCGGTCACTTGCATCACGGCATCAGCGATCTGGCGGCTGAGGTTTTCCTGGATCTGCAGGCGGCGCGCATACATGTCGACAATCCGCGCGACCTTGGACAGGCCCAGCACTTTGCCACTCGGGATGTACGCGACGTGGGCCTTGCCGATAAACGGCAGCAGGTGGTGTTCGCACAGCGAGTACAACTCGATGTCCTTGACCAGCACCATTTCGCTGTTGTCGGAGCTGAACAAGGCACCGTTGGTGACTTCTTCCAGCGTCTGCTCATAACCGCGGCAGAGGTACTGCATCGCCTTGGCGGCACGTTTTGGCGTGTCGAGCAGGCCCTCGCGGGAGACGTCCTCGCCGAGTTGGCCGAGGATCGCGGTGTAATTCTGTTCCAGGGACATGAAACTACCTGTGGGATTTTCGCAAAGCGCAAGGTTACGGTGGCGGACACATCGCTGCAAGCCTGACGATGTCACTTGTTACTCGTCACGGCCTTCCATCATCGTACGCTTGAGCATCACATACACCGCCCCCGCACCGCCGTGGCGGGCCTGGCAGGAGGTGAAGCCCAGCACCTGAGCGTGTTGGCGCAGCCAGGTGTTGACGTGGCTTTTGATCATCGGTCGCTTACCGTCCAGCCGCACGGCTTTGCCGTGGGTGACGCGTACACAGCGGATTTCGAATTTGGTGGCTTCAGCGAGAAAGGCCCACAGGGTTTCCCGGGCTTTCTCCACGGTCATGCCGTGCAGGTCGAGGCTACCTTCGAAGGGGATCTGGCCGACCTTGAGCTTGCGCATCTGGCTTTCCTGCACGCCATCGCGGGCCCACATCAGCTCGTCTTCGGGGCCGACGTCGATCACGAATTGGTCCGACAGGCCATCCACGGTGGTGGCATCGGTGCGCACGGTCGCGGCCTGGCGCAGTTTGGCGATTTGCGCCCGATCAGCCTTGGGTTTGCCGGTATCGGCGCGGTCGTGCTTGATCGGCTTGACGCCGCGCAGCTCGTTTTTGAACAGGGAAAAATCGTCGTCTTGCATGTCGGCCTCCGCGAAGGGCGGGCAGTTTACCTAATTCGCGGCGGCCGGGCGCAGGAAACGCTATCCAAGCGCCATCAGTCGTGTTTTTTCATCAGGTGTGCAGCGATATTCAGTGATAACGGCTGGCGCATTTTCCGACGGCTACGACGCCACAACCACACGCCCAGCCACAGCACCAGCACGCCGATGCCCAGCAGGAGGGCAGAGCCACCGGGGCTGGCATTCAGTTCGCCAAGGGCCGGTGAATGACCAAACAAGCCGGCGCCACCAGCGCCCGCAAGCAACAAACCTATAATCGCCAGCAACGCGGCAATGCCGGCCACCAGACGCAGACGCCAGTTACTCGGGCCCTTTGGGCGCAAGCGACGAGCGTCAAAACCATCGGATATCTTCATTCCGACCTTTCCTCCAGGGTATCGGCCCTTCGACCGGAAGATACGCAGCTTGTTCCTGTACCCGAGGCAAATGCGCCAAATCAAAGGCTTAGCGGATGAGCGGGGCAATAAACATTGCCGCGCCGCTCATCAGAAGGGCGATCAGATCAGATCTTTGGTCAGCGCAAGGGTGGCGAAGTTGTCGGCCATGATGGCCATTTCGGTTTGCTGTACGTGCTCGGCAGTCAGGATGCCGCCTTTGTAAGGCAGGTCGCGGGTGGCGCAGGCGTCTTCCACCAGGGTGCAGCGAAAGCCCAGGTTCTTGGCTGCGCGCACGGTGGTGCTGACGCTGGAATGGCTCATGAAACCGCAGACGATCAGGTCCAGGGAACCGAGGTCTTGCAGGTGCTTTTCCAGGCCGGTGCCATGAAAGGCGCTGGGCAGCAGCTTGCCGATGATGGTTTCGTCGCCTTGAGGCTCCAGGCCGGGAATGAACTCACCGCGTTCGCCCTGAGGGTCGAACAGGCCACCGACGGTACCCAGGTGGCGCACATGCACGATCGGACGGCCAGCGTTGCGCGCTGAGGTCACAAGCTGCTTGATATGGTCGACCGCCGCGTCCATGCCCGAGAGGGCGAGTGGGCCGCTGAGGTATTCCTTCTGGGCGTCGATGATCACGAGGGTCGCATGGTTCAGGTTGGCTGCTGCGTAACCGCGACCGCTGAGTTGAAACATCGTCTTTGGAACGGACATTCTGGGGCTCCTGTGAGGGGGGCTTTTGCGACATTGTCCACTGGCTGAGCGGTTCTGTGAATCGCTACCATCGTAAGGTACGCCGTTGCTGGCGTGCAGCCATGTCAAGAGGCGGGCTTGTTTAACACAATGCTGGCAAATTGGATGAAATCCGATGGGTGGCGCCAAGTTTTCGTACATCGTCGGTACAGGCGAAGGCTGTTAGAATCGCCAGTCGTTTTTTCCAGGAGTCTGCCCCCGTGATCACTTCCCGCCTGCGCACCTTGCGCGACCATATCCGTTGGGCTGTCAGCCGTTTCCATGGGGAAGACCTGTTTTTCGGCCATGGCACCGACAACGCCTGGGATGAAGCCCGGCAATTGGTGCTCGGCGCCTTGAACCTGCCGTGGGAAATTGCCGACAGTTACCTGGACTGCAACCTGGAAGAAGAGGAAGTCTCCCATGTGCAACGCCTGCTTCACCGCCGTATCCATGAGCGCGTGCCGACCGCCTACCTGCTGGGTGAGGCCTGGTTCTGCGGCATGTCGTTTATCGTCGACAAGCGTGTGTTGATCCCGCGTTCCCCCATCGGCGAACTGATCGAAAACCGCTTCGAACCGTGGCTGGCTCAACCGCCGGCGCGCATCCTCGATCTGTGCACCGGCTCAGGTTGCATCGGCATCGCCTGCGCCTACGAGTTCCAGGACGCCGAGGTCGTGTTGGGTGACTTGTCCTTCGAAGCATTGGAAGTGGCCAACCAGAATATCGAGCGTCATGGCGCTGACGAGCGCGTATACACCGTGCAGGGCGATGGTTTCGACGGCCTGCCAGGCCAGCGTTTCGACCTGATCGTGTCAAATCCGCCGTATGTGGACGCTGAAGACTTCGCCGACATGCCGGACGAATACCAGCATGAGCCGGAGCTGGGACTGGCCTGTGGCGATGACGGTTTGAACCTGGTACGTCGGATGCTCGCCGAAGCGGCGGACCATCTGACCGAGAAGGGTTTGCTGATCGTAGAAGTGGGCAACAGCCAGGTGCACGTTGAGGCGTTGTACCCAGAGGTGGACTTTGCTTGGCTGGAGTTCCAGCGGGGCGGGCACGGGGTGTTCATGCTCACGGCCGAGCAGTGCCGGGCGCATCAGGCCGTCTTTGCCGCCAGGGTCTGAGTGGGTCATGCGGTCAGTGTGGGAGGGGGCTTGCCCCCGATGGTAGGGTCTCAGTCAACACATTCATGACTGAATACACCGCTGTTGGGGGCAAGCCCCCTCCCACATTTTTATTGCAGTGCAACCTATTAGCGGTGTGTCGCAATCCAGATCAACAGCCCTGCCTGGAACACCGTAAACGCCACCAGACAGGTGATGGTGAAACGTAGCCCGCTGTCCTCGCGCTTGAACTTGGTGACTTTTTCCTCTTCCTTGCGCAGCTTCACTTCCTGTTCCAACAGGTTCTGTTCGGCCTGTTGCAGCATCTGCGCGGCTTCGAGGATCTCGACGAACTGCACCTTCTCAGTGTTCCAACTGTCCAGCACATCACCGACCTTGCCTGGCTGTACGTTGCCTTTGAGGTGCTGCACATCGGCATACGCCACATCAAAACCCTGAATGCGCAAGAAGTGGTCGCGGCGCAGGCGCGTGGCTTCGTTGAGTGCGTCCTTGTTGGCCAGGTCGACGCCGTCGACGCGGTAGTGCGACCACTTCTTCTTAGCCCAGGCAGCGCCTTGAGCCACGAGGAAACGGCCGATGCCCCGGTTGGCCGGCTCGATTTCCAGGCTGTTGCCCGGACCGAAATGCACGCGATGGGTGTCGTGGTCGACCCAGATATCCAAGTGGTTTTGTTCGCGACGCACACGCTGGCCGGGCAACTGAATGACCATGCGCAACAGGCTGTGTTGCTTGTCATTGCGCTCGGCATAGCCGAACTGCACGAACCTCAACGGCCGCAGGCCAGTGGCGCGGTCGGTGGCCAGGGGGGCCAGGCGCAGCATCTTGAAATGTTCGGCCTGGACATCCGCCCACGGCAGAGGCGCCGCGTCGACGGCCTCGGTTTTTTCAGCCGGGGTGTCGGCGGTCGGTTCTGGTGTTGCTTCAGTGGTTGTCATGCGGCGCGATCCTGTCCAAGCCCAGCCAGCCGACAGTCTTTTTGCTGTCGACTCTTGGCTTATCGGCCGTTTTTACGAGGACTGGAGGCAAATTGTGGCTTAACGGGGTTGAAGTCCGGCGATAAAGCGCACCACGCGGTTGCCCAGCTCTGCGGCGAGGGGTAATTGCGGGTCATTGTAGGAGGCCAATTGCTGCTTCACGTCATTGGGCACGATGCGCATGACGTGGTTCATGCCTTCGATCACCGTCAGCTCGGCATCAGGCTTGGCCCTTTTCAGTTGCTGGGCGTCACCGACACCGACCTGTATATCGTTGGTGCCCTGGACGATCAGTGCCGGCATGCGCAGTTTGGCAAAGGCCGCGGACGGATCGGCGCGGAACAGGCTGATCAGGTAAGGCTGCACACTGGGTCGGAAAATAGCCTCCAGCGGGCCAGGTACATCGGCATCCACCTGACCGGCCTTGAGGTGATCGAGGATTTCATTACTGCGCAGCAGCAGGGCAGGGGGCAAATGATCGGCCAGTTGCTGGCGGATGACCTGGTCCACCGGACGAGCGCTACCTGACAGGGAGATTACACCGGCCGGGTCGAGTTGCGGGGCGGCGAGGGCGGCGACCAGCGCGCCTTCGCTGTGGCCCAGCACAATCAGCGGGCCCATGCGTTTGTCGGCCTTGAGCATGTTGCCCCAGGCCACTGCGTCGGCCACGTAGGCGTCGAGGGTCAGGTTACGCTCGTCAGGTGTGGCGGCGAGGCTTGCCGCCACACCGCGCTTGTCGTAGCGCACGCTGGCGATGTTGTGTCGTGCCAGCACCCACGCCAGGCGCTTGAGACTGTCGTTGCGCGCGCCGTCGGCACTGTTGCCGTTGCGGTCGGTGGGACCGGAGCCCGCGATAATCAGCACCACGGGCACCGGATGGTCGGATTGGGGCAGCAGCAGCGAACCAAACAGCTCGCCGCTGCCGGTGTCCAGGCTGATGGGCCGTTGCAGTACGACGGGGGACGCGGCGTGGGCCACGGCGGTAAACAGGGTGAGGGTAAACAGCAAAACTCGCAGCATCATCGCGCCATCATTGGTGAAGTGTCGGTTGGACCTGTGCCGACCGGTAAGGTTTCAAGGATGAACTAGTCGGTTGGCCCGCGTATACTGGCGCGCTTGGTTATCACCCCCGAGTGATTACAACTGATTTCACGGAGCGCCCTGCATGTCCGGCAATACCTTCGGCAAGCTGTTCACTGTCACCACCGCAGGCGAAAGCCACGGCCCGGCGTTGGTCGCCATTGTCGACGGCTGCCCGCCCGGCCTGGAACTGTCCCTGGAGGACCTGCAGCGCGACCTCGACCGCCGCAAACCCGGTACCAGCCGCCACACCACCCAGCGCCAGGAGCCCGACGAAGTCGAGATCCTCTCCGGCGTCTTCGAAGGTCGTACCACCGGTTGCGCCATCGGCCTGCTGATCCGTAACACCGACCAGAAGTCCAAAGACTACTCGGCGATCAAGGACCTGTTCCGACCGGCCCACGCCGACTACACCTATCACCACAAATACGGCGAACGCGACTACCGTGGCGGTGGCCGCAGTTCCGCGCGCGAAACCGCCATGCGCGTGGCCGCTGGCGCCATCGCCAAGAAATACCTGGCCACCCAGGGCATCGTGATCCGTGGCTACATGAGCCAGTTGGGCCCGATTGAAATCCCGTTCAAGACCTGGGACAGCGTGGATGACAACGCTTTCTTCTGTCCTGACCCGGATAAAGTGCCGGAACTGGAAGCCTATATGGACCAGTTGCGCCGCGACCAGGACTCCGTCGGCGCCAAGATCACCGTGGTCGCAGAGGGCGTCAAGCCAGGCCTGGGCGAGCCGATCTTCGACCGTCTGGATGCAGAACTGGCCCATGCACTGATGAGCATCAACGCCGTAAAAGGCGTGGAAATCGGCGCAGGCTTCGCGTGTGTGTCCCAGCGCGGCACCGAGCACCGCGATGAGATGACCCCACAAGGTTTCCTCAGCAACAATGCCGGTGGCATCCTTGGGGGCATTTCTTCCGGTCAGCCAATCGTTGCGCACCTGGCGCTCAAGGCCACGTCGAGCATCACCACCCCAGGCCGCTCGATTGACGTCAACGGTAACCCGGTGGATGTGATCACCAAGGGCCGCCACGACCCGTGCGTTGGCATCCGGGCTACGCCCATTGCCGAGGCAATGATGGCCATCGTGTTAATGGACCACCTGCTGCGCAACCGTGGGCAAAATGCTGAGGTGCAGGTGAGCACTCCGGTACTGGGCCAGCTGTGACGGGCTGGTTGTGACAGCGCTCCCTTATTGGCGCCTCTCCAGCTTCTACCTGTTCTACTTCGCCCTGCTGGGGGCGACGGCGCCGTTCCTGGCGCTGTACTTCGATCACTTGGGCTTCTCCAGCGCGCGTATCGGCGAGCTGGTGGCCATCCCCATGCTGATGCGCTGCGTGGCGCCCAACCTGTGGGGCTGGCTGGGCGACTACACCGGCCGCCGCCTGGCCATCGTGCGTTTTGGCGCAGTGTGCACCCTGGTCAGTTTTTCGCTGATTTTTGTCAGTAAGACCTATGCCTGGCTGGCTTTGGTGATGGCCCTGCATGCGTTCTTCTGGCACGCGGTGCTGCCGCAGTTTGAAGTGATCACGCTCGCGCATCTGCAAAAACAGACGTCACGCTACAGTCAGGTACGTTTGTGGGGCTCCATCGGCTTTATCCTCACCGTGGTGATCATGGGCCGGCTGTTCGACTGGCTGAGCCTGGATATCTACCCGGTGGTGGTCGTGGTGATCATGGCCGGGATTATTGGCGCCAGCCTGTGGGTGCCGAATGCGCAGCCTGCCAGCCAGGGTAATCGCCTTGCCGGTGAGGGTTTCCTCAAGCAACTGCGTAGCCCAGGCGTGTTGGCCTTTTACGCCTGTGTCGCGCTGATGCAGATGAGCCATGGGCCGTATTACACCTTTCTCACGCTCCACCTTGAGCACTTGGGCTACAGCCGTGGCGTGATCGGCATGCTGTGGGCCTTGGGAGTAGTGGCCGAAGTGCTGATGTTCCTGGCCATGAGCCGCATCCTCACGCGCTTCTCGGTACGTCGGGTGTTGATGGCCAGTTTCCTGTTGGCGGCGCTTCGCTGGTTACTGCTGGGCTCGTTTGCCGAATTTCTTTGGGTGCTGCTATTGGCGCAGGTCATGCACGCGGCTACCTTCGGCAGCTTTCATGCAGCGGCGATTGCCTTTGTGCAACGCAGCTTCGGCGATAAACAACAAGGCCAGGGCCAGGCGCTGTACGCCGCTTTGGCCGGCACCGGCGGTGCGCTGGGCGCGCTGTATTCCGGTTATAGCTGGAACCTGTTGGGGCCGACCTTCACCTTTAGTATTGCCAGCGTCGCCGCCCTGGCCGCGGCCGTTATCATGGGTCTTCGATTGCACGAACAGAACCAAGGAACCCTTCAATGAGTTATGTCGCTGTCTACCACGTCGCTTCACCGGATACGCCGAACAAGGTCTTGACCCATGCCGAAGACATCGCTGCGACCCTGGCCGAGCACGGTGTGCGGTTCGAGCGCTGGCAGCCCAGCCCGATCGAGAAGGGCGCCAGCGAGGCTGAAATGATTGCCGCCTATCAGCCGCAGATCGACGCGCTGGGCGACGTCTCGGTGGCAGTATTCAGTGTCACAAGCGACCACCCGCAGAAGGACGAGCTGCGGGCTCGTTTCCTCTCTGAGCGCCGTTACAGCGAAGATGAAGTGCGTTTTTTCATCGCTGGCCAGGGCCTTTTCAGCCTGCACATAGGCGACTACGTATATGCCGTGCGCTGTGAGAAAAACGACCTGCTGGCGATCCCGGCCGGCATGGCGCACTGGTTTGATATGGGCGAGAACCCCCACTTGGTCACACTGCACTTAGCTAAAACGGTGCAAGGGGCGGTCCCGGCATTCACCGGCGATGATATTGCCAGCCGTTTCCCAGGTTTGGATGATTGAAACCAGGCAGCTGGAATGTTCAACCCCGCCAAGTTGGAAGTTGTTGTGGGAAGAGGCTTAGTTGCTTGTAGGGTTTGGCTGTTTATCGCGGCCAATGCGCACTGAAACCATTCGTTATGTAACTCTTTGCGGCACCAGTTGTATCACCTGTCAATAGGAGGAATCCGAAGGGTGATAGGAGATCAGCCAAAAAGAAGGAGAAATGTAATGAATGGGCCAGAGGAGCCGTGTCCGCCACCGTATTTCGTGCCCAACGCGCTCAGGAGGCGCCTGAGCTTGTCCGGCAAGCCGCTGACCCCAGCGGAATTGGAGATCTTACGCTGGGCTTCCGAGGGCAAGACCGTCTGGGAAATCAGTCAGATCCGTGCGACGTCCGAGGCTACCGTCAAATTTCACCTGCGCAATATCTACGGAAAATTGGAAGTCACCAACCGTGTACAGGCGATGAACGAGGCCGCGCGCCAAGGCCTGTGCTGACCTCAACGAAAAAGGGCCGCGACGCTCAACGGCGTCGCGGCCCTTTTTTATGTGCAGTACTTAAGCCGAATGGTAAGTCGGCAGGGCAAAGCGGTTCTGGCTTTGCAGCATCGAAATTTGCGGCAGGTCACTGGCTTGTTCGGCCAGGTCGCGGCGAATGGCGCTGATCACCCAGGTAAGTTGGTCGGCAGTGTGCAACTGCTGGTAGGAGATCGAACGCTTGACCTGTTTGCCCTCACCATTGCGCAGTGTCAGCAGGATGCCGCCGTCTGGACGTGGCTGGGTGGTGACGTCGTAGTTGGAGAATACTGAAGCGAATTTATCTTGGATCAGGCTCATGTCTATCAGCTCCGTTGGCTCAATTTGGCAAGCATGGAGTGATAGGTGCAGTGATTGTGCCAGCTCTTGATTTATTAAAATATCCTTGTAAATCAATGTCTTATAAAAAATTGAGATTTTCAGATTCGTGCAAATTGCATGAAGGGCCATCATGCATCCTGCATTTTGCGTTACTTGGCGCGGCCGGATGGGCGTGCCGCTATCCATAAAGACTCCCTTTGCGGGGCTAAATTCCCTTTTTCAGTCGTTGTCTGTTGGGATACAAAACTTTTCAAATCCCGCGTGTACAGTCGAAGAAGGGCTGACGTATTTTCCTTCAATGCACTCGGCCTCCTTCTTACGGAGATATGGGTGCTTTTGGATCATACGAACAATAAGAAAAAGGATGTTCCACCATGAGCCACCCGCAGAACGACATGATCACCTGGGGCAAGCTGTTGCGTAAGGTGCCCTCCATTGTTCGTGCCCTGCCACGCGTTGTGCGTGGCATGCGTGCCGCCAATGTCACCGACCCCGCGCAGCCTTGCGGATTGGGCTGGCACTTTGAGCAAGCCACCCTGCGCAATCCGGATGGCAACGCTTTGTTGTATGGCGATCAGGTGCTCAGCTATACCGAAGCCAACCAGCGTGCCAACCGTATCGCCCATCACCTGCACGCCCAGGGCATCGGCAAGGGTGACGTGGTGGCTCTGTTTGTTGAAAATCGCCCCGAATTACTTTTGAACGTGCTCGCCGTGGCCAAGCTGGGTGGCATCTGCGCGATGCTCAACACTGCGCAAACCCAGGCGGCGCTGGTGCACAGCCTGAACCTGGTGAGCCCAGTGGCCATTATTGTCGGTGCGGAACTGGTGGCCTCCTATGAAACCGTGCGTGATCAGGTCGCGATCAAGGCTGATCGAACCTGGTTCGTCGCCGATCAGCAATCCACCGAGGTGCCCGACGGTTATATCGACCTGATGGCGGTCAGCGCCGAGTGCCCGCTGGAGAATCCGGCCAGCACCGCGCAGGTGTTCTTCAATGACCCGTGCTTCTATATCTACACCTCCGGCACCACCGGCCTGCCTAAGGCCGGGATCATGAAGCATGGCCGCTGGACCAAGACGGCCGTCAGCTTCGGCAGTATCGCCCTGGACATGGGGCCGGATGACGTCCTCTATTGCACCTTGCCGCTCTACCACGCCACCGGATTGTGCGTGTGCTGGGGCTCTGCAATTATCGGTGCGTCAGGCTTTGCCATCCGCCGCAAGTTCAGCGCCAGCCAGTTCTGGGACGATGCGCGCAGATTCAAGGCAACCACCCTCGGTTATGTCGGCGAGTTGTGCCGTTACCTGCTCGACCAGCCGCCCACTGAAAACGACTGTGATAACCGCGTCACCAAGATGGTCGGCAACGGCCTGCGCCCTGGCGTGTGGGCGCAGTTCAAGGCGCGCTACGGTGTTGAGCATATCTGCGAGCTGTACGCGGCCAGCGACGGCAATATCGGCTTTACCAACGTATTGAATTTCGACAACACCATCGGCTTTTGCCTGCAGCATTGGGCCCTGGTGGACTATGACCACGAAGGCGGCGAGCCGCTGCGCGGCAGCGATGGCTTTATGCGTAAGGTGCCCTCGGGCGGGCAGGGGCTGTTGCTGGCGAGGATCGATGAAAAATCGCCCTTCGACGGCTACACCGATCCGGAAAAAAATCGCCGGGTGGTGCTCACTGACGTGTTTGAAAAGGGCGATCGCTACTTCAATACTGGCGATCTGTTGCGCAGCATCGGCTTCGGCCATGCGCAATTTGTTGATCGCCTGGGGGACACTTACCGCTGGAAGGGTGAAAACGTCTCCACCACCGAGGTCGAGAATGTCCTGCTGCAACACCCCCAGATCGCCGAAGTGGTGGCGTATGGCGTCGAGATCGAGAACACCAACGGACGCGCGGGCATGGTCGCCATCACCCCAAGCGAGTCCCTGGCCGCGCTGGACATGCGCGAGCTGCTGCAATTCGCCCACGGCCAGTTGCCAGCCTATGCGGTGCCATTGTTCCTGCGGATCAAGGTCAAGATGGAAACCACCGGTACCTTCAAGTACCAGAAGGTCAAGCTCAAGGAGGAGGCTTTCGATCCGGACAAGGCCGGCAATGACCCGGTGTATGCCTGGCTGCCGGGTTCGGACTGCTACGTGCCGGTCACCGGGCAATTACTCGCGCAGATCCAGGGCGGTCAGTTCCGCTATTGATTGTGGCTATGGGGGCTTTTGACAAAAAAGCCATGACAGGTGGGAACTCCCTCGCGACACTGGCGCCTATTCAGTACCAGATAAGGAGCCCCACATGTCCGACCAGCCTAAACAAATGACCGAAGACGAAGCCGCCGAATTTGCCGAGCAAGTCTTCGACGTGGCCCGCCGCGGCGACGCGGCCATGCTTGCCGCGCTGTTGGCCAAAGGCTTGCCGGCCAATTTCCGCAACCACAATGGCGACACCCTGCTGATGCTCTCGGCCTACCACGGCCACGCCGAGGCGGTGAAAGTGCTCCTGGAGTTCAAGGCCGATCCACTGATCGCGAACGACAAGAACCAACTGCCGATTGCCGGCGCAGCCTTCAAAGGCAACCTGCCGGTGGTCAAGGCGCTGATCGAGGGGGGGACGCCGGTAGAAGCCGCGTCCTCAGACGGTCGCACCGCGCTGATGATGGCGGCGATGTTCAACCGCGTCGACATGGTCGACTACCTGCTTGGTCAGGGCGCCAACCCCAAGGCCACAGATGCCCAGGGCGCGACGGCGCTGGCAGCGGCCCAGACCATGGGCGCGGTGGATACGGCGGCGCAGTTGCAGAAACTGGTGTAGGCTTTGCGCCCTCAAAACCAGCCCGTTACAGGATCGCCCCATGAAAACCGCCCTCGTCGAACTTATCAGCAAAATCAGCGCCGGGGTCATGGGCGAGGACGAGGTCGCGCGCATCGCTGATGAGGCTGCCCAGGCCTACGCCGATTCTGCTGCATTTCTGGCAGCCAACCCAGACATCAACTACGACGACACCTTCCCGATTCCTTTGGGGGAGTGGGTGGTGGTCGGCAGCCTGCCAGAGACCGTGCTGTTCCAGGCCGACACCTATGGCGATCTGTTTGCGCAGATCGTCGCCTCGTTCGGTCCGGGTGTCGCGTTCAACCTCAAGCCCAAGCAACTGGCCAAGGCTGACGGCCTCACCGCGCTGAACCGCATTCAGATCCAGATGAGCGCCCTGAGCCCGGAGGATGGCGGCTATGTGCTGCTTGATTTCAGCCTGCCCTTGGATGACGAAATCCAGACCGTATTGGTGTTTGGCAACGACCTGCCTCGGGTGCTTGAGCTGTGCGCCGAAGTCGGTATCAAGGCGGAGCCGTCCCTGGAAGCGCTGAAGGTGGCGGTCCACGTCTGAAATAAAACGGAACCCCTGCCAGGGCTGACTATCCTACAAGTGCATGCCCTCACTTAGGAGCGACACCATGGGTTCCACATTTAATGGCTTGATTGGGCTGATCATCCTCGCGCTGGATATCTGGGCGATCATCAATGTGTTTAAAAGCGGCGCGAGCACTGGCGCCAAGGTGTTGTGGATCCTGTTGATCCTGCTGCTGCCGGTCCTGGGCCTGATCATCTGGGCGATTGCCGGGCCACGGGGTAACGTGCGGATTTGATCGCTTCACTCCGTCTGGAGTGGGCACAGTAAATGTGGGAGGGAGCTTCTCCCGATAGCGGTGTATCAGCCACTCATCTGGCACTGACACATCGCGATCGGGAGCCAGTCCCCTCCCACATTTCGTTTCAGGATGCCTGTGTGATTTTTGTATCGAAATATTCGCTGTACAGAATTTTCACAACCCATCCAAGACAATTCTCCGGCTTTTTCTGCCTGCTATTAAAGGCGGTGCAGCGGTGCACGTTCAGTAATTAATAGCCTTGCTGTGATTGATCGGGCACCATTCGCGCCACCGCGATATTTCGTCACTTAAACTTCCAATGGGTCCTGAAACGACATGGCAAACCCGGACGCCCTGAGTCAGCAGCGAGCTTCTAATCGCCTGCTGCAACCGACCGTCAAATCCCATCTGGCATACACGCTGCTCTGCGCACTGGTCATGATGGTGATGTTCTCCCTGCTGCGCCTGGCGCTGCTGGTGTACAACCGCGAGATGATCCTCGACACCCCGGCCTCGACCTTCCTGGAAGCGTTCGCCAACGGCCTGCGTTTTGACATACGCCTGGTGGTGTATCTGCTGATCCCGCTGCTGCTGGCACTGTTCAGCGTACGGGCCATGGCCGCGCGTGGGTTCTTCCGTTTCTGGCTGACCATTGCGTCCAGCATCGCCCTGTTCCTGGGCTTGATGGAGATGGACTTCTACCGCGAGTTCCACCAGCGCCTCAACGGCCTGGTTTTCCAGTACGTGAAGGAAGACCCGAAAACCGTGATGAGCATGCTCTGGTACGGTTTTCCGGTGGTGCGCTACCTGCTGGCCTGGGCCGTAGGCACGCTGATCCTGAGCATCGCCTTCAAAGGCGCTGATCGCGCGACGCGCCCACGCGGCCCATTCAGCGGTGGCAGTATCGGCACCCGCCAGGTCGCGCCGTGGTACAGCCGCATCGCGGTGTTCGTGGTCTGCCTGCTGATCGCTGTGGTTGCCGCCCGTGGCACTCTGCGTCAGGGCCCGCCGCTGCGCTGGGGCGACGTGTACACCACCGATTCCAACTTCGCCAACCAGTTGGGCCTCAATGGCACCTTGTCGCTGATCGCGGCGGCCAAGGCTCGGTTCGGTGAAGACCGCGCCAATATCTGGAAGGCCACTCTGGATCAGCCGTTGGCGACCCAGACCGTGCGCGACATGCTGGTATTGCCCCAAGAGAAACTGGTCGATACCGACACCGCCGCCGTGCGCCGTGACTACATGCCGCCAGCCGAGAAGACCCTGCCGATCAAGAACGTCGTGGTCATCCTGATGGAAAGCTTCGCCGGTCACTCGGTAGGCGCATTGGGTCGTCCGGGCAACATCACGCCATCCTTCGACAAACTGTCCAAGGAAGGCCTGCTGTTCGACCGCTTCTTCTCCAACGGCACTCACACCCACCAGGGTATGTTCGCCACCATGGCCTGCTTCCCGAACCTGCCAGGCTTTGAATACCTGATGCAGACACCGGAAGGCAGCCACAAGCTGTCGGGCCTGCCGCAGTTGCTCAGCGCGCGTCAGTTTGACGACGTGTATGTCTACAACGGCGACTTCGCCTGGGACAACCAGTCGGGCTTCTTCAGCAACCAGGGCATGACCAACTTCATTGGCCGCAACGACTTCGTCGACCCTGTGTTCTCTGATCCGACGTGGGGCGTGTCCGACCAGGACATGTTCAACCGTGGCCTGCAAGAGTTGAAAGCCCGCGAAGGCGGCAAGCCGTTCTACGCACTGCTGCAAACCCTGTCCAACCACACGCCGTACGCATTGCCGACGCCATTGCCGGTCGAGAAAGTCACTGACCGTGGCAGCCTCAACGAGCATTTGACGGCCATGCGTTACTCCGACTGGGCCCTGGGCCAGTTCTTTGAAAAGGCCCGCAAGGAGCCGTACTTCAAGGAAACCCTGTTTGTAATCGTGGGCGACCACGGCTTCGGCAACGAACAGCAGATCACCGAGATGGACTTGGGCCGCTTCAACGTGCCGATGCTGATGATTGCACCGGGCATGCAGGAGAAGTTCGGCGAGCGTGACCACACCGTGGGCACCCAGATCGACATCGTGCCGACCATTATGGGCCGCCTCGGTGGCGACACCCTGCACCAATGCTGGGGTCGTGATCTGCTGAATCTGCCGGAAGGCGACAAAGGCTTTGGCGTGATCAAGCCTTCGGGCAGCGACCAGACCGTGGCCTTGGTCACCGCAGACCGCATCCTTGTTCTGCCTAAGGAGATGCCACCGAAGTTGTGGGAATACGAACTGGGCGCTAACCCGACCGGTAAGGTGATTCCTGAATCGCCGGACGAGGCTGCGTTGAAGCAGAAACTTGAGTCTTTCCTGCAGACGGCCACCAAGAGCCTGTTGGATAACACCGCCGGCGTAGTTGACGGCAAGCCGGACTAACTAACCGGCAATAAAAAAGAGGCCTTTTCAGGCCTCTTTTTTTATGCGGTTTTTATATCCGGCCGAGCAACAACAACACCAGCAGGACAACCAGAACAACACCCAGGATACCCGACGGGCCATAGCCCCAGTTGCGGGAGTGCGGGAAGACTGGCAGACCACCGACCAACAGCAGGATCAGGATGATGATTAGAATGAGGCTCATGGTTTTATTTCCTTATAGGCCTTGTGCAAGGACTGATGATTTAACGTTACGACCGCAGGTTTAATTACGAACGCCTTAACAACTCCGACTCCTGCGCTTCGCATAAAATTCCGTGTTTTTTTAAAGCATTTTGCAAACACGCTTATTTCTTTTAATGCGCTCGCAGCTGCGTCGTACTAGTTGAAAAAGATTGAACTTAGTCGGTGCGCAGGCATCCGACCCGGCCCAAGGTTTGCCTGGGGCATTCATCAATCTGATGGTGCGTGGGTGCAGGAAAAACCTTCGCTACACTGCCGATCACTTCTTCTGTGAACCACAAGGCAGCTTCCTATGCAAAATCGCATGATGATCACTGGCGCCGGGTCCGGCCTGGGTCGTGAAATCGCTCTGCGCTGGGCCCGCGAGGGCTGGCAGTTGGCCTTGTCGGATGTCAGCGAGCCAGGCTTGCAGGAAACCCTCAAGCTCGTGCGCGAGGCCGGGGGCGATGGCTTTACCCAACGTTGCGACGTGCGCGACTACAGCCAGCTCACCGCGTTTGCCCAGGCGTGCGAAGTGAAGCTGGGGGGCATCGATGTGATCGTCAATAACGCTGGCGTCGCCTCGGGTGGTTTCTTTGCCGAACTGTCCCTGGAGGATTGGGACTGGCAGATTGCGATCAATCTGATGGGCGTGGTCAAAGGCTGCAAAGCGTTCCTGCCGCTGCTGGAAAAGAGCAAGGGCCGCATCATCAACATCGCCTCTATGGCGGCGCTGATGCAAGGGCCGGCCATGAGCAACTACAACGTAGCCAAGGCCGGTGTGGTGGCGCTGTCGGAAAGCCTGCTGGTGGAGCTCAAGCAGCAGGAAGTCGGCGTGCATGTGGTATGCCCGTCGTTCTTCCAGACCAACCTGCTGGACTCGTTCCGTGGGCCGACGCCGGCGATGAAGGCCCAGGTGGGCAAGTTGTTGGAGAGTTCGCCGATCTCGGCGGCGGATATTGCCGATTACATCTATCAGCGTGTCGCCGAAGGGGAATTCATGATCTTGCCCCACGAGCAGGGCCGGATGGCCTGGGCGTTGAAGCAGAAGAATCCGCAATTGCTCTACGACGAAATGACTACCATGGCCGACAAGATGCGCGCCAAGGCACAGGCTGTTAAAGGCTAATCAGGTGTTGGTCTGTCAGGCAAATTACCTACTGGTGTAGGTGTTGCCTGATTTAGCTGCGCGCCATTGTTGCATCAACCTTCTGCGCGCATGGTCGAGGTCCTGTCACTCCAAAAGGACAAACGCCATGCTGGTCTTAAGCCGCGCTGTAGGCGAAATCATCTCCATCGGTGATGAGATCACCGTGCGCATCCTGGAACTGAACGGCGACCAAGTGAAATTCGGCATTGCCGCACCAGCGGGGATCAATGTGCACCGCGCCGAGGTGCATCAGAAAATGCTCGAACGCCAAGCCACTCAACCCCAACCCGCCACCAACCCCTAGAACACCCTCAGTCGAACAGATGATTGGGCACATCGTGCTTGAGCATCAACTGGCATTGCTCGCTTTCCGGGTCGAACACGATCAGGGCCTGGCCCTTGGTCAGCGCTTGGCGCACGCGCAGCACGCGGGTTTCCAAGGGCGTGTCGTCGCCATTGTCGGTGCCGTCGCGGGTCACGAAGTCTTCGATCAGGCGGGTCAGGGTGTCGACTTCAAGAGCGTCGTAGGGAATCAGCATACAAGCCTCAGATAGAGAATCCCGGCGATGCTACTGTGCCGGGACCCGGGTTGCCAGCAGTGGCTGTTACTCGCCTGAGGACTTGTTGCCCACCAGACTGTCCACCGACGGCACGCGCGTGTCGCTCTCCATCTGCGTTTCATGCTCGATTTGATGACTGAAGCGGTCCAGTGAACCCTGGGCCGGCTGCGCGTCGCTGGCAAAGACCGGCGGGCTGAGGATGTACGCGCCGAGCAAGCGGCTCAGCGCCGCCAGGCTGTCGATATGGGTGCGCTCGTAGCCGTGGGTCGCGTCGCAACCAAACGCCAGCAGCGCTGTACGGATATCGTGGCCGGCCGTCACCGCCGAGTGTGCATCGCTGAAGTAATAACGGAACAGATCGCGGCGCACTGGCAGGTCGTTTTCCGATGCGAGGCGCAGCAGGTGACGGGACAGGTGATAGTCGTACGGCCCGCCGGAATCCTGCATCGCTACACTCACCGCATGTTCGCTGGAGTGCTGGCCGGGGGCGACCGGGGCGATGTCGATGCCGACAAACTCACTCACATCCCACGGCAGGGCTGCCGCCGCACCGCTGCCGGTTTCTTCGGTGATGGTGAACAGCGGATGGCAGTCGATCAGCAACGGCTCGCCGCTGTCGACGATGGCCTTGAGCGCGGCGAGTAGGGCGGCGACGCCCGCTTTATCGTCCAGGTGGCGTGCGCTGATATGCCCGCTCTCAGTGAACTCGGGCAGCGGGTCAAAGGCAACGTAGTCACCGACGCTGATCCCCAGGGAGTCGCAGTCGGCGCGGGTTGCGCAGTAAGCGTCCAGGCGCAGCTCTACGTGGTCCCAGCTCACCGGCATTTCATCCACGGCGGTGTTGAACGCATGCCCGGAGGCCATCAGCGGCAACACGCTGCCGCGAATCACACCGTTGTCGGTGAACAGGCTGACGCGGCTGCCTTCGGCAAAACGGCTGGACCAGCAGCCTACTGGCGCCAGGGTCAGGCGGCCGTTGTCCTTGATCGCACGCACGGCGGCGCCAATGGTGTCCAAGTGCGCCGACACAGCACGGTCGGGGCTGTTTTTCTGGCCCTTGAGGGTTGCGCGGATGGTGCCGCGGCGGGTCATTTCAAACGGGATACCCAGCTCTTCGAGGCGCTCGGCGACGTAGCGCACGATGGTGTCGGTAAAGCCGGTAGGGCTGGGAATGGCGAGCATTTCCAACAGCACTTTTTGCAGGTAGTTGAGATCCGGTTCGGGGATGGTTCGGCTCATAAAGACTCCTGATGAAATAAGGGCAACCCGTGGGGCTGTAGTGGCGAGCGGGCTTTTTGTGGTGAGCGGGCTTGACCTGCGCTGGGCTGCGAAGCAGCCCCTAGTCCAGGCAACGCGCGCTTCGAGTCAACACTCATTGGCAGGTTTTGGGGCTGGTTCGCAGCCCCGCGCGGCAAGCCCGCTCACCACAGGGTTATTGAACCGTCGGCTGGCTATGGGGAAATAACAGGTCCACAAACTTCTCTGCCGTTGGTTGCGGTTCATGGTTGGCCAAGCCGGCCCGCTCGTTGGCTTCGATAAACACGTACTCAGGTTGATCGGCGGCGGGCACCATCAGGTCCAGACCGACCATGGGAATGTCGAGGGCACGGGCGGCGCGCACGGCGGCGTCGACCAGAGTCGGGTGCAGGATCGCGGTGACGTCTTCCAAGCAACCGCCGGTGTGCAGGTTGGCGGTGCGACGCACGGCGAGGGTCTGGCCACGGGGCAGGACACTGCTGTAGTCATAACCGGCGGCGTGCAGGGTGCGTTCGGTTTCCGCATCCAGCGGGATTTTGCTCTCGCCGTCGGTCGCCGCTTGACGTCGTCGGCTCTGCGCTTCAATCAGCGCGCCGATGGAGTGCTGGCCGTCACCGGTGACTTCAGCAGGGCGGCGGATAGCGGCGGCGACCACCTCGAAACCGATCACCAGGATGCGCAAATCCAGCCCTTCATGAAAACTTTCCAGCAGCACGCGGCTGTCAAATTGGCGCGCAGCCTCGATGGCCTGCTGCACTTCTTCGATACTGTGCAGATCCACCGCCACGCCCTGGCCTTGCTCGCCATCCAGGGGCTTGACGACGATGCGCTGGTGTTCATCCAGGAATTCCAGATTGTCATCAGCACTGCCCGCTAATTGTTGCGACGGCAGCTTCAAACCGGCGGCTTTAAGCGCCTTGTGGGTCAGGCTCTTGTCCTGGCACAACGTCATGCTGATCGCGCTGGTCAGGTCGCTCAAAGACTCACGACAACGCACGCGCCGCCCGCCGTGGCTGAGGGTGAACAAACCGGCGTCGGCGTCATCCACCTGCACATCAATACCGCGCCGGTGTGCTTCTTCAACAATGATCCGCGCATAGGGATTGAACCCCGCCTGCGGGCCAGGGCCGAGGAACAGCGGCTGGTTGATGCCGTTCTTGCGTTTGATCGCAAAGGTGGTCAGCGCGCGGAACCCGAGCTTGGCATAGAGGCTCTTGGCCTGGCGGTTGTTGTGCAGCACCGACAGGTCGAGGTAACTCAGGCCCCGGCTCATAAAGTGTTCCACCAAGTGGCGTACCAACACCTCGCCCACACCGGGGCGCGTGCACTGCGGGTCGACCGCCAGGCACCACAGGCTGCAGCCGTTTTCCGGGTCGTGAAAAGCCTTTTGATGGTTGAGGCCCATCACGCTGCCGATCACTGCGCCGCTGTCTTCGTCCTCGGCCAGCCAGTACACCGGGCCGCCTTGATGGCGCGGCGTCAGGCGCTCGGCGTCAACCGGCAACATGCCACGGCACTGGTACAACTGGTTGACCGCCAACCAGTCGGCCTCGGTCTGCACGCGGCGAATACGAAAGCCGCGAAACACCCGGGTGGCGGGGCGGTAGTCAGTGAACCACAGGCGCAAAGTGTCCGAGGGATCGAGGAACAACTGCTGCGGATCAATCCCGAGGATCTGCTGCGGCGCGGCCACATACAGCGCGATGTCGCGTTCGCCGGGTTGTTCGTTGAGCAGTTCCCCCGCCAGGCTCGCCGGGTCCGGAAACGTATGGCCGATCAATAGCCGGCCCCAGCCGCAATGCACGGCAATGGGCTCGGCGGCCAGCGGGCTGCCATCTTCGGCGAGTCGGGCTTGCAGGCGCTCGTAGGTTGGCGCCTGGCCCTTCAGCAAGCGTTGGCTGTAAGCCGCTGCGTGGGGTTTCATCAATCAGATTCCTTGTTCGCTGAGCCACAGGTTCAGCGCTGCCAATTGCCACAGCTTGGAGCCGCGCAACGGGGTCAATTGGCCTTGGGGGTCGGTCAGCAAGCGGTCAAGCATGGCCGGGTTGAACAGGCCGCGATCCTGGCTCGGGTCCAGCAGCAATTCACGCACCCAGTTGAGGGTGTCGCCTTGCAGATGCTTGAGGCCGGGCACCGGGAAGTAACCTTTCTTGCGGTCGATGACTTCGCTCGGAATCACCCGGCGTGCCGCCTCTTTGAGCACTTGCTTGCCGCCGTCGGGCAACTTGAACTTGCCCGGGACGCGTGCCGACAGTTCCACCAGGCGGTAATCCAAGAACGGCGTGCGTGCTTCGAGGCCCCAGGCCATGGTCATGTTATCGACGCGTTTGACCGGGTCGTCCACCAGCATCACCGTGCTGTCCAGGCGCAAAGCCTTGTCCACCGCCGCATCGGCGCCGGGCATGGCGAAATGTTCGCGTACGAAGTCGCCGGCGGCGTCGTTGGCGGTCAGCCATTTGGGCGCGACGGTGGCGGCATAGTCGTCGTAGCTGCGGTCGAAGAACGCCTCGCGGTAGGCGGCATACGGGTCGCTGGCGCCGTCGACGTGCGGGTACCAGTGGTAACCGGCGAACAGTTCGTCGGCGCCCTGGCCGCTCTGCACCACTTTGCAATGCTTGGCCACTTCCCGCGACAGCAGGTAGAAGGCGATACAGTCGTGGCTGACCATTGGTTCACTCATGGCGCGGAAGGCGGCCGGGAGTTGATCGATGATCTCGCTTTCGGCGATGCGCAATTGGTGGTGACGGGTGCCGTAGTGCTTGGCGATCAGGTCGGAGTATTGGAACTCGTTGCCGGCCTCGCCACCGGCGTCTTCAAAACCGATGGAGAAGGTGGACAGATCCTGCACGCCGACTTCGCGCAGCAGGCCAACGAGCATGCTTGAATCCACACCGCCGGAGAGCAATACGCCGACATCCACGGCAGCACGTTGACGGATCGCCACGGCTTCGCGGGTGCTGTCGAGTACGCGGTCGGTCCAGTCTTCCAGCGTGAGGTTTTTCTCGTCCTCATGGGGACCGTATGGCAGCGTCCACCAGGTTTTCTGTTCGGTGTTGCCATTGGCGTCGATGCGCATCCAGCTCGCTGGCGGCAGTTTTTCGATGCCTGCCAGCAAGGTGCGCGGCGCCGGCACCACGGCGTGGAAGTTCAGGTAGTGATTGAGCGCTACCGGATCGAGGATCGGGTTGATATCGCCGCCCTTGAGCAGCGCCGGCAATGCTGAGGCAAAGCGCAGGCGTTGACCGGTGCGCGACAGGTACAGGGGTTTTACGCCGAGACGGTCACGGGCGATGAACAGGCGCTGGGCGTCGCGTTCCCAGATGGCGAAAGCGAACATGCCATTGAGCTTGGGCAACAGCGCTTCGCCCCAGGCGTGGTAACCCTTGAGCAGCACTTCGGTGTCACCACCGGAATAGAAGGCGTAGCCAAGGGCTTCCAGCTCTTCACGCAATTCCGGAAAGTTATAAATCGCGCCGTTGAACGCCAGAGACAGGCCCAATTGGGCGTCGACCATCGGTTGGGCGGAGCCGTCCGACAGGTCCATGATTTTCAGGCGTCGATGGCCCAGGGCAATCGGCCCTTGGGCATGGAAGCCCCACGCGTCAGGGCCGCGTGGCGCCAAGTGATGGGTGATTCGCTCCACCGCTGCCAGGTCGGCAGGTTGGTGATCGAAACGTAACTCGCCAGCTAATCCGCACATAAATTCCTTACCGGTTTTTCCGTTGGGGAGAGAAAGGTCACCGCGCACAAATGGCGGGTACCCAGAAACTGACCGGGGTGCATCGGCGGAGTTTTAGATCAATCTGTTATAAGGCAAAAGGCCGTAGGTCGCGCATCAGCCAGGCGTCTACGCAAAACCGCAGCGCAGCAAGCGGGGTTTTTATACCGCTTTTGTCCGACATCGTCGGTTTAGCGTGGGCGTGGGCATGGGCTACCTGGAAGACGACATCACCCGCCTCAACGAGCAGAAAGCCCGCCAATTGTGGCTGGACGAGCGCTTGCCGCGCGATTCGCGCAGCACCTCCACCTGGCTGGGACTCAGGGATGAACCGGGTTCGGATGGCCTGTTCAAGCTGCTATCGGAGCTGGGTGGCACGGCGGACTCCATGAATGCCCGTGAAGACATGACGCACAGGGTCCGGCGTGTGCTGCAGGCGGCCGTCGATGACACGCGCTTGCGCGCGGCGATCAGCGCGCGGGCGTGTTCACGTTGCTGCGCACCAGCGCGCGCACCGCGAAGCGATTGGGGTGACACGCCTCGGCCACGCTGCGCGGCAGTGGCAGCGGCTCGTCGTGCAGCCAGGCGGCGAGCAGCTCGCCGCATAGCGGTGCGGTAATCAACCCGCGCGAACCGTGGCCGCTGTTGACGTACAGGCCGTCGAGCCATGGGCACGGCGCCTGCGGCACGTGGCGGGCGTCCTTGCGCAGCGCGGCGTAGGTGTCGGCGAACGGCGCGCTGTCTGCCAGCGGGCCGACAATCGGCAGATAGTCGGGGCTGGTGCAGCGGAAGGCGGCGCGACCCTCAAGGTCCTCGGCCGGGAGGGCGTCGGCGTGCAGGCGCTGTACCAGGTCTGGGGAGATCTCGTGCAGCAGCGCCAGGTTGCCCGCGTGCTCGGCGGCGGTGGGCGTGAGGTCCTGGCTTTTGAAATCAAAGCTGGCGCCCAGGGTATGTTCGCCCAGGCGAGCCGGTGCCACGTAGCCTTCGGCGCACACCACGCTGCTCAGCGCTGCGCTGGCGGCGGTTTGCGGCAGGCGTGTGATCTGCCCGCGGATGCGTTTGAGTGGCAGCTCCGCACAGGCGGCAAACCGCGTGACGTCGGCGGCGCCCGCCAGCACCACCACCGGCGCGCTGGCCAGCAGGGTTTCACCGTCCCAGGCCTGCCAGTGGTCGTCGACTTTGCGCAGTTGCAGTACGTCACGATGGGTCAGCAACTCAACACCCGGTTGTGTGGCTTGCCACTGGCACAGTGCGGGCGGATGCACCCAGCCACCTTCAGGGAAAAACAGCCCGCCGGTTTGCAACGCGATGCCGGCCCGGACCTGGGCCTGATCCTTGTCCAGCAGATGCAGCAGGTCCGGAGCAAACGCCTGCGCCAATTGCGCCTGACGTTCGGCTTCCTTGGCATTGAAGGCCAGTTGCAGCACGCCGCAGCCGTCCCAATCCACCCCGCGTTGCAGCTGCTCCAACAGGCGCCGGGTGTGGCCGAAGCCGCTGACGATCATCTGCGACAACGCTGTGCCGTGGGCCGAGAGTTTGAGGTACAGCACGCCTTGCGGGTTGCCCGATGCCTCTTCGGCCAAGCCGGCGTGGCGTTCCAGCAAGCTGACCTGCCAGCCGCGCGCCGCCAGGCTGGCCGCGCTGGCGCAACCGGCGAGGCCGCCGCCGATCACCAGGGCGCGGCGCTCGCCGTTAAATGCAGGTGGTCGCGCGAACCAGGGTTTGATGGCAGCCGGCGCGGGTGTCTCCGCCGGCCAGCCAAGGAACTCGCCGCGCAGGATTTCCCACTTGTGGCCAATCCCCGGCGTGCGCTTCATCTTGAACCCGGCAGCGTTGATCAGGCGCCGCACCCAGCCGGTGCTGGTGAAGGTGCTGATGGTCGAGCCCGGCGCGGCCAGGCGTGCCAGTTCGGCAAACAGCTCGGCGGTCCACATGTCGGGGTTTTTCGCCGGGGCGAAACCGTCGAGAAACCACGCGTCGATCTGCGCATCCAGTTGCGGTAGCTGCTCCAGAGCATCACCGATCAACAGGGTCAGGGTGACGCGGCCATTGTCCAGCACCAGACGCTGGAAGCCCTGGTGGATGGCGACATACTGCGCCAGCAACTGCTCGGCCCAGGGCTTGAGTTCTGGCCACAGGGCCAGAGCACGTTGCAGGTCGGCGTGGCTCAGGGGGTACTTCTCCACGCTGACAAAGTGCAGGCGGGCGCCGGACACGGCGTGCTGATCAAACAACTGCCAGGCACACAGGAAATTCAACCCGGTACCAAAGCCGGTCTCGCCAATCACCAATCGTCCGCCCACGGGAAGCGCGGCAAAGCGCTGTTGCAGGTGGTTCTGTTCAAGGAACACATAACGGGTTTCGTCCAGGCCCGACTGATCGGAGAAGTACACGTCGTCGAAGACCCGCGAACGCGGGCGTCCCTGGTCGTCCCAGTCAAGTTGGGCATGTGGCGATACGGGGTTCATGGGCAACTCGGCAAAGGCAAGGCGGCCATTCTAGCCGATCGTGGCGGTGGCGACCGATCCGCGCTGGGCGGGGGTGGTAGCCCGCTGATACTTGCATGCAAAAAATGCCCGAATCGGTCCGGGTAACGATCAACTATCTGCGTAAATTCAAAGGCTTGCGTCGGGGTATGGTGAATGACTGATTAATGGGCAATAAGGGATATTGCAGATGCCGGACCAGGATGATTTGACCAAGACATGCACCCAATTGACACAGCGCCAGTTGCAAGCCGCGCTACTGGAAATCACCAGCGACCTGCCCAAGGCCGAGGTCCTGCAAAAGCGCCTGCCGGGCTGGATGATAAACGCCCCCAAAGGTGTACTGGAGGCACTGAAACGGGACGCGGCGCAGATTGATGAAGCCAGGGCCGCAGTCGCCGGACGCCTGCTCCCATTACGCTCCCTGGATGAGTTTTGCAGTGCGCAATTGAAGGCTTACTGCCAGAAGCACTGGCAGGTCACGATTGAACCGCAGAAGGACCTGTTCGTGCGGGCCTTCTATGAATACCAGAAAGAAGTCCTGCCGCTGGATTATGTCAGGACCATCAAGCTGGAACAGCAGACCCTGCTGCACATGGCCCTGCAGAACTTTACCGAGGACGAGACGCAAGAGGCGCATTTTCCACAGCAGTCGCGGCTGCAATTCGGCTCAGCCTCACGTGGGGTGATCCCCGTCTCCGTGCAGGCATTTGCCAAGGGCTGTCGCGACCTTGATGTAGGCGGCTTGTATCAGCAGCACATCAGTGACGTGTTCAACCTTGACGCTAGCGCGCCGGGCGATGACGCCTACCTCAATGGTGTAGCGCTCGACATCGGTTGGATGAAAACCCTGGATGTGAAAATCGACGCGCACATTGCCTGCATGCGTGGCGATATCACCCGCGAGACCTATGACCTGTTATGCACACTGCTGGATCGGAAGATGGATCCTGAGCAGGCCAGGGGCCTGTTGTTTCAAGGGCGCCAGGTTATCTGGCAGGGCTTGAATGCGCTGGATTGCTGCCTGTGGAGCGTGCTGGTGTTTTCCGGCTGGCCAATTGCCGATTACCCGCAGGAGCCCTGTGTGGTGTACATGCCCAATGAGCCGGGGCGACCGTTTTTTGAGTACCCGTCGCTCAACGATTTCAAGGTCTACCTGGACTTGAAGCTGGAAGTCAGCACCTACCGCACGTTCTTTGCGCGTTACCTGGGCGAAATAGACCGAGTCGGTTTTTTCAGCCGTTTTGACCAGCACCGTACCTTGGGCGTGTTGGAGGCCAGGGCCATCACCACTAGCCTGGCGCAGCACTTTTTTGCGACCTATGCGGGCAAACTGCAAATCGACGCCCGCACCCTGGCGGTCCCGGTGGTGGATGTCGACGAGCAGGTGCGCAAACAGCGTCTGCAGGAGTATCTGGACGCCGGGCTGACGTTGCTCAACCTTGCTGGGTTTATAGTCCCGGCATTGGGCCTGTTGATGACCAGCGTGGCGGTGGGACAGATGCTCGGCGAGGTGTACGACGGTATCGAGGACTGGCGCCGTGGCGACAAGGAGGAGGCGCTCGGACAGTTGGTGGCCGTGGCGCAGGACATCACGTCAATGGTGTTGTTCGCCGCGGGGGCCAAGGTGGTGGGCAAGGTCTTCAAGCGCACCCGACAAAGCTATGCCGGTTACTTCAAAACGTTGGAAGCGGTGCGTTCGAGGGATGGGCAGCCACGGTTGTGGCGGCCTGACATCGGACAGTATTCCCACGATCATCACCTGATCGACGACGTGGCTGCCGACGCGCAAGGCCTCTACCAGGTGGGCGCTCGCTCATACGTCAAAGTCGGCGACAACCTGCATCAGGTGACCTATGAGCCGCAGCAGGGACTGTGGCGGGCCAGCCACCGTACGCGGCAAACGGCCTATCGTCCGGTGATGCTGCACAACGGTGAGGGGGCCTGGCGTTTTTCATTCGAAGATCCCGAGGAGTGGGAAGACCAGGACTATTTGTTTTCCCGCCTGGAGCCGAGCAGTCGTCACCCCGCATTGGACTCGCGCAAGCTGCGGCTGGTTAACGACATCATCGACAAGCCCCACCGCTGGGGGTATCACCTGGCGCAGGAATGTCTGCCCTTTGCGGCGCGCTTTCGTGATCTGTATGAGCGTTTTCGGTTGGAGCAGTCGATTCGCGACCTGGTGTGGCTGTTGGAGCGCGGGGGGTACCGCAATGGGCAAAGTGCGACCGCGCAAATGCACGCGTTGCCGCTGCTGCCGGGTTGGCCCCAAGGTCGTTATTTCGAGGTGCTGAATGCTCAAGGTGGCGTCACGGCGCGTTATCCCGCCGCCGGCCCGTTTGAGGCCGCTCAGGCATTGCGCCTCAGCGAGCAGGCCGTGGGTGAAGGGCGGGTGTTTGACGTGTTGCTGTCAGGCCTGGATACGCAACAAAAGGTCGGACTGTTGGGTGAAGGCGTGTCTGCCAATGAGGAGCACGCAGCGTTGGCGCGTCAATTGCTCGCACAGTTCAAGGCTGATCGAAGACCGTTTTTTGAACAGTTGTATCAGGCCTACGACGGGCCAGTGCCCGAGGAGTGGGCGCCGCTGCGTCAGGCCTGCCCGCAACTGCCCACCCGCGTGATGCGCGAGCTGATGGCCCAGGCGTCCTCCGTTGAGCGTCAAGCCCTGCGCGACACTCAGCGGGTGCCAATGGCCCTGGCAGAAGCGGTGCGCTTGAGCGCGGAGACACAGCGCCTGGATCGTGCTTTGGCCGGTTTCGAGCAGCCGGAGTTGGCCGGTCTCGACACCCAGTGTGTGGCGGTGCGCATGCTGGCGCGCGTCGAAGGTTGGGATAGCGCGTTGCAACTGGAATTGCGCCAGGATTCGCCCACCGGGTCACTGTTGGCCCTGGGCGCGAGGGAGGGCGCGAGCGTACGTCGAGTGGTGGTCAGTTCGGCGGCGGGCTTTGCGCCGTTCGACGCCAACGGCGTCAGTATGGGGCCGACCCAGGCCGGTTCCGACGGCCTGTTCGAGGCGATTATACAAACGCTCTCGGACACCCAGCGCAGCGCCCTGGAACTCCCGCTGAACCCGAGCGAAGGTGGATGGAGGCTGCGCCGCAGGGTGGCGGCCCGCGCGCAGAGCGAGCGTGTGGTGGCGGGCGACGCGTTTTCCGACAAGGCTGGCGAGCCACTGGAACAGGAGGTCTCCTGCCGCATGGCGGACTCTCCGACCAGCCCGCTGCCGCTCGCTTCGCCTCTGGTGCGCAAGGTGCGCAAAATCTATCCGCTGTTCAGTGACGTACAGGCAGCAGAGTTGTTGCGCAGCCTGGGGACCGATGCCCTGGCCCAAGCCAAGGCCGTTGCCCGTCTGCAGGCTGACCTGGAACGCCTGCGCACGGTCCTCAAACACTGGAAGAGCAACGTCGGCGACCTGGCGGCGCAGCCGGGCATGGGGGATGTCCGCGAGAGCCGCCAGCAAGTGGCCGAGCGGATTGAAGCCTGCTGGCGCCGCCAGAGCTTTGTCCTCGACGATCAACAAGTGCCCGTGCCGGGGCTGATATTGGATGGCATGCGCGTGGGCGCATTGCCGAACCTGCCCCCCGAAATCCGCTTTGACCATGTTCGGCAACTGTCCCTGAAAAACATGCGTCTGGGCGATGATGTGGCGTATTTCCTCAAGTGCTTCAAGGGGCTGCGGCGCCTCAACCTGGACCGCAACCGCCTGAGCCGGCTCCCGGAATACCTCTCGCGGATGCCCGAACTGAACAGTTTGTCCTTGCCCCACAATCAACTGGCGCTGACGACGTATACCCAGCGAAAACTGGCTGATATGCACACGCTGCGTTTGTTGGACCTGAGCCACAACCCCATCGAGGCGCATCTGGACGTGAGTAACATGCGCGATTTGCAAACCCTGTTACTGCAGGACGCCAGGCTGGTGGACCTGCCCGTCGGGATCGCACGCCTGGCCCATCTGGAACAGGTCGACCTGCGCAGCAACTGGATCACGGTATTGCCCGACTGGTTGTTTGCGTCGACACGCAGGTACAGCCAGGCGATCAATCTGGGTGGCAACCCATTGTCATCGACGACAATGACGGCGCTGATCCGCTACCGCGATGCAGTGGGCATTGGCATGGGCTATGTGGAGGACGATCAGTCACGTTTCACCGAGTTGAAGGCCAGGCGGACCTGGCTGCCGGACGAAGTAGCGGCCGCCGATGCCGGCAAGCGGGCGATCTGGGCCAACCTGCGCGACGATCCGGAATCGGTGCCGCTGATGACGTTGTTGGCGCAACTCTCCGGCGCCGCCGACAGCCGTTACGTGCGTGAGGACATGACCCGGCGTGTCTGGGAGGTCCTGCAGGCGACCCATGACAGCGTCGAGTTGCGCGAGCAGGTGTTTCAACTGGTGGCCCATCCGGCGAACTGTGTCGATGGCGCGACAGAGATTTTCAGCCAGGTCGAAGTGCTCAAGGCCGTGGCGAACGCCACGCGCCAGGCCGGCCGTGGGCAAGGCAACTCCGGGGTGCTCCTGACCCTGGGGCGCGGCTTGTTTCGCCTCAGTGAGCTGGAAAAGATTGCGGCCACTTACGCCGCCGAACATGCCAGCGAAGACCCGCTGGAGGTCAGCCTGGCGTATCGGGTCGGTTTGGCGAAGATCCTGCAGTTGCCGGGGCAACCCAAGCACATGCGCTACGGGTCATTGGCTGACTTGACCAGCGAGAACCTGGAGCGGGCGCATGAGCAAGTCCTCATTGCCGAGCTGTCGCCGGTATTTTTGCGGTTTATTGCCCAGCTCTCGTTCTGGAAGGCCCATCTCAAACAGCAGTTTCCCGAGACGTTCAGGCGCGCTGCCGAGCCGTTTGACAGTCAACAGCAGGCGCTCTTCGAGAACAGTCAGAACCTCACCGATGGTGAATACCTGGCACAAATGGAAGGCCTGCGCGCGCCGCGCAGGCAGGCGATCAACGAGGTGATGGAGCGGCTGACCCAGCAGATGATGAAGTATCAGGACCTGGATATCTGCCATCTACCTGAAGACTAGCCGGCAGGGTTGCTGATTGATCCATGGCAAGCGCTATTCAATTGCTTGCCCGTGGTGCAGCCCAATCCGCTAGTCTTGATTGATCTTGGAAGGGAGTTGCCCATGTTCGAATCCGCAGAAATTGGTCACGCCGTCGACAAAGACACCTACGACGCCGAAGTGCCGGCCCTGCGTGAAGCGTTGTTGGAAGTGCAGTACGAGCTGCAACAGCAAAAGCGCTTCCCGGTGATCATCCTGATTAATGGCGTAGAAGGTGCTGGCAAAGGCGAGACCGTCAAGCTGCTCAATGAGTGGATGGACCCGCGCCTGATCGAAGTCCGTACCTTCGATCAGCAAACCGATGAGGAACTGGCCCGCCCGCCGGCCTGGCGGTACTGGCGGCAGTTGCCCGCCAAGGGCCGCATGGGTGTCTTTTTCGGCAACTGGTACAGCCAGATGCTGCAAGGCCGCGTACATGGGCAGATCAAGGACGCGCGTCTCGATCAGGCCATCGCCGGTGCCGAGCGCCTGGAAAAAATGCTCTGTGATGAAGGTGCGCTGATCTTCAAATTCTGGTTTCACCTTTCCAAGAAACAGATGAAGGCGCGGCTAAAGGCCTTGGCCGACGACCCACTGCACAGTTGGCGCATCAGCCCGCTGGACTGGCAGCAATCACAGACCTACGACAAGTTCGTGCACTTTGGCGAGCGGGTGCTGCGTCGCACCAGCCGCGACTACGCGCCGTGGCATGTGATCGAAGGTGTCGACAGCAATTACCGCAGCCTCACCGTGGGCAAGCTATTGCTCGAAGGCATGCAAACCGCGTTGAAACTGCCCAAAGGCAAGGCCAGCGGCATGAACCCCGCGCCGCTGATACCGTCGGTGGACAAGAAGGGGCTGCTCGACAGCCTCGACTTGAGCCAGCATCTGGACAAGGACGATTACGAAGAACAACTGATCACCGAACAGGCGCGCTTCTCCGGCCTGATGCGTGACAAACGCATGCGCAAGCACGCCTTGATCACGGTGTTCGAAGGCAATGATGCGGCGGGCAAGGGCGGCGCGATTCGCCGGGTTGCAGCGGCGCTGGACCCACGCCAATACCATATCGTGCCGATTGCCGCGCCCAGTGAGGACGAACGCGCCCAACCGTACCTATGGCGGTTCTGGCAGAAGATCCCGGCGCGCGGCATGTTCACCGTGTTCGACCGCTCGTGGTACGGCCGCGTGCTGGTGGAGCGAGTCGAAGGTTTCTGCTCTGCGGCGGACTGGATGCGCGCCTATGGCGAGATCAATGACTTTGAAGAACAACTGCGTGATGCGGGCGTGATCGTGGTCAAGTTCTGGCTGGCGATTGACAAGGACACGCAGCTGGAACGCTTTCAGGCCCGTGAGGAAATCCCTTTCAAACGCTTCAAAATCACCGAAGACGACTGGCGCAACCGCGACAAGTGGGACGACTACCGCGCGGCGGTGGGCGATATGGTTGACCGTACCAGCACCGAAATCTCGCCCTGGACCCTGGTGGAGGCCAATGACAAGCGCTGGGCGCGGGTCAAGGTGCTGCGCACGATTAACCTCGCTTTAGAAGAAGCGTTCGCCAAGTCCGACAAGCACGATAAAAAGAAGAAGAAATAACTACGCGGTTTGCGCGCCGTGCTGGTTGGGGAGCGCAGACTTTTTTGGTGAGCAGGCGTTGTGTGGTGCGTTTGCTTTTTGTGGTGAACCGGCTGTGTATGGTGAGTTAGTTTTTTGTAGTGAGCAGGCTTGCCCTGCGCTGGGGCGCGAAGCGGCCCCAATCCAGTCGCCGCGTTTCTCCAGGCCAAACCCAATGGCCGGTTTTAGGGCCGCTTCGCAGCCCAGCGCAGGGCAAGCCTGCTCACCACAAAGGTTGTGTTCGCCATTCAGGTATAGGCTCACCGCAAAGAGCCTGTTCACCTCAACAATCGACCCCTCCCGTGCGGGTTGAGGAGAGCAGGCGTATTTGTGGTGGCTGTGCTTTTTGGGGGGAGCCGTCTGTGTGTGGTGACTGTCCTTTTTTTGTGGTGAACCGGCTGTGTGTGGTGAGTTTGCTTTTTGTGGTGAGCAGGCTTGCCCTGCGCTGGGGCGCGAAGCGGCCCCAATCCAGTCGCCGCGTTTCTCCAGGCAGAACCCAATGGCCGGTTCTAGGTCCGCTTCGCAGCCCAGCGCAGGACAAGCCTGCTCACCACAGAAAGGTTGTGTTCGCCATCAGGTATAGGCTCACCGCAAAGAGTCTGTTCACCTCAACAAACGACCCCACCCGTGCGGCTTGAGGAGAGCAGGCTTTTTTGTGGCGACTGTGATTTTTGGGGTGAACCGGCTGTGTGTGGTGAGTTTTCTTTTTGTGGTGAGAAGGTTTTGTATGGTGGGTTCGCTTTTTGTAGTGAGCAGGCTTGCCCTGCGCTGGGGTGCGAAGCGGCCCCAATCCAGTCGCCGCGTTTCTCCAGGCAGAACCCAATGGCCGGTTTTAGGGCCGCTTCGCAGCCCAGCGCAGGGCAAGCCTGCTCACCACAGAAAGGTTGTGTTCGCCATCAGGTATAGGCTCACCGCAAAGAGTCTGTTCACCTCAACAAACGACCTCACCCGTGCGGCTTGAGGAGAGCAGGCGTGTTTGTGGTGACTGTGCTTTTTGTGGTGAACCGGCTGTGTGTGGTGAGTTTGCTTTTTGTAGTGAGCAGGCTTGTCCTGCGCTGGGGCGCGAAGCGGCCCCAATCCAGTCGCCGCGTTTCTCCAGGCAGAACCCAATGGCCGGTTTTAGGGCCGCTTCGCAGCCCAGCGCAGGGCAAGCCTGCTCACCACAAAAAGGTTGTGTTCGCCATCAGGTATAGGCTCACCGCAAACAGCCCGTTCACCTCAACAAACGACCCCACCCGTGCTGGTTGAGGAGAGCAGGCTTTTTTGCGGTGATTGTGCTTTTTGGGGTGAGCCGGCTGTGTGTGGTCACTTTGCTTTTTGTAGTGAGCCGGCTGTGTGTGGTGACTTTGCTTTTTGTCGTGAGCAGGCTTGCCCAGCGCCGGGGCGTGAAGCGGTCCCACCCCAAAGTCCCACTGCTTCAACCAGCCATGGTTTTGTATATGCCGGGTGAATGATCATCGCGGTTGCCTGGGCCTGGATCTATCCTCGATCCATCGCCCAACAACCACAAGATCGAGGTAGCCCATGCGTGAAGTAGTCATCGTCGACAGCGTACGAACCGGCCTGGCCAAGTCCTTTCGCGGCAAGTTCAACCAGACCCGTCCGGATGACATGGCGGCTCATTGCGTCAACGCGCTGCTCACCCGCAACGGCATCGACCCGGCGACGGTTGAAGATTGCATCGTCGGCGCGGGCTCCAATGAGGGGGCCCAGGGCTACAACATCGGGCGTAACGTGGCGGTGCTGTCGCAACTGGGCACTGGCACGGCGGGCATGACCCTCAACCGTTTCTGCTCATCGGGCTTGCAGGCGATTGCCATCGCTGCCAACCAGATCGCCTCGGGCTGCAGCGACATCATCGTCGCCGGTGGCGTCGAGTCCATCAGCCTGACCATGAAAAGCGTCAACACCGACAACCTGATCAACCCGCTGCTCAAAGAGCAAGTACCAGGCATTTACTTCCCCATGGGCCAGACCGCCGAAATCGTCGCGCGCCGCTACAACGTCAGCCGCGAAGAACAGGATCTCTACGCCCTGCAAAGCCAGCAACGTACCGCCCAAGCCCAGGCCGATGGTTTGTTCAATGACGAAATCGTGCCGATGGCGGTCAAGTATAAGGTCGAGGACAAAAACACCGGCGCGGTGCAGATTCTCGACGGCGTGGTCGATCGCGACGACTGCAACCGCCCCGACACCACCCTGGCGAGCCTGCAAGGCTTGAAACCAGTGTTCGCCGAGGACGGCTCGGTGACAGCGGGTAACTCGTCGCAACTGTCCGACGGCGCCTCGATGACCCTGGTGATGAGCCTGGAAAAAGCCCTGGAACTGGGGCTCAAGCCCAAGGCGTTTTTCCGTGGCTTCACCGTGGCTGGCTGCGAGCCGGACGAAATGGGCATCGGTCCGGTGTTCTCAGTGCCCAAGCTGCTCAAGGCGCGTGGCTTGCAAGTGGCGGATATCGACCTGTGGGAACTCAACGAAGCGTTTGCCTCGCAGTGCCTGTACGCGCGCAATCGTCTGGAAATCGACAACGCCAAATACAACGTCAACGGCGGATCGATTTCCATCGGCCACCCGTTCGGCATGACCGGTTCGCGGCAAGTGGGGCATCTGGTGCGTGAGTTGCAACGGCGTAACCTGCGTTATGGCGTCGTCACCATGTGCGTAGGTGGCGGCATGGGCGCCACCGGTTTGTTTGAGGTCGCACGCTAGTCACTTGAGTTTCGCGCTTCGGGTCGTTCGTACTCGATCAATGCAGAGGGGGGCTTGTCCTCCCTTTGCGCATCTGCTGTTCAGTTATCTCAAAACCGCACTTTTAGTTGCTTGCTTAGTTGGGGGGTTCCAACGGGAGCGGTGATTTTTTAGTGCCTGTAATCTTATTCTTACAGATATAATCTTGGTTAAAATATTCTCATTAATCTGCGTGTAGTCTAATTCCTTCAGCACTTTTTAAAGTTTTGGCAGATTGCCATGTTTTTCCTGCGAGTGTTAGTGGCTCACGGCTACTTCGTTAAGGGAAATGGACGGCTTACTTGTTTGTGCGTCATGTACAAACTTTCCCTGTGTTGAGCGGTGTCGCGAATTGCAATGCAATAAGTTGGAAAAACAACTTGGCGGTCACCGACTTAATGGCACGGGTCACACCGTTTGTTTAATCAGTCCTGCGCTGACGCGTTGCAGGACGCCTTATGACATTTGATAAGTGGGAAATTGTGAATGAAAACTAAACTGAAAACTGTGCTCTTGGCTGTCGGCGTTTTGGCGGGGACTGCGTCCGTTGCTCAGGCCGCGGATGGAACGGTCACGTTTCTGGGCTCGGTACATTCGGGCGCCTGCTCCATCAAACCTGACTCCGTCGATCAGACCATCCGACTGGGTGCGATCGCCAAACACCAGTTGGAATCAGGCGGCAAGTCCGAGGCCCGTCGTTTGCTGATCGAGCTTGAAGGCTGCGACTTGTCCAACCTCACCGACAATACCGTCACCACGACCTTCACGGGAGCACCTTCCAGCGTTGTTCCAGGGGCGATCGGCACGGTGGGTGGCGCCGGCGGCGTGGGCATCATGATGACCCACGGCGGTGACGTGGTTGAGCTTGGCGTTCCTACAACTCCGCAGATCATTGCTGCTGGCAATAACACGCTGGAGTTCGGGGCTTACGTCCAAGGTGCCGCCACGGGCGCCATCACTCCTGGCGATTTCAGCGCAGTCACCAATTTCACCTTGGCTTATCAGTAAGTGTTTCCCCCGCCACCGCGGGTGGCGGGGGACGCTGTCGGGAGATCCAGGTGAAAACATTCATGCGTTTCGCTATCGCTTCTTCACTAACGACGTTGGTCTGCCCTTACGTTTTTGCGCAAGAGGCCTCACAGGGCGAGGGCGTTGTCCTGCTTGGGGGACAAGTCGTCGACTCAGCCTGCGGGTTGGAGCTGGCCAGTATCGACCAGACCATCGAGATGCCACCAGAGCCGGTTGGCCGGCTTTTACGTAACACGCGCGGAGAAGACCATCCCTTCCAGTTGCGCCTGATCAATTGCTCGTTGACTCGGCCGGACCCGTTGCGCCCGGGGGTAACTCTGCCTGATTGGGAGCATATGCGAGTGACGTTTGACGGCCCCACCGACAGGCTAGGGCTCTCCTTTGCGGTGTTTGGCGACTCGCAGGGGGTCGCCCTGCACATTGTGGACGCCGCCGGCGAAGAGAGTATTCCGGGTCAGCGGATGGCACCGACACCGTTGGCGGAGGGCGATATGACACTCAACTACAGATTCTATCTGGTCGGCAATGGACTGCCGCTGGTGGCGGGACCCCACAGCGCCGCAGTGCGGTTCAAGTTGGAATATTTTTGAACATTGATGGGCAGGCATGCATGTTGAATACGGCGAAGATCAAAAATACGCTGCGCCCGGGCCTGTTTGGTGGGCTTATATCACTGGCGGGAAGTGCATTGGGCGCCGCAGATATCGAGTTTAATACGGACGTTCTTGACCTGATTGATCGCACTAATATTGACTTGTCTCAGTTTGCGCGCAGCGGGTTTATTTTACCCGGCACTTATTCGATGGTTGTGCAGATAAACGGTCAGCCTATTGCTGAACAACCGGTGGCGTTCTATCCGCCCGATAATGATCCCAAGGGTAGCCAGGCCTGTTTGTCCCACAGTCTTGTGGAACAGTTGGGCCTTAAAGTGTCCGAAGCCGACAAACTGGCATGGTGGAAAGGCGGCGAGTGCCTGGACATTCAAAGTTTGCCTGGCATGGACGTCCAGGGTGATCTGGCCAGCTCCACGCTGAGCATCAACTTGCCCCAGGCATACCTTGAGTACAGCGCCATCAACTGGGATCCGCCTTCACGCTGGGATGAAGGCGTGCCGGGGCTGTTGATCGATTACAGCCTGACGGCGCAGTCCAACTATCAACGAAACGACGGTAACCGCAAAAACCTCAGTGGCAATGGCACCGTGGGGGCTAACGCCGGTGCCTGGCGCCTCAGGGCGGACTGGCAAGGGCGCGTCGAGAGCGGCCGACAAGAAGCCGCAGGGCCTCAAAAGCTGGAGTGGAGCCGCTACTACGCGTATCGCGCTATTCCGGCGTTGAGAGCGCGCCTGTTAGTGGGTGAGAACTACCTGTATTCGGATCTGTTTGACAGCTTCCGCTTTACCGGTGCCGCGCTGAACTCTGATGAAAGCCAGTTACCACCCAACCTGCGTGGTTACGCGCCGGAAGTTGTCGGGGTGGCCAAAACCAATGCGAAAGTCATCATCAGCCAGCAGGGGCGCGTGCTCTACGAAACCCTGGTGGCGGCAGGCCCCTTTCGCATTCAGGACTTGCAGGACGCGGTGACGGGCAAGTTGGACGTGCGGATCGAAGAACAGGATGGCGTGGTAAACAGCTTCCAGATCGACACGGCGGGTGTTCCCTACCTGACGCGTCCGGGCCAAGTGCGTTACAAGCTGGCCGCGGGTCGACCGTCCAATCTGCAATACGGTGCGGATGGCGACTTTTTCGGTACCGGGGAGTTTTCCTGGGGGATTAGCAATGGCTGGTCGTTGTTCGGCGGCGGCATGACCGACAACAACTACCGAGCCGTGTCCGTGGGCGCAGGGCGCGACTTGCTGGCGTTCGGCGCCGTTTCGCTGGACGTGACGCAGTCGCGCGCCCATGTGTGGAACGAGACGCTCTCGGGTAAATCCTACCGCCTTCAATACTCCAAGAACTTTGAAGAGTATGACAGCCAAGTAACCTTCGCCGGTTACCGGTTTTCCGAGAAGAATTTCTTGAGTATGAGTGAGTACCTGGACGCCCGGCATTACGGGTTGAACGGCGAACTCGGCGGGCGCGGCGATTATCGCGATTCAAGCGAGGGCTGGAAGCCTATTGGCGGCAGCAAGGCGCTTTATACGGTGACGGTCAACAAACAGTTTCGTGACCTGGGCGCTACCGTCTACGCCAGTTACCACAAGCAAACCTATTGGGACCGGCCGGACACTCAGCGTTGGAACCTGTCGTTGTCGCGTTACTTCAATGTGGGCACGGTCAAGAATATGAACCTGTCCCTGAATATGTATCGCACCCAGGAATACAACTACAACGACAACGGCATGGCGCTGACGGTCAGCCTACCGTTTGGACGCACCGGCACCCTGTCGGCGGATGCCAATAGGGCCGCCGGCAAGAACACCTTTGCAACCCGCTACAGCGATCGGATCGATGAGCGCAACAGCTACCAGCTCAGTGCCAGCAATGCCTACGGCAGTGGGTATCTGAGTCATATGGGGGATCAGGCCGACATCGATATCAGCGCCAGTACGCAAGAGGGTGGCTACAGCAGTCTGGGTGTGTCTGCCCGTGGTGGTGGCACGCTCACGGCCCACGGTGCGGCTCTGCACCGTACCACCAGCACCGGCGGCACGCGCCTGATGATCGATACCGGTGGGGTGCCCGATGTCCCTGTTCGCGGTTACGGCTCACCGACTCGCAGTAACGTCTTTGGCAAGGCTGTCATCTCCGACATCAGCAGCTACCAGCGTACGGTGGCCAGCGTTGATCTGGAGCGCTTGCCGAGCAATGTCGAAGCGACTGAGTCGGTCACCCAGTTAACGCTCACCGAAGGAGCGATTGGTTACCGCACGCTGGATGTGATTGCCGGCGAAAAAGCCATGGCCATTCTGCGCCTGCCGGATGGCAGTTCACCGCCCTTCGGCGCGACGGTGAAGAACATGAAGCAACAGGACACCGGGATTGTGAATGACAGCGGCAGTGTCTACCTGAGTGGCTTGCGGGCTGGCGAGCAGATGGTCGTCAGTTGGGGCGGCGACGAACAATGCGTCCTTACGCTTCCCGCCATCCTGCCCGTTGATGGTTTGACGGACACCTTGCAACTGGGCTGCCACAGGATCGCCGCAACCCCATCCTTGCCCGGGCCAGCCACGCTGACCGGGGAACTTATCGATACGGAGAACACAGCCTCATGATGCTTGATATGCGCCTCACCCCTCCGGCTTTCGTGCTCCTGGCTCTGGGTTTGAGCCAGAGTGCCGGCGCCGCCGTCGGCCTGGACCGTACCCGCGTTATTTTTGATGGCGGCAAAGATGCCACCAGCGTGAGCATTACCAACAACAATACCCAGCTGCCGTATCTGGCCCAAGGCTGGATTGAGGATGAGGCGGGTAAAAAAATCACCTCGCCCTTGATCGTGCTCCCGCCGGTTCAACGCTTGGAGCCTGGTAAACAAAGCCAGGTGAAAGTTCAGGCTTTACCGGCAGCCAAGTCGTTACCGCAGGATCGGGAGACGGTCTACTACTTCAACTTGAGGGAAATCCCGCCGCGCAGCGATAAATCCAACACCCTGCAAATTGCATTGCAGACCCGCATCAAGTTGTTCTATCGACCACAAGCTATTACGCCAAGCCAGCAAGACCTGTCCAACCCCTGGCAGCAGAAACTGACCCTGACCCGCGAAGGCGATCAATACCGGGTTAACAACCCGACGCCTTATTACGTGACCCTGGTGGATGCGCGCAGCAGCAAGGACGGCAAAACCGCGCCGGGCTTCGCGCCGCTGATGATCCCGCCCAAAGACGCATTGACCTTGGGCCCCACGGCCAGCGCACTGGGTACGGCCCCTTACCTGGCCTATGTGAATGATTACGGCGGCCGTCCGCTTCTGGCCTTCACCTGCAATGGCAACACGTGCCAGGTGAACACGCAGGCCGCATTGCCGAAAGAGTAATGCGGCTGGAGAACGTCATGAAATCGAACAATGTGAAGGTCTTGGGCAGCTTGTTGTGGATCCTGGCGATGGGCGTACACGCCGAGGATGACGAGGATATTGAAGGTATGAGCGGGATGCTGAATGTGCTCGGGTCCATGCATGAATCGCCTTGCAGCCTGGAGATGGCGTCACTGCATCAAACGGTTGATCTGGACGCCGTGTCGAGCAGCCAGCTGCAGCGGCCCGGTGACCAGGCGACTGCTAAGGCTTTTCAACTGCGCTTTACCGATTGCCAGCGCACCGCCGGCCGTGTGCGCAGTGAACGCACCGGCAACCTGGTATGGAGTGCCTACCAACCCGTGCTGTCGGTGGCGTTTTCTGCGCCTGCCGATCCCGATGATCCACGGCTGGTCAAAGTGCAAGGCATCACCGGGATGGGCCTGCAATTGACCGACGCCCTGGGCCGGGACGTCCAGTTGGGTTCAAGGGGCGAAGCTTTGTTTCTGCCCGTGGGACGCAACATTCAGACCTGGCACGTACGGCCCACACGCACCGCTGCGCCACTGACCAGTGGCGCATTCAGGGCCGTGGTGGATTTCAGGCTCAACTATGAGTAAGGGCAGAGCGATGGATAGACCAATCAGCCCACGGGCCATTCTGATCGCTGTTTGCCTGATAGGGGCCGTCAGCCAGAGTGTGCAGGCACAGACCAATTTGACGATTCGCGCGGTCATCATTGCCCCTCCACCGTGTGTCATTAACAGTGGCAATACGCTGGACGTGCCGTTTGGCAATGACTTGCAGACGTCACGGGTGGACGGGGTGAATTATCGTCGCGATGTGCCGTACACCGTCACCTGCAGCGCTCCCCACAGCAATGCGTTGACCCTGGCGCTCAACGGCACAGGCGCCTCGTTTGACAGCCGCGTGCTCTCTACGCGCAAGGCGGACCTTGGGGTCAAGCTGTTCGTGAACGGCGCTGACTGGCCGCTCAACACCCGGGTGAACTTTACCTATCCCAATTTCCCGGTGGTGCAGGCGGTGCCCGTCAAACGCGCGGGCAGCCAACTGAGCGGCGGGGCGTTCGATGCCGCTGCGACCCTTGTGGTCGATTACCAATGACGGCGACCTATATGAGGAACGACCAATGAAGGTTTGGCCACAGCGAGCATTGCTCGCGCTGTGCTCCATCGGCCTGTGCAATGTTGCATCGGCCAACCTGACGTTCAGCGGTACGTTGAACGAGCCGCCACCCTGCACGATTGAAGGTGGCAAGACCATTGAAGTCGACTTTGGCGACGTCGGGGTCAAGCGCATTGATGGTGTGAAATACCGAAAAGGTATCGGTTACGCGATTAATTGCGGCACCGACACGTTGCCGTGGGCGTTGAAGTTGAGTGTCAACGGCACCCCCACCGCGTTTGATGGCTCTGCCGTGCAGACCAGCGTGCCGGCGTTGGGTATTCGGGTTTTTCAGAACAGCCTGCCATTGCCCCTCAATACGCCAATGGACATCACCCTGTCGTCACCGCCGACATTGGAAGTCGTTCCGGTGCAACAGCCCGGGGCAGTCCTGACGCCGGCCCGGTTTACGGCGGTGGCCACGTTGTTGGCCGAATACCAGTAGGAGCTGAGTCGATGCGATATGAAATTGTGCATAAGGGTGCGTTGGCAGTGCTGCTCGTCCTCGGCCTGACCCCCTTGGGGTATGCGGCGGACAACCTGAGCTTCAAGGGCAACCTGGTTGAAGAGGCCTGCACACTGCGCCCCGGTGATGAGGCCGTAACTCTGGAATTGTGGGACCTGACCAGCAAATACCTCTATCTCAACACGCGATCCGTGGGCAAGCGTTTCAGGCTGCACCTGGAGGATTGTGACACCACGATCGGCGACTCGGTGACCATCATGTTCGGCGGCACGGAAAACACCGCGCTGCCCGGTTTGCTCGCGCTCGATGGCGGCAGTGGTGCCTCGGGGATCGGGGTGGGCATGGAAACGCTGAGTGACAAGCCCTTGCCCTTGAATGCCGTCAGCGACAGGCAACTGCTGAGCGATGGCAGCAATGTCATTGAACTCAAGGCCTACGTACAGGGCGAGCCGAATGCGATCAGGGATCAAACCATCGGGCACGGCGCGTACACGGTGACCTCCACTTTTACATTGGACTATCCGTAATCGTTCACAGCTGAAAGTGGCCTTGGCTAACCTCCAGCGCCTCCGGGGGGGCTGCAAGGCACGGCGTGACGTGCGATGGGTATTCGGATTTTTCACGACAGCTTGCCAGTGCCCCTCATTACGTCAGTGGACATCACCTTTTCGTCACTGCCGACATTGAAGGTGGTGGCAGTGCACATAAAAAGCCTCAGGCGAACCTCAACGCTCTCTCGGGCGGCTTTGACGCACACGGTGAAAGCGCGTTGGGTCACGCGGGGAGACAGGCAAAGAGAGATTAGAAATGAAACGATTATTTGGAACCACGGTGCTTCTCGTCTTGATTGGCGTGACTACAAACTTGCGCGCTGCTGAGTGCCGGGTAGACGGTGGGGCGTGGATAGGCGGAAACCCTAACCTGCAGGTTCCCGTCATGGTTCAGGCGGATGCTGATAAGACACGTATCATGCTTGAGGGCGCGAATCTGGAGTGCAGGTTTAAACCCTTCCCGGGCTTTCCTCCCTCGAGAGAGGACTACTGGCGAACCTCGACCAGTGTCGGTTCGGCCTGGACTCCAGGCCCAAAGTTTGCCGCCCAAATCACCGGCCTTCGTATAAATGGAGCGTTTTACAACAATCCCGTTCCCAACGGCATTTATATCGCCACGATGCCCAATAACCTCATCGGTTATCCCATCAATGTGACCCCTTACATCATGCTGCGTAACAATCCCAGCAACCCCATCGACATTCGCGTAGGGGACGCCCTCGGCGTGCTGCGTCTGCAGCAGACAAACAATTACGACACATCCTCGGCGAGTCTGACGGTCACTTATTACGCCGCCAACAATTTCACCATCTCGCCCTCAACCTGCACGATCAACAATAACAACCCGATCGAAATCAACTTCGGCGACGTCCACCAACGGGCAATCGGCACCGATCCGCTGTCAACGTCCGTGGTCAGTAACCGCAGACTCACTTACTCCTGCCCGGACGGCGGAATCAACACACCGATCACCATTACTTATAAAGGCACGCGCTCCTCGTTCGACTCGCGGCTGTTGCTCATGAGCAATGCCGACGTGGGCACGGCGCTCGTGCGCGGCGGGGCTGCGGTAGCCGTTAACGGTTCATTCCTCACCCGAATCACCAACAGTGTGGGCGGAGACGATGTGACGTTTTCGCTGGTGCGGCGAACCGGCTCACTGCCGACTCCGGGGGCTATCAGCGGCAGCGGTGTACTGGTGATGGGGGTGCCATGAATCGGTCTGCGGCAGATGAATGATCGATACCCAAAACACACCGCATCGCCCTAGAATGCCAGCTCCTCCACCTCTGGTTTTTTGGGGCACTCATGCACATCTCTTCCGGCCGCTGGGTCTATGGCTTTGGCTTGACCCTGCTGACCGCGTTCCTCTGGGGCATTCTGCCGATCAAACTCAAGCAAGTGCTGCAGGTGATGGACCCGATCACCGTCACCTGGTTTCGCCTGACCGTGGCCGGCGGTTGTCTGTTCGTCTACCTTGCGGCCACCAAGCGTCTGCCCAGCCGCAAAGTGCTCGGCCCCAAGGGCGGTTGGCTGGTGGCGATGGCGGTATGCGGCCTGGTGGGCAACTACGTGTTGTACCTGGTGGGCCTGAAATCGCTCAGCCCCGGCACCGCACAGTTGGTCGTGCAGATGGGGCCGATCTTTTTGATGATCGCCAGCGTGTTTGTGTTCAAGGAGCGTTTCAGCCGCGGGCAAGTGGTGGGATTGGTCGTCTTGATCGCAGGCTTCGGCCTGTTCTTCAACCAGCGCCTGGAGGAATTACTGACGTCCCTCGGCACTTACACCGCCGGGGTGCTGACGATCCTGCTCGCCACCTCGATCTGGGTGTTCTATGCCTTGGGTCAGAAGCAATTGTTGACCGTGTGGAATTCGCTGCAAGTCATGATGGTGATCTACCTCACCTGCGCTTTGTTGCTCACGCCCTGGGCCCATCCGTTGGAAGCGCTGCAACTGAGCCCGCTGCAAGGCTGGCTGCTGTTGGCGTGCTGCATGAATACGCTGGTGGCCTACGGCGCGTTTGCCGAAGCCCTGGCCCATTGGGAAGCCTCGCGGGTGAGTGCGACCCTGGCGCTCACGCCGCTGGTGACCTTTGTAGCGGTCGCCTTGGCGGCCTGGCTATGGCCAGACTACGTGCAGGCCGAAGAGATCAACGCCCTGGGCTATGCCGGGGCGCTGGTGGTGGTGCTGGGGTCGGCGACTGTCGCGCTGGCGCCGTCGTTGCTCGCCGGGCTCAAGGCCCGGCGGCTGCGTTTGGCGTCTTAATGCCCGGCTTCGAGCATATTTTCCGGGCGTACCCACTGGTCGAACTCTTCGTCAGTGAGGTAGCCCAACTCCAGCGCGGCTTCCCGTAGCGTCAGCCCCTCGGCGTAGGCTTTCTTGGCGATCTCTGCTGATTTGTCGTAGCCGATATGCGGGTTGAGCGCCGTCACCAGCATCAGTCCGCGCTCCAGGTGTTCGGCCATTTTCTCAGCGTCGGGCTCCAGGCCGGCAATGCAATGCTCCTGAAAGTTATTGCAGCCATCGGCGAGCAGGCGGATCGACTCCAGCAGGTTGTGGATGATCACCGGCTTGTACACGTTCAACTGCAAGTGTCCCTGGCTCGCGGCGATACCGATGGTCACGTCGTTGCCCAGTACTTGGCAGGCGAGCATCGACAGCGCTTCGCACTGCGTCGGGTTGACCTTGCCCGGCATGATCGAACTGCCCGGCTCGTTGGCCGGCAGCTTCACTTCCGCAAGCCCAGCACGCGGTCCGGAACCGAGCAGGCGCAGGTCGTTGGCGATTTTCATCAGGGCCACGGCCAGGGTTTTCAGGGCGCCGTGCAACGTCACTAGCGGCTCATGGCCGGAGAGGGCGGCGAATTTGTTCGGTGCGGTGACGAATGGCAGCCCCGAGAGCGCTGCCAACTCGGCTGCAATGGCTTCGCCAAAACCATGGGGCGAATTGAGCCCGGTGCCCACGGCCGTACCGCCCTGGGCCAGTTCACACACTTGGGGCAGGGCACTGCGGATTGCGCGTTCGGCGTAGTCGAGTTGGGCGATAAACGCCGAGAGTTCCTGGCCGAACGTGATCGGCGTGGCGTCCATCATGTGCGTGCGGCCGGTCTTGACCAGCTTCATATGCCGCGCGGCTTGCTCGGCCAGACCGCCGGAAAGCGTAGCGATCGCCGGTAACAAACGTTGATGGACGGCCTGCACCGCCGCAATGCTCATGGCCGTCGGGAAGCAATCATTGGAACTCTGGGAACGGTTCACATGGTCGTTTGGGTGTACCGGGCTCTTGCCGCCGCGTTGATTGCCTGCCAGTTCGTTGGCACGGCCGGCGATCACTTCATTGGCGTTCATGTTGCTCTGGGTGCCGCTGCCGGTCTGCCACACCACTAATGGGAATTGGTCGTCATGGTTGCCGGCGAGGACTTCATCGGCGGCCTGTTCGATCAGGCGGGCGATGTCGGCGGGCAGGTCGCCGTTGCGGTCGTTGACCCGCGCGGCAGCCTTTTTGATCAGGGTCAGGGCGTGCAATACCGGCAAGGGCATGCGCTGGTCGCCGATGGCGAAATTCACCAGCGAGCGTTGGGTCTGGGCGCCCCAGTAAGCGTCATCCGGGACATGCACTTCTCCCAGGCTGTCGGTTTCGATACGGCTCATCGGGCACACTCCTTAGGTTCGTTTGCGCAGTTTAGGCCGTGATTGACCTAGTGGGTTCCCTAAAAGACTTTTCATCGGGCAATCCGCGCCCGGCAAGGCCTGGGGTTGAGCCGCGAGGTTTTTTAGGCGCAGAATGGGCGCCCTTGGGGTCTTACCTCGCCAGCTAGAAAGGAAACTCGATGACTCGTCTTCGTGCCATCTGTACCGCGGTTGCTCTGGTTTGCGCCAGCGGCCAGGTTTTTGCCGATACCGCCAGCCACAACGCCAGTGCCGAAGCCTTCCTTACCCTGGCCCATGCCGACAAGCTGGGTACCCCGGTGTACATGCAAGTGCAGCAAATGTTCGCCCAGCGTTTCGAGCAGACCAAGGCGCCTGCCGCCAAGCAGTCCGTACTGGACAGCTACCAGGCCAAGGCCAACGCCGCCCTGGACCAAGCTATCGGCTGGCCGAAGCTGAAGCCGGACATGGTCAAGCTCTACACCACCAATTTCAGCGAATCCGAGCTCAAGGACCTGGTAGCGTTCTACCAGTCGCCACTGGGCAAGAAAGTCCTGGAAAAAATGCCACAACTGACCCAGCAATCGGCCCAGATGACTCAGGCCAAGCTGGAAAGCGCCGTTCCGGTGGTCAACAAGCTGTTGGAAGACATGACCAACGAGCTGACGCCTAAAGCCGCTCCGGCCAAGAAGAAGTAAGCAGGAATGATCATGCAACAGCGTATCGAAACGGCGCTCGCCGCCCTGGACCCGCAACACTTGAGCGTGCTGGATGAAAGCCATATGCACAGCCGTGGGTTGCAGACCCACTTCAAGGCCGTGCTGGTCAGTCAGCAGTTCGAAGGGCTCAATCGCGTCAAGCGCCACCAGAAGGTCTACGCCACCCTGGGTGACCTGATGAGCGAGTTTCATGCGCTGGCGCTGCATACCTACACGCCTGAAGAATGGGCGACAATCGACGCAGCCCCGGCCTCGCCGACCTGCGCCGGCGGACATTGACGGGTTATCCCTGATAGAATCCGCAACGCGCCGCTTAGCCGGCGCGTTTTTTTTGCATCCGGTTCACCCTTTACGAGGGTAGCCACCTGGAGAGAACACCCATGACTCAACCGATTGTCGTGGCGGCACTGTATAAGTTCGTCACCCTCGAAGATTACGTCGCTCTGCGCGAGCCCTTGCTGCAGGCGATGGTCGACAACGGCATCAAAGGCACCTTGCTGATCGCCGAAGAAGGCATCAACGGCACCGTTTCCGGTAGCCGCGAAGGCATTGATGGCCTGATGGCCTGGCTGAAGAACGACCCACGCATGGACGACATCGATCACAAAGAGTCGTACTGCGAGGACCAACCGTTCTACCGCACCAAGGTCAAGCTCAAGAAAGAGATCGTGACCCTGGGCGTAGAAGGCGTCGACCCGAACAAAAAGGTCGGCACCTACGTCGACCCGAAAGACTGGAATGCCCTGATCAGCGACCCGGAAGTGCTGCTGATCGACACTCGTAACGATTACGAAGTGTCCATTGGCACCTTTGAAGGCGCAATCGACCCGAAAACCACCAGTTTTCGCGAATTTCCCGACTATATCAAAGCCAACTTCGACCCGGCCAAGCACAAGAAAGTCGCCATGTTCTGCACCGGCGGCATTCGGTGCGAGAAAGCGTCGAGCTACATGCTCAGCGAAGGTTATGGCGAGGTTTACCACCTCAAGGGCGGCATCCTGAAGTACCTCGAAGAGGTGCCTCAGGCAGAAACCAAGTGGCAGGGCGACTGCTTTGTTTTCGATAATCGCGTGACCGTTCGCCACGACTTGAGCGAAGGCGACTACGATCAATGTCATGCCTGCCGCACACCTGTGAGCGTCGAAGACCGCGCCTCCGAGCACTACGTGGCCGGCATCAGCTGCCCTCATTGCTGGGATAAGCTGCCGGAGAAAACCCGCCGCAGCGCGATCGACCGGCAAAAGCAGATTGAACTGGCCAAGGCCCGCAATATGCCGCACCCGATTGGCTTCAACTACAAGAAAACCCCTTCCGAGGCCTGACCTATGTCCGCGCGCCTGCTCTATGTAATGGATCCGATGTGTTCCTGGTGCTGGGGCTTTGCCCCGGTGGCGCAGGCGCTGGTTGAGCAGGCCCAAGCGGCCGGTGTGGACGTGCACCTGGTGGTGGGCGGCTTGCGCACCGGCAGTGGCGCGGCGCTGGAGCCGACGACCCGACGCTACATCCTCGAACACTGGCAGGCCGTCACTGAAGCCACGGGCCAGCCGTTCAAGCGCGAAGGCGCGCTGCCCGACGGTTTTGTGTATGACACCGAGCCGGCCTGCCGCGCCATCGTCACCGCCCGTAGCCTGGCGCCGGATTGTGCCTGGAAACTGCTGGGCCTGATCCAACGTGCGTTTTATGTGGAGGGGCGCGACGTGACCCTTGCCAGCGTGCTGGTTGAGCTGGCCGAGCAGGCGGGCATCCCGCGTATCGAGTTTGCCGGTGCGTTTGACCGCGCCGAGCAGCACGCGGCCACGGCGGCGGACTTTACGTGGGTGCAGGACCTGGGTATCGCCGGTTTCCCGACATTGTTGGCCGAGCGCAATGGTCAGTTGGCATTGCTCACCAACGGCTATCAGCCGCTGACGGAACTGTCGCCATTGCTCGCCCGATGGCTGGAGCGAGCAACCTGTGCAGGATGAGCCTAAACGCATTGACCGTCTGACCTGGGCGGAAATTCGCCGCCTGGCCTTGCGTCACAAGAAATCCCTGTGGATCGCCAATGGTGTTGCCGTGCTGGCGACCTTGTGCAGTGTGCCCATCCCCTTGCTGTTGCCGTTGCTGGTGGACGAAGTGCTGCTGGGCCATGGTGATGCCGCGCTCAAGGTGATGAATCACGCATTGCCCCTGGGTTGGCAGAAGGCCGCCGGTTATATCGGCCTGATGCTGGTGGTCACCCTGGCCCTGCGTTGCGGCGCACTGGTGTTCAACGTGGTACAGGCGCGGCTGTTTGCGCGGTTGGCCAAAGACATTGTGTACCGCATTCGCGTGCGTCTGATCGAGCGGCTCAAGCGCATCTCCCTGGGCGAATACGAAAGCCTGGGCAGCGGCACGGTCACCACTCACCTGGTCACCGACCTGGATACCCTGGATAAATTCGTCGGCGAAACCCTCAGCCGCTTTCTGGTGGCGATGCTGACGCTGATCGGCACGTCGGCGATCCTGGTATGGATGCACTGGCAACTGGCATTGCTGATCCTGCTGTTCAACCCGTTGGTGATCTACGCCACGGTACAGTTGGGCAAGCGCGTCAAACACCTCAAGAAGTTGGAAAACGACAGCACCTCACGCTTCACCCAAGCCCTGACTGAAACCCTCGACGCTATCCAGGAAGTCCGCGCCGGCAACCGCCAGGGCTTTTTCCTCGGGCGCCTGGGCCAGCGCGCCCAGGAAGTGCGTGACTACGCGATCCATTCCCAGTGGAAAACCGACGCGTCCAGCCGCGCCAGCGGGTTGCTGTTCCAGTTCGGCATCGACATCTTCCGCGCAGCGGCAATGCTCACCGTGCTGTTTTCCGACCTGTCCATCGGCCAGATGCTCGCGGTGTTCAGCTACCTGTGGTTCATGATCGGCCCGGTTGAACAATTATTGAATCTGCAATACGCCTACTACGCGGCGGGCGGGGCGCTGACGCGCATCAATGAACTGCTGGCGCGTGCCGACGAGCCGCAATACGCCGGGGGTGAAGACCCGTTTACCGGGCGTGAAACCGTCGGCATCGAAGTGCGCGGCCTGGATTTCGGTTATGGCGATGATCTGGTGCTCGATCAACTGAACCTGCAAATTGCTCCCGGCGAAAAAGTCGCGATTGTCGGCGCCAGCGGTGGCGGTAAAAGCACCCTGGTGCAACTGCTGCTCGGGCTGTACACGCCGCAGGCGGGCACTATCCGATTTGGCGGTGCAACCCAGCAGGAGATCGGCCTCGAGACTATCCGCGAGCACGTCGCGGTGGTGCTGCAACACCCGGCGCTGTTCAACGATACCGTGCGTGCCAACCTGACCATGGGCCGCGAGCGCAGTGACCAGGCCTGCTGGCAGGCCCTTGAAATTGCCCAGTTGGAGGCTACGGTTAAAGCGTTGCCTCAGGGTCTGGACAGCGTAGTGGGGCGTTCCGGGGTGCGTTTTTCCGGTGGCCAGCGTCAGCGCCTGGCGATTGCGCGCATGGTGTTGGCCGAACCCAAAGTGGTGATACTCGACGAAGCGACCTCCGCCCTGGATGCCGCCACTGAATACAACCTGCATCAGGCGCTGGCGCGGTTCCTCAGCGGGCGTACTACACTGATCATCGCGCACCGTCTGTCGGCGGTAAAACAAGCCGATCGAGTCTTAGTGTTTGACGGTGGTCATATCGCTGAGGATGGCGACCATCAGCAGTTGATTGCCGATGGTGGTTTGTACGCAAAACTGTATGGGCATTTGCAACAAGTACGTTGATTTAGCCTAGGCTGTGCTATCCGAATGAGTGTTTTGCGTGCGTATCCAGCAGTGCATATGCAAGGGAATTCATGAAGCAAAAGCGGACTCTAGGAACGCCTAGGCTGTTGGGCATTGTCTGGCCCTTTATCGCCGTCGTGCTGTTCCAGGCATTATTGGGCTGCGTCAGTCTCTACATGCTCTCAGCGGTACGAGGCTATGTGGGCGGCGAGAGCTTATGGTCCAAGGGCCAGAAGGACGCCATCTATTATCTGACGCTCTATGCCGACAACCGCGACCAAGCCACCTACCTCAAATACCAGCAAGCCATCGCCGTGCCTCAGGGCGGGCACGAACTGCGCATTGCCCTGGACCGCCCCAAGCCTGACTTGGAGGCCGCACGTCTGGGCATTCTCAAGGGCGGCAACCATCCGGATGACGTCAACAGCCTGATCTGGCTGTACCTCAACTTCCGACATTTCAGCTACCTGGAAAAAGCCATCGAACTGTGGACAGTAGGGGATGGCTACCTGGTTCAACTGGATGAGCTGGCCCGCGAGATGCACAGCGCAATCAGGGCCGATCAAGTCAACCCTAACGATGTGCGGCAGTGGAAGGCCCATATCACGGCCATCAACGAAGGCGTGACGCCGGCTGCCAAGGCCTTCAGCGATGCTCTGGGCGAAGGCTCGCGCATGATTCTGCGGTTGCTGCTGATCACCAACCTGGCAACCGCCCTGGGCCTGATCGTGCTGGCGCTGTTGCGTACCCATAAGCTGCTGACGCAGCGTCATGCCTTCGCCGATGCCTTGCAGGCCGAGAAGGAGCGGGCGCAGATCACCCTGGAGTCAATTGGCGACGGGGTGATTACCACCGATGTAGACGGTGCAATCACCTATATGAACCCCGCCGCCGAGGCCATGACCCACTGGAACTCTGGCCAGGCTCAGGGCCTGCCCCTGGCGGCGCTGTTCAACCTGCTGGATGACGACGCCCAACCCGATGGATTTACCCTGATCGAGCACATCGTCAAGGGGCAGTTTAAGGGGGGCAGCGAGCATTCAAAAACCATCCAGCGCCTGGACGGCAGTACGGTATCCGTCACCCTGGTGGGCGCACCGATCAGAAGCGCCGGCAAAATCAGCGGTGCGGTGCTGGTGCTGCACGATATGACCCAGGAGCGCCAATACATTGCCAACCTGTCGTGGCAGGCCACGCATGACGCCTTGACCGGCCTGGCCAACCGCCGCGAATTTGAATACCGGCTGGAACAGGTCCTGCACATGGCGCAGCAACCTGAGGGCGGGCGGCATGCGTTGATGTTCCTCGACCTCGACCAGTTCAAGCTGGTCAACGACACCTGCGGCCATGCGGCGGGAGATGAGTTGCTGCGGCATATCTGCGCGCTGCTGCAATCGGACCTGCGTGAGGGCGACACCCTGGCGCGCCTAGGCGGCGACGAATTCGGCATCCTGCTGGAGAATTGCCCGGCGGCTGCGGCGGAAAAAATCGCCGAGAGCCTGCGCCACACGGTGCAGAGCCTGCATTTTGTGTGGAAGGGCCGGCCGTTCATGACCTCCGTGAGCATTGGCCTGGTGCATATCTCGCAAACCCCGACCACCTTGGAGACTTCGCTGCGCGCCGCCGATATGGCCTGCTACATGGCTAAGGAAAAAGGCCGCAACCGCGTGCAGGTTTACCACGCTGACGACTCGGAGCTGTCCGTGCGTTTTGGCGAGATGGCCTGGGTGCAGCGCCTGCACATGGCACTGGAGGAGAACCGGTTTTGCCTGTACGCCCAGGAAATCTCACCGCTGGGAAACACCGATGCTGGCAACGGGCATATCGAAATCCTGCTTCGCCTGCATGATGAGGCGGGTCGAACCATCCTCCCCGACAGCTTTATCCCTGCCGCCGAGCGTTACGGTTTGATGACGTCCCTCGACCGTTGGGTGGTCGAGAACGTGTTCAAGATCATCGCCCGTTGCATGCACGAGCGTCCGGGCCGGCCTATGGCCATGTGTGCGATAAATCTGTCAGGAATCACCATTGGCGATGATGATTTTCTCGGGTTTTTACATGAGAAATTCGGCACTTACGGCATCCCGCCAGAAATGATTTGTTTTGAAATAACTGAAACCAGCGCAATAGCAAATTTAGGCAGTGCCATTCGCTTTATTAATGAACTCAAGGCCTTAGGTTGCCATTTCTCCCTGGATGATTTTTGCGCCGGGATGTCCTCGTTCGCGTATCTGAAACATTTACCTGTAGACTTCCTGAAGATCGATGGAAGTTTCGTAAAGGATATGCTGGACGACCCGATTAACCGCGCAATGGTCGAAGTGATCAATCACATCGGCCACGTCATGGGTAAGCGCACAATTGCCGAGTTTGTTGAAACACCGCACATCGAACAGGCGTTACTCGATATTGGTGTGGATTACGCTCAGGGCTACCTGATTGAACGACCGCAATTGTTTACCTTTGATAGTTTGCAGTGTCGACCTGTGCGGCCGCAGCCTCTGTTATTGAAGGCGCCCGGCACATTCCGCTGAAACATTTGCTGGTCTGTAAATCACACTTAAAAAGGAGCCTTAACAGTGATCGACACCTTCAACAGAACCGGCCCGCTTATGGAAGCCTCAAGCTACCCCGTCTGGGCTCAGCAATTGATCCAGGACTGTAGTGAGAGCAAGCGCCGAGTTGTCGAGCACGAACTGTACCAACGCATGCGTGACAACACGCTCAGCGCCAAGACCATGCGTCACTACCTCATTGGTGGCTGGCCTGTGGTGGAACAGTTTGCCTTGTACATGGCACAGAACCTCACCAAGACCAAATTTGCGCGCCATCCAGGAGAGGACATGGCGCGACGTTGGCTGATGCGCAATATCCGCGTGGAGCTGAACCACGCCGACTATTGGGTGCATTGGGCCCGCGCCCACGGAGTCAGCCTCGAAGAGCTGCAGGCCCAGAATGTACCGCCGGAGCTGCATGCGCTGAGTCATTGGTGCTGGCACACCAGCTCATCCGATTCGTTGATCGTGGCCGTGGCTGCGACTAACTATGCCATCGAGGGGGCGACTGGGGAGTGGTCGGCCGTGGTCTGTTCCACCGGTGTTTACGCGGCAGCTTTCCCCGAGGAAGACCGCAAGCGTGCGATGAAGTGGCTGAAGATGCACGCCCAGTACGACGACGCTCACCCTTGGGAAGCCCTGGAAATCATCTGCACCCTGGCCGGCATGAACCCGACCAAGGCGTTGCAGGCAGAGCTGCGCCAGGCCGTGTGCAAGAGCTATGACTACATGTACCTGTTCCTGGAAAGCTGCATGCGCTTGGAAAAAGACAAGCCAGCCACCGCCGTGCGTGAACGCCCGCTGCGCGTCGCCAGCGAAGCTTGATGTAACGCGATGGCGGGGTTCTACCCCGCCATTGCCAAGCGGTTACGGCCTTCGCGCTTGGCCACGTACAACGCGTTGTCGGCCCGGCGCAACAGGCTTTCGACCGACTCGGCGGCCAGCAAGGTCGAACAACCGAGGCTTACCGTCAATTCGATCCGCTTTCCATCCGCCCAGTAATCCTGAGCCTGTGCTGCCTGCCGCAGCCGCTCGCCCACCATCGCCGCCGCATCCCGGCCGGTGTTGGAGAGCAGGATCAGAAACTCCTCCCCGCCAAACCGAAACACCATGTCCACGTTACGCAACTGGGCCTTGATGGCCGCTGCGACGGTGCGCAGTACGGTATCGCCGGCCGCGTGACCGTGGGTGTCGTTGATTACCTTGAAGTGGTCGATGTCCAGCATCAGCAAGGACAATGGGTGCAGGTGCCGGCGCGCCATGTCTATTTCCCGTTGCAGAGTCTGGTCCATGGCAATGCGATTGCCCGTCTCGGTCAGCGGGTCACGCAGCGCGCTACGGGTCGCGGCGCGATAGAGCAGGGCATTGCGCATCGGGTAGAGCAGGGTGGCCAGCAGTGACTCAAGCTGACCGAGTTCGTCTTCGGCGAGGCGTTGGTTGCGACGGAAGATCAGCTCACCCAAGTGTTCGCCTTCATGGCTGAGGCTGTAATTCACCGAGTGGTGGCCGCGCTGGCCGAACTCCAGCCGCAGATCACTGGCCTGATGGCGATAGTGCAGGGCATCAAGGGGCACCAAGCGCTGGATCTCACGGAAGAACAACCCGAGGATGCGATCCGGCTCCAGGCTGGTCTGCAATTGCATTCCCAGTTGCTGGCGAAGTTGCGCGACGGTCGTCGGGCGGCGAGGCAGGAGCGATGGCTGGCCAAATCCCAGGCGTTGCAATTTGGCACTGTCGAAGTCAATTGCGTTGGTCTGGGTAGGTGTTTTCATAAGCGATCGGCCTCTAAGCTCTTAGCTGTCTTACAGGCTCGATGAGAGTGGCGAGTGCCAAGCGTCTAACTGTTCCTTCAGTTCCGTAAAACATTGGGAACAGTTTAGACCGCTTTGCAAAGCGTTATAACCCTTGGGTGCCCCCGCACGTCATGTCATCGCTTAGCCTGCTTGAACGTGGTTAGAGCGAGATTCATGCCATTTCGTTTACTTTAAAAATAATCCTTATGAATCAACGGCCTTTTTTCACGCAGCAAAAGGCCATCGGCGCATGACGTCAGTTATTTGGCTGATTGAACCAAAGTGGTGTGGTCAATTTGGTCAATTGATGTGACGCCAGTGAGTGTCATCGCCACGCGCATTTCCTTGGCAAAGATGTCCAGCAGGTTCTCCACGCCATGCTGCCCGTCGGCGGCCAACGCGTAGGCGGTGGCACGCCCCAGCAGGCAGGCCTTGGCACCCAGGGCCAGCATGCGCACCACGTCGAGCCCGGAGCGGATGCCGGAGTCCACCAGCACCGTCAGCTCATCGCCCACGGCTTCGGCAATCGGTGGCAACGCTTTGGCAGTGGACAACACGCCGTCCAACTGGCGGCCGCCATGGTTGGAGACCACGATGGCATCGGCGCCAAAACTCACGGCGTCCTTGGCGTCCTGGGGGTCGAGGATGCCCTTGATGATCATCGGGCCTTTCCAGAACTCGCGGATCCACTCCAGGTCTTTCCAACTGATGGACGGGTCGAAATTGTTCGCCAGCCAGCCGATGTAGTCTTCCAGGTGGGTAGGCTTGCCGAGGTATTTGGAGATATTGCCCAGGTCGTGTGGACGGCCCATCAAGCCCACGTCGAAGGTCCATTGCGGTTTTGTGACCGCCTGCAGCATGCGCCGTTGCGCCGCAAACGGCCCGGACATGCCCGAGTGGGCATCACGGTAGCGTGCGCCCGGCGTGGGCATGTCGACGGTGAACACCAGCGTGGTGACGCCGGCCGCCTGGGCGCGCTCCAGCGCATTACGCATAAATCCGCGGTCCTTGAGCACGTAGAGCTGGAACCAGATCGACTGCGAGCTCTGGGAGGCCACTTCTTCGATCGGGCACACCGACACCGTCGACAAACAGAACGGAATACCCTTGTTGGCCGCCGCCTTCGCCGCCTGCACTTCGCCGCGCCGCGCGTACATGCCGGTCAGGCCCACGGGGCTGAGGATCACCGGCATGTCCAGTTCCTGGCCGAATAGCGTGGTCTTGAGGCTCAGGTTGTCGACATTGCGCAGGATGCGCTGGCGCAGGCTGATCTCGGCCAGGTCCGAACTGTTCGCGCGCATCGTGTGCTCGGCGTAGGCGCCGCCGTCGATGTAGTCGAACAGGAAGCGCGGGAGCTTGCGCTTGGCGGCAGCGCGGTAGTCAGAGGCGGACGAAATGATCATGCACGGAATCTCGGCAAGGCAAGGTGCCTCCAAGATAGGCAAACTTCTGTCATGATAAAAACAACTTTTATCGCTAGTAGTCAGTCGAAAAAGGAATACTGATGAACCTGAGAACACTGCGTGCCTTTGTCGAAGTGGTTCGCCAAGGCGGTTTCTCTCAAGCCGCTGAAGTGGTGTCCCTGACCCAGTCGAGTGTGAGCAAGGCGATCAAAACCCTGGAGGACGAACTGGGCATGCCACTGCTCAACCGCCTTGGCCATCGCAATCAACTCACCGCCGCTGGCGAAATCGCCTACAGCCGCGCCCTGGTTTTGCTGGCCGAACACAACGATCTGGTCGCCGAGATCAATGACTTGCGTGGTCTCAGACGCGGTGTATTGCGCATCGGCCTGCCGCCGGTGGGCTGTGGCGTGTTGTTTGCGACGATGTTTGCCACCTATCGCACACGCTACCCCGACATCGACATCGAACTGACCGAGTACGGCAGTAAACGACTGCGTGAATGCCTGGAAGCAGGTGAGGTCGACCTGGCGGCCCTCTTGCTGCCCATAGACGAAGGTTTCGACTACCAACCCGTGCGTAACGAACCGCTGATGGCCGTCCTGCCGATCAGCCACCCCCTGGCCCAGCGCAAACGAATCGACTTCACCGACCTGGCAGATTCGCCATTTATCCTGTTCGAAGCCGGCTTCGCCCTCAACGCCAAAATCCTCGCCGCGTGCGAGCGCAAAGGCGTGCAACCGCGTGTGGCAGCGCGCAGCGGCCAGATCGACTTTATCGTCGACTTAGTATCCGCCGGCCTCGGCGCGGCCTTCCTGCCGCGCATGCTCGCGCACAAGCACCAACACCCCGGCATCGCCCTGATCCCCCTGGACGAACCTCATACCGACTGGCACATCGCCCTGGCTTGGCGAGCCAGCGCCCACTTGCCACCCGCCGCTCGGGCCTGGTTGGAATTGGCCAAGGAGTCACAGCTTTCAACCGGCCATCCGGATTAATCGCCCGGAATGTTATTGAAAGCTTGACTTCTCCTTTTCAATCAGTAACATACGGCGCATTCCGCGATAGCTCAGTTGGTAGAGCAAATGACTGTTAATCATTGGGTCCCTGGTTCGAGTCCAGGTCGTGGAGCCAGATAGAGAAAGCCTGCAGAGATGCAGGCTTTTTTTTGCCTTGGATTTCTCCGGGGCGATAGAAGCGCACAGCATGAGTGCATCTCGCGATGGCCTTGGCGCGCCGGTGCGTCAGCCGGTCTTCACGCAATCTTCGGTGCGAGTAAAATTTTTTTGTGGGCGCCGCTTGAAATTTTTCCCCTGATCCTACTTAGGTTTTACGCGATGCCGAATGCGGGTCGCGTATCAAATCACTTGGAGAAAACTCAGGAGATTTTGCAATGGCTACTACTCTCTCGTTGGCCCCTCTGTTCCGTCATTCCGTTGGTTTTGACCGGTTCAACGACCTTTTTGAATCGGCGCTTCGCAGCGAGGCCGGTACCACCTATCCACCTCACAACGTCGAAAAGCATGGGGATGATCATTACCGGATCGTCATCGCGGCCGCAGGACTTGTGGAGGATGACCTGGAGATCCAGGTGGAAAAAGGCGTGTTGACCGTCGCCGGTGGCAAGCGTGAACACGATGAGGGCATCACTTACCTGCACCAAGGCATTGCCCAGCGCGCGTTCCGTCTGTCGTTCCGCCTGGTCGACCACATCGAAGTGCAGGGCGCGCAACTCGCCAATGGGTTGCTGAGCATTGATCTGCTCAGGGTGGTCCCGGAGGAAGCGAAGCCTAAGCGCATTGCGATTGGCGGTGCGGCCAAGGCTGACGTGAAATCCATCAGCGAGCAGTAAGGCTGGAATGAATAAAGGCGCTCTTCGGAGCGCCTTTATTCGTATGGGCTAAAGATGGGGCAGGTGGGCTGCGACTTTTACCGGTGGTTGTTTTAGTGCCCGCCCCGGTGCCGAATGGGCGGCGCGATGGACGCGGCAATATCCCATGTCAGCATGAGCTGGCTGATCGCCCCATCGATCGTTGCATGCGGCACGCCATCGCGCGCCAATAGCGACACGCCCTGCAAAAAGCTGTCAAACACACTCGCCATCACCGCCGCCTCCGTCGTTTCGGGTAGCTGGCCTTCACGCTTTGCCCGCTCAACACACGCCACAATCCCCGCCCGTGTGCGCAGGCGCGACTGGGTCAACCCATCCGCCACCCGTGCATTCTCCGGGCTCGGTGCGCTCATCACACCCAGTGCCACCATGCAGCCCTTGGGGTGGCCGTCTTCACACTGCATGCGCGCCGATTGGCGCAGCGCCGTCTCGACGGCCTGACGCGGTGGCAGGGCTTGGTCCCACAGGCATTCGGTGACCTGGGCGTAGGTCGCGAGGTAACGCTGCACGCACTCATCGAACAGCGCCTCCTTGGAGCCGAATGCAGCATAGAAACTCGGCGCGGAGATCCCACCGCCCAGGCCAGCCTTGAGCTGGGCCAGGGAGGTGGCGTCGTAGCCGTGCTGCCAGAACAGGTGCAGGGCCTGTTCCACGGCCTGTTCGCGGTCGAAATTACGGGGGCGGCCCATTTGTGCCATTTCAGGTCTCCGGTGGGGAAAACGAGATAAATACTAGTCGATACATAAGTCGTTGACAACGCGCGCCGATCGCCCGCAACATCTGTATCGATCAGTATCTAAATCTTGCCTAGGAGTTTCTTGTGACCCCCTCACTCACTTTATCGGCCGCATCCGAGCGTTTGCCCATCGGGGCCTTGCTCGCCCTGGCGATGACCAGTTTTATCTGCATCGTCACCGAAACCTTGCCCGCCGGCCTGTTGCCGTTGATCAGCGACGATCTGGGCATTTCGCCGTCCATGGCCGGGCAAATGGTCACGGCGTACGCGCTGGGTTCGGTACTGGCGGTGATCCCCATGACCATCGCCACCCGTGGCTGGCGCCGACGCAACGTGCTGCTGCTGACCATCGTCGGCTTTCTGCTGTTCAATTCGATCACCGCGTTGTCGTCCCACTACGGCGTGACGCTGGTGGCGCGCTTCTTCGCCGGGGTGGCGGCGGGGTTGGCTTGGAGCCTGCTGGCCGGTTACGCCCGGCGCATGGTCGCGCCGCATCAACAAGGTCGAGCGTTGGCGCTGGCGATGGTCGGCACGCCGATTGCGCTGTCGCTGGGGGTGCCGCTGGGTACCTGGCTGGGTGGGCTGGTGGGGTGGCGTACCACGTTCGGCCTGATGTCGGCCGTGAGCCTCGTGCTGATTGCCTGGGTGCTGGTGAAAGTACCGGATTATGCGCCCCAGCCCGCGCATCAACGTCTGTCGCTGGGCAAGGTGCTGACCACTCCGGGCGTGCGCCCGGTGCTGGCGGTGGTCATCAGTTGGATGCTCGCGCATAACATCCTCTACACCTACATAGCCCCGTTTGTGGCCCAAGCCGGGTTGGCTGAGCGCGTGGAACTGGTACTGCTGGTATTTGGCATCGCCGCGTTGGCGGGGATCTGGATCACCGCCAAATTGGTTGAGCCGTTACTGCGCAATACCGTTTTAGTGAGCCTGGTGATGTTTGCGGCAGTGAGCCTGGTATTCGGTGTTCTTGGCGCAGTGCCCGCGGTGATCTACCTCGGCGTGGCGGTATGGGGCTTGAGCTTCGGCGGTGCGGCAACGCTGCTGCAAACCGCCCTGGCCGACGCGGCGGGCGAGGGGGCGGATGTGGCGTTATCGCTGAACGTGGTGGCGTGGAACAGCGCAATCGCCGGCAGTGGTGTGGTGGGCGGTGTGCTGCTGGATACCTGGGGCGTGGCCTCGTTTGCGTGGGCGATGCTCGTGTTGATCGGCGTGGCGCTGGCAATTGTCTGGGCGGCGCGTGCCCATGGTTTCAGGCCGGGGCGAAGGGCTGGTGTTGAGACAGCGACTCAATAAACCTTCGGTCGAGCGCCATAGGGTGTACGCTGGGTCTCAATTCATCGGATATAAGCCCGTCATGTCCACGCTAAGCGAAGAGAGCCGCCGGATCGTAGCTTCTCTGGCGCACCGTGTTGGTCCCAGCGCTGATACCGCGCGTATCGCCGAAGTGATCGTGTCGATACTGCAAGGCATGGATGCCGCACTGACGCCGATCATCGGCCAGCAGGGCGTTGTTGCGTTGACACGCCGCAGCATCCACCTGAGCGCCTCCATTCATCCCCACCTGACCAGCACGTTTGAACGTGCGCAGGCGGCGCCGGATCTGCTCGGCCTCAAATCCGTGCTGGTTGAGCAAAGTGAAGCGGATGCACTGCTTTTCGGTGAAGGGCTGCTGATCACCTTTTACACGCTGCTGACCACGCTGATCGGGCCTTCGCTGACCGCCCGTTTGCTGCGCGACGTGTGGGAACCTTCTTTGAGCGACACCCCTTCGCAGGAAAATTCGCCATGAGCACCAAAGTAACTATCAACCGCCTGGCTACCGGCGTGCCAGGGCTGGACGAGGTGCTGGGCGGAGGTTTGCCGGAGTTTTCGTTCAACCTGATCGCCGGCCCTCCCGGCTGCGGCAAGACCACGCTGGCGCATCAGATGATGTTCGCCCTAGCGACACCTGAGCGGCCCGCGCTGTTTTTCACTGTCTTGGGTGAGCCGCCGTTGAAGATGTTGCGTTATCAGCAGCAGTTCGACTTTTTCGACAACGATGCGATCAACCACTCGATTCGCTACATCAACCTGGCTGACGACACGCTGGCAGGTGACCTGGATGAAGTGCTGCGGCGCATCGTCAGCGAAGTGGAGGCGCATTCACCGTCGCTGGTGTTTGTCGATTCCTTTCGTTCGGTGGTGCTGGCTAGCCAGACTCAGCACAACCCCAACAACAACCTGCCGCAGTTCGTTCAACAACTGGGCATGTTGATGACCACTTGGCAGGCGACCACCTTCCTGATTGGTGAGTACTTCACCGAAACCGACACCAACCCGATATTCACCGTAGCTGACGGGTTGATCTGGCTGCGCCAGAGTGTTGAGCGCAATTCCATGGTGCGCAAGATGGAAGTCATGAAGATGCGCGGCCAACCGACTTTGCCGGGTTTGCATACCTTCCGCATCGCCAGTTCCGGCATCAATGTGTTCGCACCTGCGCCGCTCAACCCGGTCGAGATACCGATGACGCTGCCGATGCAGCGCTTGAAAATGGGCGTGCCACGCCTCGACGAAATGCTTGGTGGCGGTTTGCCTCGCGGCTATTCGCTGCTGGTGGCGGGGCCTTCTGGGTCGGGTAAGAGCATCCTGGCGGCGACCTTTCTGGCCGAGGGTGCGCGCAATGGCGAAACCGGCGTTATCGCGGTGTTCGAGCAACGGCCCAACCGCTCGCAAAACGCTACCCTGGCAGACCTGATCCAAAGCGGAAGGGTCAGCCTGGTGGACAGCCGGGCGCCGGATTTGTCCATCGACGAAATCGTCCAACTGTTGCTGAGCGAGATCAGCCGCTTGAACGCCACGCGGGTGGTCATCGATTCGCTGTCGGGCTTTGAGCTGGCCCTGGCGCCGACCTTTCGTGCGGACTTCCGTGAGTCGCTGTCACGCATGGTTACCGCGTTGACCCGCGCCGGGGTCAGTGTATTGATGACCTCGGAGCTGGAAGACCGCTACACCGATCTGCGCTTCAGCCCTTACGGCACGGCGTTCCTGACCGATGCGATCATCGTGCAGCGCTACATCGAAGTGCGCAGCCGCCTGTTGCGCATCATGGCCGTGGTCAAGGTGCGTGCCAGTGCCCACAGCGATGAGCTGCGCCAATATCACATCAATGACGATGGCCTGCAGATCGGCGAGATGCTCGCTGACCAGGAAGGGCTGCTCGGTGGTCGTCCGACTAGCCAGCCAATTAAGGAACGATAATGTCTGAGTTGACCCATGAGTAAACGCGCTGGAGAGGACGAGCGTGAAGCAGCCAATGCTGCCCACGAACTCTTCCTGCTCGGCCAGAAAACCGTTGAAGCCCGAGCGGTACTGGCCGCATTGCAGCAGCAACTGAGTGACGCCAACAGTCGCCTGGAGGATTCCCAGCACGTCGAGCAGTTGATCGAGGCCAACCAGCAGTTGGTGCTCGCCATACTCCTGGCCCAATCCGTACCGGTCGCCATGCCGGGCATGGAAGAGCAACTGTTTCAGGAAATGCGTGAGGCCAACGCGCAACTGGTCATCGCAGCGCTCGGCGCCCAGGACCTGCAGGCGACAGCGGAGCGAGCGTTGGACCAGCAGAAAGGCATCCTTGCGATGGTCGCCCATGAACTGCGTAATCCGCTGACCCCCATCAAGCTGATTGCCGAGCGAATGGTACGGCTGCCCAGTGATCAACTGCCGCGCATGCGCGAGTTGATCGAGGGCCAAGTCCAGCATATTTCTCAACTGGTCGACGACTTACTGGATGTCTCGCGCGCCAGCACCGGCAAGCTGCGTATCAACTGCAGTGAAGTGGACATGCTGCGTATTCTGAATGCCGCCGTCGATGCCTGTAGCCCGGTGATGATTGCGCGAAAGCAACAGTTTGATGTCGAGCTGCCTGACGCTGCTCTGATCGTCAACGGCGACCCGGGCCGACTCGCGCAGATTTTGCACAACCTGCTGGCCAACGCGGCCAAGTACACGCCCGTAGGCGGCACCATCAGCATGACGGCCACCGTGACCGCCAAAGTGCTGCGGATCAGTATTGCCGACAATGGCATCGGTGTTACCGCCAAGGCACTGCCGTTCATTTTTGACCCGTACGTGCAAGACACACACGCCATCGGCTTCAACGTGACGGGCCTGGGCATTGGCTTGACGGTAGTGCGTGAATTGGTCGAAGCCCACGGCGGTAAGGTGACGGGGATGAGTGATGGGCATGGCAAGGGCAGCGAATTTGTGGTGACGCTGCCCCTGGTGCGTTAAGGGATCAACCGTGCTTCGCGCAACTTATCGAACACCTCGAAAAATGCCTGGTCGCTCGCCTGGTAGGCGGTGAACCCCATCTTCCGGCTCTTGGACATGTCCGTGACCACCTCAATCGGGCGCCCCAAGTCAGCATCGGTGTGCCAGGGCGAGGCGAGGCGGCTGATGTCCGTTTCCTTCAGCCCATGCTCCGCAGCGAGCTGGCTCCAGGCTGCCTGATCGTCGGCCATCTGACTCTCAAGCGGCGAGGGTTTGGCCGGGAAGTCTGCGGGTACAAGGCCAAAATAATCGGCAATCTGCCCCCACATCCATTTCCATCGGAACACGTCGCCGTTAGTGATGTTGAACGCCTGGTTGGCCGCCGCCGGCGTGGTGGCGGCCCACAGCTGTTGTTGTGCCAATTGCCGCGCATCGGTCATGTCGGTGAGGCTGTCCCATTGCACGCGGGAACCTGGGAATACAAATGGGCGCCCAGTGTGTTTGCAGACGCTGGCGTAGACGGCAAGGGTGGTCGCCATGTTCATCGCATTGCCCACGGCCACGCCGGTGACTGTGTGCGGGCGATGCACGCTCCAGGTGAAGCCGTCCTTTTTGGCGGCGGCGAACACTTCGTCTTCCTGGGCGTAATAGAAGTTCTCCACATCCAGGCGGCCTTGCTCTTCGCGGAACGGGGTTTGCGGCAGGCTGCCCTTGCCATAGTTTTCGAACGGCCCGAGGTAGTGCTTCAAGCCGGTGACCAAGGCCACATGCTGCACGCTGCCGGCGGGGCGCACGGCATCCAGCACGTTGCGCACCATGGCGGCGTTGACGCGGATGTTCTCGGCTTCGGTGGCCTGGCGCGACCAAGTGGTGATGAATACGTGGGTGGGTTTCAGATCGGCCAAGGCCAGTTGCAGCGATGTCGGGTCCTGCAAGTCGGCGGCGACTGGAATCACGCCCGGCACCTGTGATGGCTGGCGGGACAGCGCGGCGACCTGCCATTGTTGTTCAAGCAGTAGCTGGGTGATGGCGCTGCCAACGATGCCGCTGGCGCCTACGACGAGTGCTGTCTGGGTCATAAAATTCTCCCGAGGATGTAGGCTTCTGAGCCCCTGCGTGTAGGAGAGGTTCAACCTTATCCGTGAGTCTCGCGGCACCAAACAGACGAATCAGGGTCCATAAGCCCCGCACGAACATTCGCGCTTCTCCGTTACCCTCACCATAAGATTTAAAGCATGTACCTACGCACTATCGCTGTCGGGCTGTCGGCCCTTGTTTTGTTTTCTACCGCTGTAGATGCCCGCAGTCTGGTAAACCCCTACACCCCCACCGAACAACGCGCCTCATTCGATGGCTGTGCCGATCTCTTCCCTGCCGCCGCCCCAATTAAGACAGCCACCGTTCCGGCGTCGATGAAACCCCTGGCGCTGTGTTCCGAGACGTTTGCGGTGCTCTACTCACAGACCAGCAAGACCCCGTTGGTGGTGGTCGAACGCCTGAACGCTGCGCAGTTGAAAGATGCCAAAGGCGAGGAGCGCACCAACCAGTTCTATGCCGACCCGCGAATTCCAAAAGGCGGCCGCGCGGAGCTGAGCGACTACCGCAGCCAGCACCCGGCCGTTGACCGCGGCCACCAGGCTCCGGCCGCCGATGCTCCCAACGCCCGCGCCATGGCGCAGTCGTTTGCGCTGTCGAACATGGTGCCCCAAGACCCCACCAACAACCGCAAGATCTGGAGCAAGGTCGAGGCGGACGTGCGCAAGTTTGCCAAGCGCGCCGGCGGCGATGTGTATGTGTTTACCGGGCCGCTGTTTGACCAGGGTTACAGCACCATCGGCGACAACAAGGTCTGGGTGCCGACGCGCCTGTTCAAGCTGGTGTACGACGCCTCCAGCCAGCGCGCCTGGGCCTACGTGCTGCCCAACGCTGAAACGCGCATCCAGAAGCCGATGGACTACGACACCTTCGTGAAAAGCACCGGGCTCAAACTGCTGGGTAATCTTCCGGTGTCGGGGTCGATTGGGCGCTCCTGAATACGCGGCTTACTTAGCCTTTTTCAACGCCTTCAAGCGTTGGGTTGCACGTTGCACCGCGGCCATTTTCTCGGGGCGTTTCATGCGTTTCCACTTGCGGATGTCGTCCTTGCTGCGTCCACAGCTGACGCACAGGTCGCCGCTGAGCTGACAGGTGGAGACGCAGGGGTTTTCGATGTCTTTAGCCAAGAGGTCACCTGGAGATGGGGTAAAGGGGGCGCACTCACGCCAAACGAAACTCAACGGTGAGGTGGCTCACTTCATGCACCGGCTTGAGTCGCTCGCGAATGCTGTCGGCATCCGTGCTCGCCTGGCCGACCACGCTCACAATCGCCGCGTGGGCGTCGGGGCCGACGCGCCACACGTGCAGGTCGGTAATCCTGGCGTCGCCGGGTTGCTCGACCAGCTCGCGGATTTCGGCGGCGACGTGCTCATCGGTTTGATCCAGCAGCACGCCGGCGGTTACGCCCATCAGGCTCCAGGCCCAACGCGCAATCACGATGGCGCCGACGATACCCATCACCGGGTCCAGCCACACCCAGCCCAGGTAGCGCCCGGCCAATAGCGCCGCAATGGCGAGGACGGAGGTCAGCGCATCGGCGAGCACATGCACATAGGCGGATTTCAGGTTGTTGTCGTTGCTGTGGTGATGATGCTCGTGGTCATGCTCGTGGCTGTGGCCGTGCCCCAGCAACAGCGCACTGACGATGTTCACCACCAGGCCCACGATGGCAATCAGAGTCGCGGTACCGAACTGCACCGCGGTGGGTTCAAGCAGGCGGATCACTGACTCGACGCCAATGCCCAGGGCCACTAGCGCCAGGATCAGCGCCGAGGCGAAGCCACCCAGGTCGCCCACTTTGCCGGTGCCGAAGCTGTAGTGCGGGCTGCGCGCGTGGCGCTTGGCATAGGCATAGGCTGCGGCGGCAATGCCCAAGGCACCGGCATGGGTCGCCATATGAAAACCATCAGCCAGCAAGGCCATGGAGCCGGTGACGTAGCCGGCGGCAATTTCCGCCACCATCATTACCACTGTCAGCATCACCACCCACAGGGTGCGCCTGGCGTTCTCTTCGTGGGCAGCGCCGAGGAACACATGCTCGTGGGCGTGATTTGTCATGAGCGTCATTTGGCGTAACGCCGGATGGCTTCGAGCAGTTCTTCGACACCCTTGTTGCGTTCTTCCTCGCTGAGGGAAGGATCCGCCACGTGCGCCCTGGCGTGCTCTTCGATGATCTCTTCCATCAAGCCGTTGATGGCGCCGCGCGTAGCGGCCACCAAGTGCAGGGTCTTGGCGCAGTCAGCGTCCGACTCCAGGGCTTTCTCCACCGCCTGAATCTGCCCGGCGATGCGTTTAACCCGTTTTATCAGGCTGTCTTTGTTGGCTGCGATATGGCTCACGATATACCCCCCTACCTATAGTGGGGCGGATGGTGCCATACCCCACCCCCCTATACAAGGACGCCGAAGCGAGGGTTACTTGGGCCGATCCAACCGATGCCGCAGGGTGTAGACCGCCACACCCACTGCCAGGATGCCCGACAACGCGCCAACACCCAGTGCCCAGCGCGGGCCCAGGTGGTCCGCGACCCAGCCGACGATAGGCGCACCGATCGGTGTGCCGCCCAAGGCCACGCCGACGCGCAGGGCAATCACTCGGCCGCGCATGGCGGGTTCGGTGGTGAGTTGCATCAGGCTGTTGGTGGTGTTGCTGAAGGTCATGGCACCGACGCCGATGATCACCAGCGCCACGGCGAACAACCAATAGTTCGGCGCCAGGGCCGCCAGCGTGCAGCCAATGCCGAAGATCGCCGCACCGTTGAGCAACGACTTGAACTGTGGCCGCTCGCGTCCGGCGGCCAGCAGGGCGCCGGCAATGGTGCCGATGGCCAGCGTCGAGGAAAGCAGGCCAAAGGCGCGCGCATCGGTATGGAACGCAGTTACCGCCATGGTCGAGATAAAAATCGGGAAGTTCATGCCGAAGGTGCCGATCAGAAACAACATCAGCAGGATCGCCTTCAAGTCCGGCCGTGCCCACACATAGCGCAGGCCCTCGGTCAGGCTGCCCTTGGTACGCAGCGCCCGCACCTTGGCGTGCTGTCCCGACACCCGTAGGAAAAAAAGCGAAACCAGCACCGCAAAGAAACTGCTGCCATTGAGCAGGAATGCCCAGCCGGTGCCCACCGAGGCGATGGTCAGGCCCGCCACGGCGGGTCCGATCATGCGCGCCATATTGAACGACGTGGAATTGAGTGCGATGGCGTTGGACAAATCCTTCTCGGCCACCAGTTCCGCGACGAAAACCTGCCGCACCGGCGCATCGAACGCCGACGCGCAGCCGGACAAAAACGCGAACACATACACGTGCCACAGTTCGACAAACCCGGTGACGGTGAACACCCCCAGCGTCAGTGCCAGCAGACCCATGAGCGCCTGAGTGACCATCAGCAATTTGCGCTGGTCGTAGTGGTCGGCGGCAAAGCCGGTCCATGGCAGCAACAGCAACTGCGGCCCGAACTGCAACGACATCACGATGCCAACCGCCGCAGCGTTGTGCGGGGTCAACTGGGTCAGCACCAGCCAGTCCTGCGCGGTGCGCTGCATCCAGGTGCCGACATTAGAGACCAACGCCCCGGCGGCCCAGATGCGGTAGTTGGGGCTGCGCAGGGAGCGGAAGGTACCGAGGAAACTCATAGCGGTATTCGTGACTCCTCAAACAGGGCGAGGTGATTTGAACAGGCGCTGCCGGCGCAGTACTCAGCCACAGTGACGGTCAATGTGGGAGTTGTCGAGCCCTGGCGAGGCTGCGATGGCGGCGGCATTGCCAACCTCCATGTTGCCTGACACACCGCTATCGCAGCCTCACTGAAGTCCGACAACTCCCACAGGCTATACTCGCCCGTTCGAAATCCCCCCTTCAAACAAACCGAGATACCCCATGAGCACCTCTCTCCCTATCACTCCCGCGCGCAAGCCTGTCGCGCCGTTGGTGGCCTTTGTCATCCTGGTGCTGGGCGCCTTGTTCCTGCAAAACAGCGTCGGTTCGCGCCAGGTGCTGTTGCTGGTGGTCGGCGCCGCACTGGGCTTGACCCTTTACCACGCTGCCTTCGGCTTCACCTCCGCTTGGCGCGTGTTCATCAATGAGCGCCGTGGCGCTGGCTTGCGGGCGCAGATGGTGATGCTCGCGCTGGCAGTGCTGCTGTTTTTCCCGGCGCTGGGGGCGGGCACGTTGTTCGGGCAGCCAGTGGTCGGGCTGGTGGCGCCGGCCGGGGTGTCGGTGGTGTTTGGCGCGTTTATTTTCGGCATCGGCATGCAGTTGGGTGGCGGGTGTGCCTCGGGCACGCTATTCACCGTGGGCGGCGGTAATGCGCGGATGCTGGTGACGTTGTTGTTCTTTATCTGCGGCTCGCTGATCGCCACACACCATGTGGACTGGTGGTTTGCGTTGCCGGCGTTCCCGGCGGTGTCCATCGTCAAGAGCTTCGGCGTAGTGCCCGCGTTGCTCGCCAGCCTGGCGATGTTTGCGCTTATCGCGGCCGTCACCGTGCGCCTGGAAAAGCGCCGCCACGGCCAGCTTGAAGAGGGCGTGACCAGCGAACATCAGGGCTTGCGCCGCTTCCTGCGTGGGCCATGGCCATTGGTGTGGGGCGCGATTGGTTTGGCGTTGCTCAACTACGCCACCCTCGCACTGGCCGGGCGGCCGTGGGGCATCACTTCGGCGTTCGCCCTGTGGGGCGCCAAGGTGGCGAGTGGTTTGGGTGTGGACGTAAGCGCTTGGGCGTTCTGGCAGATGCCGGGCAATGCCAAGGCCCTGGCGGCGCCGGTGTGGGAGGACATCACCAGCGTCATGGACATCGGCATCGTCCTCGGTGCGCTGTTGGCCGCCGGCCTGGCTAGGCGTTTCGCCCCCAGCCTGAAGATCCCGGCCCGCTCGCTGATCGCTGCGGTGATCGGCGGCCTGCTGCTCGGTTACGGTTCGCGCCTGGCGTACGGCTGCAACATCGGCGCGTACTTCAGCGGCATCGCCTCGGGCAGCCTGCATGGCTGGGTGTGGCTGGTGGCGGCGTTTATCGGTAACAGCGTAGGCGTGCGCCTGCGGCCGTTTTTCTTTGTGGGCGAGCGCCGTCAGGTGGCGCTGAGCGGCTGCTGAGTCAGTCTTGCGGGGAAACGCTTGGCGCCTGATCCGCTTCAGCCGCCAGCTTTTCCCGCTCTGCTTTGCTGATGTACCTGTCCTTGGATTTAGGCGCCAATTTGGCGCTGGCCTTTTTGGCCTTGGCCTTGAACAGCTGCTGCAGTTTTTTCTGGCGATTCATGGGTGTCTACCTGGGTTAAACGTGCCCGGATGATACCAGCTTAAAAATCGCAGCCAATGGCTAGCAAGGCTGCGCCGCCAAGCTGTTGCTGACCCTGCGTCCCAACACCAGCACCGTCACAAACCCGCAACCTACCAGCGCCGTGGCCAGGCTCAACAGCACCGCGCTGCCCATCTGGTCGACGATCTGCCCGCCAAAGAACGAGCCCAGGGCAATGATCACTTGGAACAACGCCACGAACAGCGGCATGCCGCGCTCGACATCCTTGGGCGCCACCACAAACATCCAGATACTCGCGCACGCCGGGAAGGCGCCAAAGGCAAAGCCCCACAGCGCGATCAGCATCGCCGCGCCGGTCATGCCGGTGGCGAAGTACGGGAACAGCGCGGTGCTGGTGCCGATCATCAACGCCACCAGCAGCAAGGTATTGCGCACGCTGCGGTTAGCCGCGAACCCGGCAAAAATATTGCCCATCACGCCTGCGACGCCGTACAGCAGCAACAGCGAACCAATGGTCGGCCCGTCGAAGCCAGAGCTGTGTTTGAAGAACGGCGCGACATAGGTGTAGGCCGCAAAGTGCGCCAGCCCGATCAGCAACACTGCGATCAAGCCGACCCGCGCTTGTGGGTTGATAAATAAAGCCGGCAGATCACTGATGCGAATGGCCTTCTCCGGCGTGAGTCTTGGCAGCAGGAACATCTGCGCCAACAGCACTGGAATGCCCACCAGCGCGGTCACCAGGAACGTCATGCGCCAGCCCATCAGGCCACTGAGCCAGGTGCCGACGGGCACGCCGAGTACGGTGGCCAGGGTCACGCCCATCATGATGATCGAAGTCGCCTTCGCTACGCCCACACCCTTGGGCGCCAGGCGACCGCTCAGGGCAATGGCCGTGGCCCAGAAACCGCCGATGCTGATGCCCAGCAACACACGGCCGAACAGCAGCAGGTTGAAGTCGCTGGCAAAGGCCACGACCGAGTTGGCGATGATCATGATCAGCGTCAGGCCGATCAGCAGATAACGACGGTCCATCGCGCCAATGCTCACCGACAGAAACGGTGCAGCGAGGGCGGCCATGATGCCGGGCAGCGTCACCATCAAACCCGCGTGGCCGGCACTGATACCTAGGTCGGTGGCGACATCGTTGAGCACGCCCACCGGCAGGAATTCACTGGTCACCAGGGCAAAAGCACCTACCGCGACCGAGAGAATCGCCAGCCACTGCTGTTTGACGCTTTGTTGATTATGTTCGGGACGGCCGCTGGAGGCCTGGCTCGCGCTTGGCATAGTGATGGGTTCCAAGAGGGGATGTCGCCTGAGGCCAGGCGCATGGGAAGAAGTGGGAAGCGATTATAGGAAGGGCCGTTGGTCGGCCTATAGGCGAGCGGTTCGATAGTAATCATCAGTGGTATCGATGTGAGGACCTTGGGCCGCTCCCATCCATACCACTTTGAGTTGAGTGTTCCGCCTTAATCAGTTCCGAAACGACCGACTCAAAAACCCAGTAATCAGCCCCACAACCTGCTGCTGAATCACTCCCCGCGCCCGAGCGCCTTCGCCATCCCGGCAAATCATGCCATCCCCCGGCGAGCTCTCTTCAATCAACGCAATCGCCCCCGGCTTGCAGATCGACATAAAGCTGAAGTGGGTAGCGTCGGCGATCTCCACATACTGCGTCGAAGCTTTTGCCATCCGCCGGACCATATCGGCGGACTCCAATTCAGGCGCCATATCTTCCGTTGGCACACCCCCCGCAATCACCAGCGCCGGCACCGGCAATGCGGCGAGGCTGGCGTCGGTAAAGCCGCGCGACAGGCCCAAGTCCAACGACACAATGGCGGTGACGCGTTTGTCGCTCAAGTCAGCGGCCAGCTTGGCCTTGCCCTCTGGCGTGGCAGCGGGATTCATCTCGTAGTAGCCAATGCAACCGCCCAGCTTGGGATAGGTGCTGCACTCCTTGACGAACAGGTCAGGATCGAAGCGTGCACCGGCGATTTCCAGCACGGTCCAGCCGCCGAGGGAATGGCCTACAGCGGCGATCTGTTTGTTCGCCACCGCGCCGAATTGCGTGGGCTGATCCAACACTGCATCGATAGCACGGCTCAAGTCCGCCGGGCGCTGCCATAACTGCGCGGCGGCTTGCGGGCTGCGGTCCTTGGTGGTGGTGCCGGGGTGGTTGACCGCCGCGACGATATAGCCCTGATGGGCCAACGCACTGGCCAGCCACGTCTGTTTACCCCAATTACCGCCGTAGCCGTGGGAGAGCACGACCAGTGGATGTTCGCCGCTGGCGGGTGGTGCATCGGGTACGGCGAGGGCGCCGATGAAGACTGCGTTGTCGGCGATCAGCTTGGGTTGGGTGGTGGTGGTAGCGGGGTACCAGACGACCAGTTCGAGTGGTCGGTTGTTTTGCGCATCGGGCAGGGTGGTGGTCTTGAAGCCGACGAGGTTTTCGGCGGCGAAGGCGGGAGCGGTGAGGCAAATCAGGAACAGGGCGCGTAGAGCGGTTTTCATTGTTGTTATCGTCCTTGAAATGAGCGGCGAAGCATGACCTGAAACAAGCGGTTTTGGTAGAGGGGAGGCGGGACTAGGACGTTACCGACGTATTCCTACTTATTAGTATTACAGATTGCTCTTTCGTGAATTTAGGACGTTGCTATCTTACTTCGGTTAAAAAAGCGTGCGACGGTAGTGCCGTACTTCCTACCGTTGATTAATAAGGTGAGGGTTATGAAAATTCCAATCGAGATGTTGACTTTAATGCTTGGTTTGAATGTTCGTAAGTTCATACTCGTTTTGTTTGCGCTCTTGCTGTTTGTGTCTGCTAGTTTGGCGTTGGCTGAAGAGCGATCTTTCACTAAAGATGATACGCCAAGTCCTGTGCTGGTTTTGTCCAATGAGGGTGTTGGATTAGCCAATTTCTACGCGAACTCGTTGGACTTTCCCAGTGGTACTTTGCCTGATCCGAAAGAGTTACTAGAGATCGCGTGGCGTACAACGTACTACCCTGAAAGTGCCAATTCAAAGGTCGAACTCTGTTACTTTCGCCCCTATAGTTCTCAACCTAATTGCGTGGATATCGCTCCTAACTCATCTGGCGTTATCTATGAGTTTAATGCCCAGAGTTTCAATCACGGATCACGTGTTGTCATCAAGCATTATGTCTTAGGGGGCACACCACCCTACAGTCGTCCTGCTGGCGTTGATACAGTGACTTTTCGATATAGGTACTAACTCGTAATACCGTGCAAGGGTCACTTATTACGGTGACCTCTGCTCTGATAAATAAAAAACGTGCAGTTGGTAAAATTTTAGCCGCCTCTACAGGGTGAATTCTCATGGCAACTATCCACGCTTATTCCTCAGTGCCTAACAATCGTTTGGCTAGCAGTCCGGTTAATGCCGCAACCTCACCAGCAATGCAGACAACGGCAGACACGGCTGGTGCATCTACCGCTACACACACTGATAGTGCGCCCCACACCGTATCGGTTTTGGCTCGTCAGCTGAGCGAAGCCTCAGTGCGCGCCGACACCCGCACCGCAGAGCCACTCGCCGATCCGCCGGACTCGATCATCGGCGACAGCTACCTTACGGATAAAGCGCAGCATGACGCCGAGGTGCCAGACACCGATCTTCCAGAGCTCCTGGCCCGCGCCCGACAGGCAACCGCCTTCATCAACGGTTCCGACAGCAACCCCTTCAAGGGCTTGGGACGTGATCAGTTGATCCTGATCGCCCATGACGACAGCGGCGCATTCACCACCAACGAACGCCGTGCCGCATGGCAAGAGATGGAATCTACGGCACCCGCCCAGGCGAGCAGCGCGAGTCAGGCATCGATTGACGGCTATGCTCTGATGGTCGCTCGCGTGTTCGGCAACTACGAGCCGCCGGTGGCCCAACCACCATTGACCTCCTACAACCTAACTCAGAGCTCTTATCATTTCCTCAACCGCGATGATCGTGCCGTGATCTCGCAGATGTACGCTTACGCGCAGGCTGAAGGTGCTGATCTGGCCTTCGTCGATGACTTGGCCTGGCAGCTCGGCCATTATCGACATCTCAGCGACGGCGGTCAGCAGCTGAGCCACAACAATGGCTATACCTCGGAGGGTTATCGCATCACCTTCCACTTCAAGGAGCAGGACGCGGCTATTGCCTCGCGCATTCTTAATGGTTCGGCCATCAACAGCACCCGTATCGACCCAGGCTTCTTAAGGCATATTCTGAACCCGGACTACGGATCTCTCTCCAACATCGGCGGAATACCGTTCCTTGAACAGATGGTGCTCAAGTTCTCTGCTGAAGGTGCTTCACAAGCCGCGCTCGGCAGCGAATTCGCCACCTTCAACCGGATCGAAAACAAGGACAATGTCCTGGTCACGACGAACACGGACACCAAACTGCCGCCCTCAAAGGTAGTTGCCACCAACGTTAATGGCGTGTGGAGTTTGACCGAACTGGGTAAGTCCGCTGGCTACACGCTGGACACCGCTACCGGCAAGCTGCATCGACCAACAATGCCTCCAGAGGATGAAGCTCAGCAGGGCTTCATCCTGGAAACCTCTGTTGGTTCCGCGCAGAGTCGCTCCCTTATGGATGCCCTTGCCGACAGCGACGATCCGCCCCCCAAGCGAGCGATCTGGATGAACAATCTGTTCAGCCTGCTTGACTCGCCTGAGTAGCCTTACAAAGCCCAAATTAAATAGCGGGCATGCGGGATTAGGAAAATACCTGCGTATTCCTACTTATTAGTATTACAGAGCTGTCCTTGAATGTTTTAGGAAGTGCGTGGGTTTCTACGGTTAATGAATCGTGCAATGGTAGAAGTGTGATTCTTACAGCTGGATCCATTGGGCTCTTACGTATTAACTTCTCAAGCGATGGTGGTGATTATGAGTGGCTCGATAGTGATTCGTTGCTCCGTAAATGCAAACAAGCCTATGCGTGCTCTTGTTACTGCTCTGCTGGTATTGGCCGGTGGGGTGGTCGTTGCGGAAGAAAGTTCTATTTCAAAGTCTGGGGACCCCAGTCCCGTATTGGTGTTATCCAATTCCGATACTCATCCGGGTGTAGGGTTTGCGAGTTTCAGTGTTGTTAGCTCGGACTTTCCCCCAGGAACGCTCATTGATCCCAAACAGTTAGTGGGAATTCAATGGAGTACAACGTTTTACCCTGACAGCATCAGGGAGGATGTGAGGCTTTGCTATTCAAGGCCCTTCAGCTCTCAAGAGGATTGCAGGAGAATCACTCCGCATTCGTCTGGCACAGTGCAGGATTTTAACACTCAGTCGTTTGGTAATGGCTCGCGAGTTAGAATCTATCATGATGTATACGGGGGCACACCTCGCTATACGCGTCCTGCTGGCGTCGATTCAGGCGTATTAAAATATAGCTATTAATCAACTGAAAAGTATTTTGTCAGTTTGGTTTTTGGGCTCTTTTACATGGAAAACAATGATATTGATGATGTGGCAGCGGCGCTGTCCTCCTATTTAGGAAGAGTGATCCATGATATCTATTAATCTTCATGCGTCGTCAGCCACTAATCGTATGGCAACAAGTAGTACTTCCAACGCCGAGCCCGTGTTTGCGGTTTCGTCAGATAAAGAAGAGCCCATTGCCGCGTCAACTTCGAACGGTGAAGTTACCAACAGCACCGTCTCAATCCTGGCTCACCAGTTGAGCGAAGCGGCAGCGCGTGCTGAAAAACGCGCGGGCTCGGAGAGCGAAAACCCGTTCCACTCGATTACCGGCGATAACTACATTGCCAACAAAAAACAACACGGTGCAGCGCTTCCCAATACCGATAACCCGGAGCTCCTGGCTCGGGCCCGGCAGGCCAACGGCTTCGTCGATGGCATTGACAGCAACCCTTTCAAAGGGCTTGCGCGCGATCAGCTCAGCCTAATTGCGAAGGACGTTGGCGGTGCCTTAACGCTCAATGAGCGACGTTCAGCGTGGGAAGAGTTGCAAGCAACCGCAACCCCAATGGCTGCCAACCCGAAATTGCTACCTGCAAGTGGGCGTGATCACCTGATTTCGCGTTTGTACGGGGGGGTGAACCGCCGGTCGCCAAGCCACCTGCCACCGTCTATAACGGCACTCAAAACCACGCCGATTTCCTCAACCCTGAGGATCGTGCCTTGATCTCGGATATGTACGCTTACGCCGCAGCGGAGGGTGCTGACCTGCGTTTTGTAGATCACGTGGCCATAGCACTCGGTACCTATCGTCATTACAGCGACGGCCTTCAATTCGGGGGGAGTAACGTTCGCTATGACGGGGAAGGGTATCAGGTGACGTTCGATTTCAAGCCAGAGGACGCCGCAATCGCGTCAAGCGTCCTGGAGGGTTCGGCGATCAACAGCACCCGTATCGACCAGGGTTTCTTGCGACACATTCTGGACCCGGCCCAAGGTGCGTTTACAAACATTGGTGGCATACCGTTCCTGGAGAAGATGGTAAAAAAATTCTCTAATGAAGGGGCTGATCAGCCCCCACTCGCCAGCCAGTTCGCCACCTACCACAAAGTCAGGTACGAGGACCATATTGTCCAAACCACCAACAAGGACGTCAGGCTACCGCCCTTCAAGGCACTCACGGATAACGTCAACGGCGTTTGGACCCTCACCGAACACGGCAAGGCAGAAGGCTACACACTGGACAAAACCACTGGCCGGATAAGCAAGCCGGTCGCCTCTTTCGACAGTCAGACGTCACAACGCTCAATCTTGGACGACATTGTTCGCCAATCGCCCAAACGCTACTTCCCGGACTTTGTTGCCGGTGACCGTGAGGCATTCGCCATGCGAAGAATCTGGCCCGGCCATTTTTTCATGCTGATGAAAAACCAATAATTATGAGGACTTGATAAGCGATGCCCTAAGGCACCGCACAGTCCTCATGCCTCAATGAGATTCCAAAGCTGACGATTTCAATAACGCCTACGCGTGCGTCAACCCCGTCAACGTATCCGCAATCGTCTTCGTCCGCTGCGCCGTGCCCTCGGTCGCACGGCTGGACGCTTCCAACGCGTCCAGCATCTCTCGCAGTGCGCCCACACCGGTGGACTGGTCTTCAATCTGCTGGGCTACCCGCTGGATCTCACTTGACAGCAGGTCAATATCCACGCCAATTTCCGCCGCATTCTTACGCGTGATTTCCGCCAGCTTGCGCACCTCGTCTGCCACCACTGCAAAGCCCCGGCCCAAGTCGCCCGCGCGCGCTGCTTCAATGGCCGCGTTGAGCGCCAGCAAGTTGGTCTGCCCGGCGATCTGCTGGATTACCTGCACAATCGACTGGATCCGCAAACTCGACCCGGCCAGCGTGCGCGCACCTTCCACCGCCACATCCGCCTGGCTCGACAGCCCCTCCACCGTGGCCCCGGCCTGGGCCGATACGCTGTTCTGCTGGTCGATGGTGCTGACCAAGTCATCCATCGACGCGTGCAACTCACCGGAATAATGCTTGAGCTGCGCCGCGATTTCTTCCTGCTGTTGCTCAGCCTGGGCCAGCACCTGGCCCAAGTCCGCCAGGCCTTCGAATACCGGCAGGATATTGTTGTCCAGCCCACGGGTGTTCAGGGTGTTGGAGAAATCATTGTTCTTGAACGCAGCAATCTGCTTGACCACCACATGGTTCAATCCCGCCAGCTTCTTCACCTGACGGCGTAGGAAAAATGCCTTGAACTCGCCGTAATGAGTGATGAAATTGTCCACATACTCGTCACTGAAACTTGCGCCCTTGGCCACCCGAAAGAAGAAAATTGCGGTCAGCGTCTGGTTCAGGTTCAGCCCCAGAATCTCCCCAAAGGTCGAGAATCCCGCCAACGGCACATCGCCAAACGTCCCCGCCATGCTGCCCAACTCGGCGCCGTTGTTCAGCCGACGCAAGATGCAGTCATTCAAAATCCCCGCCACCGGTTGGCCACCCTTGCCACGCAGGAACTGTTCATAGTCCAGGCGCGTCGCCTCACGCAACGGCGTACGCCGCACCATCACCAACTCCTCGCCCGGCGCCACGTCGCAAAACAACTGCACGATTTGCTGCTCGAAGTCGATACGCGCGATGGACCGCACAAACAACTCACTGCCCACCCGAATCGCAAACGAATAATCCGCCAGCTTCGACTCCAATGCCTGCGGCGCACAATTAAACGCATCACACAGCGCCTGCACCATGCTCTTGATATTGCCGGCGCTGTCGATCACCTGGTCAATCGTGCGGTCCTCCACCGAGGCCGTCAGCACACTGAAGGTCAAATCCGCCGGTTTGAAGTTCTGGCTTTTGAACACCCCAAATCGCACCTGCGCCGCCGTCTTCACAAACACAATCTGCGCATGATTCTGATAACTGCGCTGGCCGTCATGAATCAGCGTCTTCTGGAAATCCGACTTACCGCCGGCCGATCCCCCTACAAACAAACACGGAAACCGCCCCGACTCATACAACGCCTCCATAAAAAACGACTCCGACGCCGACAACCCATCGAACACCACATACGCCAACGTATCGCGATGATCGATCGGCGTACGCACCTGCACCCGCTTGATATGCCCCACCAACTTCGCAATGCGCTCCTGCATCCCCAACCGCTTACCGCCGCCACGAATGTCCTCACACTCCAGCGGCACCATCACCACCTCGGCCGAGGCGATCAGACTGTCGTCGAACAGCTGCAACACCACCCGATCCCAGCGCTCGCCGGTGGCGCAATACAGCGAATTGGGCGCATTGCAGAGTTCGCCGGAAGTGGTGCACAGGCTGATGGTGGATTGTGGGAAACGGCGTTTGAGCTTGGCGGCGACCTGATCGATATCCAGATGCGGCGAGATAAAACCGGTGATCAGAGTAGGGGTGATGCGCAGGGCGGTGAGGGCGGCGTCCAGGTCGTTGGCAGTGCTGGTGAGCGTGGCGGTGCCTTGACGATCGGCCCGGGCTTTTTTTAGAAGGGAGAGTGGGTTCATGTGGTGGACTCGATCGAGTGGTGATGCAGGGGTAGGCATGCGGTTAGTAGGGTTATCGGCAGGTTGGGTGGGGACTGGAGGGTGGGGGATGCGACGGATGGACGCGGGTGTGGGGAGTTTTCCTATTACTGATAGGCAGCTTTCGGCCAAAAGCAGACTGTCGTTCACCTCGGGAGCGGACAAGGTATCGTTCATGGATGTGATCTGCTAAAGAGATCATGGACAGGTTTCAATCAAAAAACTCAACAAACCACTCTCGGGAACGGTTGAAACTGTGGAAAAAATCAAGTTGATCAAAGCGATGATGAAAGCCGGCCGGGCTAAAGATCTACTGTATTGGTTTAATGAAACCGGACACCTATTTAGGCGAGAATGCTCGCCAGATAGACGAGTCTGATCCCTGGCGGGATCGGCATCGAGTTAATCTAATACCTCGCCAGCACGATTTTCAGCAGCGGAAACGGATTTGGCGGACATTCAACGGCGCAGGCTTCAAGGTCAGCTTGCCGCAATCAGCCACTGAAGGACATCCCTCACCAGAAGTGTCTCGTGATAGTTCGATCTCACAATGTAACCCCGGTGAGGCCGGTCTACTGAAGGCCCGAGAGCGATCAATTTGCCCGCCTTGATCTGCTCTTCGATCAGCCCAGCCCAGCCCAAGGCGATACCTTGACCCTCCTGCGCAGCGGTCAGCAGCAACGGATAGTTATTGAAGCAAAAAACTGGCGCTTCCTCTGGCGGAGTGATCTTCGCGTGCAGGCACCAGTGATGCCAATCCAGCCACCGGGAGTCATCGCTGTCCTTATGAAGCAGCGGTAGATCCTCGATACTGCTTATTTTCGTACCTTCCAGTAGCCCCAGTTTTTCAGCCAGGTCTGGACTGCATACTGGGAATACCGTCTCGGGGATCAGTAGCTTTTCAAATCGGAAGTCACCGTCGAGGGATCCAAACTGAATGGCGATATCGGCATCTTGAAGCATCGGATCATCGTCAAGGTTTACTGGGCGAATCTTGAATTGGATCTGGGGGAACTGGCCCTGGAGCGCAGGCAATTTCGGCATAAGCCAGAAATAGCAGAATCCAAAATTCGCAGCGATCGAGATGGTAGGTTTCTGCTTGTTGAAATGGCGACGCATGCGCTTGACCGCTGCCTTAATTTCACTCACCGGGGATGCTAGGCCTGAATAAATCTGCTGACCCTCATAGGTGGGTCGCAACAGCTTACCGTTACGTTCGAAGAGTACACACCCAAGCGACTCCTCCAAGGTGCGAATCCGCTGAGAAATCGCCGGTTGAGTAGTGCCCAATTCAACAGCTGCGGCCGTCATCGAACCCAAGCGGATTGTGGCCTCAAAGGCGACCAAAGATTTAAGTGGCGGGAGGTCCTGTTCGCTCGGCTCCATAACGTTTATGCATACCTCTAATAAGGGGATTGCGGGTGTTTATCCCCTGAGCACGTAAGGATACTGAGACCACCTATTTGGAGGTTCTCATGGTACAGGTCACTTTTGAAATCAAGCAACAACCGGCATCCGTGATCGCACAGTTGCCAGGGGAAACCATTGTGCTAGCGCCGCTGTGGTTGCGGGAGCGCTGCCAGGACGCTGTCAGTCTTGATGTCACTACTCAGCAAAGACTGTTTAACCCGCATAACCTTCCTGACGGCATCACTCTGGTTGAAGCAGAGGCCAAAGGCGTAGATCAGGCATGGCTGTCATTCAGTGATGGTTATGCGGGGCTGTATGACCTCACGGAGTTTCGTGCCGACTTCGATCCGTTGGATGGCCTGCCAACGCCCATCAGTTGGAAGAGCAACATTGACACCCAACTCATCTACATCGACTTCAACCGACTGACTGACTTCGATTATCGATTGGAGGCATTCAGCAAGTTTTTGACCTATGGGGTTGTCGTTATCCAGAACGTGCCTACCGAAGCCGAGTCAGTTCTGGATGTAGGCAGAATCTTTGGCCAGGTGCGCGAAACCAATTTCGGCAAGTACTTCGAGGTGTACTCCCGGCCGAACTCCAATGACCTGGCCTATCGCTCAATTCACCTCGATCCTCATACCGATAACCCTTATCGCGATCCGATGCCTGGCATCCAGCTTTTGCACTGCCTGATCAACGAAACATCGGGGGGGCTCTCTACACTCGTTGACAGTCTCGCGGTCGCAGAGCAGCTCAAGCTGGAAGATCCTGAAGGCTTCGAACTGCTGGCCAACGTGCCGGTACGTTACCGCCACGTCGACAGCGACGTGGAGTTGATTGAACGCCGGCCGATCATCATGACTGACGCGCTAGGCCGAATGACAGGTGTCAGCTATAGCCCGCGCCTCGACTATCTACCGCTGCTGAATGAACACGACATGGCCGTATTCCACCGTGCACGTCGTCGCATGGGTGAGCTCTTTGTGGATCCGGCATTTGAGCGACGTTTCAAGCTGGAGAAGGGCGAGCTGCAAATGTTCAACAACACCCGTGTCCTCCATGGCCGGACGAGCTTTGATACCAATGAAGGTCGCCGTCATCTGCAAGGTTGCTACATGGATATGGATGGCCCCAAAGGCATCTACAAAGCCATGAAAAGAAGCTTGAAAGCTCAATAAGATTCGAAAGCCTGAGGACTGATGATGGAAACCGTAGCTTTTACCCAGATGAAAGACGGCACCAAAGCCGAATATGAAATGCTGACCCAGCTGGAAACTGATTTCGCAAAAGAGCTTCCTGACCGGCTCCTCAAATGCCTGCGGGATCTGGAACACTCTCTAAGCGGTTACAAGGTGAGCAGGCTCGCTCATTCGCTTCAGACCGCATGTAGAGCTGAGGACGCTGGTGCAGATGAGGAGATGGTGGTTGCAGCGCTGATCCATGACCTGGGCGACGAGCTCGCCCCCTACAACCACTCCCAGTATGCAGCATCCATCCTTCGCCCTTATGTTCGTCCAGAGGTGACCTGGGTCATCAATTATCACGGCCTCTTCCAGAACTACTACTACGTGCACTTCTTCGGCGGTGATCGTAATGAGCGGGATCTATACAAGGATCACCCTTACTACGAGAGTTGTGTGCGCTTCTGTGAGGAGTGGGACCAATCATCCTTTGACCCTGATTACCCGACTCGCCCTTTGGAGCACTTCGAGCCTATGGTTCGGAGGATTTTCACTCGGCCAGCATTCGATCAAAAGTACGTTGGTGACCAGACTATGGGCCGCAGCGCGCTCGACCAACCTGTGGCCTAGGCACTTTACTTACGGTTCAAATTTGCGTCATAGCGGCAGCGTGCTGCCGCTATGACGTGCATATCCAGGTGGATCCCTCCCTACTGATCCATAAGAAAACCGCATGCTCCTCATAATAGAAACGCGGTTATGCCGTACTGGCGATTGGCCGATAATCGAAGCGGGAAAGGCGCAATTCATAAGCGTCAGCCACGTGCAAATTTGAGTCTGCCATCCAGATACGTCAAACAGAGTTAGTGCAACTCTAGAGGGGAGTCGGATGAACAAGTTTTACAAAACCGTGATCGCGGTAACCTTGGCATCTCAAAGCGTGTTGGTTATGGCTCAAGAACCCAGCAGTTGCCAAGTCATCAAGACGGCGAACGTGGGATGGCTCGATGGTATATCGACAAACGCATTGACTCAGGTGGTTGCCGAAGGCCTGGGCTATAAATTTGACGACAGCATGCTTTCACTGCCAATCGTTCTGAAGTCTCTTAGCGATGGCAAGCTGGATACGTTCATTAACTACTGGTCGCCATCTCAGGATCCTCTGATTACCCCCCTAAAGGACTCTTTGTCCGTTCTCCCAACCCCTAACCTCACAGGTGCAAAATACACACTCGCAGTTCCAAAATTTCTGGCCGATGAGGGGTTGAAGGATTTCAAGGACATAGAGAAATTTAAAGACCAGCTCGGAGGCCGCATTTACGGCATCCAGCCTGGTAGCGGCGGAAACACGTTGGTGCAGAAGATCATCAAGGACAACTCGTATGGTTTGAGGGATTTCAAACTGGTCGAGTCTGGTGAAGCAGGCATGATCCAAGAGGTAGGTCGCTCGATTCAACGCAAGAAGCCCATTGTGTTCCTGGCGTGGGCGCCTCACCCAATGAACGTGAACATGGACATCGTGTATCTAACGGGTGGTGATGATTCCTTCGGTCCCGATTTCGGCGCAGCAACGGTCAAAACCATCACATCCAAAGGCTATGCCGAGCGCTGCGGTAACGTTGGCAAGTTGTACAGCAATCTGAAATTCACGGTCGACATGGAGAGCAGCATCATGAACTCCCTTGACAAAAAGGAGCCCGCTTTGAGTGCAGCGAAAAAATGGCTGGCCGCTCATCCTGAGACTCTGGATAGCTGGCTGACTGGTGTAACTACCGTCGACGGTAGAGACGCGAAAGCAGCAGTATTAGCAAACATCTCCAAGTAAAGAAAAGCCGCTTCAGTGAAGCGGCTTTTGTTATCGAAAATCCGCAGTTGGAGGCTCGCTGATGGAGCCATATGTAGCCAGTTGCTAGGCGTTTACTCATCGCAACGTGCCTTAACCTGACGCTTACCCCGCATTTGACATATCTTGAGTTCGTGGGTTTCTGCGGGGCCATGTAGTTCCGAGTCCGAGCCCGTCGAGCCAGCACTCACGCGTGATGCGTTTATGGACCTCGGCAGTTGTTTGGATATTCAAGGTCCGCTTCTGGCCGATGACTGCCAATCGCCACCGGCAGCTATCGACCCAAAGCGGACGTCGAGGGCGAGCTTCTGAGAATGCTCGCTAAGACGATTTACGCGGCAAAAGTAAGCACTCTTGCCTCTTGAGTATCCGCTATGAACGCATTGACTTGCTCTTGCGGATGCGGGGAAAGTTCTGGGTATTCATCTGCAAGGTATTCGATGACCGTATCTTCTTCCCAAGGGCCGAGCGAAGTCATGTAGTCAGGGTACTGACTTTGAATTTCTCTCCATGATTGGTAAGGATGCTTGGAGAGCAACATGACTGTTCGGGTGTAGATAATATGAATCTGCACTAATCTATTTCCGTATGTTGACGTCTGGGACACCGCCAGGCGAGTTTAAATCCTTTTCAAGATTGCCTTCCTGTTTGCAGCTTCTGCCTGAAGAAAAGTGGTGGGCTGGACGTCCGCTTCTGGCCCAGAGTGTGTAAAAACGCTTCGCCAAAATTGAAGTGTCCGCGTCTACGTTAAATCTGAAATTTATCGGCACGTCTGCAGATGTGGATTTCGCCTAGAAACGCGATTTCCAGTCCGGTTTTGAGCACCTGACGTGCTCAAAAACGTTTTTACACAGCCTCGGCCGATTGCTGCCTTTGGCGGAGGGCAGATAACAACCCATAGCTGACGTTGGCGAAAGGCGAATATCGGCCAGAAGCGGCCGGTCACCAATACGGTGGGGTATAAAAGCGCCTCGTAATTCAACCGAGCGTACTCACGGCTATTTGGCCTGCCGTCTGCGTGCGATGCTGCGATATTTGGTCCAGCCGGCCTCCGCTACAGAGCGTACAGCGGCCATTTAAATCGCCAACACCACGTTAGAAGTCGGTAATTACCGTCCCGGCAATGCTCTCGGCAAATCCATCTCCGAAGACCGTGGCCGGTGTCGCAAATCCCGGGCGCCGTTCACCGTTCAATACCCGGCGCGCAGCTTCCACCGCTGCCAATGGCGTATAGGAATAGCCGTTCACGGTTTCGATCACAGACGTTGCGGTTACTCCATTAGCGTCTATGACCTCAACCACTGCGCGGGCGCGATGCGCATCCCGTTGCTCTGCCGTGGGTCCGTCAGGCAGTTGCGACAGATCACCTTCTGGAAACGCATCGCCCGCGATATGCACATACATCGCGATATTAGGAATGCCCGTCGAATGCCAGCCTGTGATCAGGTCACCGAAAGAAAGCGGCACGCAAAGGACCGGCCCCTGACCAAAGTCAAAGTCCCGTGGCGTCGCATCGGGCGCCATAACCAATTCGCCGTCCACCCTTGCGAGTAGGCCTGCACCGATGATCTCACTAACGCTCATGGCCGACCCACGGGACATTGATCCTGGGACCTGAAGTGCGATGCTCATTGCAAGCGGATTTTCAACGCGCCTAGCAACCTGCACCGCCAGCGAATCAGTGGGGACGACGTCCCAACCAACGCCTGGCAAAAGCATGACCTTATTGGCAGCGGCTTGAACGCCCAGTCTCTCAGCTAGCCGGTAAACGTTGATCTCGGCGGTGATGTCCAGATAGTCGACCCCAGACTTGATGCACGCGTTCATCAATGACTCTGCTGTTTGCGCGAATGGCCCCGCGAAGTTTAGTAATACCGAGATGCCAGACAGATCAGTTTTGAGAACTGCGCCAGCATCGAACACTCGATATGGCACGTCCAACTGCGCTGCAAGGATCGCAAGCTGCTGCTTGCTGCGCCCTGCGATTTCAAAATTCAGATCAAGCGCTTTTGCCCGCTTGACCGCCATACGACCGGTGTAGCCCGTGGCTCCGTAGATCAGAAGTGCGCTCATTGGACGTGTTGCCATTTTTTATAGACGAATTCCAGGCTGTACCCATCCGGGTCCAGGACATTGGCTGCGTAGTAATCGGGGTCGTAGTGTAAGCGGGCGCCCGGCGCGCCATTATCGATGGCGCCCTGCGCTATGGCCGCGGCGTAGGCAGCATCAACTTCTACCTTGTTGTTCGCGACGAAACCAACGTGCACAGCCCGCCCTCCAGATACACCTTCACGCAACCAGAAAAACATTCGGCCATTGCTGCCAAAACCGTTCAGATCTGGATGCCCCGGTGGGCCGTCCTTGCCGTCGTAGTCCAAACGCGCGGTGATACCCAGCGGCTTCAGTACAGCCTCATAGAAACTGATAGAGCGTGCGATGTCGCTTACCGACAAAAAAATATGATCAAGCATGGTGTACCCCCCGTATTTTCAGATGTTGTAGCCGCCGGCGACTTCAATAGTCTGGGCATTGATCCAAATGCCCTCTTCGGACAGCAGCATGGCAATAACCCGCGCAACATCTTCGGGCTCACCCACCCTTCCAAGCGCTGTTTGCGCCGCCAGCATCGCTTCGAACTCGTCGTTCAGCCCGCCGCCCAGCTCAGTACGGATAGCACCCGGTGATACAGCATTGGCCCGTATGTACCGCTCACCAAACTCTTTGGCCATATAGCGGGTGAGCACTTCGAGCCCGCCCTTGAACGCGGCGTACGGTGCAACTCCGGCGGTGGCTACACGAGTAGTGGCGCTGGTCAGGTTGACGATACTGGCGCCTTCCGCCAGCAGCGGCAGCAATACCTGAGTGAGAAAAAACGGGCCTTTAAGATGCACTTTGAACAAGTCGTCGAACTGCGCCTCGCTGACGGAGGCCAACGGGTTGAACAAGCCATAGCCGGCGTTGTTGACCAGGCCACTCAGCGTTGTGGCATTCCACGTCTCCCGCAGAGCTACCACTACAGATTCGCGAAATGCCTCGAAACTGCCAACATCCGAGACATCGAGCTTGAGCGCTATGGCTTTCCCACCTGCGTCTTTGATGTGCTCCACAACCGAAGCCGCCGCCTGGGGGTTGGCGTTATAGGTCAGGATGACGCCCATACCTTTTTTGGCAATATGCTCGGCGGCACTGGCACCGATTCCGCGGCTGCCGCCTGTGATCACGATGACGCCCATATCTGTTTCCTCTGTGGTTGGAATGTGCGTCCAGAGTAATAATCAGCGCCTAGGGGGGCATATCCGTTCCTACTCTAAACATGCCTGTTTCTGCTTTTTGCTTGCACGAGGAGTCGTTATACCTTCAGCATGCTAATCATGGACAACCAACTGAAAGAACTTAGATCACTGGCGGCCGGCGCTGAAAACCGCCGAACCGAAACAGGCATCCCGCGCGTAGCCATGGTTCAGGGCAAGATCCCAGAGCACCTGCTGGCGGCGGTCTATGACCCCATGATCAATCTGATTCTGCAAGGCAGCAAAAGCATGACGGTGGGTAACCGCACGCTTAGATATGATCCTGCGACCTACTTTGTCATGTCCATCGACCTACCAGCCGTGGGTTCAGTACATCCCGCCGCATCAGGCGAGCCGTATCTGGCAGTCAGTCTGACGCTTGATCCGGCAGTCCTGTCGACATTATTCGGCGACTTGCCCAAACCTGCCGTCCGCATGGAAAATAATCCCGGCTTTTCGGTGGCCTCAGTTACGACCGAGCTGATGGACGCTTGGATACGAATGCTCCGACTGATGGGCGATCCAGATGCCATCGCAGCTTTGGCACCGGTTTACGAGCGGGAGATCATCTTCCGCGTCCTACAGGGACCGCATGGGTGGATGCTCAGAGAGATCGCAGCGCCTGATACCGCAATGGCCCGCGTTAACATGGCTATTCAATGGATTCGCCGCGACTTTGCCAAGCCCATCGGCGTAGAACGCTTGGCAGAACGAGCATCGATGAGCGTCTCGGCATTTCATCGCCATTTCAAGGCTGTTACCAATTTAAGCCCTTTGCAGTATCAGAAGCGCGTGCGCTTGCTCCAGGCGCGAACACTGATGTTGGCAAATGCCAAGAGCGTCATGGCTGCGGCCTTCGAGGTTGGCTACGAAAGTGCCACGCAATTCAGTCGCGATTATGCTCGGGTGTTCGGGCTACCCCCTGCAAAAGATGCGGGGCGGATCCTCGGGGATACGAGAGACGTCAGGGTGACGTGAGCACTCAACTGAACCCTCCCGCGCAGTGCCGCACGGAGTCAATTGAAGCCAAATCAGTGAGCGGCAATTCTGGGACGAATATCGATGACGGAGTACTGTACCTGATCCACCCTTGTCCTCTCCTGAGGAGGACGAATCCACCATGAACACCATTGGAAACCTCTGACCTTGCTACCTGCTAAGAATCCGGAATTTAGTAGACCGAAGAGGATGGGAGTCGATCCTTAGCTGCCGCTCAGTGGCCAGGTAAGCCAACGATGTCGAGAATATCTCCGAATTCTGTGAGATTAAGGGCTTTGCAATCGTCAGGCAGAGATCCATAGCCCCAACTGGCAAAAGCAAACGGTATTCCGTATCCGCGTGCGACTTCAAAATCGTTCCTATTGTCTCCGATCATTATCTTGGGGAGCTTTCCGTAATCGGCACGCGCTACCAATGCCCCCAGGTGTCTGGGGTCAGGCTTCTTAAAGGACACGGTATCCCCGCCACAGACCACATCTATGAATTTCAACAGGTTGGTTTGCTTGAGAATATCGATGGCAATCGATTCGTCCTTATTCGTACAGACAGATATTTGCCACCCCGCTTCTCGCAACGCGCTAAGGGTTTCAATTACCCCGTCATAAGGTTTTGTCATCGGATGCTCAGTGTGTTCGTAACGCGAGATGAAGGTATCAATCGCTTCTTCCATGTTATTTATTCCACGCAAGTAGAACGCTCGCCTGGCAAATGACCGCATTCCGTCACCGAGGAATAATGAAGTTGTTGCGACCAAAATTGGCTCAAGATTCCGCTCGATCAGAATTGCGTTCAGTTGCGCTGTCATGTCGTCCACAGAGTCAACGAGAGTACCGTCAAGGTCAAAAATAATTGCGTCGGCCTGAATCGGGTGTGCAATTTTCAGTTCATTTATCGACATATATCTTTACTCCCGTTTTGCAGGGGTGTGGCTAGATGGCAGGGCTCGATCTATGGCTTTTTTTGCTACGCATCAGCACATACACCGCACCGGCTGCGAGTAGCGAGAACACAGCTGCAATCACAAATGCGCCCGCGAATCCCTGGCTGTAACTCTGCTGAGCGAGCCCATTCAGCGTTTTGGTTAAGTCGTGGGGATACATTGCAACAGCACGTTCGAAGTCGCCTGCCATCACGTATTCGGAAAATCCGGGTTTAGCAGACACTCCCGCGTCTATCAGCCTGCTTTCGATCGCCAATTTCACTCCGCTGGCGAGTACAGCTCCCAGCCCGGCGAAACCCAGCAATATGCCGGTAAATCTGGATGTGGTGCTGATGCCGGATGCCATTCCGGCGCGACTCCGAGGAACTGTGCCCATGATCGCCTTCTGGGTTTCGCCATTCAGCAATCCTCCACCAGTTCCCAAAATAGCCATGCCGGAAATCAGTAATAGTTCTCCCTGCTGAATGGCGGCGAACATCAGAATAAGGTTACCCAGTGCAACGATTAAGAGGCCCAGTGCCAGGATGCCCGCGCTGTCAAGGTAAGGCGAAAGTCGCCTACCTACTTGGGGGAAAATCAGCATCGCAATGGCAAATGGAAGCATGGCGATACCCGCTTGGAGTACTCCGTTGCCACGGCCATTTTGTAGAAAGAGCGGTAACAGCGATGCCATGACTTGCGCAGATGAGGCATAGGCTAGCATCGCGAGTACTGCGCCAACGAAGGGCCTGGCTGTGAACAATTCGAGATCAAGCATTGGGTGGGTGCGGCGTTTTTCGACCCAGACAAAGACTGCGAAAAACAGCAGGCCCCCGATCATGCTCACGAGGACAGGGATACTGGACCATCCATGACTGGGGCCGGCTATGAGTGCCCATGTGGCACTGAACATCCCTAGCGCGAAAAGCGCAATTCCCGGGATGTCCAATGTTCTCGGAATGGGGTCACGAGATTCATCCACCAGCGTCACGACCGCTGCCGCCAGCAATAAGCAGACTGGGATGTTGATATAGAAAGCCCAGCGCCACCCAAGTGAACTACTGATCACTCCACCAATGAGCGGCGACACAACCATTGTGAGTCCCATGATGCCGCCCCAGATCGCCCATGCGTGGCTGCGGGCTTTTTCATCGTGAAAAGTGTGTCCGATGATGGCTAGGGCAGGAGCAAGCAGGAAAGCGGCTCCGACTCCCTGTACCGCTCGCGCCAGATAAAGGCCTGACGCTGAAGGCGCCAAACCACAGGCCAGAGAAGAGACTGCAAAGAGCGCTATTCCGAACAGAAAGACGCGTCGTCGGCCATACCGGTCAGCGATGGAGCCAGCCGGAAGCAGGAGGGCAGCGAAGCAGAGCACGTAGGTGCTTATGACCCACTCGACCTCTGCAAACGATGCCTGAAGATCCCTGGCAATGGTTGGCAAAACAATGCCTACGACGTTCGTATCTAGAACTGTCATGGCACAGCCCGCCGACGCGACAACCAGTATGGCCGCTTCTTTTCTCATGGAATGACAGTCTCTTCTGATAACGGGAGCGGTAACTGCACTTTTTGAAACGGGCGTTTATTTGAATGCAGCTAGCCCGGCTTGAGCGATCTCTTCATCGTGCTGTGGTGTATCCGCAGATACCCCTACAGCCCCAACGGTGTGTCCGTTGATGATGATCGGAAAACCACCACGCATCAGCACAAAGCCTTGGGCGGTGATGACGGCAGGTCGGGTGCCGTTGACGGCATCTTCTAGCGCGCCGCTAGGACGTCGGAACAGAGCGGCTGTACGAGCTTTTCCGGGAGCCAGTTCTACACCCGCTGGGACAGCGGCGTTGTCCATTCGAGCGAGGAGAATAGGCAAACCAGCACTATCGACAACTGCGATCACGCACGGCCAACCAGCCTTTTGCGCTTGTGTTTGCGCTGCTGTGAGGATCTGTTGAGCGGCGGCAAGCGTCAGAACTGGCTGGCTAGGCAAATCCGATGCTGCTGCTGGCAGAGAGAGCAGAGCAAGCGTTCCAGAAAGAGCCAAGGCAGTCGCGATGTGAGGAAGGCGGAACATGGTGAACTCCTAATGTAGTGAGTCCAATGATTGGAACAGGAGGAATAATTCAGTACAACAAAGCTTGATGGCTTTATAATTCAGAAAAACTGAATATTAGGTTCCGCTGCCATGGACATTCGCCATCTCCGCTCTTTCGTAACAGTGGCGGAAAATCTACATTTTTCACGTTCGGCCGAGCAGCTGGGCGTTTCTGCCCCAACACTCACTGCGCAGATTCAGGAAGTGGAGAGCTTGTTAGAAGCTCGGCTTTTTAATAGAACAAAGCGATCTGTCGCTTTGACGCCAGCTGGGGAAGCGTTTCTGACAGAAGCCCGCGCTACTCTCGAACAATTCGAGAGAGCTGTTAACGTGGGCCAACGTGCAGGCCGAGGCCAGGTTGGCCGAGTGGAAATCGGATACGTGGGTTCAGCCGCCTTTTTCGGGGTACTTCAGGACCAGATCAAGCGCTTTCGCAATCAGTGGCCAGACGTCATGGTGAACACCAAGGAACTCCCTACCGAGCAGCTCACGGCACTTCTCGAGGACGGTCGGATTGACGTGGCCTTTGTACGGATGCCGGTGCATTTGCCTGACGCAATCTCCAGCCGTATTTTGGCCCGAGACCGATTCTGCGTTGCTTTGCCAGCGGACCATATCCTGGCAAAGACAGTTGATGACATTCGCCCGAGTGCGCTTGCTGGCGAGTTATTTGTGCTACCTGAACAAGGGTTAGGGTTGCGTGAAGTGGCCAAGCGCGGGAGATTCGATCCATACATTGGTTCGGCTCCCGGAAGTCTGGTCGCAGTGCTGACACAGGTGGCACTGGGTGTTGGTATAGCAGTCATTCCCAGCGTTCTGATTCAAACTGTTCAACTGCCAAATGTGGTCTTTAGGGAGATAGCTGGGCCTCCCATTTTTTCAGAGGTGGGAGCTTTGTTTCGCCGCCATGAGAGGCTACCAATTGTGTGCAACCTGATTAGCCAGATCCTTGAGACCGATGAGCGCGTGTGGAACGGTGATCCTCTGCGGAGGGCACAGAAAGAAATGCTCTGAAGGTTAAATTTCCCGTGGGCCATATGGCGAGATGGTTACTCCTCCACTGGATCAGTACAGGAGACACCAATCAGCGTGTCCTCATTCTCACCCAGCCCCTCAACCAAGGCTTTGCCCAAATCTCTGCTTGCACCGGCCAAGAGCGTTTAAGCGCGGGTTATGCGCTTACCAGTACAAGGTGCACTGGTAAGCCAGTGTAGGGGGCATTGGTTACCGCAGCCATTAAAAAAGGCCCCCACACCGGGCTAACGTGTAGGAGCCTTTTGAACATAAGCGGCGTTATGTCGACCTAGGCAATACGAAATTTTTTACTCGCTCAAAATTTCACGGAGGCGCTTCTCAAGCGCCCCTCTGAACAAGATTCGTAGATTGTCTGCATCAAGATTGGAAATAGTCTCCTCAAGTTGAAGCTTAAAAATAAGGTCATGCGTGCGAATCTCACGCCTCCGTGCTTCAAGTGTGGTGGGCGCGCACGCAATCCCGGCGAGTAAATGAGCCGACACGCTATTCGCGTGATGAACATCGCCCCTGGCAACAGACATCAATTCTTACCCTCGGTCTCAAAACGTTGAAGACACGCTTACGAATCTGCGCTCATCTCTAGGGAGTAGTGGGCCTAACACTAAGTTCATAAAGGAACGAAGTGCACCCGTCTTGCGAGTAAAAAACGCACCCAAAATATGCACCAGTTCCATGGTGGTCCCATGGGGCTATTTTTTTGGACGCCAAAAAACCACAAACCATCTATTTTCTATATAAAAATCATGGGATTGCGTTTTAAGAATGTGGCAATGAAGAAGAAATTCGAACCCTCAACAAGTCAAGAATCTACCGTATGCCACTCAGCGTCCACGCAATGACGGCTTTTGGCCGATAGCTGCCCTTCATGATAGCCAGTTACTAGCCACTACCTGTCAGTCGACTGATTAGACCGGGACGGTTACGCTGGCGTTTTAGCATGCACGGAAGAGCGTATGACAGAGGTGTACCAAGGAAGCTGTTTATGTGCCGCTGTCCGTTATGAGCTATCCACCACACCGCAAGCAGTGAGTCATTGTCATTGCAGCCAGTGTCGCAAAGGTCATGGGGCGGCATTTGCTTCTTACGGCAGCGTTCCGCGTAGCGCGCTGCAAATACTTAGCGGCTCCATCCATATCAAAACCTATGCTTCTTCAACGACGGTATCACGCGAGTTCTGCGTGCAGTGTGGCTCGGCCTTGTTCTGGTCACGGTCTCAAGGCGAGTTTGACAGTTGGGTTTCAATAGCATTGGGTACGCTCGATTCGCCGTTCTTCCCTCGAAAGCAGAAACACGTTCATCTCGACTCCGCAGCTCACTGGTACATACCAACCACCCCATGCCCTCCAGTTGATTGAAGTCTTCTGGGCGAAAGCTGCCTGTCGCTCTGACCCCTTGTTGTTGACCGATATAGGCATTGACGTAAAATCCCCACCCCCAAAAAATCAGCGTGCATAGCGAGAAGGAGCTTCGATGCAACGGGTGATGATTGTTGGTCAACCTGGGTCTGGCAAAAGCACTTTGGCGCGCGAGCTTGGTCAGCGCACGGGCTTGCCGGTCGTTCATATCGACACTATTCACTGGCAGCCAGGTTGGATAGAACGAAGCCGGGACGAGAAGACGCAGCTTTGTCTCGAGGTCGAGGCTCGTGATTGCTGGATATTCGAAGGAGGTCATTCAGCCACTTGGGACAACCGGATGGCCCGTGCAGATCTTTTGATATGGATTGATCGTTCGGCGACGCTTCGATTCTTGCGCGTACTGCGCAGAACGCTGCTCCAACGGGGTCAATCTCGGCCTGACTTGCCCGAGAACTGCCCCGAACTGCTGGCGAACCTGCCGGAGTTTTTTAGATTCATGTGGCGGACGAAAAAAACAGCGCGAGCAAAGATGCAGCAACTCGTGGCAACTGCACCATCAACCTGCCGCGTGGTTTATCTGCGGTCTAATCGAGAGGCCAGGATGTTTCTCGCGAGCATTGGAAATTCGGCTGGCCAAGGTTCGCGAGATTAATCGACGGCTGACTGCTTATCTACGGAAGCTGCCGATCACGAACTCGCGTTGAGACGGGTTAGGGAAGGGGTCTATTTATTCCTAAAGAAAATCGTCGAGTCTTCGTAAAGTGAGTCACAAAGACTCAGCGATCAATCGAGTGGGTAGAAGGTTAGCTGCCCGCTCCAGCTCACTCTCGTTCCATCAACTTACCCACCAACAAAACTCCCAATTCACTCAACGGGTGAATCGCCAACGCCACATCTCGTTGCTTCCCGGTCAGCTCATCCGATAGGTCCAGCAACAACGCAGTAATCGAAGAAAAAGTCTCATAGCTATTAGCAATCAACACTTCACTGCGAACATCGTCAGCAACGCTGAATAGCGTCGTCGTGTGCGGGGGAGGCGTCTCCAGCGGTTCTGCCCCCGCGTTGAGGTAGTGATCAATCGTACGATGCGCCGCTTGATTCAGTTTCAGGTCGGGACCGTTCCTCAGCCTTGCACCCGTGGTGGTGTGGAGTCGGATACTGGCGTTTCTGGTTCGTCAGTGAGTTGCATGGCCGACAGCGCTTTCAGCTTGTGATGGGGGCCGATGAAGCGTGTGTCGCCATCCAGTACCGTGAGCGTGATCCGTTCTGAAACGCACCGATGGAATGGGGTGAACATGCGTTTTTTTGGGTAGTAAACGCCTTCCGACGTCTCGGAATATTTTAAGGCGAGCATCGCTTTTTGCAGTGCAGCGGGGCTGATACGACTGGCAACGCGCCACTCGGCAAGTGCGGCGTCGCGGTACATGCTGTAAGTCCGCCCTATGCATGCGCCCAGGGTGCCGCCGTAAAGGACGTTGCTCTTGAATGTGTCGGTTATGCCCATGATGTGTGCAGCAAACAGCAGAATGGCCGTCGCAACAAAACAGAGGAGGATGCTTTCCAGTAGTGCCAATGCCTTGTAAGGGTCAGCGGCCAGTTGGTCTTTGAGCTTAAGTCGGGTGATGGCAGTGTCGGCGTGTTTTGGCGCGTGGGTGTTAAGCGGTTTCAAGCGTTACCCCTCCTGGGTTGAGTTTTCCTGATCGAGAACAACTCGCATTCTACGTAAAGTGAAGCGGCCACCCCCGTTTTTGCTCGATTCAACTTGGTATTTCCCAACATCCCCCCATAACTACCTCTGTCTCCATTAACCGCAAGGACAAACCATGACCAACCCAACCGAAACCGCCATCCTCGCCGGCGGCTGCTTCTGGGGCATGCAAGACCTGTTGCGCCGCTACCCCGGTGTTCTGCAAACGCGGGTCGGCTACACCGGTGGCGATGTGCCGAATGCCACCTATCGCAACCATGGCAACCATGCTGAGGCGATTGAAATCGTGTTTGACCCGGCGGTGATTTCCTACCGGCAGATTCTTGAGTTCTTTTTCCAGATCCATGACCCCAGCACGCCGAATCGGCAGGGCAATGATCTTGGGCCGAGCTATCGTTCGGCGATTTACTACCTGAGCGAACAGCAAAGGGATATTGCCGAAGATACCGCGGCTGATGTGGATGCCTCCAAGCTGTGGCCAGGACGTGTGGTCACGGAAATTGAGCCCGCTAGCGAGTTTTGGGAGGCGGAGCCGGAGCATCAGGATTATCTGGAGCGGATACCGAACGGGTATACCTGCCATTTCATCCGGCCGAATTGGAAGTTGCCCAAGCGGGCTTCATCGGGGTCAGCTCCCTGAGCGCCTGCGCCCAGCCAAGGACGAAGATGTCCAAGCCTCAAATGGCGCAAAAAACGCACACAGGGCATGCAGGATGGCCGGCGTTGTCATCACTGCCTACGTCCTTGTCGTCAGAAAAGTCGCCATTTCAGTGCTTTGGCCAAGTGCCATCGCTCGTTAGGTAGGAATGGCCAAGTCCGGTTGATTCAAATCCCTTCCTGCTCCATCAGCCTGGCCGACAGCGCTTTCAGCTTGAAATAGGGGCCTGCGAAGCGCGTGCCCCCATCCAGTGTGGTGAGCGTGATCCGCTCTGAATCGCACCGATGGAATGGGGTGAATATGCGTTTTTCGGGTAGTAAACGCCTTCCTGCGTCTCGGAATACTTCAAGGCGAGCATCGCGTTTTGCAGTGCAGTGGGGCTGATATGCCGGGCAATGCTCCACTCGGAAAGTGCCGCGTCGTGGTACATCCAGTACGTCGCGCCTATACATGCGCCCAGTGTGCCGCTATAGAGGGCGTTGCTCTTGAATGTGTCGGTTATGCCGACGCTTTGTGCAACGAACAGCATAAGGGCCGTCGTTACCAAACAGAGGAGGGTGCTTTCCAGCAATGCCAATCCCTTGTAAGGGTCTACGGCCAGTTGGTCTTTGAGCTTAAGTCGTGTGATGGCCGTGTCGGCGTGTTTTGGCGCATGGGTATCAAGCGGTTTCAAGCGTTACCCATCCTGGGTTGAGTTTTCCTGATCGAGAACGGCTCGCATTTTACGCAAAGTGAAGCGGCTGTGTAGGACGTTTTCCTTGGGCCCCATCTCTATCGTTTGCCGCCTCACCGGCTCCCCCTTCACTCCGGCTTCTTGTAGGCCTTGTACTCGTTCTGCAGCACGATATGGTCCGCCACGTATTTCGCGTCGTGCCACACCCCATAGATAAACGACGACGCACGGTTCACCAGATTCGGCAGGCCCAAAAAGTAAACGCCGCTTTGCGCCGAGATTCCGCGTTTGTGGAACGGCTCGCCTTTCTCATCAAACGCATCCACCTTCAACCAGCTGAAATCGAACTTGAAGCCGGTTGCCCAGAGAATGGTGGTTACACCGGCTTCAGCCAGGTTGAGGCTGAGGATCGGATCAAGCAGGCACTCCGGGTCGGGCAGCAGTTCCCAGGCTTGCGGTTCCAGCGGGAATGGCAGGCCGTTGGCTTCGATATACGCATCCGCATCACGCAGTACATCAAAATACGCACGATCCCCTTCGGCCACGTTTTCGGCCAGGCCCGGTTGGAAGGTCATGACGCCGTCCTCCCAATTCTGGGTAACGCCTACCAAGTGAATGCCTTGGTGCGCCAGTCGGCGGAAGTCGACGGTCTTGCCGCCTTCATAGCCACTCACTGCAAACGCCACGTGCTTTTTCTTCGGCTGGATTTTGACTTCGTCCCATAAACCCAATGCGCCCAGCCACCAGCAGTAGTCGCGGCTGCGGTAGGCGCGGGGTGGGCGATAGTGTTCGCCGACGGAGAGGTACACGGTTTTGCCGGCCTTTTGCAGTTCTTCGGCGATTTGTGAGCCTGAGGCGCCGGCGCCCACTACGAGTACGGCGCCTTCGGGGAGTTGGCCGGGGTTTTTGTAGGTGGACGAGTGCAGTTGGTGAATCGGTGCGGTGGTGGGGACGATGTTGGGGATTGAGGGGCGTTGGAACGGGCCGGTGGCGGCGACGATGTTGGTGGCTTCGATCACGCCGGCCGAGGTCGTGACTTTGAAGCCGGGGCGGCCGAGGTGGCGCTCTACTTGTTGCACTTCTACGCCAGTGCGCACCGGAGCCTGGAGTTTGTCGACGTAGGCTTCGAAGTAGTCGGCCATGCGTTCTTTGGGCGGGAAGGCTTCGGGGGAGAGGCCTTCGAAGGTCAGGCCGGGGAAGCGGTCGTGCCAGGCGGGGCCGTTGGCGACCAGGGAGTCCCAGCGTTCGGAGCGCCAGCGTTCGGCGATGCGGTGGCGTTCGAGCACGATGTGGGGCACGCCCATCAGGGACAGGTGTTCGCTCATGGCGACGCCGGCCTGGCCTGCGCCGACTACTAGGGTGTTGATGGTTTCGACGGTCATTGGCGTTTCCTGGAAAGTAAGAGGTTTATTAGCAACACCGAGGGTCCACATTGGGTCTGCTGTGTTTTCGAGTTCGCATTTAAGGCTTGAGCAACTCGGCCACCGCCGTCAGCGCCAATTCATATCCCAACGCCCCCAGCCCGGCGATCACACCGGTGGCGGCCCTGGACACGTAGGAGTGATGCCGAAAGCGCTCGCGCTTCCAGATATTGCTCATGTGCGCTTCGATGATCGGGCCGCCGAAGGCCAGCAGCGCGTCAAGGATCGGCACTGAGCTGTAGCTGAGGCCGGCGGCATTGATCACCAGGGCGTCGCTGTTCAGGCGCGCCTCTTGAATCCAGTCCACCATCACGCCTTCGTGGTTGCTTTGGCGAAAGTCCAGGGTCAGGCCCAACTCGCCGGCGTGGCGTTGGCAGCGGGCTTCGATGCTGGCGAAGCTTTCGTTGCCGTAGGTGCCGTGCTTGTCCAGCCCGTAGAGGTTGGCATTAGGGCCATTGAGGAAGTACACGCGGTGGGGCATGACGGGCTCCAGGTTATTCGGCGACGGTCAGCACGACTTTGCCGACGTTGGCGTTGGCTTCCAGCAGGCGATGGGCATCGGCCGCTTGAGACAGGGGCAACTGCGCGTGGATCTGTGGGCGCACCACACCGGCCGCCAGCCAGGGCAACACGCGCGAGCGGATACACGCCGCCAGGCGGGCTTTTTCAGCGTGGCTTTTGGGGCGCAGGGTGGAGGAGGTGAGGCTGAGGTTTTTGCGCATCAGCACCTGCAAGTCCAACTCGATGTTCGCGCCTTGCAGGAATGACAGGCTCACATGCCGCCCGCCCATGGCCATGGCCGCCAGATTGCGCGCGACATAGGGGCCGCCGACGTTATCCAGCACCACGTCGACGCCGCGTCCTTGGGTGCAGTCGTGCACCACCGCGACGAAGTCTTCCAAATGGCGATCAATCGCACGCCATACACCCAGCGCTTGCAGCATCGCGACCTTTTGCGGGCCGCCTGCGGTGGCGATCACCCGCGCCCCCGCAGCCTGCGCACACTGCACGGCAAAGCTGCCGACGCCACTGGCGGCGCCGTGGATCAGCACGCTGTCGCCGCTGCGCAGGCGCCCGAGCTCAAACAGGGTGTGCCACACCGTGAACGCCGCTTCCGGAACCGCAGTGGCAGCGTGCAGCGATAATCCCGCCGGCACCGGCAGGCAGTGCGCCGCCTGGGCCACGCAGTACTCGGCGTAGCCGCCGCCGTTGAGCAAGGCCATCACGCGATCGCCCACCGCACATTCATCCACGCGGCTGCCCACCGCGACCACAATGCCCGCCGCTTCCAGGCCCAGCACATCGGTAACGCCGGGTGGGATTGCTGAGCCGCTGCGTTGCATCAGGTCGGGGCGATTGACCCCGGCCGCCACGACGCGAATCAGCACCTCACCGGGTTGCAAAGCCGGCACAGGGCGTTCCACCACCTGCAGCACTTCAGGGCCACCGGGCTCACGGGCAATCACCGCTTTCATACGGATACGGTCCAGTCGTCCGGCACCACGGCGATCACATCGATCTCCATCAGCCACTCCGGCTGGCCAAGGCCGGAAATCACCAGGCCGGTGGAAATCGGGAACACACCTTTGAGCCATTTACCGACCTCCTGGTACACCGGCTCGCGGTAGCGCGGGTCGATCAAATAAGTGGTGGTCTTGACGATGTGCGACAGGTCCGAGCCCGCCTCTTCGAGCAGTTGCTTGACGTTCTTCATCGCCTGTTCGGCCTGGGCGCGCGGGTCGCCGAGGCCGATCAGGTTGCCGTCGAAATCGGTACCGATCTGGCCGCGCACATAGATGGTGTTGCCGGCGCGCACGGCCTGGCACAGGTCGTTGTCCAGCGCCTGGTTGGGATAAGTCTGTTTGGTGTTGAACATGCGGATGCGGGTGTGGGTAGGCATATCGAAGGGCTCGTCGTAAGCGGGATGAAACCAGCTTCACATCGCCCCCTCTCGGGCGAAACCAGCATTTGCGCGGGGTAGTGCTTAGGAAAAACCGAAGCCCCTGTAACTCATCGGCTCGCCCATGACCCGGCACGAACCCTGCAACGCTCGCCGTACAGTCATTGTTGAGGGGCAGGCGTCATGCTCAGTCGTATTACTCAGCGTCAACTGGAGTATTTCGTCGCGTCGGGAGAGGCGGGCAGCATCAGTGCTGCGGCCGAACGCATTCATGTGTCGTCGCCGTCGATCTCGGCGGCGATCACCCATATGGAAGCTGAGTTGGGCATCCAGTTGTTTATCCGCCACCACGCCCAGGGCATTTCCCTCACGGCGGTGGGGCGTCTGGTGATGCTGGAGGCTAAGCAGATCCTGGAGCAGATGAGCAACCTCTACACCATCGCTTCGGAGTCACTGAACACCGTGCGCGGGCCATTGCGGGTCGGATGCCTGGAGTCGCTGGCGCCGATGATCACGCCGGAATTGGTATTCGGTTTCGGCCGTGCGTTCCCCGGTGTGCGCTTGACCCAGGCCGAAGGCAATCATGAGGAACTGCTGGAAAAACTGCGCAGTGGCGAACTGGATATCGCCCTGACCTACGACCTGGTGACCAGTCCGGATATCGACTTCCAACCCCTCGCGCACCTGCCGCCGTATGTGATGGTGGGCGAGTATCACCCGCTGGCGAGCTTGCCCGCGGTCAGCATGCAAGACCTCGAGGCCTACCCGGTGGTGCTGCTGGATACGCCCTGGAGCCGCGACTATTTCCTCAGCCTGTTCATCCAGGCGGGCACCACGCCGAACATCATCATGCGTTCCACCAACCTCGAAACGGTGCGCGCCATGGTCGGCAATGGCATTGGCTATTCGTTTGCGAACGCGCGGCCCAAATCGAATATGTCCCAGGACGGCAAACGCGTGATCCGCCTGCGCCTGGCCGGTACACATCGGCCGATGAAGCTGGGTTACGCCACGGCGAGCAACACCCAGTTGTCCCGTGTGGTGTCGGCGTTTGCCGAACGCTGCCGCATGTTTGTCTCCGACCAGTACATCCCCGGCATGGCGCCGCCGAGCTTTTTTGACCCGCATGCGGTGCGGGTGTTGAGTGATGTGAGCTGAGATTGCACCAATAGATGGCGTGGGCGGGGAGGCGAATTCAGACGCGCACCATTTCGGCCAGTGCATGCTCTCTCCAGAACACAGCAGGGCAAATGTGGGAGCGGGCTTGCCCTCTCCCACAGTGGATTTTTGCTTCGTTCAGGACTGCATAGGTTCTGCCTACCCAGTGCCCCGGCTTTTACGAATTGACCCCAAGACCCCGCCGCCACGACTCTCATCCCATCGAGGCAGACCCACTTCATTTTTTGCAAGGCGCAGCGACGATGACATTCGACTGGAATTACATGTTTGGTTTGCTGGCTGATGCCGAGTTCTGGCGTGCGACGTGGACGGTGATCAAGCTCAGTACCCTGACCTGGGTGTTGAGCATCGGCCTGGGCTTTCTGCTGGCGCTGGCCAAGCAGTCCAAGCATGGCCTGCTGAGCGTGCCGGCGCGGGGGTATATCTGGTTGTTCCGCAGCCTGCCGCTGTTGGTGCTGCTGATCTTTATCTACAACTTGCCCCAGGCATTGCCGGGCACCTCGGCGGTGCTGGCCGACCCGTTCTGGTCCGGCTTGTTGGCGCTGGTGATCTGCGAAACGGCGTATGTGGCCGAGATCCATCGCGGTGGCTTGCTCTCGATTCCCAAGGGCCAAGGCGAAGCGGCGCGGGCGTTGGGGCTGAGGTTTTTCGGTACCCAATGGCGCGTGGTGATCCCCCAGGCGCTGCGTGTGGCGTTGCCGTCGCTGGCCAACGAATACATTTCCATCGTCAAGCTCACCTCGTTGGTGTCGGTGATCTCTCTGACCGAGATCCTGATGGTCGGCCAGCGCCTGTACTCGCAGAACTTCCTGGTGATCGAAACCATGGCGGCGGTGGCGTTCTTCTATGTGTTTATCGTCACGGTGTTCGACTTTTTGCTCAAACGCCTGGAGCGCTTTCTCGACGTCAACCAGCGCAATGTCTCCCGCGTGCCGGATGCACACGTGCTGGCCTTGGCTACCCAACAGCGCACCGCCCTGCAACGCCCGGAAAGTAACGGCGCTGCGGCGCTGCAAGCCTCGCGGTTGCACAAGGCCTACAACGACATCGAGGTGCTGGGTTCGGTCAACCTGCTGATTCAGCCGGGTGAAGTGGTGTCGGTAATCGGCCCGTCGGGCTCCGGCAAGACCACGCTGATCCGCCTGCTCAACGGCCTCGAGCAACTGGACAATGGTGAGGTTCATATCAATGGCCTGCCTTTCATCCACCTGAACAAGGTGGGCGCGCAAAAGCCCCAGTACATCGAGCACGCCGAGCATCGCCTGAACATCGGCATGGTGTTCCAGAGCTTCAACCTGTTCCCGCATTTGAGCGTGCTCGACAACCTGCTGATGGCGCCGAAGTACCACCGCCTGGGTCGCACCGACGCGCTCAAGCAACAGGCATACGCGCTGCTGCACAAGGTCGGCATGCTCGACCATGCCTGGAAGTACCCGCACCAGTTGTCCGGCGGCCAGCAGCAACGCGTGGCCATCGCCCGCGCCTTGATGATGCGCCCGCAAATCATGCTGTTCGACGAGCCCACCTCGGCCCTTGACCCGGAGAAAGTCAATGAAGTGCTGCAGGTGATCGAAGCCCTGGCCGGGGAGGGCATCACCATGGTGATCGTCACGCACGAGATGAATTTTGCGTTCAAGGTCTCTGATCGAATCGTGTTTATGGAGAAGGGGCGTGTGGTCTGCGATGACACGCCCGAGGTGTTGCGCCGCGGCCAGAACCCACGCGTGGAGGCGTTCCTCAAGGACGTCTCGCTGGCGTGATCTCTTTAACGTTCAGGAAAAAACAACATGATTGAGCAAGCACACATCGAACAATTCCAGCGCGACGGCTTCCTGGTGGTAGAAGGCGTGTTGTCGCTGGACGAAGTGGCCGCGCTGCAGCATGACTTCGACCAGTGGGTAGAAGAGAGCCGCAGCCATGACCAAGGCTGGGGCGCCACCGTGGATGGCCGCGCGCGCTTTGACCTGGAGGGTGACCACCGCGCCGATCACCCGTCGTTGCGCCGGGTGAGTTCGCCCACCGAGATTTCCCCGGCGTATCAGCGCGTGGCGTTGCACTCGCGCATGGCGGCGATTTCCGCGCAATTGGTCGGCGCCAGCGGCGCGCGTTTTCACCATAGCAAGATCAACTCGAAACTGCCCCACACCGCCACCCAGGTGAAGTGGCACCAGGACTTCCTGTTCACGCCCCACAGCAACGACGACATCGTCACCGCGTTGCTGATGGTCAGTGAAGTGACCCCGCAGAACGGCCCGCTGAATGTGATCCCCGGTAGCCACAAAGGCCCGCTGTGGTCGCACTGGCAGGATCAGCGTTTCACCGGTTCGGTGGACGATGCCGTGGTCGCGCAACACTGCCAGCATCCGGTCGCCTGCTACGGCCCGGCCGGTTCCGTGTGCTTTATGCACACGCGTCTTTTGCATGCTTCCAGCCCTAATGAGACCGAACTGCCGCGCACCCTGTTCATCAGCGTCTATGCCGCTGAAGACGCGCTGCCATTCGGCGAAAACCCGTTGCCCAGTACACACGCCGGCCTGCTGGTGGCCGGTGAAGAAAGTGGCTTGGTGCGTTCCACCAACAACCATATGCGCCTGCCACAGAAACCCCGTGGTGCGTCGTTCTTCGTGCAACAGGCCGGACAAGATTCTGCCACTGCCTAACCTCCTAAAACCTTGCGGGTAATGACCATGACAGCGTTTCGTAACAGTGTTCGTCCCCTTGCCGTGTGCCTGCTGGGCGCTGCGGTTGCAATGACCTCGTTGGCGGCTTCGGCGTTCCAGCAGGAAGGCAAGATCATCGCCGGTTCCGACGTGACCTTCTTCCCCTATGAGTACATGGATAACAACAAGCCTGCGGGCTTTGATATCGAGTTCATGGACGGCCTGGGCAAGGTCATGGGCCGCAAGGTCGAGACCCTCGACACGCGCTTCCCCAACTTGATCACCGGCCTGCAAGCCGGGCGTTTCGATGTGACCAACTCGTCGATGTACATCACCGCCGAGCGGGTCAAGGTCATCGACATGATCCCTTACCTCAAGAGCGGCGAATCGATCCTGGCCCTCAAGGACAGCGCCTTCCAGCCCAAGACTCCGGAAGAGTTCTGCGGCCACAAGATCGGCTCCATGGGCGCTACCTCGTGGCTGGCGCAGATGAACAAGCTGTCGGCCGAGTACTGCGTGGCCAAGGGCTTGAAGCCGATCCTGATCAGCGAATACAGCACTGACCCACAAACCACCCAGGCCCTGTTGGCCCACGCGGTGGAAGCGCAAATCACCGACGCCGCCGTGGCCCGCGGTGTGATCGACAAGCTCGGTAGCCGCGTGGTGATTTCCTCCGACACCCTGATCTATCCGGTGCTGAACGGCTTCGGTGTGAAGAAGGGCAATGACACGGTGAAGCAAGCCTTGCTCGACGGTCTGGAGAAATACCGCGCCACGCCTGAATACGCGGCCTTGCTGAAGAAGTACAACTTCGAGGCGCCGACTGAGGCCGACCTCGCGGCGCTGATGCCGAAGTAACCCTACCGCGCGGCCGCAGCCTTGCGGTCGCGCTCTGAGGAGTCCGATCCATGGCGTTATCCCTCGAAGAACAGACACGCATCGACCTGGCGGCGACCTTTCGCATCATCGCCCACCTAGGCATGCATGAAGCGGTGGCCAACCACTTCAGCGCCGCGGTGTCGGCCGATGGCAAACAGTTTTTGCTCAACCCGAAGTGGAAGCACTTCTCGCGTATTCGCGCCAGCGACCTGGTGCTGTTGAACGCGGACGATCCCGCCTGTGCCGACAACCAAAATGTGGATTCGACGGCCTGGTCGATCCATGGGCAGATCCATCGGCTGCTGCCGCACACCCGCGCCGTGCTGCATTTGCACCCGGTGTACACCACCGCGGTGGCGTGCCTGGCCACGCCGCATATCCCGCCGATCGACCAGAACACCGCACGCTATTTCAACCGCGTGGCGGTGGATGAACTCTACGGCGGCATGGCCGATACGGAGGCGGAAGGCGCGCGCCTGGCCGGCCTGCTTGATGGCAAAGCCCGGCTGTTGATGGGTAACCACGGCGTGATGGTGACCGCTGCGTCCATCGGTGAAGCCTTTGACGATATCTGGACCCTGGAACGCTCTTGCCAGATCCTCGTGACGGCCTGGTCCACCGGGCAGCCGCTGCGGTTGTTGTCCGATGAAGTGGCGGAGAAAACTGCGCGGAGCTGGGAAGGCATCGCGGATTTCTCACGTCGGCATTTTGAAGAAATGAAGCAAATGATGATCGACGCCGACCCCTCGGTACTCGATTGAGGAACGCCCCATGACCTTTTCCGTTGTCGCCCGCTGCGCCGAGACCGGCCAGTTGGGCATTGCGATCAGCTCGTCGAGCATTGCCGTGGGGGCGCGTTGCCCCTGGCTGCGTGCGGGTGTGGGCGCGGTAGCGTCGCAGAACATCACCTTGCCGAGCCTGGGGCCGCAAGTGCTGGATTTACTGGAGCAGGGCATGGCGCCGAGTGAGGCGCTGGCGGCAGTGTTCGCAGGGCAGGAGCACAGTGATTATCGCCAGGTGACGGTGATTGACCGCCAAGGCCGTACCGCGCACTTCAGCGGTGCGCAGACCTTGGGGATTCACGCGGCGGTCAGTGGTGAACAGTGTGTGGCGGCGGGGAATATGCTGGCCAACCCAGGCGTGATTGGCGCCATGGTGCGGGCTTTCGAACAGGCCTCGGGGCACCTTGCCGACCGACTGCTGGCGGCGATGCACACGGCGGTGGCTGAAGGCGGCGAGGCGGGGCCAGTGCATTCGGCGGCGCTGCTGGTGGTCGACGACGTGCTCTGGCCCATCGTCAACCTGCGCGTCGATTGGGCGGATAAAGACCCTATCGGCACGCTCGACAAACTCTGGCAGGCCTATCGCCCGCAATTGCAGGACTACATCGACCGCGCCCTCAACCCGCACATTGCTCCCGGCTATGCGGTACCAGGGGATGACCGATGACCAGCAGTCGCGACCTGCTGGCGCAACTGGTGCGCTTCGACACCACCAGTCGCGAATCCAACCTGGCCTTGATCGACTGTGTGCGCACCTATTTGCAGGACCACGGTGTGACCTGCGAGCTGGTCTACAACGAACACAAGAGCAAGGCCAACCTGCTGGCGACCATCGGCCCGGCTGATGTGCCCGGCATCGTGTTGTCCGGGCATACCGATGTGGTGCCGGTGGACGGCCAGCGCTGGAGCGTGGCGCCGTTCGAGCTGACGGAGAAAGGCGGCAAGTTGTACGGGCGTGGTACCGCCGATATGAAGGGCTATATCGCCTGCGTGTTGGCGTTGGTGCCGGCGTTGGTACAGGCGCCGCTGCGTATGCCGGTGCATATCGCGCTGTCCTATGACGAAGAGGTGGGTTGCCTCGGCGTGCGTTCGTTGCTTGAGCGTTTTCATGGGCAGGCGGTCAAGCCGTTGCTGTGTGTGATCGGCGAACCCACCGAACTCAAGCCGGTGCTCGGCCACAAGGGCAAGTTGGCGATGCGTTGTGACGTGCATGGCGCGGCCTGCCATTCGGCGTATGCGCCGTCCGGGGTGAATGCCATCGAATATGCCGCGCGGTTGATCGGTGAGCTGGTGCGGCTCGGCGAGTCACTCAAGGCACCGCGGCATCTGGATGAACGTTTTGATCCGCCGTTTTCCACGGTTCAGACCGGACTGGTCAACGGCGGCAAGGCGTTGAATATCGTCCCGCAGAATTGCACGTTTGATTTTGAAGTGCGCGCGCTGCCGGCCCAGGATCCCTGGCAGGTGGCGCAGCAGTTACGCGCCTATGCCGAACAGACTCTGCTGCCCGCGATGCAGGCGGTGAACGGGCAGTGCGCGATCAGTATCAGCGAGCTGTCCAGCTACCCGGGGCTGGCGACTTCTCTGGACAGCCAGGCCGCCGGATGGATCGCGCAGTTTTGTGGCTCGCGAGACTTCGGCACGGTTGCGTTTGGCACCGAGGGCGGGTTGTTTGATCAAGCTGGCATTCCCACCGTGGTGTGCGGGCCGGGGAGCATGGAGCAGGGGCATAAGCCGGATGAATTTATCAGCGTGGAACAACTGGAGGCCTGTGACCGAATGCTGGAGCGGGTGCTTGCGTTCGTGCGCCCGTAGGCGGCGGGGGAAATCGCGAGAGCCTGTATAAAACGCTGAAAGGCGGTTCTAAAACGCGCTATGAGACGATTCAGAAACTGATGCTGTCGTTAGGCGTGGAACTGACGGTGCAGCCGATTGCGGCGGTGGCAAGCAAGAAAACCGCCAGAGCAAAGCGGGCTGCGGCCGGTAAACCCTGCCACGTGGTTTAGCGAGCGACCACAACCCTGAAAACACCGAGGCCCCCTGTGGGAGGGGGCTTGCTCCCGATAGCGGAGTTTAAGTCGATACATTTCTGGCTGACACACCGCAATCGGGAGCAAGCCCCCTCCCACATTGGATTGATTGTGTTTTGGAGGTCGGGCCTCCCTTAGAACCCAGCTCTTCAGCGCACCAGGCAAGGCTGCTTGTTGTTAAAACTCCACCCCGGAATCAAAAACTGCATCGCCACGCTGTCATCCCGTGCGCCAAGGCCCATGCCTTTGTACACCTCGTGGGCCTTGGCCACGGCGTCCATGTCGATGTCCACGCCCAGGCCAGGCTTGGCCGGCACCTTCACATAACCGCCTTCGATTTTCAGCGGCTCCTTGGTCAGGCGTTGGCCGTCCTGCCAGATCCAGTGGGTGTCGATGGCGGTGATATCGCCCGGTGCGGCGGCGGCCACTTGGGTGAACATCGCCAGGGAAATGTCGAAGTGGTTGTTGGAGTGCGATCCCCAAGTCAGGCCCCAGTCGTTGCACATCTGCGCCACGCGCACGGAGCCCTGCATGGTCCAGAAGTGTGGATCGGCCAGGGGGATGTCCACCGATTGCAACTGGATCGCGTGGCCCATTTCGCGCCAGTCGGTGGCGATCATGTTGGTGGCGGTTTTCAGGCCCGTGGCGCGACGGAATTCAGCCATGACTTCGCGGCCCGAGTAACCATTTTCGGCGCCGCAGGGGTCTTCGGCGTAGGCGAGCACGTGGTGTTGATCGCGGCATAGGCGGATGGCTTCTTTGAGCGACCAGGCGCCGTTTGGGTCCAGCGTGATGCGTGCATCGGGGAAGCGTTCGGCGAGGGCGGTGACGGCTTCGATTTCTTCGTCGCCGCTTAAAACGCCGCCCTTGAGTTTGAAGTCGTTAAAGCCGTATTTGGCTTTGGCGGCTTCGGCCAGGCGCACCACGGCTTCGGCCGTCAGGGCTTTTTCATGGCGCAGGCGGAACCACTCGTCGTCACTGTCCGCCTCGTTGCGGTAGGCCAGGTCGGTGGCGTTGCGGTCGCCCACATAGAACAGATAGCCGAGCATCTTCACCGCGTCACGCTGCTGGCCCTCGCCGAGCAATGCGGCCACCGGCACTTCGAGGAACTGCCCCAGCAGGTCGAGCAGGGCGGCCTCCATCGCGGTGACGGCATGGATGGTGATGCGCAGGTCAAAGGTCTGCAGGCCACGGCCAGCCGAATCCCGCGAGGCAAACGTGCTGCGCATTTGGTTGAGGATGCGTTGGTATTGGCCGATGGGTTGGCCGATCACCAGGCTGCGGGCGTCTTCCAGGGTTTCGCGGATGCGTTCGCCACCGGGCACTTCACCAACGCCGGTGTTGCCCGAGCTGTCCTTGAGAATCACGATGTTGCGGGTAAAAAACGGCCCATGGGCGCCGCTGAGGTTGAGCAGCATGCTGTCGTGGCCGGCGACGGGGATGACCTGGAAGTGGGTGACGACTGGAGTATTCATGGCAAATTCCTAAATAGGCTCAAAGAGGTTTGCTGAGGGCCGCGCCGGTTGGCGCTACGTCTGGCGACGTCAATGGGGCAGAGGGCGTGGTCTTGGCGAAAAACACCAGGATCGCCGCCAGCACTGAGGTACCGGCCAGGCCGTAGAGGCCGCCTTGGATCGAGCCGGTGGTCTGCTCCAGAAAGCCGAAAGTGGTCGGCGCAACGAAGCCGCCCAGGTTGCCGATGGAGTTGATTAGCGCGATCACGGCAGCGGCAATGCGTACGTCCAGATAACCCTGAGGGATCGGCCAGAACAGCGAAGACGCCGACTTGAACCCGATGGCCGCAAAGCAGATCGCCACAAAGGCAAACACTGGCCCGCCGGTGGTGGACATGAACATGCCGGCCGCTGCAATCAACAGCGCCGCCGCGACCCAGGCCTGTTGGAACTTGAACTTGCCCGACAGCGATGCGAAGGCATACATGGCGATGATCGAGATCAGCCACGGAATCGAGTTGAAGAAGCCCACCTGCACATCACTCAAGTCACCCATCTTTTTGATGATGCTCGGCAGCCAGAATGTCGCCGCGTAAATGGTCAGTTGGATGCAGAAGTACAGGGCGCAGAACAGCAGGATCTGGCGGTCCTTGAGCAGCTTGCCAAGGGTCGGTTTGACGCTGGTCAGCGCCTCACGCTGGCGTTGCTCCTCGTCGATGGCGCCGACCAGTGCGTCCTGTTCTTCGCGAGTCATCCATTTGGCGTCGTGGGGCTTGGAGTCCAGCCAGAACCACACGAAGAAACCGATCACCACCGAGGCCAGGCCTTCGATGGCGAACATCCATTGCCAGCCGTGGAAGCCAAAGCCTTCGATCTGCAATAGCACACCCGACAGCGGGCCAGAGATCAACGAGGCCACCGCCGAGCCGCTGAGGAAAATCGCAATGGCTTTACCGCGCTCCGCGCCCGGCAACCAGCGTGTGAAGTAGTAGATCACTCCTGGGAAGAAGCCGGCTTCGGCCACGCCCAGCAGAAAGCGCAGGATGTAGAAGTGGGTTTCGTTTTGGATGAAGGCCATCATCGTCGCGACGATGCCCCAGGTGAACATGATGCGGGTCAGCCAGATACGCGCTCCGACCTTTTGCAGCAGCATGTTGGAGGGCACTTCGAACAGGGCATAACCGATGAAGAACAGCCCGGCACCGAACCCATAGGCCGCTGCGCCGATGCCCAAGTCGTGCTCCATGTGCGTGCGCACAAAGCCGATATTGACCCGGTCGATGTAGTTGAGGATGAACATGATCACGAACAGTGGGAGCACATGGCTCTTCACTTTGCGCACGGCGCGCGCGAGGACCGGATCACTGTGTGGTGCGGCAGATGCATGGCTTGAATTGTTCACAATTCAAAACTCCCCCTGATTATTTTTATGCGGGTTTGCGTGTTTTGTTGATAGACATCATACAAGTTGATTTCTGGAATTCGCAATCCAGTGATTGATGTTTTTGTGTTTATAAGGTCGTTGCTGGAATGATTTTTTTGTTATTAGCCAATTTTTATTGGGGTTTTTACCGGTTGGAGGGGTTGAAATGACTCCGTATCTAAGGTGCCGGTCACCGTGGCGCGATCCTGTCATCAGATTGGTTGTCATACAAGTTGGATGGTTTTTAAATCAACCTCGGCGGCGTCCTTTGTCTGGGTGTTAAGCTCGCTCCAGCCCAAACCCGTGGACTTGCAGTAATGCCCAATGAAACCCCAACCCCCGTGCGTAAACGCTCCACCAACCTGGCCCAGGGCGTGGTCGACGCCCTGACCCAGCGCATCCTGCTCGGCCAGTTGAAACCCGGCGAAAAGCTGCCGTCGGAATCCACCATCGTGCTGGAGCATGGCGTCAGCCGGACGGTGGTGCGCGAGGCGCTCTCCAAGTTGCAGGCTTCGGGGCTGGTAGAGACGCGTCACGGCATCGGCACCTTTGTGCTGGAGCAGAGCGCCCAACAAGGCTTGCGCCTGCATGTGGACACGGTCGCCAGCGTGCGCAACATGTTGGAACTGCGCCTGGGCCTGGAGGTGCAAGCGGTGGCGCTGGCTGCACTGCGTCGCACCGATGCTCAACTGGCACGCATGCGCGAAGCACTGGACGACTACCAGGCCTCTCTCGCCAACAACGACAGCTGCGTGGAAGAGGACAAACGCTTCCACCAACAGATCGCCGAAGCCACCGGCAATACCTTCTTCACCGAAATCATGTTGCACCTGGGTAATGCGATGATTCCGCGCACTCAGGTGAAGGTGGACGAACGTGGCGGGGCGGACTTTGCCAAACTCGGGCAATTGGCGAACCTGGAGCATGAGGCCATTTTCAATGCGATCAAACGCCAGGATCCGGACGCCGCACGCGCCGCCATGGTGTTGCATCTGACTAACAGCCGGGATCGATTTTCCGGGGAATGATAAGGAACACAGGTTGAACGAACACACCTTGTCCATGCGCCTGGAGCGCGTGGCAGCGCATGTGCCGAATGGCGCGCGTCTGGCCGATATCGGCTCGGACCATGCCTATCTGCCGGTGGCGTTAGTGCGCCGTGGCGTGATCGACGCGGCGCTGGCGGGAGAGGTCGCGACCACACCGTTCCAGGCGGCCGAACGGACCGTGCGTGACAATGGCCTGGAGCAGCAGATTACTGTGCGCCTGGCCGATGGCTTGGCGGCCATCGAGGCGCGTGACGGCATCACGGCCATCAGCCTCTGCGGCATGGGCGGTGAGACGATCCGCGACATCCTTGAGGCCGGCAAAGCTCATCTGAGCGGCGCTGAGCGGCTGATCCTGCAACCCAATGGCGGTGAGCAACCGCTGCGCCTTTGGTTAATGCGCAATGGCTATCGCATCGTCAGCGAAGAGCTGTTGCATGAAAACCGCTTTTACTACGAAATCATCGTCGCTGAGCGCGCAGACCCTGTGGTGTATACCGCCGAACAACTGTTCTTCGGCCCGTTACTGATGCAGGCCCGTAGCCCGGTGTTTTTGGCCAAGTGGCAGCGCGCGTTACGCCTGAGGCAGAAGACCTTGGCTGCCTTTGAGCGTGCGCAGGCGGTGCCCGAGGCGAAGCTCCAAGAGATTAGCCAGCAGATCCGGTGGATGCTCACACTGCTGGCTTGATACACACCCATTCAACCGTGATAAATCAGGAACCCCGCAATGGCAGACGCTACCGACCACGCCTTCTACGATCGCGCCGACGCGCACATCGAACTGTCGAACGAACAGCTGAAAACCTTCGAAGACCTCGGCCAAGTCAGCGCTTCAATGATGTTCGGCACGACGCGGTTCAACGCCTGGGCGTGCGCACGCAACTTCAAGTCCGGTGAGCACATGGCCGAGGAGCGCGAGGCGATGCTCAAGTATTTCTGTGATCAGTATCGGTTGATGCTTGAGGACAATCTGGACGATCACATCAAGAACTTCAGTCGCTACATGCAGGCCAAATAGTCATTGCTCACTGCCTCTCACATAAAGCGCGGCGCCCTTCAAGTTTGGCTGGTTTGCTGCCGATAGGATGCCTGTGAATAAAGGTGTTCTGGACTGCACCTGGGCCAGTCGTCTCCGGCGGTTACAGCAGTCTTGCCAACACTGAGTGCTTTTGCCCCATTTTCGAGCACTCCATCGGCTCCAAAACCGTGCCGCCCGCCCTGTTTCAGGGCTGTTGTTCAGCGGCCCGTATCTTGCTAGAGCCAAGCTAATCAATGACATGGCACTTTGCCGTTAGTCATTTCACGGCTTGGCCCACCGTGCACCACGTGGGTTGTTTGAGGGAGTAGTCGGACATGCACAGCTTGTTATCACCCGGTATCCGCCTGCTCGGACGTATGGGGTTTGCGCGCAAATTCCAAGTGTTGTTTTTCCTGTTCATGCTGCCCCTGGCTGGGAGCCTCTGGATGATCGGCCAGGACTATCGCGATAAATTAGGCGTGATTTCCACCGAGCAGTCCGGCGTGCGCCAACTGTTGGCCCTGGATGCACTGGACGGTCAATTGACGGCTCAGCGCAACCTGGCTGCGCGTTGGAAAGCGGCGGACATCCTGCACGCGCCGACGCCGGCGGCGAAGGCGGCGATGGACAAGGTCGATACGAATTTCCCGCTGATCCAGCAAAGCCTGCAAGCCTTGGGCGATGAGCTCAAAGCGCAGAACGCCAGCGCCGACATCCTCGCGCGCTACGAGGCGTTGCAGGCCACCGTCAAAGGCATGGACTCCGCTTCGCTGCGCACCGTGGGTTGGTGGCCGGATGGCTACGACCGTTTCACCTCGGCGCTGAGCGCGATGCAAACCCTGCGCGAACAGATCACCCTGGACGCCGGGCTGATCCTCGATCCCTGGCTGGAAACCTACATGCTCATGCAGATGGGCACACAGCAGACGCCAGACTTGATCGAGCGTATCGGTCGTATGGCGGGCGTCGGGCAGTCGTCCATTGCTTCGGGGCAGTTCACCTTGCAAAGCCGTTTGCAGATGCGCGACCTGCGCAGCCGCATTGGCGACGCGCGCGACCAGTTGGCCAAGGCGGCGGCTGCGCTCAAGGCCAAGCAATTCGACGGCATGGAGCCCTGGACGGCGCAGTACGACAACAGCCTGCAACTGTTGGATAACGAGCTTAAAGTGCTCGACGACGGCGTGTTCGGCGGCACCATCAAGCTCGATACCGCCGGTTTCGAGCGCAGTGTCGACGCCATGCTCGGTTCGCTCAGCGCTCTGCGCGTGCAGTCGCTGACCTCCCTGGACGAGCGCTTGAGCTACTACCACCGCAACGCGAACGAACGCTTCATTCCTCTGGCGATGACCTTCGGCGTGCTGGCCCTGGCCGCGCTGTACCTGTTCATGTGCCTGCAAGCCTCCATACAGCGCAGCGCAAGAGGCATCACCACCCTGGCCGAATCCTTGCGCGACGGTAACCTGTGCGTCGAAGTGGCGGTGGAAGGGCGGGACGAGCTGGCACTGATCAGCACCGCGCTGAACGTGGCGGTGGTGCAATTGCGCACCAGCCTGCTGGGGGTCAACCACGAAACCCAGCAGCTCGGCTCAGCGGTCCTCACCCTCAATTCGCAATCGGGCAGTACCCTCAGCGAAGTCGAAGACCAGCAGCATCAAATCAGCCAGATCGCCGCCGCCGCTACGCAGTTGGCCGCGACGTCCATGGGCGTCGCCAGAAGCTGTGAACAAGCGTCGGGCAGTGCCCAGCAAACACGACGCATCGCCGAAGACAGCAGCCGCGACAGCCAACGCACCACGGCCAGCATCCAGCAACTCAACCAACGCCTTACCGATACGGCTGATGCTTTGCAGCAAGTCAGTCAGCAGGGGCAGCAGATTCAGTCGGTGGTCGACACGATTCGCGGCATCGCCGAGCAGACCAACCTGCTCGCACTCAACGCGGCCATCGAAGCGGCCCGCGCCGGCGAGCAGGGCAGGGGCTTTGCGGTGGTGGCCGATGAAGTGCGCAGTCTGTCCCAACGCACCCAGGCCTCCACGGCGCAGATCGCCGGCACCGTCGACAGCCTGCGCGCGACCGTGAGCCAGGCCGTTACGCTGATGGGCGCCGCGTGCGAGCAAGCATTGACCGATGCCGAGTCCGTCACCGGCCTGGGCACGCGCTTGGGCGAGATTGCCGGCGCGGTGCAGAACGTCACCGACACCCTGGCGCAGATCGCCACAGCGGTGGAGGAGCAAGCGGCGACGGCGGACGAAGTGAGCGGCAACATCCAGCAAGTCGATCAGGCGGCAGGACGTTTGCTGGATGGCGCGCGAGCGGTCAACCGGGCGGCGGACACCTTGAGCAAGGGCAGCCAGGCGTTGAGTGACAACACCGCGCGGTTTCGTTTGAGCTGAGTGCTATTTGGCTGCGGTGCGCAGGACTTCAATCCACAGCGCACCTTTGCCTGAAGCCGCCTCACCCACGCGCTTCAACGCACCTGCGCCGCTGACCGCGTAGGTACCGACCTTGTCGCTTTTCTCGCCGGTCACCAGCAACCATTGGCCATTGGGAGAGAAGGCGATATTGCGCGGTTGTTTCTCTTCGACCGGGTAGTTGTCGAGAAACGTCAGGCCACCCGTAGCCGCATCCACCGCAAACGCCGACACCGAGCTGCTGGTGCGCTCGCTCATCAGCAGTAGGGTGCCATCTGGGGACAAACGCAGGTCGGCGGCCCAGATGCGTGGCGTCGGGTCGTCCTTCAAATCATTGTTGCGCGCGTCCCGCACTTCGCCGTGGGCCAGTTTCAAACGCGCGGGAATGCCGTTGGCTACGCCGATCTGCGTCAGCGCGCCGGTGCTGTCGTCAATGGAAAATGCAGTGACGGTGCCGCTCATTTCGCCGACCACATACAGGTATTTACCGTTGGCTGAAAACGCCAAGTGCCGAGGCCCGGTGTTAGCCGGCACGCTCACGTAGCCGGTGCCGATCGGCGTGAGTGCGCCGGTGTTTGCCTCGAAGCGATATTGCAGCACGTGGTCGTTGCCCAAGTTGCCGGCGTAGGCAAAGCGATTGCTGGGGTCGGTGCGCAGGGAGTGCGCGTGGGGGCCGGTCTTGTAGGTGAGGATCGGCTCGGGCTTATCGACGGGCTGCACACTGAGGGTGTCGGCCCCGTAAGAGGCCGCGAGCAGATAACGTCCGGCGCGGTCGGTGGCCAGGTAGGCCATGCTTTCTGCCAGCGGGGCCTTGGAGCGTGGCGTCAACCGCCCGCTGGCTGGATCAATACTGAAGCTCTGCACTTGAAACGGCTTGACCCGCAGCGCGGCATACAAGGTTTTACCGTCGGGGCTCAGGGCCATGGGGTTGACCTGATCACCGGCTGTTACCTGGTCAACCAGGCTCAACGCGCCGTTGCTCTCGTCCAGCCGGTACTGGGAAATCAGGCCATCGCCGGGGCTGGAAATGTACGCGAAGGTCGCAGCGTTGGCGTGTGCGCTGAGTCCGCAGGCAATGGCGGCGGCCATGAGGAGGGGTTTATTCACGAGTGAGCCTTTATTGTTATGTTTGTGATCAGTCATCGTATGACTGTATTTCTGTCTCCGCAATAGTTGGTTTTTGGGCTCACTTGGTTGTGTCTCTTGCGACGCACCGGTATGCCTGACCCACAGGGTTACATGTGGTCAACAAGTGACAGTGGCTCGTCCCCTGCGGCGCGCTAGCGTTAAGGCTCTTCAGGCATTTCACGTAGAGCAGCGGATGCGCCCCACACCTCAATCACACCGTCTGCGTCACGGCCGTTACTCGGAACACGGTCGCAGCTACCTCATCACTGCCGTGGTTCATCAGCGCCAGCGCTTATTCACTGACCTTTACCTGGGGCGCCTGCTGGTTGCCGAATTCCGGCAGGCTCATGAACTGGGACTGGTCGATTCACTGGCCTGGGTCGTCATGCCTGACCACATTCACTGGTTGTTTGAGTTGAAGCAAAAGGCGTTGGCAGACGTGGTGCGACGTATTAAGTCGCGCAGTACGCTGGTCATTAACCAGCGTCGTCAAAGTAAAGAGCGTGTTTGGCAACCCGGCTATCACGATAGGGCGGTGCGTGCGGACGATGATCTTCGCAAGATGGCGCGTTACATCATTGCCAACCCTTTACGAGCTGGCCTGGTGGAGCGGGTGGGGGATTATTCGTTGTGGGATGCGGCGTGGCTATGAATAAGAGGGGCGAACTCCTGTGTTTGGCAGACTTCCCTGGGGAGCAGGTTTTTGTGGTGGGCAGGCTTCTCTGGTGAGCAGGTTTCTGTAGTGAGCAGGCTTCTTATTGAGTGGTTTTTGTAGTGAGCAGGCTTCTTACGGTGAGCAGTGGCTTTTGTGGTGAGCGGGCTTGCCCCGCGCTGGGCTGCGAAGCAGCCCCAAAACCTGCCGGCGCGATCTACCTGACGAAACGCGGTGTTCTTGATGGGGCCGCTTCGCAGCCCAGCGCGGGGCAAGCCCGCTCACCACAAAAAGCTTTCTTGCCACCCACAAGCAGGCTGATCACAAAAAGCTCACTTGCCACCTAAGAACAGGCGAACTCCTGTGTTTGGCAGGCTTCTCTGATGAGCAGGCTTCTTACGGTGAGCAGTGGCTTTTGTGGTGAGCGGGCTTGCCCCGCGCTGGGCTGCGAAGCAGCCCTAAAACCTGCCAGCGCGATCTACCTGACGAAACGCGGTGTTCTTGATGGGGCCGCTTCGCAGCCCAGCGCGGGGCAAGCCCGCTCACTACAAAAAGCTTAGTTGCCACCTACAGCAGGCTGACCACAAAAAGCTTATGTGCCACCTACACGCAGGCTGACCAAAAAAAGCCCGCACATCACAAGAGCGGACGTGCTTTGCGCTGCTGTTCCTTCTTGCCGATTCAGGAACCTTCAGGGCCCACAGGGCTCACTTGTTAGGTCGCCCTGTTTCATTGCCGAAAGGAATCCGCATGCTGTCAGCCTCGCCAGCCATTCCCCAGTACGCCCCCGTCGAACGCGAACTCAGCCTGCGTGCCGTCGTCACCGGCACCGTGCTCGGTATTTTGCTCACACCATCCAATGTGTACGCCGGCTTGAAGATCGGCTGGTCGTTCAACATGTCGATCATCGCCCTGCTGGTGGGTTATGCGATCTGGCAAGGCTTGGCTAAGCGTTCCACCGAGCAACTGCCGTGGACCTTGCATGAGAGCAATATCAACCAGACCGTCGCCTCGGCCGCCGCTTCGATCATCTCTGGCGGTTTGGTGGCGCCGATTCCGGCCTACACCTTGTTGACCGGCAACCAGTTAGACGCGTTGCCGATGATCGCCTGGGTGTTCTCGGTGAGTTTCCTGGGCATTTGGATCGCCTGGTACCTGCGCCCCTCGTTGCTCAATGACAAGGCGCTGAAGTTCCCCGAAGGCATGGCCACCCTGGAAACCCTGCTGCACATCTACAACCACGGACGCGAAGCCGCGACACGTTTGAAGGTGCTGCTCAGCGCCGCGTTGCTGTCCGGATTGGTGAAGTGGGTGGACACCTTCATGTGGGCCTTTCCGCGCTGGTCGCCGACAGCCCCGTTGGAGCGTCTGACCTTTACCGCCGATCCTTCGCTGTTGCTGCTGGGGTTCGGCGGCATTATCGGTATTCGCGTCGGCCTGACTCTGCTGCTCGGCGCCTTGATTGCGTGGGGTGGCCTGGGCCCGTGGCTGCTGGCACAAAACCTGGTGACGTTGCCGGCAGACAGCAGCGGCCCGCAATTCGCTGCATTGGTGGAATGGTTGCTGTGGCCCGGTGTGAGCCTGATGGTGTGTTCCACCTTGGCCTCGCTGACGATTCGTTTGTGGGCGTTGCGCTCCTCCACTAAAGCTGACGGCGGCAAGATGTGGAGTGTGCCCAAGCCCGGGCCGGCCGCTGGTTTTATCCTGTCGATAGGCTTAGTAGTCAGTCTGCAAGCGCTGTTGTTCGGCATCAATCTGTGGATGGCATTGCTGACCATTCCCCTGGCGATCTGCCTCGCGGCCGTCGCCGCCCGCGTGGTGGGTGCCACCGGTATTCCGCCGATTGGCGCCATCGGGCAATTGTCCCAACTGAGCTTCGGCATCGTTGCTCCCGGCCAGGTGCCGATCAACCTGATGAGCGCCAACACCGCTGGCGGCTCGGCGGGGCAATGTACGGACTTGATGAACGATTTCAAGGTGGGCAAAGCGATTGGTGCTACGCCGCACAAACAAGTGATCGCGCAGATCCTGGGGATTTTCATCGGCAGCATCGTTGGCGTGTTTGCGTACCTGGCGCTGATTCCGGATCCGCAGTCCATGCTGCTTACCGAAGAGTGGCCGGCGCCCGCGGTGGCGACGTGGAAAGCCGTGGCGCAAACCCTGACCCATGGGCTGGATTCATTGTCGACGAGCATCCGCTGGGCGATTGCCATTGGCGGCGGTGCAGGCGTGTTGTTGGGCGTGCTCGACAGCCTGTTGCCGGCCCATCGTTCCCGCTACTTGCCGAGTGCCGCCGCGCTGGGGTTGGCTTTTGTCCTGCCGGCTTCGGTGTCGTTGATGATGGCGATGGGCGCGGTGCTGACCTGGTTGGTGAGCTGCCGTTGGCCAAGTATCACTGAGCGCTTTGCGATTACCGCAGCGGCGGGGTTGATTGCCGGGGAGAGCATTACCGGGGTGGGCGCATCGTTGTGGCAGATGGTGGGCTAGTCGCACACCCACCGTGCCCGGGTTTACTTAGTTGGCAAATGCATACTCGCCGCCCTGTTCCAGCGCCTGGCGATACGCCGGCCGCGCCTGAAACCGCTGCACCCACGCTGACAAGTGCGGGTACGCCTGCAACTTGCCCTGGGCCTTGGCGATTTCGCCGATGAAACTCATCTGGATGTCTGCACCGCTCAGCTCATCACCCAGCAGATACGGCGCGTGCCCCAGCGCATCGTTCAGATAGCCCAAATAGTTGGCGACCTCGGATTCGATGCGTGGATGCAACGGTGCACCGGCATCCCCCAGGCGTCCCACGTAGAGGTTAAGCATCAGCGGCAACATGGCCGAACCTTCGGCGAAATGCAGCCATTGCACGTATTTATCGTAGTCGGCCGAGGCGGGATCGGGTTGCAGGCGGCCGTCGCCATGGCGGCGGATCAGGTAGTCGACGATGGCGCCGGATTCGATCACCACATTGGCACCGTCTTCAATCACCGGGGACTTGCCCAGGGCGTTGATTGCCTTGAGTTCAGGCGGTGCGAGGTTGGTCTTTGGGTCGCGCTGGTAACGCTTGATTTCGTAGGGCAGGCCGAGCTCTTCCAGCAGCCACAGGATGCGCTGCGAGCGTGAGTTGTTGAGGTGGTGAACAATGATCATGGGAACTCCACGGGGCAGGGGGTGTGCATCAACAGACCGCTGGGCTGGCGCAGAGTGCCCCAGATCCCAGCGTCCTGGCGTTGGGCTGATCAGCGCACGACATCCAGCGCGGTGTATTGATTCACGTAGTGGAACTGGCTCGACGTCGACTCCAGCGTCAGCGCCACGCCCAAGTCCTCGATAAACGCACGCGAGGTCTTGTAGTCGCCCTGGTCGCACTCAAGCTTGATGGCGTCGCCGGTCAAGGAGGCAAACACCTGGCGCGCCGGGAAGCGCTCACCCACCTTGCAGATCAATGAGGTGTCGGTGGGGGTGTCGGTGGGCTTGGCGGGGACGTTCAGCATCTGCATGTCTGCGCGCAAGATCTGGCCAGGGGCCCAACTGCTCGGCACTTTCAACTCGACTGCGAGGGTTTGCAGCACTCGCCCATCGCCGACGCCGTTCATCTTCGACTTCAACTGGATCAAGTCGGCGAGCACCAGGCGATCGACGTTGAAGGCGTTGCCGTACACCTCATTCTTCTTCAGCAAGCCGCCGTCGGCGGTGAAGGTGACCGAAGTCGGGCTGTCCTGGCTGCCGTCGCCTTTCTTGGACAGGTAGGAGTAGCTCAACCTCTTGAACTTCGGCTGCAACAGCGGCGAATCAAGGCGTTGGAGCACGCTGGCAGGTACGTCGACATCGTTGATGCTGGTTTCTACCACGGTACGCGGGTAGTCAACCGGTGCAATGTCCGGCCGCAGCCAGGCCAGCAGCGCAGCATCGACGCCGCCCTGTACCGAGCAACTGACGCGTGTTTGCTCGCCATCGGGTTCGACGATCAGCACGCGCTCAACGTTGCGTGTGCCCGGTGCCTTGCCCGGTTGCGGTTTGATCGCCTGCCAGCGGTCGCCGACCTTGAGTTCACTGCGAATATAAGACCCGTCGATTTTTTGCAGCCGCGCGGGCACGTCCAGCAGTGGTGCCAGGTGCTGGGCTACCTCGTCCACACCGCCTTGCACGACAAAACCCCAGTAATAGTAGCGTCCCAACTGATCGAGGTCGGCGGCCTCGTCGGCGTACGACAACAGCTTCAGGCCTGCGATGGGCGGCGCGCTGACGGGCACCTGATTGGCTTGGCGGTCGGCACGGTTTTTAACGGCGATCCAAGTGAAGTCCTTGTCCTGCTTGAGCGGCGCATAGGCCTGCCACGCGGCGCGGTGCGTGTTCAGGCTGCTGAAGAAGGTTGCGTCGCAGCGCGTGAAGGCCTTGAGCGTCTCGGTCAATGCGGCGTCGTCGGCGTGGGCGATGGCGGGCAGCAACAGGGCAGAAGCGAGAAGCAGGGCGGGCGACTTCATTGAGCGGGATTTCCGTATCGGGGCGGGAGGAGGGCATTATCCAGAGATTACGAGGCAGCCACTAGCGTTGCAGGCGCACACGCCAATCGCCACCGTGCTGGCGCTGGCATTCCTCTTCAGAGTCAAAACGCACACAGCGGTCAACCTGTACGGGCGCTACCTCGGCGTCATCCAGCGCCGCAGCGGTCAATTCACGCATGCGCTGGTCGACACCGGTCGCAAGGGCGTGGTCCTTGTTTGCGCGCGTATCGAACACCCAGATCACCCGCAGGCTTTGGGGAAAGGCTGTGTAATCGACAGTGTGGGTCAACCATTCGAAGCCGGGGATTTCGGCTTTGGCGGTTTCGCAGGCGTCGGTCAGGGTGGCGACGAGTCGGCGCTCAATGCGGGCGCTGTCGCGTTTGGTCGGTGGCATAAGGGCTCCGGGGGCGCAGGAAAAACAAACAACGGCGCGACAATGGCAGAACCCCGGGCCCTTTTCCACGTCCAACCTCGCGACATTCACGCCTGAAGGATATGGAATCCGTGACCAAAGCTTTTGCCGCACTTGCCTTTCTCCTCCTCGGCGCTTGCACGCAGTACCGCTACATCCACCCTGAAACCCCACAGGGCCAGCAGTGCGTGGCCGAACTGGATGCCAACGTCAACGCCTGCGAACAGCGCGCAAAAGACAGCGCCGAGGGCCAGCGCGTGTTGGATGAGGCGCAAAGAAACAGCTACCAAACGTGCACTCATCAATTTTCGTCGAGCGCCTCGAACCCCGATCCGTGCTCCGGTTTGAAGCCGAGCGGCGTGGTGTCAGTGCAGAGCAACACCTGTCGTGAAGGCTATACCGACAAGTTCATCGCCTGCGGCGGACGGCTGGAAGAGATCAAGGACAAATAACCCGCAATGGACCAAAAAACCCAACTGATCCTACTCGCAGAGCAGGCCACCGAGGACCTGTTCCGCTTGAGTCGTTTTGTCGCCCATACCGAGTTTCTGTGGCAGGACATCACCCTGGTCACCGACGCTGACGCTTGGCAACGCCAGTGGTTTGAGCTGGAAATCGTCAACGGCCTGGCGCTATCTGAGTGGGAAGAAGACGGCCGACCGAATGATTGGTCGGCGCGCTGGCGTGAAGGCTATCAGCAGGAGGCGGTTGAGTTGGTGAATGAGCTACTGGGGTTGCTGGGGGCGGCGACGTTTCAGATCCACTGATCATTCTCGGCAGTGCGCTCACCCCCTTCATGCCCGGTGTTCAGGATGCCGCGTGGTTCGATCATCATCAGCTTGGCTTCGCCGTCGGCGGCCGTCCTGTGTTCGACGCCACGCGGCACCACGTACAGCTCGCCCGGAGCCACATACACCGGGCCATCCGGGAGGTCGATACGCAAAGTGCCTTCAAGCACCAGAAAGGCCTCATCGGTTTCCGGATGCGAGTGCCAGATGAATTCGCCTTCGATCCGCACGACCTTGAACTGGTAGTCGTTCATTTGCGCGACCACTCGCGGGCTCCACAGTTGATCGATGAGCGAGGCTTTTTGGGTGAGATTTACCGGGTGCTGGGCCATGGTGGATCCTCGGGTGGGGTGAGAGATCCAAGGCTACTCACGTTGCGGGTCAGTGGGCTTGTACGATCCTGCAAGGGCAACCATGAAGCTGTCAGGCACGAATGGGGAGCGCCAAGCCAAACAGCACAAAAAAACCACCACAGACTTTATTGAACCGGCGCCCGGTCCTCGCCAACCAAGGCCTGACCCGGTGCGCCGCGCTGGCGACCAGATACTCAACCACAAACTCCACCCCGGCGTAGGTCAGTGCGATGGCAGCCGTCTGGGCGATCAGGCTCTTGTGCGGATCCAGGAACGGTGGGATAAACGCGGTAAACAGCAGCAACGCCTTGGGATTTGAAAGGGCCGATACCAGGCCTTGGCGCAACAGTGACCAACCGCTGAAGCCAGCCGTATCGGCAGTCTCAAGCGTCATCGGCGCAGCCCGCCACAGTCCGAAGCCCAGCCAGATCAGGTACAGCCCCCCGGCCACCTTCAGCACGTTGAACCACGCGGACGACGCCTGAATCAGTGCGCCCAGGCCCAGCGCGCAAAACGAAAGCACCACCGCAAAACCGAGCACTCCGCCGGTGATGGTGAACAGCGTTTTGCGGCGCCCGTGAATGGCACCATGGGTCAGCACCAATAACGCATTGGGCCCCGGCACGACTGCGATACCGCAGCAGGTAAACACATAGAGCAACCAGGTCTCGAATGGCATGTTCAAATCCCGCAGTGGTGATTCAGGCGAATCATCATTAGGGCTGGGCGACTATCCTGAAAAGCGCATAATTCACATCGTAGTCATTCGATTAACGCATAGAGGTAGCCCCATGCTCGCCAGCGATCTGCAGATTGATTGGCTCAAGTGCTTCGTGGCGGTGGTGGATGCTGGTTCGCTGTCGGGCGCAGCGCACGAGGTGAACCGATCCCAGTCCGCCGTCAGTATGCAGATGAAAAAGCTTGAAGCCGCGCTTGGACGGCAACTGCTGAACCGTGGTCCGCGCCACCTGCAACTGACCGCTGATGGCCAGACGCTGCTGGGCTATGCCCGCCGCCTGCTCGCCCTGCATGCTGAAACCCAGGCGGCTTTTCATGGGGAAGCATTGACCGGTCGCATCCGCCTGGGCGTCGCCGAGGACTACGCGGCCAAGTACCTCACGCCGCTGCTCAAGCGCTTTGCACCGCGCTACGCAGGCGTGGACATAGAGCTGACCTGTGAACAGTCGACCACCTTGATCCCGCGTGTGCGAAGCGGCGATCTTGACCTTGCACTGGTGTCCAGGGACTCGCCGCAAAGCGGCACGTTTCTGTTCAAGGAACCCATGGTGTGGGTGGGCTCACCGCAGTTCGAACTGTGGCGTCGAGAGCCGGTGCCCATCGCTGTTTACGAAAGTGAAAGCCTGGCTCGGCGTTATGCGGTGGACTCACTGACCCGACAGGGCCGCCAATTCAAAGTGGTCTACAACAGCTCAAGCCTCGCTGGCCAAGTGGCCGCCGTCGAAGGTGGACTGGCAATTGCCGCGATCACTCAGTGCAGCGTGCCGGCATCGCTGCAGGTCTTGGGCAGTGAGCAGGGGTTGGGGAACATTGCGCCGATGGAGGTTTCGATCTTGCGCAGCCGAGCTTCTCGCGGGTCCAACGCCGTCAATGGTCTTCACGCGTTCATCATCAGTGCGCTGAGAGGCTAGGCGGGTCATTGAGCTAAAGGTTGCTCCAGCACCGTCGATAACCTTGAGGAACCCGCCAATCATGGACCGATTAAATGGCTCTCTCCGTCAGCTCCGCCTATCCCTCGCCGGCCAACGTCACCCTTGCGCCTTCCAACCAGACGCTTACGCCCCAGCCGCTGACGGATGTCGCCAAGGAAGCCCTGGCAAACGCCGCGCCAGCCGCCATCTACCATCCCAGTGAAGACACCAGCACCACGTCGAAACCACTGGAGGTCGTCGACGTCTGGGTGGGTCGCTCTGAATCGCCGGAGTACCCTCGGTTCGCCGAAATCTTCAAAGGTGCGCACAACACGTTGAAAGCCTCTTTCCAGGCCTTCCAGTCAACTCTGTCGACTACCGCGCCCGACCTTGCCAGCAAAAAATACGGCTTCACCGTCGACGCTGACGGCAGTCTGAAAGTGCTCAATACCGCCGGCCAGCTCAACAGCTCGGACACCCAGCGGCTCACGGATCTGCTCAACAAATCCCTGGGTCTCAAAACCGCAGCCGTCGCCTACCGAGATGCTGCCATCGACATGACGGACGCCAGCTCGCCCTGGTCCGGCAGCGTCATGGGTTACTACAGCCTGACCCAGGAAAACTTCGCCAGCTCCCTTGATCTGGCGCCGCTGTTCAAAGACACGCATAGCATGGTCCCAGCAGAGTTCAGGGATGCGAAGTTTTTGACGCAGTTGGCCTATAAGGGTGAGCGGGCGACTCAGGAGACGGAAGCGGCGATGTATGAGCGGCGTGCGGCGCAGCGGTTCAGTGCGCAGGCGTGAGTCGCTTGGGGTTTTTTTGGTGAGGGGCTTTCTGTGGTGAGCGAACTTTGTGTGTTGAGTAGGCTTTCTGTGGTGAGCGGGCTTGCCCCGCGCTGGGCTGCGAAGCAGCCCTAAAACCAGGCACTGCGGTTTTTCTGAGAAGTTGGGGTGGCCTTATTGGGGCCGCTTCGCAGCCCAGCGCGGGGCAAGCCCGCTCACCACAAGAAGCCCGCTCATCACAGAAGCCTGTTCATCACAGGAAAATCTGCTCACCACAGAGAGTCTGCTTACCGTGAGTCGCTTGGGTTTTTTTGTGCTGAGTAGGCTTTTTGTGGTGAGCGAACTTTGTGTGCTGAGTGGGCTTTTTGTGGTGAGCGAACTTTGTGTGTTGAGTAGGCTCTCTGTGGTGAGCGGGCTTGCCCCGCGCTGGGCTGCGAAGCAGCCCTAAAACCAGGCACTGCGGTTTTTCTGAGAAATTGGGGTGGCCTTATTGGGGCCGCTTCGCAGCCCAGCGCGGGGCAAGCCCGCTCACCACAAGAAGCCCGCTTACCACAGGAAAGTCTGCTCTCCACAGAGAGTCTGCTTACTGTGAGTCGCTTGGGTTTTTTTGTGCTGAGTAGGCTTTTTGTGGTGAGCGAACTTTGTGTGTTGAGTAGGCTTTCTGTGGTGAGCGAACTTCGTGTGTTGAGTAGGCTCTCTGTGGTGAGCGGGCTTGCCCCGCGCTGGGCTGCGAAGCAGCCCTAAAACCAGGCACTGCGGTTTTTCTGAGAAATTGAGGTGGCCTTATTGGGGCCGCTTCGCAGCCCAGCGCGGGGCAAGCCCGCTCACTACAAGAAACCTGCACACCACAGGAAAGCCCGCTCACCCTCCTGACCGACTTGGATGAAGTCGGCCCAATTCATAGCCAGGGAAAACCCAAGATGCGTGGCGCACTCGTTAACAGTCTGATGCTTCTCACCATGGCGATATCCGGCGCCGGATGCACCACCTACGCGTCCAAGCCAATCATCAACGACCGCGTTGAAGCCGCCAAAACCGAAAGCATCCCAAGCTTCACTTATGAAGTTGACGCGCCCTGGAAGGACAGCCGCTTCGGCAAGCGCGCCTACCAGGCCACACAAGAAATAATCCCAGCGGCGCAAGACATCAGCTCAGCACCGCTCGCGTCGTCGCGCCCTGTATTAGCCATAAAAATCTCGGAGTTTTCATCGGGCGGCGCGTGTCCGCAGGAGTACCTGACGGGCTTGAGTCTTGGCTTGATTCCCAGCTGGTGTACCCGGCCTACACTGTTCACGTTTCAGTTCATGCTCAATGGCAATCACGGCGTGTGCAGGCAGAAAACCTATTCAGTCAGTGCCCAGACGTTTTCACATATCACCGCGATTCCATTTGCCATGCTCGATACCCGGGACCAGCCACTCACGCTGTATCAGGCAGCGCTGAAAGACTTCCTCCAGCCAGCACAATGCGCGACGCCCTGACACCTGCTTCAAATAGGCCTGTCCACCACCCGCGCATTCCATAAGTCCCGATAGCGCTCCCGCCAACCGGTACTGCTTTGATCCAGCCACGCCAGCGTCGCGTCAATGGTGTCGTCGCTGATGACGAAGTGATTGATGTGCTCCGCGATCCGTTCCTGCGACACGTGCAGCAAGTCCAGGTAGGCATTGAACGAGTCCGCCAGCACCACATACTCATCGCCTTGCTGGCGACGCCCCGTCCAGGCGGGTAAACCTGCGACCATCGCCCCCACATCCTGGCGCCCCTCGCGCAGGTCAAGTAGCAACACGCTGGCGCCGCCATCGCGGCCGATCGGCAATAACCCTGTCGCGGGGAAGCCAGGTTGCTTGCGCAGTTGCTCCAGTTCAAAAGGGTTGGATTCATACTGCTCGCTTGGGTCCAGGCCATACAGCAAGAAACTCAGCAGCTCTTTATCGCCATTGCTCATGGTCGCCAGCACGTCGTATTCCACGGTGGCGCCGTTGCAGGTCTTGAGAAACTGCCGGTAATCGTCCGGCAGGCGGGCGCCGAGGGTGGCTTCCAATTGCGCGAGGGCGTGGTCGGATGCGCTTTCTCGGGTGTCGTCGAAGATCAATCCACGGTAGTCAGTCATTCAGGGCTCCCAGCACCTTAGTAAAAATCATAATAGAGTGCCCATTCTCCGGTTTGGTTGTGCTTCCAGAACATCAGGCTGCCACTGTCGATCACGTTGAGGTTGATCTTCGGGTCCGACGAAATCTGGAACACAAACTCGAAACCTTCACCCGGATCCACCCCCGACTGGCAGAACGAGGGGTAACCGCCGATCTTGTGTTCGTAAGTATGGGTGATCAAGTCGTAATAGCTCTGTATCTCGCCCGCGCGCTCCAGCGTGAGAATGGCTTGCTCAAGGTCCGCGGGGACACCACCGCCATCCCACAGTGGGAAGTCCTCCGGCACCGCTTCTGCCTTCAACGGGAAAGGTTTGAGAAATGTGCCCGGTACCGGCAGCGCCTTGCGCACCAATACGTCATCGGCGCCATATTCGCGGATCACCCAGTTATTTCCCATCGGCTCAAAGTCTTCAGGAAACGGGTCCGAGATAAACACCGTCAGCACACGAACCCCCGCCAGCAGCGGGCTGTTGAAGGGCAGGGCGGGCAGGTAAAACTGCGCGTAGGGCAGCAAAGGTTGTCCGGCCTGATTGGTGGGTACGCCTTCATCCGGGCGGAACAGGAAGACATTCCCCAGCCAGCTTTCTTCATCGGTGCCGAGAGGGCGAAAGCCGCCGGCCATGAACTTCACGGCTGGGCGGGCCAGGCGTTGCTTGATTTGTTGAATGTCCATGTCGCTGTAAACCTTCCTTTTGCTACAGGCACAAAGGCCGCAGATTAGCAGTGCGCGGGCGCGGTGCCCAATTGGCCTCCTTCACGAGTTGGATTTCAGCCGCCCCAGAATCGCCGTACGCAAACACCCCCAGGCGATCACGCCGATAATCAGCACCTCGGCGACACCCACCAGCACATTGAATGAAAACACCAGAGGTTGCTCGGCCCAATAGAAGCTCGTCGAACCCGATCGAATGCCACTGACCCGCAGCCGCCCGGTAAACAGCGCGCGCACCAACGCGATCACATGCGTCAGCTCCAGCACCGCCAGGAAAACACCCAGCAGGGAGAGCAGGGCGCGTGCGGGCCTGCCGAGTTTGTCGGTGGACTCAGCCACGGGTGCCGGCCCCTCGGATTTGCGCCGCCGGGCCACCTTCGCCGGTGATGGCGCAGGCCTGTAGGGCGCCGCGGCCGCCGACCCAACGTGCACCTCAGTGGGCACGGCCACGTTCAGATAGTCAGCCAGTTCTCGCAGCCACATATCGGTGCGTGTGCTCCCCGGTATCACGGGCACGTTGTCGGTGGTCAAGCGCTGCTCGGTGCCGTCGCGCATCACTAGCCACAACTGGGTGTTGGCCGGCTCTGCCTGTGGACGGCGGCGCAGTTCGAGGTGGTGGGCTTTATCGATGCTGAAGGTTGACTGCACACGCTCGCGGCCACCGAAAAAGTTTCGAGTGCGGCGCTTGCCTTCGCCGTTAGCCCGCGACAACAACAAGCTCTCGCGGATGCCGGTGTACACCATCAGCAGCAGGCCAAGGGCAGGAATGAGCAGCAGGCCGAGCACGATCAGCAGCGAGGTCAGCGGGTCCATGTCAGCCAACTGCGAGCTGCTATCGGTGAGCCAAAACACGACGAAGGCCAGTGGCAGGGTGAACGCCATTGCGCCTGTCAGCAGTACCAATGCGCTTTGCACCCCGTTGCGCGAGTGGATGTGCAAGTCACCCTGCGCGGTGCGCTCGAAGCGATGCCCAATCAATATGCAAATCTCCTGATGCGCCTTGAGGGGCAGCGATTGGCGGCCGAGGTCGGCATTAACGCCATGGAGAATACCTTAAGCCGAGAACGCCACGCGTTTCCCGGCCCGGAATGCCAGGTAGCGGTCATATTCAAGGGTGAACGCTGGGCTCGGTGTGTCGTTGGCGTGGGTGTAACGCACCACACTTATCGTGTCGCGCATTTGCCGTGCGTCTTCGCCCTTGAGTCCTCACACGATGCCTGCTCAGGCGCGCGGTGATGCGGTGCCGAGCGCTGCATGACAATGAAATGCCATGATGAAGGCATCTTGAGTTTTAAACCGGATGACTCGCAAACACCCCTTTGCAGGGCATATCGGTCTACCATGCCATCCCCCGGCAGTGGTTCCACGCGCTACCGATCTCTCTCTCGCAAGGTATCGCCTCATGTCCATCGACCAAATCAGCCTCCCCAAGGGCGTCGGCCCGCATGCCACCAAGCTGCTCGACGCCATCACCGGCGCGTCCACCCATGAAGAACTCAACCGCGCGGGCGGTAAGGCGGAAGGGTTTGTGTTGGGTCTGGAGGCTTCCAAGGCCATCAAGAGCCAGATCGCTGAGTCGCTGTATGTGGCTTATGACGATGCGGCGAGTCATCGGGCCAGTGAGTTGAAGGGGTAAACCTCAACGCCCTCCCTGATGTTGTACAGTCGACTTCCACCAAAGGGCTGATTAACTCAGGGATCCCATGACATTGACCGTCGACACCTTGCTCAACCTGGCCATGGCCAACCCCATCAACGCCGAAATCACCGCGCGTCTGCCCGACCTCGGTGTGGAGCAATGCATGCTCACGGCGGGATGTCTGTTCCAGGCGGTGTGGAATCATCAGTCCAATCTCCCTGCCGCGCAGGGCGTAAAGGACTACGACGTTTTCTACTTCGACACCGACTTGTCCTACGAGGCCGAGGACGCTGTGATTCGCAGGGCCGAGCAGTTGTTCCAGGATTTGGGCGTGAATGTTGAGGTCAAGAACCAGGCGCGGGTTCACCTCTGGTATGGGCAGCGGTTTGGCCGACCATATCCGCAGTTGCACTCGGCTAAACAGGGGGTGGACCGTTACCTGGTGGCGGGGACGTGCATCGGGTTGGAGATCGCCACCGGTGAGGTGTATGCGCCCTATGGGCTGGCGGATGTGGAGCAGGGGATTCTTCGGATTAACCCACTGCACCCGGAGCCGGAATTGTTTGCGCGCAAAGCCAGGAGTTATCAGGTGCGGTGGCCGTGGCTGAGGATTGTGGAGCCGGTTTGAGCACCGTGCAGTCCATTTTTGTGTGGTTGATTGAATTTATCTGCGGCGGTTTGAGTCACTGATGCTATGCGTGGTTTTCTTTCAACCGACCTCAAGGACCGACCATGACCTTCTTCATCTTCCTGCTCGCCTGCGCCGCCGCGGCCAGCACCGGCATCCTTTTCAAACCTGGCGCCTGGTATGAATCCCTCGTCAAACCCAGCTTCACCCCGCCCAATTGGCTGTTCCCGGTCGCGTGGACGATTATCTACCTGCTGCTGGCCTGGGCCGGTTATCGCCTCACACTGATCCCTGGCAGCGAAATGGTATTGGCGCTGTGGGCTGCGCAGATCGCATTGAATACGTTGTGGACCCCGGTGTTCTTCGGCGCCCATCGCATCTTTGCGGGGATGGTGATTATTGCGGTGCTGTGGGTAACGGTGGCGACGATGGTGGTGATGGCGGTGCGTCTGGACTTGATCACCGGCTTGATCCTGTTCCCGTATTTGGCGTGGCTGTGCGTAGCGGCGGCGTTGAATTTCTCGATCCTGCGGAATAACCGTTGATGGCCCACCAACCTTGGCCGGCCAGCGAGTCGGATTTGGCCCAGATGCGCCGCTTCAATCAAAAGCTCGCCTGGATGCCGCGCTTCAAGATCCGTAACCGCGTGACGCCTCGTTTGATCCAGGGGTTGTTGCGCGTCAGCCAAACGCTCAAGAAGGCGCCAGCGGCGCAGTGCAAGATCGTCGACAACGTCCCCGTACGCATCCTGCGGCCAGTCGGCAAGCCTAAAGGCGTGGTGCTGGATATTCACGGCGGCGGCTGGGTGATTGGCAATGCGCAGATGGACGACGATCTTAACCTCGGCATGGTTAACGCATGCGACGTGGCGGTTGTGTCGGTGGATTACCGGCTGGCGGTGGATACGCCGGTGGAAGGGCTGATGGAGGATTGCCTGGCGGCGGCGCGCTGGTTGCTCTGTGAGGATGAGTTCAAACAGCTGCCGGTCATCGTCGTCGGCGAATCGGCCGGCGGGCACCTTGCGGCGGCGACGTTGTTGGCGCTCAAGCAATGGCCGGAGTTGCTCCAGCGTGTGAGCGGCGCGGTGCTGTATTACGGTGTTTACGATTTGACCGGTACGCCGAGTGTGCGCAACGCCGGGCCTGAGACCTTGTTGCTGGACGGACCAGGAATGGTCGATGCGCTGCGCATGCTGACGCCTGATATCAGCGATGACGAGCGCAGACAGGCGCCGTTGTCGCCGCTGTATGGCGACTTCGACGGCCTGCCACCGGCGTTGATGTTTGTGGGTGAGTTGGACCCGCTCAAAGACGACACACTGTTAATCGCTGAACGGTGGCCACAGGCAGAGGCCCATCTGCTGCCGGAGTCGGCCCATGGATTTATCCATTTTCCAGTGACGATGGGCGAGGCGGTGTTGGCGTATAGCCGAGGGTGGATCTCGACGAGGATCAGTGGTGAATAGGTGTTTTGGTGGGGCAGCCCTGCTCACCACAACTGGACCCCCATTCACCAACCGTCCCGTATCAGACAAGTGGCTGAAGGTTCTACGCTTCAGAGTGCTGGGTAGTCGATGTAACCCTCGGCACCTGGCGTGTAGAAGGTGTCTTTGTCGGGCACATTCAAAGCGGCACCACTGAGAAAGCGCGCGGGCAGGTCCGGATTGGCCAGGAACGCGCCGCCGAACACCGCCGCATCGGCTTTGCCCTCGGCGATCAAGGTGTCGGCGCTGTCCCGTGTAAGGCCGCCGCCGATCAGGTAGCGGCCCTCGAACAATTCTCGCAATGCAGCGTGATAGTCGAAGCTCGCCCCGAACAGTGCCACATGCAAGTAGGCCAGTTTCAGCTCGCGCAGTTGCTTGACCAGGTAGGTGAAGGTTTCCTGCGGGTTGGCATCGCTGATGTCGTTGAAGTTCATCTCCGGGGAAATTTTGATGCCCACGCGATCGCTGCCTACTTCATCGACCATTGCGGCGAGCACTTGCAGTACGAAGCGGCTACGGTTTTCCACCGAACCACCGTACTGATCTTCGCGTTGGTTGCTGCTGCTGGAGAGGAATTGCTCGGGCAGGTAACCGGAGGCGGCGTGCAACTCCACCCCGTCAAAGCCTGCCTCGATTGCCCGGCGTGCGGCATGACGGTAGCTGTCGACCACGCCACCGATCTGCGTGACGCTCAAAGCATGGGGCGTGACGAAATCCTGCAGGCCGTTCGCGGTCCAGGTCTGGCCCGCCGGTTTGATCGCAGAAGGGGCCAGCGGCAGCGCGCCGTCGGGCAGCAGTGAAGGGTGAGAGACTCGCCCGCAATGCATCAGTTGCATGAAGATGTGCCCGCCCAGGGCGTGCACGGCTTGGGTGACAGATTTCCAGGCGGCCACGTGCTCGGCGGTTTCGATACCTGGAGTGCGGACGTAGCCTTTGCCCGACGCGTCGGGAAATACGCCTTCCGAGATGATCAAACCGGCGGTGGCGCGTTGGGCGTAGTAAGTGGTCACAAGGTCGGAAGGCACACCGGCGTCGTTGGCGCGCGAGCGTGTCATCGGCGCCATGATCAGGCGGTTGGCGAGGGTGTAGCGACCAAGGGAAAGGGGAGAGAAAAGAGCATTCATGGCGGTGTTCCTCATCAGTGATGGGGTTATGATTGATCAATCCGATTTCGGGATAAATGCCTGAAATACGAAATGACTAATCCACTGATGGGATAATGCTGTGGAATTTCTCAACGATATGGCGCTGTTTGTCGAGGTGGTGAAGGCACGCAGTTTCAGTCGCGCGGCCGAAAGCCTGGGCATGCCGAACTCGACGCTGTCCCGGCGCATCAGCGAATTGGAAAAAGGTATCGGCCTGCGACTGTTGCACCGCACTACGCGCAAGATTGAGCCCACTGAGGCGGGTCAGTTGTACTTTGAGCGGTGCAAGCGCATCGTCGACGAGGCCCGCCTGGCCCATGAACAACTCGGCGAAATGCTCGCCCAACCCAACGGCGTGCTGCGCGCTTCGTTGCCGGTGGATTTCGCGATGGTCTACCTGGCGCCGTTGATTGCCGAGTTTTCACGGTTGTATCCGGACATCACGTTCGAACTCGACTTAACGCCGCGCCAGGTCGACTTGATCAGCGATCCAGTGGACGTGGTCATTCGCATGGGCGAGCCCGCCAATTCCCACCTGATCGCGCGCAAACTCGCGAATATGCGGCGAGCGTTTTACGCCTCGCCCCAGTACCTGGAACGCGCCGGACTGCCAGCTCAGCCAGCAGATCTGGCGCATCACGAATGTTTGCGCATGCGCGGGTCAAGGGCGCATCGATGGGTCTTGGAGTCGGGGTCGGAGAAGGTGGACGTCGACGTGAGTGGGCGGTTTGAGCTCAACAGCGTGGGCATGCTCAGACGCCTGGCCGCGTTGAACCTGGGGATTGCGCTGCTGCCCGAAGGCATTGCCGAGCAGGATGTGGTCAGCGGGACACTGTGCAGAGTACTGCCCGACTGGCATGGCTCGTCGGTTTCAGTTTATGCCCTGACCGAAACGCGGCTGCTGCCCGCGAAGACCCAGCGGTTTATCGAGTTTTTGCGCGACAAGCTGGAGGATGCATGACTGGCCGGGTAACCTTTCGCCTCCCACTCAAACGAAGGGATGTACATGAGATTCTTCAACCCGGCCTCAAGCGCTCAGCCCCATCCTGCCTGTCCGCCTGCAGCCCTGAAGGGCACTTCATTCTGCGAGTTGCTTGAGTGAACGAGCTGACGCTACGGCCGGCCAGGATCACCGACCTGCCCGCGGTTTACCGGGGCGAGCGGGGATATATCCAGCGTTGGGAGCCTGCACACGAAGTGGCCTGGCAAGAGCAATTGGAACGGCACCTCACACGTTGGGTCAACAACGTTGAGCGATTGACGGTGGCCATGCTCGACGGACAGTTCGCCGGTTATTCGATGTGGATGCCCGAGGACGGTCTTGCCGAGTTGTGCACGATCAACGTCGGCGAGGCATATCGGCGCAAGGGTATTGGGCGTGCATTGCTGGAGGCCTACCGGGCGGCGGCGGGGCAGGACGGTTATGCGCGGTTGAGCTTGTGCGTGCGGGCGGACAACCCGGCCCGGTTAATGTATGAGGCGGCTGGGTTCGTGTGTGTGGGAACAGCCGCCAACGGGTATTTGCGGTACGAGCGAGTGAGTGAATGATCAATATCCAGACGGTCACGGTTGCCGACATTCCAGAGGTTCTGGCCTTCGTCCTGGCAGCCCGTGCCGAGCTGTTCCCCAAGCTCAGCGTCACTGGCATGCCCGCCGACCTGGCGCAATTCGAGGCCACTTACCTTCACGGCGATGGGCACTTCCTCATCGCTCGCCAGGACCACCAGATCATCGCCGCCATCGGTTATTTGCCCTACGACGATCGTTTCCCCCAATTGAATTACCAAGGCCGCAAGACTGTGGAAGTGGTGCGCCTGTTCGTCCTTCCGGCCTTTCGCCGCTTCGGTCTGGCGGGGGAGTTATACCGCGCGTTGGAGGGCAGGGCGCGGGCGGATGGCGTGGACGTGGTGTATCTGCATACCCACCCATTCCTGCCTGGGGCGATTGATTTTTGGGGGCGGCAGGGGTTTGAGATTGTGGATGTCGAGGCCGACCCGGTGTGGCAGACGACGCATATGCAGCGGAGTTTATAGGTTTGCGGTGAGCGCGCTCGTCGTGGTCAGAGGGCTTCTTGTGGTGGAAGTACTTCCTGTGGTGAAAGTACGTCCTGTGCTGAAAGTGCTTTCTGTAGTGAAAGTACTTCCTGTGGTGAAAGTGCTTTCTGTGGTGAGCGGGCTTGCCCCGCGCTGGGCTGCGCAGCAGCCCCCAAACCAGGCACTGCGGTTTTTCTGAGAAATTGCGGTGGCCTTATCGGGGCCGCTGCGCAGCCCAGCGCGGGGCAAGCCCGCTCACCACAAAAGGCTCATCGGTCACATAACGCCCATCTGCGTGGAAGTGCTGTCTGTGGTTAAAGTACTTGCTGTAGTGAAAGTACTTCCTGTGGTGAGCGGGCTTGCCCTGCGCTGGGCTGCGCAGCGGCCCTAAAACCAGGCACTGCGGTTTTTCTGAGAGATTGGGGTGGCTTTATTGGGGCCGCTGCGCAGCCCAGCGCGGGGCAAGCCCGCTCACCACAAAAGGCTCATCGGTCACATAACGTCCAGCCGCGTGGAAGTGCTGTCTGTGGTGAAAGTACTTGCTGTGGAGGAAGTGTTTTATGTGCTGAAAGTGCTTCCTGTTGTGGAAGTTCCTTCTGTGGTGAAAGTACTTCCTGTGCTGAAATTGTTTTCTGTAGTGAGCGGGCTTGCCCCGCGCTGGGCTGCGCAGCGGCCCTAAAACCAGGCACTGCGGTTTTTCTGCGAAATTGCGGTGGCCTTATTGGGGCCGCTTCGCAGCCCAGCGCGGGGCAAGCCCGCTCACCACAAAAGGCTCATCGGTCACTTAACGTCCATCTGCGGTGCTCACCGAGCGCCTCAGTTGGAACGCAACCGCAGTATCTGCGCTCCATCAAACGGGTCCGTCAGGTAATGCCCCTGCACACCGAACGTCTCCTGCAACCGCTGCGGTGTCAGCACGTCCAGCGGTGTGCCCAGCGCCACCAATTGTCCGTGATCGAGCACCGCCAATCGATCACAGGTCAGGGCCTGATTAAGGTCATGCAGCGCGATCAGCGTCGTCACCGGTAACCCTTGCACACCCTTCAAGATTGCCAGTTGATGTTGAATATCCAGGTGATTGGTCGGCTCATCCAACAGCAGAATCTGTGGCCGTTGCGCCAAGGCTCGGGCGATGTGCACACGTTGGCGTTCGCCGCCGGAGAGGCTGCGCCAGGCGCGTTGGCTCAGGTGGGTGGCGTCCACATCGTGCAGGGCCTGGCACACGATGGCGTCGTCCTCGCGTGACCACGGGCTCAGCGCCGACAACCATGGCGTGCGCCCCAACGCCACGGCGTCGAATACGCGGATGGCGTCGTCGGTGTCGGCCTGTTGCTCCACCACTGCCAGCTGTTGCGCGATGGCGCGGCGGGACAGGTCGCCCAAACGGGTGCCCCCAAGCCGTACCTCACCAGAGGCGGGTGTTCGCAACCCCGCCAGCAGTTTGAGCAAGGTGGATTTACCGGAGCCGTTCGGGCCGACAATCCCCAAGGTTTCCCCCAACTGCACCTCAAGATTAATATCGCGCAGCAACTCGGCATCGCGCACCTTGAAACCCAGCCCCGTACAACTGAGCACTTTCATCGCGCATTCCTCCGCCCGATCAGGATCAACGCGAACACCGGCGCGCCGACCAGGGCAGTGACCACGCCCACAGGAATCACTTGGCCTTTGATCAAGGTGCGCGACAGCACATCCGCCGCGATCAAAAACAGCGCGCCGCCCAAGGCGCTGGCTGGCAGCAACCGCGAGTGCCCGGTGCCCAGCAATAGGCGCACCGCATGGGGGATCACCAGGCCGACAAAGCCAATGGAGCCGACAATCGACACCATCACCGCCGTCACCAACGCCGCGCAGCCCACCAGCACAAATTGCACGCGGCGCACCGGAATGCCGAGGGACGCCGCCGAGTCACTGCCGAAGGTAAACGCATCCAGCGCACGCCGATGCCACAAGCACACCGCCAAGCCGGCAACCGCTACCGGCACCGCCAGCCACACCGAAGGCCAGCGCACACCGCTGAGGTTGCCCAGCAGCCAGAACATGATGCCGCGGGCCTGCTCGGAACTGGCCGACTTGGTAATGAGAAACGCGGTCAGGGCATTGAACATCTGCGAACCGGCAATGCCCGCGAGGATGATCTGGCCGGTACCGCTCATAGAGCCGCTGGCCCGCGCGAGCAAGATCACCAGGGCAAACGCCGCCATGGCCCCGACAAACGCGCCGGCCGACAGTGAAATCAACCCGCCGCCCACGCCCATCAGCGCCACCAACACCGCGCCGGTGGAGGCGCCGGCGCTGATACCCAGCAGATAGGGATCGGCCAGCGGGTTGCGCAGCAACGACTGCAAGATCACCCCACAGGTGGCCAGCCCCGCACCGCACGCGGCAGCGACCAGGGCGCGCGTCAGGCGGTAGTTCCACACCACGCCTTCGTCGATTGGATCGAGCAGATAGCCGGCGTTCCACAGCTTATTGGCGAGCACTTGAAGCACCACCTGCGGCTCGATGGACGTTTCGCCGATGGCCACGCCCGCGAGTAGGGCGGCTGAAAGCAGGGTCAGGGCGAGCAGGGTGCGGATCACGCTTTTACTCATTTGCGCAGGTCGTAGCCGTCGATGGCGCCGGCCAGCTGTTCAAGGCCATCGAACGTGCGGAGGCTGGCCTGCAGCGCCAAGGCGTCGAGGATGATGATGCGGTTGTGTTTGACGGCGTCCATGTTGCGCGTGACCGGGTCGCTGCGCAGGAAGGCGAGTTTCTTTTCATGGTCGTCGGCAGGGTAGCGGCGACGGTCCATGCGGGCGATCACCAGGAACGTCGGATTGGCCTTGGCGATGGTTTCCCAGCCAACAGCGGGCCACTCTTCATCGGACTGCACCACGTTGTGCAGGCCGAGGGTTTCGAGCATGAATTCGGGGATGCCCTTGTGGCCCGCCACGTACGGGTCGCTGGCTATCTCGGAACTGGAGAACCACACCAGCGCGCTGGCTTGCTTGAGGCCTTTACTCTGCGCCGTGGCAACGGACTTGGCCAGGCGCGCCTTGAGGTCGTCGTTCAGCTGTTGGCCGCGCGCCTGCACGTCGAAAATCTCGGCCAGTTGGCTGATGCTCTTGTAGAGGGTCTCGATGCGGAACGGCTCTAGCCGCGTGCCGTCGGCGCCCACCAGATTGTCCTTGCCTTCGCAGTCGGAAGGCAGCAGGTAGGTGGGGATCTTCAATTCGTGGAATTGCTCACGGGTGCCCACCACGCCTTGCGGGCCGACCACCCATTCCAGCTCGGCAGCCACCAGTTGCGGGCGTTTGGCGATCACGGCTTCAAAGCTTGGCTCGTTGTTGGCCAGGCGTTCGATTTTGTCGTTCTGCGCCTGGTACTGGGGCAGCACACTGTTGAACCACAGCGAGGTGCCGACCACTTTGTCGCCGACGCCCAGGGCATACAGCATTTCGGTGGCGGCCTGGCCGATGGTCACGCTGCGTGCGGGGGCTTGCGGGAAGGTCACGGCGCTGCCGCAGTTTTGGATAGTCAGCGGGTAGTGAGTGGGCGCCGCTTGAGCCAGGGCACAGAAACCCAGACCGGTGATCAGGGCAGTAACGCGTGGCAGCATGGGGCGATCTCCGTGTGAACCGTAGGTGAAGCAGGGGCAGTACGGCTCGGAAATACGCCCTTGAACGCTGCCGGTCGGGCAGGCAAGGATGTCCTTCCCGGACACCCCGCCGGTTAGTGATTGTGCTGGGCCGGCAGGTCTCCTGACTGATGCGTCTTCGCCACGCTCCAGCCTTCCCGGACGAGGTCCAGTGGCGTTAAGGAGCAGGCTCGGCACCTACAGTTGCGGGGGCAGTTTCGATTGACGCCGCGGGCGGCGTTTCGAATTCCCTATTAGTCCCATGGGGGAACCGGCGGCGCTATGGTAGTTGATTCAGCCTCGCAGAGGGAGGCTGAGCTTCAGTTCGCGTGCCGGTGGCGCGATCTTCGATGTCGCGCCAAGTCATGGCGCCTATCGTTAAAAAGTCGCTAGGACGTTCGCGCCTCGCAAAAAGGAGGCGGCCAATGTGTGTTCGTCAGTAGCTTCGCAATCCGTTTTTTGCTTGATCCCGCCTAAATGCGCGATCAGATCGCTCACCACAACACGGCCGCCTGCCATGAAAGGCCCGCTGCGCAGCCGGGGTTATTTTCGATCCAGCCACACCGTCTGCGCATTGCAGAACTCGCGAACGCCGAAGTGCGACAGCTCGCGACCGAATCCACTTTTCTTCACGCCGCCAAACGCCACCCGTGGGTCGGAGACGCTGAAGGCGTTGACGAAGATCCCGCCGGTTTCCAGCTGATTGGCGATATCCCGTGCTTTCGCTGCGTCAGTGGTGAAGATGCTCGCGGTGAGGCCGAACTCGCTGTCATTGGCCAGGGCCACCGCGTGGTCGGCGTCGCGGGCGGTGATGATCGAGGCCACGGGGCCGAACAGTTCCTGTTTGAACGAGGTCATCTGGTCGGTGACGTTGGCGAGTACGGTCGGCTCGTAGTAGTTGCCGTCGCCTGTGACTTTATGGCCGCCGAGCAACAGGGTCGCGCCTTCCTCCAGGGTGGCCTGGACCTGACCGTGCAGCTCGTCGCGCAGGTCGAAGCGGGCCATTGGGCCAATGTAGGTGGCAGCTGATGTGGGATCGCCCATCACCAGGGCACGGCTGGCGTCGACGAACTTGGCCGTGAAGGCTTCCACAACACCGGCTTCGATGATCAGGCGCTTGGCGGCGGCGCAGACTTGGCCACTGTTCTGGAAGCGGCCGATGAGCGCGGCTTGCACGGCGGCGTCGAGGTCGGCGTCGTTGAGCACGATGAACGGGTCGGAGCCGCCCAGTTCCAGCACGCATTTTTTCAACGCGGCACCGGCCTGGGAGCCGATAGCGATGCCGGCGCGCACGCTGCCGGTGAGGGTCACGGCGGCAATGCGTGAGTCCGCGATGGCTTTGGACACGCCCTCGGGGGTGACGTTGATCACTTCGAATAAGCCTTCAGCAAAGCCGGCTTTACGGAACGCTTGTTGGATCAGGTAGGCGCTGCCCATCACATTCGGCGCGTGTTTGAGCACGTAAGTGTTGCCGGCGAGCATGGTTGGCACGGCGCCGCGCAGTACCTGCCATACCGGGAAGTTCCACGGCATTACGGCGAGAATCGGGCCCAGCGGGCGGTATTCGATGTGGGCGGTGCCGTTGTCGACCAGGGTCGGTTCCGGGGCGAGCATGGCCGGGCCTTGGGCTGCGTACCATTCACTCAGTTGCGCGCATTTTTCGACTTCGGCACGTGCCTGGGCGATGGGTTTGCCCATTTCCAGAGTGATCATCTGCGCCATGGCTTCGGCTTGCTCGCGCAAGGCGGCGGCCAGGGCTAACAGCAGCTCGGCGCGCTGGCTCACCGGCTGGCGGCGCCAGGTGCGGAAGGCGCTGGTGGCGCGGTCGAGGGCGGCATCCAACTGCGCTGTTGTTTCGTAGGGATAGTTGCCGACGGTTTGGCCGTTGGCGGGATTGATCGATAAGGCGTGGGTGTTCGCGTTCATGGCACCGTCCTGCGTGTACGTTGGGAATGGAGGTCAGCGTACGGGGCTGGATCTTTTCTGGAAACTGAATAATATTAAGCAATACGTTCACGAATGGAGAATGAATTGGATCTCGTGCAACTGGAAATCTTCAAGGCCGTCGCCGAACAAGGCAGCATCAGCGCCGCCGCGCAGTTGATTCATCGGGTGCCGTCAAACTTGACCACGCGGATCAAGCAACTGGAGCAGGATCTGGGCGTGGAGCTGTTTATCCGCGAGAAGAGCCGACTGCGCCTGTCGCCGGCGGGTTGGAATTTCCTCGGTTACGCGCGGCGCATTCTCGATCTGGTGCAAGAGGCCCGCGCGACGGTGGCGGGGGAAGAACCTCAGGGGGCGTTTGCCCTCGGCTCCCTGGAAAGCACGGCGGCGGTGCGTATCCCGGCGTTGCTGGCGGCGTATAACCAGAAGCACACCAAGGTCGAACTGGACCTGAGCACCGGGCCGTCGGGCACCATGATCGAGGGGGTATTGTCGGGGCGCCTGACCGCCGCGTTTGTCGACGGGCCGGTGCTGCATTCGACCCTGGAGGGCGTGGCGGTGTTTGAGGAGGAGATGGTGGTGATCGCGCCACTGCACCATGCGCCGATCAGCCGGGGGCAGGACGTAAATGGCGAGAACATCTATACGTTCCGCTCGAACTGCTCGTACCGGCATCACTTTGAACGCTGGTTCTCACAGGATGGCGCGGTGCCGGGCAAGATCTTCGAGATTGAGTCCTACCACGGCATGCTCGCCTGCGTCAGCGCCGGTGCTGGGCTGGCGCTGATGCCGCGCAGTATGTTGGAAAGCATGCCCGGGTTCGCTGCGGTGAGTGTGTGGCCGCTGATGGACAGCTTTCGCTTGCTGAACACTTGGTTGATCTGGCGGCGGGGGACTGTTTCGCAGAGTTTGAACAGCTTTGTGAAGTTGCTGGAAGAGCGCGGGCTGGTAGCCGCCTGAATCCACTGTGGGAGGGGATAAGTCCCGTCCCACCTGTTTTTTTATCAGCCGCCGAACTGGAAGGTGCCCATGGCGAGTTTCGCCATGATTGCTGTCGCACCCAACTGCACCAGCCACAACGCCAAACCACCAAGGAATACACCGAGGGCCACCTGCAACACCAAACTCTTCTGCCGCTTCACCTGCGGCGCGCGTGGGGTGTAGTCGTGCAGTTCGTCGCGGTCGGCGCGCAGGTCCAAGTCGTCGTTTCTCATAGAGCTCTCACAGCAAAGGGGCGGTCAGGGTTCAGTCTAGGGGCTGGACACAAAAAAGGGGAAACCATGGCTTCCCCTTCTGTGCAACGCTAGCAGGTTTACAGCACCTGAACGATTGCCTGTGTGACCGCAGCAATGTTCGACTGGTTCAACGCCGCCACACAGATACGCCCGGTATCCAGCGCGTAGATACCAAACTCGCTGCGCAGGCGGGTGACTTGCTCAACGGTCAGACCGGAGTAGGAGAACATCCCACGCTGGCGACCGACGAAGCTGAAGTCGTGGCCCGGCGCAGCCTTGGCCAGTTCGGCAACCATCTGCTCACGCATGCCACGGATGCGCAGGCGCATCTCGGCCAGTTCGGCTTCCCACTGGGCGCGCAGTTCAGGGCTGTTCAACACGGCGGCAACGATCGCTGCGCCGTGGGTTGGCGGGTTGGAGTAGTTGGTGCGGATCACACGCTTGACCTGGGACAGGATGCGCGCGCTTTCTTCCTTGGAGTCGCCGACGATGGACAGCGCGCCCACACGTTCGCCGTACAGGGAGAACGACTTGGAGAACGAGCTGGAGACAAAGAAGGTCAAGCCCGATTCCGCGAACAGGCGCACAGCGGCTGCGTCTTCGTGGATGCCATCGCCAAAGCCCTGGTAGGCCATGTCGAGGAACGGCACCAGGTTCTTGGCCTTGACCACGTCCAGCACGTTTTGCCAGTCGGTCGGGCTCAGGTCGACGCCGGTCGGGTTGTGGCAGCAGGCGTGCAGCACCACGATGGACTGCGGCGGCAGGGCGTTGAGGTCTTCGAGCAGGCCGGCGCGGTTCACGTCGTGGGTGGCGGCGTCGTAGTAGCGGTAGTTCTGCACCGGGAAACCAGCGGTTTCGAACAGCGCACGGTGGTTTTCCCAGCTCGGGTCGCTGATGGCGACGACGGCGTCTGGCAGCAGTTGCTTGAGGAAATCAGCGCCGATCTTCAGGGCGCCAGTGCCACCAACGGCCTGGACGGTCACGACACGACCAGCTTCGAGCAGTGGCGAGTCGTTCCCGAACAGCAGGGTTTGAACGGCCTTGTCATAGGCGGCAATACCGTCGATCGGCAAGTAGCCACGGGCGGCGTGTTGCGCCACGCGAATGGCTTCCGCTTCGGCAACGGCACGCAAGAGTGGAATCTTCCCCTCCTCGTTGCAGTAAACGCCTACGCCAAGGTTGACCTTGGTGGTTCGTGTGTCGGCGTTGAATGCTTCGTTGAGGCCCAGGATAGGATCGCGTGGTGCCATTTCGACAGCGGAGAACAGGCTCATTTTTGCGGCAGCTCTATGGGGGAAGGGAGGGACGTGTCGCGCTCCAGCCGAATGCACTAGAGCGGTGCACAAACGGGGAGCTAGTATAGAGGCCATCACGGCTGAGGGCGACAACCGAAACGGCTTTTCGGCCAAGTTTTTCGGTTTATTTGCTGACCGTTAGTCTTATTGCAACGTCGATCCCAGATGGCAGGCAGGACGATTGCCTTGAAACCCGTCACATTCGCCACCACTTCTATGGCTATCATGGTTTTTTCCTACTGCTCGCTCTGAAAGTTCGCGGGTGGTGGTCTATTTCTTCCCCGACGGGTTTACAGTCCGGGGTGACTTCAAGAGGTACGTTATGTCGGATTTCCAACTAGTCACCCGCTTTGAACCCGCTGGCGATCAGCCAGAAGCCATTCGCCAGATGGTCGAAGGCATCGAGGCCGGCCTGGCTCACCAGACGCTGCTCGGGGTGACCGGTTCAGGCAAGACTTTCAGCATTGCCAACGTGATCGCACAGATCAACCGGCCCACCTTGGTGCTGGCGCCAAACAAGACCCTGGCCGCGCAGCTCTACGGCGAGTTCAAGGCGTTCTTCCCGAATAACGCAGTGGAATACTTCGTTTCCTACTACGACTACTACCAGCCTGAAGCTTATGTGCCGTCTTCCGACACCTTTATCGAGAAGGATGCGTCGATCAATGACCATATCGAGCAGATGCGGCTGTCGGCGACCAAGGCGCTGCTGGAGCGCAAGGACGCGATCATTGTCACCACGGTGTCGTGTATCTACGGCCTGGGCAGCCCGGAAGCGTATTTAAAGATGGTGCTGCACGTGGACCGTGGCGACAAACTCGACCAGCGGGAGTTGTTGCGCCGCCTGACGAGTTTGCAGTACACCCGCAACGACATGGACTTTGCCCGCGCCACCTTCCGCGTGCGCGGCGACGTGATCGATATTTACCCGGCCGAATCCGATCTGGAAGCGATCCGCATCGAGCTGTTCGACGATGAAGTGGAGAGCCTCTCAGCCTTCGACCCGTTGACCGGCGAGGTTATCCGCAAGCTGCCGCGCTTCACCTTCTATCCGAAAAGTCACTACGTGACCCCGCGTGAAACCCTGATGGGTGCCATCGAGGGCATCAAGGTGGAGTTGGCCGAGCGCCTGGAATACCTGCGGGCCAATAACAAGCTGGTGGAAGCCCAGCGTCTTGAGCAGCGCACCCGGTTTGACTTGGAGATGATCCTGGAGCTGGGCTACTGCAACGGCATCGAAAACTACTCGCGCTACCTCTCGGGTCGCGAATCCGGCGCGCCGCCGCCGACGCTCTATGACTACTTGCCCGATGACGCGCTGCTGGTGATCGACGAATCCCATGTCAGCGTGCCGCAAGTGGGCGCTATGTATAAGGGCGACCGCTCACGTAAAGAGACGTTGGTGGAGTACGGTTTCCGGCTGCCGTCGGCACTGGATAACCGGCCGATGCGCTTCGACGAGTGGGAGGCTATTAGCCCGCAGACCATTTTTGTGTCGGCCACACCGGGTAACTACGAGGCTGAACATGCCGGCCGTGTGATTGAGCAGTTGGTGCGTCCGACCGGCCTGGTGGACCCGGAAATTGAAATCCGCCCGGCGCTGACCCAGGTCGATGACCTGCTGTCCGAGATCAATAAGCGTGTCGCTCTGGAAGAGCGGGTGCTGGTCACCACGCTCACCAAGCGCATGTCCGAAGACTTGACCGACTATCTGGCCGACCACGGCGTGCGGGTGCGCTATCTGCACTCGGATATCGACACGGTGGAGCGCGTTGAGATCATCCGTGATCTGCGCCTGGGTACCTTTGATGTGTTGGTAGGCATCAACCTGCTGCGCGAAGGTTTGGACATGCCGGAAGTGTCGCTGGTGGCGATCCTCGATGCGGACAAGGAGGGCTTTCTGCGCTCCGAACGCTCGCTGATCCAGACCATCGGGCGGGCGGCGCGAAACCTTAATGGCAGGGCGATTCTCTACGCGGACCGCATCACCGGTTCTATGGAGCGGGCGATTGGCGAGACTCAGCGTCGTCGCGACAAGCAGATCGCGTTCAACCTGGAAAATGGCATCACGCCCAAAGGCGTGTTCAAGGACGTCGCCGACATCATGGAAGGCGCCACCGTGCCCGGTTCGCGCAGCAAGAAGCGCAAGGGCATGGCCAAGGCCGCAGAGGAAAGCGCCAAGTACGAGAACGAACTGCGCTCGCCGAGTGAGATCACCAAGCGGATCCGCCAGTTGGAAGAGAAGATGTACCAGTTGGCGCGGGATCTGGAGTTCGAGGCGGCGGCGCAGACGCGGGATGAGATTGGCAAGTTGCGCGAGCGCTTGCTGGCTGTCTGATCTGCGGTGGCTGAGCGGGCCTCATCGGGGGCAAGCCTCCTCCCACGCTTTGACTTGTGAACACCGTCAAATGTGGGAGGGGCGGTGCGACGATTCGACTTGCCCTCGATGGCTACGCCTCGGTTTTCCAGAAATCACCCAGGCTGTTACCATTCGCCACTTGTTTCAATTTTAAGTTTTATCGCCCATTCGAGACCCGCCATGACCACCGTCCGCACGCGCATTGCGCCATCGCCTACTGGGGATCCCCACGTCGGCACCGCCTACATCGCCTTGTTCAACTACTGTTTTGCCAAGCAGCACGGCGGTGAATTCATCCTGCGGATCGAAGACACCGATCAACTGCGCTCCACTCGCGAGTCTGAACAGCAGATTTTCGATGCCCTGCGCTGGCTGGGCATTACCTGGGCTGAAGGCCCGGACGTCGGCGGGCCGCACGGTCCGTATCGCCAAAGCGAGCGCAGCGACATTTACAAGCAGTACACACAGCAACTGGTCGACATGGGCCATGCGTTCCCGTGCTTCTGCACCGCCGAAGAACTGGACCAGATGCGCGCCGAGCAACAGGCCCGTGGCGAAACCCCGCGCTACGATGGCCGCGCGCTGCTGCTGTCCAAGGAAGAAGTGGCTCGGCGTCTGGCTGCTGGCGAACCGCACGTTATCCGCATGAAAGTGCCGAGCGAAGGCGTGTGCGTGGTGCCGGATATGCTGCGCGGTGACGTCGAGATCCCATGGGATCGCATGGACATGCAAGTGCTGATGAAGACCGACGGCCTGCCGACGTACTTCCTGGCCAATGTGGTCGACGACCACCTGATGGGCATCACCCACGTACTGCGTGGCGAAGAGTGGCTGCCGTCGGCGCCGAAACTGATCCTGCTTTACGAATATTTCGGTTGGGAACAGCCGCAACTGTGCTACATGCCGCTGCTGCGTAACCCGGACAAGAGCAAGCTGTCCAAGCGCAAGAACCCGACTTCGGTGACCTTCTACGAGCGCATGGGCTTCATGCCGGAAGCGATGCTCAACTACCTGGGCCGTATGGGCTGGTCGATGCCGGACGAGCGTGAGAAGTTCTCGTTGCAGGAAATGGTCGACAACTTCGACCTGTCACGCGTGTCCCTGGGCGGCCCGATTTTCGATGTCGAGAAACTGTCCTGGCTCAACGGCCAGTGGTTGCGCGATCTGCCGGTGGAAGAGTTTGCCAGCCGCGTGCAGCAGTGGGCGTTGAACCCCGAGTACATGATGAAGATCGCGCCGCTGGTGCAGGGCAGGGTGGAAACGTTCAGCCAGGTTGCACCATTGGCCAGTTTCTTCTTTGCCGGGGGCGTTAACCCGGATGCCAAGCTGTTCGAGTCCAAGAAGCTCTCTGGCGACCAGGTTCGTCAGTTGATGCAGTTGATCCTGTGGAGGCTGGAAAGCCTGCGTCAGTGGGAGAAGGATGCGATCACTGCGACGATTCAGGCGGTGGTTGAATCCCTGGAACTGAAGTTGCGTGATGCCATGCCGCTGATGTTTGCTGCGATTACCGGGCAGGCCAGTTCGGTGTCGGTGCTCGATGCGATGGAAATTCTCGGTCCGGACCTCACCCGTTTCCGTCTGCGCCAAGCCCTTGATTTGCTTGGTGGTGTCTCGAAGAAAGAAAACAAAGAGTGGGAAAAGCTGCTGGGCGCTATCGCCTAAGCAGGCCGTTGCAGTGACGAAACCCCGGTTTTCCGGGGTTTCGTCGGTAAGTGATTGTTATCCCGGCAAAAAAATTTGGAAAATGTTGAAAATAAATTTGACACACTTCCAAGCCGCCATTAAGATTCGCCCCGTCCTCACCGATGAGGGGCTATAGCTCAGCTGGGAGAGCGCTTGCATGGCATGCAAGAGGTCAACGGTTCGATCCCGTTTAGCTCCACCAATTTACAGGTTCAAGGTCTGGCCACACCGTCCTTGAATAGATCAGGTCTCAGCTCTGATCGGTTGTACAGAAGGTTTTGTCCCCTTCGTCTAGTGGCCTAGGACACCGCCCTTTCACGGCGGTAACAGGGGTTCGAGTCCCCTAGGGGACGCCATTTTCAACAAGCAGCTCGAAAGGTCTGCTGCGCCGCGAGGCGAAAAATCTGGGGCTATAGCTCAGCTGGGAGAGCGCTTGCATGGCATGCAAGAGGTCAACGGTTCGATCCCGTTTAGCTCCACCAATTTACAGGTTCAAGGTTCCGGCCACACCGTCCTTGAATCGACCGATCTCAGCTCGGTCAGTTGTATAGAAGGTTTGTGTCCCCTTCGTCTAGTGGCCTAGGACACCGCCCTTTCACGGCGGTAACAGGGGTTCGAGTCCCCTAGGGGACGCCACGATTACCCGCTCTGCGGGATTTTTAAGGGTCATTCAATTATTGAATGGCCCTTTTGTTTGTCTGGCGTTTGACCACTTCTCTCATCACCTCCTTTCTTCCTGTTCTGACCAGTGGTCATGACTGTCGCTTGCTAAATATTATTATGGTAATAATATTCAACCCATGAGAGTCGGAGGCTTTGATGAACGATAAAAAAGCGCAAACCCGCGAACGCATTCTGCAGGCCGCCAGCGCCGCGTTGATCCAGCGCGGCCCGGCCGAGCCGAGTGTCGGTGAAGTCATGGGCGCGGCGGGGCTGACCGTCGGCGGCTTCTACGCGCACTTTGAAAGCAAGGATGCGTTGATGCTGGAGGCCTTTACGCAGCTGCTGGCAAGGCGTCGCGCCTCCATCGACGATATGGATGCGCAGTTGACCGGAGAAGAACGCAGGGGGTTGGTTGCGGCGTTTTACCTCTCGCGCAAGCATCGCGACTCCACCGCGCAGGCCTGCCCGATTCCAGCGACTGTAGGGGAGATGGCTCGCCTGCCGGACGCCTTTCGCGACGCGCTGAGCGAACATGTCGAGTTGATGGCTGCTCAGCTTGCCGCAAGCCCTGAAGACACCGACAAGGCCTTAGCCGATATGGCATTAATGATCGGTGGCCTGGCCTTGGCCCGCGCCTTGGGGCCGGGTGAGCTGTCGGACCGAGTGTTGCGCGCTGCCAAGTCGGCTGTGCGATAGGAAGAGGGCTCGCAAAATGGGCGCGTTAACCTGGATTCGTCGCTTCAACGGCACGCTGGGGTACCTGGCGCCGCACACGGTGGCCAACAAGATGCGTCGAGCCTTCATGACGCCCCGCGACCTGCCGCCCCGTGACTGGGAGTTACCGCTGCTGGCGCAATCGGAGCGCATCACCTTGCGCTTTGGCTTGTCGGCCCTGCGCTGGGGGCAGGGTCCGGCAGTTTTGTTGATGCACGGCTGGGAAGGCCGGCCAACCCAGTTTGCCAGTCTGATCACCGCCTTAGTCGACAATGGCTACTCCGTGATTGCTCTGGACGGGCCTGCCCATGGCCGCTCACCGGGGCGTGAGGCTCATGTGCTGCTGTTTGCTCGCGCCATGCTGGAGGCTGCGGCCGAGTTGCCGCCCCTGCATGCAGTGGTCGGCCATTCCATGGGGGGCGCCAGTGCAATGTTGGCGGTGCAGTTGGGGTTGCGTACCCAGGCGTTGGTCAGTATCGCTGCACCGTCGCGTTTCCTGGATGTACTGCGTGGTTTTACCCAAATGGTCGGTTTGCCAGCGAAGGCGCGTTCGGTGTTTATTCAGGAGGTGGAGCAAACATTCGGAATGCCACTCAAGCATTTGGATGTGGCCCACTATCAAATGAATATTCCCGGGCTGATCGTGCACGCTGAAGACGATACCTTTGTCCCCGTCAACGCCTCCCAAGCCATTCACGAAGCCTGGTTCGACAGCCGCCTGCTGCGCCTTGAACAAGGCGGCCACCAGAAAGTACTGGCCGATCCGCGGGTGATCGATGGCGTGCTGGCGCTGTTGGCGGGTTGCCGTCTACAGGCGCGGCAAAGCGCCTGATACACTGCCTCCCGCCGCCATTAATCGACTGGGAGCAAGGCATGGGCTGGGATTTGGCAACGCCGTTTATCATTGACCTGCAGGTCGCCCCTGAGGATATCGACGGCCTGGGGCACGCAAATAATGCGGTGTACGTGTCCTGGCTGGAGCGCTGTGCCTGGCGTCATTCCCAGCGTTTGGGGCTGGACCTGACCGAGTATCGCCGTCTGGACCGCGCCATGGCGGTGGTGCGCCATGAGATCGATTACCTGGCGGCAGGCTACGAAGGTGACGAGCTGCAACTGGCCACCTGGATCGTCGATTGGGACCAGCGTCTGAAGATGACCCGCCGCTTTCAACTGGTCCGCCCGCGTGACGGTGCAACCCTTCTGCGCGCGCAAACCACCTTCGTCTGCATCGAATTGTCCACGGGCAAGCCCAAGCGCATGCCGAGCGAGTTTCTCGATGGCTATGGCCCCGCCCTGACAGGGGGTTAACGGTTGCCGTAGGAAACCCAGTAAACTGCGCCACGATTTTTGTTGAGTGTTTTCCATGCAAATTGCTTTGGCGCCCATGGAAGGGTTGGTCGACAACATCCTGCGGGACGTGTTGACCCGTGTGGGCGGTATTGACTGGTGCGTGACCGAGTTTATCCGCGTCAACGACCGCCTGCTGACCCCGGCGTACTTCCACAAACTTGCTCCAGAGCTGCTGCACGGTGCCCACACCGCTGCGGGCGTGCCCTTGCGCGTGCAATTGCTCGGTTCCGACCCCGTGTGCCTTGCTGAGAATGCCGCACTGGCCTGTGAGCTGGGTTCGCAAGTGATCGATCTGAACTTTGGCTGCCCGGCCAAGACCGTCAACAAGTCCCGAGGCGGTGCCGTGCTGCTCAAGGAACCGGAGTTGCTCAACCAGATCGTTGAACACGTGCGGCGTGCGGTGCCTGCCCATATCCCGGTGACTGCCAAGATGCGCCTGGGCTTCGATAGCCCGGATGGCGCGCTGGTGTGCGCCACGGCCCTGGCCGAAGGCGGTGCGGCGCATATCGTGGTGCATGCGCGTACCAAGGCCGATGGTTACAAGCCGCCGGCTCATTGGGAGTGGATCCCGCGGGTCCAGGACGTGGTCAAGGTGCCGGTGTTCGCTAATGGCGATATCTGGAGCGTCGAAGACTGGCGCCGCTGTCGGGAGATCAGCGGCGTAGAGGACATCATGCTTGGCCGTGGCCTGGTGGCGCGCCCTGACCTGGCGCGGCAGATTGCAGCAGCACGCGCAGGCGAGGAAGTGGTCGAAATGACGTGGGCAGAGATGCAGCCCATGCTCCGCGAGTTCTGGAACCAGTCGGTAGCGCAACTGACTGAAAAACAGGCGCCTGGGCGATTGAAACAATGGTTGGCGATGTTAACGCGTAATTACCCGCAGGCGGTGGAACTGTTTACCGCCCTTCGTCGCGAGACGGATGTGCGGCAGGTAAGTTGTCTATTGGGTATGAGTCATCCTGACGTGCTTTAAATGTTGATGTAAGTCATTCGGGCTTTATGACAAATTCAACGTGAGCGGTTGGCATTGATCAAGGAACTTTTTTGGGGGGATGGCCACGTAAGGGTTGGGCGTCAGGTAGTTAGTGCGTAAAAAATACTGGTCTTCTGTATTGCTGCTATCTGCCGTCTTAACTCGGATAAATATAGGACTAAAATTCTTATGCGTGATCCAGTTGTGAGCCGTACCTATGGCGTTAATTCCGTTTACTCCCCTAACTGCGGTTCCAGTGCGACGTTGCCCATCCGTGCCTCAGGCCCTGGTTGCGGCATCCGGTTTGGGTGTTATAACCCGCCCCCGCCAACATACTGTGTACCCTGCAAGCCAGCCCCGCCAAAGCTTTGCAGGCCTTGTAAGCCAGCCCCGAAGAAGCAGAGTTTTTTTCCAAGATTGGCAGCTTTTTCGGAAAAGTCTTTGACAAAGTCGGCAGTGTTTTCAGTGGGATTGGTAAGGTGTTGGGGGGAGTGGTAAAAGCACTTAGTCCGCTGATAAGTCTGGCGGCGCCGTTATTAGGTCCGGTCGGGTTGGCGATTTCCGGTGCGGTTAGTATCGGTGGTTCACTTGCTGCTTCGATGTTTGAAAAGGTGGGTGGGGCCATGAGCGGATTGAAGTCGTTTTTTAAAGCGTAATATTTTAGCAATTGATTAATGTATTGGCGTTGGCCTGAAAAATAATCGACTGTCGCTGTTCGTCATGAAAGTAGCAGTCGACTATTTAATAGTTATATCAGCAATTGCCTGAACTCTTTCAGCGGTAGTGGCCTGCTGTAAATGAACCCTTGATACAGATGACACCCCAATGCTTGCAGGAATGCCAGTTGCTCGGGGGTCTCCACACCCTCGGCAATCACCTCCAGATTCAAACTGCGAGCCATCGCCACGATCGCCCTGATGATTTCCGCGTCGTTTGGATCATGGGTCGCGTCTCGCACAAACGACTGATCGATCTTCAGTGCGTCCACCGGCAGGCGCTTGAGGTATGTCAGTGAAGAGTAACCGGTGCCAAAGTCATCCATCGCAAAGCTCACGCCGAGCTTCTTCAGGCGGCGCATCTTGTTGACGGTGTCATCCAGGTTCTGGATCACGATACCTTCGGTGATTTCCAGTTTCAGAAGGCTGCAGGGCAAGGAATGCTGCTTAAGGCTGTGCTCCACCCGTTCCACGAAATCGTTCTGGCGAAACTGCCGGGGGCTGATATTCACGCATAGGCTGAAATTCAGCGGGTCCACCAAGCCTTCTTTGATCAGTTGCCCAAAGGCGGCGCAGGCCTCATCAAGGATCCAGGTGCCCACTTCAAGGATCAGGCCGCTGTCTTCCAGCACCTTGATAAATTCCGACGGTGACTGCGCACCCAATTGTGGGTGCTGCCAACGCACCAGTGCCTCCGCACCTACGATCTTGTTACCGCGCGCATCCACCTGGGGTTGGTAATGAACGCTGAATTCGCCGCGCGCGAGGGCCAGGCGCAGGTCGGTTTCCATGCGCAGGCGTTCGCTGGCGGCTTTTTGCATGCTGTTGTGAAACATCTGCGTGGTGTTGCGCCCTGAGTCCTTGGCGCGGTAAAGGGCAATGTCGGCGCGCTTGAGCAGGTCGGCCGGTGTGGAGCCGTGATCGGGAATCAACGCCACGCCAATGCTCGGCGTGACCTGCAATCTGTGCCCGTCCAGGAACATCGGCTCCGAAAGCAATTCACGCAGGGTGTCGGCCAGTTCCTGCACCTGGTTGCTGACTTCCTGGCGCGAGCCATCCAGGCCGCTGAGCAGCACCACGAATTCATCGCCACCCAGGCGCGCCACGGTGTCTTCCATGCGCACGCTGGCTTCCAGCCGCGCGGTGACGATTTTCAGCACGGTGTCGCCGACCGGATGGCCCAAGGAGTCATTGATGTGCTTGAAGTGGTCAAGATCGAGGAACAGCAGCGCGCCGCGTAGGTTATGGCGTTTGAGCAGGGCGATCTGCTGGCTCAGGCGGTCCATCAACAGCGCACGGTTGGGCAGGTTGGTCAGCGGGTCGTGGTAGGCCAGATGGCGGATCTGCGCCTGGGCGTTTTTCAGCAGGCTCACGTCCCGCGCGGTCAGCAGCAGGCACGGGGTTTCATTCAGGGTGATGGGCTCGACCGAGACTTCTACTGCCAGCACTTCACCGCGTTTGTTGTGCCAGAGCATTTCCAGATGGTGAATGCGGCCCTTGATCTGCAACTCGGCCAATAGCGCCGAGCGTTGGTTCTCATCGGCCCAGATGCCGATCTGGTAAAAAGTCAGGCCAATAGCTTCTTCAGCTCGCAAGCCGGTCAGGCGGCAGAAGCCATCGTTGACCTCCACATAGCGGCCGGTGTCGCGCTCGGTGATGGAAATCGCGTCAGGGCTGGAATGGAAGGCCTTGGCGAATTTCTCCTCGCTGGCCTTCAGCGCGGCCTCGGAGCGCTGTTGTTGGGTGATATCGCGCAACGTCGTAACGATGCACGCTTGATCTCCGACCTTGATCAGGCGGCTGGAAATCATGCAGGTCAGGCTGTGGCCATTCTTGTGATGCACCACCACGGCCACGTTGCTCAACGACTGCTCGCGAATGACCCGCTCGATACGCTCCAGGCGCTGGCTGGAATCATCCCATAGGCCGATCTGGTCAGCGCTCTTGTCGATTACCTCGGCAGCGCTCCAGCCAAAGGTTTGGGTAAAGGCCGGATTGATCTCGATAAAGGCGCCACTCTCCAGGCCTGTGACGCAGATCGGATCGGGGCTGGCCTGGAACAGGCTGGCGAATTTTTCTTCGGAGGCGCTCAGGCGTTGTTCGCGCTCCACTTGGTCTGTGATATCGAGCAGCGTGCCGGCCATGCGCAGGGGTAAACCTCGCTCGTCGCGGTACAGGCGAGCACGGCTTTCCAGGTAGCGCGAGCTGCCATCTTCCATGGCCACGCGGTAGGTCAGTTGGTAGTTTCCGGCAGGGCCTTCGCGCAGGGTGCGGTAGGCGTTGCGCATGTTGTCCCGTTCCTCGTTGGGCATGCCTTCGAAAAAGGCGTCGAAGGATTCGTGGAACGGTTCGGACGGCAGACCGTGCAATTGGGCTGCGCGCGCCGAGCCATAGAGCATGCCGCTGGGAATGTGCCAGTCCCAAGTGCCCAGTTGTGCCGAGTCCAGCGCCAGGTCGAGGCGCTCCTGACTGTCCTTGAGCGCCTGCTCTGCATTTTTGCGTTCGGTGGTGTCGAGGAAGGTGCTGATCAGATAGGCCTCACCCTCCAACTCGACTTTTTGCGCGCTGAGCGTGCCATTGTGGACTTGGCCGTTGCTGGCGCAAAACTGCACCTCCATGGTAATGGGCTCGCCCTTGCGCTGCGTGGCCTTGACCAATTGTGCGCGTTGCTCCGGGTGGCGCCATAGGCCCAGTTCCAGGGTCGTGCGGCCGATGGCATCGCCCAAGGGCCAGCCGAAGAGCATCTCGAAATACTGGTTGGCTTCGCTGATCAGGCCGTCGGCCCGGCGCGTCAGCAGTACCATGTTCGGGCACAGGTGAAACAGCGTGGCGAAGCGTTTTTCGGAGTGCCCTAGGGCGTTTTCACGTTCACGCTGGTGGGTAACCTCGCGGATCACCCCGATCATGCGGCGCCGACCGGTTTTGTCCGGCTGCAGGCTGCCGTTGATTTCCAGCCAGTGAAAGCTGCCGTCAGGCCATTGGATGCGGTGATGCATGGCCTGCTCAAGCGGCTCGCCGGCCAGTACGGCGTGAAAAGCCCGTACCACTCGGGCGCGATCCGACTGGGCCAGCAAGTCAAGGTAGTCCAGGTCCTGGGGCAGCGGTTGGCGCGGATCAAAACCAAACAACGCCTGGGTGCCCCGTGACCAACTTATGCGGCCGGTGTCTATTTCCCAGCACCATGCGCCCAGCCGCGCAGCGTTAAGGGCTGCCAGCAGTTGTGGCGCGCTCTCCCAGCTTTGTTCCGCCTGTTGAGGGTCCAGCGCGTAAATGCGGGGTAGGGGTGGCACGGGGTCGACGGGGTTGCGCATTATCAAAGGGCCTTGATTCGATGGGCAAACAGCACGGTTTTACTCAGAACCCGAGGCCGCACAGTGTCATGCCGGTATCCCTGGCAAATCCATCTGTGCGTCCAATAGGCTCATGAAAGCCCGCGCAGCATTCGACAGCGTCCTTTCGGTGTGCACGATATAGCCTAGCTGGCGACTGAGTTGTATGCCTGGCAAAGCGATACTTGCCACCTGATCATCGAGCATGGTGCGCGGCAACACGCTCCAGGCCAGGCCGATAGACACCATCATTTTGATAGTTTCCAAGTAGTTAGTACTCATCGCGATGTTCGGGGTAAGGCCTTGGGCCTCGAACAACCGGCTGACAATATGGTGGGTAAACGTGTTGCCGCCAGGGAAAACCGCCGGATGGCCGGCAATATCAGCCAGGCTGATGGAGCCGTTACTGATCAGGCTATGCTCTGGCGCCACCACAAAGTCCAGCGGGTCGTCCCACACTGGCGTGGCGCGCACCAAGTTGTGGGGATCGGGCGCCAGGGTGATCACTGCCACTTCAGCGCGGCCATGGAGGATTTCTTCGTAGGCCACTTCAGAATCGAGAAATTGAATATCCAGCGCCACGTTCGGGTATTCCCGTGTAAAGGTTCGCAGGATAGGCGGCAGGCGATGCAGGCCTATATGGTGGCTGGTGGCTAATGTGAGCCGCCCGCTGACCTCGCCGGTAAGGTTGGTGAGGGCGCGGCGGGTGTCGTCCAGCACATTGAGAATCTGGTAAGCGCGCGGCAGCAAGGCGCGTCCGGCCTCGGTCAGGCCGACTTCACGGCCCAGGCGATCAAACAGTCGCACCTTCAATTGCTGTTCCAGGCCGGCGATACGTTTGCTGATGGCCGGTTGGGTCAAGTGCAGGCGTTCTCCAGCGCCGGAGAAGCTGCCGATCTCGGCGATGGCGATAAAGGCATTGAGGTTGGCCAAGTCCATTGTGGTATTCCAGTTGGTAATCCAAAGCATAAAAAATATGAATTTGAGTTATTTAATGTAGCGCCATACCATCAGCCTCACAAGCCAAAGGGTTATTGAAAAGCCCGGCGAATGAAACACCGCTGATGAGGACCGACTGATGGCCGGCAAAACGCTTTACGACAAGCTTTGGGATTCCCATGAAGTGAAACGGCGCGATGATGGGTCGTCGCTGATCTATATCGACCGTCACATCATCCATGAAGTGACCTCGCCCCAAGCGTTCGAAGGCCTGCGACTGGCCGGGCGCAAGCCTTGGCGCGTCGACTCGATCATCGCCACCCCGGACCACAACGTACCGACCACCCCGGAGCGCAAGGGCGGCATCGACGCCATCGTCGACACTGTGTCGCGGTTGCAGGTGCAGACCCTCGATGATTACTGCGATGAATATGGCATCACCGAATTCAAGATGAATGATGTGCGTCAAGGCATCGTCCATGTGATCGGCCCGGAGCAGGGCGCCACCTTGCCAGGCATGACCGTGGTTTGCGGTGACTCCCACACGTCGACCCACGGTGCCTTCGGCGCCCTGGCTCACGGTATCGGCACCTCGGAGGTCGAGCACGTGTTCGCCACCCAGTGCCTGGTTGCCAAGAAAATGAAGAACATGCTGGTGCGCGTCGAAGGCAAGTTGCCGTTTGGCGTCACCGCCAAGGACATCGTCCTCGCTGTGATCGGCAAGATCGGCACCGCTGGCGGTAACGGCCATGCCATCGAATTTGCCGGCAGCGCCATTCGCGACCTCTCCATCGAAGGCCGCATGACCATCTGCAACATGTCCATCGAAGCCGGTGCCCGCGTGGGCATGGTGGCGGCGGATGAAAAGACCGTCGAATACGTCAAGGGTCGTCCTTTCGCACCGGCTGGTGCCGATTGGGATGCCGCCGTCGAAGCCTGGAAAGACCTGGTCTCCGACGCTGATGCGGTGTTCGATACCGTGGTCGAACTCGACGCTGCCCAGATCAAGCCGCAAGTCAGCTGGGGTACTTCGCCGGAAATGGTCCTGGCCGTCGACCAGAACGTGCCGGACCCGGCTCAGGAAGCCGACCTGGTCAAGCGCGGTTCCATCGAGCGCGCCTTGAAGTACATGGGCTTGAAGGCCAACCAGGCAATCACCGACATCCAGTTGGATCGCGTGTTTATCGGTTCCTGCACCAACTCGCGGATCGAAGACCTGCGCGCTGCGGCGGTGATCGCCAAGGGACGCAAAGTCGCCTCGACCATCAAGCAGGCCATTGTGGTTCCGGGCTCAGGCTTGGTTAAAGCCCAGGCTGAAGCCGAAGGCCTGGACAAGATCTTCCTCGAAGCCGGTTTTGAATGGCGTGAGCCGGGCTGCTCGATGTGCCTGGCGATGAACCCGGACCGCCTGGAGTCGGGCGAGCATTGCGCGTCGACCTCCAACCGTAACTTCGAAGGGCGTCAGGGCGCCGGTGGCCGTACCCACCTGGTGAGCCCGGCCATGGCCGCCGCCGCTGCCGTCAACGGTCGTTTCATCGACGTTCGCGAATTGATCTGAGGAATACCCGATGAGAGCTTTTACCCAACACACAGGTCTTGTCGCGCCGTTGGACCGTGCCAACGTGGACACCGACCAGATCATCCCCAAGCAGTTTTTGAAGTCGATCAAGCGCACCGGTTTCGGCCCTAACCTGTTCGACGAGTGGCGCTACCTGGACGTGGGCTACGCCTACCAGGACAACTCCAAGCGCCCTCTGAACAAGGACTTCGTGCTTAACGCCGAACGCTACCAAGGCGCCAGCGTGTTGCTGGCCCGGGAAAACTTCGGGTGCGGTTCCAGCCGCGAGCACGCGCCGTGGGCCCTCGAAGAATATGGCTTTCGCAGCATCATCGCGCCGAGCTATGCCGACATCTTCTTCAACAACAGCTTCAAGAACGGCCTGTTGCCGATCATCTTGACTGACGAAGAAGTCGACGAGCTGTTCAAGCAAGTGGAAGCCGATGTTGGCTACCAGTTGACCGTCGACCTCGCTGCGCAAACCGTGACCCGTCCGGATGGCAAGATTTACCACTTTGAGGTGGACGCCTTCCGTAAACACTGCCTGATCAACGGCCTGGACGATATCGGCCTGACCTTGCAGGACGGTGATGCGATTGCGGCGTTTGAAGCCAAGCACCGGGCGAGCCAGCCTTGGCTGTTTCGCGACGCCTAAATTGATATAGGCAGGACCGGCCTCATCGGGGGCAGGCCCCATCCCACATTTGGAATGCGTTCCCCTGTGGGAGGGGGTTTGCCCCCGATAGGGCCGGTACTAGCAACGCAACCCTTGAAGGATGCCACCATGACCAACACCGCCCACACCCAAGTCGTGCAAAAACAATTCGGCGAACAGGCGTCTGCCTACCTGAGCAGTGCCGTGCACGCCCAGGGCACAGAATTCGCGCTGCTGCAGGCAGAACTGGCCGGGCAGGGCAGTGCGCGACTGCTGGATCTCGGTTGCGGTGCCGGTCATGTGAGCTTCAATGTGGCGCCGCTGGTCAAGGAAGTGGTGGCCTATGACCTGTCCCAGCAGATGCTTGATGTGGTGGCTGCCGCTGCGCAAGATCGCGGCTTCACCAATATCAGCACCGTAAATGGCGCCGCCGAGCGCCTGCCGTTCGCCGATGGCGAGTTCGACTTCGTGTTCAGCCGCTACTCGGCCCACCACTGGAGCGACCTTGGCCTGGCCCTGCGTGAAGTGCGCCGCGTGCTCAAGCCGGGCGGCGTGGCGGCCTTTGTTGACGTGTTGTCACCGGGTAGTCCGCTGTTGGACACTTACCTGCAGACCGTCGAGGTGCTGCGCGACACCAGTCACGTGCGCGATTACTCCGCCGCCGAGTGGATGCGTCAGCTCAGCGAAGCCGGTTTGCATGTACGCAACAGCAGCCGCCAGCGCCTGCGCCTGGAATACACCTCGTGGGTCGAACGTATGCGTACACCGCAAGTGCTGCGCGCCGCGATCCTGGAGTTGCAGCAGGCGATGGGCCAGGAAGTGCGCGATTACTACGAGATTCAAGCCGACGGCACCTTCAGCACCGACGTGCTCGTGGTATGGGCCGAACGCTGATTAATTTTCCCGACCTGCCCACGGGCAGGTCGCTCGATGAAATGAGGAACCCATGAGCAAGCAGATTCTGATTCTCCCTGGCGACGGTATTGGTCCGGAAATCATGGCCGAAGCGGTCAAAGTCCTGGAACTCGCCAACAGCAAGTACAGCCTGGGGTTCGAGCTGAGCCACGACGTGATCGGCGGCGCCGCCATCGACAAACACGGCGTGCCACTGGCCGATGAAACCCTGGACCGCGCCCGTGCTGCCGATGCTGTGCTGCTCGGCGCCGTGGGTGGTCCGAAGTGGGACAAAATCGAACGTGACATCCGCCCTGAGCGCGGCCTGCTGAAGATCCGCGCGCAACTGGGCCTGTTCGGCAATCTGCGCCCGGCGATCCTCTACCCGCAACTGGCCGACGCGTCGAGCCTGAAGCCGGAAGTGGTGGCTGGTCTCGATATTCTGATCGTGCGTGAGTTGACCGGCGGCATCTACTTCGGCTCGCCACGCGGCGTGCGCGAACTGGAAAATGGCGAGCGCCAGGCCTACGACACCCTGCCGTATAGCGAGAGCGAAATCCGCCGTATCGCCCGTGTCGGTTTCGACATGGCCCGCGTGCGCGGCAAGAAAGTCTGCTCGGTGGATAAGGCCAACGTACTGGCCTCCAGCCAACTGTGGCGCGAAATCGTCGAGGAAGTGGCCAAGGACTACCCGGATGTCGAACTGAGCCACATGTACGTGGATAACGCCGCCATGCAACTGGTGCGCGCGCCGAAGCAATTCGACGTGATCGTCACCGACAACCTGTTCGGCGACATCCTGTCCGACCAGGCGTCGATGCTCACCGGCTCTATCGGCATGCTGCCTTCGGCGTCGCTGGACACCAACAACAAGGGCATGTACGAGCCTTGCCACGGTTCGGCGCCGGACATTGCGGGCCAGGGCATTGCCAACCCGCTGGCGACCATTTTGTCGGTCTCGATGATGCTGCGTTACAGCTTCAACCTGAGCGATGCGGCGGACGCGATCGAGAAGGCCGTGAGTCTGGTGCTGGATCAGGGTTTGCGCACCGGTGACATCTGGTCGCAGGGTTGCACCAAAGTCGGTACGCAAGAAATGGGCGACGCAGTAGTCGCCGCGCTGCGGAATCTGTAATCTCTCGGGCCCGCTTGCAGTTGTTGCTGCAAGACGGCCCACTTTTTAACAAGGTGTAGTTGCGATGAAACGTGTAGGTCTGATCGGTTGGCGCGGTATGGTCGGTTCCGTGCTCATGCAGCGGATGCTGGAAGAGCAGGATTTCGATCTTATTGAGCCGGTGTTTTTCACCACCTCGAACGTGGGTGGCCAAGGGCCGTCCGTGGGCAAGGATATTGCCCCGCTCAAGGATGCCTACAGCATTGACGAGTTGAAGACACTCGACGTGATCGTGACCTGCCAGGGTGGCGACTACACCAGCGAAGTCTTCCCGAAACTGCGCGAAGCGGGCTGGCAGGGTTACTGGATCGACGCCGCGTCGAGCCTGCGTATGCAGGACGATGCCGTGATCATCCTCGACCCGGTCAACCGCAAGGTCATCGACCAGCAACTGGATGCCGGCACCAAGAACTACGTCGGTGGCAACTGCACCGTCAGCCTGATGCTGATGGGCCTGGGTGGCCTGTTCGAAGCGGGTCTGGTCGAGTGGATGAGCGCCATGACCTATCAGGCGGCCTCCGGTGCCGGCGCGCAGAACATGCGTGAGCTGATCAAGCAGATGGGCGCCACCCACGCGGCCGTCGCCGATCAACTGGCCGACCCGGCCAGTGCAATCCTCGACATTGACCGTCGTGTGGCCGAAGCCATGCGCAGCGATGCCTACCCGACCGAGAACTTCGGCGTGCCATTGGCCGGTAGCTTGATCCCATGGATCGACAAAGAGCTGCCGAACGGCCAGAGCCGCGAAGAGTGGAAGGCCCAGGCCGAGACCAACAAGATTCTCGGCCGTTTCAAGAGCCCGATCCCGGTTGACGGCATCTGCGTACGCATCGGCGCCATGCGCTGCCACAGCCAGGCGCTGACCATCAAGCTGAACAAAGACGTGCCGATCGCCGATATCGAAGGGTTGATCAGCCAGCACAACCCGTGGGTCAAGCTGGTGCCGAACAACCGCGACATCAGCATGCAGGAGCTGAGCCCGACCAAGGTCACTGGCACCCTGAATGTACCGGTGGGCCGTCTGCGCAAGCTAAACATGGGCAGCCAGTTCCTCGGCGCGTTTACCGTCGGCGACCAACTGCTGTGGGGCGCGGCTGAGCCGTTGCGCCGCATGCTGCGGATTTTGCTGGAGCGTTGATCGCTTTAAGCAATAATAGAAACCCGCGTTCTGGTGACAGGCGCGGGTTTTTTATTGTTCTTTCGGAGGCTTTCGGGGGCAAGCCGCCTCCCACATTCGACCGAATTCCAGCGTTGAAATGCTGTTCATTGTGGGCAGGGGCTTGCCCCCGATAGCGACGTCAGCCATGGCCCCACCCCCAGGTCAATTGCCTCACCTCCAGCCACCCGGTAAAGTGCCGCTCCCCCCGCAATGCCCGAGGCAGCCCCCATGACCCAGACCTTTGAAATTGCCGTGATCGGCGCCACCGGCACTGTTGGCGAAGCCCTGGTGCAGATTCTCGAAGAGTTGGCATTCCCGGTCGGCACCCTGTACTTGTTGGCCGGCAATAATTCCGCCGGTGCGTCGGTACCGTTTCGCGGCAAGAACGTGCGGGTCAAGGAAGTTGATGAATTCGATTTCAGCAAGGTGCAACTGGCGTTCTTTGCCGCCGGTCCAGCCGTCACCCTGAGCTTCGCCCCACGTGCCACGGCGGCGGGTTGTTCGGTGATCGACCTGTCCGGTGCATTGCCCGCCGAACAGGCGCCACAGGTCGTGCCTGAGGCCAATGCCCACGTCCTGAAGGGCTTGAAAAAGCCGTTCCAGCTCGGCAGTCCGAGCCCGTCCGCGACCAACCTGGCGGTATTGCTGGCGCCGTTGCGTGGGCTGCTGGATATCCAGCGCGTCAGCGTCACGGCTAACCTGGCGGTGTCTGCTCAAGGACGTGAAGCCGTCAGCGAACTGGCCCGTCAGACCGCCGAGCTGCTAAACGTGCGCCCGCTGGAGCCGAAATTCTTCGACCGGCAAATGGCCTTCAACCTGTTGGCACAAGTCGGAACGCCAGATGCCCAAGGTCATACAGCCCTTGAGAAGCGTCTCGTACACGAACTGCGTGCTGTGCTTGAATTACCGTCACTAAAGATTTCTGCGACCTGCGTTCAAGCTCCGGTGTTTTTTGGCGATAGCCTGACGGTGTCGTTGCAATTGGCTGCGCCGGTCGACCTTGCTGCGGTCAACCGTGCGCTCGACGCTGCGCCGGGTATAGAACTCGTGGAGGAGGGGGATTACCCAACAGCCGTTGGTGATGCGGTAGGCCAGGACGTGGTCTATGTCGGCAGGGTTCGCGCCGGTGTGGATGACCCGGCGGAACTAAATCTGTGGCTGACGTCAGATAACGTACGCAAAGGCGCTGCACTTAACGCCGTGCAACTGGCGCAGTTGTTGATAAAAGGCCTTGCGTAAAAGATACTTGGCCGCAATTTGTAGATTGATTCTAGCCAGGCGCTATGCTTGGCCCGAAGTGCAACAGAAGCGTGTCGGTAACCTATCGGCTCGCCATGCCTTATGGCAAGCGGTTACCAACCTTCTCGCAGGCCGGGGAGTGTTCAAACAAAGGATGAGGCTATGGTTCAAGTTCGCAAACTGGTGTTAGCAATAGCGGCCGCCTCGGCGCTGTCCTCCGGTATGGCGCAGGCGCTGCAGCTGGGGGAAATGACCCTCAAGTCGAAGTTGAACCAGCCGCTGTCGGTGGAAATCGAATTGCTCGATGTCGGCGGCCTCACCGCGTCCGAGATCACTCCTAGCCTGGCGTCCTCGCAGGCGTTTGTGGATGCCGGCGTCGATCGCCAGGCATTCCTCAATGACCTGACATTTACCCCAGTGATCAACCCCAACGGTCGCAGCGTGGTGCGTGTCACCTCCAGCAAGCCGCTGCCTGACTCTTACGTTCGCTTTCTGCTGCAAGTGCAATGGCCCAATGGTCGTTTGATGCGCGACTACAGCGTATTGCTTGATCCGTCCAAGTTCGACCGGTCGACACCGGCCGCTGTGGCGCCAGCCCCACGCTTGGGCGCACCTGCCAGCGCCGCGCCTGCCGCAAGCAAACCGGCCCAGCACACCACCACCTCCCGCGACACCCTATGGGAAATCGCCGAGAAACACCGCAATGGCGGTTCGGTGCAGCAGACCATGCTTGCGATTCAGGCGCTTAACCCTGGCGCCTTTATCGACGGCAATATCAACCGCCTGAAAACCGGCCAGGTGCTGCGCCTGCCGGACACTGTCCAAAGCACCGCACTGCCGCAACCCCAGGCGATTGCCGAAGTTCGCGCGCAGAATGATGCCTGGCGCCAGGGGCGTCGCACGGCAGCCAACCAGGCCGCCGGCAAGCAACAACTGGACGCCACCAAGCGTACGCAGGCGGGCAGTGCGCCGTCGACCACCAATGCCCAGGACAACTTGAGCCTGGTTTCGGCCGAGGCGGCCAAGAAGGGCGGCAAGGGCAAGGCGGGCGACAGCCAGGGTCTGAGCGACAAGCTGGCGATGACCCAGGAACAGCTGGATACCACTCGCCGCGATAACGACGAACTCAAGAGCCGTGCAGCTGACCTGCAAAGCCAGCTGGATAAACTGCAAAAACTGATTCAATTGAAGAATGATCAGTTGGCCCGTTTGCAGGCGGAAAAAGGCGACCCGGCGACGCAGGCAACGGCTGCAACGACTGCAGCGGCGATGCCCGCGCAGTTGGCCAGCGAACCGGCAGCCACTCCGGCAACCCCCGCCGAACAGGCGGCAACACCAGCACCAACGCCGGCCGTTCCGGTAGCTGCTCCCGCACCGGAAGCGGCTACACCGGTTGCCGCAGCTGACGCTCCCGAAGGCAAGTTCAATGACCTGCTGACCAACCCGGTTGTCCTCTCTGTGATCGGTGGTGCGGCGGGCCTGGTGGTGTTGTTGCTCCTGCTGCTGTGGCTGCGCCATCGCAACGCCCGTCGCGAAGAGGAAAAACACCTGCGGATGGCGCGTGCATTGGCCGAAGAGCCGCAATTTACCTCTGATATCGAACACGACCTTCCTTCGGATAGTTTCGAGGGGCTTGAAGTCCCGCCGCCGAACGTCAAGCTGTCCGCCGCTCCGGCGCCCGCTCCAGTGGTTGAGCCTGCAGTGGTGGTGCCGACGGTCGCCTCCGTGCTCGCGCCGCTGGCCGTTGCCGTTGCGCCGCAAAACGCCAACGACGCACTGGTGCAAGCCCAGTCCCATATCGATCGTGGTCATCTTAACCAGGCCGCTGATGTGCTCGAACAAGCCATCAAGCACGAGCCCAAGCGCAGTGACCTACGTTTGAAATTAATGGAGGTCTACGGCCTGCAAAGTGACAAAGACGGTTTCGTGACCCAGGAGCGTCAACTGGTGGCCAATGGTGAAAACCACGCCCAGGTCGAGCAACTGAAGTCGCGCTTTCCGGCGATGGCGGTGTTGGCGGCAGGCGTCAGTGCGGCGGTTGCTGCCGCTGCGCTGGATGCTCAGTACGTCAAGGATTTGCTCGAAGACAAACCGGCAGCACCCAAGCCAGAGGCTTTTGACACCGATTTTGATTTGAGCCTGGATGATCTGGAGGCTGCTTCACCGGCCGAGATCAAGGACGATCAGCAGACATTCGAGTCGCTGCTGCGAGAGCAAACCGCCACTAAGCCGGCCTCGGATGACCTGTCTGACTTTGATTTGGACCTGCAGTTGGATGCGCCGACGTCAGCTCAGTCCGATGATGACTTCCTGTCCGGCCTTGAAGATCAGATGAACGACGTGCCTGCCGTTGAGCCGCCTACGCTGACGCCTGCGCCCGTGGATGACTTCGACCTGCCGGAAGATTTTGATCTGTCCCTTGCCGATGAGCCGGACGCAGTCGTCAAGCCTGACGCGTTTGCATCGGAGCTGGACGATGTCAACGCCGAGCTGGATCGCCTGTCCCAGAGCCTTGAGCATCCACCCATCGAGCCATCTTTCACTGCTGAAGACGCAGCCTTGGGTGGTGATGAGCCTGAGTTCGACTTCCTGTCCGGCACTGACGAGGTCGCTACCAAGCTCGACTTGGCCCAGGCCTATATCGACATGGGCGATGCGGACGGCGCTCGGGACATCCTGTCCGAAGTACTGACCGAGGGCGACGAGTCCCAGCGCGGCGAAGCCAAGGAAATGCTCGGCAAAATCTGAAGGTCGATACCGCTCTGATGTGGGAGGGGGCTTGCTCCCGATAGCAGTGGATCAGCCCAGCAGGTGCTGATTGACACGGCGCTATCGGGAGCAAGCCCCCTCTCGCATGTGGTCTGCGTCAATCTCCAATAAAAGCGCCCGTCACACGGCTGCCGCATTTATAATGGCCGCCTTTGCGCAACTCATCAGGCTCTCAGTTCTTGGCAAATATAGATAACGCGGCCGCCGAAATGGCGGCCGCAGGCTTTTACCGCATCGCCCTGGGCGTGGAATACAAAGGTTCGCGCTATCGCGGCTGGCAGCGCCAGGCGTCTGGCGTGCTGACGGTACAGGAAACCCTGGAAAAGGCCCTGTCCAAGGTCGCCGATTCGCCCGTTTCGCTGATGTGCGCCGGACGTACCGACGCCGGTGTGCATGCCTGTGGCCAAGTGGTCCACTTCGATACTCAGGCCGAGCGCACGATGAAGGCTTGGGTGATGGGCGCCAACATCAATTTGCCCCACGACGTCAGCGTCAGCTGGGCCAAGGTCATGCCAGCGCATTTTCATGCGCGCTTCAAGGCGATTGCGCGGCGTTACCGCTACGTGATCTACAACGACCAGATCCGCCCGGCGCACCTTAACGAAGAAATCACCTGGAACCACCGTCCGCTGGATGCCGAGCGCATGGCCGAGGCCGCGCAGCATCTGGTGGGTGTGCATGATTTCAGCGCCTTCCGTGCCGGCCAGTGCCAGGCCAAGTCGCCGATCAAGGAAGTCCACCACCTGCGTGTGACCCGCCACGGCAAGATGATCGTGCTGGATATACGCGCTGGCGCGTTTCTGCACCATATGGTGCGCAATATCGCCGGTGTGCTGATGACCATCGGTACCGGCGAACGCCCGGTCGAATGGGCCAGGGAAGTGCTGGAGAGCAGGGTTCGCCGTACCGGCGGAGTAACTGCGCATCCATTTGGCCTATATCTGGTGGATGTGGAGTACCGCGACGAGTTCGAACTGCCCCAGCGATTTATCGGGCCGCACTTCCTTACCGGATTCAGCGAACTTGGCGGCTGACGCCCGGAAAAGCTTTTGTTACCATCCGGGACTTTCTCGGTCCAACCCTGAGGTTTCTACGATATGCCCGTCGTTCGCAGCAAGATTTGCGGGATTACCCGCATAGAAGATGCGCTGGCGGCAGTCGAGGCGGGGGCAGACGCCATTGGTTTCGTGTTTTATGCCAGGAGCCCGCGGGCGGTGAATGTGTTGCAGGCGCGGGCGATTATTGCCGCATTGCCACCGTTCGTGACTACCGTGGGTTTGTTCGTCAATGCCAGTCGTTGTGAACTCAATGAAACCCTGGATGCCGTGCAACTGGACATGTTGCAGTTTCATGGCGACGAAACCCCGGACGAATGTGAAAGCTATCAGCGTCCGTATATCAAGGCGCTGCGCGTGAAGTCTGGGGACGATATCGCCAGCGCGTGTGCCGCCTACGGTGGCGCCCGCGGGATTTTGCTGGATACGTATGTCGAAGGCGTGCCCGGTGGCACCGGCGAAGCGTTCGATTGGTCGCTGATTCCTGAGGGTTTAAGCAAGCCGATCATCCTGGCAGGTGGGCTCAATCCCGCGAACGTTGCGGCAGCCATTGAGCAGGTTCGCCCTTACGCCGTGGATGTCAGCGGTGGCGTGGAGCAGGGCAAGGGTCTCAAGGATCACGACAAGATTCGCGCATTTATGCAGGCTGTGCGCGGGATGTGACGGCTGGCAGTCTGCCGCCGTCCATAACTACCACTGTGTAAAACAGCCCGGTGCCGTCTGAGGATGGCCCGGAAATGAAGTGGCAACCCTGCGCTGGCAGGTTGTCTGGAAGGCTGAGGATGCAGGCTGGAAATGGCAGGTCGAACGTCTGACCCCGTCCAGCCGGCGTCATCGCCACATATGAATTTAGCTCAAGGGCATACGCGGGGCTGTGTTCAAGCCACCGGTACTGGAGAAAGAAAGCATGAGCAACTGGTTAGTAGACAAACTGATCCCTTCGATCATGCGTTCCGAGGTGAAAAAAGCTCGGTTCCTGAAGGTCTGTGGCACAAGTGCCCTTCCTGCGACGCGGTGCTGTACCGTCCGGAGCTGGAAAAGACCCTGGACGTTTGCCCAAAGTGCAACCACCACATGCGTATCGGCGCCCGCGCCCGCATCGACATCTTCCTGGACGCTGACGGCCGTAACGAGCTGGGTGCTGACCTGGAGCCAGTGGATCGCCTGAAGTTTCGCGACGGCAAGAAATACAAGGACCGCCTGACCGCTGCACAAAAGCAGACCGGTGAGAAGGACGCGCTGATTTCGGTCAGCGGCAAGCTGCTGGGTATGCCGGTGGTGGTCTCGGCGTTCGAGTTCTCCTTCATGGGTGGCTCCATGGGTGCGATCGTCGGCGAGCGCTTCGTGCGCGCCGCCAACTACGCCCTGGAAAACCGTTGCCCGATGATCTGCTTCGCCGCCTCCGGTGGTGCGCGTATGCAGGAAGCCCTGATCTCCCTGATGCAAATGGCCAAGACCTCAGCGGTGCTGGCGCGTCTGCGCGAAGAAGGTATTCCGTTCATCTCCGTGCTGACCGACCCGGTCTACGGTGGTGTTTCTGCCAGCCTGGCGATGCTGGGCGATGTGATCGTCGGCGAGCCAAAAGCCCTGATCGGCTTTGCCGGCCCGCGCGTGATCGAGCAGACCGTTCGCGAGAAATTGCCGGAAGGTTTCCAGCGCAGCGAGTTTTTGCTGGAGCACGGCGCAATCGACTTGATCATCCCGCGTGGTGAACTGCGTCCACGTCTGGGTAACCTGTTGGCGCAAATGATGGGCCTGCCGACACCTGTGTACGTCGCGCCTAAAGTCGAGCCTATCGTCGTACCGCCAGTGCCTGCGAACCTATGACCCAACGTACCCTGGGCGAGTGGCTCGCCTACCTTGAGCAGTTGCATCCGTCCGCCATCGACATGGGCCTGGAGCGCTCGCAACAGGTAGCGGCCCGCCTCGGGTTGGGCCGTCCGGCACCGCGTGTGATCACGGTGACCGGCACCAACGGCAAAGGCTCTACCTGCGCCTTCGTCGCCGCGCTGCTGCAAGCCCAAGGGCTGAAGGTAGGCGTGTACAGCTCACCGCACCTGCTGCGCTACAACGAGCGGGTGCAACTCAATGGCCTTGAGGCCACTGACGAGCAACTCTGCGAAGCCTTCGCCGCACTGGATGCCGGCCGGGGCGAGACTTCCCTGACTTACTTCGAGATGGGCACCCTGGCTGCGTTCTGGTTGTTCGAGCGTGCGCAGTTGGATGTGGTGGTTCTGGAAGTCGGTCTGGGTGGGCGTCTGGACACAGTCAACGTGGTGGATGCCGACCTGGCGCTGGTGACCAGTATTGGTGTTGACCATGCTGACTACCTAGGGGATACCCGCGAGTCGGTGTCTTACGAAAAGGCCGGAATTTTCCGCCAAGGCAAGCCCGCGCTGTGTGGTGATCTGGATCCGCCGCAGCCCTTGCTGGACAAGGTGCGCGAGCTGGATTGCCCGTTCTACCTGCGTGGTCGCGAATTTAATCTTGAAATCGGCGCGCAGCACTGGCAGTGGCAAGGGCGGGATGCCCGTGGCCAAGTTGTAGGGCTGCGCGATCTGCCGCTGCTGAACCTGCCGATGGAAAACGCCGCGCTCGCCTTGCAAGCCTATCTGCTGCTGGATCTGCCTTGGCATGCCGAGCAGATTGCTGCGACTTTGCTGGCAACCCGAATGGTGGGCCGCTTGGATCGTCGCGCATTCGAGTGGCAGGGCAAACGCCTCAACTTGTTGCTGGATGTAGGTCATAACCCTCATGCGGCCGAGTACCTGGCGCAGCGCCTGGCGCTTACGCCGCCGGTGGGGCGTCGTCTGGCCGTCTTTGGGTTGCTTGCCGATAAGGATCTGGACGGCGTGGTTGCACCGTTGCAGAGCAGTGTTCAGGCGTGGGCGGTGGCGCCGCTGGATACACCACGCAGCCGTCCGGCCGCAGAGCTTAAAGTTGCGTTGCAGAACCTTGGTGCGCCCGTGACGTCGTATGCAAGCGTGACCGCTGCCCTTGAGGCGCAGTGCGCGTTAGCGACGGCCGAGGACGAGATTCTGTTGTTCGGATCATTTTATTGTGTTGCCGAGGCGCTTGAATGGTTGGCCCGGCGCTCCACGGAGGAAGCTGCACATGGCATTACTGGATAGCGCATACAAGCAGCGAATGGTCGGCGCCCTGGTATTGGTGGCATTGGCGGTGATTTTCCTGCCGATGCTGTTTTCCCGTCAGGACGAACAGCGCCAAGTGGTCGTCGAGGCCCCGGCTGCGCCCGAGGCACCGTCATTGCCGCAGGTGCAGGTTGAGCCGGTTGTGGTCCCTGAGCCCCAGGCCTTGCCTGAGGAAGAGCCTGTGCCGACCGATGAGGAAATGGCGGCGCCCTCTACGCCGGTGCAGCCGAGCGTGCCGGTGGTCAAGCCCGCTCCGGCTCCAGTCGTAGCCGCCAAGCCTGCCGCACCGGTGCCTGCGCCCAAGCCGGTAGCGCCGCAACCTGCCGCGCCGGGCAAGCCGGACGTGGGTCAGAGCCGTATCGATCCTAACGGTTTGCCGATCAGTTGGTCGATCCAGGTGGCTAGCCTGGGCAATCGCGAAGGTGCCGATGCCTTGCAGAAGAAGCTGCGCAGCCAGGGTTACAACGCCTATATCCGCAGTGCCGATGGCAAGAATCGCGTGTTTATCGGGCCGCTGATCGAGCGTGCCGAGGCCGACCGCCTGCGTGACTTGCTGGATCGCCAGCAAAACCTGAAGGGGTTCGTTACGCGTTTCCAGCCTGAGCGCGGCTGAGTTCGTATCGATTTTGGCTTGGAATGCGATCAAATGTGGGAGGGGGCTTGCTCTCAATGGCGGTGTGACAGTCAACGGATGAATTGACTGATCCACCGCCATCGGGAGCAAGCCCTCTCCCACATTGGTTTTTCAATGGGTTGAAATGGTGCTGGCTCGCCACAAACTATTGATTTGCAAAGCAGCTGCAATCACAGCTTACCGATAGCCCGGCGCTCTGCTAAAATGCGCCGCCTTATCTGTCCGTAGGCTCAAACGTGCCATTTACCTGGGTTGATTGGGCGATTGTTGCAATCGTCGCCATCTCCGCTTTGATCAGTCTAAGCCGCGGCTTCGTAAAAGAAGCACTGTCGTTGCTGACCTGGATCATCGCAGGAGTCGTAGCCTGGATGTTCGGTGGTTCACTGTCGGTCTACCTGGCCGGATACATAGAGACACCCTCGGCTCGCGTCATCGCGGGCTGCGCCATCATGTTCATCGCCACGCTGCTGGTGGGAGCAATGGTCAACTATCTTATTGGCGAATTGATACGTGTCACCGGCCTCTCCGGGACCGATCGATTTCTCGGCATGGCCTTTGGTGCCGCGCGTGGCGCGTTGCTGGTGGTCGTGGCGGTCGGGCTGTTGAGCCTGGGGCCGGTACAGCAGGATTCGTGGTGGCAGGAGTCGGTACTCGTGCCAAAATTTCTATTAGTTGCAGATTGGTCCAAGAACCTCATCTTGGGGTGGAGCAGTCAGTGGCTGGCCAGCGGGATCAGCGTACCCGCTGATCTTCCGTTCAAGGAACACCTCTTACCGGCCAAAACGCCTCAGTAAGCTGTGTTCAGTCAAGATTCATTAAGTAGGGGTTGCGTCGCATGTGTGGCATCGTCGGTATCGTCGGTAAGTCGAACGTCAATCAGGCGCTGTATGACGCGCTAACCGTCCTCCAGCACCGCGGCCAGGATGCTGCCGGTATTGTGACCAGCCACGACGGCCGGTTATTCCTGCGCAAGGATAATGGGCTGGTACGTGACGTGTTTCATCAGCGTCACATGCAGCGCCTGGTCGGACACATGGGCATTGGCCATGTGCGTTACCCGACTGCTGGTAGCTCGACCTCGGCTGAGGCTCAACCGTTTTACGTCAACTCGCCTTATGGCATCACCCTGGCGCACAACGGTAACCTGACCAACGTTGAGCAACTGGCCAAAGAGATTTACGAGTCTGACCTGCGCCACGTCAACACCAGCTCCGATTCGGAAGTGCTGCTCAACGTGTTTGCCCACGAGCTGGCCCAGCGCGGCAAGCTGCAGCCCACCGAAGAAGACGTGTTCGCCGCCGTGATCGACGTGCACAACCGTTGCGTCGGCGGTTATGCCGTCGTGGCGATGATCACCGGATACGGCATCGTTGGTTTCCGTGATCCGCACGGTATTCGCCCAATCGTGTTCGGCCAGCGTCACACCGACGAAGGCGTCGAGTACATGATCGCGTCCGAAAGCGTGTCCCTGGACGTGCTGGGCTTCACCCTGATCCGCGACCTCGCGCCGGGCGAAGCGGTGTACATCACCGAAGACGGCAAGTTGCACACCCGTCAGTGCGCCGTAGCGCCGAAACTCACCCCGTGCATCTTCGAGCACGTCTATCTGGCGCGTCCGGATTCGATCATCGACGGCGTTTCGGTATACAAGGCACGCCTGCGCATGGGTGAGAAGCTGGCCGACAAGATCCTGCGCGAACGTCCTGAACACGACATCGATGTTGTGATCCCGATCCCGGATACCAGTCGTACTGCGGCGCTGGAGCTGGCGAACCATTTGGGCGTCAAGTTCCGCGAAGGCTTCGTGAAGAACCGCTACATCGGCCGTACCTTCATCATGCCGGGCCAGGCAGCGCGCAAGAAGTCGGTACGCCAGAAGCTCAACGCCATCGAGCTGGAATTTCGCGGCAAGAACGTGATGTTGGTGGATGACTCCATCGTGCGCGGCACCACCTGCAAGCAGATCATCCAGATGGCCCGCGAAGCCGGTGCTAAGAACGTGTATTTCTGTTCCGCAGCGCCTGCCGTGCGTTACCCGAACGTGTACGGTATCGACATGCCGAGCGCTCACGAATTGATCGCACACAACCGCACGACCCAGGACGTGGCCGACCTGATCGGCGCCGATTGGCTGATCTACCAGGATCTGCCGGACCTGATCGAGGCTGTCGGCGGTGGCAAGATCAAGATCGACCAGTTCGATTGCGCTGTGTTCGACGGCAAGTACGTGACCGGTGACGTCGACGAGGCTTATCTGAACAAGATCGAACAGGCGCGTAACGACTCGTCGAAGATCAAGACCCAGGCGGTGAGCGCGATCATCGATCTGTACAACAACTGAGTAAACACCGGCCCTGAGGGGCCGGTTTTGTATCTTAAATAAAGAATTGAGTAAGGAGTCGCAGCATGAGTCAGGAATGGGATGCCGGTCGCTTGGACAGCGACCTCGATGGCGTAGCTTTCGATACCCTGGCTGTGCGCGCTGGCCAGCACCGTACGCCAGAGGGCGAACACGGTGATCCGATGTTCTTCACCTCCAGCTACGTGTTCCGCACTGCCGCCGATGCGGCTGCGCGGTTTGCGGGCGAAGTGCCAGGCAATGTGTATTCGCGCTACACCAATCCGACCGTGCGCGCGTTCGAAGAGCGCATTGCGGCCCTGGAAGGCGCTGAGCAAGCGGTGGCCACGGCCACCGGCATGGCGGCCATCCTGTCGGTGGTGATGAGTCTGTGCAGCGCTGGTGACCACGTGTTGGTGTCGCGCAGTGTGTTTGGTTCGACCATCAGCCTGTTCGAGAAGTACTTCAAGCGCTTCGGTATCGAAGTGGACTATGTGCCCCTGGCAGATTTGTCCGGCTGGGACGCTGCAATCAAGGCCAACACCAAGTTGCTGTTCGTCGAATCCCCGTCCAATCCGCTGGCCGAGCTGGTGGATATCGCCGCGCTGTCCGAAGTGGCTCACGCCAAGGGCGCGATGCTGATAGTCGACAACTGCTTCTGCACGCCGGCCTTGCAGCAGCCGCTCAAGCTGGGCGCGGACATCGTCGTGCACTCGGCTACCAAGTTCATCGACGGCCAGGGTCGTTGCATGGGTGGCGTGGTCGCCGGTCGCGGCGAGCAGATGAAGGAAGTGGTGGGTTTCTTGCGTACTGCCGGCCCAACCCTGAGCCCGTTCAACGCATGGATCTTCCTCAAAGGCCTGGAAACCCTCAGCCTGCGCATGAAAGCTCATTGCGCCAACGCTCAGGCTCTGGCCGAGTGGCTGGAGCAGCAGGACGGTATCGAGAAAGTGCACTACGCCGGCCTCAAGAGCCATCCGCAACACGAGTTGGCCCAGCGCCAGCAGCGTGGTTTCGGTGCCGTGGTGAGCTTTGAGGTGAAGGGTGGCAAAGAGGGCGCCTGGCGCTTTATCGACGCGACGCGTCTGATCTCCATCACGGCCAACCTGGGAGATAGCAAAACCACCATTACCCATCCGAGCACCACCTCCCACGGGCGCCTGGCGCCGCAGGAGCGTGAAGCGGCCGGCATTCGGGACAGCCTGATCCGCATCGCGGTAGGCCTGGAAGACGTGGCCGACTTGCAGGCAGACCTGGCCCGCGGGCTGGCTGCCTTGTGATCGAATGGTCCATGGAGGCTGCAACGGCCAGTAATGGGCGCGTCGCACTGGTGACTGGCGCGGCGCGAGGTATTGGCCTCGGGATTGCCGCGTGGCTGATCAGCGAAGGCTGGCAAGTGGTATTGACCGACCTAGATCGCGAGCGCGGCTCCAAGGTGTCTAAGGTGCTGGGCGAGAACGCTTGGTTTATTACCATGGATGTGGCCGACGAGAAGCAGGTTGCCCAAGGGGTTGCTGAAGTGCTCGGGCAATTCGGCCGCCTGGACGCGTTGGTGTGTAACGCGGCGGTGGCCGACCCGCGCAATATCACCCTGGAAAGCCTGGACCTGGCTTACTGGAACCGCGTGCTGGCGGTGAACCTGAGCGGGCCGATGTTGCTGGCCAAGCACTGTGCGCCTTACCTGCGTGCTCACGGCGGGTCCATCGTCAACCTGGCGTCGACTCGGGCCCGTCAGTCGGAACCTGATACCGAGGCTTACGCGGCGAGCAAGGGCGGCCTGCTGGCCCTGACTCATGCCTTGGCGATGAGTCTTGGGCCGGAAGTGCGGGTGAATGCGGTCAGCCCTGGCTGGATCGATGCCCGTGACCCGCTGCGCGGCGTGCCGAGCCGTTGACTGACGCCGATCATGCCCAGCATCCGGCGGGCAGGGTGGGGGTAGTGGAGGATGTGGCGGCAATGGTGGCGTGGCTGCTGTCGCGCCAGGCCGGGTTTGTCACTGGCCAGGAGTTCGTGGTGGACGGTGGTATGAGCAAGAAGATGATCTACAGCGAGTAGTGGGGTCTTGAAGCAATTTTGTCTTTTTCAGAAAAACTTCAAGCAGGCTATTGACTTAGGTCCGCTACCTGCGTAAATTTCGCGGCCTCAACGAAGCAAAGGGTGATTAGCTCAGCTGGGAGAGCATCTGCCTTACAAGCAGAGGGTCGGCGGTTCGATCCCGTCATCACCCACCACTTCTTGAGAGTTTTACCTTCGGGTAAAGCGCAACGTTAAAAGTTGCACCGACGCGCAGCGGTAGTTCAGTCGGTTAGAATACCGGCCTGTCACGCCGGGGGTCGCGGGTTCGAGTCCCGTCCGCTGCGCCATATTTTCCAGGTCTGACTTGTCAGGCTTGAGATTGAACAGCCAAGGCTGATTGATCAGATGTTTAAAGACGGTTGAGGTGTTTTGCTCAACTGATCAAGCGATACGCAGCGGTAGTTCAGTCGGTTAGAATACCGGCCTGTCACGCCGGGGGTCGCGGGTTCGAGTCCCGTCCGCTGCGCCATATCTGCCTCAAGGCCCACTGAACGCCTTGAAGCACAAAGCAAGCCTTTGGCTACTTTGACCCGATAGCAAAGACCCTGGTCGAAAGACCGGGGTTTTTTGTGTCTGCGATTTGGTGGTGTGTTGCTAGAGCCGGCGAGCCGGCTCCTGCGGCATTGTTAGAATCCCAGCTTGTCGCGCAAGCCGTAGTACCAAGCCCCCAGCGCCGCAAACGGCGTGCGCAACAGTTGCCCGCCCGGGAACGGGTAATGCGGCAGGTCGGCGAACGCATCAAAACGCTCTGCCTGGCCTCTCAATGCCTCCGCCAGTACCTTGCCCGCCAAGTGGGTGTACGTCACGCCATGGCCGCTGCAGCCCTGTGAGTAGTAGATGTTGTCGCCAAGGCGCCCTACCTGCGGCAAGCGCGACAGGGTCAGGAGGAAGTTGCCGGTCCAGGCGTAGTCGATCTTCACATCCTTGAGTTGCGGGAAGGCCTTAAGCATCTTCGGGCGGATGATCGCTTCGATATTCGCCGGGTCGCGCGCGCCATATACCACGCCGCCGCCGAAGATCAGGCGTTTGTCACTGGTGAGGCGGTAGTAGTCGAGTAGGTAATTGCAGTCCTCTACGCAGTAATCCTGCGGCAGAAGGGTCTTGGCCAATTCATCCCCAAGCGGTGCAGTGGTGATCACTTGCGTACCGCACGGCATCGACTTGGCTGCAAGCTCCGGTACCAGGTTGCCCAGATAGGCATTACCCGCGACGATGATGAACTTGGCCCTGACCTTGCCCTGGGCTGTGTGCACGACCGGATTGGCGCCACGCTCGATATGCACTGCCGCCGATTGCTCGTAGATCGTGCCGCCCAGGGATTCTACGGCCGCGGCTTCGCCGAGAGCCAGGTTGAGCGGATGGATGTGGCCCCCGCTCATGTCCAACAGGCCGCCTACGTAGTTGTCACAGGCCACCACCTCACGGATGCGACGCTCGTCCAGCAACTCCAGCTGAGTATGGCCGTAGCGCTCCCACAGGCGCTTCTGCGATTCCAAGTGGCCCATGTGCTTGCTGTTGAGTGCGGCGAACACGCCGCCGTCCTTCAAGTCGCACTGGATCTGGTACTTGGCTACCCGCTCGCGAATGATCCTGCCGCCCTCGAACGCCATCTGCCCCAGCAACTGAGCTTGCTGAGGACCTACGCTACGCTCGATCACATCGATGTCGCGGCTGTAGCTGTTGACGATCTGCCCGCCATTGCGGCCCGACGCGCCAAAGCCCACCTTGGCAGCTTCCAGCACGGTCACGCGAAAGCCGTTCTCTAGGAGAAACAGCGCACTTGAGAGTCCGGTATAGCCGGCACCAATCACGCACACATCGGTTTCGACTTCACCCTGCAGCATCGGGCGCGGCGGAACGGCATTCGCGGAAGCGGCGTAATACGACTGTGGGTAGGGGGTGTTCGCCATCCTGGAACCTCTGTTTTATATTTTTTACGAGTGCGCCGATCCTACCTGAGTTGAAAATTGCCTGCCAGCCACCCAAAAAATGCAGGTAGGTTGGTCGCAAATAAAAAATTCGCATATTCATAGGCTTAGCTGCAAAAAAGATGTTGACACCCCTCCGGAATTCCGTAGAATGCCGCCTCACAGCAGGCACGTAGCTCAGTTGGTTAGAGCACCACCTTGACATGGTGGGGGTCGTTGGTTCGAGTCCAATCGCGCCTACCAAACAAAATCCGCTCTGCTGGGCGGTCTAGAAGGGCTCACCGAAAGGTGGGCCCTTTTTTGTTGTCTGCGATTTGAAAAGTATCATTTCGTTGCCTGCCTCTCACTAGATAGTCTTCTTCATTCCCTCATCCGTGCCAATCCAGCCAGTTCGGGCTTGGATTTCTTTTTTGCAATGCCAGCCCTTGCGCGTTCACTTTCTACAGCTGAAATCTCAAGATCTTTGACGGGGTGTTGATACTGTCGTAGTGCCATCTTTTTGGGTGGGTGATGTTAAAACAGGGAGAAGCAAAATGTCGGGTGTAGAGTGGTATTACGCGCTGAGCGGTTCGCGACAGGGACCTTTTACGTTTGAGCAAATGCAAGGTTTCTTGAGTTCGAACACTATCAGCGCGCAAACAAAAGTATGGCCGGGCGAGGGCGATTGGATCGCGTTGAAAGACACTGACTTGGCCCAAAGCATTCCACGCCCCTCGGGCCCACCACCTCTTGCAGCAACAGAAATAGACAACCGATTTGTATGGGCGTTGGCGGGCGTCCAGTTGGCGGGTGGGTTGATCGAATACTTTTCCGGTATGAGTATTTGGTGGGTTTTTGTGATCTTCAACGTAGCCCTGTGTGTTGTCGACGAAAAGCGTTTGAAAGCAGCCGGTCATGCCGCGCCACAAAGCTGGTGGGCGTTGATTGTTCCTGTTTATCTTTGGAAGCGAGCGGCGCTTTTGAAGCAGGAAAAGCACTATTTTTACGGTTGGGTGGCGGCGTTCGTTGTATCGGTCGTGCTGGGAATGTTCGGTGGCCAGTCCGCTATCGAAGAAGCGGCATGCCCAATTGTCACCGACATCATTCATAAGCAGTTTTACCAAACGTCATCGTGCGTTGCCGTGACGATTGACGACGAGATTAAAAGTGGTCTCTATCGTGCGAGCGCCTTGCTCGATAACGGAAATGAGATCGACATCACCATCGAGGAAAAGGGCAAGCAGATCCTTGTTCGGATTCCTCGCCAGTGATCGCATTGGCGTGACCAGTAAAAGCCCAACATTGTGTTGGGCTTTTTTTGCTGCTGCGACTAAACGTGCAACGCTTGTCTAAAGTAATTGCCTGGCAGGCCGATGCATTCTCAAATCTCTGAACGTCGGATATTTGGCATGCTTATCAACATTAGCACTACCGTTTCCGTAGCAAGCACTCCAAGTACTGTCACGTCGACGGATACCGCCACCACCGAAAGTACACGTACCGCCAGCAGTTCCTCCGCTGGCGCGAGCGCTGAGACTAAAGGTGCGGCCGGCGCGGGCGGCGGCCAGGCCTCATCGAGCTCGCAGGAGTCCGATCGGGTCAAAGAGTTGAAAAAACAGATCGAGCAGTTGCAGCAGCAGCTTCAAGAACAGCAGCAGGCCCTTCAGAAGGCTCAGTCCAGTAGCCAGAGCGCAGACGCCAAGGCTGCCGCTATAGCCGCGGCTCAAACGCAAATTGCAGGCACTGCTGCCGCATTGCAGACGGCAACTTCGGCGCTATTGCAGGCCGTCACGGATGAGGGGGGCAGCGCGTCCGGCTCGATGGTCAGCACCACCGCCTGATCGCAGAAAAGTGTGTTGAACCGCCGTTTTTATCCGCGGTTCAGCACACTTTCTCCTGCACCCTTGGGCAATCGATACACATCCACCAGCGCCCACATCCCCAGCAACGCCACCCCGATGAACGCCACGCGGAAATCCCCCGACTGCGCCTGAACCTCATGGCCTTGCACGGTCATGGATGCGCGCAACAACAGCGCAGCCACCGTCACGCCCATGCCCATGGCCAGTTGGAATGACAGGCTGAACAACGCCGACGCTTCGCTCATGCGTGCCTTGGGCACATCTGCGAAGCCAATCGAGTTGTAACAAGTGAACTGCATTGAACGTGACAGCCCGCCCACAAACAACACGGCCGCAATCAGCGAAAACGGCGTCTGTGCCGTGAACAGTGCGCACGCCATTATGGACACCACGCCGATTACCCCATTGACCAGCAACACTCTGCGAAAGCCGTAGCGTTGCATGATGGCGGTGGTGAAGGGTTTCATCGCCAGGTTGCCGGCAAACACCGCAAGTACCAACAGCCCCGCGTCCACTGGCGACAGGCCAAATGCCACCTGAAACAGCAGGGGCAGCAGGAAAGGCAGGGCGCTGATGGCAAGGCGAAACAGTGAGCCGCCGCAGATGCTCACGCGGAAGGTGTTGATGGACAGTGTATCGAGCGGCAACAGGGGAGCGCTGTAGTGCCGACAATGGTGCACGGCCCATACCGTCAGCAGTAAACCTGCCGCAACCAGCGCTGCGCCCGGGATGAGCATTTCGCCTGCCTGGCTGCCCAGCCATTCCAGCCCGCCCAAGAGGGCCACGCAGGCGCCTGCCAGCAGTAAAAAACCCTTCGTATCGAACTTGCGCACATCCGCCTCGCGGCCTTCCGGTACCAGCCACAGTGCCGCGACCAAGGCCAGGGCGCCCAATGGAAGGTTCACGTAGAAGATCCATGGCCACGATGCATGAGTCACGATCAGTCCACCCGCCAGCGGCCCAAGAATCGGCGCCACCAAGCCAGGCCAGGTAATCACTGCGACCATCTTCACCAAGTCTTTTTTATCGGTATTGCGCAGCACTGCTAGACGCCCGACCGGCACCATCAGTGCGCCACCGATGCCTTGCAGGACGCGGGCAAATACGAACATTTCGAGGCTTTGGCTGAGCCCGCAGAGCAGCGAGGCGAGGGTGAAAACAATGATCGCGCCAGCAAATACCCGGCGTGCACCGTAGCGGTCGGCGATCCAGCTGGACAGCGGAATGAAGATCGCCACGGCAAGAATGTAGGCGGTGATGCCAATGTTCATGTCGACCGGCGTCACGCCGAATGCCGCGGCCATGGTTGGCAGCGCGGTGGCGATCACCGTGGCGTCGAGGTTCTCCATAAAAAAAGTCACGGCGACCACCAGGGCGATCAGGCGGGTTTGCGTGCTGAGGCCGGTGTCGGCTGTGGATGAGGTCACCGGTATTTCCCCTTGTTGGATGAGGGATGGCTGCTTGGCGTCGGTCTCAGCCGTTCCATATTTAAAGTTGTAATGAAGGCGCCATAAGCACGCGGCGCCACGATGCGCGAATCTGTCGCGGACTGTCTACAGGTTGTTAACGGTGTGGACTCCAGTCGCCGACAAAATTTATTGGTTCGCAGCAACAATTTTTCTTGTTGGACACCTTCCGCTTTCAGGCAGCACAGTTGCTGCCACTGACGCTCGCCCTGACGGGTCAACAATAAAAAAACCGAGCCGACTGCACGCCACTTCCTGCTGTGAACCCTTTGTTCACATCCTGCTGTAATGGCGCCGCAGCGCGCACTTAAGGACCTCTCCGCCATGCAAACTGTTGTGAACTTATGGCCGTTGATCGGCGTACTTGTGATCGTGGTTGGCTTTGTTTTACGTTTCAATCCGCTGTTGGTGGTCACCGCTGCGGCTATTGCCACCGGGCTTGCTGCCCACTTCCCGTTGGAAAAAATCCTCGCCACCATGGGTGATGGCTTCCTTCAGACCCGCGCCCTGCAATTGATCCTGTTGTTGCCCCTGGCCGTCATCGGCTTGCTGGAGCGCCATGGCTTGCGCTTGCATGCGCAGAACTGGATTGCACGGTTTGAGCGTGCCACTGTCGGGCGTCTGCTGATCATCTATCTGTTCGTGCGTGAATCCACCGCCGCCATGGGCTTGACCAGTCTGGGCGGGCACCCGCAGATGGTGCGCCCGCTGTTGGCACCGATGGCCGAAGGTGCGGCGGAAAAGCGCTACGGCAAGCTGCCGGACAAGTTGCGGCATAAAGTGCTGGCCATGTGCGCGGCGACGGACAACGTCGGGCTGTTTTTTGGCGAAGACATTTTCGTTGCGTTTGGCGCCATTGCATTGATGCACACGTTCCTGCTGGGTTCGGGGATTGATGTCGAGCCGCTGCACATCGCGGTGTGGGGTATCCCGACGGCGATCTGCGCCTTCATCATCCACGCGATCCGCTTGCATCGGTTTGATCGACGATTGACGCGTGAGATGACTCCCGTCGCCACGCCGGCAGGGGCCTCCCAATGATTATTTCCATTCAATACCTCTACTGGCTGGCTGGTGTGTTGTTGCTGATCACCGCAGGCATGATTCTGTTGGACCGAACCCATCCCAAGCGCTGGTCCAGTGCCTTGTTCTGGCTGTTGTTTGCCATACCGTTTCTGGTGGGCGAGCGCCTGCCATCGGTGGTGATCGGGGCGGGTGTGGTGGTGATGGCATTGATAGCAGGGTTCGGCGGCGTGGGGCGTGGCACCCATGTCGAGCTGCACGACAAGGCCTCGCGCGCCAGTGCTGGCCGCCTGGGCCACAAGCTGTTTATACCGGCGCTGGCCATTCCCCTGACCACGGTAATCGGCTCGGTATTGCTCAAGCACACCGAGATCGGCGGTATACCGTTGCTGGATCCGAAAAACACCACCTTCGTGTCTCTCGGTATCGGCTGTCTGATCGCTCTCGGCCTGGCCTGCTGGCTGACCCGCGATACGCCGGTGCAGGCCTTGCGCGAATCACGCCGCCTCACCGAAGCCCTGGGCTGGGCCATGGTGTTGCCGCAGATGCTGGCGATGCTCGGGCTGCTGTTCAATGAAGCGGGCGTCGGCACGGCTGTCGCCCACGTCACCACCACTTACATCAACCTGGATTTCAAGTTGGTCGCGGTGATGGTGTATGTGTTGGGCATGGCACTGTTTACGGTGATCATGGGCAATGGCTTCGCCGCTTTCCCGGTGATGACTGGCGGCGTCGGTGTGCCGGTGTTAGTGGGCATTTACGGCGGCAACCCGGCAGTGATGGCCGCCATCGGCATGTTCTCCGGTTACTGCGGGACCCTGATGACGCCAATGGCCGCCAACTTCAACATCGTGCCGGCGGCGTTGCTGGAATTGCCGGACAAGAACGCAGTGATCAAGGCCCAGTTGCCGACGGCGCTGATGATGCTGGTGGTCAATATTGTGCTGCTCTACCTGTTGATGTGAGGTCTTGTATGCGTACCGTACTGCTGACGGGCTTTGAGCCCTTTGATCAAGATTCGGTTAATCCGTCCTGGGAGGCCGCACGCCAATTGGACGGCGTGCAGCTCGCCGAGGATGTGCAGATTGTTGCGCGTCGGCTGCCCTGTGCGTTCACCACCGCCCCCGAGTGTCTGGTGCAACTCATCAATGAACTGCGTCCGGTCATGGTTATCGCCACTGGTCTGGCGCCGGGGCGCGGCGAGATTTCCATCGAGCGGGTGGCGATCAATATCAACGACGCGCGTATCCCCGACAACCTGGGGTATCAGCCCATCGATACGGCAGTTGTCGTGGATGGCCCGGCGGCCTATTTTTCGACGCTACCGATCAAGGCCATGGTCAAGGCGGTGCGTGGGGCGGGGATAGCCGCGGCGGTGTCCCAGACGGCGGGCACGTTTGTCTGCAATCAGGTGTTCTACCGTTTGCAGCACGTGCTTGCGGGCACGGATGTTCGCAGTGGTTTTATTCACGTTCCCAACCAGCCATTGATGGCGCTGTCGAGCTTGGTCGATGGGTTGCGCGTCGCAGTAGCTACGGCGTGGAACACGCCGGTAGACGTGGTGGAAGTGGGCGGTCAGGTCAGTTGACGCCGCCCCAGGGATGACACTTCGGCTTGCCGGTGGCGGCAAGAGGCGATTGTTTACGCCTCGCGGCCAGGGAAAAACAGTTCGAAACAGGTCACGCCGTCCTTGCTGCTGACGCTGTACCGGCCGTGATGCAACTGCATGATGGTCGCCACAATCGACAGGCCCAGGCCATTGGACTGGGCCGAACGTTCCCTTGATTCATCCACCCGATAGAACCGCTCAAACAGTCGCGATAAATGCACGGCAGGGATGGTTTCCCCCTGGTTGCTGACTCGCAGGTGGATGCCCTCGGCGTCTGCAATCGCCTGGATCAACAACTCGGAACCCGGTGCGCCGTATTTGATGGCGTTGGCGCACAGGTTCGCCAGGGCCCTGCGCAGCAGCATCGGTTCGGCCCAGATCACGCCTTCACCCTCGGCACGAATGCTGATGTCCGCATCGCCTGCCAAACCTTCAAAGTAATCGGCGATGCGGGCCACTTCATCGGCGGCGCTGAGTGCCTGGCGCTGGCGCAGGGCGCTGGCCGGGTCGGTGCGGGCCAAGAACAGCATGTTGTCGAGCATTCGCGCCAGGCGCTCAAGCTCTTCGACATTGGAGGCCAAGAGCTGCTGATAACTTTCGATGCTGCGGTTCTGTTGCAGGGCAACCTGGGTTTCCCCCAGCAGGTTGTTGATCGGCGTGCGCAGTTCGTGGGCCATGTCGGTGGATACTTGGCCTAGTTGCGCAAAACCCTTGGCCAGGCGCTCAAGCATGGTGTTGAACGACTCGATCATCGGCAGCAGTTCTTTTGGTACTCCCTGGCTGTCGATGCGTTCGGCCAGGTTGCCGACGCCGATCCCTTGAGCGTGTCGGGCCAGTCGACGTAACGGTAGCAGGCCGCGATGCACCAACAGGTAGCCCACCAGTGCGAGGAAGATCGCGGCGATGCTCGCCAGGACGTACACGCTCAACCGATAGCTGGCGAGCATGGCGGTACGCTCGGTCATCAGGCGCCCGCTGGTGACTTGCAGGCTCCCCAGGTCGCCGGAGTCTATGGATGCGGCCAAGGTGGAAAAGGGCACGCCATTTACGCCCGGCAGATGCTGCACATCGCTCAGCGTGAGGATGTGGCCTTTGGGGACCGGCTCGACTGCTGGCAGATCGATGTTGGCGGGGTTTACCAGCAGCAGCGGTTTTTGGCCGGGTGCGGCGATGCTCAGCACCGATTCGCGGTTGCCCAACATATTCTGGAACAGTTCCGGCTTGGTCTTGATCAAGTCCAGTGTGTTGCTGTCGTTAAGTAGGTTGCGTAGTTGATCCACGCGGGAAATCAATTGCACATCGTCGCGGCGGATCAGCTCGCGCTCCAACTCGCGGTACAGCGCCACGCCGACGGTAGCGAGCAGTGCAAAGGCGAGCAGGGCGAAGATCAGGGCCAGGCGCAGTGTCAGGGAATAATGGCGACGGTGGGTCATGGTTGGGTATCGAAACGGTAGCCAATGCCCCGCACGCTGTGGATCAACTTGAGCGTGAACGGGTCGTCGATTTTCAGGCGCAGGCGCCGTACGGCCACGTCCACCACGTTGGTGTCGCTGTCGAAGTTCATGTCCCATACCCGCGAGGCGATCAGCGAGCGCGACAGCACTTGGTCCTGATGGGTGGCGAACAGGTGCAACAGTGCGAACTCCTTATTGGTCAGGGTGATGCGTGTACCGGCGCGAGTGACGCGGCGTTTCAGTACGTCGATGTGCAAATCTGCGATTTGCAGGTGTTCTTCTTCCCTGATCGGGCCGCGACGGGTCAGGGTACGTAAGCGTGCTACCAGCTCGGCGAAAGAGAAGGGCTTGATCAGGTAATCATCGGCACCCAGCTCCAGGCCCTTGATGCGATCGGCAATATCGTCGCGAGCTGTCAGAAAAAGCACTGGGGTGTCGGAGTCTTTACGCAGGCGGCGCAGTACTTCCCAGCCGTCCATTTTCGGCATCATTACATCCAGCACGATCACGTCGAACGGCGTTTCCAGTGCTTGGTGCAGGCCGTCCACGCCGTCCCGTGCCAGGCTTACGGAGTAGCCCAGTTCCTGCAGGCCGTTGAGGAGGTAATTACCGGCCTTGGGTTCGTCTTCGACAACGAGGATGTTCATGTGAAATGCCTTGATTCAATACGTGGCGCCAGTGTAGCTCGATCAATTGTCACTGGCGCAGGCCATGGCCTGCACTGGGTAGTTGAGTCGTGCCAGTGCGCTCACGGTAACCCCGTACTTCAAACAGCCAGCCAACAGGATGATGACAAATTCGTAATGATTGGCTGGCTGTTGGGGCGTCAGCGTTTACAACCCAGTGGGTGATCCGTAGATTGCATCGGGCCGATTATTCGTTTCAGCTTACGAGGAAACCCTGCAGTGTCTATCCGAGGTTCAGCTGTATCAGCCCGCCCTTACCGCGCCTTCCTGTTCGATATGGATGGAACCCTGCTCAACTCCATTGCCGCTGCCGAACGAGTGTGGGGCATCTGGGCTGAACGCCATGGGCTGGACGTGGCGGCCTTCCTGACCACCATTCATGGTGCGCGGGCGATTGACACTATCACGCGCCAGGCATTGCCCGGCGTCGACCCGCAAGTTGAAGCGCAGTGGATTACCGAGGCTGAAATCAACGATGTGGAAGGCGTCGTGGCGATTCCCGGTGCCGTCGAGTTTCTCAATAGCGTGCCTGGTGATCAGTGGGCATTGGTCACCTCTGCGCCGAAGGCGTTGGCATTGCGTCGGTTGCAGGCAGCGGGTATTGCGCCACCGGCGGTGTTGGTAACGGCCGAGGATGTGGCCATCGGCAAACCGAACCCCGCCTGTTATGAGCTGGGTGCGCAACGCCTGGGTGTGCCGGTGCAGGATTGTCTGGTGTTTGAGGATGCGACGGTGGGGATTCGTGCGGGGGAGGCGGCGGGTGCGGATGTGCTGGTCGTAACATCGACGCACCTCAAGCCCATGCTCACGGAGCATCCATCGATTGAAGGGTATAAACAGTTGCAGGTGCATCGCAGCGCTGATGGCTTGTTGTACCTGCAGAGCGCAGTGGGCTGACACAAAAAAGCCGAGTCCGCATCCGGTCTCGGCTTGGTTCGCTTGGTCAGCCGCCAGTTCTATTTTCGGCCCGCCGGCACAGCTGACGCTGCAATGCTTTCTGGATAGGCTTGAGGCAGAACATGAACAGGTACGCACACAGCAGCAGTGCCAAATCAAACCAGGACTTAGGATAGGCGGGGTCCGAACCTTCGACTTCCAGCCGCAGGCCATATTCTACGCCCACAAAGGCCAGCCCAATCAGCAGGGCAATCATCCAGGATCTGGAAAAAAATGGCTGCGCGGTAATGGGCCTCATCGACGTGCTCCTGAGTCCACACGGATGGAAGTATGTCAGTCAGGAGATTCGGCTTTGGATAGTGGAACAAGTTCCAGACGCGAGGATAATTTCATCTTTGGGGCGCATGGACTTTGGACGACGCTGATCACTCATTCAGCCCAAGAACAGTCCAATAGGCTTTCGCCAGCCGTTACATGAACGAAAGGGCTGGCTACTGAGTGCGCCTCAAGGCGTCTGGTTTTTATCCGGAGCGGTCAGGCCGGCCTGGATGCGCTGGTAGATCTCCTCGCGATGCACGGCAACATCCTTGGGGGCGTTGATGCCGATTCTTACTTGCTGGCCGCTGACGCCCAGGATGGTGATCGTGATGTCATCACCGATGTTTATGCTTTCACCGACTTTGCGGGTGAGTATAAGCATGGACTTCTCCTTGATTGCTTTTAGGACACATGTTTCAGACAGGGCAGGTGTCGGATGTGTGTAGCTTACTGCTAAGCGCTTCCCTGTGACTGCCTCTTTTAGGACGCATAGAGGCGACATTAATTCCCATGGCGGCATCATACAGGTCTGGGATACATCATTCGCATTGTTTAAGCCAACGTTTATGACGGCCAGAATAGACAGTGAATGATAAAGTTGCCTCTTTATCCTTAGAGGAGCAGGGCAGTGCGTAAAGTAGCGATGGCAATTGCGGTGTTGGCACTGGCCGGTTGCGGTGAAGGCAAACGCGTCGACGCCCCCAAGGCCAAGCCTGCCGTGACCGAAAGCCAGCCACAAACCGGCGCGATTGCCGCCCAAGAGTGGGACCTGCGAGTAGGTCCGCCGGACCACAAACTGCAGGCGATCACCGACCTGACCGCCTGGTTGCTCGAACATGGTTTCAATTTTTATATCGTTAAGGTCGACGGCAAGGACGAAGTGCTGTTGGGGCCGTTCGCAACTAAGGCCGAAGCCGAGGCAAAGCAGACCCTGCTTAACGAAAAGATGGCTCGTGCCAAGAAAACTGACACGGTGTCTGAGATCATCGAACACCAGCCTGCGCAGTAACGGGCCGATTGGGCGGCAGTGCCGCCCATCTTCAACCGCAGGCTTTCAGGTTGACCGGGCCGACAAACTCATTGCCACGCCCCATCACACACGCCACCGTCTGGTTACGCTGGCGCTCCCAGGCTTGGACCGGGTAGGTTTTGTTCCAGGCTTCGTACAACTGACGATCCTGTTTCGACAGGCGCAAGCCGTATTGTTTGCTCATGTAGAAGTAGGTTCGCGCGATCATCCCGCGTACGGAAGGTCGCGGCATCACCTTCTTGGCCTTGAAATCCACTTGGGTCAGGCATGAGCCGTACTGCCCGCGTTGCACCGGCAGCCAGCCAAAGCTGAAGTTGCTTCGGTCTCCATTGACATCATTATCCGATTGGGGTCTGCTTCGGCACGCTTGAACACTTCATCATGGCGCGTGCAGTTCTTGCGCCCGCCATTCTGCCAGCACTGGCGCTGATGTCCGATCTGCCAGGCCGGAACAATGTGTTCCCACTCGATGCGTGCGGCGCGGTTGGCGTTTTTGCGTGGGATATATCCGCAGGCTTTCAAGTCAACGCGGTTGCCGCTGTACTTGCAGCCGCAATAGAACTCGGTGGATTGCGGGGCGTAGAGTGTCCAGGCAACTTTTTTGGCTTCACTGAAGGTTCGGGGCGCCTGAGCGTGAGCGGTAACGGCAAAAAACAGGCAACACACAGCAATAAAACGGGCACTCATTCAATCAATCTTCCTTCGGCACAACCCAGAAAATCTGCACGCCACCGTCATCCCGGTAGGCTAGGGTGACGTTGTCGTTCTCCGCAATCTCCTCCAACAAGCGCTGCCAATCGTCCTCTGGTTCCTCCGGCAAGCGGAAGATCAGGGCTGCCTTGGCTTTTTGGGCATTGGTGGAGTTGATGATTTTTTGCACGCGAATGGCCAGGCGTGTGTAGGCATCGGGCGGGGTAGGTACTGCGGAAGATGACTTTGCCACGGAGCATTCCTTAATAAGCTGTACGTGCATACAGTATTTAAGTGTGGGCAATTTCGCAACTGCTTAAAATTTAAGAGATTCGTCTGGCGGCGAGTTAGGGGGTTGGGTGTAGGGCGGGGGGAGAGGGATAGGTAGGTTGTTGTGGCGAGGGAAGTTGTTCCCGCTGGTCCGCGAAGCGGCCCCAAAAGAAGCTTTCGGGCGCTGCGTACATGAGCGGGAGCAAGCTCCCTCGCCACATACAGGGTTCAGTCAGGAATCAATATTCCCAGAAAATCCGTTGAAGCTCTTTGCTGTCTTGGGTCTTGGTCAGGGCAACCATTGCCAGAATCCGCGCTTTCTGCGGGTTCAGGTCGAGGGCAGCAACCCAGTCGTATTTGTCGTCAGGCTGTTCAGCGTTACGCAACACCATGCCGCCGGCATTCACGTGGGAGGAGCGAATGATCTGCACGCCTTGCTTGCGCAGTTCCACCAGGGCAGGTACCACTTTGGAAGATACCGAGCCATTGCCAGTACCCGCGTGGATGATTGCTTTGGCACCAGCCTGGGCCAGGGCTTTGTAGGCTGTGTCGCTTACGTTGCCGTAGCCGTAGGCGATTTCGACGTCCGGCAGGCTTTTGATGTTCTTGATGTCGAATTCCGAATCCATGGTATGGCGCTTGGCAGGCAGGCGGAACCAGTAGGATTTGCCTTCAACCACCATGCCCATTGGGCCCCATGGGCTCTTGAAGGCTTCGGTCTTGATATTGATCATCTTGCTTACGTCGCGACCCGATTGGATCTCGTCGTTCATGGTCACCAGCACCCCTTTACCGCGCGCGTCCTTGCTGCCGGCTACAGCCACGGCGTTGTAGAGGTTGAGCATGCCGTCGGCCGACATGGCGGTGCCTGGGCGCATGGAACCAACTACCACGATTGGCTTGTCAGTTTTTTCCACCAGGTTCAGGAAGTAGGCGGTCTCTTCCAGGGTGTCGGTACCGTGGGTGATCACGATGCCATCCACGTCTTTGTTGTCAGCCAGTTCCGCGACGCGGCGACCCAGTTGCAGCAGGTTCTCGTTGTTGATGCTTTCGGATGCAATTTGCATCACTTGCTCGCCACGCACATTGGCAATCTGGCTAAGTTCAGGAACACCGGCGATCAATTGCTCGATACCGACTTTGGCCGCCTGGTAGGTAGCGCTGTTGGCCGCACTGGCGCCAGCGCCGGCAATGGTGCCACCGGTGGCGAGAATTACCACGTTGGCCAGTTTGGTCTTGGATTCAACTTCCTTTGCCTGAACGGCAACAGGGAACAGCAGCAGAAGGGCTAACGCGCCCGGAACAAAGTTCTTCAGTGCAGATTTCATTGTTTTTCTCTCTGGTTTTTGATGAGTGCTGTAGCAGGTTCATCTAGAGCGCCCGGGCGGTTCTGAATGCCACGAGGTGCTGGGTAGGAGCAGGATTTGTACCAGGCTGATTAAGTTCTTGGATATAAATTAACTAGCTGATTTATAACAATAATTGTCGTTCTTATGGCGGGTCACGCAATGCGTCTGTCCGGCTTTCCGAACACGCTGCATGATTGCGTTCGGTTGTCCGAAGATGATCATCGGGAAATACTGAGTCGCATGAAGAGGTCTGTCGTTTCAGAGAACGAAGCGTTGGAGGGAATGTTTAATAACGTCCTTTCGCCGGACGGGAGGACAGAGGCTAGAGGCCTTAGATGAAAGGCTGTGTTCTACCGTTGACAAATCTCGACAAGGTTCTCATAGTTTGATTAACGCAAACGTTTGCGAGATGTTTCACGCGGTGCTCCCTGAGTGCTCTGAAAGATCGAATCAGCCACCCGTGTGGGATGGCTGCCGAAGGACTCTTCGGTGCAAGCGTTGCTCACAATAATCATAAGATCGGAGTGAACCCATGAAGCTGCCATTCGCTGGACGTCTTCTTGCTGTCGCTGTGCTTGCTGCCGCATCCGCCGCTTTACCTCTGTCCTCTGCCTTTGCTGACGACGCCGCCGCCAAACCCAAGGTCGGCCTGGTGATGAAATCTCTCGCCAATGAATTCTTCGTCACCATGCAGGACGGTGCCAAGGCTTACCAGAAAGACCATGCCGCCGATTTCGACATGATCACCAACGGCATCAAGAACGAAACTGATACCAGCGCGCAGATCGATATCGTCAACCAAATGATCCTTGCCAAGGTCAACGCCATCGTCATCGCGCCTGCTGACTCCAAAGCACTGGTCACCGTACTGAAGAAAGCCTCCGACGCCGGTATCAAGGTCGTCAACATCGACAACCGCCTGGACCCCGGTGTACTGAAAAGCAAAAATCTCGATATTCCCTTCGTTGGCCCCGACAACCGCAAGGGCTCCAAGCTCGTGGGCGACTACCTGGCCAAGCAACTGGCAGCAGGTGACAAGGTCGGCATCATCGAAGGCGTACCGACTACCACCAACGCCCAGCAGCGCACCGCTGGCTACAAAGATGCGATGGACGCTGCCGGTATGAAGATCGTTTCCACTCAATCCGGCAACTGGGAAATCGACCAGGGCCAGAAAGTCGCCTCGGCCATGCTGAGCGAATACCCGGACCTCAAGGCCTTGCTGGCCGGTAACGATAATATGGCCCTGGGCGCTGTCTCCGCGGTGCGTGCGGCAGGCAAGGCGGGCAAGGTAATGGTCGTGGGTTACGACAATATCGAAGCGATCAAGCCGATGTTGCAGGACGGCCGCGTACTGGCTACCGCCGACCAGGCAGCTGCCCAGCAAGCGGTATTCGGTATCCAGAACGCCCTTAAGCTGGTCAAGGGTGAGAAAGTCGATGCCAAAGACGGCGTGATCGAAACCCCGGTCGAACTCGTCCTCAAGAAGTAATTCTGGCGGCACCCAACAGCGCCCGCTCGTCCTGAGCGGGCGCCTGGAGATTTTCCTATGTCATCTTCCGCCCCGAACGCTGTCCTCTCGGTCAGCGGTATCGGTAAGACCTATGCCCAACCGGTTCTGTCCGACATCACCCTCACGCTCAACCGTGGGGAAGTGCTGGCGCTGACCGGCGAGAATGGTGCAGGCAAAAGCACCCTGTCCAAGATCATCGGCGGGCTGGTCACGCCGACCACCGGGCACATGCAATTCAATGGTCAGGATTACTGTCCTGCCAGCCGTACCCAGGCTGAAGCGTTGGGTGTGCGCATGGTCATGCAGGAACTCAACCTGCTGCCGACGCTGACCGTGGCCGAAAATCTGTTCCTGGATAACCTGCCCAGCCACTGTGGCTGGATCAGCCGCAAGCAACTGCGCAAAGCCGCGATCGAGGCCATGGCCCAAGTCGGCCTGGACGCCATCGACCCTGACACGCTGGTCGGCAGCCTGGGCATCGGTCACCAGCAAATGGTTGAGATCGCCCGTAACCTGATTGGCGACTGCCATGTACTGATCCTCGACGAACCCACGGCCATGCTCACCGCGCGTGAAGTCGAGATGCTGTTTGAGCAAATCACCCGCCTGCAGGCTCGGGGCGTGGCGATTATTTACATTTCGCACCGGCTGGAAGAGTTGGCCCGTGTTGCCCAGCGCATTGCGGTATTGCGCGACGGCAAGCTGGTCTGCGTCGAACCGATGTCCAATTACAACAGTGAGCAATTGGTCACCTTGATGGTGGGGCGCGAGCTGGGTGAACACATCGACCTGGGGCCGCGCAGCATCGGCGGCCCGGCCCTGACTGTGAAAGGCCTGAGCCGCTCGGACAAAGTCCGTGACGTGTCCTTTGAAGTGCGTGCCGGCGAGATCTATGGCATTTCCGGCCTGATCGGCGCTGGCCGTACCGAATTGCTGCGTCTGATCTTTGGTGCCGATCTGGCCGACAGCGGCACCGTGGCCCTGGGCTCACCGGCTAAGGTGGTGAGTATTCGCTCTCCCGTGGATGCAGTGGGGCATGGTATCGCCCTGATCACTGAAGATCGCAAGGGTGAAGGCCTGCTGCTGACTCAGTCCATCAGTGCCAATATTGCCCTGGGCAACATGCCGGAAATCTCTGGCGGCGGCGTGGTAAACAGCCGCGATGAAACCGCGTTGGCCAAGCGCCAGATCGACGCCATGCGCATCCGCAGTTCCAGCCCGGCGCAACTGGTGTCGGAACTGTCCGGCGGCAATCAGCAGAAAGTGGTGATTGGCCGCTGGCTGGAGCGCGACTGCTCGGTGATGTTGTTCGACGAACCCACCCGCGGAATTGATGTGGGTGCCAAGTTCGACATTTATGCCTTGCTCGGCGAATTGACCCGCCAGGGCAAAGCGCTGGTGGTGGTATCGAGCGACCTGCGTGAGCTCATGCTGATCTGCGACCGCATCGGCGTACTGTCTGCCGGGCGTCTGATCGAGACCTTTGAGCGTGACAGCTGGACCCAGGACGAATTGCTCGCCGCCGCCTTTGCCGGCTATCAGAAACGTGATGCGCTGCTCAATGACGCAGTGCTTAGGGATACCCCATGAAAACCACAACTACCTCCGGTAAAGCGGGCGGCAACTTCTACGGACTGGGCACCTACCTGGGGCTAGCGGGCGCCTTGCTCGCGATGATTGCGCTGTTTTCGGTGCTCAGTGACCACTTCCTGTCCTATGACACCTTCAGCACCCTGGCCAACCAGATCCCGGACCTGATGGTGCTGGCGGTGGGCATGACGTTCATCCTGATCATCGGCGGTATCGACTTGTCGGTGGGCTCGGTGCTGGCCCTGGCGGCGTCGGCAGTCAGCGTGGCGATTCTCGGGTGGGGCTGGAGCGTGTTGCCGGCCGCTCTGCTCGGCATGGGCTGCGCCGCGTTGGCCGGCACCATCACCGGCTCGATCACCGTGGCCTGGCGGATCCCGTCGTTTATCGTGTCCCTCGGTGTGTTGGAAATGGCGCGGGGCGTTGCGTACCAAATGACCGGTTCGCGCACCGCCTACATCGGTGATTCGTTTGCCTGGCTGTCCAACCCGATTGCGTTTGGTATCTCGCCGTCGTTCATCATTGCCTTGCTGGTGATCATCGCTGCACAGCTAGTATTGACCCGCACCGTGTTCGGTCGTTACTTGATCGGTATCGGCACCAACGAAGAGGCCGTGCGCCTGGCCGGTATCAATCCCAAGCCTTACAAGATTCTGGTGTTCAGTCTCATGGGCCTGCTGGCCGGTGTCGCGGCGTTATTCCAGATCTCGCGTTTGGAAGCAGCGGACCCGAACGCTGGCTCCGGTCTGGAGCTGCAAGTGATCGCCGCGGTGGTGATCGGCGGCACCAGCCTGATGGGCGGGCGCGGTTCGGTAATCAGTACCTTCTTTGGCGTGTTGATTATCTCGGTATTGGCCGCTGGCCTGGCACAGATCGGCGCCACGGAGCCCACGAAGCGCATCATCACCGGTGCTGTGATCGTGATTGCCGTGGTTCTCGATACGTACCGCAGCCAACGTGCTAGTCGGCGGGGCTGAACCATGGCAACGATCAAGGATGTGGCGGCGCTTGCAGGAATTTCCTACACCACCGTGTCCCATGTGGTGAACAAGACGCGCCCAGTGAGTGAGCCGGTACGGGTCAAGGTCGAAGCGGCCATCAAGCAGCTCGACTATGTGCCCAGCGCCGTCGCGCGCTCGCTCAAGGCCAAGACCACGGCCACCATCGGTTTGCTGGTACCCAACAGCCTCAACCCGTATTTCGCGGAGCTGGCACGAGGCATCGAGGATTACTGCGAGCGTAACGGCTACTGCGTGATCCTCTGCAACTCCGACGACAATGCTGAAAAACAGCGCAGCTATTTGCGGGTGTTGCTGGAAAAGCGCATCGACGGCTTGATCGTGACCTCGGTGGGTGGTGATGACAGCGGCCTCGCCGCAGGGTTGAGCGCGGTGCGCACGCCCATGGTGATTGTCGACCGGGCGCTGGACGGCATTGATGTCGATCTGGTGCGCATCGATCATGAAGAGGGCGCCTACCTGGCGACCCGGCATTTGCTTGAGCTGGGGCATCGGGACATCGCCTGTATCGGCGGCCCGGCCCACACCCGTGTCGCGCAAATGCGCCTGGCGGGATACCAGCGCGCGCTCCGCGAGGCCGGTGTGGACGTTGCGCCCAATCGCACCCGGGAAAGCGACTTCACCAGCACCGGCGGTTATGCTGCTGCCGTGCAATTGCTGGCGCAGAACCCGCCCAGCGCGATTTTTGCCAGTAACGACATGATCGGCTTTGGCGTATTGCGTGCTGCAGCTGAGCGTAATATCCGCGTGCCCGGCGAGCTGTCGGTGATCGGATTTGATGATATTCAAATGGGCCGCTATGTGTACCCGGCCCTGACCACGGTCGGCCAGTCGATCCTGCAACTGGGCGAGACGGCCGCCGAGCTTTTACTGCGACGAATTGCAACACCCCAACTGCCGATCGATCAACGCATCGTGACGCCGAGCATCGTATTGCGCGAGTCGACGGCGCCCGTCGCCGGTGTGTTCGCGCAATACCGCTGAATCGAATTGATGAGTACTGATGTATGCCAGCAAAAGTAGTGGTAGTAGGCAGCTTGAACATGGATCTGGTCACCCGCGCCAGCCGGCTGCCCCGTGCCGGTGAGACCCTGATTGGCCAAACTTTTTCCACGGTGTCGGGCGGCAAGGGTGCCAACCAGGCCGTTGCATCGGCGCGACTGGGTGCGAGTGTGGCGATGATTGGCTGTGTCGGCACCGATGCCTACGGCACTGAGTTGCGTGACGCATTGCTGGTAGAAGGTATCGATTGCCAGGCCGTCAGTACCGTGGACGGTTCCAGTGGCGTGGCGTTGATCGTGGTGGATGACAGCAGCCAGAATGCGATTGTGATTGTTGCCGGCAGCAACGGCGAGCTGACGCCCGCGTCACTGCAGGCGTCTGATGCGGTGCTGCAAGCCGCCGATGTGATCATCTGCCAGCTGGAAGTGCCGATGGCTACCGTGGCCTATGCGCTCAAGCGCGGTCGTGAACTGGGCAAGACCGTGATCCTCAACCCTGCGCCGGCCAGCGCACCGCTGCCCGCCGAGTGGTATGCCTCGGTCGATTATCTGATTCCCAACGAAAGCGAGGCCACCGCATTGAGCGGTGTGACAGTCGACTCTCTGGACAGTGCCAAAGTGGCTGCCACGCAACTGATTAAAGCCGGTGCCGGCAAAGTCATCATCACTCTGGGCGCCCAAGGTGCATTGTTTGCGGATGGCAGTGGCTTTGAGCACTTGGTGGCGCCCAAGGTCAAGGCGTTGGATACCACGGCTGCTGGCGATACCTTTGTCGGTGGTTTTGCGGCGGCCCTTGCCAGCGGTAAAAGCGAAGCCGAGGCCATACGTTTTGGTCAGGTCGCTGCGGCATTGTCAGTCACACGTGCGGGTGCGCAACCTTCCATTCCTACGCTGCATGACGTTCAAGGTTTTGTACCTTTATGAAAAAGACCCCTCTGCTCAATATCGCTCTGTCGCGGCTGATAGCTTCCCTGGGCCATGGCGACATTCTGGTGATCGGCGATGCTGGTTTGCCGGTGCCGCCCGGCGTCGAGTTGATCGACCTGGCGCTTACAAAAGGTATTCCTGATTTCATCAGCACTTTGCGTATCGTGCTCAGTGAGATGCAGGTGGAAAGCCACGTGCTGGCGGAAGAAATCCTGCTCAAGCAGCCACCTGCGCTGGCGCAGTTGAACGTGCTGAGTGAACAGGCCGCCCTCGGCGAGCGACGTCTACTCAGTCATGAAGCGTTCAAGCAACTGAGTCGCCAGGCGCGCGCGGTCGTGCGCACCGGCGAATGCCAGCCTTACTGCAATATCGCGCTGGTGTCCGGCGTAACGTTCTAGAGTTCCCCAACGACAAGGAGTGTTTTATGCAACGTGGTCTTCCAATCCTGAGAAATCTGTTTCGGAGTGTCCTGCTTTTGTCCGCGCTCACTGCTGCAAGCGCCCACGCGGCGGAAAAAATCGACCTCATCATCGACACTGACCCAGGTGCCGACGATGTAGTGGCCTTGCTCTTCGCCATGGCTTCCCCGGACGAATTGAACATCCGTGCGCTGACCACCGTCGCCGGTAACGTGCGCCTGGACAAGACCTCGCGTAACGCGCGCCTGGCCCGCGAGTGGGCGGGGCGTGAGGACATTCCGGTCTACGCCGGTGCACCAGCGCCGATGCTGCGCAAACCGATCTATGCCGAAAACATCCATGGCAAGGAGGGCGTTTCCGGCGTCACCGTGCATGAGCCTAAAAAGGGCCTGGCCGAAGGCAATGCCGTTGATTACCTGATCAAGACCCTTCGTGCTGCCAAGCCTCACAGCATCACTATCGCCATGCTGGGTCCGCAGACCAACCTGGCGCTGGCACTGACTCAGGATCCGGAAATCACCCAGGGCATCAAAGAAGTGGTGGTGATGGGCGGCGCGCACTTCAATGGAGGCAATATCACGCCGGTTGCCGAGTTCAACCTGTTCGCCGATCCGATTGCTGCAGAGATCGTGCTCAAGAGTGGGGTCAAGCTGACTTACCTGCCGCTGGATGTGACCCACAAGGTACTGACCAGTGAGGCGCGTCTGAAAAAGATTGCCGACCTCAAGAACAACGCCAGCAAGGTCGTCGGCGATATTCTCAACGAATACGTCAAAGGCGATATGGAGCACTACGGCATCCCGGGCGGCCCGGTACATGACGCCACCGTTGTTGCGTACCTGCTCAAGCCTTCGCTGTTCAGTGGTCGCGAGGTCAATGTGGTGGTGGACAGCCGTGAAGGCCCGACATTCGGGCAGACCATCGTCGATTGGTACGACGGTCTGAAACAACCAAAGAATGCGTTCTGGGTTGAGAACGGCGACGCTCAGGGCTTCTTCGATCTGCTGACTGAGCGCCTTGCGCGGCTGAAGTAAACCGATTGCCGGTCGACGTTCGTCGGCCGGTTCTTATTCGCGCTCGGGGTTGTGTGCCCCCATGTGATCGGCCGGGTATTTCTCGAATACCTGGCCAATGAAGGCTTGTGCCGCCTGAGTGCCGAGTTCCTTGACCAGCAGGTCTATACCGATGATTGCCAGTTCCTCTGGGCTTCCGGGGCTGTAGGAGCTTTGTCCTTGGGGCCACTTGGCTTTGATGTCGGCTTGGAGCGTTACGGTGGTCATGGAGGTCTCACGAGCTGAAATACTGGGTAATGCGCTGGGGCGCGGCTTTACCGGGCGCAGTTAAGCATTTTGCGCGGCGTTTGGCACTGCTACTTAGGCATGAATCAAGTGCTGTGCGACACTGTGCTCCTGTTTAATTGCCGGGGAATACCGCGTGCAGATCGATTTGAATGACCCCGAGAATCTCACCCTGGCCGCCGTGCGCCAATTGATCGCCAGTGCCAGTGATGACGAACATACTCAACTGCGTGTGACCAAGGCCGGTATCGCCTACCTATCATCTGGGGTAGTCGGGGGCACTGACATAGATGGCCTGTTGTTTCGTCTTGAGACCTGGGCAAAGGGCTCCGGTTACGTCGGAAATGTCGCTGCCAGCGACGAGGTCTGGGTCACACAGGTTTTCAACGCGCTGAAGCAAAACTGGCCCAAGCCACCTTTTGACTACATCGACATCTACTGATTATGTTCATATCTGGTCACGATTGATCGGGCGAATGCCTGCTGATAGTCAGGCAGACTTGCCCGACGGCGATTTACGTCTTGAAACCAATCTGCAAGACGGTTGTCGCACGATCTCTGTTCATTTTTTCAATAGGAGGCTTCATGCCTTGGAAGCTCGCATCATTCGGTACTTTGTTGGCAGCACTCGCGTTGGCGGGTTGCAGCACCCCGGGTACCTCTGAGCCAGCCAAAGACGCCGCAGTGACCGATGCAGGTCATAGCCGCTGTGAGTCAAAGGCTGCCGAGTTCACAATCGGCCAGAAAGCTTCGCCTCAGTTGCTGGAGCAAGCCCGGGCCCGTGCCGGTGCGCAGAATGCTCGCATCCTCAAGCCCAACGATATGATCACTTTGGAATACCGCTCCGACCGCTTGAACCTAAACGCTGACGACAACTTGGTGATCACTCGCGTCAATTGCGGCTGATCGCTGCTTTTGCAGCGCCCATAAAAAACCCCGCCACATGGACGGGGTTTTTTTAGCTCAGCGGAGAATTACTCGCCGCGAACCTGTGCAGCTTGCATACCCTTTTGGCCTTTCTCAGCCACGAAGGAAACGGTTTGGCCTTCTTTCAGGCTTTTGAAACCGTCGCTTTCGATAGCTTTGAAGTGTACGAACAGGTCGTCACCGCCACCTTGAGGAGTGATGAAGCCGAAGCCTTTTTCATCGTTGAACCATTTAACGGTGCCGGTTTGGCGATTAGACATGGTGTATCTCCAAGAAACATATATTTTCAGTAGTGCTGTGCTGCTCAGGCCAACTGGGCACACCGGGCTATCATAGTCGAAATGTTCGGCTTGGGAGCCCCCCAAGGCATTGTTTGCCAATCAATAGCGTTGCATTTAGTGCTTAGGTCGGCTGAAAGCCCCGGTCTACGGGGCTTTGGCGCGAAATATCAGCTGTTAAAAAAAGCCGTAAAAGCTGCGTAATTTGTGAGAAATGGCAGTTTTCGGGCGATTTTTCCAGCAGAGCGGCCGTCTGATCTGGCGCCGATCTTACTTTTTCTTCACGACTTTGCAGGATGAAATTGCAGCCACCGCTTTGTTTTTAAGTGGTGCGCTGGCGTTCGGATTGGTCATCAATTCCTTGATTTCGGAACTGCTCAATTCGGCGTTGATCTTGTCGGCGCCACATTCGCAGTGGGCTTTGGCCGTTTTGACGTCAACGTTCTGGCTGGCGGCCGCGCTGCAGTCGTTGATGAAACTGTCACGGGCACCGGCCGGCCAATTGGAGGGCGCAGCAGCCTGCGCGCCGATGGAAAGGAGGCTCAGGGTAGCGGCGAGAGCGAGGGTAGAAGTAAAACGCATCATGGGATGCTCCTTTGGGTCGAGGACAAACAGCGATTCTCAGTGGGTTTGAGGTAGTGCGTACAGCTCAAGTTCCGTTTTGCAGCTATAAAGGCTGGAATTAGTAGTTACCTGGCCTGGCGCCGGCGCGATGACCGTTCATCTGTGCTAGCATCGCTCCCCTGGCTATTCCCGGGCGCGCCATTTGCCGCCTTGCCATGTTCTTTTTGTTCACTCCAGTCACTCTGGTTCGATTATCGGTTGGCCGAAAGGCTCCTGCCGCTGTAAGGCAGGCGTTCATCACTGAACGGCCTGGTATTGGATCTTGTACTGGCTCATCCCAACCCACGTGACCTTTGGTAGGGGTCACCACTAGGAGAGGAGGCGCCATGCCAACTATTACTCTTCCCGATGGCAGTCAACGTTCATTCGATCATGCTGTATCCGTATCCGAGGTCGCCGCATCCATTGGTGCCGGTCTGGCAAAGGCGACTGTGGCCGGCAAGGTCGACGGCAAACTGGTTGATGCCAGTGACCTGATCACCTCTGACGCCAGTCTGCAAATCATCACGCCCAAGGATCAAGAGGGGCTGGAGATCATTCGCCACTCTTGCGCGCACTTGATTGGCCATGCGGTCAAGCAGTTGTACCCAACCGCGAAGATGGTAATCGGTCCGGTTATCGAAGAAGGCTTCTATTACGACATCGCCTACGAACGTCCTTTCACTCCGGACGACATGGCTGCCATTGAGCAGCGCATGCACGCGCTGATCGAGAAAGATTACGACGTCATCAAGAAAGTCACCCCACGCGCCGAAGTGATCGAAGTGTTCACTGCCCGTGGTGAGGACTACAAGCTGCGTTTGGTGGAAGACATGCCGGACGAGCAGGCCATGGGCCTGTACTACCACGAAGAATACGTCGACATGTGCCGTGGTCCGCACGTGCCGAACACACGCTTCCTCAAGTCATTCAAGCTGACCAAGCTGTCCGGCGCCTACTGGCGCGGCGACGCTAAGAATGAGCAGTTGCAACGTATCTATGGCACTGCCTGGGCTGACAAGAAGCAGCTGGCCGCCTATGTCCAGCGCATCGAAGAAGCTGAAAAGCGCGATCACCGTAAGATCGGCAAGCGCCTGAATCTGTTCCACCTCCAGGAAGAAGCGCCGGGTATGGTGTTCTGGCATCCGAACGGCTGGACCCTGTATCAGGTGCTTGAGCAGTACATGCGTAAGGTGCAGCGTGATAACGGTTACCTGGAGATCAAGACCCCGCAGGTCGTTGATCGCAGCCTGTGGGAGAAATCCGGGCACTGGGCCAACTACGCCGACAATATGTTCACCACCCAGTCGGAAAACCGCGACTACGCCATTAAGCCAATGAACTGCCCATGCCATGTGCAGGTGTTCAACCAGGGCTTGAAGAGCTACCGCGAGTTGCCGATGCGCCTGGCCGAGTTCGGTGCTTGCCACCGTAACGAGCCGTCGGGTGCGCTGCACGGCATCATGCGCGTGCGCGGCTTCACTCAAGACGACGCCCACATCTTCTGCACAGAAGAGCAGATGCAGGCTGAATCCGCTGCGTTTATCAAGCTGACCATGGACGTTTATCGCGATTTCGGTTTCACCGACGTCGAGATGAAACTGTCCACTCGTCCGGAAAAGCGTGTCGGTTCCGACGAGCTGTGGGATCGCGCCGAAGCGGCACTGGCCGCAGCGCTTGATAGTGCGGGGCTTGCGTACGACCTGCAGCCGGGGGAGGGCGCGTTTTACGGTCCGAAGATCGAGTTCTCGCTGAAAGATTGCCTTGGCCGCGTCTGGCAGTGTGGTACCCTGCAGCTCGATTTTAACCTGCCGATCCGTCTGGGAGCCGAATACGTCTCCGAAGACAACAGTCGTAAGCACCCGGTTATGCTGCACCGGGCGATCCTCGGCTCGTTCGAACGGTTCGTTGGGATCCTGATCGAGCACTACGAGGGTGCATTCCCCGCGTGGCTGGCTCCGACCCAGGCAGTGATCATGAATATCACTGATAAACAGGCAGAATTTGCCGCTGAAGTTGAAAAAACTCTCAACGAAAGCGGATTTCGTGCCAAGTCCGACTTGAGAAATGAAAAGATCGGCTTTAAAATCCGCGAGCATACTTTGCTCAAGGTCCCCTATCTTTTGGTTATTGGAGATCGGGAAGTCGAGATGCAGACTGTCGCTGTGCGTACTCGTGAAGGTGCTGACCTGGGCTCTATGCCCGTCGCCCAGTTCGCTGAGTTCCTCGCGCAAGCGGTTTCCCGGCGTGGTCGCCCAGATTCGGAGTAATTATTATTAAGCGTGAAATGAGACAAGATAAACGAGCTGCACCGAAAGCCCCGATCAACGAGAATATCTCGGCACGCGAGGTTCGGTTAATTGGCGCTGACGGCGAGCAGATTGGCATCGTCTCGATTGATGAAGCGCTTCGTATTGCAGAAGAGTCCAAGCTGGACTTGGTGGAAATCTCCGCCGATGCAATCCCACCTGTTTGTCGGGTGATGGACTACGGCAAGTCGATCTTCGAAAAGAAGAAGCAGGTTGCCGCGGCGAAGAAGAACCAAAAGCAGATTCAAGTAAAAGAAATCAAGTTTCGTCCAGGGACGGAGGAAGGGGATTACCAGGTAAAACTGCGCAACCTGGTACGTTTCCTGAGTGATGGGGACAGGGCCAAGGTATCCTTGCGATTCCGCGGCCGTGAGATGGCCCACCAGGAGCTGGGGATGGAACTCCTCAAGCGGGTTGAAGCTGACTTGCTTGAGTACGGTTCGGTCGAACAGCATCCTAAGATGGAAGGACGCCAACTGATCATGGTCATCGCCCCGAAAAAGAAGAAGTAATCAACAGGGCACGGCAGGCCTTCTGATTATGTTTATCAACTGAATGCGGAGTATCCGAACATGCCAAAGATGAAGACTAAAAGTGGTGCTGCTAAGCGGTTTCTGAAAACTGCTAACGGTATCAAGCATAAGCACGCTTTCAAGAGCCACATCCTGACCAAAATGTCGACCAAGCGTAAGCGTCAACTGCGCGGTAGCAGCTTGCTGCATCCGTCTGACGTGGCAAAAGTCGAGCGCATGCTGCGCCTTCGTTAATTTTGGATCAAGAATAGAGGAAGTAACTCATGGCTCGTGTAAAGCGTGGCGTCATGGCCCGTAAGCGTCACAAAAAAATTCTGAAACTTGCTAAAGGCTACTACGGCGCGCGTTCACGCGTATTCCGTGTTGCCAAACAAGCGGTAATCAAGGCAGGCCAATACGCCTACCGTGACCGTCGTCAGAAAAAACGTCAGTTCCGCGCTCTGTGGATCGCTCGTATCAACGCCGGTGCGCGTGTTAACGGTCTGTCCTACAGCCGTTTCATCGCTGGCCTGAAAAAAGCGTCCATCGAAATCGACCGTAAGGTTCTGGCTGAACTGGCCGTGAACGAAAAAGCGGTGTTTGCTGCGATTGTCGAGAAAGCTAAAGCCTCCTTGGCTTAAGTACCCCCGACAGTCACCTTGGGCTGCTCCTGTAGCCCAAGGTGGTAAACGTCATAAATAGGGGAAGAGCCTTCAAGCTCTTCCCCTATTTTGTATCTGGAGTCTGTACATGGAAAACCTGGACGCGCTCGTCGCTCAAGCTCTTGAGGCTGTGCAAAGCGCTGAAGATATCAATGCCCTGGAGCAAATCCGGGTTCACTACCTTGGCAAAAAGGGTGAATTGACTCAGGTGATGAAGACCCTGGGGAATTTGCCAGCCGAAGAGCGCCCGCAAGTCGGCGCGCTGATTAACGTTGCCAAGGAGCGCGTCACAGAGGTTCTCAATGCGCGCAAGGCGTCGATGGAGGAGGCCGATCTCGCGGCCAAACTCGCCGCCGAGTCTATTGATGTAACTTTGCCTGGCCGTGGCCAAGCCTCGGGCGGTCTACATCCGATCACCCGGACTCTGGAACGTATCGAGCAGTTCTTCACCCATATAGGCTATGGCATTGCCGAAGGCCCTGAGGTCGAAGACGACTATCACAACTTTGAGGCGCTCAACATCCCAGGCCATCACCCGGCCAGGTCGATGCACGACACCTTCTATTTCAACGCGAACATGCTGTTGCGCACCCATACCTCACCGGTACAGGTCCGCACCATGGAAGCGAACAAACCGCCGATCCGCATCGTCTGCCCAGGTCGCGTTTATCGTAGCGACTCCGATATCACCCACTCGCCGATGTTCCATCAGGTCGAAGGCCTGCTGGTTGATCGCGATATCAACTTCGCCGACCTCAAAGGCACCATCGAAGAGTTCCTGCGAGTGTTCTTCGAGAAAGAGCTGGCGGTACGTTTCCGTCCATCGTTCTTCCCGTTCACCGAGCCTTCCGCTGAAGTCGACATGGAATGCGTGATGTGCAGCGGTAAAGGCTGCCGAGTCTGCAAGCAGACTGGTTGGCTGGAAGTGATGGGCTGCGGCATGGTTCACCCCAACGTGCTGCGCATGTCCGGGATAGATCCGGAAGAGTTCTCGGGCTTTGCCTTCGGCATGGGCGTTGAGCGTCTGGCCATGCTGCGTTACGGCGTGAACGACTTGCGTCTGTTCTTCGACAACGACTTGCGGTTCCTCGCGCAATTTCGCTAGTCGTAACGAATCTTTAGGAGAGCAGGATGAAATTCAGTGAACAATGGCTGCGCGGCTGGGTAAGCCCGCAGGTAGATCGCGACGCGCTGGTTGCTCGTCTGTCGATGGCCGGTCTTGAGGTCGATAGCGTAACGCCGGCCGCCGGTGTTTTCAGTGGCGTGGTTGTGGGCGAAGTGCTGAGCACCGAGCAGCACCCTGATGCCGACAAACTGCGTGTGTGCCAGGTCAGCAACGGGGCGGAAACTTTCCAGGTGGTGTGCGGAGCGCCAAACGTGCGTCCGGGTCTGAAGATTCCGTTTGCCATGATCGGTGCCGAACTGCCAGGCGACTTCAAGATCAAGAAGGCTAAGCTGCGCGGCGTTGAGTCCAACGGTATGCTGTGCTCCCAGGCGGAGCTGCAGGTAGGCGAAGGTAACGACGGCTTGATGGAGCTGCCGGCGGATGCGCCTGTTGGCCAGGACATTCGTGTCTACCTGGAACTGGAAGACGCCAGCATCGAGGTCGACCTGACCCCAAACCGTGGCGACTGCCTGTCCCTGGCTGGGCTGGCCCGTGAAGTGGGCGCGCTGTACAACGCCCCGGTTACCCGTCCAGTAGTTGCCGCCGTGCCTGCGGTACACGATGAAGTGCGTCCGATTGAGGTGCTGGCGCCAGCTGCCTGCCCACGTTACCTGGGCCGCGTAATTCGCAACGTCGACCTGTCCAAGCCAACTCCACTGTGGATGGTTGAGCGCCTGCGCCGCGCCGACGTGCGCAGCATCGACGCTGCCGTCGACATCACCAACTACGTGATGCTGGAACTGGGCCAACCGCTGCACGCATTCGATCTCTCCGAAATCAACGGTGGCATCCGCGTACGCATGGCTGAAGAAGGCGAGAAGCTGGTTCTTCTCGACGGCCAGGAAGTCAGCCTGCGCGCCGACACCCTGGTGATCGCTGACCATTCCCGCGCTCTTGCGATCGCCGGCGTAATGGGTGGCGAGCACAGCGGTGTTTCCGCGACCACTCGCGATGTCTTCCTTGAAAGCGCGTTTTTTGATCAAATCGCCATCGCTGGCAAGGCCCGCTCCTACGGCCTGCACACCGATGCGTCGCACCGTTACGAGCGTGGCGTAGACTGGAAGCTCGCCCGTGAAGCCATGGAGCGCGCCACTGGCCTGCTGCTGGAAATCACCGGTGGCGAAGCCGGCCCGATCACTGAGATTGTCAGCGAACAGCATCTGCCGTGCGTTGCGCCGATCACCCTGCGCGCCAAGAGCGTTGAGCAAATGCTTGGCCTGGTCATCGCACCGACTGAAATCGAGCAACTGTTGTCGGCCCTCGGGTTGAACATCTCTGCGGGCGGGGAAGGGCAGTGGCATGTTGAAGTGCCAAGCCATCGCTTCGATATCAGCCTGGAAGTCGATCTAATCGAAGAGTTGGCTCGTCTGTACGGTTACAACCGCCTGCCGGTTCGTTATCCGCAAGCGCGCCTGGCACCGCAACCCAAGGCCGAGGCGCGTGCGCACTTGCCAGAGTTGCGTCGTCTGCTGGTTGCCCGTGGTTACCAGGAAGCGGTGACCTACAGCTTCATCGATCCGAGACAGTTCGAACTGTTCAACCCTGGTGTCCAGCCCCTGTTGCTGGCCAACCCGATCTCCAACGACATGGCCGCGATGCGCTCGTCTCTATGGCCTGGTCTGGTGAAGGCCCTTTCCCACAACTTGAACCGCCAGCAAGACCGCGTGCGCATGTTTGAAAGTGGTCTGCGTTTCGTTGGTCAGTTGGACGGTTTGAAGCAAGAGCCGATGCTGGCCGGTGTTGTCTGCGGCAGTCGCTTGCCGGAGGGCTGGGCGCAGGGCCGCGATGCTGTGGACTTCTTCGACGTCAAGGCTGACGTGGAAGCCGTCCTTGGCTTTGCTGGTGCATTGGATGCGTTCACCTTCGTTCCTGGCAGCCACCCGGCGCTGCATCCAGGGCAGACTGCACGTATTGAACGTGAAGGTCGCTTGGTAGGCTTCGTCGGTGCTATCCACCCAGAATTGTCGAAAACCCTCGGTCTCGACCGTCCAGTATTCGTTTTCGAGTTGGTCCTGGCTGAAGTCGCCTCGGGCAAGATGCCTAAATTCAGCGAGCTGTCGCGCTTCCCAGAAGTGCGCCGCGACCTGGCACTGATCGCTGACCGTGAAGTTGCCGCCACTGCCGTTTTGGATGTTATCCGTGAAAATGCAGGGGAATGGCTGACAGACCTCAGGCTATTTGACGTCTATCAAGGTAAAGGCATTGATCCGCATAGAAAAAGCCTTGCAGTTGGCTTGACCTGGCAGCATCCATCGCGCACTCTTAATGACGATGAGGTGAATACCACGACACAAAATATCCTCACCTCGCTCGAACAAAGGTTGAACGCCACGTTAAGGAAGTGACGTATGGGGGCTTTGACGAAAGCTGAGATGGCGGAACGTCTGTACGAAGAGTTGGGTCTGAACAAGCGCGAGGCCAAGGAATTGGTCGAGCTGTTTTTTGAAGAAATCAGACACGCTCTGGAAGACAACGAACAGGTCAAGTTGTCCGGTTTCGGCAACTTTGACCTGCGTGACAAACGCCAGCGGCCTGGCCGCAATCCAAAAACGGGAGAAGAAATCCCGATCACGGCTCGCCGTGTGGTCACCTTTCGTCCAGGGCAGAAGTTGAAGGCCCGAGTTGAGGCTTATGCTGGAACCAAGTCATAACGACGAGCTACCCGTCATCCCAGGCAAACGCTACTTCACCATTGGTGAAGTCAGCGAGCTCTGTGCGGTAAAACCGCATGTGTTGCGCTACTGGGAGCAGGAGTTTCCTCAACTTAACCCCGTCAAACGCACAGGGAACCGTCGGTATTATCAGCGCCAGGATGTGCTGATGATCCGACAGATCCGCGCGTTGCTGTACGACCAGGGGTTCACCATCAGCGGCGCTCGCCAGCGCATGTCCGGTGATGAGGCCAAAGACGATACTACCCAATACAAGCAAATGATTCGCCAGATGATCTCCGAACTAGAAGATGTGCTGGTGGTTTTGAAGAAGTAATACAGGCTTTTAAAATACTTCCACATTTCAAAAGCTTGCGGTATATTCCTGATCGCTTCGTTCAGAAGCGAACCCAGTAAAACGCCTAGTCGGGGCGTAGCGCAGTCCGGTAGCGCACTAGCATGGGGTGCTAGGGGTCGAGTGTTCGAATCACTCCGTCCCGACCATTATTCCTGAGTAATATCAGACACTTGAGCCGATCAGATAGATCGGCTTTTTTGTGCCTGCGCAAAACTGGCGCAAAACTACCCAGTGATTTCGCTGATATTCAGGTCCGGAATCGCCTCTGACCAGATGATTTCCTCATGGTTCCGCTGGTAGTTCTTGGTCATTCTCTCGCTCGCATGGCCTGCGATCTTGTGAGTTCACGCCGCTTTTGGCCCTTTTTCGCGCTGCCTTTGGCACCAATCCTGTCTGATATTTCTCTTCCTTTCTCAGCTTTTTCGCATGTCAGATAGCCTTGCCAAACGCCCTGTTTCCGGGCAATTAGGGCGTTTTTCCTCACCCGCTCCGCGGCGCTAAACCCTGGTAGCTCAGTTCCGATTCTTCGTTCTTAAAGGTCACCATCCCAAATCAGCGAAACCGGCTGTACGTCGCGCGGGCCGTGCCTTTGAAGACAAACGGAAGCACCTTTAGGCCGGACTTCCGATTGTGCGCTAGGGAAACGGAACAGAGCGCGGGGAGGCGGGGAGGGTGGTTGGGCAATCGCCAGGTCTGCGGAAGGTCTCTAGTCGCCGGCCGAGCCCTTTGATCACAAGGCCCAGGGGCCGATTTGGAATCAAACCATCGCGTCCGAGAGCCTGCTTCATACCTCCAAATTCGACGTTTTTGGGCCCAAGCCGCAGTGCCAAACAGACCGCAAATTCACCCGACTTCTTGCGGTTTTGGTGACAAACCATTTTGCAGGTAGTTGGCACCGATTGAGTGCCGCTGAACCCTCGAAAGATCCGTCGGCCGCGGCTTCTAGCGGTCAGCTCGGAATCTCTTGCAAGGTCCTGGTCGGTGCCAAATCCGCTGCTAACTCACATATTCAGGTCCGGAATCGCCTCTGACCAGATGATTTCCTCATGGTCCCGCTGGTAGTTTTTGGTCATGCCCTCGCTCGCATGGCCAGCGATCTTTTGCTCATCCTTTCCGGCTTTCTTGTACAGGTGCAGCGACAGCGCTCGCACTTCGTGAAAGCCCGGCATTTCCTCTTCCTTCCATCCCGCATAGCAGTTCGCAGCCTCCCTGGCCTCCTTGAATGCTCGCGTCAAATACCGCTCCTCAACCTTCGTCCAGTGGTCCTTTGTCTGCGCTTGCTTCTGTTTCAGCCGATCTGGTTTACGGTGCACCAAGTAGGGCGAGGCGTGCGCAGTAGTGGTCGAATTCTTTGAGGGTTAGCGACTGATCAACGAGGAACTGAGTGATCATCCGCTGAACAATTACCGCCTCTTCCTGAGTGCTTGCAGCGTGCTTGAGGATTTCGAGCGCGTCGTCGATAAGGATGTGAGCGCTCATAGGTTGCCATCCACGTCGTCTTCGAGCTCTTCCCGTTCTGCTGCAACCGCGTCAAAGGCGTAGGGCCTGAGCAAATCCATGGCGATTCTTTCCGCGGCTTCGATGGGACGCTGTTCGCCCATCAGTTTTGCAGCGTGCCCGCGTGAATCCGCCTGACTGCCAAGGATCGAGCAAAGGAACAGTCGAGCGAACGAATCACGCTCGTCCAGGCCGTCGATCTGGCGCTGATTCAGGATGCCCTGCAGGTAAGTGCAATACCGATCAAACGTCACCACCTGCGGTTGGCCGTGGCGACGCTTCCACTTGATGTCCATGCCGCACACCAACTGTTCCGCAGAATGTTCAAGCCACTCCTGTTCCGGATTCGCGTCGCTGACCTCTGGAGGCAACTTAGCGTCGAAACGCTCTTGGCAAATCTTCAATGCTGCGTTCATGGTCGCCTCCAAGGTGGCGGGTTGTTCACTTGTATTCGTCAACACTCATGCCTCCCGCTGGTTGCCGATGGGCGCGGGGGAGGAGTGCTGACGTATTAGAGGTGGGGAAGGGGCCGGAATATCGCTTCTTGAGGGGGCTCGTCTTATTTCAAATAAGTGGCAACGTATCTGAGGCTGTGCCAGCATCCGGCAATAAACTTTGGCAAGGAAGCTGAACAATGCTCGATGCTCTGGAAGGCACGCCACTGTGGGTTTACGGCGCATTTCTCTTGGTCTGCTACTACGGTTTGAGTGCCAGGAAAACCAGTCGTGAAAGTCAGCGGTCGCTGATCATCACACCGGTTGTTTTGGTGGTCTGGTCACTCCTTTCTCTCAGCTACGCGGACCGCGTTGAGTTGACCGTGGGCAGTTGGGTCACGGGAATGCTTTTAGGTGGCTTAGTCGCATTTGCACTATTTCCTCGACGCGGACTGACTTTGGACGAGGAGGGCAAGCACCTGATCGTTCCTGGGACATGGAAAGTTCTTGGTATCTCGCTTCTCTTTTTTGCCGTGAAATACTTCATCGGTTATCAAGCTGCCGTACATCCAGAATTCTCGGCCACTGTGGGAATGCTCGCCCTTGCTGGTGCCGCATCAGGGTTTACGGTCGGCTTGTTCTGCGGACGCACGGGTGTCTTCTACTTGGCGTGGCATGCACCTCGAGATGTCCATGAAAGCAAACGCACTATCTGAGCTCGGTCGTTGATAGCTCGATGCGCTCTCATAGAGACGATCGGGCAGCAGCCTTGCAGTCGGCTGCCGTCATTCGATGACCGTCTTCGCACTCAACGACGCGACGGCCGTTAAAGAGCCTTTTCCGGCGCCGGTTGGTCGTTGGGTTGGGCGATGATTGTTTTGAGCTCTGCGCTCATGGGGAATTTGAGATTCAAGCCTTTGGGAGGGATGGGCTGAGTAAACCATTTATCGTAGATGGCGTTGATTTCACCCGAGACAAAAAGTGACTTGATCGAGTCATCCACGACTTTTTTGAGATCCGGATCACCCCGCCGCATTGTGCAACCATAGATTTCGTTGGATTGCGGAGTGCCAGTCACCACCCAATCTTCCGGTTTCTTCGCCTTGGCCATCTCGCCCGCCAGCAATGCGTCGTCCTGCATAAACGCAATGGCGCGGCCGGACTCGAGCATTTGGTAAGACTCGCCAATGTCTTTGGCAGAGATTACGTTCATGTTCATCTTTTTCTCAGCATTCATGACCTTGAGCATCCGCTCGGCAGTGCTGCCAGCAGTAGTCACTACGTTCTTGCCGTTGAGATCTTGAAAGTCCTTGTAAACCGAATCCTTCCTGACCAACAGGCGGGTGCTGGCTTCAAAAATGCCGACCGAGAAGTCGACCTGCCGAGCTCTCTCGGCGGTATTGGTTGTGGAGCCGCACTCCAGGTCCACAGTGCCGTTTTGCACCAGTGGGATACGCGTCTGTGATGTCACCAGGTTGTACCGTACGTTCAGCTTGGGCATACCGAGTTCTTGCTTGATAGCCTCGACAATCTTTAATTGAATGTCATGGGAGTAGCCCACCGGCTGACCGGATCCGTCGGCAATATAAGAGAACGGAATGGACGAGTCTCGGTGACCCAGGGTGATGGTCCCCGAGGTCTTGATTTTCTTAAGCGTGCCGGTGGGTTCGGCAGCCATGAGGGCAGTACTACTTAAGGTCACAGTCAGGGTAACGCCCAGGATTGCAGGGAAGGCACGCATCAAAAGCTCCTCATTGGGGTGAAGCGAGAGGTCTCGCGGGGCTTGGCGACTCACTTGTTGTTAGTGACGGTCCAGCCGGACGGTCTGTGCATTACAGAGTTCGCGCACACCGAAATGCGACAGTTCACGGCCAAAACCGCTTTTCTTTACGCCGCCGAAAGTGACGCGTGGATCGGTTGCGCAATAGCCATTGATGAATACGCCTCCGGTTTTCAGTTCGCCGGCCAGCTTCTGGGCAAGTTCGACATTGCTCGTGTAGATGGTCGAGGCGAGCCCGAATTCACTGTCATTGGCCAGTTCCAGAGCATGTGCGGCGTCCCGCGCAGTGATGATCGATGCCACGGGTCTAAGGCCGGAAACGTTAGTCATGACACCGTCCTTTAGGATGGGAATGGATGCATAGCTTTTAAGCAACAGCGCCGGTTTTGAATCAGATCGCGCGAGCCAAAATGGATTGTGCGCGACCAATGACCGGCGCATCGACCATTTGCCCATCCAGCACGAAAACGCCTTCACCTGAACGAGCGGCTTCGATAATGCGTTGCGCCCAGTGCAATTCTTCCTGGCTTGGTTTCAGCGCCTGATGAATGATCGCGACTTGGGTTGGATGGATACACATCGCGCCACCAAAGCCCATGTCGCGTGCAAAATGAACAGCACGTAGCAGCCCAGCGGTGTCCTGGATCGACGGAAATACCCCATCCAACGCTGGAGCGAGCGCGGCAACCCGGGTTGCAAGCAAAACGGCGTAGCGCGCATGGCTAAGGATTTCTTCAGCGGCAGGGCTGCCAGTAGACAGGTTCAGGTCCAGACCCAGATCCAGACTACCGAACGACAACCGCTCAACGCCTTGAGTGCCGGCAATTTCGTTGAGTGCTGACAAGCCCTTCGCGCTCTCGATGATTGGCCAAATCGGTTTTTCGGTACCGGCAGCTGTGGTGACCTGTTTCGCGCTTTCTGTTTTGGGCAGCAGAATTCCGATAACGCCGGCGTGGCGTCGGCAAAGATCCAGATCCGCAACATGCGCCCAGTGATCCGGGGCATTCACTCGGACCAGAATCCGTGCATCCGGGGCTTCGCTCAGGAACGCGTCGAGATTATCCCTCGCCTGCTCCTTGAGGTTTTCTTGCACGGCATCTTCCAAGTCAACGATGACTCGATCCGCTCCGGTGGCAATAGCTTTTGAGATGCGCTCTGGTCGAGTGGCCGGCACAAACAGGGCGGAGCGAACAATTGATTCGCTCATGGCGTTGCTCCATTGCTGAACTCGATCTCTCCAATCTGTGCTGTGCCGTCCTGATTGCCAGCCCAGACCTGTGCCTTGCCGTTTTCGATTAGACGTCCGCCCACCTCGAAAGGCTTAGGCGAAATCAGAGGTCGTACTCCGCGGAATGCGAAACGCTCCAGGCGCGCAGTTGGATGCGCTTTGGTAAAGGCACGCAAACTCAACGTGGCGATCAATGGACCATGTACCACCAGCCCCGGATAACCTTCGTTCTCTGTCACATACGGCCAGTCATAGTGAATACGATGACCATTGAAGGTCACTGCGGAATAACGAAACAGCAGGGTTGGAGTGGGCTCTATCCGTTCCTGCCATTGGCCTTCAGGTAGCTTTTCTGTACCGTTCAGTTTGGGCGGGGAAGGTTCACGGTAAACAATGTCCTGATCGTCTTGAAGCGCGCGTTTGCCGTCCTGGAAAAACTCATGGCGTACTGTGACGAACAATAAGGAACCCGTGCGACCGTGCTTCTCCTCGACGTTGAGGATGGTCGATACACAGGTCACTTCAGCATCCACTTTTAATGGCTGGAAAAACTCAATTCGGCTTCCCGCCCACATGCGATTGCGGTTATGGGCCGGCGGCAAAATCCCCCAAGCGCTGGATGGCCGTCCGGCCCCAGTTCGCTGGCACCCACCGGCTCCTGAAAAAATGCCCAGTGCCACAGGGGCGGCAGCGGCTCACCAGGTTGTGGTGCCGACTCGCCCAATGTCGCGGCAATGCGTCTGACCAGAGTGAAACTGATCCGGTCCTGGCTTTCCTGACGTCGTCCAATCCAGGCGGAAAAATCGGAACTGATGCTCATATTCTTTGCTCCAATTGGTCAGTGATCAGGCCAGGGTGGCCATTTCTGGAATCGCTTCAAAAAGATCCGCCACCAAGCCGTAATCGGCCACCTGGAAGATCGGCGCTTCCTCGTCCTTGTTGATCGCAACGATCACTTTGGAGTCTTTCATGCCGGCCAGGTGCTGGATCGCGCCGGAGATACCGACGGCGATGTACAGCTGTGGAGCAACGATCTTGCCGGTCTGACCGACCTGCATGTCGTTCGGAACAAAACCGGCGTCGACCGCGGCGCGCGAAGCACCCACGGCAGCGCCCAGCTTGTCGGCCAGGGCGTACAGGTGTTTGAAATTGTCGCCGTTCTGCATGCCGCGGCCGCCGGAAACGACGATCTTGGCAGCGGTCAGTTCCGGACGATCGGACTTGGCCAGTTCTTCGCCAACAAAGCTGGAGATGCCAGCGTCGTGGGCAGCGGAGACGGCTTCAACGGCAGCCGAACCACCTTCAGCAGCAACCGGGTCGAAACCGGTGGCACGCACAGTTATCACCTTGATCGCAGCGGTCGATTGCACGGTAGCGATGGCGTTACCGGCGTAGATCGGACGCTTGAAAGTGTCTGTGCTTTCGACCGAGATGATCTCGGAAATCTGGTCAACGTCCAGCTGGGCGGCAACGCGCGGCAGGATGTTTTTGCCGTTGGAAGTGGCGGCAGCCAGGATGTGGCTGTAACCAGCGCCCAGCTCGGCTACCAGCGAAGCAACGTTTTCCGGCAGCTGATGCGCGTAAGCGGCATTGTCAGCGTTCAGGACTTTGCTCACGCCAGCGATTTTCGCAGCGGCTTCAGCCACGGCGCCAGCGTCCTGGCCTGCAACCAGAACGTGGATGTCACCGCCGATTCTTGCAGCAGCAGCCACGGTGTTCAGCGTGGCCGGAGCCAGCACTTTATTGTCGTGTTCAGCAATAACCAAGATAGTCATTTCAGGCTCCTAACTCAAAGTACCTTCGCTTCGTTTTTCAGTTTCTCGACCAGTTCCGCCACCGACTTGACCTTGATACCCGTGCTGCGTGCAGCAGGCGCTTCGACTTTTACGGTCTTGTTGGTGGAGGCGGTGGAAACGCCCAAAGCGTCCGGAGTCAGCACTTCGAGAGGCTTCTTCTTGGCTTTCATGATGTTTGGCAGGGACGCGTAGCGCGGCTCGTTCAAACGCAGGTCGGTGGTGACGATGGCTGGCAGTTTCAGGGAAACCGTCTGTGCGCCGCCGTCGATTTCGCGGGTGACAGCAACGCTGCCGCCGCTGATTTCGACTTTCGAAGCGAACGTGCCCTGACCGTAGCCGCTCAATGCAGCGAGCATCTGGCCAGTCTGGTTGTTGTCGCTGTCGATGGCTTGTTTGCCAAGGATCACCAGCTGTGGCTGTTCCTTGTCGACAACAGCTTTCAACAGTTTGGCAATAGCCAGGGAAGTCAGATCTTCGGCGGATTCGACGAGGATGGCGCGATCGGCACCCAGAGCCAGCGCGGTGCGCAGTTGCTCTTGAGCGGTGGTCGGGCCGATGGAGACGACGACGATTTCAGTTGCAACACCTTTCTCTTTCAGGCGTACGGCTTCTTCCACTGCGATCTCGCAGAACGGGTTCATCGACATCTTGACGTTGGCGAGGTCTACGCCGGAATTGTCCGCCTTGACGCGGACCTTGACGTTGTAGTCGACCACTCGTTTCACAGCTACCAGTATTTTCATTGGGCAGTGTTCTCTCGAAAAACTTTGATCGTTGCAGGCGGGTTTTTTGTTTTCAGATGAAGGCTAAATCGCCCCGGCTGCGCGCATTAGTTCAATACGGTCTGTATCCAGCCCCAGTTCCCTGAGCACCTGTTCGGTGTGCTGACCGAGACCCGGTACGGCATCCATACGTGGCTCGAACGCGCTGTTGCTGCCGGGAGGTATCAAGCTCGGGACGCTACCGGCGGAGGTTTCGACTTCCCGCCAGCGATCACGCGCCTGAAGTTGCGGATGGTCCCAAACACCTTGCATGTCATTGACCCGAGCATTAGCAATTTGCGCATGCTCCAACCGATCAAACACGGCATCGAAATTGAGTGTGGAGAACGATTCAACGATGAGTGCCCGCAGCGCTTGGCGGTTTTCGACGCGCTTGAAGTTGGCAGAGAAGCGTTCGTCTTTCGCCAGTTCAGGAGTAAGCAGTACCTTGTCGCAAAACAGCCGCCACTCTCGTTCGTTCTGCAACCCCAGCATGACTGTGGTGCCGTCACCGATAGGGAAGGGGCCATAGGGGTAAATCGTGGCGTGCGCGGCGCCGGCGCGAGGGGGAGGGGAGAGCCGTCGTAGGCGTAGTACATCGGGTAGTTCATCCACTCGACCAGGCTTTCCAGCATGGACACATCAAGGTGGCTACCTTCGCCAGTGCGTCCACGCAACAGCAAGGCAGACAGAATTCCGGTGTAGGCGTACATGCCGGCCGCGATGTCAGCAATCGAGCAACCTGCCTTGGCCATTTCTTCCTCACCTGGTCCGCCGGTGACCGACAGGAAACCGCCTTCGCTTTGGATCAACAGGTCATAGGCTTTTTTCTTTTCATACGGGCCGCCTGCGCCGTAGCCTGAAATGTCACAAACGATCAGGCGCGGAAACCGCTGATGCAAAGCCTCAAATGAAAGTCCCATTCGTGCTGCGGCACCCGGCGCCAGGTTCTGCACCAGGACATCGGCAGTGGCCAGCAAGCTGTCCAGCACCTCGGTGGCCGAATCTTGTTTCAGATCGAGGGTCAGGCTTTCTTTCGAACGATTGGTCCAGACAAAGTGCGAGGCGAGACCGTTGACGCGTTGGTCGTACCCTCTGGCGAAGTCACCCGTGCCTGGGCGTTCGACCTTGATCACGCGCGCGCCAAGATCGGCCAATTGTCGGGTGCAGAAGGGAGCTGCAATGGCATGTTCAAGGCTGACGACGGTAATGCCATCGAGCGGACGGACGCCTTTGGATTGGCTCATGATTATTATCTCTTTTGTCATGGCTCCCCAGTCGCGCCTGTTCGAGCCGACGCGCTGGGTTTTACGCTGATCCTTTAAAAGGAGCGCGGCAGTTCAAGCAGGTGTTCGGCAACGTACGACAGGATCAGGTTGGTGGAGATGGGCGCCACCTGATACAGACGGGTTTCACGGAATTTGCGCTCGACGTCGTACTCGCAGGCAAAGCCAAAACCGCCGTGAGTCTGCAAGCACGCATTGGCGGCTTCCCAAGAGGCTTTCGCCGCCAGGTACTTGGCCATATTGGCACTGGCCCCGGCGTTGATACCGCTGTCGTATTCCTCGCAAGCACGCCAGCGCATCAGGTCAGCCGCTTCGATTTCAATGTGTGCTTCAGCGATGGGGAACTGAACGCCCTGGTTCTGCCCGATAGGGCGTCCGAACACGACGCGATCACGCGCATAGGCGCTGGCTTTTTCGATAAACCAGCGGCCGTCACCAATGCATTCGGCTGCGATCAGTGTGCGCTCGGCGTTCAGTCCGTCCAGGATGTAGCGGAAACCTTTGCCTTCCTCGCCGATGAGGCTATCGGCAGGAATTTCCAGGTTGTCGAAGAACAGTTCGTTGGTTTCGTGATTGACCATGTTGGCGATCGGCTGCACGGTCATGCCGTTGCCGATGGCCTCCCGTAGATCGACGAGGAAGATCGACATGCCCTCGGATTTTTTCTTCACGTCGGCCAACGGCGTGGTACGCGCCAGCAAGATCATCAGGTCGGAGTGCTGGACCCGCGAGATCCACACCTTCTGTCCGTTGATCACGTACTTGTCACCGCGTTTGATCGCTGTGGTCTTGATCTTGGTGGTGTCGGTGCCAGTGGTGGGTTCAGTGACGCCCATCGATTGCAGGCGCAATTCGCCGCTGGCCAGTTTCGGCAGGTAGTAGCTTTTCTGCGCCTCGCTGCCGTGTCGTAGCAGGGTGAACATGTTGTACATCTGGCCGTGCACGGTGCCGGAATTACCGCCGCAGCGGTTCACTTCTTCCAGGATTACCGAGGCCTCAGCCAACCCGAGGCCGGAGCCACCATATTCGACAGGGATCATCGCTGCCAGCCAACCTGCGTCGGTCAGTGCCTTGACGAAGGTTTCCGGAAAGCCTTTTTCTTCGTCGATTTTGCGCCAGTAAGCCGCATCGAATTCAGCGCACAGAGCGCGTACGCCCTCGCGGATGGCATTGAGTTCTTCAGAGTTGTGATCAGTCATTATTATTCTCCTCCACGCGTCACGCACAGCACCTGCCCTGCGTGACCGGGACCGGGCAAAAGGCAATCAGATCGGGTTGAAACCCAGGGCGGCACGAAAGCGATTCTTGATGTAGTGACCATCACGTGGTGGCAGCACCCGTGGCGGGTTTTCCGCCTTGATTTTGATCGTCGCAAGCTTGACGCCATCGCGAGTTGCAAAGCGCTCGCGCAAGTTATGTACGCCTTCCATGTCACGGATTTCATCGGTCCAGCTGAAGCCGCAAGTCTTTGCGACCTGATTCAGGGAAATACCAAAACCGGCGTGGCTGACTTGCATGCCGGTTTCACCAAAGTGACCGTTATCCAGCACCGCGATGGTCAGGTTGGCAGGCTTCTGCAGTGCCACCGTGGCCAGTGCGCCGAACCCCATGAGCAACTCGCCGTCACCGGTGACCACCACCACCGATTTGTTTGGCTGCGCATTCGCCAGGCCCAGGCCCACAGTGATTGCGCTGCCCATGGCGGCCCAGAGGTAATAATTCAGATCGTTGTCACCGGCTGCCATCACGTCATAGGACGCAGAGCCCAGCCCCGTCACGACCAGCACGTCTTTGCGGTCGGCCAGTAAGGCCTTGACCACTTCGCGGCGGCACAGAGTGTGGTTTGCGCTTACTTGACCCATTTCTTTTCTCCAATCAGGCGCTGGCCGAGCAGCAGGGCAGTGGACGAATCACCGTTGAAGGCCATGGTCGCGGCACCGTGCAGCAGCGGGGCGACGTCTTCCGGGACGTCCGCGCGCCAGGTCATCACTTTCATCAGGTTCAGGGAGGCTTCTGTGGCCTGGCCCATCGGGTTCTGCCACGCGTTGAATTCGGCCCAGTCGCCGCGCATGGTGACCACCATCAACAGCGGGAAGCCGGCACAGACTTGAAGTGCCAGAGTGTTGATGCAGTTACCGACTCCGCTGGACTGCATCAGGAGGGCACCGCGTTCGCCGCCAAGCCATGCGCCGGCGAGATAGCCGATGCCTTCTTCCTCGGTGGTGAGGACAACAGCCTTGATGTCCGGGTCTGCATACGACATACGGATCGCCGCCGAGTGGCCTGCATCCGGTACGAAGACCACGTGTTTGACGTCGTGGGCCTTGAGCACGCGGAACACGTCCTCTTGCCAATCCTGTCCCACGGTGTGTTCAGCTTCTGTTGACATGCCAATCTCCCAAGCAGTGCTGCTTTTGTGTTTTCACCCATTCTGGGAGGGATGGAGGAGAAGGACGACTACCGTTTTTGTCTTTGAGATATGCCCATTTTGTATAGCAGGGGGGGAATGCGTGGCCTCTTGGGCAACGGCGATAGCCACGCATTATGGGAAGGGAAATGATTGACGCAGAGAGGTGCAGAACGTACGGAATCGCTTCGCGACCCCTACGCAATGAAGCGTCATCCATAGCGTAGACAATGCGAATGTAAGGGCCAAGGCCAAAAGCGCTTCCATGCACCACTGCCACATCCGCGTCGTCGAGCAGCGCATGCGCGACATCTTTGTCGGTGTGCAGTACTCGGCCGGTATCAAGAGGCCCGTCTTTGACTCAAGTCAGTTCAAGGATCTTGATCTGGATTGCAGGCATGGCCAAACCGGGGAAGGTAACCAAGGTTCATCAAGCGCATTCATCACAAGTAGCATAGGTATTCGCTATCCAATGATTTTAAAAGGGCCCATGGGCCCTTTCAAAAAACCACGGTAATCGTCAGTGCCTCAGATCCTTGCAGCCTGCGATTTGATGCAGCCCCTAAGTCCGGTGCGTTCTTCGATCTCACCCGAGCCGCTGATGTAACCATAGCGGGACAGGTTGGGCATTAGCATCGCTGCGATGAACGTGATGGTTACTACGGCCGCGACGTAGAAGAAGAAATACTCCTCAATACCCTGCGACCGAAGCGACAAGGCGACGTATTCGGCGGTGCCACCGAACGCCGCGTTGCCGACGGCATAAGGAAAGCCCACACCCAATGCACGTACCGCTGGCGGGAACAGTTCAGCTTTGACGATACCGGCAATCGGGGTGTAGAGCGACGCGATTGCCAGGCCGCCAAATACCAGCAGGAACGCTGTAAATGGACTGCTGACTGATTGCAGTGAATAGAGCAGGGGGATCACCAGTAGCATGGCCAACCCGGAAAACAACAACATATGGACCTTGATTCCGATTCGGTCAGCGAGCAGACCAAAGAGTGGCTGACAAAACATGAAACCGACCAGGGCGGCCGTCATGATGAAACTCACCGTTTCCGGACTAAACCCCGCAGAGATCACCAGAAATTTCTGCATGTAGGTGGTGAAGGTGTAGAAGTAAAGTGAACCGCCAATGGTAAACGCGACCACCAGTGCCACTGCGCGTTTGTGTTTGAACATGCCACGTAGCGAGCCGGCATCTTTGCGGTTCATTTCTTTTTTTGTGGCGGTTTCATGCATCGCGCGACGCAAATACACGACTACGATAGAACTAAAGGCGCCGATGAAAAAAGGAATTCTCCAGCCCCATTCCCGCAATTCCTCGCCGGTAAGGGTTTGTTGAAGTATGACCACGGTCATCAGGGCGAGGAGTTGGCCTGCGATGATGGTGAAGTACTGGAATGATCCATAGAAACAACGGCGTCCAGGTGTCGCGATTTCACTGATGTAGGTGGCGCCGGTGCCGTACTCCGCGCCCACTGACAGCCCCTGAATCAGCCTGGCAACGACAAGCAAAACTGGCGCCGCCACACCGATGGTTTCATAGGTCGGCGTGACGGCAATCAACAAGGAACCGGCGCACATCATGAACACCGAGATAATCATCGATACCTTGCGGCCGCGGGTATCAGCAATCCAGCCAAAAATCCAACCGCCGAGCGGCCGCATGAAAAAGCCGACGGCGAAGACGCCGGCGGTTGCGAGCAACTGACTGGTGGTGTCGCCTTTGGGGAAAAACGAGCTCGCAAAATAGATGGCGGTATAGGCGTAAATGAAAAAGTCGTACCACTCCACCAGATTGCCCGAGCAGGCACCCATGATCGCTCTGACACGATTCGGACTTTTCATCTGATCGGACTTTTCAGTGTGGCGTGTTGAGTCGCTGGTTGATGCAGACATTCTGTTCACCCTTGTTTCAAGGCGAGACGATACGAGGCCCACGCTGATGCGTGTCCGACGTTGCTAGCTCGATGGGTTGATGTGCTTAACGCAAGTGCTGTGACCCTTCGACGACCAAGGCACATGAAGCGGGGGGGTGTATATGAGAGGTCAGCTGTTCGCTGACTGTATAAGGCGGGTCGGTCAGGTAACGAGAAAGGTAGTAAATCATGGCGGCAAGCCCTCGAATCTTATTCTTGTAGTCAGTCGATCGCTCTTGGCGTCGACGTTGATTGCACGCTACCGCAGAGTGACGAGGGTAATAAGCCGTCAGCCAGGTCTAACTGATATACCGAAATTCTATAGCTTGTCTTGCAGCCCCTACGGGCTGGGGGATACAGCCGGCTAGAAAGCCATTAGGCCCCATGCGACGTGGGCCCTGTGGCATTCCAGGAAACGCTAATGCGTTTACACTCAGACTACTTTCGACGCATTTCGCGCCGAGCCCGACTTTGACTGGCCTGGTAATGGATGTCGTTCAACTCAAAACCTTGATTCACGTGGCCGAGCTAGGCAGTCTCAGCAAGGCCTCAGACCGGCTTCACATCGCACAACCGGCACTCAGCCGACAAATTCGAATGCTGGAAAAAGAACTCGGCACCTACCTGTTTGATCGACATGGACGAGGCATGGAGATTACCGATGCTGGTCGCGAGGTGCTGGCGCATGCCACTCGAATCATGGAGGAAATGGAATCCATTCGAAGTTCGGTGGTGGGCGGAAAGACCTCTTTTCGGGGAACGGTCGTCATCGGTACGACGCCGACGGTAGCGGAAATCGTCACCGTTCCTTTAGTGCGCAAAATCAAAGACGCGCATCCGAATCTTGCCGTCAGATTTTCCTCGGCCTTCAGCGGTTATCTGCTGGATTGGGTTCAGCGTGGCGAATTGGAACTGGCGATTTCTTACGATCCCCAACCCCTGCATACGCTGCGTATCGTGCCGGTAATGATGGAAAACTTGCTGCTGGTCGGACCTGCCAGTGCCAAGCTGCGCCTGGATGTGCCGGTGTCATTCGAGTCTTTGGCCGAGCAGCAGTTGGTGTTGCCAAGCGCCCGCCACAGTCTTCGCGTGATTCTGGATAATTGTGCGCGAGAAGTCGGCATCAAGCTCAAAACCAGCGTTGAAGCTGACTCCTTCGGCGCGATGATTGACCTGGTTCGTAATGGCTTCGGTTTGACAGCTTTGCCACTGGCATCGATTTATACGCAGATTGAATCGGGAGTGCTCAGTGCTGCACCTTTGGTCGACCCTATTCCCATGCGTAAATTGGTCCAGGTATTTCCCGCGGACAGGCGAGTCAGCCCGGCTGCAAAATTTGTTGGGGATGCGTTCATCGAGATTGCTGCCGATCTAGTAGGTCGCGAAATCTGGGCAGGGCACATGCTTTGAACAACATCAATCCTCGACCATGAACCTATGAAGGAAACCCCTGTTGTGTGAGTTCACGCCGCTTTTGGCCCTTTTTCGCGCTGCCTTTGGCACCAATCCTGTCTGATATTTCTCTTCCTTTCTCAGCTTTTTCGCATGTCAGATAGCCTTGCCAAAAGCCCTGTTTCCGGGCGATTAGGGCGTTTTTCCTCACCGGCTCCGCGGCGCTAAACCCTGGAAGCTCAGTTCCGATTCTTCGTTCTTAAAGGTCACCATCCAACATCCGCGAAACCGGCTGTACGTCACGCGGGCCGTGCCTTTGAAGACAAACGGAAGCAGCGAAAGCCGGACTTCCGATTGTGCGCTAGGGAAACGGAACAGAGCGGGGGGAGGGCGCATCTATTCGAATTGATTGCTGACGGGCTTTGGGCCTCCTGAAGACCCTTTGATCACAAGGCCCAGGGGCCGATTTGGAATCAAACAATCGCGTTCGAGAGCCTGCCTCATACCTCCAAATTCGACGTTTTTGGGCCCAAACCGCAGTGCCAAACAGACCGCAAATTCACCCGACTTCTTGCTGTTTTGGTGACAAACCATTTTGCAGGTAGTTGGCACCGATTGAGTGCCGCTGAACCCTCGAAAGATCCGTCGGCCGCGGCTTCTAGCGGTCAGCTCGGAATCTCTTGCAAGGTCCTGGTCGGTGCCAAATCCGCTGCTAACTCACAGCGTTATACCGAGAGCTTCCCTCAGTACGTTGTGGCGATAACCTGTGCTAATTGCATATCAGGCATGAAAGGTGGGCTGTAGGTCGAGTGATAGTACCTGGACGCCTGCTCAAACTGGGCGCCGCGGATCTCGCCCTCTGAACCGATAAACGCCAGTGCATCGGCCTTGGCGGCGCCGAAATATTTGCTGGGATGACTTGTCACATCACTGGCGAAGGAGCTGAAGAAGGTGGGCCCCGATGTCGTCCAGAACATGGCGCGGTCGCCGGGTTTCTTGATCTCTCCTGCCATCGATTGAGTGGAAAATAACGCCAGCCCTGCGATGATTGCTGCCTTCCATGATTCCATTCGTCGTCGCGCCCCTTTTGTTTAATCAGCCCAGGGTAGCAGCGCAGGCGCGGTGATTTTGCTGGGCTGGAAAAATTTCCCATATCCGGCGCATCCATCTCGGCGAAGGAGAAGCTCAATCAGGCCTAACGCGCACGTATCAAAACGTTTGCCCCATGGAGAACTGGAACACCTGCTTATCTGCATTATCCGGCGTTCGAATCGGATACGCCAAGTTCACACTCAGCGGCCCCAAAGGGCTGTACCACGTCACGCCCACGCCTACCGAGCTGGCCATCTGGCTCAAATCCACGCTGCCACAGCCCTGGGTGGTGCTGAGGTAGCACTTGTCCGAATACACCGTGCCTACATCCCAGAACACTGAGGTCCGTACGGATTTGTTGTCTTTGATAAACGGCACCGGGAACAGGTATTCCGCCCCGCCGGTTATCAGGATATTGCCGCCCAAAGCCTCGGTGTCGCGGTCGGTGTAGTACGCCTGGCCGGCGCTGGAGTAGGCGCCGGTGGCCGGGGTGTTGCGTGGGCCGAGGGTGCCACTTTCAAAACCACGCACACTACCTTCGCCGCCTGCCGTGTAGGTTTCGTAGAAGGGCAGGCTATCGGTCGAGCCATAGCCGCCGCCGTAGCCAAGCTTGGTATGGAAGCGCAGCGACGTGCTGTTGGTGATAGGCAGGAAGGTCTGCCCCGAGTAGTCGATCTTGTAGAAGCTCAGGTCGCTGCCGGGCACTGTCACCATCACGTTGAGGTTCTGTGAGTGTCCGCGGGTGGCCAGTACACCCTTATTCAGCGTCGACTCCGACCAGCCCAGGTTGGCCTTGAAGTTGGTGAACTCCTTGCCTTCGCGGTCGACGAAGTCGTAGATCTCGTCTGCGCTGTAGGTGCCCGGTTCAATGCTGTCGTGTTGCGCCGTGAGGCCAAAACTCAGGCGAGAGGTTTCGTTGATCGGGTAGCCCAGGGTTGTACCAAGGCCAAAGCTATTGATTGCGTAATAGGAAACGCCATCATCGTAGTAGTCGTTGTAGTCAGTCTTGCTGTAGAACGCGTTGTAGCCCAGGCTCACGCCGTCGGGAGTGAAATAGGGGTCGGTAAAACCGATGTTGTATTTGCTCTGGTACGACGAGCGGGTCAGCCCCAGGCTGGCGTAATTACCGGTGCCCAGGAAGTTGCTCTGGCTGATCGAGCCGCCGAGGATCAGGCCCGAACTTTGGGCAAAGCCGACACTGGCGGTAATCGATCCAGACGCCTGTTCTTCCACGGCGTAGTTCACGTCCAGTTGGTCATCCACACCGGCCACCGCCGGCGTTTCCACGTTCACTTCCTTGAAGAAGCCCAGACGGTCAAGGCGCACTTTGGATTGGTCGATTAAGTAGGTTGACGCCCAGCCACCTTCCATCTGGCGCATCTCACGGCGCAGCACCTTATCGTCTGTCTTGGTGTTGCCACGGAAGTTGATCCGATTGACGTAAGCCCGCTTGCCGGGGTCGACGCTGAAGGTAACGTCAACCGTATGATCTTCCTCATGCACCTGCGGAACGCCGTTGACGTTGGCGAACGTATAGCCCTCGTTTCCCAGGCGACGGGTGATCAGCTCCGAAGTGGTGGTCATCAACTTGCGCGAAAACACCTGGCCCTTTTTTACCAGCAGCAGCGAATTGACCTGATCCTCAGGCACCTTCAGCTCACCACTCAGCTTCACCGAACGGACCCTGTATTTCTGGCCTTCCTGGGTGTTCACGGTGATATACACGTGTTTTTTGTCCGGGGTCATGGAGACTTGGGTCGAGGCGATATCCATGTTGATATACCCACGGTCCAGGTAGTAGGAGCGCAGCCGTTCGAGGTCGCCGGAGAGTTTTTCCCGAGCGTATTTATCGTCGTTCTTGAAAAATGACAGCCAGTTGCTGGTCTTGAGCGTGAACTGGTCGATCAGTGCTTCATCCGGGAATGCTGTATTGCCCACCACATTGATGTGCTGGATCGACGCCACTTCGCCTTCATCAATCTTGATCTTCACACCCACGCGATTGCGCGGTTGGGGCACGATCTCAGTGTCGACCGAGGCCGAGTAGCGGCCCTGGGCAACATATTGGCGCTGCAATTCGTTGCGCACGCCTTCCAGCGTGGCTCGCTGGAAAATCTCGCCCTCAGCCAGGCCGGACTGCTTCATGCCTTTCATCAGGTCTTCGGTGGAGATTGCCTTGTTACCCTCGAACTCGATACTGGCAACCGAAGGCCGCTCAACTACATTAATAATCAGCACGTCGCCTTCGCGGCTAAGTTGAATGTCCTGGAAGAACCCGGTCTTGAACAGCGCGCGGGTCGAGTCCACCAGGCGCCGGTCATCCGCTTCATCGCCTACGTTCAGCGGCAATGCCCCGAACACACTGCCAGCAGAGACCCTTTGCAGGCCGTTGATTCGGATATCCGAGATTTTGAAACCCTGGGCGAGCACCAGTGAGGCATTGAGCAGCAGCGCAACCGAGCAGAGCAGGCGCGAAAAATTCATCAAGATCTTTTCCAGAATACAGCGCCGGCGCAGCCGGACGGGTGAACAGGCAGCTTAAGAGCGTGCGGCGTTTGGTGCGGTTAACCGAATGTCAAGTTAGGTAAAGGTTGGCCTGCAAAAACGTGCCAGGGCCAATAATGCGCGACCACCCACTGACGAGCTCGCGATGATCTCCGTACTGTTAGTCGACGATGACCAGGAACTCACTGGAATGCTGAGCCAATACCTGGCGCGCGAAGGATTTGCTGCGACCGCCGTGCACACGGGCGAGGAGGGTGAAGCAGAGGCGTTGTCGGGGCGCTACAGCATTGTGGTGCTGGACGTCATGCTGCCCCAGCGCTCGGGGATCGAGGTGCTCCGGCGCATTCGCGCCGTCAGCCAGGTGCCGGTGGTCTTGCTCACCGCCCGTGGCGACAACATCGACCGCATCACCGGCCTGGAACTAGGTGCCGATGATTATGTACCCAAGCCCAGCTCCCCCGGTGAGCTGGTCGCTCGCCTGCGCGCCATCATGCGCAGGGTGCAGCCAGCCGGCCAGCCGACTTCGGAGATGATCAAGACCGGCTCACTGGTGTTGTGGCCGGGCAAGCGCCAGGCAATATGGAAAGGGGTTGAGCTGGGCGTGACCAGCACCGAGTTCAGCCTGCTCGAAGAGCTCGCCCGCAGTGCCGGGCAGGTGGTGAGTAAAAAGGACCTGTCGTTGAACGCCTTGGGTTGCCCGTTGACCCGCTACGACCGGCGTATCGACGTGCACATCAGCAGCATTCGGCAAAAACTCGGGCCACGCGCGGATGCCAAGGCGTGGATTCAAAGCGTGCGCGGCCTCGGCTACCTGTTGATTGCCGAATGACCAAGCCCAGCCTGCTGTTCTGGAAGCTGTTCCTGGCCTTCTGGTTGGCCACCAGCCTGACGTTCCTGGCGGGGGTCGGCGTGATTGAATTGGGCAGTTTTCGCGCGGGTGATCCGCACGTGGAAGCCATTCTTACCAGCGAAGAAAGACTGCTGGAGCAATTTGGTGTCGAAGCGGCCACCCAACTGCTTAACGTGTGGGAGCATCCCTCGGACGAGGCCATTGGGGTGTATGACAGCGCGGGCCACCTGGTGGCCGGTTCAACGGTGCTGAACCCGGTCTATGAGCGATCAATCATCAGTAAGGAAGGGCTGTCGCTGTCGGTCAAGTCCACCCATGCCCCCGACGATCACGGCAGGCCCTGGCGCCAGATCCCGCTGATTATCGGTACGCTGATGAGTGCGTTGTTCAGCGGTTATATGGCGTATTACCTGGCCTGGCCCCTGGCTCATCTTAAGCGGGCCATGAGCGACGCGGCCCAAGGGCGTTTTGAAACCCGGGTCAAGCCCGCCATGGGCAAGCGCCGAGATGAAATCGTCGACCTGGCCGAAGACTGCGACCGCATGGCCAACCAACTGAAAGTGCTGGTGGAGGCCCAGCAGCACTTATTGCACGATATCTCCCATGAGCTGCGTTCACCCCTCACGCGCATACAGGCCGCCATCGGGTTGTTGCGCCAGGATGTGGCGCGCGTGGAAATGCTCGAACGCATCGAGCGCGAATCCGAGCGCATGGACACGCTGATCGAGGCGCTGCTCACCCTGGCTCGTCTGCAGGGGCGCCCCGAAAGCATTGAGCGTGACGCCGTGGACATCGTCGAGTTGCTGGGGATGATTGTCGAGAATGCGCAATTCGAAGCCGGCATCAAAGGCTGCCGCGTGCACCTTGGGGCATGCCCGCCATTTATTGCCTGTGTCAGCGGCGAATTACTGTACCGCTGCTTCGAAAACGTGATCCGCAACGCTGTGCGCTACACACGGCCTGGCACCACGGTGCAGGTGTCGGCCCGGATCAGCAGCGATGGGAACCGCCTCTGCGTGCACATCACCGACCAGGGGCCGGGTGTCGAAAACCGCCGGCTGCGTAGCATTTTTAACCCGTTCGAGCGCGGTGCAGGGGACGCCAGCGTGGGCTTTGGCCTGGGCTTGGCCATTGCGGCCAGGGCAGTGCAAATGCATGGCGGCAACATTGTGGCGCGCAACGAGCCGGCCGGGGGACTGACGGTGGAGGTCAACCTGCACAGCGCGCGATCTTTACACGACATTACATTGGCTTGACCGCCCTGTACGTCGCGCCTCTTTAGACTGGTCACCATTGATTGAGTGGAGGTGGCGATGTTTCAGGTGCATAAAAAAGGCTTTGTGCCCGGCAGGAAAATGGTCGATGGCCTGGTCCCTTATGACTTCTTTTGTGAAGACAGTCCGGCGATCAATCTGTTTGTGTTTACCGGCGCGGCCACGCCGGATGCGACCGTGCAGGAGCAGACTTTATGGGGTTTCACCCGGCTCGAACGTTTTGAAGCAATGACCGGCGCCCTGTTGAGCAACAAGCAGCACGCCGGATGGTTTCAAAGTGTCAGCGTCCTCACCGGACCCAGCCAGAACGGAACGCAGAGCGTGAAATTCCAGCGCGTGCTGAAGATCATCAAGCACGCCAGCGCCACCCGAAAAGTCGACTACGAGATCCTGACTGACGAAGGCGACACCTACTTCACCCGTCAGACCGTTGCGCAAGACACCGCACAAACCATCATCTATTCGGCCGAATCCGTCTGATTCTGCACGTGCATGTGGCTGTTACCGGCGACCGCACTGCCCCGGCACGGGGCATTTTCTGAGCCATTTGGTAGCACATTCCTACACCGTCTTTGCGCGTGCCGTCAGGCACTTGCGACCTATTTCATCCAAATCAATCACTTGGCTTACCCCTGAACGATTGGCACGCATTCTGCATTTATGTATCCGTGGATAATTGGATACAAAAATTCAAAAGGTGTAGCCGATGCAGTTCGCCCCCGCTTACGTTGACCGCCAGCCTCTCACCGCCGAGGAGGAGGCCTACAAGTTCCTCCTCGACGCCATCTGCGGTGGCCGCTACCACAAAGGCGACCGGCTGATTGCTGAGGATATCGCCAGCGAGATCGGCATGAGCCGCATGCCGGTGCGCGAGGCGTTCCGTCGCCTGGACGCCCAGGGCCTGGTGACCTTGCGTCCCAACCGTGGCGCCATCGTCAGCGGCCTGGATATCGATGAACTGCACGAAGTGTTCGAGATGCGCAGCGCCCTCGAAGGTCTGGCGGTGCGCGTCGCGGTGGGCCGTATCGGTGAGCGGCAACTCGCCGCGCTGGAGCGCCTGCTCGACGAGATGGACGACTACCGCGATGAAAGCGCCGTGTGGGTCAGCCGTCATCGTGCCTTCCACGAATACCTGTGCAGCCTCAGCGGTCGCCCGCGCCTGATGAAGCAAATCTCGGCGCTGTACTCGCTGGTGGAGGCGCCCATGCGCTTGTGGTTGCAACACGGCGAAAAACCCCTCAGCGCACGTCAGGAACACGCGGTGATCCTTGAGGCGATCCGCGCCGGTGATGGGGCACGCGCTGAAGCGGTGGTGCGCGAACACATCGAAGGCACCGTGCCCGCCCTGATCCAATTCCTGCAATCCGAACAATAAGAAAGCTGTCGTGTGTTGACGTTGAGTCCTGCCCCCGTTACTTAACGAACTGGAGTGTCTGGTCATGCATAAACGCCGTGCCTTGCTGATGGCTGTCTCCCTCGGCCTCTGTACCCAATGGGCTTTTGCTGCGCCCCAGGTGCCGGAGCGCCTGCAGAAAGTCGACAAACTCACCTACTGCTCGGGGATGGATTCACCGCCCCTGGTGTCCTTCGACGAAACCCAGCAACCGCGCGGGCTCACTGTCGATCTGGGGCTGGAAATAGCCAAACGCCTGGGCGATAAGCACGTGCAATGGCGGGTGATTCCGTTCTCCGGGCTGGTGCCGGCGTTGCTCGCCCAGCAGTGCGACATGATCGTTGACCAACTGTTCGACAAACCCGAGCGGCGCCAGGTGATCGACATCGTCAACTATATGTATTCCAGCCAGTCGGTGGTGGTGCCCAAGGGCAACCCCAAGGGCATCAAGACCCTGGATGACTTGTCCGGGCACAAGGTCGCGGTGCTCAACGGTTCGACCATCAAGACCCTGCTCGATACCCAGAATGAAAGCCTGACCAAGGCCGGCAAGCCGCCGATGAAACTGGTGGTCTACAACACCGACACCGATGCCTTTCAGGCCCTGCGCATCAGCCAGGTCGACGCATACGGCACCACCGTGGAAACCGCCGGCTACTACGCCGCAATGGCCCCGGATCTGTTCCAGGAAGGTGTGCCCGCGTTCAGCCGCATCCTCACCGGCCTGGGCATGCGCAAGGACGACCCGCAGCTCACCGCCGCCGTACAGCAGGTGATCAGCGACATGCGCAGCGACGGCAGCTACGTGCAATTGCTTAACAAATGGCATGTCAGCAGCGACACACTCGACTGAGGCGCACCGACGATGAATTTCAATTGGGATGTGTTCTGGCAGTACTTGCTCCAGCCCAGTGGGGTGTACCTCACCGGGCTGTGGCTGACCTGCCTGATCAGCATATTGGCGATGCTGCTGGGCTGTGCATTGGGTTTGGCGGCGGCGCTGTTGCGCCTGTCGAAGAACCCACTGCTGCACCTGCCGGTGCGCTTTTACGTGTGGTTGATGCGCGGCACACCGTTGCTGGTGCAGATCGTGTTTTTGTACACCGCACTGGCGGCCGGCGGGATTTTCCGCTTCGAAGACATCGAGCTGTTCGGCCTGATCGTTCCCGGCAATATCCAGGCGGCCATTATTGCCCTGGGCCTCAACGAAGGTGCGTACATGGCCGAGATCATCCGCGCCGGTATCGGCGCGGTGGACAAAGGCCAATACGAAGCGGGGCGTTCCCTGGGTATGGGCTTTGCCAAACTGATGCGGCGCATCGTGCTGCCCCAGGCGTTCCGCGTGATCGTGCCGCCGTTGGGCAATGAGTTCAACGTCATGCTCAAGAACACCACCCTAGTCAGCGTGATCGGCGTGCAGGAACTCTTGCTTAGCACGCAGATGATCACCTCGGCGACCTTCCGCGTGTTCGAGCTGTACCTGGTGGTCGCCCTGTATTTCCTGACGCTGACCACTCTGTGGGGCTTCTTCCAGCGCTGGCTCGAAAATCGCTTCGGCCAGTCCGATCGACCTTCCTCGCCACCGCCGGCCGCCAGCCGTATGTTCGGTCGCAGCACCCTGAAATTGCTGAGGGGACGTTAACCATGGCGCACCAAAGTGAAGAGCTGATCATTGAGGCTTTGGATGTTCAGAAGTCGTTCGGCGAGTTGCAGATTCTCAAGGGCATCTCTCTGCAAGTGCGGCGGGGCGAAGTGGTGGTGCTGATCGGAGCCTCCGGCTCTGGCAAGACCACCTTTATCCGCTGCATCAACCTGCTCGAAGACATCCAGGGCGGACGCATTCGTGTCAACGGCCGCGCCATGGGCTATCGCGAACGCAGCGACGGCAGCCTGGTACGCGATTCGGAGCGCAACATCGCCCGTCAGCGCCGGGACATCGGCATGGTGTTCCAACGCTTCAACCTGTTCCCCCATATGACTGCGCTGGAAAATATCATCGAGGCGCCGATCCAGGTGCTCGGCACCCCGCGTGCCCAGGCGCTGGAACAGGCGCGCGGCTTGCTGGCGCGGGTCGGCCTGGCCGACAAAGCCAACCATTACCCGTCAATGCTCTCCGGCGGCCAGCAGCAAAGGGTAGCGATTGCCCGCGCGCTGGCGATGAAGCCCCAGGCCATGTTGTTCGACGAACCCACCAGTGCCCTCGACCCGGAAACCGTCGGCGAAGTCTTGCAGGTGATGAAGGAACTGGCGGAGGAGGGCATGACCATGGTGGTGGTCACCCATGAAATGGGGTTTGCCCGTGAAGTGGCCGACCGCGTGGTGGTGCTCGATCAGGGCGAGCTCATCGAGCAGGGGCCGCCGGAACAGATCTTCAGCCACCCCAGCCATCCGCGTACCCGGGCCTTTCTCAGTCGCGTGTTATGACCCTTTTTGAAGAGCGTTTGCCATGTTGAAATTTTCTCCTCACGAGTACCCCTATCCGTCGCAACGCCAGAGCGTGTTTGCCCGTCGCGGCATGGTCGCCGCGTCGCAACCCCTGGCCGCTCAGGCCGGTATCGAAATCATGCAAAAAGGCGGCAACGCCATCGATGCCGCCATCGCTACGGCCGCCGCCCTGACGGTGGTAGAACCCACCGGTTGCGGCCTGGGCGGCGATGCGTTTGCCCTGGTCTGGTGCAAGGGCCAGTTGCACGGCCTGAACGGCAACGGCCACGCGCCGGCGGCCTTGAGTATTGAGGCGGTCAAGGCCGCCGGGCATGAACAGATGCCCCTGTATGGCTGGACCCCAGTCACGGTACCGGGTTGCCCGTCGGCGTGGGCTGAGTTGTCGCAACGCTTCGGCAAGTTGCCGTTCGCCGAGTTGCTGCAACCGGCGATCACCTTGGCGCGGGAAGGCTTTGCGCTGTCGCCGGTGGTCGCCCATCAATGGCAGATATCCATGAACGAATTCAGCCCGCACCGTGACGAAGTGCTGGACGCGTGGTTCGATACCTTCCTGATCGACGGTCGCGCGCCACGCGCCGGTGAGATCTTCCGTAACACGGCCCAGGCCCGCACCTTGGAAGAACTGGCCGCTACCTGCTGCGAAAGCCTCTATCGCGGCGCGCTGGCCGAGCGTCTTGACGCCCACTCGCGCGCCAGTGGGGGCTACCTGCGCGCCAGCGACCTCAAGGATTACCGCGCGCAGTGGGTGGAGCCGATCCATATCAACTACCGCGGCGTGGATGTCTGGGAAATTCCGCCCAGCGGCCAGGGCCTGGTGGCGTTGATGGCGCTGAAAATTCTTGAAGGCTTCACCTTCGATCACCGCGACAGCCAGCAGACCTGGCATCGCCAACTGGAGGCGATGAAACTTGCCTACAGCGATGGGCTGCACTACATCACCGACCCCGCGCACATGCGCGTGGCGGTGGCCGACCTGCTCAGCGACGACTACAGCCGCCGCCGCCGTGACCAGATCAGCGAACAGGCGCAGCCGCCCAAACCCGGCGACCCCCACGCCAGCGGCACGGTGTACCTGGCCACGGCGGACGCCGAAGGCAATATGGTCTCGTTTATCCAGAGCAACTACCACGGCTTCGGCTCCGGCGTTGTGTTGCCCGACAGCGGCATTGCGCTGCAGAACCGTGGGCAGGAATTCAGCCTCGACCCGGCCCATGCCAACCACCTGGCACCGGGCAAGAAGACCTTTCACACCATCATCCCCGGCTTCCTCACCCAGGACGGCCAGGCACTCGGCCCGTTCGGCGTGATGGGGGGGTATATGCAGCCCCAGGGTCATGTGCAGATGGTGATGAACCTGGTGGACTTCGGCCTCAACCCCCAGGCCGCGCTGGATGCGCCGCGCTGGCAATGGCTGGGTGACATGAAGGTTGGCATCGAACACGGCGCCTCGCGGGGCCTGGTCAATGCACTGGCGCGGCGTGGTCATACCGTGCAGACCGACAGCGACCTGACCGATTACGGGCGCGGGCAGATTATCCTGCGTGACCCGGTCAGCGGCGTGTTGTGTGGCGGCACCGAACCACGTGCGGATTCCCATATCGCGGTGTGGTAAGGCGCAGCATGCCCGGCCGCTGCGTGGCGACGGAACCCTTCGACATCACCGGAAACACCGGCGACAGGTGAATCAAAAACCCCATGAGACGCTCCATTTCTGCATGCTGAAGGAGTTGGGATAGTATTGAGGCCCTGGTCGTCATTGGTCTCTGAATCGAGGCTGTTTTCGATAAAATTTCTCACCCCGTCGAGCACGCACCGAATGGCCAAACCCGCTTCTTACACGCTGGACCTGGACGGCTTCGACTGGTCCATCCTGGCCCTGGTGCAGCGCGACAACGCCTTGCCCCTGCGTACTCTCGCCGAGAAGGTCAACCTCTCCACCGCCGCCGTGCAACGCCGCATCAAGCGCTTGGAAGAGGGTGGAGTGATCATCGCGAATGTGGCCCTGGTGGACCCGGTGAAGGCCGGCAAGCCGATCACCATCATTGCCGAGGTTTCCGTCGAACGTACCAGCATCGACGCGCTGTCGACGACCAAGGCCAGCTTCTCCGTGCCCCAGGTGCAGCAGTGTTATTACGTCACCGGCGAAGCGGATTTCGTGCTGGTGCTGAACGTTGCCAGCATGCAGGAATACCAGGATCTCGCCGCCCGGCTGTTCGCCGAGAACCCCAACGTGAAGTGGTTCAAGACATTGGTGGCGCTGGATCGCGTCAAGGTAGGGCTGGAAGTGCCCATTGGCTAAAAAATAACTCTCGAAGCCTGTCCCCTTTTTTCACCTCGCCTGTCATTCCAGGCAAGTGAACAAAATCGAGAGTTTCCTCCAATGTCCGCAGTCCTACCCTTGCGTTTGCGCCCGTTGCTCAAACTGAGCCTGATGCTGAGCCTCAGCGCCAGCCCATTGTTTGTTCCTACAAGCTTTGCCGAGGACGCCGCCGCGCGTCGCAGCTATCAGGTGCCGGCCGGCAGCCTGAGCGCAGCGTTGACCCGTTTTGCCGGGTTGTCGGGCGTCAACCTGTCAGTGGACCCCGCGCTGGTCAGCGGGCGCAGCAGCAGTGGTTTATCCGGCGAATACGGCGTGGAGGAGGGCTTCGCGCGCTTGCTGCAAGGCTCCGGCCTGCAACTGCAACCCATGGGCGAGCAGGCCTACATGTTGGTGCCAGCGCCGGACGGCAGTACCCTGGAACTGGCGCCGACCTCTATCCTCGGCACCACCGGCCTGTACGACGGCGATACTTACGCCGGTGGCCAAGTGGTGCGCCGTGGTTCCCAAGGTTTGCTAGGCACGCGGGACTTCATGGAAACACCGTTCAGCATGACCACCTACACCGCCGATGCGGTGAAGAATCAGCAGGCGCGCACCCTCGGCGACCTGATCAACAGCGACCCCTCGGTACGCGCCACCAACCCGGCCGGTGGGCGTTATGAGCAGTTCACCATTCGTGGCTTCAGCCTGTTCAACAGTGATGTGTCGTACAACGGCCTCTATGGCGTATTGCCGACCTACACCATCGACATGGAAATGGCCGACCGCGTCGACATCTTCAAAGGCCCGACCCAACTGATCAACGGCATCTCGCCGCGCGGCAGTGTGGGCGGCGGCATCAACGTGGTGCCTAAGCGTGCCACCGACAAGGACATCACCTCGTTTACCGGCACCTGGGCCTCGGATAGCCAAGCCGGTGGCGCGGTGGACGTGGGCCGGCGCTTTGGCGAGGACAACAAGTTCGGCCTGCGTTTCAACGGCGTGAAGCAGTCCGGCGACACCGAATGGGATCACCAGAGTGTCGACCGCGAGATGGCCGTGCTGGGCCTGGATTTCCGGGGCGAGCGCCTGCGGTTGTCCACCGATATTGGCCGCACCGAACGGGATACCGATGCGCCCCAGGAACGTGTGCAGGTAGCGGCCGCCGCGCCGGTGCCGAGCGCCAACGATGTGCGCCGCAATTACGCGCAATCCTGGAGCAAGGCCCGCACCAAGGACACCTTCGGTACGGTGAATGCCGAATATGACCTGAGCGATTCGGTGATGCTCTACGGCGGCGTAGGCGCGCGTAAAAGTAATCACGAGTTCCTGCGCCATGCGGTGTCGGTGAGCAATGCGGCCGGTGACTTCCGCGTGCAGCCCCGGGATTTCACCCGTGATGAAAACGTGCGAACGGCCACGGCGGGTGTACGCAACTGGTTCCATACCGGGCCGGTGAGTCATGAGGTCAACCTGGCACTCAGCGACTTCTATATGGACTTCACCAACGGTGGCGCGCGTTATCCAGAAGGCACGAGCAATCTCTACAACCCTGTGCAAACCCCGACGCCGTCTACGGCCACGCGCCAGGATGCGAAGGTCTACACCGAAAACCGTTTCAGCGGCGTGGCCCTGTCTGACACCCTGGGCTTCTTCGAAGACCGTTTGTTGCTGACCCTTGGCGCGCGCTGGCAGCGGGTGAAAGTCGACGACTGGAGCGATGGGGTCAAAGGCAAAACCAACTACGACGAAGAAAAACTCTCGCCATCCGGTGGCTTGCTGTTCAAGGCCACCGACAAACTGTCGCTGTACGCCAACTACATGGAAGGCTTGAGCCAAGGCAAGATCGCGCCGTCCACGTCGCGCAACGAAAACGAGATCTTCCCGCCGTTTGTCAGTCGCCAGGTGGAAGTGGGCGCCAAGTACGACGCCGGTGCCTTCGGCGTGACGGCCGCCGTGTTCCGCATCAAGCAACCGGCCTACGAGACCAACGCCACGTCGAGACTGTTCGGGCCTAACGGCAAGCGCGAAAACTCCGGTGCGGAACTGAGTGTGTTCGGCGAGCCGCTCAAGGGCGTGCGCCTGCTCGGCGGCGTGATGTACATCGACAGCAAACTCAAGGACACCACCAACGGCACCTACGACGGCAACCGCGCGCCGGCCACGCCCAAGTACAACGTCAACGTTGGTGCCGAATGGGACGTGCCGATGCTCGAAGGCCTGACCCTGACCAGCCGTGGCATCCACTCCAGCTCGCAGTACCTGGACCAGTCCAACGTCAAGGAAATCGACGCCTGGAACCGTATCGACGTGGGTGCCCGGTATGGGTTCAAGGTCGACGACAAGCACATCACCCTGCGGGCGAATGTGGAGAACGTCGCCGATAAACGCTATTGGAGCTCGGCGGGTGCGTCGGATGACAGCGAGCCGGGGCTGACCCTGTCGACACCGCGCACCTATCTGCTCTCTGCCACCGTCGACTTCTAGACGCCGATCAGATGGGGGAGGGGCAAGTCCCCTCCCACAAATGAGAATGTTTTTTGATCACGCCGCGCTGATATGGAATAGTACCCGCCGTTTTCCCCAGCCGGTCCAGCCGGGGTGTTTTAACGCCGAGGTCCCTTCATGCAACTGTTGCGCTCCATCCCCATCCTTGCTGCCTGCCTGCTGGCGTTCTCTTCAAGCCTGTTAAGTGCTGCACCCATCGATCTCAACGACGGCCAGCACGCTGTGCATCTGCCCGATGCGCCCAAGCGTGTGGTGGTGCTGGAGTTCTCCTTTCTCGATAGCCTCGCCGCCGTTGACGTAACCCCCGTCGGTGCAGCGGATGATGGCGACGCCAACCGCGTTTTGCCCCGTGTGCGCCAGGCCATCGGCCAATGGACGTCAGTGGGCCTGCGTTCGCAGCCGAGTATCGAGGAAATCGCCCGGCTCAAGCCGGACTTGATCGTCGCCGACCTCAATCGCCATCAAGCGCTGTACAGCGACTTGGCCAGCATCGCGCCAACCTTGTTGCTGCCTTCGCGCGGTGAGGACTATGAGGGCAGCCTCAAGTCCGCCGAGCTGATCGGTAAGGCCTTGGGCAAAAGCCCGCAGATGGAAGCGCGCATCGCCCAGAACCGCGCGAACCTGACAAAAATTGCCCAACAGATTCCCGCCGGTGCCAGCGTGCTCTTCGGTGTCGCCCGCGAAGACAGCTTTTCGGTGCACGGCCCGGATTCGTACGCTGGCAGCGTGCTCCAAGCCATCGGCCTGAAAGTGCCTTCGGTGCGCGCCAATGCCGCCCCCACCGAATTCGTCAGCCTGGAACAACTCTTGGCCCTGGACCCCGGTTGGTTGCTGGTCGGCCATTACCGTCGCCCGAGCATCGTCGACGCGTGGAGCAAGCAGCCACTCTGGCAAGTGCTCGGTGCCGTGCGTAACAAGCACGTGGCCGAAGTGGATGGCGACAGCTGGGCGCGCAACCGTGGCGTGCTCGCTTCGGAGCAGATCGCCGAAGACGCCTTGGCGATTCTCAAGGGCGGCAACGCCGTACTGAGCCAATAAGCATGGCGCGTAGTCTCGCGGCGGCGGGCATTGTGCTGCTCGGCGCCGTGCTGTTCTGGTTGTCGTTGTACAGTTGGTCACCGTTCACCCTGACTGCGACAGATGCCTGGAATGGCTTGGTTCATCAAGGCGCTGTCGGCGGCAATATGGCCTATATCGTTGCCCAATTGCGGGTGCCGCGTGCGGTGTGTGCGGCGCTGGTGGGTGCTTGCCTGGGCCTGGCCGGGGCACTGATGCAAGGCATCACCCGTAACCGCCTGGCCTCGCCGTCGTTATTTGGCGTGACGGCGGGAGCGGCGTTGGGGCTGGCGTTGTTTTCGACAGGATTGGTTGCACCGCCGTTTGCCGGTGGCGCCTTGCTGATGACCTGCATCGGTGGCGCGTTGGCCTGGGTCACGGTGTTCAGCCTCGGTGGCGCCTGGTCGCCGACCACGGCCCAAGGTCGCTTGGTATTGGCCGGCGTGGCGGTGGCGGCGTTGTGCGCTGCCTTGACCCGGCTCACGGTGATTCTGGTGGAGGCTCAGGCGCAAAGCGTATTGAACTGGCTGGCCGGCTCCCTCGCCAATGTGGGCGCTGCCCAAGTGCAACTGCTGTGGCCGTCCACATTGATCGGTGGCCTGTGGGCGCTGTGGTGTGCGCCACGCCTGAACCTGATCAACCTTGGCGAAGACGCCGCCCGCTCGTTGGGCGTGGGCATCGCCAGCCTGCGCTTGCAGGTGTTCATTGCCAGCCTGTTGCTGGTGGGCGCCAGTGTCTGCGCGGTGGGGCCGATTGGTTTTGTCGGCTTGATTGCGCCGAATATCCTGCGCCAGTTTCTCGGCAATGATTACCGCTGGCTGATCCCGCTGAGTGCGGCGTTGGGCGCGGTGATCGTGCTCGGCGCCGACCTGCTCAGCCGCGCCGTGGCCTTTCCGGTGGAAACCCCGGCCGGTGTAGTCACTGCGCTGATCGGCGCACCGTTCTTTCTGTTTCTTGCCAGGCGCGCCCTATGATCCGCCCACGTTTTCGCCTGTGGTTGCTGCTCGGCCTGTTGCTGCTGGCGACCTTCGTCAGCCTCAGCGCCGGCACGTTGTGGCTCAAGCCCGCGACCGTCTTCGATCGCCTGCTGGCCCATGACGCCCTCGACTTCGAAGTGTGGAACCACCGCCTGCCGCGCAGCCTGATCGCCATCCTCGCAGGCGCAGCCTTCGGCCTGGCCGGTGCGATCGTGCAAGGCGTGATCCGCAACCCGCTGGCCTCGCCGGAAATCCTCGGCGTGACCCAAGGCGCGGGGTTGGCGCTGACCGTGGCGATCATCAGTTGGCCGCACCTGCCGATTGCCTGGCTGCCGTTGGTGGCCTGCCTGGGCGGTGCCGGCGGCGCTTTGCTGCTGGCGTTGTACAACACCGGCGTGAGTTTTTCCGGTGTGCGCTTCGCGCTGTCCGGGGTGGCGATTGCGGTGACCTTGTCCAGCGTCACCGAGTTTCTGATCCTGTCCCATCCGCTGGATATCAACACCGCGCTGCTCGCGCTCACCGGCAGCCTGTGGAGCCGCAACTGGCACCATGTGGCGCTGGTGTTGCCGTTCCTGCTGCTGATCCCGTTTGGGCTATGCCTGGCCAAACCGCTGAACCTGATCGCCCTCGGTGATGAAGCGGCCCACAGCCTGGGGGCCGCATTGAGTCGCACGCGCTGGCTGGCGATGGCGTGCGCGGTGCTGCTCACCAGCCTGGGCGTAGGCGTGATCGGGCCGATTGGGTTTATCGGTCTGGTGGCGCCGCACATGGCGCGGCGGCTGGTGGGCGGGCATCACCAGTACCTGCTGCCGGCGGCGATGCTGGTCGGCGCGCTGTTGCTGGTGCTGGCCGACACCCTCGGGCGCACGTTGATCGCGCCCAGCGAAATCCCCGCCGGGGTGCTGACGGCGGTGATTGGCGCACCGTATTTTCTTTGGTTGCTGGCACGGTTCAAGGGTTGATGATATGAGTATTCTCCAGGCCCGCGAGCTTGATATCGGCTACGGCGGCACACGCATTGTGCAGGGGCTTTCGTTTGCGCCACCGGTGGGAAAAGTCACCGCGCTGATCGGGCCCAACGGCTGCGGCAAGTCCACGTTGCTCAAGGCCTTTGCGCGCATTCTCAAACCTACGCAGGGTGAACTGACGCTCGACGGCCAGCCTTACAGCGCCTTGTCCGCCCGCCAGCTGGCACGGCAGATCGCGTTTCTGCCCCAGGTATTGCCGGTGCCGGAAGGCGTCAGCGTGCGCCAGTTGGTTGCCTACGGCCGCAGTCCTCACAACTCATTGTGGGGACGCCTCAGCGGCAGCGATCAATCCCAGGTAAACCAGGCCATGCAGCGCCTGGAACTGGACAACCTGGCCGACCGCGCCCTGGCGGATCTGTCCGGTGGCCAGCGCCAACGCGCGTGGCTGGCGATGGTGCTGGCGCAGAACGCGCCGGTGGTATTGCTGGATGAACCGACGACCTATCTCGACATCAGTCATCAGGTCGAACTCATGGACTTGATGTGCGAACTGGCCGCCGAAGGCAAGACCGTGATCACCGTGCTCCACGACATCAACCAGGCGTGCCGCTATGCCGATCATTTGGCGGTGATGCACGGCGGTCATCTGGTCGCCGATGGCGCGCCGGGCCAGGTGATCAGTGCGCAGTTGATGCGGGAGGTCTTTGAGGTGCAGGTGCAGATCATCAATGAGCCGGTTTCCGGTACCCCGATGTGCGTCGTCGAAAAAAGCACCCGCACTCAAGCCTGACGCGTTAAAAATGTGGGAGGGGGCTTGCTCCCGATAGCGCTGAGTCAGTACAAGCTGTTCCAACTGAACCACCGCCATCGGGAGCAAGCCCCCTCCCACATTTTGATCTTCAGGGGGTCAGTTACTTAGCTTTATCTTTACGCATTCACGATCAACACATTGCCGGACTGGAATCCACTCAACTGTGGGAGGGGGCTTGCTCCCGATGGCGGTGCAACAGTCAAAACATCAAGTGACTGACACACCGCCATCGGGAGCAAGCCCCTCCCACATTTTGATCTTCAGGGGGGCAGTTACTGAGCTTTATCTTTACGCATTCACGATCAACACATTGCCGGACTGGAATCCACTCAACTGTGGGAGGGGGCTTGCTCCCGATGGCGGTGCTTCAGTTGGAATATCAAGTGACTGACACCCCGCCATCGGGAGCAAGCCCCCTCCCACATTTTGATCTTTAGGGGGGGCAGTTACTTAGCTTTATCTTTACGCATTTACGATCAACACATTGCCGGACTGGAATCCACTCAACTGTGGGAGGGGGCTTGCTCCCGATGGCGGTGCTTCAGTTGGAATATCAAGTGACTGACACCCCGCCATCGGGAGCAAGCCCCCTCCCACATTTTGATCTTCAGGGGGGCAGTTACTTAGTTTTATCTTTACGCATTCACGATCAACACATTGCCGGACTGGAATCCACTCAACTGTGGGAGGGGGCTTGCTCCCGATTGCAGTGCAACAGTCAAAACATCAAGTGACTGACTCAGCGCTATCGGGTGCAACCCCCTCTCACATTTTGATTTCAGTGGACTTCGGATTTCCACACGGCCTGCTTCACCTCAATCGCCTTGGGCAACAACCGGTTCTGGAAAAACAAATCCGCCGTCGCTTGCTGCGCCTGAATAATCCCCTCATCAATCGGCAAAATCGGCGATGGCGGGCGGTTATCCATATAGCGGGCGATCACGTCACCGGGCAGGCCCATGAAGGCTGTCAGTACCTTCAAACTGTCCTCACGCTGGCTGCGGGTCAGTGCTTCGGCGTTGGTCAACTCACCCAGCAGATCATGGATAAATCCACCGTTGGCCTGGGCATATTCACGCCGCGCGGTGTACACCGGTCCCGACAACCCCAAGCCTTCACCATTGGCCAGCACATGGCTGGGGCTCTGGCTCAAGGCGAGGGACGAGTAGGGCTCCCAGATCGCCCAGGCATCCACGCTGCCTTGTTCGAACGCCGCGCGGGCATCGGCGGGTGGCAGGTACACCGGCTGGATGTCCTTGTAGCTCAGGCCAGCTTTGTTCAGCGCGCGCAGGATCAGGTTGTGGGAGCTGGAGCCTTTCTGGAAGGCGACTTTCTTGCCTTTCAAATCCGCCACCGAATGCAGTGGGCTGTCATTGCGCACCAGAATGGTTTCGGCACTGGGCTTGGGCGGCTCGGCGCCGATATACACCAAGTCGGCGCCCGCCGCCTGGGCGAACAGCGGCGGGATGTCGCCGGTGGAGCCCACATCCAGTGCGCCCACGTTGAGCGCTTCAAGCATCTGCGGGCCGGCGGGGAATTCGATCCACTTCACATCCGTCTGCGGGAAGCGTTTTTCCAACAGGCCATGTTCCTTGGCCAGAACCAAAGCGATGGAGCCTTTCTGGTAGCCGATGCGCAGGGTGTCCGGCTCGGCCGCCCACGCGGTTTGGGTCATCAGTAAGGCCAACAACAGTGCCGGGATCTTCATGCCGGAGTCTCCTTGAAGCGATTTTTCGGGCGCGCCAAACCGAGGTTTTCCCGCAAGGTTGTGCCGGTGTATTCGGTGCGCAACAGGCCGCGCCGTTGCAGTTCAGGCACCACCCACTGGGCGAAATCCTCCAGCCCACCGGGCAGATGAGGCACCAGGATATTGAAACCATCCGCCGCGCCGTTTTCGAACCAGTTTTGCAGCTCATCGGCAATCTGCGCGGGCGTGCCGATCAGACTGTAATGCCCGCGACCACCAGCGATGCGCCGCCCCAGCTGTCCCAGGGTCAACTGTTCGCGATGAGCCAAATCACTGAGCAATTGCTGACGGCTCCGTTGCCCGCTATCGGTCAATGGCAGCTCCGGCAACGGCCCATCCAGTGGGTACCCGGACAGGTCGAAATTGCCCAGCATGCGCCCCAGCAAGGCAACGCCGACTTCGGGCTCCACGAGATCCTGGAATGCCTCGAATTTTGCCTGGGCCTCGGCCTCGGTGTGCCCGACCACCACAAACACGCCGGGCATGATTTTCAGCGAATCCGGCTGACGTCCATACCCGTCCAGGCGCCCTTTGAGATCAGCATAAAATGCCTGGGCATTGGCCAGCGAAGTCTGTGCGGTAAACACCACCTCGGCGGTCTGTGCCGCCAAATCGCGGCCCGTTTCCGAAGAACCCGCCTGCACGATCACCGGCTGGCCTTGAGGCGAGCGCGCCACGTTCAGCGGGCCTTTGACCCGGAAGTGTTCGCCCACATGATCGAGCACATGCCGCTTCGTCGGCTCGTAGTAGGTGCCGCTGGCTTTGTCGCGCACGAAGGCGTCGTCTTCCCAGCTGTCCCAAAGGCCCGTCACCACCTTATGAAACTCGCGGGCGCGGCTGTAGCGCTCGGCATGGCCCACGTGTTCATCGCGGCCGAAATTTTGCGCCTCTGCAGCAGCGTCCGACGTCACCAGGTTCCAACCCGCCCGCCCCCCCGACAGGTGATCCAGCGAGGCGAATTTGCGCGCCACATGGTAGGGCTCGTTGTAGGTGGTGGTCGCCGTGGCAATCAGGCCGATATGCTCCGTCACCGCACTCAACGCCGAGAGCAGGGTCAGCGGCTCGAAATGATCCGATCGCGCCATATGGCTGGCGATCTCGCCCGTGGGCGCGGCAATGCTGTCGGCTACGAACAGTGCATCGAACCTGGCCGCTTCGGCCACCCGCGCCAAGTGTTTGTACTGGGCGAAATCCAGCCCGGCATTTGCCGGTACGTCCGGATGGCGCCACGCGGCCACATGGTGCCCGGTGGCCATGAGAAAGGCGCCGAGTTTCAGCTGACGGCTCATGTTAGAAATCCTTGCGCAGTTGCACGCCGAAGTAACGTTCATCGTCACGAGGTACGGCGCGGTAGATGTAGTTGCCGCCACTGGCCAGCAACGGCGAGTAGGACTTGTCGGCGAGGTTTTTGGCCAGCAGCGCCACGCGCCAGCCATTGCTGTAGTCCGCCAGGGCCACGCTGGCGTTCCAGATGCCGTAGGCGCCTTGTTTGGTGTCGAGGTTTTGGCTGATGTCGTACTGCACTTCGCTCTGCCAGCTGTAGTCGGTGCCCAGTTCGATATCCAGGCCGTTATCCAGTGGGATGGTGTAGTCGGCGCGTACGTAACTCTTCCAGTCCGGGCTGTAGGGCAGCGGCTTGCCGTTGACGTTGCAGGTGGCCGCCGCGCCCGCCGGGCAGGCGAATTCGTCGATGCGTGCACGGGTGTAGGCCAGGGCGCCGGAGAGCTTGAGTTGCTGGGTGGCCTGCAAGGCGTAATCGAGTTCGACGCCTTCGGTGCTGACGCTGCCGGCGTTGATCAGGCGGGTCACCACTTGGCCGGCGACCGAGTCGAAAAAGTTGGCCTGGTAGTTGTCGTAGTCGCTGTGGAAAACCGCCAGGTTGGTGGTCAGTCGGTTGTTCCAGGCCGTGGCCTTGATCCCGGCTTCCCAGGTGTTGGAGGTTTCCGGCTTGAGCGCATCGGTATCGCGCGGCTGCATGTTGAAGAACACGTTGTAGGCCGGGCCTTTGTAGCCGCGCGAGTAGGTCAGGTAGCTGGTGATGTTATCGGTCAGGTCGTACTGCACGCCGAGGCGCCCGGACCAGCCATCTTCGTCCACTGAACCCGAGCTGGACGTGGCCGGTTGAATCCCACTGACGGTGGTGGCCGAGGTGGATACGCGGCGGTGATCGTATTTCAAGTCGTCATGGGTGTAGCGCAGGCCGGCGATCCCGCGAAAGCGCGAGGTGAAGTTGAGCGTGGTCTCGCCAAACACCGCGTAGCTGTCGCTGGTGGTGCTGTAGTCGGCGACGCCACGGTCGGTGCGCGTGGTGGTGGTGAGCGTGCGCTGGTAAGTCTCTTCGTCCTTGCCATGCATGTAGAACAGGCCGCCGACGTACTCCAGGAATTCACCCTTGGGCGAGGCCAGGCGCAACTCTTGAGAGTACTGGTCGAAGGCCAGCTCACCCTTGTCGGCAGTGCCGGGAAACGCGGCGGTCACGCTGCCGAGGCGGTCGCCATCCTGGTATTGGGTGTTGTCCCAGCCGCGCCAGGCGGTGATTGAGGTCAGGGTGTAGTCGCCCAGATTCCAGTCCAACTGGGCGGACAAACCTTTGTTGGTGTCCTCGACATGGCTGCGCGTATCGGTGTTGATGTCGCGGTTGTCGCTGGAGGCCCGCACCGGGCTCAAGGCGTTGCTGAATGCTGGGGTCAATGACTTACTGACCACACCATTCGGCGCATCGTCGTGAGATTGCATGTAGTCGGCGATCAGCGTCAGCGTCACGTCGTCGTTGGGGGTGAATTCCAACTTGCCGCGAATGCCTTTGTGGTTGTAACCGTTGACCTCCTGACCGTTGTGCTGGTTGTCGACGTTGCCGTCATAGCTGCCAAACAGCGTGCTGACCGAGCCTTTGAGCACGTCCGGCACCAGGCTGCCGCCGATGCCGAAACGGGTGCGGCTTTCATTGCCGCTGTAGTACGACTGGTCGATGTAGCCGTGGGTCTCGGCGGTGGGGGCCTTGCTGGTGATGTTGAGCACACCGGCCGAGGCGTTCTTGCCGAACAGCGTACCTTGGGGGCCGCGCAGCACTTCGATGCGTTCCAGGTCCAGCAGGTCGAGGGTGGCCTGGCCGGGGCGCGCATAGACCACGCCGTCGATCACCGTGGCCACCGTCGGCTCCACGCCGGGGGAGGTGGAGATGGTGCCCACGCCGCGTACGAATAATGAGGTGTCCTTGTTCGATGCGCCGGTACGGAAGTTCAGCGACGGCACCTGTTGCGCGATGCTCGCCACGCCGTTGCGGTTGTCGCGCTCCAGTTGCTCGCCATCGAGTACCGAGACCGCCACCGGGACTTTCTGCAGGGATTCTTCGCGGCGGGTGGCTGTGACGGTCACCGCTTCGAGGGTGGCTTGCGGCTCGTCGGCGGCAACGGCGACGCCTGCCGGAAGTGCGGTCAATCCGGCGAGGAATAATAAGTGAGTGTGTTTGTGCATGCTGTGCCCGCTCAAAAAAATGCCCTGGTCCGCTGCGGTTCTACGACCGTCAGCGCCTGTGAAACTGTCTTGGGCATTCGCTTGAGCGAGTAGCAGACAGCGCGCTTTGTTAGCGCTAACATCGGCATTATTGTTAGCTCTGCTTTAGAGCGTCAAATACTTAAAAATTAGTCTCATATTCTTTTTGGTTATTAACAGGATCCTCCCGTGAGCGAAGAAAAACCGCGCAAGCGCCGTGGCGCCGGGCGTGTCACCTTGAATACCGTGGCGCGCCAGGCTGGCGTGTCGGCTATTACCGTGTCGCGTTATTTCAACCAGCCGGAACAGGTGTCCCCAGAACGCCGCGAACGCATTGCCCAAGTAGTCGCCGAGCTGGGTTACGTGCCCAACCTGGTGGCCGGCGGATTGGCGTCGGCGCGTGGGCGGATCGTGGCGATGGTGATCCCGAACATTTCCGGACCGATTTTTGCCAATACCATTCAGGGGTTCAGCGATACCCTCAGTCGCCATGGCTACCAACTGTTGCTGGCGTCGAGTTACTTCAGCGCCGAGCAGGAAGAAAGCGCGGTGCGGGCGTTTCTGGGTTGGTCGCCAGCGGCGCTGGTGCTGACCAGTCGCTTCCACAGTGCGGCGACTGAAAAGATGATTGCCGACGCGGACATTCCGGTGGTGGAAACCTGGGACTACGTGCCCGAGCGCGCACCGGTGCAGATCGGCTTTTCCCACTACCAGGTCGGCGTCAGCGCCGCGCGTTACCTGCATGGCAAGGGCTATCGGCGCATGGCCTTCGTGCAGAACAGCGTGGCGGGTGACTTCAGCGCCCATGAGCGTGGGGAAGGATTTGCGGCAACCCTGGTCGAACTGGGCGTGCAGCCCCAGGTGTTCGTCCCGGACGCCGGCCGCGCACCGTTCGAGGCGGGCAAGCAGGCCATGGAGGCGCTGATGAGCCACGCCACCCCACCGGAGGCGATCTTCTTCGCCAATGACAACCTGGCCGCCGGTGGCCTGCTGGCCGGGCAGCGTTCCGGATTGAAGTGCGCGGTGCTCGGGTTCGGTGATTACCCGTTTGCAGAAATGCTGCTGCCGAGCCTGAGCACCATCAAACCGCCGGCGCTTGAGATTGGTGTGCTGGCGGCGACGCGGGTCCTGGAAAGCCTGGGGGTCTTACCGGTTGCGGAGGACGTCCAGCGGCTGAATTTCTTGCAATGTCAGTTGATCGCGCGTGAGAGTGCCTGACACAACCGGGCGCTACTCACGCGGGCTCGTATGCTTATGTGCCGGTCCGACGAGCTGCCTTCGGGTAGGCCTTGTTTGCCCAGGCGATATCGCCTGGGCTGAGCATCGAGTTTCTTGAGTGGAAGGTATTACTCGTCGTCAACGCGGGGTTGATCGCGTAGTGCATGGCTGAGTCTTCGTCATACGGCAGAAAATCATAGACAGCGCTGCGCGGCAGGGGCAGCAAGTTGGCTTGCTGGTAGTGATGGGGTATATGCCGGTCAAGTTTGGCCAAGTCCCACGGGATATTCGCGTCAGGATGCTGATGGGCATGCCGGGCGCCGAGCATGTGGCCGAATTCGTGCAACACGGTGTGGGCGAATGAAGTCGACGAGTAGTCTATCGGCAGGTTCATGGTCGGCATTCCGGGGGATACTTTTTGTGCATCGGTACCGACCATTGAGACCCCGGAACCTTGATGAATCGGCACCCCCGAGATGCGAACATCGCCTTCTTCCCCGCTGACGAATTCGAACTTAAGGTTGATATGGGGCAGCCACTCGCTGGCGGCCTGCTTGACCGCCTGCACATAAGGGTCGTCCATCTCGTAGTCATACATGGCGATTTTGAGGGTGCTGTGCTGCGGCCAGTATTTATCGGGCTCACCCACATCGCGGCGACTTCGGGAGAGGCGTTCGGTCGGTTGAATGCTGTCGCCGTCCTCGGCGGGCGAGGGGGGTGACGCGGGCAGCGGAGGCGTGAATAGTCTTGAAGCGATCATGGCGGCTTACTCGGGTTATCTGGGACAAGTCCGAGCATTGATTGGCATGGATTGCCCAGAGCGTTCCATTGAAGCCCCGACACTCGCCCGAGGTTTATTTGCGGCGCGGTGGCATTTTGGATACGGTGCAAGCCTCTTCCTCCAGGACTTTTCCATGACCGAGTCGCCGCCGAAAACCCGCCGCGCACCCAAAGGTGAAAAACGCCGCGAAGAGCTGCTGGATGCGGCCTTGCAAGTGTTTTCCCTGGAAGGCTACAGCGGTGCCTCGATGGCGCAGGTGGCGGGGATCGTAGGGATTTCCGTGGCCGGGTTGCTGCACCATTTTCCGAGCAAGATCTCACTGTTGATGGGCGTGTTGCAGCGGCGTGATGAGGTCAATCAGCGGATTGCCGATGAAGTGCGTGCGGAGAAAACCCTCAATGGTTTGCTCGGCAGCCTGCGCGCAATCAATCGTTCAAATGCCACGGCGCCTGGCGTGGTGCGCGCGTTTACCATCTTGAATGCCGAAAGTCTGTTGGATACCCAGCCGGCCTGGGCGTGGTTCCAGGCGCGCTACGCGGCGATTCACCAACGCATGCAAGGACAGTTTGCCGACCTGGTGGCGGCGGGGGAGGTGCGCGGCGACGTGGACATCGCCGGGCTGGTGGAGGAGATCCTGGCCATGATGGATGGCCTGCAGATCCAGTGGTTGCGGTTTCCCGAGCAGGTGGATCTGGTGGCGCGCTTCGACGCCTACATTGCGCGGGTTGAAGCGGCCATTCGAACCTGAGTCAAACACAGTCAAAAATGTGGGAGGGGGCTTGCCCATCCCACATTAGACCGAGTCGGGATCAGTTACCGGCAGCACTGCCCTGGCTGCTGTCATCGCTCATGTCATAGCCATCACCTTCACTGGTGCCGCTGTCGCCTTCATTCTGATGCAGCACACCGCCAGTCTTCACCTGTGGCAGCTCACGCAACGTCGAATTGAGCGCTGAACGCGGCAACGGGTTGCTGGTGGTCGTCGACAGTTCCTGGCGGAACGGGTTGACCAGCTTGGCGTTCAGGCGAATGTCCTGAGACGACGCGCCCACCGACAAGTTGAAGCTGTCGGCGTCCACCACCCATTGCTTGCTCTTGACGTCGTAGTAGGCCAGCGAGCGATCGTTAAGCTCGATGGTCACGCGCTTGCTCTCGCCCGGCTTCAAGAACACTTTCTTGTAGCCCTTGAGTTCCTTGAGCGCCCGCTCGACTTTCGGATTGTTCTGGCCCACGTACAGCTCGGCGACTTCGGCGCCCGCCACCTTGCCGGTGTTGGCCAGGTCGAACGACACCTTGATCGGCGCCCCTGCAACTGCAACCCCTGGCGTCACGCTGATGTTGCTGTAGCCGAAGGTGGTGTACGACAAGCCATAGCCGAACGGGTAGAGCGGCTTGATGCCTTTTTTCTCGTAACCGCGATAGCCCAGGAACAGGTCGTCCTTGTAGCTCATCTCAGCCAGGGTTTCCTGGTTGTCGAACTTGGGGAAGGTCGCGTAGATCGGGTTGTCTTCGATGTTGCGCTCGATGCTGATTGGCAACTTGGCCGACGGGTTGACCTTGCCCAGCAGGATCTCCGCCAATGCCTGGCCGCCGTTCTGCCCAGGGTAGAACGCATGCAATGCGGCCGGTACCTGGTCGATCCAGTCGCTCATTTTCAACCCGGTACCGCCGTGCAGGGTGACGACAGTATTGGGGTTGACCTTGGCAATGCTCTGGATCAGTTGGCCCTGGAACTCCGGCAGGTCGAAGCTGTGGTCAAAGCCTTCACCTTCGTATTCATTGCTGTTGCCCGCAGCCACCAGCACTGCGTCGTACTTGGCCAGGTCCTGTGGCGCCACCAGCGAGGCCCAGCTCATCTGCACGCCCACCAAACCGCCCATGGTCGAGAGGTAGCCGTTGCGGCGCGAGTATTCCAGCTTGATGTCGACGGCTTTGCCAGCCTCCAGATTGACCTTGGCGAATACCGGAATGGTCGGTGGGATGCTGTTGTTGGGCAGCGGCTTGCCGTCGCCGTTATCCAGCACTTTCTTGCCGTTGACGTAGAGACGCACGGCACCGTCGGCGCGAATCTTGAACACCTGCTCGCCGCTGACGGTCGGGGTGATCTGGCCGCTGTAGCGAATCGAAGTGGCCGCGGTATCGCCGTTCACCGGCAGGCTGTCGGTGGACCAGTCCAGGTCGACATGGCGATCGGTGCGGCTGGCCGCCGGGTCGCCGGACCAGTTGGTGTTGTTGAAGAACTCGGTCTTCACGCCTTTGACGCTGTTGCCGTCGCTGTCCGTGTGAGTCCAGTTGGAGGCCGTCGGGTCCAGGGACAGGCCGTCGATAAACTCGACCTTGGCACCCGGAGCCAATTGCTGCAGGCCGCTCAGCTCGCTGATGTAGTTGGCCGCCATCACATTCGCGCTGCCGAAACCGGTGGGCGGGGCGTATTTGGCCAGGTTGCCGACCACCGCGATGGTCTTGACCTTCTTGGCATCCAGAGGCAGCAGGTTGTTCTTGTTTTTCAGCAACACGATGCCTTCGCGCGCCGCGTTCAGGGCCACGCGGTTGCTGGTGGCGCTGTTCATGTTGTGGCTGGTCAACGGCGCTTTGCTGTCGAACTTGTACAGGTAGATCTGCTTGAGGATGCGCCGCACCTTGTCATCGATGGTCGCGCTGCTCAGCTCGCCGCTGTCCAGGAACGGCTTGAGCACCGTGCTGTTCATCTGGTAGCCCATCATGTCCAGGTCGGTGCCGGCCTGCGCCGCCGGCAAGCCGTTGACCACCGCGTTGTAGTCACTCTGCACGAAGCCTGGATAGCCCCATTCGGTCTTCAGGATGTCGCGCATCAGGTGTTTGTTCTGGCAGGCGAACTCGCCGTTCACTTTCTGGAACGCACACATCATCATCGCCACCTTGCTGTTCTTCGAGGCGGACTCGAAGGGCGGCAGGGTCATCTCGCGCAGCACACGCTCGCTGATGATTTCGTCGAGGTGGAAGCGATTGCTTTCCTGGTCGTTGGCCGCGAAATGCTTGGCGTTGGCCCACACGCCACGGGACTGGATACCGTTGATCACTGCCGGACCCAGGCTGGCGCCGAGGAACGGGTCTTCACCGGACAGATACTCGAACGCACGGCCACTGTAGGGCATGCGGTACAGGTTCACGCCGGGGCCGGTGACGAACTGATAACCGCCACTGGCGGTGTCGTAGCCCAGTGCACGACCCAGGTCGATGGCGCGGCGCGGGTTCCAGCTGGCGGCCAGGTTCGGTCCGGAAGGGTAGACCACGCCCTGGGCGTTGCCTTCACTGGTGTAGCGCACACCGACGCCGCCGTCGGCACCGTGGATCTGTGGGATGCCGTATTGGGTCAGCGGCTTGACGTCCCAGCCACCGGTGCCGCCGATGTAGGCGAGTTTTTCTTCCATGGTCATCTTCGCCAGGGTTTTGTCCGCGGCCTTTTCTGCACGGTTCACCCGGCCTTCGTCCAAGGCAGGGCTGGTGGCCGCGTGCACCTGGGACACGGCCAGCGCCAGCAGGGCAAACGCCGACTGCGCACCGATCATCTTGCGTTTATTCATGGGGTTTCTCCGACAACTGTTTAGTAAAAATAGGGTGACGCTCGTCACTTTTTCGTGGGCAATAGTTCGCCTTGATCGCAATGTTTAACCGATGGCTAATTGCAATTACTTGGCGGGTTTTGCAGATTCTGTAAGTTTAATAATTGTGTTAATTATTGTTGTGGATGATGTCTTGGCGATATCACTAGATGGCATTTTGAACCGCGAAAACGTGATAATTAAGGCAATTCTTGCGGTTATAAGTCAAACGAAAGCTAATTTTTGCGTGAAATAAGAAATATTTCATTACGATTTTGAACTAAGGCTAAACCTACCAGTCGATTGGTTTAAGAAAATGGATGGTGGCATGGCGAACTAGTGGCGTTGCTCGGTAGTTCTAAAAGGCCATGTTTTATACACGCTGTCATACACAACGCTTTGCTGTAGGGTCTTGAACCGATTCAAGGCGCCACGTGAGCGTTTCGCAGTTTTTTATCTGGAGAATGTTTATGAAAAAGTCCCTGCTGGGTGCCGGTTTTGTGCTGGGCGTTGCATTGAGCGGCGCGGCCATTGCGGCTGAAGCCACCGACGCGGATGCCAAGTCCGGCGCCGCCGATTCCACCGTGTTGACCCAGTCCCACGATGCCAAGGCTGCCAAGAAGCAGAAGGCTGAAACCACCAAGGGTGGCCGACCGTTGAATGGCAGCCAGGCCGCGCCGAAGACCTCGAACTAACGGCGAAACGCGGCCCCCTGCGGGAGGGGAAAGCCCACTCCCACAGGGGTTCCCAGTAGCCCTTTAGAACATCGCCCCTCAGATAGCTACTCATGCCAAGTCCCTCAACGCCCATCAACGCCTGCCAGATGCACATCCCGCACACCGAACAGGTCTGCGCGTGGCTGATGCAGCACGCCGGCTTGAAAACCGTTGACCTGGAGCGCGCCCGGCGCCTGTCCCAGGAGTCTGACGACACCGAACTACTCGGCCTGCTCACCCGCCTGGGACTGGTCTCCGAAGTGGAGTTGGCCCGCGCCTGGGCAGACCTGCTTGGCGCACCGCTGTTGCTGGCGGACGCAGCGCCGCCGTTGCTCGACCCGTTACCGGCCCTGACCGAGCGTTTTATGCGCCATCACCAAGTGGTGCCCGTGGGCTGGAGCCAGGGCGGGTTGCGGGTGCTGGCGGCCAACCCGGCGTTGGTTTATCCGTTCCAGGCCATGGCTTATGCCTGCGGTGTGCCGGTGTGGCTGGCGGTGGGCCCGCGCAATGAAGTCGATACCCTGATCGAGCGCTATTACGGCCAGGGCCGCTCGGCGATGGGTACCCTGATCGAAAACCTCGACGAACAGGGCGGCGCGCTCGAAGACATCGAACACCTCAAGGACATGGCCTCCGAAGCGCCGGTGATTCGCCTGGTCAACCTGATCCTGCAGCGCGCGGTGGAACATCGCGCCTCGGACATCCATATCGAGCCCTTCGAAAATCAGCTCAAGGTGCGCTACCGCATCGACGGCGTGCTGCATGAGGCGGAGGCGCCGCCGTCCAGTTCATCGGCGGCGGTGATTTCGCGGGTAAAGATCATGGCGCGCCTGGACATCGCCGAACGCCGCCTGCCCCAGGACGGGCGCATCATGCTGCGCATCCAGGGCAAGGAACTGGACTTGCGTGTGTCCACCGTGCCCACCAGTTTTGGCGAGTCGGTGGTCATGCGTTTGCTCGACCGCCAGACCGTGCAGTTCGATTTTCAGAGCCTGGGCTTCGATGGCCAGCGCCTGGAAACCTTCCTCGAAGTGCTCGAACGCCCCCATGGCATCCTGCTGGTCACCGGTCCGACTGGCTCGGGCAAGACCACCACGCTGTACACCGCGCTGTCGCGGCTCAATACCGCCGAGCGCAAGATCATCACCGTGGAAGACCCGGTGGAGTACCAGCTCGAAGGCATCAACCAGATCCAGGTAAAACCGGCCATCGGCCTCGACTTTGCCGGCGCACTGCGCTCCATCGTGCGTCAGGATCCGGACGTGATCATGATCGGCGAGATCCGCGACCTGGAAACCTGCCGCATCGCCATCCAGTCCTCGTTGACCGGCCATTTGGTGCTGTCGACCCTGCACACCAACAGTGCGGCGGCGAGTATCACGCGCTTGCTGGACATGGGCGTCGAAAGCTACCTGATCGCCTCGACCGTCAACGGCATCCTCGCCCAACGCCTGGTGCGCCGTCTTGATCCGGCTACTCGAGAAGCCTTCGAAGCACCGGCCGAATTGATCGCCGAACATGGCCTGGACCGTTTTACCGAGCAACGCCCGATCATGCTCTATCGCCCTCGCGCCGACGCGCCCGGCGGCGGCTACCACGGCCGCAGTGCAATCACCGAATTGTTGGTGATGAACGATGAACTGCGCAGCCTGCTGATGCGTCAGGCCGACGCCGCCACCCTGGAACAGGCTGCCCGTCGCGGCGGCCTGCGCACCTTGCATGAAGAAGGCCTGCGCCAAGCCGTAGCCGGGGTGACGTCCCTGGAAGAAGTGCTGCGCGTTACCCGAGGGGAGGGCACGTGAGCCTGTTCAAATACCGCGCCCTCGACAGCCAGGGCACGCCGCAAAATGGCACCCTGGAAGCCAAGGACCAGGATGCCGCCGTCGCCGCGCTGCACAAGCGCGGTTTGTTGTTATTGCACATTGATGTGGCCGGCGCTCAAGGGCTGCGCAACGCCCTTGGGCGCGGCCAGTTGAACGGTGCGGCGTTGGTCAGTTTTACCCAGCAACTGGCCACGCTTTTGGGCGCCGGACAGCCGTTGGAACGCTCCCTGGGCATCCTGCTCAAACAGCCCGGCCAGCCCCAGACCCGCGCGTTGATCGAGCGCATTCGTGAGCGCGTCAAAGCCGGTCAACCTTTGTCCAAAGCCTTGGAAGAGGAGGGCAGCCAGTTCTCGCCGCTGTACCTGAGCATGGTGCGTGCCGGCGAAGCGGGCGGCGCCCTGGAAAACACCCTGCGCCAGCTCAGCGACTATCTGGAGCGCAGCCAACTGTTGAGGGGCGAGGTGATCAATGCGTTGATCTATCCGGCGTTTCTGGTGGTCGGCGTACTGGGTTCACTGGCGCTGTTGCTGGCCTATGTGGTGCCGCAGTTCGTGCCGATCTTCAAAGACTTGGGCGTGCCGATTCCATTGATCACTGAAGTGATCCTGAATCTCGGCCAATTCCTGGGTGCCTACGGCCTGGCGGTGTTGGCCGGGTTGATTGTGACGATCTGGACCCTGGCCGCTCGCCTGCGCGACCCCCGGCGCCGCGAAAAATACGATCGCCGCGTGTTGGGCATTCGCCTCATCGGCCCACTGTTGCAACGGGTCGAAGCCGCCCGACTGGCGCGCACCCTGGGCACCTTGCTGAGCAATGGCGTGGCCCTGCTGCAAGCCCTGGTCATCGCCCGGCAGGTCTGCACCAACCGCGCCCTGCAAGCGCAAGTCGCCCAGGCCGCCGAGTCGGTCAAGGGCGGCGGCACCCTGGCGAGTGCCTTTGGCTCGCAGCCGCTGCTGCCGGACCTGGCCTTGCAAATGATTGAAGTCGGCGAACAGGCCGGCGAATTGGACAGCATGCTGCTCAAGGTCGCCGACGTGTTCGACGTTGAAGCCAAACGCGGCATCGACCGCCTGCTCGCTGCGCTGGTGCCGTCCCTGACCGTGGTCATGGCGGTGCTGGTGGCGGTGATCATGCTGGCGATCATGCTGCCGCTGATGAGCCTGACCAGCAATATATGAACCCTCAAGGACCCACCTCCATGCGCTCAAAACCTGCACGCCGCCAAAGCGGTTTCACCCTGTTAGAAATGCTCGCCGTGATCGTACTGCTGGGCATCGTCGCGACCATCGTGGTGCGCCAGGTCGGCGGTAACGTCGACAAGGGCAAATACGGCGCGGGCAAGGCGCAACTGGCCAGCCTTTCGATGAAAATCGAAAGCTACGGGCTGGATGTCGGCTCACCGCCCAAGACCTTGCAGCAACTGGTTGAAAAACCGGGCAACAGCGCCGGTTGGGCCGGGCCGTACGCCAAGCCGTCGGACCTCAAAGACCCGTTTGGCCATGCCTTTGGCTATCGCTTTCCTGGCGAGCACGGTGCGTTTGACCTGATCTTCTACGGCCAGGACGGCCAACCCGGCGGCGAAGGCTACAGCGCCGACCTGGGCAACTGGGAATAACCCACGACCATGCCCAACGCCCAACGCGGCTTTACCCTGCTGGAGATGCTGGTGGTGATCGTCTTGATCAGCATCGCGGCCGGGTTGGTCGGTTTTGGCCTGCAACAAGGTCTGCGTGCGGCGAAAGAGCGCCAGGCGGTCGGGCAGATCGTCGAGGCGCTGCGCAGCACGCGGGCCCGGGCGATTGTCGGTGGCACCACTGAAAGCACCGTCTTCGATTTGCGCGACTTGAGTTTCCAGGCGCCCGGTCGCCCGAAAAAACACTGGCCCGCCGAGCTACAGGTAACGCTGCACACCGCCGAGCAAGCGGGCTCGGCGGTGGATTTCTATCCTGATGGCAGCTCCACCGGCGGCAACGTGCTGCTGGTCAACGGCAGCCGACGTTGGCGCATCGACATTGGCTGGCTGACCGGCAGCGTCCAGTCCAAGGCCCTGCCATGAAGGACCAGCGCGGTTTTACCCTGTTGGAAATGCTCGCCGCGCTGACGCTGATGGCGATCTGTAGCACGGTGCTGCTGGTCGCCTTCGGCCAGAGCGCGCGCTCGTTGTTGCAGGTAGCCCATAGCGACCGTCTCACCCATGCCGCCTTGAGCGTAATGGATCAGGAGGGCACCGGGCCTCTGGCGAGCGGCACGCGCCAGGGCGAAATGGACGGCATCGCCTGGCAACTGCGCATCGCCCAACAGCCCAGCCGCATCGGCCAGGCGCATTTGTTTCGCCTGGACCTGAGTGTCAGCGAAGGCCCGCGCCAGGCCAGCTTCAGCACCTTGAAACTGCGCGCCGCCGGGGCTGGATTGTGAAGCGGCGCCAGCAGGGCTTTACCCTGCTCGAAATCATGATCGTGCTCAGCCTGCTGGGGGTGCTGCTGACCCTGGTCGGCGGCGCGTTGCTCGGTGCCAATCGCGCGGTACTCAAGGCCCAGCGCTACACGGTCAGCCTGGATGAAATGCGTGCTGCCCAGCAATTTTTGCGCACCGCCATCAGCGAGGCGTTACCGCTGGATGTGACCGAGGACGACAGCCAGGTCGATGGTTTTTTCGCGGGCGGACCGCAGCGCATGCAGTTTGTGGCGACCTTGCCCGGTGTGCTCGGTGGCGGCATTCAGCGTTTCACCCTGCAACTGACTGGCCCTGAGGCGCAGCGTGATTTGCAGGTGGCGTTTGCGCGGTTTGAGTCTCTGGCGCAGGTCAGCGTGCCGGCGTCACGCAGCGAGCCACAGGTGTTGCTCAAAGGCGTCGAAGACCTGCAATTCAGCTATCGCGGCTTGTCGCCCAAGGGCCAGGCCACCGGCTGGATCAGTGAGTGGCCGTGGACCAAACGCCTGCCCTACGCGGTGCGGATTGCAGCCCGCGTCGACGGCCCGGTGCCGTGGGTGACCCAGGTGGTTGCTTTGCGCCTGAACCTGTCCGGCGGGGCGCCCGAATGATCAAGCACCAACGGGGTGTGGCCCTGCTGCTGGTGCTCTGGGTGCTGGCCTTGCTCAGTTTGTTGCTGGGCGGGCTGGCCGGTTGGGTACAGCTGGAAACGCGCCAGGCCGCGTGGCATCGCCAGCACACCCAGGCCGTGCTGGCGGCGGAGGCGGGCGTGGCGCTGGCGATGCAAGCCGTGGCCGACCCGTTGCAGCGCAAACAGTGGATTGCCGACGGGCGTGAAATCCCGCTGGTGTTCGACGACGCCCAACTGCACGTGAGCCTGCGCAGCGAGCGCGGCAAGTTGTACCTCAACAGCGCCGAAGTGGGGGATTTTGCCCGCTTGGCCCTGGCCTGCGGCGCCACCCAGGCCCAGGCCAAGCAGTTGGCCAGGGACTTGGAAGTGCGCCGCAACCAGGGCCTTGCACCGTTTCGGGTGGTGGAAGAAGTGCGACAACTGCCGGGCATGACCCAGGCCTTGTACAGCGCGCTGGTGCCGGAAATCAGCCTGTGGAGCGGCCTGGATCGGCCCGATCCGGCGTTCGCGAGCCCGTTGATGCGCCGTGCCTTGAACCTGCCGCACCAAAGTGCGGTGGGTGCCGACCCCGGTGATGTGCTGGTGGTCAGCAGCCGCGCCCAACGCCCCGGCGGTTACCACGCCGAGCTGCAAGCCACGGTGTTATTGAGCCCCGCGCAAGGCAGCGCACAACCTTATCGAGTACTACGTTGGCAAGAATGAATGAACACTTAACCGCGCGGCTGCACCTGCTGACGCAGCCGCTCGCCCGGCGCTGGCACGGCAGCCTGCTGCAACAAGGCTGGCGCCTGTGGCTCAAGGAGCTGCGTGGCTGTCTGCCGGGGTGGTTGTTGCCCCATGACATTCCCGAGCACGTCTACCCGTGGCCGATCACTGTGCCTGTGGTAAAGCTCACCGGCGAGGCGCGCCAGGTGTTGTTGCTGGCACCGGACGCCGTGTTGGTGCAGAGCCTGCAATTGCCTGTGGCCGCCGCACGCAACCTGTCCACGGTCGTCGGTTACGAACTGGACCGCTTCACTCCGTTCGACGCCGCCCAGCTGTACTTTGTCGCGCGTCAGGAACGCCGCACGGCCGCCCATCTACAGGTGACGCTGGTGGCGATCCTGCGCGAGCGTCTGGACCAGATCCTCGATGACTGCGCGGCACTCGGCTTGCAACCCCACGCCGTGGACGTATACGACCGCGCGGGCGTGCCCATGGGCATCGACCTGCTGCCGGCGCCGTTGCGTCCGCGTCAGCGCCCGGCGGGCAAGGGCTTGCAGCGCAGTCTGCCGTGGCTGTGCGGCGCCTTGCTGATTGCCGCCATGGTGCTGTGGCTCAACGACCGCCAGCGCGTGCTCGAAGCCATGCAACAGAGCGTGCGTGCGCAAAAGGCCCAGGTCGCCGAGGTCCAGGCCCTGCGCCAGCAACTGCTCAACACCCGGGGCGCCGCGCAGTACTTGATCCGCCGCAAGGCCGCGCAGCCGCCCTTGGCCGCATTGCTCAATGAACTGACCGCCTGCCTGCCGCCCGACACCTGGATCGACCAGTTGGAAGTCAACGACGGTGCCGACGTGTCCTTCTCCGGGCAAAGCGCCAAGGCCAGTGCCCTGATCACCCGCATCAAGAACTGCCGCAGCCTGGAAAACGCTCAGTTCGAAGGGGTCATCCAACCCGATGCGCAAACCGGCAAGGATCAGTTTTCCTTGCGCGCCCACCTGCACCAGGAGGCCGCCGATGCGCCGACCACTGACACCCCGTGAACGCCGTGGCGCGGCCTTGATCGTCCTCGCGTTGGTGCTCGGCGGCGCGTATTGGCTGTTGATCGACAGCTGGTTCGCCGGCCCGTTGCGTACCCTGGGCGAACAGGCCGAGCAGTTGCGTGAACAGCAGCAACGCTACGCCGGCGTGCTGGTCCAGGGCGACAGCTTGCGCCAGCAACTGGAAGAAGCGCGCCAGGACCCGGCCAGCAGCACCAGCCTGTTACCCGGCGATGACCCCAGCGCGGTGGCCGCCGATTTGATGCAGCGCATCGCCGACCTGATCAATAGCCGCGCCGGTCTCGGTGGCGGCTGCAGCCTGACCCAGCGCATGCCCATCACCCCGGAGCAGGACGATGCCGAGCCCTATCGCCAGGTCAAAGTCAGCCTGACCCTCAACTGCGCCATCGAGCCCTTAACCGCGATCCTCCATGAACTGGAGTACCAGCGACCGTTTCTGTTTGTCGATGAAATGAGTATCCGCCGCGCCCCGGACGCACCCGCCAGTGGCGGCGCCGGCAAATTGGTGGTGCACCTGTTGGTGCGTGGCTACCTGCAACCGGCTGCCGCCGCGCAGGTGCGCCGATGATCAGCACCTTGCGTCCCCTGGAGTGGGGCTTGATCGGCGTGGCCGGCCTATTGGGGCTGATGATGGCGGGCATCCTCAGCAGCATCGGCGATGCGCCCCAGTGGTTGCCGCCGCCCGCGCCCGACACACGCGCCAATGCCGCCACCAAGGTGCTGGTGGCCCCGAGCGCAACCCTGGACAGCCTGGCCGGCACCTGGCAGGCACCGTTGTTCAGCCCCGATCGCAGCCCCGACCGCGCGGTGGGCCAAGGCGCTGTCTCCAGCCTGTCGAGCCTCACGCTGACCGGCATCGTCCTCGACGGTGACCTGCGCGTGGCGCTGCTCAAGCGCGCCGACGGCCCACCGTTGAAAGTCCACCAGGACCAGACCCTGCCCAATGGCTGGCGCCTGGAGCACCTGACCCCCCGCGACGCCCGTTTCGTACTCGACGGCCGCAGCCAAACCCTAAGCCTGCGGGCCCTGCGTTTGCCGCCGCCGTCCAGCACACCGCCGATTACCCTTCCTCGCGAGTCCACCCCTTGATCGATACCTTCCCTGGCGCCTTGCGCACCACCGCATTTTGCCTGGCCACCGCCGTCGCCCTCGGTGGCTGCGGGACATTCCCCGACCACCTCGACCCGGACGAGGCCCTGCTGCACGAAGCAATGCAGGGCACCGGCTCGCAACGTCCGCCCGTGGACCCGGCCAGCGAACAGGCGCCGGTCGACAGCGGCCAGCCCCAGGCAAAAACGCCGCCCCAGCGCCAACTGATTCGCGGCAACCAACAGTTTGTGCGGCAACCGGTTGCGGCACCGTCTGCGAAGGAGGAGGGCGGCGGCGACATCGTGTTCAACTTTGCCGACCAGCCGATTGAAGCGGTGATCAACAGCGTGATGGGCGATCTGCTGCACGAGAACTACAGCATCGCTCAGGGCGTGAAGGGCAACGTCAGCTTTTCCACCTCCAAACCGGTGAACAAGCAGCAGGCGTTGTCGATTCTGGAAACCCTGCTGTCCTGGACCGACAACGCGATGATCAAGCAGGGCAGTCGTTATGTGATCCTGCCGGCGAATCAGGCGGTGGCGGGAAAACTGGTCCCCGAAATGCGCGTGTCGCAACCGTCCAGTGGCCTGTCGGCGCGGTTGTTTCCGCTGCGCTATATCTCCGCCACCGAAATGCAGAAACTGCTCAAGCCGTTCGCCCGCGAAAATGCCTTCCTGCTGGTGGACCCGGCGCGCAATGTGCTGAGCCTGGCCGGCACCCCCGAAGAACTGGCCAATTACCAGGACACCATCGACACCTTTGACGTGGACTGGCTCAAGGGTATGTCGGTGGGCGTGTTCGGCCTGCAACGCGCCTCGGTGGCCGAACTGATGCCCGAACTGCAAAAGATGTTCGGCCCCGACAGCGGCATGCCCCTGGCGGGCATGGTGCGCTTTCTGCCTATCGAGCGGACCAACTCGGTGGTGGCGATTTCGTCGCAGCCGCAGTACCTCAGTGAAGTCGGCGACTGGATCCACACCATCGACGAAGGCGGCGGCAACGAGCCGCAGATGTATGTGTATGACGTGCGCAACATGAAGGCCACCGACCTGGCCAAGTACCTGCGGCAGATCTACGGCACAGGCGCGATCAAGGACGATACCCCGGCCAAAGTCGCCCCCGGTTTGCGCACGGCAACATTGTCGTCGCCGGGCACCAACAGTACGTCCGGCAGCACGCCGGGTGGCCTGAGCAACAACCTCAATGGCAACCAACCCGCCGCAGAGGATGAGGAGCAGGAACCCGAAGTCGAGCAGGACACCGCCGAGCAGGGCGCGACCGAAGACGCCCCGGCCAAAAGCCTCGACGCCGGCACCCGGATCACCGCGCAAAAAAGCAGTAACCAACTGCTGGTCCGCACCCGGCCGGTGCAGTGGAAAGAGATCGAATCGGCGATCAAACGTCTCGACAATCCACCGCTGCAAGTGCAGATCGAGACGCGCATTCTCGAAGTCAAACTCACCGGTGAACTTGACCTTGGCGTGCAGTGGTACCTGGGGCGCCTGGCGGGCAATTCCACCAGCACCACTGTGGCCAATGCCTCCGGCAGCCAAGGCGCGTTGGGGGGTGGCGGTGCTGGGCTAGGCGCGGATTCGTTGTTCTACTCCTTCGTCAGCACCAACCTGCAAGTGGCGCTGCATGCATTGGAAACCAACGGTCGCACCCAGGTGCTGTCGGCGCCGTCGCTGGTGGTGATGAATAACCAGCCAGCGCAGATTCAGGTGGGGGACAACATTCCCATCAGCCAGACCACGGTTAACACGGGTACCTCGGATACCACCTTGAGCAGTGTTGAATATGTGCAGACCGGGGTGATCCTCGACGTGGTGCCGCGGATCAATCCGGGTGGATTGGTGTACATGGATATTCAGCAGCAGGTCAGTGATGCGCAGGATCAGGCGTCGACTAACAGCGACACGCCGACTAATCCGCGTATTTCCACGCGGTCGGTGTCCACCCAAGTGGCGGTGCAGAGTGGGCAGACGGTGTTGCTGGGCGGGTTGATCAAGCAGGACAACGCCGAGTCGGTGAGTGCGGTGCCTTACCTTGGAAAGATCCCGGGGTTGCGGTGGTTGTTTGGGAATACGAGCAAGTCCAAGGATCGGACGGAGTTGATTGTGTTGATTACGCCTAGGGTGATTACCAGCAGTAGTCAGGCTCGGCAAGTGACGGATGATTATCGGCAGCAGATGCAGTTGTTGCGGCCGGCTCGGTAGGTCTGGGTATGTGGTTGATGTGGGGCTTGCTTCGGATCTGCGGGTTGTTGGTGTACATATCCGTTATTCAGGCAACGGCGGCTTATGGTTCCGCTCTTACAGCGGGTCACTTTTGTAAAGGCCGGAATTCCGGCCAGCGTGGTTGACGGGGCGATTCCAGATCAAAAGCAAGGCCGCGGCGGCCTTAGAGCCGACCGGGTTCTTAAGCCGAACGCATTCCAAATGTGGGAGGGGCGGTGCGACGATTCGACTTGCTCCCGATTGCAGTGGTTCAGTTACAGCTCTGTTGGCTGACACACCGCCATCGGGAGCAAGCCCCCTCCCACAGTTTGATCTCCGTAGACTAGACAGATACCTAGGCTCGGTGTGCCCGTAATCCGACATTGATTTGGCGGCGGCCCCCCAAATCAACATCGAATTCCGGCCAGCGTGGTTGACGGGGCGATTCCAGATCAAAAGCAAGGCCGCGGCGGCCTTAGAGCCGACCGCATTCCAAATGTGGGAGGGGGCTTGCTCCCGATTGCAGTGGTTCAGTTACAGCTCTGTTGGCTGACACACCGCCATCGGGAGCAAGCCCCCTCCCACAGTTTGATCTCCGTAGACCAGACAGATACTTAGGCTCGGTGTGCCCGTAATCCGACATTGATTTGGCGGCGGCCCCCCAAATCAACATCGAATTCCGGCCAGCGTGGTTGACGGGGCGATTCCAGATCAAAAGCAAGGTCGCGGCGGCCTTAGAGCCGACCGGGTTCTTAAGCCGAACGCATTCCAAATGTGGGAGGGGCGGTGCGACGATTCGACTTGCTCCCGATTGCAGTGGTTCAGTTACAGCTATGTTGGCTGACATACCGCCATCGGGAGCAAGCCCCCTCCCACAGTTTGATCTCCATAGATCAGACAGATAGGTCCTAGCCTGCTTTTGATCTGCTTTTGATCTGCTTTTGATCTGCTTTTGATCTGCTTTTGATCTGCTTTTGATCTGCTTTTGATCTGCTTTTGATCTGCTTTTGATCTGCTTTTGATCTGCTTTTGATCTTTATCTTAGGCGCCCCGTCAAACACACTGGCCGCACACCGAGCCTAGGCGAGGTGCCGAGTGTTGGGGCAAGAGTCCTTGGTTACTTTGGGATGGGCCAGCATTCCGGCTCTTTTCCAAAGTGACCCGCCGTAAGGGCGGAACCAATAACCCGCCGTTACTCCAACAACGGATATCCCCCAATCCACCTAACCCCTCGCACCCAAAAACATCATTATTATGAATAAAGTAATTAACAAATAATGAAATTAGAGAATATTAGCTTATATCAAAACAGCATTATATTTTCAAAACCCATTCCGTTATGTTTGATCGCAACAGCCTACCCCTGACCTCGGATGGTACCCAGCGTAATCAAGATTCTGCGCGCCATAACCGGGTGATCATCCCCCGCAGCAGAATCGTTGGAAGTGAGTTCAACGTATGTTGCCAATTCAATCCCCGCAGTCGCCCTAACCCCAAATCGCCGCAATAGCCCCATAAAACCGAGCACCGCGCATCGCCGCGTGACTGCCCGACTTCGCGATTTGGAAATACAGGCACGCCCATGAAGCAAACGTCAAAACCCACCGCCATCCTGGCCCTGGCAATTCTGGCCAACACCGCCCATGCCCAGGACGACAGCACCTTGTCCACCGTGGTGGTCACCGGCAACCGTGGTGCCGAGCAGCGCACGGTCACCAGCAGTCCGGTGCCGATCGATGTGGTCAGCGCCAAGCAACTGCAAAGCACCGGCAAGCCGGGTTTGATGGAGGCGTTGAGTGCGGTGATCCCATCGCTGACCCTGCCGGAAAAAACCGGTTGGGACGCCAGCGGCATTGCCCGTGCGCCGAACCTGCGGGGCATGAGCGCCGCCGAAGTGCTGGTGCTGGTCAATGGCAAGCGCCGCCACACCGCCGCGACGCTGAACATCAACGGCATCAACACCGGCGCCGCCCCGGCAGACCTGGACTTGATCCCCATCAGCGCCATCGACCATGTGGAAGTGTTGCGTGACGGCGCCGCAGCCCAGTACGGCTCCGATGCCATCGCCGGGGTCATCAACGTGATCCTCAAGGCCGACACCAGCGGCACTTCGGTGACCAATGCCGGCCTTGGCTATGACGGCAAAAAACAGACCGTGCAACAAAGCCTCAACAAAGGCTTTGAGATCGGCAACGGCGGCATCGTGCAACTGGCACTGGATGCCCGCAGCCAAAACGATGACAACAAGGCCAGCGCCAACGGCTACACCTACGCACAGGCCTATGAGCAAGCCGGCCGTTCCACTTATGGCGGCTACGGCACGCCGAAGACCAACTTGCTGACCCTGGGCTACAACGCCGAGTTGCCTATCGACGACGATTTCAGCCTGTATTCCTTCACCACCTATTCACGGCGCAAGGCCGAGCAGGGGCAGAATTTCCGCCTGCCGACCATCACCAACACCATCACCACCGGGCCTAACGGTTACCCCGGTGGCTACACGCCGACCTGGTACATCGATGAGGACGATTTCCAGGCTGCATTCGGCGGCAAGGGCACCGTCGGCGAGTGGGACTGGGATTTGTCCACCACCTACGGGCGCAACGAGGCGGAGCAGGGCACCACCCATAACCAGAACCCGTCTTTGGGCGAGGCCACGCCGAACAGCTTCACCTCCGGCACTTGGATCAGCACCGAGCTGACCACCAACCTCGACTTCAAGCGCGGCTTCGATATCGGCCTGCAAAAGCCGCTCGACCTGAGTTACGGCTTCGAGCATCGGCGCGATACCTATGAGGTGCAGGCCGGTGATTACGAGTCTTATGCCAACGGCGGTTACTGCGTAGCCCCAGGCAATTGCGCATCAAGCGGGGCGCAGGTCACCAACGGCATTTCGCCGGATGAAGAAAGCAGCGCCTCGCGCAACAGCCTGGCCAGTTACGTCGATGTGGGCTTCAACCCGGTGCCGGACTGGTACGTGGGCACCGCGTTTCGCTACGAGCATTACAACCAGGGCGTGGGCGCCACCCGCAGCGGCAAGTTGACCACTCGCTACGATTTCACTCCACAGTTCGCCGTGCGCGCCACGGTGAGCAATGGCTTCCGCGCGCCGTCCCTGGCCAACAGCCTGTTCAGTGCGCGTTCCACCACCTATGGCGTGGTGGACGGGGTGTATCAGTCAATCAACTACGGCGTGCTGCCCACCGGTTCGGCGGCTGCCCAAGCCCTGGGCGCCCAGGATTTGAAACCCGAGCGCTCGACCAACTTCAGTCTCGGCTTCACCCTCACGCCCACCGACCGCCTGAGCTTCACCGCCGACGCCTACGTGATCAACCTGCGCGACCGCATCACCTTGACCGGCACCTTGCTGGGCCCGGAAATCACCCAGGTGCTGCAAGGCAACGGCATCACTTCCACCTCCGGCGGCCAGTATTTTATCAACGGTGCCGACACCCGCACCAAAGGCCTCGACCTGGTCGGCAACTACAGCCAGGACTTGGGCCAGTACGGCGCGCTGAAGTGGACCGCAGCGTTCAACTGGAACCAGACCAAAATCCTCAACTACAAGGAATCCACCACGATCCTCGGCACGTCCTACGACCTGATGGACCGCCAGGCACGCAACCTGATCACCGGCGTACAGCCCAGCACCAAGCTGATCCTGGGCGGTGATTGGAGCATCGATCGCTTCAACCTCAACCTGGCCCTGACCCGCTACGGCTCCTACAAGGAGGTCAATGTGTCCGCCGACCGCAGCCTCGACCGGGTCTACGCGGCCAAATGGATCACCGATCTCGACCTTGGCTACAACCTCACCAAAGACCTCAACGTGGCCATCGGCGCCAAAAACCTGTTCGACGTCTACCCCAAGAAACAAGGCGTGCCCAGCAGCACCATGGTCAGCAGCTACGGCACCTATTCGCCCTACGGATTCACCGGCGGGTACTACTACACCCGCTTGACCTATGCCTTCTAAGGCCGAGGAATAAACCATGCCTATTGTCGCCAAACCCTATGACCTGATTGACCAGCCCCGCGAGGTTCGCCAGGTCCGTGTCTCCCCACCGATCAAAGCCCTGCAAGTGGTGCCTGCCCGGCACCCGTGGCGTTGGGCCGGGTCGATCTTCGCCGCTCTGGTGCTGCTCGCGATCGCCCATTCCCTCGCCACCAACCCGCGGTGGGAGTGGGGTGTGTTCGGCCAGTGGTTCTTCTCGCCGTCGGTGCTGCGCGGGCTTGGGCAGACGTTGTTGCTGACGCTGTTGAGCACGGTGTTCAGCGTGATCCTCGGCACGGCGCTGGCCCTGGCGCGACTGTCCGGCTCGCCGCTTTTGGCGGCCCTGGCCTGGGGCTATATCTGGTTTTTCCGTTCGATGCCGGCGTTGCTGGTGCTGATCATCCTGTACAACTTTGCCTACCTGTATGACCACATTGTGCTCGGCGTGCCGTTCACCAGCGTGGTATTTGCCGAGTGGTCGACGGTGGACGTGCTCAGCCAGTTCACCACGGCGGTTCTCGGTTTGAGCCTGATGCAGGCGGCCTACGCGGCGGAGATCATTCGCGGCGGCCTGATCGGTGTGGACGCCGGTCAGCATGAAGCGGCAGCGGCGCTCGGTTTGCCTGCATCACGCCGCATCTTCCGGATCATCCTGCCCCAGGCATTGCGTTCGATCCTGCCGTCGGGCTTCAACGAGATCATCGGCCTGGTCAAGGGCACCTCCATCGTCTACGTGCTGGCCCTGCCGGAGCTGTTCTACACCGTGCAGGTCATCTACAACCGCACCCAGGCGGTGATCCCGCTGCTGATCGTCGCCACCGTGTGGTACCTGATCATCACCACCGTGCTGACCAGTGCTCAATATTACGTCGAGCGTCATTTCGCACGGGGAACGGCAAGGGTGCTACCGCCCACGCCGTTGCAGCGCATACGCGGTTGGCTCAAGGAGAAATCCCATGAGTGAAGCGCGCGCAGGACGTATCCAGATCCAGGGCGTGGGCAAGCGCTTTGGCAGCCAGCAGGTGCTCAAGGACATCGACCTGACCATCGACCCCGGCAAGGTCACGGTGATTCTTGGGCCGTCCGGCTCGGGCAAGTCCACCTTGCTGCGCACCATCAACCACCTGGAGAAAATCGACAGCGGGCACATCACCATCGACGGTGAATACGTCGGTTATCGGCGCAAAGGTGACCTGCTGTATGAACTCAAGGAGCGCGAGATTCTCAAGCGCCGCATCGACGTGGGCTTCGTGTTCCAGAACTTCAACCTGTTCCCGCACCTCACCGCTTGGGAAAACGTCGCCGAAGCGCCTTTGGCCCACAAGCGCTGGAGTAAGGCTGAGGCGCAGTCCAAGGCCGCAGAGCTGTTGGCCAAGGTCGGCCTGGCGGACAAGGTCGATGCTTATCCGCGCCAGCTTTCCGGCGGTCAGCAACAGCGTGTCGCTATCGCTCGTGCCCTGGCGCTGGACCCGAAGGTGCTGCTGTTCGACGAGCCCACATCGGCCCTCGACCCCGAGTTGGTGGGGGAAGTCCTCGACGTGATCAAGGGCCTGACCCAACTGGGCGTGACCTTGGTCATCGTCACCCATGAGATCGGCTTTGCCCGTGAAGTGGCCGACCACGTGGTGTTTCTCTGCGACGGCCAACTGATCGAAGAAGGCCCGCCTGAACAGATTTTCCGCCAACCCCGACATCCCCGCACCGTGGCCTTTCTCGGCAAAGTGCTTTAGTTAACGGAGTGACTGCCCATGTTTATCTCTACCGCTCGTATCGGCCTATTGGCGCTTGCCGTCAGCACCGCACAAAGCGCATTTGCTGTGCAACAGGTCGACCTCAGCCCCGACCGCGTGCGCGTTCATGTGCCGCGCAACGAGGCGGCCATCGCGCAGATCCCACCGGGTTTCAAGTTCGCCCAGCCGGGCAAGTTCACCGTGGCCGTGTCCGGCGTGGCCGGGCCGCCCCTGGCGCTGCTGGCCAGTGACGACAAAACCACCATCGGCAGCGAAGCCGACACCGCGCAACTGGTGGCCGACAGCCTTGGCCTGCAACTCAACGTGGTGCAGACCAGTTGGGAGGATTGGCCCCTGGGCGTCAGCTCGGGCAAGTACGACGCGGTGATCAGCAACGTCACCGTGACTGAGGCGCGCAAGAAGCGTTTCGACTTCGCCACCTATCGCCAGGACGTGCTCGGCTTCTACGTCAAGACCACCAGCAAGATCTCTGAGATCAAACAGGCTGCGGATATTGCTGGGCTGAAGATCATCGTCGGCTCCGGTACCAACCAGGAAAAAGTCCTGCTGGCTTGGAACGAAGCCAATGAAAAGGCTGGCCTCAAACCCGCGCTGTTGCAGTACTTCGACGACCAGGCCGCCGCGCAATTGGCGGTGCAGTCCGGGCGCAGCGATGCGCTGTTCGGGCCTAACTCGGTGTACGCCTATTCGGCGGCGATCACCGGGGGCATCAAGCGCGTCGGCACGGTGAACGGTGGCTGGCCGTTGCAGGCCGACATCGCTGTGACCACGCGCAAGGACAACGGCCTGGTCAAGCCTATCCACACCGCCCTGGAAGGCGCGATTGCCGGCGGCCAATACGAACAGGTGTTGCAACGTTGGGGCCTGGATGTGGAGCGCGTGGACAAGTCGCTGATCAACCCACCGGGCCTGCCGGATTAAGGAGCAATCGACATGGGACTGACACGACGTGAAGCGTTGTCGAGCATAGCGGCGGTAGGCGGCGAAAAAGCCGTCAAGGATGCACTGGCGGCATTAGGTTTGGGGCCGTCGTCGCACCGCCGTCCGCAACCGTTGAAACTCAAGGAAGGCGTGGGGCAAGGCACCCGCGTGCTGGTGTTGGGCGCCGGGATCGCCGGTCTGGTCACCGCCTTGGAGCTGACCCGCGCCGGGTTTGACGTGCAAGTGCTGGAGGCGCGTGAGCGGGTCGGGGGGCGCACCTGGACCCTGCGCCATGGCGACCGCGTGGACTACAAGGATGGCCGCACGCAAACGGCGGCATTCGATCAAGGGCATTACTTCAACGCCGGCCCGGCCCGGATTCCCAGCCAGCACCGCACGATCCTCGACTATTGCAGTGAGCTTGGCGTGCCGTTGGAAGTGCTGGTCAACAGCAGTCATGGCGCCCAGGTAAGGCCCGATGTGCAAAAGCCGGCGTTCAGCGTTGGCCAGGCGATCAATGATGCGCGGGGGCACTTGTCCGGTCTGCTGGCCAAAGCCGTGCAGCGTGATGCCCTTGATGATGTGCTGAGTACTGAGGAACGCGCGCGGTTGCTGGCGTTTTTGCAGGTGTACGGCGACCTGTCCCAAGAGTTGGCCTTTGAGGGCACGATTCGCTCGGGGCACCTTGAGTCTCCTGCCCATCCGGGCGCGTTGCCGGCCAGTCGCAGCCCGTTGTCGCTGGATCAACTGCTGCACCCGGAACTGTGGGGCGCATTGCTGCACACCGAGTTTCCGGAGTTTTCGGCGACCATGTTCCAACCAGTCGGCGGCATGGACCGCATCACCGACGCGTTCTATCAACGGGTGAGTGATCACGTGCAGTTGGGGGCCGTGGTGCGTCAGATCCGCCAATTGGAGGACGGCGTGGCGGTGACCTATCACGACCAGCACAGTGGCCGCGAACAGGTGGTGCGTGCCGATTACCTGATCTCGACGTTGCCGCTGCCGTTGCTGGCCAAACTCGATACCGACTTCAGTGACCCGATCAAAGCCGCGCTGCTCAGCACCCGCAGCGACCAGGCGACCAAAGTGGCGTGGCAATCCCCGCGCTTCTGGGAAACCGACTACCGCACCTATGGCGGGCTGTCGTGGATCGAACACCCCGCGCGCCTGTTGTGGTACCCGAGCAACGACCTCAATACCCGCGAAGGCCTGCTCGTAGCCGGCTATGTAACCGGCGAGGGCGCCGATGCGTTTGGCGCAAAACCCTTCACCGAGCAATACGCCACGTCCAGAGAAGCGGTTGAGCTGCTGCACCCCGGTTTCTCCAAACACCTGCGTAACCCGCTGGCCGTGACCTGGGAACAGATCCCCTACAGCGAGGGCCCGTGGTTGCAACGCGAACACTTCCCGGCTGACGCAAGCAGCCTGCTCGAAGCCGGCCATGGCCGTGTGTACTTCGCCGGCGACGGCCTGGTGCAAAGCGGCGTGGGTATCTGGCAGGAATCGGCGGCCAACTCGGCGCGGCATGTGATCGCGCAACTGGCCGAACGGGTAACCCAACAACGACAGGTCGCGGCACTCGCCGCCTCTTAAGGAGACACACCATGAGCGACAGCATTCAACGTACCAGCGTCGGCGATTTTCCGATCTCGCAGACCGTCACCGTGCCGGCGTCCGCCAGCCTGATCTTTGTCAGCGGGACCTTGCCGGACGCTGCCGATCCTCAGGTGCCGGGGGTCTATGGAAACACCGAAGTACAGACGGTTTCGGTATTCAACAAACTGCGCAAGGTTCTTCAGCAGCAGGACCTGGATCTGGGCGATATCGTGCAATTGCGGGTGTTTTTGGTGGGGGCTGAAGAGACCGACGGCAAGCTGGATTTTGCCGGGTTGCAGCGTGGGTATACGCAGTTCTTCGGTACGCCGGAGCAGCCGAACAAACCGGCACGGACGGCGTTGCAAGTCGTCGCGCTGCCATTGCCCGGAGCGTTGGTTGAAGTCGAAGCCATCGCTGCCCGCACAGCCTGATTCACGCGGTTAAACGTGTGGAAGGGGGCTTGGCCCTCGATGAGGGCGTGTCAGTTGATGCCTCTTTGACTGACCCGCAGCCATCGGGGGCAAGCCCCCTCCCACAGGGTGATCCGTTTTTTTGCCAGTCAGTCCTCTTGTTCGTTATGGAGAAATCCCTATGTCCACCTCACCCCGGCAACTCAAATTCGGTGCCATCCTCACCGGCGTCGGCACTGCGCAAAACGAATGGCTGCACCCGCAAATCCCCGGCGATGCCAGTGTCGATATCGACTGGTACCGTGCCCAGGCGCAACAGGCAGAAGCGGCCAAATTCGATCTGGTCTTCATCGTCGACAGCCCCTACATCACCCCGGATTCCGCGCCGCATTTCCTCAACCGTCTGGAGCCACTGACCCTGCTTTCGGCCATCGCCGGTGCGACGTCGAAGATCGGCCTGGTGGCCACGCTGACCACGTCCTACACCGAACCCTTCAACGTCGCCCGCCAGTTTGCCTCGCTGGACCTGATCAGCAGCGGCCGCGCCGGTTGGAACGTAGTTACCACCGGCCTGGAAGGCGCGGCCGGCAACTTTGGCCGTGAGCAGCATATTGATCACACCGAGCGCTACCGCCGCGCGGCCGAGCACCTGAGCGTGGTGCAGGGGCTGTGGGATTCCTATGAAGACGACGCCTTCGTGCGCGACAAGGCCAGCGGCGTATTCCTCGACCCGCAACGCCAGCATCGCCTCGACCATCACGGCGAGTTTTTCTCAGTGACCGGCCCGTTGAACATCGCGCGTTCAGCCCAGGGCCAGCCGGTGATTTTCCAGGCGGGTATTTCCGAGTCAGGCCGCAGCCTGGCGGCGAATTACGCCGAAGGCATTTTTGCCGGCGTGGGCAATTTCGAAGACGCCCAGGCGTATTACAGCGACATCAAAAAACGGACTGCTGCCGCCGGACGTAACCCTGATCACGTGACCATCCTGCCGGGCATTTCGCCGATCATTGCCGACACCGACGAACAGGCCCAGGCCATCGACCGCGAGCGCAATGGCGAGCTGGACCTGGACAAAGCGCTGGTGCAACTGGGGCGGCCGTTCAACTACCACGACTTCAGCCAATACCCATTGGATGAACCCTTCCCGGAGCTGGGCGACCTGGGCAGCAACGGCTATCGCGGCCATGCCGAAAACATCAAGCAAGTCGCCCGTGACCAAGGACTGACCCTGCGCCAGGCGGCGCTGCGTTTTGCCAAGCCGTTCTCCAGCTTTGTTGGCTCGCCCAAGACCGTGGCCGACGAGATCGAACGCTGGTTTGTCGAAGGTGCGGTGGATGGTTTCAACATCCACGTGGGCGCACCGGATGACTTCGCGCGGTTTACCGACCAAGTGCTGCCGTTGTTGCGTGAGCGTGGGTTGTTTCGCAGTGAGTACAGCCACAGCACCTTGCGCGGGCATCTAGGGCTGCCGGTGCCGGTGAATCGGCACACGGCTGCGCGGAGCGAGGCGGCCTGAGGGTTACCACCATTTCCAGCGGCCCTGTTGTTTCAGGGTCGCGATGATGGCTTCGCGTTTGTGGCGTAGCTCTACCGACTTTTGCCGCAGTTCGCGGCAGCGGTTGCTGTTGAGGATCAGCAGACCGACAAGTGGGCCGAGTAGGGCCAGTGTGTAGAGATAGGTGTTGGGGCGCCACAGGACGGCGGGTAGGGATATCAGCAGGCAGAGGAGGTAGATCGCGACGTTTATCCATACCCAATGGATTCGGCCGTAGAGCACTTCGTATTTGGCCAGTGCGAAAACTGCGGCGACTACCATGCCGCCAATAAAGGATGCGTTAGTGGATGTATGAATAGGAAGTGCAGAAAAATAGGTCATTGCGACCAGAAGCGTTACCAACCCTATTGAAAAGCATCCTGCAATAAGGTCGGCGCCTATTATTGGCATGAAGCGTCTTAGGAGTTTGCGCGGATCTTCGATAAAGAGCTCTGAGTGATAGGCATCTTCTACTGTCATCCCTTTCCCGTCGTTTATGCTTTTAAGGTTGTTCAGACTGTTGGTTTTTCTTCGCTTATTCACTCGGTCACCTCTTCGTATAGACCGATTGCGAGTGTCTTGACGTTTCCGTTCATTGCACTGCTGGTAAACCCCAATGTTGCTGCCAAGGCATCTCTTATATGGTTGGCGGTGGCTTGTTTCATTTCGGTTGCGCTAATGCGTTTGGACGCCCGACCCGCTGCCTGTTCCAACTTGAGTAGCTGAGTGGTGAGGCGTGGGTCGCGGATTCTGAGCAACTCGTTGTTCAGTTTTGCCCGCTCTTGTCGGGATAGACCGCTAAGGACTTGCCGCAGGTTTTTTCCTGTCACGCGCGTAGCAGTGTTAGCCGCTTTAACCGTTACTAGCGCCGAGCTTGTGACGCCGAGCAACGCCACACCATCCAGGACAGTCATTGCAGCGTCATACCATGCATTGTTGTCCAGTTCATCGTTGAATTGAGGGTTGTAGGCCTCACTGAATGTTCGAACAACACCAGAAAAGCATTGAATTGTGCTCGCAACTGCAGCGGCTTTACCAACGAAGGAGATCACCGCACTTGCTCCGCCAGTGAATGGCATAAACATAATTCCACTGCCGATAACCACCCAACTCAACACTGCTCCGATACACGTCGCTGTTGTACTCAGCGCCTCTACCATCAATTTTGACTCCCGAGGCTCATGCTCCAACATCCGCTTAAACTCCACCGGCCCCACATACCTCGGCGCTTCCCGCAGCACCACTTTGATCGGCCGCACGCTGCAAATCGCCTGGAACTCCCGCAGTACCACCACGTTGAAATCCCCATCGATATACACCACCCCCGCACCGATCAACGCCGGGTCGGCGTCTATGGCGAAGAACAACCGCCGCAGGTCGAGGCTGCTTTCAATGCGTTGGCGTGTGGTGCGGTGGGCTGAGGGGAATCCATCCTTGAACAGAGCGGCCGTCATTCCTTAACTCCTTTTTTTGGGAGCTGAGAGAGTAAAGACGCCGCAACTGGGATGAATGTCGGAAGCTTCGCCATTTACAGTCGGGTACGTCCTGAAGCGACGTTGACGTCTTGTATGCCCGCTCCTGATTGAGGAAAAGTGCGCGCCACGCCACTTCCGGCGGACCACAGGACAAGGAGCCAACATGGCAGTCGACATGTTTTTGAGACTGGGCGACATCAAGGGTGAATCGCAAGACTTGGCCCATCGTGACGAGATCGATATCACCAACTGGGGTTGGGGATTATCGCAAACGGGCTCGATGCATTCCGGTACGGGAGGCGGTTCGGGCAAGGCCGACTTCACCAACCTGAACCTGACCAAACCCCTGGATAAATCCAGCCCCAACCTGATGATGGCGTGCGCCACCGGCAAGCATTACCCCGAAGCCAAATTGGTGGTGCGCAAGGCCGGCGGAACCAGCCCGGTGGAGTATCTGGTGATTACCTTGAAGGAAGTCATGGTGGTGTCGTACAGCACCCGCGCTGACACGGCCGATGATGTTTTGTACGACAGCATCGCCTTGAACTTCGCCACCGTCGACGTCAGCTACCAGCCGCAGAAGGCGGATGGCGCCAAGGACGGTGGGCCGGTGAAGTTTGGCTGGAATATTCGGCAGAACGTCAAAGTCTGATCCCTTGCCGCCAACCCGGTTGTCTACCCGCTCGACGGCAATGCGACGATGGCAGCGCTGGGCACCAAACAGCTCAACCGCCTGTTCCTCAGCCCCATGCCGCTGCGCATCGAACGCAATGTGCCCACCTTCGACTGCATGCCGCAGGTGGGCGAGGGCGCCCAGCATGACCCGCTGACCACGAGTCCAGCGGCGCCGCTTGTGCTTAGAGGATGTTCAACGGGTAGCTGACAATCACCCGATGCTCATCACTGTCCCGTTGGGTCGTCACTTCAGTGCGCAACGACGCGTGGCGCAGGGCAATGCTCAGGTTCTTCAACGGCCCCTGCTGGATCACGTAGCTCACCGTCAGGTTGCGCTCCCACTCGCTTTTATCCCCAGTGGGCGTGCGGATGTTCGAGCCGCTTTCGTACATGCCCATAAAGCTCAGGCCTGGCACGCCGACCGAGGCGAAGTCATAGCCGTAACGCACCTGCCAAGTGGTTTCCCCGGCGCGCTGGAATTTGCCGATCATCGACTCGGTCATGAAGTAGGCCGTGGAACCGTCACCCTGGTTCAACCACACCGCATCGCTGTCGCCGCTGACCTGCTGCAGGCCGGCGGCAATCGTGTGGCCGTTGACCAGGTAGGTGAATTGGGCGCTGCTCAGGCGGCTGTCGACCTTGCCCTTGGTCACGCCGTCGCCGTAGTAGCCGAAGGTGTAGAACGCTGGGTCGTTGCCGTTGGCGCCGTCGGAGCGGTTGTCGAAGTGGCGCAGGTCGGTGCGCAGGGTGCCCGGGCCGATCTGCCAGTCGTACTTGAGGCCCAGGAAGTTCTGTTTGTAGAAGTCCTGCAGGTTGCCGTAGTAGTACTGCAAGGTCAGGTCTTTGGTCGGTTTGTAGTCGACGCCGCCGTAGTAGAACTTGTTGACGAACTCACCGGTACGCGCGTTGTTGGCGCCGGGAATCGACATGCCCATCTGGTCGCTTGAACCACGGCCCTTCACGTGTTCCAACTGGCCGAGGGTGAAGGTGAAATGGTCCAGGTCCTTGGACTGCACCTGCCCGCCATTGAAGGTCTGTTGCAACATGCGGTCGGTGGACATCACCACCGGCAGCATCGGCACCAGAGTGCCGTATTTCAGCTCGGTCTTGGCAAAGCGCGCCTTGGCCGTCAGCCCCAGGCTGCCGAACTCATCCACTGCGCGGCCATCGCTGTCGGTGGGGAACACGTTGCCGTTGAACGCGGTGCTTTGCGGGTTGTAGTGGCGCCCCTTGCCGGAGTCCAGACGCACACCGAACATGCCGATGGCGTCCATGCCGAAGCCCACGGTGCCTTGGGTGTAACCGGACTCGAAGTTGGCGATAAAACCCTGGCCCCATTCCTGGGTGTAGTTGGGGTCGGCGGCGCCGCTGCGGTTGTCGGCGTTGCTGAAGAAATTGCGGGCCAGCACATTTAGCTTGCTGTCTTCCACCAGGCCTGCGGCGTAGCCCTGCTGGGCGATGATCAGGCCACAGAGGCCGGCGAGTACGGTTGGTGCGCGATTGAAAAGCTCCATTGGTGTCATCCCCATGTGTGATTGGTTTTTTGAGGGCAGTCAAAAGCGGCAGTGAAAGTTTTCTATTTTTTTTCAGGAGCGGGAGCAACGGTGGCCGGCACGACGTGCAGTCGCACCGGCGGTAAGCGGTACAGGATGAACAGGGCGAGCACGCCAATCCCCGCGCACAGCAGCAGGCCCACGCCCACCGACTGGGCCAGCGCATCGCGGGCCAGCTCCAGCCATGGCGTGGCTTCGGGATTGGCGTGCAACAGCACTTGTGGGTCGGCATACAGGGCAATGCCCTCGGCGTGGCCCGCCGCAAGAAACACCCGTTGCAGATGGGTGCTGTAGAGCAGGTTGACCAGCACGCCCATGCCGGCAGTGCCGAGCAAACCGCCCACCAGACGCAGGGATTGAGTGAGCGCGGTGGCGATGCCGAGGAACTGCCGTTCGGCCAGGGTCTGGGTGAATACCGTGAGGTTGAGCAGGATGAATCCCAGGCCCAACCCGGCCAGTAGAATCAAGCCAAGCAACTCATTGAACGACGCGCTTCGTCCGACCACTGCCAACCCCAGGCACGCCAGCAGCAACGCGACAAAACCGGCCAGCGGCAACCAGTTTGGGTTGCGCAAACGGGTCACGATGCGGCTGTTGACGATGGCGCCGAGGGTGATGCTCAACGCCAGCGGTGTGATCAACACACCGGCGTCCTGAGGCGAATACCCGTAGGCGCCTTGCAGTAAGAGCGGTAGGTAAAACAGCAGCGAAAACATGATCGCCCCGGCGGCCACCGACAGCGTGAACAGCAGTTGCAGGCTCGGCAGGATGAACAGCGCGGCCGGCAACAACGCATGCGGGCAACGCCGCTCCCAGTACCACAACGCAATGATCGCGGCGATGCACCCCAGACCTAACGCCGCGCTGAGTGCGAGGCTCGAATGCCCCAGCCATTCCACAAACAATTGCAGACTGCCCAACGCCAGGGCGATCAACAGTGCGCCGGGCCAATCCAGACAAATGCTGCTGTGTTGTTGCGGGCGATACCACGGCAGGAAACGCCAGGCAATCAACAGCGCCAGGCAGCCCAACGGTAGGTTGATATAGAACACCGAGCGCCAGCCGAAGGCGCCGGTGAGATAGCCCCCCAGCCCCGGGCCGATGGCATTGACCACGCTGAACAGAGCACTCAACAGCATCTGCCAGCGCAGGCGCTGGCGGGTGTCGGGAAACAGTTCGGGGATACAGGCGAACGCGGTGCCGATCAACATGCCGCCGCCAATGCCCTGCAACGCACGGCCGATCACCAGCACCAGCATGTCGTTGGCCAGGGCGCAGGCCAGGGACGCCAGAGTGAAGATCAACGTGGCGGCCAGTACGAACGGCTTACGCCCGTAGTAATCCCCCAGCCGCCCGAAAATCGGGATGGTGACGATGGACGCCAACAGATAACCAGTGGCGACCCATGCATAGAGTTCAAAGCCGTTGAGCTCGGCCACGATGCTCGGCAAGGCGTTGCCGATCACGGTCTGGTCGAGCGCCGAGAGCATCAGCACCAACGAGATGCCAATCATCGCCAGCAAGGCTTGCTTGAAACTCAGGGGAGGGTGGGCCGCCGCGGTCATCGTCGATCCTCAGCGCAACGCGGCAACGGCAGCGGCAATGCGCGCGCAGCCTTGGTCGAGGGTGCTGATGTCGGTAGCAATCGACATGCGAAAGAACGGCGCCAGGCCATAGGCCGTGCCCGCCACTACCGCCACGCCCTGGCTTTCGAGCAGGTACATCACCACTTCGCTGTCGCTGTTGAGGGTTTTACCCTCGGCGGTTTTTTTTCCTAGCAGGCCGCCGCAGTTCACATACAGATAGAACGCGCCGTCCGGCTTGCGGCAGCTCAGGCCGGGGATTGCATTGAGCAGTTCAAGGCAACGGTCGCGTCGTTGCTGGTACACCTCGACGCTGTGTTTGACGAAGTGTTGGTCGCCGTTGAGCGCTTCCAATGCCGCCGCCTGACTGACTGAGCAGGCGTTACTGGTGGACTGGGATTGCAGGGTCGCCATGGCGCCGATCAGGTCGGCGGGGCCGGCGGCATAACCGATGCGCCAGCCGGTCATGGCGTAAGTCTTGGACACGCCGTTGACCACCAGGGTGCGGTCCTTCAAGACCGGTTCAATGGCCAGGATGTGTGGGTTGTCCAGACCGTCGAAGCGGATGTGCTCGTAGATGTCATCGGTCATCAGCAGCACCTGCGGATAGTCCAGCAGCACGTCGGCCAGGGCGCGCAGTTCGGCGTGGCTGTAGCTGGCGCCGGTGGGGTTGCTCGGTGAGTTGAGCAGCAGCCAGCGGGTGCGCTCGGTGATCGCCTCACGCAACTGTGCGGGGGTCAGCTTGAACCCGTTGTGTTCCGGGCAGGCCAGGGTCACCGGCTCGCCTTCGCAGGCCAGGACCATGTCCGGGTACGACACCCAGTAGGGCGCAGGGATCAGCACTTCATCACCGGCGCCTAGGGTGGCGGCGAAGGCGTTGAAGATCGCGCTCTTGGCGCCGCTGGTCACCAGTACATGAGCGGCGGTGTAGCTCAGGCCGTTCTCGCGGGCCAGTTTATCGACGATGGCCTGGCGCAGTTCCGGGGTGCCGGCGTTTTGGGTGTAGCGGGTTTCACCGCGCTCGATGGCCGCGCTGGCGGCTTGGCGGATGTGGGGGGGGGTATCGAAATCCGGTTCGCCCACTACCAGGTTGATGATGGACTGGCCTTGGCGACGCAGCTCGTTGGCGCGGTCGGACGCGGCGCTGCTGGGCGATGGTTTGATGCGTTGCACACGGGCGGCGATGCGGGAGGCGGTCACGGGCGTTCCTCGATGATGGCGTTGATGGCGTCACAGTACGAGGGCCGGGCGAGGGGGCCATAAGACGAGTTTGTTCTGGGTTGATAGGCAGTGCTTATGGCTGGGCTTGCACCAAGCAGGTGCGTCCAGGCCTGGCTGCTCCGAGCGGGTGCTTTGGGTGGGGGATCAGGAGCAACCATAGCAAAGCCTTATGGCTGGTTATGCGGGTGGCCTGTCTTTTGCAAACCTGCCAGGTGTACACAAATCCAAATGTGGGAGGGGGCTTGCTCCAGAAAGCAGTGTGTCAGCCACAGATGCATCCACTGACACTGCTATCGGGAGCAAGCCCCCTCCCACATTTAAGGCATCACTTGTCCCTTACATGAGCACCGCCATTTTGAACCTGCGCCGTTTGAAGTATTTCGTAAAACTGGTCGACATCGGCAGCATGACCCAGGCCGCTGATGTGTTGCATGTGGCGCAACCGGCGTTGAGTCAGCAACTGGCAACCCTGGAAGCCGAGTTGCAACAACAATTGCTGATCCGCACCAAGCGCGGCGTGACGCCGACTGAGGCGGGCAAGGTGTTGTATGGCCATGCGCAAATTATCCTGCGCCAGTGCGAACAGGCTCAGAGCGATATCAATGCCACCGGCCATGCCTTGTCCGGGCAGGTGTCGGTGGGGCTGGCGCCGGGTACGGCGGCGTCGACGTTGTCGCTGCCGTTGCTGCGCACCGTGCGCGAACGTCACCCCGGCATTCTGCTGTACCTCAATGAAAACTTCGGCACCACGTTGAGCGAACTGATCATGAACGGCCGCATGGACATGGCCGTGCTTTACGGCGGGCGGGAGGTGCATGGTTTGAGTTTTGTCTCGCTGCTGCGCGAGCCGCTGTACCTGGTGAGTGCCGACCCGGCCATTGCCAGTCGCGAAGACATCCCGCTGGCCGAGTTGGCCGACATGGACATGCTGTTGCCGCGCCCCTACAACGTCATGCGTCGGATGGTGGACGAAGCCTTCCTGCGTATCGGCCTGGGTGTGCGGGTAGTGGCCGAGATTGAATCGTCCACCACGCTCACCGCCGCCGTGGCCGACCACTTCGGTTCGACCATCCTGCCTGAGTCGTCGGCGCGGGTCATGGCCGCGGACCCTTCGGTGCATATGTGCCGCATCGTCGAGCCCGAGGTGGAGGCGCCGTTGGCGTTGTGCCTGTCCGGGCATTTGCCGTTGTCCGTGCCGGCCCAGGCGGTCAAGGCGATTCTGCTGGAGCTGGTGGCGCAGATGCGTGGCAGCGCCGTGTGAGGCGTCATAAGGTCGGCTTATCACCCCAAAGCCAAAGCGTCTTGGCCGCGTTTCGAGGGGCTCGGTAGATTGGGCTCATCCACTCAAGACACGCTCGACAGGCAGGGGCCATACATGGATTCAGCACGTATCAAGGGGTTGATGGATTTGCTGGCCGAATCCGATCTGCTGGAACTGAGCCTCACCGAAGGCGACAGCACGCTGCGGCTGTTCAAGCAGGCGGGGCAGGGGACTACCAGCGTTGCACCCACCGTGGTCGCAGCCCCCAAAGCTGCACCGGCTGCCAGCGCCGTTGAAGTCAAAGCCAGCCTTTATGGCGTGCTGCACCTGACGCCCGCCGTCGGTGAGCCGCCCTTTGTGACCGTGGGGCAAAGCATCGAGGCCGGCCAGACCGTGGCGGTGATCGAGGCGATGAAGATGTTCCACCCGGTAAAGGCCAAGGTGGCGGGCCAGGTGGTTGAGATCCTGGTCGAGGCCGGGGTTGAAGTCGACGCCGGCCAGTCGCTGTTCCGGCTCGGTTGACCCTTACGCGTATTCGTTATTCAGGTGAATCCAATGTTCGACAAAGTGCTGATCGCCAACCGTGGCGAAATCGCCCTGCGTATTCAGCGTGCCTGCCATGGCCTGGGCATCAAGACCGTGGCGGTGTTTTCCGAAGCGGACCGTCACGCCCACTACGTGCAAAACGCTGACGAATCGCTGTGCATCGGTCCGGCCGCGCCAGGCCTGAGCTACCTCAACCAGACCGCGTTGCTGTTCGCCGCCAAGGTCACTGGCGCCCAGGCGATCCACCCTGGCTACGGGTTCCTTTCGGAAAACGCCGGGTTTGCCGAGCGCATCGAAACCGCCGGCCTGACCTTTATCGGCCCGAGCGCAGCCTGCATCCGCACCATGGGCGACAAGGTGGCCGCCAAGCGTGCCATGCGTGAAGCCGGTGTGCCGTGCGTGCCGGGGCCTGATTCGACAATGCCTACCGACGACGCCAGCATTCTCGCCATCGCTGCCGAGATCGGTTACCCAGTGATCGTCAAAGCCGCTGGTGGTGGCGGTGGTCGCGGCATGCGCGTGGTGCAGGCCGAAGCCGAGTTGCTCGCTGCCATCGCGCTCACCCGTGAAGAGGCGCGGTTGGCGTTCGGCAACCCGGAGCTGTATATCGAGAAATTCCTCGGCCACCCGCGGCATGTGGAAATCCAGGTGCTGTGTGATGCCCACGGCCATGCGATCTGGCTTGGCTGCCGCGACTGTTCCCTGCAACGCCGCCACCAGAAAGTGTTGGAAGAAGCGCCAGCACCGGGCATCGATCCCGCATTGATCGCCAAGGTCGGCGAACGCTGCGCCGAGGCCTGCCGCCAGATTGGCTATCGCGGTGTGGGCACGTTTGAGTTCTTGTACGAAGACGGCGAGTTCTTTTTCATCGAGATGAACACGCGTCTGCAAGTCGAACACCCGGTCACTGAAATGACCACCGGCATCGACATCGTGCAGCAGCAACTGCGCATGGCCCGCGGCGAAGTGTTGGGCTTGCGCCAGGAGGATGTGCAGTTGAACGGCCACTCCCTGGAGTGCCGGATCAACGCCGAAGACCCGATCACCTTTATGCCCACACCCGGCTTGATTCAGCGTTGGGAAGTGCCCGGCGGATTTGGCGTGCGGGTTGATTCCCATGTCACCACCGGCTACCGCGTCCCGCCGTACTACGACTCGATGGTGGCCAAGGTAATCACCCACGGCGCCACGCGGGAAGAGGCGTTAGCGCGGATGCGTCTGGCCCTGAGCGAAATGATCGTGGACGGCATCAGCACCAATATCCCGTTGCACCGAGACATTCTCGACGATCCGGCATTCTGCGCCGGCGGTGTCGACATTCATCACCTGGAGCGCTGGTTGCAGCAAAGGAGCCCGACATGAACACCGCACCTTCCATCAGCCTGCTGGGCTCCAGCGCGTTGCTGTTCGAGGCGCCGGGCGAGCTCGACCTGGCCCCGCAGCAGCGTATCTGGCGCCTGGCCCTGCAAGCGGGCGAATGGCCGGAAATTCACGAAGCCGTACCGGGCATGAACAACCTGATGCTGACGTTCCTCACGCCGCCCCGTGAACTCAACGGCGTGTGCCAGCGCCTGCTGGATGCCTGGGAACAGAGCCAACCGCTGCCCCTGGAAGGGCGAATTGTCGAGTTGCCGGTGGTGTACGGCGGCGAATTCGGCCCGCACATGGCAGACGTGATCGCCCACACCGGGCTGGATATCGAGACCATTGCCAACCTGCATTGCGAGCCGCTGTACCCGGTGTACGCCCTGGGCAGCCACCCCGGTTACTGCTACCTCGGCGGCATGGACCCACGCCTGGCCACGCCCCGTCGCCAGGTGCCGGTGCTGAATATCGGTGCGGGCTCGGTGTCCATCGGCGGCGTGCAGACGGGCGTCTCCGCCTCGGCCGGCCCCAGCGGCTGGAACACCATCGGCCGCACCGAGATGGCATTTTTCGACCCCGCCCAAACCCCGCCTGCCATCTTGCGGCCGGGTGATTTCCTGCGCTTGCGCATCGAGAGGATCATTCGATGATCGAGATTCTATCGGCCACCGCCCTGGCCACCGTGCAGGACCTCGGTCGTTTCGGCAGCCTGGGTTACGGCGTAGGTACCTCGGGCGCCATGGACCATCTGGCCCTGGCCTTGGGCAACTTGCTGCTGGGCAATCCCGAAGACGCCGCTGCGATTGAAATCCCGCTGTTTACGTTTGAAGTTCGCCTGCTGCAGGACTGCGCCTTTGCCCTGACCGGCGCCGCCTGCGACGCCACGCTGGACGGCCAGCCGTTGCCGCCGAACTGGGTTTGCCAAGGGCGAGAAGGTCAAGTGTTGAACCTGGGTTATCCGACGTCTGGCAGCCGCGCTTATCTGTGTTTGGCGGGGGGCGTGGACGTGCCGTCGGTGCTGGGTTCACGCAGCACGCAATTGCGTGGCGAGTTCGGTGGTTTGGACGGCCGAGCGTTGCAGCAGGGCGATCGACTCGCTGCCTTGCGACCAGGCCTCAGCACCTTGGCGCTGGACTTCGGCGTTTTGGCGCCCAGTCTCTCGCTGCCGTTACAGGTAGACGGCGTGCCCGCGATGCGCGTGTTGCCCGCCGCTGAATACGAGCGCTTCCAGGAAACCTCCCGCGCCGCGTTCTGGGCTGGCGAGTGGAAGATCACCACCCAGAGCAATCGCTATGGCTACCGCATGGAAGGTGAACCGCTGCTGCCCATCGCACCGATGGAAATTCGCTCCCACGGCATCGTGCCCGGCGTGATCCAGGTGCCCCATGGCGGTCAGCCGATCATCCAGATGCGCGACGCGCAGCCCAGCGGCGGCTACCCCAAGTTCGGCAGCGTGATCGAGGCTGACCTATGGCGTTTGGGGCAGGCGCCGATCGGCAGCAAAGTGCGCTTTATCGAGTGCAGTTATGAAGAGGCCGTTGACGCCTTGGAAACCAATCGACGTTACCTGCGTGAAGTCAGCCGTCTGGTGGAGCTGCACCGTCAAGGAGTGAAAGCATGACGCTTGAAGAGATTCGCCAACTGGCGCTGTGGCTCAAGGAACACCACTTGGTTGGCGCAGAGGTGAGCAGGCCTGGCGTGCACCTGACCCTCAAGCGCGGTGCGCCTGCCGTCAGTGTGGTCACGCCAGTCGCGGCTGCGGCAGTGGATGACAAGGTGCTGCGCACCACCGGCCTGGGTCGTCTGCTGCTGACTCATCCGCAACAAAACCAGCCGTTCGTGGCTGTGGGCGATCAGCTTAGCGCCGGTCAACTGGTGGCCGTGCTGCAAGTGGGTGAGCTGTTGCTGCCTCAGCGCAGCCCGAAAGCCGCCAAGGTCGTGGATATACGCGTGCCGTGCGGCACCACCGTCGGCTACGGCGAAGCCTTTCTGGGCCTGGAGTATCCGGTATGAAGATCGATTTGAATGCCGACCTCGGCGAAGGCTTCGGCCCGTGGCGCATGGGCGAGGACGAAGCACTGATGAGCCTGATTTCCTCGGCCAACGTCGCCTGCGGTTATCACGCCGGCGACCCGTTGATCATGGACACCACCGTACGCCTGGCGAAAGCCGGTGGCATCGACCTGGGCGCGCATGTGGGCTTCCCGGATTTGATGGGCTTCGGTCGTCGCCAAATGAACATCGAGATCAAGGAACTGGCCACCTATGTGATCTACCAGCTCGGTGCGCTGGCCGGGATGGCGGCCGTGAATGGCCATCGCATGACCCATATGAGCTTCCACGGCGCCCTGGGCAATATGGCCGCCGCCGATGCGGCGCTGGCCGAGCCGTTGGTGCGGGCGGTGGCGGCGTTCGACCCCACGCTGATCATCAGCTCTTCCAGCAGCCGCGCCATCGAAGGCGCGGCCGAAAAATGTGGTCTGCGCGTTGCCACGACGTTCCTCGCCGACCGCGCCTATGACGATGACTGCCTGCTGGTGCCACGCAAGGTCGAGGGCTCGGTGATCAAGGAGCCTGCGTCAGTCTTGCAACGGGTGCGGCAGTTGCTGGAGGAGGGCACCGTGACCGCCCTGAGCGGCAAGGTGCTGCGGGTGCCGGCCCACTCGATCCTGCTGCACGGCGACACCCCCGGCGCGGTCAACCTGGCGCGCACCATTCGCCAGGAAATCGAGCAATTGGGCGGTCGGATTACCCCGATTTCCCAGCTGCTGGCGGCGTCATAAGCAGGCCTTATCGCCACACAATCATCGCGTCTTGGTCCAGCGCCTGAAGGCTGGATAGAGTCGAACCATAACCCGCGACACAAGGATCACCCCATGCCATTTTCCGACTACAAAACCGCACTGGTCACCGGCGCCTCATCGGGCATCGGTGCCGCCGTTGTGGAGCGTCTGTGCCAGGAAGGCGTGCAGGTGCATGCCCTGGCCCGCAGTGCCGACAAGTTGCAGGCACTGGCGGCAAAGACCGGCTGCATTCCCCACGCCATCGACGTGACCGATATTGCCGGCCTGACTCGGTTGTTCGCCGAAAACACCTTCGACATCCTGGTCAATAACGCCGGTGTCGATAAACCCGGCTCCTTGCTCAAGGCCGATGCCGACGGTATCGACCTGCTGATCGACGTCAACCTTCGCGCGGTGTTGCACCTGGCGCGCCTGGCGTTGCCGGGGATGGTCGAGCGCGACTGCGGGCACATCATCAATATCAGCTCGATTGCAGCGGCCTACAACTTTGGCGGCAACTCTACCTACCACGCGACCAAGGCCGCGGTGAGCATGCTCTCGCGTCAATTGCGCATTGATGCCTTCGGCAAGCGCGTGCGGGTTACCGAGATCTGCCCAGGCCGAGTGGCCACGGACATCTTTGCCCATGTGCATGGCGACTCCGAGGAGACCTACAAACGCTTCGTCGAAGGTTTTGAATTGCCCCAGGCCGAAGACATCGCCAACGCCATTGCCTTCGCGATTGCAGCGCCGATTGCCGTCAACGTCGGGCATATGGAAATCACCCCCACCCTGCAAGTGCCGGGCGGGCTTTCTACCGCGCGACCTCAGGATTATCAGGGCTGAAACCAGCCCTCTAAAACAGAACGGATCGATCCGTCATTGCTGCACCGCGCCACGGCCACGCCGGGTGACTTTGATTTCTGCCCTAGCCCAATGCCGATAGGGATTGACCATGAAGCAAGACTTCGATTTGGCCGCGATTCTGCAAGGCGAGTATGCCGAGCTGATCGTCAAGGGCATCGAAATGACCTTGCAGCTGGCGTTGTTCGCCTGGCTGCTGGCGATGGTGCTGGCGCTGACGCTGGTTACGGTGCGCCTGACCGGCAACAAGCTGGCCGACCGTCTGGTGGCGGGGTACGTGTCCTACCACCGCAATGTGCCGACCCTGGTGCAACTGATGCTGTGGTACTTCGGCGTGCCCACGTTGCTCAGCGAATCCGCGCAACTGTGGCTGGCCAACCACAACACCGAATACCTGTTTTCGGTGATCGCCCTGGGCTTGTGCCAGGCCGCGTATTTCTGTGAAGACATGCGCAGCGGCCTGCGCGCCATTCCGGCCGGGCAGACCGAAGCGTCCAGAGCCCTGGGACTGGGCTACGTGCGCTCAATGCGCTACGTGATCCTGCCCCAGGGGGTGCGCAACTGCCTTCCGTCCTTGATCAACCACACCGTGTTGTTGTTCAAGAACACCAGCCTGGCCATGGCGATTGGCGTGATGGAGCTGACCTACGCCAGCCGCGAAGTGGAGAACTACACGTTCCGCACCTTCGAGTCGTACCTGGTGGCCACGGTGTTCTACCTGGTGTTTTCACTGCTGCTGATGGGCGCCGGGGCGTTGCTCGCTCGGCACTTCAGCAAAGCCCTGGCGAGGTAGATGGCGATGTTCGATATCGTTGAAATTCTGCAGAACAACTGGACGTTGTTCCTCATCGGTCAATACCCCCACGGCCCATTGGGTGGCCTGGCGAGCACCCTGATCCTGGCCGCGCTGGCATTGCTGTTGGCGTTCCCGTTCGGCTTGCTGCTGGCGCTGGCGCGGGTGTCGCCGTGGAAAGGTTTGTACTGGGTCGCCACGGTGTGGGTCTACGTGCTGCGCGGTATTCCGTTGCTGATGGTGATCTTTTGGACGTACTTCCTGGTGCCGTTGCTGATCGGCCATAACATCACCGGCTTCATGACCATGCTCTGCACCCTGGTGATCTACCAGAGCGCCTACCTGTGCGAAATCATTCGCGGCGGCATCCAGGCCTTGCCGAGTGGGCAATACGAAGCGTCCCGCGCCCTCGGCCTGGGCTACGTGCGCACCACGCTCTGGGTGATCCTGCCCCAGGCACTGTACAACGCGTTGCCGAGCCTGATCAGCCAGTTCATTTCGATCATCAAGGAGACCTCACTGGGCTACGTGATCAACGTGCAGGAGGTGACGTTTGCCGCCAACCAAGTCAACAACCAACTGCTGACCAAGCCGTTCCAGGTGTTTTTCATCCTGGCGATCATCTACTACCTGCTGTGTTTCGGCCTGACCCGCCTGGCCGGTTATGTGGAACAGCGCATTGCGCGCAAGCGCCTGGGCGACGGAGGGCAAACCCTGCCTGGCCAACCGTTGCTGGCCACCGATAATTGAAGAGGGCTGCGCTCATGCATCCAATGATCATGTTTTCGAAAATCAATAAATGGTACGGCGAGTACCAGGCGCTCACTGACATCACGGCCGAAGTGCAACCCGGCGAAGTGGTGGTGCTGTGCGGCCCTTCGGGGTCGGGCAAATCCACCTTGATTCGCACGGTCAATCGCTTGGAAGACATCCAGGCCGGCCAGATCCTGTTCGACGGCCAGGACGTTCACGGCACCGACGCGCAGATCAACCGCCTGCGTAGCCGCGTGGGGTTTGTGTTCCAGAGCTTCAACCTGTTCCCGCATCTGTCGGTGCTGGAAAACATCACCCTGGCCCCCAACAAACTGCGCAACCTCAAGGGCGCGGCGGCCAAGCAAAAGGCCATGGAGCTGCTCGACCGTGTCGGCCTGGCCCACAAGGCCGGTGCTTACCCGGCGCAGTTGTCCGGCGGGCAACAGCAGCGCGTGGCAATCGCCCGCGCACTGGCGATGGAGCCGCCAGTGATGCTATTCGACGAGCCCACCAGTGCCCTCGACCCGGAAATGGTCGGCGAAGTGCTGAGCGTGATGAAGGGCTTGGCCAAGGACGGCATGACCATGATGTGCGTGACCCACGAGATGAATTTCGCCCGCGAAGTGGCCGACACCATCTGGTTTATGGATGCGGGGCAGATTCTGGAAAAGAGCAGCCCCGAGGCCTTCTTCACCCAGCCCTCGCACCCGCGAGCGCAACGTTTCATCGCCGACCTGCGGGCCCATTGAGCTGCGGCGGTTTTGCTCCCTCTGCCATTTTGCTGGTCCAACTTTCTGGAGATTTCCCATGGGTATGAAGCATCTGTTTACTGCGCTGGCGTTGGGGCCACTGGCAATCGCGGTCGCACAGGCCGACCAACTGAGCGACATCATGGCCAAGCAATCCTTGAGCTGTGGGGTGTACGCCGACGTCCCGCCATTTTCCGCACCGGACCCGAAAACCCGCGAGCTGGTCGGCATGGACGTCGACCTCTGCAAAGCCCTGGCCAAGACGCTTGGCGTAGCCCTGGAACTCAAGCCACTGTCGGTTGAAGCGCGTATTCCTGAAGTGAAAATGGGCCGTGTCGATGTGATCTTCGCCAACCTGGCCTACACCAAGACCCGCGCCGACCAGATCCAGTTCAGCGACCCTTACTACATCGCCAAGGAAACCCTGGTGGTGCGCGCGGCGAATGCCGACCAGCCGAAAAGCTTCTTCAAGGACAAGCGCATCAGCTCCACCAAGGGCTCGACCTCCGAACAGTCGATCCGCCTTGCCGGCGCCACCCCGGTGACCTTCCAGGACACTGGCTCGGCCTACATGGCCCTGCAACAGAACAAGGTCGTGGGCCTGGTGACCAACACCATGACCGCCCTCAAGCTGGTCAATCAGGCCAAGGCCGGTGGTGTGGAACTGGCGATTGCCAAAGAACCGATGGCCTTGGAGCCGATTGGTGCCGGTATGCGCCGCGACGAGCCCGCGTTTTTGGCCAAGGTCAATGAGTCGCTGATGGCGATGGAAAAGGCCGGGGAGATCGACGCGATCTGGGAGCGCTGGATCGGCCCGAACACCGAGTACAAGATGGTGCGCGAGGACAAGGTGCAGCCTTTGAGCGCGTTGAAGTTCGAGCCGTTGCCGTAAGGGTAATCGGTCACAAAAAAGCCCGCCGTGTGTGATGCACGGCGGGCTTTTTTTACTGCGTGCTCCAGACAGGGTTCAGATCCTCATCAATCATCCAGTGCGGCTGGCCAGGTGTGATACGCACGCCGCCGACCCAGCGCTCATGCGTTGCATGGTCGGGCCAATAGGCTCGGCCATGGAGCACGTCCTTCCCCAAGGATGTCAGCGCCAACATGCGTTGCGGCCATGGTTTTTGTGGGTCTGTCTCGGTCAGCAACGGCTTGTCGCCATCGATCAATGGCCGCAACAGCACCTGAAACATCATGTCCCCCATGGAGGGCAGCGGGTCGCGCTTGGCCATCAATTCGGCGAACACGCGACCGAACGGCAACGGCCCAGCTTCGGCGAGGTAGGTGAGGGACAGGCGCTCGGTCAGCGACAGACCATCGTGTGTTCCCGGCAATTCCTGCACCTGGCGCAACAGCGCCGGGGCAAGCAAGGGCAGGGCGGGGTGTTTGCCGTGGGCCAACGCTGCCCATGCCATGGGAGAACTGTCGCAATAGGCTGCCCAGGCCCGTTTGGCCAGTTGCACGGCCTCGTCCCCGATCAGTCTGCGTTGCGGCCAGAGCCAGGCGAGCACGTCCGGCGCCAGTTGGCCGATGCCGATAAAGCGCTCGACGCCGGGAATGCGGTCCACCTCGATCAGCTCCAGTTTGCCCGGTGCTTGTTCAAGACCGGCCAAGGCGCGGATCAGGAACAACTGGTCATAGGCATCTGCCTCGCACCACAACACGCTGTGTTCGGCGCTGGCCAGGGTTTCGAGGTGGTTGTATTCATCGTCGACGCGGCGCGCTGCATCCGTCTCATTGATGGCAAAGGCTTGGCTGATAAAGGCACTGCGCATCGCACGAAATGCCGGGCTGGGCAGATCACGCACCGGACCCATGCACAGCGGGTCGCTGAGCATGTGGAACCGGCCCTTGAACCCCGCCACCTGCAGGCTATGGGCGATGTCATTGCCGCAGCGCCAGTGGGTGGTGCGCGCTTCATCGCTGGCTGCAAAGTCGGGATGGCGGGCGGCGAAGTCGATGGCGTCGATATGAGCCTTGAGCTTGGGCCAACTGCTGAAACCCAGTTGTTTGGCCACCTGCCATTGGGCCTGGGACAGTGTGGCAGCCGGGTCTTGGCTTTTCAGGTGCCGCAACAGTTCCTTGGCGCGCTTGCGCTGCTGCTCAAGGTTGAGACGGCCATCGGTGTTGGAAGATAGGGGGCGTTGGGACATACGATCTCCTTGCACAGACCTTTTCCGCTTTAAGGTTGGGAGTCGTAGAAATGAGGTGAAGCTTGAGTGTCTTGGGCGCAGCCCTTTCCGCGGAAGGTGGCGTAGAGAGCGCCAGGCGGGAAATATAGGCAGTGTGGCGCGCGATTGCAAATCAGGCATGCGCCCCCGATAGGGTTTAAGAATCGTCTTAAAGTCATGCGCTCCTGCTGACGGTTACCGTGTGCACCGTTGAATGATCGACGTTGCTGCCCAACTGTCAGGGTTACCCTATGTCCACTAAAACGCTCCGCCTCTTGATTGCCGATGCTGACCTTCAGCAGCGGATCAGGATTGAGAAGATGCTCAACCTGATGGGCTATCACCGCATCGCGCCCTTGAGCTCGTTCGATGAGTTGCGGGTGCTGACGCGTTCGGGAGGCGTGGCATTCGACCTGTTGATCATCAACAGTGCATTGGTGAGTTCGCCGCAGGAGAACCTGCTGGAGTACTGCCACGCCAACCCGTTGATTCGCCACACGCTGATTTACGATGGGCAATGCACACCGCATGTGCTGGTAGCGGGCAATCAGCCGACCTTGCACCTCTCAGTGCCGCACTTGCCGGACTTTATCGCGCTGCAGCATTGCATGGGGATCGTCGATCCTGCCCCTCGCATACGCGTGGGTAAGCGGCCGACCTTGCGCGTTGCTGACAGCCCCAATCCAGCATCGGCGCGCTTCCAGGGTGACCCGGCCTTGGTGGCGTGCGCAGTGGGGCTGTCGCCCAGGCGTTGAGGGGGTCAGCGGTTACTTGTCTTTGCGTGCATCCATGGTTTTCTGATGCTCGGCCAGGAACGGCTGCTCCGCCGGATCAAAGCGATCAATGCCGGCCGTAAAACGATGCCAGTACGGATACAACGGTTGGCGCCGTGTCACCGCTTCGATACGCGAGGACTGTTCGTCGGTGAGTTTCAGTTCGGTGGCCGCGAGGTTGTCGCGCAGATGCGCTTCAGTGCGGGCACCGACAATCAGCGAGGTAATCCCCGGACGATCCTTGAGCCACGCCAGGCAAGTGCGCGCCACCGACACGCCGTGTTCATCACCCACGGCGGCGAGGGTTTCGATGATGTCCAGCGCACGCTCCTGGTCATGCACGTAGGGTTCCGGCCAGTCGCTGCCCTGGCGGGTATTGGCCGGCGGCTTTTGCCCACGGCGCGTGGAGCCGGTGAGCAGGCCTTCGCCCATTGGCCCCCACACCAGAGTGCCGACGTTCTGATCCAGGGCCAACGGCAGCAACTCGTACTCGGCCTCGCGGGATTCCGGGGTGTAGTAGATCTGTTGGGTGATCGGCTTGAGCATGCCGTGCAGTTCGGCCTTGCCCAGGGTTTTCATCATCTGCCAGGCGGTGAAGTTGCTGGTGCCGAAGTAACGGATTTTCCCCGAGCCCACCAACAGCCGCAGGGCTTCGAGGGTTTCCTCGATGGGCGTCATACCGTCCCAGTTGTGCAATTGGTAGAGATCGATGTGGTCGGTACCGAGGCGCTTCAAGCTGGCTTCGCAGGCGCGAATCAGGTGGTAGCGCGAGGAGCCGGAGTTGTTCGGGTTGCTGTCTACCGGGCTGCGGCCCTTGGTGGCCAGCAGGATATCGTTGCGTTTGTCACCCAGGGCCTTGCCGACCACTTCTTCGGCCAGACCGTGGGAATAGAGGTCGGCGGTGTCGACCATATTGACCCCAGCATCGAATGCGATATCGAACATACGCTTGGCCTGGGGCACGTCCACCGATCCGCATTTTTCAAACTCGGCGCGACCGCCAAAGGGCACGGTGCCGAGGATGATTTCGGATACCAGCAGGCCCGAATGGCCCAGTTGTCGGTATTGCATGTCGTCTCCTACTTAACGTTGAACCTGAGTTTCTGAACAACGTGGGTGGCGATAGTTTGAATTTTTTCATGAAAACTTCCTGCGCCTGCTTCACCATTGCGCCCAACAGGTTTTAAGAGGAATACCGCGTCCATGAGCGCCCTGATAGAAACCCGCGCCCTCACGCGTATCGACGAGCGTCGCCAGGTGGCTTTGCTGCAACCCACGGATTTCACCTTGAAGCGCGCCGACCGCGTCTCCATCACCGGCTCATCGGGCTCTGGAAAAAGCGTCTTCCTGCGTGCGCTGGCTTTGCTCGATACGCCGAGTTCCGGGCAAGTGCTGTGGAATAACCAGCCGATCGTCAACGCGCAGATCCCCCATTACCGCAGCCATATCAGCTACCTGTCTCAACGCCCGGCGTTGCTCGAAGGCACGGTGGAGGACAACCTCAGGTTCCCGTTCAGCCTCAAGACGCTGCACCAACGTCGCTTTGACCAGGACGTGGTGACGACCTTGTTGGGGCATGCCGGCAAGGCGGCGGATTTTTTGACCAAGAACGCGTTGGACCTGTCGGGCGGTGAGTCCCAGGTGGTCTCGCTGATCCGCACACTGCAACTGAACCCCGAAGTGCTGTTGCTCGACGAGCCCACCGCCGCCCTCGACCCCGCGTCATCCCGTGACGTGGAAGCGCTGATCGACGCCTGGTTCGCCGGTAACAAGTCCCGCGCCTATATCTGGGTATCCCACGATCTGGATCAGGCACAGCGCATGAGTGACATCCACTTGCACATGAGTGCCGGTGTCCTCAGCGGAGCGACCCAACCATGAATTATCAAAACCTCACCGCCCTGGACATGGGCATTGCCGCGTCGCTGATCCTGGTCAACGGCGCGCTGTCGTTGCTGCTGCGCCTGGGCCTTGGACGCCAGTTGTTATGGGCGGCGGTGCGCACCGTGGTGCAACTGCTGGCCATCGGTTACCTGCTGAGCTGGGTGTTTGAATTCGCCTATTGGTACGTGGTGCTGCCGCTGATGTGCGCCATGACCCTGATCGCCGGGCTTTCGGCGGCGGGACGTGGGCGGCGTACGTATCGGGGGCAGCGGGTCGACAGCATTCTGTCGGTGTGGGGCAGTTCGTGGCTGGTGACGGCGGTGGGCTTGTTTGCGGTGATCCGCATTCACCCATGGTACGAGCCGCAATACGCGATCCCGATCCTTGGCATGATCCTCGGCAACACCTTAACCGGCGTGTCCTTAGGGATTGAGCGCATGACCCAGGAACTTACCTCGGGCCGCAACACCATCGAAATGATCCTGGCCCTCGGCGGCTCACGCTGGGAAGCCGCCCAGGAAGCCATTCGCCAAGCCGTGCGCGCCGGGATGATCCCCACGCTGAACCAGATGACCGTGGTCGGCATCGTCAGTCTGCCCGGCATGATGACCGGCCAAGTGCTGGCCGGAGAGAGCCCTGTGGACGCGGTGCGGTATCAAATCGTGATCATGTTCTTGATCGCCGCGTCATCGGCGTTGGGCACGGTAGGGGCGGTGTTGCTTACCTATCGGCGGTTGTTTTCGGTGAGCCACCGCTTTTTGCGCGAGCGACTGGAAGAGCGCTGACAAACCAGCCCCTGTGGGAGCCAGCTTGCCGGCGATGGCGGTCGATCAGGCAACCTCAGGTTATCTGGCCTACCGCTTCAATCCACCTCCGCCACACCAAAATCGAGCACCACCTTCATCGCCTGGGTCTTGTCCGCAGCCAGTTCAAACGCCTGCACGGCTTGCTCGAACGGCACCGTATGGGAGATCACCGGCCGTACATCAATGACCTGGCGATTGAGCAAGTCCACCGCCTGGGCAAACTCACTGTGGAAGCGGAAGGTGCCGCGCAGGTCGATCTCGCGGCTGACCAGCAGGTTCAGCGGCAGCGACACTTCACCGCCCAACCCGACAGTGACCAGCACGCCGCGTGGGGCGATGCAGTCCAGGCCGTTGCGCAGGGCTTGGGCACTGCCGGAGACTTCGAACATCACCTCGAAGTAACCCTTCTCGGCGGTGTAGCGTTTGAGTGCATCGATGCCGTCGGCGATGTTATGGGTGCGCGTGGCGCCCATTTTTTCCGCGCAGGCCAGTGCGCTGGCGGACAGGTCCACAGCGACGATTTCAGCGGCGCCGGCGGCGCGCAGGCTGCCGATCAGCAGGTTGCCGATGGGGCCGCAACCGGTCACCAGTACGCGCTTGCCGAACACCGCGCCAGCCCGTTGGATCGCATGCAACCCGACCGACAACGGCTCGGCCAGCGCACCTTCGGCGAGGCTGACGTGATCGGCCAGCACATGTGCCTGATGCGTCTCGATCACCAGGCTCTGGCGAAACGCGCCCTGGATATGCGGAAAGGGCATCGCGCTGCCGTAGAAGCGCATGTTCAGGCAATGGTTGGGCAGGCCTTGATGGCAATAGCGGCAAGCGCCGCACGGGCGTGACGGCGATACGGCAATGCGCTGGCCGACCTTGAACTGGCCGGCGTCCGAGCCCACGGCGTCGATCACTGCCGATACTTCATGGCCGAGCACCATCGGCTCGCGCAGGCGCACAGTGCCGAAGCCGCCGTGCTGGTAATAGTGCAAGTCCGAGCCGCAGATACCGCCGCGGGCGATGCGTACACGCAGTTGCTCGGGCCCCAGAGCAGGGGGTTCGTCCTGGGGGCTCACCCGCAGGTCTTTTGAGGCGTGGCAGACAATGGCGTGCATAAGGTTCTCCAGGGTTACAGCGACGCGGTGATGCCACCGTCGACATACAGGATATGACCGTTGACGAAACTTGCGGCATCGCTGGCCAGAAACACCGCTGCACCGGCCAACTCGGCGACGTCGCCCCAGCGGCGGCTCGGTGTGCGCTGCACCAGCCAGTCGCTGAATTCGGGGTTGGCCACCAGGTTGGCGTTCAACTCGGTCTTGAAGTAACCGGGGCCGATACCGTTGACCGTCAGCCCGTGCGGGCCCCAGTCGATGGCCATGCCCTTGGTCAACATCTTCAACGCGCCTTTACTCGCCGCATACGGCGCGATGCCCGGGCGGCCCAATTCACTTTGCACCGAACAGATATTGATGATGCGCCCCCGTTTGCGCGGAATCATCGCCCGCGCCACGGCCTGACCCACCAGGAAGGCGCTGTCGAGGTTGGTGCTGATCAGTTCGCGCCAGTGCTGCTCGCTGTAGTCTTCCAGCGGCCCACGGCGTTGCATACCGGCGTTGTTCACCAGGATGTCCAAGGGGCCGAAGCGTTCCTCGATCGTTGCCACCCCGTCCTGGATTGCTGCGCTGTCGGTCACGTCGAAGGCCTGGGTGTGCACCTCCAGGCCTTCGAGGGTCAGCAGGGCGGCGGCGTCACGCAATGTGCTGCGGTTACGCCCGTTGAGCACCACCCGTGCGCCCGCTTGGGCCAGGCCACGGGCGATGGCCAGGCCGATACCGGCACTGGAACCGGTGACCAGCGCCAGCCGGCCGTCGAGGCGAAAGGTGTCTAGAACGCTTTGCATGGGCATATTTCTCCGCGCGCGCTTGTAATAATCAAAACGCTGTCTGATGGGCTTAACTTCACCTCGGTGTAGGGCGCAGGTCCAATGTTCATTTATGATCGGCTGATCAATATCCGTGATAACCAGGAGGGCTGGATGGAACTCAAGCACTTGCGCGCCTTTGTGGTACTGGCCCAGGAGCTGCATTTCGGCCGGGCGGCGGGGCAGTTGTCGATTGTGCAACCGGCGCTGAGCATGCAGATCAAGCAACTCGAAAGTGGCTTGGGCGTACGCCTGCTGGACCGCAATCGGCACTCGGTGACGTTGACCGATGCCGGCCGGGTGTTCCTGCCGGAAGCCCAGGCGACCCTGCACCAGGCCGCGCGGGCGGCGGAGGCGGCGCGGGCCTCCAACCGTGGGGAAATCGGCCGAGTGCGGCTGGGCTTTGTGTCGTCGGTATTGCCGCAACTGTTGCCCGAGTTGATCCGCGCGGTGCATCAGCGCTACCCGCGTATCGAGCTGGAACTCAAGGACATGCCCGGCCCCGATCAAGCCGCCGCGTTGAAGCATGGCCGCCTCGATTTCGGCTTGATGCGCCTGCCCGCCGCCTACCCCGGTGTGCAGACCCGTGTGGTGTTGCGCGAGCCGTTCTGTGTGGCCTTGCCGATGGATCATCCGTTGGCCGCACAGGATTCGATCCAGCCCGGCGATCTGCTCGACGTGCCGGTGTACATCCTCGCGCGGCGCTATGCGCCGGGGTTCTACGACGAATTTATCCAGGCCGTGGGCATCCCGCTGCAGATCGCGTCCGAGCTGGGCGAGTTCACCACCATGCTCGCGCTGGTCTGTGCCGGGTTGGGCGTCGGCGTTTTGCCGCAGCAGGCTGCGCGGGCGTTGCCAGCCAACTGCGTGTCGCGGCCGCTGGTATTGGGAGCGTTTCAGGCCAGCACGGGGTTGGCTTGGACCGAGTTGGACAGCGCAGTGAAGACCACGCTGTTTACGCTGATCATTGAACTGTTTGGCGAGTGATTGTTTCACCGGGTGAAATGCTGGATTGTAAAACCTGGTGATTCCATTGATCGGCGCAGCGGTGGAACATCTCAGGTGTCGGAACCCCCACCTTTTGGAGCCTTACATGTCCCAGCCTGCGATCAAACTCTATGGTTTTCCACTGTCCGGCCATTCCCATCGGGCCGAGCTGATGCTGTCCCTGCTGGGGCTGCCCACCGAATTCATCCTGGTGGACCTCAAGCAAGGCGCCCATAAATCCGCTGATTTCACAGCGACGATCAATCGCTTCGGCCAGGTGCCGGCGATTGACGATAACGGCACGGTGCTGGCGGACTCCAACGCGATCCTGGTCTACCTCGCCACGAAATACGGCAACGACCACTGGCTGCCAAGCGACCCGGTGGGGCAGGCGCGTGTACAGCGTTGGTTGTCGGCGGCTGCCGGGCAGCTGCATGCCGGGCCCGCGACTGCACGCTTGGCCACGGTATTTGGCGCCGACGTGGACGCGGCGGCCGCCATCAGTCGCGCCCATGCCTTGTTGGAACTGGTGGAACGGCAACTGAGCGAAACCCGCTTCCTGGCTGGCGAGCAGCCGAGCATTGCAGATATCGCGTTCTACACCTACGTGGCCCATGCGCCGGAAGGTAATGTGTCGCTGGTCGACTACCCTAAGGTGCGCGCCTGGCTTGCCAGTATTGAGGCCCTGCCAGGTTTTGTGGGCATGCCGCGTACGGCGGTAGGTTTGCAATCACAGTAACCTTCCTGAGGCGCATCGATGGACCGATTTCACGAAATGCAGGTGTTCCTGGCGGTGGCCGAGGAGGAAGGTTTCGCTGCCGCGGCGCGCCGCCTGAACACCTCGCCGCCCAGCGTGACCCGCGCCATCGCGGCCATGGAACAACGCATCGGCACCCAGCTGCTGGCGCGCACTACGCGCAGCTTGCACCTGACCGAAGCCGGCCAGCGTTACCTCGCAGATTGCCGGCGCATCCTCGCCGAGTTGGACGAAGCCGAAGAAGCGGCGGCGGGCAGTTATTCGATCCCCTGTGGCCACCTTACGGTGACCGCACCGGTGCTGTTTGGCGAGCTGTATGTGGCGCCGTTGCTGGGTGACTATCTCGACCGCTTTCCCCAGGTGAACATCAATGCCTTGCTGGTGGATCGGGTGGTCAACATGGTCGACGAAGGGGTTGATGTGGCTGTGCGTATCGGCCATCTGCATGAACCGGGGCAACAGGCGATCAAGGTGGGCGAGGTGCGTCGTGTGGTGTGCGCGTCGCCTGGTTATCTCGACCAGTACGGTCGCCCGCTGCACCCCGAGCAATTGCGTGCAGCGCAAATCATCGGCCTATCCTCCAGCCATTTGGTCAGTGAGTGGGCTTTTGTCGACGCCGGCCAGCCGCTGACGGTACCCATCGAACCACGCCTGGTGGTCTCGGCGAACAACGCGGCGATCAACCTGGCGCGCCTGGGTTGGGGCATGACCCGTGTGCTGTCGTATCAAGTCGCGGCAGCGGTGGCGGCCGATGAACTGGAGATTGTGCTGGAGGCTTTTGAACCGGCGCCGCTGCCGATCCAGGTGGTGTTCCAGAGCAGCGGGCGCGTGCCGGCCAAGGTCAGTACGTTTGTGGATTTTCTCAGCCAGCGCCTGGGCCAGGACGCCGCGCTCCAACGGCACGGCTGATGGAGCGCTTTCGCGATATGCAACTGTTCGCGGCCATGGCCGGGCAACCGAGCCTGGCCTCGGCGGCGCGCTGTGCGTGCGTCTCCGGCCCGACCTTGGTACGTGCCATTGCGCGGTTGGAAGCACGCCTGCACGTGACGTTGCTGCAACGCAGCACCCAAGGCGTGAGCCTTACGGACGCCGGCAGCGCCTACCTGGCCGACTGCCTGCAACTGCTGGCCAGCGTGGACGCCGCCGAAGCCTCGGCCAAGGGCGCGCATGTGCAGGCTCAGGGCAATCTGCGGGTGTTCTTGCCGCTGTTGTTCAGCCGTTACCTGATGGCGCCGGTGTTGGCCGACTATCTGGAGCGGTACCCCGACATGCGCGTAGTGGCGCGTTATCACGACTATGACCCCAACCTGCATGAGGAGGGCCTGGACGTGGCGATCCTGGTGGGCGAGCTGCCCAGCTCGTCACTGATCGCGCGGCCGCTCGGGCAGGTGCGGCAACTCCTTTGCGCCAGCCCCGATTATCTCGCCACCCACGGCGAGCCCCGGCACCCGAGCGAGCTCAAGCAGCATCGGCTGATCGCCAGTGCCGAGCACGTGCATTGGGATTTCCCAGGCTATTTGCTCAAGGCGCGTGCGCGGCTGAGTTGCTCCACGGTACAAGGCGCAATCAATGCCGCCGTGCAGGGGGCGGGCGTGGTGCGTTGCCTGAGCTACCCGCTGCACGGGCCGTTGGGCAGCGGGCAATTGCGCCGGATCTTGCCGGCCTATGAAGGGCCGCCGCTGCCAGTCAATGTGGTGTATCGCGAGGGCCGCAACGCGCCGATGCGTGTGCGCAGTTTTGTCGACCATTGCGTGGCGGCGTTGCGGGAACACCCAGCATTTCAGTTGGCGTAACAGTGGATTGTCTGGGGTGGTTATTCCCTCTGTTGGCGGGCAGGGCGCAGCATCGCAGCATCTAACGGGAGGTCATCGCCATGAATCCAATCGAACTATCCCCCTGGCATGCCGGCGAACGGCAGATGCAGGAAAGCGCCGGCGTCGCTGAGCGCATGGCTGTGGTCGGGCCCAAAGTAATTCGTGATCACTTGCCTGAGCAGCACCGGGATTTCTACCCTTTGCTGCCATACCTGTTGCTGGGTGTGGTGGACGAACAGGGCATTCCGTGGGCGACGATGGTTGAGGGCGCACCGGGTTTCGCCCATTCGCCCGAGCCGCAGACCCTGCAGATCGACAGTCTGCCCAATACCAGCGACCCCGCTCGCAATGCCGTGCGGCAAGGAGCGTCCGTGGGGCTGCTGGGCATCGACCTCAACACCCGCCGCCGCAACCGCATGAACGGCCGCATCGGCGCCCTCGATCACGAAGGTTTTTCGGTGGACGTGGTGCATACCTTCGGCAACTGCCCTAAATACATCCAACTGCGGCCGGTGGACGGTATCGCACGCAAACCCGGCACCGTGGCCGAGCGCTCCAGCAGCCTCGACGCTGGCGCCCAAGCGATGATCCGCAACGCCGACACCTTCTTCGTCGCCAGCTATGTGGACGCTGAAGGCGAACGTTCGGTGGACGTGTCCCATCGCGGCGGCAACACCGGCTTTGTGCGCGTCGACGGCAACGTGCTGACCATCCCGGACTTCGCCGGCAACCTGTTCTTCAACACCCTGGGCAACCTGGCAGCCAACCCGGTGGCGGGTCTGCTGTTCATCGACTTTGACTCGGGCGACGTATTGCAGATTGCCGGAAGCACCTCGCTGATCCTCAGCGGTCCCGAAGTGGCAGCGTTTGAAGGCGCGCAGCGGTTGTGGACGGTGACCGTGGAACACGTGGTAAGGCGCCCGGCGGCGTTGGCGTTGCGTTGGGAGTTTGAGCAGTTTTCGCCGTTCAGTCTGGCGATGGGGGGTGGTAGCGCGCGTGCCGTTCTGGTCGAAGTGAACCCTGCACTAATGACCACAGGTAATAAGAAACGCGTGTTTAAACCTGTCATAAGTCACAGGTTACAACTCACGTTTATTCCACTTTAATACCGGTTGAACGCGCGGCGACCTCACATTGATAGTGGAGCGGGAGATCAACATGTTTGAAGACATCGAACTGTATAAGTCTAATAAAGGGACGGCCACCGGTACCATGAACGGCAAGGTCGTCAGCCTGAGCGATGATCAAACGTATCCCTTTAAGGCGACATGGATCTACCGTGACAACCAAAATGGGACGTTGAGTTTACGTGGCACAGTGGATGATCTGGAAAGCCCTGGTCGGACATCGCTCATTGGACTGGCACTCACTCCTGAGAGCGCTCCCAGCGGCACCTATAGTATCGGCGTAAACCCTGTGACGCTGACGTTGCTTTACATGACTTTTATCCGAGACACCGGTGTCACCACAGATTACGAAGGGATTGAGGGTTGGGTTGAGCTGATAAGCGCCTACCCTGCAAAACCGATCAGCGGAAAGCTGTGGTTTAAAACAAGACCGCGCGTGGGACGTGCGTACGAGGTCGAGCTGGACTTCAATATCCCAGACTTTTAAGACGTAGAGCTTCAGGTGCTTGTCGGTTTAATTCAGTCTGGCACTGAGGGAAGGTCAGGCCGGGTCGTACCGTAGACCACTTCCGGGAACAGCTGGTTGGTCATCTCGATGATCTTGTTCTGTGCGTCGATAAACTTGCCCATCCGTGCGCCACCTGAAGTCGAGTCGTACAGCGCCTGGCCGACCTGGCGGCCGTTCTCGAACTCCTGGATCTGGGCAAAGCTCATGTACAGCGCCATGTCCCAGCTCCATTTGCCAATGTAGGTGGTCGACAACGCACAGCTGGCAGGCGGGCTCCCGGGCGGCAATTCGCGGGTGTGAAAACCCTTGCTGCGCAGTTGCGCGGTGTAGGTGGTGTTGAATCCTTCGCGCAGGCCTTCTGCGGGGATCGTGCAGATCTCCGGGGACTGGGTGGTGGACAGGGAAACTGGGGTGACGGTTTGCGTGATGCTGCAGCCGGTAAGGGCCAGGGCAAGTGCGGGAGCAGCGATCAGGCGCATAGAGACGTCCATGTGGGGAGTAATGGCTGGATGATAGCAGTGAAGTCCTGATGGCGATTACGATCTCCAGTCCTTAGCGTCGCGAGTGCACACATTGTGTTGTGGCAAGCGGGCTCTTTGGGATGAGCAGGCTTGCCCTGCGCTGGGTTGCGCAGCAGCCCCAAAACCCATCACTGCGGAGTGTCTGGCAAACGGCATTCCTCAGTACTGGGGCCGCTTCGCAGCCCAGCGCAGGGCAAGCCTGCTCACCACAATAAACCTGCTCACGTTCATGTGGGGAGTAATGGCTGGATGATCGCAGTGAAGTCCTCAGGGCGATTACGATCTGCAGTACTCAGCGTTGCGAGTGCACACATTGTGTTGTGGCGAGCAGGCTCTGTGTAGTGAGCAGGCTTGCCCTGCGCTGGGCTGCGCAGCAGCCCCAAAACCCATCACTGCGGAGTGTCTGGCAAACGGCATTCCTCAGTACTGGGGCCGCTTCGCAGCCCAGCGCAGGGCAAGCCTGCTCACCACAATAAACCTGCTCACGTCCATGTGGGGGGTAATGGCTGGATGATGGCAGTGAAGTCCTGAGGGCGATTACGATCTGCAGTGCTCAGCGTCGCGAGTGCACACATTGTGTTGTGGCAAGCGGGCTCTTTGTAGTGAGCAGGCTTGCCCTGCGCTGGGTTGCGCAGCAGCCCCAAAACCCATCACTGCGGAGTGTCTGGCAAACGGCATTCCTCAGTACTGGGGCCGCTTCGCAGCCCAGCGCAGGGCAAGCCTGCTCACCACAAAGAGCCTGCTCACCAGCACAAGTCCACTCACCATCGCGGCCAGTTCTTCTTGTGTGATTGCCAGCCGTGCGCAACTGGATGGCATTGGGTGGTATTTTCATTTGCCGGGCTTTCTTTTGGGATCATTTCCAGCGCAGCTGCTGTACGCGCTGGGTGGTGCGACGATCAGAAGAATGCGTGTCGAAAACCCGGACTTTATTCTGCTTAACCGAACGAGCGGTGTTTGTCTCATTGGCTTTGCTGCCTGGCAGATGTATCGCTTATTGAGACATGAAACTGTTTGAGTCAGCCTTACGCTCCAACTAACAACAAGGACCCGTTATGCAACGCAATGTCATCAATCCCGCAAGCGTATTCAACTCTCTGCAATATGGCTTCAGCCAGGCAATTGAGGTTCCCGTTGGCCGGCGCATTCTGCTTTCAGGCCAAGTCGGGGTGGATGCCCAGGAGCGTACGGTCGGCCCAGGCATGGCGGAGCAAATTGCTACCTCGCTGGACAATATCGAAAAGATCTTGGCCGAGGTCGGTGGTGATCTGTCCCATGTGGTGATGCTGCGGCTATATATCGTCGACTCCGCACGTGATCAGCAGGAGCCGATAGCTGAGGCCTTGCGTGAGCGCTTTCCCCATAACCCGCCGCCTTCTTCGTGGATTATCGTCAGCGGCTTGTCGTTGCCGCAATGGTTGATCGAGGTCGAGGCGGAGGCGGTGATTACGCTGAAGTAGGGCTTCTCCATCATCGTTGTGAGCGGGCTTTCGTAGTGAGCAGGCTTGCCCTGCGCTGGGCTGCGCAGCAGCCCCAAAACCCATCACCGCGGAGTGTCTGGCAAGCGGCATTCCTCAGTATTGGGGCCGCTTCGCAGCCCAGCGCAGGGCAAGCCTGCTCACCACAATAAGCCTGCTCACCGCAGTAGGCCTGCCCACCACAATAAGTCTGCTCACCACAGTAGGCCTTCTCACCACAATAAGTCTGCTCACCACAGCAAGCCTGCTCACCACAATAAGCCTGCTCACCACAGTAGGCCCGCTCGACAGCACTCACCCGACAGTTCCGCTAGCGCTGGCTCGTCAGCACCGCCCCATCCCCCCATGCACCGCCCAGCGCGGTATACAGGTTCACCTCCGCCACCAGCTGCGCCAGCCGGTCCACGATCAATGCCTGTTGCGCGCTGAACAGCGAGCGCTGGGCATCGAGGAAGGTCAGGTTGCTGTCCACGCCGCTGCGATAGCGGTGTTGGGCCAAGTCGTAATACGCCTGGTTGGCGGCGACGAAGTCCCGTTGCGCGTTGAGTTGGTCGGTAAAGGTCTGCCGGGCCGCCAGGCCGTCGGCGACTTCCTGGAAGGCGGTCTGGATGGACTTTTCATACTGCGCCACGCCGATGTCTTTTTGCAGCTTGGCGTAGTCGAGGCTGGCGCGCAGGCTGCCGGCGTTGAAAATCGGCAGGTTGATTTGCGGCTGGAAGGTCCAACTGCCGGAGCCGCCCTTGAACAGCCCCGACAGTTCGGTGCTGGTGCTGCCGGCGTTGGCCGTAAGGCTTACCGACGGGAAGAATGCCGCACGGGCGGCGCCGATATTGGCGTTGGCCGCGCGCAACTGGTATTCGGCCTGAAGGATATCCGGGCGGCGTTGCAGCAGGTCCGACGGCAGCCCGGCGGGCACACGGGCTATCAGGTCATCCGCCAGAGGACGGGACGGCAGGGTTTGGTCCACCGGGCCGCCCACCAGCAGGGCCAGGTTGTTGAGGTCTTGCGCAACCTGGCGCTCATACCGTGCCACGCTGGCGCGGGTGCTTTCGACGCTGGTGCGCGCCTGCACCACGTCCAGGGCCGAGGCTTTGCCCGCCGATTTGCTGCGGCTGGTGAGGTGCAGGCTGTGGTCGTTGGCCGCCAGGGTTTGCTGGGCCAGGGCCAGCAGTTCCTGGTCGGCGCGCCAGGTGAGGTAGGCATTGGCGACGTTGGCCACCAGGCTCAATTGCGCACTGCGCCGTGCCTCTTCGGTGCCCAGGTAAGTGAGCATCGCCTGTTCGCTGAGGCTGCGCACGCGGCCGAAAAAATCCAGCTCATAAGCGCTGATGCCGAGGGTGGCGGAATAGGTGGACGTAATCGCCGGTTTACCAGTGCCGTTCACAGCCCCAGGCACACGCTGACGGGTGCCGGCACCTGTGGCGGACACCGCCGGGAACAGATCGGCCCGTTGGATGCGGTACTGCGCCTGGAAGGCCTCGACGTTCAGCGCCGCCACCCGCAGGTCACGGTTATTGACCAGCGCCTCGCGGATCAGCTGTTGCAGTGCGGGGTCATGGAACAACTGCTGCCAGTCCGAGGAGGGCGTCAGCGTGCCGGCCTGTGCCAGCGCATACACACCGCTCTGGGGGTACTGGCCAGGCGTCGGTGCTTCGGGCCGCTGGTACTCGGGGATCAGCGAGCAGCCACCCAGCACGAAGACCATGCCGGTGAGGGTGAGTTTTTTCATCAAGCGCCTACCATCCATTTGGCCAAACCATGCCGGCCACTCACACCCAGCTTGGCGGCGGCGCGCTTGAGGTAGGTCTCGATTGAGCTGTTTTTAACACTGAGTTTTTCCGCCAACTGCGGCACGGTGCCGCCGGTCAACAGCCCGAGGCACACCTCCTGCTCGCGGGCCGACAGGGTAATGTCTCCGAGAGAAAGGCGCTTATAGAACTCACGCTGCAATTGCGATTGCTCAAGCAGTGTATGGCCCGGCTCGGACTGGTCGTGCGGCGCCTGGCGCAGGATCTGGGCGTGGCGTTCGATCAGCGGCAGCAGCGTGTCCGACAGGCACTTGAGAAACGACAACTCGGCCAGGGAAAACCCGCGCTGGGTCGGCGGCCGGTAGAACGAAATCACGCAGCGCCGATTACCCTGGCGTGACACGAGGTTGCACTGGTGCGAGGTGCCGCGCGGGTGTGCGCTGTGGGGTCTGGCGTTCATCTGGATCAGCAGTGGGTCCTGCATGGTGAGCATTTGCAGCAGCAGCGGGTGGTCATCCAACTGGCAAACCGCCAGGGGCGGCGGCAAGTCCTGCTTCTGGCCGGCGCTGCCGAGCAGCTTGATATCGAGCACGCGATCGCGCAGCTCGTCGAGGGTCCACTCACTGAGGTCCACTAAGTGGATCGGCACCCATTTGCTGACCAGATGCAGCATATGGTCGGCAAACGCCTCATGGCCGCTGTGTGCAATCAATTCACCCATTTCAGCGAAGAAATTCGGGCTCTGTGTGTTACCCATGCTGCGCTTCAAACTCATAGCCATCTCATCCTTGATGTCGAAAACCGTCAACGAACTCCCTGGGCCTCTGGGGGGCGATCCGTTCCTCATGAACGAGAGTCGGCACTCGAGATTTTATTTAGCCAGGGGATTCTTCCTACGTATGTAGCGGAAACGAGGGACACAAACTGCCATAAAAATCACGTCATTAATTCGACGTTTCTGAGAGCTGTTTCCGACTAAGTGAACGGCTGAGTCTTTTTGAATTCAACTTAAGCTACTGATTTAAAAAGAAAATATATTTATCGAGATGAGGTTGTAAAAAATCAGTAGCGACCGCGTATAGCCAATTTCCTACAGCTCTTTAATCGTTTCAGCTGTGAACCTTCAGTCAACCGGGATCCATCCATTTGAATGTCCGGGTTTAGGGTGACAGACAGCCCCAACCCCCCATGCTCAAATCCGGCAATTTCGCCGTAATGGGGCTCCCTGCGCGGCCAGTGCCTGACACCCATGAGAAGGATCTTATGCAGCAATTTTCCAGCCTGCCGACCAGTTTTCCCCTCACCGCGGCCCAACAGGACATCTGGCTCGACCAACTGCGGATGGGCGATTCGCCGCTGTACAACATCGGCGGTTATGTCGACTTCGAAGGTGCAGTGGTGCCTGAATTGATTCAACGAGCTGTCGAGCAGTTGGTGGCCCGGCACGATGCGCTGCGCACTCAACTGCACAGTGACGACCACGGCTTGCCTCGACAAACCTTTGCCCTCGCGTTGTTGACCGAAGTGGCGCAGTACGATTTATCCGCATTGCCCGACCCGCAGGCCGCCAGCCAGGCCTTGATGCAGGCGCACATGGCGCGGCCTTATCAGAGGGAGGGCGCGCCGCTGTTCCACTTCTTCCTGGTCAAACTCGCCGACAACCACTACCGCCTCGGCACCCAGGCCCATCACGTGATCCTTGATGGCTGGGGTTTTGGCCAGATGCTGCAATCCCTGGCGCAGCTCTACACCGCCCTTGAACAAGGTCGTTCATCGGAGCCGGCGGCACCGTCCTATATCGACTTTATCGACGCCGACCAGCGCTACCGCAACTCGTCCCGCTTCGTCCGCGACCGCGCCTACTGGCTGGACAAATACCAGGTGCTGCCGGAACCGTTGCTCACGCCCAAGCAGCTCGCCAACGCGACCAGCAACACCCTGGCGCAACCCTTTTCGGTTGCTTTGCTTGACCGCATGGAACAGGTGGCCAGCCGTTATCAGGCCTCGGCGTTTCATGTGCTGTTGGCGGCGATGTATGTGTATTTCACCCGCACCGCCCAGCGTCCGGATTGGGTGGTCGGGCTGCCGATTCTCAACCGCTCCAACGCGCGTTTTCGCGCCACCGTAGGGCTGTTTGCCCAAGTCAGTGCGGTGCGTTTTCAGTTCGATGAACAACTGCCGTTCGGCGCCTTGGTACGCGGCGTGCGCGACCAGCTCAAGCAGGATTTGCGTCACCAACGGTTTCCGTTGAGCGAGATGAACCGCGAACTGGGCCTGCGCCGTGCGGATCGCGCCCAACTGTTCGACCTGTCGGTGTCCTTCGAGCAGGACGACCATGAACTGCGCTACGGCGCCACCCAGGCCCGCGCGATCAAGGTGTCCAACCACCATGAACCGCTGCCGATTGCCATCCACCTGCGCAGCAACCGCTGCCAGGGCACCGCGACGCTGCATTGCGTGTACAACGAGGCGTACTTCCAGCACGACGAGGTGCTCGCCTTGACCCAGCGCTTTACCGGGTTGCTGGAGCAAGGGCTGGATAACACCGAGTTGCCTGTCGGTGCGTTCTCCATGGTCACGCCCGCCGAACAGGCCCGACTGCACGAGTGGAACGCCACCGCACAGCCGATTGCGCAGCCGCACACCCTGCACGCACGCATCGAAGCCCAGGCCGTGCGCACGCCGGACGCAGTGGCCGCGATCTACCAGGGCCGTCAGTTGACCTATGCCCAACTCAATCAAAAAGCCAATGGATTGGCCCATCAACTGATTGAGCTGGGCGTGCAGCCCGATGATCGCGTGGCGGTTCTGGCCCGGCGCAGTTTGGACACGCTGGTGGGCCTGCTGGGGATCCTCAAAGCCGGCGCCTGCTACGTGCCGGTCGACCCGGCCCATCCCGCTGAGCGCTTGAGCTATCTGCTGCAAGACAGCGCGCCGGTGGCGGTGCTCACCCAGCACGATTTGCGGCATCGCCTGTCTGCCCTGGCGCTGCCGGTGGTTGAGTTGGACCGACCGACGTTGCAGGTGGGCGCCAACCCGCACGTTGCGGTCAAACCGTCGAACCTCGCCTACGTGATCTACACCTCCGGCTCCACCGGCTTGCCCAAGGGCGTGATGGTCGAACACCACAGCGTCTGTAACCTGGTGGACTGGCACTGCCAGGCCTTTAATCTGCAGGCGGGCAGCCACACCGCCAGCGTCGCCGGCTTCGGTTTTGACGCGATGGCGTGGGAAGTCTGGCCGGCGTTGTGCGTGGGGGCCACGTTGCACCTGCCGCCGGCCCATGACGGTGCGGAAGACATCGACGCGCTGCTCGGTTGGTGGCGCGCGCAGCCGTTGGACGTGTGCTTCCTGCCGACCCCCGTGGCCGAATACGCCTTCAGCCAGCGTTCGGAGCATCCGACCCTGCGCACCTTGCTGATCGGCGGCGATCGCCTACGCAGCTTCACACGCGCACAAACCTTTGACGTGATCAACAACTACGGCCCCACCGAGGCCACCGTGGTTGCCACCTCCGGTCGCGTCGATGCGGGCCAGCCGTTGCACATCGGTGCGCCCGTCGCCAACGCGACCGTTTACTTGTTGGACGACCAGCAGCGCCCGGTGCCCATCGGCGTGGCGGGGGAGTTGTACGTTGGCGGTAAAGGCGTGGCGCGCGGTTACCTGAACCGCCCGGAACTGAGTGCCGAACGCTTTCTCGACAACCCCTTTTCGCCGGGCCGGATGTACCGCACCGGCGATCTTGCGCGCTGGCTGGCCGACGGTCAGCTTGAATACCTGGGCCGCAATGACGACCAGGTGAAAATCCGTGGCATGCGCATCGAGCTGGGGGAGATCGAATCGGCCCTGGCCACCCACGCGGACGTCCAGGAAGCCGTGGTGCAGTCTCGCGACGGGCAATTGCTCGCCTGGTTTATCCCATGCCAGGCCGTCGACATCGAAACCCTGCGCACCCATCTGCAAAACTCATTGCCGGACTACATGCTGCCAGCGGCCTACATGCCCCTGGACGCGTGGCCCTTGACCGCCAACGGCAAACTCGACCGCAAGGCACTGCCGGCGCCGACCCAGGCGGCATTCGTCACTCGACGGTTCGAAGCGCCGCGCGCCGGTGTGGAGACCGTCCTGGCGCAGCTTTGGGCCGAGCTGTTGCAGGTGCAGCACGTGGGCCGTCACGACCATTTCTTCGAACTGGGCGGGCACTCGTTGCTCGCGGTGCAATTGGTGCAACGCATGCGCCAGGCCGGTTTGCGCGCCGATGTGCAAGTGCTGTTCGGCCAGCCGACGCTGGCGGCGTTGGCGGCGGTGAGTGAAGGCAGCGAGGTGCAAGTGCCGGCCAATCGCATCCCTGCTGACTGCCGCCACATCACCTCGGATTTACTGGCGCTGGCCGAGCTGGATCAAACCAGCCTGGACGGCATCGTCGCGGCTATTCCCGGGGGCGCGGCCAACGTGCAGGAAATCTACCCCCTGGCGCCGCTGCAGGAAGGTTTGCTCTACCACCACCTCACCGATGAGCACGACCCGTACCAGCAACAGGCACTGTTCAGCTTTGAACGGCGCGAGCAACTGGACGCCTTTGCCCAAGCCTTGCAACAGGTGATCGACCGCCACGATATTTTGCGCACCAGCCTGGCCTGGGAAGCCTTGGAGCAGCCGATGCAGGTGGTGTGGCGCGCGGCGCGCTTGCGTGTTGAACCGTGGCGTGAGGGTGATAGGCCTTTGGACTTGCGCCAGGCACCGTTGATGGCGCTGGACTATGCCGAAGCGCCCGCGGGTTGGGTCGCCCGATTGCGCTTTCATCATTTGGTGAACGACGCCACGTCCACCACGATTCTGATGCAGGAACTTCGCGCCCATCTGCTCGGCCAACAAGCGCAATTGCCGACGCCGGTGCCATATCGCACGGTGGTGGCGCAGTCTCGTTCACCGGCGCGCCAGGCCGCCCATGAGGCGTTCTTTCGTGAGCTGTTGGGGGATGTGGACGAGCCTACGTTGGCCTTCGGCCTGCAGGAGCGCCAGGCCAATCGTAGCGACACCGAAGAAGCCCAGCGTGCCCTGAGTGATGACCTCAATCTGCGCTTGCGTGCTCAGGCCCGTAGTTTGGGCGTCAGTGCTGCCAGCCTGTTCCACCTGGCCTGGGCCCAGGTGCTCAGCCGCGTAGCGGGCCGTGATGATGGCGTGTTCGGCACCGTGTTGCTCGGCCGTTTGCAGGCAGGCGAGGGCGCCGACCGGGCCTTGGGCATGTTCATCAATACCCTACCATTGCGTCTGCATCTGGCCGGGCAAAACGTGGCGGACGCATTGCGCGACACCCATCGCCAACTCAGCGCCTTGCTCGCCCATGAGCAAGCTTCGCTGGCCTTGGCCCAGCGTTGCAGCAGCGCGACGCCGCTGTTCAACAGCCTGCTCAATTACCGTCATACCGATGCCGAGCGCGACCTCGTCCTGGTGCCGGGCATCGCTTTGGTCAGCGCCGAAGACATCCTCAGCTACCCGCTGATGCTCAGCGTGGACGATACCGCCAGCGGTTTTCATCTCAAGGCCAAGGCACCGCGCAAGGTCGGCGCCGAGCGAATCCTGGACTATCTGGAAACGACGCTGATCAACCTGGCGGATGCATTGGAAAATACACCGCAAGCACCGATGCGGGACGTGCAGGTGCTGCCCGCCCGTGAAGTGCAGACACTGCTGTTGGACTTCAACGCCACCGCAACCGACTACCCCGAAACCCTTACCGTCCAGGCGCTGTTCGAGGCCCACGCTCGCCACATTCCGCACGCGGTGGCGGTGCAGGCCGGCGAGCAGAAACTGACGTATCGCGAACTCAACGAGCGCGCCAACCGGCTGGCTTTTTACCTGCGTGAGCGTGGCGTGCAGCCGGATTCCCGCGTGGCGCTGTGCGTCGAGCGCGGCCTGGACCTGGTGGTGGGGTTGCTCGCCATCCTCAAGGCCGGTGGCGCCTATGTGCCGCTGGACCCCGGTTACCCCCGCGAACGCCTGGCCTATATGCTCCAGGACAGCCAGCCGGTGGCGCTGCTGGTGCACGCGGCCACCCGCGACTTGCCGGGTGAAGTCGCCATCCCGGTGATCGACTTTGACCACTGTGCCTGGAGCCACGCGCCGGAGGGCAACCCATCGGTGCCGGGGCTGAGCGTCGCCAACCTGGCCTACGTGATGTACACCTCCGGCTCCACCGGCACGCCCAAAGGCGTGATGATCGAACATCGCGGCCTGGGCAACCTGATGCACTGGGGCTCGCAACTGTGCCCTAACGCCGAGGGCGGAGCGCTGTTGCAGCGGGCGCCGTTCAGCTTCGACGGATCGGTCTGGGAGCTGTTCTGGCCGCTGGCCAATGGCATGCGATTGGTCCTGGCGCGGCCCGATGGTCATCGTGAGCCGGCCTACCTGGCGCAAGTGATTCGCGAGCAACAGATCACCGTGATCAAATTCGTACCGGCAATGTTGCAGCAGTTCCTTGAGTTGGAAGAATCCGCCCTGTGCACCAGCCTCACCGATGTGCTGTGTGGCGGCGGCGAGCTCACCGAAGCCCTGGCCCGTGGCGTGCAGGCGCGCTTGCCCAAGGTGCGCCTGCACAACGTCTATGGCCCCACCGAAGCCACCGTAGACAGCAGCGCCTGGACCCTGGAGCCCGGCGCGCCAGTACCCGCGCTGCAGTTGCCCATCGGCCGTGCGATCAACAACACGCGCCTGTACGTGCTGGATGCGCACGACGCGCCGGTGCCCATGGGCGTCAGCGGCCAGTTGCATATCGGCGGTGTCGGCGTGGCCCGTGGGTATCTGGGGTTGGAGCAGATGACGGCCGAGCGCTTTATCGACAGCCCTTTTGTACAAGGGGATCGGCTGTACCGCACCGGCGACCTGGTGCGCTACCTGCCGGACGGCAACTTGGAATTCCTCGGGCGTAACGACTTCCAGGTCAAGCTGCGCGGCGTCCGTTTGGAACTGGGGGAAATCGAATCGTGCCTGCTGGCACATCCGGCGCTGCGTGAGGTGGCGGTATTGATTCGTGATGAGCGTCTGCTTGCCTACTTCACCGTGCGCGGCCCGGCGCCGAGCCTGGAAGACTTACGCACCCATGTGCTGGCGCAGTTGCCGGAATACATGGTGCCGTCGGCCTTCGTACAGCTTGATGAACTACCGCTCAACCCCGCCGGCAAACTCGACCGCAAGGCCCTGCCAGAACCAGGGCTGGAGGCGGTGCTCAGCCGCGCCTATGAAGCGCCCCAGGGCGAAGTGGAAACCTTGATGGCCGGGATCTGGGCGCAGGTGCTCAAGCTGGAGCGGGTAGGGCGCCACGACCACTTCTTCGAACTGGGCGGGCATTCGTTATTGGCCGTGAACCTGGTGGCGCGCCTGCGCAAAGCGGGGTTGGAGGTGGATGCGCGGACGTTGTTCAGCCAGCCGACGCTGGCGCAGTTGGCTGCGTGCACGGTGGCGCAGGTGGTGAAGGTGGAGGTGCCGCAGACGGCGATTCCGCAGCTCAATCGTCGGCGGCGGATCTGAATATGAAAGCAGTCAATGTGGAGCAGGCAACTGCGGATACAGGATCAGTTCCAGGTACCCCTTGGAATAACGCTTGCCTCCAAGCGGCAGTTGCCCGGCCTCGCGCATTTCACTGGTGCTGTTGACGCGCATCAGCACGCCCACCGAGCCGTGTTGGCGCGCGTCGTTCAGCCAGGCCTGTACCTGATCCAACTCGATTTTTCGCGTGCCTGAATCTGCGAACTGCAAGCCGTAGCGCAACTCGCCCTCGGTGTCATACAGCGCCACATCGGCGCGTTGCAAGCGCCAGGCCAAGGCGCTGGCACTGCCAAGTTCGTTGCTCAACAGGGCATGGGTATGTTGCAACTCGTCCAGGTGTTCCAGCACGAACTGGTCGGGCATTTCGTTATCGGCGATCTGCGCCGGCATGCTCGCCGGCAGGAGGATCACCAGCACGCCGATGCCCAAGGCCGGCATGGCCCACAGCGTGAGCGGACGAAAGGCTTGCAGCAGGTTAGTGAGGATCCACACCAGCAACACGATAAAGGCCAGGGACAGGCTGAACATTTCGGCATGGCTGTTGCTGTACAAGGGCTTGGCGATTTGCAGGTAGATCAGGCCAATCATGGCCGCCATGCCGATCACGAAGTTGAGCAGGCCATTGCGGCTGATCTGGCGGGCACGGCCGTTGCGCAGCAGGTCGCTCAAGGTGTGGCCCATCAGCAATGCCAGGGGCAGCAGGCAGGGCATGATGTAGGTCGGCAGCTTGCCGTTGCTCAAGCTGAAAAAGCCCAGGGGCAACAGCAGCCATAGGGTCAGGAAACCGATGGCTGGCTCGCGTTTTTGTTGCCAGGCCTGGCGCAGGGTGCTGGGGAGTAGGCCGGCCCAGGGCAGGCAGGACACGGCGATGATTGGCAGGAAGAACCACCAGGGCCGTACGTGTTGCGCGTCGTCGGCGCTGAATCGGCGGATGTGTTCATTCCAGAAAAAGAAGCGCCAGAAATCCGGTTCCTGGTTGTGGATCGCCAGGACCCAGGGCAAGCACACCAGCACTGCGACGCCAATCGCCAGCGGGCCATACCGCAGCAGCTGACCCAGGCGCCGCTGCCAGAGCACGTACGGCACGGCAATCAAGACCGGCAGCGCCCACGCCAGGAAGCCCTTGGTCATAAAACCCATGGCACAGGCAAACCCCAATAGCGTCCAGGCTCCCAGTCGGCCGCGCGACGTGCGGCTGCCGAGGGCGAACCATAGCGCCACCATGCTTAGGTTGACCCACAACGTAAACTGCGGATCGAGGTTGGAATACCCCGCTTGCCCCGCCACGAGGCCAAAACTCAGGTACAGCAGCGCGCAGGCGAAGCTTTTGCGCGGATCGCTCCACAGGCTACGCGCGATGAGGTAGGCGAGCAGCACGCTCAAGCCGCTGGTGAGGGCCGAGGCGATGCGTACACCGAACAGGTTCTGGCCAAACACCGCTTGGCCCAGGGCAATCAGCCAATAACCGGCGGCGGGTTTTTCGAAATAGCGGATGCCCATGAAGTGCGGCGCCACCCAATTACCGGTCTGCAGCATTTCCTGGCTGATCTGGGCGTAGCGGGTTTCATCCGGGATCCACAGGCCGTGCAGGCCCAAGGGCAATAAATAGAACGCGGCGAAGGCGAGTAACAATAGGTACAGCGGATTTAAACGCGTCATGAAAACGTCGCTCCTTGACGTTTAAGGCCAGGGTTTTTAAGTAATAAGCTCATCGTGCAAACAGTCACTGCGGTCACTAAGTAACAGGAGAGAGTCAGGGGGTGCTTAATTAAAAGGCGCAACTAAACATGCCAGAACAGGGCTGTCTTGTTGCTGAACACAGGCAATGAGTTAGAGGTGTTTGAGCGCAGCCGGCCAGTCCGGATTGTTCATGATGCCCAGGGTCTTGAATTTACCGTTGGGCAACACTTGCACGAACAGGGCGCTGCCGTACTCGGGGAATGCCGCATGGGGGAAGCCCTGGGTTTTTTCGAAGTCGGCGATGCAGCCACTGTGCGTCACAAATACCAGGTTACGTCCCGGCTGTTTGTGGCTGAGCAGTTCTTCACCCATGGCGGCGCCGCAGACGGCCTGCTGGCCGGAGGTCAGCTCGTTTTTACCGAACATAAAGCGCAAGGTCTGGGCGGTACGGATGGCCGGGCTGGCGAGTACGTCGCTGCCTTCCATGCCCAATGATTTAAAGGCGTTGCCGAGGTTTTCGGCGTGTTCGCTGCCGTTGATCGTCAGGCCTTCAACTGGCCCCAGGCACGGATTGGTAGAACGGTCGCAGCGCTCTTCATGACGCACCAGCACGATCACGTCGCCGTCACGCCACAGCGGCATAACCTGTGAGGTCAACAGACTGTTGCCCACGCCAAGGTCCCGTGGCGAGGCCGGCCAGAACAGGCTGCAAGCGAGCAGCACGGTGATCACGGCAATGCCTGGATACAGCCGTTGCAGGCGCTTGAAAAAAGTCCGGGGCGAGCGCGGTTTGGTCAGGGTAATGTCTACCACTTCATTCACCTTGGACATTGTTGGCAATGTTGTATTAGTTAGGCGCAACGTGTTGGCGAATAGCCGCAGTGAAACAGGAGGCTGTCACAGGGCTGCTGTCTTTTCGCTGAACATGGGGCGGTTAAAAGTTATCAGGCGTGGCAACTTAATAAGTGGTCGACGCGTGACGCATAACCGGCAATTTAGAGGTGGGCGAGTGGGCATCCGGTGAAATCCATGTGAAAAATTTGCGTGGCCCCAAGGCGCAGCCGTTATTCTCGATGGCCGCCCATCAATCGAGTGCTCCCATGCTGCAGGTGCAAGGTGTCTTCAAAAGCTATGCCACCCCTCAAGGCCCGTTGGCGGTGTTGGCAGGTGTGGATTTGCACCTGGCCGCACGTAGCAGCCTGGCGTTGATGGGCGAGTCGGGCAGTGGCAAAAGCACCTTGTTGCACTTGGTGGCCGGGCTTGATCGGTTGGATCGCGGCAGTATCCAAGTGGGTGAGCAGCGCCTCGACCAGATGAGCGAGGCGCAACTGGCTCACTGGCGGCGCACTGAAATTGGCCTGGTGTTCCAGCAGTTCAACCTCATTGGCAGTTTGCGCGTCGACGACAACCTGGCGTTCCAGGCCCGGCTGGCGGGGCGCTTTGATCCGCTCTGGCAGGCGCAGTTGGTGGAACGCCTGGGCCTGGGCGACTTGCTCAAGCGCTATCCGGAACAGCTCTCGGGCGGCCAACAACAGCGGGTCGCGGTAGGGCGTGCCTTGGCGTCGCGGCCAGGCTTGCTGTTGGCTGACGAACCCACCGGCAACCTCGACGAAGCCACCAGCGACGAGGTGTTGCAACTGATGCTGGACCTGTTGCGCGACAGCCCCACCAGCTTGTTGATGGTCACCCACAGCCCCCGTATCGCCGCACGGCTGGATCAGCAGGTGGTGTTGCATCACGGCCGCGTCCTGCCTGCGGATGCTCGCTGAAATGGCGGTGTTTTATTGGACACTGCGCGCGTTGCTCAGCCATTGGCGGCGCCACCCGGTGCAGTTTTTCAGTGTGCTCACCGGCTTGTGGCTGGCCACCGCACTCTTGACCGGCGTGCAGGCCCTCAACAGTCAGGCGCGCGACAGCTATGCCCGCGCCAGCCAGTTGATCGGCGGCGAACTCCAAGCCAGTCTCAGTGCTCCGGACGCTGCCAGTTTCCCGCAAACGCTGTTTGCCGAACTGCGCCGCGCGGGTTGGCCGGTGTCGCCGGTGGTGCAGGGGCGGTTGCAGCTCAAGGGGCATGAGGACGTGCGCCTGCAATTGATGGGCCTCGACCCGCTGTCGTTGCCCGGCAGCGGCTCGGTAGCGGGGCAGCGCTTGAGCCAGGCGCAGATGCTCGCCTTCTTTGACCCTCCGGGGCGTACCTGGATCGCGCCGCAAACCTTGCAGGCCCTGGGGCTGCACGAAGGGCAGCAACCCCTGGCGCTGAACGGGCAACGCCTGCCGCCGCTGCAAGCCCAGCCGGACATGGCGCCCGGGCTGTTACTGACCGATATCGGCTTTGCTCAACCTTTGCTTGAGATGCCTGGGCAGCTGTCGCGGCTGCTGCTAGACAAGGCCTTCGCCGCCAGCCATCCCACGCCTCCCGCCGGGCTGCAACTCCGGCAGGGCGAGGACAGCAACTTGGCGCGCCTCACCGAAAGCTTCCACCTGAACCTTGATGCGCTGGGCTTCCTGTCCTTTGTGGTGGGGCTGTTTATTGTGCACGCCGCCATCGGCCTGGCCCTGGAGCAACGCCGCGGACTGCTGCGCACCTTGCGTGCCTGTGGGGTCAGTGCGCGTTTGTTGATCCTCGGGCTTGGGGTGGAATTGGGCGCGCTGTCGCTGCTGGGCGGCGTGCTCGGCGTCGCCAGCGGATACCTTCTGGCCAGCCTGCTGCTGCCGGATGTGGCTGCCAGCCTGCGCGGGTTATATGGCGCCGAAGTGCCGGGACAGTTGAGCCTGAGTCCATGGTGGTGGCTGGCGGGGTTGGGCTTGAGCCTGTTGGGTGCTTTACTGGCCGGTGCCAGCAGCGTGTGGCGGGCGGCGCGCTTGCCGTTGCTGGCGCTGGCCAACGCCCAGGCCTGGCACGAGGCCCATGGTCGCTGGTTACGGCGTCAGGGCTGGGTCGCCGGAACGGCATTGCTGATCGCGCTGTTGGCGCTTTGGCTGGGCGACAGCTTGGCGGCGGGGTTTGTATTGATGGCGGCCTTACTGCTTGGCGCGGCCTTGGGCTTGCCGGTATTGCTCAACGGGCTGCTCAAGGCCGTGTTGGGGCGCAGCCGTTCAGTGCTTGGCCAGTGGTTTCTTGCCGATTGCCGCCAACAACTGCCGGCTTTGAGCCTGGCACTGATGGCGCTGCTACTGGCCCTGGCCGCGAATATCGGCGCGGGCTCCATGACCTCGGGCTTTCGCCACACCTTCAATCATTGGCTGGAACAACGCCTCACTGCCGAGCTGTACCTCAACCCGCAAACCCCGGCCCAGGCGGATCAGCTCAGCACTTGGCTGGCGCACCAACCGTTGGTGCAGCGGGTGTTGCCTACCTGGCAGATCGCCGTGCAAGTGCAGGGCTGGCCAGCGGATCTGTTCGGGGTGGTCGACGATCCGACCTATCGCGAGCACTGGCCTTTGTTGGACGCTGCCGATGCACCTTGGGACCGGTTGCAGCGTGACGACACCTTGATGCTCAGCGAGCAGTTGGCGCGCAGGCTTTCAGTCAGGCTCGGGGATTCGATTGATATCCCCACGCCTCAAGGCCTCTGGTCACCCAAGGTGGTGGGGATTTACGCGGATTACGGCAATCCCAAGGGGCATATCCTGGTCAATTCCGAACACCTGCTGGCGCACTGGCCGACGCTCTCACCCGCGCGCTTCAACCTGCGCGTCGCGCCGTCTGATTTAGCGCCACTGGTGCGAGAAGTGCAGCGCGCATTTGCCCTGGACGACAGCCGCATCGTCGATCAACAGCAACTCAAGGGCTGGTCGAGCCAGGTGTTCGAACGCACCTTCGCCGCGACTGCGGCCCTCAACAGCCTGACCTTGGGCGTGGCCGGCGTAGCGCTGTTCATTAGCCTGCTGACCCAGAGCCAGAGCCGCCTCGGCCAACTCGCACCGCTGTGGGCGCTGGGCGTGACACGTCGACAATTGATGTTGCTGAACCTGGGCCAGACCTGGCTGCTGGCGGTGCTCACCCTGATGTTGGCGTTGCCGCTGGGGGTGTTATTGGCATGGTGCCTGGACGCGGTGATCAACGTGCAGGCCTTTGGTTGGCGGCTGCCGCTGCAGGTGTTCCCGTGGCAGCTCGCACAATTGCTCGGGCTGGCCATGCTCGCCACATTGTTGGCATCGGCCTGGCCGCTGTGGCAGCTGTACCGCAGCCGTCCGGCGGATTTGCTGAGGACCTTTGCCCATGAAGATTAAGGCGTTGATGTGCGCGTTATTGCTGCTGGCGGCTTGTGACAAAGCCCCCGCGCCCCAGGAGAGCTTTGCAGGCCTGGGCAGCGATGCGGCGGACTTTGCCCAAGTGCTGCCCGGCAAGGTGTTCAGCTTTCCCGAGGACCATGGCCCCCATGACGGCTTTCGCATCGAGTGGTGGTACGTCACCGCCAATCTGAAGGACGCCCAAGGCAATGTGTTCGGTGTGCAATGGACGCTGTTTCGCAACGCCTTGAAAGCCGGGCCGACCCAGGCCGGCTGGCGGGATTCGACGGTGTGGCTCGGCCATGTCGCCGTCACCTCCGCCAACCGCCACTACGCCGCCGAACGGCTTGCCCGTGGCGGCGTTGGCCAGGCCGGTGCCCAGGCAGCGCCGTTCAATGCGTGGATTGACGATTGGAACTTTGCCAGCCGTCCTGGCGCGGTCAGTGCATTGGCGGATATGCAACTCAAGGCCAGCGCAGAGCACTTCGCCTACGACTTGCGGCTGACCTCCAGCCGTCCATTGGTGCTGCAAGGTGACAACGGCTACAGCCGTAAATCCGACCAGGGCCAGGCTTCGTATTACTACAGCCAGCCGTTCTTCACCGCCAATGGCAGCGTCAGCATCGATGGCACAACCTATCAAGTAACTGGCCCGGCGTGGCTCGACCGCGAATGGAGCAGCCAACCACTGAGCGCCAGCCAGACTGGTTGGGACTGGTTCTCCCTGCACCTCGACCGGGGCGCGCAACTGATGCTGTTTCGCGTACGCCAGAAGGACGGCGGCGGTTATCTCACCGGCACCTGGATCGACGCACAGGGATGTACAGAGACCTTGCGTAACGCTGACATCCAGCTGACACCGCTGGAAACCACGGCCATCGATGGGCGCAACCTGCCGACGCGCTGGTCGCTGAAAATACCTGGCAAACAGCTGGATATCACCACTGAAGCCGTCAACCCGAACGCCTGGATGAACCTGAGCATTCCGTATTGGGAAGGGCCGGTGAGGTTTGACGGGGGCGTGGGCTACCTGGAAATGACCGGGTATTGAGGGTACTTCCGTAAGCGCTTGTCCGCGTTGACGTAGGTAACTTCCCAAATGTTATTCAGCCTTCCTCGGGTTGTGTCCGGGGTGTATCTGCTTGCTTATATTTCGACGCCATCTTCATTGCATCCCGGATGTAAGGCATGGCGCAGAGCTATCTCAACGACCGCACGATGGACTATCCGAGTGTGAAATCCCGCTTGATGGGTAGTGCTCCGAGCCGGCAGCGTTCTGATCATTTTGATGTGTTGAATCGGCACCTGCGCCATGGGCTGGTGACGCCGGGTCAGATGGTGATTATTCCCGATGCCTACAGCGTGACGTGTTCGTTGGAGGAGGCCTGGTTGATGCGCCGGGCGGAAGAAATTCACCGGCAGTTGGCGCAAGACGCGTCAGTCGGAACGGCGGTGATCAATAACTATGACTTGCTGCAGAGCTTTCTCGCGTACAGCTCGATCGGGGTGGGCAGCGTGACGTCGGCGTGGTCGCGGCATCTGGACGAGGTGGCGCATACGCTGGAGGACATTGAGCGGTTGCATCAGCGCTTTCGGGACGGTGGGTTTGACCGGCAGGCATTTTTTCGCCAGCGCCAGGTGTTGTTGTCGCTGTTGGACACCCAATTGCAAGGCGCGGCGCGCTATGGCACGGGTTTGCGGGGTAATCAGGGGTTGAAGAAGCTGCTGGGGATTTCCACGAAAAGCTATCTGAAGAATGGTGAGATCGCCGGGTACGCGCAGCGGATTCGGGAGATCGCGCAGATGTCAAAGTGGTTGGGCAAAGGCACGTATGTGGGGTTGGCGCTGGACGTAGGCGTGGCGGGATTGGAGATCAAGGAGGCGTGTGTGACGGGGCGGGAGGCGCAGTGTCGGAGGGCGAAGTATGTGGAGACGGGGCGGTTTCGGGGGCGGCTGTCGGGGGAAAGTATGGCGCTGCCATCGCTCATCGTGCGTGTCACATATTTTTGGGCATCTCCTTGAAGTCACAAGGTGCGCTTGCGTGCGCAGTTATCGGAGGCGCTGCGGGGGGGCACGCGGGAGGCTCTGTTCTAGGTGATGAAGGTGCGTTACTGGGTGGAAAGATTCTAGAGGTTAATGGTGAGTTGATCTTCGAGCCACAGGGAGCTTAATCGTGTCGTTTTTTCTTGCCTTTACCCTTGTGCATTTTGTTGGGATGTTTGTCGTTTTGGGGCTGATGCTGTTTGCCGAATACACAAAACTGGACAAGGTGGAGAGTTATTTCAGTCAGAACGAAAGAGTCCGCGACAATAAGCGATTCTGGAGACGAAACCAGTGGATCGACAGGCAATACCGCATGTTGTTGATGTTTGAGTACCTGTCAGACTCAGCGCGTCATGTGAAAGCAGGTGTGGTGACCGAGGCCGAACTGGCGTCTGTTCCGTTAACACTCAGGCGTTGGGTGTTGTGGCCCTATTATCTCGGCTTAATTTGGACTATTGCCACAGTCGTCTGGGTCGTTTGGCGAAGATGGTGCGACATCCCGATTGACTGAAACTTAAAGGGTGCGACCAAACTGCTCCTGCATTCACTCCCTTGGCACTTAAGCGTTGGGCCGTATGGCCATACCGTCTCGCGATGATTTGGGCTATCAGTTGAGGTTATTGGTGCACTTGGCTATAGGGGACGCGTCCTCTTCTTTTTTTAAAACACTCTAGAGGTCGATGGTGACTTGATATTCCAGCCAGAGGGGGCTTAGCCGTGGATTTTTTTCTGGTCTATACCGTTGTCTGGTTTGTGGGGACGTTTGTTTTCTTAGGACTGGTACTGTTTGCCGAATATACGAAGCTCGACGAGCTGGAAAGTTACTTCAGTGAAAATGAAAAGGTTCGTAGACATAAGCGTTTTTGGAAAAGAAATCAGCGAATCGACCGGTATCATCGCATGGGGTTGATGGTCGACATTCTGTCGATGCCCAAGGCCTTCCTGAAAGCAGGCCTTGTGACTGAGGCCGAACTGGCATCTGTTCCTTTAGCGCTTAAGCGTTGGGCGTTGTGGCCGTATCGTCTTGGTTATGTTTGGACTATTGCCGCAGTCGTCTGGGCCGTTTGGCGAAGCTGGTGCGACATCCCGATTGACTGAATCTCAACGGGCAGCTTGACCGCATAAATAGCTGTCGGCCTACGTGGTTGACCGGGCGACTTCAGATTAAAGGCAGAAGCGCGGCAGCCTTAGAGTCGATCGATTTTTTAGTGAACTCAGTCCAGATGTGCGATGGGGCCTGACCCCAGTGGCAGTGGGTCAGTCATAGATGTATCAACTGACACTCCCTCATCGCGGGCAAGCCCACTCCCACATTTGATCTTCATGCATCAGATAGACCTCCGGCTGGCTTAGGCTTGTTCTCTGCTTTTGATTTTGATCTCAGGCGCCCCGTCCGGACCAAACTGACCCTCTCTTCACTCCGGCTTTAACGCCAGTTGCAACGGCACGCGCGCCATGCTCGTGTTCGTCAGCGAGCCCAGATACAACCAGTCGCCATACTCCCGCGCCGTGGTAATCGGTGAGTAGTTGCCCGCGCTGCCATCCTGCAAGTTGGCGATGACCTTGCCGTTGGTATCCAACCCCAACACAAAGGCTTTGCGCTCGATGGGCTTGGGCACCACCATCAGTGCGCGCACCATCACTTTGCGCAGCAGCGGGTAGCCGGCGAAGCTGTCCAGCAACGGGTTGCGCGGTGAGTAGAGCGCTACCCAGAAACGGTCCCGGCCATTGAAACTCAGGTTGTCCGGCAAGCCGGGCAGGTTGTCGATAAACAGGTCGTGGCTGCCAGCACGTTCGCCTTTGAGCCAGTAACGGCTGATGCGGTAGGCGCCAGTTTCATTCACCAGTACGTAGCTTTCGTCCGGGCCCAGGGCTACGCCGTTGGCGAATTGCAGCTGGTCGAGCAACACCTCGGTGTTGCCGTTGCTGAAGTCGTAACGCAGCAGCCGCCCATCGCCGCCATGTTCGATCACCGCTTCGCCGTCCTGCCCATAACCCCAGCGGCTCGACGCATCGCTGAAATACCCATAACGGCCGCTGGCGTCCACGATGACGTCATTGGTAAAACCGAAGGGCGCGCCATTGGCGCTGGTGCTCAGGGAAGTGAGTTGGTGGTTCGAGTCCAGCGCGAGCAGACCTTTCAACCCATCGGCAATGATCAAGCGCCCATCCGGGTGCATCGCCAGGCCCAGTGGGCGACCGCCCGTATTGGCCAGTACTTCTAGGCTTTGACTGTCGGGCGATGTGCGGATGATGCGCCCGTCATGCAGGCCGCTGATGAGCAAACCCTGTGCATCCAACAGCAACGCCTCCGGCCCGGCGATGTCCTGGGCGCCGATTTTCTGTACAGCCTTGAGTCGCTGGTTTTCGGCGAAAGGGCCATCCTTCATCGATGGCGCTTTGGGCGGTGACCAGTTCACCGGTTGTACCTTGGTGGGCATCAGCAGCAGAAAGGCGACCACCGCCAACAGCAACACAAACAGCAGATGGCGCAGTTTTTTTGGACGGGTACTCATGACGATTCCTGGTTGTCGTTGGGGTTCGGCTCCCAGTGCAGGGTGCCGAACAGGTAATCCATCAGGGGAAGGACGATATTGAAATTGCGCCCCTGCATCAGCTCGCGACGATGGTGCAGGGCATGCAGCCGGTGCATCTGGCGAATCCACGGCAGGCGCGCCACCGGATGCTCCGCAGGCAGGTGCTCGCAGGCGTGGAACACTTCGTAGAACAGGTAGCCCAAAAGCATGCACCCGGCAAACAGCCCAGCAACGTTTGGGCTCAGTTGCTTGAGCAGCCACCAGGCGGGGAGCGTGATGGCCAGGCTGTGCAGCACGATCAACCAGGCCGGGAACAGGATCACCCGCCAGTCCCGTGGGCTGTCGTAAGTCATGTGTCCATGGGTGAAGAAACTGTGGTGGTCGCCGGTATGGCGTGCGTAAAACAAGCGCGCAAAGGCGTGTTTGTGATGGCCGAGATGGCGGTGCACGAGGTAGATGCAGAGGTTGAAGAACAGCAGGGTCAACGGCACGGTCAGCCATTGCAGCGCTGTGATCTGCTCAGTGCTGGACCAGGCCAGGGTGATGCAGGCGATGCCGTAACCCAGTACAAAAAAACCATGAAGCCAGGGGTTGTAGCGAGCGGAAACCGCGGCGCGGTAGCGGGCACGGAAAGCCTCGGTAGCGTCGGGCATGGTCGGGACTCATATTATTTTTGGGTGGTGACTGAGCTTAGTCCGCCTTCGCGATTGTGCGAGTCCATAGCCCGTTTCACATCAGCGGATCCCAGCGTTGCGACCAGTCACCTTCGGCCTTGACCACGTCGCGCAGTAACTCCAGGGCCTGCTGCAACACCGCCGAATCCCGTGCCCGCGAATACACCAGGTAGGTTGGGAAACTGAACTCCGGCGCCTTGGCCACACGCTGCATCACACCGCTGTCCAGGTAGCTTTGCACCACCCGCGTGCGGAAATACCCGGCGCCGCCGTTTTCGAGAATGTACTGCAAGGCCAAAGGCCCGAGGTTGAAGCTCACCGCAGCGCGGGCCTTGTCGGGCAGGGCCGCGTCATGTTGCTGGCGAAAGCCCGGGCCCCAGTCGATGTAGACGTACGGCGCCGGCTTGCTGACCAATTGCACCAGGATCAGTTTTTCTTCCAGCACCTGCTCCACCTGCAACCCCGGCCAGTACTGCGGCTGGAACACCAACGCAGCGTCGAGCACGCCCAGTTCCAGTTGGCGCAACAGGTATTCGCCTTCACGCACTTCGGTGCGCAATGCGTGGCCGGGAATATGCTCGCGCAGCGCCTGGGCCCAGCCGAGCATCAGCGGGTTGCACAGGCTGACCTCTCCGCCGATATGCAGCACATTGCGATAGCCATCGGGCAACGGCAGGTCGCGGCGCGCGGCTTCCCAGGTTTGCAGCAACTGGTTGGCGTACACCACGAAGGCCTCGCCGTCAGCGGTCAGGCGTGCACCCGCACGGTTGCGGATGAACAGCGTACTGCCCAGTTGGCTTTCCAGGCTTTTGACCCGTGCGGTGATGGCGGTCTGGGTGACGTGCAGTTTCTCGGCCGCCGCCGCGAGGCTGCCGCAGCGGGTGATTTCGAGGAAGGTGCGTGCCAGTTCGATGTCCATGAAAACCCCTGGGGATGAATGGGGGGCATTGTAGAACTGATCACTGAAGAGGGGGGCGTGGAATGCAATTCAACGGTGGACCTGCTCCCTGGCATGCCCGTCAAGACAGCGAGTGGAGGGCGGCGGCTGTTTGCCAAGGGCCAGGAAATCGCCCACCCATCGGCTGATACACCCTCCGCCGTCCGGTTTGGCGGGCTCCCTGAGGCGCAGGTGTGTGACTTGAAAAGCGTCTGCCGTGCCCTGTTCAGCGTTGACCAGCACCATGCGTGCGACGCGTTCGGGAAACTGCACCGCGTAACGGCTGCCCAGGCGGGTTGCGTGGCCGTTACCCAAAAAATGCAATCGTGGGTCGCCCAGTTGTGCGCGTACATACTCCATGTCCTGAACTGCCTGTTCGACGTCATGGGCCTGAGTGAGTTCGCGAGGGCTGAGTTCAATCACATCGTAGCGGTTGAGCAGAGTGCGGTAGGCCTGTGTGTAGTAGGTCTCCCAACGGCTGGCGAGGTGAATGCTGAACGTACTTGCGCTGTTTTCCTGCAGTGTGTCACCGGGTTGGACGAATACCACACCTTCACGACTCAGTGGCTCACGGGCGCCGACACGGGTCAGGTACAGGCGTTGAGTGCCTTCCCCGGGGGCCGCGTGGTTACGCGGTACTGTCACGACGCCGCACTGGGTGCGCGCCAGCACCTCAGGTGCCATCTGTTCGTCTGTGGGGAGGGTGCAATCGAGCAGCCAATCGATGGCGGTGGGTTTGATCAGTGACTCCGCCTGGACAAGATGAGTGATCAGCCAGAGACAGCCGCATGCGAGGTGTTTTGCAACATTCATCAGGAGGTCCCGGGCAGCCGTGTGGAAGCGGCTTTTTACCAAGGATCCTGAGGTGACGAATGTAGGGGCGTGAGACGACTGGTGTACGAAACAAGAGTTTCGTTTATCAGATATTAGTCTTCCAACCGCCACCCAATGCCTTGTACAGCGCAATGCTGGCCTGCAGGCGTGACAGTCGCAATTGCACGTTCAAGTCCTGGGCAGCATAAAGCGTGCGCTGGGTTTCCAGTACCGTAAGCAGGTCCTCGGCGCCCGCTTGGTAGCGGCTTTCAGCAATCTGGAAGGCGGTCTGGGCCTGCTGCAATTCTTCCGTTTGCCATTGGCGCTGCTGGTCCAGGCGCGTGATGCTGCTGAGGGCTTTTTCCACATCGGCAAAACCGTTGATGATCGCACCGCGATAGGCGTACAGCAGCTCATCCTGGCGCGCTCGGGCCTTGTCGCGTTCGGCGCTTAAACGGCCGTTGTTGAAGATCGGCCCTGCCAGTCCGGCAGTCAGCGTGTAATAAGGGCTGCGCAGGATGTCCACGGCCTTGTAGGCGTCGGAGCCCAGTGTGGCGCCGAGGGTCAAGGCTGGCAGCATCGCGGCGCGCGCCACGGTGACGTCCGCTTGCGCGGCGGCCAGTTGGGCCTCTGCCTTGGCAATATCGGGGCGGCGGCTGAGCAACTGGCTGGGCATGCCGGTGCCGATGGTTGGCCATGTCAGGGCCTGGAAGGGCTCGGCGCCCAAGTCCAGGGTTTGAACCGGCTGGCCAAGGAGGGCCGCGAGGGTGATCTGGGATTCTTCGGCCAGTTGCTGAATCAATGGCAGTTGGCGTCGCTGGCTGGCGACCAGGCTTTTCTGTTGGGCCAGTTCCAGCGCCGTGGCGGAGCCCGCGTCGTAGCGGGTTTGCACCAGGTCGAGCACGTTGCGTGCATTGGCCAGGTTCAGCTCGGCGATCTGCTGGCGCTGACGTGCGGCCAGGGTTTGCGCGTAGCGGTCGGCCACGTTGCTGAGCAAGGTCAGTTCCACGGTGGCCTGATCGAACTCACTGGCCCGCAGGCCCTGCAGGGCGCTGTCTCGGGCGGCGGCGCGGCCGCCCCAGAAATCCACTTCATAACTGGCCGTCAAGCTGGCGCCGAAATTGTCGACCGCGTCGTCGCTCTGCGAGACGTCCAGGTCTGGTCCGCCCTGGCCGTGCAGCAACTTCTGGTGGCTGGTGGCGAGGTCGAACTTCACTTCGGGTAACAGCGGCGCCCCGGCGATCACGGCACTGGCCTGGGCCTGCCGCACACGGGCCATGGCGGCGGCCACGTCGACACTGTCACGCCGGGCCTGTTCGACCAGCCGGTTCAGCTGCGGGCTGCCGAATTGCGTCCACCAGTGCTGGTTGGTGCTCTGGGCCGCGTCGCGCTCGGCGAACTGCCAGGCGGCCGGCGGCGCAATACCGCTGTCGACCGTGGGTGGATCGCCGGCGCAGGCATTGAGCAGCAGGCACAGGCTGATCAGGGACAGCTGCGAGGGGATGGATCGTTTATTCACTGGTCAACGCCTTAACCGGATCGAGCCGGGCAGCTTTACGGGCCGGCATAAAGCCGAATACGACGCCGGTGACCAGCGCACAACCAAATGCGCCAAGCACCGCCACCAGGGAAAACTGCACCGCCACCTTGGCCAGCACCAATACGCCGCCCACCAGCAGGGCCAGGGCAATGCCGCACAAGCCGCCGACCACCGAGAGCATGACCGCCTCGGTAAGGAACTGGCGCAGGATGTCGCGTTGGCGCGCACCGGTAGCCATGCGGATGCCGATTTCGCGGGTCCGCTCGCGCACAGTCATCAGCATGATGTTCATCACGCCAATACCGCCCACCAGCAAGGAAATCGCGGCAATCGAGCCCAGCATCAGCGACAGGGTGTTCTGGGTACGGGCCTCGGCCTGGATCATTGCGGCGTTGTTGGTCAACTCGTAGTCGGGTTTGCCGTTGTGCAGCTTCTGCATAAGTTGGTCGATGGCCACTTCGGCTTCGTGGACCCTGCCTGCATCGGCGGCGGCAATCACCACGTATTCGGGGTCGTAGCTGCCAAACAAACGCACGCTGGCGGCGGTGTAGGGGATGGCGATACGGTCGTCGCTGTCCTTGTCGCCGGAGGCGGCGCCTTTTTCCGCCAGCACGCCGATCACTTGGAACGGCACGTTCTCGATCAGGATGTATTGTCCGATCGGATTGACCTGGCCCTTGAACAGCTTTTCGCGGATACGGTGGCCGATCACCGCGACCGTAGCCCCGCTGCGCTCGTCGGCGGTGGTGAAGTAGCTGCCCTCGACCACCGGCCAATTGAAGATATCCGGGAAGTTGGTGTCGTTGCCGCCCACGTACGCCATGTAGTCGACGTTGCCATAGCGCACGCCTGCTTTGCTGCCGTTGACCGGCATGATGCGCTTGACCTGGGGCAACGCACCCAGTGCCTCGACGTCATTGAGGGTGATGACGCCCAGTGGCGTGCGTGGGTTGGGCGATGCACCGCTCAGATAAAGAATGTTGGAGCCGAACGCGCCCATCTGCGCCATGACCTGGCGCTTGCTGCCTTCGCCGACCGCCAGCATCACCACCACCGACGCCACGCCGATGATGATCCCCAGCAGGGTCAATGCGGTGCGAAAACGGTTGATCCACATCACCCGCCAGGCGGCTTGTACCGCGTCCACCAATTCGGCTTTCCACGCGCCGTTATGCTCCGCACCGTCGACCAGTCGTTGACGCAGGTCCACGGCTTGCAACGCGCCGCTGGCGGCGGGCGGGGCGGCTTCACTGTCATCGGCCGAGTCGCTGATGATCAGGCCATCGCGAATCTCGATGATGCGGTTGGCCCGCGCGGCGACTTCGCGGTCGTGGGTGATCAGGATCACCACGTGGCCCTGGCTGGCCAGTTCGTCGAGCAGGGTCATCACCTCGGCGCCGCTATGGCTGTCGAGGGCACCGGTGGGTTCGTCGGCGAGAATGATATGGCCGCCGTTCATCAGTGCGCGGGCAATGGACACCCGCTGCTGCTGACCGCCGGACAGTTGATGTGGACGGTTACCGGTACGCTCGGCCAGGCCCAGACGCGTCAGCAGGGCGTTGGCTCGGGCATGGCGTTCGGACGCGCTGATACCGGCGTAGATCGCCGGCATCTCGACGTTCTCCTGGGCCGTGCCTGAAGGAATCAGGTGGTAGCCCTGGAACACAAAACCAAAGGCCTCGCGGCGTAGCCAGGCCAATTCATCACTGTCCAGGTGGGCGACGTTTTCCCCGGCAAACAGGTAGTCCCCGACCGAGGGCCGATCGAGGCAGCCGAGGATGTTCATCAGCGTGGACTTGCCGGAGCCGGACGCGCCGACGATGGCGACGAATTCCCCGGCATGGATCGACAGGTCGATGCCGCGCAACACGTCCACCTGTGGGCTGTCGCCACCGCCGTAGGACTTGCGGATGTTCTTGAGTTCGATCAGAGGCGTGGTCAACTCAACCCCCGCTGCCAGCAGCCGGGCCGATCAACAGGTGGTCGCCTTCATTCAGTCCACCGAGTACCTGCACCCGCAGGCGATCACTGATGCCCAGTTGCACCTCGCGCTCCTCGATGCGGCCGTTCTCCGTGACAACACGGGCGATCTGTTTGTCGGCGCTGTGGCTGCCCAGCAGGGCGGCGACCGGCGCGGTCAGGGCGTCCTTGACCTGGCTGGCGACAAAAAACACTTGGGTGGTCATTTCGGCCATCAACGCGTTATCGCCGTTGTCGACATCCAGCAGCACGGTGTACAGCACCACGCGGCCGGTGCCGCTTTTTCCGGAGCTATTAGGGCTGCCGCTGCCCTGGGTTTCGTTCAAGGGCTGGGGTGGAATTGGCAAGATCTGGCGTACGGTGCTGGTCCAGCGCCGGTTGCCGCCGCTCAGGGTGGTGAAGTACGCCGTCATGCCGGGTTTTACATGGCCGATGTCGGCCTCCGAGACTTCGGCCCACACGGTCATCGGCGACAACTTTGCGATGCGCAGGATCAACGGCGTCTGCTGCTGGGCATTGAGGGTCTGGCCGACCCGCGCGTCCACGGCAACCACCGTGCCGGTCATTGGCGCGTAGATGCGCGTATAGCCCAGCTCCGCTTCATCGCTGCGCAGGCTGGCCTGAGCCTGCAGGATCTGCGCCTGGAACATGTTGACCCGGGCCTGGGTGGCGCTCAGTTCCGCCTTGGCGGTCTGCACATCCTCTTCGCGGGTGGCGTTGCCGGCGACCAGACGCTGCTGGCGCTGGTACTTCTGCCGCGCCAGTTCGTGCTGGGCCTTCTGCTCCTGCAACTGTGCCTTGAGGTTTTCGATGGCGTAGCGGCTGGCATCGAGCTTGGCTTTTTGCGTCGAGGGGTCGATCTCTACCAGCAATTGGCCTTCCTGCACCTGGTCGCCGGCTTCAACGTGGATCTTGCGAATCTGCCCGGAAGCCTGGGCGCCCACGTCCACGTAACGACGTGGTTGCAGGGTGCCCAAAGCGGTCACGCTGTTTTCGATATCGCCGCGGGTCACGGTGACGGTGGTCAGCGTGTCGCGGCCGGTCGGCAGTACTTGCCAGGCGGCGACCGCGATGACGGGAATCAGGCACGCCACAACTAGCAGGGCGCGTCGGGCAGGTCGAGGGCGTTTCATGCTTAGGTTCCAGCCAGGAAAGTTCGGAGCGCAGTTGCGCAGAGCTGACAGTTAAACGAGAGAAACGCGTGAGGATTTAGGCTGTTACACACTGTGTAACGGGTCGTTTGCGTAAAAAAAACGACCGGTGGCGCAAGACTTGTTTAAAAGTAGATGAGAATTACTATAAATTGCACGCACCCAAACTGCCATTACGCTATGGGTTGTCATTTTCAGGTACTCAAGGAACGGATATCGCCTTTCTGTGGCGGTCGGGAGTCATGTTGGAAAACTACTATCGCGAGCTGGTGTGTTTCCTCAACGCCAAGCTGGGCAACCGTCAGGTGGCCGAAGATGTGGTGCATGACGCCTACGTTCGGGTACTTGAGCGTTCCAGCGCTGTCCCCATCGACCAGCCCCGCGCGTTTTTATACCGCACGGCGCTGAACCTGGTGATCGACGGGCATCGGCGCAACGTACTGCGCCAGCACGAGCCGCTGGAAATACTCGACAGCGAAGAACGCTTCTCCCCCCACGCCAGCCACGACCAAGGCCAACGCCTGGAGCTGCTTGATCGTGCCCTGGCCGAGTTGCCGAAAGCCTGCCGCGACAGCTTCCTGCTGCGCAAACTCGACGGGCTGACCCACCTGCAAATTGCCGAGCGCCTGGGTATTTCCCGCGCCCTGGTGGAAAAACATATTGTCAACGCCATGAAGCACTGTCGGGTGCGGATGCGCGAGTGGGAAGGGCACTGATCGCTGATCAGGTAAATTTTATTTCACTGTCCTCGTTTCCTATCAACACATGACCTGTTGTGCAGGTCTTGAAGGTATTCCTGCCCCATCGCCAAGGGGCTTATCCAGAGGACACTGGAATGACACAGGCAATTGCTTCGCCCGCGGTTCACGACCTTATCGGTATCGGTTTCGGCCCATCGAACCTGGCGCTGGCCATCGCTCTGCAGGAACGAGAGAAAACCCAGGGCAAGCTGGACGCGCTGTTTCTCGACAAGCAGGCCGACTACCGCTGGCATGGCAATACCCTGGTGACCCAGAGCGAACTGCAGATTTCGTTCCTCAAGGACCTGGTGACCCTGCGCAACCCCACCAGCCCGTACTCCTTCGTCAATTACCTGAAAGCCCACGACCGCCTGGTGGACTTCATCAACCTGGGCACCTTTTACCCGTGCCGCATGGAGTACAACGACTACCTGCGCTGGGTCGCGGCGCAATTCCAGAACCAGGGCCGTTATGGCGAGGAAGTACTGGCCATCGAGCCGATCCTGCATCAGCAGCAGGTCGAGGCCCTGCGCGTGATTTCCCGCGATGCCCACGGTGAGCAGCACGTGCGCACGACGCGCTCGGTGGTGGTCAGCGCCGGTGGTACGCCACGAGTGCCTGCGGCGTTCAAAGGGCTCAAGGATGACAACCGCGTATTTCATCACTCCCAGTACCTGGCCCGCGTGGCGCAGCAACCCTGTGTGGACGGCAAGGCGATGCGCATCGCGATCATTGGCGGTGGCCAGAGCGCGGCTGAAGCCTTCATCGACCTCAATGACAGCTATCCGTCGGTGCAGGTCGACATGATCCTGCGCGGTTCGGCGCTAAAACCGGCCGATGACAGCCCGTTCGTCAATGAGGTGTTCTCGCCGGCCTTCACCGACCTGGTGTTCCAACAAGTGGGGGCCGAGCGCGAGCGTTTGGTCGCGGAGTACCAGAACACCAACTATTCGGTGGTCGATCTGGACCTGATCGAGCGTATCTACGGGATTCTCTACCGCCAGAAAGTCTCCGGCATCGCCCGTCACGCGTTCCGCACCATGACCGTGGTGGAAAAAGCGGTGGCCGGCCCGATGGGTATTGAGTTGACCCTGCGCAACAATGCCAACGGTGACATCACCGTCAATCATTACGATGCGGTGGTGCTGGCCACAGGCTACGAGCGTCAGATGCACCGCGAACTGCTGGCGCCTCTGGAAGCGTATATGGGTGATTTCGAAGTGGCTCGTGACTACCGCATCGTGACCGACGATCGCTGTAAGGCGGGTATCTATATCCAGGGCTTCAGCCAGGCCAGCCATGGTTTGAGCGACACATTGCTGTCGATTCTGCCGATTCGCGCGGATGAAATTGCCGCGTCGTTGTATGAATACGACCGCAGCCGAGGCAAAGCGCGTTCGGTGCAGGACCTGCTGTTGGCCACCGCCAGCTGACAGACTGCACTTGTGACCCGGAGGGCTGCCTGATACTGTACAAAAAACCAGTATCGGTAGCCCTCCATGCAGTTGATCGAAAAACTCAGCATCCTCGCCGACGCCGCCAAGTACGACGCTTCGTGTGCCAGCAGTGGCGCACCCAAGCGCAGTTCGGAGGGCAAGGCGGGGCTGGGTTCAACCGATGGCATGGGCATCTGCCACAGCTATACGCCCGACGGCCGTTGCGTGTCGTTGCTCAAGGTGCTGCTTACCAACTTCTGTCTCTACGACTGCCAATACTGCGTTAACCGCCGCTCCAGCGACGTGCCCCGCGCGCGTTTCAGCCCGGAGGAGGTGGTCACCCTGACCCTCGATTTCTACAAGCGCAACTGCGTCAGCGGGCTGTTTCTCAGCTCCGGCATCATTCGTTCGGCCGACTACACCATGGAGCAGCTGGTACGGGTGGCGAAGCTATTGCGTGAAGAGCATGACTTCCGCGGCTATATCCACCTCAAGACCATTCCCGACGCCGACCCTGCGCTTATCGCCGAAGCCGGGCGCTACGCCGACCGGCTGAGCGTAAACATCGAACTGCCCACCGAGGCCAGCCTGAACACCCTGGCGCCGGAAAAACAAATCGTCACCATCAAGCAGGCCATGCAGACCATCTACACCGGCGAACAGACCGTGTTCAACGAACCTCGCGCCCCGCGTTTCGCCCCGGCTGGGCAGAGCACGCAGATGATCGTCGGCGCCGACGATACCGATGACAGCACCATCCTTCATGGCGCCGAGGCGCTGTATGGCAACTTCAAGCTGCGCCGCGTGTATTACTCGGCGTTCAGCCCCATCCCCAACAGCCCGAAAAGCGTGCCCCTGGCTGCGCCGCCTTTGATGCGTGAGCACCGTCTGTACCAGGCGGATTTCCTGCTGCGCAGCTATGGCTTCAGCGCCAATGAATTGTTCGAAGGCCCCGGCCATCTGGCGTTGGATATCGACCCCAAGCTGGCTTGGGCCCTGGAGCATCGTGAGGTGTTTCCCCTTGATCTGAACCGCGCCGAACCCACGCTTATTGCGCGTATCCCAGGTATCGGCCTGCGCACCACCCAACGCCTGGTGGACCTGCGCCGTGAACGCAAGATTCGCTTCGAAGACCTTGCCCGCATGCGCTGCGTGCTGGCCAAGGCCAAGCCGTTTTTCATCACCAGCGACTACCACCCGCAACAGGCTGACAGCACCAGCGTGCTGCTGCGCGAACAACTGCGCGATCGTCCGCAACCGCAACAGATGGGGTTGTGGGGATGATCAGCCTGGAATGCGACAACCTGTTCAGCACCTGGCGCGAACAGGCGCGCTGGTTGCTCAGCCATCAGGTCGACCCCAGCCAAGTGAGCTGGGGTGAGGCCGAAGTGGCGGATTTGTTCGCCACTGACGAGGCGATTCCTGAAGGGCTCGGTCCGTTTCAGGCGCGTATTCCCAAGGCGCTGATCGAGCTGCTGGAGTCTGCGGCCTGCTATCACGGCGACCAGCGTTGGAGCCTGCTGTATGAGGTGCTGTGGCGGGTCAGCCATGGCGACCGCACGGCGATGCTGGCGGGCGACAAGCTGGGCAGCGAATTGCAGCGGCGCATCAAACAGGTCAGCCGTGAAGCCCATCACCTGCATGCGTTTGTGCGGTTCATCGCGTTACCGGCAGAGGCGGGGCCTGAACTGCCGGAGTATGTGGCCTGGCATGAGCCGGCCCATGACATCTTGAAATCGGCCAGCCAGCACTTTGTCGGGCGTATGGGGCGTCATCGTTGGATGATCGCTACGCCGTTGGATGGGGTGTATTACGACGGTGAACAGCTGATTCATCAGCGCGAGTGCCCCGAGGCGTGGCAGCAATTGGCGCAGAATGTCGAAGACCCGCACAGCGCTATGTGGCTGACTTATTACAGCCATATTTTCAATCCGGCGCGGTTGAATCCCAAGGTAATGGAAGGGCACTTGCCCAGCCGGTTCTGGAAGAATCTGCCGGAGGGCAAGTTGATACCGGGGTTGATCAGCGAGGCGCGCACGGGCAAGCAGAAGGATGGGCAGGCGAGGCTGGTGGGGGCGCGCCAAGGTAAGAAAATCTTAAGCGGGCATGGTTAAAAATGTGGGAGGGGCGGTGCGACGATTCGACTTGCTCCCGATAGCAGTGTGTCAGTCAGCTCATCTTTCACTGACCCACCGCTATCGGGAGCAAGCCCCTCCCACATTCGATCCTCACTGGCTTGGCGAGTGGGGCTCAGGCCAGTTCGATGGCGGTATTTTTCACTACCGCCAACTCCGGATGCGCCACCAACTTATCAATGTGCAACTCATCATTGTTCAGCCAGATCTCCGATACCACCCGGTAGTGCTCCATGTCCCGACAGCGCATGCGCAGACTGTAGTCAAACGGCCCGCTGATCAACTGGCATTCGAACACCTGGGGGCAGGCTTTGATGCAAGCTTCGAAGGCCTTTTGCGCCGAGCGCCCGCTTTGGTTGGACAAGGCCACCAGCACCAGCAACGACAGCCCTGGCGAGACCATCTGCACGTCGATGATCGCCCCATACCCACGGATCACTCCACGGCGCTCCAGCTTGCGCACCCGCTCCAGGCAAGGCCTGGGGGTAAGGTGCACCAGTGACGAGAGCTTTTCATAGGTGATCCGCCCCTGATGGCGCAGTACTTCGATGATTGCCTCATCGATGCGATCCAGTGCGGGGGAGGTATGGGGTCCGTTGGCCTTGGTATCCATGGGTTTCACTTCAAACGGTTGGAAAGAAATTGCTGCAAGCGCTCGCTTTTGGGGTGGTCGAGGATCTCGGCGCTGCCTTGTTCCTCGACCCGTCCCTGGTGCAAGAACAGCACTTGGCTGGACACCTGGCGGGCAAAGCCCATCTCGTGGGTGACCATCAGCATGGTACGACCTTCCTCGGCCAACGTCTGTATGACTTTGAGGACTTCTCCTACAAGTTCTGGGTCCAGTGCGGACGTCGGCTCATCGAACAGAATGATTTCCGGCTCCATCGCTAAGGCCCGTGCAATCGCCACGCGCTGTTGCTGGCCGCCGGACAGGAACGCCGGGTATTGATCTGCCACGCGGCCTGGCAGGCCGACCTTGTCCAGGTACATCCGTGCGCGTTTTTCCGCCTCGGCCGCACTTACGCCCAGCACCCGGCGCGGCGCCATGGTGATGTTTTCCAGCACGGTCATGTGGCTCCACAGGTTGAAGTGCTGGAACACCATGGCCAGACGCGTGCGCAGGTTTTGCAATTGCGCCTGATCCGGGGCACGGGTGCCGGCACGCCCTTGCTGCATTTCTATGCTGATGCCGTCCAGGGTGATGACTCCAGCGTCGGGCTGCTCCAGAAAGTTGATGCAACGCAGCATGGTGCTTTTGCCGGAGCCGCTGGCGCCGATCAGGCTGATCACATCGCCTTGGCGCGCGTTAAGGGAAACACCCTTGAGCACTTCGTGCTCGCCGTAGCGTTTATGAATGCCTTCGACTTGCAGCTTGATGGCAGCAGTTGCAGCCTTGGTAGCGGGTACATCGACAGGATAAGTGGCCAGGGCCTGCGCGGACTGATTCATGGGTTAGCCTCGGGTAGGAACAAGAAAACGCATCCAGCGACGTTCGGCCAGTCGAAACAGGCCCACCAGTGCAAAGGACAGCAACATGTACAGCAGGGCAGCGATGCCGAAGGCCTGGAACGTCAGGAACGTCTCGGCATTGGCGTCGCGGGCCACTTTGAGGATATCGGCGACGGTGGCGGTGAACGCCAGCGAGGTGGCGTGCAACATCAGGATCATTTCATTGCTGTAGGCCGGCAACGCGCGGCGCAGCGCGGCGGGCACCACCACAAACAGATTCAAGCGCCAGCCGTGCAGACCGTACGCGCGGGCGGCTTCGATCTCGCCATGAGGGATATTGCGAATCGCCCCGGCGAAGATCTCCACGGTGTAGGCGCAGGTGTTCAAAACAAACGCCAGCAGGGTGCAGTTCAGCGCATTGCGGAAAAACTGGTTGAGCAGGGCGTTGTCCTGCACCACTTCAAGGCTGTAGAGCCCGGTGTAGCAAATCAGCAGTTGGATATACAGCGGCGTGCCGCGAAACAAGTAGGTGTAGACCTCCACCGGCCAGCGCAGCCAGAAGTGCTCCGAGACCCGCGCCAGTGCCAGGGGAATCGACAGAATGAAGCCCAGCACCACCGAGATGATGAACAGCCACAGGGTCATGGCCACGCCGGAAAGGCCCGAGCCATCACTGAACAGGTAGGCCAGGCCGTATTGCTGGAACAATTCGATCATCGCGCCATCCCCTTGATGCCGAGGTTATAGCGCCGCTCGAGGCGCTTGAAGATGCGGTTGGAGAGGGTGGTGATCACCAGGTAGACCAGGCCGGCAAGGATCAGGAAGTACAGCGGCTCGTTGGTGGTCTTGCCGGCGTTTTGCGCGGCTTTGACCAGGTCCGACAGGCCGATGATCGACACCAGCGCCGTGGACTTGAGCAGTACCAGCCAGTTATTGCCCAGGCCTGGCAGAGCGAAGCGCATCAACTGCGGAAACAGCACCAGATGAAACCGCTGCCAGCGACTCAGGCCATAGGCGGTGGCAGCTTCCAGTTGGCCGACCGGCACACTGAGGATTGCGCCACGGAAGTTCTCGGTGAAATACGCGCCGTAGATAAACCCCAGTGTGATCACGCCGGCGGTAAACGGGTCGATTTCAAAATAGTCCCAGCCGACGCGTTCGGTCAGGTCGTTGAGCCACAGTTGCAGGCTGTAGAAAATCAGCAGGATCAGCACCAGGTCCGGCACGCTACGGATCAACGTGGTGTACAGCGTGGCCGGCACCCGCAGCCATTTGGCGCTGGACAGCTTGGCGCCCGCGGCGAGCAGGCCGAGGGTGAGGCTCAAGGCCAGCGCCAGGAACGCCAGCTTGAGCGTCATCCAGGCACCCTGGGCCAGCATGGGGCCGTAGCCTTGCAGGTTGAGGAGTTCGTTCATGGGGGGAATCTCTAAAGGGCGCAGACATACCCCTGTGGGGGGGCTTTTGTGGGGAGGGGGCTTGCTCCCGATGAGGGTGTGTCAGTTGATGCAGTTGTGACTGACCCACCGCTATCGGGAGCAAGCCCCCTCCCACGCAAATCTTTTCCCACAGGGATTGTGTTGGCTTATTCGTTGTAGATGTCCTGATCGCCGAAGTACTTCTTCTGGATCTGCGCGTAGGTGCCATCGGCCTGGACGGCGGCGATGCCCTTGTTGATCAGCGCACGCAATTCCTGGTCGTTCTTGCGCAACCCCATGGCGATATCCAGCGGCAGGGTCGGGTCCTTGAAGGCCGGGCCGGTCTTGAAGTCGGCGCCTTCAGGTTTGGACAGGAAGTTGAGCTGGGCTTCGAGTTTGTCGGTGAGGGTGGCGTCGAGGCGGCCGTTTTGCAGGTCGGCGTAGTTCTGTTCCTGGGACTGGTAGGCCTTGACCTGAGCCCCGAGCTTAGCCAGGTGCGCACGGGCATAGGCTTCCTGCAAAGAGCCTTGCAGTACGCCGACCTGCTTGCCTTTCAACGATTCAGGCGTGTCGCCGAAGTCGGCGCTTTTGCGGGTGATCACCGAGGTTGGGCTGAGGAACAGCCGGTCGCTGAAGTCGATGACTTTTTCACGGGCCGGCGTCACGGCCATGGACGACATGATGGCGTCGAATTTGCGCGCGCGCAGCGCCGGGATCATGCCGTCGAATTCGTTGTGCACCCAGGTGCATTTGACTTCGAGCTTGGCGCAGATGGCATTGCCCAATTCGATATCGAAGCCTTGCAGGCTGCCGTCAGCGGCCACGGATTCAAAGGGTGGGTATTCGGGGAATACGCCGAAGCGGATTTCTTTCCAGTCCTGGGCGTGGGCGGCGCTGGCGCACAGTGGCAACAGCAACGCAGCGAAAAGTGATCGCAGTGGAATCATGTGTCAGTCCCTATATTTTGTAATTGATGTCAGGGCAGTAAAAAGGGTGCGGCTTGCATTCATTCGGTGACTCTTCGGTCGGGCTCAGAATGCTTGATGGTGGTGCTTTTTTTGTGTCGTTTACCCGGTGCTCAAAGCGCAAATTGCGCTGTTAAAACGAGCATTGCAGCGGAATCGGCTGTTGCACCCGCTGAATCGGCTTTTCAGCTCTGTAAGTCGGGCCTGCCCTCGGCGCAAAGGGGCAGGCCAGAGCGGTCTCAGGCGCGCTTTTTGTGCTGTGCGCGTGGCTGCTGGGCCAGGCGTGCGAACAGGTCTTTCGGGTCGGCCAGGTCCGGCACCAACTCCAACTCGCTGCCCACATCCAGAGCCTTGGCCACGTCGAGCACGTAGCGCAGGGCCGAGTAGTCTTCGATGGCAAAACCTACCGAGTCGAACAGGGTGATCTGGCGCTCATTCTCGCGGCCGGCTACCTGGCCGTTGATCACCTGCCACAGCTCGGTCACTGGCGAGTCTTTCGGCATGTGCTGGATCTCACCTTCGATACGGCTTTGCGGCTCGTACTCGACGATGACCCGGGCGCGCTCGACGATGCGTTGGTCCAGTTCGGTCTTGCCTGGGCAGTCGCCGCCCACGGCATTGAGGTGCATGCCTGGTTCGATCATCTCGTCAGTAAGGATGGTGGCGTAGGCCTTGTCTGCGGTCACGGTGGTGACGATATCCGCGCCCTTGACCGCTTCCGCCACGCTGCCGGCCAGGATCACCCTGATCGCCGGGAAGGCCTTGAGGTTGGCTGCCAATTTGGCAGTGGCCTTGGCGTCGATATCGAACAGGCGGATTTCGTTGATGCCGAGCATGGCGTGGAAGGCCAGGGCCTGAAACTCGCTCTGCGAGCCGTTGCCGATCAACGCCATGCTGCGGCTGTTGTCTCGGGCCAGATAACGCGCGACCAGCGCCGAGGTGGCGGCGGTGCGAATGGCGGTAGTCAGGGTCATTTCTGCCAGCAGCACTGGTTTGCCGGTGTCCACGTCGCCCAACGCACCGAACGCCATGACGGTGAGCATTCCGGCGAGGGTGTTTTTTGGGTGGCCGTTGACGTACTTGAAGGCGTACAGCGACGCGTCCGACACCGGCATCAACTCGATCACGCCATCCGGCGAGTGGTTGGCCAGGCGCGCGCACTTTTCAAAATCCTGCCAGCGCAGGTAGTCAGCGCGAATGTACTCGGCCATCTCGGTGATGCAGGTTTGCAGGCCTTTTTGCGAGACCAGGTAGCTGAGGTCGTTGACGTCGATATAGCGGGTCATGGCAAGACTCCTTATTGAAATGAGGGGCGGGCGGGCAGGTGCACTTCCGCGAGCATGCAGCGGGCACTGCCGCCGCCGATGCGTTCGATGTTGTCGATATTCACCACCACAGGCCGCGTATGGCGTTCCACATGCTGGCGCTGGGCCGGTTGCAGTGCGCCCCAGGCGCTGGCAGACATCACCAGCAGCGGCTGGCCGTCGCGGTCGTGGACTTCAAGCATGTTGCCGGCGAAGGCTTCCAATTGGTCGAAGTCGAGGGCGAGGATGTCCTTGCCGGTGTCGCGCAGGGAGCGTTCCAGGGCCAGGCGTTCGTTTTGGTCGGGCAGGGCTTGCAGGCACACCACCGAAAGGTCGCGGCCGACGCTCATCATCACGTTGCTGTGGTAGATCGGCGCGTGGTGGCGGTCAACCGCATGGAATACGCAGAGCCGGTAGTCGAGGCGTTCGGCGAATTCGCGCAGCGCATCCTGATGGGTGCGCCCGGAGTGGCAGGCGTAGCTGATGCGGTGTTGGCGGTCGAGCACCATGCTGCCGGTGCCTTCGAGGAATATGTTCTGTTGTTCGAGGTGGCTGAGGTCGATGGTGCTGTTGATCGCAAAACGTTGCTCCAGCACTTGCAACACACCCTTGTTGCGCTCCAGTCGTCGGTTCTGGCCTTCCATCGGGTACAGCACCAGGCTGCCGTCGGCGTGGCTGCTCCACCAGTTGTTGGGGAAGATTGAGTCGGGAGTGTGGGGCGCCGGAGTGTCCTGCACCACCAGCACTTCCACGCCGTGCTGGCGCAGGGTGTCGACATAACCGTCGAACTCTTCCAGCGCTTTCTGCTGTGCGCTGAGCGGGTCAAGGGGCGGGCGTTGAAAGCGGTTGTTGATCGCAGTGTCCGGGTTGAAGGCAAAGCGCGCCGGGCGAATCATCAAGACGGTGTTGGTGGTTTGCATGGGTGCACGGATCCATGAGTAAGGCGGTGAACAAAGATGCAGTGGGGCTATTTTGTGGCTTGTGCGGGATGAATCCCGGCTGAAACCCAGGGGCGGCTCAGCCGGGAAAGCTGAAAAGGGGGTAGGCCAGCCGAATCGGCTGCGAGAGGTGGAATGCGGTCAAAATGCGGGAGGGGCAAGCCCCCTCCCACATTGGTACAGTGGCGCCTGTTATAGCGCCGTCAGCCAGGAGGAATCATGTCTACCGCCGTTCGTCTCGCCCAACCCACCGATGCCGAAGGGATCAGCCAGGTCATCCTGGCGGCCCTGCACAGCAGCAATGCGCGGGATTACCCGGCGGACGTGATTGCCCGTGTGGCGAGCAACTTCACGCCGGACGCGGTGTTGGCCTTGCTCAAGCGCCGTGTCGTGCTGGTGGCGATTCAGGATCAGAGGGTGGTCGCCACGGCGGCACTTGATGCCAATGTGGTGCGCTCGGTGTTCGTCAACCCGACCTTGCAAGGGCAGGGCATTGGCCGGTTGCTGATGATGGAAATCGAACTACGCGCCCGCGAAGCAGGAGTCACCGTATTAAGTGTGCCGTCTTCGCTGACCGCCGAGCCGTTCTACACCAAGCTGGGGTTTCACACGGTGCGCGATGTTTACCATGGCAACGAGCGCACGCTGGTGATGGAAAAGACGTTGTCATCGCGCTACCCCATCGGGCCATATCGCGATCGTCTGCATCGCGCGCAGGTGATTGAACTATGGCAGGCGGCGTTTGGTTATGACATGGCCCATAACCTGCCGAGCCTGGCGATCGATAAGAAGCTGGCGGTCAATGACGGGTTGTTCTTCGTGGCGACGGATAAAAAAACCGTGATCGGCACCATTCTCGCCGGGTACGACGGGCATCGTGGTTGGCTGTATTCGGTGGCGGTGCACACGGACTACCGGCGTCATGGCCTGGGCTCTTCGCTGGTGCGGCATGCGGAACAGGCGTTGACGGCGCTGGGCTGCATGAAGATCAACCTGCAGATCACCAGTGGCAATGAGGCGGTGGCGGGGTTTTACGAGGCGCTGGGGTATGGGGTGGAGGCGAGGGTCAGCATGGGTAAGAAGATTGCCGAGAATATCCCGAAAGAGTCTTGAATACGCCGGAGAGCAAATGTGGGAGGGGGCTTGCTCCCGATGGCGGTGTATCAGTCAACAGATTCATTGACTGACCCACTGCCATCGGGGGCAAGCCCCCTCCCACATGGGATATGCGTTGAGGCTGTTAGACCTTCACGATCCAACCCGCTGGTGCTTCGACGTCGCCGGTCTGCACACCGGTCAGCTCTTTGTAGAGCTTCTGGGTGATCGGGCCGACTTCGGTTTCGCTGTGGAACACATGCAGGTTGCCGTTGTACTGGATGCCGCCGATCGGCGAGATCACCGCAGCAGTACCGCAGGCGCCGGCTTCCTTGAAGTCAGCCAGCTTGTCGATGAACACTTCGCCTTCAACCACTTCCAGGCCCAGGCGGGTCTTGGCCAGTTCGATCAGCGACAGGCGGGTGATGCCTGGCAGCACCGAAGGCGACTTCGGCGTGATGAACGTGTTGTCGTGGGTGATCCCGAAGAAGTTGGCCGAGCCGACTTCTTCGATCTTCGAGTGGGTCATCGGGTCCAGGTAGATCGCATCGGCGAAACCGGATTTTTTCGCTTCAGAGCCCGGCATCAAGCTGGCCGCGTAGTTGCCGCCCACTTTCGCAGCACCGGTGCCTTGTGGCGCGGCGCGGTCGAAGGTGGAGATCTGGAAGTTGTGTGGCACCAGGCCGCCCTTGAAGTAGGCACCGACCGGAATGCAGAACACCGAGAAGATGAACTCCGGCGCGGTACGCACGCCGATGTTGTCACCGGTACCGATCACGAACGGGCGCAGGTACAGCGCGCCGCCACTGCCGTACGGCGGGATGAAACGCTCGTTGGCCTTGACCACCTGTTTGCAGGCGTCGATGAACACGTCGGTCGGCACATGGGGCATCAGCAGGCGGGCGCAGCTGCGTTGCATGCGCGCGGCATTCTGGTCCGGACGGAACAGGTTGATCGAGCCGTCCTTGCAGCGGTAGGCCTTGAGGCCTTCAAAGCACTGCTGGCCATAGTGCAGAGCGGTGGAGCCCTCACTGATGTGCAGCACGTTGTCGTCAGTCAGGGAGCCTGCTTGCCACTCGCCGTCTTTAAAGGTCTGGATATACCGTTTGTCGGTCTTGATGTAGTCAAAACCCAGCTTGTCCCAATTGATGCTTTCGTTACCCATGACACCCTCTATCTTTGGTCAAGTCGGTTTTTTTCTGAATGGGCGCAACAATACTTCATTCTTGGCTTGTGTGGGAGCCACTGGGTGGACGCCTTCAGCCTCTGTATTGACCGATCCACCGCTATCGGGGGGCAAGCCCCGTCCCACATGTGGAATGCATTCCCCTGTGGGAGGGGCGGTGCGACGATTCGACTTGCCCCCCGATGGCCTCACCACGGTTTTACAGATGCAACGCGTGGCCCAATGCGCGCAGCGCAGCTTCCTGCACCGCCTCGCCGAGCGTCGGGTGAGCGTGGATGGTGCCGGCTACATCCTCCAGACGCGAACCCATTTCCAGGCTCAGGCCGAACGCAGTGGACAGCTCAGATACACCCACACCCACGGCCTGCCAGCCGACAATCAGATGATTGTCACGCCGCGCCACCACTCGCACGAAGCCGGTTTTCGACTCCAGGGTCATCGCCCGGCCGTTGGCTGCAAAGGGGAAACTCGACACGATGCAGTCCAGGCCCGCCGCCTTGGCGTCGTCCGGGGTCTTGCCGACCACCACCAGTTCCGGGTCGGTAAAGCACACCGCCGGGATCGCCGCCGGGTTGAATTCGCGGTGTTGACCGCTGATCAGTTCGGCAACCATTTCGCCCTGGGCCATGGCGCGGTGGGCGAGCATCGGCTCGCCGCTCAAGTCGCCGATGGCGTACACATTGCGCATGCTGGTCTGGCAACGGCTGTCGATCTTGATTGCCGCGCCATTCATCGCCAGGTTCAGCGCTTCAAGGTTCCAGCCTTGGGTGTTGGGTTTGCGACCCACGGCCACCAGGACCTGATCGGTCTTCAGCGACACCGTGTCGCCGTTCGGATCACGCACTTGCAGGCAGTTGTCGGCAAACCCGGTGACGCTGTGTTTGAGGTACAGCTTCACCCCCAGTTGCTTGAGAGATTCGTTCACCGGCTGGGTCAGCTCGGCGTCGTAAGCTGGCAGGATGCGATCCTGGGCCTCGACCACACTCACCTCAGCACCCAGCTTGCGGTAGGCAATCCCCAACTCAAGGCCAATGTAGCCGCCGCCCACCACAATCAGGCGTTTGGGCACCCGGGTCGGCGCCAGGGCTTCGGTGGAGGAGATGATCGGCCCGCCAATTGGCAGCATCGGCAGGTTGACGCTTTTCGAACCGGTGGCCAGCAGCAGGTGTTCGCACTGGATGCGCTGGTCGCCAACATCGACGGTCTTGCCGTCCACCACCTTGGCCCAGCCGTGGATCACCTGCACTTTGTGCTTTTTAAGCAGTGCGGCGACGCCAGTGGTCAGGCGGTCGACGATGCCGTTTTTCCATTCAACGCTTTTGCGGATGTCCAGGGTCGGCACATCCACTTCGATACCCAGTTGCGAACCCTGGCTATGGTGGATGGTTTGCTGAAACTGCTCGGCCACATGGATCAAGGCCTTGGACGGAATGCAGCCGATGTTCAGGCAGGTGCCGCCCAACGCCTGGCCTTCCACCAGGATGGTCGGGATGCCCAGTTGGCCGGCGCGAATCGCCGCCACATAACCGCCAGGGCCGCCGCCGATAATCAGCAGCGTGGTATGCAATGTCTGAGTCATGCCCTTACTCCAGGAACAGGCTGGCGGGTTGTTCGAGCAGGCCGCGAATGGCCTGGATGAATTGCGCCGCGTCCATGCCATCGACCACGCGGTGATCGAAGGAGCTGGAGAGGTTCATCATTTTGCGAATCACGATCTGGCCCTTGATCACCATTGGCCGCTCAACGATACGGTTGACGCCAACGATGGCCACCTCCGGCAAGTTCAGCACCGGGGTGCTGACGATGCCGCCCAAGGCGCCCAGGCTGGTCAAGGTAATGGTCGAACCCGACAACTCGTCACGACTGGCCTTGCCATTGCGCGCGGCCGTGGCCAAACGTGCGATTTCCTCGGCATTGCCCCACAGGCTGCGGGCTTCGGCGTGACGCACCACCGGCACCATCAAGCCCACGTCGCTCTGGGTGGCGACGCCCACATGCACCGCGCCGAGGCGGGTGATGACCTGGGCTTCGTCGTCATATCGCGCGTTGATCTGCGGGAAATCCCGCAGCGCCACGACCATGGCGCGCACGATAAACGGCAGTAACGTCAGCTTGCCGCGCGTGGCGCCATGCTTCTCGTTGAGGTGCACGCGCAGCTCGTCGAGGGCGGTGACGTCGATCTCTTCCACATAGCTGAAATGCGCGGCACGGCGGGTGGCGTCCTGCATGCGCTGGGCAATCTTGCGGCGCATGCCGATCACCGGGATCTGTTCTTCGGTGTTGCGTTCGGCGTAAGGGTTGGCTGCCGTCGAAGCGTTTGACGCCCCTTGTTGCAGGTAGGCATCGAGGTCTTCGTGCAGGATCCGTCCGGCGGGGCCGGAGCCCTGGACCAGCCGCAGTTGAATCCCGGCATCCAGCGCATGCTTGCGCACGGCGGGGGAGGCCAGGGGGCGTTCATCGGCATCGCGGGCCACAGGGGCCTGTGCGGTCACGACGGGCGCGGGCTTGCTTTCAACCACTGGTGCAGGTTTGGCCTCGACAACGGGAGCAGCTTTCACCGGCTCCGCCACCACGGGCGCCTCCTTGGTGTTGCCCGCACCTTCCACTTCAATGCTGATCAGAATACTGCCCACGGCCATCACTTCACCCGGCTCGCCGCCAAGGGAAATCACTTTGCCGTGCACCGGCGAGGGAATATCCACCATCGCCTTGTCGGTCATCACATCCGCCAGCACCTGGTCTTCGACGACCATGTCGCCGACCTTCACATGCCAGACCGACAGTTCAACTTCCGCGATGCCTTCGCCAATGTCCGGCATCTTGATAACGTGCGTGCCCATTCAGACCTCCATGACCCGTTTCAACGCCGCGCCCACTCGGGACGGGCCTGGGAAATACGCCCACTCCTGCGCGTGCGGGTAAGGGGTGTCCCAACCGGTGACGCGTTCGATCGGCGCTTCCAGGTGGTGGAAGCAATGCTCTTGCACCAGCGCCACCAACTCGGCACCAAAACCGCAGGTGCGGGTGGCTTCGTGCACCACCACGCAACGGCCGGTTTTCTTCACGGATTTGACGATGGTGTCCAGGTCCAGCGGCCACAGGCTGCGCAGGTCGATGACTTCGGCGTCGATGCCGGTTTCTTCGGCAGCGACTTGGGACACATAAACCGTGGTGCCGTAGGTCAGCACGGTGACTGCCGACCCCGGACGCACAATGGCGGCCACGTCCAGCGGCACGGTGTAGTAACCGTCCGGCACCTGCGCTTGCGGGTGTTTCGACCACGGGGTTACCGGGCGGTCGTGGTGGCCATCGAACGGGCCGTTGTACAGGCGTTTAGGCTCAAGGAAGATCACCGGGTCATCGTTTTCGATGGACGCAATCAGCAGGCCTTTAGCGTCGTAGGGGTTGGACGGCATCACCGTGCGCAAGCCGCAGACCTGGGTGAACACCGCTTCGATGCTCTGGCTGTGGGTCTGGCCGCCGTAGATGCCGCCGCCACAGGGCATGCGCATGGTCAGCGGTGCAGTGAACTGGCCGGCCGAGCGATAACGCAGGCGCGCCGCTTCGGAGATGATCTGGTCGGTGGCGGGGTACACATAGTCGGCAAACTGAATCTCAGCCACCGGGCGCAGGCCATAGGCACCCATGCCCACGGCCACGCCGATAATGCCGCTTTCCGAGATCGGTGCGTCGAACACCCGCGAGCTGCCGTACTTGGTCTGCAAGCCTTCGGTGCAACGGAACACACCGCCGAAGTAACCCACGTCCTGGCCGAACACCACCACGTTGTCATCACGTTCAAGCATCACATCCATGGCCGAGCGCAGGGCCTGGATCATGGTCATGGTGGTGGTGGTCATGGCGGTTTCCAATTCGATGCTGTTGTTGTGATCGTTCATGTCAGACCCCCAACTCTTGACGCTGGCGCTTCAAGTGCTCCGGCATCTCTTTATAGACGTCTTCGAACATGGTCGCGGCGCTTGGGATCTGGCCACCGGCCAGGGTGCCGTACTGTTCGGCCTGTTTCTGCGCGGCGATCACCTCGGCTTCAAGTTCAGCACTGACCGCCGCGTGTTCCTCTTCGGACCACTGGCCAATCTTGATCAGGTGCTGTTTGAGACGAGCAATTGGATCGCCCAACGGGAAGTGGCTCCAGTCATCGGCGGGGCGGTATTTGGACGGATCATCGGACGTGGAGTGCGGGCCGGCACGGTAGGTGACCCACTCGATCAGGCTCGGGCCGAGGTTGCGCCGCGCACGTTCAGCGGCCCAGGCGGAGGCAGCGTACACGGCGATAAAGTCGTTGCCGTCCACGCGCAGGGAAGCGATGCCACAGCCGACGCCGCGTCCGGCGAAAGTGGTGGCTTCACCGCCGGCGATGGCCTGGAAGGTGGAGATAGCCCATTGGTTGTTGACCACGTTGAGAATCACCGGCGCGCGGTACACGTGGGCAAAGGTGAGGGCGGTGTGGAAGTCGGATTCGGCGGTGGCGCCGTCGCCGATCCAGGCCGAGGCGATCTTGGTATCGCCCTTGATCGCCGAGGCCATGCCCCAGCCCACGCCCTGAACGAATTGGGTGGCGAGGTTGCCGGAAATGGTGAAGAAGCCGGAGTCTTTCACCGAATACATGATCGGCAACTGGCGACCCTTGAGCGGGTCGCGCTCGTTGGACAGCAACTGGCAGATCAGGTCCACCAGTGGCACTTCGCGGGCCATCAGGATGCTTTGCTGGCGGTAGGTGGGGAAGCACATGTCGTCGATGTTCAAGGCCAGGGCCTGGGCGCTGCCGATGGCTTCTTCGCCGAGGCTTTGCATGTAGAACGACATTTTTTTCTGACGCTGTGCGACCACCATGCGGTTGTCGAAGATGCGCGTCTTGAGCATCGCACGCATGCCTTTGCGCATGATGTCAGTGGAGACGCCTTCGGCCCACGGTCCCAAGGCTTGGCCCTGGTCGTCGAGTACGCGGATCAGGCCCTTGGCCAGGTCGGCGGTGTCGGCGGGTTCTACGTCGATGGCGGGTTTGCGCACCAGGCCGGCGTCGGTCAGGCGCAGGTAGGTGAAGTCGGTCTTGCAGCCTGGTCGGCCCGAGGGTTCAGGGACGTGCAGGCGCAGTGGTTCGTACTGCTGGGTCATGGCTTCTACGCTCGATCTTGTGAATTTCTTGTAGTGGGCGCGCTAGCTGACAGTCAGTCTTCGGGTAGAAGAAATCTTGTCCTACAACAATCATAGGCGTGGCGTAGAAGAATATTTATCTCTGTTTCGTTGCGCCTGGGATCAATTGCGGATAAAAAACCTGCATAAACATAATAAACAGGTGATTTTGTCTCATGCGCAAACTGGACCGTACCGATATCGGCATTCTCAACGCTCTGCAGGAGAATGCCCGCATCACCAACGCCGACCTGGCCCGCTCGGTCAACCTGTCGCCCACGCCGTGTTTCAATCGGGTCAAGGCGATGGAGGAATTGGGCCTGATTCGCGAGCAGGTCACGCTGCTCGACGCCGATTTACTGGGGCTGCACGTCAACGTGTTTATCCATGTGAGCCTTGAAAAGCAGAACGAACTGGCGTTGCAGCAGTTCGAAGGCGCGATTTCCGACCGGCCCGAGGTGATGGAGTGCTATTTGATGGCCGGTGATCCGGACTATTTGATTCGGGTGTTGGTGCCGACGATCCAGTCGCTGGAGCGGTTCATGATGGACTTTCTGACCAAGGTACCGGGGGTGGCGAATATCCGCTCCAGTTTTGCCCTCAAACAAGTGCGTTACAAAACAGCATTGCCGCTGCCAAGAGATGGACTGATGGTCTAATAAAGTGGCGCGGTTTCCCTTGGCACGTTAATAGTTAGCTAGACAACTAAACTCGCTATTTAAATATTTAGGGTTGCCAATAAAAAAATACCTAATTAGTCACGTATTTTTCACGTCTGGTTTAACACATTAATCCCCATCAGGCCGTGAAGTTCGCGGCCCAGGAAAGGGGTGCGCCGCGATGTCCATGAGAGCCTTGAAGCTGAACTTCCGTACCACACTTTGTTTTGGTGTGGTGTGTCTTCTGCTGTTGATCCAAGGAGCAATGACGCTGATAAAAGTCGATAAAGTCTATTCATCGACGGTGGAAATCGAATCTAACTGGCTTCCCAGTATTCGTTCGGCAGGTGAAATAGATTCGGCTTTTTACAAACTTCGTCTTGATCTACGCCGTTATGCCATGGATATCGGGCGCCAGGATCCGGCCTCCCTTGAGAAGCTCAAAGCGACGCGCAAGGAAGCCCTTGATATTGCAGAGCGTTATGCGCCGTTAGTCTCAAGCCCCGAAGAACAAGCCAAGTACAACGACGCATTGACCGGCATAAAGAACTACAGCCAGAAGATGGATGAGTTCCTCGCGCAAGCCTCGACGTTGTCTGCTGAACAGATGTCGACTTATTTGCGTGACGTCAATGGACCGATTGCCCTTGATGTACAGCGTTCCATCAGCGAGTTGATCGCGTTGAATTCCGGTGGCTCCAATACGGCGGTTCAGGTGGCTTCCAGCGAATATGACGCGGCGCGTCTGTTCACTTGGATATTGATGGGCACCTCCTTGATAGTCACCGTCGTGGTTGCAAGCCTGTTTACCCGCAGCATCATTACTCCGGTCCGTGAACTGTTGGTATCAACCGGCAAGATTGCTGACGGCGATCTGCGCGTGGCGATTGCCATCAATGGCAACGACGAGTTGACCGAGTTGCAACGATCTACCGCGTCTATGCAAATGAACCTGAAAAGCACCTTGCAGCATATCTCGGAGGCGTCCGGGCAATTGGCTGCGGCGGCGGAGGAGATGAGCGCCATTACCCGCGAGTCCAGCGCCGGTATTGAACGCCAAAGCATGGAAACCGATCAGGCCGCGACGGCGGTTAACGAAATGACGGCGGCCGTGGAAGAAGTGGCGCGCAATGCGGTGTCGGCTTCCCAGTCCACGCAGGATTCCCAGCGCTCGGCCAAAGTCGGCCAGGAGCGTGTGAAGCAAACCATCGCCTCCATCGAGAAGCTCAGCGCCACGGTGCAGCAGACCGGCGTCGAAGTCGAAGGGCTGGCCAAGCAGGCCCAGGATATTGCCCGAGTGGTTGAAGTGATCCGTTCAATTGCCGAGCAAACCAACCTGCTGGCGTTGAACGCCGCCATTGAGGCGGCCAGGGCAGGGGAGCAGGGCCGAGGCTTTGCGGTCGTCGCCGACGAAGTACGGGCATTGGCCCATAGAACCCAGACCTCGACCCAGGAAATCGAGCAGATGATCGCGAAAATCCAAACATGCTCCAGCGAAGCGGTGTCTTCCATGGCCCTTAACCGCAACGAAGCAGTGGATTCATTGAAGATCGCCCATGAAGCGGGCGCCGCGATTACTCAGATCACCGACGCCATTACCGACATCAATGACCGCAACCTGTTGATCGCCACGGCCTCTGAAGAACAGGCCCATGTGGCCCGCTCGGTGGACCAGAACCTGATCAGCATCCGTGATCTTTCCATCCAGAGCTCTTCGGCGGCTGGTCAGACGTCGATTGCCAGCCAAGAGCTGTCGCGGCTGGCGGTGGACCTCAAGCAGATCGTGTCGAAATTTGCCGTAGCCTGATCACACCTGCGTAACACCCTCGGAACATTCAATGGCATGGACGCCACGCGGGGCGGCTTTAGAGCTGGTTCAACGGAATCTTCAAGTAAACCACCCCGTTTGCCTCCGCTGGCGGCATATGACCGGCCCGCACATTCACTTGGATCGCCGGCAACAACAGCGTGGGCATCCCCAGCCCAGCATCGCGTTGGGTGCGCATCGCCACAAACGTCGCTTCATCCACTCCGTCATGCACATGAATATTGCCCGCTCGCTGCTGCGCCACGGTCGTCAGGCATTTTGCCTCGCGACCCTCGGGCGGGTAGTCATGGCACACGTACAGCTGCGTGTCGGGAGCGAAGGCCAACAGCTTGCGCATCGACGCATACAGCTGCCGCGCATCGCCGCCAGGGAAGTCGCAGCGGGCCGTGCCGACATCGGGCATGAACAGGGTGTCGCCGACCAGGATCAATCGATCCTCGATCAGATAAGCCATGTCCGCCGGGGTGTGGCCGGGCACGTGCAGCGCCTGGGCCTTGAGGTTGCCGATGTGAAAGATTTCATCCGGCGCAAACAGGTGGTCGAACTGCGAGCCGTCGACGCGAAATTCCGGCTCCAAGTTGAACAGGTTCTTGAACACGCCCTGCACCTTGCTGATCGACTGACCAATGGCGATCTTGCCGCCCACTGTCCGGCGCAGGTACGGCGCGGCGGACAGGTGGTCGGCATGGGCGTGTGTCTCCAACAGCCACTGCACTTGCAAGCTGTGCTCACGCACAAAGGCAATAACCTTGTCGGCCTGGGCGGTGTCAGTACGCCCGGAGGCCGGGTCGTAGTTGAGGACCGAATCGACGATGGCACAGGGGCCGCCGTCCGTTTCATAGACGACGTAGGTGTAGGTCGACGACGTCTCGTCCAGAAAGGAATGAATCAACGCTGACATGACGGCTGCCCCTGATGCTGAAAAAAGTGATTACAATCACTTTACATTTACACATAATGTTTTGAGCTTAAGTGAGGCAAAGGACCCGAGGCAAATGGAATCTACTCTGAGTGAAGGCGAAGTCGCCCAGTTGCGCGCGTCGGCGTCCAAGGCCTGTGCCTTGCTCAAGGCCCTGGCCAATGAGGATCGCCTGTTGATCCTGTGCCAGTTGACCCAGGGCGAGCGCAACGTCGGCGAGCTGGAAACCATGACCGGCGTGCGCCAGCCCACCCTGTCACAACAGTTGGGCATCTTGCGCGACGAAGGGTTGGTCGCCACCCGTCGGGAAGGCAAGTACATCTTCTACGGGCTGGCCAGCCACGAAGTGATCCAAGTGATGAAAACCCTGTCCGGGCTGTACTGCGGCGCGGTCATAAAAAGCTGGGCGTGACGCCATACGGCAACGACCCTTGTGTGCATTGACGATAAAAGGCATCAGACCATGACCGAACAACACTGGGGCCCATCCATCAGTGGCGATATCGTTGTCATCGGCGGCGGTTCGGCAGGCATCGGCCTGCTGGCCAGCCTGCTCAAGCGCGACCCCGACCTGAACATCACCCTCATCGAACCCAACGACCACCATTGCTACCAGCCGGCCTGGACCCTCGTGGGCGGCGGCGCCTATGACCTGAAAAAGACCCGCCGCCCGTTGGCCGACGTGCTGCCTAATGGCGTCACCTGGATACAGGCAGCGGTCAGCGAGGTGCTGCCGGACGAGCAAACCCTCTTACTCGACAGCGGCCAGCGCGTGAGTTGGCAACATCTGATTGTGTGTCCCGGCCTGCGCCTGGCCTGGGAGGCTATCGAGGGCTTGCAAGACACCCTCGGTCAGCACGGTGTCACGTCCAACTACAGCTACGAATACGCCGCCTACACCTGGCAGTTGGTGCAGCAGTTGAAGGGCGGCAAGGCGATCTTCACCCAGCCGGCCATGCCGATCAAATGCGCCGGCGCGCCGCAGAAAGCCATGTACCTGTCCTGCGATCACTGGCTCAAGCAGGGCCGTCTCAAGCACATTGATGTGGAATTCAACCTGGCCGGCGCGGCGCTGTTCGGGGTGGCGACCTTTGTGCCTCCGTTGATGAAGTACGTTGAAAAATACAACGCGCGCCTGGCGTTCAATTCCAATCTGGTGAAAGTTGACGGTCCGGCACGCAAGGCCTGGTTTGCAGTGAAAGACGCCGAGGGCAATACGACGGTTGAAGAGAAATCCTTCGACCTGCTGCACGTCGTCCCGCCGCAAGTCGCCCCGGACTTTATCGGCCAAAGCCCGCTGGCCGACGCCGCCGGTTGGTGTGAAGTGCACCCCCATACCCTGCAACACCTGCACTACCCGCACATCTTCGGCCTGGGCGATGTGTGCGGCACCACCAACGCCAAGACCGCCGCCGCTGTGCGCAAGCAGATCGTGGTGGTTGCCGAAAACCTGCTGGCCCTGCGTAAGCAAGCAACCTTGCCGCTCAAGTACGACGGCTACGGGTCCTGCCCGCTGACGGTGGAGAAGGGCAAGGTGGTGCTTGCCGAGTTCGGCTACGGCGGCAAGTTGCTGCCGACCTTCGCCCTCGATCCGACCAAGGCGCGCCGTTCGATGTGGTTCCTCAAGGCTACGCTGCTGCCGTGGTTCTACTGGAACGGCATGCTCAAGGGCCGCGAGTGGCTGACCCGTCTGAGCAAGGTGGACTGAATGCTGCTGGCCAGTGTGTTGGGTGTGTTGATGGGCCTGGTCATGGGCCTGACCGGTGCGGGCGGCGGCATCCTTGGGGTGCCGGCGTTGGTGCTGGGATTGGGCTTGAGCATGACCCAGGCCGCGCCGGTGTCTTTGCTGGCGGTGGGCGCGGCGGCGGCCGTCGGTGCGATTGATGGCTTGCGCCACGGCCTGGTGCGTTACCGCGCCGCGCTGCTGATCGCCTTGCTCGGCGCGCTGTTTTCGCCGCTGGGGGTGTTTCTTGCTCACCAAATGACGGAACCGGTGCTGATGGGCTTGTTCAGTGCGCTGATGGTGCTGGTGGCCTGGCGCATGTTGCAGCGTGAAAAGGTCGAGGCCGGGCCGAGTGATCACGGCGCCGCCTCCTGGGGCCAGAAGAACTGCATGCTCAATCAACAGACCGGACGCCTGGCCTGGACCGCCAAATGCAGCGCCACCCTGGCCGCGCTCGGCGCCGTGACCGGTGCGGTCTCCGGTTTGCTCGGCGTGGGCGGAGGCTTCCTGATCGTGCCGGCGTTCAAACAACTCACCGACGTGCAGATGCGCGGCATCGTCGCCACCTCGTTGATGGTGATCAGCCTGATCTCGCTGATCGGCGTGGCCGGTGCGTTGCATGCCGGGGTGAGCATCGAACCGGTGGGCTGGGTGTTTATCGGCGCCAGTATCGTCGGCATGCTGGTCGGCCGGCGCCTGTGTTCCGTGATCCCCGCGCGCACCTTGCAGGTGGGGTTTGCCAGTCTGTGTGTACTGGTGGCTGTGGGCATGTTGGCCAAGGCCGGTCTTACGCACTAAGTGCCGGGCCTGTGACTGGGCCCGTCTTACACCAGAGTTGCAGGGCACCCGCTGCCCGTCCAAAGCACCCTGAAACCACGGCCAAGGCAGCGTAGGCCGTGGCCTGGCGCTTTTCGATAATCGCCTCCGACATCAAGTCCCCGTTGCGGAGCGCGCCATGCATAACAATAAAAATCTCCCCCTGCGTCTGTTACCTGCTTTTATCGTCGGCCTTAGCCTCAGCCCGTTCGCTGACGCCGAAATCATGCTGTACGACAAGGACGAAACCACCTTTTCCACCGACGGCTACATCAACGCTTTCTACGTCAACAGTGACGTGGACCGCGCCGGCGACCAATACGACCGCCGCCAATCCCGGGTGAAGATGGGTTTTCTGCCCAACTACTTGGGCTTCAACATGGGCAAGCAGGTCGACGACCTCAAGCTCGGCGCCCGCGCCTCGTTTTGGGTGACGATCAACGACAGCGAAACCAACGGCACCGACACCGCCATCGATGTGCGCCAGTTTTACGGCACCGTGGCGAACCCAGAGTGGGGCGAAGTGCTGATCGGCAAGGACTTCGGCCTGTTCGCCCGCTCCAATATCCTGCTCGATGAACTGCTCGCCGGTTACGGCCAGGTCAGCGATAGCCTTGGCTTGGTGGACGGCGGCGGTGTGTCGTTCGGCAATATCGGCAGCGGCTACCCGTACCCGTTCCCCACCTCGCAGATTACCTATCGCACCCCAATGATGGACGGCCTGCGCGTGGCTGTAGGCATCATGGACCCGGTGGACACCAACGACAGCAGCGCACTGGGCAAGGCCTACCAGAAGAACCCGCGCACCGAGAGCGAGATCACCTACCAGTTCGACCTGGGCGGGGCGAAGATCTACAGCTGGCTCAATGGCAGCTACCAGACTTCGGACAACACCGACTCCACCGTCGAATCGGTGACGTCCAAAGGCCTGGGCTATGGCGTACAGGCGAAAATCGGCGGCTTGTCGCTGACCGGTTCGGGCTTCCAGGCCAAGGGCATCAACCCGTTCTTCACCAACAATGCCGGGGAAGCCACCCTGCGCAATGTGGACAGCAACGGTTACCTGGTGCAAGGCTCGTACAAAGTGGGCAAGAACCGTCTGGCGCTGTCCTACGGCAAGACAGAGGACGACGGCAACGGCGTGGTGGGCAGCGGGGCGGATTATGAGACGCGCGGGATTGCGTTGTTTCATGACGTGAACGACAACCTGAAGCTGGTGGCGGAGTACAACCAATTCCAGATCAAGGGGCATGACACCCGTGCGCAGAATGAAGACACCGATACCTTTGCGGTAGGTGCAGTCCTGACGTGGTAAGCCATTCAAAAATGGGGGAGGGGCGGTGCGACGATTCGACTTGCCCCCCACAGGCAGAGGTATCTACACCTCTTTGGTGAAAACACATTCTGGGAAAATAGTGCTTTCGTGGTGAGCGGGCTTGCCCCGCGCTGGGCTGCGAAGCAGCCCCAAACCAGACGCTGAGTTCTACCAGAAATATCCCCGCGTTTTTATTGGGGCTGCTGCGCAGCCCAGCGCGGGGCAAGCCCGCTCACCACCGCGTTATGTGTCGGCTTTTAGGCAAGGTGTAGATACCTATGCCCCGATGGGGTGGATCGGTCAGTGGAGAGACTCATCCCATCGCATCCCCCCACCCAGTACCCAAGTAGCATAGGTCCCACCCCCGCCCTTCGTACACTCATGCCTCAGAGGGGGAACCAACGATGCATAACAGTGAAGGCGTAATCAGCGCCATGTCCCAGGCCACCGACGCCGGGCAGGCGGCTGAGGAGTTGGCCCGTCAACTGCTGCACCCCTACCTGGGGTTTGTGCTGTTTTTCTGTTCGGCCTCCTACGATTTGCAGGCGCTGGGCCAGGCCCTGCAACAGTGCTTCGGTAACGTGCGCGTGGTGGGTTGCACCAGCGCCGGCGAGATCACGCCCCAGGGCTACGGCCGCAATTGCGTGACGGCAATGGGCTTTAACCACGCGCACTTTTCCATCGCCACCGAGCTGATCGATCAGGTGGAACACTTCAGCCTGATCGACGCTCAGCAGATGGTCGAACGTCTGGTCGGCGGTTGCCGCAGCAATACCCTGGCGCCGATCAAGGGCAACACGTTCGCCCTGACCCTGCTCGATGGCCTGTCCAGCCGTGAAGAGGTGGTGCTCGCGGCCCTCAGCGCGGCGCTTGGCGACATTCCGCATTTTGGCGGTTCGGCCGGCGACGACAACTTCCTCACCCACACCCACGTGTACTTTAACGGCGCCTTCCACAGCGGCGCGGCGGTGGTGGTGTTGGTCAATACCTGGCTGGACTTCGAGGTGTTTACCACCCACCACATTCTGCCGCGCAGTGAAAAGCTGGTGGTGACCGGCGCCGACAGCCCGTCGCGCCGGGTCTTCGAGCTCAACGCCGAACCTGCCGCCGAAGAGTACGCGCGGCATATCGGCGTGGCCGTGGCCGATCTCGATCACCGCGTGTTCGCGGCGCACCCGCTGGCGGTGCGCATCCACGATCAGTATTACGTGCGCGCGATCCAGCAAGTGCACGACGACTTGAGCCTGAGTTTCTACTGCGCCGTGGAAAACGGCATCGTCCTCACCGTGATGAAGCCCGGGCCGATCCTGCCGAACCTGCAAACGCTGTTCGACGGCCTGCAAGCGCGCCTTGGCGACCTGCTGTTGACCATCGGCTGCGACTGCTTCCTGCGCCGCCTTGAGCTGGAAGACAGTGACAATCTGGAACAGATCGGCGGCTTCCTGCGTGACCAGCGGGTGATGGGGTTCAACACCTACGGAGAACAGTTCAATGGCATGCATATCAACCAGACCTTCACCGGGGTCGCCATTGCCCGAGGCCGGCGCTGAACTGCTCGCCCAGGTTGCCCAATTGCAACAGGACAACCACAAGCTGGCGCGGATCAACGCCGCGCTGATCGAGCGCATTGAGTCCGGCGTGACCCAGGGCAACAACCCCTACACCACCTTCCAGCATTCGGTGGTACTGGCCGAGCAAGTGCGCGAACGCACCGACGCGCTGAACCAGGCGATGGCCGAACTCAAGGCCAGCAACCACTTGCTGATCAACGCCCGGCTGCGTGCCGAAACCCTGCGCGGCGAACAGGTGGCGGCGCAGAAAGCCCAGGAAAGCGAGCGCTGGATTCGCTTGATCACCGACCACGTTCCGGCCCTGATCGGCTACCTGAATGCTGACCTGGTCTACGAGTTCACCAACAAAGTCTACGAAGAATGGTACTGCTGGCCGCGCGGCATGATGCTCGGCCAGAGCCTGCGCGAAGTCCACAGCGAACAGCACTGCCAGCGCCTGGACGCCTACGTCGCCCGGGCCTTGGCGGGGGAGAGCGTGACCTTTGAATTCGCCGAGACCAATATCAATAACCAGGAGCGCTACATGCTGCGCTCCTATGTCCCCAATCTGCTGGCCAGTGGCGAAGTGGTGGGGATCTTTGTGCTGATCCGCGACATCACCGAACGCCGCCGCACCGCCGAGGCCCTGCATCAGGCCTATCAACACCTGGAGCAGCGTGTCGCCCAGCGCACCTCGGAACTGACTGCGCTTAACGACCAGTTGCTCAAGGAAATCGACGAGCGCCGCCGCATGGAAACCCGCCTGCGCGAAGCCAAGCTCGAAGCCGAACAGGCCAACCTGTCGAAAACCAAATTCCTCGCCGCCGTCAGCCACGACCTGCTGCAACCGCTGAACGCCGCGCGATTGTTCACCAGCGCTTTGCTCGAACGCCCCAGCGAACAGTTGGTGCGCAACGTGAGCAATTCCCTGGAAGACGTGGAAAACCTGCTGGGTACTCTGGTGGATATTTCCAAGCTGGATGCCGGGGTGATCAAGGCCGACATCGCGCCGTTTGCCCTGAGTGAATTACTCGACAACCTGGCAGCCGAATACACCGAATTGGCCCGCAGCGAGGGCCTGGAGCTGCATTTTGTCGGCTGCTCGGCGCTGGTGCGCAGTGATATTCAGTTGCTGGCGCGGATTCTGCGCAACCTGCTGAGCAATGCGATTCGCTATACCTACAAAGGGCGTGTGGTGCTGGGATGTCGCCGCCAGCACCAGCGCCTGTCGATCCAGGTGTGGGACAGCGGCATGGGTATCGCCGAGGAACGGCTGGAGGAGATTTTTCAGGAGTTCAAACGCGGCGATGTGCAGCGTCCGGACCAGGACCGCGGGTTGGGCCTGGGGCTGGCGATCGTGGAAAAAATCGCGGGGATACTGGGTCATCGCATCAGCGTCAAATCCTGGCCGGGCCAGGGCTCGATGTTCTCGGTGGAGGTGCCGTTGAGCGCCACGGCGCCCAAGTCACTGCCGATGCTGGCCATGAGCGAACCGATGCTCGAACGCCTGCAAGGCGCACGGGTGTGGGTGCTGGACAACGACGCGGCGATCTGCGCGGGCATGCGCACCTTGCTGGAAGGCTGGGGCTGCCGGGTGATTACCGCCTTGTCGGAACAGGATTTGGCACGGCAGGTGGACAACTACCATGCCGAAGCCGACTTGCTGATCGCCGACTATCACCTCGACGACGACCAGAACGGTGTAGATGCCGTGGCACGCATCAACGCACGCCGGGCCAGTGCAATCCCGGCGCTGATGATCACCGCCAACTACAGCAATGAGTTGAAGCAACAGATCCGCGAATTGGGGCACACCTTGATGCACAAGCCAGTACGCCCGATGAAACTCAAGACCGCCATGAGCCACCTGCTCGGTCGGCCCTGACAAACGGAGATCAAGTGTGGGAGGGGGCTTGCCCCCGATGGCGGTGTTTCAGTCAAATAGATGTCGACTGACCCACCGCTATCGGGAGCAAGCCCCCTCCCACATTTGACCGGTGTTGTGTCTGGAGGATTGGCGCCGCAGTTACGGCCGATGAAGCTCAATACTGCCACGAGCCACCCCTCGGTCGTCCCTGACAAACGGAGAACCAATGTGGGAGGGGCTTGCCCCCGATGGCGTTGTTTCAGCCAAGTAGATGTCGACTGACCCACCGCTATCGGGAGCAAGCCCCCTCCCACATTTGACCACTGTTGTGTTTGGAAGATTGGGGCGCAGTTACGGCCAATGAAGCCCAAGACTGCCACGAGCCACCCCTCGGTCGTCCCTGACAAACGTAGATCAAGTGTGGGAGGGGCTTGCCCCCGATGGCGGTGTTTCAGCCAAGTAGATGCCGACTGACCCACCGCCATCGGGAGCAAGCCCCCTCCCACATTTGACCGGTGTTGTGTTTGGAAGATTGGCGGCGCAGTTACGGCCGATGAAGCTCAAGACTGCCACGAGCCACCTGCTCGGTCGTCCCTGACAAACGGAGATCAAGTGTGGGAGGGGGCTTGCCCCCGATGGCGGTGTTTCAGCCAAGTAGATGCCGGCTGACCCACCGCTATCGGGAGCAAGCCCCCTCCCACATTTGACCGGTGTTGTGTTTGGAGGATTGGCGGTGCAGGTACGGTCGATGAAGCTCAAGACTGCCACGAGCCCCCCTCGGTCGGCCCTGACAAATGGAGATCAAGTGTGGGAGGGGGCTTGCCCCCGATGGCGGTGTTTCAGTCAAGTAGATGCCGACTGACCCACCGCTATCGGGAGCAAGCCCCCTCCCACATTTGACCGGTGTTGTGTCTGGAGGATTGGCGGCTCTGGTACGGCCAATGAAGCTCAAGACCGCCACGAGCCACCCCTCGGTCGGCCCTGACAAATGTAGATCAAGTGTGGGAGGGGCTTGCCCCCGATGGCGGTGTTTCAGTCAAGTAGATGTCGACTGACCCACCGCTATCGGGAGCAAGCCCCCTCCCACATTTGACCGGTGTTGTGTCTGGAGGATTGGCGGTGCAGGTACGGTCGATGAAGCTCAAGACTGCCACGAGTCACCTGCTCGGTCGGCCCTGACAAACGTAGATCAAGTGTGGGAGGGGCTTGCCCCCGATGGCGGTGTTTCAGCCAAGTAGATGTCGACTGACCCACCGCTATCGGGAGCAAGCCCCCTCCCACATTTGACCGGTGTTGTGTTTGGAAGATTGGCGGCGCAGTTACGGCCAATAAAGCTCAAGACCGCCACGAGCCACCCCTCGGTCGGCCCTGACAAACGGAGATCAAGTGTGGGAGGGGGCTTGCCCCCGATGGCGGTGTTTCAGTCAAGTAGATGCCGACTGACCCACCGCTATCGGGAGCAAGCCCCCTCCCACATTTGACCGGTGTTGTGTTTGGAAGATTGGCGGCGCAGTTACGGCCGATGAAGCTCAATACTGCCACGAGCCACCTGCTCGGTCGTCCCTGACAAACGGAGATCAAGTGTGGGAGGGGGCTTGCCCCCGATTGCGGTGTTTCAGTCAAGTAGATGCCGACTGACCCACTGCTATCGGGAGCAAGCCCCCTCCCACATTTTATTTGTGTTGTGTCTGGAGGATTTGCGGCGCAGGCACGGCCAATGAAGCTCAAGACCGCCATGAGCCACCCCTCGGTCGGCCCTGACAAACGTAGATCAAGTGTGGGAGGGGCTTGCCCCCGATGGCGGTGTTTCAGTCAAGTAGATGTCGACTGACCCACCGCTATCGGGAGCAAGCCCCCTCCCACATTTGACCTCTGTTGTGTCAGGCGGGTCAGCGGCGCAGGTATGAGCCGAAATCGATATCCCCGGCACTGAGGATTGCCTGCACCCGGTTGTGCACGTTCAACTTGCGCAGGATCGCCGACACGTGGGCCTTCACGGTGGTCTCGGCAATCTCCAGGGTGTAGGCGATCTGCTTGTTCGACTCGCCCTTGGTCATCCGCTCCAGCACCAACAATTGCTTGCGTGTCAGGGCTTGCAGCAGTTCGGGGGCGAAGCCGGGGTTTTCGTTGAGGCGCCGGTGGGTGCCGGGCTTCTGGGTGCGGATGATGTCCGGCGGCAGGTACACGTTGCCGTTGAGAATCTGCTGGATCGCCTCGGTCATTTGCAGGCGTGGCGAGGACTTGGTGATAAAACCCACGGCGCCATAGGTGATGGCTTGCAGCACGATCTGCTTGTCCTGCTCGGCCGAGACGATCACCACCGGAATGGTCGGCGCCTCGTTGCGCAGGTTGATCAGGCCATTGAGGCCGTGCATGCCGGGCATGTTCAGGTCCAGCAGGATCAGGTCGAGGTCGTCGTGTTCCTGGGTCAGCGCCAGGGCGCTGTCGAGGTCGGCGGTTTCCATCACTTCGCTGCCGGGAAAGCCGTCGCTAATGACGTTATGGATCGCTTCGCGAAACAGTGGGTGATCGTCGGCAATCAGGATTTTGTACATGGCCGTTCACCTTTCTTATTGTGATGTTTGAAATGGCTCGGGTTGGGCGACCGTCACCGGCAGCTTCGCCGCCTCCCAGGCATCCAGACCGTCGCGATACCAGTACACAGAGGTATAGCCGAGGTTGGCGGCACGTTTTACCGCGTTCCAACTCAGCCAGCAATCGGAGCGGCAATAGAAGACCAACGGTCGCGTGAGGTCGCCGCCGCTGTAGGCATACAGGTGGCGCACGAAATAGCTTTGCCACTCCGGCGTCAGGTCGCCGTCGCCGGTATTGGCCAGCCAGTGGCTGCCGGGCAGGTTGGCGTGGGGCTGGTCTTCGATGAAGCGGCCTTGCAGCCATTGGCGGCGGTACACATCGATCAGCACCGGCGCCGGGCTTTGGCCGAGCAGGGTTTGCAGGGCCGCGGTGTCGACAATCGTGGCGCCAGGCAGGTGCTCGGGTGTGGGGCTGCGGTACAGGCTGATGCGGTAGCCGTCGGCGGAAAACAGTGGAGTGTCGGCCTGGACGTGGGCGACGAACAGGCACAGCAGTGCCAACAGAGGCAGTCGGGCGTGCAGCATGGCAGGGCAATCCTTATCGTTATGCGCGCATTACACGTGAGTCCCGAGCCCTTGGGAATGCGACGATAGACAGGAAAACCAGTACCAAAGTAGTAGTTTTATCGGCTTCAGCCTTTTTTGCGCAGTGCGGCATGCTGGGGATTGAAGGTCAGCACCGCCAGCAGCGTGAACAACAGGGTCAACCCCAGGCACACCGCCAGGGCCAGGCCGGCGAAGCGTTCATACAGGGCAAAGCGCACCAGTTCCACGGCGTGGGTAAACGGGTTGACCGCGCACAGCCAGTACAGCCATTCGCTGGAGTCGCGCATTTTCCACAGCGGGTACAACGCCGACGACAGGAAAAACAGCGGGAAAATCACGAAATTCATCACCCCGGCAAAGTTCTCCAATTGGCGAATCGCGTTCGACAGCAGAAGGCCCAGGGCACTGAGCATCAACGCCACCAGCAGCAACGCCGGCAGGGCAGTCAACAGGCCCATGGCTGGCGGTTGCACGCCGTAGACCCAGGCAATCGCCAGGAATCCGTATACCTGTAACAGCGAGATCAGTGCCGTGGCCAACAGTTTGCTGCACAGCAAAAACGTGCGCGGCAACGGGCTGGTCAGTAACACGCGCATGCTGCCCATCTCGCGGTCGTAGACCATCGACAACGAGCCCTGCATGCCGTTGAACAGCAGGATCATGCAGGCCAGTCCCGGAATGATGTAGACCTCGTAGGGGATGTAGGTGTCGTAGGGCTCGATCACCGAGATGCCCAACGCGGCACGGAACCCGGCGGCGAACACCACCAGCCACAGCAACGGGCGCACGAGGGCGCTGAGAAAGCGCGTGCGCTGCAACACAAAACGCAGCCACTCACGCAGCACGATGCCGCGCAGGCATTGCCAGTAAGCGTTCATGCGGCGGCTCCCGTCACAGTGGGTCGGGTCAATCGGGCGAACACACTGCCCAGGTCGCCGCCTTGTTGCTGGATCAACTCATCAACTTGCCCGCTGGCCACCAGGCGGCCTTGGTGCAGAATCATCAGTGCATCGTTGGCCTGCACTTCGTCGAGCAAGTGTGTGGTCCACAGCACGCTGATGCCGTGCTCGGCGCACAGGCTGCGCACATGCTGGTTCAGCGCCAGGCGGCTGGCCGGGTCGAGGCCGACGCTGGCTTCGTCGAGCAACAGCACGCGCGGTTCGTGCAGCAGGGCGCGGGCGATTTCTACGCGGCGCCGGTGCCCGCCGTTGAGTTCGCGGACTTTTTCGCGGCGGCGCTCGGTGAGGGCCTGGCGCGTCAGTTCGGCGTCGACCCGTGTGTCGGTCTGGCGCCGCGACAAACCGTGCAGCGCGGCGTGGTAGCGCAGGTTCTGCTCAACGCTCAAGTCCAGGTCCAGGGTGCTTTGTTGGAATACCACGCCCAATTGCTTAAGGGCGGCGCGCGGCGCATCGCGCAGGGAATGACCGCCCACGCGAATGTCGCCGCTTTGCAGGTCATACAGCCGCGTGAGCAGGGCGATCAAGGTGGATTTGCCGGCGCCATTGGGCCCCAGCAATGCCGCAAAACGCCCTGGCGCCAGGCTGAAACTCACCTCGCACAAGGCCTGCCGTGCGCCATAGGCGAAGCTCACGTCGCGCACCTCCAGGGCGTTCATGGCGTCACCACCACACCCCACGGGTAACGCCCGACTTTCACCGACTTGACCACCTTCAGGCTGTCCACGTCGATCACCGACACATCACCGCTCACGCCGTTGGTGGCGAGCAACTGTTTCTCGTCCGGGGTAAATGCCATCTGCCACACGCGGCGGCCCACCAACAGATAGTCGAGAATCTCAAAGGTCTTGGCATCAATCACCGCCACATGGTTCGCCGGGCCGAGGGCGACAAAACCGTATTTGCCGTCGGCGCTGAGCTTGATGCCGACCGGCTGGACTTTGTCCGGGTGCACGCCCTTGATCTTGAAGGTCAGGGTCTTGAGGATCGCGCGGCTGGCCACGTCGAGGATGGTCACGGTGCCGCCGATTTCCGCCGAGGCCCACAGCTGCGAGCCATCGTGGTTGAACTCGACGAAGCGCGGGCGCTGGTCCACCAGGGTGCTGTCGGCCAGGGTCTGGGTGCTGGTGTCGATCCAGTGCAGCATGTTGGTGGTTTCGCTGGTGTTCACCGCCCACTTGCCGTCCGGGCTGACGGCCATGCCTTCGGGTTCGACGCCGACGTTGATCTGGCCGAGCACCTTGGAGGTCTCGGTGTCGATCACGGTGACCAGCGCATCGTCTTCGTTGGACACGTACAGCCAGCGGTTATTGGGGTGCAGGGCGAACTGCTCGGGGTCTTTGCCGGAGGGCAGTTCCTTGATGATCTTGCGCGTGGCCACGTCCATCACCTGCACGCGGTCCGAGTCGCTGGCGCAGATGTACAGCAGCTTATTGTCATGGGACAGCAGCAAGCCTCGCGGACGCTGGCCGACTTTGAGGGTGTCGGTGACTTGCAGGGTCTGCATGTCGATCAGGCTCAGGCTGTTGTCTTTCTCGTTGGAGACCCAGGCGGTACTGGCCACGGCGTGCCCGGCGGCAAGCAGCAGGGCGCATGAGAGCAGGGTGCGGCGCATGGCGGATTCCTTATTATTGTGGGTAGGTGATCAAGGGAAGCGGCAGGTCACCTCGGGTTTGTCATAGCCCAGGCTGTCCATTTCGTTAGTGGGGTGCAGGAAGCCTTCCTGGGGCGATGTGCTGACCAACGCGCGGGGTTGCACGATGGGAATCGGTTGGCGCAATTGGCCGTTCCAGGCGCGGTAACTGAGCTTGCGGCCCTTGAAGCCATCCAGGGGCAGTTGCTCGCTGATTTCCAGATCGCGGATCGCCATGGGCTCGACCTGGCGCAACTTGCTCACTGCACTGGCGACGCTGCGCACGGCCATCCAGGCGGCGAAGTCGCGGTCGTTCATCCAGCGCCCGGCCAGCGCCTCGAAGCGTTTCTGCAATTGGGCGGCGCCGTAGGTCTCGACGGTCTTGTGCCAACCGGTGGGCGTCAGGCCCTGGGTGCCGGCGACGGGGCGCGGGTACCAGGTCTGGTAGGGCACGTACTCGCCGAAGTCGCCGCGCTCGTCGGCCACCAGCACCACGTCGTATTCGGCGGTTTGGGTGAACAGCGGCATATCCGCCTGGGCGCTGCGGCGTTGGTCGTTATCGAAGCGCCAGGCTTTCTCCGCCACCAGACGCACGCCGAAGCGTTTGGCGGCGCGGCGCAGGGCGGCGGCGTAGGCTTGGTCATCCTCGGTGGGGCCGACGATCAACAACGCTTTCTGCCATTTACGGACGACCAGGAACTGCGCCAGCGCATCGGCGAGCATCGCCCGGCTGGGCAGCGTATGCAGCACGTTGCCCAGACAGTCGGTGCTGCGCAGGCTGTCATCCGGGCTGCCGGCATTGAACAGCAGGCTGTCAGGCAACGCGGCGCTGAGTTGGCGAAGGCTTGCGGCGGGGGCGTTGACCACGAACAAACGCAGGCCCTGGGCATGCTGGGCTTGGGCGGCGGCGAGCAGGGCGTCCGGCGTATCAACCGTGGCGGTCCTCAGGCTGTAGCGCTGGTTGAGAAAGGCGCCGGTGCTGTTGCTGTCGATGATCGCCAGTTCGGCGCCGCGCTGCCCGGCATCGATGGGCTCGGGAATTACATTCGACAGCAGCGGGCCTGGATCGGGCCGATAACCCAAGTAGCCGATCTGCACCTGCAAGGGCTCGGCGGCCTGGCTGGCGGTGGCCACCCCGGCTGCGCAAGCAATCGCCAGCAGATAGATCACGGCGTAAGGGGCGAGCTGGCGCATAAGGCACTCCATGACAGGAAGCGCCAGCATAGAAAGCCTTAAGGTCGCTGCAAATATGCAGAAAGTAGCGCTGGGGCAGTACCAAGGTAGTAGCTCGCAGCGCGTGAAGCGGTCTTAGCATGACGCTTCAGTGTGTTGTTCGGGAGTTGGCTATGTCGGCGTTGTGGCGCATCAATCTATGGGTCTGCGGCTTCTTCGCCCTGGTGACCTGCGCCTGCACCGCGCTGTTGCTGCACCAGGCCCTGGCCGATGTGGAGCGCGAGTTGCAATCGGCCGAAGCGGTGGTGCACTACCTGAGTGAAACCGCCGAGCGCGACCCGGCCAGCCTGCAACCCCACCTCACCGCGAGTTTGCGTCATGTACGCGTGCACTGGCTGGCGAGCGGCGACACCGCCCAAGCGCCGGCCTCGGACGGGCTGGACGCCTGGCTTGGGCGCCTGCTGTTCGTCGAGGCGCGACGCAGTGCCCAGGTGCTGGACTTGCCGGACGGTCGGCGCGTGTCCATCGCCGTCGACCCACGGGATGAAATCGACGAAGTCTGGGATTCCTTGCAACAACTGTTGGGCCTGTGCGCCCTGGCGTTGGCCCTGAGTCTGTTGACTATCCGCTGGGCCGTGCGGCGGGGCATGGGCGTACTCGATGAATTGCTGCGCGCCCTGCAACAGGTGTGCGCCGGCCAGCTCAACGTGCGCCTGCGCGGTGAAGGCGCGCCGGAAGCACGGCAACTGGCGCTGCACTTCAACCGCATGACCGACGCCCTGGAGCAGGCGCGCACCGATAACACCCGGCTCACCCAGACCCTGCTGGCGGTGCAGGAGCAGGAGCGCACCCACTTGGCCCAGACCCTGCACGATGACCTCGGCCAATACCTGGCCGGCATTCGCGCCCAGGCCTGCCTGTTGCGGCTGGTCGCCGATCAGCCGCACGTGCTGACCCGTACGGTGGGGCTGCTGGAAGATCATTGCGAGCACTTGCAGCAAGGTTTCCGCGCCCTGGTCCACGACCTCTACCCGGTGGCGTTGCAACACTTGCCGATGGGCGAGGCGTTCTCGATGCTGGTAACGCAGTGGCAGGCCAGCCATGGAATTCCCTGCCAATTGCAGGTCAGTGCCGACCTGCCGGCGTTGTCCGGCGTCAACAAAACTCACCTGTACCGCCTGCTCCAGGAAGCGCTGACCAACATCCTGCGGCATGCCGATGCCAGCCAGGTGCGCGTGCGCCTGCAACACCGCGGTTCACGTCTGCGCCTGTGGGTGCGTGATAACGGTCGCGGTGCAGTCACGCCCCAGCGGCCCGGCGTGGGCCTGTATTCGATGGCCGAACGCGCCCGCTGCCTGGGCGGCGAATTAAAGATCATCAGCCACCCCGGCGGCGGTTGGGCGCTGGCGTTGAACATGCCGTTGGAGGCCTCATGAATATTCTGTTGGTGGATGACCACGCCGTGGTGCGCCAAGGCTATGCCAGCCTGCTGCGCGCGCTGCTGCCAGCGGTCGAAGTACGCGAAGCGGCCAGTGGCGAAGAGGCCCTGAGCCGGGTGCAGGAGGCGGTGCCGCATCTGGTGATCATGGACTTCGGCCTGCCAGGCATCAGCGGCCTGGAAACCACGCGCCGCCTGCGCCAGCGCTTGCCACAATTGCGCGTGCTGTTTTTCAGCATGCACGACGAGCTGCCGCTGGTGCGCCAGGCGTTGGACGCCGGAGCCTCCGGTTACCTGACCAAAAGCTCGGCGCCCGAGGTGTTGATTGAAGCCGTGCGGCGCATCCTCGACGGCCACGCCTATATCGAACAGGCCCTGGCCACCGAACTGGCCTACCCCCCCAGTGATCAACGCTTGCAGGGCATGACCCCGCGCGAACTGGAAATCTTCCTGATGCTGGCCAAAGGCACGCCCACCCGAGCGATTGCCGACCAGCTGAATATCAGCAGCAAGACCGTGTCCAATCACCTGACCTTGCTCAAGAGCAAACTGCAGGTGAGCTCCCATGCCGAGCTGGTGCACCTGGGAATCGACATGGGGGTGGTGCGGGTGGTTGGATAACTGGGTGTGCACAAACCCACATTTTAAGGGCGTCGTTTCAGCGGTCCCAGGTCGTTGGGCAATCCTGGCAGCCCTCCATATTGGCATCCTGAAAATTCCCATAATGTTGCCGCGCACCGGTCAGCGTGGCGTTTTCAAGGTTGCTCTCGCCGAACTTCGCTTCCTGCAGATTGGCGTCGCTGAGGTCAGCACCTTGCAAGTCGGCCTTGCTCAGCCAGGTCATCTCCAGGTCGGCCGCACGCAGGTTGGCCTTGTGCATTTTGGCCCCTGACAGCCGTGCAAATTGCAGGTAGGCCGCACTGAGGTTGGCGTTTTCGAACTGCGCGCCTTGGGCGAACAGGCCCCAACCCTGGATCGCCATCAGCGTGGCACCGCTAAAGTCCGCCAAGCGCAGGTTGCTTTGTTGCAGGCTGGCGCGGGTCAGGTTGGCGCCTTGCAGCTGGGCCTTTTCCAGGTTGGCCAGGTCGAGGTTGGCATGGCGCAGATCTGCATCGCGCAGGTCGGCACCGGCCAGGTTCATTTTGCTCAGGTTCTGATTTCGAAGGTTGGCGCCCTTGAGGTTGGCGCCGGGGCATTGGCTGTGTTCGGCGATGGTGCAGCCGTTGACGATCAACGGGGCGTCGTCGCCATCGTCGGCGTGGGCCAGGGGTAGGGATAACAGGAGTAGCAAGGGCAGGTAGTTCATTGCGAGACCTCTGGAGATCCTGTGGTGAGCGGGATTGTTGTGGTGAGCGGGCTTGTCCCGCGCTGGGCTGCGAAGCGGCCCTGGCATTCCTCCAGCACCTGCGTGCGCTCAGGTTCTACGACTGCTGCGCAGCCGAGCGCGGGGCAAGCCCGCTCACCACAAAAAAGCGCGGCCCGGCATTTTCTGACGGGTTACTTCTGGGCGTCGTCGCCATCGTCGGCGTGTGCCAGGGGTAAGGGATAACAGGAGTAACAAGGGCAGGTAGTTCATTGCGAGACCTCTGGAGATACTGTGGTGAGCGGGATTGTTGTGGTGAGCGGGCTTGCCCCGCGCTGGGCTGCGAAGCGGCCCTGGCATTCCTCCAGCACCTGCGTGCGCTCAGGTTCTACGACTGCTGCGCAGCCGAGCGCGGGGCAAGCCCGCTCACCACAGAAAAACGCGGCCCCGGCATTTTCTGATGGGTTACTTCTGGGCGTCGTCGCCATCGTCGGCGTGGGCCGGGGTAAGGGATAACAGGAGTAACAAGGGCAGGTAGTTCATTGCGAGACCTCTGGAGATCCTGTGGTGAGCGGAATTGTTGTGGTGAGCGGGCTTGCCCCGCGCTGGGCTGCGAAGCGGCCCTGGCATTCCTCCAGCACCTGCGTGCGCTCAGGTTCTACGACTGCTGCGCAGCCGAGCGCGGGGCAAGCCCGCTCACCACAAAAAAGCGCGGCCCGGCATTTTCTGATGGGTTACTTCTGGGCGTCGTCGCCATCGTTGGCGTGGGCCAGGGGTAAGGGATAACAGCAGTAACAAGGGCAGGTAGTTCATTGCGAGACCTCTGGAGATCCTGTGGTGAGTGGGCTTGTTGTGGTGAGCGGGCTTGCCCCGCGCTGGGCTGCGAAGCGGCCCTGGCATTCCTCCAGCACCTGCGTGCGCTCAGGTTCTACGACTGCTGCGCAGCCGAGCGCGGGGCAAGCCCGCTCACCACAGAAAAACGCGGCCCGGCATTTTCTGATGGGTTACTTCTGGGCCGTTTTGTTATCCCAGCTCGGAATCTTGAACACCCAGAAAGACCCGCCTTGCGCCACCGGTTTGGTCAGCTCGGCCATGTCGCCGCCCCACAACGGCACCGCGCCGCCGTAGCCGACCGTCACGCCGATGTACTGTTCGCCATCCTGTTCCCAGGTGATCGGCGGCGAGACGATGCCGCTGCCGGTCTGGAACTTCCACAGCTCCTTGCCGGTTTTGGCGTCGAAGGCCTTGAAGAAACCGTCGCCGGTGCCGGTAAACACCAGGTTGCCCTTGGTTGCCAACACGCCGGCCCACAGTGGCAAGGCTTCCTTGTGCTCCCACACCACCTTGCCGGTAGTCGGGTTCATCGCGCGCAGGGTGCCGACGTGGTCGTCATACATGCGCTTGATGCGGAAACCCATGCCCAGGTAGGCCGAGCCCTTCTTGTAGTTGACCTCTTCGGTCCAGTATTCCTCTTTCCACTGGTTGCCCGGAATGTAGAACAGGCCGGTGTCCTGGCTGTAGGCCATGGGGTTCCAGTTCTTGCCCCCCAGGAACGGCGGCGAGACTTCCACCGGCTTGCCTTTGGTTTCACCCGGCAATGGCTTGGCCGGACGCTGGCCTTCGTTCTCCACCGGGCGCCCGGTCTTCAGGTCGATATGGCTGGCCCAAGTGATGTTGTCGACAAACGGGAAGGCGTTCTGCAGCTTGCCGTTGTTGCGGTCCACCACGTAGAAGAAGCCGTTGCGGTCGGCGTGGCCGGTGGCCTTGACCACTTTGCCGTCCTTGTCCTTGTAGTCGAACAGCACCAGCTCGTTGTTGCCGGAGAAGTCCCAGGCATCGTTCGGGGTGTGCTGGTAGAACCATTTCACTTCGCCGGTGCTCGGGTCGACGCCAACCTGGCCCGAGGTGTAGAGGCTGTCGAAGTCGTGGGGGTTGCCGTCCTTGGCGGTGCGCGCCCAGGTGTTCCAAGGAGCCAGGGTTGCCGGCGCCGACGATGATCGTGTTGGTCTCGGCATCGAAGCTTGCGCTCTGCCAAGGCGCGCCGCCACCGTGGCTCCAGGCCTCGACCTTGCCGGTTTCGGTGGTGGGGTCATCCGGCCACGAAGGGGCCTTGACGTCGCCGGTGGTGGTGCTGTCCTTGCCGTTGAGGCGGCCCATATGGCCTTCCACGAACGGGCGCATCCACACTTCTTCACCGGTGTCGGGGTCGCGGGCAAACAGCTGGCCGACCACGCCGAATTCATCGCCGGAGCTGCCGTGGATCAGCAGCACCTTGCCGCTGACCTTGTCTTTGATCAGCACCGGGGCGCCGGTCATGGTGTAGCCGGCGGCGTGGTCGCCGAATTTCTTGTTCCACACCACTTTGCCGGTGTTTTTGTCGAGGGCGATCAGGCGCGCGTCGAGGGTGCCGAAGTAGATCTTGTCGCCGAAGATCGCCGCGCCGCGGTTGACCACGTCACAGCACGGGCGAATGTTGTCGGGCAGGCGGTGGTTGTAGGTCCACAGGCGCTTGCCGGTCTTTGCATCCAGGGCGAACACGCGGGAGTAGGAACCGGTGACGTACACCACGCCGTCGCTGACGATGGCCTGGGACTCCTGGCCGCGCTGTTTCTCGTCGCCAAAGGAATAGGACCAGGCCGGGGTGAGTTTGAACACGTTCTTGTCGTTGACCTGGGCCAGTGGGCTCCAGCGCTGGGCGTTGGTGCCCATGCCGTATTGCAGCACGTCCTTGGTGGTCAGGTGGTCGTTGGCAATGTCTTCCCAGGTGACGTTGCGTGTCGATTTGGCAGGCTCGGCGGCTGCGAAGGTTGCAGCACTGAGGGACAGGCTGCCCACCAGCATAAAGGCTTGCACGGCAAGGCTTAAAGGTGAGCGGGCGGGTAGCGATCTTATTGTCATGGTTGCAGTTCCCAGTGGAGGTTTTGGCCTGCACAGGGTGGAACGCCGGGGCGCCGGGCGGATACGGAAAAAGTCCCGCTGTGGCCGGGAAGACTTCCCGGACCGCCGCTGTTTTAGGTGTGCCCCACAAGCCCTACTACCAAGGGAGGAGAGGGCGGCCACCAAAGCAGCATACGGCCCATGCCCCGGGGTTTCTAAGATGGTTGCCATAGCCTCTGCAATGAGGTTTTGCGTGCAATCCTGAGGGCAAAAATAATGACAACAAAACACAATGCCTGGCTCGTGGCTGGCCTGTTGGTGGGTGTATTCGGCGCCGGCTCTGTTTGGGCCCATGGCAACGTGGTCCCACAAGCAGTGGAAACCAAGGGCCTGACCTCGATCAAGGACGCCGGCGTGCCGGTCAACGAAGACGGCTGGGCGGCGGTCAATCCGTACCGCACCTCGCCTGAACACGATCGGGCCGTGGAAATCGGCTCGTCCGCCTACAACCAGAACTGCGCCGCCTGCCACGGCCTGGAAGCCAAGTCCGGTGGTATCGCCCCCGACCTGCGCATGCTCGATGTGGGCGAAGCCGGTGATGAGTGGTTCGTCGAGCGTGTGCGCCATGGCGCGGTGCGTGACGGCCGTGTGTACATGCCCAAAATGGCCGACTACCTGAGCCAGGAAGCCTTGTGGGCGGTGCGCACCTACCTGGACAGCGTGCACGTCGAGGAGTAAGCCATGCGCCTGTTCGCTTATGTGCTTGGCCTGGCCCTGCTGTGTTGCCAGCCGGCACAGGCGCAGGTGCGCAGCTATGACCAGATGATCGCTGACGGCGAAATCAAGGTGGCGGTGTACAAGGACTTCGCCCCCTACAGTTTCGAAGACGGCGCCAACGCGCGGGGGGTCGATGTGGAACTGGCCCAGGCCCTGGCCACGGCGCTTGGGGTAAAGCTCAAGTTGATCTGGGCGCCGGCCGGCGAGAAGCTCGATGACGACCTGCGCGACTACATCTGGCGCGGCAGCCAGTTGCATAACCAGCAACTGGCCGACCTGATGATGCGCGCGCCCTACGATCGCGATTACGCACAAAAGCGCAACGACCAGGGCGAACTGGAAAACGGCCATGTGGTGATGTTCGGGCCGTACCAGAACGAACAATGGCAGGTGGCCTATGACCGTCGGCGCCTGGACACGGTCGCCAGCGTGGCGGTGTTCGAGCAGCACCCGATTGGCGTCGAAGTCGACAGCGTGCCGTCGTTCTACCTCACCTCGGTGTTCAACGGCATGCTTGCCGCCAAGACCCATCACTACCCCGACGTCCCCCAGGCCTTTGCGGCGATGAAAGCCGGTGAGGTCGATGCGGTGATGGCGATGCGCGGCGAAGTCGATTGGCAGGTGCATGAAGCCCACGACCCGCAACTGGCCCTCGCCGAAAACGCCTACCCGAACATGGGCAAGCAACGCTGGGAGATCGGCATGGCGGTGCACGAGAGCAATCGCCAGCTGGCCTACGCGGTGGAAGAGGCGCTGGAAGGCCTGATCCGCGACGGCGCGGTGCAAGCCATCTATGCCCGTTACGGCCTGCAGTACGAAGTCCCCGAGATGTATCAATAGGAGCAGGCGATGAACTGGCGACTGAGCTGCATCTTGGCGTGTTGGCTGCCGCTGGCGGCTCACGCCGTGGAGGTCGACCCGGTGCCGTCGGTGATGTGGGCGTTCTATCACAAGCAGTTCCTGGCCGAGGCGCCGTTCGTGTTCGACGACCGGGTCAAGCTGCTGGCGCCGCCGTTCGCCGAAGATGCGCGCCAGGTGCCGCTGGAAATCGACGCCCGCGCCTTCAACGGCCATGTGGTGAAAATCCTCGCCTGGGCCGAGCTCAACCCATTGCCGAAAATCGTCGACTTCCAGCCCAAGGCCGGCGTGCTGCCGTGGCTGTCGCTGCGGATTCGTATCGAACAGGCCACGCCGTTGCGTGCAGCGGTGCTCACCGATGACGGGCTGTGGCATGTGGGCTCGACCCTGATCGACGCGGCCGGCGGCGGCTGCACCGCGCCCAGCGTGGTACGCACCCAGCCGGGTTGGGAAGAGCACATCGGCGAAGTGCTCGGCGGCCGTTACCCGCGTGGTGAGTTCAGCCGCGTGCGTGTGCAGGTTGCGCACCCGATGGACAACGGCATGGTCAGCGGCATCCCCGAGTTTTTTATCAACCATGCGCAACTGCGCGGCCAGGACGGCCAAGTGCTGGCTGATCTTGAGCTGTTCCCGGCGGTTAGCGAGAACCCCAACCTGGCCTTCGACATCGACGCGCCGGGGCCCACCCGACTGGTGCTGCGTGACAACAGCGGCAATGAGTTCGACGCGGCCATCCCCTGACCAGAAGGAGCGCGGCATGCGCTGGATTCTATTGTTGTGCCTGGGCCTGAGCTTGCCCGCCCTGGCAGATCTCGACTACGCCCTCAAGCCCCGGCTGATCGCCGACGACACCTGGCTACTCGAAGGCAGCACTGACAATTTTGCCAAGGCCAATGGCGGCAATATCGTCAACACCGCCTTCATCGTCACCGAGGCCGGCGTGGTGGTGATCGACACCGGGCCCTCGCGGCGCTACGGCGAAGCGATGCGCGAGGCCATCGCCCGCGTCACCCCCAAGCCGGTGATCCAGGTGCTGATTACCCACCATCACCCTGACCATGCGCTGGGCAACCAGGCCTTCAAGGACGTGCCCATCGGCGCCCTGGCCGAGACCACGCGGCTGCTGCATGAGCAGGGCGACGGCATGGCGGAAAACCTCTACCGCATGGTCGGCGACTGGATGCGCGGCACCGAGGTGGTGTTGCCCACCCAGGTGCTGGAACCCGGTGTGCTGAGCGTCGGCGGCCACGACTTGCGCCTGCTCGCGCTCACCGGCCACACCGGCGCCGACCTGGCGATCTTCGACCAGAGCACCGGCGTGCTGTTCGCCGGCGACCTGGTGTTTTACCAACGCGCGCTCACCACCCCCAACAGCCCGGGGCTGGCGGTGTGGCTGGCCGACCTCGGCACCCTGCAAGCCTTGCCCTGGACCCTGATCGTGCCCGGCCATGGCCCGGTGGCCAGCGACGCGCAACCCTTCACGCAAATGCGCGACTACCTGACCTGGCTCGATCAACTGCTGCGTGACGGCGCTGCCAAGGGCAACGACATGGCCGAGATGATCCGCAGCCCCATCCCCGAACGCTTCGCCGCGATCAGCTTGAGCCGCTATGAACTGATCCGCAGCGTCAGCCACCTGTACCCGCGTTACGAGCGCGAGCAGATGCAACCGCTACTAAGGAACTAGCAAACTCGATACTGCGGTCAATTGTGACAATGGCCCCTGCGCCCAAGAATCTGCACCAGACCGGGAAAATTTCCCGGGTATAACAAAAAACCGCAGAGGTAGCCGTCATGACCCAACCCGCACGTCGCCAACCCTTCGCCTTGAGTGTGTTGCTCGGTGCCATCCTGTTATCCGGCCAGGCCATGGCCTCGGTCACCGATGAGGACATCCTCCAGGACCCGAAAAACCCCGGGCAGATCGTCACCAACGGCCTGGGCGTGCAGGGCCAGCGCTACAGCCCCCTCGACACCCTGAACGTCGACAACGTCAAGGAACTACGCCCGGTCTGGGCGTTTTCCTTTGGCGGCGAAAAGCAGCGTGGGCAACAGGCGCAGCCGATGATCAAGGACGGGGTGATGTACCTCACCGGTTCCTACTCGCGGGTGTTCGCGGTGGATGCGCGCACCGGCAAGAAGCTCTGGCAGTACGATGCGCGTCTGCCCGATGACATCCGCCCGTGCTGTGACGTGATCAACCGTGGCGTGGCGCTGTACGGCGACCTGGTATTCTTCGGCACCCTCGACGCCAAGCTGGTGGCGCTGAACAAAGACACCGGCAAAGTGGTGTGGAGCAAGCAGGTCGCCGATCACAAGGAAGGCTACTCGATCAGCGCCGCGCCCCTGGTGGTCAACGGCAAGCTGATCACCGGCGTGGCCGGTGGCGAATTCGGCGTGGTGGGCAAGATCCAGGCCTATGACCCGAAAAACGGCGAGCTGCTGTGGAGCCGCCCGACGGTCGAAGGCCATATGGGTTATGTCTACAAAGACGGCAAGGCTGTGGAAAACGGCATCTCCGGCGGCGAGGCGGGCAAGACCTGGCCGGGGGATTTGTGGAAAACCGGCGGCGCGGCACCGTGGCTGGGCGGCTACTACGACCCGGAAACCAACTTGCTGCTGTTCGGCACCGGCAACCCGGCGCCGTGGAACTCGCACCTGCGCCCTGGCGACAACCTTTACTCGTCCTCGCGCCTGGCGCTGAACCCGGACGACGGCACCATCAAGTGGCACTTCCAGAGCACGCCCCACGACGGTTGGGACTATGACGGCGTCAACGAGCTGGTCTCCTTCAACTACACCGAAGGTGGCAAGGAAATCAAAGCGGCGGCCACCGCCGACCGCAACGGCTTCTTCTACGTGCTCGATCGCACCAACGGCAAGTTCATCCGTGGCTTCCCGTTTGTCGACAAGATCACCTGGGCCACGGGTCTGGATAAGGACGGTCGTCCGATCTACAACGAAGCCAGCCGCCCAGGTGCGCCGGGCAGCGAAACCAAGGGCACTTCGGTGTTTGTCGCACCGGCGTTCCTCGGTGCGAAGAACTGGATGCCGATGGCCTACAACCGTGACACCGGGCTGTTCTACGTGCCGTCCAACGAGTGGGGCATGGACATCTGGAACGAAGGTATCGCCTACAAGAAAGGCGCGGCGTTCCTCGGCGCGGGCTTCACTATCAAGCCGTTGAACGAAGACTACATCGGCGTACTGCGCGCCATCGATCCTAAGACGGGTAAGGAAGTCTGGCGCCACAAGAACTTCGCGCCGCTGTGGGGCGGGGTGCTGACCACCAAGGGCAACCTGGTGTTCACCGGTACGCCGGAAGGTTTCCTGCAAGCATTCAACGCCAAGACTGGCGAGAAGGTCTGGGAATTCCAGACCGGCTCCGGCGTGCTCGGTTCGCCTGTGACCTGGGAAATGGACGGCGAACAGTACGTCTCGGTGCTCTCCGGCTGGGGCGGCGCGGTGCCGTTGTGGGGCGGTGAGGTGGCCAAGCGCATCAAGGACTTCAACCAGGGCGGCATGCTCTGGACCTTCAAGCTGCCCAAAGAGCTGGTCGCCAAACACTGAATCTACGACCAAATGACAAGTGCCCCCCTGCCAACGGCGCATTCGCCCGGCAACGGGGGGCTCTTTACTATCGGGTCATCGCCTGTTGACCGACAGGCCCGGACCCAGACAGAGGCTTTAACATGATCTACGCACAACCTGGCACCCCTGGCGCTATCGTCAGCTTCAAGCAGCGCTACGGTAATTACATCGGCGGAGAGTTCGTCGCCCCGCTGAGCGGTGAGTATTTCACCAACACCTCGCCGGTGACCGGTGAAGCGATCGCCGAATTCCCGCGCTCCAACGCTGCCGATATCGACAAAGCCCTCGACGCCGCCCATGCCGCCGCTGACGCCTGGGGCAAGACGTCGCCCCAGGATCGCTCCCTGGTGCTGCTGAAAATCGCCGACCGTATCGAGCAGAATCTCGAAGTACTGGCCGTGACCGAAAGCTGGGACAACGGCAAGGCCGTGCGCGAAACCCTCAACGCTGACGTGCCCCTGGCCGCCGACCACTTCCGCTACTTCGCCGGCTGCATCCGCGCCCAGGAAGGCGGCGCCGCCGAGATCAACGAACACACCGCGGCCTACCACTTCCATGAGCCATTGGGCGTGGTCGGGCAGATCATTCCGTGGAACTTCCCGCTGCTGATGGCCGCCTGGAAACTCGCCCCGGCCCTCGCTGCCGGTAACTGCATCGTGCTCAAGCCGGCCGAGCAGACGCCGCTGTCGATCATGGTGTTTGCCGAGCTGATCAATGACCTGCTGCCACCGGGCGTGCTGAATATCGTGCAGGGCTTTGGCCGCGAAGCCGGGGAGGCACTGGCCACCAGCAAGCGCATCGCCAAGATTGCCTTTACCGGCTCGACCCCAATCGGTGCGCACATCATGCACGCGGCCGCCGAGAACCTCATTCCGTCTACCGTGGAACTGGGCGGCAAGTCGCCGAACATCTTCTTCGAAGACATCATGCAGGCCGAGCCGCAATTCATCGAAAAAGCCGCCGAAGGCCTGGTGCTGGCGTTCTTCAACCAGGGCGAAGTGTGCACCTGCCCGTCGCGGGCGCTGGTGCAGGAGTCGATCTACGACGACTTCATGAAAGTGGTGATGAAGAAGATCGTCAAGATCAAGCGCGGCAACCCGTTGGATACCGAGACCATGGTCGGCGCCCAGGCGTCCGAGCAGCAATACGACAAGATCCTCTCCTACCTCAAGATCGCCCAGGAGGAGGGCGCCGAGCTGCTCACCGGCGGCGCCGCCGAGCGCCTGGAAGGCGACCTGTCCAGCGGTTATTACATCCAGCCGACCCTGCTCAAGGGCCACAACAAGATGCGCGTGTTCCAGGAAGAAATCTTCGGCCCGGTGGTGGGTATCACCACCTTCAAGGACGAAGCCGAAGCCCTGGCCATTGCCAACGACAGCGAATTCGGCCTCGGCGCCGGGCTGTGGACCCGCGACATCAACCGCGCCTACCGCATGGGCCGGGCGATCAAAGCTGGCCGCGTGTGGACCAACTGTTATCACCTGTACCCGGCGCATGCGGCGTTTGGCGGCTACAAAAAGTCGGGCGTGGGGCGTGAGAACCACAAGATGATGCTCGATCACTACCAGCAGACCAAGAATTTGCTGGTGAGCTACGACATCAATCCATTGGGTTTCTTCTAACCCTCGGATTGCAACGCGGTCCCCTGTGGGAGGGGGCTTGCTCCCGATGGCGGTGGGTCAGTCAACAGTGATGTGGCTGACACATTGCTATCGGGAGCAAGCCCCCTCCCACATTTTGATCGGCGTACACCCGCTACCAATGCGGGTGCCAGCTTGTTCGAAAGTAGCATTCGCACCCCCATCCCCCCATGCATTAATGCTTCTACCGGAATCTTCCGGCACAACAAGAGGACTCTCCCCATGTGGACCAAACCCGCCTTCACCGACCTGCGTATCGGCTTCGAAGTGACCATGTACTTCGCCAGCCGTTGATCCATCTCCGGCCAGCCTCGCGCTGGCCGGTGCCGTATTGGGAATGACCCTTTGGTCTGATTGCATTCGCCTGCGAATGGGTTAGTGTGAAGCGCATCTCCCAAAAATAATAAGAACAGGCTTTCCAATGAGCCCCAATCTGAGCCTCCTGCGTAAATTCGTCTCGCCTGAAATCATCTTCGGTGCCGGCTGCCGGCACAACGTCGGTAACTATGCCAAGACCTTTGGTGCGCGCAAGGTGCTGGTCGTCAGCGACCCCGGTGTGATCGCTGCCGGTTGGGTGGCGGATGTGGAAGCCAGCCTGCAAGCCATCGGTATCGACTACTGCCTGTACAGCGCTGTGTCGCCCAACCCGCGCGTCGAAGAAGTAATGCTCGGCGCCGAGGTGTATCGGGAAAACCATTGCGACGTGATCGTGGCCATCGGCGGCGGCAGTCCGATGGATTGCGGCAAGGCCATCGGCATTGTGGTCGCCCATGGGCGTAGCATTCTTGAGTTCGAGGGCGTGGACACCATTCGTGTGCCCAGCCCGCCGTTGATACTGATCCCCACCACCGCCGGTACGTCGGCGGATGTCTCGCAGTTCGTGATCATTTCCAATCAGCAGGAGCGCATGAAGTTCTCCATCGTCAGCAAGGCGGTGGTGCCGGATGTGTCGCTGATCGACCCGGAAACCACGGCGAGCATGGACCCGTTCCTGTCCGCCTGTACCGGCATCGACGCGCTGGTGCATGCCATCGAGGCGTTCGTGTCCACCGGCCACGGCCCACTGACCGACCCCCATGCGCTGGAAGCCATGCGCCTGATCAACGGCAACCTGGTGCAGATGATCGCCAACCCCACGGACATTGCCCTGCGCGAGAAAATCATGCTCGGCAGCATGCAGGCGGGCCTGGCGTTTTCCAACGCGATCCTCGGCGCCGTGCATGCCATGTCCCACAGCCTCGGCGGCTTTCTCGATTTGCCCCACGGTTTGTGCAACGCGGTGCTGGTGGAGCATGTGGTGGCGTTCAACTACAACTCGGCGCCGGAGCGCTTCAAGGTGATTGCCGAGACCTTTGGCATTGACTGCCGTGGCCTCAACCATCGACAGATCTGCGGACGATTGGTCGACCACCTGATCGCGCTCAAGCATGCCATTGGCTTCCACGAAACCCTGGGTCTGCATGGGGTGCGCGTGGCGGATATTCCGTTTCTGTCCGAGCATGCGATGGACGACCCCTGCATCCTCACCAACCCTCGTGAGTCCAGCCAGCGTGACGTCGAGGTTGTTTATGGCGAAGCGCTCTGACGACCAGCAACAAGCACTGGCCGGGCTGCTGGGCCTGGGCAATCACTCGGCACGCAAGAGTCACTACCCGGAACTCACCGCGCGCCTCGACGAGCTGGAGGCGGAGCGCAACCGCTATATCCGTCTCAACGATGAGCTGGAGCAGCGCGTGGCCGCGCGCACCGACGAACTGTTAGAAGCCAACCGCAACCTGCAACAGCAGATCGCCCAGCGTGAGCAGGTCGAGCAGGAATTGCGCGATGCGCGCGACGCCGCGGAGGCTGCCAACCGCAGCAAGGACAAATACCTCGCCGCCGCGAGCCATGACCTGCTGCAACCGCTGAACGCGGCGCGGCTGCTGATCTCCACCCTGCGTGAACGCAACTTGCCCAGCGTCGAGCAGGTACTGGTGGAACGTACTCACCAGGCGCTGGAAGGCGCGGAAGATTTACTCACCGATTTGCTGGATATTTCGCGGCTCGACCAGGCGGCGGTCAAACCCGACGTGGCGCTGTATCGTCTGGATGAGCTGTTTGCGCCGCTGGTCTCGGAGTTCCAGTCGGTGGCGCTGGCGGCCGGGCTGAACCTGCGTGCGCGTACCGGTCATTATGCGATTCGCACCGACTTGCGCCTGGTGACGCGGATTCTGCGCAACTTCCTCAGCAACGCCTGCCGCTACACCGACGAGGGCTGCATCCTGCTCGGCGCGCGCCGCCGTGGCGACCGCCTGCGCCTGGAGGTGTGGGACACCGGGCGCGGCATCGCGGCCGACCGGCTCGACGCGATCTTCCTCGAATTCAACCAGCTCGACGTCGGCCGCGCCTCGGACCGCAAAGGCGTGGGGCTGGGCCTGGCGATTGTCGAGCGTATCGCCGAGATCCTCGGCTACCCAGTGGCGGTCCGTTCGTGGCCGGGGCGTGGCTCGATGTTCAGCATCGAGGTGCCCATCAGCGAAGAGATGCCCCTGGCGATCAGCCAACTGCCGGTGCTGCCGACCACGGGCAACCCGCTGCCGGGGCGGCGTTTGCTGGTGATCGATAACGAGGTGAGCATCCTCGAAAGCATGCGCGCGCTGCTGGTGCAGTGGGGCTGTGAGGTGGTCACCGCCACCGACCAGGCCGGCGCGTTACTGGCGTTGCAGGGCAGGGCGCCGGAGTTGATCCTCGCCGATTACCATCTCGACCACGGCGTGGTGGGCGCTGCGGTGGTCAAGCATCTGCGCGAGCATTTCGCGCAAAAGATCCCGGCCGTGATCATCACCGCCGACCGCACCGACCAGTGCCGTCGCGTGCTGCGCCGCCTGGACGCGCCGTTGTTGAACAAACCGCTCAAGCCCGGCAAGTTGCGGGCGGTATTGAGCCAGTTATTGACCTAGGGTCTTGATACCCGTCAACACCCGTTGCGGCGCTTTGCCCCATGCTGCCTGCCTGATTTAGAGCACGACGGAGCCCGCCATGAACGCCCCCGCAACAACCGCAGCATCCTTCAAGTTGCCCCTGGGCCTGGTGATCGGCGTACTGGCGATGGTCGGCGTGCTGCTGTTGCCGCTGCCCGCCGATCTGCCGGTGGCCGGGCAGCGCATGCTGGCGATCCTCGCGTTTGCCGTGGTGGTGTGGATCACCGAGGCGGTGTCTTATGAGGCCAGCGCGATCATGATCACCTCGCTCATGGCATTTTTGCTCGGCACGGCGCCGTCGCTGCAAGACCCCGCCCACCTGATCGGCTCCAGCCCGGCCATCAGCATGGCGCTCACCGGCTTTTCCAACCCGGCACTGGCATTGGTGGCGGGCGCGTTGTTCATTGCGGCGGCCATGACCCACACCGGCCTCGACCGGCGCATCGCCCTCGTGACCCTGACCCGCGTCGGCACCAGCACCCGCGGCATTCTGCTGGGGGCGATTGCGGTGACCATCCTGCTCAGCCTTGTGGTGCCCAGTGCCACCGCGCGCAGCGCCTGTGTGGTGCCGATCATGATGGGCGTGGTTGCCGCGTTTGGCGTGGACAAGCGCTCCAATATTGCCGCCGGCCTGATGATCGTGGTGGCCCAGGGCACCAGCATCTGGAACGTCGGCATCCAGACCGCCGCCGCGCAAAACCTGCTGACTGTGGGCTTTATGGACAAGATGCTCGGCCAGCGCGTGTCGTGGATCGACTGGCTGATCGCCGGCGCGCCGTGGGCGGTGATCATGTCGGCGGTGTTGCTGTTCCTGGTGATCAAGCTGCTGCCGCCGGAAACCGACAGCATTCCCGGTGGTAAAGAGGCCGTGGCCCAGTCCCTGGTGGACATCGGCCCGATGACCGGCCCGCAGAAGCGCTTGCTCACCGTGTCGGTGCTGTTGCTGTTGGCGTGGGCGACGGAAGGGCGCCTGCACCCTTTCGACACCACCTCGACCACCTACGCCGGGTTGGTCTTCCTGCTGTTGCCGGGGATCGGTGTGATGACCTGGAAGGATGTGCAGTCGCGTATTCCGTGGGGCACGGTGATTGTATTCGGCGTGGGCATCAGCCTCGGCACCGCGTTGCTGACCACCCAGGCCGGGCAGTGGCTGGGCTCCCAGGTGGTGGCGCATACCGGGTTGGATCAGGTCGGGCCGTTGGGGGTGTTTGCGATTTTGGGAGCGTTTTTGATTGTGATCCACCTGGGCTTTGCCAGCGCCACGGCGCTGACCTCGGCGCTGTTGCCGATCCTGATTGCGGTGTTGCAGACCTTGCCCGGGGAGTTCAACCGGTTGGGGATGACCATGCTGCTGGGGTTTGTGATGAGCTACGGGTTTATCCTGCCGATTAATGCGCCGCAGAATATGGTGTGCCTGGGGACTGGGACGTTTACGGCGCGGCAGTTCGCCAAGGTGGGGATCCTGGTGACGGTGATCGGGTATGGGCTGATGTTGGTGTTTGCGGCGACTTACTGGAGTTGGTTGGGTTGGATCTGATCGGGAAGGCGGTTCTGGATGGGCATGCTATCCAATGTGGGAGAGAGCAAGCCCCCTCCGACTTTTGACCGTACCCGCTCCAGGCATCAATTCCATGCCCAAGATGGCAAGATGAACCCCGCTCAGGTTTACTACTCTGAGTAATGGTTTTACCGACCTCACCCGTCGGGTCATCTAGGTCATCGAATGGATAAATACACCCCCCACACCTGGGAACCCCACGAGCGCCCGAGCCTGCCCGGTTCGCCGTCGACGCCGTGGCACCCTACGCACAAGCGTTGGCTGTATGCGCTGGTCGGTGTGCTGGTCGCGATCACTGGCGGCCTGGGAAATGCCCTGGTCATCGCCAACCTGCAATACCTGCAAGGCGCCCTCGGCGCGACCACAGCGGAAATGGCCTGGCTGCCCGCCGCCTATGTGATGACCAACGTGTGCATGAACCTGCTGCTGGTGAAGTTCCGCCAGCAGTTCGGCCTGCGCGTGTTCACCGAGGTGTTCCTGGTGCTGTACGCGCTGGTGACCTTCGGCCACTTGTTCGTTAACGATCTCAGTTCGGCCATCGCGGTACGGGCGGCCCACGGGATGGTGGGCGCGGCCCTGAGTTCGTTGGGCTTGTACTACATGATCCAGGCGTTCCCCGCCAAGTGGCGACTCAAAGCCCTGGTGCTGGGGTTGGGCACGGCGCAGTTGGCGTTGCCGCTGGCGCGGTTGTTCTCCGAAGATTTGCTGCAAATCGCCGAGTGGCGCGGTTTGTACCTGTTTGAATTGGGGATGGCGCTGATCTGCCTGGGGTGTGTGTTCTTGCTCAAGTTGCCGCCGGGTGACCGCTTCAAGACCTTTGAGAAACTCGACTTCCTGACCTTCGGCATCCTCGCCACCGGCGTGGCGTTGCTCTGTGCGGTGCTGTCCCTGGGGCGCATCGACTGGTGGCTGGAGGCCCCGTGGATCGGTATCGCGTCAGCCTGTTCCCTGGTGTTGATCATGGCCGGCCTGGCCATTGAGCATAACCGCGCCAACCCGATGTTGATGACCCGTTGGCTGGGCAGCGGCACCATGATTCGCCTGGCACTGGCGGTGATCCTGATTCGCATGGTGCTGTCGGAGCAGTCCACCGGTGCGGTCGGGTTCATGCAGATGTTGAACATGAGCTACCAGCAGATGCATACGCTGTACGTGGTGATGCTGGCCGGTGCGATCAGCGGGCTGGCGGTCAGTGCGCTGACGATTAACCCGGCTCACCTGCTGATGCCGCTGGTGATCTCCCTGGCGCTGATGGCCACGGGCTCGGTGATGGACAGTTTCTCCAGCAACCTGACCCGGCCCGAAAACCTGTATATCAGCCAGTTCCTGTTGGGCTTTGGCGGCACTTTTTTCCTGGGACCGACCATGGTGTTGGGCACCAAGAACGTGCTGACGAACCCGCGCAATCTGGTGAGTTTTTCGGTGATGTTCGGCATTTGCCAGAACCTCGGCGGCCTGATTGGAGCCGCGTTGCTGGGAACGTTCCAGGTCGTGCGGGAGAAGTTTCATTCCAGCATGATCGTCGAACACTTGACCTTGCTCGACCCGCGTGTGGCCGCGCGGGTGAGCAGCGGTGGCTCGGCCTATGGCGGTGTCATTGCCGACCCCGAGCTGCGCAACCTGATGGGTATCCGCAGCTTGGCCACGGCGGCCACCCGTGAAGCGAATGTCATGGCTTACAACGATGTGTTCATGCTGATTGCGATCATTGCGATCCTGACCATGCTCTGGATATTTATTCGCAGTCTGTGGCTGATGAGCACCACCCAAGCAGCAGCCCCTCCCGTTCAACCCAGCGGCGCACCTTCATGACCGAACCCTCGACAACCACCACCACCGCCATTGCATCCACCCCGGAAGGCACCATGCCGCCCGGCGCCACGGTCACCGAGCCGCGCTCATTGCGCGTACGCATTCTTTCGTCCATGGGCTTCGCCGCGATTGCCATCGTCGGGGTACTGATCGTGCTGTATGCCTGGCAACTGCCGCCGTTCAGCAGCGCGGTGGAAACCACTGAAAACGCCCTGGTACGTGGCCAAGTGACGATTATTGGCCCGCAGCTCAGCGGCTATGTGTTCGAGGTGCCAGTGCAGGACTTCCAGTACGTCAAGGCCGGTGACTTGTTGGTGCGCCTTGATGACCGCATCTACAAGCAGCGCCTGGACCAAGCCTTGGCGCAACTGGCGGTGCAGAAGGCCTCGCTGGCCAATGTGGTGCAGCAGCGCAACAGCGCCGAAGCGACCATCAAGTTACGCCAGGCTGCGCTGGTAGACAGCCAGGCACAGGCGCGTAAAAGCACTGCGGATTTGCGTCGTAACGAGGAGCTGATCAGCGACGGTTCGGTGTCCAAGCGCGAGCTGGACGTGACCCGTGCTGCCAATGCGCAGACGGTCGCCGCCGTCGCCCAAGCCCAGGCCAGCCTGGAAATCGCGCGGCAGGATTTGCAGACGGTGATCGTCAATCGCGGCTCCCTGGAAGCGGCGGTGGCGAGTGCCGATGCGGCGGTGGAATTGGCGCGGATCGATCTGTCCAACACCCGCATCACCGCACCCCGCGACGGTCAACTGGGGCAGATTGGCGTGCGCCTCGGTGCCTACGTCAACTTCTGGCGCGCAGCTGATGGCACTGGTGCCGAAGCAGCTGTGGGTGATTGCCAATATGAAAGAAACCCAAATGGACAATGTGCAGGTCGGCCAGCCGGTGACCTTTACCGTGGATGCGCTGAACCACCGCAAGTTTCATGGCACGGTGCAGCATATTTCGCCGGCCACCGGCTCGGAGTTCAGCCTGTTGCAGGCGGACAACGCGACGGGCAACTTTGTGAAGATTGCCCAGCGCGTGCCGGTAAGGATTACGGTGGACCCGGATCAGGCTGAGAGCGAACGGTTGCGGCCGGGGTTGTCGGTTGTCGTGAGTATCGATACGGCTGGGCGTCTGAAAAACTCTCCACCCTGACATCACTGACAAAACCTAAATCAAAACTGTGGGAGGGGCTTGCCCCTGATAGCTATAGGTATTTTCACAACTTTATAGCAGTCAACGGTAATCACGATGCGAAGCGAGCCGCCGTAAGGGCGGAACCCATAGCGGCCGTTGGCTGAATAATGGATATGTACTCGGTCTGTTCCAGCATCCTGTTCGGCTGTCAGGCCGCCATCGGAGGCAATCCCCCTCCCACATTTTGAATGTATTTCAGGGTGAAGTTGAGTTGGACCGACTGATTGTGTTCCAGCAGTTTCAGGCCCGGCCGTCCCGCCAGGTGATGAGCATTCACCGGATGACTCACCGGCTCGATGCAAAAGAACCCCAGCCCCGGCGGGCAGTACAGCAGGAAGTAATCGGCCCCGCTGGCCTGGCATTCCAGCGCATAGCCCAGGTCCGGCTGTTCGATCCGGCAATACCCGTCCCACTGGCAAAAACCGTTGTCCACCAAGCCTTGGGGCAGGGCATTCATTTCCTGGAAATCCCACTCGTCCGGCACCGGTGCCAAGCCGGTCGGCAGCTTGGACGCGTCACTCATCCACACCTGCGCGGCCTTGGCCTGCAACCGAGTACCCGGCCGACGCGGAAAGTACGGATGCAAGCCCACGCCATGCCACGCCGCTGTTTCGGCCAGATGGGTCACGCGCAGTTCGATACGCAAGGCCCCATCGCTCAAGTGAATCCGCTGCTCGGCGCGATAGGCAAAAGGCGTCTCGCAGACCACCTCCAGCACCACTTCATCTGCCGACTGGCTGACCACCTGCCACGCTTGTTGCCAGGCCGAACCGTGAATCGGCAGCGGATCGGTCAGGCTGTTAGGCGTGAGCACCAGCCAACCGTCGGGGTTATCGAAACCGCCGTGGGCAATGCGGTTGGACCAGGGCACCAACGGATAGCACCCCAGCTTGCCCGGCAAACCGGTATGGATCGCCTGCTCATCGTTATGGCGCAGCAACGGCTGCCCGGTGGCGCGCACCGTCCAGTTGACGATGCTGCCGCCCACGGCCGGATTCAAGGTGAGGTGGGTCAGGTTGTCTTCAAGTTCAATCAGCATTACAGCACCACGCTCGGCAGCCACAGCGACAATGCTGGAATGTACGTCACTGCTATCAGCACCAGGAACAGCACGGCATAAAACGGCACCAGCGCCTTTACAGTTTTCTCTATGGTGGTTTTGCCCACCGCTGCGCCGACAAACAGCACTGCGCCCACCGGCGGGGTGATCAGGCCGATGCCGAGGTTCACCAGCATGATCATGCCGAAGTGCACCGGGTCGACGCCGATACCCAACACCACCGGCAACAGGATCGGCGTGAGGATCAGGATCAGCGGCGCCATGTCCATCACCGTGCCGAGCAACAGCAGCATGGCGTTGATGCACATCAGGATCACGTAGCGGTTGTCCGACAGCGTCAGGAACAGCGTGGTGATCTTCGCCGGGATCTGCATCAGGGTCATGATGTAGCCGAAGCTGGCGGCGAAGGCGATCAGGATCATCACGATGGAAATCGTGCGCACCGTGCGGTGCATCAGCTTGGGCAGCTCGCGCCACTTGTAGTCGCGGTAGATGAACATGGTCACGAAGAACGCCCACAGCACCGCAATCGCGGCAGACTCGGTGGCAGTGAAGATGCCCGAGAGGATGCCGCCGAGGATGATCACCATAGCCATCAGGCCCCAGAGCGCATCGGCGGCAATCTTCAGCGCTTGCTTAAGGGGGATGACTTCGCCTTTGGGGTAGTTGCGTTTCTTCGCGAAGATCAGGCACAGCACCATCAGGCACGCGCTCATCAGCAGGCCCGGCACCACGCCGGCCATGAACAGCGAAGCGATGGACACTGTGCCGCCAGCCGCCAGGGAGTAGAGCACCGAGTTGTGGCTGGGTGGCGTGAGCAAGGCCTGCACCGAGCCGCTGACGGTCACCGCCGTGGCAAATTCCCGTGGATAGCCACGGCGCTCCATTTCTGGAATCAGCACCGAGCCCACCGAAGCGGTGTCCGCCACCGACGAGCCGGAGATCGCGCCGAAAAACGTCGAGGCCATGATGTTCACCAGGGACAGCCCGCCGCGCACAAAGCCCACCAGCACCCCGGCAAACGCCACCAGCCGCCGCGACATGCCGCCCTCGGCCATGATCGCCCCAGCCAGCACAAAGAACGGTATCGCCATCAGCGAAAACTTGTTCACCCCGCCAGCCACCTGAATCATCAGGGCCTGGAACGGGATGTCGATCCACCACGCGCCGATCAGCGCCGACAGCCCCAGGGCATAGGCCACTGGCATGCCGATCAGGATCAGGGCGATAAAGCTGCCCAGCAGAATCAATGCGTCCATATCAGGCAGCCCCTTCGTTTTCTTCTACCAGGTCGAAGCGCACCACGCGCCGGTTGCTCTGGTCGCCCAGCAGCAGTTTTTCCAGCACGAAAATCAGCGTCAGCACGCCCCCGATGGGGATCGGCATATAGGTGATACCCACGCGCAGGGTGGGGATGGCGCTCATGAACTGGTTCCAGGTGGACAGGCACAACTTGGTGCCCCAGATCGCCATGAACAGGCAGATTGTCGCCATCAGCAGTTGCGAGAAAATGCCGACGATTCGGCGTTGGGCAGGTGGCAGGCGGTCCGTGACCATGGCCACCGACATGTGCGCCCCGGCACGATAACTGGCGGCTGCGCCGATAAAGGTGAACACGAGCATCAGCAGGATAGCGGTGGGCTCCGGCCAGCTGGAACCGGTGCCGAGGATGTAGCGGGCAAAGATGCCCCAGGGAATGATCAGTGCGACCCCGAGGACCGAGAGACCGGCGACCCAGATGCAGGTCATGTAGATACGGTCGTTGATGCGCAGCAGTAGATTCTTCATGGCGTTCACCGTCACCGGGCGCGTCGATGCCGACCGCGCCAGGCCTTGTCAGGGAATGGGGCGTTACTGAACGGCGTCGATACGCTTGATGATGTCGGCGTAAGGCGCGCCGTACTTGGCTCGCACCGCGGCGGTGGCGTCGTAGAAGGGTTTTTTGTCGACGGTGATGAACTCGACCCCGGCCTTCTTGAGTTTTTCCTCACTGCTGGCGGACTTGGCGTCCCACAGCACGCGCTCATCGGCCTGGGCGACCTTAGCGGCTTTTTTCACCATGTCCTGCTGGGCGGGAGTGAGTTTGTTCCAGGTGATTTTCGACATCACGATGGGCTCAGGCAGGATCAGGTGTTCGGTGAGGGTGTAGTACTTGGCGTTCTGGAAGTGGTTGTGTTCCAGCAGGGTGGGCGGGTTGTTCTCCGCGCCGTCGATGACACCGGTCTGCAAGGCACTGAAGATCTCGCCGGTGTCCATGGCGATGCCGTTGGCGCCCATGGCGTTGAAGGCGTCGATGAACAGCGGGTTGCCCTGCACGCGGATCTTCATGCCCTTGAGGTCTTCGATCTTGCGCACCGGTTTCTTGGTGTAAAGGTTGCGCGTGCCGCCGTCCATCCAGGCCAGGGCCACGAGGCCGAACTCGGAGTCGGTGATCTTGGCGAGGATTTCATCGCCGATCTCGCCGTCGATGACCTTGCGCATATGCGCCTGGTCGCGGAACACGAACGGCAGGTTGAAGACGTTCACGTCCGGCACCACCGGCCCGACGATGCCGAGGCTGACGCGGGTCATCTGCACGGCGCCCACTTGGGCCTGTTCGACCACTTCTTTCTCGGAACCCAGCACGCCGCCCGGGAAGTACTTGAACGTGAGTTCGCCGTTGCTTTCCTTGGTCAGCGCTTTGCCCATGTTTTCTTCGGCGACCACGGTGGGGTAGCCAGCGGGGTGGATGTCGGCGAATTTGATTTCCAGCGCGTGAGCGGCGCTGCTGAGGGTGAACACTGCGGCGGCGAGCAAGGTGCGTTTGAAGTCCATTGGGGGTCACTCCTGTCTTGTTATTTTATTGTTGTATTCAAGGCACAGCGATGCAGCTAGAGGGTGAAGGTGGGCTCCGGCAATCCGGTGACGCCGGGGTTGAGCGCAAACACGCCGCCGGCGATGGACTGGTCGCTCTGGTCATCACGGATCGAGGTGACGAAGAGGGTGTCCAGCCGACTGCCGCCGAAGGCGCACATGGTGGGTTTTTTCACCGGCACGCTCAGGGAGCGATCCAGGCGACCGTCGGGGGTGAAGCGGTGGACCAAACCGGCGTCGTTGGCGCAGATCCAGTAGCAGCCTTCGGCGTCGACCGCGGCGCCGTCGGGTCGACCCAGGAAATGGTTCATGTCGACAAACACGCGGCGATTGGACGGCGTGCCGGTCTCGATGTCGTAGTCGAAGGCCCAGATCTGCTGCACCAGCGGGTGGGAATCGGAGGCGTACATCGTGCGGCCATCTGGGCTGAAGGCCAGGCCATTCAGGGTGATGAACCCGTCAAGTTGGGCGTGGGGCGCTGAACCGGACGCATAACGGTAGAGGATGCCTTGCGCCGCATTGGCGCTCATGTTGAGCACCATGCTGCCGGCCCAGAAACGGCCCTGACGATCACAGCGGCCATCGTTCAGGCGCATGTCCGGGCGTGGGTGTTTGACACTGGCCAGGGGGGTGGTGTCGAGGCTGCCGTCGTTGTGTGCAGTGAGTTGGAAAAAGCCGGTTTCCATGCCTGCGACCCAATTGCCCGCATTGGTGCGGGCGATGCAGGCAAGCATCTGCGGGGCTTTCCAGGCGGCGACATGGCCGTTGCCGGCGCTCCAGCGCTGCAGGCCGCTGTTGGGAATGTCCACCCAGTACAGCGCGTTTTCCTCAGGCACCCATACCGGGCATTCGCCCACGGCATTGCGGGCGTCGACGATCAATTCAGCAGTCATGGCAACTCATTCCCTTGGGTTGATGTGAACTCAGTCACCGAACGGTCCGGCTGCGCAGAATGCGCCACCCTGATAGATTTTTGCCGGGTCATCGGCTGCCACTGGCGGCTGGGCTTCGACCTGGGCGCGGAACACTTCGGAAGTGTCCTTGGGCACAAAACCCAGGTGTGCGGCGTGGCGGTTGTCCCACCAGGTGTCGAGGTTATCCGACATGCCGTAGACCACGGTGTGGCCGACGTTCGGCGTGTACAACGCGCGTTCGAGCAGTTGAGTGAGGTCGTCGAAACTCAGCCAGGTATGCATCATCCGGCGGTTCTGCGGTTCCGGGAACGAGGAGCCGATACGGATGCTCACGGTCTCGATGCCGTAGCGGTCGAAGTAGAAGCTGGCCATGTCTTCGCCATAGGACTTGGACAGACCGTAGTAGCTGTCGGGGCGGCGTGGGGAATGGGCGTCGATGGTTTCGGTCTGCTTGTAGAAGCCGATCACATGGTTGGAGCTGGCGAAGATCACGCGCTTCACGCCATGGCGGCGGGCGGCTTCGTAGATATGGAATGTGCCGCTGATATTGGCACCGAGGATTTCTTCAAACGGACGCTCCACCGAGACACCGCCAAAGTGCAGGATGGCGTCGACGCCTTCCACCAAGTGGTGCACGGCTTGTTTGTCGGCGAGGTCGCACGGTTGGACTTCCTCCGAGGCATCGGCAGCCGGGGCCATGGCGGCGATGTCGGACAGGCGCAGTACTTGGGCGTAAGGGCGCAGGCGCTCGCGCAGGACTTTACCGAGGCCACCGGCGGCACCGGTGAGCAGCAGGCGGTTGAAGGGAGCGGGGGTGGTCGTGGTCATGGGGATTCCAAATTTTTGTTGTAGGTTGTCGTATGACTATGCCGAAGTATTGTTAGGGAGCCCCCAGGTTGTCAACGTTCTTGCGGACAGAGTGCGGAGCAAAATGCGGGAGAGGGCTTGCCCTCAATGAGGGCGTGCCAGTGAATGCATCTGCTACTGACCCACCGCCATCGGGAGCAAGCCCCCCTCCCACAGGGGATTTTCTTGGGCTGGGAGACTGAGCTCTACAGCAGGGAGATTGGATAGCTGATAAAGATCCGGTTTTCGTCGAATTCGTTGGTGCTGAAATCCCGACGCATGGTCGAGTTCCGCCACTTAACGTTCAGGTTCTTCAACGCACCGCTTTGCACGGTGTAGGCCAGCTCCGACTCACGCCCCCACTCCTTGCCATCAGTGATCGCCCCGGTGTGCACGTTGCTGCCGCTGATGTAGCGGTTCATCAGGGTCAGCCCCGGCACGCCGAGCACCACGAAGTTGAAGTCATGTCGCACCTGCCAGGATTTTTCCTTGGCGTTGTCATAGCTGGCGTTGTAACTGTCGTTGGCCAGGGTGCCGCCGCTGGTGCCGTTGACGCGCATCCACACGCTGTCGCCGGTGAGTTTTTGCAGGCCCACATAGAAGGTGTTGCCGCCGTATTTGGCCGAGAGCAGGGCGAAGGTGGTCTTGTTGTCCAGGTCGCCGGCCAGGGCGCTGCCGTCTTCCTTGCCGCTGAAGAAACCGAGGTTGGCGCCCAACGTCCAGTCGCCTACCGGCTGGCTGTGGGTGAGGTTGACGTAGCGCTGCTGGTAAATGTCGCTCAGTTCGGCGTACCACAGGCCGACCTGGGTGCGCTTGTCATTGAAGCTGTATTCGCCGCCGCCGAAGTTGAACCGGTCGGAGGTGAATGCCGCTTTGCCGTTCATGAACATGTCTTCCATGCTCGCGTCGTTGCGCGGGCTGTTGCCACGGAACTGGCCGCCGTAAAGGGTCAGGCCGGCGATCTCGTTGGACGTCACCTGGCCGCCGCGAAAGGTCTGGGGCAGGGAGCGACCATCGTCGGAACGCAGGATCGGCAGCACCGGCATCCATTCGCCGACCTTCAGTTCGGTCTTCGACAGTCGGGTTTTCAGCGCCACACCCAGGCGTCCGAAGTTGTCGGCGGGGCGGCCGTCATCGTGGATTGGCAGCAATTGGGTACCGCCAGTGCCTTTGCCGCCATCCAGTTTCTGGGAATACAGGCCCAACACATCAAGGCCGAAACCCACCGTGCCCTGGGTGAAGCCCGACTTGGCATCGAGAATGAAACTCTGCGTCCACTCTTCGGCCTTGCCCTGGGCGTTTGCCGGGTTGGTGAAGTTGCGGTTGAAGTAGGCGTTGCGCAGGTTGAGCGTGGCTTTGGCGTCGTCGACAAAACCTTCGGCGTGGGTGATGAGGGGCAGGGTGAAGGCCAGGCCGCCGAGACCGATAAGGCCGATACACGACGAGGAATTACGGGCGAATTGACTCACAGTGACGCTCCCTTTGATTTGTTGTTTTTATTATTTGTTATACGTCGTCGTACAACATCAGGGCGGATATTTGCGGGGTTTTCGTGGAGTGTCAAGCAGAAGTTATACGATGACTAAGTGGAGGGGGGAACAGTCAATGTGGGAGGGGCGGTGCGACGATTCGACGTGCCCCCGATAGCAGTGGGTCAGTCACAGATGATGTCGCTGATACACCGCCATCAGAAGCCAGGCGAATCGTCGCACCGCCCCTTGTATATTCAGTCAGCCAGGACCATCGGCGGCAAAGTGCCGAGGAGCGAAACAGCGGCTACTGCGCAAACACCCAGCAGCCACTCCACCATCACGCTGGCCTTCAAACTGCCCAGCTGCTGTTCGCAACGATCAAGGCGCAGACGGTTCAGCAGTGCCAAGGCCAACATGCCCAACACCAGCATCACCTTGATCAACAGAATCAGGGCAAAACCACTGAACAACGGCGTGGGCCACAGTTGCCCGGTCAGTACGCGCACATTGATCAAGCCAGTCACCAGCAGGCCCGCGACCAGGCCATAGCCCACGCCACTGAAACGACGCAGGACAGGTGCCAGCTCATAACGGTTCGATTGCCTGAGGATCATAACCAGCAGCAATAACCCACCCAACCATGCACCGACGCACATCAGGTGCACCACCTGGTTGAGGATCAACAGCTGCCCGCTCAGCCCGTCGAGCATGGCGCCATGGCCGACCGGCGCGAGGGTCATCAGCAAGAGTGTGATCAGCGGCAGGCGCGGGGCCTTCCACGCGGTCATCAGGGCGATGGCCAGCAACCCATTCAACATCAGATGCCAGGTCCATACCTGGCCAAAAAAGGTCTTGCCCAGCACTAACTGCACGGTTGACGGTTCCAGCGCCGCCGCCCATGAGCCCGCCATGCTGACGGTGATCAACATTAACCAGATCACACCCGACGCGAGGGCCGTCCATGCCAGGCCACGGGTCATGCGCAACAATTGTCGGTCCAGCACGGGCTGCGGTTTGGCGCCCAGGAGCCAGGGCCTGAACACACAGGCCCCGAACATCAGCAACACGACGATGAAATGCACAAAGCGGCACAGCACCAGCAGCGTCGCCATGGATTATTGGCCGACCTTGAAGCTGTATTCGCCGTTGCTCTTGTGGGTGTCGACCGAGACGGCATTCCACACCACCTTGTAGTTACCGGCCGCCAATGGCGCGGCCGGGGTGACTACGAGGGTTTTCTTGTCGTCGCCTTCGGTATCCAGGCCCTTGATGGCGATTTCGGTGCCGTCCTTGCTCAGGGATACCTTGGTGAAGGTGGCTTCGATGCCTTCGCTGAAGGTCAGGCGCAGATCCTGGGGGGCCGTTACAGTGCTGTCTGCCGCAGGCGTGGCGCTTTTGAGATGAGCATGGGCAAATGCTGCGGAGGCACCCAGCAGGGAGGCGAGCAGGGCGACAGTGGTCAGGGTTTTCTTGATCAACATTGTGCAATACCCATCAATGGTTAGGAGCGGGCAGTGTACGAAGTTTCGACTGCGCCTGTCGCCCCGATCTAGAGCGGGTGGTAGTCTTTGGCGTATGTCTTTGTCAGGGAGCCCTTATGGGCAATCACAAGATCGGAATTCGTCGGATCAACGTCGAAAAAATCCTGCTGGCGGCGGAGAAAATCTTCGCCGAGAAAGGCTACGGCAGCACCGCCATGGCCGACATTGCTGAAGAAGCGCAATTGCCGCGCTCTAACCTGCATTACTACTTCACCACCAAAAGCGAACTGTACAGCGCCGTGCTGTTCGACCTGCTGGAGGTGTGGAAACAGGACGCCCTGAGCTTCGAAACCTTCGATGACCCGCGGGTGGTTCTCAGCAGTTACATCCGCGCCAAGATGCAGCGCTCACGCACGCGGCCCTATGGTTCGAAGGTCTGGGCCAACGAAATCATCCACGGCGCGCCAACACTCGGTGAGGCGCTGGACGAGAGCCTGTACGACTGGGCCAAGATGAAGGAAGCGAAAATTCGCCAGTGGGTGGAAGACAAACGCATCCTGCCGGTGGAGCCATCGAGCCTGCTGTATATGATCTGGGCATCGACCCAGCACTATGCCGACTTTGACCACCAAGTGAAGATTTTGAATGATCACCAGCCGTTGTCGGATATGCAGTTCGAGAAGGCGATCCAGACGGTGACAGGTGTGATTTTGCGCGGGATTGGGTTGGAGCCTTGAGTGGTGTGGTGGGGCTGAGGGCCTCATCGGGAGCAAGTCGAATTGTCGCACCGCCCCTCCCACCTTTACTGCATTTTGTCTGAAAGAATGCAGACAACTGTGGGAGGGGGGCTTTACTGCATTTTGGCTGAAAGAATGCAGACCATTGTGGGAGGGGGCTTGCCCCCGATAGCGGCCTACAGGCCTACACCGCCTCCCGGTAGGGATTCCTCGGATCCTGCGTCCAATTCAAAAACGGCTTGCCCGTGTCGATAGGCACCATCTCGATACAATCCGCCACTGGGCAGGTGATCTGGCACAGGTTGCAGCCCACGCATTCATCATCGATCACCTCGTACTTATGCGTGCCGTCCGCCTGCTTCAAGCTGGCGATGGCCTGGTGCGAGGTATCCTCACAGGCAATATGGCAACGGCCACAGCCAATGCACGCCTCTTGGTCGATCTTGGCGATCACCTGGTAGTTGATGTCCAGGTACTTCCAGTCCGTTGTATTGCCCACCGCCCGCCCGGAAAACTCTTGCAAGCTCGCGTAACCCTGGCTGTCCATCCACCGCGACAGCCCGTCCTTCATCTCCTCCACGATGCGAAACCCATGCAGCATCGCCGCCGTGCACACTTGCACCGCGCCGCAACCGAGGGCGACAAATTCAGCGGCGTCGCGCCAGTTGCCGATGCCGCCAATGCCGCAGATCTGCAGGCCTTTTGTCTGCGGGTCGCGGGCGATTTCCGCGACCATGTTCAAGGCAATCGGCTTGACCGCCGAGCCGCAATAGCCGCCGTGGGTGCTTTGCGTACCGACGATGGGCAGGGCGACCATGCGATCCAGGTCCACGCTGGTGATGGAATTGATGGTGTTGATCAGCGACACCGCGTCCGCACCGCCGCGATAGGCCGCCCGCGCCGCTACACGGATGTCGGTGATGTTCGGCGTGAGCTTGACGATCACCGGCAGCGAGCAATAGGTCTTGCACCAGCGCGTCACCTGTTCCACATACTCCGGCACCTGGCCCACCGCCGCGCCCATACCGCGCTCGGGCATGCCGTGGGGGCAGCCGAAGTTCAGCTCGATACCGTCGCAACCGGTGGCTTCCACCAGGGGCAGAATGTTTTTCCAGGACTCTTCAACACACGGCACCATCAGCGACACGATCAGCGCGCGGTCGGGCCAATCCTTTTTCACCTGGGTGATTTCCCGCAGGTTGATCTCCAGTGAACGGTCGGTGATCAGCTCGATGTTGTTGATGCCCAACACTTCACGGTTGGCGCCGAAGTGCGCCGAGTAACGTGACGACACGTTGACCGCTGCGGGGTCCTCACCCAGGGTCTTCCACACCACGCCGCCCCAGCCTGCTTCAAACGCACGCACCACGTTGTAGGCCTTATCGGTGGGCGGCGCGGAGGCCAGCCAGAACGGGTTGGGGGCTTTGATACCGGCGAAGACAATCGAGAGATCGGCCATTACGCAGCCTCCACATTGAGCATGAGTTGGGCGTGCATGGCTTCGGCGGCCAGCTTGCCGTGTTGCACTGCCTGTACGGTGAGGTCCTGGCCGAGGCTGACGCAGTCGCCGCCGGCGTAGACCCCAGGGATGCTGGTGCGTAGCTGTTCGTCGACGAAGATGCGCTCGCCCACGCGGTGCAGCTGTTGCGCCAGGGGATCGTGCAATGCGTCGTTGTCGAAGCCTTGACCAATGGCCTTGAAGATTGCATCGGCAGCCAGTTCGAAGGTTTCCCCGGTGGGGAGCAGGCGGCCGTTTTCCACGCGGGTGCGGGCGAAGCGCATGCCGCGTACGTGGCCCTTGTCATCCAGCAGCACTTCTTCGGGCTGTGCCCAGGTTAACAGGCGCACCTGATTAGCCTTGGCGATGTCTTGTTCATGGTGAGTGGCGCCCATATCGGCAAGGCCACGGCGGTAGACGAGGTTCACATCGCGGGCGCCGAGGCGGGCCATTTGCACGGCCATGTCGATGGCGGTGTTGCCGGCGCCGAGCACGATGCAGCGGTCGGCCAGGGGCAGTTGAGTCAGGTCATCGGCCTGGCGCAGCTCGCGGATGTAATCGGTGGCGGCGAGCAGGCCGGGGGCGTCTTCGTGGAGCAGCCCCAGTTGTTTGCTGGCGGCGAGACCCAGGCCGAGGAATACCGAATCGAATTGTTGATGCAGTTCGCTCAAGGTCAGGTTGTCACCCAGGCACTGACCGTGGCGGATCTCGATGCCGCCGATTTGCAGGAGAAAATCCAACTCCTTCTGGGCAAAGTCGTCCACCAGTTTGTATTTGGCGATCCCGTATTCATTCAGGCCGCCGGCTTTTTCCTTGGCTTCGAAAATCACCACGTCGTGGCCATGCAGGGCTGCGCGATGGGCACAGGCCAGACCGGCTGGCCCGGCGCCCACCACGGCGATGCGCTTGCCGGTGGAAGCGGCGCGCTGGAAGGGGTGTTCGCTGAAGTGCGCATTGTCAATGGCGTAGCGTTGCAACAGGCCGATCAGTACGGGCGCGCATTCTTCGCTGTTGTTACGCACGCAGGCTTGTTGGCAGAGAATTTCGGTGGGGCAGACCCGGGCGCAGCTGCCGCCGAGGATATTGGCCGAGAGGATTTTCTGCGCGGCGCCTTGGACGTTGTCAGTGTGGATATTGCGGATGAACGACGGGATGTCGATTTCGCTGGGGCACGCGTTCACGCACGGGGCGTCGTAGCAATACAGGCAGCGCGAGGCTTCCAGTTGGGCCTGGCGGGCGTTGAGGGGCGGCGCCAGGTCGGTGAAATGGCTGGCGAGGGTGGCCCCGTCTTCATGGGGATGGGGGAGGTGGGTCAGGGTCTGGATCACGGTGTTGGCCTCACGGTTTTTTTGGATTGCCTCTAAGTGGGCATTTTTGTTGCCTGTACTGGCCTCATCGGGGGCAAGCCCCCTCCCACATTCGACCGAGTTGTATCTGAATGAATGCGGTCAAGCGTGGGAGGGGCTTGCCCCCGATGGCGGTCTCAGCGCTTCACAGCTACGGGTTTGGAATGCTCGGCCCGCTTGCTCAACTGCTCAAACACCGACGGATACGCCGGCCGTTCCACATACCGCCCGGCCCCACGTTCGGCGCGCAGGTCGCCATCGGCCCAGACCAGTTTGCCCTGGCTGACGGTGTGGCTCGGCACGCCGCGCACGGTCTTGCCTTCGAAGATGTTGAAGTCGACCTTTTGATGGTGCGTCTTGGCGGAAATGGTCCGCGTGCCTTCGGGGTCCCACAGCACCAGGTCGGCATCCGCACCCACGCGGATCGCGCCTTTGCGTGGGTACAGGTTGAAGATCTTCGCGGTGTTGGTGGAGGTCAGCGCGACAAACTCCTGCATCGACAGGCGCCCGGTATTGACGCCTTCGTGCCACAGCAGCGCCATGCGGTCTTCGATACCGGCGGTGCCGTTGGGGATTTTGCTGAAATCGTCACGCCCGGCAGCTTTTTGCTCGGCGCAGAAGCAGCAGTGGTCGGTGGCGGTGGTGTGCAGGTTGCCCGATTGCAGGCCATGCCACAGCGCTTCCTGGTGCCCGCGCGGGCGGAACGGCGGGCTCATCACATAGCCGGCGGCGGTTTGCCAGTCGGGGTGTTGGTAGACGCTGTCGTCCAGCAGCAAGTGGCCGGCGAGCACTTCGCCGTACACCGCCTGGCCTTTGCCACGGGCATAGGTGATTTCATCCAGCGCTTCTTTGGTGGACACGTGCACCAGGTACAGCGGCGTGCCGATCGTCTCGGCGATACGGATCGCACGGCTGGCCGCTTCACCTTCTACCTGGGACGGGCGCGACAGCGGGTGCGCCTCCGGCCCGGTGATGCCCTGGGCCATCAACTTGCGTTGCAGGTGATACACCAACTCGCCATTTTCGGCATGCACGGTGGGCACGGCGCCGAGTTCCAGGCAGCGCTCGAAGCTGGCGACCAGGGTGTCGTCGGCCGCCATGATTGCGTTCTTGTAGGCCATGAAGTGCTTGAAGCTGTTGATGCCGTGATGGCTGACCAGCTCGGCCATTTCCTCGCGCACCTGTTCGCTCCACCAGGTGATTGCCACGTGGAAGCCGTAGTCGGATGCCGATTTTTCGGCCCAGCCGCGCCATTGGTGAAACGCTTCCATCAAGGACTGCTGCGGGTTGGGGATCACAAAATCGATGATGGAGGTGGTGCCTCCGGCCAAGCCCGCTGCTGTGCCACTGAAAAAGTCTTCACTGGCCACGGTGCCCATGAAAGGCAGTTGCATGTGGGTATGGGGGTCGATGCCGCCGGGCATCAAGTACTGGCCGCTGCCATCGAGTATTTCAGTGCCAGCGGGAATATCCAGATCCGTGCCAATGGCGCGAATTAGACCGCCTGCGCATAACACATCGGCGCGGTAACTTTCATCATGGGTAATAACGGTAGCGCCACGGATCAACAGCGACATGTCGAGTTCCTCACAGGCTTGACCGGCTTGTGCCAGTTCTAAGTGTTGTAATACTGCTGCCGATGGTCGGTTAATTCCTGTCATCGGTGACAGGAATAGAAACTAGCCCGAGTTTTTCGATTGAGCAAGAAGATTTTTAATAAGCTTGTATCTATATTAAGTATCTGATTTATAAGGATTAAAAATTAAAATCACCAAAATGTAGCGGCCTCTCACCATTTTGACGCACTTGACAGGATCTCAATATGAGCAACATTTCTTATTGCAAATCAGACGGTTGAGATATGCCTCTTGACGGGGCTGGGAAATAAAAATAATTGTGTTGCACCAGATTGAGTCCCGACAGTTCGGGCAACTTCTACGTTATTCGGCCTGAGTCACGTAGCAAGTACCGCAGGTTCAATCGGAAAGCTGATTAACATCAGTCAGTTATATGAGCGGTAAGGGTGTGGTAGCGGTTTTCGGCACGGTTATTGAGTGCAGAAACGGCTGGCCGGGCCCGTGATGTCATGTTGTTTACGAGGTACTCCGGCCACCTGCACTCACCACGCAGGTGAGCAAAAATAATTCGAAAAAACCGTGGAGCGGCCATGCAACAGAACAGATCGCAAGTCATAGAACGCAACGGCCTGTACGAACTCGACGCCGGCCCCGACGTCCTCGACAGCCCTCGCTATAACCACGACATGGCACCGACCAAGGTGCATGAACGAACCTGGAACAAATGGCACATCACCGCGCTGTGGGTCGGCATGTCGATCTGCGTGCCCACCTACACGCTGGGTGGGGTGCTGACCGCTTACTTCGGGTTGTCGGTGGGCGAGGCGCTGATGGCGATTTTGCTCGCCAATATCGTGGTGCTGATTCCGCTGACCCTCAACGCCTTCCCCGGCACCAAGTACGGCATTCCGTTCCCGGTGTTGCTGCGTTCGTCCTTCGGGATCCTCGGTTCCAACGTGCCGTGCCTCATCCGCGCGCTGGTGGCGTGCGGCTGGTTTGGTATCCAGACGATGTTTGGCGGACTGGCGATTCACCTGTTCCTGGGGTCGATTTTCGAGGGGTGGAAGTCCCTAGGCGGCACCGGTGAAGTGATCGGCTTCATGATTTTCTGGTGCCTGAATTTGTGGGTCGTATTGCGTGGCGCTGAGTCGATCAAGCGCCTGGAAACCCTGTCGGCGCCGTTGCTGGTAGCTGTGGGCATTGGCCTGCTGGTGTGGGCGATGCCGAATGTATCTATCAGCGAGTTGATGGCTATTCCTCCCAAGCGCCCTGAAGGGGCGAGCCTCACCGGTTATTTCATGGCCGGCCTTACCGCGATGGTGGGCTTCTGGGCCACCTTGTCGCTGAATATTCCCGATTTCAGCCGCTACGCCAAAAGCCAGAAGGACCAGATCCTCGGGCAGATTTTCGGCCTGCCGCTGACCATGTTTCTGTTCGCCGCCCTCGGCGTGATCATGACCGCGGCGTCAGTGAAGCTGGTAGGGGTCAGCGTGTCCGATCCGGTGACCCTGATCGGTCATATCCAGAGCCCGGTGTGGGTGGCCGTGGCCATGGCGCTGATCATCGTCGCGACCTTGTCCACCAACACTGCCGCGAACATCGTCTCGCCCACCAACGACTTCCAGAACATCGCGCCCAAGCTGATCAACCGCACCACGGCGGTGATCCTCACCGGCCTGGTCGGGCTGGTATTGATGGGCCATGAACTGCTGAAAAAACTCGGCCTGATCGTCTCGGATGTGAGCCTGGAAACCGTGTATTCCAACTGGTTGCTGGGTTACTCAAGTTTGCTGGGCCCGATTGCCGGGATCATGGTGGTGGACTACTTCATCACTCGCAAACAGCAACTGGACCTGGCCGGTTTGTACCGCGACGACGTATACCCGGCGTGGAACTGGAGCGGCTTTATCGCCTTTGGCGTGCCGGTGGTGTTGACGTTGCTGTCGTTGGGCAGTGATGCGTTCAGCTGGTTCTACAGCTACGGCTGGTTTACCGGTTCGGCGTTGGGCGGGTTGTTGTATTACGGCCTGAATGCCAGGCGCGGAATCAGCCCGGTCGTTGTCAATTCATAAGAAATACAAGCCTGAGGAGATCCCCATGAACGCTGCCCGTGACGTTCTGCAATCGACCCACCAGCACATCAACCGCGACCGCTTGTGGCAGTCGCTGATGGACCTGGCCAAACTCGGTGCCACCCCCAAGGGCGGCGTGTGCCGCCTGGCCCTCACCGACCTCGACCGCAAGGCCCGCGACCTGTTTGTGCAGTGGTGCGAAGACGCCGGTTGCACCGTGACCGTTGACGGCATTGGCAACATTTTCGCGCGCCGTCCCGGTCGTAATCCCAACCTGCCGCCCGTGATGACCGGCAGCCATATCGACACTCAGCCCACGGGCGGCAAGTTTGATGGCTGCTTTGGTGTATTAGCCGGGGTGGAAGTGCTGCGCACCCTGAACGATCTGAATATCGAAACGGAAGCGCCGCTGGAAGTGGTGGTGTGGACCAACGAGGAAGGCTCGCGCTTCCCGCCTTGCATGATGGGCTCCGGAGTGTTTGCCGAAAAATTCACCCTGGCGGAGACGCTGGCCAAAGTCGATGCGGATGGCGTGAGCGTGGGTGATGCGTTGAATGCGATTGGCTACGCGGGAACCCGTCCTGAGAGTGGGCACAAGGTCGGTGCGTATTTCGAAGCGCATATCGAACAAGGGCCGATTCTGGAGGATGAGAAGAAGACCATCGGCGTGGTACTCGGCGCCCTCGGACAAAAGTGGTTCGACCTGAAGCTGCGCGGCGTTGAAGCGCATGCGGGGCCGACACCGATGCACCTGCGCAAGGACGCCCTGGTAGGCGCGGCGGCAGTGGTGGCGGCGGTGAATGCGGCGGCGTTGGGGCATCAGCCCCATGCTTGCGGGACCGTGGGTTGCCTGCAGGCGTATCCCGGCTCACGCAACGTCATTCCTGGCGAAGTGCGCATGACCCTGGACTTCCGTCACTTGGAACCGGCGCGCTTGGATTCGATGATTGCCGAGGTGCGCAAGGTCATTGATGACACCTGCGCCAAGCATGGCTTGAGTTTTGAAATGGAACCCACGGCCGACTTCCCGCCGCTGTACTTCGACAAAGGCTGCGTTGACGCCGTGCGCGATGCGGCGAATGGGCTGGGCTTGTCGAACATAGACATCGTCAGCGGGGCAGGTCACGACGCGATCTTCGTCGCCGAGTTGGGGCCGGCGGGGATGATCTTTGTACCGTGTGAGGGGGGGATCAGCCATAACGAGATCGAGAACGCCGCCCCGGATGATCTGGCGGCAGGGTGTGCGGTATTGCTGCGCGCCATGGTGGCTGCATCGGCAGCCATCGCCAGCGGCAAACTCGCCGCCTGAAATGCCGGTAAAAAATGTGGGAGGGGGCTTGCTCCCGATAGCGGTGTATCAGTTACAGATAAGCTGACTGACCTACCGCAATCGGGAGCAAGCCCCCTCCCACATTTGAACGGTGTTGTTTCAGCTAGTGTTGCCAGACGTTAGACCCAGATGGCATCCCACAGCGGGTAGTCGCCAATCCGCTCCACCAGGCCCGCTCGCAATGGATTGGCCACCACCTATCGGGCCATTTTTACGGTGTTGCTGCGTGCGATGGTGGCTGCATCGGCAGCCATCGCCAGCGGCAAACTCGCCGCCTGAAATGCCGGTAAAAAATGTAGGAGGGGGCTTGCTCCCGATAGCTGTGTATCAGTTACAGATAAGCTGACTGACTTACCGCAATCGGGAGCAAGCCCCCCTCCCACATTTGAACGGTGTTGTTTCAACTAGTGTTGCCAGACGTTAGACCCAGATGGCATCCCACAGCGGGTAGTCGCCAATCCGCTCCACCAGGCCCGCTCGCAATGGATTGGCCACCACCTATCGGGCCATTTTCTCGGTATTGCTGCGCGCCATGGTGGCTGCATCGGCAGCCATCGCCAGCGGCAAACTCGCCGCCTGAAATGCCGGTAAAAAATGTGGGAGGGGGCTTGCTCCCGATAGCGGTGTATCAGTTACAGATGAACTGACTGACTTACCGCAATCGGGAGCAAGCCCCCTCCCACATTTGAACGGTGTTGTTTCAGCTAGTGTTGCCAGACGTTAAACCCAGATGGCATCCCACAGTGGGTAGTCGCCAATCCGCTCCACCAGGCCCGCTCGCAATGGATTGGCCACCACCTATCGGGCCATTTTTACGGTATTGCTGCGCGCGATGGTGGCTGCATCGGCAGCCATCGCCAGCGGCAAACGCGCCGCCTGAAATGCGGGTAAAAAATGTGGGAGGGGGCTTGCTCCCGATAGCGGTGTATCAGTTGCAGATGAACTGACTGACTTACCGCAATCGGGAGCAAGCCCCCTCCCACATTTGAACGGTGTTGTTTCAGCTAATGTTGCCGGACGTTAGACCCAGATGGCATCCCACAGTGGGTAGTCGCCAATCCGCTCCACCAAGCCCGCTCGCAATGGATTAGCCAGCACCTATCGGGCCATTTTCACGGTGTTGTTGCGTGCCATGGTGGCTGCATCAGCAGCCATCGCCAGCGGCAAACTCGCGGCCTGAAATGCCGGTAAAAAATGTGGGAGGGGGCTTGCTCCCGATAGCGGTGCATCAGTTGCAGATAATCTGACTGACCTACCGCAATCGGGAGCAAGCCCCCTCCCACATTTGAACGGTGTTGTTTCAACTAGTGTTGCCAGACGTTAGACCCAGATGGCATCCCACAGTGGGTAGTCGCCAATCCGCTCCACCAGGCCCGCTCGCAATGGATTAGCCACCACATACCGGGCCATTTTCACCAAGTCATCTTCCTTGCGTAGCGCCCGGTCATGGAAGCTCTCTTGCCAAAGCCGCCCCTTGCGTCCGCTTGCACCATTGACGGTCCTGGTGCTTTTTGACTTCACCTGGCACATCAAGTCCGCCAGCGAGCCTTTTTTCAGTTCAAGCAGCCAGTGGAAATGGTCCGGCATGATCACCCATGCCAGGGAATTGGCCAGCCCTTGGTACTGAGCCAGCCGAAATTGCCAGACCACTAAGCGAGCGAGATGGAAGTTGTTGAATATCGGTATGCGTTCGTGGGTGTTGGTGGTGATGAGGTAGATGCGGTTGGGTTCGCTGAAGCGGCCGATGCGCAGGCGGTGTGAAGCGGGTAAATCTGCCATTCCCTGGCCCTCTCTAGATGTGCTTAGAGAGGCTAGATTGGAGAGCACGAGGTTGATGGGCAGGCTTTTGGCAGGATGTGTCGGGAAGGTCGCCATCGGGGGCAAGCCCCCTCCCACATTGGCTCAGCGGCGCTCATACATTATGTGTCTGACGCAGGACAAGTGTGGGAGGGGGCTCTGCGGTGCTTATATATTATGTGTCTGACGCAGAATCAGTGTGGGAGGGGGCTTGCCCCCGATGGCGGTATTTCATTCAAGGCATCATTAACTGACCCACCGTTATAGAGAGCAAGTCGCACCGCCCCTCCCAGATCTAGAGCTGTGCCAGGTCCGAGAATGATGTCAGGCGCCAGGTTGCCAGCCGCCACCGAGTGCCGTCAGGAGTCCTACACTGGCCTGCAGCTGCCGCGTCTGCACCGCCTGCAATGTCCGTTGCGCTTGCAACGCCGCCGTCTGCGCCGTCACCACATCCAGGTAACTCACCGCACCCGCTTGATAGCTGTTCATCGCCAGCGATTGCGTATGTTGCGCCGCGTCCGCCGCCGCTTGCTCATCCTGCGCTTCCTGCTGCAAATCCCGCAGTTGCGCGAGGTTATCTTCCACCTCACGCACGGCCTTCAGTACCTGGCTGCGGTACTGCGCGGACGCTTCTTCAAACTCGGCCTTGGCCTGGCGTTCATTGGCGCTCAGGCGCCCGCCATCAAAGATCGGCAAATTCATTAACGGCCCCAGCGCCCAATACCGATTACCCGCCGAGAGCAAATTCCCCACGCCCTGCGTTTGCCCGCCGATCAGCCCGGTCAAACTGAAATCCGGATACCACGCCGCCTTGGCTACGCCGATATTCGCGTTGGCCGCAAACACCCGGCGCTCTGCCGCCGCAATGTCCGGGCGACGTTGCAGCAGGTGGCTTGGCAGCTGCGACGGAACCCCTGGCAGGGCGATCAGTTGCTGGCCGGGCGGCAGCGTAAAGTCGCTGGCTGCCACACCCACCAATTCACCGATGGCGTGCTCGGTGAGGTTGCGTTGCCCGCGTACCTCATCCAATTGCGCCCTGGCCTGCGCCAGTTGATTTTGCGCACGGGTCAGGTCCAGCTCCGAGGCTATCTGGCCCTCGTAACGGCTGCGGGTCAGTTGCAGTGCCTGGCTGAAATCCTCCAGCGAGCCAGTAAGAATCCGGCTCTGCGCATCCAGCCCATTGAGCTGCACGTACAAGGTCGCCAACTGACGCTGCAAACTCAGGCGCGCCACCGCCAGATCATCCCCGGACGCTTGCGCCTGGGCGTCACCGGCCGCGACCTGATTGCGAATTTTGCCCCACAGGTCCAGGTCGTAACTCAATGAAAAACCGGCGGTGTTGCTGTTGTACACCGACGGCTGCGTCTCCCCCCGTAGCGGCCGCGAGTCAGATTGGCGCTGGCGCAACGGTTGTGCGCTGGCGGTAATCTGCGGGAACAGCCCGGCATGTAACTGACTGGCATAGGCTTGGGACGCATCGAAGTGCGCCAGCGCTGCAGCCAAGTCCGGGTTGGCCTTGAGCAATTGCTGTTGCAGGTCATTCAGGCGCGAATCGTTGTAGAGCTTCCACCATTCGGGGGCCAATTGGTCGGACGGCTGCGCGCTGTGCCAGTGGCCGTCGCTGGTCTGTTCGCGGTAGTTGGCTGGCAGGTCAATCGACGGCACCTTGTAGCTCGGCGCCATCGAGCAACCTTGCAATACCAGCAGCGTCAACGCAGCGAGTGGTTTAAGCCCTGTGCGCATGCGCACCTTAAGCCTTACGCGCATGCGCACCTCCGGCGTCGGCCAGTTGCACAGCGTCGCCTTCGCGCAGAGCGTCGGGCGGGTTGTCGACCACGCGGTCGGCAGGTTTCAGGCCCTGGTCGATTACCAGACGTTCGCCCAGGTCGAGGCCGATATGGATGGCTTGCAGGTGCACATGGTTCTGCCCATCCAGTATCGCGACCTGGGTGCCTTGGGCGCGAAAGATCAACGCGCTGGCCGGGATGCTCACACCATGGGTGTCGGCCGGAATCGGCAGCGTGGCTTCGGCGTAATCACCTGGCAGTAGCGCGTCGTCGGGATTGTCGACCGCGAACTGCGCGAGCAGGGTGCCGGAGCGGCGGTCGATGGCAGTGGAGTCGCCGATCAGCCGTGCCTTGAAGTGCTCGCCAGGGTGTTCGGGCACGGTGAGCCGGGCTTCCAGGCCGGGGTGAATCACTGCCGCGTAGTTCTGTGGCACGGGTACATAAAGGCGCAGCTGGTGCGTATCCGCGATGCTGAACAACTCCGGGTCGCTGTCGGTGTCGGCCTTGATCAATTGGCCGATATCGGTGTTGCGCGCCGTGATGGTGCCGGCGAACGGCGCGCGAATTGTCTTGTAGCCTTCCAGTGCGGACAGCCGCGCATAGTCGGCAGCAGCAGCCTGGGCATTGGCTTTGGCGGCCGCGGCGTTGGAGGTTTTTTCATCGGCTTCCTGGCGCGATACGGAGTGGCTCGCCAGCAGGTTTTGCCATCGGGTTGCGGTGGTTGCAGCGAGGCGCGCATTGGCCTGTTCCTGCACCAAGCGTGCATGGGCTTGCGCCAGTTGCTGGTCGAGGTCGGGGCTGTCGATTTCGGCGAGGACTTGCCCGGCCTTGACCTGGCGGCCGATGTCGACTGTCCAGTCCTTCAAATAACCGCTGACCCGGGCGTGGATCGGCGCTTTGCTCCACGCCTCAAGGTGCGCCGGCAGGCGCAAGGTATCGCCGGCCACATTCTGCTTGGGCTGAAACACCATCACTTGCGGGATGGCGGCGGTCTCTGTCCAGGCGGTGACCGATTGCTCGTGCAGCGTGCGGGCATGCAAGCCGTTGGCGACCAACAGGGCAGCCACGGTCAGGCCGCCGACACCCATGAGCATCAGGCGCTTGCGCGAGGGTTTGTGATCAGACGACATGTGGGGTTTCTCCTGCAACTGCGCGACTAGGGTGACGCCCGTGGACCAGGCTGAAGACCACGGGAACAAACAACAGGGTGGCGATGGTGGCGAAGATCAAACCACCGATCACCGCACGGCCCAGCGGCGCGTTTTGCTCCTCGGACAGCGCCAGGGGCAACATGCCGATGATCATCGCCAGGGCGGTCATGCACACCGGGCGGAAGCGCGTGTAACCGGCCTCCAGCGCGGCCTTGAGCGCATCACCATGTTCGGCCAGGCGCTCACGGCAGAAGCTAACCACCAGGATTGAGTTGGCAGTGGCTACGCCCATGCACAAGATGGCTCCGGTGAGCGCCGGCACCGACAATGAGGTGCTGCTGAGGAAGAGCATCCACACGATCCCCGCTAACGCCGCTGGCAACGCAGTGATGATCACAAACGGGTCGGCCCACGATTGGAAGTTGACCACGATCAGCAGGTAGATCAGCACCACCGCGCCAAGCAGGCCGAAGCTCAAGCCGCTGAAGGCTTCATGCAGCGCGTCGATCTGCCCGTGCAGGCTGATCGTCGCGCCTTTGGGGCGCATGGACGCGGTGTCATCCAGCACCTTTTGCACGTCGCGGGCTACGCCGCCGAGGTCGCGGCCTTGCACGTTGGCGTACAGGTCCAGGGTCGGTTCGATGTTGTAGTGGGTCACCACCGCCGGGCTTTGCACACGGGAGATGGTTGCCACACCGCCGAGGATCTGCGACTGCCCATTGGCGCCGGTGACGGGCAGCGCTTCCAGTGATGGAAGGCTGTCGAGGCGGTATTGCGGGGTGGCGGCGACGATGGAATAGGACACGCCGTTGGCCGGGTTGAGCCAGAAGGTCGGCGCGGTTTGCGAGCTGCCGGCGAGAGAGGCGACCATGCTGTTGGTCACGTCGCGCTCGGTAATGCCCAGGCCGTTGGCGCGCAGGCGGTCGACATTCACCTGCAGCGACGGATAGCCGGTTGACTGCTGTATGCGCAGGTCGGCGATGCCGGGCACGTGTTGCAGGCGACGTTCCAGCTCGACGGCATAGGCGCGGTTTTCTTCATCGCTGCGCCCGGAGATTTTCACGTCCAGCGGCGCCGGCGCGCCGAAGTTGAGGATCTGGCTGCTGATGTCCGCCGGCAGGAACGCGAAGTGGCTGCCGGGGAAACTTTGCGGCAGCGCTTCACGCAGTTTTTTCACGTAGTCGGCGGTGGGCGCGTGGTGTTTTTTCAGGCTGACTTGAATGTCGCCATCCTGCGGGCCGATGGTGCCGCTGCTGCTGTAGGCCATGTCGATGCCGCTGAGCGGGATGCCAATGTTATCGACAATGGTGTCCAGTTCTTCGGCAGGGATGACCTCACGGATCCGCGCTTCAATGCGGTCGAAGGCGGCGGCGCTTTCTTCGATGCGCGTGCCCAGCGGCAGGCGCACATGCAGGGCCAGCGCACCGGCATCCGTGGCCGGGAAGAAGTCCTGGCCAAGGCTGGGCAATAGCAGGAATGAGGCGAGCACACAGGCCAGAAAACCCACGATAAAGCGCTTGCGATGACCCAGGGCCAATGTCAGCAAGCCATGGTAGGTGTCGCGGATATTCGAGAAGTGGCGCTCGAACCCTTGCTGGAAATTCAGCACGGCTTGCAGTGCGGCAGTGCGCGGTTTCGTGTGCTGCTCACCCTCATGGTGGTTGATAAATTCATCCTCCGGATGATGCCCCGCGCCTTGCTCCGGCGTATGCGGCTTGAGCAGGAACATCGCCAGCGTCGGCACCAGGGTGCGCGAAAGAATGAACGAGCTGGCCATGGCAAAGATCACCGCCAGCGCCATGGGCCGGAACAGATAACCGGCAATGCCTTGCAGCAGGAACATCGGCACGAATACGATGCAGATGCACAGCAGCGAGACGAACGCCGGGCCGACAATTTGCGCGGCGCCGTCGAGGATCGCGGTCTTCACCGCCTTGCCTTGTTCCAGGTGCCAGTTGATGTTTTCGATGGTCACCGTGGCGTCGTCCACCAGAATCCCCACCGCCAACGCCAGCCCGCCGAGGGTCATGACGTTGAGGGTTTGCCCGCTGACGGCCAGCAGCGCAATCGCTGAGAGCACTGCCAGAGGAATCGACGCCGCAATAATGATCGTGGAGCGCCAGCTGCCGAGGAACAGCAGGATCATCGCGCTGGTCAGCAGCGCGGCGATGATGCCTTCCTGGGCCACGCTGCCCACCGATTGCTTGACGAACACCGAGGCGTCGCCCAGCAACGAGGTCTTCAGTGACGGTGGTAGGGTCTCGTTGATGCGCGGCAGCATTCCACGGATACCGTCGATGATCGATAGGGTGGAAATGCTGCCGTTTTTCAAGGCCGGCATCAGCACTGCGCGATGACCGTCGACGCGCACGATGTTGGTCTGCGGCGGCGAGCCGTCACGCACGTGGGCAACCTGGCCGATGGTGATCAACGCGCCGTCGACGGTCTTGATCGGCAGGTCGTTAAGCTCATCGATGGCCTTGGGGCTGTTGTTGAGCAGGATGGTGTATTCGTTGGGGCCGAGCTTGGCAGTGCCCACCGGAATGATCTGATTCTGCAGCGCCAGGGCATTGCCCACATCCTGGGCCGACAGGCCTTTGGCAGCCAGCGCTTGCGGGTCGAGGTCGAGGGTGATCTGACGCTGCTTGCCACCCATCGGTGTGGGCATGGCCAGGCCGGGCAGGGCGCTCAACGGCAGGCGGATGTTGTTCTGCACCAGGTCGCGGATCTTGGCTTCCGAGAGGCTTGGGCTGGAAAACGCCATTTGCAGGATCGGCACCGTGGACGCGCTGTAGTTGAGGATCAACGGCGGCGTGATGCCCGGCGGCATTTGCTTGAGCACGGTTTGTGACACGGCGGTCACTTGGGCATTGGCGGTGCGGATATCGACGCCGGGTTGGAAGAAGATTTTCACGATGCCCATCCCAGGCAGGGATTGGGATTCGATATGTTCGATGTCGTTGACGGTGGTGCTCAGGGAGCGTTCGTAGGTGTAGATCACGCGGCCCGCCATGGCGTCCGGCGACAGGCCGTTGTACTGCCAGACCACGGCGACCACAGGGATGCCGATATCGGGGAACACGTCGGTGGGAGTACGCAGGGCCGCCATCGGCCCGATGATGCAGATGAATATGGCCAACACGATAAATGTGTAGGGCTTTTGCAGTGCGGTCTTTACCAGCCCGAGCATGCGTGAACCTCCGAGGGAGCAGGATTGCAAACCCCGGCAGTCTTGCCCGACCCACCTAACACGCGCCTTTCAGCCAGGTGAAGGAACATTTAGGTAAGGGCTGAAGATCGTTTCATATGGATTCATTTGTTCCAAGCAGCGCTGCTGAGTCACGCTTGTCACCCATCGGACATATCGTCTTTTTGGAGCACTGCCATGTCACTTAAACCTCTGTTGTTGATCCCTGCATTGGGTGTCGTATTGCTGCTGTCGGCGTGCGCCGGCCCGATCCCTAAAGCGGATCCGAGTGAGGCCTGGATTGGTCTGACAGAGGATGCGCCGAATGACTTGCTGGCTGAGCGCGTGGACGGCAAGCGTGTGGATGACGGGCGCTATTTCGAGGTGAAACCGGGGGCTCATAGCCTGGATGTTACGTTGTACGAAGAGGAGCCCGGCGACGACAATCAGCGGGATTGCCAAGGCCGGGTCGAATACGAAGCCTTTAAGGCGGGTGAGCACTACACGCTGGTGGAATCCAGCCTGGGCACCACCGTGCGTGCATCCTTAAAGGATGGCCACGGCAAGGAAGTTGCGGCGACGCGGGACTTCAATTGCATGCCTGGCTAGGCGTGGTGTGCCGCTGCCTTTAGGGGCTTGGCAGGTTTTACGTGGGGGTGATGATGCCGACGGGTAATGCGCAACACCCCCCCACAACATGGCGCCGGCAACCGCCAGCCAACCGCAGATCAACATCACAATCGTCGTTGCAAGGCTCATTCAGGCCTCCTTTCGCCCAGTACGGGGCACACACAGTCTTCTCAATGGACAGTCTAGCTACCTGACGGTTGCCTGCTATTGACCAATGGTCGTGTTCATCCAACTTGTTTGCTCTATCTCAGGCGGTAAACCCTGGCTTTGGGCTATACCCGCGTGGCCGAGCGCCCTATGATCAGGGCCCTTACCGGCAGTTGATCAAGAGAGTAAAAAATTGCGGTTACGGTCGAACGTTAAATCATCCCTGTTGCTGGCCTGCGCCATGGGCCTCGCGGCCTGTTCCGGGCATCCGTCGAAACTGCCGGGCTTGCCGGAGCGCGTCGAACTCAATGGTGTGCCGACCTTTCGCAGCGAGGCTTATCAGAGCGGTCCTACGGCGTTAGCCAGCATGCTGTCGCAACAAGGCATTGTCATGACACCGGGTTTGCTGGATAAGCCGCTGCGTTTGCCGGGCGGCGAAGCGGACCTGGAGCGCAACATGCAAGTGTTGGCGCGTGAGTACGGGCTGATGGTGTATCCACTGGATGCCAAACTGACGGCCGTGCTGGCGCAAGTGGCGGCGGGTTATCCGGTGATGGCGCGGGTGGGCGGCGGGCTGTGGTCGGATGCGCACTATGTTGTCGTGGTGGGCTTCAATCAGCAGAAAAGCACGGTTCTGCTGCGCTCGGGCATGGACCGGCGTTTATTGATGAGCTTCAGCGACTTTGAATCGAAGTGGGCAAGCGCGGGGCACTGGGCGATCCTCACCCAGCGTCCGAGCCAGTTGCCAGCGAATGTGGATGCCCAGCGTTGGCGCGAGGCGGCAAATGCGACGGCCCAAGCCGGGCAGGAGCAGGCGGCGGCCCAGGCGCTTAAAGTATTGTCAGAACACCGATAAAAATGTGGTGCGGCGCCCTTTAACGGTGGGCTTGCGCCGCATTCGAGCGGTTCTTCAGATTTTTGTCGGCCTTGTAGCGCAATGCCACGTCCGGCACCGAACCGCCCTTGCCGGTCTCGACCCAGCTGCGAATACGGCTGGCATCGGCAAAGTGCGTGAACTTGCCGAACGCATCCAGGATCACCAGCGACACCGGGCGATTACCCATGCTGGTCACCAGCACCAGGCAATGGCCGGCCTGGTTAGTGAAGCCGGTCTTGGTCAACTTGATATCCCAGTTGGCGCGGTTGATCAGGTGGTCAGTGTTGGAGAAACCCAGGGTGTAGTTGGGCTTGCGGAACGCGACGGTCTTTTCCTTCGTGGTGCTCAACTGGCTGAGCAGCGGGTAGCGCCGTGCGGCAGCCAACAGCTTGCTCAGGTCGCGGGCGGTGGACACGTTGTGGATCGACAGGCCGGTGGGTTCAACATAGTGGGTGTTGGTCATGCCCAGCGCCTTGGCCTTGGCGTTCATCGCCGCGATAAATGCCGGGTAGCCCCCCGGATAGTGGTGGGCCAGGCTGGCGGCGGCGCGGTTTTCCGATGACATCAGGGCGATCAGCAGCATTTCCTTGCGAGGCATTTCGCTGCCGATTTTTACGCGGGAGAACACGCCTTTCATTTCCGGCGTGTCTTTGATGTTGATGTCGATGTACTCATCCATGTTTTGCTTGGCTTCAAGCACGATCAGGCCGGTCATCAACTTGCTCACCGACGCAATCGGCACCACCACGTCGGGGTTGCTGGCGTAGATGACCTTGTTGGTCTGCAGGTCCACCAGCATGGCGCTGCCGGATGCGATCTGCAGTTTGGATGGGTCGCGCGGCGCCTGGGTGGATTCGGCGGCGTGCGCAAAGGTGCCTGTGAACGCAAAAAATAGGCTGGCAATAGAAAGACGAATTTTCACGCGGATGAACTCGCTAAAAAAGTAGGAAATACCGTTGAGCAACGGTTTCTTTGATAAATGCCGTTACATTTTAGGAGTATGGACGATGGAGTGTCGAATGTTCTTCTAAAACCAGACGAAAGTGCTTAAAAACTAAGAAAAAACAGGTTTTTTTCGGGCAATAAAAAGCCCTGCGATAAGGCAGGGCTTTTTCATTACGACTGGTTATTAACCGTGCAAGGTCTCTGCGGCGTACAGGGTGTTCTCCAGCAGGCAAGCGCGGGTCATCGGGCCGACGCCGCCTGGCACCGGGGTGATCCAGCCAGCGCGGGGCAGGGCAGTGTCGTACACCACATCGCCTACCAGCTTGCCGTCTTCCTGACGGTTGATGCCCACGTCGATAACGATGGCGCCTTCCTTGATCCACTCACCCTTGACCAGGCCCGGCTTGCCGGCGGCTACGACAACGAGGTCGGCACGACCAACGTGGCCTGCCAGGTCCTTGGTGAAGCGGTGGGTAACGGTCACGGTGCAGCCGGCCAGCAGCAGCTCCATGGCCATCGGGCGACCGACAATGTTGGACGCGCCGACCACAACTGCATCAAGGCCGTACAGATCGACACCGGTACTTTCCAGCAGGGTCATGATGCCTTTTGGCGTGCACGGACGCAGCAGGGGGATGCGCTGGGCCAGGCGGCCGACATTGTAAGGATGGAAGCCGTCGACGTCTTTGTCCGGGCGGATCTGCTCCAGCAGCTTGGACGCGTCCAAGTGCTCGGGCAGTGGCAGTTGCAGGAGGATGCCGTCGATCGCAGGGTTGTCGTTGAGGCCGTCGATCAGATCGGTGAGTGCCTCTTGGGTGGTGGCGGCAGGCAGGTCATAGGCCTTGGATATAAAGCCGACCTCTTCACAATCTTTACGCTTGTGCGAGACATAAACCTGAGAGGCAGGATCGCTGCCGACCAGGATCACCGCGAGGCCAGGCGTGCGCAGGCCTTGCTGGCTGCGCTCGGTGACTCGTTTGGCGATCTGCTGGCGCAGGCTGGCGGCGATTGATTTGCCGTCGATAAGTTGTGCAGTCATTACGCGTGATTAACCATCGAGAGGGGGAGGAAAAGTGCGCGCATTCTCGCACGCCACGGCGTGAGGGCAAAGGCGCTTGGTCTGCAAATTGGCCTAACCCCTTAAATAAAATGAATTTTTTTCAAAAAAGATTTGACGGGTTTCCGGGCCCTCTATACTATTCGTCGCACTTGTCGGGCACAGCCTAGCACTGGTTAAGAAGGTCGAGCAGAATAGTTGTACTGCAAGGCTGGAAGCACTTAGTTTGTAATCCTCCAAGAGTACAGATTAATAAGGCGCCCGTAGCTCAGCTGGATAGAGCATCCGCCTTCTAAGCGGATGGTCGCAGGTTCGAGTCCTGCCGGGTGCGCCATTAGGCAGCTTTGGCACAAGTAGCGCTATATGGTGGGCGTAGCTCAGTTGGTAGAGCACGGGATTGTGACTCCCGTTGTCGAGGGTTCGATCCCCTTCGTCCACCCCATATTTTGAAAAGGCGCCAGATTAATCGTCTGGCGCCTTTGCTTTAAGAGCTTCAAACGCGGATGTGGTGGAATTGGTAGACACACTGGATTTAGGTTCCAGCGCCGCGAGGCGTAAGAGTTCGAGTCTCTTCATCCGCACCAATTAAAGCTTCGCCAAGCCGTCAGGCTGGGTGGGGTCAACAAAGAAGATGTTCGAGTTCTTTGTTAATGCAATATGGTGGGCGTAGCTCAGTTGGTAGAGCACGGGATTGTGACTCCCGTTGTCGAGGGTTCGATCCCCTTCGTCCACCCCATATTTTGAAAAAGCGCCAGATCAATGATCTGGCGCTTTTTTTTGCATCTGGAAAAAGCCGGGTCTTGTTTGTGTGGGCGGTTGCGGTCGAGTAGTGCAAGGCGCCTAGAGATTATGGTTGTCAAAAAAGCAAGCATTCTCAATGCCTTGGCGTTAGAATCGTTGCCGGTTTTGAACGTGTAGGACTGATGCTCGTCTATAGAGAGGTCAGTACCGCTATTAAATAGCGATAACGGCGCAGTACCTGAAAAGGGCTGTGCCGTTTTCGTTTAAGCGTTTCGAGTTTCAAGGGCGGGGCGCTTCATCGTATTTGTGTTTCTCGATGCTGCTTCCCTGTCGCCGGTCTTGCTCGCAAGGCTGGCTGCCGGGGGCTGCGTTCCTGGTCCTTCTATATATAGAAGGGTTGGCGCAGAGCCCTGGCGTGATGAGCTGTATTTGCTAACGGGCTGAGGTGCACGCGTGCACTTGAACCTACAAATGGCCTGCTGTTTTTTTACCCGTTTCCAGTAGGGTGACTTCTTGAGTTTGACCCTCTAGAATGCATGCCCTTGATTCTGGGGTCGGAAACGGCCGGCTAACGTCTGTGCAACGAGGAATATTCATGCAAGTTTCTGTTGAAAATACTACTGCTCTTGAGCGCCGCCTGAGCATCACCGTGCCGGCAGAGCGTATCGAGACTGCGGTCAACAAGCGTCTGCAGCAGACTGCCCAAAAGGCCAAGATCGCTGGTTTCCGTCCAGGCAAAGTGCCGATGAGCGAAATCAAGCGCCGTTTTGGTGCTGATGCGCGTCAAGAAGCTGTAGGTGACGTGATCCAGGCTTCCTTCTACGAAGCCGTTGTTGAGCAAAAGCTGAACCCAGCTGGCTCGCCTTCGATCGAGCCTAAGTCCCTGGAAGCTGGCAAGGACCTGGAATATGTTGCCGTATTCGAAGTGTTCCCAGAGTTCGAAGTCGCTGGTTTCGACGGTATCGAAATCGAGCGCCTGAGCGCTGACGTCGCTGATTCCGACCTGGACAACATGCTGGAAATCCTGCGCAAGCAGAACACTCGTTTCGAAGTGGCCGATCGTGCCGCCCAGAACGAAGATCAGCTGAACATCGATTTCGTTGGCAAGGTTGACGGCGAAGTGTTCGCTGGTGGCTCTGCCAAGGGTACCCAATTGGTACTGGGCTCCAACCGCATGATTCCTGGTTTCGAAGACGGCCTGGTTGGCGCCAAAGCCGGCGAAGAGCGTGTTCTGAACCTGACTTTCCCTGCTGACTACCAAAATCTGGACTTGGCTGGCAAAGCTGCCGAGTTCACCGTGACCGTCAACAGCGTTTCCGAGCCTAAGCTGCCAGAGCTGAACGAAGAGTTCTTCAATCAGTTTGGTATCAAGGAAACCGGCATCGAAGGCTTCCGCACCGAAGTTCGCAAGAACATGGAGCGCGAGCTGCGCCAGGCCATTAAGTCCAAGGTTAAGAATCAGGTCATGGACGGTCTGCTGGCTGCCAACCCGATCGAAGTGCCTAAGGCTTTGCTGTCCAATGAAGTGGATCGCCTGCGCGTTCAAGCGGTTCAGCAGTTTGGTGGCAATATCAAGCCTGACCAACTGCCTGCCGAGCTGTTCGAAGAGCAAGCCAAGCGTCGCGTTGTGCTGGGTTTGGTCGTGGCTGAAGTGGTCAAGCAGTTCGACCTCAAGCCTGATGAAGATCGCGTTCGCGAAATGATCCAGGAAATGGCTTCGGCCTACCAGGAGCCTGAGCAGGTTGTGGCTTGGTACTACAAGAACGACCAGCAACTGAACGAAGTGCGTTCGGTTGTGCTGGAAGAACAAGTTGTGGATACTGTTCTGCAGAAGGCTAAGGTGACCGATAAAGCGGTCTCTTACGAAGAAGCAGTCAAGCCGGCGGAAGCAGCACAAGCCGACTGATTGTCCAACTCGTTGGAAATTCAACCATAAGCCAGCCTCGCGCTGGCTTATGCGTTTTCAAGACATGACTATTTGGGAGTAACTGCAGAGCATGTTCCGTAATTCCTATATTCAGCAGAACTCTGATATCCAGGCCGCAGGCGGCTTGGTCCCGATGGTTGTCGAGCAGTCTGCTCGTGGCGAGCGCGCCTACGACATCTACTCGCGCCTGCTCAAGGAGCGAGTGATCTTTCTGGTGGGCCCGGTAGAGGACTACATGGCCAACCTGATCTGTGCGCAGCTGCTGTTCCTTGAAGCGGAAAACCCGGACAAGGACATCCATCTCTACATTAACTCGCCGGGCGGTTCGGTGACGGCAGGTATGTCGATCTACGACACCATGCAGTTCATCAAGCCTAACGTCTCGACGACCTGCATTGGCCAGGCCTGCAGCATGGGCGCGTTCCTGCTGACGGCGGGTGCCGAGGGCAAGCGTTACTGCCTGCCGAACTCGCGCGTGATGATTCACCAGCCACTGGGCGGTTTCCAGGGCCAAGCGTCGGACATCGAAATCCACGCTAAGGAAATCCTCTTCATCCGCGAACGTCTTAACACGCTGATGGCCAAGCACAGCGGGCACACGCTGGAAGAAATCGAGCGCGACACCAACCGCGACAACTTCATGAGCGCCGAAGCCGCACGTGAATACGGGTTGATCGATGCAGTGATCGAAAAGCGCCCCGCTTAATATAAGCCGCTCAAAATAGGGCTGGTCGGCGTGTCCGATCATCGGCGGGCTTGAAAAAGCCCGCATAAGCCTTCATCTTGTGTTGCAAGCCTATCGGATTTGGATCGAACGAATGACTGACACCCGCAACGGCGAGGACAACGGCAAGCTGCTCTATTGCTCCTTCTGTGGCAAAAGCCAGCATGAAGTACGCAAGTTGATTGCCGGCCCCTCGGTGTTTATCTGCGACGAGTGCGTCGACCTGTGCAATGACATCATCCGCGAGGAGGTGCAGGAAGCACAGGCCGAGAGCAGCGCGCATAAACTGCCTTCGCCTAAAGAAATCAGCGGCATCCTTGATCAATATGTGATTGGTCAAGAGCGTGCAAAGAAGGTTCTGGCCGTAGCGGTGTACAACCACTACAAGCGTCTGAACCAGCGTGACAAGAAAGGCGACGAAGTCGAACTCGGCAAGAGCAACATCTTGCTGATCGGTCCTACAGGCTCGGGTAAAACCCTGCTTGCAGAAACCCTCGCTCGTCTGCTGAATGTTCCGTTCACCATCGCCGACGCTACCACCCTCACTGAGGCTGGCTACGTGGGTGAGGACGTCGAGAACATCATTCAGAAACTGCTGCAGAAGTGCGATTACGACGTAGAGAAGGCCCAGATGGGTATTGTCTATATCGACGAAATCGACAAGATCTCGCGCAAGTCTGACAACCCGTCGATCACCCGGGACGTTTCTGGTGAGGGCGTGCAGCAGGCTCTGTTGAAGCTGATTGAAGGCACGGTTGCTTCCGTACCGCCACAAGGCGGCCGCAAGCACCCGCAGCAGGAATTCCTTCAGGTTGATACGCGTAACATCCTGTTCATCTGTGGCGGTGCGTTCTCTGGGCTGGAAAAAGTTATTCAGCAACGTTCCACCCGGGGCGGTATCGGTTTCAGTGCAGAAGTGCGCAGCAAGGAAGAAGGCAAGAAGGTGGGCGAGTCCCTGCGTGAGGTTGAGCCTGACGATCTGGTCAAGTTCGGTCTGATCCCGGAATTCGTTGGCCGTTTGCCGGTCCTGGCCACATTGGACGAGTTGGATGAGGCTGCTCTGATTCAGATCCTCACCGAGCCGAAAAATGCCCTGACCAAGCAGTACGCCAAGCTGTTTGAGATGGAAGGTGTGGACCTTGAGTTCCGTACTGATGCCCTCAAGTCGGTAGCCAAGCGGGCGCTGGAGCGCAAGACCGGTGCACGTGGTCTGCGTTCTATCCTTGAAGGCGTGTTGCTCGACACCATGTACGAAATTCCCTCGCAGTCTGAGGTGAGTAAAGTGGTGATCGACGAAAGCGTTATAGAAGGTAAGTCCAAGCCGCTGTATATCTACGAGAACAGTGAGCCGACTGCCAAAGCTGCGCCAGACGCGTAAGCGTTTCGCAGTTTCGGTACAAACAAGGGGCCCCTAGGGCCCCTTTGTTTTTTGTGCGACTTTTATCTTGAAGCGTTTACTGCGTTTAACTGCTGGCAATAAGCTTGTTTTTTTTGCATGCAGCCCCCATCTTGGTTTCAAGCTTATTTTTCAACTGTCATAGAGGCGAAATCATGAAGACAACCATTGAATTGCCTCTCCTGCCGTTGCGTGATGTCGTCGTTTATCCGCACATGGTTATCCCGCTGTTCGTGGGGCGCGAGAAGTCTATCGAAGCCCTTGAGGCAGCGATGACGGGCGACAAGCAGATCCTGCTGTTGGCCCAGAGAAATCCTGCCGATGATGATCCAGGCGAAGACGCCCTGTATCGCGTCGGTACAATTGCTACTGTCCTGCAACTGCTCAAACTGCCTGATGGCACCGTCAAGGTGCTGGTAGAAGGCGAGCAACGAGGTGCTGTAGAGCGTTTCATGGAGGTGGATGGTCACCTGCGCGCCGAAGTGGCGCTGATCGACGAAGTCGAAGCCCCTGAGCGCGAATCCGAAGTTTTTGTACGCAGCCTGCTCTCGCAGTTCGAGCAGTATGTGCAGTTGGGCAAAAAAGTCCCGGCTGAGGTCCTGTCTTCCCTCAATAGCATTGATGAGCCAAGCCGTCTGGTCGACACCATGGCCGCACACATGGCGCTGAAGATCGAGCAGAAGCAAGACATCCTCGAAATCATCGACCTGTCGGCCCGTGTTGAACATGTCCTGGCGTTGCTGGATGCCGAAATCGACCTGTTGCAGGTTGAGAAGCGCATTCGTGGTCGCGTGAAGAAACAAATGGAGCGTAGCCAGCGCGAGTACTACCTGAATGAGCAGATGAAGGCCATTCAGAAAGAACTTGGCGACAGCGAGGAGGGCCACAACGAAATCGAAGAGCTGAAAAAGCGCATTGATGCCGCAGGCCTGCCGAAAGACGCTCTTACCAAAGCTAATGCCGAGCTGAACAAGCTCAAGCAGATGTCGCCGATGTCCGCTGAAGCGACCGTGGTGCGCTCGTACATCGACTGGCTGGTGCAGGTTCCGTGGAAGGCCCAGACCAAAGTGCGTTTGGACCTGACACGTGCCGAGGAAATTCTCGACGCCGATCACTATGGCCTCGAAGAAGTCAAAGAGCGGATTCTCGAATACCTCGCCGTGCAAAAGCGCGTGAAGAAAATTCGTGGTCCGGTGTTGTGCCTGGTCGGCCCTCCAGGGGTTGGTAAAACCTCTCTCGCCGAATCGATTGCCAGTGCGACTAACCGCAAATTCGTGCGCATGGCGCTCGGCGGTGTGCGTGATGAGGCGGAAATTCGTGGTCATCGCCGAACTTACATCGGTTCGATGCCAGGAAGATTGATTCAAAAGATGACAAAGGTGGGTGTGCGCAACCCGCTGTTCCTGCTTGATGAAATCGACAAAATGGGCAGCGACATGCGTGGCGACCCGGCATCGGCGTTGCTGGAAGTGCTCGACCCTGAGCAAAACCATAATTTCAACGACCATTACCTAGAAGTCGACTACGACTTGTCTGACGTAATGTTCCTCTGCACTTCCAACTCCATGAACATCCCGCCGGCCTTGCTGGATCGGATGGAGGTGATTCGTCTACCGGGTTACACCGAGGACGAGAAGATCAACATTGCGGTCAAGTACCTCGCGCCCAAGCAAATTTCGGCGAATGGCCTGAAGAAGGGCGAGATCGAATTTGACATCGAAGCGATCCGCGACATCGTGCGTTACTACACCCGCGAGGCCGGTGTGCGGGGCCTTGAGCGCCAGATCGCGAAGATTTGCCGCAAGGCAGTCAAAGAGCATGCGCTGGAAAAACGCTTCTCCGTGAAGGTGGTGGCCGACTCCTTGGAGCACTTCCTGGGTGTGAAGAAATTCCGCTACGGCCTGGCCGAGCAGCAGGATCAAGTCGGTCAGGTGACTGGCTTGGCGTGGACCCAGGTGGGCGGGGAATTGCTGACCATCGAGGCTGCTGTGATTCCAGGCAAAGGCCAGCTGATCAAGACCGGTTCCCTGGGTGACGTGATGGTTGAATCCATCACTGCCGCGCAGACCGTGGTGCGCAGTCGCGCCAGAAGCCTGGGGATCCCCCTGGACTTCCACGAGAAGCATGACACTCACATCCATATGCCGGAAGGTGCTACGCCTAAAGATGGCCCTAGCGCTGGCGTAGGCATGTGCACGGCCTTGGTGTCTGCATTGACCGGCATCCCGGTGCGTGCCGACGTTGCCATGACTGGGGAAATCACCCTGCGTGGTCAGGTATTGGCCATCGGTGGTCTGAAAGAGAAATTGCTTGCAGCACACCGGGGTGGTATCAAAACAGTGATCATCCCTGAAGAGAATGTTCGCGACTTGAAGGAAATTCCTGACAACATCAAGCAGGATCTTCAGATTAAACCGGTTAAATGGATTGACGAGGTCCTGCAAATTGCGCTGCAATACGCGCCAGAGCCCTTGCCGGATGTGGCTCCGGAGATAGTTGCCAAGGATGAAAAACGAGAGTCTGATTCCAAGGAAAGAATTAGCACGCATTAATGTGAATAAGCCTGGAGGCTTCCTTGACAGCTTTTTAGAGCCCTTGTTATAAAGCGGCTCTTAAGTGTCTGTAGGCCATTCAGCACTGGTTTTTGCTGTTTACCAAAAAACTTAGAATCATACTCAATAGATATATAAGGGGACTTAGAGTGAACAAGTCGGAACTGATTGATGCTATTGCTGCATCCGCTGATATCCCGAAAGCTGCTGCTGGCCGTGCGCTGGATGCAGTAATCGAATCCGTCACTGGCGCTCTGAAGGCCGGCGACTCCGTGGTACTGGTAGGCTTCGGTACGTTCTCTGTGACTGACCGCCCAGCTCGCACTGGCCGCAACCCACAGACTGGCAAAGCACTGCAAATCGCTGCTGCCAAAAAACCAGGTTTCAAAGCCGGTAAAGCCCTGAAAGAAGCCGTTAACTAAGCTTCGTTCAAGCCTTTGCTACCCGGGTCGGACGCAGGTCTGGCCTGGCAGCGGAGCGGTAGCTGACCCACGTATCCATTGGGTCGCCACGCCGGGGGTGCAAGTTCAACCCCCCGTCCGCTCCGCCAGTTACGAGAAGGCGCATCCTCGGATGCGCCTTTCTTCTATCCGGATTCTACCCACGCTCCACGGTTGCCAATTTTTGAAGTTCAACCGTTTCTGGGGGACGCATGCTGCAAAATATCAGGGACAATTCACAAGGCTGGATTGCCAAGACCATTATCGGGATCATCGTCGCATTGATGGCGTTCACCGGTATCGAAGCCATTTTCCAGGCTTCGGGTACTAACAAGCAGGACGTGGCCAAGGTCAACGGTGAAGAAATCACCCAGACCGAGCTGAGCCAGGCCGTCGACATGCAACGTCGACAGCTGATGCAACAGTTGGGCAAGGATTTCGACGCTTCGCTCCTCGACGAAAAACTGCTGCGCGAGGCGGCTCTCAAAGGCCTGATCGACCGCAAGCTGCTGCTGCAGGGTGCTGCCGATTCCAAGTTCGGGTTCTCTGAAGCTGCATTGGACCAGGTGATCCTGCAAACGCCGGAATTCCAGGTTGACGGCAAGTTCAACGCCGAACGCTTTGACCAGGTGATCCGTCAGTTGGGCTATAGCCGTCTGCAGTTCCGTCAGATGATGACCCAGGAAATGCTGATCGGTCAGGTTCGCGCAGGCATTGCCGGTAGCGGCTTTGTCACCGATGCCGAAGTGCTCGCATTTGCCCGTCTGGAAAAACAGACTCGCGATTTCGCCACCGTCAACATCAAGGCCAACCCTGCGGCGGTGAAGCTCACCGACGAAGAGGTCAAGGCTTACTACGACCAGCACGCCAAAGAGTTCATGACCCCGGACCAGGTGGTCATCGACTATCTGGAATTGAAGAAGTCTTCTTTCTTCGACCAGGTCAACGTCAAGGACGATGAACTGCAGGCGGCCTATCAGAAAGAAACCGCCAACCTCGCTGAACAGCGTCGCGCGGCGCACATCCTGATTGAAGTCAACGACAAGGTTTCCGACGCGCAAGCCAAGGCTAAGATCGAAGAAATCCAGGCACGCCTGGCCAAAGGTGAGAAGTTCGAAGCCCTGGCCAAGGAGTTTTCCCAGGATCCTGGCTCTGCCAACAACGGCGGTGACCTCGGCTTCGCTGGCCCTGGCGTCTACGATCCGGACTTCGAAACGGCCCTGTATGCGTTGAAACAGGACCAGGTCTCGACGCCGGTGCGCAGCACCTTCGGTTGGCACTTGATCAAGTTGTTGGGCGTTGAAGCACCCCAAGTGCCGACGTTCGCCAGCCTGAAAGACAAACTGACCCGTGAGCTCAAGGCTCAGCAGGTAGAGCAGCGTTTTGTCGAAGCGACCAAGCAATTGGAAGATGCGGCATTCGAAGCTTCTGATTTGGCTCAGCCTGCCTCTGACCTGAAGCTGACCGTGCACACCTCCGCACCGTTTGGCCGTGAAGGTGGTGACGGTGTCGCGGCCAACCGTGCCGTGGTCACCGCTGCGTTCAGCCCGGAAGTGCTGGATGAAGGTGCCAACAGCACCGCCATTGAGCTGGACCCGGAAACCATCATCGTGCTGCGTGCCAAAGAGCACCGCAAACCTGCGCAACTGCCGCTGGAAAGCGTTGCTGCGGCAATCCGCACGCAGATGGCCAAGGAGCGCGCCAGCGCGGCTGCCAAGACTCACGCTGACGAGCTGATCGCCAGCCTGCGTGATGGCAAGACACCGCTGAACCAGCCGGTCGATGGTCAGGCGTGGAAAGTCACTGAAGCGGCTACCCGTAGCCAGGAAGCGATCGACCCAGCCGTATTGCAAGCCCTGTTCCGCATGCCTAAGCCTGCGGTCAAGGACAAGCCGACCTTCACCACCGTGACCCTGGCTGACGGTAGCCTGGCGATCGTGCGCTTGAACGGCGTGAATGAAGCTGCAGCCCCATCGGAAGAAGAAAAGGCCCAATACCGCCGCTTCCTCGCTTCCCGTGTCGGCCAGCAGGACTTCGCAGCGTACCGCAAGCAGTTGGAAACCAAGGCTGATATCAAGAAGTACTGATGTTGGTTTGAACAAGAAGCCCCCGGCCTGAAAAGACCGGGGGCTTTTTTATGTGCGCTAGACTGGGTGCTCGGTATCGTCGACCCAGGAGTTCCATGCATGTTGATTCAAGGAATGGACGGCTTGCTGATCCGCCGCGCCCGTGTGGCGGATGTTTCTGCCGTGCTCCAGGTGTTCGACGAGGTGATTGCATGGTTCGTTGGCATAGGCAATACCCATCAGTGGGGCACCGAGCCCTGGTCGGCGTTGCCCCGGCGGGTCGCGCAAGTGGCTGAAGCCTGCGCGTTGCCCGGGGCGTGGGTGGTAGAGGATCCCGCAGGGCGTATCCGTGGAGCGCTGGTTTTGGGCGATCCCATGCCTTATGTACCGTTGGCGACTGAGCCCGAGGTGTATGTGCGCCTGTTGATTGCCGCGCGTGACCCGCGTGTTCGCGGCCTTGGGCGGCGCATGATGGCCTTTGCCGATGACCAGGCCCGGGCAGTAGGCGTCACGCGTTTGCGTGTGGACTGCTACGGCGGCGGGACAGGGGATCTGGTGCGTTTTTATGTGTCCTGTGGCTACGAGCGCATTTCAACATTCGACTTGGCGGGCTGGCCGGGCCAACTGTTGGGGCGCCGTCTGTGATGCGCCAGCCCAGGCCAGTAGCATCAGTAGCATAACGGCCCATGGAAAGCCCGCGACGCCCCAGCCCTGAAGCAACACGCCACCCGCCAGCCCGCCACCGGCTATCCCCAGGTTCCACACGGTCACCAGCATTGATTGTGCGGCATCCGCCGACTCGCCCGCCGATTGGGCCAGTGCGGTTTGCAACAGAGCCGGCAGGCCGCCGAACGCCAGGCCCCATAACGCCACGGCGGTATAGATGACTGCCGGCACATTGATCCAGAACGCCAGCGCCAGGGCGATCAGGCCAAACAGCGCACAACTGATTAATAGTAAGGCGCGCAGCCACCGGTCAATCAACACACCTGCCAGCCAGATGCTCAGCACCGCCGAGAGGCCAAACACCAGCAGCACTCGGTCAACATCCGCATCGATCCCGGCGGGCACCAGCAACGGGGCGATGTAGGTGTAGAGAATGTTGTGGGCCAGCACGTAGGTAAACGTTACCCACAGCACCGGACGAATTCCTGGCAGGTTCAGCACCTGGCGCAGCCCCAAGCGTTTATCCGCCCGTTCGCCAGCAAAATCCGGCAGTTGCCAGCGTGCCCAAGCCAGTAACACCAAGGTCAGCCCGGTCATGATTGCAAAACTCAGGCGCCAGCCAACGGTGGTGCCGAGGAAGGTGCCCGCAGGCACACCCAGTGACAGCGCCAGCGGTGCACCCAGCATGGCCACGGCAATGGCGCGACCTTGCAGGTGTGGCGACACCATTCGGCTCGCATAACCCGCTAGCAACGCCCAAAGCAGCCCGGCGAAGACCCCGGCGAAAAAGCGTGCTACGAGGGTCAGCCCGTAGTGGCTGGACAGCGCTGTTACGCTGTTGACCAAGGCAAAGCCGCCGATGGCCATCAGCAGTAACGGTCGTCTGCGCAAGCCGCGGGTCAGCAGCGTCAGGGGGATGGCTGCCAGCAACGAGCCAAGGGCATAGACCGTGACCAGTTGACCGACCAGGGCGGGCGACACGCCTAGGCCTTCGCCTATCTGGGGTAGTAATCCGGCGGGCATGGCTTCGGTGAGGATGGTGATAAAGCCAGCGCTGGCTAGGGCCAGTAGACCGCCCAGCGGTAATGAATCCCGCTGGGCTGATGCGGTGAGTGAAGGGCTGCTGCTCATGACGTTTTATCCAGGTAAAAGGGCAAGCGGGCAGAGTAGGGGGCTGTGGTTGACGGAAAAACAGGCTAAGGTTCCGAACTTATCGGACGCAAGTGTCCGCAATCGCTGAAGGGGGATCATGGACAGCTTGGGCAGCCTTTCGGTGTTCGTGCAGGTGGCGCAGACGCTCAGCTTCACCGCCGCCGGCCGTGTGCTGGGGGTGTCGTCGTCGGCTGTAGGCAAAAGCATTGCGCGGATGGAAGAGCGCCTGGGCGTGCGGCTGTTTCACCGCAGCACGCGCAGTATCACCTTGACCAGTGAAGGCTCGCTGTTCCTTGAACGGTCGCGGCGGATTCTCGCTGAGGTGGAAGCAGCCGAGCAGGAACTGACAGACGCCGGTGCAACCCCACGGGGCAAGCTGCGCATCAGTGTGCCGCAGGTGCGGGGCTTGTTGATGCCAGTACTCAGTGACTTTATGCGCGTCTATCCGGATATCGAGTTGGATGTGGATTTCTCTGACCGTATGGTGGACGTGATCGAGGAAGGTTTCGATGCGGTGATTCGCACGGGCAAGCCGGAAGATTCGCGGTTGATAGCGCGCCACCTGGGTCACTACCAGTTGGTGCTCGTCGCCACACCGGGATACTTCGCCCAACACGGCACCCCGCAGCAACCACAGGACCTGAATGGCCACGCCTGCCTGCGCCACAAGTTCTGCGCCACGGGCAAGCTCGAGCCCTGGCCGTTGCGTCTTGCCCCGGGTGCTGCGGAACCGCTGTTACGTACGCCGTTGGTCAGTACCACCATTGAGTCTCTGAACCACGTGGTGCTCGAGGGTTTGGGCATTGCCTGCCTGCCGGACTACATGGTCAACCAGGCCGTGGGCGAGGGGCGCTTGCAACGGGTGTTGGATGATTACTTGGAACACCGGGGCAGTTTCTGGATGTTGTGGCCCGGTCGCCATACTTCGACCAAGGTACGCGTGTTTATTGACCATATGTGCGCCGGGCTTTTCCCTGCAGGCCCCGGTGCGTAACCCTGTGACGTTTTACCGACAGGAATGCGCGCGCCAAGGCCTCGTTCTGTTGCACAATACCGCCCAGACCGTTTTCCTCAGGATCTTCAATGTCGACATCATTCCACTTGCGTAGCCTCGGGCTGGCGCTGGTGCTGGCGGGCGCCGCGGGCTGCTCGTCACCCAAGACCGCTATTTATGAACATGAGAACTTCGACGACTCCGGTACGTTTTCCCGGGATTACCCCGTTAGCGATGTAGCAGCGTGCGAGGCCGCGCGGCGTGCCTTGCTGAGCCAAGGCTACATCATCACCAGCAGCGACCCGAAACTGGTCGTAGGTAACAAGAGCTTCCAGCAGACCGGCGAAACTCACCTGCAGATCAGCTTCAACGTGGTGTGTGCCGATGACGGCAAAGGTAAAAAGCACTCGACGATGTTTGCCAACGCCCTTCAGGATCGCTATGCGCTGAAGAAGGTCAACAACTCCGCGAGCCTCGGTGTAGGCGTGCTGGGGTCGGTGTCGATGCCGATTGGCTCCACCGATGACTCGATGGTGAAGGTGGCGAGTGAAACGGTGTCCGCGCCGAAGTTCTACGATCGCTACTTTGCGTTGGTGGACGTCTTCCTGCCCCAGGAAGTGAAGAAGGCTGAGCATATCCCCGAGCAGCCAAAGGCGGACCTCGGTGTGCCGGAGCCGAAGGCCGCACCCGCTGCGGAGAAAGTCGAGTCGCCGAAGGAAGAGCCTGCCGTACCAGCTGCTTCGGAGCCGGTTGTGCCTGCGCCTGAAGCCGCACCGATTGCCCCGCAGGCCGAGCCCGCACCCGCCACGACCACGCCGGACCTGCCTGCGCCGACAGAAGCGATTCCGCCCCTGCCAACGCCTGCGCAGTAGTTCAGACCGCTACGGGATTCACCTTGTCGACGTTGATCCCGTAGCGTTTGATCGCTTCACTGACCTTGTCGCGACCGATCATGCCGTCATCCGCCAGCGCCTTCAGGGCGGCCAGGGCGATGAAGTGGCGATCCACCTCAAAGAACTCACGCAAGGCTTCCCGGGTGTCTGATTGCCCGAAGCCATCAGTGCCCAGCGCGACAAAGCGACGGCCCGGCACGAACGGACGAAGCTGATCGGCGAACAGTTTCACGTAGTCCGTCGCCACCACCACTGGCCCCGTGTGCCCGGCCAGGCATTGCTCTGCATAACTCGCGCGAGGCTCGCTTTCCGGGTGCAGCAGGTTCCAGCGTTCGACCGCATGCCCGTCACGGCGCAACTCGGTGAGGCTGGTCACGCTCCACACGTTGCCGTGCACACCGAAGTCGGTGGCCAGCAGTTCAGCGGCGGCGATCACTTCTCGCAGGATCGAACCACTGCCCATCAGTTGCACTTGCGCCTCAGGGTTGGCGCTGAGCCTGTACATACCTTTGAGAATGCCGCCTTCCACGCCTTCGGGCATCGCCGGGTGCGGGTAGTTTTCGTTGAGCAGGGTGATGTAGTAGTAAATGTCCTCTTGCTCAACGTACATGCGCCGCATGCCCTCGCGAATAATCACCGCCAGTTCGTAGGCAAAGGTCGGGTCATAAGAGATGCAGCACGGAATCACCGACGAGAGGATATGGCTATGACCGTCGTCATGCTGCAAGCCTTCGCCCATCAGCGTGGTACGCCCGGCCGTGGCGCCCAGCAAGAAACCACGCGCGCGCGCATCGCCCGCCGCCCAAGCCAGGTCGCCGACGCGCTGGAAACCAAACATCGAATAGAAGATATAGAACGGCACGGTCATCAGGCCGTGGTTGCTGTAGGACGTACTCGCCGCGATCCATGAGGAAATGGCGCCTGACTCATTCAGGCCTTCCTGCATGATCTGTCCGTCCTTGCTCTCCTTGTAGTAGCTCAGTTGTCCGGAGTCCTGTGGGGTGTAGAGTTGGCCGACGGCGGAGTGGATGCCGATCTGACGGAACAGGCTCTCCATGCCGAAGGTGCGTGATTCGTCCGGCACGATGGGCACGATCAGCTTGCCCAGGTGCGGGTCTTTCAGCAGGGTGCCGAGGATGCGCACGAAGGCCATGGTGGTGGAAATCGCGCGCTCGCCAGTGTCCTTGAACTGAGTGGCGAAGGCGCTCAGTTCGGGGATCTGCAGCGATTCGACCGCAGTGTGGCGCGCGGGCACATAGCCGCCCATGGCCTGGCGACGTGCGGCGAAGTAACGGGCTTCTTCGCTATCGGCTATGGGCTTGAGGTAAGGAATTTCAGCAAGTTGCTCATCGGGCACCTCCAGGCCGAAGCGGTCGCGGAAGGCCTTGACGGCGTCGGCACCCATCTTTTTCAGTTGGTGGTTAATGTTCTGGCCTTCGCCGGCTTCGCCCATACCAAAGCCCTTGACGGTTTTTGCCAGGATCACCGTCGGTTGGCCACTGTGACGCACGGCGGCGGCATAGGCGTTGTAGACCTTGTCCGGGTCATGGCCTCCCCGTGAGAGTTTCCAGATGTCGTCGTCGGACAGGTCCGCAACCAGTGCCAGCAACTCCGGGTATTTGCCGAAGAAGTGTTCGCGCACGTAGGCGCCGTTCTGGGATTTGTAGTTCTGATAGTCACCGTCCACGCATTCCATCATGCGTTGGCGCAGCAGGCCGCTTGTGTCTTTTTCCAGCAGTGCATCCCAACCACCGCCCCAGATCACTTTGATCACATTCCAGCCGGCGGCGCGGTACAGGCTTTCGAATTCCTGGATCACCTTGGCGTTCCCGCGTACCGGGCCGTCCAGGCGTTGCAGGTTGCAGTTGACCACGAAGATCAGGTTGTCGAGTTTCTCGCGTCCGGCCAGGGAAATGGCGGCCAGGGATTCCGGCTGGTCCATTTCGCCATCACCCAGGAATGCCCAGACCTTACGGCCCTGGTGTTGCTTGAGGTCACGAAACTCCAGATAGCGCATAAAACGCGCCTGATAGGCCGCCGTGATCGGCCCCAGTCCCATGGACACCGTAGGAAATTGCCAGAAGTCCGGCATCAGTCGTGGGTGGGGGTAGGACGAAATGCCCTCACCACCGGCTTCACGGCGGAAGTTATCCAGTTGTGCTTCGCTGATGCGGCCTTCGAGGTAGGCGCGGCCGTAAATGCCAGGCGAGGAATGCCCCTGGATATACACCAGGTCGCCGTCGAAGCGGTCGGTGCGGCCACGGAAGAAGTGGTCGAAGCCGACGTCGTACAGCACAGCGGCTGACGCATAAGTGGCGATATGCCCACCCACACCGGAGTGTTTGCCTGCACGCAATACCATGGCCATGGCGTTCCAGCGGATAAACGCATTGGTGCGGCGTTCGATGGCCAGGTTGCCGGGGTAGGGCAACTGGCGATCCACCGGGATCGTGTTGACGTAAGGCGTGGTCACCCGCCCATAGAAGTCGCCATGCCGCGCCACGTCGAAATCCAGCAACTGATCGATCAGGTAATGGGCGCGCGGGCGGCCTTCGGTGGACAGCACTGATTCGATGGACTCCAGCCACTCGCGGGTTTCCTGTGGATCGACGTCGCGTCTGACTGCGTTATTCGGGGTCATGTGAGGCTCCAGGGTCGGCGGATTTCAAGTGGCGGGCTCCTTGTGGGAACGTCGTCAATGTTGTTGCAATTGCAACTACATGGCCGAATCTAGCGCGGGATGAGCTACTATTGCAACCTTCTTGAAATCCACCGGATGGTGTTGCATGTCGTCGAAAGAGCCCGATGTATGGTTCCGTTTTGTCAGGGCCCACAGGACGGTCATCCGTGAAATCGAGCGCCGCCTGGCGGCCGCCGACTTGCCCCCTTACGCCTGGTACGACGCACTGTGGGGTCTAGAAAGCGGCCCCGAAGGCACCCGCCGCATGCACGAGTTGGCCGATGTATTGGCCATTGAGCGCTATAACCTCACGCGCCTGGTAGACCGCCTGGAAAAGGAGGGCCTGGTGCTGCGTTCACGCTCCGACGGCGATGGCCGCGCGGCATTTGCGTCGATCACCGATACCGGCCGGGCGTTGCGTAAAAAAATGTGGAAGATCTACGAAAGTACGGTGGACGAGTTGTTCCTGTCGCAGATCGAACCGGAGCAGCGCCGGGCGTTTGCCGAGGCGTTGGAGCGTACCGCCGGGATGGCGGTGGAGGCGGGTGTTCAAACCCGTGGCCGACGCAAAGCTGAAACCTGATGCAGATCTCATGTGGGAGGGTGCAAGCCCCCTCCCACAATGGAATGCATTGCCGTCCATTTGTTTGAGTGCGTAGCTGATTGCAATCGCGATTCAAAGCCCTGGCGCTAAATCCGCATAACGCTGCTACGTTTAATCTTGAAGTGCAGGAACGTCATGGCGCAGACATTTTTTCGTCATGACGGCACTTTAGGCTGGTGATGCAGGTCATTTATCTGCAGCCACTTTTAACGTCAAGAAGGAGTCCATGATGGACGATTACCAGGAAGAACTGCTGGAGTACCAGGCCTTTGAATTCGATCCGCTGGATCCGGCCGACGACGCCACCGAGCTGTAAGACCGACTTCAGGCGGAATGCCGCTGACTGCGGCGAAATTCCCCCTGGGGTCTGGTTGTTCCAACGCTTGAATGCCCGTTGAAAGGCTTGGGCTGAGGCAAAGCCGAGCAAGTAGGCGATCTCGCCGAACGCCAGTTCCGTATCGCGAATGTAGGTCATGGCCAGGTCGCGGCGGGTATCGTTGAGAATCGCGCGGAATTGAGTGCCCTCTTCGGCCAGTTTACGGCGCAATGTCCAGGTCGGCAGCTTCAAGCGTGCCGCCACTTCTTCCAGGTCGGGTTCCCGGCCGCCATTGAGCATCGGCCCGAGCAACCGGGTAATGCGCTCGCGCAAGCTGCGGGTGCGGGTCAACTGCTCCAACTCCCTTTCACACAATTGCAGCAAGAGCTGCCAGGTACTTGGGCAATGCTGCGGGTTACGCATTGCCAGGGTGGATTGGCTCAGGCGCAACTGGTTGGCCTCGGCACCGAAGTGGACCTGGTTGGCGCCCAATAGGCTGTACTGCTCGCTGTACTCGGGGGCATCGAACTCGATGTCGATTCGTTGCGCCAGCAACGGTTGTTGAGCCAGGTTGGCGAGCTGATGCAACCAGCTGGAAATGATCGAGTCCACCACAAAACGGTTGTAGGCGTTGTAGGGGCTGATGGAATAGAAACGCAGCCAGGCGCCTTCGGCATCCTCATGAAAACTCGATTGCCCGCGATAGTTGGCACCATACAGCGGCTCAAAGCGCGTCAGGGTGCGAGCGGCTTCGCGTACGTTAGGCGCCTGTGCGGCGGTGACACCAGCCAGTCCCGCTTGGCTCAAGCGGCTGAGTTGCCCCATGCGCAAGCCCAGGCCGGGGTCGCCGGTCAGTTGAATGGCCGCATGGCCCAGGCGCATATAGCGCGGGATCGACAAGCGCGCGCCAGCTTCGGCGAGGCGCGCCGGGTCCAGGCCGTATTGCAGCAAGAGCGGTTGCGGGTCCAGGCCGTGGCTGTGGATCGCGTCGGCTAGGGTGTGCACGAAGCCCACCGACAAATCCCCGAGGCGCACCGGCTTCACCGCGTTACAGCCAGATATTCAGCAGGCGCGCGCCACGGGCGTCGCTGTCGGCGTTGATCTGCCCGTTGTGACTCAGGAAACTCTGCCCGGCAGTGCCCAAATCCCAGAACTGCCCGCGCAGAAATACGCTCATGCCGGCGCTGGCCTGGCTGATCGGTTGTTGGCTGATCAAGGTCAGGCGGCGCCACGCTTCGCCCTCACTGAGCTCTTCGGGCTTGAGGCTGATTTCCTGTGGAGTGGAGACACTTTTAAAACCGCGCCATGGTCGATCCCAGGTCTCGCGGCCAAGCACAAAGGCCGGCACTGCAATCAGCTGCGCGCCTTGTTCGTTGAGCTTGCGGTAGTTGTCCGGGTACCAGCTGTCACTGCCCACCAGCACGCCAAGGCGGCCGGCCGGGGTGTCGACCACGCTGACGATATTTTCGTCTCCAGGCTCGATAAAACCGCGCTCATCGTAGATCGGGTAGAGCTGGCGTTGCAGATTGCCGACGGGCAAGCCGTCTGCCGCAAATACCACGCTGGCGTTAAACAGCGCGCCATGGCCGACCTGGAGTTGCCCTTGGCTCACACTTGGGTTGGGCAGGGCAATGGAGCCAGCGACCACCGTGACCCCGAATTCCTTGGCCAGGCCGCCGAACAGCACTTGATAGTCACGCGCCATGGCCGGGGCTTTCATGCGCAGGTAGGCGTCGTTGGTGCGGTCATCGCCCGTGGCGCTGATCCAGGCACGCAGGAATTGCAAGGGATTGCTCAGCGACAGCCAGTGCATCGCGTCCTTCACATGCAGCGCTTGGTACACCTCGTTTTTTTCGCCGGTGAGCATCAGCCAAGTGCCGATGTGTTCAGGCAGTACCACAATGGTCTTTTCGTTGATCAGGCCCTGGTCCCGTGCGTTTTGCAGGTACGCCGCAAGCTTCAGGTGCAGGCGTTCCAGGCTCTGGTAGTCGGCGGGGAATAACTCCGGCTGGATGCCCAGCAGGTTACCTCGATCGGCGGGTTGGCCTTCGTTGACGGCGAGGGTGCTGCGCAGGTCCGACAGGTAATGCGCCACGGGGCGCTCCTGGGTCCAGACCAGATACGCGGCGACGGCGGCAACCAGGGCCAGGGTGACGGTAAAAGCTAGAAGTTTACGCATGGGGGAACAGACAACAGACCAAGTGCAGGGTTCGCTGACTAGGGTAGGGCCCATGCGGCGGCTTGCCAAGGGGCGCTGTGCGTTTGGATCAATAAGTTGTGAGTTTCGGTCATTGAGCGGTAGGGGATCGCCTCTTAGTCTGTGGGACATAAACCGATGGCAGGCCATTCGAGCCTTCCACGTCCCGTGATGATCCGTTGTGGAGCTGTACCATGACCGCTGCTGCCTACCCGCACCTGCTGGCCCCGTTGGACCTGGGTTTTACGACCTTGCGCAACCGTACTCTGATGGGTTCGATGCACACCGGCCTCGAAGAAAAACCCGGTGGCTTCGAACGCATGGCGGCTTATTTTGCCGAGCGCGCCCGTGGCGGCGTGGCCCTGATGGTCACCGGTGGCATTGGCCCCAACGATGAAGGCGGGGTGTACGCCGGTGCGGCCAAGCTGACTACCGACGAGGAAGCGCAAAAGCACAAGATCGTGACCAAGGCCGTGCATGAAGCGGGCGGCAAGATCTGCATGCAGATCCTCCACGCCGGCCGTTATGCCTACAGCCCCAAGCAGGTCGCGCCAAGCGCTATCCAGGCGCCGATCAACCCGTTCAAGCCCAAGGAATTGGACGAAGAGGGCATCGAAAAGCAGATCCAGGATTTCGTCACCTGTTCGCTGCTGGCCCAGGTCGCCGAGTACGACGGCGTGGAAATCATGGGCTCCGAAGGTTATTTCATTAACCAGTTCCTTGCCGCCCACACCAACCACCGCACCGACCGTTGGGGCGGCAGCTACGAAAATCGCATGCGCCTTGCCGTGGAAATCGTGCGGCGGGTGCGCGAAGCGGTGGGGCCGAACTTCATCATCATCTTCCGCCTGTCGATGCTCGATCTCGTGGAAGGCGGCAGCACTTGGGAAGAAATCGTGCAGTTGGCCAAGGCCATCGAGCAGGCCGGTGCGACCATCATCAACACCGGCATCGGCTGGCACGAAGCGCGTATTCCGACCATCGCCACCAAGGTGCCACGCGGCGCGTTCAGCAAAGTCACTGCCAAGTTGCGCGGTGCGGTGCAGATCCCGCTGATCACCACCAACCGCATCAATACACCGGAAATTGCCGAGCAGATTCTCGCCGAAGGCGATGCGGACATGGTTTCGATGGCGCGACCGTTCCTCGCCGACCCGGAGTTCGTCAACAAGGCCGCCGCCGGGCGTGCCGATGAAATCAACACCTGCATCGGCTGCAACCAAGCCTGCCTGGACCACACCTTTGGCGGCAAGCTGACCACCTGTTTGGTCAATCCCCGTGCATGCTACGAGACCGAACTGAATTACCTGCCGGTCAAGCAGATCAAAAAAATCGCTGTGGTCGGCGCCGGCCCTGCGGGTCTGGCAGCTGCCACCGTAGCCGCTGAACGCGGTCACCACGTGACGCTGTTCGACTCGGCCAGCGAGATCGGCGGCCAGTTCAACATCGCCAAGCGTGTGCCCGGCAAGGAAGAGTTCTTTGAAACCCTGCGCTACTTCAAGCGCAAGTTGCAAACCACTCACGTCGAGCTGTGCCTCAACACCCGAGTGGATGTCGCGCAGCTGGCGGCTGGCGGCTACGACGAGATCATCCTGGCCACCGGCATCGCGCCGCGCACGCCGGCGATTGCGGGCGTGGAAAATGCCAAGGTGCTGAGCTACCTGGACGTAATCCTTGAACGCAAGCCGGTGGGCAAGCGCGTCGCTGTGATTGGCGCTGGCGGTATTGGTTTCGACGTGTCGGAATTCCTCGTGCACCAGGGCGTGTCTACCAGCTTGGACCGTGAAGCATTCTGGAAAGAATGGGGCATCGACACCCAGTTGCAAGCCCGTGGCGGTGTGGCCGGCATCAAGCCTCAACCCCATCCACCGGCCCGTGAAGTGTTTCTGTTGCAGCGCAAGGCTTCAAAGGTCGGCGACGGTCTGGGCAAAACCACCGGCTGGATTCACCGTACCGGCTTGAAGAACAAGCAGGTGCAGATGCTCAACAGCGTTGAGTACCTGAAAATCGACGATGACGGCCTGCATATCCGCATCGGCGCCGAGGGCGAGCCGCAGCTGTTGGCAGTGGACAATATCGTCATCTGTGCCGGCCAGGATCCGTTGCGTGAATTGCACGACGGCCTTGTCGCAGCGGGCCAGAACGTGCACCTGATCGGCGGCGCCGATGTGGCGGCCGAGTTGGATGCCAAGCGCGCCATCAACCAAGGCTCGCGCCTCGCCGCGCAGCTGTAAGACGACGCAAGGGGCGGTGTTACACTACCGCCCCTTTTTTTATTCAGATGCCGCCCGATGGGTCCTTTCGATTGGCTTCCCCATGCTCCGCTTGAACCGTTAGCACTGGATTGGCTCAACGGCGTCGAGTTGGCCGTGCTGCGCCTGGACCGCATCGACCCGCTGATCAGTGGCAACAAGTGGTTCAAGCTCACCGAGCACTTGGCCCAGGCGCGACAGGCAGGCGCCAGCGGCGTTATCAGCCTCGGCGGCGCCTATTCCAACCATCTGCACGCACTGGCGGCGGCGGGCAAGCGTTTTGGCTTTCCCACTGTCGGCCTGTTGCGCGGTCATGCGCAAGACACGGCTACCGTCCAGGATTTGAAAGCATTCGGAATGCAGCTGCATTGGCTCGGTTATGGCGGCTATCGTGCGCGCCATGAGCCGGGTTTCTGGGAACCTTGGCGCGCGCTTTATCCGCATCTGTATTCCGTGCCTGAAGGCGGCGGCGGATTGGCCGGCGCAGTGGGGTGTGGGGTGTTGGTCGAACAGGCCGGTGAACAACTGAGAAATCTGGGTTGGGCCGATTACGACGGCTGGTGGCTGGCAGCAGGCACCGGCACCACGCTGGCAGGTTTGGTCCTGGCAGAGGCGGGCGCCCATCCGGTGTTCGGCGCAATGGCCGTGCCGGACGATCATGGTGTGGCGCAAAACGTGAGTGCCTTGGTGCAAGGTGGCTATACATTGCTGGATGCCAGCCGTGGTGGCTTCGCCAAGGTCGACCCGCTGTTGCTCGACTTTATTGAAACCACGGAGCAGGCCTGTGGCGTGCCGCTGGAACCGCTGTACACCGGCAAAGCCCTGCTGGCGTTGAAGCAGCAGATCGAGGCCGGGCACATCGCGTCCGGTACTCGCCTGATCTTTGTGCACACCGGCGGCCTGCAAGGCCGCCGAGGGCTTACAGCCTAGCGCGCTTACCCGGCATCATCCGCAACGCTGTGTTATCGCGCATCACATAATGATGAAAGATCCCCGCCAGGGCATGCAGGCCGATCAGCCAATACCCGATCTGGCCGAACAACACGTGCCAGCTTTCAATCTCTTTGGCCAGTGGCTTGTTCTCGCCAATTAACGGCGGCAACTCCATGCCATAGAACATCACCGAATGCCCCTCGGCACTGACGATCAGCCAACCAGCAATCGGCATACCGATCATCAAGGCGTACAGCGCGGCGTGCATCAGGGTGGCGAGCAGGCTTTGCCATTGCGGCGGGGCGGGGACGATCTTCGGCGCCACCCCCAGGCTGCGCGCGAACAGACGCAGCCATACCAATACAAACACGGTGAGGCCGAACATGAAGTGCATCTCGACGATCAAGGCGCGGGCGCCGCTGCCTTTGGGGAACTGGCCGCGTAACTCTATGCAGGCGTAGACCACCGCCAGCAGCACCACCATCAACCAATGCAGCGCAATCGACATGGTGCTGTAGCGCGTATCGGAATTTTTCCACGGCATCGCTCGGTTCCTTATTCATCAGGGTAAACCTCCGCTCTTTGGCGACGGAGTCTTTTTACTTTATGCCTGTTTTGAACGATTTGCCCGGCGCGAATGCCTTTGTATTGACGCTTGTCAGTGGCTTTGCGGCATTTCACCGCGCGCCAGACGCTGGTTTACATCGGCGATCACCGCCGGCAGGACAGTGATGGTATCGATCAGGTAATGCGGGCGTGAGCCTTCGAACATCGCCTCGATGCGCGTGCGTTCGCTGGCCAGGGTGGCGGCATCGAGGGCTTGAAACTGTTCATAGGTAAGCCCCAGGGCATTGCCGGAGCAGGTCAGGGCCACGGTCCACATTCCGGCGCGACGACCTTCGAGTATGCCGGGCACGGTGTCGTCGACCTTGAGGCACGCCGCCACATCATCAATTCCGAGGGCAATTACATTGGCCAGGGCCTGGGCCGGCCATGGGCGGCCGTTGGGCACTTCATCGGTGGCGACCACATGGTCGGCGACGTAACCATTGGTGGCGGCCAGGGCGACAACCTTGTCCATCACCTGCTTAGGGTAGCCGGAGCAGGAGCCAATCTTGATGCCTTGCTCACGCAGTTGAGCGATGGTGTCGAGTGCGCCGGGGATCAGCGCCGAGTGTTCGGCGATCTTCTCGATCTGCAACGGCATGAAGCGCTGGTAGATGGCGGTCACGTCGTCGTCGGTGGGCGTGCGGCCGAACGCCTTGCGATAACGCTCGGCGACTTGCGGTTGGTCGCAAAGGGTGCGGATATGGTCCCACTTGCCCATGCCCATCGGGCCACGGGCTTCTTCGATGGAGACTTGCACGTCGAACTCGGCAAAGGCCTCGACAAAAATCTGAGTCGGCGCGAAGGAGCCGAAGTCGACGACGGTGCCGGCCCAATCGAGGATGACGGCCTGGAGGGTGTTGGGGTTTTGATAGTTCATGGTTCAGATCCTGTGGGTTATGGGGAGAATCAGATGTCCAACACTTCCATTTCTTGCAGCACCTCGGCGATTGCCTTGACCGCCGCCTGCATGCCGGTTGCGTCGACATGGCCGATGCAGCCGACGCGGAACGTTTCCACTTGGGTCAATTTGCCGGGGTACAAGATGAAACCCTTGGCCTTGACCCGCTCGTAGAAGTCCTTGAACTGGTAGCGCGGGTCTTTGGGGGCGTGGAAGGTGACGATGATCGGTGCCTGGATTGCGGCCGGCAGAAAACTGCGCAAACCAATGCTGGCCATGCCGTCCAGAAGCGCCTGGCAGTTCTCGGCATAGCGTCGATGGCGTGCAGGCAGGCCACCTTCCTCCTGGTATTGCAGCAGCGCTTCGTGCAGGGCGGCGACCACATGGGTCGGTGGGGTGAAGCGCCACTGGCCGGTCTTCGCCATGTAGGTGTGCTGGTCGAACAGGTCCATCGCCAGGGAATGGCAGTTGCCTTGGGCGGCGGCCAGTGCCTGCTTCTCGGCAAAGACGAAGCCCATGCCGGGCACGCCTTCGAGGCACTTGCCCGAGGCGGCGATCAGTGCGTCGAACGGTACGTTGCGGGCATCAATTGGCAGGGCGCCGAAGGAACTCATGGCGTCGATGATCAGGCGCTTGCCGTGGTTCTTAACGACCTGGGCGATCTCCGGCAACGGATTGAGAATGCCGGTGCTGGTTTCGCAGTGGATCAACGCGACGTGGGTGATGCCCGTGTCGGCCTGGAGCAAACGGTCCACATCGGCGGCGGTGGTGGGTTCGTCTTCAGCGGTTTCAAAGGTGCTGAAGTCGCGGCCCAGCACTTCACAGATCTTCGCCAGGCGCTTGCCATACGCACCGTTGATCAGGACCAGCACCTTGCCATTACGTGGGACCAGGGTGCCGATGGCCGCTTCGACGGCAAAGGTGCCGCTGCCTTGCAAGGGCACACAGTGGTGGCTGTCAGCACCATTGAGGATTGCCAGCAATTGCTCGCAGACGCTGGCAGTGAGTTGGTTGAAACGGTCATCCCATGAACCCCAGTCCACCATCATGGCCTGACGGGTGCGGTTGGATGTGGTCAGGGGGCCAGGGGTCAGCAGGATCGGCGCGGCAGTGGTCATCTCAAGTCCTCGCAAGGCATCGGGGGTTGAAGCTACGGCGCCTAAATTGCAGTTTGGCTTGTCATCAATCAAATTGTTTGTTGTTATGCGAGCTATCAGTGAGGCCGATGACTATGAACCTGTTCCAACTGCGCGCATTCGATGCCGTGGCCCGCGAGGGCAGTTTTACCCGTGCTGCCGCGCGGCTGTTCATCAGCCAACCGGCGGTGACCGGGCATATCAAGGCCCTGGAGGAGTACTACCAGATCCCGTTGCTACGGCGCACCGCCCGACGGGTTGAGTTGACTGAAGAGGGCGCACGGCTGGCGGCGATCACCCGGGCGATCTTCGGCCTGGTGGACGAGGCCCAGACGATGCTGGAGGCCAACCGCCAACTGCTGACCGGGCGTCTGGAAGTCGCGGCGGACGGCCCGCACTTGGTGATGCCGATGATTGCCAGCCTGCGCGCGCGCTACCCCGGGATTACCGTCAACCTGCGCCTGGGCAATGCCCAGGAAACCCTCGCCGCGCTGTTATCCGAACATGCGGATGTGGCGGTGCTCACCGAAGTGGAGCCGCGCAATGGCCTGCACCTGCAACCCTTGAACGAGTCGAGGATTTGCGCATTGGTGCCGGCCAGCCATCCGTGGGCGCAGCAACCCGAGGGTATTCGCCTCGAGCAACTCAACGACGTGATCATGGTGCTGCGCGAGCCCAGCTCCATCACCCGGCGTACCTTCGATGACGCCTGCATGGCCGCGAATGTGCAGCCCAAGGTGCTGCTGGAACTGGACAGCCGCGAGGCGGTGACCGAAGCCGTCGCTGCTGAGTTGGGGGTGGGCGTGGTCTCGTCCATGGAAGTCAGCCCCGACCCGCGCGTGCAGGCCGTGGCGATTGAGGGCGATGGGCTGGTCAACCGGCATACGCTCGGTTGCATGGAGCGGCGCCGTTCGTTGCGCCTGATTCAGGCGTTTTTCGAGTTGGCGCCGAGCTGAAGGCTGTCGCGCACGATCTCCAGGAACGTCGCCACCACCCGGCGGGAACTCTGTTCCTTGAGGCATACCAGGGTTTCTTTCATGCGCTGGCTGCAATCGCGGATCGGCATGGCGCACACCCGTGAGTCGGCGCCGAACTCCGCCGCCGAGACCACGCCCACGCCGATGCCCACCACCACCGCTTCACGCGCGGCCTCACGGCCTTCCACCTGGATCGCCGGGCGAATGCGCAAGCCTGCCTGGCTCATTTCCTGTTCAAGGGTCTGACGGGTGACCGAGCCGATTTCACGCAATACCAGCGGCGTGTCGTCCAGGTCAGCCAAGCAGATGGACTCGCGTCCGGCCCACGGGTGGTTGCGCGCGACAAAGGCGAGCAATTGGTCGTCAGGCAACGGCAGCGACAGCAGGCGCTCATCGTCGACGTCGCGGCCCAGCAAGGCCAGGTCGGCCTGGTAGTTGTATAGGCGAAACAGCGATTCGTCGGTGTTGCCGGTTTCGATCTTCACGCTGATTCCCGGGTACAGCTGGCAAAAACGCGCGATCTGCGGCAGCACATGCACGGGGGCATCCACGGCGAGGGTGAGGGTGCCGGTGAGCAACGCGCGGGAGTCCTGCAACAGTTCCTCGGCTTCGGCCTCGATCACAAACAGGCGCTGGGTGATGCTCAGCAGGCGTTCGCCCAGGTCTGTCAGGCGCACTGAGCGCTTGTTGCGATGAAATAACAGCACGCCGAAGCGCTCTTCGAGTTTGCGCACCTGGTCGGAAATCGCCGGTTGCGTCAGGAACAACCGTTCGGCGGCCTGGGTGAAACTGCCGTGTACGGCCACGGCATGAAAGGCTTTGAGTTGGGCATGGGACACCGACATCGCAAATCCTCTTACAAGCTGAGCTTATATTTGAAATACGATAAATCGATTTTACCTATTAGTCAGCCATTGCTTTGATATGTCTCAACCACTGTAGGTTGAGTCCTACAACCTCCGGTGGTCATGGGCTCTGGGACACCGGACTCATCTGACCAATACCGCGCCATCCACGGCTCGGCATTGCAGTGCTTAACCATAAAAACAACAGGCATTTGCTTCTCGATTCTGCCGGCACACTCACCTGAGGTCAGAAACACCATGAATATCCCTATGGGTAGCATCAAGCGTTGGCGTGTGCAGATTTTCGCCATCACATGGCTGGCGTACGCCGCGTTCTATTTCACTCGCAAGGCGTTTTCCGTGGCAAAGCTGGGGATCGTCGACGACCCGAGTTTCCCCCTCGACAAAATGATGATGGCCAACCTGGATGGCATTTACCTGGCGGCCTATGCCGTCGGACAGTTCACCTGGGGCATGCTGGCTGACCGCTTCGGGCCGCGTGTCGTTGTGCTCGGCGGGTTACTGATTTCTGCCGCTGCGGCGCTGGTGATGGGCACGTTTGCCACCTTGCCGATCTTTATAAGTTGCATGCTGATCCAGGGCTTGGCGCAGTCCACCGGCTGGTCTGGACTGTGCAAGAACCTCGGCAGTTTCTTCCCGGCGCAGCAGCGCGGGCGGGTGCTGGGGTTATGGAGTTCGTGCTACGCCTTCGGTGGCCTGGTGGCGTCGCCCTTTGCCGGGTGGTGGGCCTACACCCTGATCGGCAGCTGGCATGCGGCGTTTATCTCCAGTGCGGCGGTGGTAGCGTTTGTGGCGGTGCTGTTCTTTCTCTTCCAGCGCAACACGCCGCAGGACGTTGACTTGCCGGCCGTGGAACCGGAGCCGCTGCTGAGCGCCGAGGAGGCCGCCGCCGAGAAGCGCATCAGCGTGCTGGAACCGCTGCGGGCCATCTTGCGTAACCGCACCGTCTTGACCCTGGGGCTGGCGTATTTCCTGTTGAAACCGGCGCGCTACGCGATCCTGTTGTGGGGCCCGGTGATCGTGTATGAGCAAATGCCCTCGGTCGGCAAGGTCGGCGCGGCCATCGTGCCGACGGCGTTCGAACTGGCCGGTTTGCTGGGGCCAGTGCTGATCGGGCTGGCGTCCGACAAACTCTTCGGCGCCCGACGCATGCCGGCCTGCGTGCTCAGCCTGCTGGCCCTGACCGTGGCCTTGGCGCTATTCATGGGCGCGCTGCACACCGGCAGCGTGCTGCTGGTGATGGCGTTGTTGTTTGTGATGGGCCTGACCCTCTACGGGCCGGACTCAATGATCAGCAGCACCGCTGCCATCGACTTCGGCACCGCCAAGGCGGGGGCGACAGCCGCAGGCTTTGTGAACGGTTGCGGTTCGGTGGGGGCGATCCTCGGCGGGTTGCTGCCGGGCTACTTCGATACGGTGACGGTGTTTATCGTGTTTGCCGGTGCCGCGCTCTTTTCCTCGCTGGTGCTGATGCCCTACTGGAACGCCAGGCCGGCCGTGCTGGCCCAGGTCGGGGATTTCGTGCCGGACCGCGGTCTTGCGATCAAACCCTTGCGAACCTGAGGGGGATGGCCGGTTTTTGGTGGATCAGAGCGTTTTTGCCCTATAAACTCTGCCCCCAAAGCGCCGGCCAGTAGACGTTTCGGCGCGATGTATAGAAGAGAGTGAGTCATGGGCGCACAGTGGAAAGTCAAACATAAAGAAGCGGCATCCAATGCCAAGGGCAAGATCTTTGGCAAGCTGGTGAAAGAAATCACCATCGCCGCCCGCAATGGCGCCGACACCGCGACCAACGCTCACCTGCGTCTGGTGGTGGAGCAGGCCAAGAAGGCCTCGATGCCCAAGGAAACCCTGGAACGCGCGATCAAGAAGGGCGCCGGTCTGCTCGGTGAAACTGTGCAATACCACCGCGTGACCTACGAAGGTTTCGCCCCGCACCAGGTGCCGCTGATCGTTGAGTGCGTAACCGACAACATCAACCGCACCGTGGCGGAAATCCGCGTGGCGTTCCGCAAGGGTCAGTTGGGTGCTTCGGGCTCGGTAGCCTGGGACTTCAACCATGTCGGCCTGATCGAAGCGTCGCCGGATACCCCGGACGCGGATCCGGAAATGGCTGCGATTGAAGCCGGTGCACAGGACTTTGAAGACGGCGAAGAAGAGGGCGCGACCCTGTTCATCACCGAAACCACCGACTTGGACGCAGTGCAGAAAGCGTTGCCCGAGCAGGGTTTCACCGTGCTATCGGCCAAGCTGGGCTACATCTCGAAAAATCCGGTCAGCGGTTTGACGGATGAGCAGATGGCTGAAGTCGAAGCCTTCCTCGAAGGTTTGGACAACCATGATGACGTGCAGGATATGTTCGTGGGCCTGGCGGGCTGATTGAATTTATAGCTGTACAACTGTGGGAGGGGGCTTGCTCCCGATAGCGGTGGGTCTGACCCACTGCAATCGGGAGCAAGCCCCCTCCCACATGGTTTAAGAGTGTTGGATAGATGCCAGCAAGGCGTTGATTTCTTCGAAGCTCGGTCGTGCCAACACATCCGGCTGACAGCACATTTTTTGGAGTTCCAAGAGTTCACCGCTCAACCCCGTTTCAACCCGCTCCAACAATTCCCCCAGCAACACCCCGAACGCCCGCACTTCAAGTCGCTGTAACGCCCGTGTCTCCAAGGTATCCGTCGTGGCATGGAACGACGCTGCGCCAAAATCCCCTAGCAGGCAATCGCCCACTTCATTCCACAGAATATTGTGGCCGTACAGGTCGCCATGGGTGATGCCGTGCCTGTGCAAATGAGCGGCCACGGAGGCGATACCCTGGGCCATGCGCAAGGCCACATTGGCACTGAAACGGGCAGTCGGTTCGTAGATGTCGCGGGTGCACGAAGCCAGGCTCGGCAGCGCGGCGAGGTTGCGGTAACTGGGGTCAATCAGGTCCATCACCAGTGCGGCCTGGTGGTCGGGATGGCCGACTACACGGCCCTCGACCTTGATCAGATTGGGATGCAGCCCGGCGGCGATGCAGGCCTGCATTTCGTGCAGCGGCGAGCCATCGCTGGTGATGGTGCCTTTATAGAGTTTGACTGCCACCGGCTTGGCCTGCGGTTTCCATAGGGCCTTGCGGATCACCCCCGAGGCGCCTTCGCCCAGCACTTCGGCCAATTCCAGCTCTGTCCACGGGATGTCCGGCGTTGCGTCTTCTGCCGCCACATCCACTGCCATTTCCACCGGGTTTCCGGCATAGGCCAACCAGGTCAGGCTTGGCAGGGCTAACAGCCATTGTGGCAGGTGGGTAAAGCGGTTGGACGCGATGCGAAGCAATTCGAGGTTGTGACAGTTGGCCAGGCTTTCCGGCAGGGCCGCGAGCTGGTTCCCGGCGAGCATCAGTTTTTGCAGCAGCGGCCGCTCGCCCAACGCGTCGGGCAACTGGCTGATGCGATTGTCGGTGAGGATCAGCCAGCGCAACAGCGGCGGTAAAGCGGCGGCGGGAACGTGGCTGATCTGGTTGGCCTTGAAGCCGATCATGCTCAACTTGGCGCACTGCCCCAGGCATTCCGGCAGCTCAGTGAAAGCGTTGTCCGAGCAGAAGAGCACGCGAAGGTGCGGCAGGCGGTGCAGGTCGTCGGGCAGGCGGCTCAGGGCGTTACCGCTGAGGTTGAGGATCTCCAGGGAGTCGGACAGCCCGAAGATTTCTTCTGGGAATTCGGTGAGCCCGCAGGACAGGTCCAGGCGCGTAACGCCGGCCAATTGGCCAGCCTTGAGTTGGGCGAGGGTATTCATGAACGGCGCGGTCACTCGGCAAGGGGGCGTAAATGGCGCTCATGATACCGGGTCGGGCACCGGTTGCGGGCTGGCGTGTTGCAGTTGATTCAGGCGGCTGGCGGTGCGCGCCAAGTCGATGGCCTGACCGCTCATCGCCTGTGCCAGCGGTTGTTCGCCGATCAGGATCAGGTGCTTGTCTTTGTCGTAGAGCACGTCCACCAGGTTGATAAAGCGCTGCTGCACAGCGATCGGGCACTCGGCCAAGTGGGGCAGGCCGTCGATGATCCAGTGATCGAAATCCTCGCACAGCAGCAGGTAGTCCATCACGGCTGTCAGCTGTTCGCAGAGGTCGCTGAAGGTGAGCGCGATGGTGCGAGCGTGATGCTGGCGGCAGATCAATTGTCGGTTGCCCACCGTCAGGTGCTGCGCCGGGCCATCGGTGACCGGCAGGCCGAGCGCCGCACGCTGGGTCGGTGTGCCCGGCCACACGTATTGCCCGGTGGTAAAGCGCTGCACGGAATGAGCCTGGGGCAGGCTGCGAAAATCCTTGGGCGAGCTGACTTCCAGCACCTCCATACGCGTGGCGATCAAGTCGATCACCGGTTTGAACCGCTCGTGGTACAGCGGGTTGGGTAACAGGCCTTCGGGCGCATAGTTGGAGGTGACCAGTACCAGTACGCCGCGCTGGAACAACGCCTTGAACAGCCGGGTAATCAGCATGGCATCGCCGATATCGTGCACGTGGAACTCGTCGAAACACAGCACACGGCAGCCGTCGAGCAGTTCGTCCAGGGTGACGGCCAGGGCATCCTCGGCCTTCTGGTGGGCGAACATGCCCCGGTGCAACTGGGCGAAAAAATCATGGAAGTGCACGCGCTGCTTTTCGGCGATGGGCAGCGCCTGGAAGAAACCGTCCAGCAGCCAGCTTTTGCCGCGACCTACCGGGCCGTGCAGGTACAGGCTGCGGGTGGGTTGGCCAGCGAGCAGGCGCTGGATCGCGCGCGCCATGGCGGCGATTGCCTGGGCCTGGCCGGCGCTGAGGGTATAGCCCTGTTGCCGGGCCTTGTTCTCAAAGAACGTCTGGATGGGCGAGTCGTCGTGGCCGTCGGCATGTTTACCGAGCAAGCGACGGATTAAAGGAAGCACGGCCAATGGGATTCACTCTGTGTGTCGAGGTCGCTTACTTTAGGTCGCTTGCAGCGATTTGACCAATACAGAAGGCCGCGGCCAGCTATCTCTAAACGGCATGGAGCACAGGTAATCCTGTCCACACTGGCAGATTTTTTCTCAGTGACTACCCTTCTACATGGAAGTCACCCCTGTATAAGGATTTGGGGCAGTGAAGGGACGAGCAGTATTGACAGTCATGGGCGCGATGCTCTGCAGCACGGTTTACGCGGCGCAACTGCAAGTTGTGGTGCGCATCGATGTGCAACGGGGCTGTCAGTTGGTGGGCACCACCCGCAGCGCTGGCATCGAGCAACTTGGCATATTGGATTTTGGCAGCGGCCCGCGTCTGGATGACCCGGCCGGGCCGTTGAGTGCGGCGCTGATCAGCCAGCGCCAGCCGCGCCTGGAATGTAACCCCGACACCCCGTACCAGATGCGCGTCGATGGCGGCCTGAACGGTGGTACCGGCGAAGTGCGTTACCTGAGCACGGGCATCCCCTCCGGCAAACCCATTCCTTATCGCATTTATGCCGACGCCGCGCGGCGTGTTCCGTTGCCAGTGAATGTCCCGCTCAGCGGCCGTGTGCCGGACTCTGGCTCCGTCGATCTGCCGCTGTATGGTCGTATCGAACCGCTCAAGGACATCCCGGCCGTCGGCCGTTACACCGACCTGCTCAAGGTAACGGTCACATGGTGAACCGTGGCTGGACCCTGCTGGCCATGGGTGGCCTGTTGCTGCTGGCTGAAGACGCCCGCGCGGCGGTGGCCAGCGGGTTTATCCAGGCGCGCATGGTGATCACCGCCAGTTGCGAAGTGAGCAAGGGCAACGACACAGCGCCGGTCAGCCCGACGGGCGGCACCGCCATGCTGGACTTCGGCAGCCAGGGACCTACGTGGAGCAACCCCTTGGGGGCGAACATCTCAGACGGCAGTAACGCGCCGCTGACAGTCTCGTGCAACCCGACGGTCGCCAGCTTCACCGTGACCATCGACGGCGGCACCAATGCCGTCGGCACCACCCGGCGCCTGAGCAACGGCCGCCAGACTATCCCTTATCAACTGATGGCCGACCCGCGGGGGCGTATCCCTTACACCATCGGCCAGCAACGCAGTTTTGTAGCCGCTAATGGCACGCAAATGACCATCCCGGTGTGGGGCGCCGTGGTGGCCAATACCACGGCCCTCCCTGCAGGAACCTATACCGACACATTGACGGTGACACTGGATTGGTAAATCAAAAGGATGACGATCATGCATGCACTTGTATCTCGATTCGGCGTTTGTGCACTGGGTCTGGCGATGGCCTCCAGCCTGAATGCGGCGACCACGGTGACCGGCCAGATCACCTCCAGCCTGACACTGATTGCCAGTTGCCAGGTCAACGGTTCCGGAGCGGCTACTGGTCTCAACTTCGGTAGCTTGAACTTCGGCACCACCAACAGCCTGTTTACCAATGCTGACGCCCAACTGCTGGGCGGTACCGGCACTGGTGGCGCGCTCTCGATCCTGTGCTCCAGTGGCACCACGCCAGCAGTGAAAGTGCGTGCCGGTGCCCATGATGGTGCTTCTCCGGGTGGTACCCGTGCACTGGCCGACGGCGCGGGTAACTTCGTGCCTTACGACTTCTACACCGACAGCGGCCATTCGGCGCTGCTGGCGATTGACGGCGTGATCACCCTCGCGACCAGCACCGGTGTGGCGCAAACCGTGAACCTTTATGGTCGGGCAGTGGGCAAGGCCGGGCTGCCGGCGGGCACGTACTCGGACACCGTGGCCGTTGAACTGACGTTCTAATGCGCTGGCTTCGCGCATTGCTGGCCTGTGGGCTGGTGGTGCCGCTGCCGTTGTCGGCGGTGACCAGCCAGAGTTTTCAGGTGAGCGCGACGATTACGCCGGGCTGCCTGATCGTCGGCGGCGGCGCCAACTACGGCGCGCTGAACTACGGCGGTTACTCGGCCCTGGCCACCAGCACCGTGACCGCGGCGCTGACCGGCGGCGTGACCCTGCAATGCACGCCGGGGGTGGCGTTAAGCATGAGTGTCGACGGCGGCCTGCATAACAGCAGCGGGCGCAACCTGCAACTCAACAGCGGCAGTGCGCGAGTGGCTTATCAGCTGTTTCGGGACGCGGCGTTCAGCCAGAGCCTTGGGATCAGCCAGAGCGTCAGCGTGGCGTACAGCGACGCAAACAACATCAGTCTGCCGATCTATGGGCGGGTGGTTTTACCGGGCAATCAGCCTGGGGGGACGTACAGCGACACGCTGCAGGTGCAGCTGACGTGGTAGGGCTTATCGGTAAAAGGAGTGGTTTTATGCGTTCACCTTCCCGGCGGCTGTGGGCCGCAGGTATTGCCTTGGGGGCGTTGTGCACGACGGGGCTGGTGCAGGCCGCCAGTTCGGTGCTGATCTGGCCTATCGACCCGGTGCTGGAAGCTGATCAACAGGCCAGCGCGCTGTGGCTGGAGAACCGCGGAACGGAAACCGCGAGCCTGCAGATTCGCGTATTTGCCTGGAGCCAGAGTGGCTTTGACGAGCAGTACCAGAACCAGCGCGATGTGATCGGCAGCCCACCGGTGGCCAGGATCGAACCGGGTCAAAAGCAACTGGTACGCCTGACCCGCACCCGTGAAGTGCCGCCGGGCCAGGAGTTGGCCTACCGCATCATCATTGATGAAATTCCCTCGCCATTGCAGGTGCCCACGCCGCCGGAAGGCAAGAATACGGCGGCGGCGATTCGTTTCCAGATGCGCTACTCGGTGCCGTTATTCGCCTACGGCGCGGGGCTGTGGAGCAAGGAGGACGCCACGCGTCAGCGTGACCCGGCGGGCGCGGGCAAACCGGACCTGAGTTGGCACAAGGTCACAGTCGCGGGGCGCAATTACATCGAGGTGCGTAACCAGGGCGCTGTGCATGCACGATTGACGGACGCGTCGTTCAAGCAGAGCGGACAGACGCGGCCGCTGGTGGAGGGCTTGTTGGGTTATGTGCTGCCCGGCGCGACGATGCGCTGGCCGGTGCCGGAGGCTGTGTCGGCCGATCAGCCGTTGCAGGTTCGCGTCAATGGTGCGGCGCAGTTGGAGAGCCTGGCGCCGAAGCGTTGAAGGCAGTGTAACGGGGCGGGGAAGCTCCGGGTTTTAAGCAGATGGAGATGTCCATTGAAGGACACAACGCCATGGTGAGTCGTGGTCGGGCTCGTCATCTATGGCTGTCGGTGGTGGTCAGCGGGCTGTGGGGCGTGGCAGTGGCTGGCGACCTGCCGCCGCCGCCGAGCAGCATGGAGGCTGTCGCCGATGCACAGTTATTTCTGGAGTTGGTGGTCAACCAGATGGACACCGGCCGCGTCGTTGCAGTCGATCAACGTGCCGGGCAACTCTATGTGCCGGCCGGTGCGCTGCAGGACGTGGGCATGAAATTGCCCGGTGAACTCAGCGGCAGCGTGGCCCTGGACGCAATCCCCGGCCTGCACAGCGATTACGACAGCAACGGCCAGCGCCTGCTGATCGACGTGCCGCCGTCGTGGTTGCAGGAGCAGTTCATCGGCAACCGCGACACCTACCCGCGTACCCAGGCCATGAGCAGCTTTGGCGCTTTGCTCAACTACGACCTGTATTTCAACGACACCGATGAAGGCGGCAGCTACCTCGCGGCCTGGAATGAAGTGCGGCTGTTCGACAACTGGGGCACCTTGTCCAACACGGGGCAGTATCGCCAGACCCTGGCCGGCGGTATCAACGACAGCACCCTCAATAATGGTTACCGGCGCTACGACACCACCTGGCGTTTCTCGGATGATGAGCGCTTGCTCACCTACGAGGCCGGCGACGTGATCAGCGGTTCGCTGCCCTGGAGCAGCTCGGTACGCTTGGGCGGGGTGCAGTTGTCGCGCGATTTTGCGGTGCGCCCCGATCTGGTTACTTATCCCTTGCCGCAATTTGCGGGCGAGGCGGCAGTGCCGTCGTCGGTGGATCTGTTCATCAACGGCTACAAATCCGAAAGCGCGCTGCTGCAACCGGGCCCCTACACCCTGACCAATATCCCGTTTATCAACGGCGCGGGTGAAGCGGTGGTCGTCACCACCGACGCCCTGGGTCGCCAAGTGTCGACCACGGTGCCGTTCTACGTCACCAGTACGCTGTTGCAACAAGGCCTGACGGATTTTTCGGTGGCGGCCGGCACGTTGCGCCGCGACTACACCGTGCGCGACTTCTCCTATGGATCAGGGGTGACCAGTGCCACGTTGCGTTATGGCTACTCCGACAACCTCACTCTGGAAAGCCACGCCGAAGCCACCGGCGATCTGACTCTCGGCGGGCTGGGCGCCAATGTGCGCCTGGGCAATTTTGGCGTGCTCAACACTGCCCTCAGTCAAAGCCAGTTCGAAGGCCGCAACGGCCAGCAACTGAGCCTGGGTTATCAGTACAACAGCACCCGTTACAGCCTGTCCTACCAACGGGTGGAACGGCGCGCCGATTACGCCGATTTGACCCTGGTCGACACGCCCTACGCCAGCCTCAGCAAGCGCAGCGAACAGGTGACCCTGAGCCTCAATCTGCAGCGTTTTGGCAGCCTGGGCCTTGGGTATTTCGACGTGCAGGCAGCGGACGATTCCCGCACGCGCCTGCTCAACCTGAGCTGGAGCAAACCGTTGTGGCGCAACACCAGTTTCTACCTGTCGGCCAACCGCGAGATCGGCGATAGCAATTGGGCCATGCAGGCACAACTGGTAATCCCGTTCGACCTCAACGGCAGCCTGGCGTTGAGCACCGAGCGCGGAAAGGACGGCACCCGTCGCCAGCGCGTCAACTACAGCAGTGCGGTGCCCAGCCAAGGTGGGTTCGGCTACAACCTGGGGTATGCCCAAGGCGATGCACCCAGCTATCGACAGGCTGACTTGACCTGGCGTTTGCAGTCGGTGCAATTGCAGGCCGGCGTGTACGGCAGCAGCGATGCCGAGACGCGCTGGGCGGATGCCAGTGGCTCTCTGGTGTGGATGGGCGGCGACACCTTTGCTGCCAACCGCATCAACGATGCATTTGTGGTGGTGAGTACCCAGGGGTTTGCCGGGATTCCGGTACGCTACGAAAACCAGTTGGTGGGAGAGACCGATCGCAATGGGCATTTGCTGGTGCCATGGAGCAGTGCGTATTACCGGGGCAAGTATGAAATCGATCCGCTGAACCTGCCGCTCAATGTGCAGAGCCCTAACGTGGAACAACGAGTTTCGGTGCGCCGTGGCGCGGGTTATCTGCTTGAGTTCCCGCTGCGGCGAGTGCTCGCTGCGAGCGTTACCCTGGTGGACAGTCAGCATCAGGAATTACCCCTGGGCAGCCTGGTGGTCCATGAGCAAAGCGGCCAGCAGGCGGTGGTGGGCTGGGATGGTCTGGTGTACCTGGAGAACCTGTCGGCCCACAACACCTTGCAGGTGACGTTGGGACAAGGGCAAACCTGCCAGGCGACCTTTGATATCGATGAGCAGCAACAAGGCGTGCCGCTGATCGGGCCGTTGGTGTGCCAGTGAGAGGCAGGGCATGGTTGCTGCTCGGGCTGCTGCAGGCGGGCCCGGCGATGGCGGCGTGCTCGGTGGTCACCACCGCGCCGGCCAGCTTCGGCTCGATCAGTTCAATGACGGTGCGCACTGCCGCGCAGACCAGTTCCACGGCCAACGCCGGTTTGAGTTGCACGTCGGCGCTGATTTCGCTGTTGGTGTCGTCGGACCACTTCTACGCCACCGTTACGTCGGCCCAGAGTGGCATGGTCGGGCCGACCGGTGACGTGATCGGTTACACCCTTTACGGCAACAACAGCAGCAGCTATCCGATTACCCGAGGCACGCAATTCGATTTTGGTGGATCCGGGGGGATTGCCCAGGCGTTGGGGCTGATCGCAGGGCCAGGGACGAAAACCGTGCCGCTGTACCTGAGCAGTATCACGGGCAGCAATGTGGCAGCGGGGCTATATACCGAGACGTTGAACATTGCCTGGAACTGGAACTATTGCTCGGGGATCGGCATCGGCGGCGTCTGCCTGGGACGGGACATTGGTAATGCCGTCGCGACCCTGACGGTCAGCATGATCGTCACCAACGACTGTCAGATCACCGCGCCCAATATCAGCTTTGGCAGTGCTCCGGTGATCAGTGGGTTCACTGCCGTGACCGGGCAAACCATCAACATTGCCTGCACCAAGGGCAGTGCCTACACCGTGGGCCTGAGTGACGGCCAGAATCCGCTGAGTGCGGGGGGGCGGCGGCGCATGATTTCAGGCAGCAATTACCTGGCCTACGATATTTTCAAAAGCGCCGGCACCACGCGGTGGGGCAGTGTTGGCGCAGCGCGGCGGGCCAGTTCCACGGCTGAGGTCAACCCCGGCAATGGCTTAGGCACCGGCAGCCAGGTGTTCAACTACAACGCAAAAATCTACAGCGACCAGACCACCCCACCCGCCGGCACCTATCTCGACAATGTGGTGCTGGACGTGGGGTTCTAGAACGGCTGAAGGGAAGGTGGCGGCTGATCCGTCGGGCTGACCACCGCATAGTTGTAGCCGCCGCCGGACCAGTATTGCGCTTGTAATCCATCCGCCGTGCGCTGGCCGTGGGGCAGGAAACCGTTGTCCGGGCCCGGTGGGCGAATGTAGAAACTGATGCGCCGACCCTGGGGATCTTCGTACAGCACCATGGCGGCGGCGCCTTGGTCGGTGGTGAGCAATCGACCGCTGACCGGCTTGAAGCCCGACTGACTCAAGTCCGGCAGGCGGTGGGCCTGGTTGAAGTAGCGGTCGAGCCACGCCTGCATGGTGCCGCTGTCCTGGCCGTTGTAGTCGGCGGGCATGATGCCTTCTTGGGCAAACAGGCGGAACGCTTGCATCGCGTCGGCCATCGGCAACATCGGTGCTTGTGTGGCTTCACGGGCGTGCCAGCCGCCGAGGCCGCCCAGGCTGACGGCAATCAGCAACACCGCCGCCGTGGCGAAGTGGCGGCGCGATTGATGCTTGATGCGTTGGCGAATCAGCGCCGGGTCCAGTGCCGGGTTGGCCGGCTGTTGCAGGGCGCCGCTCAAGGACGCGCGCAGCAGTTGCGCGTCCTGTTGCCAAGCCTGGACCCGGGCCGCGACGTCGGGATGGGCCGCCAAATAGGTGTCGAGCACACGGCGATCACTCTCCAGGAGTTGGTGGTCGACGTAGGCATGCAGGTCGCGTTCGCTGGGGGGCAGGCTGATCATTTGAGTATCCGCAGGGAAGGGCTGGCAATTTCGCCATCGCTGAGTTGACGCAAGGCTTGGCGTGCCCGGGACAGGCGCGACATCACGGTGCCCACTGGCACGTCGAGGATGTCGGCGACGTCCTTGTAGCTCAGACCTTCGACCGACACCCATAACAGCAGGGCGCGCTGTTCGGTGTTGAGTTGATCGAAGGCTTGCAGGATCGACTGGGCGATCACGGTGCGCTCCACCGACGGCTGCGCGTCATCGCGGCCGGTAAAAAACTCCAGCATGCGTGCATAGCGCCGGGTGCGGCGGTGGGCGTCGAGGAACTGCCGATAGAGGATCGAAAACAGCCACGCGCGCAGATCGCCCTCAACGCGTTTGTCGGCCCAGCGGGTAATCGCCCGTTCCAGGGTGGACTGCACCAGGTCATCGGCGCTGCTGGCGTTACGGGTCAAGGACACGGCAAAACGCCGCAGCCTGGGGATGAGTTCACGTAACTGTTCGTCGAGTTCATGCATGGGTGTCTGGCTGGTCACTACGCTGGGATTAGAGAGACGTCCGGCGTTAAGGGTTATTCCAGGCTAGGAAAAATAAATCCACGGCCAGGGAATAGAGCAGATCGGCATTCGTCTCAATGCTCCGACCTTAAGTTTCACCCCCTAAGGCCTCTGGCCCTGGAGTTTGTTCATGGTAGATCACTCATCACCGCCCCGTCCTGCGTTGAGCACTGCGAGCCTGATTGCGCGACTCGCCGGTATTGGGGCCGTAGTTGCTGTCGTTGCCGGGGCATTTGCCTACGTCAACGGCACGCTCGACCCACAGCGGCTGCGGCCGAAAACCTTGGTCAATGCCCTGGAAACGAATAACGGCGTGCACCCTGGTTTTCGCCGGAACCATGCCAAGGGCGTGTGCGTGGCCGGGTATTTCGAGAGCAGCCCCGAAGCCCGTGCGTACTCCAGTGCCCAGGTGTTCAGCGAGGCCAAGACGCCCCTGGTCGGCCGGTTTGCGTTGCCCAGTGGTAACCCATATGCACCGGACAGCAGTGTGCCGATCCGCAGCTTCGCCGTGCAGTTCAACCAATCCAACGGCCAGCAATGGCGCACGGGTATGAACAGCATGCCGGTGTTCCCGGTAGGCACGCCCGAGGCGTTCTACCAGATGCTCAAAGCGGGTGCGCCCGATCCGGCCACCGGCAAGCCGAACCCGGCGAATATGCCGGCGTTTTTCGCCGCGCATCCCGAGACGGCGCCGTTTTTGGCGTGGGTCAAGACCGCCAAGCCATCGGCCAGTTACGCCACCGAAACCTATAACGGCATCAACGCGTTTTACCTGGTGAGCGCCGATGGCAAGCGCCAGGCGGTGCGCTGGGGTGTGGTGCCGCAGAGCCAGGACGCGGCGGGAGATACTGCGCCGGCCGGTGCTGACTTCCTTGAGAAAGACTTGGCGCAGCGCCTGGCGTCAGGCCCATTGCGTTGGCAGTTGAACATCACCCTGGCCAACCCCGGCGATCCACTCGACGATGCGAGCAAGAGCTGGACCGGCGAGCACAAAGTGTTGAACGCCGGCACCCTGGTGCTGCAAAGCAGCCAACCCCAGGCCGACGGTGATTGCCGCGACATCAACTTTGACCCGCTGATTCTGCCCAGCGGCATCGAAGCCTCAAATGATCCGCTGCTGGCCGCCCGCTCGGCGGCGTATGCCAGTTCGTACCTGCGCCGTGCCGGTGAAGTCGGCCCGTTGCACAGTGCCCCTCAGGAGTCGAAACCATGAATGCCCACCCTCGGTTTTTTGCGCCCCTGGCACGTCTGCTGCACTGGTTGATGGCGCTGATGGTCATCGCCATGTTGTTTATCGGCGCGGGGCTGGCGGCGTCGGTGTCGGAGCGGCATGAGTGGTTGATCCACCTGCACAAGCCGCTGGGGATTGCGATCCTCGCTTTGGTGATCGTTCGATTGGTGGTGCGTTTTTCCACCCGTCAGCCGCCGTTACCGTCTGACTTACCGCAGTGGCAAGTGCTGGCGGCCAAGGCATCCCATCTGGTGCTGTATGGGTTGATGCTGGTATTGCCGCTGCTGGGTTGGGCGATGATCTCGGCGGCAGGTGATCCGGTAATGCTCAGCAGTTCGGTGCAGTTGCCGGCGCTGGTGGCGGCTAACGCGCCGCTGTTTGCGCTGCTGCGCAAGGCCCATGGGTATCTGGCTTACCTGCTGTTTTTCACGGTGCTGTTGCACTTGGCGGCGGCGTTGTTCCATGGACTGATTCGGCGTGATGGGGTGTTGCAGAGTATGACCGGCACCAGGGACTGATGCCGGCTGAGGGCAGGGGCGTTAGCGCAGGACCGTGACGATATCGGCCACGGTACTCAACACATCCTTGCCCAATTGCTTGGACCGCTCACCCGACCAACCGGTTTTCGGGTTGGGGGCGTCGTCGTTGTCCTTGAATGGCATTTCCAGGGTCAGGGACAGGCAGTCGTATTTTTCGCCGACTGCATTGCACGCCAGGGTCATATTGGCTTCTCCCGGCAAGTCGCGGGTGTAGCCATGTGTGGTCTGGAAGTCTCGGGTCAGCGCACTCAAGTGGCGGCGGAAGTGTTTTTCCAGCGCTTCGATACGCGGGGTATAGCCCGGGTTGCCTTCGCAGGCGGCGGTGAACACGTAGGGGATTTCTTCGTCACCGTGGATATCGAGGAACAGGTCCACACCGTACTCTTCCATCTGTTGCTGCACGAACAGCACTTCTGGACTGATCTCCTGGCTGGCGCTTTGCCAGGCACGATTGAGGTCCTGACCCATGGCGTTGGTGCGCAAGTGACCGTGGAAGGCACCGTCGGGGTTCATGTTCGGCACCAGGTACAGGTCGGCAACGGCCAGGAGTTTTTTCATCTCGGCATCGCCGTCCTGTTGCAGGCGCTCGATGATGCCTTCCATGAACCATTCGGCCATGTGTTCGCCGGGGTGCTGCTGGGCGATGATCCAGATGTTGCGACGGCCTTCGCCGCCTTTGCCACGGCGCAGCAGTTGGATATCGCGGCCTTCGACGCTTTTACCGGTCGCCAGCAGTTGAGTGCCGGCGTATTTCAGCGCCAGCTCTATCAGCCGATCATGGCGTTCACGGCTGTAGGGCTCGAAGTAGGCGAACCAGGCATGTTTCTCGCGGGTTTCGAGGCTGATGTGCAGGATCTCTCCGTCGAAGCGAGTCGGTACTCGGAACCAGTTGACGTGATCATAAGACGCGACAGCGTGGTAGCCGCTCCAGGCATGCTTATACGAGGAGCCACCCGCGTTGCTCAGGCGAAAGGTGTGGGTGTGGCCCACGTGCATGCCTTCGGCCTTGAAGTGGAACCATTGGAAATGGTGGCTGCGGGTATCGGGTCGAATTGCCAGCAACAAATGGTATGCATCGCTGGCGTCGAGTACTTGGATATTGCCACTGTCGAAGTCGGTGCTGATCTTGATGGAAGTCAAGGCCACGGTCATAGTCTGGTTGCCTGAATATGAGTGTTGTGACGACTATATTACACAGGAGTCTGGTAAAGACTGGACGCAAAATTGTTGCGAGAAGGGGGCGTCGTCCGTGACGCCGCCGCAGCTTAAAATCTATGAGATTGATTCTCAAGCGCTATTTCGCAGAGATCTGAGCCAGAGCGCCCGACTGACTTTCTTTTGGCGATGGTCTTTTGCTACCATGCGCGCCATCGAGCAACACACAGTCTTCATTAGCCTGAAGCCACGCCAGGGAAACTGGCAAAAAAAAGACCCGGCCAAAGAGCCGGGTCAAAAACCGTGATTAGCCTGATGAGGAGATATTCCAAGAGTCCGACCTAAGGTCCCTTGGTTTATCGACTGATCTCGCGATCAGCTGAGCCCAATAATAATCATTATCATTTGCAAGTCAAATGTTTTTATCCCTGTGATAGAAATATTTTCCTTCGCGCCTCTTACGCGTTCGTCTGAGCCCCCGATGCCTGCAGCGACCGCTCTATCATCGCCTTCGCCATATCAATCAAATACACCACTGAAAACGCCAGGTCGCGCTGATTGCCTTGATGGCTGCTCGCCGATTCATAGGCCGTAGCGGCGGCGCTGCGCAACAGCTCTGAGGCGTGCACCAGCGCTTCTTCCTGACTGATGCCCGGTTTGAGTGTGAAAAAACCTTCGTCCGGGACGGGTGCTGACATATTTTCTTTCAAGTAAAAGTCCAGCGCCCTCTGGGCAGCACCGCTGCTGCGCAGGTTGTAAACGTCGTCACTCTTGGTGGCTTCAGGCAGGAGATACGGGCTCGTTGTCATAAGGGGCGGTACTCTGTGTGGGTGTCGAAAACCTTGAGCCTGATAATAGTACGTATCGTATTTATGTCGTTTTATGGATTACTACAAACTGTTTATTGCCCTGAAAAATACCTGCCGTATTGTCTGGCGCTATGGATAACTGGATAGCGTTGGTCAAGGCCAACATGAAAGACCGCAAGGTCACACAGGGTGAGCTGGCTGAACGCTTGGGCATGTCCCAGGGCGGTGTGGGCCATTGGCTCAACAAGCGGCGCGTGCCGAGCCTGGCAGACATGAACCGGGTCCTGGAAGAGTTGGGGCTGGGCTACCTGGAAGTGGTGCAGGAGGTGCGTGAGAAAACCGACGAAGTCCCCATTCAGGCTAAACAGTACACACCGTATTTTCGCTACCCGGTCAGCGAGTGGAGGGGCCTGTGCGAAGTGCGCGAAGAGCGCCCCGCTTATGGCGCCGCGGGCTTCGAGCTGTCGGACTACCATGCCCACGGAGATGCCTTTTGGCTGCCCGTGACGGGGGACGCCATGACTGCGCTTAGTGGCCTGAGCATCGCTGCGGGAATGATGATTCTGGTGGATCCCGCAATCGCCGCACAACCCGGCAGGCTGGTGGTCGCCCAATGGGCAGACAGCCCCCAGGCGACCTTCCGCCAGTTGATGGAAGAGAGCGGCGAGCTCTACCTGGTGCCGCTCAACCCTACCTACCCGAAACGGCTGTTCACCAAGGATTGCCGCATCCTTGGCGTCGTCGTGCAGGCCACGGCGAAGTTCTAATCAGCGGTTTCGAGTTCCACCAGCGCGCAACCTTCGGCAACCATTTCGCCTTCCTGGCAGAACAGCGCCTTGACCACTCCGGCCTTGGGCGCGCGGATGCTGTGCTCCATCTTCATCGCTTCGAGCACCACCAATTGCGTGCCGGCTTCAACCGCTTGGCCGACTTCCACCACCACTCGCACAATGCTGCCGTTCATCGGCGCTGTAAGGCCACCTTGATGAGACTGGTTGGCCTCGACGGCGGCAATTGGGTCGAACAGGCTCACGCCATGCATCTCGCCATCCCAACGCAAGAACAGGGTGCCCTCGCGACGTACTGCCAGATGTGAATGACGCACGCCGTGATGGTCGATCAGCAGGTGCTCCCCGCACAGTCGCGGAACATCTTCGCCCACTGTCACTCGGCGATCCTGCCCATTACAGCCCAAATGCAGGGAAACCTCGGCAGGTAGCCCGGCACGAAACCCACGGGTGTCCGCCCAAGGCCCTTCACCCGCCGGCAAGCTCTGCATAAACGCCGAACCTGCCGCCTGCCAGAACTCATCGCTCAACTCACCGGGCACGGGCAGCAACTCATCCTGATAACGCGGAATAAATCCGGTATCCAGTTCGGCCGCCGCAAATGCGGGATGGCCAATGATGCGCCGCAGGAAGCCCAGGTTGGTCTTGATCCCGCCGACGGCAAACTCATCGAGCATACCCAGCAATCGCAGGCGTGCCTGCTCACGGTCCTCGCCCCAGGCAATCAACTTGCCGAGCATCGGGTCGTAGAACGGCGAAACGCTGTCCCCTTGGCCAACGCCGCTGTCCACCCGACGCCCCGGGCCCGACGCGGATTCGCGGTACAGCGCCAAGTGCCCGGTGGCGGGCAAGAAGTCATTGGCCGGGTCCTCGGCATACAAGCGCACTTCAATCGCATGGCCGATCAGTGGCACCTGTTCCTGGCTGATCGGCAGCGCTTCGCCCTGGGCGACACGAATCTGCCAAGCCACCAGATCCAGGCCGGTGATGGCCTCGGTCACCGGGTGTTCTACTTGCAGCCGCGTGTTCATTTCCATAAAGAAGAACTCGCCGCGCGCATCCAGCAAAAACTCCACGGTACCGGCGCCAACGTAGCCGATGGCCTGGGCGGCTCGCACGGCGGCTTCGCCCATGGCTTTGCGCTGTTCAACACTCAGCCCCGGCGCTGGCGCTTCCTCGACGACCTTCTGGTGCCGACGCTGGATCGAGCAATCGCGTTCATTGAGGTACAGGCAATGCCCCTGTTGATCGGCAAATACCTGGATCTCCACATGGCGCGGCTTGAGCAGGTATTTCTCCACCAGCATCTGGCCGTTGCCAAACGACGACAGTGCTTCACGCTGGGCGGAGGCCAATGCTTCGGCGAGTTGGTCGACGTGCTCAACCACCTTCATGCCCTTGCCACCGCCCCCCGCTGTGGCTTTTAGCAGCACCGGATAACCAATGCGTTCGCAGGCGGCGCGGAAGGTTTCCAGGTCTTGGGCCTCGCCGTGATAACCCGGCACCAACGGCACACCAGCGGTTTCCATCAGCGCCTTGGCGGCGGATTTGCTACCCATGGCGTCGATGGCCGAGGCGGGCGGGCCGAGGAAGATCAGGCCGGCGGCTTCAATCGCCCGGGCAAAACCGGCGTTTTCCGACAAAAAGCCGTAGCCCGGATGAATCCCTTGGGCACCGCTGGCGTGGGCGGCCGCGATGATCTTATCGATTTGCAGGTAACTTTCCGTGGCCTTGCTGCCGCCCAGGTCCACGCGAATATCCGCCTCGCGACTGTGCCGCGCATCGCGGTCGATGGCGCTGTGCACGGCCACGGTGGTCAGGCCCATTGCTTTGGCGGTGCGCATCACCCGGCAGGCAATCTCACCCCGGTTGGCTACCAGCAGGGTCGTCAGTGTACTCATGGGCGCGGCTCCTGGGATTGCCAGCTCGGTGACCTTTTTTGCAGGAACGCCCTCAATCCTTCCTGCCCCTCGGCACTGACGCGAATCCGCGCAATTGCGTTTTCGCAGTAGCGGCGCAGTGCTGGGGTGAGGGCGCCGTTGCCCACTTCACGCAGCAAATCTTTACTCGCGCGCATCGCTGCCGGGCTGTTTTGCAACAGGTTGGCAATCCACTGCTCGACCTGGGTATCCAGCTCACCGGCCGGGTAGCTTTCGGCAAGCAAACCGATGTCTCGCGCACGTTGGCCACCAAAGCGTTCGGCCGTCAGAGCATACCGGCGCGCCGCGCGTTCGCCGATGGCCTGCACCACGAACGGACTGATCACCGCCGGCGCCAGGCCAATGCGCACTTCCGACAGGCAGAACTGCGCGTCATCGGCGCCGATCGCCATGTCGCAGCAACTGATCAACCCGAGGGCGCCACCGTAGGCTGCGCCTTGCACCACGGCCAGGGTCGGGATTTTCAGCTTGGCCAGGTTGTACATCAGCTCTGCCAGTTCGCGGGCGTCGTCGAGGTTGGTGTGGTAATCCAACTCGGCTGACTGCTGCATCCAGGCCAGGTCCGCGCCGGCACTGAAGTGCTTGCCGCGTCCGCGCAGCACCAAAAAACGCAGGCTTGGGTCGCCTTGCACCTGGTCGAGAGCAATGATCAATTCGCGGATCATTTCGGCATTGAACGCGTTGTTCTTGGCTTCACGACTGAGCCACAGGGTGGCGAAGCCACGGCTGTCGGTGATCAGTTCGAGGGTGTTGAAATCGCTCATGGGTACAGCTCCGATTACATGCGGAACACGCCGAAGCGGCTCGGCTCGATAGGGGCGTTCAGGGAGGCGGACAGCGCAAGGGCGAGCACCTCGCGGGTCTGCTGCGGATCGATGACACCGTCGTCCCACAGGCGCGCGCTGGAGTAGTAGGGGTGGCCCTGGGTTTCGTACTGATCGAGGATCGGCTGCTTGATCGCGGCCTCTTCTTCAGCACTGAATGCATTGCCCGCACGCTCGGCCTGCTCACGCTTGACCTGCACCAACACGCCGGCGGCCTGCTCGGCGCCCATGACCCCGATTCGTGCGTTGGGCCACATCCACAAAAAACGCGGGTCGTAGGCGCGGCCGCACATGCCGTAGTTACCGGCGCCGAAACTGCCGCCGATGATCACCGTGAACTTCGGCACCTTGGCGCATGCCACGGCGGTGACCAGCTTGGCGCCATGCTTTGCGATGCCGCCGGCTTCGTATTTCTGGCCGACCATAAAGCCGGTGATGTTCTGCAAAAACAGCAGTGGAATCCCGCGCTGGCAGGCCAATTCGATAAAGTGCGCGCCTTTTTGCGCCGCCTCGGCAAACAGAATCCCGTTGTTGGCCAGGATCGCAATCGGGTAGCCGTGCAAGTGCGCAAAACCGCACACCAGTGTTGTGCCGAACAGCGCCTTGAATTCATCGAACACCGAACCGTCCACCAACCGTGTGATCACTTCGCGGACATCGAATGGCTGCTTGGCATCCGCCGGGATCACGCCGTACAGCTCATCGCTGCTGTACAACGGCGCCACTGGCGCGCGTTGCACCAACTGGCCCTGCTTGCGCCAATTGAGGTTGGCCACACTGCGTCGGGCCAGGGCCAGGGCGTGTTCGTCGCTGTCGGCATAGTGGTCGGCCACGCCGGATATCTTGCAGTGCACATCGGCCCCACCGAGGTCTTCAGCGCTGACCACTTCACCCGTGGCGGCTTTTACCAGCGGTGGGCCGGCAAGGAAGATGGTGGCCTGCTGGCGCACCATGATCGCTTCGTCCGCCATGGCGGGTACATAGGCGCCACCGGCTGTGCACGAGCCCATCACTACCGCAATCTGTGGGATGCCTTGGGCGCTCATATTGGCCTGGTTGAAGAAGATCCGCCCGAAGTGCTCGCGGTCGGGGAATACTTCATCCTGGCGCGGCAGATTGGCGCCGCCGGAGTCCACCAGGTAGATGCACGGCAGGCGGTTCTGCTCGGCGATGGTCTGGGCGCGCAGGTGCTTTTTCACGGTCAGTGGGTAATACGAACCGCCTTTCACCGTTGCGTCGTTGGCGACGATCATGCATTCGACGCCTTCCACGCGACCGATCCCGGCGATTACCCCGGCTGCAGGCACGTCTTCGCCGTACACCTGATGGGCGGCCAATTGGCTGAGTTCAAGGAACGGCGAGCCCGGATCGAGCAGGCGATTGATGCGCTCACGGGGCAGCAATTTGCCACGTGAGGTGTGCCGCTCCTGCGCCTTGGCGCCGCCGCCTTGTTGCACATGGGTGAGCAAGGTGTGCAGGGCGTCGACCTGTTGGCGCATCGCCGCGCTGTTGACGGCAAACTCCGCCGAGCGCGGGTTGAGTTGAGTGTGCAAGGTGGCCATGGGGCGCTCCTTCAGCGAGTTTCGTTGAAGAGTTCACGACCGATCAGCATCCGCCGAATCTCACTGGTGCCGGCGCCGATTTCATACAGTTTGGCGTCGCGCAGCAGGCGGCCGGCGGGGAATTCATTGATGTAGCCGTTGCCGCCGAGAATCTGGATCGCGTCCAGGGCCATTTGCGTGGCGCGTTCGGCGCTGTAGAGGATCACCCCGGCCGCGTCCTTGCGCGTGGTTTCGCCGCGCTCGCAGGCCTGGGCCACGGCGTAGAGGTAGGCGCGGCTGGCGTTGAGTTGGGTGTACATGTCGGCGACCTTGCCCTGGATCAGCTGGAATTCGCCGATGCTCTGGCCGAACTGCTTGCGGTCGTGGATGTAGGGAACGATCAGGTCCATGCAGGCCTGCATGATCCCGGTAGGGCCGCCGGACAGCACCACACGCTCGTAATCGAGGCCGCTCATCAGTACTTTTACGCCGCCGTTGAGCACCCCGAGGATGTTTTCCTCGGGCACTTCGACGTCATCGAAAAACAGTTCGCAGGTGTTGGAGCCGCGCATACCCAGCTTGTCGAATTTGCTGCTGCGGCTGAAGCCCTTCCAGTCGCGCTCGACGATAAACGCAGTGATGCCGTGAGGGCCTTTTTCCAGGTCGGTCTTGGCATAGATCACGTAGGTGTTGGCGTCGGGACCATTGGTGATCCAAGTCTTGCTGCCGTTGAGCACGTAGCGGTCGCCGCGCTTGTCGGCGCGCAGTTTCATAGAGACCACATCGGACCCAGCGTTCGGCTCGCTCATGGCCAGAGCGCCGACGTGTTCGCCACTGATCAGTTGGGGCAGGTATTTGAGTTTCTGTTCGTGATTACCGTTGCGGTTGATCTGATTCACGCACAGGTTCGAGTGTGCGCCGTAGGACAGCGCTACAGACGCAGAACCACGGCTGATCTCCTCCATGGCCACCACATGGGCCAGGTAACCCAGGCCGGCGCCGCCGTATTCTTCGGCCACGGTAATGCCCAGCAGGCCCATGTCACCGAACTTGCGCCACAGGTCGGCGGGGAACAGGTTGTCACTGTCGATCTGAGCCGCGCGAGGCGCAATCTCCTTGGCCACGAAGGACTGCACCTGGTCGCGCAGCATGTCGATGGTTTCACCGAGGGCGAAGTTCAGGGACGGGTAACTCATGGACAGGCACCTTAAATATCAGCGTTGTTGTTGTATGGAGGGCTCATCAGAGGAGGGCGCTCACCTTTACGTTAACGTAAGCTTGCGTTGTGGTGCTGTCAATCGTAGTTTACGTTTACGTCAACCTACAAAAAAGACAACAGGGGTCGTTATGGATCAACCGCAGCCGAGCTATAGCCGTGGCGCTCAGGACAAGGCCTTGTTGGCCATGACCATTGGCCAGGCCTTCGATCGCACCGTCGCGCAATACCCGCAGGGCGAAGCGCTGGTAGTGCTTCATCAGCAACGTCGTTACACCTGGCAGCAATTGGCCGAGACGGTTGAACTGCATGCCCGCGCGTTCCTCGCATTGGGCATGCAGACCGGCGATCGCCTGGGCATCTGGGCGCCCAATTGCGCGGAGTGGTGCATCAGCCAGATCGCCAGCGCCAAGCTCGGCGTGATCCTGGTCAACATCAACCCGGCGTATCGCAGCAGCGAGCTTGCCTACGTGCTCAAGCAATCCGGCTGCCAATGGCTGGTGTGTGCCGGTTTGTTCAAGACCTCCGATTACCACGCTATGTTGCAGGAACTGAACCCCGACCTGCGCGGCCTGATCAGCCTTCACCCCGAGCCGCCCGCGGGGTTTATGCCTTGGTCGCAACTGGCGAACCTCGGCGCCGGCGTTGCGCCCGAGCAACTTCACGCGCGCCAGGCCAGCCTGCACTTCGATCAACCGGTCAACATTCAATACACCTCCGGCACCACCGGTTTCCCCAAAGGCGCCACCCTCAGCCATCACAACATACTCAATAATGGTTACATGGTCGGCGAAAGCCTGGGCCTCACCGCGCAGGATCGTCTGGTGATCCCGGTGCCGCTGTACCACTGTTTCGGCATGGTGATGGGCAACCTGGGCTGCATCACTCACGGCACCACCATGATCTATCCCAATGACGGCTTTGACCCGTTGCTGACCCTCACCGCCGTCGCCGAAGAGCGCGCCACCGGCTTGTATGGCGTGCCCACCATGTTCATCGCCATGCTCGATCATCCGGGCCGCGCCGACTTTGACCTGTCCACCCTGCGCACCGGCATCATGGCCGGCGCCACGTGCCCCATCGAAGTGATGCGCCGGGTCATCAGCGAACTGCACATGGGCGAAGTACAGATTGCCTACGGCATGACCGAAACCAGCCCGGTGTCGCTGCAGACCGGCGCCAATGACGACCTGGAACGCCGCGTGACCACTGTCGGTCGCACCCAGCCGCAACTGGAAAACAAGATCATCGACGAGGCGGGCAACACCGTTGCACGCGGCCAGATCGGCGAACTGTGCACCCGTGGCTACAGCGTGATGCTCGGCTACTGGAACAACCCCGAAGGCACCCGAGAGGCCATTGACGACGCCGGTTGGATGCACACCGGCGACCTGGCCAGCATGGATGAACACGGTTACGTGTGCATTGCCGGGCGCAACAAGGACATGATCATTCGTGGCGGCGAAAACGTGTACCCACGGGAGCTGGAAGAGTTCTTCTTCACCCATCCGGCAGTGGCTGACGTGCAGATCATCGGCATTCCCGATGCGCGCTACGGCGAAGAAATTGTCGCCTGGATCAAGTTCCACCCTGGCCATGTGGCCAATGCGCTGGAGTTGCAGGCGTGGTGCAAGGACCGCATAGCGCACTTCAAGACGCCTCGGCATTTCAAGTTTGTGGAGGAGTTCCCGATGACGGTGACGGGTAAGATCCAGAAATTCAGGATGCGCGAAATCAGTCTCCAGGAGCTGCAGGGCGACGCCTGAAACGCGGTGCATGGCTACCGCTTCGGTATGGGGCCCATTGCCTAGAGTGGCGGGATATTCCGCTATCTGAAGGCGATGCACATGACAGACCCAGCCACACCTGACATTGAGGAGGATCAGGGCCCTCACGTCACGGTAATCCGCGACAACACGCCCGGGTGGTACACCGATGCAGTAGACGCGCGTAAAACCGAACTGACCGCCGTGGGCCTGCGTATTCCGGATTGGTACAAACAGGCTCAAGCGCCAGCCAAGGAGCGGCTCAAGAAGGTTCACGAGCGCAGTCGGCGCTCGCTGAACCAGCTCGATCAGTTGCTTGGTTCGCTGCAAAATCCGGCGGACTACGCCGAGCCATTACTGGTTGCCGCCATCGAGAAAACGTTCGGTAAACGCCTGGACGTTCGCCAGGTGTTCTATGCGCGCAAGATGGCGAACACCACATGCAACCCCGGACCCGCTGAGTTGGAACCCGACAGCGAGCATGCACTGGCGCCCGAGTTTTATTTCTATAAAGGCCAGAGCCTGCTTGAAGCGGCGCTGAATAACTTCACTGCGAATGAAGCCACCGCACCGGTGTGCGGTGATTGCCACCTGATCACCTGTTACAACTTTCACAGCTACCGCGTACGCGTCATTCATTCTGTGTGGAGTGTCCAGGCGCAAAAACTGGACATTGACGCCTATCGTTTTGCCCAGTTGTGTCGGGAGCTTGACCTGGGCAAGTCATACTTCGAACACGTGCGTACCACGATCAATGCGCACATAAACGCGGTGCCAGACGCGCCGCCCGGAAAGCTCTACAGCACGCTGATCACCAGCCATCGAAACCAACTGGAACTGGCCGCTGAGATCGCCTTGATGAAGGCGGATATCGACCCGTCTCAGCATGCGCTGATCAAACAGATCCTGATCGACCCGGTTGGACGCAAATGGGCGGGTGATGATGTCGCGTTCTGTCGATTTCGGCTGCTGGGGCTGGAGCTGGACAGCATCCTGATCATCGGCCCGCGGGTGATGGAGCAGTACCTGGTCAACTCCGAGATCGTGCCTCGGCCGTGCATGGTTTACATCCCCGGCGATCCGCTTTATCCGCTAAAGGCCTATGACAACGTGGGCGCTTTCACCGAAGCACTGACCCTGCGCCTGTGCCGCGCGAAGTACCGCACGTTCTTCAGCCAATTTGTGCCACTGGCCGAGCAGAATGATTTTTTTGCCAAGCTTAAAATGTTGCTTGACCCTGAGGAGGGGTACAGCTTCAGCGATAATTTTGATGTAAACAAAAGAACGCCGGTCCAGCGCCAGGGGAACTACGGCAAGGTCTGGAAAGACGTGTGGTACGACAGCGCGCTGCAGCGCGTGCGTTCGATCATGAACAACGCCAGTGCCGGCGCGGTCTCGACCGACGACATCACTACGCGAACCTACAATGCCTGGCTCTGGTCGTGGGGCAGCAAGGCCCTGGATATTCTTAATCTGGCGGCGTTCGTGGTGCCGGTGCTCGGTGAAGTGATGCTGGTAGTGGGGGCGATACAGATGGCTCGCGAGGTGTGTGAGGGCCTTGAGTCATGGTCCGACGGCGACACGCACCAGGCCTGGGCGCATCTCTCGGCGGTGGCGCTGAATGTGGCGGGGCTTGCGGTCCCCAAGGCGCTGACGGTGTTGAAGGACACCGCGTTGGTCAGACGGCTGGTGCATGTCCAGATGGGCGGGCGACCGCGTCTGTATGACTTCAGCCCGGGTGCCTACAAGCATCAGGTTACATTGCCGGCCGGTCTTGTACCGCAGTCCGATGGACTCTATCCCCACGAGGGGCGCCTGTACTTGCCGGCTGCAGGTGGCGGCCACTATGAAGTCCAGGCCGCACGGGGCCGCAATGCCTTCACATTGATCCATCCCGAAGGTGACACGCGTTATGCACCGCGTATCCGGCATAACGGCGAAGGCGCGTGGGTGCACGAGTTTGAACAGCCTTTGAGTTGGGATCGCACAACCTTGTTGCGCCGTATGGGCCCCCGTGTCGAGCGCCTGAGCGATGACCAGTTGGAGCAGCTTCGGTTGATCAGCGGGGTGTCCGATGATGAACTGCGCCGTATCTATGTCGAGCAGCAACTGCCGCCACCGATATTCAGTGAAACCCTGCGGCGCTTTGAGTTGGCGGGCAAGCACCAGGCGTTTATCGACCAGTTGAGCAGCGATGATCCGCAGGTGTTCGGCCGGGTCGACGCGACCTTGCAATTGAAATTGCTGGTGGACAATGGCCTGTGGCCAAAATCCAGGGTGCTGGTGATCTTTGATGCCGAAGGCAATCTGACCTGGCGTTCTGACCGGGTCAGGACGCGCAGCCAGGTGGTGAAGCTTGATGCCGAGCAGACCGACAGTGGCATGTTGCTGCCGGCTTTTCTCAAACAATTGAGTGAGCCTGAAATCCGTCAACTGCTCGACGAAGAGGCCGTGCTGCACGATCTCCGTACTCGCCTGGATTTTGGTGGGCTGACGGACGAGGAAGGCGATCCCATTCCCCGGCCGGCAAGCCGAGAAGACTTGGAGGCAAAGGCGCAGCTTATGATGCCCGCGCAGCGTACGCCCGAGGCGAGAGCACTCAGGTACCGTGACCGGTTGCTGGAGGTGGCGAAGAACACCCAGGGCAAGCTGTACCGCGAGGAGGTTTTGGCCGGTGATAGGCCCAGCAATACTCATGCACAGCTGATCCAGGACAGCTTCCCCGGACTGCCCCGGCTCGCCGCCGAGGAGCTGGCCAACCATGCCAGCCCCGAGGAGTTGGTGCACCTGGACAGCACATCCCGGTTGCCCCTGCGTCTAGCCGAAGAGGCTCGTTGTTACCTGCAAAAAGCACGGGTCATGCGTGCGCATACCGACATGCTGTTTGACAGTGAATTGACCATGGATGGCGTACACCTGGCGCTGCACAAGCTGGCGGCGCTGCCCGGCCGCCTCGACGGTGTCGGCATCGAGTTGCGTGCAGGCACCTATGACGGGCCGGTGCTGGACCGCATAGGCCGTGCGGACGCCCCGCGACAGCGGCGCCTTGTGCGCGTCAGCATGAAGGAATGGGCGGTGTACCGCGAACCGCAGGTGGCTTCGTACCATCGTGCCGATAAAGACGCGTTCTACAGCGCGCTACTGGTGGCCACTGAGGATCAGGGCCTCGACATGCCGCGAATACGCGAATCGACGCCGACCTTGAAGGCACAGATCACCACTCAGCCGTTGAGCGAACAGGCGAGCCGCCAAGCCCTGCGCCTGCAAGCGATCAAGCCGGGGTTCAAGTCGCCCATGCGCCTGGCCGACGGGCGCATCGGCTACCCGCTCAGCCCGGTGGGCGGTGCGCAGCAATGGCCCTCGGTGTGCGTGATGAAAGCAATGATGCTGTACCCGTCGAAATCCATCGAGGCGGTGGTCGAGATGCTGGGGTTGCAAGGCCGTGGCAGTGCGGCGCTGGTGGCCAGGCTCAATCAGCTTGAACAAGAGTTCGCACAGCTAGACCGGGAATTGGTCGCCTGGCAGCAACAAGGTGAGCCCGGTTACCGCAGCGCCAGGCGTCGGGTCAGCGCGACCGTGCGATACGCCTGGCAGCGCGAGTCGGCTACGGCGTTCGCGGCGGATGGCACGTCTATCGGGCATGTCCTGGATCTGTCTGGTGAAGTCATCGACGAGCTTCCGCAGCTCAGCGCCAATATGGACCACGTGGGCCGCCTGACTTTACGGCGCATGGGGCTGTCGGACAGCTCCCTGCCGTTTCTGCAGTCCTTCGGCGGTTTGCGCTGGCTGGACATGCGTGAGAACAACCTCACTCAACTGCCGGAGTTCGCCAACGCGGGCGTTGGGCTGACCAAGCTCAACCTGAGCCGCAACGATATCCGCCTGACCGAGCAAAGCCGAGCGCGCCTGGAAGGCATGCATGGCCTCAAGATTCTAAACCTCTCCGGCAATCGCAACCTGGGATGGACCGCCGACGTGCGCAATATGCGCAGTCTGAACCAGCTGTATCTGAGCGATACCGGGACCACTCGTTTCCCGGCGGGCGTCGAGCAACTGACTCAACTGGCGCGGATCGACCTGCATACCAATCGGCTCACGACACTGCCGGAATACGCGTTCCAGCATCTGGAACGGATCTCTGTGCATGACAACCCCTTTTCGGAGGCTACCCGGGTGCGCCTTTCCGGTGAGTTTCCGGTGAATCAGGCGCAATGGGCAGACCATGTCACCGCCGACGAAGCGCGGGTACTCTGGCTGGCCGATACACCGACGGCGCTGCAGGCCGAGCGCGGGATTCTGTGGGATGACCTGAGTGCCAGTGCCGACTCGGCGCCGTTCTTCACGGTACTGGCCGACACCACACGCAGCGCCGAATATGCCTCACCCAACACTCGTGCAGCCCTGGCGGCGCGGGTGTGGGACATGCTGGAAGCAGCACAGCAAAGCCAAGACATCCGCGAAACGCTCTTCAGCACCGCAGATGATCGAGTCACCTGTGGCGATGGCACCACGGTGGAGTTCATGAACCTTGAAAGGGAACTGATCGGCGCAAGGGCCCTGGTACAAGCGGGGGATGCGCACGCGGAGGGCGCACTGATCAGCACCGCGAAAAAACTGTTTCGCCTGCATCTGGTGGACACCATTGCGCAACGGGACGTCGAGGCGCGAGGGCCTGGGTTCACCGAGCAGGTCGAAGTCATCCTGGCCTATCGGGTCGGTCTGGCGGACCGGCTGGACCTGCCCGTCAAATCCCGCGGCATGTTGTTTCCCCAGCAAGCCAATGTAAGCCCGGCAGCACTCGACCAGGCCTATACGCAGGTGCTCGCGAATGAGCGGATTGTTGCGGATGAGTCAGCGTTTTTTGCCGAGCGGCGTTTCTGGCAACAGCACTTGCGCACTCGCTACCCTCAGGAGCTTGAGGCCTTGACGGCGCCCGGTACCGCGCTGAACCGGGCCAAGGGCGAGGCGCTCGAAGCGGTCTCGGACTGGCAGGCGCTGGAGGATAGCGCGCCGGACAGGGCGCAGTGGCAGGCAACACACACCGAATTGGTCGATAACCTGATGACTGTGCTGGGTAAGCACAGGGAAGAGATTCTGGTGGATGGCGCGATGCAAAGTGCGTTTTATATCGAGCAGTTCAACCTGCTGCGCGTGGCGCAGTGGGAGCAAGAAGAACAGGCCATGCGCACACTGACGCGGTCGGTGCTCAACAACGCCGCCGCGGAGCAGGGGACAGAGGTCTGAAAAGGCCATGTGCAGAAAGCACAAAGGGGACCCGAGGGTCCCCTTTAATTTGTCGTTGCGTGCTCTTTTTTATTATTGAAGGGCGGCCTGTTGTTGTTTTTGGTAGCCGTGACCCTTTTACCGCTGTTTTTAGCGACCCCCATGCGGGGTCAAGAGCAAACGTATTTTTTTGAGCGCTGACCTGCTTCTTCGTGACCGATCCAACCAGTGGGTAGCTACCTGAGGTAGTTTTATTTTTCTCTAACCGGTTGCGGGTTTCGGCGAGCCGTACCCTGCGAAGCACATCTTCTCCAAAAAAATCTGTTAGCTGCGTCTCTGCCGTGTTGTTTTTGTTATGTCAGAGTCGTTTCGTCTTATTTTTATTAGGTTTGGCGCTTTTTATTCTTGTTATGCCATAGAGATAGCAGAAGCCGTGCCAACTTTTAAAAACCCTTTAAAATCAGCTGGTTAGTTTTTTTTCGGATTTGGCTTACGCAAAGTTCGACAAAATATGTTCCCGTGTTACTCGATGTGTAGTCGTGCGGTAACACATTGTCACGGCTGCTCTACTCAAACGGCGTTACGGACCTTGGCCACCCGCGAACCCGTAGGGCGGCCCAGGACCTGGCTGATTTGCAGGCCTGCGGCAATCAACGCTTGCAGGTCGATGCCGGTGTCGATCCCCAGGCCGTTGAGCAGGTAGACCACGTCTTCAGTGGCAACGTTACCGCTGGCGCCCTTGGCGTAAGGGCAGCCGCCGAGGCCCGCGATAGAGCTGTCGAACACACTGATCCCCTCCAGCAGACTGGCGTAGATGTTGGCGACCGCCTGGCCGTAGGTGTCATGGAAGTGGCCCGCCAGTTTGTCCCGTGGCACCTGCGCACCGACGACATCGAACAGTCGCCGGGTAGAGCCTGCCGTGCCGGTGCCGATGGTGTCGCCCAGGGAAACCTCGTAGCAGCCCATGGCATACAACTCCCGCGCGACTGCGGCAACTTGCTCTGGCGCAATCTCGCCTTCGTAAGGACAACCCAACACGCAGGACACATAGCCGCGCACGCTGATGCCATGTTGCCGGGCTGCAGCCATGATCGGCGCAAAGCGTTCCAGGCTTTCACTGATGGAACAGTTGATATTGCGTTGGGAAAACGCCTCGGACGCTGCCGCAAACACCGCGACTTCTTTCACCCCGGCCGCCAGGGCATCCTCAAAACCCCGCAGGTTCGGTGCCAGTGCGCCATAGGTCACGCCGGGCTTACGCTGGATCTGCGCAAATACCTCGGCCGAACCGGCCATCTGCGGTACCCATTTGGGCGAGACGAAACTGCCAACTTCGATGTAGCTCAAACCCGCCGCGCTGAGGGCGTCCACCAGTTGCACCTTGTCGGTCACGCTGATGGGTTGGGCTTCGTTCTGCAGCCCATCGCGCGGACCGACTTCGACCAGGCGCACATGGGAGGGGAGTGGATTTGATGGGTGGGACATGGCAGTTACCTTCTGATCAATGGCCAGCCTGGCTCATGGTGTGCGCGAGGGCCTGGGTGCAGCGCTCTTCGGCGGTGTCCAGTTCCAGTTTCATCTGTTCGATATCCAGCAACTGTTGCTCAAGCTGCTCGCGGCGCTCTGCGATCTTGGCCAGCATGCTGTTGAGCTGGATGTGGTTGCCGCTGCTGGGGTCGTAGAGTTCGATGAGCTCGCGGCATTCGGCCAGGGAAAAACCGATGCGTTTGCCGCGCAGGATCAGCTTGAGGCTGACCTTGTCCCGTGCCGAATAGATGCGTTCCTGGCCCCGGCGCTCCGGGGTCAGCAGGCCTTGTTCTTCATAGAAGCGAATGGCGCGAGTGGTGATGTCGAGCTCGCGGGCGAGGTCGGAGATGCTGTAGGTGATGCTCATGGCGGCGCTCAAGAAGGTCCTGGCGCTAAGCTAATGGCAGGTTGACGTAAACGTCAAGGCCAGCTTCGCTGACTATAGGGGGCAAGCCCCCTCCCAGAAGGTGCGCGCTTCAACCTCAGGCTTGTTGTTTGTCCAGCTTCTTCTCATGGGCCGTAACCTGCTGGCACAACTCGATCATCTGCTCACGCATCCAGCGGTTGGCCGGATCCTGGTCGGTGCTTTCGTGCCAGTACAGGTGCGTTTCCACCGGAGGCACATCGTTGACCGGCAGGTTGACCCAGTGCAACTCATGGCGCCGTGCGAAGCGTTCGGGCACGGTCATCACCATGTCGGTCTGCTGCAGCACTTGCGAGGCCATCAGGTAATGCTGGGAGCGCAGGGCGATCTTGCGTTGCAGGCCCATCTTGCCCAAGGCCAGGTCGACATGGCCCAGGCCGTTGCGGCGGCTGGAGATGTGGATATGGGTCAGCCCCAGGTAATCGTCGAGGGTCAGCTTGTCCTTGCCCGCCATCGGGTGGCCCTTGCGCATGGCGCACACGTAGCGGTCTTCCATCAGCTTGACGTGGCGCACTTGCGGGTCGGTGTTGAGCGGCGCATCCACAGCAAAATCCAGGCGCCCGGCGGCCAGTTCCTTGGTGGTTTCGCGGCGCTTGGACAGAAAACTTTCGATCACTACCGTCGGCGCCAGACGGCGCAGGCGCTGGAACAGCGCCGGCAGAATCACCGCTTCGGTGAGGTCGGTCATGCTGATGCGGTAGGTCTTGGCCGCCTGTTGCGGATTGAAGATACGGCTTTCCTGTACCGACACTCGCAGCAACGACAGCGCATTGCGCACCGGGCCGATGATGTTCTGCGCCATCGGCGTGGGCACCATGCCCTGAGCGGTGCGTACAAACAGCGGGTCGTTGAAGGTCTCGCGCAGGCGTGCCAGGGCGTTGGACACCGCCGGCTGGGTGATGCCGACGATCTGACCGGCGCGGGTCAGGTTGGCTTCGGTGTAGATCGCGTCGAAGACGATAAAGAGGTTGAGGTCGACCTTGCTCAGATTCATTGGGTTGCGCTCTTATTGTTAGGTGGCGATTTGTTGCGTGCTGAGACGCCGATCATATATCGGTGATGAATGTTAATACACGCCGAGAATAGGCTAGGTAAATTATGAGCGCTGTTCTAGCATCGATTGCATGACCTAAACAACCTCTCAAAGAAGGGAGCTGCTCATGGATTTCGCCTATTCGCCCAAGGTTCAGGAACTGCGTGAACGCGTCACCGCGTTTATGGATGCTTACGTTTACCCGGCCGAGCCGGTGTTCGAACGCCAGGTCAGCGAAGGCGACCGCTGGCAGCCCACCGCCATCATGGAAGAGTTGAAAGCCAAGGCTAAAGCCGAAGGCCTGTGGAACCTGTTCCTGCCCGAGTCCGAACTGGGCGCCGGCCTGACCAACCTCGAATATGCGCCGCTGGCCGAAATCATGGGCCGTTCGCTGCTGGGCCCGGAGCCGTTCAACTGCTCGGCACCGGATACCGGCAACATGGAAGTACTGGTGCGCTACGCCAACGAAGAGCAGAAACAACGCTGGCTCGAACCGCTGTTGCGCGGCGAGATTCGCTCGGCCTTCGCCATGACCGAACCGGACGTCGCCTCGTCGGACGCCACCAACATGGCCGCCCGCGCCGAACGCCAGGGCGACGAGTGGGTGATCAATGGCAAGAAATGGTGGACCTCCGGCGCCTGCGACCCGCGCTGCAAGATCCTGATCTTCATGGGCCTGAGCAACCCCGACGCGCCACGCCATCAGCAGCACTCGATGATCCTGGTGCCGGTGGACACCCCCGGCGTGAAAATCGTGCGCCCGCTGCCGGTGTTCGGCTACGACGACGCGCCTCACGGCCACGCCGAAGTGCTGTTCGACAACGTGCGTGTGCCCTATGAGAACGTACTGCTTGGCGAAGGCCGCGGCTTTGAAATTGCCCAAGGTCGTCTTGGCCCAGGCCGTATCCACCACTGCATGCGCTCCATTGGCATGGCCGAACGTGCGCTGGAGTTGATGTGCAAACGCGCGGTCAGCCGTACCGCGTTCGGTAAACCATTGGCACGCTTGGGCGGCAATATCGACAAGATCGCCGACTCACGGATGGAGATCGACATGGCGCGCCTGCTGACCCTGAAAGCGGCGTACATGATGGACACCGCGGGCAACAAAGTGGCGAAAAGCGAAATTGCGCAAATCAAGGTGGTGGCGCCAAACGTAGCGCTGAAGGTCATCGACCGCGCGATCCAGATCCACGGCGGCGCAGGCGTCTCCAACGACTTCCCGCTGGCCTACATGTACGCGATGCAGCGCACACTGCGCCTGGCCGACGGCCCGGACGAAGTGCACCGCGCTGCAATCGGCAAGTTTGAAATCGGCAAATATGTGCCTAAAGAGTTGATGCGCAGCGGGCAGTAATACGGCGTCGCCTGCAATCGGGGGCGAGCCCCCTCCCACATTCGACAGTATTCCTACTGGAGATACGCGGTCACCTGTGGGAGGGGGCTTGCCCCCGATGAGGCAGGATCAGGCACTGAAGATCCGGCAGTCCTCAGTACACCCAAACCTCCACCCGCCGATTTTTGATCCGCCCCTCATCCGCCGTATTCGCCGCCACCGGCATCTGCGCACCAAACCCGCGAATATCTCGCAGTACTACGCCGCTCTTGACCAACTCCCGTCGCACCGCCATCGCCCGCAATTTAGACAGCAGCGCCGCCCGCTGCGGATCGTTCTTGGTATCGCCGAATCCCACCAGCGTCACCTTTTTGTCCAGCTTGTCGTGACCCTTGAGATACGCCACCACCCGCTGCACATCCTGGCGCGCCTTGTTATCCAGGCTGGCGCTGCCTTCTTCGAAACGAAAATTCACGGTCAAGCGCTGAGCGTCCCGAGCGATGGCTTGATAGTCATCCGGCATTGTCGGGCGCGGTTCCACGGCCATGGCCTGCACCTGCTGCGCAATAAACCCACTGGCCGCCACAATCGCCTGGCCTTTGCTGCTCTGGGCAAAGTCCACCAGCGCCTTGGCCCACGGGTTATGGGCGGTGGGCGGCAGGTAAAAGAACAATCGGCGCGACAGCGGATAATCCTCGGTGGCGATCAGGCTGTTGAGCGGCAACATCGGTTGCGAGTCGCCATCTACAATCGCCACGGCCTTGGCGTGGCGCACGTAGGGCAGCCCAATAAAACCGATGCCCTGAGGGTCCTGGCTCACCGCATCGGACAATGCCTCGCTGGACTCGAAACGCTTGGCCGAAGAAACCAGGGGCTTGCCGCGCAGGCGCAACACCAATTCCTTGAAGGTGTCGTAGGTGCCCGACTGATCATCGCGGGCGTAGATATGAATCGCGCCGCCGATGCCGCCCAGAGCCTCCCAAGTGCTGATCTCACCGTTGAAGATCTGCGCCAGTTGCTCGGTATTCAGGGTATTCAGCGGGTTCTGCGGATTGAGGATGATTGCCAGGCCATCGATGGCGATCACGTGTTCGGCGTCGGGGCTTTTCAAGTCACCAAGCGGTTCAAGGTCTACCAGTTCGCTGTCCTTGATCGGTCGGGACGAGGCCGCAAGGTCGGCGCTGGTTTTCTTCAGGGCGACAAAGCCTGTGCTGGAACCGTGGGCTGCGACGTCGATAGTCACCGTTTTGCCCTGGCGTGTCTTGCCGATCACGCGCTGTTCATTGGCGCCCTCGGCAGGTTCGCTGTGCACGTTCTGCAACCCTTGATGCTCCATCAAACCCTTGGCCAATGCCGGGGCCAGCGCCGCGCCAATGGTGTTGGAGCCCTGGATTCGCAAGGCCGGGCCTTGATCGGGAACGGGTAGGGGGGCAGCCACAACGGAGAGGGAAAATGCGCAACACAACAGGAACAGAACGCGCAGCATCATGCCGGCACCTTCTCAAGCCAAAGGGAGTGCCGCGAGATTAAGTCAGTAGGATTTCAATAATGTGACTGACACTCAAATGATCAAAAGTGTGGGAGGGGGCTTGCCCCTTCTCCCACATTTGACCCGAGTACAGTCAGGGGGATCAGCTCAGTTCAAGCCAGATCGGCGCATGGTCCGAGGGTTTTTCCAAACCACGCAGGTCGTAATCCACGCCGGCATCCTTGACCCGTGGCAGCAAACCGTTGGAGGCCATGATCAGGTCGATTCGCAGCCCACGCTTGGGCTCATCTTCAAAGCCGCGGCTGCGGTAGTCGAACCAACTGAAGCGGTCGGCCACGTCCGGGTTGAGGTGACGGAAGCTGTCCACCAGGCCCCAGTTTTTCAGGCGGGCCATCCATTCGCGCTCTTCGGGCAGGAAGCTGCACTTGCCAGTTTTCAGCCAGCGCTTGGCGTTGTCGGCGCCGATGCCGATGTCGCAGTCTTCCGGGGAAATATTCACATCGCCCATCACCACCAGCGCCTGATCGTTGCTGAACTGGCTTTCCAACAACTGTTGCAGGTCTTCGTAAAAGCGCTGCTTGGCGGGGAATTTGGTTGGATGGTCGCGGCTTTCACCCTGTGGGAAATAGCCGTTCATGATGGTCACCGGGTTGCCGTTTTCATCGGCGAAGGTGCCCCAGATAAAACGACGCTGGGCGTCTTCTTCGTCATTGGCAAAGCCTTTGTGAAGGCTCAACGCAGGCTGACGCGAAAGCAGCGCCACGCCGTAGTGGCCTTTTTGGCCGTGGTAGTAAACGTGATAGCCCAGTGCTTGTACTTCGGCCAGAGGAAACTGGTCGTCGTGGACCTTGGTTTCCTGCAGGCCGATTACATCGGGTTGATGCTTTTCAATCAGCGCCGCCAGCTGATGGGGGCGGGCGCGCAGCCCGTTGATATTGAAGGAGACGATTTTCATGGTCGGCGGTCCAGTCTGGCAAAAGGGCGATGCTAGCGGACAAGTCGGACGGGGGCCAGCGTGGCGGTAGGACAGATGCGCTGCTAATGTCTGGGAACGACTGGTGCTGCGTAGGTTCGTACCCATAAGAACGCCATCTATTGAGTGGCGCCCAGGGAGATTGATTGTATGACTGACACTGCCATTGGCGAAGTTCGCTTGCTCAACAGCGGCTATTCCCGCGAGGCCCGCTCCCTGCTGTACCAGGCCTATCGGCATGAGCCGACGTTTGCCTACATCTTCGAAGCCGAACGCCCAGGTTATGAGCAGCGGGTACGCGCCACCGTGCGGGAGCTGGTCAAGCAGCATTTCTTTCAAAAACTTCCGGCGATCGGTTTGTTTGTGAATGATCGGCTGATCGGCATTGCCTTGATCGCACCCCCGCAACGGCGCCTGGGGATCACTGAGAGCTGGGCGTGGCAACTGCGCATGTGGCTGAGCACTGGCGTGCGCGGTACGCGGCGTTATCTTGATTATCATCACGCCGTGCTGGCGTGCCTGCCGAGCGAATCGGTGCATGTGCTGCCGCTTTTGGGCATTCACCCGCAGTTCCAGGGCAAACACTACGGTGAACAGTTGCTGGAGGCGGTGCACAACTGGTGCGCCGAAGACCCGCACTCTTCGGGTGTGGTGCTGGACACCGGCAATTCCCGCTACCTGGATTTCTACAAGCGCCAGGGCTATGAGGAAATCGGCGAAGTCGCTGTAGGGCCTATCCTGGAGCATGTCTTTTTCCACCCCAATCCCCAGCTGTTACATGCTGCAACGGCTTAATGCAGAATTTTTCAGAATCGTCTGAGTTCTAAGTTTTCCCCCAGCTCGTGTAGCATCCGCGCCTATGAAGTTTCCAGGAAGATTTACCAGCGGCTTGGTTCTGCTGTTCACAAGCTGCGGCGCATTTGCGCTAAGCGAATTGGACGTGCGGATCAAACCCTCAAACGACGCGTTGAAAGCCAACATTGAAGGCTACATCGGCGGGGTTGGCGATCGTGACGAAGAGGCCTTGCTGCGGTTCAGCCGTGGTGCCGAAGAGCAGGCGCGCAAAGCGGCGCAGGCACTAGGCTTCTATCAGCCAAACATCGACAGCGAGGTGAAAGGCGGCAAGAACCCGCGCCTGATCCTCCGCGTCGACCCCGGTGAACCGGTGCATTTACGCAACGTGACTATTCGGGTCGACGGCGAGGCTGCGAACCTTAAGTCTTTTCGCGTGCCTGCCAGCGATGATCTTATCTCCGGCGCCGTGCTCAACCACGGCCACTACGAAGACGCCAAGCGTCTGATTCAGAATCAAGCCTCGCGCTACGGCTTTTTCAGCGGGCGCTTTACCAGCCAGAAACTCGCGGTGGACCCACAAGCAGGCGTCGCCGATATCGAACTCATTTATGACAGCGGCCCGCGCTACAGCCTGGGCAAGGTTAGCTTTGCCGGCGACACGCCGTTTGATGACGAACTGCTGCAACGCATGGTGCCGTTCAAAAACGGTGACCCCTACGATTCCGAACTGATCGCCGAACTCAACCAGAACCTGCAAGCCAGCGGCTTTTTCGAAGGGGTGCGCGTGGATGCCAGCCCCGCCGCCTCGACCCAAGACGTGATCCCGGTGGCCGTCAATCTGGACACGCGCAAGCCCCGCACCATGGGCCTGGGCCTGGGTTACTCCACCGACGTCGGTCCGCGCGGCAAGGCCAACTGGACTCGCCACTGGGTTAACCCCCAGGGCCATAGTTATGGCTGGGAAGCCGAACTCTCGGCTCCGCGCCAGAACGTCGGCCTGTGGTACGACATTCCGCTGGACCCGCCGCTCACCGACAAACTGCGCTTCGCTGGCGGCTACCAGAATGAAGAACTGGCGAACACCGACACCCTGAGTAAATTGCTTACCGTCGGCCCCGAATGGCACAGCAAATTGCCCAGTGGCTGGACACGGGTGATTTCTCTCAAGTACCAGCGCGAAGAATATCGCCTGGGCAACGACTCCGGCCTGAGTAACCTGCTGATGCCTGGCATCAGTTATTCCTACCTGCGCAGCGATAACCGCATCGACCCCCACAACGGCTACCGCCTGCAATTCGACACGAAGGTGGCGAAGGAAGGCCTGGGCTCCGACACCAACTTGCTGTACGGCACGGCCATGGTCAAAGGCCTGACTACCCTGTGGGACAATCATCGTTTCCTGGCGCGGGCGCAGTTCGGCGGCAGTGCCACCAATGGCTACAAGTCGGTGCCTCCGTCGTTGCGCTTCTTTGCCGGTGGCGATCAGAGCGTGCGCGGTTATGAGTACCAGACGCTGTCGCCCGAGAACGACCAAGGTGATCGCATCGGTGGCCGCTACATGGTGGCCTTGAGCGCCGAGTATCAATATTCCATCGCCGAAAAATGGCGGATCGCGACCTTCATCGACCAGGGCAACTCGTTCAACACCCTGGAACTGCCCAGCCTGAAAACCGGCGTGGGTGTCGGTATCCGCTGGGTATCGCCGGTGGGGCCAATCCGCCTCGACCTGGCCCATGCCCTGGAAGACCCGGGCGGCGTTCGTTTGCACTTTTCCATGGGGCCTGAGCTGTGATGCGTGGTTTGAAAATAGCGGGGCTGGCCGTGGTGGCCATCCTCGCCGTGCTGTTGCTGGCACTGTGGACGGTACTGGGCAGCCAGGCGGGCAGCCGCTGGGCATTGGGCCAAGTGCCGGGTTTGAGTGTGGAGAATTTCCAAGGCCGTTTGGGCGGCCAGTGGAGCGCCGATCATCTGCTGTGGCAGCAAGACACCAGTCGCGTGGAACTCAAGGCGCCCGCGTTCGAGTGGTCGCCAGCCTGCCTGCTGCGCATGACCTTGTGCATTGACCGGTTGGATGTGGATCAGGTCATTCTGCAATTTCCACCCAGCACCGAAGAAAGCAGTGGCCCCCTTGTACTGCCAGATCTGAAATTGCCGGTGGCTCTCCAGTTAGGCGACGTTCGCGTCGGTAGCCTGGTGTTCAACGGCAGCGAAGAGCTTAAAGGCCTGCAACTGGCGGCGCATTGGACCGCCGCCGGGATGCAGATCGACTCAGTACACCTGCAGCGAGACGATCTGGTGCTGGACCTGTCTGGCCTGTTGCAACCCACTGGCGACTGGCCTTTGACCGCCAGCGGAAACCTGAGCCTGCCTTATGCGCCCGGCGGCGCGCCCTGGAAAGTTGCCCTTAAGGTCGACGGCGACCTGCTCAAGACCCTCAAACTCGACGCCGACAGCAGCGGCTACCTGCCGGCCAAACTGCAGGGCGAGCTGCAACCCCTGGCTGAAAACCTTCCGGCCCAGTTGCACATCACCGCTGACGGCTTCAAGCCCAGCGCCGATCTGCCCGACACCCTGCAACTCAATCAACTGGACCTCACCGCCAAGGGTGATCTGAAAAACGGCTACCAACTGCTCGGCAAGGCCGTGCTACCGGCAGAGAAAGGTCCGGTGGACCTGCTGCTGCAAGGCAAAGTCGACGCCAACGGCGCGCAAATTGCGGGCCTGGACCTTAATGCCGGTGACAAGCAAAGCCTCAAGCTGAGTGCCAACCTGGATTGGCAACAAGGCTTCACAGCCGATGCCAGGATCGACTGGCTCGACTTCCCCTGGCATCGTCTCTATCCCGTGATCGACGAACCCCAAGTGACGGTGCGTACTTTCAACGGCGAGATTTCCTATAAAGACGGCAACTACCTGGGCAACCTCAAGGCCGACCTCGACGGCCCGGCCGGCAAGTTCAATGTGGTCACGCCGTTCAGTGGCGACCTCAAGCAAGTCTTCCTGCCCGAGCTGAAACTCACCGCCGGTCAAGGTAAGGCCGAAGGCCATCTGAACCTGCAGTTCGCCGATGGCATCGCCTGGGATACCGCGCTGGACCTGTCGGCGCTCAATCCGGCCTACTGGGTCGCTGAACTGCCGGGTACGTTGGCCGGTCCGCTGCGCAGCAAGGGCGAGTTCAAGAACGAGCAACTCAAGCTGAATGCCGACCTCGACCTCAAGGGCCGCCTGCGGGGCCAAACCGCCGTGCTGGCGGCCAAGGCCGAAGGTGCAGGGGAGCAGTGGACCCTGGCCAACCTGGATATTCGCCTGGGTGACAACCGCATCAACGGCAGCGGCAGCCTGCAACAACGCCTGGCCGGGCAGATCGACATCAAGCTGGCGCGTCTCGCCCAGCTCTGGCCGCAGTTACGCGGGCAGATCAATGGCCGCCTCGACGTGGCCGGCAGCCTGAATGCGCCTCAGGGCAAACTCGACATCAAGGGCCAGCAACTGGCGTTTGCCGACAACCGCCTGCAAAGCCTCAGCCTCGGCGCTACCCTCGACAGCGCCCAGCGCGCCAAGATCGACCTCAAAGGCAGCGGTATTCAAAGCGGCGACACCCAGATCGGCACCCTGACCGCCAGCGCTCAAGGCGACATCAAGAACCAGAAGGTCCAGCTCGACTTGGCCGGTCCGCTGGTCAAGCTGGCCCTGGCCCTGGACGGCAACCTCGACAAAGGCAACTGGCGCGGGCGCCTGGCCAGCGGTGATGTCCAGGCCGGCGGGCAGGATTGGAAACTGCAAGCCCCGGCCAAAATCGACTACATGGCCGACGGCAAGCTGACCTTCGCGGCGCATTGCTGGGTCTCCGGCGGCGCCAGCCTGTGCGGCGAAGACCAGCGCCTGATGCCCGAGCCCAAGTTGCGTTACCACCTCAAGCAATTCCCAATCGACAGCCTCGCGGCCTTTTTGCCCAAGGATTTTGCCTGGCGCGGCAGGCTCAATGCCGATGTCCAACTCGACCTGCCCGACAGCGGCCCCAAGGGCTTGATTTCGGTGGATGCCAGCGGCGGCACTTTGCGCGTCAAGGACAAGGACCAGTGGCTGGATTTTCCTTACGACACCCTCAAGCTTGAAACCACCCTCAACCCCAAGCGCATCGACACACAGTTGAACTTCCGGGGTGGCAAGCTCGGTGAATTGCTGTTGCAGGCGCAGATTAATCCGCTGCCGAAGAACAAGCCGATCACTGGCAATTTCAGCCTCACCGGGCTGGACCTGGCGGTGGCACGTCCGTTTGTGCCGATGGTGGAAACCCTCAACGGTAAGCTCAACGGCAACGGCCGGATTTCCGGTGGCCTGCTCGCGCCGCAGATCAACGGCAATGTGAACCTGATCGGCGGCGAAGTCTCTGGTCCGGAGTTGCCCGTCAGCCTCGAAGGCCTGAACGTGCAGGCTCTCATCGCCGGCGAAAGCGTGCAGCTCAATGGTGGTTGGCGCAGTGGCAAAGCCGGGCAGGGCAGCCTCAAGGGCCAGATCGACTGGGGTCAGGCCCTGGCCGTGGACCTCAGTCTGCAAGGCTCGCAATTGCCGGTCACAGTCGAACCCTACGCCACGCTGGAAGTGGCGCCGGACCTGAAGATCACCTTGAAGGACGACAAACTGGCGATTGCCGGCAAAGTGAAGATCCCGCGTGGCGACATCACCGTGCGCGAATTGCCGCCGTCGACGGTCAAGGTCTCGGACGACACTATCATCGTCGGCAGTCAGACCGAGGAGGGCAAGCCAGCGATGGCCATGGCCATGGATATCGACGTGGCAGTGGGCGAAGACCAGCTCAACTTCTCAGGCTTCGGCCTCACCGCCAAGGTGCAGGGTCATGTGCATATCGGCGACAACATGGACACTCGTGGTGAGCTTTGGCTCAACGATGGCCGCTACCGCGCTTACGGTCAGCGGCTCAATGTGCGGCGGGCGCGCTTGCTGTTTGCCGGCCCTCTGGACCAGCCGTTCCTGGACATCGAGGCAGTGCGTGTCACCACAGAGCCGTCCCGGACCGTGACCGCCGGTATTCGCCTGAGCGGCAGCGCCGAGCAACCGACTACGCAGATTTTCTCCGAGCCGGCGATGGCCCAAGAGGATGCGTTGTCGTACTTGGTACTGGGGCGTTCACGCACCACCACTGGCGAAGACAACAACATGCTCGCCGAAGCGGCGCTGGGCCTGGGTTTGATGGGCAGCGCCGGGGTGACCTCGGACATCGCCACCAAGTTGGGCATTCAGGACTTCGACCTCGACACCCAGGGCAGCGGCAATAACACCGCCGTGGTAGCCAGCGGCAAGATCACCGAGAAGCTCAGCCTGCGCTATGGCGTGGGCGTGTTCGAACCGGCCAGCACCATTGCCTTGCGCTACCTGCTGAGCAAGAAGGTATACCTGGAGGTGGCGAGTGGCGTGGCCAGTTCCCTCGACATTTTCTACAAGCGCGATTTCTAAGTCTTAGTCGGTCAAAAAATGTGTGAGGGGGCTTGCCCCCGATTGCGTTGTGACAGTCAGCAGATGTAGTGACTGACACACCGTGATCGGGGGCAGGCCCCCTCACACATTTGCTCCCGCCTGTCGTCGAATTAGCAAGCAAGCTAATTATTCCATTTGACATTCGCTGCCTAAGCAGTAACATCTCGTCATACATTCGCTGCCTAGGCAGCAATAAGGTGACTTTCGATGCCCCATTTCACCCCCGAAAACTTCCACAACTGCCATCTCGGCCTGTTGCTGGGCCGCGCTGCGATCCTCAAGGACCGCATCATCGACACCCATATGGAACCCCACGGCATCACGGCCGCGCAGTTCAAGGTGTTGATCATCATGGCCCAGTTCGGCGTCGACACCCCGGCGGAGCTGTGCCGCAACCTGTCCCTGGACAGCGGTTCGATGACCCGCATGCTCGATCGCCTGGAGCAAAAAAACCTGCTCAGCCGCAAGCGTTCCGAGCTGGACCGACGCCAGGTGCAGTTGGTGTTGACTGCCGACGGCCAGCGCCTGGCGGACATGCTGCCGCACATCGGCGCCCAGGCGCTGAACCAACTGGCGGGCGTATTGGAGCCCGGCGAGTTAGAAACCCTGGAACAGATCCTCAAGAAAATTCTGATAGCTGCGGGTGATCCCATCACCCTTCAGCGGGTAGGTAAATGATGAATCCACGTGCCCTATGCCTAGTGCTGGTCGCCATGAGCATGGCCGGTTGCGCCAATTTCAGCGGCCTCGACACCCAAGGCCAGCGCCTCGACGCCAACACTCTGCAAGCCGGTAAATCCCTGAGCGGCGTGACCCTGTCGAGTGCGGCCTGGCCCAGCGCCGATTGGTGGAAAGGCCTCGGCGACCCACAGCTCGACGGCCTGATCCATGAAGCCCTGCAAAACAGCCCCGACATGCAAGTGGCGAGCGCCCGTGCCCACCAGGCCGAAGCGGCCGCCTACGCCGCCGACGCGTCGCGCATGCCGACCCTGGATGCCAGCGCCGGTGTGACCCGTTCGCGCCTGGCCAAGGATCAGGACCCGCTGGGGCAGGGCGATGCGTACTCCACCGTGCGAAAAATCGGTGCCAGCTTCAACTACACCTTTGACCTCTGGGGTGGCCAGCGCGCCGCCTGGGAAGCTGCATTGGGCCAGGCCCGTGCCGCCGAAGTCGATCAACAGGCCGCGCGCCTGACCCTGGCTGCTGATGTGGCCAAGGCCTACAGCGACCTGGGCCAGGCCCATATCGTGCGTGACCTGGCCACTGACGACCTCAAGCGCACCCGGCAAATGCTCGATCTCAGCAAGCGCCGCCTGGATTCGGGCATCGACAGCCACTATCAGTACCAGCAGACCGAAAGCCTGGAAGCCAGCTCCCAATCGCAATTGATCGACGCGGAAAAACAACTGCAGAGTGCCAAGATCGCCCTCGCGGTGCTGCTCGGTAAAGGCCCGGATCGCGGCAATGAGCTGGCGCGTCCCAGCGTGTTGAAACCCGCTGCCGTTGCCGTACCGTCGGTGTTGCCTGCCGAACTGTTGGGCCGTCGTCCGGACCTGATCGCCGCACGGTGGCGTGTGGAGGCGGCGAGCAAGGACATCGCGGCCAGCAAGACGCGCTTCTACCCCAACCTCAACCTGAGCGCGAGCGCCGGGGCCGAGTCGTTGCTGGGGGATGCGATGTTCGGGTCGGCCAGCCGCTTCTTCAATATCGCGCCAACGATCTCGCTGCCGATCTTTGACGGCGGCCGCCTGCGCGCCGGCCTCGATGCCCGCGACGCCGACTACGACCTCGCCGTGGCCCAATACAACAAAACCCTGGTGCAAGCCTTGGGTGATATTGGCAACACCCTTTCGCAACTGCGCGAAACCGGCCGGCAGATCCAGGCCCAGCAACACGCTACCGATATTGCCCAGCAGTCCTACGACACGGTGCTTCAGCGGTACGGCTCCGGGATCGGTAACTACCTGGACGTGCTCAGCATCGAACAGCAATTGCTGCAGGCCCAGCGTCAGCTGGCGACCCTGAATGCCGGGCAGATCGCTCTATCGATTCAATTGATGCAGGCCCTGGGCGGCGGGTTCAACGCCGACAACGTGGCGTCGACCACCCCAGCCACTCGCACGGAATAATTTGAGGTATTTGTCATGGCCACTGCCGAAAACACTAACGCTACAGAACAATCCAAAGACAACAACCCGCGCAAACGCAAAGTCATGCTGATTGGCCTTGCGCTGATCGTCATCCTCAGCGTCCTCGGCGTATGGGCCTGGCACGAATTCTACGGGCGCTTCAACGAGAGCACCGACGACGCTTATGTGAACGGCAACGTGGTGGAAATCACCCCGCTGGTCACCGGCACCGTGGTGAGCATCGGCGCGGACGATGGCGACTTGGTCCACGAAGGCCAAGTGCTGGTCAACTTCGACCCGAATGACGCCGCCGTCGGCCTGCAAAGTGCCCAGGCCAACCTGGCGCGTACCGTGCGCCAGGTGCGTGGCTTGTACAGCAACGTTGATGGCATGAAAGCCCAGGTCAACGCGCAGAAAGCCGATGTGCAGACCGCTCAGGACAACTACAACCGTCGTAAGACCCTGGCCCAGGGCGGGGCGATTTCCCTGGAGGAACTGTCCCATGCCCGTGACAGCCTGACGGCCGCCAAGAACGCCCTGACCAACCTTGAGCAGCAGCTCAAAACCAGCAACGCCCTGGTGGATGACACGGTGATCTCGTCCCATCCGGACGTGCAAGCCGCTGCCGCGCAATTGCGTCAGGCCTACCTGACCAATGCGCGCAGCACCCTGATCGCGCCGGTCACCGGCTATGTGGCCAAGCGCTCCGTGCAACTGGGCCAGCGCGTGCAGCCGGGTACCGCATTGATGGCCGTGATCCCGCTGAACCAACTGTGGATCGACGCCAACTTCAAGGAAACCCAACTGCGCGACATGCGCATTGGTCAACCGGTGGACATTGAGTCGGATATCTATGGCAGTGATGTGAAATACAGCGGCACCGTCGACAGCCTCGGCGCCGGCACCGGCAGCGCGTTCGCCCTGTTGCCGGCGCAGAACGCCACCGGTAACTGGATCAAGATCGTGCAGCGAGTACCGGTGCGCATCCATATCAATGCCGAAGAGTTGGCCAAGCACCCACTGCGCGTCGGCTTGAGCACCGTGGTGAATGTGGACCTGCACGACCAGAGCGGACCCGTGCTGGCGCAACAGCCGCCACAAAAGGCCTCATTCACCACCAACGTGTATGACCGCCAATTGGCCGAAGCCGATGCCATGATCACCCAGTTGATCCATGACAACAGCGTCGCCGCTCCCAAGGCTGTGCAACGCTGATGAGCAATAACGCCTCGTTCACGCCACCCAGCCTGTTGATGGCCACCATTGGCCTGTCGCTGGCGACTTTTATGCAGGTGCTCGACACCACCATCGCCAACGTGGCGTTGCCGACCATTTCCGGCAACCTGGGCGTGAGTTCGGAGCAGGGCACCTGGGTGATCACCTCGTTTGCGGTGAGCAACGCCATCGCCTTGCCGCTCACCGGTTGGTTGAGCCGACGCTTTGGCGAGGTGAAGCTGTTTCTGTGGGCGACCATTCTGTTTGTGCTGGCATCGTTCCTGTGCGGGATTTCCACTTCGATGCCCGAGCTGATCGGCTTTCGGGTACTGCAAGGCTTGGTGGCGGGGCCGTTGTACCCGATGACCCAAACCTTGTTAATTGCGGTCTACCCGCCGGCGAAGCGCGGCATGGCCCTCGCGTTACTGGCGATGGTCACGGTGGTCGCGCCGATTGCCGGGCCGATCCTCGGCGGCTGGATCACCGACAGCTACAGCTGGCCGTGGATCTTCTTTATCAACGTTCCCATCGGCATCTTTGCGGTGATGGTGGTGCGTGCGCAGCTGAAGAAGCGACCTGTGGTCACCAGTTATCAGCCGATGGATTACGTCGGGTTGTTAAGCCTGATCGTGGGGGTCGGCGCCTTGCAGATCATCCTCGACAAGGGCAATGACCTGGATTGGTTCGAATCCAACTTCATCATCATCGGCGCGGCGATTTCGGCGATTGCCCTGGCAGTGTTCGTCATCTGGGAGCTGACCGATAAGCACCCAGTGGTCAACCTGCGGCTGTTTGCCTACCGCAACTTCCGCATCGGCACCATCGTGTTGATCCTCGGTTACGCGGGCTTCTTTGGTATCAACCTGATCCTGCCACAATGGCTGCAAACCCAGATGGGCTACACCGCCACCTGGGCCGGCCTGGCGGTGGCACCTATCGGGATTCTGCCGGTGCTGATGTCGCCGTTCGTGGGCAAGTACGCGCACAAGTTCGACCTGCGTCTGCTGGCGGGCCTGGCGTTCCTGGCGATTGGCTTGAGCTGCTTCATGCGCGCAGGCTTTACCAATGAAGTGGACTTCACCCACATCGCCCTTGTGCAGTTGTTCATGGGGATTGGTGTTGCACTGTTCTTTATGCCGACCCTGAGCATCTTGATGTCCGACCTGCCACCGCACCAGATTGCCGACGGCGCGGGCCTGGCAACCTTCCTGCGTACGTTAGGCGGCAGTTTTGCGGCGTCGCTGACCACCTGGATCTGGATTCGCCGGGCGGACCAGCACCATGCGTACATGAGCGAGAACATGACCACCTATGACGCGGCCACGCGCAATGCGCTGGATGCGTTGGGTGGGGCAGGGCACAAGGCCTATGCGCAGTTGGACCAGATCCTCACCAGCCAGGCGTACATGATGTCCACCGTGGATTACTTCACGTTGTTGGGGTGGATGTTCATGGGATTGATGCTGCTGGTGTGGCTGGCGAAGCCGCCGTTTGGCGCCAAGGCAGGGCCGGAAGCAAGCGGCCACTGATCCACACGGACTGGAATGCAATCAAATGTGGGAGGGGGCTTGCCCCCGATAGCGGTGGGTCAGCCAAAAAATGCTGACGGATCCACAGCCATCGGGGGCAAGCCCCCTCCCACATTTTGATCTCTGTTCACATTGGATCAGTGGTGTTTGAGGTCTCAGGCGCCAGGCAATGCCAGCTGCGGGTTCACAAAATCAAACGCCGCCAACTGAAACCCTTGCTCATCCACCTGCAACGCCCAACCCTGCTTGTCCCAATCCCCCAGCACAATGCGCTTGGCCGCCTGCTCGCCAATCTGCAGCTTGTGGATCGCCGGGCGGTGGGTATGGCCGTGGACCAGGGTGCGCACGCCGAACTGCTGCATCACCCGCGGCACTTCCTCGGGGGTTACATCGACAATGTCGTTGGCCTTCATGCGCGTCTGCGCCCGGCTCTCACTGCGCAGCTTGCGCGCCAGCTTGTGGCGGGTGCGCAAGGGCAAGTGACGCAGGATAAACAGCACAATCGGGTTACGCAGGATGCGCCGCAGCTTCATATAACCCACGTCGCGGGTGCAGAGGCTGTCGCCGTGCATCAAAAGCACGGGTTCGCCATACAACTGCACGACACTCGGGTCCTTGAGCAAGGTCGCGCCTGCTGCTTTGCAGAACGCCTTGCCGATCAGGAAATCGCGGTTGCCATGCATGATAAAAATCGGGGTACCGCTGTCGCTCAGCTCGCGCAGGGCTGCGCAAATCGAACGTTGAAAGGGGGTCATCCCATCGTCGCCAATCCAGGCTTCGAAGAAGTCCCCCAGAATGTACAACGCCTGGGCGCCACGGGCGCGGCCGTGGAGCAGATCCAGAAACGCCCGGGTGATGTCCGGGCGCTCCTCTTCCAGATGCAAATCTGAAATCAGCAATATCACCCAACGATCTCGGCTTTCTCGACGATTACGTCTTCTGCTGGAACGTCCTGGTGACCGGCTTTGGACGTGGTGGACACGCCTTTGATCTTGTCGACAACGTCCTGGCCTTCGGTGACTTTACCGAACACGGCGTAGCCCCAACCCTGCACGTTCTTGCCGCTGTGGTTCAGGAAGGCGTTATCGGCCACGTTGATGAAGAACTGTGCGGAGGCCGAATGCGGCTCCATGGTACGGGCCATGGCGACGGTGTACTTATCGTTGGAAAGGCCGTTGTCCGCTTCGTTCTGGATGCTTGGGCGCTTGTCTTTCTTCTCTTTCATGCCTGGCTCGAAACCGCCGCCCTGGATCATGAAGTTACCGATGACGCGGTGGAAAACGGTGTTTTCGTAGTGGCCAGCGTTCACGTACTCGATGAAGTTGGCGACGGTGATCGGCGCTTTCTCGGCGTTCAGCTCGATGACGATCTCGCCGTGGTTGGTGGTCAGTTTGACTTGAGTCATGTTCACTACTCTTTCAGGAAATTCGTGGGTTTGAGCGCCTTGGCGCCTTACCGGTTTGGCTAAACTGCGGCCAAGGCGCGCAGTTTAGCGTGCCTTGCAGGAATTTCGAGGTGGTTTTTTACCGCGCCCGTCATAAAAGCAGCAATAAATGCAGCAGTTTTTGACCGCGCTCTGTCAGCAGCTTGACAGCATCAGCTATGATACGGCCTTTGTTTTATCTGGCCCCAACCGGCCACTGAACCTGTCTGTTCAAGGATCCTATGAGCAAGCCCACTGTCGACACTACCTCGAATTCCAAGGCCGGACCTGCCGTCCCGGTCAATTTCCTGCGCCCGATCATCCAGGCGGACCTGGATTCGGGCAAGCACACGCAGATCGTCACCCGCTTCCCGCCAGAGCCCAACGGCTACCTGCACATTGGTCACGCTAAGTCGATCTGTGTGAACTTCGGCCTGGCCCAGGAGTTCGGTGGCGTCACGCACCTGCGTTTCGACGACACCAACCCGGCCAAGGAAGACCAGGAATACATCGACGCCATTGAAAGCGACATCAAGTGGCTGGGCTTCGAATGGTCCGGTGAAGTGCGCTATGCCTCCAAATACTTCGACCAGTTGTTCGACTGGGCCGTCGAGCTGATCAAGGCCGGCAAGGCCTACGTCGACGACCTGACCCCGGAGCAGGCCAAGGAATACCGTGGCACGCTGACCGAACCGGGCAAGAACAGCCCGTTCCGCGACCGTTCCGTGGAAGAGAACCTCGACTGGTTCGCCCGCATGCGCGCCGGTGAGTTCCCGGACGGCGCCCGCGTACTGCGCGCCAAGATCGACATGGCTTCGCCGAACATGAACCTGCGCGACCCGATCATGTACCGCATCCGCCATGCCCACCACCACCAGACCGGTGACAAGTGGTGCATCTACCCGAACTACGACTTCACCCACGGTCAGTCGGACGCCATCGAAGGCATCACCCACTCCATCTGCACCCTGGAGTTCGAAAGCCATCGTCCGCTGTACGAGTGGTTCCTGGACAGCCTGCCGGTTCCGGCGCACCCGCGTCAGTACGAATTCAGCCGCCTGAACCTGAACTACACCATCACCAGCAAGCGCAAACTCAAGCAACTGGTCGATGAGAAGCACGTGTTTGGTTGGGATGACCCGCGCATGTCGACCCTGTCGGGCTTCCGCCGTCGCGGCTACACCCCGGCGTCGATCCGCAATTTCTGCGACATGGTCGGCACCAACCGTTCCGATGGCGTGGTTGACTTCGGCATGCTCGAATTCAGCATCCGTCAGGACCTCGACGCGAATGCTCCGCGCGCTATGTGCGTCTTGCGTCCGTTGAAAGTCGTGATCACCAACTATCCGGAAGACAAGGTCGATCACCTCGAACTGCCGCGTCATCCTCAGAACGAAGCACTCGGCGTGCGCAAGCTGCCATTCGCCCGTGAAATCTACATCGACCGCGATGACTTCATGGAAGAGCCGCCAAAAGGCTACAAGCGCCTGGAGCCGAACGGCGAAGTGCGCCTGCGCGGCAGCTACGTGATACGCGCCGACGAAGCAATCAAGGACGCCGATGGCAACATCGTTGAGCTGCGTTGCTCCTACGACCCGGAAACCCTCGGCAAGAACCCTGAAGGCCGCAAGGTCAAAGGCGTGATCCACTGGGTGCCGGCTGCGGCCAGCATCGAGTGCGAAGTGCGTCTGTACGATCGCCTGTTCCGCTCGCCGAACCCTGAGAAGGCCGAAGACAGCGCCAGTTTCCTCGACAACATCAACCCTGATTCCCTGCAAGTACTCACTGGTTGTCGTGCTGAGCCATCGCTTGGCGACGCACAGCCGGAAGACCGTTTCCAGTTCGAGCGCGAAGGTTACTTCTGCGCGGATATCAAGGACTCGAAACCAGGCGCTCCGGTATTCAACCGTACCGTGACCTTGCGTGATTCGTGGGGCCAGTGATTCTGTTTTAAGGAACTGTCGTGCTAACGATCTACAACACACTCAGCAAGACCAAAGAAGTCTTCAAGCCGCTGGATGGCAACAAGGTGCGCATGTACGTGTGCGGCATGACCGTGTACGACTACTGCCACATCGGCCACGGCCGCAGCATGGTTGCTTTCGACCTGGTGACCCGCTGGTTGCGTTTCAGCGGCTATGACTTGACCTATGTTCGCAACATCACCGACATCGACGACAAGATCATCAACCGCGCCAATGAAAACGGCGAGTCGTTCGACGTGCTGACCGAGCGCATGATCGCCGCGATGCATGAGGACGAGGCTCGCCTCAACATCCTCAAGCCGGACATGGAGCCGCGCGCCACGGACCACATCCCTGGCATGCACGCCATGATCCAGACCCTGATCGACAAGGGTTATGCCTACGCCCCCGGCAATGGCGACGTGTACTACCGCGTCGCCAAGTTCATGGGCTACGGCAAGCTGTCGCGCAAGAAGATCGAAGACCTGCGCATCGGTGCGCGTATCGAAGTCGACGAAGCCAAGCAGGATCCGCTGGACTTCGTGCTGTGGAAAGGCACCAAGCCCGGCGAGCCGAGCTGGGAATCCCCATGGGGCGCCGGGCGTCCGGGCTGGCACATCGAATGCTCGGTGATGTCCACCTGCTGCCTGGGCGAGACCTTCGACATTCATGGCGGCGGCAGCGACCTTGAGTTCCCGCACCACGAAAACGAAATCGCCCAGAGCGAAGCCGCCACCGGCAAGACCTACGCCAACGCCTGGATGCACTGCGGCATGATCCGCATCAATGGCGAGAAGATGTCCAAGTCCTTGAACAACTTCTTCACCATTCGCGACGTGCTGGAAAAGTACCACCCGGAAGTAGTGCGTTACCTGTTGGTGTCCAGCCACTACCGCAGCGCCATCAACTACTCGGAAGACAACCTCAAGGACGCCAAGGGCGCTCTGGAGCGGTTCTACCACGCGTTGAAAGGCTTGCCCGCCGTTGCACCGGCTGGCGGCGAAGCGTTCGTGGCACGGTTCACCGAAGTCATGAACGACGACTTCGGCACACCCGAAGCCTGCGCGGTGCTGTTCGAAATGGTGCGTGAAATCAACCGCCTGCGCGAGAGCGATCTCGACGCAGCGGCTGGCCTGGCTGCTCGCTTGAAAGAGCTGGCCAGCGTGCTGGGTGTATTGCAGATGGAAGCCGATGACTTCCTGCAAGCCGGCGCCGAAGGGCGTGTGGATGCGGCTGAGGTTGATGCGCTGATCCAGGCGCGTCTGGCGGCTCGCGCAGGCAAGGACTGGGCGGAATCCGACCGTATCCGGGACCAACTGACCGCGATGGGCGTGGTGTTGGAAGACGGGAAGGGCGGGACGACGTGGCGGTTGGCTGATCAGGCCTGATTGGCAAACGCTGGATGAAAAACGCCCCGACTGGTTCGGGGCGTTTTTTTTTGCACCGTTTTAGTGAGCGGCTCACCCGATAGCGCTGTCTCAGCCAACATACCTGCCAACAGTGCCGCCGCCTTCGAAGCCTCGCTAAAGCTCGACATCTCCCACATTGGGAGAGTGCCTGCGTCCTCGAAGCCGGGAAACCGGGCTTCCTGCGACTAGTGCGATGGGTGGGCTCACGGTCTGTTCCTTCAGAGGACCGTAGCTGGAAAAAGGACGGATCTAGCCGCCGGAAACCTGCGAAAGTGGTGTTAGATACGCAGGTGCCGTAGTGACGTCATACGCATTATTTGTCGCGTCGTTATGAATCGTCTCGTGGTATCTGCCGTCCTTGAAATGCAGGGCGACGCCATCATCGACCGCGTAGGCGGGTTGTGCGCCTTTGAGCCGGACAAGCTCAACAAACGAAGTCTCTCTTCCCGCCTCTGAACTGAAATGCGGACACAGCGCTCCTGGCAGAAAACCCAGGCCGGCAATCAGGGCGAACGCTCCCCCTGAATCGGAGTGCCCGTATTCAAACCAGCAAATCGCCCCAGCGCTGACACCACACAGGACCTTGCCGTTTTCCCATGCCTTTGTCAGAAGGCCCACTGCGCCAAATTCACGCCAGATAGCCAGCATGGCGCGGGTATTCCCGCCTGCCACGTAGATGATGTCGGCTTGCTCAAACAACGAAGACATATGATCCGGACTGGGAAAGGGTGGAATGAAAAATGTCAGCGTGCGTACGCTGCAACCAGCGCTCTCATATTTGGCCGTGAAGTCAAAAATCTTGACTCGGTCATCCCCACTGGCTGTGGAGATATAGAGCACGGTAGGGCGTGTTTTGCCTGATGAAGCGACGATATGTTCGTCAATGTGCGTCATGCGCTGCATGTCTTCGGCGGACTCGCCGCCAATGACAATAATATGTTTAGTCATCCTGACCTCCAGTCCGTGTTACGCGGCGCGAGTGCCGGCTGTCAGTTGATATCGACTCTGAACAAAACCATTGTCCGACACCTGGGTTCCGACATGGCGAAGCCCATGCTCACTGCCAACCTGGCTAAACAATGGAATGCCTTGCCCCAGCAAAACCGGGATACGCGTAATGATCAGCTCATCAACCAGGCCCGCTTCAAGAAACGCCTGGACCGTTTGGCCACCGTCGATATAAAGATGCTTCATACCGCGTTCGGCTAACGCTACCACGAGTGAGGTCACGTCTCCCGCCATGACCTCGACCTTGCCCTCCAAATACTCAGGTAGCTCCAGTCGTTGGCGAGAGAGCGCAATGACCGGCGTACCCTCATAGGGCCATTCGGGGAAGGACAAGACTTTCTCCAGGGTTTTGCGGCCCATCACGAGCGCATCGACCGTTGCGATGAAGCTTTCATACGTCACGCCGTTCAACTCGGCGGTTTCGTATTCCGGTTTGTGCAACCACTCGATATCACCGTCGGGGCGAGCAATAAAACCGTCGACGCTGGCTGCGATAAAAACCGAACATTTGATATCCATGGCGAAAACTCCTTTTTGCGTGTGGACGTAACGGCAGCCTGCGGGTGATGTTGGGCTGGGCGCCAATGTTACTTTAATCATCAGGTGCAACAACCGAGCGCCAATATAAATAGCCCTTATGCCCCTTTTTGAGTGCTAGGACGTATAGGAAGTTGGTTGATCCAGGACGTTGGACGATGTGCTCCATGGCCTGCGACCCCCTGAATCCGGATCCTAACTTTTTGGTTAGCCCATTACCTTTTCGTGCGTTCTTGTGGCCTCTTCGTCCCGTTCCTATCCTGTGGCCTCCGTTTATCCAGGAGTAGGTTTCCCATGAGTTTTGATCTTCAACTGAAAGGCCTTCGCGCCTTGGTCACCGGCGGCACCAAAGGTATCGGCGCCGCAGTGGTTGCCGTGTTGCAGGAACAAGGCGTCCAGGTGATTTCGGTCGCGCGTTCGGCGGTGGAATCGACACCCGAAGGCGTGCATTTCATCGCCGCCGACCTCGGCACTGCCGCCGGTTGCGCGTGCGCCACCGGCGCGGTGAAAAGCCAGTTCGGCAGCGTCGACATCATCGTTAATGTACTTGGCGGTTCCAGCGCGCCAGGCGGCGGTTTCGCAGTGCTCGATGATGAGCAGTGGGCGAGTGCGTTGGGCCAGAACCTGATGGCGGCGGTGCGAGTGGATCGGGCGCTGTTGCCAGGAATGATCGAGCGTGGGGCCGGCGTGATTATTCATGTCACGTCGATCCAGCGTGAGTTGCCTTTGCCGGAGTCCACCACGGCGTATGCCGCTGCGAAGGCGGCTTTGGCGACCTACAGCAAGAGCCTGTCAAAGGAAGTCACGCCCAAGGGCATTCGGGTGGTGCGTGTTTCGCCGGGTTGGGTGGAGACGGATGCGGCGGTGGCGCTGGCAGAGCGTCTGGCGCAAGAGGCGGGCACAGATTACGAAGGTGGCAAGCAGATCATCATGCAAGCACTGGGTGGTATTCCGCTCGGGCGTCCCGCCAAGCCTGAAGAAGTCGCTGACTTGATTGCCTTCCTGGTATCGCCGCGTGCAGCGTCTATCAGCGGCACTGAGTATGTGATCGACGGCGGCACCGTTCCCACGGTTTAGGCCTCGGGTTTGGCCGCTTGCCACTTGAGCAGGCCATCCAGCACTGGGCACAGGCTCTGACCCCATTCGGTCATTCTGTATTCCACTTTGGGCGGCACCACCGGGTAGACCGTGCGCTGCACCAGGCCATCGGCTTCGAGTTGGCGCAATTGCTGAGCGAGCATCTTCTGCGAGATATCCGGGATCAGTCGCTCAAGGTCTGAATAACGCTGCACCTGACCGCCGAACAGGTGGAACAGGATGATCAGCTTCCAGCGCCCGCCGAGCCAGTGGAGGGTGCTTTCGACATCGGCCGCGGCGGTGGCGGGGGTGTAGGGTTTGCTCATCGCGTACGTCCTGGAACAGTTCGGAAAATTGCTATTTGTTCTGATGCCCGCGCCATCATGGCCTTAGAAGGGCGCCACGACCAAGCCGATGTTCAAGCTGGCGGTTATTTGAATGAGCACAGATCCAAATGTGGAAGGGGCAAGCCCCCTCCCACATTTTTACCGTGTTCGCCTCAGAGCTCAGCGGCGCCTGCTGACTTCAGCGGGCACGTCATCACCGGCCATGCGCTTGCGAAACAGCGCCGTACTTGCCAGCAGCACACCAGGGCCCCCAACGTCGAGGCGAGGGCAGGCGGCTGCATGTGCTGGAAGACGTCCTTCATGCGCAACAACCCGGTCGCACCGATCAGCGCGAACACGCTGCCGTGGAGTGGCTGGCAGGTGTTCACTATGAGCCGAGTGGTGTACCGGACGATGGTTAATTGCAGTTGCCGGGTTTGACTCGCGGCAATGTGCCTGAGTCACCTTTCTTGACAAACATCGATTTATGATCCTGACTTAAATCAGAGAACGTTAGCGTAGTGTGCGGCGAAACAGTTTTATCTCTTAAAGAATTTTGATCTCCTCACCGGTACGAAGGATATTGGAATGAATAAGATATTAACTGTATTGGCGCTACTGGTGTGGATGCCGATCTCCCAAGCTCAAAGTGTGTGGATGCAACTGCAAAGTCAGCACGATGCGCTAGATGTTGCTGAAGTTTCCCTCGGTAATTACAAGGTGCCTCCGGCGATTTTGGCGGAACATGCCGATGTTGAGCGGGGATGGAAAGTTATTACTGTGGACGCCAATGGCAATACGCTTTATAGCAGCACCATTAATGACAGTCGTTATCGTCGCGGCGAAGTTTTTAATGAGATAACAGGTGCAATATCAAGTGTCAGTGCGGAATCTGCTGTAGAAGGCACTGAAGAAGTATTACTTCCTTACGACAGCCAAGTGTCCAGGATCAAGATCTTTCGTATTGACCTCAAGGCGGTTGACTCACTCGATGGCGCAGCGATGCGCAAGCCGTTACTGGAACTCGATCGCCAGGCCATCGAACGCTTGGCGAAGCGAGCACCTTTGCGCGGTGTCCTAGGCGATATCGACAGCGACAAGGTGGTCATGCTTAATCCGGACGGTAGCACCCAGAGAAAGCCGCTGGTGTTTGCAATTGTCGGCGATGGTTATGCCCAAGACGATATGCAGGCCTTTCGTGACGATACCCAGGCCGCCATCGATATTATTATGGGCGATACTGTGTTCGATGCGATTAAAGATAAAGTGGGTTTTTTACGCTTTGACCATGTTTCGCCGGTATCGGGTGAGCCGGATACTAAGAATATTGAAACGATCACGCGGCACAGTAATCAACTGGGGCATGGCATCTATGACGTTTCGATTAAACTTTCAAAATTTACATACCATCAGGTCGGCGTCGGCGGTCTCGCCAGTACCAATAAGATTTATATCTTTAAACCGTCTGCCAATACGCCGCTGGCCATCACCTCGATTCCCCATGAAATCGGTCATGCGTTGTTCAGGTTGGCGGATGAATATGCGTCCTATGACGCTGGCGAGACGTGCTTCGATGTCGAGCCTGCGGCGCCGAATATCACCCGTCAGACTGACAGGGAAAAAATCAAGTGGGGCGATCTGATCAGTCCGCAAACGCCTTTGCCAACCGAAGAAAATGCGGTTGAAGCTGGCACGTTAGGCCTTTACACCATCCACAAAGACTGTACGTACGGCCCCGCACCCCAAGGGATCATGGGCGGTGGACGTTATGGTGTGAAGGGGCACGAGGCTGGTTGGGGGGCGGTCAACGAGCGGCAGATTCGCGGATTGCTGCATGCGTACCTGGGTAACGACGTGCCGCTTGTTTTTGCCCCGTCAGTTGTCATGAAGATAAAAACCGGGGAGAAACGTGAGCCCATAGCGTCTTCTTACCGCAACAGTCGCGCTCCCCTGATGGTGGAGGCGGGATCGACGAGTGTGCCCAATGCAGGCGCAGCGCCGTTTACGTATCGTTGGAAGATCCCTGTTGAACTCAATCCGCAGGTCAACGGGCGTTACGCGATGATTGAGGCCCCATCGGCGCCGCAATTCATGGAGTACCCGGTCGAGGTGCAGATTACTGACGGCAAGATGGCGAACACCCGGAGTGAGACGCTGAAAGTCCTTCCCTCCGTGCGGATCAAAGGGGAAATCATTGGCGCCTCTTCCGCTAACGGAGGGACCTGGGTGGAATTGACGGCCGACATCTCCCACGAAGGCGCAGAGAATCCCGAATTTCAATATCGCTGGGCCGTGCCGGACGGATGGACCCAGCCCATCGGCGTGACGCAGAAGAGTTTGCGCATCGTTGCCCCCACGCCCTCTGTCAGTACGCCCTTTACGTTCAGTGTCAGTGTCACGCCGCTGATGAAGTTACCGGGCACCGAGAACGATCCTTATCCTGAAAAAATCAGCCTTCCGGCCGATACCGTGACACTGGAAACCTCCGTTGTCGTCAGGCGCAGGCAACCCGTAGACACTGACCCCTATGCCAAAATCCAGGGGCCTTCGTCGATAAAAAGCGCTCAAACCTTTCAGTTGGATGGGTCCAGTTCAGAGATCCCTCATTCGTCGGCCAAGATGACATATCGGTGGAATGCCGCTGATTTTGAGCCGTCCAGTTCATCCGCAGTGGCACCTGATTTCAAAGCGCCTGAGAAAGCGGGCAGTTTCCCGGTATCGCTGACGGTGACCAACAGCGAGAACCGCAGTAATACCGTCACGCGCAGCATTCAGGTCGAGTCCGATGAGCCCACGCCCGAACCCGACAGGGTAGAGGGGCCGCAGACGCTGATGTCCGGTGAGGTGGCTGTCTTTACCGCCGTCGTCAGTGATCTGCGGGATGTTCGCGGCTATAGCTGGGCGTTTTCGCCGGCGTTTGCTTACCAGAATGTGAGCGCCCCGAATATCGTGGCGAAGGCGCCCGAGGTCACTCAAAGTACGACCGGCAGGGTTACGGTGCTGGTTTACCGCACCGGTTCCCCCAATCCGACTTCGCTGTCCAAGGACGTCCTGATAGAGCCCAAGCCAGTGGACAGCCCTGCACCGCAGGCGATAATCAGCGGTCCGATTTCCGTGGAGGCAGGCAAGACGCTGACTCTGTCGGGCGCGGGGTCGAGCGGCGGCAACCTGCGTTATGCATGGATGGCAAATGAGTTTTCGCCGGCGTCTTCCTCCGGGATCGGTCCGATCCTTACCGCGCCTGCCACGGCTGGCCCACGCACCATCAACCTCATGGTGACCGATGCCGACAATCGCAGCGCCAGTGCAAGTCATACGGTTAACGTCACAGCCCCACAAGCCGGTAACTGCGCGCCGGTCTGGGTGGCGAGCAAGGCCTACGCGACGCCCAACGAGAAGGTGTCCTATGACGGTTACAACTACGAGGTCGCCCACTGGACGCAGAATAATCGGCCTGACCTGAACTTTGTATTGAGCGGTTCAGCCAAGCCGTGGCGGCGCTTGAGTCCTTGCACGCCCTGAGGCGGGCGGACCTTCAATCACTGTTGGAGCGAAGTTTGCTCGCGAAAACCTGAGTGCGCCACGATTCAGCATGAAGTGCTGCGTTATCGTTGACGAGCTTCGCGAGCTAGCGCTGATAAAGTGCCGGAGCTACGGTGTTTTATCGGCGCGGCGGCTGCTGACTTCGGCCGGCACGTCATCACCGGCCATGCGCTTGCGAAACAGTGCCGTACGGGCCAGCAGCAACGTGGTCACCGGCACGGTGATCGACAGCAAAATCGGAATCAACCACCCGTGCAGCACCGGCCCGGACTTGAGTACCGAAAAATACACGATCGACGCCAACGCTACACACCAGGCTCCCAACGTCGAGGCCAGGGCAGGCGGGTGCATGCGCTGGAAGAAGTCCTTCATGCGCAGCAAACCGATCGCGCCGATCAGCGCAAACACGCTGCTCAACACCAGCAGCACCGCGACCACGATTTCCATCCAGAACGGCATCATTCAATCACCTCCCCGCGCAGCAGGAATTTCGCCAGGGCAAACGAGCCCACAAAGCCAAACAACGCAATCAACAGCGCCGCTTCAAAGTAGGTGTCACTGGCATAACGAATACCGAGCACCAGCATCATCAGCATCGCCAGGATGTACAGATAGTCCAGCGCCAGTACCCGGTCTTGAGCTGAAGGGCCTTTGAACAGGCGGATCAGCGTCAGCACCATGGCCAGGGAGAACAGGAACAGGCTGAACAGGATTGCATTGGAGAGCAGGGCGCTCATTCGAAGATCTCCATCAATGGCCGCTCGTACGCGCTTTTGAAATGTTCGATGAAGGCCACTTCGTCCTCCAGATCGAAGACGTGCAGCAGCAGGATGCTGCGATCCAGCGCCAGTTCCGACCAGATGGTGCCGGGCACCACGGTGGTGATCATCGACAGGGCGGCAAGGCCGTTGGCGTCACGCAAGTCCAGGGGGATCTTGATGAAGCGCGAACGCGGTGGGCGCGAGCCGCATGTCAGCACAGCCCAGGCCACTTGCAGGTTGGAGACGATCACATCGCGGCCCACCAGGAAGAATAGGCGGATGATTACGCCAGGTCGGCGGATACGGATCGGCAGCGGGCGCAACGGCGCCATCAGCAGTGGGGCGAGCACCCCCAGCGCAGCACCCAGCAGCAGATGGCCAGGGCTGACGGAGAGGTTCAGCACCAGCCACAGCACCCACAATGCCAGGGACAACCACGGGGCAGGGAGCAAGCGCTTCATGGTTGCACCTCCAGAGCGGCCGTCTTGGCTTCAGGGCTGAGCACTGGTCGCGTGGCCATGACCGCCATCACGTAGCTTTCCGGGTTGTTCAGGCTCTGGGCGGTGGCTTGGGTGTAGCGCATCAGCGGCTCGGCCTTGAAGGTCAGCAGGATGCTCAGGCCCAGCAGGAAGAAAATCGGCACGCATTCGTAGCGGCGCAGCAAGGGCGATGGACGCTCCTCCGGGGTCCAGAAACGCTGGACACCCAGACGGGCGAAGGCGATCAGCGAGGCCAGTCCGGACAGGATCAGCAATGCCATCAGGCCCCAGGCCGCAGGGCGAATCGGGCCTTCCTGGCCGCTGCCCAGGCCCAGTGGATTGACCAGCGCACTCAGCAAGCTGAGCTTGCCGATAAACCCGGACAGCGGCGGCATGCCGATGATCAGCAGTGCGCAGGCGACAAAACTCAAGCCCAGGAACGCCATGGTCCAGGGGATTACCTGGCCGACTACGGCTTTCTGCTCGTCATCCAGGTTGACCCCTGGACGCGGGTGCAACGACTCCATGGCCTTGGGCAATGCATCGATTTCTTCATCCAACGGCAGGTCATTGGCCGAGCGCGAACGCTCGATCAATTCGGCCAGCAGGAACAGCGCACTCAACGCCAGGGTCGAGCTGACCAGATAGAACAGCGCCCCAGCGGTCAGGCTCGGCTGGGCGAAACCCACCGACGACAGCAGGATGCCGGCCGACACCAGGATGCTCAGGCTCGCCATGCGTTCCAGACGTTGCGCCGCCACCATTGCTAGCCCAGCGAAGACGATGGTTGCCATGCCGCCGTACACCAGCCAGTCGCCACCAAACAACGCCGAAGCGCCGGCCTGGCCGGAGAACAGCAGCGTCCACAGGCGCAGCACGGTGTACACGCCGACTTTGGTCATGATCGCGAACATCGCCGCCACCGGCGCGCTGGCCGAGGAGTAAGCGGGCGCGAGCCAGAAGTTCAGCGGCCACATGCCGGCCTTGGCCAAAAACGCGGTGGCGAGGATCGCCGCACCGGCATGCAACAGGCCGCGATCGGCCTCCGGTACCAGCGGGATTTTCAGTGCCAGATCAGCAAAATTCAGCGTACCGGTAACGCCGTAGATCATCGCCGCGCCAATCAGGAACAGCGACGACGCCAGCAGGTTGATCGCAATGTAATGCAGGCCCGACGACACCCGCGCGCGGCCCGAGCCGTGCAGCATCAAGCCGTAGGACGCGGCCAGCAGCACCTCGAAGAACACGAACAGGTTGAACAGGTCCGCCGTGAGGAACGCGCCGTAAAGGCCCATCATCTGGATCTGGAACAGCGCATGGAAGCTGGTACCGGCACGGTCCCAGCGGGCCATGGCGAACAACAGCGCGCTCACGCCGATAATCCCAGTAAGCACCAGCATCAATGCCGAGAGTTGATCCACCACCAGCACGATGCCGAATGGCACCTGCCAGTTGCCCGGCAGGTAGACGCCAATCGAGCCGGGCCCACCTTTTTGCGTCCAGTACAACAGCAGGATTGCGATGCCGAGGCCGATGACGCTGGAGAACAGATTGATCTTGGCTTTGAGCGGGCGGCGTTTTTCGCCGAGCATCAGCATCAGCGCTGCGGTGAGCAACGGCAGCAGGATGGGGGCGACGATCAGTTGGTTGACCCAGTTCATTCCTTGGGCTCCCGGCCGTCTACATGGTCCGTGCCGGTCAGGCCCCGTGACGCCAGCAGCACCACCAGGAACAGTGCGGTCATGGCGAAGCTGATCACGATGGCCGTCAGCACCAGTGCCTGGGGCAGGGGATCGGTGTAGTTGAGCAGGTCTTGCGGCACGCCGTCCTTGATGATCGGCTCTTTACCGATAAACAGGCTGCCCATGCTGAAAATGAACAGGTTGACCCCGTACGACAACAAGCACAGGCCCATCACCACCTGAAACGTCCGTGGCCGCAGGATCAACCAGACGCCGGAGGCCGCCAGGACCCCAATGGCAATTGCGATGACTTCTTCCATCAGGCGGCTCCTTCTGTTGCGGCGACTACTTTGGCCTGGTTGCTCGGTTTGTGCGCGCGCACTGACTGGTGACCGAGGGCGGTGAGCATCAGCAAGGTCGAGCCGACGACCATGGCGTATACGCCGACGTCGAAGAACAGCGCGCTGGCGACATGAATATCGCCCAGCAGCGGCAGGCTGAAATGCCAGGTGTGGGTGGTGAGGAACGGGTAGCCGACAAACAACGCGCCGATCCCGGTCAGCGTTGCCGAGAACAGGCCGAAGCCCATCCAGCGCATTGGCCGCAGGCTCATTTGTGCCTCGACCCACTGCGTACCGGCCACCATGTATTGCAGGATAAACGCCACCGACATCACCAAGCCGGCGACAAAACCGCCGCCCGGTTGATTGTGGCCGCGCATAAACAGGTAGAACGACACTACGAGGGCAATCGGCAGCAGCAGGCGTACCAGCACTGCCGGCACCATCATAAAGCCCAGGGCGGTATCGCTGGCCTGGCGCGGGTTGACCAGGTCGGTCGCCACGTCCGGCGCCAGTTGGCGCTGTTGTGCAGGCAGTTGCATGCTTTCCTTGGACGGGCGGAAGCGCCGCAGCAGGGCGTACACCGTCAGCGCCACGGCGCCTAGCACGGTGATTTCGCCGAGGGTGTCGAAGCCACGGAAGTCCACCAACATCACGTTTACCACGTTGCTGCCGCCGCCTTCGGGAAGGGCGCGGCTCAGGTAGAACGAGGAAATATCGTTGGGCGTCTGGCGCGTCAGCATCGCGTAGGACAGCAGCGCCATGCCGCCACCGACAACGGTAGACAGCAGGAAGTCACGCAGGCGGCGAATGCGCGCCTTGCGTAGCGAGCTGGGCAGTGGCGAGACTTCTTCGATCCGCCGTGGCAGCCAGCGCAGGCCGAGCAGGATCAGCACGGTGGTGACCACTTCGACCACCAGTTGAGTCAATGCCAGGTCGGGCGCGGAGAACCATACGAAGGTGATGCACGTCATCAGGCCGCACACGCTGACCATGGTCAGTGCCGCCAGCCGGTGGTATTTGGCTTGCCAGGCGGCGCCCAGGGCGCAGGCAATTGCCAGCAGCCACAGGGTCACGAACACGATGGAGCCGGGGATCTTCGGCCGGTCGCCCCAACTGAGGCCGCTGTTGAACATCGGGATCATGGCGCCGATCACCGCGACGATCACCAGCAGGAACAACTGGGTCTGCAGGCGCTTGGTGCTGATGCGTTTTTCGATTTTGCGCACGCCGCGCATCATCACCACCAGGCTGCGCTCAAAGCCGCGCTTGCCGTTGAAGTAGCTGATGACCGGCGGGTACTTGAAACGGCCGAGCTTGAGCTGCTTGCGCAGCATCAGGTAGAGCACCACGCCACCGGTCATGGCCACCAGGCTCATGATCATCGGCGCGTTCCAGCCGTGCCAAATGGCGAGGCTGTACTCCGGCAGTACACCACCGACCACCGGCAGTGCCGCAGTGGCGAGGATCGAGCCGACCACCTGGGCCGGGAAAATGCCCACCAGCAGGCAGGTGAATACCAGCAACTCGACGGGGGCACGCATCCAGCGTGGTGGCTCGTGGGGTGTGTGGGGCAGGTCTTTGGCAGGCGGACCGAAGAACACATCGACCGTAAAACGCAGCGCATAGGCCACGCTGAAGGTGCCGGCGATGGTTGCGATCATCGGCAGGGCGATTTCCACCCACTGAGTGGCCGAGATAAACACGGTTTCGGCGAAGAACATCTCTTTGGACAGGAATCCATTGAGCAATGGCACGCCGGCCATGGATGCGCTCGCCACCATCGCCAGGGTCGCGGTGAACGGGATCAGGCGTACCAGGCCGCTGAGCTTGCGGATGTCGCGGGTGCCGCTTTCGTGGTCGATGATGCCCGCCGCCATGAACAGCGAGGCTTTGAAGGTGGCGTGGTTGAGGATGTGGAACACCGCCGCGACGGCCGCCAGCGGGCTGTTGAGGCCCAGCAATAAGGTGATCAGCCCGAGGTGGCTGATGGTGGAGTAGGCCAGCAGGCCTTTGAGATCATTCTGGAACATGGCGCAGTAAGCGCCGAGGAGGAGGGTGAGGGCGCCGGCACCGCCGACGATCCAGAACCATTCTTCGCTGCCCGACAGCGAGGGCCACAGGCGGGCCAGCAGGAACACGCCGGCCTTCACCATCGTCGCCGAGTGCAGATAGGCAGACACCGGGGTCGGTGCCGCCATGGCGTGGGGCAGCCAGAAGTGGAACGGGAACTGCGCGCTTTTGCTCAAGGCGCCGATCAGCACCAGGGCCAGCATGACCGGGTACAGCGCGTGCGCGCGAATCTGATCGCCCGCCGCCAGCACCAGGTCCAGGTCATAGCTGCCGACGATATGCCCCAGCAACATCACGCCTGCCAACAGGCACAGGCCGCCTGCACCGGTGACCATCAACGCCATGTAGGCGCCGCGTCGCGCATCGGCGCGATGGTGCCAATAACCGATCAACAGGAACGAGAACAGACTGGTCAGTTCCCAGAAAAACACGATTTGAATCAAGTTGCCGGAGATCACCAGCCCGAGCATCGCGCCCATAAAAGCCAGGAAAAATGCGAAGAAACGTGGCACCGGATCGTCCGGCGACATGTAGTAGCGCGCATACAGCGCCACCAGCGCGCCGATGCCGAGCACCAGCATCGAGAACAGCCAGGCAAACCCATCCATGCGCAACACGAAGTTCAGCCCAAGGCTGGGTAACCACATGAATTCTTCGCGGATCACGCCACCGTGGGCGATCTGGGGGTAGAGCAGGGCGACTTGAATGGTGCCGACCAGGGCCACAAGGCCGGCCAACAGGGATTCGGTGTTACGTGCATTGTGCGGCAGCAAGGCCGCTAGACAGCTGCCAATGAATGGCAGAAGCAGTAGAACTATCAGGGACATAGGCTTCTAATCTGCGGGAGTTTGGGATGCATCATACGTGCCGCTTTGATGATCACCAAACGGCAAGATGTGGCAGGATCCTACAAGGTAGGCTGAAACTTCCCATTTGGCATTGTTTCATTAGGCTGGAATTACCCCTGTGGCGAGGGCGTATGCTCTTGCCGGGCTGCGAGGCAACTCCAAAACACGAACCTCAATTCTGACGCTCTTGCTCCAGCTCTTCAGCCAACGCGAGCGCTTTCTGCCCCTTCGTCTTTAATTCGCTGACAATCACTGCCACCACGATCAACACCGCCCCCAGCATCGCAATCGGCGGGAACCGCTCGCCGGCAATCCGCCCCACCACACCGGCCCACACCGGCTCGCCGGCGTAGATCAACGTGGCTCGTGTCGGTGAAACGCTCTGTTGCGCCCAGTTCATCGCGACTTGGATTACCGCGCTGGTCAAGCCCAAGCCCACGGCGCTGAACAGCAGCAACCACGAAAACCCCGGCAGCGCCTCGCCCATCGGCACCACCATCAAAAACGATAGGAGTGAGGCTGTGGCCAATTGCACCACCGTCACCCGGCGCACATCCACCTGACCGGCAAATGCGCTGATCAAGATGATTTCCGCCGCAATCGCAATGGCACCGATCAAGGTCGCGATTTCACCTGGGCTGAAATTCAGCGAAGCCCCCGCAGGCCCGGTCAACAGCATCAACCCGGCAAACGCGAGCATGATGCCGATGCTCGGCATTAACCCAGGGCGACGGCCGAGTACCAGCCATTGCAACAACGGCACGAACGGCACGTAGAGCGCGGTGATAAACGCCGACTGGCTGCTCAGGATCGTCTGTAGGCCGATGGTCTGCAAGCCGTAGCCAAACATGATCGCCACACCGATAAACACCCCGGCCTTCAATTCAAACAAGGTCAGGTCGCGCAGCGTGCGCAACGAGAAGAAACCCACCACGATGGCCGCAGCCGCAAAGCGCAGACCCACGAAAAACATCGGACCGCTCACCGTCATAGCGTGCTGCACCAATAAAAAGGTGCCGCCCCAGATCATGGTGATAAACACCAGAATGCATTCGGCTTTGCTGAAGCGGTTGAAACGCGAAGGGGTTTTGGTGGTGGTCATGGCGGCTCGGTCTTGCACAGGGAAAGGTACGGACCGCACAATGCGCCGCACGCTGGGCAGTATACTGCGCACACCCACCTATTGAGCAATATAGTGCACAAAGAAAATCCACAACGGGCTTCGGTCCTGCAGCACGTCAGCCAAAACGTTCGTCGCCTGCGCCACGCCGCCGACCTGAGCCAGACCGCGCTCTCGGAAAAGTCCGGGGTCAGCCGGCGCATGCTGGTGGCCATTGAAGCAGGCGAGAAAAACGTCAGTTTGTCCACTTTGGACCGCGTGGCCGAAGCATTGGACGTAGCCTTCAGCGACCTAATCCAGGCTCCGGACGTACGCGATCACAGCCGCATCAACGAACTGGCCTGGGCCGGTGAAATTGCCGGGAGCAAGGCGGTATTGCTGGCCAAGGCCACCGCGCGGCGCGAGGTTGAATTGTGGGAGTGGCGCCTCGAACCCGGTGACCGCTATTGCCCGGACCCCGACCTGGAAGGCTGGAGCGAGCAGCTGTTTGTGTTCGATGGCAGCTTGACGCTGGTCGTGGGCGATCAGGAAAACACCATCGGCGCCGGCGAATTCTTCATGTTCGCCAGCCACCAGCCCCACGCCTATCGCAACGATGGCGAGGTCGCCGTGCGCTTTGTGCGCAACGTGGTGATTTAGCGGCCTTGTCTACAAGGATGCTGATGAGCACCTGTCAAGTTTCACAGCTTGTTTGTCTCATGTGCCGGGCATAGGTTTATGGCATCACTGCCCGGAAGTGGTTGGTTGGCCGTGATTTAATCAATCACTGGAGGATGGACCATGAAAGACGAACAAACCCCCGTGCTGGTGAACCCTGCACCATCCCTGGAGCCATCACAGGGCGGTGTCGTCCAATATGCTGATGTGGAGGCTGAAGAGCTCAAATTGGTTATCCAACCGTTCGTTGGCATGAAAATAGGTCAAACAATCATTGGGAAGATTGAGGGGAATGGCACCAGTTACTTCAGGGTTGAAGTTAAATCGGTAGAAACCTTGGAAATTCCCGTGTGGACTGCAAAACCGGTTTTTTTCACGCCCCTCGTTTATGTCAGTTTTAACGTGGAAGGGCTTTCGCCGCCTTATAAATCGGACCTTGATAAGTACATTGTCGAAGGGGCTCCTCGCACCCCTGCATAGAGCGTGTTCCATACGTTACTGTTTGCAGGTGAACAGTGACTAGACAGTTTGCTGTATGACAGCGCTCCCGTTCTTTGCGAGCTTTTAATTTAACTCATTGTTTTTAAAGTTATTTTTCATGTGGCACGACTCCTGCTGTAGCTCCTGCATATCCCTGGAGCCTGGAGTCGGCCCATGTCAGCCCATCCTCAACACCCTGCCCATATCATCCGCTCGGACGCGGAGGCCATCGAGGTCGCCACGCGCCTGGCCGAACGCTTCGCCGTCGATGCCAGCGTGCGCGACCGCGACCGTCGCTTACCGGTAGACGAACTCGACGAGTTCTCCGCCAGCGGCCTGTGGGGCATCACTGTTCCCAAGGCCTACGGTGGCGCCGGTGTGTCTTATGTCACCGTGGCCGAAGTGATCAAATTGATCTCCGCCGCAGACCCGTCCTTGGGGCAAATCCCACAGAACCATCTGGGTGTCGTCGACATCCTCCTGCAAACCGCCACCGAGGAGCAGAAGCGCTATTACTTCGGCAAGGTGTTGGCGGGCTACCGCTTCGGCAATGCTTTCTCCGAGGCCAAGAGCAAAAACGCCGGCACCTTTGACACCCAAATCCGGTTTCACGGTGATACCGCGCAAATCAACGGTGAAAAGTTCTACTGCACTGGCGCACTGTTCGCCCATATCGTGCCCACGGTGGGCAATAACGAAAAGGGCCAGGCGTTCATTGGTTTTGTCGAGCGCAACGCGCCAGGCCTGACCGTGATCGACAACTGGGACGGCTTCGGCCAGCGCACCACCGCCAGCGGCGGCGTGACCCTCGACGGCGTGACTGTGCCCTTGAGCGCGGTGATTCCCGCCCACCTGGCGTTTGACCAACCAACGGCCGATGGGCCGATTTCGCAAATCATCCAGGCAGCGGTGGATACCGGCATTGCCCTCGGCGCCCTTGAACAGGCAAAAATTTTCGCGCGCCAGGCCCGTCCCTGGATCGACAGCCAGCAGGATCATGGCTGGCAGGACCCGTTCACCATCGCCGCCATCGGCGATCTGGAATGGCGCGTGCACGGCACCGAAGCGATCCTCGCCAAGGCCGGCATCGCGGTTGACCAAGCCTTGGCGCAACCGAACGAAGACACCGTGGCCAACGCCTCGCTGATCGTCGCACAAGCCAAGGTGCTGTCCGCTGAAACCGCCTTGCTCGCCAGCAGCAAACTCTTCGAACTGGCCGGCACCCGTTCGGTCACGGCCAAGCACAACCTCGACCGCTTCTGGCGCAACGCGCGCACCCACACCCTGCACGACCCGGCCCGCTGGAAATACCACCTGATCGGCAACTTCGTGCTCAACGGCGTGAAACCTGCGCGCCACGCCTGGAACTGAGGAACCTGACCCATGACTGCCTTGAATCTCGCGCGCCAACTGCTGGACAGCACCCGCCGCCATGTCGAAAAAAGCGCTGACCCCTATGTGATCAGCCGCTTCGGCGACTTGCAGATCCGTGTGGATGTGGCCGCTGCCTTGCTCGAACGCGCCGAAACCCACCCGAGCCCGGTGGCCGCCACCGAGGCGCAGATCGCCGCCGCCGAAGCCCTCATCGCCGCCAGTAACGCGGAATTTGAACTGACCGGGCAACGCACCGCGCTGCCGTCGACCCTGGATGATCCGTTGCGCAACAAATACCAGATTGTCGGCAACTACCACCTCAACGGAGTGCTGTGATGTCCCGTGAAATCCGCTTGAACGCTTTCGACATGAACTGCGTCGGCCATCAATCTCCCGGCCTGTGGGCGCACCCCCGTGACCGTTCGTGGCAGTACAAGGACCTGGAATACTGGACCGATCTGGCGAAAATTCTGGAGCGTGGCAAGTTCGACGGTCTGTTTATAGCCGACGTGCTGGGCATCTACGATGTGTACAACGGCAACGGTGATGCGGCGATTCGCCAGGCCACCCAAGTGCCGGTCAACGACCCGTTGTCGCTGATCGCGCCGATGGCGTTGGTCACCGAGCACCTGGGCTTTGGTCTCACCGCTTCGTTGTCGTTTGAGCATCCGTATCCATTCGCGCGTCGGCTGTCGACCCTGGACCATCTGACCAAGGGCCGTATCGGCTGGAATATCGTCACTTCCTACCTGGAAAGCGGCGCCAAGAACCTCGGCCAGAAAGCCCAGACCGAACACGACGCACGCTACGACTACGCCGAGGAATATCTGGAGGTTTGCTACAAGCTTTGGGAAGGCAGTTGGGAGGAGGGCGCGGTACTGCGCGACCGCGAGCGGCGGATTTTCAGTGATCCGAGCAAAATCCACGAGATCCGACACGTCGGCAAACACTTCCAGGTGCCCGGCATTCACCTGTGCGAGCCGTCGCCGCAGCGCACGCCTGTGCTGTACCAGGCCGGCGCGTCCAGCCGTGGCAAGCAGTTTGCCGCCGAGCAGGCCGAATGCGTGTTCGTCGCCGCGCCGTCCAAGGTGCTGCTGAAAAAAACCGTTGCCGACATCCGCCGTCGTGCGGCCGAGGCCGGGCGTGATCCGAAGAAAATCCTGATCTTCAATTTGCAGACGGTGATCGTCGACGAAACGGACGCCAAGGCTAAAGCCAAGTTTGACGACTACAAATCCTATGTGAGCTACGAAGGCGCGATGGCGCTGATCTCCGGCTGGACCGGCATCGACTTCAGCCAGTTCAAACCGGATGAGCCGCTCAAGCATGTGCACACCAACGCCATTCAATCGGCGGTGGAAGCCTTCTCCACGGCCGATCCGAATAAAGTCTGGACGCCGAATGAACTGGCGGACTGGGTCGGCATCGGTGGCTTCGGTCCGCTGTTTGTCGGCGGTCCGGAGACGGTGGCAGACCTGTTGCAGGAATGGGTCGAAGAGACCGACGTCGACGGCTTCAACCTGGCCTATGCGCTGACCCACGAAACCTTTATCGACGCTGTGGAATGGCTGGTGCCGGAGTTGCAGAAGCGTGGGGTGTACAAGACCGAATACGCCGAAGGCACGTTGCGCGAGAAGTTGTTTGGCGACGGTGCGCGACTGGGAGCCAACCACCCGGGCGCCAGCTATCGCGATCTTTCCAATGCACATAAATCCAATGTGGGAGGGGGCTTGCCGCGGATAGCGGTGGCTCAGTCAAAAGTGGTCTAACTGACCCACCGCCATCGGGAGCAAGTCGAATCGTCGCACCGCCCCTCCCACAGTTGTCCCGTGTCGATCCAAATAATCAAGCCAGCGGACCACCGCACGCACACCCTCCACTAGGAGCAAACACCTATGAGCGTGCTCGAACCCAAGGCCCTCCTGGAACACCTGCAACACTGGGCACAACTCACGCCGTTGCACATCGCCCTGCGCCACAAGCGCCAGGGCCAGTGGTATGCCTGGCGCTGGATTGACACCCTGCGCGACGTCGAGCGCCTGGCCGATGGTTTGCGCCAGCAAGGTTTAAGTGAACAGTCTCGCTTGGTGCTCAGCGGCGCCTTTGAGCCGAACCTGCTGTTGCTGGCGTTGGCGGCCCATTCCGTCGGCGCGCAAGTGCTGACGCTGGCCGATGACCTTGAGCCGCAGGCCCTGGAGCAACACCTGTGGCGTATGCATCCCAGCCACGCCTACGCTCAAGGTCGTCAGCGCGATTGGACGTTCACCCAGCGGTTGGATTTCGCCCAATTGCTCGGCCCGGTCGAGCCTGCGCAGCATTTGCAGCGCTGGTGGCAACCCTCCGGCGAAACCGCACTGTGGAGCGAGGAGGGCACCCATTGGCAAGGCGGTCTGGCGGTGCTGCTGGAGCAATGGCTGAGCAGCGGCCACGGCCTGGCCTTCCCGGAAAGCCTGGCCTCGGCGCAGCGCGATCGCAGTGAAGTGGCGCCCACCGGCTTGCTGCTGTCGCCGGAGCGTTTGCGGCACTTGGCCGATGAAATCGAAAGCCGCCTTGCACCCCGCGGCACCTGGCGCCGACGCCTGTGCGACTGGGCCATCGCCCATCCTCAAAGCGGACTGCGCCGTTTACTGAAGAACCGTGTACGCAAACTGCTGGGTTTTCAGCGCCTGGCCTCTATCTGGCAGCCTCTCAAATCCACTGCCGAGCCCGTGTGGCTGGCTGAACTCAAACGGGATATCGCATGAGCGACGCTATTCTTCAGGTGCGCGATATCTCGCTGTCATTCAAAGGGGTCAAGGCCATCAATGCCTTGTCTTTTGACGTGCAGCGCGGCGAGATCTGCGCGTTGATCGGCCCTAACGGCGCCGGTAAAAGTTCGTTGCTCAATGTGCTCAATGGCGTGTATCGCTTTGACGCCGGCGAGATCGTCTTCGAACAGCAACATTTCCACCGCATCGACCCCTTGGTCGCCGCGCGCCGAGGCATTGGCCGCACCTTCCAGAACAACGCGCTGTTCAAAAAAATGAGCGTGCTCGACAACCTTCTCACCGGCCTGTCGCGGCACATGCGCAGCAGCTTTATCGAGCAGGCCCTCGGCTTGCCACGCGCGCGCCGCGAGGCCGCTGCCTTTCGCCAGCGGGGCCAAGGCATTCTTGAGTTCCTTGAGCTGCAAGCACACCGCGATGTGCTGGTGGGCAACCTGTCCTACGGCCTGCAAAAGCGTGTGGAGTTGGGCCGTGCACTGATCGCCGGACCTAGCCTGTTGCTGCTCGACGAACCCATGGCCGGGATGAACGCAGAAGAGAAACAGGACATGGCGCGCTTCGTCGCTGACGTGAACCGCGACCTCGGCACCACCGTGGTGTTGATCGAACACGACATGGGCGTGGTGATGGGACTGTCCGACCACGTGGTGGTGCTTGACTACGGGCGCAAGGTCGGCGACGGCACGCCGGCGCAAGTACAGGCGAATCCCGAGGTGATCGCCGCCTACTTGGGAGCCGTACACTGATGACCTTCTTCTTCGAAACCCTGCTTGGCGGCCTGCTCGCCGGCACGATGTATTCACTCGTCGCCATCGGCTTCGTGCTGATTTACAAAGCCAGCGGTGTGTTCAATTTTGCTCAGGGCGCGATGCTGCTGTTTGCGGCGTTGACCTTTGTCAGCCTGCATGACCAGGGTGTGCCGTTTGCCCTCGCGTTGCTGCTGACGGTGATCGTGATGATCGTCGGCGCGTTGCTCATCGAGCGCCTGGTGCTGCGCCCGCTGGTGAACCGCTCTCAGATCACCCTGTTCATGGCCACCCTCGGCTTGTCATTCATTATCGAAGGCCTCGCCCAGGGCTTGATGGGCGCGCAAGTGCGCGCCCTGGACTTGGGCATCGACGACGTGCCGCTGTTTGTCGGTCCGCTGATGCTCAGCCAGTTCGACCTGATCGCCGCAGCGGCTGCCGTGGTGCTGGTGACGGTGCTCGCGCTGCTGTTCAACAAGACCCGCATCGGTGTGTCGTTGCGCGCAGTGGCGGATGACACCACAGCGGCGCTGTCCATCGGCATCAACCTCAACCGCATCTGGCAGATTGTCTGGGCGGTGGCCGGCATTGTCGGGCTGGTGGCCGGGCTGTTATGGGGCGCGCGCCAGGGGGTGCAGTTTTCGCTGTCGCTGGTGGTGCTCAAGGCGTTGCCGGTGTTGATCATCGGCGGCTTTACCTCGATTGGCGGCGCGATTGTCGGCGGGTTGATTGTCGGCGCGGCGGAAAACCTGGCTGAGGTGTATATCGGCCCGCTGATCGGCGGCGGCATCACGCCGTGGTTCGCCTACGTCTTGGCCCTGGCCTTCCTGTATATCCGTCCCGCCGGCCTGTTCGGCGAGCGCGCTATTGAGCGAGTCTGAAACCATGTCGATCCCTGTTGCTCAAGAAACCGCGCCGTTGTTGCTGGTCCCGCGACGTGTGCCCTGGGGCCTGCTCGGCCTGCTGGCGTTGGCGTTGGCGTTTATCGTGGTGCCGCTGTGGGGCAATGACTATTGGCTCAATGCGATCCTGATCCCGTTTCTGGTGCTGTCGCTGGCCGGGTTGGGCTTGAACCTGCTGACCGGCTACACCGGGCAAACCTCGGTGGGCGCGGCCGGCTTCATGGCGGTCGGCGCCTTCGCGACCTACGGATTTCTGCTGCGCTTGCCGGAGCTGGGATTGCCGCTGGCATTGCTGGGCGGCGGGATTATCAGCGCCTTGGTCGGCCTGTTGTTCGGGTTGCCCAGCTCGCGGATCAAAGGCTTCTACCTGATGGTCACCACATTGGCCGCGCAGTTTTTCCTGGAATGGCTGTTCGTCAAATTCCCGTGGTTCTACAACTACGGATCGTCCGGGACTATCTCGGCGCCGAAACTTGCACTGTTCGGCCATGACCTCAATACGCCGCTGGGCCGCTACTGGCTGACGCTGGTCACGGTGCTGCTGTTGACCTGGACCGCCGTCAACCTGGTGCGCAGCCAAGTGGGGCGCAACTGGATGGCGATCCGCGACATGGACACCGCCGCCGCCGTGGTCGGCATCCCGGTGGTGCGCTACAAGCGCCTGGCGTTTGCGGTCAGCTCGTTTTACCTCGGCATCGCCGGCGCGCTGTGGGCGTTTGCCTACCTGGGCACGGCCAGCGCCAGCAGCTTCGATATCAATCGCTCCTTCCAGATCCTGTTCATCATCATTATCGGTGGCATGGGCAGCATCGCCGGCAACTTCGTGGGGGCTGCGTTTATCAGCTTGCTGCCGATCTTTCTCAGCCACGCGGGGCAAGCGCTGTTCGGCGGCGCGGTGGACGCGGGGCAGTTGCAAAATCTGCAGAAAATCATTTTTGGCGTGTTGATCATCGTGTTCCTGATCAAGGAACCCGAGGGCTTGATTCGCCTGTTGCACAACCTTCGCGATCGGCTGCGTCAGTGGCCCCTACGTTTCTGACCTATAGAAGAGAGTTTCCATGCGTGCATCCTTAAAACGATCCCTGGTCAGTGCGGCCTTTGCGTTGGCGGCGTTGTCCGCTGCCGTACCCCAGGCGATGGCCTCGGCCGACCAGCAGTTCTTTCCTCTGGCGACTTACCGGGTGGGCGCCTACGCGTCCAGCGGCGTGCAGGTGTGGGCCGGGATGATCGACTACCTGCGCTATATCAACGAGGTCGAAGGCGGCATTAATGGCGTGAAACTGGTGTGGCAGGAATGCGAGACCGAGTGGACGGCAGAGAAGGGCATTGAGTGCTACGAGCGCTTCAAGAATGGCCTGGATGGCGCGCCGGTCGCGTTGTATCAGCCCAACGGCGCGCCGGCGGCGTATGCCTTGAGCGAGCGGGCCGAGGTGGACAAGATCCCGCTGATCACCCTCGGGTACGGTCGCACCGAAGCCACCGACGGCACGGTGTTCCCTTACAACTTCCCGGTGATGCTGACCTTCTACAGCGAAGCCTCGACCCTGGTGAACTACATTGCCGAGCGCGAAGGCGGCTTCGACAAACTCAAGGGCAAGAAGATCGCCACGGTCTACCACGACTCGGCCTATGGGCGCGAAACCCTCGGCCCGCTGAAATTGCTGGCCGAGAAATACGGCTTTGAAAATATCCAGATTCCGGTGGCGGACCCCGGCAATGAACAGTCCGCGCAATGGCGTCAGGTACGCCAGGCCAACCCGGACTGGGTGTTCCTGCGCACCTGGGGCGTGTCGACGCCGGTGGCGGTGAAGACCGCCGCGCGCTTCGGCTTCCCGGTTGACCATATCATCGGCGACATCTGGGCCAGTTCCAGCGAAGACGTATTGCCCGCTGGCGCTGCCGCCAAGGGCTACCTGGCGCTGACGCCATACCCGGCCGGCGCCGATTTTGAGATCCACAAACGCCTCAAGCAATACATCCTCGACAAGGGCCACAGCGACCTCAAGGACCTGAAAAACTTCGGCAGCGTGTACTACAACTCCGGCCTGGTGAACGCGGCCGTGGCCGTAGAGGCGATCCGCACCGGTCAGGCCAAGTTCGGCAAGCGTCCACTCAATGGTGAAGAAGGCCGCTGGGGCCTGGAACACCTGAATATCGACGACGCACGCCTCAAGGCCATGGGTTACCTGGGCCTGATGCAGAACCTCAAGCTGTCATGCCGCGACCATGAAGGCGGCGGTTCTGCGCGCGTGCAGCAATGGGACGGCGCCAACTGGACGCTGGTCAGCGAATGGATCGCTGCCGACCGTGCGCTGCTGCGCCCGTTGATCGATGAAAAGTCCGCCGCGTTCGCCAAGGAAAAAGGCCTCACGCCACGCACCTGCACCGGGGATAAATAAGCCATGAGTCAGCCAGCCACTGAAGCCGAAAGCGTATCACTGCTGACGGTCAATGACATTGAAGTGATCTACGACGGCGCAATCCTGGCGGTGGCCGGGGTCTCGCTGAGCGTGCCCAAGGGCGCCATTGTCGCTTTGCTCGGTGCCAATGGTGCCGGCAAGAGCACCACCCTCAAGGCCATCTCTGGTCTGGTGCGGGCCGAGCGCGCCGAGGTCAGCCGAGGTGTTATCGAGTACGCAGGCAAGGACCTGGCGGATGTCGACCCCAGCCAGCGCGTGCGCCAGGGCATGGTGCATGTGCTGGAGGGGCGCCATGTGTTCGGCCAACTGACGGTGGAAGACAACCTGCGCAGCGGCGGTTTTGTGCGACGCCTGAGCCGCAAGGAAATGGAGCACGACCTGGAGCGCATCTACGCCTGGTTCCCCCGGCTCAAGACCAAGCGCCACACCCGCGCCGGGCTCACCTCGGGCGGCGAGCAGCAGATGGTCGCCATCGGCCGTGCGTTGATGACTCGTCCTACTTTGGTACTGCTCGACGAGCCATCCATGGGTTTGGCGCCTATGATCGTGCAGGAGATTTTCGAGATCATCGCGCAGCTCAACCGCGAGCAGCAGGTGAGCTTCCTGATCGCCGAGCAGAACATCAACGTCGCGCTGACCTATGCGTCCCAGGGTTACGTGCTGGATACTGGGCGCGTGGCCTTGAGCGGCAGCGCCGCTGAATTGCTGGCGCGGGGTGACTTGCATGATATTTACCTGGGTAAACAGTAAGGGCGAACCTGCATGAGTGAATCCATCCGCAACGCTGATGTACTGATCGTCGGCGGCGGCCTGAGTGGGACGATGCTGGCCGTGCAACTGCTGCGTCTAGGTGGTCAGCGTCGGATCCTGGTGATCGAGCCGCGCGCCGAGCTTGGGCGTGGCGAGGCCTACAGCGCTGTGGAGTTGGGCCACACCCTGAACGGCAACGCGGCACGCATGAGTGTCGATCCGGACAATGCCGATGACCTGACTCAATGGCTCACTGACTACATCGGCGCTGGCGGCTGGCCGGAGTCGGACCAGCAGCACGTGCCCATCAGCGAACTGTTCCCGCCGCGCGGGATTTTTGGCCTGTATGCGCAGCAACGGTTGGCTGAGGCCAAGGTGTTGTCGGCTTCCACGGTGGAGCATGTCAGGGCGCAAGTGGTCGACCTGCAAGTGGACGCGGATTCAACCCTGCTGACCCTCGACAACGGCCAGCAACTGCGCGGTGCGTTTGCCGTACTGGCCACCGGCATGTTCCCGGCGGCACGCACGCCACAAACCGAATCCAGCGGCTTGAACGCCGCGGCGGTGGACCCGTGGGATGTGCAGGCCATGACCCAACTCGACCCGCAGTCTAGGGTGCTGATCATCGGTTCCGGGCTGACCATGGTCGACGCGGTGGTGTCCCTGGAACAGGCCGGGCATCGCGGACCTATCGAGGTTTTCTCACGCCACGGTTTGTTGCCCCATGTGCGCCGGCAACCGCCGGCTTGGGAGGATTTTGTTGCCGCTGACCACGGCCTTCGCAGCCCTCGGCAGTTGCTGCGCGAAGTGCGTCGGCAATGCCGGATCGCGCTGGAGCAGAGCATCGATTGGCAGTCGCCGCTGGACACCGTGCGCGCCCATATCGGCCGGTTGTGGAGCCAGGCCAGCGAGCGGGAGAAACGTCAGTTCGTGCGGCATGTGCGGCCCTGGTGGGAAAGCCATCACCACCGCTCGCCGCCATTGAGCGCAGAGTTGGTAGCGCGGCTGCATGAGGAAGGGCGCTTGCGGATTCAAGCGGCGTCTTTCAAAGGGCTGGAGCCTTCGGGCGAGGGCGTAACCATTCGCTTGCGTTATCGAGGCGAACAGGCGATCACCCAAGTGTCGGGGGCAGCGCTGATCAACTCCAGCGGCATCGAATACGATTGGCGCCGCGTGGCCCGGCCGTTGCCGCAGCAGTTGCTCAAACGCGGGTTGATCAGGCCTGGACCGTTGGCGTTGGGGATTGCGGCGGATGTGTCCGGCGCAGTGCTGGATGCCCAGGGGCAGGTCAGTGAACGCCTGTTTGCCATGGGCCCTCCATTGCGCGGGATGTGGTGGGAAAGCACGGCGGTGACGGATGTGGCGCTTCAGGCCAAGGCGCTGGCTTCGAGATTGGTGAAGGCCTGAATGGGGTAGGGCTTGCTTCAGATCTGCGGTTTTTTGGGGTACATATCCGTTATTTGAGTAACGGCGGCTAGTGGTTCCGTTCTTACAACGGGTCACTTTTGTAAAGGCCGGAATGCCGGCCATCGTGGTTGACGGGGTGATTTCAGATCAAAAGCAAGAGCGTGGCGGCCTGAGAGCCGACCGGGTTCTCAGGTCCAACTCCGCCCAAATGTGGGAGGGGGGGCTTGCTCCCGATGGCGGTGTGTCAGTCACAGCTGCATAAACTGACACACCGCCATCGGGAGCAAGCCCCCTCCCACAGTTTGATCTCCATAGATCAGATAGGCCTCACCTTGTCTTGGATCTGTTTTTGATTTGGCTCTTACATCCTTTTCGCAGACGAATTCAGCGGTCTTTTGATCTGCGCTTTTGATTGTGATCTTAGGCGCCCCGTCAAACACGCTGGCCGAACGCAGGCTTGAATCCGTGGGCACACCGAGCCTAGGCGGCTAGTGGTTCCGCTCTTACAACGGGTCACTTTTGTAAAGGCCGGAATGCCGACCATCGTGGTTGACGGGGCGATTTCAGATCAAAAGCAAGAGCGTGGCGGCCTGAGAACCGACCGGGTTCTCAGGTCAAACTCCGCCCAAATGTGGGAGGGGGCTTGCTCCCGATGGCGGTGTGTCAGTTTATGCAGCTGTGACTGACCCACCGCCATCGGGAGCGAGCCCCCTCCCACAGTTTGATCTCCATAGATCAGATAGGCCTCACCTTGTCTTGGATCTGCTTTTGATTTGGCTCTTACATCCTTTTCGCTGACGAATTCAGCGGTCTTTTGATCCGCGCTTTTTGATTGTGATCTTAGGCGCCCCGTCAAAAACGCTGGCCGCAAACCGAGCCTAGGCGAGGTGCCGAGTGTTGGGGCAAGAGCCTTTTGGTGACTTTTGGTTGAGCCGGCGTTCCGGCTCTTTTCCAAAGTGACCCGCCGTAAGGGCGGAACCAATACTCGCCATTACCGCAGAAACGGATATATACCCGGTCCAATCCAAAGAAATGGTCGGCCCAGAGGCCGCCATCGGGAGCAAGTCGAACCGTCGCACCGCCATCCCACAGGGGATCTCCATTTATCTTGAGGTCTTCACAAAGCCAGGCTTGAGGCCAAACACCTCAACCCCCTGCGCCGTCGATTGCCCGGTGGTCACTTTCACTCGCTCCACCGGCTTATCCATCGCTTCTCGATACTCCACCGTCATATCCGCCTGGATCGCCTCGCTCGGAATCACAATCGCCTGCGCATTGTTGTAGGTGATGATGGTCAACCGCGCACTCATCCCCAACCGCACCCGCTGCAACTGCTGGGGCGTCAGCTTGGGGATCGATAGCGTCACCGGAAACTGCGCACTGCCCTGGCTGTCACTGGCCATTGCCAACCCGCTGACCACACTGACTGAGCCAGTCAGCCGCTCGCCATCAAACCCATCGCCCATGACCTCCACCGCTTGGCCCTGATGCAATTGGTTGATGTCCAACTCCGAGACCTTGGCGACGATTTTCAGCCGTTCTATGTTCGCCAACCCGAACAACACCTGGCCTTGGCTGATCTTGCTCCCAACTTGGATGGGGGCGTTGGTAATGCCGCCGCCTTGAGGTGTGTTATTGCCAGGCGCGGGTACCACGATGCCGGAAAACGGCGCCTTGACCTCCTGGCCTTCGAGCAACGTGCGCAGGGCCTCGTATTTCACCTTAGCGTTGGTCAGTTCCATGTCGGCAATCTGGCGGTATTCGCCTTTGCCCTGATCGAGCGCCTGTTGCAGTTCGCTGCGTGCGGAGGCGAGGTCAAGCTGTTGCTGCTGGGCTTGCTGCTTGAGTTCGTCCAGTTCGTTGCGCGGGATGATGCCGCGCTTGAACAGGTTGTCGCTTTCGGTGAGTTTGCGCTGGGTGTTGCCGGCATTCATCTCGGTGGTGCGCAGGCTGCGGCGGGCACGGCTGACTGTCGGGCTGCTCTCCCAGTCTTGCATCTCCTGCACGGTACGCCGGGCCTTGAGCTGGGCGGAAAGTGCGTCGCGCAGTTGCACTTGGAGGGTGGCCGGGTCCATGCGCAGCAGCACCTGACCGGCCTCGACCCGTTGGCCTTGCTCCACCAGGTTGGCCTGCACGTTGCCGTCGAACGGGGCGGTGAGGATGAGGGTGGTGTCGGGCTCGATCTTGCCCACCAGACCTATCTGGTGCACCAGCGGGTCGGGTTTTATGGCCTGCCATTGCTCGGCGGTACTGGCGGGACTGGAAGCAGGACTGCGCAACGCCAGCCCCGCTCCGACCAGCAGCAGGATCACTACAGCGCCCAGCAGGCGTTTTCGATTAGTAGTCATTGAGGGTGATTTCCCAACTTTCCAGCGTCATGCCCAGGGTCAAGTCGAGCTGGGTCTGGGCGTTCAAATAAGCGATCAGTGCATTGAGCTGCGCGTTTTCGGCGTTGCGCAGGTCGGTCTCGAAACTCAGCACCTGGAAGTTGGTGGAACGTCCGGCACTGAGCTTTTCCCGCTCGATCTCGATCTTGCGCCGTGACAGCTCCACCGCACGCTGGGAGATTTCATATTGGCGCCAACGGGTGCCGAGGTCGCGCACCACATCGTTGACGCTGCGCTCCAGTTCCTGACGGGCGTCGGTGATGCGGATTTCCTGATCCTCCACATTCACCCGCGCACGCACTTCGGCCTGGCGTGTGCTGATGTCACCGATGGGGATCTGCACCTGCACCCCGGCGTAGCTGTCCCAGGTGCGGTTATTGCTGCTGCCGGCGTCGTTATTGTAGTTGTCGCGAATCTGGTTCGCGCCGGCCACCAAATCCACCTGCCAGCGCCCGGAGTCTTTGGCGATCACCAGGTCGAGGTCGGCCTGCTGGCTGCCGAGCAGGGCGGCGAGGTACTCCGGTTGCTGGGTTTGCGCCAGGGTGAAGGCCTGGCGCTTGTCGATCTGCATGGGCTTGGCCTCCAGGGCTTCGGTGGCGCGAATCGGCGTGGACAGGTCCAGGGCCAGCAGACGCAGGAGCGCCATGCGATTGGTATCGAGTTGGTTTTGCGCTTCTTCCACGCCCAACTGCTGGGTGGCGATATCGGCTTCGGTCTGCACGATTTCGAACTCGGCCATGCGCCCGGCGCTGATCAGCGCCTTGTTCACGTTCAGCAAGGTGTCGGAGCGTTTGAGGGCTTCCTGCACGATCAGCAGTTGTTCCTGGGCGCGCAGCAGTTCGCGGTAGGTGGCGATGATCTGGCTGATGGTCTGCGCCACGGTGGCCTTGAGGTTCAGGCGATTGGCCTGTTCCGACAGGCGCGACAGGCGCAGCGGCGCGGTGGTGGCGTCCCAGCCGGCACCGCGCAGCAGCGGTTGGATGATCGCCAGGTCCAGGCCGTCGCTGCGGTAACGGCCGGCGCGGTCGGCGTTGTTCAGTTGCTGGGTCCAGCCCATGCTCAGTCGGGTGCCGTACTCACTGAGCAAACTGGTGGCCGGCGCCACGTTGGTGTTGCGTGCGCTGTCCTGGGAACCGCGGGTGGCGCGGTAATAGCTGTTGAGGGTGAGCTTGGGGTTGAACACGTCTTCAGCGACCCGCAGGTCGAACTTCTGCGCCACCCGTTGCAGGTAGGCGCTGCGGATTGCCGGGTTGTTGCGCAGGCCCAGGTACACCGCGTCGCCAAGGGTCAGCGCGGTGACCTGGGCGTTCAACGACACGCTGCGGGGGCTGCTGGGGGCCGAGGGACGGATGACCACATCGGCCGCCACGCCGGGCAGGCTGATCAGCGCGAGCAACCAGAGCCATTTACTCATCACGCAGGGCCTCCACCGGTTGCAATCGCGAGGCCGAAACTGCCGGGTAGAGGCCGAAGAACAAACCCACCAGCAATGTACTGCCCACGCCGAGGGGCAGGGCAGCAGCCGCCAGCGCGAACTCCCAGCCCGACAGCCAGGCGTAGAGCCAGGCAGCGCTCATGCCCAGCACCGCGCCGCACAGCGCGCCGACGGCGGTGAGGGTCACGGCTTCGAGCAGGAACAGGTTGCGGATATCCCGCTGGCGAGCGCCCAAGGCCATGCGAATGCCGATCTCGCGGCGGCGCTCCGAGACGTTCATCAGCATCACGTTCATCACCCCCACGCCACCGCCCACCAGGGAAATCGCGCCGAGGGCCAGTAGCAGGTAGGCGAAGGTGCGGCTTTGCCGGGTCATGCCGTCGATCATTTGCTGGGGCACCTGAATGTCGACAGTGTGTTCGGTGAGCTGGGTCTGCAACGCGTCGGCGGCTGCCCGGGCGATGTGCTCCATGTCCTGGCCGGGCGCGGCGCGGATGATCACATTGCTGATCTGCGGCGTGGCGTAGATACGGCGCATGCCTTCGGCGGGGATGAACAATGACTCGTTGGCCTGCACCGGCATCAGCATCGCCCGCGGTTGGTTGTGCAGAATGCCGACGATCAGGAACAGGTAGTCGTTGATGCGCACCCGGTCGCCCAGTTGCACGGGATCGCCCGGCGCCCCGAGTGCCTGGGCGACCTGGTCGCCAATCACGCCATAGGTTTCGTTGGCGTCGTAGCTCGACAGAAAACGCCCTTGTCGCAGTTCCAGGCGCATCGTTTGGGGAATCTCCGCTGTGCCGCCGACGAAGTTGGCGTTGGCTGTGCGGCCATGGAACACGATGGGCCCGCTGAACAGGCTGAGTGCGCCGATGTGCGCGATGCCTGGCACGGCCTCGCGCACCGCTTGCAGGTTGAGTGGGGTACGCATCGGCACGTTGTTGTTGCCTTTGGGCGGGAACTGCACCACCAGGGTGTCGGTGCCCATGTCCTTGAAAATCATCGCGGCATCCACTGCCGCGTTATGGCCGATATTGATCAGTGCTACCACCGACGAACTGCCAATGACGATGCCCAAGAGGGCCAGAACCGAGCGCTTGCCAAGGGTGCGCAGGCTGATGAAGGCTTCATGCAGCAATTGGCTGAGGCTCTGTTCGACCCGCAGGCTCATAGGCGACCGACCTCGTGCACCACGCCGTTGCGCACCAGAATCTTGCGTTCCAGTCGCTCGGCGATAGTCGCGTCGTGGGTGACGATGATCAGCGTGACCTGTTGCTCGCGGTTCAGCGCCAGCAGCAGGTCCATGATGTCCTGAGCGGTGCTGCTGTCGAGGTTGCCGGTGGGTTCGTCGGCCAGGATCACCGAAGGTTTGCCCACCAGCGCGCGGGCGATAGCAACGCGTTGGCGCTGACCGCCGGAAAGGTCGGCGGGGCGATGGTGAGCGCGGTCGGCCAAACCCACTTGTTCGAGCATGCGCAGGGCCTGCTCCACCGATTCGTGGCGCGACACACCGCGATAGCTCAGCGGCAAGGCGACGTTGTCCAAGGCGCTGAGGCGCGGCAGCAGGTTGAAGCTCTGGAACACAAAACCGATCTGCTGGTTGCGGATCGCCGCCAGTTCATCCGGGGTGGCGCTGAAAATATCGTGGCCCGCAAAGTGGTACTGGCCGCAGTTGGGCAAGTCCAACAGGCCAAGAATATTGAGTAGGGTGCTTTTACCGGAGCCGGACGCGCCGAGAATGCCGCAGCTGTCACCGCGGGTGATGGACAGGCACACGTCATTGAGAATGGACAGCTCTTGCCCGGCCAACTGATAGCGTTTGCCGATGCCTTGCAGGGAGATCAAGCCTGGGTGCGCGGGGGTATTTGTCATCATGACTACGCCTGCAGTCTCGACGCTGCCGTCATGTCCCCCGGTAAATCCTTGTAACAAGTTCGGGAGTTGTCAGGTACGCGTCACGGACTGGTTTTATTTCTTGTTTTTAAAATATTGTTTGAATACTAACCGTGTTCCCAGCGCTTCGCCAGCCATGGATGTAGAGCGGTTTTACCCTTTGAAACGATTACATAACGCGGTGTGAGGGGCCGTCAAAATTGCCCGAATCACCCTCAAAATGCCCGCTGGCCAAGGCTTTGAATCGTATGGCGGTGCATCCCCACTTGCTTTCGACCGGCCGCCCCGGTATAAAAAATCAAATTATTTTTTAAAACAATATTTCCGCCGTGGAACCCTTTATGGTCGCGAAGAAACTCAGCGCTCCAAACATTACCAAGACTCGATTGCTGGATGCGACAGAGGCGCTCTTTATTAAGTACGGTTATGACGCAGTGTTGTTACGGCAGATTACCGAGCGAGCCCAAGTGAACCTGGCCGCTGTGAACTACCACTTCGGGGACAAGGATTCCCTGATGAAAACCCTACTGATGCAGCGCCTTGAGCCGCTCAATGAGCAGCGCCTGGAACTGCTGGCGCGTTGTGAAGCCGAGTCTGATGGCCCACTCGATTGCGATACCCTCCTAGGCGTGCTGTTCGCCCCGGCCATGGGCCTGGAGCGCAGCGATCCGGCCAGTGCGAGTGGGGAAGGGCGTTCGTTCATCCGTTTCCTGGGTCGTGTGTACAGCGACACCTCACCGTTCATCCAGGAATACCTCAAGGTGCATTACCAGCCGGTGTTCCAGCGCTTCTTCGAAGCGTTCGCCCTGGCCTTGCCGGATCTGCCGCGCAATGAGCTGGGCGTGCGCCTGCAATTTGCCCTCAAGGCGATTTCCGGGGTGATGGCCGGCACCGAACTGCGCCTGCTGATGAATTCCATGAGCCTGGGCCGCCCGGCGACGGATGCCGAAGTGATGGCCAAATTGATCACCTTGGTCTCGGCGGCGATTCGTGTGCCGCAGCAAAGCCCGGAAGCGGAAACCGCGTTGGCGAAGGTGCTGGATACCCAGCGTGCCATTCGTGAACAAGCGGCCGCGCCCGCTGCCAAGGCCTCGCGCTAAGTCAAATCCCAGGCAAAAAAAAGCCCGCTGGGGCGGCGGGCTTGATGTGCAACGTTTGTAACGGATGAGGCTTCACCCTACGTCCCGGGATGTGAATAAAACGTGAAAAATATGTAGGAGAAAGTGTGAATGTGTAGATGCTGGGTACACGTCAACGGACCAGCTTTCTAGATCTTCCAGCGCCCGGCGCTCTTAGCCAGCCGCTGGCGCATCCCATCCACATTCGCCGCCAATTGCACCGTCAGCAACCGATAACCGTCCAACGCGCTGTAGACCGGCGTATCCAGCGCCGGCTCGCTCACGCCGGCATGGCTTGGCCGCTCCAACCGCTCTGTCACCCCCGACTTCAGCGCCCGCGCCATCCCCACCAACTGCACACGAATCTGCCGGTGCTCGGCCTTCAACATCATCTGCATGCGCGCAGTGGCCTGTTCATCACGCGGGTCCGGCCGCGTGTTGCCGAGAATTTCCAGGGTGCTGATGCACATGCGCAGGTGCCGCTGGATCGCGTCCAGTTCGGTCATGGAGATGCGCACTTCCTTGGACACCGACGGCATCAGCGAGCGCAGTTGCACCATCGCGGCATTCAAGCGGTTCAACAATTTGAGGTGTTCATCATCGGTCACCGATTGGCCGTTGATGATCCTGCTGTAAATCGCCGCACAGTCGCGCAAAGCACTGGCCAGGTTGTAGCGCCACGAGTACACGGCATACAGCGGTAGGGCGAAGGAAAACGCCAGGGCCAGCACGATGCCAATCAGGATATCGACCGTGCGCCACAAACCATCCGAGATCGGATTGTCTCCGTGGCCGGCGACGATAAACACCGTGATCGCCGACAGCAGGGCGATGTATCCGCCCTTGCCGATGGCGTGATAGGAAAAGAACCCGCACACCACCGACATCAGCAAATAGGTCAACAGCGGCAGACCGAAGTAGGCCTGTTGCACCACCAGCAGCAAGCCGACGCTGGCGCCGATCAAAGTACCGTAGGCGCGCTCCACGGCTTTCTTGCCGATATTGCCGTGGTGCTGCAAACCGCCGATCACGATCAGCATGGTCACCGACGCCCACTCACCGTGGGGCAGGTTGATGCCGGTGGTCAGCAGGATCGTCGCCAGCAAGCCAATGGACACGCGCACGGCGTGGATCAGCTTGGCATGGCGATAGCGACGGTACGGGTCGAGCAACGGGCGCAGCAGGCGCCGGGCAAACATAGGCAAATGCAGGTTAATCAACTGCTCGCGTTCCTCTAGAAAATGTAATCGGTGGTCAGGAAGCTCGAATCGCGGTTGCGCAGGATGTCGCTGACCAGCGCCTTGTTGCTCTCCTGGAACTTGGTGGCCACCAGGGTGCGGATCGAGAACACCCGCAAGGCGTCATGTACCGACAACGTGCCTTCGGCCGAGTTCTTGCGCCCGTTGAATGGGAACGTGTCCGGCCCGCGTTGGCATTGGGCGTTGATATTGATCCGGCCAACCTGATTGGCAAAGGTGTCCACCAGACGCCCAACTGCCACGGCGTTGGTGCCGAAGATGCTCAATTGCTGCCCGAAGTCCGAGTCTAGTACGTACTCGATCACCGTCTCCAGATCGCGGTAAGGCACGACCGGCACCACCGGGCCGAACTGTTCTTCGTGGTACACGCGCATCTGCGGGTTCACCGGGTACAGCACGGCCGGGTAGAAAAACGAACCACGGCTGGTGCCACCGTTGGCATTCACCACCTGGGCACCGTGTTGTTGAGCATCGGCCACCAGATCATTGAGGTAATCCACCTTGCCCACTTCCGGCAGCGGCGTCAGCGACACGCCGTCTTCCCATGGCATGCCGGGCTTGAGTGTCGCCAGCTTGGCGTTGAATTTCTCGATAAAGCTGTCGACCACATCCTCATGCACAAACAGGATTTTCAACGCGGTGCAGCGCTGGCCGTTGAACGACAACGAACCGGTGACGGCCTCGCTGACGGCATTGTCCAGGTCCACCTCGGGCAACACGATGCCGGGGTTTTTCGCGTCCAGGCCCAGTGCAGCACGCAAGCGGTGCGGCTTGGGGTGCAGTTTTTTAAGGTCGCTGGCGGCCTTGTTGGTGCCGATAAACGCAAAGATATCGATCTTGCCGCTGGCCATCAGCGCGCTGACGGTTTCACGGCCACTGCCGTAGATCACGTTGATCACTCCGGCCGGGAAGCTGTCGCGGAACGCCTCCAGCAGCGGGCGGATCAGCAGCACGCCGAGCTTGGCCGGTTTGAACACGACGGTGTTGCCCATGATCAACGCCGGGATCAGCGTGGTGAAGGTCTCATTGAGCGGGTAGTTGTAGGGGCCCATGCACAGCGCTACACCCAGCGGTACGCGGCGGATTTGCCCGAGGGTGTCCTGTTCCAGTTCGAAGCGGCTGCTGCGACGGTCCAGTTCCTTGAGGGCATTGATGGTGTCGGTGATGTAGTCGCAGGTGCGGTCGAACTCTTTTTGCGAGTCCTTGAGGTTCTTGCCGATTTCCCACATCAGCAGCGTGACCACGGCATCGCGCTGTTCGCGCATACGGCGCAAAAACGCTTCGACATGCTGGATACGGTCCGCCACACGCATGGTTGGCCATTCGCCCTGGCCCCGGTCGTAGGCGCGCACGGCGGCATCGAGGGCGGTGAGGGCGGTGTCGGCGTCCAGCAGCGGCGTGCTGCCGATTACCACACGGCTGTCGCCCAACTGCACCGGGCTCTGCACCTGGGCCAGCGGGCCGTTCCACACCTGCAACTGGCCATCGACCAGGTAATCACGCTGTTCAATGGGCGCTTCAAGCCGGAATTGCTCGGGAATATCGGCCACGGACGTTGGAAACAGCTGGGCGAGCAGGTTGCTGGTGGTCATGTCGCTACCCCTGGAATAGTTTCAAAACATGACTAGAGAGTCACCCAACAGAGGGCTCTATGGCAAGGCTTGCGCGCTTTCTCCTACGCACGATGACGTACGGCGGGTAAACTGCGCGCCTTTCTTGAAGGAGTTCACATGAGTCACTACCAGCCGGGCATTCTTGCCGCACCGGTGCCTTTGCAGGCACGCCATCTGTTTTTTGCCGTGCAAACCCTTGAAGCCGTACCGGCCGCGTTGGACGCGCTGGTGCAACTGGTGGATTCGGCGGCAGTGGTCGGTTTTGGTGAACCGCTGGTAAATGCACTGGGCACGCACATCGATGGTCTGCGCCCATTCCCGGCGGTCAGCGGCCCGGGTGCGAATAATCCCTCCACCCAGCAGGCACTGTGGGTGTGGCTGCACGGTGTGGATCGCGGTGAACTGCTGTTGCGCAGCCGTGCCTATGAAAAGGCCCTGGCCCCGGCGTTTGGCCTGGTGCAGTCAACCGAAGGCTTTCGCTACAAGACCGGGTTTGACCTCACCGATTATGAAGACGGCACCGAAAACCCCCACGACGACGCCGCCGTTGACGCCGCGCTGACCGACAGCGGCGCCAGCTTCGCTGCGATCCAGCAATGGCAGCACGATCTCGACGGCTTCGCCGCCTTGCCCGCCCAGGAGCGCGACCACATCATCGGCCGCCGCCATGGCGACAACGAAGAGCTGGACGACGCCCCCGAATCCGCCCACACCAAACGCACCGCTCAGGAAAGCTTTACCCCGGAAGCCTTCGTGGTACGCCGCTCGATGCCGTGGGCCGAGAACGGTCAGGCGGGTTTGATGTTCCTCGCGTTCGGCCACTCGTTCGATGCTTTTGAAGCACAACTGCGCCGCATGAGCGGGTTGGAAGACGGGATTGTCGACGGGTTGTACCGCATCAGCACGCCGTTGACCGGTGGTTACTACTGGTGCCCGCCGGTTATAGGCGGGCATTTGGACCTGAGCGCGCTGGCGAACATGAAATTGTCGACAGGCAACTGATCCGCGGCTGAAAAAAATCAGCGCTGCCCTTAATCTGGCAGCCTTATCACCCGCGTGGATCGTTCATGTCTTCTGCCGCCGATGGCCTGCCTCTCAACAAACGCCTGCCTGCCGTGATCGCGATCTCCCTGGGGATCGGCATGGCGACGTTGGACACGGCCATCGTGAACACCGCACTGCCGACACTGGCCGAAGGGATTGGTACCGATTCCGCCTCGGTGATCTGGGTGGTCAACGCCTACCAGTTGGCGATTATTGCCACGGTGCTGCCGTTTGCGTCGCTGAGTGACGTGCTGGGGCATCGCCGTGTGTACCTTGGCGGGTTGCTGCTGTTTATCGTCTCGTCGCTGTTTTGCGGGTTGGCAGGTTCGCTGGAGACCCTGACGGCTGCGCGGGTGGTGCAGGGGCTGGGCGCGGCGGCGATCATGAGTGTGAACACGGCGTTGCTGCGGCATATCTACCCGTCAAAAATGCTTGGGCGCGGCCTTGGTTATAACTCGTTGGTGGTGGGGTTGGCCTTTACCTTGGGGCCGACCGCCGCGTCGGCGATCCTGTCAGTGGCGACCTGGCACTGGCTGTACCTGATCAATGTGCCGCTGGGGCTGTTGGCCCTGGCACTCGGCGTGCGTTCACTGCCCATCCTCCCCATCACCGGGCACGCGTTTGACCGGCTGGCGGCATTGTTATGTGCCGGTTTGTTCGCCTTGTTGGTCTTGGGCCTTGGCACCGCGGTGCACGGCGCTCAAGGCGCACTGACCCTGGGCTTGATTGCCGTGGCGCTGCTGTGCGGCACCTTGTTGCTGCGTCGCCAGGCCGGTCATCCGGCGCCGATGCTCGCCTTGGACCTGTTCAAGCGGCCGGTGTTTGCCTTGTCTTCTCTCACTGCGATCTGCGCCTTCAGTGCCCAGGGCCTGGCCTTCGTGTCGCTGCCATTTCTGCTGCAAGCAGTGCTCGGCCATAGCCAGGTGGAAACCGGCTTCCTGATGACGCCGTGGCCTGCCGTGGTGGCGGTGATGGCACTGGTCGCCGGGCGCCTGGCCGACCGTGTGTCCCTGGGCCTGCTGTGCGGCATCGGCCTGCTGATGTTGAGCCTGGGCATGGCCGCATTGGCGACCTTGGACACCGGCGCGTCGGCCTTCGATATCGGTTGGCGCATGGCCTTGTGCGGCGCCGGTTTTGGTTTTTTCCAGTCGCCCAATCTCAAGGCGTTGATGACCAGTGCACCGCTGGCGCGCAGCGGCGGGGCCAGTGGCATCGTGGCGATTTCGCGCTTGTTGGGGCAGACGCTGGGCGCCTCGCTGGTGGCGTTGTGTTTCCACCTGTTCATGGCCAGCGGCCCGCACTCTGCGTTGTGGCTGGGCTGTGCGTTTGCGCTGGTGGGCAGCGTGGCCAGCGGTTTGCGTTTGCTGCCCTATGGGAAAAAGACGTGACGGGGCGTTGTAAAGCGCGGTTCGCTAAGGCTACCGTGGCGACCTGAATATTTCGGGATGTTTCAGATTTATGTCCAGTCAGGCCCAACGCACTGCCGACACCACCTCCCGCCGCGCCGCGCTGACCCTGGCGTTGTGCCTGCCCAGCGACGTGCTGCTCTACCTGCTGCTGCCCATGGAATCCCAGGCCTTTGGCATTACCCTGGCCCAGGCCGGTGTGTTGCTGGCGGCCAACCGCCTGGTGCGGATTTTCGGTTACCGGCATGTGTTGAATTTCTATGCGCGCAACGGCGATCGTCTGACCTGCATGATCGCCGCCGGTGCCGCTGCGCTGTGTGCCCTGGGCAATTCGGTGCTGTCCGGCTTCGCCGCGTTGCTCGGGTTGCGGCTGGTGTGGGGCCTGTGTTTCGCCGCGTTGAACCTGTCGACCCAGGTATTGGCCACCGCTGAGCCAGAGGGCGCCGCGCGCCGGGCCGGGCGTTCGCGGGCCTTGATCGCCTGGGGACCGATGCTGGCGTTGCCGTTCGGTGGTTGGCTGACGCTGTGGGCCGGGCCGCGTCCGATCTTTGTGATTCTCGCCGGTTGCTGCCTGATAGGCCTTTGGATGGCGCGCGGCTTGCCCAGCGCCGGACATGATTTGCACAGCACACCAGGGCGTCGCTTCAAGTGGCCGGACAGCGTTGCACTGTGGTCGTTTATCGAAGGCGTGGCGCTGGACGGGCTGTTTATCTTTGGGCTGTCGATCCAGGCCCAGAAAATTCTCGGCGGCGATGCGGTGCTGATTGCTGGTGGCTTAATGGCCCTGCGCTACGTCTCGGAAATGCTTCTGAGCCCCCTGGGCGGTCGCGCGGCGCAGCGATTTGGCGCCACCGCCATGCTGCTGCTGTTTTCGTTCTTGAGTGCCCTGGCCTTGAGCGCATTCGGCAGCTATTGGGTGATCGTCGGCGCGGCGGCGGTGCTGGTGCTGCGCGCATTGCAACTGCCGCTGGTGACTACCTTGGTCGCCGAGCGCAACCCCGGTTCGATGCGAGTGTCGGCGCTGGCGTCCAATGCCGTCTGGCGCGACATCGGCGCTGGCCTGGGGCCGCTACTGGCGGGTCTGCTGCTGCCGGTGGCGTCGGCGCCGCTGGTGTTTGGCGTGGCGGGGGCGGCGATTGCGGTGAGTGCGTTGTTCTGCTGGCGAGGCAGATGATTTAAACGCTTTTCAAACCGTCCAGCCACGCGGGGTCGAAACGGGTCTGTTCGGTGTCGATTCCCAGCGTCTGCATCCTGGCTTTATGCGCGTCCATTTCGCCGACCAGTTGCGCCTGGGCGCTGGAGTTGGCGTCCAGTGCATGCATCTGCGTCAGCCCCAGGTGATAGAAACGCAGCACTTTCATGGCCGCCGGATCATTGGCCTGCACACGTTCGGTGACGGTGTGCATCACATTGGTCACGCGCATCAGCGTGCGCTTGAGCTGCCAGCCGTACACCGCAGCGGCCAGCCACGACTTGGACCAGAACGGGCCGCGCACCAGGGCGACGGTAATCAGCACCCCCGCGAACACACCGCCGACATTGAAGCGAAAGTTATCACCGCCGGGTTCGCCGAACAGCATCACCGCCAGGGTCGACAGCAGCATGGCCAAGGCCATGAACAGCACGGCCACGATCAACGTGCTGCGGCGGGTCTGTTGGCGGTAGGTGACGGGGTCGCAGGGTTTGAGCTCGAACATCCGGTCCAGGTCTCCAGGGCGGGTAGGGGGTGGCATCTTCTCATGGTCAGCGGTCAGCGGTGGGGCAATCAAGTTGAACCATGATCTGTGGCAGTTTCTCTAAACGAATGTAGTCCCTTTGAGGTGAACCACCATGCCCGAATACAAGCAACCACCGCCCGGTACACCCGACCCTGATCGCACACCCGGTGAAGAAGAGCGCGACAACGATGCCTTGCGCCCCAATGACCCGAAAGAGCGTGACGACCATGATGATGTGGAGCGCGTCGAAGAAGACTTGGAAAACCTCCACGACAAAGCTCGCCCGCTCTAACAGGAGACCATGATGAACAAGCGCTCGGATGGGCCCCCCTCTAACGAACACGCCAGCGGCAAGGATGAGCTGGGATTTGACCCCGACTCGCCGGATGTGGCTGATCCGCAGGTTGATCCGGTAGGTCCGGCGATTGCCCCGCTGGATAAAAAGGACAAGGACGAGGCGAAAAAAAAGCCGCCCTACGATCCGTTGGGCGACTTAAAGAAATAACAGCGTAATAGGTAATCAGGCCCCGCCATTGAGCGGGGCCTTCGTTTATTTGGGCGGCGTCCAGGAAACGTCGGTAATCCCGAACTTCTCCGCCCAGGGCCGGGTGGTTTTTTTCACTTGCTCGTGGCCGACGCGGCCGATACGGCTGACATGAGCAATGTCGGCATCGACCGCTGCCCAGTGCCAGGCCTCGGCGTTATTCATCACTTCGGCACGCACCACAAAGGACTTCGGTTGACCGTGCAGTTGGTAGTGGATGGTGTAGATTTTTGCGGTACTCATGTTGCCTCCCTGTCTTGTTATAGATGGAGGCTGAAGCGTTCAAAAAGGTTCATTCAAAATGACAGTTTGCATGTGAACGCGGCATAGTGACGCACTCTTCCTGCGCCCAAGGACCGTGCCATGACCCGCCTCAACCATAGCCATCTGTACCTGCAGCGCCTGGGATACGATTCGCCGCCACCGCCCACCCTGGCAACCCTGCGGGATCTGCAACTGCGCCATGTGTGCACCTTCGCCTTTGAAAGCCTGTCGACCCTGTTGCGCCTGCCGGTGCCGATCGACCTGCCCAGCGTCGAGCAAAAGGTGTTGTTCGATGGCCGCGGCGGCTACTGCTATGAGTTGAACCAGATGTTCCTTGCGCTGCTGCAGGAACTGGGTTTCGAGGCCCGTGGCATTACCGGTCGGGTGGTGATGGGCGGACCGCCGGACGCGCGCACGGCACGCACCCATCGTTTGAGCCTGGTGACCCTGGACGGGGTTCGTTACATCACCGATGTAGGCTTTGGCGGCATGGTGCCCAGCAGTCCGTTGCAGTTGGACACTGAGGCCGTGCAGGCCACCGCCCATGAGCCCTATCGCCTGACGTTCAATGCGGGAGAGAACAGTTACACCTTGTGGGCCGAAGTGGCGGGGGAGTGGCGTGGTTTGTATGTGTTCGACTTGCAGGTGCAGGCCGCCATCGATTACGAAATCGGTAATTGGTATGTCTCGACCCACCCGAACTCGCCGTTCTTGGGCCAATTGAAAGTCGCACTGCTGGCGCCCGGCAAACGCCATACCTTGAACAACGCGCATTACGCGATCCATTCCCTGGATCAGCCCAGCGAAAAACGGCTGCTGAACAACGCGCAAGAGCTAACGGCCTTGCTGAGGGACACCTTCGGTATTCGCGTGCCGGTGCAGCCGTCACTGGCTCAAGCAATGGCCGGCGGGTGGCCGAGCTAAAGCCAGGCGACGCCATTTATGAGTGCGCGTTCTCTGTTCACAAGCGCTGCATTCGCAGCTTAATCCTACGCCCCGCAATGACACTGCCTGCATTCTCGTGTGGTCCCATCGCTATATAAATCCGCCCACGCTGAATATTTTCGGCAGTAGGCGTAGCGCGGGGGCTCCAACAGGCTCAGTTTTCTGAACCGTTGGATTCGACGTCCCGACTCGCGGCTCTACTGCCAGAGCCATTTGCCCGAGGGACACATGATGGGGTCGCCCACCGAAGCTCAACCACTGGATTTCACCCTGTTGTGCTTGCCCCTGAGCGAGGCCGATGGCGGTGGCCAGAACTTTGAATATTCGGCGCAATTCTTAGAACTTGAAGAAGAGGCACTGGGTAAACCCGAGGTTCAGTACGGCGACACCGTCACCGAGGCCATCGAGCCGAACTGGAAGCGCGTCATGGCCCTCGCATTGCCGATGTTGGAGCGCAGCCGCGATTTACGCCTGGCCATCTGGGCCACCCGCGCCGAACTCAACGTGCACGGCATCGCCGGACTGTCGGCTGGTCTGGGGCTGGTGCAGGGGTTGTTGGAAAATTGCTGGGACGGGCTGTACCCCAGGCTCGACCCGGAGGATGGCCATGACCCGCTGTTGCGCATCAATATCCTGGCGTTCCTATGTGCCCCCAACGGCCTGGTACGCGACGTGTTGGATGCGCCGTTGATCAACGCGCGAGGCATTGGCGCGGTCAGCTTGAGAATGATCGATCTGGCGATTGTCGAGCACGGCGGCGAGGGCAATCACCCGAGCCTGGCAATGATCGAAGGGGCGCTTGTCGATGCCAATTCGCAACAGCTACAGGCCATTCACCTTGCGCTGACCCAGGCGTTAGCGCACAGCCTGCAGATTGAGCAGTGGCTGACGGAAAAAGTCGGCGTAGGTCGCGCCATCGACCTCAATGGACTGGTCGCTCCGCTGCGTCGCGCCGCTGAAATAGTCCGCCGGTTCTTGCTTGAACCTGCGCCAGTCGAGGCGGCTGCCGCCACTGTTGCTACCTCAGAGGTGGCCGCACCGCAGGCACTGTTCGGCGAGATCCGCAGCCGCGAAGAGGCGCGCCAGGTCATCGATCGGCTGTGCAGCTATTTTCATACCCATGAGCCCGCGAGCCCGGTGCCGTTCCTGCTGCAACGGGCAAAAACACTGATCGACAAGAATTTCATGGAGTTGCTGCAAGACCTGGCGCCCGATGGACTTGCGCAACTGGCGCAGGTCAGCGGCATCCGCACCAACGACAACTGAACGTTCATCTATCCACTCCACTCACCGGAGCCAGTTCCGTGGCCAAAGAAAGTAGCCAGAAGTTTATCGCCCGCAATCGTGCGCCGCGCGTCCAGATCGAATACGACGTGGAGATCTACGGCGCGGAAAAAACCGTGCAGTTACCCTTCGTGATGGGCGTGTTTTCAGACCTTTCCGGCAAACCGGCCGAGCCTTTGCCGCCGGTAGCCGAGCGCAAGTTTCTGGAAGTCGATGTGGACAACTTTGACGAACGCCTCAAGTCCATGAAGCCCCGTGTGGCATTCCAGGTGCCCAATACCCTGACGGGCGAGGGCAACCTGCCGGTGGAGATCACCTTTGAGAGCATGGACGACTTCTCCCCAGGTGCAATCGCCAACAAGGTGCCCAGCCTTAATCAGTTGTTGGCCGCGCGCCGCCAGCTGTCGAATCTGCTGACCTATATGGACGGCAAGGTAGGTGCCGAAGAATTGCTGGCCAAAGTGCTCAGCGATCCGAGTGTGATGCAGGCCCTGTGCGCGGCCCCCCAACAACCCGACTAACTGAATGACCGTGGTCTCTGCCGGCGCCTCGTTTGCCCCGGTATGGGGACGCTGTTGCCCATAATTCAAGGATACCGTCATGTCCACTACGCAATCGGAACAACCCGAACAGGGAGCTCCGGCCACGGCATTCGACGCCGGTGACTTCGCCAGCCTGCTGCAAAAAGAATTCAAGCCCAAGACCGACAAAGCCAGGGACGCCGTGGAATCCGCCGTGCGCACCCTGGCGGAACAGGCGCTGCAAGGCACGCAGGTGATGTCCCATGACGTGCTCGGCACGATTGAAGGCCTGATCGCCAGCCTCGACCAAAAGCTCACCGAACAGGTCAACCATATCCTCCATCATGAGGAGTTCCAGGCCGTGGAAAGCGCCTGGCGCGGCTTGCATTACCTGGTCAGTAACACCGAGACCGACGAGTCCCTGAAGATTCGGGTGATGAACATTTCCAAGCACGAAGTGCATAAGACTCTGCGCAAGTTCAAAGGAGTGGCCTGGGACCAGAGCCCGATTTTCAAGAAGCTGTATGAAGAGGAATACGGCCAGTTCGGTGGCGAGCCCTATGGCGCCTTTGTCGCTGACTACTACTTCAACAACAGTGCGCCGGACGTCGAGCTGTTGACCCAGATCGCGCGTGTCAGTGCCGCCGCGCACTGCCCGCTGATCACCGCCGCTGACCCCAGCGTGATGCTCATGGAGTCCTGGCAGGAACTGGCCAACCCACGTGACCTGACCAAAATCTTCCAGACCCCGGAGCACGCGGCGTGGCGCAGCTTGCGTGCCAGTGAAGACTCACGCTACGTGGGCCTGGCCATGCCGCGTTTCCTGGCTCGTGCCCCTTACGGTGCCAAGTCCAATCCGGTGGAAGACTTCGATTTTGAAGAAACCACCGACGCCGCCGACGCCAAGGATTTCACTTGGGCCAACGCGGCTTACGCCATGGCCGTGAATATCAACCGTTCGTTCAAACACTATGGCTGGTGTTCGCAGATTCGCGGCATCGAATCCGGCGGCGTCGTGGAGGGCTTGCCGGTGCATACCTTCCCGACTGACGACGGCGGTGTGGACATGACCTGCCCGACCGAGATCGCCATCAGCGACCGACGCGAAGCCGAGCTGGCCAAGAACGGCTTCATGCCCCTGGTGCACAAAAAAAACAGCGATCTCGCGGCCTTCATTGGCGCCCAGTCCCTGCACAAACCGGCGGAGTACGACGACCCGGATGCCAGCGCCAACGCCAACTTGGCAGCGCGTCTGCCGTACCTGTTTGCCACGTGCCGTTTTGCTCACTACTTGAAGTGCATCGTGCGCGACAAGATCGGCTCATTCAAAGAGCGCGACGATATGCAGACCTGGCTCAACAACTGGGTTGGCCGCTACGTGGAGCACAACCCGGCCACCGCGACCGATGCCGACAAAGCGCGTAAGCCGCTGGCGGGGGCCGAGGTCGTGGTGGAAGAAATCGAAGGCAACCCCGGTTACTACAGCGCCAAGTTTTTCCTGCGTCCGCACTACCAGCTTGAAGGCTTGACCGTGTCCTTGCGGTTGGTCTCCAGGCTGCCTTCAACCCAAGCGTCATAACCCCGTTGTTCAACCTGAAAGGTACTCACCATGATCCTGCTGAACTTTAAAGGCACCCCAATCAAAGGCACTTCCACCGTCGACGGTCACAAAGACTGGATCACCCTCGACGCTATCCAAATGGGGGTTTTCCGAGCGATTTCCTCCAGTGGCGGCGGTGCTGACCGTGACACCAGCAACCCTTCGTTCTCGGAAATTTCCGTGACCAAACTGGCCGACGTGGCCTCGGCCGATCTGTTTATGCAGGCAGTGTGCGGCAAGAGCCTGGGCGATGCCGAGATCCACTTTGTCCATACGGGCGGCGCGGACAAAAAACAGCAAGTGTTTCTTAAGATCATCCTGGGCGGCGCGATTATCAGTGCTTACTCCGCCAGCAGCACTGGCGATCGGCCGGCCGAAACCCTTTCGATCAACTTCACCACCATCAGCTATGCCTATGACGCCTTCAACGGTGACACGGTAATCACCGGTACGCCGAAGAAGTGGGACTTGGAAAAGAATCAGAAGATCTGATTCGGATGCCCGACGGTGGGTAGGTTCGCCCGCCCGCCGTCCTGTCGATGGAGGCCTCAGCGCATGGCTGAACTAACCAGTCTCGAACGTTTGCAACCGTCCTTGCTCGATCGCTTGAGTGATGACGACACCGAGCAGGTTTTCGAGCCTCGCGACAAGCGCGTGCTGTCCATGCGCCGCTTGCGCAAGGCGGTATTACGCGACTTGGGGTGGCTGCTCAACAGCACCAGTCTGGGCAGCTTTCGCGACCTGAGGAAGTGCCCGTTGGCGGGACAATCAGTGCTCAATTTCGGGCTGCCCGATCTCGCGGGAAAGACGGCTGCCGGCCTGGACCGCGAAGCGTTGGGACGCCGCATTCGCCAGGCGATCTGGGATTTCGAACCGCGGATTTTGCGCGAAAGCCTGCGTGTCGTGCCGGTTGCCTCCTCGGGTGCAACCATCAGTCCCAACCAGATGACCTTTGAAATTCATGGCGAACTCTGGGGCCAACCGTTGCCCGAGCGCCTGTACCTGAAGACCGAACTCGACCTGGAAGCAGGCGAGGCGCGGATCTTCGATATTGAGACAAGGGACGTGCGTTGAACGCAAAACTGCTGCGCTATTACGAGCGTGAGCTGGCGCATCTGCGGGAAGTTGGCGGTGAATTCGCCCGCGACTACCCCAAGGTTGCCGGCCGCCTGGGGCTGGAAACCTACGCCTGTGCCGACCCCTATGTTGAACGGCTGTTGGAAGGTTTCAGCTTTCTCGCCGCACGGGTGCAACTGAAGATTGACGCCCAATTCCCACAATTTACCCATCACCTGCTGGAACTGATCTACCCACATTACTTGGCGCCAACGCCATCGATGGCGGTGGTGCAACTGCACCCGGACATGGGCGAGGGCAGCCTGGCCGCCGGCTTCAAGGTGCCACGCCACACGGCATTGCACAGCCAGTTGGGCAAGGGGGACCAGACCGCCTGCGAGTTTCGCACTGCCCATGAGGTAACCCTGTGGCCGGTGGAGTTGGTCGAGGCGCGCTATTTCGCCTGCAGCACGCAGGTGGCCGGGGTTGACCTGTCACGTCTCGGCGCAGTCAAGGCCGCGTTGCGCCTGCGCCTGAGCGTCGGGGCTGGCCTGGCTTTCAGCGACCTGGCCCTCGACACCCTGCGGCTGCACATCCGTGGCGGGGACGGCACGCCCGCGCGGGTTCTTGAGCAGCTGTTGGCCCAAGTGGCGGGTGTGCTGGTCATGCCCATGCAAGCGTCTGGGGACTGGCATCAGCTGCTGCCCAGCAGTGCGATTCGCAGTGTGGGCTATAGCGACAGCGAAGCCTTGCTGCCCATCGGGCCGCGTTCGTTCCAGGGTTATCGCTTGTTGCAGGAATACTTCGCCTTGCCGCAACGCTTCATGTTCGTCGACGTGGTGGGGTTGGCGAGCAGTGTCAGCCGCTGCACCGCCGAGCAACTGGAGCTGATCGTGTTGTTCAAGAAGGCAGACCCGTTACTTGAGCAAAACCTCAGTGCCGCCAATTTTGCGCTGTATTGCACGCCGGCGATCAACCTGTTCCCGATGCGCACCGAGCGTGTGCACCTGGATGAACAGCGCTCTGAATACCACGTGAGCCCCGACCGCACACGGTCAATGGATTACGAGATCTACGAAATTGAAGGGGTGACCGGGTACGGCAGTGGCGCCGAGGCCAGTCAGACATTCGAACCCTTCTACCGCGCCAACGACCTGCAGGGACGCACGCCGCCGCGTGCGTACTACCAGGTACGGCGCGACACGCGGGTTTTGTCCGAACAGCAGCGCAGCCGAGGCCCGCGCTCCAGTTATGGGGGCAGCGAGGTATTCGTGTCGCTGGTGGACGGCGAGCAGGCTCCTCACCGCAGCGACCTGCGCCAATTGGGCATCGACGCCCTGTGCAGCAACCGCGACCTGGTGCTGAGCATGCCGGTGGGCAGTGGCAGCACCGACTTCAGCGTCCAATCCGCTGCGCCGGTGCAGTCGGTACGTTGCGTGGCAGGGCCCACGGTGCCCGCGCCGTCGTATGCCGAAGGCGATACAGCATGGCGTCTGGTCAGCCATTTGTCCCTTAACTACCTGTCACTGCTGGACCAGGACACGGAGCAGGGCGCTGTAGCCTTGCGTGACATGTTGCGCCTGTATTGCCGCGTCGACGATGCCGTTGCACATAAACAGATCGAAGGCGTGCGTTCGGTGACTGCGCAGAGCATCGTGCGGCGCCTGCCATTGTCTGGACCCGTCACCTATGGGCGAGGTTTGCAGATCAGTGTGAGCGTGGATGAGTCTGCGTTCGAGGGTGCAGGCGTCTGTGTATTGGGCTCGGTGCTGGAACAGTTTTTCGCCAAGTACGTGTCGCTCAACTCATTCACCGAGACGCGGATCGTGAGCGCGTCACGGGGCGTGATCATGCAGTGGCCTGCGCGGGTGGGCAGATGCGAGATCCTCTGAGCCTGCTCAGCGAGCTTGAAGCGCATCCGGGTCGGTTTGATTTCTACGCGGCATTGCGCCAGTTGGAATGCGCCTTTGCGCACCTGCCGCGCATCGGCGAGGCCACGCGCCCGGCGGACGAGGCGGTGCGTTTCGGCCAGCATTCCTCGCTGGCGTTTGAGCCGGCAATGATTGCGGGCCTCATACCCGGCGACACGCCTAAACTGCTGCTCAATTTCTTCGGCCTGATGGGCGCCAATGGCCCGTTGCCGATTCACCTCACCGAATACATTCGCGACCGTCAACGCAACCTCAACGACCCTACGCTGGCGGCATTTTGCGACGTGTTTCATCACCGCATGATCAGCCTGTTCTATCGCGCCTGGGCCAGTGCCCAGCCAACGGTGAGTCTGGACCGTCCGGGGGCGGACCGGTTTGCCAACTACCTGGGATCATTGCTCGGTATTGGCCTACCGTCGCTGCAGGCGCGCGACGGCGTGGTGGACCTCGCCAAGCTGCATTTCGCCGGCCGCCTGGGACCGCAAACACGCAATGCCGAAGGCCTGGCCGCCTTGCTTGGCGACTACCTTGGCGTTCCCGTAGAGGTCGAGCAATTTGTCGGCCACTGGATGACCCTGCCCCGTGACGGGCTGTGCACCTTGCGCAGCGGTCCGGACGCGGTGGTACTCGGCCAGGCCACGGTCATGGGCCGGAAAGTCTGGAATGCCCAACACAAGTTTCGCCTGCTGATTGGCCCTCTGGACCTGACACAAACCCGCCGTTTGCTGCCCGGTGGCGACAGCCTGCAACGGGTGCAGGATTGGGTGCGTCAGTACGTCGGCATGGCGATGGACTGGGACGTCAACCTGATCGTCAAGAAAGAACACCGGCCTCGCTTGCGCCTGGGGTCCACGTCATTGGGCTGGACCAGTTGGCTGAGCAGCAGAGCGCCCCAGCGGGATGATCGGCAGTTGCTGATCAAGCCTCGACCCTCATTTTCTTCTCAAGGAACTGCCCATGGCTGATATCAGTCGCGTCGCGCTTTTCGGCAAGCTCAACAGCCTGTGCTACCGGGCGATTGAAAGCAGCACTGTGTTCTGCAAACTGCGCGGCAATCCCTATGTCGAGCTGGTGCACTGGTTGCAGCAGTTGTTGCAATTGACCGATTCGGACCTGTTGCGCCTGGTCCGCCATTACGGCATTGATCCGGTGGTGTTGGACCGGGACCTCACTGCCGCCCTAGATCGTTTGCCTAGGGGCTCGACCTCGGTGACGGACCTGTCCTCGCAGGTCGAGGAAACCGTGGAGCGTGCTTGGGTCTACGCGACCCTGATGCTGGGTGAGTCCCAGGTGCGTTCTGGCCATTTGCTGCTGGCGATGCTGAAAACTCCGGCATTGCGTAATGGTTTGTATGGTGTGTCCCGGGAGTTCAACAACGTCAGGACCGACGACCTCAGTGAGCAGTTTGGCGCGTTGCTCAAGGATTCGCCCGAGGCCCGTATGACGGCCAGCGATGGGTACCAGGTGCCGGGTGAGGCTGTCGGTGCACTGGCGCCCGACCGTCAGGAAGGCCTGAAGCGCTTCACTGTCGACCTGACCGAGCAGGCGCGGCGAAACACGATGGACCCTATCGTCGGACGCGATGAAGAGATCCGGCAGGTCATCGATATCCTGATGCGCCGTCGCCAGAACAACCCGCTGCTGGTGGGCGAGGCAGGCGTGGGCAAAACTGCTGTGGCGGAAGGATTCGCCCAGCGCATCGCCCGTGGCGACGTGCCGCCTAGCCTGCGGGACGTACAATTGCTGGCCCTTGATGTCGGCCTGTTGCAGGCCGGTGCGAGCATGAAAGGTGAGTTTGAACAGCGCCTGCGCTCGGTCATCGATGAGGTTCAAGCCAGCGTCAAACCGGTGGTGCTGTTTATCGATGAAACCCACACCCTGGTCGGCGCAGGTGGCGCCGCGGGTACCGGCGATGCGGCTAATCTGCTCAAGCCAGCCCTGGCCCGTGGCACCTTGCGCACCTTGGGCGCAACCACGTTTGCCGAGTACAAAAAACACATCGAAAAAGATCCGGCCCTGAGCCGACGCTTTCAGACGGTGCAGGTCGATGAGCCGGATGAAAGCCGTGCGCTGCTGATGCTGCGCGGTCTTGCCTTCAGCCTGCAGGAGCACCATCAGGTGCAGATCCTCGATTCGGCGCTGGAAGCGGCTGTGCGTTTGTCCAATCGCTATATCCCGGCGCGCCAGTTACCGGACAAAGCGGTGAGCCTGATTGACACCGCGTGCGCCCGCGTCGCCATCAGCCTGCACGCCACCCCGGCGGAAGTCGATGACAGCCGCCGGCGTATCGAATGCCTGGAAACCGAGCAGGCGATCATCCAGCGTGAACGCGCCATGGGGGCGCAAACCTCAAGTCGTTGTGCATCGGTCGATGCGTTGCTGGCGACCGAGCGCGAGCGCCTGAAGGTCCTTGGCAGCCGCTGGCACAGCGAGCTGGCGCTGGTCATGCAGATCTTGCGTCTGCGTAGCCGGTTGGTCGATGTGGATGCCGATGAACCTGAAGCGGGCCGGTTGGAACTGCGTCAATTACAGGAGCAATTGGCGCTGCTGCAAGGCGAGACTCCGTTGGTTCTGGTCAACGTCGACGAACAGGCCGTCGCGGCGGTAGTACAGGACTGGACCGGCATCCCCGTGGGTCGCATGGTCAAGAATGAAATCGAGAACGTGTTGCACCTGGCAGACCGTTTGGGCCAGCGCATTATCGGTCAGGATCATGGGCTGGAGATGATCTCGCGACGTATCCAGACCTCCCGCGCGGGCCTCGACAATCCAGGCAAACCGGTGGGGGTGTTCATGCTCGCCGGCACCTCCGGGGTGGGGAAGACCGAGACAGCCCTGGCCCTGGCCGAGGCGTTGTACGGCGGCGAGCAGAACGTCATTACCCTCAATATGAGCGAATACCAGGAAGCCCACAGCGTCTCTACCCTCAAGGGCGCGCCGCCTGGTTACGTGGGCTACGGCGAAGGCGGCGTGCTCACCGAAGCAGTACGGCGCAAGCCTTACAGCGTGGTGCTGCTGGACGAAGTGGAGAAGGCGCACTCGGATGTGCACGAACTGTTTTTTCAGGTGTTCGACAAGGGCTGGATGGAAGACGGTGAGGGGCGAGTCATCGACTTCAAGCACACCCTGATCCTCCTGACCACCAACGTCGGCACCGACCTGATCAGCCGCCAGCGCCGTGACCCGCTGGCAATGCCAGAACCGCAAGCCCTCGCAAAAGCCTTGCGTGAGCCGTTGCTGGAGGTCTTCCCGCCGGCTTTGCTCGGACGCCTCGTGGTGATCCCGTATTACCCCCTCAGCGACGCCATGCTCGACCGCATCATCCGCCTGCAACTGGAGCGGATCAGGCAGCGCATCGCTGACAGCCACAAGATTCCCTTCACGTACAGCGATGACGTGGTGCAGTTGATTGCCAGCCGCTGCACCGAGCTGGAAAGTGGTGGGCGGATGATTGACTCAATCCTGACCAACTGCTTGCTGCCAGCAATCAGCCGCGAGTTCCTCGATCGTCTGTTACAGGGCATCCCGGCCAGCCAGGTTGGGGTCCGCGTGGAAAGCGGCGAGTTTGCCTATGTCTTTTCCGAGTCCGCGAGGTAGTCCCTATGGCAACCAGTCAAATGCATCGTGACATTCAGGTCAGCAGTGTGCTCGGCGACGATGTGCTGCTGTTTCGCAGCATGCAGGCATTCGAGGGGCTGTCTCGTCTCAGTGAATACGAGGTGGAGCTGTACAGCGAACGCGCCGACCTGGACATCAACGACTTGCTCGCTACGTCGATGAGCATTTCGGTGGACTTGCCCAAGGGCGGTAGCCGTTACTTCAGCGGGCATGTGAGCCACTTCTCCATAACCGGTCGTCAAGGGCGCTATACCACGTGCAAAGCGGTGTTGAGGCCGTGGTTGTGGTTCCTGACACTGGCCAGCGACTGCCGTATTTTCCAGGGCCTGAGCGTGCCGCAGATCCTCAACCAGGTGTTCGCGCCTTACAGCATTGCCGATGTCGACACCTCGGGCTTGAGTGCGGACTACGCGGCACTTAACTATTGCGTGCAATACCGCGAGAGCGATTTCAACTTTGTCAGCCGGCTGATGGAGCAGGAAGGTATCTACTACTTCTTCAAAAGCGCTGCTGGCCGTCATACCTTGGTACTTGCCGATTCCTGCGGCGCGCATTCGCCGGCGCCGGGCTATGCCCAACTGCGCTACATGCCGTCCCAGGATCACGCCCTGCGCGAAAGCGAGGTGATCTACGCCTGGCACATGAGCGGCGAGGTGGCGCCGGGCGGCTATACCCTGAAGGACTTCGACTTCGAAAAGCCCAGCGTCAATCTGATGGTCAAGTCGGCCATGCCTGGTGACTACCCGCAGTCTCGTCACGAACGTTACGACTATCCGGGTCGATACACCGAGCGCAAACAGGGCGAAACCTATGCCCGCACCTTGATTGAATCGCTGCAGACCGGCGCCAGTCGGATCAGCGGTGCTACCCGTGCCCGGGGGCTGTTTCCGGGAGCATTGATGACCTTGGCCGAGCACCCGCGCAGTGAACAGAACGCGCAATGTTTGCTGCTGGAAGCGCGTTACACGTTGTCGTTAGACACCTATGAGCCGACGCCACCGACCGAGCCCGCGCCCGTGCTGACTTGCGAGTTCGTGGCCATGCCGCACCAGCAGCCATTTCGAGCACCTTGCGTATCGCCCAAGCCACGGATGCACGGTCCGCAGACTGCCAAGGTGGTGGGCAAACAGGGCGAAGACATCTGGACCGACAAATACGGACGGATCAAGGTGCAGTTCCACTGGGACCGCGAGGGCAAGGGCGACGAAAACAGCTCATGTTGGGTCCGAGTAGCCCAGGGCTGGGCCGGCAAGCGTTGGGGCAGCCTGCATATCCCGCGTATCGGCCAGGAAGTGGTGGTCAGCTTTCTCGACGGCGACCCCGACCAGCCGTTGGTCACCGGCAGCGTCTATAACGCGGAATCGCTGCCGCCCTATGCACTGCCAGAAAATGCCACCCGCTCGACCCTCAAGACCCATTCTTCAAAGGGCGGTGGTGGCTACAACGAACTGCGCTTCGAGGACAAGAAGGGTTCGGAGCAGGTGTTCCTGCACGCCCAGAAAAACTTCGACCAGCGAGTGCTCAAGGACGCCCTGGACTGGGTAGGCGGCGACCGCCATTCCAGAATCGACCAGGACCTGCGCGAGAAGGTCGGCGGTGATCGTCATTCCTCTGTGGACGGCAACCGCAATGAAAAAACCAGCGGTGCGGTGTCGATGAGCGCCGGCAGCGAGATGATTATCGAGGGCGCCATGAAGACGGGTATTACCGCCGGTACCGATGTGCATATCAAGGGCGGGGCGAACGTGGTGATCGAAGCCGGCGCGAGCATCACCTTGAAGGTCGGTGGGGCCTTTATGACCTTTTCTCCAGGTTCGATTCTCGCATCGGCCATGCCTGTGCCCTTGCCTCAGGCCGCAACCGCTGCCACCGCCGCAGCATTGGCGGCGGCCACCGGGCCTGCGGGTGTGCCGCTGCCGCCCAAGGAGGCCGACGATGGCAAGTAAGCCGTTGTCGAGTCTGTCTGCTTCTACCGTTGCCCATATTGGAAGAACTTAATGTCCTGGAAACACAAAGTGGTTTGGTCCGAAGGTATGTTGTTGCAGCCTCAGCATCTGCAACAACATGACCGTTTCCTGCAAACCCAGCTGGAGGCACGGGTCACGGCGTTGCGTGCGTATGGCTGGGGCTTTTCGGCGTTGGACATTGACCCGCAGCAACTGGCTCTGGGCAAGGTATCGTTGCTTTCATACAGCGGTATATTCCCGGATGGAACGCCTGTCGGCCTGCCATTCGATGATGAAATGCCGCCGCCCCTGACCATCCCCGATGATGCGCGCGACCTGACAGTGGTGTTGGCGTTACCAAGCTTACGTCCCGGGATCCCGGAGGTTGACGACAACCCCAGTATCGAAAATTTCGCCCGTCTTCGCAGCGCAGAATACGAAGTCTGGGACAGTAATGGACTGGACAGCAGTGCGCTGATGAGTGTCGGCAAGTTGCGCGTGCGTCTGGCCTTTGAGGGCGACGTGGCCGATGCCTACACCTCACTGGGTATCGCCCACGTGGTGGAAAAGCGCGCCGACAACTGTGTGGTGCTTGATCGCGGCTACTGCCCGCCCTGTCTGGATATCCGGGCGGCCGAATGCCTCAAGGCAATGGTCGATGAGGTCGCAGGGCTGGTGCAGCAGCGGGGTGAAGCCACGGCCTCACGCGTGGCCCGGCTCGATGGCAGTGGTGCAGCGGACATTGCCGATATCCTGCAGCTGCAGGTGCTCAATCGCAGCCTGCCGCTGATGCGCCATTTATCGACCATGAGCGGCCTGCATCCCGAGCAACTGTATCGCGACCTCTCGGCCCTGGCCGGTGAGCTGGCAACGTTTAGCCGCGACGATAAGCGCACGCCTGCGTACCCGGTGTATCGCCATACGGCCCTGGCAGAGACGTTTGCTCCGGTGATGCTTGAACTCCGTCGGATGCTCTCGACCGTGATGGATACGCGGGCCATCGCTATTCCCTTGGAAGAGCGCCAATACGGCATCCGTGTGGCCGTACTGCCGGACCGGGCGTTACTGGCCTCGGCCACCTTCATCCTGGTGGTTCAGGCTCAAATGGCGGCCGACAGCGTGCGCAGCAGTTTCCCCTCCCAGGTCAAGATCGGCTCAATGGAGAAAATCCGCGACCTGGTCAACCTGCAACTGCCGGGTGTTGGCCTGCGGCCTTTGCCGGCAGCCCCACGGCAATTGCCGTTCTATGCGGGCTGCACGTATTTCGAACTTGATCGCAGCAGCGAGTATTGGCAACTGTTGAGCCAGTCGAGCGGTTTTGCGATCCATGTACCCGCCGGGTTTCCTGGGTTGGATATGCAATTTTGGGCTATTCGCGATTTGGCCCAGAACGAGTGAGGTGAACGCCCTGTTGCAGGGCATCCAGAAACGCAAAACGGCGCCCGAAGGCGCCGTTTTGTTTACTGCATCCCGCTAAGCGATCAAACGCCCAGTACCGCGTGCTGCACCAGGGTGAGCAACGGTTGTGGGTACACGCCCAGGAAGAACGCCAGCAGGGCGATGGCCAGCAGCATCACGCCGCCTGCCTTCTGTTCCCAATGCAGCTCGGCATCCACACGGCGCAGGTTTGGCTCGATCAGGTACAGGGTGACCATCACGCGTAGGTAGTAGAACACGCCGATAGCGCTGCCCAGTACCAGGGACGCAACCAGCCACCACTCGTGGGCTTCGACACCGGTAGCGACGATGTAGAACTTGCCGATGAAACCCGCGGTCAGCGGGATACCGGCCAGGGACAGCATCATCACGGTCAGTACGGCGGTCAGGTACGGGCGGCGCCAGAACAGGCCGCGATACTCGTACAGGGCGTCAGCGTCACGGCCTTTGTACGGCGAGGACATCAGCGTAATTACACCGAAGGCGCCGAGGCTGGTGATCACGTAGGTGACCAGGTAAACGCCGATGGCTTCCACGGCCAGGCCTTTGCTCGCCACCAGGGCGATCAGCAGGTAGCCGAAGTGAGCGATGGACGAGTAACCCAGCAGACGCTTGAGGTTGTTCTGGGTCAGGGCCAGCAGGTTACCAAACAGGATCGACGCGATGGCGATCACGGTCAGCACGTTGCTCAGCACGCCGGTATTGGCAGCAGGCGAGATCTGGAACAGACGCACCATCACGGCAAACACAGCAACCTTGGACGCGGTAGCCAGGAACGCAGCCACCGGCGCCGGGGCGCCTTCGTACACGTCTGGGGTCCACAGGTGGAACGGCACCAGCGACAGCTTGAATGCCAAGCCGATCAGCATCATCGCCAGGCCCAGTTGGGCAATCGGCGCCGGGCTGTTGGTGGCAGCCAGTGCGTGGCCGATACCGGTGAAGCTCAGGCTGCCGGCTTCGGCGTAGAGCAGGGCCATACCGAACAACAGGAACGCGGAACCGGCCGCCGACAGCACCATGTACTTGATGCCGGCTTCCAGGGAGCGCTTGTTGAAGAAGGCGTATGCCACCAGGCCGTAGGTCGGGATCGACAGCAGTTCCAGGCCGATGAACAAGCCGGCCAGGTGCTGTGCGCTGACCAACACGATACCGCCGGCCGCAGCCAGCAGGATCAGCAGGTACAGCTCTTCGCGGTTGCCTGGGTAGCCGGTGCCGCCTTCGCCGAGGTAGGCGTGGGCGAGGGTGACGCAGGCGAGGGTGGCGACGAGGATCAGCGCGATATACAGCAGCGCGAAGTCATCGACCATCATCAGCGGGGTCACCGCCAGTGGCGCGACCTTGAGTGCCGGGATAATCGACAGCAAAGCCAGGTTCAAGCCGGCACAGGACAGCAGGAACGTTTGTGAGTGATTGCGGCGCCAGGCGATTGCCAGCATCACCACCACGATGGTGAGGCTGGTAATCAGCAGCGGCGCAAGCGCGATAAAGTGTTGGATCGTGAATTCCATAGCGCTCTTACCGGGCCGAAGCGAGTTGAGAGAAGGCGGTGCCGAACCACTGCTGCACGCCATGCATCGTTGCGGCAGAAGTGTCCAGGAACGGTTGCGGGTACACGCCGATGTAGATCAGCAGCACCGCAAGGCCGAGCACCATGATCAGTTCGCGAGCATCCATCCCTTTCAGGACGGTGTCGGACTTGGCCGGGCCGAAGTAGGCGCGGTGGATCATGATCAACGAGTAGACCGAACCGAATACCAGGCCGGAAGTAGCAATGGCGCTGATCCAAGGCGTTTGCACGAAGGCACCCATCAGGATCAGGAACTCGCCGATGAAGTTGCCGGTACCCGGCAAGCCCAACGAGGCAGCGGCAAAGAACAGGCTGATCGCCGGCAGGTACGCGATGCGCGACCACACGCCGCCCATCTCACGCATGTCACGGGTGTGCAGGCGCTCGTACAACTGGCCACTCAGGATAAAGAGTGCAGCGGCGGAAACACCGTGCGCCAACATCTGGATCACTGCGCCTTGCAACGCCAGCTGGCTGCCGGAGTAGATGCCGATCAGTACGAAGCCCATGTGGGAAACGGACGAGAAGGCAATCAGACGCTTGATGTCGGTTTGCGCGAACGCCAGGAACGCACCGTAGAAGATCCCGATCAGACCCAGGGTCATGGCAATCGGCGCGAACTCCGCCGAGGCGTTCGGGAACAGCGGCAGCGCGAAACGCAGCAGGCCATAGGCAGCGGTTTTCAGCAGGATGCCGGCGAGGTCAACGGAACCGGCGGTCGGTGCCTGGGCGTGAGCGTCAGGCAGCCAGGAGTGAAACGGCACCACCGGCAGCTTCACCGCGAACGCGATGAAGAAGCCCAGCATCAGGATGTACTCGGTGGTCAGGGACATCTTGGTTTTCAACAGGTCGGCGTAGTTGAACGTAATCACGCCTGTGCTGTTGAAGTTGACCAGTACCAGACCCAGGATCGCCACCAACATGATCAGGCCGGAAGCCTGGGTGAAGATGAAGAACTTAGTCGCCGCGTAGATCCGGGTTTTCTTGCCGTCCGAAGAACTGTGACCCCAGAGCGCGATGAGGAAGTACATCGGCACCAGCATCATTTCCCAGAAGAAGAAGAACATGAACAGGTCGAGGGCGAGGAACACGCCGACAACGCCGCCCAGGATCCACATCAGGTTCAGGTGGAAGAAGCCCACGTGACGCTGGATCTCTTTCCAGGAGCAGAGTACCGAGAGGATACCCAGCAGGCCGGTCAGCAGGATCATCAACAGCGACAGGCCATCGAGGGCCAGGTGCACGTTGATGCCGAAGCGCTGGATCCAGACGTGCTTGAATTCAAGCGCGAAAGTCGGATCGACACCCGGTGCCGGAGCGAATGAATAGTCACCGTGGGCCCACAGCCAGAGGCCGAGTGCGAGTTCCAGGGACATGGTCAGCAACGCAATCCAGCGGGGGAGGGTGGCGCCGAAGCGTTCACCCATCCAGCAGAGCAGGCCGCCGATGAAGGGGATCAGGATTAGCCAGGGCAGAATCATGACAGGCTCGTTTCCTTTCGCAAGTTTGCAAAGTTCGCAATGTACATAGACATGGTCAGACCGCCACGACAACGATGGCGCCGATCACCAGCACGGCACCAACCGCCATGGACGCTGCATACCAACGCAGTTGGCCGGTCTCGCTGCGGCTCAGGGCGGTGTGACCGGCCTTGGCGGCGCGCGGGATCAAACCGATGGTCTGGTCGAGCGGGTCTTTGCGCAGTACATGGCTGATAGCCAGGTAAGGCTTGACGAACAGTTTGTCGTAGATCCAGTCGAAGCCCCAGGCGGCGAACCACCAGGCCGACAGGAAGCGGCCAATGCTACTGTTGGCCACGGCCGTCACGAAGCGACGCTTGCCGAGGAACAACAGCGCGGCCAGCAGGATACCCGCGATGGCAATGGCACCCGAGGCGATTTCCAGGCTGTGCTTGGCGGCGCCACCGGCATGGCCGGCGCTTTCCGGCAGTACACCGGCCAGGGGCGGGGTGATCAGGGCGCCGACGAAGGTCGACAGCACGATCAGCACCGACAGTGGCAACCAGTGGGAGATGCCGTGACCTGCGTGCGCTTCGGTCTTGGCTTCACCGTGGAACGTGATGAAGATCAGGCGGAAGGTGTACAGCGAGGTCATGAACGCACCCACCAGGCCTGCGTAGAGCAGGTTCTGGTTACCGCTGGCAAAGGCTTCCCAGAGGATTTCGTCTTTCGAGTAGAAACCGGCGGTCACCAGTGGCAGTGCGGCCAGGGCTGCACCACCGACGATGAAGCTGGCGTAGGCCAGCGGCAGTTTCTTCCACAGGCCGCCCATCTTGAAGATGTTCTGCTCGTGGTGGCAGGCAACGATCACCGCACCAGAGGCAAGGAACAGCAGGGCCTTGAAGAAAGCGTGAGTCATCAGGTGGAAGATCGCCGCGTCCCAGGCGCCAACGCCCAGGGCCAGGAACATGTAGCCGATCTGGCTCATGGTCGAGTAGGCGAGGATACGCTTGATGTCGGTCTGCACCAGCGCGGCAAAGCCGGCCAGCACCAGGGTCACGCCGCCGACGATGCCCACCAGGTGCAGGATGTCCGGCGCGAGGGTGAACAGGCCGTGGGTACGGGCGATCAGGTAGACACCCGCAGTTACCATCGTAGCGGCGTGGATCAGTGCCGACACTGGGGTAGGACCGGCCATCGCATCCGCCAGCCAGGTTTGCAGCGGCAGTTGCGCGGATTTACCCACGGCGCCACCCAGCAGCATCAGGGTCGCCAGAGTGATCCAGAAGTCGCCGACCTGGAATTTCTGTGGTGCCAGCACCAGCAGTTCCTGGATGTTCAGCGTGCCCACCTGTTGGAACAGGATGAACAGGCCGATGGCCATGAACACGTCGCCGATGCGGGTAACGATAAATGCCTTGAGTGCCGCGTTACCGTTGTTGCGGTTGCTGTAGTAGAAACCGATCAACAGGTACGAGCACAGGCCCACGCCTTCCCAGCCGAAGTACAGGAACAACAGGTTATCGCCGAGCACCAGGAACAGCATGCTGGCGATAAACAGGTTGGTGTACGAGAAGAAGCGCGAGTAGCCCGCTTCACCGCGCATGTACCAGGACGCGAACAGGTGGATCAGGAAGCCCACGCCGACGACCACGCCGAGCATGGTGATCGACAGGCCGTCGACGTAGAGGGCGAAGTTAGGCTTGAAGCCTTCCACCGACATCCACTGCCACAGCACCAGGGTGTAGTGACCACCTTCCGGCGGCGCTACGTTGAATTGCCAGATGACGTAGGCGGCCACGATGGCCGACAGGCCAATGGAACCCACGCCGATCAGGGCCGAGAGGTTTTCCGACCAGCGTCCACGGGAGAACGACAGCAGCAGGAAACCGATCAGGGGAAATACGAAAGTCAGAAAGATCATGTTCATCCGCGCATCTCACTGGCAGCGTCGATATCAAGCGTGTGGAAGCGACGATACAGTTGCAGCAGGATCGCCAGGCCGATACTGGCCTCGGCGGCTGCCAGGCTGATCACCAGGATGAACATGACTTGTCCATCGGGCTGGCCCCAACGTGCACCTGCAACGATGAACGCCAGTGCCGCAGCGTTCATCATGATTTCCAGGCTCATCAACACGAACAGAATGTTACGGCGAACCATCAGGCCGACCAGGCCAAGGCAGAACAGGATGCCGGCGACCGCCAGACCATGCTCCAAAGGGATAGCAGGCATCGTCATTGCTCCTTGGCTTCGTTGCGGCCCAAGTGGAAGGCGGTGATGGCTGCCGCGAGCAGCAGCATCGAAGCCAGTTCGACCACCAGCAGGTACGGGCCGAACAGGCTGATGCCCACGGCTTTCGCGTCTACGGTGGTGTGGCCGATGGCCTGGCCGCTCTGGTGAGCGAACAGCACATACAGCAGCTCACCCAGCAGCAGCGCTGCGAGGACAACCGGGCCGAGCCAGATGCCGGGCTTGAGCCAGACGCGTTCCTGGGCGACCGAAGCCGGCCCCAGGTTGAGCATCATCACCACAAACACGAACAGCACCATGATGGCGCCGGCGTAGGCGATCACTTCGAGCACACCGGCGAACGGTGCGCCGAGGCTGAAGAACGTCATGGCCACGGCGATCAGCGAAATGATCAGGTAGAGCAGGGCGTGCACAGGGTTAGTGTTGGTGATCACACGAAGCGTGGACACCACTGCAATACCCGATGCGAAATAGAAAGCGAATTCCATCTTTCTTCCTTAAGGCAGCAAGCTCTTCACGTTGATCGGCTCGGCTTCGTTTTGTGCGGCGCCTTTCGGCTTACCGGCAACGGCCATACCTGCAACACGATAGAAGTTGTAATCAGGGTTTTTACCGGGACCAGAGATCAGCAGATCTTCTTTCTCGTACACCAGGTCCTGACGTTTGAACTCGGCCATCTCGAAATCCGGTGTCAGCTGGATTGCGGTGGTCGGGCAAGCTTCCTCGCAGAGGCCGCAGAAAATGCAGCGCGAGAAGTTGATACGGAAGAAGTCCGGGTACCAGCGACCGTCTTCGGTTTCAGCTTTCTGCAGGGAGATGCAACCCACCGGGCACGCTACGGCGCACAGGTTGCAGGCTACGCAACGCTCTTCGCCATCGGGGTCGCGGGTCAGCACGATACGGCCGCGATAGCGCGGCGGCAGGTACACCGCTTCTTCCGGGTATTGCAGGGTGTCGCGTTTGCGGAAACCGTGACCGAATACCATCACCAGGCTTCGCAACTGGGTACCGGTACCCTTAACGATGTCGCCAATATATTTGAACATGGGTCAAATCCTCACTGAACCGCGGCCGCTGGCGTGTTCAACAACACAACGGCAGCAGTCACCAGCAAATTGATCAGGGTCAGTGGCAGGCAGAAGCGCCAGCTGAAATCCATCACCTGGTCGTATCGTGGACGCGGAATGGAAGCGCGCAGCAGGATAAACAACATGATGAAGAACGCGGTCTTCAGGAAGAACCAGAAGAACGCCAACTGCGGCAGGATGCCGAACGGACCGTGCCAGCCGCCGAAGAACAGCGTCACCAGCAGGGCAGAGATCAAGATGATGCCGATGTACTCACCGACGAAGAACATGCCCCATTTCATGCCGGCATATTCAATGTGGTAACCGTCGGCCAGTTCCTGTTCTGCTTCAGGCTGGTCGAACGGGTGACGGTGAGTCACGGCAACGCCAGCGATGAAGAAAGTACAGAAGCCGAAGAACTGCGGAATGATGAACCACAGGTTCTGCGCCTGGTACTCGACGATGTCGCGCATGTTGAACGAGCCGACCTGCACCACGATGCCCATCAGCGCCAGGCCCATGAACACTTCGTAGGACACGGTCTGCGCCGAGGCACGCAAGCTGCCCAGCAGGGCGAACTTGTTGTTACTCGACCAACCGGCGAACAACACCGCGTAGACCGACAGACCGGCCATGGCGAAGAAGAACAGCAAGCCGATGTTCAGGTCCGCCACGCCCCAGGTCGGGGTGATCGGGATGATCGCGAAGGCAATCAGCAAGGCGCTCATGGCCACGACCGGTGCCAGGGTGAAGATCACCTTGTCGGCAAACGGTGGGGTCCAGTCTTCCTTGAAGAACATTTTCAGCATGTCGGCAGCGATCTGGAACATGCCGAATGGGCCAACGCGGTTCGGACCGTAACGGTCCTGCCACCAGCCCAGCAGGCGACGTTCGACGAAGCTGAGCAGGGCGCCCGCAACGACCACGGCCAACAGGATCACGATGGCCTTGACGACCGAGATGATCACGTCGATCACTTCAGGGGTGAACCAGGTCATTGCGCTGCCTCCTGCAGACCGTCAACGGTTTTGCCAAAGATCGCAGGCGGAATGCCGGCAAGGCCTTTAGGCAGTGCAACCAGGCCAGCGCCCAACGCTTCGTTGATACGCAGCGGCAGACGCAGAGTCTGGCCGGCCACGTTCAGGCTGAGCACGGCACCGTCGTTGACGCCGAGACGGTCGGCTTCGGACTTGGCCACGGACACGTACGCTTCTGGGATGCGGCTTTGCACCGGCGCGGCCTTGGAAGAGTTCTCTTCGCTGCCGAACAGGTGGAAGAACGGCACAACTTGCCAAGTGCCCTGGGCCGGGTTGAACGGGCGCGGTACTGCTGCGAACCAGTTCAGCGAGTCACCGGTGCTTTCGATCAGGCGGGTGCCTGGGTCGCCAGCGCGGATGTGACCACCGACTTCGTCCTGGAACTTGTTCCAGGCTTGTGGCGAGTTCCAGCCCGGCGACCAGGCAAACGGCACCTGCTGACGCGGCTCGACCGACCCCGAGTAACCTTCCATGGAGAAGGCGAACGCGGTGTCGTTGTCTTGTGGGGTACGCGGTTCGTGCACGCTGATGTCGGCGCGCATGGCGGTACGACCGGAGTAACGCAGCGGTTCACGGGCCAATTTCATGCCCTTGATGCGGAACGCGGCGGACGGTGCGGCATCGACGATACGCGCAAGCTGCGGTGTGCTGCCGGCGACGGCTGCGGTCACGTGGTCCAGTTGGGTCCAATCGATCGGCTGGTTCAACAGGGTCGCGCGCAGGGCATGCAGCCAGCGCCAGCCTTCGTGAACCAGGATGCTGGCGTCCATGTACTTCGGATCGAATACCTGGAAGAAGCGCTGGGCGCGGCCTTCCTGGCTGACCAGGGTGCCGTCGCCTTCGGCAAAGCTCGCCGCTGGCAATACCAACTGAGCGCGGTCGCTGGTGGCGGTCTTCTGGTGGTCGGCCACGATCAGAACTTTTGCGGCGTTCAGTGCAGCGTCAACCTTGGCGGCGTCGGTGCGTGTGTACAGGTCGTTTTCCAGCACCACCATGGCGTCGGCGTTGCCGTCGATCACGGCTTGCAGGCCAGCGTCCAGGGACTCACCACCCAGCATGGCCAAGCCTAGGCTGTTGGCTTCCGGCACGACCAGGCTGATGGAGCCGTTCTTGTCGCGCAGCTTCAAGGCCTTGGCGATGTTGGCGGCGGCTTCGATCAATGCTTTGGAACCCAGCGAGGTACCGGCAATGATCAATGGACGCTTGGCTGCCAGCAGGGCGTCGGCAATGCGTTGGGCCAGTTCGACGGCTTCAGTGTCCAGGCCTTCGACGGCAGGCGCGCTGGCGTCCAGGGCGTGGGCCACGGCGAAACCGATGCGGGCGAGGTCGTCCGGTGCAGCGTGGACGCATTCTTCGGCGATGTCGTCGAGCTTGGTTTCAGCGATGCTGGCGATAAACAGCGGGTTCAGCGCGTGCTGGCCAATGTTTTTCACCGCAGCGTCCAGCCATGGCTGTACGCGCATGGCGTCGGCCATCTCTTCAGCCTTGCCTTTGACCGACTGACGCAGGGACAGCGCGATACGCGCGGCGGTCTGGGTCAGGTCTTCACCGAGCACGAAGATGGCATCGTGGTCTTCGATGTCGCGCATGTTCGGCACTGGCAGCGGGCTGTCGTTCAGCACTTGCAGGACCAGACGGATGCGTTCCAGCTCACCAGCTTCGATGCCGGAGTAGAAGTGCTCGGCACCGACCAGTTCGCGCAACGCGTAGTTGCTTTCGAGGCTGGCGCGAGGCGAACCGATACCGACGATATTACGACCGCGCAGCAGGTCGGCGGCTTTATCCAGCGCGTCGTCCAGGCTCAGCTTAGTGCCGTCGGCCAGCAGTGGTTGGCGCGGGCGATCCTTGCGGTTGACGTAGCCATAGCCGAAACGGCCACGGTCGCACAGGAAGTACTGGTTGACCGAACCGTTGAAGCGGTTTTCGATACGACGCAGTTCGCCGTAGCGTTCGCCCGGGGAAATGTTGCAACCGCTGGAGCAGCCGTGGCAGATGCTCGGGGCGAATTGCATGTCCCACTTACGGTTGTAGCGCTCGGAGTGGGTCTTGTCGGTGAACACACCGGTCGGGCAGACCTCAGTGAGGTTGCCGGAGAACTCGCTTTCGAGCACGCCGTCTTCAACGCGACCGAAGTACACGTTGTCGTGGGCGCCGAAGACACCAAGGTCGGTGCCGCCAGCGTAGTCTTTATAGAAACGTACGCACCGGTAGCAGGCGATGCAGCGGTTCATCTCGTGGGAAATGAACGGGCCGAGGTCCTGGTTCTGGTGGGTACGCTTGGTGAAACGATAACGGCGCTCGTTGTGGCCGGTCATCACCGTCATGTCTTGCAAGTGGCAGTGACCGCCTTCCTCACAGACTGGGCAGTCGTGGGGGTGGTTGGTCATCAGCCATTCGACAACGCTGGCGCGGAACGCCTTGGATTCTTCATCTTCGATGGAGATCCAGGTGTTGTCGGTAGCTGGGGTCATGCAGGACATGACGATACGACCACGGGTGTCGTTCTCGTCGGTGTATTGCTTGACCGCACACTGGCGACAGGCACCGACGCTACCGAGTGCGGGGTGCCAGCAGAAATACGGGATGTCGAGGCCTAGTGACAGACATGCCTGTAACAGGTTGTCCGCCCCATCGACTTCGAGCGCTTTGCCGTCTACGTGGATAGTGGCCATGGTTCAAAGTTCTTCGTTGGCCCGTTGTCAGCGGGCGTGGCTAATGGAATCTTGTTATTCATGGGCATCAACACAGCCTTTACGGCGTCAGCCCATGAGAAGACGAAGGGCACGGACCCTTCGCCTTTTAAAGCGTTACGCGCCGACTACGATCGGCCTTGCCAGAGGCGGGACGGCGGCGCTGGTAGGCGCAATACCGGCTTCGAACTCCGAGCGGAAGTATTTGATTGCGCTGCCCAATGGCTCCACGGCGCCCGGTGCGTGAGCACAGAAGGTCTTGCCTGGGCCGAGGAAACCGACCAGACCCAACAGGGTCTCGATGTCACCCTCACGGCCTTCGCCATTTTCCAGGGCCATCAGCAGCTTGACGCTCCACGGCAGACCGTCGCGGCATGGGGTGCAGAAGCCACAGGATTCACGGGCAAAGAACTGCTCCATGTTGCGCAGCAGCGAGACCATGTTCACGGTGTTGTCCACCGCCATCGCCAGGCCAGTACCCATCCGGGTGCCCACCTTGCCGATGCCGCCGGCATACATTTGTGCGTCGAGGTGCTCGGGCAACAGGAAACCGGTACCAGCGCCGCCTGGCTGCCAGGCCTTCAAGGTGTAGCCGTCGCGCATGCCGCCGGCGTAGTCCTCGAAAAGCTCGCGTGCGGTAACGCCGAATGGCAGCTCCCACAAGCCAGGATTCTTGACCTTGCCGGAGAAGCCCATGAGCTTGGTGCCCATGTCTTCGCTGCCTTCACGGGCCAACGATTTGTACCAGTCCACGCCGTCGGCGATGATCGCCGGCACGTTGCACAGGGTCTCAACGTTGTTGACGCAGGTCGGCTTGCCCCATACGCCCACGGCGGCGGGGAAGGGTGGCTTGGAGCGCGGGTTGGCGCGGCGCCCTTCGAGGGAGTTGATCAGTGCGGTTTCTTCACCGCAGATGTAACGCCCGGCGCCGGTGTGCACGAACAGTTCGAAATCAAAGCCGGAACCCAGGATGTTCTTGCCCAACAGGCCAGCAGCCTTGGCTTCTTCCACGGCACGGTTGAGGTGCTTGGCGGCGGTGGTGTATTCGCCACGCAGGAAGATATAGCCACGATAGGTTTTCAGCGCGCGGGCACTGATCAGCATGCCTTCGATCAGCAAATGGGGCAGTTGCTCCATCAGCATGCGGTCTTTCCAGGTGTTCGGCTCCATTTCATCCGCGTTGCACAGCAGGTAGCGGATGTTGATGGACTCGTCCTTGGGCATCAGGCCCCACTTCACGCCCGTGGGGAAGCCTGCACCGCCGCGGCCTTTGAGGCCGGCGTCTTTCACGGTCTGGACGATGTCGTCCTGGGCCATGTCGGCAAAGGCTTTGCGCGCAGCGGCGTAGCCGTTCTTGGCCTGGTACTCATCGAGCCATACCGGCTCGGCATCGTCACGCAGGCGCCAGGTGAGAGGATGGGTCTCAGGCGAACGCTTGATCAGGTTGGCGGGGCCGAAAGATGTAAGGGTCATGGGTAGCCCTCAAGCAATTGGGTCACGCCAGCAGGCTGCACGTCACCGAATGTGTCGTCGTCGATCATCAACGCCGGCGCCTTGTCGCAGTTGCCCAGGCAGCACACCGGCAGCAGCGTGAAGCGGCCGTCCGGAGTGGTTTGGCCCAGGCCGATGCCCAGTTTGTTCTGGATCTCGCTGACCACGGATTCGTGACCACCGATGTAGCAGACCATGCTGTCGCACACGCGAATGATGTGACGGCCCACCGGTTGGCGGAAGATCTGGCTGTAGAACGTAGCCACGCCTTCAACGTCGCTGGCAGGGATGCCGAGAATCTCGCCGATGGCGTAGAGGGCGCCGTCCGGCACCCAGCCACGTTCCTTCTGAACGATCTTCAGGGCTTCGATCGACGCCGCGCGCGGGTCTTCGTAGTGATGCAGCTCGTGCTCGATGGCCGAGCGCTCGGTTTCACTCAAGGTGAAACGGTCTGTCTGGATAAGCGTGCTGTTCATGCTTAGCGGTCCACGTCGGCCATAACGAAATCGATACTACCCAGGTACGCAATCAAGTCCGCGACCATCTCGCCTTTGATCACCGAAGGGATCTGCTGCAAGTGCGGGAAGCTTGGAGTACGAATCCGGGTGCGGTAGCTCATGGTGCCGCCATCGCTCGTCAGGTAATAACTGTTGATACCCTTGGTCGCTTCGATCATCTGGAAGGATTCGTTGGCCGGCATGACCGGGCCCCACGAAACCTGCAGGAAGTGCGTGATCAGGGTTTCGATGTGCTGCAGCGTGCGTTCTTTGGGCGGCGGCGTGGTCAGCGGGTGATCCGCCTTGTACGGGCCGGCCGGCATGTTGCGCATGCACTGTTCGATGATCTTCAGGCTCTGGCGCATTTCTTCGACGCGCACGATGCAACGGTCGTAGGCATCGCCATTGGCGGCCACCGGCACTTCGAACTCGAAGTTCTCGTAGCCGGAGTATGGGCGCGCTTTACGCAGGTCGAAGTCGCAGCCAGTCGAGCGCAGGCCTGCACCGGTGACGCCCCATTCCAGGGCCTCTTTGGTGTTGTAGGCGGCGACGCCGATGGTACGGCCCTTGAGGATGCTGTTATCGAGCGCGGCTTTTTGGTACTCGTCCAGACGCTTGGGCATCCAGTCGATGAATTCCTTGACCAGGCGCTCCCAACCATTCGGCAGGTCGTGGGCCACGCCGCCGATGCGGTACCAGGCCGGGTGCAGACGGAAACCGGTGATGGCTTCGATGACCTTGTAGGCGCGCTGACGGTCGGTGAATGTGAAGAACACCGGGGTCATGGCGCCGACGTCCTGGATATAGGTACCCAGGAACAGCAGGTGGCTGGTGATCCGGAAGAACTCGGCCATCATGATGCGGATGGTGTCGACGCGGTCCGGGACCTTGATGCCGGCCAGCTTCTCGACCGAGAGCACGTACGGCAGGTTGTTCATCACGCCGCCGAGGTAGTCGATACGGTCGGTGTACGGGATGAAGCTGTGCCACGACTGACGCTCGGCCATCTTCTCGGCGCCACGGTGGTGGTAGCCGATGTCCGGCACGCAGTCGACAATTTCTTCGCCATCCAGTTGCAGGATGATACGGAAGGCACCGTGAGCCGAAGGGTGGTTCGGGCCCAGGTTGAGGAACATGTAGTCCTCGTTGGTGCCGGAGCGTTTCATGCCCCAGTCTTCCGGACGGAAGCGCGCAGCCTCTTCTTCAAGCTGTTGCTTGGCGAGGTTGAGGCTGAACGGGTCGAATTCGGTGGCGCGGGCAGGGAAGTCCTTGCGCAGCGGGTGACCTTCCCACGTGGGCGGCATCATGATGCGCGTCAGGTGCGGGTGGCCGGGGAAATCGATGCCGAACATGTCCCACACTTCACGCTCGTACCAGCTGGCGTTCGGCCAGATACCGGTTACGGTCGGGACGCTCAGGTCGCTCTCGGAGAGGGCAACCTTGATCATCACGTCGCTGTTACGTTCCAGCGACATCAGATGGTAGAACACGGTGAAATCGGCACCGCTTGGCAGGCCCTGGCGCTTGGTGCGCAGACGCTCGTCCACGCCATGCAGGTCATAAAGCATGACGTACGGCTTGGGCAAGTTACGCAGGAAGGTCAGGACTTCGACGAGCTTGGCGCGCGCCACCCACAGCACCGGCATACCGGTACGTGTGGCCTGGGCGGTGAAGGCGTCAGGGCCAAAACGGTTATTGAGTTCGACGACCACATCCTGGTCGTCTGCCTTATAAGGCGGGATGTACAGAGCGCTGCCTGTAGTCATGGTTTTTTATCGCTTTCGGTCAACGTAAAGAATGAAGCCAGGTATTCGTTCTATAAAAGAAGCGGGCTGGATCAGACTTCGTCAGGGCTGCGCAGGTTGGTGACTGCGATTCGCTGTTCGCGGCGCTGTTCCTTTTGCGAGGGCATCTCGGCGCGGTAAACGCCTTGATCGCCGACGACCCAGGAAAGCGGACGACGCTCCTTGCCAATCGATTCCTGCAACAGCATCAAGCCTTGCAGAAATGCTTCAGGGCGGGGCGGGCAGCCAGGCACGTAGACGTCCACGGGCAGGAACTTATCCACCCCTTGGACCACTGAGTAGATGTCGTACATGCCACCGGAGTTGGCGCACGAACCCATGGAGATAACCCACTTCGGTTCGAGCATTTGCTCGTAGAGACGCTGAATGATCGGCGCCATCTTGATGAAGCAGGTTCCGGCGATAACCATGAAATCCGCCTGGCGCGGTGATGCCCGGATAACTTCGGCGCCAAAGCGCGCGATGTCGTGGGGCGCCGTGAAGGCGGTGGTCATTTCCACATAGCAGCACGAAAGGCCGAAGTTGTACGGCCACAGGGAGTTTTTACGCCCCCAATTGACCGCGCCACTCAGCACGTCTTCGAGTTTGCCCATGTAGATGTTTTTGTGGACTTGGTCTTCTAACGGATCGGAAACGGTTTCCCGTTCGCCGATGGGGTACTGCTCGTTAGGAGCATCCGGGTCGATCCTGGTGAGATTGTATTGCATCGCCAAAGCCTCATTGTTTCAGCTTCGCTTGCCGCTTACGACGAGCTTCCGGAGCCCAGTCAAGGGCGCCCACTCGAAATAGGTAGACAAGGCCTGCCAACAGAATTGCTATGAAAACGAGAGCTTCGACGAATCCGGTCCAGCCGCTTTCGCGGACGGACACAGACCAGGCAAAGAGAAAGAGGGCTTCGATATCGAAGATCACGAACAGCATCGCGACCAGATAGAATTTGGCTGAGAGCCGCAGGCGGGCGCCACCTGTAGGTAGCATGCCCGACTCGAACGGTTCGTTTTTGCTGCGGCCCCAGGCTTTTGACCCGAGGAGGCTGGAAACACCGAGCATGAAGGCGCAAAGGCCGACAACACCGAGGAGGAAAATGGCAAAGCCCCAGTTGTGGGCCATGAGTCCTGTCGCTTCGGTCATGCTGGAAATCCTTAACAGAGAGCAAAGGTCTCTGAGCTCGAAAAAGTAATGATGCAGTGACGATATGTCGCAGCGCAGTCAATCGCGGTGATTTTATGGCTAAACACCGGGCAAGTAAAATTCCTATAGCGAAATTATTCGATGGAATAAGGACATAGTGCACCTTCTTGGGGCTGTAGCCCTTGCGGGGCGGGGATTAGCGGGCATTTGATCAATTATGTTTTGTTTAACCAGTAACGAAGTTTTCATGGCCTAAATGATAATGAATATTGTTTGCGTGGGGTTTAAGCGATTGTTTCTCATGTGGCGGGGTAAGTTGCCGTTACTTGTTTGATTGGCGCAAGTTGCCGGAGCGGATCTTTTAACCGATTTATCTGCAGCGAATACCGCTCTGGATCAAGGTTTTGTACAAAATCTTCAGGTTGCGTGCGTTCCCTTGTGGGAGGGGGCTTGCCCTCGATGGCTGAGTGTCAGTCAATAACGCTGTTGCTGATCCACCGTTATCGGGGGCAAGCCCCCTCCCACATTTGGATTCTCATTGGCCCGGGGCAGATATCTCAGGCAAAAAAAACGCCCCGAACCAGTCGGGGCGTGATTGTCGTGCAGCACTGCGGTTAGCTCTTTAACGGGTCCGCAGTGGCTGTGTACTCACATCGATCAGTGGAACTGCTCTTCTTCAGTCGACCCGGTCAGCGCGGTCACGGACGAGGTGCCGCCCTGGATCACGGTGGTCATGTCGTCGAAGTAGCCAGTACCCACTTCCTGCTGGTGCGCCACAAAGGTGTAGCCTTTGGAGGCGTCAGCGAATTCCTGCTCCTGCAGCTTCACGTAGGCGGTCATGTCGTTGCGGGCGTAGTCGTGCGCCAGGTTGAACATGCTGTGCCACATATTGTGAATGCCGGCCAGGGTGATGAACTGGTGCTTGTAGCCCATGGCGGACAGTTCGCGCTGGAACTTGGCGATGGTCGCGTCGTCCAGGTTCTTCTTCCAGTTGAAAGAAGGCGAGCAGTTGTAGGACAGCAGTTGGTCAGGGTATTCCTTCTTGATCGCTTCGGCGAAACGACGCGCTTCGTCCAGATCCGGCTTGGCGGTTTCGCACCAGATCAGGTCGGCATACGGTGCGTAGGCCAGACCGCGGGCGATGGCCTGGTCGAGGCCGGCGCGTACCTTGTAGAAACCTTCCTGGGTGCGTTCGCCGGTAACGAATGGTTGGTCGTACGGGTCGCAGTCGGAGGTCAACAGGTCTGCTGCGTTGGCGTCGGTACGGGCCAGGATGATGGTCGGCGTGCCGGCAACGTCAGCCGCCAGACGGGCAGCGGTCAGCTTCTGTACAGCTTCCTGGGTTGGAACCAGTACCTTGCCGCCCATATGGCCGCATTTCTTCACGGAAGCCAGTTGGTCTTCGAAGTGAACGCCCGCGGCGCCTGCTTCGATCATGCTCTTCATCAGCTCATAGGCGTTCAGTACGCCGCCGAAGCCGGCTTCGGCGTCAGCTACGATTGGTGCGAAGTAGTCGATGTAGCCTTCATCGCCTGGGCCTTTGCCGGCTTTCCACTGGATCTGGTCAGCACGACGGAACGAGTTGTTGATGCGCTTGACTACGGTCGGCACGGAATCAACCGGGTACAGCGATTGGTCGGGGTACATGGACTCAGCGGAGTTGTTGTCCGCTGCCACTTGCCAGCCGGACAGGTAGATCGCCTGGATGCCGGCTTTTACCTGTTGGACTGCTTGGCCGCCAGTGAGGGCGCCCATGCAGTTGACGAAATCTTTGTCGGGGCGGAAGGAAGGCTTGGCACCTTGGGTGACCAGGTTCCACAGCTTCTCGGCGCCGAGTTTTGCAAAGGTGTGCTCAGGTTGAACCGAGCCACGCAGGCGGACGACGTCAGCAGCGGAATAAGCGCGGGTTACGCCTTTCCAGCGTGGGTTTTCAGCCCAATCTTTTTCAAGGGCTGCAATTTGCTGTTCGCGTGTCAGTGCCATGGGGAAAAACCTCGTCGCATAGGTCTAGGTGGAAAGATCCATTTGCCAGCCGCGCAATCGTTGCGGGGTATGGCTGCTCGCTGACCAGAAGCATAGGTGGTCAAGTCAGGTTCCACGGGGAAGGCGACGGGATGAACGATGATCGAGAGGGGGCAGGTAAAGGCTGGCCGAGAACGGTCTTCGGGCATCGTGGGCCCTTGGGTATTCTGCAGCATGTTGCCGGGTTACCTGGTTAGCTTCCGTCCCTCGGGACAACTTCATTCCAGTCGCAACCTCGTCAAACACACCTTGTGGGCGGTACAGACACGAATCGGCTCAGGTGGGTAGCTTAGAGCGACGATCCGAAGGCCCTTGCCAGGGCCCCTGATTAGCGGGAGCGAGGCCATCATGCCCATGCTTTTTTGGATCGTCAAATGTTTTGTAGTGCTTTTTTTATAGCACTACATCTTTAGTCTAATACGACTCATCAGTCAGTTTTTGGTGCTTCAGTTCAGGGTGTCGACCTTGACCCGCAACGTCAGGTCATCACGGCCCTGGGTAGAGTAGCTGCGGGTTGTAGAGGATTTATCGGCTTGGGTTTCACGGTTGATGCCGGCCAGGGGGATCCATTCGCCAAGACGCCCGCTGACGGTTGTGTCGGTACTTTGCACATTCACTACATCGGGACGTTCCTGGCTCATGCGGTCACGGTTGGTACTGATCGCCAGATGCACGGTCTCGCCGGTGACGCTGGCAGTGACATAGAAGCCCTGGGTGACGTCGCGGTATTGGGTCTGGTTCTGCGGGCGGCCGTAGGCGTCTGGTTGGGTGGTGGTCAGTGGTACGCTCTGGCCGACCTGGATTAGCGCAGGCACGCCTTCGCTGGCCTGGATCTGCTGGATGCCGCCGTCGCGACTGGCAGTGCCGTAGTTGATGATGCGGGTTTGGCTATCGCCACTGTTCTGTTGGTTGTTTTCGTTCGTGTCTACAGTAATCAGCAGGCGCTTGGCCGGTGTGTCCAGTTGTGCAATCAGTGCGCGCAGGTCCTGGAGCTTGCCGGGATCGGCGTTAACAATAAGTTGGTTGCCGTAGGCGCTGACGGTGCCGTCCTTGCCGATGAAATTCTGCGCCACCGGCAATAGATCGGCGCTGGTGCGGTTGTTCAGGTTGACGACTTCGGTGTCGGCCATTGTCGAGCAACTGACGGCCAGGAGGAGGGCGGTGAGCAGGGTGCGTAGGGACATGTCCGTGATCTCTGCGAGTCATTTAGGCTTGATAGTGCCAGTTTGTCGGCCTGGGGTGTAGTGAGCGGGCTTGCCCTGCGCTGGGCTGCGTAGCGGCTCCTATAAAAAACGCCGCGTTCTTTCAGAAAGAACGCGGCGTTTGGTTTTGTGGCTGCTAAGCAGCCCAGCGCGGGGCAAGCCCGCTCACCACAGACAAGCCCTTAAGCAGGGATCAGCCCCCACGTACCATATCAACATGGGGAATCCCGACTTCCAGGAACTCATCGCTGACGATCTTGAAGCCCAACCGCTCATAAAACGGCGCTGCATAGACCTGCGCGCTGAGGAACTGTTTGGTCTGGCCGCGTTGCTCGGCCACGCCAATCACCGCTTCCATCAGCTTGTCGCCAACCTTCAGGCCGCGCCAGTCCTTGAGGACCGATACGCGGCCGATCTCGCCGCTGGGCAGCAGGCGAGCGGTGCCAATTGGAAAGTCGCCTTCGAACGCCAGGAAGTGCATCGCACCAGCGTCATCCGCGTCCCACTCCAACTCGGGCGGAACCGATTGTTCAGCGATAAATACCGCTTCACGAATGCGCCGAATCTCGGCGATATCCTTTTGCCAGTCCGCGACACTTACGTGAATTTTATTCATCGGCAAATCCCAGGCTGCCTTGCTTGACCAGCTCGCACAGCAGGTCGCGGCCGTCTTCGTCGGCGAGCCACTCACCCAGGTTTTCGCTGTGCAGCGCATCGGCGGAGCACACCAGTTTCAACAGTTCACGCAGCTTGCCGGGCAGGTAGCGGCTCTGGCCGCTGGCAAACAGCAGCACGTCGTCGTCCACTTCCGACCACGCCATGCGCGCGCTTGGGTTGCGTACCAGGATCGCGCCGTCTTGCAGGGTGCTGATGAAGTCTTCTTCGCCCAGCTCTTCGCCGGCGACGAGTTCTGGGTAGCGCGGTTCGGTCATGAACTGGCCGAACCAGGTCAGCAGCATGCGTTCGTCGCTCATGTGCTCGGCCAGCAGGCTCTTGAGGCGGTCGAGGGCGTCGCGCTGGATCTGATGCGGGTCGCTGACTGGCTGCGCGTCGGCGTCGGTGTAGCGCTCTTCATCCGTCAGGTATTGGGCGAGGAAATCGGTGAAGTGGGTGAGCACTTCGGCGGCGCTCGGCGCACGGAAGCCGACCGAGTAGGTCATGCAGTCGTCTTCGGCGATGCCGAAGTGCGCCAGGCGTGGCGGCAGATAGAGCATGTCGCCCGGTTCGAGTACCCATTCGGCGGTTTCTTCGAATTCGGCGAGGATGCGCAGGTCGGCGTGTTGTAGCAGAGGGCTTTCGGAGTTGCACATCTGGCCGATCTTCCAGTTGCGCTTGCCTTGGGCTTGCAGCAGGAACACATCGTAGTTGTCGAAGTGCGGACCAACGCTGCCGCCAGGCGCGGCGAAGCTGATCATCACATCGTCGATGCGCCAGCTTGGTAGAAAGCGGAACTGCTCCAGCAGCTCGGCCACTTCCGGAACGAACTGGTCGACCGCCTGCACCAGCAGGGTCCACTCGCGCTCAGGCAGGCTGCCGAAGGCGTCTTCGGCGAACGGGCCGCGACGCAGTTCCCATGGGCGCTCGCCGTGTTCGATCACCAGGCGCGATTCGACTTCTTCTTCCAAGGCCAGGCCGGCCAGTTCGTCGGCGTCGATCGGGCTTTCGAAATCAGGGATGGCCTGACGGATCAGCAGTGGTTTTTTCTGCCAGTAGTCGCGCAGGAATTCCCGTGCCGTGATGCCGCCCAGAAGTTGAAGAGGGATGTCAGGATTCATGTGTAACCTATTGAAAGAAAGCACTTTTCAGACTGGAATAAAAAACGCCCGGCGCGGCCGGGCGTCTCAAGGGTCTTGCGATGATCAGATGCGCTTGGCTTGCTCTACCGCGTTGCCGATGTAGTTGGCCGGGGTGAGCAGTTTCAGCTCGGCCTTGGCGGCGGCTGGCATGTCCAGGCCGTCGATGAAAGTTTGCAGCGCTTCAGGGCTGATGCCCTTGCCGCGCGTCAACTCTTTCAGCTTCTCGTACGGGTTTTCGATGTTGTAGCGACGCATCACGGTCTGGATCGGCTCGGCCAGCACTTCCCAGCATGCGTCCAGGTCAGCGGCGATTTTCTGCGCGTTGAGCTCCAGCTTGCTGATGCCTTTGAGGCTGGCTTCGTACGCGATCACGCTGTGGGCAAAACCCACGCCGAGGTTGCGCAGTACGGTCGAGTCGGTCAGGTCGCGCTGCCAGCGTGAGATCGGCAGCTTGCTGGCCAGATGCTGGAACAGGGCGTTGGCGATGCCGAGGTTGCCTTCGGAGTTTTCGAAGTCGATCGGGTTGACCTTGTGCGGCATGGTCGACGAACCGATTTCACCGGCAATGGTGCGCTGCTTGAAGTAGCCCAGGGAGATGTAGCCCCAGATATCGCGATCGAAGTCGATCAGGATGGTGTTGAAGCGCGCAATGGCGTCGAAAAGCTCCGCGATGTAGTCGTGGGGCTCGATCTGCGTGGTGTAAGGGTTGAAGCCCAGGCCCAGCTCGTCTTCGATGAAGGCGCGGGCGTTGGCTTCCCAGTCGATCTCAGGGTAGGCCGACAGGTGCGCGTTGTAATTGCCGACGGCGCCGTTGATCTTGCCCAGCAATGGTACGGCAGCGACTTGAGCAATCTGACGCTCCAGGCGATACACCACGTTGGCGAGTTCTTTGCCCAGGGTGGTCGGCGAAGCCGGCTGGCCGTGGGTGCGCGACAGCATTGGCACGTCAGCGAAACGGATGGCCAGCTCGCGGATGGCTTCGGCGGTCTGGCGCATCAGCGGCAGCATCACGTCATCACGGCCTTCGCGCAGCATCAGGGCGTGGGACAGGTTGTTGATGTCCTCGCTGGTGCAGGCAAAGTGGATGAACTCGCTGACCTGGGCCAGTTCCGGCAGCTTGGCCGCCTGCTCTTTGAGCAGGTATTCAATGGCTTTGACGTCGTGGTTGGTGGTGCGCTCGATCTCTTTCACACGCTCGGCGTGCTCCAGGGAGAAATTTTCCGCCAGGGTGTTGAGCACAGCGTTGGCTTCGGCAGAGAACGCCGGCACTTCGCTGATGGCGGGATGAGCGGCCAGGCGCTGGAGCCAGCGCACTTCAACCAGAACACGAGCACGGATCAAGCCGTATTCGCTGAAAATAGGGCGCAGGGCCTGGGTTTTGCCGGCGTAGCGGCCGTCAACAGGGGAAACCGCAGTGAGCGAAGAGAGCTGCATGGGGTGTTCTCGGACAGTCGGGCAACGAAATGGGGCGCGTATCATACATGAAAAAATCCGCCGGTCCGTCGCCAACTGACCGGCGTATTACGCGTAACGGCTTGAAAAAAGCCCTTTGCTGCGACTTATTCGTTGCGCATCAATGGGTAAAGCTCTTTGAGCAATTTTCGACGGCTGATCACCAGCTGCCAGCGATGGCCGCCCAACTGACGCCACAACCGCGCCGAGCGAATACCGGCCAGAAGCAGGGCGCGGATTTTCGAGGCGTTGTTCGGTTGCTGCAGGTTGCGCATGTCGCCGTGAACCTGGATCCGCTGGCGCAAAGTGCTCAAGGTGTCTTGATACAGCGCACCACAGGCGGCGATCACGTTTTCGTGGGCCGGGCCGAAGTGTTCTACCTGAGACTGGATCTGTGGCAGGCGTTTGCCGATGGTTTCCAGCATGTCTTCGCGCTTGGCCAGTTGGCGCTCCAGGCCGAGCATCGACAGGGCGTAGCGCAGCGGCTCGCGCTGCAGGGTGCTGGGGTCGCGCTCCAGGGCGCCGATCAGGGCGCGGTAACCTTCACGCAGTGCGAGGTCGTCGCCGCCGTAGACTTCCAGGGTGTCCTTGGGGTCGCGGATCAGCAGGCTGCCGAGCATGCAGGTCAGGCCGGCTTCGGTGACCTGGCCGGTCTTGGCGATCTTGTCCACTAATACGGCGGAGAGAAATACCCCGCCGAGTGCCGTCAGTTGCTCTTGGGTAGGGCTCATGCCGGGTTGCTCCAGGCTTGCGCGACTTCAATCACGCCGCCGCCCAGGCAAATTTCGCCGTCATAGAACACCACCGACTGGCCAGGAGTGACCGCACGTTGCGGGTCATCAAAGGTGGCGCGGTATCCTGTCGCCGTTTTTTCCAGGGTGCAGGGCTGGTCGCTTTGGCGATAGCGCACTTTGGCAGTCAGGCGGCGCGGGGTGCTCAGGTCGATCGGGTTGACCCAATAGATCTCCGAGGCCAGCAGCGCGCCCGAGAACAGCAGCGGGTGTTCATTACCCTGGCCGACGATCAGCACGTTGTTTTCCAGGTCCTTGACCAGCACATACCACGGCTCTTCACCGGCGTCTTTCAAACCACCGATGCCCAGGCCCTGGCGTTGGCCGATGGTGTGGTACATCAGGCCGTGGTGACGGCCGATCACTTCACCTTCGGTGGTCTTGATCTCACCCGGTTGCGCCGGCAGGTATTGCTTAAGGAAGTCGCTGAAGCGGCGCTCGCCGATAAAGCAAATCCCGGTGGAATCCTTTTTCTTCGCGGTAGCCAGGCCGTGTTTCTCGGCGATCCTGCGTACTTCGGGTTTTTCCAGCTCGCCCACCGGGAACAGGGTCTTGGCGATCTGTTCACCGCCAACAGCGTGCAGGAAGTAGCTCTGGTCCTTGTTCGGGTCCAGGCCCTTGAGCAGTTCAATACGGCCATCGATGTCGCGACGGCGCACGTAGTGGCCAGTGGCAATCAGGTCGGCGCCAAGGATCATGGCGTAGTCGAGGAACGCCTTGAACTTGATTTCGCGGTTGCACAGGATGTCCGGGTTCGGCGTGCGACCGGCCTTGTATTCAGCCAGGAAGTGCTCGAACACATTGTCCCAGTACTCGGCGGCGAAGTTGGCGGTGTGCAGCTTGATACCGATCTTGTCACACACGGCCTGGGCATCTGCCAGGTCGTCCATGGCGGTGCAATATTCCGTTCCATCGTCTTCTTCCCAGTTCTTCATGAACAGGCCTTCCACCTCATAACCCTGCTCCATGAGCAGAACGGCGGAAACGGAAGAATCCACGCCGCCGGACATGCCGACGATGACGCGCTTCTTTTGTGTGTCAGAAGGGGCTGGATCACGCATAGGGTTTCAACGGGTGTCTTGAAAAAGGACGCGATTCTAGCAGGCCTGGGCCCGCAAGGCTAAAGAGAAGGGCGGATCAATTCCAGACTGTGACGCTGGCCGGCCAGATAATCATCGATGCAGCGGATGATCAGCTCGCTGCGCCAGTCCTCGCGCACGGCCATCAGCTCGTCACGGCTCAGCCAGCGGGCGCGCAGGATGCCTTCGTCGAGTTGGTAGTTCGGGTGGTGTTTCAGGGCTTTGGCAATGAAACAGACCCTTTGGTAGGTCACGCCATTGCTGGGTGCGGTGTACAGGTAGATGCCGACGATACCGGTGGCTTCCACGTCCCAGCCGGTTTCTTCGAGGGTTTCACGCACGGCTGCTTCGGTGAGGGTTTCATGCGGGTCGAGGTGGCCGGCGGGCTGGTTGAGCACAGCGCGGCCGCCCTTGAGTTCTTCGACCATCAGGAAGCGTCCGTTGTCTTCGACGATGGTGGCGACGGTAATGTGGGGTTGCCAGGTCATGGGATGCCTCGATTCAAGATATGACGCGGTGTTTGGACAGAATTACGGCCAGTGTGGGAGGGGGCTTGCCGCCGATGACGCTTTGTCAGTAACCAATAGCTCGACTGATCCATCGCTTTCGGGGGCAAGCCCCCTCCCACATTTGATCCGGTTTCTTCCGTTGAGCGGTAGAAACAGAAACCCCGGCACAGGGCCGGGGCTTCTTTGCATCCTTGCAACCTTACTTCAACTTGGCAATTGCCGCGTTGAGGGTGTTGCTTGGGCGCATGGCCTTGCTGGTCAGCTCTGGGTTCGGCGCGTAGTAGCCGCCGATGTCCACTGGCTTGCCCTGTACGGCGTTGAGTTCGGCAACGATGGTTGCTTCGTTCTCGGCCAGGGTTTTTGCCAGTTCGCCGAACTGCGCTTGCAGTGCAGTGTCCTCGGTCTGGGCGGCCAGGGCTTGAGCCCAGTACAGCGCCAGGTAGAAGTGGCTGCCGCGGTTGTCGATGTTGCCGACTTTGCGCGATGGCGACTTGTTGTTGTCGAGGAATTGGCCAGTGGCCTGGTCCAGGGTCTTGGACAGTACCAGGGCTTTCGGGTTGTTGTATGTCACACCCAAATGCTCAAGGGAGGCGGCCAGGGCCAGGAACTCGCCCAGGGAATCCCAGCGCAGGAAGTTTTCTTCCAGCAGTTGCTGTACGTGCTTCGGTGCCGAGCCGCCGGCGCCGGTTTCGAACAGGCCACCGCCGTTCATCAGCGGCACGATCGACAGCATCTTGGCGCTTGTGCCCAGTTCCATAATCGGGAACAGGTCGGTCAGGTAGTCGCGCAGTACGTTGCCGGTCACCGAGATGGTGTCCAGGCCCTTGCGGGTGCGCTCCAGAGTGAACTTCATCGCGTCGACTGGCGACATGATGCGGATGTCCAGACCTTCGGTGTTGTGGTCTTTCAGGTAGGCCTGAACTTTCTCGACCACGACGCCGTCGTGAGCGCGCTTAGGGTCCAGCCAGAAGATGGCAGGGGTGTTGCTGGCGCGCGCGCGGTTGACGGCAAGCTTGACCCAATCCTGGATCGGCGCGTCTTTGGTCTGGCACATGCGGAAGATATCGCCGGCTTCGACGTTCTGTTCCATCAGCAGGTTGCCCTTGCTGTCGGTGATACGGACTACGCCGTCAGCCTTGATCTGGAAAGTCTTGTCGTGGGAGCCGTACTCTTCGGCTTTCTTCGCCATCAGGCCAACGTTTGGCACGCTGCCCATGGTGGTTGGATCGAAAGCGCCATTGGCCTTGCAGTCTTCGATGACGGCTTGGTAGATGGTGGCGTAGCAGCGATCCGGGATCACGGCCTTGGTGTCGTGCAGCTGGCCGTCGGTGCCCCACATCTTGCCGGAGTCACGGATCATGGCTGGCATCGAGGCGTCGACGATGACGTCGCTCGGCACGTGCAGGTTGGTGATGCCTTTGTCGGAGTTGACCATCGCCAGGGAAGGGCGAGCGGCGTAGACCGCCTGGATGTCAGCTTCGATCTGCGCTTGCTGCTCGGCCGGCAGGGCCTTGATGCGAGCGTACAGGTCACCGATGCCGTTGTTCAGGTTGAAGCCGATCTGCTCCAGTACCGTGGCGTGCTTGGCCAGGGCATCTTTGTAGAACTCGGCAACGATCTGGCCGAACATGATTGGGTCGGAGACTTTCATCATGGTGGCTTTGAGGTGAACCGACAGCAGTACGCCTTGTTTCTTGGCGTCTTCGATTTCAGCGGCGATGAACGAGCGCAGTGCGTTTTTGCTCAGCACGGCGCTGTCGAGGATCTCGCCAGCTTGAGCGGTAGTCTTTTCTTTCAGGACGGTGGTGGTGCCGTCCTTGCCGACCAGCTCAATTTTGACAGCATCAGCGGCTTCGATCTGTACGGCTTTTTCGCTGCCGTAGAAGTCGCCATTGCTCATGTGGGCGATGTGGGACTTGGAGTCCGCAGCCCATGCGCCCATTTTGTGCGGGTGCTTGCGGGCGTAGTTCTTGACCGACAGCGGCGCGCGGCGGTCGGAGTTGCCTTCGCGCAGTACCGGGTTCACGGCGCTGCCCTTGACCTTGTCGTAACGTGCGCGGGTTTCTTTTTCCGCGTCGGTGGTTACGGTTTCCGGGTAGTCCGGCAGGGCGTAGCCCTGGGCCTGCAGTTCCTTGATCGCCGCTTGCAGCTGCGGGGTCGAGGCGCTGATGTTAGGCAGCTTGATGATGTTGGCTTCAGGGGTAACGGCCAGGTCGCCCAGTTCGGCGAGGTGGTCCGGTATGGCCTTGTTGCCCAGTTGCTCGGGGAAGCTTGCGAGGATGCGCCCGGCGAGAGAAATATCGCGGGTTTCCACGGCAATATCAGCGGAAGCGGTGAAGGCCTCTACGATAGGCAGCAGTGAATAGGTGGCGAGGGCAGGGGCTTCGTCGGTGAAGGTGTAGATGATCTTCGAGCGGGTGGGCATATTCGGATTAACTCTCTTCTTTGCTGAAAGCGTGCGCAGAAACTCGAGATGCGCCGGGTGGAGCGCGTTCGTTCAAAGTCATCCATGAGCGAAATGTCGAGGTTTCTTCGCGGTGATGTTGGGTTGCATCAGTCGAGCGTCAAGCGGGTGGACTATTGTAATAGTCCGGCTTTGTAGCTGAAGGCACCTATTCTAGAGCGGTCAGCCGTCGTGACTCTTGGGTCAGCGGCGGCATTATACATAGGTCGCTATGCTTACGCCGAGCCTTCATACAAAAGGTGTGTCGTCCATTGGTCTAAAGGTCGCAGGTACCGGGGTACGCCTAAAGTCGCATGATGTGCTCAAGATTGGCGCTTTTCCCTTTGCTTTCAGGCTTGTAGGCGACAAATTATGCTGTTTTCGATGCAAATGAACATGGCGTGAGGTTTCGGTCGTCATTTATCTGGAGTAGGCTCGAACGCAGCCAGATGTTTAATCCATAGATGGAGTTCAGCATGGGATACAAGAAGATTCAGGTTCCGGCAGTCGGCGACAAAATCACCGTCAATGCAGACCATTCTCTCAATGTTCCTGACCAACCGATCATCCCTTATATCGAAGGTGACGGTATTGGCGTCGACATCAGCCCGGTGATGATCAAAGTGGTCGACGCAGCTGTTGAAAAGGCATACGGCGGCAAGCGCAAGATCTCGTGGATGGAGGTGTACGCCGGCGAAAAGGCGACTCAGGTCTACGATCAGGATACCTGGCTGCCCCAGGAAACCCTGGATGCCGTCAAGGATTACGTGGTGTCCATCAAGGGTCCGCTGACCACGCCGGTCGGTGGTGGTATTCGATCGCTGAACGTGGCTCTGCGTCAGCAGCTCGACCTTTATGTGTGCCTACGCCCAGTGCGTTGGTTCGAAGGTGTGCCGAGTCCGGTCAAGAAGCCCGGCGACGTGGACATGACCATCTTTCGCGAAAACTCCGAAGACATTTACGCCGGGATCGAGTGGAAAGCTGGCTCGCCGGAAGCTATTAAAGTGATCAAGTTCCTCAAGGAGGAAATGGGCGTTACCAAGATCCGCTTCGACCAGGATTGCGGGATTGGTATCAAGCCGGTGTCCAAAGAGGGCACTAAGCGCTTGGCGCGCAAGGCCTTGCAATATGTGGTGGATAACGACCGCGAATCGCTGACCATCGTGCACAAAGGCAACATCATGAAGTTCACCGAAGGGGCCTTCAAGGAATGGGCCTATGAAGTGGCGGCCGAAGAGTTCGGCGCGACCCTGCTCGATGGTGGGCCGTGGATGCAGTTCAAGAACCCGCGCACCGGCAGGAATGTGGTGGTCAAGGATGCAATCGCCGACGCCATGCTCCAGCAGATCCTGCTGCGTCCGGCTGAATATGACGTGATTGCAACCCTTAACCTCAATGGTGACTACCTGTCCGACGCGTTGGCGGCGGAAGTGGGTGGTATCGGCATTGCGCCGGGTGCCAACCTGTCTGACACCGTGGCAATGTTCGAGGCGACTCACGGGACGGCGCCCAAGTATGCGGGCAAGGATCAGGTCAATCCGGGGTCTTTGATCCTTTCAGCGGAAATGATGCTGCGTCATATGGGTTGGATTGAAGCTGCCGATCTGATCATCAAGGGCACCAATGGCGCCATTTCGGCCAAGACCGTGACCTATGATTTCGAGCGCCTGATGGAGGGCGCCACGCTGGTGTCGTCGTCGGGCTTCGGTGATGCGCTGATCTCGCATATGTAACGTCTCACGCGACAAAAAAACGGCCATCCCAACTTGAGTGGGATGGCCGTTTTTCTTGCCGCAGACTGCATGCTCGGCGGCGGTTCAGGCCGGTTGCTTCTTCTCTTTATGAGCGTGTTTCTCCGTGGTCTTTTCCGGTGCTTGCGCGCTCACTGCGCCGATGTTCACGGCATGCAGTCCCTTGGGGCCTTGAATGATTTCAAAACTCACGGGCTGGCCCGCTTTCAGCGTTCTATAACCATCCATTTGGATTGCTGAATAGTGCGCAAAAAGGTCCTCGTTTTTCCCTTCCTCATTAACAAAGCCATATCCTTTGGCGTTGTTGAACCACTTGACCTTGCCATTGATCTTGACGCCGGACATACCCATTTCCCTCTGCACCAGACTCCATCACTGGAGTATCATCCAGTTTATCCGTCCTAACCCGAATAAATTAAGGTTGACTGCGCGGACCTTTTTTACCCACTGTGGGTTCTATTGGTTGTAACACCGATTCGCCGATAGTCAAGGCGACCGGCCAGTTGAGAGTTGAAATTCTGACAGGTCGCCCCCACCACTGTATTTGAACCACTGACGAACCTTTCTTTCCATGCATGCAATCAGCCAGATTCGACTAACATTCAATCAGGATCGACCGGATCACGAACACGATGACGACGGTTCTGCAGGCATTGCTGTTCAGGAGGCCAAGCCTGCTCTACAGGCGCCGCCGATGTACAAGGTGGTTTTGTTCAATGATGACTACACACCGATGGATTTCGTGGTCGAAGTGCTCGAGGTGTTTTTTAACCTGAACCGAGAGTTGGCGACCAAGGTAATGCTGGCCGTTCACACAGAAGGACGGGCAGTATGTGGAGTGTTTACCCGTGACATCGCCGAGACAAAGGCCATGCAGGTCAACCAGTACGCCAGGGAAAGCCAGCATCCGCTACTCTGTGAAATCGAGAAGGACGGTTAACGCCGACCACTTGGGTATGAGGTGAAGCTATGTTAAACCGCGAGCTCGAAGTCACCCTCAATCTTGCCTTCAAGGAGGCTCGTTCGAAGCGTCATGAATTCATGACAGTCGAACACCTTTTGCTGGCACTTTTGGATAACGAAGCTGCCGCCACCGTTCTGCGTGCGTGCGGCGCCAACCTCGACAAACTCAAGCATGACCTGCAGGAGTTTATCGACTCCACCACGCCACTGATCCCCGTGCATGACGAGGACCGCGAGACCCAGCCAACCCTGGGCTTCCAGCGGGTATTGCAGCGTGCTGTTTTCCACGTACAGAGCTCCGGTAAGCGTGAAGTCACAGGCGCCAACGTGCTTGTGGCGATCTTCAGCGAACAGGAAAGCCAGGCAGTGTTCCTGCTCAAACAGCAGAGCGTTGCCCGTATTGATGTCGTCAACTATATCGCCCACGGTATCTCCAAGGTGCCTGGGCACGGCGATCATTCCGAGGGTGAGCAGGATATGCAGGACGACGAGGGCGGTGAGTCTTCTTCTTCAAGCAACCCGCTGGATGCCTATGCCAGCAATCTCAACGAACTGGCGCGCCAGGGTCGGATCGATCCGCTGGTGGGGCGTGAGCTTGAGGTTGAGCGTGTAGCGCAAATCCTCGCGCGTCGTCGCAAGAACAATCCGTTGCTGGTGGGTGAGGCAGGCGTGGGTAAAACCGCAATCGCCGAAGGCTTGGCCAAGCGTATCGTGGATAACCAGGTGCCTGACCTGCTGGCCAACAGCGTCGTCTACTCCCTTGATCTGGGCGCGTTGCTCGCCGGGACCAAGTACCGGGGCGATTTCGAGAAGCGCTTCAAGGCGTTGCTCGGCGAGTTGAAAAAACGCCCGCAGGCGATCCTGTTCATCGACGAAATCCACACCATCATTGGTGCTGGTGCGGCGTCTGGCGGGGTGATGGATGCGTCCAATCTGCTCAAGCCGTTGCTGTCGTCGGGTGATATCCGCTGCATTGGTTCGACCACCTTCCAGGAGTTCCGTGGCATCTTCGAGAAAGACCGTGCGCTGGCGCGTCGCTTCCAGAAGGTCGACGTGTCCGAGCCTTCGGTTGAAGACACCATCAGCATCCTGCGCGGGCTCAAGGGGCGTTTTGAAGCGCACCATGGCATCGAGTACACCGATGAGGCGCTGCGTGCAGCTGCAGAGCTGGCGTCGCGTTACATCAATGATCGGCATATGCCGGATAAAGCTATCGACGTGATCGACGAGGCGGGGGCTTATCAGCGCCTGCAACCGATCGAGAAACGTGTGAAACGCATCGACGTGCCTCAGGTCGAGGACATCGTCGCGAAGATCGCGCGAATTCCACCAAAACACGTCAACAGCTCCGACAAAGAGCTGCTGCGTAACTTGGAGCGCGATCTCAAGCTCACTGTGTTCGGCCAGGATGCAGCCATCGACGCGCTGTCCACTGCGATCAAATTGTCGCGTGCGGGCCTCAAGTCGCCGGACAAACCGGTCGGCTCGTTCCTGTTTGCTGGCCCGACCGGTGTCGGCAAAACCGAAGCGGCGCGTCAGTTGGCCAAGGCCATGGGGATCGAGCTTGTGCGGTTCGACATGTCCGAGTACATGGAGCGTCATACCGTGTCGCGCTTGATCGGTGCGCCTCCTGGGTATGTAGGCTTTGATCAGGGCGGTTTGTTGACTGAAGCGATCACCAAGCAGCCCCATTGCGTATTGCTGCTCGATGAAATCGAGAAGGCTCACCCGGAAGTCTTCAACCTGCTGCTGCAGGTCATGGATCACGGGACCCTGACCGACAACAACGGACGCAAGGCGGACTTCCGCAACGTGATCGTGATCATGACCACCAACGCCGGTGCCGAAACAGCCGCGCGGGCTTCGATCGGCTTTACCCATCAGGATCACTCCTCTGATGCGATGGAAGTGATCAAGAAGAGCTTCACGCCGGAGTTCCGCAACCGTCTGGACACCATTATCCAGTTTGGTCGCCTCAGTCATGAGGTTATCAAGAGTGTGGTGGACAAGTTCCTTACCGAGCTTCAAGCGCAGTTGGAAGACAAGCGCGTGCAGCTGGATGTCACGGAAGCGGCGCGCAGTTGGATCGCCGAGGGTGGCTACGATGCCGCAATGGGCGCCCGCCCAATGGCGCGTCTGATCCAGGACAAGATCAAGCGGCCATTGGCCGAAGAGATCCTGTTCGGCGAACTCTCCGACCATGGTGGCGTGGTGCATATCGACCTGAAGGATGGCGAGCTGACCTTCGAGTTCGAAACCACGGCTGAAATGGCCTGATCGTTCTGCAGTAATGCAAAAGGCGCCGAAAGGCGCCTTTTTGCTGTCTTGAAACGCAGTTCTCAGAACAATGAAGATCCAGTGTGGGAGGGGCAAGTCCCCTCCCACAGGAATCATCGGTGTTTGAAAATCCCATGCACACAAAAACGCCCGGCATAACCGGGCGTTTTGTATTGACTTGCTTAGCGAGCGCGGTAAGTGATGCGCCCTTTGCTCAAGTCATAGGGCGTCAGCTCGACGCGCACTTTGTCACCGGTAAGAATACGAATGTAGTTCTTGCGCATCTTGCCGGAGATATGCGCGGTTACGACGTGCCCATTTTCCAACTCCACACGAAACATGGTGTTGGGCAGGGTGTCGACGACAGTGCCTTCCATTTCGAAGCTGTCTTCTTTCGACATGCAGTAAAGCCCTCGGTATCCAGTGAATGGCCCGGTGCAACTGCGCCAGGCAAAAGCGGCGTGCATTGTGCCCGAAAAAGGGTGTTTAAGCCAAGGGGTTCTAGTTAAGCGTGACCCATCTTTGATTAATTAGCAGTTCTATGGGGCGATATTGGGTCTTGTAGCTCATCTTTTTGCAGTTCTTGATCCAGTATCCGAGGTAGACGGCCTCCAGTTCCAGGCGCAGTGCTTCGCCGATTTGCCAGAGGATTGCAAAGCGCCCGAGGCTGCGGCGCTCTTCGGCAGGTTCATAGAACGTGTATACCGCCGACAGGCCATTAGGCAGCAAGTCGGTCACGGCGACGGCCAGCAGGCGACCGTCCGCTCGAAACTCATAGAAGCGTGAAAAGGGTAGGTCACGCACTAGAAACGTGGAGAACTGGTCGCGGCTCGGGGGGAACATATCGCCGTCGGCGTGGCGTTGCTCAATATAGCGCTGGTAAAGGTCGAAATATTCTTCGGTAAATCGAGGCTTGCACGATGTCACCGTCAGGTCGGCGTTGCGCTTGAGGATGCGCTTCTGGTTACGATCCGGCAGAAATTGCGCCACGGGCAGGCGTGCCGGTACGCAGGCATTGCAGTTCTGACAATGGGGTCGGTAAAGGTGGTCGCCACTGCGTCGAAAGCCCATTTCCGAAAGATCGGCATACACGTGCACGTCCATCGGTTGGCTGGGGTCGAGGAACAACGTGGTGGCCTGCTCGTCTGGCAGATAGCTGCAAGAGTGGGCTTGAGTGGCATAAAACTTCAAACGCGCCAACTCGGTCATGATCAACCCTCGGGATAAGCTTTGAAATAAGTGTAAGCCAGGTGCGCGGATGTCGCCTAAGAAACCCATGGTCCGGTGTTGGGCTGGTCCAAGTGGTCGCGTAGAAAACCGGCGAACTCAGTGCGAGGAATGGCGCGGGCACCCAAGCTGTGCAAGTGATCGTTGGGCATCTGGCAGTCGATCAGCACAAAGCCCCAGGCCTGTAATTGTCGTGTCAGTGTGGCGAAGCCGAATTTTGAGGCGTTGTCGGCGCGGCTGAACATGGATTCGCCAAAAAACAGTTGGCCCATCGCTAGGCCATACAGGCCGCCCACCAGTACCCCTTCGTCCCATACTTCTACCGAGTGTGCATGGCCGCGTTTGTGCAACTCCAGGTAGGCGCTCTGAATGCCTTCGGTGATCCAGGTGCCATCGGCATAGGCGCGCGGTGCGGCGCAGGCTTGGATGACTGCTGCGAAGTCCTGGTCGAATGTCACGCTGTAGCGCTGCTGGCGTAACAGCTTGCTCAGGCTGCGGGATACGTGCAGCTCGTCAGGGAAGATCACCGTGCGCGGGTCCGGAGACCACCAGAGGATCGGTTGACCCTCCGAGAACCATGGGAAGCAGCCATGGCGGTAGGCTTGGACCAGTCGCTCGGCCGACAGGTCGCCGCCGGCGGCCAGCAGGCCATTGGGTTCACGCATAGCTTTGGCCAGCGGTGGGAAGGTCAGGGTGTTGCGTTGTAACCAGGTCAGCATGGCATCCAGGCTTATGGAAGGGGAGGGGAGTGGCAGGTATGACACCCGCCTCGGCAGTGCTGATTATTGTCGACGCAGCGCCATCGGGCCAGCTTGAATCAGCCATTGATGCGTATTAGCGTGAGCGGGTGTTTCTGCAACTCTATGCCGGGGGTGTGGTCGTATTCGGGGCCGGCCCATGCAGGCCATTTGCCAAGCTTGTCTGGATTAGTAAAAACAGTTCATAAGCCTTTGTCAGCAAAGACAATGCATGCTCAAATTGAACATGTCGTGACACACAATTGGCTATGCTGCCTGAAGAAAGCCAAGTGGCGTGGCATCAGGGGTACAAACCCGTACAATGCGGCCATTGTGGCGTTATCGTCCTTTCATTCAGCAATTGCCCAGTGTTAAACGTAGATTCAACGACGATCGTTTATTTTTCAACTGCTCGGATTGGGCAGTATTTGCAGTCATTCAACAGATGGACGCGCTAAAGGCGCAGGAAAAGACCCGTTTTGAAGAAATCCGCCGCAACACCTAAAGCAGCAGTCGTGCCGGCTTGGCGCCAGCACCTGCATTATCGACTCAAGGAAGGCGCGCTGATCGCTATCGGCGCGCTGTGCTTGTTCCTGATGATGGCCTTGCTCACCTACGGCAAGGACGATCCGGGCTGGAGCCACAACAGCAAGATAGACGATGTGCAAAACTTCGGCGGTCCGGTGGGTTCCTACAGCGCCGACATCCTCTTCATGGTGCTGGGTTACTTTGCTTACATCTTCCCGCTGCTGCTGGCGATCAAGACCTGGCAGATCTTCCGTCAGCGTCACGAGCCGTGGCAGTGGAGCGGCTGGCTGTTCTCCTGGCGCCTGATCGGTCTGGTGTTCCTGGTGCTCTCCGGCGCGGCGCTGGCCCATATTCATTTCCATGCGCCCACCGGTTTGCCGGCGGGCGCGGGCGGGGCCTTGGGCGAAAGCCTCGGCGACCTGGCGCGCAAGACCCTGAATATCCAGGGCAGCACTCTGATGTTCATTGCGCTTTTCCTGTTCGGCCTCACGGTGTTCACCGACCTCTCGTGGTTCAAGGTGATGGACGTGACAGGCAAGATCACCCTCGACCTGCTCGAATTATTCCAGGGCGCCGCCAACCGTTGGTGGTCCGCTCGTGTTGACCGCAAACGCATGGTGGCTCAGTTGCGTGAGGTGGATACCCGCGTCAACGAAGTCGTAGCCCCAAGCACACCGGACCGCCGCGAACAGGCCAAGGTCAAGGAGCGCCTGATCGAGCGCGAACAGGCCCTGAGCAAGCACATGTCCGACCGCGAGAAGCAGGTGCCGCCTGTGATTGCACCTGCGCCGCCCAAGGCCCCCGAGCCAAGCCATCGCGTGCAGAAAGAGAAGCAGGCGCCGTTGTTTGTCGATAGCGCTGTCGAAGGCACCTTGCCGCCGATCTCGATTCTCGACCCGGCCGAAAAGAAACAGCTCAACTATTCCCCCGAATCCCTGGCGGCTGTCGGCCACTTGCTGGAAATCAAGCTCAAGGAATTCGGCGTCGAAGTGTCGGTGGACTCGATCCACCCTGGCCCGGTGATTACCCGTTACGAAATTCAGCCGGCCGCTGGTGTGAAAGTCAGCCGCATCTCCAACTTGGCCAAAGACTTGGCCCGTTCCCTGGCCGTGACCAGCGTGCGCGTGGTGGAAGTGATCCCAGGCAAGACCACCGTGGGTATCGAGATTCCCAACGAAGACCGCCAGATCGTGCGCTTCTCCGAAGTACTGTCGACGCCGGAATACGACAACTTCAAATCGCCGGTCACCCTGGCGCTGGGCCATGACATCGGCGGAAAGCCGGTTATCACTGACCTGGCGAAAATGCCTCACCTGCTGGTCGCCGGTACCACCGGTTCCGGTAAGTCGGTGGGCGTGAACGCGATGATCCTATCGATCCTGTTCAAGTCCGGCCCGGAAGACGCCAAGCTGATCATGATCGACCCGAAGATGCTTGAACTGTCGATCTACGAAGGCATTCCACATCTGCTGTGCCCGGTGGTCACCGACATGAAGGACGCGGCCAACGCCCTGCGCTGGAGCGTTGCCGAGATGGAGCGCCGCTACAAGCTGATGGCGAAGATGGGTGTACGTAACCTGTCGGGCTTCAACGCCAAGGTCAAGGAAGCCCAGGACGCCGGCACACCGCTGACCGACCCGTTGTACAAACGCGAAAGCATTCACGACGAAGCGCCACTGCTGAGCAAGCTGCCGACCATCGTGGTGGTGGTCGACGAGTTCGCCGACATGATGATGATCGTCGGCAAGAAGGTTGAAGAGCTGATCGCGCGTATCGCCCAAAAGGCGCGTGCAGCAGGTATTCACTTGATCCTCGCCACCCAGCGTCCGTCGGTGGACGTGATCACCGGTCTGATCAAGGCCAACATCCCGACGCGCATGGCGTTCCAGGTATCGAGCAAGATCGACTCGCGGACCATTATCGACCAGGGTGGCGCCGAGCAACTGTTGGGTCACGGCGACATGCTCTACATGCCACCGGGCACCAGCCTGCCGATTCGCGTACACGGTGCCTTTGTTTCCGATGATGAAGTGCACCGCGTGGTGGAAGCCTGGAAGCTGCGCGGCGCACCCGAATACAACGACGACATCCTCGCCGGCGTCGAAGAAGCTGGCAGCGGTTTCGACGGCAGCAGCAGCGGTGGCGACGACGATGCCGAGACCGACGCCCTGTACGACGAAGCCGTAGCGTTCGTGCTGGAAAGCCGTCGCGCGTCGATTTCTGCAGTTCAGCGCAAGCTGAAAATCGGCTACAACCGCGCCGCCCGCATGATCGAAGCGATGGAAAACGCCGGCGTCGTCACCGCAATGAACACCAACGGCTCGCGTGAAGTCATTGCCCCTGGGCAGATGCGCGACTGATCCCGCGCCGCGTGGCAGCACGCGGCGCGCCCTTACGACTCAATGAGGACTCCCATGCGCTTTATCCGCATGCTGTTGTTGCCGGCACTGGCCCTGACCGCTGTTTCGGCTCACGCTGACCCGGCCTCTGTCGCCAGCCTGACCAACCTGCTGGACAAATCCAAGACCCTGACGGCGCGCTTCTCCCAACTGACCCTGGATGCCGGCGGTACCCGTTTGCAGGAAACGGCAGGCGAAATGGCTGTGCAGCGTCCGGGGCTGTTCTACTGGCACACTGAAGGCAAGGCCGAGCAGACCATCGTTTCCGACGGCCAGAAGGTCACGTTGTGGGACCCGGATCTGGAACAGGCAACTATCAAGAAGCTCGACCCGCGCCTGAATCAGACGCCTGCGCTGTTGCTGTCGGGTGATGTGTCGAAGATTAACGACAGCTTCGACATCACCTCCAAGCAAACCAGCAACGTGATCGAATTCACCCTCAAGCCGAAGTCCAAGGACACGCTGTTTGACAGCCTGCACCTGTCTTTCGGTAACGGCGTGATCAATAACATGCGCCTGATCGACAGCGTCGGCCAACGCACCGATATCCTGTTCTCCGGGGTCAAGGCCAACGAGCCGGTGCCTGCTTCCAAGTTCAAGTTCGACATCCCTAAGGGTGCCGACGTGATCCAGGAATAAACCAGAGGTTTCAAACGCTGCCCATGGATCTGTTTCGAAGTGACCCGATTGCCCAACCCCTGGCCGCGCGTTTGCGTTCGACCAACCTGGATGAGTACGTCGGTCAGGAACACCTGCTCGCTCGCGGCAAGCCTTTGCGCGAAGCCCTGGAGCAGGGCGCGCTGCATTCGATGATTTTCTGGGGCCCGCCGGGCGTGGGTAAAACCACTCTGGCGCGGCTGCTGGCGAAAGTCTCGGATGCGCACTTCGAAACGGTTTCCGCGGTGCTGGCTGGGGTCAAGGAAATCCGCCAGGCGGTGGAAGTGGCCAAGCAGCAGGCTGGGCAATACGGTAAGCGCACCATCCTGTTTGTCGACGAAGTGCATCGCTTCAACAAGTCGCAGCAGGATGCGTTCCTGCCTTATGTCGAAGATGGCACGCTGATCTTTATCGGCGCCACTACCGAAAACCCGTCCTTCGAATTGAACAACGCCTTGCTGTCGCGAGCGCGAGTGTATGTGCTCAAGAGCCTCGATGAAGCGGCGATGCAAAAGCTGCTGCACCGCGCGTTGAGTGAAGACAAGGGCCTGGGCAAGCGCCAACTGAGTGTCAGCGAAGAAGGCTTCAAGATCCTGCTCACCGCTGCCGATGGCGACGGTCGCCGTTTTCTCAACCTGCTGGAGAATGCGTCGGACCTGGCCGAGGATGGCAGCGAGATTGGCGTCGACCTGCTGCAAAGCCTGCTTGGCGACACACGTCGTCGGTTCGACAAGGGCGGTGAAGCGTTCTACGACCAGATTTCGGCGCTGCACAAATCTGTGCGCGGCTCCAACCCTGACGGCGCGCTGTATTGGTTTGCGCGGATGATCGACGGCGGCTGCGACCCCTTGTACCTGGCGCGCCGCGTGGTACGCATGGCCAGCGAAGACATTGGCAACGCTGACCCGCGCGCCTTGAGCCTGTGTCTGGCGGCGTGGGACGTGCAGGAGCGGCTCGGCAGCCCGGAAGGTGAGTTGGCGGTGGCCCAGGCCATCACTTACTTGGCCTGCGCGCCGAAAAGCAACGCGGTGTACATGGGCTTCAAGGCGGCGCTACGTGCTGCCGCCGAGCACGGCTCCCTTGAAGTGCCGCTGCACCTGCGCAATGCGCCGACCAAGTTGATGAAACAATTGGGCTACGGCGATGAATACCGCTATGCCCACGATGAGCCGGACGCCTATGCCGCCGGCGAAGACTACTTCCCAGATGAGCTTGAGCCATTGCCGCTCTACCAGCCGGTGCCCCGTGGCCTGGAGCTGAAAATCGGTGAAAAACTCAATCACCTGGCCCAGCTCGATCGCCTCAGCCCCAAACAGCGGAGAAAGTAGTGCTCAAGACGATTCTTGCCGTGTCCGCAGCCGGCATCGCTGGTACATTATTGCGTTTCGCCACCGGTACTTGGGTGAGCGCCAACTGGCCTAAGCATTTTTATGCCGCAACCCTCGCGGTCAACCTTGTTGGCTGCTTGATCATTGGGTTGCTGTACGGCTGGTTCCTGTTGCGCCCGGAAATACCGATTGAAATTCGTGCCGGCTTGATTGTCGGCTTTGTAGGCGGTCTGACGACCTTTTCATCCTTTTCACTGGATACGCTGCGCTTGCTGGAAAGCGGGCAGGCCCTGGTCGCCTTCGGGTACCTTGGCATCAGCGTGTTCGGCGGGCTGCTCGCCACCTGGGCTGGCCTGTCCTTGACCAAACTTTGATAAACGAGAGACCGACATGCTCGATTCCAAACTGTTACGTAGCAACCTTCAGGACGTAGCGGACCGCCTGGCATCCCGTGGCTTTGCCTTGGATGTTGCGCGCATCGAAGCGCTGGAAGAACAGCGCAAGACCGTCCAGACCCGCACCGAAGCACTGCAGGCTGAGCGTAATGCGCGTTCCAAATCCATCGGTCAGGCCAAGCAGCGCGGCGAAGACATCGCGCCGCTGATGGCGGACGTCGAGCGTATGGGCACCGAGCTGTCCGACGGCAAGGTCGAGCTGGACAAGATCCAATCCGAGCTGGATTCGATCCTGCTGGGCATCCCCAACATTCCGCACGAGTCTGTGCCCGTTGGCGAAGACGAAGACGGCAACGTTGAAGTGCGCCGCTGGGGCACGCCAAAAGCCTTTGATTTCGAGATCAAGGACCACGTCGCCCTGGGCGAATTGACCGGTGGCCTGGATTTCGAAACCGCCGCCAAGATGTCCGGCGCGCGCTTTGCGTTGCTGCGCGGTCCGATTGCGCGCATGCACCGTGCCTTGGCGCAATTCATGATCAACCTGCACACCGGCGAGCACGGCTACGAAGAGGCCTACACCCCGTACCTGGTTCAAGGTCCGGCGCTGATGGGTACCAGCCAGTTGCCGAAGTTCGAAGAAGACCTGTTCAAGATCAGCCGCGATGGTGAAGCCGATCTGTACCTGATCCCGACTGCTGAAGTGTCGCTGACCAACATCGTCGCTGGCGAGATCCTCGATGCCAAGCAACTTCCACTCAAGTTCGTGGCCCACAGCCCGTGCTTCCGCAGTGAAGCCGGTGCATCGGGTCGTGATACTCGCGGCATGATCCGCCAGCACCAGTTCGACAAGGTCGAGATGGTGCAAGTGGTTGAGCCGTCGACCTCCATGGAAGCCCTGGAAGGCCTGACCGCCAACGCCGAACGCGTGCTGCAGCTGCTGGAGCTGCCGTACCGAGTGCTGGCTCTGTGCACCGGCGACATGGGTTTCAGCGCCGTGAAGACCTACGATCTGGAAGTGTGGGTGCCGAGCCAGGACAAGTACCGCGAGATCTCGTCGTGCTCCAACTGCGGTGATTTCCAGGCCCGGCGCATGCAGGCGCGTTTCCGTAACCCGGAAACCGGCAAGCCGGAACTGGTGCACACCCTCAACGGTTCGGGCCTGGCTGTGGGTCGTACCCTGGTTGCCGTGCTGGAAAACTACCAGCAGGCTGACGGTTCGATCCGTGTACCTGAAGTGCTCAAGCCTTACATGGCGGGCGTTGAGGTCATCGGCTAAATGGAATTTCTGCCGCTGTTTCATAACCTGCGCGGCAGCCGTGTGTTGGTCGTTGGTGGCGGGGAGATTGCTTTGCGCAAATCCCGGCTGCTGGCCGACGCCGGTGCGGTGCTGCGGGTGGTTGCTCCCCAGATCGAAGACCAGTTGCGTGAATTGGTGCTGGGCAGTGGCGGGGAACTGATTGTGCGCGGTTATCAGGAGGCCGACCTTGATGGTTGCACCCTGATCATCGCCGCCACCGACGACGAGCCACTGAATGCGCAAGTGTCCAGTGATGCCAAGCGTCGCTGTGTACCGGTCAATGTGGTGGACGCACCGGCCTTGTGCAGTGTGATCTTCCCGGCAATTGTCGACCGTTCTCCCTTGGTGATTGCGGTGTCCAGCGGCGGCGATGCGCCGGTGCTGGCACGCTTGATCCGCGCCAAGCTGGAAACCTGGATTCCGTCCACCTATGGCCAGTTGGCAGGGTTAGCGGCGCGTTTTCGTGCCCAGGTCAAAGGCTTGTATCCGGATGTGCAGCAACGTCGTGCGTTCTGGGAAGAAGTGTTCCAGGGCCCGATTGCCGACCGCCAGTTGGCCGGGCAGGGTGATGAGGCTGAGCGTCTACTGATTGAAAAGGTCAACGGCGCACCGCCGTATGCGCCGGGTGAGGTCTACCTGGTGGGCGCAGGCCCGGGCGATCCCGACCTGTTGACCTTCCGCGCGCTGCGTCTGATGCAGCAAGCGGACGTGGTGCTCTATGACCGCTTGGTCGCCCCGGCGATTCTTGACCTGTGCCGCCGCGATGCCGAACGTGTGTATGTCGGCAAACGTCGCGCAGACCATGCCGTGCCGCAGGACCAGATCAACCAGCAACTGGTGGACCTGGCCAAGCAAGGCAAACGCGTGCTGCGCCTCAAGGGTGGCGATCCGTTCATCTTCGGGCGTGGTGGTGAAGAGATCGAAGAACTGGCGGCCCATGGCATCCCGTTCCAGGTGGTACCAGGAATCACGGCGGCCAGCGGCTGCGCGGCCTATGCGGGTATTCCGCTGACCCACCGTGACTATGCGCAGTCAGTACGTTTTATCACCGGGCATTTGAAGAACGGGACGTCGGACCTGCCTTGGAGTGATCTCGTGGGGCCGTCGCAAACCCTAGTGTTCTACATGGGCTTGATTGGCTTGCCGATTATCTGCGAGCAACTGATCAAGCATGGCCGTGCTTCTGATACCCCGGCGGCGTTAATCCAGCAGGGCACCACCTCCAACCAGCGCGTGTTCACCGGCACGCTGGCGGACTTGCCACGCATGGTGGCGGAGCATGAAGTGCATGCGCCGACGCTGGTGATCGTGGGTGAGGTGGTAGTGTTGCGTGAGAAGCTGAAGTGGTTTGAAGGCGCCCAGTCTCAGGTCTGAGCCTTTTAAAAACATCGGGAGCAAGCCCCCTTCCATATTTTTACTGTATTCACAGTTCCAAATGTGGAAGGGGGCTTGCTCCCGATGAGGCCATCACACACACAGCGCATTTCCTGAATCAGCGCCAGACGCCTTCGCCACTCAACCGCTGGCGATCGTGCCCAGCATCAAACCTCTGCAACGGCCCCTTTGGTACAATCCCCGTCGGGTTGATCGTGCGGTGACTGGCATAGTAATGCCCCTTGATGTGCTCAAAATCCACCGTCTCGGCCACCCCCGGCCACTGAAACATTTCCTCAGCCAATTCGACAGATTCGGATAATCCGCAATCCGCCGCAGATTGCATTTGAAGTGGCTGTAATACACCGCATCAAAACGAATCAACGTGGTGAACAACCGCACATCCGCTTCGGTCAGGTACTCGCCGGCTAGGTAGCGATGGTCGCCCAAGTGCTGTTCCAGATGGTCCAGTTCAGCAAACACATCATCAAACGCGCTTTCATACGCTTTTTGTGAGGTGGCAAAACCTGCGCGGTACACGCCATTGTTCACGGCCGGATAGATCCGCTCGTTCAGCTCATCGATGGTTGTACGTAGGGACTCGGGATAGAAATCCAGGGTATTGCCAGTCAGTCCGTTGAAGGCGCTGTTGAACATGCGGATGATCTCCGCCGATTCATTGCTGACGATGCGTTTGAGCTTCTTGTCCCACAAGACCGGCACGGTCACGCGGCCGGTGTAGTCGGCTGTGTCGGCGGTGTAGCGTTGGTGCATAAATTCGAAATTATCCAGCTTATCGCCGGTCGAGCCGTGGGCCTTGTCGAAGGTCCAGCCGTTTTCCAGCATCAGCCAGCTGACTACGGACACATCGATCAGGCTTTCGAGGCCCTTGAGCTTGCGCAGGATCAGCGTGCGGTGCGCCCATGGGCAGGCCAGGGACACATAGAGGTGATAACGACCGGCCTCGGCCTTAAAGCCGCCTTCGCCGCTCGGGCCAGGTTGGCCGTCGGCGGTCACCCAGTGGCGCCGCTGTGCCTGTTCCCGTTGGAAAGCGCCGTCTGCGCTACTTTCGTACCACTGGTCTTTCCAGTGTCCTTCGATCAGCAAACCCATGACTGGCTCCTTGGCTAATAAGCGTTGGAGCCCAGTCTAAAGGGATGAGTTCGAACTAAAAGCGCAAAGACTGCGGATGAATGATCGATTAAATCGATTTATCCCGTGCTTCCCAATATTGCTGCGCCAGTTCGAACGCCTGCTCCCGCGGGTGGTCAAGGCCGCGCAAGGCCAGGGCCATGGTGGCGATCAGCGCCAGCTGCGGGTAGCTGTCCTCTGCATCGCCGCGCCATACGGCCTTCAAGTGCTCAGGCTCCAGCGTTGCCGGCTTGACGTGGCGCTGGGCGGAGAGGGCGGGCCATTCTTCATCCCAGCTTCGCCGCCGGTGGTGCCGTACAGGTGGCTGATAGTGTCGGGGTTGATCTCTATCTCGCCACCGTCGCCTTTCACCACAATCACGTTATCCCCGAGCAGCCCGCTGGCATCGCGGTGCACGCCCTGGTAGCCCGGATGAAAGATGCTTTGCAAGCCGCAACGAGCATTCAACGGGCTGAGCAGCCGCGCCAGCGAGTGGATCGGCGAGCGCAGGCCCAGGGTGTTGCGCAAATCGATCATGCGTTGCAGTTGTGGTGCCCAGTCGCCCAGCGGGATAAATGCGAGGTTTGCGTGCTCAAACGCCGTACCGACCTGTTGCCAGTTTCGGCACAGGGGAATGTGCAGGGTATCCAGCAGCTGCTCGGTGTACAGCCGGCCCGCCGTATGGGCGCCGCCGCCGTGTATCAGGATGCGCACACCGTTCTGCGCCAGGCATTTGGCTGCCAGCAGGAACCACGGCAGGTGGCGTTTCTTGCCGGCATAGGTGGGCCAGTCGACGTCGACATTCAGTGTGGGGGCATCCAGGCGCTCGCGCACGGCTTCTGTGAAACCGGCGAGTTCTTCCGGGCTTTCTTCCTTGTGCCGAAGCAGCATCAGGAAGGCGCCCAGTTGGGTGTCTTCGACTTTTTCGTCGAGCAACATGCCCATGGCTTCGCGGGCTTCTTCGCGGGTGAGGTTACGCGCGCCGCGCTTGCCTTTGCCCAGGATGCGTACGAATTGCGCAAATGGGTGCTCGGCAGGAGTTTGCAGGGTCAGCGGGGAGAAGTCGGTCATAAGCAATTCGTCGGCCGGGGGCAGGCCCGCCAGCTTGGCGGCGAGTTTGGCGGGAGTGCCGTTGAACAATTGGTTGAGGTGCAGGCTGTTGCCTTTGTCCGGGCCTAGCTTTAAGGCGGTGTACTTGATCAGCGGGCGCGTGGCTGGGGACAGCTGGAATTCGGCGTAAAAGCCGCGCAACAGTTCGAGGATTTCCCAGTGCGCCGCAGTCAATACCAGGTTTTCGGCGGTGGCCAGGGCGTTGGCCACCTCGGTGGACCAGTCGTTCAGGTCGACGAGGTAGCCGTCCTTGTCCAGTTCGAGGCGGCGTTCGCCCACGGTCAGGGTGTTCATAGCCAGGTGTTGACCTTGTCGTAGTCGATCGACAGTTGCACGAAACCGGGATAGTCCACGCTGTCAGCCCAGTCCGGTAATGGCAGGTTACGCGCCTGCATGTCTTCGGCCAGCACAAAGACCTTCACGCCCTTGGTTTGCAGGGCTGGGGCGTGCAGCCCGTAGGCGCCGTCGCCGCACAGCAGGATCGCGTCCTCGGCGCCGGCAGATACGCAGCAGCAGCTGTCGAGGCGGCTATCGGTAAACGGGGAGTGAGACACCACGTGTAAAGTCGACATCAGAGGGTAATTACCTGGTCGTAACGGTCAATCAATTGGGAAATAGCGTCGTTGCTCAACGGTTGCGCTTCGGTTGGCGGCGTCAAGCCACGCACGGCCATGCTGTGGGCGGCAGACAAACACATCATCGATGCCGAACAGCTCCAATGCCTGCAGGTTGGCACTGCGCGGCTCCTTGTTGCACGGCCTTGGCGTTCTGGTGCGGCGCGAGCTGGAACACGCCGTCATCCATGAACAGCAAGCCGATGGGCAGATCAAAGGCGCCACCCGCCAGCACGACATCCAGCGCTTCCCGTGCGCTCGGCCTGGACCACGGCGCCTGACGGCTGATCAGCAATAAGGATTTGGACATTTCACGGCCCTCCAAAACAGATCAGGCGGTCGGCATCCTGGATTGCATCATGCAATTGCTCCCAGGCCTGACAGCGTCCACGGTGCATCCAGGTTCACTGCGCTGCGTTGATAGCGCGTGGCCTCTTCGCTGTTGAGCACGCCACGACGGCAGGGCGGCGGCGATGCATACCACGCCGTCGAGCTGATGAGTGCTGACAAACTCACGCCATTGGCGGGCAATGTCCTGCTCATCTTGGGGCGCTACGAGGTTGCTGGACGCGCTGTAAACGCCATCCTGATAAAAAAACAACCGCACAATCTCATGCCTCACCGGCCAACGCCGCCTGGGCGAAGAGCAAGGCGCGGCGCGAAGAGGGCGCGTGGGCGGCGGAATACAGGGCAATCGCGAACTTCATGGAACACTCGGCAAGCAAACGTAGGCCAATGATAAAGCCGCCGTCGCGAAAAAGCCCGCCGTGATCAAAACGGTCACTGTCGGTGATCGTTCTGACGATTGCCGGTAGGCGCAAGGCTGCCTAGTCTGTGGGCATTCGAACCGAAAGTGGAGTCCCCATGTCAGGTCCCTTGGCGTCCCTCAAAGTGCTGGATTTTTCCACCTTGCTGCCCGGCCCGTTTGCTTCGTTGATGCTGGCGGACATGGGCGCCGAAGTGCTGCGTATCGAATCGCCCACGCGCCTGGACATGCTGCGGGTCTTGCCGCCCCATGATCAGGGCACCTCGGCAAGCCATGCCTACCTCAATCGCAATAAACGCAGCCTGGCGCTGGACCTCAAGCAGGTCGAGGCCTTGGAAATTGTGCGGGCGCTGGTCAAAGACTACGACATCGTGCTCGAACAGTTTCGCCCCGGCGTGATGGAACGCCTGGGCCTGGGGTATGAGGCTCGAAGGCGATTAATCCCCGGCTGATTTATGTGTCGATCACCGGTTATGGCCAGACCGGCCCGTATAAGGATCGCGCCGGCCACGATATCAACTACCTGGCACTGGCAGGCGTGGCCAGCTATACCGGGCGCCAGGACAGCGGGCCGCTGCCGTTGGGTGTGCAGTTGGCGGACGTGAGCGGGGGTTCGCTGCATGCGGTGGTGGGGTTGCTGGCGGCCGTTATCGCCCGCCAGCAAAGTGGCGTCGGGCAATACCTGGATGTAAGCATGACCGATTGCTCGTTCAGCTTGAATGCCATGGCTGGGGCGGGTTATCTCGCCTGTGGTGCGGAGCCGGAATGGGAAGGCCATGTGCTCAATGGCGGGAGTTTCTACGATTACTACCGCTCGCGCGATGGGCGCTGGATGTCGGTGGGCAGCCTGGAGCCGGCGTTTATGCAGCAATTGTGTGAAGCGTTGGGGCGCCCGGAGCTGGCCGCGCAGGGCTTGAAGCCAGAGCGGCAGGCGGCGCTTAAGCAGGCCTTGCAAGTGGAGTTCGAGAAGCGCAGTTTCGCGGAATTATGCGAGCTGTTTGCCGGGGTGGATGCCTGCGTTGAACCTGTGCTGACGCTCAGCGAAGCCGTGGCCCATCCGCAGTTAAAGGCGCGGGCGCTGGTCAGCCAGGTGCCCAGGGGCGATGGCTCGAACCAGGCGCAGATTGCCTGCCCGTTAAAGTTTTCGGACGGGTTGCCAGCGCCCCGGCACATTGGTGCCGCCGTGGGCGCGCACAGTGATGAAGTGTTGGCGGAGCTGGGCTTGAGCCTGTCGCGCATCAGCGAGCTGCGCAGCTCCAAGGTGATTATGTAGTGGCTGGGCGGACGCTATCGGGAGCAAGCCCCTTCCCACATTCAGGCCTGTGAATACGATCAAAATGTGGGAGGGGGCTTGCTCCCGATGAGGCCTTTATTCCACCCGGGTTTCGCCTGTAAACACCAACGTCTGCCGACAGCGCCGACACAGATACCGCCGCCCCTGAGCCACCATGCCATGTCGCTGCGACGAAAACGGAAAGTCGCTGTCGGCACATGGGCAGCGGTAGATATAGCGGGTCACCTGGCGCCGCTGCACGGCATAGGTATGGCAACGGTCCGGCGGCAGTTCGTAGACCCCGCGCATGATCAACTGCCATTCCTCGCCATGGGGCTGGATGCGTTCACCAAACAATTGGTGGGCGATCAGGTGCGCCACCTCATGGGCCACGGTCTGCTTGAGGAAGTGCTGGCTGTTTTCTCGGTACAACTGTGGGTTAAAGCGCAGCAGGTTCTCGTGCAAATGCGCGACACCGGCTTTCTGGCCCCGCAGCTTGAGGCTGACCTGGGGGCGTTTGAAGCTTCGTTTGAAAAAGGATTCGGCTTGCAGGAAACAATCTTCGACGCGGGTATTGAGTTGCTCGGGCATGCTGTACATATCTCCAGAGATGCCCAGTATGCCGCAAAGCTGAGTGTTTCCGAATCTGTCAGGCGCCGAATGGTCATGCATAACGCACAAAGCCACCTTGCGGTGGCCTTGCCTACGGTTTCAGCGGTTCAGTTGGTATAGATCGGCCCTACGCCCAGGCCCCAGACGATCACCGTAAACGCCATGATCGCCACCAGCACCACCAGGCCTACGGCCAGTACCGAGCTGGAAAACAGGAAGCCTTCGTCCGGATCGATGTTCATGAACGTCGGCAGCCCCACATACAACAGGTACACCGTGTAGCAGATCGCCGCTGTGCCCACGACCATACCCAGCCACATGTGCGGGTAGAGCGCCGCCAGCCCGCCGATAAACAGCGGCGTCGCGGTGTAGGTCGCAAAGGCCACGCAGCGGGCCATGCTGGGGTTGGCGTCGTAGGTCCGGGCCATCCAATGAATGAACGCGCCCATCACCGCCACGCCGCCAAGCATGGCTGCGTACGACATGATGGTCATCCACAACGCACTTTCCTGGGTCAGCATCACCGGCGCGCGATTGCCGATGACCCAGCCCACCTGGGTGGTGCCGATAAACGCTGATATTGCGGGAATTGCCGCGAGAATCAGGGTGTGAGTGAGGTACATGTGGCCGATGCTTTCTTCTTTATCGCCACGGATTTCCCGCCATTCCTGGTCGGGATGGGTAAACAGCCCCACGACGTGATGGATCATGCCAGTCACTCCTGTCGTTGTTACCATCGCCCCCCATCGGAGCGCCCACGGGCCAATTGGCCTGAAAGGTCTGGATATAGATGTGCGACCTCACGTCGCAGTATAGGAAGGGATGACCGGAATAACTGTAGGGCCTTTAGAGCAAATCGCACTGTAAACAGTGGGCCTAATCGCAGATTGGAATGCGGGGCCACGTTGAATGTGTGGACTCGACATCGGTAAGATACCCGGCTTTTCGTCACACACCTCCAGCGGATCCAATCGCCATGGGCACTCTTACGGTCAACCAGAACAAACTGCAAAAACGCCTGCGTCGCCTGGCGGGTGAAGCAGTCGCCGATTTCAACATGATCGAGGATGGCGACAAGGTCATGGTCTGCCTCTCCGGCGGCAAAGACAGTTACACCCTGCTCGATGTGCTGCTGCACCTGCAAAAGGTCGCGCCGATCAAGTTCGACATCGTTGCCGTCAACATGGACCAGAAACAACCGGGGTTTCCCGAGCACGTGCTGCCGGCTTACCTGAAAGCGCTGGGCGTCGAGTACCACATCGTCGAGAAAGACACCTATTCGGTGGTCAAGGAGTTGATCCCGGAAGGCAAGACCACCTGCTCGCTGTGCTCGCGCCTGCGCCGTGGCACGCTCTACACCTTTGCCGATGAAATCGGTGCGACCAAGATGGCATTGGGTCACCATCGCGACGACATCGTCGAAACCTTCTTCCTCAACATGTTCTTCAACGGCTCTCTCAAGGCCATGCCGCCCAAGCTGCGCTCCGATGACGGACGCAACGTGGTAATCCGTCCGCTGGCGTATTGCAACGAGAAAGACATCCAGGCCTACTCCGACTTCAAGCAATTCCCGATCATCCCGTGCAACCTGTGCGGCTCCCAGGAAAACCTGCAGCGCCAGGTGGTCAAGGAGATGCTGGTGGACTGGGAGCGCAAGACGCCGGGGCGCACAGAAAGCATCTTCCGCAGCTTGCAGAACGTGCAGCCGTCGCAGTTGGCCGACCGCAACCTGTTTGACTTCACCAGCCTGAAAATCGACGAGACGGCCGCTTCGCGCTTCGTCAACGTAGTGAACCTCTGAAGCAGTTCAACGCTCTGAAAGACGGCGCTCAAGGGCGCCGTTTTCATTTCAATCCCCAGGAGAGGGCATGCGCGATTACAAGTGGCTGCACGAATATTGTCTGAACCGCTTTGGTTCAGCGGCTCAACTGGAAGCCCACCTGCCGGCACCCAAGACCCCGGCCCAATTGCGCAAGATCAGCGATGATCGCTACCTGTCGACCTTGGCGCTCCGGGTGTTTCGCGCCGGGTTGAAGCACAGTGTAGTGGACGCCAAGTGGCCGGCGTTTGAGCAGGTGTTCTTCGGCTTCGATCCGGAAAAAGTCGTGCTGATGGGCGCCGAGCACTTGGAACGCCTGATGCAGGACACGCGTATCATCCGTCACCTGGGCAAGCTCAAGAGCGTGCCGCGCAATGCGCAGATGATTCTGGATATTGAGCAAGAGAAGGGCAGCTTCGGCGCGTTTATCGCCGACTGGCCGGTGACGGATATCGTCGGGCTTTGGAAGTACCTGAGCAAGCACGGCCATCAGTTGGGCGGCCTGTCGGCGCCGCGATTCTTGCGGATGGTGGGCAAGGATACGTTTGTGCCGAGTGATGACGTAGTGGCTGCATTGAATGCGCAGAAGATCGTCGACAAGGCGCCGACCAGCCTGCGGGATCTGGCGACGGTTCAGGGCGCGTTCAACCAGTGGCATGCCGGAGTGGGCGGCCGATGTGTCAGTTGTCGATGATGTTGGCTTACACCGTCAACCACTGACCCCAGTCGGCGCAAGTTCTTGTGCGGTGAGCGAGTAAGCTCGCTCGCCACACAAGCCTGATGCACTGCAAATCGTTGATCAGGCCTCAGCCAGCCGCCGATTCAATCTGATGCCGCCACCGCACATAGAGCAGTGCGGTACAAAACACCGCCAGACTCGCCAGCATCTCAAGCACCCCGAACCACTGACGGTTCGGGTCATACGCCGCCAGCGCGCCCTTAATGAAATACAGGTTCACCGCAAAGCACATCCATGAGTGCCCCCGCGCACTGCCGCTGATCATGCCCGGCGCCAGCAACAACAGCGGCACCAGCTCGATCAGCAGGATCACCCATGGGCGTGCGCCGTGCAGGTCGGCGACGAACAGGTAATACACGCAGAGCAAACCCACCAGGCTAAAAAACGCCAGCAGGCTCAGCGCGCGTGCCACCTTGACCCGCGGCTCCAGCCACGCTTGGGGCGGCAGAACTTTAGGCTTTTTGGCCACGACCATTCTCCAGCAGCGTGGCGGTGGTGGCGAGGCGCAATCCCAGTGCCCGGCACAGGGTGATTTCATGTTGATCGAGCATGCGCTTGCCGTCCGGCCCGGAATGGTGGCTGGCGCCATATGGCGTACCGCCGCCCTGGGTGTCGAGCAATGCCTGTTCGCTGTAGGGCAGGCCAGTGATCAGCATGCCGTGGTGCAGCAGCGGTAGCAGCATCGACATCAGCGTGGTCTCCTGGCCGCCGTGCAGGCTGGCGGTGGAGGTGAACACGCCAGCCGGCTTGCCGACTAGAGCGCCGGTGAGCCACAGGTTGCTGGTGCCATCGAGGAAGTACTTGAGCGGCGCGGCCATGTTGCCGAAGCGCGTCGGGCTCCCCAGGGCCAGGCCTGAGCAGTTCTTCAGATCATCTAGATTGGCATACAGCGCGCCTTCGTCCGGAATACTCGGCGCCACGGCTTCGCATTCGGTGGAGATCGCCGGCACTGTGCGCAAGCGCGCCTCCATGCCGCCTTGCTCAATGCCCCGGGCAATCTGCCGGGCCATTTCGCTGACCGAGCCGTTGCGGCTGTAATACAGCACCAGCACGTACGGTGTGGTCACGGCAGAATCTCCAGCACGTTTTCTGGTGGGCGGCCGATGATGGCTTTGTCGGCGGTTTCCAGGATCGGACGCTCCATTAGCTTGGGGTGTTCGGCGATGGCGGCGATCAGATGGGCTTCGCTGAGGCTGGCGTCGGCCAGGTTGAGAGTTTTGTACTCGTCTTCGCCGGTACGTAGCAATTGACGGGCGCTGAGGCCCAGTTTGGCCAGCAAGGCCTTGATTTGCGACGCATCCAGCGGGGTTTCCAGGTAGCGCACCACGGTTGGGGTGAGACCGCGGGCTTCAAGCAGTTCGAGCGCACCGCGGGATTTCGAGCAGCGCGGGTTGTGATAAAGCGTCAGATCGGTCATGTGCGGGTCGCATCTTGCGTAAGGTGGCGGGTATTCTACCCGCGCTGCACCCCGTCCTTAAACCGTAAGAGGCGATAGGTCGCAGCCAACGTTCATTTTTGCGAAGGATTACCCCATGACACGTCGACTGATCGGTGCATTGGCGATCATTACAACCCTGCTGCTCAGCGGCTGTGGGAATGACTATGGCGTTGACCAGTACGGCCAGAAAGTCGCGGCCGAGCGCTTGGACAAGCAATGGCTGGTGGTCAACTACTGGGCAGAATGGTGTGGCCCGTGCCGCACGGAAATCCCTGAGCTCAATGCCTTGGCGGAACAGCTGAAGGGGCAGGGCGTGGGGGTGTTCGGGGTTAACTTCGACAATGTGCAGGGTGCAGAGCTGAAAGAGGCCAGCGACAAGCTGGGCATTAAATTCACCGTGCTGGCGCAAAACCCCGACGGGATCTTTGAGATTCCGCGCAGCGAGGCATTGCCGGTGACTTACATCATTGATGACAAGGGCAAGGTGCGTGAGCAGTTGATGGGCGAACAGACGGCGGAAGGGGTACTGGCCAAACTCAAGGCCTTGCGCGGTTAAAGCAACCACTCAAATCAAATGTGGGAGGGGCTTGCCCCCGATTGCAGTGTTTCAGTCAATACATCCGTTGACTGTTACACCGCCATCGGGGCCAAGCCCTCTCCCACATTTGGACCGCAAGCAGCGTGATCAGCCTTCTTCCAGCCACAGGCGAATCGGCTTGCCTTCGGCCGGCCAGAAGCGGGTCTGCTCGATCGGCGAGATGTCCCAGCGTTGTACGCTTTGCAGGGCCTGGAAGAAGCGATGCTCCTGCTCCATCAAGGCCTCGGCGCAGAGCTTGCGGGTGCTGCCGATTTTGCCGAAGCTGAGCTTGTCGCCCTCGACCGTGTACGGCGCAAACCAGTGGTTGCAGCCGCCATTACCGTAGGCGCGGCCATCGGCGCCGAGGGTGACAGTCAGGTGTGCGTAGTCCATCAATGGCCGCTCACCAATCCACTCCACCACGTAACTGTGATCCTGCTTGAGCTTGACCGCATCACCGGCACAGCCGCTCAAGGCCACGCCGACGGCGGCGAGCAGAAGCAGGCCTTTCATTGCGCAGCCTTCTGGCATTTCGGGCAGCGGTGCTTGTCGCCTTCACTGGCCCAGCCCAACTCTTTGATGCGCGCGTTGGCGGCAGGCTGCAGCGGTTCTTTGGTCAGCTTGGTTTCTACCGCGAATTCAAACTCCAGCACGGTGTCGCAGCTGTCGCAGTTGACCTTCCAAGTGTGAATCTCCAACTCGCCGAATTTCGGCCCTTGAGCCATGGCGACCCATTGGCCCGCCGGGCGGATGGAGTAGCGCGCGTCACCTTCAACGGTCAGTCGCATTGACAGGGTTTTACTGCCGCGCAGGGTGACGATCAGGACATCGCCATGCTTGATCGAACCACCGTTGCCGGTGACTTGGTAACGGCCCGGCACTAGGGCTCGGCATTCGATCAGGGTGTGTTGCGGGCTCAGCAAGCTGAAGCGGAAATCGTGTTCGGCCATGGATCCTCCAAATAGGCGCGGCATCCTATCACGGGTGCCTGCTCATCATGAGCTTGCTATGTGACCGCTGATCATCCCTTCGACGAGGTTCTGCGCCCGACCATCGGCCCATGCAGCGATGTTGGCAAGGGTAGTGCCGGCAATGGCCGCCAGGGCCTCGCGGGTAAGGAACGCCTGGTGTGCGGTGATGATCACGTTGGGGAAGGTCAGCAGGCGTGCGAGCACGTCGTCTTGCAGGGGCAAGTCCGAGCGGTCCTCAAAAAACAGCTGGGCTTCTTCTTCGTAGACATCCAGCCCCAAGTAGCCGAGTTGGCCGTCCTTGAGGGCTTCGATCAATGCCGGGGTATCCACCAGGCCGCCACGGCCAGTATTGATCAGCATCGCGCCGGGCTGCATGTGCGACAGGGAGCGGGCGTTGATCAGGTGCTTGCTGTCAGCGGTCAGCGGGCAGTGCAGGCTGATGATCTGCGCCTGGGCCAGTAACTCGGGCAGGCTCACGTACTTCGCGCCCATTGCCTGCACCTGTTGATTGGGGAAGGGGTCGTAGGCGAGCAACTCACAGCCGAACCCGGCCATGATCCTGGCAAATGTCGCGCCGATCTGCCCAGTGCCGACAACACCGACAGTCTTGCCCACCAGGTCGAAACCGGTAAGACCGTGCAAGCTGAAGTCACCCTCGCGGGTGCGGTTGTAGGCACGGTGCAGGCGGCGGTTGAGTGCGAGGATCAGCGCTACGGCGTGTTCGGCGACCGCATGGGGCGAGTAAGCGGGTACCCGTACGATCGTCAGGCCCAGGCGCTTGGCGACGGCGAGGTCGACATGGTTGTAACCCGCCGAGCGCAGTGCAATCAGTCGGGTGCCGCCCTTGGCCAGGTGTTCCAGCACCGGGGCGCTGAGGTCGTCGTTGATAAAGGCGCAAACCACCTCGTGGTGTTCGGCCAGGGCCACGGTGTCGAGATTGAGTCGGGCCGGCTGGAATTGCAGTTCCAGCCCAGCTGGCATTGGCTCGCCGAGGAAACTATCGCGGTCGTAGGTCTGGCTGCTGAAAAGAATCACGCGCATTGAAAAGCTCCCTGCAATTTTTCAGTGGGTCAGCGCCATGAAATAGGGTCAGACACTTACCCGTGCTTCACTGGCCAATCGCGCGATGGCCATGTCCAGTTCGTCCAGCGCGGTCATCGCCTTGGCATCGTCCTGCTTGAGCAGGGTTTCGGCGCGCTGGCAGGCGGCGCGCAGTTGCGGTACGCCACAGTAGCGGGTGGCGCCGTGCAAGCGGTGGACGCGTTCGATCAGCGCCAGGTTGTCCTTGGCGTCGCGGGCGATGTGAATGGCTTGGCGGTCGGCTTCCAGGGAGGCCAGCAGCATGGCAAGCATGTCAGCCGCCAGATCGGTTTTACCCGCGGCCAGGCGTAGGCCTTCTTCATGGTCCAGGACCGGCAACTGCACCCCCTGGGCCCAGACCTTCAGCGACACGCTCAGGCACTTGGTTGCGCAAGGCCAGGCCGGTCCACTTCAACACCACTTGGGCCAGTTGTCTTTCGCTGATGGGTTTGGTCAGGTAATCGTCCATGCCGCTTTGCAGCAAGGCGCGTTTTTCGTTAGCCATGGCGTGAGCGGTAAGGGCGACCACTGGCAAGGGTGTGCCATGGCGCTCACTTTCCCACTGGCGGATCGCCTCGGTGCTCTGGCGCCCATCCATGCCAGGCATTTGTACGTCCATCAGCACCAGGTCGAAGGTGTCCTGTTTTACCGCGTCGACTGCGGCATAACCGCTTTCTACCGCACGTACCTGGGCGCCCATGTCCTCCAGCAACGTTTGCACCAAGAGCAGGTTTGCCGGGTTGTCGTCGACACACAGCACACGTGGTGCACGGCTGGACAGCGGCTCGCCCGGTTCGCTGCGCGACGGGCGCGGGCTGATCAGGTCGGAGAGGGCGCGGCGAAGCTTGCGGGTGCATGCCGGCTTGGCCTGCAACTGGCTGTTGGGGTTGGGCACCGACTGGTTGAACAGCATCTGTTCCGTGGTTGGGCACAGCACCAGCACTTTGCAACCCAGGCGTTCCAGGTCCCAAAGATGCTGGTTGAGGCGCTCGGGCGGGATGTCGTTGGCGGTGACGCCGAGCACCGCCAAGTCGATGGCTTGCTCGGTCTGATGGGCGCTGGTGATGCCGTTGGTCAGGTTTTCCAGGCTGTTGAACGGCGTGACTTCCAGGCCGCAGTCTTCCAGTTGATGTTGCAAGGCCTGGCGCGCCAGTTCGTGGTTTTCCAGTACCGCCACGCGATGGCCCAGCAGCGGCGCAGGGCAGGTCTTCGATATCGTCGCGGGTTTTGGGCAGGTTCAGGCTGATCCAGAATTCCGACCCTTCGCCCGGCGTACTGTCGACGCCAATTTCACCGCCCATTTGCTCGATCAGGCGCTTGGAAATCACCAGGCCCAGCCCGGTGCCGCCCGGCTGGCGCGACAGAGAGTTATCGGCTTGGCTGAACGCCTGGAACAAAGCCCGCACATCCTGGCTGGACAGGCCGATGCCGGTGTCCTGCACGCTGATGCGCAGTTGCACGCTGTCTTCCTGTTCCTCCTCGATCATCGCCCGGGCCACGATAGTGCCCTCGCGGGTGAACTTGATGGCGTTGCCGATCAGGTTGGTCAGGATCTGCTTAAGCCGCAGAGGGTCGCCCACCAGTGCTAGCGGCGTGTCGCGGTACACCAGGCTGACGAGCTCCAACTGCTTGGCATGGGCAGCGGGGGCGAGGATGGTGAGGGTGTCTCTGCAGCAAATCCCGCAGGTTGAACGGGATGCTGTCGAGCACCAACTTGCCGGCCTCAATCTTCGAGAAGTCGAGGATCTCGTTGATGATGCCCAACAGGTTGTCGGCGGATTTTTCGATAGTGCCCAGGTAATCCAACTGGCGCGGTGTGAGCTCGCTTTTTTGCAGCAGGTGGGTAAAGCCGAGGATACCGTTGAGCGGTGTGCGGATTTCATGGCTCATATTGGCCAGGAACTCGGACTTGATACGGCTGGCCTCGAGTGCTTCTTTGCGGGCCAGGTCCAGCTCGATGTTCTGGATTTCGATGGTTTCCAGATTCTGGCGCACGTCTTCGGTGGCCTGGTCGATGCTGTGCTGCAACTCTTCCTGAGCGTTTTGAAGAGTTTCGGCCATGCGGTTGACGCCTGAGGCGAGTTGGTCCAGTTCCTGGCTGCCCAAAGGAGGCAAGCGGGTTTCCAGGTTGCCGTCCTTGAGCTGGGCCACTGCTTGCTTGATCAGGCCAATCGGCTCGTTGATCGTGCGGCTGATGCGCAGCGCCAGGGCTGCTGTGCAGATCAGGCCAATGGCGATCAACAGCAGGCTGGCGAACAGACTGCGATAGCCGCGCAGCAACATACCGTTGTGGGACAGTTCTACTTCGACCCAGCCCAAGAGGCGGTCGGCTTCATCGGGGATCAAGTCGCCGGCAAGGTTGCGATGGCGGCCAAACACCGGCAGCAGATAGCGCGTGGCGTCATTGTCGGTGCGTTGCAGCAGATGAGAGCTGTTGCCGGCCGGCGGCTGGTTGAGCATGGTCGGGCCAGCGTGGGCGAGGGGCGTACGGTCCGGCGCAAGGAACGACACGGTGCGCACGTCCAGTTGTTCCAGGGATTGAGTGGCGATGCGCTCCAGCAGGTCAGTGTTCTTGCTGCTTAAAGCAGGAGCCACCAGAGGCGCCAATTGCTCGGTGATCATTTCGCCGCGCTGCAGCAATTGGGTCTGCAACTCCGAGAGTTGCATCCAGGTGAAGTAGCCCCCCAACAGTAAGGCCATCAGGCTGGTCGGTAATAAGCTCAGCAACAGTACGCGGCCTTTTATCCCCATTCTTCTAAGCACGCCACTCTCCTGCTACCACACTGAAATCAATCTTCCGCGCCGGCATCCGGCCCGCGCCACCTGCGCAGTGTAGCCATTTGCACGGCCTGGAATCTCGCAAATTGTTGAGAGAGGGCAATCTTCGGCTCGTTTGGCCCCGTAGCGATTGCCTGCGCCAGGGTAATCTTGAATAATCAGCGATTGAGAATGACTTGCAGACGCTAATGAATCCCGCAGCAGTTGGCCTACCCAATATCCTGACCATCGAAGATGATCCCGTGCTGGGCGCCTATGTCCACGAGCATCTGGGGCGCTGTGGCTTCCAGGTCACCTGGTGCCAGAACGGCCAGCAAGGGCTGGCGATGGCGCGCGAACAGGCGTTCGACCTGGTGTTGATGGATATCCTGCTGCCGGGGCTGGATGGTTTGTCGATCTTGACTCATCTACGCCAGAGTCATTCGATCCCGGTGATCCTGATGTCGGCATTGGGTGCCGAGGCCGATCGCGTCAGCGGTTTTCGCCTGGGCGCCGATGACTACTTGCCTAAGCCGTTCAGCATGGTCGAGTTGCGCGTGCGTATCGAAGCCATCCTGCGCCGGGTGGCCCTGGATCGACGCCCGCTGCCGACGCTTGCGCCGGTGCGTGGGGATGCTCGCACACTGCGTTTCGACGATGAGCTGTGCGATGTGTTTCATCAGGAACACTGGGCAGGCCTGACCCGCAGCGAATACCGCCTGTTGGAAACCCTGCACCGCAACACTGAAGAAGTCCTCAGCAAAGCATTCCTTTACCAACATGTGTTGCAGCGCGGCTATGCGCCCCATGACCGCAGCCTCGACATGCACATCAGCCAGATCCGTCGCAAGCTCAAGGCGATCGGCTACAGCGAGCGCGAAGTGCGCACGGTGTGGGGCAAGGGCTATGTGCTCAGTGGTCACGACGATGGGCTTTGAAAGGGCGCTGAAACGGCTGCCGGGCAAACATTCATTATTTTGGAAGCTCGCCTGCCTGTTGATTGCCTTCTGCTTACTGATGATCTGGCTCAGTTGGTCCTGGGGCCGTTACATGGAGCAAAAGAACGCGTATTTGTCCGACGAGGCGAGGGGCACGCTGAGTGGTTATGCGGTGAGCGCCGAGCAGGCCTGGAACCGTGGCGGCCATGCCGGTGTTGATGCGTGGCTGCAGGCGATGGGCAAACAGGAAAGCACGTGGATCGGCGTAATAGGCAACGACTTGCAGTCGTTGAGCAGCTATCCACTGACCGCTACGGAAAGCCAGCGCCTGACGTTCTTGCGGGGCCTGGATTGGCCGGTCAGCCGCCACGTCAAGGGCTTGCCGTGGCTCAAGATCCCGTTTGCGGTAGATCCGGGGGCCGGTTCGCTGGTCATTGAATTGCCACAGCGTTTTATGCCAGGGCGTTATCAAGTGGTCTGGCGCGTGGTGACCAATGGTGTGATTCCAGGCCTGTTTACCTTGTTGCTGTGCGTCGGCCTGTACCGGCTGCTGATCATGCCTCTCAATCAACTGCGCGAGCAGGCCAATGCCTGGCGTGCCGATCAATTGAACACGCGGATGCCCCTTGACGCCACCAGTCGACAGGACGAATTGGGCGAGTTGGGCCGTGCGTTTGACCACATGTCTGAGCGTTTGCAGGGCACTGTTGTATTGCAACAACAACTGCTGCGGGACATGTCCCATGAACTGCGCACTCCGCTGAGCCGCTTGCGCGTGGCCTGCGACAGCGAGCAGGATCTTGCTCAGTTGCGTGAGCGGCTGGGCCGAGAGATTGACGCTATGCAGCGCCTGGTGGAAGACAGCTTGCAGCTGGCCTGGCTGGACACCGAGCGGGCGCCACTGCCCAAGGAGGATCTTCAGGTACAGGCGTTGTGGGACATGCTGCGGGAGAATGCCTGTTTTGAAAGCGATTGGTCCGCATCGCGACTGCCGTGCCTGCTGGGCGCTGACTGTTGGGTGCGCGGTAATCTAAACGCCCTGGCCCAGGCCTTGGAAAATATCCTGCGCAACGCCATACGCCACTCCTCCGGAGAACGGGGTTGTGTGTCTGGATGGGCGACGCGATGGGGAGTACTGGCACCTGTGGTTGGAGGATCAGGGCGGGGGGATTGATGAGCGTGATCTGGAGCGGATTTTTGCGCCGTTCACGCGCTTGGACGGCTCACGGCCCGGTGATGGTGGTTTCGGCCTGGGCCTGAGCATCGCGCGCAATGCCGTTCAGCGTCAGGACGGCAGCCTTTGGGCGCAAAACACCGGTCAGGGCTTGCGTGTACACCTGCGGTTACCGGCGCGCTAGGGCTCAGCCCCGGCGCAGCTTGCGCTTCTTCCATTGGCGCGAGACCCACCAGCGCCAATAGCCCATCGTCAGGCAATAGGCCAATGCGCCCAGCACCAGCCCCAACACCACTGAGCCGAGCAAGAAGGGTTGCCACAGCGTACTCAACTGGCCGCTGATCCATTCCCAGGTCAAGTCATCGGGCAGGCTGCGCGGGGGCACGTTCATCAACCAGGCGCCGGTCATGTAAGTACAAACAAATACCACTGGCATCGTGATCGGGTTTGTCAGCCAAACCAGGCTGACGGCGATGGGCATATTGCCGCGCACGGTAATTGCCAGCACCGCAGCCAATAGCATCTGCAACGGAATGGGGATAAATGCTGCGAACACACCCACCGCCATGGCGCGCGCCACCGAGTGCCGATTCAGATGCCAGAGGTTCGGATCATGCAGCAGCGTGCCAAGAAACTGTAATGACTTGTGTTCCCTGATACTGGTGGGGTCGGGCATGTACCGTTTGAATAAGCGCCGTGGCATAAGGGGTCCAGGTCAGTTCGAGGGGCAAGTATGCCCGCATTCTATAAACAGAAAATTCAGACTTTGTGACAAAACATCATAGGACGTACCGAGCACCCAGCTAAGACTGAGTGGATCACTTGAAAAGGATGATTCATGAAGACAGGGATGTTCGCGCTGGCGCTGGGCTTGCTTGCCCTGCGCTTCCTACCTGAGTTACCGACCACTGGATGGCTGATAGCCATGCTGGTGCTGGTTTTGATGCTGCTGCCATTTCGTACGTCTCCCTTGGCGTTTTTCCTGCTGGGCTTGAGCTGGGCGTGCATCAGTGCGCAATGGGCGCTGGATGATCGCTTGCCACCGGCGCTCGATGGCCAGACGCGATGGTTGGAGGGGCGCGTCATTGGGTTGCCACAACAGACCGGCACCGGGGTGCGTTTCGATCTGGCCGACAGTCGGTCGCGTAACGCCCGGTTGCCCAAGCGCATCCGTGTGTCCTGGCACGGTGGGCCCGAGGTACGCAGCGGGGAGCGCTGGCGCCTGGCAGTCACGCTTAAGCGGCCGTCCGGGCTGCTCAATTTTCACGGTTTTGATCAAGAGGCATGGTTGCTAGTCCAACGCATTGGCGCCACTGGCTCGGTAAAAGACGGTGAGCGCCTGTCGCCGGCCCGCCATGCCTGGCGCGACACGGTCCGCCAACGGTTGATTGCCGTCGACGCTCAAGGTCGCGAGGCGGGCCTGGCAGCTTTGGTGCTGGGGGACGGTTCCGGGCTGGCAGCCGAGGATTGGCAGGTGTTGCAGGACACCGGCACGGTGCACCTGCTGGTGATTTCCGGCCAGCATATCGGCCTGCTGGCGGGGCTGATCTACGGGTTGGTCGCGTTACTGGCACGCTACGGTTTCTGGCCTCGAATGTGGCCATGGCTGCCGTGGGCGTGTGGCTTGGCGTTTGCGTCCGCGCTGGGTTATGGCCTGTTGGCGGGGTTCGGTGTGCCGGTCCAGCGGGCCTGCGTCATGGTGGGCCTGGTGCTGCTGTGGCGTTTGCGCTTCCGTCATCTGGGGTTCTGGTGGCCGTTGTTGCTGGCGCTCAATGGTGTACTGATCCTTGAACCATTGGCCAGCCTGCAACCGGGGTTTTGGCTTTCTTTTACGGCTGTTGCCGTATTGATCCTGGCTTTCGGCGGGCGCCTGGGGCCGTGGGGTGTCTGGCAGGCCTGGACGCGTCCTCAATGGTTGATTGCCATTGGCCTGCTTCCTGTGTTGTTGGTGCTCGGGTTGCCCATCAGCGTCAGTGCGCCGCTGGCCAATCTGGTGGCCGTGCCTTGGATCAGTCTTGTGGTGTTGCCGCTGGCGTTGCTGGGGACCGCCATGCTGCCGCTGCCATATTTGGGGGAGGGCTTGCTGTGGCTGGCGGGTGGGGCGCTGGATGCGTTGTTCCTGGGTCTGGCATGGCTCGCAGGGCAAGTGCCCGCGTGGATACCTGCCGATGTGCCCTTGGGTTACTGGCTGATCAGTCTGATGGGCGCAGTGCTGTTGTTGCTGCCCAAAGGCGTGCCGTTTCGGCTGTTGGGCTGGCCGATGTTGCTGTTGGCAGTCTTTCCACCGCGTGAGCCGGTGCCCCATGGGCGGGTGGAGGTGGTGCAGTTGGATGTGGGGCAGGGGCAGTCCTTGATTCTGCGTACCCGGCATCACACGTTGCTTTACGACGCCGGCCTGCGGTCTGGCACAGTTGATCTGGGGGCTCGTGTGGTATTGCCGTCGCTGAAAAAACTCGGCGTCGAGTCACTGGACATGATGTTGCTCAGTCACGCTGATGCCGATCATGCCGGTGGGGCAGCGGCTGTTGCCCGAGGGGTGCCGATCAAGCGGGTCGTGGGCGGTGAAACCGAAGGGTTGCCAGCGTTTCTCGGAGCCCAGCCATGTATCAGTGGCGAGCAGTGGGAATGGGACGGTGTGTCATTCGAGTTGTGGCAGTGGTCTGAGGCTATTAATGGCAATCCAAAGTCTTGCGTTCTGCAGGTCCAAGCCAATGGTGAACGGCTATTGCTCACCGGGGATATTGATCGCGCCGCCGAACGGGCATTTCTCGACTCACCACTGGCCGTGCGGACCGATTGGCTGCAAGCCCCTCACCATGGCAGCCGGAGTTCGTCATCCTGGCCTTTTCTACGGCGGCTGGCACCCACGTCAGTGCTGATCTCCCGTGGGCGTGGCAATGCGTTCGGCCATCCTCATCCACAGGTGGTTGAGCGCTACCAGACGCTGGGCAGCCAGTTATATGACAGTGCTGAGCATGGAGCGGTGCGCTTGCAATTGGGGGCTTTCCTGCCACCCATTGTTGCGCGTAGTCAACGCCGTTTTTGGCGCGAAGCGTTACCGTAATTCGACGTTACTATAAGGCTGGAGCCTACGACAGGCGAAGCCATGGGTGACGAACCCCGTTGCCGAACCTGTATGGTAAAGTGGCGCACTTTTTCGAGGGGACATTCACTGTGTGGGAATTGGTCAAATCCGGCGGCTGGATGATGTTGCCGATTATCTTGAGCTCCATCGCCGCACTCGGCATCGTTGCCGAACGCTTGTGGACCCTGCGCGCCAGTCGAGTCACGCCCGAGCATCTATTGGGGCAGGTCTGGGGCTGGATCAAGAACAAGCAACTGGACAAGGAAAAACTCAAGGCATTGCGCGCTGATTCGCCTTTGGGCGAAATCCTCGCCGCGGGCTTGGCTAACTCCAAGCATGGCCGCGAGATCATGAAAGAGTGCATTGAAGAGGCCGCCGCCCGGGTTATTCATGAACTGGAGCGCTACATTAATGCTCTCGGCACCATCGCTGCCATGGCACCGTTGCTCGGTCTGCTGGGAACGGTATTGGGCATGATCGATATTTTCAGCTCATTCATGGGGTCGGGCATGACCACCAACGCGGCGGTGCTCGCCGGGGGGATTTCCAAGGCCCTGATTACCACGGCAGCAGGCTTGATGGTCGGTATTCCTGCGGTGTTCTTCCATCGTTTCCTGCAGCGGCGCATCGATGAGCTGGTGGTCGGCATGGAGCAGGAGGCCATCAAGTTGGTGGAAGTGGTGCAAGGCGACCGTGATGTGGACCTGGTTGGGGGCAAAGCGTGAAATTTCGCCGCAAGCAACGGGAAAATGTCGATATCAACCTCGCGTCGCTGATCGACGTGGTATTTATCCTGCTGCTGTTTTTTGTCGTCACCACCACCTTCACCCGGCAGACCGAACTGCGTGTCGACTTGCCGGAAGCGGTGAGTGGTTCGCCAGCGGAAGACCAGGAAATCAAGCAACTGGACATCGCCATCAGCGCCGACGGCGTGTTCTCGGTGAATAACCAGTTACTGGAGAAAAACGATCTCGCCAGCCTGATGGTCGCCCTGGAGAAAGAATCCGGAGGAGACACCAAGATGCCGTTGTCCATCAGTGCTGATGGCAAGACCCAGCACCAGGCCGTTATCACCGCGATGGACGCCGCCGGCAAGCTCGGTTTCAGCCATCTGCGCATGAGCACTGTCGAGGCGGCGAGCCAACCCTGATGTCCATGTCCGATCGTTTGCTCAAGGCCTGGTACGAGGGTCATCCGGCGCTCGCGTTATTGCGGCCGTTGGAGTCTTTGTATCGCCGCGTAGTGCAGCGCAAACGCGCGCGGTTCGTGGCGGGCGAGGGCGACATTTATCAATCACCCGTGCCGGTGGTGGTGGTCGGTAACATCACCGTAGGCGGTACCGGCAAGACGCCGTTGATCCTGTGGTTGATCGAACACTGTCGGCGCAATGGCTTGCGTGTAGGTGTGGTTAGTCGAGGGTACGGCGCCAAGCCTGCGCAACTGCCATGGCGCGTCGAGGCCAGCCAAAGCGCCGAAGTGGCGGGTGACGAACCTTTGTTGATCGTGCAGCGTTGCGGCGTGCCCATGATGATCGATCCCGATCGCAGCCGTGCGGTCAAGGCACTGTTGGCCAGCGAGCCGCTGGATCTAATTCTTTCTGATGATGGTCTGCAACACTATCGCCTGGCCCGTGACCTGGAACTGGTGTTGATTGACGCCGCCCGTGGCCTTGGTAATCGTCGTTGCCTCCCGGCCGGGCCGTTGCGCGAGCCGGTCGAGCGCCTGCAGAGTGTAGATGCGCTGCTCTATAACGGCGCAGTATCAGATCGCGACGATGGCTTTGCCTTCCGCCTGCAGCCTACGGCACTCGTCAACCTGTATACCGGCGAACGCCAGTCGGTGGAGTATTTTCAAGCAGGTCAACGGGTGCACGCGGTCGCCGGTATCGGCAACCCGCAACGTTTCTTCAACACCCTTGAAACGCTACACTGGCAACCGATACCCCATGCGTTTGCCGACCATGCGCCCTACAGCGCCGAAGTCTTGAATTTTACTCCGTCATTGCCGCTGGTAATGACCGAGAAGGACGCGGTGAAGTGCCGCGCCTTTGCCCAGCCCGACTGGTGGTACCTTGCGGTGGATGCAGTGCCGTCACCGGCGTTCGTCGCGTGGTTCGACACTCAGCTGACGCGCTTGTTGCCCGCCCGTCGCTTGCCTTAAAACACTTCTTTCCAGGAAACATTCATGGACACCAAACTGCTCGATATCCTTGCTTGCCCGATCTGCAAAGGCCCGCTCAAGCTCAGCGCCGACAAAACCGAGCTGATCAGTAAAGGCGCGGGCCTGGCATATCCGATACGTGATGGCATCCCGGTGATGCTGGAAAGCGAAGCCCGCACCCTGACCACCGATGAGCGCCTGGATAAATGACCACCGCCTTTACCGTTGTCATTCCCTCGCGTTACGCATCGACCCGCCTGCCAGGCAAGCCGCTGCAATTGATCGGCAGCAAGCCGATGATCCAGCTGGTGTGGGAACAGGCTTGCAAAAGCAGCGCTGATCGGGTGGTTGTAGCTACTGACGATCCACGCATTATTGACGCGTGCAAAGGCTTCGGCGCCGAAGCGGTATTAACCCGCGAAGACCATAACTCCGGCACCGACCGCCTGGCCGAAGTGGCCACGCAGCTTGGTCTGGCGCCTGACGCCATCGTGGTCAATGTACAAGGCGACGAACCGTTGATTCCGCCGAGCGTGATCGACCAGGTGGCCGCCAACCTGGCTGCCCATGGTGAAGCGCGCATGGCCACTCTTGCCGAGCCGATTCACGACATTGAAACCCTGTTCAACCCGAACGTGGTGAAGGTGGTCAGTGATGTGAATGGCCTGGCGTTGACCTTCAGCCGTTCCACCTTGCCCTGGGCGCGTGACGCCTTTGCCAAGAACCGAGACGTGTTGCCGGAGGGCGTACCGTACCGCCGGCATATCGGCATCTATGCCTACCGCGCAGGTTTCCTGCATGACTTCGTCAGTTGGGGGCCGTGCTGGTTGGAAAATACCGAATCCCTGGAACAACTGCGGGCCCTGTGGCACGGCGTGCGTATTCACGTAGGCGATGCGTTGGAAGCGCCGCCTGCCGGTGTCGATACCCCGGAAGACCTTGAGCGCGTCCGTCGCCTGCTGGGGGCCTGATGGAGGTTCTGTTTGTCTGCCTGGGCAATATCTGTCGCTCGCCCACCGCTGAAGGCGTCCTGCGCCATAAATTGCGCGAAGCCGGGCTGGCCGGGCAGGTCGAGGTTGCTTCTGCTGGCACCGGCGACTGGCATGTCGGTAACCCGCCGGACCAGCGCAGCCAGCGTGCAGCGTTGGTCCGCGGTTACGATTTGTCGGCCCAGCGTGCCCAGCAGGTCTCCCGTGCTGACTTTGCGCGTTACGACCTGATCCTGGCGATGGATAGCAGCAACCTGCGTAACCTCAAGGCGCTACAGTCAGGGCAGGGTAAGGCCGAACTGGATTTGTTTCTGCGCCGCTACCATTCGGAAGTGGACGACGTGCCAGACCCGTATTACGAGGGCGAGCAAGGCTTCGAGCGGGTGCTGGACCTGATCGAGCGGGCCTGTGATTTATTGGTGATCGAATTGAAGGGGCGGTTATGACCTTGCAAGTGCATGCGCAGGTTTCGCTCAAGCCATTCAACAGTTTTGGCATCGACGTGCGCGCCCGGCTTTATGCCGAGGCCCGCAGCGACGCCGATGTGCGAGAGGCATTGGCTTACGCTTCGGCCCAAGCGTTGCCCTTATTGGTGATTGGCGGTGGCAGCAATCTGCTGCTGACCCAGGACATACCTGCGTTGGTGCTACGTATGGCCACCCAGGGCATTCGCGTGCTGCACGATGACGGCGTGCATGTGGTGGTTGAAGCCGAAGCGGGCGAGGCGTGGCACCCATTTGTACTTTGGACATTGGCGGAGGGCTTTTGCGGTCTGGAGAATCTCAGTCTTATCCCTGGGACCGTTGGGGCTGCCCCCATGCAGAACATTGGCGCCTACGGTGTGGAGATCAAGGATGTATTTGCCGGCCTGACCGCACTGGATCGTCACACCGGTGAGCTACGGGACTTCAGCCTGCAAGAATGCAACTTTGCCTACCGTGACAGCCTGTTCAAGCACGAAACCGGACGCTGGTTGATCCTGCGGGTACGCTTTGCCCTGAGCCGCGTCAGCCACCTCAAACTCGACTACGGTCCGGTACAACAGCGCCTGGCAGGGCAGGGCATCACTGACGCGACGCCAAGCGATGTCAGTCGCGCGATTTGCAGCATTCGCAGCGAAAAATTGCCAGATCCGGCAGTACTGGGCAATGCCGGCAGCTTCTTCAAGAATCCGCTGGTGACCAGGGCATTGGCTGAAGAACTTCGAGCGCAGTATCCGGACCTGGTGGCCTACCCCCAGGGGGATAGGCACATGAAGCTTGCCGCCGGTTGGCTGATCGACAAGGCCGGCTGGAAGGGCTTTCGTGAGGGTGACGCGGGCGTGCACAAGCTGCAGGCGCTGGTGCTTGTCAACTATGGCAACGCCACAGGGCATGATATTGCGCACCTGGCCCAGCGTATCCAAAAGGATATCGTTGAGCGTTTCAAGGTCGAACTGGAAATGGAACCCAACCAGTACTGATGCCTTGCTGCTGATAAGTAAAAAATAAAAATGCCCCGTATCTTTCGATACGGGGCATTTTTTATTCGGCTAACAATCAGTCATCGCGGCTCATGATGCCGAAGATCTGCAACAGGCTGATAAACAGGTTGTAGATCGACACATACAGGCTAACAGTGGCCATGATGTAGTTGCGCTCACCGCCATGGATGATGGCGCTGGTCTGGAACAGGATGCACACCGAGGAGAACAGCACAAACCCCGCGCTGATCGCCAGTTGCAGGCCACTGATCTGGAAGAACATGCCTGCAACCACTGCCGCCAGCAACACGAAGAAGCCTGCGGTGATAAAGCCGCCCAGGAAGCTCATGTCCTTGCGGGTGATCAGCACGTAGGCCGACAGACCGCCAAATACCAGGGCCGTCATAGCAAACGCCGAGCTGACCACTTCCGCTCCGCCAGCCATGCCGAGGTAACGGTTGAGGATAGGGCCGAGGATGAAGCCCATGAAACCGGTCAAGGCAAACGCCGACACCAGGCCCCAGGCCGAGTCACGCAGCTTGTTGGTCAGGAAAAACAGACCATAGAAGCCAATCAGCACGACAAAGATATTCGGATAGCCGACGCGCATCTGCTGCGCTACGAACGCCATCACGCCGCTGAATGCGAGGGTAAGGGCGAGCAGGCCATAGGTGTTGCGCAACACGCGGCTGACTTCAAGCTGCTCAGCCTGCGCGTTACCATTCACTGCGTAATTCTGTTCGCGCATGGCGACACTCCTTCGGTTTTGAAACGTTCAGTCGCAAAGATCATAACAGACGCTCTGTAACAAGCGATGGCGAGAGTTTGACAGTGTGTTTCATTCGGGTATTATGGCGCCCGCTGAGACAGGATGACCTACTATAATCCTGTGACGCAAAAGGGAAATTGGCAGAGTGGTTGAATGCACCGGTCTTGAAAACCGGCGAACGTTAATAGCGTTCCCAGGGTTCGAATCCCTGGTTTCCCGCCAAGATTCAAACGAAAGCCCCCGCAAATGCGGGGCTTTCGTGTTTCTGGAGTTCTGGTTGCGGAAGACGGTTAGTCATAGGCATGCCTAAATTTGCCTATTCGAAGGATTTGAGGGTTGCATATCTCCTTCTGTAACCCGTTTGGTAACCGCCTGCTCACCGTGCACCAGTGGCTGACTCGGGTCGCCCATGTCGATAACTTTCGATGCTGTCTTGGGCCGTCTATCACGAAGTTGAAGCCACCACAGTGGCTTAGTAGCCGCGTTGTACCTCCTTTTTCTTCCTGACGCGTCGGTCCGGATTCACTCGCTCAGCATCCCCAATCAGGGGGCATGCTTAGTTTGGTCCCATAAATTGTCCCAATAATTTTGTGGCTTTTCTGAAGAGCTTTTACTCGTCATCTTTTTGTTTTTTTACTATTATCGCTCATCTGTGCACTCAAGGAAGAGAGGCTGAGCGCCTTGAGTCTGGTAGAAAATTTACACTCGATCACTGAATGAGTTATGACTTTTACCCAGAACCTAACGACTCAGCCAACCGTAATTACTTCTTGGTGAAACCGATGGATAAAATGTGTGGCATCGTTGTAGTGGTAGGACTTGCCCTCTCGGGATGCGCTACGAAAACTCCAGAAAAACCTAACGTGACTCCACCCCCTGCCGTGGTCCATGAAGCACCACCTGAAGTCGCCCATTCGACACCAGAAAATTGGACTGTGCGTTATGAAGCTGCACCTGCTGCGAACGCCAGTGCTGAATCCCCAGTCCATGCCTCTGCTGAAGCCGCTCAGTCAGAATCAGAAACAGACCTAAATCAAAATCGCGCTGAGCAATGCCGTAAAGAGCTGGATGTTTTAAAGGTTTACAACAAAGCGTCTTACGCCAAATATGAAGCGGAATACCAAGCCATTGCTGCCAAAACTGCTAAATACATGGAAATTAAAGACTCGTTAGGTCCCGATTTAAACTACATGGTTATGCCCGCTTATCAATTTCAAATTCGCGAGTTCTGCTTCCGAGTTAAAACTCGTCTCGTCGGAGCTTGTGCTTCGCCAAGCCAAATAATGACTCCACGTTAGGGGCGGTCTTTTTCCAGTAAAGGAAGCGCTGAAAAAGACTTCCGTCTCTGGTGAAGTACGTGCCTCACGGGACTCGAATGGTTGAGCGCCGATGAAGTATATGTTCTTCGCGGTTGCCGAATGCGCTGGCAAGCATAAGTAGATCCAGCATGGGCACTTCTTGGCCTAGAGAGGCTATGGGGTGTCCAAGAAGCGCTCGAATCCCTGGTTTCCCACCAAGATTCATACGAAAGCCCCGCAATGCGGGGCTTTTTTGGTTTTGGGATTTTGGAGTCAGGTGGGCAATACCTCTCACTGCCACACCCGCAGCCACTGTTAAAGGCAGTTTCTCATCTCAATCAGCAGAAAAGCTGAACCACCGAAAGCAGGCAAATCATCTGGGCAAACATCTGTGCTCGAATTGGATGCTTCATCGCCGTCACCTCGTAGGCAGTTGCTGGTGGTAGTGCCGTAGGCAATGTACATATATGCGCCAGAACGCTCGAAAATGGAAATGCAACCCTGGCTCGCCAACAACACATTCAACTGCTTCCAGAAGTATAGACCCTGTGACGAATTCGTCACGAAGCGCTCTGGCACACACTTCGAACACAATCTGCCGATATCGGTCGCACTTTTTTTGATTTCTCGGCTCTATCCTTGTCCCAGCCCCGCCGATTCCCCGCGAGGGCAGTAGAACAAGATCGGGTTTCGATGGATCGTACGTTTCCTCTTTCAATCATTCGTCGCCTACGCCGGCCACTGCTGTTGGTTGCGATGTTTGTACTCGGCGCCACTGGTTGCACCCAGCAACAGGGGCAGGACATTGCCAAGCAGTTCAGCAATGGAAAGCCCGATGAGTTCTTTCAAACCAGTGTCGATCGTATGGCGACCCTGGGCATGCGTGACAACCTGCAAAGTTTGTATTTACTGATGAGCAAGCTCTATCTGCGCAATCCCAGCCAGTGGCGACAGTCGGGTTACCCGGATGCGGTGAGTGCCGAGCGAGAGATTCGCCAGGCGATTGAGCAGCGACGACCGCTGCCCGCCTTGGGCGAGCGTCGCGATCTGGTCGCCTTGAGCTACTCCTTGAGCCCAGAGTTTCAGGGCGATCGAGTCGGTGCGTTTATCTATGCGATCGGCAGCATGCTGGTGACAGCCCATGGTGGACGCACCGAGTTCTACATAACCGACTCGATCAATCCACAGTTTGTCAGCAATGCCGCGCGCAATATCGAGAAGGCCACATGGCTGCTCAGCAAGCGCCAGGATGCGAATGGCGTGTTGCTGTTGTTTTCCAATGAGATATCGGAGGAGGGCAGCAACCTTAGTTTTGCGGTGGAATTTGGCAAGATCGTGGCGCGCCTCGATCTGCTGACACAGATGCTTGATGAACGATACCGGCGTATAGGTCTCAACTATGCGCAAAGCTTATTGCTGATGAATTTCCTGCCAGTACAGTGAGCTGCCAGCAGGCAACGCGGTAGCGTCAGCCCGATATGCACTACCCTAATCCTCGTGCAGGTAAGGTCTTTCTCTTTTGGCTGTAGGAAACAGCCTATCTTGCGCCCCCGTGCTTGAAACACCCCGACGTCGGCAATAGCCTCGGACTTTTCCGAAAAAGTGAGGCCCTACCTTGGGGAAGCGAAAAACGGTGTGGCCGACGGACCGCGAGATACGCCTGCGCTTTATCCTCTTTGCGGTGATCAACGCCGCGAGTATCGAGGGAGTTTCCGCCGAGTTGTTATTGCCTGCGCACAAACTGCTGCGTGACTCACCCACCGAGGCGCAGTTGATCGAGGCCCTTCGGGAAATACTGGCGGCTGATGAGATGTACGGGTTCAGGTTTGCGGTGGGATCCGAGGCAGACGATCTGATGCAGGCACTGGATAAGCCCGGCGATTAATCCATCTTCGTTGAGCGGAACAACTGAGGGGCAAGTGACTATTCGTCGGCCTATGCTTAAGCCGTAGGCCGCATGGCCGATGCAGTGATGACTACCCCAGGGACGCCGCCATGTTTAATCGCCGTTTGAAGAAGGATCTGCAGGACCGGGACGACGAGCTTTTCCAGTTACGACAGCTTGTTGCGCAGTATGACCGTGGCATGCTCTCCATATGCCTGGATGCCGACTTGCGGCTTACGGCCGTCAACGAGGATTTTGCCCGGGCTTTGGGCTACTCCCGCGAACAGTTGCAGGGTCGACTCCTGAGTGAAATTGTTCCGCCTTACGTCATGGATTTACCCTGTTTTCGTGACTTCAATGCAGCAATCGCCCGCTCAGAGCCGGTGAGTGACGATTACCGCTTCCTGCGCAGTGACGCCAGCCTGGCGTGGATCAACCTGACATGGTGCCCGATCAGAGGGCGTGACGGCCGGCTGTCGCAGATCCAGGGCTACGGCACCGAAGTCAGTCGCGCCATTGAGCAAGCCAAAGAAAACGAAGCGTTTATCAACGCGTTGATACGTTCGACGGCCGTCATCCAGTTCCGACTGGACGGAACGGTGGTCACCGCCAATACCCAGTTTCTTGACGCCATGGGCTACACGCTCGATCAGATCGTCGGCAAAAAACACAGTATGTTCTGCACCACGCAGGAGGCCGCTTCGAGCGGTTACGCCGCGTTCTGGCAAACCCTCAATCGCGGCGAATTTGTCGCCAGCCGCTTCAAACGCGTGGACAGCCGTGGCAACGAGGTGTGGCTCGAAGCTACCTACAACCCGGTGCACGATGCGGAAGGCAAGCTGTGCAAAGTGGTCAAGTTTGCCAGCGTGGTCACCGACCAGGTCTTGCGCGAGTCCGAGGTCAAGGCCGCCGCCGGCGTGGCCTACGAGGTGTCGCTGCAAACCGATGTCACGGCCGAACGTGGCGCCGCGGTGGTGCAGAACACTGTACAGACCATGCAAAACATTGCTCTGCAAATGCAATCCGCCACCGGGAGCATTGAGGCGTTGGGCAAACAATCGTTGCTGATCAGCGCGATTGTGCAGACCATCGGGGGCATCGCCGCGCAAACCAATCTGCTCGCGCTCAATGCCGCAATTGAGGCCGCCCGAGCGGGTGAACAGGGCCGTGGATTTGCGGTCGTAGCTGATGAGGTAAGGCAATTGGCCAGCCGTACCAGCACTGCAACCGAAGAGATCGTCAGCGTGGTCCAGCAGAACCAGCGCCTCGCCGACGAAGCCATCACAGAAATGTTCAGCAGTCGCGAGCAAGCTGAGCAAGGCCTGACACTGGCCAACCAGGCCGGCGCCGTCATCACCGAGATCCAGGGTGGCGCCAAGCAGGTGGTGAACGCGGTGGGGCGTTTTGCGAATGAGCTGCAATAGCCCAGGTATAGGGCTGCTTGGTTTTATTTGAGAATCAGGAGAGCGCTATCAAACCTTTAACCTCTGAAGAACTGGCGGTCATCGCCGAGATAGAAACGGCGTCCAATATTCTGCGGCTGACTACACGCCTGACGGATATGCGCTTCTCGGCGATCTCGAAAATGACCGATACCCATTGGGTGGCATGTGCGGTGTACGACGAGCTGCATTTTGGCGTGGAGGTCGGCTATGAATTGCAGCTTGAAGCCACGCTGTGCAACGGTCTGCGTGCTAATCCCACCCCCATCATCATCGAACACGCCAGCAAGGATCCGGTTTTCTGGCAAAACCCATTGCCCAGGGAGCATGGCTTCGAAAGCTATATCTCACTGCCGATTGTCTTCTCCGACGGCAGCGTCTTCGGAACCCTATGCGCGTTGGACGTACTCCCCAAAAAACTGGAAAACCCGCAAATGGTCGAGATACTCACCATCTTCACTCGCCTGATCAGCACCACGCTGGAATTGCAGTACAGCCGGACCTGATGCTGATGTTTCTGAGCCAGCGTTAGATCGTTTATTTCCTTAAGGTTGGTGGGTATTCCTGGTTCGAATATCCATCACATCGATTACGCTGTTTTGATTTACCAAACCGTTGTCATCACAGCGCAATCCCGGTCATCACATTACGTTTCGCTGTTGCGGTTGACTAAGCGGGCTGCGCAACACCCATTCCCGCTGCTCTGCCGTCGTCTTGTGCAGCGCTCCGGCATCACTAGAATCGGCGCCAGAACTTAGCCATTTCCTGTCGATTACGGAGTTTCGAACATGATGAACGCAATGCAGATGCCGATGAACACCGCCATGCCAATGATGCCGATGATGGGCATGCCGATGATGATGGCGACCATGAAGTGCGAAATGGCCGGTGACGCGATGATGTGCACCATGAAGCCTGCCGCCGGCATGGACATGGCTCAGTTCAAGACCAACGCCGAGATGATGGCGATGATGATGAACTGCGGCATGCCGATGATGATGCAGTGCGCCAATATGTCGATGATGTGCCTGTCGGCCGACGCCATGGCCATGATGGCGAGCATGAATATGCCGATGATGATGCCGATGGGCATGTCGATGCCGATGATGAAGTGCGTGATGGAATGCACGATGCAGGCCGATGGCATGCTGTGCAAAATGATGCCGATGCCGGGCATGAGCATGGCCATGATGGACAACTGCTGCATGCTCATGAACAAGTTGATGAGCGATTGCGCCATGCCGATGATGATGAGCTGCAACGGCATGCCAATGATGTGCTGCACCTGCTGACAGGTCCCGCGCAACCAAAAACGCCCCGAATAGTCGGGGCGTTTTGCATTCAGTCCAACCGTTCTGGGTAGGTGATCACCAGGAACGCCACCGCCTCGCTGTCCGCCGGGTTGCGGTAGCGGTGGGGCTGGTCGGCGTAGAACAGGATCGAATCGCCGGTAGACAGCAAGTAGCGCTCTTCATTGACGCTGACTTCCAATACGCCCTGGGCGACCACCAGGTTTTCCTGGATGCCTGGGCCATGGCCTGCGGACACTTCCTCACCCAGAGCGCGCAGGCGGATCTCGTAGAACTCCGACTGGCGCGCCGTATCGTAGGGGAACAACGCTCGACTGATAAACGCCCCATCGGCACTCACCAGGCGTTTGCTCTGTTGCGCCGGCAACACCTCGACCCCTTCGAATGCGCGGTCTTCCAGGAACGCCGCCACCGACACTTTCAATCCTTTGGCAATCTTGCACAGCACCTTGATCGACGGCACGCTGCGCCCGGATTCGATCTGCGCCAGCATCGCCCGGCTCACGCCACAGGCACGGGCCAGTCCGTCCAGTGACAAATGGCGCTTGCTGCGCAGGCGTTGCAGGTTATGTGCGACGCACAGGCTGATTACATCGTCGTCCGTAGTCGTTTTGGGTAGTGGGGCGGGAGGTTCGGGAAGCACATGCAGGAAATTCATCGGCCTACGCCCGGCGGGTATCGCTGGGCGTCGCAGCGTGGTTGGTAAACACCGCCAACCCTGCGCGTGCCGCGTACATCGTCCACATCAACTCAGCCGCTGCGCGGGCCTGGCGGCGTTTGCGGTGAAGGGTAAAGTCAATGACGTTCGCGGATGTTGGCATCAGGGTGATCTCGTAGGTGACTCAGTGGCTCCACAATAATGGTTAGTGGTTATTTCTTTAAATACTGAGTTTGCATGTGTTAATTCGTTTTTGGACTTAAAAAGAAAGCGGGTCCGAAGGTGTTGTGGGAAGGGTCTGGTCCATTAAAAAGGCGTGACTTGGTGATCATCGTTGGCTTCCCATCACTGTTCGCGTGACGGCCCAGCCGTCACGCCCCCGCATTTCAAGGACTCACCCATGCTGCTGCGCCAACCTCCATTCCTGTTTGCCGCCCTGACCTTAAGCTCGCTGGTGCATGCCGAAGACTTGCAGCTGGCACCGGTCGAAGTCACCACCGCTGAAGCCACGGCTGGAGAAGTCGCTCAGGCACAGCTCAAGAGCGTGCCCGGCGCCACCAATTACATCGACATGAGCAGCGTGCAGCAGGGGCGGGTGAGCACCAACGAAGATGTGTTCAAGTACCAGCCGGGGGTGTACGCCAAGGCGGCGAATAACGAAGGGGTGAAGCTGTCCATTCGCGGTTCGGGCCTCAACCGCAGCCCTGGCTCCCATGCGTCGGGGCTCTACGAGATGTTCGATGGGCTGCCGCTGACCGGCCCCGGCGGCACACCTTATGAGCTCAAGGATCCGTTATGGCAAAGCCGGGTCGAGGTGCTACGCGGCGCCAACGGTTTTGATCAGGGCGCCCTGGCGCTCGGTGGCGCGGTCAACTATGTGACCCGAACCGGCTACGACGCACCCAAGCTGCAGGTGCGCTATGAGGCGGGCAGTCGTGGCTACGCCCAGCGCGAGATCAGTTCGGGGCAGGTGCTGGGGGATGCGGACTACTACATCAGCCTGACTGACTCGGAATCCGACGGCTACCAGCGCCAAAGCGCGGCCACAGGCAAGGGCGTGGCTGCCAACTTCGGCTATCGCTTTAACCCGAATCTGGAAACCCGCTTTTATTTCCGTTACCGCGAAACCACCAACGACACACCCGGCAAACTCACCCGCGACCAGATCAGTCACGACCCGCGTGCCGCCAACAGCCTCAACGCCGCTCGCGACTCCAAGCGCCTGCAACCCGGCTCAACCTGGATCGCCAACAAGACCACCCTGCAACTGGACGACAACTCCCGCCTTGAAGTTGGCCTGGCGTATCACGATTACCCGATGGACCTGCGCGAGGGCACTATCCGTCTGAAAGTCGCCTACACCGACGTCAGCAGCACCCTCAATTACATCCGCCAGGACACGGTGTTCGGTCACGACAGCAAAACCACCCTAGGCCTGCGCACCACCCAGGCGATGCCCAATAACGGCGGTGCCGAGTATGTGCGCATTCCCGCTGGAAACACGGCCAGCTACGCCCCCGGCACCAAGACCCGCGACTACAGCTACCTCGGTTCCGACACCGTGTTGCATATCGGCAACGACCTGGAACTGATACCGGACCTGTGGCTGACCACCGGCCTGGCCGCCATCTACACCCGTCGCGAAACCCAGGTCAGCTATCCCGAAGGCCAGGCGCCGCTCAGCCAGCACGATTGGGACTACGCGCCTCGCATCGGGCTGCGTTACGACTTCAACCCGCAATTGCAGGTGTACGGCAACCTCAGCCGCTCGGTCGAGCCGCCGCACGCGTGGTCGATGATCTGGGGTTCCAACAAGTATTTCCCTGCGGGCAGCGGACCGGCCACCGGATTGGCGCGTGAAGGCGTCAGCCTGAAAAACCAGACCGCTACCACCCTGGAAGTCGGCGGTCGCGGTGAAGCGTGGCTCGGCCAGTGGGACCTGGCGCTTTACCGCTCCGAAGTGCGCCACGAACTACTCACTGTAGAAACTCAAGCCCAGACTTCAACCAGCAATGCCATCGTTGCCGAATCCAACGCCAGCCCCACCGTGCATCAAGGTGTGGAACTGGGCCTGCTCAGCCCGCTGTGGGATGGCGGCCGCAGCGGCAAGCTTGACCTGCGCCAGGCCTACACCTTCAGCGACTTCCATTACCGTGACGACGACCGCTTCGGTGGCAACACCTTGCCGGGCATCCCCAAGCACTACTATCAGGCGCAACTGCGCTACAGCCACCCGACCGGTTTCTACACCAGCCTCAACACCGAGCATTCATCAAAGGTGGCGGTGGACTACGCCAACTCCTACTACGCCGCGGCCTATACGATCGTCGGCGCAACGTTCGGCTACGACGCGCCAAAGCAGGATTGGCAAGCTTGGGTTGACCTGCGCAACCTCACTAACCGCCGTTACGCCAACACGGTCACGCCGGGCTATGACGACAAAGGCCTGGATGTTGCTCGGTCTACACCCGCGGATGGTCGTGGCATCTACACCGGCGTGTCGTGGAGCTGGCGCTAAGCGGACACACCTGTGGGAATGGGCTTTCAGAGAATGTGAGCCCGCTTGCCCCAACGCTGTTTTACTGGCATTGTTTGCGCAATTGGTAACACTTCCCATTTGAGAATTTTTTGCGCATGCATGACATTCCGGCCGCGCTGGGAGACTCAGCGCGTCAGCAGGCCTTTACGGCGATGTACCGCGAGCACCATGGTTGGTTGCATGGCTGGCTGCGCAGGAAACTCGGTTGCTCCCAGCACGCTGCCGACTTGGCACACGACGCATTCATCCGTGTCCTGATGCTGGCCGAGCCGCAAGCTATCAAGGAACCCCGGGCCTTCCTGGCCACCACGGCAGGGCGCCTGCTGATCGACGGCGCCCGTCGTCGGCGTATCGAAAAAGCCTATATGGAAGCGCTGGTCATCCAGTGCGAAGACGCCGGCATGCCCGACCCGGCGGCGATCCATGTTGCGCTACAAGCCTTGGAACGCATCGCCGAAATGCTCGCCGGTTTACCGACCAAGGCCCGCGAGGCGTTCCTGTTGAGTCGCCTCGATGGGTTGACCTACAGCGAAATCGCCGCACGCCTGGCGGTGTCCCCCAGCACCGTCAAAAACTACATTTCCAGCGCCCTGGTGCACTGCTATCACAGCCTGCACGCGGCGGATCCACTGACATGAACTCCGAACAGATCATCCAGCAAGCAGCGAATTGGCTGACGCGCCTGCACGATGAGGATGTCACCGACGCTGACCGTCAGGCCTTCACTACCTGGTGCGAGGCCGACCCGCGCCACGCCGTGGCCATCGACCGCATGCGCGCCTTATGGGGCAGCCTCGACAGCGTGCCGGCGCAACCGGCTCGCCTCGCCCTTAACCGCGCATTTGCCCCGCAACGGGCGCGCAGCGCACAGGTGCTGGGAGTGCTCGGCGTCGTGTTCTGCGGTTGGCTGAGCCTGGAGCACCTGCCGGTGTGGATGGCCGACCAGCGCACCGGCGTCGGCGAGCGCCGTCAGATCGCGCTCGAAGACGGCAGCCAGTTGCAGCTCAACAGCAACTCGGCGGTGGACGTGAAGTTCGACGGCCACCAGCGGGTGATCGAGCTGCTGCAAGGCGAACTCTGGGTAGACGTGGCCAAAGATGCGCAAAGGCCGTTCGTGGTACGAACCGACCAAGGCACGGCGACCGCACTGGGTACGCGTTACCTGGTCAAGCGTGCGCCGGACGGCACAACAGTGGTCACTGTGATCGAGTCCACCGTGGCGGTTAAAGGTGAGGTCGAGGAGGGCGTCAAGGTCACCGCCGGCCAGCGCTCCGTTCTCGACCATGGCCGCGCCACGCCTGCGCAGGCGATCGGCAATGCCGACCCGGACGCCTGGACTCGCGGCCTGCTCAAAGTCAACGACCAGCCGCTGAGCGAAGTACTGCAAACCCTGGCCAGCTACCGTCCCGGCATGGTGCGTTTCGACCCACAAGCGCTGCGCGACCTGCGCGTGTCTGGCGTGTTCAAGCTGGACGATACGGCGGCGGCCCTGTCGACCTTGGCGGATAACCTGCCGATCCAGGTGGAGTACTTCACCGACTTGCTGGTGGTGATCAAGCCCCGCTAGTGCTGGCGCAGGCGTTTGTACAAGGTATTGCGGCTCACCCCCAGTTCCCGCGCCAAGTGGGAAATATTCCCGCCGGCCGCCTTCAAACGTTGGGTCAGATCAATGCTGTCGTCCAGGTACTCACTGGTCGGCAGCGGCGGCGCCACGTTCAAATCCACAAAAAAATCATCCGGCAGATGCTCCGCCCGTATCGGTTGCTCCTCGGCCATCGCCAGCGCCACCTGCAAAACGCTGCTGACCTGGCGCAAATTCCCCGGCCATGGGTGCTGCTCGAATAACGCCAACACCTCAGCGCTCAAACCGGCCCATTGAGTGGGCTCGCGGTGTTGTTGCCACAGTTGCTGGAACAGCGCCTGCTTGTCGGTACGCTCACGCAAGGGTGGCAACTCCAGGGTCAGGCCGCCGATGCGGTAGTACAAATCCTCGCGAAAGCGCCCAGCTTGCACCAGCTCGCGCAGTGCGCGGTTGGTCGCCGATATGATGCGCAAATCCACCGGGAACAACTCGCTGCTGCCCACCGGTTGCACGCAACGCTCCTGCAACACGCGCAGCAGGCGCGCCTGGGTCGGCAGTGGCATATCACCGATCTCATCGAGAAACAGCGTGCCCTTGTCGGCCTTGCGGATCAGGCCAATGCTGCCTTTTTGATTGGCGCCGGTGAACGCGCCTTTTTCGTAGCCGAACAGTTCCGATTCCACCAGCTCAGCGGGAATCGCCGCACAGTTCACCGCGATAAACGCCTTCTGGCTGCGGGAGCTGGCCTGGTGCAGGGCTTTGACGAACACTTCTTTGCCCACGCCGGTTTCGCCGTGGATCAGCAGCGGGATATCTTTTTCCAGCAAACGCTCGGCCTGGCGCACTGCTTTTTCTACGCGAGCATCCCCAAAATGCAGGGTGTTGAGACCAATCGTCGCCTGTTTCGAAACCACAGGCTCAGTGAAGACGCGCGCCTGCACTGGCATCTGCTTGGGGCGTTTCAATAAGCACTGAAACCGATTGCGTCCCGCCGCTTGCAACGAAAACGGCAAGCCCTCCGGTTGGTTGAGTAACTCCAGCAGCGACACTTTGAACAAGCTGTCGATCATCACCCGCGACAGGCTGATGCCCAGCAGGTTATCGGCGCGGCGGTTGGCCGACAGCACCTGGCCACTTTCATCAAAGATCAGCAGGCCCGCCCATTGGCTGTCCAGGTTGCTCAGGCCGGTGTTGAAGGTCAGTTGGAAATGCTCACCACGAAATAGATTGAGGATCAGCCGGTTCTCAACGGTCTGGCTCATCATCTTGACCATGCCCAGAGTGTGGGAGGGCGGCAGATAACTGTCGCTGGACACATCCAACACCGCGATGATCTCGCGCTGAGCATCGAAGATTGGCGCCGCCGAGCCGGTCATGAAACGGTTGGCCTTGAGGAAATGTTCGTCGTGTTCGATATGCACCGCCTGGGCACAGGCCAGCGCGGTGCCGATGGCATTCGTACCGCTGGAGCGCTCCTGCCAACTGGCACCGGCGCTGAATCCACGGGCCAGCTTGGGCTCGATAAAGCGTTGGGTGCCCCACGAGGTCAACACCTGGCCCTGGTTGTCCGCCAGCATGATCAGGCAGTTGGAATTGCTCAGGATGTTTTCGTAATAGGGCAGGACTTCCTGGTGCGTGGTCTGCACCAGGGAATGCTGGCTTTCCAGCAGTTGGCTGATGCCCTCGGCCGGCAATTGATCGAAGCTGGGCGTGCTTTGGTGGTCCAGGCCGAAGGCGCGGCAACGGCGCCAGGAGTCTTGGATGATGGTGTCGTGCGCCAAGGGTTCGGCCATCGGGCGACCTTCTGTTTTTATTGTTTTTATGGGGCCCCGCAGGCGCGGGGGCCCCATTAGTGTTGTTCAGAACTGTTCATTGTCAACCCCCCGAGTGTTCAGTTGTTCAGCCCGATTGTTCACTCCCGAACATCCCATTCACTCCATTTCCTTGTGGATCAAGCACCTGCCGTTTTTGGCACGAAACTCGCTCTGACGACTGGCCAGATTCATTCCAATAATAAAAAGGTCGTGTCATGTCATTGACCCTGGAACATGTCTCCCGCGTCGTCGAAGGCCAAACCTGGATCGACGATGCCACCCTGCGTTTCGAACCCGGTTCCTTTAACGTGCTGCTCGGTCGCACCCTGTCCGGCAAGACCAGCCTGATGCGCTTGATGGCCGGCCTGGACAAACCCGACAGCGGTCGCATCCTGATGAACGGCGTCGACGTCACCCACAAGCCGGTGCGCCTGCGCAACGTGTCGATGGTGTATCAGCAGTTCATCAACTACCCGACCATGACCGTGTTCGAAAATATCGCCTCGCCGTTGCGCCAGGCCGGTGTGTCCAACGAGGTGATCCAGAGCAAGGTGCTGGAAACCGCCAGGATGCTGCGCATCGAGAAGTTCCTCCAGCGCCACCCGCTGGAGCTGTCCGGTGGCCAGCAGCAACGCACGGCCATGGCCCGCGCGCTGGTCAAGGATGCCGAACTGATCCTGTTCGACGAGCCGCTGGTGAACCTGGACTACAAACTACGCGAAGAGCTGCGCCAGGAAATGCGCGAGCTGTTCCAGGCCCGCCACACCATAGCGATTTACGCCACCACCGAACCCAACGAAGCCCTGGCCCTGGGTGGCACCACCACCATCCTGCACGAAGGCCGGGTGATCCAGAGCGGCAAGGCTGCGGAGGTCTACCACCAGCCACAGACGGTGCTCGCCGCCGAGCTGTTTTCCGAGCCACCGATCAACCTGATGCCTGGGCGTATTGCTGGCAACGAGGTGAGCTTCGCCAATTTTGTGCACTTCCCGCTGAACGTCGACCTGCGCCCCATCGGCGAGGGCGAATTCCGCTTTGGCGTGCGCCCCAGCCATATCAGCCTGGTGCCGAGCAACGACGACGATCTGGAGCTGGCGGTAACCGTAGAAGTCGCCGAGATCAGCGGCTCGGAAACCTTCCTGCATGTGCGCAGCGAACACTTCCTGTTGGTGCTGCACCTGCCGGGGGTACATGAGTACGACGTCGACGCGCCGATCCGCGTGTATATCCCCACCCATAAACTGTTTGTGTTCGATGGCCAGGGCCGTTTGGTCCAGGCCCCCGGGCGCCGTGTCGCGAGGGTTGCCTGATGGCCGAGATCCATTTGCAGAACCTGGCGCACAGCTATAACCCCGCGCCGACCGGACCCGAAGACTACGCGATTCGGGAAATGAACCACGTCTGGGAACAGGGTGGCGCCTACGCTTTGCTCGGCCCGTCGGGCTGCGGCAAGTCGACCCTGCTCAATATCATTTCCGGCCTGCTCAGCCCGTCCGAAGGCCAAGTGTTGTTTGACACGAAAGTGGTCAACGACCTCACGCCCGAGAAGCGCAACATCGCCCAGGTGTTCCAGTTCCCCGTGGTGTACGACACCATGACCGTGTTCGATAACCTGGCATTCCCGCTACGAAACCAGGGCATGGCTGAGGCGAAAATTCACAGCAAGGTGCAGGAAATCGCCGAAGTCCTTGACCTGCAAAACCTGCTGAGCAAGAAAGCGCGCAACCTCACCGCTGACGAAAAGCAGAAAGTCTCCATGGGCCGTGGCCTGGTGCGTGACGACGTGTCGGCCATCCTGTTCGATGAGCCGCTGACAGTGATCGACCCGCACCTCAAATGGAAACTGCGACGCAAGCTCAAGCAGATCCATGAGCAGTTCAACATCACCATGGTCTATGTCACCCATGACCAGTTGGAGGCTTCCACCTTTGCCGACAAGATCGCGGTGATGTATGGCGGGCAGATCGTGCAATTCGGCACGCCACGGCAATTGTTCGAGCGGCCTAGCCACACGTTTGTCGGCTATTTCATCGGCAGCCCTGGGATGAATCTGATCGAAGTGCAGGCCGAGGCGGGCGGGGTGCGGTTTGCCGGCACCCACTTGCCATTGCCCGAGGCGTTGCAACAACGCATCGCCAGCACGGACTACAAGAAATTGCAGGTGGGTATCCGCCCGGAATTTATCCACGTGTGGGACGAGTACAACCCCGACGCCATGCAGGCCGAAGTCACACATTTGGAAGACCTCGGCACCTACAAGATCATGACGCTCAAGCTTGATGGCGCCACCTTGAAAGTGCGTTTGGCCGAAGACAAACCGGTGCCCGAAGGCACGGCCTCCATCAGCTTTCCCGCGCAATGGCTGATGCTCTACGCCGATGATTACCTGCTGGAGGTGCTGCCATGAACAAGGTGCAGAACAACAAGGCCTGGTGGTTGGTGCTGCCGGTTTTCCTGCTGGTGGCGTTCAGCGCGGTGATCCCGATGATGACCGTGGTCAACTATTCGGTGCAGGACATTTTCGACCAATCCAGCCGCTATTTCGTCGGCGCCGATTGGTACAAGCAGGTATTGCTCGACCCGCGGCTGCACGACTCCCTGCTGCGCCAGTTCATCTATTCGGCCTGCGTGCTGTTGATCGAAATACCCCTGGGCATCGCCATCGCCCTGACCATGCCGACCAAGGGCCGTTGGTCGTCCCTGGTACTGATCGTGTTGGCGATCCCACTGCTGATCCCGTGGAACGTGGTGGGCACCATCTGGCAGATCTTCGGCCGTGCTGACATTGGCCTGCTGGGTTACAGCCTCAACGCCATGGGCATCAGCTACAACTACGCGGCCAATACGGCGGATGCCTGGGTGACCGTGCTGGTGATGGACGTATGGCACTGGACTTCACTGGTCGCCCTGCTGTGCTATTCGGGGTTGCGGGCGATTCCGGACGTGTACTACCAGGCCGCGCGGATTGATCGTGCATCGGCCTGGGCAGTCTTCCGACATATCCAACTGCCCAAGATGAAAAGCGTGCTGCTGATCGCGGTAATGCTGCGGTTTATGGACAGCTTCATGATCTACACCGAGCCCTTCGTCCTGACCGGCGGTGGACCGGGTAACGCCACCACTTTCCTGAGTCAGACGTTGACCCAGATGGCCGTAGGTCAATTCGACCTAGGCCCGGCGGCGGCGTTTTCCCTGGTGTATTTCCTGATCATCTTGTTGGTGTCCTGGCTGTTCTACACCGCCATGACCCACTCTGACGCCAACCGCTGAGGCCGCTGACATGAGCAAACGCAAGCTTATTCCGCTGCTGATCTACATCCTGTTCCTGCTGGTGCCGATCTACTGGCTGTTGAACATGTCCTTCAAGAGCAACACCGAAATCCTCGGCGGGCTCACGTTGTTTCCCCAGGATTTCACCCTGGCGAACTACAAGGTGATCTTCACCGACCCCAGTTGGTACACCGGCTACCTCAATTCGCTGTACTACGTAAGCCTGAACACGGTGATTTCCCTGAGCGTGGCGCTGCCGGCGGCGTATGCGTTCTCGCGCTATCGTTTCCTGGGGGATAAGCACCTGTTCTTCTGGCTGCTGACCAACCGCATGGCGCCGCCGGCGGTGTTCTTGCTGCCGTTCTTCCAGCTGTATTCGTCCATCGGTTTGTTCGACACGCACATCGCTGTAGCCCTGGCTCACTGCCTGTTTAACGTGCCGTTGGCGGTGTGGATCCTCGAAGGCTTCATGTCCGGCGTGCCCAAGGAAATCGACGAAACCGCCTACATCGACGGCTACTCGTTTCCGAAGTTCTTCGTGAAGATTTTTATCCCGTTGATCGGCTCCGGCATCGGTGTGACCGCGTTTTTCTGCTTCATGTTTTCCTGGGTCGAGCTGCTCCTGGCGCGCACCCTGACGTCGGTCAACGCCAAGCCCATCGCAGCGGTGATGACGCGCACGGTGTCGGCCTCGGGTATCGATTGGGGCGTGCTGGCAGCGGCGGGGGTGTTGACCATCCTGCCGGGCATGCTGGTGATCTGGTTTGTTCGCAACCACGTGGCCAAGGGCTTTGCCCTGGGCCGGGTCTGAGGAGTCGATGATGGAATGGATGGCCTGGACCACCCCCACTGCACTGTTCTTTGGCGGCATCGCCCTGATTCTGGCGGGCATGACCACTTGGGAACTGCGTTCGCCGAGCATCCCCCGGCGCGGTTTGTTACCGATCAGCACCACCCGTGGTGATCGCTTGTTTATCGGTCTTCTCGGCAGCGCCTACCTGCATTTGCTGGTTATCGGCGTTACCGACTGGAGCATCTGGGTGGCGTCCGCGCTCTCCCTGGTATGGCTGTTGAGTGTGATGCGTTGGGGTTGATGCCCTTATAAATAAACAACCTGGAGGTCTCTATGTTGAATAAGAACAATAAGCTGCGACATAGCATTTCATTGGCTGCCGTACTGGCCCTCAGCGGTTTGAGCGCCACGGCTTGGGCCGATGCGTACGAAGATGCCGCGAAAAAATGGATCGGCAGCGAGTTCAAACCGTCCACGCTCACGGCTGAGCAGCAGCTTGAGGAGCTCAAGTGGTTTATCAAGGCCTCGGAACCGTTCCGTGGGATGAAGATCAACGTGGTGTCGGAAACCCTCACCACCCACGAGTATGAATCCAAGGTGCTGGCCAAGGCCTTCAGTGAAATCACCGGGATCAAGCTGACCCACGACCTGCTTCAGGAAGGCGACGTGGTCGAGAAGCTGCAAACCCAGATGCAGTCGGACAAGAACATCTATGACGGCTGGGTCAACGATTCCGACTTGATCGGTACGCACTTTCGCTATGGCAAGACCGAATCCATCACCGACCTGATGGCCAACGAAGGCAAGGACTTCACCTCGCCGACCCTCGACCTCAAAGACTTTATCGGCCTGTCCTTCACCACCGCGCCGGACGGCAAGATCTACCAGCTGCCCGACCAGCAATTCGCCAACCTTTATTGGTTCCGCGCCGACTGGTTCGAGCGCCCGGAGCTCAAAGCCAAGTTCAAGGAGAAATACGGCTACGACCTCGGCGTGCCGGTGAACTGGTCGGCCTATGAAGACATCGCCAAATTCTTCAGCGAAGACGTGAAGGAAATCGACGGCAAGCGCATCTACGGGCACATGGACTACGGCAAGAAAGACCCGTCCCTGGGCTGGCGCTTCACCGATGCCTGGTTCTCCATGGCCGGCGGCGGCGACAAAGGCCTGCCCAACGGCTTGCCGGTGGACGAGTGGGGCATTCGCGTGGAGGACTGCCATCCGGTGGGCTCCAGCGTGACCCGCGGCGGCGACACCAACGGCCCGGCCGCTGTGTTTGCTACGCAGAAATATGTGGACTGGATGAAAGCCTATGCGCCACCGGAAGCGGCGGGCATGACCTTCTCCGAGTCGGGGCCGGTGCCGTCCCAAGGCAACATCGCCCAGCAGATCTTCTGGTACACCGCGTTCACCGCCGACATGGTCAAACCGGGCTTGCCGGTGGTGAATGCCGACGGCACGCCGAAATGGCGCATGGCGCCGTCGCCTGTGGGACCTTACTGGGAAAAGGGCATGAAGAAGGGCTATCAGGACGTAGGCTCCTGGACCTTCCTCAAATCCACGCCTGAGAAGCAAAACTCGCGGCCTGGCTCTACGCGCAGTTCGTGACCTCCAAAACCGTCTCGCTGAAAAAAACCATCGTGGGTTTGACGCCGATTCGTGAGTCCGACATCAACTCCCAGGCCATGACCGACATGGCCCCCAAACTCGGCGGTCTGGTGGAGTTCTACCGCAGCCCGGCGCGCACCGAGTGGTCACCGACCGGCACCAACGTGCCGGACTACCCACGTCTGGCGCAACTGTGGTGGAGCAACATCGCCTCGGCCGCCAGCGGCGAGAAAACCCCGCAACAGGCGCTGGACAACCTGGCCAAGGAGCAGGACGCGATCATGACGCGCCTGGAACGCTCCAAAGTGCAACCGGTGTGCGGCCCGAAAATGAACCCCGAACGTGACGCGCAATACTGGTTCGACCAACCGGGCGCACCGAAACCGAAACTGGCGAACGAGAAGCCAAAAGGCGAGACCGTGAGCTACGGCGACCTGCTCAAGTCGTGGGAGGCGGCGCGTAAATAACAGGTCTGCTGGATTTCTGTGACGAGGGAGCTTGCTCCCGGTGACTGCGCAGCCGCCTCATTTTTGGGGCGCTTCGCGGCCCAACGGGGGCGGCTCCCTCGCCACATCTATCAGTGCCTCTCGGCGCCATTCGAACCGAACTCCACGGCGGTCAGAACAACTGACCATCGCCGCTGATCCGTACCTTGCCAACCCCGATTGAATTTTCCGCATACCCGCAGGTTCTGCATTTTAGAAGCGTGTGGTTTTCAGCGCTTCTTGCGGGGCCTCCTTGTCGGGAGGCCTGGTTGTATCGGACTTTGCGGAAACTGCCATCATGACGCTACTTACAGCGCTGTCGGGCCAACCGGCCTCTATCACCCACCCGGTTCACGGTCAGTATCGCGGGGTTTACCAGCAGCTCTATCGCGAAGCCCCGGGCGCTGAAGAGGCTGCGCGGGCGTTTCTGCAAGGGCAATTGAGCCAGGTGCGCGAGGCGTCGTCCGAGCTGCCGCCATTGCCTGAAGAATTGTCGGCCTGGATCGAGCAGCGGTGTGCCGATGTCGCCCAGGCCTACGCCGGGTACTTGGAACAACGCCAGCAAGGCCATCCAAGGCGCTACTTCCAGAACAAAGCTCAGGCGTTGTATTTCCTGCAACGCGTGGCGCCGACCAAACAGGTCGACGGCGCCTGGCTCAACGGTTTGCTGCGCTATTGGCAGGACCCGCGGTTCGACGGCCTGCTCACCACCTACCTGGAAGAATTGGGCGACGGCGAAGCGGCGCAGAACCATGTGCTGATCTACCGCAAATTGCTCAGCGACCACGACACCGACAGCGACGCCGGCCTCGACGACGCCCACTACCAGCAGGGTGCTCTGCAGCTGGCGCTGGGACTGTGTGCCGAAGCGTTTTTGCCGGAAATCATCGGCTACAACCTCGGCTATGAGCAGCTACCGCTGCACCTGCTGATCACCGCCTACGAATTGAGCGAGCTGGGGATTGACCCGTATTACTTCACCCTCCACGTCACCATCGACAACGCCAGCAGTGGCCACGCGTGCAAGGCGGCGCAGTCGGTGCTCAGCCTGCTGCCGCTGGGGGAGGGCCGTGCGGAGTTCTACCGGCGCGTTGCCGAGGGTTATCGCCTCAACGATCTTGGCCCTGGCACGCTGGCGGTGATCGACGCGTTTGATCTGCACGACGAGGTGGTCGCCATGCTCGAACGCAAGCGCACCTTCGGCCAGCACATGCATTCGGACTACTGCCGCTTCGAGGGCAAGACTGTCAACCAGTGGCTGGCCCAGCCGGGCCAGGCCGGCGCGTTTCTCAAGGCGATGGAAGACAAGGGCTGGATCAAGCGCCACCAGGACCCGGCCGACAGCCGCTTCTGGCAATTGATCGAGGGCGCTGGCGCTGCGATGTTCGGTGTGTTCAGCGGCTATGAGAAACAGGTGCTGCATGACTGGATCGCCGGCGACTGGATCAGCGGCGAGCGCATCGCGCCCGTGCGGCCGGGCGCGGCAGCCGGACTTCCCGCGAGCACCATCGCCCGGCCGACCCGGATATTCAGGCGCTGGTGGATTCGTTGTGGAATTTGCCCGATGAGCAGCAGCTCACCGCACTGTTGCCCTGGCTCTCGGCACGCCGCCACTGCACGCCTGCCGGGTTGTATGCGACTCGCCGATTTATCCAACTGCGCGCACGTCTGCGCTAAGGAATTCACCCATGTCTGCGCAACAACTCGCTGATCGCGCCCTGCTGAACCTGGGCCGGGGCTTGAAGGAAAACGGCTACCGTTTCATCACGCCGACGCCGTTGACCCATGAACGGTTTTACCAGCGTCTGGGGACGCCGCTGGCGGTGGACCTGCGTGACGTGTTCGGCTGGTCCATGCCGTTTGATCACGGGCTGTTACCTGATGCCTTTCGCGAAGAATTGCAGCAAGCCGATGTAGTCGAGCAGCACGATTCGCTGTGGCGCAGCACGGTGCGGTGGTCGAGCCTGAGTGATCTGTTGTTCGCCCATTCGGCGTATCCCACCACACAGGCGGATGCGGTGTTTTTCGGGCCGGACAGTTACCGTTTCGCGCAACTGATCGAGGCTCATCTGCAGCAGCGTTTCGAGCCGATTAAGCGCGTGGTGGATATCGGCTGCGGCGCAGGTGTGGGCGCGCTGATGATCGCCCGCGCGCGGCCTGACGCTGAAGTGCTGGCGGTGGATATCAATCCGCGCGCCTTGCGCCTCACGGCGGTGAATGCCGAGTTGGCGGGGCTGGTCAACCTCAGCGCGTACCACAGTGATGTGCTGGGCAGCGTCCAAGGCGAGTTCGATTTGATCGTCGCCAACCCACCCTATATGAACGACGACCGCGAACGCGCCTATCGGCATGGCGGCGGGGCGCTGGGTGAGGAACTGTCGGTGCGTATTGTCGGCGAGTCCCTCCCACGCCTGGCCTTGGGCGGCAGTCTGGTGCTGTACACCGGGGTGGCGATCGTCGCCGGGGAAGACCCGTTCCTGAAGGCGGTCATGCCTTTATTGGGCAGCGATGCAGTGGGCTGGACCTATCGCGAACTTGACCCGGATGTGTTCGGCGAAGAACTCGACAAACCGGGGTATGAGCGCGTGGAGCGTATCGCCGTGGTCGCGCTCACCGTTACGCGCTTGTTCTGACGCCGCCCAAGGCAGTGTCGCCGACACGCACGCCTGTCTGCGGCAGATGGTGGACCGTCTTCTGGCCCAGCGTCGGGGTGACTGCTGATCAGCTGCCGGCCCGAGCTGAAAGGTCAGGCTGCCGCTTGCGGTTGCAGATGGAGCTCGCCGTCGACCTCCTTGACCAATCCGCTGGCAAGGAACAACGGTGCCACGCGCTTGTGCAGCTGTGGCTCGACAAATTCCTTGACCGTATCCAGTGCCAACACGCCACTGAGCGGCAACTCGGCCTTGGAGTACGACAACCATGCCTTCTTCAGCGCCATCAGCACATCACTGCCCGCTGTGGAGGCAAAGCGGCGTTGCGTCGGTTTACTGTCGAAGTTGAAAGTGTGCTGGAACTCATAGCCGCTTTCATCGCCACCGCTGGCACTGCAGCGGATGCAGGTGCACGGGCCGTCACCGAAGGCGCTGCGCAGGTAGGCGTTGAAGTCCACCACGGGCTTGAGTGACAGACGCTTATCCACCTCGAACAGGTCCCCAGTCATTTTTTCGTCAGTGTTCAACGTGCATTTCCTCGCGGGTCGGTGGCCGTTTTTCAAAGCGCGGCACAATAGCAGCCGTGCGAAGTGTGGAACAGCATTTCCACGCAGAGCGGGCTGGTGCCTGGCATGCTACGTGGGTTGATCACTGAAACTTGCGGGGAGGAGGGGACCCGATGAGTATGGGGCTCTACACAACTCCCAGAGGCTGACACAACTCCCTGAGCCTCACATAACTCCTATAGGCTGACACATGACCCTGTGGTGAGCGGGCTTGCCCCGCGTTGGGCTGCGCAGCAGCCCCAAAACCAGACGCTGGGTTCTAACAGAAAATCCCCACTTTTGCTGGCTGAGTACATATCCGTTGCTGCGGTAACGGCCGCCTAGGGTTCTGCTCTTACAGCAGGTCTTTTTTGTAAAGGCCGGAATGCCAGCCCAGCCAAAAGTAACCAAAAGGCCTTCGCCCCACCACTCGGCACCTCGCCTAGGCTCGGTGTGCCCGTAATCCGACATTGATTTGGGGGGCCGCCGCCACGCGCCGTCCATGGCTCGGGGGGTAAACCGGCATCCCTGCCGGTTTACCCCCCAAATCAATGTCGAATTCCGGCCATCGTGGTTGACGGGGCGATTTCAGATCAAAAGCAAGGCCGCGGCGGCCTTAGAGCCGACCGGGTTCTCAGCTCCAACTCCGTCCAAATGTGGGAGGGGGCTTGCTCCCGATGAGGGTGTGTCAGTTGATGCAGCTGTGACTGACCCACTGCTATCGGGAGCAAGCCCCCTCCCACAGTTTGATCTCCATAGATCAGACAGATAGGTCCTAGCCTGCAGTTCTGCTTTTGCTCTGCTTTTGCTCTGCTTTTGCTCTGCTTTTGCTCTGCTTTTGCTCTGGCTTTTACATCCTTTTCACTGACGAAGTCAGCGGTCTGTTGATCTGCGCTTTTGATTGTGTGAATCGCCCCCGCCCACATTCGACCTTCAGTGCCTGAGGCGTCACCGAAAGAACTCCCCCGGCGTCGCATCAAACTGCTGGCGAAACGCATTGATAAACGCCGACGTCGACTCATACCCACACCCCAGCGCCACATCCGTCACGCGCTCGCCTTGCTCCAGGGCGGGCAGGGCGCTCAGCAGGCGTAGGCGCTGGCGCCAGGCGCGGAAGGTCAGGCCGGTATCCTTCAAAAACAAGCGGCTGAGCGTCTTTTCGCTAAGCCCCAGTTTTTCGCTCCATTGCCCCAGTGTGGTCTGTTGCTCCGGGCGCAGGTTCAAGCTGCGGTAGATCTGTCGTAAACGTGGGTCGAGGGGCAGTGGCAGCATCAAGTCCACCTGGGGCGCGGCGGCGAGTTGGTCGAGTACCACTTGGGCCAGGCGCCCCTCGGGACCGTCCTCGGCATATTCCACCGGCAGCTCGCTGAAGCTGCGGATCAATTCGCGCAACAGGCTGCTCACCTCCAGCACGTGGCAACACTCCGAGGCCCAGGCGGTCACGCTGCAATCGAGGTACAGGCTGCGCATTTCGGTGTGGGGCGAGCTGAACACTCGGTGCGGCATGCCCGCCGGGATCCACACCGCCCGCTGCGGCGGCGCGACAAAGCGGCCGGCGCTGGTCTGGATCTCCAGCACGCCTGAAATCGCGTAAGACAATTGCACCCACGGGTGACTGTGGCGCCGGGTCAACGCGCGATTGGGCAAGGATTCGGTGCGCCCGTACACCGGCCGTGGCAGGCTGGACAGCCCGGGGATGCTGCGGCGCACCGTTTTGTCATGTCCTTTAGGCTGCATTTACTGGCTCATTGGCGTTAGTCGGTAACAAGCCGTTACGTTAGAGTCGCGGTGACGCTCTTGGCAACCCCTGGAAGATCCGCTTATGACACGCCCTCGTTTTCTGCCCGACAACTTCACCCTGACCCTGATCGCCACGGTGATCCTCGCTTCCTTGCTGCCCGCCAGCGGCCAGACCGCCGTAGCCTTCGGTTGGGTTACCAACCTGGCCATCGCGCTGCTGTTCTTCCTGCACGGCGCCAAGCTGTCGCGCCAGGCCATCGTTGCCGGGGCCGGCCACTGGCGCCTGCACTTGCTGGTGTTCAGCCTGACCTTCGTGCTGTTCCCCTTGTTGGGCCTGGCGCTCAAGCCGGTGCTGTCGCCGCTGATCGGCAAAGACCTGTACATGGGCATGCTTTACCTCTGCGCCTTGCCGGCCACCGTGCAATCGGCGATTGCCTTCACTTCGCTGGCGCGGGGCAATATCCCGGCGGCGATTTGCAGCGCGGCGGCGTCGAGCCTGTTCGGTATCTTCCTTACGCCGCTGCTGGTGACGTTATTGCTCAACGTGCACGGCGAAGGCAGCTCCACGGTCGATGCCATCCTGAAAATCAGCGTGCAACTGCTGCTGCCTTTTATCGCCGGGCAAATCGCGCGGCGCTGGATCGGCGAGTGGGTGGGCCGCAATAAGGCCTGGCTCAAATTCGTCGACCAAGGCTCGATCCTGCTGGTGGTCTACGGCGCATTCAGCGAAGCGGTCAACGAAGGCATCTGGCATCAGATCCCACTGTGGGAACTGGGCGGTCTGGTGGTGGCCTGCTGCGTGTTGCTGGCCTTGGTGCTGGTGGCGTCGAGCGTGCTGGGCAAAGCGTTTGGCTTCAATCAGGAAGACCGGATCACCATTTTGTTCTGCGGTTCGAAGAAGAGCCTGGCCACCGGCGTACCCATGGCACAAGTGCTGTTTGCCGGGGCGAGCATGGGGGTGTTGATTTTGCCGTTGATGCTGTTTCACCAGATCCAGTTGATGGTCTGCGCGGCGTTAGCGCAGCGGTATGCCAAGCGTCCTGAAAGCGTTCCGGAGTTGATGGCGCAGGTAGATCCTTGATTCAAACCGACGAATAACCTCAAGTTACTGCTCAGCCCGGCGACTTACTGCTTACTGGCCCAAGAAGGAGTGTCGGCATGAGCAGTAAAGGTATTTCGGTAATCGCAGGCCTCCTCGGCCTATGGGCAAGTATATGCGGCGCGGCGCAGTCCGTGGGGCAGGGCACCATCGCGTTCAGTGGCAGCATCGTCGAGCCAGGGTGTGCGACAAATGCGCGCAGTGGGCTGGTGACGGAAGGCAAGGGCTGTGTCGCTTCCGGTCGCGCCAATCGCTTCGACGTGCGCAGTTTGATGCCGGTGGCGGGTGTCGCCGTTCCCCGGCTATCGCCTGTTGCAGACAGCGGCCTTGGGCGTGATCACGATCAGCGGTATGTGCTGGTAGACAGCGCCGGCCAGCCGATTGTGTCGGGCAAGTACGTCGTCACTGTGACCACACCGTGACAAAACTGAGGGTGTCTTGAGGGGTATCGGCGTCAACAGCCAGCCGAGAAACCTATAGAATGCCAAGCGGCGGCGCTTGTCCTGGGTGGCCGTTTGATCATCGCCAGAGTACCTCGCCTTTCAATGAGCATTTCAGCCGCAACCCCCCAAGCCAACTGGCAACCGGTCATCGCCCTTGCGCTGGCCGCGTTTGTGTTCAATACCACCGAATTCGTACCGGTCGGCCTGCTGAGCGCCATTGGTGCCAGCTTCGACATGCCCGTGTCCAGCGTCGGCCTGATGCTCACCATCTACGCCTGGATCGTGTCCCTGACCTCACTGCCGGTGATGCTGCTGACCCGTAACGTCGAGCGGCGCAAATTGCTGATCGTGCTGTTCGGCATGTTTATCCTCAGCCATATCCTTTCCAGCGTGGCCAACAGTTTTGGCTTGTTGATGGTCAGCCGGATCGGCATTGCCTTGTCCCATGCGTTGTTCTGGTCGATCACCGCGTCCCTCGCGGTGCGCCTGGCGCCGGAGGGCAAACAGGTGCAAGCCCTCGGTTTGCTGGCCACCGGTACGTCGTTGGCGATGGTGTTGGGGATTCCTCTGGGGCGTCTGCTCGGCGAGGCCATGGGCTGGCGCACTACCTTCCTGGTGATCGGCGCTTTCGCTGCCGCTCTCGTGTTCTGGCTGGCGCGCACGTTGCCGCCGTTGCCGAGCCAGAACTCCGGCTCACTGCGCAGCCTGCCGCTGCTGTTCAAGCGCCCGGCGCTGGTGGCGCTTTACGTGCTCACTGCGCTCACGGTGACCGCGCAGTTCACCGCCTACAGCTACATCGAACCCTTCGTCGAAGGCGTGGCCGGGATGGATGGCAGCGCCGTGACCCTGATCCTGCTGGTCTTCGGCGGCGCGGGCATCATCGGCTCGTTGCTGTTCAGCCTGGTGCACCGCTTCAACCCGCACCTGTTTGTCGTCGGCGCGGTGTTTATCCTGGCCGCGTGCCTCACGCTGATGCTGCCCTTGAGCGGCGCCGAGTCGTACCTGGTGATCCTGAGCATTTTCTGGGGCATGGCGATCATGGGCTTCGGCCTGGCCATGCAATCCAAAGTGCTGGTACTGGCGCCGGACGCCACTGACGTAGCCATGGCGATGTTCTCCGGCATCTACAACATCGGCATTGGCGGCGGCGCCCTGATGGGCAGTTGGGTCGGCAGTCACTTCGGTTTCGCCTGGATTGGCGTGGCGGGGGGGATGCTGGCGGCGGTGGCGTTGATCGGGTATTGCCTGGCGATTCGCAGGTTCGGCACGGGTGTGGCACAAAGCTGATGCAGGAGCGAGCCAGCTCGCTCCTACAGGTTGACGGCGTTACAGCCCAGCCAACAGCGCCTCCAACTTCTCCTGATCCCGCGCAAACTGGCGAATGCCTTCGGCCAGTTTTTCGGTGGCCATTGCATCTTCATTCGACGCCCAGCGGAACTGCGCTTCGGTCAACGGTTGGCGCGCTTCACCGGCCGCCCCAGGTTGCAGCTTGCGCTCCAGCGGCCCGTTGTCTTCGGCAAGCTTTTGCAGCAAGTCCGGGCTGATGGTCAGGCGATCACAGCCGGCCAGTTGTTCGATCTGGCTGAGGGTACGGAAGCTGGCGCCCATCACCACGGTCGGGATGGCGTTGGCTTTGTAGTAGTTGTAGATGCGCGTCACCGACTGCACGCCTGGGTCTTCAGCCCCGGTGTAGTCCAGGCCTGTGCTCTTGCGGTACCAGTCGTAGATGCGGCCCACGAACGGCGAGATCAGGAACACGCCAGCGTCGGCGCAGGCCTGAGCCTGGGCGAAGGAGAACAGCAGGGTGAGGTTGGTCTGGATGCCGGATTTTTCCAGGCGTTCGGCGGTGCGGATGCCTTCCCAGGTGGAGGCCAGTTTGATCAGCACGCGGTCGCGGCCGACGCCGGCCTGGTCGTACAGGCCGATCAATTGGTTGGCCTTGGCCCACAGCGCGTCTTCATCGAAGGACAGGCGCGCGTCGACTTCGGTGGAGATGCGCCCCGGAATCACCTTGAGAATGCCGCAGCCCACCGACACCGCGAAGCGGTCACACGCCAGGCCTACATCGCCTTTGGATGACGACACCGCATTGCGCAGCAATTCGGCGTATTCCGGGATCGCAGCGGCTTTGAGCAGCAGCGACGGGTTAGTGGTGGCGTCGACAGGGCGCAGGCGGCTGATGGCTTCCAGGTCGCCGGTGTCGCAGACCACGGTGGTGAATTGCTTGAGTTGTTCGAGCTTGGACGTCATGAGCGGCTGTCTCCAAAAAATAGGTTATTGGTTGAGGGCCTGTGCGGTATCCAGGTCGGTGATCAGGATGTCCAGGTAGCCGCCCTTGAGCGCGCCGCGTATTGCCTGGACCTTGTTCAGCCCGCCGGCCAGGCCGAGCACGCGGTGGATTGAGCGCAGCTTGGGCAGTGCCACCGACACCACGAATTCTTCATCTTCTTCCAATACCGGCTTGCCCTGGGCATCGAAGTAGCGCAGGCAGATATCGCCCACCGCACCGCGCTCGGCCAGCAGGCGCAGCATGTCTTCGGTGTAGTAGTTGCCGCTGTTGCGCAGCAATTGCGAGGGCTCCAGGTCGCCGATACCGACGATCGCCAGGGTGATGCTGTCAAAGCGTTGCAGCACTTCCTTGACCTCTTCCATCTGCACGATGCGCTGCTTGCTCTGCACCGATTGCTCGATGCTTTGGGACGGCAGCAAATACGCCGGGCAGTTGAGCAGGGTGGCCAGGCGTTGGGTCAGCAGGGTGGCTTCGAACGCGCCTTTGTTGCCGACGCCACCGAGCAGTTGCACCACTTCCTCGGCGCCTTGCTTGCCCGACTGAGCATGCAGGTGGCCGACCATGGCGCGAATGGTGCTGCTCCACGATGAAATGCCGATATGGTCCTGGGGCGACAGGCTGGTTTCCAGGTAGTGCGCAGCGGCCGAGCCGATGGCTTGCTTGATGCTTTCGTCATTGCCGGGCTCGGTGGCTTCCACCACGATCACCCGGCGCACGCCGTAGCGACGTTGCAATTGGGTTTCCAGTTCCAGGTGCAGGCCTTGCAGGCGCATCACGCTGATCTTCACTACGCCTTCCTGCAGCGCCCGGCGCAGGGCGCGGCTGATAAAGGACTGGGACAGGTCCAGCTGCGTGGAGATTTCGGACTGCTTGAGCCCTTCTTCGTAATAGAGGCTCGCGATCTTGGTGATCAGGCGCTGTTCTTCGATCTGGCTCATGAAAGCCTCAGTTATTGACACAATGGCCGTGAGGATACCAAACCCTTACGACATGATCAGGCCGCCGTCGATATTGATCGCCTGGCCGGTCAGGTAGGCCGCGTCATCCGAGGCCAGGAACGCCACCAGACCCGCCACATCCGAGGGCTTGCCGGCACGGCGCAGGGGGATGTTCTTGACCCACTCGGCCATCAATTCACCCTTGCCGTAGCGTTTTTCGTCGGTGCTGAGGATCTCGCCCCACACGCGGTCGTTGTAGTCCCACATCTCGCTTTCGATGATGCCGGGGCAAAACGCGTTGACCGTGATGTTATGCGGCGCCAGTTCCAGGGACAGGCTTTGGGTGATGCCGATCACGCCCATTTTGCTGGCGGCGTAGTGCGGTGTGTAGATAAACCCCTGGCGACCTTGGCCGGACGAGGTATTGATCAACCGCCCGCTGCCTTGCTTGACCATGTACTTGGCCGCTTCCCTGCACCCCAGCCACACGCCGGTGGTGTTGACCTGTAGCACCTTGTCGAAATCAGCGCGGGGCATTTTGTCGTAGTGGTCGATGGTGATGATGCCGGCGTTCTGCACCGACACGTCGATGCTGCCGAAGCGGGCGTGGCCTTCGCGGTAGAGCTTCTCGATATCGCTTTCGTTGGTGACGTCGATGCCGAGGGCGAGGGCGCTCACGCCGTATTCCTGGGCCAGTTGGTCGGCGGTGAAGGTCACGCGCTCCAGGTCATTGGAGGCCAGCACCAGGTTGGCGCCTTCCTGGGCGAAGCGCTCGGCAATGCCGGCACCAATGCCACGGCAGGCGCCGGTGATCACGATGGTTTTACCGCTGAAACGTTGCGACATCACAAGACTCCTTACCAGCACACAAAGCCGCCATCGACCAACAGGTCGACACCGGTGCAGAAAGATGACGCCTGGCTGACCAGGAAAATCGCCGGGCCGACCATTTCTTCCACGCTGGCCATACGGCCCATGGGCGTGGTCTGTTCAAAGATCTTCACCTGGTCGGCGACTTCCGGGCGCGAGTTCATCGGCGTGGCGGTGTAGCCGGGGCTGATGCAGTTGACGCGCAGGCCCTTGTCGGCCCATTCCATCGCCAGGCTTTTGCTCAGATGAATCACCCCAGCCTTGGAGGTGTTGTAGTGCGCCTGCAACAGGCCACGGTTGACGATGCTGCCGGACATGGAGGCGATATTGACGATGGCACCTTTGCCACGCGGCAACATCACGGCGGCCTGGGCTTGGCAGCTGAGGAAGATGCCGGTGAGGTTGATGTCCAGTGTGGTTTGCCAGCGTTGCAGTTCGAGGTCTTCGGCGGCCTGGGCGTTGGCGATGCCGGCGCAGTTGACGGCGACGCTGAGTGGGCCGAGTTCTTGTTCGGTTTGCGCGACGGCTGCATCCAGGGCGGCGCGCTCGGTGACGGTACCGCTCAACGCCAAGGCGCGCCGGCCCAGCGCCTGGATGCGCTCGACCGTGCTGGCAATACCGGGGCTGCCCGGAAGATCAAAGCAGGCAACATCTGCGCCGGCTTCGGCCAGCCCGACAGCGATGGCTTGGCCGATGCCGCTGCCGGCGCCGGTGACAAAGGCCACTTGGCCCTGAAGACTGAAAAGCTGCATGGATAACTCCGTTATTTGAAATCACAGTGGACCCGTGTGGGAGGGGGCTTGCTCCCGATAGCAGTGGTTCAGTGACAGATGCATCTACTGACACTCCTCATCGGGGGCAAGCCCCCTCCCACATTTGATCGCCATTGTTTGTGAGGACCTGGTTCCTAGGCGGTGGCCATTTCCATCACCGACACCGGTGTGGCCTCGCCACGCTCCAGAATCCCCATCTGCCGGCCTCGGCTCATCACCATCACCCGATGGGACAAGCCCAGCACTTCATCCAGGTCGGAACTGACCACGATCACCGCCATGCCCTTGGCGGCCAAATCCGCGATCACTTCATAGATCGCCGCCCGTGCACCCACGTCGATGCCGCGTGTTGGCTCATCCAGAATGAACACCTTGGGGTTGCGTGCCAGCCACTTGGCGATGATCACCTTCTGCTGGTTGCCGCCGGACAAACTGGAAATCCGCGACTGCGGCGAACCTTTCACGCCGAGCCGCGCCACCGCCGTTCGGGCGAATTCACGCAGCGGGGCAGGGAGCACCCAACCGCGTTTGTCCAGCAGGTCGGTGTTGCCGTAGACCAGGTTGTCTTCGATGCGATGTTCCACGACTACGCCTTGCTGCTTGCGGTCTTCAGGTACCAGCACTACACCGGCCTGAATCGCTTCAAACGGGGTGCGCAGCTGGCGCACTTCACCGTCCAGCACCATCTGGCCCTTGATGTCCTGGGCCGCACCGGCAATGGTGCGCACCAGCTCCGTACGCCCGGCGCCGACCACGCCGGCAATGCCGAACACTTCGCCGGCACGCACGCTGAAGTCGATGCCATGCAAGGCGAATTCGCGGCAGGTCAGGTCTTTGACCTGCAACATCACCTGCTCCTGCGGCGCCTGCAGCGCGGGGAAAATCCGCTCCAGGCTGCGCCCGACCATCTGCTCCACCAGCTCGCGCACCGGCACTTGCGCGGTGGCATGCAGGGCGATCTGACGACCGTCGCGCAGCACCAGCACGCGGTCGGCGATGCGCGCGATTTCTTCCAGGCGATGGCTGATATAGATAAACGACACGCCTTCTGCTTTCAGCCGTTCCACCTGCTTGAACAGCAACTCGGTTTCTTCAGCGCCCAGCGCTGCTGTGGGTTCATCGAGAATCAGCAAGCTGGCCTTCAAGGTCAGCGCCTTGGCGATTTCCACCAATTGCTGGGCCGCCACACTCAGGCCTTCGACCTTGCGCGACGCCGGCACGTTGAGCCCCAGGCGTTCCAGTTGGATCTGCGCCTGGGCCTCGATGTAGTCGCGATCGACCCGCCCGTAACGCATGGGCAGGCGACCGACGAAGATGTTCTCGGCGATCGACAGTTGCGGCAGCAGACGGATTTCCTGGTGGATCAGGCCGATACCTGCGCCCAGTGCCGCACCCGGCGAGGCGGGTGCATACGGAGCGCCGAGCCAGGTCATGCTGCCGCCAGCTTCGGGTTGCACGAGGCCTGCGATGATCGACGACAAGGTCGACTTACCGGCACCGTTTTCACCGAGCAGGGCCAGCACTTCACCGCGGCGAATATCCACATTGACCTGGGACAACACCTGCACCGGGCCGTAGGCCTTGCTGATATTGCGCAGGCACAGCACCGTATCGGCGCTGCTATCCAGAGCTGCTGCTTGCATGACGACCTCCAAGGCTTACGGGTGCTGTTGCAGGAACGGCGCGACGTTTTCTTTGGTGGTCAGCACGGTGGGCAGCAGTTGCTCCTTGGGCACGGCCTTGCCGGCTTTGAGATCAATCGCCGAGGCCACGGCCAGGCGCCCCATTTTCTGGGTCTGCTGAGTCATGGTGGCATTGAGCACGCCGCTTTCGACGGCCTTGAGCCCGGCGACGTCGCCGTCAAAACCGACGACCACGACCTTGTGATCCAGGTTGCCGACCTTCACCGCTTGGGCAGCGCCCAGGGCCATCGCATCGGCGCGGCCAAAGAATACGGTGATATTCGGATCACGCTGGAGCAGGTCCTGGGCCACGGCGAAGCCTTTGTCCTGAGCCCATTCGGCGGGTTGCTGGGCCACGACCTTGAGGTCCGGGAAGGCTTTCAGACCCTCCTCGAAACCCTTGGCGCGATCATTCTCCGGCGTGGTGCCGAGTTGGCCTTGCAGGATCGCAATGCGGCCTTTGCCGTCGGTGATCTTGCCCACGTACTCGGCCAGGGTCTTGGCGCCGGCCACGCTGTCGCTGGCGATAAAGGTGTCGCCTGGTGCGTCGGGGGCGTTGCGGTCCACGGCGATCACCGGGATGCCCGCGGCCTTGGCGGCTTTGACGGGCACACCGGCGGCGGTAGCACCGGCGGGGATGTAGATCAGCACGTCGATCTGGCGGGTGATCAGGTCTTCAATCTGGCTGACCTGGGTCGAGGAGTTGCCTTGGGCGTCCACGGTGATCACCTTGATCCCCTTGGCCTTGCCCTCGGCTTCCACCGATTGCTTGATCTGGTTGAAGAAGTCGGCCTGCAGGTTGGCCACGGCCAGGCCGATGGTCAGGTCCTTGGCCCAGGTGGTGCCGGCAGCGGTAAGGGTCGCGGCCGCCAGAGCAGTGGCGATAAGCAGTTTCTTGGGGCTGAACATGTCGGTGACTCCTGGTTTTATTGTTGGAGGGTGTCAACTGTCGAACAGGTTTAACGGGCAGTACTGGAACGGCGTCGCAGGGTGTCGATGGTTACGGCGAGGGCGATGACCACGCCGATCACCACTTGTTGAATAAACGGGGAAACGCCCAGCAGGTTGAGGCCATTGCGCAACACGCCAATGATCAGCACACCCACCAGGGTGCCGCCGATGCTGCCGACGCCGCCGCTGAGGCTGGCCCCGCCAATCACCACGGCGGCAATAGCGTCCAGTTCCAGGCTGAGGCCGGCACTGGGTTGGGAAGAGTCGAGGCGCGCCGCCAGGGTCACGGCGGCGATGCCGGCCAGCGCGCCGCTGATGGCGTACACCCACAAGGTAATCGCACGCACCTTGATGCCGGAAAGGCGCGCCACTTCAGGGCTGCCGCCCATGGCGTAGAGGTTGCGGCCGCCGGCACGAAAGCGCAGGAACACCCACGCCACCAGCAGCATCACCAGAAACAGCCCGACGGTTGCCGAGAGAAAGCCGAAGTGCCGCACCGTGGCCAGGCTGGTGAACCACTCCGGGTATCCGACGATCTGCCGGCCTTCGGTGAGGATATTCGCCAGGCCACGGGCCACCGACATCATGGTCAGTGTGGCAATAAAGGGCGGCAGCTTGGCGTAGGTGATCAACGCGCCGGACACCAGCCCGGCGAGCATCCCGGTGGCAATCGAGATCGGAATCGCGAAGCCCAGCGGCACTGCCTGATCCTGGTAGAGCCAGCCGAGCATCATCATCGAGAAGGCCAGCACCGAGCCTACCGACAGGTCGATGCCGCCGATGACGATCACCGCTGTCATGCCGATCGCCAGGATGCCCAGCACCGTGACCTGATCGAGGATGTTCAGGCCATTGCGCAAGGAGAAGAAGAATTCGGAACTGAAGGAGAAGACCAGCACCAGCAGCACCAGCCCGATCAACGGGCCGCCGATGTTGCTGGGCAGCAGTTTCACAATACGTGGGCGGGGTGGCGGCTTGAGTTCGGCCGGGTGCTGGACAATAGCTTTGGCGTCCACAGTGTTCTCCTGATTTATTTTTTTTGGAGTGCTTTCAGGTCGCTTGAATATTTATGCGTGCCTGACTGTTAATTCAGATTCCAGTGACACCGTGGCAAAGTCAAGCGCTTAATTTTTCAGGTATGCCTCTAAACCGGCGCTTTCACCACGGCCAAAGCCACGGGATAGACCAGCCCGTGTGGGATTTTGCCCGTTTGTCCGAGGGATGTTTCTTCTATTTATTTCGTTTTTCCGTGGATCGCTCACTTGACCGCGCGGACGATCAGCGTCTAAATAGAAATATATTGTCACTGCTGAATAAATATTCAAACACAGCTTTGGACACTTTCACCTCACGTGGTCAGCCCCACAGGAGCCGCTGCATGAATGCCTTCCAGTACGACGCCCACCAGATCAAGGAACAGGCCCGCCTGATCCGCCGCCATGTGATCCACCTCAACGCCGATTCACCGGCGGGCGGTCACACCGGAGCGGACCTGTCGGAAACCGACATCCTCGCCACTCTGTACTTCCGCATCCTCAATACCGGCCCGGAACGCACTGAAGACCCTGATCGCGATATCTATATCCAGAGCAAGGGCCATGGCGTGGGTGGTTTGTATTGCTGCCTGGCACAGGCGGGCTATATCCCTACTGAATGGTTGCCCACTTACCAGCACTTCAATTCCCATTTGCCCGGCCATCCGGTACGCCAGAAAACCCCCGGCATCGAACTCAACACCGGCGCCCTTGGCCACGGCTTGCCAGTGGCAGTGGGGCTGGCATTGGCGGCAAAGATGTCCGGCAGCAAAAAACGCATCTACGTGCTGACCGGCGACGGCGAACTGGCCGAAGGCTCCAACTGGGAAGCCGCCATGGCGGCAGCCAAGTACGGGTTGGATAACCTGTTTGTGATCGTCGACAAGAACAAACTGCAACTGGCCGGCCTGACCGCCGAGATCATGCCGCTCGACCCACTGGACGTGAAATGGGCCGCCTTCGGCTTCACCGTCAGCCAATGCGATGGCAACGACGTGGGCCAGTTGATCGAAACCCTGGAAACCATGCAGACCCAAACCGGCGCGCCCCAGGTGCTGATCGCCCACACCATCAAAGGCAAGGGCGTGTCGTTTATCGAAGCCCGCCCTGAATGGCACCACCGCGTGCCCAAGGGCGATGAAATCAATGCAGCACTGGAGGAGTTGAACCATGGCGAGTGAACATTTGGCGAGTGTCATGGTGCAGGCCTTTATTGATGCAGTCGACGCCGGGTTGGACGTTGTGCCAGTGGTCAGCGATTCCACGTCGACGGCCAAGATCGGTCCGTTTGTGCAGCGCTTTCCAGAGCGGTTGATCAATGTCGGGATTGCCGAGCAGTCCTTGGTCAGCGTCGCGGCGGGGCTGGCGCTGGGCGGCAAGATTGCAGCCACCTGCAATGCGGCGCCGTTTCTAATCTCTCGCGCCAATGAGCAGATCAAGGTGGACGTCTGCTACAACCAGGCCAATGTGAAAATGTTCGGTCTGAACGCCGGTACCAGCTATGGCCCGTTGGCCAGCACCCACCACAGCCTTGACGATATTTCTGTGATGCGCGGCTTCGGCAATGTGCAGATTTTTGCCCCGGCGGATGCCGTCGAGTGCCGGCAGATCGTCGATTACGCGCTGCGTTACCACGGCCCGGTGTATATCCGTCTCGATGGTAAAGCCTTGCCGGATGTTCACGGTGCCGACTACCAATTCAAACCCGGCCAGGTAGATATCCTGCGCCAGGGCGCGGACGTTAGCATCGTGGCCCTGGGCTCGGTGGTGCATGAAGCGGTGGATGCGGCGGCCTTGCTGGCGGAGCAGGGCATCCAGGCGCAGGTGATCAACCTGTCGTCGATCCGGCCCTTGCAGCGTGATGTGTTGCTCAGCGCCTTGAGCGGCACCCGCGCCGTCATCAGCGTGGAAGAACACAACGTTAACGGCGGCGTCGGCAGCCTGGTCGCTGAAGTGCTGGCTGAAGCCGGGCTGGGCATTCCATTGATCCGCCTGGGTATCGGCGATGGCGAATACGCCGCCGCCGGCGCCCGCGAACCGACCCGCGCCTTGCATAACATCGACGCGGCTGGGATCGTGGCGGCTGCCACTCGGTTGCGGTGAAATCAATGAATAACAACACCCCGCTGATCCTTGCGATAGATGAAGGCACCAGCAACGCCAAGGCGGTGCTGGTCAACGAACTGGGCCAGGTGATCGCGCGCGGTTCGCGGCCCTTGAGCATCAGCCATCCCCAGGCCGGGTTTTCCGAGCAGGACCCGCTGCTGATCTGGCAAAACACGTTGGCTGCGATTGAAGAGTGCCTGGCCCAGCTAGATCGGCCGATCACTGCGCTCGCGATCAGCAACCAGCGCGAATCGGTGGTGGCTTGGGATAGGCATACCGGTGAGCCATTGTCGCCGTGCATCAGTTGGCAGTGCCGACGCTCTACGGCGTTATGCACGCAACTGCATGCGCAGGGTCATGAAGCGCTGATCCTGGAAAAGACCGGGCTGGCGTTGGACCCGATGTTCTCGGCGGGCAAATTTCGCTGGATTCTCGACAACCTGGACAATGGTCACGCCCGCGCCGCTGCGGGTGATATTTGCCTGGGCACGGTCGACAGCTGGCTGTTGTGGCAACTCAGCGGCGGTCAGGTGTTCGCCACTGACTATTCCAACGCCGCACGCACTCAGTTGTTCAACCTGCACTCCTGCGCCTGGGATCCTGAACTTTTGGCGCTGTTCGGCATTCCTGCTGCGGCCTTGGCGCCGATCCAGCCGAGCGCCGGGTTCTTCGCCGAAACCGTCGCCGTGGGCGGCTTGCCCGCCGGTATCCCGGTGATGTCGATGATTGGCGACTCCCATGCCGCGCTGTACGGGCAGGGCGGTTTTGCGCCGGGTCTGGTCAAGGCCACCCTCGGCACCGGTTCGTCCTTGATGACGCCCATGAGCGGCCCGATTGCGTCCACCCATGGCTTGTCCACCACATTGGCCTGGCATGACGGCAGCCAACCCACCTTCGGCATGGAGGGCAATATCGTCCATACCGGCGCTGCCGTGCAGTGGGCGTCGCGCCTGGTGGCTGGCGAATCCCTGGATGCCTTGACCGAACAGGCTGCGCAACTGCCGGATAACGGCGGTGTGTATTTTGTCCCGGCGCTGTCGGGCCTCGGCGCACCGCACTGGAAGGCCGACGCCCGTGGGCTGATCTGCGGGTTGACCGAAGCCACGTCCGGCGCGCACATCCTGCGCGCCTCGCTGGAATCCATCGGCTATCAGATTCGCGATGTGTTTGAGGCGATGCAACAAGACATCGGCAGTCCTTTGAAGGAGCTGTGGGTGGACGGCGGCGCCACGCGCAATCGCTGGCTGATGCAGTTCCTTGCCAACCTGCTGCAACGCCCGGTGGTGCGCAGCCTGTCGCCGGAGGTGTCGGCGCTGGGCGCAGCGCACCTGGCGGGACGGGCGTTGGGCGTGTGGGTGAGTGATACGGCGCTGGGGCAGTTGGAGCGCCAGCGCGAGCGGTTTGAGCCGCAGGAAGACCCCGCAATGGCAGGGCGTTATGCAGAGTGGAAAAAGGCTTTAGCCCGAACACTCCTCTAACGGCATATGCAAACCCACTGTGGGAGGGGCGGTGCGACGATTCGACTTGCCGCCGATGAGCATAGGGATCTACATAACGTTGACTCAACACTGAACGTCCGGCAGATAGGGCTGTTGTGGCGAGCGGGCTTGTCCCGCGTTGGGCTGCGTAGCAGCCCCAAAACCAGCCTCAACAGAGTGTCTGATACACCGCATTCTTCTTGACTGGGGCTGCTTTGCAGCCCAACGCGGGACAAGCCCGCTCGCCACAGGGATATTTGTCAGCGTCTGAAAAGTTGTTTAGATACCCATGGTTATCGGGGGCAAGTCGAATCGTCGCACCGCCCCTCCCACATTTAGATCACACCAGCCTTCAAGGCCTCCAGGTCTGCACATCCTTGGCATCCACGGCCTTGGGCAATAACCCCGCCTTGAAGAACGCATCGGCAATCTTCTGCTGCTCACCCAACTGATCCACCGTCACCGGCTGCACCTGATAACTGCGGTGCGCGTTCGCCGCTTCCACCGTGGCCACGTCCAGGTTGCCCCACAGCGGGCCGAGCACTTTCGCCGCTTCTTGCGGATGGGCTTTCACCCACTTGCCGGTTTTTTCCAATTCCCCATACACCACCTTCAACACTTCTGGGTGCGCCTTGGCGTAGGGCGTGCCGGTCAGGTAATAGCGCTTGTAACTGGCGAGTCCTGCGCCATCGGCCAGGGTGCGGGTCGGCAGTTGGCGCTGCACGCTGGTGAGGAAGGGTTCCCAGGTGACCCAGGCGTCGACTTTGTTGTTCTCGAACGCCGCGCGGCCATCGGCTGGCGACAGGTAAGCCGGTTCGATATCCGAGAACGCCAGGCCAGCTTTATTTAGGGCTGCGATCAACAAATAGTGAGTGCCGGCAGCCTTGGTCACCGCGATTTTCTTGCCCTTCAAGTCCGCCAACTGTTGGATCGGCGAGTCCTTACGCACCACGATGGCCTGGGCCGAAGGCGAGGGCGCTTCCTGGGCGAAGTAGGTGAGTTTGGCCTGGGCCGCCTGGGCGAAGATCGGCACGGTGTCGGCCACGTCGGCGCTGATGTCGACGTTGCCGACGTTCAGCGCCTCCAGCAGCGGCAGGCCGCTGGGGAATTCGTGCCAGCTCACGGCGATGTTGTCAGCCTTGAGGGCTTTCTCAAGGGTGCCTTGGGTCTTCAGCAGGGTGATCAGCGTGGAGGATTTCTGGTAGCCGATGCGCACGGTTTCCTGGGCTTGCGCACCAAAGGCAACGGAAAAGGCCAGCAATCCTAATACAGCGGCGAGGGGACGACGAAGGGACATGGTGGGCTCGATCTTCAACGAAATAGCCCTGAGCTTAATGATCTAAAAACCATTCGATAAATACTCTTTCGATCTGAGCTTAGGATGCTTTCAGCCGCTTCCTGCCCGCTGGAACAGCTGGGCCATGGGCGGGTGCGCGGCTTCGATCATCAAGTAATACACCTCCGTTTCGCTGCCGCCGCGCGCCGAATGGGGTCGGTGGTGTGGCTCAGTCCACGCAGATCGCCCGGCCCAGCTTGCCTTTCTCTACCGTCGCCGAGCAGCCGAAGTGGCCGTTATCTACCTGGCACGCGCCGGTCACCGGGCCGTTGCCGGACTGGGTGGTAACACTGGTCTGGCACTCGCCTTCACACTGACTGGAGTCGGTGCACGCCTTGCCTGCGTCCTTATATGGCGTGATGCACTTCCAGCTTTGCAGCTTGCCGACTTGCTTCATGGTGCCGCCGCCTGCCAGGCAGGTGGACGCTGCAGCGTCCTGAGCGGGCGGGGTCGTGGTGCATGCCGATACCAGCAGTAAAGCGGCCAGGCCAATCATTAATTTCATGCAAAGTCCTCGTGAAGTGAGCGCAGCGGTGCAGTGTACGGGCATATGGACTACTTTGATTGACGAGCGATCCCCACCCGGTAATGACTCATGCACACGTTATGGAAGCGGTATGTGGCCCTGCTGGAAAATGACCTGAGCACTCAGATCTTCGACAATGTTAAAAACCTGCTGGTGTGCGCGCTGCTGTTCGCGGCGGGCACCAATACGCTGCTCGGGCAACGTGAACTCTTTATTGGCATGTTCGCGTCAAACGTGGCGGGCTGGGGGCTGATCATCCTGTCCACGGTGTTGATGCTGTTGAACGTCAGCGATGGCATTCGCCGGCTGGCCCAGTTGCGTTATCACCTGGCATTGCAGCTGTTACTGATCCTGGTTTATCTGGTGGTGGCCGAGCGGGTTGTGGAGATTGTGTGGGGCTTCCGCGCCCATTGAAGTATCCTCCGCACCCCGCTTTCCACTGATTCAAAGACAGATGACAGGACAAGACATGCAGGCGCTGCTGGAGTCGATCCTCGACGAAGTGCGCCCACTGATCGGCCTCGGCAAAGTCGCCGACTACATTCCCGCGCTGGCCGATGTACCGGCCAACCAACTGGGCATCGCCGTGTATGGCAACGACGGTTCGGCCTACCGCGCCGGAGATGCCGATACGCTGTTCTCGGTGCAGAGCATTTCCAAGGTGTTCAGCCTGGTGCAGGCCATCGACCATGGCGGCGAATCCATCTGGGAACGCTTGGGCCACGAGCCGTCGGGGCAACCGTTCAACTCGTTGGTGCAACTGGAGTTCGAACGCGGTCGCCCGCGTAACCCCTTCATCAATGCCGGTGCGCTGGTGATCTGCGACATCAACCAATCACGCTTTGCCGTGCCCATTCTGTCGATGCGCGACTTCGTACGGCGCCTGTCGGGCAACCCGCAGATCCTGGTCAACAGCGTCGTCGCCGACTCCGAAGCCCAGCACGGCGCGCGCAACGCGGCCATGGCCTACCTGATGAAATCCTTCGGCAACTTCCACAATGACGTGGATGCGGTGCTGCATAGCTACTTCAACTACTGCGCCTTACAGATGAGCTGCCTGGACTTGGCCAAGGCGTTCAGCTTCCTCGCCAACGAGGGCACGAGTGCCCACAGCGGCGAACAGATCCTCACGGCGCGCCAGACCAAGCAAGTCAACTCGATCATGGCCACCAGTGGGCTGTATGACGAGGCGGGGAATTTTGCTTATCGCGTGGGCTTGCCGGGCAAGAGCGGGGTCGGCGGCGGCATTGTCGCGGTGGTGCCGGGGCAATTTACCGTGTGCGTGTGGTCGCCGGAGTTGAACGCGGCGGGGAACTCACTGGCGGGGATCAAGGCGTTGGAGTTGTTGAGTGAGCGGATTGGGTGGTCGGTGTTTTGAGAGCGTTCCCACGCGCGTGGGAACGATGATCTGGATGTCATGCCGCTGGAGGGGCGTCATCCAATGCTACGCTGCCGCCGCAGCCCAGGAATTTTCCCTTTTCTCAGATGGATGTCTGTATGGCCTATGAACTCCATATCGCCCGTGTCGAAAGCAATGCAATAACGCCTGAAGAATGGCGTGACGTGTGTGCCGGTGACCCGTCCCTCCTGTTGCAGGACGAAGTGACTGCCGTTAATCCCACGACAGGAGCGACGATCTCCATCAGCGGTAACCAAACGGCGTACTGGACCTCTCCCACCACGCAGCAGGATTACTATTTCGATTATCGCCGTGGCCAAATTTCGTTTGTATACAGCGATGAGAGCATCGTGAAAGCCAAGGCGATCGCCCTGGCCCTCGCCGCTGAAATTCGAGGCGATGAGGGGGAGAAATACTGATACGCCTAGGCTTTACGTGGCTTCACGAATAGGTCGATCAGCAGGTACAGCGCGCCGACAGTAATTGCGATATCCGCAATATTGAATACCCCGGTATGCGCTGGCCCGACGTTCAGGACCATGTAGTCAACCACATGGCCGTCGCGAAACACCCGGTCGATCAGGTTGGCGATGCCACCCAAGGCGATGGCGTACAGCGGCAAGACTTTACGCAGCGGCTGGTTCCAGTTGGAGAGGGACCACCCCATCGCCCAGGCCACCACAACGGCTACGCCGACGATAAAGATCAGTTGTTTGACCTGTGGTGGCAAAGCGGCGCCCAGGCTCAGGAATGCGCCAGGGTTGAGGCTTAGCTCCAACGCAAAGTTGATCGGGTTTGAGCCGATTTTGAAGCTGTTGGCCTGCAGTGAAACCAGGGCCCAGAGTTTCACAAGCTGGTCCATAGCAATGAAGATGATGCCGGCGAGGAGGGCGAAGCTGCGGCCTCGCAATAGGGGCGACGTGCTCAAGCGGTAACTTCCTGTTTCAGGGCGGTCGATAAGGCGGCTGAAGATAGCTCAGGCGCTCTATCCCGTCCATCTTCACGCCGCCGGGCAGGCTGTGTTCAACGCCTTAAGTTCAGGACTCAGTACCTTTGTGTAAATTGCCGACAATTGCAGTGCATGCGGTCATCTGTGAATTCCAATGTGGGAGGGGGCTTGCCCCCAATTACGGTGTGTCAGTCACTGCTGCTGTGACTGATGTACTGCAATCGGGGGCAAGCCCCCTCCCACATTGGATGTTCAGTGTCTTGGAACTCGGTATCCGCCCAAACAAAAAATGCGCCCCTGAGGGCGCATTTTTTTGTTCGGTCAGCTATCGCCTATCAGGCAATCGCATCCCAGGCTCGATCACCGTGCTCGTCCTTGATTCGAGTCGGCAAGCCCATCACGTCCAGCGCCTTCAGGAACGGCTCAGCCGGCAGTTCCTCGACGTTGGCCATGTGTTTCACATCCCACTCGCCACGGGCTACCAGCAGCGCTGCGGCTACCGGTGGAACGCCTGCGGTGTAGGAGATGCCCTGGCTGTCGGTTTCAACGTAGGCTTCTTCGTGATCCGCTACGTTGTAGATGAACATCTCGCGCGGCTGGCCGTCCTTGGTGCCTTTGACCAGGTCGCCGATGCAGGTCTTGCCGGTGTAGCCCGGAGCCAGCGAAGACGGGTCGGGCAGCACGGCCTTGACCACTTTCAACGGCACCACTTCCAGGCCTTCGGCGGTGGTGACCGGCTTCTCGGAGAGCAGGCCGAGGTTTTTCAGCACGGTGAACACGTTGATGTAGTGTTCGCCGAAGCTCATCCAGAAACGCACGTTGGGCACGTCGAGGTTTTTCGACAGCGAGTGCACTTCATCGTGGCCGGTGAGGTAGAGGTTCTGCGAACCCACGACCGGCAGGTCGTCGGTGCGTTTGACTTCGAACATGGTGTTGCTGGTCCACTGGCTGTTCTGCCAGCTCCACACCTGCCCGGTGAATTCGCGGAAGTTGATTTCCGGATCGAAATTGGTGGCGAAGTATTTGCCATGGGAGCCGGCATTGACGTCGAGGATGTCGATCGAATCAATGCGGTCGAAATGCTGTTGCTGCGCCAGCGCGGCATACGCGTTGACGACACCCGGGTCGAAGCCCACGCCAAGGATGGCGGTGATGTTCTTCTGTTTGCACTCTTCCAGGTGATTCCATTCGTAGTTGCCGTACCACGGCGGGGTCTCGCAGACCTTGCCCGGCTCTTCGTGGATGGCGGTGTCGAGGTACGCAACGCCCGTGTCGATGCAGGCACGCAGTACCGACATGTTGAGGAACGCGGAACCCACGTTGATGACGATCTGCGATTCAGTCTCGCGGATCAGGGCCTTGGTCGCTTCCACGTCCAGGGCGTTCAGCGCGAAGGCCTGGATGTCGGCGGGAACCTTGAGGCTACCCTTGGCCTTGACGCTGTCGATGATGGCCTGGCATTTGGAGATGTTGCGCGACGCGATAGCAATACGACCGAGTTCGTCGTTGTGCTGCGCGCACTTGTGGGCCACCACCTTGGCGACACCTCCTGCACCAATGATAAGAACGTTCTTTTTCAATTGCTTTATTTCTCCTATATCTGCCAGCTTACGAAAGGCTGGACAGGTAGTCGTCGTAACCAAATTCACGAACCACTTCGACTGTACCGTCGAGTTGTTTCACTACGATGGACGGCATTTTCAGGCCGTTGAACCAATTTTTCTTGACCATGGTGTAGCCCGCGGTGTCGATGAACGACAGCCGATCGCCGATGGCCAGCGGACGATCAAATTGATACTCGCCGAAGATGTCCCCGGCCAGGCAGGATTTGCCGCACACCATGTAGGTGTGTTCACCGTCGCTCGGCGCCAGCTTAGCGTTGAGGCGATAGATCAGCAGGTCCAGCAGGTGGGCTTCGATGGAGCTGTCCACGACGGCGAGGTTTTTGCCGTTGTAGAGGGTGTCGAGCACGGTGACTTCCAGGGAGGCGCTGTTGGTGATCGCCGCTTCGCCGGGTTCCAGGTAGACCTGCACGTCGTACTTTTGCGAGAACGCCTTGAGGCGTTGGCAGAAGGCGTCGATGGCATAGCCTTCACCGGTGAAGTGGATGCCGCCGCCGAGGCTGACCCAGTTGACCTTGTGCAGCAGCGCGCCGAAGCGTTCTTCGATGGTGTTCAGCATCTGGTCGAACAGGTTGAAATCGCCGTTCTCGCAGTTGTTGTGGAACATGAAGCCGGAGATCTGCTCGATCACGCCTTCGATCTTCACCGGGTCCCATTCGCCCAGGCGGCTGAATGGACGCGCCGGGTCAGCCAGCAGGTAGTCGGAGCTGCTCACCTGCGGGTTGACGCGCAGGCCACGGGTCTTGCCTTCGCTACGTTCGGCAAAACGCTGCAGCTGGCTGATGGAGTTGAAGATGATCTTGTCGCAGTTATCGAGCATCTCTTCGATTTCATCGTCGGCCCAGGCCACGCTGTAGGCGTGCGCCTCACCTTCGAACTTCTGGCGACCGAGCTTCAACTCATACAGCGACGACGAGGTGGTGCCGTCCATGTATTCCTGCATCAGGTCGAACACCGACCAGGTGGCAAAGCACTTGAGCGCCAGCAGGGCCTTGGCGCCGGACTGCTCGCGCACGTAAGCAATCTTCTGCATGTTGACCAGAAGCTTCTGTTTATCGATGAGGTAGTACGGCGTTTTGATCATTTTTGAGAGCCTGCGGCGGTGCCTGCCAAAAAAGGACACGCATTGTGCCCGCACTTGGATTGAATCGAAAGGTTAGCCGGCGGATTTTGCTGCGCCGCTTTTAATCTGACCTGCCAATGTGACAGCTCGTGGGTATGATCAGCCACTCGGGTGACGACACAACGTTGGGATGACGAGAGGTGAGAATGGACGCATGGACACTGCACTGGCTGGAAGCTTCGGGCTCCCTGGCCACGCATCGCAAGGCATTGATGCAAGCGTTCGATGTCGCCTACCGGGGGATTTCCCAAGTGATGCCACCACCACGCTTGGATGTACTGATTCAACGGCTGCCCGGCGAAACCATCCCGGAGTTGGGCCTGGTTGGTCGCGCTTATCGCAGCACGATGTTCTCCCTGACCCTGGACCCCGATAACCCAAATTTCGCCACGAGCCTCGAAGGCGGCGCAATGAGTCGACATGTGGTGCATGAGGTGCATCATTGCCTGCGCATGGCTGGGCCGGGGTATGGCTGGACGCTGGGGGAGGCGCTGGTCAGCGAAGGCCTGGCAGGCAGGTTTGTACAGCATGTGCTGGGCAGCGAAGCCGAGGCGTGGGAGAGGGCGTTCAGCCTTGAAGCGCTCAGGCGTTTTCCTGCACACCTTAGCGAGCTTGAGGCGACGTACTACGATCACAGCGCCTGGTTTTTTGGCACCGGCGACAAGCCTCGATGGCTGGGGTATGCCTTGGGTTATCAGATGGTCGGATTATGGTTGGCGTCGGTAGGAGCGCCTGATGCAGATACGTGGCTCAACGTTTCAGCCAAAGACATCCTGGCGATCGCGGCTGAGGAGGGCCTGGTGATTCGTGCCTGACGAGGACCGACGGACAAACTCAGCAGGTTTGCCTGCTTTCAGCGCGGTCGCACGTAGACACCTTCCTATCCAACACCGCGCAAATTTGTAGCAGCTGTCGAGCCCCGGCGAGGCAGCGTCCGCCGCGACTCGAGTCTGAATCGGCAGCGCGCCTGACGCAGCCTCGCTTGCAGCTCGGCAACTGCTACATGCGATCACCTGACATTAAAGCGTGTCGGGGCTTGGCTGACATCAAACCGTCATCTCCCCACCACCTTCCTGCCACATTCCCCCGTTACTGTCCTCGCCAATGAGATCGATCTCAAGCGAGTAAACATGACTGACCTGAAAGACGTTGCGCGGCTGGCTGGCGTATCCCGCGCGACCGCCGCCCGCACTTTTGCCTCTCCCGAGCAGGTGCGCCCGGCGACCCGTGAGCAGGTGTTCGCCGCCGCCCGTGAGTTGGGGTTTCGGCCCAACCTGCTCGGCCGCCAACTGCGCCTGCAAACCACCCAGTTGATCGGCGTGGTAGTGCCCAACCTGCTCAACCCGGTGTTCGCCGAGCAGTTCCAGGCCATGGAGCGTGCCGCGCGGTTGCGTGGCTACAGCCTGGTGCTGGCGACCACCGACTACAGCAGCGAGCGCGAGTGCATTGTGGTGGAAGAACTGCTGCGCCAGCGCGTCGATGGCCTGGTGCTGACGGTCACCGATGCCGAAAGCAACAGCGTGCTCAGCAGCCTGAATACCGAACAAACCCCGTTCGTGCTGGCCTATCACCAACCGAGCAACCCCAACTACAGTGCCGTGTCGGTGGACAACCGCGCGGGCATGGCCTTGGCCACGCGCTACTTGCTGGAGGCCGGTCATCGACGCATCAGCATGGTCGCCGGCCCCGCCTTGCAGTCCGACCGCGCACGCCTGCGCTATGCCGGTTACTGCGACGCGATGAAGGAATACGGCCTCAAAAGCCGCGCGGTGATCGAAATGCCCGCGCATACCCAGGCCGAATTCGCCGCCATCCAGCCGTACCTCAACGGCCCCGACGCCCCCAGCGCGCTGGTGTGTTCCAACGATTTCCTGGCTATCAGCCTGATCGCCGAGCTGCGCCGCAATGCCTGGAATGTACCCGGGCAGTTGTCGGTGATGGGCTTTGACGGCATCGCCCTCGGCACCCAGATGCACCCGACCCTGTGCAGCGTGGTGCAGCCCATCGCGCTGCTGGCCAGCACGGTGATTGACCAACTGCTGGCGCAGATCGCCGGGAATGCCCCGGTTTCCCATTGCCTGCCTTGCCATATCCGGCCGGGCGAAAGTACCCAACCCTTTGAGGAGTCCCTTGATGCGCGCATTCAGTAAAACCCTGGCAGCCGTGCTGCTGTGCGGTGTGGCCAGCCTGGCCCAGGCCGCCGAAACGGCTATTTGCTACAACTGCCCGCCGGACTGGGCCGACTGGGGCACCCAGCTCAAGGCCATCGCTGCCGACACGGGTGTGCAGGTGCCGCTGGACAACAAGAACTCCGGCCAGTCCCTGGCGCAACTGGTGGCCGAAAAGGCCGCGCCGGTCGCGGACGTGGTGTATTACGGCGTGACCTTCGGCTTGCAGGCGCAAAAGGCCGGTGTGGTCGATGGCTACAAACCCAAGGGCTGGGAGCAGATCCCCGCCGGGTTGAAAGACCCCGCCGGCCAGTGGTTTGCGATCCACTCCGGCACCTTGGGCATCATGGTCAACGTCGATGCATTGGGTGGCTTGCCGGTGCCGCAAAGCTGGACCGACCTGCTCAAGCCTGAATACAAAGGCATGGTCGGCTACCTGGACCCGTCCAGCGCCTTCGTCGGTTATGTCTCTGCCGTGGCGATCAACCGCGCAATGGGCGGCGACCTGGACAACTTCGCCCCGGCCATCGACTACTTCCAGAAGCTGGCGAAAAACGCCCCCATCGTGCCCAAGCAGACCGCCTATGCGCGGGTGCTGTCCGGCGAGTTGCCGATCCTGGTGGACTACGACTTCAACGCCTACCGCGCCCGCTACAAAGACAGCGCCAACGTCGCCTTCGTGATCCCCAAGGAAGGCAGCATCAGCGTGCCCTATGTGATGAGCCTGGTGGCCAACGCGCCGCACCGCGCCAATGGCGAGAAGGTGCTGGACTTCGTGCTGTCGGACCAAGGCCAGGCACTCTGGGCCAAGGCTTACTTGCGCCCGGTACGCCCGGTGAACATGCCGGCCGACGTCGCCGCGCAGTTCCTGCCCGACAGCGATTACGCCCGCGCCGGCGTGGTGGACTATCAGAAAATGGCCGCTGTGCAGGAAGCCTTCGCCGCCCGTTACCTGAACGAGGTCAAGTAAGTGGCTGCATCGGCAAAACAGGCGGCCTGGGCGCTGGCCCCGGCCTTTGCGGTGCTGTTCGCATTCTGGCTGTTGCCGCTGGCGCACTTGATGGTGCTCGGCGCCGAAAGCCGCGACAGCCTCGGCAGCGGCTATTGGCAGGTGCTCAGTAGCGCGCAGTACCTGGGCAGCCTGGCGCAGACTTGCGTGCTGGCGATCGTGGTGACGTTCACCGCGTTGTTGATCGGTGGCATCAGCGGCGTATTCCTTGCGCGCCAGCAGTTTTTCGGGCGCTCGGCGTTGGTGGCCTTGCTCACGTTTCCCCTGGCGTTTCCCGGGGTGGTGGTGGGCTTTCTGGTGATCCTGTTGGCCGGGCGCCAGGGGTTGCTGGCGTCCCTGGGCCTGCAAGTGGCCGGTGAGCGCTGGATCTTTGCCTACTCGCTGGCCGGGCTGTTTGTCGGCTACCTGTACTTCTCGATTCCCCGGGTGATCCTCACGGTGATGGCCGCGTGCGAAAGCCTCGACCGCAGCCTGGAAGAAGCGGCGCATTCGCTGGGGGCAGGGCACTGGCGGGTGGTGTGCGACGTGATCGTGCCGGGCCTGGCGCCAGCGTTGGCGTCCTGCGGCGCGATTTGCTTCGCCACGTCCATGGGCGCCTTCGGCACCGCGTTCACCTTGGGCACGCGCCTGAATGTGACCCCGGTGGCGATCTACAACGTGTTCACCAACTACGCCAACTTTGCCGTCGCCGCCGCGTTGTCGGTGGTGCTCGGCGCGGTGACCTGGGCGGTGTTATTGCTCACGCGGCGCCTGGTGAAAAATGCGGGGACGGTCTTGTGAAACGCTCATCTCTGTTTGTGATTCAACTGCTGTTCACCTTGCTGGTGTGCGCGTTCATGTTGGTGCCGGTGCTGATGTCGTTGCTGGCCGGGTTGACGCGCAATTTCTTCGTCGGCCTGTCCAGCGGCCTGACCTTCGACTGGCTGATCCAGGTCTGGCAGGCCTATTCGCCCACCGTATGGCTGTCGTTGCAATTGGCGCTGGCGTGCGCGGTGTGTGTCTGCGTGATCGGCGTGCCGGCGGCGTATGCGCTGGTGCGCATGAACAACCGCTTCAGCCGTGCCTTCGAAGAACTGATGGTGTTGCCGGTGGCGATGCCGGGGTTGGCCAGTGCGCTGGCGTTGCTGCTCACCTACGGCCAGTTCGGCACGTTTCGCAGCAGTTGGCTGTTCATCCTGGTGGGCCATGTGCTGTTCACTTTGCCGTTCCTGGTACGTCCGGTGATGGCGGTGATGCAACGCCAGCAACTGCCGGTGCTGGAAGAGGCGGCGGCTAGTTTGGGCGCCGGGCCGATCAAGCGCTTTTTCAGCGTGGTGGTGCCCAACTGCCGGGCGGGGATTCTGGCCGGCGTGCTGATGGTGGTGACCTTGTCGTTGGGCGAATTCAACCTGACCTGGATGCTCCACACACCCATGACCAAGACATTGCCCGTGGGCCTGGCCGACAGCTACGCCTCGGCGCGCCTGGAAATCGCCAGCGCCTACACCCTTATCTTTTTGCTGATGATCGTGCCGCTGCTGATTGCGTTGCAGGCCATCAGCGCTCGTTTGTCCCGTGGAGAGCGTCGATGACCGCTATCACTATTCGCCTGCAAGGCTGTCGCAAGGCGTTCGCCGACGGCACCGTGGCTGTGCATGATCTGAACCTGACCGTTGAAGGCGGTGAAACCCTGGCGATCCTCGGCCCGTCCGGCTGCGGCAAGACCACCACCTTGCGCCTGATTGCCGGCCTGGAACGCCCGGATGTGGGTCAGGTTTTTTTCGGCACCGACGACGTCACCCGCCTGCCCATCGAGCGCCGCGACGTGGGCATGGTGTTCCAGAACTACGCGTTGTTTCCCAACCTCGATGTGGCCGGCAATATCGTCTACGGCTTGAAGATTCGCGGCATGGCGCCGCTTGCGCGGAACAAGCGCTGCGAGGAATTACTGGAGCTGGTGGGCCTGCAACAGCATGGCAAGCGCAGCATCCACGAATTGTCCGGTGGCCAGCGTCAACGCGTGGCCTTGGCCCGTGCCTTGGCGCCGCGCCCTAAAGTGCTGTTGCTGGACGAACCGCTGGCCGCCCTGGATGCGCAATTGCGCGAGCGCTTGCGCAGCGAGCTGAATGAACTGCTGCGCGGCCTCGGTATCACCTCGGTATTTGTCACCCACGATCAGGGCGAAGCCATGGCCCTGGGCGATCGTATCCTGGTGATGGAGCACGGCCGCGTCGCGCAATTGGCCAGCCCACGGGAGATCTACCAGAAACCGGCCAATGCGTTCGTCGCTGGTTTTGTCGGCAACCTCAATGCCTTTGCCGTTACCTCGCGAACAGCCCATGGCCTGAAAGTCTGCGGCGGCGAATTGCCGTGGCAGGCCGCCGACGTGCCTAACACGGTGTACTGCCGCCCCGAACACCTGCGGGTGATGGAGAGCGAAGGGCACTTGCACGGCTATCTATTGGCGCAGTTTTTCCAGGGCGCACAAAGCCGCCTGCTGGTGGATGTAGGCGGCCCGCAACCGCTGCTGGTGGACAGCAGCGACAACCACCTGTACGCCGTCGGCGCGCCGATCGCCCTGGCGATTGCGCCGCACATGTTGTTCACCCTGAATGCGTGAGAGTTTGCTTGTGAATCGTCCGTTTCTTGTTGCGCAAATCAGCGACCTGCACCTTAAAGCCGGCCAGCGCCTGACGTATGGGGTGGTCGATACTTTGGGCGCGCTGCGCCGTGCCGTCGACCATTTGAACGCCAGCCAACCCCGGCCCGATATCGTGGTGGTCAGCGGTGACCTGGTGGACTTCGGCCGCGCCGATGAATACGCCGTGCTGCACCCCGAACTCGCGCGCCTGCACATGCCGTGCTACCTGGTGCCCGGCAACCACGACACACGCGGTCCGTTGCTTGAGGCATTCCGTGATCACGCTTATTTGCCGTCGTCGGCAGAGGGGCCGTTGGACTGGGTGGTGGACGAGCATCCGCTGCGCTTGATCGGCCTGGACTCGACTATCCCCGGTGGGCATGGCGGCCAGCTACTGGACAGCCAATTGCACTGGTTGGACGCGCAACTGGCACGACGCCCGGACGCGCCGACGTTGCTGATCCTGCACCATCCGCCGTTTATCAGCGGCATCGGCCATATGGACCGCGAAGCTTTTATCAACGCCGCCGCACTGGAGCGCGTCGTGGCGCGCCACCCGCAAGTGGAACGCCTGCTGTGCGGGCACCTGCACCGGCCGATGCAGCGACGCTTTGGCGGCAGCTTGAGTTGTGTGTGCCCCGGCACCTCCCATCAGATTGTGCTGGACCTGCAAGACGCCGCGCCCGCGCATTTCAACCTGGAACCGGCGGGGTATTTGTTGCATCGCTGGGATGCGCAACACGGCTTGATCAGCCACAACGGCGTGTTCGGGGATTACCCGGGGCCGTACCCGTTTTATGACGCTCATGGATTGATTGACTGAGGTTTACGGAGGTTTCACTTCACTCAACTAGCTAACAACTAAGTAACTGAACAACCGTTAATGCCCCGGCCAACGTCACGTTTGGCCGACGGTATCCTGCTGCCCATTTTTTGCGCCCGGAACTTGGATTCCGCGCCGGAGTTCGTCCTGATGAAAGCCACGTTGAATGTATTAAGTGTATTGACCGGCAGCCTGGGCATTGCTCTGAGCCCCTTGGCGTCTGCTGACTTTTTGAGCGACAGCAAAGCCAACTTGAGCATGCGTAACTTCTACTTCAATAACGACAACCGCGACGGCACGGCGGCACCGTCGAAGACCGAAGAGTGGGGCCAGGCCTTTATCCTCAACTACCAGTCGGGCTTCACTGACGGCACCGTCGGTTTTGGCCTGGACGCCATCGGCATGCTCGGCGTGACCCTCGACAGCAGCGCCGCGCGCCATGTCGGCAGCTCGATGATCCCCACCGAAGACGGCAAGGCCACGGATAACTGGGCCCGTGGCGGCGCGACCGCCAAGGCACGCTTTGCCAAGACCGAAGCGCGCTACGGCTACCTGCGCCCGAACCTGCCGATCCTGGTGAGCAACGACGGCCGCCTGTTGCCGCAGTCGTTCGAAGGCGGGCAAGTCACCAGCAAGGACATCGACAACCTGACCCTGGTCGGCGGTCAGCTTGAGCACACCACCGGTCGCGGTTCCAGCGACCGCAGTGGCCTGGCCGCGGCGGGCGGTACCCAGGAAAGCAATAAATTCACCTACGCCGGCGCGGACTACCAACTGACCAAGGACCTGATGGTCCAGTACTACTACGCCAACCTCGAAGACTATTACCAGCAACACTTCGCCGGGTTGATCCACGTATTGCCGTTGGGCGAATACGGCTCATTGAAAACCGACCTGCGCTACTTCAAGACCAGCTCCGACGGCAAAAACAGCAGTGCTGCCGGCCGTGCCGAGGGCTACAAGCTGGGCGGCTATACCAAGAACGGCAACGGTGAAATCGACAACAACACCTGGAGCGCCGCGTTCATCTACTCCCTGGGCCCGCACGCGATCACCGCCGGCTACCAGCAAGTCTCGGACGACAGTAACTTCGCCCAACTCAACCAGGGCGGCCTGGTGAACAAAGGGGAGGGCGGTGCCAGCCTGTACCTCTACACCGACCGTACCGTGCAGACCTTCATCCAGGCCGGTGAGCGCACCGCCTTTGCCCAGTACGCCTACGACTTCGCGTCGCTGGGTGTACCCGGCCTGAAGGCCTCGGTGATGTACCTTAAGGGCGACCACATTCTTACCGCCAGCGGCAACGACGCCAGCGAGTGGGAGCGGGACATCTCGTTGGATTACGTGGTGCAGAGCGGCACGTTCAAGAACGTCGGGTTCGGCTGGCGTAACGGCGTGTCACGCAGTGAAGTGGCGCGGGACCAGGACCAGAATCGGGTGTTTGTGAGTTATTCGATTCCGTTGATGTAGTACAGCTGAGCGCCTCACCTCTGTAGGCGCGAGTGGGCGCTCAGTGATCGTGCATGCGTTGCGGTGTCATCGCTGATCTGATGAAAACCGCAGCGCAGATAAAATGCTGCGGCTTCGGGTGTATCGGTAGATAAGCGCACGTCGTGGAATTTCAGCGTGGCGTAATCCAGCAGTGCTTGAACCAAGGCCTTACCCACGTCTCGCCCTCGCATTTGGGGAGTCACGTATACCCGGCGCAGCCGGCCCACGGTTGAGCCGGCGTAGGGATCACGGGAAACGCCGCCGACTGCAATCAGTTGCTCCTGGTAAAACACGCCCAAAAGGTACTCGCCCGGTTGTTCGAACCGATTGGCGCCTGTTTCCCACTCTGTGATCAGGCGCGTGAGGAACCTGAACCCTTCGGCAATGGCTTGCGCTTCCAGCGTGTGGATCTCGTCTGGGAGTTCTTCCAGTCTACGTATCGAAGGGGCTTCGCTGGAGGGCTTCATAGGGACTCTCTGTGTGGGCATTGAGCGTTCGACCTCATAGCTGATTGCGCCCCAAAGACAACTGCCTTGGGTAATGACATCCCTGTAGGGACCTATCCGAAATAGCGTGGCGGGCACTGTACCTGTGGCGAGGGAGGCGTGCTCAAACCACCCGGTTTCTGCCCGCGGCCTTGGCCTCATACAAACACATGTCCGCGCGTTTGAGCAGTGCCAGGGAGTCACGGTCCGAAGGCTCGGCCACGCCCACGCCGATGCTTACGGTCAGACGGCCTACGGTGGGAAACACTGCCGCCTCGACGGCCGCGCGGATTTTTTCGGCGACCACGTCGGGGCTGTCCGGCGCTTCGACTTCCGGCAGCAGCACGGCGAATTCTTCCCCGCCATAACGCGCCACAAAGTCAGTGGCGCGCGTCGTACTTTCTATCAGCGCGGCGAGTTGGCACAGCACATCATCGCCAATGGCGTGGCCGTAGGTGTCGTTGACGCGCTTGAAGTAATCGGCATCGATCAGCAGCAGGGCGAAGGTGCGGCCGGTACGCTGGAACAGCAGGCTGTTCTCGGCGAGTTTTTCATCGAAGCGGCGACGGTTGAACACGCCGGTGAGGGCATCGTGGGTGGCCAGTTTCAGCAGTTCGGCGTTGGCCTGGGTGAGGTCGGCGGTGCGTTGGGCGACAGTGGCTTCCAGGGAGGCGTTGGCTTCCTGCAGCTGGCGTTCCTTGGCCAGCAGCGCTTGGGTCATGCCGGTAAGCGAACGGCCCAGTTGGGCGATTTCCAGTACCGAGTGCTCCTGTGGAAACACGGCGCCGGGCTGGTGCTCCTGGACTTGCTTGGCGGATTTGGCCAGTTGTTCGATAGGGCGACTGAGGGAGGAGGCCAGGTAATACGCCGCGACCATAAACGCCACGGCGGCGAGTACACCGAGTATCAGCAGTTTGTAGAGCAGCGTGCGCGCCGGTTGCAGGGCCACATCCAACGGCTGGCGCACCATGATGTACCAAGTCATTTTTGCGTTGGAGGGGCTGGGCACCGCGACCGAAGCGGTCACAAAACCGTCCGCCGTGGACCAGCCGGAAGGCGTGACCAGCTTGTCTTTAGGCATCTGCTCGCCGGCCAGCAGTTCGGGATAAAGTACCTTGCCGTCGAAGTCGACAATCAGCGCCTCGATATCAGGGATGGCGTCCTTCTGCATCACTGCCGAATCGACGATTTGCGTCACCCAGCGCCAGTGCGCATGGGCCCCCAGCACGCCGATGGTCTCGCCCTTGGCGTTATGGATAGGCTCGGCGAAATCAATAAAACGCAACAGCTCGCCGTTGGCCGCCCCTGGCAGCAACTTGGCCAGCAGCACCGCCTCATGGGGATCGCCGGTGTACTCGCCAAGCAGACCGGCCTGGAACCATGGGCGCTGGCTGACAGATTGATTCACCAGCAGCCCATTCACCGCCTGGCGCACACGGCCGTCGGCATCGGCGACGCCCATCCACGCGTACTCGGCGCGAGACTGGGTACGCAGCTCCATCAGCGTGAGGATGTCCGGCTCGTTCAAGTCACCCTTGCGAAACAGCGGCGCTTTGCTGAGCAGGGTCACTTCCAGCTGACGCTCGCGCAGTTGCACGGCCAACAGCGCAGCCGTGGAGCGCGCTGTGCTCAACAAAGCAACGCCGCTGGCCTGCTTCATCTGCCCAGTTGCGATGTGCCCCACATAAAAGCCCACGCTCAGCAAGGTGAGCAGGGATAAACCGGCAAACCATAAGGTCAGGTGACTGCGCAGGCTGGCTTTGATCATGGGTGCTCATTTGAATGTATTGTTTGCGAGCATAGTACCCGCAATGAATGAGTGCCGTGTCGGCTAAAGGCAAGCTTCAACATGAGCGAAACTTGTGCTGATCTAAAATAGAATGAGTTTGTCTCACTATGATCAATTCCCGACAATGACTGCCATACATAACGACATTGGAGTTGTAAGTCATGGCTGTCGCTCATTCCCTGGGATTTCCGCGCATTGGACGCGATCGTGAACTTAAAAAAGCGCAGGAAGCGTTCTGGAAGGGTGAGCTCGACGAGGACGGCCTGCGCGCCGTTGGCCGTGACCTGCGCAAGACCCATTGGGCGTTGCAGAAACAGGCCGGTATTGAGTTGCTGCCCGCTGGCGATTTCGCCTGGTACGACCAGGTGCTGACTCACTCGCTGATGTTTGGCGTGATCCCTGAGCGCTTTCGCCCGGCGGATGGCAAGGCCACCCTGCAAACCCTGTTCGGTATGGCGCGGGGTGTCAGCGACAACTGCTGCGGCGGTGCCCACGCCCAGGAAATGACCAAGTGGTTCGATACCAACTACCACTACTTGGTGCCTGAATTCAGCGTCGACCAGCACTTCCATCTGGGCTGGGATCAACTCTTCGAAGAAGTGCAGGAAGCTCTCGAACTGGGCCACAACGTCAAGCCGGTGGTGATTGGCCCGTTGACGTACCTGTGGCTGGGCAAGGCCAAGGGCGGCGACTTCGACAAGCTTGATCTGCTGGAGCGCCTGCTGCCGTTGTATGGCCAGATCTTCCAACGCCTGGCGGACCTGGGCGTGGAATGGGTACAGATCGACGAGCCGATCCTGGTGCTCGACCTGCCACAAGAGTGGAAAAACGCTTTCGAACGCGCCTATAACCTGATCCAGCGCGACCCATTGAAAAAGCTAGTGGCGACCTACTTCGGTGGTCTGGAAGAGAACCTCGGCCTGGCCGCGAACCTGCCAGTGGATGGCCTGCACATTGACCTGATACGGGCGCCGGAGCAGTACCCGACCATCCTCGACCGGCTGCCGGCGTACAAGGTGCTGTCCCTGGGGGTAGTGAACGGACGCAATGTATGGCGCTGCGACCTGGAAAACGCCCTGGCGACCTTGCAGCATGCTCATGAAAAACTCGGTGATCGCCTTTGGGTGGCGCCGTCCTGCTCGCTGCTGCACAGCCCGGTGGACCTGGGCCGTGAAGACAAGCTGGATGCCGAGTTGAAAAGCTGGTTGGCCTTCGCTGTGCAGAAGTGCGCCGAAGTGGCGGTGCTGGCCCAGGCGGTCAACCAACCTGAAGCGCCCAACGTGCTTGCTGCTCTGACGCACAGCCGCACGGTGCAGGCCGCACGCGCCGCTTCGCCAAGAATCCACAAACCGGCCGTCCAGGCACGTGTTGCCGCCATTACTGCCAAGGACAGTCAGCGCCACTCGCTGTTTGCCCAGCGTATCGAGCAACAGCGCGCTGGCCTCAAACTGCCGTTGTTCCCGACCACCACCATCGGTTCGTTCCCGCAAACAGCCTCGATTCGCCTGGCGCGCCAGTCATACAAGGCTGGCAAGTTGAGCGAGGCCGAATACGTCGAAGCGATGCACAGCGAAATCAGGCACGCCGTCGAAGTGCAGGAAAACCTCGGCCTGGATGTGCTGGTGCATGGTGAAGCTGAACGTAACGACATGGTCGAGTACTTCGCCGAGCAACTGGATGGCTACGTGTTCACGCGCTTTGGCTGGGTCCAGAGCTACGGTTCGCGTTGCGTGAAACCAGCCGTAATTTTCGGCGACCTTAGCCGTCCGAAGGCGATGACCGTGGAGTGGATCCGCTATGCCCAAGGCCTGACCCACAAGGTCATGAAAGGCATGCTGACCGGTCCGGTGACCATGCTGATGTGGTCGTTCCCCCGCGAAGACGTGAGCCGTGAAGTGCAGGCCCGCCAACTGGCCCTGGCGATTCGTGATGAAGTGGTGGATTTGGAAACCGCTGGCATCAAGATCGTGCAGATCGACGAAGCCGCGTTTCGCGAAGGCCTGCCGTTGCGCCAGGCACAGTGGCAGCACTACCTGGATTGGGCCACCGAAGTGTTCCGCCTGTGCGCCTCTGGCGTGCGTGACGACACCCAGATCCATACCCACATGTGCTACAGCGAGTTCAACGATGTGATCGAGTCCATCGCAGCGATGGATGCCGATGTGATCACCATCGAAACCTCACGTTCGGACATGGAGTTACTGGACGCGTTTGAAGCCTTCGCCTACCCGAATGACATCGGCCCGGGAGTCTACGACATCCACTCGCCACGGGTGCCCGATGCATCGGAAATGGCTAACCTGCTGCGCAAGGCAGCCAAGCGGATCCCGGCCGAGCGGTTGTGGGTGAACCCGGATTGCGGCTTGAAGACGCGTGGCTGGCCGGAGACTGAGGCGGCGCTGATTCATATGGTCACTGCGGCGCGTCAACTGCGAGCGGAATTGGCGTAACGCGGTTAAAAATGTGGGGCGAGGTTTGCTTTCGATGGCGGTTTGTTGGTGTGCATATCCGTTTCTGCGGTCACGGCTGGTATTGGTTCCGCCCTTACGGCGGGTCACTTTGGAAAAGCCCCAAAGTAACCAAAGGGCTCTTGCCCCAACACTCGGCACCTCGCCTAGGCTCGGTGTGCCCTCACTCCGGCTTGAATCCGTGGGCCGCCGCGATGGGCCATCCATGGCCCAGCGCGGCTAACCCGGCGTCCTGCCGGGTTACCCACGGATTCAAGCCTGCGTTCGGCCAGCGTGTTTGACGGGGCGCCTGAGATCAAGATCAAAAGCGCAGATCAAAAGAACGCTGACTTCGTCAGCGAAAAGGATGTAAGAGCAAAGGCAAAGGCAAAGGCAAAAGCAAAAACAGAGCAAAAACAGAGCAAAAGCAGATCAAAGATAGGGTGAGGCCTATCTGATATGGGGAGATCAAAATGTGGGAGGGGGCTTGCTCCCGATGGCAGTGGAACAGTCACAGCTGCATCAACTGACACACCCTCATCGGGAGCAAGCCCCCTCCCACATTTGGACGGAGTTCGGCTTAAGAATCCGGTCGCCGTAAGGGCGAAACCGTAAGCCGCCGTTATCGCAGCAACGGATATGTACTCAGCCAGCATCCTGACTCGGAGATATCGAAGTCAGGGCCTGTAGCATCGCCACACTGCCCCTCCCACAATTAAATATACGCTCAGAGGTATTTGAGCCACGCCAGATCCCTTCGACGCGCCTTCAGCCCGGCAAACCAGCGCACTGGTACGTAAAGCGCCAGCGGCAGCAACAGGGCCGCCAGCCATACGGCACCGATGCTGTCGAACCCGAAGTAGTTGCCATGGTTGAGGCCGAACGCCGCCACACACGCTACATACAGCACTTTCAGCACGTACAGGTGCAGCAGGTAAAAGAACATCGGCGCTGCACCAAACACGGCCAATACTCCGATCCAACGTTTATGCCCCGCGCGCTCAAACGCCAACAGCAACAACAGTCCAATCCCCAAGGTCAACGCCAGGAACAACAACGAAGGCGGGTACTTGGTCACGTTGAAAAAGCTCATCACCGTTTGCACGCCGCTCTCGTACGTCTGCCAAGGCTTCTCGCCGTAGCCGTTGACCGCACGCAACATCACAAACCCCATCAACGAACCCGCACCGGCCAGCAACAGATGGCGCTGGCGCGCTGCAGGCACGGTGGCATTGGCGAACCACGGACCGATGCTGTAGCCCAGTGCAATCACACCGATCCACGGCAACACCGGATAGGTAGTGCGCAAGCGCAGGTCGGCGGACACGTCGATCCAACTGCGTTCATGCAGGATTGCCCACAGATTCTGCAGCGCCGAACCTGGAGCAAAGTGCACGCCATCCAGCAGGTTGTGCCCGCCGATGATCACCAGCGCCACGATGATCAGCAGCGGGCGCGGCAGCCACACGAGGGCGGCGAGGGCGATCATGCTGATGCCAATCGCCCAGATTACTTGCATGTAGATCACGCTCGGTGGGAGCTGGAAGGTCCAGGCAAAGTTGACCAGGGTGAATTCCAGCACCACCAGGAACAACCCGCGCTTGAACAGGAACGCCGACACATCGCGGCGGCCTTGGTATTTCTGGCCGTACAAAAACGCGGATAACCCCGTGAGCAAGACAAACACCGGCGCGCACAGGTGGGCGAGGGTGCGGCTGATAAACAGCGCAGGTTCGGTGTTGTCGATGCTCATCGGGTCGCCGACCTGACGGTGCAGCAGGAAGGTTTCGCGAACGTGGTCGAGCAGCATGAACAGGATCACCAGGCCGCGCAGGGCGTCGATGGAGAGCAGGCGTTGACGGAGGGGAACAGCATCGGTCATGGGTGTGGTCGCAGGGCTGGGTGGAAAGTGGATGTTATCCTATAACATTAAATTGCACATTGCTGAGGTCCGTCGCCCAGACTAGAATGCGATCAATTCTTAATTACTCCGTGGCCTTGATGCCGGTGACTCGCATGTCGTCCCCCCTCAACCTGCCTATTCAGGCGCTGTACTGCGAACACCACGGATGGTTGTACCGCTGGCTCGACCGCAAACTGGGCAATGCCAGTGATGCGGCCGACCTGGCTCACGACACCTTCGTGCGGTTGCTGAGTCGCCAGAGCTGCGCCGGTTTTGGCAGCGAGCCACGGGCGTTGCTCACTCATATTGCCAAGGGCCTGATGATCGACAGTTGGCGTCGTCAGGAGGTCGAACGCGCCTACCTGGAAACCATCGCCCACTTGCCCGAGCAGCAAGTGCCATCGCCGGAAACCCGCTGGCTGATTCTCGAAGCGCTGTACCGTATCGAAGCCATGCTGCGCGACTTGCCCGAGAAAACCCGCCAGGCGTTCCTGATGTCGCAGCTCGATGGCCTGACGTACCAGCAGATTGCCGATGAGTTGAAGGTGTCGCTGGTGTCGGTCAAACGCTATATGCGCGATGCTTTCCTCGCCTGCCTGAGCGTGGCATGAAACCGTCGATTGACCCGCTGATCCTGGGCGAAGCCGCCGACTGGATGGTGCAGTTGCAGTCCGGCAGCGCGACCGACGAAGACCACCGCGCCATCGCCCAATGGCAAGGCCGCAGCGCCCAGCACGCGCAGGCCTGGCAGCGTGCGCAGGCGATTCTGGGGGACTTCAACAGCGTGCCGAGTGCGATTGCCGGCGACACCCTCAAGCGTATCGGCCGCAAAAAATCCCTTGGCCGGCGCCAGGCATTGGGGTTGTTGCTGCTGGCAGGTCCGGCGACGTGGCTGGCCTTGCAGCAAAAGCCCTGGCAGTCGTGGGCGGCCGACCAGCGCACCGCCATCGGCGAGCAACGCAATTTGACCTTGCCTGACGGTACGCGGCTGCTGATCAACACCGCCAGCTCGTTGAATATCGGCTTCACCGATCAGGTACGGCGCATTGAACTGCTGCAAGGCGAAGTGATGATCACCACCGCCAAGGACCCTGCGCCAAGCCATCGTCCGTTTATCGTACAAACCCGCCACGGCACCGCCCGTGCGCTGGGCACGCACTTCAGCGTGCGTGTCGGTGAGCACAGCAGCCGCGTGGCCGTGATCGAAGGCGCGGTGGAGATGCTGCCGGTCCACGCCGACCGTGGGTTGATCCTCAAGGCCGGTGAGCAGAGCGCATTTGGCAACGACAGCGTGGCGGCGGTTGGGCCGCTGGATGTCAGCGCCATGACTTGGGAGAACGGCATGCTGCTGGCCCAGCATATGCGCCTGGCGGATTTGCTCGACGAACTGGGGCGCTACCGTGCCGGCGTGTTGCGTTGCCACTCCGGTGTGGCGGGGTTGACCGTTTCCGGCGCATTCCCCCTGCGTGATACGGATGCCAGCCTGCGCCTGTTGCAGGAAACCCTGCCGGTGACCGTCAGCCGCTTGACCGGCTACTGGGTCACCGTCGAGCCGCGTTGAAACTTCTTTCAGATTCGCTGATACCTTTTTCGTTGTCGTCCGGTGTAGGGGAGAACCCTCAACGTTGCACCGCGCCGACAGGAACGCCCATGAACGCCAGACTGCATCTCGTTTGCCCCCGTCCCCTCAAGGCGCTGAGCCTGGCTGTTGCGCTTGCCACTCTCGCTCCGCTGTACAGCGCCATGGCAGCAGAGACAGTAGCGGGCGCCGCGCGCAGCTATGCCCTCGCGCCGGGGCCCTTGGGCAATGTGTTGGCGCAGTTCGCGGCGTTATCCGGTGTGCCGCTGTCGTTTGATTCCGCGCTGCTCAATGACCAACAGAGTTCGGGCCTGCAAGGCAGCTACACTGCGCAATCGGGTTTCATGCAACTGCTCCAGGGCAGCGGCTACACCGTGCAAAGCACCGGCAGCGGCGGCTACACCGTGGTCCCCGAGGCCACTGGCGACGTGCTGCAACTGGGCGCCACCACCATCAGCGCCGAAACGAGTGGGGCAGAGGTGGACACCTATGGCGGTGGCCAGGTAGCGCGTTCGGCGCGCCTGGGGGTGTTGGGCAATCGCTCGATCAATGACGTGCCGTTCAGCGTGGTCAGCTACACCTCCAAAACCATCGCCGACCAACAGGCGCGCACCGTGGGTGACGTGTTGCTCAACGACGCGTCGGTGCGCCAGTCCTCCGGGTTCGGTAACTTCTCCCAAGTGTTTACCATCCGCGGCCTGCCACTGAACACCGATGACATTGCTTTCAACGGCCTCTATGGCGTGCTGCCCCGGCAGATCGTCACCACCGAGGCCCTGGAGCGTGTGGAGTTGTTCAAAGGCCCCAACGCCTTCGTCAACGGCGTATCGCCGGCGGGCAGCGGGATTGGCGGCAGCGTCAACCTGGTGCCCAAGCGCGCCGAAGACACCGCGACCCGCAGCATCAGCCTCGACACCACCACCGACGGCCAGGCCGGTGGGCACCTCGACCTGGGCCAGCGCTTTGGCGAAGACAACCGTTTCGGTGCGCGGGTCAACCTGGCCAAACACGGCGGTGACACGGCCATCGAGGATGAATTCAAAAGCTCACAACTCATCGCCATCGCCCTGGATTACCGTGGCGAGCGCCTGCGCATGTCCACCGATTTCGGCTACCAGAAAGAGCGCATCAACAGCGGCCGCTCGGTGGTCTACCCCACAGGTACCCAAGTGCCGAAGGCGCCATCGGCGAAACACAACTACGCCCAGGACTGGAGCTGGTCGGAGTTGGAAGACACCTACGGCATGTTCAATGCCGAGTACGACCTCAATGACAACTGGACGGCTTACGTGGGCGGCGGCGCCAAGCACACGCGGGAGAATGGTCAGTATTCGTCGTTGTATGTGGGCAACAACGGTGCCGGGCAAGTGGGCTTTTTGTATTCGCCCCATGATGAGGACAACAAGAGTGCCATGGCCGGTTTGAACGGGCACTTCAGCACTGGGCCGGTGACCCATCAGATGAACGTCGGTTTGTCGGGAGTCTGGGGCGAACAGCGTTCGGCGTTTGAAGCGATCCTGCGGGGCAATCGCAAGCCCGGCGATCTGTACAACCCGACCCAGATAGCGCGCCCGACCGTCACCTATTTCGGCAGCGATGTGCACGACCCACGCATCGTTGGCAAAAACCGCATCAAGAGTGCTGCGGTGTCCGACACCTTGGGCTTTATCGACGATCGCGTATTGCTGACGTTGGGCGTGCGCCGCCAGACCATCGAAGTGGACGCCTGGAACACCACCACCGGCGTGCGCAGTGCCAACTATGCCGAGTCGATCACCACGCCGGTTTATGGCCTGGTGGTCAAGCCTTGGGAGCATGTGGCGTTCTACGCCAACCGAATCGAAGGCTTGGCCCAAGGTCCGACGGCGCCGCTGACCAACGTCACCAATCCCGGCGAAGTCTTTGCGCCCAGCCGCAGCAAACAGACCGAAGCCGGGGTCAAGTTCGATTGGGACAGCTATGGCGCTACCCTCGGCGTCTACCGCATCGAACAGCCGAACAGTGCGACCAACACCAACGCCAATGGCACCCATACCTTCAGCGTCGACGGTCAGCAGATCAACAAAGGTGTGGAGCTCAACGTCTTCGGCGAACCCCTCGACGGCCTGCGCGTGCTGGCCGGTGCGACCTGGATGAACACCGAGTTGAAGCGCACTGCCAACGGCCTCACTGACGGCAATCGCGCCGCCGGTGTGCCGCGTTTTCAGTTCAACGTGGGCACCGATTGGGACATTCCGGGCATCCAGGGCGCTGCGGTTAACGCACGGCTGCTGCGCACCGGCGGCGAGTACGTCAACGCTGACAACACACTCAGCATTCCGGCCTGGACCCGTGTTGACCTCGGTGCGCGTTATGGCTTCAAGGCCGACGACAAGTTCATCACCTTGCGCGCCAACGTCGAGAATGTCGCGAACAAGGCGTACTGGGCGTCGGCGTCGACCGCCAATAACTACCTGACCCAGGGCGAGCCACGCACGGTGAAGCTATCGGCAACGGTGGACTTCTAAAGGGTAAACACGGTCCACTGTCGAACGTGTTTGGGGGGGCGCCAGACGCCTGACGCCCACCCAATACCGATCTATAAAGGACGTGTAGGCACCCACCGGCAGCCCTACACGGGCGAGGTCGATATTCAGGCGTTTTAAGCAGTATTCCCGCCAGGAATGCCCCCATAAAAACCCTGCATTGTCTTTATCCGCGCACATCTCGTAGCGTGAGGGCTCATTCAAGGAGATTGCCCATGAGCCAGAGCCCGTTGCGCCTATACGTTGATTCGCTGTTCACCAGCCCCTACGCGATGTCGGTGTTCGTCACCCTGCGGGAAAAGGGCCTGGCCTTCGAACTGGTTACCCTGGACCTGGATGCCGCGCAAAACCAGACCGCCGATTTCGCCCGGCTGTCTGTGACCCAACGGGTGCCAACCCTGGTGGAAGGTGACTTTGCGTTGTCGGAATCTTCGGCGATCACCGAGTATCTGGAAGAGGCCTACTCTGGGACAGCGGTGTACCCCGCCGATCCAAAGCAGCGGGCGAGGGCGCGGCAGGTACAAGCGTGGTTGCGCAGTGATTTGCTGCCAATTCGTCAGGAGCGTTCCACGCTGGTGGTGTTCTACGGCCAGCAGATGCCGCCGTTGTCACCCGTGGCCGAAGCGGCCGCCAAGCGGTTGATCACTGGGGCGCAGGCGTTATTGGCGGGTAACCCGACGAACCTGTTCGGTGAGTGGTCGATTGCTGATGTGGATCTGGCGATCATGCTCAACCGCCTGATCCTCAACGGCGACCGCGTACCGGCTGAGTTGGTGGCGTATGCCCAGCGTCAGTGGCAGCGGCCGTCGGTGCAGGAATGGGTCAATCAGCAACGTCCTGCGCTGTAGCGTTTGCGGTGATGTGTTCCACACGCCGATCCAGGTCTTCCCAATCGGCCATGCCCAGCACCCGCGTGGTGTTCAAGCCGCGCAGGTAACCGCGCAGTTGTTGGGCGCTGGCACAGACTTGATCGGCGTCGGCGTTGATGTCCTGCAGCACGGTTTCATAGTCGACCAGGTAATCGGCGACCCGCTCGCGAAATTCCGGCAAGACGGCTTCACGGATGCGGTCGAAGGTTTTCTGGTGGGGCTTCATGGCGGCTCCTTATCGGTTTTATCGCAACACTATCGCTTCAGATAATAGTCACCATCACGCAACGCAAGTTCTGTTTTCGCACGGAAAGCGCAAAATCCCTTCATCGAGACGCTGTTCAAGGAAATGCGCGATGAGGACGATTATTCAGCTTGGTCTAATGATTCTGATGCTGGGTACGGTGGCAGTGAGCAACGCGGCCATCGCTGGCGAACTGCGTACAGGCCATTTGCTACCCATCGCCGGTAGCGTAAACTCCCTGCAGCACACGCAGTCAGTAGGTGTGTTGTTGAGCGACAATACTCGCGACAACCTCAGCTATCTGGAACGCTACCACGATATGGCCTTGAATGGCGCCAAGGATGCCCTCGACGGGCGTATCCGCCAGGCGTTCGTCAACAGCTCCGACCCGGAGTTGGCCATTGATTGGTTGATGAGTTCGCTGCAGGGCGCCTTTTTGTCGGTGACCGTCTACGACAACCTGGATGCCTTGGTGCAGGCTCATCCCGATGTAGTGGTGATGCTCGATACCCATAATCAACTGCTCACCCAGCGTAACGATCAGGTCGAGGCGCGCTTTATTGCGCGGTTCTATGACGCCGACCTGCAATACATCGCCAAGGCCGAAGGCTCGGTGCACAAACAGGTGCCGTCGGTGTGGGTCCGTGACAAAGACGCGCCGGAAATTGCCGCGCAGATCGAGCAGCAGCGGGATGTGCAGTTGGATGCTTTGAAGCAGTTTGATGCGTCGCTCAAGGCGCTGGTACGTGCCGGTTGATGTGAACGTTTATATTCAATATCAGGATTTTTTCATGCGCTCTTTTTTTGTACCGGCTACGGCTCTGTTGATGGCCGGCTGTGTCTCTGCCCCAAACACTCCAACTTTGACCCTGCAAACCAGCAAAGGCCCTGACGCCTATTTCCAATGCGTCTTGCCCAAGCTGGAAAAACACGGGATTACGTCGACCGTGACCCAGAACTCGCGCCACGCCCGCGCGGTGTTGACCAGTAAGATTGCGGCCGACGATGTGCTGGAAGCCTACAAGGCTGGAGAGGGCGCCAAGGTGTTCCTGTATGAGCGCAAGCCGCTGGCATCGGCGTTAACGCCGTCGCGACTGGAATTGGCGGCGCAGGAATGTAAGTAGCACACACATCCAATGTGGGAGGGAGCTTGCTGTGGTGAGCAGGCTTGCCCTGCGCTGGTCTGCGAAGCCGCCCCTCCCCACAGGTTGATGTGTACTCGACCTAGGCTTTGGCTTCGTTGCTGAAACTGTTGACGGTCTTGACCAGCCCTTGAGCCGCCAACGCCACCAATTCACCGCCTTTCTCCACCGTCGCCAGCGCCGGGTCCGAGCCCATGCGTCCATCGGGGAAGCGTGCACGGAAGTCCAGGGCTTCGCGGATCGGACCGGTGTTGGCGATCTGCGGCGAATAGTCGGCCGACTTGATCGAGTCCGGATACGCCCACTGCGTCACCGCGATCTCTGACGGCGTGGCATGACTGCCGTGGCCTACCGGGAATTGGCGGTGGGCCAGGTCACTGACGCCTTCCAGGTCCCACCAGTTCACCAGCTTCAGGGCGAAGCCGGCGGGTCGACGGGCAAAACTGGCTTCGGCGTACAGCTCGGAAAACGCCGCCTCGATGGTTGCGATATTCCCGCCATGGCCGTTGAGGAACAGGATCTTGTCGAAACCATGCCCGGCCAGCGAACGCACCCAATCGCCAATCGCGGCGATAAAGGTGGAAGGGCGTAAGGAAATGGTGCCGGGGAAACCCAGGTGATGCTGGGCCATACCGATATTGAAGGTCGGCCCGATCAGGATGTCGGCGTTTTTTTGCGCCTCAACGGCGATGATTTCCGGACACATCCAGTCGGTGCCCAGCAGACCGGTCGGGCCGTGCTGCTCGTTGGAGCCGATGGGGATCACCACCGTGCGACTGCGCTCCAGAAACTGCCCGATCTCGATCCAGGTCGATTGGTGTAGAAGCATTGAACGCTCTCTTTTATCTGTGGGGACAGGCTAACCGCCACGGATTGTACGACTACTTGCCACCTGTTGGGGTTTGCAATTGAGGTACGTCGAGGACTTCAACCAGCGCTGGTCGGGGTACCACGAAAACATAAACTGCCCGTCCTTGAGTTTATCCACCACCTGGCGTGCCACCTGTGGGCGCACCGCCGGGCAACCCTGGCTGCGGCCGATACGGCCTTCGCGCTTGCTCCACAGCGGGCTTACGTAGTCGGCGGCGTGAATCACGATGGCGCGATCACGGGCCTGGTCATTGAACCCCGGCTCCAAGCCGTCCATGCGCAGCGAGTAACCGTGGGTGCCCAGGTAACTTTCCTGGGTGCGGAACAGGCCCAGGCTGGATTGATGGCTGCCTTCGGTGTTGGAGAACTGGGTGGCGAAGTTCTCCCCGGACTTGGCGCCGTGGGCCACCAGATCGCGCAGCACCAGGGTTTTCTTACGCAGGTCGAAGATCCACAGCCGACGGGCGGTCGACGGCTGAGAATAGTCAATCACGGCCAGGCGCTCGGAGCGTTCCTCGCCATTGCTGACCGCGCACTGCATCGCGCTCAGGGCACTTTTCAGCACAGTGGGATTGAGTTCTGGAGCCGAGCGCGCCAGGCTGCTATACAAGGAAGGAGGGTTGCCATTGGCGGCGAGCGCAGAATTGCTCAATACAGCCAAACTCAAGGCGATCCCCAGGCGATACATAAAAGTCAGCATCTACAGTACATCTCCCCCACTGTGGATTGGAGCCAAGCCATTGTTCAAAAAACACGCATGTTACTTGAGCATTTGCCTGCTCGTTGCACCATTGGTCGCCACAGCGGATGCGCTGCCGGTGGAACCGCTGCCGGTCACGACCCCCGCGCCGGTGGACCTGGCCCCGTTGCAACAAGCCCTGGCGCAGTTGCCCAGTGGTTGCCCAGGCCTGGCGCCGCAGATCGACGCGCCAGCCCTTGCGCGCCTGCAAGCGTTCTATCAGCAGCAAGGCGATGCACCGTTATGGTCGGACGAGACGCGCCGCCAAGCACTCCAAACACAATTGCTGATGCTCGCCGACGATGGCCTGGATCCCACCCACTATAGTCTGCCCGCGCCGCACGCCACGCAAAACGTACTGTGCAGCGATATCGACAGCAGCCAACACTACCTGCAAGCCCTCCAGGACTTGCACTTCGGTCGGCTGCAGCAATCGCGCTTCGAACCGCTGTGGCATTCCCAGCCTCCCACCCGCGATCCCAACACCGACGTGCTGGCCTTTGCCGCCATCGGCTTGAATGACATGGCGCAAGCGTTCGACCAGGCACGCCCCAGCGCAGATTTGTACCGCAGCCTGCGCAATGCCTATTCCACGGTGCGCCAGCAGCCATTGCCCCATTGGGAGGCGGTTGGCAGCGGCCCGTTGTTGCGTCCCGGCATGGAAGACCCACGTGTTCCGGAACTGGCGCGGCGGCTCTACAGCGGTGGTTATCTGCCCAGCGAACCGAAGGGCGCCGGCAAGCAATACCGTCCTGAGTTAGTCACGGCGGTGAAGGCTTTCCAGGTCAGCCACTCCTTGCAATCGGACGGTGTGATCGGCGCCGGCACCGTGGCCGAACTCAACATCAGCCCGGCCATGCGCCGCGAGCAACTGCGCATCAACCTTGAACGCTTCCGCTGGCTGGCCCAGGACCTGGAGCCCGAAGGCGTGCTGGTCAACGTCGCCGCCGCGCAATTGAGCGTGTACCAGAGCGGCATCCCGGTGTGGCAAACCCGCCTGCAAGTGGGCCGCGCCGAACGCCAGACGCCGCTGCTCAAATCCCGCATTACCCGGCTGACGCTCAACCCCACCTGGACGATCCCGCCGACCATCATGCGTGAGGATAAACTCCCGGCCATCCGCCTGAACCCTGAATACCTGCGCCAGCAAAACCTGCAAGTGCTCGACGCCGAAGGCCACCCGCTGGCGCCCGAGCAGATCGACTGGGCGCGCCCCGGCAATATCCTGCTGCGCCAGGAAGCCGGGCCGCGCAACCCGTTGGGCAAGATCGTGATGCGCTTTCCCAACCCGTACTCGGTGTACCTGCACGACACCCCGAGCCAGCCGCTGTTCACCAAAGGCCCTCGCGCATTTAGCTCCGGTTGCGTGCGGGTGGAACAACCGTTGTTGCTGCGCGATCTGCTGGTCAGCCCGGCCGAACGCGCGCGCACCGATGAACTGCTGGCCACTGGCGTGACCCATGAATTCAGGCTGTCCACACCGGTGCCGGTGTTGCTTGGTTACTGGACGGTCGAAGTCGACCGCCAGGGTGGGTTGGTCTACGCGCCGGATATTTACGCGCGGGACCTGGTGTTGATGAAGGCGATGGGCAGCGTGCTCTAGTCCCCGGTCAGTGCTCTTTCTGTGGTGAGCGGGCTTGTCCCGCGCTGGGCTGCGCAGCAGCCTCAAAACCTGCCACAACCCCAGCGTTTTGTGCCGTTTCAGGGGACCAGGTGCGATCAAACAGTGGCGCCAGCGCCACCTGATGACTGATGCCAATCACTGTGCATTCAGGCAATTGCTCACGCACCAGCACCAATAGGGCATGCGCACTGGCTTCATCCAGCTGATTGGTCGCTTCATCCAGGTACAACGTATCCGGCGCATACAGCAGCGCGCGCGCCAGACCGATGCGCTGTTGTTCACCGCCCGACAGTTCCCGCGCCCATTCACGTTGTTCGTCCAGGCGATTTACCAACCCCGGCAACCCCACCTGTAGCAGCACGGCAACCAAGCGCACGCCACTCGGCACTTCAACCGCAGGGTAAGCCAGCAACTGACGCAGCGGCATGCTCGGCAGATAAGGCTTCTGCGGCAGCAAAAGGCTGCGCCCTGGCGGCAATTGCCAGCCGCCCCGGCAATACGGCCAGATGCCCTGCAAGGTGCGCAGCAACGTGGATTTGCCGATACCACTGCGGCCGGCAATCAACAGCCACTCCCCCTGAGCCACTTGTACTGACACATCGCCCAGCAGCAGGCCCGCGTCAGGACGCAGTACATCCAGGCCGCTGACGCACAGGCAGTCGCCAATCACCGGTGCCTGGGCCTGGCAGCGGCTGGCGGCGATGGCGTGTTCAAACTGCCCCAGCCGTTCCACCGCCGAACTCCAGCGCATCAACTTCGGGTACAGCTTGATAAACCAACTGAGGGAGCCTTGCACCGCGCCAAACGCGCTGCGGATCTGCATCAACCCGCCTAACGTGATGGTCTTGGCCAGAAACGCGGGCAGGGCGGCAAACACCGGAATGATCAGGCTGACCCGTTCATAGCTGACGGTAAACAGGCTGAGGTTACGCTCGCGGCCCATCAGTTGCCGCCAGTTGTGCGCAATCGCCTGGAAACGCTCAGCCAGGTGCGCGCGCTCCACCGCCTCGCCCCGGTACAGGGCGATCTGTTCGGCGTGTTCACGCTTGCGCAGCAGGCTGGCACGAAAGTCAGCTTCATAGTGCTGGCGGTCCACGTTCAGGCGGTGCAGCGGACGGCCGACCCAGTGGGTGATCAAGCTGCCGGCCAGGGTGTAGAGCACCACAATCCACACCAGGTAGCCCGACAGTGTGATGCTGTATTCGCCGACGCTGAACGTCTGCACCCCCGACAGTTGCCAGAGAATGCTCATGAAAGCACCGACCTGGGCCATGTTGATGATGAACGAAGCCACCAACTCCACACTCAGGTCGGCAACGATATCCACGTCCTCGCTGATGCGCTGGTCGGGGTTGTCCGGCTCGCCGTTCAGGCCCAGGCGGTAGAAGGCCTGGTCAGCGAGCCAGGCATGGGTGAACTGCTCGGTCATGGCCTGGCGCCAACGCAGCACCAAGGCTTTGCGCACCCAGTCCAGGGCGACGACGATCAGCACATAGGCGCCGAGGTAAATCACGTAGCGGCCCATCAGCGCGTACAGCGCAGGCGTGTCGAATGCGCCGAGGGTGTCGTAGAAGCTTTTGCTCCAGGCGTTGATCAAGACATTGATCTGTACGATCAACAGGCCCATGCCGATGATGCTGACCAGCATCAGCCAGCCCAGCCACTGCGAGCCCTGGCGCCAGAACGGCGCGGCCAGGCGGTAGAACGTACGCAGGCTCTTCAAGGGGCATCCACCTTTGGCAGGACGCGCAGCAGCACTTGGTTATTCGCCGGGAACAACTGGTTGGCCAAGGGTTTGAGCAATTCCAGGCGCAGGCCTTCCGGCAAACGGGTCTGGCGGCTCAGGTAGCGCGGGTCTTGCCATTGGCGTTCGCTGAGCAACAGGCGGCGCCATTGGGTGGTGGGATCGAGCAAGCGCTTTCGCTCCTGACGGCGCAGTTCCATGCGTTCGTCAGTGACCCATTTCGCATCCACCGAACGGCCTAACTGCGCCAGAGTCTGCTGGGCCAGCGCCCACAGTTCGTCGGCGCGTTGGGGGTCGCAGGTGAAGCTCAACTGGCTTTCGATGCGCTGGGTGTCGGGGTTCAGTTCGCTGTCGAAGCGCAGGCGGTAGACGCCGGACGCCTCGCCACGCAGGCGTTGCTTGAGCTGCTGGTTGGCCAGTTCACGCAGGGCTGCGACACGGGCCGCCGCTTCGGGCGTCCATGGCTGTTCGCTGAAGCTGTTGGCTTCGAGTACCACGCGAGGTTCCAGGGCTACGGCGATGTCGGCGCGGCGTTGACCGGGTTTTTGCAGGGCAGGGCGGCTGGGTTGGGCAACGCCGCGCGGGATATTGGCCAGTTGCTCGACCACGGCTTTTGCCAGGTGCGCCGGATCCATGTCCGCCATCAGGTAGTAGGTGACCGGGGCCTGCTTGAGCTGCTGCCAGTCCTCATTCAGGGTGCTTGATTGCAATGCCTCCAAGGCGTGTTGATCCGGGGCTTGCCAGGTGTCGACGCCGTAGCGCAGTTCACGTCGGGCGGCGGCGATGGCGTCGGGTCGGGTGCTCACGCGGGTCAGCAGATCATCGCGGGCAGCGCTGAACAGTTCGTCATCGATCGGCGCGCCCACCTGGCTCTGGCGATAGCTTTGCAGCAGTGTGGTCAGGGCGACAATCGAGGCGTTTGAGCGGGCGCTTAATTGCAGGCGCGTAGCACTTTGTTCAAGGCTCAAGGTTGCCTTGTGCTGTTTACGCCACGCCTCCAATCCTGGCGCGCCACTCTGGTTGCCCAGTTGCGCCGCCATTTGCAGGCGCCAGGCGGGTACGTCGCGGCGCTCGTAACCGGCGGACGATTCGGCTTGCAGTCGCCATTGGCCGTCTTCGGCATTGCGGCGCAGCCAGACCAGGCGATCACCGTTGCTCAGTTGCCAGTGCTCGACCTGTTCAGCGGTAAAGCTGCGTTTGCCCAGCACCGAACCGGGTGCACCAGCCGATGGCAGTGTGAAGGTGGCAGCAAGCGGTGCCACCGGCGGGGCCGACTGCGGCGCTGCCAGTGATGAGAGGGCAATGGACGCGCGCAACTGTTGCACATCGTCCACCTTCGGAAGGCGCACCACACGGTTGCCCGGCGCGGTGAATTGCAGCACTTGGTCGGGGCTGTTCAGCCAACGGTTCAGGCGGGCATTGAGTGCTGCGAGGTCGATGGTGTCCAGCGCGTTAAGCGTGCGCTGGGCTATCTGATGCGGCGCGACGACGGGGCGGTTCTGCACGGCGGCATCGTTGAGCGAGGTCACCCATTGCTCGAAGGTGCGCGACTCATCCTTGGCCAGCATGGCGTCTGCCAATAAGCGGATTTTGCTCCGTTCCCGGTCCAGATCCTGCGCAGTCAACCCGTGTTGGCGCACACGCTCCAACTCGGTCAGCAGCTGCCTCAGGGCATCGTCATGATGAGCACCGTCAACACCGGCCGCGACGCCCAGTACGCTGGAATACTCGCCGATCAAGGTCTTCTGTGCGGTAAGGCTGCGCACGCCGGTTGGCAGGGGTTGGCGGCGTAACTGGGCCAACAACGCCGACAGGGCCATGCGGTCGACCAAACGCTCGCGGCTGGCTTCGGCCGTGATGCCACGGCTGTCCGGTTCGTGCAGGCGAAACAGCAGGGACACTTGGTTGCTGCCGGTTTGCGGGTCTTGCAGGCGGAAGATTTTGAGCTGGTTATCGAGAGGCAGTTCGCGGTGTTCACGTTCCGGTAGTGCCTTGGCGGCCGGGGCGCCGAAGGCCTGCTGGATCTGCTGCGTCAACTGCTGTGGCTCGAAGTCGCCGACCACCGACAACACCATGTTATTGGGTACATACCAACGCTGTTGAAAGCGCCGCAAGGCACCGAGCGACGCTTCGCGGATCGCCGTTTCATTGCCGATGGTGCGGTGTTGTGGGTAACGCGAACCCACCCTTTGAGTGGCCGCGCGTTGGTCATTCATGCGTTGGGCCACGCCAAGGCCGCCGCGCCATTCTTCGATGACGATGGGGCGTTCGCGCTCAAGGTCTGCGGCGTTGTAATCACCCGCGAACACCAGTTGCGCAAGCTTTTCCAAGGCTATGGGTGTTTGCGTGGTACCGGCCATGGGGCTGAGCAGGTACTGGGTGCGGTCATAGCTGGTCATGGCGTTGTAGTTGCGGCCCTGCACCCAACCCAACGCGGTCATCTGCGCACGCAGGTCGCTGGCTTGGCCCGCGCGGCTGCGGAAGGTCAGGTGTTCGAGCATATGGGCCACGCCCACCTGGTCGTCGTCTTCATCCACCGAGCCGGCGCGCACGGTCAGGCGCAGGTCCAGGCGGCCGGTTTGGGTGCTGTCCTGCACCAAGCGGTATTCCAAGCCATTGGCCAGTTGGCCGCGCACCACCTGGGGCGCCCACGGCAGCGGTTCTTGGGTGACGGGCGATGCGCAGGCGCACAGCAGCAGTGGGCCGAGCAGGCCTGCAAGTAACTTATTCATCAAGGGTTCCAGGCTAATCAGGTGGCTGGTTAGAAGCGGTAGCCGACTTCGAGCCAATATTGGCGGCCGACTTCATAGGTGACGGTCGAGCTGCCACTGCCGACGATCTCGTTGACGTGGTCGGTGACGTTGGTGATGTCCACCGTGGCGAACAGCGCCTGCTCCTTGCCCGTGGGGATTTCCCAACTGATGCGCATGTCCCACGTGGGGGCGGCCTTGACAGTCGCGGCGTCGTACACCGCCAGGTCATCGCCGTCGACGGTCACGGTTTTACTGGTGCTGACGATCTGTTCGTAGGGGCCGCGATAGCGCAGGAAGTTACTGACGGTGAGGTTCCACTGCGGGATCTCGGTGATGGTGGTCAGGCGGGCTGTCCAGGGGCGATTGAAGTCGCTGGCAGGCAGGTCGCTATAGGCCATGCGCTTGCCGTCGTAGATCACGTCAGCATCGGCGAATTCATCGGCGTCGATACCTGACTCGTAAGTGCCGTAGGCGTCTTTGGTGCGTGACCAGTCAAAGGCTGCTTGCACGCTGGTGCGGGTGCCTTGCCAATTGAATTCCCCTTTGGGGGTGATGGTCAGGCTGATGTTATCGCTCTCGCTGGAAGCTTGGTTGGTGTAGGTGTAGTAGATGCTGTCATAGCCGGCTTGTGCTCCCAGGCCCAGCACGCGAGAGGAGGCCTTGACGATTTTGTCCTTGCCTTCGCGGTGCACGTACTTGAGGCGAAAGTCGGTGTCGAGCCAAACCTGATCAAGCCCCAGGGTCCATTCGTCATCGTAGGGGACCTTGAGGTCGGTCAGCTTGTTCAGGTTTTCCACTTGAGTGGAACGCCACGCGCCGTCTTGGGTGGTGCGGGTGTAGAGCGTGTTAAAACCCTGGCGACCGTCGGCCAGGCGGTATTTGAACAGGTTGCGGCCGTAGTAGCGGTTGACGCCGAATACCAGCACGGTACTGCGGTCACCGAAGAAGTCGTAGTCACCGGCAAAACGTGGGGCCAGGTTCTGTTGTTGCATGTAGTCGTCGCCTTCCAGGCGTAACCCCGGACGCAGGCCGAGCTTGCCGATCTGCATCGCGTCTTCGACGAACACTGCGTATTTGTTTTCCGTCAGGTCGATCTTGCCGGCGCCGTACTCCAGGCGCGTACCGGCCCACTGGCGGGTGGACCCGTTGAGCAGCGTACCGATGGAACACAGGTTGTCGTTGTTGGCGCAGGTGGCAATGCTGTCGCGCTTGTTGATGGTGGCGGAGGTGGCCATTTTTTCCCGCTCCCAGGTCGCTTGGGTGCGGGTCAGTTGCAGACCGGTGACCACTTTGTGTTCGGTGCCCGCCCAGTTGAAGGCCTGCCAGTCAGCCTTGAGTTTGTAGTCGATGCTGCTCTGGGTCTGGTCCAGGTTGCCATAGGCACCCTCGCCACTACGGGAGTTGGTAGTTTCCGGGCGACCCCAGTCTTTGGTCGTGGAGTAGAACCAGGCGATCGCGTCATTGGATTCGGAGCGGCGCGAGCTGTTGAGGTCGCTGACCGCCAGCGTGTGCGACCAGCGCGCTGTGTCGCCTTCCCATACGGCTTTGACCGAGCCCTGCCAGCCGCCGTTGATGTTGGTGAAATCAGCGTTGCGGTAGTTTTCGCGGAAATAGGTGTTTTCCTGGGGCGCCTGGATAAATGAACCGTCGAGGCTGAGCCTGTCGTTGACGTTCCAGTAGGACTTGACCATGTAGTTGTCGAGTTGACGCGTCTGGTCCCGAGTGTTCTCGCCGGTGGGGCTGTTGTAGCCCCCGGTGTAGGTGTTCAACGGAATGACCGAGCGCTTTTGCGAGAAGCTCAGGATGCCGCCGAAGTCTTCGGTCAGGTGGCCTTCGAGTCTGCCGCGCAGCGTCGTCTTCTCGAACTCGGGCTGGTATTGCTCGTTGGATGCGTTGTCGAAGTTAGCTTGGTCTTTTTCGGTGATGTGGTAACTCGTCCAAGCCGATCGGCTCATGGAATAGGAGAATTTACCGTGCAGCGCCTGCGTGGGCCGACGGGTGATAGCGTCGACTACACCACCGTTGAATCCCCCATATTCGGCGGGCACGTTGCTGTCGTAGACCGTCACTTCCTGCAGCAGGTCGGCGTCCAGGGCGATGCCGTGGGAGCGACTCGGTGCTGCATCGAACTGACGGGTTTCGCCGTAGCCGTGGGCGCCGGGGTCGAGGTCGTTGTTGATCGAGATACCGTCGATCATGAAGTTGTTCTGGTAGAACTTGGCACCGTTGATGCTGATGTCCGCCGGGTCGATTTCTCCGGGGGTCTTGGAACTCTGCTGCGCACCGCTGAACTGCACGCTGGGGTGCATTTGCAGCAGCGTGGTGATGTCACCATTGGCGCCGGGGAAGGCCTGGATCGCCTTTTGATCAATAACGGTGGCGCCCTGGAACGAGTTTTCCTGGGTGAAACCCAGCACCACCGTGCTGTCCAGCATTAAGGGTTCACCGGCAGCGGCATTGGGCAGGCGATGGAATACCAGCGCGCCATCCTGATAGCCCCAGCCGATGCCGGTCCCTTGCAACAGGTAAGCGAGGGCAGCGTCGTTGCTCATGTCGCCATTCACACCGGGGGAACTCACGCCCTTGAGCAGCTGCGGGTCAACGCTCACTTGCTTGCCGCTCTGTAGGCCGAAGGCGATCAAGGCGCCGGCCAGCGGCTGCGGCGGGATGTTGAACACGTGGCCCGAGGCGGGCGCATCGGGTTGCGCCAGGGCCAGCGGCAGCGGGCCAAACGCGCAGCAAAGCCCGAGCACGCTGGCGGCAGCACCTTTTTTCAGGCGCAGCGGCCACGTGCCCGGCGTACCGAACGGGTGAAGGGTGTGTGTCATGCAAAGATCCCCGCGCCGGCACAAAAAACCGGCCAGTCAATGAATACGAATAAATCTCAATTGCTGCGCGCGGGACAGAAGACGGGACAGCGCGGGGGATTTTCAGAAAAAAGCTGAATTATTTTTAAATGCCGGGAAATTACTTGCTCAACACCAGCAGCCACGGGCTGTAGGCGCTGACTTTTGCGCCGTAGGGTTGCAGCACGGCCTGCAGCGCCGCCTTGGGTTTGCGCAGGTCGTAAACCCCCGTGACCCGCTGCGCACCCAGTTGCTTATCGCGCAGCACAATGATGGCGGGTGTATAGCGGCGCAGTTGTTCTAGTACCTCGTTGATCGGCAGGTCATCGGCAATCAACTGGCCCTGACGCCAGGAAGCAGCCTGGCTGGGGGAAAAACTGCCGAGTTCGGCGCGTCCGGCGCGCAAGGTGAGGCGTTGCCCCGGCACGAGGCTGGCGAGGGGGCGGCGGCCTTGCGCATCGGTGACATTGACCGAGCCTTGTTGCACGGCGACGCTCGGATCATCCGGCGTGGCATTGACGTTGAACGCGGTGCCGGTCACGGTCACGCGCAATGTCGTGGTCAATACATGAAAGGGTTTGCTCTTGTCCGGCGTCACCTTGAAAAACGCCTGGCCGGTCAGCAATCGCACATCGCGGTGATTGTCGGCGATGTCCACGGCAATCGCCGAATGGCTGTCGAGTTGCACCACGCTGCCGTCACTGAGGGTGATGTCGCGGGTTTCCCCAGCGCCGGTGCGGTAATCGGCTTGCCAGCGCAGCAGCAGGCTCGGCGCCAACGCCACCACCAGACACGCCGCGATGGCAGCGGCGACCCAGCGTCGAACCCGGCGCGGGCGGGCGGTGTAACGCTGCAGTGGCGCTGCTGGCTGTGGCCAATGTTCTGCGCTGACCGGCGCTACATGCCCAGTCAACTGCCATACGCGTTCAGCCTTGCGATAGGCCTTGGCATTGGCCTCGCTGGCTGCGCACCAATCGGCCACTTGCCCACGCAGGTCCGCATCCAGCGGGGCCTGTTGCACGCGCATCAGCCAGTCCAGGGCCTGGTCGCGGCGGGTGTTGGCGCTATCCTCGGTGGGCATGAATGGCGTATCTCCGCAGGCAAAAAACGGCGGGCAGGATCCCATGGATTCGCCCTTCACCGCAAAAGACGCATCAGCAGAGTTTTTTTTCAGAAAAGTTTCGGTGCGCTCAGTCATCGTCCACCTCCAGGCAGTCCATGCAGTGGCGCAGCGCGTCGTGAACCAGTTGATGCACCAATGCAGTCGACACGCCCAAAGCGGCGGCTACCTGTTGCAACGTGAACCCGCCCAGCCGATGCATTTCAAAAGCGCGGCGGGTGCGCTCGGGCAATTGGGCCAAGGCGCGCGAGATGGCTTCCAATTCATTCTGGCTGCTCACTTCACGCTCAGGGGAGGCGCTGCTGGAGGGCAAGTCGTTGAGCAATTCGTCGCCACCGGGCTGCACCCGCTCGGTGGCGGTGCGACGCGTCAAGTCCAGGGCAAGGTTGCGCACGATGCGGTACAGGTAGCTGGCCGGGTGGCGGATATCGGCCTGCTCATCCTGGCCGCTGAAACGCAACCAGGCTTCCTGCACCACGTCCTCGGCGCGCGCGCGGCAGCCCACGATGGGCGTGGCATAGTCCAGCAGCGCGGCCCGGTGGGTCAGGTAAAGCTGGAGTTTTTCATCCGCCAAGAGAGTCAGCTGCCTGCGCGCGACTGTGCCGCGTGGCACAGACTGGGAAGTGAGAGGGCGCGGAGTTTAGCGGTGGTTGATAATGGTTATCAACAACTTGATCGCTTTTGTTGCGCGGCAATCAACGGCGCAAGTGCTTGAGGAGCTTTTCAACAGCCTGCGCCGCATCGATCTGGGCGGTGTCGACCGTCAATGGCGCGTCATCCCAAGGTTCGTATTCATGAACCAATACCGACTGCCAGCTCGGCGCAATTAGCCCTGGAATATCGCTCTCACGGCTTTCGACGCGGCGTTGGTGCTCACGCGTATCAGAGCAAACGATTTGGATATCGACCAACGCCACCCCCGCCGTTGCGGCAGTTGCTCGCCACGCCGCGCGGCTTTCCTGCACCGGGTTCACGCAGTCGGCGACCACCGTATGCCCCAACTGCAAGTTGCTCAAGCCCAGAGCGTTCGCCACGCCATAGCCGCTGGCGCCCGGCACCACAGCTGCATCGCGAAGCGCTTGCTCGATGACATCGATGCGCAGGTAAACCGCATTGAACCGGCGTGCCAGTTCGCGGGCAATCGTGGTCTTGCCGGTGCCGGGCAAGCCGCTGAAGACGATAAGCATGGTTCGGTCCTTCGATAGGTCACAGGGGCGGGTTCAGGGTATCCTCCACTTCCTCCACAGGTCGACCCCAGGACACTCCATGCCCTTGCAGTTCGTAAAAATGCACGCCCATGGCGATGACTTCATCATCGTCGACCGCCGTGGCCTGGACGACCCGATCACCCCACAGATCGCCCGCCGCCTGGGCAATCGCCACACTGGCATCGGCTTCAATCAACTGGCCGTGGTGCTTGATTGCGAAGATGCCGTCGCGCGTATCAAGTTCTGGAACCCCAACGGCACAGCGCTGCAAACCTGCGGGAGCGCCACCCGAGGCGTGGCCGACCGTTTGATGCATGAAATCGGCGGCGATTCGGTTGTGCTGCGCACTGACCGTGGCCTGCTGACCTGCGTGCGCGAGTCGGGGCGGCGGGTGTCGGTGAACATGGGCGAGCCGTCGTTGGACTGGGCATCAGTGCCGCTGGCCGAGGCCATGGATACGGGCGCCTTGCCGATCGACGGCAGCCCGGCGGCGTGCAGCATGGGCAATCCCCATTGCACGTTTTTTGTCGACGACATCAACGCCATTGATGTGGCCGCAGTAGGTCCGGCGTTGGAGCTTCATCCGTTGTTCCCGGCCAGGACCAATGTGCATTTTGTGCAGGTGCTGGACCGTGGGCATATCCGCCTGCGCATCTGGGAGCGTGGCGGTGGCGTGCCGTTGGGTTCCGGTTCGTGCTGTTGCGGGGCGGTGGTCAATGGCATCCGGCGCGGCTTGCTGGATGCCACGGTGCAGGTGCAGTGCGATGGCGGCACGGTCACCGTGCACTGGGCGGGCGAGGGCGGCGTGGTGTTGACCGGCAGTGTCGAGCCGATCATGCAGGGCAGTGTCTATCTGTCCTGAAACTTCACCGTAAACGTGGTGCCGGCGTTGGCGCAGGAACTCACCGCCACATCGCCGCCATGCACTTTGGCCAGCTCGCGCACGATATACAGCCCCAGGCCCACACTGCGTACGTCACTGCCCTGGTCGGTGCCGCGGGTCATGGGCTCGAACAGCCCGGTCAGCAAGGCTTCGGGAATTGCCGGGCCGTGGTTGTGCACGGCGACTTCACACGCGCCATCACCCAGGTTCGAGGTGATGGTGATGGGCAGCAGCGGGTCGCCATAAGCCACGCTGTTGGCCACCAGGTTGCCGATGATCTGCTGCACACGGTCTGCGTCCAGACACGCGCCGCCACTGCCTTTGGCCTGATGCTCCAACGTCGCTTTGGGGAATGCCACACGCAGCTCATCCACCGTGCGATGAATCACGTCATGCAGGTCCAGCGGCGCCGCCTTGATGCTGATGCCCTGGCCGACCCGGGCCTGGGTGAAGTCCAACAGGTCGGCAATCATGCGTTGGGCGCGTTCGGATGATTGGCCGATATGCCCAAGTAGCTGGCGTTCTTTGGCGGTGCGCTCGCCACGGTTGAGAAAGTCCGACGCCATGCGGATCGCCGTAAGGGGGTTTTTCAGGTCATGGCTGACAATCGCAACCATCTGCTCGGCAAACAGTGCGCGGCGCTGGGCAATGGCGTAGGCCTCGCTCAGTTCGGCCTGTGCCTGGTGCAGCGCCAGTTCGGTAGCGGTCTTTTCCTGCAGCAGCGCTTCGGCCAGGTTGCGCGCGTTGAGCAACTCGCGCTCGTACTTGTCCCGGTCGGTGGTGCCGAACAACGCCAGGTCGTGCACTACAGCGCCGGCCTGTTCGCGTTTGTTGCCGTTGAGCAGCACGGTCACCTTGTGCCCGTCGTGGTGCAGCATGTCCAACTTCACTTCGGTGACGCTGCCGTGCATGCGCAGCATCGGCGCCAGGTGGGTCTGGTGGAAGATCCGCCCGCCTATGGTCAGCAGGTCCTGGAAGCGATGGCCGCACAACTCGGCATTGCTGAACCCCAACCAATCACTGAAGCGCGCGTTGGCTTGCAGGATCGTGCCGTCTTCCGAGGTGACGGCCAGGGCGCAGGCGGCGCTGTCGAACAGCTCAGTGGGCACGGGAAACCGCCCAAGGCGCGAGGAATGTGTCCATGGCCGCCGCGCAGGCTTGCGGCGCGCTCATGTGGGGGCAGTGGCCGACGTTAGCCACCAGGCAATAGGTGCTGTTGGGCAACACGCGGTGCAGGTATTCGCCCACGGCCACGGGGGCAATCAGGTCGTCGCTCGATTGCAGGATCAACACCGGGGTGGTCAGGCCGATCACGTCCTGGCGGTTGTCGGACATGAAGGTGACGCGCGCGAATTGCTTGGCGATGTCCGGTTCGGTGCGGCAGAAACTGTCGGTCAGTTCGTCACTCAGCGCTGGTTGCCCAGGCGCGCCCATGATCACCGGGGCCATGGCGCTGGACCAACCGAGGTAGTTGCTGTCGAGGGTGTCGAGCAGGTCGTCGATATCGCTGCGCTTGAAGCCGCCTACGTAGTCATCGATATCGATATAGCGCGGTGAGGGACCGATCATCACATGGGCAGCGACACGGCCGGGGCTCAGGCGATCGGCGAGGGTGCCGATCATCGCGCTGACCGAGTGCCCCACCAGAATCACCGGGCCTTCGGCATAGGCGTCGATGATCTCGTTGAGGTCGCGGGCGTAGCCTTCCAGCACGTTGTATTTGGTCTTGTCGAAGGCGCTCAGGTCAGACAGACCGGCGCCCACCAAGTCATACATCACCACGCGAAAGCGGTCTTCAAACTGCGGTGCCAAGTATTTCCACATGGCCTGGTTGCAGCCGAATCCATGGGAAAACACCAGGGTCGAAGCCCCACGGCCCATCACAGTAACGTTGTTGCGGTGGCGTAGGTCCATGTGGGTCCCGAAATTATGGCGTATTGCTATATACGCGGCAGTTTAGATAGTCATCGGCGTGGGGTCACGCGTTATAGCGCTGATAAGGTAAAGTCGGCGCCTTCAGGAAGAAACTTCAGGTAACAAACATGATGCGGTGGTTACGGCAATCTCTCTCGATTCTGCTGGTAGTGGTGTTCACCAGCCCGTTAATCAGCGCCCAGGCTGACACCTCGCCGATTGGCATCGCCCTTGACCAGCGGGTGATCGACCTCACCAACACCCTCGACACCAGCACCACCACTCGTCTGAAAGAGCAGCTCGCCGCCCTCGAACAACGCAAAGGCGCCCAGGTGGCGGTGTTGCTGGTGCCCTCCACTGGCGAGGCGAGCATCGAGGATTACGCCAACCAACTGTTCCGCGCCTGGAAACTGGGGCGCAAGGACGTCAACGACGGCATCCTGCTGGTGGTGGCCAAGGCTGATCGCAAGGTGCGTATCGAAGTGGGCTACGGCCTGGAAGGCACCGTCACCGACCTGTTGGCCCACCGCATCATTGAGGAGCACATCACGCCGGCGTTTCGTCGGGGCGACTACGTGGGCGGCATCAGCCAAGGCGTGGACGATCTGGTCGTGCTGGTGGACGGCGGAGAGTTGCCTCAGGTGACAGCCCCCGGCGTTGCGCCCGAGGCCATCGCGGTGTTGCTCGCGTTTATCGTTGGTGCGATTGGCGGCGTGCTGATGGCCGCGCGCAAGCTGGGTTGGCGTGGGGCGTTAATCGCCACGGCCGCCGTCACTGTGTTGCTGGTGGTGTTCGCCGGTGGCCGGGAATGGCCGGTGTATCTGCTGGTATTGCCGCTGAGCATCCTGATTGGCGGCGCCACCTTCGGCGCATTGTGGCTGGCGCGCACGGCGTTCTACTGCGTGATGGGGGGGCTGGCCTATGTCGTCGGTGTGGTGATAGCCAACCGGTTTGTAGAGGTCAGTTATGTCCATTGGCTGGTCTGGCCGTTTGGCGGGGCGGTAGTGCTGGGCTTATACCTTGGGTTGTACTTCGTCATCAAAGCATCCTTGAAAAAGAGCCCGCGCTTTTTCCTCCTGCGCGCGTTGGCGGTCACGGCTGTCTACGTTGCCGCAGGGATGCTGCTGGGGCACGGTTACCAGGGCTGGATCGTGGCGATCCCCGTGGCCTCCTTCGTGGCGTTTATTGTGTTTGTGCAGAGCATTGCCAGTTCCGGGGCGGGTTCGAGCCGGAGCTCCGGTTCAAGCTCCAGCTCTAGTGGCTCCAGCTCCAGCTCTAGCTCCAGCTCCAGTGGCTCCAGCTCCAGCAATTCCTCGGGGGGCGGCGGTTCCAGTGGCGGCGGCGGGGCTTCGGGGAGTTGGTAAGCCTGACGAGGCCCTGACCGTTACAGCTGTTTAGAGAGAAAAACGCGGCTGCTGCCTTGGGGCGCGCAGGGTATTGCCCCAAACCGCACCCATCCATTTTTCTCGTAAAACCCCGGCGCCTGAAAGCTGATGGTGTACAGCACCGCATTCAGGCAGCCCCGACGCCGAGCTTCGTCTTCAAAAGCTTGCAGCAACTGGCTGCCGAGGCCCGTGCCACGCAGGGAGTCGGGCAGGTGAAACAGGTCAAGGAAGGCCATGCCGAACGCTGTTCTACCCGTAATGCCTCCCAAGACTTCCAGGGTGTGCGGGTCTCTGATCAACACCGTCAAAGGGCGCCGGTCATGGTAACCGGCGGCCTGTTCGTTGAAGGCGGCCAGGCCGCTACTCAGGATGCGTTCGGCGTCGGGGTTGGGTTGGTCGCTGATTTCAATCTGAGCATGCTGCATCGCGATGGCGTCCTTGTTGTGCCTAACCTTGGCGCTGGCCCGTGGTTCAGTTGGGCGAGGCGTCTGATGAGTGTTCGGGTGATGCTTGTCCTGTTTTGTTTCCAGAGGGCGTTGCAGTGTCTGTTGCCGGCGCCGACTTCCTGGGTGTGCGAATCGCGTTGCTGCTTTGAGTGAGCACACAGTAGTCGGAATGTTCCGGCCACTCCTTGAGCGTTTTGTTGATCAGGCGGGTTGGGCACAAAAGCAGCACATCGCCGAAGGAAAACAGTGGGAATGCCGATACCACCGGTTGTCCACGCAAGGTCTCGACATTGCCCCACACTGAGCTGTCGAAGTCTTCCTTGGCGTAGGTTTTCGTCAGCAGGAACCTGGCCTCGACCACGGTGTGCGCGTCCATGACACGTGCTGCCGCGTAAACGATTGTCGCAGGGCTCCCCGGCGAAATACCAATCACCATGCTCCCGGTAATGAGCACTGCCAGCAGGCACAGGCCCAGGCGCTTGAACAGGTCAGCCTTGCTGACATAGAACACCACCACGGGCGTTAGCGTGACGCTGGCGGCGAACATCGAGATGAACATCAACTGCCTGACGGCTTCTGGCGTGTCCTCGCCCGTATAGGCTTTCAGTACAAGGCTGGCAGGAAACACCGCGGAAATCACTGTACTGACCAGCAACAATGCCACCATCAACATGAACCAGCAGCGTAGGGACCAGCTATTGGCATTGCTGGGGCTCGCCATGGTTGCGCATGTGTCGACCGCGACCCTGAATGTCTTGGTCGCCAACAGGGTGCCTAGTGACACAACGAGCCAGAGCAGTGTCCAGCCGAGTTTTTCCCCGTCACTCAATGCAGGTCCTTCAAAGATCTGCCACAGCAATAGCAGGATGCCTGTCAGCACAGGCAGCAGAAGCAGCCCCACCAACCGGTTCTGCAGAGAGGTGATGTCATTGAACAAGGACACCGTGAGCCCGAACAGTACTGTGGTTGAGAGCAGAATCAGCAGATATACGCCAAGCATGCCGATCACTGTTGCCAACCAGGGGATCAGCGCGGACTTTGCCTCAATCGCGGCAGCCATCACATCCGGCCGGCCAATCGCAGTGGCATAGGTCGACAGCGTATAAAACCCCAGCAAGGTGCCCATCCCGGCGAAAATAACGCTAAGGGGCGCCCAGTAGGTCAGGACCCGTTTGAGGTTTTTTTTCAGGGCTTGTTGAAAGGTCAGCGGTCTTGCGTGAATCACGTCGTGGTTCCTTCACGGGTGGTCGATGGTCAGGGTTCAAGGATGGCTGAGGCGCATCACCATCTCATGCCACGCCATCCCGCCGTGATCCGAAGGCGAAGGCCGAACATAGGTGTAACCCAGCCGCGCATACAACGGCACATGCCGCTCCTTGCACATCAGGTGAATGGTCCGTTTGCCTAGCGTCTCCATGCGCTGCACAAACTCGCTCATCAACACCGTGGAATAGCCGTTGCCCTGATGCGCGGGGTCGACCACCACCGACATGATCACCACATTGGGCGCCTCGGGTGCATGCCCCACCAACTCCTTGAATGCCTCGTCCGACATCACCACTTCATGGGCGCAGCCACTGTTGATAAATCCCACCACCTCGCCATCGGCTTCAAGAATCAGGAAGCCTTGCGGGTACAACGCAATGCGCGTGGCGATCTTCTCCAGGGTCGCGGCTTCGTCGCCTTCGTAGGCAGTGATTTCTATCTCAAAGCAACGGGCAGCGTCGGCGGGGAGGGCGTTGCGCAGGGTGAGGGCGGGCATGCAGGTTCCTGGGGCATTGATTGAAAGGCCACATGATAGATACAAACCCGCCACGTGGAACAGTCTACGGTGTATGTCGCGACATCCTGACTGTTGCACTGCCCCCAGCATCGCGCCACTCGATCGCGCTAATATAAAAAACCACGTCTGGCTCCAAGGTATCGATCAGGCCTTGAAGTCACCAACACGCATAAAGGAAGGACCCTGTGCTGGAAATAAAACGCGCCACCCCCGAAGACGCCAACGCCGCTTTTGACATCCGCCGCGAAGCCATCCGCAGCCAATGCATCGGTGCCTACACCGCTGAGCAAATGGCGCTCTGGACTCGCGGCAGTGCCGACGATGGTTACAGCACGTTGATGAAAAAACCGTTTTACCTCGGCTGGGTAAACGATGAACCGGTCGCCACCGGCATGCTCGACCTCGACAACAATGAAGTGGGCGCGTTGTTTGTACTGCCGCAGTTCACCGGGCGTGGGTACGGCAAGGCGATGCTGGATCATCTTGAGGCGCTTGCGCGGGAACTGGAGTTAGCAGAGGTGGTGCTGGATGCGACGTTGAATGCGGCGAGTTTCTATCGGGCATGCGGCTATGTGGGGGAGCAGCCGGCGATCTACCGCTCGCCGTCGGGGCTGGAGTTGGCGTGTATACCGATGACTAAGCGGATTGAATGAGCAGCGCTACCCAATGAGGGGCTTACTGGCGATAGCGGTGGTTCAGGCAACAAGGCTCTCGACACTGTCCTTGCCCCTCATCAGGTACGGAAGGCCGCGCGCAGCCGCTCTATAACCGCGTCAACCGAATCTCCATGAACCTGCGGCGGCACCCGACTTTCCCCAAATTCGCGCCACACAAACAGCGTCAACTCGGCGCCGTCGGTCTGCGCCTGCGCATGGCCGGGCGCGGCAAAGCTATGCAGCAATCGATAACGCTCATCCCGCCAGAACGCATCTTCCACCCAGTCATACACCGGGATGAAATGAAAATGCAGCGGGAACCCAGGCATATGCCCGTAGCGGCTGATGTACAGCCACTTGGGTTCGAGTTGCGCCTCCATGACCCGCTGGGTCCTGGCCAGTAACCCACCCAGTTCAGCCAGTGCGGCTTCCGGCATGTCGGCCAGGGAATGAATACGCGCCTTGGCGCCCAGCATCAGGTAGCCCGGCAGTTTTGACGCCAGGTGATGGTTGAGCTGCCAGTGCTCGGTCTCAAGCAGGATGTAAGCAGGGTCGATCTGCATCAGCGCGCATCCACGGGAACAAGACCGGCAGGATAACAAGCGTCGCCACCTGTATCCCACAAAAGCATGGGATCTGTGTCTGTCGCCTACCGTTGCAGGCCGATAGCCTCCCTCCACCATCACTCACGACTGAGCCCCCCATGAACCTCACCGCTGTCCCCTTTGGCACCACCGACTGGTCCGCCATCGACCCCGTCGTTTACCCCGGCGTTACCGGCCATGCGCTGTGGCGCACCTGCCATTTCGGAAACACTCGTGTACGCATGGTGGAGTACACCCCCGGCTACCTGGCCGATCACTGGTGCAAACGCGGGCATGTGTTGTTGTGCCTGGAAGGCGAGTTGGAAACGGAGTTGGAAGACGGCCGTCAGTTCACGCTGACGGCCGGGATGAGTTACCAGGTAGGTAATGACATGGAAGCGCATCGCTCATCGACGAGCGTTGGGGCGAAGCTGTTTATCGTGGATTGATGCAGCACGGTCAGTGCATCTTGCTGTGGTCCATATGGCTATGGTCCACACCATCCAAACCACGTGCTGGCGCGGTCACTTCGACGGTCTGCTGTTCACCCTTGGCGTTTTCCACCGTCAGGGTCAGCGGTACTTGGTCGCCTTCCTTGATCTGCCCGGTCAGGCCCATCAGCATCACGTGGTAGCCATTCGGGTCGAGTGTGACGGCCTTGCCTGCGGGCAAGGCCACTGCGTCTACCGGGCCCATGCGCATGACGTCGTCTTTCATGCTCATTTCATGGATCTGCACGTCCTTTGCCACCGGCGATGCCACACGCAGTAACTTGCTGTCGCTGTCGGCCGTGACGGTCATGAACGCGCCGCTGGACGGCTGGCCCTGCACCGTGGCGCGCACCCAGGCGTCGGTCACTTGCACCTGGGCGCTGGCGTGGGCGGCGAAACCCAAGAGGGCGAGGCCGAAGGTGAAGCGCTTGAGGTGTTGAACGGCAGTCATTAGCAGACCTCCATGACGGTGAGCAGGTCTTCTGCGCACTCTTTTGCGGTAAGGGATGCTTGCAGGCCCAGGCGCAGGTTGCCGCGCGTGTCGAAGACGAAACTGGTGGCCGTGTGGGACAGCGTGTAGGTGTCGCCGGCGGGGATCTTTTCATAAAAGATCCCGAACTCCTTGGCGGCCACGGCGATTTCTTCGGGGGTGCCGTACAGCGCTTCGAAGCTCGGATCGAAGGCCTTGACGTACTTGTCGAGAATCTCCGGTGTGTCGCGTTCCGGGTCGAGGGTGATAAAGATCACCTGCATGATCTCGCCGTCGCGGCCCATCAGCTTCTTGGCTTGGGCGGCGCGGGCGAGGGTGGTCGGGCACACGGCCGGGCACTGGGTGAAGCCGAAGAACACCACCGGCATCAGGCCACGGTAGGAGCTGAGGGTGACGGTGTCGCCCTCGGTGTTCTTGAGCTTGAAGGTGCGGCCCATGATCTTGTCGCTCAGGTCCTTGCCGTACTTGAAGTTCAACCTGGGGCTGTTGTCACAACCGGTCAGCAGGCCCAGACCCAGCAGGCCCATGCCGGTCAGGACCTTGCGGCGGGTGAATAACGTACTCATCAACTGTGCATCCTGTGAAACGCCTGCATTGCTCTGGATCTACACATCAGGCTTTGAAAAGGAGTAAACGAGGAGGGCGCCAAGTCTACCAACCCTGGCGATGGCACGTAATCTGCGACGTTCTGCCACAGGGGGCCGCCGTATTTCATCCCTTTGCGGCTTCGGTGGTAGAGTCGCCGCCATGAAATCGAGCCACCCCGACCGTTCGCCAATCGTCTGGACCCTGTACTTCTGCGTACTGATGAACCTGTTCGTGTGCGGTTTGGGCCATGGCCAGATGATGGGCCAGGAGCTCAATGGGATCGGCGGCGCGTTCTGTTCGGTGGACGGTAAGCAGGCGCCACTTTCCGACAAAGGGTTGGGCACCCCGTCTTCCAGCAACATCTCGAACTACTTTGCCTGCCCGGTGTGCGCCTCGCTGACGGTCGCCCTGGTGTTCCTGATTGGACTGGCGTGGCTGTTGGGCCTCGGACAAACCCCGCGCCCGGCCCATGAACAACGCAACAAGGCGCCGCCGCGCCATGCCTGGCCCTCGGCCAATCCCCGCGCTTCCCCCGCATTCTGACGTGTGCCTTGGGCTTCCTGTGACCAGGAGGCGTTCTATCGTCACGACTGTGAGTGCATTTCATGAACCAACAATTGCCTGCAGGCGCCAGTCGCCTGGTCAGCAAGGCGTCCCGTCGCCTGCGCGCGGAACCGGCGCGGGCTGAATACCCGAGTAACTCCCGCTGCTTCGTGCACCTGGATGCACGCCTTTTGCCCTACTGGCACACCCTGTTCGATATCTGCCCAGCCCTGCTCAAGCTCGACCCGCCCGAGGGCTTGAACCTGTTCCGCAGCTTTATGACCTGGGCCTATCGCAACCAGCCCGCGCAGGATTGGACCTACCACCTGAATGTGTGCCGCTGGTTGCTGGGCTCGCCGTATCGCCAGCACATCGACGATGAACCCATCGAAGCGTTCATGGCGGCCGCCGCAGCGTGTTGGGTCCACACCGATACCAGCCACGCGCAGGGGGTAGTCCTGGCCTGGCAATCGATGACGGTGTTCGATTGCAAGCAAGCGATATTCGCCGACGCTGCACCCTCAACCTTGCCACCCTCGCCATGGGATTTCGCCTGGTGCCCGTTGAACGCCCAAGGACGCTTCAACGGCTGGTTGCCTGTGCCTTGATCGGTATCAAGGCGCGTGCGTATTGCGTTGGCACTAAATGGTGCAGCACATCGCAACGTCGGTGGCGTGGCCCGGAACAGCGCTCGCTGACTGACAGGCTGCGCTGCCGATTACGGTTGAGCTGTCAGCTGCCGGTGCGTGGTTTTGGCTGACGGTCTTTGTCTTCATCATCGCGGTCATCAGCCTTGGGAGTTTTGTCCGGCTGTTTGACGGTGTCCTGGCTTTTTTTGCCGCTGTCGGCCGGGCTGCTCGGGTACGTGCCGGGTGGCAGCGCGGAGCCTGCAGCCCCGTCGCCCGCAACAGCATTGGCTGCAGGTGTCGGGTTGTCGCCGAAAGCGGCGAGGGCGGGTTGGCCTGAAAGAGCCGTCAGGCAGAGTGCAAGCACGATCCTTTGTCTATTCGTCATGATTCAATCCTCTTGATTCATCGAACACACCCGTGGACTTGTCCACGGGTCGACGGGTGCGTCACGCAGCCATTGGCTTGTCCGCCATCGCCTTCTTATGCGCGGCCTTCATGGCTTGCATTTGTGCACCCAGTTCTTCCAACAGAGCTTTGCCCAGCAGTTTCTTCGCTTGAGGAAACATCTCGGTTTCCTCTTCTTCTATGTGGTGTTCCAGCAGTTCCTTGACCACCTTCACCCGACCGGAAAACTCGGTGGTGGACGGCTCCGTCTGCTTCAGGTCAGGCAGCACCAGCGAGTCGACGGTGCGATGCTCTTCCTTGGCTTCGTGGTACATGATGTCCTGCTCCTTGCCGCCGGCTTTTCGGAACGCCGGGTACAGAATCTCTTCTTCAAGCTTGGTGTGCAGGCTGATTTCCATTTCGAGTTTAGCCAGCAACTCGGTGCGCTTTTTAACCCCGCGTTCGGTGGATTCGCTCAGTTGGGTCAACAATGCTTTAACACGTTCATGGTCGGCTTTGAGCAGGTCGATGGCATTCATGATGAAACCTCACAGTCAGGGTACGGGCGCGTCGAGGTGCGCGCGTTGTCTGGTAGGAAATTGCATAAGTCAGACCATCATGGATGATCGGTTAAACGTCATCCGAATCAATAAGTTGAGATTGATTTTAGAAAACCTGTGTCGTGCAGCTTGCATGGTCGGTCCCCAACCAGGTTGCATTAAACCCGCTTCTACCTGCGCACTGGACAGACGGAGGTGGCTCGGCATGTGCCGCAACCATTGGGCGAGAGCGCCCTGGCGTAATTTCGATGGAACCCTTGGGGGGAATGCTTGACCTAACCCATAGACCTCAGGAGGTGAATCATGGAAATAAATTATGTCTGGATCGGTTTGGCGGTGGTTCTGCTGCTCTTGGAATTGTGGGCAATTAACGTCGTATTGCGCAGTACCGGTGGCTGGGAGACCAAGGGGCTGTGGCTGGTGATCCTGATCTTTGTGCCGTTGCTGGGCCTGATTGCGTGGGCGATGTTCGGGCCCAAACGCGAGATGCCGGAACACCGCAAGAGCTGACGCCTAAGGCCGTTAGCAAACAGGCGCCCTATGGGCGCCTGTTTACGTTCAGGTGCCGGATATCAGCCAGCCAGCGCCTTGGCAATCGCCTCATTGAACGCCGGCAAATCGTCGGGTGTACGGGATGTGATCAAGGTCCATCCATTGGCGTTGCATTGCTTGACCTCGGCGTCGACCCAACCGGCAGCGCCGGCGTTTTCCAGGTCGATGCGGACGCTTTTGTAGGAGGTCAACGTCTTGCCTTTGATTACGCCCGCGTCGATCAGCGTCCACGGCCCATGACAAATGGCCGCAATGGTTTTGCCGTCGGCGGCGAAGTCCTTGATCAAGCGCAGCGCCGCTGCGTCCTGGCGCAGGGTGTCGGCGTTCACGGTACCGCCGGGGATCACCAGCGCATCAAAATCGCTGCTCTGCACATCCGACAGTTGCACCTCGGATTCCACGGTCCTGTCCTTTTCGGTATCACCGACAAACGTTTGGGTGCTGCCGCCCTTGCTGGAAGCGTGGGTCACCGTCGCGCCAAAACCGCGCAGCGCTTCCAGGGGCTTGAGCAACTCGTCGCGCTCGATGCCGGTGTTGGAGGTGATGATGAGGATTTTCTTTCCGTTGAGTTGCGAGGTCATGGTCGAGTGTCTCCTGGGTGAAGGGGGTTAATGGTCGTGTCTGGCCTGTCGCTTCCTGGCCATTTCAGCTTCGCCGATACCTGACTGTTGAGGGCGCGCGTGGGCAAAAGGTTTAAATTTTTTTGCGCCGATTTCTACGCTGAAATTTCCTTGAACTATCGAAATACCCAGGGCTCTGCTTCACACAGGACGCGATTTTTTGTGCGCCCTTAATTGCTTGGAGAGATACCGTGGCCGCTCCCATAACTGCCGTTAAAACGCCTGACCGTATGAGCTCGCTAGAGGCACGGAAAAGTGCAGACTCAGCCGCCACGGCTGATCGCAAGCGGGGTCAATAAGCATGGCGCGCGCGATTACCGCTGCTGAATTGGGGATCGAACTCAAGCCTGACGACGACAGCGGTTTGTTCAAGTGGTTTATCGCCAGTTTCCTGATGGGCAAGCGAATCCAGGCACCCATTGCCGCACAGGCATACAGGGTGATTGTGGAGCAGCAGGGGTACGACACTGCCCGCAAGTTGCAGCACTGTACGTCGCGAGAGTTGGTGGCAATGCTGGGGCGTGCCCATTACGTTCGCTACGACGAATCTACTGCGCAGCGGCTGCTGGACCTCAGCGCGAAGCTGAACGCCGATTACGGGGGCAAGATCACTCACGTACGTCTCGCCAGTGCAGACCGCAAGGCGTTTGAGAACCGCTTGGCCGAGTTCGATGGCGTAGGCCCCAAGACCATCGAGATTTTCATGCGCGATGCGGCGGCGGTGCTGTTTTGACGGGATTGTTGTACGTCGGCTGTGCGGGCTGGAGCTTGCCGCGTGAGCACTGGCCGGCGTTCAGCGACGCGGGCACGCATTTGCAGCGCTACGCGTCGCGCTTTAACGCGGTGGAGATCAACAGCTCGTTCTATCGTCCACACCTGCCGAAAACGTACGCACGTTGGGGCCAATCCGTGCCGTCTGCGTTTCGTTTTTCGGTGAAAGTGCCCAAGCGTATTACCCACGAGTTGGGCCTGCAGCGTTGTGAAGCTGCGCTGGATGAGTTTCTCGAACAGTGCGCGCCTCTGCGTGAACACCTGGGCTGCCTGCTGGTGCAACTGCCTCCCTCATTGAGCTATGAACCCTCCAGTGCCAGCGCCTTTTTCATGGCTGTTCGCCGATGTTTTGCCGGCAATGTGGTGCTTGAGCCGCGCCACGCCAGTTGGCTGGCAGCTGAGGCGATGTTGCAGGATTTGCACATAGGACGGGTGGCAGTCGACCCACCCGTGATCGACGCCACGCCCACCTGCGCGGGATGGCAAGGCGTGCGCTATTGGCGCCTGCACGGATCACCGCGCATCTATCACAGCGCCTATGGCCCGGAGCGTGTACTCGGGTTCGCAAGGCACCTGAGCCGGTCGGCCGCAGACGGCGTTCCTACCTGGTGCATTTTCGACAACACCGCCAGCGGCCATGCGGTGGCCGATGCCCTGTACCTACTCGACCTCAACCCGCAACACTTCCAACCCTAGCTGCTCGTACGCCTCCACACTCGGCACATGCCACTCGGTAATCAACGTGTGAATCCGGCTGCACGGCGCCACCACAAACGGCTCCACCGCGCCGAGTTTGTCCGCCATGGTCACCGCGACCACCTGGGAAGCGCTGTCGAGCAAGGCTTGCTTGACCGCCACTTCATCAAAGTGCAGCGAGCTGATGCCTACTTGCGGATGCAATGCGCATACGCCGGTAAACAACAGGTCGGCCTTGATGCTCTGGATCAGGCGTACGGCTTCGTGGCCGCCGGTGGACAGCGTGGCCGGGTTGAGTTGGCCGCCGGCCAGAATCACGGTCACATTGGGATGGTCGGCCAAGGCAATGGCGATCATCGGTGAGGTTGTGACCACCGTCAGCCGGATCGCGCGCGGCAATGACTGGGCGATCTGCAGCGTGGTCGAGCCGGAATCGAACAGCACAATCTGGCCGTCTTCCACCCTCTGTGCGGCCAACTGCGCGAGTTGGCGTTTGGCGTCATTGGTCTCGCCGACCCGGGTGAAAAAATCTTTGCCTGTGTCCTTGGGCCGAGGCAGGGCGCCGCCGTGTACGCGCTGCAACAGGCCGGCGGCGGCGAGTTCGCCGAGGTCACGACGGATGGTGTCCTGAGACACCGCAAAGTGTTCCACCAGTTCCGAGGCGGTGACTTTGCCGTCGCGCTCCAGCAGCAACAGAATCTTCTGTTTGCGGAGGGAAGGCAGGTCGATGGCTTGATGAGTGTCGTGCATGTTTTTGCGCTTTTTTGCGGGTTTGTGCGAGATTAGTCGCCCGTAGATATAAACGCAATCACTGGTTGAGCGACCGTGGGGCGGCTACTCTCTGCGCTCAGTTCAGGGAGAGGTGACCTAGATGTCGTTGATCACAACCATCGAAGATTTACGCAAGCTGGCGCAAAAACGTGTCCCAAGGATGTTCTACGATTATGCCGATTCCGGCTCCTGGACTGAGAGCACCTACCGGGCGAATGAAAGCGATTTTGCCCGGATCAAATTCCGCCAGCGGGTGGCGCGCAACATTGATGAGCGATCGATCCGCACCGCTATGATCGGCCAGGACATGGCCATGCCCGTGGCCCTGGCTCCGACCGGCCTGGCGGGTATGCAGCATGCCGATGGCGAGATTCTCACCGCCCGCGCTGCCGCCAGGTTCGGCCTGCGCTACACCTTGTCGACCATGAGCATCTGCTCCCTTGAAGACATCGCCGAACAGGTGGGCCAGCCGTTCTGGTTCCAACTGTATGTGATGCGTGACCGTGGCTTCGTCGAGCAACTGATCGAACGCGCCAAGGCCGCTGGCGTGGATGCGCTAGTGCTGACCCTGGACTTGCAGATCCTGGGGCAACGGCACAAGGACCTGATCAACGGCCTGTCTGCGCCGCCCAAACTGACCCTGCCGAATATCCTCAATATGGCGACCAAACCGCGTTGGGTGATGGGCATGCTCGGCACCCAACGGCGCGGTTTCGGCAATATCGTCGGGCATGTGAAGGGTGTGGCGGACATGAGTTCGCTGTCGTCCTGGACCGCCCAGCAATTCGACCCGCGACTGAGCTGGGACGATGTGGCGTGGATCAAGAAATGCTGGGGCGGCAAGTTGATCATCAAGGGCATCCTCGATGTCGAAGACGCGCGCCTGGCGGCTGATTCCGGTGCGGATGCCTTGGTGGTGAGCAACCACGGTGGCCGTCAGTTGGACGGCGCGCCGTCGAGCATCAGCCAGTTGCCGGCGATTGTCGACGCGGTAGGCGAGCGTATCGAGGTGTGGCTCGATGGCGGTATTCGTTCCGGCCAGGACGTACTCAAGGCGATGGCGCTCGGCGCTAAAGGCACCATGATCGGTCGTGCGCATTTGTATGGTTTGGGTGCGATGGGTGAGACGGGGGTGACCAAGGCACTTGACATCATCGCCCGTGAATTGGACGTGTCGATGGCTCTGTGTGGCTATAACGATATACGCGATGTGAACCGTGAGATTTTGCTGCCGGGGACCTTTCCCGAAAGCATTGTTTGAGCAAAAAAATCGTAAAAATACGAAAAGAGTTGTCCACGAAAACCGTGGGTATCTCTGTGGATAACTTTGCAAGACCCCGGCGGGTATGGCGATTTAGCCCGCGGTCAATATTTGATCAACTTTCAGCGAGGCCCAGTATGGGCAGGGTTTGCGCTTGACAGCCAAGCGCGAACCCAGTGCCGAAAAGCTGTTTTATGACTCGCCCTTGCGCTCCGCGGAGTGCGTGACAACGTGGGCGGGCATCTTGGCCTGCATCAAGTTGTCGAGAGCCTGGCGATAACTGCGACCGGCCAGACTCATGCTGTTGTTATGGCTGGCGCCGGGCACCAGCAACAGCCGCTTGGGTTCCTGGGCAGCTTCAAACAATTGCTGGCTGAAGCGTGGCGGCACGTAGCGGTCGTCGAGGCCATGCACCACCAGCAACGGCATATGGATGTCGGCAATCTTGTCGATGGAATCAAACTTTTGCGACAGCAACCAGCGCACCGGCAACGACGTGTTGGCCACCGCCGTCGCCACGTCTGCCAGGGAGGTAAAGGTGGATTCGATCACCAGGCCGCGCACCGGCCGAGGCGTTTGCTTGCCCAGTTCGGCAGCCAGGTCGATGGCGACTGCGCCACCGAGGGAATGCCCGTAGATCAGGCGCTTGCTCGGGTCGGGTTGCAGCACTTGGAAACGTTCCCAGGCGATACGCGCATCTTCGTACACGGTGGTTTCCGACGGCAGCTCGCCGCGGCTTTGGCCAAAGCCGCGATAGTCGATGGCCAGAACCGAATAGCCGAGGGCATGCAATTGCTCGATGCGGAACAATTGCCCGGTGAGGTTCCAGCGTACGCCATGCAGGTAGAGGATCGCTGGCGCGTCCTTTTTGTCCGCCGGGTACCACCAACCATGAATGTTCTGCCCCGACTTAAAACTGGCGGGCTTGAGTTCAAATTCCTGCACCGCCTTGGGCAAGCCGCTGTACCAACTGGCGGTGCCCGGTTCGATGCGAAACACCAGTTCGCGCTCCTTGTGTTGCAGCACGCTGCACCCCACCGGCAGGCCGACGATCAACAACGCCATGCACAGCAGGGGCAACCAGCGCAGGCTCAGGCGCGATAGAAAACGAGAGGGCATGAAGATTCCTGAACAAAGGTGAAGCTGGGGTTTTACCAGATGGCCTACACAGGCAGGTATAAATTCGACGGCCGCCCACGGCGATTGCTTGCAAAGTGTTACAGCATTGAACAACCCGTACACCGGTTGTTAGGGTAGGCGGCCGAACAGGAGAGCAAGCACATGGATTTCACAGGTAAAACCGCCATCGTCACCGGCGGTGCGCGGGGGTTGGGACTCAGTTATGCACGGGCACTGGCCCTGGGCGGTGCCCGGGTGGTGATCAGCGATATCGGCGCCGACAAGGTGGGCGCCGGCAACGATACCTCGGTGGTCCAGGCGGCGGCAGAAGCCTTGCAGGCCGAAGGGCTCGCGGTGATCGGACATGGCGGTGACTTGTCCACCAACGAGGGCTGTCAGCAACTGGTTGCGTACGCCATCGAGGCATTCGGTCAACTCGATATCCTTATTCACAACGCCGGTTGGGTGGGTTACCAGAACATCCAAGACCTGGATGCCGCGTTCCTGCAGCGGGCCATGGACATCAACCTCTACGCGCCACTTTGGCTGTGCAAGCACGCGTGGCCGCACCTTCTGCGCTCAACCGCGCCACGGATTATCCTCACCACGTCCGACCGCGCCATGTACGCACAATACGAGCAGACCGGCCTGGTGGCCTACAGCGCTGGCAAGATGGCGCAACTGGGAATCATGAACGCGCTGAGCCATGAGGGCGCCGAGGCCGGCATCCGGGTCAATGCGATCTCGCCGGTGGCCAAGACGCGGATGTGGGGCGTGACCGAGGAACCTGACGAACTCAAGCCGGATTGGGTAACCCCGGGGGTATTGTTTCTCGCCTCCACGCTGTGCGAGGACACGGGCTACATCCTGCGGGCCAGCAACGGTCAATTCACCGCAACGCGCTTCACTGAGAATCCCGGGGTGGACTACCCGCGCAACCTGGCGCGGATCAACGCCGGCAGTGCTGAAGAAGTCGCGGCCGCGTGGCCTCGCATCAAACAAGCGTGAACCCCCGATTACTCCTTGGAACAAAGAGCCCGACCATGGACAACAGCCCCGTTCGCATCACCGCTGAAGAGACCCTCTCGGACAACTGGTACCTGCTGAAAAAATACAGCTTCGACCTGCGTCGTCGCGACGGCAGTTGGCAAGCTCAGACCCGCGAGGTGTACGACCGAGGCAATGGCGCGACCATCCTGCTGTACAACCGCGCGCAACGCACCGTGTTGCTGATTCGCCAGTTCCGCATGCCCACCTTCGTCAATGACTACCACGGTTACCTGATCGAAGCGGCGGCGGGCTTGCTGGACAATGCCAGCCCCGAGGAGCGTATTCGCCTGGAAGCCGAGGAAGAGACCGGTTATCGCGTGGGGCAGGTTGAGAAGGTCTACGCGGCGTTCATGAGCCCAGGCTCGGTCACTGAGCGGATTCACTTTTTTATCGGCGAATACCAGCCGGGGGATCGGGTCAGTGGTGGCGGTGGCCTGGAAGAGGAGGGCGAGGACATCGAGGTGCTGGAACTGGGCTTCGAGCAGGCCCTGGCGATGGTGCAGAGCGGCGAGATCGCCGACGGCAAGACCATCATGCTGCTGCAGCACCTGGAGTTGCGTATGTTGAAAGAAGGCTGGTGACTTAAACAGCACGTACATTCAATTTTCCCACCCCCCATCCGCGGCAAACTCCCCTCATCGCTGACATTTCAAGGCAGAGGGGCACACCATGGACCCAGCACCACAGACGGGACCCGACGAAGTCGTCACCCTGGTCGTCAAACACTTGATCAAGCAAGGCCAGGAAGCCAACTACGAAGCCTGGCTGCGCCGCATCGTGCGCATCGCCGGCGAGCGCCCAGGGCACTTGGGTGTCGACGTGGTGCGCAGCAAACAGAACAACCTGGCGCTATTCACTTGCGTATTGCGCTACCGCTCCACCGACGACCTGGAAACCTGGCTCGACTCCCCCGAGCGTAAAACCCTGATTGTCGAAGCCTCGCCGATGCTGGCCGATGGCGACAAGACCGAGATCGGTGCGGTCAACGAATTCTGGTTCGCGCCCCTGGCCGACAGCGCCGCCAAGCCGCCGCGCTGGAAACAGGCGGTCGTCAGCCTGTTTGTGATTTTGCCGCAGACCTTGCTGTTGCCGTTTATCTGGGGGCCCATCCTGCGTCTGCACCCGTTCCTGTCCAACTACGTGGTCTCCACCTTCCTGGTCACCCTGACCATCGTGCTGCTGGTGGTGTACCTGCTGATGCCGGCGGCTACCCGCCTGTTCGCACCCTGGCTTGAAGCCTCTGTAAAGGAAACCCTATGAACGCCGATCTGATTCTGTTCAATGGCCAGTTCCACACCGTGGACCGTGAAAACCCGCGCGCAACCGCCGTCGCCATCAGCCAGGGCCGCTTTGTCGCCGTCGGCACCGATGGCGAGGCCATGGCCCTGCGTGGCAGCGGCACCCAGGTCATCGACCTCAAGGGCCGCACCGTGATTCCCGGCCTCAATGACTCCCACCTGCACCTGATCCGTGGCGGGCTGAACTACAACCTCGAACTACGCTGGGAAGGCGTGCCGTCCCTGGCCGATGCACTGCGCATGCTCAAGGACCAGGCCGACCGCACGCCCACGCCGCAATGGGTGCGCGTGGTGGGCGGCTGGAACGAATTCCAGTTCGCCGAAAAACGCATGCCGACCCTGGAAGAGCTCAACCAGGCCGCGCCGGACACGCCGGTGTTTGTGCTGCACCTGTATGACCGCGCCTTGCTCAACCGCGCCGCGTTGCGCGTGGCCGGCTACACCAAAGACACGCCGAACCCGCCGGGCGGCGAGATCGTGCGCGACAGCAACGGCAACCCCACCGGCATGCTGGTGGCGCGGCCCAACGCGATGATTCTGTATTCGACCCTGGCCAAGGGCCCGAAACTGCCGCTGGAATACCAGGTCAACTCCACGCGCCAGTTCATGCGTGAACTCAATCGCCTGGGCCTCACCAGCGCCATCGACGCTGGCGGCGGTTTCCAGAACTACCCCGATGACTACGCGGTGATCGAGCAACTGGCCAAGGACGAACAGCTGACGGTGCGCATCGCCTACAACCTGTTCACCCAGAAGCCCAAGGAAGAACTCAGCGACTTCAAGAACTGGACCGGCAGCGTCACCCTGCATCAGGGCGATGACTACCTGCGCCATAACGGCGCCGGCGAGATGCTGGTGTTCTCGGCGGCGGACTTTGAGGACTTTCTGGAGCCGCGCCCGGATCTGCCCCTGACCATGGAGCAGGAGCTGGAACCGGTGGTGCGCCACCTGGTGGAACAACGCTGGCCGTTCCGCTTGCATGCCACCTATGACGAGTCCATCTCGCGCATGCTCGACGTGTTCGAAAAGGTCAACCGCGACATCCCGTTCAATGGGCTGCCGTGGTTTTTCGACCACGCCGAGACCATCACCCCGAAAAATATCGAGCGCGTTCGAGCCCTCGGCGGCGGCATTGCGATCCAGGACCGCATGGCGTTCCAGGGTGAGTATTTTGTCGAGCGCTACGGTGCCAAGGCTGCCGAAGCCACGCCGCCGATCAAGCGCATGCTCGCCGAAGGCGTGCCAGTAGGGGCGGGCACCGACGCCACACGGGTGTCGAGCTACAACCCTTGGACCTCGCTGTACTGGATGGTCAGCGGCCGTACCGTCGGTGGCCTGGAACTGCACGCCGAAGGTCTGCCGCGCCTCACCGCGCTGGAGTTGTTCACCCATGGCAGCGCCTGGTTCTCGTCCGAGCAGGGCAAGAAAGGCCAGATCAAGGTCGGCCAATTGGCGGACGTCGCCGCGCTGTCAGCGGACTTCTTCAGTGTCGATGAAGAAGCCATCAAGTGGATCGAGTCAGTGCTCACCGTGGTGGGCGGCAAGGTCGTGTACGGCGCCGGCGACTTCGAAGACTACGCACCGCCGCGCGTGCCGGTGCTGCCGGACTGGTCGCCGGTGGTCAAGGTGCCGGGTCACTGGCGTCCAAGTTCACCTTTGCAAGCTCAAGTACACCAATGCAGCGGAGAGTGCGGCGTGCATTCCCACAGCCATGAGAAAGCCCGTCTTTCCAGCGTGCCGGTCAGCGACTTCCAGGGTTTCTGGGGTGCGTTCGGCTGCTCGTGTTTTGCCTTTTAAACCCCCAAAGGAGTTAACCCATGACTTACAAGCGCTTGAACAAAGATGACGCCGTCGTACTGTTGGTCGACCACCAGACGGGCCTGATCTCCCTGGTACAGGATTTCTCCCCCAATGAATTCAAGAACAACGTACTGGCCCTGGCCGACGTGGCGAAGTTCTTCAACCTGCCGACCATCCTGACCACCAGTTTTGAAGGCGGTCCTAACGGCCCACTGGTGCCAGAACTCAAGGCACTGTTCCCGGACGCGCCGTACATCGCCCGTCCTGGCCAGATCAACGCCTGGGACAACGAAGATTTCGTCAAGGCGGTCAAGGCCACCGGCCGCAAGCAGATCATCATTGCCGGTGTAGTGACGGACGTGTGCGTAGCGTTCCCGACCCTGTGTGCCCTCGCTGAAGGCTTCGAAGTGTTCGTCGTCACCGATGCTTCCGGGACCTTCAATGAAACCGTGCAACAAGCCGCCTGGGCGCGCATGACCGCCGCCGGCGCCCAACTGGTGAACTGGTTCTCCGTGGCCTGCGAGCTGCAAGTGGACTGGCGCAACGACATGGAAGGCCTGGCCAACCTGCTGTCGCCGCGCATCCCCAACTACCGCAACCTGATGAACAGCTACTCGGCGTTTACTGCCAAGTAACCGTTTTTCAAGCCTGTAGGTGATCAATGTGGGAGGGGGCTTGCCCCCGATAGCGGTGCCTCAGTCAAAGCTATTGAGACTGACACACCGCAATCGGGAGCAAGCCCCCTCCCACATTTGATTTGTGGTGTTGCGACCATCCAGTTATAAATCAGCCCATCGTCCACCGAGAAGCGACAATGAACCCCTTCGAAGACATGCGCCTGTTTTGCCAGGTCATGGAATCCGGCAGCTTCACCGCTGCCGCCGAACAATTGGGCCTGTCCAAGCAATTCGTCAGCCGCCGCCTGATCCAGCTGGAAGATCGCCTCGGCGTGCGCCTGCTCAACCGCTCGACGCGCCGGCTGGATGTCACGCCCCTGGGCCAGAGCTACTACGAATCCGCCTTGCGCCTGCTCGGTGAAGTCGAGCAAGTGGAGCAGGGCATCGCCGGCCAGAACAGCGAACCGCGCGGCACCATTCGCCTCAGTGCGCCGTTGTCGTTTGCCATGGCGCACCTGGGTTGCCTGTTACCGTTGTTTTTGCAGCGCCATCCCCAAGTGTCGGTGGAGGTCGACCTCAGCGATCGCCCCGTGGACCTGATCGGCGAAGGCTACGACCTGGTGTTGCGCATCGGCACCCTGGAAGACTCCACCCTGATCGCCCGCCGTATCGCCAGCATCCAGCGGGTGTATTGCGCCAGCCCCGACTACCTGGCTCTGCGCGGCACACCCTTGCAACCCGATGATCTGGCTCAACACGACTGCCTGCCTTACGGCCATGGCCGTCAAGTTCAATGGCGCTTCAAGGGCAAGGTGCAGGCGCTGAATGTCAGCGGTCGCATGCGCGTGAATAACGGTGAGCTGTTGCGTGACACCGCCATCGCCGGGCTGGGCGTCACTTATCTGCCGACCTTTATCGTTGGCGACGCGTTGAAGGACGGTCGCCTGATCACCATTCTCGACGACTTCGCCCCCGAAGCCCTGACCTTGTCGGCGGTCTATCCCCAACATCGGCAAAGCTCGCGGCCGGTGCAGGCGTTGGTGGAGTTCCTGCGCGAGCGCCTGGCTAGCGGCTGTTGAACAACTGGCGGATCAGGTTCGGGGTGCTGCCAGTCCAGCGCTTGAATGAGCGTCTAAAGTTCGCCGCATCATTGAAGTTCAGGTACGCCGCCACTTCATCATTGCTGTAGCCCTTGACCTGGTACAGGTGCAGCGCCACCTGTTTGCGTACCCGGTCCACTTGCTGCTGAAAGCCGGTGTGGTGTTTGTGCAGTTTGCGCTTGAGGGTCGCCGGACTCATGGCGAAGGCCTGGGCCGCCTGTTCCAGGCTCGGCGGTTGGCGCACCTGCTCGCGCAAATAGTCGTAGAGGCAATCGAGAAAACTGCCGGCAAAGCCCAAATGTTCGATCTGTTCGCGAGCCTGCTGGCGCGCGACCTGGCCGGCGGTAGCCGAAGCCCCGGGCCAGGCGCGGGTGAGGTGTTCGCGGGGGATGCACATCATGTCCAGCGGGCGCTCGAAGCGCGTCTCTTCGCCCAGATGCACCCAATACTGCTCGACATAACGCGGCTCGGCATGGCTGAAACTGCACACCCACGGCAGACGCTCGCCGCTGAGCCATTGGCTCATGGCAACCAGCGACGTCATGCTCGCTTCCAGCAGAAACCGCCACTGCTCGCCAGCGCCGCAACTGTCCAGCCAATACAGGTAGGCGTGGTGCTCATCCAGCTCCACTTGCAGGGTGACCAACGGGCTGAGCAGCACCTGTTGCTGAATAAGGATCTCCAGCGCCTGATGCAGATTCTGTGCATGGCCCAAGGCATGGCTGGCTGCGCCGTAATAGCCGGGCAGCAAGCGCTGGCCCAACAGAAAACTGCTGTCGTCGGCATCCAGCAGCTTTCGACTGTTACCGATCAGTGCCAGGAATTGCTGCGGGCTCAAGCGCGCCGTTCCGGCCAGGATGTCCTCGTGGAACAGCCCGGTGCCGCGCAGCAAACGATGGCTGTCGATGTCACGGGACAGGGCCAGGTCAATCAGCGTGGCCGGTTGGTTGTGCCCTGGTATGAAGCGGCTGTCGGCCTCATACCAGTTGGTTTTCACCGCCATCTCAGGCGCTTTTCGCGAGAGGTTGCTTGGCCCTGGCCAACGCCAGGTTCAGGCGCTTGAGCAGGTCATGGGGCGGCTCGTCCAGGGCCATTACTACCGCTGTGGTCGCCGCCAGTTGCAGGCGTTCGCCCTGTTGCCGGGTTTTGTGGGCCAGGCCATGTACCGCTTGCTGCAACTCCAGCGCGAGCTCTTTGGCCTGGCGCTCGCCGGTGTTGGGCAGCAGCACCACAAAGCGGTCACCGGCCAGTCGACAAAGCAAGTCCTGGCGGCGCAGATTGAGCAACAACAAATGGCTGAGGGCCTGGAGCACGGCGTCACCTTCGGCATGCCCGTAGGCCTGGTTAATGGCAGCGAAGTTGTCCAGGTCCAGGGCCAGCAGTGACAGCGGTTGTTGCTGTTCGCGGCTGTCGTGCAGGCTGTCGGCCAATTGGCGCTTGAGGTAGTCGGCACCGGCCAGGGGCGTGAGTTTGTCGAACAGCCGGTGCTCGCGAAACAGCCGTTCGCGCTTTTCCATCTGCGCGCTGATCGCCAGTTGTTCGCGGTGCCAGTGGTAGATGCCGATGGTCAGCAGAATCATGCCCACTGGCATCGGGCCGGATTCCAGCCAGTGGTCCCAGGTGATGCTGTCAGGCAGGCGGATAAACTCATCGAGGCTGTCGATCCACCACGAAAAGAAGATGCACGACAGCCCCAGCGCCAGGTAATTGGTGACGCGCCCGGCGGGGCGGCTTTTAAGCACCAGGCCCAGCCACACCAGGGCGAGCAGGGCGGAACCGCCTTCGCCGAAAATATCCAGCCAGACCCACTCGCTGACGCTTTTCAACTCGCCGCAGGCCAGGTGCAGGATCAGCCCGGCGTTGGCGGCAATGAGCAAGAGCGCGAGTTTCCAGCGATGAGGTTTGAGCACGGAAAACATGGCCGCGGGTCCTTGGGCGAATGAGCGATGGGCGCCAGCACAGCAGATGGATGTGACGGTTGGATGACGGCGTGGGAGGGTCGAATCAGCTCACCTCAAACACACTGGAGATCAAGAAATGTGGGAGGGGGCTTGCTCCCGATGGCGGTGTATCAGTCAACAGATAGGCCTGCTGACCCACCGCTATCGGGGGCACGCCCCCTCCCACAGGGGATCTCCACAGGTCATATCAGCTCATTCCACGTCCGGGTTCGGGCAAAACCCACGGTTTACGGGCCTCGCCGCCAACTCCTGTCACAGAACCGTCATCCCCCACCCCTAGCTTGCCCTCCCAGTTGCCGGGCCATTTGCTTGGCGCCAACGGATTCTTGGGGAGGATTTCATGTACAAGCGCACCGGGCTCGTCAGCTTCACGCTCACCGCCTTGGCCCTGGCGATTGCCAGCGAACGGTTGAGCGCCGCCGAGGCCACCACCACCGAGCATGTCGAAGTGGTCGGCCAGGCCGCTGCCATCGATCAAGCGCTTAAAGAGCAGCGCAGCTCTGACAGCATCAAAAGCGTGGTGCATGCCGACGGCGTGGCCCAGTTGCCGGATGAAAACGTCGCAGAAGCGGTGCAGCGTTTGCCCGGCATCAGCGTCGAGCGCGATCAGGGCGAAGGGCGATTTGTCAGCGTGCGTGGCCTCGGTCCGGACCTCAACAGCGTAACCATCAACGGCACCCTGGTGCCCGCCCCGGAAAGCGCGCGCCGCGCCGTGGCCCTCGATGTGCTGCCGTCAGAACTGGTGCAGTCGCTGTCGGTGATCAAGACCCTCACCCCGGACATGGACGCTAACTCCCTCGGTGGCACCGTCGACGTGCAGAGCCTGTCGGCCTTTGACCACAAAGGCCTGTTCTACACCGGCAGCACCGAAGCCAGTTACGACAAGAATACGAGTCAGACCAGCCCCAAATTCTCCGGCGCGGCGAGCAACCGCTTCAGCCTCGGCGACGGCATCGACAACTTTGGCGTAGCCGCAGCCCTAAGCTGGCAGAAGCGTGATTTTGGCTCGGACAACGTCGAAACAGGCGGTGCCTGGGACTTCACCGACGGCGCCAAACTCAACGAATTCGAACAGCGTGATTACGACATCAGCCGCGAACGCGCCGGCGGTGGACTGAACTTCGACTATAAGCCCGATGACCTCAGCAGCTACTACCTGCGCACCCTCTACAGCCGCTACAAAGACACCGAAACCCGCAACTCCACCAGCATTGAATTTGCCGACCCCCAAGCCGCTGGTGAACTGGGCGACGCTGAAGCCAAGCGCAAGCTGAAGAACCGTGAGGAAACCCAGGAAATCCAGTCCTACGTGTTCGGCGGCGAGCGCATGCTTGGCCTGTGGACCCTCAGCGGTCAGGCCGGCTACAGCCAATCGAGCGAAGACAGCCCGGCGCACATCGCCGGAGCCACCTTCGACGGCGGCGACTTTGCCAACAGCGGTTTCTACGACAAGGACAAGCCACGGCCAATCATCGGTGCCGGTTTCTACGACCCAAGCAACTTCACGCTCGACAAAGTTGATTGGGAAAAACAGAACACCAAGGACACCGAGAAAAACCTGCGCCTGGACCTGGCCCGCGACTACGACCTGAGCGGCTATGCGTCCCAGGTCAAATTCGGTGGCAAGGTGAGTCGCCGTAATAAGGACAATGACCTGGAGGCCTGGGTCTACAAGGACTTCGACACCCTTGGCTACACCGCCGACCAGCTCAACCTGACCCAGTTCCAGAAGGGCAGTGTCGACTATCGCTTGGGCAACTACGGGCCAGGCATCAGCGCCAGCGGCATCAAGCAACTGATCGGCAGCCTCAATGCAGCGGACTTTTATGACGAGACCGAGTCCCGGGTCAACGACTTCACCATTCGCGAAGACATCAACGCCGGCTACCTGATGAACACCATCGACATCGACGACTGGCGCTTTATCGCCGGCCTGCGCTACGAAGGCACCGAGTTCGAAGCCAAGGGCACCGGCGCCACCGATGGCGTGTTCACTGCCACCGAGACCAAGCGCCAGTATCACCACTGGCTGCCGGGTCTGCATGCGCGCTACCAGATCGACAAAAACACCCAGGTGCGCGCGGCCTGGACCAAGTCCGTGGTGCGCCCGACCTTCGGCCAACTGGCGCCGGGTTTTGTGATCGACGATGACGAAGCCACCTTTGGCAACCCGGACCTCAAGCCCCTGGAATCGAGCAACCTCGACCTTGGCATCGAGCACTTCATGGGCCGCGCCGGCACCGTCTCGGCGTTCGTGTTTTACAAAGACATCAAGAACTTCGTCTACAACACCGACGTGGCCGGCACCGGCGCCTGGACCAACTTCTCCGAGGCCCACACCTACGCCAACGGCGACAGCGCCAAGCTCTATGGCCTGGAACTGGCCTACTCGCAGAAATTCGACTGGCTGCCCGCGCCCTGGAACGGTCTGCTGATCGGCGCCAACAGCACCTTCAGCCGCTCTAGCGCGGATATCGAAGGCTTCGACGCCGCCAGCGGCACGAACCGCAAACGCAACATCAGCCTGCCGAACCAATCAGACACCGTCGGCAACCTGATGCTCGGTTGGGAAGACGACAAGCTCAGCCTGCGCCTGTCCGCCAACTACAAATCGGCCTACCTGTATGAACTGGCCTCGATCAACGACAAGGCCCACGACCTGCATGTGGACGCGCAGACCTTCGTCGATTTCAGCGCGCGCTACTCGCTGACCAAGAACCTGCAAGTCAGCTTCGAGGCCCAGAACCTCACCGATGAGTCGTACTTCGTCTACACCGGCCACCGCAGCTACAACGGCCAATACGAAGAGTACGGCCCGACCTACAAGCTCGGCCTGACCTTCACCCATTTCTAAATCACACCTCGATTCCAATGTGGGAGGGCGCTTGCTCCCGATAGCGGTGGTTCAGTGAATACATCTGCTGACTGACACACCCTCATCGGGAGCAAGACCCCTCCCACATGGGAACTCCATTGTTTTCGAAGGATTTGTTTGTACATGAGAATCTCCACGTTGTACTTGCTGATATCGGTGTTGACCTGCACTCATGCACTGGCTGCCGACCTGACCCTGACGCCTTGGGCGACATCCCTGAACGCCGAAGCAGTGGCTTTCCTCCCCAGCACCCCCGAGCGCCTGGCCGCCAGCACCCGCGACGGCCTGCAACTGCTCGACGCCAAAGGCACTGAACTGACCCGGTTCAAAGGCAACTTCAGCAGCCTCGACACCCGCACCGCAGGCGCCCAGGTACTGGTCGCCAGCCTCGACAATGATCGTCAACAAGCGCTGTTGATCATCCTCGACGCCGCCAGCAAAACCTGGGGCAAACCGCTGTACCTGCCGGCCCGCGATTACCCGGTGAACGGCCTGTGCCTGTACCGCGATTCAGCGGCCAGCCTGTTTGTGTTTTTGGTGGGTGAGGAGGGCAAGGGCGAGCAATGGTTGGTGGGCAATGGCGCGACGCTGCTGACTGAACCCCAGCGTGTGCGCGGTTTGCCGCTGCCACCATCGGCGCAGTTCTGCCAGGTGGACGACGGGACGAATCAACTGATAGTCAATGAAGAAAATGTCGGCTGGTGGGCCTACCCGGCGCACCCGGAAGCGGACGTGAAACGCACCCCGGTGGCGGTGTTCGATAATCCCAAGCGTGAAGCCGGTGCCGTCGCCCTGGTGCCGGGTGGCGTGGTCGCGCTCGATCCAAAGACTGCGCAACTTCACCTGTTCCAAAGGACGGGCGAGCGCTGGGTGGAACAGCCGAGCCTGAGCTTGCCTGGCCTGAAAGAACCCGAGCAATTGAGCGTCAACGGCCAACAGCTGCTGGTACGCGACGACGACAGCGGCACGCTCTACCAGGGCAAGCTCAACTGGCAGGCCAAGTCTGTAGCGGCAGATCCTGTACTGCCGGAAGTCGCCGCCGTGCGCCAAACCGACCCAGTCGGCCGCCAGGGTGATGCGGCGGATGATCCGGCGATCTGGATTCACCCCGACACCCCGGCCAAAAGCCGCGTGCTTGGCACCAACAAAAAACAAGGCCTGTTGGCCTATGACCTTGACGGCAAGCTGTTGCAGGAATTGGCGGTCGGGCGCCTGAACAACGTCGACGTCCGCCCCAACTTCATGCTGGGCGCCCAGACCGTGGATCTGGCCGTCGCCAGCAATCGTGATCACAACAGCCTCAGCGTATTCAGCGTCGACCGTCAGAGCGGCGAGTTGCGCGAAGCCGGTGAAGTGCCTACGCCGCTCAAGGAAATCTATGGCATCTGCCTGTATCAGCCCGCCAGCGGCGAGATCTATGCCATCGCCAACGGCAAGGACGGCACCTTCCTGCAATACCGCCTGAGCGCCCCGGATGGCCGTGTGCAAGGTGAGCTGGTGCGCCAGTTCAAGGTCGACAGCCAGCCTGAAGGCTGCGTGGCCGACGACCAGCGCCAGCGCTTGTTTATCGGCGAAGAAGACGTGGGGGTGTGGGCGGTGGACGCTCGTGCCGATCAACCGGCCACCCTCACTAGCGTGATCAAGGTCGGCCCGCAGTTGCACGCGGACGTCGAGGGCCTGGCGCTGTATCAGAGCGACAAACGCGACTATTTGGTGATCTCAAGCCAAGGCAACGACAGCTACCTGGTGGTGGATGCCGAGCCGCCGTTTGCGATTCACGGTGGGTTTCGCGTCGGCCTCAATGCCGCCGCCGGTATCGACGGCGCCTCGGAAACCGATGGCTTGGAGGTCACCGCCATCAACCTGGGCGGGCCTTGGAGCCAAGGCATGCTGGTGGTGCAGGACGGCCGCAAGCGCATGCCCGAGCAAACCCAGAATTTTAAATTCGTACCGTGGGCTGACGTGACCCGTGCGCTGAAATTGCCGTGAACCGTCATCACCCCGTCATCACTTTTTAATCGAATAGGACATCACCATGCACGCGACGATGGAACATATGACGATCTGGGGCCTTATCAGTGACGCCAGCCTGTTGGTCAAGGCGGTCATGATCACCTTGCTGCTGGCGTCGTTGCTTAGCTGGTACCTGATCATCCAGCGCGGCAGCGTACTGCGCCGCCTGGAGCGCCAGTTGAATGGCTTCGTGCAGCGCTTTCGCGCAGCGTCGGACTTGCAACCGCTGTACCGCGAAACCGTGCAGGCGGGCGAGGGCGGGATTGCGCCGATCTTTATTGCCGGCGTCCAGGAATACCAGCACCTGCACAGCCATGGCCCTGCGGTGCTCGAAGGTGTTGAGCGGGCCTTGCAGGTGGCGATCACCGAGCAGGAAATCGAACTGGAAAAGGGCCTGCAATTTCTCGCGACCGTGGGTTCGGTCAGCCCGTACATCGGTTTGTTTGGCACGGTGTGGGGGATCATGAATTCCTTTATCGGTTTGTCCCAAGTGCAACAGGCCACGTTGTCGACAGTGGCGCCGGGCATTGCCGAAGCGCTGATCGCCACAGCCATCGGCCTGTTTGCAGCCATCCCGGCGGTGATCGCCTATAACCGCTTCGCGGCGCGTGGCCAGACGCTGCTCACCCGTTACTACGCGTTTGGCAATGAGCTGCAAGTGCGCCTGCACCGCACCCTGCGCGGTGCGCCGATCAACCTGGCCGTGGCCGCCTGAAAGGAGCAACTCCCATGTTAGTCAGGCCGCAACGCAAGCACGGGCCCAAGGCCGAAATGAACGTGGTGCCGTATATCGACGTGATGCTGGTGCTGCTGGTGATCTTCATGGTCACCGCGCCAATGCTGACCCAGGGCGTGAAGATCGAGCTGCCCAAGGTCGCCGCCGAGGCGCTGGCCACCGATACCCGCCAGCAGATCCTGACGCTGTCGGTAAAGGCCGATGGCGGCTACTACTGGAACCTCGGCGGCGAGCTCGACACCCAGCACCAGACCGACAGTGCCGTGAGCCTGGACGAAATGGGCGCCAAGGTCATGCAGGTGGTAGCGGCACGCAGCGACACCCAGGTGTACATCCGCGCCGATGACAACGCCGGCTACGGACGTGTGGTTGCAGCCATGGCGGTGTTGCAAAAAGGCGGTGTCAGCAACCTGGGGCTGGTGACCGAGGCCCCGCAATGACGGCGATGATCATGCACAGTCCGACGCTTGTGATGGAACCCAGGGATACCTCCGGCGTGTGGCGAAACAGCTTCGCCGCCAGCCTGGCGGTGGCGCTGCACGTGGGCGTGTTGGCGGCGTTGATGGTGGGCTGGTCGACGGAAAAACCGATGTTGGAGGCACCTCGGGTGATGCACACGCAGTTGGTCATGCTGCCGCCTGCGCCGGTGGCAGTACCAGAACCGGTGGTTGCTGCACCGGCACCTGCGCCGCCGGAGCCGGTGGTGATTCCGGTACCGGTGAAACCTGCGGTCGACCCCCGAATCCAGGCGCAAAAACTGGAGAAAGCCGCCCTGGCGCGTAAACGCGTCGAAGAAAAGAAAATCGAGCAACAACAGGAACGCCTGGCCACCGAACAACGCACCCGCGAGCTGGAACTACAGCGCCAGGCCCAGGAGCGATTGGCTGCGGAAAAAGCCCGCGTCGCCACACCTGCGCCTGCAGCGGCACCGGCCTTTGACAGCCGCCAATACCAGCCCCTGAGCAAGGAAGCGCCGGACTACCCCGAGCGTGCTCTGGACAAGAACATCGAAGGCGATTGCACCCTGGAGTACAGCGTCAACACTCAAGGCCGCGTGGAAAATCCCAAGGTGTTGGACGGCTGCCACCCGTTGTTCATGCGTGCTTCACTGGCGGCGGCGAACACCTTCCGCTATCAGCCAAGGATCGTTGATGGCAAGGCTGTTGTGGTGCCGGCTGTACGGAATACCTTTCACTACCGCATCAAATGATCCGTTCGGTTGGCAATGCTGCTGTTGTGGTGAGCTTGGTTCACCGCAGGTGGTGTTTAGTTGACCAGGATGTTGGATGGGATCGAGTGCATATCCGTTGCTGCGGTAACGGCCGCCTATGGTTCCGCTCTTACAGCGGGTCACTTTTGTAAAGGCCGGAATGCCGGCCCAGCCAAAAGTAACCAAAAGGCCTTCGCCCCACCACTCGGCACCTCGCTTAGGCTCGGTGTGCCCGTAATCCGACATTGATTTGGGGGGCCGCCGCCACGCGCCATCCATGGCGCAGGGCGGCTAAACCGGCATCCCTGCCGGTTTACCCCCCAAATCAACGTCGAATTCCGGCCATCGTGGTTGACGGGGCGATTTCAGATCAAAAGCAAGGCCGCGGCGGCCTTAGAGCCGACCGGGTTCTCAGCTCCAACTCCGTCCAAATGTGGGAGGGGGCTTGCTCCCGATGAGGGTGTGTCAGTTGATGCAGCTGTGACTGACCCACTGCTATCGGGAGCAAGCCCCCTCCCACAGTTTGATCTCCATAGATCAGACAGATAGGTCCTGGCCTGCTGTCCTGCTTTAGATCTGCTTTAGATCTGCTTTAGATCTGCTTTAGATCTGCTTTAGATCTGCTTTTGATTTGGCTCTTACATCCTTTTCGCTGACGAAGTCAGCGGTCTTTTGATCTGCGCTTTTGATCTTGATCTCAGGCGCCCCGTCAAACACGCTGGCCGAACGCAGGCTTGAATCCGTGGGTAACCCGGCAGGACGCCGGGTTAGCCGCGCTGGGCCATGGATGGCCCATCGCGGCGGCCCACGGATTCAAGCCGGAGTGAGGGCACACCGAGCCTAGGCGAGGTGCCGAGTGTTGGGGCAAGAGCCCTTTGGTTACTTTGGGGCTCTTTTCCAAAGTGACCCGCCGTAAGGGCGGAACTAATACCCGCCGTGACCGCAGAAACGGATATGTCCCCCCAACAAACCGCAACCCAAACAAACCCCACACTCAAACGGCATCACCCATTAGCCAGATTCACCAATTCCACACCCAAAACATACCGCTCCAGGTTCGCCAAAAACGTATCAGCAATCTCATTACGGCTATCGGTCGATATCGCCGACGTATGCGGCGACAACCTCACCCTCGGATGCGTATACAACGGGTGCCCATCCGGCAACGGTTCCGGCTCGGTCACGTCGAGCGATGCCAGGCCGATTTGCCCGTTATCCAGCGCTTCCAGCAGCGCCTCCTGATCCACCAACCCCCCGCGCGCAATGTTGATCAAATGCAGCCCCGGCTTGGCGCTGCCCAACACGTCCCGATCGACGATATGGCGCGTAGCCTCGGTCAGCGGTGCCGCCAGCACCAGGTGGTCGGCGCGGGCGAACAGGTCGTGGATGTCCCTGGCCGCCTCGACCCCGTCGATCCCGAACGGGGTCGGGCTTTGGCGCAGCGCAACCACCTTGATTCCCAGCGCGTGAGCCTTCTGCGCCAGGCGTTCACCAATCGCACCAAAGCCGAGAATCCCCAATGTGGTGCCCTTGAGCGGACGCAGCGGGGTGAAATTCCACTGAGAATCCTTCACCCAGATATCCGGCAAATGCTTGGACGCGGCAAAGATCGCCGCCAGGGCGAACTCGGCCAGGTTGTCGGCGGCGCTGCCCCGGGAGGTCGTCACCGGCGGGCCGTTGAACAGCCATTGCGGGTAGAAGTCGATGCCCGATGAGACCAAGTGCACCCATTGCGCGCCGTAGGGCCAGCCTGGCGGCGGGGTATCCGGGGCGGTGTAGCCGCGCACGTTGATCGGACGCAGCAACAGGATATTCGCCTGGGGCGGCAGGTCGCTTGGCACGCCCACCGGAACGCCGATCACCTGGGCTTCGGGGTGGACCGTGCGCAGGCGAGCGCGGATCACGTCGTTGTAGTCTTCGTCCAACTGGCTGGCAATAATCACGTGAGTCATGCGCGTTCCTTCTGGCGTTGGGCGAACACGGCTTTACCGACGCCTTGCAGCACCGCATCGTTCTGCGGGGTATGTACGCGACTGCACAGCACATCGCGGTAGTGGCGTTGCAGCGGGCTATGGCGCGACAGGCCAGGGTTGCCGGAAGCCTCAATGGCCAGTTCCACCGCGCGAATAGCGTTGTGGGTAACCAGGTACTTCAACTGCGCGGCGTTGGCGGCCGGGGTGTGGCCGTCGGCGGCGGCGTCGAGCAGGCTGCGGTTGGCGAACAGCAGGGTGTCGATATGCCCGACGGTTTCCTGAAAGCGCGGCAAGGTCGACAACGCCGCACCGAGGTTGGACGGCGTGCGTTCTTCCAGCCAGTTCACCAGCCAGTTCCGCGCGGCCTGGGCCACGGCGTCGTACACCGACGAGAGCAGCACCGACATCCACAGGAAACCCTCCGCATCCAACTCCGGCTGCGGTGCGCTCCAAGGGCTGACACTGACGGCGTGGTCCAGCGGCACCAGCACGTTGTCGAGCACCACTTCATGGCTGCAGGTGGCGCGCATGCCGAGGTGGTCCCAGGTGTCGATGATGCTCACGCCGGGGCTGTCCTTGGGCACCAGCCAGGCGCCCACCAGCGGGTCGGCGTCGTCACTGCGCGCCCACACGCTGAACCAGCTCAGGCCATGGCTGCCGGTGGAGTAGATCTTGCGCCCGCTGATGCGCCAGCCTTCGGCAGTGCGCACCGCAGTGGTTGCCGGCAGGCCGCCACGGGCCGGGGTGCCGAGGTCGGGCTCGACGCGCAGGGCGTTGATCAGCGCACCGTTACGCACTGCGTCTTCGGCGACTTTCACGCGCAGGTGCTGGGGCCAGGTTTTGCTGTCTTGCAGGCGTGTGTGTTGCAGGTATTGCATCACCAGGATCAGCGCGGTGGACGGCTCGCCCTTGGCAATCGCACTGATCGCCTTGCGCGCCTGAGGCAGGCTGGCACCGCCGCCGCCCAGGGTCTTGGGCACGGTGAGGGCGACCAGGCCGTGTTCATGCAATAGCTGGAAGTTGGCGTGGGGGAAGGCGCCACTGTCATCGTACTGCGGCGCGGTACTGGCCAGCTCGGTGGTGAGGCGTTCGAGCAAGGCTTCGAAATTGGCGACTTCCACGGAGCGTAGAGACGGTTGGGTCATAAGAATGTACTCGGTCAAAAATGTGGGAGGGGCGGCGCGACGATTCGACTTGCCCCTCCCACAGAGGATTTTTGGCTTAGATGGCGAGGCGCACAGGCTGTTGGCCCAACAAGCGCTCCACCACCTGCACCACCGGCTCGGCTTCGGTACGTACCAGCCAATCCGGGCTAACGTCTACGAACGCGACCGTGCCGTCCTGGGCAATCACCACGACGGTCGGTTGGGGCAACTCCCAGGTCCCCGTACCGGTGGTTTCACCGATGTGATTGCCCTTGGCCAATGCCGCGTTACGCGAGGCTTCATCGAAGCTGTAGAGAATCCCCAAGCGCCGCCCGAGGTTGTTATCCGGGTCGCTGGCGACCAGCAGTTGCAGCGCGTGGTGGGTCTTGATTTCCACCAGGCGTTCCGGCACTTGCGGGCTGATCGCTACCAGCGGTACACCCAATTCGCGCAGGCGTGGGTACAGCTGGCGCTCGTAATAGGGCAGGGCGATGTTGCACGCCGGGCAGCCGGCAAAACGGAAGAAGATCAGCACCGCCGGGCCGTCTGCCAACAGCAGCTCGCGGTTGAGTTCGCCGCCTTCGACGTTGAGCAAGGTAAACGGGTCGAGCTCATCACCGACCTGCACGTAGTCGTCTACTCGCGCTTCATCCACCAGGCGCTGGCGCTGGTCGATATTGACTTGCAACGCCGCCGGGGCCCAGGTCGCTACACGCTCGGCGTGCAGCGCCGCCAACTGACGGTTAAGGGATTCGCTCATGCCAATGCCTCCTGCGGCGCTTGCACCTCGACGCTGTAGCGGTTGACCGGTACGTCCAGGCCCAGGTTGTCGCGCAGGGTCTGGCCGGTGTATTCGGTGCGGAACAGGCCGCGCTGTTGCAGCACCGGCACCACCAGTTCGGTGAAGTACTGCAAGCCATCCGGCAGCACCGAGTTGATGATGAAGCCATCGCTGGCGCCGCGCTCGAACCAGGTCTGGATCGCATCAGCGACTTGCTCAGGGGTGCCGACAAAATCACGCTTGGGCCGCGAGAACCGCAGGGCCACTTCACGCAGCGTGAGGCCTTCGTCCTTGGCCAGTTGCTTGATGCGATCGGAGCCGCCTTTCTGGCTGTTGGAGCCCAAGTCGCCGAGTTCCGGGAAGGGTTCGTCCAGGGGGTATTTACTGAAATCGTGGTCGTTGAACGGGCGGCCGAGGGCGACGATGGCGTCTTCCACGGTGACCAGCTCCACGGCCTGCTGGTAGCGGCTTTCCACTTCGGCCTCGTCGCGCCCGACAATCGGGCGGATGCCCGGCAGGATCGACAGGCTGTCGGCATCGCGGCCAAAGCCTTTGGCACGGCGTTTGAGGTCCTGGGAGTAGGCCAGGCCTTCTTCGATGCTTTCCACATGCACAAAAATCGCATCGGAATGTTCGGCGGCAAAGTTACGCCCGTCTTCCGAGGTGCCGGCCTGGAAAATTGCGGGCTGGCCCTGGCGCGAACGCGCAATGTTCAGCGGGCCTTTGACCGAGAAAAACTCGCCTTTGTGGTTCAACGCATGAAGCTTGTCCGGGGTGAAAAACTCGCCGTTTTGCTTGTTGTAGGCAAAGGCGTCGTCCTCCCAGGAATCCCACAGGCCCTTGACCACGTTCAGGTGTTCCTTGGCGATGCGGTAGCGCACGGCATGGGGCGGGTGCTCAGCCTTGCCGAAGTTATCGGCGGTGCCGCTGAGCCACGAGGTGACCACGTTCCATCCGGCGCGGCCGCCGCTGATATGGTCCAGAGACGCGAACTGACGCGCCACTTGGTACGGCTCGGTGTAGCTGACGGTCACGGTGGCGACCAGGCCGATATGGGTGGTCAATGCCGCGAGGGCTGACAAGATCGTCAGCGGCTCGAAACGGTTGAGGTAATGGGGGCTGGATTTGGCGTGTATATGCAGGCTATCGGCGATGAACACAAAGTCGAATTTGGCGGCTTCGGCCAGTTCAGTCTGCTGCTTGTAGAAGCCGAAATTCGTACTGGCATTCGGTTGTGCCTGCGGGTGGCGCCATTCGCCCCAGCCGTGGCCGACACCGTGGACCATGGCACCCAGTTTTAAATGGCGTGGTTTTAGTTGACGTGGCTGGCTCATGTTCTGTTCCTTCAGCGCGAGACTTGGTTGTTGGGGGCACGCTTGGCGTTAAAGCTTTTGTCGAAGCCCTGTGACACGTCGATGTGTTTGGTCAGCAGGCCTTCTTTTTGGTAGGTGTCGGCGGTGGTTTGCAGGCCACTGATCACGCTGTCGTCGATCAATACCGGGCTCAGACGGGTTTCCTTGGCCACGGCCACATGCACGGCCAGTGGCAGGCCGGTGATTTTGGTCTGGGCGGCGGCGTATTCGTTGGGGTGCGTATTGGCCCAGGCGTAGGCGCGATCGACGCGGGCGACAAAGTCGTCCAGCTGCGTGCGCTTGTCGGCAATGGCCTGGCTGGTTGCCGCGAGGTACAGGTGGTTGCTCAACAGCGTGTTGCCACTGGCGATGATTCGCGCCTGGCTTTGGGAGGTCACCACGGTGGTGTAAGGGTCCCAGGTCGCCCAGGCATCGGCGGTGCCGTTATCCAGCACCAAGCGGGATTCGGCGGGCAGCAAGAAGATGAACTGCACATCCTGGCTGGTCAGGCCCGCGCTGGCCAACGCCTTGATCGCCAGGTAATGCCCGATGGAGCCACGCCCGGTGACGATTTTCTTACCCTTGAGGTCGGCGGCCGTCTTGATTGGCGAGTCCTTGGGTACCAGCAGCGCGGTGGTGTTGCGTCCTTCGGCGTGGATGATGCTGACCACTTTTAAGGACGCCCCGGCACCCAGCGCGAACACGTAAGGCGCATCGCCCAAGGCACCGACATCCACCGCGCCGGCATTCAGGGCTTCGCCCAGGGGCGAGGCGGAGGGGAACTCCGACCACTGGATGGCATAGGGCACGTCTTTGGTTTCGCCGGACACTTCCAGCAGCGTCTTGATCGTCGATTTCTGATTGGCCACCCGCAGTGGTTGCAGGTCGGCGGCGTGGGCGCTGGTGGCCAGGCCAAGGGCCAGGGCAGTACCCAGGAACAGGCGCTTGAAGGGGGTGGTAAAGACCATGGGATAGAGGCTCCAGGCAGATCAAAAAAGGTGTGGGTTACCTCCGCCTGGAAAGGGGTCGGTGAAGCCTGCCCCCATTCAGAGGCAGGTGTGTTAGATGATCAGATCACGTAGAACCCATGGGTCCCATCACGGGCCAACTGGGCAACCAAACCGAACTCCCAATCCAGATATGCCTGCATGGCTTCCTTGGGGTTGTCGGTGCCTTCGTACGGACGGCGGTAGCGGTCGATCCGTGGTGAGGCCAGGTGGGTTTCGCCTTCTTCCAGGGGCAATTTCGCGTTGATCCAGCCTGCCGTGCCGTCTTGCAGCAGGAACACTTGCTTGCCGGTGATGGCTTCGACTTCGGCCACCGCCAGGCGCGCCAGTTGGCTGCTGCCGCAGGTCAGCACGTAGCGCTCGGCGGTCGGCACTTTGGCGAGGGCCTGGGGCAGTTGCGCGCGCAGGGCCCACCAGGCGCCGGGGATGTGGCGTTTGACGTAGTTGGCGCTGGCGGTGAAGTCCAGCACCACGGTGTCGCCGTGGGCCAGCCAGTCGGCGAGGGTGTGCGGGCTGATCAGTTCGGCTTGGGGCGGCGTGGGCACCGGGGCGACCCAGATGCCTTTTTCGCTGAAGTGCGCCGCTTGCAGGTCGTCCAGCACGTGCACGTCCCAGCCCAGTTGGGCGAGCCAGGACGCGGACATGTTGGCGCGCACGCCGTCGTCATCCGCCAGCACCAGGCGTGCGCCGCGTACGCTGGCCACGTGATCGGTTTCCTGGACCAATTGGCCGCCGGGGGTGGAGCGCGCGCCGGGCAGGTGACCGGCTTCGAATTCTTCCGGGGTGCGCACATCGAACAGGTAGGTGGTGCGAGTGGTTTGCTGCTGCCAGGCGTGTAGATCGTCCAGGGTGGCACGGCCAACGCGGGCTTTGTCGGCGACACGGCGTGCCTCGATGGCGGCGACCTGGCGATGTTCTTCCGAGGTCGGGGCAAAGCGTCGCGCCTGGCCGTGGGCGAGTGTTTGCCCGGCCAGGGTCCAGCCGATGGTGCCATTGCGCAGTGCGGATACCGGGTTGGCCACGCCCGCATTGATCAGCGACTGGGTGCCAATGATGCTGCGGGTGCGTCCGGCGCAGTTGACGATAATGCGCGTGGCCGGATCCGGCGCCAGTTCACGGGCGCGCAGCACCAGTTCGGCACCGGGCACGCTGATGCTGGTGGGAATGCTCATGGTTTGGTATTCGTCGAAGCGGCGGGCGTCGAGCACCACCACGTCGGCGTGGCTGTCGAGCAGGGCCTGCACTTCTTCGGCGGCCAGGGACGGCGTGTGACGCTCGCTCTCTACCAGTTCGCCAAAGGCTTTGCTCGGCACGTTCACGTCAATAAACAGCTCGCCACCGGCGCTGCGCCAGCCATTGAGGCCCCCTTCGAGCAGGCTGACCTGGGTGTAGCCCAATGCAATCAGGCGCTCGGCGGCGCGGCTGGCCAGACCTTCGCCGTTGTCGTAGACGGTGACCTGGGTATCACGCCGTGGAATGCGCGAATACACCTCCAGCTCCAGCTTGGACAGCGGGATATTCGCCGCGAACAGCGGGTGGGATTCAGCAAACGGCGCTTCTTCGCGCACGTCGATCAGGGCGACTTCTGCATGGTCCAACAGGGCCTGGCGAATCTGGGCGAAATTGCGGGTCGGTACGGTGCTCATAGGGCAGGGCTCTTTTCTTTGGACAAATCCCAGATGTTCGGGAGGAAGGCGTTGGAATAACCGGAGATAAACAGTTTCTCGCTGCCGTCGGGCTGGTACACCGCACGGCGTACCGCACCGATATTGGCGCCGTACACGTGAATGCTGATGGACACTTGGTCGCTGTGGGCGTTGCTGACCTGATGAATGTCGCCGACCTTGGGCGATACGGCTTCGACCTGGCCCGGCACCAGCTTAATAGGCTTGCCTTCGGCGACCAGGCTGCCGTCGGGGGCGCGTTCAAATCCTTGGGAAAACTCCGCGCCGCGCAACATGCCGATCAGCCCCCACACCCGGTGGTCATGAATCGGCGTGGTCTGCCCCGGACCCCAGACAAAACTGACGACGCTGAAGCGCTGGCGCGAATCGGCGTGCAGCAAAAATTGCTGGTAGCGCTCGGGGTTGGGTTGGGCGAATTCGTCGGGGAGCCAGTCATCATGGCTGACCAGTTGCGCGAGCAGCTTGCCGCCACGGTGCAACAGGTCGCCTTCGCGCGGATTGCCGTCGATCAGTTCCGCCAGGGCGCCAATGAAGGCTCTGAGTCTCTCGGGGTGTCGGGCCTGGGTCATGGCAATTCCATCAGTCGGTGTTGATGGGTTTATCTAAGCATAATGTTTATAGTTAATATGCTATTTTTTAATGATTAGCTTATAGCTGAAGGTAATTTAGAACCGGCGTGTATAGCGTTAGACGTTATCGATCACAGCGTGGGCTATTCAGATAACGTTCCTGCAACTATGCTTCGCGGACATCTTAATGACTGTTCTCTATGTGCGGCCCAAATGAAAATTGACGATATCGATGCCTTTGTCGAAGTGATTCGTTGCCAGTCCATCAGCCATGCCGCCGAGTCGTTGCAACTGACCCAGCCGGCCATTACGCGCCGCGTGCAGAACTTCGAGCAGGCGCTGGGGGTGGAGCTGTTTGATCGCAACACCAAGCCCCTCAAACCGACGTTGATCGGTACCCGCGTATATGAACAATGCCGGTTGATCCTGCGCGAGATGGATGCCTTGCGTGAGCTGGTAGCCACCGACGCACCCCCCTCCGGCGTACTGCGCCTGGGCGTGCCGCAGACCATCGGCGATGTAGTGCTGCTGGACGCGCTGAAGCTGCTGCGCACTGAGTACCCCGAACTGCGCGCCCAGGTCGCGACCGGATGGGGCAGCCAGTTGGTCGGCAAGATTGAACGGGGCGAACTGGACGCGGCGGCGGCGTTGTTCCCGGCAGGCAAGATCTTCCCGGATAACATCGTTGGCGAGTCTATCGGCAAGATGGAGTTGGTGGTGGTGTGCGCCAAGGCGCAGTTGCCGAAAAAACCCTGCAAGCTGGCGGATGTGTACCAGAACGGGTGGATTCTTAACCCGGATGGCTGCGGGTTCCGTGCCGGGTTGCAACGCACCTTGTCCGATCAGGGCTTGGCGCTGCGGGTCAACCTGGAAACCTTCGGCACTGAATTGCAATTGGGTCTGGTCGCCGATGGCCTGGGCTTGGGCCTGGTGCCGCGTCCCTTGCTGGAACGCAGCGCTCACCGCGAACAATTGGCGGTAATGCCGCTCAAGGACTTCAAACCGGTGATGGACCTTTGGCTCATCTACCCGCATTTCCTCGGCAACCTGCAAGGGCCGGTGGATGCGTTTGGCAAATGGGTGGCGGCGTCGTTGCACAAGATTCGGGATGCGGCTTGATATGAAAAAAAATAATAATTAGCTTAGATTAAAATGTGCTTTTTATTGTTTTTGAGCATCCCCTAGGCTTGCCTGGAAGTCCTTAAGGCCATCCAGGAAGTTTTGCCATGAGCAGCGTCACCTCGATTTCCAGCGTCTCCAACAACGTTCGTCAACGCGTCACGCCAGAAGAGTGGGAAGTGCGCGTGAAACTGGCCGCCGCCTACCGCCTGGCGGCCTTGTACAAGTGGACCGATCATATTTACACCCACTTCTCCGCCCGTGTACCGGGCCCGGAGGAGCATTTCCTGATCAATGCCTTCGGCCTGTTGTTCGATGAAATCAACGCCTCCAACCTGGTCAAGGTCGACCTCGACGGCACGATCGTCGATGACCCTACCGGGCTGGGTATCAACTACGCCGGCTACGTGATCCACAGCGCCATCCACGGCGCGCGCCATGACTTGCAAGCGGTGCTGCACACCCATACTCGCGATGGCATTGCGGTGTCCGCGCAGAAGGACGGCTTGTTGCCGATTTCCCAACACTCCATCGCCTTTTCCGGGCGAGTGGCCTACCACGGCTATGAAGGCATCGCCCTCGACCTGGACGAGCGTGAGCGGTTGGTGGCGGATCTGGGCGACAAGAGCGTGATGATCCTGCGCAACCACGGGCTGTTGACGGCGGGTATCAGCGTCGAACATGCCTTCCAGCAGCTGCAAGGGTTGGAGCGTGCGTGCAATATTCAGATCGCGGCGCAAGCGGCGGGGAATGCTGAGCTGGTCTTTCCGCCACAGGAGGTAGTGGCGAAGGTTGAAGAACAGGCCAAGGCGCATAGCAGCGGCGAGGGGCCGGGCGTGGCACGGCATTGGAATGCGCTGATTCGGCAGTTGGAACGCAGCGATACCGACTACAAGAACTGATCCTGAGCTAAATGAAGATAGGCATGTGGGAGAGGGCGAGTCGAATCATCGCACCGCCCCTCCCACATTGGTTTTGCCGTGTTCTGGCTTACGCGACCTGTTTGGCCTGCTCGCGTTCTGCAATCAGTTGGCGGGTGAGGGGGATCAACCGCTTGCCGTAGTCGATCGCATCATTGAGCGGATCAAACCCACGGATCAGGAAGGTGGTGATGCCGAGGTCGTAGTAATCCACCAGCGCTTCAGCCACTTGTTCGGCGGTGCCCACCAACGAGGTTGAGTTCCCTTGGGCGCCCAGCAACCCCGCAATCCCCGTCCACAAACGCTTGTCCAGCCGGGAACCCTGTGCCGCCGCTGCGAGTAGCCGACGCGAGCCTTCATTCGGCGGTTCACGCCGCACAAATCCATTCTTCTCTGCCAACTCGGTTGCCTGTTGCAAGATGCTGTCAGCGCGTGCCCACGCCAGCTCTTCGGTCTCGGCGAGGATCGGTCGCAGCGACAGGCTGAAGCGAATCGTGCGTCCATGCTTGGCTGCTTCGGCCCGGACCTGAGTCACGATCTCGCGCACTTGCTCGTAGGTTTCGCCCCACAGTGCGTACACGTCGGCATGTTTGCCCGCCACTTCAATCGCGGCCTGGGAAGACCCTCCGAAGTACAGTGGGATATGCGGTTGCTGCGGCGACTTCACGGTGGAGTGCGCGCCTTCGACCTGGTAGTAGGTGCCGGTGAAATCGAAGGGCTGTTCGCTGGTCCATTCCTGTCGCACCACACTCAGATATTCGTCGGTCCGTGCGTAGCGTTCGTCCTTGCCGATATGGCTGCCATCGGCGCGCAGTTCGCGGTCGTCGCCACCGGTGATGATATGCACGGCGGTGCGCCCGCCGTTGAACACATCCAGGGTGGCGAACTGGCGCGCGGCGAGGGTGGGTTGTGCAAAACCGGGGCGGTGGGCGATCAGGAATTGCAGTTTGCGGGTGACGCTGGCGGCATGGGAGGCGATCAGCGTGCTGTCCGGGCTGTTAGAGTGGAAGGCCACCAGGGCGCGGTCGAAGCCGGCCTCTTCGTGGGCGCGGGCCACGGTTTCCACGTAGTCCGGTTGCAGGGTCGGGCCGCTGCGTGGATGAATTTCGGATGCGTGGTGGCCGCCGATATAGCCGATGAATTCGATGCTCATGGTCTGTCCTTGTCGAGTAGGGAGTGTGTACCTCCGCCGGGCAGGGGGTCGGTCATGCTCGTCCAAGGTAGGGGCCGCGACGGCCGCTGTAAAATGCCGTTTGGTTCTAACCTAATTATTAAAAAATAGAATTATTTTGTGATCTTATATCAGTAAATAGCATTATCTGAGTCGGCAGCGACGCAACCCCAAGTGTTTGCGAGTTGAGTGCACTTTTTAATAGACGAAAAAAAACCGGCTGATCAGGCCGGTTTGGGGGTGCCCTCGAACAGGGCGGGTTATGCGTGGTTTTCCATCAGACGATCCGAGCCACCTTCAGCTACGCGGTTTTCCATCAGACGGTCCGAGCCACCTTCAGCTACGCGGTTTTCCTGCAGACGGTCCGAGCCACCTTCAGCTACACGGTTTTCCATCAGACGATCCGAGCCACCTTCAGCTACGCGGTTTTCCATCAGGCGATCCGAGCCACCTTCAGCTACGCGGTTTTCCATCAGACGGTCCGAGCCACCTTCAGCTACGCGTTTTTCTAGAAGACGATCCGAGCCACCTTCAGCTACGCGGTTTTCCATCAGACGGTCCGAGCCACCTTCAGCTACGCGTTTTTCCAGAAGACGATCCGAACCACCTTCGGCAACACGGTTTTCGATCAGTCGATCCGAACCGCTTTCAGCAACACGGTTTTCGATCAGGCGATCTGCACCGCCTTCAGCGACTACAGGGTGGGCAAATGCGTTTGCAGCGAGTACCGAGAAAGCGAGGCTAAGCAAGATTTGGCGTTTCATGATGGTGTGCTCCGAGTGTTTTAGTTTGGGTGTTGCCTGGTATGGGTTTGATGTTACGCGTTGCATTTTTTAAGAGAACTTCATTGCGCTGATGGTGACTATCGATGCCAGCGATGGACCGTTTGCAACGGCCATCGCCCGGCTGATCAAGGCATTTGCGGCAGTTCCTGAGGTCGCAGGTCGAACACCAGCACCTCGGCGTCCTGACCTTGACTCACGTGGATGCGCTGCTCATCACGCACTCGGGCACCGTCACCTTCCTGCAAGCGCTGGCCGTTGATCTCCACGCTGCCCCGGGCCACATGGATGTACACGTGGCGATCCGGCGGCAGGTCAAGGGTTGTGGCTTCGTCACCGTTGAACAGCCCGGCGTACACCCTGGCGTCCTGGCGTACGCTCAGGGAACCGTCGGCGCCGTCCGGCGAGATGATCAACTGCAGGCGCCCACGCTTTTGTGCCTCGCTGAAGTGCTCCTGTTGATAGCGCGGTTCGGCACCGGCCACGGCGGGCACGATCCAGATTTGCAGGAAATGCACCCCACGGTTTTGGCTGTGGTTGAACTCGCTGTGGGCCACGCCGCTGCCAGCGCTCATCAATTGCACATCGCCAGGGCGGATCACCGAGCCAGTGCCCAGGGTGTCCTTGTGCTCCAGGGCGCCTTCGAGCACATAAGAGAAAATCTCCATGTCACGGTGCGGGTGCTGGCCGAAGCCTTTGCCGGCGGCGACGCGATCATCGTTGATCACCAGCAGGTCGGAAAAACCCTGCTCGTTGGGGTTCCAGTAGTTGGCGAACGAGAAGGTGTGGAACGACTTCAACCAACCGTGATTGGCGGCACCGCGTTCGGAAGCTTTGCGAAGGGTCAGCATGGTTGTGTCCTCAAGTGGGCGCTGGCTGCGAGATGCAGGGCGCTTGCGTTGAGAAGAAGGTTACTGGTTACTGAAATATTCATTAAGAAGCTGAAATCTGAATAACTGTCCCTCTCAGATTGACAGTGAAAGGCATGCCATAATGCCTCCCGCTTTCTTCCCCTCGATGGATGCCTTCTGTATGAAAACCGTGGCCATGGCGCTGTTCCCGGACTTCCTCTTGCTCGACATGGCCGGGCCGCTTGAAGTGTTTTCCATCGCCAACCGCTACCTGCCGGCGGCGGCGCATTATCAGATCCTTACTGTTGGCACCGAACCTGGCCCACTGCGCGCATCCAACGGCGTAATGGTGCAGACCGACCTGTTGCTGGAGCAGGCCGACGGTGCCTATGACCTCTTGCTGGTGCCCGGTGGCCCCGGTGCCTATAACGAATGCCATCCGGCGCTGCTGCCCTGGCTAAAAGCAGCGGCGCCACGGGCACGGCGCTTTGGCTCGATCTGCACCGGCGCCTTTGTGCTCGGGCACGCCGGGCTGTTGGACGAGCACCGCGTGACCACTCACTGGCATTACACCGAGCGGCTGATCAAGGCGTTCCCCAACGCCATCGTCGAGACCGACCGTATCTATCTGCAGGACGGGCGGTTGATTACCTCGGGCGGGGTCACGGCCGGTATCGACCTGGCGTTGTCCATCGTTGCCCAGGACCATGGCAAGCAGGTGGCGGTGGATGTGGCCAAGGTGCTGTTGGTGGTGATGAAACGCCAGGGCGGCCAGGCCCAATTCAGCCCGATGACCGCGGCCGTGGCGCCCCAGGAAACTGCGATTACCCGCGTGCAGAACCATGTTCTCGCGCACCTGGAGCAGCCGTTCACCATCGAGTTCATGGCCGAGTTGGCCGGCATGAGTGCGCGCCACTTTGCCCGGTTGTTTGCCAAGGATGTGCAGATGACGCCCATGGCCTTCCTGCAAGGCGCGCGCATCGACCGTGCTCGGCAATTGCTGGAAACCACCGATCTGCCGCTCAAGACCGTGGCGTTCCACGCAGGCTTTGGCAGCGTGCGGCACATGCGCTTTTTATTCAGTGAAAAGCTCGGTCTCAACCCTACCCAATACCGACAGCAGTTCAGTTAACGACAGGATGTCCGTCTCGCACACCCGATTGTCCGTATCGCTCCCCGTGCCAGCATTGTCCTGTCATGGGTAGCTGGCAAGAATAGCGTCGAGCCCACGGAAAAGGATGCGCGAACGCCCAAGGCCGGGTGTTTCAGCGCGATTGCAGACATGAACGACCCTCAGGCGATTGACGCGGATAGCACGGTGCGCTTCGGTGCCTATGCCTTTCACCGGCAGCAGCGACTGGTCAGCAAGGCGGGTTGGCCGGTGCCGTTGGGCGGGCGGGCGCTGGATATCCTCGCGATGCTGCTGGAAGCGCCTGGGCAATTTGTCAGCAAGGCCACCCTCATCGAGCGGGTCTGGCCGAATAGCGTGGTGGAAGAGAACAACCTGCGGGTGCACATCGCCGCGCTGCGCCGTGCCCTCGACGGGCAACGGTTTATCCTCAATGACCCCCAGCGCGGCTACTGCTTCGCTGCGCCCGTGCAAGGCGTGGCCGCAGCGGTGCTGCCTCGGCACAACCTGGCCGCGCGGCTCAGCCCGGTGATTGGCCGTGATGAACTGCTGGGCGTGCTGGTGCGGCGTTTGTCCGGGCAGCGGCTGATGACCCTCACCGGATGCGCCGGCGTGGGCAAGAGCACCTTGGCCCTGGCCCTGGCCGAGCGCGTGTTGCCGCGCTACCGCGACGGTGTGTGGTGGGTCGACCTGGCCACCGTCGAGGCGCCGCTGATGATGCTGCGCCACCTGGCCACGGTCCTGCATCTCGAACCCAGCGGCAGCGCCACTGAACTGTGCCGTCAATTGGCTTCCCGACAATTATTGCTGGTACTTGATGGCGCTGATCTGCTGCTTGGCGCCTGTCGACATCTGCTGCGTGTGCTTAGCGAAAACGCGCCCCGGATCAGTGTGCTCGTCAGTAGCCGTGAAGCCTTGCATGCCCCGGGCGAATGGGTGTTGCGCGTGCCCCAGTTGGCGCTTCCAGCTCCGTCGGTGTTGGGCAGCGTTGAACAGGCGATGGTGAGTCCGGCGGTGCAGTTGTTTGTTGCACGGGTGCGTGCCAGCCAGCAGGGGTTTGTGTTGCGGCCCCAGGACTTGGCACCGCTGCGTGATATCTGCCGGCGCCTCGACGGTATTCCTCTGGCTCTCGAACTGGCCGCCGCCCAAGTGGACGCCCTTGGCGTCCGTGGTGTGCAGGCGCAAGTGTGCAGGGGCTTGCAGATCCTCACGCGGGGGCGCCGCACAGCGGTTGAGCGCCACCAATCCCTCAGCGCCGCGCTGGATTGGACCTACCAGCGCCTGAGCTTGCCGGAGCGCTGGCTGTTCCTGCAGATGAGCCTGTTCAAAATGGCGGTGACTTTGCCCACCTTGAGTGAGCTGGTGGTCGGCACGGAGCTGGAGCATGCCGACCTGTCTTACTTGTTGAGTCGGCTGGTCGACACCTCACTGCTGAACCTTGAGCCCGGCCCAGGTTATCCGCGCTATCGCCTGCTCAACAGTGTGCGCAGCTACGCCTTGGCACTTCTGCGCGACCCGCAGCAGGTAGCACGCTTGCAACAGGGCTATGGGCATTACCTGGGGCCGTTTTCAGGCCGGCCGTTTGTCTTGCAACTCGTCGAGCAGGCGGCGCACGCGGATTAGATCCTGGGTGGCGAAGCCTTCGGTAAACCGCTCATAGACTGAACCCAGCAGGTCGCGCGCGGCCTGCACACGACCTTGCTTGTGCCACAGCCGCGCCAAGCTGTCTGCGCATCGTAACTCCCAGGCCAGCGCGCCTTGCTGGTGCGCCAGGCCCAGGGCTTCGAGCAACAGGCTTTCGGCTGATTGGGCATCGGGCATGGCCTCGGCGCGCACGCGCAGAATCTCCGGTGTGCACCAGCCGGCCGCACCGCTTCGGGCGCGTTCGAACAGGGCGTCATCCACTGCGATGGCGTTGAAGGTCACCAGGATGTCCTCGACCAGGCCCAACCCTTGTACTTCGGCAATCTGCGCCGTGCCTTCGTAGCATTGCGCCCAGGTGTGGAACAACTGCACTGAATGTTTTTGCGCCTGCTGCAACAGCAGGTCCAACTGATCGCGGGCCGCAAGCGTATCGCCGTTGTACTGAGCGATCACCACCCCAGCCAGGGCCAGGGTGTAGCAGATCGACGTGCCGTGGTTGATCTGCAGCGCCAGCGCCAGTGCCTGGCTTGCAGTGCGCCACGCGCGTTCAGGAAAACCGCGCAGCCACAGGATGCGCGCGAGGATGGTCAGCGAAGCCACGCTTTGGTCGTACTGCACGCCAAAGCCATGGGTAAACCGGTTGAGATGGCCGCTCTGGGCCATGCGCTGGATCACCTGTTCGGCATTGTGCTGCGCCAGCACCTGATTGCCGGCGAAGTGCTGCGCCAGCACTCGCAGGCGTTGGGCGCTGAGGGCCAGCAACGACTCGGTGTGTGGCCCCAACTGGTCGAAATGCAGGCTTTGCTTCAACGCCTCACGGTAGTTGCCGCTGCACAGGCTGACCGCCATTTGCCCCGACACTGCACGCAGTTGGCCGGGCAGGTTTTTGTCAGCTTCGGCCAGGCGTCGTGCACAGGCAAAGGCGTCTACGGTCTGCGGCGTACTGCCCTGGGCGTGATAGGAAAAACTGCCGAAGGCCAACTGCAATGCCATGTGCAAGCGCTGGCTCGGCGCACTCGATTGCCCCAGTCGCGCCAGGGCCTTGCTCACGTAGAGGCCGTGTTCGCGCAGCAGCGACAGCTCCTGCCACAACGGCATGGCGCTGACGGTGAGGCGAATGCCCAGCACGTGCACACCCTGGTCGCCCAGGCCCCAGTCGAGGGCGGCACGGATGTCTTCGCGCAGCGGGGCATAGCGGTCGATCCACGGCTGGGTAGCGATCTGCTCCCAATCTTCCTGCGCCTGGTCCATCAGCGCCAGGCAGCGGTTGGCGTGGCGTTCACGGGTGGCATCCAACTCGTCGGCGACACTGAGTTTTTCCAGGGCGTAGGTGCGGGTGATGTCCAGCAGGCGATAGACCATCTCGTCATCGCCGGGCTCCACATTGAGCAAGGATTTGGCGACCAGTTGAGTGATCGAGCCCAGCACCTCGGTCGGTGCGATCTGTTCTCCGGCAATCACCGCCGCCGCGCTGGCCAGGCTGAAACCACCCCGGAACACGGCGAGACGGCGCAGGCAGATTTGCTCGCACGTCGTGAGCAGGTCGAAGCTCCAATCCAGGGTCGCGCGCAAGGTTTGATGCCGGGGCAGGGCGCTGCGCCGGCCACGGGTGAGCAGGCGGAAATTGTCTTCCATCTGCACCAGCAACCCCGGCAGGCCGAAGCGCTCGATCTGCGCCGCCACCAATTCGATTGCCAGGGGAATACCGTCCAGGCGCTGGCAGATATCAATCGCCAGGGGCAGTTCGGCTTCGCTCAGTTCGAAGCTGTCCTGATGGGACATGGCGCGTTCGATCAGCAGTTGCAGGGCAGGATAGCCCAGGGCCTGGGCGCGGTTGCCGGTGGCGGGTGGGCAGGCCAGGGGTTCCAGGCGTTGCACCGATTCGCCTTCGGCGCGCAATGCTTCGCGGCTGGTGGCCAGGATGTGCAGTTTTGGGGCATGGCGCAGCAGGGTTTCGCTGATCAGCGCAATGTCGTCCAGCAAGTGCTCGCAGTTGTCGATCACCAGCAGCACCTGGCGCTCTTGCAGGCGGCGCGCGAAGGTGGCCAGCGGTTCGTGCTCGGTGTGGGTCAGGTCGAGCAGGGCGGCGAGGTTGGGCAGGATCATCGACGGCGCGCTGAGGGGCGCCAGGTCCAGCAGGCGGATACCGTCGCGGTAATGGCCGATCAGCAATTCCGCCACGCGCAATGCCACGGTGGTCTTGCCGATGCCGCCGGCGCCCGTCAGGGTGATAAAGCGTTGTTCGGGCAGGTGCTGCACCAGGCTGTCGATCAGCGCCTGGCGGCCGAGCATGCGGGTGCGGCGCAGCGGCAGGTTGTGGCAGGGGCGTTGGGGCGTGCCTTCTGTGGGTAGGCTCATCGGCTCGATGCTCAGTGGCGCAACAAAACTGTAGCCACGCTGGGCCACCGTAACGATATAGCGCTGCCCGGCCTGGCCATCGCCCAGCGCCTTGCGCAACGCCGCCATATGCACCCGCAGGTTGCCGTCTTCTACCACGCTTTTGGGCCAGACCCGAGCGATCAGCTCCTGCTTGCTCACCACATTACCGGCCTGCTCCAGCAGGATCAGCAGGATATCCACGGCACGCCGCCCCAGGCGCAACGGACGACCAGCCTCCAGCACCAGGCGCTGGTGGGGATGGATACGGTACGGCCCGAAGTGCAAGGCCTGATCGCGTTGGTCACTCATGGGTGGCCATGCTCTGGAGAAAGTAAGCGGCCAGCATATTCCAGGTGCTTGCAGACCACTAGGCAGCGATCTCTTGAGGCTTGTGACGCAGTTGGTGGTTTCGCCAGGTCATCGGATTGACACCCTCGCTGCGGGTGAACATATGGCAGAAATGTGCCTGGTCGCAGAACCCGCATTCCAGGCTGATCTGCGTCAGGCTCAAGGAAGACTGAGTGATCAATTCCTTGGCCCGCTGGATGCGTTGCAGGCGTATCCATTCCTGGGGCGACAGCCCGGTGGTGCACTTGAATGCACGGGAGAAATGGCTGCGCGACAGCGCGCAGGCCTGGGCCAGGTCGGCAATCGCCAGGCTTTCGCCGAGGTTGGTGAGGATCAATTGCTTGGCGATACGCTCGCGCCGGGGGCATAGGCCGCCGGTAGCGGATAAGCGAGGAGCGCAGTGCTCAGTTCGGGCCATGACGGATATCCGCAGTCGATGGGAGCGTTCCCGGTGAATGGATGCAGTGTAGATGGCGTCAATCTTGTTGCCGTACCGTCTGGCTGACGAGTTAATCGTTGTTAATTTCGTCAGGTGCAGTCACGGAAAAGACAGCACAGACATGCAATCAACCCCTTGTTTTGCGTGCTTAGCTGGCAGTCTGCTAACCGTTTGGATACCGCCATGAACCGCAATGACCTGCGTCGCGTCGACATGAACCTGCTGGTGATTTTCGAAGCGTTGATGTTCGAGAAGAACCTGACCCGGGTCGCCGAAAAACTCTTCATGGGCCAACCGGCGGTAAGTGCGGCCTTAGGCCGGCTGCGCGACCTGTTCGACGACCCGTTGCTGCTGCGCAACGGGCGGGGCATGGAGCCCACGCCGCGCGCCCTGGCGATACTCAAGGAGCTGCAACCGGCTATGGACACCATTTCCGGCGCGGTCAGCCGCGCCAAGGATTTCGACCCTTCCACCAGCTGTGCGGTGTTCCGTATCGGCCTGTCCGACGATGCCGAATTTGGCTTGTTTCCGCCGTTGCTCAGTCAGCTTCGCGAAGAAGCCCCTGGCATCATCGTGGTGGTACGCCGCGCCAATTACTTGCTGATGTCCGCGCTGCTGGCCAGTGGCGAGATTTCGGTGGGGGTGAGCTACACCACTGAACTGCCCGCGAATGCCAAGCGCAAGAAACTGCGGGATATCCCGTGCAAGGTATTGCGTGGGGATGACGGGGTGGCGCCGCTGACGCTGGATGATTATTGCGAACGGCCCCATGCGATGGTGTCGTTCTCCGGGGATTTGAGCGGCAACATCGATTTGGACTTGGCCCGTATCGGCCGCGCGCGGCGGGTGGTGCTGGCGGTGCCGCAATTCAGCGGGTTGCGGGCGTTGTTGGCGGGAACGCAGATCATTGCGACGGTGCCGGATTATGCGGCGTGTGCGTTGACCGAGGGCACCACGTTACGGGCAGAGGATCCGCCGTTTGCGATTGATGCGGCGGAGTTGTCGATGGTGTGGAGTGGGGTGCATGACAATGATCCGGCGGAGCGTTGGTTGAGGTTGAGGATTGCCGAGCATATGGCGGGGGGGTGGTTGATTGAGTGCATATCCGTTGCTGCGGTAACGGCCGCCTATGGTTCCGCTCTTACAGCGGGTCACTTTTGTAAAGGCCGGAATGCCGGCCATCGTGGTTGACGGGGCGATTTCAGATCAAAAGCAAGAGCGCGGCGGCCTTAGAGGCGACCGGGTTCTTAAGCCGAACGCATTCCAAATGTGGGAGGGGGCTTGCTCCCGATGAGGGTGTGTCAGTTGATGCGGCTGTGACTGACCCACTGCTATCGGGAGCAAGCCCCCTCCCACAGTTTGATCTCCATAGATCAGATAGATAGGTCCTAGCCTGCTGTCCTGTTTTTGCTCTGCTTTTGCTCTGCTTTTGATGTGCTTTTGATGTGCTTTTGATCTGGCTCTTACATCCTTTTCGCTGACGAAGTCAGCGGTCTTTTGATCTGCGCTTTTGATCTTGATCTCAGGCGCCCCGTCAAACACGCTGGCCGAACGCAGGCTTGAATCCGTGGGTAACCCGGCAGGACGCCGGGTTAGCCGCGCTGGGCCATGGATGGCCCATCGCGGCGGCCCACGGATTCAAGCCGGAGTGCGGGCACACCGAGCCTAGGCGAGGTGCCGAGTGTTGGGGCGAAGGCCTTTTGCTTACTTTTGGGCCTTTCCAAAAGTGAGCCGCTGTAAGAGCGGAACCATAAGTAGCCGTTACCTAACCAACGGATATGTACTCAACTCAACCCCCCCGACTACCGGCTCTTGTAAGAAATTTCCCGCAGGAGTACAAATGTACTCCATGACGACCCTGACTCCCCGCCGCACCGCCATCCTGACCTTCATCCGCGACCGTATCGCGCAACAAGGCCAGCCCCCCAGCCTCGCCGAGATCGCCGAGGCGTTCGGCTTTGCCTCCCGCAGCGTCGCGCGCAAACACGTGGTGGCCCTGACCGAAGCCGGCTTCATTGAGGTCAACCCCAACCAGGCTCGCGGTATTCGCCTGCTCAACCAACCCATGCGTCCGGAGTGGCTGGACGTGCCCGTGCTCGGCCGAGTCGCCGCCGGCCTGCCCATCGGTGCTGACGCCGAAGTGCACAGTCGCCTGCAACTCGACCCAAGCACCTTCGCGAAAACCCCCGACTACCTGCTGCGGGTGCAGGGCGATTCGATGATCGAAGACGGCATCCTTGACGGCGATCTGGTAGGCGTACGCCGCAGTGCCGAGGCCTTGAACGGGCAGATCGTGGTGGCGCGCCTGGATGGCGAAGTCACCATCAAGCGTTTCGAACGCAGTGGCGACCGCGTGCGCCTGCTGCCGCGCAACCCCGCGTATCAACCTATTGTGGTGGGCCCTGATCAGGACCTGGCCATCGAAGGGGTGTTCTGCGGCCTGGTGAGGCAAGGCTGATGGGCGCCGTCGTTGCCCTGGACGCGCTGTTCAATGGCGGCCGCGTCTGGAAAGGCCGGCCGGCCGCGCCTCCCGCCAGTGTGCACCCCACCGGGCTGGCCGCGCTGGATGCGGTGCTGCCCAGCGGCGGCTGGCCTGAATCGGCTTTGAGTGAAATCCTCATGGCCAAGGAGGGCATCGGCGAACTGCAACTGGTGCTGCCCACCCTGGCGCGCCTGTCAAAGGCGGGGGAGCGCATTGTGTTGGTGGCGCCGCCGTATACGCCGTATCCCCATGCCTGGCAGAACGCCGGGGTGGATGTACGCCAGCTTTCAGTGATCCAGGCCGAGGAACGTGATGCGCTGTGGGCCGTGGAGCAGTGCCTGCGCTCCGGCAGTTGCGGTGCTGTGCTGTGCTGGCCGCGCAAGGCCGATGACCGGGCGCTGCGGCGCTTGCAGGTGGCAGCAGAAACCGGCCAGACCCTGGCGTTTGCCTGGCGCGCCTTGAGTGAGGGGGTCAATTCATCGCCTGCTGCCCTGCGTTTGGCGGTCGATGCGAAACCCGCCCAAGTACGAGTGATCAAGTGCCGTGGCGGTTTGGCCCATCCGGCGCCGATTGCGTTGGCGGGGCACTGAGGTTGCTATGCGCTGGGTGTGTATTGTCTTCCCGCAATTGGCGCTGGACGGGGTGCAGCGTGTGCACCCCGAGCCCGACCAACCCCTCGCGCTGCTGGCCGGTACGCCACAGCGGCGCGTACTGCAAACCGTCAACGACGCCGCCCGCGCCTTGGGCCTGCGTCCAGGCCTTTCACTGACGGCGGCCCATGCCCTGGCCAAGACTTTTGCCAGCGCCGAATACGACCCCGTGGAAATCGAACGCTGGCAGCAGTTCCTGGCAGCCTGGGCCTATCGCTTCAGTTCCCAGGTCAGTGTGCATTACCCGCGTGCGTTGCTGTTTGAGATCGAATCGAGCCTGGGCCTGTTCGGTCCCTGGCCGCAGTTCGAAGCGCGCTTGCGCAAAGAATTGACCGAGCTGGGCTTTCGTCACCGCATCGTCGCCGCGCCCAACCCGGCGGCGGCGCGGGTGCTGGCCAATATTTACGACGGTCTGGCCATCGACGATGAGGCATTGATGCAGGCCCTCGCACCACTGCCCATCGACCGCGCCGGCCTTGAACCTCAGGCCGCTACCGCCTTGTCGCGCATGGGCCTGCGCACCCTGTCCCAGGTGCAGGCCTTGCCCCGGCACACCCTGGCACGGCGCTTTGATGCCGGCCTGCTCAAGCACCTGGATGCCTTGACCGGGCAACGCCCGCTGGCCCTTGGGTTTTACCAGCCGCCGGACCAGTTCGATGTGCGCATCGAATTGAATTTCGACGTGCAGTCCCACCAGGCGCTGCTGTTTCCACTGCGGCGCTTGACCGCTGATTTATCCGCCTTTCTCTGCGGACGCGACAGTGGCGTGCAGCGTTTTGACCTGCACCTGGAGCACGCCCAGTTGCCCGACAGTGTGATCAAGGTCGGCCTGCTCAGCGCCGAGCGCGAACCGGCGATGCTGTTCGAGCTGGCCCGTGGGCGCCTGGAGCAAGTGCAAGTCACCGCGCCGGTGCGCGGTTTTCGCCTGGTGGCCCAGGACTTGCCGGTGTTTGTGCCGCAGCGCCAGGACCTGTTCGACGACCGCCCGCAACAGACCCTGCCCTGGGAGCAATTGCGCGAACGCCTGCGCGCGCGCCTTGGGGATGAGGCGGTACAAGGCTTGCGTTTTCATGCCGACCATCGCCCCGAGTGCGCCTGGCAAGCAACGGCCGACAGTCGCACATGCCCGACCTTGAACAAGGTGCACCGCCCCGGTTGGCTGCTCAGGGAACCCACCTTGCTGACCGAGCAAGGTGTGCAGATTCTGATGGGCCCGGAACGTATCGAATCCGGCTGGTGGGACGGCGCCGATATCCGCCGTGACTATTACCTGATCCAGACCCGCGCCGGTCAGCAAGGCTGGGCCTACCGCAGCGTGGGGCAGGGCGATGGTTTGTGGCTGCAAGGCTGGTTTGCATGAACTACGCCGAGCTGCATTGCCTGTCCAATTTCAGTTTTCAGCGCGGCGCGTCCACCGCGCTGGAGTTGTTCAAGCGCGCCAAGCGCCAGGGCTACAGCGCCTTGGCGATCACTGATGAATGCACGTTGTCAGGCATCGTGCGTGCGTGGCAGGCGGCGAAGGCGGTGGAGTTACCGCTGATTATCGGCAGCGAAGTGCGCATCGAAAACGGCCCGAAACTGGTGCTGCTGGTAGAAAACCTCAGCGGTTACCAGCACCTGTGCCGCCTGATCACCCTGGCCAGGCGGCGTGCGGAAAAAGGCAGTTATCGCCTGCTGCACGAAGACTTCGACGCACCGCTCAACGGCCTGTTGGCGCTATGGGTCGCCGACGACAGCGACACCCAGGCCTCGATCCAATGGTTGCGCCGCACGTTTGCCGAGCGCCTGTGGCTGGCGGTGCACCTGCATTGCGGCCAAGACGATGCGCGGCATCTGGAGCAGCGCCTGCACCTGGCCGCCAACCTGAATATCCCGGCGGTGGCCTGTGGTGATGTGCACATGCACGCACGCGGTCGACGCGCCCTGCAAGACACCATGACCGCCATCCGCCATCACGTCCCGGTGGCCGAAGCCGGCACGCGCCTGCACCCCAATGGCGAGCGGCATCTGCGCGGCCTTGATGCCCTGGGCACGCTGTATCCCCAAGCCTTGCTCGATGAAACCCTGGTCATCGCCCGCCGTTGCACCTTCGACCTCGGCCAGTTGCGTTATCACTACCCGCGCGAATTGGTGCCCGAGGGGCATGACGCCGAATCCTGGCTGCGCGCCGTCACCGAAGAAGGCATCGCCCTGCGTTGGCCTCACGGAATCGACGCCAAGACCATGCAGCAGATCAATCACGAACTGACATTGATCAGCAAGCTGGGTTACGAAAGTTATTTCCTCACCGTGCACGATATTGTGCGCTTCGCCCGCAGCCGTTCGATCCTGTGCCAGGGCCGCGGGTCGGCGGCCAACTCGGCGGTGTGTTTTGCCTTGGGCATTACCGAGATCAACCCGAGCCTTACGAATATGCTGTTTGAGCGCTTCCTGTCAGAGGAGCGCAACGAGCCACCGGATATCGACGTGGACTTCGAGCACGAACGCCGCGAAGAAGTGCTGCAGTACGTTTTCCAGCGCTACGGCCGCACCCGCGCGGCGCTGACGGCGGTGGTCAGCAGCTACCACGCCGCCGGTGCGGTGCGCGATGTGGCCAAGGCCCTTGGGTTGCCGCCGGACCAGATCAACGCCCTGGCCGACTGCTGCGGGCGCTGGAGTGATGATGCGCCACCGCTGGAACGCCTGCGTGAAGGCGGCTTCGACCCGGACAGCCCGATCCTGCGCCGTGTGCTCACGCTCACCCAGCAACTGATCGGTTTTCCCCGGCACCTGTCCCAACATCCCGGCGGTTTCGTGATTTCCGAATACCCGCTGGACACTCTGGTGCCGGTGGAAAACGCGGCCATGGCCGAGCGCACCATTATCCAATGGGACAAGGACGATCTGGATGCCGTGGGCCTGCTCAAGGTGGATATCCTCGCCTTGGGCATGCTCAGTGCGATTCGCCGCTGTTTCGATTTGCTGCGCCGCCACCGCAACCTCGACCTGGCCCTGGCGACGATCCCCAAGGAAGACCCGGCCACCTACGCGATGATCAGCAAGGCCGACACCATTGGCGTATTTCAGATCGAGTCGCGGGCGCAGATGTCGATGCTGCCCCGGCTCAAGCCGCAGACGTTTTATGACCTTGTGATCGAGGTCGCTATTGTGCGGCCCGGTCCGATCCAGGGAGGGATGGTGCATCCGTATCTGCGACGACGTAACAAGGAAGAAAAAACCACCTACCCGTCACCGGAACTTGAAAGCGTATTGAAACGCACCCTGGGCATTCCGCTGTTCCAGGAGCAAGTGATGCAGATCGCCATGGTCGCCGCCGACTACAGCCCTGGCGAGGCCGACCAGTTGCGCCGCTCCATGGCCGCGTGGAAACGTCACGGCGGCCTGGAACCCCACCAGGACCGCTTGCGCACCGGCATGCTGAAAAACGGCTACACCGAGGAATTTGCCGCGCAGATTTTCGAGCAGATCAAGGGCTTTGGCAGCTATGGGTTTCCTGAGTCCCACGCGGCCAGTTTCGCCTTGCTGACTTACGCCAGTTGCTGGCTCAAATGCCACGAGCCGGCGGCCTTCGCCTGCGCGTTGATCAACAGCTGGCCTATGGGTTTCTACAGCCCGGACCAGATACTGCAGGACGCACGGCGCCATCGCTTGCAGATTCGCCCGGTGGATGTGCAGGCCAGCGACTGGGATTGCAGCCTGGAACCCATTGACGGTCAGCAACCGGCGATCCGTATGGGCTTGCGCATGATCGCGGGGTTTCGTGAAGAGGAGGGGCGGCGCATCGAGGCCGCCCGCCCTGGCACAGGTTTCAGCGACATTGCTGATCTGGACCAGCGCGCCGGTCTGGACGCCCGTGCCCAGGCGTTGCTGGCCGACGCCGGCGCCCTGCGTGCCCTGGCTGGAAACCGGCACCAAGCCCGCTGGGACGTGGCGGGGGTGCACAAACAATTGGGGCTGTTCGCCGGGCTGCCCAGCCCCGACGAAGCCGTGGTCGCTTTACCCGCACCGACGGTCGGCGAGGACTTGCAGGCTGATTACGCCACCGTCGGCACCACTCTCGGCCCGCACCCGCTGGCGTTGTTGCGCGATGAGCTGCGCAAGCGGCGTTGTCGCAGCTCCCGCGAGCTGATGGCGGTGGAGCATGGGCGTAATGTGAGTGTCGCGGGGTTGGTCACGGGGCGGCAACGTCCGGGCACGGCCAGCGGTGTGACCTTTGTCACCTTGGAAGATGAGTTCGGCAATCTCAATGTGGTGGTTTGGCGCGACCTGGCCGAACGTCAGCGCCAGGCGCTGGTGGGGTCGCGCTTGCTCAAGGTAGACGGGCGCTGGGAGGCGGTCGGCGAGGTGCGCCATCTGATCGCCGGGCGGCTCACCGACCTCACGCCGTTGCTGGAAGGCATGTCTGTGCGCAGCCGGGATTTCCACTGAGGTGACCCCAAATTAATACCAGATGAAACCATCTGCTCCGTGTAAGCTCCAAAAATGGCGACTGTCTTCTCTTTTGCACTGAGCCGAACGATGCAATTTTTATCCAACCCCCACGGCTGTGAAGGTTGGGCCGGTGAAATGGCCCAGCGCATTCGCGCTTTCGATTGGTCGACCACGGACCTCGGTCCCATTAACCAGTGGTCCACTAGCCTGGCCTGTAACGTGCAGATGATGCTCGCATCGCCGATGCCGATGGTGATGTTGTGGGGGCGGGCCGGGTACATGATTTACAACGACAGTTACTCGGTCTTTGCCGGCGGCCGCCACCCGTCTTTGCTGGGGGCTCCGGTGGAGTTGGGTTGGCCGGAGGTGGCGGATTTCAATCGCCATGTGGTGGACACCTGTCTGGCCGGCGGCACTCTGTCCTTCAACAACAAAGACCTGGTGCTGCTGCGCAATGGCCAGCCGGAAACCGTGTGGCTGGATTTGTATTACAGCCCCGTCGCCGGCGACAACCAGCAACCGGCCGGCGTGTTGGCGATTGTGGTCGATACCACCGAACTGGTGAAGTCCGAACAGGTGCGCCAGGAACTCACCCATAACCTCGAACAACGGGTGGCCGCTGAAGTGCAGGCGCGCTCCAGTGCCGAGGACCAATTGCGCCAATCGCAAAAACTCGAAGCCATCGGCGGCCTCACCGGCGGCGTGGCCCACGACTTCAATAACCTGTTGCAAGTGATCGCCGGCAATCTGCACTTGCTGGCGCGCCATGAGCCAGACAATGCCCAGGTGCAGCGCCGCGTCAACGCGGCCATCGCGGCAGTGGAGCGCGGGGCCAAGCTGTCGGCGCAACTGCTGGCCTTTGCCCGCCGCCAGCCGTTGTCGCCGGCGGTGTACAACCCGCAACGCATCTATGCTGGCCTTGGCGAACTGTTGCAGCGCGCACTGGGAGAAACCATTCATATCGATGTGCAGTTGCCCCAGGATTCCTGGAGCATCAACGTCGACCGTAACCAGTTGGAAAATGCGTTGCTCAACCTGGCGATCAATGCCCGCGACGCCATGAAAGGTGAGGGGGTGATCCGCATCAGCGGCGAAAACATCATCCTTAACCCCGGCGATTGCATTGGTAAAAGCGTCAGTCCCGGAGAATATGTGCGCCTGGCGGTCACCGACACCGGGGTGGGCATGCCACCTGGGATCCAGGCCAGGGTGTTCGAACCGTTCTTCACCACCAAGCGCGACGGTCACGGTACCGGCCTGGGCTTGAGCATGGTGTTCGGCTTTGTGCGTCAAAGTGGCGGGCATGTCGAGGTCAGCAGCGAAGAAGGCCAGGGCACCGTGGTGCAGTTGTACTTCCCGCGCAGCCTGGGCGAGGAGTGCCTTGAAGCGTCAGACGAGCCCGTTGCGTCCGTAGGCGGCCAGGAAACGATCCTGGTGGTCGAAGACAATGAAGGCGTGCGCCTGACGGTGGTGGACGTGCTCGAACAGTCGGGCTACACCGTGATCACCGCCGAGGACGGCGACCAGGCCATGTCGAAGCTCAAAGCTGGCCTGCAACCCGAGTTGATTTTTACCGACGTGGTCATGCCCGGCCGCCTTAAAAGCACCGACCTGGCCGCCTGGGCCCGTGCACAAACCCCGCCCGTGCCGGTGCTGTTCACTTCCGGTCACACCCGCGACATCCTCTCCAGCAACCACCTGCTGAGCCCCGATATTCATCTGCTGAGCAAGCCCTACAGCCCCGAAGCCCTGACGCTACGGGTGCGCAGCGTGCTCACCGCACGATAAGGTTGACCATGACTTCACAGCGCAACATCCCTGCGATCACTGCCCAACGCCCAGGCTTTGTCAGGGTGCGCGGCGCCCGCGAGCACAACCTGCAAAACGTCGACGTGGATATTCCCCGGGATGCCCTGGTGGTGTTTACCGGCGTGTCGGGTTCGGGCAAGTCGTCCCTGGCGTTTTCCACGGTGTATGCCGAGGCCCAGCGGCGCTACTTCGAATCGGTGGCGCCTTACGCGCGGCGCCTGATCGACCAGGTTGGCGTGCCCGACGTGGACAGCATCGAAGGCCTGCCGCCCGCCGTGGCCCTGCAACAGCAGCGTGGCACGCCCAGCGCACGGTCTTCGGTGGGCAGCGTCACCACGTTATCGAGCCTGATCCGCATGCTCTATTCCCGCGCCGGCAGCTACCCTACGGGGCAAGCGATGCTGTATGCCGAGGACTTTTCGCCGAACCTGCCCCAGGGTGCGTGCCCGCAATGTCATGGCCTGGGCCGCGTGTATGAAGTGACCGAGGCGCTGATGGTGCCCGACCCTTCGCTGAGCATTCGCCAGCGCGCGGTGGCCTCCTGGCCGTTGGCGTGGCAGGGCCAGAACCTGCGCGATATTCTGGTGACCTTGGGCTATGACGTGGATATCCCATGGCGCGACCTGCCAAAAAAGCAGCGCGACTGGATCCTGTTCACCGAAGAAACCCCCACTGTGCCGGTGTATGCCGGTTTCACCCCGGAGCAAACCCGCGAGGCGTTGAAGCGCAAGCTGGAGCCTAGTTACCAGGGCACGTTCAGCGGCGCGCGGCGCTACATCCTGCACACCTTCAGCCACACCCAAAGCGCGCTGATGAAAAAGCGCGTGTCGCAGTTCATGCAGGGCAGCGCCTGCCCGCTGTGTGAAGGCAAGCGGCTGACCAAGGCAGCGCTCTCGGTGAAGTTTGCCGGGGTGGATATTGGCGAGTTGTCGCAGCTGTCGTTGTCGCAGCTGGCCGAACTGCTGCGGCCGGTGGCGGCGGGGCAGGACACGATGAAGCTCTCGGTGGAGAAGCGCCTGGCTGCGCAGCGTATCGCCCAGGACTTGCTGGAGCGGGTCAGCACCTTGATCGAATTGGGCCTGGGCTATCTGTCCCTGGAGCGCAGCACACCGACCTTGTCGTCCGGGGAGTTGCAACGTTTACGCTTGGCCACGCAATTGGGCTCGCAATTGTTTGGAGTGATCTATGTGCTGGATGAGCCTTCGGCGGGCTTGCATCCAGCGGATGGCGAGGCTTTGTTCACCGCGCTTGAGCGCTTGAAGGCCGCCGGTAATTCGTTGTTTGTGGTGGAGCACGACTTGGAAACCATGCGCCGCGCCGACTGGTTGATCGACGTCGGCCCGGCCGCTGGCGAGCATGGCGGGCAAGTGCTGTACAGCGGGCCACCTGCTGGGTTGGCTGACGTAGAGGCGTCGCAGACCCGTGAGTATTTGTTCGCCGAGCGGCGTACATCAAATCCCTCTCGCCGCGAACCCAGTGGTTGGTTGAAGTTGGAGGGCGTGACGCGCAATAACCTCAATGGTCTGAACGTGGATTTTCCCTTGGGCTGCTTCACCTCGGTGACCGGCATTTCCGGCTCGGGCAAGTCCAGCCTGGTCAGCCAGGCGCTGCTGGAATTGGTGGGCAGTGGCCTTGGGCGTGTGGTTGAGAACGACGAAGAGCCGAGCCTGGAAGATGACACGCCGCAAACCAGTGGCGGGCGCATCAGCGCCGGGCTGGAACAGATCCGACGCCTAGTGCAGGTGGATCAGAAACCCATCGGCCGTACGCCACGTTCCAACCTGGCGACCTACACCGGGCTGTTCGACAACGTGCGCAAACTGTTCGCCGCCACGCCTGCGGCAAAGAAGCGCAATTACGATGCGGGCCAGTTCTCCTTCAACGTCGCCAAGGGCCGTTGCCCGAACTGCGAGGGCGAGGGCTTTGTCAGCGTCGAGTTGTTGTTTATGCCGAGTGTGTACGCACCCTGTCCGACCTGCCACGGCGCGCGCTACAACCCCGAGACCTTGGCGATCAAATGGCAAGGCTTGAGCATCGCTCAGGTGCTCGGGCTGACCGTCGAGCAGGCAGTCGAGGTCTTTGCCGAGCAGCCAGGGGTACTGCGCTCGTTGCAGGTGCTGCGGGATATCGGCCTGGGTTATCTGCGACTGGGTCAACCGGCTACCGAACTGTCCGGGGGGGAAGCGCAGCGGATCAAATTGGCCACCGAGCTGCAACGCAATGCCCGTGGGTCGACCTTGTATGTGTTGGATGAGCCAACGACCGGGCTGCATCCACGGGATGTGGATCGCCTGCTCAGCCAGCTCAATCACTTGGTGGATGCAGGGCACACGGTGGTGGTGGTCGAGCATGAAATGCGTGTGGTGGCCCAGAGTGACTGGGTGATCGATATCGGTCCGGGAGCAGGGGATTTGGGCGGGCAAGTGGTGGCCAGCGGTACGCCGCAAAAAGTTGCCAAGAGCAAGAAAAGCCGGACTGCGCCATTCCTGGCCCGAGCGTTGATCTAACAGTTAAACAGGTCCACATGTGGGAGGGGGCAAGCCCCCGATAGCGGTGGGTCAGTCACCCCATCAAGTGCCTGACAGATCGCTATCGGGGGCAAGCCCCTCCCACAGAGTGATCAGTGTCTGGTCAGTTGGATTTGTGCCTTGGCCTGCTTCACCACATGCTCCACCGTAAACCCAAACTTCTCCTGCAACTTCGCCAACGGCGCCGAAGCCCCGAAGCTGCTCATCACCACCTTGGCGCCGGTTTGCCCGACATAGCGGTCCCACCCCAAAGGCCCGGCCTGTTCCACCACCACACGTGCGGTCACCGCTGGCGGCAACACACTGTCGCGATAGGCCTGGTCCTGTTCTTCAAACAACTCCCAGCTCGGCATCGAGACGACTTGTGCGGCAATCCCTTCGCCCTTGAGCTGTTCATAGGCCGCCATCGCCAGGCTGACTTCGCTGCCGGTACCGATCAAAATTACCTGGGGTTTATCCGCCCCCGCCAACACATAAGCGCCTTTGGCTGCACCGGTCGCCGCTGCGTATTGCGTGCGATCCAGAGTCGGCAGCGGCTGGCGTGACAGCACCACACAGCTCGGCCGATGGGTTTGCGCCAGCGCAACTTTCCACAGCTCCAGGGTTTCGTTGGCGTCGCCAGGGCGAAGGGTCAGCAACCCTGGCGTGGCGCGCAACTGCGTCAGGTGCTCAATGGGCTGGTGCGTCGGCCCATCTTCACCCACGCCGATGGAGTCGTGGGTAAACACGAACACCACCGGCAACTCCATGATCGCCGCCAGTCGGATCGGCGGTTTCATGTAGTCGCTGAATACCAGGAAGGTCGAGGTGTACGGCCGCAAATACGACAGCGCCATGCCATTGGCAATGGCGCCCATGGCGTGTTCGCGAATACCGAAATGCAGGTTGCGCCCGCTGTAGTCATCGGGGCTGAAGCGCCCGGCACCGTCGAAGGTGAGGTTGGTTTTGGTCGAAGGCGACAAGTCCGCCGAGCCGCCGAGCAGCCAGGGGATTTGCTGGGCAAAGGCATTCAGTACCTCGCCACCCGCCGCGCGGCTGGCGACGCCCTTGGCATCGGCGGCAAAGTCGGGCAGGTCAGCCTGCCAGTGCTCGGGCATCTCCCCGGCGCGCATCCGCCGTAGTTCATCGGCCAATTGAGGGTCGAGACGGGCCAGGGTCTGGTTCCATTGCTGGTAGAGCGGTTCGGCGCGGGCGTGCAGGGCGTCGCGCAAGAGCGTGCGCGCCTCATCGGGCACCAGGAAGCTGGAATCCTGCGGCCAACCATACGCAGCTTTGGTCAGGCGGATTTCGTCATCACCCAACGGCTCGCCATGGGCGGCGGCGGTGTTGTGCTTGTGGGGCGAACCGTAGCCGATCACGCTGTCGACCACGATCAGCGTCGGCGCGCCGGTATTCGCCTGGAAGGTCTCCAGGGCTGCGCTCAGTGCCTGCAAGTCGTTGGCATCGGTGACGTGCAAGGTGTGCCAGCCATAGGCCTGGAAACGCTTGATCACGTCTTCGCTGAAGGCAAGCTCAGTGTGGCCTTCGATGCTGATGGTGTTGTTGTCGTAGATCCAGCACAGGTTATCCAGCTTCAAATGGCCGGCCATCGACGCCGCTTCGCTGCTGATGCCCTCCATCATGTCGCCGTCGCCACACAGGGTGTAGACGTTGTAATCGAACAGCACATGGTCGTCATGGTTAAAGCGCTCAGCCAGCCAACGCTCGGCCATCGCCATGCCCACGCTGTTGGCGCAGCCCTGGCCAAGGGGGCCTGTGGTGGTTTCCACGCCTGTGGTCATGCGGTATTCCGGATGCCCCGGCGTCTTGGAGTCGGCCTGACGGAATTGCTTGATATCGTCCAGGCTGATCGCCGGGTGCCCGGTGCGCTTGCCATGGGCATCAATTTCTTTCACACCGGCCAAGTGCAGCAGCGAATACAACAGCATGGATGCATGCCCCACTGACAACACAAATCGGTCACGGTTGGGCCAGTCGGGATGCTCGGGGTGATAGCGCAGAAACCGGCTCCACAGCGTGTATCCCACCGGCGCCAGGCCCATGGGCGTGCCCGGATGGCCGGAGTTGGCCTTCTGCACGGCGTCCATCGCCAGGGTGCGCAGGGTGTTGATGCATAGGGTGTCGACAGTGGTTGCGGCGTTAGTCATGAAACCGGTCTCCCTCAAGTGACGATCTACTGTGGAGGGCCGGGCGCCGCGAAGGTTTGATCCCATTGTCGTTGCCGCGACGAACGGGGACGTATTGACTTCAAACATGACAAGACCCTTTGCAATGGTCTAGCTTCAAGGGCGTAGGCCATTGATCAACTTGCGGAGGTACGTCATGCCAGTGAAACACGACCTGTATCAGGATTTGGGTTTGAGCAAGGAAGTCGTTCACGAACGCAGGGCGAGCGATAAACGGCTGGACTCGCTGCTCACCCAATACGACGCTGCCGACGGCGAGGTGCTCCGGGCGGAATCAGAAAAGGCCGACGACACGGTGGTGGAGGTGTTGAAGAAGAAACGCCTGCTGATCAAGGACGAAATCGCAGGGCGCCTCGACGCCTGAAACGCGGCAAGGTTTGTTCAGATTTGACTGAGGGACATCGTGGGAATCACTCCTTATGATGCGCCCCGTCCGCCCGGCTCTGGGGACGTTTTGCAGCGCAAGGATTGTGCTGTTGAGCCGGGTGGGCGCTGTCTTTCAAGCCAGCAGCGCTTCAGTGCACGCATCGATCGAGCGCTGTTGGGTCTCGCTGTACAGCTGCAATTCATCGATGGTCTTGCGCCCCAACGCCTTTTCGAATTCCGCCTGGTTTGAATTGGCGGCGTAATGACTCTGTGCCGCATCCCCCAAATTCGACTGGAAAATCCCCGCCGCACTCACCGGCAGAAAATCCTCATACACCAACGGCTCTACATCCACATGACCGGCGGCGATCAGTGCTTGCAATGTGCGTGGTTGATCGGCTTGGCCGCGTGCCGCCAGGCCTTGTTCCGTGGCGAAGTAGCGGAAGTACGCCAGGCCTTGTTCGCGCATCTGCCCGTGGTTGTCGGGGAAGGCCTGGAAGTGTTGTTCCATCAAGTGCATGTAGCGCGCGGCGTTGGATTCGTTGGGGAACGCGCCCAGTTCGTCGCGGGCGGCGTTCAGCAGTTGGTCGTAGAGGGCGCGGCCTTTGGGCGTGAGGGCGACGCCACGCTGTTCGATTTCACCGAAGCGGGCGCTGTGGCTGCCTTGGGCGTCGGTGAAGGCGATGGCTTCGTCGAGGGCCTTGAAGCTGGTCTGGCGCAGCAGGATCGGGCACTGGCGGCGCGGTGGGCCTTCGATCACGGCCTTGGGGGTTATGCCCTTGGCGGGCATGGCGGTCTGTACCTGATCAATGTCCAGGGTGCGCGGGGTGAGGTGGTTGATGTGCGGCCCCTTGAAGGCCACCACATCGGCGATCAGGCGGTGCTGGTCACTGAGTTGCTGGTACTGCGCGGCGGTAACGGTGGCGGTGTGGTGCCAGCGGAAGGTTTCCAGGGCCTGGCGGATGAATTCGGCGGCCTCGTCGGCGTTGAGGCCGCCGTTTGTTTCCGCTTTTGCGATAAGCGCCAAGGCGCCGGGGGTGAAGATCGAGCGCTTTGCCAATGCAGTTTCGGCGAAGGCGCGAAGTTCGGCATTCTCGATCAATTCCAGGCGCAGCAGGGAGGTGAACACCCGAAACGGGCTGGCTTGCAGCGCGTGTTCATGCACCGCGCGAAATGCTGTGGAATGCACCGGCACGCCCGCTGGCGTGAGGTCGTAGTAGCCCACGGGCTGCATGCCCATCACCGCAAACAGTCGGCTGATTGTGGCCAATTCCGCTGCTGTGCCCAAGCGAATGGCGCCGTGGCGTTCCATGTCCAGACGCTGGATTTCGCCGGTGCGTTGCAGCTGTTGCGCCAGGCTCGGTTCGCTGTCGAGCACGCGGCTATTGGTCTCGGCCACCAACTCCATCAGCGCGCCATACAGGGGAACTTCATCTCGGTACATATCGGACATGGCCTTGGAAAACCCCTTGCGGATCTCGTCTGGGCTGACATGTGCGGTACTGGGCATAGAAAAATTCCTGATGACGGTGGAGAGGGTGATGGTCTTTTACTGGATTTTGTTGGGCCCCAGGTGCGCTTGCAAACGAAGATTCCTCTGGACTTCATTCTGCAAATGAATGAACGGCATTCTCTTCCAAGTCTTCATGTGCACGCGGGTGTGGATGGGCTCTACACTGCTCCTCACCTTGTCGGCGATGGAGGACCCAATGACGGCCACGCCCGTAACGCAAACGATTGAAGGCCAACGCCTGGCCACTGAAGACGCCGAGCGCTGGCGCGAATGGGGCCCATACCTGAGTGAACGCCAATGGGGCACCGTGCGTGAAGACTACAGCGCCGATGGCGATGCCTGGCGCTACTTTCCCCATGAACACGCGCGCAGCCGCGCCTACCGTTGGGGTGAGGACGGCCTGGCCGGTTTCAGCGACAAGGCGCAACGCTGGTGCCTCGGGCTGGCGCTGTGGAACGAGCGCGATGCGATCCTCAAGGAGCGGTTGTTCGGTCTCAACAACGCCGAGGGCAACCATGGCGAGGACGTCAAGGAACTGTACTTTTTCGTCGATGGCGTACCGAGTCATGCCTACATGCGCATGCTCTACAAATACCCCCATGCCGCCTTTCCCTATGTTGACCTGATCACCGAGAACGCCCGTCGCGGGCTGGGTGATGCCGAGTATGAAATCCTCGATACCGGCGTGTTTGAGGACAACCGCTATTGCGATGTCAGCGTCGAGTACGCCAAGCAGCAGCCTGACGATATTTTCATGCGGGTCACGGTGCATAACCGCTCGGAGCAGCCGACACGTTTGCAGGTAATGCCTCAACTGTGGGCGCGTAACGACTGGAGCTGGACCTTTGATGCGCCCAAGCCGCAGTTGCGGCTGGACGGCGAGCAGGTGTTGGCCCGTCATCATGAATTGCCGGATCGTTATCTGAGTGCCTGGGGCCAGGATGGCTTGGAATGGTTGTTCTGCGAAAACGAAAGCAATGTCGTCAAGCTGGACGGGCAGGTGGCACCGGGCCCGTTCAAGGATGGCATCAACGATTACGTGGTCAGTGGCGCTCAATCGGCGATTCGCCGGGACACCGGTACCAAGGTTGCCGCGCGGTTCATCCTTGAACTGGCAGGGCAGGAAAGCAAAACCTTGTACCTGCGCTTTGCCCCCGTGGATGCGCCCGCGGCCAACGCCCGTAAGTTGTTCGAGCAACGTCGTCAGGAAGCCGATGACTTCTATGCGGCCCTGCAACAGGGCATTGGCGATGCGGACGCGCGCAATGTGCAGCGCCAAGCCCTGGCTGGCTTGTTGTGGTCCAAGCAGCTCTACTATTTCGACGTGAACCAATGGCTCGATGGTGACCCAGCCCAGCCCGCGCCGCCGACTGAGCGCCTGCATATCCGCAATACCCATTGGCGGCACTTGTCCAACTTCGACATCCTTTCCATGCCCGACACCTGGGAATACCCGTGGTATGCCTCGTGGGACCAGGGCTTTCAGGCAGTGGCGATGGCGCTGATCGATCCGGGTTACGCCAAGCAACAGTTGCTGCTGCTGGTGAAGGATCGCTTCATGCATCCCAACGGCCAACTGCCGGCTTATGAATGGCGCTTCGATGATGCAAACCCGCCGGTGCATGCCTGGGCCAGTTGGCGGGTTTACCAGCAGGACAAGGCGTTGACCGGTGTAGGCGACATGGATTTTCTAGAGCGGATTTTCCATAAGCTGCTGCTGAATTTTTCCTGGTGGGTCAACCGCAAGGACGCCGAGGGCCGCAACTTGTTCCAGGGCGGTTTCCTCGGGCTGGATAACATTGCTTTGTTTGACCGTTCGGCGGCATTGCCGCCGGGGTATCAGTTGGACCAGGCCGACGGCACCGCGTGGGTTGCCGCGTATGCCCTGGACCTGATGCGCATCGCCCTGGAACTGGCCAGGCGCAATGCCGTGTACGTGGATATTGCGGTGAAGTTTTTCGAACATTTCCTGTATATCGCCGGTGCCATTAACCGGGTCGATGACAGTGCCGAAGGTTTGTGGGATGAGCAGGACCTGTTCTTCTACGACGTGCTGCACAGCCCCGATGGGCAGAACGAGCCGGTACGTTTGCGCTCCATCGTCGGCCTGATGCCGTTGTTCGCCGTGCTGGTGCTGGAGCAGCGCGAGCATGAAGGCCTGGAGGGTTTGCGCGAACGGTTACTGGGCTTTATGAAACACCGGCCGGACTTGGCTAAATTGGTCTCACGCTGGAACGAGCCGGGGCAGGGCAATCGCTTGTTGCTGGCGTTGTTGCGGGGCGAACGCACAAAGGACCTGCTTCGGCGCATGTTGGAGGACAGTGAGTTCCTCTCTGCGTTTGGCGTGCGCTCGCTGTCCAAAGCCTTCGCCGAGCAGCCCCTGGCGCTGAAGATGAACGGCGACACCCTCAGCGCGCGTTACCAGCCTGGCGAGTCCGACTCACGATTGTATGGCGGCAACTCGAATTGGCGTGGGCCCGTGTGGATGCCTGTCAATTACATGCTGATTGAATCGCTGCGTGAGTTTCATCGGTACTACGCGGATAACTTCTCGGTGGAGTACCCAACGGGCAGCGGGTATCTGTCATCCCTGGAGGAAGTGGCTGAAGGCCTCAGTCAGCGGCTGACCGGGCTGTTTCTAAGGGATGACAATGGATGTAGGCCATCGATGGCGGGGTATTCGCAGTTGGAAGCGGACCCGCTCAGCCGTGATCTGGTGTTGTTCCATGAGTATTTTCACGGGGAAACCGGGCGCGGGTTGGGGGCGTCCCATCAGACGGGGTGGAGTGCGTTGGTGGCGTTGCTGCTGCAACCGAAGGTCTGAGTTGCGGCCTCGGACCTTGATTGATCCCAGGTTAGTTGGCAAAAAAAATCCCGCCTGGAGAGGCGGGATCGAGATGCAAGCTTGCCTGTGAATCAGGAAGGGAACAGCTCACTCAGTTTCATCGCCAGCATCATGTCGCCTTCAGTGCGCAGTTTGCCGCCCATGAAGGCCTGCATGCCGTCAGTCGAACCGTCGACGATGCCTTCCAGGGTCGCGCTGTCCATGACCAGGGTCACTTGTGCGTCCGGGTTTTCACCTTCATGCAGTTCGCAGGTTTTGTCTTTGACGACCAGGGAAAAGTTCTTGGTGTCATCGATACGGAAACCGAATACCAGGTCCAAGCCGTCGGCAGCGCTTGGGTTGAATTTGGCTTTCATTGCTTCTACAGCTTTGGCTACGTCAGTCATGGTTTCGATCCTTTTGGGTGGAGTCCAGTGACCTTGGGGTCACGGTTGGCCGCACTTCATCGGAAGGTGATGAGTTGCGGCGCCTTCAACAGTTGCAAGTGGCTATGACTGTTGAAGGAAGCCAGTGCCACCTCGCGACCGCGGAATTTCAGCTGGTTGAGCGAGGTGTTAACAATTTGCCAGTTCAGTTCGAAAGCCTGTGTAGCAGGCATTCGGGTAATCAGGTGGAGCAGGGCGGTGATGGTGCCGCCGGAGGTGAACACGGCGATTTTCTGTGTGTTGTCTGCGGCATCGAGAATGCGTTGCAAGCCACCCTGAACGCGCTCGACAAACCCCAGCCAGCTTTCCAGTCCTGGCGTGTCATAAGTGCCGGCCAACCAGCGTTCAATGATCAGGGCGAAGATGCGTTGGAATTCGCTGCGGTTCTGCGCGGCATTGCGCAGGATGTCCAGGGCGTCGGGTTCGGTGGTGAGCAGGTCGGGGAGCAGGGCGCGGATGATCGCTTCAGCATCGAATTCGTTGAAGGCGCTGTCGGTTTCCAAGACCGGAACCGGCAGGCCAAGGGCGCGGTATTGATCGAAGGCAGCCGTGGCGGTGTGCTGCTGACGGCGCAGATCGCCTGCCACGCAGCGGTCGAACACGATGCCCATGTCCGCCAGGTGGCGACCGAGCACTTGTGCCTGCTCCACACCAACGGGCGACAGGACGTCATAGTCGTCTGCACCGAAGGAGGCCTGGCCATGTCGAATCAGATAGATGCTGCCCACGTCCGTTTTCCCGGTACGTTGAAAGTCTGGCGAGGTTATGGGGATGCCAGGGAGCTGTCAATGAAAAAACATACGCTTGTTTTAAAAGCTCCTTAGAGGCCTTGGCTGCCAACGGTTTGATCACTGGCCCGAATGCGGTGCCATCGGTATGCTTGGGCAATCCGCGCCTGGCGCACTGCTCTTGTAAATGCACTTGTAAGGAGTCACATGGATTTTTTGGCCGAATATGCCAGCTTCCTGGCGAAGACTGTCACCCTGGTGGTCGCTATTCTGGTGGTACTGATCAGCTTCGCCGCACTGCGCAGTAAAGGTCGTCGCAAATCCGCCGGCCAACTGCAGGTCAGCAAGCTCAATGATTTCTACAAGGGCCTGCGCGAGCGCCTGGAGTCGAGCCTGCTCGACAAGGACCAGCTCAAAGCGCTGCGCAAGTCCGAAAGCAAAACTGAAAAGAAGAACAGTAAGAAAAAACCCGAGGCCAAGCCACGGGTGTTCGTGCTGGATTTCGACGGTGACATCAAGGCCTCGGCGACCGAGAGCCTGCGCCATGAAATCACCGCATTGCTGAGCTTGGCCACGCCCAAGGACGAAGTGGTGCTGCGTCTGGAAAGTGGTGGTGGCATGGTGCACAGCTACGGCTTGGCCTCGTCACAATTAGCGCGTATCCGCCAGGCGGGCGTGCCATTGACCGTGTGCATCGACAAGGTCGCGGCCAGCGGCGGTTACATGATGGCGTGCATCGGCGAGAAGATCATCAGCGCGCCGTTTGCCATCCTGGGCTCCATCGGCGTAGTGGCGCAGTTGCCCAACGTCAATCGCCTGCTCAAAAAACACGATATCGACTTTGAAGTGCTGACCGCCGGCGAATACAAACGCACCCTCACCGTGTTTGGCGAAAACACCGAAAAGGGCCGCGAGAAGTTTCAGGAAGACCTGGATATCACTCATCAACTGTTCAAGAACTTCGTGTCGCGGTATCGCCCGCAGTTGGCGATTGATGACGTGGCCACGGGTGAAGTGTGGCTCGGCGTTGCAGCCCTCGACAAACAGTTGGTCGACGAGCTGCAAACCAGCGACGAATATCTGGCCACCAAGGCCAAGACCGCCGAGGTGTTCCACCTGCACTATGCCGAGCGCAAAAGCCTGCAAGAGCGCGTGGGCCTGGCGGCCAGCGGTTCGGTTGACCGGGTGCTGCTGACCTGGTGGAGCCGGTTGACCCAGCAGCGGTTCTGGTAACCCGACCTTCAGAATGCATGGGGGCCCCTGTGGGAGGGAGCAAGCCACCTCCCACAGGGGCATGGGTTTCAAAGACAGGTTTTGTAATAGTTTTGCGTTGTGGGAAATTTGCTTTTCGCCTGTAGGATTCAAGTCCTTTTGTTATTTCAGGATTTGCATGAACACCCTCTCGGAGCCCCCCCAGTCGTCTTTCCCCAAGACATCCGCTGCTGCCGTTCCCGCTGAAACATCCCGTATTCCGACTGCTAACCTTGTTCCGGTCCACTGACCGCGCTTTGCCGTGTCCGGCATTCTGAAACCTAGATAGAGATTTATATAAATGGAATGGTTAGCGGATCCAACGGCCTGGCTCGGCCTGTTGACCTTGATTGTGCTGGAACTGGTGCTGGGTATCGACAACCTGGTGTTTATCGCGATCCTGGCGGACAAGTTGCCACCGGAGCAGCGTGACCGTGCGCGGTTGATCGGTTTGTCCCTGGCATTGCTGATGCGCCTTGGCCTGCTGGCGAGTATTTCGTGGTTGGTGACCCTCACCCAGCCGCTGTTCGAGGTGTTCGACAAGAGTTTCTCCGGTCGTGACCTGATCATGCTGTTCGGTGGTGTATTCCTGCTGTTCAAGGCCACCATGGAATTGCACGAGCGCCTTGAAGGGCATGTGGCTCAGCGCACGGGCAACGTGGCGTATGCGATGTTCTGGCCGATCGTGGCGCAGATCGTGGTGCTTGATGCGGTGTTCTCCCTGGATGCGGTGATTACCGCCGTGGGCATGGTGGATGAGCTGGCGGTGATGATGATCGCGGTGATCATTTCCATCGGCCTGATGCTCGTGGCGAGCAAGCCGCTGACGCGCTTCGTGAACGCCCATCCCACAGTGATCATGCTGTGCCTGGGCTTCCTGATGATGATCGGTTTTGCGCTGACCGCCGAAGGCCTGGGTTTCCATATTCCGAAGGGTTACCTGTACGCAGCCATTGGCTTCTCGATCCTGATCGAAGTGTTCAACCAGATTGCCCGCGCCCGTCGCAAGAAATCGGCGCAGGGTGTGTTGCCGGTGCGCGAGCGTACTGCCCATGCGGTGATGCGCTTGCTCGGCGGTCGCAGCCTGGCGGTAGAAGAGGTGGGCGAAGACGTGGCCGACTTGCTGGGCGAGACAGATGCCAATCAGGGCCCGCTGTTTGATCGACGTGAACGCGTGATGATCAGTGGCGTGCTGCAACTGGCCGAGCGGCCGATTCGTACCTTGATGACGCCGCGGGCCAAGGTCGACTTTATCGACCTGGCGGACGATGCCGACACGATTCGCCTGAAATTGATGCATTCGTCCTACTCTCGCCTGCCGTTGATCCGCAACGGCGTGGTGGATGAGCCGTTGGGCTTCGTGCATAAAAAGGAACTGCTCAAGGAATACCTGGCCGGCAACGAGCCGAACCTGGAGCACCTGGCGCGTCGAGCGATCAACCTGCTGGAGAGTTTTTCGATCCTCAACGCCCTGGAACAGATGCGTCAGGAGTCGACCCACATCGCCTTCGTGATCAACGAATTCGGCGACTTCATGGGCGTGTTGAGCATGACCGACATTCTCGAGTCCATCGCCGGTGAATTGCCGGATGCCAGTGAGATCGAAGGGCCGGATATTGTCGAAGAGGGCGATGGCTTCCGTGCCAATGGCGCCTTGAACCTGACCCAGATTCGTCAGCGTACCGGCTTCAAGGTTGTCGCGACGGAGGATTACCAGACTCTGGCCGGGTTGGTGATGAGCCTGCTCGACCGCCTGCCCGTGGTGGGCGATAGCCTGGAGCATGAGGGCTGGCGCCTGACGGTGGCTGCGGTCGAGGAGCGGCGGGTGACGCAGGTGGTTTTGCACGCTTGTGGGGGGCATAGAGCATGAATGCGTTTTCGATCGTCTGCACTTGTTCGTCCTCGGGGCCGAACCCTTCGAACGTCTCCATCAGTGTGCCGTTGAGATAAATCAGCAGCGTTGGGGTACCCGTAACCTTCGGGTGCCTCGGGGTTTTCGCGCAATCAAGTACCAGGCTCACCACTGAGCGGTACTTGCGGGCAATCCTCTGGAACAGCGGCCCGGAAATCGCGCAGCCCGGGCAGTGATCTGAGACAAACAGCAGGAATACCGGCCGCGACGTGCTCAGTACGCGCTGGTAATCCTCGGCATTGGCAATGGTCGCGGTGGCAATCCCCATGATGATCTCCTTACGAGCGGCGCGGGTTTCTGCCAACGCTAAGCTCGAGGGTCATCGTCGTCTACTGTCAACCTTCACAGGTCCGCGTCACGCTCCAGGCGTTCGCGGGCCTTGCGTGCCTGGTTCGCGCACTTGCGGTATTCCTCATTGTCACTGGACGCTTTGGCGCGGCGATAGCCATGGTGGTTTTGGCTGCTGTAATTGATGTCGAAGGCTTCTTTGAGCTTGCGCAATTCTTCTTTGCATTCGCGGCGGTCGTTGTTGGCCGACGCGCTGCCGGCGGCCAGAAACGAAAGCAGTACCAGGGTGAGACTGAGCTTCATCGCAATGCAGTCCTTGTCGTTGGGTGTGTGCCAAAGGCTAGCCCAGCACAGGGATTTTTCCATGGGGCGGGCGCACCGTCGGGGTGCGCGGTAACGGGGCGGTGACGCACGCCAATGGCGCTGTGATCCCCTGTGAGGCCTTGGGTAGCAATCTGAATCCGGATGCTGGCGCAACGCCGCATCTTACGCCTCGCGTTATCTATCTGATTACCAAGGACTTTACCCAGGCCGTAGTTTTCGCTAAGCGCGTATGGCACACTTTCTGCTGTCTATTCCGTTGTTACATACTAAGTTCCGGTATAGCGGAATACACAACTTCTGGAGTGCTTGTCATGCATCACCGACCTTCCGTGTTCAAAGCGTGTGTTTTTCTCTTCGCCGCATCGGCTTCCCTCGCAGGCGTTGTGCAGGCGGCGGACAGCAAGCTCGATAACGTGCTCAAACGTGGGCATTTGATCGTGGGTACAGGCAGTACCAATGCGCCGTGGCACTTCCAGGGAGCGGATGGCAAGTTGCAGGGGTTTGATATCGACATCGGCCGCATCGTGGCCAAAGGTTTGTTCAACGATCCGAGCAAGGTCGAGTTTGTGGTGCAGTCGTCTGACGCGCGCATTCCCAACCTGCTGACGGACAAAGTCGACATGAGCTGCCAGTTCATCACCGTCACCGCCAGCCGTGCACAGCAGGTGGCGTTCACCCTGCCTTATTACCGCGAAGGCGTGGGCCTGTTGCTGCCGAACAACAGCAAGTACAAAGAGATTGAAGACCTGCAGGCGGCGGGCGATGGCGTCACCGTGGCCGTGCTGCAAAACGTGTATGCCGAAGAACTGGTGCACCAGGCGCTGCCCAAGGCCAAGGTCGACCAGTACGACAGCGTCGACCTGATGTACCAGGCCGTGAATTCCGGTCGCGCCGATGCCGCCGCCACCGACCAATCCTCGGTCAAATACCTGATGGTGCAGAACCCCGGCCGCTACCGCAGCCCGGCTTACGCCTGGAGCCCGCAAACCTACGCGTGCGCGGTCAAGCGTGGTGATCAGGACTGGCTGAACTTCGTCAACACTGCCCTGCATGAAGCCATGACCGGTGTGGAATTCCCAACCTACAAAGCCTCGTTCAAGCAGTGGTTCGGTGTCGACCTGCCAGAACCGGCGATTGGTTTCCCTGTTGAATTCAAGTGATCCGGAACAACCGGGGTGCCTGCCAAGGCGCCCCAACTAGGTACTGTCGACCATGAACTATCAGTTGAACTTTGCCGCCGTGTGGCGCGATTTCGACACCTTGCTGGCGGGGCTCGGTCTTGGCCTGCAACTGGCATTGCTGTCGATCGCCATCGGCTGCGTGATCGGCCTGTTGATGGCGTTTGCCATGCTGTCCAAACATCGTGCGCTGCGCATCTTCGCCTCGGTGTATGTGACAGTGATTCGCAACACGCCGATCCTGGTGCTGATCCTGTTGATCTACTTCGCCTTGCCCAGCCTGGGTATCCGGCTGGACAAGATCCCCTCGTTCATCATCACGCTGTCGTTGTACGCCGGTGCCTACCTGACCGAAGTGTTCCGCGCCGGTCTGTTGAATATTCCCAAGGGGCTGCGTGAAGCCGGATTGGCGATTGGCCTCGGCGAGTGGCGTATCCGTGCGTATATCACCGTGCCGGTGATGTTGCGCAATGTGCTGCCGGCGCTCTCGAACAACTTTATCTCGCTGTTCAAGGACACCTCGCTCGCCGCTGCGATTGCGGTGCCCGAGCTGACCTATTACGCCCGCAAGATCAACGTCGAAAGCTACCGGGTGATTGAAACCTGGCTGGTCACGACCGCGCTCTACGTGGCTGCCTGTTACCTCATTGCCATGTTGCTCCGCTACCTGGAACAGCGTCTGGCGATCCGTCGTTAAGGAGGGTTTTTATGTACGAATCCCCCAGTTGGCTACACGAGTTGTGGGTCGCCCGAGAGACCCTCTGGGCCGGCTTTCAGACCAGCATCTACTGCTCGGCGCTGGCGATTATCTTTGGCACCCTGATCGGCATCTTCGCCGGGCTGGTGCTGACCTACGGCAAATTCTGGATGCGTGCGCCGTTTCGCCTGTATGTGGATTTGATCCGCGGTACACCGGTGTTCGTGTTGGTGTTGGCGTGTTTCTACATGCTGCCGGCGCTCGGCTGGCAGATCAGCGCGTTCCAGGCCGGTGCCGTCGGGCTCACGCTGTTCTGCGGCTCCCATGTGTCGGAAATCGTGCGCGGCGCACTGCAAGCCATTCCCCGTGGGCAACTGGAAGCGGGTAAGGCGATTGGCCTTACGTTCTACCAGTCCCTGGCCTACGTGCTGTTGCCCCAGGCATTGCGGCAGATCCTGCCGACCTGGGTCAATTCCTCCACGGAGATCGTCAAGGCCTCGACCTTGCTCTCGGTGATCGGCGTGGCCGAGTTGCTGCTCAGTACCCAGCAAGTCATCGCACGTACTTTCATGACCCTGGAGTTCTACCTGTTCGCCGGGTTTATGTTCTTTGTCATCAACTACGCCATCGAGTTATTCGGGCGCTACATTGAAAAGCGGGTGGCCTTGCCATGAACCAACCTCAAACAACCGAGCCGCTGCTGAACATTCGCGGCCTGCGCAAACAATACGGCGATGTGGAAGTGCTCAAAGGCGTCGACCTGTCCATGCAGCGCGGCAACGTAGTGACCTTGATCGGTTCCAGCGGCTCGGGCAAGACCACGCTGCTGCGTTGCGTCAACCTGCTGGAAGAGTTCCAGGGCGGCCAGATCACCCTGGACGGCGAATCCATCGGCTACAGCGACATTGGCGGCAAGCGCGTGCGCCACCCCGAACGCGTCATCGCCCAGCACCGGGCGATGACCGGCATGGCGTTCCAGCAGTTCAACCTGTTTCCGCACCTGACCGCCTTGCAGAACGTCACCCTGGGCCTGCTCAAGGTCAAGAAGATGGGCAAGGATGAAGCCGTGGCTTTGGCGGAAAAATGGCTGGACCGCGTAGGACTTTTAGAGCGCCGCAATCACTTCCCCGGCCAGTTGTCCGGCGGCCAGCAGCAGCGTGTCGCGATTGCCCGTGCGATTGCGATGAACCCCAGCTTGATGCTGTTCGACGAAGTCACCTCAGCCCTCGATCCGGAGTTGGTAGGTGAAGTGCTCAGTGTGATCAAAGGCCTGGCGGAAGAGGGCATGACCATGTTGCTGGTCACCCACGAAATGCGCTTTGCCTATGAAGTCTCGGACAAGATCGTATTCATGAACCAGGGGCGGATTGAAGAGCAGGGCTCGTCGAAGGATATCTTCGAGCGGCCTCAATCGCCGCGCCTGGCGGAATTTCTCAAGAACATTCGTTTTTAATCAGGAGCATCGTTTTATGAGCATCACTCGTTACGGAGCCGGCAGTACTGCCGGCGGTGGCCAGCCTCGTCCCTTCGCCCGCGCGGTGGAAGCGGACGGTTGGCTGTACGTCTCGGGCCAAGTGCCTGCGGTGGACGGCGAAATCATCACCGGCGGGATCATCGAACAAACCCGCCAGACCATGCGCAACGTGGTGGCGATCCTCGAAGAAGCCGGCTACGAGCTCAAAGACGTAGTGCGCGTCGGCGTATGGCTGGAAGACCCTCGGGACTTCTGGAGTTTCAACAAGGTCTTCGGCGAATACTTCACACCCGAACATGCCCCGGCGCGGGCCTGTGTACAGGCCAATATGATGGTGGATTGCAAGGTGGAGATTGATTGTGTGGCCTACAAGAAAAAGGGCTAAATTGCCCCACTCTTAAGCACCAGAGATCAAATGTGGGAGGGGGCTTGCCCCCCGATAGCGGTGTATCAGTAACAGAGGTGTTGATTGACACGCCGCCATCGGGGGCAAGCCCCCTCCCACAGTGGACCTGCGCCAGCCCTACCATTTCGACCGGACCGAAATTGCCATGACCGAAGACACCATCAAACGCCGCGCCAAAGGCCTGGACCGTGCATTCGACATCCTTGATTTCCTCAAGGAAGTCGGCCAGCCCCTGCGGCCGAATGATATCGCCAGCGGCATTGGCAGCCCCAAGTCCACCGTCTATGAATTGGTCGCATCCTTGCTGGAGCGCCGCATTCTGGAAACCGTGGGCAAGGACGGTCACGTCTACCTCGGTCGCCAGTTGTACTTCCTCGGCCAGGCGCACCTGCGACACTTCGACCTGACTCGCGAGGCCGATCACGCCTTGCAGGAGATCGTCAGCCAGACCCATGAAACCGCGCAGATGTGCCTGCTCAACGGGCGCAAATACACCGTGGCGCTGATGCGCGAAGGCGAGCGGCATTTCCGGATTTCTTCGGACATCGGCGAAAACGCCCCGATCCCCTGGACCGCCTCCGGGCGCCTGTTGCTGGGGCACCTGAGTGACCAGCAAATTGTCGACCTGATCGACCACGATGACTTCATCCTGCCGGACGGCCAGCGTCTGCCGCTGGAAACGTTCCTCGCGCAAATCCGTCAGGCTACCCTCGATGGGTTCTTTTCCTTCGACAGTGTGGCCGACACCTTTACCCACTGCTTTGCCGCCCCGGTGCGGGACGCGCAAGGTATCAGCATTGCGACCCTGTGCATCGTCGCCCCTCGGGCCGATGCGCAAAAAAACTACAACGACTATCGCCGGGTGTTGATCGACAGCGCCAATCACCTGGCGCGTCGCATCAACGAATAGGAGCTTTACATGTCTGCCATCAACGCCGTTGAAAAAGGCGCCGCCGCCGTCGGCGCCCACCTGGTCCGAGACGTCAGCCTGCCGGCCCTGGTGCTGCACCGCGACGCCCTGGAACACAACATCCGTTGGATGCAGGAGTTTGTCAGCAACAGCGGCGCCGAACTCGCGCCCCATGGCAAGACCAGCATGATGCCGGCACTGTTCCAGCGTCAGATCGCCCAGGGCGCCTGGGGTATTACCATGGCCAACGCCGTGCAGACCCGCGCCGCCTATGCCGGAGGTGTGCGCCGTGTGTTGATGGCCAACCAACTGGTGGGCGCGCCGAACATGGCGTTGATCGCTGACCTGCTGGCGGACAAGGATTTTGACTTCCACTGCATGGTCGACCACCCGGACAACGTCGCCGACCTGGGTCTGTTCTTCGCCGCCCGTGGCCTGCGCCTGAACGTGATGATCGAGTACGGCGTGGTTGGCGGCCGTTGCGGTTGCCGCAGCGAGCAGGAAGTGCGCGACCTGGCCAAGGCGATCAAGGCCCAGCCGGCCCTGGCCCTCACCGGTATTGAAGGCTACGAAGGCGTGATCCATGGCGAGCACGCCGTCAGCGGCATCCGCGACTTCGCCGCCAGCCTGGTGCGCCTGGCGGTGGACTTGCAGAACAACGGTTCTTTCGACTTGGCCAAGCCGATCGTCACAGCGTCGGGTTCGGCGTGGTACGACCTGATCGCCGAATCCTTTGAAGCGCAGAACGCCGCCGGCCGCTTCCTCAGCGTATTGCGCCCCGGCAGTTATGTGGCCCACGACCATGGCATCTACAAAGAAGCTCAATGCTGCGTGCTCGACCGCCGCATCGACCTCAGTGAAGGCCTGCGCCCGGCCCTGGAAGTCTGGGCTCATGTGCAGTCGTTGCCTGAGCCCGGTTTTGCGGTGATCGCCCTCGGTAAGCGCGACGTGGCCTACGACGCCGGGTTGCCGGTGCCACTCAAGCGCTACAAGGCCGGTATTGTGCCGGCGCAAGGCGATGATGTGAGCGCGTGCAAGGTCACGGCCGTGATGGACCAGCATGCGTTCATGGCTGTGGCACCTGGGGTTGAACTGCGCATTGGCGACATCATTTCCTTTGGCACTTCCCATCCTTGCCTGACGTTTGACAAGTGGCAGGTGGGTTGCCTGGTGGATGAACAGTTGCAGGTGATCGAGTCCCTGCATACCTGCTTCTAGATCGCGTCGCTCCTATCGGGGGCAAGCCCCCTCCCACATTTGAAATGTGTTCACACATCAAAGTATGGGAGGGGGCTTGCCCCCGATGAGGCCATCAGCCCCCCCGAGACAGCAGCCATGACCACCCATCCACGCATCGCCCTCATCGGTGAATGCATGATCGAACTGCAACACCGCGCCGACGGTAGCCTGCAACAAAGCTTCGGCGGCGACACCCTGAACACGGCGGTGTACCTGCGCCGTGAGTTGGGCCCGATCGGCAGCGTCGATTACGTCACCGCCTTGGGCGATGACAGCTTCAGCGACGCCATGTGCCAGCAATGGACCGACGAAGGCCTGGGGATGGGCTTGGTCCAGCGCCTGCCGGGGCGGTTGCCGGGCTTGTACTGCATTCAGACCGACGCCAACGGCGAGCGTAAATTCCTCTACTGGCGCAACGAAGCCGCGGTGCGCGACTGTTTCACCACGCCGGCCGCCGAGCCCATCCTGGCCGCGTTGCCGGCCTATGACGTGGTCTATTTCAGCGGCATTACCCTGGCGGTGCTGGGGGAGGTTGGGCGCGAGCGTTTGCTGCAAGCGCTGGTTGACGCGCGCCGACGCGGCGCTACGGTGGTGTTCGACAACAACTACCGGCCGCGTCTGTGGGGCAGTGTCGAGGCGGCGCGTGCGGCTTATCGCACGGTTTTGGCCGAGGTAGATATCGCCTTGCTCACCGAGGATGACGAGCGCGCTCTGTTTGGCTATGCCGACAGCGAGCAGGTGTTTGCGGCCTATCCGGCGATTGAGGAAGTGGTTCTAAAACGTGGGGCGGATGCGTGTTTGATCCGCTGTGCGCGGGAGCGTTTTGCGGTGCCGGCGTTGAAGGTCGAGAAGGTGGTGGACACCACAGCGGCAGGTGATTCGTTCAGTGCGGCGTATCTGGCCGGGCGGCTCAAGGGTGATTCGCCGGAGGAGGCTGCGTTGGCGGGGCATCGGTTGGCGAGCCGGGTCATCCAGGTACCGGGGGCGCTTATTCCCAGAGAATAAGTGAGTGGCCGCCCGCGGCGGATCGGGCCCACACGTGACCGCATTTCATCGGGAGGAATGCGATCCCTGTGGGAGGGGGCTTGCCCCCGATAGCGGTCTTAAGTCAAAGCCTCAGTCGCGGTAAAACACCTGCACCAAGTGATACCCAAACTTGCTCTTGATCGGCCCGTGAACCACCTTCACCGGCTTCTTGAAAATCACCGCATCAATCGCCCCGACCATCTGCCCCGGCCGCACTTCACCCAAATCGCCGCCACGTTTGCCCGACGGGCAGGTGGAGTACTTCTTGGCCAACACATCAAAGGCTTCGCCCTTGGCAATGCGCTGCTTGAGTTGTTCGGCTTCTTCACTGGTTTTCACCAGGATATGACGGGCTTGGGCTTTCATTGGTCTCTACCAGGTGTGCGACGGCGCGCGATTATGCCTGAACTCATTCGGCTACGTTGATCATGCTGCGGATTTTAGTGGCCAGCAGGTCGATGGAAAACGGCTTGGCCACCATGTCCATCCCGTCTTCCAGGAAGCCCTGGCGCTCGGCGGCTTTTTCGGCGTAGCCGGTCATGAACAGCACCTTCAAGCCTGGGCGATGCTGGCGGGCAATCTCCGCCAGTTGCCGGCCGTTCATGCCCGGCAGGCCGACGTCGGTCACCAGCAGGTCCACGCGCAGATCCGACTCCAGCAGTGGCAACGCGGTGCGTGAATCCGCTGCCTGATGCGCGGTGTAGCCCAATTCATCCAGCACATTCACCACCAGCATGCGCACCGCCGCGTCGTCTTCAACCACCACGACTGCTTCACCGGCCAGTGCCACCGGCACTTCGCCGAGGCTGGCGGGCAGGTTGCTTTCCAGTGCGGTGCCATGCAGGCGTGGCAGGTACAGGCGCACGCAGGTGCCCTGGCCAGGTTCGCTCTGGATCGTGACGTGGCCGCCGGACTGCTGGGCAAACCCGTAAATCATCGACAGGCCCAGGCCGGTCCCCTGGCCGATGGGTTTGGTGGTGAAGAAAGGATCGAATGCTTTGGCGAGGATTTTTGGTGCCATGCCGGTGCCGTTGTCGCACACACCGAGCATCACGTAGTCGCCGGCCTTGACCGGTTCGAGGGTGGTTATGTCGGTGCCGTCCAGGTAGCTGTTGGCGGTTTCAATCAACAATTCGCCGCCGTCGGGCATGGCGTCGCGGGCGTTGATCACCAGGTTGAGCAGGGCGTTTTCCAGCTGGCTGGCGTCGGTGTTGACTGGCCAGATGTCTTGACCCAGTTGCACCTTGAGCGTGATATGCGCGCCTTTGGTGCGCTGGAACAGGTCCTCCAGGGACGCTACTAGCTGATTGGGGTCGGTGGGGCGACGGTCCAGTGACTGGCGCCGCGAAAACGCTAACAGACGGTGAGTGAGGGCGGCAGCGCGGTGAGCCGACGACACGGCGGCATCGGTAAAGCGCCCGATTTCCTCACTGCGCCCAGCGACGATATAGCGCTGCATCAGGTCCAGGCTGCCGATAATGCCGGTGAGCATGTTGTTGAAATCGTGGGCGATGCCGCCGGTGAGCTGGCCCAACGCTTCCATTTTCTGCGCATGGCGCAATGCATCTTCGGCGCGCTCGCGCTCGAACATCTCGTTTTGCAGGCGTTGGTTGGCCTCGGCCAGGGCCTGGGTGCGCTCGGCCACGCGTTCTTCGAGGTTATCGTTGAGGTGGCGCAGGGCTTCTTCGGTGAGTTTGCGTTCGGTCTCGTCAATCACAAAGATGTAGAAACCATTGACCGAGCCGTCATTGCTGAAACGCGGCAGGTATTTCATCAGCGCATGGCGGGGACGCCCGTCGCGGTGGGGCGTGATGGTCATGAAGCTGCACGCCTTGCCCTTGAGTGCGGCAGCGATCTGGTGTTCGCGCCCGGCATACACTTCGTCGCCCAATACTTCGCGGATGCTCTTGCCGTACAGTTCCTGGGGCGTCATGCCGTACCAATCAAGGTAGGCGCTGTTGTTCAGGCGAAAGCGCTGCTCGTGGTCGACGTAGCCGATCAGCACCGGCATGGCGTTGATGATCAGCTGCAATTCGGTCTGGCTTTGGCGCAGGGCCTGCTCGGTGTGCTTGCGCTCGGTCAGGTCCAGGGCGGCACCGAGGAAGCGCGCGGGGCGGCCGTGGTGATCCTTGTAGCAACGGCCTCGGGCAAACACCCAGCGGACTTGGCCATCGGCTTGTTGCAGGCGGTATTCCTCGGCGTATTCGGTGCCGTGGGTGATGCAGTGCTTGATACTGCGCGCCACCGTGGCCCGGTCTTCGGGATGCACACCTTGGAGGTAATCGCTGATGGGCAGCCGGTTCGCGTCGTCGGGGTCGACACCGTGCAGGTAGGCGAAGTGGGCGTCGGCAATAAAGTGATCCTCGCCGATGTCCCAATCCCAGGTGCCCACGGCGTCGGTCGCCGCCAGTGCAAGCTGCAAGCGTTGCTCGGTGTTGTGCTGGGCCTTGCGGCGCTCGTTGGTTTCAATGGCAGTGACGAGGATGCCGGCCACGTTGGCGCTTTCATCGCGGATCGGGCTGTAGGTCAGGTCGAGCCAGATTTCCGTGTCGCGATTATTGCGTTGCAGGACAAAGCGCTGCTCGCTGAAGGTGCGCACCTGGCCGCTGAGCACGGCGTCGTAGACCGGGCCGGTAAAGCTTTCCAGCTCTGGCCACGTCTGGTGCGCCGGTTGGCCCATGGCTTCGGGGTGTTTGTTTCCGGCCAGCAGGGCGAAACCGTCGTTGTAGAGTTGCGTGAGTTGGCTGCCCCACAGCAGGAGCATGGGCATCGGCGAATGGACGACAATATCGACCGCTGTGCGCAGGCTTTGCGGCCAATCATTGGCCTCACCGAGTGGGCTTCGTGCCCAGTCCAGCCGCGCAATTAATGCAGCGGCGTCGCTACCGGTGGATGTTCCTTTCATAAAAAGCCCTGAGCGTAACGCTTTGAAAAATGACAACACCCATTATCCCGTGAGTCGAGAATGGGTGACTACCCCCGAAAAATAGCATGCATTCGGCGTTTGTCTTCAAATGAGTGCGTCAGCGCTGAATCCTTTCATCTTTATGCCAGTTCCGGGCGGTCGCGGAACTGTTCCAATGCCTGCGGGTTGGCCAGGGCGTCGGTGTTCTTGACCGGCTCGCCATGCACCACATTGCGCACCGCCAATTCGACAATCTTGCCGCTGATGGTACGAGGGATATCGCTGACAGCCAGGATTTTGGCCGGCACATGGCGCGGTGTGGTGTTGGCGCGGATCACTTGGCGGATCTGCTGTTGCAACGCCTCATCCAACTCGATGCCCTCATCGAGGCGCACAAACAGCACCACGCGCACGTCGTCTTGCCAGCGTTGGCCGATGGCCAGGCTTTCCAGTACCTGTGGGACTTTCTCCACTTGGCGATAGATCTCCGCCGTGCCGATGCGCACGCCGCCGGGGTTGAGCACCGCGTCGGAGCGGCCGTGAATCAGCAGGCTGCCATTCGGGCGTTGCTCAGCGTAGTCGCCTTGGGCCCACACGCCGGGGAACTGACTGAAATACGAGGCGCGCAGCTTCTTCTGGTCGGGGTCATTCCACAAGCCGATGGGCATGGCCGGGAAGTGCCGGGTACACACCAGCTCGCCTTTTTCACCGACCAACGGCTGGCCGTGGTCGTCCCACACTTCAATGGCCATCGCCAGGCTCTTGCACTGCATTTCGCCTCGGCGCACCGGCAACACCGGGTTGCCGATAACAAAGCAGGACACGATATCGGTGCCGCCGGACATGGAGGATAAACACAGCTCGCCCTTGATCTCGCGGTACACATAGTCGTAGCTCTGGGGTGACAGCGGCGACCCGGTCGAGATCAGCCCCCTGAGGCTGCCCAGGTCGTGGCTCAGGCGCGGTTGCAGCCCGGCCTTTTCCAGGGTGGCGAGGAATTTTGGGCTGGTGCCGAACACGCTGATCTTTTCGGCATCAATCAAGTCGATCAGGCGCTCAGGTCCAGGATGAAAGGGTGAGCCGTCATACAGCACCGCCGTGGCGCCGATGGCCAGTACCGAGACCAGCCAGTTCCACATCATCCAGCCGCAGGTGGTGTAGTAGAACAGGCAGTCCTCGCGGGACAGATCGGCATGCAGGCCGTGTTCCTTGAGGTGTGTAAGCAATACGCCGCCGGTGCTGTGGATGATGCACTTGGGCACGCCGGTGGTGCCGCTGGAATAGAGGATGTACAGCGGATGATCGAAGGGCACCGCGACAAACTCAGGCTCGCCGCCGGGTTGGTAAAAGTCCTGCCACAGCACAACCTTCGCCTGGGTGCGGTAGTCCTCGACCTGCGCCTCGGGCCGCGCGTACGGCACCACAATCAACTGCTCCAGGGACGGCAGCCGTTCGAGGATTTCATTGAGTTTGGCGCTTTGGTCGATGGGTTTTCCGGCGTACCGATAACCGGCGCAGGTAATAAGCACCTTGGGCTCGATCTGGCCGAACCGGTCGATCACGCCTTGGGTGCCGAAGTCCGGCGAGGAGCACGACCAGATTGCGCCCAGGCTGGTGGTGGCGAGCATGCCCACCAGGGTTTGCCAGGTGTTGGGCATGCACGCCGCCACCCGGTCACCGATGCCGACGCCAGCCGATCGCAGACTGTTTTGCAGGCCGGCGACGTGAGCGGCCAGTTCGGCGTAGGTGAGTTGTTCGCGCTGGCCGTCTTCGCTGATCGCGACCACGGCCGGATGGTCGTCACGCCGACGCAGCAGGTGCTCGGCGAAATTCAGGGTCGCGCCGGGAAACCACTGGGCGCTGGGCATCTCGGCGCCTTCGATCAGTACCGCGCCGGGCGGGCTGCGAAACTGCACGTCGAAGTAGGCGACGATCGCCTGCCAGAAGTCCGGCCGCTGGTCGATGCTCCATTGATGCAGGGCGGGGTAGTCGCCCAGTTGCAAGGCGTGGCGGTCGTTGATGAAGCGGCGGAACTGGTCCATTCGCGTGTGGCGGATGCGTTCCGGTGAGGGTTGCCAGAGGATCTCGGACATCAGCAAGGTCTCTTGTTCTTATGCAGGTCTTCAAAACAATAGAATTCTACTGTGGGAGGGGGCTTGCTCCCGATAGCGGAGTACCAGCTAGCCCGTGTGGTACTGACCCACCGCCATCGGGAGCAAGCCCCCTCCCACAATTTAGAACGCCAGTGTCTGTTTTTATTGGGCCAGCCAGCCGCCATCAATGTTCCACGCCGCGCCACGTACCTGCGCACCGGCCTCGCTGCACAAAAACAACACCAACTCACCCAACTGCGGCGGCGTCACAAACTCCAGGGACGGCTGTTTCTCCGCCAGCAAATCATGCTGCGCCTGGTGCGGGTCCACACCTTTGGTCACGCGATCATCAATTTGCTTCTGCACCAGCGGCGTCAGCACCCAGCCGGGGCAAATCGCATTACAGGTCACATTGCTGGTTGCCGTCTCCAGGCCTACCACTTTGGTCAAACCGATCACGCCATGCTTGGCCGCCACATAGGCTGCCTTGCCCACCGAACCGACCAGGCCGTGAACCGAGGCGATATTAACGATACGCCCCCAGCCCTTGGCCTTCATGCCCGGCAGGCTCAGGCGCGTGCTGTGGAACACCGAGGACAGGTTGATCGCGATGATTGAGTCCCAGCGTTCGGCCGGGAACGCTTCCACCGCCGCCACATGCTGAATGCCGGCGTTGTTGACCAGGATGTCCACGCCGCCGAATTCACGCTCGGCGTAGGCGAACATATCGGCGATCTGCGCCGGGTCGCTGACGTCCGCAGGGTGATGCCCCACCTTGCCACCAAACGCCTGCACCTGCGCGATCACCGCGCTGGCGTCGCCGAAGCCGTTGAGGATCAAGTTGGCCCCTGCCTGTGCCAGGCTCAAGGCAATGCCCAGGCCGATGCCGCTGGTGGAGCCGGTGACCAGGGCGGTCTTGCCATTCAAAGTCGTCATGAAAACCTCACACAATGCCGGTGGCGTAGAAAGTACCGATCACCACGAACACCGCGAGGGTCTTGATAATCGTGATGCCGAAAATGTCTTTGTAGGCTTCGCGGTGGGTCAGGCCGGTCACCGCCAGCAGGGTGATCACCGCGCCGTTGTGGGGCAGGGTGTCCATGCCGCCGCTGGCCATGGCCGCGACCCGGTGCAGCACTTCAAGGGGAATATTGGCCGCATGGGCCGCCGAAATAAAGCTCTCGGACATGGCCGCCAGGGCGATGCTCATACCGCCCGACGCGGAACCGGTGATACCGGCCAGCAGGGTCACGGTAATTGCTTCGTTGACCAGCGGGTTGGGGATGCCCTTGAGCCAGTCCGCCAGCACGAGAAAGCCTGGCAGCGAGGCAATCACCGCACCAAAACCGTATTCCGACGCGGTATTCATTGCTGCCAGCAAGGCGCCGCTGACCGCACTTTTGCTGCCTTCGGCGAGCTTGCTTTTGATCGCCGACCAGCCGAAGGCCAGCACCATCAAGATCCCGACCAGCAACGCCGCCTGCACCGCCCAGATCGCTGTGAGCTTGGCGATTTCAGTGGTCACGGGCGCGCTCATGCCCGGAAGGCTGAGGCTGTGGGTCTTGCCGTACCACTGCGGGATCCAGTGGGTGAACAACAGGTTCATCACGCCCACCAGGATCAGCGGCGACAGCGCGATCCACGGGTTGGGCAGAGTGAGGTTTTCGGCGGTCTCAGGCTCGTTGCGCAACTCAGTACCATAGCCTTCACCCGCGCGCTGGGCCTTGTTGCGTTGCCGCGCCAGGTACAGCATGCCGGTGCAGAACACGAAGATCGTGCCGATCAACCCCAGCCACGGCGCCGCCCAGGCGGTGGTGTTGAAGAAGGTGCTGGGGATGATGTTCTGGATCTGCGGCGTGCCGGGCAGGGCATCCATCGTGAACGAGAATGCGCCGAGGGCGATGGTCGCCGGAATCAGGCGCTTGGGGATATTGCTCTGGCGGAACATCTCCGCCGCGAACGGGTACACCGCGAACACCACCACAAACAGCGATACGCCGCCGTAGGTGAGCAGGGCGCAGACCAGCACGATCACCAACATCGCCTGACGCGTGCCAAGCAAGCGAATCGCAGCGGCCACGATGGAGCGCGAGAACCCCGACAACTCGATCAACTTGCCGAAGACCGCACCGAGCAGGAACACCGGGAAATACAGTTTGATAAAGCCGACCATTTTCTCCATGAACACCCCGGTAAAGGCGGGGGCGACAGCGGACGGGTCGGTGAGCAGTACCGCGCCAAGGGCGGCGATGGGGGCAAACAGGATAACGCTATAGCCACGGTAGGCGGCCAGCATCAGCAGCGCGAGCGCGGCCAGGGCAATGATCACACTCATGGTGTGTCTCCATCGGATTGTTATTTTTGTGGGTGAAACTGTGGGGAGGGCTATAGCGAGATGTGTGCCATATTTTCAAGTTATTGAAATATATGGATATTTTTTAATTTCTTTCGAGTGTTTTTGGGTTTTATCTCAATTTCGAGACAAGCGAAGATCAAATGTGGGAGGGGGCTTGCCCCCGATAGCATCAGGTCAGTCAACACATGTGCTTGCTGATGCACCGCTATCGGGGGCAAGCCCCCTCCCACATGGATTGTCTTTATATGGAGAACTTAGTCTCTTTGTGGAGATTAGGCGATGCCCAGTGCCACCATCTTCTTGTACAACGTCGACCGTCCCAGCCCCAATCGCTTGGCCGCCTCGACCACGTTGCCGTCACAGGCCTTAAGTGCCGTCGCAATCAGCTGTCGATCAAACCGCTCCCGCGCCGCCGCGAATGTCTCGCCCTCAACCGTTGCGACCGCGTCGCGCTCCACGGGGCTGAACGTGCCGATCGCCGCGCGAATGTCCGTGGCATTCAACACCAAGTCATCACTCAGCAACGCCGCCCGCTCCAGCACATTACGCAGCTCACGGATGTTCCCTGGCCACGCATGCTGTGCCAGCAGCGCCAGAGCCTCGCGGTCCAGCTCATGCTGGCTGCGCAGTTCTTCGAGGATCGCCTCGCTCAATGCGGGAATGTCCTCCAACCGATCACGCAGTGGCGGCACGTGGATCGGCAACACATTCAGCCGGTAATACAAATCGGCGCGAAACTCACCACGCTTGATCGCCGCTTCCAAGTCCATGGAGGTCGCCGCGATTACCCGCACATCGCTGTGCAGCATCTCGTTGGAACCCACCGGTTCGAATTCCTTTTCCTGCAACACCCGCAGCAATTTGCTTTGCAGCGGCAGCGGCATATCCCCGATTTCATCGAGGAACAGCGTGCCGCCCTGGGCAATCTGGAACTTGCCTGGACGGCCCTTGCGATCAGCGCCGGTAAAGGCGCCTGGCGCGGTGCCGAAGAATTCGGCTTCCAGCAGGTCATGGGGAATCGCCGCACTGTTGACGCTGACAAACGCCTTGTGCGCCCGTGGCGAGGCACCGTGGATGGCCTGGGCCAGCAACTCCTTGCCGGTGCCGGTTTCGCCGAGCAACAACACCGGCGACTCGGCACTCGCGCTGCGCCGGGCACGGCGTTTGACCTCAAGGCTGGCGGCGCTGGTGCCGATAAAGTGCGCGAAGTTGTACTTGCTCTGGCGTGAGCGCAGCAGCGAGCGGGTGGAGGCCAGCTCCTGCTGCATGCTCAGGTAACGTTCGATCAATGGCGAGAGGTTGCGCAGTTCATCGAACAACGCGAAACCAATCGCGCCGATCACCGCGCCAGCGTCGTTGTGGATCGGCAGGCGCATCACCACCAACGGGCCTTTGGGTGTGTCCTGGATATCCAGCAGGATCGGCTGGTCGTTACGTACCACTTGGCGCAACAGGCTATTGGAAATCACCTGCTCGCACGGCTGGCCGATGGCTTCGTCAGCGCTTTTGAGGCCGAAGCGCTTGGCGTAGCGCTCATTCATCCACACGATATTGGCGTCGCGGTCGACAATCACCGTGCCTTCGCTGGACTGCTCGATGATCTCGAACAGCGACTGGATCGCCAGGCCGCGAACCTGTTGGTAGTCCTTGAGGCTGGTGCTCATGTCGACAGCCCGCACGCCGCCGCCAACAACTCCTTGGTGTAGGGATGTTGTGGCGATTCGAACACATCATGGCTCGCGCCGCGCTCCACCACTTTGCCGTCCTTGATCACGATCATGTCGTGGGCCATGGCGCGTACCACGGCCAGGTCGTGGCTGATGAACAAGTAGGTCAGGCCGTACTTTTCCTGCAGCTCGCGCAGCAGTGCAACCACCTGTTTTTGCACCGTGCGGTCAAGCGCCGAGGTCGGTTCGTCCAGCAGCATCAGCGCGGGTTTCAACACCAGGGCGCGGGCGATGGCGATGCGTTGCCGCTGGCCGCCGGAGAATTCATGGGGGTAGCGATGGCGGCTGGCGGGGTCGAGGCCCACGTCCTTGAGCACCTGGATCACTTGCGCGTCGCGGTCGGCGAGGCTGCACGGCGCGTGGACTTCCAAGCCTTCGCTGATGATTTGCTGTACCGACATGCGCGGGCTGAGGCTGCCGTAAGGGTCCTGGAAAACCACCTGCATCTGTTTGCGCCATGGGCGCATTTGCTGATGGTTCAGCGGGTCGAGGGATTCACCTTGGAAGCGGATGCTGCCGGTGGAATCCAGCAGGCGCAGGATCGCCTGGCCCAGGGTGGATTTGCCCGAGCCGGACTCGCCGACAATACCCAGGGTTTTGCCGCGCTGCACGTTGAGGCTGATGCCATCCACGGCGCGCAGGTAGGTTTTGCGCCGAAACAGCCCACCGCTGAGGGGGAACTGTACGGTCAGGTCATCCACTTCCAACACGGTCTCGCGCGGATCGCTGCACAGCACATCGCCGGACGGCTCGGCGTCCAGCAACAGGCGGCTGTAAGGGTGTTGCGGCGCCGTGAACAAGGTCTCGCAGTCAGCCTGCTCGACAATCTCCCCGGCGCGCATCACGCACACGCGCTGGGCGATGCTGCGCACCAGGTTGAGGTCATGGCTGATCAATAGCAGCGACATACCGAGGCGCTGTTGCAAGGACTTGAGCAGCAGCAGGATCTTGCGCTGCACGGTCACGTCCAGCGCGGTGGTGGGTTCGTCGGCAATCAGCAACTCCGGCTCGCAGGCCAGGGCCATGGCGATCATCACGCGTTGGCGTTGGCCGCCGGACAGTTGGTGCGGATAAGCCTTGAGGCGCTCCTGGGGTTTCTGGATGCCCACCAGTTCGAGCAGTTCAAGGATGCGCGCCTGCGCCGCCTTGCCGCCCATGCCCTTGTGCAGCAGCAACGTTTCGCCGATTTGCTTTTCGATGCTGTGCAGCGGGTTGAGGGAGGTCATGGGCTCCTGGAAGATCATCGCGATACGGTTGCCGCGCAGTTTCTGCAGGGTCGCCGTCGACGCGCCGATCAACTCCTGGCCGCGATATTTAACCGAGCCCGTGGTAGCTGTGCCGGCTTCGGGCAGCAATTGCAGGATCGAATGGGCCGTCACCGACTTGCCCGAGCCCGACTCGCCCACCAGTGCCAAACACTCGCCGGGTTGCACGTCCAGGCTCAGGTTACGCACCACGGTCTGGCCGCTGAAGGCGACACTGAGGTCGCGGATTTCGATCAGGTTCATAGGGACTCACTCATGAACGTGGGTCGAAGGCGTCACGCAACGCCTCGCCAATAAAGACCAGCAGCGACAGAATCAGCGCCAAGGTGAAAAACGCCGTCAGGCCCAGCCATGGCGCTTGCAGGTTCTGCTTGCCCTGGGCGATCAGTTCGCCCAGGGATGCGCTGCCCGCCGGCATGCCGAAGCCGAGGAAATCCAGGGCGCTCAAGGTGGAAATCGCGCCGGTCAAAATAAACGGCAGGTAGCTCAAGGTGGCGGTCATCGCATTCGGCAGGATATGTCGGCGGATGATCTTGCCGTCGCCCAGGCCCAGCGCCCGTGCAGCCTTGACGTACTCCAGGTTGCGCCCGCGCAGGAACTCGGCGCGCACCACGTCCACCAGGGCCAGCCAGGAAAACAGCGCCATGATCCCCAGCAACCACCAGAAATTGGGCTCGACAAAGCCCGACAGAATGATCAGCAGGTACAGCACCGGCAGACCGGACCAGACCTCAAGTACCCGCTGGCCGATCAGGTCGACCCAGCCGCCGTAGTAACCCTGCAAAGCCCCGGCGGCGATGCCAATGGCTGCGCTGATGGCCGTCAGCGCCAGGGCGAACAGGATCGACACCCGCGCGCCGAAAATGACCCTCGCCAGCACGTCGCGGGACTGGTCATCGGTGCCCAGCCAGTTCACCGCCGAGGGCGGGCTGGGGGCAGGGCGGGTCAGTTCGTAGTTGGGGGTGTCATCGCTGAAAGGGATCGGCGGGAACAACATCCAGCCGCCGTCCTGTTTGATCAGCTTTTGCACATAGTCGCTGCGGTAGTCGGCCTGGAACGGCAGCTGGCCGCCGAACTGCTGCTCGGTGTAACGCTTGAACACCGGGAAATACAGTTCGTTCTTGAAACTCAGCACCAGGGGTTTGTCGTTGGCGATCAGTTCGCCGCCGAGGGTCAGGATAAAGAGGCCGATAAACAGCCACAGCGACCACCAGCCACGGCGATTTTTCTTGAAACGCTCGAAGCGTCGGCGTGCCACGGGAGACAAGTTAAGCATCAGGCGTTCCTCGCGGCGAAGTCGATACGCGGGTCCACCAGGGTGTAGCAGAGGTCACCGATGAGTTTTATCAGCAGGCCAAACAGGGTGAAGATAAACAGCGAACCGAACACCACCGGGTAATCCCGCGAAACCGCCGCTTCGTAGCTCATGCGACCGAGGCCATCCAGGGAGAAAATCACCTCGATCAGCAAGGATCCTGCAAAAAACACGCTGATAAATGCCTGGGGAATCCCCGAGATCACCAGCAGCATGGCGTTGCGGAACACATGGCCATACAAAACCCGTCGTTCGCTCAAGCCTTTGGCCCGCGCGGTCACCACGTATTGGCGGGTGATTTCATTGAGGAACGAGTTTTTGGTGAGAATGGTCAGGGTGGCGAATCCGCCGATTACCAAAGACGTCACCGGCAACACCAGGTGCCAGAAGTAGTCGGCGATCTTGCCCACGGTGCTCAGCTCTTCGAAGTTCTCCGACACCAGTCCGCGAACCGGGAACCAGTTCAGGGAGGTGCCGCCGGCGAACACCACGATCAGGAACATCGCGAACAGGAACGCTGGCATCGCATAGCCGATCACGATGGCGGTGCTGCTCCATACATCAAAGCTGCTGCCGTGGCGCACCGCTTTGCGTATCCCTAGCGGGATTGAGACCAGGTAAGTGATCAGCGTGGCCCACAGCCCGAGGGAAATGGTGACGGGCATCTTTTCCAGGATCAGGTCGATCACCGTCGAGCCGCGAAAGAAGCTGTTGCCGAAATCCAACTGGGCATAGCTCTTGAGCATCAGCCAAAGGCGTTCCGGTGCGGACTTGTCGAAGCCGTACTGTTTTTCAATGTCCTTGATCAGCTTCGGGTCCAGGCCCCGACTGGACCGCGAGCCGCTGCTGATGCCTTCGCCGGATGAGCCGCCGACACCGCCGCCGCCAATCCCCTGCAAGTGGGCGATGGCCTGTTCCACCGGGCCACCGGGGGCGGCCTGCACGATCACGAAATTCACCAGCAGGATGATCACCAGGGTTGGGATGATCAGCAGCAGGCGCCGCACGATATAGGCAAACATCAGCGCGCTCCTCCGCGTTTTTTCAGTTCGGCATTCATCTGCTCAGTGGTCAGAGGTGTGGGGCTGACTTCCCACCAGGTTTCCAGGGCCTCGTCATTCTTGGCCTCGATGGCCGGGCGGCCGAAACGGTTCCACCAGGCGGCGGACGTACCGGGCGGGTAGTAATTGGGGATCCATAGGTAATTCCATTGCAGCACCCGGTCCAGAGCATGGGCGTAGGTGAGCATCTGCGCCTGTGTGTCGGCTTTGACCAGACCTTTGATCAAGGCGTCAACCGCCGGGTCCTTGAGCACCATGTAGTTGTTTGCGCCCGAATCAAAAGCGGCGCTGGAACCAAAGTAGTTGTACAGCTCCATGCCCGGCGAGGTGGTGACAGGAAACCCGGTGACGATCATGTCGTAGTCCCGTGTCATCAAACGGTTGACGTACTGAGAGGAGTCGATGCGACGGATATTAAGGGTGATGCCGATCTGCGCCAGGTTGCGTTTGTACGGTAGTAACAGTCGCTCCAGACCAGCCTGCGCATTGAGGAAGGTGAACTCAAGCGGTTCGCCTTCGGCGTTTACCAGCTTGTCGCCGTTGGGTTTCCAACCGGCCTCTTCCAGCAGGGCCAGTGCTTGGAGCTGTTTGTCACGGATCATGCCGCTGCCGTCGGTGACCGGTGCCTTGAACACCTGGGTAAACACCTCGTCAGGGATCTGCCCACGCAACGGTTCAAGAATCGCCAGCTCTTCCTGGGTGGGCAGTTGGGTAGCCGCCAGCGGGCTATTAGAGAAGAAACTCTGCTGACGAATGTACATATTTCGCATCATCTGCCGGTTGGCCCATTCGAAATCCCACAGCATTGCCAGGGCCTGGCGCACCCGGCGGTCTTTGAATACCGGCTTCTGCACGTTGAAGACATAGCCTTGGGCCGGTTGCGGCATTTCCTTGGCCAGGTGAGCGCGTTGCAGGCGGCCATCGTCCAGGGCAGGGCCGTTGTAGCCGATGGAGTAGCCGGTGGCGGAAAATTCACGATTGAAATCGTAGGCGCCGCCTCGCAGCACCTGGCGGGCTACTTCGGTATCACCGAAAAACTCCAGGCTCAGGTGATCGAAGTTGTACAGGCCACGGCTGACGGGCAAGTCTTTGCCCCACCAGTCAGGGTCGCGCGTAAAGGTGATGGTGTTGCCGGAGTCGACCTTACTGACCTTGTACGGGCCGCTGCCCAGTGGGGCTTCGTAGCCGCCGCCATTGGCGAAGTCGCGGGTCTTCCACCAGTGCTCCGGGAACACCGGCAGGGTGGCGATATCCAGGGGGAGGGTGCGGTTTTCGTTGCTGGAAAAGTCGAAGCGCACCTGGCGCTCACCTTCCACTTCGACGTGCTTGACGTCGGCGAACAGTGTGCGAAAACGCAGGCTGCCTTGGGTCATTAATAAATCAAAGCTGTAGCGTACGTCTTCGGCGGTGATGGGTTTGCCGTCGGCAAAGCGCGCCTTGGGGTTCAGGTAGAAACGCAGGGACAGGCCGTCCTCGGCGCGCTCCATTTTTTCGGCGACCAGGCCGTAGACCGTATAGGGTTCGTCCAGAGAGCGCAGGGCGAGGGGCGCGTAGAGCCAGCCGTCAACCTGTGACACGCCGATGCCTTTGTCGATATAGGGCAGCACATGATCGAAGCGTCCGATTTCGATGGCCGAACGCCGCAGGCTGCCGCCCTTGGGCGCGTTGGGGTTGGCGTAGTCGAAATGGGTAAAACCGGCGGGGTACTTGGCCGGTTCGCCGTACACCGTCAGTGACGGTTGGGGGGCCGCGATCACGGCGGTGCTGGCCAGCAGCAGGGCGAGGGTAGAGCGAAATAGAGTCGAAAAGGCCAATCGCATTATCAGTCTTGAACGCCGGAAGAGCAGGAATAGGGATTTGTACGCTAACGGCATCAGCGTCGCCAGTCATCACATGCACAACGGCCCACCAAAAGGCGGGCCGTTGTTTGTCGCATCAGCGTGGACTGGATCAGTCCTGGCGGCTGGTGACTTCCAGCAGGTGGTAGCCGAACTGGGTTTTCACCGGGCCTTGCACGGTGTTGACCGGGGCGCTGAAAACTACGGTGTCGAATTCTTTAACCATTTGGCCTGGACCGAACGAACCCAGGTCGCCGCCTTGACGGCTGGATGGGCAGCTGGAGTTGGCTTTGGCGATTTCTGCGAAATCGGCGCCGCCTTCGATTTGGGCCTTGAGTTCGTTGCACTTGTCTTCAGTGGAAACGAGGATGTGACGGGCGGTGGCTTTGGCCATGGGGAGTAACTCCTTGAGTAAAAAGGGTGAGCGTACCGGATTCAGGCGGTTATTTCCTGGCAAAGTTCCCGGTATTTGATCGGCCGGTGTCAGGGCAGCACGATATAGTCGTTGCGCTGCAGGATTGCCCGGTGTGGTGCCTGGACGAGGTGCAGATAGCGCCCGTCGACCAGATCGATGGGCAGGCAGTCATCGATATCCAGCACGCCGTCGGTGTGACCCTGGGACCAATGCCCCAGCATCTGTTGCTTGCCCATGCGGGTGGCTTCCTGTTTGTTGCGCGCGACCACCAGCAGGTAATGATGGGACTCGCCAAAGGTGTTCGCTTCGTACCCGCCAAGGTTGATGAAGTACAAGTGATGGGCGCCGGCCTGGGGCGCCAGGTGGCTGAGTTCGACCTTCCAGCCGTCGACGCCATCCACGGCCATCCAGGAATCGATATGCACGCCCTTGGGGCTGCCAAACCAACCGTCGCGCAATTGCGGGTAAGTGGCTTCCAGCGTATCCGCAGCGGCGAACACCACATCGTGAACTTCGATTTTCGCCCTGGGGTGCTTGCCCCCGAGCATCACGATAAACAGCATTGCGGGTCTTTCCTCGCGACTTGGCAAAGGGCAACCATACTTCGATTGAACCCTTTTGTCCGACCAATGCCACACTGTTAATCCGCGAACTCATCAGGAGGTTGTCATGCGTACTATTGATCTGGCCGGCGTTCCCGTCCCTGTCATCGGCCAGGGAACCTGGCGCATGGGCGAAAACCCGGACCAGCACCGCGCCGAAGTTGCCGCGTTGCAACTGGGGATCGACGAGGGCATGACCCTGATCGATACCGCCGAAATGTACGGCGAGGGCGGCGCCGAAACGGTGGTTGGCGAAGCTATCCGCGGCAAACGTGACCAGGTGTTCCTCGTGAGCAAAGTCTACCCGCACAATGCCAGCCACAAGGGTGTGCCGCGGGCCTGCGAAGCCAGCCTCCAGCGGCTGGGCACTGACTACATCGATCTGTACTTGCTGCACTGGCGTGGCCAATACCCGCTTGAAGAAACCGTTGAAGCCTTCGAGCGTCTGCGCGAAGCCGGCAAGATCGGTCGTTGGGGTGTCTCCAACTTCGACGTGGCAGACCTGCAGGAGCTTGCCTCCCCAGCCTGTGCAACCAATCAGGTGCTCTACAACATCGAAGAGCGCGGCATCGAGTTCGATCTGCTGCCCTGGTGGCAGCAACATCACTTGCCCTTGATGGCGTACTGCCCGATCGCGCAAGGCGGTGAGTTACTGTCCAGCGCGACGCTCAAGCAGATCGCCCATCGTCATGAGGTCACACCGGCGCAGGTCGCTCTGGCCTGGGTGTTGCGCCAAGAGGGCGTGATCGCCATTCCCAAGGCTGTGTCGCCGGAGCACGTGCGACTGAACGCAGCCGCCGCCAAACTGGTGCTCGATGAGCATGACCTAGACGCCATCGACCGCGTCTTCGGTGCGCCCAAGCGCAAGCATCCGCTGGCGATGGTCTAACCCGCTGGCAGAAACGGCGCCGTCCCTGGCGCCCGTTCCTGCGTGGGGCCGGGTTAACCGGCTACCGGGCTGCGCCAGTCATCCGACCCGGACGTGCCGGACACTTCGTGGGTCCATACGATCTTGCGATAGGTGAAGTACACGTCCTCCAAGTGTGTGAAGTGGGCATTGCTCGGGTCCTGGCAGTTGGGCATGCGTGATTGGATGTCCACGATGGTTGCCCCTTCCAGTTCGATGGTGAAGTAGTGCTCCTGTGCTCCGGCAGATGTGCTGCGCATCCATTCCAGGCGGCACGTGACCTGCTCACCGCTGGTCAAGGCGCTGAACAGGAGTGGTGATGACTTATCGAAGACCTTACTGATCATCAGCGGTTTGTGAACCCTCTGGCCGGTTGGTTGACCGGACTGTGGGTCCCGCGGAACGACTACTTGGTGGGAAAAGGCCTGGACCAGGATCTGGTCTGCATGGCCCTGCTGATAAGTGTTGCCTACAGAGTCCTGAGTAAATGTGCCTGCCGTAATCAAACCCTGTTTGACGCCGGTGATAGAGAGATACGCGGGTGTTGGCATGACGGGTTTCCTTGCCTGATTGAAAGGTCGTTCACACCGGCGACTGCGCCGGTTGGAGAAATGCCTATAACAAGAAACGTGCCTGAAAGTGTGGGAACCAATAAGTACTTGGTGTCCGTTGAGTGTCTGCGTGGCATGTAGAAAGTTATTGAGGGTTTGGAGGCGGTTTGTCGGGTATTAATTGCGCATAAGTGCGCATTTAATTGCTCATGCCGATAGGGCGCCTGGCAATTGATTTTCGCTGATATTAGATTCGACAGGCTGGTTTTATTGCGCAATATCCAGCATATGCCTTAGTTTATGTCGCCCGTAGGACAAGTCTTAAGTATGTGGTTATTGCTTGCTGAATGTTATTGGCATGGCTAAGGTTTGCGAACTTCGTGGCGAGTCGAGCGAAGCCAAGATGACATTCTGGTGCGAATTTTAAGTTTGCTTAGTTTGTTGTTCGTACCTTGATTAATTGCGTGCGGTCCTAAATGGGATACTCGGATAAACTCTGCGTTCATTATCTTGAACTTGCCAAACTACCCTGTTCGCAAACAAGTTTTGCTGGCGGTGATATACGGTATTCGAGTGAGTATGAAGCCCTGGAGTCTGAACTGGGAAAGATGCAGTCCATTCATGGCGCTGGCCAGCCGGACTGGCAAAAGACTCTGAACATCAGCGAATGCCTGCTGCGAGAGCAGTCCAAAGATCTGCGCGTGGCTGTCTGGCTGACGTGGGCGCTGTACCAGCGCGAATCCTTTGCCGGTCTGCTGGCAGGCCTCGGGTTGCTGCGTCATCTCTGTGAGCATCATTGGTCCACGGTGCACCCACAAAAGCTGCGCACCCGCAGCGCGGCGTTCGGCTGGTTGGTCTTGCGCCTTGAGACACTGCTTGTTCAAAGCCTTTCGCTTCAGGACCAGCAGCCGTTATTCCGAGCGTTGCTAGAACAACTCTCGCGCCTTGATGAGCTCTGGACTGCCCATTTGGGCGAGGGCGCGCCGCTCTTGCTACCGATTCGCAGGCAACTGGACCAGCGGATGGAGCTTGCGGCGCAGGGTCATCCCGCCGTCACAGGGGTGAGTGCCGTGATTGCACACGTCAAACAGGCCACCACCCCGTTGTTGAAAACCGAGCTGACGGTCAACAACGAAAAGGACGCGCATAAATTGTTGCGTGCCTTGCAAGAACAAGCCCGTCCGTTGTGTACCTGGTGGTTGCGCCACAACGCTACCGACTTGCGGGCCTTGCACCTGAGCCGAACGCTGGCATGGCTGGCCATCGTCCGCTATCCGGACGCCAACAATGAGCGCGTCACCGCGCTGTACGCGCCGCCCTGCGACACGCTCAAACGCTATCAGGAGCGGTTTTGCCAAGGGCATCACGCCGATCTGCTGGTTGAACTTGAGGCTTGCTTCTCAGGTGCCATGTTCTGGTTCGACGGGCTGCACATGATCTGGCAATGCCTGGAGGCTCAGCAGGCGAAGCAGGCCATGACCGAACTGGAAGTGAGCTTTGCCCTGTTGCTGCAACGCTTGCCGGACTTACCGGCGTTTCGTTTTCACGATGGCGCTCCTTTTGCCAGCAGCAGTACTCGCGACTGGATCGCACTGCATGTTTCCCATCACCTGCAAGCGCCTGAAGTGCCCGGTGTGGTGGCCGATGCCGAGCCCTGGGAGATCGCTTTGCAGGATGTATTGCCTCGGCTGGGCAAAGAGGGACTCAAGGCCGCCGTGCAACAACTCAAGCAAGGCTTGCACGCCGCCCGCAGTGATCGAGCACGCTTTTACTGGCGCCTGGCCCAGGCGCGTTTATGTGTCCACGCGGGCAAGCATGAACTGGCGAAGATCCTGCTCGAACATTTGGATGTCGAGCTGCAACGCTCGGGCCTGGAGCGCTGGGAACCGGAGCTGGCGTTTCAAGTCACCCAACTCTTGCATCGCTGCTGCGACCTGATGCCGCAAAACCATGCCGTGCGCGAGCGCAAGGAAGACACCCACCGCAGGCTGTGCCTCTTCGATCTTGAAGCGGTACTTGAATAGGCTCACGAGCCAAAAAAGGAGAAATACCATGGCCAAAGAAGGTTCGGTAGCACCCAGGGAACGCATCAATATCACCTTCAAACCCGCCATCGGTGGTGCTCAGGAAGAAGTCGAGCTGCCGTTGAAACTGCTGGTGCTGGGGGACTTCACCCAGCGTGAGGACCTGCGCAAGCTTGAAGATCGCAAACCCATCGCCATCGACAAGAACACCCTTGATGAGGTGCTGGCCAAACAGGCGCTGAGCCTCACGCTGAATGTACCCAACCGTCTCCAGGAGTGCGCCGAAGTTGAAGAACTCGCCATCCAGGTACGCATTAATTCGATGAAGGATTTCAACCCCGCAAACCTGGTGGAGCAGATCCCCGAGTTACACAAGCTGATGGCCCTGCGTGAGGCGTTGATGGCGTTGAAGGGACCGCTGGGCAACACGCCGAGCTTTCGTAAAGCTATCGAACAGGCTCTGGCCGATGACGACTCCCGTGCCCGGGTATTGGCAGAGTTGGGCCTGAACAGCCAAATCGCCTGATATTTCTCAGTAAAAGGACACTGGTGCCATGACGACTCAACACACTCCGATACCTGTACACAGCACTGATGAGTGCAGCATCCTCGACAACATCATCGCTCAGACTCTGTTGAGTGCGGACGACGAGGCCTACGGCATTGCAAAGCGTGGGGTCTCGGCCTTTATCGAAGAACTGATCAAGCCGCAGAACAGCGGTGAACCGGTCAAGAAGCGTCTGGTTGACCGGATGATTGCCGAGATTGACGAAAAGCTCAGTCGGCAAATGGATGAGATTCTTCACCACCCAAGTTTCCAGGCGCTGGAGTCCTCCTGGAAAGGCCTGCAGCTGTTGGTCGAACGCACCAACTTTCGAGAAAACATCAAGATCGAACTGCTGAATGTCTCGCGGCAAGACCTGCTGGATGATTTCGAAGACTCGCCAGAGGTGACTCAGTCAGGGCTCTATAAGCATGTCTACAGTGCGGAATACGGTCAGTTCGGCGGCCAGCCGGTGGGCGCGATCATCGCCGACTATTTTCTGTCGCCCAGTGCCCCTGATGTGAAGTTGATGCAATACGCCTCCAGTGTGGCTTGCATGGCCCATGCACCTTTTATCGCTGCCGCCGGGCCGGGTTTTTTCGGCTTGGAAAGCTTCACCGACCTACCTGATCTAAAGGATCTCAGGGACCATTTCGAGGGCCCTCAATTCGCTAAATGGCAAAGCTTCCGCCAGAGCGAAGACGCCCGATATATCGGTCTGACTGTGCCGCGTTTCCTGCTGCGAACGCCTTACGATCCCCTTGAATGCCCGGTCAAGACTTTTGCCTACCGAGAAACCGTGGTGAACAGCCACGAGCACTACCTATGGGGTAACACCGCCTACACCTTTGCCACACGCTTGACCGACAGTTTCGCACGGTTTCGTTGGTGCCCTAATATCATCGGTCCGCAAAGCGGCGGCGCAGTGGAAGACTTACCCTTGCATCACTTCCACAGCATGGGCGAAATCGAAACCAAGATTCCCACTGAAGTACTGGTGTCCGACCGCCGCGAATATGAACTGGCACAAGAGGGCTTCATTGCCTTGACGATGCGCAAGGGCAGTGACAATGCCGCGTTTTTCTCCGCCAGTTCGGTACAAAAGCCCAAGAGTTTCGGCATCAGTGCCGAGGGCAAGGAAGCGGAGTTGAATTACCGCCTGGGTACTCAGTTGCCCTACATGATGGTGGTCAATCGTCTGGCCCATTACCTCAAGGTCCTGCAGCGGGAGCAACTGGGGTCGTGGAAGGAGCGTACCGACCTTGAGCTGGAGCTCAACAAGTGGATTCGCCAGTACGTCGCAGACCAGGACAACCCCAGTGCCGAGGTGCGTGGGCGGCGGCCATTGCGTGCGGCGCGCATCGTGGTCAGTGACGTTGAGGGTGAGCCTGGTTGGTACCGGGTCAGTCTGAGCGTACGACCGCACTTCAAATACATGGGGGCTGACTTCACGCTGTCCCTGGTTGGCAAGCTCGATAAAGAATGAGCAGGGGCCAAGGGGTGACCCGCAACCGAAGTCTGTTTGAGCGACTCGGGTATCCAGCTGAGCATTCAGCCTGTGGCGTGAGGTCTGTCGCAGCTCACCTGGGAAAAATGCTCAGCATCCGCGCAGGCAGTGTGCAGACACTGCCGGACTACGGAATGCCGGACCTCAATGACATGAACCAGAGTCTGCATGAGTCCTTGAGCCAGTCGCGCTTATTGATCGAGCGGTTTATCCGCGCCTACGAACCACGCTTGAAACAAGTCCGCGTGAGGTCGTTACCCCGAGGTCACGACGCTTTGGCCCTGGCGTTTGCCATCGACGCCACGCTCTCTATCGACGGGGTGACGCAACCTGTGGTGTTCACCGCGCGCCTGCGGGATGCGGGACAGGTTGAGGTCTTGCCTGATGTCCTTTAACCAGTATTACCAAAGTGAACTCAGTGCGTTGCGTCTGCTCGGGCGGCGTTTCTCCGAGCGAAATCCCGCGCTGGCGCCCTTTCTAGGGGAGGCTGGCCAGGATCCGGATGTGGAGCGATTACTGGAAGGTTTTGCCTTTCTCACCGGTCGCTTGCGCCAGAAATTGGATGACGAGTTGCCAGAGCTGACGCACTCGTTGATGCATTTGCTGTGGCCCAACTATATGCGGCCGATACCTGCGTTCAGCATTTTGCAGTTTGACCCGCTGAAGCATACGGGCGTCGGGGTGATGGTCGCACGGGATACGCCAGTCGAAAGCGGTGCGGTGAATGGCGAACGCTGTCGCTTTCGGACCTGTTACGACACCCGCATCCTGCCGTTGCAACTGAGCGCATTGGAGTATTGCGTCCAAGGCGAACAGGCGTTGATGAGTCTGCGCCTCGACATGAGTGCCGGAGGCAATTTCAGCGAATGTGAGTTCGACCAATTACGTCTGCATCTGGCGGGAGATCGCTACATCAGCCAAGGGTTATATCTGAGCCTATTGCGCGAGCTTGAAGGTATCGAGTTACGACCACTGGACTGCGATGGACGAGCTGTGAGCGGGGCTGATGGCAAGTCCCTGTTGTTGCGACTCGACGCTGAGCAGGTAAAACCGGTGGGGTTCGCCGAGGAGCATGCGCTGATGCCCTATCCGCACACTACGTTTAGTGGGTATCGCCATTTGCAGGAGTATTTCTCCTTTCCTGAAAAGTATCTGTTCGTCGATGTAAATGGGCTGGATGTGCTGCAGCGGTTGCCCCAGGACCAACTCAAGCAAATCTGCAGCATTCAAGTGTGCTTCACGTTGCGCGTGGGCTGCCAGACCACCGAGTGCCCCACTTTGAGCAACGTGAAGCTGTACTGCACGCCCATCGTCAACCTATTCAAACATGATGCAGTTCCGATACGCCTGGACGGCAAGCAGGACGAGTACCTGCTGATTCCTGGAGAGTACGCGCGGGAAAATGCTTGTGTGTTTTCCGTAGATAAGGTCATGGGTTGGCGCCCTGGCGGGTTGGGGTATCAAGCGTACGTCCCGTTTGAAACCTTCGAGCATGATGGCGATATCGACGCTTCGGCGCCCCCCACCAGCTACAGCATTCGGCAGCGCGCGTCGGCGCACCACACAGGGCTCGATACTTGGCTGACGTTTGGAAATGGGCAGGTGCATGCCCAGGAAACGCTGTCGATCGAGCTGACATGTACCAATCACAACCTGCCTCGGCAATTACAGGCAGGTGACATTAATCAACCCTGTGAGCAGACGCCGGAGGGGTTGTCGTTTCGCAATATCTGCGCGCCGACCGCGAGTTTTGCGCCGCCCCTTGACCAGGATTTTCTCTGGCGACTGATCAGCAACATGTCGCTCAACTATTTGTCACTGACCGATATCAACGCGTTCAAGGTGCTCCTGCAAACCTACGACGTGCCGCGTTACCACGACCGGCACGCGCAAAAGGTCAGCCAGAGAAGGTTAGGTGCGTTGCGATCCATCAGTCATAGGCCGGTCGATCGTTTGTACCGCGGAATGCCATTTCGTGGCTTGCAGATTGACCTGAGCATTGATTTCGAAGGCTTCCTCGGGAGGGGCGAAGCGTTTGTGTTCGCCTCGGTGCTGAACGAGTTCTTCGCGCTTTACGCAAGCCTCAATGCCTACCACGAACTACGTGTCATCAGCACACAAGGAGATGTGTACCTATGGCCACCCCGGATGGGGCAGCAGCCCCTGCTTTGAAGGAACTGTGCAGTGCGATCCGCGAATATTCGCTGTTCCAGGCGATTTTGCAGGTGATCAAGCGCCTGCGCGACGCCCATCCGTTGCTGGATGACGACGCGCTCTATGACAGGTTGGAGTTTCAGGCCAACCCAGGTCTTGGTTTTCCCGGTCACGACATCGATCGGGTGGAGTTTTTTGTTGAACACGGTCAATTGCGTGCGCGTCTTCGCCTCAACGTTCTGGGTCTGTGTGGCGCTGGGTCGCCGTTGCCGGCGTTTTACGGCGAGCAGGCGTTTGCCGATGAGGCGAGTGGACACGCCACTCGCGATTTTCTGGACCTGTTTCACCATCGTCTGCAACGGCTGATGCTGCCGATCTGGCGCAAATACCGTTACCAGGTGAGCTTCCAGGCGCAGGCCCGTGACGCGTTTTCCGAGCAGATGTTTGCGTTGATTGGGTTGAAGGGCCGGCAGCTGCGCACTGCAGCGCAGTTGGACTGCAAGCGGCTGTTGCCCTACCTGGGTCTGCTTAGTCTGCGGGCGCATTCGGCGGCGTTAATCGAGACAGTGCTGCGTTACTACTTCAAGCACGACCGCGTGTTTATTGAGCAGTGGGTCGAACGCTCGGTGGTCATTACTCCCGCGCAGTTGAACCAGTTGGGTGTTGCCAACAGCGTGCTGGGCACCGACCAGGTTTTGGGAGACCGGGTCGCCGATTGCGGTGGCAAGTTCAGGGTGCATGTACAGGGCCTGGATTGGCAGCAATTCCATGGTTTTTTGCCGACGGGTGCGGACTATCCGCTGCTGTGTGCGTTGGTTCGACTGACCGCTCGCGACCCGCTGGATTACGACCTGCGCCTGGTGCTGGACAAGGAGTCCATCAGGCCGTTGCACGTGGGTGAATACAACGTCTGCAGGCTGGGTTGGACCAGTTGGCTGGCACACGAATGCGCCGACGGTGTGGTCATCGTGGCCAACGACGCTCACTAGGGGCTCTTGATGATGAATGTAGACCTGCAACAACTTATCCGAACGTTGACGCCTGCGGTCCGCCAAGACTTGGAGCGCTCGGCTGAGCGTTGTGTGGCGCGTGGTGGCAGGGAAGTGCTTGTAGAAGACTTGCTATTGGTCCAGCTGGAACATCGCGATGGCCTTTTAATGAGAGCCTTGGCCGACGCGGGGATCGAAGCGCAGACGCTGCAAGCAACGCTGCAGCCCAAGGGGGAGGGAAGTGCTTCACTTAACCCGGTGTTTGCCCAAGCCCTCGTGCAATGGTTGCAGCAGGCATTGTTGGTTGCTCATCTGGAGTTGCGCCAAACCGAAGTGGACCACGGCGCGCTGTTACTGGCGCTGTTGCATCACCCGTTGCAACACGCAGGCAGTCGCTATTACGCGTTGTTGAGCCGTTTGGATGCACAGCGCGTACAGGGCTTCGTGCTGAGCCAGCGCCCGGACATCATCCCCGCCGCAAGCGACGAGTCATGGCTGGCACGTTTCACCCATGACCTGACACGCCAGGCGCGCGAAGGGCGTATCGACCCGGTGCTGTGTCGTGATGGCGAGATTCGTCAGTTGATCGACATCCTCATGCGTCGACGCAAAAACAATCCGATCCTTGTGGGGGAGGCAGGGGTAGGCAAGACCGCTGTTGTCGAAGGTCTTGCCTTGCGCATCGCCAGTTCACAAGTACCGGAGCCGCTCCAGAATGTGCGGGTGCTGACCCTGGACATGGGTTTGCTGCAAGCGGGTGCCAGCATCAAGGGCGAATTCGAACGACGGCTCAAGGGCGTGATCGACGAAGTCAATGCGTCGCCCCAACCGGTGATTCTGTTTATCGATGAAGCGCACACCTTGGTGGGCGCGGGCGCCCAGTCGGGAGCCGGCGACGCAGCCAACCTGCTCAAGCCAGCCCTGGCCCGGGGCGAATTGCGCACCCTGGCGGCCACTACTTGGTCCGAATACAAGAAGTACTTCGAAAAAGATCCTGCCCTGGCGCGGCGTTTCCAGCCTGTGCTGGTCGGTGAGCCCAGCGTGGAGCAGGCGATTTCGATCCTGCGTGGTCTGGTTCCGGCGTATGAAGCCAGCCATGGGGTGTACATCCGTGACGATGCGGTCGTGGCGGCGGCGCAAATGAGCGCACGCTACCTGGCAGGGCGTCAGCTGCCCGACAAGGCCGTGGATGTGCTGGACACCGCCTGTGCCCGTGCGCGCATCAGTCAGGTAACGATGCCCGAGGCATTAGAGCGTTTATGCACCGAACAGGCTGAAGGCTCGCGGCAACGGGACGCGCTGAGTCGAGACAGAGACGCGGGGCTTGCGGTGGATGAGCAGGCTGTGCACGCATTGAACCTGCGATTGGCGGCTATCGAGAGTGAGCGTCAACGTTTGGAACAGCACTGGTTCGAACAACGGGTGCTGGCGGACCAAGTGCACGTTTGCCCGCGACGGGTGGCACAGGTTATCGGCGCATGGACGGGTATTCCCGTTGAGCAGGTGTCCCTTGAACACAGTGAATCGGTGCTGGGGGTTGCCGATGCTCTGCGCTCGCGCATTCTCGGCCAGGAACCCGCCATACAGGCGCTCGACCGCAACTTGCGTGCCGTGGCGGCCGGGCTGAACAAGGCCGAAGCGCCGGTCGGTGTATTTTTGTTGGTCGGCCCAAGTGGCGTGGGCAAAACCGAAACGGCCTTGGCGCTGGGTGATTTGCTGTATGGCGGCGAGCGTTTTGTCACCACCCTCAACATGTCGGAATTTCAGGAAAAACATGCCCTGTCCCGGCTGATTGGCGCACCACCCGGTTATGTCGGGTATGGCGAGGGGGGTGTGTTGACCGAGGCTGTGCGTCAGCGACCCTATTCGGTGGTATTGCTCGACGAAGTCGAAAAGGCCGACCCGGAAGTGTTGAACCTGTTCTATCAGATCTTCGACAAGGGGCTGGCCAATGATGGAGAGGGCCGGGAAATCGATTTTCGCAATACGCTGATCCTGATGACCTCCAACCTGGGCAGCGAGTGCATCGTCGACTTATGCGCTGGAGGTCTGCGGCCTGACACCCAGGTGCTGCAAGACGCAATCCGCCCCGCGTTGCGCAACTACTTCAAACCGGCACTGCTCGCCCGGATGCGGGTCGTGCCTTATTACCCGGTTGTGGGTGCGGTGCTGCATGACCTGGCCAGAGTCAAGCTGGACCGTCTTGGGCGAAGGTTGCAGTCGCGCAAGTTGGCATTGAGCTATACGACAGAACTCGTCACTCACATGGCCGAGCGATGCACCCATAGCGACAGTGGTGCGCGGTACATCGATCACTGGATCGAGATTCATCTGCTGCCGCAGATAGTCGATCGGCTTTTGGGGGCGATGGCCATGGGTGAGTCCCTATCGCTGGTGCATGCCAGTCTGGATGGTGACGGGCAGCCGATCTGCGAGTTCAGCCTATGACCAACAGTGTGTTTGCCCAGCTACCCGAGCCGCTGGCCTATGCCGAGTCGTTATTGGCCTGGTTCACCCGAATGGGTATCGACAGTGACGAGTCAACGTTGCCAGACCTGTGTGTTGCAGCGGCAGCGCAACTGAGTCAATGCGAACTCAGCCAGTTGTACGGGTGTGACGAGAGCACAGGTCGACTCGATCTGATTGCCCAGCATTTGCCCGGCGCGCTGCCCCCGGGCGACCTCGCTTGCGGTCCCGACTTTCAGCATCAGCAACTGTTGCATTACGTCCTCAGTCGTTGCTGTTCCCTGAGCCTGGAGAACCTGGAAGACAGCGTGTATGAGAGCGGGTTTTTACCGGCGACAACAGTGCCGTGGCGCTCACTGTTATGCGTTCCGCTGGTCGGTCGCCACAATGCGGTCGCGGGTCTATTGCTGTGCGCCAGCCGGCAGCCGAGATGGCTGCAGAACTACGGCCCGTCGTTAAGTCAATTGGGTAGCTTCGCCTTGAGTCAACGGGCTTTGTTGCGACGGGGGCGTCCTGCGAACATCACTTCCCAGGCCAAAGGCTGCGCACCCACCGCTCGTGTGACCTATGGGCTGACCGGCAACAGCACAGCCATGGACGAAACCTACCGTCTGATCGGTAAGGTGCTGAATGCTCCCTACACGGTGCTTCTGCGCGGGGAGACCGGAACCGGAAAAGAAGTGGTGGCCCGGGCCATCCATACCTCTGGGCCGCGCGGTAGCAAAGCATTTGTGGTGCAGAACTGTGCGGCGTTTCCCGAGGGGCTGCTGGAAAGCGAGCTGTTCGGCTATCGCAAAGGCGCCTTTACAGGTGCGGAACGTAACCACGTCGGGCTATTTGACGCCGCCAATGGCGGCACATTGCTCTTGGACGAAATCGGCGATATGCCCTTGTCGCTCCAGGCCAAGCTGCTACGGGTGCTGCAGGAAGGCGAGGTCCGCCCGCTGGGAGCCTGTGCGGCCCATAAGGTCGATGTGCGGATTATCGCTGCGACCCATCGCGACCTCAGTGCAATGGTGGCCGACGGTACGTTTCGCGAGGACTTGTATTACCGACTGGCGCAGTTCCCGATCGAATTACCGGCCTTGCGTGAGCGGGACGGCGATGTGTTGCTGTTGGCGCGACAGTTCGCCCAATCGGCCTGTTCGGCACTGGGTCGCACATCGGTGCAATGGTCTGCTGCCGCCTTGGATCAACTGTCGTGCCACGCTTTTCCCGGCAATGTTCGTGAGCTCAAATGCCTGGTGGAACGCGCGGTGCTGCTCTGTGACGACGGAGTGGTGCTGCCGGAGCACCTATCGCTGTCGTCTGCGTCGAGCGCTACTCCCGTTGACGCAACATTGCGCCAGCGCCTGGAGCAGGTTGAACGGGCATTCCTGATCGACTGCCTGCACAAGAATCGTGGCAATCGGACCCGCACGGCACGTGAATTGGGTGTCGCTCGCCGCACGCTGCTCTACCGCCTTACACGCTTGAAAATCCCTGTTGGCGACGTTCGAGGGGGAGGCTGATTCATGCACATACAGACCTCACTCTTAGTGGTCAGCCTTACTTTCATTGGAGATACCTGATGCCTCTTCGTACGTGGAAAGCCTTGGGGCTTGTCCTGTGTTTGTTGAGCGGCTGCAACGCCAATTACGTTTTTGATGATGCCGACTACCGTCCGCTGGGTGATCCCCAGGCGACCCGTCGCAGCGATTGAACAGGGAAGCCTTGCCATGCAATTAGTGTTTGAGGTGTGTAATGCCGAAAGCGGTGAGCCTGCTTGCGTCAAAACATTTGATGGCGTTGGCGGCGTGATCGGCCGCGGGGCGGGTTGTGACTGGGTCATTCCCGACGCCAGTCGGTTGCTTTCCAGTCATCACGGTCTGGTCAGTTACCGGGAGGGGCAGTATTTCTTAACCGATATCAGCAGTAACGGCATTGGCGTGTCGGGCAGTACGGAGCGTTTGGGCAAAGGGCAAGCACGACTGATCAGCGAGGGCGATGTCTACCAATTGGGCGCGGTGCAAATCCGTGCGCGGTTGATGGCCCGGGGGCACAAATTGGCCAGCAGCCGTTGTTCCGCACCGACAGGATTCCTGACGATGCCTTTTTGGTGCTGGACCCCTTGCATGCGCTGGATTGTGAAGCACTGTATGGCGATTTAACCGAGGGGCTGGAGGTTTCAAAGCCCTTGGCCGAGCAAGCGAACGGTGCACTTTTTCACGGCGCCGTCGAGCAGGATCACTTGATCGTGCCCAGATGGAGTGGGCCATTGGCGGATGAGGTCTTGACTCCAGCCGAGCAGGTTGCTGCACCCGCTCGTGACCCCTTCTGGTCCCAATTCGCCGAGGCTTTGGGCATGCAGCTGGATGCGCTCGATCCACCGGCGTGCGAGGCCGTCGCGCTGAAGGTGGCGGGTCTTTTCAGGCAAACCATCGAAGGTCTGCAGCAGAGTCTGCGGACTCGCGATGAGTTGAACGCAGAGTTGGATCTGGGCCGGACCTCGCCTGCGCTCAAGCGCTACAACCCCTTGAATGATTGCGTCGATACCCAGTCAGCCTTGACCGCATTGTTGGGCCCCGGCGAGTTGGGGCAGTTGCCTGCTGAGGTAGCAGTCGCCCAGGCGTTCCGGGATATGCAAGTCCACCAACTGGCCTTGGTCGTTGCCTGCCGTGCCGCAATGCGCGGCGCGGTTGCGGCATTTGCACCCAGCCATCTGTTGCTGTGCTTCGAGCGCCAGAGCACACCGGCCAGGTTCTCAACGGATGGATCTCATTGGCGGGCTTACCAACGCCATTACCGGAGCCTGATCAATGAGCAAACCTCGGGCGAACATCTGTTGCGTAACGAGTTTTCCAACGCCTACGAAGAGCAGGTGCGCCTGGTCGCTACTTTGCACACGACTTATCCGGGATGACCTTCATGTATCGAGCCACCGTTGTATCAATACTGATCGCACTGAGCCTGCTGGCCGGTTGCGCCAGCCTGTCACCTTTTTCGACCCTGACCAAGGTGGACCTGACGTTGACGGCAAGTGAAGGCGTCAATCCCGATCTTCATGGCCGTCCTTCTCCTGTCGTCGTGCGCCTGCTTGAGCTGCGACACCCCGTAGCGTTTGAACATGCTGACTTCTTCACCCTCTATAACCGCGCCGCGCAGGCGTTGCCCAAGGACTGGGTAAACGGCGAGGAGTTGGAGCTGCGCCCCGGTGAGCAACTGGCGTTCAAGCTCAGTGTTGAGCCACAGAGCCGTTATGTCGGGGTGCTGGCTGCCTATCGGGACCTTCCCCATGTGCAATGGCGGCTTGTGCTGCCCGTAGCCCAGCAACGATTGACGCGTGTTGAGCTGATGCTCGACGAGTCCGGGGTTCGCGTCGTTACCCCTCAAGCCCCAAGGTAGGAGGATCAGAGATGCAGGTTCATAAAGTTGTCTGGCAGGAGGGCATGCTGCTTCGCCCCCAACACTTGCAGCACAACGACCGCTACTACCGCGAGCAGCTCAACCGCACCCGCTTGCTGGGAATTGATGGCTGGGGGTTCCTGACCCTTGACGTCGATGTGCAATACCTCAATTTGGGCAAAGTGGTCGTCAACCAGGCCAGCGGTGTATTTCCCGATGGCAGCTTTTTCGAGCTGAACAACGCAATGGAACCCCTGGTGTTGCAGGTCCCTGCCAACACCAGTGGGCAGGCTGTGTATCTGGCGTTGCCATTGGCCATTGGCAATCAAGTCGAGGTGCGCCAACGAGAGCAAAGCGATGTGTTGGCTCGCTACGTCAGTTGCGCAGCGCAGATCAGCGATTCCAATGCCGGTGTTGAGTCCCGTTGCCAGATCAACTGCGCACACCCGGATCTAAGATTGCTGTTAGGCGAGCAACCCGCTGACGCGCTGCATGTGAAACTGCAGGTCGCCCAAGTGCTGGACTCGACGGGCGAGGGAGGTGTGCGGCTGGACGCGGATTTTGTACCGACGTTTATCTATCTGCAAAGCTCTGGCTATGTCTCGTCATGCCTCAAGGAGGTCATCAGTCTGCTCACCACCCGAGGCGATGCGATTGCCGAGAGGATCAGGGGCGGGGGCGGATCGGAGGGCGCTCAGATTGGCGACTTTCTCATGCTGCAATTGATCAACCGTACCGAGTTGGTGTTACGCCACTTTTTGAGTCAGGGCCAAGTGCGTCCGGAGGCTCTGTACCGGGTGTTGCTGTCGATGCTGGGCTAGTTGTCCACGTTCTCCACCGATAACAAGCGCCCAACGGTAGAAAGTCGTTACAAGCATGGTGAGCAGGGGGCGAGTTTTCGCGGGTTGATGGACGGCATTCGTGCAGTGCTGTCGTTGGTGCTGGAGCAACACGCCATCGAGTTGCCATTGGAGCAGCGGCAGTATGGGGTGCTGGTGTGCCCGGTGAGTGACCTCAAATTGCTGGGCAGCGCGACCTTCATTTTGGCGGCAACGGCGCAGTGCGACTCCGAAGAACTGCGCCACCGCCTGCCGGCACACCTGAAAATTGGCTCCGTGGAGCGCATCCGCGAGCTGGTCAACCTGCACCTCGCCGGGATCAAGGTCAAGCCACTGCCGGTGGCGCCTCGACAGATTCCGTTCCACGCTGGCAAGACCTATTTCATGCTCGAACTCACTGCCCGAGACATCGCGCAGTTGGAGCAATCGGGTGGCTTTGCCTTCCACGCCAGCGGCGAGTTCGCCGGGCTCGAACTCAACTTCTGGGCCATCAGGAACTGAATGCCATGACGATGGACAGCGAATACCCGCAGGACGAAAAAACCGTTCTGCTTGACCTCGATGGTCGCGCGCCCGCCCAGGCGACGGTGACGGACTTCCCATCACCTCCGCGCTTTGAGCAGTTGGAGGACCGGATGATCTACACCGCCGGTCTGCAAGGAGCACAGAGCTTTAATATCGGCCCCAACGCCCTAGTGGCTGCCGCCTGGGAACTCTTGTCGCAGGTCGTCCAGCTCAAGGGCAGCACCGGCCGGGAAAGCTTACAGACCCTCAACGATCGATTGTCGTCGGGGATTACGGCGTTTGAAACGCATGCCTTGCACCAGGGCGTAGAGGCTTCTCAGGTCATGTCGGCGCGCTATGTGCTGTGCAGTGTTATAGACGAGGCGGTGGTCACTACGGCGTGGGGCAGTCGAAGTGACTGGTCGAAGACCAGCCTGCTGAGCCGCTTTCACAACGAAACCTTCGGTGGCGAAAAGTTTTTCCGGCTACTGGAGCGCTTATCCCGCGACCCCGTCAAGCACCTGGCGTTGCTGGAGCTGATGTACCTGTGCCTGTCACTGGGTTTCGAAGGTAAATACCGCATCATGGAGCGAGGAGGGATGCAGCTGGAAACGGTACGAGATGGTTTGTACCGACAAATCAGGCATGTGCGTGGTGAGCGCCCGCTGATGTCTTCTCCCGCTCCCTTGAGACGGGCACCTGGAGCACGGCTGCGCATAATTTCCGTTACCGGGTTCGTCGTCTTCACCCTCGGCTGTGTGCTGGCTATGTACTTGGCGTTTGCATGGGCATTGGCTAATGAACGCATGACAGTGCTGCAACCTTTTCAAATGTTGGCGCCGGATCAGACACGGTCGCCCTTGTAACGCTGGGAGTAATGAATGAACGCATTCTTCATGGGCGTGGGCACAGTGCTGCGCAAAAGTTGGGTCTGGAGCCTGTTGATCGTGTTGTGCAGCGCGCTGCTCGTATGGTTTTTTGGGCCGTTGCTGGCGGTGGATGATCACCGGTTCTGGCAAGGCGCTCCGGCTCGGCTGTTGACCATCAGTGGATTGTTCCTGCTGTGGGGGCTGGCGATGGTCATGGTGGGTGGGCGCCGTTCCGCACGACTTAACCAGCCTGCACACCAGGAGCGTCATGAGCGCCTGGGGTTGGTCGAGGACGAGCAGAAGCAGGTAAGAGGGCGCTTCAAGGAGGCGTTGCACACGCTGAAAACCTCGCGTCGCTACGGTGAACGCAGTGAGCGTTGGCGCAACGACTTGCCGTGGTATCTGTTGATCGGCCAGCAGGGCAGTGGCAAGACTCGCCTGTTGGCTGCCTGCGGATCGCACTTTGCGCTCGATCGAGGCGAGGGGATTAAAACCCCTGGCGCGACCCAGTATTTTGATTGGTATCTGGCCGACGAAGCCGTACTCGTCGAGAGTGCGGGGCGCTACCTGGCTCAACCGGATAGCGCCGTCGACGGGGCAGGGTGGTCGACGTTTCTAGGCCTGCTCAAAGTCCGGCGCAGGGCACGTCCGCTCAATGGCGTGATCGTGACCCTGGCGGTGGAGACGCTGCTTGGCAGCAATGAGCGCGATCTGGACTTGCATGCGCGAAACGTACATACGCGGTTGCAGGACATCCAGCAGACGCTGCATGCGGATGTGCCGATTTACTTGGTGTTGACCCACGCTGACCGACTGCCAGGCTTTGTGGAATTCTTTGATGCGGCACAGGGCGACAGTGCCGACTCTCTGCTGGGAGAGCGTTTGGTGACAGGCCCGGCCGGTGCTGACATTACACAGGTCCGTAAAGCGTTCGAGGCGTTGCTGCAACGCCTCGCCGCAGAGTTAATCCCGCGTTTGCATCAGGAGCGAAACGCAGAGCGTCGCGGCCAGATGCTCGACTTTCCGCGGCAGGTCGCGCAAATCGGTGAGCGTTTGTGCCTGTTTGTGGAGTCTGCGTTCTCTGCCCACCGCTTCCAGCGTATTAACGGTTTGCGCGGGTTTTACCTGACGTGTGCGCAGACGGCTGACAGACCTTCCCACTTTGTACAGGGCCTGTTCAACCGGGTGATTTTTGCCGAGGCCAATCTTGCGGGACTGCATACTCCAGAGCGACAGCGTATCCGTCGACATCAAGGGTTGCTGGCGTTGGCGGCTTCCCTGGCTATTCTCGGCGCGGGAGGGCTGTGGGCCTACAGCTATTCGGTCAACCACCAACGCTTGATTCAACTGGCTCAACTGAGCAAACCACAGCCGCCCGCCGTGCCAGGGTTGGACGTTACCCTGGCGCGGCTGCCGCTGTTAGATGCTCGCTTGGCCGCTACTCAGGTATTTCCCGCGTTGGCGGACGCTCGATTGGTCGAGCGCGGTGGGTTGTATCAAGGGGAGCTGAGTCGGCCGCTGCTGGTGAGTGCCTATGAAGATTCACTGCGTGAGCAGTTGCTGCCTCTGGTCTCCTCGATGCTGGAAGAACAGGTGCGAGCCAGTCTTGGCGACCGCGAGGAACTGCTGGATAGCCTACGGGCTTACCTGATGCTCAGTCTGCGTGAGCGTCGCGATAACGGTTGGCTGGCGCAGCGTGTAGCCGGTCATTGGTCGGTGCGTTATGCCGGTGATGCTGCGACGCAGAATCGGTTGAATGAACACCTTGCACGATTACTGGGGCTGTCGTTCGAGACGTCCTCGGACGTTGAACTGGTTGCCGAGGCTCGCCAGGAGTTGCGTGGTGAATCCTTGGCAGGCGTGGTCTACCGGGTGCTGCGTGACCAAGCGAGAAGTCTTGAGCCTCTTCGCCTGGCCGAGGGACGGGGGGTTGTCACTGCCGAGCAGCCCATACCCGGCTTCTACACCAAACGGTATGTGCAGTATTTTGAAAGGCAAGGCCCGCGCCTGGTCAACTCCATCGCTCAGGATAATTGGGTCATCGGGGAGGGCGCAGATCTGAGTGCACTGGATTTGCGGCGTTTGATGCTGGAGTTGGAGCAGCGCTATTTCAGTGAGTACGCTGATACGTGGAGTGAGGCCCTTGGCCAAGTTCGTCTGCAGGAAAGTAACAGCCTGAGGCAGCATGCGGACGGGCTTGCCAGCCTGGCGTCAGCGCAGTCGCCGTTGGTGCAACTGTTGCAACAGGTTCGGGAAAATACGCGCTTGCTCTCGGCCACTGATCGCCTTGAGGCAGTTACCCAACAGGTCTTGGATGTGGAGACTTCCGCTTCCAGTGTGTTGCTCAGCCAACTGCAGGGGCAGGCTGCACCTGACTCTGCCCGACGCGCGCTGCAGCGTCGGTTCGAACCTCTGCATCAATTGCTGGATGCGGAACAAAACCCCGGCGTTGAGCTGACGCAGGCTTTGCGGCTGCTCGATGGATGGCATCTGCAACTGGCGGCCCTGAACCGCGAAGGCGTGCCGGAGCAGGCGGTATTCACGATGGTCAGGCAGCGTATGGAAGGGCAACAGCCGTTGTTGGGTAGCCTGCGTGATGCTGCTGCGCGCTTGCCGCTGCCGCTCAAAGGCTGGTTTGAAGGCATTGCCGATGACAGCTGGCGACTACTGCTCGACGATGCCTATGTGTATATCAATCAGCGCTACCAAAGTGAGGTCTATGGCTTTTACGCCAAGGCGATCCAGCATCGGTATCCGTTCGATGCCACTGCCACCAGTGATGTCGCCCTAGGCGATTTCCAGGCGTTTTTCAAACCCCAGGGCGCCATGGCGAGCTTTTATGAAAGCTACCTGCGCTCCTTTGTCAGTGCCGAGGGCAGTCGCTATCGCCTACGGGGACTCGATGGCCGTAGCCTGGGGCTGTCGCGCTCACTGTTGGACCAACTGACCAGAGCCCAGATGATCCGCCAGGGCTTCTTCACTGAAGATCAGGGGGACTGGGCGGTGCGGTTCACGCTGGCTCCCTATAGCCTTGATCAGGCAGTCAGCCGTGCCGTCTTGAGCATTGGGGATCAACACCTTGAATACCGTCATGGTCCGATTGTGCCTATGGCGTTCCAGTGGCCGGGCGAGACGGATAATGGCCGTAGCAGCCTGGTACTGGAGAGGGGTGTGCAGCGGCCGTTGGGGATTGAAAAAAACGCGGGCCCCTGGTCGTTGTTTCGATTTTTCGAGCTGATGCAAAGTGAGCCCGCGATTGGTCAGGGCGCACAGCTGATCAAGGCCGAACTCGATGGCATGCGCGCCAACTTCCTGCTCAGCAGTCAGCGCAGTCTCGGTCCGTTCCAAATGGCGAACTGGCGCACATTCCGCTTGCCGGAGCAACTGTGAACCAGGCACATACCGCGGGATACAGTGCTGGGCGAACGGCCCGGGGCAAGGCGCGTTTGCGCAACGAGGACGCGTTTCTCGACTGCCCCCAGCGGGGGTGTTGGGCAGTAGCCGACGGTATGGGTGGTCATCAGGCTGGGGATGTGGCCAGCCGCTGGGTAATCAGCAGCCTGGCTTCGTTACCTGATCAGGGCAGCTTTGACGAACGGGTCGAGGCCGTGAGGCGGTGTTTGCGATCGCTCGACAGTGAAATGGGGCAAGCAATAAAGCAAGCCGCCGAGGGCATCATGGGCAGCACCGTGGTGGTGCTACTGCGCGAGGGCAATCGCGCCGCGTGCATTTGGGTCGGGGATAGCCGTTGCTATCTGTGGCGGGGACAGCGGTTGTACCAACTGTCGCGGGACCACGCGCTGTGGCAGCACCTGATGGACAAGCAGCAGTTGAGCCTGGAGCAGGCCCAGGCCCATCCGGATGCCAAGGCGTTGACCCGTGCCATTGGCGGCCGACAGCCGCTGAGCCTGGCAGTGCTGGAACTCAGTATCCAGCCGGGGGATGTATTTTTGTTGTGCAGCGATGGTTTGTATCAGGGACTCAGCCACGGCGAACTGGGCAGTGCCCTGAGTGTGGGGACACCCTTGCAGGTCGTGGATCGCTTATTTACCAACGTGATGCGAGGGGCCGCGCGGGATGACCTGACGGCCGTGGTGGTTCAGCCATGAGTGCAGTCACCGGCCCGCCGAACCTGCTTGCAGGACGCTATCACCTCGAACGCGAATTGGGCACAGGCGGGATGGGCGTGGTTTACCGCGCCCGTGATCTGCTGCACGAGGCGTTCGGCGAGCCCAACGCATGGGTGGCGCTGAAGCTGCTGGGCGATACGCTCGCCGAATCCCCCGACGGCCATGTATTGCTGTACAGCGAGTTCGCCCTGACCCGAAGCCTGCGCCACGATCATGTGGTCAGAACGTTTTCCTTCGAGGTTGACACCCCGCGCCAGGTTGCATTTTTCACCATGGAGTTGCTTACCGGTATGACCCTGGACCGGCTGCTCAAGGAGTGCCCTGATGGATTGCCATGGAGGGAGCTGAAACCCATCGCAATGCAACTCTTGGATGCGCTGGCGTATGCCCACCAGCAGGGCGTTCTGCATGGCGACGTGAAGCCCGCCAATATCATGGTGGGCGAGCAGGGTGTGCAGTTGTTTGATTTTGGTTTGGGGCATGGCGAGGCACAGCAGGCCGCAGGTTTGCCTGGCTTGAGTCGCAGCCGTTTAAACGCCTGGACGCCGGCGTATGCGGCACCGGAATTGCTGGCGGGCGGGCGCCTGTCTCCCAGGGCCGATCTGTATGGCGCGGCCTGTGTGATCTATGAACTCGCCCAGGGAAACCGCCCCGGCAAGGGGCAGTTGAATAAGCCATTGCCGAGGCCACGACAACTGCCCCGCCAGTGCTGGTCCGCGTTGCGTTCTGCGTTGGAGGTGGACCCTGAACGACGCACCCTTTCGGCCGAAGAATTGTGCGAAGCGATAAATGGACGGCGACGCCACTGGTTGTTTTAGTGGGCGTATCAGCCGTTCAAATCGTGCAGTTGGCAGTATTCGACCCAACTCAGTCCGGCCATCTGCGCCACTTCCTTGTGCACTTCCAGGCGCAGGGCCTCGAAGTCCTCGGAGGAGTCGGTGGTCAGTTTGAGCGTCAATTCCCATGCAAAGAGACCCTGGCGTTCGGCTTCTGCCTCAAACGCTTCATGCAGCCGTTCGGCGCGGTACTGTGCCAGGGTTTCGCCCTTGGCCTGGGCGGCCAGCGGGTTCAGCGTGTTCAGTTCTGCGGCCACATCGGGGTGTTCATTCAAGAATCGGTCCAGCGCGAGCTGGTGGTTATCGCCAGGTGGTGACAAGGGTGTGCTCCAAATCAGATGGAATCAGGCTTCAGTTTTTGGCCCGAGACGAGCCATATGCGCATTAAGCGCAGACAACAGGTATTGAAGCAGATTCCAGGATTGGCCCAGGTCACAACATTCAACAATTGAAAAAAACCGGCGTTGTCTGCTATTCATTGCTGAAATTTCCGCCCTGAACATGGCAAAAGGCTTTCGCTCCCGGTGTCAGGACGTGTAGCGTTAGCCCCGGTATTTTGGGCACTGCCTTCCATGGGCAGAGGGCGATGGGCAGAGGGTGGGTCATGGCGCAAACGCTGTTCAAACTGTTCTTCACCCAGCGTCTGGCTGCCTTGGCCAGTACCGAGTCGTTGCGTGCGATCCGCGAAGGGCTGCTGTGGATCCTGCCGTGCCTGCTGGTGTCAGCGGGTTTTCTGATCCTGTCCGAATGTGCGCGGGTCCTGGGGTTCGATCCGCAGGTGGTAGCGCTCCTCGCAGGGTTGCACAACCAGATCAGTTCAGTGATTCCGCTGCTGGTGGCGGCTTCCATCGGTTACATGCTGGCGATTCAGTACCGCCTGCCGCAGCTACCGGTGGCGTTTCTGTGCCTGGCTCATGTAGTGGTCGCGACCTTTATCCTGCGTGAATACCCCCGCGCGTCTGCCACGTTCGTCCTGTTTATCGCCATTGCCTCACCGCTGTTGAATGTGCCGGCCATGGCCTGGTTGTACCGCTACCGCTGGACCCGCCTGGTCAATGAAGACCTGGTAGGGCACAACCTGCGGGGTACGATCAATATGGTGGTGCCCGGTGCCATCACCGCTCTGGCGCTGGTGGTGGCGCTGTCTTTGTTGCTGCAGATTCCTTATGTGGCGCAGTTGCAGGGGCCCCAGGTGATTGAAGCCCTGGAGTCGCCCTATGGCAGCGGTTTGTTTGTCACGTTGATGAACTCGCTGTTGTGGTTTTTCGGGATCCACGGCGTGTACGCCATGCAACCGCTGTTCGACGTACTGGATCAGGCGGTGGTGCTCAACGGCGCCGCACTGGCAGCAGGTGAGCCGATTAAATATGTACTCAACAGCGGCCTATTGGGCAGTTTTGCCTTTATCGGCGGCTCGGGCGGTGCATTGTGCTTGTTGGTGGCAATCCTGCTGTTTTCCAAGAGTCAGTCGATGCGCCTGCTGGCCGTGGCGAGCTTGCCGCTCTCGCTGTTCAACGTCAGTGAAGTCCTGCTGTTCGGCCTGCCGATCATCCTCAACCCACGCCTGTTCATTCCGTTTCTGGTAGTCCCTGCCCTGAACGCAATGGTGGCGTTGACCGTGGTGGAGTTGGGGTGGGTATCTCCGGCGGTGGCCAGCGTGCCGTTCACTTCCCCGGTATTGCTCAATGCCTACCTGAGCACCCACGGCGATCTGGCGGCAGTCGCGCTGCAAGTAACGCTATTGGCCCTGGGCACCCTGGTGTACGCGCCGTATGTACGTGCAATCCATCGCCAGGCCGCTGAAGGTGGAACGGTGTACCTGAAATCCCTCGACATGACCTTCCGAGGCCTCGAAGAGAAAGGCCGGCTGCGCGAGCTGGACCCGGTGCTGGCGTCCCACAGGACCTTCGCGCGCCAAGCCAATGAACTGAGCCACATCCAACAGATCAGCGACTACGAGTTCTACCTTGAATTCCAGCCGCAGGTCTCGACACGCACCGGCCTGTGTACTGGCTGCGAAGCGCTGATGCGCGCCCGCGATGCCCAGGGCACCGTGCACTCGCCGTGGGAATTCCTGCAATGGTTGGCGCAGGCGCGGCTGATGCCGGACGTGGATGTGTGGGTGGCGTCCCAGGCGATTCGTCAGTATCAGAAGTGGCAAAAGCTCGGTTTTGCGCTGCCCATGACCATCAACATTTCCAGCGCGACCCTGACCGACGCGGCCTATGGCGAACGCCTCGTGGAAATCCTCGCTCAGGCCCATGGGCAGGTGTCGGTGGAAATCACCGAAGACGCGCTGATCAGCGACATCCCGGCCACGCGCCAGACCATCCGCAAATTGCAGGACATCGGCGCCAAGGTCTATATCGATGACTTCGGCACCGGGTTTTCGGCCCTGAGCTATCTGCACCAATTCCCGGTGGACTTCATCAAGATCGATCGCAGTTTCGTGGTGGCCCAACACGATCCCAAAGGCGCGCAAGTGCTGACCGGCATGCTGCGTTTCTGCGAAGCGCTGAACCTGGGCGTGGTGGTGGAGGGCGTGGAGACCGCCGAGCAGTTGGCCTTCCTGAACACCGGCCCTGAGTTGATTATCCAGGGCTGGTATTTCAGCAAGGCACTGCCGGGCGATCAGTTGGAAGGCTTTGTGCGCGAGCGTGAAGCCTTGGCGCAAGCCTAGTAGCCGCGCTGAGTCTGTTCGATGTCTTCGATCAGGCTGTCGATGCCCTCCAGGCGCGCGCGGTTATCGTGGTCCCATGGATGAAAGCCGGGTTTGAAGTAGTGCAGCCAAGGCCGCAGCATCCGTGGGAAAACTCCCTTGGGCCCATACAGAAACTTCAGCATGCGCCAGAAGCCTTTGAGGTGCCCGCCGGCCTTACGGTCTGCGATCAAGAGGCGTACGTGGAAGTCCAGCACGACCAGCCAGAAGAACACCGTGGTGGTCAGCATGGCGCCGGTGCGCAGCAGATAGCGCTTGGGGCCGGGCTTGATCACCGTATTCCACACGTCGAAGGCCACAGCCTTGTGTTCGGTTTCCTCTAGAGCGTGCCAGTACCACATCTGCTGGTAGCCCTTGAGTGAGTCGCCAAAGCGGGACGGATCGCTGAGCAGGATTTCCGCAAGCATCGCTGTGTAGTGCTCAAGGGCAATGGTGATTGCCAGGTTGAAGGCGGGTGGAAAGTGTTTTTTCTGCAGGTCCAGGACGAACTTGAGACGACGGTCCAGGGTGTGTGCCGGCAGCCCTGCCGCTTGCATCAGGTCGTTGTAGGCCACGTGTTCACGGCTGTGCATCGCCTCCTGACCGATAAAGCCCTGGATCTCTTTTTTCAGCGCAGGGTCCTCCACGCGCTGGCGGTAGTGGCGCACGCTGTCCATGAAAAACAGCTCGCCCTGGGGAAACAGCAGGGACAGGGCATTGAAAAAATGCGTGATGAACGGGCCCTGTTCGTGCCAGTTGGTGATGCGCTCGGCGGGCAGGACAAAACGGACGTCGCGGCGGATAGGCAGCATAGTGCGTGCTCCTGTTCAGAGACGGGGTTCGTCATTGGTTTCAAATACTGGCCTGCGTTGCTTGGGCGCCATGCGTTTGCTGGCGAACACCACCAACGCTTGATAGGCCGCGGGCATGCAACGGGCGAGCAGGTCGAGGAAATACGCATCGCGGCCGATCAGCACGCGGCGTTTGTTTTTGCGGATGCCTTGCAGGATCACTTTGGCGGCCTGGTCGGCATCGGTGATGAAGAGTTTTTCGAAATCGGCGCGGGCTTGCTGTTCGCTGTGGATCAGGAAGCCGGTCATGTTCGCGTCGATGCGGCTGCTGCGGCAAATGTCGGTCCGAATGCCACCGGGGTGAACGCAGGTGGCCGATACGCCGCAGCGTTGCAGATCCAGTTCCTGGCGCAGTGCTTCGGTGAAGCCGCGCACGGCGAATTTAGTGGCGTTGTAGCCGCTCATTCCCGGTTGGGCAAACAGGCCAAACACGCTGGAGGTGTTGATTACATGACCTTCGCCGCTGGCTTTGAGATAGGGCAGGAACGCCTTGGTGCCGTGGACTACTCCCCAGAAGTTGATGCCGACAATCCATTCCAGGTCGGCATAGTCCACGCCCTCCACGGTGCTGGAGAGGGCCACCCCGGCATTGTTGAACACTAGGTTGACCTGGCCGTGCTCAGCCATGCAGCGCGCGGCCCATTCTTCCATGGCCTGGCGATCGGACACGTCCAGCACCTGGGTGGTGATCATCACGGGTGACAGGGTGGAGGTCTTGATCAGCGTCAGGGTTTGCTCCAGGCCTGAGGCGTTTTTGTCCGCCAGCGCCAGATGGCAACCTTCCCGCGCGAGTGCCAGAGCCAACGCGCGACCCATGCCGGATGCCGCGCCAGTGATGGCCGCCACGCGACCGTTGAATGACTTCATGACAGGCTGCCTTCTGCGGTGGAATGGGCGGCCGCCGCGGGACGGGCGGGCGTATTGAGCGGTAACCGATCGACTTCATAGTCCTTGAGCGCAAACTGTCGCGTGACCTGCTTGAAGCGCCACGTGGAGCCGGGCCACAGGGTGGTGTTTTTACCGGTGCGCGGGTCTAGGTACCAGCTCTGGCAACCGCCGGTGTTCCAGATGGTGCGCTTGAGTTGGTCCTGCAGTTGGCGGTTGTACGCTTGTTCCACCGCTGGCTTGACGTCCACTGTGGCGATGCGCTGGCGCTGCATCTGCTTGAGTGCGTCGAGGATGTAGGTCACCTGCGCCTCGATCATCAGGATCATCGAGTTATGCCCCAGACCGGTATTGGGCCCGACGATCAAAAACAGGTTGGGATAACCCGGTACCGTCGTGCCCTTGTAGGCATGGGCGCCGTCGTGCCAGGCGTCCATCAGGTCCACACCGTCGCGCCCGATGATGCAGTCGCGGGGCACGGGGTCGGTAGCTTGGAAGCCGGTGCCGAAGATCAGGCAATCGGCCGGGTGCTTGATGCCGTCGGCGGTGATCACGCCGTCGGCTTCGATGCGCAGCACGCGGTCGGTGACCACCTCGACATTGCTGCGCGACAGCGCCGGGTAGTAGTCATTGGAGATCAGCACGCGCTTGCAGCCGATGGTGTAGTCCGGCGTCAGGGTCTTGCGCAGGGACGGGCGGGCCACTTGCTTGTGCAGATGGCGTTGGGCGATTTTCTGCACCATCTTCATCAGCCTCGGGTGCAGGGCAAAGCCCACTACGCGACCTTCCAGCGCCCAGTAAAAGCCGCCGCGCACCAGGCGCTGGGTGAAAGGCAGGTGCTTGAACAGCCAGCGTTCGACGGGCGAAATTGCCCGGTCAGGCTTGGGCATGATCCACGGTGGCGTGCGCTGGAACAGGTCCAGGTGGGCCACCTGCGGCGCAATCTGCGGCACGAACTGGATGGCACTGGCGCCGGTGCCGATCACCGCCACGCGTTTGCCTTTCAAGGAATAGTCATGGTCCCACTGCTGGGAGTGGAAGCGCTTGCCCTTGAAGTTCTCCAGGCCTGGAATCTCCGGCAGCGCCGGGCGCGACAGGCCGCCCATACCCGATACCAGCACCCGTGCGCTCACGTGCCGGCCATCGCTGAAGCTCAATTGCCAGCGTTGCTGCTGTTCATCGAATACTGCGCGCTCAAGGCCCTTGTTGAAACGCAGGTAAGGCGCCAGGCCGAAGCGCACAGCGCATTGCTCCAGGTAGGCGCGGATTTCCGCTTGGCGCGCGAACTGTCGCGTCCAGTTCGGGTTGGGCGCAAAGGAAAACGAATACACATGGGACTGCACATCGCAGGCGCAGCCTGGGTAGTGGTTGTCCCGCCAAGTACCGCCGAGGGTCTCGGCCTGTTCGGCGATAAAGAAGTCGGTGAACCCGGCCTCTTTGAGTTTGATGGCCATGCACAGGCCGGCGAAGCCTGAACCGATGATGGCGATGTCGATGGATTCACTGTGGGCATTCATAGGCTGTCCTTGATGGGCATCGGATGTGCTCCTGTTTTTGTTTTGTCTTTTAGATAAAACACCATTGCAAAGGAAAATTGAATTAATTATTTTAAAAAAGATTTTAAATAATCTACCTGAAAATATCGCCTACGCTAGGACCATGTTTGGTATGCACCACTTGTCCGACGGACGAGCACGGTCCGCATGAGGTCAAAGTCCAGGGGCGGGCGATGGCTGAGGCCTTGACCAATTCCGGTCGGGTCGCCAGCAGCAGGGAAGCAGAGGACCGAGCTATGGCTGTGGAGTGGGTTGCCGCTGCGGCGGGCGCAAGTGCGGTGTTATGGGGCTTCAGCGCCTGGATGACACGGCGCATCGAAGCCGCTGTCCCCATCAATGGGCGCTTGGTGGAGGTCGATGGCGAGCGCTTTCATTATGTAGAAGAGGGCAAAGGCCCACCCCTGGTGATGATTCACGGGCTGATGGGCAGCAGTCGCAACCTGACCTATGCCTTGTCCGGCCAGTTGCGTGAGCATTTTCGGGTGATCACCCTCGACCGTCCCGGGTCGGGTTATTCCACGCGTCATAAAGGCACGGCAGCGGACCTGCCGGCCCAGGCGCGTCAGGTCGCAGCGTTTATGCGAGCACTGGGCCTGGAAAAGCCCCTGGTGTTGGGGCATTCCCTGGGCGGAGCGATATCCCTGGCCCTGGCCCTTGACCACCCCGAGGCCGTATCCGGTCTGGTGCTGGTGGCGCCGCTGACCCATCCCCACCCCACCTTGCCGTTGGTGTTCTGGTCGCTGGCGGTGCGACCGGCCTGGTTACGGCGCTGGGTCGCCCATACCCTCACCGTGCCCATTGGCCTGTTGACCCGGCGTTCGGTGGTCAAGGGCGTATTCGCCCCGGACACCGCTCCCGAAGATTTCGCCACCCAGGGCGGCGGGCTGCTGGGCATGCGCCCCGACAACTTTTATGCAGCCTCCAGCGAGATCGCACAGGTCAACGACTTCCTGCCGGACATGGTCAAGCGCTACTCGCAACTGACGCTGCCCATCGGCCTGATCTATGGCGCGCGAGACAAGGTGCTGGACTTTCGCAAACACGGCCAGGCCCTCGCCGACAAAGTGCCAGGCCTCAAGCTGCAAGTGGTGGAAGGGCGCGGCCATATGCTGCCGATCACCGCAACGGCGCGAGTGGTAGAGGCGGTGTTGCAGGTGGCCAAGCGCGCGCGTCCGGCGCAAACGGCCACAGTCCTGCATCCGCCCTTTGCCCTGGCGAACAAATAATCGTGGTCCTCATTGCGGGTTCGAACGGCGCAAATGCTTGCCCTAGAGACCTGACCAAACGGCTGAAAAAGAGACTGCTCGGTCACGTAAAAAAGGCTTCGAAAAAGTAGTTGACGACCTAACGATTCCGCGTTATTTATTTAAAAAAATATTTCAATGTTTGTTTTGAAATGATTTTTGAAATGCCTAAGAGCGAATAAAAATGAAAAAAACGTCTTTTATCGCATGGTTGATTTCCCGGAGCCTTCTGCGCTCCCTGAACCTGTTTTCCACCTCCCTGCCAAGGAGGCTGCCATGAACCAGACTCTGGCAGCGCCAAGCGTGTGGACCGATGGCAAGCGCCACCTGTGGTGGTTGGGCATCATGCCGTTGGCCACACCCCTGTTGTCCGGCTCCCTTGCCATTTTCACCGGCGTCCAGCAGTTATGGTGGGTCGGCGTGCTGGTGATCTTCGGGCTGATCCCACTGATTGACGGCCTGCTCGGCGAAGACGTGAGCAACCCGCCCGAGTCGGCTGTCAGCCATCTGGAAACCCAACGCTACTACCGCTGGATCGTCTACACCGGCGTGCTGTTCGTCATCTCGTCAGTGATCATTACCGGCTGGCTGGCTGCCGGCGGCATCGAATGGATCATCCAAGGTGGTCTGTTGCACGCCACCGCTCACCTTGATCCTTCCAACTGGCTGGTCCACGCCGCCAGTTACATCACCGATCGCACGCAACTGCATGGCGCACCGAGCTGGTTCACCTACTTGGGCATGGCCATGTCGACCGGCGCCGCCACCGGCATTGCCATCAACACTGCCCATGAACTGGGGCACAAACCCAACGCCTTGGAAGTGTTCCTGGCCAAGGTCACATTGGCACCGACCTTCTACGGGCACTTCTACACCGAGCACAACCGTGGTCACCATGTGCGTGTCGCCACGCCAGAAGACCCGGCCAGCTCGCGCCTGGGCGAAAGTTTCTGGGCCTTCCTACCGCGCTCGGTGTGGTTCAGTGCGCACTCAGCGTGGAACTTGGAGCGCGAACGCTTGCGCAAACTCGGCCTGCCGGCCTGGCACTGGAAGAACGGTGTACTCAGTGCCTGGATGTACAGCGTAGTGCTGTGGGGCGCGATGATTGCCTGGCTGGGGGCGGCGGTGATTCCCTTCTTGATTATCCAGGGCATCTACGGGTTCTCGTTGCTGGAAGTCGTGAACTATGTCGAACACTACGGCCTGAAACGCCAGAAGTTACCCAATGGTCGTTATGAACGCTGCTCGCCTCGGCACTCCTGGAACAGTAATCGGATTGTCACCAATATCTTTCTGTTCCAGTTGCAGCGGCACTCCGACCACCACGCCAACCCCACGCGCAGTTATCAGTCGCTGCGCCACTTTGATGAATCGCCGCAACTGCCCTATGGGTACGCGAGCATGATTGTCTGGGCCTATGTACCTTACTTATGGCGCCGGCGCATGGACCATCGGGTGCTTAATCATTACGCCGGGGATATCAGCCTGACCAATCTTCAGCCCTCACAACGTTTGAAGTATCTGGAGAAGTACAGCAACAGCGCCAAGCCGTTCTGACATGAAGTAATACCCAGTTGTGTACTCGGGGCTTTAAATGCCGCGCAGGATTTTATCGCCCCGAGGAAGTGGTTTGACCCGAACAACAATAATTAAAGGGAAGGACGTACACCATGCAATCACCTGCCAAGTTCACTACCCATATTCTATTGGCTGCACTGGGCCTGATCGTTTATCACCAGGCCCAGGCCGCCCGTATCGAACCGGCCGGCAGTGCGTTCACCGCCCAAGGCCCCATCAGTTTTTCCAAGGGGGCGCTGATCAGCGCCGACTGCACCATTAAGGTCGCGGGCAAAGTCGCGGCCGATGGTTCATCCGTGAATGTCGACAAAGTTGAGTTCGATGGCGGCCTCAAGTGCAGCCGGGTCGAAGCCACCAACTTGCCGTGGGTGCTGGTGGCCAAAGACACCAAGAGCGGTTCCATGTCGAATATCAGCGTGGATGTGCACGCCTTCGGACTGGGCGGTAAGTGCGGGCCTTCTACCGCTGATGGCACGTGGGACAACGCCACCGGAAAGTTGGAAGCGGCCAATGTGCCTATTGGCGAAGACTGCAAGATCAAGACGGTGTCGATCAAGATGCCGCCCACCTTCAAAGTAGTTGAATAACGCCGTCCACGTTTAGAGCGGTAATTGAATTGAGATTTGGCTGGAAAGGGAAGTTCTGCAGTTTCACCGTGACCTCTCGTTCATGGCCATTACCCCCTGGCGAATGACTCGCCATTACATGTGAGGAAAAACAATGAAAAGTTTGAAAACCCTCGTTTGTGCAACTTCTTTTGCTCTGTGCTTTGGTGCCGTTTCGATGGCAAACGCCGCGACCATTGCACCTGCTGGTGCCGCTTTTACCACCTCGGGCTCTATCACCGTTAAGTCGCCGGCGTCCCTGAATATCCCGGTCACTTGCAACATTATCTTCACCGGTACCGTGGCGAGTGGTGGTGCTGGAGCTTCGATTACCGGCGCTACGGTCAGCGGTTCCAACCCGCTGTGCGGCGTTCCGGTGTTGAGCAACCTGCCATGGCCGCTGACGGTCGCTGGTACTGGGCCTGACGCGTTCACCGGCACTGTTTCGGGTGTGAAATTCAAAATCGCCTCTGACTGCAGCGCTACGCCGGTGACCATCGCGGTCAACTGGAAGAACTCCACCAACACGCTGGGTATTTCTACGCCTCAAACCGTGGGCTCTTGCACAATTACCGCCCTTACCGCTGTTCCAAGTCCAGCGTTCACCGTTAGCCCATAAGTACCCTGAGTACTTGACGTGATGATCACACGTTGAAACTGGCAAGTGCCTCGTAAGAGGCACTTGTTTGAAAAAGTTTGCAAGGGTGGAATACAACAATAAGGAGTGGCGCATGAGTATTAAGAGAATAGCCGCACGCAGTCTATTGGGCTTTAGCATTTCATCTGATCAGTGGCGCTACGCATAGGCGAAGTGACTCGCCAGACCCTGTGAGGAATAACAATGAAAAGCTTGAAAACGTTCGGTTGTGTAACACTCTTTGCTCTTTGCGGTGGGGCCATATCGACGGCCAGTGCGGCCACTATTGCCCCTGCCGGTAGCGCATTTACCACGGCGGGCACTATTACTATAAAGTCTCCCCTTAGTCTTAATGTACCAGTGACTTGCAACTTCGCGATGGCCGGTTCGGTTGCATCTGATGGATCAGTTGCAGCGATTACCAGTGCCGTGTTCAGCGGTTCAAACCCCATATGCTCAATTCCTGTCGCGAGTAATTTTGTGTGGCGTTTGAAGCTGACAGGTAGCGGTCCCGACGTGTTCCCCGGAACGCTTGGTGCGTTGAAGTTAAAGGTTGCATCGGACTGCAGCAGTTCTCCAGTGAACATCAGTGTTATCTGGAAAAACTCTACTAACACCCTGAGCATCACAAGCCCTCAAACCGTGGGTGCTTGCACGATCACAGGTCTCACTGCTTCACCCAGTCCGGCGTTTACTGTTTCTCCGTAAATGGCCTGGGTGCTGGATGGGACGGTCATGAATTGCAGTGAGCAAGTGCCTGGCAAGAGGCACTTGTTGAAGTAAACCGGGTTCGGAAAAACCGATATCGGTGCTTAACAACTATAAGGAGTCGGGCATGAATAATAAGAAAGCACACGCACGCACGTTAATAAACCTGGCCGTTATCGGCGGCCTGATGGTTATAACCGGCAGTGCGCAAGCCGGTGGGTTCTCTACTCCGACGTTCGGGGCGGAAGGCTGGGGCCGCGCGTTCGGTGGTGGTTCGATGTTTAAGGATGATCCGTCATCGGCTTACAACAACCCGGCGGCGATGGCGTTCATTGATCACAATATCTCGCAGTTCAACGTTGACTACGCGCGTATCAATATTCACTACAAAGGTACCGCCAAAGACTACGCAGGCAATCCGACCTCCACCACGACTGTTAACCCCGATACCTTTGAGTTCAATTCCGTGCCCCGCGATGGTGATGGAGGGCAGGGCGGTTTTACCGCCTGGGTGCCGACCGGATTCATGGTCATGCCGATCGGTGACCGTTTCGCTTTCGGTCTCAGCCAAGTGGTGCCCATGGGCGCACGTACCACCTGGGACAATGACTGGAAGGGCCGGGATTTTGCGGTTGACACGCGCATCGAAACCGTCGGGTTGACGGGGTCGCTCTCGTTCAAGGTCAACGATGAGTTTTCCATCGGCGGTGGCGCGATTGTTCAGCACACCAAAGGCTTCGTCAGCCAGAACGTTGACCTCTATGCCGCCGCTGCACTTGCTCCGAATTCGATTCCATTCCCGGCGGGCATTGGCTACTCGCTCATGCGAGTCAAAGTCGACAATACCTCGGTGGGCTGGTTTGCCGGCCTGGCCTGGAAGCCAACCCCACAAGACACTCTGGGTTTGAACTACCACGCCAAGATCAAGAACAAGCTCGAAGGCAAATACAACATCTACGCTGACGAAGGCTCCCAGGGCCTGATCGATGCTGGGTTGCCGGGCATTTTGTATCCAGGTCTCAACCTTCAAATGAACGGTAAAGCCTCCACCCAATTGGACGTTCCTGCCAGCGCAGCGATTGATTGGGTTCACCAGTTCAATGATCGTTTTACCCTCGGTGCCAGTGTCTTGTGGACCCAATGGTCGTCATTCAAAAACCTGACCCTGAAGTCTGAGGGGTCGACCATCGTTGCCATCCCTTACAACTACAAGGACGCCTGGATGGTGTCTCTCGGCGGCGACTATAAGCTCACCGATGATTTCACGTTGCGCGCCGGTGTTGCGACGGACCAGACACCTACCCGTAACTCCACCCGCGACCCGCGTATCCCGGATGGCGACCGGATCTTCACCTCGCTGGGCTTCGGTTACAAAATCAGAGCGATTCCAGGCCTGGGCATCGACGGCTCCTACTCCCACCAGTTCGTGGAAAAAGCCAAGTTGAAAACCCAGAACCAAGATCGTCTCGGGGGGGCAACCCTGGACGGCAAAGCCGAAGCCTATGGCGATGTCGTGAGCCTGGGGGTCACTTACAACTTCTGATCCTGTGTTACGCCGTGCCGGTGCGAAGCCCGCAGTCAGCGCATCTTTCTGCAGGTTTTTCACCGGTAATGCAACGAAGGGGTCGCCCACGCGACCCGTTCCGATTTCGTCCAATTCGCGTTGATTCGGCTGACAGGTTCAGTCGCTATTTTTTTCGCTTAAGCATTAAATAAAAATTTCAAAACAAAATTTGAAATTAGCTTTCCAAGTTTGTAGTGTGGCTTTACGCCGCAGGTCAATTCGACCTTGCGCACGTAAACCACGCCCTGAATCGAGTAGAGGTATCCCCATGGTTATCTGGTTATTGGTGGGTTTCGCAGCCGCGATTGCCCTGGCGTATCGACAAGCTGCCGCGACCCTGTGGTTAGGGGCCGGCTTGATCTGGTTGGCACTGGGTTACGGGTTCAACGTGGTGGCAGGTTTTGGGGCCAGCGTCGCGGCGCTGCTGGTGATAGCGCCCGCGTTGCTGATGACGATCAAACCCCTGCGTCGCACCTTGCTCACCAGCAAGGCCCTCGGCCTCTTTCGCACGATCATGCCGGCAATGTCCGACACCGAGCGTGCGGCTATCGAGTCCGGTACCGTGTGGTGGGACGCCGAGTTGTTCAGCGGCAAACCCGATTGGCAGCGCCTGTTGCAAGCCGCGCCGGCCAGCCTCAGCGCCGAGGAGCAAGCCTTCCTCGACAATGAAGTGGAAACCTTGTGCGACATCGCCAACGACTGGGAAACCACCCAGGTCTGGCAGGACATGTCCCCCGAAGGCTGGCAGTACACCAAGGATGCCGGTTTCCTCGGCATGATCATTCCCAAGCAGTACGGCGGCAAAGGCTTCTCCCACTATGCCCATTCGCAAGTGGTGATGAAGCTGTCGACGCGCTGCTCGGCGGCGGCGATTTCGGTGATGGTGCCCAACTCCCTCGGCCCTGCCGAGCTGTTGTTGCACTACGGCACCGACGCCCAACGTAATTACTACCTGCCGCGCCTGGCTCGGGGTGAAGACATCCCGTGCTTTGCCCTGACCAGCCCGTATGCGGGCTCGGATGCCGGGGCCATTCCAGACTTGGGTATTGTCTGTAAGGGCATGCACGAGGGCGAAGAAGTGCTGGGTTTCAAAGTGACCTGGGACAAGCGCTATATCACCCTCGGCCCCATCGCCACCGTGCTGGGCCTGGCGTTTCGCGCCGAAGACCCGGACGGCTTGCTGGGCCCGAAAGGTTCGCTCGGCATCACCTGCGCACTGATCCCCACGTCCCACCCCGGCGTAAACAGCGGTCGCCGCCATTGGCCACTTAACGCCGTATTCCAGAACGGCCCGACCACCGGCAAGGACGTCTTCATCCCGTTGGAATGGGTGATCGGCGGCCGTGAACAAGTCGGTAATGGCTGGCGCATGCTGATGGAGTGCCTAGCAGCGGGCCGTGCCATTTCGTTGCCGTCGGCCAACGTCGGCCTGGCCAAGGTTGCGGTGCGTGGCACTACGGCTTATGCCGCGATGCGCAAGCAGTTCGGCCTGCCCATCGGCAAGTTCGAAGGGGTGCAGGCACCTCTGGCGCGCATGGCCGGGCATTTGTATGCCTGCGATGCGGTGCGCAAGGTATCGGTAGCGTCCCTGGATGCCGGCGAGAAACCTTCGGTGATCTCCGCCATTGCGAAGTACCACGTCACCGAGCGTGCGCGAATCATCGTCAACGACGGCATGGACATCGTCGCCGGCAAGGGCATTTGCATGGGCCCGAATAACTTCCTGGCCCGTGCGTATCAGCAAAGCCCCATCGCCATCACGGTGGAAGGCGCGAATATCATGACGCGCTGCCTCATCATCTTTGGCCAGGGCCTGATCCGTTGCCATCCCTATGTGTTCCGTGAGATGGAAGCGGCGCGCAACCCGGACCGGCGTAAGGCGCTGGAAGACTTTGACAGCGCGATGTTCGGCCACGTGAGTTTCGTGCTAGCCAACACCGTACGTGCGGCCGTGCATTCGCTGACTGGCGGCCGTCTGATTTCCGCACCTGCCAAGACCGACCCCGCGCTGGCGTCCTACTACCGCCAGGCCAATCGTCTGTCGGTGGTGCTGGCGCTGATCTCGGACATTTCCATGGGTGTGCTGGGCGGTGCCCTCAAGCGCAAGGAAAGTATCACCGGGCGTCTGGGGGATATTCTGTCGCAGCTGTACATTTTGTCCTGCGTGCTCAAGCGTTTCGAGGATGACGGCCGGCCTCAGTCAGACCTGCCGCTGGTGCACTGGTCGGCTCAGGATGCGCTAGTGCGTGCTCATGAAGCCCTTGCCGAAGTGCTGGAAAACTACCCATCCAAAGCCGCCGCCGCCGTGGTGCGCGGCCTGACGTTCCCATTCGGCATTCCGCTGCGCAAACCGTCGGATCGCCTACTGGCCCAGGTGGCCGATGTGGTGCAGACACCGGGCGAGACCCGTGACCGGTTGTTGGCCAATTCCTACATTCCACGTCCGGAAATCGACAAGTTGGCGTATGGCGAGTTGGGCTTCCGTCTGCTGCCACAGGTGGAGCTGATCGACGCCCGGCTCAAGCCTGCCATCAAGCAAGGCGTGCTCGAACCGATGCCTATTTCCGCCACGGCTTTCACCACCTGGCGCGTCAAGGCCAGGGCGCTGGACTTGATCAGCGACGATGAAGACGCCTTGCTCGCGCGCTATGTGGAATACGCCGACCACGGTATCCAGGTGGATGACTTCCCGCAGGACTTTGGTTTGCTGGAGGCATTGCAGCAGCGCAAGCAGGCGTTGGAACCGGCCACCAAGCGGCGCAGCAGCCAAAGCGAAAACGCCTCGGTCAACTAGGACAAACGCGGCCAGTGTGGGAGGGCGCTTGCACCCGATAGCAATCCATCAGTCACCGAGCCATTGGCTGAACCACCGCTATCGGGGGCATGCCCCTCCCACATGGATCGGGTTTACAAGGTCAGAATGTGTTGTGAGTGAATGCTGATATGAGTGACAGCTACCTATCGTTCGTCAATTCCCCCTGGGGCCGTCGCCTGGCCCAGGCAGTGGGCTTGCCCCAGCCCGTGCCGTTGCAACGCCATCGCAGCGGTCAGCCGGGCCTGGCTAACCCGGTGATTGTCGCCGGGGCAGGGCGCCTGGCCTCCCAGGTGCACCAGGTCTTCAGCGCCACCGACACGGTCGCGGCTACCCCGGCAACGCTCAAGGCGCCGTCCACGGTCAAGGCCCAGGGCGCGGTGTATGACGCCAGCGCGGTGGTCGACCTTAAACAGTTGGATGAGCTGTACGTATTCTTCCACGCCAACGCCAAGCGCCTGGGCCAACACGCACGGGTGGTGGTGCTCGGCACTGCACCGGAGCATTGCGCGGACTTGCCCCACGCCGTCGCCCAACGCGCCCTCGAAGGGCTGGTGCGTTCGCTGGCCAAGGAGCTGCGTCGGGCGATCACCGTCCAGTTGCTTTATGTTGCGCCAGGCGCCGAAGACGGGTTGGACAGCAGCCTGCGTTTCTTCCTGTCGCGCCGTTCGGCCTATGTGTCGGGGCAAGTGGTGCGATTGGAAAAACCGGTAGATGGCAACCCTAGTGTCAACTGGGACAAGCCTTTCGCTGGCCGACGTGCGCTGGTCACTGGCGCTTCCCGTGGCATCGGTTTGGCCATCGCCCAAGTCTTGGCGCGTGAAGGGGCGCACGTGGTGTGTGTGGACGTGCCCCAGGCCCAGCAATCGTTGGAACAGGCCGCCGCCAGCGTCGATGGTTCAGCGTTGCCCCTGGACATCACCGCGCCGGACGCAGCCTCGTCGTTGCTGGCCCACGTCAGCCAATACGGCGCGTTCGATGTGGTGGTGCACAACGCCGGCATCACCCGCGACAAGACCATCGCAAAAATGCCCGAAGCGGCCTGGCGCGATGTGCTGGCGGTCAACCTCGAAGCACCGTTGCACCTGAGCACCGCATTGATGGAAAACCAGGGGCTTAATCCCGGTGGGCGCATTGTGTGTGTGTCATCGATTTCCGGTATTGCCGGCAACCTCGGCCAAAGCAACTACGCCACCTCCAAGGCTGGCGTGATCGGCCTGGTGCAAGGCCTCGCGACACGCGCCGCCACGCAGCAGGTCACAGTGAATGCCGTAGCGCCGGGGTTTATCGAGACCCAGATGACAGCAAAGATCCCCCTGATGATTCGCGAAGCAGGGCGGCGCATGAACTCTATGAGCCAGGGCGGGCAGCCCATCGATGTGGCCGAGACCATCGCCTGGTTGGCGCATCCCGCGTCGGGTGGCGTCAATGGCCAAGTCGTTCGTGTGTGCGGCCAAAGTCTGCTGGGAGCCTGAGCCATGGACTACGTGACCCAGATTATCGACCCGCCGCCCTCGCGCACCCAGTTGTTGCTGGATGGCGTGCGCGCCCTGCGTAAGCCCAAGTTCGACGGCGCGCCGGTACTGCCCAAGGAGCGGCTGGTGCGCTCGGCGGTGGGGTTATCCGCCGCCGGCATCGCCGCCTATGGCCGTGCCTGCGGGTTCCGGCGCGAGCAGGGTGTGCCGCTGTCCTATCCCCATGTGCTGGCGTTCCCGCTGCACTTGATGCTGTTGACCCGGCCAAGCTTCCCGTACCCGGCCAGCGGCATGGTGCACTTGGCCAATCGCATTCGTCAGCACCAGCGCCTGCACGAAGGTCAGGCCTTGCGCCTGGAGGTGTATGCCGAGCGCTGGGTCGCCCATCCCAAGGGCCAGGCGCTGAGCATCGCCACACGCGCTTACAGCGCCGGCACCCTGGCGTGGGAAAGCGACAGCCTCTACCTGCGCCGCGACGTAAAAGACCCGATTGGCGAGCCCTGGGGCGACGCGTTGCCATTGCAGGAACACGGCCTGCTGCGCACCCAGCGCTGGGTTTTACCCGCCGACCTGGGCCGGCGCTTCGCCAAGGTTTCGGGGGATTTCAACCCAATCCACACCTCGGTGATCGGCGCAAAACTCTTCGGTTTCCGCCGCGCCATCGCCCACGGCATGTGGACGCTTGGCCGCGCTTTGGCCGCCCAGCAACCGCCCGGTGGATTGGATCAGGCCGAAGCCCATTGCGACTTCAAGTTGCCGATCTTTTTGCCCGGCCAAGTTGCCCTGTGGCAACACCCTGTGACCGGCCCGCGTCGCGAATTCGAAGTGCGCAATTTCGCCGGCGACAAACCCCATATGCGCGGGCTATTTGTCTGGAATGAGAGCCATACATGAGTGACTACAGCTTCAATCCGGCCCCGACCCGCCGCGTGGCGATTATCGGCGGCAACCGTATCCCTTTTGCCCGTTCCAACACGGTGTATGCCCACGACAGCAACCAGGATTTGCTGGTAGCGGCGCTGCAAGGCTTGGTCGACCGTTACAACCTGCACGGCCAGCGCCTGGGCGAGTTTGCCGCCGGCGCGGTGATCAAGCATTCGCGGGATTTCAACCTCGCACGTGAGTCCCTGCTATCAACCACCTTGTCCCCCGAGACCCCGGCCTACGATCTGCAACAAGCCTGCGGCACGGGCCTGGAAGCGGCATTGCTGGTGGCGAATAAAATCGCCCTGGGCCAGATCGAAGTAGGCATTGCCGGTGGCGCCGATACCACCTCCGACGCCCCCATCGGCATCAACGAATCCTTGCGCCATACCTTGCTCGCAGCCAACCGCGCCAAGGGCTTGGGCGACAAGCTCAAGGCTCTGCTGAGGGCGCGGCCGTCGATGTTTTTCAAACCGCTGCTGCCACGCAACGGCGAGCCGCGCACCGGTTTGTCCATGGGCGAGCACTGCGAAGAAATGGCCAAGCGCTGGCAGATCAAGCGCCTGGCCCAAGATGAGCTGACCCTCACTAGCCACCAACGCCTGGATGCCGCGTACAAACGCGGTTTCTTCGAGGACCTGATCAGCCCCCACCGCGGCCTGACCCGTGACAACAATCTGCGGGCCGACGCCAGCCTGGAAAAACTCGCCGGTCTATCTCCAGCCTACGACCGCCAGAACGGCACGCTCACAGCGGGCAACTCCACGCCCCTGACCGATGGCGCCTCGGTGGTGCTGCTGGCCAGCGAAGAGTGGGCGGCCGCCAACGGCTGGCCGGTGCTGGCTTACCTACGCACCGGCGAAACCGCCGCGGTGAATTTTGTCGACGGCACCGAAGGCCTGCTGATGGCCCCGGCCTATGCCGTGCCGCGGATGCTCAAGCGCGAAGGCCTGAGCTTTGCCGACTTCGATTTTTTCGAAATCCATGAAGCCTTTGCCGCTCAGGTGTTGTGCACCCTCAAGGCCTGGGAAGACGCCGACTATTGCCGCGAACGCCTGGGCCTCGACGCGCCGCTGGGCGTCATCGACCGCGCCAAAATGAACGTCAACGGCGGTTCCCTCGGCTGCGGTCATCCGTTTGCCGCCACCGGTGGCCGGCAATTGGCGGCGTTGGCCAAGGCCATCCACGAGCGCGGCGGCGGGCGCGGTTTGATCTCGATCTGTGCAGCGGGCGGGCTGGGCATTACCGCCATTGTCGAAAAGTAGCGCTACCCAAAATAACAATAAGGAGACTGCCATGAACGCTATCAGCCAGGAACACACCGAACGCGTGTGGTTGAACGCTTATCTGCCCGGCGTCCCGGCAGACATTGATGCCGCGATTGAGGAATACCCATCGCTGCGGGAAGTATTCCTGGAGCACCTGGAAAAATTCCGTGAGCGCGTGGCTTACGTCAGCATCGGCACCGAAATGACCTACGCCGACTGGCAGGTCCAAGGCATTGCGTTTGCCGCCTGGCTCCAGGGCCAGGGCGTACAGCCGGGCGACCGTGTGGCGCTGATGATGCCCAATTGCTTGCAGTACCCGATCTGCCTGCTCGGCACCATCCTGGCTGGCGCGGTGGTGGTCAACGTCAACCCGCTGTACACCGCCCACGAACTCAAACACTTGCTCAAGGACAGCGGCGCCGAGACGGTGGTGATCTTCGAAAACTTCGCCCACACCCTGGAGAAGGTTGTGGCTGGCAGCAGCGTCAAGCGCGTGGTGATCGCGGCCATCGGCGACTTGCTCGGCACCTTCAAGGGCGCGGCAATGAACTTCATCTTGCGCAGCGTGCAGAAGCAGGTACCCGCGTTCAAGCTGCCGGGGGCGGTACGTTTCAATCGGGTGTTGAAACAGGGGCGGGCCCTCAACCACTTTCCGGTGAGCATGGCCCTGGATGACCTGGCCTTCCTGCAATACACCGGCGGTACCACTGGCGACGCCAAAGGCGTGATGCTCAGCCACCGCAATATCATCGCCAACCTATTGCAGGCCAAGGCGTGGGTCGGCGACCAACTGGACCAACACAAGCAGGAAACCAACGTCACGTTGCTGCCGCTTTACCACATCTTTTCCCTGACGGTGAACTGCCTGATGTTCATGTGCCTGGGCGGGCGCAACATCCTCATCGCGAACCCTCGGGATGTGAAACGGGTGCAGATGATCCTGCGCAAGGAGCGCTTCAACGGCATTGCCGGGGTCAACACACTGTTTAACGGCTTGCTGGAAAACAAGGAGTTCTGCGCGCGGGACTTTTCCGATCTGCGCATGGTGATCGCCGGCGGCATGGCCACGCACACGGCAGTGGCCAAGCGCTGGAAGGAAGTCACTGGGCTGCCGATCATCGAAGGTTATGGCCTGACCGAGTGCTCGCCGGTAGTGAGCATCAGCCCGATCAACATTGCGCGCATGCGCGAGATGGAGTTCACCGGCAGCATCGGTGTGCCGTTGCCGTCCACCTGGGTGCGCTTTATGCGTGAGGACGGTGAACTCGCCGACATTGGCGAGCAGGGCGAACTGCAAGTGCGTGGCCCGCAGGTGATGCAGGGCTACTGGAAACGCCCCGAGGCAACCGCCGAGGTGCTGGATGCGCAGGGCTGGTTGTCCACCGGCGATATTGGCGTGATGGACGAGCGCGGCTATATCCGCCTGGTGGATCGCAAGAAGGACATGATCCTGGTCTCGGGCTTCAACGTGTATCCGAATGAAATCGAAGACGTGGTGGCGATGCACCCCGGCGTAGGCGAAGTAGCGGCGATTGGCGTGGAGGACGGCGTCACGGGCGAGAAAGTGAAGATCATCGTGGTGCGCAAGGACCCGAACCTGACCCAGGAACAGATCCTCGCCCATTGCCGGGAATACCTGACGGGCTACAAGGTGCCCAGGTATGTGGAGTTTCGCACCACCGAGTTGCCTAAAACCACCGTGGGTAAAGTGCTGCGCCGAGCCTTGCGCTGATTTATATGTGTGTAGGCGATCTAAATGTGTAGGCGATCTAAATGTGTAGGTGATCTAAATGTGGGAGGGGGCTTGCCCCCGATGGCGGTGGCCCAGTTGGGACATCTTCGTCTGACACACCGCCATCGGGAGCAAGCCCCCTCCCACATGTTCAAACCGAGTTCACGTTGACCCAACGTTCTTCCTGGGCAGCCAAGCGAATCGCCGTCGCCAACCGCTCCACCTCCCACGCCGCTTCAAAGTCGGTGCCATCGGTCCCCTGGCCTGCGACGGCCATGATCAATTCTTGCACTTCCAGGGTCTTTAACTCGTTGTAGCCAAGTTGGTGTCCCGCTGCCGGGCTGAACGCCGCATAACCGGGCAGGGAAGGGCCGGCCAGCAAGCGTTGGAAGCCGTCCTGGCCGACACGGCACAGGCGAAGCTCATTCAAGCGCTCCTGATCGAACACCAAGGTGCCTTTGGAGCCGCTGATCTCGAAGCTCAAGTGGTTCTTGTAGCCATGTTTGAGCCAACTGCTGCTCACCGTGCCGCGCGCGCCATTGGCGAAACGCAGCAGGGCGTGTACCTGGTCATCCACGGCGATAGGTTTGAGTTCGTTGCTGCCTTTGACAGCCGGGCGTTGAACGTGGACGGTCTGGGTATCGGCGCAGACGCTGACCACATCCCCGACCAGATAGCGCGCCATCGACAGCAAGTGGCTGCCCAAGTCCGCCAGGGCGCCGCCGGCGTGTTCCACTTCGCAGCGCCAGGACCAGGGTGATGTTGGGTCAGCCATAAAGTCTTCGCTGAACTCGCCCTGGAAGCTGATGAGGTCACCCAACTCGCCACTGGCGATCAATTGCCGCGCCAAGGTGATCATCGGGTTGTGTTGATAGTTGTAGCCCACCCGGGTTACCACCCCGGCGGCACTGGCGGCGCGGCGCATGGCGTCGGCCTGTTCCAGGCTCACGGCCAGGGGTTTTTCGCAATACACCGCTTTGCCGGCGGCAATCGCGGCCATCGCCATGGGGTAGTGCAGGTGGTTGGGGGTGGTGATGGCCACGATATCGACCTTGGGGTCGTTGATCAGCGCCTGCCAGTCGCCATGGGCGTGATCGAACCCCCAGGACGAGGCGCAGTGCTGGGCGCGTTCGGTGTCGGCATCGGCCAGGGCGGCCAGCTTCAGGGTGACTGGCAGTTCAAACACCGCCCGGGCATTGTTGAACGCCAAGGCGTGGGCGCGGCCCATGAAGCCTGTGCCGATCAAGCCGATTCCGAGTTCACGCATAGCCGTGGTCCTTTGGATTATTGTTTTCAGGATGTGCATTAATGGAATAAAAATTCCCATATTTCAATAGATGGAATAAAAATTCATTAACGCCTCGGTAATCACCTTGGCGAATGCAGCTATATTCACCAAGTGGCCAAAAGCCGCCAGTTAACAAAAGATAACGTAGCGCCGATTGTCAGACGATTCCAAAGCCCGATAGGATGGCCCCTGCTTCCTTCAGGCGCTCTAGATTGCAGGTTTCAGAGCCCGGGAAGGCAAGACCTAACAATAATAAATGGGAGAAAGGTCTATGAGTGAGCCTGTCATGGGTTGGGTTGTTTGCCGCCCACGCGCCGCACGCAGGGTTGCGTTGCTGGCCACAGCGCTCTCGTTGCTGGCCGGTGCTGCGTTGACGACACCGGTGCTGGCAGCCAGCGATACCCCCGCAACGCCAGCGTTTGCGATTGAGTCCCCCAAGGCCGCCAAAGGCCTGATGATCGACGTGGTGCATGCCGGCAAGCGCCTGGTAGCCGTCGGTGATCGCGGGCATATCCTCTATTCCGATGACCAGGGCTCTACCTGGACCCAAGCCAAAGTCCCCACCCGCCAATTGCTCACGGCAGTGTTTTTCGTCGACGACAAACATGGCTGGGCGGTAGGCCACGATGCGCAAATTCTCGCCAGCACCGACGGCGGCGCCACCTGGACCCAGCAATACCAGGACCTCAAGCGTGAAGCGCCGCTGCTCGATGTGTGGTTCAAAGACGCCAATCACGGCCTGGCCGTCGGCGCCTACGGTGCATTGATCGAAACTACCGATGGCGGCAAGAGCTGGAACGACGTCAGCGACCGCCTCGACAACGAAGACCAGTTCCACCTCAACGCCATCGCCCAGATCAAAGACGCCGGCCTGTTTATCGTCGGCGAGCAGGGCAGCATGTTCCGCTCCAGTGACGACGGGCAGACCTGGGAAAAACTCGAAGGCCCTTATGAAGGTTCGCTGTTCGGGGTAATCAGCACCGCGCAACCGCAAACCCTGCTGGCCTTCGGCCTGCGCGGCAACCTGTACCGTTCCACCGATTTCGGCAGCACCTGGGAGCAGGTTGAGTTGAACGCCACCCGTGGCGCCTTGGAGTTTGGTTTGTCGGGCGCGACCTTGCTGGATGACGGCGCAATCGTGGTGGTCGGTAACGGTGGCAGCGTGGTGGTCAGCCACGACGATGGCCAGACCTTTAGCGTGTTCAACCGCCCTGACCGTATTTCACTGTCGTCGGTGACGGCGGCGGGCAATGGCAACTTGATTCTGGCCGGGCAGGGTGGCGTTCGCGTATCGACGCCGACTGGCGCTGAGCTCGTAAAACAATAAGAAGGCGGGGACAGAATGAGCAGTCATCACAACGATAAAGCGACCTTTCTTGAGCGCCTGATTTTCAACAATCGCCCGGCAGTGATCGTCATCTGCCTGCTGGTGAGCGTGTTCCTGTTCTGGCAGGCGACGCTGATTCGCCCGTCCACCAGCTTTGAAAAGATGATCCCCCTCAAGCACCCCTTCATCGAAAAGATGATGGAACACCGCAACGACTTGGCCAACCTGGGCAACACCGTGCGCATCTCGGTGGAGGCCAAGGACGGTGACATCTTCACGAAGGAGTACATGGAGACCCTGAGGCAGATCAACGACGAGGTGTTCTACATTTCCGGCGTCGACCGCTCGGGCCTCAAGTCGCTGTGGAGTCCTAGCGTGCGCTGGACCGAAGTGACCGAAGAAGGCTTCGCCGGCGGTGAGGTGATCCCCCAAAGCTACAACGGCTCGGCGCAAAGCCTCGATCAACTGCGCAATAACGTACTCAAGTCCGGCCAGGTCGGGCGCTTGGTCGCCAACGATTTCAAGTCGAGCATCGTGGATATCCCGCTGCTGGAGTCCTATCCGGACCCGCAGGATCAGGGCAAGTTGCTGGCCCTGGACTATCGCAAGTTCTCCCATGAACTCGAAGACAAGATCCGCGACAAGTTCGAAGCCCAGAACCCCAACGTCAAGATCCACATCGTGGGCTTTGCCAAGAAGGTCGGCGACCTGATCGACGGCCTGGTAATGGTGGTGCTGTTCTTCGGCATCGCATTCGTCATCACCCTGATTCTGCTGCTGTGGTTCACCAACTGCCTGCGCAGCACCATCGCGGTGTTGAGCACCACCCTGGTGGCGGTGGTCTGGCAACTGGGGTTGATGCACTTCTTCGGCTTCGGGCTGGACCCGTATTCGATGCTGGTGCCGTTCCTGATTTTCGCCATCGGTATTTCCCATGGCGTGCAGAAGATCAACGGTATCGCCCTGCAATCCAGCGAGGCCGACAACGCGTTGACGGCTGCACGGCGGACCTTTCGTCAACTGTTCCTGCCGGGGATGATCGCGATCCTGGCGGATGCGGTCGGGTTCATTACGCTGTTGATCATCGACATCGGCGTGATCCGTGAACTGGCCATCGGCGCGTCCATCGGCGTGGCGGTGATCGTGTTCACCAACTTGATCCTGCTGCCGGTGGCGATTTCCTATGTCGGCATCAGCAAGCGCGCCATCGCCAAGAGCAAGAAAGACGCAAACCGCGAGCATCCGTTCTGGCGCCTGCTGTCCAAATTCGCCAGCGCCAAAGTCGCGCCAGTGTCGGTCCTGCTGGCCCTGGTCGCCTTTGGCGGCGGCCTCTGGTACAGCCAGAACCTCAAGATCGGCGACTTGGACCAAGGTGCACCGGAGCTGCGCCCGGACTCGCGCTACAACAAAGACAACAACTTCATCATCAGCAATTACTCCACCAGCTCCGACGTGCTGGTGGTAATGGTCAAGACCAAGGCCGAAGGCTGCTCGCGGTATGAAGCCATGGCGCCCATCGATCAGTTGATGTGGAAGATGCAGAACACCGAGGGCGTGCAGTCGGCGATCTCGCTGGTGACCGTGTCCAAGCAGATGATTAAGGGCATGAACGAGGGCAACCTGAAATGGGAAACCCTGTCGCGTAACCCGGACGTGCTGAACAACTCCATTGCCCGCGCCGACGGCCTGTACAACAACAACTGCTCACTGGCGCCGGTGCTGGTGTTCCTCAACGACCACAAGGCCGAAACCCTCGACCGCGCCGTGCATGCGGTGCAGGACTTCGCCAAGGAAAACAACAAGGACGGCCTGGAATTCATCCTCGCCGCCGGTAACGCCGGGATCGAAGCTGCCACCAACGAGGTCATCAAGGAGTCGGAACTGACCATCCTGATCCTGGTATACCTGTGTGTGGCGACCATGTGCATGATCACCTTCCGCTCGTGGGCCGCGACCCTGTGCATCGTGCTGCCACTGGTGCTCACCTCGGTACTGGGCAATGCGCTGATGGCGTTCATGGGCATCGGCGTCAAGGTCGCGACCTTGCCGGTGGTGGCGTTGGGCGTGGGGATTGGCGTGGACTACGGCATCTACATCTACAGCCGCCTGGAAAGTTTCCTGCGTGCCGGATTGCCGTTGCAGGAAGCCTATTACCAGACGCTCAAATCCACCGGTAAAGCCGTACTGTTTACCGGCCTGTGCCTGGCCATCGGCGTGTGCACCTGGATCTTCTCGGCCATCAAGTTCCAGGCCGACATGGGCCTGATGCTCACCTTCATGCTGCTGTGGAACATGTTCGGTGCACTGTGGCTGCTGCCGGCACTGGCGCGCTTCCTGATCAAACCCGAGAAGCTGGCGGGTCAGAAGGGCAATTCGCTGTTTGCCCACTGAGCTCAAGGCGGTACACAACGTCCGGCGTCAGCGACGCCGGACGTTGAGGGTCAATTGATGGTTGGGGCGATAGCCAGGAAGAGCTGGTCCTGGGGCGGCGCGATCAATACGTACAGGATTCTTTCCACTGGGTCGGCCCCTGCCGCCTGCTCACTGCGCAATTTCGCCTGGACATGTTCCTTGAGCAAATCCTTTTGCGTGTATTTGCGCTGGCTCGCCAGTTTCAAGTGGGCTCGCGTGTAGCGCTCAGGCGGCGCGTCGGCGGTGGCGTAGTGAAAGTGGGCATACCACAGCACACTGGGCGGCTTTTGCGCTTTGTCGTACACCGCGTATTCGGTGAAGAAATCCCCACTGAGGGTTGGCCGCTGCGGGTCTGCCAGGCTGGTCAGGTTGATATCGATTTCTTTGTGTCGCCAGAGGTAATCGAGGCTTTCCAGGGTCGGCCACTGGCGTTTGTAGGCGTCGCTGCACAGTCGTGTGGCCATGCGCTGCATGTCCCTGGCGTTGGCGCGGTAGCGATCGATGGCGTCCTGCGCCCTGGGCTGGTCACTGTGATCCCGTGCGATTTCATCCGCAAGTGCGTTGAGTCTATCGGCCTGTCCGGTGAGCAACTCATCCCAGTCGGCCGGGTTGACGTCTTGCCGGGTGAGGGCGGACTCCAGCTTCTTCTGTTGGGCACTGATGAGCCGTTCGATCTCGGGGCGTTGCCGCAGCACTTTCTCGCCCTGGTCTTTGAGCATTGCCAGGGTAGAGGCCGGCGCCGCCGGTTCGGGGGCGGCCATGGGTTGCTGGGGCGTTTCCACCCAACTGCCGGCATCATCCGCGTCGAAGGTGGTCAGGGGTTCACCGGTCAGGCTATTGGTAATGGTGAGCCGTTCGCGAGGGTGTAGACCATCGACAGGTTTCAGCTCGCCGATCCAGTACGTGCGCGTACGGGTTTTGAAGATGCGTTTGGCCGGCTCTTTCGGCCTGAGCAACGTGGCGGCGGATGCTTCGACCTCCAGTGCTTCCTGGCTGCGCACCACACTTTCCAGCTCGTTTTCAGCCAGCGTCCGCGCCCGACTCAGCCCGGCCAGCAGGCGTTCGGCCACGGGGTGTACGCGTTGCGGATTGATGAACGTGAGCGCCTCGATGGCCTGCTCGTAGCTGCGGTACTTGTCCAGGATTGTGCCGTACAGCAATCGTTGCTCATCCAGCGGATAACCGCTGCTGCTGCGCACTTCGGTATGTGACAGCAAGGCCTGGCCCAGGCTCGAATTGTTTAGATGGTCGATGTACAGCGCCTCCAGCGGCGACGCCTCCAGCGCCGACGATTTCACCACCACCCACGAGAGCGGGATCAGCGCATGCATCTCCAGGTTCTGCGCAAAAAAGTGCTGGAACGTCGTAATTTTGGACAACGCTTGCGTGCGCAACACGCGTCCGGCCACGGAGTCCTGTTCCAGCAACTCAAGGGTGGTTTCCATCTCGCGCGAGCGGGCCGCCATGCGTTGAACGACGTCCGCCAGTTCAATCGAGCGGGTCACATGTTCGTTATACGCCCAGGGGCGACCTTCGCGCAGTTCCTCGCGCATCCGGCTGGCCAGGTGGCTCATGGGCTCACCACGCTCAGTGAACATAAAGGTGTCGGCCCATTTCTGCAGGTGGAAATGCGTGCGCATTTGCTCGTCCCAAAGCGTTTTGAGCGTGATGGCCTGGTCCTGCACATGGGGGCCGGCACCCGCGTATTTCTGCAGGTCCTGACCTACCTTGTACAGCTCGATGCGCTTTGGCAGTACCTTGGCGTAACTCTGCTCGAGTTTATCCAGGACCACCTCATAGTCGGTGCGCGCCTTCGAATAGGCCGCTATCTCCTGCTGATGCCGTGCTTCGATCGCGGGTCTCTGCGCATCGGTGGCTTTTTGCAGCAGGTTCCACACCAGTTTCAACGTAGTGGTCTGCTTGATCAGGACCGCGCGGTTATTGTTAAGGCGGGTCAACCAATCTCTGAACTCGGCCATGTCCGGGGAAATCTGCGCATTGAGCGTGTCCATCCGGTCCTTCAATTGCACCGCCTGGCGACGATTCTCCTCGCGCAGCGTTGCCAGGCGCTTGGGACCGCCGCCCGCCAGCTTGAGCCCGCGGTCTAGGGTCCAGTGGCCCTTGCCATCGGTGCGCAGCTTGATGCCGGGGTGATCGGGTTTGTTCGGGTCAATGATGAATACGTCGTCCGCGTCCGGGGTAATGTTGACGCGAAACAGCAGGCCGCCCACCGTGGCGTGCCAGCGCTGGCCGATCTTGAACAACCCGCGATAAGGGCCGAGCGCCACGGGGTCCGGGGCGTGTTCAGGCCAGGGCACATTGACCTCCAGCAGTTTCCTTAACAAACGTGTCGCGGCCCTGTCGCTGGCCAGGGAGCGGTCGATATCCAACAGGGTGCGGCCGCCGCCGGGCGGTTCGGCAGGCAAGCCGATAATGCCCCGTTGCACCACGGCCGGGGTCGAGATGGCCTGGCCCTGCGGGTGTTGCAATGGCAACCGTGGGATCTCCGCTTGCGCAGGGGCCTGCGCTACGTGGTCGCGTATCCCCAGGTGAATCAGAACCATGCTGGTGTTGAGCAGCAGGTCGACCCACGCCAGTTCACGGGCAATCGGGTCTTGGCTTTCCAGGGCTGGTATGTCCTGCTTGAGGCTCAGGGCCAACTGCATGAACCAGCCCACCGCTGCCAAGGGCCCACGCACCAGCATCAGCAAGGTGTTGAAGCCCAGTTGCACGCCTTCGAGAATCAGCGCCCAGCGGCTTTCGGCGTTGGAGGTCGAATCACGGTCGGCTTGCTCCTGCAGTTGCCGCGCTTCGCACTCGTACAGGTAGTCCATCAGTTGGTTGTTGCCCAGCGCCTGGAGGATTTGATCGCTGCTTTCATCACTCGGCGGGGCCAGCGTCGCGGGGCGTGGAATGGACGGCAAGGGGTCGAACTCGGAACCTATGCCGCTGACACGCACGTAATGGGGTTCCCGGAACCCGCCGTTGCTGTACACCGCTCTGGCAGGGTCTTCCATCCAGGCCAGGACGCTGTCCTGCAGCTCGCCGGGCTCGGCGATGGCGGCCAGCAGACTGGCGCGGTCGGTGAATTCCAACAGCGAATCCCGATACGCCGGGCGATACAACAAGCGCGGGCCCGGCTGCCCGTTGCGCGGCTCGATGATGAACATATTCTGCACCCCGTCCGCCTTGGCGCCGGGCTTGCGTTGAAAGGCGAGCACACGCATGACCACTTCATCCATGCCCGCCCAGCGCTCGGTACTGTGGGTGCCCAGCACTGCTTCGACATAGCGCAGTCCTCGCGACGTAAGCCCGGCTTGGCCTTTGATCTTGTATTCCAGGGCCTGGGTTTTCAGGTCGATGGGACGCTGCACAAGGAACAGCCGCTTGCGCTCTTGCGCCTGGGCGTCCTCGCCGAGCAGTGACTGGTGAAGGTAAGCCGGGTAGTTGCGCCCGACATCGATGCGCTGCACCAGCGCGAGCAGGTACTCCGGGGTCAGGCTGCTGTCGACCGGCTGGCCATCCGCATGGCGCACCGTCATGCGGCCGGCAGGTTTACCTGAAAGGTTCTTGAGCGCCAGGTCGACCAGGCTCATTGACACGCGGTCGATGTAGCCACTTTGCAGGGTGCCCACCGGCACTTCGAAGGTCAGTTGCAGTGCTTCGGCCCGGTAGGCGCCCTGGGCAAGTTCCTTGCAGCTGCGTTCGCCGTGTTCGGTGGCGTTGCGGTCCAGGCACAGTTGGTGATCCAGATGGCTGGCGGCATAGCTGCGAATATCCTCGAGATCATCGAGGTAGTGTTTGCCTTGATTCAGACGCCGAAGGCTGGCCTGTTCGAGCAGGCACTGAGAAAACGCGAAACGATCGGCCGCCGAGGCGTTTTGCAGCCAGCCGGGCAGGGCCGCCTCGATCGCCGGCGCGGGATGGCTGGCGATGGCGGGGGAGTCGGTGAACAGGCTCGCCAGGTCGGTGATTGCCGCAAACTGCTGTTCCAACGCCTTGACGCTGGTGCCCGCAGGCAGGCGCAGACTGGCCAGGTTCTCCAGTTGCCGATCCAATACCAGCGCCGCCTGCACTTCGAAAATATCGCCATCGGGCTCGTACAGGCGCCAAGTGATGGTGTCGGCCATCTCCTCTGCCTGGATGTGTTTACCCCATGCCTCGCCGAATGCATCCAGGCTGGCGTAGGAATCGATCCGGCCGGACAAACCGCACAGCAGCACGCGCGTGCCGCTGACCAGCAGAATATCGCTGGCCTGCTGCGTCAGTGATGTGCTGCCTTGTACAAGCTGGGTTTCCAGGGTGTAGGCGTGGATCGCATTGGCAGGCCATGGCTGCTCGGTCCTGGTTTCTCGGCTGGGATAGTCGGCCAGGGTGCTCAGTATCTGCAGTTGCTGGGTGTCGTCCCCCGATTGACGGACGGCGCTGGCCCTGAATGCGCCGCGCAGCACTTCGGCCAACCATTGCCAGCGACTGACGCCGGTATCGCTGTCCTGTTCCCAATACGCGGCCAGCGCCTCTTGGGCCCCGACAAACAGGATCAAGGGCAGTTCCCGTATCGCGTTTTCGAAGACGTTCAGGTCGTAGCTGCGCTCGCCATCGGCTTGAAACGTGAGTCGGCTGCCGGTGGCGTCGCTCAGGTAGGCGTCCAACCCGTAACTCAATGAAAGGTCGGGGAAATGGCCGTCGGCAAGGAATTGCAGCGCCACATCCAGCAGCGGCCGCAGTGCCCGGCCGCCCCCCTCACGGGGGAGCGCCATGTACAGATCCGAAGGGGCGATGGACAGGGGCGGGTAGTGTTCTTTCAGGGTGCGGGCCAGCATTTCTGCAACTACCGACCGCAGGGCGGGGCGCGTTGAAAACTGCCCCTTTATCACGGCTTTCAGCATGTTTTCCGCCGGGATCGGCGTGACGATTGGCATGAAAGGTATTCCTTTACGTTGGATAAGCGAATGCCCGTCTAACCTAACGCCAACGCCATGCCTGATGCGGTAGCCCGATAGTGCACACGTGCGCGAACGGCTCGGGCCGGTTTATTACGGGAACGATAAGAACCAGCGCTGCGCCAGCGCCTCGCCAATCAAGCCTCGGTGTACGTCGACCACTGCCTGCGGGCCCTGCGCCTTGGCGAGCAACGAGTAATAGCTTTGCTTGCGCTGTTCGCGGGTTTTCATGTGCGCGGCGGTGTAATCGGCCCCTGCGGTGTCTGCGGTGGGGTAGTGAAAATGCGCATACCACACCGGGTAGCCTTTGGGATCATTGATCGCGTACTCCTGGATGAAGTCCTGGCGCTCACCCTTCAATCGGGTCCGCCCGCCCAACTTGGCCACGTTGACCTGGCGCTGGTTGAGCAGGTATTCCAGATTGCCGTGGGTGGGCGGCAGTTCCAGGCTCAGTTGGTGCCGCAATGTCTGGCCCAAGGCACTCAAGCGTTCACCGGCCTTACGCATGTCGCTGGCCAGTGCCTGGTCAGCGGTGGTCCTGGCACTCTCGGGCTGAGCGGCGATGGCCTGGTCCAACTCGGTGGCGAGTTTGTCATAGCGAGCCGCTTCGTAATCCAGGACCTCCTGGACCTCCTGGGGGTGCCTGCTGCTTTTTTTGTAATGCTCGGCCCTGCGCAGATGATCATCCAGCATGGCCAGCAACTTGCGCGCTTCACCCTTGACCTGGCTCAGGCTGCGCGGTGGGACGGGCGCCTGGGGCGGCGTCTGCACCACATACTCGACCCATACATCGCCCTGCTGTGAATAGCTCTCGACCACTTGCCGGGTGTTCTCGTTGCGTACTTCGACCACTTCAACGTTGTGCACCCGCTGCACGTCGCCGATCAGCGTGCCCCTGCGCCGGGTCTTGATTACCCGTTTCGCCGATGTGGCCGCCGGGGCCTGAGCCGGCACAGGCCTGGGCGGCTGGCTGCTGGTGTGTGCAATCGGTCTGACCTCCCTGAACAGACGTTGTGTTACCTCGTCGTAAAGCCCGCGGACCAGGTTCAGCAACCGGCCGCTGAACGTCACGTCCAGGCCCTCGACGTCGACAATTTCCAACCCGAGCAACCCATCCAGCGCACGGCCGTAATGCTCCACCAGACTTTCCAACACACTCAGCCGATCACTGGATGACAGCACCAGGCCGTTGAGTTCGGCGTGGGTGCGTACCTGCTGCTGCAGCGGGCTGACAATGTTATCCATCGCCTTGAACAGCGGGTGCCCGAAATCCTTCACGCTCAGGTATTTCAAGGTGCGCAGTTGCAAGTCCTTGATGGACAGCGCGCTGATCTCGTTCACCCGATTGGCAGTCATCTCGTTGAATCGTTTGGCGCCGCTGGAGCCCATTGACTGCATGTGTTCAAGGTGGCGCGCCTGGCGTTCAAGCCAGCGGATACTGCGCTCATTGATGTCTGCCAGCTGGGACGTGAACTGGCGATAGCGGTTGCGTTCAAGCACGACTGCCACATTGAAACCGGGACCTTCACGCCGGAACTGCGGGTGGGCGCGGTACAGGTCTTCTCTGTCGAGCTCGGCAATGGCCACATGTTTACGGGCATTGAGAACGGCGTCGTGCAACAGGTCCAGGGTTTTTGTCAGCGATAAGGGAACGTTTAAGGCTTCACGCTCCTTGAGGCTGTCCAGGATCTGCTGCTGGTGCAGGCTTTGTTTCTCAAGGGCGGCATCGTACTGCTGACGTGCCTCTGCCAGTGGCTTGCCGCTTAAACCGGTCTGCCGGGCTTCTGCCTTGTCGACCTCGGGCTGAGTTTGCAAGTAGGCCTGAAGGTCATCTTCCAATGCCTTGACGCGGTTGGCCTTGCGCTCGCGCTCGGCAGCAATGCGCTTTGGCGGCATGCCACCGCGCAGGCGCAGCCGGGAGTCCACTGACCAGATGCCCTGGCCGTCGTCGCGCAGGTAAGGGCCAGGCCGTTGGGCATCGGTGGGGTCGGTAATTCGCACGCTGCCATCGTCCTCCAGGTTGACGCGGAACAGGTCGCTGTCGACCTGCGCATGCCAGCGGTTATCGATGAGGTACAAGCCCTTGCGGGGGCCATTCAAGACCGGCTGTGGCAGGTCACCCGGCATCGGCACCTTGAGTGACGCGAGGTTGGCGCGCTGGCTGGGCGTAAGGCGATAACGGGCCTGGGCGTAGCTGAAATCCACGGCGGTGTGCAAGCCTTGTGGCTGCACGCCGGGCAATGCAACGGTGCCTTGGCGAATCCGTGCAGGTGCGGGCGCCGGCCATGTCTGCAGGCGTCGCTGCGGCACGCGTAGCGCCACGGCTGGGGGCGGGGCAGTGGGGGCCAGCGGGGATTCCAGCAGCAGTGTTGCGACAGTGAGCAACAGGTCGATCGCGCCTTGCTCGCGAGACGTGGCGGATGAACTGTCGAGCAACTGAATGTCCTGGCTGAGGCTGCTGTACAGCGCCAACAACCATCCCACTATCATTGACGGGCCTGACAAAAGTGGTTGCAGCAAGCTGCCGAACAACAAACTCCCGCCCTCCATCAGCACCTGCCAGCGACTTTCACTGTTGGACGTGGACTCGCGCTCGGCCTGTTCAATCAAGGCCCGGCTGTGGTCGCTGAACAGGTAAGTCATCAGCCGCCCGGTGACCAGGCACTGGTGCAGTTCGTCGTTGGCGCCGTCGCTGGCGAATGTCGCCGGTGGCGGCGTGCGGCGCGGCGCGAACTCATCGCCCTGGCCAAAACGCAGATAATGGGGCTCCTGAAAACCGCCGTGGTCGTAAATCGGTCGGGCGGTATCGGATAGCCAGGTCAGGAGACTGGTTTGCAATTCACCCGGTTGCGCAATGGCCTGGAACAGCGCCGCTCGGCTGGAGAACTCCTGCAATGCTTGGGCATACAAGGGCCGGTAAAGCAGATGCGGGCCGCGTTCACTGTTCTGGAACTCGATCAAGTACATGGCGCTGACCTTGTCGGCCTTTGCGCCGGGGCTGCGCAAAAAGGACAGGTGACGGATCACCACCGGCTTGCCGTCGACCTTCTGTTCAGCGCTGCTCCCTTGCATCAACGCCGCCACCATACGGGCGCCTTGTGGCGTGATGCCGGCTTCGCCCTTGAGGCTCAGTTCCAGCGCCAGCAAGCACAGTTGCATCGGCTGCTGAGCGGCGAACAGTGTTTCCCGCTCCCGCGCCTCTGGGGTGTCGCTCAACAGCGCTTGCTTGAGCAACTCGGGGTAGTGCTTGCCGATGTCGACGCGCTTGATCAATCCGTTGCCGCCAATCACCGTTTCGCGGGTCAACCAGGCCGGTAATAGTGTGCCCTGGCGATGGGCTATGGATAACTCGCCGCTGGGCAGGCCTGCCAGGTTCTTGAGCGCCAGTTCCGTCAGGCTCATGTGGACACGTTCGACAATACCCACGGTGCCTGGGTAGCCCGCGGCAACGACGAACGTCAGTTGCAGGTCATCAGGGTGGAGGGCCACTTGCCCGGCGGTGTCACCGGCAGCGCTCGCCTCATGGTCAAGTGCTTGCTGCAGGGCATGCACGGTGTAGGTGTGGATATCGTCGATGCCGGTGAGAAAAGAGCGCCCACGCGCCCACTGTTTGGCGGTGGCCAGGGCCAGGCTGTATTGCCGGTATCGCTCGCGGTATCCGGGGGCCGCATCGCGCAAGGCATCCGGCAACCGAGCGCGCACGGCATCGAGGGTGCGGACGGCGCCGTCTTGCGCATCCAGGAAAAACTCGCCGGGGTCGGTGAGCCGCAGGTACAGCGCCTGCAGGGTTTCCTGGCGTTGTTCCAGGGGCAGTTTCAGAGCGGCCAGGCGTTCCATTTGCAGGTTAAACAGCGTCGTGGCCTGGTAATCAAAGATCGAGCCCTCGGGCTCGTAACGATTGCAGGTGATCGTCTCTGCCTCGTACTGGGCTGCGGCGCGCTCGCCCCAGGCAAGGGTGAAGGCATCCATGGACGAGAACCCCTCGACACGCCCGCCGGGGGAACACAGCAGCACCGGCGCTTTGCCGTTGATGGCACGCGTCAGTAGCAACTGCTCTGACAACACGCGCGTGGTTTGGCCTGCGTTATCCAGTTGTGTCTCCAGGCTGTAGGCGTATACCGCATGCTCACCATATCGCGCGATCCGCTGTTCGCGGTCCGGGGTGCCAATGAGTTGGTCAAGGGTCTGCCGCACGTCCGCATCCAGGTCGGTCTGACGCAAGGCGCTGGCTTGCAGGGTGGTCATGAGCATGTCGCTGAGCCAACGCCAGCGGCTGCCGCCCGTGCCCGAGGGCTCATTCCAGTAATGGGCCAATGCGTCCTGTGCGGCAATGGGCAGTGTCGAACACAGATCCTGGATCAGCGATTGGACCACCGTCATCTCCAGCTTTTCGCGGGTCAGGCCCGGCAGTTTCAGGCGTTTGGGCGGTACGTCCGAGAGGTAGTGATCGATACCGTACGCCTCACTGAGATCCAATGGCCCGATACCGGCGAGGTAATTGAAGATGACGTCCATCAATGGCTGAAACGTCCAGCCCTTAGTCGCTTGCGGGATTGCCAGGTGCGTAAGGGCCAGGTCAATGCTCAACGAGGGGTAGCGTTCGCGCAGGGCGTTGCCGAGCAGGGTCTGGACCAAGGGCATGAGGCTGGGGCGGGTGGCGAACTGGCGGCTGACGGCCTGGACGGTTAGGGGAGGAGACGATAACGGTTGCATAGGGATGAAAATCCTTTTCGTGCGGATGCGGGCTTCAATCGCAGTGGCCGGGGTGCTGGTCGGTGGGCCATGCGCCACGGATGTGGACCAAGAATGGCAAGTCGGCGCACGCGCTGGCGGTATCCGGATATCGTTGGGCAACGCGATGGGGGAAGGGCGTGAGGAATTGGCTTATCATCACGCTCTTTTCTTTGCGTGAACGATCCCGATGACTGCCGCTAGCCTCATTACTGAACTTGCCAACACCGATATGCTCGAAGTCGATGGGTTGCACGCCTTTGATTTCACCCTCGACGATCAGGCGCTGGTGATCACCTGCATCGACGGACGCGCTGAAAAGCGCTGGTCCTTCAGCGTGGCGCAAGTACAGGCCGCGACCTTTGATGAAACGTTGCAAAGCTGGACCCTCACCGGTGACTCGGGCGAGCACCGTCTCGTGTGCATGAGTGCTTTCACCGGCAACAATAACGACGAGGAAGACGAGCATGATGATGCGTAAATTCTGGCCCCTGTTGATGGCGGGCAGTGTCGGTGCGATGTCGGTACAGGCCGCGCCGGCCGAGACCTATGAACTGTTGGTAGGCAGCTACACCGCCGGCAGCAGCGAAGGGATTTACCGCCTGCAATTCGACAGCCGCACAGGCCGGTTTCAGGGCCAGCCGGTGTTGGCGGCCAAGGCGGACAATCCGTCGTGGCTGACCCTTTCCAAGGACCAGACCCATCTGTTCGTAGTCAATGAAAACGGCCCAGGCCAGAAAGACCCGGTCGGCCGCGTGAGCAGCTATCGCATCGACCCGAAGAATCAGCAACTGACCCTGATCAACCAGGTGCAGAGCCTGGGTAATGAGCCGACTCACTCCAGCATTGCCGCCGATGGACGTTACTTGTTTGTCGCCAACTATTCAGTGAAGGAGGATCCGGGCGGCAGCCTGGCGGTGCTGCCGGTGGATGCCGAGGGCAAGCTGTCGGCACCGGTGCAGTTGAGCGGACACCCCGCCAGCCGGGTCAACCCCGAGCGTCAGGCCTCCAACCATGTGCACTCGGTGGTGTCGGCGCCGGATGGCAAGTACGTGTTCGTGCAGGACCTGGGGGCAGATAAAGTGTTTGCTTACCGCTATGACCCCAAGGCCAACCACGAGCAACCACTGACGCCGGCTTCCCCGGCCTCGGTGCAACTGCCACCGGGAAGCGGGCCGCGTCACTTGCTGTTCAGCGCCGATGGCAAGCACGCCTGGCTGACGACCGAAATGAGCGCCCAGGTCGCGGTGTTCGACTACCACGACGGCACACTTACGCAGACCCAGTTGGTAGATTTCGCCGCCGGGCAACCGGTGTCGGACAAGGCCGGCGCAGCGTTGCACGCATCCAGCGACGGCAAATTCCTGTACCTGAGCAACCGCGGCACGGCCAATCAGCTGCTGGTATTCAGCATCGACCCGGCGACCGGGCACCTCAAGGAACTGCAGCGCCGTTCCGTAGAAGGCGACCATCCGCGCGAATTCAGCCTGGACCCGAGCGGCAGGTTCCTACTGTTCGCCAACCAGAAAAGCAATGAAATCGTGGTCGTCGAACGCGACCCCAAGACCGGCCTGCTGGGTAAAACCGTGCAGAAATTGCCGATCGATGCGCCCAGCGACCTCAAGTTCCTGGTGCGTCAATAAGCCACAGGCCCCGCAGTGCGGGGCCTGAGCCTTTGTATTAATTGCATTAATAGCGGCTAATGTTTCAAAGCATTTCTAAGGTTTAACCCTCGGGCGTAAGTTGGGTTCCAAGGCCTTCCCAGGCCACTCAACCAAACGAATACAAGGGCTACCGACATGAACTTCAATCTCTTCTCGATCATCGCCGCTTCCGCCGTTTCCGCCACCGTTGCCTTGCCTGCCGCCGCCAGCGTGGAAGTCAGCGGCAAACAGTCCGGCACCACCGCGTACACCCAGAAATACCTGCAACAAAGTGCCAACTTCTATGCGGCGCTGGATCACAAAACCCAGCACTGAGCGACAGGTGTGTGAGATCTGATGTGGTAGGGCTCAGGGTTTGGCCATCACCGCGATAAACAACGGCGATTCCAGAAAGCGTTGCAGCCAGGCCTGAAGCCGGTGATACGGCGTCCCCGCAAACCATTCCCGATCCACATGGGCAAACTGGCGCACAAACGGCGCCAGTGCCACATCGGCAAGGCTTAGGTGATCGGCCAGCAAGTAATCTCGCTGCGCCAGCAATCCTTCCAGCTTTTGCAAGAACACCTCACCCTCGGCCCGATAATGTTCCATCGGCTGCTCGGGGTAGCGTTCGGGGTACTTGTATCGATTCAAGTGCTGTTTGAACCCCAGATCATTCTCGGCGATCAGTGCCAGCGTGGCCGGGTTGCCCTGTAGCAACCAATCGTCAGGATCATGCTGCGCCAGGGCCCATTGCATGATCGCCAGGCTCTCGTCGATGACCACGCCATCCACCACCAGCACCGGCACCGTACCCTTGGGCGAAAGCGCCAGCATCTCGGCCGGCTTGGCCTTGAGGCTCACCTCGACAATACGCATCGACACCCCCGAGTAGCGCAGCGCCAGACGAGCGCGCATGGCGTACGGGCAGCGCCGAAACGAATACAGCAACACTTCGCTCACTTGACCTCCAGCGTGCTCAAACCATTGCCCTGGCGCATGACCTGGATCTGCACCGGGATGCGCTCGTGCATTTCCTGTACGTGGGAAATCACCGCCACCTTGCGACCTTGGGCCTGCAAACCGTCCAGTGCATCCATCGCCAACTGCAATGACTCGGGGTCCAGGCTGCCGAAACCTTCGTCGATAAACAGCGACTCGATTTTCAACGTGCTCGACGCCATCGATGCCAGGCCCAGGGCCAATGCCAGCGACACCAGGAACGTCTCGCCGCCGGACAACGAGTGCACAGAGCGAAGTTCATCACCCATTTCCGTGTCCATCACCAGCAACCCCAACATGCTGCCGCCGCGCTTGAGGCGATAGCGGCGCACCAGTTGGCGCGATTGCACGTTGGCGTGATGCACCAGCAGGTCGAGGTTGTAAGCCTGTGCGAGCTTGCGGAATTTGTCGCCGCTGGCCGAGCCGATCAGCGATTCTAGACGTGCCCAACGCTGCCATTCCTCATAGGCGTTGGCGGTGGTCAGCGCCAGCGCCGCGTTGGCTTCTTGGCGCCGCTGGTCTTCGGACTGGCGCGCGCGTAATTCAGCGACCTGTTTTTCGCCCTCGGCCAATTGCTGGTTGAGGGCGGCGAGGGTGCTGTCCAGTTGTTCGGCGTCGAGGTTGCCGTTGTGCAGGGCCTGGTGCTCGGCAAGGCGTTGTTCGCGCTCCAGCAGCAACACCTTGGCTTGTTCGACGGCCTTTTCGCTGGCCTGCAGATGCTGGCGCAGGGCGTTGACCTGAGCGTCGTCGAAGGCCAGCAGGCGGGTGAGGCCAGTGTCGTCGAGTTCCGGGTGCTGGGCACGCCACTCAGCCAGGCGCGTATCAAGGGCCTGTTGCTCGGCTTGCAGTGCTTGCGCACGCTCCTGTTGAGCCTTGAGATCGGCCGCCAGTTGGATCAGTTCGTTGTGCAGGACCTGCAACTGTTGGTTGGCGTCGGTTTCGCTCTGGCGCGATTGCACCACGGCCTGTTCCAGTTGCTGCTGCCACTGTTCGGCGCTGGCGTACTCGCCCAGCAAGGTGCCGAGAGTTTCCTGGGCGGCCTGTTGTTGCGCTGCCAACTCGCTGACTTGTTGGTTCAATGTCTCGAGCTGCGCCAGACGATGTTGCTGATGGGTGTGCTCTTTCTCGATGGCCTGCTGGCGTTCCTGCTGCTCGACCAGCTCATCGCGTTGTTGGCCCAGTTGTTCAAGGCGCTGACTGACCTGCTGGTCGAGCAGCATAAAGGTCGCGGCCGGTTCGCTGCGCAAGCCTTCAAGGGTCTCGGCCGGCAAGAGGCTGGCGAAGGCGTGTAGTTCTTCTTCAAGACGCTCGCGGTCGTTGGACAGTTCGCGCTGCTGATCCAGCATCAATTGGCGGGCCTGCTGGCTCGCATCCTGAGCGATCTGCAGTTGCTGCTGCAGGCGTCCGGCATTTTGTTGCAGGTTGAGCAGGGCGCTCTGGCGTTGCTCGTCCTGGGTGGTGCGTTCGGTCAGTTGGCTCAGTTGCTGGGTCAACCAACTGCTTCGCTGGGCCACGTCCTGGTTGAACAGCGAGGCGGACAATGGGTGCGCCTCAAGGCTGGGTGTGAGGCCCTGCTGCTGGTTTGCCAACTGCTCCTGCTGGTGCAGGAATTCCTTTTGCTGGGCGATCAAACCGCCCACTTCACCACGCAGTTCGTTGAGTTTTTCCTTGAGGGTATCGACGGTTTTCTGCGCGTTGGCCTCTTCGTTTTCATCATGGCGGCCGAGACTGTGCAGCAACGCTTCGGGCTGATGATACGGGTGCTCATGGCTGCCGCACACCGGGCACGGCTGGTCATCCTGCAACTGTGCGCGCAGTTCCTCGACGCTGGCACTGCGCGCCAGGCGCTGGCGTTCCAGCAGGTGTTTGGTCACCGTCAGGGTCTGTTCGGCAACGGCCAGTTCGGCCTTGGTTTGCAGGCCTGTCTGGTTCAACTGCTCCCGTTTCTGCGCGGCATCGGCGAGCTTTTGCGTGAGCGCAGCCGCTTGCTGGTCCAACTGCTGCTGGCTGTCCCACAGGCGTATCAGGTCTTCGAAGGCACGTTGTTGTTTGCGGTTGTCGTGCAACAGACTGGCCAGCAACTGCACCTGTTCGGCCACGGCGTGGGGTTCGGCGCCGGCTTCTTGATAGAGCAGGTCGAGGGCTTCGCGTTGCTGGGAAAATTTCTCTGCGGCCGTGGTGGCGCGCTGTTCCAGTTGAGGCAGTTCGGCCTGGCCTTTTTTCAGGCGGTTGCCGATCAGCATCAGCTGTTGCAGGCGGTCACGGTAGGCGTTCCAGGCATCGCTCAGAGGGGCGAGTGCGGCATTGCGCTCAAGCTCGGCCGACAAGCGTTGCAGCCGCTCGGCGACGTGGGTGTGTTTGTCTTGCAGGCCCTTGAGCAGGGCGTGGCCTTCGGTGCAGGCGTGTTCCTGCTGCTGTTTTTCCTCGGCGCGCTTGCTCAAATCCCGAGTCAAGTGAGCCAGGGTGCTTTGTGCTTCAAAGGCCTGGCGCAATAGCGGGACGGCGTCTGCCTGGTTTTTCAAGGCCTGGGCCAGGGCCGTTTGCGCGTTCGATTGTTGCTGTTGGGCTTGTTGCTGACGGCTATGCAGGGCGTTTTGCTGCTCGATATGCTGCTGAATCTGCACGGCCAATGGCTGAAGCAACGTGTCGAGTTCACTCAAGCGTGCGAAATGATGGCGCTGCGGTGCCAATTGCTCCAGGCGATTGAGGTCCTGGCGCTCTGAGCCCTGGTTAGCCCAATCTGTCTCTGCGCGTTGCAACTGCTCGGTGGCAGCGCGTTGGCGATCCTGCCACTCACGCAACTCCTTAAGCCAAGTGTGCTGCAACTCCAGTTGCTTGAGCTGGGCCTGCTGGGCCTTGAGGTGTTGCTGGGCGTCGGTCAGTTGCTGATCCAGTTCGGCGCGCGCTTCAGCGGCCAGGGGCACTACGCCGGTGGCCTGGTCCTGCAACTGTTTGTGCGCGTCCTTGGCCTCCTTGGCCTTTTCGAAGGCGCGACGGCCGAGTTGGGTGTACAACGCGGTATCGGTGAGCTTTTCCAGCAGTTCGCTGCGCTCGTTGTCGTTGGCCTTGAGAAACGCGCTGAACTCACTTTGCGCCAGCAGCACGGCGCGGGTGAACTGCTCGAAATTCAGGCCCAGGGCCAGTTCCAGCTGGGTCTTGTATTCGGTCTTCTGGCTGGCCAGCAGTTGGTCGCTGTCCAGGTCAATCAGGCTTTGACGGCTGTTTTGCAGTTTGCCACTGGCTTTGTCGCGGGCACGATTGGCTTCCCAGCGCGCGCGATAGCGACGGCCGCTGACACCGACAAAATCCACTTCGGCATAACCGCCGCCGGTGCCGCGACGGATCAGGGTGCGCGGGTCGCCGATGGAAATATCGCTGTCGGCATCCGGCATTTTCGCCTGGCCGGTATCGCCCAGCCGTGGCACGGCGCCGAATAGCGCCAGGCACAGCGCATCGAGCAGGGTACTTTTACCGGCGCCGGTAGGCCCGGTGATTGCGAACAAGCCCGCGCTGGCCAGGGGCTCGGCGGTAAGGTCGATCTCGAATGGGCCGGCCAGGGAGGCGAGGTTCTTCAGGCGGATGGCGAGAATTTTCATGGCTGTTCCTCCTGCTGTTGCACTTCCTGGAGCAGCACGGCGAAGTCCTTTAAGGTCTGCTCATCCACGTCGCTGCCGTAGCTGTCCTGCCAGGCGCGGCTGAACAGCTCTTGCGGCGTGAGTTGGTCGAGTTCGATCAAGCGTTCTTCGTCAGTGGCATCGCTGCCGCGTTTGCCTGCGTATTCAGCGGCGATGCGCACCAGGCGCACGGCCTTGCCTTGCAGGGCGCTTTCGATTTGCTGGCGCAGGTCAGGCTGCGGCTCGTCAAGGCGCACACGTACTTCGAGCCAGGGGTGGCGCTGGGTTTCGGCGAGCAGGTCGACATCGGGCAAGTCCGCCAAGGCTTTGAGGATGTCGGCCAAGGGCGCGGCCTCCAGCCGTTGCAGGTTGACCGAGCGCGGGATCAGGAGCGGTTCAACGCTGACCAGTCGTTCGCCCTGGAACGTCACGTCGAGAATCTGGTGTTTGTAGCCGATCTCGGAAAACGACAGCGGGATCGGCGAGCCACTGTAGCGAATGCGTTCTTCGCCGTTCACCTTTTGCGGCTTGTGCAAGTGGCCGAGGGCAACATAGCCGACACTTTTGTCGAACAGGTTGGCGGGCAGCGCCTCGGCATTGCCGATGATCAGGCTGCGCTCGGAGTCTTCCGACACTGAACCACCGGCCATATGGGCGTGGCTGATGGCAATCAGCGCCTGGCCTCTTTTGCGTTTGGCGTTGGCGGCGGCGATCAACCATTCATGTACCTGGCCGATACCGCGCAGGTAGTCGTCACCCAGGTGCGCGCCGGTCACTTCCGCCGGGCGCAAGAAGGGCAATGCCAGGCACCACGCGGCGATCTTGCCTTTGGCATCCGGCAGTGGAATCAGCAGGCGTTCGGCGTCCAATTGGCCGTCATCGAGCCACAGCACGCGCCCGAGGGCATGGGCGCGCAAACGGCGCATCAACGGTGCAGGCAACTCGATGCGCGAACCGGAATCGTGGTTGCCGGCGATCATCACAATGGTCAGCTTGGGGTTTTGCTCGTGGGCGCTGATGATGAAGTCATACAGCCGCTCCTGTGCCTTGAGCGGCGGGTTGACCGTGTCGAAGATATCGCCGGCGATCAGCAGCACATCGGGATGTTGGGCGCCGATCTGGCGCAGCAGCCATTCCAGGAAACAAGCGTGTTCGTAGTCGCGTTCCTGGCCGTGGAGGTTTTGGCCAAGGTGCCAGTCGGAGGTGTGGAACAAACGCAAGGCGAACTCCGTGAAAAAAATACAAAAGTGAATGGCCGCCGTATACAGAGAATGGCGGTGAAAAGGAGGGGAGTTTACCTTACAGAGCAGTGAACCTACTCAGCCAACGACGCAACTTTGTCGACTGAGTGAGGTGTCTGGCGGGGGCGGGCAGCTTGCTGGCTGGCTTACGCCGGAGTGAAGGGGGAAAACGGCAAACTTTCATTCAGGACATCCTTGCCTGTTCGCGTTCCTACAATGTATTGCGCGGGAATCGCCGTCAGGAAGGTGGCCTCCCGGGTATGTACCGGATGACAAAGCGCGATAATCGTTGCCGTCTCATAGGTGTTGCCGTTGTGAATGATGCAGTATTTGCGGGTGGTTCCGACGTTCGACAACGGTATCTGTCGTTCTCGATCGCCTTTGTTGGTCAGTTCCCACGCCATGAGCTCACGGTCGGGGATTGAAATCTTGTAGAAATAGCTTTTCGCGAATGCGCCCTCCTGCGTTTGAGCGGTGGCCACCAGCCCGCCAGGGGTTTGTTCGCGCCACGTCATGCCCACGTCATGGCATGAAAGGCGCATATTTCCTTTCATGAATTGTTGAGCGAGATATAGACGTGCCTGGTTGCCGTTCATGGTGGGGATAGGCGGTTTTGCGGTGAACCCTTGTTTACGAATCACGCTGTCCGCTGGGTTGCGGTCGTCACCTCGGTAAAAGTCCATCCAATAAATCCTCTGATTTCAAGCGTACGGCAGGTATTGCCGACCGCTGCAGAAGTTTGACTGGCGGGGAGGTATTTGCTGAATCGGACTAATCTGCTGGTTCAGAAAGCGTCAACTCCCGTGTAGGAAATTGACTGGCGTGTGGGCTCTCAATCGCGAGTTTTTTTTGCTGGGCAATGGCCTACTTGGGATAGAGCGGCGGCAGGCTGGTGGTGTCGGTCGTTGAGTCCAGCTCGCGTTCGGCGATTGGGATGGCTTTTATCGCGCGCCATAGGTCTTCGCCCAGCCAGTATTGGCCGCTCTCGCTGTACAGCGCGCCGTTGAGTCCATCCAACGCATCCGACAACGGCACAAACCGCGCCGCCATGTCGGCCAGGGTTTCCGGCTGTTGGCGGGCCCAGGCGTCGAGCGCCTGGCGGGTGGCCTGGGGGTCGTTGGCCTGGGTCGCGCGTTTGAGGTCGTCGAGCAAGGTGCGCGGGCTCGGGCCGGTTTGTGCAGCGCGCAGTACCGCCGGTTGCCTGCGCGCACGCCACCACAGGCCGAAGCCCAGCAGCGTGGTGCAGGCTAGGATCAGCGTACTCAGTTGCCACAGCCACAAACGGCTGTCGTCCGGCGCGGTGATGATGGTCGGCGTGGCGGGGGTGTCCACCACCAGGCTGGGGTTGTTGGCCACTTGCAGCGTGCGGGCGGGCAGGCTGGTGCGTTCGAGGTGGTCTTCGTGGGTGTTCCACCACACCACTTCCACGGACGGCAGTTCCAGCGGGCCAACACGGTTGGGCACCAGGGCTTCGCGGTCTTCGCGGCTGCCGATCAGGCCACGGTCGCTGGTCTGGTTGCCGAGCACCGGTTGGTCGGGATAGCGGCGCAGGCCATTGATGTCGGTGCTGGGCAAGGCTGGCAGTTGGGCACTGGACAGGCCCTCGGCCTTGACCGTGAGGCTGCGGGTCAAGGAGTCGCCGACTTGCACATGTTCAGGTTCTGGGTTCCAGGCCTCGGTCAGCGTCAGGCTGCGCGCCGGCAACCAGGGCGTGTCGGCGGGATACAACTCGGGCTTGGGTTTGACCTGCAACGTCAGCGGCGCCGAGCTCACGTGGATCAGCTTGCCGGGCTTGGTGCCCTGAAGGGTGTTTTCCTGAGGCGGGCGCGATTCCACCAGCGTGGCGCTGAAGGTCTGCGTCGGCAGTTCCAGGGCGCCGCTGTGCTGTGGGTAGATCGCATAGCGGGTTTCGATCACGCCATGGCGGATGCTGTTGATGACTTTTTCGTACGTGCGCGACTCGCCCAGTTGCTCCACGCGGGCATCCGGAATCTGCAACGGCGTGAGGCTGCTGTCGTCATACAGCGACACCGAGTGGTAAACACGCACGGTCAGCAGCGCCTGGGCCTGCACGTACACGCTGGTCTGGTCGAGGTTGGCTTCGATAAAGACGGGTGCCAATTCGGCATTGCTGTTCTGGCTGGCGGTTTCCACCACTTGCAGGCTGATGGGTTGGGTCGTGTAGTCGCCCACTTGCAAGGGGGGATCACCACCGTGCCGTTTTCCTTGGGCAGCAGGGTAATGATCCAGCGCGTGGTGGCGTGGTTATCGCCGCCCAGGGTGGTGAGCTGGTTGAGCTGGCGGGTGCCGCTGACTTCAAACTGCGCTTCCAGGGGCGAAAGGTCGGGCTTGCCGAATTGGGTGACGTCACTCGATTCCACCGTCAGTTCCACCGTTTCCCCGGAATTGAGGCGGCTGCGGTCGACGCTGGCGACCAGGTTCGCCGCCTGGGCGTGGCCTGCCGTCAACGCGAGCAGAAGCAGAAGGGTGGTGCGGCGGCTCATCGAGTCTTGTCCTGATGTTGTTGCTGTTCGTACCAGAATTTGCGTCGCAGCAGTTCGCCGGGGTTGTCCGGGATCTCCTGCAGCCATTGTTCCAGGGCTTGGCGACGTTCACCGTCGAGGCTTGCGTCGTTAGGGCGCAGCGGCGGGGTGGTGGTTTGCTCGTCGCCCAGTTCGCTGCCCGGCACTTCGTTGCCGCCGGTTTGCGGTGTGGCGCCAGTCTGGGTATCACCGGTGCCTGCTTCGCCTTGGCCCTGGGACGACTGCTCGCCGCCAGTGGCATTCTGCCCGCTGGCGCCCGGTTGCGCAGTTTGGCCGGGTTGGGTGGATTCGTCATCCTCGTTTTTTGCCGGCTGTTCTGGCTCGGGCTTTGCCTGTTCCTGCATCAGGGATTCCACCAGAGCCTTGTTTTTCAGGGCCGGTTGCAGGTCAGGTTGGGCTTCCAGGGCTTGTTCGTAGGCGTCGATAGCCGCTTCCAGTTCGCCGGATTTGGCCAGCGCGTTACCGCGATTGTAGTGAGCGTAGGCGTCATTGCCTTCGGCAAACCGCTTGATGGCTTCGGCATAGTTGCCAGCTTCGTACAGGGCAACGCCTTGCCATTGCACGTCCTGAAAGTGTTCGGCGGCTTCGGCGGGGCGTTTTTTCTTCAGCAGGTATTGGCCTTGCTGGTCGGGACGCAGCCACAAATCCTGGAGTTCAAAGGCGTAGCTCGGCTGCGGCGCTGCCATTAGCAGCAAGGGCAGGCAGAACAACCAGCCACGGCGCCCGGCGCAAGCGGCGAGCAGCAGCAACGGGAGGAGCAGCCAGTAACCCTGGTCGGCCCAGGTGTCGAGGTGCAGCAACTGGCCGTCATTGCGCAGGGCTTGCGGCGGGTCGAGTACGCCGAGCTGGCGCAGGTCTTTATCGTCGAGGCGTGCGGCACGGTAACGCCCGCCCATTTCACTGGCGAAGGCTTTGAGCGTGGGGCTGTCGAGGCGTGGTACCAGAATCGCACCGTGTTCGTCCTTGAGAAATTCGCCGCTTTCCTGGGTGACCGGCGTGCCTTCGCGGCTGCCGATGCCGAGGATCGACAGGGGTGGCGACTGGTTACTTTGCAGCAGCAGGCGAATGCCTTGGCGCTCCTGCTTGGACAGGGATGAACCGATCAGCAGCAGGCGCCCTTGGCCGAGACCGCTGTGCTTGAGCAGGTCGAGGGCTTTCTGTACTGCCAGGTCGGCGCGGTGACCGGGTTCGGGCATGATCGAGGGGCGCAACGCTTCGAGCAGGTTGCGGCTTGTGCCCAGATCGTCCGAGAGTGGCACCAGGGTGTGTGCGCTGCCGGCATACACAACGATGGCGGTTTGCGCGTCGGTGCGCGCTTGCAACAAGTCATACAGCTTGCGGCGTGCCTGTTCCAGGCGGTTGGGCGGGCTGTCGGTGGCGAGCATTTCCGGGGTCAGTTCCAGCAGTACCACCAACGGGTCGGACGGCTTCTGACTGGTCTGTTCAACCCGTTGCCAACTCGGGCCAAGCAATGCCAGCACGGCCAACAGCCAGGCGATACCGAGCACCACCCACGGCGATTTACTTTCGCGGCCGTTGCCACCGCTGAGTAGCACGGCGTGGAAGGCCGGCGGCAGGATCATCTGCCAGCGCCCGGCGCGTTTTTGGCGGTGCCACAGTTGCCACAGCAACCAGCCGAGCAACGGCAACAGCAACAGCCACCAGGGGCGGAACCAGTGCGGCCAGAGGTCGATCATCGACGCCTCCGCAAACGCAGGCGTTTAAGGCGCTGGCGCCATTCAGGGCTTTGTTGCAGGAAGATCCCCTTGCTCGACAATTTGCTGAACCAGCGTTGCATGGCGTTGTTCGGCCAGCGTTCCTGGATCACCAGCAACATGCTCAGGAGCAGCGCCAGGGCCAGCGGGCCGCTGTACAACGCCAGCGCCGGGCGCGCTTGGGTTGGTTGCTGTTCGACGGGCTCCAGTTGGTCGAGGGTTTCCTTGATGGTTTGCAGTTCTTCGCCGTCGCGGGCACGAAAGTATTGCCCGCCGGTGGCGTTGGCAATGGCCTTGAGCGCCGGTTCGTCGAGGTCCAGGCTTGGGTTGACGCCGAGAATGCCCAGGGATCCGGTTTGCTCAGGGTCAGCGCCGATACCGATCGGGTAGATCTTCACGCCTTCTTCGGCAGCCAGGCGCGCGGCGGTCAGTGGATCGATTTGACCCGCGTTGTTGGCGCCGTCCGTGATCAGAATCAGCACACGGCTTTGCGCCGGGCGCTGGCGCAGGCGCTTGAGGGCCAGGCCAATGGCATCGCCAATGGCGGTATTTTTGCCGGCGATGCCGATGCGCGCTTCATCCAGCCAGGTGCGCACGGTGCGGCGGTCAAACGTCAGCGGCGCTTGCAGGTAGGCTTGGCTGCCGAACAGGATCAGGCCGACACGGTCGCCGTCGCGATGCTCAAGGAAGTCACCGAGGAGGTTCTTGACCAGGGTTAAGCGGCTCACGTCCTCGTCCCGCCAATGCATATCGGGGAAATCCATGGAGCCGGACACGTCGACCGCCACCAGCAGGTCGCGACCACTGGCGGCAATCGGCAGTGGTTCGCCGAGCCACTCAGGACGTGCGGCGGCGGTCAACAGCAGCAGCCACAGCACCACAAAAGGGGCTTGTTGGCGCCAGCCCGGCAAGTTGACGCGGGCGCGGCGCTTGGCCAGCCCTTCGAGATCACTGAGGTAGCTGACTTTCAGTGCCGGCTCGCCGCTGTCGGCCACAGGCAGGATAAGCCGCATCAACCAAGGCAACGGCAACAGGACGAAGATCCACGGCCACGCGAACTCAAACATGTTTGCGAATCCAGGTGTCGACGGCTTGGGTCAGGCCGGCGATGGCCTTGTCGTCGAGTTTGCATTCGGGTTTATAGGCGCCTTCCACCAGTACCATCCAGCGGGTGAGGCCGGCAGCCGGGCAGCGGTTGTCGAGGAACGCCAGCCATTTGCGCCCATTGAGGGTGTGGCTCTGGCTGTAAGGGTAGTCGTTGCGGCACAGGCGCTTGAGCAGGCCATTGAGTTGTTGCAGCCAGGCACCGGCGGGCGCGCCGTCATAGGGTTTGGGCATGAGGGCCAGTTCTGCCAGTGCGGCGATGCGCAGCGGGTCCAAGGGTTGTTCGGCGCGTGCCACTGGGCGTCGCGCAGGGAGGAAGCGGCGCAAGGACCAAAGCCCCCAACCCAGCAACGGGATCACCAGCAGCAACAGCCACCAACCCGGTGCAGGCGGCCAGAAGCCGATGCTTGGCGGGGCGATCAGCGGTTGCAGTTGGTCAAGGCTGCTCATTGTTTTTTGGCCGGGCGTTGCGGGTTGAGGTATTCGCGCAGTTGCTCGACCATTTCGCTCTGGGTGCTCAAGGGCATCAGCAGTATTCGCAGTTTTTGAGCGAGCAGTTCCCAACGGGCGATGCGTGCTTCAGCTTGGGCCTTGTAGGCCTGGCGCAAGTCGTAATTCAGCGTGTCCAGTTCCAGTTGCGCCCCTCTTTGCGCAAAACGCAGCAGCCCCGCGGCGGGCAGGGCGTGGTCCAGCGGGTCGGAAATCGGCAACAGCAGCAGGTCGCAATGGCGTGACAGTAGGCTCAACTGTTGCTCGGCGCCCTCAGTGAGGGCGCGTTCATCGCAGATCACAATCACCAGGCTGCCAGGGCGCAGCACTTCGCGGCCACGGCGCAGGGCCATGCCCAAGGCATCGGCTTCGGGGCGGCTTTCGGTGTCCAGGCTCTGGTTGACGCGCACTAGGCGGTTAAGCAGTTGCAATAGGCTTTGTTTGCTGCGCCGGGGTTTGATTTCGTAGTGCTCATTGTCTCCAAACACTAGCCCGCCGACCCGGTCGTTATGCCCCAGCGCGGCCCAGCCGATCAGGCTCGCCGCCTGGGCCGCGAGCACGGATTTGAACATCTGGCCCGAGCCGAAAAACAGCCGGCAGCTTTGCTCGACCATGATAAAAATCGGTCGCTCGCGCTCTTCGTGGAACAGTTTGGTGTGTGGTTCCTGGGTGCGGGCAGTCACGCGCCAATCGATGGTGCGCACATCGTCGCCAGCCTGGTATACGCGCACCTGGTCGAAGTCGACTCCGCGCCCGCGCAGTTTGGAGTGATGCAAGCCGATCAGCGGGCTGCGCTGGCTCGGCGTGGAAAACAGCTGCACTTCGCGCACGCGGTGGCGCATCTCAATCAACTCGCTGAGCGTGACGCGGATTCCATCGCTGGCATTCATCGAGTTCAAGCGACGGCAACGACGTCGAGGATGCGTTGCACCACACGGTCCTGGTCGATGCCAGCCGCTTCGGCCTCGAACGACAGGATGATGCGATGGCGCAGTACGTCGAACAACACCGCCTGGATATCTTCCGGGCTCACGAAGTCCCGTCCGGCCAGCCAGGCATGGGCGCGGGCGCAGCGGTCGAGGGCGATGGAACCGCGGGGGCTGGCGCCGTAGGCGATCCACTCGGCCATCTCTGGGTCGAACTTGGCCGGGGTGCGTGTGGCCATGACCAATTGCACCAGGTATTCCTCCACCGCATCGGCCATGTATAGGCCGAGTATTTCTTTGCGCGCGGCAAAAATCGCCTGCTGGCTGACGCGGCGTTCGGGCTTGGTTTCACCATTGAGGGCTTCGCCACGGGCTTGTTGCAGGATGCGCCGCTCCACGGCGGCGTCCGGGAAGCCGATCTTGACGTGCATCAGGAAACGATCGAGCTGGGCTTCGGGCAGCGGGTAGGTGCCTTCCTGCTCGATGGGGTTTTGCGTGGCCATCACCAAAAACAGCGGCGACAGCTCGTAGGTGCTGCGTCCTACGCTGACTTGGCGCTCAGCCATGGCTTCGAGCAAAGCCGATTGCACTTTGGCCGGGGCCCGGTTGATTTCGTCGGCCAGGACCAGATTGTGGAAGATAGGCCCTTGCTGGAATACGAAGCTACCGGTTTCCGGGCGATAGATCTCGGTGCCGGTGATGTCGGCGGGCAGCAGGTCTGGGGTGAACTGGATACGATGGAACTGCGCTTCGATGCCTTCGGCCAGCTCTTTGATGGCCTTGGTCTTGGCCAAGCCTGGCGCGCCTTCGACCAGCATATGGCCGTCGGCGAGCAGGGCGATCAGCAGGCGATCAATGAGTTTTTCCTGGCCGAGAATCTGCGTAGAAAGAAAGGTTCGCAGCGCGAGCAGCGCTTCACGATGTTCCATCGATGACGGTTCCTGGAGAGATGAGCCTCTACGTCATGCAGCAAACGTCGGGCTGGGGCGACTACTTTAATGCATGGCGGGGGGTGGCGACTAACGGCGCGCGGGGTATTTTCAGGAAAACTTGTAGGAATTTTGTTTAGGAAGCAGGAATGGGGTGAGCGGGCTTGTCCGCTCACCCCGGATGCTTCAAGGGCATGGCACCCCGATTTTCCATTCTTTGCCCCATTGTGCGGAGTAAAGGTCTGGCGGCTTGTTCTGGCTATAGAAGTTATGTTCGTAGACCTTGTCTTTGTACAAGACTTTCTCCCAGGCGGTCTGGTAGGTCTTGGTCGGCGACCACGCCGGGGTGTTTCTGCAGTCATCGGAGTCCGATGCTGCTTTGACGGTGATCGGCCGGTCCAGCCTTAGCGTACCTCCGCGCCCGTCACTGACCGCCACGCTGATGGTCGCGCGGGTGTCGCTGCTGACCGGGCGGGCCGTCACGCTGATGGTGCGGGTATTGAGGGCGGTGGCGGTGAGGACGGTTGGGAGCGTCCAAGCGTACGTCATGGGGTCGCCATCCGGGTCGCTGGTGTTGGCGGTGAAATTCGCGGTTTTGCCCGATTCGACCGTCTCATCGCCCAGCAGGCTGCCCACCGGCGGCCGGTTGACGGGGGCGCTGGCGTTCACTTTGACAGTGTGGCTGGCACTGGCGCTGGCGCCGCGTGCGTCGGTGACGGTCAATGTGATGCTGCGCGTACCGTCCGTGTTTGGCGCGACGAGCGTAGCGGTCGGCTGCGTCGACGTTGACGGGGTAAAGCCCGATGCGGTCCATGCATAGCGCAGGTCCCGGCCGGTGGACGAAACGCCCGACACTTGCAGCTGCTTGCCGGCTTCAACCGTGGATGGCGCGGTGATCCTGGCGACAACGGGTGATTCGCCACCACAGGTGCCCAGGCGACGCCAGGGTTTGGCGGCGCCGGTTTCAACAAAATTCAGGTCCGGGCGTGCGCCCTGGGACCAGTGCGCGACCTGATAGTTGTAACCGCTGTAGGAGACTTTTTCGCTGACATTGGAGTACGCCTTGGTGGCGACCCACGCGGCGACGCAGTCACCGACCGGTGGCGTTTCGGTGGCTTTGATCGTGAGGTTTTCGACCAGCGTGATGCTGCGTGTGCCATCGGACACCAGCACTGATATAGACGTGCGGGTGTCGACGGGCATCACGGGTGCCGCCAGTGCAATGGTCGGCCCCTCACCGGTCGCGGGCGTGAAACCCGTGGCAGTCCAGCGATACGTCAGCGGTTTGTTAGTGGGTGATTCGGCGTAGACCTGCCCGGTGAATGCCGCACCCGACTTAACCTCTTCGGGCAGGGCCAGGCGGCCGGTGGGCGGCTGGCCTGCGCCGTCGGCGAGCAGTTTCTTAATCGCTAAATCCAGGTCGGGCTGCACGCCGATCTCGGTGCGATTGCCGTTGGCCTGTGGGTAGCCGGTTTCGACGAGGATTCTGCGCAGTTCCTTGGGCGGGATGTTGCCCAGCCCGTTGGCTCGCGCCACGCCTTGTAACGACGCCATCACCCCGGCAATGATCGGGTTGGCTGACGAGGTGCCGCTGTACGTGTGGCTATAGCCGGTGGTGGGGTTGGAAGCACTCCACGTGGTCGTGGTCACGGAACCGCCCCAGCTGAACACGTCCACCCGGCTGCCGTATTGAGAGAAATACGACCTCAATCCGGTCTTCGGCTCGACGGCGCCGGCATAGACACTGCCGGAGTCGAATATGTTGCGATCGAACCAGCCGTTGAAGTAGGGGTGATCAAGATTGATGTTGCCGTTCGCCGCCGCCAATACCACGTGCAAACCTTTTTCCTCTGTCATGAAGGTGATGATGTCACGGACGGCCTTGCTGTACTCAAGGGGCATGAAGCAATCGGCTGCGCAGCCTACGCCGGGCAATGTCGCATATTTGAAGTGCACGCCTAACTGTACGACGTCGCCTGGACGGGAGCGCTCGGCCAGTTGCAGCAGTCGTGAGTCGCCATATTGGGTGTAGCCCAACTGCGTCTCGGGGACGATGCCGGTGGTTCCGAATCCATTTTCCCTGGAGGCGATGGTGCCGACGCTGGCCGTGTCATGGGCGCCAACGACGGCACCCTGGCTGATTTCCAGAAAAGGCTTAGGCAAGTCCAGATGGTTGTAGGACCAATGACTGATTTCCGAAGAAACTACTCGCATGTTTTCGCCCTTGCCGCCAGGAATTTTCCAGGCTTGCGTAGCATTTACACCGCCTATTCTGTAGGGCGCTAGCGCAGTCCTGTCATACAGATAGCCTTGGCGAGCAGTGTGGTCCGGAATGTCATTACGCAGGCTTTCCATCGCCGGCGTGCCGTTATCGTTTTCCATTCCATCGACCTGCGGCTCGAAGTCGACGTCTTCAATCGCCGGGTCCTGCTTGAGCTTCGCAGCCAGTGCCTGGGCCTGGTCAGGTGTCAGGTGCTGGGTGTCGATAATGTAATAGCGGTCCAGCCGATGCCGCTGCAAGGCCTGAAATCCCTCCAGCGTACGCGTCTTGGAAGGCGGCACCAGCGCCTTGATGTTGGGTACATGGGTCTGGAAGGTACTGGACGGGTCGTAGGTGTCCTGGAAATGCCTCGACGTCGAGCCATCGTCCTTGAGCAGCAGGACCAGATGTGAATAACCAGCGTTGGCAGGCGCTGCCGACAACGCCGAGGAAGCCGCGCCCAAAAGGACGATGGCGAGAAGCTTGCTGATGGATTTCATCGGAGCACCTGTGCAGTCACCGTGATTTCAATCAGCTAAGGCGCAAAACCGAAGGCGGGATACTGTTAGAAATAACAGTCACGACAAACGGTCAAGGCCCTCGATCTTGACTGCGCATGGGGTTGAAGGCCCCGGTTTCAGGCGCGAACGTAGGTGCCAGTGCCCTTGAGGATGTTCTGCAGGGTTGCTTCCACTTCTGCCATATCTGCCACTGCTGTGGCGTGGCTGATCTCCAATTTATCCTTGCCACCGAGGGCGTCGGCATCGCCGGCGGCCAGTTCCACGGTCAGGGTCGTGTCGCTCAGGGTGATTTTCAGGCCATCGAGGGTTGAAGGCCCGTAGTCCCAGGTGAGTTCCACTTCGTCTTCATCGGGGTAGCGGGTCAACATGAACATTTCGCCGTTCTTGCCGTGGCAGCAGAGCATGGCCATGTTGTCTTCTTCGTCGTCGCACGGTGTGGCCATCAGGGCGTCGGTTTTGATTTTCAGCATGGGGAATCCTGTCTGGGGGAGGGCATCGCGTGGGCAATTGTGCCATTGCCGCGAATTTTGTGCTTCTTCCTGTGTCAGACTCAGGGCATGACCTGGCATGGAGAATCAGTCATTTTCGACACTCACCCCCGAACAATCAGGCGGTTTTTTCACCCGAAATCACGGGTTGCCCAAGTTGCAACCGCGAGCCTGCTTACCGATGACCGAATATGTCGCAGCTTCGCAAGCAGCGCGCTTCCCTCAGTCGTTAAGCTGCGCAACGGATGCAGCTCTCGTTCCACAGCCTGCCAGGCGTCTGACCTGCCCGTCGTACCGTCACCCGGCAAGGTGCGCATCTTATGGAAGTTGTATGTGACCTCATTGTCTTGTCCAGCTTCACCCTCCTGTCATCCTGATTCGTCTATGGTGCTTTAGTTACCGGCGAACAGAGCTGACGGTCTCCCCGCAAGGGGATAACACGCGACGCTTCCATCAATAACAAGCCCAAGCGGAGTACCACAGATGGCGTTCTTCACCGCAGCCAGCAAGGCCGACTTCCAGCATCAACTGCAAGCGGCACTGGCGCAGCACATCAGCGAACAGGCACTGCCACAAGTGGCGCTGTTCGCTGAACAATTCTTCGGCATCATTTCCCTGGACGAACTGACCCAGCGTCGCCTTTCCGACCTGGCCGGTTGCACCCTGTCTGCCTGGCGCCTGCTTGAGCGCTTTGATCATACCCAGCCACAAGTGCGGGTCTACAACCCCGATTACGAACGTCATGGCTGGCAGTCGACCCATACCGCGGTCGAAGTGCTGCACCATGACCTGCCGTTCCTGGTGGACTCGGTGCGTACCGAGCTGAACCGTCGCGGCTACAGCATTCACACCCTGCAAACCACCGTGCTGAGTGTGCGTCGTGGCAGCAAAGGCGAGTTGCTGGAAATCCTGCCGAAAGGCACGCAGGGCGACGACATCCAGCAAGAATCGCTGATGTACCTGGAAATCGACCGCTGCGCCAACGCCGCCGAACTGAACGTGCTGAGCAAAGAGCTTGAGCTGGTTCTGGGTGAAGTGCGCGTGGCCGTGGCCGATTTTGAACCGATGAAAGCCAAGGTCCAGGACCTGCTGGCCGGTATCGACGCCAGCCAGTTCGGCATCGATGGCGAAGAAAAAGCCGAGATCAAGAACTTCCTGGAGTGGCTGGTGGGCAACCACTTCACCTTCCTGGGCTATGAAGAATTCGTGGTACGTGACGAGGCGGACGGTGGTCATATTCAATATGACGCCAGTTCCTTCCTCGGTCTGACCAAGCTGCTGCGTGCTGGCCTCACCGCCGATGACCTGCGCATCGAAGACTACGCTGTGTCTTACCTGCGTGAACCGACCGTGCTGTCGTTCGCCAAGGCTGCGCACCCAAGCCGTGTTCACCGCCCGGCCTACCCGGACTACGTGTCGATCCGCGAGATCGATGCCGACGGCAAGGTCATCAAGGAACATCGCTTCATGGGCTTGTACACCTCGTCGGTGTATGGCGAAAGCGTGCGAGTCATTCCGTACATTCGTCGCAAAGTGGCCGAAATCGAACGCCGTTCGGGCTTCCAGGCCAAGGCGCACTTGGGCAAGGAGCTTGCCCAGGTCGTTGAAGTACTGCCCCGTGACGACCTGTTCCAGACCCCGGTCGACGAGCTGTTCAGCACTGTGATGTCGATTGTGCAGATTCAGGAACGCAACAAGATCCGTGTGTTCCTGCGCAAAGACCCGTACGGTCGTTTCTGCTACTGCCTGGCCTATGTGCCGCGCGACATCTATTCCACCGAAGTGCGCCAGAAGATCCAGCAAGTGCTGATGGATCGCCTGAAAGCCTCGGACTGCGAGTTCTGGACCTTCTTTTCCGAGTCCGTACTGGCCCGTGTCCAGTTGATTCTGCGGGTAGACCCCAAGAACCGCCTCGACATCGACCCGCTGCAACTGGAAAAAGAAGTGGTGCAGGCCTGCCGCAGCTGGCAGGACGACTACTCCAGCCTGGTGGTGGAAAGCTTCGGCGAAGCCCAGGGCACCAATGTGCTGGCGGACTTCCCGAAAGGCTTCCCGGCCGGCTACCGCGAGCGTTTTGCCGCGCATTCAGCCGTCGTCGACATGCAGCACCTCAACAGCCTGACCGAAGCCAACCCGCTGGTGATGAGCTTCTATCAGCCACTGGGCCAGGTCTCCGGCCAACGCGAGCTGCATTGCAAGCTCTACCACGCCGACACTCCGCTGGCGCTGTCCGACGTACTGCCAATCCTGGAAAACCTCGGCCTGCGCGTTTTGGGTGAATTCCCTTACCGACTGCGCCACGCCAATGGCCGTGAGTTCTGGATCCATGATTTTGCGTTCATCGCCGCCGAAGGCGTGAACCTGGATATCCAGCAGCTCAACGACACCCTGCAAGATGCGTTCGTGCACATCGTCCACGGCGATGCCGAGAACGATGCGTTCAACCGTCTGGTATTGACCGCCGGCCTGCCATGGCGCGACGTCGCGCTGCTGCGTGCCTACGCCCGTTACCTCAAGCAGATCCGCCTGGGCTTCGACTTGGGTTACATCGCCAGCACCCTGAACAACCACACCGACATCGCCCGCGAGTTGACCCGGTTGTTCAAAACCCGCTTCTACCTGGCGCGCAAGCTCACCGCCGATGACCTTGAAGACAAGCAGCAACGGTTGGAGCAAGCGATCCTCACGGCCCTGGACGACGTTCAGGTACTCAACGAAGACCGCATCCTGCGTCGCTACCTGGACCTGATCAAGGCCACCCTGCGTACCAACTTCTACCAGACCGACGCCAACGGCCAGAACAAGTCGTACTTCAGCTTCAAGTTCGACCCGCGCGCCATTCCCGAGCTGCCTAAGCCGGTGCCGAAGTTTGAAATCTTCGTGTACTCGCCACGGGTCGAAGGCGTGCACCTGCGCTTTGGTAACGTCGCTCGCGGCGGCCTGCGCTGGTCCGACCGTGAAGAAGACTTCCGCACCGAAGTGCTCGGCCTGGTAAAAGCCCAGCAAGTGAAGAACTCGGTGATCGTACCGGTGGGCGCCAAGGGCGGCTTCCTGCCGCGTCGCTTGCCACTGGGCGGCACGCGGGATGAAATCGCGGCCGAGGGTATTGCCTGCTACCGCATCTTCATTTCGGGCCTGTTGGACATTACCGACAACCTCAAGGACGGCGCCCTGGTGCCGCCGGCCAACGTCGTGCGTCATGACGACGATGACCCGTACCTCGTCGTCGCAGCGGACAAGGGCACCGCGACCTTCTCCGACATCGCCAACGGCATCGCCATCGACTACGGCTTCTGGCTGGGTGATGCGTTCGCATCCGGTGGTTCCGCCGGTTACGACCACAAGAAAATGGGCATCACCGCCAAGGGCGCGTGGGTCGGTGTGCAGCGTCATTTCCGTGAGCGCGGCATCAACGTGCAGGAAGACAGCATCACCGTGGTGGGCGTCGGCGATATGGCCGGTGACGTGTTCGGTAACGGCCTGTTGATGTCCGACAAGCTGCAACTGGTCGCAGCCTTCAACCACCTGCACATCTTCATCGATCCAAACCCGAACCCGGCGACCAGCTTCGTCGAGCGTCAGCGCATGTTCGAGCTGCCGCGTTCGGCCTGGACCGACTACGACACCAGCATCATGTCCGAAGGCGGCGGTATCTTCTCGCGCAGCGCGAAGAGCATTGCCATCTCGCCGCAGATGAAAGAACGCTTCGACATCTCGGCCGACAAGCTGACCCCGACCGAACTGCTGAACGCCTTGCTCAAGGCGCCGGTGGACCTGTTGTGGAACGGCGGTATCGGTACGTACGTCAAGGCCAGCACCGAAAGCCACGCCGATGTCGGCGACAAGGCCAACGACGCGCTGCGCGTCAACGGCAACGAACTGCGCTGCAAGGTGGTGGGCGAGGGCGGTAACCTCGGCATGACCCAGCTGGGTCGTGTGGAATTCGGCCTCAATGGCGGCGGTTCCAACACCGACTTCATCGACAACGCCGGTGGTGTGGACTGCTCCGACCACGAAGTGAACATCAAAATCCTGCTCAACGAAGTGGTGCAGGCCGGTGACATGACCGACAAGCAACGCAACCAGTTGCTGGCGAGCATGACCGACGAAGTCGGCAACCTGGTGTTGGGCAACAACTATAAGCAAACCCAGGCCCTGTCCCTGGCTGCCCGCAAGGCTTACGAGCGAGCAGCCGAGTACAAACGCTTGATGAGCGACCTGGAAGGCCGTGGCAAGCTGGACCGCGCCATCGAGTACCTGCCGACCGAGGAGCAGCTCGCCGAGCGCGCCGCCAACGGCAAGGGCTTGACCCGTCCGGAACTGTCGGTGCTGATCTCGTACAGCAAGATCGACCTCAAGGAAGCATTGCTCAAGTCCCTGGTGCCGGATGACGAGTACCTGACCCGTGACATGGAGACCGCGTTCCCACCGAGCCTGGTCGCCAAGTTCGGCGAGGCCATGCGTCGTCACCGCCTGAAGCGTGAGATCGTCAGCACCCAGATCGCCAACGACCTGGTTAACCACATGGGCATCACCTTCGTTCAACGACTCAAAGAGTCGACCGGCATGAGCCCGGCGAACGTGGCCGGCGCTTATGTGATCGTGCGCGACATCTTCCACCTCCCGCACTGGTTCCGCCAGATCGAAGCCCTGGACCACCAGGTCTCCGCTGACGTGCAGTTGCAGTTGATGGATGAGCTGATGCGCCTGGGCCGTCGCGCTACGCGTTGGTTCCTACGCAGCCGTCGCAACGAGCAGGACGCTGGGCGTGACACCGCGCACTTCGGTCCGCACCTGGCCGCACTGGGCCTCAAGCTCGACGAACTGCTGGAAGGACCGACCCGCGAAGGCTGGCAGAAACGCTATCAGGCTTACACCGAAGCGGGCGTGCCGGAGTTGTTGGCGCGTATGGTTGCAGGCACTACTCACCTGTACACCCTGCTGCCAATCATCGAAGCCGCTGACGTAACCGGGCATGACGCCGCCGAAGTGGCCAAGGCCTACTTCGCCGTAGGTAGCGCTCTGGACTTGCCATGGTACCTGCAGCAGATCAGCGATCTGCCAGTGGCCAACAACTGGCAGGCTGCGGCTCGCGAAGCGTTCCGCGACGACGTGGACTGGCAGCAACGGGCGATTACCATTTCTGTCCTGCAAATGGCCGACGCGCCACAAGACATGGAAGCCCGCGTGGCCCTGTGGCTTGAGCAGCACAAGGACATGGCGGATCGTTGGGTGGCCATGATGGTGGAGATTCGTGCTGCGGTCGGTACGGACTACGCCATGTATGCGGTCGCCAACCGTGAGTTGCTGGACTTGGCCTTGAGTGGGCCGTCGGTGCTGCAACCGGCTTGATTTAGCGCCTGAAACAAAAGCCCCTGCATTGTGAGATGCAGGGGCTTTTTGTTGGAATGCCCTTTATCAAACACCCCAAAAACTGTGGGAGGGGGCTTGCCCCCGATAGCAGAGTGTCAGCCAGCCTCTTTATGACTGGCCCACCGCTATCGGGGGCAAGCCCCCTCCCACATTTTGATCTCGTTTTATCTGGAGATTAATGGTGTTTCAGCAACTTGGCTTCCAGGTGATCCAGGTGTTGGGTCATCAGGGTCACTGCGGTGCTTGAGTCGCGTTGCTCCACCGCATCCACAATCGCCACATGCTCCTGCCACGCGCAATACGTGCAGGCTTTTGCTTCGAATTGGGCAATGATCAACGACGTCAACGGCACCAGGCTGTTGAGGAACTGCGCCAACGGACCATTCCCCGCCATCACCGCCAGTTGCAGGTGAAACTCCCCCGACAAGCGAATCGCCGGCCCACGCTGGTCGCGTTCAATGCACTCGCGTTCGCGAGCAATCAACTCGCGCAGTTGGCGTATCTGCGTCGCCGTGGCCTGGGCACACGCCAGTTGCACCACGGTGATTTCGGTCATGCGCCGTGCTTCGAGGATCTGCCGCGTCTGCTGTGCGTCCGGTGCCGCTACTTGAGCGCGCTGGTTGGGACGCAGGATGATCACTTGCTGATGAGACAGCTTGGCCAATACGCGGCGAATCACACTGCGGCTCACGCCAAAGGTTTCACCCAGGCTTTCTTCTGTAAAGCGGCTGGCCGGGGCGATGCGTTGTTCGAGGATCGCGTCGAACAGCCGTGGGTAGATGTCATCCACCGTTGGCTTTTTACCGGCTACCAGGCGCAGGGCGGGGAGGAAGGGCTCGCGGTGCAGGGCGTGGGCGGTCATGGTCGTCTCCAAAAAGTCAGCTGCCCAGATGGTCGTCCGGGATGTTCAAGCGAATGCCCATGCGCAGGCCTTCCTGGAGGATGTGCTTGCGCATTTCTGCGCTGGCCAGGGCGCTGTTCTTGTTGCGGATGGCACGCACCACCGCGTCGTTTTCCTGCAGGCGTTCGGCCAGGTGTTCAGGAGAGTTGCGCAGAACCTGGGCGCTTTGCTTGAGGGCGTTGCTGGTCTGTTGCACCACGTTCTGGAAAATCGGGTTGGACGTGAGCGCAAAGAGTTCTTCGTGAAAGCCGATGTAGGCGTTCATGCCTGCTTCGGCGTCACCAGCGTCGAGCGCCTCGCGCATGTCCATTAGGGTCAAGCGCAATTGGCCGACTTCCTTGCTGCTGATGGACTGGGCCACAAGGCCGACGATGAAGGGTTCGAGGGTGTAGCGCAGTTGCAGGAGGTCTTCGAGACTGGCGTCGGCCACTGCGTCGCTGGATTGGGGCTCACTGACGCTGGTTTCGAGCACGACCACGCCTTTGCCGGGCATGGAGCGCACCAGGCCGAGGGTTTCCAGCACGATCACCGCTTCGCGCAGGCTGGGGCGGCTGATGCCCATCTGTTCGGCCAGTTCGCGCTGGCCGGGCAACATTTCGCCCCGGCGCCACTGACCTCGCGCCAGGGCGGCGCGGAGTTTTTCTACGACTGAATTGACGACCGTTGAGGTGCTGATCACGTCGATACTTCCTTAATGTTGCTAATACAGTCATGTGGGAGGGGGCTTGCCCTTGATGGCGGTGGATCAGTTGCAGATCTATCAACTGACCGTCCTCATCGGGGGCAAGCCCCTCCCACATTAGCCAGTGTTGCCCATGAGACAGCGTTAGAATTCCTGGTGGGCCGGCAGCACCGGTTTCTTGGCCTGGAAGGCATACCCTTGCTGGCCGTCCAACACCTTGTTGGCGCGCTGGATATCGATGTCTTTTTCCCAGCGTGCGATGGCCACGGTGGCGACGCAGTTGCCGATCAGGTTAGTCAGTGCGCGGCCGATGCCCATGAACCAATCCACCGCCAATACCAGCACCAGGCCCACTACCGGAATCGCCGGGATTGCTGTCAGCGTTGCCGCCAGAATTACCAGCGCAGAGCCGGGAATCCCGTGGGCGCCTTTGGAGGTGATCAACGACACGAGCAGGATGGTCAGCAAGTCAGTCATCGACAGCGGCGTGCCGGTGGCGTTGGCGATAAACACGATGGCCAGGGTCAGGTAGATCGAGAAACCGTCGAGGTTGAACGAATACCCCGTTGGAATCACCAGGCCCACGGTGGAGCTACCAATGCCCAGGTGTTCGAGTTTGCGCATGACCTGCGGCAGCACGGCATCGGAGGAGGCGGTCCCCATCACGATCAGCAGTTCTTCGCGCAGGTACTTAAGCAACGGCAGCATGCGCAGGCCCGACAGGCGCATTACCAGGCCCAGGATCAGTCCGACGAAGGCAAAGCAGGTCAGGTAGAACAGGCCAACCAGGCTGCCCAGGTGTTGCAGGGAGTCCAGGCCGTAAGTGCTGGTGGTGAAGGCAATCGCGCCGAACACACCGATTGGCGCCAGGCGCACGATCATGCCCATGATGCGGAAGATCACGTGGCTAAGTTCATTGATCAGCCGTGTGATGCCTGAGGCCGCTTCGCCCACCAGGTTCAGCGCGCTGCCAAACAGCACCGAGAACAGCAGCACTTGCAGCACGTTGTTGTCGGCAAAGGCGCCGATCACCGAGTTGGGGATCAGGTCCATCAGGAACTGGCTGGTGCCCTTGATGTGCTGGCCCTTGTCGGCCAGTTCATTGAGGCCGGCGGAGGAGAGCTGCTCCAGGTGGATATTGGCACCTTGGCCGATACCGGTGCTGAAGGCCATGACCAGGCCGATCACCAGGGCGATGGTGGTGAGGATTTCAAAGTAGATCACCGACTTGAGGCCGATTCGTCCGACTTTCTTCAAGTCGCCGGCGCCGGAAATGCCACTGACCACGACGCAGAACACGATCAGGCCAATCAGCATTTTGATCAGCTTGATAAAGCCGTCACCCAGGGGTTTGAGTTGCGAGGAGAATTCGGGAAGGGCCAGGCCGCAGATGATGCCAAGCATCAGGCCAATTACGACTTGCAGGAAAATCGAACGCGAGCACCATCTGAGCATGGGAGGGATCTCTATTCGGTGCCCTGGTGGTTCCAGGGCTTAATTGTTGTGGTCATACCGGTAAGTCCAGTGCGGGGCCAGTCTACGCCGGGTTTTTTCGAAATCACAAGTCATTATTGGTTGATTGACAAGTCCCGGTCTGACCAGTTGGTCGCTGAGGGCGATGCTTGAGCGGTTGGCGGGCTGGAAAAATTTTCGTCTATCATCCGCCGCTCGGCTTATGAGGTGATGGATGGACACTCCAGGATTGACCACTGACGCAGCGGGCCACGTTCATTGCAGCTGGCGCACCTCGGCGCCGGAATATCCGCGTTACCACGACCATGAATGGGGTGTGCCGGTGGCGGACGATGTCCAGCTGTACGAGAAAATTTGCCTGGAAGGCTTTCAGGCGGGGATGGCGTGGATCACCATTTTGCGCAAGCGCGAGCAGTTTCGTGCGGCATTCGAGGGCTTTGATTTTCGTCGGGTGGCGCAGTACGGCGAGGCTGATATAGAGCGGCTGATGCAGGATCCGGGGATTGTGCGTAATCGGGCCAAGATCGTGTCCACCATCAACAACGCGCGCAGGGCCTGTGAGCTGGTGGATGAAACCGGATCGCTGGCGCGGTGGTTGTGGGCGTTCGAGCCGGGTGATGAAGAGCGCCCGGCGGTGGTGGACCTGGCTTACTGGACGGGCAACCCCACCTCACCGGCCTCGGTGCGACTGTCCAAGGCCCTTAAAAAACGTGGCTGGACCTTTGTAGGTCCGACCACGATGTATGCGCTGATGCAGGCGATGGGGATGGTCAATGATCACCTTGAGGGCTGTGCGTGCCGGTCAAGAATCGAAGAACTGCGCTGCCTATTCAAACGCCCCTAGTCCCTGACTCAACGCGGTCAAAACTGTGGGAGGGGGCTTGCTCCCGATAGCGCTAGTTCAGCCAAATGGGTGTCGTGACGCACTGCTATCGGGAGCAAGCCCCCTCCCACATTTAGCGCCCGCCCATACTTCTGATAGATGTCTTAGCTGATCATTTTGGAAGAGGGGTCAGCACCTCGGCCTTGTCATCCAACACCATCACCACCAGCAACTTCGCCGGCTGGGTCTGGCTGGCATTGCTGGATTCAAAGTGCCGCGAACCCGCGGGCTCGTAGAACGATTCGCCGACCTTGTAGGTTATCGCTTTCTCATCATTGACCCGCGAAGTGATCGCGCCCTCCAGCACATAGGCCACCGCCGTCCCCGTATGGCTATGGGGAACGGTGGCCTGGCCGGGGGCGTAATCAACGGTGAGCATGATGGTTTTCTTGCCGGGCACGTTGGTCAGGGCGTGCTCCTGCAGCACCTTGATCGACTCTTGGTTGTACACCGGTTCGTGGGCAAAGGCGCTGAGTGAGGCGAGCATCAGGGTGGTGGCGAGCAGGCGTTTCATGTTCGGGTTTCCGAGTAGTTCGAGACCTGTCCACCCTACGCCGCAGAACCTGGCCGACCAATGACCAATCCGCCGGAAAAGCCCCTAGCCAATCTGTTTGAGAATGTCGCGCACCTTGTCCAGCGCCGGGTCTATATCCAGGGTTTCGATGGCGCCGAATCCAATAATCAGCCCAGGGCGCACCGGTGCGTCGTGGAAGAACACATCAAGCGGGTATAAACCCACTTCGGCCTCACGTGCCAATGTCATCAGCAACGGAATGCTCACCGGCACCTTGCACAGCGCCGCCATATGAAACCCCGCCACGGTGGGCACGGCTTCGAACCACGGCGACAAATCCCCGGCCAGTCGTTGCAGGATGCGCTCACGACGCCCGGCATATACGGAGTGGCAGCGGCGGATGTGTTTGAGCAGGTAGCCTTCGCTGATGAACTTGGCCAGCGCCCATTGCGGCAAGGTGGAGCTGTGCTGGTCGGTCAATTGCTTGGCCTTGAGTACCGCGCCGTGGATCGCCGGCGGCAGCACCAGATAGCCCAGGCGCAGTTCGGGCAGCAGGGTTTTGGAGAAGGTGCCGACGTAAGTGACTACGCCGCGGGTGTCCATGCTTTGCAGGGAATCGGTGGGGCGGCCTTCGTAGCGGAATTCACTGTCGTAGTCGTCCTCGATGATGATCGCCCCCAAGTCGAAGGCGCGGACCAGCAAGGCTTCACGGCGCGCCAGGCTCATGGGCATGCCGAGGGGGAACTGGTGGGAGGGGGTCACATAGATCAAGCGGGTGCCGTCGGGGATCTGATCCACCTGAATGCCTTGGTCATCCACCGGCACACTGGCGACCCGGGCGCCCATCGCCTGGAACAACTGGCGTGCGGGGCTGTAGCCAGGGTCTTCCATGGCGACGATGCTGCCTGGTTCCAGCACCACGCGGGCCAGCAGGTCCAGCCCCTGTTGCGCGCCATTGGTGACCACGATGTCGTCATCGCGGCATTTGACGCCTCGGGAAAAGGCGATATGCCCAGCGATGGCACTGCGCAGTGCCGGCAAGCCTTCGGGTTGGCTGTAGAAGCCGCTGTTCTGGGCAATGCGGCGCAGCGCGTCCTGGGTGCAGCGTCGCCATTCGTCTTGTGGGAACTGATTGCGGCTAGTGGCGCCGCCGAGAAATTCGTAGCGCAGGAGGTTGTCGCGTGTGGGGTGGCGCATCGGCGAGGGCAGCGCCTGCCATTTAGCCAGGTTGTTGGCGCAGGCCAGGTCGGTGGCAGTTTGCAGGCGATCCGCAGGGGGTGCCCAAGCGTTAACGAAGGTGCCACGACCAATCTTTCCCACCAGCAAGCCTTCATAGGTCAACGTGGCGTAGGTATCGGACACGGTCTTGCGCGATACGCCCAACTGCTCGGCCAGCAGGCGGCTGGGCGGCAGTTGCGCGCCTGCAGCGAGACGCCCGGACGCAATGGCCTCGCGCAATTGCTGATAAAGCTGGGCTGCCAGGTCCTTGCGGCCTTTGATGACGATGTGCAGTTCCATGTTTCACTCTGAGACAAATCGATCTACGCCAAGGTTACGCGTAAATCGATCTGTAGAAACCCGGGCGAAGTCAGGAGAGGAAACCACCGTCTACATTCAGCGACACACCGGTGGTGTAGCTGGACGCGTCACTCGCCAGAAACAGCACCGCGCCGGCCATCTCGCTTGGGTCGGCCACACGCTTGAGCGGGATCTGCGCCAGGGCCATTTTCAGGATCGCATCGTTCTTCACCAGCGCCGAGGCGAACTTGGTGTCCGTCAGGCCCGGCAGCAGGGCGTTGCAACGGATGCCGAATTCAGCGCATTCCTTGGCGAACACTTTGGTCATGTTGATCACCGCGGCCTTGGTCACCGAGTAGATGCCTTGGAAGACACCCGGCGAGATGCCGTTGATCGAGGCCACGTTGATGATGCTGCCGCCGCCGTTTTCGCGCATCAGCTTGCCGGCTTCCACCGACATGAAGAAGTAGCCGCGAATGTTCACGTCAACGGTCTTCTGGAACGCGCCCAGATCGGTGTCCAGCACGTTGCAGAACTGCGGGTTGGTGGCTGCGTTGTTGACCAGAATATCCAGGCGGCCGAACTGCTCGCGAATGCCGGCGAACACCTGGCTAATCTGCTCCATTTCACCAATATGGCAGGCAACCGCAGTGGCCTTGCCGCCGTCGGCGATGATTGCGTCGGCCACATGCTGGCAGCCTTCTAGCTTGCGGCTGGAGACGATCACATGGGCGCCTTGCTGAGCCAGCAACTTGGCGATGGCCTCACCGATGCCACGGCTGGCGCCGGAGACAAACGCAATTTTGCCGTCGAGGTCGAACAGATGAGTCTTGGACATGGGGGTTCCTTGTTTTTGTGCGATCAGAGGGCTGATTTAGCGATTACCTTCAGGCTCATTTGCTCCAGCAGTGAGTTCATGTGAATGAACTGAGCAAAGCGTTTGTCCTGGGTCTGGCCATGGAAGAAACGGTAGTAGATCTGCTGCACGATGCCGGCCAGGCGGAACAGGCCGTAGGTGTAGTAGAAGTCGAAATTATCGATCTGGATGCCCGACCGTTCGGCGTAGTAGTCGACGAACTCGCGGCGGGTGAGCATCCCGGGCGCATTGCTCGGCTGGCGGCGCATCAGTTGCACCGGCGCGGGGTCGGCGGCCTCTATCCAGTAGGCGAGGGTGTTGCCCAAGTCCATCAGCGGATCGCCGAGTGTAGTGAGCTCCCAGTCCAGTACGCCGATGATCTGCATCGGGTTGTGTGGGTCGAGGATCACGTTGTCGAAGCGGTAGTCGTTATGCACGATGCTTGATGTCGGGTGGTCGGCCGGCATCTTGTCGTTGAGCCAGGCCCGCACTGCCTCCCATTTGGGCGCATCGGGGGTCAGGGCCTTTTCGTAGCGGTCGCTCCAGCCGCGAATCTGGCGTGCCACATAGCCTTCGGGTTTGCCCAGGTCGGCCAGTCCGCAGGCGGTGTAGTCGACTTGGTGCAGCTCGACGAACTTGTCGATAAAGCTTTTGCACAGTGCTTCGGTCTTGGTTGCATCCAACCCCAGCTCAGGCGGCAGGTCGGAGCGCAGGATGATGCCCTTGACGCGTTCCATCACGTAGAACTCAGCGCCGATCACCGACTCATCGGTGCAATGCACATAGGCTTTGGGGCAATACGGGAAGCCATCTTTTAGCTGATTGAGAATGCGGAATTCACGGCCCATGTCATGGGCTGACTTGGCCTTGTGACCGAAGGGCGGGCGGCGCAGGACGAATTCCTGCCCAGGGTATTCCAACAGGTAAGTCAGGTTGGACGCGCCGCCGGGGAACTGGCTGATCGCAGGCGTGCCGCTCAGGCCCGGGATATGGGCCTTGAGATAGGGATCGATCAGGCCAGCATCAAGTTCTTCGCCTGGGCGAATCTGGGTCGATTGGTCGTTCAGCGCCATGCTTATCCCTTCTGCTTATTCTAAAGGCCTTGGACTATTTCCTAATCTAATGCGCACGACCGCCCAGCGACAAGGTCGGGGCGGCTTAATAGGTTAGCGTGTTGGATGATGATCAGCGTGCCTGATTGGTCATTTTACGGGCGCGGGTAACGCGACCGGCGTGAGCACTGGTCGGCCGGCGAAGTACTCCACCAGATTGTCGGCCACCCGTTGCACGGTGTCGTGAGCGGCTTCCGGTGAAAGGCCGGCCACATGGGAGGTGAGTACGGTATTGCTCAGGTGCTTGAGGGCATCGGGCACTTTGGGTTCGTCGTCGAATACATCCAGCGCAGCCCCACCAATGCGGCGCTGTTCAAGGGCGGTGATCAGGTCGGCGGTAACCACCACGCTGCCACGGCCAATATTGACCAAGTAGCCATTCGGCCCCAGAGCATCCAGGGCGTGACGATCAATCAGGTGACGGGTGCTCGGGCCACCGGGCGTGGCCAGGATCATGAAGTCCGAAGTGCGCGCCAGCTCCACGGCGCTGGCGCAGTAGGTGTAGTCCACATCATCACGGGGCTGACGGTTGTGATAGCTCACTTCCATACCGAATCCGAGGGCGGCGCGCTTGGCGATTTCCAGGCCCACGGCGCCCAAGCCAAGAATGCCCAGTTGCTTGCCGCCCAGGGAAGGGCGCATCACCTTGGGCCATTCACCGCGCCGCACGGCGACGTCGGTCTGCGGGATGCCGCGCACCAGGGACAGCAACAGCGCCATAGCGTGGTCCGCCACCGACGGCGCATTCACCCCGGCGCCGTTGGTCACGACAATCCCACGATTGCTGGCGGCCTGCAGGTCAACATGTTCGTAACCGGCGCCGATCACACAGATGATTTCCAGCAGCGGCAGCGCGGCGATTTCGTCGGCGTAGAGGCCCAGGGGGCCGCGGGTCAACACGGCGTTGATCTGGCCGCCATAGCGCTTGATGGCTTGGGCTCGTTCGGCTGGAGTTGGCGCCAGGATCACATGAAAGTCATTGCTCTCGATGATTTGCAGGTAGTCGTTGATGGTTTCAACCAGGACCAGAACAGTGGTGGTCATCGGACGGCTCTTCCTTGTGGGGCGGGATGGAAGAGAGAGTATGCGACATTTTATAGGGCGGTGATGCAAGGTCCGCAGGGGGCGGGTAGAGGGCAGTGAATCCATAGCATGGATCCACGCCCTGGTGAGTCGCGCAGTCTTAGCCGATGCGAGGCATTGGGATCATTGTGTTGTTCGGTTTGGGCGCAGCAGCGTATTCAATGCCGTTAAAAGGGAAGCTGGGAGGCTGCTGTGGCTTGGGCTTATCTTGTGCCGCGATTTGATCGGCAATATGCATCGCCACGCTGTCGACCAAGTGGCCTGCGTGGGACAGATTGAGGTTTGAAATCGTCATGGTTGAATCTCCAAGGTTCGTGATAAGGCTCCCTCTGAGTGGGCGAAACAGGCGTCACGTTCCTGACTGGAACAAATTGTCGTCAATTGGATTAATCTGCTTCGTACAACCATTCCTCAGCTAAGTCTTTGCTTATTCAGAAGAATCCCGGACAATCCGGCCCCTTCTATGGTCGGGGCGCTGCCTGTCAGGTTTTTCTGACTCGTCCCGGCCGTGTAAATGCGGAGATCCGACCGGATGAATGATCAGGCCAATAGCGTCGACGAACGCTATGCAACGACACCTGCAACCCTCACAAGCTGGAGCCGCCAGGACACCACCTGGATGCTTGGCCTGTTCGGCACCGCCATTGGCGCCGGTACCTTGTTCCTGCCAATCAACGCCGGCCTGGGCGGTTTCTGGCCGCTGGTGATCCTGGCAGTGCTGGCGTTTCCGATGACCTTCTTTGCCCACCGTGGGCTGACCCGTTTTGTGCTCTCCGGCCGTGAAGGTTCGGACATTACTGATGTGGTCGAAGAGCATTTCGGTATCAAAGCGGGTGCACTGATCACCTTGCTGTACTTCTTCGCGATTTTCCCGATCCTGCTGATCTACAGCGTGGCCCTGACCAACACGGTCAGCAGCTTTATGGAACACCAGTTGCACATCATGCCGCCGCCACGGGCGCTGCTGGCGTTTGTGCTGATCCTCGGCCTGCTGGCGGTGGTGCGTTGCGGCGAACAAGTGATCGTCAAGGCCATGAGCATGATGGTGTACCCGTTTATCGTCGCCTTGCTGTTCCTCGCGGTGTACCTGATCCCGCATTGGAACGGTGGCATCCTCAGCACCGCGAGTGTGGTCCCGGCGCCTTCGGCCTTGCTCAATACCCTGTGGCTGGCGATTCCGGTGATGGTGTTCTCGTTCAACCACTCGCCGATCATCTCGGCGTTTGCGGTTGACCAGAAGCGCCAGTACGGCGAACACGCCGATGAGCGCAGTTCGCAGATCCTGTCCCGCGCGCACCTGTTGATGGTGGTGATGGTGCTGTTCTTCGTGTTCAGCTGCGTGCTGACCCTGTCGCCGGCCCAGTTAGCTGAAGCGAAGGCGCAGAACCTGTCGATCCTGTCGTACCTGGCCAACCACTTCAACAACCCGACCATCGCGTTCGCTGCACCGTTGATCGCGTTCGTGGCGATTGCCAAGTCGTTCCTCGGTCATTACATCGGCGCGAGCGAAGGCCTCAAGGGTCTGGTGCTCAAAAGCGGTCGCCGTCCAGCTGCGAAGACGCTGGACCGTATGACTGCGGGCTTCATGCTGGTGGTGTGCTGGATCGTTGCCACGCTGAACCCCAGCATCCTCGGCATGATCGAGACCCTGGGCGGGCCAATCATTGCGTCGATCCTGTTCCTGATGCCGATGTACGCGATCCGCAAGGTGCCGGCCATGGCCAAGTACCGTGGGCACGCGTCCAACGTGTTTGTCACCGCAGTGGGCCTGGTGGCAATTACTGCATTGATTTACTCGCTGCTGTCCTGAACCCAGGGCTCACGCAAGCAAGCCGATTCGCGCATAGCGCGAATCGGCTTTTTTTTGCCCGCGCAAAAGCTGATGCGGCTCAACCGCAGCCGAGCAATGAGGGCTAAGCTTACGCACGCTTTTTGCCAGGATGGGTTGGGCCGATTGAAGACTGAAACCGATGCACCCGTTGCCGTACCGTCGAACCGCATCCAAGACCTGCTGGCTGGCTTATCCATCGCGGGTTTGCTGCTGCCGGAAGCCGTCGCCTATTCCAGTATCGCCGCGCTGCCGCCCCAGGCCGGGGTGATCGCTTTATTTGCAGGCCTGGTGTGCTACGGCCTGTTCGGCACTAGCCGCTTTGCGATTGTTTCGGCTACCTCGTCGTCGGCGGCCGTTTTGGCGGCGGCGACGGCGAGCCTGGCGGGAGATGACCCGGCACTGAGGCTTTCCCTGGCCTTCGGGCTGGTACTGCTCACCGGGGTGTTTTTCCTGTTGGCCGGCCTGTTGAAACTTGGCGGCGTCACTTCGTTTATCGCCAAGCCCGTGTTGCGTGGCTTCGCCTTCGGCCTGGCGCTGACCATCATCCTCAAGCAATTGGCCAGTGTGGTGGGCGTGCACCTGACCGATAACAACCTGATCCGTTTTCTGCCGCAGTTGCTGGAGCAGCTACCGCGTTGGAACTGGTCTGCGGCACTGGTGGCGGGGCTGGCGTTGCTGGTGTTGTGGCTGTGCGCACGCTTCCCGCGTCTGCCGGGTGGTCTGGTGGTCGTGGTGCTCGGCATCGCTGCCGGGCAGTACCTGGACCTGCAGGCCTATGGCGTGGCGCAGATCGGCATGATCGACCTGCGCCTGGAGCTGGGGCATTTGCCGGTGCTGCCGTTTGCCGACTGGCTACGCCTCGGGGAATTGGCGTTTGCGCTGGTGATGATCCTGTACGCGGAGTCCTACGGCTCTATCAGTTCGTTCGCGCTCAAGCATGGCGACCGCGTGTCCTCCAACCGTGACCTGCTTGCGCTGGGAGTGGCCAACCTGGTCTCCGGTCTGTTCCACGGCATGCCGGCCGGTGCCGGGTATTCGGCGACGTCGGCCAACGAGGCGGCCGGCGCCTATTCGCGCCTGGCGGGGATTGTCGCGGCGCTGGTGATATTGCTGATCGTGCTGACGGTGCTGCCCTATGTCGCGCTCACGCCGGAGCCGGTGTTGGCGGCCGTCGTCATCTATGCCCTGGGTCGAGGCTTGAGTTTGCAGCCGCTGGGGCGTTATTTCCTGTGGCGCCGCGATCGCGTGCTGGTGATTTGTGCGGTGGCGGCGGTGCTGGTGCTGGGCGTGCTGGATGGTTTGCTGCTCGCGGTCGCAATCAGTGTGATGTTGATGCTGCGCCAGATGTCGTCAGCCGACATTCAAGTGTTGGGCCGCCTGGGTGACAGCCATGATTTTGTCGACCGCCTGCACCATGCCGATGCCCTGGCCGTCCCGGGGGTATTGATCGTGCGGCCCAGCGAAGCGCTATTTTTTGCGAACGCCGAGCGCATCCTGGGCGCGGCCTTGCGCCTGATGCGTCATTCCCAGGCGCAGGCGGTAGTGTTGAGCCTGGAAGAATCGCCGGACCTTGACGGCACCAGCATCGAAGCGCTGGCGGCTTTTTTTGCGCAAGTACACGGGGAGGGCAAGCGCCTGGTACTTGCCCGCGTGCGGCATGACGCGCGCGAGGTGTTGCAGGGGCTGCCCGAAGCATTGGCGTCCCATGTGCTGCTCAGTGGCTTGAGCGTCGATGGCGCGGTGCAGCTGGCGCTGGAGGTGAGCAAGGCGTGACGCGTGGGGATTGCTCCAAATAGCGGTGGGTCAGTGGCAGATGCATCAACTGACACTCCCCCATCGGGGGCAAGCCCCCTCCCACATTTGGATCGGTGTCTTCAGCCAGTCCACCTTGAGGATCAGGCGGTGGTGCGGTTGAAGGTATAAGGTCGTTCGTCGCGGTCAAAACTGTGGGAGGGGGCAAGCCCTCTCCCATATTTGGAACGGTGTCTTCAGCCAGCTCACCTTGAGGATCAGACGGTGGTGCGGTTGAAGGTATAAGGTTGCTCGTCGCGGCCAAAACTGTGGGAGGGGGCAAGCCCCCTCCCACATTTGGATCGGTGTCTTCAGCCAGCCCACCTTGAGGATCAGACGGTGGTGCGGTTGAAGGTATAAGGTCGCCCGTTGCGGTCAAAACTGTGGGAGGGGACAAGCCCTCTCCCACATTTGGATCGGTGTCTTCAGCCAGCTCACCTTGAGGATCAGACGGTGGTGCGGTTGAAGGTATAAGGTTGCTCGTCGCGGTCAAAACTGTGGGAGGGGGCTTGCTCCCGATAGCGGTGGGTCAGTGACAGAGGGATCAATTGAATGTGTTTGTATTCCAGGCATAAAAAAACGCCGCGTATCTTGCGATACGCGGCGTTTTTGTTACATCAACACCTTAGGCTTGAATCACCGGGATGTTGGCGCTTGCTGCGATCTTGCGGAACTCAGCGATCTGGTCGAAGTTCAGGTAGCGGTAGACGTCGCTGGCCATGGTGTCCAGTTTCGCCGCGTAGCCCATGTACTCTTCGACGGTCGGCAGGCGACCCAGGGTGGAGGCTACTGCCGCCAGCTCAGCCGAGGCCAGGTAGACGTTGGCACCATCACCCAGACGGTTAGGGAAGTTACGGGTCGACGTCGACACAACAGTCGAGTTCGGTTCTACACGTGCCTGGTTACCCATGCACAGCGAGCAGCCCGGCATTTCCATGCGCGCGCCAGCCTTGCCGTAGATGCCGTAGTAGCCTTCTTCGGTCAGTTGGTGAGCGTCCATCTTGGTCGGCGGCGAGAGCCACAGACGGGTAGGCAGCTGACCCTTGACCTGCTCCAGCAACTTACCGGCAGCGCGGAAGTGACCGATGTTGGTCATGCACGAACCGATGAACACTTCGTCGATCTTCTCGCCGGCAACACTCGACAGCAGACGAGCGTCGTCCGGGTCGTTTGGTGCGCAGAGGATCGGCTCGTTGATTTCGGCCAGGTCGATCTCGATGATTTCGGCGTATTCCGCGTCGGCATCGGCTTCCATCAGCTCTGGGTTGGCTACCCAGGCTTCCATCGCTTGAGCACGACGTTCCAGGGTACGTGCATCGCCGTAGCCTTCGCCGATCATCCAGCGCAGCAGGGTGATGTTGGAGTTCAGGTACTCGGTGACGGACTCTTTCGACAGCTTGATGGTGCAACCGGCAGCGGAACGTTCGGCCGAGGCGTCGGACAGCTCGAAAGCCTGTTCCAGCGTCAGGTCGTTCAGGCCTTCGATTTCCAGGATGCGGCCGGAGAAGGCGTTTTTCTTGCCTTTCTTCTCGACAGTCAACAAACCGGACTGGATCGCGTAGTAAGGAATGGCATGAACCAGGTCACGCAGGGTGATGCCAGGTTTCATTTTGCCTTTGAAGCGCACCAGGATCGATTCCGGCATGTCCAGTGGCATTACGCCAGTGGCTGCGGCGAACGCGACCAGACCGGAACCGGCTGGGAACGAGATGCCCATCGGGAAGCGGGTGTGGGAGTCACCACCGGTACCGACGGTATCCGGCAGCAGCATGCGGTTCAGCCAGCTGTGGATGATGCCGTCGCCTGGACGCAGCGATACACCGCCACGGGTCATGATGAAGTCAGGCAGGGTGTGGTGGGTGGTCACGTCGATCGGCTTTGGATAAGCCGCGGTGTGGCAGAAAGACTGCATTACCAGATCGGTCGAGAAGCCCAGGCACGCCAGGTCTTTCAGTTCGTCACGGGTCATAGGACCGGTGGTGTCCTGGGAACCCACGGTGGTCATCTTCGGTTCGCAGTACGTACCTGGACGAACGCCTTTGCCTTCCGGCAGGCCGCAGGCCTTGCCGACCATTTTCTGGGCCAGGGTGAAACCCTTGCCAGTGTCGACCGGTGCTTCAGGCAGCTTGAACAGGTCGGTAGGGCCCAGACCCAATTCGGCGCGAGCCTTGTCGGTCAGGCCACGGCCGATGATCAGCGGGATACGGCCGCCGGCACGAACTTCGTCCAACAGGACCGGGGTCTTCATTTCGAAGGTGGTCAGGACTTCATCGGTGCCGTGTTTGCAGACTTTACCAGCATGAGGATACAGGTCGATCACGTCGCCCATGTTCATGTTGGTCACGTCGAATTCGATTGGCAGTGCGCCAGCATCTTCCATGGTGTTGTAGAAGATCGGAGCGATCTTGCTGCCGAAGCAGAAACCGCCGGCACGCTTGTTCGGTACGTAAGGTACGTCGTCGCCGAAGAACCACAGTACCGAGTTGGTAGCGGATTTACGCGAAGAGCCGGTACCGACCACGTCACCGACGTAGGCGATCGGGAAGCCTTGGCCGCGCATTTCTTCGATCTGCTTCATCGGGCCGGTCTTGCCTTGCTCGTCCGGCACGATGCCTTCGCGAGCCATTTTCAGCATGGCCAGGGCGTGCAGCGGGATGTCAGGGCGGGACCAGGCGTCCGGAGCAGGGGACAGGTCGTCGGTGTTGGTTTCGCCGGTGACCTTGAATACGCGCAGGCTGATCTTGTCGGCCAGGGTAGGGCGGTTGCGGAACCATTCGCCGTCAGCCCAGGACTGGATTACGGCTTTAGCGTGCTCGTTGCCGTTGCGGGCTTTTTCGGCGACGTCGTGGAACGCGTCGAACATCAGCAGGGTGTGCTTGAGTTGGGCCGCGGCGACAGGCGCCAGCTCGGCGTCGTCCAGCAGCTCGACCAACGTCACGATGTTGTAGCCGCCTTGCATGGTGCCGAGCAGTTCAACAGCGCGTTTCTTGTCGATCAGGGGGGAAGTGGCTTCGCCCTTGGCCAGGGCAGACAGGAAACCGGCCTTGACGTAGGCAGCTTCGTCAACACCAGGTGGAATGCGGTTGGTGATCAGGTCAACGAGGAATTCTTCTTCGCCGGCTGGAGGATTTTTCAGCAGCTCGACCAGGCCTGCGGTTTGTTCGGCGTTAAGCGGCTGGGGAACAATACCCAGGGCTGCACGCTCTTCGATATGTTTGCGGTAGGCTTCAAGCACAGTTATTACCCTCATCAGTGGTCCCACGGGACGCTCATCCAGAAATGAACGGCACGCATGCGCTCGGGGGCTTTTTGGGCCGCAAAGCCAGCGCTGCCGGCATTCCTCACAGAAGCTGCTTTCAAAGTTTTACGCCTGCAGAACGGAGCTGATGAGGGTTGGCGCGGTTGTTGACCTACCGGGGTCAAGTCCGCGCCAACACCGTTCTGAAGGAACGACTGTGCTCGTGACGCTTTGAAAACAGCTTCCAGCGGATTATTGGCGCCTTACAAGGCCGGATGATTCTACGGCAAAAAATTTCTAAAGGTAAGTTGCCATGGCAAGTTTGCTGGGTGATCAACCTTAGACAAAGGGCTAACATGGCGCACTGTTTCGCTGATTTGCGTGTCGTTGCCCATGTCCAACCAAACCATCAAGACCCCCTGCGTCGGCCTGTGCTCCACGGTTTACGGCGATCTGGTGTGCCGTGGCTGCAAGCGCTTCCACCACGAAGTAATCCTGTGGAATGGCTACAACGAAGAAGAAAAACGCGCGGTATGGCTGCGCCTGGAGCAACTGCTGGTGCAGGTGATGGCCGGCAAACTGGAGATTTTCGACCCCAAGACCCTGCGCGGTCAGTTGGAGCAGCGCAAGATCCGCTTCGTGCCGCACCAATCCGAGTACTGCTGGGCATACCAGTTGATTGCGCGCGGGGCGCGGGTCATCAATAACCTGGAGGCTTACGGCATGGTGCTGTTGCCGGAGTTTCGTGATTGGGCGTTGCCGGAACTGCGCGATGCCATCGACCGTGAGTTCTTTATCCTGTCCGAGGCCCACTACCAGCGCTATATCGCCCCAGGGTTCCTCAAGGATGCGCTCTCTACCTGACGGCAAAAATCGGAATGTGGGAGGGGGCAAGCCGCCCCCCACATTGGACGTCGGTTATCGGGAGGATAGGCGTCAGGGTTTGGTGACCAGCTCTTCCAGGTGATCCATCAATGTCTGCGGCTTGAGCACCAACACATCACTTTCCACAGCATCCAGCACCACCTCCGCCGTGTTGCCGATCAGTGCACCGGAAATTCCGGTGCGCGCTACGGTACCGATGATGGTCACTGCTGCCTGCCACTTGTGCGCCGCGAATGGAATCAGCACATCCGCCGGGCCTTCCTCGATATGCAGGTGCGCGTCGTCCACGTCGAACTCAGCCTGGAACGCCTGGCACTGCTCGCGGTAGCGCGCTTCGATGGTTTCCTTGAGTTGGAACGTCGGGTCCGCCGCTGACAGCATCGGCGACGGATGGGCGCTGATCACATGCAGCTGCGCCTTGGCGAGGCTGGCGATGTCGAAGCCATGATCAATGATCGAATTGTGCAGCGAACGGTGCTCGCTGTCGGTATTGCCGACATCAATTGCTGCCAGGATCACCCCGCCAGCCCATGGCGTGGACGTCTTGACCAGCAACACCGGTGTCGGGCAAAAGCGCAGCAGCTTCCAGTCCGCCGGTGTCAGCAGCGCCTTCTTCAGCGGGCTGTCGGGAAAATGTTGCTTGATCACCAAACCGCAGCCCTCAGCCTGCTGCACATCAATGATGGTTTCATGCAGGCTGGCATTCCACGCCTGTTCGGTGGTCACGCTGTAGCCATCCTCCTGCAATCCCGCCTTGAGCAGGCTCAACAGCGCCGAATGCTCATGGTTTTTATCGCAGACCAGCAAGTGCAGGTGCGCGCCGGTAACCTCGGCGATCAGCTTGGCGCGCTTGAGGGCCAGGCTTTCCGAATGCTCGGGCTCGATGACCACCAGGATGCTGCGGATGGCTTGCATGGTCGGGATCTCCAAAAGAGTGGGCGTGGAATAACTATAGTTGCTGCCCGGCAGCCGTCATGTTGATGCACATCAAGGCCGGTGGCTGGTGGTCTGCGGTGTGGTCGGTATAATCGCCGGCCTTTTGTGATCCTTTTGCCCGTGAGCCCGATGAACCTGCCAGAAATCCACGAATTCCTCGGTTGCCGCACCCCCGACGCCTGGGTCCAGGCCGCGTTGGCCGATCAGGAAACGCTGCTGATCGACCACAAGAACTGCGAATTCAAGGCCGCGAGCACCGCCTTGAGCCTGATCGCCAAGTATCACGGCCATGTCGACCTGATCAACATGATGTCGCGCCTGGCCCGCGAAGAACTGGTGCACCACGAACAGGTCATGCGCCTGATGAAAAAGCGCAAGATTGAACTGCGCCAGTTGCATGCCAGCCGGTATGCCTCGGGCTTGCGCAAAGTCGTGCGCAACCATGAGCCAGTGAAATTGGTGGATACGTTGGTAGTCGGGGCGTTTATCGAGGCGCGCAGTTGCGAGCGTTTCGAAGCGTTGGTGCCGCATTTGGACGAAGAACTCAGCAAGTTCTACTTCGGCCTGCTGAAAAGCGAGGCGCGGCATTTCCAGGGTTACCTGAAGCTGGCCTACCAGTATGGCGATGCAAAGGATATCGCCCAGGTGATCGAGCGGGTGAGGGCGGCCGAGCAGGAATTGATTGAGTCACCTGACGTCGAGTTTCGCTTTCACAGTGGTGTGCCGGCCTGAGGCGACGGCCATGCCGATCAGCGCGGTGATCCCGGTCAGCAGCAGGATCACCGTTTGCGTGCCCAAGGGTGCTGCCAGCACGGCAATCACCAGGCCGGCCAAGGGCTGTGGCAGGTTATTGAGTAAGGTGATCATGCCGACGGTCTTGCCAAAGTCCTCTACCGGGATGACCTGCTGGCGAACGCTGCGCATATACACGCTGTACATCTTGTCGAAGCCTATAACCAGCAGGAAGCCAAGACTGTAGACCCACAGGTTGGGGCTGACCGCCATGATCAGCGCGCCCACAGTGATCAGTCCGTAAGACACGCCGCCGAGGCGTTTTAACGGCAAGGTCGTGCGCGACAGGTAAAACAGAATCACGATAGTCACCAGCGCACCTGCCGCTTGCAGCAGCGCGTAGGCATCCTTGTCGGCGTTGAAATCGCCAATGACCATGGCGGCGGAAGTGGCCAGGGTGGCGCCAATGAGCAGGTTCACGCCCACCGTCAGCGCAATCAGGCGTTTCAACCCCGGCAGGTTGCGGATATGCGCGACGGCGATGCGCAGCGGTTGCAGCCAGATATCACGGTGCTGCTGATGGGGTTGCGGGTTGACTGAGGTGTTACGTTGCCACGCGCGCATCGCCAGGTCTGCCAACACGAACAGCCCTGCAACCCCCAGCACTACCCAATGCCAGGCCCACACCTCCAGCATCAGCGCGGCCAACAACGGCCCCAGTACCAGGCCGGATTGGTCGGCGATCTGGGAGTAGGACAACGTCTTGGCATAGCTGTATTGCGCAAAGATATGCGGCATCAGCACCTCCCGGGCCATGATGCCTTGGGTGGTCAGCACCCCACATAGCGCGGACAGCAGCACCAGCCAGTAGATACCGTCGAACATCCCGTAAAGCGCCACAGCCACCACACAGGCCAGCGCCCGGTAGACCTGGCTGATATGCAGGATACGCACGGGCGAATACTTGTCGCACACGGCGCCGCACACCGGGAAGGCCAGGAAGCGTGGCAGCGACTCGATAAAAAAGGCCAGGCCTGCCCACGACGCACTTTGGGTGGTTTGAAATACGATCAGCGGCACGATAAACAACAGGATCTGATCCGCCAGACGCGACAGGAACAGCGAAACAAAGAACGCCAGGTAATCCTTACGCATACAACTCCCTGTGATTGGCGTTAAAGAATGCAGGCTATTTGTAAAAAACTCTTAAAAACATGAAGCTTCAGCGACGCCCGTTGGCTATCTGCTTCAGTTGCCCAGCTTGCCACCTATAATGCCGCCTCTTCAATCCGCGTGCGCGCACTGAGAACGTATGGAAAACCTGGGTCAGGGTAAGGTTCTGCTTGTTGAGGACGACGAGAAGCTGGCGGGGCTGATCGCGCATTTTTTATCACAACATGGCTTCGAGCCTCGCGTGGTACACCGAGGTGATGAAGCCTTGGCGGCGTTCCTGGCGTTCAAACCGAAAATGGTCGTACTCGACCTGATGCTGCCGGGCCAGAGCGGCCTACAGGTGTGCCGCGAGATTCGCAGTGTGTCCGACACTCCCATCGTGATCCTTACCGCCAAGGAGGATGACCTGGACCATATCCTCGGCCTGGAATCCGGCGCCGACGACTACGTGATCAAACCGATCAAACCGCCGGTGCTGCTGGCGCGCCTGCGTGCGCTGCAACGCCGCCAATTGCCGGAGCCTACCGTACGCGGGGCGCTGGCGTTCGGTCGGTTGGCCATCGACCGCAGTTGCCGGGTCGTCAGCCTGGGGGACGACAAGATCGACCTCACCACCATGGAGTTCGAATTGCTGTGGTTGCTGGCCAGCAACGCCGGCACCATTCTTTCTCGCGATGACATTCTCAACCGCATGCGCGGCATCGCGTTCGACGGCCTTAACCGCAGCGTCGACGTCTACATCAGCAAACTGCGTGGCAAACTCAATGACAACCCACGTGAGCCGGTGTGTATCAAGACGATCTGGGGCAAGGGGTATCTGTTCAATCCGTTTGCTTGGGAGGTCTAGATGCTGCGCTTATACATGCGCCTGTACATCATCCTCGCGCTGGGGTTGGCGGGGGCGATTTGGCTGGTCAACTACACCTTTGATGAACTGCTGCCCGAAGCCAACGAAACCTATAATCGCGAAGCCATGCGTGGCCCGGCGTACGGTCTGGTGGAGCAGTTGCGCCCGTTGCCGGCCGATGCGCGTCCGGCGCGGCTGGCCCAATTGCAGCCACATTATGGTTTGCTGCTGAAACTGGTCCAGCGTGATGAATTGGCCCTGACCCCCCGTGAACAACAATTGTTGGCGGCCGGCCACTTGGTAGTGCGTGGCGATTTCATGGAGTTCATCGCCTCGGTCGACAGCGGTCCACAACTGCTCGAAATCAAACTGCCGGCAGAGCCGAAATGGCTATACCTGTGGGCCTACAGCCTGCTGGGTCTGTGCCTGGCGGTAGTGCTGTATTTCTGGGTGCGTCCGCATTGGCGTGACTTGGAGCACATCCGTCTTGCCGCACAACGTTTTGGCGACAACGACCTCGGCTCGCGCATCCTGCTGCCGCGCCGCTCCACCGTGCGCGAACTGGCCGGGCACTTCAATCAGATGGCCGAGCGTATCGAGAGCCTGATCGCCAACCAGCGCGAACTCACCAATGCGGTGTCCCATGAGCTGCGTACGCCAATTGCACGATTGTCGTTTGAACTCGACCAACTCAAGCAGCAGGCCGACCCGCGTCAGCGCAGCGAATTGATCGCCGATATGTACGCCGACCTGGGCGAGCTGGAGGAAATGGTCTCCGAACTGCTGACCTACGCCAGCCTGGAACGCGGCGCGACCCAGGTCACTCGCGAGCGCATCGAAGCCCATAGCTGGCTCGACAGCGTGATCGGTAGCGTGGCCCTGGAGGCGGAGGCGGCGGGCATACACCTGTCGTTGCGCACCTGCGAAGTGGACGTGATCCAGATCGAGCCGCGTTTCATGGCGCGAGCGGTGATCAACCTGCTGCGCAATGCCATCCGTTACGCAGAGCACCGTGTGGACATTTCACTGATCAAATTCGGCAACGGTTATGAAGTGCGGGTATGTGACGACGGCCCGGGTGTACCCGAGGAGAGCCGGGCGAAGATCTTCCAACCGTTTATGCGCCTGGATGCCAGCCGTGATCGCCGTACCGGCGGCTTCGGCCTGGGCCTGGCGCTGGTGCAGCGAGTGTCCCAATGGCATGGCGGGCAGGAGCATGTGCAGGATTCGGAGCGGGGCGGGGCGTCGTTTCGGATGACGTGGGCGAATACTGAATAACGTTTATGAACACGATGAAGGTCAAATGTGGTGGAGGGCTTGCTATGGCTGAGCAAGCCCTTCATCACAGGGTGGGCTCGTGTCCGGCTTTAATGGTCCAGCGCACTCAACACTGCATGGGCGACTTTCACCCGCTCTGCATTCGGGTAGTTCTTGTTCGCCAGAATCACCACCCCTAATCCCTTGCTCGGCACGTAGGCCACATAGGCGCCAAAACCATTGGTGGAGCCGGTCTTGTTCACCAGCGTGTTGGCGTGGGGCGTCTGGGCAGGGGTTAGCCAGTTCACCTTGTGCGGTTCCATGGCCATTGGTGTGGAGTTGCCGTCAGTCAACGCATCGAGCGTGATGGGATAAGGGTACATTTCCCAGCCCAGCCCTTGGGTCATGCCGTCGACGGTGTAGTAGCCGGTATGAGTGATGCTGACCGCGCGTTGCACGGCGCTTTCCAGCTTCGCCGGGTTCATGTTGGCTTGCACATAACGCAGCAAGTCCGAGGCGCTGGTCTTGATGCCGTAAGCCTCACTGTCCATGGCGCCGGGGCCGACGCGCACCGGTTTGCCATCCTTGCCGTAGCCTTGTGCGTAGAGGCTCATCTGACTCGGCGGCACCTTGACGAAGGTGTGCTTGAGCCCAAGTTTGGGCAGCAGGGTTTTTTCCATCGCCTGATCGAACGGTTGCTTGAGGCTCTGCGCCGTCAGGTAGCCGAACAGTCCCAGGCTCGGGTTGGAATACAACCGCTGGGTGCCTGGGGCGAAGTCGGGTTTCCACTGCTGGAAGTAGCTGATCATGTGCTGAGTGTTGTCAGCCTCCGGTGGAAATTGCAGAGGCAGGCCGCCGGCGGTGTAGGTGCCGAGGTTAAGAATGCTGATGTGATCAAACTTGCCGCCACCCAAGGCTGGCAGGTAGTCGCTGGCCGGGGCCGAAAGCTTGAGTTTGCCGGTGGCCGCCGCATAACCGGCGAGGGTGGCGGTGAAGGTTTTGCTCACCGACCCGACTTCGAACAGGGTGTTCTCGCTGACGGGCTGCCCCGTCTCCTGGGAGGCGACGCCGTAGTTGAAATAGTGCGCTTTGCCGTCCTGAACCACGCCGACCACAAGACCGGGAATGGCCTGTTGCTGCATCAGCGGCTTGACACTCGCGTCCACCACCGCCTGCAGATCGGTCGCGGCCAGGCAGTGGCCGGTAGCGACAAGGGCGGCTACCGCCGTGAGATTGCGCATGCCTGAGAACATAGATAGGGGCATGAGAGTGTTTCCATGAAAGTGATCGATTAAAAAAAGACCCTCGCGGGGGAGGCAAATATAGGCAGTTCGCCTGCTCTGGGCAAACGATGAAGTCTCTTGCCTGGGTATAACGGGAGAAGGCCAACGTGATAAATTTTTTAGAAACATAATGAAACATTCTCCGAGGCGCACCGCTCTACCGCTACACCTGTACTGAGTTATTCCATGAAAACACCGCGCCCCTCCGCTCGTATGCCCCACCTGACCCAACTGCGAAACCTCAAGATGGCGCGCTCGGCGCACGCTTATGTGCGCGGCAGTACCGTTCAATTCTACGAGTGGCTGCACAGCTTGCCTGGACGCCGTTTGCCCCGCGGGCCAGCGATCTGGATCTGCGGCGACTGCCACGCTGGCAACCTTGGCCCCACTGGCGACACCAAGGGGCGCATCGATATGCATATCCGTGACCTGGACCAGGCAGTGATTGGCAACCCGGCCCACGACCTGGTGCGCCTGGCCTTGTCCCTGGCGACCGCCGCGCGAGGCTCGGACCTGCCGGGGGTAACCACCGCACGCATGCTTGAAGAAATGATGGTGGGCTACGAACAAGCCTTTAAAGACAAACCCGATGAAACGCCGCCACGCCCGTCCCAGGTCAAGGCCGGGATGCGCAACGCCGTGGCGCGCACCTGGAAGCACTTGGCCCGTGAGCGCATCGAAAGCGCCCGGCCGACCATCCCGTTAGGCAAGCATTTCTGGCCGTTGTCGCGGGCCGAAAAAAGTGCGCTGAAAGTCGTCTGCGCGTCGGACGAGATCCACCAGTTGGTCACTTCGCTCAAAGGCCGGCCCAAGGACGCCAAAGTCGAACTTTTGGATTGCGCTTATTGGGTCAAGGGCTGCAGCTCCCTTGGCTTGTTGCGCTACGCGGCCTTGCTCGGTGTTGGTGATAAGGATGATCAGGCGTATTGCCTGATCGATATCAAGGAGGCGGTCGGCGCCGCTGCACCCCGGGCCGCACGGGCGAAGATGCCGAGGGACAACGCCCGCCGGGTTGTGGAAGCTGCGCGTCAGTTGTCGCCGGGCCTTGGCGAGCGGATGGTGGCGACACGGTTTCTGGATCACGGGTTTTTTATTCGCGAACTGCTGCCTCAGGACATGAAGTTGGAGTTGGATGAGTTGAGCGATACTGACGCGATGCACGCTGCGGGTTATTTGGCTCGGGTGGTTGGCGTAGCTCATGCCCGGCAGATGGATCGGGCGACTCGTAAGGATTGGATGGCGGTTTTGCAGGAAAACCGGTCAAGGGAGTTGGATGCGCCTTCGTGGTTGTGGACCAGCGTGGTGCAGCTGGTGGGGAGTCATGAGCAGGGGTATTTGGATCATTGCCGGCGGTATGCTTTGGAGCATTGATGCTGAGGGTGGGATGGGTTTTGCGTAGGAGAGCTGGTACATGTCTGTTTCTGCGTCAACGGCGGCCAGGGTTACGCCATTTGACTGATGGTCCCCTATCCAAATGTGGGAGGGGTCTTGCTCCCGATGGCGGCCTGACAGTCGACTCATATATTGGTTGGGGTACATAGCCATCTCTGCGGTAACGGCGGCTTAGGGTTCCGCGCTTACAGCGGGTCACTTTTGGAAAGGTCGGAATGCCGGCCCAGCCAAAAGTAACCAAAAGGCCTTCGCCCCAACACTCGGTGCTTCGTCTGGAATCGGCATGCCCTCACTCCGGCTTGGATCTATGGCCCAGTGCGGCTAACCCGGCGTCCTGCCGGGTTGCCCACGGGTTCAAGCCTGCGTTCGGCCAGCGCGTCTGACGGGGCGCTTTGGATCAAGATCAAAAGCAGCAGCAACAGCCAGAGCAGCGCCAGTCATGCCAGGTATTTGTTGAACCACCCCAGTGTTCTTTCCCATGCCAGATTGGCGGCTGCTTCGTCATAACGTGGCGTCGAGTCATTGTGGAAGCCGTGATTGGCGCCCTTGTAGATGAACGCTTCATAGGTTGTGCCGGCCGCTTTCAAGGCTGCCTCGTAGGGCGGCCAGCCTTCGTTGATACGTGTATCCAGCTCGCCGAAGTGCAGCATGATCGGCGCCTTGATCCGCGGTACGTCCTTGGCTTCCGGTTGGCGGCCGTAGAAGGAGACGGCTGCGCCCAGTTCGGGGTAGGCCACCGCTGCTGCGTTGGTCACGCCACCGCCGTAGCAGAAGCCGGTGATGCCGACTTTTCCGGTGCTGCTGTCGTGGTGCATCAGCCATTCAATGGCGGCGAAGAAGTCGTTCATCAGTTTGGTCGGGTCGACGGTCTGTTGCAGCGCCACGCCTTTTTCGTCATTGCCGGGGTAGCCGCCGACCGAGGTCAGGCCGTCCGGGGCCAGGGCGATGAAGCCGGCTTTGGCCAGGCGTCGGGCGACGTCTTCGATATACGGGTTCAGGCCGCGGTTTTCGTGGACCACCACCACCGCCGGTAACTTGCCCGCAGCTTTGGCCGGGCGTACCAGGTAGCCGCGTACCGTGCCGTTGCCCTTGGGTGAGGGGTAGGTGATGTAGTCGGCGACGATGTCCGGGTCGGTGAATTTCACTTGCTCGGCCAGGGCGTAGTTAGGGCTCAGGGAGGCGAGCAGGGCGGAAGCGGTCAGGCCGCCAAACGTGAACAGCGCAGCGCGGTCGAGAAACTCACGGCGGTTGATCTTGCCGTGGGCGTAGCCGTCGTAGAGTTCCAGCAGTTCGGGGGCAAAGTCTTTCGCGGTGAGACGAGTCATCGGTGCAATCCTCGATTAGCGGTGACAGTCAATGTAGACCAGCTTCAGTCCTCGCGGCCATGGGCGGCAGCGGCCAGTTGCCCGGTGTCGACGCGCACGAACACCGAGTCGCCGATTGCCGTGAGCACGTCGCCGGCGTATACCTCGCAGACCACGCGGGTTTTGCGCTCCACGTTGCCTTCGACCCTGGCGCGCAAGGTGAGGGTGACACCCATGGGCGTGGGCTTGATGAATTTGATGCCGAGGTTGCCGGTCACGCAGTCGATGCGTGGCATGCTGCCGGGTTCGCGTTGCTCGGTGCGGTAGTGGTAGGCCATGGCGGTCCAGTTGGAATGGCAGTCCACCAGCATGGCGATCAGGCCGCCGTAGACCAGGTCCGGCCAGCCAGTGAAGTGAGCTTCTGGCGCGTGTTGGGCGATCAAATGGATGCCGTCTGCGTCCCAGCGGCTCTTGATGTGCAACCCGTGAGGGTTGCTGCCCCCGCAGCCGTAGCAGATGCCTTCCGGTGCGGTGATGTCTTGTAGCGCTTGCATGCAACGTCCTTATTGTTGTGGGCGACTATTCTGTTTAGCAGGACAAACGCGTGATGGGAATACATCCAGACTTTGCGGAGTGGTGCATGAAACGTGGATTTTTGCCGGTTGCGCTTGTCCTGGGCTTTATCGCCAGCGCCCAGGCGGTGGAGTACAAGGACGTCAATCACACTGCCAGCCAGATCAGTTTCACCTACGAACAACTGGGGCAGCGGATGTATGGGACGTTCAAGGAATTCGAGGGCACCTTGGCCTTTGATACGCAGGCGCCGGAGGCGGGACACGCGCTGCTCAAGATCCAGCTCACCAGCATCAGCGCCGGCAGTGACGATGCCAATGACACCCTGCAACGCGCGTCCTGGTTTGACACCGCGACCTATCCGGTCGGGGTGTATGAATCCACTGGGGTCAAGGCGCTGGGGGATAACCGCTTCAGGATCAGCGGCAACCTGACCATCAAGGGCACCACACGCCCGGTTGATGTAAAGGTGGTGCTCAAGGAGCTGGATGGCATTGGCGTGTTCGACGGCGAATTCATCCTCAATCGCGGCGATTTCAAGATCGGTGAGGGTGAATGGGCCGGCAATAGCGTGGTTTCCAACGACATCCATATCAAATTCAAGATGGTCGCACCGCAGCGTTAGCGGGCGAACTTCTTCGCACCGGCCACGCAGCCGATCACCGCCACCGTCACCAGCACCATGCCGAGACTGACCTGTTCATGCAGCAGGCCCGCCGCCAGCGCCAGGCCGAAGAACGGTTGCAGCAACTGCAACTGGCCGACGGCCGCGATGCCACCTTGAGCCAGCCCGCGATACCAGAACACAAAGCCGATCAACATGCTGAACAGCGCCACATAGCCCAGGCTCAGCCAGGCTGTCAGGCTGATGCCGGCAAAGTTTGGCGGAGCAAGGAGCAGGCCTAACGGCAGCACCACCGGCAGCGACACCACCAGCGCCCAGCAGATCACCTGCCAGCCGCCCAGGCTGCGCGACAGTTTCGCGCCCTCGGCATAGCCCAAGCCGCACACCAACACCGCCAGGAGCATCAGCAAATCGCCGGCCGGTGCGGCGCTCACGCCCTGGGCGAAGGCATAACCCATCACCAGGGCACTGCCCAGAATCGAAAACACCCAGAACACCGGTCGCGGCCGCTCGCCGCCGCGCAGTACGCCAAACACCGCCGTGGCCAGGGGGAGCAGGCCGATAAACACAATGGAATGGGCGGAGGTTACGTATTGCAGGGCCAGCGCGGTGAGCAGGGGGAAGCCGATTACCACGCCGAGGGAGACGATCAGCAGGGGCACCCATTGAGTGCGCGCGGGGCGTTTTTCCTTGAACAGCCACAGCAGAAGCAGCCCCAATGCGGCAGCGATGGCGGCGCGAATCATCGTCAGAAACACCGGATCGAATTCCATGACCGCCAAGCGCGTAGCGGGCAGTGAGCCGCTGAAAATCACCACGCCGATAAAGCCATTGATCCAACCCTGAGTGCTGTTGTCCAGGGCGTTGAGGGGAGACGTACGTTCCATGGGGGCTGTCCCGAAAAAGAGGAGTTGCGTGGTGCCCATCCTAGGATCGAGAATCAAGACAATCAAAAAATTGTCATGGATACATCGCCAATGCCCCGCGCCCGTTACAAGTCACTGGTCGACACCTTTGCCGAAGACATTCGCAGCGGAAGACTGCCCCCTGGTATGCGATTGCCTACCCATCGCCAATTGGCCGCGGATCATGGCTTGGCGCTGGTCACCGCCAGTCGGGTGTATGCCGAGCTGGAGGCCATGGGTCTGGTCAGCGGAGAAACCGGGCGCGGCACCTTCGTGCGCGAGATTGCGTTGCCGCCAGGGCAGGGCAGTGGGCAGATGACCATCGCGGCGGGCATGCTCGACCTCAACTTCAATTACCCTTCGTTGCCGGGTCAGGCGGACTTGCTGCGCACTGCGTTGCGCCAATTGGCGCTGTCCGGTGACCTCGAAGCGCTGCTGCGTTATCAGCCCCACGCCGGCCGCCTGCATGAGCGCGCCACCATTGCCCGCCACCTGCTGAGCCGAGGGCTGACGGTGCAGGCCGAGCAGGTGTTGGTGGTCAGCGGCGCCCAACATGGGTTGGCGGTGGCGATGATGGCGTTGCTCAAGCCGGGGGAGGTGATCGCGGTGGACGCGTTGACCTATTCGGGGTTCAAGGTGTTGGCAGAGACCCTGCATCTGGAAGTCGTCGCGATTCCCGTCACCGCCAGCGGCCCGGACCTGGAATATCTGCATAGCGTGTGTCGCAAGCGTCCGGTTCGCGCGGTTTACAGCATGCCGACCCTGCACAATCCGCTGGGCTGGGTGATGGGCATGGCGCAGCGCGAGCAACTGGTCGCCATCGCCCGCCAGCACAACCTGATGATCATTGAAGACGCGGCCTACGCGTTTTTAGTTGAGGACGCGCCACCGCCCCTGGCGAGCCTGGCACCGGAACGTACGGTGTATGTGGGTGGGTTGTCGAAGAGTGTCGCCACAGGGCTGCGCGTGGGATTTGTCGCGGCGCCTGTCGCGTGGATGAAGGCGTTGGAGCGCACCATCATGGCGACCACCTGGAACGTGCCCGGGGTGATGAGCGCGATTGCCGTGGCCTGGATCGAGGACGGCACCGTTGCCCACTTGGAAGCACAAAAGCGCCAGGATGCCCGGGCTCGGCAAGCCTTGGCTGCGCAGGTGTTGAAGGGGGTGGCCCACACCAGCCACCCGTCATCGTATTTTTTGTGGCTCCCGCTGGCGGAAGATGCCCGCGCCGATCAAGTCGCCATGGCCTTGCAGCGCGAGGGCGTTTCAGTGTCCACCGCTGAGCCCTTTGCCGTTTCGGCCCAGGTGCCCCATGCGCTACGCCTGGCGTTGGGGTCGGTGGACATGCCGTCGCTGCGCGAGGCGTTGCTCAAGGTGCGCAACGTGGTGGCGTGGTGAGCCACCGCTAGCCATCAGAATTTAAAGGCCTGGCGACCGATCAGCAGCCAGTGGCCTTTCTGCTTTTGCCAGACCTGGAAGTTTTCGATGTCGGTAGGCACTTCGACGCCACTGTTCACCGCCTGTGCGTGAAAGTGGTTGCGCACCAGTGCCGTGTCGCCTTGCAGAGTGATGGTTTGTTTTTGCATTTCCAGAGTCTTGAAGCCGCTGCGACCGGTCTCGATATCGGCGATGAATTCCTGTTTGTTCTGAATTTTGCCGCTGGAGTGGCCGTAGGTGAGTTGCTCGGCGGTGAGGGCCTGGAGCTGCTTGATGTCTTTGTGCAGCATGGCTTGGGTCAGGTGATCGACCGCTTGGGCTACGTCGTTGTCGGCGGGGGCTGCGGCCACGTAGCCGCTGAACAGGCACAGAAAACCGATCAGCACTTTGACGTTTTGCATGGGTGTTTCCTTATTGTTGTTGGGGTGTGTACGACAGCTATAGTCGTCGTACAACCATGCAATATTTGCCGGGTCTAAGGAAAGTAAAATTTTGAAATACCCTGACAAGTTTGGTGTTTGTAGGTTTTAGCGCCTTATACGATGTCCCAACACGCGGGGTACTCGTACACGGCAGGTTTTGGCACTTCCTGGGTAGCTGGCACATCGCTATGCTAACGCCGACCCAACACCTGCCCGAGTGACAAAATGGATTTTGACTGGCACAGCGACCCCATCACCCGCGCCACCCCGGTGACCGCACACTACAAAAACACCCAGAACGTGCGGCGCTTCATGCGTGAGCACTGCGGGCCGACCTTCACGTTCGATCGTCCCTTCATGGCCTGGATTCGCAACGATATCCCCAAGACCCTGGGCGACGTGGTGGATGAATGGCAGCGCTTGAACCATGACACCCGCCCATGATCACCCAGGGACTGGTGGTACTGATCAACTACGGCATTCACCTGGCGTCCGGCCTGTGGTTCGCCTTCACCCCCAAATCGCTGCCAGGTGCCGCTGTGTGCTGCCGGCATTTGTCGTTAAAACAAAGCCGGTAACTGACACGATGAGGATCAAAATGTGGGAGGGGACTTGCTCCCGATGGCGGTGGTTCAGTTTGAACAGCTTTGCCTGATACACCGCCATCGGGAGCAAGCCCCCTCCCACAGGGTGAATCGTTAGTTTGTGATCAGTGGCGGGGTGCGCGGGGGAATCAATCGCTTGCTGCCGGTCGCTTCATACGCCGCCGCCAACCGCAGCAATGCCGAGTCATCATAAGCGCGCCCGGCAAATGTCAGCCCTACCGGCATGCCGATGTCCGCCATCACGCCCATCGGCACGGTGACGGTTGGCACGCCCAGGTGGCGGATGGCGAGGTTGCCGTTGGCCACCCAGATACCATTGCTCCAGGCGATATCGGCGCTGGCTTCGTTTACATCGGCATCCGCCGGCCCTACATCGGCGACGGTGGGGAACAGCACAGCGTCGAGGCCGAGTGTTTCCATCCAGTCTTCCAGGTCGATCCGCCGGGTTTGCTCCAGGCCGCGCAGGCCATCGGGCACGGTGCTGATTTCATTCCAGGGCGTGATGCCGCGCTGGGCCATGCGCACGTATTCGTCCATGCCGGCGGCGAGGTCGTCTTCACGGTTGGGCAGGGTGCCGGGGTCGTGGGGGAAGATTTTCGGGCCGTCCACATCCGCCAGGCGGTTGAGGGTTGGGTCGTTGTTGGCGCGCAGGAAATCATCGAAAGCCCAGGCGGACAGTTCCCATAACTCGTCGTGCAGGAATTCCTTGGACACCAAACCTCGGGTGAACACCGTCGGCGCGCCGGGGCGATCGCCTTCGCAGTTGGACACCAGGGGGAAATCCACTTCGATGACTTCGGCGCCAGCCGCTTCCAGCGCCTTGCGGGCGTCTTTCCACAGGTCGATCACGCTGGCGCGGGTGTTGATCTGTTGCCCGGTCGGGCCGCCGATGCCGGGTTTTTCGCTGGTGCCGGCGTCGGGGTCGGCATTGATGTACATGCGCGGTACACCCAGGCGTTTGCCCGCGAGGGATTCAGCCGTCGCAGCCAGCTCAGCGTAAGACGCCGGGCGCACCGAGGCGACGCTGGGGATCGGCACCCAGGGTTGCAGGCGCCATAGGTCGCCACGGGTGTCGGGGTCTTCGGCGACCACCACATCGAGGACTTCCAGCAGGTCGGCCATGGTGCGGGCGTATGGCACCACCACGTCCATGGTTGGCGTCAGCGGCCAGTTGCCGCGCACCGAAATCACCCCACGGGAGGGGGTGTAGGCGCACAGGCCATTGTTGGACGCCGGACCGCGTCCGCTGGACCAGGTTTCTTCTGCAAGGCCGAATGCCGCGAAACTGGCGGCGGTTGCAGTACCCGCGCCGTTGGACGAGCCGGAGGCGAACGGTGCGGTGAGGTAGTCAGCGTTATAGGGGCTTTCGGCGCGGCCATATACGCCACGCTGCATGCCGCCATTGGCCATCGGCGGCATATTGGTCTTGCCCAGGCAAATGGCGCCACCGGCGCGCAGGCGTTCGATGGTGAACGCGTCGCGCTGGGCGGTCAGTTTGGCAAATGCCGGGCTGCCGGAGGCCGCAGTCAGGCCTTTGACCAGGTAACTGTCCTTGGCGGTGTAGGGAATGCCATCCAATGGCCCAAGCGTTTCGCCCTTGGCCCGGCGTGCATCGGACGCCTCGGCTTCTTTGAGCGCTTGTGGGTTGCGCACCACCACAGCGTTAAGCGCGGTGGCGGTCTGCGGGCCGTCGTACGCGTCGATCCGTGCGAGGTAAGCCTGGACCAATTCAACGGCAGTGGTCTGGCCGGATTCAAGCGCCGCGCGCAATTGGGCAATGGAGACTTCGGTAACTTGCATGACGTTTTCTTCGCCGCCTTCAGATGGAGGTATGGCCGCAGTCTACGTACAGATATTTCACAAAACCAGCGCCGAATAGTCCGCGAAGGCAGCGCGCATCACCTGCCAGGTCGCCTCGTCAGCCGGAATCAGATGCTCGATGCGCAGCGAGGTGAGGGTGATGTCCTGGGGCATGCCGAACGTGGTGAAGGTCGACAGAAAGTTCAGCTCGCCTTCGAGTGAGCGGATGCGCGTGAGCACCAGCGGCGGCATTTCGGTGGGTAATTGGGTGTGAGTCGGCGCTGGCAAACTCGCCATCAGCGCAGCCAATGCCGGATTGTCCAGCGCCTCGCGGGTTGCCCGTTGCCAGGCCAGGGTGCGGATCTCTTCGGCGTTGATCAGGTGATCGCCCAGGCCACCGGTTTGCAGCAGGGTGGTCAGCAGGTTCAAGCCATCGGCTGCATCTGCTTTGATGCCCACCCGTTCAAACAGCAGGCCGGTACTGACATTCGCCGCCAGCACTTGCCACTCGCTGCCCAGCAGAATCGCAGGCGCGGGGTTGTTGGCATGCAGCACATGGTTGACCGCTTCGCGAACCGCGGCCATGGCCGGTGAGGCAAGCGGGGTCGCGGTGTAGCGCGGGGCGTAACCGGCGGCGAGGAACACGCGGTTGGATTGCTCCAGCGGTGTCTCCAGCGCCGTCAACAGGTTGTGTAGTGTCCCCGGGCTAGGTGTGGCGCGACCGGTTTCGAGGCAACTGAGATGACGCTGAGAAATCCCGGTGATCAGGGCGAGGTCCAGTTGGCTCAACTTGGCCTGTCGGCGCAGTTGGCGCAGGTGTTCACCGGCGCTAGCAGGGTTTTCCATGACGTGTTCATGACCTCCGAGGTCATTGCGAGGGGCCAAACCTTATCACTAAGGTGGGCCTCGATCACCTCAAGGACGACACCATGCACAGACCTTATATTGCCCTGGCCGGCTTGCTCGGTTTTTCGCTGTACACCCTGGTTACGATGCTGACTGCCGAGCAATCGCTGCTGGCCTTTGGGCGCGAGCTGATGTCTCGACCGGACACCGCGCAAGTGGTGATCGACCTTTACCTGATGGCGGTATTGGCGTGTGTATGGATGTATCGGGATGCGCGCGGGCGAGGGCGGTCAGTGCGTTCGGTGGTGCCGTACTTTTTATTGACGGCGGTGTTTGTGTCAGTGGGGCCGCTGCTCTATATCGTGGTGCAGGGAGTCAGGGATGAATGACCTCCTGAGAGTCTATGCCCTGTGTGTACTGGTGCTATGCCTGAAGATGTTTGCGGTTTCCTGCTACCAAGGGTATTTCCGCATTCGAGGCCTGGCATTCACCAACGCTGAAGATGCGGCTTTCTTTAAGCGCGCCAGGCATTCGATAGAGCTGCCACCGGTTGGCCGAGCGAGCAGAGCGTGGGCCAATGATCTGGAAAACATCCCCATGTTTTTTGTGCTGGGAGGGCTGTGTGTTGCGCTGGAGGCGCCCGCTGTGGCGAGTGCGTGGTTGTTTGGCGGTTTTACCCTGGCCCGTCTGGCGCATACGGTGACGTATCTGGCGGGTTGGCAACCTTGGCGAACGCTGGCGTATGGGGTCGGGGTGATCTGTTTGCTCGGGCTTGGCGCGATGACTTGTTGCAGGCTTGTCTGAAATTCAGCGGCATCCCGCTTACTTCTGTAGTGAGCGAGCTTGCCTCGCGCGGGGCAAGCCCGCTCACCACAAAAGCGCCTCACTGACTCAAGCCCATCGCCTGCCTTTGGTTGTCTTGATACGCCGTGACCTGTGACTGGCCTTGAAGTCTTATGGGGTCGGGGTGATCTGCTTGCTCGGGCTTGGCGCGATGACTTGTTGCAGGCTTGTCTGAAATTCAGTGGCATCCCGCTCACTTCTGTAGTGAGCGAGCTTGCCTCGCGCGGGGCAAGCCCGCTCACCACAAAAGCTCGTCACTGACTCAAACCCATCGCCTGCCTTTGGTTGTCTTGATACGCCGTCACCTGTAACTGGCCTTGAAGTCGTATGGGGTCGGGGTGATCTGCTTGCTCGGGCTTGGCGCGATGACTTGTTGCAGGCTTGTCTGAAATTCAGCGGCATCCCGCTTACTTCTGTAGTGAGCGAGCTTGCCTCGCGCGGGGCAAGCCCGCTCACCACAAAAGCTCGTCACTGACTCAAACCCATCGCCTGCCTTTGGTTGTCTTGATACGCCGTGATCTGTAACTGGCCTTGAAGTCGTATGGGGTCGGGGTGATCTGTTTGCTCGGGCTTGGCGCTATGACTTGTTGCAGGCTTGTCTGAAATTCAGCGGCATCCCGCTTACTTCTGTAGTGAGCGAGCTTGCCTCGCGCGGGGCAAGCCCGCTCACCACAAAAGGGCCTTACTGACTCAAACCCATCGCCTGCCTTTGGTTGTCTTGATACGCCGTGACGTGTAACTGGCCTTGAAGTCTGCGGCGCCACCGGCGTACTGCTCACACCGAAGCGTTGGAGTCGGTCAGGACGGGCCGGAGTGTGGGGGTTAGTTACGATCTCTAACCGTAGGGCGTGGCGCCCCTGCGATCCACCAACCGGATACTGTCCCGCCCACCCCGCTTGGACTCATACAGCGTGGTATCCCCTTGCTCAATCAACGCCGCCAGGCTCTCCGGCGGCTGATCGAACAGGTTGGCGCCAATGCTCAGGGTCACCGGTTGCGGGGTGCTGAAGCTCTGCGAGGCCAGTTGCTGAAACTGGTCGCGCAGGCTGCTGCCCAGTTCGACGATCTGCTCAGCCGACGTGGGATTGAGCAGGATCACAAACTCATCGCCGCCCAGCCGTGCTGCCAGTGCGCCTCGGGGCACGACGGCGCGGATCATTTCGCTCAATGCGATCAACAGGCGGTCGCCGGCGGTGTGGCCGTGGAGGTCGTTGACGCCTTTGAAGTTGTCGATGTCGATCAGCAGCAGGGCGCCGGGTTGGGTCGAAGATACCTGGGCCAGCAGGCGAGGGGCGCGCAGGTCGAGGGCGCGACGGTTGTAGAGGGCGGTGAGTGGATCGCGGGCGGCGAGGCGGGCGATCTGTTGTTCGCGGCGGTAGCGTTCGGAACCCGTCATGGACAAGGCAATCAGCATGATTGCCATGGCGCCTTCCACCAGGGAGATCTGGATGATCTCGCCCTTGAAGGCGGCGAGGTCGATCAGGGTGCCGGGAATGACCACCGACAGCGTTTTGGCCACGTAAAAGGTCCCGTGGAGCAGCAGCACGAAACGCAACTGCACCGCGCCGACGCTCAGGGACCGGCCATGGGGCCGCAGCAGGAAACTGGCGCGCAGGGTGGGCAGGGCGACCAACAGCGATTGCACCGCCAGCATGGCTTTGGACCAAGATTGGTCCGTTGGCAGCGCGAGCATGGCGAACCAGATCACGGGCATCAGGGCCCAGGCGCGTGACACGCGTACTTGGGTAAACCGCGCCACGCCGAGCAGAAACAGGAAGTGTGCGGTCACCAGCAAACCGTTGGCGAACCAGATACCGATGACTAAAAAGCCATTAATGCGCAGCAGGGCCAGGAGCGAACCGATGGTGATGGTGGCGAAACCGCTGCTCCACAACAGCAGCGAGGGTTCGCGCACGCTGCGCCATTCGACCAGCAGGTAAAGGGCGGCAGCGGCTGCCAAGGCAACGGTGAGTGCCAAAATCGTGGGAGGGTCGAGCGTCATTTCTTGCTGGGTCTGCCTGGTGTGCGTTTAAACCGGGATTGTAAGCGCACACGCAGGTTTTTCAGAGCATTCTGTGTAGTGGCACACAGCCAGCCGATGATCGGCGGGTCAAACGCCTTTGGTCGACGGCAGCAGAATCGTCAGGATACCCACCAGCGGCAGGAACGAGCACAGTTTGTAGACGTACTCAATGCCGTGGTTATCCGCGAGCAAACCGAGCAACGCCGCGCCAATCCCGCTGAAACCGAACATCAGGCCAAAGAACACACCCGCGATCATCCCGACATTGCCCGGCACCAGTTCTTGGGCAAACACGACAATGGCCGAGAACGCCGAAGCCAGGATAAAGCCAATCACCACACTGAGTACGGCGGTCCAGAACAGATCGACGTAGGGCAGGGCCAGGGTGAAGGGCGCGGCGCCGAGGATGGAGAACCAGATGACTTTCTTGCGGCCGATTTTGTCGCCGATCGGGCCGCCCGCGAAGGTGCCCACGGCCACCGCACCGAGGAACAGGAACAGGTACATCTGGGAACTCGATACCGACAGGTGGAATTTTTCAATCAGGTAAAACGTGAAGTAGCTGGTCAGGCTGGTCATGTAGAAGTACTTGGAGAACACCAGCACTGCCAGCACCACCAGGGCAAACGTCACGCGGCCTTTGGACAAGCCGTGGGTGGCTTTGCCGCCTTGCTTGAGCTTGAACAGCGCGAGGTGGTTGCGGTACCAGCGGCTCAAGCCATACAGCACCAGGATCGCGAACACCGCGAACAGACCGAACCAGGCGATATTGCCCTGGCCGTAGGGAATGATGATCGCCGCTGCCAGCAACGGGCCGAAGGCGCTGCCGGTGTTGCCACCGACCTGGAAGGTCGATTGCGCAAGGCCGTAGCGTCCGCCGGAAGCCAGGCGCGCCACGCGGGAGGTTTCCGGGTGGAAGGTCGATGAGCCTACGCCCACCAGACCCGCCGCCAGCAGGATCGCCGGGAAGCTGCCGACAAACGCCAGCATCAGGATGCCGATCAATGTGCACACCATGCCGGCCGGCAGCAGCCAAGGCTTGGGATGACGATCAGTGTGGTAGCCGATCCACGGTTGCAGCAGCGAGGCGGTCAGTTGGAAGGTCAGGGTGATCAGCCCCACCTGGGCAAACGTCAGTCCGTAATTGGCCTTGAGCATGGGGTAGATCGACGGCAGCACGGCCTGGATCAGGTCATTGATCAGGTGCGCCAAAGCGCAGGCACCGAGGATACGCATAACTAATGGGCTTGCTTGGGGCGCACTGGTAGCAGTGGCGGGTGACGCGGTGAGTGTCGACATGCAGGCATTCCATACAAGGCAGCGAACAGGGGCCGCCAATACGTGGCTGGCGGCCCATTTCAAATTGTGTCGGGCTTTATGCTAGATTCAGTAAAAATGTCTGTCTCACGAAATTCGGGCAGTAACTGTCGCAAAAAGGGCTAAATGATCAAGTCACTGGATAAATTCCTGCAGGAGATCGACGAAGGCGAGTGGGCCGTGATCAGTTCGGCCACCGACTATCCTGAAAACTGGGTGATCCCCGACCACAGCCACGAGAAGCATCAACTGCTCTACGCGACCGAAGGAGTCATGGTAGTGCATTCGGCGCAGAACCAATGGACAGTGCCGCCCAATCGCGGCTTCTGGATGCCCTGCGGGCACGTGCATTCCCTGCGCTGCGTAGGGCCGCTGAAAATGCGCAGCGTGTTTGTGCGCCCCGACAGCTTCCCCAATCTGCCCACCGAAACCAAGGCTGTGAGCATCTCGCCGCTGCTGAGCGAGCTGATCAAGGCCTCGGTCAGCCTCAAGCCGCCTTATGCCGAAGACTCGCGGGATGCGCGGATCATGCACCTGATCCTCGACGAACTGGCCATCCTGCCCGCGTTGCCGTTATCTCTGCCACAGCCTGCCGACCCGCGTATCCAGCGGATCTGCCTGGCGCTGCAACAGAATCCGGGCGATGCCTCGACAGTGGCGCACTGGAGCGAGCGCCTGGGCCTGGATCAGAAAACCATCCAGCGCCTGTTTCGCAAGGAAACCGCCATGACCTTCGGCCAATGGCGCCAACAGGCGCGGTTGCTACTGGCCCTGGAGCGCATGGCGATGGGGGAAAAGATCATCGACGTGGCGTTGGAGCTGGGCTACGAAAGCCCCAGCGCCTTCACCAGCATGTTCAAGAAACAGTTCGGCAAGACGCCGAGCCTGTTTTTCAAACCGGGCCCAGCAGCCGGTTGAACGCGTCGATATCCAGCGGGCGGCTGAGGAAGTAGCCCTGGCCTTCATCACAGGCCACGGCCTTGAGCATCGCCAGGTGCTCGGCGGTTTCGATGCCTTCGGCGGTCACCGTGAGTGCCAGGGCACGTCCCAGGCCGACGATGGCATGGATGATGGCTTGGTCGTCCTCGCTGTCTTCCAGTCGGGTCAGAAAGCTGCGGTCTATTTTCAAGCCATCGAACGGGAACGCGCGCAGGTAGCTCAGTGACGAATACCCGGTGCCAAAGTCGTCCATGGCGATGCGGATGCCCAGTTGTTTGAGGGCGCGCATCACGTCCAGCGCACCGACGGCGTCTTCGAGCATGACGCTTTCGGTGATTTCCAGTTCCACCCGCGCCGGTTCGATACCCGAGGCCTGTAACGCGTGACGCACGCGCTCCATCAGGTTGCCGCGCTTGAACTCGGTCGGCGACAGGTTGACCGACACAAACAACGCATCCGGCCACTGGGCGGCACAGGCACAGGCGGTTTCCAGCACCCAGTCACTCAGCGACAGGATCAGGCCGGACTCTTCGGCAATCGGGATAAAGGTGTCCGGCGCAATCAGGCCGCGCTCCGGGTGTTGCCAGCGCACCAGCGCTTCGGCGCCGACCATCTGCCCGTCGGCTATGCGGTAACGCGGCTGAAAGTGCAGGCGCAATTCCCCATGTTTGATCCCATAGCGCAGGTCGCTTTCCAGGCGTCGACGCTCGATGATTCGTGCATTCATCTCGCCGGAGTAGAAGCGCCAGGTATTGCGCCCGGCGGACTTGGCCTCGTACAGCGCGATGTCCGCGTAGCGCAGCATTTCGGTGACGTTGCCGGCGTCGTTGGGCGCCAGCGCAATACCGATGCTGGCGCTGATAAACACTTCCTGCTCATCGATCCGGATCGCGCGCTCAAGGGAGACGATCAAGCGTTTGCAAAAGTTTTCGACGTCGTCCTGGGTGCCGGCATCGCTGAGGATCAGCACAAATTCATCGCCGCCAACCCGCGCCACCAGGTCACCGTGACGCACGCAGTCGGTCAGGCGGCTCGACACTTCATTGAGCACCCGGTCGCCGGCGGCATGCCCGAGCAAGTCATTGACCGGTTTGAATCGGTCCAGGTCCAGGCTGAGCATGACCAAGGGTTGCTCAAGGAGGGGCAGCGTCTTGAGCTTGGTGTCCAGGAAGGCTTGCAGACGCGTGCGATTGGGCAACCCGGTCAGGGCGTCATGCTGGGACAAAAATTCAATGCGTCTGCGCGCCTCGACTTCTTCAGTCACGTCGGTGGCGGTGCCGCGAAACCCGCCGCACGGCATTTTCCGCGCCGATAGCCGGGTGGTGCGCTCTTGCCCTTGGGCATCCACATATAGGCATTGCACGCTGAGGTCCGGGCGTCGGCCGGGCGTGCACAACCACTGTGACAACAACCCGTCTTCGGTGCCCAGCAGGTCATTCATGGCCGCGCCGATCCAGGCGTCGCGGGTCAACCCGGTTACGCTTTCGAAACGCTCCGAGAGGTAGGTAAAGCGCCAATCGCCGTTGATCTCCCAGACCCAGTCGGAACTGGCTTCTACCACATCGCGAAAGCGCGCTTCGCTGGTGGCCAAGGCGTTCTGGCTGGTTTGCAGCGAGCTATGACTGGCATCCAGCGCCAGGGCGGCGGCTGTGCTGCGGCGCAAGATCATCCACGTCATCAGGCACACCAGCAGCGCGGCCAGGCCCAGCAAGGGCAGGCCGACGCCAATGAGGCGTCGGCCGGGCTGTTCCGGCTGCCAGTACAGGCTACCGGCGCTGCCGTTGTCGCCGAGGGGTAAAAACACGCCCTTGGCGATGTCTTCAGGGGTGGCGATGTGCAGGTTGCCCACGCCGAAGTCATCGCCGATCCGGCCCAATTTGGCGCTGTCGAGGATGTCGACAAAGACCAGCACCGAGGCTGGCCTACCGTCTGCAACCACCGTGGGGTCGGTGCCCGGCGTAATGGCTGCGGCAGCCACCAGTGCGGGGCTGCCGCGTACGTTGATGAACGTGCTCACCGGGGTTTCGTTGTCTACGCCGGCGCGGGCCTGTTCGAGCAGTTGGGTGAGGGGCTGATCGAGCCATTCGCTGAGCTCAAAGGTTTGCAGTTCGCCTTCGACCACGGTGTACACCGTGCGATTGGCATCGTTGACCACAAACAGGCCCTGAAAACCGAAGTCTTGGAACAGTGTGGGCCCGATATTGCCGCGCTCGAAGGCCCAATCCTTGTCCACCTGTACATGCAGGTGCTTGTAGGCATCGCTCCAGAACGCGTAGTCCTTGACCGTCACCCGCATGGCTTTTTCCATGGACTGTATGGCTTTGCGGGTATGGAACGCGCTTTCGGCCTGCTCGGTGCGGTCCAGGTCATGGGCGATGTAAAGCAGTGAGTAAGCCGCTGCCGCAAACACAACGGCCAGCAAGGCCATGAAATTGAACAGTGACGTGCGTGCCAGTGACAGGCTGGTGCGGGTGGACAGCGAGCGGACGATTGGAGCGAGAGAGTTGGGCATTATTTAGCGCAGGGCCTCGCTGCAAGTCAGGGGTATGACAAGTTATCGGCGGCCCTTGGAAAAGATTGAGTGCGTCAGGCTGTGCTCAAGTGTTGTGCGCGAACACTGACGCAGCGTGTTGCCCACGCAAGCAACGCCGCCCCGCACAGCAGCGCCGCACTCAACTCAAACGTCGCCCGATAGCCACTGAAGTCAAACACCACACCGCCCACCGTGGCGCCTGAAGCAATCGCCAACTGGATGATCGCGACCATCAGGCCGCCCCCTGCTTCGGCATCCTTGGGCAGGGTGTTGGCCAGCCACGTCCACCAACCCACGGGGGCGGCGGTCGCGACCAGGCCCCAGAGCCCCAGCAACAGGGTTGTCATCGCCGTCGAGCTGCCGAAGGCGACCAAGGCCAGGGCGATCAACGCCATCAGCAGTGGGATGGCAATCAGCGTGGGATACAGGCTGCGCTTCAAAAAACGCTCGATCAGGAACGTGCCCGCCAGACCGGCCATGCCCAGTACCAGCAGCATCAGCGACAACAGGGACACGCTGACCTGGGTGACGGTTTCCAGGAACGGTCGCAGGTAGGTGAACAGCATGAATTGACCCATGAAAAACACACTGACCGCCAGCATGCCCATGATCACAGGCGGCTGTTTCATCAGGCGCAGCACGTTGGTGGTCTTTGCCTCGCCCTGCGACTTGATCGACGGCAGGCTGATCAGCAGCCACACCACGGCGATCACCGCCACCGGCACCACGCAGAAAAACGCGCCACGCCAGCCGATCATTCCGCCCAGAAAACTGCCCAGTGGTGCAGCAATCACCGTGGCCAGAGCGTTGCCACCGTTGACCACGGCCAGGGCACGCGGCACTTGGTCGTCCGGTACCAGGCGCATGGCGGTGGCGGCCGACAGTGACCAGAACCCGCCGATGGCAACGCCGATCAGCGCTCGCCCCAACATGAAGACCATGTAGTTCGGCGCAAAGGCCACGACCGTTCCGGACACGATCATCAGCAGTGTCAGTGCCACCAGCAGGCGCTTGCGATCCACCCGCGCCGCCACGGCGGCAATCACCAGGCTGGTGAGCAAGGCAAACAGCCCTGACACCGAAATGCCCTGGCCGGCCTGGCCTTGAGTGATGTTGAGGTCGGCCGCCAGTGGCGTCAGCAGGCTGACCGGCATGAACTCCGAGGCGACTAATGTAAAGGCCGCCAGGGACATAGCGAACACCGCGCCCCAGCGCGGTGCATTCGGGTTTTTGGTCATCACTTGAGGTTGTTCTTGAAGAAGGTGGTGAGGTGGGCAAACGGAATCAGATTGACCCGGTCGTACAGGTCCACATGCCCCGCGTTCGGGATGATGAGCAATTCCTTCGGTTCGGCCGCACGCTGGTAGGCGTCTTCGCTGAACTCGCGGGAGTGCGCGTTGGCCCCGCTGATCAGCAGCAGCGGACGCGGAGAGATCGTCTCGATGTCGTTGAACGGGTAGAAGTTCATGAACTTCACGTTGCTGGTCAGCGTCGGCATGGTGGTGGTCTGCGGCGACGCACCGGCAGGCGTGACCTGGCCACGTGGCGTGCGGTAGAAGTCAAAGAACTCGTCCCCCACCGGGTTGCCCGTCAGCTTGAGCGGCGTGCCGCTGGTGTAGAGGGTCTCGCCGCCCTGGAATTCCACATAGCGCTGGTTGGCCGCTTGCAGCAGGATATGCCGGCGTTGTTCCAGGGTGACGCCGTGCTTGAGGCCGTTGCGGTTGGCCGCGCCCATGTCGTACATGCTGACGGTGGCGATGGCCTTGAGGCGGGGGTCGATCTTCGCCGCCGCGATGACGAAGCTGCCGCTGCCACAGATACCGATCACGCCAATGCGTTCACGGTCGACCATCTGCCGGGTGCCGAGGAAGTCCACGGCGGCGCTGAAGTCCTCGGTGTAGAGGTCGGGCAGCACCGCGTTGCGCGGTGTACCGGCGCTGTCGCCCCAGAACGACAGGTCCAGAGAGAGTGTGACGAAGCCCTGTTCGGCCATTTTGGTGGCGTACAGGTTCGCGCTCTGTTCTTTGACGGCACCCATCGGGTGACCGACGATAATCGCGGGGCTTTTAGCACCCGAGCTCAGGTTTTTCGGCACGAACAGGTTGCCGGCAACCTGCAGGCCGTATTGGTTGTTGAAGGTGACCTTTTCGACCGTCACCTTGTCGCTTGTGTAGAAGTTGTCAGCACTGTTGGACATATCGGCTCCCAGAGCAGTTAAAGACGTCACCAGCAAACCAAGGGCAAGCAAGAGGCGTTTCATGGGCGGATCCTTGAAAGGGTTGGTCCGCACATTTTCCCGGTGTGGCGGTGGCATCTGTAGTGCGTTCCGCTGGATTACTTGCCTGATGCTCTGAGTCTGGTGGTTTACGGGGGACGCCATGGACTGCGCGGGGTAGAGTTCGCGGATCAACAAAAAGGGCAGGTTATGAAGAACAATCTGGACGCGCTGGTCCACGCCATTGCATCGCGCATCGCTGCGCCTGGGGACTGCCCCATGCCGATCCCGGGCCTGGGGTTCTATCGGCGTGAGCAGCCGTGCACGCCGGTGGTGTGCATGGTCGAACCGAGCATTGTGCTGGTGGCCCAGGGGCAGAAGCAGCTGTGGGTGGGCGGCGAGGGGTATCCGTATGACACGTCACGCTTCCTGGTGACATCGCTGGACATTCCTGCCAATTCCGAAGTGCTGCAGGCGAGCCCCACGCGGCCGTGCCTGGGGCTGACCTTTAAGCTGGACCTGCGCATATTGGCCGAGCTGATCGCCCAGAGTGAGCTGCCGCCCAAGCGCGAGCGTTCAGTGCTCAAGGGGGTCGGCATCGGGGTTGTCACCGACGGCATGCTGGCGTCGTTTGCGCGGCTGGTGGCGTTGCTCGATGAGCCCGAGGCGATCCCGGTACTCGCACCACTGATCCAGCGCGAGATCCACTACCGCTTATTGCAAAGCGACCAGGCTGGACGACTGCGGCAGATTTGTTCAGTGGACGGGCAGGGCTACCGTATCGCCAAGGCGATTGACTGGCTCAAACTCAATTACGACGCAGTGCTGCGCGTGGAAGACTTGGCGGCGCGGGTGCAGATGAGCGCGGCCACGTTCCATCATCACTTTCGCCAACTCACGGCGATGAGTCCGTTGCAGTATCAGAAGTGGCTGCGTTTGAACGAGGCGCGCCGGTTGATGCTTAACGAGCATCAGGATGTCTCCAGCGCGGCGTTCAAAGTGGGCTATGAAAGCCCGTCGCAGTTCAGCCGCGAATACAGCCGGCTGTTTGGCGTGCCGCCCAAGCGCGACATCGCCGGGTTACGCGGCAAGCCGAAATTTAACGATCACTCTGTGTCAAGTTAGCGAAAAAGATGCAGCCAATCAGTCGGGCAAACAGGCTCAGGGTTTCCGGCAGGTTGGGGTCGTCAAACAGCATCGCTTGTGAATCCAAGGCACACAGCGCGCCGAACAGGCGGCCATCAGGCAGGAAAATCGGCGCGCCGGCGTAGCTTTCGATAGCGAACTGCTTGACTACCGGGCGTGAAGCGAAGCGGCCGCTTGCGCTGACCTGCGGGATGAACAAGGTCTGTGGATTAATGCAGAACTCGCTGCACAGTGTGGTTTCCAGGGTAAGCACGTCATCCACATTGATCCCCATTTCCATAGGGTCGTGGACCGAGCAGACCACCCATTCCAGGTCGGTGAACTTGGCGATGCCGGCAAAGCGCATCCCGGTCAGGCGGGTGACCAACTGCAGAATGCTGGTGGTGGCTTCTATTTCGGCGATGGCGGCGCGTTCGTCTGCGCTCAGTAGCGAATGTGCTGCGGTGAAGCTGGGAAGCATGCTGAGCTCTCCAAAGGCGTGGTGGCCGGGGCCACCACGCACGGTCAAGTCTTAATTAATTCGCGGGTGCTGTTGCACCAGATTCTGGCGCTTAGCTTCCAATTCCGCAATTTCGGCGTCGATGTCTTCGATCTTCTGCTCGATATTGTCGTGGTGTTCCTGCAGCAACTCCTTGGCTTCTTCCATGTCCGAAGCTGCCGGCGCCGCGCCACGCAGAGGCTTGTTGGCAGTTTCCTTCATCGTCAGGCCGGTGATCAAACCGACCACGGCAAACACCATCAGGTAGTAGGCGGGCATGAACAGGTCGTTGGTGCTTTCCACCAGCCACGCCACGGCCGTCGGTGTTACACCGGCGATCAGTACCGAGACGTTGAACGCACTGGCCAGCGCGCTATAGCGCAGGTGAGTGGGGAACATCGCTGGCAAGGTCGAAGCCATCACGCCGATGAAGAAGTTCAGGATCACAGCGAGGATCAAGAGGCCGGCGAAGATCAGGCCGATCTTGCCGCTGGTGATCAGCATGAACGCCGGTATCGATAGAAACAGCAAGCCAACACTGCCCGCGATGATGAAAGGCTTGCGGCCGATCTTGTCACTGATAAAGCCAATGAACGGTTGCACGAACAGCATGCCGACCATGATCGCGATGATGATCAGCACGCCGCTGTTTTCTTTGTAATGCAGGTTGTGGGACAGGTAGCTCGGCATGTAGGTGAGCAGCATGTAGTACGTCACGTTGGTGGCCGCGACGATACCGATGCAGGTCAGCAGGCTGCGCCAATGCTTGGTGGCGACTTCCTTGAAGGAGACCTTGGGACCGTGGGTCAGGCCTTCGCGGTCGCCTTGTTCGAGCTTGTCCATGTGTTGCTGGAACGCGGGGGTTTCTTCCAGCGCATGGCGCAGATACAGGCCAATGATGCCCAGAGGCAGAGCCAGGAAGAACGGCAGGCGCCAGCCCCACGATTCGAATTCAGCTTCGCCAAGCACGCTGGAGATCAATACCACTACGCCGGCACCGAGCACAAAACCGGCAATCGAGCCGAAGTCCAGCCAGCTACCGAGGAAGCCGCGCTTGCGGTCCGGGGCGTATTCGGCGACGAAGATCGACGCGCCGGTGTATTCACCACCCACCGAGAAACCCTGGGCCATCTTGCACAGCAGCAGCAGGATCGGCGCCCAGATGCCAATGGACGCATAGCCGGGAATCAGGCCGATGGCAAAGGTGCTCAGGGACATGATCACAATGGTGGCGGCGAGGACTTTCTGCCGTCCGTATTTATCGCCCAGCGCGCCGAAGAACAGGCCACCCAGCGGACGAATCAGGAAAGGCACGGAGAACGTACCCAGCGCGGCGATCATTTGTACGCTGGGGGAGGCGTCCGGGAAGAACACTTTACCGAGCACATAGGCGACAAACCCGTAGACACCGAAGTCGAACCATTCCATGGCATTGCCAAGGGCGGCGGCGGTAATTGCTTTGCGCACCTTGGCATCGTCGACGATGGTGATGTCCTTCAACCCGATGGGTTTGACGCTTTTTCTACGTAATTTCATGCGAACCACTCTAAAACAGAACAGGGGTGGTGCTATCACTGCGATAGCACCGCTCTGTCACTTCAGATACAAGCGGACACGAAAAAATTCACCCGTTGCTGTACTTTTTCTCGACTGGCAGCAGATCTACCTGTGAAAAGCGCTATTTCACGACCCCGCTACCCCTGTAGTGAGCGGGCTTGCCCCGCGCTGGGCTGCGAAGCAGCCCCAAAACCACACAACCTGGTTTGTTTGGAAAACCGGGTTGGCGTTGATGGAGCTGCTTCGCAGCCCAGCGCGGGCGGTGCGACGATTCGACAAGCCCGCTCACCACAAAAAAGAGCGACATCCTTGAGAGAACCACCCCAATGCCCACCTCACGCCTGATCTACCGCCCACCAACACTCGAGGATCTGCCGCGATTGTTCTCGATCTTCGGCGACCCACAGACCAACCGGTTCAATCCTTCCGGTCCCTTGGCAAGCCTTGCCGATGCGCGGCGGCTGCTCGACCACTGGCTCGCACAATGGGCGCGCGACGGTTATGGCTGGTGGGCGATTGCCCGGCGTGAATCCCCAGAGCACCTTATCGGCTTTGGCGGTATCGCACCGCTCAACTACCTCACTGAGCGGCGCATCAACCTCGGCTACCGTTTTGCCGTGGAGGCCTGGGGGCAGGGCTATGCCACCGAGCTTGCCCGCGATGCGCTGGTGCTGGCGTTTGAAACCCTGAACCTGCCCGAAGTGTTCGGGCTGGTCCGGCCCGATCACGCCGCCTCGATCCGCGTGTTGGAAAAGGTGGGCCTGCAGCACATTGGCGTCCTCGATGATGTGCCCGGTCAGGCACCGAGTCTGGTGTTACGCATTTGTCATCCTACAACTACCTCTCTCTGAAACTTCTCGTAACTACGTAGTCCCTAGACAGGCGGCAATCTTTCAGATTGACACCGCTCATGGGTCTCGATATAAAAGTCGCAGTTGTACGACGACATATGACGTTACATATGTCCTACCTAACAAAAATAAAAAGTGATGCCATGAATCTGAACGAGCCCATCAGCGCCCAGCGCGTTGGCCAGGCGGTAGGCAACTATCGCTGGACCATCTGTGCGATGTTGTTTTTCGCCACCACCGTCAACTACCTCGACCGCCAGGTGCTCAGCCTGTTGGCACCGCAGTTGTCCACGCAATTTGGCTGGAGCAATACCGATTACGCCAACATCGCGGCGGTGTTCCAGTTCGTGTATGCGATTTCCATGCTGTTTGCTGGGCGCTTTGTCGACAAGATCGGCACCAAGGCCGCTTACGTGGTCGCCATCGCCATTTGGTCCACCGGCGCCGTCATGCATGCGTTCTCGGTGCAGATGGGCGAGGGCATTGCCGCTGTCAGCAGTGCGATTGGGCTGGCGGTGATTCCGGTATCGATTGCCGGGTTCATGCTCTCCCGAGCGGTGCTGGCGATTGGCGAGGCGGGTAATTTCCCGATCGCGATCAAAGCCACTGCCGAATACTTCCCCAAGAAAGAGCGCTCCTTCGCGACCGGCATCTTCAACTCCGGCGCCAACGTCGGCGCGATCCTGGCGCCGATCTGCGTGCCGCTGATTGCTGGCATGTGGGGTTGGGAAGCCGCGTTCATGGTGATCGGCATGCTCGGTTTCCTGTGGGTAGCGGTGTGGGCAGCGGTGTATGAAAAACCCGAGCAGCAAAAACGCCTGTCGGCCGAAGAACTGGCCTATATCCGCAGTGACCAGACCGTACAGCCGTTCACCAAAGCCCCGTCTGGCGCGCCCGAAAAGAAAGTCTCCTGGTTCAAGTTGCTGACCTACCGCCAGACCTGGGCCTTTGCCTTTGGCAAGTTCATGACTGACGGCGTGTGGTGGTTCTTCCTGTTCTGGCTGCCGACTTACCTGTCCGCGCAATACGGCATGAAAGGCGCCGATATCGTGATGCCGCTGGCGGTGCTGTACAGCATGACCATGGTCGGCAGCATCGGCGGCGGCTGGTTCCCCAGCTACTTTATGGCGCGCGGCGATGCCCCGTACGACGGCCGCATGAAAGCCATGCTGGTGATCGCGCTGTTCCCGTTGGTCGTGTTGTTGGCGCAGCCCCTGGGCTATATCAGCTTCTGGGTGCCGGTATTGCTGATCGGCGTGGGCGCGTCTGCGCACCAGGCGTGGTCGTGCAACATCTTCACTACCGTGTCCGACATGTTCCCGCAGAAAACCGTGGCCTCGGTGGTCGGTATCGGTGGCATGGCCGGTGGGATCGGCGGCGTGGTGATGACCAAGATCGGCGGATGGGTGTTTGACTATTACAAGTCAATCAACGACATCCACACCGGCTACATGATCATGTTTGCTATCTGCGCCCTGGCCTACCTGGTGGCGTGGAGCGTGATGAAGACCTTGGTACCGCGTCACAAGGAAATCACCGACCTGTGAAAACCACAGGTCGCGAGGTGCACTTGCGCCTCACACCCGTTCAGCACCCCCGCAGGTGCTGGCGGGGTCTGCCCTGGTCAGGATGATCCGCACCGCCATCACCACACCGGTTAGCACAGCGGCCAAGCCTGCGGTTTCCATCGGCGTTGGCCAGCGCCCGTGAAACCCCAGGCCGAGCAGGGTGGCGAAGAGTGATTCAAGTGCGATCAATTGGCCGCTCAATACCATAGGCAAGCGCTGTGTTGCGGCGTTCCAGGCCCAGGCGCCGACCACGGTCGACATCAGCGCGATGGTCAGGCTCCAGGCATACAGCGGCCCAGCGCGGGAGAGCTCAAGGCCCAACGTCGGAAGCTTGAGCAGGCCGAAGCTCTGTATCAGCGGCAGCAACCCCAGTGTGGCGGTGCCTGCACCGAGCAGCATCAACGCGCTCCAGAGTCCAATGCTCGACGCGGGAAGGTGCATCAATTGCTTTTGATTGATCACGCTGAAGCCCATCCACAAGCCAACCGCGCTCAGCGAAAACAGCAGCCCCAACCACCAGGAAGCAAGGCTCAATGAAGGCTGGTGCAGGCTGCTCAGATTGGCCAACAACAGCCCCACGGTCAGGCACGTCAACGGCATCGCCAGCCTGCGCCACTGCACGGTTTTGTCCCTGGCGTTGCCGAGCAGAGCCAGCAACACGGGGACCATCCCCACCAGCGTCGGCGTCAGCACCGGGCCGCCGAACATGACTCCCGCAGCGATGCACGCGCCGTATCCCAGGCAGCCCAAGGCGCCGAGGGCTGCGGCGAGGCAGAGCTGGCCAGGCCGCAACAAACGCAGGTGCGCCCGCCACAGAATCACGCCCAATACACCCAGCGCGCCCGCGATCAAAAAACGCACCACCATCAGGTCGTAGAGGGTGTATTCGCCACTGACGTAAGGCGTGATGAAGTTCAGCGCCCAGCCCAGGGTCGAGATGACCGCCAGGGTTACGCCAACAAATATCGAGCTCTGCGGTAAGGTCATCAGGGTTATCCATCAGGCGAGAGATCCATGGTGCCTAGCCGCGAGGCTGTGCTACAAACGAGTTCTCGGCCCTGAATGCATAACTTCAGATTATGAATACGCTCGGTAAAACCTTGCCGCCTCTTGCCAGCTTGTTGCCCTTTGAAGCAGCAGCGCGCCTGTGCAGCTTCTCCAGGGCGGCGGATGAATTGCACATCACACAGGCGGCTGTCAGCCGACAGATTCGTGGGCTTGAAGACAACCTCGGGGTGAAGCTGTTTTACCGGCGCAACCGCGCGGTATCCCTTACGCAAGAAGGGGGTGACCTGGCGCGGGTGGTTAGCGACGCATTGCACAGCATCGCTGACAGCGCAGCCCTCTTGCGCGCCGCGCAACGCAGCGACCGGGTGGTGCTGCTCTGCCAACTGTGCGAGGCGTTCTATTGGTTGATGCCGCGTCTGTCGAGTTTCCACCAGCAATACCCGCATCTCGATATCCAGGTCGTGACCTCAACCCGGCCGCTGACGGAGTTCAATGCGCACTTCGACGTTGCTCTGCAAAGTTCGCGGCGACCCAGTGGCCCACATCCCTTGATGTTCACCGCTGCTGACGAAGTGTTCCCGGTGTGCAGTCCGGGCTACTTCGATGCGCGACAACCGCTGTCGCTCACCGAATTACAGTCGGCCACTTTTTTGCACCACAGCTCCCAGCCTCCGCACTTGATGGAGTGGGACAGTTGGTTGCAGGTATTCGGGCAGACAGTGGCCGTCAATGCGCGCAGTGCCACATTCGACAGTTATCCATTGATGTTGCAGGCAGCGGTGGAAGGGCATGGAGTTGCCATGGGCTGGCGCCGTACGGCAAGCAGGCTGATCGAGAGTGGGGCGCTGGTCAGGCCCTGTGTGGAGAGCGTGCATTTACCCGAGGCGATTTCGATTTATCGTCATCAAGGCGCGGGCGACCGCCCAGAGATCGCGGCGTTGTTGGGCTGGTTGCAGGAGCAATTAAAGGGCGACAGCTGACGGCTGATCAGCTGTCGCACACTCAATGCGCTGTTATTGGTTACGCGTCACGCGCCACACCGTGTTGGCCAAGTCATCCGCAATGATCAGCGCACCTTTGGGGTCCACCGTCACGCCCACCGGGCGGCCACGGGTCTTGCCGTCGTCGCCACGGAAGCCGGTGGCGAAGTCAACCGGCTCACCCGCCGGTTTGCCATTGCTGAACGGCACAAAGATCACCTTGTAGCCCACCGGATTCTCACGGTTCCAACTGCCGTGCTCGCCGACGAACACGCCGTCGGCGAATTTTTCGCCCATGGCCGGGATGGAAAAGTCCACACCAAGTGCCGCCACGTGAGAGCCCAAGCTGTAATCCGGCTTGATCGCAGCAGCGACTTTGGCTGGGTTCTGTGGTTGCGCGCGCGGGTCGACGTTCTGGCCCCAGTAGCTGTAGGGCCAACCGTAGAAGGCACCTTCACGCACCGACGTCAGGTAGTCCGGCACGAGGTCGGGGCCGAGTTCATCGCGTTCATTGACCACTGTCCACAGTTGCCCGGAGTCGGGTTGAATGGTCAGCGCCGTGGGATTGCGCAGCCCGGTCGCGTAGGGCTTGTGCGCGCCGGTGGCGGCGTCGATCTGCCAGACCATGGCGCGGTCGATCTCCACTTCCATGCCGCGTTCGGTGACGTTGCTGTTGGAGCCGATGCCCACGTACAGCTGGCGCCCGTCGGCACTCACGGCCAGGGACTTGGTCCAGTGGTGGTTGATCTGTGCCGGCAGGTCGGTGACTTTGACCGGCGCACCGCTGGCCTTGGTCTGGCCGTCGGTGTAGTCGAAACGCACCAGCGCATCCTGATTGGCGACGTAGAGCTTGCCGTCCGCAAATGCCAGGCCATAGGGCGCGTTGAGGTTGTCGGCGAACACGGTTTTCAGCTCGTAGGTGCCGTCACCGTCGGCATCGCGCAGCAGGGTCAGGCGGTTGCCGCTCTTGACCTTGGTGTTGCCCTCGGCCTTGATCAGGCTGGCGATCACATCCTTGGGCTTGAGCTTGGCCGCACTGCCGCCACGGCCTTCGGCGACGAGGATGTCACCGTTGGGCAGCACCAGGGTCTGGCGCGGGATGGCCAGGTCGGTGGCGATGGCCGTGACGCTGTAGCCTTCGGGCACTTTGGGTTTCTGATCGCCCCATGGCGCGGGCTCGGCGATCTTCATGCTCGGCAGCAGGCTGCTTTGTTGTTCCGGCAATTTGGGATCAGGGCCGCGGGCCTGGGTTTTATCGCCTTCGCCACCGCAGGCGCTTAACAGCAGGGTGGCACTCAACAGGGTCAATGTGCTGGAGGTTTTCATTTCACACCTCCCGAACGCAGGCCGGTCCAGGTCGCTGCGAGCGTCAGCAGCATCACGATCGCCGACAACACCAGGCCGGTCGGCATGGAGGCGTAAGCGTCCTTGGCGTGTTGGAACGCGTTGACCAGACCGAGTATCCAGGTGGCCAACAACAGCAGGACATACCGAGTAGGTTGCCCGGCCTTACGCTCGGCGCGCAGCAGGTTGACCAGTGCAAACAGCAGCGCAAAACCACCGAATACCAACGCACCGGCGATCAGCCAGGAGGCGAAGTTCGCCCACTGGATCTGGTAGGTCTGGGTGTAGGCGATGTCACTGAGCAACGCGCCAAGAAACAGCGGCACGGTGCCGGCGAGCAAGGTCGCATGCAGCGGACCTGGCGTGGGGCGATAGGTGGAGAGGGTAGTCATGGGGGGGCGGCTCCTTTTTATCCAACGCCCCTGGGCGGGGCAGCGCATAGGAAATGAGCGCGGCGCTTGTCGGAAAGTTCAGGTTGATTGGTGTCTAAATATTATGAGCCCGCTGCCAGAGCCCATGCATAAGGCCGTATCATCGTGTACTTTCCTTTCGCCAGGCGCCTCTATGACACACCCTCGCATTGGCTTCGCATGCCAGTACAAGCACCCCGAACGCCTATTGTCGCCCAGCGCCCTCAAGCTGATCGAAGGCCCGTTCAACCCCCGCACGACCACCTTGCGCTGGATGGACGGGGTTACGCCGCAGGTCGCCCGCGAAAAATTGGTCGAAGTGGTCACCCATAATCTGGCAGCGCAATTGCGCCTGTTGGCCTATGTCGCCCAACTGCCGCCAACCTTGCGCATGCTGCGCTTGAGCAGCGACCTGCTGCCGTTCTACAGCCATCCGAAAGTCGCCGACGTCTATAAAGATCCCGCCATCGAGCGCCAATTGATTGAAGGTTTCGCCGCCATCGGCGAGCTGGCGCGTGCCTCGGATATTCGGCTGTCGTTCCACCCTGGCCAATACTGCGTGCTCGGTTCGGAAAACCCCGGCGTGGTTGAAAACAGCCTCGCCGAATTCGAATACCACGCCGACATGATCCGCATGATGGGCTACGGGCGGCAGTTCCAGGACCTCAAGTGCAACGTGCACATCGCCGGACGCCTGGGCGTTGAGGGCACTCGCGCGGTGTGGTCGCGCTTGTCTGAGGTGGCGCGCAACTGCATCACCTTCGAGAACGATGAAAAGACCTACGGGCTCGACCACTGCCTGCAAGTCGCCGATCTGGCGCCGGTGGTGCTCGATATTCACCACTGCTGGATCAACGAAAACGAGTACATCGATCCCAGCAGCGAACGCGTCACTCGCGTGATCGACAGCTGGCGCGGCGTGCGGCCGACCATGCATTACTCCCAGCCCCAGGAAGTCCTCCAGGAACTGGGCTTCGACGCCGAGCACAAGTTGGAAATGGACGCGCTGTTGCAGGTGGTCTCCAAGCGTGACCTGTATGCCCACAGCGCGCAGATGTGGAACCGCTGGACCAACAACTACGCGCTGCAGTTTCTGGAGCGCTTCGACATCATGTTGGAATCCAAGGACAAAAACGTGGCAGCGCTGGCGTTTTATGAGCACTGGAAGAGACAGTCGTGATGATGTCGAACAGCTCGGGTATTGACCCGGATGGCTATATCCTAAGCGTCCCCCACAACCCTATGCAGCCTGAGTTCCAGGCATTGCTTGAGGATGTCTGCGCTTCGCTGTCGCCGGATGATTTGGGGCTGGACAGTCTCTATCTGTACGGCAGTGTCGCAAGGGGAGACGCCACGCCCGGTGTCTCTGACCTGGACCTCACGCTGGTGCTGCGCGAACCGCCCACCGCGCCGCTGCTGGCGCGTCTGGAAGCGATTCGCCGGGCGTTGGAGCAACGGCACCCGCAAGTCATTAAGGTCGATTTTGACATCGGCAGTCGTGGGCAAGTGTTAGCGGCTGACAACAGCAACAGTTGGGGCTTCTGGCTCAAGCACCATTGCCGCTGCCTGTGGGGCAATGATCTTTCCCTGCATTTCGAGCGGTTTCGGCCGTCCCGCGACATTGCCGTGGCGTTGAATGCCGACTTTGAACACGTGCTGGCCGGCTACCTCACGCGTATTGCGCAAGCCGCTACCCAGCAGGACCGATTGCGCTTGCAGCGTGAGGCGTCGCGCAAGGTTGTGCGTGCCACGCATGTGTTGCGCTCGGAAGATGCGACAACGTGGCCACAGACACTCGAAGAGCATGTTGCACTGTTCGTCAGACGTTATCCGACGATGATCACGCAGGTGGCGTTCTTTCTGTTTGAAGCGCGAAATCCTGAAGCCGAAGTCGACAACTTCACGATCCGGCTGCAGACATTTCTGGGTTGGATGGCCTCGCAACAGCAATAAAGGTGTTGGCCGTGAGGCCGCCACTGCAGCATGGCCATCTCCACACTTTCTAAAGACCAACACATGACCCAGTAGTGAGCGGGCTTGCCCCGCGCTGGGCTGCGAAGCAGCCCCAAAACCTGGCAACGCGGTTTTACTAAGAAATCACGGCGGTCTTAGTGGGGCCGCTCCGCAGCCCAGCGCGGGGCAAGCCCGCTCACCACAAGAGCGTCGTTTTGTCAGGTTATGTATTCACCACAGATGTGTAGATGCCCACGGCCATTGCAGCATGGCCATCTCCATACTTCCTAAGACCAACACATAACCCTGTGGTGAGCGGGCTCGTCCCGCGCTGGGCTGCGAAGCAGCCCCAAAACCTGCCAACGCGGTTTTACTAAGAAATCACGGCGGTCTTAGTGGGGCCGCTCCGCAGCCCAGCGCGGGGCAAGCCCGCTCACCACAAGAGCGTCGTTTTCTCAGGTTATGTATTCACCACAGATGTGTAGATGCCCACGGCCATTGCAGCATGGCCATCTCCACACTTCCTAAAGGCTGACAGATAACACTTTGTGGTGAGCGGGCTTGCCCCGCGCTGGGCTGCGAAGCAGCCCCAAAACCTGGCAACGCGGTTTTACTGGGCCAACGCGGTGGTCTTATTGGGGCCGCTCCGCAGCCCAGCGCGGGGCAAGCCCGCTCACCACAATAGCGTCGTTTTCTCAGGTTATGTCTTCACCACAGATGTGTAGATGCCCACGGCCATTGCAGCATGGCCATCTCCATACTTCCTAAAGGCTGACACATAACACTTTGTGGTGAGCGGGCTTGCCCCGCGCTGGGCTGCGAAGCAGCCCCAAAACCTGCCAACGCGGTTTTACTGGGCCAACGCGGTGGTCTTATTGGGGCCGCTTCGCAGCCCAGCGCGGGGCAAGCCCGCTCACCACAAGAGCGTCGTTTTGTCAGGTTATGTCTTCACCACAGATGTGTAGATGCCTACGGCCATTGCAGCATGGCCATCTCCATACTTCCTAAGACCAACACATAACCCTGTGGTGAGCGGGCTTGCCCCGCGCTGGGCTGCGAAGCAGCCCCAAAACCTGGCAACGCGGTTTTACTGGGCCAACGCGGTGGTCTTATTGGGGCCGCTTCGCAGCCCAGCGCGGGGCAAGCCCGCTCACCACAATAGCGTCGTTTTCTCAGGTTATGTCTTCACCACAGATGTGTAGATGCCCACGGCCATTGCAGCATGGCCATCTCCATACTTCCTAAGACCAACACATAATCCTGTGGTGAGCGGGCTTGCCCCGCGCTGGGCTGCGGTTGATCAATGTGCTTGCCAAGCCTCAGGACTTGAAGCGTCCCACCAAGCCATTGAGCTCATCCGACAAATTCGACAAGCGCCCCGAGTCGTCCTGCGCTGAGTTGGCCAGGCTTTCCACCAGGCGCGCTTCGTCGTAGATCTGCTGGATATGCCGGTTGATTTCTTCGGCCACGCTGTGTTGTTCCTCGGCGGCGGCGGAGATTTGCAGGTTCTGATCGCGGATCTCGTTGACCGACAACTGGATGCCTTCAAAGCTGTCCCGCGCGCTTTCAATGGACGACACACTGGCCCGTGACAGGTCTAGGCAACTGCCCATTTTTTGCGTGACTTCCTGGGTCTTGTTTTCCAGGGTGCCCAGCAGGTTTTCGATTTCGCCGGTGGAGTCGGAGGTGCGCTTGGCCAGCGCCCGTACTTCATCGGCCACTACCGCAAAACCACGGCCCTGATCACCGGCGCGGGCTGCTTCGATGGCGGCGTTGAGCGCCAGCAGGTTGGTCTGTTCGGCAATCGCGCGGATGGTGCCGATGATCTGGTTGATGCTGCGGCTGCCGGCTTCGAGTTCGACCATGGCGTCGGACGACTCGGTCAGACGGCGGCCTAGGCGGTTGACGTTATCGGTGGTGACTTCGATCTGTTGCTTGCCCTCGGCCACACGGCGATGGCCGTTCTCCGCCGACTCTGCCGCGCTGCTGCAGGAGCGCGCGACTTCGTTAGCGGTGGCGACCATTTCGTTGAATGCAGTGGACACCAGTTCCACGGCCTCGCGCTGGCGCCCGGCGGCTTCGTTCATGTTGTGCGCCACTTCGCTGTTGACCTTGGAGGCGTTGTGCAAATTGGCCGAGGCCGCGCCGATGTGCTGGATCAATTGGCGGATGGCGGCGAGGAACTTGTTGAACCAGCCAGCGAGTTCAGCGGTTTCATCCTTGCCCTGCACGTGCAGTTCGTGGCGCAGGTCGCCTTCACCCTCGGCAATCGACTGCAAACCGGTACTGACCTGGCCGATGGGCTTGACGATCACTTTGGAAAACGCCGCCGCGAGCACGCCGAAGATCAGCACCAGCACGCCGACGATGACGGCGGTGAGGTAGGTCATGCGCGTGGCTTCGGCCATGACTTCGCGGTGTTCGATCAGGCCGATATAGCGCCAGCCCAGGCCGGGGGAGGTCCACACGTTGGCCATGTAGCGCACGCCGTTGATTTCCACTTCGGTAGAACCCTGGGGTGTCTCGGCCAAGTGCGCATAGGCGGCACCCAGCTCCTTGAGCGGCTTGAAGCTGTGGGCGGCGTCGCGCGGGTCGACCAGCACCACACCGTCCTCGATCAGCATTACGTAGCCGCTTTCGCCGAGCTTGATGCTCTTGACCAACTCGGTGAGGTTCTTCAGCGACACGCTGACCACGAACACACCCTTGGCCTTGCCGGCGTTATCCAGCAATGCCCGCGCGGTGCCCACCAGGGCCACGTCGTCTTTGTCGTAATAGTACGCCGGGGTGCGCACGGTCTTGCCGGGGCTGGCCATCGCGGCCTTGTACCAGGGGCGTGTGCGTGGATCGTATTTAGCCAGTTGTGGATCATCGGGCCATTTGACGTAGGTGCCGTCTTCCAGGCCGATGGACAGGATGGCCGCCGCCGGATGGGTGGCGCCAAACCGGGCGAATCGGTCGATCACCTCTTGCGCGGCCGCAGGCATCGGTTGGCTGGCGGCGTCGGCGGGTTGGTAATTCTTGAGGGTGTTGACGGAGGTGTATACAGGATCCGTGGCCATTTGATCGACGTTCTGCAGCGTGCCGTCGAAGAACTGACGGATATTGCCATCGATCTGGCGGATTTCGCGGGTGCTACCGTCGATGAATTGATCGACCGCCTGGGTCCGCGTGTTCATGACAGAGATCACCGCCACCAGGCTGACCGGGATAAACGCGACAGAGACAAACGCCAGTACAAGCTTATTTTTTATTTTCATCGAGACGACCATCAGCACGGAGGGTGGTGAAACCGTCGCATTCTGCACCCGCAGCGCGGCGATTTGCTATCACCGCTGTTTCGGCTAGATTCCGGCAAATCTTTAGGGTTTTTTGTACACAATACAATCGGCGATTGTTCTGTATCCAATCAGTAGACATCACGCAGATAACGCTTCTGCTCACTCAGTTGGCGCCAGTACTCCACGGCGTCCTCTACGCCCAGTCCGCCGTGGGTATTTGCGACCTGGCGCAGTGCTTGGTCAACGTCCTTGGCCATATGGCTGGCATCCCCGCAGATGTACAGCTTGGCGCCGTCCTGCAACCAGCGCCACAGCTCGGCGCCGTGTTCGCGGATGCGGTCCTGCACGTAGATCTTCTGCGCTTGGTCGCGGGAAAACGCCAGGCTCAGATGAGTGAGTAGGCCGTCGCGCTGCATGCCTTGCAGTTCGTCCTGGTAATAAAAATCGCTGGCGGCGTACTGCTCGCCAAAAAACAGCCAGTTACGCCCCTGATGCCCCAGGGCCCGACGCTCCTGCAAGAACGCACGGAACGGCGCCACACCGGTGCCGGGACCGATCATGATCATCGGCACGTCACCGTCGTTGGGCGTGCGGAAGTGTTTGGACGGCTGCACAAACACCGGCACTTCGCCGTCGCCGACGCGGTCGGCGAGGAAGGTGGAGGACACGCCTTTGCGCTTGCCATAACGCACGGCGGCCACCGTCAGGTGCACTTCGTGGGGATGGGCCTTGGCACTGGAGGCAATCGAATACAGACGCGGTTGCAGACGTTTGAGGGTGCCCAGTAGCTCGTCCGCCGAGCAGTCGATGGGATATTGCTGCAGCACATCCGTGAGCTGTCGGCCCCATAGCCAGTCTTTGAGTTCAGCCTTGCGCTCGGGCCGCAGCAGTTGTTCCAGGCCCGGATTGGCACTGCGCTCGGCAATAAAGGCCAGGGTCTCGCTGCCAGGACGGGCGATCTCGAAGTGCTGGGTCAGCGCCTGTTGCAGCGATACCTCACCAAAGGTGTCGATGTTTACCGAGGCGCTGGCGCTCAGGTGGGTCAGCTCCAGCAGTTCGCTCACCAGTTCCGGGCAGTTGCGCGGCCGCACACCGAGGGCGTCTCCGGCTTCGTAGGTCAGGCCGGAGTCCGCCAGGTCCAGGGCGAATTGGCGAGTTTCCTTGTGGGCGTTCTGGGGGTTCAGGTGCCGGTTGAGCAGCAGGCGTGATTGATGCAGTTTGGTTTTGCCGGCGGGTGTGGCGGCCAGTGTGACGGGCTTTGCCGGGTTGAGGGTTTGCTGCAACTTCGTCAGCCAGGCATCGGCGCGTTCTTCGAATTCGGTATCGCAGTCGACGCGTTCCAGCAGGCGTGTGGCACCCAGTTCCACTAGGCGCTGGTCAAGCCTTTTGCCGTGCTTGCAAAACTGGTCGTAATTCGGATCACCCAGGGCCAGTACGGCAAAGCGCAGGGACTCCAGGCGCGTGTCGACGGTGCTGAGGCTGTGCCAGAAACCTTCGCCATTGTCCGGTGGGTCGCCGTCGCCAAAGGTGCTGCTGATCAGCGCCAGGTTCCGGGTACTCGCCAGTTTGCTCGTCGGGAAGTCCGCCATGGCGCTCAGCTCCACGCTGATGCCCGCTTCGCGCAGGCGTTTGGTGAAGCGCTCGGCCAGGGCTTCGGCGTTGCCGGTCTGCGAGGCCCACAACAGGGTGACGTCCGGGGAGGGGAGCGGTGCAGCGCCTGTGCGACTGAACAAACCACCGAGCAACCCGTCCAGCCACAAGCGGGTGTCCTGGGCCAATGGCGCGCTTGCCGGCATCACCGGGACGCCAGCGTCCTGCCGCGTGGTGCTGGAGTGCAGGCCACTGAGGAAGCCGGCGAGGTAGGTGCGTTCACTGTCGCTCAGTGACGGCGCCGGCCTGTTACGGATACCGGTGAGATCAGCGAAGGCGTCAAGGCGCGACATGGTGAGGTCCTCCGGAAGGTCATGGGAAGTGGGCGCCGGTTGGTCGAGGAATTGATGGTCGATCAGCTCGACTCGGGCCAGCGCGACCGCGCAGCACTTGAACTCGGGCTGCAGGGAAATCGGGTCGACGGCATCGTTGGTCACCGCATTGATCGCCAAGTGCTCGCCAAACACATCGTTCCAGTGGAAGGGCGCAAAGCAGTTGCCGGGCCGCACGCGGTCAGTGATCACCGCAGGCAGCACGGCACGCCCACGCAAGGAGCGCACCTCCACCGGATCCTTGGCCGTGATGCCGAGGCGCGCGGCATCGTCGGGATGGATCTCCACGAACGGGCCGGGGTTGAGTTTGTTCAGGGTGGCGACTTTGCCGGTCTTGGTCAGGGTGTGCCACTGGTGCTGCAGGCGGCCGGTGTTGAGCACGAAAGGGAAGCGGTCGTCGGGCATTTCCGCAGGCGGCATATGGGGGCGCGGAAAGAATTGGCCTTTGCCGCTGTCGGTGGCGAATCTGAGCGTGCCGGTATTCAGGTAGCGGATCGGGTTTCGGTCTGCGCCGTCGGCTGAAGGGCAAGGCCATTGCAACGGTTGTTCACGCAGGCGCGCATGGCTGGCGCCGCGCATGTCATAGCCGGTCTTGGGGTTCCAGGCGCGTTTGATTTCTTCGAACACGTCGGCTGCGCTGGCATACGTGAACGCGTCGGCAAAGCCCATTTCACAGGCGACACGGGCGATGATCTTCCAGTCCGGCAAGGTTTCACCGGGTGCATCGACGGCCTTTTGCATCAGGGTCAGGTTGCGCTCGGAATTAATCATCACCCCTTCGGCCTCGGCCCACAGCGCGCCGGGCAGCAGGATGTCGGCGTAGCGGTTGGTCTCGGTGTCGAGGTAGGCGTCCTGGGTGATCACCAGTTCTGCTGTGCGCAAACCGTCGATAGCGGTTTGGCGATTGGGCACGCTGGCCACCGGGTTGGTGCAGATGATCCAGCAGGCTTTGATCTGACCGGCGGCCATCTGTTCGAACATCGCCACGGTGCCGTTGCCGGCTTCGCGCGGCAGGTGGCCAGGCGGGATTTGCCAGAGGTCTTCGATAAATGTGCGGTCGGCGTCGACCATGACCGAGCGCTGTCCTGGCAGGCCCGGGCCCATGTAGCCCATTTCGCGGCCGCCCATGGCATTGGGTTGGCCGGTGAGGGAAAACGGCCCGCTGCCCGGGCGGCAAATCGCGCCGGTGGCCAGGTGCAGGTTGCACAAGGCGTTGGTGTTCCAGGTGCCATGGGTGCTTTGGTTGAGGCCCATGGTCCAGCAGCTCATCCACTCGGCGGCCTGGCCGATCCAGTCGGCGGCTTGGCGGATATCCGCTTCGGCCAAACCCGTGATGGCAGCGACGCTGTGGGGCGGGTAGTCCTCAAGAAAACCGGGCATAACCTCCCAACCTTCGGTGAACGTGGCGATAAAGCCGGGGTCGGTGTGGCCGTTTTTCACCAGCAGGTGCAGCAGGCCATTGAGCAGCGCGAGGTCGGTGCCGGGTTTGATCGGCAGGTACAGATCAGCTTTGTCGGCGGTGGCGCTGCGCCGGGGGTCGACCACGATCAGCTTCGCCCCGGCCTTGACCCGGTCCATCATGCGCAGGAACAAAATCGGATGACAGTCAGCCATATTGGCGCCGATCACGAAGAACAGGTCGGCGCGGTCAAAGTCTTCATAGGAACCCGGTGGCCCGTCGGAACCGAGGGACAGCTTGTAGCCGCTGCCGGCACTGGCCATGCACAACCGCGAGTTGGATTCGATATTGCTGGTGCGCACAAACCCCTTGGCCAATTTGTTGATCAGGTACTGCGCCTCCAGGGACATTTGTCCGGACACGTAGAACGCCAACGCATCGGGGCCGTCACGGTCGAGGATATGGCGCAAACGGCCGGCGGTTTCGCTGATGGCGGTGTCCATGGCGACCCGCACCGGGTCGTGATCGCGCTGCTCACGCAGGTAAGCGTTTTCCATGCGCCCGGACTCGGCGATGGCTTGGCCGCACGTAGTGCCTTTGGTGCACAGGCGGCCAACGTTGGTGGGGTGGGCCTTGTCGCCGATCACCTTGACCACCTTATTGTTTTCCACTTGCATCACGATGCCGCAGCCGACGCCACAATAAGGACACACGCTACGTACGCTTTGGTTTGCCATCCGTCACCCTCTAAACTTTTTTACCCGCCAACAAAAAAAGCGCCCTGCAACCCTCCGTTTGGAAACGGGGGTTGCACGGCGCCTTTGTCGTGAATGGGCAATCAGCGTTGACTGCTTTATGCAGGTGTTCCTAGCAAGTCACGCGCCAGGTTTTTTCGAACGCTGCAATGGGTGCTTTTTTGTGAAGAACCGGGTTGTTCTGGTGACCTGGCTGTTGGGGTGTGCGGGCTAGTCGAATCGTCGCACCGGCCGCGCTGGGCTGCGAAGCAGCCCCAACACTCATCAGCCAGGAAATTGATGATGCAAGTGCGCCTTTTTGATGCAACACGCACCAGTTGGATGCGCAATCCACGCTGTCCAGGCAACGCGACGGGACTGCAGCGGCGCCACGTACGGCTCCGCGGCCGATTGGCACAGAGCCTGCAAGCTCCCCGTCAACCCCACTCGGTCAACGACGATCGACAGGCCATTGAGGTCATGGGCATAAAGCGATGGATCCGGCGAAGTCGTCCGAACAGATCCCGCATAAGAACAGGCAAAGACGCCTGGAACCGCAAGGTTTCAGGCGTTTTTTTTTGCTTTTTAAACCGTGATGAATGTTGTCAGGTGCTGATATGAACAAACCGATGAAAACCCTGATCGTCGTTGGCAATGGCATGGTCGGTCACCATTGTGTGGCGCAACTGATCGAGCGCGGCGCGCTGCAACACTACCACCTGCATGTGTTCAGCGAAGAGCCGATGCGCGCCTATGACCGTGTGCACCTGTCCGAGTATTTCACGGGCCGCGATGCCGAATCGTTGGCACTCTCCGAGGCGTCGCTGTACCAGACGCCGGGAGTGACGTTGCACCTGGGCGTGCCGGTGCTGGAGATCGACCGCGTTCGCCGTGAGGTGATCACGGCTCAGGGCTGCGTGGCCTACGACACATTGGTCCTGGCCACCGGCTCCTATCCGTTCGTGCCGCCGATCGAAGGCGCCGAAGGGGATTCGCGGTTGGTGTATCGCACCTTGCACGACCTTGATGCCATCCGTGCAGCGGCAGCCAATGCCCGACGTGGTGTGGTGGTGGGCGGTGGCCTGCTGGGCCTGGAAGCCGCCAACGCCCTGAAAAGCTTGGGGCTGGAAGCCCATGTGGTGGAGTTCGCACCGCGCTTGATGCCAGTGCAGTTGGATGATTTCGGCGGTCTGGCGCTCAAGGCCCAGATCGAACGGCTGGGCGTCGGTGTGCACCTGTCCCGTGCCACGCAGTCGATCAGTGCGGGCGAGCAGTACCGCTATCGCATGAACTTTGCCAACGACGAATTCCTCGAAACCGACCTTATCGTGTTCTCCGCCGGCATCCGCGCACAGGACGCCCTGGCGCGCCAGGCTGGCCTGGAGATTGGTCCGCGTGGCGGGGTGGTGATCAACGATGAGTGCTTGAGTTGCGATCCGCACATCTACGCGATTGGCGAGTGCGCGTCGTGGAACGGCAGCCTGTTCGGCCTGGTCGCGCCGGGGTACCAGATGGCCCGCGGGGTAGCCGCGCTGTTATGCGGGCAGGTCGCCGAGCCCTTTGTCGGTGCCGACATGTCCACCAAGCTCAAACTGCTCGGCGTGGACGTGGGTTCCATCGGCGACGCCCATGCCCACACGCCGGGTGCGCGCAGCTATCAGTTCATCGACGAGGCCAGCGCCAGTTACCGGCGCCTGGTGGTGGACGCATCGGGCAAGCATGTGATCGGCGCAGTGCTGGTTGGCGACAACAGCTACTACGACACGTTGCTGCAATACATGCAGAACGCGATTGCACTGCCTGCGGAACCGGCCAGCCTGATCCTGCCGTCGTCCGCCGGTGCACCGACTCTCGGCCCAGGCGCTTTGCCGGAGTCGGCCACGGTGTGTTCCTGCCACAACGTGACCAAAGGCGCGATTTGCTCGGCCATCGACGGCGGCTGCAGCGACCTCGGCCTGCTCAAATCCCAGACCAAGGCTTGCACCGGTTGCGGCGGTTGCGCGGGCTTGCTCAAGCAAGTGTTTGAACACGAGTTGATTGCCCGTGGCGTCAGCGTCGACAAGAGCCTGTGCGAACACTTCGCCTACACCCGTCAGGAGCTCTATGCCCTGGTGCGTGTGGAAGGGGTGACCACCTTCGAAGAACTGCTGGCCAAACACGGCCGTGGCCACACCGGTTGCGACGTGTGCAAACCGGCGGTCGGTTCGATCCTGGCGTCGTGCTGGAACCAGCCAATCATGGACGCCTCGTTGGTGCCGTTGCAGGACACCAACGACACGTTCATGGCCAACATGCAGAAGAACGGCACCTACTCGGTGGTGCCACGGATTCCCGGTGGTGAAATCACGGCCGACAAGCTGATCGTAATCGGTGAAGTGGCGAAGAAATACGACCTCTACACCAAGATCACCGGCGGCCAGCGCATCGACTTGTTTGGCGCGCAGTTGCATGAGCTGCCGGATATCTGGGCCGAGCTGATCGCCGCTGGCTTTGAGACCGGGCACGCGTATGGCAAATCCACGCGTACGGTGAAGTCCTGCGTGGGCAGCACTTGGTGCCGCTACGGCGTGCAGGACAGCGTGAAAATGGCGCTGCTGATCGAGGATCGCTACAAGGGCTTGCGTTCGCCGCACAAACTCAAGTTCGCGGTGTCCGGCTGCACCCGTGAATGCGCCGAAGCCCAGAGCAAGGACGTGGGCGTGATCGCCACCGAGAAGGGCTGGAACCTTTACATCGCGGGCAACGGCGGCATGCGTCCGCGCCATGCCGAACTGTTCGCTACTGACCTCGACGACGCCACGTTGATCCAGTACATCGACCGCTTCCTCATGTTCTACATCCGCACCGCCGACAAACTGCAACGCACCTCTGTGTGGCGCGAAAGCCTGGAAGGTGGCCTGGATTTCCTCAAAGACGTAATCCTGCACGACAGCCTCGGCCTGGGCGCGGAGCTGGAAGCGCAGATGCAGCTGGTCGTCGACCGCTACGAATGCGAGTGGGCCAACGCCCTCAAAGATCCGGAAAAACTCAAGCGCTTCCGCACCTTCGTCAACGACAAACGCCCCGACCCGGACATCCACTTTGTCCAGGAACGCGGCCAGCGCCGGCCGATCATGGCCACCGAACTCAACCTGATTCCCGTCATCGAGGAGATTGCCTGATGAGCCAGCCTGACACTCAGCACCACCTGTCCACCTGGAAAGGGGTGTGCAGTGAGCAAGACCTGGTGAGCAACTCCGGCGTAGTGGTGTGGTTGGACGGCGCTCAAGTGGCGCTGTTCTACCTGCCGGGTGCGCAGGAACAGACGCTGTTCGCCATCGACAACCATGACCCCGAGTCGGGGGCGAATGTAATTGGCCGTGGATTGGTCGGCAGTATCAAGGGCGATTTGGTGGTGGCTGCGCCGATCTATAAGCAGCATTACCGCTTGCAGGACGGCCAGTGCCTGGAGTCGCCGCACCAGCGATTGCAGGTGTGGCCTGTGCGATTGAATAAGGGCGTGGTGGAACTCGCAGTGAGCTGATTCACCTCGGCCAAAATGTGGGAGGGGGCTTGCTCCCGATGGCGGTGTGTCAGTCAACGTCTGTATGGCTGAACCATTGCTATCGGGAGCAAGCCCCCTCCCACATAAAAAACTGCATCGCAGTGGAGAAATCTTACTGCTCTAGTTGCTGCAATCACGCTGCGTAATGCCTTTCTCCCTCGCGTACTAGGACGGCCAGTGCCTGGAGGCGCCACACCAGCGATTCAAGTGTGGCCGGTGCGATTGAATGAGGGCGTGGTGGAACTCGCAGTGAGCTGATCGACCTCGGTCCAAGTGTGGGAGGGGGCTTGCTCCCGATGGCGGTGTGTCAGTCGACATCGGTATGGCTGAACCACCGCCATCGGGAGCAAGCCCCCTCCCACATAAAACTGCATTGCGGTGGAGAAATCTTACTGCTTTTTGCTGCAATCACGCGGCGTAATGCCTTTCTCCTTTGCGTACTAGGACGACCAGTGCCTGGAGGCGCCGAACCAGCGATTGCAGGTGTGGCCGGTGCGATTGAATAAGGGCGTGGTGGAACTCGCAGTGAGCTGATCGACCTCGGTCCAAGTGTGGGAGGGGGCTTGCTCCCGATGGCGGTGTGTCAGTCAACATCGGTATGGCTGAACCACCGCCATCGGGAGCAAGCCCCCTCCCACATAAAACCGCATTGCGGTGGAGAAATCCTACTGCTCTTTGCTGCAATCACGGGGGGAAATGCCTTTCTCCCTCGCGTACTAGGACGGCCAGTGCCTGGAGGCGCCACACCAGCGATTGCAGGTGTGGCCGGTGCGATTGAATGAGGGCGTGGTGGAACTCGCAGTGAGCTGATACACCTCGGTCAAAATGTGGGAGGGGGCTTGCTCCCGATGGCGGTGTGTCAGTCAATATCGGTATGGCTGAACCACTGCTATCGGGAGCAAGCCCCCTCCCACATAAAACCGCATTGCGGTGGAGAAATCCTACTGCTCTTTGCTGCAATCACGCGGCGTAATGCCTTTCTCCTTCGCGTACTGCGCCGCCGAGGCTTCGATGATCGGCCGCAGCAGCGCGCGGTCGGCTTGTACCCAATCGCTGATCAGGTTCCAGCGCTGGCCATCCCACTGCTGGAAGCGCACCGCGCCGCCGCCTTCATGGTCGGCGCAGGACAGTTTTAGCGGTTGCACCAGGCCTTTTGCGCCCAGGGCCTGAAGACGTGCATCGTCCAAGTTCAGGTGTTCGAAACCCCAGCGCACTTGTTCGCCAGTGAGGGGCTGGTGGCCGTATTTTTCCTGGGCCAGGCGCACGGCTTCGACGTTGAGAATGCCGTTCACCACACCGAGGTTGTAGTACACCGTGCCGAAGCGCTTCGGATCGGCCAGGTTGCCTTTGCCCGCGTCCACCACGCTTTGCTTGATGCCTTGCAGCACTGGGAAATCGGTGCCGGACGGGTGGGTGGTGATGGAGATAAAACCCTTGGCTGCGTTGCCGGCCGGCAACACGTCTTCTTCCGAGTTGCTCCAGATATTGCCGATGATGTGATCAGCCGGGTAACCGACTTTTTGCGCAGATTTGAGCGCCACCGGGTTCATCACGCCCCAGCCGCGCAGGATCACCCAGTCCGGCTTGAGACGGCGAATGTTCAGCCACTGCGATTGTTGCTCGTTGCCAGGGTGTGGCACTTCCAGCAGGGTCAATTCGAAGCCGGCATTTTTGGCCAGGGTTTCCAGTACCCCGTTGGTTTCCTTGCCGTAGGGCGAGCCGTGGTAGAGCACGGCGATTTTCTTGCCCTTGAGTTTGTCAGCGCCGCCTTCGCGCTGGCCGATGTAGTTGATGATCGCCGAGACTTCCGAATACGGGTTGAGCTGCAACGGGAACACGTAGGGGAAGACGCTGCCGTCGGTGGAGTCGGTGCGCCCGTGGTTGATGGTGATCAGCGGTAGTTTGTCGGCGGTCGAGCGATCCAGCGTGGCGTAGGCGATGCCCACCGACAGCGGGTTGGTGGCTGCTGCGGGCGCACCGTTGAGACCGCCCTTGAGGCGCTCGTAGCATTCGACGCCTTTTTCCACCACGTACTCGGTCTCGCATTCGCTCCAGGTCAACTTGACGCCGTTCACGCCGCCGTTGGCGTTGATGTATTGCAGGTAGTCGATAAACCCACCGAAGAAGCCGGTGCCACCGGCGGCATAGGGCCCAACCCGATAGCTTTGCAACGGAAAGTATTGTTCGTTGGCGGCCTGGACGGTGCCCGTGAGCGTGGCGGTGATCAAGGCCAGGCCCAAGGCCAGGCGGCGCAGCGGTGCGGGGTGTCTCATGGAGGCAGTTCCTCGGGGTTCAGCTCGGGGGTTAGTAAGTTAGTAACGCAGCGGCCATACCCTGGCCCGTTGACGAAAGCGCTGCCACAGTCGGGCCAGCCCCTCCGGTTCCTTGATCAGGAAGGTGATGATCAGTGCACCGAACAGCATCTTCTGAAGGTTTTCCAGCTGGCCGGCGTCCATCAATCCGGCCGGCAGCAACGCGAAGAGGTTGCCCAGCAGGATCGGGAACAACACGATGAAGGCCGCGCCGAGGACGTTGCCGAGCACACTGCCCAGGCCGCCGATAATGATGATGAAGAGCACCTGAAATGAGCGGCTCAGGTCGAAGCCGTGAGGCTCCACCGTGCCCAGGTAGGCGAAGGCCCAAAGCGACCCCGCGACACCCAGGTAGAAGCCGCTGATGGCAAACGCCAGCAGCTTGGCCTTGAGCAGCCGAATGCCGATCACGGCGGCGGCGGTGTCCATGTCGCGCACGGCCATCCAGTTGCGGCCCAGCTCACTGCGCACCAGGTTTTTACCGAGCCAGAACAGCGCCACGACCACGCTGAGGGTCAGCAAGTAGCGGCCACATGGCGAGCTGAAATCAACCCCGGCGATCAGCAATGGCGGCGAGGTGATGACCCCGGATGCGTTGTCGTTGGTAAACCAACTGAAGCGGGTCAGCACCCACTCCACCACGAACTGGGCGGCCAGGGTCGCTACCAACAGGTAAAAGCCCTTGATGCGCAGGCTCGGCAGACCGAAGAACACCGCCACCAGCGCAGCGATCACGCCGCCCAGGCCAAAGCTCACCAGCAACGGCAAACCGGGTACGCGCAATTGCAGGTTGTAGGCGGCAAATGCGCCCACCGCCATGAACGCCGCCGAGCCCAGAGAGAGTTGCCCGGCGTAGCCAGTCAGCAGGTTCAGGCCGAGGCCGGCCAGGGACAGCACCAGCAGCGGCACGAGGATCGCGCTGAACCAGTAGTCGTTGCCCAACCACGGCATCACCACAAAGGCAAAGCCCAGCAGTAGCCACAGCGCGATGCGGTCCTGGCGCAGGCGAAAGGTGCGGCGCTCGGCCGCGTAGGAGGTGCTGATTTGACCGACTTCTTGATACAGCATGCAGGCATTTCCTCAAAAAACGATCAGACCCGTTCGATGGCGCGCTCGCCGAACAACCCGGCAGGGCGCACCAGCAAGAACAGCAAGGCAAGGACGTAAGGCACCCAGTTTTCAATGCCGCTGCCGATGATCGGGCCGAGGTAGATCTCGGCGATTTTTTCGCTCGCGCCGATGATCAAGCCGCCGACAATCGCGCCGCCGATGGACGAGAAACCGCCGATGATCAGCACCGGCAGCGCCTTGAGCACCACCAGCGAGAGCGAGAACTGCACCCCCAGGCGTGCGCCCCAGAGCAACCCGGCCACCAGGCCGACGAACCCCGCCACGGCCCACACCAGGGCCCAGATGCGCGGCAGGCGAATGCCCACCGCCATGGACGCCAGCGGGTCGTCTGCGACTGCACGCAGCGACAGGCCGATACGGGTTTTGTTGAACAGCAATGACAGGGCGAGCACCAACGCGGCGGCGGTGCCGGCAGCGAACAGGTCGAACTGCGAGAGCAGCATGCCGCGGATTTCCAGCGGCTCGTCGGCAATGCCCAAATCCAGGCCATGCACCTGCGCACCCCAGAGGAATTGCGCGAAGCCTTCGATCATGTAGGACAGCCCAAGGGTGGCCATGAACAGGATGATCGGCGGGCGATTGACCAGGGGCCGCAGCACCACTTTCTCGATCAGCAGCGCAAGCACCACCATGCTCACCAGGGTCAGCAAAAACGCGAAGACAAACGGAAAGCCGCGCTCCAGCAGGCTGACAAAGGTCAGCGCGGCGAACAGCACCATGGCGCCCTGGGCGAAGTTGAAGACGCCCGAGGCTTTGTAGATCAGCACAAAACCGATCGCCACCAGGGAATACATCACGCCCGCCAACAGGCCGCCGATCAGCACCTCAAAGAAAAATTCCATGCTCAAGTTCCCAGATAGGCGGCGATGACATCGGGGTTGGCGCGCACTTGCTCGGGTGTGCCGTCGCCGATCTTGCGGCCGTAGTCGAGCACCACTACGTGGTCGCACAAGCCCATGACCACACCGATATCGTGCTCGATCAGCACCACGGTGGTGCCGAACTCGCGGTTGATGTCGCGGATGAATTGGCTCATCTGGGCTTTCTCCTGAGCGTTCATACCGGCCATGGGCTCATCCAGCAGCAACAGGGTCGGCTCGGACGCCAGGGCGCGGGCCAGTTCGACACGCTTTTGCAGGCCATAGGGCAGGGTGCCCACCAGCACGTGTCGCCAGGGATGGATCTGCAAAAACGCGATGACTTTTTCGGCGTGCAGGCGGTGCGCGTCCTCCTCGCGCGGGGCTCGGCCCAGGCGCAGCATCTGCTCGATCCAGCTGCTGCGGCGCTTGAGGTTGCGCCCGGTGAGCACGTTGTCGAGCACGCTCATGCCCTTGAACAGCGCGATGTTCTGGAAGGTTCGCGCAATCCCGCCTTCGGCCGCCTGATGCGCGCGCATGCGCCGTCGGGTGTGGCCGGCGTAGTGGATGCTGCCGCTTTGGGGGTGGTAAACGCCGTTGATCACATTGAGCAGCGAACTCTTGCCGGCGCCGTTAGGGCCGATCAGCCCGCAGATGTCCCCGGCCTTGACGTCGAAACTGATGGAGGTGATGGCCTTGATGCCCTTGAACGACAGGGTAATGTCATCGAGCCGCAGTAAGACCGCTTGAGTGGTTGCATGCATGGTGGGGCTCGTCAGACAGCGTGAGGCAGTCGTTGGTCGGCGGGTTGGTGTTGGGGCGCTGGCTCTTGCCAACGGCCGGGATCGATGCCCAGGGCGGTAAAGAACGCCGCACTGTCCGGGCTCAACGCTGGCCCTACCAGCAAGGGCACGCGCAAGCGGCTCATGCCCAGCACATCGAGCAATGGTCGACGCACCAGCCAGTGGCCCAGCCAGCGGCGAATGATCGATGGGGTTGGCTGCATCGCCCAGCGGTACAGGCGATGACTGAATGTGCCCGGCAGCGGCAGGCGCTCACGTGCCCACTGTTCCAGACGGCCGTAGGATTCACGGGTGCCCAGCACCAAGGTTGGGCCTAGCTCGCGGCGGTCGGTGTCACGGGTGGCCAGGGCTTCGGGGAAGTTCAGGCGAAAACCAGCGTGCAGCCAGGGCGCCAGCAAGTAGCGCGCCTGCCCGCTGGCGGCGAAAACCCGCGCGGCCAGGGCTTCCTCATTGGCGTCGAGGTGTTCGCGGGCCACCAAAGTGCGCGCGTCCATGAGCAACTGCCCGTGGGTCAACTGCACGCGGGTATCGGCGTGGAACACAAAGGCGAGGGCGGTTGACTGAGTGGCGCACGCCGGGGCAGGGAGGTCCGTGCGCAAGTCCGCATAAGCGACCAAGTGGGGGCCTTTGTGTTGATCCAGACCGCGCCCATCGAGGTACACCACCACACCGGGCCCACTGATTGACGGAATCGCCTCGGCGTTTTCGGCGAGAACAAATGTCGGCCGCAGTTGCACCAGCAGCGCACGATTGTCGCGCTCGGGATCGAGCAGCGTGACGCTCCCCCCCAACCACTGCGCGGCCAGTGCCAGCAGCAAGGCTTCGGGGCGCGCCTGACTGATGATCAGCAGATCATCGTCAGGCCCGAAGTCGCGCTGGTGAAGGGCTGCGGCGAGTTGGCGTATGTCGTCTGCCAGCTCGCTCCAACGTCGCTCTTGCCAGATGCCCAGGCGCTTGTAACGCAAGGCAATCGCCGACCCTCGGGTGTGGGCTTGATGCAGCAGCGCCTGGGGCAGTGTCTGGGGCATGGGTGTGTCCTTTGGGTCGATGCAAAGGTGATTGCACGCGCCATGCCAGGGGGATAAATGCTTTTATTTCAAAGGGATACGTTTAATTTTAAAAGGGAGAGCCTGTTTGGATTCAGCACAAGCTGTGCAACTGCTGTTGGTGGGGCAACAGGCGTTTCCTCAGGTGGCCTGTCAGGTAACTCCCTTGGACTGTTCCCGTTGCTGAAAAGCAGGGGGCAAGCGTTAAAATGCCGCCCGCATCTTGCCCCCATCAAGGACCCTACATGCCACTGATCACGGAACGCGTAGCCCTGGCCCGCATCGGCGCCAATGAGAAGGTTATCTGCCGCATGGCCTCGGGCTGGGCGGTGATGGGGGATGTGCAGTTTCTGCCGGGCTACTGCCTGCTGCTGCCCGATCCGGTGGTCGCGAGTTTGAACGACCTGGATACCGAAGCCCGCGCGACTTACCTGCTGGACATGGCGCGCCTCGGTGATGCGGTGTTGCACGCCACCGACGCCCAGCGCATGAATTACGAAATCCTGGGCAACTCCGAGCCTGAGTTGCACTGCCATATATTCCCGCGCTACGCCTCGGAACCCGACGACAAGCGCCGGATGCCGGCATGGTTTTATGACTGGAAGAATGCTGTTCCTTATGCCGAAGAGGTGCATGGGGATTTGCGCAAGGCCATCGAGCGGTTGCTGCGTCAACCCAGTTGAGAGGCGAGAGCGTGCAGCCGCATTGGCGTCAACTTTTATTAACTTTCGCGTGAAGAGTGCAGTTAGAAATATGAATCTACTCGATCCGTTGACTGGAACAGAAGCGTTGACTCAATCGGGGAGACCCATAGAGCCTGGGTTTCTAACGGCTTTCTGGGGCTGGGGCTTTTCAGCATTGGATAACCCCCTGCTACGAGGTTATCTGGCAGAGTTTTTGGTGTACCGGGCGCTGTTCAACATGCCTAGCCCCGATTTCCAGGTACCCACATCGCATTTTTCAACCAAGATGGAAGGCGATGTTCATGACCTCGTGTTTTTCATGAATGATGAAAAATTCACTATTCAAGTTAAATCGAAAGACTCCTATAGCAAATCTCAGGTGTTCGATACCTCCTTCGCTGAAGGATTCGATTGTGTCTCCAATAGTCCGCTGCCCGCTGAGCATTGGTCAGACTTTTACATCTTCGCTTATCTGGCATTGGATAATAAAAAGTGTCAGGAGAACGAGCGTCTTCATGATAAGTGGAACCCCAATCCATCTCGTGCACTGCCGAGGGAGAAAGCGCGGTTCAAGCTCAATAAGCAGGCGTTGGTGAAATCGGTGTTGGAACTCGATAACTGGAGCTTCTACATTCTTGACCGAGAGCAATTACGTGGGCAGAAAAGCATCAACTTGAACAAGCTGCGCAGTAAGGTCAATAAGGGGGAAGCTGTGTGGGTACAGCATGGCGGTATTGCAGATGCGTTGGTGGATTTCGCCCTCGAACGGCACGCTAAACGCTGCGATGAAATGCTTTAGGTTCCCTTCGCTCGTGGGGTACGTCACATAGCCGCCAGCGAAACCGCTACACTGCCGCCCCCGAATTTCAGCAAGGATGCTTTGAATGCGTTCGCTCGTCAGCGCTGTGCTCCTCTCCATGACCCTGGCGGCCCCGGCCATGGCCGAGCCTCGTTCGTTCTCGGTCAATGACCCGAGCGGCAAATACCTGGTCGAAGTGTTGTTCCCGCAGGTGCCGCAGGACTTGCAGTACCTGGCGCGAGCCCTGATCACGATACGCGACGTAACTACCCTCGAAATCCTCCAGCAATTGCAGACTCCGGACGCCCAGGTGCCGCTGGACCAGAATGGTAAAACCGTCGACTGGCGTTTGATGGGCGAGAACGGCGTGGTCTACTTTGCCGACATCAATCAGGATGGCCGCCAGGACTTGGCGATCCGCAATGGCACCGGCGCGGATAAAGACTTCCAGTCCAGTTACGATGTGTACCTGCAAGACCCGCACAAGACGCAGTGGGTGCTCAACGGCCCCCTGACCGATCTTGCGAACGAAACCTCCGGCGGTATGTTCTCAGTCAATCCCAAGGACGGCGTTATCCATTCGCAGACCGACCAGGGTTGCTGCTGGACCCGCGCCAGCCGCTATCAGATGCGCGACGGTGAGTTGGTGAGACTCAGCGCGTACACCCAGGCCCAAGTGCCTGCGACGGACGATGACGCCAACAACAGCATGCCCAGCGGCTACATGCTGCGCACCACCGGTGAGTGGAAGGACGGCCAGTGGCTGGAAACCCCAAGGCTCGAAGGGCCGGTCAATGAGGATCCTGAGTTCCTGGCCGGCACCCTCAACGGCAAGATCCCGGTGCAACTCTGGTACCAGCAACAGGGCGCGGTGTTGATTGGTGAATTGCGCTACACCAAAAGCGGCAGCGGCAAGCCGATCAAGCTGGTAGGCGAGTTGGGTGAATACGGCGAGCAGTCGTTTGTCTATCTGCACGAATATGCCGACGATGGTCATCAAACCGGCATCTGGCGCATCACTCGGGAAACCGTCGAGCCCTATGCTTACTCCGGCACGTGGGTCAGTGGCGCCCAGGGTGACAAGCCGGAGTTGCAAATCCAACTGCATCGCGAGGACCGTGAGCCTGAGTACAAGAAACTCGGTGACGTTGCCCGCGATCAGCGTGACGGTCACTACCAGATGCGCAACGACTTCCTCGACCGTGACGGCGACCTGGACCTGAAGATCCTCCCCGACCGCGATGCCCAGGGCCGTGAAGTGGCGGAGTTCACCGTAACGCTCAAGGAAACCGGTACCGACAAGGTCATCGTCAGCGCGCACCACAGCGTGCCGATGGAAACCGAGAACCTGATTATCGTGCGCGAGCCGTTGGCGACCCGGCGCGCCGGCCCGTATCACATTCAACTGGTGAAGGGTTTTGCGGTGATCAACCACAACTCGGCGCCGGACTTTCCGGATTACTTCACGGGGATGTATCGCAAGCAATAGCGCAGATGCTGAGCCAGCCGCTTAACATCGATGGGTGATTTGAATGCCGGAAACTACCCAGCGAACAACCTAAAGCAGTGCCGCCCGACAAGCGAGCGGCCTTGCCGTGCGCGCGGGTCAGTCGGTGGCTTCAACCCATTCGCAGTTTATGAGCGGCGTTCCATCCCCGACGCGCATGTAATAGGCGTCTGGAACCGCGATCCGTTCATGGGAGGTGCCCACCGGCCCGTCGTGGTAATCGGTGAACAACTGCCCACCGGTAATCTCCCAGCGCACGGAGTACCCCTGCGTTGACCGATAAAGCCAGAGGCGCGGCGCCGCGCGGCAGGACAGGTAGTTGCCGTCCTGAAGCTGAAGCTGCATGCGGTTGCCGTCGCTGGAGACATTTTTGAACTTGGCTTTGTCGCCGTTGGACGGCGTTGCGCTGATGTAGTCCCAAAAGCTCCAGCTGGCCTGGTTGCCTACGAAATAGGCAAAACTATCCTGCACCTTGCCGTTGTCATCGACGTATTGAAGCTTGAGGTAGTACCACTTGTTTTCTGGTAAAGCCTGGCTGCCGCTGCGAGGGGGCAGCGGCCCGCCCTTGGGTTCGAAAGGTTTGTCGTCCTTGGAGGGGCTGATTGAGTCGCTCATGGGTTCATCCTTTAGAAGAGAAAGTCGAAATGAAAACTCGCCCGGGCCAAAGCCATAATGCGGATAGGTAATGCAGGGGAGGAACGCGGGAATACATCAGGTTGCGCCTTGCGCACAACGGCTTGGGACTGTGCTACGACATTGGGACGATCACCCGTTTGCGTTACGGCTTGTCCTTCTCTCATCCATGATTTCAGCAACCGATGGCTCAAGCCATCGAGGCGTTTTGCAAGGTTAGGTCATGACGGCGGATTCGTCGAAAAAAAAACTGCGGCATGGCGCCCGCCAGGCTCAATGACTGGCGCCATGCAGCGGCTGATCAGCGGTTAAAGCGTTCTACCAACGCATATTGAGTGGCCGCCGTATTGGTCAGCTGCTTGCTAAGGTCGGTGGATTGATGGGCTTGTATCGACGTCTGGTCAGCCAGCTCCGCGATAGTGGTGATGTTGCGGCTGATCTCCTCGGCGACCGCGCTTTGTTCCTCAGTGGCGGCGGCGATCTGGGTGGTCATTTCGGTGATATGAGACACCGCTTCGCTGATGCCGACCAACGCCTGGTCTGCTTCCAGCACCCAGGCTACGCCTTCCTGCGCCTGGCGTTGGCCGTTTTCCATGCTTTGCACGGCATTGTTGGACGATGCCTGCAACTGAGTGATCAGCGCATGGATTTGAGTGGTGGATTGGGAGGTACGCTGCGCGAGTTGGCGCACTTCATCGGCCACCACGGCAAACCCGCGGCCTTGCTCACCGGCGCGGGCCGCTTCGATGGCGGCGTTGAGGGCGAGCAGGTTGGTTTGATCGGCGATGCCTTTGATCACGTCCACCACGCTGCCGATTTCGTCACTGTCCTTGGCCAACTGCGCCACGGTGGTGCCGGTTTCGCCCACGACGGCGGACAAGCGCTCAATGGCCAGGCGGGTATCACGCGCGACTTCACGGCCACGTCCGGTCAGCACGTTGGCCTGCTGGGTGGCGTCGGCGGTGCGCTGCACATGGCTGGCGACTTCCTGAGTGGTCGCAGCCATCTGGTTGACGGCCGCCGAGACCTGCTCGGTTTCAACGCGTTGGCGATCCAGGCCTTTGGAGCTGGCGGTGGCCAACTGATCCGATTGCCCGGCCAGGGCGCTGAGTTGTTCGGCACTGTCCTGCAAGCGTGTGAGGCAGGTTTTCAGGCGCGAGTTTTGGCTGAGGAACGCGGTTTCCAGGCGTGCCTGGGGGCCGCTGGCGTCGCTGTACATCTGGGCAATCAAGGCATCCGACGTCGAGGGCTCGACACCCGCCAGCAGGCGCAAGGTGCTGCCTTGGCGTACGCGTGAGCAGAGCATACCCACCGGCACGGCAACGGCCACGGCCACCGCAATGGCGATCGGTGCACTGAGGAAAAGTCCGGCAATGCTGCCGGCGATACCGGTGGCCACGTACGGAACGGCACTCAACGCCGCGGGCAGCCAAGTGTCCTTGATTAGCGCGCTGGATTTGCCTTGGCTGAGGCGGCGATACAGCACCTGCGCCCGGCGGATTTCATCGGCGCTGGGCTTGACCCTCACCGATTCAAAGCCAACGACTTCGCGGCCGTGGAAGATCGGTGTGACGTAGGCGTTAACCCAGTAATGGTCGCCGTTTTTCGAGCGGTTCTTGACGATGCCCATCCACGGCAGGCCTTGCTTGAGCGCACGCCACATATGGGCAAACACGGCCGGTGGGACATCGGGGTGACGCACGATGTTCTGCGGCGCGCCGATCAGATCGGCCCGTTCAAAACCGCTGATTTCGACAAAGGCGTCGTTGCAGTAAGTGATGCCCCCGTGAATATCGGTGGCGGAGATAAGTTTTTGCGAAGGCGCGAGTGAAATCTCACGTTGTGTTACTGGCTGGTTGTTGCGCATTCCGGCTACTCCCTGGTTGCACACAGTGCATCGGCGCCAACGTGCAGAAGATTAATTCACATCGGCTATTTCGCCAGCCATTGGTCAAAAGCCTGAAACTTATCGATTAAAAACCTCATAATGGCGGCCATTTTTGTTTAGCCCGTAATTCTGGTGTGCCCCCATGGAAATCAAGGTCAACTTTCTCGACAACCTCCGGCTTGAAGCCAAGTTCGATGACTTCACGGTGATTGCCGACCAACCTATTCGCTATAAGGGCGATGGTTCGGCACCGGGGCCCTTCGACTACTTCCTGGCATCGTCGGCGCTGTGCGCGGCGTACTTTGTGAAGCTGTACTGCCAGACCCGCAACATCCCCACCGACAATATCCGCCTGTCCCAGAACAACATCGTCGACCCGGAAAACCGCTATAACCAGATCTTCAAGATCCAGGTCGAGTTGCCCGCGGATATCTCCGATAAGGACCGCCAGGGCATCCTGCGCTCCATCGACCGTTGCACGGTGAAAAAAGTGGTGCAGGCCGGTCCCGAATTTGTGATCGAAGAGGTGGAAAATCTCGACGCCGACGCCCAGGCCTTGTTGATGCCCAGCAGCCTGTCGGAGCAGGGCACCTACATCGCGGGCAAGGACCTGCCGCTGGAACAGACCATCGCCAACATGTCCGGGATCCTTGCCGGCCTGGGCATGAAGATCGAGATCGCCTCGTGGCGCAATATCGTGCCCAACGTGTGGTCGCTGCATATCCGCGATGCGCACTCGCCAATGTGTTTCACCAACGGCAAGGGCGCGACCAAAGAGGGCGCGCTGGCGTCGGCATTGGGCGAATTCATCGAGCGGCTCAACTGCAACTTCTTCTACAACGACCAATTCTGGGGTGAAGAACTGGCCAACGCGCCGTTCGTGCATTACCCGGACGAGCGTTGGTTCCAGCCAGGCCCCAACGACGAGCTGCCGACTGAAATCCTCGACGCTTATTGCCGCAAGGTTTACGACCGCGAAGGCGAGCTGCGCGGTTCGCATCTGTTCGACACCAACTCCGGCAACGAAGCGCGCGGCATTGTTTCGCTGCCGTTCGTGCGCCAGTCCGATGGCGAGGTGGTGTACTTCCCGTCCAACCTGATCGAAAACCTCTACCTCAGCAACGGCATGAGCGCGGGCAACACCCTGGCTGAAGCCCAGGTTCAGTGCCTTTCGGAGATTTTCGAGCGCGCGGTCAAGCGTGAAATCATCGAAGGTGAATTTGCCCTGCCGGACGTGCCGGCTGAGGTGCTCGCCAAATACCCAAGCATTGTGGCGGGCATCGAAGGCCTGGAAGCCCAGGGCTTCCCGGTGCTGGTCAAGGATGCATCCCTGGGCGGCGAATTCCCGGTGATGTGTGTGACCCTGATGAACCCGCGCACCGGCGGGGTATTCGCCTCCTTCGGTGCCCACCCGAGCCTGGAAGTGGCGCTGGAGCGCAGCCTCACCGAATTACTGCAAGGCCGCAGTTTCGAGGGTTTGAACGACTTGCCGCAGCCGACCTTCGAAGGCCAGGCGGTGACGGAGCCGAACAACTTCGTCGAGCACTTCATCGACTCCAGCGGTGTGGTGTCGTGGCGATTCTTCAGCGCGCAGTCGGACTACGAGTTTGTCGAGTGGGACTTCTCCGGTGAAGGCGAAGACTCCAACGTCCAAGAGGCTGCGACCTTGTTCGGCATCCTGGAAGGCATGGGCAAAGAAGCCTATATGGCGGTGTACGAGCACCTCGGCGCCACCGCTTGCCGCATCCTGGTGCCGGATTACTCGGAAATCTACCCGGTGGACGACCTGATCTGGGACAACACCAACAAAGCGCTGTTCTTCCGCGAGGATATTCTCAACCTGCATCGCCTGGACACGGAAGAATTGCAGGCATTGGTCGAGCGCCTGATCGAAAGCGAGCTGGACGATTACACCGACATCACCACCTTGATCGGCATCGAGTTCGACGACAACACGGTATGGGGCCAACTGACCATCCTGGAGTTGAAGCTGCTGATTTTCCTGGCCTTGCAGCAATATGAAGAGGCCAAGGAGTGCGTGGAGATGTTCCTGCAGTACAACGACAACACCGCCGAGCGCGGCCTGTTCTACCAGGCGTTGAACGGTGTGCTGGAGATGGAACTGGACGACGACTTGGACTTGGCGGATTACGAAGCCAACTTCCGCCGCATGTTTGGTAATGAGCGAATGGATGCGGTGATCGGCTCGGTCGATGGCAGTGTGCGGTTCTATGGGTTGACGCCGACCAGCATCAAGCTGGAAGGCTTGGACCGGCATTTGCGTTTGATTGACAGCTACAAGAAGCTGCATTCAGCGCGTGCCAACATCGTCCAGGTGTAACGCATACCCAATGTGGGAGGGGGCTTGCTCCCGATGGCGGTGGTTCAGACAAATATTCAGTGCCTGACACGCCGCTATCGGGAGCAAGCCCCCTCCCACGTTTGATCTTTGTTTTTTGGGGGGGTTATATACGGGCCAAGGCTTGCGCCAGGTCCGCTCGTAGATCCTCCACATCCTCAACCCCCACCGACAACCGCACCAACCCGTCGCCAATCCCCAGCTGCGCCCGCGTCGCCGCCGGGATGCTGGCATGGGTCATGATCGCCGGATGTTCGATCAGGCTTTCCACACCTCCCAGGCTTTCGGCCAGGGCGAAGATGTTCACGTGTTCCAGAAAGCGGGTGGCGCCCGCCAGGTCGCTGTTCAAATCCACTGAAATCATCCCACCAAACCCGCGCATTTGCCGGCGTGCCAGTTCGTGCTGCGGGTGGGATGCCAGGCCTGGGTAATAGACCCGCGCCACTTGCGGTTGTTGCTCCAGCCAGGTGGCCAGGTCCAGCGCGTTGCTGCAATGACGCTCCATGCGCAGGGCCAACGTTTTCACGCCGCGCAGGGTCAGGAACGCGTCGAAGGGCCCGGCGATGGCGCCCACTGAGTTCTGCAGGAAACCCAGGCGATCAGCCAATTCGGGGTTGTCACCGACAATGGCGATACCGCCGATCACATCGGAATGGCCGTTGAGGTATTTAGTGGTGGAGTGCACCACTACATCCACGCCCAGCTCCAGCGGGCGCTGGATCCAGGGGCTGGCGAAGGTGTTGTCAGCCACGCAGATGATCCCGCGATTGCGGCAGATACCTGCGATGGCGGCCAAGTCGGTGAGGCTGAGCAGCGGGTTGCTCGGGGTTTCGACCCAGACCATGCGAGTATCGTCCTGCAAGGATGCTTCAAACGCCGTTACATCACTCAAATCGACAAAGCTGAAACGATGCCCGGCGCTGCGTTGGCGCACCTTGTCGAACAGCCGAAAGGTGCCGCCATAGAGGTCGTTACCGGAAACGATATGGGCGCCCGCATCCAGCAGCTCCAGCACCGTGGAAATCGCCGCGAGCCCGGATGCAAAGGCAAACGCCTGGCTACCGCCTTCAAGGTCGGCCACGCAACGCTCCAGAGCAAACCGCGTGGGGTTGTGGGAGCGGCCGTAGTCGAAGCCCTTGTGCACGCCGGGGCTGTCTTGCAGGTAGGTGGAGTTGGCGTAGATCGGCGGCATCAGCGCGCCAGTGGTTGGGTCTGGGAACTGCCCGGCGTGGATCACACGGGTGGCAAACGCACTTTTATCAGGCTGGCTCATGCAAGGGATCTCCGCAGGTGGTTGAGCAGGTCGACGCGGGTGATCAGGCCATAAAAGCCTCCTGCATCGGCAATGATGGCGACCAAGCCGCGATCCAGTTCAGTTTGCAATTCGGCCAGGCTGGCGCTGGGGGACAGGGTTTGCAGGTTGTCGGTCATGGCGCTGGCGACGATCATCGTGAAGTGCGCGGCATCGTGGTGCAGGCCCAGCAGGATGTCGGATTCGTCGATCACGCCCACCAGTTCGCGGCCGTTGACCAACACCGGCAGTTGCGACACGTCGGCCAGACGCATGCGCTGGAAGGCGGTGAGCAGGGTGTCGTCGGGGCTCACGCTGATCACGCGGCCGTCTTCGAAGCGGCGGGCGATCAGGTCGCGCAGGTCACCGTAGTGTTTGTAATGCAGCAACCCCGCGTCGGTCATCCACTGGTCGTTGTAGACCTTCGACAGATAGCGCGTGCCGGTGTCGCACACAAAGCTAACCACGCGCTTGGGCGTGGTTTGTTCGCGGCAATAGCGCAAGGCAGCGGCGAGCAGGGTGCCGGTGGAGGACCCGCCGAGAATGCCCTCGGCCTTGAGCAGTTGGCGCGCGTGGTCGAAGCTCTCTTCATCGCTGATGGAATAGGCGTGGCGCACGCTGGACAGGTCGGCAATCGACGGGATGAAGTCCTCGCCAATGCCTTCCACGGCCCACGAGCCGGGTGTTATCAACTGGCCGCTGCGGCTGTATTCAGCCATTACCGAACCCACCGGATCGGCCAGTACCATTTCCAGCTCCGGTTGCACGCGCTTGAAGAATCGGGTCAGGCCGGTGAGTGTGCCTGCCGAACCGACGCCGACCACAATGGCATCCAGGTCATGCTGGGTTTGCGCCCAGATCTCCGGCGCGGTGCTGGTCTCGTGAGCCTGGGGATTGGCCGGGTTGTTGAACTGGTCGGCGAAGAATGAGCCGGGAATCTCCTGGGCCAGGCGCGCAGCCATGTCCTGGTAATACTCGGGGTGGCCCTTGCCCACATCGGAGCGGGTGATATGCACCTCGGCGCCCATGGCCTTAAGGTGCAGCACTTTCTCCGTGGACATTTTGTCGGGTACCACCAGCACCACCCGATAACCCTTGGCCCTGCCCACCAGCGCCAGACCCAGGCCGGTGTTGCCCGCGGTGGCCTCGATGATGGTGCCGCCGGGACGCAGGCGGCCGTCACGCTCGGCGGCGTCGATCATGGCCAGGCCGATGCGGTCCTTGATGGAACCGCCGGGGTTTTGGGATTCCAGCTTGAGGAACAGCGTGCAGGGGCCGGTATCGAAACGGCTGACCCGTACCAACGGCGTGTTGCCGATCAGTTCGAGTACGGCGGGGCGTGAGAGTGTAGGCATGGCGTCACCTGGGTGCGCAGAGGAGACATGAAACACTAGGTCGGTATTGGGTGAGTCGCAACCGGGCCGTCGGCTCGCTGTCTTTTTTGGCGCATGGGCCGACGCGACAATTGCGCCTGACGCTGCCAGGCGGAGCGCATTGAAGCCCTGGATAGCCTCGCCAGTTGCCGCCTCAGCCCTTTATCGCTGCCTCAATCGCCGCAATGTCGATTTTGGTCATGGTCATCATCGCCTCGAACGCGCGCTTGGCGATGGCTGGATCAGGGTTAGTCACCGCCTCCGTCAACACGCGCGGCGAGATCTGCCACGACAGGCCCCACTTGTCCTTGCACCAGCCGCAGGCGCTCGGCTGGCCGCCGTTGTCGATGATTGCGTTCCAGTACCGGTCGGTTTCGGCTTGGTCATCGGTGGCCACTTGGAAGGAAAACGCCTCGGTGTGGGGAAAGATCGGGCCGCCGTTCAGGCCGATGCAGGGGATGCCGAGTACCGTGAATTCGACGGTCAAGACGTCGCCCCGCTTGCCGGACGGGTAATCCGCTGGTGCACGATGCACGGCGTTCACCGCACTGTCGGGAAAGGTGTTGGCGTAGAACTTGGCCGCCTCTTCGGCGCTCCCGTTGTACCAGAGGCAGAGGGTGTTTTTGTGGGTCATGAGCAGTCTCCACGCAGTCAAGGGTCTGTGGAGTTTAGCTGCGTTTCAATGGCGGCTTTATCAAGTCGAGACGGTTGAGGTCGGCGTTATAGGCTCGATACAGGTCGGCCAATTCGTGGTGGGTCATCAGCGTTCACTTCTACCCGTTGAGTTCTGCGCTGACCTCATCCGCCCACATCGTGCCCGGCACGGCGGCGGCAGGATCGATGCATTGGATCTCGGGTAAACAGCGCGCCATCGTGTTGTCTCGCAGATGTGCCTGGAACACGCACAAGCTGCGGGCGAACTGGGGCAGCGAGGTATTGATGAGTACGCGCGCGTGATGGGCGTCGTGATTGAAATAGACAATCGTCCCACTGTGTCGATCAAGCGCGATGACGTCCCCGGAGCCGGTGTGACCCAAAGGGTAATAGTGGTTGGCGATGCCGAATATTGCCAATCTGCGTTGTGCTTCGGCTTGGCTGTAGGCCTCGAAACTCAGAAAGGGCGCGGCGTCGCGCGGCAGGCTGTGCTTGAGGAGGAATTCCGCGTCTGGCGCGGGGAGGGTGGCCAGGTCAGTGGGGTTGAAGGTGATGAATTCGTCAAAGCCGAGGTCCAGGCCGGGCGGGTCGGGTGGCAGTACCGAGATGAAATGTGTTTTGAAGTCGAAGTCGGTCATAGTCGTTCGCCGCGTTATGTGAAGGGGGGCGGGATGCTGACATAGAAACACTGCAGGGCCTGGGGTAGAACCCGTTCACAGCCTCAAGGTTAATCCAGCTAATGCCGCAGCAATGGTTGCCGCAGCATGAGTGCGAGGAGTTTTAGTTACTCGACTTATCTGGCAGTGGCGCCGTATGAATTTCGTCATACATAGCGGTTGCCACTGAAGCAGCATAAACAATGTATTTCAGATCGCTCGCGTCACTCTTGACTTCATAAATTTCACACAGAAGACTTCTTTTGTCCTTGGGTAACTTCACAGGCGACCAAGATGAAGGGCTCTTGAAGTTATACTCAGGGCCTTTGTATGTTAGGGACCTGATGCCAACAACCATGCGCTTATAGTGTTGCCTATCAGGTCTTTTAGAGTTTTCATAGCTGCCTTTAAATGTTCCTAGAGAGCCTGAGACAACATCTACGCACGCTTTGTCTAGCTCGGTCTCATAATCAGCAGCCGCATAGGTTCCAACGGTCCCATGATTGGAATAGAATTTTGCACGTGGCGACAACTTTTCTTCTGGGTATTTGGCGGTGTATTCATCACCCTCGAAGTAATATTCGATATACCCTCGCGAAATATCTACCCTGCTATATTTCTTTCTCTTTTCTATGATGTCATTGAAAGAGTACCAGCGCTGCTCGATTAGTTTGTGCTCGACTTCCAGCCCGCCCGCAAATACCTTCAAGGAAAGCGCGGAGCCAAATAAGATAGATGCAATCAAAAGATTTTTCATGAATTGACCTGAAGTATGATTTTTATTTTATTTAAATAGGTCTGCTGATGTTGCGCGTTGATTAATTCCGCGAACCTTTTCAGCTTCGGCTTGTGTCTTCTGTTGAATAGTGCAAGTGATTGCCGCACCTACAATTGTCAAGCTTGTTGCCATATCAAAGCCAAGCTGGATGTTACTGAACCATGTGCTCATTTGACTTCCTTGAGTTTTATTTGATTTCCTTGAACATCACTTTTTGTAGCCGTTTACGCCGTAACAACGGACTCCAGCTCAAATTTCACGCCGCATAAGCGGCGTTGTCGTGCTTTTTTAATCGTGCTCTCGCTCTGAGCGGGCACGCCGCCGGTAATTTGCTGCGTGAGCATAAAGGCGATGCCGGGTCGCAACAACCGTCCGTCGCGACCCACACCGCCAACGCCCGGTATCTGAACCTGTCCGCAGGCGCTGTGCAGCACCACTACGAGACCAAACCCGCAGCGCACTGACCTGGCGCCATGAGTTGCGCGAGGAATAGCTGCGTTCGGTGGTCAACTACGTGGCGGATGTTGCTGGCAAAACCAGCTTCGGCAGTAACGGCCCATCGGCGATCAAGGACACCTGCGTGCTCGGTCTGGGCGTGACGTGGGGGTGCGATGCGGGCCACTTAAACTGCGTGGCCTGCACTCGTGGTGCAGCGATCACTCACTGATCCGACCAAACCGCCAGTTCATAACCATCCGGATCAATGAAGTGGAACCTGCGCCCACCGGGGAACGCAAACGTCTCGCGGCTTATCACAGCGCCTGCCGCCGTGATTCGTTGGTGCGCCCCTTCGAGGTCATTCGCAAACAAAATCACCAACGGCCCCCCTGGCCGAACGGGTTCTCCCGTGGTGAACCCGCCCGTCAGCCGCCCATCGCTGAACTCGGTGTAGGTGGGCCCGTAGTCCACGAATGTCCAGCCGAAAACGGCGCCGTAGAAGGCTTTGCTGCGGTGGATGTCGCCCACGTTGAATTCTATGTTGTCGATCTGACGGTCTTGACCACGAACGCTCATGGTTGCCTCCTTGGCGGATGATTGAGGCGCGAGTGTAACGGTTCTGACGACGGACTGAGTTACCATGCCGCCGCGAAATTCCCGCCGACCGCTCTGGCTACCTATGTCCTCCAACGCGCTGTACACCGATCTTTCCATCTACTACGACCTGATGTGCGCCGACATCGACTATCGCGCACAGAGTCACAGCGTTCGCCGGTTGCACCAACTGTTCGGCAATAACGGGCGTCGGCACTTGGACCTGGCCTGCGGCACCGGGCCCCATGTGCGTCATTTCCTCGACTTTGGCTACCACAGCGCCGGCCTGGACATCAGCCAACCGATGCTGGACCTCGCCCAACTGCGCTGCCCGGAGGCGCGGTTCAGCCGCCAGGACATGGCGGGTTTCCAGGTGGACGACGTGCAAGATCTGATCACCTGCTTTCTCTACTCGACCCATTACAACGCCAGCCTGGCCAAACTGCGCATGTGCCTGACCAGCGTGCACGAGGCACTCGCTGAAAATGGCGTGTTCTGTTTCAACGCGGTGGACAAGCTGCACATCGACAACCGTTTGCTGGTACGCCATAGCGTTGAGTTTGAAGGCAGCCACTTCACCTTCGGTTCCGGCTGGCACTACAGCGAGGAGGGCGAGCAGCAGGCGCTGCGCCTGAGTATCGAGAAGACCACCGCGGGTGTGACTGAGGCTTGGCAGGACGAACACCCGATGGTCGCCTTCAGTTTCACCGAGTTGCAGCAGTTGTTGACGCCACAGTTCGAGGTGCACATCTTCGAGCATGACTACGAATGCATCACGTCCTGGGAGGGCACGAGCGGGAATGCTTTGTTTGTCTGCGTGAAGCGCTGATACCTGCTTTACCCAGTTTCCTGTGGGAGATGTCGAGCTTTAGCGAGGCTTCGAAGGCGGCGGTACAGGCGAAGTATTCTTACCTGACCCACCGCATTCGTGGGCATTACGTCATGTAGCACTAACGCGAGAGCACCGCCGCTGAGCCTTTTTCCTCAGCGCCCACGTCATGCAGGGAGATCCTCGATGTCTCCGGCAACGCCAACCCGCCTGCCAGCGCCAGCAACGCTACGGCTATCAGATAAAACGCGGGTGACAGGTTGCTGCCGGTGGTGCTGATCAACCATGTCGCCATCAGCGGCGCGGTACCCCCGAAGATCGTATAGGCCATGTTGTAAGTGATTGCCGAGGCGGTATACCGCGTCCGAGTCGGGAAGGTCTCCGACAGCAACGCCGCCGTGACCACCCCACATAACACCGCACCTACCGCGAGCAGCATCACCCCCACGATCGAGGCCGCGAACGAACCTGAACTGGCCATCAGGAACGACGGATACACCACCACCATCAGCAACACACAGGCGGTCATTACCGTGACCCGACGCCCCACCCTATCCGAATACAGCCCCGCCAGCGGGCAGATGGCCGCGGCGAAAATCAGCGCGATCAACGACACCAGCAACGCCGCCGCCCGACTCAGCCCACCTGCCACCTGCAGGTATGTCGCGAAGTAGGTGGTGAACATATAAAACGAGAGCGCCGTCAGCGACACAAACGCGCCCAGGCAGCAAATCGCCGCACCATGGTTGCGCAAGGTTTCCTTGAGCGGAGAGTGGGCGACCGCGTGTTCCTGCTTCACGGCCTGGAAGGCGGGTGTCTCATCCAGTTTCCAGCGCAGATACAGCCCGACCAGACCCAGCGGTGCGGCGATCAGGAACGGCAGGCGCCAGCCCCAACTGCCCATCGCCTCGGCGGACAGCGACGCCTCAAGGGCGTAGGCCACCACTGCGGCAGCGGCGAACGCGGAGAACGTCGACACCGGCACGAAGCTGCCGTACCAGGCGCGTTTGTTGCTCGGCGCGTGCTCCATCAGATAGGCGCAGGCACCGGCATATTCGCCCCCGGCGGAGAAGCCTTGGGCGCAGCGAATCAGCGACAACAGAATCGGCGCTGTCACGCCGATGGCGGCATAAGTGGGCAGCAGGCCGATCAAGGTGGTCGCACCGGCCATCAGCAAAATCGTCATGGCCAGGGTACGCTTGCGGCCGATGCGGTCGCCGAGCATGCCAAAGAAAATCCCGCCCAACGGCCGAAAGGCGAAGGCCACGGCAAACACTGCGAAGGTCTTGAGCAGTGCTGCGCTGGCATCGCCACTGGGGAAGAATTGTTGCGCGATGGTGGTGGCAAGAAAGCCATAGACGGCGAAGTCGAACCACTCGACGAAGTTACCGATGCCGGCGGCGATGATGACCTTTCGCAGGGTTTGGGGGCTGACCTGTTCGGTGGATGAGCTCGTCATAAGGGAAGGCCTCGGAATGCGCAGGGGGATGCCTGATTATCCGAGGCGGAGGCCAGACGGCGGGGTTCAAAAGAGTCCTCCGCGTAGTCAGCAGCGACTTTCTGCAAGGGCTAGAGGCTCGCTTCAGGCCTTGGCGGATCGCTGGGCGGACGTGCGATACGTCAGCAGCACAATTCCTGTCACCACGATGACGCCGCCAGTCACCTGACCGGCGCTGAGCATCTGATCGAGCACGAGCCAGCCCATCAGCAACGTCGCCAGCGGCTCAATGTTCATCACCGGCGCATTTCGCGGCATATCCAGGCGCGGCACCGACATGAACAGCACGATAAAACCGGTGCCGTAGAGCACAACCAACGTGGCCAGCGCCAGCCAACCGGTCAGACTGGCCGGTGGGTTCAGGCCGTCGGCAAGGGCGCCACTCCAGCCCGCAAGGTTGACGCTGCTGAACACAATGAAGATTGTCAGCAGACTGCGCACCGAACCCCGTACCTGGGACAACTTGTGATCGGTGATCCACAGCGCGCAAGCGAATACAAAGGCGGCGCAGAAGGCGAGGGTGACGCCGAGCAGCCATTGCGGGCCGATGTCGGCGTCGGCTGAAAGGCGAGTGGGCACGTCCAGCACGAACACCAGACCCACCAGAATCAAACCCATCAGCAAGGCGGTGCGCGCCGTCGGACGTGGGCCGCCTAGTGCCCAGGTCAGCAGCGCCAGCAAAATCGGGAAAACGTTGGCCACCAGCAACGCCAGCGCTACCGGTACGCGGGCTACGGCGGAATAGAGGCACAGGCTTTGCGCGGTGATGAGCAGGCCCAGCAGTAACTGCCAGCGCCATGCACCCGAAGGCAGGCGCAGGCTTTGCCGTTGCCAGAGTACCAGCGCGCCCAGCACCAACAACGTACCGCCGGAGCGCAGCAGAATAGCGAGGAGAACACCGGCGCCGTCGTCGAAGGCCACGCGAGCGGCGATGTGGTTGCCGGCGAAGGCGCAGCCCATGCAGAGCAGGATCAACACGGCGATGTGGCGGGGGAAAAGATTGGGGGCAGGGGGCGTCATGATAAGGGCTCGGGCAGTGGCTTCCATCGTCGAGGATGGCAAATTATTTTTAGGTTGTCGTACAACGTTGTGGCGGATTTGTAGCGTGTTTGGGGCGAATGGGCAAGGGAGGTTTTTTGTGGGATGACTGCGGGCTATGTTTCTTATGGGCTTAACAAGATTGTTTAGGTGATTGCGTTGAGGTAGAGATAGACAGGGCTGAGCAGGAGAGGTCGTATGACTATTGAGGGCCTATAGTGTAATTCGCCATGCGCGACCATGAGGCCCGTTTAATATCGTTCGGGTTCTGGCAAGCGGTCGCGCAGTGCAGAGGTGCAATGTCTCACTGGAGCGTAGCTAATCGGTCCAACGCACAATTTCGGTCCATTTTCGGCTCATCGGCCATGGGGACGCGCGCGCCCGAATCGACATTGAATATGTCAATGTGACAACCGCTCAGCGCGCCCGGGCTGTCGACAATTCCTCCTTTGATCACGTAACGCGCGCCGGGCGCAAATTCGCTGACAAACGCTATGCTGCACGAGCGATTGGCATTGGCCGCACCGCGCATCACCAAGTGCAGCGGCTTGCCGGCTTCAATCGGAAAGAAGCCCTCCGGCGTCGATACGTTCTTATAAACGGAAACCAACTGCCCTCCCTGCGCAATCGCCACGGTTCTGCCGTATTTGCAGGCCATTGGAGGCGCCTCGACCAGGGACACGCTGTTTCGATAATTCTCCATCGACACCAACTCGCTACGGATAAGCGCCTGAGGCGCCCCCGCAGGCACAAGGTATTTCGGCGCTGGGGCGCAGCCTGCAAGCAGCAGAAGTGAACACAGGTAGAGAGGCTTCATAATTTCCTTATCAAGGTCGGTAAAGGGCGGCCTCAACTAGCCTGATGAATCAGAATGGGTCAAGCAGTAAGTGAGAAGGACAGATACCTGACCCGGTTTGAAATAAAGGTGAATCGCCCTTGGTTTATTGAATAGGCGCAACGGTTGCTCTTGGCCGAGGCTGTGTAAAAACGTTTTTCTACGCGATAGGCACTCAAAACTGGGCTGAAAATCGCGCTTTTGTGCGAAATTCACATCTGCTGATGTGCCGATAAATTTCGGATTTAACGTAGATGCGCACACTTCAATTTTGGCTAAGCGGATTTACACACTCTGGTCCAGAAGTGGACTCTCAAATTTGTCTACGGTATCTGGGCCGCTTCAATGGCTCCCCAGGATAAAAGTTGGAGCACAAAATATGCCCGTCGCACCCAATCAGAATTCCCCAATCATTTTGGTCCTGGCTCAACAGAGCGACTTGGATAATCTTGTAGCCATTCGAATTGAGGCCATGCGCGAAAGTCTGGAGCGTGTTGGTCGATTTGATCCAGTCCGCGCGCGCGAGCGGTTTCTTAGCGGCTTTGAGGCTCGCAACACACGCTACATCGAGGCGTCTGGAGAGAGGGTTGGTTTCGTCGTGATCAAGCATCAACACAATGAACTCTTGCTCGACCACTTGTATGTGAGACCGAGCGCGCAAGGATCAGGGGTAGGGTCTGCTGTTCTCACTCAGATTTTCAAAGAGGCGGATGCGGCTGCGCTCCCTATTAAAGTGGGTGCTCTCAAAGAAAGCGCTTCGAATCGCTTTTATATCCGCCATGGCTTCCAATTCATCGGAAGCAGTGAGTTCGACAATTACTATATTCGACAGAGTGTTCCGGCGATCGGCCCAGATTGCTAGCTGGATGCGATGCACCTCGACGTGCGCTTTGACACACTCTGGACCATAAGCAGACGCTCGTGATCTGCTGCCTTTCATGATGGGCAGAGCTAGACCAATACCGACTGATAATCACCGCCGGTGTTCAAACCAATACTGAAGTCATTTCTGGACGGTAAACGCAGTAACTGCCGAGCAGAGTTCTGAAAACACCCAATGGTCTATCCTTCAAGACTTGACGCAAATTGATCAGGGCCCTGATGTATGAACGCTCTCTGGATCGCATTGGCCATTTTTGGGTGCCTGGTTGCTTCCTCGCTTCTCATGATGTTTTGGTACCCAAGACTGGCATCCCACCACAGGGATGACGACACCAACACCGTAATTCGTCTAGTCGCCAATATTTTTGTGGTTATGACATCGCTGGTCTTTGGCTTGATGATTAATTCTGCCAAAAACACCTTCGAGTCCATTGATGCAAACTTCCATGGGTACGCAACCAGCATGATCATTTTTGATCGGACACTGCGGGGCTATGGCGATGCGGCACAAGACACGCGCAATCGTCTGATCACCTATCTTGAGCGCGCTATCGAGACCCCTTATCGAGGAGACGAAGCGCTGCAGCATCGAAACAGCGAGGCGGCTAAATACCTGGATGACATAGGCAAGTCATTGGCTGTTATCAAGCCCCCGGACCGCTACCACGAAACGATGCTTCAGGATATTCGTCAGCAATATCATTCGCTCATCGAGCAACGCTGGAGGATCGTCGAGCAGTCGGAGGGAGCGATTCCTGGCCCCCTTATTGGGATGCTTGTTGCTTGGTTGACGCTCATTTTCGCTAGTTTTGGATACCGCGCACCCCGTAATTCGATGGTGATAGGAATGTTCATCGTCTCGTCATTGCTTATTGCGGCTTCCGTATACCTTGTGTTGGACATGGACGTGCCATTTCACGGTCCTATCCAAATATCCGACGAACCCCTGCGCAGGGCGCTCGCCGTAATGCAGCTATAGGGGAGCATGACGGGCAGCGTTTTGAGTAGTGGCCTCGGAGCGGGATATATCGATGTCTGCTTTTGGCCGATCGTTGCATTTCGCGAGCGGCAGCTTTGGGTCGGAAGCCGCGCCTTATGAACGACGGATTTCGGCCATACGCGGGCAGTCACTTTTGTTCGCCATCAAGCGATGGACAGCTCCTCGCTTACCTCAGTTTGAACGCGGGTTTATCGCCGAATTGGCGCATTGCTACACCGACAATATGGACTCATGAAGTCCATGGAATTTTGAGGGTCTCCGGCTCAACATTGACGCCGGTTCAACAGGGAGGCTGCAATGGATCTGAAGTTCAGTCACGTAGATGTATTGGTCAATAATCTCGAAGAAGCCTGTGCTTACTACGCACAGATACTTAATGCCAGGATATCCAAAACGCTCGTTTGGGAACGAGGTGGCCTGCATGTGCGCTACGCGATAGCGCTGATCGGTCAAGAGCGTTTCATGTTGGTACAGCCATTGGCGGGGAATCTGAGGGAGCTATTAGACTCCGCCGGAGAAGGGATGATTTATCGCCACTGCTATTCGACGCCGGACATCGAGAAGACCTACGACGAACTGATGGTCGCCGGTGTTCAGCCACAAGACGAAAACGGAAAGCCATTGGCCCGCGCGAACCTGCAATCCCCATCGGGGACACGCATTATCTGGTTGCCCAAGCGCTTTGGGCACTTCTCCATCGAAATCCTGGAAGACAAGGCGTTAGAGGCATTTGTAGAGGATGCATTTTCCTGAGTTATGCGGCGATGAAGGTCTGCTTGCGGCCAGAAGCTGCCACTCAAAGCGACTCGATAACTCCCACCCAAGCGTGCATCATCATGCGCACCACGATCCCGCCCTGGCAGCGAAGCCGTAGGTGCAGAACCTGCCCGCTCACAAAAACAAGCATTTTGAAATGGAAGTCATCTCATGTTCGAACGTAACAAACTGGTTCCGGAGTTAATGGTCACCAACCTGGATAGCAGCCTGGCTTTTTGGGTTTCTCTTCTGGGGTTCAAAGTAGCTTATCAACGTTCGGATGACGGATTTGCGTACCTTGATTTGAATGGTGCTCAAGTAATGCTTGAGCAGATTGATCCGGACGCGGGTCAATGGCTGACTGCGCCATTGACCAAACCGTTTGGAAGAGGCATCAACCTACAGATTGATGTTGAGGCTGTGGCACCCATCATCCAAAAACTTGTTCAGGCTGGATTTCCACTTTATCGAGAATGCAAAGACACATGGTATCGGGCTGACAAAATAGAAGTAGGTCAGCGCGAATTCATCGTCCAGGATCCCGATGGTTATCTCGTAAGGTTGGTAGAGCGGTTGGGTGAGAGACCGGCTTGCTCAATCTGAACCTAAGCCAAGCCGACCGTCAGCTTTGGGTCGATAGCTGCCGGTGGCGACTGGCAGTCATCGGCCATTAGCGGCCATTCGCTTGATTGAGTTTCAACCGCTTTCAGCTAGGACTAAGGCGACGTAATGAAACCCAATTGAGGATCAAGTGACGTTGTTAGGAAGGAGTGTTGCCCGGACGGTTACAGCCTTGGAGCCAGATTTCACCATAAAACCACTAATCCTCTGGCAGCAGTGATTCAAATGCACTTTTAAGGCAAATTAAGTCATTTTCAGACCTACCTAGCCCACTCCTCACTCTTTAAAGTGCACCGATCATTCAACTATCGGTGTTTTTTATGAATCTATGGTTTCGGCTTCTGTTCATGCTACTCCGCCGACCGTGGCGCAACCCCGCAAAAGCTCTGGGGTCAACCGTCATCCGAATGCGCGTATGGCCTCTAGATCTTGACTTCAATCGACACGTCACCAATGGCCGATACTTCACACTCGCCGATGTCGGACGTATGGATTTCGTTCTGCGCAGTGGTGCGTATCGAGTGGCTATTAGAACGAAAGCGCTACCAATCGTAGGGGACACCTGGGGTAAATTTCGTCGTGAGCTTAGGCTGTTTGAAACGTTTGAAGTCCACACCAGAATGCTGGGCTGGGACGACAAATGGAGCTTTATGGAACATCGGTTTCTGAGCAAAGGACGGGTGATCGGAGTTGTAGTAATGCGGGGTCTATTTCGCTCATCTAAAGGGATTATTCCACCAGGCGAATTTGTTCGGGAGTTGGGACTACCCGAAAAGTCGCCAGCGATGCCGCAATGGCTGACATCGTGGTCGGCTAGCTGCGATGCGATGAGTGGCCAACTCAGAGAAGAAGAAAGCATCAGCGATCAGCAGTCCAGCTAACCTGCTGATGTTAAGAGCCCCTACTCATTGGTATACGCTCCTATGTCCTAAACCGAGGTCCGTCAGGAGATGAATTCCGCTATAGACACCATTGAGTGGCCGCTTCTGGCCGAAAGCAGTCTTTCATGAACCACTGCAAGCCCCCAGGCGTGCTCCTCTATTCGCAAGCACAAGCTATGGCCAACGTTAAGCATTGCCACTGTCTGCAAAAGGGTGCGGTATTTCGACCGATTGGTGCGACCGTAAATCTGACGCGCATTTCGAACAGTTAGGAGGCCGAGACCTTGGTTTTCAGCAGACGCTTAAAAGCCCGCCAGGGCAGCCTTCTCTGTAGGAGGCTATTGGGCCTATGGCTCGTTATAGGGCTCGATAAAATGTAATTGAGTTAAATATAAAGCGGTTCCTGTTTTAACTATAGAGTTTGAATTAAATATCCACCCTAGAATAGAAATCCATTCATATAGGTGCGTTTAGATGGTGCGGTAGTTCGATTGGATTGTTTGAGTTTCAATTTAGTACTTTAGTACCGTAACCCGATTTAAGCCTTGAATTACTGCCATCTGACGCCGCATAGTGTCAATGCGCCATATCTCTGGCTGCGCCGTGAGAATACTAAAAAATCGGAGAGTCAGCATGTTAAATTCCTTGTCGGTGCGGAAGAGGTTGTTGTTAAGCTTTGGCTTGATGGTAATGATTATTTTTATGATCTCTGCATTTTCTGTCACTAGCTTAAATGGATCAAATCTACGCTTCTCAAGTTATGTTGATGGTTTGAATAAGCGCATGGGCCTGATGAATGATCTATTGCTCGCTGCGCAGCAACGTGCGATCTCAGCACGAAACCTCGTGCTGGTTACCTCGGCAGCTGACAGACAGGCCGAGGCCGATACCGTAAATATCGAACATCAGAAGGTTAAAAGTATTTTGTCAGCGTTAGTGGCTGGAGTCGCTGCATTGCCTCCATCCGCTGATGGTAATAACGCTCGGAGCTTAGTTGCTAACATTGAGGAGATTGAGAAAGCGTATGGTCCGATTGCTTTGGAAATCACGCGGTTAGCCGTTACTGGCGATGCAAAAGCGGCTATTGATATGATGAACAACCAATGCTTGCCACTCCTAAAGAAACTGGTGGCTAGCGTTACAACTTACAAGAGTTTTAACTCAGGTCTAGCGCTGGCTAGCATTAGTGATGCGCAGAACGATTATAAAGACACCCGTAATCTTCTGATGTTTTTCTGCGCAGTAGCAATTGTCATCGGGGTAGTACTGACTACTCTAATAGTTCGTGGCTTATCACGTGCTCTTGGTGCAGAGCCTACTGTCTTGTCCACCATCGCTCAGCGCGTTGCCAGTGGTGACTTGCGCCCGATTCTTGAAGCGAAAATGTCAGCGGCCGGCAGTGTGCTGTACTCCTTGGGTGAAATGCAGTCACGCCTGAGCCTGCTTATTAGTCAGGTTAATACTTCATCGGGCGTAATTTCTGATGCCGCCGTTGACCTTTCCGCAGCGACAGAGCAGACCCGCATCGGCGTAGGTAATCAGAGAACTGAAATCGACCAAGTCGCCACTGCGATTCACGAAATGGTAGCAACCACCCTCGAAGTTGCACGCAACTCTGAGGAAGCAGCCCATGCGGCGCTCACCGCTAACCTCCAAGCGCAGACCGGCGGAACCATGGCAAAAGAAGCAATAACCCAAATAAAACGTCTCGCATCTGAAGTATCAAAATCTGCCGCAGCCATGGCACAACTCAGGATAGAGAGCCTGAATATAGGCGGGGTATTGCAGGTCATAACGTCTGTCGCCGATCAAACCAACTTGTTGGCGTTAAATGCCGCTATTGAGGCTGCTAGGGCGGGCGATGCTGGTCGAGGATTTGCGGTGGTGGCCGATGAGGTGAGAACGCTCGCCAAACGAACTCAGGGCGCAACCCTGGAAATTGGAGCGCTGACTGCCAATCTGCAAAAAATAGCCGAAGAAGCTGCTGGGATGATGGAAGTCTGCCGCGGTTTGACGGATGAAACGGTAATACAGGTTTCAAACACTGGGGGCTCGGTTGAAACCATCGTGGAGATGATTGACAACATCCAGCAGATGGTCAGACAAATCGCTACTGCAGGTGAGGAACAAAGTTGCGTCGCGGAAGAAATTAACCGGAGTGTTACGTCGGTTCGCAATATTGCGGATGATTCAGCTTTATCGTGCGAGCGAACTGCCCGTTCAAGTACTAACTTGGCCGAGCTCGGAGCCGTGCTACAGCAGCAAATAGGTAACTTTAAGGTTTGACGAGTTTATTGAGATTGCGTCTATGAATTGAGGGGCACTTGAGTTGAGCCACACTCAGCATTACGGTCAATAATCAGCGCAAGCACCTACATCAGAACGACCTGTATAGCTTCTCGACCTCGTATTCTCTCTTTAGAACTGGGTACGCAAGCGGCGGAACTCGAACCGCTGCTATTGGCCTGAAGTTATCTCTCACGACGTATTTCAAATAGGCCCAAGCGCGCGATCAACACAACGCCGAGGCCTTTCGAAGATCACCACCTCACGGATGAAACCGGCGCCCCAACGCGTCTAACCGCACCGCAATCGGCGGCAGTTGTTCGCTGCTCCTGGCCAGCATCTCTACATCCTGTGCCGTGCTCTGCGCGATGCCCTGCACCGACTGCAAGCGCCCGACGATCTCCAGGTTTGCTGAGGTCTGTTCCCGCGTAGTGCTGACGATCCGCCCGTTCAGCGCATCGATTTGGGTGATGTCATTGCCTACTGCCTTTAGCATTTGCACCGCGACCTGGCTGTCTTCCACGCAACGTTCTACGCCTTGGCGGCTGTCCTGCATGGCTTCGACGGCTTCGCGGCTGCCTTGCTGCAAGCCTTCGATGATGGTTTTGATTTCCTGGGTGGAAACCGCTGTGCGTTGCGCCAGGTTGCGCACTTCGTCGGCGACGACGGCGAAGCCGCGGCCTTGCTCACCGGCGCGGGCGGCTTCGATGGCGGCGTTGAGGGCGAGGAGGTTGGTTTGGTTGGCGATGCTGCTGATGACGTCGAGCACCGAGCCGATCTGTTCGGCCTGCACGGCCAAGCCTTGAACGGTCTGATGGGTGTCGGTGAGGCGTGTGGCCAGTTGGGTGATTTCGTGTTGGGCGCGGCCGACGCTTTCCTGGCCGCGCAGGATTTGTTGGCTGGCGACGTCGGCGTGCGCGACCGCTTCCTCGACGTGCACCGTAATGTTGCCCATGGCGTGTTCCATGCGCTGCATGGAGTCAGTCATTTGTGCGATTTCGGCCAGTTGGTGGCGTGCGCCTTTTTCCAGGGTGCCGCTGGCGTGGGCCAGTTCTTGTCCGAGTTGGCCGAGGCCGTGGGAGTCGCGGGAGACGCCGTCAATGAGCCCGGTGATCTGTTGCAGGAAGTGGTCGAAGCGCTTGGCCAGGGACATATGCGCCTTGCCTTCACCTTGTGCGGTTTCCACGGTGAGCTGGGTGGTGACAGCGAGCATTTTTTCGAGCATTTCCTGGCTCTCGACGGCTTCGGCCTGGCTGTGCACGGCGAGGTAGAGCAGGGCGACTGTTTCCATCACCACGTAGAAAGCATGCACAAACACCATGGTCCAGCCGCCGTGGTGTTCCATCACGAAGACCGGGAAGCCTTGATGCTGTAAGGCATGGAAGACCACGTGGTGCACGGCGATGGTGAGTGCGGCCACGAGGATCGGCAGCCAGTCGCGGTAAAACGTCAGCACCGCCAGCAGGGCGAAAATTCCGAAGTGGGCTTCGATCACGCCTTGTGCCTGGTTGATATGCAGCGCGGCCATGACCATCAGACCAGCGCCCAGTGCGCAGCGCATCACGCGCGTGCCGCCGATGGCGCGGTAGAGCGCGGTGAGCAGCAGGCTTGTGCCGCCACCGACTACGATTGCTTGGATCAAGGTGTCGTGCCAGAACGCCAGGCCTACGGAGAACAGCGTCATCAGCCAGATCAACGCCAGCATGATGCGGTCGGCTTTGCGGTAGTGCTCTAGAAAACGCGTGCGGACGGGCATTCACTCTTACTCCCTGTGGTGTGGCCAGGAACAAAGCATGCGGCGTGCCACGATGGCGCGCTGCTACAGAGCAAAGCAGGTATCAGGATTTTTGCAGGTACGGGGAAAGCAAAAGCTTATCGGCAGTAGGGGAGAGAGCTTTAAGCGCCACTGCCAGGAGGAAAGGCTGCCCGAGCGGGCAGCCTTGATGACGATCAGAAGGTGTATTTGGCCGTCAGCATCATGTTGCGTGGGGTGCCGTAGCTGTCGCCGCCGTAGTCCACGGAGTTGGCGATGGTTGAGTAGTAGCTGCGGTCGAAGATGTTGTTGGCGTTGAGCTGCAGGTCCAGGTTGTCGTTGACCCTGTAGCCGGCCATCAAGTCGGTGACGGCGTAGGCGCCTTGTTGCAGGCGGTAGGTGCTGCCGTCAGCCAGCTTGACGTCGTTGTACATGCGGCTCTGCCAGGAGATGTTGCCGCCCACCCGGAATTTCTCCAGCGCGCCCTGGAGGTTGTAGCGGGTGGTCAGTTTGAACAAGTGCTCCGGGGTGTCGGTGTCGTACTGCTTGTTGACAAGCTGCGGGTTGGCTTCGTCCTTGATGGTGTGGGTGCGCGCGTAGGTGTAGCCACCGCCGACCTGCCAGTTCTCGGTGAGGGCGCCTTGCAGTTCGAAGTCGATACCCTGGCTGCGAATCTCGCCGGAGGCTTCATAGCACTCGGTCTGCGGGCAGTTTTGCACGGTCACTTTGGTGGCACGATTTTCCTGATCGACGCGGAACAGTGCGACGCTGGCATTCAGCGCGCCGCCCAGGTATTCGCCTTTAACGCCGACCTCGTAGTTTTTGCCGACAATCGGCTTGACCGGGGTCGCCGAACTATCTTTGGCGGTTTGCGGCGTGAAAATGTCGCTGTAGCTGACGTAGACCGAGTGATGGTCATCCAGCTCGTAGATCAAACCCGCGTAGCGCGTCAGGTTGCGGGTGACTTTGTAGTCGCCGCTGTTGCTGCCATGGGCATCGTAGTCATACCAGTCCAGGCGCCCGCCGAGGATCAGCTTGAGCGGGTCGGCCAGGCTCAGGCGCGTGGTCAGGTAGAAGCCGTCCTGGGTGGTGATTTCACGGGTGTCGGTGGTGTGGACGAAGTCCGGTTTGCCTGCGGTAATCGGCCAATTGGTGTCGTACGGGCTGTAGTCGTGGCTGGTCATGTCGTAAATGCGGCGGCTGGCACCGACCACCAGCTCATGGGTGCGCCCGAACGCCTGGAACGGGCCGCTGACGAAGGCGTCGACGCCAGCCTGATTTTCGTCATAGGCGGCCTGGTAGACGGTTCGCGCCAGTGATTTGTCAGCAGCCCAGCGCGATTGATACGAGCCCGAGAACAAGGCTTTCTGCTCGGCGTAGTTGGCGTTGACCTGCAGCTTCCAGTCGTTGGCCAGTTGCTGGCGCAGTTCGGCGAAGACCGTGTTGATCTCCTGGTCCTTGTTCTCCCAGTCGGTGCCGGGGTTGTAGGAGCGGGGCAGGTCGAGGTGATGGCCATCCTGACCGATCATTGAGGAACCCCAGAAGTAATTGGTCTTGTCCTTCTGGTTTGAGTAGCCGAGGGTCAGGGTGGTGTCTTCACCCAAGTCAGCTTCGGTGACGGCATAGAACAGGCCGTGATACTCCTCGGCGTTGTCGATGAAGCTATTGGCGTCGCGGTAGGAGGTGACCACCCGGCCGCGCCAGGTGCCACTGTCATTGAGCGGGCTGGAGGCGTCGAGTTCGCCACGGTAGTCGTCCCAGCTGCCAGCGGCGCCGGTCAGGGTGACTTTCTGCTCGTCCAGGGGCCGCTTGCGGATCAGGTTGATGGCGGCCGACGGGTTGCCCGCGCCGGTCACCAGGCCGGTCGCGCCGCGCACCACTTCAACGCGGTCGAACATCGCCAGGTTGGGCTGCGCGCCGACTGAAACGCCGTTATAGCCGCTCGGAATACCGTCATACATCAGGTTGTCGATGTCGAAACCGCGCGAGGTATAGGACTGCCTGCCCGGTCCGTTGGAGTAATTCAGGAACAACCCGGGCGTTGCGTTGACCACGTCGTTGATGCTGGTCATTGCCTGGTCATCCATGCGCTGGCGCGTAATCACGGTGACGGCTTGTGGCGTTTCACGCAGGGTGAGTGGCAACTTGGTCGCGGTCTTCATCGCGCCGGTGGTGTAGGACTGCGTGCCCTCAGTGGTTTCGCCCAACTGCTGCTCGCCGGAGATTTGGGTGGCGCCCAGTTCCAGGGTGGTGACCGGTGCTTCGGCGTCGGCGGCGAAGGCCGCGTGCGAGGTGGCGAGACAGACCGCCAACGCGATCAAACTGGGTGTAAAACCTTTACCGCCGGGCTGGTGCACAGGCATCGAACGAGCTCTCCCCTAACTGCCTTTCCCTGGCGAATAATAAAAGTGTTGATAATTATTCGCATCATTGTGACAGATTGATTCTGTAGGAAAAAGCCATAGGGATGAATTAGTTAACGATTTTTTCACATCTGCATGGCAGGCCTTTAGCCAGCACCTGCCGTTTTCGAGCGTTCATGGACGGTGTTCAATCGCGCTTCGGAATCGCCACCCGGCTTGTCGCTTTCACTTCGCGCAGCGCCAGGCTCGACTGGATCGACGCGATCCCCAATTGTCGCCTCAGGACGCTCTCTACAAACTCGCTGTAGCTGTCGAGATCTTCCGCCAGCACCTGCAACAGATAATCCGCATCCCCGGTGATTTTGTGGCACGACAGCACCTGAGGCAGTTCCTTGACCACCGCTTCGAAGGCGTCCGGCGCGTGGTCGGTGTGGATGGCAAAGCGCACATGCACAAACGCCATGATGTCCAGGCCGAGCAGCTTGCGATCCAGATTGGCCTGGTAGTCCTTGATCACGCCTTCTTCTTCCAGACGCTTGCGGCGGCGCCAGCACGGCGTGAGGCTCAGGGCCAGACGCTCGCTGAGTTGGGCGTTGGAAATACTCGCGTCTTCCTGCAGCAAGGCGAGGATGGCGAGATCGGTGTCGTCAAGAACGACCTGCTTGGTTTTATTTTTCATATTCGCCTGTAATAGGGGTAAAAAAACCCGATAAAACTAACAGCGCAAGAACTAAAAGCAAAGAAAGCCCCGCACCGCCAGAACAAAATAGACCCTGTCTTTTACTGGCGGATTTATACACATGCTGACTGTTTTTAGCGATGCCCACCGTTTGCACCATGGCACCGAATTGAAGGATGGCGTACTCAAGCCATCGTTCGAGCAACCGAGCCGCGCCGACACCGTGCGTGACCGCGTCCAGCACGTCGGGCTCGGCGATATCATCGTGCCGCGCGCCTTTGACCGCGCCTGTTACGTCAATGCCCACAGCGAGCGCTACGTCTCTTTCCTTGAAACCGCATGGGCCGAATGGACCGCCATCGGCCGCAGCCATGACGCGCTGCCGCTGGTGTGGCCGGTGCGCGATCTGGCCAATGAACAGGTGCCGGATTTCATCGACGGCAAGCTGGGGTTCTATGCCATGGACGCCGGTTCGCCGATTACCGCGACCACGTGGCAGGCGGTGAAGACCAGCGCGGACATTGCACTCACTGGCCTCGCGCTCATCGATGAGGGCCACAACAGCGCCTTTGCCCTGTGCCGCCCACCCGGCCACCATGCCGCCCGCGAATACATGGGCGGTTATTGCTACCTCAACAACGCCGCGATTGCCGCACAACAGGCCATCACTCAAGGCGCCAAACGCGTTGCGGTACTGGACGTGGATTTCCACCATGGCAACGGCACACAGAACATTTTCTACGACCGCTCGGATGTGCTGTTTATCTCCCTGCATGGCGAGCCCGCCGTGTCCTACCCGTACTTTTCCGGCGCCAACAGCGAGCGCGGCAAGGGTGCAGGGGAGGGCTTCAACCTGAATTATCCGTTGCCGAAAAACACCACCTGGGATCACTACAAAATTGCCCTCGCCGACGCGTGCCAGCGGCTCAAACACTTCGCCCCTGAAGTACTGGTGATTTCCCTCGGCGTCGACACGTTCAAGGACGACCCCATCAGCCACTTCCTCCTCGACAGCGAAGACTTCCTCGGTATGGGCGAGATCATCGCCAGCGTGGGCGTGCCGACGTTGTTCGTGATGGAAGGGGGCTACATGGTCGATGAGATCGGCATCAATGCCGTCAACGTGTTGCACGGTTTCGAAAGCAAAACCGCCTGACCCCCTAATAACAACGACCGCCCAACTTTTTTCTGCCAAAACTCAAAAACATAACAAGAGGTTTTGTGATGAAAACAACTACGTCCGGGCTTTGCGAAAAGCCTGCGTTGCAACGCACCCTGAGCAACCGTCATATCCAGCTGATGGCCATGGGCGGTGCGATCGGCACCGGCCTGTTCATGGGCTCCGGCAAGATCATTGCGCTGTCCGGCACCTCGATCATCCTGATCTACATGATCATCGGGCTGTTTGTGTATTTCGTGATGCGCGCCATGGGCGAGCTGCTGCTGTCCAACCTCAACTTCAAGAGCTTTGCCGATTTTGCCGGCGCCTACCTGGGGCCGCGCGCCGCGTTTTTTCTCGGCTGGTCGTACTGGCTGAGCTGGAGCGTGGCGGTGGTGGGGGATGCGGTGGTGGTCGGCGGGTTTTTCCAGTACTGGTTCCCGGACCTGCCGGCGTGGATGCCGGCGGTGGGCATGCTGTTAACGTTGTTCGCGTTGAATGCGCTGACTGTCCGGTTGTTCGGCGAAGTGGAGTTCTGGTTCGCAATCATCAAGATCATCGCCGTGGTGACCCTGATCGGGGTGAGCGTGGTGCTGATCGCTGGCTCGTTTGTCTCACCCACCGGCGTCACTGCATCGCTGTCGCATTTGCTGGACAAGCAGGCGGCATTTCCCAACGGCCTGTTCGGCTTTTTTGCCGGGTTCCAGATGGCGATTTTTTCCTTTGCCGGCACCGAGCTGATCGGCACCGCCGCGGCCGAAACCCGTGCGCCGGAGAAGACGTTGCCCAAGGCAATCAATTCGATTCCGTTGCGCATCATTCTGTTCTACGTGCTGGCCCTGGCGTGCATCATCGCCGTGACCTCGTGGCAGCAGGTGTCGCCGAGCAAAAGCCCGTTTGTGGAGCTGTTCCTGGTGGCGGGGTTTCCTGCGGCTGCGGGCATCGTCAATTTCGTGGTACTCACCTCGGCGGCGTCCTCGGCCAACAGCGGGGTGTTTTCCGCCAGCCGCATGTTGTTCGGGTTGGCCGATCTGGGGGATGCGCCAGGTGTTTTCCGACGCTTGTCCAACAGCAGCGTTCCGTTGTTCAGCCTGGCCTTCACCACGGTATTGATGCTGCTCGGCCTGGTGTTGCTGTTTGTGGTGCCGGAGGTGATGACCGCCTTCACCATTGTGTCGACGGTCTCGGCGATCCTGGTGATTTTTACGTGGTCGACGATTCTCGCGTCGTACATCGCTTACCGTAAAAAACGCCCGGACCTGCACGCCAAGTCCACTTACAAGATGCCCGGCGGTGTGCCGATGGCTTGGTTTTCCCTGGGTTTCCTTGCGTTCGTGCTCTGCCTGCTGGCGTTGCGGCCAGACACACGCCTGGCCCTATATGTGATGCCGGTCTGGTTTATCTGGCTGGCGGTTGCCTACCAGATCAGAACGCCATTCTCAGGCCAACCGTACCTTGGCGGCCGTTGAAGGTGTTGCTGTCCAGGTTGCGGTTGTAGCCCACCTCGCTGTAAACGCTGATGTCTTGGGTGACCTTCAACGTTGCACCGACGCTGAGGTCCAGGGTGGTGGACTTCTGCTCGGTGTCGATGTCGGTGACATCGGCAAAGGTCACGGTGTTCTGTCCGGCGCGGGTGTGCCAGACATTCGCCCGTACATAAGGCACCAGTGGCATGCCACGCACTTGGTAGTCGCCGCGCAGGCGGATTCCCAGGCGCGTGGTCAGGTGGGTATCGGCGTTATAGGACACGTCGGAAACCCCGTCGTTTTGGCTATTCAACGTGGTCTTGCTGACGATCACTTGTGCCTGGGGTTCCGCGACCCAGTTGGTCGTCACCGGGATCGGCCAGCCGACTTCGGCGGAGGCTGTGACGTTGTGCCCGCGGGTTTTCATCTTCACACCACGGTCCGACTCGTTGTTGCCATTGAAGCGTGTGCCCATTAACACCAGGTCAAGGTAGGCCTGGTTGGCGCCGATCAGCGTCCAGTACACGCCCAGGCTGTCACCGCGCAAGGTGGTTTTGCCGGCGTTCTTGTCCTCCCGGCCGCCGTTGAAGCCTTTGACTGTGCCCCGCAAACGGCTATGGCCGACGAAAAACCCCAAGCGTTGCTGGCCATCGCCCATGGCGCTGGCATAGAGATCGCTGCCCACCTGGAAGCCCGTTACCGAACTGTCCAGCGTCGGGCTCACCGTGCCGGCGAAACTCTGGCGACTGCTGTTGCCGTAGACCCGACCCCACCCGGCCGATAAAGCGCCGGCCTGCTGTTGCTGGCTCTGGTCACCCATGCGCTGGTGAAAGGAGCCGAGCATGCCTTGCACGATTTGCTGGGCGGCGGGAAACAGCGCGGCGTAGAGCGGCACTTCCGGGCGGTAGATGGGAATCGGCTCTGTCCCAGGGTTGGGCGGCAGCGGTGGTTCATCGGGAATGGGGACAGGCAACGGCACGATAATGACCGGGTTCGGCGGCACCACCGGGATGGTCGAACGCAGGTAGTAGTTTTCGGCGGTGCCGGCGGTGACGCCACCCTTGAACAGGTAATAGTCGAACGCGCCGGCAGACACCGGCGCGCCAAGGGTAAAGGCAGTGCCGCTGCCGGTGGCGCCGTTGAGCGCCTGCACCACCTGGATACCATCTTGCAGCGTAGCGGCGCCTGCGCCGCCGAGGTTAGTGACGCGAATGCTCGTACTCCCCTGGATGGTCCCCTGGCTGATTACCAGTTTGTCGCTGGGCGAACCGTCGCCACCCAATACACTTTGCAGCGCGAGTTGGCCGCCGCTGGCGTTGTAGTTGCCATTGACCGTCAGGGTATCGCTGGTGCCGGAGCTGCCCGTGGTCATGTCGATCAGGCCGCTGTTGTTCAGGGTCGTCAGTTGGCCGGCGGTAAACGGGTTGATGATCCCTGTACTGACCCGCAATGCCGAGCTGCCATTTACGTTCATGGTGCCGGTCCCGGTAGCGGCATCCCCCAGTGTGAAGGTGCCGCCGAGGGACAGGCTCGAATTGTTGTCCAGGTTGACGATTTCCCAGTTCTGATAACGTTGCGGTGTGCTGACCTGGCTGTTGTCGAACGTCAGGGTATCGTTCTCCGTTCCGCCGTCCACAACGGGAGTAGGGGCGACAATGGCTTCGGTCAGGTTTTTCAGCAGCGCCGTGTCGTTATCGCCGGCCAGCAGTACTGCCGAGTCGAGTTGGCCCGCGCCGTTCCACTCGAACTGGTCATTCCCCGCGCTCATGCGAATTTCCCCGGCAATCCTGCCACCCTTGATGACGATGATGTCGGCCCCGCCGCTGACGCTGAGGTTACCGCCAATGAAACTGGTGCCCGATACCAGGATCGTGTCGTCGCCAAAGCCGGTGACGAAGTTGCCGACAACGGTGCCGCCGCGCATATCAAACAGGTTGTTGTCGAGTTTCATGTCGACGCGTCCGATGCTGCCGCCGGTCATCAATCCGTGGTCGCCATCTTCAAAGGCGCCTGTGATGGTACCGCCGCTCATGGCGAAGTCGTCGATGCCATCCCCTTGGGCAAGGGATGTGATCGTGCCGCCGCTCATGGAGAATTTGTCCAATCCGGCGCCCTGGAAAATTCCACCGGCCGTACCGCCGCTGATTTGCACTACATCGGCACCGGAGCCCTGCAAGATCACACTGTTGACCGCCCCCTGGAACAGGCGAAAGATATTCGCGCCATCGCCCATGTTGACCCCACTGGTGCCGATGACCGCATCCGCGGTGTTCATCTCGATGAGGTCATTGCCCGCGCCATAACCGACGCCCAACACGCTGCCGTTGCCGGAGGGAAATATCAGACTGTTGTTACCTTGCGCATCAATGAGGTTGCCGCCCGCGCCGCTGGTGCAGGTCACCACATCGTCACCTGGCGTGATGGTGAAGGTGCACGCCTGAGCAGTGCTTGAACAGCTCAACAGCCATGCTGCTGACGCCATAATCAGGCTGGCGCCGGTCCGTTGGGGAAGTCGTTTGCTCATGATCCGTCCTCGCTCAATGCGACCTGACTCCACGGTGCCTGATGACAGGCACGGTTAAGGACCATGGCAACAACGAACGCGATACGGATCAGGGAATACGAGTTACCTGCTTCGAAAACACCCGCCAATGCAAAGGGTTGGCATGGCTTTCTCGACTGCACCTCACCTGTGCAGCACGTTTTGAACCTTAGACGCACATCCCTCGCGTCGCTACTGTGAGAAATAACAGGTACGGACGAGTCGGCGGCTATGCGAAGACGATCTCGTAAGGCTCGCGCATGCGATCCAACAACACCTGCGCCAGCATCGGCGCCAGACCGATCTGCGGGTCACCCACCAATTGACTCGCATAGGCATGGACCGCGTGGAGTTTGCGCGCAACGCTCCATGTGTCCAGGCGCACCTTGCGCGCCCGTTGCCAGGGGATGATTGCACCCTCGCGCGCGGGCCAGTGCCAGGCCCAGATCGGCAGTTCATACAGCTGCGCACCGACGAGATTGCACGCCTTCGCACTGGCGCGGCCCACCGCTTCGTGGTCGGGGTTGCCGTCGTTGCGCCACGTGGTGAACACCACATCGCCCGCTTGCAAATAGCGCGCGATGAATTGGCTCAGTTGCGGCTCACGGGCCGACAGGGCGTTGTCGCAAAAGCCGCCGCGAATCCATTTCAGGCTATGCATGGGCATGCCCAGGCGACGCAGCGCTTCGGCGCTTTCCTGGGGCCGCACGACGCTTAAGCGGCTGGCCGGCCACCGATGTGAGCCAGGATGGCTGGCGCTGCCGTCGGTGATGGAGATCAGTTGCAGGGGATATTCAAGGGTGCTGAGCAGTTGCAGCATGCCGCCGCACGCCAACACTTCGTCGCCCGGATGGGGCGCGATGACCACCACCCGTGCACCGGCCGGGACCAGCGATGTCGCAGAGATAGGGGCTATTTGCGCCAGCTGCGGCGCAGTGTTCCAGATTTGCGCGGGGCCGCGACGGCCTTCACTGAGGGAGGCAGACTTCATGAGCGTTACATCCTTGTGGATTGGTGCTGGGTCGTGCCCCGTTGACGGGACGACTCTATTTATTCACCACAGACTCCGCCGTGATGGGTGCGTGGCCATTCAACCCTGAATGACCAGCAAGGCGTCTTCAGCATAGACAAGGATTCGCCGCTTTTACATTCTGTAATATGGATTTTTTCACGACGCCGGCATCAGGCTCTTCAAATAATCGCCAAACCCGCCTTGGGCGCGGGATTCCAAGCGCGCACTGGTGATCACTTGCGGGGTATTGCTCCAGGCGATAGAGGCGCCACAGCGTTCCAGGTTGCGCACCAATTGCACGTCCTCATGGCAGGCCAAGGGTTCGAAGCCGCCTGCGCGAATGTAAGCACCCGCGCTCACCCCCAGATTGGCGCCGTGGATGTGCCGGTGCCCGTCCTGCGCCTGATAACCCTGGAGGTAGCGGATCTGCGCGGCCGGGTCGAAGCCCTCGCTCCACGCGTCCACCGTCACCGTGCCGCATACCGCATCGGCGTTCAGCGCCAACTGCGCTACCAGCCAGTCAGGCGCGACGCGGCTGTCGGCGTCGGTGCAGGAAATCCAGCGTGCGCCCTGATTGAGCAGATGCCGCGCACCCAGCCCGCGCACATGCCCAACATTGCGCGCCTGTACTTCGAAGTGCTGCACCGGGTAGCTCTGGACGATGGCTGCGCTGTCATCGCTGCAACTGTCGAGCACCAGCAGGATCTGCACCGCTTCGCCTTGCAGGCCAGGGTGGCGGGCCGCGATCAACGCGGCGTCCAGGCAGTCGGGTAACAGCGCTTGTTCGTTATGCACCGGGATCAGAACGCCGATCATCGCAGGCCCTCATGGCGAGCGACCGAGGTGCCATCGCGGCACCACAGGTCGAGGAGAAAATCCTGTTCGTGGTAGCTGGCGATGCGCGGCATTGCCAGTCGTTCATGGAGCAGGGCATGTACCTGCTCAGATGTCTGCGGACAGCCTTCAATCGGTACGCGCCAGTGGCACGCCAGCAGTTGGCCGTCGTCGGTCAGGCTGGCGAGGGCGCGGTCGATCACGCGGCCTAAATCGTCTGCGTCGAGGTAGTAACACAGCTCGCTGAGCACGATCAGCTCGAAGCGCTCGGTCGGCCATTGTTCCGGCAGGCGGCTCTGTTGCACCTCGGCATGGGGGAACCCCAACAAACGGCTGCGCGCCAGGCTGACGGCAGCGGCGGCGGTGTCACAGCACAGCAGGCGATCACAGCGAGGCGCCAGTTCGAAACTCAGCTCGCCATTGGCACAGCCCGGCTCAAAAATGGCGGCATAGCGCGGACGCGTCAGCACAGCAAGGGTCAATGCGCGTTTGCGTCGCTCATACCAGCGTTGACGAAACGCCCAAGGGTCATCATTTTCGGCGAACAGTTGGTCGAAATACGGCGTAGCCACACTCATACGAATACCACTTCAAACGGTTGCAGCAAGCGCTCCACCACATAGGGCGCGAGCACCGGGGGCAGGCCGATTTGCGGGTCACCTTCCAATTGGCTGGCGAACGCGTGAATAGCGTGGCGCTTACGGGCCACCGACTCGCAGCTCAGAGGGATTTTGCGCGCGCGGTGCCACGGCACTTGGCTGTCTTCGGCGGTTGCCCAGTGCCACGTCCACACCGGCAGCTCGTACAGCGTAGCGCCCACCGCTTGGGCGGCCTTGGCACTGGCGCGGCCTACGGCTTCGTGGTCGCAGTGGCCGTCTTCTCGCCACGTGGTAAACAGCACATCCGTGGGCTTGAGGTAGCGTTGGATAAAGGCGCTCAATTCGTCCTCTCGCGCCGCTACCTTGCTGTCGGTAAACCCGGCGCGCAGCCATTTCAAACTGTGCAATGGCAAACCCAGCCGATGCAGGGCTTGCGCTGATTCCTGGGGCCGCACCACGCTCAGGCGCTCTACCGGCCAGCGCCGAGAGCCGGGGTGACTGGCGCTGCCGTCGGTCACCGAAATCAGCTGTATGGGCCGACCGAGCGCCGCCAGACCTTGCAACAGACCACCGCAGCCCAGCACTTCATCATCCGGATGGGGCGCGATGATCACGGCGCGATGCCCTTCAGGTACTAACTGTTCGACGCTGATCTGCGGCAACTCGGCCATCCGCGGCGAGGCCTGCCAGTGATGCAGTGGGGTGCCTTGGCCGACAATCGGGTTGGGTTTCATAACTGCCACCTCCCTGTGGGTTCGCCTGCGATCAGCTCACCCAGGCCGGCCAAGTCACGTTCGGCGTGACTCTGGCGCAGGTACACCGGCAAATCCGCCATCAACTGCGCAAAGTGCGGGTCCTTGCAATAGGGGCCTGCACCGACGGCACGTCCCACGTGGTGCATCACTTGCTCGACCGTGTCTTCAATGCAAGCCCGCGTCTGCTGGGCCAGCACTCGGGCATCAGCCTTAGGTTCAAGGTCGATGTGCTCGGCGCTGGCGCGCAGAACGCAGGCGGCCCCGTTCAGCGCACTGTCCACTGAACCCAAGTGGGCGAGGGCATGGGGTTCAGGGCGTTTGGCGCATTGCTCACGCAAGACTTCCGCCAGGCGTTGCGCGGCGCCATACCAGCACGCCGCAATACCAATCCCGCCTTGCCAGAAGCCGGGGCGGGTGAGGTACTCACCGGGGTGGCCGACGGCAATCCCGCGCACCCCCTCGAAGACCACTTCAACGCTGCCCGTCGCCGCCATGCCGACCGCGTGCCAGCCGTCCTTCGTCACAGTTACGCCCGGCTGCTGCATCTCGACCGCGACCAGTTGCTGCCGCTCTTCTTCATCCCAGGCCGTCAGCAACCCATGGCTGACCACGGCCGCGCCGGAACACCAGGCTTTACGACCGTCCACCATCAGTCGATGGCCGTCGCGCCGCACGCGTACCTTGGCACTCGGCGGTTCGGCGGCCCACATGCCCCACGTGCTACCCAAGGGCGGCAGGGGGCTGTCCAGTTCTGCAATGATCGCCAACGCGTCGGTATGACCCTCAAACAACTTGCACAGGCGCAAGTCATGCCCGGCGACCTGGGCCAGGCGACTGAAGCGTGCCAAGGTCTGCCCGCTGCCGGGCAGCGGCAGTTGGTCAAGGCCTTCTTCCTGAAGCGCCTTCAGGGCATCCCCCAGGGCTTGCGTGTCCGCATAACCCCGGTAGCCTTGAAGGAATCCGTGTAAAGCCATCTCACACCTCGTCTTCGCGCTGCAGTTCAAACAACAACAGCGAGCGGCCGGTCACCGCGTATTCATGTTCAAAATCAAAGCGTTCCTGACCGCGTACTGCGGTGTCATTGGTATCGAGCATGCAGGTCCAGAACTCACCCTCGGGCACTGGCGGCAGGCGGAAATTGACCATGTCGTGGTGCGCGTTGACCACCAGCAACAAGGTCGCATCGGCACCGGCGCGACGAATCCCGGTTTCCTGGGCGCGGCCGTCCATCAACATGCCGAGGCAGCGACCGTGGCTGTCTTCCCACTGTTCGGTGGTCATTTCGTTGCCGTCGGGTGCGAGCCAGGTTACGTCCTTCACGCCGATGTCTTCGTTATAGTCGCCGACCAGGAAGCGTCCACGCCGCAGGATCGGGTAGGCCAAGCGTAGCTTGATCAATCGTTTCACGAACTTGAGCAGCGACTTGCCGTCATCGTCCAATTCCCAGTTGACCCAGCCGATCTCGCTGTCCTGGCAATAGGCATTGTTGTTGCCGTGCTGAGTGCGGGCGAATTCGTCACCGGCGACGATCATCGGCGTACCTTGGGCCAGCAGCAGGGTGGCGAAGAAGTTACGCATCTGGCGCAGGCGCAGCGCGTTGATTTCCGGGTCGTCGGTGGGGCCTTCAACGCCGTGGTTCCAGGACAGGTTGTTGTTGCTGCCGTCCTGGTTGTTCTCGTCGTTGTCTTCGTTGTGCTTGTCGTTGTACGAGACGAGATCATGCAGGGTGAAACCGTCGTGGGCGGTGATGAAATTCACCGAGCTGTACGGGCGGCGACCGCGATGATTGAACATCTCGCCCGAGGCGGTCATGCGCCCGGCGAAGTCCGCGAGCTGGCCGTCGTCGCCTTTCCAGAATGCGCGCACGGTGTCGCGGAAGCGGTCGTTCCATTCCACCCAGCCCGGTGGGAAATTGCCCACTTGATAGCCGCCCGGGCCGCAGTCCCAAGGCTCGGCGATCAGTTTGAGCTGACGCAGTACGGGGTCCTGGCGGCAGGCCACGAGGAAACTGTGGCGCTCGTCGAAACCATCGCGATAGCGGCCAAGGATCGTTGCCAGGTCGAAGCGGAAACCGTCGACATGCATCTCGTTGGCCCAGTACCGCAAGGAGTCAGTGACCATTTGCAGCACGCACGGGTGACTCAGGTCCAGGGTGTTACCGGTGCCGGAATCGTTGATGTAGAAGCGCTTGTCGTCAGGCATCAAGCGGTAGTACGAGGCATTGTCGATGCCGCGCATGGACAGGGTCGGACCGCGCTCGTTGCCTTCGGCGGTGTGGTTGTAGACCACGTCGAGGATCACTTCCAGCTTCTGTTCGTGCAGGTGCGCGACCATCTCCTTGAACTCGGCGATCTTGCCGCTGGCCAGGTAGCGCGGGTCGGGGGCAAAGAACGCGATGCTGTTGTAGCCCCAGTAGTTGGTCATGCCTTTTTCCAGCAGGTGCTGGTCGTTGACGAAGGCGTGCACCGGCAGCAGCTCCACCGACGAAATACCCAACTGGCGAATGTGCTTGAGCACATCGTCTTCCATCAACCCGGCGCACGTGCCGCGCACGGATTCACCCACCGAGGGGTGACGCATGCTGATGCCGCGCAGGTGGGTTTCATAAATGATCGTACGGTCCCATGGCACCCGCACCGGCTGGTCGTTACCCCAGGTGTGTGCCGGATCGATGACCTTGCACTTAGGCACGAACGGCGCGCTGTCACGCTCGTCGAAACTGAGGTCGTCGTCGGGATGGCCGATGGTGTAGCCGAACAGTGCTTCGGACCATTTGAGCTCACCTACCAGCTGTTTGGCGTAGGGGTCGATCAGCAATTTGTGGTGGTTGAAACGATGACCATTGGCCGGATCGTAGGCGCCGTATACCCGATAACCGTAAATCAGTCCTGGATGGGCATCGGGCAAGTAACCGTGGAAGATTTCGTCGGTGTATTCCGGCAGCTCGATGCGCTCCAGCTCTACTTCGCCGGCGTCGTCGAACAGGCACAGTTCCACCTTGGTGGCGTTGGCCGAAAACAGCGCAAAGTTGACACCCAGGCCGTCCCAGGTGGCACCGAGCGGGAAGGGCAAACCTTCGCGAATCCGCGACGGTTCATGTTCCTGCGTCGCTTGGTTTTTGTCGGGTTTGCTCATTCAAGTTGCTCCTGCAAGGGTCTTTTTCAGGCCGAACGCCGCCAGGCTGACGAACGTTCAGCTCACAATCAGTGTGATGAAGTAACCGCCTGCCGAACGCGTCGGCAGGCGGTTGATAGGATTAAGGCTTTGGCTTTTTCGGAGCCGAGGGCTTTTTCGCCGCAGGAGGTGTCGGCTTGCTGGCAACCGGAGCCGGCGGTTTGGCTTTGGCGGGCGGCTTGGGCGCGGCCTTCGGCTTGGCGCCAGCCTTGGGTTTACTCGGCGTCAGCGCTTCGGCTTCGGCCAGCTTGCGCGCCATCTCCCAGTGGCGCGCATCTTCACCATGGGGCTTACCTTCAGACTCCCAGATCTGATGCGCCAGTTCGCGTATGCGTTTGTCTTCAGTACTCATCACAATGCTCCTCACAGAAAATTTTCAGCTTTCTTGATCATCAGGATTGATAAAGACATTGACCGGGAAATCCCCCAGGGCAGTGCTGATCAACAGCTCCTTGTCTGGTGTGACTGCGCCTGTATGAAAAAGTCCCTTCCAGTTTTGAGTTGGTGCGGCGAACGGTAATTTCAGCCGCGTATCGCCCCAAACCTGCGCATTGATCTGGGGATACACACCGTTCTCCAGCAAGTGATGTGACCAGCGTGGAACCACTACCAGCAGGCGTTTGCCCTGGTGTTCGCGACAGAATGCGACCACCCGCTCGGCATGCTGGCCGACCACTTCCAGCGGTGTGTAAGTACCGTTGCGAAACAGCTCAGGCTGGGCCTTGCGCAAGGCCAGCACCTGGGCAATCACCGCCTGTTTGATGCGCCCGTCACGCCAGTTGAACAACAGTTCGCCGATGTCCGTTGGGGTCTCGAGTGCCCGTTGTCGTGCACTGAAATCCACCGGACGACGGTTGTCCGGATCCACCAGGCTGAAGTCCCAGAACTCAGCGCCCTGGTACAGGTCTGGTACACCCGGCACAGTGATGCGAAGCAAGGATTGCGCCAGCCCGTTGAGCGCCCCGGCCGGGGCAATCGCCTGGGCAGCCGCCGCAATTGCGGTGCGCAACGTGCGACCTTCTTCACTGAGCAATAGACGCGACAGAAACGCTTCCACGCCTTGTTCGTAGGCGTCGTTGGGCGCACTCCAACTGCTGTTCAATTTGGCTTCGCGCAGGGCCTTTTGTTGCCACTGCCAGAGGCGTTGTTGATAGCCGTCGAAGTCATCACCCTGGTCCAGCGGCCAACTGCCCAGCAGCACTTGGTAGAGGATCAGCTCATCACCGGCCGACGGCGTGTCGGCATCGCTGCGTAACGGTGCTGCCAGGGTGCGCCACTGCTCAACCTGTTCCACGTACCAGTCGGCGCACTCGCTGAGCACTGCCAGTCGAGCGCGGGTGTCTTCGCCGCGTTTGTGGTCGTGGGTGGCGGTGGCCAGCAGGTTATCCGGGAAGGCTTCCAAGCGCTGTTGGTTGATCGAATGGAATTCGGTCAACGGTGCGCTGAACTGCTCAGTACTGAAGCCCACATCATTACGCGACAGCAGCACCGCTGAGCGATAGAACGCGGTGTCTTCCACGGCTTTGGCGGCCGCGGGCGAGGTCAGTTGCTGGAAGCGTACGCAGGCATGCTTGAGGATCTTGCGCTCACGGCCCACCGGACGTTGGCGCCAAGGCTGGCCGCCGAGGGATTTTTCGAGGTGATCCAGCACCGGCCAGTCGCCCTCGCTCAAGGTGGTGCGGGCACCGTCCATGGCCTGCTGGAACACCGCGTCGTCGGCGGCGCTGCGGCCCAAGGCGCTGATGTAAGTGCGGTACACCGGGAAGTGCACGATCAGCTCCTGCAGGGCGCGGCGAATCGCGCCCAGGGTCAGGTCGCGGGTCATCACATCGTCGCGGGCCACTTGCAGGAGCGCTTGGGCGACGCTTTCAAAGTCCCCGCCCAACGAGCCGTTGAGGATCTGCTGGCGGGCCAGACGGGCTTCTTCGATAAACGCTGAGGGCCGTTCGGTATGGCGTGTCCACAGCTCGGCCAGCGGTGCAAAGCCGTCCGGCTGGTGTTGCAGCAAGGACAGTTGGTCCATGAATTCATAGCCGGTGGTGCCGTCCACACACCAATCCTCACGCAGGGTTTCGCCTTCACCGAGGATCTTCTCGACAAAGATCGGCAAGTGCCGCCCAGGTGCCAGGGCGTCCACTCGGCGACGCAGCTTGCGGCAATAACCCCGCGGGTCGGCCAGGCCGTCGATATGGTCGATACGCAACCCATCCACCAAACCTTCGCTGATCAGTTCGAAAATCTTGCCGTGGGTGGCCTCAAACACCGCCGTGCGTTCTACGCGCAGGCCACCCAGCTCATTGACGTCGAAGAAGCGCCGCCAGTTGATATCGTCTGCCGCCGTGCGCCAACTCGCCAGGCGGTAGGCCTGTTGTTCGAGCAACTGATGCAGGCGATTGAAACCCTCGGGTTGGCGCCCATCGAACTGGATCAAGCGGTCTTCGATAGCCGCCAGGACTTCAGTCGCCCGCTCGGCCAGCGCCTGCTTGAGCCAGGCGGCTTCGGCGTAGGTGTCGTCCTGATAGGCGAGGGCGGCGAAACGGTCAGCCAGGGGTTTGAGCGTTTCATCGCTGCCCAGGATCAACGCGTAATCCCGTGGGCATATCGGGAAGCGATGCTCGTAATGCTCGACATAAAATGCGCCGTGGACCGCATCGAAATGCAATGTCAGGGTGCCGGTCTGTAACGCTTCGCCGTAGTCGCTGCCCAGAAACGGCATCAACAGTTGACCCTTGAGCAGCGGGTCGGGCGAGTGCCACTGGATGTCGAAGAACTCGCTGTACGGGCTCAGGCGGCCCCACTCCAGCAGGTCCAGCCACCACGGGTTATCGGCACCGCCAACGGCCATATGGTTGGAGACGATATCGAGGATCAGCCCCATGTCGTGTTCACGCAGGGCGGCGACCAGGCGGCGCAAGGCGGGTTCACCGCCCAGTTCCGGGTTGACGCGGGTCGGGTCGACCACGTCGTAACCGTGCATGGACCCGGCGCGGGCGCTGAGCAGGGGCGAGGCGTAAAGATGGCTGATGCCTAACTCGGCGAAATACGGCACCAGCGGCACCGCATCGTCCAACGTAAAGCCTTTATGAAATTGAAGGCGCTGGGTGGCGCGCAGGGGCAGTGTCTTCATCGGTCACGCTCATAGGCCTGGTTGCGCGCGACGGCCAATAGTTCAAGGCGGCGCGCGGCTCCGGCATTGTCCAGCAAACTTGAAGCCTCACCCGCCAGGCGTCGGCGCCAATTGGGATGGGTATCGGTGGTGCCGGGCAGGTTGGCTTGTTCTTCGACGCCCAGGGCGTCTTCCAGTGGCAACAGCACCAACGGCGCACGGGTATGGCCGAGGTAGCGCACGCTGGCGTCGATCATGTGGTCGGTTTCGTTACGGATCTCGTCAACGAAGTTCTGCGGGTCCTGGCTCAAGGCCTGGCGCAGGGCCTGGCGTTCGCGCAGGCGGTGTTCGCTCCATTGCTCCACGGTGGGCGCATCGATCAGGCCGAGTTGGATGTTCCAATCGATGTCGCGGCTGTGCCACCAACCATTGAGCGTGGGCAAATCGTGGGTGCTGGTAGTGGCCAGGGCGTTGTTCGGCCAGTCGAGAATCTGCGTGAACTGACCATCGTGGCCTTGCTCGAAGAGCAGCACACGCATCCCCAGAATAGAGCGGCTACTGAGTTTTTCGCGCAGGCCGTCGGGCACAGTGCCGAGGTCTTCACCGAGGACGATGGCTTGATGGCGGTGAGATTCCAGCGCCAACAGACGCAACAGGTCGTCCACCGGGTAATACAGGTAAGCGCCTTCGCGAGGGGATGCGTCCATGGGGATGACCCACAGGCGTTGCAGGCCCATCACATGGTCGATGCGTAAACCACCGGCATGGGCGAAGTTGGCGCGCAGCATCTCGATAAATGCGCGGAACCCATTGCGCTGGAGGCCTTCCGGCGAGAACGCGGAAATGCCCCAGCCCTGGCCCGCACGGTTGAGGATGTCCGGCGGCGCGCCCACGGTCAGGTTGGCCAGCAGTTCATCTTGGCGGCTCCAGGCCTGGCTGCCACCGCCGTCAGCTCCCACCGCCAGGTCGGCGATCAAGCCAACGCCCATGCCACTGCCCTTGGCGGCTTGTTGCGCGCGCTCAAGGCAGCGGGCGATCAGCCATTGGGTGAAGGCGAAGTAGCCGATCTCTTCTCGGTTGTCCTCGGCGAACTTCGCCAGCGCCGGGCTCTGCGGGGTACGCCACTCCTGCGGCCAGTGGCGCCAGTCGAGCGCTTCGCCGGCAGCCGCGCGCACAGCTTGCACCGCTTCAAAGCGACAGTGATTTTCCAGGGCTTCACCGCCGGCCTGGCGGAAACTCAGGAAGTCGGCATGTTGCGGATGCTGGCCGTGGCGGAAGTCTTCGTACAGCGCGCGCAACAGGCGTTGCTTGGCTTTGGCGGCGGCGGGCCAGTCGATCAGGGTGTGTTGTTCCAGAGCGTGCAGCTCATTCTCCAGACCAAGGGCGTCGATGGCGTTGCGCACTTCACGTTCGCCAAGGATGCAGCCGGGCGAGGCATACAAGCTGTTGAGGAACAAACGGCTGGACGGCGAATAGGGGCTGTAGCGCCCTGTGTCGGCGCTGAACATCGCGTGCATCGGGCTGATTGCCAGGGCATCGGCGCCGCGCTCGGCGGCAGAACGGGCCAGGTGTTCCAGGGCCAGGGTGTCGCCGAAGCCCCCATCGCCCAGACGGCGCAGCGAGTACAGCTGCGCACTCAGGCCCCAGGCGCGGGCGGGCTGGCTGTCGACCGAGTCGGCGACGCTGTAGCAGTGAGTGGGGGCGACGGCCAGCGTGAAGGTCTGGTCGTTAATGTGCACCTGGTGGTAGCCCAGGGCGATGATGCCCGGCAGCACGGCGGCGCCGTCCAGGCGCAGGTCCAGGGTTTCGCCGTCTTCCAGGCTGACACGGCACAGGGTGTCGGGTTCGAAGTAGTGCGCCAAGTCAAGGCCGTCGCCGCTGTCGACCGTCATCAAGGGCGGCAGGTGTTTGTCTTGTTGCGCCCGCTCCAGTTCCAGCAGGCTGGTATTGATCTCTGCGTCGCTGTCGGCCGGGTGACCAAGGCCTTTGAGGACAGCGCGCAGGGCATCGGGTGTCACGTGTTGCGGGCGGCCGTTGGCGTCGATCCAATCGACGGCCAGGCCTGCGCGGCTGGCGAGGATTTCCAGGTTCGCTTCACTCAAGGGTGTTCTCCAACAGGGGAAAGGCTGACGCGCGCGCTGTACGGCGGCAGTTGCGCGCCTTGCTCAGCAGGCGTGGCAAAAAGTAGGTGCTCCGGCGCCGGATGATTCACGGGCGTGGCACTGAGGTTCAGGTCGATCTGCAACAGGCTGCCATTGCCCAACCGCCAGCGGGCTGTCACAGCGCCGTCCGCCAGCACTTGGGCGCCCAGCGCCACACTGCCGGGCAAGTGCGGCACGAGGTGGCGATGGCGCAGGCTCAGCAGTTGGCGGTAGAACTGCGCCTGTTCGCTGTCGGTAAATGTCGGGTTTGATTGCTGGAAGGTAGGCAGGGCGTTGGGGTCAGGGATGCGTTCGCGTCGCTCGGGATCCTGGAATGCGGCGAAGTCGGCAAACTCGTTGCGCCGGCCTTCACGTACCGCTTCGGCCAGTTCGCCGTGGTGGTCGGTGAAAAATAGGAAGGGCTCTTTGGCGTTGACTTCATCGCCCATGAACATCAGCGGGATCATCGGCGACAGCAGCAGCAACGTGGTCGCGGCCTTGAGTGCCTGAGGCGAGCACAGTTGATGCAGGCGCTCGCCCAAGGCGCGGTTGCCGATCTGGTCGTGGTTCTGCAAAAACAGCACAAAGGCACTGGGTGGAAGGTGCGCGCTGGGTTCGCCACGGGTGTGGCCATGGCGTGTGGTCTCGCCTTGGTAGATGAACCCTTCGCCCAGGCAGCGCGCCAGCTTGGCTGTGGTGTCTGCTTCGAAGTCGCTGTAATAGGCGTCGGTTTCACCGGTGAGCAGCACGTGCAGCGCGTTATGGCCGTCGTCATTCCACTGTGCATCGAAATCATGCTCCAGCAGACTGGCCTGGTTGAATTCGTTCTCCAGCACCAGCCAAACGTGGCGACCGGTGTCGACCTGCTGGCGCACACGCTGTGCCAGTTGTTGCAGGAAACCGGGATTGTCGATGGCGTGCACGGCATCCAGGCGCAGGCCGTCGAAGCGGTACTCCATCAGCCACATCAGTGCGTTGTCGAGGAAAAAGTGGCGCACCTCGCGGCGCTCGAAATCGATCCCCGCGCCCCAGGGGGTGTGCACGTCTTCGCGAAAGAAGCCTTGGGCGTATTGACCCAAGTAGTTGCCGTCAGGACCGAAGTGGTTGTAGACCACGTCGAGGATCACGGCCAGGCCGTGCTCGTGAGCGCTGTCGATCAAGTGCTTGAGCTGCTCAGGCGTGCCGTACGAGGAATGGGGCGCGTAGGGTAGAACCCCGTCGTAGCCCCAGTTGCGTTCGCCGGGGAACTGCGCCAAGGGCATCAACTCAATGGCCGTGACGCCCAGCTCGGCCAGGCGTGGCAGGTGTTTCTCCACGCCGGCGTAGCCCCCCATTGCGCCGACATGCAGCTCGTAGATCACCGCCTCATGCCACGGGCGACCTTGCCATTGGCTGTGCCGCCATTTATAGGCGAGTGGGTCAACCACCCGGCTCCAACCGTGCACATCGCACGCTTGGGCCCGGGATGCGGGGTCGGGCACGTCTTTTTCCCCGTCGATGTTGTAGCGGTAGCGCGTGCCCGCCGGGCACTTTATTTCTACTTCAAACCAGCCCTCTGCCTGCGGCAGCATGGCAACTGATTTGCCGTCTTCCAATTCAACGCTGACATAAAACGCGTCTGGCGCCCACAAGGCAAAACGCGTGTGTTGCGCGTCCAGCATGATTGCGCCGTGGGGCCAGGTTTCTAGAGTCCGTAACGGCATCTATAGAGGCCTCCCTTGATTACTTGACTGATTTCCCCAGGGCCTTGGCCACAAGTTGTTCGTAGAGTTCGGCGTAGGGTTCGACTGCCTGGCACCAATTGAACGGTTGGGTCATGGCACGGCAACGCATGGCGTTGAGCAGGCCTGGGAAAGCGAAGACCTTGAACGCGCGGCTCAGGGCTTCTTCATAACTTTCCACCGTGGATTCATTGAACAGGAACCCGGTGACGCCATTTTCGATAGTGTCTGCCAGCCCGCCGGTATTGCGTGCCACCGGCAGTGAGCCGAAGCGCTGGGCGTACATCTGGCTCAGGCCGCAGGGCTCGTAGCGCGATGGCATCAGCAGGAAGTCGCTGCCGGCAAACATGCGGCGCGCGTCGGTTTCGTTGAAGCCGATGCGCACGCCGACTTGGCCCGGGAAGCGCAGGGCCAGTTCACGCATGGCCTGTTCTTCTTCCGGTTCGCCGCGCCCGATGATTGCGATCTGGCCGCCGTTCTCAACGATGAAGCCAGCCACCGCTTCGGTCAGGTCCAGGCCTTTTTGGTAGACAAGACGCGAGACCACGGCGAACAGCGGGCCGGTGGAATCGTGCAGACCGAACAATTCGCGCACGTGGGCGGCATTGATTGCCTTGCCTTCCCAGTCGCCGATATTGAAGTTGTGCGTCAGGTGCTCGTCGGTGGAGGTTTCCCAGCTTTCATCAATACCGTTGGGGATACCACTGAGCAGGCCTTGCTGGGTCTTGGCGGCGAGAAAACCGTCGAGGCCGCAGCCAAATTCCGGGGTAGTGATTTCCTGTGCGTAGGTAGCGCTCACCGTGGTGATATGGCTGGAATAAGCCATGCCGGCCTTGAGGAACGACATCTTGCCGTAGAACTCCATGCCTTCCTGCTGCAGGGCGTGGGGCGGGATACCCAGCTCTGGCGTCGAGGCCAGGCTGACCACACCTTGATAGGCCAAGTTATGAATGGTGAACAGGGTCGGCGTACGTGACCCACGCCAGTGCATATACGCCGGGGCCAGGCCAGCAGGCCAGTCGTGGGCGTGCACCAAGTCCGGGCACCAGTGAATCTGCGCGAGGTTGGCGGCGATGTCGGCGGCGGCCAGGCCCAGGCGGGCGAAGCGGATATGGTTGTCCGGCCAGTCGCGGCCGTTGTTGGCACCGTAAGGCGTGCCTTCACGCTCGTAGAGCTCGGGGCAGATCAACACATAAATGACAAGGCCGTCCTTGAGGTCCATACGCCCGATCTTGCATGGCGGCAGCGCGGCGTGGCCGCCCAGTTCACCGATGATGTGGATCGGGTTGTCGCTTTCCATGACCTGCGGGTAGCCGGGGATCAACACGCGCACATCATGCAGGTGAGCCATGGCACGGGGCAGGGCCGCGGAGACGTCGCCCAGGCCACCGGTTTTCACCAGGTCAGCAAACTCGGACGTGACAAACAGCACTTTCTTTCGATTCGGGTTGTGACTCACGATCGGCCGCACAGAGCTTGGCAGGTCGGCCAACGACGTAGGCCCCCCTGCAGGCTGACTGAAACGCTCTCCCTGAGTATCTACTGCGGCACTGATCATAATGCACTCCCATTTTGTTGGTCGGCTAATGGCCCGCTGCCACTAGCTCCGATTGGCCGCATCCTGCGGCCAGGCGCACAAGCACTGTACAAACTGGCAAGGCGTATGCCAGTTGCACGGATTGCGAAAAAAGATTGGATGGACGGGCATGTGCTGTGAAGCGTGTGTGCTCGCCTTACCTTAAAACTGGACCAATGGCAGAGTCGGAAAGTTTAGATTTTTTGCGGGGTTTTTGTTTTGGAACGGACCCATCGGTCATCAGTCTAGGACAGATCCTCATAGCCTGTGGGGTTTCTGGGAAGATTTTGTAGGACAAAAAACTTTTAACCTGAGAGTCAGTGGTTATTAGCCAATTGTTTGTGGGGCAGTGGTGTATTTCGAGGTAATGCAGTTTGACCTGGGTTTTGTAGTGAGCAGGCTTGCCCTGCGCTGGGCTGCGAAGCAGCCCCATTAGGGGCACCGCTTATGTACCTGGTGCATCAAGGTGAACCATTTGGGAGCGCTTCGCACTCCGTCGCAGGGCAAGCCTGCTCACCACAGAGGTTGTAGCGTCCGTGGGCAGGAGGTTGTGAGCTTATTTCTGAGCAAACCTCTCACCACACAATTGTTTGCGACTGTGGAGTAAGGGCTGAGCTGCATTTTGTAGTGAGCAGGCTTGCCCTGCGCTGGGCTGCGAAGCGGCCCCATTAGGAGCACCGCCTATGTACCTGATGCAGCAAGGCTAGCCATTTGGGAGCGCTTCGCACTCCGGCGCAGGGCAAGCCTGCTCACCACAGGGGTTGTGGCGCCCGTGGGCAGGAGGTTGTGAGCTTATTTCTGAGCAAACCTCTCACCACAGCGTTGTTTGCGACTGTGGAGTGGGGCTGAGCCGTATTTTGTAGTGAGCAGGCTTGCCCTGCGCTGGGCTGCGAAGCGGCCCCACTGGGAGCACCGCCTATGTACCTGATGCAGCAAGGCTAGCCATTTGGGAGCGCTTCGCACTCCGGCGCAGGGCAAGCCTGCTCACCACAGGGGTTGTGGCGCCCGTGGGCAGGAGGTTGTGAGCTTATTTCTGAGCAAACCTCTCACCACAGCGTTGTTTGCGACTGTGGAGTGGGGCTGAGCCGTATTTTGTAGTGAGCAGGCTTGCCCTGCGCTGGGCTGCGAAGCAGCCCCATCAGGAGCACCGCCTATGTACCTGATACAGCAAGGCGAGCCATTGGGGAGCGCTTCGCACTCCGGCGCAGGGCAAGCCTGCTCACCACAGAGGTTGTGGCGCCTGTGGGCAGGAGGTTGTGAGCTTATTTCTGAGCAAACCTCTCACCACAGCGTTGTTCGCGACTGTGGAGTGGGGTTGAGCCGCATTTTGTAGTGAGCAGGCTTGCCCTGCGCTGGGCTGCGAAGCGGCCGCATTAGGGGCACCGCCTATGTACCTGATACAGCAAGGCGAGCCATTGGGGAGCGCTTCGCACTCCGTCGCAGGGCAAGCCTGCTCACCACAGGGGTTGTGGCGGCCGTGGACAGGAGGATGTGAGCTTATTTTCTGAGCAAACCTCTCACCACAGGGGCGGCGTGCGCCTCTGCGGTGAGAGGCGCCCCGTATTGGTGCGTCAGCCAATCGGCCGGATGAGCGCGTTGTTCGCCCAGGCTTGGATATCCTCGATCATCTGCTGGTAGAACTGCCGATAATTCTGCTCGCTCACATAGCCTACATGGGGCGTGGCCAGCACATTGGGCAAGTGGCGGAACGGATGATCCAGCGGCAACGGCTCCTCGGCATACACATCCAGTGCAGCCCCCGCCAGGCGACCACGGCTCAATGCCTCAACCAATGCCTGCTCATCCACAATCGGCCCACGCGCGGTATTCACCAGACGCGCCGTCGGTTTCATCCAGCCCAGCGCCTCGGCATCCACCATGCCGCGGGTGCGGTCGCTGAGTACCAGGTGGATGGTCAGGATATCGGCCTGTTTGAACAGGTCTTCCTTGCTGACCCAGGTCACACCGGCTTGCGTCGCACGCTCCGGCGTGAGGTTTTCACTCCAGGCAATCACGCGCATGCCGAAGACTTGGGCAAATTGCGCGACCTTCTGGCCGATGCTGCCCAGACCAAGGATGCCCAGCGTCTTCCCGTACAGGTCGCCGCCAAGGCCAACCTGCCAGTGCCCGGCGCGCACGGAGTTGGCCTCGGCCAGCAGGTTGCGGGTGGAGGCCATGATCAACGCCCACGTCAATTCCGGCGCGGCCTGTTTATAGCTGTCGGTGCCGCAGACGTGAATGCCCAGGGCCTTGGCGGCGGGAATATCGATGGCCGCGTTGCGCATGCCGCCGGTCACCAGCAACTTGAGGTTGGGCAGCCCCTGCAACAGCGCGGCGTCGAATGGGGTGCGCTCACGCATCACGCAAATCACCTCGAACGGCTGCAGACGTTCGATCATTACGGCGGTATCGGCCGGGTAATCGTGCAGGAAGTGCACCTGGCCGACCGACTCCAGCACCGACCAATCCACCACGTCACGGGCCACATTCTGCCAATCATCAATGACTGCGATCTGTACCGACATTCACGAGTGCCTCGAAAAAGGTTGGATTAAAGCGCGTTCAAACCCTGCAACAGCGCCTGGTGAAACTTCGCCGGTTCTTCCATCTGCGGCGCGTGGCCCAGGCCGGGAAACTCCACCAGCGTTGCGTGGGGGATCAGCTTGGCCACGGTTTTGCCCAACACCGCATAGTTGCCGAGCTTAGCTTTGACCTCGGGCGGCGCGACGTCCTTGCCGATGGCGGTGTTGTCGGAGGTGCCGATCAGCAAGAGGGTAGGCATCTGCAGGTTCTTGAATTCGTAGTACACCGGCTGGGTGAGGATCATGTCGTAAATCAACGCCGAGTTCCATGCGACCCGCGTATGCCCCGGGCCGTTGCTCAGGCCGGCATACATATCCACCCACCGCTCGTATTCCGGCTTCCAGCGGCCGACGTAGTACGTGTTGAGCTGGTATTGGCGAATCCCATCGGCGCTGACTTTCAGTTCACGGGCATACCACTGGTCGACGCTGAGCGCAGGCACGCCCAGGGCTTTCCAGTCTTCCAGGCCGATGGGGTTGACCAGCGCCAACTGCTCAGTCTGCTCGGGGTACATCAGCGCGTAACGCGTGGCGAGCATGCCGCCGGTGGAGTGGCCGAGCAGGGTGACCTTTTGAATGCCGAGCTTTTCCAGCAGTTGGTGGGTGTTGAGGGCCAACTGCTGGAAGCTGTACTGGTAGTGCTCGGGTTTGCTGGAGCTGCAAAAACCGACCTGGTCCGGTGCGATCACTCGGTAACCGGCATCACTCAGGGCCATGATCGAGCTTTCCCACGTTGCACCACAGAAATTTTTGCCGTGCATCAGCACGACGGCGCGACCATTGGCGGTGCCTTTGGCCGGCACGTCCATGTAGCCCATTTGCAGGGATTCGCCTTGGGATTGGAATTGGAAATGTTCAAGGGGGTAGGGGTACTGGAAACCTTGCAGCTCGGGACCGTAGGTGGCCGCGAGCGCAGGCGCTGTGCTGGCCGTCAGCAGGCCGGCGATGCAAAAAGCGCGGAATAGAGGCATGGGCGGGGCTCCAGGAAGGGTGTCCGGATGCTCTTTGCGAGGGATTAAGTGGGGATTAACACCCATTGCAAGGTCACGGCGGCCAGCACGGCATAGCGCAGGCCTTTAGCCAGGGTCACCAGCAGCAGAAACCGCCACAAGGGCTCACGCATTACCCCGGCCACCAACGTCAGCGGGTCGCCAATGATCGGCACCCAACTGAGCAGCAGCGTCCAGTGTCCCCAGCGCTGGTAATGGGTGCGCGCTTTTTCCAGTTGCCTGTCGCTGACCGGAAACCAGCGCCGACCCTTGAAGTGCTCCACCCAGCGGCCCAGCCACCAGTTGACCAGCGACCCGAGAACATTGCCCAGGGTCGCGATACCCAGCAGCCACCACAGGCCGTAATGCCCGCTGACCAGCAGGCCCACCAGCACCGCTTCCGATTGCAATGGGAGTAAGGTCGCCGCACCAAAGGCGGCGACGAACAGCCCGAGGTAACCCATCAGCATCGATCAGTGCGCCGGGTACTCAGCCACCACGACATCGTTGCCGTCTCGGGTCAGCCCGATGACTTGATAGGCCTCGCTGCGCCCGTCCATTTCCATGCCGGGCGAACCCATCGGCATGCCCGGTGCGGCAATGCCCAGCAGGTCGTCGCGCTTGCGCAAAGCCAGCACTTGATCGGCGGGCACGTGGCCCTCGACGAATTTGCCGTCGATCACGCCGGTGTGGCAGGAGCCCAGGCGCGGGGCCACGCCCAGGCGTTGCTTGACGGCACTCATGTCGGCTTCGACATGGTCGTTGACCTTGAAGCCGTTGCTTTCCAGGTGGCTGATCCACTTTTTGCAGCAGCCGCAGTTGGCGTCACGGTGCACGTCGATGGGGATGAGGTCAGCGGCCTGGGCCAGGGTGGTGGTGAAGAGGGCTGAAAGCAGGGCCAATCGCAATGGGGTTTTCATCAGGTTTTCGTCCAAGACCAGGCAGTAAGCCGGGCATTCTCCGCGCTTTTTTGAAGGGGACGCCGTTGTAATGTTTCAAAGTTATACAAGATTGGCGTTTTCAAGGCGGTGCCTGAGCTGGTCCAGCGCAATCGCTGATAGTTCGATCATGCGTTCGTGCAGGCTGGCCAACTGCAATTCGGTTTCATAGGTCAGCACACGCTTGAACAGCGTGCCGTCGTGAAAGGGCAGCAGGAAATAGTGGATGGAACCATCGACGGCGAGGGACGTGAACACCGTCTTGAACTCGTCGGGACGACGGGCGATCTGCACGCGGTAGCTCATGGGCATGCGTACACCCAGCAGGTCGATCATTTCGGTAAAGCGTGCACCGGCGGGGAGCGATCCGGTGGTGCCGGTGTCGGCCCCGAGGGATGTGGGGTGCCATTCATGCCAGCGATCCGGTTGGGTCACGTAGTCGTAAACAGCGTCAATGGGGGCTTGGATAAAGCGTTCCTGACTGATCCGCTCCAAGCGGAACGACTGCTCGACAGCGCGCATGGCACACCTCCTGTGTGGCGGGGCTTAACACTTGGAGCTGTCAGAATAGTCCGACTCCCGCGCTTTGCACGGGAGCCTTCAGAGAATTGATCAGCGCACTTTGAAGCGGCCCATCAAGGCGATCACCCGGCCATTGGCATCCAGCAGGCTCTGGGTATTGGTTTCGGTGGCATGGCCGCTTTGTACCAACTCTTCGACCATGTGTCGGATTTGCACCATGCTGCGGTTGATCTCCTCGGTCACCGCGCTTTGCTGCTCGGCGGCTGTGGCGATCTGCGTGCTGAGGTTGTTGATATGGCTCACGGAACCCGCCATTTCATCCAGCCCGGTGTTGACTCGCGCCGTGGCATCCGCTGCCGATTGGCAGCTGGCCTGGGTATTTTCCATGGCCGCGACCGAGGAGCTCACCCCGGCAGTCAGGCGTGCCAGCATCTCGTTGATCTGCGAGGTGCTTGCCTGAGTGCGCGCAGCCAAGGCGCGCACTTCGTCGGCAACCACTGCAAAGCCTCGACCTTGCTCACCGGCCCGCGCCGCTTCAATGGCGGCGTTGAGGGCCAACAGGTTGGTCTGGCCAGCAATGGCGCCGATCACCCCGAGGGTCTCGGTGATGCGTGCGGCGTCCTGGCGCATGTTTTCCACGGTGTGGGTGGCGCTGGCAACTTCGCCGATCAAGGCGCTGACACTGGTGGATGCTTCCCCAACGACCACGCGGGAGCGATCGGCGTGCTCATTGGCGCGCTGAGTGAACGAGGCGGTTTCGGCCGCGTTTTGCGCGACGTTGTCGGCGGTGGAGCTCATCTCGGTGATGGCGGTGACGGTCTGGTCGGTTTCCGAGGCGTGACGCACCAGGATCTGGTTGGTGTGGGCCGAGGTCCGTTGCAATTGCTCAAGGCCTGACGACATCGCGCCAGTGGCCTGGGTGACTTCGCCGATCATGTTTTGCAGGTAGACGATGAAGTGGTTCACCGAGTGACCGATGGCGCCGAGTTCGTCTTCGGCGCGGATGGTGATACGTCGCGTGAGGTCGGCATCGCCAGCGGACAGCGCGTCGATATTGGTTTTGAGGATCTTCATGCGCTGCACCAGTTGGCGGATCGCATACGCCGCCAGCAGCACCAGCAGCAACACCATTGGGATTTGCAACAGCGCCAGACTGCCGAGCACGTCATCGCGCTGGGCAGTGATCAGTGAAGTGGGCAGGGCGGTGGCAAGGAACCAAGGCGTGCCTTCGATGGGGCGCAGATAGAAGGTGCTGGCCACGCCGCCATTGTCGAATTCGCTGCGTTGCAGTGCCTGGTCGCGATGGGCCAGGGCTTTGCTGACCTGGGTGGCAAATGCCGAGGTGGAGGTCAGTTCGCTGATGTTCTTCAACACCACGGGGCTGCTCAGGCGCGAGCTGTTGCTGATGATCTTGCCATCGCCCTCGACGATCAGCATTTGCCCGCCGATGTCTTTTTCCTTGCTGGCCACCAGGTCATTGAAGAAACCCAGGGTCACGTCGATGGTGGCCACGCCATAGGCGGCGCCGTCACGCTGGATCGCCATGGCGCAGTTGGTGCGCGGCTCCTGGCTGGCGTCGTCTTTGTAGGCAGCCGCCCAGGCGCATTGCCCGCGCGGCGAAGCGAGGCCGCCTTTGTACCAGCTCTGGTCGTAATAGTTGGGCGCGGGGTCGCTGTTCCAGAACGTGTTCACCGCCAGCTTGCCCGACGCATCGCGGTGCCAGAACGTGCTGTGCTTGTTGCGGCCCGGCGTGCGCTGGTTGGGCAGCGGCCAGATACCACCACCAAATACCTTCAGTTCACCATATTGGTCGACCAGGCCTGGCAGGACCTTGTCGATGGCATCGCTGTCGAGCAGTGGAATAGTTTGGGTGATGGTGCGTTGCTGGGCCTGAACCTTGTTCAGTTCGCCCTGAATTTGTTCTGCCACCTCACTGATGCGGTTGAGCACCACCTGTTCTTCGGTCTGTCGCAGCTTGGGTGCGACCAACTGGCCGATACCCACGACGGTCAACACGAATAGCACCAGGACGAACAGCACCAGAAACAGGGTATAGCGGGCTTGGATAGAGCGCATTGGGGGCATGGGGTCGTCCTTACGAAGCGTTTATTATCGACGCGGCTTTTTTAGAGCTTCGTTGGGCTATCGGCTTGGCAACGCTTAGCTTTAGGTACGCTCGTGCAAATAAAGTGAAGGGCTAAACGGTTGGGATTGGCAATTCAACTGGGAGCCCATGGACAGTTGTCTCGGTAAACCGTGCCGATAATGGGTTGAGCGGCGCGCCCCACCCGGCGCGGGGTTGCAGCGCTAGGGGTGGGCCATGCGCTGTGACCGCTAGTGTGCCGGGTGGGATTTGGGTTTACGGCTTGATGTAAATCTGTAGATCGCCGGGGATACCGCCGCTGCCGACCGGTTTGGTGGGATCCTGTGGATGGCCCAGTACTCTGGTTCCGAAGTGGTTCGTGGCGCTGGGCCTGTCAAACACACCAATGCCGATGCTGCCGGTCAACTCAGCGAGGCCGGGCACACCTTCGGAGGTGTTCATATGTGAATGCCCAACCAATGCAGCCCACTTATCAGCACCTGAGGTGGCCTGGATGGTTTCAGCGGCGTAATAGTTGAACTCTTCAAGCCGCGTGATCGACGCGGAGCCAGTAGTGGTCGGCTTCTTTAAGCCGCGTAGGTCTTTGTGGCGGGTGAGGTAGTAGTGATCAAGAGGCAAGACCTCTATGCCGTTATCCTCCAGCTTTTTGCGTAACTCTTGGAATGTCGGGCCGCTTCGAAGCTGCTTGCTTTGACCAAGGATGCCAATTCCGTCGTCGACAAGCCCTTGGGGCATATCTATCAACCCCTCGAAGTAAACTCTTTTAACGCCCTCGTTTTTTAGTGTGGCGACGTTATCGAACAGCGCCCGGAAGCTTGCCATCTGCTTGTGGGACTCTCCAAATACCACGCCTTGCGAGGCTTTCAACGCTGTTTCGATCAGGTCAGGGACAGGGACGTTGCCGGCGATGTGCGGGATGGTCGGTCGCGTCGGGAGGCCCGCCTGCTGGATGGCGTCAAAATAGTCCTTCATTTCATCTTTGAACTTTTGAATGGTCGCCATCTTGGTGTCGGGTTTGAAATGATCCGGTTCCAGTTTCCCGCGCATACTTTCTGCGTAGTCGCCGACGGGCAACGGCTTTCTGACTCGCACTGGGCGCGCGATGGAGGCCATAGGGTTGTATCGATGACGGTGTTGTGCAGGGGAAGGGGAGTGGGTATGGGGGGAGCCGGGTGCCAAGGTGTCGAGCGGGTTGAAGTCTGCCAAAGGCGTGCCGTAGGGCTTCATCGCCGCGGGGTCGTAGGCATACCGTTGTCCGTTGGACAGGATGGTGTCGGCCCGGAAGGTCTGGTCGGCGATCTTGAAGGTGCCGTGAGTAATGGGCCCATGCTCGTTGGCGATGCCCCTTGCCATATTAAAGGCCCCACTGGTTTTCTTGATGGTGTCGATGCCTTTGCCGATCAGCTTGGCGCCTCCCTGCACCAGATCACCCATCCCGCTCGCTGGGTTGAGCTCACCGATGAGCGTGGTTCCCAGAATTTTTGCCACCCGAACCGCCTTGGTTGTCGCGCTGAAGCCCTTGACCGCGACGTTCCCAATTTTCGCTGCTGCACCTGCGCCGGCAGTGACGAATCCGAAAATATCCATCCCCAGATCGACAACGCCATCCAGGACGTTGTCGTTCTTGAAGTTGACGATGGCCGATCTCAAAGGAATCAGATCGAGAAAGAAATCCGCCAGTTTCTCCTCGACGTCCATCTGTTGATCGTAGGTGGTGGTTCCCCTGGCCTGCTTGACCACGTCCTTGTTATCAATATCCAGGTGTTCGATAAACGCATCGGCAATGGATTGCGTTCGGTTGCTTGAAAAGCTGTAGGGAACGGGCAGTGGATTCCCCGCAGTGTTATTTGGCTGCCAAACGGTGTCATCGGCGTTGGTTGGGAGGAACTGCTCTATTGGATAGACGAGGTTTGACTCGCGATCACGTTCTTTGGTCAATACGGTGCCTGGGACCGTGGTGATGGAACCCTGCTTAAGGTCGATCGCGTAAACCGTTTCGCCGCTGCCCCCGGTGGCTTTAACCAGCAGTTGTTCGTTTTTCTCTACAAGGGTTCTGCCAGTGAACCCCATACCCAACTGGTACGTATTGTTTTGATAGAACTCCAGCTTCCCAAATTCCAGGTTTTGCCTGTCTGCCAGCGGGAGCTGAGCGATCAAGTGTTTGACCGTCGTACCAATGCCTTGTTTGCGTGAGTTGATTGCTTGGGAAAGTTGAGAATTAAAGACGGCGTTTACATCGAATGCCAGGGACTTACCTTCCAGTGCGTCAAGGATGCGCGGGTCTTTGGTTTCCCACGAAAACTGATCCAGCCCGCTCATGGCGATATCCAAGAGCGAATGGTGGCCTGCTGGCGCTCGATTGGGGTCGTAGAGCGGTTGCGCGTAGGGTTGGCTGGTGTCCTTGACCGTTAGCAGCTTCTCTTCAAACGGGACATCCTCGCCAAAACGTTCTTTTAGTTTAGCCAACGCGATGTCTTTACGGCTGGGCATGTCGGTTTGGATCTGGCCGGTGGCTTCTAGCCGTAAATTCGCTTGTTGATTGAAAGCGGTTTTGACCTTGTCGATGTCGGCATCGTTGTACCGATCGGCTTCGGCCTGGCTGATAACGCCGTTTACGACGCCCCAGACCCGCAGGGCCGCACTCTGCGCTTTTTGGGTGATGGACAGGTCTTGCAGGCTGGCGCCTTCAGCGGCAGACATGACCTGGGCAAAGGTCATGTTCGGCACCTTTCCCGGTGTTTGCGCTTCTATCGTCGCGGCGGCGATCGACAGGTTGAGCCACGCGGTGCTGCCATACGTCACGCTGGCCGGCAGGTCCTTGATCAGTAATTCGGGGGCTTTCCTTGCCAGAAGCACGTACGCGCCAACGTTGGCCATTGCGGCGGATGTTTTGCGTTTTTTTATCAGGTGTTGGCTCAGGCTGGTCACCACGGCCGACGCGGGTTTGCCCCAGTGGGCTTCTTGTGCGAGGTTGAAACTGGCGATTGCGCTGGGGTGGGCGTGGTTAATCGATTCTGGATCCAGCGCCAGGTTGATAGCGGTCAGCGTGTATTCGTTGACGCTGGTGTCAGTTGCAACGCCGTTCAATTTGGTCTGAATGGCTTGCCCCAGCGCCTGTGCCCGTGGGGTGGTCAGGATAGCGACCAAGGCTTTCGCCGGATCGGTGGCGGCTTCGCCGGAAGGTGGCTGGTTGCTGTTCAGGTATTCCAAAACGCCAAGGCTTACGCCTATCTGCGCTGGGTTCGGATGCTGCGCCACGTAGTGCCTCAGCGTACCAAGTAGCGCCTCTTCGTTGCGCATGCTCATTGGTATCGGCCAGGACAGCCCACCGCCTAAATTGCCCAGTGGATGCTCTAACGCCCGGTTGAACACGGCGTCTGCCAAGGCAATCAGGCCGAAATGGTTATTGGGGAGCATCAGGTTGTTGGACGTGATGTAGGCGTCGAGCGTGACGGCCGCGTCTGCTTCTATCGGGTAGGACGAACCCGGTTGAATATCCATCGGCGTCGCCTTCAACGCGGCGAGGATCGCTTGCGGTGTGGCATTCACACCTAAGCGTGTTGCCGTTTCGCTGAGTTTTTGTCCTAGGTTCCTGAGGTTCTGGTTGTCCGCCATCATCTGTTTCAAGCCAGTGCTGGCACGTGAGAGGCGGGGGGAGGACGCAGCGGTTTGGAGGTTTGCTGAAGGATTGCTGACGTGTAAACCAGGCGATTGATTATTGATAGGCGGGGGCGGTAGGTGAGGCTGAGATGGGGGTTGAGTGGGTGTGTGAACATTCAACATGGGGTGGGCACCTTTTCAGACAAGCTGTAATAAGCGTCTTTCATGAGGAGGTTCCCTTTTCCTCAGACGTCCCCGATTGGGTGTAGAAAACACCCTGCGAGGTTCCTTGCGGAAATACCGAGGTCTGTAAAATTAAGTGTTGGCAACGGCGTGAAAAGTCTTTTATGAAACCGGTAAATCAGCCCTGTGTCTCGCTGTGATGGCTCAGATTGCCGTAAGGCGTTTGCAGGTCAATCCGGCGCAGGGCGAGCCAAAGCTTTTCATCGCCTGTAATATGAGCGCCTGTCGGCCCGGCCTATGCCTGCCCCAGGGCCGGTGTTGGCAGGGAAGGCTTCAAACAATGGATACACTCTTCAAGTTCAGGAACTTGTCATGACCCAAAAGCAACGTTTGAAATATTCACTTCTGATTGCCCTGGCTGTATTGGGGACGATGTTTGGCCTGTCCTACTTGCAGAACACCGGGGTCATCAGTGAGAAAACGTTCCAGACCATCGCCATTGCCGTCGCGGTGATCGTGGTGGTGATCAACGGCGTCATGCGTCGCAAGGTCAAGCTCTGAGCGTGAAGGCATGGGCATGAAGCTCTGACTTCAGGCGCGTCCTTCGAGCACCTTGGCAGCCTCTTCGTGGAGGCTGTAACTCTTATCGGCATTGAGGGTGATCACGCCCTCGCTGCACAGGCGCTTGAGCACTTCGCGCACGCTGAGAAACGACAGCGGGATGCCAAGGTTCAGCAAGTGGCTGTGCACGCCGCGCACCCCGAGGGTGCGCTGGCTGTCGGCAGCTGTGAGCAGCGCGTCGATGACCTTCAGCCGAATCAGGCTGGTGCGCAAACCGAAACACTTAAGTAAGTGGCGAATACGCTGGTTGCCATGCTGTTCGGGCGCTTTGCCGAACACTTGCGTGCCGCCGCCAAAGTTGGCGTCGGCAACCGATGAATGTCCGTCCGTGGGCACTTGCGGGTTGTACATGCAAAAAACTCCTTATCAGAGCCTGATCAGGAAAATGATGGCGCTCTTACTAATAAGACGAACGAGCGAGCGAAATCATGAAGTGTTGGATGTAGAAATTTCGTCAGTGTCGGTTTTGTCACAACCAACGTCCTTCAGATAAAGCGGCCGCGTCGCTAAATTTCTCCCGGTTTTGTGCGTTCTTACGGTGGGGTAACTGCCCCCGGTGAGGGTGTTCAATTTGACTGTGGAGTCTGCGTGATTATTTCCAACGGGTTGTCCAGGATGGGTGTGGCAGGGCTATTGCTGGGGTTGAGCCTGGCCGCATCGGCGCGCGAGCAGGTGGCGCAGGCATCGGCAGATATCCGCCGTACCAGTTATGGGGTGCCGCATATTCGTGCCAACGATGAGCGTGGCCTGGGGTTCGGCATTGGTTATGCCTATGCCCAGGACAACCTGTGCCTGCTGGCCAATGAGGTGGTCACGGTAAATGGCGAGCGGGCAAAGTTTTTCGGCCCCGATCAGTCAACCCTGGAAGAGCGCAACAATCTGGCCAGTGATGTGTTCTTTACCTGGCTGAATACGCCAGAGACGGTGGCGGCCTTTTGGACAGCCCAGAGCCCCGAGATAAAAGACCGTATCGAAGGTTACGTCGCTGGCTACAACCGTTACTTGAAAGAGCAGGGCGCTCCCGCGCAGTGCCAGGCGGCATGGGTACGCCCGTTGGTCGCTGAAGACGTGGTGAAATTGACCCGCAGGCTGCTGGTGGAAGGCGGTGTCGGCCAATTCGCCGAAGCGCTGGTTGGCGCGGCGCCGCCTCAAGCCACTGCCAGCGTGCAGCCCAACGCCAGGGCATTTGAATTGGCTGCGGCCAACCAGCAGCGTTTCACCCTTGATCGTGGCAGCAACGCGGTGGCTGTGGGCCGTGAGCGCTCGTTCAATGGGCGTGGGATGTTGCTGGCCAACCCGCACTTTCCGTGGGTGGGTGGCATGCGCTTCTATGAGATGCACCTGACCATTCCAGGCCAATTGGACGTGATGGGCGCCGCGTTGCCGGGCTTGCCAGTGGTCAACATTGGCTTTAACCAGCATGTGGCATGGACCCATACGGTCGACACGTCCAAGCATTTCACCTTGTACCGCCTCACCCTGGATCCGAAGGACTCGACGCGCTATATGCTCGATGGCAAGTCCGTCCCCCTGGAAAAAACCTCGGTGACGGTGCAGGTCAAGCAAGCGGACGGCAGTGTTAAACCCGTGGTTCATCCGGTCTATAGCTCTCAGTTCGGCCCCGTCGTGCAATGGCCTGGCAAACTGGACTGGGACAGCCATTACGCGTTCAGCCTGCGCGACGCCAACCTTGGCAACGATCGCGTCCTGCAACAGTGGTACGCGATGAACCGCGCCGGCAGCCTCAACGAGCTGCAAACTTCGGTGCACACCCTGCAAGGCATCCCATGGGTCAACACCCTGGCCGCCGACGATCAGGGTCAGAGCCTGTACATGAATCTCTCGGTGGTGCCCAACGTCAGCGCGGCCAAGCTTGCCCAGTGCAGCGATCCACGTGCCGGCCTGCAAATGATCATGCTCGACGGCGCCCACAGCGCCTGCGCCTGGGACGTCGACCCACGCTCAGCCCAGCCCGGCATCTTTCCGGCTGACCAACTGCCGCAACTGGAGCGCACTGACTATGTGCAGCACTCCAACGATTCGGCCTGGATGGTCAACCCCAAGGCGCCGCTGGCAGGTTTCTCACCGGTGATCAGCCAGGACAACATCGGCCTGGGCCCGCGAGCGCGGTTTGCCTTGCAGCGCCTGCAATCCCTGGATAAGCAACCGATCAGCGCTGCCGACTTGCAAAACATGGTGATGGACAACGAGGTGTACCTGGCCGGCCAGGTCATGCCGGATTTGCTGGCGTTCTGCGCCAAACACCTCGGCACCGATGCGGCGGCACTGAAGCCGCTGTGCACCAGCCTCAAAGACTGGGACCGGCACGCCAACCTCGACAGCGGCCTGGGTCTGGTGCACTTCATCAACCTGGTGGAACAGCTGGAGCAAATCCCTGATGCCTGGCGCGTTGCCTTCGACCCGGCCCAACCCCTGACCACACCGCGCGGCCTGGCCATCGACCGTGCCCCGGTCGCCAAGGCCCTGCGCGAAGCCATGCTGGCCTCTGCCGCCGACGTCGCCAAGCTCGGCCTCAAGCCCGGCAGCAAATGGGGCGGTGTCCAAGTCTCCGGCCAAACCCCGATCCACGGCGGCCCACAGGAACTGGGGATCTACAACGCCATGCAAACCGTGCCCCGTGCCGATGGCAAGCGCGAAGTAGTCAGCGGCAGCAGCTACCTGCAAATCGTCACCTTCGACGACCAAGGCCCACACGCCCAGGGCGTACTGGCATTCTCCCTGTCCAGCAACCCCGCATCGAAATACGCCAAGGACCAGACCCAAGCGTTCTCCGAGAAAAAACTGCGCTCACTGCCGTTCACCGACGCCCAGATCAAGGCCGACCCGCAATACCAGTCGCAGCGCATCAAGGAGTAGGGCAGGCACGCAACCCCTTGATGCCAATGCGAAATATTTTTGAAATCAAGGGGTTGCAGGCATTGGCAAATGAGTACATAATGGCGCCCATCGAACGCAACGAAGAATTAAAAACTTCAATGTATTCAATGTATTCAATGAGTTAGAGTAGAGGCATGGCTTTGTAGCCCACTCAAGTTTTTATGCGGTGAATGTCAGCAACCAGGGCATTGATCGTTTGAGGCCGAGTAGCAAAATGGTTATGCAGTGGATTGCAAATCCACCTACGCCGGTTCGATTCCGACCTCGGCCTCCACTCTTGAAAACCCCGTAGATTAACGTCTACGGGGTTTTTTATTGTTTGGTGAAAAGTTGGAGTCGTTCACTCGGTTAAAATCATTCTTTGCCCAGTCAGGAGTCTTCTTATGAAATGGATCAGATACTTCAACAGCGCCGCTGAGCGATACGGCAGCAGATTCTCAAACCTGCAAATCCGCCTCTTGGCTGCATTCCTGCTGGTCGTTCACTGTTTGATGCTTTGGGCTATTCCCAGCTACACGTCGACGTTTCTCGGCGCGTTTGCAGCCACGCTTGGCGCGCTGACGGTGTTCCGGCCAGACCCGCCGCGTTGATTCATGACCGGTTGATGCGCAGCCCCTTAACCTCATCCGCATACGCCGCTAGTTTTGCCTGTTGATTTGCCAACAGTGCGCACATTCTCATCAATGCTGCCGCCTCATCCGGCGTTCTGCCTTTGGACGCCAGGGTGGTCAACTCCATGACTGACCATCCAATAACAGCCGCGGCATCTTCAAGGTCGTAGAACAATTCCTGCTGGGCGGTTCTGGGCCCGTCGAGGCCCTGTATCAAGTCTTCCATTTATTTCTCCGTTTGGTGCCGATTCAGCTCAAGGCCCATGACAACCATCCCGACTTCCGCCAAATCCGTATCGAAGGGGATTTCACCGATCTGCCGGAACCCAAACGCTTCGTAAAACCGTCGGGCGTTTGAATTGCTCTTGAGCACATCCAGCCACAGTAAGTGCTCTCCACGCTGCACTGCCTGATCGCAGATAAACTGCAAAAGTTGCTTGCCGTAGCCAAGTCCGGCCGCGGTTTTGAGGAAATAGATCTTTTGCAGCTCTGCGCCCAGCTCACCGGTGATTGGCGTTGGTGTTGACCAGTTGACCTTGGAAAACCCAATGGGTGTGCCCCGTTCATCTGAGGCGATAAGCCATGACTGACGCTTGGGCAGGTCGAGTGATCGGCTCAACGCGTCGCGTGAGAAATCCTGATCCAGGAAATCCCGCATGCCATCAGGGGACCACAAGGTCGAGAAATGCTGTTGATAGGTCTCGCAGCCCAATGCTCGTAGGCTATCGAGATCGGCTTCAGTCGCCGCACGAATATTGATCATCTAAATCGCCCCGGTTAACTCAAACCACTGCTCATACGTGTATCCACTACAACACAAACCCTACCAAGACGTTACACGAAAGCCGTGACGGACTTCATTTACAGCGGTCTTACTTTACGTACACCAAACCTTGTAAAGCAGAGAGCGTTGTCATGAAGTTGAATTACCTTACCAAGGCGGCTGTTGTTGTCGCGCTGTTGTCCTCCTTGTCGGGCTGCTGGATGTTTATGCCTCCGGGCGGTGGTGGTGGCGGCGGCCATGGCGGTGGTGGTCATGGTCAAGGCGGCGGCCCTGGCGGCGGTGGTGGTCAGCGTTAACCGTTAGTCAACGAGAGCAGGTCATGAACAATGACCTGCCTTTTTTTTGCCTGGAATAAATCGCGGACAAAGAAAAGCCCGCGATGGGGAGTGCGGGCTAAAAGGGATGTTCATTAGGAGCTGGGCCTACCCTATTCGGTCGTCTGTGAAAGGTTTGTGAAAAGTGTACGCCTCAATCCGCGCATGGCTGTATGGGGCAGTGGAGGCCATAACCCACTACTGTCGCCTGCATACAACCCCTGTTTGGATGCTGCCTCATGTTCATGTCCACCAGCCTGCTCTCAGCCTTTGTGCTGTTCGCTTTCGTGTCCTCGATCACCCCTGGGCCCAATAACACCATGTTGCTCGCCTCGGGGGTTAACTTCGGGTTTCGCCGCTCGATGCCCCATGCGCTGGGGATCAGTATCGGCTTCATGCTGCTGGTGATTTCGGTCGGCCTGGGATTGGGCGAAGTGTTCAAGGTGTTTCCTTGGGCCTACACCGTATTGCGCTATGTCGGCGCCGCGTACCTGTTGTACCTGGCGTGGAAGATTGCGACGGCAGGCGGCATGTCCGACAGCAGTGACGAACACGGCAAGCCCATGACATTCCTCGGCGCCGCTGCGTTTCAGTGGGTGAACCCCAAGGCGTGGATCATGGCGCTGGGAGCCATCACCACGTACACGCCGGCCGAGGGTTATGTCACCAACGTGCTGGTGATTGCGTTGGTGTTTGCGGTAGTGAACCTGCCCAGCGTGTGCGTGTGGGTGGGCTGTGGTAGCGGCCTGCGCAATGTGTTGCGTGAGCCGCGTTGGCTGAGGCTGTTCAACTGGTCCATGGCCGCGTTGCTGGTGCTGTCGCTGTACCCGATGTTGTTTGCCAGTTAAGCGCTAGACCGGTGAGATCGTCGCCAGCAGGCCGATGCCGATGGTCAGCACTAAAAAACCGAACAGGAAAATCGCCATCTTGGTCATAAGGCCTCCGAAGGGAAGGGAATAAGGATTGGGGGTATTGTCCGCCTTGAGCGCATTTCAATACAGGCGCAGATAACAAAGAAAAAACCGTATCAGATGGGCCTTGTACTGTTCTGCCACGGGCTTCCGGGGGCTGTGCTTTTTACAAGATCAGCGCCTGAGACAGCCAACGCATTTCCCCCTAAGATGGCGCCCACGGCATCAACAATAACAGTGGGCCAACCCTCGATGGAAAGACGTCAATTCAGCGGCGGCATGAAAGGCAAGAACCTGCGCTACCTCAATGAAACCCCGCAACCGGCATCGGTCACCCGTGTCGGCTTCCTGTTGCTCGAACACTTCTCCCTGCCGGCATTCACCCAGACCCTCGACACCTTCGTCACCGCCAACCTGCTGCGTCCCGATCTGTTCGCTTCGCGCACGTTTGGTTGGGGCGACGGCGAAGTGATCAGCGACCTGGGCCTGGTCATCCGCCCCGATGCGTGCCTTGATGCTGCTGCGCTGCATGATTTGGACTTGCTGGTGATCTGCGGCGGTTTTCGCACCGAACTCAAGGCCGGCGAGGATTTCATCCAACTGCTGCGCAGCGCTGGCGAGCGCGGAGTGCACCTCGCGGGGTTGTGGAACGGCGCTTGGTTTCTTGGCCGCGCAGGGCTGTTGCAGGGCTACCGTTGCGCCATCCACCCCGAACACCGCCCGGCGCTGGCGGAAGTGTCCAAAGCCACCGACGTCACCAGTGAACCCTACGTGATCGACCGCGACCGCCTGACCGCCTCCAGCCCTTCAGGCGCGTTCCATATGGCGTTGGACTGGATCAAGAGCCTGCACGGTAAGGCTCTGGTCGAAGGTATCGAAGACATCCTGGCGTTCGAGGAGTCCCGCTACCGGCGTATCAAACCCACTGAAAATGTCAGCGTCAGCGCGCCGTTGCGTGAAGTGGTGAAGCTGATGGACGCCAACCTTGAAGAGCCTTTGGAACTGGACCAGCTCGCCGTCTACGCGGGTCGTTCCCGCCGCCAGCTTGAGCGGTTGTTCAAGGAACAGCTGGGCACCACGCCGCAGCGCTACTACATGGAATTGCGAGTGACGGAAGCGCGTCGGTTGTTGCAGCACACCGAGTTGTCACAAGTGGAAGTGCTGGTGGCGTGCGGATTTGTGTCGCCGAGCCATTTCAGCAAGTGCTACAGCTCGTATTTCGGCTATCGCCCCTCGAAGGAGAAGCGGTTGGTCAAATAGCCGACGCCGATCCGTTGTGGGAGCGGCCGCTCTGTTCAGAATCGATCCTGTCGATCCACGGCGTAATGACGGCTATTGCAATGCAACGAATGGGCTCCGTACCCCTCATATGTCTACGAGTAACGTTTCACGACGACAGGTACCGAGCTTATGACCGCTGCTGAAAACAACCATGTGAACTGGCTGGTAGAACAATCGATGCTGCATGCGGCCCGCCAGCGCGCCAAGCTCTATTCGGGGCAGGGCCGGTTGTGGCAGCAGCCCTTTGCACAGACACGGCCGCGGGACGCCACGGCGCTCTCGTCGGTGTGGTTCACCGCCTATCCGGCCTCGATCGTGACCCGTGAGGGCGGTACGGTGCTGGAGGCGCTGGGGGATGAAACCCTATGGCATACCTTGTCGAAGATCGGCATCCAAGGCATTCATAACGGGCCGCTGAAAAAGTCCGGTGGCCTGAGCGGCACACGGCACACGCCGACCATCGACGGCAACTTCGACCGCATCAGCTTCGAGATCGACCCGCAGTTGGGCACTGAGGCGCAGTTGCAGGCGTTGACGCGCATGGCGGCGGCGCACAACGCGGTGATCATTGACGATGTGATCCCGTCCCACACCGGCAAGGGCGCGGATTTCCGCCTGGCCGAAATGGCGTACGAGGATTACCCCGGCCTCTACCACATGGTGGAAATTCGTGAGGAAGACTGGCCGTTGCTGCCCGACGTGGCCGAGGGCCGCGATGCGCAGAACCTTAGCCCGCTGCAAGTGGACGCCCTGCGCGACAAGCACTACATCGTCGGCCAGTTGCAGCGGGTGATCTTCTTTGAGCCTGGCGTGAAGGAAACCGACTGGAGCACCACGCCCGTGGTCATCGGCGTGGATGGCAAGCCGCGTCGCTGGGTGTACCTGCATTACTTCAAGGAAGGTCAGCCGTCACTCAACTGGCTGGACCCGACCTTCGCCGCGCAGCAGATGATCATCGGCGACGCCCTGCACGCCATCGACGTGATGGGTGCCAAGATCCTGCGCCTGGACGCCAACGGCTTCCTTGGTGTGGAACGAAAGCTCGATGGCACGGCCTGGTCGGAAAGCCATCCCCTGTCGATCACCGGCAACCAACTGCTCGGCGGGGCGATTCGCAAGGCGGGAGGGTTCAGTTTTCAGGAACTGAACCTCACCGTCGACGATATCGCCTCCATGTCCCACGGCGGCGCCGACCTGTCCTATGACTTCATCACCCGTCCCGCGTACCAGCATGCACTGCTGATGGGCGATGCCGATTTCCTGCGCCTGATGCTGCGTGAAATGCACCGTCAAGGCATCGACCCTGGCTCGCTGATCCATGCCTTGCAGAATCACGACGAGTTGACCCTTGAACTGGTGCACTTCTGGACCCTGCACGCCAACGACAGCTTCCTCTACCAGGGCCAGACCTTCCCCGGCAATATCCTGCGCGAGCACATTCGCGAACAGATGTACGAACGCCTGACGGGCGAGCATGCGCCGTACAACCTTAAGTTCGTCACCAATGGCGTGTCCTGCACCACGGCGAGCATCATCACGGCGGCGCTGGGCATTCGTGACCTGGACGCGATTACGCCTGCGGATATCGAACAGATCCGCCAGATCCATTTACTGCTGGTGATGTACAACGCCATGCAGCCAGGGGTGTTTGCCTTGTCCGGCTGGGATTTGGTCGGGGCGCTGCCGTTGGCGGCCGACGACGTTGAGCACTTGATGCAGGACGGCGACACCCGCTGGATTCATCGCGGCGCCTACGACCTGGTAGACCTGAACCCGGACGCAGAATTGTCGGCCGGCCAGATGCCGCGCTCGAAAAGCCTGTACGGCAGCCTGAACAGCCAGTTGCTGGACCCCGAATCATTTGCCTCGCAGCTGCAAAAAATCTTAGCCGTACGCCGCGCCTACGACATCGCCGCCAGCCGTCAGATCCTGGTGCCAGACGTGGAAAACCCGGCGCTGCTGATCATGGTTCACGACTTGCCGGCCGGGAAGGGCACGCAAATCACCGCGCTGAACTTCGGCGCGACGCCGATCACCGAAACCCTCAACCTGCCGGGTATCGCGGCGGGGATGGTGGTGGACATCATCAACGAACGGGTTGAAGGGGATCTGACGGCGGAGGGTGAGTTCACCATTACCCTGGATGCGTACGAGGGCCTGGCGTTGCGGGTTATCAGCAGCACGCCGATGTAACCCCAATCCTCCAAGCACCAAATGTGGGAGGGGGCTTGCCCCCGACCCCCGATAGCAGTGGGTCAGTTAATAAATCAGTGACTGACACACCGCTATCCGGGGCAAGTCGAATCGTCGCACCGCCCCTCCCACATTTGAACCCGCAGTGTTTTCAGGCATGTGGCCGCTTTTCAGCCAACTGAAACCGATACCCCACCCCATACAACGACTCAATCGGCGTTTCCCCAGGGCACACCTGTTCCAGCTTTCGCCGCAGGTTGCGGATATGGCTGTCCACCGTGCGGTCGGTCACCACGCGGTGGTCGGAATAGATGTGATCCAACAATTGGTCGCGGGAAAATACGCGGCCGGCGGCGCGGGCGAAGGTGTTGAGCAGGCGCAATTCAAGGGGCGTGAGGTCCAGCGTGATGCCGTCCAGCGAGGCCTGGTAGCGAGCCTCGTCGATCAGCAGGCGTGGCGCGCTGGTGTCCAGCAACTGCGGGCTGCGGCGCAGGATGGCCTTGACCCGCGCCACCACTTCACGGGGGCTGAAGGGCTTGCAGATGTAATCGTCGGCGCCCAGTTCCAGGCCGAGCAGGCGGTCCACTTCTTCGACGCGGGCGGTGATCATGATGATCGGCACCGCGCTGAAACCACGCAGGTCCTGGCACAGCTGCATGCCGTCCCGACCGGGCAGCATCAGGTCAAGCAGGACCAATTTGGGTTCGTGGGCGCGCACGGCGGGCACCACGTGCAGGCCATTGTCCAGGCACAGGGTGGTGTAGCCGGCCGCCTCGAGGTAGTCCCGCATCAGGGCGGCGAGCTTGGGCTCGTCTTCGACGATCAGGATCGGCTGTTCATCGTTCATGGTTCACAGGCTCCGGGGCAGGCGCAGGATCAGCCACAGTCCGCCATGGGGCGAGTGGTCGGCAACCAGGCTGCCATCGTGGGCGTTGGCGATGCTGCGGCAGATTGCCAGGCCCAGGCCAGCGCCGCCATGCTCGCGATTGCGCGATGACTCGCCGCGATAGAACCGCTCGAACAAGCGCGGCAACTGGGTTGCGGATACGCCCGGCCCGGAGTCGAGAAAGTCGATACGCACCGTGTCGCGGTCGACACCGACACTGATGCGCAACGTGCCGTTGACGTCGGTGTAGCGCACGGCATTTTCCAGCAGGTTGGAAAACAATTGCTGCAAGCGACTGGCATCCGCCAGCAACTCCACGGGCTGGCGCGGCAACTCTAGGTCGACCTGCAACTGGCGGGCGGTGAAGCGGTCCCGGTACATCGCCAGGCTGTTTTCGAGCAGGTCGTTCAGCAGGCATGGGGCCTTGCGGTAGGTCAGGGCACCTACGTCCGCCAGCGACAGTTCATACAGGTCATCCACCAGCTTGCTGAGCATGCTGACTTCGCCTTGCAGCGACTTCATTGAGCTTTGGTCAAGGCTGCGCACACCGTCCTCGATCGCCTCCAGTTCGCCACGCAGTACCGACAGCGGGGTGCGCAGTTCATGGGAGACATCGGCCATAAATTCTCGGCGCATTTTCTCGTTGCGCTCCAAGGTGTAGGCCAATTGGTTGAAGTCGCGGGACAGTTGGCCGACTTCGTCGTCGGAGGCCACGGCCACGCGACTGCCGTAATCGCCGCTGGCCAGACGGTGGGTGGCGGCGGCCACGCGCTTGACCGGCTCCAGCAGTGTGCGGGCGATCCACCAGGCTATCAGCATCGCCAGCAGCAACGAGAACACGCCCATCACCAGGCTGGTGCGCAGTTGGTACTGCTGGAAGCGTTCGCCGCCGGCTTCGGTCACGCTCTGGAATGGCGTGACGGCCAGCCAGCCGACGGTTTCACTGTTCACCACCACGGGCTGTACCAGCGCATCTTCGCCAATGGCCGGGTAACCGGTGACGCGTTTCTTGTCTTTATCGAGGAGGGCGATGCGAAACAGTGCACCGGTCAAGTCCGAGGCCAGCGGGGGGCGCAAATCATCCGTCGCACGCGCGGCATCCGGGTCGGGCCGCATGACGTCAAACCAGCGATCCGGCCGATTGCGCAGAAAGTCCCAATTGCCCTCACGTTGGTAAGCCGTGGCCAGGCGCGGCACCACCTGGGCCATGCGCTCCATTGCCTGCTCATTGATAAAGCCCAAAAACCCCCGACCAAAACTCCAACTGGTGGCCAGGCCCATGCTCAGGATGACCAGCAACACACCGGCCAGCACCGCGACAAACAACTTGGTGGAGATACTCAACTTCATGAATGGGGGCCGTAACAAAAGGGACGCGTCCATTTAGGCCCCCACGGACGAAAGATTCAACCCAGGTCGGCAATCTTCAATTTTCCTGCACATTTGCCTTGCAGCATGAGGGTAAGGCTTGCACCACCCCGTCTTGCAGAGGCAACTATGTTGACCAAATTCTTCGCCAAATACCTGGTAACCGCCGCGGTTCTCCTGTCCCTCATCATTCTGGTGCTGCTCGGCGGCTGCTCGGCTGGCGACCCCGCGCCCGAAGTCGCTGCCCCCAAAGTCTCGGTGATCACCGTGGAACCCAAGAGCCAGGTGCGGACCACTGAACTGGCCGGGCGTACCCAGGCCTTTATGGTCGCCGAGATTCGCCCGCAGGTCGGCGGGATCGTGCAACAGCGCCTGTTTGTCGAAGGCGCCGAGGTGAAAGCCGGGCAGGCGCTGTACCAACTGGATGCGGCACCGTACAAGGCGGCGCTGGCTGAGGCCCAGGCGAGCCTGGCCAAGGCGCGCGCCACGTTGAAGTCGGCACAGACCACCGCCGCGCGTAACGCCCAGTTGGTGAAGATCGACGCCATCAGCCAGCAAACCAACGAGGACTCACAGGCCACCCTGCTGACCGCCGCCGCTGACGTGCAGGTGGCCCAGGCCGACCTCGACACCGCCCGCATCAACCTGGCGTATACCCGCATCACGTCGCCGGTCGCGGGGCGCATTGAAACGTCTACCGTGACACCCGGTGCGCTGGTGGTGGCCAACCAGGACACCGCACTCACGACCGTGCAGCAACTCGACCCGATCTATGTGGATGTGACCCAGTCCACCACCGAATTGCTGGCCCTCAAGCGCGACCTGGCTAGTGGCGTGTTGCAGGCCAACGGTGACGGCGAGGCCCGCATCAGCCTCAAGCTGGATGACGGCAGCGCCTACAACCACGACGGCCGCCTCAAGTTCAGCGGGGTCAGCGTCAACCAGGGCACCGGCACCGTGACCTTGCGCGCGGTATTCGACAACCCGGAGCATTTGCTGATGCCCGGCATGTACGTGCGCGGCGTGTTGGAGCAGGCCCGCGATGACCAGGCGATCCTGATCCCGCAAAAAGCCGTGAGCCGCAGCGCCAGCGGCGTGACCTCGGTGTTGCTGGTGGTTGACGGCAAGGTCGAGCAACGCGTGCTCACCGTTGACCGCGCCGTGGGCAACCAGTGGTGGGTGACCGCCGGTTTGAAGGCCGGTGACCAGGTGATCGTCGAGGGTGGGCAAAAAGTCCGCATCGGCGCCGTGGTCCAGACCCAGGCCGCAGATGCCGGCGCCCTGGCGCAGGAGGGTTGAACATGGCGCGTTTCTTTATTGATCGACCGATTTTCGCCTGGGTCATCGCCATCGTCATCATGCTCGGCGGTGCGTTATCCATCAGCCAGTTGCCGCTGGAGCAGTACCCGGACATCGCGCCGCCCACCGTGCGTATTTCCGCCACCTACACCGGCGCGTCGGCCAAGACCGTCGAAGACTCGGTGACCCAGGTCATCGAGCAGCAAATGAAAGGCCTGGACAATCTGACCTACATGTCCGCCTCCAGCAGTTCGGCGGGCAGCGCCAGTATCAGCCTGACCTTTGGCGCCGGCACCGACCCGGATGTGGCGCAGATGCAGGTGCAGAACAAGCTGCAACAGGCCGAGTCGCGCTTGCCGCAGTCGGTGCAGAGCGAAGGCCTGACCGTGACCAAGGGTGGCTCGGACTTTTTGATGATTGCCGCCCTGGCGTCGGATAATCCCAGCGTCACCGGCACCCAGATTGGTGACTACATCTCCAGCACCTTGCTCGATTCCATCAGCCGTATCGACGGCGTGGGCGACGTACAGACCCTCGGTTCTGGCTACGCCATGCGCATCTGGCTGGACCCGGCGCTACTGGAAAAATACGCGCTGATGCCGTCGGATGTGAGTTCTGCGCTGGAGGCGCAAAACACCGAAGTGTCAGCCGGCCAACTCGGCGCATTGCCGGCGGTGAAGGGGCAGCAACTCAATGCCACCATCAGCGCGCGCAGCAAACTGCAAACGGCCGAAGCGTTCCGCAACGTGGTGATCAAGTCCAGCAGCGACGGCGCGGTAGTACTGCTCGGCGACGTGGCGACCGTGGAGTTGGGCAGCGAGAGCTATGACATCAACTCGGCCCTCAACGGCAAGCCGGCCGCCGCCATGGGCGTGCAACTGGCGGCGGGCGCCAATGCGCTGGACGTGGGCGAGGCAGTCAAGGCCAAGCTCAAGGAGCTGGCGCCGTTTTACCCCACTGAAATGCAATTGAAGAACGTGATCGCCTACGACACCACGCCCTTTGTGAGCCTGTCCATCGAGGAAGTGGTCAAGTCCCTGGGCGAGGCCATCGTGCTGGTGGTGCTGATCATGTTCCTGTTCCTGCAAAACCTGCGCGCTACGCTGATCCCGGCGATCACGGTGCCGGTGGTTCTGTTGGGCACGTTTGGCGTGTTGGCGTTGTTCGGGTACTCGATCAATACCCTGACCATGTTTGCCATGGTCCTGGCCATTGGGTTGCTGGTCGACGATGCGATTGTGGTGGTGGAAAACGTCGAACGGGTGATGGCCGAGCAGGGCTTGTCGGCCCTGGCGGCCACGCGGCAATCGATGGATGAAATCACCAGCGCGTTGGTCGGCATCGCCCTGGTGTTGAGTGCGGTGTTTATTCCCATGGCGTTTTTTGGGGGCTCCACCGGGATTATCTATCGGCAGTTTTCGGTGACCATCGTCTCGGCCATGGTGCTTTCGGTGGTGGTCGCAATGACTCTCACGCCAGCACTGTGCGCCACGCTGCTCAAGCCAGGGCACGCCGTTCAACGGGGCTTTTTCGGCTGGTTCAATCGTTCCTTTGATCGTTGCTCCCGCGCGTATGAAGCGTTGGTTGGCGGTGTCCTGCAACGCTCACGCCGCAGCCTGGTGGTGTACGCGCTGATCGCCGCAGCCATGGCAGCGGGTTACGCCAGCTTGCCCACCTCGTTCCTGCCGGATGAGGATCAGGGCATTCTCATGGCGCAAATCCAGCTGCCGGTAGGGGCCACCGACAGCCGTACCCAGGCGGTGTTGCACCAGTTCGAGCAGTACATGCTCAAGCAGCCGGAAGTCGAGGCGATGATCAGCATCAGCGGCCTGGGCATGGGCGGCAACAGCCAGAACACCGCGCGCGCGTTTATCCGCTTGAAGGACTGGAGTGAGCGCTCAGACGATGCCGCCACGATTGCCCAACGCGCCACGTTGGCACTGGCAAGCATTGGCGATGCCGATGTGTTCGTGATGCAACCGCCCGCCGTGCGCGGCCTGGGCCAGAGTTCAGGGTTTGATTTGCAGCTCAAGGACCTCGCCGGTCTTGGCCACGATGCGTTGGTGGCGGCGCGCGAGCAGTTTATTGCGCTGGCCAGGCAAGACCCGCGCCTGCTGGGCGTACGCAGCAATGGCCTGGACGACGCACCGCAACTCAAAATCAGCATCGATGACCGCAAGGCGGGGGCCTTGAGCCTGAGCACCAGCGACATCAACAGCACCTTGTCCACGGCGTTGGGCGGCACGTATGTGAACGACTTCCTCAACCAGGGCCGCGTGAAGAAGGTCTACGTGCAGGGCGACGCCAGCACCCGCATGCAAGCGGCCGATCTGGATCACTGGTTCGTGCGCAACAGCAACGGTGAAATGGTGCCGTTTTCGTCATTTGCCAGCAGTGCCTGGAGCTATGGCTCGCCTTTGCTGGAGCGCTACAACGGCACATCCTCCCTGGAAGTTGTAGGCGACCCGGCGCCCGGCGTGAGCTCCGGCGCTGCGATGGACGCGGTGGAAGCGATTTCCCGGCAACTACCCGATGGCATCGGCTACGAGTGGACCGGCCAGTCCTACCAACTGCGTCTTTCCGGCTCCCAGGCGCCGTTGCTGTATGCGGTGTCCATCCTGTTTGTATTCCTGTGCCTGGCCGCGCTGTACGAGAGCTGGTCGGTGCCGTTCTCGGTGATTCTGGTGGTGCCGCTGGGCATCGTTGGCGCGGTGTTGGCCACGCGATTGACCGGGTTGAGCAATGACGTGTACTTCCAGGTCGGCCTGCTGACCACCGTTGGGCTGGCGGCGAAAAACGCGATCCTGATCGTCGAATTTGCCAAGCACCTGCAAGAGCAGGGCAACAGCCTGCGCGAGGCGACGCTGATCGCCGTGCGCCAGCGCTTGCGGCCGATCCTGATGACCTCGCTGGCCTTCATGTTCGGCGTGCTGCCCCTGGCCGTGAGCAGTGGCGCAGGTTCCGCCGGGCGTCGCGCCATCGGTACCGGTGTGCTGGGCGGCATGTTCAGCGCCACGGTGCTGGGGATCTTCTTTGTACCGCTGTTTTTTGTGTTGATCCGCCGCCGCTTTGGCCGTGTCAGCACGACGCCCACTGTCGAAAAAGGTGACGCATGATCCGCTTTCTCTGTCCGTTAGTGGCCGCCTTGGTCCTGAGCGGCTGCATCAACCTGGCGCCGCACTATCAACAGCCTGAAGCCCCGGTGCCTGGCGAATGGCAAGCGGGCGTACAGGGTGAGGTGCCGGCCGACATCCAGTGGCAGCAGTTCTTTACCGACCGCCGCTTGGCACAACTGCAAACCCTGGCGCTGGCCAATAACCGCGACCTGCGCCTGGCCAACCTGAATATCGAGAAGGCCCAGGCGCAATACCGTATTCAGCGCGCCGCGGCGTTCCCTACCATCGACGCCAGCGTCAGCGGTACTCACAGCCGCACGCCGGGTTCGCTGTCCAGCAGCGGCACGGCCGTCACCAGCCACGACTACAGTGCCCAACTGGGGCTGAGCAGCTATGAAGTTGACGTGTTCGGCCGCGTGCAGAACCTGCAGGACGAAGCGCTGGAAGACTACCTGGCGCTGACCGAAACCCGGCGCAGCACGCAAATCAGTCTGGTGGCCGAAGTGGCCACCGCCTGGCTGACCCTGGCCGCCGACAACGAGCACCTGCAACTGGCCGAGGAAACCCTGGCCAGCCAGCAATCCACCTACGAACTGACCCAGCGCAGCCACGCCCTGTGTGGTTCCACGGCGTTGGCTGTGGCCCAGGCGCAAACCACCGTCGAGTCAGCGCGGGTCGATGTGGCCGAGTATCAGAGCCAGATTCTCCAGGACCGCAACGCCTTGCGCCTGCTGGTTGGCAGCGACATTCCCGACGCCCTGCTGCCCGACACCCATCTGCAATCGGCGGCGGCGTTGGTGCAGGTGCCGGCCGAGCTGCCATCGAGCCTGTTGCAGCGACGCCCCGATGTACTCGCGGCGGAGCACAGCCTCAAGTCCGCGAATATCGACATTGGCGCGGCCCGTGCGGCGTTTTTCCCCAGCATCAGCCTCACCGCGAATGCGGGCTCCGCCAGTTCGTCACTGTCCAGCCTGTTCAAGGCCGGCAGCGGCGCCTGGACCTTCGCCCCGAGCATCAGCCTGCCGATCTTCGATTCCGGCAGCAACCGCGCGACCCTGGATGCGGCCAAGGTCGAGAAAGAGATCCAGGTGCAGACCTACCAGCAAACCCTGCAAACCGCATTCAAGGAAGTCGCCGATGCCCTGGCCGTGCGCAGCACCCTGGACCAACGCCTCACCGCCCAGCAAGCGCTGACCGATGCCAGCCAGAAGAGCTACGACTTGTCCGACGCGCTCTACCGCGCCGGCTCGCAAAGCTACCTCGAAGCCCTGGACTCCCAGCGCTCGCTGTACAGCGCCCAGCAGGACCTGATCACCCTGCGCCTGGCGGAGCAGAGTAATCGGGTGAGTTTGTATAAGGTGATGGGGGGAGGGTGGCAGTAGGTTAACGCTACAGGGCGGCGGATTGCGCCGCCTGCAACACCCGCAACACATTCCCACTCCAGATATTCGCGATCTGCGCCTCGCTATACCCGGCATCCAACAACCGCTGGGTAATTACCGGCAACTGGCTGACATCTTCCAGCCCGGTCACGCCACCGCCGCCATCCCAGTCGGCGCCTATGCCGACGTGATCGGGGCCGGCCACTTCGAGCAAATGCAGCAGGTGCTTCATGAACACATCGAGGCTCGCCTTGGGTTGGGCGAAGCGTTGGTTGAGGGTGTCGCGTTCTTGGTAGAGCGCCTTGATCTGTTCTGGACTCAGGGCGGCAAGGTTGTGAAAGCGTGCACCGAGGGCGGCCATGGCTTTGTTGCGTTCCGGGTTGGGCGTGAGAGGGATCAGGTAGTCGCTGTAGGCGTTGACTTGGATGACACCGCCCTTGGCCGCCAGTTGGCGCACGCGGTTGTCGTCGAGGTTGCGCGGGTGCGGGTTGACCGCGCGGCTGCTGGAGTGGGAGGCGATCAGTGGGGCGCTGGACAACGCCAGCATCTGGTCGAACACCGCGTCGCTGGCGTGGGACACGTCCAGCAGGATGCCCAGGCGGTTGGCTCGCTGCACCAGGTCGCGGCCCTTGGGGCTCAGGCCTTTCCATTCCGGCAGGGCGGTGGCCGAGTCGGCCAGGTCGTTGTTCATGAAATGCACCAGGCCGAGCATGCGCAGGCCTTGGCGGTAGTAGGTGTTGAGCAAATCGGGATCGGAGCTCAGCGGGTCGGCATTTTCCATGCTGATAAACACCACGCGCTTGCCTTGGGCGGCGATGCGCCGGGCGTCGTCGGCGGTGAGGGCCAGGGCAAAGCTGTCGGGGTTGCGGTCGATGACGTCGCGGATGCGCGTGAGGGTGGCCAGGCCATACGCGCTGGCGTAGGCACGGCCTTCCTCGGTGCGTGGGCCCTGAGGGGTGTAGACCGCAAAAAAGCCACCATCCAGGCCGCCTTCGCGCATGCGCGGCAGGTCGACCTGGCTGCCGTCCTGTTCGTAGTCGTGGCGCTCCAGGATGTTCCAACCAGGGCGGGTCAGGGTCAGTGGTGTGTCGAGGTGGCTGTCCAGCACCAGCAGGCGCTGGTGCAGGGCGAGGGTCGTGGGACTCACTTGCGCGTGGGCCAGAAACGGCAACAAGGCGAGGATCAGCAGGCGCTTGGTCATGTTCAAAACTCCATGCTCAAGGTGCTTTGGAAGGTGCGCGGCGAACCCGGTCGGAACACGGCGGGGCCGCTGGTGCTGGTGAGGATGTAGCCCAGGTAGTCCTTGTCGAACAGGTTGTCGACGTTAAAGCGCAACTTGACGTTTTTCAGCGGGCCGTAATGCACGCGCTCGCCGCCCAGGTCCAGGTAGGCGTTGTACAGGGTGTAACCGGGCACCGATTCACTGTTGGTGAAGTTGCTGTAGCGCTCGCCGATGTAGCGCGCCGAAAAGTTAAGCAACGCCCACGGTGCCAGCTCGTAAGTAACCCCGGCCTGTGCCAGCCAGCGGGGGCTGTCGGGCACGTCATTGTCACGGATCGACAGGCCGGCGGCATCGTTCTGGAAGGTGGATTTGTTGTAGGTCAGGTTGCCGTTGAGCACCACCTTGTCGGCCAGGATCGGTGGTTTCCATTGACCGCTCAGCTCCGTGCCGTACGCCTGCACCTTGCCGACGTTCTGGTAGTAGGTTTCCACCTGGCTGCTGCCGGGCACCGCCGAGGCAAAGGCTTGCAGGCGGTTGTCGAAGTCGGTGCGGTACAGCGCCCAGGCGGCGTTGAAGGTCGGACGGTTGATGCGATAGCCCACCTCGTAGTTCTTCGCCCGTTCGGCATCCGGCGGCGGTGCGCTGGGGCTGGCAGCGCGGAAAATGTCGTCGGCGCCACGGGGCAGGGCCATGTTTTCCGAGTAAGAGGCGAACACTTGGGTGTCGTCGGTGAGGTTGTAGACCAGCCCGGCCTGGGGCAGGAAGGCGTCGTTCCATTGGGTACTGAGGCGCGGTTGGCGATTGTTGATGTAGTCACCGGCGTTGCGATAGCCCTCGATGCGGTACTTGAGGTTCAAGCTCTTGAAGCCGAATTGCAGGCGCAGGCGATCATCGAGCAGGGTCCAGGTGTCCTTGAGGTGGTACTGCAACGAATTGCGCGTGGAGCTGAAATCCCCTTGCAGGTGCACCGGTTCATTGAACAGCGGCTCGCCAGCCGGGCTGCCATCGGTGAGGTTGTAGCGGCCTTGCTGGCGGTTGAACACATCGGTCTCGGCCCACAGCCCGGTGTCGATCTGGTGTTGACCCACTTCCCATTGCAGCCCGGTACGCCCCCCGAACCGGTGCCCGCTCAGGGACGACAGCCCGTATTGCACGCCTTTGGGGGCGAACAGACCGTCCACATTGCTTTCGGCATTGTGCAGCGCCAGGGAGGTGGCGTAGGCCTCGGGCGACACGCCAAAGCCCTTCTTGGCTTCGTAGTAAAGGGTGGTGTAGTTGAGCAGGTCCGGGCGGATCTCGAACTGGCCGCCGAGGCTGTACAAGGTGTCGCGCCGCTGGTTCACCGCCTGTTTGTAGAACTGGTTGTAGCCGGTGTTGCTGTAGCGCACACCCGGCACGCTTTCGGGTAGATCGGGAAGGCTGTCCAGGTAGGCGAAGTAACGGCCCGAACGCCCGAAGGGGTCGTTGGCACTACCGTCGTACTGGGCGATGCTGACGTAGGGCGAGTCATAGTCGTAGAACGAGTTGTGCACCGCGCGCAGCCACACTTCATCGCGATCACCGAAGCGATAACGCACTTTGGCCTCCAAGTGTTCGCGATCGATGGTGCCGGGGCCGCGCCACAAGTCACCGTCGATTTTTGAACGGCTGAAATACGCTGACAGGCCTTGGTATTCGCCGCTTTGCAACTTGACGAAACTGCGCCGCAGACTGTCGCTGCCCAAGGTATAGGACAGGCTCACGCCAGGCTTCACCGTGGGGTTGCTGGTCTGGTAATCCACATACGGACCCAGTGACGCATAGCCCGATTGCGACACATCCCCGGCCCCGGTAGAGGCCGTGACCCGTTCGGTGTTTTCGTTGTCGACGTAGCGATAGATCGGGCTGCCGCCAAACTGGTCGGTACGGCCCAACGGCACGCCGTCGATGGAAAAACCGATCTGCTGCAAATTGAACGCCCGCACGAACACCGAGTTGCCGAACTCATACAAGCCCAGCGCATCGTTGACCTGCACGTTGAAGCCCGGCAGCGCTTCGAGCATTTTCAGCCCCGAGGTGCCCGCCGGCGCCGACAGCAGCGCCTGGTGCGAGATGCTCAGGGTGTTGCTGATCTTGTCTTCGCCGATGGCGGCGCTGGCTTCGGTGACGCGTGCGCCGACCACCTCGACCTTGCTCAGTTGCGGTTCGGTGGAGCTGGCGGTTTGCGCGGCCCACGTGGAGTCGGCCAGCAGCAGGCTGGCGAGCAGGGTTTTACGGTACTGAGCAATCATTGTTCGTCCTTGGTTGGAATGTTAGAGCCCGGCGTGGGCCTGGGCGAGGAAGTCGGGCCGGGCCCACTCATGCACGCTGAAGTCGTTCTGCAAGAAACCGCGCTGCACCAGGAAATCCTTTTTCAGCTCCAGCGCGGCGAGGTTCTGCGGGCCCAGTTGCGGTACAAAATCCAGCTCGGCGATGGCCTGGCGGATAAACCCGGCATCCGGCAGGAACGTCACGCGGGTGAACAACTCAGCGGCGGCCTCGCGGTGCTGGTTGATCCAGCGCCCCGCGCGGATCGCCGCACGCAGGAACGCCACGACTACCTGCGGGTGTTGTTCGGCAAAGGCGCGGTTGACGGTGGTGGCGTAGGGGCCGTTATGGTTTTTCAGGGTCCAGTCGGGGTAGCGCTCCAGGTCTTCGATCACCGTGAATTCACCGCTGGCGAGCAACGCCGGCACGTGCCCGGCGGCGATATGCACCGCCTCCACACGGCCTTCAGCCAATGCACGGACTTCCTGGCCCGGCTTGCCGTGCAGGCCGTGCAATTGCGCCCAGAACGCCGATGGCCGTGCGGCCGGCTGCAAAGTGTGGGGATCGCCTTCATCCTCCAGCTCGATCAGCCGCACCTGGGACGGTTCCAGCCCGGCCAGTTGCAGCGCATTGAACAGGCCATGCTCGGCCAGCGCCTTGAGCACATCCACCCGCGCCTTGTTACGGCTGACCGGGACGCCGATGCGTTTGCCGAATAGGTCCGCGACCTGGCGGATACGCCCGTCGGCGCGTACCAGAATCTGCCCGGCGCGTTGGCTCGCGGTGGTGGCCACCAGCAGCGTGTCGGCCTGGTCCGCACGGGCCCACAGGGCGGGCACGGCGCCGCCGTCACGAATCAACCGCGACTCGCCATGGGTGAAGTGCGGCAGCCAGCCCTGGTTATCGGGCAGCGAGCGCAGGTAGACCGCTTCGGCACCGACGCGCTGGTACTCCTCATCCAGCCAGCCGAGCTCCACGGCGATGTTGGACGCGACCAGCAGCGGGCAAATGCTGTAGTGGGTGGGCAGTGTTTGGCTCATGGCAGACTCCTTGGGGCAGGTGGGGTGACAGTCAGGCGTTCAAGGCCTTGTTGCAGGTCGGCGATCAGGTCTTCGACGGCTTCAAGGCCCACGTGCAGGCGCAGCAACACGCCGGGTTCAATCTGGGCCGAAGGGTGGCGTTGCTGCTGGCGGATCAGGCTTTCGAAACCGCCCCAACTGGCGCCCATGGCGAACAGCCGAAGGCTTTCCAGAAAGCTTTTGGTTTGCGGTTCTGAGATGGGTTTAAGCACCACGCCGAACAGGCCGGTGGAGCCGAGAAAGTCGCGTTTGAACACGTCGTGTCCCGTCGCGCCCGGTAAGGCCGGATGCAGCACTTGGGCGACTTGCGGACGCTGTAGCAACCACTGCGCAACGGTCAGTGCCGAGCGCTCGTGCTGGCGCAGGCGCACGCCGAGGGTGCGCAGGCCACGCAGGCCCAGGTAGGCGTCGTCGGCACTGGCGATATAGCCCAGCTGACGCACGGTGTCGCGCACGCCGGGGTAAAGCGCTTGCGTGGTGACGATCACGCCGAGCATCGCGTCGCTGTGGCCCACCAGGTACTTGGTGGCGGCATGGATCGAGATATCCACGCCGTGTTCAAACGCCTTGAAAAACAGCGGCGTGGCCCAGGTGTTATCGAGCATCAGCAGCGCGCCATGGGCGTGGGCCGCGTGGGCGAGGGCGGGAATATCCTGCACTTCGAACGTGCTTGAACCGGGCGCTTCGGCATACACCAGGCGTGTATTCGGGCGCAGCAAACCGGCGATATCCGCGCCGAGCATCGGCACGAAATAGCTGGCCTGGATGCCATAGCGCGGCAGGATTTGGTCGAACACCTGGCGCGCATGCCAGTAGCAGTTGTCGGTGACCAGAATATGGTCGCCGGCCCGCGCCACGGCCAACACCGCACCGACAATCGCCGCCAGGCCGCTGGGCATGATCAGCCCTCGGAAACCGCCCTCCAATTCGGCCACGGCGTCTTCGAACGCGGCGGTGGTGGGGTTGCCGTTGCGTCCGTAGATATGCCCGCGGTAGTGCGGGTCGTCGGCCTGCTGGAGGTGGTTTGTCAGGGTGCTGGTGTCGGGCCAGATAAAGGTCGAGCTGCGATACACCGGGGTGTTGACGGTACCGGCATGGTTGGCCGGATCACGGCCGAGGTGGGTCAACAGGGTGTCGTCGCGCATGGTCGTGGTACTCGTCGAAAGGCTCATTGGCGTTCCAGCCGTTTGGCCCAGCGTGAAAGGGGATAGATGTAGAGAAAGAACGCGATAAACACCACGCCATAGGCGGGCAGCAGCAGGTCGCTGCGCAATTGGCTGGAGAGGTGCGATTGCAGGGTGGTCATCAGCTCTTCCACCCCCAGCAGATTGGCCAGGGAAGTGGACATGGTCACCGCGCAATACAGGTTCATCCACGGCGCTACCAGGCTTGGCAGGGTCTGCGGAATGATCACGTAGCGCAGGGCCTGGCCGTGGCGTAGCCCCAAGGCCTGGGCGGCCTCCCACTGGCCCGACGGCACCGCGTACACGCCGCCGCGCACAATCTCCGAGACGTAGCCGATGGCGGGCAACGCCAGGCCAAGCGCGACTTTCAGCCAGTCCGGCAACTGCCACCAGCGCCCGGCCCACTGCACTTCGTAAGGCAGCAAGTAGGCCACGTAAAACATCACCACCAGCCAGGGCAGGTTGCGCAGCAAACGGCTCAGATGTCCGGCACCACGGCGCAGAGCCGGGCGAGCACTGACTTGCAGGCTGCCAAGCAGGACGCCGAAGACCGTCGCCACCAACATGGCGGTGACGCCCATCAGGATATTCAGGCCAAAGCCTTGCAGCAGCGCCGGGGCCCACTGCCACAGCAGCATCAGTGGCGAAGGTTCAGGCAGCATTCGGCAACTCCTGGCCCGGCAGGCGCAGGTGATACTCCAGGCGGCGCAACAGCCAACTGCTGAGGCCGATCAACAACAGCCAGACCAGCAACAGCACTTGCATCATCTCGGCGACGTTGAAGTTATCCGACCAGATTCGGTTGCTCGCATAGAGCAACTCCGGCACCGCGATCGCATAGGCGATGGAGGTGGACTTGATGGTCTGCACCACCGTATTGCCCATCGCGGGCAGGCTATTGCGCAGCGCCAGCGGCAGCACGATATGGCGCAGCACGGTGCGCTCCTGCATACCCAGAGCGGCGGCCGCCTGGAGGGTGGCGCGTGGCACCCCATCAATCCCGGCGCGCAGGTTCACTGCCTGGAACGCGCCGCTGTGCAGTGCGATCACAATGATCGCCCACTGCGTGCCGTTGAGCAGGCGCACCCCGTCCACCAACGGCAGTAACGCACCGACGCCGAAGTAGAAAAAGAACAACTGCACCAACAGCGGCGTGTTGCGAAACAACGCCACGTACGCGCCGCTGATCCCGCGCCACAGACCTTGGCGCGAACCCAGGCCGGCGGCGCCGACGACACCGATCAACAGCGACAGCGCGATACTTGCCAGTGACAACAGCAAGGTCAGGCCCAGGCCCAGCAGAAAACGCTGACGGTCTATCGGGTCCCAGACGATGCTCAGCGACAGGCCATGCTGCTCCAGCCACAGGCGCAGGCTGACCTCACTCATGGCGTGCCTGCGCATGCTGCTGCGCGACCCAGGCATTCGGCGCCAGACCGTAACGCTGCTCCAACGTGATGATCAGACCCTTGGCATGCCAGCCTTCGACAATGTTCGACACCGCCGCCAACAACTCCGGCTGGCCCTTGCGCAGGGCAATCCCCCACGGCGCCGGTGCCTGCCCCGGCAGCTTGACCTCGTAGTCGGCCCACTCAGGTTGACGGGCGAGGGCGCTGTACAACGCATCATCCCCCATCGCCCCCAGGCAACGACTGTCAGCCACCGCCTTGCGCACCTCGGCGGTGCCGTTAAACGACGCGAACTGCACGCCGTAGCGGCTTTCGAATGGCCGCACCCACACACTTGTGGCCGGCGCGCAGAGCGTCTTGCCGCGCAGACTTTCCCAATCGGGCACCGCCGTACTTTTCGGCGCAAACACCGTGGCCGCCGAGCTATAAAACCCCGGACTGGCAAAATCCACCTCCCGACGCCGGGCTGGCGTGTCCAACAAGGACGTCACCAACACCTCGCAACGTCCCTGATCGAGAAACAACAAACGATTGAGCGGATTGACCTGCACCAACGACAACTTCAACGGTTGACCGACCCGAGCAGACAACTGCTGCTGCAGATCAACAATCAAATCCATGATCAACCCACTGGGCTTGCCCTGGGCATCCAGCATCTTGAACGGAGGAAACTCATCACTGGTGCAGACATTGAGCGTGCCACGGGATTGAGCCCGTTCGAGCAAAACCTCGGCGTGAGCCGAAAGCACACTGAAAGCAAGCACCGCCGCAACCATCACTCCGGCCGGCCGAAAGCCCGCAAAGCGATGCTTTTGATCCGGCTTTTGACCTGGCTTTTGATCTACAGCGCCCCGTCGACCACGCTGGCCGGAGTGAGGGCATGCCGAGCCTAGGCGAGGCACCGAGTGGTGGGGCGAGAGCCTTTTGCTTACTTTTGGGCTCTTCCAAAAGTGAGCCGCTGTAAGAGCGGAACCCAAAGCCGCCGTTACCGCAGCAACGGAAATGCACACCGATAACCCACGACCGAAAGCAAGTCGAATCGTCGCACCACCCCTCCCCAACCCAGACCGTGCCGTGTCAGTCGCAACACCGCTCATGTCGCACTCCACCCCAACCGCGACCGCTGCGCCGCGCCACTGGGAAACGGCTGCGGAGTACCGAGTTGCTGCGCCAAAAACGTCAAATACGCCGCCTCCTCCAAATTGATCAACAACCGCGTAACCGCCAACACCCCCCGCTCGGACCAGGCAAACGGACCATGATTAGCCAGCAACGCCGCCGGCGCCCGCGGATGCTCGCGCAACGCCGCCACCACCGGCTCCGGCGCATACCGCGGCCCCCACGCCGTCAGTGGCACCTCCTGGTCCTCATCCAGAATCCCCAACAACTGAGAGGCATGGGCCCGTAAAGGCCGGCCCGCAATCGCAAACGCCGTCAGATACGGCGAGTGCGTATGAATCACCGCATTCACCTGGCCCCGCTCGCGATAAATCGCCACATGCAGTGCCGCCACCTCTTTGAGGTTGTCAGTCAGGCTGCCCTGGCTGCGCTGCAACTCGAAATCCACAATCGCCGCCACACCGCTGTCAGCCCCGCTCAACGAGGCAATCACCAGCCGCTCTTCGCCGGGAACACGCAGGCTGATATTTCCCGCCTCATTCCCCGACAGCACCTGATGCTTGATCAGCAACTGCTTGGCCAGTGCAAAGTCATGCTCGAACTCTTGGGTAAAACGCACAGGATCAAAGCTCATGGGAACTCCTTAATGAGGGTCAGAAGCGGTAGTCGGCTTTCACGTAGTAGAAGGCGCCTTCGGCACCGGCCGGGGAGATGCTCTGGTAGGCCACGCGCCCACCGACAAAGCGGTTGGCCACGTCGATCTTGTCGGGGTAGCTGTCAAAAATGTTGTTGCCGCCCAGGGTCAGGGTGAGGGCCTGGCTGATGTCGTAGGACACGCTGGCATTGCTTACCCACTGCGCGGAAAACGTCTGGTCGCGGGCTTCGCCGAGGTTGGAATCGAGGGTGTAGGTGCCATAGCGGATCGTGTTGAAACTCGCCTGCCACGCGCCTTTACGCCAGTCGGCCCCCAGGATCAGCTTGGTATTGGGCGAGGCACTTTCCACGTAGCTGAGGGCTTCGCGGTTGATCAACGTGATGCCGGTGCCGGCGAGGGGGCCGGGGTTGTCCTTGATATCGGTGACCTGGGTCTTGCTGTAGTTGAACGCGCCGTTGAGGGTCAGTTGGCTGGCGTCGTCCAGGTCCAGACGATAGTGGGCGGCCACATCGACGCCGCTGGTCTTGGTGTCCAGGGCGTTGGTGAAAAAGCTCACGCCGGAGTAGTTGCCATAGCCTTGGCTGGCGAGGATCTGGCTGACCTGGGTGCCACTGAGGGTTTCCGACAGGGCGATACGGTCCTGAATGCGTATGTGATACGCGTCGACGCTAACGCTCGCGCGCTCCAGCGGCTGCCACACCACACCGAGGGACAGGCTGGTGGATTTTTCCGGCTTCAGGTCACTGGCGCCCAACGCCCGGGCTACCGGCGTGTTCACGCTGACGGTGCCGACCTGATAGGCCGTGGGGTCGCCGGCCTTGAATTCGGTCTGGGTCGCCGAGGTGCCGATCTGGCCCAACGTCGGCGCGCGGTAACCGCTGCTTACCGTCGAGCGCAGGCCCCACTGCGGGGTGAGGTCGTAGCGTACGGAAAACTTGCCGGTGGTCGTGGTGCCAAAATCATCGTAGTGCTCGCTGCGCCCGGCCAGGCCCAGTTGCAGTTTGTCGGTGACCTGCTGCTCCAGGCCCAGGTAGCCGCCGAACACATGGCGTGCATAGCGGCCTTCGTCACTGTCCTGGGTGCCGGGAAAACCCTGGGCACCGCCGGCACGGGTGGGCAGAACAGTTCCGTGTGTCCAGGAAGCAAGGTCGCCGGCGATCACTTCATAGGCTTCGTTACGCCACGCCAAGCCACTGGAAAACACCAGCGGGCCCGTGCCCCAGCCCACCTTGAATTCCTTCACATGGTCCAGACCGACGTTGGTTTGCTCGTTGATCAGCGCGCCGGCGTTGAAGCTGGTGGGGCTGGCAGGTCCGAGGCTGGCGTTAAGCGAATCACTGAGGTGGTAGTCGATGCGATTGCGGCCGTAGTTGGCGCTGAGATCGAAGCTGCCCAGGCTGTCATCGCGCAATTTCACCCCACCAGTGACCGACGCATCCCGCGAACGTACATCAAGCAGGGGCAGGAATCCGTTGGGGTACACGGCCACCAGGTTGTTAGCGTCGATAGGCCGGCGAAAGGTGGCCTGGGATTCACCGGTGCGGTCCTGGTAAGTGGCGAAACCATAGAGGTCGACCGCATCGTTGAGTGACAGGCCGGTGTTGAGCGCCAGGTTCCAATCCTCAAGCCCCGGAGAACCGTAGCGCCAATGACGGTCGGCATCCGCTTCGCGGGCATCTGCAGTGGGGTAGAACTGCCGGCCATCGGTGCCGCCGGTGGAAGTGCGCTCGCTGCGCAGGCCCTCGCCGCTGAGGGTGAGGAAGCCGTCGCCGGGCAAGGTGAAACCGGTCCAGCCACCGACCGAGCGGCGAAAACCATCGCCCTTGGTGTATTGGCCAAAGGTGCTTTGCACCGCGCCGCCGTGATCCTGCTCCTTGAGCACGATATTGATCACCCCGGCAATTGCGTCGGAGCCGTATTGGGCCGAGGCGCCATCGCGCAGCACTTCGATATGGTCGACGGCGCTGACCGGAATCGTCGACAAGTCCACCGCCTGGGAACCCCGGCCCAAGGTGGCTTTGGTGTTGACGAATGCCGAGGCGTGTCGACGCTTGCCATTGACCAGCACCAGCACTTGATCAGACGCCAAGCCGCGCAGCGACACCGGTCGCTGCGACGACACGCCATCGGTGCCGTTGACTTGCGGGTAGTTCACTGACGGCACCAGGGTTTCCAGGGCCTTGGCCAGGTTATCGGTGCCGCTGCGCTCCAGTTGTTCGTTGCTGATCACATCCACCGGTGCCGCACTTTGCAGGGCGGTGACATCGCTACGGCGGGTGCCGATCACTTCAACCGACTTAAGGCGTGGCGCGGCAGGTTCGCTGCTGATCGCGGCTGCGGGTGTGCTGGTGTCCGTCAGGCGATGGATCAACACGGCGCCGCTGGCGGTCTGGCTGAAGCCCAGTTGTGAACCACTCAAGGCGATCCCCAGCGCCTGCTCCTGGCTCAAGCGGCCCTGGATCGAACGACTTGCGCGGCCTTCAACCAGCGGCGGATCAAAAGCGATGGAATGGCCGCTTTGCTGGGAAATGCTCAGCAGCACTTCATCCAGGGGCCCGGCGGGAATATTGAACTCAATGATCTTGCGTACGGCGGCCGCATCGTTTTGCGCCAGCACCAGGCTTGGCAGCGCCAGGCCGCCCAGGGCCAATGCGCACGCCAGGGGCGCCAGGGTGAATCCTGTTTTCAACATGCCAATCTGCTCCGGGTCGTGATGTTCTTTACGACCTTGAGCAACTTCATGGGCTTTTTTTTCACTGCTAAGTTAGAACACTTAGTTCGGTCTCTAGATCATTTAGTTGCGCTTATAAGCTTCGATCAAACTGATCTAAGTGTGCAGTGAAAATATAAGGGAGTATCTGCACAAGGGTACTGACAGCCAGATCGGGTTGTCCGCGCAAAGCTCACAAGTCATGGACTTGTACAGCGGTCTGCACGCTTACGGAAAAGCTCATCAGGAGACAGATGCCCATGTCTGAATTGTCCGTTCTAAATCCAGCCAGCCCAGCGCCGGCGATCCATTGCGAAAACACTGTGCCGCGTAGCATGGTGCACCGTGCTGCTGTCAGCGAAGTCTTCCTGACGGGCGCGGAGTTGGTAAAAGAGGGGCACTTCCGCTGCAGCGCCCAACTACCGCGTACCCACAGTTACTTCAGTGAACATACGCATCGCTCGGCCCACTACGACATGTTGTTATTGCTGGAAGTGTTCCGCCAGGCGTCGATCTATATCTCTCATGCGTTCTTGGATGTGAGTGCCCAGGACAAGTTTATTTACCTGGACAGTGTCACTCGCGTCACCGAGCGCAGTTTGCTGGTGGTGGGGGATCGCCCGGCGTCGGCACAGATCGATGTGTTTGTGGTGGACGAATACCTGCGCCATGGCGAGCGCAGTGGCGTGACCCTGAACATGTCCCTGAGCATCAATGGCGAAGTCGCCGCACGGCATGAGCGCATGAGCATCCGTTGGATGAGCGGCGCTGCGTGGAACAAGATGCGCGCCCGTGGCCTGGCGGCGATTCCCGCCGACGCGGACCCGTTGGCGCAACTGCCGCCACCGTTGAGCCCGTCGGCGGTAGGGCGCCATTGGCTGAACAACGTGGTGCTGGGCAAGGACGTGGAGCAGGGCGCCGACCGCCTGGTGGCGCCGCTGATTGTGGACCTTAACAACCCGGCGATCTTCGACCATCCCCTCGACCATATCCCCGGCATGCTGCTGCTCGAAGGTTTCCGGCAAGCGGCCTTGGTGGTGGCGGATCGGCAATTGCAGGCCGCCCCTGATCAGTGGCTGTTGTCCAGTTGCCATGTGGTGTTCACCCGCTTCGGCGAGTTCGGTTTGCCGACACGTGTGCGTGCCGATCTCAATGCCCTGGCAATCGATGAACACGGGCGCATCACTCTGGCCCTGGACGTGGAGCAGGGCGGCGTGGTGATTGCTACAGCCGAGCTTGAGTTGTTGCCCGTGGCGGCCAGCCAGCCGTTGGCCTTGGTTGCGGGGGGTGCGATGAGCGATTTGAAGTTTATCTGGTTCGATTTCGGGGGCGTGCTGTCGCCGCCGATCCCCGCGTTGTTCGAGCAGTATCAGGTCAAGACCGGCTTGGCCCCGCGCGTGCTGCAACAGGCCATGAGTGATGTGGCCGAGGAGCTGGGCGTGCCGATGCTGGCGCCGGTGGAGAGCGCTTTGCTCACCGAAAAGGAGTGGGGCCAACGCCTGGAATTGGCATTGCGGCGCCGCGACCCGCAGATTGATTTGTCCCGTGCGCGCCTGCAAACCTTTGGCGAGCATTGGTTCGCCGGAGTGCCGGCCAATGCGCCGTTGGTGGCCGCGGTGCGTGCGCTCAAGCGTGCTGGATTGCGTGTGGGCATCCTCACCAACAACGTGATGGAGTGGGAGCAGCACTGGCGGGCGATGGTGGGTTTGGACGAGGTGGTCGACCTGATCGTCGATTCCAGCCGGGAAGGCACCCGCAAGCCGGAAGCAGCGTTCTTCGAGGTCGCCACCGCACGTTCAGGCGTCAGCGCGGCTGACAGTTTGTTGATCGATGACGTGGCCGAAAACATCGACGCCGCCGCCGCGCTGGGCTGGCAAGTGCTGCACTTTATCGACAACCACCAGGCCCTTACCCAGTTGCAGCGCCTGACTGGTGTGAACCTGTTGCAACCTGTCGGGGAGCCTGCCTGATGAATATCGCCGTCGTCACCACCCCGCCAGTCACCGTGGCGCGTATCCCCAACCTGGATGCGCCGCCAGCCTATCAACCCGCCAGCCCCGCCAATGGCTTGCCCAGGATCCTCTTGCCCAGCGGCCACTTGGCGTATCACCTAACCCGCTATGAACACGTGCAGGCGTTGCTGCTGGACAACCGCGCCATTCGCGCTCCGTGCAACGAAGAAGACGGTGCGAGTTTTCTGCCCACCATCACGCCGCCAGAGTTACTGCTTAACAACGACATTCCCGATCACGGCCGCCTGCGTAAAGTGGTCGCGCGGGATTTCAGCCCCAGTGGGGTGGCGTTGCTGGCGGAAAAAGTGCAGCAGGCGACCCATGAGCGCCTGGATGTATTACAGCGCCAGGCCCCCGGTGCAGACCTGTTTGCCCAGGTGCTTGATCACATTCCTGCGACGGTGGACTGCCAACTCCTCGGCATTCCCCTGAGTGACCGTGAATACTATCGGCCGCTCAGCCATACGGTGCAGGTCGCGTCGGACGCAGATGTGCCTGAGCTGCTGAACCAATTCTGGGGCGTCTACAACTACCTCACCGACCTGGTGACGGGCGCGCGCCCTACCTATCCCGATGGGCTGATCCAGCGTTTCGTCGCCACCCGCAACGACAGTGAACCGCCACTCAACGACAAGGAGTTGGTGGGCATCCTGCTCGGCGTGCTGATCGGCGGCGACCAGAACATTCTTACCGTGCTCACCAAGGCGGTGTACACCCTGTTGGCCGCGCCCGAGCTGTGGCAGCAGTTGGTGGACGACCCTGCGCTGATCCCGAATGCTGTCGAAGAGCTGCTGCGCGTGATCCCTCTGGGCACCATCTCGACCTTCCCGCGCCTGGCCAGTGTCGACCTTGACGGGCCGTGGGGGTTGATCCCCGAGGGCAGCTTCATCTACGCCGATGCATTTGCAGCCAACCGTGACCCAGCGGTGTTTCCTGAACCTTTGGCGATTCGCTTGGACCGTAACGACGCGCGGCATTTGCAGTTCGGCTACGGCATGCACAACTGCATGGGCGCGGCCCTCGCGCGCCTGGAAATCACCACGGTGTTGCAGATTCTGGTGCAGCGCTTTCCCAACTTGCGCCTGGCGGTGCCGGCGGACCAGGTGCCCTGGGTCGACGGCATCATCCTGCGCCGACCGGTGCGTTTGCCGGTGCACGGTTTCACTTCAACCTGACCCTGGAAGGACCCATGAAAAACTCGTTTGCCGACACGGCTCTACTCTCGATCATCCTGCTGGCGATCTTCGTTGTGCCCAGCTCCATCTCCGGCACGGCCCTCGCGTTGCCGGCCATCGGCGCCGATATCCAGGCGCCGTTGACCAGCCTGCAATGGGTAGTCAACGCCTTCAACCTGGCGTTTGCCTGCTTCACCCTGGCCTGGGGCGCGCTGGCTGATCGGCTCGGGCGCAAGCGCTGTTTTGTCGCCGGTGCGTCGCTGTATGTGGTGGCCTCGGTGCTGTCGGCGGTGGCCGACAGCGCGTGGTTGCTGGACGCGGCACGGGGGCTGGCGGGGATTGGTGCGGCGGCGATTTTCTCGTGCGGCATTGCCATCCTCTCCACCCACTTCAGTGGGCCGGCGCGGTTACGTGCATTTGCCTTGTTCGGCACTGTTGCGGGGCTGGGTGTGAGCCTGGGGCCGACCTTGTCCGGCTTACTGCTGGACAGCGTCGGCTGGCGCGCGATTTTCTGGGCGCACGCAGTCACCTTGGTCATTGTGCTGTTGGGCACCCCGTTGATCACGCGGGACGGCGAACTGGCAGAACGCACTGCACGCTTTGATGTGCCGGGCGCGACGTTATTTGTGCTGGCCTTGTTGGCGCTGATGGTTGCCATCGTGCAGGGCTCGCAGTGGGGCTGGAGCAGCCCGGGCGTGCTGGGCCTGGTCGCGGTCGCGGCGGTGTTGCTGGCGGTATTTACCTGGCAGGAACGCCGCCATCGCCAGCCGATGCTGGACCTGTCGCTGCTGGCAAGCGGGCCTTTTGTCGGCCTGGCGTTAGTCACCGTGGCGGCATCGTTTGGCTTTGTGACGCTGCTGACGTACTTGCCGAGCTACTTGTTCGGCGTACTGCAATTGAGCGCGACCCACGCAGGCCTGGCGATGTTGCTGCTGACGGTGCCAATGCTGTTCTGCCCGATTCTGGCCGGCAAGTGGGCGGCGCGTGGGGTGTCGGCGATCGGCATTCTCAAGGTCAGCCTAATTGCGTTGCTGGTGGGCGTCGTGTCGTTGGCGCTGGTCAGCCAGGTTGGCGTGGCGTTGTGGCAACTGGCAGTGCCGTTGCTGCTGGTGGGCATTGGCATGGGATTGTCGGCCGGGCTGGTGGATGGTCTGGCGCTCAAGACCGTGCCCGAGCAGAAAGCCGGGATGGCTGCCGGTTTGCTTAACACCTTCCGCCTGGGCAGCGAGGCGATTGCTGTGGCGTTGTATGGTTCGTTGCTGGCCACCCTGCTGGACAGCCAATTGCGCACAACGTTGAGCCGCCTGGCGCCCGATCCCTCGACCCTGCAACGCTGGATCGATGACGTGGCCGCCGGCAATCTCACCGGGTCGTTGCAAGCCCTGAGTACGGAACAGGCCGGCACGGTGCACAGCCTGTTTATCGGCGGCTATGACAGTGCGTTCCACGGCGTGCTCTGGGCGTTGGCCGCGATCCTGCTGGTGCTGACCGCAGTGGTCGCCTGGCTGGTGCGCCCGCTGCGTGAACAGGAGCGAACGGAGGCGCAATTAGCCGCTAACTGAGTGACTCACCACACCGCCTGCGGCGCTCGCAGGCGGTGCTTTTGCGTGCCTGCAGGGATGCCAAGGGTTATGCAGAAAATGCAGCTTATTGGATGTTTTTATTCTTTTATCCGGTGATGCTCGCTGGGGCAAACTGGACTCACCTGCCTGGATGCAGGTCTACCTCAAACCGACAGGCCCACCACCACTTGTCCGCTGGCGTGTGCAGTCCATGAAGACTATGGACCTATGGACCCGAATGCCTTGCTCAAGAGCCGCCTCATCGGCCAGATTTTCCAACAGCACTACAGCTGGTTGTGCGCACGCTTGTCGTACCGCACCGGTTGCAGCCACAGCGCCGAGGACATCGCCGCCGAGACCTTTCTCAAGGTGTGGATGCTGCCCGATCCCACGGCCATTCGCGAACCGCGCGCGCTGCTCACCACCATCGCCCAGCGCCTGATGTACGAGGGCTGGCGCCGTCGCGATCTGGAAAAAGCCTACCTGCAAATCCTCGCCGAAGTGCCTGAACACGTGCACCCGTCGCCCCAGGAACAGTTGATCCTGATCGAAAGCCTGCTGGCCATCGACCGGCTGCTGGATGGCCTTTCAGGGCAAGCCAAGGCGGTGTTCGTGCACAGCCAGTTGGACGGCATGACCTACGCGCAGATCAGTGAACGGCTCGGCCTGTCGCTGGGGCGCATCCACCAATTGATGACCCAGGCCCTGCGCGCCTGTTACCTAGGGTTGAACGAGTGAGCAAACGAGCGTTGAACGACCCGGTGGCCGAGGAGGCCATTGGTTGGCTGGTGCAGATCCAGTCCGGAGATTTCAGTGTCGAACAGCAAGCGGCGCTGGAGGCGTGGCGTGGCACTTCGGCCCATCATCGTCAGGTCTACGCGCAACTGATCGCAGGGCTGGATCAACTCAAGGCTTCGCCATGGCGTGGACGCTCCAGCTCGCAACTGTTGCGCAGCCTGGAACAGCCCAACAGTCGCCGCGCGTTTCTGCGCACCAGCTTGTGTGCGCTGGGGCTGGCGGCGGGTGTGGGTTGGGTGACGCGCTTTGAACCGGGCGGGCAGTCATACGCCACCGCCACGGGCGAGCGGCGCACCTGGCAGTTGCCCGACGGCTCGACGCTCAAACTCAATGCCCGCAGCCAGGTGATCGCGACGCTCGCCGACGGGCAGCCCAGCCTGGAGCTGCGTGCAGGCGAGATATTAGTGAATGCCTCGCGACCGTTGCAGGTCAGTAGCCGTGCTGGACGTATCACTGGCGCCAGCGGTCGCTTGATGCTGAGCGAGCAGGGTGCGGCCTTGCGTCTGGTCACCCTCGACAGCGATGTGGTGTTGCATCTCGAAGGCGGTACGCAGCAGCGCGTGGCGATGCATCAGAGCACGGTGTTTGATCATCAGCGGATTCTCACTCAGGTGCCGATGGCGACCAGTGAGACCGCTTGGTTGGAGGGTTGGTTGGTGGTGCGTAATCAGACATTGGCGAGCGTGGTGGATGCGATTCGGCCCTATCGCAATGGCATCGTACGGCTGGACTCGGCAGTGGCCGGGTTGCGGGTGACAGGGCGGTTTCCGTTGGATGATGCGCAGCAGACGTTGGAGGCGCTGGAACAGAGTTTGCCGATCAGGGTCAGGCAGTGGGGGGGAATGGTTGTGTTGATTGGGGGGAGGGTTTAGGCGGGTTGGGTACATATCCGTTGCTGCGGTAACGGCTGCCTAGGGCTCCGCCCTTACAGTGGGTCAGTCACTGTTGCATTGACTGACCCACTGCTATCACCAATAAGCGCGTCAGAACTTGCCATCCACGCCGATGCGGAAGGTGTCGTTTCGTTCGTCGCTACCCAGGGCGGTCTTGTAGGAGACGCCCATTTGCCACGATCGGCCCAGGTTGAAGTCCAGCCCGAGGTCCAGATTGGCGAAGTTGCTGTCCAGTGGGTCAGGCTTGAGGCGATAGAGCACGCCGTCGGAGCCTTGGTCGGTGTAGCGCATTTTGTAGTCACTGCTGCCACTGAAATTGTGGCCCCAGGCCAAGCCGATCTTGGGGGTCATGACACCGAGTCGGGTAGCTACGTCGTAGCCTGTGCGCAGGCCGATGAACGAGGTGAAGTTCTGTTGGCGTTGCTCGTCGTAAGACAATCCATAGATCCCGCCACCGCTTTCGCGGAAGGCGTCCATGCGCGTGGTGCTGGCGTTCAGGCGCCCGTAAGGCGTGAGCGACAGCGGGCCCTGGCGGTATTCGTAGCTGGTGGTCAGCGAGGCGAATAGCTGGTCGGCATCACGGGAGCCCTTGGCGTATTGCGCATCGCTGCCGGTGATGTAGCGCCGTGAATCGAAGCTGATGCGGTTGTAGCCGAGCAAGCCATCGACGAATACCTTGGGTGCCAGGTTGAGGCTCAGGTAGGTGGCAATGCCGAGTGCGTCGGCGTCGCTGCGGGTCTTGTTGTTGCCGATGTCGCTGCGGTCGTTGCCATAGCCGAAGCCAATGCCGGCAATCGCGTTGGGCGACAGTCGATAGTCGACACCGGCGCTCAGGCCAAAGGTGGTGAAGCTGTTGTCTTTCGCGCCGCGGGCATGGGTCGAGCCGTTATTGATAAAACCGTCGCTCCAGTAGGCAATGGCATCTTCTTTACAACCATCTTCGACTTGGGCAGCGGTCTGTCTTTTCTCTTCGTCGGTGCTGTTGGCCGAGCCGCCCATCTGTTTCTGTACGGCACTGGCGATGGCCTGCATGGGCACGTTTTCACCGTCTTTGCGCACGCTGGCATTAAACGAATTGCGGTTGCAGGACACTTGGTGCAACTGCTCCAGGCGGCGGTTGAAGTTGTCCATCTGGGTGCTGGCAAAGCGTTCTGCCGCGCGGGTCTGTGCGTTGAGCAGGCCGATGACTTCGGCATCCTTGGTCGGGTCAGGACGGGGCGCGATGATAAAGCTCACCGAGCTGTTGGCCAGGGAACCGCTGCCGTTTTGCAGGCTGAAGCGCACGACGGCCGTACCGGCAAACGCCGCCGATGGCACGAAACGCATGGAGAACCGGCTGACCATAAATGCCCGGCCAGCGGAAGCCGGGGTGACTGTGCCCAGGTTGGCCTGGGTGAACGGGCCACCGGTGGCGCCTTGGGTCAGGTCCACTTCGGCGCTTTCCCCGACGCTCAGGATTTGGCTGGAGGCCGGCACGGTGATCGGTACGGCGGCAATGTTGATCGAGTAAGCCTGTGTTCCGCTGGCGCCGTTGGCGTCGGTGACGGTGAGTGTGAAGTTGGCGGTCTGGTTGGTAGTGGGCGTACCGCTGATCGCCCCGGTGGCGGCGTTCAGGCTCATGCCGGTCGGCAGGCTGCCGCTGGTAACGCTGTAGGTGTAAGGCGCGGTCCCGCCCGATGCGCTGACCGCGGCGCTGTAGGGGCTGCCCGTTGTGCCGGCCCCCAGGGACGCCGGGCTCACCAGTAGGGTCGGCGCGCTGACAGTCAGGGTCACAGTGGCGGGGCTGGACGTGCCGCTGGCGTTACTGGCGGTGTAGGTGAAACTGTCCGCGCCGGAGTAACCCGCGCTCGGCGTGTACGTGATGCTGAGACCACTGGCAACGGCGCTGCCATGTGCGGCGGCGCTCGCGATGGCCACGTTGGTGGCGCTGCCGCCACTGAGGTTCAGGGTGATCGAATTGGCGCTGCTGTTGGCCGCGACGGTGGCGCTGACGGCTGACGCCACAGGCAGTGCCACGCTGACGGTGCCGGAGAAGGTGATTGACCCGGTTGCGCCGTTGCTGTCGGTGACAGTGACCGTCGAGCTGTAAGCGCCTGGCGCCGACGGGGTGCCGCTGATGATCCCGGTCGATGGGCTCAAGGTCAGGCCGCTGGGCAGATTGCTCGCGCTGAAGGCGTACGGCGCACTACCACCGCTGGCACTCAAGGTCGTGCTGTACGCACTGCCGACAGTGAAAGCGCCCAGCGTCGCTGGCGTGATTACCAGCGTAGGCGCCGTCACGGTGATGGTCACGGTAGCGGGGCTTGATGTGCCGCTGGCGTTGGTGGCGGTGTAGGTGAAGCTGTCCGCGCCGGAGTAACCCGCAGTCGGGGTGTAGGTGATGCTGGTGCCACTGGCGGTGGCGGTGCCATGGGCGGCAGCACTGGCGACGGCCACGCTGATAGCGGCACCACCGCTGAGGTTGAGAGTAATCGGGTTGGCGCTGCTGTTGGCCGCGACGGTGGCGCTCACTGCTGAAGCGACCGGCAGTGCCACGCTGACGGTGCCGGAGAAGGTGATTGACCCGGTTGCGCCGTTGCTGTCGGTGACGGTGATCGTCGAGCTGTAAGCACCTGGCGCCGACGGGGTGCCGCTGATGATCCCGGTCGATGGGCTCAAGGTCAGGCCGCTGGGCAGGTTGCTCGCGCTGAAGGCGTACGGCGCACTACCACCGCTGGCACTCAAGGTCGTGCTGTACGCACTGCCGACAGTGAAAGCGCCCAGTGTCGCCGGCGTGATCACCAGCGTTGGCGCTGTGACCGTAATCGTTACGGTAGCGGGGCTCGATGTGCCGCTGGCATTGGTGGCGGTGTAGGTGAAACTGTCCGCGCCGGAGTAACCCGCAGTCGGCGTGTAGGTGATGGTGGTGCCACTGGCAGTTGCGGTGCCATGGGCGGCAGCACTCGCGACGGCCACGCTGGTAGCGGCACCGCCGCTGAGGTTTAGAGTGATCGGGTTGGCGCTGCTATTGGCCGCGACGGTGGCGCTGACGGCTGACGCGACAGGCAGTGCCACGCTGACGGTGCCGGAGAAGGTGATTGACCCGGTTGCGCCGTTGCTGTCGGTGACAGTCGCCGTGAAGCTATACGCTCCAGCCACAGTGGGGGTTCCGCTGATCTGGCCGGTTGATGTGTTCAAGCTCAGACCGCTGGGCAGGCTGTTGACGTTGAAGGTGTACGGCGCGTCGCCCCCGCTTGCGCTCAGGGTCGCGTTGAAGGCGCTGCCGACGGTAAAAGTGCCCAGTGTCGCCGGTGTGATCACCAGCGTTGGCGCTGTGACCGTAATCGTTACGGTGGCGGGGCTCGAAGTGCCGGCGGCATTGGTTGCGGTGTAGGTGAAACTGTCCGTGCCGGAGTAACCCGCAGTCGGGGTGTAGGTGATGCTGGTGCCACTGGCAGTGGCGGTGCCATGGGCGGCAGCACTGGCGACGGCCACGCTGGTAGCGGCACCGCCGCTGAGGTTAAGAGTGATCGGGTTGGCGCTGCTATTGGCCGCGACGGTGGCGCTGACGGCTGACGCCACAGGCAGTGCCGCGCTGACGGTGCCGGAGTAAGTGATCGACCCGGTTGCGCCGTTGCTGTCGGTGACAGTCGCCGTGAAGCTATACGCTCCAGCCACAGTGGGGGTTCCGCTGATCTGGCCGGTTGATGTGTTCAAGCTCAGACCGCTGGGCAGGCTGTTGACGTTGAAGGTGTACGGCGCGTCGCCGCCGCTTGCGCTCAGGGTCGCGTTGAAGGCGCTGCCGACGGTAAAAGTGCCCAGTGTCGCCGGTGTGATCACCAGCGTTGGCGCTGTGACCGTAATCGTTACGGTGGCGGGGCTCGAAGTGCCGGCGGCATTGGTTGCGGTGTAGGTGAAACTGTCCGTGCCGGAGTAACCCGCAGTCGGCGTGTAGGTGATGGTGGTGCCACTGGCAGTGGCGGTGCCATGGGCGGCAGCAATCGCGACGGCCACGCTGGTAGCGGCACCGCCGCTGAGGCTGAGGGTGATCGGGTTGGCGCTGCTATTGGCCGCCACGGTTGCGCTGACTGCTCCAGCGACGGGCAGGGCCTGGTTGATGGTGACGGAGTAGGAACGTGAGGCCGTCGCGGGGCCGTTTCCGCTGCTGGAGTCGGAAGCGGTCACTGTAAAGTTATAGGTGCCTGCGCTGCTGGGCGTACCGGTCAAACTGCCAGAAGAAACAGCCAGGCTGAGGCCGGTTGGGAGGGTGCCACTGGTGATCGCGTAGGTATATGGGGCTGTGCCGCCCGTTGTGTTGAGCGACTGGCTATAGGCCGTATTGACCGTGCCATTTGGCAGTGACGCCGGGCTGATGACAAGCGTTGGCGCACTGACGGTGAGGGTGACGGTGGCCGGGCTTGAGGTCCCGCTGGCATTGGTCGCGGTATAGGTAAAGCTGTCCGAACCGAAGAACCCCGCAGTCGGGGTGTACGTGATACTGGTGCCGCTGGCGGTGGCGGTGCCATGTGCGGCGCCGCTGGCAACCGCCACACTGGTGGCCGCCCCCCCGCTGAGGTTGAGGGTGATCGGGTTGGCGCTGCTACCACTGGCAACCGTCGCACTCACCGGGCCGACGGTAGGCGCCGGTACGGCATAGGTGAAGCCGTTGGTGAGGGTCGCGGTTCCGTTTGAGGTCGTGACGACCACGTTTACCGGGCCTGCGGCATGCGCGGGGGTGACGGAGGTAATGCTGGTGCCGCTATTAACGACGCTACTGGCCGTCGAGCCGCCAATGGTGACGCCGGTGACGTTGACGAAGTTGGTGCCCGTCAAGGTAACCGAGGTGCCACCCGCCGTGCTGCCGGTATTAGGGCTCACTGACGTCAAGGTCGGGGCCGAGCCGCTGGTGACGACCAGGGTATAGGTGGCGACTCCGGTCTGGGATTGGTTGTCGTTGAGTGAAACCTTGAAGGTGTAGGTCCCGGCTGTGGTCGGTGCGCCGTGCAGTAGTGTCGTGGTGCTTCCGAATGACGGGTCCAGGGTCAATCCCGCTGGCAGGCACGGGGAGCCGTCGTACGCTGGGTCAGTGATGTCACACTCAAACCACTGATCGATGGGGAAGTTGTCGATGGTCCCCGACAGGGTAATGCTCATCGACTGATTCACCGCGACCGAAGGCAACGTGCTGCCCGACGCAGGGCTGGTGATGACCGGTGCGGCCAATACCTGGCTGGCCAGGGGCAGCGCTATTAGCAGCAACGCGGCTGACGCCAGCCTGCGGGTCAGTCTGGCGGCACGGGTCGAAAGTCTTGTGATCATGTTTAGGCATCCTGCCGTATGCGCCGCTAGGGGCGGTGTCCAACGAAAATGTCGATGAGTGGCTGACAGCGTGGTTTAAACAGTCTTTGCTGCCTTTTCTAATCTGAATCCAGGCGCGGGGGCCTGTGCATGTGAAGGTAAAGGCCGGTTTCTTCGCCGGGTTGGAAACCGAGGCGTTGGTACAGGCGACGTGCCGGGCTGCCTTGCTCGACGCTCAGGCGGCATGGCTGTCGACGCGCATCGGCCTCAGACAGAACGGCCTGCAACAGGCCCGTGCCTATGCCCTGGCCATGCCAGGCCGGCAACAGCGCAATGTCGACAATTCGCACGTCTTCATCGCTGTGCAACACGCACAGGCGTCCGATGGGCGCTGCTGCCTGCTCAATGATCAGGAACTGTGCCGATGGGTAATGCTTTTCATAGTGCTGGCGTTGCAACTCGGCCTGGGAATGCAGAAACGCGCGACGCTGGACGTCACTCCAGCCCGGTACGGCGCTGACCTCGGCCCAGCGGCGGGTAACGAAGAGCTCCCGCAGAAAGCCCAGGTCATGGGCCGTTTGTGGACGCAACTGCGCGCTGATCGTCATGGCCTGATGGGGGTACTCGCCATTGATGCAGATGCAATAGGCCAACGTCAGGAACGGTTGCAGTGTGCTGCGCGGCACGCTGCTGCCGGGAGCAAGCTGTCCGGCCTGGCTCACAGTGGTGGGCGCCAGGGTCGGGCCTCCGGCAACGGGTTGGGTGGCGTTGTACAGGAGGACGTTACGCGGTTGGGACAGATAGCTTGTGGAAGTGGGTGTGTCCACCGCCGCTGCGGTATCGCCACCCACTTTCACCTGTACCGCATGGGTATGGCCGGCCATGTTGGCGGGTTGCAGGGTGACCTGGTCCTCGCCCACGGCAGTGCCGGTCGGTCGAGGGGTGAGTCCCGGGCCATTGCCCGCGCCCATGGCTGCGCGCCCGTTAAGGTTGGGCAGCTTGAAATTTTGCCCAGGCGTGCCGCCATAGAGATTGCCGATGATGGAGTACAGCGCGGGCGCCTGTTGAACCGTTAACGTCGACCCATCGCAATAGGCCCAGTCTTGCGGAGCGAAAGTAAAGGGAAACAGCCTGATTTCACCGGTAAAAGCGTCCATGAGCGGTCATCCTGAAATAAAAGACTTACGGGCGTGATGGGTAGATCCCTGCCAGACAGATGATGTAGTTGACGGCCAGGGACCCCATGAGGTTGGTGTGGGGCGCACCCACTGCCGGGCCTAGCGCCGTGTCGAGAAAATTCGGGTTCAGGTTGACCGTCGCCGAGGTGCCGGTTGCAGTGCTATAGAGGCCTTTGATGGCGCCAAGCGGGCTGAATTGGCCGAAGGTCTGGCTAGCCGACGCAGGAGGCGAGGGCACGGGCGTCGTTGAGGTCGCCATCGTGCTGCTGACCACAAAGGCATGGGTGTGCGCCGGAGTGTTCGCCGACACCAGGGCGACCGTTTCCACGCCGGTGGTTTGCGCCAATAGCCGAGGGCTCAACCCGGTGCCGGTGCCTTGCCCGATGGGCAAACGACCCCGATAGTCCGGCAGGCCGAAGGTGGTCACTCCGTCACCGCCATACCGCGTGCCCAATAGGGTAAACAGTGCTTGATTGGCGTTGACGGATAGCAGCGAGCCATTGCACAGCGCCCAGTCTTGAGGCGCATAGTCGCCGGCAAACATGCGGATTTCTCCGATATAGGCTTCAGACATTTCAGTTTCCTTACACGAGAGTCTGTCAATGGGTCGCTACGGGCGCGGCGGATAAATCCCGGAGATGGCGATGCAGAAACAGCCAACAATCGACGGCTGCATATTGGCCACTGGCGTACCGGGGGCAGCCACCACGGTGGCGCTGTTCAGGGAGACGGGCGTCGAGCCTGCGGCTGTCACGTAGACCGGCCGGGACTGTAGCTGAGCAGCATTGGCACTGACGGCCGGAATGCCACCCGCAGGCCCGGTGTTGGCGCCGATGGCATCGGAGACATGGGTACCGTGTGTATGGGTGACAAGCGCAGTGGCGCCGAGGGTGACTGTTTCACTGCCTCCCACGCTGCCTAAAGCATGAACGCCAAGGGCCGGGGAGACGGAAGCTACCGCGTTCTGACCCAGCGCTGTACGACCGCGCAGGTCGGGCAGACCAAAGGTTGTCCTGCCATCGCCGCCGTAGAGATTGCCCAGTAACGAGGCCAACGCTACGTAGTTATTGAAGGGAAGAATTTGACCTTCGCAGGCCAACCAGCCGGAAGGTGCCCAGCCCCATGGGAACAGCCGAATTTCGCCGACAAAGGGATCCATCATTTTCCTCCTTGGAAAAATCACAAGCGTCATGCTTGCGCATCTGCATCACCGGGGTGATGGCATATTGCTTACAATATCCACAAGTTGATTTCATACGCAAACACTATTTTCCGGCGCCAGGGAACCGAAGTGTCAAAGCGTTGTCGCGCCCCGCAATGCCCCTACCGGCCGGTGCGCAGTAGGGGCCGAATTCGCTTTGCCGCGCCAGATTTTCAATAGGCTGCGGTATAAATCGCCAACGCGTCCTCCTCAAGCACGGGCCTTGGATTGTTCACCAGCAGTCGCTGTTGTTGCATCGCACTGCGGGCCAGCTCCGGCAGGCTTTCCAAAGTGACTCCGGCGTCTCTCAAGCGCAAAGGCAGCCCGACCGCTTCATGAATCCTGCGCAGTTCTTCAATCAGTTGTGCGGCGCCATCTCCTGGCAGCAGACGCTCACCCAGTACGCACGGCGCCAGTTCGGCGTAGAGCGCATGGGCGTGGGACAGATTGAAGGTCAGCACCGGGTTGAGAACCAGTGCGTTGGACAGCCCGTGGGGCAGGTGGAATGTGATGCCCAGCGGGTAAGCCAATGCATGCACCGCCGCGACCGGCGCGTTGGCGAAAGCCTGGCCGGCCAGGCAAGCGCCCAGCAGCATGGCCTGGCGCGCTTCAAGGTCCTGCGGCGCGCGCACGGCTTGCTCAAGATTGGCGCTGAGCAGGCGCAGGGCTTCGCGGGCCAGCAGGTCCGAGATCGGGTTTTTACGCAACTTGCTGGTGTAGGCCTCGATGGCGTGCACCATCGCGTCGATGCCGGTGGCAGCGGTGACCGGGCCGGGCAGGCCGACGGTCAGTTGTGCGTCAAGGATCGCCAGGTCCGGCAGCAGTTGCTGGGACACCACGCCGGATTTACCAGTGGCGGTAGTGACGATGGAAATCGGCGTGACTTCAGAACCGGTCCCGGCCGTGGTCGGCACTTGGATCAACGGCAGACGCGCGCCGTTGGCCTGATTGACGCCGTAGATGTCGCTCAAGCCCTGGCGTTGCTCGGGGTGTGCCAGGTAGGCGACCAGCTTGGCGGTGTCCATGGAGCTGCCGCCGCCGAAGCCGACGATCAGGTCCGCACCGATTGCACGTGCTTGTTCAGTGGCCGCCAGCACCAGCTCTTCGGCCGGGTCGGCGAGGACGTCGCTGTACACCTGCAGGTTGATCCCCGCAGCGGTGAAACCGGGCCAGACTGAATCCAGCAGGTTGTGGCGCAGGATGCCTGCGTCGGTGACCAGTAATACGTTGCGTGCACCACGGGCGGCGCACTGTTCGGCCAATTGGGCGGCGGCGCCGCTGGCGCAGATCAGGTGCGCGGTGGTGCTGAAGTTGAATGCTTGCATGAATAACCTCTGCTTATTCTGATTGAGGGGCAGGCCGGCATCGATGATCGTCTGGGCCACCGCTTCCATGCTGGTGCGGCTGGCCATGGCATCGCGTTGCAGGCGCCGGTGAGCGTCGTTTTCGCCGATGCGATGGCGGGCCATGAGCAGGGCCTTGGCCATGGAGATCTTCGACACCGCCGGTTGCCGGGTCTGTAATTTGCGCAGTTGCGCCAGCATGTCGATGCGCGCACGCCAGGCAGCGCGGGCCATCAGTAATTGGGTCAACAAGCCAAAGGGTCGCAGTGGGCGCTCGATCACGGCTGCCGGCTGGGTTTCCAGCACCAGTTGCAACATCGACGGGTTTTCATAGCCCACCACGGCAATGATCGGCGGCGCCTGTTCGCTCAAGCCTTCCACCAGCGCCTGGGTATTCAGGCGCTGGCTGAGTTCCACGGCGAGCAGGACCACATCGGTGTGCTCCGGCAAATGCGCAGGCACCGGCCAGCATTGCTCAACGATGCAACCGATGCGCTGCAACTGGTCCAGCACCACGCGGGCCTCGGCATCTACCGGGTGAATCACCAGCACGCGCAGGCCCTTGAGTTCGCGCAACAGCGAAGGTGCCTGGGTCATCTCGCACTCCCACTGTTCATGGCTGCACATCCAGCTGGTAATCGACCATGTAAGGGCTGGGTTTCACCGGCTGCTCGCTCTGCACCACCAGCTCGAAACGGCGTTGGTGGTCGAGACGCGCAATACGAGGCCACAGCCAAGTGTGCTGGGTGTCCGGGTCGATCTGCACGCGGCCCTGGGGCGCGTCGAACTGCGCACCGGCCAAGGCCTTGCGCAGCGCTTCGATGGACGAACCCTCAGCACGCCGCGCTGCCTCGGCGAACAGATGCACCTGGAAGTAGGCCGCCTCACCGCCCGCCGTCAGCGGCGCCGTGTCACCGAAGCGCGCTCGGTAACGTGCGACGAACGCCTGGCTGGCAGGCGTCGCCAGGGTGGAGAACCACGGCGCCGCCGACACATGCCCTTCGGCCTCTTCATCGCTCATGTGCAACACGTCGACCTCGTTGGTCGCGAGGCTGACGATGGGCATGCACGCCGGGTCGAAACCGGCCTGTCGGTACGCGCGGTGCAGGGCCGGAATATCGCTGCCGACGATGGTCGAGTAGATCGCATCCGGTGCCGTGGCCCGCGCCCGTTGCATCACCCGTTCGAAGTCCTCGGCGGTGGCGTGGAACGGCAAGTAGATCTCGTCCACCACTTCGCCACCGGCCTGTTCGAACAGTTCGCGCAGGATGCGGTTGGACTCGAACGGGTACACGTAGGAGCCACCGACAAACAGCACGCGGTTGCCGAAATGCGCCAGTACGTACTGCGCCAGTTGGACTGAGTTCTGGTTCGGTGCGGAGCCGGTGTAGTAACACCAGGGCGAGTATTCAAACCCTTCGTAGAGGGTCGGGTAGAACAGCAGTCGGCGGCGGCTCTCGACCACCGGCAACACCACTTTGCGGGTGCTCGACATGTGGGTGCCGAACAACACCTGCACCTGGTGCTCGTCACACAGGCGCAGGGCGCTGTCGCGGTAGTCCGACGGTTCCGCGCCGGGATGGCCGTCCACTGGCACCAGTGGCCGTCCGTGGATGCCGCCAGCGTCGTTGACCTCGGCGATCGCCAGGTGGGTGGCATTGGCCTGGGTGGTTTCCGAGGCAGCGGTAAGGCTGCTCTCGGAAAACAGCAGGCCGACTTTGTAGTCAGAGGCGCTCATGAAATCAGGCTTTCCCAGTCGATATGTTGTTCAAAGGCGTGCGCGACCTGGTACAGCGTGGCTTCGTCGTAGTCCCGCGCCACCAGCATCATGCCCACTGGCAGGCCACTGGCAAGCCCACACGGGAGTGACAGGGCAGGGTGGCCGGTAACGTCGAAGGGCGCGGTGTTCGCGTTCATTTCCAGGGCCCGTTGCACCCACTCGCTGGGTGAGGCGTCTGCTGCCGGCAATATTGGCGCCTTGAGCGGTACGGTGGGCATCAGCAGCACATCGAAGTCCTGCAATTGCTGGTCGTAGGCCGCACGTAATTGCCGTGCAGCATTCTGAGCCTTGGCGTAGTACTGGCCGCCAAAACGCGTGTACGCGTATTCACCGGCCAGCAGGCAGGTTTTCAGGTCGTGCGGGAATTGCCCAGCCTGGGTCTGCCAGTCTTGCTGTGCGTTCATAAGGCTCTCTACGTACAGGCCTTTCCAATTCGAGCCGTAATTGTAGCCGCGCAGCAATTGGGTGGTGCCTTCCACCGCGATGGGTGTCCAGATGGCGTGGCCCAGGGCGTGCAGCGGTATCGAGATGTCCTCCACCCGTGCCCCTAGGTCTACGAACAACGCAGCGGCACGGCGTACCGCCGCGTCCACATCGGCCTCGGAGTTGGCATGCCCGAACCCCTCGCGCACCACACCGATCCGCAGGCCCTTGCAGCCTTTGCCGAGGGCCTGGGTATAAGCTTCGGTCGGCACCACGCGGTCCTGCCTGGGGTCGAGGCCATCGGCGCCAGCCAGCACTTCCAAGAGCAGCGCGTTGTCGGCGAGGTTGGCACTCATGATGCCGGCGTGGTCCAGAGTCATCTCGATGGGCATGATCCCGGTGTAGGGGATCAACCCATGGGTCGGCTTCATGCCGTAGATACCGGAGTAGGCCGCCGGAATGCGGACCGAACCGCCCTGGTCAGTGCCGATGCCCAGGTCCACTTCGCCAGCCGCGATCAGCGCCGCGCAGCCCGACGACGAACCGCCGGTGGAATGCCCCGGATTACGCGGGTTGTGCACTGCGCCGGTGGCGTTGGTATGGCTGCTGCCCGACACACAAAAGAACTCGCAATGGGCCTTGCCCAGAATCTGTCCGGCAGCGTCCAACACACGTGTCGCGACGGTGGCGTCAATGTCCGGCACGTAGCCCTGCAGGGTCGATGCACCGTTCATCATTGGCACGCCGGCCAGGCAGATATTGTCCTTGAGTGCCACGCGCTTGCCGGCCAACTTGCCCGTTGGCGCCCCCTGAATCTCGGTGCGTACGTACCAGGCGTTGTAAGGGTTGTGCTGCGGCACCTGGCCAGGGCCGCGAGGGTAACGGGGGGGCGATGGCGAGGTTGCGATCCCGTCAAGACGGTCGTAGTCCTGCCACACGGCTTCGAGAATGTTCGCGTATTCGTGCAGCAGCGGCTCGGCCATTTGCAGGCCAAGGCTGTGGCCGACTTCGGTGAGATCGGCCAGGGTAGGACGTTGAATAGACATGGCAGGTTCCTTATGCATGAAAGCCCATGAAGCGCTCAGCGATGGCCTCGGCGCTGGTGTGGGCCGGGTCGACCTCGTCCACCAGTTGGCCGTTCTCGATGATCAGAATGCGGTCGGACAGGGCACTGAGAAATTCGATGTCCTGTTCCACCAGGATCACCGCCAGATTCTGTTCCATACGCAGGCGCTGCAGGGTTTCAATGATTTCGTCGCAGATCGATGGCTGGATGCCCTCGGTGGGCTCGTCCAGCAGGATGATTTTCGGGTTGCCGCACAGGCAGCGAGCGAGGGCCAGCAGTTGTTGCTCTCCGCCGGACAGCGCGCCACCGGGCTGGTCGAGTAAGCGGTGCAGGCGCGGGAAGTACGCGAGGATGCGTTCGATGGTGGCGTCGGCTGCGGCGAAGTCCTTCACGCAGCCCATGCGCAGGTTTTCCCGCACGCTCAGGTACGGGAATATCTGCCGGCCCTGGGGCACATAGCCGATGCCGGCGCGGGCGCGTTGGTGGGCGGCGGCTTTGCTTAAGTCTTCTCCGGCAAAATGCAGGCTGCCGGCCATGGCGGGGATTTCGCCCATCAAGGCGCGCAACAGGGTGGTCTTGCCCATGCCATTGCGACCCAGTACACCGACGCAGGTGTTGGCGGCACAGCTCAAGCGGATGTCACGCAACACGGGAATACGCCCATAACCGGCGGATAGACCGATGACTTCAAGCATGTTTGATCTCCTGCTTGCCCAAGTACGCTTCGCGCACGGCCGGGTCCTGGGTCACTTCGGCAAAGCTGCCTTGGGCGAGGATTGCGCCTTGGTTGAACACGGTGACGGTGCCTGCGATCAGGCGGATGAACTCCATGTCGTGCTCGACCACCACCACGGTGCTGTGGGCGTTGATTTCTTTGATCAGCGCGGCGGTCTTGCGCACTTCCTGGTAGGTCATGCCGGCGGCGGGTTCGTCCAGTAATACCAACTCCGGGCGCGAGGCGAGGATCATGCCCAACTCCACCCATTGGCGTTGGCCGTGGGCCAGGTCGCCCACCAGGCGTGCGCGCAAGTCGACCAGGCCGATGCGTTCCAGGGTCTGCTCGGCAGTGGCGCGGGCTTCGTTTGGCGCTTGTCGGCGACTGGCGGCCAAGCGCAGGTTTTCCAGCACATCCAGGCCGTCGAAGACGCTGGGGGCCTGGGTTTTGATGCCGATGCCGAGCCGGGCGACATGGTGCGGCGCCAGCCCTGAAATGCGCTGGCCCTTGAAGTGGCATACGCCGCGCGTGGGTTTGAGTTGGCCGCTGAGCATCTTGAAGAAGGTGCTTTTGCCGGCGCCATTGGGGCCGATCAGGCAACGCAGCTCGCCGCTGTCGAGGGTGAAATCAACGGCTTTGACCGCGTGAACGCCGCCGAAGCTGACGCCCAGGCCTTGGGTTTGCAACAGGCTCATAGTGCGCGCTCCTGTGCAGGTGTCGGTTGCGGGCGACGTTGGAAAACACGCGCTACCCAACCGGTCAAGGTCGGCAGCAAGCCACGGGGCAGCAACATGACGAACACCAGCAGAATCAGGCCGAGCACAAAGCCGCTGTCCACATGCTGCTGTTCACCGAGGCGCGCCATCAGCGCCTGGATGCCGATGCACGCCAGGATCGGCCCGAACAAGGTGCCACGGCCACCGACGATGACCCAGATTATGATCTGCGCCGATTGCGCCAATCCGAACACACCTGGGCTGACAAACGCGCCCCAGTTGGCGAACAGGCAACCCGCGAGCCCGGCGATGCCGCCACCCAGGCTGAAGACGATCAACTTGTGCAGGCGCGTGTCATAGCCCAGCAAACCGGCGCGCTGTTCGTTCTCACGAATGGCCACCACCACTTTGCCGAAGCGGCTGGCGAGCAGCCCGCGCAGCCCCAGGTAACAGAGTATCAGCGCGGCGCCGATTACCTGGAACAGGGTTTCCGGTTCGAGCACACGCTCAGGGTTGAACGGCATGTTGAGGGTGGGAATCGCCGGAATGCCGTTGAAACCGCCGAGCAGTGCGCTGCCGATGTGGTATTCGGAGCCCGAGGTGGAGTTCATCACGTTGAACAGAATCAGCGTGACCGCCAGCGTAATCACCCCCAGGTACACGTCGCTGATGCCGCCGTAGAACATGAAGTAACCCATGGCGGCGGCGACCAGGGCGGGCACTGCGATGGCCAGCAGCACCGGCCAGGTGCTGTCGCCGATGTTCAGCACACCGATGGCATAGGCATAGGCGCCCAGGCCAAAAAACGCCGCCTGGCCAAAGCACAGGATGCCGCCGAAGCCCCAGATAAACGCCAGGCTCAGGGCCAGCAGCGCCATCACCAAGTAGATGGTCAAGGACAGCAGGGTAAACAGATCCAGCCACTGTGGCAGGACCGCCACCAGCAGCGCAGCCACGACGCAGCCGAGCACCGGTAATAGGGTGCGGGTATCAACAGGCATCAGAACGCCCTCCGAAAGAATCGACCGGTAATGCCCTGGGGCAGTACGCGAATCAGCACAATGGCCGCCAGCAGCAACGCCACTTCACCAAACACCGGAGTGCTGAAGAACGTCACCACCTGGCTGATCACGCCGAAGCCACCGGCTGCGGTGAGGGTGCCGGTGATCACTGCACTGCCGCCGCCGATCACGGTGATGAAAGCCTTGGCGATGTAGCTGGCGCCGAGGGTTGGAATCACCCCGGTAAGCGGCGCCAGCACGGCACCGCCCAAGCCCGCGAGCGCCGCGCCCAGGCCAAAGGTCAGGCTGTAGATCCGTCCGGGATTGGCCCCGAGTGCAGCGGCCATCTTGGCGTTTTGCATGGTGGCGCGGGCGCACAGGCCGAAGTGGGTAAACCGCAGCAGCGCCCACATGCCCAGCAGCACGGCGACCGCCACGGCGATCACAAACAGGCCGTAGCCGCTGGTTTGATAAGCGCCCACGGTGATGCCCGGCAAGGGCGAGCTGATGCCCACTGTCGTGTTGCCGAACAGCATGGTGGCGGCGCCGGTCAGTGCCAGGCTCAGGCCCCAAGTGGCGAGCATAGTGTCGATCATGCGGCCATACAGGTGTCGCACCAGCAGGCGTTCCACCAGCATGCCGAACAGGCCCACGCTCAAGGGCGCCAGCACCAGGATCGAAATCCAGATCGGTACGTGCAGGTTGTGGGTGGCGAGCACGGCGACGTAACCGCCGAGCATCATGAATTCACCGTGGGCGAGGTTGATGATTTTCATCATTCCGAACACCACCGCCAGGCCAATGCTCAGCAGCACCAGCGTGGCGATGGCGCCCACGATTTGCAGGGAAAAAATGGCAGCCCAATCCATGTCGGCCTCCTTACAGCGCGATGCTGTATTGTTTGGCGTCGCGCGGGTTCTTCACCAGGTCGCACACGGCGGCGGTGTCGGACGGCGCTTGCTGGGCAAAGCTTTCGACCACCTCCAGGCGGCGGTCGCGGACTTCGGCGATGTGCACGTCGAGCACACAGTGGTGGGTCGCCGGGTCGATGCTGACCTTGCCGCTGGGCAGGTCCAGGCTGATGCCTTTTTCCAGGGCCTGGGTCACGGCCATGCGCTCCACCGTACCTGCCTGGCGCACGCCTTCGGCCCACAGCATCATGCCCTGGTAAGCGCCCATGGCCAGTTCGGTGATGTACGGATAGTCCGCGCCGAAGCGCTTATGGAAGCGCTCGACGAACGCCTGGTTCTGCGACGTGGCCAGTTCCTGCACATAGTTCTGGCAGATCAGGATGCCGTTGCATTCTTCCGGCGACAGCACGATGTGCTCGTTACCGCCGGCGAAGGTGGTGGAGGCAATCGGCAGCTTGCCGGTCATGCCTGCGGCTTTCCACTGGCGATAGAACGACATGTGCGCGCCGCCCACCAGCGCCGACCAGACGAAGTCCGGCTTGGCTTCCTGGATCTTCGAGATCGTCGCGCCGAAGTTGGTCACGTCCAGTGGGAAGAACTCGATGCCGACGCTTTCGCCGCCCGCTTGCTCGACGTACTTCTTGACCCAGGCGGTGACGATCTGCCCGTAGTTGTAGTCCGCCGCGACGATGTAGACCTTCTTGCCCCACTTCTTGGTGACATGGGACACCAGCTTCTCCACGGTCTGGCCGGGTGTGACACCGGTGCCGAAGAAGTTGCGGTCACACACGCCGCCTTCGTATTGGTTGTTGTAGAAATACAGGGTCTTGTAGCGGTCCAGCACCGGACGCACCACTTCCCGCGACGCCGACGTGATACCGGCGTGCACCACCGCCGCGCGATCCTTGAGCGCGGCCTGTTGGGCGTATTGCGCGTAAAGCTGCATGTTCGACTGGGTGTCGTACTTGATCAGGTTGAGCGGGCGGCCGAGCAAGCCGCCGGCGCTGTTGAGTTCTTCGACAGCGAAGGTCAGCGCATCGACGATGGGTTTGCCGTAGATGTCGAGGCCGCCGGAGTTGTCATACAGCGAGGCGATATTGATCGCGTCGTCGGCAGCAAACGCCGAGAAACTCTTGAGGCTCAACGTGGACACAGCAGCCGCGGAAATCGCAGATGCACGCAGGAAAGCACGACGATTCATAGCCATTCGGAAGACTCCTGAAACCCGGACTCCCTATCCACTGCAGTCCGAAGCACGCCAGGAAAAGCGCCGGGCATGACGGTTTGCAATGAAGGAAAGAAGGTCTGGGAAGAAATGCAGGCGGGGAAGGAGGGCCTGATTTCACATACCGACGGCGCTGTCGGCTGGATATGTGATTCGCTTCACTTGGAGACACCAGCCGCATCGTTGAGGCTGGGTCGCCCACCCTGAGAGGATGGGGGAAACGAGTGCCGCATGGCGCGGCGATAGCTTAAAAGCAAGCTTCAGGCCATAAACGCTATGTTTATGATTTTAAAGGAAACCAGGGTGTATGGCGACGCTGGTCACGCTCCGAAAAATGTCACCTGGGTAGAAACGACGCACCGTGTGCGTGCGTTTGGAACAGGTGCGCGGTTGCTTTATGCCGTGTTAACGGCGCCTCAAGAGCCAAGCCCACGCTTGCATGATGCAAATACGGTCAGTGTTCAATCTGTCGTCGCGTGAGCACGGGAGAACGGCCGAGGCGATGATCTCAGGCTACGGCTTCAGTTTTAACGGGTGAACGCTTCATGCGTTTTGCATAAAAAACTTTGATCGTTTTTGAAAGGGTTTTTTCAATCAGGAAGTATGAAGCGATGGATAGCGAAATTAAAAAGATGACAAAGACTGAAAAATTAAACGTACTGGATTCAGAAAGAAACTGAGTCGGCAGCATTTGGAAAGCAAGGTGAGCCGGCGCTTGCAGTATGTAAAGCGAATAGCTGGATTCTCCGAGTATGACAAGCACGGGTATGAAGGGGGCTTTTTTTAGTAAGTTGTTTGCTATGGCACAAAAGTAAATCGCTGGGGCAAACAGGATAGCTGTGAAACTACTTCCGTACGCTAAGTGCGCGCCGATGGCATCATCTATTTTTGGGCCGTAATCAATTATCTTGCCGATAATGGCGAACAACACGATGCTGAGAACGAGCGCTGTCTTCTCCCCGACGACGTTGCGCAATACGCCTGCTTTGAACATGAGCCCGGCAGTGAACCCAAGGACAAAGCTGCACAGGTGTGAAGGTGGAAAATAATTGATCAGCGAGTGCAGGCGCGGACTGGTATTGCCATAGGGGTCTGTACGGCTGTAGTAGCTGAGCACGACTTGGCTGAAAACCCAAAGGAGTAGCGAGGACGCCAGCCACACCTTGAGGCGTACGTCTTTTTTTGTATTGCTGACAAAAATCAGCAATGGGCAAATCAAATAGAAAAACATCTCAACTGAAACAGACCAGCCAGGGTAATTTAAAGTCGTTGCGTATTTTGGGAACCACGCTTGAATAAGGGCGGCGGATATAAAAAATTTGCCGTTTAGTGAACTGCTTGTTATTGCCATGTAAGCCAGTAGCGCTATTAGATAAATGGGCAATATCCTAGCGGCTCTGTTTACATAGAATTGTGAGGTCGGAATGTTCTTTTTTGTATTCGATAGGGCGAGCACAAAGCCTGACAGTACGAAAAAGAAAGTGACCATGATCGGCCCGCAATTCAGTATCGTTGGCAAGCTTGCGTAAATTTGCGTTTCTTTTCCGTAATGGAAAAGAACCACTACGATGGCTGCAACAAAGCGCAGAAATGTTAAAGACTCTAGCCGCTCTACGGGCAATTTTGCATTTCCCAAGGACTCATCAATTGTGTTGCAGGCATGCATTTTTTGTTCGGGCACGATTCCTTTGCCTCTTGAGATGTCGCGTGAATAGTTGGCTTTTATCTAGCTGGCACGAGAAAACCGGTACCACGCCGACTATTAGCCGGTGATGGCTGCTGGGTTCTCCCTGATAGGTGGGCGCGCAGACGGGTGACCAAAGCCACATTTCGACAATTCGCTTTGTAGGAAGGTTCGTTGCGGGCAGTCAGATTGTTGTGCGCGTACGGCAGTCGCGGTTTGGAGGCCGAGCTTGAGCCCGAAGAGGATCTGGCGACTTTCTGACGGGCAAAAAAAAGCCCGCTTGTGGGCGGGCCTAAAGGGAATTCTTCAAAGGAGTAGGGTGATTTAGCACCCTGTCCTGTAAATGCCAGGTGAAAAGGATGTCGCAAAAGCAGAAAGCCACGCACGTAGCGGGCTCTAAATACCTGGGGAAGTTGTAATCGTCAGGATTCCCGACTCAATAGATGGCGCTCCGAAGGGCAGATACAAGAAGCTCAGCGCGAAGATCGTCCAGCAAACGCCAACGATCAGTGCGAACGGACCCACTACTTTCAGTCGAATCCTCCCGTGACTGGCCAAAACTTCGCCATTAATGGCTTATGGCCGCCATTGGTCGGCAATAACGAGATCATGCCGAACGCGCCCGGCAACCTAATACATACTGCCTCATCTCACCATTAGGGGCCCTCGATGAGAGAGGCACAGCGAAGACTAGCCATGACAGCCTGGCGCGACCTGTTTACACAGGCCGTAAGTCAAACGGACGCAGAGGTTAAGTATTTTGGATTGCTGCGGCGGGCTGACGCGATGGAGCTTGCCGAACTCATCACCAGCGATGAGTGGAGAAAGCTGGTGCAGCAGGCGGGAGCAATGCTTTCCAGCACCGCAGAGTGTATGGGCGGACCTGGCTAGGGCAGAGACTTGGTTGCTTCGGTTTCTTCGTCTATCGCCATGCTGGTGGTGGCGGGATCCCCTCGCAGGTACGGAGTCGCCACAGAAGCTTTGCAAGGGTTAAGTAGCACGGCTCATATTGGCATTGCGGGTTTTGCGCGTAACTCTCCCCAAGTGCACAAGTAACGCGAAACGCACACGAACCCCTGAGCCCGGCCAAGAGCCGGGTTTTCCGTTCTTGGGCCAGTACACCCCATCAAAAAAACCTTAAGCCAAGCGAGGTTGTGTTTAGACGCTATGTTATGATGTCATTATGACTTCATTGATGATGGCAGGAGCCTGCGGTGTTGGAACTTAAATTTATTGGCGCCCTAATTGATGGCGCTTACGATCATATTTGGCTGGTTTTCGTCGCTTTCTTGATCAGCTTTGCCATCTTGAGGTGGCGGAAAATTAACTATTTTGTTGAATCAGCATCTCTTTGGACGCTAGTCGGCCTCTTGGCGCTCTTTGCAATTGTGCCGACTGGCCTCTATGCATTGTTTACTCCTACCGTTGCTCAGCAGGGCTTTGATGAGGTCAAGAACCTTCCTAACTACACGGCGCTCCTCACTGCGGATGTCATTTTAGTTTTCCTCGGTTTTATTGGCGGCTCCAGGTTGGCCTGATCAAAATCTTCAAATTCAGTTTCGATAGAAGCCCCGGCATATGCCGGGGCTTTTTCGTTTTGGGTCCCACCACGCCCTTCGCTATGGCTGGGAGTGCTGCTGGGGCCGGCTATTTTATTTCAAACAGGCCCCACGGAGTCGAGTGCACGGAGTATCGACAGCGCCGGCTCGACAAGATCGACAGGCTTGAATTGCTGATAGCGGGCCTCGTTGGGGCTGTGATCGCCAGCGGGTGGCACAGGGACGATGTGAGCGACCGGCGTGCCTGGGTAACGCGGACACCTCCAGAGGCAGGCGACTCACCAACGAACTACAGCGTGAGCTCGACCCTATCTACCGTCCAGGCTTCAACTGCAGCAAGGCCGAAGTGATGCTGCGGAATCTGTGTCAGCCGGCTTTGAGAGCAGGGCAGCGAGTAGATCGTAAATCGCATGGCTGATTCTCCGTAGATCTATCAGCGCAGTAGGCAGTGCGGTGAGGGTTTTGATTCAGATTGGCAGGACGCCGGGATGGGTGAGTTGCGAAGCAGTGTCAAAAATTGTGGAGCACAAAAGATAAGGGCCTGCATGACGTTAATCATGCAAGCCCTTGATATCTATGGTGCCCGAACCCGGAATCGAACCGGGACGCCCTTACGAGCGGGGGATTTTAAGTCCCATGCGTCTACCAGTTTCGCCATTCGGGCGGTAGCGCGGTGTAGCAGGGTTGGGAATATATAGATCAAGGCGCGTATGCGCAAGGCCGTAACGCACCTTTGTTGGGCATCGAGCAAGATGAAAAAGCTCGAAAGATCAGTGGGCTACAGGGGTTTTAAAAGAGAGTCCAGTAGGTTTCTGCTGCCCGAACACAAGAATCACAGATGGGCGTCATGAATCTTCAGCAGAAAGGCAGAGCGATCGCAAACAAGCCCCGGTTTAGCCGGGGCTTGCGTGTGCAGGCCTATACGAAAGGCTGGCCGCTGAACCCTCTGGGCAAACGCTGCAACCCTGGCAGGTCGGTGAGACGTTGGGTCCAGGCGCTGCGCCAGTCAGTGGCGGTGGGGGACTTGGCTTTGCGCGAAGCACGCCGAGCGGAATTGCGTTGGGTGCGGCGGGCTTCCTTGTAGGCCTCAGTGTTGCGGCAGGTACGGCACTTGACCCGGTTCAGCTCAGCGCTGGAGGGGAGGTTGGTACCGTGGTGGCCGCAAGCCAGATGCCCGGCGACCTTGAAGTGAATGACCATGTAAGCGTCTCCTTCTTATGGGGTGCACCCATCGGTAAACCCACGACGGGTGCGAAGAGGGCGGGCGCAGAAAGATCCCGGCACCTGTCATTACGACCTCACAGTTGCCTAGGCGTTCGTTTATGGCTCTAGCCTGCTCAGCAGCGCGCTGCCGTCAGTCGATCAGTGCCAGCAGGTCCGTGTCGCCGACATCCACTCCGGCCTGGGTCAGCAAGGTGGTCGCCTGGCCCCGGTGGTGGGTCTGATGATTGAAAAAGTGCAATAGCAGGCTGGAAAAGGGCTTGTCGGCGGCGGCGCCACGCATGTTGTGGTAATGCAAGCGCAGGTCGAGATCGGGCTCGCGCAGGGTCTTGGTCCAATCGATGATCAGTTGGTCCAGCCAGGTACGACGGGCAGCCAGCGCGCTAAGGTCGGCAAAGGCCAGATGCTTGAGGTCGACGGGCATGGCAATGGCTTCCAGTGGGGCCAGCGCTGTAAAGCCTGCCGGGTGCTGGGCGAAGCGTTTGAGCCAGACCGTGTCTCCCTGCGCCAGGTGGTTGAGTGTGCCGAGTATCGAGCCGAAAAAAGCATGACGGTCCGTGCGTAATTGCGCATCCGAAAGCCTGGCGGCGGCGTCATAGACTTTGCGATTCATCCACTGGTTGTAGGTCGCCATCAGCGCAATCTGCTCGATTCGGTTCACGGGTTTCCCTGCTTGAATACGCGCCCGCTCGGCGGTCATGGAGTTTCGACAGCGGCGGACTATGGTTGTTGAACGCCAATTCTACGCGCGCAAGGGTGACACCATGAACACAAGCGACCTACTCGAACAACTGCTGCGCGCCGGGCAGTCCGGCGGTGGCGCTGCGGGCGGCGGCCTGGGCGGGCTGCTCGGCGGTTTGCTCAAGGGCACCAGCACCGGCAATGCTTCGGCCGGTGGCGGTCTGGGTGGATTGTTAGGAGGCCTCGGCGGCATGCTCGGTGGCGGTGCGGCGACACGTTCTGCACAGGGCCGCTCCGGCGGGATGAATTACGCGGCGTTGGCGTCGTTGGGGATGATGGCGTTCAAGGCGTATCAGGCATGGCAGAGTCAGCAGGCCTCCAAACCGCAATCGTCCTTTCAGACAGTCGACCAGCTGGGTGGCCCTGAAGCCGAGGCCCACAGCCATGCGGTGTTGCGTGCCTTGATTGCCGCGGCGAAGGCCGACGGTCGGATCGATGACGCAGAGCAGCAAATGATCTCCACTGAACTGGGCAAGCACACCGACGACCCGCAACTTCAGCAGTGGCTCGACGCCGAAGTCGCCAAGCCCTTGGATGCTGCGGATTTTGCCGAATTCGCACATGACCCGGCGATAGCGGCCGAGGTGTACCTGGCCAGTGTGATGCTGGTGGATGATCAGCAGAACGCAGAGCGCAATTATCTGGATGAGCTGGCGGCTACGCTGAGCATTGATCCTCAAATGCAGCTGCAACTTGAGCAGCAGCTTAAAAGCCCAGCGTAGGCAGCGCCTGCCGCATTGGCCTTCGACACGACGGCGATAAGCAAAACAACGCTCAGGGCCAGGCCGATAAAGATCAGATTGCGCCGCAGCGCACGGCGTTTGGCCGGCGGCAACAGCAGCAGGCTGTGGCGAACATCGCGGCGGTGACGCGCGCGGTATTTGGCAAACCCGTCAGGGCGCTTTGGGGTGTGTGGGTTGTGCATGACGCACCTCGCTTGGGTTCAGTTTTCTACGGTAAGCACCGAAATGCCGCTGGCTCGGGCCTGGCAGACCAGCTCCGATGTGTCATCACCGCCTGGCAAGGCGATGACCACGTCGGGGCGGCTGTCGGTCAGCATGAAGTGGTTGCGTTGGCGTTCTGCCTGCTTGCCGTGGCGTTGCCAATTGGGTGGGTAACGCACCACGTCGATACCGATTTCACGGGCCCATTCTTCGATGTCGCTGCCGAGAAACTGGTTGCCGCCGTGGATCAGTACCTGCACCGGGCGCAGGCGATGGTAGGCGTCCAGCACCTGGCGAGACTTTTTGGTGTCGGCGTAATGACGACCTGCACAGATCAAGATGCGCATAGTCCGATTCCTTGTAAGACACGGTGGCGGCCCAGCGACCGCCACCGTTTAAACGGCAGGGGTGATCAGTACCACTGCTTGAAGCGGCGGATGTAGATCGTTTTTATCAGTTGGGCCACGCAGCAGTAGCTGAGCAAGGTGCCCACCAGCCATGGGAAGTACGCCAGTGGCAGTGGCTGCAAGCCCACCAGGGTGCCCAGGGGCGAGAACGGCACGTAGATCCCCAGTACGATCACCAAGCAGGTCATCATCAGCACCGGCCATGCGGCCGTGCTCTGGAAGAACGGGATCTTGCGGGTGCGCAGCATATGCACCACCAGGGTTTGCGACAGCAGTCCTTCGATAAACCAGCCGGACTGGAACAGCGTCTGCATCTCGACGCTGTTGGCGGCAAACACGTACCACATCAGCGCAAAGGTAGTGATGTCGAAAATCGACGATGTCGGCCCGATCCACAGCATGAAACGGCCGATGTTTTTCGCGTCCCACTTGCGTGGCTTGGCCAGGTATTCCTTGTCCATCTTGTCCCACGGCAACGCCAGCTGGGAGATGTCATACATCAGGTTTTGCAGCAGCAAGTGGATCGCCAGCATCGGCATGAACGGGATAAACGCACTGGCCACCAAGACTGAGAACACGTTGCCGAAATTGGAGCTGGCGGTCATGTTCAGGTACTTCATGATATTGCCGAAGGTTTCGCGGCCCTTGAGCACGCCTTCCTCCAGCACCATCAGGCTTTTTTCCAGCAGGATGATGTCCGCCGACTCCTTGGCGATGTCGGTGCCACTGTCCACCGAGATGCCCACGTCGGCATCGCGCAGGGCAGGGGCATCGTTGATGCCGTCCCCGAGGAAGCCCACCGTATGGCCGTTGGCTTGCAGGGCCTTGAGCACACGGGATTTCTGCAACGGCGTGAGTTTGGCGAATACCGTGCGTTCCTCCACTCGGCGCGCGAGGGTGACGTCGTCCATCAATTCGATTTCAACGCCCAGCAGCGGTTGGCCGGGCTCAAGGCCGACCTGACGGCAGATCTTGCTGGTGACGACCGCGTTGTCGCCGGTCAGCACTTTGACCGCCACGCCGATCTGTTGCAGTGCGGCAATCGCAGGGCCGGCGGTTTCCTTCGGTGGATCGAGGAAGGTTAGAAAACCGTGGATCACCAGGTTGCGCTCATCGACGGTGGTGTACTGCTTGCGTGCCAACGCCTTGGGGATCGTGCGAGTCGCCACCACCAGCACGCGAAAGCCGTCTTCGTTGTAATCGTTGGCAATTGACAGCAGTTGCTCGCGACGGCGCTCATCCAACGGCACCGCGGCGCCAGCGTCCATTACATGGGTGGAAATACCCAGCATCTCTTCCACGGCGCCTTTGCACACCAGCAGATGGTCGTCGGCCGCGTCCCTGACCACGATGGACAGGCGGCGGCGTACAAAGTCGAAGGGCAACTCATCGACCTTGCTGTAGGCAAACGGCACTTGGAATGTCGGGTTCTGTTGCGAAAACTGCACCACCGCCTGGTCCATCAGGTTCTTCATGCCGCTCTGGTGGTAGCTGTTGAGCCAAGCCAGGGACAGCACGGCATCATCACGCTGGCCTAAGGCGTTGACGTGATGTTCGAGGATGATTCTGTCCTGGGTCAGGGTGCCGGTCTTGTCGGTGCACAACACGTCCATGGAGCCGAAGTTTTGGATCGCGTTGAGGCGCTTGACCACCACTTTGCGCTTGGCCATGGCCGTGGCGCCCTTGGCCAGGTTGGCGCTGACGATCATCGGCAGCATTTCCGGGGTGAGGCCCACGGCAACCGCCAGCGCAAACAGGAAGGCATCGCCCCAGTCACCCTTGGAGAAGCCGTTGAGGAAGAACACGATGGGCACCATCACCAGCATGAAGCGGATGAGCAGCCAACTGACACTGTTGACCCCACGGTCGAACGCGGTCTGCACTCGCGAGCCGACAATCGCCTTGGCCAGGGAGCCAAAGTAGGTGCGCGGTCCGGTGGCCACCACCACGGCGGTGGCCCGGCCGCTGACCACGTTGGTGCCCATAAAGCAGATATTGGGCAGGTCCAACAGGTTGCCTTGATCGGCGATCACCGGCCCTGCGGTTTTTTGCGTAACGTCGCCCAGGGTGTCGTACTTCTCCACTGGCAAGGCTTCGCCGGTGAGCACGGCCTGGCTGATAAACAGGTCTCGGGATTCGATCAGGCGGATGTCGGCGGGGATCATGTCCCCGGCCGACAGTTGCACGATATCGCCCGCCACCAGCTCGCGCATCGGTACTTCGCGCAGGGTCGGTTGGCTGCCCACTTGCTCACGGCGCAGCACGGTGGCGGTGGTGCGCACCATGGCCTTCAAGGCCTCGGCGGATTTTGCCGAGCGGTGCTCTTGCCAGAAGCGCAATAGGCTGCTGAGCAGGACCATGGTCATGATGATGATGACTTTGGTCGGGTCAGCGTCTTCGCCTTCCTGCATCGGCAGCCAGCAATCGGTAAAGAAGCTGATGGCGCCCAGGGTCAGCAGCACGTAGATGAACGGGTTGTTCAGTGCGTGCAGGAACTGGATGAGGGCGTGCGGCGGCTTTTCATGGGCGACTTCGTTAGCGCCTTCCCGTTGCAGACGTGCAGAGGCGTCCAATTCGGTCAGGCCATCCTGGGTGGCGCGTACGTTGGCCAGGGTGGCTTGCAGGCCGTTTTGGGCTTCGCGGGCGGCACGCATCGACAGTTTGGTGCCTTCGCAGGTGCTCTTTTTCTTGCTCAGTGGCGTGTTTTTTACGGCGCTCATTGTTTGTACTCCTGTCGCCAATTCTCGACAAAACATACCCGGTACTTACCTGAATACAGGCGAGCAAAAGCATGCCGAGCCGCGGACTTCGCGATCGGTTTTATTAAAGTGTTCACATAACTTCTATAAGGCCCGCCAACAGCGCGTTAGTTAACTAACGTGCAGCGGGCTACGACTGGATGCGTTCATAAAGAACTCCAGGGAATAAATAAGAAAGTTGCTGTTTTCAGCCAGGTCAGGCGGCGCGAGCGCTCACATACAGACCGAGCATCAAGCCAGCGTGAGCCAGGCTGGAAACCTTCGGTCTCTGCGGGTCTTGAGGGTCGGCATGTTCCCAGTGCTGCATCAACTGGCCGCTTTGCGGGCAGATACGCCAGTGCGCCAGCGGTCGGGCTGGATGCACTTGAGGGGAGGGTGCAACAAAGGTCGACCGGGCAGGGCAAAAGCCTGCGGGTGCTCGGCCTGGCTTGGCGCGCAGGGCTGCGGCCAGCGTGCGTACATCGGGTAAAACAAGGAGTTGGAAGGTCATAACACACCTCGGGACCGGACGGGCATCCGGTGAGGCAGTTACGGTGGAGCATCAAGCTCTAGCGCAGCTTACCGGACCGGGGAGACGAGTCCTGTCATATTCTGGGTTTGGCGCCCGACGCCCGCAAATGCGGTGCTCGGACAGCGACTAGATACTGTGTCCATTGGCTTCTTTTGTGAGGTTTAAAAAAGGCCCCAGTTGCGGGCAGGGGCAATCTACTCAGACAGTTACAAAATGTCAACGCATGATTAATTAAACTGACCAGTGTTCAGACTTCATTCAGACAAAACGCGTTGGAAGTTGTTGGCTATATAACTTCATATACCGTGCGCGGCGAGAATCGCCAGATATATCAATACCAGCCCGCAGGCGCCATAACTGATGCGTTGCCACAGGGGCGAAGCGTTTTTGCGTAACAGGTTAACCAGCGCCGCGATCAGAAAGCAGGACAACACCGATGCCAGCATGAAGCCTGCAAAAAACATCAAGGTTTGCCCGTGGCTGGGCGTGGCGCCGACAATGCCAGACAAGGCACTGCCCAATGCCCCCCAGTAAACAATGTTCTTCGGATTGGCCAACGAGATCGCCGCGCCCACCGCCAAGGCATTCTGCCCGGAGCTCGCCGGAGCGCTGCCGGCTTCAGGCAACTGCCAGGCGTCGATCAGGCTACGCACGCCGAGCCACGCCAGGTACAGCGCGCAGACAATGGTCAGCGGCACACGCACGGCGTCGTGCTGGATCAGCAGGGCAATGCCGGTCAGGCCGATCACGGCCCAGACGGCGTCACCGACCAGTGAGCCGATCTGCACCATCAGCGCGGGAGTAAAGCCATGGAGCAAGCCGCGCCGTAAGGTCTCCGCCAGCACGGCGCCAGGGGAGAGGCAAAACACAAACCCGAATACCAGCGCGTAGAAAAAGATCGTCAACATGCCCGCGTTCCTTCAATTGATGGGGGCAGTGTGAGGCGCAGGTTGGAGGGTGTCTTGAACCAGATTGCGCAGTTCAACGTTTCACGACGCTCTGGTAACGACCCGGGGTCATGCCGTAAGCCGCGCGAAAATGCCGATTGAGGTGGCTCTGGTCGGCAAACCCGAGGTCATGGGCGACGTCCGAGGCTGGCGCGCCCATGCGCAACAAACCCTTGGCGCGACGGGTGCGCAGTTGCATGGCCCACTGCCGAGGACTGAGCCCGGTGGCTTTCTGAAAGGCGCGCAGCAGGTGGAACTTGGACAGCCCCAACTCATCGCCGAGGTGGTCCAACGGCAGCGATTGATGCAGGTGCGCCGCCAGCAACTCCTGGGCGCGGCTGACCATGGGGTTAGCCGTGGCAGGGGTGCTGGGCAGACGCACGCCGCTGATCGCGACCACCTCTCCCAGCAGCGACACCAAGGCGTCTTCGTTCAGCTCGCGAACCAAGGCGTCGGCGCTCAATGCGCCTTTCACCGCCGCCGCCAGGCGTTGCGCGAGCAGCGGTTGAAAACATAACGGGCGATCAAACTCCAGGTGCGCCAAGCCCAAGTCCGCGGCCAATTGATCCGCCGTGACGTAGAGGCTGACGAACTGCCAAGGCGCGCCATCCGCCGCACCGCCGCCTTGAATCTGCCCTGGGTTGTACAGCGTAATGCTGCCCGGCCCCGCGTCGAATTCCCTGCGGTCCAGCCAGACTTTCTCCTCGCCCACCAGGTTCACGCCGATCACACACTCGTCGTGGCTATGGCGAGCGAACGTCAAACCGGTGCAAACCGTGCTGCTGACTTCGTAGTTGCCAAGCCAGGCGTGTTGCAGGGCTTTCATCGGCATTCTCCGTCAGATACTCAGACGCAGGGCGAGGGCGGCGAGGGTGACCAGCAGCACCGGCAAGGTCAGCACAATCCCGACCTTGAAGTAGTAACCCCAAGTGATGGAGATGCCTTTGCGCGCCAGGATATGCAACCACAGCAATGTGGCCAAGCTACCGATGGGGGTGATTTTCGGGCCCAGGTCGCTGCCGATGACGTTGGCGTAGATCATCGCATCCTTAACCACGCCCACGGCATGGCTGTGCTCAATGGACAACGCGCCGATCAGCACTGTGGGCAGGTTGTTCATGACTGACGACAGCAAGGCCGTCAGCACACCGGTGCCCATGGCCGCGCCCCACACGCCGTACTCGGCGAAGGTGTCGAGCCAGGTGGCGAGGTAATCCGTGAGGCCAGCATTACGCAGGCCGTAGACCACCAGGTACATGCCCAAGGAAAAGATCACGATCTGCCACGGCGCTTCCTTCATCACTTTGCGCGTGGAGATCTTATGGCCCTTGGCGGCGATGACCAGTAAGAGCACGGCACACACGGCGGAAATCGCACTGATGGGAATGCCCAGTGGCTCAAGCGCGAAACAGCCGATCAGCAGGATGCCCAGCACCCACCAGCCAGCGCGGAAGGTGGCACGGTCGTGGACGGCACTGGCGGGGTCGGCCAGGTCGGCGGGGTCGTAGGTTTGCGGGATGTCGCGGCGGAAGAACCACAGCAACACCGCCAGCGTGGCCGCGACGCTGACGAAGTTGACCGGAACCATCACCGCCGCATATTCGTTGAAGCCGATCTTGAAGTAGTCCGCCGAGACGATGTTCACCAGGTTCGATACCACGAGTGGCAGGCTTGCAGTGTCGGCGATAAAGCCTGCACCCATGACGAACGCCAGGGTCGCCGCCGGCGAGAAACGCAGGGCCAGCAGCATCGACATGACAATCGGAGTAAGGATCAGTGCCGCGCCGTCATTGGCGAACAGCGCCGACACCAGCGCACCGAGCAGCACCATATAGGCAAACAAGCGACGGCCGCGTCCACGGCCCCAACGCGCCACATGCAGCGCGGTCCAGGCGAAGAAACCGGCTTCATCCAGCAACAGGCTGATGATGATCAGCGCGACAAACGTGCCGGTGGCGTTCCAGATGATGTGCCATACCACGGGGATGTCCGAAAGGCTGACCGCGCCGCAGGCGAGGGCCAGGATCGCGCCCAAGGTGGCGCTCCAGCCGACGCCAAGCCCCTTGGGCTGCCAGATAACCAGGACGATGGTGGCGATAAAAATAGCAACGGCGACAAGCATGAATTAACGCTCCGGTGGCTCAGCGGCAGGTGCTGGCCCGTTGTGGTCTGCAACCATGGCGGGTTGTATGAAGGGGGTTAGGGAATATACGTATTTCCCGATATTTCAGCCAAACCTTGTTTCAATTGACGTGGATCAAACACCGACAAATCAACCACAAGTGATTGAAATTAAAATGAAACACGAATGTCCTAAAGTGCCCGCCCATTGCTGAAGAAGGAAGACCCCGCGTGACCCGTGCCACTCGTAACCTGCGCAAGACCCTGGATTCCGTCGCGGAAAATAACGAAACCGCGGCGTTTGACCTGATGCGCGCCGTCGAAAAGCTCGGCGATGAAGTGCTGCGTCAGCGCTTGCTCAATACGATTCATCGTCTGAACCAGGACGCCTACGAATTGCGTGAAGCTCGCGACTCGGTGGAGCAGGTCTCTGTAAAGCTCGCTTGAGCAAGATCGTTCAAGACAACTCCCTGATTACGCTGGCATGCTTGTCGACTGTCTGTCGATGAGCCGTCTCCATGCCTACTGCCTTACCTCATTACGCCTTCGCTCGCGGCGCCATCGCCGTTATTCCCTTGTCCCTGGCGTGTGCCCCTTGGGGGCTGCTGGCCGGCTCCATGGCCATCGATGCGCAATTCACCCCGCTGCAGGCCCAAGGCCTTTCCGCCATTGTGTTCGCCGGTGCTGCGCAACTGGTTGCCATCGGGATGGTCAAGAGTGGCGCCAGCCTGATTTCCATCGTGCTGACCACCTTGCTGCTGACGTCCCAGCATTTGCTGTACGGCATGCATATGCGCCCCACGTTGTCGGCACTTAATAGCCGTTGGCGCATGAGCCTGGGGTTTCTACTGACCGATGAGTTCTTCGCACTGGTCAGCCACTATGATCGCCAGACCTTCAATCGCTGGTATGCCTTGGGCGTCGGCCTGACGTTTTATATCGCCTGGAACCTGTTCACCCTGGCCGGTATCGTGTTGGGCAAAAGCATTCCCGGTCTTGATCAACTGGGCCTGGAATTTTCCATTGCCGCGACGTTTATCGCTCTGATCACCCCCGTTGTGCGGGATGTGCCGACCGTGGTCTGCGTGGCGGTGTCGCTGCTGTGTTCGGTGTGGCTGAGTTTCCTGCACTGGGAGTCAGCAGTGGTGGTGTCCGGCGTGCTGGGCATGAGTGCAGGGTTTGTCTGCAAGCGATTGGGAGTAGGGCAGCGATGATTTACCTGATGATTGTGGGTATGGGCCTGGTGGTATTTCTCAACCGCTACCTGTTTATCGAACCGCGCCTGCCGGTGCGCCTCAACCGTGGCGCTCGGGAGTTTCTCGGGTTTGCCGTGCCGGGGATGCTGACAGCGATTTGCGGGCCAATTATTTTTCTCGCTGACCATCAGCTCAACCTGAGTCCGGCCAATCCCTATTTGCTGGCGGGTATCAGTGCGGTCGCGTTGATGTTCTGGACGCGCAATGTGCTGCTTACGGTGCTGCTGAGCATGGCGTTGTTCTATCTGTTCCGTTGGTGGCTCTGACGCGCAGGCAAAAAAAAAGCCCGCGGGAGGGCGGGCAGAAGGGAGACTTCTAAAAATGAGCCAAGCCACTATAGATGGCACGCTCCTGCGTCACAGTGAAACAAAGTTCATCCAGGCGTCAGTCAGCTGCGCGGCAATGCTACAGTCGCGTTTTTTTTCATGGAGGCGATGGCATGCACAAGGTGGTAATGGGCGCATTGGTATTGGCAGCACTGACCGGCTGCGCAGGTTCGAAGATGAACGAAGCCCGTTCGGGAGCCCCCTACAAGACTCTGGCATCGGACAAGGCCACCCTGGTGGTTGCCGAGTGCATCCAGTTTGGCTGGCAGGATGAAAGCGTGTTTGGCGTCGATGCCGGCGGCTTCAAAGAGCCGAACGGGGCGGGTGGTTTCACCGTCTACACCACCGGTGGCGATTACTTCGTCGACGTGCAAAGTGCGGGTGCCGGATCGTCCGTCAAATACTACGCCGCCGAGGATGAGATGCCTGCCAAGCGTCGTTTGGCCGCGCTGGCGACTTGTCTGTAGTCCCTTGCCTTAGTCTGTTTAGGAAACGCCCGGCGGGACAGCCGCCGGACATTCGCTTATCATTCTCACTGCTCGCCCGGCTTGATGGCTCTTTACCAGTACAAGGACGTCGAGGCCAAATTGTCGGGCGAGCATCTTTTCCCCCTTATCGCGGCATGAAACCCAAGTGCCAGCGACGAGGGATCTTCAGTGACACCACTCCCAACACCCCAGCCAACACAGCGCTGACCAGCAACGCCTTCAGGCCCATCTGCTGCTCCAGCAACGCGCCGATCACGGCCCCCACAAACATGCCGCCCCACGGGATCAACTGCACCCGCCAGCCATTGCGACGCTCGCCCAGCATCCAACGCCCCAGGCCACGGCCAAAACGAGACAACGCACCCGTGACGTAGGTAAGGCCTACGGGCAAACCGTTGACCTCTTCGACGGCCGCATTAAGCATGCCCATTGCAATGATCGCTGCCAGCAACGCGGGCAAGGTATCGTCTGACGGCCACAGCGCGCCTGCGCACAACAACGCAGCAATACACAGCAGCAAAGGCAGTGCATGCCGCTTGCCAAAACGACTCACTACTACGCCCAATGCGTTGCCGACCACGAAGGTGGCGACCAGCAATAACAATCGCGCCGTCAGCCCCAAGTCCCCGGCACTGATTGCCACCGCAAGGCGCGTAGTGTTGCCGCTCATGAACGAAACGAAGTCGCCGCTGGCCATAAAACCGATGGCGTCGGTCATGCCCGCCAGCACCGAAAGACTGGCCACCAGCATCATGCCGACCCGGCCGCGCCAACGCTGTCGATGGGCAAGTGCAGCATTGACGTAAGGCTTTCGGGACGAAGGCAGCATAGGACCGGGCTCCACGGTGAGATTATCCGGCCACTACGGTAGGGCGCTTTGACCACGCATGCAATGACCTCAGACAGCTTCCAGGCGCCAGCCCTCCTGCGTCCAGTTCAAGCGGTGCGTCGGCCCGATCGCCTGCACAAACGCCTCATCATGAGACACCACCACCATCGCTCCGCTAAACCCTTGCAGCGCCTGCTCAAAAGCCCTCACTGATTCCAGGTCCAAGTGATTGGTAGGCTCGTCGAGCAGCAACAGTTGCGCGGGCACGTGGCGCCACAGGGCAATCGCCATCGCGGCTTTCAAACGTTCGCCGCCGCTGAGTTGCACCGCGGGTTGTGTCACGCGCAGGGCGTCCAGTTGCAGCAAGGCCAGGCGCGCACGCAACTCGGCTTCGGTTAGCGGTGTACCGAGCAGGTTGAGCTGTTCGATGATCGAGCGCTGGTTGTCCAGCAGGGTGAGATGCTGATCAATGTAGGCACTGGGCACGTGCACGCTGCATTGCCCCGTGACCGTTTGCCATTGGCCAGCCAACAGCTTGAGCAGCGTGGACTTGCCGCAACCGTTCGGCCCATGCACCGCGACACGTACCGGGCCTGTTAGGTGCATGTTGACGCACCTCGCGGGCAGCCACGGCAGTTGGGCATCGATTAAGGTCGCGACTGTGCGCCCGCTGGGCACCGTCGACGCCGGTAATGCGAGCAACGTTGTCGACTCATCCTGTACCCGCTCGTAAGCCTGGCGCACCTGGCTGTCCAGATCTTCTTTGCGGTGCCGATGGGCGCTGCGTACGGTGCTGACGATTTGTGTGGCCGCGCCTTTCCAGCGTGCCTTGGTGAATCGGTCAATGTTGGCGACTTGCGCCTGCTTGCGGGAGTGGGCTGCGTTGCGTTGGAGGCTGTCGTGGTCCTTTTGCAGGCGCTTGCGTTCGCGGCTGCGCTCCAGGCGTGCGTGCTCCAATGCGGCGACAGCGGCCTGCTGTTGGTTGTCTCGTTGCACGCGATAGGCATCGTAATTACCGCCATACACCCGCACGCCGAGGGGCGACAGCTCGATGATGCGCCCCAGGCTATTGAGCAACTGCCGATCATGGCTGACCACCACCAGGCCGCCACGCCAATCAGCCAGGACCCGCAGCAGCCACGAGCGGCCTGCGCTGTCGAGGTGGTTGGTGGGCTCATCAAGCACCAGCAACTGCGGCGCAGACAACAGCGCACCGATCACCACAACCCGCGCCAGTTGGCCACCGCTGAGTTGCTCGGCAGGCGTGCTGGCACTCAGCTGTGACAACCCCGCTGTATCCAAAGCGCTGCGTAAGCGGTCGGCGAGGTCCCAGCGTTCATTGATCAATGCCAGATCTTCCACGCTGGCGGTGCCTTGGGCCATGCGCTCCAGCGCCGCCAAGGCGTCTGCGATTCCCGTGAGTTGGGCGACGGTATCCCCCGGTTCGACGACAACCGCCTGTGGCACATATGCCACGTTTGGCGGGCGATCCAGCGCGCCGGAGGAGGGTGAAAGCAACCCGGCGATCAGCTTGGCGAGAACACTTTTGCCCCGGCCATTGCGCCCCACAATCCCGGTGGGCGTAAGGTCGATGGACAGCGTGAGGTCTTCCAGCAGGGTTTCGCCGTTGGCGAATTGGAAAGACAGGTGTTGCAGGGAAACCAACGCGGGCAGCCGGTTGACGTGAGTCATCAGCACCTCCAAAGCAATGTCGAACAGGCCAACAAGCACGCCAGGCGGCTCGTTGCAGGTACATTCTGGAAGGCTTAGTGGTTCACGTCGGCGGTCATCCCATAGGGCAGAAAGGAGGCAGAGCCTAACTCGCCTTGGCGAGCTGTTCAAGGAACATGGCCAGTGCGACTTCCTCAGCCTTGAGCCCTTTGCGCACCCGAGGCTTGGGTAAGGTGTGCAGTTCGCCCAGGCTGAAATGCTCCAGCACTGCCGGATGGATATAGCACTTGCGGCACACTGCCGGTGTATTCCCCAACTGCCGGGCCACGTCCTTGACCATGGCGACCACATGCCGTTTGGCGTCGGATTCCGGCTGCCATTCCAACTCACGCAACACGGCGAGCGCCATGGCGGTGCCGGCCCAGGTGCGATAGTCCTTGGCGGTGAAGTCGGCGCCGGTGAGGCTGTGCAGGTACGCATTTACATCATGGGAACTGACGGTGCGCCGCTCGCCGTCTTCGTCCAGATACTGAAACAGATCCTGCCCGGGCAATTCCATGCAGCGCTTGACCACGTTCGCCAAGCGTCGATCCTTGACGCTGACCTGATGCTCCACGCCGCTTTTGCCGCGAAACTGGAACTGAATCTCGCTGCCCTTGACGTCCACATGGCGGTTACGCAGCGTGGTCAAACCGTAGGACTTGTTGTCGCGTGCGTACTGGGTATTGCCGACTCGGATCAAGGTGGCGTCCAGCAGCATCACCACCGTGGCCAGCACTTTTTCTCGGGTGAAACCGGGTTCGGCCAGTTGCGCTTCCAGCTGCTTGCGCAGCTTGGGCAGTGCGCTACCGAACGCTTGCAGGCGTGAGTATTTGTCGGTGTCGCGCACTTCGCGCCAGCGTGGGTGGTAGCGGTATTGCTTGCGTCCACGGGCGTCGCGTCCGGTGGCTTGCAGATGGCCCCGCGGGTCGGCGCAGATCCACACGTCGGTGTAGGCGGGCGGGACGGCGAGGGCGTTCAGACGTTTGATTTCGTCCTTGTCTGTGATGCGCTCAGCCTTGGCATTGAAATACTGGAACTTGCCGCGCACATGTTTGCGGCGAACGCCGGGCTGGGTGTCGTCAACGTAATGCAGGTCGCGGGGCAGGTCGGCGGGGATCGCGGAGTCAGGCATAGCGGGTTCCTTGGCAACAAATCAGGCCGGTATGTCTGATTGACCACAGCGTTTTGCGGTCGTGCCAAATGGTTACGCCAGTACCGCGACTGCCTTGATTTGTGCCCACAGCGTCTGGCCAGGATGCAGGTGCAACTGGTCGCGGGAGAAGCGGGTGATGCGCGCCAGCAGGGGCGTGCCCTCGGCTTCCAAGCGTACAAGCACGTGGGCGCTGTTGTCTGCGGGTATTTCCTGGATGACCGTTACCGGCAAGCGGTTGAGGATGCTGCTCGGTTCCGATCCTTGCAGGCTGAGGCTGACGTCTCGCGCCTGCACCTTGACCCGCAGCGCTTTGCCCACGGCCAGCGGTGCATGGGCCACGCGCATGGACAGGGCGCTGTCGGGCAGATGCAGCGTCAGCAACTGATAGTCCGCGTCATAGGCACTGACGGTGCCGTTGATCACCACGCCGGCATCGTCGCCCCGCGCCAACGGCAGGTCGAGCCGCGCCAGGGTTTCGCCGATCGGGCCGCTGGCCAACGCCTTGCCGTCACTGAGCAGGACGATGTGGTCGGCCAGGCGCGCGACTTCATCCTGGGCATGGCTGACGTACAGCACCGGTATGTCCAGTTCGTCGTGCAGGCGTTCCAGGTACGGCAGGATTTCATTTTTTCGCTGGCTGTCGAGGGCGGCCAACGGTTCATCCATCAACAGCAGTTTCGGGCTGGTGAGCAAGGCGCGGGCGATGCCGATGCGCTGGCGTTCACCGCCGGACAAGTGCTGGGGGGTTCGCTCAAGGAGGTGACCGATCCCCAACAGCTCCGTGGCCTGGGCCATGTCCACCCGGCGCTGCTGGCGGGGAATGCGTTTGAGACCAAACTCCAGATTGGCCCGCACCGACAAGTGCGGGAACAGGCTGGCCTCCTGAAACACATAACCCAGCGCGCGTTTATGGGGCGGCACGAACAACCCGCTGCGGCTGTCTTGCCAGACGTCATCGTTCACCTGGATAAAACCGTCGGCGGCGCGCTCCAGCCCGGCGATGCAGCGCAGGCAGGTGGTCTTGCCGGAGCCGGAATGCCCGTACAGCGCGGTGACACCACGCCCTGGAAGATGGAGGTCCACCTCCAGGGCAAAGCCGGAATAGTTGAGTTGCAGGCGTACATCAATCATCGACATCAGCTCCAGCCCATCTTGGTTTTACGGCTGGAGTAGAGCGCCAGCAACACGAGGAACGCGAACACCACCATGGCTCCGGCCAACCAATGGGCCTGGGCGTATTCCATGGCTTCAACATGGTCGTAGATCTGCACCGAGACCACGCGGGTCTTGTCCGGGATATTGCCGCCGATCATCAGCACCACGCCAAACTCACCGACAGTGTGGGCGAATCCGAGGATCGAGGCAGTGATAAACCCCGGGCGCGCCAGGGGCAGGATGACCGTAAAGAATGTATCCCATGGATTGGCGCGCAAGGTCGCGGCCACTTCCAATGGGCGAGTGCCGATCGCGGAGAAGGCGTTTTGCAACGGCTGCACCACGAACGGCATGGAATAGATCACCGAACCAATGACGAGCCCGGCGAAACTGAAGGTGAGGGTGCCCAGGCCGAGCCATTGGGTGAACTGGCCGAAGTAGCCATGGGGGCCCATGGTCAGCAGCAGGTAAAAGCCGATTACCGTGGGAGGCAATACCAGCGGCAGGGCCACTATCGCGCCGATGGGACCGCGCCACCAGGAGCGGGTGCGGGACAGCCACAGGGCAATTGGAGTGCCGATGACCAACAGGATCACGGTGGTCAGTGACGCCAGTTTGATGGTCAACCAGATAGCGGAAAAATCGGCACTCGATAGGGGCATTTATTTGGCCAGCTCGTAACCGTAGGACTTAATGACGGCAGCGGCTTTCGGCCCTTTGAGGTACTCGACCAGCGCTTTGGCAGCGGCGCTGTCTTTGCCTTTGTTGAGGATCACCGCGTCTTGTTTGATCGGGTCGTGCATGGCTGCGGGGACAATCCACGCCGAACCGCTGGTGACTTTGCCGTCTTTATAGATCTGCGACAAGGCGACAAAACCCAGCTCTGCGTTGCCGGTGGACACGAACTGGAATGCCTGGGTGATGTTCTGGCCTTCGACGAGCTTGTCCTTGACCTTCTCGGTCAGGCCTTCTTTCGCCAGTACTTGGGTCGCGGCCAGGCCGTAAGGTGCGGCTTTTGGGTTGGCGATGGACAGGTGCTTGAAGTCGTTTTTCTTCAGGACTTCACCCTTGGCGTCCACATAGCCGTCTTTGGCCGACCACAGCGCGAGGGTGCCCACGGCGTAGGTGAAGCGCGTGCCTTTGACGGTGTCGCCTTCGCTTTCGAGTTTTTGCGGGGTGGTGTCGTCGGCGCTGAGGAACACTTCAAACGGGGCACCGTTCTTGATCTGGGTGTAGAACTGCCCGGTCGCGCCGTAGGCAGCGACCAGCTTGTGGCCGGTGTCTTTTTCGAAGTCGGCGGCAATAGCCTGGATCGGCGCGGTGAAGTTGGCGGCGACGGCCACTTGCACCTCATCAGCGTGGGCGGAGCCGAAAGAGAATGCAGCGACCAGCAAGGCAAGGCGTGAGGCGTGAATCATCATGAAGCAGCTCCTTGGGATGTACGGCTTGTTCTAGGGAGAAGGGCTAACCGCTATGTATTGGAATATATAGCGGTTAGCCATCGCCGGTACAGCGCAAAGTTGCCACCTATTTCTGGGCTATTTAAGTTTGGCCAGCGTTTGTTCGGCCAGTTCGCGGGTCAGGTCGTAGGTCGTCATGTCTTTGCCAAGGCGCAGTGCCTGGCCTGACCACAGGTTGCTGAAACCCGCTTCATCCTTGGCCTTGAGGGGCATCAAAGCGCCGCCAGCACGCGGAAATGCGGGTGCTGCCGGGTTGATTGCACCCAGTTCACGCATCACCCGGTTGACGATGCCCCGCGCCGGACGGCCGGTGAACAGGTTGGTCAGCGCAGTTTCGCTGGCCTGTGCGTGACGCAGTGCGCGGTGATGGGACGCGCTGACCGTCGCTTCAGGCGTGAATAAATACGCGGTGCCGATTTGTACCGCGCTCGCCCCCAAGGCAAACGCCGCGACAATACCCCGTGCATCGCCAACACCACCGGCGGCAATCACTGGCACCTTCACGGCGTCGACGATCTGGGGTAAGAGGGCGAACAGACCTATCTGCGTGTTGAGGTCATCACTGAGGAATAATCCTCTATGCCCGCCAGCCTCGCTGCCCATGGCGATAACTGCGTCGCAACCGTGCTGTTCAAGCCAAACGGCCTCTTCCACTGTGGTGGCCGACGACAACACCCGGGCGCCGGTGGCTTTTACCCGGTCCAACAAGGATGTTTCCGGCAGGCCGAAGTGGAAACTGACGACTTCGGGTCGGAATTCTTCCACTACCCGGCAGGCAGCGTCATTGAACGGGGCGCGGTCACTGACAGGGGTAGGCGCCTCAAAGTCAGCGCCCAATTCACGGTAGTAAGGCTCCAGCAACGCCTTCCAGCGGCGATCCCGCGCTTCATCTGCTTCGGGCGGCTGGTGGCAGAAGAAGTTGACGTTGATAGGGCGGGCGCTGGCGTGGCGAATAGTGATCAGCGCCTCGCGCAATTGCTCGATAGTCAGTGTCGCCGCAGGCATTGAGCCGAGTGCACCGGCTTGGCAGGCCGCAATGACCATTGCAGCGGTAGTGGCACCGGCCATGGGCGCCTGAATGATGGGCAGGTCGATGCCCAATAGGTCGAGAATGCGCGTGTCTGGCCAGTTGCTCATGGGGTGCGTCTCCAGCGATCGTCGGACTTTTCGCTGTTTTAGCAGGGCATCCGCCGTGCGGCCAGTCCGTTTTATTCACTGGACGACGTTGCGTTTTCGTGCGGGTTTAGTGGTCGCGTTCACGGTCGAGCAATTGCTGCTTGCGCTCAACGCCCCAGCGATAGCCGGACAGATCACCATTGCTGCGTACCACGCGGTGACACGGAATCGCGACCGCCAAACGGTTAGCGCCGCAGGCCTGGGCTACAGCCCGGAACGACTTGGGCGCGCCAATGCGCTCGGCAATTTGCCCATAGCTCGCGGTGTCGCCTACCGGTATATCGCGCAACGCCTGCCAGACCCGTTGCTGGAATGCGGTGCCGCGCAGGTCCAACGGCAAATCCAGCCCGAGGGCGGGTGCCTCGATGAAACCTACGACGTGTGCGATCAGCTGTTCGAAGTTGTGGTCGGCTCCCACCAGGTCAGCGTTGGGAAACTGGTCTTGCAGGTCACGCACCAGTTGGTCCGGCTCATCCCCTAGCAGGATCGCGCACACCCCGCGGCTGCTCTGGGCCACCAGAATCGAACCCAGTGAACATTCTCCGACAGCAAACAGGATTGCACTGTTGGTGCCGCCGGCCTTGTAGTCACTGGGTTTCATCCCCAGCAACTGGTCGGCTGATTCATAAAAGCGGCTATTAGAGTTGAAGCCAGCGTCGTACAAGGCATTGGTCACCGTCTGTTTTGCCTTGAGTCCGTTGCGCACTTTTTGTGAGCGATGTGCGCTGGCGTAGCCCTTCGGCGTCAAGCCGGTGACGGCTTTGAAGATCCGATGGAAATGGAAAGGGCTCAGCCCGGCGAGGGTGGCGAGGGTGTTGAGGTTGGGTGGGATATCTGCCTGCTCGATATGCCGGCAGGCGTCGGCCACCCGTTGTGCGTCTTGCGCGGCCCGTTGAGTCTGATCACCGGCGGCGCGTTTGCTGGGACGATAACCGGCTGCTTCGGCCTGCGCGGGTGTGTCGAAGAATTCGATATTTTCCGGGCGCGGCAAGCGCGAGACGCTGCTGGGACGGCAATACACGCCGGTGGTTTTCACACCGTAGACGAACAGCGTGTCGGCCTTGGAATCACGGGCGAGTATCGCCGCCCAGCGCGGATCTTGTTCGGTAGTCATGTTCGGCACTCTTGACGGATCCCGGCCAGATTAGCCGTGCCGCGCCGGTCAGGCACTCCGAAGCTTGCGCTCAAATTAGCCAGCGGTGCGAAAAGTCAGGTTGATGCGTTGCGGGCCCATGATCGGGTGCACGCCTTCCTTGATCGGCATCACACCATGAAAACGCAGGCGATCAACGCCGCCCCAGACAACCACGTCGCCATGGAACAGCGAGACCTTTTGGGTTTTGTCACTGCGCTGGTGTCCACCAAAAGGAAAATCGCCGGTAACCCCAGCGAAACCGACACCACGGGCGCGCTGTACTGACGTTCATTCTTGTCTTGATGCAGCGACATTTTGGCGCCTGGTACGTAGCGGTTGATCAGGCAAGCGTCGGGCGCGAAGTCGATAAACCCGGCGTCTGCCGCCGCCAGGACGGCAAGTTGTCGCAAAACATCGGGCAGTGCCGGCCACGGTTGTTGACTGCGCGGATCCAGCGGGCTGTAGCGGTAACCGCTGGTGTCGGTGGTCCAACCCAGGGCGCCGCAACTGCTCAGCGCCGCGGACATGGTGAAACCACCAGGGGTGACCATTTGCCGAAACGGGGATTGAGCCAGCACGCGCCGCAACTCGGGCAGAAGCCGCTCAATCCACGGCAGGGCGAAGCCCCGTAATACGTAGGACTGTTCACCAATTTGCTCGCGCCCTGCGGGTTGTTGCAAGGCGTCATCGGCGAAAAGGTCGGCTGTGGGGCCGGGCATGTTCTTACAGCGCCTTGCTCACGTTGATGTCGGTGATCACATCACTGGCATCATGGATTTTCGCCAAAGCCTGCAAGGCCTCTTCCACGCTGTTGGTCGTCAGTTGGGCGAACTCAAAACGGCGTTCGCCGTTGAGTTTGTACTTGATTACGTATTTGGTGGTGGTCACGGTGATTTCCTGTGGCGTGTTCGAATCAGCTCAGCTTGGTGCTGGTGCGACGTACAATGCGAATCTTGTGGGACAGCGCGGGTTTGCGCGTAACGCTGATGGCGCGGCGGGTCACTACATCCAGGGTAATGTTCCAAAATCCGGTGCTGGGAGCAGTGATCTTGGCGGGAAACTTGTCGAACGCGCCGCCGTGGTAAGTGTGACGGCCGCCATTTTTAAAGCTGCGAAAATTCGCATCGCTCATCAGGCGGATATTGCAAGTCTGCGAGCATTCGATGACGACGATATCTCCCTCATTGAGGTGCTCGCGCTGGTGAATGAATTTCATGAGGGTGTCTCCAGAAGGGCTTTTTCTGAAAAATCAGAACGATACGTAGGTTAAGATGGAGTTTATCAGCCCCAGCGCGTTTATTATCGGCCTGTCTTCAACGTCGTCGACAATTTAAAACAGTTATTTACCGAGTAATCAGGGATAAATCCTACGTGGGCGGGAGAAAATTACCATCCCGGCTGTCGTAGGGTCTTTAAGTGGAGATTTTGTATGAAGTGGAGTGTGTTGGTTCTGGCCTTGGCGATAGGTGGGTGTGCTTCGGTTGCAGATATCAAGCAGACCCCACCGACGCTGGCGGTCATTTCGGGGAAGAAACCCCAGGAATACGCCGCGTGTGTGGTTCGGAAACTATCTACTACCCGCCGGCCGCCCCAGATCGAGCCGCATAAGGACGGTGGCGTGCAGGTGATCGTTCCACAGAAGTTCTCGGCCGATCCTTCGGCGATTTTCGAAATTGACGAGCGTTCCAGTGGTAGCAGCATCAAGCTGTACGAGAGCATGTCCAACGTGCCGATCCGCCCGGGCGACGTAAAGAAGGCCGGGGAAGAATGCATTTCTGGCTGATGCCGTTGTGGAAAAATCAGATATGAAGCGTGAACACGTCCAAGCCCGGCAGGCCGAGGGGCAAATCTCGGCGACCCATGTCATCCAGAATCCTGCCGACCTTGGCGAATGGATCGTGTTCTTCAAGAAAAGCGGGGGCGCAGTTATTTCCTGGTCGATGATCAGGATGAGGTCGAATCCTTTGCCAGCCTTGATGAGCTGACCGAGATCCTAAGGGAGCTGGGCATCAAGTTTGCCGAGATCCACTTGTAGCCTGCAGTTACTTGCAGACCACCACCACACTGCGGTTTTTAAAATTGCCGACGTCCTGGCCCAAGGTCTTGTCGCTTTCCTTCAAGGATGGCGTGCCCTCTGTGCCGACGATGCGATAGCCGGTGCCTGCGCAGGAGGCGTCGGCTTTTTCGTAGCAGCTGGCCCAAGAGTTGGCTTCGCCGGAGCAGTCGATGGTCAGGCCTTGCTCGCCGTTTTTTAGGTAGACATCGGAAGTGGTGGTGCAGCCGGCAAGCGCCAGTACCGCAGTCAGTGCCAGAAGTTTGTTCATGAGTGTTCGTCGTCGAGGGTGTGGGAAGGGCGCTGACACTGTCGTGGGGCGTTTTCGGCAGATTATAGCGAACTGCCATCTAGGTACAGATAAACACAAAAAAAGCCCCTTAAATCGGGGGCTTTTTGCGTAGGCCTGTAGGCTTACTTGGTCTTCGGTCGTTTGCTCGACGCGTGGCCCGCTTCATCCACAAACACTTCGGCTACGGCAATCGCCATGCTCTCGGTCTCGAAAACGCCCGCGACGCTGTCGCCGTGGAAGTTGATCAGGTGCCAGCCGTCTGCTCGCTTGGTGATCAGGTAGCCGTTCACGCCTTTGGGTTCTGACATCTATTAACAATCTCGTGGTCTGGTTCAAGGTCATCATGATAGCGCCAAATGCCGAGCAGCCGCGCAAGTTATTCCAAGGCAGTGTTCCGGCCTTGAAAGCGTGCTAAAAGGGTTTACGCTCTTTTAAACAGGGGCGCGGGGGCATTTTTTGCCGTGGCGGTGCAAACGTTCTTCGTAAGATAAGTGGAACTTACGCCGACATTTTTTCTCTATGTTGACATCGCAACGCCAGCAGGACCCATTGTAAGGTGACTGCGGCGTGATTAGACTGCGCCGAATTCCGTACGCACAGCCCTTTGTAAGGACTTATATGATCAAGAAATGCTTGTTCCCAGCAGCCGGTTACGGCACTCGCTTCTTGCCAGCGACCAAGGCCATGCCTAAAGAGATGCTGCCGGTGGTAAACAAGCCACTGATTCAGTACGGCGTCGAAGAGGCATTGGATGCCGGTCTGAACGAAATCTCCATCGTTACCGGTCGTGGTAAGCGCGCCCTGGAAGACCACTTCGACATCAGCTACGAGCTGGAAAACCAAATCAAGGGCACCGACAAGGAAAAATACCTGGTCGGTATCCGCAAGCTGCTGGACGAGTGCTCGTTCTCCTACACCCGTCAGACCCAGATGAAAGGCCTTGGCCACGCCATCCTGACCGGTCGCCCGCTTATCGGTGACGAACCGTTCGCCGTGGTGCTCGCGGACGACCTGTGTGTGAACCTGGAAGGCGACGGCGTACTGACCCAAATGGTCAAGCTGTACCAGAAATACCGTTGCACCATCGTTGCGGTTCAAGAAGTTGATCCTCAAGAGACCAACAAGTACGGCGTGATCGCCGGTGACGACATTGGTGATGGCCTGATCCGCGTACGCGACATGGTTGAGAAGCCGGCGCCTGAAGATGCACCGTCGAACCTGGCGATCATCGGTCGTTACATCCTGACTCCGGACATCTTCAAGCTGATCGAAGAAACCGAGCCAGGCAAGGGTGGTGAAATCCAAATCACCGACGCCCTGTTGAAGCAGGCCAAAGACGGTTGCGTGATCGCGTACAAGTTCAAGGGTCGTCGTTTTGACTGCGGTGGCGCCGAAGGCTACATCGAAGCAACCAACTTCTGCTACGAGCACTTCTACAAGACTGGCAAGGCTTACTGATTCACGCTTGCCCGCTGCTAAAAAGCCACCTTCGGGTGGCTTTTTCGTTTTTCAGCCCCATGTAAGTCGGTATGCTGATGTCCTGCCGAGGAGAGTGAAATGGCCTACGATTTTGATCTGTATGTAATTGGCGCCGGTTCCGGCGGTGTTCGTGCGGCGCGCTTTGCTGCGGGCTTTGGCGCCAAGGTGGCCGTGGCGGAAAGCCGCTATTTGGGCGGCACCTGCGTTAACGTAGGCTGCGTACCTAAGAAGCTGTTGGTGTACGGCGCGCATTTTGCCGAAGACTTCGAGCAGGCCAGTGGCTTTGGCTGGTCCCTTGGGGAGGCGAATTTTGATTGGGCGACGCTGATCGCCAACAAGGATCGCGAGATCAACCGCCTCAATAGCATCTACCGCAACTTGCTGGTCAACAGTGGCGTGACCCTGCATGAAGGGCATGCGCGCTTGGTTGATCCGCATCAAGTGGAGATCAATGGCGAGCGTTTCACCGCCAAACACATCCTGATCGCAACTGGCGGCTGGCCGCAGATTCCGGATATTCCAGGGCGTGAGCACGCCATCGGCTCCAACGAGGCGTTCTTCCTTAAAGAGCTGCCCAAGCGCGTGCTGGTGGTTGGTGGTGGTTATATCGCCGTTGAGTTCGCGGGTATTTTCCATGGGCTGGGTGCTAAGACGTCGCTGCTGTATCGCGGCGATCTGTTCCTGCGTGGTTTTGATGGTGCGGTGCGCAAGCACCTGCAGGAAGAGCTGACCAAGCGTGGCCTGGACCTGCAATTCAATGCCGATATCGAACGCATTGAAAAACAAGCCGACGGTAGCCTTAAGGCCACCCTGAAGGATGGTCGTGTACTGGAAGCCGATTGCGTCTTCTACGCCACGGGCCGGCGTCCGATGCTGGATAACCTGGGGCTGGAAAACACAGGCGTCAAGTTGGATGAGCGCGGCTTTGTTCAGGTCAATGACCTGTACGAAACTACCGAAGCATCAATTCTGGCTATCGGTGATGTGATCGGTCGCGTGCAGCTGACGCCGGTGGCGTTGGCTGAAGGCATGGCCGTGGCGCGTCGTCTGTTCAAGCCTGAGCAATATCGCCCGGTGGATTACGCAATGATTCCGACAGCGGTATTCAGCTTGCCGAATATCGGCACTGTCGGCTTGACGGAAGAAGAGGCGAAAAAGAACGGCCATAAGGTGCAGATCTTCGAAAGCCGTTTCCGGCCAATGAAGTTGACCCTGACGGATTGCCAGGAGAAAACCCTGATGAAATTGGTGGTTGATGCCGACACCGACAAGGTGCTGGGTTGCCATATGGTCGGCCCGGACGCCGGTGAGATCGTCCAGGGCCTTGCGATTGCGCTCAAGGCCGGCGCCACCAAGCGTCACTTCGATGAAACCATCGGCGTGCACCCTACGGCGGCGGAAGAGTTCGTCACCATGCGCACGCCTGTGGCGGACTGATCAGGCTTTAGGTGTTGCCTCTGGCGCCGTTGCAACGACGGCCGCCAGTCGCAATGCCTCGATACTGGCCTGAGCCTTGATAAGGTCCAGTTCCAGGGTCTTGTTGGCGTGCTGGTGTTCGGTCAGCGCTTCCTGGCGTGACTGGCTTTCCAGCACGGCTACCCGCAGACGCTCTTGAAGCAGGGCGCGCTCGCTATCTATCTGGCTCATCTGTTCGCTCAGCTTCGCCTGCTGCGCTTGATCTTTGCGGGCTTGCTCCTGCAGCGTCGTCAATTCCTTCGCCGTCACCCGATGTTCGATCAGTAGGCGCTCGTTGTCGCGATGCAGTTGAGTGATCTCATCCTGGCGCACCATAGCGCTTTGTTGGGCCTGGCGCAGTTCCGCCTGTACCTGCTGCAACTGGCCTTCATGGCGCCGCTGCTCCTGCTCGCGTTGCTCCTTGATCGCATTGCGGTAGTGCTCCAGCGCGTCGCGGGCGTGAAGGTGCTTTTCTTCCAGTGAGCGAATCTGTTCGTCCTTATCGCTAATCCTCAGCTCGTAATCACTGCACGCCTGGCTAAGCCCTGCATTACGGGTTTGCTCGGTCTGAAGACTAGTACTAGCTGTTTGCAGCGCAGCGCTTTCTTCTGCCAGCGCCGCGGCCTGAATATCGAATTGCTGCTTGAGTTGGCCGTGGGCCTCTTGAAGCGCGTCGAGCTCAGCAAGCAGGGCAGCTTTCTGCTGTTCGAACTGCGCCAAGGCCAGGTCAATCGGCTCTTGAGCCTTCTCTTTTAAGCGCTGAGCCAGTCGCGAAACCAGTTCACCCAGCTCGTCGTCAATCGGCGCTTCGGTGATGGTTAGGCGACTTTCGCTGTCGTCCAGCTCCTTCAGGTAGCGATGGATCGTGGTTTTCGAACCGGTATTGCCCATTTCGATGCGTACTGCGTCGATGCTTGGGTTCTCGCCGCGGGCAAGGATCGCCAGGCGTGCCGTTTGAACTACTGCTTTATTTATGCCGCCGCGAGCCATGGGGTCTCCGTCGATTTAGTATTATGGTACATGGTATGTATATACGTACTATATCATCAATATGAAGTCCTTAAAAATCAAGCTTTCTCAGGTGGGATATTGGCGTATTATCCCGCGTCATAAGCGCTTCACGCGCAGAAACGCATGCCCGCAGTACGAATAGGCCTCCTATGAGCGATCTTGATCGTTATCTCAACGCTGCCACCCGCGACAACACACGCCGTAGCTACCGCGCGGCGATTGAGCACTTTGAAGTCAGCTGGGGCGGGTTTCTGCCGGCCACCAGTGACAGCGTGGCGCGCTATCTGGCGGCCCATGCGGGCGTGCTTGCGGTTAACACACTGAAGCTGAGGCTGTCGGCGCTTGCGCAATGGCACACCAGCCAGGGGTTCCCCGACCCGACCAAAGCCCCCGTGGTGCGCAAAGTGCTCAAGGGGATTCGCGCCGTGCACCCTGTGCAGGAGAAGCAGGCCGAGCCATTGCAGCTCAAGCATTTGGAGCAGGTGGTTGCATCGCTTGATGCTGAAGCGCGGGAGGCAGCCCACGCACACGATCAGCCGCGCTTGCTGCGTGCCAAGCGCGACACCGCGTTAATCCTGCTCGGCTTCTGGCGTGGCTTTCGTAGCGATGAGTTGTGTCGACTGAGCATTGAACATGTTCAGGCCACACCCGGAACCGGCATCAGCCTGTACCTTCCGCGCAGCAAAAGTGACCGCGACAACCTCGGCAAAACCTATCACACGCCTGCGCTGCTGCGCCTGTGCCCAGTCCAGGCCTACAGCGAATGGCTTAGCGCAGCGGCGCTGGTGCGCGGTCCGGTATTCCGGGGCATCGACCGTTGGGGCAACCTGGGCGAGGAGGGCTTGCACCCCAACAGCGTGATCCCGTTGTTGCGTCAGGCGCTGGAGCGCGCAGGCATCGCCGCCGAGCAGTACACCAGCCATTCCCTGCGTCGGGGCTTTGCCACCTGGGCCCATCGCAGCGGCTGGGATTTAAAGTCGTTGATGAGTTACGTCGGCTGGAACGACATGAAATCCGCCATGCGCTATGTTGAAGCGACGCCCTTTCTCGGCATGACATTGGCCACTCAACCGCTGCTTTGAGATTTCTTCTATTAATACAGTCTCCTGATAGGGAAAACCAATCGTCAGCATCAGGTTTGCCAATGAGCCAGCGTCGGAAAGAGTGGGTAGGATTCACCCCATCAACTTCTTAACCCCTGACGGAGAGTCAACGATGCCTATCATCAACAGCCAAGTAAAACCGTTCAAAGCTACCGCGTTCAAAAACGGCAACTTCGTAGACGTGTCTGATGCTGACCTGAAAGGTAAGTGGTCGGTGTTCTTCTTCTACCCAGCCGACTTCACCTTCGTTTGCCCAACCGAGCTGGAAGACCTGGCTGACAACCACGCCGAATTCCAGAAACTGGGCGTCGAAATCTACAGCGTTTCCACCGACACCCATTTTGCCCACGCTGCCTGGCACAACACCTCGCCAGCCATCGGCAAGATCCAATACACCATGATCGGCGACCCAACCCTGACCATCTCCCGCAACTTCGACGTGCTGATCGAAGAAGCTGGCCTGGCAGATCGCGGTACGTTCGTGATCAACCCAGAAGGTCAGATCAAGATCGTTGAACTGAACGACGGCGGTGTTGGCCGTGACGCTTCCGAGCTGCTGCGCAAAATCAAAGCTGCCCAGTACGTCGCTGCCCACCCAGGCGAAGTGTGCCCAGCCAAGTGGAAAGAAGGCGAGGCCACCTTGGCTCCGTCCCTGGACCTGGTCGGCAAGATCTAAGTCTATGAAGCATCAAGGGCGGGTTTCCGCACCTACCAAGTAAGCTGCAACCGCCCTCAAAAACGCCCGGGCGAGATTCGCTCGGGCGTTTTTTTATACCCAGAATTAAAGGAAATCGCCCGTATGTTGGACGCCAATCTTAAAGCTCAGTTGAAGTCATACCTGGAACGGGTCACCCAGCCGATCGAGATCGTCGCCTCCCTCGATGACGGCGCGAAATCCCAGGAAATGCTTGCCCTTCTGCAGGACGTAACCAGCCTCACCACGCTGATCGCCCTGAAAACCGATGGCGATGACGCGCGCAAACCGTCGTTCTCCATCAACCGCCCAGGTGCCGATATCAGCCTGCGTTTCGCCGGCATCCCTATGGGCCATGAATTTACTTCGCTGGTGTTGGCCCTGCTGCAAGTCGGTGGCCACCCGTCGAAGGCCAGTGTCGAAGTGATTGAACAGATTCGCGCCCTTAAAGGTAAGTTCAGCTTCGAGACTTACTTCTCGCTGTCGTGCCAGAACTGCCCGGACGTGGTCCAGGCGCTGAACCTGATGGCCGTTCTCAACCCGAACATCCGTCACGTCGCCATCGACGGTGCGCTGTTCCAGGCTGAAGTCGACGAGCGCCAGATCATGGCGGTGCCAAGTGTGTACCTCAATGGCGTGAACTTCGGCCAGGGCCGCATGGGCCTGGAAGAAATTCTCGCCAAGCTCGACACCAGCGGTATTGAAAAAGCCGCCGAAAAAATCAGCGCCAAAGACGCCTTTGACGTACTCGTCGTCGGCGGTGGTCCAGCCGGTTCAGCGGCCGCGATCTATGCTGCGCGTAAAGGCATCCGCACCGGTGTTGCCGCCGAGCGTTTTGGTGGTCAGGTGCTGGACACCATGTCCATCGAGAACTTCATCTCGGTACAGGAAACCGAGGGGCCGAAACTGGCCAGCGCACTGGAGGCTCATGTGCGTCAGTACGACGTGGATATCATGAACCTGCAACGTGCCAGCAGCCTGGTCCCGGCGAAAAACCCTGGTGACTTGCACGAGATTCGTTTTGAAAGCGGCGCGACGCTCAAGTCCAAGACCGTGATTTTGGCCACTGGCGCCCGCTGGCGTGAAATGGGCGTGCCAGGCGAGCAGGAATACAAAGCCAAAGGCGTATGCTTCTGCCCGCATTGCGATGGTCCGTTGTTCAAAGGCAAGCGTGTGGCAGTGATCGGCGGCGGTAACTCCGGCGTGGAAGCAGCCATCGACTTGGCGGGCATCGTGAGCCACGTAACCTTGCTGGAGTTCGATAGCAAGCTGCGCGCCGATGCGGTGTTGCAGCGCAAGCTGTACAGCCTGCCGAATGTTGACGTGATCACCAGTGCGCTGACCAGTGAAGTCAAAGGCGATGGCCAGAAAGTCACGGGCTTGGCATACAAGGATCGTGACAGCGGCGAGTTCAAGACCATCGACTTGGAAGGTATCTTCGTGCAGATCGGCCTGCTGCCTAATACCGACTGGCTCAAAGGCACCGTAGAGTTGACCCCGCGTGGCGAAATCATCGTTGATGCGCGTGGTGAAACTTCACTGCCCGGTGTGTTTGCCGCGGGTGATGTGACGACCGTGCCGTACAAGCAGATCGTGATTGCAGTAGGCGAGGGCGCCAAGGCTTCCCTGAGTGCTTTTGATCACCTGATCCGCACCTCCGCGCCAGCGTAACTACCCAGCTGCAAATGAAAAACCCCATGATCACTCATGGGGTTTTTTCGTTACAGCGGCGTGGGCTGGATAATCTCAACCCAGTACGCATCCGGGTCCTTGATGAACGCCAGGCTCTTCATGCGGCCATCGGTCAGGCGCTTCTGGAAATCGCAGCCCAGGGCTTCGAAGCGTTCACACGCAGCGACGATATCCGGCACCGCGATGCAGATATGGCCAAAACCACGCGGGTCGGTGTTGCCATTGTGGTAGGCGAAGTCGGCGTCGTTTTCGGTGCCGTGGTTGTGGGTCAGCTCCAGAATGCCAGGGATCGACTTCATCCACTGGGTGCGCGCGGCGGCGTCGGCCGGGATCTGGGATTTGTCCACCAGGGCCAGGAAATAGAGGCTGAATTCAGCCTCGGGGAAATCACGCTTTTCAACCAGCGAAAAACCCAGTACGCGGGTGTAGAAGTCCAGGGACTTGGTGATGTCCTTGACCCGCAACATGGTGTGGTTGAACACGAAGTTCGCGGTGGCGGTGTCAGGTTGGGCGGTGACGCCCGGGAAAGTGTTCAGTTCGTGCAGGCTCATGGGCCCTCCAGAAAAAAATGGGGCAAACGCGGCTCCAGGTGAGAGGAGCGTTCCCTTGGCTTGCGGCTGGCATCCGTGCAGCCGGGCCATGATACGCAAGGCCCGCCTGCTGCGCCAAATGAAAAAGGTCACGCGGGTCTTGCGATCAGCGGGTAGCGGGCCTCACACTTTGTCGCATGAACCTTGGGTATCTTTCGCATGACCGAACGTCGTAAACCGCTGTTGAGTGCTGTATGCCTGCTGTTGGCCAGTCCTTTCGTTTCGGCGGCGGATCCGGAAATCCACTGGCCCAGCGGCTGGCAAGTCGAGGAGGTGGTGCGTGATGGTGAAACGCCGGCAACGCCACAGCCGGTTTCGCGTCAGCGTGCAATCAAGAACGATGAAAACGGCAACACGCTGATGGTGATGGAGTTGACGGCAACGCCGACTGAGGCGGGCCATAACGTTAATCTTCAGGGGGTATTGCTGGAAATGCGCAAGTCCATCCAGAAAGATTTTGCCCAGAGCGGTTACCAAAGTGTCTGCAGCAAAATGCACTCGACAACATTGAGTCGGCTTGAGGCGATGGAAACTACCTGTGTGATTACCGAGAATGGACGGCACGTGCTTTCACAAACATTGGTGGGAGCTGTTGATACCGATAAAGCGTATGTTTTCTCATACGCGGGTCAAGCCGATGCTTACGAGGCGAGTAAGGATGAAGTCCGTTCGGTGCGCGACAGCCTCAAACTTTAAGTGCGTGTTGCGCGTCGAATTTGAACAAAATGAAATGTTATTTAAGTTCGGTTTCGAACCCTTGAATAAAAAAGCCCCGCTGACGCGGGGCTCTTTATTAGTGCGGTGTAATCAGCCGCGAAGCCAGGAATCTACAGTGGCGGCGCCATACTGTTCTTTCCATGCTTTGAGGCCGCGGTGGTTGCCGCCTTTGGTTTCGATAAGCTCGCCGGTGTGCGGGTTGTGGTAGACCTTGACCACGCGTGCACGGCGTTGTTTTGGTGCGTTGGCAGCAGCAGCGCTGGTCTTGCCCGGGTTTGGATCAAGGATCAGGATGATGTCACGCAGGCCTTTGCCGTAGGTTTTCATCAGCCCTTGAAGTTTTTCTTCGAATTCGATTTCTTTCTTCAGGCCAGCATCGTTCTTCAGGGATTCCAGCTGGGCAAGCTGCTCTTGAAGGGCTTTTTCTGCTGCGCGAAATTCGGCGAGTCTGGACAAAATCTGTACTCCAATAGTGTTGTTGGCTGATATCAACTGCAGACAAAGCTATTAGCCAATAGCGTTAAGGCGACTCAAAGAGGACGTCGTCCTGCGAGTTCTGCACAGGCAAGAAAAATTGTAGTAGTTAATCCGCTACGAGTAAATCATGTCTTTTGTCTTACTAACATTATTTCAACGCCGCTAATACGTGGCTATTCAATGGCTGGTCAGGTTTTTAATGAATTCATCGCTGGGTAGTGGCTTTCCAAACAGATAGCCCTGCAGGAAATCCACGCCGTGAGCAGCCAGGTATTCGCATTGTTCGACCGTTTCCACACCTTCAGCAACGACACCCAGATCCAGTTTGCCGGACAACTCTATGATGCTGTCCAGGATATGCCTCGACAGTGCGTCTGCACCGATCATGGCGACAAAACTCTGGTCGATCTTCAAGTAGTCCACATTGAAGTTGCGCAAGTAACCCAGGCTTGAGTGGCCGGTACCAAAGTCATCGATGGCAATCATGACGCCCAGTTGGTGCAAGGCGTCGAACAGCTGACGGGTGATATCGGTGGGCTCGATCAGCTCGCGCTCGGTCAACTCCAGCACCAAGGTCACCTGGCCCGGTATGAAGGCGGCGAGAAACTCACGGCAATCGTCCACCAGCGTCAGGTCGAGGCAATGGCGGGCGGTGATATTCACGCCGATGTGGAACCCCGGGCAAAACCGTGCCGCATGGGGAGCCAGTTGTACGGCGGTCTGGCGCAGCAGGGCGCGGGTCATCGGCACGATCAGGCCGGAATGTTCGGCCAGCGGGATAAATAGATCAGGCCGTACCAAGCCTTCCTTGGGATGCTGCCAGCGCATGAGCACTTCACAGCCGGCCCATTCGCGGGTTTCGCCGCGTACCACCGGCTGAAAATACGGAATGAACTCATCGGCGCCCAACGCCCGTCGCAGTTCATGGGTCGGTGCCGAGGAGCGTTTTTGCAGCCAATGCGCGAGTAGGCCTGCCATTGCGCCAAAGAACACCACTAGGCTGAACATCGCACGATAGCGCGCCTGCATGTAACGCCAGACCTCGCCGTCCGGCATGCCGGCGTCGACGCTGTAACCATAGCGTTGCGAGGCCAAGTGATGATGGGCTACGGCAAATTTCGGCACTTCCGTGGTATGAACACTGCCGTCGGCAGCCAGCCAGTTGGGCCCCACTTGCAGGACCAACTGTGCATAGCGGCTGATCAGGCGCAAGGCGTTGGTCAGGTGATAGCCGTCAATTGAAGCAAACGCGCCTTGGTCTCCGTCGACCAGTCGGTACACCAGCAGCGCAGTGTCCGGCGTCACCGGGTTGCCATTCATCAACCAAAGCCGACCGTCCACATAGTCGTCGGGGTTTACGGGCGACTCATAGTTGCTGCCGAACAGTGAGCTGCAATAGATATTCTTCTGCCAGGACAAGGTCGTGGCGCGCACGAACGGGCGCCTTGTGACCTGCTCGCGCAACGCCAATTGGGTGCCGTTATCGCAGGGCTGGCCTGCCAGCGGCAGCAGGGCCTGGGCGGCGAGGGCGGTGTTATCGAGCATCAGGTCGAACTGGCGCACCGCTTCCTCGGCGGTTTGCGCCGTGCTTTGCTCAAGGGTTCTTTCTGCTTGCCAATACAGGATGGCCAAGCCGAGCAGGATCGGCAGCAGACCGCAGAGGGCGCTGATCGAGTAGCGGACGATTGGCTCTCGCGGGCCTTTGACGGTGAGGGGCATGAGTTGTGCGGCCTGTTGCGGAGTAGGGGATGCGCCGGCAGGCCGGTCAGTATTATTTCGATAATAGATGGCTCGGTGGACAATTGCTTGCCCTACCACCGCGTTGCGCAATCTCGATGAACGCCAGCGTCGCGGGTGATGACTGGCGCCGATCAAGCACTGCCAAGCCAATCTGGCGCGGTACACGAGGGGATAACGGTCGTTTCACATAGCGCGGGTCGTCCAGCGGTGGCAACGACGCCTCGGCCACGATGCTCAAACCGTCCCCGCGACTGACGGCTTCCAGAGTGCTCAGCAGTTGGGCGCAGCGATACCGCACCTTGGGCCGTAATTGGGCCGCACCGAACAGTCGGGACACCAGTTCCGACGATCCTGCCTCGGTGAGAATAAAAGGGTCGTCACACAGCTCCTGAAGAGTCAGGGCATCGCGAGCGGCCAGTGGGTGCTCCGTGGGCAACAACGCGACCATTTGGTCGTCAAACAAGGCGAAGGTGTCGAAGCGCTCCTGCTCCAAGACCACAAAGCCTACATCGATCCGCCGCTCATCCAGCCACTGCAACACTTGCCGGTCAGGGCCTTCATCTACGTGGACCTCAATGCCCGGGTAGGCTGCACGAAACTGGCTGAGGATACCGGGCAGCAGGCGAATCGACGCAGTTGGCCCAAACGAGCCGACGCGCAGGGTGCCGCGCTTCATGCCACGGGCATCTGCTGCTTCCTGTTGCAGCGTGTTGGCCAGGCCGAGCATGGCACGGGCGCGTCCAAGCAATTGCTGGCCGATCTCGCTCGGCTCCACCAGGTTTTGATGGCGCCGGAACAGCTCGACACCGAGCTCTTGCTCCAACGCTTTGATCGCATGGGACACCGCCGACTGGCTGATGCCGAGCCGGTGCGCTGCGCTGGTAAAGCCTTGTAGTTCGGCCACCAATGAGAAAATTTCCAGTTGGGTCAAGGTCATGAGCGAATACTCATTTTACGATGATTGATCATTATCAGAAGAATACTCCAGATCTTCTGTCACTTGAGCCAACCCAATGAGCCCCGCTTCGGATCGCCTGACCTATTGCAAACTCGCCGCCGTCACCATGATCTGGGGCGGCACCTTTATCGCTGGTCGTTACCTGGCCGATCAGCTCAATCCGCTGCTGGCCGCGAGCCTGCGTTTTATCCTGGCGAGCCTGGCGTTGTTGCTGTTCATGGCCTTCGCACGCATCCCACTGGCTCGCCCGAGTCTTCGGCAACTTGCGCAATTGGCGGCGCTGGGGTTCTTCGGGATTTTCATCTACAACCTGTGCTTCTTTTATGGGCTGCAGTACATCAATGCGTCGCGGGCGTCATTGATCGTAGCGTTGAACCCGGCGGTGATTGGCCTGGCGTCGTGGTTGTTGTTCAAAGAGCACCTGAATCGCACCAAGGTGATGGGGATTGCATTGTGCGTGGCTGGCGCAGTCGCTGTGATTGTCAGTCGCAACCCTCAGCTGATGCAGGCAGGCGCCCATAGTTGGCGGGGTGACTTGCTGATCCTTGGTTGTGTGGCGGCGTGGGGCGTTTATTCGCTGGCTTCCCGCGGGCTGAACGCAAGCCTGGGGCCATTGCAGACCGTGACATGGTCGGTATTGCTGGGAACCCTGATGTTGACCGCAACCACAGCGCTGTCAGGAAACTTCACGGTCAAAGAGGTCGCAAGCCTTGGGCCTTCGCAGCTGCTGAGCCTGCTGTATTTGGGTGTGCTCGGCTCGGCGCTGGCTTATATCGGTTACTACGACGGCATCCGGCGGATCGGCACGACACGTTCCGGTGTATTTATCGCGCTTAACCCGCTGACCGCAGTGATCTGCGGCGCCTTATTGCTGGGTGAAGCGTTGACCTTGCCCATGCTGATAGGCGGTGCCTTCATTTTGGCTGGCATTTACCTGTGTAACAAACCCCTTGCACGGGCAAGGGCAATAGGGATTTGATGAAGAGTACGGACAAACATCTTTACGCTGTGTAGAATCGATTTACGCATACAAGAATATGGACTTGCGCTCACGCAAGCCTCAGCCGTCAGAGACTGATGTAACCATGAAGCGACTCGGCTCCCCCCTCATCTTTGGTGACTTCCTCGCCCGCAGCGTGCGAGGCCTGTCCTGCGCGCCTCCCTCCCACCTCATCCTTGCTTGCAAATAACCCCTTGCTACCTACAAGAATGATGAGGCACCGACCATGACCGTCCAACACGAAAACCCAATGGGCCTGATGGGCTTTGAATTTATTGAATTCGCATCGCCGACCCCGGGCACTCTGGAGCCGATCTTCGAGATCATGGGCTTCAGCAAAGTCGCGACCCACCGCTCCAAGAACGTGCACCTGTACCGCCAGGGCGAGATCAATCTGATCCTCAACAACGAACCCAACAGCATCGCCTCGTATTTCGCGGCCGAGCATGGCCCGTCAGTCTGCGGCATGGCGTTCCGCGTCAAGGACTCGCAACAAGCCTATACCCGCGCACTGGAGTTGGGCGCTCAACCAATCCATATCGAAACCGGGCCGATGGAGCTGAACCTGCCGGCAATCAAAGGCATCGGCGGCGCGCCGTTGTACTTGATCGACCGGTTTGGTGAAGGCAGCTCGATCTATGACATCGACTTCGTCTACCTCGACGGCGTGGAGCGCAACCCACAAGGCGCAGGCCTGAAGGTCATCGACCATCTGACTCATAACGTCTATCGCGGGCGCATGGCTTACTGGGCGAACTTCTACGAGAAGCTGTTCAACTTCCGTGAGGCGCGTTACTTCGATATCAAGGGCGAATACACCGGCTTGACCTCCAAGGCCATGAGCGCGCCGGACGGCATGATCCGCATCCCGCTGAACGAGGAGTCGTCCAAGGGCGCCGGGCAGATCGAAGAGTTCCTGATGCAGTTCAACGGCGAAGGCATCCAGCACGTTGCGTTCCTCACCGACGACCTGGTCAAAACCTGGGACGCGCTGAAGAAGATCGGCATGCGCTTCATGACCGCGCCGCCGGACACCTACTATGAAATGCTCGAAGGCCGCCTGCCGAATCACGGTGAACCGGTGGATCAGTTGCAGGCTCGTGGCATCCTGTTGGACGGCTCATCCATCGAAGGTGACAAGCGCCTGCTGCTGCAAATCTTCTCGGAAACCCTGATGGGCCCGGTGTTTTTCGAGTTCATCCAGCGCAAAGGCGATGATGGGTTTGGCGAGGGCAACTTCAAGGCGTTGTTTGAGTCGATCGAGCGCGATCAAGTCCGCCGTGGCGTATTGACCGCCGACTAGCCATCCAAAGCCTGTCAGGCTTTTCGGGCAATTCAAGAACATGCTCCGTATCGAAAGGTACGGAGCTTTTTTTTTGCCTGCCAAACACGTCAGAAAGGTTTTGCAACAGACAACTCCTTGGGGCTGTGGAACAAAATTTTACGAGACTCCACCCATGGACGTCGCAAGAGCTGATCCTCTCCTGCGTCATAAGTGTGCGTTTCGCGACCCCTAATTTTAAGGAAAGACTGATTATGACAAAACACACTCTGGCGGCTGCAGTGCTGGCTTTGTGCGGCTTCGCTGCCAGCTCCGCTTATGCAGCAGACGGTACCATCACGATCACCGGCTCGGTCAGTGGCACTACCTGCACCATCAGCGGCGGCACCGGAGCCTCGCCAGGTTCAGGTGCCAACTTCCCGGTCGTTCTTGATCGCGTGCAAACCTCGGCCCTCAAGGCCGCAGGCGATACGGCCGGCAGCAAGCGCTACTTTGTCTATGTGGGCGGCTCGGGCGGATGCCCGAACGGTACCAAGGTCGCCGTACGTTACGAGCCGACCAGCCCTGGCATCAACCCGGCAACCGGCAACCTGCGTAATACCGCCACTGCAACACCCGCCTCGCGGGTGGAGGTACAAATTCTCGATGGCGCTTCCAACACGCCAATGGACTTGCGCGTAGGTAATAACTCAACCGTTGCCACCGTGACCAATGGTCTGGCGACCTTACCGTTCTACGCACGCTACATCGCCAATGGCGGAGCGGCAGGCGCGGGCAATGTCACCAGCAGCGTGCAGTACTCGGTCACCTTTCCTTGATGCAGCCGCGCTGATAACCATTGCGTTTGTTGCCTGAGATCCTCGCTCGACCTTGCGGTCGGGCGCAGGACAACTGTTTTCAAGGATTACCCGATGCAGGATTTAATGATGTTCTTAAGTCATCGCGTGGTGTCCGTCGCGCTGAGTCTGGCCTTGTGCATAGCCTCGCATGCGGCGCACGCGGGGGTAGTTATCGACGGTACGCGACAGATTTACCCCGAGCAGCGACGCGAGGTCACCATACGAGTGACCAATGATGACAAACACGCACCCCGTCTGGTCCAGGCGTGGCTGGACGCAGGTGATGCCGAGGCAGCGCCGACACTGAGCGATGTGCCTTTCGTGCTGTCTCCCCCGGTATTTCGCCTGGACGCCGGCAAAAGCCAGTTCATGCGCTTGTCCTACACCAAGGCACCGCTGCCTGCGGATAGAGAGTCGCTGTTTTGGTTGAACGTACTTGAAGTGCCGGGCGCCACCAATGAGTTTGATCCCACCCTCGAAGACAGCCAGCGGAATCACTTCAAGTTTGCGTTCCGTATCCGCACCAAGGTGTTTTTTCGCCCGGCGCAGTTATCTGGAACACCCGAGGAGGCGCCAGGGCTGTTGCGCTGGTCCCTGGAGCATGTCGCCCAAGACACCGTGATACAGGTGCACAACCCTTCGGCTTATCACGTCACCTTCAACGACATTTACCTGCTTATGGGCTCCCATCCCGACGCGAAAAAATTGTCACTGCCCGAAGCGATGGTGGAACCGGGAGGCACGTTGAAGTTGCCGGTGCCGAACGCCGCGAAGGTAATACCCGCCGATGCGCGGGTGAATTTCACCTACATCAACGATTTCGGCAGCTTTTCATCGGCGCAGCCTGCTGTATTGCATCGCTGAACGCGTCCCCGGAACGTTGCTGATCGCAAGCAAACGTACATTTCTCAGCGTCCACTGAAGTCATAACTATGCCTAGTCACATCCAAGTACGGGTGCATCGTTGCGCCCCGATTTTGCCATTCCAGCATCGAAAGATGATGTTGGGCGGTTTGATGAGTGCGGCCGTAATCGCAAGCGATTCCGCGCTTGCGTCTGAGTTGAGCTTTGATCTGAACGCATTCTCCAGCGGCCTGGCATCGTCGGTTGACATGTCACGGTTCAATACCGGCAACCAGATGAGTCCTGGCCTATATCGCATAGATATCGTGGTCAACGGCCAGGCTTTGGGGCGCAGGGAGGTGGAGTTCGTCGCGGCCCACGCAAAGATCGGTGCGCAGCCGTGTCTGAGTCGCGAAGTATTGGAAAAAATCGGTATCGCGATGGATAAAGTCGATACCGATACCCGTGGGCGCGAGCTCGCGAACCCTGCCGCAGCCGGCCAGTATTGCGGTGACCTGGGGCAGTGGATTCCGATGGCGTCCAGCTCGTTCGATCCGGGCGCCCTTGAGTTAGCCGCCAGCGTGCCGCAGGCCTACATGAACCGGTCCATGCGCGGCTACATTGACCCCGAGTTGTTGGATGAGGGCATTACCGCCGGGCTGCTCAATTACAACTTCAGTACCAATGCGGTCACTGCTGGTGAAGGCGACGGTCGCACTTACCTGGGCCTCAATGCGGGGGTTAATCTGGGCGCCTGGCGCTTGCGGCACCAAGGTGCCCAAGCCTGGAGCAACCGCACAGGGTTTGAGACTTATCAGAACACGTCCACTTACGTGCAGCGCAGCATCATCCCCTGGCAATCACAACTCACTATTGGAGACACCTTCAGCAACGGACAGATTGTCGACGGGGTACGGGTGCGAGGCGTAAGCCTGGCAACCGACGACCGCATGCGTCCGCAGACGCAGCAAGGCTATGCACCGCAGGTACGCGGTGTCGCCGACAGTAATGCAACGGTCACCGTCAGCCAGAACGGGTACACCATTTATGAGAAGACAGTCGCGCCTGGCCCTTTTGTCATCAGTGATTTGCATGCCACGGGTTATGGCGGTGATTTGATCGTCAGCGTGACGGAAGTCGACGGGCGTCGAAACACCTTCGTCGTGCCGTACTCGGTGGCCCCGGAATTACTGCGGGCCGACACGACAAAATACAGCGCCACCTTGGGTGAGGTGCAGCAAAAGGGCATCGATGCCAAGGGCGCAAACGTCTTTCAAGGCACTCTGCAACACGGCTTGACCGATGACTTGACGGTGTATGGCGGCGGCAGTCTTACCAACGGTTATGAGCAGGGCAAGATCGGCATTGCATTGAATACGTCCATCGGTGCTTTCTCGCTGGACGGCGCCACCTCGCATACCAAGGTAGCTGATCATGGACGCCTGTCCGGCCAAAGCCTGGGCGTGGGCTACAACAAAAGTCTACCCGCCTCGGGTACGCATTTTGCGCTGGGTGCATACCGGTTCTCTACAGAGGGTTACCTGAACCTTCCGGATGCACTGAATGTGCGTGAAATCGCTCGCCAGTCCGGTGATGTCAACGGTTATGCCCGGCAAAAAAGTCGGCTCGACCTGACCATCAGCCAGCAGTTGGGCATAGGCACCTTGAGCCTGTACGGCAGCTCTGTCGACTATTGGGGCGGGCAGGAAGGGCGCCAGGTCTCATTCACCGCCAGTTACGGCTCGACCTGGAACAAGGTCAACTGGAACCTCTCGGCGCAGCGCTCAAGGGTCCAGGACACGCGACAACTGACTCAAAGCGAGCTCAGTGACGATGTGTTTTTCGGGCGTATCGGCCAACCCGGGCGCATCGATAACCGCTACATGCTGACGTTATCGATGCCGCTGGGGAGCGAACCGAGGTCGCCGACCATCAATACTTCGCTGTCTCGGGACAGTGGCGATACACGGGGCAGCCAGCAGCAAGTGGGCATCAACGGCTTCCTGGGCGAGAACGCCGAGTTCGACTACGGTTTTTCCGCCAGCCGCGCGACCAGTGATCAATCGAGTTCCAGGCAACTTAACACCCACGCAGGGTACCGCACCGGTTCTGCCAGCGTGCGTGCAGGCTATGGTCAGAGCCGCGATAGATCCCAGCTTTCATTTGGCGCCGATGGCGGCATCGTCGCTCACGCTGGCGGCGTGACGTTTTCGCAAAGCCTGGGAGAGGCCTCTGCGCTGGTTCATGTGCCGGATGCCGAAGGCGCAGTGTTGGGCCACGACGGTGTTACACGCATCAATAGCAGCGGGTATGCCGTGGTTCCGTCACTCAGGGCATTCCAAAACAATACGGTGAGTGTTGATCCACAAGGCATGTCCATGGACGTGGAGCTTCAAGAGTCGAGCCTGGATATCGTTCCAACCCTCGGTGCAGTGCAATTGGTGGAGTTCAAGACCGTCAGCGGGCGGGCGGTGATCGTCCAGGCCAAACAGCAGAATGGCACGCCGCTGCCATTTGCGGCTCAGGTTCTGGACCAGCAAGGCCGGGAAGTCGGCGTAGTGGGCCAAGCCAGCAAAGCTTTTGTGCGCGATATCCCGGCTGCCGGCACGTTGATCGTCAAATGGGGTGAAAAAATTTCTGAACGATGCGACGTCCACTACCAGATGGCTGCGCATGCCGCGAACAGCCGCCAGCAAGACGTCGACTATCTCCAAGGGTTGTGCGTGCCCAGCTCGGTTCGCCAAGTAGCCGGCAGTATTGAACGGCACCCGTGAATATTCGGTGCCACATCTGTGGGGCACCAGCAGAGGACTTTTGTATGAACTTATCTTGGCTTGCTGCCTCGACGTTGGGCGGCTGGATGCTAGCGATGCAAGCGCATGCTTTTTCAGGTGGGGATTGTTATCCGCAAGGGGCAACGGCGATCAACATTGCCCCCATCATCCCCCCGACCAACCCTCAGGTCGGGCAAGTGATCGGTTTGGCGGGAGGCTATCCCTTTAATGCACCGGCAAGTGTCATGCAGTGCCGTTACGACTTCTGGAGCGATTTCCACTGGGTAACTGCGACGATCAACGCGGTCAACTCCAGCTCCACTGGCAGGACATTCAACGCCAACGGTGTGTCCATGCCAGTGTTCGCCACAGGCGTGCCCGGGGTTGGGTTTGCAATGATGGCCCGCGACCCGAATCATGGCTTCGCCGCTGTCGGTCAATCGGCAGCATCACTGCTCAGGGTGAAGTATCCCAAGCCAGTTGTCTGGGGCCTGCAGGGACGGCTTTACCTGGTGGCCACGGGAGGGGCGATTTCTCCTGGGACTGTGCCCACACGCACTGTCGCGCATTACAGGGTGCAAAATACCAATACCTCAGCCCCTGGGTATCATCCGGTCAATATGCAGGCGCTGGTCATTAGCCCACCGCTAAAGCCGACATGCCGGGTTTCGACGCCCTCCATTGCGATGTCTTTGGGAAGCGTACCGGTTACGGCGTTCCGTGGCGTCGGCAGTCATGCCGGCAGCGTAACCCGCAATATCACGCTCTTGTGCGAAGGCGGCACCGGAGGCACGCGTGATGTGTTTATCACCGTCACTGACCATACCACCCGCTCGAATCGCAGCGATGTGCTGTCCCTGACCGCAAGTTCCCAGGCCAAGGGCGTGGCCCTGCAGTTGGTACGCGGCGGCAATATTCTGGTTCGTTACGGTGCGGACTCCTCAAGCGTGGGCAACCCTAATCAATGGCTGGTGGGGACGACGGGCAATGGCACGGTGCAAATTCCGCTGACTGCGCGCTATATCCAGACACAACAGACGATCGCGCCTGGCAGCGCAAATGGTGTGGCGACGTTCACGATGAGTTACCGATGAGCCGGACGTTCCTGCGACGGCTCAACGTGATAGGGCTGCTGATGGCGCTGCAGGCACCTCTGGTCCAAGGCGAAATCGTCATCGACCGTACCCGTGTGATCTATCCGGCTCAAGCCCGCGAAGTAACGGTCAACCTTACCAATGAAACGGATGGCCCGCGGCTGGTCCAGGTATGGATCGACGCCAACGATAGCGAGGCGTCACCTGAAAACAGTGATGTGCCGTTCACTGTCACTCAACCGATTTTCCGCATGGAGGCCGGCAGTGGACGAGCGCTGCGCGTGCTCTATCAATCGTCTTCACACACGAACGAGGACCGGGAATCAGTGTATTGGCTCAACGTGCTTGCGATCAGGCCGACAGGCGAGCCCGCTGTGCAAAATAACCAAGTGAATCTGGCATTTCGTACGCGGGTTAAATTGTTCTTGCGGCCGAACCAACTAGCGGGGACGGCGGCAAGCTCGATTAATGACTTGAAATGGCAACTAGTTACCGGGGATGAGTCGACGCTACACGTGAATAACCCCGGCGATTACCACGTCACGCTGTCCGGCATCGTTGTGACACGCGAGGGCGTTGAATACCACAGCGAAGACCCGCCGATGATCGCACCACGATCCACCGCCGTCGTGACGATGCCAAGGCTGCCGCACGGCGCGGCGGGCAGCGCTACACTGCGCTTCACTACACTTGACGATCAAGGTGCAACCCAAACGCATTCGGCGCTGTTGGGCAATACCAAGTAAAGACGGTTCAAGCCCTGCGCTGGCGTACCAGGTGCTTGAACCCTTCGAACACCAGCACCATGACTGCGATCCAAATCGGGATATAGGTCAGCCATTCGCCCGCCTTGATGCCTTCACCCAGCAGCAAGGCTACGAACAGCAAGAGCACCGGCTCGACATAGCTGAGCAGCCCGAACAGGCTGAACGACAGTAATCGGCTGGCAATGATGTAGCTCACCAATGCAGAGGCGCTGATCAGACCCAGCATGGGAATCAATGCGTAAAGCTTTGGGTGCACATCCATCACCGCAAAACCTTGCTCGCCGCTTTGCACGAACCACCAAGCCACCGGCAGCATCAGCGCCATATCCAGCCAGAGCCCACCCAAGTTATCGGTCTTAAGGTATTTGCGCACGATGAAGTAAAGCGGATAGCCAATGATCACCACCAGCGTTGCCCACGAAAACCCACCGGCTTGGTACAACTCGTTGAGTACCCCAAGGCCGGCAAAGAACACTGCGATCTTTTGCAGATAGGACAGCTGCTCACCCCATACCAGCCGTCCGGTGAGCACCATGGTCAATGGCAGCAGAAAGTAACCCACCGAAACATCCAGGCTGCGGCCGTTCAGTGGTGCCCACATGAACAACCACAGCTGCACGCCCAGCAAGGCCGAAGACAACACGACGCCTGCGATCAATCGAGGCTTTGCCGCCAGAACCTGCAGCAATTCCCAAACACGCCGCCATTCCCCGCTGACGATCATGAACACCGTCATGCACGGCACAGTCAGCAGCATGCGCCAGCCGAAAATCTCCAGACCGCTCAACGGCGTGAGCAACGATGTGAAGTAATACATCACGGCAAACAACACCGAGGCCGAGACCGATAACACAACACCTTTAGACACGCTGTCCTCGCGAAAACCGATTTGTACAAGAGAGGCGGGCATTATGGTGCTTGCGGCGTGAAACGGCTGCTCTGTTTTGGGGCGATTGGTGGGAAATTTTCTCACGCCATAAAATTTCTGCTATCCCGGTGGCGAGCGGGCTTGCCCGTGTTGGGCTGCGATGCAGCCCCGCAACCTCTTTCGGTCAACACCCGCTGCCGCTCGCCCCAACAGCACTCGACTACGAGCGAGCGACGCGCCCCGAGACATAGTGGCTAACATCATTGAACCCTGGGGTGGACGAGTGCCCCGATGTCACCAATGAATCGATAAACGCTTCATCCTCAGCCGTGATCTTGACGTCCAGCGCGCCGGTGTAGGCATCCCACTGGGCCTCGGTACGCGGTCCGACAATCGCCGAACTCACCGCTGAGTTGTTCAATACCCAGGCGATGGCAAACTCGACGATCCCCACACCACGTCCCTGGGTATATTGCTGAATTTGCTGGGCAATGCGCAGCGATTCCACGCGCCATTCGGTTTCCAGGATCCGTTTATCCTGGCGTGCGGCGCGGCTGCCCGGTTCTGGCGTGACATCCGGCGCGTATTTACCGCTGAGCACGCCTCGGGCCAGCGGGCTGTAAGGCACCACGCCCAGGCCATAGGCGGCAGCGGCGGTAATCTGCTCCGCTTCAGCCTGACGGTTGACGATGTTGTACAGCGGTTGGCTGATCACCGGCCTGTCCACGCCCAAGCGCTCGGCCACGCGGATCACTTCGGCAATGCGCCAACCGCGGTAGTTGGATAAGCCCCAGTAGCGGATCTTGCCCTGGCGGATCAAGTCGCCAATCGCAGAAATCGTGACCTCCAGAGGGGTCGAGTGGTCTTCGCGGTGCAGGTAGTAGATGTCGAGGTAATCGGTGTCGAGTCGGGTCAGGCTGGCGTCGAGCGCATTGAAAATCCGTTTGCGACTCAAGCCACTGCGGTTGGGCAAACCGTCCGGTGGACCGAAACCGACTTTGCTCGCCACCACCCAATCCTGGCGGTGTCGGGCAATGGCTTCGCCGACGAGTTCCTCGGAGCGTCCGCCGGTGTATACGTCGGCCGTGTCGATAAAATTGATGCCCTGATCCCAGGCCTTATCGATGATGCGCAGCGAGTCCTCGGTATTGGTCTGCTCGCCAAACATCATGGTGCCCAGCGTCAAGGCGCTGACCTTCAAACCGGACTGGCCCAATGTGCGGTAAATCATGCAAAGCTCCTTGCGGCTGTGAGACGTCGTCCATGCAATACCAGACTCAGAGGCTCTGGAACAAGCCCTGAGCGTGTTTCTTCATTCGCTCAGCAACGCATGGCAGCGCACTTGGAGAAACCGATGCAGCACTTTTACCCGCTCCGGCACTTGCAGGCGGTGCGGGCACATCAGGTTGAATGGCGTCGGTTCGCCTTGCCAATCCGGCAACAAGTGCACCAGGCGGCCGGCCTTCAGATCCCGGGCGATATCCAGGTTGGCTTTATAAGCGATGCCGTGACCGGCCAAAGCCCAGCGCCGCACAATTTCACCGTCGTCGCTCAGGTAATCGCCTGTCACGTTGACTTCCTGCAGCTCGCTGCCCTGGCGAAAGAACCACGTACTGTTGGCGCGCCCCTGGCGCATGTACCGCAGTGTGTTGTGTTGCGCCAACTGCGCGGGCGTCGCGGGTGTGCCGTGACGCGCGAGGTACTCGGGGCTGGCACATGCAATGCGCTGGTGACCGGGCACGACCGGCAGTGCCACCAGACTGGAGTCACGGGGTACGCCGAAGCGCAGGGCGATATCGACGGTGTCGCGGAAAAGGTCAGCATTGCTGTCGTTGAGCAGCAATTGCAGGCGGATATTCGGGTGTTCCGCCTTGAATTCGTCGAGCCAGCCCAAGACGACATTGCGTCCAAAATCCGACGGCGCGGCCAATTGCAGCAATCCGGTCAACCCCTGGCTGTGCTGCTTGAGGGCTTGTTCACCTTCGGCCAATGCGGCCAGGGCTTCGCGCACGCTGTCCAGGTAGCGCTTGCCTTCCTCGGTCAGGCGCATGCTGCGGGTAGAGCGCGCGAGCAGGCGAATGCCCAGCCGTGTTTCCAGACGCTTGAGGGCGATGCTGGCCGCAGCAGGCGTCAACCCCAGGCCGCGCGCGGCGGCGGACAAACTGCCCGTGTCGGCGGTGCGCACAAAAACTTCAAGGTCTAGGATTGAGCTCATTTGTAAAAATCCTTTAAAGAACTTGTCGTTTTACCGGGATTTTTCGTCGATTGCCAAGCTGGGAAGATGAACGCTCACTTTCTGACCCAGGACATCTCCCCATGACATCTTCCCTCAACGGTAAAACGGTCGTCGTGATCGGCGGCAGCAGTGGCATTGGCGCGGCGGTGGCCAAGGCCGCCGCTGCACGCGGTGCTCAGGTGGTGTTGGCGGGGCGGCGCCTATCGTCGGGCCGCGACAACGGCCTACGCAGCGAGCCAGTGGATGTCACCGACCCCGATTCCCTGCAACGTCTGTTCGAAACCGTTGGGCGTTTTGACCATTTGGTGTACACCTCCGGCCCCTCGGTGCGCGCCAAGACCTTGATCGAAACCGATCTGGACGAGGCCCAGGACAACTTCAACGTGAAACTCTGGGGCGCGTTGCGGGCGATCCAGCAGGCGCTTCCTTTCCTAGATGAGCGCGGGAGTATCAGTCTGACCTCCGGGCAACTGGGCCGTAAGTTGGCGCCGGGCCAGTTCATCAAAGTTGGTATCAACGCGGCCACTGAAGCCCTGGGCAAGCAGTTGGCAAAGGAGTTGGCGCCGCGACGCGTCAACGTGGTGAGTCCCGGTGTGATTGATACCCCGGCGTATGCAGGGTTGGCCGAGGACCAGCGCCTGGCGATGTTTGCCAAGGCTGGTGGCGCGTTGCCGGTGGGGCGCGTGGGGCAGGCAGAGGAAGTGGCGGCGGGGTATGTGCTGGCCATGGAAAATGGCTACATGACCGGTGCTGTCATTGATATCGACGGCGGCGGACTGCTGTAAACGCGGACGAGATGTGGGAGGGGCTTGCCCCTCCCACATGGACGCCGTCAAGCCTTGAGGGTGCGCGTCATCCGCAACGCCAACACACTACCGGCCACAATCACCGCCGCCAGTAGGTACAACGCAATATCGGTGGACCCCGTCGCATCCTTTACAAAGCCCACGATGTACGGGCTGAGAAAGCCCGCCATCTGGCCCATGGAGTTGATCAACGCCAAACCACCCGCCGCCGCGCCCGCGCTGAGCATCGCAGTCGGCACTGGCCAGAACATCGGCAGACCGGTGAGGGCACCCATGGTGGCGATCGTCAGGCCCAGAATCGCAATCGCTGGGGTCGTGGCGAAATTCACCGCAATCACCAGACCAATCGCGCCCATCAACATAGGCACCACCAAGTGCCAGCGACGCTCTTTGCGCAAGTCTGCGGAGCGGCCCACCAGCAGCATAAAGACCGCCGCCAGCAAATACGGGATCGCACTGAGCCAGCCGATCACCAAGTTATCGCTGAACCCCAGGTTCTTGATGATCGACGGCAGCCAGAAGTTGATCGCGTACACACCACTCTGGATGCAAAAGTAGATCAGGCCGAATGCCCAGATCGCTGGGTTCTTGAACACTTCGGCGAGGGAATCGGTGGTGGTTTTCGGCTTGTTGGCCAGGTCCGTCGCCTGGTCGGCTTCCAGTACCGCACGCTCGTGGGGTTTGAGCCACTTGGCGTGGGCAAACGTGTCACTGAGCAGGAAGTAGGCGAGGGCGCCGAGGATTACGGTGGGGATGCCTTGCAGCAGAAACATCCACTGCCAACCCGCCAAACCGCCTTGGCCGGCGGCGAAGTGGTTGAGGATCCAGCCGGAGAACGGGCTGCCGAGCAAGCCGGACACCGGTATCGCCGACATGAACAGCGCCATGATCCGTCCACGGCGGAACGTTGGGAACCACTGCGACAGGTACAGCACCACGCCAGGGAAGAAGCCGGCTTCGGCGGCGCCCGTGAACAGGCGCAAGGTGTAGAAATGCGTCGGCGTGGTGACGAACAGCAGGCACGTGGACAAGGTGCCCCACACGATCATCATCAACGCGATCCAGCGCCGTGGACCGAACTTGGTCAGCGCCAGGTTGCTCGGTACGCCGCACAGCACGTAGCCAATGAAGAAAATCCCGGCCCCCAGGCCGTACACGGTTTCACTGAATTTCAGCGCATCAAGCATCTGCAACTTGGCAAAGCCAACGTTGACCCGGTCAAGGTAGTTGAACAGATAGCAGATGAAAATGAAGGGGATCAGGCGCAGGGTAATGCGCTTGTAGATGGCGTTTTTATCGTCATCGGTGGCCAGTGTGGCAGCGGCGCTCTGTGACATGGCGTTCTCTCTTTATTATGATTTTTCGCGATGCGAGGGTAACGTTGATCGCTCAACGAGTCTCGGCCACGGGGCGGGGTGCTGTCTTTGTGCTCGCGCACAGTGATGGAAACTTTGCGCTGTGCCGATGAACAACCATGCTTTTTTAGGAATTTAGACTCATGTTCGAGTTGGATCATGACTTGGCACAGGACATCGTCGATCGGACCATGGCGATTTTGCCCTACAACGTCAATGTCATGGACAGCCAGGGACTGATTCTCGGCAGTGGTGAGTCCGAGCGCATCAACACTCGCCATGAAGGTGCGCAACTGGTGCTGGCCAATGGTCGCGTGGTGGAAATCGACGGCCAGACCGCCAAACACCTCAAGGGCGTACAGCCGGGTATCAACCTGCCGCTGATGCACGATCAGCGTCTGATCGGCGTGCTGGGCATCACCGGCGAACCTGAACTGCTGCGCACCTACGCTGAACTGGTGCGTATGACCGCAGAAATGTTGGTCAGCCATCGCCATCAGCAAGCCGAGCAGCAATGGCGACGCCAGCGTTGCGACGATCTATTGGCGTTGCTCCTCGCCGAAACTGGTGATTCGCCGCGCCTGGTCGACGAAGCTCAGCAACTGGGACTCAAGCCGCAGCTGGCGCGCACGCCGTACCTTTTCGAACTGGGGCCGGGCCAGTCGGCGGAGGCATTAAGCGCATGGCTGACGTCGCGCTATCCGGACAGTTGGTGCGTCAGCTCGGCGCAGTTCTCGTTGTTATGGTGCCGGCCCGCGGCGGTGCAAGTGGATAATCCACGCCTGCTGGAAAAGCTCGAAGGCCAAGGTTGGAATGTGCTGCGCGTAGCCGTCGGCGGGCAAGCGGAAGGACTGGCCGGGCTGCGCCGTTGCTATCGGCGCGTGGGTGACTTACTGGCCTACGGTCGCGATGTACTGCCGCACTCACGGCTGCTGACCCTCAACCGTTATCGCCTGCCGGTGATGCTCTGGCGCCATCGCAACGACGACGCCCTCGATGAACTGCTCAACCCCCTGCGCAAAGTGCTCGCCAAGGACAACAACGGCCAATTGCTGGCCACGCTGCGCAGCTGGTGCGAGCACGATGGTCAAAGCCAGGCCTGCGCCGACGCGCTGGGCATCCACCGCAACAGTCTGCGCTACCGCATGGAGCGCATCGCTGAACTCAGTGGCGTCGACCCGCTGACTCTAGACGGCATGCTCGCCCTGTACCTGGGCGTCCAGCTGTTGCCCCAGGCTTTGTCGGAATGAACAACAAACCTCACCCGCACTTGTGCATCGGACCGGCGTCATTCCCGGTGCCAACTGGCAGCATGGGCGTCATAAAAACCGGAGAAAGCCCATGAAAATCATCATCGCCCCCGACTCGTTCAAGGACAGCCTGAGTGCCGAAGGCGTTGCCCAGGCCATTGCCCAAGGCTTGGCTGAGGTCTGGCCGGACGCGCAGTTGATCCAGTGCCCGATGGCGGACGGCGGTGAAGGAACGGTGGACTCGGTACTCGCAGCCTGCAACGGCGAGCTGCGCCGCCAGGCGGTTCGCGGACCGTTGGGCGCGACGGTTGACGCGCGCTGGGGCTGGTTGGCCGACAGCCACACGGCGATCATCGAAATGGCCGAGGCCAGCGGCTTGCAATTGGTCCCACCAGGACAGCGCGATGCGTGTATCAGCAGCACTTACGGTACCGGCGAGCTGATCCGCGCCGCCCTGGATGCCGGCGCACAGCGCATCATCCTGGCGATTGGGGGCAGTGCCACCAACGATGGAGGCGCGGGGGCGATGCAGGCGCTTGGCGTGCACTTGTTTGATGCCCACTCCCAAGTGCTGGCGCCGGGCGGTTTGGCCTTAGCTGGCCTGGCCCATATCAGCCTTGAGCGGCTTGATCCGCGCCTGTCTGAGGTGCGCTTTGAAATCGCGGCCGACGTCAACAATCCCCTGTGTGGCCCCCACGGTGCCTCAGCCATTTTTGGCCCGCAGAAAGGTGCCAGTCCCGCACACGTCCAACAACTGGACGCGGCCCTCAGCCACTTCGCCGATCACTGCGCCAAGGTCTTGCCCAAGGACGTGCGCGACGAACCCGGCAGCGGCGCCGCCGGCGGCCTGGGCTTCGCCGCCAAGGCCTTTCTCGGTGCACAGTTTCGAGCCGGCGTGGAAGTCGTCGCCGAATTGGTTGGCCTGGACGCCGTCGTACGCGACGCTGACCTGGTCATCACCGGCGAGGGCCGCTTCGACGCCCAGACCCTGCGCGGCAAAACCCCTTTTGGCGTCGCTCGTATCGCCCAGCAGCACGGCGTGCCCGTGATCGTCATCGCAGGCACCCTGGGCGACGGCTACGAGCAAATGTACGCCCACGGCGTCGACGCAGCCTTCGCCTTGCCGAACGGGCCGATGAGCCTGGAACAGGCGTGCAGTGAGGCCCCGCGCTTATTGCGCGAGCGGGCGGCGGACATTGCGCGGGTGTGGCGCGTGGCGGCCAAGCACTGACGCCACCTCTCGAACATGGGACAATCCGCGCCTTTTTTCGACACGGAGAGTCCCCATGCTGCGCCCCGCACTCCTGGCCTTGCTGTTGACCAGCACTGCCACCTTCGCTCAAACCAACACTGAAACCGTTCCCTTGCTCCGGGAAATCAAGAATTGGGTCACGGGTTGCGACAACCTGCGTAATTGCCATGCCCTCAGCGCACCCAGTGGCGTCGATGAGGAGGACTACAGCTCGCTGACTTTGCATATCTGGCATCAGGCCGGGCCTGAAGGTTACCTGCGTTTGCGCTTCGACCACCGCGGTGAGGCGCTCGACCTGTCGACCCTGCTGTTGGACGGTCAGCCGCTGGGGCTGGAGTTGACGCAGGGTCTGCACGTTGAACTGGACGATCAGGGCGGTGATCCCGAGGTGCAGTCCTATGGCGTGATCGAGGAGGCAGTGGCGCGGCGTTGGTTGCAGCGTTTGCGTAACGGCCAGCGCCTGCAATTGCCGGGGGATGAGCAGGCGCATGTGTCGCTGAGTGGGTTGAGCGCTTCGCTGCTGTTGATGGATGCGGTGCAGGGGCGGGTGGATAACGTCACTGCCTTGGCCCGCCCAGGTAAGGGCGCGGCCAGCGCCGTGCTTGCACGTTTGCCGACACCGGTGCTGCGCAAATTCCCAGGAGCACCGATGTTGACTGCGCAGGAGCAGGCCGGCCTGATAGCGGCCGCGTTGCACACCGTCACGCCCGAGGACAACGGCACCGGCAGCGCACCCGAGGCGAACGCTGGTGCCCTCACGGCGCAGCAGGCGATGACCGTGGTGCGTTATGACTGCGCGGCCTACAACTGTGAATACGATGTGGTCAGCCGCCAGCGCCAGGCGCCGTATGCCGAAACCCCGATGCAGCTTGAGCCCTTGCCATTAGGGATCGAGCCACTGCAAGGCTCTGTGGGATATGACGCAGCCAGTGGCACCTTGAGTTATTTCTACAAGCTCCGGGGAATTGGCGATTGTGGCGCGGGCGCCGTCTGGGTGTTTGACGGCAAGGGTTTCCAGCTCAGTGAATTGCTGTCCATGCCGCGCTGCACTGGGGTGGGTTACGGTGATTGGCCGGCGTTGTGGTCGACGGCGCCTGCGCCCTAGCCATCGGGCGGGCAGGGCCTCTACACTGGCTGGCCACGTGTCTTTCAAAGGATGAAACACCATGCACACACCTGAACCCCATATCGTGATCCAGCGCTTTACCGAGGCCCATCTTGAGGGCGTCGCAGCGCTCTATAACGAACCGGCGGTGTGTCGACAGGTGCTGCAAATGCCTTACCAATCGGTGGAGGCCTGGCGCAACAAGCTGGTGATGGACAACGAGCGTCGGCTGCAACTGGTGGCGGTGCACGGCGGTGAGGTGATCGGTCAACTCGGCCTGGAACAGTACCTGCGCGTGCGCCAGGCCCATGTGGGTTCGTTCGGCATGGGCGTTGCGCCGGCCTGGCAGGGCAAGGGGGTGGGGTCGCGTCTGTTGAGCGCTGCGCTGGACGTGGCTGACAACTGGATGAATCTTCACCGCGTGGAGTTAAAGGTGTACGCCGACAACGAAGCCGCGCAACACCTGTACCGTAAATTCGGTTTCGAGGTGGAAGGTCTGCTGCGCGATTACGCCCTGCGTGACGGTGTGTTTGTCGACACCGTCAGCATGGCCCGCCTGCGTCAGCGGGGTTAACCCAGAGCAAACGCCACCGCAGCCTGCGCATGCAGCTCGGTGGTGTCCAGCAGCGTCAGGTCGCTGTGTTCGGGCTTGATCAACAGGCCTATTTCCGTGCAACCAAGAATGATTGCCTGGGCGCCACGGGCGGCCAGGGATTTGATCACCCGTTGATAGATCTGGCGTGAAGTGTCGCTGATCACGCCCACACACAACTCTTCGTAGATGATGCGGTGCACGTCCTTACGTTCATCCGTGTCCGGCACCAACACCGTCAGGCCGTGATCGGCCAGGCGGGACGTGAGAAAGTCCTGCTCCATGGTGAATGCGGTGCCCAACAAACCGACCGTCAGCGTGCCGGCCTCCACTGCGGCCAAACCGGCTGCATCGGCGATGTGCAGGAACGGAATCGACACCGCCGCTTCGATACGCGGCGCCACTTTATGCATGGTGTTGGTACACAGCACCACACACTCGGCGCCGCCAGCCTGCAGGCGGCGTGCAGCATCTTCGAGGATCTGCGCGGTGTCATCCCAACGCCCCGCATGCTGGGCCTGTTCCACCGGGCCGAAATCCACGCTGTACATCAACAGTTGCGCCGAGCGTAGCGGGCCCAGCTGGTCGCGCACGCGCTGGTTGATGATGCGGTAATACTCGGCGCTGGACTCCCAGCTCATGCCGCCGATAAGGCCGATGGTGCGCATGTGATGTTCCTGACAATTGATGTGACTTCACCTTACCCACTGGCCAACCAATAGTCATACGCAGTTGCCAGCCAAATGACCGGTGCAGTTTTAAGGCGTACGGCGAACCGCCGCATCTGCCATGATCAGTCTTCGCAACCTGGCTCACCCAAGGAAATCCGCAATGGACGATGTACAACAACTGGGCGAGATGCTTCGTCATTACGCCGACAGCGAAGCCCACAAAAAACAGCAATTCGACGTACAGTCAGCCCGCTGGGCGCAAAAGCTCGGCGAGTTGTTCGGGCAGATTGAGCTGTGGCTGGAACCGGTCAAAACCGTCGGGCTGCTGGAAGTCAATCGTGAAGCCTATGTGGCCAGCGGCCCGAGCGTGCCGGTGGAGACGTCCACCTTCAAGACTGAGAAGCTCATTGTGCAGATCACCGGCAAAACCGTGGAGTTCGTGCCGGATGTGATGGGGGCGGGCGGTTCGATTTCCGTCGCGGTGATGGGCTTGACCGCAGCCCGCCATGGCAGCGTCTCGCTGGTGCTGGCGGCCGACAAGAACGACTGGCTGTGGAAGAAAACCAATGGCCTGAAAGACCCCGACACCTTCGGCTTCGACGCCAACTTCCTGGCTTCGCAATTACAAAGCCTGATCCCGCGCGATCGCGCTTGAGTCGTCAGCTTTGACGCCGATCCCAGGCCTGGCAAATGCCCGAGGCTAAATAAGGCGTATTCCCCAGGATTGGCTATACCTACAGCTCACTGTTTCGATGATGACCGCCAAGGAGTTCGATGATGAAACTAAGGCTAATGATCGGCGCGCTGTGTATCGCCACGCTGGGGATGACCGGTTGCGCCAGCAAGGTCACGCAACCGGATGAGTATTCGGGCTTTCTGTCCGACTACAGCCAACTCAAACAAGCCCAGTCGCCGTCGGGCGCCGTGGTGATGCGCTGGGTCGATCCCAAGCTGGACCTGAGCCGCTACAACGCGGCGTACATCGAACCGACTCAGTTCTACCCCAAACCCCACGCCACCGCGAAAATCCCCGAGAGCACCCTCAACGGTATCAACGCCTACTACAACCAAGCGCTCAAGCGTGAGCTGGCCAAGTCACTGCCCCTGGCCAGCGCGCCCGGCCCTGGCGTGATCGTGGTGCGCGCGGCAATCACCGCCGTCAGCAGCAAGACCGAGGGCCTGAAACCCTATGAATTCGTCCCGGTGGCCCTGGTGGCAGCGGCGGTGAGTACCGGTACCGGCATCCGTGACCAGGAAACCACTTTGGGGACCGAAGCGCAGTTCCTCGACGGGGCCACTGGCAAGGTGATCGCCCAGGTGGTGCGCAAAGGCACCGGCAAGCCGTTGGACAATGCTGCCCAGGTAATGAAGGCCGATGACGTCAAAAGCGTGATCGATGGCTGGGCGTCGGACCTGCATCAGTCCTATGTAAAGCTCAGAAACCACTAGAACGCATTCCTGGCCAGGCGGTTGTAATAGCTGAGCAGGGCGTCGTAGCGGCGGGTGACGCGGTAATAGTCGTCACTCAACTGCTGCGGCGCGGCGTGGCCCTGCCAGTCCTGGTGCAGGGTGGTCAACGCCTTGAAGTATTCATCGGCAGGCGCCTTGATGTTGTACCAGAGGTAAATCGCCTCATCGTCCAGCCTTCTGCTGGGCATGGCATTGAGAAAGACTCTGCTGTCCTCGGCGGCCTTGCGTACCCCCTCGGTCAAGTCAGCCACGCGCTGCGGGGTCAGGTTGGCGTCGCGCACGCCTTGCTCGATCTGGTTCACCGCCTGGCGCGCCGCGATCATGTAGTTGAGCAAGTGCCACTGCATGTCTCGGCCAAAGCGCGCTTCCAGCAACGCCAGTTGCGCGGGACGCACACTCAGGTCTTCATCCGCCAACTGTTGGCGCAGAGAAGTGGACGCTGCCAGGTATTTTTCGACGACCTGATCGTAGGCCAGCAGCAATTGCTTGCCAGCGGCCTCTGACGCTATTTCCTGCGTTGTCGGCGCCAGGCTGCGCGCCTGCACGCGAGTAACCCCATCGGCCAGTGCCGTGACGTTGTACAACGCTTGCGCGTAGGCACCGGCGGCGGCGAGCAAGTTGCTGTCGGGCGCCTGGCGTTCCAGTTTCACCGTGTACTGCTGCGAACATACCGACCGCTGGATAAGGTACGGCTCGGGCTCATTGCGGTCGCCATAGGTATCGAGGGTGGGCTTGTCGGGCTCCACTTCGGGAATGGGGTAATACGCGAGGCGCGTATCCCGGTCGACGCGGTTCACGCAATCAATGATCGGTGCCAGGGCACTGGCTCTGGCAGTGTAGGGACTGTCGCGCTGGTCCAGCCACAGTTGCACTTTTTGCAACGGTCTGGTGGCGCTGGCCACCCCGAGCAGGCCAAGGCCCAAGGCGATGCTTATGGGTAACAACCATTTTGGATTCATGGCTTGCCCTCCTGGCCGTACCACTGCACTTGGGTGGCGGGCGCCTGGCACTCAACCACGCTACGTGGCATGCGGCTGCACAGGCGTTCGGTCCACTGCTGCAGACCTTGGTTGCGGGTAACCAGGTGCTGGTTGTCGAGCATCTTCAGCCCGGCATAGAGCGCGACCGCGCCAACAAGACAAAGCGCGCCGCCCAGGACGGCCCAGCGTGGATGCCGGGCGGTCCACGGGGTGTGGTGATTCATGAATGGCCGCTTGATCAAACCCACCAGCGCCAGTGCGACCGCCAGGGTCAAACTGGCGAACGGGCTGAACACATAACCCAACGCTGCGGCCAGAATGAGACCCGGTACCAGGTCACGTATCGGCAGCAACGGCAAGTGGGTCGGGCTGAGCCAGCGGGGCAAGCGTTGGCTGAGCTGTTCATCCAGCACGCGGTAATGGTGGGCCAGCGGTCGCCAGGCCTGCCAGGCTATGCCCGCACACACCACGGCGCCGATCGACCACAGAATGCCCTGGCCCAGGGTCGGTATTACTTTGCCGGCCAAGGCTTCGGCCTTTACCAGCACACCCACCAGGCAACTGAGCACCAGCGCAACGATCCACGGCCAGGTGTCCATGGAAGCCTCCCAGCCCTGCCAGAAATACACGGTGCCACCGGGCATGCCTTCGGCAACGCTGACGTGGTCGGCATAAATATCGGCACTCAACGTCTTGCAGGCCTTCCAGTCGTCTTCGTCGAAGCGCTGGGCAAAAGCACGGCGCTGGCCAAGGCTCATGGGTGCCAGTAGCAAGCGCGCGGCACGCTGTTGCGGGCTGTCGGGCGGTTGTGCGGCCAATGCACGTTGGTGCGCCATAAAAGCAGGACCTTCTTGGCGCTTCAACATCTGCGCCCAGTCTCCAGCGGGGCACCCATGATCTGCGCCACCGTGCCAGTTTTGTCCGGCGCAAACCGCTTTGAATACAGTGCTCGACCAGTAATGATGGTTGGCAAGCAGTCTGGCCAACCATTCGTTGAACCACTCGGCATGGGGATGATTGTTCACCCAGGCATGCGCGTTGGGTGTAGCGGCGTAGGCCGCCAGGAACGCAGCGTCGTCTTGCTGGCCAAGGGCTTGGTGCAAGGGGGTCTGCAATTGGGTCCGTTGCTGGAACTCCAGGGCGCTGATTAACGCGCTGGGCAGTTCCAGGCGTTGCCAGGCAGTCAGCCAGTTGAAGGTTTCGAAGGCCCACCGGGTGTCTTCGGCATTCAGATCGCCTTCGATGCAGCGCTGTAACAGGTGGACTTCCAGCAACAGCGCGGTGCCATCGGCCATGGCCGCTTCGTAATGCTGAGCGAGGGTTTGGTCGGGCGTCTCGACCAGCACGTCATCAGCGACCTGCTCGTCCGGGTTCCACGCCAGTGCAGCCTCGTAGGCTTCGCGCAGGCGCTGAAAGCCTTGCGGGTCATCGTCCGGGCGGGTCTGTTTCAGCAAGGCGGCATATTGGCGCTTGATCGTACGGCTATCGGCATCCGGCGTCAGGCCGAGGACATTCCAGCAAGTCATGTGCGGTACAGCTCCCTAGACAATCGCAGGCGCCATGCCTGTTTTACGGCGTGATATTCCAACGGTATGGGGCAGGGCGCGCCCGGTCCAGCGCTGTTGCGACCGGGCGCGAGGTGTCACTTAAGCGGTGTCAGTGGCGGTAGCTTCCATTGACCGGAACCTACCTCAGGCTTGGGCAGGTAGATGCGCAGCACAGCGAAGAATGGGCCGGGTGGAGCCGGCAACCAGTTGCTCTGTTCGGCTTTCGGTGGCTCATGGTGCTGTAGCGCCAGGGTCACGCCGCCATCGGCGTCGCGCTTGAGATCAGGCAACATGTGCGAGTTGATCAGGTAGCGTTTCTTGTGGTTGGGCACCAGCAACTTGGTCTTTGCGTCGTACAGGGTCAGGGACCAGAACGCATCGGCTGGCGGCAGTTGGTCCTTGGCGAAATGCACGGTGTAACTGTGGCGCGCACCGTTGGCAGGCTTGCCTTCGCTGTCGACGACGTACTCGAGGTAAGCGGCCTCGTCACTGGAGTTGCCGAAGATCCCCAGGTCCGCACCGGCGTAGCGGTACAGGTAGTTGTTTTGCAGATGGTCGCGACTGCCGAACAAATCACCGCTGGACACTTGATGCGTGTCGATCCTGTCTTTTTTGAACGCTGCAAATTCAGCGCGGGCATCGCTGATGCCATCTTCCAGGGCTTTGCGCTGCTCGGCGGTCAACTGGTTGAGCGCGAAGGGTGCGCCGGGGGCGATGCCGATCCTGGCAAAACGCGCGAGCAGCTCTTTTTCACTGTCCTGAGGGGCGGCGAAGGAGAGCATGAGGTTCAGGTAGCGGAACAGCTGCGGGCCTTCGACCATGGTCGCCGTAGGCTTGGGCCATTCGACCTTCGGCGCCTTGGCCGGCGCGGCTTGTTTCACATAGCTGCTCAGGGACTGGACTTTGTAGCCGTTCTGGATCTGCTTGACCTTGTTCAGGTCTTTTTCATCGAACAGCTGCGTGCGGTACAGGGCGTAGGCGATGTTGCTTTCGCTGTACACCACGCGGTCAACGTCCACCGGCTGCTGACCTTTCCAGTCCGGGCCGGCGATCATGTAGTGGCCGCCGTTGTTGCCGGTGCTGCGGGTGCCCAGGTAGGCGAAGTTTTGCGTGTAGAGGTCGATCAACTGCACCGAGTAGTAACGGTTGTCTTCGATCTTCGGCAACGTCAGCACCAGCGGCTCGCTGCGCAGGTCCATCCATACAAACGAGTAGGCCGTGTCGGAACTCGGGGTCAGGGACGCCGTGTCTTTGGGCGTAAACACCTGGGCGGTGTTGCCTATCCGGTTGAACGGCGCCTTGAAGTTGGCACCGCCTTTATCAACGGCCTGGGTGTAAAGCGTCTTGTACATCTGCACGACCGGGTAGCCATACAGATACGCTTCCTTGGCGATAGCCCGCGCTTCGCTCGGGGTCGCGGTGAAATCGGCCAAGGCGCCGGTACTCATGAGTATCGAGAGGCTCGCCAACAGCAGGCGCGTCGGTTGTTTGATCATGTTGTTGCGTCTCTTAATGAGCAGGGGTGATGTCTTCCAGTTTTCAGCTTTTATCGACGTTGGCCTCGGTCGGCGCATACAACCGTAAAAAGCTGAACCCGTGTTTGCCGGACGAAGTTTGCACCCAGTTGCGCTCGAAGTCTTTTGGCGCGTGCGTTGAGGGGCACGATCGCGCTAGCGTCCTATTGAATGAGTAACGGGGCAGGGCGGCGACGAGTGTCAAACGTTGGGCAGCATCGCTTTGACTTTGTCACGCAGTTGATCGATGGAAAACGGCTTGGCAATCACCTGCATGCCGTCAGGCACATCGATGTTTTCGGCATAGCCGCTGGCGAACAGGATGGGCAGGGAGGGGCGCAACTCACGCACTTTGGTTGCCAGTTGCTTGCCGTCCATATCGGGCAAGCCAACGTCGGTCATCATCAGGTCAATCACCTGGTCAGTATCTTTAACCTGTTCCAAGGCCTTTTCAGCGTCGCCTGCTTCAAGCACCTTGAACTCCAACTCCTCAAGCACATCGACGATCAGCATGCGCACGATGGCGTCGTCTTCAACGACAAGGATGGTGGAGATGACTGTGGACATAATATGGAATTCCCAAAAAAGGCGAGGTTTACCGGCTGCCGTTCTGACAGGCCTCTTCCTTGAGTAAGCGCGGCCTGTAGACAAGTTCCCGCAAGCGGTAAAAACAATGCAATACAAAAGGCTAGGGAGAATAGCTTGTTCCGCTGTAGGAATCTGTACAAAACAGCTTTAGAAAAATGGTCTTGCCCGCCAGTTTGGGGCAAACTCCCGGTTTTTCCGTATTTGGCCAAGGCATGCCCATGACTCCTGCGTCGTCCGTCGATGAAAAGAGCTTTCGTAACCTCCTGAGCCGGAACGTGGCATTGCCCCTGGGTGTGGGTGTGCTGAGCGCCGTGTTTTTCGTCTGCCTGATTACCTATTTGCTAACGGTGATCAAGTGGGTTGAGCACACCGATCGGGTAATCAATAACCTTAACGAGTCGTCCAAGCTCACCGTGGACTTGGAAACCGGCATGCGTGGTTTCCTGATTACCGGCGATGAGCATTTCCTCGACCCATACGAAGTGGCTAAGCCGCGCATCATTGCCGACCTGCGCAATTTGCAGGAACTGGTGGCCGATAACCCGCAGCAGGTCGACCGCCTCAAACGCCTTGAGGCCATGCAGGACGAGTGGAATAAATACGCCCAGTCGATGATCGATATGCAGCGCCAGAGCGGTGATTACCGCAGCGCGGTCAAGGCTGGCCGCGGCAAGCGCCTCACCGATGAGATTCGCAAGGAGTACGACGATGCGGTGGCGATGGAGCAACAGCTTCGCCTCACTCGCAATGAGGACGTGACGCGCACCACGGTGATCAGTGTCACCTTGTACCTGGTGTTCGTACTCGGTTTGAGTGGCTTTCTGGCGTATATCGGCCGGAAGAATTTACTTGCTCTATCACAGAGTTACGCCGCAACCCTCGCGTCTCAGCAGAAGATTGCACGGCGCCTCGAACAGCAGGCTTGGTTGCGCAACGGGCAAACCGAGCTGGCCGAACAAGTGCTGGGCCAACTGACCCTGAACATGCTGGGGCGCAATATCCTGCAATTTTTCGCCCAGTACATGGGCTCGGCGGTTGCGGCGCTGTATGTACGCGAAGAGCACGGCGGCCTCAAGCGGGTCGCCACTTATGGCTTCTCCCGTGACCAGGAGCAACTGGAACAATCGATCTACAGTGACGAAGGCATCGTTGGGCAGGCTGCCCAGCTGGATCGCCTGATTCGCCTGGACGATGTGCCAGTGGACTACTTTAAAGTCAGTTCCGGCCTTGGCGAAGGCGCCACCCGCAGCGTGCTTGTGATGCCGACCAGCGATGATGACCGCGTCAACGGGGTAGTCGAACTCGGCTTCCTGCGCCCGCTGGAGGACCGTGACGTTGAGTTGCTGGAACTCATCGGCGGCAACATCGGCACCTCCATCGAAGCCGCGCGCTATCGTCAGCGTTTGCAGGAAGTGCTGGCCGAAACCCAGCAGCTCAACGAAGAGCTGCAAGTGCAGCAGGAAGAGCTCAAGACCGCCAACGAAGAGTTGGAAGAGCAGTCACGCATCCTCAAGGAATCCCAGGCCCACCTGGAGACCCAACAAGCAGAGCTGGAGCAGACTAACGAACAATTGGCGGAGCAGGCCCAGACCCTGGCCGAACAGCGCGACGCCATGGACCGCAAGAACATCCAGCTCAATCAGGCTCAGGTAGAACTGGAAGACCGCGCCGAAGAGTTGCAGCGGTCCAGCAAGTACAAGTCCGAATTCCTCGCCAACATGTCCCACGAACTGCGCACGCCGCTGAACAGCTCGTTGATTCTGGCCAAATTGCTGGCGGAAAACCCCCAGGACAACCTCAGTGCCGAACAGGTCAAGTTCGCCGAATCGATCTATTCGGCCGGTAATGACCTGCTCAACCTGATCAACGACATCCTGGATATTTCCAAGGTGGAAGCCGGCAAACTGGAAGTGCGCCCGGAAAACTCCAGCGTGACGCGTCTTGTGGACGGTCTGCGCGGGATGTTCGAGCCGCTGGCCGCCGACCGCAAGTTGGGGTTCCAGGTGGAGATCCAGCCAGGTGCGCCGATCATGCTGTACACCGACCGCCAGCGCCTGGAGCAGATCCTCAAGAACCTGCTGTCTAACGCGGTCAAGTTCACTGAACAGGGCCAGGTCAGCCTATCGGTATCAAGCGCATCGGAAGGGGGCATTGCCTTTACCGTGCGCGATTCCGGGATCGGCATTGCTCCGGACCAGCAGGAAAGCATCTTCGAAGCCTTCCGCCAGGCCGATGGCACCACCAACCGGCGTTACGGCGGCACCGGCCTGGGCCTGTCGATCTCCCGGGACCTGGCGGCCTTGCTGGGTGGCTACATCAGCGTAACCAGTGAACCGGGCAAGGGCAGCGTTTTCACGCTGGTATTGCCGGAGCAGTACGTGGAGCGCGCCGAAGACGCGCCGCCGATCGAGCAGCCGCGCCAGGCCGTCGTAGTGCCGGCACCAACACCGATCAAAGTGTCGCCGTTACCGGTGACCGACACTAAACTCATCCCGCGCTTTGCCGACGACCGCGACAAGGCACCGTTCACCACGCGCTGCATCCTGGTGGTAGAAGACGAGCCTAACTTCGCGCGCATCCTGTTCGACCTGGCCCACGAGCTGGGCTACCAATGCCTGGTCGCCCACGGTGCGGATGAGGGTTATAGCCTGGCTGAGGAATACATCCCCGATGCAATCCTGCTGGACATGCGCCTGCCGGACCATTCCGGCTTGACCGTGTTGCAACGCCTCAAGGAGCACGCCAGTACCCGTCATATCCCGGTGCATGTGATATCCGTCGAAGACCGAGTCGAAGCTGCCATGCACATGGGCGCCATCGGGTATGCGGTGAAACCCACCACCCGCGAGGAGCTCAAGGACGTATTTGCGCGCCTGGAAGCCAAGCTGACCCAAAAGGTCAAGCGCGTATTGCTGGTGGAAGACGACGACCTGCAACGCGATAGCATTGCCCGCCTGATCGGCGACGATGACATCGAAATTACCGATGTCGGTTACGCCCAGGCCGCGTTGGAGCTGCTGCGCACCAACGTCTACGATTGCATGATCATCGACCTCAAGCTGCCTGACATGCTCGGCAACGAGCTGCTTAAGCGCATGGCCACCGAGGACATTTGCTCGTTCCCGCCAGTGATTGTCTACACCGGGCGCAACCTCACCCGTGATGAAGAAGCCGAGCTGCGCAAGTACTCGCGCTCAATCATCATCAAGGGCGCCCGTTCGCCGGAGCGCCTGCTGGACGAAGTCACACTCTTTCTGCACAAAGTCGAATCCCAGCTGTCCCATGACCGCCAGAAGATGCTCAAGACTGCCCGCAGCCGCGACAAGGTCTTCGAGGGGCGCAAGATCCTGTTGGTGGACGACGATGTGCGCAACATCTTCGCCCTCACCAGCGCCCTGGAGCATAAAGGTGCCGTGGTGGTGATCGGGCGTAACGGCCGTGAAGCCATCGAGAAACTCAATGAAGTCGACGATATCGACCTGGTGCTGATGGACGTGATGATGCCGGAGATGGACGGTTACGAAGCCACCGCCCTGATCCGCCAGGACCCGCGCTGGAAGAAGCTGCCTATTATTGCGGTGACGGCCAAGGCCATGAAGGACGATCAGGAGCGCTGCCTCGCGGCGGGTTCCAACGATTACTTGGCAAAGCCGATCGATCTGGACCGTCTGTTCTCACTGATTCGCGTATGGCTACCCAAGATGGAACGCATTTAAGTGGAGCACGTTTTTTTGGACAAGAGCAGCGACATTGAGCTGCGCCTGCTGATTGAGGCGATATACCTCAAGTACAGCTATGACTTTCGCGACTACTCGGGTGCGTCGGTCAAACGCCGTGTGGCTCACGCCCTGCGCCAGTTCGACTGCGCGACCATTTCGGCGTTGCAGGAACGGGTGCTGCATGATCCAGCGGCTTTCATGCAATTGCTGCAATTTCTCACGATCCCGGTGAGCGAGATGTTTCGCGACCCGTCGCACTTCCTGGCGATCCGCCAGGAAGTCGTGCCGCTGCTCAAAACCTATCCGTCGATCAAGATCTGGATCGCCGGCTGCAGCACAGGGGAGGAGGTGTACTCCATGGCGATCCTGCTGCGCGAAGAAGGGCTGCTGGAGCGCACGATCATCTATGCCACGGACATCAATCCTGCCTCGCTCGATAAAGCCAAGCAGGGCATCTTTTCCCTGGAGAACGTGCGCGCCTACACCGCCAACTATCAGCAGGCAGGTGGGCAGCGTTCATTTGCCGACTACTACACGGCGGCTTACGATTACGCGATCTTCGACAAGACGCTGCGCGAGAACGTGACCTTTGCTGATCACAGCCTGGCGACCGATAGCGTGTTCTCAGAAACTCAATTAATTTCATGCCGTAACGTACTGATTTATTTCAATAAAAAGTTGCAAGACAGGGCGTTTGGGTTGTTTCATGAGTCGCTGTGCCATCGCGGCTTCCTGGTGCTGGGCAGTAAGGAAACCCTGGATTTTTCTGCCTACAGCAAGCAGTTCGAAGCCTTGGTCAAGCAAGAGCGGATCTACCGGAAATCATGAACGACGCGCAAGCCAGCCCGATTCGCGGGATTGAAGCCATCGTCGTCGGCGCGTCTGCCGGCGGTGTGGAGGCGTTGCTGCATATTTTTGGCGAGCTGCCTGCGGGCTTTGGATTGCCGATCATTGCCGTGCTGCACCTGCCAGATGAGCGCCGCAGCCAGCTGGCCGAGGTATTTGCGCGGCGCTTGCGTATCCCGGTCCTTGAAGCTCGTGACAAAGAAATTATTGCAGCGGGCTCCCTGTATTTCGCCGGTCCCGGCTATCACCTGTCGGTGGAGCATGACCGCAGCCTGTCCCTGAGCCAGGAGGATCGCGTGCATCATTCCCGGCCCGCCATCGATTACCTGTTCGCGTCCGCGGCTGATGTCTATGGCAAAAACTTGCTGGCTATTCTGCTGACCGGCGCCAACCAGGACGGCGCGAAAGGGTTGGCCCATGTCAAGCGCTCGGGGGGGATCACCGTCGTGCAAGACCCCGCCGAGGCGCGTATTTCGGTGATGCCGCTAGCGGCCCTGGCCTTGCATACACCTGACCATATTCTCACGCTGAGCCAAATTGGCTCGTTGCTGGCTTTGCTGGAATCCTCCCCATGTTAAGTACCTTCCAGGCCAAACTGCTGATCGTCGACGATCTGCCGGAGAACCTGCTGGCTCTCGAAGCGCTGATCAAACGCGAGGATCGCCAGGTCTTCAAAGCGTTGAGCGCCGACGAGGCCTTGTCCCTGTTACTGGAACACGAATTCGCCATGGCGATTCTCGACGTGCAGATGCCCGGCATGAACGGTTTTGAATTGGCCGAACTGATGAGAGGCACCGAAAAAACCAAGAACATCCCGATCGTGTTCGTCAGTGCCGCCGGCCGCGAACTCAACTACGCCTTCAAGGGCTACGAGAGCGGCGCGGTGGACTTCCTGCATAAACCGCTGGATATCCACGCGGTGAAGAGCAAGGTCAATGTCTTCGTCGACTTGTACCGCCAAAGCAAGGCCATGAAGCAACAGGTTGAAGCGTTGGAGCGCAGCCGCCGCGAGCAGGAGCAGTTGCTGAACCGCCTGCAGGCCACCCAGGCCGAGTTGGAACAGGCTGTGCGCATGCGTGATGACTTTATGTCGATTGTCGCCCATGAGGTGCGTACGCCCCTTAACGGGCTGATCCTGGAGACACAGCTACGCAAGATGCACCTGGCCCGGGATAACGCCGCCGCGTTCACCCTGGACAAGATGCACGCGATGGTTGACCGCGATGAGCGGCAGATCAAAAGCTTGATTCGCCTGATTGAAGACATGCTTGATGTGTCGCGCATTCGCACCGGCAAGCTGTCGATCCGCCCCGCAAGGTTTGACCTCGCGCAACTGGTCAGCAACCTGGTGGAGAACTTCGCGCCACAAGTGGCAGCCGCCGACTCGTCGATGCAACTGGTTGTGCAAGGGCCCGTCGAAGGGAACTGGGATGAGTTCCGCATTGAGCAGGTAGTCACCAACCTGCTGACCAACGCCTTGCGCTACGGGGCCAAAAGCCCGGTGGAGGTGCAGGTGTACAGCGAGCATGGCGAAGCTCGGGTCGAAGTGCGCGACCACGGTATCGGCATCAGTGCAGAGAACCAGAAGCGTATTTTCCAGCAGTTCGAGCGCGTGTCTGCCAGCCAAGTGGCGGCGGGCCTGGGCCTTGGGCTGTTTATTTCCGAGCAGATCGTTGCGGCCCATGGCGGCACCATCGAGGTCGAAAGCCAGATAGGCGAGGGCGCGCTGTTTCGGGTGTGTCTGCCCCTTGAAACGTCAGCGTGAAATCAATCGTCACTTCGACGCAACCTCTGCGTGACCCCATGGTCGTACTTGCAGCAATTGACCGAACGAAGGCTTCCCATGAGTGAAGATGCACAAGATGTCGTACTGATCGTCGAGGACGACGAATCCATTATGTTTGTGCTGGGTGAATACCTGGCAGGCCTGGGTTATCGGGTCCTGAAGGCGATCGACGGCAAGCAAGCGTTCGAGATTCTGGCGACCAAGCCGCACTTGGACCTGATGGTCACCGACTACCGTCTGCCGGGCGGGATTTCCGGGGTACAGATCGCAGAACCGGCGATCCAGTTGCGACCGGAATTGAAGGTCATTTTTATCAGCGGTTACCCGCAGGAAATTCTCGAATGCAACAGCCCGATCACGCGCAATGCGCCGATCCTGGCCAAGCCGTTTGACCTGGATACCCTGCACGAGCATATCCAACGCTTGCTGGCGTGAAAAAGTGGCGCGTGGGCGCCACTCAATTCAATCGTTAACGTTTTAACCTTTGAACATTGGCGTTGAGTGTACTGGCTGGCGTGTACGCGAACTGCCAACCGCGTTTTCCGTCAATACCATTGAGGAAGGCCTGCAAACCTTTGTCGTTGCTCAGTGGATAGACCGTCATACCGCCGCTAATTACCGGGAGGTTGCCATTTTTGATCATGGCCATATCCAGATCCGGACTATTAGTGTTGAAAAGGTACAACTGATTGTCTTTGGTTTTTTGGATGTAGACGGTGTGCGCGAACGCTTCGCCCTCATTGGTATGCTTGAAATTCAATAGCCCGGACTCTGTAATGTCAGCGCTGTTGAACACCGTTTGGAGGTTATCTGTTTTGATTCCCATCAGGTCCAGGTAATGCGGCGAATAGTTTGTGCCGCCGCTGCGGTCTGTAGCCTTTATGACAGCATCGTACACTTCAGATGAAAGGCTTTTTTCAGCCTGCCCCACCCGCATAGACGCCTCGTAACAAACCAGGCCCTGATTACCCGGCGCTTTGTGCAGTATTTCCAAGTTCTGTATCAACTGAGTGTTAGACAGTTTTTGGGGGCCGGACGGAGTGAGGGGGGCGCTGTACAAGCTGTTGACGTCCAGATTGAAAACGCTGTTTTTTTGCTGCCAGTCATCCGTGTGATCAAAGACCTTGAATTCCAACTTTGTTGGGTCGGTGCTATGGGTTTTATAGGGGGGCTGAAGTTTCTTGTCACGCGTCAGTTTTTCTAAGCCTTTTTGCATCGCCTCTGCGCTTGAGAAGTTGGCGAGACCATGGTTGGGATCATAAAAGTAATACGTTTTATACCCGCCATCGACTTTTACTCCCGCGGCCATCGCATGGCCTGGAGAGTCGATCATTAATGATTTCGAAACCGTCGAATTGGACAGCTCCCTGACCATGTCTTGAATGGAAACCTGACGGGTGGGCTGTCCTGCATGGAAGGCACTTTGGCCACCCGTTTTGCTTTGGATTTTACTGAGCTTGGCGACAAAATCCCTGGAGGCCGGATCTAAAGCAAAGGCCGCGGCGGTGTACATATTCTTGATTAACACTTGCTCCTTGCCTTGCGCCATCGCCGTTGCCATGGCACGTGCGAGAGCCGCGCACTGACCATCAGACAATTGTCCGGTTTGGGTGAGGTAAATGATTTGGGGCATAGGCGTAACGTCTCCGAAGCGCGGCTCAATGTTGCCTATAAATCGCGCCGATGTGTTTTTACCGAACTGATAGGCCATGTCGTCATATTTTTTGACCAACATACCGACCTGTTCTGATGTCAGGGTTTTACTGGCGCCAAGCTTCATTAAGTCAGCCAATGACATCTTATTGGAGTAGCCACTGATCTTCCGCGGGTCTCCGTAAATATAGCCGCGGTCAAACGCCTCTTTATCTGGCCCTTCTCGATGGGTTCTAACGGATTTCTTCCAGTCGCCGACCACCGCGCCACTTATTCTTTTTGCAGGGTCCGTTGCTGTCGCAAAACTTCCCAAATCATTGCTGTGTACCGAAGGCAGGAAGTCTTTTATGGCAGGGCCGTAGGGTTGCCCGGTTGCCGGGTTGAAGGCGTGCCACTTTCCATCGAGAAGGGTTGCCGGTGCTTCAATGAACTCGTTGTTGACCTTGAATGTTCCCACCGAGGCCGCGTCGAAACGTTTACTGGCGGACACCAGGTCATAACTGCCAGCAGAATGAGTCAGTGTTCTAAAACCCTTTAGTACTGATGTGGAACCAGTTTTCGCGAGGTAAAAGGCCCCCTTGGCGAGGTCCGTTGCGCCGTCGAAGGGATTAAGACTTCCTATGGCTGTGCGCCCGACAATCTTAGCGCCGTGGAGCAGCTTGCTGAGTGCGGAAGCGCCGGACATCATTGCTTTGGCGCCCTTTGCCGCCGCACCGGCCCCGGCGATAAAACCAAACACATCCAGTGTCAGATCCAAAACGCCTTCAGCGTAATCACCGTTTTGAAAGTTGAAAATCGCCGACCTTAATGGGATCAGATTCAACATGAACTCACGCACCTTTTTGTGAAAAGGCTCCTCAGTGTCAAAGGTCGTTTGTTGTTGGGCCTCCATTGTGAGTGCTTTGATATTGATGTGTTTGATAAACGCATCGGCAATATAAGAGGTACGTTCACTGTTAAAGCTATCGGGCGTGGCGGCTGCGCCACTTTTTTCATCCGTGAGGCCTGACGCGGACGGTGTGTCGGGAATCACCTGGACAAGTTTTCTATCAGGATGGGTGTGACCGGTTGGGAATCTTCCAGGTCGAAAATCGCCCAGGTCGGTACGTTCGGTAATTTTTGCGTGTTTTAGATCTATCTCGTAGGTATGAATCTGACCCATGCGTTCAGTTTTGACCAACAGGTTGTGATCGTCACGCTCGCGTATTTTCGGCATGAGAGAGAAGGGTGAATAGTCAATGTATTGCTCTTTAACAAGAGTTAATTTTCCGAGTTCAAGATTATTTCGCGTGGAAATGGGTTGTTGCGATATCAAGTGTTTGACTTGCGTGCCCAGGCTTTTTTCCATGCTTGAGCAGTACGCCGAAAACGCACTTTTGAAGGTCGAGGAAAGATGAGGGAGTTGTTTTATCGTTTTCAGGACCTCGCTGATATTGACGCCAGAGGCTGACGAAACAAACCTGCTGGGCGAGTAGGGGGATCCGTCGGTGAAGAGCGCTCTATAAAAAGCATCGGGTTGGGCGGTGGGTGCGCCATGTGCACTTCTTCCATCCATGTACAAATCCAGGACCGAATAAGGTCCGGGGAAATCCGCAACAGAAGGCTCCAGCGTGATGCACTTTTCATCAAAAAGTGCCGCAGCCATGTGCGGCAGCGCCTTCTGTAACTCTTCCCGCGCCATGTCCCTGGCTATCGGCATCGGTGCACGTTGCGCATCGCTGGCAGTTTTCAATTCAGCGATCCGAGCATGAAACGCGTTGCGCACTTCGTTCATCTGCGTTTCGTTTTGAGGGTAAGGCAAGCCATTGGCGTGCCCCCAGTCCTTGAGCGCTTCCTGCTGGACAAGGAACTCAGTACGACGCTCCTCTTCAGAGATCGGTGCGATCGCCGCTTGCAGCATCACCTCGCCGTAGGTCATCGCCGCCGTTGATCCCGCAGCCTTGGCCTCAAGGCGCCCGACGGCGGTGACAAAACTGACCCAACTGTGAGAGCCGAAGGTCAGGCTTTCGGGGATGTCCTTGACCAGCAACTCCGGCGTACGGCTTGCCAACAACAGGTGGGCTTGCAGCGCGGCTTTCTCGGGCGATGATGCTTGGCCTGAGGACACCAGGTAGTCGCTCAGGTCCTTGACGATGCCCGCTACAGGCTTCCCGTAAACATTAGGGCCCAAGGTAGAAATGCCCGCTACGTAGCCTCTGGGAGCGCCTGGTTGAACCTTACGGTCAATACTCAGCGCAGCCAGCAGCCAGTCGTTGGGACTGCCTTTCACAGACTTTGCATCGAAACTGCTCTGCAGTGCTTCGCCAAGTGCCTGCCCCCTGGGCGACTGGATCAACCTGTCGAGGACCCGTTGAGGATGACGTAACTCGGAAGGCTCGAATGTCGCGTCTTGCGCCAGGTACTCCAGCACGCTCTTGAAAGGCTTCAGGTCAATGTCGCCGATCTTGCCGTGACGTAGGTTTGCCCTCAGTTGCCACTGGCTGCGGGTGTCGAGTGGTATCGGCCATGCCAGTGCACCGCCATAGTTGCCATGGGGCGGGTGTTGGGGTTCTGGTCGGAGCAGGGCCGCGGCGAGATTCTCCGCTTCCTGGTGATTGGTGGGAATATCCCAACCGTTTGCCTGCAGGTAGTGCTCAAGTGTGGCTTCGCCCCATGTGTTCATGGCAGCTTCTGGATAGCTGCTGTCGGGGGCGATCTGGACGTTGTTTTTTTGCAGGTGATCAAGAATCAGCTCGGAGGGAAGATCGCCGCGCTTTAAAAGCATGGCGAGATGCGTGAACGCAAACGCGGCCTCACGGCGGGTATTCTTATCTCCCAGGGCCTTCTTTTGCCCTGTGAGTGCCTCCTCACTGCGCGCCTCTTGAAGGCCGGCGGGTAGCTGCGCAAAGGATTTATCCTGCGCCAATTGCGCCGCTCTGTCCTGGCGCTCTGCGACTGACGATTTTTCGGGCTCCCGATAGAAGCGCTTCACCAGCCATAACGGCGCACTGTTGCTGTGTTCGGACAACGGCGGGGAGAAAGTGGAAAGTCCGTTGCCCGCCGCTATGACCTTCGCCGCCTCAACGACAGGGCCGCTTACCCCGGACCACTGCTTGTCTTCCTGGCCATGCGTCTGTGTCACTGGTGATGCGGTGATATAGCGCTGAACTTTGAAAGATACCTGACCCGATTCGGGCGTGATTTTCACTGTGCGGCTATCCACCCCGATGTGTCTCATCCACTCCTTGACATCATCGGACTGCATCGCTCGCCCTAATTGCGCCCACCACTGACCGAATGTGGAGTTGGGAGGAATGTTTTCTATCATCACCTCCCGATCCTGACTTTCAACATCAGTCAAGCGAAGGAGTGCCTTGCCATAAATCTCGGCCAGAAGGCTGTCGCCCTCAGAACGGGCGGTGTCATGGGAGGGGATGGGACCTTCAGTCCTGAGCCCAGGCTTATTGAACTGGGGTTGATCTACGGACGTCAGTGGCGCGTTGACGTTCATCGGGAGGTGATGACTGAGCACTACATCATTACGGGATGGGATCATTGGCTAGCTCGTCAGGTCGGCAGGGAGGAACACCCTAGGTGTCACTCTCAGTACCCAAAACCGTTCTGGCGATTCCGCTTATCCCGACGCCAATGATTTCCGAACTTTTCCCTCTTGACCTGGCTGTGCCGCAAGCAATACATGCATCACATCACGCCCGGATCATCTCCCGCACCTTCGCCGTCAACAAATCAAAGGTAAATGGCTTGGTAATCAACTGCATGCCAGGGTCGAGAAAACCACCGCGCACGGCGGCATGTTCGGCATAGCCGGTAATAAACAATACCTTCAGATCCGGCCGCATCTGCCGGCCGATCTCTGCCATTTGTCTGCCGTTCATGCCGGGCAAGCCGACATCGCTGATCAACAGGTCGATCCGCTGTTCAGATTCAATGATCGGTAATGCCGTATTGGCGTCCTCTGCCTCAACAAACCCATAACCCAGCTCTTTAAGTACTGCGCTGACCAGCACGCGTACGGCGGGGTCGTCCTCGACGATCAGCACGGTCTCCCCGGAATTGGCAAATGGCAGCAACGCAGGGTCGACGGGTGCGGGCACGACGGTCTCACCCAGAAAACGTGGCAGGAACAGGCTGACGGTCGTCCCAAGGCCCACCTCGCTGTGCAGGGTGACGTGTCCGCGGGACTGACGGGCGAAGCCGTAGATCATCGATAAACCAAGGCCGGTGCCTTGGCCGATCGGCTTGGTGGTAAAGAAGGGATCGAACACACGGCCAATCACGCTTTGCGGGATGCCGCAGCCGTTATCACTGATGCTCAGCTCAACGTAATCGCCTGGGGGCAGGGTGCCAAACGCAGCGGTGAAAACGCTGTCCAGGTGCCGATTCGACGTTTCCACCGTCAGCTTGCCGCCGTTGGGCATTGCATCGCGGGCATTGAGCACCAGGTTGAGCAGGGCGCTTTCCAGCTGATTGGGGTCGGCTTCAGCTGTCCAAGGCTGGTCGGTGAGTTGCATCTCAAGGGTAATGCTTTCATTGATGCTGCGTTCCAGCAGTTCACCCATGGAGCTGACCAGTTCATTGATATTGACCGGTTTGGAGTCCAAGGATTGCCGGCGGGAAAACGCTAGCAACCGATGGGTCAATCCGGCTGCGCGGTTAGCTGACGTGACGCCAAGATCGATGAGGCTATCGAGGTCGTCCAACTTGCCACGGGACACGCGCCTGCGCAGTAACTCGAGGCTGCCGATAATCCCGGTGAGCATATTGTTGAAGTCGTGGGCGATACCGCCCGTCAATTGGCCGACGGCTTCCATTTTCTGTGATTGGCGCAGCGCCTCTTCGTTGTGGCGCAGTTGCGCGGTGCGCTCTTCGACTTGTTGTTCAAGGGTTTCAAGTGTGCGTTGCAGGCGCAGTTCGCTTTCGCTCAAGTCGATCAGGCGGTCACGCGCCTCGTACTGGCGACGACGGCCGCGCAGAGCAGCGCTGACCAGGCTGATCAGGGTCACCGGGTGGAAGGGCCGCTCCAGGAAGGTCACATTGCCGAGCAGGCCACTGAGGTGGGACGAACCGTTCTGTTCGCTGCCGCCGTGATGGGTCATCAGCACGATGGGCATATCCGACCAAGCGGGCTGCTGGTGCAGTTTTTCCAGCAGCGGCTCCAGATCGATACCGCGCAAGGCTTCGGCGGCAATGATCAACAGACCTGCACCTTCTTCCATCGCGTCGCACAGCATCGGCAGGTGGGTCGCGACGATGCCGGAGTAACCGGCTTCGTTGAGCATCATCAACGCCAGTGAACTGTCGCGCCCCACTGGCGCCAGGATGATCGCGCGTTCGGAAACGCCAAGTAGATTCGGCACTATTGCTCATCCTTGAGCAAAGGGGAGCCTGCGCCCATGTAGGTCGGGATGCCGCGCAGTACGCCCTGGAAGTTGTCCAAGGGCTCGCCGACGGTCAAACCACGGTTGCTGATGCGGTATTCACGAATGGTCGACTCGTGGGCGCCGGTACGTTTCTTGATGATCGAAATCGCCCGGCGGACTTTGCCCAGCGCTTCAAAGTAACGCAGCAGAATCACTGTGTCGGCCAGGTAGGTGATGTCGACCGGTGCTTGCATGTCACCCACCAACCCGTGTTGAGCGACGGTCATGAAGGTCGCCGCACCGCGACGGTTGAGGTACAGCAGTAACTCGTGCATGTGCAGGATCAGCGCATTTTCTTCAGGCATCGCCGCCTGGTAACCGTTGATGCTGTCGATCACCACGGTTTTGATACCCCCTTCGTCGATAGCGCGGCGCACCCGGTGGGAGAACTCGCCAGGGGACAGTTCGGCAGCGTCCACTTGTTCGATCATCAAGTTGCCGGTGGCCTGCAGCGCTTCAAGGTCGATACCCATGTTTTTCATGCGTTCAAACAACAACCCCAGCTCTTCGTCGAAGATAAACAGCGCTGCCTTTTCGCCGCGTAACACGGCGGCGGCAGCGAAGATCATCGAGATCAACGATTTGCCGGTACCGGCCGGGCCGAGAATCAGACTGCTGGAGCCCGTCTCGATACCGCCTCCCAACAATGAGTCCATCTCGCTGATGCCGCTGGTGAGCGTCTGGCGGTTGTAACCACCGCGGTGTTCGGCGGCCACCAGGCGAGGGAATACATGCACCCCGTCCTGCATGATGGTGAAGTCGTGGAAACCGCCGCGATACTTCTGTCCACGGTACTTCACCACGCGAACGCGGCGGCGTTCGGCACCGTAGTTCGGCGTCAATTCTTCCAGACGGATCACGCCGTGGGCCACGCTGTGCACGGTTTTATCCAGGGATTCAGTGGTCAGGTCGTCCAACAGCAGTACGGTGGCGTCATAACGCACAAAGTAGTGCTTGATGGCGAGGATCTGCCGGCGATAACGCAACGAACTCTGCGCCAGCAGGCGGATCTCAGAGAGGCTGTCGACGACCACGCGGGTCGGCTTGACCCGTTCCACCACCTCAAAAATCTGCCGCGTGGCTTCACCCAGCTCAAGGTCAGAGGAATACAGCAGGCTCTGTTGGTGCTCGGCATTGAGCAAGCTTTCCGGTGGGGTCAGCTCAAAAATATGGATGTTGTCATCCAGGTCCCAACCGTGGGACTTGGCGCCCTGGCGCAACTCGCGCTCAGTCTCCGACAAGGTGATGTACAAGGATCGCTCGCCGTTTTTTGCCCCGGCCTGAAGGAAATGCAGGGCCACGGTGGTTTTACCGGTACCAGGTTCACCTTCCAGCAAAAACAGGTGGCTGCGCGATAGCCCCCCGGCAAGAATGTCATCAAGACCTTCGATGCCGGTGGCCGCCTTTTCACTGAACAGCTCTTTGGATGTAGACAAGAAGTGCCCTCGGGTCACGTACAAGTGGAAGGGCATGTTCGTCACAACACGCCATGTTTACTTGACCGTGGCACTATGCAACCGTTCAACAAACGGCTCAATTTATCGGTACAGGCGAGCCGTCCCCGAGGTGTCGTGGCGTGTCTTAGAGCCCTTGCTGCAAGGCCGGATCGTCCGGATTCTGTTGCTCAAGCTGAGCCAGCAGCACTTGGACATTCTGCAACTGCCCACTCTCTTTCCAGTAGTTGACCAGCAGCACCCGAGCCTTGCGATTGGCCGGGTGGCGCTGGACGATTTCTTCCAATTGGCGCTGCGCTGCCTCCAGCTCCTGCTGGTCGTGCAGGGTGGTGGCCAGGTCGTAGCGGTAATCCTGATTATCCGGCTCAAGCTCTACCGCTTTGGACAGGCCGAGGAGGGCATAAGGCCGCTCGCCATGGTGCAGCAGCCACATGCCGAGGGCGTGTTGCAAGTAGGCGGACTCGGGGTGAGACGCCAACTGCCGCGCCAGCAATTGGCGGGACTCGTCGGTCTTGCCTTGCTTATCCAACAGCTCGATCTGCGCGACCACTGCTTGCAGGTTGTCCGGTTGCAAACGCATCGCCTGTTCCAGGGCCTGTTGCGCCTCCGGCAACAGCGCGCTGTGGATGTAGAGGCGTGCCAGCTGAATCCACCCCTCGGCGGTTTCGGGCTGGGCCTTGAGGTATTTCACGAATTCGTCCAACACCTGCTGCAGCGGCCCGAAATACAGGCCAAGGGTGTCCGGCGAAAGGCCGAGCAAGGCATTGGCGGCGGCAAAGCGCACGCTTTGCTCGGGGTCATCCAGCGCCGGGCCCAGCAGCAGGGTGCGCTGGCCCGTGGGCACCAGGCCGACAATGCTGTGGATCGCCGCTTCGCGCACCACCGGCGATTCATTGATCAGGTCTTTATCCGCCAGCTTCAGGGCCTGGGGGCTTGGATAGTTGTGCAGTTCGGCATGCAGGGCGGCGCGGCGCTCATCGGTCAGGTCCGGGCGGCCCAATTGCTGATACAGCACTCGGGCGGCGCCAGGCTCGCCGTTACGCGCCTGTTTCAGCGCTTTGGCGTAGCCATGGGCAATCGCGGGAGCCACAGCCACCGGGGCGGAGCGGGAGAAATACCAGGTGAGCAGCACAATGAAGAACAGGGCGCACAGGCCGACGATGGCGTAACGGCGTGACTTTGACATGCAGGCGTCCGAAGCTTGAGTAGCTATTACAAAGGCCGTCAGCTTCGGTCAGACCAGGGCAGGTGTCAAACCGGCGTCAGGTGAGCACGTACTCCACTGGCTCCAAGGGCGCCGGCAGTTCGGTTTCGCCCAGCGCCGCGAGAATCTCACGCTCCAAGGTGCGTAGAAGCGCATTGCAGGGCAGGTCGTTTTCATCAAAGCCGAACGGGTCTTCCAGGTCATCGCCGATTTCATCCAGGCCAAAAAAGGTGTAGCTGACAATGGCGGTGAACACCGGTGTCAGCCAGCCCAGAGGTTCGGCCATGGCGAAGGGCAGCAGAATACAGAACAGGTAGATGGTGCGGTGCAAAAGCAGCGTGTAAGGGAAGGGCAGTGGCGTGGTCTTTATCCGCTCGCACGAGGCCTGAACCTGACTCAGGCTGACCAAGCGGGTTTCCAGCTGGGTGTAGCGCCATTCGCTGATGACGCCCTGCTGAGCCAGTACCGAAAACCGCCCGCCGAGCTGTTGCAGCACACGGTCCGGCAGGTTGGGATGGTCCGCTTCCACGCTGGCCCAGGGCTGTATCGCCTGGGCTTCATTTTCATGGCGCAGTCGTGCGATCAACCCATGGGCAAAGCCCCCCAGCCCGCGCAACACGCGCGCACGTTCAGCGGCATCGGCGAGTACTTGTGTTTCACGGATCAGCGAGCGCACCTCGATGATCATCTGCCCCAACTGCTTGCGGCCCTCCCACCAACGGTCATAGCAGGCATTGTTGCGAAAGCTCATGAAGATCGACAACGAGAGCCCGAGCAAGGTGAAGGGCGTGGCGTTGACCTTGGAGAAGTACGCGGGGTGCAGGGTTTCCACGAGCACGATCACCGACGCCAGCAACGTGACCAGTAGGCTGCGCAGGGCGATGCGCTTGGCAATCGAACCTTTTAGGGAAAACAGGATACCCAGGAGATTGGGTTTAGGACGCACGATCATGGGGGGGCTTCTTTGGTGGTGCAGGCCATCAGGTTAGAAGCTGATAGGGAGGGCGTCCAATCGCTTGGGCTTACCGGCTGATCGGTGGGGTCTATGATCGGAGGTGCGCCAGCTTCTGTGTCAAGCAGGCCTCTGTGGTGGGCGGGGCAAGTCCACTCACCACCAGTGCCTTGCCCCCTTGGCCAAACCAGTCAGCCATGTTGAAAGCTTTGACCATTGTCGCTGTGCAGCACCCAAGCGACTATCTGGGCCATACGCTCGTTACCCGGTCCATCGTTCAAGGAAACAATGATGCAGATTGAAAACAAGGTTTTTCTGGTCAGCGGCGGCGCTTCGGGCCTCGGCGCGGCCACCGCTGAGATGCTGATCGCCGCTGGTGCCAAGGTGATGCTGGTGGATTTGAACGCCGAAGCGGTCGCCGCCAAGGCCAAGCAATTGGGTGAAAACGCCCGCAGTGCGGTGGCCGACATCAGCCAGGAAGCTGCCGCTGAAGCCGCCGTGCAAGCCACGGTTTCGGCCTTTGGCGGCTTGCACGGGTTGGTCAATTGCGCAGGCGTGGTGCGCGGCGAGAAAATTCTCGGCAAGAACGGCCCTCACGTGCTGGCGAACTTCGCCCAGGTGATCAACGTCAACCTGATCGGCAGCTTCAACCTGTTACGCCTGGCCGCTGCGGCCATTGCGGAAACCGAAGCGAATGCCGACGGTGAGCGCGGCGTGATCATCAATACCGCTTCCGTGGCCGCCTTCGATGGGCAAATCGGTCAGGCTGCGTATGCGGCCTCCAAAGGTGCCATCGCCAGCCTCACACTGCCCGCGGCTCGTGAATTGGCGCGTTTCGGTATTCGCGTAATGACCATCGCTCCCGGTATCTTCGAAACGCCCATGATGGCCGGCATGACGCCGCAAGTGCGCGACTCCCTGGCCGCCGGCGTGCCATTCCCGCCACGGCTGGGCAAGCCTGCCGAATACGCCGCACTGGTGCGGCACATCATTGAAAACAGCATGCTCAATGGCGAGGTGATCCGTCTTGACGGTGCCTTGCGCATGGCAGCCAAGTAAGGAGAGTGACCCATGACTGATCCCATCGTGATTGTCAGCGCCGTGCGCACGCCCATGGGCGGGTTCCAGGGTGACCTCAAGGGACTGACCGCACCTCAACTCGGTGCCGCCGCTATTCGTGCAGCGGTTGAGCGCGCCGGTATCGCTACCGACGCCGTGGATGAAGTGCTGTTTGGCTGCGTACTCCCTGCTGGCCTGGGCCAGGCGCCAGCGCGGCAAGCGGCATTGGGCGCCGGGTTGGACAAGTCCACCCGTTGCACCACCCTCAACAAGATGTGCGGCTCAGGTATGGAAGCCGCCATCCTGGCCCATGATTCACTGCTGGCGGGCAGTGTCGATGTGGTGATTGCTGGCGGTATGGAGAGCATGTCCAACGCACCGTATTTGCTGGACCGCGCCCGCAGTGGCTACCGCATGGGGCATGGCCGCGTCCTCGACCACATGTTCCTCGACGGCCTGGAAGACGCTTACGACAAGGGCCGCCTGATGGGCACCTTCGCCGAAGACTGCGCCCTGCATAACGGCTTCACCCGTGAAGCCCAGGATGCCTTCGCCATTGCCTCCTTGACCCGCGCTCAGGAGGCGATCACCCACGGCAACTTCGCTGCCGAAATCGTCCCGGTACAGGTCACTGTCGGCAAAGAGCAAAAAACCATTCTGCACGACGAACAACCCCCCAAAGCCAAGCTGGACAAGATTGCCAGCCTCAAACCGGCGTTTCGCGAAGGCGGCACGGTGACAGCGGCCAACTCCAGCTCGATTTCCGACGGTGCTGCGGCGCTGCTGCTGATGCGCGAGTCCGAGGCGCACAAACGTGGGCTCAAGCCGTTGGCGGTGATCCATGGGCATGCTGCATTTGCCGATGAGCCGGGGCTGTTTCCCATGGCGCCAGTGGGTGCGATTCGCAAATTGATGAGCAAGACCGGCTGGAACCTTGATGAAGTGGATCTGTTCGAGATCAACGAAGCCTTCGCGGTGGTCAGCCTGGTGACCATGAGCAAGCTGCAAATCCCCCATTCCAAGGTCAACGTTCACGGCGGTGCCTGCGCCCTCGGCCACCCGATTGGTGCCTCGGGCGCCCGCATCCTGGTGACCTTGCTCTCGGCCCTGCGCCAGAAGGGCCTCAAGCGTGGCGTTGCCGCGATCTGCATCGGCGGTGGTGAAGCCACAGCCATGGCCGTCGAATGCCTGTATTAAGGAGCCACGATGCTGCCCAATGACGAACAACTGCAAATCAGCGACGCGGCCCGGCAATTCGCCCAGGAACGTCTCAAACCTTTCGCCGCCGAATGGGATCGCGAGCACCGCTTTCCCAAGGAGGCCATCGGCGAGATGGCCGAACTGGGGTTTTTCGGCATGCTGGTGCCGGAGCAATGGGGCGGTTCCGATACCGGCTACCTGGCTTACGCCATGGCCCTGGAAGAAATTGCCGCTGGTGATGGAGCCTGCTCCACCATCATGAGCGTGCACAACTCGGTGGGTTGCGTGCCCATCCTCAAGTTCGGCAACGACCAGCAAAAAACGCAGTTCCTCACGCCTCTGGCCAGCGGCGCCATGCTGGGGGCCTTTGCCCTGACCGAACCGCAGGCCGGTTCCGATGCCAGCAGCCTGAAAACCCGCGCGCGTCTGGACGGTGACCACTACGTGCTCAACGGTTGTAAACAGTTCATCACCTCCGGGCAAAACGCTGGGGTGGTGATTGTGTTTGCCGTTACCGACCCAGCGGCAGGCAAACGCGGGATCAGCGCGTTTATCGTGCCCACCGATTCGCCGGGCTACAGCGTCGCGCGGGTCGAGGACAAGTTGGGGCAGCATGCGTCCGACACGTGCCAGATTCTGTTTGAAGACGTGAAGGTCCCGGTGGCCAACCGTTTGGGTGAGGAGGGTGAAGGCTACAAGATCGCCCTGGCCAACCTCGAAGGCGGCCGCGTGGGCATCGCCTCGCAAGCAGTGGGCATGGCCCGTGCCGCGTTTGAAGCGGCGCGCGACTACGCCCGCGAGCGCGAGAGTTTCGGCAAACCGCTGATCGAACACCAGGCGGTAGCCTTCCGACTCGCCGACATGGCCACGCAAATCGCCGTGGCACGGCAGATGGTGCATTACGCCGCCGCCTTGCGCGACAGCGGCAAGCCGGCGCTGGTGGAAGCGTCGATGGCCAAGCTGTTTGCCTCGGAAATGGCCGAAAAAGTCTGTTCGGCCGCCTTGCAAACCTTGGGCGGTTACGGTTACCTGAGCGACTTTCCCCTGGAGCGGATCTACCGCGATGTGCGGGTCTGCCAGATTTACGAAGGCACCAGCGACATTCAACGCATGGTCATCTCACGCAATCTCTAAGGAGCCGATACATGAGTTACGAAACCATTTTGCTCGACGTCCAGGGCCGCGTCGGGCTGATTACCCTGAATCGTCCGCAAGCCCTGAATGCGCTGAATGCGCAGTTGGTCAGTGAGTTGAACCAGGCGCTGGATGATCTGGAAGCCAATCCGCACATCGGCTGCATCGTGCTGACCGGTTCGAAGAAAGCCTTTGCGGCCGGCGCCGATATCAAGGAAATGGCCGAGCTGACCTACCCGCAGATTTACCTCGATGACCTGTTCAGCGACAGCGACCGCGTGGCCAACCGCCGCAAGCCGATCATTGCCGCCGTCAACGGTTTTGCTTTGGGCGGCGGCTGCGAACTGGCGCTGATGTGCGACTTCATCCTGGCGGGTGATGGCGCCAAATTCGGCCAGCCAGAGATCAACCTCGGCGTCCTGCCCGGCATGGGCGGCACCCAGCGCCTGACCCGCGCGGTAGGCAAGGCCAAGGCCATGGAAATGTGCCTGACCGGGCGCTTTATCGATGCGGTGGAGGCTGAGCGTTGCGGGATTGTCGCGCGCATCGTGCCGGCCGATGAGTTGCTGGATGAAGCGCTGAAGGTCGCCACGCTGATTGCTGGCAAGTCGGTGCCAATCAGCATGATGGTCAAGGAAAGCGTGAACCGTGCGTTTGAAGTGAGCCTGTCCGAAGGCGTGCGCTTTGAGCGCCGTGTGTTCCATGCGGCGTTTGCGACGCTGGATCAGAAGGAAGGTATGGCGGCGTTTGTGGCCAAGCGCACGCCAGAGTTCAAGGATAAGTAAGCCAATCTTCATGTACTGAAGTGCAAATGTGGGAGGGGGCTTGCCTCCTCCCACAGTAGTTCGTTGGTGTCTCTGTCAGAGCTGGTAGTTCTTGAGTTCCCTGGCAATCACCATCCGCTGAATCTCGCTGGTCCCTTCGTAAATCTGCGTGATCCGCGCATCCCGGTAGTAACGCTCCACCGGGTAATCCTCCAGATAGCCGTAGCCGCCATGTATCTGCATCGCTGACGAGCAGACCTTCTCCGCCATTTCCGAGGCAAACAGTTTGGCTTGTGACGCTTCCGACAGGCACGGCTTGCCGGCACTGCGCAGGCGCGCTGCGTGCAGGATCAGCAGGCGGGCCGCGTTCAAGCGGGTCTGCATGTCCGCCAGCAAATTAGCCACGCTCTGATGCTCGATGATCGCCTTGTCGAACTGCACCCGGTCTCGGGCGTAGGCCAGCGCCGCTTCAAACGCTGCTCGTGCGATACCCAGGGCCTGGGCGGCGATACCGATGCGGCCACCTTCCAGGTTCGACAGCGCAATCGCCAGGCCTTTGCCGCGTTCGCCCAGTAAGTTGGCTTCGGGAACTGTGCATTGGTTGAGGGTGACGGCACAGGTGTCAGAAGCGCGTATGCCCATCTTGTGTTCGGTGCGGTCCACCACAAAGCCAGGGGTGTCGGTGGGCACTAGGAAAGCGGAAATGCCTTTCTTGCCCAAGTTCGGATCAGTCACGGCAAACACGATAGCCAACTTGGCGCGCTTGCCGTTGCTGACGAATTGCTTGGCGCCGTCGATCACCCACTGGCCGTCACGCAGCTCAGCGCGAGTGCGCAGATTGTGGGCTTCGGAACCGGCCTGGGGTTCGGTCAGGCAGAAGCAGCCAATCGCTTGGCCACTGGCAAGTTCTGCCAACCAGGTTTCTTTCTGCGCCGCTGTGCCGTAGTTGAGGATCGGCCCGCAACCCACTGAATTGTGGATACTCATCAGTGCGCCGGTGGCGCCATCGCCGGCGGAAATCTCTTCCACCGCCAGGGCATAAGCCACGTAGTCGACGTAGGTGCCGCCCCATTCTTCCGGGACCACCATGCCCAGCAGGCCGAGTTCGCCCATTTTGGCTACCAGGTTGTCGTCAATCCAGCCGGCTTTTTCCCAGGCTTGGGCGGACGGGGCGATTTCACGCCGGGCGAAGTCACGCGCCATGTCGCGGATCATCACTTGTTCTTCAGTGTATTCAATGTCTTGCATGGCTTATCTCGCAATTTGCTCGAACTGTTGGAAGAAGCTTTCGACGTGGGCAACTGATAGCCCATGCAACGTTGGCGGGTTCCAGCGCGGGGTTTTGTCCTTGTCGATGATCAGGGCGCGCACGCCTTCGATCAGGTCGCCGCGCTTGAACCATTGCCGGTCCAAGTGCAGTTCCAGGGCGAAACACTGTTCCAACGACAGGCGGCGGCCTTTGCGCAACATTTGCAAAGTCACGGCCATGGCCAGGGGCGAGCGGGTCTGCATCAGGTGGGCCGTGTTGAGCGCCCATTCATGGCTGTCGGCAACGGTGACGGCCTGTAATTGCTCAACGATGCTCGGCACATCCGGCAACCCGAAGAAATGGTCGATCGCCGGGCGCAAGGCTGCCAGCGGCGGATCGGGCAGCTGCTGCACCGCAAGCTTTGCCAGCACACCTTGCAAGTCTTTGAGCGCAGAGTCGTGCCATTGCAGGTGGTCGAGTTTCTGGTCGAGGTCGGCGAGCTTGTTGCTGTCGAGGTACCAGTCTGCTAAACCACAATACAGTGCATCGGCGGCTCGGATCTGCACGCCGGTGACGCCGAGGTAAATCCCCAGTTCGCCCGGAATGCGCGGCAGGAAATAGCTGCCACCCACGTCGGGAAAATAACCAATGGCCACTTCCGGCATGCCCAGGCGGCTGCGCTCGGTAACGACGCGTAAATCGGCACCTTGCACCAGGCCCATGCCACCGCCGAGGACAAACCCGTCCATCAACGCCAGCACGGGCTTACGGTAGTGGTGGATGGCGAGGTCGAGGGCGTATTCCTCGACGAAGAAATCTTCGTGAAGGGTGTCGCCATTCTTGAAACTGTCGTACAGGGAACGGATATCGCCGCCGGCACAGAAGGCTTTGTCGCCGGTGCCGCGCAGGACCACGGCGTAGACCGATGGATCGTCGGACCAGGCCTCCAGGTGCCGGGTCAGGCTGCGAACCATGTCGAGGGTGATGGCGTTTAAACCCGCAGGGCGGTTAAGGGTGAGGTGGCCGATATGGTTGCGGACGTCGGCCAGTACCTCTTCCTGAGGCGAATCGGCGCGGCTTGCTTCGGATGAAACCTGAGCAGTCATCTCTAACTCCCTGCTTTTATTGTTCTTTATCAAGATGTTCGGGGACGAACTATCTCGCGATCGTACCAGTGCAAATTTGCGCAGTACAACCCGGAATCATGCAGGTGGTTGTTGCATTTATGCAGGGCGCCCGGGCCTCTGCTCAGGGCGCGCGGTTGGCCAGTACTTCGCCGATGCTGCGACGGCGCGCGTGGGTTTCGGCCGCGTGAATCAGTTGTTCAAGCTCTGCGGGCGCCACGTCGTAGAACTGCTCCATCTCGGCAAGCGCCAGCTTCAAATCGGCGGCGGTCACGGCAGGGTTTCGCGCTGCATCGGGGGTATTCAATACGGCCGAAGGGGACTCGACAGCCCCCTTGGGATAACGCGTGCGAGTGGCGTTGTTGTAGGCCAGCGCACATGCCAGCAGGGCGCTGGCGCCGAGCAGCACAGCGCCCAACTCATGCCAGCCCAGTGCGGCGGAAGCCGGGTCGGCCAGCACCAGGGTCATGGCCAGGCCACCTGCGGGTGGGTGCAGGCAACGCAGCCAGCACATCAACACCACTGCCATGCCGGCCGCCAGGCAAGCGCCGCCCAAGGTGCGTCCGAGAACCCGCGCGACCAGCAATGCCACGACACCGGCGCACAGGTAGCTGCCGATGATCGACCAGGGTTGCGCCAGCGCACCGGAGGAGACGGCAAACAACAACACCGCCGAGGCCCCCAGCGGGCCGAGCAGGTGCAGCGCCACCTCCATGCCAAATACCTGGGCACAGAGCCAGACACTGAACAATGTACCCAGTGCCATCCCAATGGCGGCACGGCTCCATTCGGTAGGACGAGTATTGATTGCAGCGGGAAACCAGCGAGCGAGCATTGAAAAGAAATCCATAAACGGCGGGCAAAAAAAAGGCTTGTCTGGTTTCCCGGAAAAGCCCTTTGAACGTTCCTGCATTTGGGGGAGGAACCTGCGCAGTGTGCCGCGCCTCGATTATCGGCGCCAATGCATATTAATGAGGTTTTAATGCATAAATATTGAATTAAAACCCATTTCACTAGAGGGGAATGCACGCGGTGTTCAGTTTGCCCAAGACGCGGATATCGGTTTCTTCGTTGAACATATGCTTTTGCAGGTTTTCCAGGAGCCCTGGCTCGCCAGAGAGGGGACCTTTGAGTGCCACCAGAGCGTTGCGTAGCGACATCAGTCGATCCAACGGCGGAATGGGTAGGTAGCCGATATGCACTTCATCCCGGATCAAGGCAGCAGGAGTATCAGGTAAACGATCATTTGGCACGGCATTGTCCTCTCGCGAAGTGAGCCGCAGTGATGGCTGCCGCTCTTAACGTCCTTGTTGTGTTCCATGGCCTGTGGCGGTAAAGACCTACCCCACATGGCCATCGAGTTTACAGTTGGGTTTCAACCCCCGGAAAGTGAAATGACACCAGCCATTACGCATAGCTGCGTAGGATTCTTCCGGGTCGGCTCAAGGCTGTGGGGGTTTGGCCAGGTACAGCAGGACAAAGGTGTTGCGATCAAACTCACCCGTTAAGGTCGGTGTGAGCGTGGCAAAGCGCGGATCTTTAAGCGCGCGGAAATCCTCTTCGCTCATCACCAGCCAGGCTGGCCCTTGCAGGGGCGTCAGGTCAGCAGCTTGCTGGGTAAACAACGGCACCTGATCGCAGTCGAGGTTGACCATGTATTTGATGGCCTTGGCGTCTTTGCCCAAACCGTGCAAGACCACGGGGGCATGCTGCTGCATCACCTGCTCATGAACGTTCAAGGTAAATGTGCGGGTGTCATAGACACTGCGCTCCAGCGGCTCCACCACCAGGATGTAGGTAGCCCACACCGCCAACACCGCAGTGAAGGCCGGCCCCACCGGCCGTAGACGAGAGACGAACAACGACAACAGCGCCAATGCCTGCAGCGCACCAAGCACACCCAGCACCAAGCCCAGATGGCTCAGTTGTTCCGGATAACGTGGGCGCACGAACAGCAGCCCGGCGATCAGCAGCGTAGGCAGCAGCGTCCATAAACCCAGCATCAGGCCGCGCAGCCAGGCGAAAAGCCGCCCGCGTGCGCCGTAAAAGGGATACGCCGCAATAATCGCCGCCATGGGCAGCATCGGCAGTACATAGCGCGCCTTTTTCGCCTGGGGGATCGACAGGCCAACCATCACCAGCAAGCCGGCAGCGGCGCAGTACAGCACCAATTGCAAGGCCGGCTCCGGCGTGCGCCGCCCACCGGTCGCCACTGCCAGCAGCACCAGCAACGCCAGGGGATAGGCCAAGGCGTAATTACCCAGGGAGCTGGTGAAGTAATACAGCACACCGCTGCTGCCTTCGCTGCCATCCATGCGCCCGAGGAACTGCATGCGGATCACGTCCTGCATGAAACGCTCACCGCCACTGAGTTTGGCCATCAGCAACAGCAGGCCGACACATGCCAGCAGCAGAGCCAGCGCCAGGAGGCCGAAGCTGAGCAGTTGGCGCCATTGCCGGTTGATCAGGTAATAGCTGCACAGCACACCGGTGGGCACGACCAGGCCAATTGGCCCGCGTATCGCAAACCCCAGGATCAAGAGCAGAAACAGCCAGTGCAGACGTTTACCCGCAGAGAAATGATCATGGGCGTAACCCAGATAAAACACCGTCAAGGTGATCGCGGCGAGCATCTGGTCCAGGGACACGGCGCGGGTTTCGCTGATAAAGGTGGTGCTCAACAGCAGCACCGCAATGCTCAACAAGCCCCAGCGCTGGGAGTAGGGCGCCGTGAGGCGATACACCAGGATGACGATCAGTGCCGAGGCCATCGAAGTGGGCAGCCAGGCCGTGAGGCTGGTGACCTGGCCCAGGGGCAGCGACAACAGCCAGGTCATCAGGGTCGAGGTGGCCAGATAATCAGCATACGGCTGGCCGTAAGTGGTGGGAAAAAAGCCCGGCCCATGGCGCAGCATTTCCTGGGCGAACAGCACGAAGCGTGAGTCGAAACCGATAATCGCCTGGTGCCAACTGCCGGCGATAAACAGCAACAGCGCCAGCAATCCCAGGCAGAGGGATTGGCGGCGGATCGTGGCACTCAGCAAAGGCGGTCGGGCTGTGTTCACGTATCAGGCTTCCACGACCTGTGGCACCCACTGCTGCTGCGGAATCGGCAACTGACATGAGTCGCCTCGCCCTATCGGGAAGTACTGGAAGCCCTTGCGCGACAGGCGCTCGCCGTCATACAGGTTGCGGCCATCGAAGATCACCGGGGTTTTCAGGCGCTGGTGGATCAGGTCGAAATCGGGGGCTTTGAACTGCTGCCACTCGGTGCACACGATCAGCGCATCGGCGCCAACCAGAGTGGACTCCGGCGTGCCCATCAGCATCAGCCGTTCTTCGTCGCCGTAGAGGCGCTGGGTTTCCTGCATGGCTTCCGGGTCGAACGCGCGCACGTTGGCGCCGGCAGCCCACAGCGCTTCCATCAGCACGCGGCTGGGTGCATCGCGCATGTCGTCGGTGTTGGGCTTGAACGCAAGGCCCCACAGGGCGAAGGTCTTGCCGCGCAGATTGCCTTGGAAGAACGCATTGACGCGCTCGAACAGCTTGCTCTTCTGGCGTTGGTTGATCGCTTCTACGGCTTCCAACAGGTCGCTGGAGCAGTTGGCCTGTTTGGCGCTGTGGATCAAGGCGCGCATGTCTTTGGGAAAACATGAACCGCCGTAACCACAACCGGGGTAGATAAAGTGATAGCCGATGCGCGAGTCGGCACCGATGCCCAGGCGCACGGCTTCGATATCCGCCCCCAGGTGCTCGGCCAACTCGGCGATCTGGTTGATAAAGCTGATCTTGGTGGCCAGCATGCAGTTGGCGGCGTACTTGGTCAGCTCGGCGCTGCGCAGGTCCATGAAGATGATGCGGTCGTGGTTGCGGTTGAACGGCGCGTACAGATCGCGCATCACTTCGCGCACTTCTTCGCGCTCACAGCCGATGATGATGCGATCCGGACGGCGACAGTCGGCAACCGCCGAGCCTTCCTTGAGGAATTCCGGGTTGGAGACGATATCGAACTCCAGGTGCCGGCCAGCGACGTGCAGGGCTTTTTCGATATGGGCGCGCAGGGTGTCGCCGGTGCCCACGGGTACCGTGGACTTTTCCACCAGGATTACCGGGGCCACTCGATGACGGGCCACGGCGTCGCCCACCGACAGCACGTACTTCAAGTCGGCCGAGCCATCTTCATCCGACGGCGTGCCGACGGCGATGAACAGCACTTCACCGTGTTCGACGGCGAGCTTCTCATCGAAAGTGAAATTCAGGCGGCCGCTTTCCAGGTTCTCCTTGACCATGGCGGCCAGTCCCGGTTCGAAGATACTCACATGGCCTTGCTGCAGCAGCTTGACCTTGTTTTGATCGACGTCCATGCAGATCACATCGTGACCGACTTCGGCTAATACGGTGGCCTGTACCAGGCCGACGTAACCACTACCAAATACACTGATTTTCATGGGGCATTCCTGGGACGAGTAGCACTGGCACGACGAGAGTTGATGATCAGCACACCGAGGATGACAAGCGCCACCCCCAGGGTTTTTGAAACGGAAAAATGTTCGTTGAACACCGGCAAGCTGGCGGCCAACAGGTACACCAGCGCATAGCTGATGCTGAGCAATGAATAGGCGCGGCCAAGGGGCAGGTGCTTGAGCGCGCCGAGCCAGCAGAGCATCGACAGCGCGTAGGCGAAGATCGCCAGGCTCACCACGCCCAACGCAGCGAAGTCGATGGCGTTGCTGTTCAACGCCGCCAGCCATTCGGTGGGCAAGGGCAGGCGCGTCATGCTCCAGCGCATGCCCAATTGGGCGGCGCTCACCAGGCCAACGCTGCCCAGGGCCAGGGCAAAACCACGCACGCGGCTCATACCTGGCGCCCCAACAGCACCACACCGGCAATCACCAGCACGACACCCAGCCAATGCCGTGTGTCGATGTGTTCCTTGAACACAAAGCGCGCCACCAGCGTGACCAGGACAAAATTGAGGCTGAGCATCGGGTAGGCGATACCGACTTCCAGGCGCTGCAATACCAGCAACCACACCAGCAAACCAAAACCCAGGCACAGCAGGGCCGACCACAGCCACGGCGAGCGCAGCTTCAGCGCCCAACCGTCGGGCTGGTCGCGCCAGCTTTCCACGGCGAATTTTTGCGAAACCTGGCCAATGCATGTCAGCAGGCAGGCGGCCAATAACAGGCATAGCGTGATCATGGCGCAACCTGCGGGAACACCAGGATCACGATATTGCCTTGCTCGTAGCGCTTGCCGTCTTTGGGCAGCAAGTCCACCTCGGCGATTTCGTCGTCACCCTTCACGCGCATGACCACCCCGACGGCGCCGTGTTTACGTGCGTCGCTCATCCACTGCCGGACCTGTGTGGTGTCGACCTTGTGATGGGCCGCATCGTCGAAGGCCAAGCCATATTTCACTTCGCCGACGGTGTTATAGAGGGTCACGTCCGGGCGCTTGACGCGCCAGGCCAAGGCGGAGGCTGCGCCCAGGTCATTGCTCAGCAACGCGCTGGTCTGGCTCAGCTCCTGGAGGTGATCGATGATGAACTGGTCCGGAGTCTTGTTGTAAACCACCGAATGGGGCAGTGCGGCCGGGACCAACGCCACCAGCAACCAACTGCCAACTACCGGCGCTGCCCACAAGCGCAGCGGGCGTGACGCTTGCAGCAGGTTGGCGATGATCCAGCCGAACAGGAAGACAAACACCAGCACCAGGCTGAGGGTTTCCTGACCGTGTTCGTAGACGGGCTTCTTCAGTTGAAACCACGTCAGCGCCAGTAACGCCGCGACGCCAATCACCAGGTTCAGCCAACCGTTGATACGCACGACACGGCCGCGGCCTGCGGCGAGTTTGTCCGCCAGTGTCGAGCCCATCAGCAGCGCCAGCGGCAACAGGCACGGCATGATGTAGGAGGGCAACTTGCCCTTGGCCAGGCTGAAAAACGCCAGCGGCATCAGCAGCCACAGCAGCAGGAAGGCAGTTTTCGCTGCACGTTTTTCCTGCCACGCCTGTTTCAGGGTGGACGGCAGCAGTGCGACCCACGGCAGGCTGAACGCGACCAGCAACGGTAGGTAATACCAGAAAGGCTCGGCGTGCTGGGCATCCTCGCCGGCAAAACGCTGGATATGCTCGTGCCAGAAGAAGAAATTCCAATAGTCCGGTTCTTGCAGATGCACGGCCAGTGCCCACGGCAGGCTCACTGCAATGGCGACAACCACGGCGACCAGCCCATAACCGAGCAGTTCGCGAAAGCGCTTCTGCCAGATCGCGTAGGGCAGGGCGATTAACACCGGCAACAGCCACGCCAGGAATCCCTTGGTCATAAAGCCCATGCCACAGGCGAAACCCAGCAGCGCCCAGGATCCCAGGCGGCCGTTGCGGGAGGTGCTGTCGAAGCAGAACCACAGGGCAACGCCGGTCAGGTTGACCCAGAAGGTGAACTGCGGATCGAGGTTGGCATAACCGCCCAAGGCCGCGACGCTGACAAAGCTCATGTACAGCACGGTGCTGACCAGGCTCTTTTGCGGGTCATTCCACAGCCGACGCGACACCAGGTACACCAGCAGGATGCTCAAACCGGTGCTCAACGCCGAGGCGAAGCGCACACCAAACAGGTTTTGCCCGAAGATCGCCTGGCCGAGCGCGATCATCCAGTAACCGGCAGCCGGCTTTTCGAAATAGCGAATCCCCATGAAGTGCGGCGAAGCCCACTTGCCGGTCAGCAGCATTTCCTGGCTGATCTGTGCGTAGCGGGTTTCATCAGGAATCCACAGGCCATGGGTGGCCAGCGGCAGCAGGTAAAACACGCCAAACGCTAACAGGAGCAGGGGCAAGGCCCAACGCCGAATCATGCCTGCTGCACTCCAAGCCAACCCTCACGGCCGCTCAATGCGCCGCGCACCAACTGTTGCTGGGGCAGGGTGGTCAGGTCCGCAGGCAACAAGTCACCCAGCGGTTTGAAATCGATGCCGCGCTGCCCTGCCTGGGCAAGCAACTGGCGAAAATCGTTGGCCATCAGAATCCCTTCTACTTCTGCGTGGATCGTGTAGACGTTGAGCTTCGACTCGGCAAACCGGTCAAGAATGAAGCTGTTGAAGTCTTTGGCGGCCACCACCGGCCCGACGACTTCGTCGAAGGTCGGCAGGTCCACCGGAATTTGTGGCGTACCTGCGCTGCCATCGGCCAATGTCGGCCGAAACAGGCTGGTACCCCGGCAATCGCTGTTGTAGCGAAAGTTGAAACCTTGTTTGGCTTGCACCACACGCTCATCGGCACGCCAACCGGCGGCCGCCGAACAGTCGATGCGTTCGCCCAGGATGTCGCTCAGGGTCTCCACGCCGCGTCGAATTTGCTCGACCAGTTGTGCATCGCTCCACCGTCCGGTGTTGGCCTGCCAGCCATGGTGATCCCAGGCGTGCAGGCCGACTTCGTGACCGGCGGCCTTGGCCTGGCGCATCAAGTGCCCCAAGTCACGGCCGATCGGCTTGCCCGGCCAGGCAGTGCCGGCGAGCAGGATGTCCCAGCCGTACAGGCCGGCAGCGTTGGAACGCAGCATCTTCCACAGGAATTGCGGGCGGATCAGGCGCCACAAGTGGCGCCCCATGTTGTCCGGCCCGACACTGAAGAAGAACGTCGCTTTTACCCCGGCCTCGTCCAGGGATTCGAGCAACCGTGGCACACCTTCACGGGTGCCCCGATAGGTATCGACGTCAATGCGAAGACCTGCCTGCATTAGCGCTTATCCGCGATTTCGAGCATGGCCTCGCGCAGGAAGAAGTCCAGCGTGTTGCCGATGGTTTCGCTCATCTCCACGGTTGGCTCCCAGTTCAGCAGGCGCTTGGCGTTTTCGATGCTTGGCTTGCGGTGTGCCACGTCTTGGTAACCGGTGCCGTAGAACGCCTTGCTCTCCACATCGCGGAAACCGGCGAACGGCGGGAAGTTGCTGCGCAGCGGGTGCGCTTCGAACTGACGCAGCAGCTCTTCGCCCAACTGGCGGATGCTGGCTTCGTTTTCCGGGTTACCGATGTTGATGATCTGGCCGTTGCAGGCATCGTTGTCGTTATCAATGATGCGGGCCAGGGCTTCGATACCGTCGGCGATGTCGGTGAAGCAGCGTTTCTGCTCGCCACCATCGAACAGGCGGATCGGCGTGCCTTCCACCAAGTTCAGGATCAGTTGGGTGATCGCACGGGAGCTGCCGATACGGGCCGAATCCAGGCGGTCGAGGCGTGGGCCCATCCAGTTGAACGGACGGAACAGGGTGAAGTTCAGGCCCTTGGCGCCGTAGGCCCAGATCACGCGGTCCAGCAGTTGCTTGGAGACCGAGTAGATCCAGCGCTGTTTGTTGACCGGGCCAACCACCAGGTTGGAAGTGTCTTCGTCGAAATACTGGTCTTGGCACATGCCATAGACTTCAGAGGTCGACGGGAAGATCACGCGCTTGTTGTACTTGACGCAGTAGCGCACCAGCTTGAGGTTTTCTTCGAAGTCCAACTCGAACACGCGCAGTGGGTTGCGGGTGTATTCGATCGGCGTGGCGATGGCCACCAGCGGCAGGACCACGTCGCACTTCTTGATGTGGTACTCGATCCACTCGGTGTGGATGCTGATATCGCCTTCGACGTAATGGAAGTTCGGGTGGCTGCGCAGGCGCTCAATGGCGTCGGAGCCAATGTCCAGGCCGTAGACTTCATAACGGTCGTCACGCAGCAGACGCTCGGACAGATGGTTACCGATAAAACCGTTCACGCCCAGGATCAGCACGCGGGTACGGCGTGGCTTGCGGCCGGACTCGGCACCGCGCAGCACGGAGCCGTCGACCAGGCCCAGTTCGTTGGCCAGGGAAGGGCCGGCCAGGTACAGGCCGTTGTCGTTGCGCTGGCCGAACTTGACCACCAGGGAGTCTTCGCCGCAGGCGATGCGCAGCGGGTTGACGCTGATCACCCGGCCCGGTGCCAGGCCTTCGTTGCCCTTGACCACCTCGGCTTGCCACACGATCAGCTTGTGTTCGCCCACGGCACAGAATGCGCCTGGATACGGTTGAGTCACGGCGCGAACCAGGTTGAACAGGGTTTCAGCCGGATGTTTCCAGTCCAGCTTGCCGTCTGCGGCCGTGCGGCGACCGAAGTAAGTGGCTTGGCTTTCATCTTGTGCGGTTTCAGTCAGCTTGCCTTCGGCCAGTTGCGGCAGGACATCACGCAGCAGGTTGCTGGCGGCTTCACGCAGCTTGGCATGCAGGGTCAGGCCGGTGTCGCTACGCTCGATGGTGACTTTTTGCTGGGCGAGGATCGCGCCGGCATCCGCACGCTTGACCATGCGGTGCAGGGTCACGCCGGTTTCGGTTTCGCCGTTGACCAGCACCCAGTTGGCCGGGGCGCGGCCACGGTACTTGGGCAGCAACGAACCGTGCAGGTTGAACGCACCTTTACGGGCGGTGGCCAGCAGCGGCTCGCTCAGCAGGTTGCGGTAGTAGAAAGAGAAAATGTAATCCGGGTTCAGCTTGGCGATGCGCTCAATCCACAAAGGGTGGTTGGCGTCCTCTGGCGCATGCACCGGGATACCGTTGCGGGCGCACACTTGGGCAACGGAACCGTAGAAGTTGTTTTCCTTGGGGTCGTCGGCATGGGTAAACACAGCAGCAATTTCGTAGCCGGTATTGAGCAGCGCTTCAATGCCTGCACAACCAATATCGTGGTACGCGAATACAACAGCTTTTGAACTCATGACTGAACCTGATCGGCGGAAGTGGAAGTATGGGAAGACACCAGGCCGTCAACGACGACCACAGGAGCCGGTGCTGCCGGTTGGTTGCGCAGCACTTTTTCGATAAAGAAGCGTGGGCGGGCGCGCACATCGCTGTACATGCGGCCCAGGTATTCACCCAAGAGGCCCATGCCGATGAACTGGCCACCGGTGAAGACGAACAGCACCGCGAACAGCACGAACAGGCCGTCGCCCGCCCAGTCGGCACCGAAGGCCAGGCGCAGAACGATCAGCGCGAAGGCAAACAGCATGCCCAGGGCCGCCAGGCTGAAGCCGACAATAGACAACAGGCGCAGCGGCGTGGTGGTCATGCAGGTCAGCAGGTCGAACATCAGGCTGATCAGGCGCATGGCGCTGTATTTGGACTCACCGTGTTCGCGCTCGGCGTGGTGCACCAGGATTTCCGTGGTGTGGCGGGCGAAGCCGTTGGCGAGGATCGGGATAAAGGTGCTGCGCTCGCGGCAGGCGAGCATGGCGTCGACGATGGTGCGGCGGTAAGCGCGCAGCATGCAGCCGTAGTCAGTCATGGCCACGCCGGTAGAGCGCTGCACGGCAAGGTTGATCAGGCGTGACGGCCAGCGGCGAAACGCCGAGTCCTGGCGATTGTTGCGCACGGTGGCGACGACGTCGTAGCCGAGGGCGGCTTGCTCCACCAGGCGCGGGATTTCTTCGGGTGGGTTCTGCAGGTCGGCATCGAGGGTAATCACCACTTCGCCCTGGCACTGTTCGAAACCCGCCATGATCGCGGCATGCTGGCCGTAGTTGCGGTTGAGGATCACAGCCACCACGTTGCTGCCGTCTTCTGCGGCAGCGTCTTCCAGCAGTTGGGCCGAGTTGTCACGGCTACCGTCATCCACCAGGATGATTTCGTATTCGTAGGCCAGTTGCCTGCACGCCGCGGTGGTGCGACGCAGCAATTCAGGCAGGCTTTCTTCTTCGTTGTAGACCGGGATAACGATCGACACGCGATGAATAGGGTAGGGTTTCAAAGATTTATGACCTCGGGGTTAGAGCAGCGTGGCGCGTGAAAACGCCCGCAATCATTGGATACAAACGCCGTGCAACGGTTGGGAACCGCTAAAAATCGAATTCTAATCAAGAGGTTAGTTCAAAAATGTGAATATCACATTGAGCTTCCGTATTTAAGATTAAGCTCAAAAATGTAGGAAAGGTATGAAGCGGAAGTCGAAAATTCGTTTATTTGACAGCCAGACAGCCAGGGTTCAGCTAAACGTGAGGGCGCTAAGGGGGGCTGGATCGCGGTGAAACAGGAACGGCATGCAACGCATTTGCTACAGCGTGGGCGAACACAAACAGGCTTCGACCACGATTGAAGAATCTTCTCTGCAATGCCTCTCAAGTGCCGGTAAAGTAACGCGTCTCTTGGCAGGGTAATCGGATGAATAGCGTGCAGCTTTTACGCGGCCAGTTGCGGCCAGTATTGATGGGGTTGTTGATGAGCGTGGCGTGTGTCACGACCGTTCGCGCCGATGAAAGCGTGGCGTTGACCAGCCTCGATCAGGTGCCGGATGGCGTGGAAGTACGTGGCAAGCAGATCGCCGCTTACACCTGGGACGACCGCCAGGGCAAGAATCTGCTGGTGCTGGCTGAACAAGTCAGCGAGCGGGATGACGACGGCACCCAGTCGTCCTTTGTGTATGCCGCTCAGTACCTGATCGACGGTAACCGCCCCAAGCGCGTGTGGATGCTCTACGACGATGTGCAGCATTGCGAATTTGACGCGGCGTTGCGTTTCGACCAAGCCGCGACCAAGGTCACCGACCTGTCTGGCGATGGCATCACCCAGGCCACTGTGGGCTATTCGCGCACCTGCACCAGCGACGTCAGCCCCAATGAATTCAAGCTGATCATGCATGTGGGCAAGTCGCAGAAGTACCGTTTGCGCGGTGTCGACCGCTACGGCGCCGCCTGGTGGGATGAAGAGGCCGGGGCGTTGCGCGGGATGCCGCTGCCCAAGGATTGCAGCACCGCCGGGCAACAGGCGCTCGTCAGCCAGTACAAGGAGCAGGGCACCGAATTGCCGTTACCCGGCTGCTATGGCGATGAGAAGGATTTCGCCAATGCGCCCGAGGCGTATCTCACGTTCATGCGTCAGCATTGGTTCGCACTGATGCAAAAGCAGGACGCCGAATGGAGCCAGGCCCAGACCCAGCCCCAGGAACCCACGGAGGACGAAGAAACCGCCCCATGATTTGGTAAGAGGGCCTGTGCTGCGCTAGACTCGGCCCTCGCCAATTCACTAAATACCTTGATTTAACAATGGCTTGTTCGAGGTATTTAATCCAAAGGCTGATCTATTTTGACTGAGCATATCCGCAACCCGCTGACCCTCTACCTCACCCGCCTGGCCCCCTCCAGCCAACTCACCATGCGCTACGTGCTGCAGGACGCCGCCGACCGCCTGGGCTTCGAGGATATCAACCTTGAAGACATCGACTGGCACCTGCTGCAACCCGAACACGTCATCGCCCTGGTAGCCGCCCTGCGCGAAGACGGCTACGCGCCCAACACCTCATCGTTATATGTAAATGCGGTGCGCGGGGTGATGAATGAAGCGTGGCGCATGAGCCTGATCAGTCAGGAACACTTGTTGAGAATGCGCACGGTCAAGCCAGCGCCCGGTACGCGTCTTGGCCAGGGCCGTAACCTGCGGCGCACGCTGATCCGCGAAATGATGGAAGTCTGTGCCGCCGACCCCAGGCCACAAGGCCTGCGTGATGCAGCGGTCATCGGCATCCTCTACGGCTCGGGCATGCGCAAGTCGGAGTCGGTCAACCTGGATCTCGCGCAGATCAACGTTGAGGAGCGCAGCTTGCGGGTCATTGGCAAAGGCAACAAAGAGTTGATCAAGTACGCGCCGCAATGGGCATTTGCCAAGTTGCAGGCCTGGTTGGCGTTTCGGCGCGAGCAGTTAAAAGAGGGCGAGCAGGACGACAGCTTCCTGTTCAATCGCATCCGCCGGGGTAGCCATATCACCCGGGAACGCATTACTAAACACGCGATTTACTACATTGCCCGGCAGCGAGGGGAACAGGTTGGGGTGAAGATCATGCCCCATGACTTCCGTCGCTCGTTTATCACGCGGGTGATCGAGGAGCATGACCTATCGATCGCGCAGAAGCTGGCGCATCACACCAACATCCAGACCACCGCCAGCTATGACGTGCGTGACGATAACGAACGCCGCCGAGCCGTAGATCGATTCGACCTGTAATGAGCGGGCTTGCCCCGCGCCGGCTTGCATAGCAGCCCCCAAGTTTATTGGGTCTGCTTCGCAGCCCAGCGCGGGGCAAGCCCGCTCACCACAAAAGCCTGATGATCACAAAAGCCCGATCACCACAAAAAGCCCGGTCACCGCGAAAAGAGAGGTCACCACAGGCGCTCAGTTCATCAAGGCGCTCGCCACAGGGAGGATGTTCAGCCTTCGAGCGCCTTCAAGGCTAGAGGATGGGTTTCCCCCCGGTAACCGCATAGCGTGAACCGGAGATGTAGCTGGCTTCATCCGAGGCAAGCAGCACATAAATCGGCGCCACCTCCACCGGCTGGCCAGGTCGGCCCAGTGGTGTTTCGCTGCCGAAGCTCTTCACGTCTTCATCGGTCATGGTCGCCACGATCAGCGGCGTCCAGATCGGTCCGGGGGCCACACTGTTGACGCGAATGCCCTTGCTGCCCAGCAACTGCGCCAAACCGCCGGTGAAGTTGGCAATCGCGCCCTTGGTGGCGGCGTAGGCCAGCAGGGTCGGTTTGGGCATGTCAGAGTTGACCGAACTGGTGTTGATGATCGAACTGCCAGCCTTCATATGGGGCAGGGCGGCCTTGCAGATGCGAAACATCGCCGTGATGTTGATATCGAAGGTCTTCACCCATTCCTCGTCCTCGATCTCTTCGAGGGTTTCGTGGGTCATCTGGAACGCGGCGTTATTGACCAGCACATCGATGCGACCGAACTGTTCGACGGTGCTGTCGACCAGTGCCTGGCACTGGGCTTTCTGCGCAAGGTCGCCGGGCAGTAACAGGCATTGGCGACCGGCTTCTTCCACCCAACGTGCGGTTTCCTTGGCGTCTTCGTGCTCGTCCAGGTAGGCGATGGCAACGTCTGCACCTTCACGGGCAAACGCAATGGCAACCGCGCGACCGATGCCGCTGTCGGCCCCCGTGATCAGCGCGATTTTGTTGGCCAGCCGACCAGAGCCTTTATAGCTTTGCTCGCCACAATCGGGATACGGGTCCATTTTTCTCTGGGAGCCTGGGACCGATTGGGCTTGAGGGGCGAAAGGCGGGCGTGGGTAGTCAGTCATCTCAATCTCCATAGGTTGCTAAGGGTGCTATGGAGTTAGTAATTCCTTGGCCGGCGATAGTTGTGCTGGATCCTGCCCAGGGCCGACGAGTGGTTAACGCCGAGCCCTGTTGTTACCCCTCAGGAGGAGGGCGGGGCACTCGCCAAGTGGGCGGGCAAACGGCGTAATGTCCAGATCACCGTGAGCATCGCCGCAACGGCACACATCGCAATACCGATGATCATTGGCGCCGGGGTGTGGTCGGCAAAGACACCAACAAGGGTCATGGACACTGCCCCTGTGATCATCTGAATCGCGCCAAGCAAAGCGGATGCAGAACCCGCCACCGCGCCATGGTCCTCCAGGGCCAATACCCCCGAGGCAGGTAACAGCAAACCAAGGAAGCCGAAGCCGATAAACAGCAACGTCATCATCAGGACCAAGCTATCAACCCACAGCGTGGTGACCGCCAGCAGGAGCATCACTGCAGCCACCGCCGTAACTGACCAAAGTATCAACGGCACCAGACCGAAGCGTGCGCTCAGTCGCGCCGTCAGCTGGCTCATAGCGAAAAATGACGCCGCATTCAGGGCAAAACACAGGCTGAATTGCGTGGGTGTCAGGCCGAAATATTCGATGTACACAAAGGGCGCGCTGCCAATAAAAACAAAGAACGTTGCCAACCCAAAGCCGCAGACCACCGACAATCCGATAAACACAGGATCGCGCAGCAGAGCCCCATAACTGCTGAATGCAATGCCCAGGGTTTTACCCATACGACGCTCGGGCGGGTGGGTTTCGGGCAATTGCACGGCCGTCATCACCAGGCACAACACGGCCACCACCGCCAGCACGGCGAACACTTCGCGCCAACTCCAGAGCGCAATCACCACACTGCCAGCCAGCGGGGCAAGAATTGGCGAGACACTCATCACCAGCATCAGCAATGACATCAGCCGCGCGGCTTCATGGCCGGTGTACAGATCGCGAACGATAGCCCGAGGGATCACCATGCCGGCACACGCACCAAATGCTTGCAGGGCTCGAAATCCAATCAGCACTTCAATGGTCGGCGCCAGGGCGCAGCCGATACTGCCTATGGCAAAAATCAGCAGTCCGGCATAAATCGGCGGTTTGCGTCCGAATACATCGCTGATGGGGCCGTAGAACAGCTGGCATACCCCCACGATCACAAAGAACACGGTCAGGCTCATCTGTACGGCGGCCGGCGAGGCGTGCAGGCTCGCGCCAAGGGTTGGCAGCGCAGGCAGATAAATGTCGATGGCGAACGGGCCAACGGCCGTGATCAACCCCAGGAGCAGGGCCAAGTGGGCAATACTTCGAGACATGGGCATTTCCGGGCGGAGCAAAGGATGGCCAGCTTAAGGGATCCTCGCAGATCCGCAAACTTAGGCTTCACTAACCAGTGACTGCTGCCGATAACGTTAATAGAGGTTGGGTTCCCAACCCGCGGCCAAGGTATGGGGATACCCGCATGACGATCAAACTACGCTTGATGCTGTTGATAGCGACCGGGTTGCTTACCGCCCTGGTCATGAGCCTGGCCAGTTACCTGGGCAACACGCGGATGGGCGAGGCTGTGCAGGCCAATGAGGTCGCCATGACGGTACTGCGCAACCACATGGAAGCCGACATGATGCACGACGCCCTGCGCGCCGACGTGCTGTCGGCCATGTTGGTGGGCTTGGGGAAAAGCGCCAGTACCAAGGCCGAGGTGACGAGTTCGATCAAGGAACATTCAGAGCACTTCCGGGAGGTGCTGGGGGACAATCTCAAGTTGCCCCTGGATGACAGCCTTAAAGCCAGTCTGGAAAAAATCAAACCCAGCCTCGATACCTATATAAGCGCCGGCGAACGTATCGTCGCGCTGGCGTTGGAAAATCCCGAAGCCGCTCGCGCAGAACTGGAGAGTTTCAACACTGCGTTCAGCCGTCTGGAAGACCAAATGGCGGCGCTGAGTGAGCTGATCGAAACCAATACCCAGCAGACCGGCGCAAGCACTCAGCACGCAATCAGTAATGCGAACTTCACCCTGGGCACGGTGTTGATTGCCAGCGTATTGCTGCTGTTGGCTCAGGGCCGCTGGGTCATCCTGAGCATCATGGGGCCGCTGCAGACCGCCAGCCGCATTGCGGCGAGTATCGCCAGGGGCAACTTGAGCGAGCCGATTGTCGAACCTAAGCGCAATGATGAAGCAGGCGCGCTGATTCTCAGCCTTGCCACCATGCAGCGCGACTTGCGCGGCATGATCGAAGTGGTGCGCAGCAACGCTCATGGCGTCAATGGCATGAGCGAGCAACTGAGCCACGGCTGCCATGAAGTCGCCGGCAGCAGCCAGCAGCAAAGCGCTGCCGCCAGCACCATGGCCGCTGCTGCGAGTGAAATGACGGCGAGCATCGAGGAAATCACTCGGCACGCCGGCCGCGCCCTGGACATGGCCAATCAGGCTGAAGCCTTGGCCAAGGACGGCGGTCGCGTCATTCACCAAGTGGTCAAGGACATGGACGGTATTGCCCGTTCAGCCCAGCAATCGGCTCAGGTGATCCGCACGCTGGACAAGGAGTCCGAGGCGATTTTCAGCATTATCCAAGTCATCAAAGGCATCGCCGACCAGACCAACTTATTGGCCCTCAACGCCGCGATTGAGGCTGCCCGCGCGGGAGAACAAGGCAGGGGATTTGCGGTGGTCGCCGATGAAGTGCGCAGCCTGGCGGGTCGCACCAGCGCTTCGACCCAGGAAATTGCCAGCATGGTCGGACGCATCCAGCAAAATACTCGGGAAGCGGTGACCAGCATGGAGGAGGGCGTCACTCAAGTGGATAAAGGCATGGCGGTGACCGCAGAAGTAGAACGGGCAATCCGCGAGATTCTGCAGGCCACGTTGAACACCACGGAGTTGGTGAACGACATTTCGCGCACCATCGGGGAACAAAGCCTGGCCAGCAATGAAATCTCCCATCAGGTGGAGATGATCGCTGGCATGTCGGAAAACAACAGTCGCGTGATCGGGCAAACTGCCTCAACTACGGATGAACTGGCCAATCTAGCAGGCAAACTGTCGCAATCTGTGGACCGTTTTCAGCTCTAACAGGGGTAGCGTAGGAATGACTCATATATAACTCAACTAAATAGATATTTAGTTGAGTTATATCATTATCGAATAATTGGGGCAGGGCCGGGCTAGGGGGATTTCTTAGTACCGTCACCGAAAACAATGCTCTTATGGACGAAATACCCGACGATTCCCCAGTGCTTGTCGTCGTCGCGCATGATCACTTTCTCTTGAACAGAGGTCGTGGAAAACATCGAGGCAAACTCGATCACCGCATAATTTCCGGCAGGCGCGTCAGGTAGCTGATCGATAAAACCAATCGCAACAGGTTCGCGCCTCTGGAATGAACCCAGCCCCAGTCGCAGGCCTTTGAGGCTACTGGCCCACATCGACTTAGAGGTTTTGGCTTGCAGCACGGGACTGATTGCGGGCCAAGTCATTTCGGCTGTGCCCGCATCAAGTAACCCCAAAAATCCCACAGCTGTATCGAAAACACGCTGTTGCTGTTGCGGCGTGCCAGGATCGGTTGCAGTGACGTTAGGCGTGTTGTTGAAGCTGACGTCGCAGCCACCGAGCATCGCGAGTATGAACACCATGACTGCAAGCGACTTCATGCAAAACCTCCAAGGCACTGACATCCGTTGGAACGAGTAAAGATGACGCTTAAGGGGGTTGCCATCAGCTAGGCGGAAAATGCTGGGGTGGTGTGTGAATTCTGCAGGCCTACGGCTGGCATCCAGAAATATATAGTTACGCATAATGTATATTATGTTAAACAGGATATTACGTAGAGATGCTCATCGGCCATATATCCCTCAACGTCTACTGTCCCTTTCCCAATTTTCTGCACTCACGTTGAATGGCGTCCATCAGGCATCAGTCAATTTCCAAAAAATGCCGATGCGATCGCCAAGCTGCAGGCTGTCACCGCTTCCAGCCGTCCATTTGTCAGCGACTGGTACTGCCAACGATATTTTGCCTGGTTGGCACGTAGCTAGAATCCTGAGCAAAGCTTCTGGGGCTTGCTACGTCGAAACCACACACCTCGGGCGCCTTCTAAACTCACCAGAGTATTCGGCGTTCTGAACTGGGCATACGCACGAGTAACCAGAAAGTCAGGGCTGTCGGCCAACAGTTGATCAAAGCGCCGTAAGTGCTCGGTTTTTTTCATTCTGCAGCTGACGCTTGGGCTCTTGTATCAATGGGGCAACGGCCATGCGATTTCGAAGAATCCCGGACATGCGCAACAAGGTAGCCTGGCCGATGGACGCCGCCGCCAATGGCGTTAAGGAAAACCGGTCGAAGCACCCTTCCCATCCCTTGCCTCAGCTTTCGTTGAGGGATGCACATTGCCCGAAGTCAACAGCAAGTGCCGGACGTATGTATTCCTTACAGTGAGTGACACTCAAAACTGTAGGCCCAAAAGACCCGCGTGGGCGAGGCAATCTCGACAGCGGCCGGCGTTGGGGTTTTTTAAATCACTTCACCCTTCGACTTGGTAATAGAACCCCACCCAGCGATAGGGGTCTGCTCTTGTATCAGACCTCAGGAATACATCGAATGTCCGCGCAACATAGCCTGGTAATACTCGCTCGGGGAGGCTACGCCGCTCGGGGATTGCTTTATTTGATCATCGGTATCTTCGCACTGCTGGCAGCACAAGATTCGACGAAACCGAAGGACAGCCACAAAAGCCTGGAAGCACTGCTAAGCCAACCCTTTGGCTATTTTCTAGTTGGCCTTGTGGTGGCTGGCCTCCTCGCATTTGCGGCGTGGCGCATCCTGCAAGCTACACGCGATGTCGATCATCATGGCAAGAAATTCAAAGGGTTGGTGATTCGTGCTGGTCTGTTCGCGGGAGGTATGTTCAACGGCGCTCTAGCTTTTTTTGCGTTGGGCCTACTCATTAGCGGTATTAAAAGCTCGGGCGATTCTGGAGGGCAAACCAAAGACTGGTTAGCGCATCTCTTGTCATGGGATCACTCGAATGTGTTGGTATACCTGATCGCACTCGTTCCGCTTGGGGTTGGTATTGCTCACATCATCAAGGGATGGAAAGCGTCATTCGAGAGATATTTTGAGGCCGATGAAGACGTCATGCGATACGTCCGCCCGGTATCACGATTCGGACTAATCGCCCGTGGAGTCGTGTTTTTAGAAATTGCGTTGTTACTGGCCATCAGTGGTTCCACTTATCAAGCCATGGATCCACCTGGTATGAAGGAATCGCTGGATGCACTCCAAAATCTACCTGCTGGTTGGTTGATTTTGATGGTGATGGCCTTGGGGCTGATTGCCTTCTCGGTGTACAGCTTCTCTGAAGCCTTTTGGCGCAAGATCAACATGGATGTGCCGGGAGTATCGAGCAAGGATTGATGAGAAACGGAAGTCTCACGGCCATGGGGAGCCTTACTTGCACCAGGGCCACGATCTCGGCGGGTTATCCACGAGATCTATTGATCGCACCAGCCGGTAGTAATATCCATGAAAAAGAGTGATCTTCCCGTAAAAACCTGCGTGATCTGTGGTCTTCCCTTCACTTGGAGGAAGAAATGGGCGCGCTGCTGGGATGAAGTCCGTTATTGCTCGGAGCGTTGCCGGCGCAGCAAACGTTGACCAAAAAAGGGCCGTCACAGGCCCTCTTGTACTCAAGCTACATGAAACAATTTACGGCTGTCCCCTCCTCCCTTCTGCGCAACGACACTTAGCCGTGGCCCTCCCTCTGGAAGCTTGATGCCGAAGGGGCGGACGATCCCTTCACAACACTGGGCGTGCCCATCACGCAGCTACAACACAGTGCCCATTGTCAGCCCGTTTCTTTCAGCCTATCTTGTGTAAACCTATACAAGGTCCATTACGATGTACAAGAAAATGAAGTGGCCGTTGACGCTGTATTTTGACGGTGAATGCCCTCTGTGCGCGCGAGAAATCAAGTTCCTGCGAGGACGCGCCGTAACGGATCGACTGCTTTTTGTGGACATCAGCAGCGGTGCATTCGATGCCAAGGCACTCGGGTTGACGTTCGAGCACATGCAGTCCTCGCTGCACGCTCGTTTCGCTGATGGCCGCTGGGTTACCGGCCTGGATGCCACTCTGTGGAGTTGGCGAGCGGCTGGCTTAGGTTTTTGGGCCACGCCACTGACGTGGCGTGCATTGCGCCCGCTGTTTGAATTCGGTTATCGCCTTTTCTGCCGTTTACGTCCCCATTTGGCGTGGTTACCTCATCCAGAGGGTGGCCGCCGCTGTGTCGATCAGCAGTGCGCGGTGCCGGCGTCAAAACCCGCATCAGACAAGCAGGCCATTTTGAAAAAAAAGCAGACCTAGAACGCTTTGCGTTGTCATGGTCCCGACGAAGAAGGTGGGTCATGGCTGATCTGGCGACCCCCGTGCCATCTGCGTCAGATCGTGCGCAGCAGATACGTTCCTACCGCCATGGATTGCCGACACTTAAACCGCAGCATGGCTGCGAGGAATCAAGATGAGCCCATCATTAGCCGAACACTACCGTGAAATTCTCGTCGGCGTAGGCGAGAACCCTGAGCGTGAAGGACTGCTGGATACCCCCAAGCGCGCAGCCAAAGCAATGCAGTACCTGTGCAATGGCTACACAATGAGCCTGGAAGAAGTGATCAATGGCGCATTGTTCGAATCGCAAAACGATGAAATGGTCATCGTGCGCGACATCGAACTGTATTCATTGTGTGAGCATCACATGCTGCCCTTCATCGGCAAGGCTCATGTGGCATACATCCCTACTGGAAGGGTATTGGGCCTGTCGAAAGTGGCCCGAGTGGTCGATATGTTCGCCCGCCGCTTACAGATCCAGGAAAACCTCACAAAACAAATTGCTGACGCCATTCAGCACATCACCGATGCGGCCGGCGTGGCAGTGGTCATTGAGGCTAAGCACATGTGCATGATGATGCGAGGCGTGGAGAAGCAAAACTCGGTGATGACATCTTCGGTGATGCTGGGAGCCTTTCGCGAGTCGTCCGCGTCGCGTCAGGAGTTTCTACAGCTGATTGGACGAATGGGTTAACACCAACAAAGCGAACCAGACCGCGGGAGCGCCTAGATGAACAGTCCCTTCAAGATGAACTCGCTTGGTGAGGGCTATCGTGCCCTCGTGATAGGTGCCAGTGGAGCGATCGGCTCGGCTTTTTGTGAGTTGCTCAATCAGGATCCAAGTTGCGCGTATGTGCGTGAGCTGGGGCGTAACAGTGTTCCATGCCTCGATCTGGAAGAGGCCGACAGTATTGCCAGCGCGGCCTCCGAATTAGCTCAAGAAGCCCCCTACCAATTAATTTTGCATGCTGCCGGTTTGCTCCATCGCGACGAAATTAAACCTGAAAAGAGCTACTCCGCTATTGAAGCGGATACGCTCCAGGCGATATTCCAGGTCAACACCATCGGGCCTGCGCTGGTTTTGCGTCACTTTTTGCCCTTGCTTGACCCACGAGGCGCTATGGCGATGCTCTCTGCCAAGGTGGGTAGCATCGGTGATAACCGTTTGGGCGGCTGGTACGCCTATCGCGCCTCCAAGGCGGCACTGAACATGATGATTAAAACGGCCGCCATCGAGCTGGCACGAACCCGGCCTCAGACGCGCTTGTTAAGTCTTCATCCCGGCACGGTTATTTCAGGCCTGTCACACCCCTTTCGAGGTGCCTCTGAAGCCAGGCCGGCAAACATTGCTGCGCATGAGCTGTTATCTCTGATTGACCGCTTAGGGCCTGCTGACAGCGGTAATTTCTTTGCCTATAACGGAGAACGCCTTCCTTGGTAGACAGGAAGTGAACCTTGAATCTCCAGGGGCCGACCGACAGGGCCGCGCACAGGGACGTATGCGAATCAGAGCAACTGCTGCAATCTGGGATCCTGGCTTGTCAGCTCGCCGCGAGATTGTTAGTGTCGATCCATGACTCACTATTGCCTCACCTCGACTACCACCACCACGACCGCTGTATGCGGAGCGTGCGAGGTGTCGTGAGCCAATAGCCTACGAACTTCAAAGGCCCGCCAGCGATGGACAGGGCCTTTTTTTATGCCCTTGTGTCGCTGGTTCATACGCAAGGAGATGCACCCATGTACGCCCTATTGATACTCGATATCCAAGTCGGGCTTGTTCACGGCCCGGAAAAACCATGGCGCTGCGAAGCGTTATTGGAAACAGTGAATAGCCTAATGGACAAAGCCCGCAGCGCTGGCGCTCCGATTTTTCTCGCGCGCCACGTCGGGCCCGCTGGATCGCCCATCGGCCCCGACAGTCCGTTGACGATGCTTGCGCAGGAACTCAACCTGGTGGGTACAGAGGTGGTGTTCGAAAAGCGGCGGCCCAACGCCTTTGAAATGACTGAGCTGGCAGACAATTTGCGGTCTCGTGGAGTTACTGGTGTGGTCATCACAGGCATGAAAACTCAATACTGCGTCGATAGCACTTGCCGTGCTGCTCGTGATCTTGGCTTCGATGCGGTACTCGTTGCCGAAGGTCATACCTGTTCAGACACGCCAGTGATGAGCGCTAAGGACATCGTTGCTCATCACAATGCAACCCTAGATGGGCCGTTCTGCCGGCTGGTTCGGGCCGAAGAGTGGCGCTTCTAGCAGAGCCTCAATAACGGGAATGTGCGTGACTTGGGAGAATGATTTCTTCTTGTCACGCTCTGCTACATTCATCGGAGGCCACAATCAGGGATAGAAACAAGTGACCATTCGCCTAAACGTTCGCCTTCTTTTATTCGTGCGATTCGCGAGCATCGCAATCGCGCTCACTGCAGCGACTGATGCCCACTCTGAGCAATACACAGTGGGCGGCAGATCGATTGAGCTGCCTTCGCCTCAAGGCTACTGCAAGATTGGCGAAACGCCCGGAGAGCAAACGTTCGTTGAACTGACAGCCAAGGCCACTGGGCCGTCGAGCCGCATTTTGGCGTTGTTTTTGAGGTGCGAAGAGGTGGCAGAGTGGAGAAAAAACGCACCGTCCGAGTTAGTGAGCTCATCCGACTGGGTGGTGTTGGGCGTCATCCTGGACCGTGATGGTCAACTGCGGCCCATGGAGGGCGTGAGCCGTAAGGAGTTTGTCCGCACACTTGGAAGTGCAATGTCTAAAGATCCAACCCTCTTCTCGCGCACGAATGCTGACGCCCAGATTCGACTCAATAGCTTAGTAACCGGAGCGGACTTCAGGATGATGGGCACCCAGGTTCTAAAGGCGGACGACGAAGCCATCTATTTCATTCTGGGAAGTGAAATACTCGCCGACAATGGTGAGCACCGCCGCGTAATCGCTGTATCAGCGATCACCCTACTTAAGGGCGTGCGCATCGTTTATGGTAACTATCGTCAAGTGAACCCATCACAGAATGGCAACGCGCTCTTTGGCAAGACGAACGCGCTGGTTCATGCCGCTGTGCAAGCCAATCCCTGAAACGGACCTCAGCGCCCACGACGAAAATTAAAGACTGACTCAACCCTTTATTGAGTAGTGCGGCAACCTTTAAGTCGATAAGCGCTCAAGCCCCAGAACACTAACGTTTCGGTAGCATCCGCGTCAGGGTGTTGTCCCGCACCCAGTAGTGATGAAACAGCCCTGCAGCCGCATGCAAACCGATCAGCCAATAGCCGCTGCTACCGAGCAGCTCATGCCAATGTTTGAACTGCCTGGCCAAGTCTGGATCGGGCTGGACCAGCGCGGGTAAAAAGAACCCGAAGTAAGGCATCGGTTTACCTGCTGCAGACAACATTAACCAGGCAAGCACGGGCGTAGCGATCATCAGGCCATACAAGGCCAGATGCATCAGGTGCGATACCCCAGTCTGCCACGCCGGTAAGTGTGGCGTTATCGGTGGCCGAGGTGTCAGGCGACCCAGCAGGCGTATCCAGACCAGAGCAAAAATGCTCAATCCGAAGACCCCATGCAACCCAAGGAACATCGCTTTCCACGGATTACCCCGTGGCAAAAGCCCTTTGATTTCGATACAGGCATACACGCCGACAAACAGTCCCAGCATCAACCAGTGCAAGGTGATCGACAGTTTTCCGTAACGATGGTCAGTTGAGTCTGGGGTCATGATGCGCCTCTTGAATAATTAACGCGGGCAAGTCATTCGCCCGGCCACGATCCGACGTGTCACCTAATCGAATGCCAGCACAGTGCCCATCAAGCCTTAAGGTAATCTGAAGGTGCGTTTGCATCGGCTTTTGCCACATTCAGACTTCGTTAAGAAATGCCCTCGATACTCTTCCCAAACCTACCGGGGAGACGTTGTCCAATGGCCGATTTCGACTGGCACATCGCATTACCACTCCACTTCGGCCAAGCCGGCTCTCCACCGCTGAGTATGGCTCGGGCCCTGCCCAGCGATGCGGCAAGGCCTCACTTCGAAACCTTTGTGCAGCAACGCTTTCGTCAGGCACACGGTGCTGACATTCGTCATTTCATGCCGCAACTGTTTGGCATGAGCGATGCGGCCGGACAATTGTGCGCAGTCGCTGGCGTACGCCTGGCCAGCGAAGAACCCCTCTTTCTCGAACGCTATCTAGACGATTCGATTGATCCACTGATCGCCGCGGCTGCCGGGCGGCCGGTTGACCGCGCCTGCATCGTCGAGGTGGGCAACCTGGCTGCCAGTGACAACGGCAGCGCGCGTCTGAGCATCATCACCCTCACTTACATGCTGGCCCTGGGGGGGCTTGAGTGGGTGGCGTTCACGGGGAATATCGGGTTGGTCAACAGCTTCCATCGCCTCGGTTTAAAACCCGTGACGCTGTGCGCCGCCGACCCGGCGCGGCTCGGCGATGACCGCCACAGCTGGGGCAGTTATTACGAAAGCAAGCCCTGGGTGCATGTCGGCAATATCCGCGCGGGCTTTATCCATTTGCGCAACATCGGGTTATTCAATCGCCTGGGCTTGCCCACGTCACTCCTGGAGGCCACTCATGTCGCCTGAAGTCGAGCATTTCAAGAAAACCCTGCGCAGCCATGCTGAGCGCAACACAAACACCATTTCTTTATGGGGCGATGAGCTGAAGCTGGACTACGCCACGTTGTATGCCGAGGTCGTGTATCGCCAGGAACGCCTGCGTGACGAGAACGTCAAGGTGGTCGCGCTGGCTTTGGATAACGGCGTCGAGGCGCTTATATGGGATCTGGCCGCGCTGTTCGAAGGGCTGACGTGCCTAACGCTGCCACCGTTCTTCACGCCCTCCCAGCGCAAGCATTGCCTGGACCAAAGCCAAGCAGAACTGTTGATCGCAGAAGTCGAGTTGGAGTCTGAACTGCAAACAGCGGGTTTCGAGAAAACCGGCGAATTCTGGCGTAAGACTGTTCACGGCCCATCGCTGATGCCTGAGGGCACCGCGAAACTGACGTTTACGTCGGGCACTACCGGCACCCCCAAAGGCGTGTGCCTCAGCGCCGAGAGCATTGTGTGCGTCGCGCGTGAGTTGCATGAGGCGAGCCGGCCCAACGATCCGCAGCACCACCTTGCGGTTCTACCCCTTGCGATCCTGTTGGAAAACATCGGCTGTTATGCCGCGCTGTATGCGGGCGCAACCCTGAGCCTGCCCAGCCAGGCAACCCTGGGTATTCAGGGCGCCAGCGGCGTCGATGTACCGCGACTGCTCGGCTGCCTGGCCTCTCGCGCCCCCGACAGCCTGATTCTCGTGCCACAGCTGCTGTTACTGCTGGTGAGTGCTGCCGAACAGAACGCCTTCAATCCAAAGACGCTGCATTTTGCAGCCGTGGGCGGCGCGCGCGTTTCACACGAACTTCTGGACCGTGCGCAACGCGTTGGCATGCCGGTTTACGAAGGTTACGGGCTGTCGGAATGCGCATCGGTGGTGTGCCTCAATCGCCCAGAGGCGCGCCGCGCAGGCAGTGTCGGAAAACCGCTGCCGCACGTTGAGGTGCGTCTGGCCGAGGACGGCGAAGTACTGATTAAGGGCGCTACTTTGCTGGGTTATCTGGGCGAGCCGCCTCACACCCATGAATGGTGGTCCAGTGGCGACATCGGCGAATTTGACGATGAAGGTTTCCTCTACCTGAAGGGGCGCAAGAAACATCAATTCGTGACCAGTTTCGGGCGCAACGTGAACCCTGAATGGGTTGAGGCCGAACTGACACAGCGCCGCCACATTGCTCAGGCCTTCGTGTATGGCGAAGCCATGCCAAGCAACCATGCATTGTTGTGGCCTCATCGACCCGATTGCACCGATGAGGCGTTGGCGGCAGCGGTTGCCGAGGCCAACGAGGCGTTGCCCCATTACGCCCAAGTCCATCACTGGACCCGCCTGCCCCACCCATTCACGCCCGCCAATGGCCTGCTGACCGCCAACGGCAGACCCCGCCGCGACGCCATTGTCGAGCTTTACCAGACACAACTGACTGCTCCCCTACGCACCGAGGAATCTGAATCATGAGTTTTTTTGACACGCTGCAACTGGCCACGCAAAAAGAACGGGCGGAATTGTTCAACCTTCCGGTCATTCGTGATGCCCTTGAGGGAAGGGTCAGCCTGGAAAGCTATCGGGCCTTTCTGACTCAGGCTTACTACCACGTACGCCACACCGTACCGTTGATGATGGCCTGTGGTGCACGCCTCCCGTCGCGCCTGGAGTGGCTGCGCAAAGCGGTCTGCGAATACATCGAAGACGAATACGGCCATGAACAATGGGTACTCAACGACATCCATGCCTGCGGCGGAGACAAGGATGCAGTGCGTGACGGGCGTCCGTCCTTGCCCATTGAGCTGATGATCAGCTTCCTCTATGACCTCATCGCCCGGGATAACCCAGTAGGCCTGTTCGGCATGGTCAACGTGCTTGAAGGTACCAGCATCGCCTTGGCGACCCATGCTGCAGGCGCTATTCGCGAACGCCTTGAGTTACCGGAAACGGCGTTCAGCTACCTCAGTTCCCATGGCTCGCTCGATATTGAACATATGCAAACTTATCGCCGATTGATGGACACACTGGACGACCCGAGCGATCAGGCTGCGGTCATACACGCCTCCAAGGTCGTCTACACCCTCTACACCGACATGTTTCGTGGCTTGCCGCGTGACGGGGAGCGTTTGCATGCGCCTGTCTGAGGCCCGTGCGGTATTGACCGGCGCCAGCGGCGGTATCGGTCTGGCGATCGCTCATGCCCTGTGCGCCAGCGGCGCCTCTGTGTTGGTGGTATCGAGGAACCGAGAGTCATTGGTGCCGTTGCTTGATCAGTATCCGAACCAGGCGTTGTGGGTGGGGGCCGACCTCACGTTTCTGGCAGATCGTCGTAAGGTGCTGGCGGCGGCCGAGGCCATGGGCGGGGTCAACTTGCTGATAAACGCTGCCGGGATCAACCACTTCGCCATGCTTGAGCAACTGGCGGACAGCGACATCAATGCAATGCTGGCGGTAAACATCAGCGCACCGATCTGCCTGACCAAAATCCTGCTGCCGCTGCTCAAGCAAGCCCCAAGCGCGATGGTCGTCAACGTTGGCTCCACGTACGGCTCTATCGGCTATCCCGGATATGCCAGCTATTGCGCGAGCAAGTTTGCGTTGCGCGGATTTTCCGAAGCCTTGCGCCGAGAACTGGCAGACACCCGTGTTGGCGTTTTATACGTCGCGCCCCGGGCCACCCGCACCCCCATGAATAGTCCGGCTGCGCAGGCGTTGAATGATGCCCTCAAATCCAATGTCGACGACCCGGAAACCGTCGCATCCGCAGTGATCCGCGCAATTGCCGGCGACCACCGCGACTTGTACCTCGGATGGCAAGAGCGATTTTTTGTGCGCCTCAACAGCCTGCTGCCCAACTTGGTGGACCGAGGCTTGCGCAAACAGTTACCTCTGGTCCGTCGCCTCAGTGAAAAAAACGACAGTGAGCACCCTAAACCATGAAAAAAATTCTCTGTGGCCTGTTGCTCGGCGTCATGAGCCATAACGTCTGGGCCCTTGACGCTGCTGACCAGCAGCGCCTCGCTAATATTCAGCAAAGTTGGGCACATATCCAATACGAACTGCCCGCAGACCAGCGTGCTGCGTTTGAACAGCTCGCCACGCAGGCCGACGCCTTTACTCAGGAACGCCAGTCAGTCGCCGAGGCATGGATATGGTCCGGCATTGTCACCAGCAGTTGGGCCGGCGCCCAGGGTGGGCTCGGTGCCCTGAGCAAGGTCAAGCTGGCAAAGGCCGATCTTGAAAAAGCCATCGCCCTGGACCCCAAAGCCTTGCAAGGCTCGGCTTATACCAGCCTTGCTGCGTTGTACGATCGCGTGCCGGGCTGGCCCATTGGGTTCGGCGACTCGGACAAAGCAGAGGTGTTACTCAAGCAAGCCTTGCAACTGAACCCGAACGGCATCGATAGTCTGTACTTCTGGGGTGATCACCTCTACCGTCAAAAGCGCTATACCGACGCCCACGCGGCACTGCAAAAAGCACTGCTGGCCGCCCCAAGGCCAGGCCGCGAAACCGCTGACGCTGGACGGCGCAAGGAAATCGAAGCGTTGCTGCAGGATATAACCAAGAAACTCGGCTGACAGGAGTCCGTGTGCGCATATTATTGATCGAGGATGACGTCGCTCTGGGCGAGGGTATTCACCAGGCGCTGGTACGAGAAAGCTATACCGTCGACTGGTTACAGGATGGCAGTAGCGCCTTGCATGCTCTGCTCAGTGAAACGTTTGATCTGGCCGTACTCGACCTTGGCTTGCCGCGCATGGATGGGCTCGAAGTGCTGCGTCGCTTGCGTGACAGTGGCTCCAATCTGCCGGTGTTGATCCTGACCGCTCGGGACGCCACAGAGGACCGCATCGCAGGGCTCGACGCCGGTGCCGACGACTATTTGATCAAACCGTTCGACCTGGCAGAACTCAAGGCACGCCTCAGGGCGTTGCTGCGACGCAGTGCGGGCCGCGCCCAGGTGTTGATTGAGCACGCAGGCATCAGCCTGAACCCGGGAACTCAACAAGTCAGCTATCAGGGCGAAGCGGTCGCCCTGACACCCAAGGAGTATCAGTTACTCCATGAGTTGCTTTCCCCGCCGGGTCGGGTGATGACGCGCGACCAACTGATGCAGTTACTCTACGGCTGGAACGAAGAGGCAGAAAGCAACACGCTGGAGGTGCATATCCATCACTTGCGCAAGAAGTTTTCGAGCCAGCTGATCCGCACGATCCGTGGGGTCGGTTACCTGGTGGAAGAGCGCCCATGACGTCTATTCGGCGACGCACGCTCAGGTTGATTCTGGGTCTGTTGTTCCTCGGGCTGTTGCTCATGACCGTTGTCAATCTCCACGACAGCAATCATGAAATCGACGAGGTATACGACGCTCAGCTGGCGCAGAACGCACGTCTGCTGCAGGGCGTGATGCGCATGCCAATGGCGAGCAACGAGCACGCAAAGCTGTATGAGGCGTTCAACCAGGCATTGGGGCTCGCCGCACCCAGAGTGGATGGCCACCCGTATGAAAGCAAAATCGCTTTTCAGGTGTGGAACGCGGCTGGCTCGTTGCTGGTGCACACCTCCAGTGCGCCGTCCTTTAGTTCGCCTCCGGTCAAACCGGGTTTCAGTGACATCACGGATATCAACAACCGAACCTGGCGCGCATTTGTCTTGGATGATGCCCAATACAATCTGAAAATTTGGGTGGGAGAGCGTGACGATGTGCGTGCCGACCTGGTGGATCGCATCGTCCGTCATACGGTTTTACCTAACCTGATAGGTAGCCTGCTGCTTGCCGCAGTGATCTGGTTGGCCATTGGCTGGGGGCTCAAACCGTTGAGCAATATGGCTGAAACCTTGCGAGCGAGGCATTCAGGTTCTCTCGAACCCTTGCAGTTGAATCCGCTGCCTACTGAGCTGGAGCCCATGCAGGCCGCCCTGAATCGTGTGCTGGCACAGATCCAGGAGGTGATGGGCCGTGAGCGACGCTTTATCGCGGATGCCGCCCATGAAATGCGCACACCGCTCGCCGTGCTCAAGGTCCACGCAGAAAACCTCGTGGAGGCCGTCAGTGAGGAAGATCGGCGCGAATCCCTTAATTACCTGATCGTAGGTGTGGACCGCACCACTCGCCTGGTCAATCAACTTTTGACCATGGCCCGTATCGAACCGCAACCCCAAACCCATGAGGCGCAGAGCATCGATCTAGTGGCGACGATTCGGGGCGGTCTGGTGCAAATGACACCCTGGCTGCTGAGCAAGGGGCTTGAACTCGTGTTCGAACCCATGGAAGAGGTCTGCCTTGTTAACGTCGATGCAGCCGTCATACATATTGCCTTGAACAACTTGGTCACCAATGCCGCCAACTTTTCCCCTCCCCAGGGAGTGATTACCGTGCGGTTGATGAAAAACCAGGATCACTACGAATTATGTGTTGAGGACGAGGGGCCAGGCATCGATGAAGCAGAATGTGATCGACTTTTTGAGCGGTTCTACAGTCGTGGAAATGATCAAGGCGCTGGGCTGGGGCTGACCATCGTCCGGTCCATCGCAAGTCGTTTGGGAGGGAGCGTGCGTTTAGAAAACCGTGAATGCGGAGGATTGCGCGCAACATTCGAGATCTTGAGGTTCTAAAAAACCATGGCATTCGAAGTAGCCGGACAGCGCATTTTTTTAAGGCTGTTGCTGGATGCCTGGGGGAAATCGTCACTGTCTGGCTGATATCCGATAGCGCATCCCTTAACCCTGATTGGGTAGAGGCGAAGCATCACGAAGGACTCTCTGGATATGAGCAACCACCTGCATGGTTGCCTCTTCGATCGTTCCTTCATTGCGGCAGAGCACCCAGTCATGATCGGCAGCCGCCTGCTCAAACGCCTCGGTGCTAGCAACATGTTCCTCCAGCGCATGCATGACCGTACTGCTCAACCCACGCGTTCGTGCTGCCGCTCGCGCCCATGAAATCTCAGGCGCGGTGACAACCCCAACGTGCAGGTCTGGCACTTGCACGTTGCGGTCACGGTTCACCTGGAGAATCTCTGCAAACGGCACCAGCCGGCGAAACGCCGCTTCTGACGGGTACCAGCGATCCATCAGGATGATGCTGCCCGGCGGCTGTTCCGGCAGCACCTGTTGGGAAATCCACCGGCGGCTATCAGCAAAGCGCTCGCACACCGTCAGCTCCAACTCCCTGCTGGGGTTTCTGACGAATTGATTAACCAGGGCCATGGTTTCAGCCCTGTAGGGATCGCTTTTTTTCTCGCTCAGCCGGATCACTGTGTGGTGGTCGACCCTCAGGGCTTTCGTCACGGCCTCCAACAATGTGGTCTTGCCGACGCCCTTGGGACCATCCAGAGAAACAAACAACGCACGCTTCATTTTTCACATATCAACGGGTAACGGATGACCACTCTAACCCGGTTGCTGGGTCCACCGTAAACGTCGACCCGCGACGCTCAAACCGGGGGATCTCCAATCCCAGGCTTTCACGCAAGGTTGTCCCTTCATACGCGGTGCGGTAGACACCACGCGCCTGCAACAACGGTATGACTTCCTGGGTGAAACGATGGAATTGCTCGGGGTGCCCGATGTAGATATTGAACCCATCCACGGCCCGCGCCTCGAACCATTCGGCCATTTTCTGCGCGACGGTTTCAGCCGTACCCACGAATGCACCGGGACGCAGTTGTCGGCCGAACTCTACGGCCTGGCGCAGCGTGAAGCCTTTCTCGCGCGCTTGGTCTGCAATGCGTTTGGCAGCGGTAAAGAAGCTGCTGCGCGCAGCCTCCAGGCTTTGCTGGGGAAACGGTGCATCGAGGTCGTACTGGCTGAAATCATGCCAGCCGAAATTGCGCCCGAACTCCTTCAGGGCGAGCTCAAAGCTGTGATCGGTCTGATGATAGTGCTGCTCGATTTCCCGAGCGTGCTCGTCAGTGTCGCCAACATAAATTTCAGCGCCCGGCATGACCAGCAATTGCTCCGGGTCGCGCCCCTGTTGCGCCGCCCTGCCCTTTATATCCTGATAAAAAGCCTGGCCCTGCTCGATACTGGCGGCATGGGTGAAGATCACATCCGCCGTCGCAGCCCCCAGGTCGCGCCCCTGCTGCGAATCACCAGCCTGGAAGATCACCGGTTGGCCTTGCGCTGAACGTTGGATATTCAACGGGCCGACCACCGAAAAGTGTTCGCCCTGGTGATTCAGGCTATGCAGTTTGCTCGGATCGAGAAACTGACCGGTCGCCCGGTCGCGCACGAATGCATCGTCCTCGTAGGAGTTCCACAACCCCTGCACCACCTGGACGTGTTCCGCGGCGCGGCCGTAGCGTGTGTCGTAGTCGTAATGTTCGTCGCGGCTGTAATTGCCCGCCGTGCCGGCGTCGCCGCTGGTGACCACATTCCAACCCGCACGGCCTTTGCTGATCAGGTCCAGTGACGCCAGGCGCCGCGCGACGTTATACGGCGAGTTATAAGAGGTAGTCAGCGTGCCCACCAGGCCAATGTGTCGAGTGCTCACGGCGAGCGCCGATAACAGCGTCAGCGGTTCCAGTCGATTCAGGTAATGGGACGGTGAGCCCGGCGTAATGAACTGGCTGTCGACGATAAATATCAAGTCAAACAGCGCCGCCTCGGCTTGGCGCGCGATGTCGATATACCAGTCGACGTTGACGCTCGCATCGACCGGCAATTGAGGGTCGAGCCACAGGTTGTGTCGGCCTGGACCGCCGCTGCCCATGGTCAAGGCACCCAGTTTGAGCTGTCGTTTGGTCATTTGCAGAGGATTCCTTGAGGCGTTCACGGCTGTTTAGTAGCGACGGCGGGCTGCAAAGACGCCGCGAACGAGTCATCAAACAAGCTGGCAGCAGGGAAAGACTTGACCAGTCCCTGGCCGGCAAAAAAGTCCACGGTCTTTTGCGCTTCGACGGGAGATTGGGCCGTTACGGGCTCGACGGTGGTGCGCGCGCGGGCAAACCAGGCACGGGCGATTTCAGCATCCGCGCGGGTGCGTTTGGCCCACGCGTCGGCATAGGCGTCTGTGTTGGCCGGCGCTTGGCGAGCCCAGTCGCGTGCTTTCTTCAGGCGCTGGAGAAAGTCACTGATGGGCGCCCGTTTGGCGTCCACAGCACTGGCGTTGGCGGCAATGAAACTCTGGGCTGGAATCAGCCCTTGCGCCGTGGCCAGCACCCGCGCGCCTTGACGTTCCTGCTGTGTCACATAGGGTTCCCAGGTCGCGATGACGTCAACCGAGCCGCCTTCCAGCGCGTGGGAGGCATCCAACGCGCTCAGGTAACGCAACTCCAGGGCGTCGCGCTGCACGCCGGCTTTGTCCAGCGCCGTCAGCAACAACTGCTGACTCCAGGAGCCTTTCCAGATGGCCGCGCGCTTGCCTGCAAGGTCCGCGAGACTCTTGATCGGCGAATCCTTCGCAACCAGAATCGCCACGCCGTCGAGATTTTGCCGACTGACGGCAATCACCTTGATTGGCGCGCCCAATGCGCCCAGGAACAGCACAGGCGCATCCCCCAGCAGGCCGATGTCGAGGCTGCCGACGTTGAGCGCTTCGGCAACTGGCGAGCCGGCGGTGAATTGCTTCCATTCAAGGGTATAGGGAAGATCGTCCAGCACCCCCGCCGCTTCCATGACGGCTTGGGCGTTGTAGCTTTGGTCGCCGACCACCAGCGTTTGCGCGTTCGCGGTCAGGCTCAGCAGTGCGGCGGCTAACCCGGCCGCCAGTTTTGAAAGGTAACGCACGTTCGTCTCCAGATGCCTTGTCAGGCAGATCAAGTCGATCCGCGCGTGCGGTCTCGGTAGTGTTCAAAGGAATAATCTGCCTCATACGATGAGGCCCATCCAGCCACCTGTAAAATACTGATAACGCATAACGTAATTCTATAATAATGCCACCTACGCATTTTAACGCCGGCGTTCAACATCTGTTTGGCGCATACCCCATGCTCAAACGTCATAATCCCCGGCCTGCCTGCATGGTAATCTCGCGCGACCACGAATAGACATATGTCGTCACATGACGATCAGAGCCAGGAAAGAACATGCCCAAAAAATCTCACTCGACGCTGCGCCGTGACTTCCGCGAATTGCTTGCCAAGCCGAGCTGCGTTGAAACTGCTTCCGTATTTGACCCCATGTCCGCCCGTATCGCGGCGGACCTGGGGTTTGAGGTGGGTATCCTGGGAGGGTCAGTCGCGTCGTTGCAGGTATTGGCGGCGCCCGATTTTGCGTTGATCACGCTGAGTGAGTTCGTTGAGCAGGCCACGCGCATTGGGCGTGTCGCTCAACTGCCGTTTATCGCCGACGCCGACCACGGTTACGGCAATGCCCTCAACGTGATGCGCACCGTCGAAGAGCTTGAGCGCGCCGGCGTGGCCGCATTAACGATTGAAGACACCCTGCTGCCGGCGCAATTCGGGCGCAAATCCACCGACCTGATTTCCATCGAGGAAGGCATTGGCAAAGTCCGCGCCGCCCTGGAAGCCCGTGTCGATCCTGAACTCTCAATCATCGCTCGGACCAATGCGGGTGTGTTGCCCACCGAAGCGGTGATCGAGCGCACCCTGGCCTATCAAAAAGCCGGTGCGGATGGAATCTGCATGGTGGGCGTGAGTGACTTCGAGCACCTGGAAAAAATCGCAGAAAACCTCACCGTTCCATTGATGCTGGTGACCTACGGCAATCCCAAGCTCAACGACGCCCAGCGCCTCGCGAGCCTGGGCGTGCGCGTGGTGGTTGCCGGGCATGGCGCCTATTTCGCGGCGATCAAAGCCACTTACGACAGCTTGCGTGCCCAGCGCCAATTAACCCATAGCACCTCTAATCTCAGCGCGACCGAACTGACGCATACTTACACGCTCCCGGAAAACTACGTGGCGTGGGCTGAAGAGTTCATGGACGTCAAAGAGTAATCCTCCCCCCTCACAGCCAGGCAATGTCCTCGCGCTGGTAACGGTGCGCACGGAAGATCGCGTTGTTTTCTCCCGGCAGGTAACGCCGGGAGGCTGCATCGGGATAAGCGGCGAAGTGCGGATTCATGTACTCCCACACCACTTCCCCGGCTGGCGTGACTTCGAACAGACGGCCAAAGTTGGCTTCGGTCACCAGCGTGTTGCCATTGTGCAGACGCTGGGCGCCGCCCATGAATGGCGTGAAGAAGGCATAACCCGGCGTGTCCGCGTACTGCCATTCGATACGCTGCGTGTGCGGGTCGATCTCCAGGATGCGCGAGTGCGGCATGCTCACATGTGGGCGTGAAATGCCGTTGTCGAACACCAGCACATTGCCGTTTTCCAGCTCAGTCGGGCAATGCTGCTGCGCGACCAGATCGTGGCCCAGGCGCCACAACACTTCGCCACTGCCACGCTGGATAGCAATCACCGAAGAGACACTGCGCAAACTGAGAATGACCTTACCGTCACTGCCCGGCGAGACCGCGTTGGTCATCGGCCAGTGGTAACGCTCGAATGTGTCGTGCAGCGGGTAATCCTCGGGCCGCAAATGCTCCCAACTGCGCCACTCCCAGACCACCTGCCCTTGGCGGTCAACCTCCTTGACCACGTCCGCATAAATCACACCACCCGCCGCCTCGCTGCCGGGAATGCCGCCGACCACTCGGCTGGCTAACTCCGCACTCAAGGGTTCCACCGTGGTGTACAGCAGGTGGCCGTTGTCCAGCCATTGAGCGTCGTGATGGTGCAGCAAATCGGTGTATTCCCACACCACCTCGCCTTGGGGGGTGACCTCGCTGAAGGCACCGCCGTGCCACACCGACCAACCGGGAAACAGCTCCGGGGAATCCGGGTGATTGCCGTTGTAGCCCAGGTTGCCGTTGCCCAGGATCACAGCGTCGCGACCGGGGCGCTGAGGGAGCTTCCAGCGGTGCACGACCTCGCCGTCGATGTCGATCAGGAACACATTGCCCTCGGCGGTTTGCGGTGCGAACAAGGTGTAGCCACCCGCGCTGCGGGCGTGGTCGACAGTGATAAGGCCGGTCTTCTGGCGTTTGAGGGTGGTGCTGTGCATGAGATTTCTCCGGGTGCAGGAATCCCTGCCGAGGCTACGTCGACAAGGTCAGAAATAAGCGAATCAGTGGGGGGTCGGTAAAAGGCTGTTGAAGCGCGGGTCGAAGATTTGCCCGACGTCCAGCGCACGGGGAATCACCCGCTCGGCGGCGAACAGGTCCGCCAGACGCTGTTGCAAGGCGATGACGGCAGGATCAATCGGCACGTACTGCAAGGTTTGATGGGCGAGCATGTCGCGCACCAGAGCGATTGGCAGCCGCGTGGTCTGGGCAAACACCTCGGCCCAGGCATCCGGATGCGCCGTGGCCCAGGCTTGGGCGCGGGCGAGCCTGGCCAGCAAGTCACCGGCCTGCGCCGTACGCTCAGGGTCGGCCAGAGCCTTGAGGCTCGCCACCGTAAAATTCTGCCCGGTTTCCGGCCATTCGCTGCCGTCCAGCAGTACCCGCGCGCCTCGCGAAGTGGCTTGGCCAACAAAGGGATACCACACTGCCCAGGCATCGAGCCGGCCACTGGCAAAGGCGTTTTGTGCATCGACGGGGCTGGCATAGATCATGTTCAGGTCCCGCGTTGTGAGCCCGGCCTGATGCAGCGCTGCCAGGAACAGGTAATGCCCGCTGGTGCCTTTGGCGACGGCGACCCGTATGCCCTTGAGATCGGCGACTCGCTGGACAGTGGTCCCCTCAGGTAACAACAGCGCGTTATTGTTCTGCGCCCCGCTCGCCACGCCAATGATGCGGATATCAAAACCGCCAGCCTGGGCAAAAACCGGCGGCGCGTTGCCGACCACACCCAGGTCGATGGCTCCGGCGCTCAGGGCTTCCAGCAGCGTGGTACCTGCGGTGAATGGATGCCACACCAACGTTCCCGACAGCCCCGCATCCTCCCCCGCCGCGTGCAGCATGGCTTGGGTCAAACCGCTTTGGTCACCCACATGCAGCGCAGCCGACACCGGTTGCACGATCAACAACGCAGCCCAGCACACCAGCCCGACCAAGCGTTGTCGTACAGCGTACTTGGCAGCACCCGGTTTTAACGTCATTGTCTTTCCCTCATTTTTGCGTTGAATCCAGTATGTCGAGGCTCGCCGTGCCGCTCCATGCCAAACACCCCTCCTTTACTGCCACGTCGGACATCGCTGTGCGCACGGTGGTGGTGCTAGCGTTCGATGACTTGCTGCTGCTCAACGCCGCTGGACCGCTGGAGGTGTTTGCCGCGATTCCACGCCTGCTGGGCGGCGCGTTTGCCACACAGGCGCCGTATCGGTTGCTGCTTGCCTCACCGTTTGGAGGCCAGGTCAGCTCGGTGTCGGGGATCAGCGCCAGCACCCAGTCACTGGAACAAATTGATCAACAAGCGCCCGACATTGATACGCTGATCGTCGCGGGCGGCCCCGGCATGGACGCCCTGGAAGCCAACGAGCATGCCTGCGCCTGGCTGCGCGGCCGCGCCCCGGCGATCCGTCGCCTCTGTTCAATCGGCACCGGCGCCTTCGCATTGGCCGCCGCCGGTTTGCTCGATGGGCGCAACGTAGTGACCCACTGGAAGTTCGCCGAAGCATTGCAGGCGCGTTACCCCAAGGTCATCTGCCAGACCGACGCGTTGTACCTGCATGACCGCAACCTGTGGACGTGCGGCGGCGCCACCGCAGGCATCGACTTGGCGTTGGGACTGGTCGAGCAGGATCTGGGGGCCGACGCGGCGCTGTCATTGGCGCGCTATTTCACCGTGTTCCTGTGGCGCTCGGCCGAGCAACCGCAGTTGAGCGCTTCGCTCAAAGCCCAGTCCACCGCTCTGCGAACTGATCCCGATGTACGCCTGGCGCGCTTGCATGCGTGGATTGCGGGCAACTTGAACGGTGATCTACGCGTGGAGCGCTTGGCCGAGCAATTCGGCATGAGCCCGCGTCACTTTGCGCGAGCCTATGTCGCCGCCACGGGCGATACGCCCGCACAGGCGGTGGAGAGTTTGCGCTTGGAAGCCGCCTGCCGGGTGCTGGCCACCACGAGTGAACCCATCAAGCGGATAGCGCAAACGGTTGGTTTCGGCCGTGAAGAGCGCATGCGGCGTGCCTTCCAAAAACAACTGGGCACTAGCCCGCTGGGTTATCGCAACCAAATGAAGGCAGCAACCCACCAGGCACCGTTTCCGATGGGGATCGCGCTGCAGGGTTTGGCGCATTGAGTTCAGCTAAGCCCAGCGCTCAAGGACGCCCCCACAAAAAAATCCGCCGTAACATGTGAGCGCTGGCTTGCCCGCGACAGCGGCCGTTCGGTGTACCTATCCACTATCTAGGTAACGGCGGCTCACTTTTGGAAAAGAGCCCCAAAAGCAAGCCTGAGACCAACATCAACAGCGAGCCAGCGATTAGCCAACCCAGCCTATGGCAGTCTTGGGAATCACCTCCGACTCATCCAGCTTCGACGCAAACATACTCACCGCCTGCACCGCATCGCTGGTGCTGGTGCGAATCTGCAAGATCACCGAACCCGCCTGGTCCGCCAACTGGACGCCGCGTTGTGCGCCTTCCTGCGTGGCGTTCATGCTGGTCACTGCGTCGCGGGTTTCCGAGAGGATCATGCCGATCATCTCGGCGATTTCCGCTGTGGAGCGACTGGTACGCCCGGCCAGTTGCCTGACCTCATCGGCCACCACCGCAAAGCCACGGCCTTGGTCGCCGGCCCTTGCGGCCTCGATGGCGGCGTTGAGCGCCAGCAGGTTGGTCTGGTCGGCGATGCCACGAATGGTGTTGACGATGGCGGTAATTTGCTCGGAACGATCGCCCAACTGCCCGACCAGGCGCGCGGATGAGCCGATGTTTTCGGCAATCCGGCGCATCTCCGTGGCGGTTTCCTGGATAACCTGGGTGCCGTGCTCGGCAAACCGTTCGGTCTCGGACGAGATGTGGTAAGCACGGGAGGCGCCACGGGAGTCTTCTTCGAACTTCTCTACACGTTCGGTGATGTCGCTGGCGAACTTGACGATCTTGATCAGCTTGCCGTCGCCGTCGTAGACCGGGTTGTAACTCGCTTCGAGCCACACGACCCGGCCATGTTTACCAAGGCGTTTGAATTGCCCGGTGAAGAATTCGCCATTGTTCAAGCGCCGCCAAAAGTCCGCGTACTCATGGCTGTTGATCAGGGCCGGTTCGCAAAACAGGCGGTGGTGTTTGCCTTTGAGCTCGGCCAGCGAATACCCCATGACGTTCTGGAAGTTGTCGTTGGCGTCCAGTACCTGCCCGTTCAAATCGAATTCGATAACGGCCATCGCCCGGTCCAACGCCGTCAGTTTGCTGCGCGTAGCGGCTTCCTGTTCAACCTTGGCAGTGACGTCCAACGCGTACTTGACCACTTTCAACACCTGGCCACGCTCATCCAGCACCGGGTTGTAGCTGGCCTCAAGCCAGATAGTCCTGCCTTGGGAGTCCACCCGCTTAAACGTACCTGACACGAACTTTCCGGCCTTGAGGTCAGCCCAGAACTGGCCATAGGCCGAGCTGCTGGTCAGCGCTGGCAAGCAGAAATCACGATGGGATTTACCGAGCAGTTGCTCACGGCTGTAACCCAGCGTCCTCAGGAAGTTGTCGTTAGCGCTCAACACCTTGCCATTGAGGTCAAATTCGACCACGGCCATGGAGCGTTCGAGTGCAGTAAACAGTCCTTTGTATTCGGTGACTTCGGCCGTCCTGGCCGCCAGTTCTGTTTTAACTGCTTTATTGAACATGACGTACCCTCAACCGTGCGAAGAAGCTGTCTGTAACTGGCTATCGGCGGCTGAATACGCGACTTTACGCGGTTTTAATGTTTATTTTCTGGCGTCAAAAAAGCCGCGCATTGCGGTTTGCCCGCGCGGCTGTTTTCGGGGACCATGGGCGCCTTTGCAACCTGCCAACGAGAGGCGCCCATGGCCAACCACGACCTGTCCTACACCCCCGATCCTGATGCCGACTCCATCTCATCTGACGTAATTGGCTTCAACGGTATCCTGGTCTCCACCCAGATCCCGACCCGCGCCGACGGCAGCCTGGAGCTGGGCGATATCTCCCTGCAATGCGAATGCACCCTGCAAGCGCTGAAAGTCGCGCTGGAAAAGGCCGGCAGCTCCATGGATCGGGTAATGCACCTGACCATTTATCTGACGGATATGGCCGATCGTGCGGCCTTTAATGAAGTCTACAAACGCTTCTTTGCCAAGCCCTGGCCCGTGCGTGCGGCGGTTGGCGTTGCTGCATTGGCGGTAGAAGGCATGCGCGTGGAAGTGACCGCGATGGCCGCCCAGGCCTGAGTTGATGCCGGTCAGGCATTTCACAGCTACAATGCGCGCCTCAACCGTGACAAGCCTGACTAAAAAAACTATGTCCATGCCCAAGCATCACCTGGAATTGCTCAGCCCTGCCCGCGATGTCGCCATCGCGCGGGAGGCGATCCTGCATGGCGCCGACGCCATCTACATCGGCGGCCCAAGTTTCGGCGCCCGCCATAACGCGTGTAATGACGTGAGCGATATCGCTCAGTTGGTAGAATTCGCCCACCGTTACCATGCGCGCGTCTTCACCACGATCAACACGATCTTGCATGACAACGAACTGGAACCCGCGCGCAAGCTGATCCATCAGCTCTACGACGCCGGTGTTGACGCGTTGATCGTGCAAGACCTGGGTGTGATGGAGCTGGATATTCCGCCCATCGAGCTGCACGCCAGCACCCAAACCGATATCCGCACCCTGGCCCGCGCGAAGTTTCTCGACCAGGCCGGTTTCTCGCAGTTGGTCTTGGCCCGTGAGCTGAACCTGCAAGAAATCCGCGCCATCGCCGACGAGACCGATGCCGCCATCGAGTTCTTTATCCACGGCGCCCTGTGCGTGGCGTTCTCCGGGCAGTGCAACATCTCCCACGCGCAAAATGGCCGCAGCGCCAACCGTGGCGATTGCTCCCAGGCTTGCCGCCTGCCATACACCTTGAAAGACGATCAGGGCCGCGTTGTGGCCTTTGAAAAGCACCTGCTGTCGATGAAAGACAACAACCAGAGCGCCAACATCCGCGCCCTCGTCGAAGCCGGTGTGCGTTCGTTCAAGATCGAAGGCCGCTACAAGGACATGGGCTATGTGAAGAATATCACCGCCTATTACCGCCAGCGCCTCGACGACGTGCTTGAAGACCGCACAGACCTGGCCCGCGCTTCCAGCGGCCGCACCGTGCACTTTTTCCTGCCTGACCCGGAAAAAACCTTCCACCGTGGCAGCACCGACTATTTCGTCAGCGACCGCAAGATCGACATCGGCGCCTTCGACACGCCGACCTTCACCGGCCTGCCGGTCGGTACGGTGGAAAAAGCCGGCAAGCGCGATCTGCAAGTGGTCACCCATGAGCCGTTGTCCAACGGTGACGGGCTGAACGTGCTGGTCAAACGCGAAGTGGTGGGTTTTCGCGCCAACATCGCCGAACCCAATGGCGAGTTCGAGGAAGACGGCCAGAAGCGCTATCGCTACCGCGTCGAGCCGAACGAAATGCCGGCCGGTCTGCACCAGTTGCGCCCGCACCATCCGCTGAACCGCAACCTGGACCATAACTGGCAACAAGCGCTGCTCAAGACCTCGGCGGAGCGCCGTATCGGCCTGTCGTGGGTCGCGCGCCTGCGTGAAGACCAGCTGGAAATTACCGCCACCAGTGAAGAAGGCATCAGCGCCAGCGTCACCCTGCCCGGCCCGTTCGGCGCGGCCAACAAGCCGGAGCAGGCGCTGGATACCCTGCGCGACCTGCTTGGCCAACTCGGAACTACCGAGTATCACGCGACGAATATCGAGCTGGACGCGCCACAGGCGTTCTTCGTCCCCAACTCGCAGCTCAAGGCATTGCGCCGCGAAGTGATCGAAACGCTGACTGCGGCCCGTGTCGCGGCTCACCCCCGTGGTGGACGCAAGGCCGAGACCACGCCGCCGCCGGTTTACCCGGAAGCGCACCTGTCGTTCCTGGCTAACGTCTACAACCAGAAGGCCCGCGACTTCTATCATCGTCACGGCGTCCAGATGATCGACGCTGCCTTTGAAGCCCATGAAGAAACCGGCGAAGTACCGGTGATGATCACCAAGCACTGCCTGCGCTTCTCGTTCAACCTCTGCCCTAAACAGGCCAAGGGGGTGACGGGCGTGAAAACCAAGGTCGCGCCGATGCAATTGATCCATGGCGACGAAGTGCTGACGCTGAAGTTCGACTGCAAGCCGTGCGAGATGCATGTGGTGGGCAAGATCAAGGGGCATATCCTTGGCTTGCCGCAGCCGGGCAGCGTGGTGGAGCATTTCAACCCGGATAAGATCATCTTTCAGGGCACGCACTAACCCTGCGGGAGCGGGGCCACCACCAGCCCCGCTGCAACCCGGCAGCCGCCAGCAGAATAGCCGCCACCCCCAGCCATTGCAGCCAGCCCAGGCGGTGGCCAAAGGCAATCCAATCGACGACGATCGCCGCTATCGGGTAGATAAACGACAGCGCGCCGGTGATGGCCGTCGGCAGTTTCTGGATCGCCCCGTACAGCAACACATACATCAACCCGGTATGCACAACGCCCAGGGCCACCAATGCCGACCAGGCATTACTCGCCTGCGGCAGGCTGTTCCAAGGCACCAGCGGTGCCAGTAGCAGCGCACCGGTAATCACTTGGATCAACGCCATCAAATGCGGCGGCACGTCCTTCAAGCGCTTGATGATCAATGCCGCTACGGCATACAAAAACGCTGCGCCCAACGCCAGGACGATTCCCGTCAAATAGTCCCCGCCACCGCTCTGCTGCTCGCCATGGGCAGTGACAATCGCCAGCATCCCCATAAACGCCACACTCAGCCAGGCCAGTTTCTGTAAGGTGATTTTTTCACCGAGAAACAGCGCCGCCAGCATGACCAACAGGAACGGCTGAACGTTGTACACCGCCGTACTGATAGCGATGGATGCGCGGGAATAGGATTCAAATAACAGTAACCAATTACCGACGATGGCAACGCCGCTGAGCATCGCCAGCCCGAGCCGGGCCCAACTGAGCAGGTCCAGGCGCAGGTAACCCAGCACCGCGCAGACCAGCAGTAACGTGAGCCCACCGATCACACAGCGCCAGAACACCACCTCAATTACCGACACGCCCGACACCAGCACAAACCAGCCAATGGTGCCCGAGATGAGCATGGCGGCGACCATTTCCCAAGAACCGCGACGGATCGATGTATCCATGATTGGAGCTCCTCAAGTGAGGCTCAATTATGGCAATCTGCGCGTGATCGGCTCCAGTGACTAAAAAAGGCAAACACCGGAAATCACCTTTTCTTATTAGGCGAACACCATGATTGACACCATCGACCAGCAACTGATCGCCGCCTTGATGGACGACTCGCGTTTGTCGCTCAAGGCCCTGGCGGGTATTACCGGGCTGTCCTCGCCCAGCGTTGGCGAACGCTTGCGTCGCCTGGAAGAACGCGGCGTGCTGACCCACTACACCGTGGACATTGACCCCAAGCATTTTGGCTATTTGCTGCAAGCCATCGTGCGCATCCGTCCTCTGCCCGGCCAGTTGCAGGAAGTGGAACGCCAGATCCAGGCGATCCCCGAGTTCACCGAGTGCGACAAGGTGACGGGCGAAGACTGCTTTATCGCCCGCCTGCATGTACGCACCATGGACCATCTCGACACCCTGCTTGACCGCCTCAACGCCTATGCCGAAACCAACACGGCCATCGTCAAGAAAACCCCGGTAAAGCGGCGTTTACCGCCCCTCTAGGGTGTGCAGGGCGCCAGCCGTCGCCAAGGTTTGGCGCTGCCTGTGATGACCCAGTTCAAATCCGGCCGTTGGTTTTGCGTCCAGTGCGCCACCTCATAGTTGTAGCGGTCATACGAGACTTTCTCGTTGTTGACCGAATAGGCTTTGCTCGCCACCCACGGCGGCGCGCAATCCCCGGCTTGCTCCGGTGGGCTGATAATCACCGAATGACTGGCGCTGGCCGTGCGGTTGGCGGCGTCGGTGACAGTCAGCCCGATGCTTCGCGCGCCCGCAGTGGTGGGCGCGGTGAACGTTGGGCTGACTGTCACCGACGCGGCCGGTGTAAAGCCCTCTGCCTGCCATGCGTAGCGTAACGAGAGCCCACTTGAGCCGGTCGCCGACAACGCCAGGGGTTTGCCCGCCTCGACCGTGGTGGGCCCACTGATCTGGGCGACGGGCCTGGCGGACGGTACGACGCTCACCGTCTTGCGCAGGTTCAGGCTGGCGTTCTTGCTGTCTGTGACGGTCAATGACACCGTGGCCGGGGTCACCACGCTGACCTGGGCCGCACGCAGTGTCAGCGACGGGCCATCGACCAGCGTACCGTCCAGTGGCGGCGAAATGGACCACGCGTACTTCAGTTCGCCGCCCGGCGGGTTCGAGGCTGCGTCGGTAGTGAACAGGATGGATGCACCGGCTTCTACGTCGTCTGTGCTGATGATTTTACCCACCGGCGGTAGTGGATCAGGCTCTGGATCAGGCTCAGAGCCGCTGGCCTTGACCAACACCGCGACGGCTTTTTTGACACTGTTGCGGGCCGCGTCAGAAACCGTCACCGCCACGGTGACCACTTGATCGGTGGTCACTCGCGGCGCGGTCCAGGTCTGATCGGCGCTGTTGGGCGTGGCGCCGATCAATGAGCCTTTGACCCACGCGTAGTTCAAGGGATTGCCAACGGGCGAGGTAAACGCGGCCTGGTAACGAATGCTTTGGCCACTTACGACTTCCAGAGGGCCGTTCAGTTGACCTTGGGGTGGATTGGCGCCGGACGGCTCTCCAACAACCACGCGAGGCTCGTTGTAAATCACCGTTCGAGGGCCGCCGTCGCTGACCGTGGCCTGAACCACCAACCCACCGTTATTACTCGACTTGACCGCCTTGACTCGGGCTGTGGGCTGCTTGGGGTCGGCATCCAACAATTCGAAGCTGGCGGTGTTCACCCACCAGCGATAGCTCAGATCCCGGTCTTCAGGGTTATCAATGATCACCCGGGGCTCGAAGATGTCCCCCACGTTGACATGGTTAGGCAAGATCATGCGTCCGATCAAAGGAGGATATTCATACGCCTTGATCTGGATGGTTTTGTTCGGCAGCGATGCGAAGCCCACACCATCTCGGACCAACACCCTGACGTAACCATTCTTGTTAGCCATCAACTTAGGCGCCTTGAGGGTGATCTCCCGCTGATCGCTAGGGCCTATTACCGTCAAGGCGCCTTCGGGCGGCGATGTTACGGTCCATACGTAGGTCAGTTCACGATTGTGCGGGTTGCCGATTTCGACGTGCTGGGTGAAGGCCTGATCGCTCGGAACTTGCGTTTCGCCGACGATGGTTCCCCCGACCAACTGGGTATCTTTTTTGACGATTACGTTTTTGTGCAAATTCAGCGTTGCGCCGTTGCTGTCGCGTACGTCCAGGGCCAACTCAAGCGTCGTGTCAGCCGCGACCGGCGGTGCCGTGAGGGTCACGCTCGCGGTATTGCCCACCTGGCCCGTAAACCCAGGTGGGATCCGCCAGTCATACATCAAGGGCAAGTTGCCGGGGGAGTTGACCAAGGCCGTAAAGGTCGCGGTGGTTTTTTCCACCACCTCCGCCGGAGCGTTCAGCTCGCCTTCGGGCCCGCCTTGTCCCTGGCTGCGTACCACGACCACATGCTCTTCACGGGCCTGGACCTGCCCGTCATCGACCCGAAGGGCCAAGGTGTACGGCGTCGGCGTGGTCACCGTCGGCGCGTTGAATTGCAGCCGCGCACCGTCGGTGTGTGCGCCGAGTTCGGGCGGTGCTTCCCACGTGTAAATCAGCGGGTTGGCGCCTGGGTTGATGGAACTCGAACCCGCGCCGTCCAGTTGCACGCTGTCACCACTGCTGGCCTCGGTGGGTCCGCTGATCACAATCATCGGCGGCATGGGCGGTGCGGTACCGGGCTGCCCTTCGCTGTCCATCACGTGCCCGACCACTTTCAAGGTGTCCGCGCCCGCATGGGCCAGCAGCAAACTGGCGTCCTGGGCAACGTTGCCGAAGCGGGTGTAAGTGACGGAGTTAGTGGGGATTTTTGTTTTGGTGATCAGACTCCCCCCCACGTTGGCCAGGAAATTACCGTAATCCACCGCCGGGTTTACGGTGAAGTCGCTTGCAAGGGACAGCCCCACGGCCCCTTGGTAGTCAATGAACCCTTCCTTGAGACGGACCCAGGGCGTGCTGTCGTCGGCACAGGCCTGCAACGTCACTGGCTGATCATTGCCGTTGTTGCGCACACACAGCTCCGGGGTATCCATGGCGTGCAGGCGTCCACTGCCATCGAGCAACCAGCGCGCCGCATTGGGCTCATGGCAAGCCTCCTGCGCCACCAACCTGAGGGGGTTGGCCGCGTCCTTGACCACGCAGTTTTTGGACTCGAACTCGATCGGGCGCAGGCGCCCCGCTGCCGCTGGCGCGGGCCAGTCCATGTGTAGTTGCGCCAGCAAATTGTGCAGCTGTTGCTGCAAGCCGACAGTCACCGGCGCGTCGCGGTTGACCCTTGCCCAGTGGTCCACCGCCGCCAGACGCTGCTGCAAAGTCCTTGCGTCGTCACAGGTCTTGATCAGCCGCCAGTTCATCGGGGCCACCAATCCGCTCCATACGGCCGGTGCACGTCGCGCAGAGCTACCGCTCGCAGGCACGATGAGACGGTACAGATTGCCTTGGTAGCTCACCGGCTGGCCGGGCACGGAATACACCTGCGCGGGGTCCCATGGCGCCACGTTTTCGCAAGCGTCCCCGAGGGTGCGCGGATACACCCGCACGCTGGCCACGGTGGCGTCCACGGCCCCCGTGGCATTCCTGACGGTGAGGCGAAAGCGATAGTCGGTAGGCACCTGGACTTCAGGGAAATGTGCGACGGCCATGTCCGACTGGCTGTTGTCGATCACAGCCGCCGGGGCACCTTCAAGCTGCGACCATTCGAATTGCAGCGCGTCCATGCCAGGATTGCGTGACGCCTTGGCATTGAGCGTGGCGCGCTCACCGGAAAACGGCAGGTCTTTTTGCCCCAACTCCACGAAGCCACTGGCGATGGGCGCCCCTGTTGGATCGGGAGGTGGGAAAAAGCCGGCGATTACCGAATGCCAGTTGTTGATGGAACGTACATTGTCATTCACGCCCTCCACCCCGGTGGGTAATCCCTGGTACGTCAATTGCGGATTGGAATAGACACCAATACGTACCGAGGACGGTGTGGCACCGCCGCAATACCCCATGAGGGTGTGCCAGTAAGGCAAGACGCTACGCTGGCAATAACCACGGGAATACGGATAGGGCGTCCCGGCATCTTCATGGTGTGCGCCCAATAAATGACCGACTTCATGGGCGTAGGTCTGGGCGCTGTGCATGGTCGCGTAGGCATGGCTTTGTCTCAGCGATGTGGGCCCTGCGGTGGACGCGAGGCCGCCATCGGTATCCAGCATTGCGATGACCACATGGGCCTTTAGTTGGGTGCGAATATCACTGCTTAACGTCCCGACCGGGCTCAGCAACCGATTCATGCAGGGCAAATCGCCCAGGCATTGCTTGGATGGCTGGTTGTAGTCGATGTGCGCCACACCTGCATTTTCAAACACCCCGGTCACCCCGCTGAGCTGGGCCACCGTCTTGAAATACTCGAAGTGCTTGATGCCTTGTGCGACGGGATCAACCAACGCATCGCGAACATCGTTGCTATAGACCGTCAGGACACGTATCGGCTGCTGCACCGTGTCGCCGTTGCGCGCAACTGCCTGCACATCGCGTGCGTTCAGGGTGTCGACAAGTGGGGGGTCAGGAAGGTCGGCGTCTTGCCTGCGCGAGACGGCAACCTGGCCATTCTCCATGGGTAAAATTTCATAACTGACCCCGTCCACGATAACGGTGCCGGTGACACGCTCATCATGGGCCACCAGGATCGCCAGGTTCTTGGGGTCTATGGCCAGGTCATGGGACAGGTCAGTACTGGGAGAGATGTAACGACGCCCGGATGCGGAAGGTTGCACCTCACCCACCCACACCGTGGCACCGGACTGCTGGGAAACTCGAAGTTTCTTGACCCTGACCGTCACGCTCCGGTCCAACGGAATGTCCAGCCACTGCTGTGTATCAAGCAACAATTTTGCGTTACCACGGCCCAGGCTGGCGGGCTGGCCCAGCACGGTTTTCGGGGCACCACTGTCAAGGATGATCAGGGAGGGAGCATCGTCAGCCCGGGCGGTGCCGGTCGCAACAGTCACCCACACAAAGGCAATTAATACCAAGGCAGGTAATGCAAGGCGAAGCGCCCCTTTCTGCCACGTTGCAAGGGTGGAAGGATTTTTTTCGGAGCGCATCGTGCTTCTCCCTGAGTAGTCAATTACCCAGTTGCAGCAGCTGATTCCACTCGCTCCGAGACTGCGCCGGCGAAATGCCCGTGGCACAGTAAACTCGCAACTGACGCCAGATTTAACTGTAGTTCAATATGCGCGACAGGCAGCCCTTCAATCACGCAACGCCTTGGCGGCGGGCAATAACTGCTTGAATTTGGCATAGCGCATTTCCAGTAACCCATGCTGAGCCAAATCAGGCTGATAACGCGCCTTCACCGGCATACCCGCCTGCAGCAACTCCGCGCCCTGCCCCATCGCCAGAAACCCCAGCTTCGCCGCCCCAATACACGCACTCAGTTCGCTGCCGTGCAGGGTATGGACTTCCCGCTGGAGGATGTTGGCCAGCAGTTGGGCCCAGTACTCGCTGCGCGCACCACCGCCCACCAGCGCACAGGCGCCAACACTGGCACCGGCGGATTGCACGGCGCGCAACGCATCCAGCAGGCCAAAGCCCACGCCCTCCATCACTGCATAACCGAGCATGGCGGGGTTGCAGTCGTGACCGAGGTTCATAAACCCACCCCGCAACAATGGATCGTTATGGGGCGTACGCTCACCGGCCAGGTAAGGCAGAAACAGCGGCGTATCCAACGGCACCGGCTGTCCGATCGGGAATTGCGCCTGCACCTGATTCAACAGCGTTTGCTCATCCGCCGTCCCGGTGAGCCGAGTGACCCAGCGCAGGCAACTGGCGCCGGCGAGCATGGCGCCCATGGTGTACCAGCGGTTGGGCAGCGCATGGCAGAAACTGTGCACAGCGCTGGCCGGGTTACCGGCAGCGTGATCGGTGATCGCGACCAGGGCCGCGCTGGTACCAAGGGTGATAAACGCATCACCGGCATTGATCGCCCCCATACCCACCGCGGCCACCGGGTTATCGCCGCCACCACCGGCGATCACCACGTTTGTCGGCAAGCCCAGGCCACTGAGCGTCACGCACGCACTCGCGGCGCCACCTTCCACCAACCGGGGCATCTGCGCAGGCGTGAGGCCCGTTGCATGCAGCATCGGGGCGAACCACTCACGTTGCGCCACGTCCAGCCACAGCGTACCCGCCGCATCGGACATCTCGCTGATCCGCTCGCCACTGAGCCGCAAACGCAGGTAGTCCTTGGGCGACAGCACACAGTCAATCGCCTTGAATACCTCAGGTTCGTGCTGTTGCAGCCACAGCAACTTGGGTGCAGTCAGCCCGGCCATGGGCAAACTGCCCGTGACTTCGGCAAAGGTCGGCCCCAACTGTTCGGCTTCGGCCACGGCGCGGGAGTCGTCCCACAGGATCGCCGGGTACAGCACGCGGTCGTCATCGCCAAGTAAAACCGCACCGTGCATCTGCCCGGACAGCCCGATACAGGCCACTCGGGCATACGCTTCATGCTGGCGCAATTGGTCCAAGGCCTGCAGGCACGCCTGCCACCAATCTTCCGGAGCCTGCTCGGACCAACCGCTGTGGCGCCGTGACACGCTCAAGCGCACGCCGGCATGGGCCAGTACAGCACCGCCGGTATCCATGAGGATGGCTTTGAGTTCCGAAGTGCCGAGGTCGATTCCGAGGGAAACAGGACTGTTCATACGTGCGTTATTCCAATCAATCACAGCCGCAGGAGTTACGTAATTGCAGGGTGGGTGCCAGTCGTACGCTCTGGGGTGGCGCGCCGGGCGCAGCCATGCGCTGCAGCAGCAACTCGACCGCGCGTGCGCCGAGGGCCTTGACCGGTTGCGCGATCAGGCTCAGACGCGGCACAAACAAATCCGCCCAATCGAAATCATCGAACCCCACCAGGGCCATTTGCCCCGGCACCTCGATCTGCGCCTCCCGCAGTGCCTGCATGGCACCGAGGGTCATCAGGTTATTGCCGGCCATGATCGCCGTGGGCGGCGCAGCCAAGCCCAGCAACTGAACGGTGGCCTGGCGTGCCGGCTCAGTGTTGGAGCCGCCGTCGACCAGCAATTGCGGATCAAACACCAACCCCGCCGCTTGCAAAGCGGCTCTGTACCCCGCCACTCGCTCATCCGTGGTGCTGAAGCCGGCACGTCCGGCGATGAAACCGATACGGCGATGCCCATGGGCAATCAGGTGTTCAATCAGGGCCTGGGTCGGTTGGGCATTCTCCACCCCGACTTGATCGAAGTGCTCACTCATCATGCGATCCACCAACACCGCTGGAATCTCGTTGGCCTGCAAATACGCCAGGGCCATCGAGCCGTTGGACGGCGCCAGGACAATCCCATCGACCCGTCGATGATGCAGCGCCGTGACCACCCGCAATTCCTGCTCCGGGTCATCATGGGTATCGACAAACAGCATCATGTAGCCGTGTTTGGCGCACTCGGTTTCAATCGCGTGCACGGTTTCGCTGAAGTAATGGTTGGACAACGCCGAGATCGCCACGCCAAGGGTGTTGGTACTGGAGCGGGCCAGCGAGCGCGCCAGGGTATTAGGGATATACCCCAACGCCTGGATCGCCCGCTGCACCGCCTGCACCGTGGCCGGGCTGACTTTGCGGGTGCCGTTCAACACGTGGGACACGGTCGACGTCGACACCCCCGCCCTGCTTGCCACGTCATCCATGGTGACCACGGCGCCGTTCCTCTCAATAGATCAATGTTTACTGGACCAACCGCTGTACGTACCGACGTTGTCGCGGGTGATCAGTTTGGGGGTCAGCAGGGTAACCGCTTCGGCCGGGGCTTTGTCATTGAGAATGTCATTGCCCACGTTCACGGCAGTCTGGGCCATGGCCCATGGGTCCTGGCTGGCGGACGCCTGGATCTGGGTGTCGGTCTTCAGGGCGTTCTCGATATCCGGCGCGCCGTCCACTGAGGTAATGATGATGCCGCTGCGCTTGAGCTGTTTGGCCGCCAGGTCGCTGCCGATGGCTTGCGGGTCATTGATTGCGAACAGGCCGTCAATTTTGGCGAAGCGCGTCAGGTAACCCTGCATCACGTTCAAGCCGCCCTCGCGGGAGCCTTTGCCGTCCTGGTCGTCGGACAGCACCTTGATCTCTGGCGCTCCGGCCAGTGCAGCCTTGCAGCCTTTGACGCGATCGGTCACAGCGGTCACTTGCGGGCCGTTCTGGATAATCACATTGCCTTTGCCCGAGAGCTTGTCCACCAGGTACTGGCAAGCGAGCTTGCCGGCTTCGACGTTGTCGGTCTGCACGGTGGCATTCACGCCTTTGGCGTCCACATCCACCGCGACCACGACGATACCGGCGTCGCGGGCTTTCTTGATCGCCGAGGCCATGGCGGACGGGTCGACAGCGTTGATCAGGATGAGGTCGACCTTGGACGAAATGAAGTTATCGATCTGCGAAAACTGCTTGCTCAGGTCATAGTCGGCCGACACCGAGGTGACCTTGACGTTGGGATTCAACTCCTTGGCGCGGGCGGTTGCGCCGTCGGCCAGGGTCACGAAATACGGGTTACCCAACGAGCCCATGCTGATGCCGAGGGCTTTGAGCTCCCGGGCCTCCACGGCTTGCGACATCAGGGCGGCCAAGGCAATGACAGGAAACAGGTGTTTAAGCTTCATGGGAGTCTCTCTTGTGATTGTTGTATGAGTGAAATCAGGTCCGCGCACCGGACTGGCGATAACGATCCAGCGCCACGGCGCCAATGATCACGATGCCCTTGATGATGTACTGCCAGATATCCGACACGCCCAGCAGCACCAGGCCATTGGTGAGCACCGCGATAATCAGCGCACCGATCAGCGTGCCGCCAATGGTGCCCACGCCGCCGGTAAAACTGGTGCCGCCGAGGATCACCGCCGCAATCGCATCCAGCTCATAGGATTGCCCGAGTTGCAGGCCATTGGCGGCAAACAGGCGCGAGGCGCTCATCACCGCGCCAAGCCCGGCCAACGCACCGGACATGGCGTAGACAAACAGCAGCACTTTCCACACCTTGATCCCGGACAGCCGCGCGGCTTCTGGGTTGCCGCCCACCGAGTAGATCTGCACGCCCATCACGGTGCGGCGCAGGATGAACCACGACAACGCCACCACTGCCACGGCGATCACCACCAGCCACGGCACACCAAGAATCGAATCGTTACCGATAAACGCAAAGGGCAGGTCGGGGTTGAACACGGTTTTGTCATCCGCCAGCAACCGTGCGAGGCCGCGCATCGCGGTGAGTGCACCGAGTGTGACGATAAACGGCGGCAGGCGCATAAAGGCGATCAGCCCGCCGTTGACCAGGCCCAGCAACAGGCCAAAGCCAATCCCGGCGGCAATCCCGAACATACCGAACTGCGGCGACATTGACGCCTGCAATGCCACCACGGCGGACGCCGCCAGAATCGCCCCCACCGACAGGTCGATGCCCGCCGTGAGAATCACGAAGGTCATGCCCGCCGCGAGCACCACGTTGACCGAGGCCTGCTGGGTGATGATCGACAGGTTTTGCACCGTCAGGAAGTTCTCGCTGGCCAGGGCGAAGCCCACCAGCAGCAATATCAGCACCGGCAACATGCCGACCGTGCGCATCAGTTCGCGCACGCGCTCTGCCTTGCCTGTTGTTGCAATCATCGAATCAGCCATGGGCAACCACCTGATCGCCACCGGTGGCGAGGTCAATAATACGTTCCTGGGAAATAGCGTGGCCGGAAGCCCCGCCGACTTCGGCCACCAACTGGCCTTCGCGCATGATCAGCACCCGGTCGCAGGTGCCGATGATTTCCGGCAGTTCGCTGGAAATCACCACAATGCCCACGCCGGCCTGGGCCAGTTGATTGATGATGCGGTAAATCTCGGACTTGGAGCCGATGTCTACGCCCCGCGTCGGTTCGTCGAGGATGAGCACATGGGGCTTGACCTCCAACAGCCGTGCCAGCAACACCTTTTGCTGGTTGCCGCCGGACAACGCGCCGACATTGACCTTGCCCGACGCGACGCGAATCGACAGGGACTTGATAGCGTCATTCGAGCGCTGCGCCGCATGACCGCGATCCAGCAAGCCGCCGGCATGGGCATCCGGCACACAGGCGCAGACGTTGATGTTGTCGGCCACGCTCATATCCAGGAACAGGCCCTGGGCCTTGCGGTCTTCGGTGAGGTACACCACGCCGGCGCGAATCGCGTCCGCCGGGGTGCGCAGTTGGGTGACGGTCTTGCCCACCACTTCCAGGGTGCCGCTGGTGCGAGGGTCGGCAGCGAAGATCAGCCGCGCCAGCTCGGTGCGCCCTGCCCCCACCAGTCCGGCGATGCCCAGCACTTCACCGGCGTGTAAATCGAAACTGCAGTTGCGCACGCGTTTGCCATCGGCCATGTCGCGCACGCGCATCACCACGTTGCCGGGGTTGTAGGCGGCGTGTTCTTTCTTATAGAAACCGGACAGGTCACGGCCCACCATCATCTTCACCAGCACCTCGGCCGACAGCGCATCGCGGGTGAGTTCGCCGATGTACTGGCCATCGCGCAACACCGAGACGCGGTCCGACAATTCATAGATTTCGGCCATACGGTGGCTGATATAGATGATCGCCAACCCTTGGCTGCGCAGTTGCTTGATCAGCGCGAACAGCCGGTCGGTCTCGCGGGACGAGAGTGGCGTAGTGGGTTCGTCCATCACCAGGATTTTGGCGTGGGCGTGCAAGGCGCGGGCGATTTCCACCAGTTGGCGCTCGGCAATCGACAGGCTGCTGACCTGAGTTGCCGGCGTGAACTCCGCTCCCAGGCGTTGCAGCACTTCGACGCAGCCGGCCTGCATGCCTTTGCGGTCGATGGTCCAGCCTCGGCGCAGCTCACGACCCAGGTAGATGTTCTCGGCCACACTCAGGTTCGGGCACAGGCTCAGCTCTTGATAGATCACGGCGATGCCGAGGGCTTTGGCGGTGGCGGGGTTGTAAGTGGCGATGGCTTGGCCGCTGATGCGAATTTCGCCGCCGGGGTCGGCTTGGTAGGCGCCGGAGAGGATTTTCATCAGCGTCGATTTGCCGGCGCCGTTCTCCCCCATCAAGGCGTGGATTTCGCCGGGGTAGACCTTCAGGCCGACACTTTTGAGCACGCGCAAACCGCTGAAGGTTTTACTGATGCCCTGCATCTCAAGCAAGGGTTCAAGGCTCATGGCTGAGCTCCTGGTTTTATTATTTTTGTGGTTAAGCGAGGCCGACTCTAATCCAGATACATTTTCGTACGCAAGCGCTTGCTTAGGCATTTTTGTCATTGAAGAAACGTTTCACCAAGCTGTTTGGTGAAATTTTGCGGGTAGCAGGATGGATTTGGTTACAACCCTATGCCCGTAGGGTAAGGGGCAAAGACAGATGACCTGACTAGAATGCGCGCCCCTCATTCACGCGGAAAAAATCGAAGACCATGCCCCTTTCCAGCGCCGTCGTTTATATCTGGTTTCCCGTATTTGCTAAGCAAGAGACAAACGTCGGCCACGCCGCCCTGTACATCGGCGACCCACATATCGGAAAAAATATAGAGCGCAATTACTACGCGTATGCAAATAGAGAGGCACGGCATGTCGACAGGGGGGCGATCGAGCATGTCAATACCAACTACGTGAGTTGGTGGCCGGAAAGTGACGCGCAGTGGTTAGGCAAGCAGCCGCAAGGACGCAACCTGTTCCTGGAGTCGGACATAAGCGCCGAAGGCAGCCCTCCCCATCTGGTCTATACAGTCTCCGGGCTGGACGTGGCGAACATGCGGGCGGAATGGTTCAAAATCAGGAACAAAACCAACGCCCATTACGATTTGTTCCGCAAAAACTGCTCCACCATCGTTTTGCGAATACTCACGGCGGGCGGAGCCCTGAAAAACTTACCCACTGCCAAGCACCTGTGGTTTTCCAACAACCTTTACGTCACGCCGAAAAACATCGCGCAGATTTGCAACGAACTGCGCAATCTCAACATGGCCGTTAAGGCCAGAAGCAGCAATTGCCCACAAAGAGAATTCATGTTCGGTCTGCGCTGAGGTAAACCAGCGCTGGCGCAGGTCGTTTATCCATGAGTGAAACGATTCATTAACGACAAGCTTCAAAGGCACTCATATGAGTGCCTTCCAATCCGAAGAGATAGACCAAGACATCAAATCGCCATAATGTCTGCTATTGTCCAAGGACCTCATCTCCTCCTCGTCGCTTCATCGCGATCTTCTGTGAGCATGCTCTGCGCCCTCGCCCACTGACGATGGCGGGCCTTACGTTCACGGAACCCCACCACGATGGATAAAAGCTCAACCGACCACCCCAGCGAACCGCAGTCACGCGCTGAAAAAATCGTCGAATTCAAACGCCAGAAAACCCTGCTCAAGACCGGCGCCCTGCAAGACGCCATCTTCAATAGCGCTTATTTCTCCAGCATCGCTACCGATGAAAAAGGTGTGATCCAGATCTTCAATGTCGGCGCCGAACGCATGCTCGGTTATGCCGCTGTCGATGTGGTCAACCGCATCACCCCCGCTGACATTTCCGACCCTGCCGAGCTGATCACCCGCGCGGCGGCCCTCAGCGAGGAACTGGATACGCCGATCACCCCAGGGTTCGAAGCGCTGGTGTTCAAGGCCTCGCGCGGCATCGAGGACATCTACGAGCTGACCTATATCCGCAAGGACGGCAGTCGGCTATCGGCGATGGTCTCGGTGACGGCGTTGCGCAATCGCAATGACACGATCATCGGCTACCTGCTGATCGGTACCGATAACACTGCGCGCAAACAGGAAGAAGCCGAGCGCAAAGGCTTTGAGCGCGCCCTGGAAGAAAAGAACCTGGAGCTGGAACACGCCAACCACATGAAGTCCGAGTTCCTCGCGACCATGTCCCACGAATTGCGTACGCCGCTGAACGCGGTGATCGGCTTTTCCGAGGCGCTGAAGGACGGGCTGGTGGGCGACATGACTGAGATCCAGCGCGAGTACATCGGCGATATTTTCACCAGCGGGCAGCACTTGCTCTCGCTGATCAACGACATCCTTGACCTGTCCAAGGTCGAGGCCGGGATGATGGACCTGGAACTGGAGCCGGTGGAGCTGGCCGGGTTGTTGGCAAACAGCCTATTGATCGTGCGCGAAAAAGCCGCCCTGCAGCGTATCCAACTCAAACTCGACAGCCAGGACGACCTGGGCACGCTGATCCTGGACCTGCGCAAGACCAAGCAAATCGTCTACAACCTGCTGGCCAATGCGGTGAAGTTCAGCGCCCACGGCAGCGACGTGACCCTGGCGGTGCGCGAGGTCAGCCGCGATGAGGTGGGGCTGGTCGCCGGCGATTGGCCGGTGCATGGCTTTGCCCTGCAACCCAGCGCGCACCGCCGCTTTCTTGAGTTGAGCGTCAGCGACAGCGGTATCGGGATTGCCCCGGATGACATGGGCAAGCTGTTCAAGGCGTTCAGCCAGATCGACAGCAGCCTGGCACGCAAATTCGAAGGCACCGGCCTGGGCCTGGCGATGGTCAAGCAGCTCACCGATCTGCAGGGCGGCAGCGTTGCCGTGGCCAGCCGCGAAGGCCTGGGCGCACGCTTTGTGGTGTGGCTGCCGCTGCATCGCGCCGCCGCTACTGTGGAGGCCACATGGCCAACATCCTGATTGTCGAAGACAACGAAGCCAACATGCGTCTTGCGCGCTTACTGCTGGTCAACGCCGGCCACATTGTGCTGTGGGCCGCCGACGCCGAGAGCGGCCTGACCATGGCCCGCGAACACCAGCCGGCTCTGATTCTGATGGACATTCAATTGCCAGGCATGGATGGCCTGGCAGCCACTCGCCTGCTCAAGCAAGACCCTCACACGGCTCACATCCCGGTGATCGCCCTCACCGCCATGGCGATGAAGGAAGACCGGGAAAAAGCCCGACTCGCCGGATGCGACGCCTACGTGAGCAAACCCCTGCGCTACAAGGAGCTGTACCAGGAGATCGACACCCTGCTGAACCCAACCCTCACACCTCCTGAATGAGTCCTCTCCATGGCCAGCTCACCCGCAACGCTGTTGATCGTTGACGACGAACCCCAGGTTCGCAAGCTATTGGAAACCCTGCTGCAACACGAGGGCTACCTGACCCTGAGCGCCTGCAGCGGTGAAGAAGCGTTGCAGTTGGTGGCGCAGCAACCGCCGGATCTGATCCTGTTGGACATCATGATGCCGGGCATGGACGGCTATGAAGTCGCCACCCAGCTCAAGGGCAACCCGGCCACGGCGAACATCCCGATCATCATGCTTTCGGCCTTGAGCGACATCAGCGCTCGGGTCAGCGGTCTGGAAACAGGCGCCGAAGAGTTCCTCAGTAAGCCAGTGGAGCACTTGGAACTCTGGCTGCGGGTGCGCAACCTGCTGCGGCTCAAGGCCCATGGTGACCAGTTCAAACAACGCAGCGAGCAGTTGGAGCAACGGTTGCACCAGCACACCGTGCATACCACCCAGGGCAATGTGCATGATCTGGTCCGCGTAGACATGGAGAAGGCCCTGCGTGAGGCCATTGAGCGGGGCGAATTCGCCCTGCACTACCAGCCCAAGGTCGAGTTGGCCAACGGCAATATCTGCGCACTGGAAGCCTTGCTTCGCTGGGACCGGCCCGATTATGGCGCGGTGTCCCCGGCGGTCTTCGTGCCGATCCTGGAAAGCCTGGGCCTGATCGTACCGGTGGGTCGTTGGGTGATCGAGCAGGTGTGCCAGCAGATTGCCGAGTGGCAACGCAGTGACATCGGCGCGGTAGAAGTGTCGGTCAACGTGTCCGGCCATCAGTTAATCGAGGGCGACCTGATTGCCGATATCGCCCATAGCCTGGAGAGCACCGGGGTTGAAGCGCACTGGCTGGAAGTGGAACTGACCGAAGGCTCGCTGATGGAAAACACCCAGCACACCATCGCCAGCCTGCAACGCTTGCGCGCCATGGGCGTGAAGATCTCAATTGATGACTTCGGCACCGGCTATTCAAGCCTGGCGTACCTGCGCAGGTTTCCCATCGATACGCTGAAAATCGACATCGCGTTCATCCGCGAGGTCACTACCAACCCGCAGGATGCGGCGATCACCCGCACCATCATTGAACTGGCGCACAGTCTGAAATTGCGCGTAGTGGCCGAGGGCGTGGAAACCCAGGCGCAACTGGCGTTTTTGAAGGAGGCCGGCTGTGATCAGATTCAAGGGTATCTGTTCAGCCGGCCGTTGCCGGTGGTAACGCTGGAGCGGCTATTGCTGGAGCGTCTTAAGTAACGGGCTCAGTCCTGATCTTCGGTGTTGCCCAGATCGGCTGCTTCATCCAGATCATTAAGCGGGACTTCGGCATCATCCATCAATGACCCGGGATCTTCATTGCCTGGGTCGTTAAGTTCTTCGTCGAGTTCTTTAGACATGACCTTCTCCTCTAACCGCCTTGGGTGTCGATATCTGCATCCGTTTCAGGCTTGGGCTCGCGCTCGGGCTTGAAATCAGGGCTGTAGTCGTTGTCCTTCGCCTTGGGATCGCTCTTGGCCTTGGGATCCTTGGGGGCGTCAGCGCTGGTGCCGGGGGCCGGTTCGCCGCGGTCAATCGCCGGATCGTTACGGTTACTGACTTGTGGATCGTTGGATGTGCTCATGGGTCACCTCTCACTGGGATCTGTAAGGTTAAGGCGCCGCGCTGCGCGTTGAAGTTCCGTCCAATTGCCTAGCGGATCGGATTGTCGACCTGGATATAAAACGCATAGATGCCCAGCAGCAACCAGAACACCATGAACAGCCACGGAGCGCGCATGGAGAACAGCAGCGACTTGCGGTAGCCCTTATGGGAAGACTCCATCTCGGAAAACAGCGGTGATTCGTCATAGGCCATGCCCATTATCGGTTCGCTGCGCAGCAACTCACTTTGCTTGAAGTGCCAGTGATCGATGATGTCATACGCAGCGCGGATGCCCGGCCAGGCGTTCAAGGAACTGAGAATCCCGAGCGCAGCGAGGAAAACTGGCACCACGAGGGTAAACAACTTGCCCCACTCGGGGTTGAGGTTGCCCATGCCGGAGACAAAGGCAATCACCAGAAACGACTGCGCGGTGAGATAGGCGTCGGTACGGTTGGCCAGGATTGAGGTTTCGTACTGAATTTCTCGACGGTAAAAGTCCAGGCGGTCCTTGGGCGAGCCGAAAATCTTGGCGGTGTGCTCGCTGTGATCGTCCAGGCTCGATTCGGGTGTGTCGGGTGAAATGATTCTGGGCACGGGCGTGCTCCACAAGGATTCGAGTTTCGTTAGAAGAACCGGGCGCGAATGAAGTTCAAGTTTGTTCATGCACCACACCAGGGCGCGCATTGCCTCTTTATGGTGAATGGGCTCCGTCAGGAAGGGCTCGCTGCTGGGAGGGGATGACTCGGCCAGCAGGCTTTATGGCGTTTGGGCGCGCTGTGGCGAGCAGGTTTGCCCGCTCGCCACAGCAAACCCAGTCACCTCAAGGGCATTCCGGCACACGCATTGCTTAACCCATTCATCTGCCCGGATACAGGAGCAATCGTTACCGCCCGACCCAGAGCCGACCCCATAAGAAAGTAAGGACCAGGCCTGCTGGCACTCTGCGCCACAGGCTCATAAAAACATGCGTTTTTTGAAGCGGCAGTGCCACCCCCACGCAACCCTGGGCACTGACAAGGTACTGGAATGGCTCTATCTTTCTTTGACGAAATGAATGACGCAAATGGCGTATGCCGTGCGCACTATCAGGATTTCTCCCGCTGGCTGGCCAACACGCCGCCGGAACTGCTGGCCCAGCGTCGCCGCGAAGCCGACCTGCTGTTTCACCGCGCCGGGATCACCTTTACCCTCTATGGTGACGAGCAGGACACCGAGCGCCTGATTCCCTTCGACATCATCCCCCGCAGCATCCCCGCCAGTGAGTGGAGCGTGATCGAACGCGGCTGTATCCAGCGGGTCAATGCGCTGAACATGTTCCTCGCCGATATCTACCACGACCAACGCATCATCAAGGCCGGGATCATTCCCGCCGACCAGGTGCTGGGCAACGAGGGTTATCAGAAGGCCATGGTTGGGCTGGACCTGCACCGCGATATTTACTCGCATATTTCCGGCGTCGACCTGGTGCGCGACGGCGACGGCACTTACTACGTGCTCGAAGACAACCTGCGTACCCCCAGCGGCGTGAGCTACATGCTCGAAGACCGCAAGATGATGATGCGCCTGTTCCCCGAGGTGTTCGCCAAGCAGCGAATCGCACCGGTGGACCACTACCCCAACCTGTTGCTCAAAACCCTCAAAAGCTCAAGCCGCCTGGACAACCCCAATGTGGTGGTGCTGACCCCCGGCCGCTTCAACAGCGCATTTTTCGAACATGCCTTCCTCGCCCGGGAAATGGGCGTGGAACTGGTGGAAGGCGCCGACCTGTTCGTGCACGACCTCAAGGTGTTCATGCGCACCACCGACGGCCCGAAAGCCGTGGACGTGATCTACCGGCGCATTGACGACGCCTTCCTCGATCCACAGGCCTTCAATCCGGACTCGATGCTCGGCGTGCCCGGCCTGGTGGCCGCCTATTGCGCCGGCAACGTGGTGCTGGCCAACGCCATCGGCACCGGCGTGGCGGACGATAAGTCGATCTACCCTTACGTGCCGGAAATGATCCGTTTCTACCTGGACGAGGAACCGATCCTGCAGAACGTACCGACCTTCCAGTGCCGCAAACCCGATGAGTTGTCCCACGTGCTGGCCCACCTGCCGGAACTGGTGGTCAAGGAAACCCAAGGCTCCGGCGGCTACGGCATGCTGGTCGGCCCCGCTTCTACTGCCGCCGAGATCGAGGACTTCCGTCAACGCATCAAAGCGCGGCCTCACGCCTACATCGCCCAACCGACCCTAAGCCTGTCCACCTGCCCGACCTTTGTCGAAAACGGCATTGCGCCCCGGCATATCGATCTGCGGCCGTTCGTGCTCTCGGGCAAGGAAACCCGCCTGGTGCCCGGTGGCCTCACGCGGGTGGCACTGCGTGAAGGCTCGTTGATCGTCAACTCGTCGCAAGGCGGCGGAACCAAGGACACCTGGGTGGTGGAGGGCTGAATCATGTTGAGTAGAACCGCCGCAGATCTGTACTGGATGTCCCGCTACCTGGAGCGCGCCGAGAACCTGGCGCGCATGCTGGAAGTCAGTTATTCGCTGTCGTTGATGCCCCAGGCCGGACGCAGCGATGGCCTCGACGAACTGGCCATGTCGTTGCTCAGCAGCGGCACGCTGGAGAGTTATCTGGAACGCCATAAGCAACTGGACGCCGAGCGCATGCTGCACTTCTTCGCCCTCGACGAAGAAAACCCCGCCAGTATCTACAACTGCCTGCGCGCCGCACGGGGCAACGCCCACGCCGTGCGCGGACGCATCACCGCCGACATGTGGGAAAACCTCAACGCCACCTGGCTGGAAATGCGCAGCATCGCCGCCGGCGGCCTGGCGCGGCACGGCATCAGCCACTTCTGTGACTGGGTCAAGCAGCGTTCCCACCTGTTCCGCGGCGCGACCTCCGGCACCATCATGCGTAACGACGCCTATCGGTTCATCCGACTCGGCACCTTCATCGAACGTGCGGACAACACCCTGCGCCTGCTGGATGCGCGCTACGAAATGTTCGGCGAAGAGTCCGAAGAAGTCAGCGACCTCTCGGCACGCGGCTATTACCAGTGGAGCGCCCTGCTCCGCGCATTGTCGTCATTCGAGGCGTACACCGAGCTGTACCCGAATGCGCTGAATGCTCGGTCGGTGTCTGAGTTACTGCTGTTGCGTAGCGATGTGCCGCGTTCACTGCATGCGTGTATCGAGGAGTTGAGTCATATCCTCGCGGACTTGCCCGGTAGTTATGGGCGTACGGCGCAACGCCTGGCCGCCGAGTTTGAAGCGCGGCTGAGGTATACGGGGATTGATGAGATTCTGGAGGATGGGCTGCATAGTCGGTTGACGGAGTTTATTGAGACGGTGAGGGAGTTGGCGGGGGCGGTTCATAGTTCTTATTTGGAAGTTGTTTGAGGAGGCTTTAGCCACTTGTCTGTTTACTCAGATAATTGCCCTACTTGCGTGCCGCTTTTATTTTGAAGCGATGACTGGTCTTCCCAGCGTTCAACGGCTGATGGCCTGAGTGCCTTAAGCACGCCAGTTCACGGAGTCGGATAAGCCTCTTACGGTGCGGGTGCTGAGGAATGAACTAAGGTTAACTACCTGTTTCATTTTCAGCACCCATCCCTACGACGCTATATACATTTCTGCTGCGCGTTATCAAACTCCTTACCCGCAGCACAGCTCAATATCGTCTTCGTCCAGCGATAAGAGAAAGGATCCCAATAACAATAATAGTACTTTCCTGGCACCACACTTCGGAAGTAGCCATTAGCGCTGCAGGGTGGGTCGCCCACATAAGATGCGTTGACGGTATAGCTCACGACAGGAAAGACAATAGCGTCCGCTTCTGTTATGCCAGGGCCTAAAGCGGCTTTGAAGTGCAGTGTCAGTGCAGTGTTGTGCCCCAACTCTTTCAAGTACGACGCATAGCTAACTCCACTTTGCCACCACCCCTGACTGAACCAGGTACCATTGACATATGAAGCACCACCATTCCAGTGTTTGAGATTGTGCGCTGCCCCTCCACTCTTGAAGCCTCTGAATTCAATCCAAACCGGAGAATTAGTCGCAATGAACGGCCAGGAGCCGACCCGCAGCGTCCTATTAGCCGTACCGCTCGATAGATCCAATACCTTGGTAGTTTGGTTCGCCTCATTAATTCGGATTAGCGTTTTTGCCAGTTCACTTGTTGGTATTGGCGTCACTGTCACTGTCAACACCTGCGACGACTGCACTACTCCCCCACGCGTTACTTCATATTTAAGCGCGAAACTTTTGTTGGTATTGCCAATGTTCGCGGCAATTGCTGTCACGGGAATATCAAATGTCACCACGCCACCGGTCAACCCAAACTTGGCTGCGATAACTGGCGAACCCGCACCGGCAGTCCCCAACATCGTGACCTTGATGCTGTCGGTCGTGTACATCGGCATGTACTCCACCGAGACCGTGCCGCCGCTTTGTGCATTCAAGGGCGCCAGGGACACTACCACCCCTGTACCGGTTGCCTGGGTCAGCCTGGGCAAAGGAAATTCGGCCGACAAGGTATTGACCCGGTACTCCATTATCGGAAAAGTCAGGGCCTCAGCTTCAACCTTACTAGTACTTACCGCCGCCTTGAGTTCCATCTTAAGCAAAGAGCCATTACCCAACCCATCCAGATAGGACCGCAGGATACTGGATTCCACTTTCCCATCAGCGATCCAGGTCGCGTCAACCGCCGAACTTTCTGCCCCGTTGTATACCAAGCAATCATGGTCAACGTTGCCGGCTGTTTTACCCAGCAACCTCAACCACACGGGGTAAAGTGTCGTAATAAATGGCCAAATGCCGACGGCGGCGCTGGCATCTCCTGAAAAGCTGCTCAGGTCCAGTACCTGGGTGCCAGCATTGGCTTCGTTGATTTTAAGTACTGTCTTGGCCAGTTCGGCCAGCGGTATCGGCTTGACGGTTACCGTCAAGGTGTCTGATGGATACGCCGCGCCCAGGCGCGTCACCACGTACTTGAATGTAACAGTAGTGTCTTGGTCACGAAGATTGGCGTGTATTGCCGCTTTGGTGATATCGAACTCCACCTTCTGCAGCGCTTCATTACCGGGTTTTGCCGGAATGGTCGGCGACCCACCATTGCCTGCACCGATCATGGTGACCTGGATGGAGTCGGTACCCCGCATACCAAGGTAGGTCACCACCAGTTTGGTGCCGTTCTGTACCTTGAGCGGTTCCAGCGTAGCGGTCCCTGGGCCGGTCACCTGTGCTTCCAGCAAGGTCGGCGACGGCAGCTCGCCCACACCCTGACTCACCAGAACCTCGGTAATTTGTGAGTAACGCGGAATTTCATCGCCGCGCTTGAGCGTGTAGAACACCGTCACCGTTTCATTCAGGTTGCTGGTCACGTAGTAGCTTTCGATGTAATGCTCGGTGGTGGCACCGTCTACGGGCACCTGCACCGGCACCTCGATACGCGCCTTCGGCCCGACCCAGTGCATCCTGATCCAGTCATCGCGTTTTGTTTCTGCAAATGGTGCAAACACTTTGGCATAAGCGCCGATATCATCCGGATTCAACTGACCACTGATCGCCTTCTCGATGATAGGTGCAGGCATCGTGCGTTGAAGCTGGCCCACAACAACTTGCAACCGCAAAGATTCCTGCGGCCGACTGCCAGGACGTGTGTGGGCGTAGAACACTTCCACCAGGTGTCCGTCAAAACGCGAAAGCTCGTCAGGGTATACGATGAACTCCATGTCCCCGTCGGGATTGGGTGGAATATCGTCGACTTCGCGACCTACCCGATGCTCGATGGTGATATCGGGGCTGCTGACCCGGAAAATCACTTCCAGATAGCCGTTTGCCGGCCAAATGGGTTGCAAGGGGAAATACACGGTTGCAGCGAAGTCAGGCTCGATGTGACCGCCCAGGTCCTCCTTGATCTGCGGCGCTGGCCATCTGACGATTTCGCCGACCACATCCAGGTAAAGCTTTTTAGAGGGCTGCTCAATCGTCCCTTGTTGAAACACGATGTGCACGCTGACGGAGCCGTCGGCAATCGCAGCCACCACCGCATTAGGCACATTGAATGTGTAGAGCCCTGCCGAATTCAGCGACCTGGTTTCTGTATAAGGAATTGAGTTACCTTCGCGGTCCACACCCGCCCAGATCAGCGTCAGTATTGAATAGGCGACGACCTCTGCGCTGGTGATCCACGCTTGGATTTGTGCATCCCAACTGCCCAGTTCGGCCAGGTCAATCTCTGTGCCAGTGTCTGGAAATGCTAGCCACGGCGCCTCCGGGCGGATCTGATTCAGGTGCACATCAACCAACGTTGTCGCCGACCAACGTGCCCATTCATCCGGCTGGTTACCCCCGGCGTCGCGGACCTGATACCCCACTCTTGTGTCCCGGCTGTTGCCTGCGGCACTGATAGTGGCGTAGTCAACGGTCAGCGTAATATCACGGCCTACTTCGTTAGGCTGCACACGATGGAGTACCCGCTGAGACCCCCAGACCAGAATGATCAGGTCGTAGGCATGCATGTGAATCCAATGGCGGATGATGATATTGACCCCTGCCAATGCATCGACTTCGCTGACGCCATTCAACAATATGGAGGGTGGAACCACATACACCAGCCCCTGGTGGCCGGGCAATATGCTATTGGGGTCACGGTCCCCGGGGCGCGTCAGGTTAACCCGGTACTTGCGCTCTTCGGTAAACGACTCATTGCCACTGGCACGTCTTAATTTGCCGAATACCGGGTTGGCCCAATATTGGACGACTTTATGGGCAGGGACGGTCAAAGGGATACGGTCCAGGTGTTCCTCACCCTCGCGAATCTGGGTAGACGCTACGGGAACATTGCGGTTGCCCCAATAGAGATACGCAACGCTACCGGGGTTGACACCGTCTTTGGGGTTTCTGAGGTAAACAATGAAATCAACCTCCGTATGCCGAAGGCCGATACCACCGTGGGCGCCGTCAGGATCGCCTTCGAAGGGAAGCTCCAAAAGCGACACTTCAATGGGGGGTAAAAGAGCTTTAGGTTTTTTTTCCGGGTCATGGCAACAGTACTCGCAGGGCGCCGTGAGGGAGGCTTACCTGCATCAAACGCTTCAAACCCTGGGTTGCCTACTGTCAGAACTAACAGGTGGCGACGGGTGGTAATGACCCGATGACTGAACGGTGCGCTCGCTATCGGCACCTGTTAATTCTGAATGAGCACGTAGTTGTGAGCGCTCCTTACTATGCTTGACGCCAACCATACGCCGGGTCTAACCATCAGCCGACTACCCACCATTTCGGCAACAACTGACGCACCCGCCCTTCCCCAAACCGATCATCCATCAACATCACCACTCCCCGATCGTGCTGGCTGCGGATCACCCTGCCCGCCGCCTGCACCACCTTTTGAATACCGGGATACAGGTACGTGTAGTCGTACCCCGCGCCAAAAGTCGCGGCCATCCGCAGCTTCATCTGCTCGTTCACCGGGTTGAGTTGCGGCAGCCCCAGGGTGGCGATAAACGCGCCGATCAAACGTGCACCGGGTAAGTCGATGCCTTCTCCGAAAGCACCACCGAGTACGGCAAAGCCAATACCCTGGCTGTGTTCGGTGAACTGGTCGAGAAACGCCTGTCGCTCGGTTTCGGCCATGCCCCGCGATTGCTGCCACAGGGTGATGTGCGGGTGTCGTTCTGCGAGCAGTTGAGCCACCTGCTGCAGGTAATCGAAGCTTGAAAAAAACGCCAGGTAGTTACCCGGGTGCTGCCCGAACTGGCGGGCTATCAGCTCGACAATGGGGGCCAGCGAGGCCTCGCGATGCACGTAGCGGGTGGAAATTTCATCGATAATCCGCACCTGCAATTGCTCGGCCTTGAACGGTGATTCCACATCGATCCAGGCAGTGTCCGTCGGCAGGCCGAGCAGGTCGGCGTAATAGTGCCGAGGGCTAAGGGTCGCCGAAAACAGCACGCTGCTGCGGGCGGCGGTGAGCCGGGGGCGGATGAATTCGGCGGGCACCACGTTGCGCAGGCACAGGGTGGAACTGCTGCGTTTGCCGCCGAGCTGACGTTTGTGGATATCGAAGATGAAGTGTTCATTGAACAGCTCGGCGACTTTGGCAAATTGCAGCGCTTCAAAGTAGAAAGCTTGCAGGTCACCGCTGAGGGCTTCGGGGTGGTCGTTGAAGTAATCGCCCAGGGCGCTGGTGCACAGGCTCAAGGCCTGGAGCAGCTTTTCCGGGCGCGCGGCGTAGGCCTGGTACGGCGTGAGCTGGTCTTTGTGAAGGGCATTCCATTCGCGATTGAGGCGCTGCAAGGGTTTCTTCAGGGGCTCGGGCGCTGTGTCGCGCAGGCCCTTGAGGCTGTACTGGTCGAGGCTTGCGCTGTACATGGAGCGTGCACGATCCACCAGGTTATGGGCTTCGTCCACCAGCACCGCGACGCGCCATTGGTTGAGTTGGGCCAGGCCGAAGAGCATGGCGCCGAAGTCGAAATAGTAGTTGTAGTCGGCGACGATCAAGTCGGCCCAGCGTGCCATTTCCTGGCTGAGGTAATAAGGGCATACGTCATGGGCCAGGGCGACCGCGCGCAGGTTGCCCTGGTCGAGCAGGCTTACCTTGGAGGCGGCAATGCGCGCGGCGGGCAAACGGTCGTAGAACCCCTTGGCCAAGGGGCATGAGTCGCCATGGCAGGCTTTGTCCAGGTGTTCGCAGGCTTTGTCCCGCGCCACCAATTCGAGCACACGCAATTGCAAGCCGGGGCTGCTGGTGAACAGCACCTGCGATGCGTCGAGGGCAAGTTTGCGGCCCGGGGTCTTGGCGGTGAGGAAGTACACCTTGTCCAGTTGCTGCGGCGCAAAGGCCTTGAGCAGCGGGAAGATCGTGCCGATGGTCTTGCCGATGCCAGTGGGCGCCTGGGCCATCAGGCAGCGCCCGGTGCTGGCGGCTTTGTATACGGTCTCGGCTAATGTGCGTTGGCCGGGGCGAAAGTCGGCATGGGGGGAAACTCAAGGCTTGCGCGGCGGTGTTACGCGCTTCGCGGTGCTGCATTTCCTGTTGAGCCCAGCCGAGGAACAGCGTGCATTGCTGGTTGAAGAACCTCTCCAGATCAGGCGCGTGGAAGCGTTGATTGAGCAGGGTCTCGCCCTCGCCAACGATATCGAAGTACACCAGCGCCAGGTCGATTTCCGTCAACCCTAGCTTCTGGCACATCAGCCAGCCGTACACCTTGACCTGGGCCCAGTGCAATTGCCGGTGGTTGGCGGGCTGGGCATCAAGGTCGCCGCGGTAGGTTTTGACTTCTTCCAGGCGATTGGCATCGGGGTCGTAGCCGTCTGCCCTGCCCCGTACCTTGAGTTGCTGGTACTCGCCTTCCAGTGCTACTTCGTTTTGGTAGTGCGCACTGCGGCGCGACGCGACTGTGCGGTGGCCCACGATACCTTCCTGGGCGCTGGGCGACGGGGTAAAGCGCAGGTCCAGGTCGCCGACCTTGGCCGTGAACTCACACAATGCGCGCACGGCCACGTTGTAGCTCAAGCCGGTTGCTCCGCCCAGCGCACGTAGCAGACGGTGACCGGCATCTGGTTCTCGCCACAGAACTCCAGCCAGCGCAGTTGGTTGTCCTGCAGACGGTCGCCCGGACCTTTGACTTCGATCATGCGGTAGGACTTTTGCGCAGGCCAGAACTGGATCAGGTCCGGCATGCCCGCGCGGTTGGCGCGGATGTCCAGGAGCAGGCGTTCAAACCAGTAGCGCAGGTGTTCGGCGGGCAAGCATTCCAGGGCCTGCTCTAACAGGTCTTCACTGAGCAGATTCCAGAATACGAAGGGCGATTGAATGCCCCACTTGGCGGCGTAGCGCTGGCGAATGAGGGCCTTGTACCGATCATCCTGCAGTTGCTCGAAACACGCGGCGAACAGTGGGGCGCGGCGCTGGTGGAAGTCTTCGCTGTGCAAGTCGGCCGGGCCACGCTGGAACGGGTGGAAAAACGCTCCCGGCAGCGGTGCGAAGATCGCGTCCCAGCACAGCAACCCGAACAGCGAATTGATCAGGCCGTTTTCCACGTAATGCACCGGTGCATCGGGCGCGCTCAAATGAGCCTGGACGCAGTACTCCACCGACATCAAGGGTTCCGGCAGTGCCAGTTCCAGGTCCAGGCGCATGACTTCCCGTGGTCTGAGCCTGGGCAGCTTGGGCTCACCCAGCTTGCGACGCAGGCGCGGCATGACGCGCAGCAGGTGTTGCTGTTCGGCGGCACTTTCCGGTGCCTGTTGCGCGGCACTCGCCAGAACCAAGGCCTGGGCGTAGTCCTCCTGGCGCTCCAGCACGCGGATCAATCGCGCACGGGCGCCGGGGTAGGCGCAGGTACGGTAGATTTGCTCGGCCAAGGCCAACTCGGCGCTGCGCTCACAATACTGCCCCATCTGGAACAGCAGCTTGGCCCGGCGTTTTTCCAGCCAGGGGTTGTCGGTCGTCAGCGTGGCCACCTGCGCCAGCACGTCGTGCAGCGCGGTGCCGGTTTCAAACGCATGCTGGCATTGGTGCAGGAACAGCACGCCGTGCACGTCGTCACGGCTGCGCAAACCCCTCGATTCAGCGCAGAACGCCACTTTTTCGTAGGTGTAGATGCCGAGGTCTGCCAGCACGAATTCCGACCAGTCCTGGTGCAGATTGCCGAAGAACATCAAGCGCAGCCGATCACACAGGTCCATCACGGTGAGGCTGTACAGCGGTTCGGCAAGCTGCGGGCACCACTGGGCAAAGCTGCGGGTTTCACTGAACTGCGCTGCCAGCCCCTCAAGCCAGTCGGCCTTCTTGCCTTTGGGTTGGTCGATCCACGGCTTGAACGTGCTGAGGATTTCGCCTTTTTGCAGCAAGGCGAACACCTCTTCAAAGGCCAACAGGCATTGATCGTCAACCCAACCCAATTGCCGCAATGGCGTTGCAGCCGCGTGGGTACAACCGACCTCCTGATAGCTGAGTTTCCCCGCACGAAAGTGCACGCCCTTGCGCATTACCATGCGCACCAACAACGCCTGGGACGGCTGCGGCAAGCTGTCGAATTGCTGAATGAAATGCTGTTCGTCAGGGTCCAGCAGATCGGCATAGCGCTGCCCCAGCCATTGCAGGACCTGGCGGAAGTTGTGCAGGTAATAGAGCGGGTCGTCGAGGGGGTTGGTCATGGCGCAAGCGAGTCAAATACTGGTTATGCATACAGAGTGCCGGTCCCGATGCTGTGTTGCAATCGGTAATAGATAAATGGCTCACGCAACTTTTTGTATAAAAGTGATCAGATGGTGGAGTCGATGGCGTAACATTTGCGGCCCGCAGCCGCACGCTGCGGGACTTTTCAGGGTTAAGGTAAGGGTTATGAACATGAAGAATTTGGGTCTGCCACTGGTTGCACTCACATTTCTGGTATTGGCCGGTTGCGCGACGCAAACCGTAGTGACACTGCAAAATGGCACGCAGTATTTGACCAAAGACACCCCAAACGCCAAGACCGCCGATGGCTTTTATGAGTTCACCGACATCGCTGGCAAACGCGTTCGTGTCAAAGCTGACGATGTGGCGACGGTGCGCAAGGAAAAGTGAAGTGGTTCTTCAGTCGATATCTTTATTGACTGAGCCACCGCCATCGGGGGCAAGCCCCCTCCCACAGGGTTGACCGCGTTCCAATTTGGCCAATAGCGTCCGCTGCCCACTGATGCGCAAGGAAGACTGATTCTCCGCTGCCAACACTGCCCAAATGTGGGAGGGGGCTTGCTCCCGATGGCCATCTTCCAGTCAACATCTCCATTGACTGAGCCAACGCCATCGGGGGCAAGCCCCCTCCCACAGGGTTGACCGCGTTCCAATTTGGCCAATAGCGTCCGCTGCCCACTGATGCGCAAGGAAGACTGATTCTCCGCTGCCAACACTGCCCAAATGTGGGAGGGGGCTTGCTCCCGATGGCGATCTTCCAGTCAACATCTCCATTGACTGAACCACCGCTATCGGGAGCAACCCCCCTCCCACCGTTTTAACTGATGACAATCCCCTCTCCCGATAACCCAACCACTCCCACCAGCGTCACTGAATCCCCGCCAAAACTGATCACGGTATCTCCGCCCACCACCTTGGCGTGATCACGATAATCGCCACTGCTCTGCACGTCCGTAAACACCAATTTGTCCGTCGGCTGATAGCCAATAATCCGGTCCTGGCCAAACTGCCCGCTGAATAAAAACGTGTTGTGCCCGCTGCTGTCACGGATCGTGTCGTTACCCTTGCCGGCCTCGATAAAGTCCGCGCCCTTGCCGCCCTGGATCAAGTCATTGCCAGCGCTGCCAATGATGAAGGTGTCGCCTTTGTGGGGCTCGGCGTTGCGATTGAGGTCCTGCACCCACGTGTTGGCCCGCGCAGGGTCCGACAGGTTGGCGACAATAATCGTCGAGTCGCGAGTCATCACCTCATAGAACCCGGACTCCAGAACACGCGTCATGCCGTCGCCATATCCGGTGGGCAAATGGGAGATCCAAGTCGGCAGGTTGGTGATGGAAAACGGCAGCACGTTCCACAGCGTCGAGGCGTAATGGTCGTTGAAGCTGACGATATTGTCGGTGGTCGATTCATGGGGCTTGTCATGCACGCCCAACGACGACCAGTTGACGGATGAGCCGTCCAGCGCACGGAAAACCGGATCGTTTTCATAGCCGACATTGAGCACCTTGTCGCCGCTGCTCTGGGTCGGCGAGGCGTAGGCCACATAGTTGGCGTCCCTGAAGAAGCCCGCCCATTTGCCGTTGCTCAAGTCCGCCATGCTGTTCACCGCCAGGCCGCCCAGGCTGTGGCCGCTGACTACCACGTCGTGGCCGCTGAGGCCGTGGGCACTGGCGTAGTCGGCGATGTTCTTGAGCAAACCGCCGAAGGCTTCGCCGGCGAAGTTTTTCGCGTAATCCTTGGGCCCCAGGGCCGCGAGCAGATCGCTGACCAGATCGCCGATGGAGTCGCTGATCAGGCTTTCCCGTGGGCCTGAAGTACCACGAAAACCGATGCCGATTTCCAGCAGTTTGCCGGCGTCATCGTACTTGCCGAGCACTTCGACCTGGGCCGTGGTGTAGCCCGGTTTTTCGCCAAAGAAGGTGCCCCTGGCGTCGACCTTGCCGGTATAGCCCAGGGCGCTGGCGCTGATAGGTGTCCAGCCGGCGTGTTGCACGGCCTCCAGGGCGGCTTTTTCCGAGTCGGGGTTCCAGGGAATGCCGGGGATCACGCCCTGGGAATCACTACTGCCTAACAACGCGCCGACCAGGGTGGCCGGCAAGCCAATGCCCAGACCGTTGTGCTGATAACCCACGGCAAAGCCGTTATCCAGGTTGTGGTAGGTGTACAGCGTGATCGCCATGGCATCGGCGAACAACGCTTTGGAGCCTTCGGCGCCCAGGTTTTTATAGTCGAATACGCCCATGGTATTGCCTCTCTTTTGTTGGAGTTGTCGAGAAAGCTGGTTAACGCTGTGCGGGCCCGAACGCTTCGTCCACCTTGGCCAGATCGGTGTCGCGCAAGTTGCCGGCGTAGTAATGCAATTTGGTCCAGGCCATCAAATAGTCGTAGCGAGCCTGTGCGAGGTCGCGACGGGTGCTGTACAGCTGCTGTTCGGCATTCAATGCATCGAGATTGACCCGTTCACCGCCGAGAATGCTCTGCTTGGTCGACACCACCAGCGCCTCGGCCGACGCCAGCGCCTTTTGGTACGCACGCAGCTTGCTCACGCCCGACAAACAGGCACTGAACTGCCGACGCAGTTCGATCAGGGTTTCCCGAGTCTTGCCCTCCAACTCGTACTCTGCCTGCTCCATGGCGCGACTGGCCTGGCGGGTAGAGGCCGATATGCCGCCACCCGCGTACAGCGGCAGGCTGACTTCCACGCCAATGGTGTTGGTGTCATAGCGCTGATTGTAGGTGTTGCCGCTGTCGGACTCCTGCTGGCGTGAACTCGCGTACGCCGTGACCTTGGGCAGATGCCCGGCGCGATTGCGCTCCACTTCGTAGCGCGCCACCTCCAGGGCCTGGCGCTGAGACGCGAGGGTGGGGTTATTACTGATTGCCAGTTCATGCCAAGTGTCGTAATTGGCCGGGGTCAGGGCGAGTGCGGCGAAATCCTGGTTCAGCGGCGCCAAGTCGTGGATGTTGACGCTCTGAACGCCGATCAAGGCGCCCAATTCCCTTAACGACGCGTCTTGTTCGTCCAGCGCTTCGATCTCTTCGGCGGTGGCCAGCTCGTAGCGCGACTCAGCTTCGAGAATGTCGGTACGGGTGCCCTCACCCTGCTGGAATAGATGCTGGTTCTGCTGAAACTGCTGCTCGAAGGCCTTTTTCTTGGCGCGGGCGATGTCGATCTGGTCCTGGGCGAACAGTGCTTGGGTGTAGTAGGTCAACACCCGCACCAGCAGCGCCTGACTCTTGTCACGAAAACTTTCGTCGGCAAACAACGCCTGGGCCACGCCTTTGCGGTAGTTGGCATAAGCCTCGTAGTCAAACAGCGGTTGTTGCAGGCTGAAGGTGGAACCGTAGCTGTTGTAGTTGCGGTCGTCGTGATAATTGCCGCCGCGCCCGTCGGGCAAGGTGGCCTGAGAGTTGTTGCGGCCCTTGTTGTAGTTGTACGACAGCTTGGGCAGCAAGCCAGCACGGCCGATGGTGCGGTTTTCCAGGCCGGCGTCGCGCTCCTTGATCGCGCCAAGAAACACTGGGTCGTTGCGCAAGGCTTGCTCGTAGACATCAAACGGACCCATGGCAGCCTGGGCACTGGCGCAGCAGAACAACAAGGCGATGAACACAGGTTTCATGTTCATTCCTCGGTCAACGCTGAGCCGGCGCGATCCAGCAGCGGTTTGAACAGGTAATTGAGCAGCGAGCGCTCGCCCGTACGCACGAACATCTCGGCGGGCATCCCCGGCTTGATCACCAGACCCTGGAGTTTTTCCAACGCTGCCTCGCTCACCGTGGTGCGCAGCACGTAATAGGGCGCACCGGTTTTCTCATCAAGCATTTGGTCGGCAGAAATCAGGCTGACCTCCCCCGGCACGCGCGGCGTACGGCTCTGGTTGAACGCGGTGAAGAGAATATCCACCGGCAAGTGCGTGCCTACTTTGTCCACCAGATGCACCGGTAGATGCCCTTCCACCTCCAGGCGTGTGCCTTGGGGCACGATCTCCAGCAGGGTTTCACCGGCACGCACCACAGCGCCTTCGGTGTGCACGCCGAGGTTGACCGCGATGCCGTCGGCCGGCGCGTTGATTTCGCTGTGTTGCAGGTCGAACCCGGCAGAGGTCAGTTGTTGCTCCAGGGTCAGGCTGCGCAGTTGCGCGTCGGCCAATTGGCTGCGCACTTCCTTCTGGTACTCCTCGCTGTGCTGCTGCAACTTGAGACGCGACTCGACGATGCCCTGCTCTACCCGGCCGCTTTCCCCGGTGTTTTGAGCCAGGTCTTGTTGCACTTGGGACAATTGGCGCTGGTACTCCATCAGCCGATTGCGCGGGATGTAGCCGTTGTCGGCCAAGGGTTGCAGGTTGCTCAGTTGATCACGCAGGGATTGGGCCTGGGCGGTCAAGTCGCTGCGGGCACGACGCATGCCGCCGAGTTGCGCGGTGGCGCCGTCGATATTCGCGCGAATGCCGGCTTGCTCACGGGCGAAGGCCTCGCGGCGGCTGCTGAACAGCTGACGCTGGCCTTCGAGCACCAAGGCCAAGGCAGGCTCGGGATTGCTGCTCAGCTCGGCGGGAAAGGTGATAGAGGATTGATTGTCGCGCTCGCTCTGCCAACGCGCCACACTGGCCCAGGCCATACGGTACTGGGCTTGCAGCGATTGCACGTCGGCCTGGTTCTGGGTCTGGTCGAGACGGAACAGCGGCTGGCCCTGTTTCACCAGCTCGCCTTCACGCACCAGAATACGGCTGACCACGCCGGGGCTGAGGGTTTGCACAGCCTTGCGCTTACCGGACACCACCACCGTGCCTTGCACGGGAATCCCTTGATCCAGCGGCGCGAGGCTGGCCCACAGGAAGAAACCACCGGCACCGACCACTGTCAGTAGCCAGCCCATGCGGGCGAAAAAACCCGCGTCGCGTTGTTCGAAAGTGATGCTGCTCATGCGCCTGGATTCCTTCCGGCTTGATACTGACGACTGAAACTCACACCCGGTTTGTCCTTCGGCGCTTCCTGCTGGCCGGACAACGCCCTAAGCACGTCCTGGCTTGGCCCGAACGCCTGTAAACGGCCTTCGTTGAGTACCAGCAACTTGTCGGCCTGGGCCAACGCAGAAGACCTGTGAGTGACCAGCACCACGCTGCTGCCCTGGGCTTTCATCTGCACAATGGCAGTGGCCAAGGCCGCTTCGCCCACGGTGTCGAGATTGGAGTTGGGTTCATCCAGCACAATCAACCGTGGCCCGCCATACAGCGCACGGGCCAGGGCCACGCGCTGCTTCTGGCCGCCGGACAGGCCGCCGCCGTTATCCCCTAGCACTGTGTCGTAGCCTTGGGGCAGGCGCAGGATCAGTTCATGCACGCCCGCTTGTTGTGCGGCCTTGACGACAAGCTCAGGGTCCGCCTCGCGAAAGCGCGCAATGTTGTCGGCGATGCTGCCGCTGAACAGTTCGATGTCCTGGGGCAGATAGCCAATGTGCGGGCCGAGGTCGTCGCGGTCCCAGCGGTGTATGTCCGCGCCATCCAGGCGCACGGTGCCGGCCAGGGTCGGCCACACGCCCACCAGCACACGGGCCAGGGTGGATTTTCCGGAGCCCGAGGCACCGAGCACGCCGAGCACTTCGCCCGCTCCCAAGGTAAAGCTGACTTGATGCAACGTCGCCACGCGCTTACCCGGCGGGCCGGCACTGACCTGCTCGAAGCTGACTTGGCCCTTGGGTGCGGGCAGTTTCATCTGCTCCACTTCCGGAGGGAACTCGCGCAGTAATTCGTCCAGCCGCTGGTAGGCCAGCTTGGCCGAACTCCATTGCTTCCACACCGCAATCAACTGGTCGATGGGGCTGAGCACACGGCCCATCAGGATCGAACCGGCGATCATCATGCCTGCTGTCATATCGCCCCGGATCACCAGCAGTGCGCCGAGACCGAGTACCAGTGATTGCAAGCATAGCCGCAAGGATTTGCTCAACGAGGTGATCACCGAACCGGTGTCACTGGCCTTGTTCTGCAGGCCGAGGAACTGCGCATGCACCGCAAACCAGCGCTTGCGCAGCGCGCCGAGCATGCCCATGGCCTGGATGGTTTCGGCGTTGTGCAAATGGCTGGTGGCCAGTTGCGTCGACTGTTGGGAGAAACCACTGGCCTCACCCAATGGCTTCTTCGTCAGGTATTCGTTGAGGCACGCGAGGCCGATCAACAGCACAGCCCCGGCGGTGGCCAGCACCCCAAGCCAGACGTTGAACAGGAAAATCACAAACAGGTAGATCGGAAACCACGGCGCATCAAAAAACGCGAACAGCGCCGGCCCCGTGATGAATTGGCGGATATGGGTCAGGTCGCCCAGGGATTGCCCGGCGTGCCCCTGGCCGCGTTGCAGATTGCGTTCGAATGCGGCCTTGTACACGCGTAAGTTGAAACGCCGTTCCAACTGACTGCCGATACGGATCACGATGAAACTACGGATCACTTCCAAGGTGCCAATAAACGCAAAGAAGCCCACGACCATCAGCGTCAACATCACCAGGGTGGTTTCGTTCTGGGAGGACAGCACGCGGTCGTACACTTGCAACATGTAAATCGACGGCACCAGCATCAGCAGGTTAATTAATGCCGTGAAACAGCCAACGCTGATCAAGATGCTCTTGTATTCACCCAGCGCCTTGAATAAGGGCGCTACCGCAAAGGGCTTGGCCATATGTTCTGATCTTCCTTGAGCCAAATTTCGCGCATAAGTTGCCCGAACCCTGATAAAGGCCGGCCAACTAATAAAATCGAGTTATAAAGTTATAGCGATAACTAAGGCATTCGTTTTAATTCAACCACGACGCCCGCCTGGGTGCGGGCTTGATACTCCCCGTCTTTCTGGCGATTCAAATGAGTGATCCCGCTGCCTTCGGCATTGAATAGCCAGATACCGTCCGGAGTGGGCGACCAGGTCAGAGGGGTGTCGCCCAACCATTGGGCGGCACAGGCCACATCACCGCTCAACGCGTTGGCCTGTTCGAGCAGGTCGAGGGCGCACACCTGATCCTGTTGGTGCAGTTGCCAATGTCCGGCCAATTGAGCGCTGGAAGGTAAAACAAGACTGCTCGCCATTGCGTGGGCTCCTGCCGACACGAACATCACCTGCAATACGCAGGCGATAAAGTTGAAAAAACGCTGCATCTTCACGCTCCATCCTGGAGGCGCGACGCCGAAACGCCGCGCCTTTGTATCACGCCACGATGTCGCTGACGGCTGCCTGGCCTACGGTGGTGACGAGGAAATCCGCCACGCCGTGCCCGGAGAAGTCGACGGCCAACGTACCCAAATTGGTACCGGCTGCGTAGGTCAATACCGCGTCGCCGGCATGCCCGGTGAACGCGTTGACGAAGGTCAGGCCAGCACCTTTGGTGATGCCGCTGAGGTCGATCTTGTCCGAACCTGAGGTGAAGTCAAAGATCTTGTCCGCCGCCCCTGGCTTGGAGTCGGAGCTGGCACCGAACACAAAGGTGTCATTGCCGGCGCCGCCCCACAGTTGGTCCGCACCGCCAGCACCGTAGATCAGGTCGTTGCCGGCCCCACCCTTGATAACGTTGGCGGCGTTGTTGCCGATGATCAGGTCATTACCCGCACCACCGAAGGCGTTTTCGACCGTCACGCCCTTGGCGATGGACACGTTGCCCACCAGGCCGCCTACGTCGGAGAACGAGGCTTCATTGAGGTTGATCTTCTGGTTCTGAGTGAAACCGGAGAAGTCCAGGGTGTCGTTGCCGCCACCGTCCCACACCGAGAACACCAGCTTGTCGGCGTTGGAGGTAGCGCTGAGGAAATCACGCCCGGTGTTGGAATTGAAGCCGTAGGTGGTGTCGCCGGCGCGTGTGTTGTAGTTGGCGCCGTATAGCTTCTGGATTGCTGCGATGTCGTCGATCAGCGGGCCGGAAGCGTAGGCCTCGACGCCGCCTTTGCTGAAGTTCTGGTTGGTGTTGCTCTCGCTCCAGTAACTCATGAGGCTGTAGCCGCGCGTGTCCTGTCCATAGGTCGCGTCTTTGTAAGTCGGCGCGCCTTCGCCGGCGTTGTAGTCGCCAGGGTGAGCCAGGCCGAGGGTGTGCCCGATTTCGTGGGTCAGGGTCTGCCGGCCGTAGTTGTTCAGGTCCGGAGTCTTGTTAGGCGTGTAGCTGTTGTTGGTCAGGTACCACGAGGTGCCGTCGTAGCCTGCACCGGTGCCGGGCAGGTAGGCGAAGGCCGCTGCGCCATCCTGGCCGCTGCTGTAGTTGCCGAATGTCATGTGGCCGTCACCGCCGGTGGCTTTCTCGGTGAAGGTGACGTTGGCCACGTCAGACCAGGATTGCATGGCCAGTGCGGCCTGTGCTTTCTGCTGGGCGTTGAACTGGCTGAAGCCCGAGATGCCATGTTTGTTCATGGTGCTCGACGACGCCGAGGTCAGAAAGGTGTAGGTCAGGTCGATCTTGCCGTTGCCGTCAAAGTCCCGGTACGCGGCGCCGTCGCGCAGCAGCTGGGTGGCGGCCTGGTCGACGGTGTAGGACGGTTTGCCGTTGATCGTGAGGTTGCCGCCACGGTCATACAGATGGCTGAAGCTATCGATTTGCGAGTAAGCGGTGCTGGCTTGCGCCGCCGACACGATAGCCTTGTCTTTTACTTTGGACATAAACGTACTTCCTTGTTTGCAAGTGCATCAGTCTTTGATCGATAGGAACCCCGCGGGCGAGATCGTCCTATCACTCGCCTCTTTTGAAGGCGTAAGAAAACTGACACAACTTGAAATCTTTCGTCTACATCTATTTCCGCCGTAAAAAAGTAGCAAACTGCCAACTAGTGAAACTTTTGTGCCGGGTTTATTGGGGCAACTTGGTTTTGTCCGACAAAAAGCAGCGGGCACGTATTTAAATATTAAATAGCACCAATGCCGCGCAAGTTGAGCGGCACAGTTAATAATTGGATCCACTATATTGCCACGGTGTCATTGGCAACATTAAACAGCCATTACTTCAACTAATAATAGGCGTTGCCCCCCATTACCGGGACACACTCCACCCCGTATCGTGTAATGCCTGTAACAGCGTCTCGCCCATCAAACCCGGAACTTGCACGCCATCGTCGGTGTTCATGGTTTCACCCGCCAGAATGGCGTTGATGATTGCCTCTTCCACCGCCTCTGCTGCGGCGCTGAACAGCGGCGAAATGTGGTCATTATTGACCATCTGCAACGCACTGCTGAACGGCAGGCCCTTGCGGCCGTAATCCGCGGCAGGCAGGTCCTGGTTCCCGGTGGCGAAAGCCAGGAACAGATCGCCACTGGAATCTTCGGTGCCGCCGCCGGTACGGGCGATGCCGATGGAGGCGCGTTGCGCCAGACGCTGGCATTGATGCGGCAGCAACGGCGCGTCGGTGGCCAGGATCACCACAATGGAGCCCATGCCCGGCGTACCACGCTCGGCGAAGGGCGATGGGATGTCCATCAGCAGGCGTCCTACCGGATAGCCATCCACCCGCAGCTCCTGGCGCTTGCCATGGTTAGCCTGGACCAGCACGCCGACGGTCCAACCGCCCTGCTCCCCCGGCAAACGCCGCGACGCCGTGCCGATACCGCCCTTGAATTCATGGCAGATCATTCCGGTGCCGCCACCCACCGCGCCCTCTTGTACCGGACCGGCTTCGGCGTTGACGACGGCTTCGCGCACATGTTCGGGTTTCACATGTTGGCCCCAGATATCGTTGAGCAGGCCGTCATAGGTCTCCATCACCACCGGCATGCACCAATACACCGCCGGGTCCGCGAGGCGCTCGCGCTCCAGGGCGATCAAGGTGTCGCGCACAATGCCGATGCTGTGGGTGTTGGTGATGGCCAGCGGTGTGGTCAGCAGCCCTGCTTCACTGATCCACTCCAGGCCCGTGGCATCGCCATTGCCATTGAGCACGTGGTAGCCGGCGAAGCAGGGTTGCTGGCGCGCTTCCCCGGCGCGCGGCTGGATCACCGTCACACCGGTGCGCACTTGCTTACCGTCGATACGGGTGTTGAGGGTACTGTGGCCCACCCGCACGCCCGGTACATCGGTGATGGCATTCAACTCACCGGGTGTGCCCAGCCCCAAAGTGATGCCCAATTGACGTGCGCGCATAACCGCTCCTTACAATTTCTGGAAGACCGGACTCGACCGGCCGCTGATGCAATAGAAAATCACCGACAAGGCCAGCAAGCCGAGGATGATCATGATGTCGCGCACAGACGCCGCATAGATCAAGGTCACCAGCAAGTAACCTGCACCGATGACAGCCAACAACGCCGGCAACGGCCACAGCGGCATGCGATAAGGGTGTTCGCGGTCGCGCAGCAACACGCGGCTCATCAACGCGCTCAACGCCACTACCAGGTACACCAGCATGATCAGCAACACGCTGAATGAGGTGAGATCCGCCAGATTGGAACTGAAACTGAGCAGCGCCGACGGGATCGCCAGGAACAGCGTCGCCAACCAGGGCGAATCCCAGCGCGGGTGAATGCGAGTGAATAGTGTGTTGATGGTCGGCGTCCACAGCGCATCGCGCCCGCTGCTGAATACCACGCGGCCGATCTGGATCACGATGGCGACAATCGCGTTGAATACAGAGAGGAAGATCCCGGCACTGACCAAGCGCGACAAGGTTTCATTGCCGTGGCTGGTGAGCAAGTAGCCGATGGGGTCTGGGCTGCTGATCATTGCGCTCAGGGACGGCGCGCCGATCAGCAGTGCGGTGATCGGCACCAGTTCGATCACCACCACCAAGCCCAGGGACCACAACACGGCCTTGTGCACGCCTTTGCCGCCGCACTTCATGTCTTCGGCCAGCAGCACTGCGGGGCCGTAGCCATTGTAGGAAAACAAACCTATGCCCACCGCACCGATCACCAAGGCCCACGGCGCGAGATGCAGCACGCCGTTTTCGACGATCTGGGGCTGGAACAACACACTCGCCGGCTGCACCGGGTTACCAAACCCGATAAATACGATCACCAGTAGCGCCGCCACTTCCAGCAGCAAACAGGTGCCGGTAATCCAGGCATTGAGCTTGATATTGAGAATGCCCAGGGCGTAGCTGCACACCACAATCACCAGGGCGACGGTTTGCGAGTCGAACGTCGTGCCCAAAGCGTTGTTGAGATAGGTCGCGGCCCCGGTGGCCAATACCGGCGGGATGAATAGCAACATCACCAGCACCGTGAGAAAGGTCGCATAGCCAGCCATGCCACCGAACACACGCTTGGCGTACACATATTCACCACCGGCACTGTTGTGGGCGCGACCCAGTTCGGCATAACAAAACGCGAACATCAGCGCGAGCAGGCCGGCCATCACAAACGCCAGGAACACACCACTGCCCGCCTGCTGGATGGCAAAGGGCGCGATCACAAACACGGAACTGGCCGGCGTCACTGCGGAAACGGTGATGGCCACTACATCGAAAACGCTAAGGGTAGGTTTCAACACGCCGTCAGGCGTGGGGGAAGTGCTCATATCGTTATCCTCTGTCGTTGTTCTTGGTGTGAGGCAGAAACGAAAAATGATGTTTTTCGGGATATGTTTCCCGTTGGATGATGAAGACGTTATCGCCCAGGAGTTTGTCAGCCAATTCCCCTATTGGCGTACTCCCCTTGACGGTTCCCGGCAAAAGCCGAACCCTTGAGCGATCTTTTGCTGGCGGGAGCCTGTGATATGAGCCTGTTCCGTGAGGTCGGCATGCACGCTGGCTTGGGCCGTACCGTCGCGCACATCGGTACCCAGGGTTTCTGGAAACAGTTGGTGCTGTTGTTGCACCAATGCCTGCCCTTCGATAACGCGTTGGCGATTTTCTACCCGTTGGAGGGCGCGCCCCAAGCCCTTGAGGAATACGACGCCCAGCCCAGCAGCAAACCGGCGTCGATGCTGACGTACCTCAATGGCCTGTATTTGCTCGATCCGTTTTTCCAGGCGTGTCGCGAAGGGTACTCCAGCGGTGTATACCGCCTGGAAGAAGTGGCGCCGGACCATTTCCGACAGAGTGAATACTTCCTCAATTACTTCCATGACAACGTGCTGGAAGACGAGGTGCAATTGATCCTGCAACTGCCGGGGATGGGGACATTGTCACTGTCGTTGGGGATGCAGCGGCGGTTCAGTGCAGAAGACACTGGGCTGATGACGATGATGGCGGCGTGGGTACTGCCGCTGATGCAGCAGCATTGGCAGCAAAGCACCCAGCGCGCCCCGGCCATGGACAGCCAGATCAGGGATGCCTTAAGCCAGTTCGGCTGTGGCGTGCTGTCGGACCGAGAGCTGGAAATCGCCCGCCTGGTGCTGCGCGGGTTTTCCTCCAAGGCCATGGCTGAACGCCTGAATATCTCGCCGGACACGGTGAAAGTGCACCGTCGGCATTTGTACGCAAAGCTGGATATTTCATCGCAGCCGGAGCTGTTTTCGTTATTTATCCAGTCGCTGGGGCATGATCTGGAAAATCCGTAGAGCGATATCGACGTAAAACGGCCGGGCAGCACACGCTGCCTGACCATTTTGCGGTGAGTGGATTTAACTAAAGAATTTAACGTGATCGGCCAACAACTTTACATTATCAATACGGATGGAGAAGTTAGGCCCCTGCGCATTGACTTTCATATCCAGCGTACTCCAACCAAAAGGGCTGTGCTTTAACTGTACATCGCCTACTTCAGCGGGTGCACGAGGCCGAATATGAATTATCTTTATCTTGCTATTCTTTACCATGTCAGACAAATCAACTTTATCCTCCCTTGGATTGAAGTTGAAAATAGTATCCGGATCATTGCTCGTAGAGTCTGTTAAGTGTTCGTACTTGAAGGTATTCGCACCTCGCGCGCCCACCAACTGGTCACTGCCACCGCCACCGACAAGCACCGAAGCCTCGTCGGGCCTGGCGTTCAGGCGTTCACGGGCGTCTGTGCCACGCAATACAGGAAGGCTGTTTTCGGGACGAGTCCACGTTCCGCCATTTGGCAAACTTTGTACTGAAGACATATGAGGTACCTTTTCATGTAATGATCAATAAAGAAGCTTCGTGAATTGCGGACGAGAACTTCTCACACTGATACCTCTCTTCCTACTCGAACTGTTTTTCCTGTCGTTTCCGGAAAACAGCAAAACATCCCTTAGTCTAATAATTCAACTGAACGTTGCTGGCCACGCTTCGTAGACCAGCAACACTTTCAAATATATTTTGCAGTACTCGACAGCGTTTGATCAGCGGCCCATACGAATCGTATTCCACACCCGCGTGCGAATCCGGTCGATATTCAGCGGCATTGATTCCAGCGCGAATAACTTGCCCATCATGGCTTCGCTTGGGTAGATCTTGGTGTCTGCCTTGATCTCAGGATCGACCAGGTTGTCCGCCGCGCTGTTGCCATTGGCGTAATGCACGGAGTTAGTAATGTCCGCCATCACTTGGGGCTCAAGCAGGTAGTTCATGAACGCGTAGCCGGCCTTTTCATCGGGGGCATCCGCAGGCATGGCCACCATGTCGAACCAGATAGCGGCGCCTTCCTTGGGGATCTGGTAACCGATTTTAACGCCGTTCTTGGCTTCCTTGGCGCGACTCTCGGCTTGCAGCACATCGCCGGAGAAGCCGACGGCCACGCAGATATCGCCGTTGGCCAGGTCGCCGGTGTATTTCGAGGAATGGAAATACGCCACGTAAGGCCGCACTTTCATCAGCAAGGCCTCAGCCTTTTTGTAGTCTTCGGGCTTCTTGCTGTGGTGCGGCAAACCCAGGTAATTGAGGGCGATAGGCAACAGCTCCGGGCCATTGTCGAGGATGGCTACGCCGCACTTGCTGAGTTTTTCCATGTATTCGGGCTTGAAGATCAAGTCCCAGGAGTCCACCGGGGCGTTATCCCCCAGCACGGCCTTGACCTTGTCGATGTTGTAGCCGATGCCGGTGCTGCCCCACAGGTACGGGAAGCCATGGGCATTACCCGGATCGTTGTTTTCCAGGGTTTTGAGCAGCACCGGGTTGAGGTTTTTCCAGTTGGGCAACTGGCTCTTGTCGAGCTTTTTGAGCGCGCCGCCCTGGATCTGCCGGGCCATGAAATGGTTGGACGGAAACACCACGTCGTAACCCGAGTTGCCGGTCATGAGCTTGCCGTCGAGTGTTTCGTTGCTGTCGTACACGTCGTAGCTGAAACCGATCCCGGTCTGCTTCTGGAAGTTCTTCGTGGTGTCTGGCGCGATGTAGCTGGACCAGTTGTAGATTTTCACCGTCTCGGCGGCCTGGCTGATAGAGGCCACCAACATCAAGGGCAACAGGGCAATGGCTTTCATGGTTCGATTTCCTGGCGGTTTTAGGGCTGTTTTTATGGCAGGCGATCAAGGATCAAAGCGTTACAGAATCAGTACGTAGGTCTTGCGCACGGTTTCCTGGATATCCCAGATTCCGGTGCTGTTGGCCGGCAACATCAGTGCGTCGCCGGCTTGTATGTGGACGATTTCACCGTTGTCGGGGGTGAAGGTGCAGCGGCCCTGGATAAAGTGACAAAACTCCTGGGATTTGATCTGGCGACGCCAACGACCCGGCGTGCATGCCCAGATGCCGGTTTCGACGCCGTCGCTGCGCTCTACGCTCAAGGTCGAGGCCACCGCAATCGGCTCGCCCAGGGGCACGGCCACGGGTGACGAGTCCGGCAGGTGGGCATTCAGCGTGTCTTTGAAATGCGTGATGCTCATGGGTTTTTCCCGTGTAAGTGAAACGACTCAGTGCATGAACCCTTCCATGAATCCGGCCAAGCCGGTCGCCAGCTTGCGGCGCCAAGGGGCGGTGTTGGGGTTCGCCAGGACTTGGTCTTCATGGACAAAACTGCGAATGATCGCGTTGTAACCCAGCCAACGGCAGGGTTCCGGTTCCCAGGCCTTGAGCGCATCAAGGCCGCGCTCGCGGATCACCCAAGGTTGATAGGTCAGTGGCGTGTCGCGACGGAGGATCAAATCCGCCAGAGTGCGGCCACCCAGGTTGGTGGCTCCAACGCCCTCCCCGCCATAACCGCCGGACAGCGCGATGCCGGTGGTGTGATCACAGAGCATGTGAGGTCGAAAATGGCGCGACATACCAAGGTTGCCGCCCCACGAATGGGTAATCCGCACGTTCTTGAGCTGTGGGAAGAGTTCGCCGAACAGATAGCGACGTAGCTCCACTTCGCTATCGGTCAAATCGAAGTTGTGGCGAAGTTTGCCGGCGAATTGGTAACCGCCGCGGGCCCCGAACACCAGTCGGTTGTCTGCCGTGCGCTGACCATAAGTGACCTGACGGCTACTTTCGCCAAATGCCTGGCCGTGGCGCAGGCCAATCTCGTCCCAGGTGCTGGCGGGCAGCGGCTCGGTGGCGACGATCAGGCTTTGCACCGGCAACTGGTAGCGGCCCAACGGCGGCAAGGTGTTCGCGTATCCCTCGACGGCGGGCACTACCCAAGCGGCGCGGACACTGGCCTTATCAGTGCACAGGCTGCCGGACTGCCACTGGGTGACCGGACTTTTTTCGTAAATCGTAACGCCCATGCGCTCCACTGCCCGCGCCAGGCCGCGCACTAGCTTGGCCGGGTGGATCGTGGCGACGTGAGGTGCATAGATACCGCCATAGGGTTTGGCAATGCGGATCTGTTCGGCTAACTGCTGTGGGCTCAGCCAGCGATAATCGCCTTCGGTGAGGCCTTGGGCGTAGAGCTTGTCCAGGTAGGCACGCAGGCTGCTCTCCTGCTCGGGGTAACGGGCCGCGCAGTACAGCGCGCCACCCTTGCGGTAGTCGCAGTCGATGCCTTCGCGGGCCAATACCTGGGCGACTTCATCCGGAATGCTGTGCAGCAGGTCGAATGAGGCCCGGCGTTGTTCAGGTGCCAGGCCGGCCAGCAGGCGATCTTCCCCCAGCAGGTTGCCCATCAGCCAGCCGCCGTTGCGCCCCGATGCACCGAAACCGGCGGTTTGAGCCTCGATAATCGCAATCTTCAGCTCGGGCGCCTGGCGTTTTAGGTAGTAGGCGGTCCAAAGCCCGGTGTAGCCAGCGCCGATAATCGCCACATCGACGTCCAAGTCGTGTTCCAGGGTCGGCCGCGCCACCAGGGGGTCGTCCAGTTGGTCCATCCATAAACTGATGTTGCGCCATGCCGGCATGCCAAGCTCCCCAACCACGTTTCGATGGGGCTGATCCTAGGGCCGGCGGTTATTCGTTGTCTTGCGCGCGTGCACGCAGGGAAATTTGTTTGACGTAGGCCTTGGGCGACTGGCCGGTGTGCTGGCGGAAGGCACTGTAGAACGCAGACAACGAATTGAAACCGGCGGCAAAGGCCAGGTCGTCTACCTTGATCGGCGGGCGCGCGTTATCCAGCGCGGCGAGCAAATGCTGCAGGCGCGCCTGGTTGACGTAGCGATAGAAGCTTTGACCCAGCACTTGGTTGAGCAGGTAGGAAATCTGATTGCGGCTGTAACCGCACTCCTTGGCGACTCGCTGCAGGTCCAGTTCCGGGTCCAGATAAGGCTGCTTGTGCTCGAAATACTGCTGCAGGTCATTGGCCATATGCCCCAGTTGCTGGGGCGACAGGCCCAAGCGGCTGACGCTGGGGCGCTGGGCCTGGGACGGTTGTTCGTGCACCAGTGACGCGTATTCATTGACGCGCCAGATCAACCCATCGCGCACGGTGATGGCCTCGCTGGTACGGAATGACACCAGCCCATTGCCACCACGCAGGGTGATGCGGTACTGGATAAAGGCGGTATCGCCGTCGGCGCGGATGCGGTCGGTGTGTTCAATCGCTTCGTCAGCTTCGCGTGGCATGCTGGCTTGCAGGTAATCGCGCAGCTCGGCGTAACCGACTACGCGGTTCTGGAAAAAGTCGTGGTACTGGATGTCCGGGTGGTAGTAGGACATCACCCCGTCCAGATCGCGATGGCGCCAGCACAGGTGATGGCGTAATACCAGGTCGCCCGTGGCTTGGGTATGCAGGCAATCATCGTCGGGAGCGATGTCAGGCATGGTGAGCTCTGCAGCGGGAAAACCGTGGAGATTGCCGAAATTCGGTGGTGCGTTCAATGGCCAGGTGCAACTTCGGACTAATGGCCACTTGCCCATTTCTGAGCAGGACATGACCCACATCAACCGTTAGGAAAACAACCGCCGAACGGGATGAAAAAAGTCACCTCCGGTTAAGAGCGAATGCTATTTTTAAGCTCTACAACGCCAAGACCAGTGACGGTCATGGCCCCCTGCCGCGAGCTAAAGGAAGCGCTCAATGAACAAGGTGGGCAACATGAATAAAGTGACGTTCCCCAACGCCTGCCAGCTGATGCGCTGGCATTTTCATCCAATGGGCTTCGAGGGCAGCATGGACGCGCCCGGCAGCATGATCGCCCGCCTGTTTGACCGCGTCAGCGGCGAAACCCTGATTGCCATCGCCGGCATCCCTTGTGCCACGGTCATGAATGCCGCTGACGTAGAGCGAATTATCGAGGCGGTGGAGGATGAACTGGCGTCGTTTGTGCCACCGCTGTCACTGCGGGCCTGAGCGATCAGCCATCAGCCGCGCTGATCGTCAAAAAACGCTTTCTTTCCATCTACATGCTCCGAGGCCTTCGGCATATTCACGGCCTGGCCTTCGGGCTTCTCCACATACCAGTAGCAATGGCTGACCGCCCGGGTAATGCCGACGTAAGCCAGGCGCAGCACTTCGTCTTTTTGTGCCGTGTCATAGGGTTCGCTGTCGCCAGACTTGCCCAGACCGGCCATACGATAGACCTGGTTTTTGTAGGGGGAACGGGTGAGGTGTTGGCAATCCCCAAGCAGGAATACGGCGTCCGCCTGTAAGCCTTTGGCACTGTGATAGGTCAACTGTTTCAGCCTGCGTGCTTGAATCGGCAAGCTAGAATCCACATTAATTACAGACTGAATATGCTCTTGAATCAGTAACTTATCGCTACTTTTTCGATACAGCATTAATACCGACTCACCCTTCTGATAATGCTCCAGCAGCTGACGGCCCAGCGCCGCGTCGTCACGCTCCAGCACCTTGACCGGCTGCAATGCCTTGGGCGCGCCGCTGGCTTTGGCCTTCTTGCCGGGAATCGCCGGCGCTGTGCGCACGATGTGCTCGGCAGCATCGATAATGTGTTGGTGGCTGCGGTAATTCTCGCCCAGCATCACCCGCGTGGTGCTCGGCGACGGGAATTCCTGATTGAACTCCATGAAATACTTGGGTGAACTGCCCCGCCAGCCATAGATCGATTGCCAGTCATCGCCCACACACAACAGCGAAGAATGCTGGGCACCACGGCCCACGTGCATCGCGGGGCCACGGCTACGGATTTCTCGCAGGCTGGCGCGGATCCACGAGACAATCTGCGGCGACACGTCCTGGAACTCATCGATCATCAGATGCGACAGGGGCCGTAACAGCGGGTCGCTGAGCAGCTTGAGGTTTTCCGGAGTGTTTTCACCGAACAGCGAGAACATGCGGTTGTAGGTCATGATCGGCGGTGACTGGTCAAGCAGATGGTCTTCCAGGGCCTTCCAGAAAATGCTCAGCGCCTCGAAGAAGAAGCGGTCCGGATCGTCCTTGGCGAAAGTCATCTGACCCACGGCGGTCGGAACGTCCAATCCAAGGTTTTCGATAAAGCCGGCCGCCATGACAAAACTGTCGAGCAACGGGGCACCAGCCAGTTCACCTTTAACCTTGTAATCAAACCCGGGGCCGGAGGACGCATCCCCAGCCAAGCTGCTTAAAAGACGCTTGGATGATTCATAATTATCCAACCAAATTAGAGGCTTACGACAGAAAGCTTGAAACAAGGTTCGCTTCACTGCCCACTCCGCACGCAGTGACAGCTTGGCGTTGGGCCGACTGAGCCGGGCGTTTTCCCGCGAATCGAAACCCAGTACTACCCACGCGTCCAGCTCAGGGACATAGCCATGGCAATGGAACTGCGCGCCATTGATCTCAATGGTCTGGCGACTAGGCTCAATGCCTTTGATCGGCCAGGCACCTGCGCGAAACCATAGATCTTCGATTGCATCGCACAGTTCTTCATCTCGTTTAGCTGCCAGTTCGGTTACCGCCACGCGCTTTTGCACATCCGGGTGGTCACGTTCCAGCTCCTTGAGCTGCAAGCCATGCCGAGCCAGGGGCGCGATCAACGCTTGAAAGCGCGGGTGCTGCCCGTAAAGTCGGTGGTAGCAGGCATTCATTTGTTGGCGCTGGGCGTCGTTGATGCGCAGGTCGAACGGATTACTGTCGGCATCCTCGAAACCTGAGCTCAGGTTCTCAAACGCTTGCAGGCGTTCAAAACCCGGCAGGCTGCGGACCATCGGCAGGATGCGCGAGTGAAAGGTGCGCACCACCGCCTGGGCTTCTTTCATGCCAAGCGGTCGACCCCACAAGCTGAGAATGTCCATAAGCTTGTTGATGAAATCCTTGCGCGACTCGCGGGTGAAGGTCACCACGGTCATCGAACTCAATTCAAAGCCCAGGTAATGGGTAAGCAACAATATGCGCAGGACCAGCGAGGTGGACTTACCTGCACCGGCCCCGGCGATCACTGAGGTGGACGGCGTGTCACTGAAGATCATCTTCCATTGCGCCGCACCGGGCTGGGCATGGGCTGGCAGCAAGCGGGCCACGTCGGCCTTGATGCGTTTCTTCACGTCCGCCGTCAAGGGCAATCGCCAATCATCGAACAAACTGTCATCGACACCGGGCGCACGATGCTCTTCGGGACGAAAGTCGCGTATCAACAGGACTTGTCGACCTTCCTCGATACCATCGGCCTTGCCCTCACGATAGCCATACTCCACACCCGCTTCGTGACCGCTGCGAAAACCATCGGCCTGACCGTGCAACCAGGAAAACCGGTGCTGTGCGCGCAAACGGGTCAAGCCATGGCCAAACAGGCGTGCAGCCAGGCGTTTCAACAGAGGCATTTGCGCCAATGGGAGCAGTTCGGGGGGCAGATCAGGCTTTTGTTGCGGCACGCGGACTCCTGCGGTGAGCTGGTTTGTGACAAGTGCGCCATGGTCGCCGGAATCGGCACTCAGTTCCAGGCAATTGCTTTGCTGTCATGCAGTTAGCCGATGAAGTGAAAGTCAAAACACCGCTAACCAATCGCTTTACCTGATAGGAATCAGGCATTTTTTACGCTTTTTATCGATCATGGCCTACGGGATCATAAGCGCCATCAACAGGAGACGATCATGCTTGAACTTCGACCTTTCAACTCCCTGGGCGGCGCCCACCATGGCTGGCTTGATGCCCATCACCACTTCTCGTTCGCCGAATACCACGACCCCAAGCGCATGCACTGGGGCAACCTTCGCGTGTGGAACGACGACATTATCGCGCCAGGTACGGGCTTTCCACAGCATCCGCACCGTGACATGGAAATCATCACCTATGTGCGCGAAGGCGCCATCAGTCACGCCGACAACCTGGGCAATAAGGGCCGGACTGAAGCCGGTGACGTGCAAGTTATGAGCGCAGGCACTGGAATCGCCCATAGCGAATACAACCTGGAAGCGACGCCGACAAAGATTTTTCAAATCTGGATCATCCCGAACGAGGCCGGTTTGCCGCCCTCCTGGGGCGCAAAGCCATTTCCGAAAGGTGACCGCGAAGGGTTTGTCACCCTGGCCAGTGGCAAAGCCGGTGACAGCGAAAGCCTGCGCATTCGGGCTGATGCACGCTTGGTGGCAGCCAACCTGAAAGCCGGGGAAACGGCAGAGTATCGCTTGGACAGTGGCCGCCGTGCCTATCTGGTGCCAGCCACGGGAGTGATTGAAGTCAATGGCTTGCGTGCGCTAGCGCGGGACGGTGTTGCGATTGAAGATGAGCGGGTGTTGCGGGTCACGGCGATTGAAGACAGCGAGATCGTACTGGTCGATCTGGCCTGAGCTGAGTCTTCATCCCGATAAATGTGGGAGGTGGAATGTCCCCTCCCACATGGCTTTCGGTGTTACTGGGAAATGGCGCCGTCTACCAGTACCTGAGCCTCTTCTACCAGCTGTTTGAGGTGATCTTCGCCGATAAAGCTCTCTGCGTAGATCTTGTAGATGTCTTCGGTACCCGATGGCCGTGCGGCGAACCAGCCGTTTTCGGTCATTACTTTCAGACCGCCAATGGCTTGATCGTTGCCCGGCGCGTGGCTGAGGATCTGCTGGATGCTTTCCCCAGCCAGTTCGGTGGAGGTCACCTGCTGTGGGGACAGCTTGCCCAGCAAAGCCTTCTGCGCCGGGGTGGCCTTGGCGTCGACGCGAATGGCGAACGGCTCGCCAAGGGCGTCAGTCAAGCCACGGTAGATCTGGCTCGGGTCCTGGCCTTTGCGCGAGGTCATTTCCGCAGCCAGCAGCGCTGGGATCAGACCGTCTTTGTCGGTGCTCCACACCGTACCGTCTTTGCGCAGGAACGACGCACCGGCGCTTTCTTCGCCGCCAAAACCCAGCGACCCTTCGAACAAGCCATCGGCAAACCACTTGAAGCCTACCGGCACTTCATACAGCCGACGGCCAATGCGCGCGGCCACACGATCAATCAGGCCGCTGCTGACCACGGTCTTGCCCACGGCTGCATCCGCGCGCCAGTCGGGACGGTTCTGAAACAGGTAATCGATGGACACGGCCAGGTAGTTGTTCGGCGCCAACAGGCCGCCGGACGGGGTAACAATACCGTGGCGGTCGTGGTCCGGGTCGCAGGCGAAAGCGACGTCGAAACGTTCCTTTAGCCCGATCAAACCCTGCATGGCGTAGCTGGAGGACGGATCCATGCGGATCTGGCCGTCCCAGTCGACGCTCATGAAGCGGAAGGTGGAATCGACTTCAGTGTTCACCACGTCCAGGTTCAGGCGGTAGTGCTCGGCAATCGCCGACCAATAGCGCACTCCTGCTCCGCCCAATGGATCCACGCCCAGGCGCAGATCAGCGCTGCGGATAGCGTCCATGTCGATCACATTGACCAAGTCGGCCACGTAGCTGTTGAGGTAGTCGTGACGATGGGTGGTGTCAGCCTTGAGTGCCTGGGCGTGGGTGATGCGTTTGACCCCGGCCAGCTTATTGGCCAGCAACTCGTTGGCTTTGGCTTCGATCCACTTGGTGACGTGGGTATCAGCCGGGCCACCATTGGGCGGGTTGTACTTGTAACCACCACTTTGCGGCGGGTTGTGGGACGGCGTAATGACGATGCCGTCCGCCAGCCCGCTGGTACGGCCACGGTTGTAGCAGATGATGGCGTGGGAAATCGCCGGGGTCGGCGTGTATTCATCACCCTCCGCCAGCATTACATGGACGCCGTTGGCCGCCAGGACTTCCAAAGCGCTCGCGCCGGCAGGCGTCGACAGCGCATGGGTGTCGAGCCCGACAAACAGTGGACCGTTGATGCCTTGGGCTTCGCGGTACAGGCAGATGGCCTGGCTGATGGCGAGTACGTGCCATTCGTTAAAGCTCAGCTCGAAGGAGCTACCACGGTGCCCCGAAGTACCGAAGGCCACACGTTGGGTGGAGATCGCTGCATCAGGCTGGCCGGTGTAATAGGCCGTAACCAGTCGCGGGATATCCACCAGCAACTGGGCCGGCGCCGGTTTGCCCGCAAAAGGACTGATTGTCATGCATAAACCTCGGATAGAAGGATCTGGAAAAATGGCAGTTTACTGAGAGTTCGACTACGGCGCGACGGTATCGATCCTACAACCGTAAGAGAAATTTCACCCAGTCTGCGCCTGCCGCAGTGCTTCACTCAACGCTGCCAATGCAATATCCAGATTAGGCTGACCGTGAAAGGTGTGGCTCAAGCGCAGGTTTTGTTGATGCAACCCGCTGACACTGAACAACTCGCCGGGCGAGATCACTACCTGCCGGCCCAGCAACCGCTGGAATGCCTGACGCATGTCCACCGCACGGCTGGAGGCCAGCCAAAAGGCGGCACCGGCGGCAGGCATCCGATAGGTCACCTGGTCGCCCAAGTGCTGCTCCAGGCGCTGACTCATTAGCACGGCCTGCTCGCTCAACTGCTGGCGCAGTACGCGCAGGTGCTGGTCCAGTCGCCCGCTTTGGTACAGGCGGGCAATCGCTCGCTGACGGATCGACGATAAGCGGAATGAGCGCAACAAGAATTGGCGCTGTAGCTCGTTGCTCATGCGTCGGGACAGCAGATACCCATAAGAAGCTTCAGAACCAAGCACCTTCTCGAACGAAGAAAATACAATCAGCCGCTCAGGGTTCACTAATTCGCGCAATGCTGTGTGCGGCGCTTCGAAACCCAGCTCACCGAAGGTGTCGTTTTCCAGCAACCAGCAACCGTGTTGTTCCAGCAGTTGTGCAACGTAAAGACGCTCGTCAATGGACATAGCCACCCCTGACGGCAGGCTGACCGAAGACGAGAGCAACACCAACTGCACCGACTCATCGCGTAGCAGTCTGGCCAACGTGTTCCGGTCAATACCGCCCTCCTTCGTCCAGGGCAACTCGATGATGCGCACCCCAGCGCCCTGCAACAACCGCAGGATCACCCAATCACAGGGTGACTCCACGATGACGGTAGTGCCCCGCAGGCCCAGCACTTCGATCAGAATATCCAGCACACCACGAAGGTCGGCACCGATATACACATCGTCGGCATGCCAGCAGCGCGTAGCTGAAGAGGTATAACGTGCCGCCAGCGCCGCACGTAACTCCCACACACCACATGGCTGGGACCATGGCTGCAACTGCGGCGGATACTGACGCACCAACTCCCGCTCCAATCGCAGCAGCGTTTCATCCAGCGCCCCCAGCAAGGCCGGCTCGTCACCACTGAAGACCGCCATGCCAGGGCGCCGAGCGGCAGCGTACAAGCGGTCGAGCAAATCCCCTCCCGCCCACGGCATCGGGTTTGCGGACATTGGCCATGCGTAATAACCGGACTTGGCCACCGAATAGACCCTGCCCTCCTTCTCTAGCAGTGCATAGGCATACTGAATCGTCGAAATCGACACATTCAGGCGCCCGGCCAACTGCCGCAGGGACGGCAGTTTTACCCGGGTGTCGGTGCTGACTTCGTTGATCAGACTGATCATGTAGCGATAGACCGCCTGATACGCGAAATCCGCCTGACGCTCGCCACGCAGCGTCATCGACCGAACAATGGCACGGCCTGAGCCGCACTTTGGACGGCACCGTCTTGACGTACGTCTTTCGCACTGACCACCTGCCGTTTGCGGTACAGATGCTGCAACAAGGGCAAGGGCAAGCCGCTGGTGTCCATTACCCACTGCTGCAGCATCTCGGCGCAGGGCTTGCCTTGCAGGACTTTGTGCAATTCGGGCAGTGCCACCAGCATGCCCGGATGGCATTGGCGCAAGTAACCCTCCAAGCGCTGGCCGTGATCAAGAAAGGGAGAGAACAGCATGCAGATCAGCTGAGTTTCATCCAGGCCAAAAAATTGCTGGGCGTAAGTGCTCGACAGCATCCGCCCTTCAGGGGTCCCGGCCTGAGCCAGCACATCTTCGGGCATACGCAGTCGACGCATGTAGGCATCGGCCTGTTGGATAAAACCGTCGACACCGTCTTCATAATCCAGTTCATGCAGAAACTCGGCCTGCAGCCCGCGCAGATGAGCCATCAGCAACGGATTGGAATAGGCCGGATGGCTGAAGTGAAAGCCCAGCGGGTCTGGAACGTAAGCCATGAACTCAGTCAGCAAGGGGGCAGACGCCATGTCGACATCTTCCAGCAGATCGGCGATGCCGATGTAGGCCAAGTGACGGTGTCCGGCCTTGCTGGGGTTATCGTTGGCGGTGTATTCCTCACCGAATACATCACGGTAGTAACCGGTGCTGCACTCGTCCATGCGCGCAAACAGCGCGTTGAGCGACAGCGAGCTGCTCTTGGGAACAGCGATACCCGCACTTTGAGCAGTTTGCTTGAACCAGGCTAAAAACTGACTCTGCTTACGCGGTGAATCACCGCTGACCAGCGCATGGACGCCTCCGTTGTAAGTGGTGACGCGCTGGTAAAAATCACCGACCGCCAAGTAGGTGTCGTTGCACAACGTAGCGCGACAGTCCCCGGCACTCACGTGGCCCACCATCAACATATTGCGCTGGCTGACCTCCCGCCCGATCGCTGACGCGGGGCGCAGATGGTTGAAGGGCTGCACTTCCCGATTTTCCACCATCAATAACTCCACGCGCGGGTCGTCGTGGAGAAACAGCCGGCCGTAGCCGCGATTGAGGGTATCGAGTTGGCCCTCGGTCATGCCTGCGTGCCGTAGCGTCGCGACCCTGAGATGAAAGGTACGGGGTGCCCGACCGGCAATGGTCAATTGGGCAGCGCGCAGCAATGCCAGGGAATAACTGCTGACTTCACCGCCACCATGGGCCACCAGCACTTTGAAATCCCCAACCTGCTCCATGCCCCCTGCTGCGACAACGATTCGCTGCACCAATAACTGCAGGGCGGTACGGCCTGCGCGAGTAAAGTGCCCAATCAAACGTTGCAGAACTTGCTGGTAGACATGATTCATAGCCTGTTCGTGAATAGTGCTCATAGTTCTACTACCTGAGTTGAAATATCAGTTTCAAGCAACTGCTGACAGTGTTTGCTCGACCTATTTTGCGTGTAGGAAAATCGCGCACCGCATTGTGCGCCGATGATTAAACACTAGCACCGCGCAACAAAACGACAGGGATCGCCAGGGGTTTATCCCTCACCCTTAAAAACCCATAACCAAATGTATTTAAAAGGAAATCCAGAAAAACAAACTAGACTTAGGACTCTTCCGACAAGTTCCTACACATTTTTAATCAGCCTTTTAAAGAGGCGTCCGACAAATAGACTCAAACAACTTTCCCTTTTGCAGGGCAGGTACGACTTATGAAGGCTCCTTCCGTCACGAGCCCGTGTGTGCGCCACACTCATAGTTCGAATAAGTATCTGCAGAGTTTTCATAGATTCAATCATTGCTCAATCCTTGAGATGAAAGTGAAGACGCAATTATCAAGGCTGGAATAATGATTAATAGATACAGAAGCCCGCCTAAAACCAGTTCAGATGAGCGCGGGATGTCGCGTACGGGACGCACAAACAACAACGCCGCACTGGGATTCAGCGCGGCGTCAGGGAGGAAGAGCAGGATTTGGGGGCTAAAGTGCCGAATCGGCACCTTCTGGGGCGAGCGGGTTAAGCCCTGTCAAATGGCGTATTTGCCCCATTCACTCAGGCACCGGAACACTCATTTACGAATACTCCTACAGCTCAAACAGCCGCAACCTGCAAAGCAACTCGCTCGCGGCACGGGCATTCGTCCATATAACGGTGCGCTTCCACGAACTGGTTGAACGGAAACACCGTGGTTTTCAGTGGAAGCAGCACGCGGTCGGCGGTGAGTTGGTTGATATCACGCAACGCACGCTGCAATGCCACCTGGTCCTGAATGATGCCCAGCTCCGGTTTACCGGTGAAATTACCGATGCAGTGCACGAAGAACTGAATGTTCTTCTGGAACGCCGCACACGCGGGGAATGGCGTCTGGTTGCCGCCCTGCAAGCCATACAGCACCAAGCTGCCACGGGGCGCCAGCACATCGCCGAGCAATGACATCTGCGGGCCACCCAAGCCATCGAACACCACGTCAACGCCACGGTTGTCGGTGAACTTGTTGATTTGCATCAGCAGGTCCTGCTCTTCGGTGACGATCACCTTCTCGGCCCCGAGGGACAGCAGGTACTCACGCTCAGCGCTGTCCTTGGTTGCGGCAATCACCCGCACACCCAGGGCCTTACCCAGCTGGACAAAGGAAGGGCCGGCGCAATGACTCGCATCGGTGACCAGGGCAAATTGCCCCGGTTTGACCCGAGCCAGATCCATATAAGCAAAGTAAGCAATCAACAGCGGCGTGTAATGCACGCTCGCTTCAATAGGGCTCAGCACGTCCGGGTAGCGAGTCAGGGCTGAACGGGGCATGACGATTTGTTCGCCATACACCGGGTAATCATTGGGGCTCTCGGCCGGAAAACTGGCCACCTTATCGCCCACAACCAAGTCGTCCACGCCCTCGCCAAGGGCGACGACCACCCCAGCCATCTCGTGGCCAAGGCCAGATGGAAGACGGGCGTGGGAAGACGCCAGGTTCTGGCGCCACAAAATGTCATACCAACTGATGCCAATCGCCTCGACACGCACCTGCACTTCGCCCGGTGCAGGCTGCGCGGCTGCATGCTCTTCGCATTTGAGCACCTCGGCCGGACCAAACTTGTGAAAACGGATCGTGCGGGACATCGCAAACCTCGTCAAAGTAACCTCTAATGCCATGAACTTTATCTGGGCTTTGCGGGTAAGACCACAGGTCGCCATTAATAGTCGACATGCCTGTCATCGATTCCACGCCTGAGGAATAGACCCCAACTATCGTAGGAAAACTCAATTATCCTGTGCAGAGTACCAGCCTTTCCCCGTAAGATTAATGCTGGTCATCGTTTCCATGTGGCCGCTCACGTCAAGCTAGCTGACTCTTCCAGGACACAAGATGAACCGTAACGACCTGCGTCGTGTCGACCTTAACCTCTTGATCGTATTCGAAACCTTGATGCATGAGCGCAGTGTGACCCGTGCCGCCGAGAAACTCTTTCTCGGCCAGCCAGCCATCAGCGCGGCATTGTCGCGGCTGCGTGGTCTGTTTGACGACCCGCTGTTTGTACGCACCGGGCGCAGCATGGAGCCATCGGCCCGAGCGGTGGAAATCTTCGCCCTGCTCTCGCCGGCCCTCGACTCAATCTCAACCGCCGTCAGCCGCGCCGCCGAGTTCGACCCGGCAACCAGCACCGCCGTGTTCCGCATCGGCCTGTCCGACGATGTCGAATTCGCCCTACTGCCTCAACTGCTCAAACGCCTGCGAGCTGAAGCCCCAGGCATCGTGCTGGTGGTGCGTCGCGTCAACTACATCCTGATGCCGGGCCTGCTGGCCTCTGGCGAAATCTCCATCGGCGTCAGCTACACCGCCGACCTGCCGGCCAACGCCAAGCGCAAAGTGTTGCGCCGCAGCCTGCCCAAACTGCTGCGCGCCGACAGCGTACCCGGCTCCTTGAGCCTGGACGACTTCTGCGCCCGCCCCCATGCCTTGGTATCGTTTGCCGGTGACTTGAGCGGGTTTATCGATGAAGAGCTGGAAAAGCTCGACCGCAAGCGCCATGTGGTGCTTGCCGTGCCGCAGTTCAACGGTCTGGGCACCCTGCTGGCGGGCACCGATATCCTCGCGACCGTACCGGATTATGCGGCTGAAGCGCTGACATCCGCCGGCGGCTTGCGCGCCGAAGACCCACCGTTACCGGTGCGCTCGTTTGAACTGCACATGGCCTGGCGTGGGTCGCAGGACAATGATCCGGGGGAGCGGTGGTTGCGGTCGCGGATTCAGATGTTTTTTGGGGACCCCGATAGCCTGTAATGGAATTCCATTAAATTCCATAAAACGTTTTATAACAACAAGTTACTGGTTATTTAAGTCCATTGCCGCCTGTCTAAATCCAATGGATTCCACGACTCATGGGGGCATAATTGGGGGCAAATTTCGGTTCCTTAAAAAGGATGCCCCCACCGATGCCCCCAGACAATGTGGTTGTTTTCAAACGAAAACTCAGCGATGCCTTGATCCGCTCTCTGACCGAACCAGGTAAACACGCCGATGGCGAAGTTCCTGGCCTTTATTTGGAGGTCAGAGCGTCGAGCAAGGTCGGCAAATCCCCTTCCAAGGTTTGGCGATTGAAGTATCGGCTGCATGGGAAGGAAAACCGCTTCTCCATCGGCGCTTACCCCGACATTGGCCTCAAGGAGGCGCGCGACATTGCCCGCGGCGCACGCCGCGACGTGGCTAACCACACCGCTCCGCTCAAGGCCAAGACCGCCAAGATCGAGGCACAGTTGCTCAATGAAGAGCGCACCTTCGCTTACGTGGCCGAGCAATGGTTGGCATTCAAGTCAGCCGACCTGGTGACCAAATCCATCTCGGGCTTTACCGGAGCGCTGAACAACCACATCTTGCCTGCCATTGGCAAAAAACCGATCAGCGAGATCAAGTTGGAGCACATCACTACGATCATCACCGAGTTGCGCCGCCAGCGCACCATGGCCATGGCCCGACGCGTGCGCACCATCATACGTGCCGTTCTGGGCTTTGCCGAAGGTCGCGGCTGGGTGGAGCGCAACGTGGCTCTCAGCAACATTGAGGAGTTGAAGATTCGCCACATCGTGACCAGCAACCCGGCGATCGAAAGGCCATCCGACCTAGGCAGGTTTCTTATACGCCTTGATGACTGCAATGACGGCAGCGTTGCTACCGCAATGCGCCTGCTGGTCATGTTGCCGGTCCGCCCAGGCGAACTGGTGCAGATGCGCTGGGAAGATGTCGACTTGGTGGGCGCCGATTGGCGTTATGTGGTGAGCAAGACCAAGCATCTGGACAAGAGCAAACACATCGTGCCGTTGCCTGAACAAGCGTTGGTTCTGTTACGCGAGCTACGTAAAACCCGCGTGGTGGATGAAGAAGGCAAAGGCTGGGTGTTCGTCTCGCCGGTCTATCCAGGACGTCCCATAAACCCAACCTCCATGCTCAAGTCCTTCCAGCGCATCTGGCCGGAGTACGACATCACTGCTCACGGCTTTCGCGCCACCTACCGGACCATCGCTCACGAGCACCTGGGTATTGACCCAATCGTGCTCGAACTCTCGCTATCTCACCGTATGCCAGGTGCGCTGGGGGCTGTGTATGCACGCGCTCAACTGCTAGTGCAACGCAGGGAGGCGGCTCAGCAATGGGCGAACTACTTAGACCAGTTGCTGCAAAACGCGGCGCGAGCCACCACCGATTGATGATGCAGAGAAACCATTAAAAAAATTGGAGAGGGAAACGAGACAGGCATCGGGTGGGTTAATCGTTGATTTATATGGATTTTATTTTATTACGCTGATGCAAGAATACTTGATGATGTACTTGTTTTCTGGGGCTTTCAAACGTGAAAATACCAACGGTGAGTGCGCCGATTGGCAGCCTTTGACCACTCATCTGCGGCGCGCAAAATCGAACCAATAGTATGATATTTCGCACCACTTCTGACCTATCAGAGAGGCATCCCATGGCAGCGGTACGAAAAACCATCACCGTTACGGACCAGCAGGACACTTGGATCAAGGGCCAGATTGAGGCTGGCCATTACACCAATGACAGCGAGTATATTCGCGACTTGATTCGTCGCGAGCAGGAGCGCACTGCAGAGGTAGACGCCATCCGTGCTGCCTTGCTTGAGGGCGAGGCCAGCGGCAAACCTCGCGCGTTTAATGCTGAAGCGTTTAACAGCTGATGCTGAACACCCATGGCTGAATACCGCCTTACCCCTGCGGGCGAACGTGACCTCGAAGGGATTTTGATCATTCGTACCCTGCATGACCGGATAGACCCGCCGCGTAGTCAATGATCGCTCCTGCCGCTCAATCCGAGTCCCGGGTCCGAGCATCAAGCCTCCACTTAGCACGGGCAAAAATGACCGCGCTCGTAATTGCTCACCCGTTTCTGCTGTTGAAGCAAAAACGTAAAAAGATTTGTATTATCAATAGATTGGAATTTTTTATCGGTCAATATTTTGAGGGTTTCACGTCAAAAGTTTTAATAGCGCGGTCATTTGACGCACCCTAAACTCCCCAATAGAAACATTCTGAATCACCTCGCTCGTTCATCTTGCGCCGCCCATGTTCGTGTGATTGCCGCTGGCCCCAAGCCCTGCGGGCGCTGCCGTGCGCGCATGGGAAACGTGCCTGATCCTCTAAGGAACCCCCATGCAGCGCAGAGACTTCTTATCATCGGCCATCGCGCTGGCGGCTGCGTCGACATTACCCGTTGCACGCACCGAGGAAATTACCGGTGGCCAACCCTGGGAACCGGCCACGGCCAGCCTGCCAGCGTTGCCCAGCGTACGTCAGGGCGGCCTGGCGTTCTTCAATCAACATGAATTTCAAACCACCGAAGCGATTGCCGAACGGTTGATTCCAACGGACGAGCTGTCGATCGGAGGCAAGGAAGCCGGTTGCGCGACGTTTATCGACCGCCAATTGGCCGGTGACTACGGCAAGGGCGCCACGTTGTATCGGCTGGGACGTTTCGTCAAAGGTACGTTCGAGCAAGGCACGCAGTCCGCACTCACCCCCGCCGACCGCTGGCGCAAGGGGCTGGTAGCGATTGACGAATACAGCCAGGGGCAGTTCGGCAAACCCTTCTTGCAACTGCAAGGCGAGCAACAGGACCTGGTGCTGCACAGCTTCGAAAAAAACGCGGTCAAGGTTGGTTCCGAGTTTGACGACGGCGCCAAGGAGATCTTCGAACAGGTGCTGGCCAACGTGCGTGAAGGCTTCTTGTCTGACCCGATCTACGGCGGCAACAAAGGCATGGCGAGCTGGAAAATGCTTGGTTTCCCCGGCGCACGCTATGACTTCCGTGACGTTATCGCCAAGAAGGGCCAGAAGCTCAACATCATCCCCACCAGCCTGATCGATAACACGCTCTGATCCCCTAGAACACTTGAGTGATGAGGCCTTGCCATCATCGCCGACTGACCGTGATTCGCTGTAACGAAGAGGAATTCCTGAATGTCCAATGTACGCCCCAAAGTCGACGCAGTGATTGTCGGCCTCGGCTGGTGCGGCTCGCTGATTGCCGAAGAACTGACCCGCGCCGGGCTGAATGTCATCGCGATCGAGCGTGGTCCGTGGTTTGAAACCGCCACTGATTTTCCGCCCTCGGTAGACACCGACGAGCTGCGCTGGGACACCCGCCGCAGCATGCTGCTACCGCCGGCCATCGAGACCACCACGTTCCGCAACAACCGTTCGCAAACTGCCCTGCCGACCCGCGACTGGAGCATGAACGAGTTGGGCTACAACGTCGGCGGCTCAGGTACGCACTGGGCCGGCATGGCGTGGCGCTTCCTGCCGTTCGACTTCGAGCCTTACAGCTTTACCCTTAAGCGCTACGGCAAGCAGCAGATTGAAAAGGGCCTGATCGTGCAGGACTGGGGCGTCACCTATGACGACCTGGAGCCCTTCTATGAGCGCTTCGAACGGATCGCCGGCGTATCGGGAAAGGCCGGTGTGTTGAAGGGCGAGAAGATCGACGGCGCGAATATCTTTGAAGGCAACCGCAAGAGTGAATTCCCGCTGCCGCCACTGGCGACCACTCGGCTGACCGACCTGTTCACTGACGGCACCAAAAAACTTGGCCTGCACCCGTTCATGGTACCCGCCGGCCAGGCGTCGCAGGCCTACACCAACCCGCTGGGAGTGCGCATGGGGCCTTGCACCTACTGCGGTTACTGCCTGTATTACGGCTGCGGCAACTTTTCCAAGTCCAGCCCCAATGCCTGCGTGATCCCAGCATTGATGCAACGCAGCAACTTTACCGTACTGACTGAGTCGGCCGTGCTGCGCGCCAACCTCGCCGCAGACGGAAAAACCGCCACCGGTGTGAGCTACCTGGACCGTAATAAGATGGAGTGGGAGCAACCGGCAGACATCGTCATTTTCTCTGCCTTCCAGATGCAAAACGTACGCTTGCTGTTGCTCTCGAAAATCGGCAAACCCTACAACCCCGAAACGCGCACCGGGGTCGTGGGCCGAGCCTACAGCTTCCAGACCGTGTCCGGTGCCAATCTGTTTTTCGAGGACGAACAACTCAATCAGTACATTGGCGCAGGCGCCCTCTCCGCCCAGGTCGACGACTATAACGGCGACAACTTCGACCACACCGGCAAGGACTTTATCGGCGGGGCCGGAATCCTCGTGGTCGCCCGTGGCGCACGCCCCATCGGTAACGCCGATGCCGTGCCGCCAGGCACGCCACGCTGGGGCAGCGAATGGAAAAAGGCCTATAACCATGCCTTCCAGAACGGCACATTCATCTTCAACCAGGGCACCAGTTTTTCCCACGACGAGTGCTATCTAGATCTGGATCCGGAGTACCACGACGCCCACGGTGACCCGTTGATTCGCGTGACCTTTGACTACAACGAAAACGATCGGCGCATGGCCCGTTTCACCGAAGAAAAAGCTGTAGAAATCGGCAAGGCCATGGGCGCGAAAATCGTTAACGGCTTTGATGCCGCCGCAGTCAACTACGGGCCGTACTTACCGTCCAGCGACCACACCATCGGTGGCGCGGTCATGGGCCTGGACCCGAAAACCAGCGTACTCAACCGCTATCAGCAGAGCTGGGATGTGCACAACGTATTCGTGCTGGGCGCCTCGTCGTTCCCCAACAACGCCGGCTATAACCCCACCTCGACCATCGGGGCCCTGAGCCTGTGGACCGCCAAGGCGATCATCGATCAATACCTGGCCAAACCCGGTCCACTGGTGGAGATGCCAGCATGAACCCGCGTCTTCGCATGGCCTTGACAGCCACCGCCGTATTGTCCCTGGGCTCGGCCATCGGCCTGTACGGTGCATTCAGCGTTGCCGATGCGGCGGACAGCATTGCACAGCCAGGGCAACAGGCCGACCACAGCGCCGGGATAAAGGCGCCCAGCACTCAGCCACAGGAAGACCCCGCCGTAACGCGCGGCCGTTACGTTGCCATAGCCGGTGACTGCGCGGCCTGCCATACCGACCCCCATCGTGGAAAACCCTTTGCCGGTGGCTATGCACTGGAAACGCCGTTCGGCAAGCTGCTCGCCAGCAACATCACCTCCGACAAAAACACCGGCATTGGTGCCTGGACTGAGCAGGAGTTCACCCGAGCGGTGCGTGAAGGCAAAGGCCGGCATGGCGAGAACCTTTACCCGGCGATGCCCTATAACGCCTACGTAAAAGTCAGCAACCAGGATATGCACGACCTCTGGGCGTACATGCAAACGGTTCCGGCGGTAAATAACGAAGTCGTGTCCAATCAACTGCCCTTCCCGTTCAACATCCGCCTGATGATGACGGGCTGGAACCTGCTGTTCTTTGATAACACGCCGTTCAAACCGGTGGCAGGTGCTACCGAACAGATCAACCGCGGCGCCTACCTGGTCGACGGCCTCGGGCACTGTGCGGCTTGCCATACGCCGAAGAATTTCCTCGGTGGTGACAAGAAGGGCGCGTACCTGCAAGGCGGCGAACTGGCGGGCTGGCATGCACCGGAAATTACCGCCAACCCCTACGTCGGTATCGGCGGCTGGAGCGATATGCAAGTGGTGCAATATCTCAAGACCGGCAGTAACCACGTGGCCGTAGCGTCCGGGCCGATGGCCGAAGCGGTCACAAACTCGACCCAGCATATGCGCGATGAAGACCTGTTCGCCATAGCGGCCTACCTCAAAACTCTGCCGGGCTCGGACGTTCGCAGCCCTCGCCCGCTCCACGCCAGCGACAAGACCATGCAACAAGGCGCCAACGTGTACTCGGCCAATTGCTCGGCGTGCCACAACAGTGATGGCAAGGGGATCAATCAACTGGCGTCGAGCCTGGCTGGCAACCCCGGAATCCAGGCTGAAAATGCGCAAAGCTTGATCACCACGGCGCTGGAAGGCGGGCGCGGCGCGGTGACCCTCGACAATCCCACCAGCGGCGCAATGCCCAGCTTTGCGTGGAAGCTATCGGACCAGCAGATTGCGGCAACACTCTCCTACATCCGCAACAGCTGGGGTAATGCCGCGCCGCAGGTGACCGCCCAACAGGTTGCAGAGGTACGCGAGGCACGCAAATTGCCAGCGCAATTGAGCGCGGACGGCACATCTCGCTGACACCATATCGGGCCTGCCGGTACACTCACAGGCCCACCCTCTCACAGGAAGCGTGCTTGGCATGAGCAGCACAGTCAAACGTCACGGTCTGTTGAAGGTCGCAGAATTGGCGGGGGTCAGCCTGAGCACCGTGGACCGTGTGCTCAATGACCGTGGCAAGGTGTCTGATGTTAAACGGCGCAAGGTGCTGACCGTGGCACGCGCCCTGGGCATCCGCCCGGGCCTGCCTGCGCCATTTACCGGCCCAATGATTGTCGATGTGTTGCTGAGCGACAGCGCCACCGACCACTTCAAGCGGCTGGTTGCAGCCTTCGAACGCCAAGCCCAACGCCTCAGCGCCCACCTTACGCTGCGCCATCAACGCTGGGCGGAGGGCGCACCGCAGCAACTGCTCGACGCCCTGCGCAAACCGCGCTCGCGTCGCCACGGCATGATTGTGGTCGCCCCCGATACGCCCACCGTGCAGCAGGCGTTGAACGCAATCGTGCAGGGCGGCACGCCCACCGTTTTACTCACCAGCAACCTCACCGATGTACAAGGTGCTGTGTATGTCGGCATCGACAACCACGCCGCGGGGCGCAGCGCCGGACGGTTGATGAGCCAGTGGGTCGGGCCGCAGCCGGGGCTGGTTCTGCTGGTGGTCAACTCACTGGCCTTTTTTGCTCACCAGGAGCGGGCCAAGGGCTTTATCGACGTGATGACGCAGCATGCCCCCGACACACGCGTTATCGGCCCGATCGAGTGCTTCGACGACGATGAACTCACCCGCGCAGTCGTCGCGCAATGCCTTGCAGATCAACCTTTGGCAGGGCTATACGACACCGGCAGCGGATCGCTGGGTATTCAAGCGGCCCTTGCCCAGGCAGATGCACACCCCGTGTGGATCGGTCACGAGGCCAGCGCATTGCATGCAAGCCTGCTACGCCAGGGCGTGATGTCGCTGGTACTGGACCAAGACCCGGAAGGCCAGGTGCAAGCCTGTATCGATTACCTGCTGCATCAGCAGGGAATAGTCGATGCGCCCCCCGTACTGTCGCTGGCGATGAAGATCGTTATCGACGAAAACCTCTGACCTCCCAAGACGCGTTCTGCCATTCAGTTTCGATCAATAAGTCACAGCATAACCAATCAATAATATTGACACATTGTAATACAATTAATTAGAGTGATTTTCGCACTCACTACCTACGCGCGTCGTTTGCTTTTACGAGTTGATTGACTCCATTCATCCACACAACGGCGACCCGCATTGCGATAAGTGCGAAATCATTCACCTTAAAAACAAGAAGACCATGATGAAAAATGAGCGCATTACAATCGGCAAAAAGGCACTTGGGTTGGGCTTGTGCATGGCGGCTGCGCTATGCGGCGCAGGGTGGGTCAACGCCCAAACACTTCCCTCTTCACCCACCCAGCATCGGCCTGCAATGGCCCCGCTGCCGATCGTTAAAACCTTGCGCGTCTACGTGCTCGATTGTGGACAGCTGATATACAACCACCCGGAGTCTTACAACCTGACGCGTGAGGAAGTGGTTGATACCAACATGCCGGTCACCTGCTATCTGGTCATGCACCCCAAAGGCGTTTTGTTGTTCGACACCGGACTGTCTGACCGTTTGATTGGTCGTCCGGTGTATGAAAATGCCATCGATGGGTACGGGCAAATCGTTACCAAGACACTGCTCAGCCAGTTGGCCGACATCGGAGTCGCACCCTCGGACATTAACTACCTCGCGCTTTCACATTCGCATTTCGATCACGTGGGTAACATCAGCGAATTCCCCGCCTCAACGTGGCTGACTTCCAAAGCCGAGCAGGACTTTATGTTCAGCGCACAGGCCACTCCGGAGAACGCGGCCTCTTTTGCCTCACTCAAACACAACCCACAGCAGTTGTTTAAGGGCGACCACGATGTTTTTGGCGATGGCTCAGTCATTTTGAAACAAACCCCTGGCCATACCCCCGGCCACCAATCGCTGTACGTGAAGCTCAAGCAATACGGCGGGGTCTTGATTTCCGGCGACCTTTACCACTATCCCGAAGAACGTACGAAGAACCGTATGCCTGACAAAGAAAAGCATGCCGGCACGCCAGAATCGCGACAGGCCATGGAAGATTTCCTCATGCAGACCCACTCGCAATTGTGGATCGGTCACAGCACTGAGTTCGTGCGTAACGCGCTGAAATCGCCTGCCTGGTACGACTAAGCATTAGCGCCACACAACGGGGGCCAATGTCGGAAGTGGCCCTCGTCCAGCGCGCTCGTCAGGTACGGAAACGCCGGACCAGACTGTCCAGCTCCGCAGATAACCCGGCCAAGCCTGATGACTTCAAACGCGCCGATTCAGCCAACTCTGCGACACGTTGCGCATCGCCATGGATCTGGCTGATATGCAGATTGATGCCTTCGGCGACCTGATGCTGCTCCTCTGCTGCCGTGGCGATTTGAGTGTTCATGTCTCGAATCACATCCACTGAATCGCGGATCAGGCCAAAGCTGGTGCGCGCCACGCCGATACGACTAACCGACTGTTGCGAGACATCCAGGCTGGCACGCATCTGGTGTGTAACAAGCCCCGTACGCTTGGCCAAGGTGCCCAGCAGGCCGTCGATCTCGGCGGTGGAGTCGGCCGTGCGTTTGGCCAACGCCCGAACCTCGTCTGCGACCACGGCAAACCCACGACCCTGTTCGCCAGCGCGTGCAGCTTCGATGGCGGCGTTCAGCGCGAGCAGGTTGGTTTGCTCGGCGATTGAACGAATGGTGCCAAGGATCGACTGGATATCGTTGCTGTCACGCTCCAGTTGTTGCATCGACTCGGCGGACTTCTCGATTTCATGACTCAACTGATCAACGCTGCTGACCGCCGCATCAATCTGCTGCTGACCCTCGCGCGCTTTGCTCCAGCCGCTGTCCGCTGACTCCGCAGCCTGACTGCAGGCACGCGCAATCTCGTTGGCGGTGGCCACCATTTCATGGAACGCAGTGGACACCATATCCACGGCCTCACGCTGGCGCCCTGCAACCTCAGCCATGTCGCTGGACACCTGCGTGGCGGCGTTGGATGTGGTCAGAATATTATGCGCTGCTTGGCCGATGCTGCTGATCATGCTGCGGATCGCGGTGAGGAATTGGTTGAACCAGCTGGCCAACTGCGCCGTTTCATCGTTACCGCGTATTTGAAGGCTTTGGGTCAGATCGCCGTCGCCTTCAGCAATGCCTTGCAGGCCGCTGGCGACGCTGCGGATCGGTCTTACGATCAAGCCTGCGAAGCTCGCCCCCACCAGCGCAAACACCAGCGCCAGCACGCCGGCAATGGTCGCAATCACCCACGCCAAGTGGGTCGCCGAGCTCATCACTTCCTGTTGTTTGATCAGGCCCACAAAACTCCAACCCAATTGGTCGGAAGGCCAGACATTGGCCATATACCGTTCACCGTTGAGCTCAACTTCAAACGCACCTTTGCCGGAGCTGGCCAACTGTTCATAGCCGCTGCCGATCTCTGAAAGCGTCTTGAAGTTATGCGCAGGTTGCTGAGGGTCAACCAACACCTTGCCGTCGCGTTCGACAAGCATCAGGTAGCCGCTCTCGCCGAGTTTGATGTGCTTGATGATTTCGGTGAGTTGTTGCAACGACACATCGATGCTGATCACGCCGCTGTTGCTGCCCAACTGGGTATCGATGCTGCGAACGACACTGACATACACCGCATCCTTAGGCGCGTAGTAGTAAGCGTCAGTGCGCAGGGTCTTGCCCGGGCTGCTCATCGCAGATTTATACCAAGGCCGCTCACGAGGGTCGTAATTGGCCCGGTTCGGATTATCAGGCCAGGACACAAAACCGCCCGCGCTGTTACCGAAGATGATGTTGGAATACGCCGAATGGCTATTGGCCAAGTGCGCATAAAACTCAAAGATCTGCTTATCCAAGGCGCCCTGCGCAATGCTGGGAGCATTGGCGCCGCTATAGTTTTTCAGGCTGCCGTCAACGTTGCGCAATAACGGCTGAGAGGCAAGGTAATCCACGTTCTGGCGAATACTTTCGAAGTACAACTGCATGGCCGTGTCGACCTGGCGTATTTCGCGGTTACTGCCCTCGATAAAATCATCGCGGGCGTCATTGCGCAAATCCATGACCACCAGTGTCGCAATCAGGCACACAGGCAAGCAGGCGATCACCACAAACGCCCAGGTCAATTTCTGTTTGACGTTCATCTGCACTCCGGAATGTTATCGAGTCATTTTTATAAGAGGGTTGCGTAGAACGAGGTGGCCCTGAGGTTGTGGCTTGGTTACGCGCGGAATGGACAGTAGCGGGCGGCCGCAAAAAATAAAAACAATAAGATTTAAGTTTTCATACAAATAATATTGATCAGTAACCAACAGTCGAGAGCGTCTGGAATCAACGGTATATCGGGGGCTCATGGAGCACGCAGATTGAGCCTTCCGACGCGCCAGGAAAGGGTGGATAGCGATTCATCACCAAGGGATCGTGCCCTGGGACAATGTGATGTTCGGAGTCGGCTAATGATCTGATTCGGGCCCAGCCACTGCGCATATCGTCCACATTGAAGACGATCGGGAATGGACGGTCCTCAATGAAGTTGCGGTAGTAGTGGCTGGCGTCTGAGGCCAGAACCATCCAGCCTCGGCGGGTAAAAATGCGCACGACTTGCAAGCCCATGGTGTGCCCGCCCACCAGGTGCACCGACACGCCGGGAGCCAATGTGGCGTCGCCTTCATGGAACTGCACACGCCCGCGGTAGACCTCGCGGACCATCCCGACTACATTTTCGACGTCATAGGCCTCGTGCGCGCATTTGTGAGCCATGTGCCGCCCAGTCGCAAACAGCATCTCGTTGTCTTGAAGGTGATAGGTAGCCGCAGGGAACAGATCGAAGTTGCCCACATGGTCGTAATGCAGGTGGGTAATGATCACGTTGTCGACGGCGGCCGCATCAATACCGAGCATCCGCAATGATTCAGCCGGGCAACGAATCAAGTCTCGCCCACGCTGGCGGGCCGTGGCCTGGTTGAAGCCGGTATCAATCACCCAGGTGCCGGTACTGTTGGTCGCGACCCAGATAAAGTAATCCATGGGCATTGGCCCATCGTGCGGGTCGCCGCCCAGGAAGTTCGAGGAGGCGGTGCGCCGATGCTCGGCATATTTCACCGCGAACACGTCAAAAGGCTCAATCGTGGGGGCGATGTTCATGGTTTTAATACCCAGGAGTTGGAAGAAGAGCCGGGGCGTAGCAATGACGCCCCGGACGGTAGCGCGCAGCTTGTCGACTAGCCGTGGCCGTCGATGATGCGGTACATCTCGGTGTGATCGGTCTGAGGCGTGGTGCTTTGCGCCGCCTCCTGCCAGACCGCCAGGCACTCATGGCCGAGCTTCATCTGCTGCCCCATCTGCTCCGCAAGGGTGACAGCGATTTTCAGGTCTTTGACCATCAGTTGCAACGCGAAGCCTGAGGCGTAAGTGCCGCTGAGCATGAACTGGTTGACCTTGTTGGCCGTGGTGAAGTTACCGCCGGAAGCATTATTGAGCACGCTGGTCATCACTGCCGGATCTACGCCGAATTTCTCACCCACATGCAGCGCCTCAACGGTGGCCAACAACCCGGTGGCAGACACAAAGTTGTTCAGCGCCTTGACCGCATGACCTGCGCCATTTGGGCCAACATGGGTTGAGTTACCCATGACGTCCAGCAGCTCGCGGTGTTGCTGGAGCACGTTGGCGTCGCCACCCACCATGATTTGCAGCGTCCCGGAAATAGCGCGTTTCACACCGCCTGAAACCGGGGCATCCAGAAAGCTCAGCGAGAACTCACTTAACTGTTCAGCCAACGCCTGGGTTTCGAGAGGCTCGGAGGAGCTCATGTCGATGATGCATGCCCCCGGCGCCAGTCGCTTGGCGACGCCGTAATCGCCCACCAGCACCTGATTCACGATGCGGGAGTTAGGCAACATGGTGATAACGATACGGACGTCGGCCAGTGACTGTGCGTTTTCCAGGCGATGGGCGCCCACTTCGGCACACAACTCGCCGACAGCCTGATCGTTGGTGTCGCTCACCAATAAGGGGTAACCGGCCTTGGCAATGAGACTTGCCATCGGGCGCCCCATCATCCCCAATCCGATGAACAGAACTGTAGGACGCATGCCTTGGTTGACGTCGTTCATAGTGTTTCTCGCTTGTAGAATTATTCTCTAGCCACTTTGCACACAAACTGTGGCCTGCTTTGTGAGAACACCCTAAGCATTGTAATACAATCTGTCAATATTACATCTAAGCCATTAATCGCTATCTTCCAGCATGCCTAGCGCAGCATTTTCGGCGTTCTTGATATGCAGTTGCGCAACCTCGCGAGCGCCTTCCGCATCGCGGGCCTTGATGCGAGCCACCATTTCGTCAATTTCCGCCAGACTCTCCGCCAAACGTTCAGGGCGGGAGAACGAGGTAGCGCGTAGCAGGTTGATACGCGACAGGAGGCCCTGGAGCACCTCGTTGATCAGGCGGTTACCGCTACCACCCAGCAGTACGTCGTAAATTTTTGTCTTGGCGACCAGCAGAGCTCGACGATTGGGAATCTTCGCCTGCGCGTGCAACTCCTTCACAGTTCGCTCCAGCGCTTTGATCTGCGCCGCATCCGCCAAGCGCGCAAATTCGTGCACCGCAAAGCCTTCAAGCAAGGCGCGCAATGCATAGAGTTCCTTGGCCTCGCGAATATCCAGGCTGGCGACCACGGGCCCTTTGTGCGGCACGATCACCAGTAGTTTTTCCGCTTCCAGTCGACGCAGTGCCTCACGCAACGGCGGCCGACTCACCTGCAACAACTCGCACAGTTCACGCTCGACAAGCCTTTCGCCTGGCGCGAAGCGGCCATTCATGATCGCCTCACGCAGAAAGGTCTCGACTTGGCCGCGCAAGGTTTCCGGCCGGCCCATCACCGGCATTTCTTCGTTTTCCATTCCCGTCTCCGTGGCCTTTGGTGACATTAGGCACACCTACGATCTGATTGATTGACCGGCTTATTGTATTGCAATTTTTTCCTATCCGCTGTGCAACAACCGTGTTGTTGATGCTGTAATATTGTAATACAGTGATACGAATCGAGTGATAACTTCACTACACAAAAACAATCGATTCAGAGGAGATCCCCTATGCAAATCAGAGCCGCCGTGCTGGACCAGATGGGTTTGCCGACTCCATTTGCCCAAAGCCGACCTTTGCGCATCGAGACGATTGAGCTACGAGACCCGGGACCCGGCGAGGTATTGATCAAGATCGCCGCAGCCGGCATCTGCCATTCCGATCTGTCCGTGATCGAAGGCGTGCGGCCACGTCCGCTGCCGATGGTAATCGGGCATGAAGCCGCGGGTGTGGTCATGGCGGTCGGTCCTTATGTCGACGACTTGGTTGTGGGTGATCATGTCGTGACTGTGTTCGTCGCCTCCTGTGGCCATTGTGTTGAATGTTCGGGCGGGCGCCCTGCTCTTTGCGGCCCCGGTGCGGTGGCGGGCGCGGCCGGCACGCTGCTGCGCGGTGATCGACGCCTGCAGCGCGGGGAACAAGTCCTCAATCATCACTCGGGCATCTCCGCATTCGCTGAATACGCCGTGGTTTCGACACGCTCTCTGGTGCGCGTGGCCCGAGATATTCCCTTGGAGCATGCGGCACTGTTCGGCTGCGCCGTCTTGACCGGCGTTGGCGCAGCGACCAATACCGCCAGTATCAAACTGGGCTCGACCGTCGCAATCGTCGGCATGGGTGGCGTAGGCCTGGCGGCGCAGCTAGGCGCGCTAGCGGCGGGCGCCAGCCAAGTGATCGCTATCGATACCAATGCGGAAAAACTGGCGATGGCCAAATCGTTGGGGGCGCAGCATGTGTTTAATGCGGCCGACCCGGACCTGGTCGAAGCCATCCGCGACCTGACCGGCGGCGGTGTGGATGTGGCACTGGAATTCGCGGGGGCATCCGCCGCGTTGCAAACGGCCTGGAAAGTCGGCAAGCGCGGCAGCGAGGTAGTCACCGCCGGCCTGGCTCGACCGGACGCGACATTCGAGGTGCCGATGGTCGGCCTGGTGGCTGACGAGCGCACCTTGCGCGGCAGCTACATGGGCAGCAGCGTGCCCAGCCGTGACATCCCACGCTACCTGGAATTATTCCGTCTCGGTCGCCTGCCAATCGAGAAGCTGGTGACGCACCGATTGACCCTGGATGAGATCAACGTCGGCATGGATCGGCTGCGTGACGGTGAAGCCGTTCGCCAGATCATCACGTTCGATTGAGCAGGAGTGTCGCCATGTACCCTACAGACAAGTTCTACATTGATGGGCAATGGGTCGAGCCGATGGGCAAGGCCACGTTTACCCTGATCAACCCGGCTGACGAGCAAGCCTACGGCGAACTGGCCATGGGCAACGCCGACGATGTGGAGCGCGCAGTACACGCTGCACGCCGCGCGTTCGCGGACTATTCACGCTGGACGCCTGGGCAGCGCCTCGATTTGCTTGAGAGGGTATTGAGCATCTATAAGCGCCGATACGAAGAGTTTGCCCAGGCGATGACCCTGGAAATGGGCGCGCCAATTGCATTTTCCCGGGCGGCCCAGGCGGCACGGGGCTCGCTGCATATCGAGGAAATCATTCGTGTTCTGCGCAACTTCGAGTTCGACGAGCAGCATGGCACGACCCGGATACGTCGCGAAGCGATCGGTGTATGTGGGTTGATCACTCCGTGGAATTGGCCGATCAACCAGATCGTGGTGAAGATCGCACCGGCGCTGGCGGCCGGCTGCACGATCGTCCTCAAGCCCAGCGAATTCTCTGCGCTCTCAGCCTTGCTGTTTGCCGAGGTGCTGGACGAAGCGGGCGTACCGCCAGGGGTCTTCAACCTGGTCAATGGCGACGGACCCAGCGTGGGCCACGCTATCAGTGCACACCCGGATATCGACATGGTGTCGTTCACCGGCTCTACCCAGGCCGGCGTCCGCGTGGCGAAAACCGCGGCCGACACGGTAAAACGCGTCGCTCAGGAGTTGGGGGGCAAGTCGGCCAATATTGTGCTGGGCGATGCTGATTTCAGCCAGGCAGTCGCCAAGGGTATCGCCGCGTGCTTTACCAATAGCGGGCAATCCTGCTCGATCCCGACCCGCATGCTGGTACCGGCAGAACGTATGGCCGACGTGGTGCGAATCGCTCGCGCGGAGGTCGCGAAGTACCGTGTCGGTGATCCACAGGATGAAACCACTCAGCTGGGGCCGTTGGTCAACAGGGCTCAGTTCGAGCGCGTACAAACCCTTGTGCAGCAAGGCATTGATGAAGGCGCCGAGTTGATCTGCGGTGGCGTCGGCCGTCCCGAGGGCCTGCAGCAAGGCTATTACGCCCAGCCCACGGTGTTCGCCAACGTAACCCCGCACATGACCATCGCCCAAGAAGAAATCTTCGGCCCCGTGCTGTCGATCATTGCCTATCACAGCGAAACAGAAGCGATTGAAATTGCGAACGGCACGCCCTACGGCTTGGCGGCCTACGTGCAATCCGCCGATTTGAACCACGCCCGCGACATAGCCGGTCGCCTGCGTGCTGGCCAAGTCCACCTGAACTATCCGCCGGCCGATATCGGCGCGCCATTCGGCGGCTTCAAACAGTCCGGCAATGGTCGAGAGTGGGGGGCACACGGGCTGATGGAATACCTGGAAACCAAGGCCATCGTGGGCTTTGCACCTGCAAACTGAACACGCCAATAAAAACAATACAGGTTGTGAAAAAATGAAAACGACTGCTGAGTCGGTGGACTTGAAATCCACCCAAGGTGTAGACCGCTCTACGCTCAAGGTAATCGCTGCCGCGTCCCTGGGCACCGTGTTCGAATGGTACGAATTCACCCTGTATGGCGCGCTTGCGTCGGTGATCGCGCTTAATTTCTTCTCCGGCCTGGATACCGCCACCGGGTTTATCTTCGCATTGCTGACCTTTGCGGTCGGCTTTGTGATGCGACCGGTTGGCGCCATTGTATTCGGACGTATCGGCGACCGCATCGGGCGCAAGAAAACCTTCCTCATCACCATTGTGATCATGGGTATTTCTACGGTGGCGGTGGGGTTGTTGCCGACCTATGAATACGCCGGGATCCTTGCGCCCAGTCTGTTGATCGCACTGCGGATGCTCCAGGGTCTAGCGCTTGGCGGCGAATATGGCGGAGCGGCGACATACGTCTCCGAGCACTCAACCAATCGCCAGCGCGGCCTCAACACGGCGTGGATCTCGGCCACCGGCACCCTGGGGCTGCTGCTGGCTTTCGGTGTGATCCTGACGTGCCGGTACATCAGCGGCGACGACTTCAACACCTGGGGCTGGCGCATCCCATTCCTGTTCTCGCTGGTGTTGCTGGGTATCTCGATATCCGTGCGGATGGGCATGGAAGAATCGCCGGCGTTCAAGAAAATGAAAGCCGAGAAACGCCTGTCAAAATCACCGCTGCGCGAAACCTTTCTGGACAAGGCCAACCTGCGCCGCCTGATAATCGCCTTGTTTGGCATTTGTGGCGGCATGACCTGCGCTTACTACATCGCAGTGCTGTACCCCACGTTCTTCATGACCCAGAATCTCAAGGTCGATCCTCAACAAGCCAACACCACGCTGACGCTGGCGTTAATGACGGCACTGCCAATGTTTTTGCTGGCGGGCTGGCTGTGTGATCGCCTCGGACGCAAACCCGTCCTGTTGGCGGGGTTCCTGATGTCGGCACTGTCCATCTTCCCCATCTACAAAGGCGTTGCGCTCTACGCCAACCCTGACTTGATGGCCGCAGAACAGCGCACGCCGGTGACGTTGGTCACTGACACGTCTCAATGCTCGTTCATGTTCAATCCGACCGGTACCCGCACCTTCAGCAGCCCGTGCGACGTTGCCAAACAAGCCCTGTCCGCAACCGGCATCAGCTACGAAACCCAGTCGCTTCCTGGGCAAGCCCACGCGGTGATCAAGGTGGGTTCGGCACAGTTGATCTCTGAAGGCACGGTAGGCCTCGATGCGGCGGTCGCCAAGGATCGCATGGGTGCGCTGAAAACCTCGTTGCAGAGCCAATTGGACCAGGCGGGATACCCCCTCAAAGCCGACCCGGAGAAGTTCCAGCGCGGCAAGGTGTTCCTGCTGTTGATGGCGCTGGTGTTCTGCGGCGTGATCTCGCTGACGCCGGTTGCTCCCATGCTGGTGGAAATGTTCCCGGCGCGTATTCGTTATACGTCCATGTCGTTCCCCTACCACTTTGCCAGTGGCTGGATCGGGGGGCTGCTGCCCACCATCGCCTTCGCCCTTTCGGCACAGATGGGCAATATCTACTTCGGCCTTTGGTATCCGGTGGCGTGGATCGGCGTGTCGTTTGTAGTTGGTCTGTTTTTCCTGCGCGAAACGCGCGATATCGACATCAATCTCTAACCTCCCCTCCCGTGAGCCAGGTGAAACCATGAGCAATAACGAGCTGTTTGATAAAGGCTTCGAGAATCGCAAAGCCGTACTAGGTGCCGCCCACGTCGAAAAGTCCTGGTCGTCGGCAGACGACTTCAATAAACCCATGCAAGCGCTGGTGACCGAGTATTGCTGGGGCGCTGTGTGGGGTGACGAGACCTTGCCGTTCAAAACCCGCAGCCTGCTCAACATCGGCATGCTGACGGCCATGAACCAGCACCATGAACTGGGCGTGCATGTGAAGGGCGCGCTGACCAATGGCGTGTCCGTCGAGGAGATTCGCGCCGCGTTGATGCAGGCTGCAATCTACGCGGGTGTGCCGAGCGCATTGGCGGCGTTCCGAGTCGCCACGGAAGCCATCAAGGCCTGGGACACCGAACATCGCCGTTAAGCCTGGAAACCAAAACGCAGCCCTCGGGCTGCGTTTTGCGTTGTGATTACAGTGCCGCGATTTGCCGACAGCCATCAAACGACATCAATAACCACCTTCCCAACCATCTTGCCCGACTCCTGCAACCTATGCGCTGCGTATGCGTCGGCCAGTGAGAAGCGCTGCTCGTCCAGCAATGGAACGAGCCTGCCTTCCTCGGCAAGGCGTGTGGCATGCCGCAGAATCTCACCGTGATGGGCACGCCCCTCCCCGCTCAACATCGGCAACAATACGAAAATCCCGGACACCGTCACGCACCGCAGCGAGCTTGGCGCCAGGTTGTGAGTGCCGAACGCAAAGCAACTCAATACATGACCATAGGCGCGAGCGGCGACCAGCGAATCATCAAGGGTCTGACCGCCAACGGTATCGTAAACCAGATCGAAACCTGCCCCACCCGTATGCTGTTTTACATACTGCTCAACGGTACTGCTGCGGTAGTCGATGGCCGTTGCACCATAGGACTCAACAATTCCGCGCTTTTGGGATGATGCTGTGGCGAACACCTTGGCGCCATGAGCAACCGCGATTTGCACCGCCATGTGCCCTACTCCGCCGGCGCCGCCTTGCACCAGCACAGACTGACCCGCTTGCAGGCCAGCACGATCGATCAGCCCCTCCCACGCGGTCAGAAATACCAAAGGTATTGACGCGGCTTCGCGCATGCTGAGGTTGTTCGGCTTGAGGGCCAGTAGGTCGGCGTCTACGGCGGCGTACTCCGCCATGGAACCTTGCAGGCCACGCACGCCACCTGTCAGCCCATACACTTCGTCCCCAACCTTGAAGCGGGTGACGCCCTCGCCCACGGCTTCCACCACGCCGGCGAGATCAGTGCCGAGGATCGCGGGAAGCTCAGGCATCGCATAGGGCGCCTGTCCCTTGCGGATCATGAAATCAATCGGGTTGACCCCGCTCGCCGCTATCTTGACAAGCACCTGGCCTGCTCCAGCCAAAGGGCGATCAACCTGGGTCAGGGTGAATGTACCTTCGGCATAATCGCTCAACACCTGAGCCTGCATCTGTGTCTGTATGCTCATGACGCTCTCCTGTTTACAGCCTGGTAAAACGACCGTCTTTACCTTTGAGTAACAATGGTTGGCGCAGTTTGGAGACCTCGTGTCAGCGCGGGAAATTGCGGCACGATGAACTCGGCCAATTCGTCCAGAACCTCCTGGGCCGGGCGCTGCCCATATTTGAGCTGGATCATCACATGGTTAACCCCAAAGGATTGCAGAGTGTGCAGCATCTCCAGCAGCGCATTACGGCCTAACCTGAAGCCTTGGTGAATAGGTGTAGGGGCGGTATCGGGGTCGTGGGTCAGGTCGATAAAGAGGGACTGACTGAATGGCTTGAAGGCATCACCTGCCTGCTCGCGCACAGTCTCGTGCCAGAGGCGAACAATATCCCTTTGCTTATCCAAGGCGCGCGGATAAGAGATCCAACCGTCAGCCTCCCTGGCAATCCACTGCAACGTCTGACGGCTGCTGCCGGTAATGAATAATGGAATGGACTGGCCTGAGGGTTTGGGCACCAGGTCTGCATGCCTCAGCTCGCCCTCGCTCCAGCGAATCGGCTCGAACTGAGTGCTGAGGGATTTGCGCATAACCTCCAAATGCTCGACGAATCGCTCCCCACGGCTGTGGGATTCCACATTGAAAGCCGGGTATTCAACCGGACGGTCGCCAGAGGCCACGCCGAGCAACAACCTGCCGCCGCTGAGTTGATCGATGCTCGCTGCAGCCTTGGCCAAATGGAGCGGATGACGAATGGGTACAACGATTGCGGCGGTTCCCAGTGCGATATCGCGGGTTTGCCCGGCAAGATAGCCCAGGTAAGTCCAAGGGTCGTAGATTTGCCCAACATCGCCAAATGTCGGATCGCGCAGCGGGACGTCGCGAAACCATAAGGAGGCAAAACCGGCCCTTTCCGCCTGCAGAGCCAACGCTACCTGGTTGCGCATTGTGGGCATATCGCCCTCGTAGGCTTCTATTGGAAAAAACAAACCGAGGGTCAGTTTCCCAGGCTGGAAGCTCCGACGAAAACCCGGTAACGCCTGGTACGGTGTACTGGACAACGAAAACATAAAAACTCCTTATTGATGATCGACGTGGCGGGCCCAATGCGGGAATTTGCGCACGCGCTCGTCCATGCAGCGAAGCGCCTGCAGCGACTTGCGCAGCTTGGTAAAGGCATCGCCGCTTTCATCCCAGCCTTGCCAACCGATAAAGCCGTCGTAACCCAAACGCTTCAACAGCGCCATGACCGCAAAATTGTCCATTTCGCCTTGGTCGAGGGTTTCAATGGTCGCGGTCTGGCCCCAGCCCAGAGGGCTGCGGCGTGAACCTGAAAGATTCACTTGCTTGAGAAAGGGCAGCGCACGCCTGAGCGTGGCGCCCAGCCGCTCACCGTCGCCGGCGTACCAGTGGTAGCCGCAGAAAACGATACCCAGATTGGGGTGATTGAGTCGCTCACAAATGCGCAGGGCGTCGTCGTGCTTTTCGCTCCAGTGCAGCAAATGCGAGTAGATCAGGATGCGGATATTGCGCTGCTGCGCGATAGACAAGGCTTCGGCCAACCAGCGCACCACAGGCTCATCGCCCGCAGGGTCCGAACGCGGGAAGTCCCCCGCGGTTTTAATCGCCAATTCAACGGTGGAGCCTGGCGGCGCCACTTTCAGCATTTGATAGATGCCCGCGTTTTGCTCCGCCTCTAGGCCCAGGCGCAGGTTGAGTACCACGTAGATGCCCGCTACCTCCAGGTCGTAACGCTCCTTGACGCTGCTCAATTGCTGGACAGCTGCCCAGTTGCGTCCATCCCAGATTGAAAGATAGGTGGCGTCATAACCCACCTCCTTAGTCATCTCGCACCTGTCCTCAAAACTGTAGGTGCCCATGGAGCTGTAGAAACAGGTGTCCTGCGCGTAAAACTTTTGCGTCATGGTGCTCTCCCGCAGGCCGTCAGGCATTGGTCGCAAAGCACCGCCAAACGTCCGCTTCGCCTTCACCAACACCGACAGCAAATGTCTTGACACTAACTGTAGTGACCGCTATAGAATACACACACAATACGTAGCGATCACTATTTAATTAGCTGGCAATGATGCGCTGGACCGCAAGCACCCCCACCGACCGAGAGAATGGAATAGGCGAAGTGATAGACCTGGCCGTACACAACATTGCGCACTGGATCGAGGTTGTTCGCTCGCTCGACGCCGTCGGGATTGCGCTCTATGCCGCAATATTTGTGCTGGCCACTATCGCTTTTGTGCCCGCCTCGATGCTCACCGCGCTTGCGGGTTTTTTGTACGGCCCGATTTGGGGAACGCTGCTTATCTCGCCCGCTGGCTTGCTGTCCGCAGCAGTCGCGTTCGCCTTGGGCAGATCGCTTATGCGCCCTTGGGTCAAACGACGCCTGGCGAACAGCCCCAAATCGGCAGCGGTCGACCTCGCTATCGAATCAGGCGGTTTTCGGATTGTTTTTCTCTTGCGCCTGGCGTCCATCGTGCCGTTCGCTCCGCTGAGCTATGGCCTCGGAGCCAGTCGAATCGTCCGTCGTGATTTCCTGCTGGCTACCTGGATCGGCCTGCTTCCTGGAACATTTCTGTATGCGTACCTGGGCTCTCTGGCGGCTGATGTCGCACAGATAATCAGTGGCGAGGTGACGACCAATCGCTCGACTCAAGTGATGACTTGGGCGGGTTTGGTCGTTGCATTGATCGCCTTACTGACCATCGCTCGATATGCACGCAAAGCAATCAACCAAGCCCTTCTTCAACCCTCTTCAAACTAGGAGTAACACCATGAGCAACCCAACTTACGTCGAAGACTACAACGCCATCGTCGCGGTGCTGAACCTTTACAACGAAGGCGGAAAGCAAGCCAAAAGCAGCGTGATGAAGCCTGCCTTCAGCGAGCAGGCCACCATCTTTGGTGTCGATGGCGAAGGCAAGCTGACCGGTGGGCCGATCCAGGGTCTGTTCGACATCATCGACAGCGCTTTCCGCCCGTCTCCGCAATCCAAAGGTGCCATCGTCAACGTCGATATTGTGGGCACCGCTGCCAGCGCTCGTATTGATACCAATGACATCTCCGGCTTCTGCTTCACCGATTTCTTCAACCTGCTGAAGGTCGATGGAAAGTGGACCGTCATCAGCAAGATTTACCACACCCACGTTGCTCCTTAACCCACCCGCCTGAACCGCGCCCCATTGGCGCCAAAACCATGCAAAGGAGTTTGACCATGAGCAAAAACATCAAAGCAGTACCGACCCAGGACTACAACGCCGTTATCGCTGTAGCCCAGCAATACGCAGACGGCCTGCGTGCCGGTAGCCCCGAAGTTCTGGAGCAGGCCTTCCACAAGGAAGCTGTGATGTACGGCTTCACCAACGGCAAATTGTTGGGCGGTCCGATCAGCAACCTGTTCGACTTCGTTCGCACCAATGGCAAGGCCCCGGATATCAGCACACGCCTGGACGTGCTGGCGATCACCCCGACCACTGCCGTGGTACGTGTGGATATGGAAAAGGACGCGATTGGCGCCGACTACAACGATTACCTGACGCTGATCAAAATCGACGGCAGCTGGAAGGTAATCGCCAAGGTTTATCACCAGTTCGAAGGCTGATCCGAGCGGCCTGAACGCAATGCTGTTTCTTAAGGTGGTAAATCATGGCAAAAGTTGAATACAGCGCCGTTGTAGACGGCGGCGCCGAGCGCGTTTGGGATGTACTCAAGCGCTTCGGGAAGATCAGCCAGTGGCACCCGGCGATCCCACAGAGCGTCATCGAAGACGGTCAGCCTGACGGTCTGGTTGGCTGCATCCGTCGGCTGACATTGCAGGACGGCGCCATTCTGCGCGAGCAGTTGTTGTCGGTAGACGCGGTGAATCTGCAGTTCTCCTACCGCTTCGTTGAAGCGCCACTGCCCGTGGATAACTACGTGTTGACCGTGCGATTGATCCCGCTGACCGGCGAGCAGAAAACCGTGATTCTGTGGTCTGCGACCTTCGATACACGCGAGCCTGATCCCCAGGGCCAATGGACCTCGACCATCGAGTCGCTCATTGTCGGTGGTCATGAAAGCCTGCAGGTTTACCTGAACCAAACCGCCACAGCGTGAATGTGCCCTACCCCGCCCCAGTAATGGGTGCGGGGTTTAATTTTTCTGGAGTTACGATGCACGACCACATTGAGCAAGTGCCGCTTGAAAAAGCCTATCGGCTGATCAACCACGGCCCCACCGTGCTGGTCTCTGCTGAACACGGGGAGACTCGCAATGTGATGGCTGCGGCATGGGCCTGTGCATTGGATTTTTCACCGCCAAAAGTCACTGTGGTGCTGGACAAGATCGCCAAAACCCGCGAACTGGTAGAGCGTAGCGGCCTGTTTGTGATTCAGGTGCCCACCGTGGCACAGCTGCAATTGACCCGCGATGTCGGCAGCGTCAGCCTGCAGGAAGACCCAGAGAAGCTGGCTCATAGCGGCGTCGAGTTGTTCAGTATCAGCGGCCATGACGTGCCATTCGTGGCGGGCTGCTCGGCTTGGCTGGTGTGCAAGCTGCTGCCCGAACCGCACAACCAATCGACGTACGACCTGTTTATCGGTGAAGTCGTCGCTGCCTGGGCCGACACACGGGTATTCAGCGACGGCCATTGGCACTTTGAGCGTGCGCACCCGGACTTTCGTAGCCTGCACTACATCGCAGGTGGCCACTTTTATGCGATCGGAGAAGCGTTGGACGTCGCGACAAAGGAGGACACGTAATGAACCCCATCGAGAAACGCCCGCTCGGTCAATCCAGCGTGGCACTCAGTGCCGTCGGCTTGGGCACGGTGCAGATCGGCTATAACGCCCACATCGATTACGACCAGGCGCTGGCCATCGTGCGGTCAGCTTATGAAGCGGGTATCCGCTATTTCGACACGGCACCGATGTATGGCACTGGCCGCGCGGAATACACCTTGGGTCGTGCGTTACGCGAACTGAATATACGCAACGATGTGGTCGTCAGTACCAAGGTAGGCCGCGTACTCGACACTGGCGACATCCTGGCTGCCCACCGCCCGGCGGACTCAAGGTGGTTCCTGCACAACCCTCACTATCAGTACGACTATACCTATGACGGATTCATGCGCTCGGTGGACCACAGCCTTGAGCGCTCCGGCCTGGATCGTATCGACGTACTCCTGGTGCACGATCTGGGACGTGCCTGGCATGGTCGACGGGCTGAGGTTTACTGGAAACAGATCCGTGAAGGTGGATTCAAGGCGCTCGACGAACTACGCAGCACAGGGGTGGTGTCTGCCGTCGGTTTGGGTGTCAATGAAACCGAAGTGGTCGTGGAGGTTGCGCGGGAGTTTGCCATCGACTGCGCAATGATTGCCGGCCGTTATACGCTGCTCAACCATGCGCCACTCAACGGGCATTTTGTTGAATTGCAACGTCGCGACGTATCGATCATCGCTGCGGGCGCCTTCAATTCAGGCGTGCTGGCGATGGGTGCACGCCCCGACGCAATGTTTGATTATCGCGCCGTGCCGGACGACATCGCAGAGCGCGTGGCTGTCATACAGTCGATCTGCGCCGTCCATGGTGTGGCAATGTCGGCTGCAGCGTTGCAGTTTTGCGCCAGCCACCCAGCTGTACGGGCGCTGGTGTTCGGCGCTCAGTCGGTGGCGGAGGTTCAGCAGAACGTCGCAGCGTTTTCGACACGGATTCCCGGCGCATTTTGGGCGCAACTCAAGCAGCAGAAACTTATTCCCGAACACGCACCGGTGCCTGGCGAAACCCCGCGCTGACGCGCCAAGAGCGCAGCCCACCAGGCGCTGCGCACTCCCAGTCAATGATCTAGTGCAGTTTCAACCGAGGCTCGGTGCCTCGTCCCAGGCGGTTACCCAACATCAGCAATGCTGTACGCACCGGTCCATAGAGCGCGACCTGGTGCATGCGGTACAGCGATGCATAGAACACTCGCGCCAACCATCCTTCCAGCGTCACACTGCCCGTCAGTTTACCCATCAGGTTACCCACCGCCGAAAAGCGTGACAGCGAAACCAGCGAGCCATAGTCCTTGTAGACATAAGTCGGCAGGGCTTTACCTTCAAGCCTGGCCTGCAGGCTCTTGACCAGCATTGACGCTTGCTGGTGGGCGGCCTGAGCACGCGGCGGCACATTCTGCTCACTCCCCGGCTGAGGACACGCGACACAGTCACCGAACGCAAAAACATTGTCGTCCAGCGTGGTTTGCAACGTGGGTCGCACCTTCAGCTGGTTGATGGGGTTAGTCTCCAGGCCATCAATATCCTTGAGGAAGGACGGGGCACGAATACCGGCTGCCCAAACCTTGAGGCTGGCCTCGATCAACTCTCCGTTGCGGGTTTTAAGGTGCTCGGCGGTAACCTCACTGACGGCGGCGTTTGTCATCACCGTCACCCCCAGTTTTTTCAGCGTGCGGTGCACGGGATCACTGATGCGCTTGGGCAGCGCTGGCAGCACACGGGCGCCTGCTTCTATCAAGGTGATGTGCATGTCATGCGGCTGAATGCGATCCAGCCCGTAGGCGGCCAGCTCATGGGCAGCGTTGTGCAACTCGGCAGCCAGCTCCACGCCCGTTGCGCCGGCACCGACGATCGCCACACGGATTTTCTCACCCGCAACGCCGAGCGCCTGTGCACGCAGGTAGTGGTTGAGCAACTGCTGATGGAAGCGTTCAGCTTGCTGGCGGGTCTCGAGGAACAGACAGTGCTGTGCGGCTCCTGGAGTGCCGAAATCATTGGTGGTGCTGCCGACGGCGATGACCAGGCTGTCATAGTTCAAAACACGTTCAGGCACCAACTGCCGGCCGGCGCCATCCAGGGTAGGTGCAAGCCGAATGGACCTGGCGACGCGGTCCAGGCCGCTCATGCGGCCGAGCTGGAAGTGAAAGTGGTTCCACTTGGCCTGGGCCACGTAGTTCAATTCGTCATCGTGGGCATTCAGTGAGCCGGCCGCGACTTCATGCAACAGTGGCTTCCAGATATGCGTGAGGTTGGCGTCAACGAGGGTGATATGAGCGGTGCCGCGCTTGCCAAGGGTCTTGCCCAAACGCGTCGCAAGTTCCAGACCGCCAGCACCACCGCCGACAATCAAAATACGGTGTGTCATTCAAGGGTCTCATTGCTTTTACAGGAGAGACAGGACGGAGCCTGTAGCGCCCAGGCACACGACGTTGCGCCGGTGCCTGGGCTGGAGGATTTCAACGCTTATGACTTACCAATCCTGGCGGGTCGGCGAAATGATCAGGTCGTTGACGGTGACGTTTTCAGGCTGATTCAGTGCATACACCACCGCGCGACCAATATCGTCCGGCGAGATCGCGATTTTATTCAGCTCTTGAGCCGCTTTACGGCCAGCCGGGTCGGTGACTTTATCAGCCCAACCGGTGTTGATCACGCCCGGGCTGACCGTGTTGACACGGATGCCGTGCTGCACGCCCAGCTCTTTGCGCATCGACTCAGTCATGGCCTGCACGAAGAATTTGGTGGAGCTGTAGATACCCGCGGCAGGCCCAACCTGGTGACCGGCGACTGAATCCATATTCAGGATCTGGCCCGACTTCTGTTTCAGCATGAACGGCAACACCGCGGCGATACCATGCAGGTAGCCTTTGATGTTCACGTTGATCATCTTTTCCCAATCATCGGTGGCCAGGTCGACCCAGTTGGAAAACAGCATCAAGCCTGCGTTGTTGATCAGGATATCCACCGAACCGAAAGAGTCCTGGGCGAATTGCGCGAGCGCTTTCATATCCTCAGGATTGGTCACGTCGCTGACGCGACCTACCGCTTCACCGCCTTTGCCTTTCAACTCGCTGACGATGGCGTCCAGGCCTTGCTGGTCCAGGGCTGCGGCGACAATTCGAACGCCTTTCTCGGACAAGGCACGTGCCGATGCAGCACCCAGGCCGGACGATGCGCCAGTGATGATCGCGGTTTTATTCTGCAGATAGTTCATGGGCGTTCCTCTCGTTAGTGACTGCCCGTCAGTGCGGGCAGTTTTTTGGGGTTATCGCGGATATACGGGGATCAGTAGTTGCCGACCGGCCAATCGGTGTAGCCCTTGGCGCCGCCGCCGTAATACGACTCGCGCGGTGCGATGGTCAGTTCGGCCCCACGACGAAGGCGCTCGACCAGGTCCGGGTTGGAGATAAACAGACGACCAAACGCTACGGCGTCGATCTTGCCTTGGGCACGGCGCTCGATAGCCATGTCCAGGTCGTAGTTGTTGTTGCCGATGAAGGGACCGTTGAACTGCGCGCTCAATGTGTCCATGTCGACGCCTTCCGGCACTTCTCGCGAGGTGGCGGTAGCGCCTTCTACGAAGTGCAGGTAAGCCAGGTCGAAGGCGTTCAACTGCTGGATCAGGTAGCCGTACATCGCCATTACGTTGCTGTCGGGCGGCGTGTTGCCGGCGTCGGGCGTAACCGGCGACAGGCGGATGCCAACCCGGTCGTTGCCCCAGATCTTGACGATTGCTTCGGTCACTTCCAGGGTCAGCCGTGCACGGTTCTCGATGGAACCTCCGTACTGGTCGGTGCGATGGTTGGTCGAGTCCCGCAGGAACTGGTCCAGCAGGTAGCTGTTGGCCGAGTGAACCTCTACCCCGTCAAAACCAGCACGCTTGGCATTCTCGGCAGCACGTTTGTACTGCTCGATGATCCCCGGGATCTCATCGGTTTCGAGCGCCCGTGGCATCGACACCGGGACGAAGCCGTTGGTGGTATAGGTGTCGCCTTCGGCCTTGATCGCGGAAGGCGCGACCGGTGAGGCACCGTCGGGTTGCAACTCGACACTGGAGAACCGCCCCACATGCCACAGCTGGCTGACGATCTTGCCACCGGCGGCATGCACGGCGTCCGTGACTTTCTTCCAGCCCGCAACCTGCTCCTCGCTCCAGATGCCGGGGGTGGCCGCGTAACCGCGACCTTGGGCGGAAATGTTGGTGGCTTCAGCGACGATCAAGCCGGCCGTGGCGCGTTGAGCGTAATACTCGGCGTGCAGCTCGTTGGGGATGCCATCTTCGGCGTAACGGCTACGGGTTACCGGCGCCATCAGAATACGGTTGGCGAGTTGCATCGCGCCCAGGTTGATGGGGGTGAATAAGTCAGTACGGGTGGTGTTATCTGTCATGATAGACCTCAATTAAATAGACCGGTCGTCTAGTAAGTTGATAAAAAATAATTACGCCAAAAGTCGCTTTGCCAGAGTCAGAGACGTTTCAAAGGCGTCATCGCGCTTGCCGATCTTCATCATCAACGAAGCGCCGAGCCAAACCTGATAGAGCGACTGCGCGAGTGTCGCGCTGGGTGCCGTGGACGTGATCGAACCATCGACAAGCCCCTGCTCAATACAGCGCTCGAGCTTTGCGTGAATGCTCTGCGTACCGCGGTCGAGCACCAGGCGCATGCCTTCCGAGAGGTCACAGACCTCGGCGCCTAATTTGACCACCAAGCACTTGTCGGTGGGCAAATCAGAGCACTGGGTTTGCGCCCAATACTGGAAGTAACTCAGCAACCTTTGCGCAGCAGGTGCAGAACCCATAAGCAACGTGTCGACCGTTGCGAGGTAGTCGGAAAAATACTGTTCAAGCAATGCCTGACCAAACTCTTCCTTGGATTTGAAGTAGTGGTAGAACGAACCTTTAGGCACGCTCGCAGCCGCTACCACCTCAGCTAATCCTACGCTGGTGTAGCCTTTGTGAGTCATCAACGTCCTAGCGACATCCAGGATGTGTTGGCGTGTTTCAGAATGATGCTTTTTCATAATGCAGCCACTCTAATTAAAACTAGACCGGTCGTCTAGTAAATTTTAGAATGGCCTCACGTTCTACGACCAACGGCGGACGAAGACAAATGACAGGGTCAAGCTCATGAACACCCCTCCCCCCACGTCAACGTTCAATACCGAGTGCCTTGCGCAATTCAACCTCAATTGCCTGGTGATCTTCGCTGCGCTTTATCAGGAAAAAAGCGTCACCAGGGCGTCCGAGCGCTTGAATATTGGGCAGCCCGCGGTCAGCAACAGCCTGTCCAAACTCAGGCTGATTTTTCAGGACCCACTGTTTTTTCGCCGAAACGCAGAGATGGTGCCCACCGCAGTCGCAGATGATATTGCTAAGCATGTGATACCGCTATTGAGCGGTATTGGCCAGGTGCTAGAGCGACACACCGTACCGCCCTTTGGACACGCGTCACGGTCGACCTGAAAGCTCAGAATGACGCTACGCAACCGAAAATTTCATTTTGTGTATCATTGGGCAGAACTTTATTCCAGGCATGCTCGTCTGGCGATACGCCCCCAAGGTGCTGCACTCAATGACCAACTCCACCCCAATCCCTGTTCCACGCGCAAAAGGCCGCCCGCGCGCGTTCGACCGCGACCAGGCTCTCCTGCATGCGCTGGCAGTGTTTTGGAAGCGTGGCTACGAGCCGGCCTCTGTGGCGGAATTATGTTCAGCCATGAACATCAGCCCTCCCAGCCTGTATGCGGCGTTTGGCAACAAAGCCAAGTTGTTTCTGGAAGCGGTTGCCTACTACGAAGCGACCTTCTGGGATGCCACGTGGGAGCGCATGGACACCGAGCCAGACATCGTGCGCGCCATCAGCGACTTCTTCCACACCTCTGCGTCGATCCTGACCGAACCCGAGGCCCCCTGCGGCTGCATGGTCGTGCTCGCGGCCGTCAATGTCTCCGACGATGCCGGTGAAGTCACCGCCACGCTCAAGGCTTTACGCCAGGAAGGCCGTGACTATTTACAGCAGCGCCTGGATCGCGCGGTGGAACAAGGTCAGCTCAAACCGGACACCAACACCCGCCTGCTCGCCGCCGCCCTGAATACATTGCTTGAAGGCATGTCCCTGCAAGCACATGACGCTGCCAGCCGCGAAGATCTGCAAGGCATCGGCGCAACCGCCATCGCGATGCTGAGCCCTTCCCTCTCAGCTTGACGGAAATCGAAGCCGCCATACCCGGCTTTGTGTTCAGGCAAGCTGTTCACATGCAGCCTTAATGCGCGCGCACGCCTGCTCCAGCAGCGCTGTAGAGGTTGCAAAGGAGATGCGGAAATAACCTTCCAATCCAAACGCACTCCCCGGCACTACCGCCACCTGCGCGGCCTCGAGCAGGTATTGGCAAACCTCCACGTCATTGGTCAGCACTACGCCCGAAGGGGTTTTGCGGCCGAACAGCGCCGAGCAGGCAGGGAAGAGATAGAACGCGCCCTCCGGACGGCGACACTCCAGACCGGGTGTGTTGTTGAAAGCCTCCAAGCAAAGGTCTCTGCGCTGACGAAACACTTCATTGCGCTCAGCCAGAAAATCTATAGGCCCATCCAGCGCAGCCACCGCAGCGGCCTGGGATATCGCGCAGGGGTTGCTGGTGGTCTGAGATTGAATGGTGGCCATGGCAGCAATCAGCGCTTTAGGACCGCCCGCATAACCAATGCGCCAGCCCGTCATTGAATACGCCTTTGAAACACCATTCACGGTCAGCACGCGACCATGTAACGCCGGCACCTGCGAAGCCAGCGTGGAAAACACCCAACCGTCGTAACTCAGGTGCTCGTACATGTCGTCCGTCAGAACGTAAACCTGCGGATGCTCCAACAATACGGCGCCCAATCGATCAAGCTCAGTCGCGCTATAACCCGTACCCGTCGGGTTGCTTGGCGAATTCAAAATCAGCCACTTGGTACGCGGAGTGATTGCCTGCTTGAGTTGCTCGGCAGTGATCTTGAAGTGCTGATGGGCCGCACAAGGGACCTCAACGGGGGTGCCCCCTGCCAGGCGCACCATGTCCGGATAAGACACCCAGTAAGGCGCGGGAATGATGACTTCATCCCCAGGGTTAAGGGTGGCCTGCAGCGCATTGATCAGTACTTGCTTGCCGCCGGTGCCGACGCTGATTTCGTCGGTCGTGTAGGTGATGCCGTTTTCACGCTGAAACTTGCGAACGATCGCCGCTTTGAGCTCCGGAGTTCCATCTACATCGGTATAGCGGGTCTGGCCTGCATCAATCGCCGCTTTGGCAGCTGCATTGATGTGATCAGGGGTGGGAAAGTCCGGCTCACCGGTCGACAAACTGATGATATCTACCCCATTGCGGCGCAGCTCCGCGGCCTTACGTGTGATTGCCAAAGTTGGCGAGGGTTTAACCGCTTTAAGCAGATTTCCGAGCAATTGCACGGGGCTACTCTTTCAGCTTTTGTTGATAGTGCCTCAATGCTAACGGCCTCCGGCAGACAATTAAAACAATATATATGGATGCAAAAAATCAATTTTATTTGTTTATTCCCACCCGATTTTTGGTCCATTCCGCCGATTGAAAAGCACACACGTGGCCGGGGATAAATCCCCCAGTCGCTTGACAAATTCTGTAGTGATCAATATAGAATAACCCTCGCCGTGCACTCGCCAAGGGCGTTTGCAGGTTCGCTTGAGCGGGCCATTTTTGAAACATCGCCTGATCTGGAGGAGCTATGCACTCAGTTTTTATCATCGGTGGTTCGGGTAAAGTGGCCCGAAGCCTTGCTCAACAGCTGGCCGAACGAGGCCATCAACCACATTCGTTATACCGTCATGCGGAACAAGCCGAGGGCCTTAAATCGCTCGGCGCCAACCCAGTTGCCGGTAACTTGCTTGAGCTTGACACAGAGGCACTGGCCAAGCTGATGGCAGGCAGTGATACCGTGGTATTCGCGGCCGGTGCCGGCGGCAAAGGTGGCGCACAGATGACGGACGCCATTGACGGTAAAGGCCTGGAGCTGTCTGTAGCCGCGGCTCGGTTAGCAGGCATTCAACGATTCATTCTAGTCTCGGCGTTTCCAGAAGCGTCGCGTGGAAAATCCGTTTCCGAGACCTTCGAAAACTACATGGCCGTGAAAAAACGCGCCGACGTGCACTTGGCCGCGAGCGATCTAGACTGGGTCATTCTGCGCCCCGGTACCTTGCTGGACTCACCCGGCACTGGCAAGGTCCACGCGGGCCCGGCTATCCCCTATGGTGACGTGCCGCGCGACGATGTCGCCGCAGCCTTATTGCAGATCATCGAACAGCCTGACGTGAGTCGCGTCATTATCGAACTGACCCAAGGCACCACGCCGGTCAACGAGGCCATCCATAACTTTTCGCGGGATTGCCCTCAGGCATGAACGAGCCAAAAATATTCAAGCTGCTGCTGGTCGGCGCAAGCGGGCTGGTTGGCAGCCATGTATTGGATCTGGCGCTGGCGGATCCACGGATCGGCAAAGTCTACGCGCCAACACGCAAGGCTTTGGCGGCGCACCCTAAACTCATTGCCACACCCATCGATTTTGATCACTTGGACGAACAGGCTGATCTCTGGCAAGCAGATGCTGTGATCTGCACGCTGGGTACCACGCTCAAAACAGCCGGCTCGAAAGCAGCCTTCGAGCGAGTCGACCACACCTATCCATTGGCAGTGGCCAAGCTCGCGCGCGCTCACGGAACGTCGACCTATGTGCTCAATTCGGCTATCGGCGCCGATGCGGGGTCTGCGTTTTTCTATAACCAGGTCAAAGGCCGCCTGGAACAGGATCTGGCGAAGTTGGGGTTTGAATCGCTTACATATGTGCGGCCGGGTGTCATCGGGGGCAAGCGTGAAGAGGTGCGCCCTGCCGAGCGTGCGCTGATCTTGATGCTCAAGCTTGCGTCGCCGCTGTTACCTGACAGCTGGCGTCTCAACCCACCGATGCTAATCGCATGGGCGTTGCTGGAAGCCGCGATCAGTCCGGTACCTGGCATTCATGTGGTGCCATCAAGCAGCATGACCAAGCCCGCCGATCAAGCCTAAGCCAACAAGCGCCGGCTCATATCAAGCGCAGCGTCAAAAGGCTCGCGTGTTCTGTTGACCTTGACCAGCAACGAGGCGCCCAACCACATCTGGTAGAGCGCTTCAGCCAGCATCGGAGCGTCAACGGACGCGGCGATGGAGCCATCCGCCTTACCCTGCTCAACACAACGAATCATCCGCTCGATGATCAGGGCAGTCCCCTTCTCAAGCACTCCGCGCATGTTTTCGGACAGATCACACACTTCCGCACCCAATTTGACCACCAGGCATTTTTGATCGGTGTGATCAAACGCCTGTGTCTCGGCCCAATAGCGTAGATAGCTCAGCAGACGTTCAGCGCCGGAGCCCTCGCAGGCCAATTGCACATCGACCCGGGTGAGGTACTCTTCAAAGTACTCTTCGAGCAGCGCCTGGCCAAACTCATCCTTGGAGCGGAAGTAGTGGTAGAACGACCCTTTCGGTACACCCGCGGCCGCGAGCAGCTCGGTAAGGCCGACTGCGGTGTAACCTTTCTGGGTCATCAGCGACCGGGCGACATCAATGATGTGCTGGCGCATATCTTGGGTGGGTTTCTTCATAATGCGGCGCATGCTAGCAAAAAAACGCTCAAGCGTCAGGCGCCCGGCTGAGCGCCTGCCGTTGTTCACATGTGCAGCAAGAAAGAGGAAGGAAACTCAACCCACCTGTTTCAACAGCGCAAATCTCGCCGGGCTCATCACCTTCATCATCAAGGCAGCGGCACAGCCCACGACAAACGAGATCATCACGATCATTTCCATGATAGAGGCTGCCAGCCCGGCATTTTCACCGCCAACTAATGCCGGCAGATTCTGGACCGCCACGATCAAACACGCGACCAATCCGAGGAACCCGCCAGTGGGCGCCACAACCGTGTTCCAAAATGGATGCGGAGTGTCGCTTCGGCGGAAATACACCAGTACCGAAACACACGTCAGGGACAGGATCACCATGTAACCCAGTGTTCCCGCGGTCGCACCCCACGCATAGATCTGGGTGACCGGGTCCATCCCGATCAGTGCGCAAATGGCGACCGCCAGCAGCGACAACGTCGTTTGCAATACCGAGGACACAAAGGGTGATCCGTGTTTCTGATGCACACTCCCCAGCTTTGAATGCAGCACACCAAAGCGTCCCAGCACGTATTGATAGCGAACCACGATGTTATGCAGCGACAACACACACGCAAATAGACTGGTCACCAGCAAAACCTGCATTACATCCACAAAGGCTTTGTTGGTGTATCGCTCCACCATGTTCAGATACATATCACCCGGGTGATCGGTCGCTTGCTGGACCACTTGCGATAATCCCACCCCGTTCACCTGGCACCACATCGACACGGCGTAGAACACGCCAATCACAAATACCGCAATGTAAGTGGCCTTAGGGATGGTCACATTCGGGTTCACCGCTTCTTCGCGATAGACCACCGTCGACTCAAACCCGGTGAAGCAATAGATAGCAAACATGATCCCAAGGCCCGGCGACCCCGACAGAATGGTGGCCGACGAAAACGGCTCCAGCGCATCCGGGCCAATACTGCCGCTGCCGATAATGGCGGCATCCACCACCAACACGATGAGGATTTCCAGCACCAACGCCACACCCAGGAACTTGCTGCTCAGTTCAATCTTCTGATAGCCCAGGATCCCAACCAACGTGGTAATAACCAATGCCAGAAGCCACCAGGAAATGGTGATACCAAGCGTGGTCAGCAACAGCTGTGACAAGGCGAAGCCGATATAAGCCTCCAACGCCACCAGAATCATGAAGTACGAGATCACTGCCAGGGTCGCGGATCCCAACCCAATGGACCGGCCCATGCCTTTCTGGATATAGGAATAGAACGCCCCTGCGTTGGTGATGTACCTCGACATGTAGATGAAACCCACACTGAAGAGAAACATGATCACTGTTGCAATCATTGCGTCAAAGGGCGCTGCGGCGCCATTGCCCATGGAAATAATCAGCGGCGTATTGGCAACCATCACGGTTAATGGCGCGGCCGTTGCGATCACCATCAACACAATCGAGGTAACACCTAAAGATCCGGACAAGCCCGGTTTGTTATCAGTAATGCCTGGCTCTGCAGTGTGCATATTCGCCCCTATGGATATTGTTTTTCCAGCAAGAGATCACTGATCCATCTTCGACATCCCTGCCCTGAAGTTTTCAGTAAGTTCGCAGTTGTTTGACCCGCAACTAGAGTTACAAGGGTTTAAAGGGAATATCCCTGATACGCCGACCCACCCCAGCGACAACATGCGTCGTGGTCATTGTTGCGCCCGCGCAAAATTCGCCGCTATCCAATATCGGCGCGTCATGCACGCCACACACGACTGTTCTCCCGTACGCACCAAAAGGAAAATCCTCTGCGTCGTTACAGTGCATTTAGCGATCAATTCTTTTACCTGAAGCGCTGAATACAGGCGGCAATCTGGAACGAACATTGCTGCTTCAACGGCAGACTTCGGAGACTGTCGTGATTCAACTCAATCCAGATACTGCACACCCGCCCTGCGCACTTCCAAGAGTTGCCTGTGAGCGGTCAAATGATCCGTTCCTTCAATCGAGAATTCTTCCTGACTGGATGCAGGAATACACCCAGCTCTCCTGCGGCAACTTTGAAGGCGGCGTCGCGCGTGCGTCTCTTGGACGAGTCCAAGTGTTCAGGGAATGGATCAATCAAGCCGTCGATCAACGCTCGGTCGCTGACACCGATGTCGTGATGATTGGTGTCACCTTGCATGAAGGAACATGCTCCTGGCAGAACAGGGAAATGCAGGCCGACTCGTTATTCATCATGCGCCAAGGTGAAGAAGCCCGTTTCTGTGCGACAACCAAGTCCGACATCCTTGCGGCGACCATTGACGTGTCATTCCTGAACACGCTGTCCCAGGGCCTTTACGGGGTGAGCGCCGACCGCCTGGTCAACGGCGCCTGCCTGCTCAAAGGCGATACACAGGGGATCGCTCGATACAAATCCTTGCTGCTATCAGGCCTGGGTTCAGCCGTGGCGTGCCCGGACTCGATCGACAGTGAGGCCACGCGCCTGCAACTCTGCGAGGATGTCGCCGTCGCGGCACTGGAAGCGATGGGCAGTTTGTCCCATACCTCATCCTCTTCACCGCGCGATCATCGGGTTCATCGAGCGATGGTAGACAGGGCACGCGCTTTTATTTTGAGCCAGCCCGCTGCCAACCATTCAGTGGAGGCCTTGTGCGAACACTTGCACATGAGCAGGCGTGGGTTGCATAGCGCATTCATCCAGGTGGTGGGTGTCAATCCTTGCACCTATATCCGCCAGGTTCGCTTGCACGGCGCCCGCAAAGACATTTTAAGTAGCGTGCCCACGGTGTCCGAAGCAGCCATGCGCTGGGGGTTTTGGCACTTTGGAATGTTCTCCCATTACTACAAAAACCAGTTTGGAGAGTTACCTTCGGAAACGTACCGTAACCCGCCCAGTGTAGGAATGGGGACCTGGCCCACACTGAGTTGATCGAGCAGCCCAGCGACAAAAATATGAATATATTTCCAAGCGAAACATAACTATTATTTGCGCATGATCAAAGAACTGAAAACCCTTATCGCCGTAGCGAGGGAAGGCACGTTTGCAGCCGCGGGCAGCAAAATCGGCCTGACTCAAGCAGCGGTGAGCGCGCAGATGCAACGCCTTGAGGCCGAGCTTGGGGTCGAGTTGTTCGACCGTAAAGGGCGTTCGGCGCAACTCAATCAGATGGGGCATCAAGTACTGGCGCAAGGCCAGGAACTGGTACTTCAGTTTAAAAATCTGGGCACCAGCTCGGTGGGCCTGCCGGCCAGCGTTCCGGTGACTATCGGCGCGATTGCATCGGTTCAACGCTCTTATCTGCCGGAAGCGCTGGCTGAATTTCACCAGCGCTCCCCGGCCTGCAGAACACGCGTCATACCGGGCCTTTCGATGGAGTTGGTGAATCAGGTCGACTCGGGTGAGATCGACATGGCCGCAATCATCCGCCCACCCTTTTCTCTTCAAAGCGATCTGCGCTGGACCACCTTGGCGCGCGAACCGTATCGACTGATTGTCCCGGTCGATATGCCAGGAGACGATTGGGCCGAGTTGGTCTCGACCCAGCCCTTTATCCGCTACGACCGTTCATCTTTTGGCGGGCGCCAGGTTGATCGGTTCTTGCGACAGACCCATTTTTCATTGCATGAAGTCTGCGAACTCGATGAGCTCGATGCGATCATCAAGCTGGTCGCAAACGGCGTCGGTGTGGCCCTGGTACCGGAAACGGCCACCCGCAAGGAGTGGCCTGCTGAAGTGCGCGCGATCGACCTGAAACAACGTACGTTCCATCGCGATATCGGCCTGGTGCATCGCGCGCGCCGCAGCCTGAGCGAACCAGTGAAGTTACTGGCGCAACTGATTACCGAGCAAGCGGTGAAAAAACACTAGAGGGGTCGCGAGGCTTAGTCTTTGACCTTGCGCGCGCGGACCAGCGTCCACCGCCCACGCTCATCCAGGAACTTGCGCCCCGAATGGTTGATGAACCCCAACAGCACGCCCAGGCAAAGCGTGACCATGATGTAAAACCACTTGTCCGGCCCGACAAAGAACGTACACGCCACGGCACCAAACATCATCGGAATATTTGAAAACAGCCCCCATGGGGTGAACAGCAGGTGCGTCGCGCACAGCGCTATGGTGACCAGGCCAACCGAAAGTGCAGACGCCACCAGCGGGTGCAATCCCTCATGTGCGAACAGCGAATCCAGGTAAATAAAAACGAGCCCCCATACCACTCCCGCCACCGCACTCAGGCAGGCGTCCGCGAGTTTGTCGGCTCTGGCGCCACCGCTCAGGTAGATGGGCAGCGCAACAAAGGTGCACGGCAGCGCGCCCAATAAACCGAGCGGGCTCATCAGGTACAACAGCACGTAAAGCCCTACGGTAATACCGATCCACATACTCAAATTCAATGAGAATCTTGTCGACATCCTATTCACTCCTGCAACGCGTTTATTGTTATTTGTCGTGCATCAGGCGCTTCTGGAAAACATCGATTTGTGTATCTTTATCGCGTGCGAACGTCAGCCAGGCCTCATTGATCATGAGGCCTGGCTTTGTTGGCTCAACACTCAGCGACGCAGGCCTGCCTGCTTCAGCAATGGCATTACCCGCTCATTAAAAAACGGCAGTTCTTCGTTGTAATCAACCATGGTCAATAACGTACCGTCGACCCCGGTTTTCTTCAGGTCGATCAGGCCTTGTGCCACTTGCTCAGGCGAACCAATCAGTGGATAACCGCCCCAGCCCGCGATGAAGCGTTCCTTGAACTTCGCGTACATCTCTGCGGAGTGGTTCTGCGATTGAACTTGCAGCACATCGGCCAGGTTGTCGCACGCCACGCGGTCGCCCTTTTCTTTGACGTAGTAGTCGTAGTATTCGCGCGCTTCTTTTTCCGTTTCTCGCACAATCACCGGACACGAGGTAAAGGTCCCCAGTTCGCGGCCAAACTTGGAGCGGGCCAGGTCCTTGACGTGCTTGACCCAGGCTGCGCCTTTCTCCATGTCCTGCATGAAGCCGAAGTTGAAATCACAGTGCTTGGCCGTGAAATCCAGACCTTTACCCGACGACCCGGCGCAGATCATCACCGGGCGCCCCGCCTTGTTGTAAGGTTTGGGCTCCATGACGGCGTCTTTGGTCCTGTGGAAGTCACCGTTGTAATCCACACCATTACGCGCCCACAACGCAGCAACGATATCCATCCATTCATCCGCGTATTCGTAGCGCTGGTCGTGCTCCATCATCTCGCGACCAAACATCTCCATTTCCGGGGTAAACCAGCCGGTCACCAGGTTCAAGCCAAAACGGCCCTTGGAAATATGGTCGATGGTGGTCGCCATTTTAGCCGCGACGATTGGGTGAATAGTGGGCACGTGGGTGGTGGAGAAAAACTGCAGCTTGGTGGTAACTGCAGCCATCGCAGCGGCCCAGGTGAACGTCTCCATGTTGGTGCCGTTGAAGTTGGTCTCACCACCGAAACCACGCCAACGCGCGATAGGCACCATGCACTCCCAACCCGCCGCTTCCAGCTGCTGAGCGATCTTTACGTTGTGCTCGAAGGTCGGCTCAAACGTGGATTCAGCCGTGGTGATTGCGCAGGCGTTCGAGCAGTTGGTTCCGAACACACCCAATTTCAGCGCGTTGTCGTTGAACATAGGATTGCCGGTTTCGTGAAAGCGTTCTTGCATGTCCATTTCACATTCCTCTTTTTATTGTTGTTGATGCTTACGGAGCGCTGGGTCAGACGCCCATATCGTCAAACACTTCCTGCGCCAGGCGGAAGCCATCAATCGAAGCCGGAACACCACAATAAATCGCCACCTGGAGCAGTACTTCGCGAATTTCTTCTTTGCTCAAACCATTATTGATCGCGCCGCGCACATGCAACTTCAACTCATGGGGGCGGTTCAGTGCCGAAATCATGCCCAGGTTCAGGAACGAGCGTGTACGACGATCCAGACCCGGACGATTCCAAATAGCGTCCCAGCAATACTCGGTCACCAACTCCTGCACCGGCCAGTTAAAATCCGTGGCCTTTGCAATGGAACCATCCACATAAGCTTCACCCAGCACTTCACGGCGGGTCTTGAGGCCATCATGGAAACGCTCGGAAAGTTGGTTGCCATCGGGCGAAGTAATTTTTGCTTGGCTGTTCATTTCATCTTCCTCGGGGTGAGTTAATACCTTGGCGACCGAATGACTGCCTACACAGCCATCGCGCCAAAGTGTTACGGTTAAAAATTCTGGGTTGGAGCTATGCCACCAAACTGGGCCTTACTTGTTTAGTGCTAACAGCATTCGCTGCTTTCCACACAATCAACTCTGCAATCGAAATAATGATGAGTTCATGCTGTTGTGCGAAAACGTCCAGATCAGCACGACGCGCCATGCTGCCGTCGTCCTTGAGGATCTCGCAGATCACACCTACCGGTGACAACCCTGCCAGCTCAGCAAGGTCCACAGCCGCCTCGGTGTGACCAGCGCGCTCTTCAACGCCACCATTGCGGGCGATCAGCGGAAAAATATGCCCTGGCCTTGAAAGTGCCTGCGCCGTCGTGTCATCCGCAGCGAGCGCTCGAAGCGTTAACGCGCGCTCCGCCGCTGAAACGCCGGTGGTGACGCCTGCTATCAAATCGACAGAAACGGTGAACGCGGTTTTCATGGAGTCGGTGTTGCGCTCCACCATCAGCGGTAATTCCAGGCGCCGAGCAATGCGTTCAGGCATCGGCGCACAGACGATCCCACGGCATCGGCTGACCATAAACGTCAACGCCTGCGTGGTGGCGAACTCGGCAGCCATCACGACATCACCTTCGTTTTCGCGGTTCTCGTCATCCACCACGATCACCATCCCGCCGGTGGCGATGACTTCCAGTGCTTTCTCAATCGTTGCAAAGCCCATAACAACCTCTACGGTCTCAAGTCTCAGGAGATATCACTTGATCGCGGCGGATCTGGCGAAGCGTCCGTCTTCGTACAAAAGGGGCGAAATATCCGGCCGAGTGTCGACCCACAGCACTCGGCCGAAAATCACATCGTGAGAGCCGATGGTCGCAACTTCACACACCTCGCACACCAGCGCCGCCTGCGCGTCGGCCAGCACCGGCACGCCGTGCTCCTCGACCCACTGGCCATGCTCAAAGCGCTCCTGCCCTTTGAGCTGGCCGCTGAAAATCGGCACCAGATCGACGTGGGAGAGGTGCAGCATATTCACCGCAAAGCGACCGCTCACCTCCAGCGCGGTACTGATGGAGGCCGAGCGATTGACGCAGACGAGGATGGTGGCGGGATCGGCAGTGACCGACTGCACCGCCGTCGCAGCCATACCGAACGGCTGGCCCAGGTGGCGCGTGGTGATCAGCGAGATGGTCGATGTCAATCGACGCATCGCCAGTTTGAAGTCGTTAACGAGTTCTTTTTCTTGTTGTTGTTCTTTCATGTCTGCCTCTTCCAAGGAGTCCCATGGGGTGTTGGAATGAAAACCTACAGATCGTCAGACAATCTGTCAAAATATTTTGCATGATTGACAGATTGTCTGACGACTTTTATAAGTGATCGAGAATTTAATTCAACGAGGGACACACCCATGCCACGCACGCTGTATGGCCATATGAAATCCAGCAACGTCATGAAAGTCGTCTGGCTGATGGACGCGCTGGGGCTCGACTACGAGAGGATCGACTTGGGCAACGTCTTCGGCGGGCTTGAAGAGGACGATTACCGCGGGATGAACCCAACCAGTCTGGTTCCAACCCTGGTCGACGGTGACTTTACGATCTGGGAAAGCAACGCAGTGATGCGCTACCTGTGCAACGCTTATGCACCGACCAGCCCCCTCTACCCGGCGGCGCCCAAGCTACGTGCGTTGGTCGACCAGTGGCTCGATTGCCAACAGACACAGCTCACCCGACCACAGACCGTGGTGTTCTTCCAGTTGATTCGCACCGCCCCGGAAAAACGCGATACATCCGCGTTGGAAACCGCGATTGGCGAAGCCGGCAAGGTCTGGGGCTGGATCGAACAGCGCCTGGCCACACATGAGTACGTCTGCGGGCAAACGATGACCATCGCCGACATTGCCTGGGCCGTGCACGCACACCGGTGGCTGAACATGGACTTCGACCGAGCGGAGCTGCCCAACCTCAAGGCCTGGTACGCAAGGATGCTCAAGCATGAATCCTACCGTCAGAAATGGGCCGGCCCGGTGGTTTGAACAGAGAGATGAGCGCTATGGAATTAAACAATAAGGTCTGCATCGTCACGGGCGCCGCCAGCGGCATTGGTAAAGCGGTTGCCACTTTGTTCGCAGAAAACGGTGCCTCGGTGATTGTCGCCGATGTGAACATTGAAGCCGCGCGCGCTACCGCAGAGGAGATCGGTGCCTTTGCCGTCGCTTGCAATGTGGCGGTTAATGCTGACGTAGAATCGATGGTGGAAACGGTGTTAGAGCGTTTTAGCCGTATCGATGTATTGGTCAACAATGCCGGCTTCGGCATGACCGGCAACGTGGTCACCATTGAAGAAGAGGATTGGGACCGCCTGATGTCGGTCAACCTCAAAGGCATGTTTCTGTGCGCCAAGCATGTCGTGCCCGTGATGGCTGCGCAAAAGTCCGGTTCCATCATCAATACCACGTCTTATACGGCCACCAGCGCCATTGCCAACCGTACTGCTTATGTTGCCTCCAAGGGCGGCGTGTCCGCGCTCACACGTGCGATGGCACTGGACCATGCGGCCGATGGCATTCGCGTGAACGCCGTCGCGCCGGGCACCATCGACAGCCCCTACTTCGACCGGATTTTCGCCCAGTCAGATAATCCGCAGGCGCTGCGTGCAGCTTTCGATGCACGCGCCGTATTGAATCGAATGGGTAAACCGCAGGAAATCGCCGAAGCCTTCCTGTTTCTCGCCTCCGACCGCTCACGTTTTGCGACCGGCAGCATCCTGACCGTGGATGGCGGCTCTTCGATCGGCAACCACCTGGTTGACTGACCTATACCTGTGACCTTTGCCCGGTGAATGCCGGGCTTTTTTTGCACACGAATAAACCAACGCCGCCGGCCACACGAAAGGTACGACCGACGGCTTGTTCACGCTTAATCAGGCGTTTTTCAGCCCTTTTTGCTGTGCAACATGGGCTAGCCCCTGGATCAGATAAGACCGAAAATGATCCGGATGTTCAGTCATCGGGAAATGCCCCAGCCCATCCATCACCAGGTGTAACGAACCCGGTATCAACTCAGCCAGTTTGGCACCGTCCGCCGGCGTCGCCGAGTAATCATAAGTGCCCGAAAGCAGCGCCACCGGTGTACGACCAGCATCGATCCGCGGCGCGGTCACGGCCCCGTCGAACTCGTCGCTGTAGAACGCCAAGTCACCGGGGTAGACACCTGGCCCGCCCTGGGAGTAAATCCAGCTGGCACGGCGCCGATCCTCGACAGGGCTGGTCGGGCTCATCAAGCCTCGCACATACGCGCCATTGTGCAGCCCACCGTGAACCTGCACATGATTCTGGTAAGGGTTGCGACGGCCGCGCGACTGAAAGGGCGGCTCCAACGCCACCACACCGATCAGTTGCTCCGGGTGTTCGGCCGCCAACACCAGGGACATTGCCGCGCCCATGGAGCCACCGACCACGATAGCCGGCGTGCCGATCACCTGTTCAATAAAGGCCGTGCACCATTGTTGATAACGTTCGCTGGTCAGCAGGTACGGTGCCCCATCCCACGTTCGCGGTGGCATCGACTTACCATGGAACGGCAAATCAATCGCATACATACGAAATTGCTGCGCCATCTGGACGTCCGCCATCTGCGCGAAATACTGCCGCCCATCAGCACCTGCAGTGTGCAGGAACAGCAAGGGGACGCCCTCCCCGGCCACTTCGTAATACATCTCGTAAGCCTGCCCCGCCGCGTGTACCTCGGCATACCGGCCTTGAATCTGGGAAAGGGACCGCTCGACGGCGCCGGCCGGGGTAGCAGGGGTCAGGGTGACCAGCTCGAACAAACGCTCGAGAAACGGTCGCGCCTGGGCAATCAGTTGTGCATCGCCGCTCACCTCAAATGCCGGGTTGGCAATCTGCAGCGCTGTAAAGCTGTGGTAAGTGGCAGCCGGCGGAGTAGACAACACGCTCGCCCACTCAGGTTCATCGGCCTCGATGCGGATTGTTGGCTCACCTGTAAAGCCTTTGAATAGTCGCCCGTCGACAACACTCAGACCAATGGATTGCCCGCCCACTCTGAACTCGACAGCCACCGATAACCCGGGCGCAAGTCGACGCAACTCGGGGTCCGGGTAAGCGTCAACCAGCCGCTCATTCAAACTGATGAAAGTCATTATTTTTCTCCTGCGTCACTGTTGCAGTGCCGCGTCATCACGTCAGTGTCCTACCGCCCAAAGTGGGCTGCATAGAGTGCAAACCGGTGCGCATTTATCAACTGCCAGGCGACAGGATAAAGGCGAGACCACGCCGTGATGAATATCTAGATTTGCAGACAATCTGTCAATCGGACAAAGTTATGCTTCCTCCTCGACACTCTCCAGATAGCTGATAGCAACATTGGCCGAAAGCTGGATATGCTTGCGACAGGCCTCCCCCGCCCTGGCGCCGTCTCTGGCTTTGATCGCCGCCACAATCTCTTTGATCTCCTCAACCGAGTGCTGGAGCCTACCCGGTTGAGTCATGGACATCGCCCGCAACAGCGTGATGCGGTTGTGCAGGGTCGTCAGCATCTGCACGATAAAGACGTTGTTACTGCCTTCCATCAAGCACACGTAGAACTGGGTCTTCGCTTCGATCAGGGCATCACGTGCAACGCGTGTGCTATCCAGGTCGCGATCAGGATATTGCCAGTACTGTTGGGCGCGAAACTCGAACATCGCAGCGGCTTCCTCCAGTCGTCGGATCTGCGCATCTGTACCGAGCAAGGCGAATTCTTGGCCGGAAAAACTCTCCAGCAGACCGCGCACGGCATAGAGCTGACGCGTTTCATCCAGGGAGATTTTATTTACCGACGGCCCTTTGTGAGGGTTGCAGGTAATCAAGCCTTCCGCCTCGAGTTGGCGCAGTGCCTCGCGAATGGAGGTACGCCCCACCCCTGTCATCTCACACAGTTCACGTTCGACCAAGCGCTGCCCAGGGCGCAAAACTCCGGTGGAGATAGCTTCCCGAATCTTGTCTTCCACCAACAAACGCAGGGTCGCGCCACGCTTGGGCACTTGAAGGCTTGATTCACTCATCGACGCACTCTCCTCATACGAATCTTCTTTCTCAGGGCTGCTCACGGGTCAGCAGGCGAGCTCGGCGACATCGGGTGTCGAAACTCGCTGCTCCCGGAACCTGAGATTGTCTGATTGTATGTGAACTACGCAACCTACAGCTACAAAAAGGCAGCTTTGCAGGCACGACCATGCCCTCAGCCAAGTAGCAGCAGAGACGATCGATGAACGCTGATGTGTGATAAGCGTACTTTTAAGGGGCGTATAGCGCGCCCCTTGCTTCGCTATTTAGCAATCGAGGTCACGCCCCTCCCCCTGGGATCGGACACGGGTTCAGGTACGCCGTGTTCCACCTTGATCGCCTGGATATCACCATTGAAGCCCTGGTTTGCGAGGTTATACCCTGCGGCCTCAACATCCGGTGCCAGTTGCCCGGAAATCGGCGCATAGGGTTCCCAGAAGATCGTATTGGCAGGCAGCAGTTGGTGGTGAAAACGCATGGCACCCACCGCGTCTTTCAGCCCCATGTGGAAGTCATATACGTTACTGACGACTTGGAAGATGGACGTGAAAATCCGCGAGCCGCCCGGTGTACCAATGACCAGGGCGACCTTGCCGTCCTTCAGGAAAATCGTTGGAGTCATCGAGGACAATGGCCGCTTTCCAGGTTCAATGGCATTGGTGTCGGTGCCGACGACGCCCATCTGATTGGGCACCCCTGCCAGCGCTGAAAAGTCATCCATCTCATCATTGAGCAAAATGCCGGTTTTTTCCGCGACGACGCCGGAGCCGAAAAAGCCATTGAGCGTGTACGTGTTGGAAACGGCATTGCCCCATTTATCGACGATTGAGAAGTGCGTCGTCTGGGGTTTTTCCGGCGATTCGATATTCAGACCGGCGACGACCTTATTGGTGTCCGAAGGGACCGACAAATTGACCTGCGACGCCCGGCCAGCCAGGTAGTGTTCATCGATCAATTCATGCACCGGCACGGTGTAAAAATCCGGATCACCCAGGTACTGCGCCCGATCGGCAAACACCCGCTTTTCGATCTCAGCCACCAGGTGCATATAGCGCGCGGAATTGAGCGGCACGCCCTTGAAATCATCGCGGCGCATCTCTTTCATCTTCAACAGTTGCACCAGCGCGACCCCGCCGGAGCTGGGTGGTGGAGCGGTGACGATTTGAAAGCCATTCCAATTGGCCTGTATGGGCTCTCGCCAAACGGCTCTGTAGTCGGCGAGATCCTGCGCGCTGATCAGGCCGCCATTGGCACTCATATCGGTCACGATCAACGCAGCGGTTTTACCGGCGTAAAAGCCTTTCGGTCCCTGCGCGGCGATGCGCTTGAGAACCGCCTCAAGTTCGGGCTGCTTGAAGGTGGTACCGGCCTGCAGTTTGCCGAAATGTTCAGCGAAGTTGGTTTTACCGGCGAAGCGTTTAGCGTTTTCGCTTGCAGCAATACTGGCCAGTGCTTCATCGACGACGAAGCCATGGTGCGAATAGCCAATGGCCGGCTCGATCAGCTGCGCCCATTTGAGCTTGCCAAAGCGCTTGTGAGCCTCCCACAGTCCGGCGACCGTTCCCGGCACGCCCACCGACCGGTGGCCGATCACACTGCCTTGCGGTTGGTCGGCAGCAATCACTTTTTTACCCGAGCTGTCGACGAACATGTCTCGCGTCGCTTTCAGCGGCGCACGCTCGCGGTAATCGAGAAAGTAGGGTTTGCCCTTGAAGTAGACGGTCATGAAACCGCCGCCGCCGATATTCCCGGCTTCGGGGTACGTCACGGCCAGCGAAAAGGCAACGGCGACGGCCGCATCTACGGCATTCCCGCCTTTGGCAAAAATTTCGTTGGCGGTGTCCGCAGCCAATTGGTCAGGTACGGCCACGGCAGAATGCGTCAACGCGGTGCGTGGGCTGGCGACCGCCAGTTGATAAGTTCCCATAAATAGCAACACCATCCCTAGTGCGACGCAGCAACGCGTCCGATAGAACACTGATTTCTTGCACATAGACCACCTGTTTTTTTTATAAATAATGGCAGCACAGTGGCAACTAACAGGGCGCGATTCTTTATCTGAACCGAGCACCCCGGCGCCTTAAAAGAATGAATACGCAATAACTTCTTATTGGTTTTTCAGCCAAAAAAAGAGCCCTCGACGCGGCTAACGTGGAAGGCTCTTGTGTGTCGCTGATTAAGCGTTCTGCTCGACCCCTACTGAGCTTTTTCGCTCCAGTGGGGCTTTCTCCCACTTGGCGATAACCAGAGGTGCAATTGCATTACCCAGCACGTTCAAGGTGGTGGTGCCGCTGTCGATGATCCGGAAGATCCCGGCAATCAACGCGACCCCTTCCAGCGGCAGCCCCGCAGAAGCCAAGGTGGCCGACAGGATGATGATGGCGAACCCAGGTACACCCGCAGCGCCCTTGGACGTCAGCACCATCGTGACCACCAGCAAAATTTGCTGAGTCAGTGACAGGTCGATGCCATAGAGTTGGGCAATAAAGATCGTCGCCACACCGAGGAAGATCGAAGCACCGTCCAGGTTGAACGCATAACCCACCGGCACCACGAAGCTGACGATTCGCCGAGGTACGCCGTAGGCTTCCAGCTTGGTCATCAACTGCGGCATGACGGCCGCAGACGCCGCACTGGAGAAGGCCAGAATCAGCTCATCACGGAAGTACTTGATCAACTTGAAGACGTTTTCGCCGATCAGGTAGCAGATGCCGCCGAGCATCACTAGCGCAAAGGTAATCAGCGCCAGGTACACCACACCGATCAACTTGAGCAGCGGCAGCAACGACGCAAATCCGAAGGTCGCTACAGTGGCGCCGATCATGCCGAATACACCGATCGGTGCGTAGGCCATGACAAACGACACAACTTTGAACATTGCATCGGAGAAGCCCTGCACCACCGCAATAACCGGTGCGCTTTTCTCTTTAGGCAAGGTGTTCAACGCCATACCCAGCAGCACGGCAAAGAACAGCACCGACAACAACTTGGCTTCCGACATCGCGACAATCACGTTATCGGGCACGATGTTTTGCAGGATGATCAGCGCGCCTTTCGACGGTTCCATGTGCACGGCTGCCGCGTTGTGGGCGATCCCTGCGATTTCGGTGCCTTTGCCCGGCTCGAACAGGTTGGCGAAGCACAAGCCAAGCACGATGGCGAGGCTGGTGATTGCAAAGAAGTAGATCAACGACTTTGCGCCCATGCGCCCAAACGATTTGTTATCACCGCCCCCGGCAATGCCAAGGATCATGCAGCAGAAAACAATTGGCACGACGACCATCTTCATCATCTTGATGAAGATATCCCCGAGCGGTTTAAGGATTTCGGTACTTACCCATACTTGATTTTCCGGGTGGGTATTGAAATACCAACCCACGAGCACGCCAAGCAACAGCCCGGCAACGATTTGCCAAACTAAGGGGATACGTTTCATGTCTAGCCTTTTTGTTGGAATGAAAGGACTGCTTTAAGCAGTAGCTAGATTCATGAGCTTCCAGCTCATTTATGTGTTCCTGGCGCACTCTTTGATGTGCGCCAGGTTTTTATTATTTAGCGAAGAGCTGGCTCATATCCTTGAACGCCTTGAACTCCAACGCATTGCCGCACGGGTCGAACAGGAACATGGTGGCCTGTTCGCCGACCTGGCCCTGGAAGCGGATGTAGGGTTCGATCACAAACTGGGTCTCACGCGCTTTCAAACGTTCGGCCAGGGCCTCCCATTGCGCCCACTCCAGGATGATGCCGAAGTGCGGAACCGGCACGTCGTGGCCGTCTACGGGGTTGCTGTGCACGCTTTCCTGCGAAGCAGTTTTTGGGTGCTCATGGATGACCAACTGATGGCCGTAGAAATCGAAGTCGACCCACTGGTTGCTGGAGCGACCTTCGGAAAGACCGAACACCTCACCGTAGAAGTGACGTGTGGCGGCCAAGTCATACACAGGGATTGCGAGGTGGAAAGGAGAAAGACTCATCAGGACTCCGATAACAACTTTTTATTGGTTTGTGGTGCCGGACACCGTGGTCGCTGCCCGGCGGCTTTTTGAAGGTGGATTTATGCTAAGGCCGCTCCACCTTAAAAAAAATCAATATAAATTTTTCACAAACACAATTTTATTTTGTTAATTGGCAATCTCTGCTTACTGTTCCCAACCCGCTTGAATCGCATGTGTAATTTGATCGACAAACACCCTTGTCTTCGTCGGAACCAGCCGCCCCGGAGGCATCACGGCGTAGATGCCTCCCGCTTCGGCCCCCTCCCATTGGGTCAGTACTTGCACAAGCTTGCCATCGCGCACCGCCGCGCCAGCCAGCCAATCAGGCGTGAGAATGATCCCAACACCTTCTACCGCCGCCTGTAAAAGCGACTCCGAACTGTCGGATATCAGCGGCCCCGTCGGTCGAAAAGTCTTTTGCTGGCTGCCGTTTTTCAGCACCCAATCCGGCCAGCTGGAGAGGCTGCAGAATCCCAGGCACGCATGCTCGGCCAACCCTTCAAGGGTTTGGGGCAGGCCATGGGACGCGATGTAGCTGGGCGCGGCATATAGCCGATTGCGAAAAGGCGCGATCTGTTTGGCTACCAGCGTGCTGTCGCGCAGAACGCCGACGCGAATCGCCACATCGAAGCCTTCCGCCACGACATCCACGAACCGATCAGCAAAGCGTGCATCCACACGGATTTTCGGGTGCTGGGCAATAAACGCAGGCAGCAGCGGCGCAACCCATCGACGGCCAAAGGTGATGGGCAGTGACACCCTGAGCAAACCCTGAGGGCTGGTGGCGAAGTTACTCGCCTCCTGGGTAGCGCCGTCCAACTCATCCAGCAATGCGCGAACCCGTTGGTAATACAGCGTCCCCACCTCGGTCAGCGCCACGCGCCGCGTGGTCCTGGAGAGCAAACGTATACCAAGGCGCTCCTCCAACTGCCCGACCCGACGCGAGACAATCGTAGCGTCGCGCCCTATCACTTTGGCCGCTTCAGTGAAGCTGAGCGCTTCCACCACTGCCACAAACGCCGCCAACTCATCCAGCGTCACGCGGCCCAACAACTCGTGCATTTTTTGCATGATAGTTATTCACCGTCCAATGATTATCTCCAATTATGCAACTGTTAGCCTGCGTGCAACATCCAAACCTGATAGAGAGATAACCGTTATGAAGACTTTTCTAAGCATCGGCACCGGGCCTGGCATTGGCTATGAAACTGCTGCACTTTTCGCCCGTGAAGGCTTCCGGGTCGTACTCAGCGCGCGCAACCTGGACAACACCCAGGCACTGGTAAAGCGCCTGCAGGATGCGGGCTATGAGGCTTACGCCGAGCAGGTCGATGCCGCAGATCCGCAGGCTATCGCACAGTTGGTCGAACACACGCACGCACGCTTTGGCGGTCTCGATGTGACGCACTACAACGCCGCGATCATTCGCCAAGCAACCCTTGCCGAGCAGCCGCTCGACACCTTCAACCACGACCTTAACGTCAACATCGGTGGCGCACTGGCCGCAGCGCAGGTCAGCCTCAACCTTATGTACGCGCGCAAGAGCGGCACACTCCTGCTGACGGGTGGCTTCTTCGGCATCGAACCGAATGCAGATTATCTTTCGTTGAGTCTGGGTAAGGCCGGTATTCGTGCATTGACGACAGGCCTCTTCGAGTCGGCCAAAACCCACAACGTGCATGTGGCCACGGTCACTGTGGCCGCGTTCGTCGAACCGGAATCCGAGGAGGCGGTTGGCATTGCAAAGGCGTTCTGGGACCTGCACAACCAGAAAACGTCGAACTGGACCGCAGAAGTCACCTACTCGCGTTAATTCCTGGCGTAGCACCGCACAGCCTTCCAGTGAGCACCGCCAAAAGCCGTGCTCACTTTGCGTTTCAACGCCTGTGTTCTCAACGCTGAAGCCTGGCAGCGACCCGCGGCGATGTTAAATATTGTTAAATCAAAAAATAACTTCACATAATCTGATCATTGGTGGATTATCTATTCAACCCGCATGACACCCTGACAAAAAAACAAAACAGGATGGCAACGATGTTCGACACCTCCCCGAATAAGCTTCCCGCCCCTTACCTGTATCTGGACGATCGCCTGCACCTCTGCGGCGCCCACGTACCCACAGCCTTGCTACGGAGCCTCCATGAATAACAAGAATGTTGGTGTTATCGGCTTAGGCGCGATGGGGCTGGGCATTGCCCGCTCGTTGTTGCGCAGCGGCTTCAACGTGCATGCCTGTGATGTGCGAGAAACCGTCACGCAGCAGTTCGCCAGTGAAGGGGGCGTTGCCTGCAGCTCGCCTGTCCAGATGGCCGCCGCGTGCGATGTGATCATCACCGTCGTGGTCAATGCCGAACAAACCGAGACGGTCCTGTTTGGTGAACATGGCGCCGTCGCCGCCTTGCTCCCTGGCAGCCTGGTGATTGGTTGCGCCACGGTGGCCCCTACCTACGCGGTAGACCTGGGCCAGCGCTTGATCAACGCAGGGTTGCTGTACCTGGATGCACCGATCTCCGGTGGTGCAGCCAAAGCGGCGGCCGGTGAGATGACCATGATGACTTCCGGCCCAGCCGAGGCTTATGCAAAAGCCGATGACGTGCTCACGGGCATGGCCGGCAAGATCTATCGTCTGGGCGATGCCCATGGCCTGGGCTCAAAGGTAAAGATCATCAACCAACTGCTGGCCGGCGTGCATATCGCCGCTGCCGCAGAAGCCATGGCACTGGGGCTGCGTGAAGGCGTCGAGGCCGATGCACTGTATGAAGTGATCACCCACAGCGCGGGCAATTCCTGGATGTTCGAGAACCGCGTGCCACACATTCTCAAGGCTGATTACACGCCGCTCTCGGCCGTCGATATTTTCGTCAAGGACCTGGGCCTGGTGCTGGATACCGCACGGGCCAGCAAGTTTCCGCTGCCATTGTCAGCCACCGCTCACCAGATGTTCATGCAGGCCTCCAGTGCCGGGTTCGGGCGTGAGGACGATTCGGCGGTGATCAAGATTTTCCCTGGCATTGAGCTCCCGACTGCCAAGACCGAAACCGAATAAGGATTGCCCATGAACCTACCTAGCGCACGCCCGTTGCTGGGCTGCATCGCCGACGACTTCACCGGGGCCACAGACCTGGCCAATATGCTGGTGCGCGGCGGCATGCGTACTGTGCAAAGCATCGGTATCCCCAGCGATGAAGTCGCTGCGACGCTGGATGCCGATGCGATCGTGATTGCGCTGAAGTCGCGTACTGTCCCGGCGGCGCAGGCGGTAGCCGACTCCCTGGCCGCCCTTGAATGGCTGCGCGCACAAGGGTGCGAGCAGATTTTCTTCAAGTACTGCTCCACCTTCGACTCGACGGCCGCCGGCAATATCGGCCAGGTCAGCGAGGCCCTGCTCAAGGCGCTGGACAGTGATTTCACCCTGGCCTGCCCGGCGTTTCCGGAAAATGGCCGGACCATTTTCCGCGGTCATTTGTTTGTGCAGGATCAACTGCTCAATGAGTCAGGCATGCAGCACCACCCGCTGACCGCGATGACCGACGCCAACCTGGTCCGCGTACTGCAATCACAAACCACCCAAAAGGTTGGCCTGCTGCGCTACGACACCATCGCCCAAGGTGTGTCACACGTGCGCGAACGGATTGCAGAGCTGCGCGCCCAAGGCATAGGCATGGCCATCGCGGATGCCCTAAGTGATCAAGACCTGCACACCCTCGGCAGCGCTTGCAGTGATCTGCCGCTGTTAACCGGCGGTTCCGGCCTGGCCTTGGGCCTTCCCGACAACTTCCGCCGGGCCGGCAAACTTCGCGACTTCGATCCAGCCTCCTTACCTACCGTACCCGGTGGCGAGGTGGTGCTGGCAGGGAGCGCGTCGATTGCCACCAACGGCCAAGTCGCCGCGTGGATCGAAGCCGGACGACCGGCGCTGCGCATCGACCCTCTAGCCCTGGCGGCGGGTGAGTCGGTAGTGGCGGATGCCGTGGCGTTTGCCCTGAGCAACCCACACACCGTACTGATCTATGCCACCAGCCCTGCGGATGAACTCAAGGCGGTGCAACAGCAACTGGGCGCCGAGCGCGCAGGCGAATTGGTAGAGAACGCCCTGGGAGAAATTGCCCAAGCCCTACGTCAGGCCGGCGTAAGACGCTTCGTGGTCGCTGGCGGTGAAACCTCTGGCGCCGTAGTCACCGCCCTGGGCGTGCGCCTACTGCAGATTGGCACGCAGATTGACCCCGGTGTTCCCGCGACCCTCAGCAACACTGCCGAACCGCTGGCGCTGGCCCTAAAGTCGGGCAATTTCGGCGGTAGAGACTTTTTCGACAAAGCACTTAAGCAACTGGCAGGAGGTGCGCAATGAGCAACGAAAACGCCTTGCGCGAAGAGATCTGCATCGTCGGTCACAGTCTTTATCAGCGAGGGTACACAGTCGGCAGCGCTGGCAACATCAGCGCGCGCCTGGATGACGGCTGGCTGATCACGCCAACCGATGCGTGCCTGGGCCGCCTTGACCCTGCGTTGATCGCCAAGGTCGACCTTACGGGCAAATGGGTCTCTGGCGACAAACCGTCAAAAACCCTGGCCTTGCATCGCCAGGTTTACGATCGCAACCCTGGCGTCGGTGGTGTGGTGCATACCCATTCCACACATTTGGTGGCCCTGACGCTTGCCGGTGTTTGGCGCCAGGATGACATCCTGCCCCCGCTGACGCCGTATCAGGTGATGAAGGTCGGGCATATCCCGCTGATCAACTATCAACGCCCCGGCGCGCCCGATGTGGCGGACCAGGTCGCGCGCCTCGCCAACAGTGTGCGTGGCGTAATGCTCGAGCGCTTGGGCCCGGTGGTCTGGGAAAGCTCAGTTTCCAAGGCCAGTTACGCCCTCGAAGAACTCGAAGAAACCGCACGGCTGTGGCTGATGAGCAACCCGCGTCCGGCGCCGCTGGATGCTGCAGCGCTGGCCGAGCTTAAAAGCGTTTTCGGCGCGCACTGGTAGGCGCCGCTCCCACCCGCAACACCCTTAACAATAAAAACAACAGGACCTTCCAGCATGACCACTATCAAGTTTCGTGTTGATGTTTGCAGCGACAAAAAACCATCCTGCGTTTTCCATGAAGGGCCGCGCTCATGAGCCCGCTTATCCTGATGGCAACCGCAGGCCTAGGCATCGCCTTGCTGCTGTTCCTAGTGCTCAAATACAAATTCCAGCCGTTCGTGGCGCTGATGTTGGTCAGCATTATGGTGGCCCTGGTGGCGGGAGTTAAACCTGCCGATCTGGTCGCCACCATTGAAGGCGGCATGGGCAAGACCCTCGGCCACATTGCGATCATCATTGCCTTGGGCGCGATGATCGGCCGCATCATTGAGTTGTCGGGCGGTGCCGAGGCGCTGGCCAAGACCCTGATTGAACGCTTCGGTAATCGACGCACGCCCCTTGCCTTGACGATTGCCGGTTTCATTATCGGCGTGCCGGTGTTCTTCGAGGTGGGGGTGATCATCCTCATGCCGCTGGCCTACGGTGTGGCTCGTCGCGCTCGCAAGCCGTTGCTGATGTTCGCGTTGCCGATGTGCGCAGCGCTGCTTACGGTGCATGCATTTCTGCCACCGCACCCAGGTGCGGTCGCCGCCGCCAGCCAACTGGGTGCGGACCTGGGCCGGGTGCTGATGTTCGGGCTGCCGCTGACGGCGTTCCTGTGCTACGTCGGCTATCGCGTGGCGGGGCGCATGACGCGCCGCTTCTACCCGATGTCCGATGATATCCGCGCCGAAGTCTACGGCCCGCACGTCACCAACGACGACCTGCGCGCCTGGCAAGACGGCAAAACCCAAGAGGCGCAACAAGGTGCAGAGACCGTCTCGCACATGGGCCTGGAGGAATCCACCAGCAGTATCGTGGCCAAGCTGCCACCCGCCCCTGCGCCGGGTTTCGGCTTGATCGTCAGTTTGATCCTGTTGCCGATCGTGTTGATTTTGCTGGGTACGCTGGCGACGTCACTGCTGCCTGTCGAATCAACCCTGCGCGGCATCATGACCGTGCTCGGTGCGCCCCTGGTGGCGCTGCTGCTCGACACCTTGCTGTGTGCCTGGCTGCTCGGTTCCCGTCGCGGCTGGAGCCGTACCCAGGTCTCCGATGTAATTGGCTCGGCGCTGCCGGGTGTGGCCATGGTGATTTTGATTGCGGGTGCCGGTGGCGTATTCGGCAAGGTACTGGTGGATACCGGCATCGGCGCGGTGGTCTCCGACCTGCTGCGTACCACCGGGCTGCCGGTGCTGGCCTTGGGCTTTTTGCTGACCATGTTGCTGCGCGCCGTGCAAGGCTCCACCACCGTGGCCCTGGTAACCACCGCAGGTATCATCAGCCCGTTGATCGCCACGCTTAACCTGACGCCCAACCACATGGCCCTGCTGTGCCTGGCTATGGGCGGTGGCGGGCTGGCGATGTCGCACATCAACGACGCCGGCTACTGGATTTTCACCAAGCTGGCCGGCCTCAACGTGGCAGACGGCCTGCGGACCTGGACGGTGATCACCACCCTCCTCGGCACGCTCGGCTTCCTTATCACCCTGTTGATCTGGCCTTTTGTCTGATCGTTTTTCATCAGGAGTTCACATGCCTCGCTTTGCTGCCAACCTAAGCATGCTTTACCCCGAACACGCTTTTCTGGAGCGCTTCGCAGCGGCTGCGGCCGATGGTTTTGATGCCGTGGAGTATCTGTTCCCCTACGAATACAGCGCCCAGGTACTCAAACAGCACCTGAGCGACAACGGCCTGGTTCAAGCCCTGTTCAACGCGCCGCCCGGCGACTGGGCGGCGGGTGAACGCGGCATCGCCACCCTACCGGGCCGCGAAAGCGAATTTCGCGCCGGCTTCGACCGTGCCCTGGAATACGCCGCCGTGCTAGGCAATACCCGCATCCACGTGATGGCCGGCCTGCTGCCCTCGGAGCAGCACCGTGAGCGCCATCACGCGGTGTACCTCGAGAACCTGGCTTACGCCACCGCCCAAGCACGTCAGGCTGGCGTGACGGTGTTGCTGGAACCGATCAACACTCGCGACATGCCGGGGTTTTTCCTCAACCGACAGGACCAGGCACACGCGATCTGCAAGGAGGTCGGCGCAAGCAATTTGAAGGTGCAGTTTGACTGCTATCACTGCCAGATCGTCGAAGGTGATTTGGCGGTCAAACTGCTTCGCGACATCAACGGCATTGGCCATATTCAGATTGCCGGCGTACCCGACCGACACGAACCGAACCTGGGTGAATTGAACTACCCCTACCTGTTCGAGCTGATTGACGAGTTGGGCTACGACGGCTGGGTCGGTTGCGAATACCGCCCCAAGAGCGACACCTCGGCAGGGCTGCAATGGTTGCGGGACTGGAAAGCGCGCTAAGTGATCAAGCCCCTGCATACCTTGGTGCGCACGGGCTCCTAAAACAAAAACAATAGGAAATACCCATGCACAGATTCAGTCCACGGCCCGCGGTCGGGCTGTTGTTGTCCCTGGCGTTGATCAGTTCCGCCGTCGGCGCCGCGTCGTTACCGGCCGCGACCGAGGGCGATTGGATCGCCCCGCAGTTCACCTTTCACACCGGTGAAAAACTCGCCAACCTCAAACTGCACTACATCACCCTCGGCAACCCCAAGAACCCCGCCATCCTCTACCTGCATGGCACCTACCGGCCCGGCAGCGATGTGCTGAGCAAGGATTTTGGCGGCGAACTGTTCGGCCCCGGGCAGCCGCTGGACGCCAGCAAGTACTACATCATCTCCACCGACGGTATCGGCGTGGGCCAGTCCAGCAAACCCTCCGACGGCCTGCGCGCAAAGTTTCCCGAGTACAACTACACCGACCTGGTTCAAGCCCAGTATCGATTGGTTACCGAAGGCCTGGGGATCAAGCACCTGCGGCTGATCATCGGCAACTCCATGGGCGGTATGCAAACCTGGATGTGGGGCCAGACTTGGCCTCAGATGATGGACGCGCTGGTGCCCATGGCGTCCCAACCCACCGAGATGTCATCGCGCAACTGGATGATGCGCCGTTTGCTGGTGGAGTCGATCAAGCAAGACCCGGCCTGGAACAACGGTAACTACAGCGCGCAACCGCCGTCCCTGCGCCTGGCAAACGTTGGCACCAGCGGCGGCACCCTCGCCTATCAGGCGGCGGCACCGACCCGAGCGCTGGCCGACAAGTTGGTGGATGAGCGCTTGAATGCCGCGCAAACCGCAGACGCTAATGACTTCATCTACCAATGGCAATCCTCCGCCGACTACAACGCAGCCCTGGGTCTGAACAAGATCCAGGCGCCGGTGCTGGTCATCAACTCGGCGGACGATGAGCGCAACCCTCCGGAAACCGGACGGTTGGAAGCGTCGATGAAAGAGCTCAAGCATGCACGGCTGCTGCTCATCCCCGCCAGTGCCGACACCCGTGGCCATGGCACCACGAGCATGGCGAAGTTTTACAGCAAGGAGCTGGGGCAATTCATGCAAGAGACTGAAAAGGCGCGTTAGGCTGGCTGGGGGTCGGACGGCAACATCAATTCGACCCCTTGCTTGCGAATCCCATCCGCCGCCGCAGGCGCCAGTGCGTCATCACTGATGATCACATCGAACTGCTCCAACCCGGCAATTTTGTACATGCTGAACGTGCCGTACTTGGAGCTGCTGGCCACCAGCACCACTTGGGACGCCGATTGCATGGCCACCTGCTTGACCTCCACCTTCAGCGCCGACGGTGTGGTGATGCCGCGTCGCAGGTCCCAGGAGCTGGTCGAGATAAACGCGATATCCGTCACCACCTGACGCAGTGTCGCCACCGCCAGGCCGCCGACACAGGAATGATTGGAATGGTCGAGCTGCCCACCGGTATGAATCACAGTCACGTGGGGTGCATCCATCAACGCCTGAACCACGCCGAAGTCATTGGTCACCACCGTCATGCCACTGAGCAGTTTGATATAGGGCACGATCTCCAGGGTGCTGGTGCCGGCATCCAAATAAATAGTCATGTCCGCCAACAGGAGACGGGCCGCGAGTTTGGCCATCGCTTGCTTCTGCGGCAACTCAACCACGGCCTTGACCTGGTGGCTGGGCTCACTGTGAAGCTGGCTGGCAATGCGCACACCGCCCGTCACCGAATACGCCAGGCCTTCCTGCTCAAGCAACGCGATATCGCGGCGCACCGTCATGTGTGAGCAGTCGAACATCTCCATCAACTGGTGAACACTCAGCACATGCTGTTTGCGCAACTGACGCAAGATCAACTCGCGACGCTGTTCAGGAATCATCGGCGCGCCGCTTTCGGCGGCCACGTCCTTCTGGCTTGGCATTCGGTGCTCCAAAGGCTTAGATCGGGTGGCGGTGATTGGCGTACATAGTAGCGAATCCACCCGCCGATCTGTAACTCACTGCACCTAATTCAGCTCGCTGTCCTTGATGTGGGCAATCGGCGCAAGCAACGACGGATCGAAGGGTTCCGGCGCGCGTCCCTCCAGCAACCGTTGTACAAGGTCCGGATTGGCCAAGGCAGCCTTGCCGACAGCGACAATATCTGCGCCAGCCTGCAGGGTTTGTTCAACGCTGCTCAAGTCCTGCACTCCGCCATTCGCAATCAACGCGACACCAGGCGCATAACGGCGAGCCAGCGTTACCAGGCTTGCCTCGTTACCGCTGAAGGCCGGCTGCCAGGCTTGATGCTCCGTCACATGGATGAAGTCGACCCCAGCGTCAGCCAAGCTGCCGAAGATCGTCTGTGCGTCATGTTCCCCACCCGCCCATTTGTGCTGAAAGTCATTGACCTTGCCCTGGGATATACGCACACCGACCGGCGAGTGCCCGACCACCTTCTTCACCGCTGCAATGACCTCAAGCGTCAGGCTCAAGCGCTGGCGAACATCACCGCCCCATCGATCTTCGCGTTGATTGGAGTAGCCTGTCATGAACTGATCCAGCAAGTAGCCGTTGGCACCATGGATCTCAACGCCGTCAAAGCCCGCGATTCCAACAGCCCGTTTAGCCGCCTGGGCAAACCCCTCAATGGCATCCGCGATAGCTTCATCGCTCATGGCCTGGGGCACTCGATACGCCCCCTCGCCGTAATAGAACTTCATCTGTTCGCCTTTCGGGCGAATGGCCGAAGGGCCAGCAGATTGCTCAACAAAACGGTTCGCCTGGCTCAATGCACCGGCGTGCATGATCTGCGCGATTGCTGCGCTCTCATGGCGATGAATCGCCTCGACTACCTCGCGCCAGGCAAGCGCCTGTTCGCTGTCCGTGATACCGGGCTGGTTCAGGTAGCCCTGGGCATACTGCCGATCGGTGTAGATCCCCTCCGTGATGACCAAGCCAAAACCGCCACGGGCAAAACGCTCGTAGTATCGCGCCATCGCAGGTGTGGCATTGCCGCTCCCGCTCGCACTGACGCGTGTCATAGGAGCAAGCGCCATGCGATTGTTCAGCTTAAGAGCGCCCATATCGAATGGCGTTACAATGCGCGAGTTTAGTGCTGTCATGATTTGCCCTCAATTATTCGCCAGCCACGACGATAAGCGTGGCAATCGCCCATTAGAAGCGCACGCTTGCAATAAGGCGCCTTAACGCAAACGGTTATAACCATGCAGATTCCCGAGATAGAGGTGTTCGCTAACGTCGCCATCAGCAGCAGTTTGTCCGAGGCTGCGCGGCGGCTTGGGCTGTCGGCGATGACCGTCTCACGGCGTCTGGCGGCCCTGGAAAAAGAGCTGGGTGTGCGCCTGGTACACCGCACCACACGCTCCGTCGCACTCACGCCGGAAGGCGAAATGTACCTGCCTTACGCAAAGACCATGCTTGAGGCCAACGAAGCTGCGCGGGCCACGTTGAAAACCAGTGCGGGCAGTGCCAGCGGCACATTGAGGGTCACCGCGCCTAGCGTCTTTGGCCAAACCGTCATCATGCCGCTGCTGCCAGCCCTGCTGGCTGACCACCCAACCCTCAAGGTCGACCTGACGCTATCGGATAGCATCATCGACATCGCCGGGCTCGGCATTGATGTGGCCATTCGCATCGCCACGCTGCGCGACTCGACATTGGTGGCTACCAACCTTGCGCCCAATCCGCGTGTCGTGTGCGCAAGCCCGGCCTACCTGGCGCAATGGGGCACACCGACGGTGCTGCATGACCTCAATCATCATCGATGCATCGCGTTGCACGGAATGCCCTATTGGCCGTTCACCAACGGCGAGAACGCCGTGGCCATTCGGGCTCAGGGCGCGTTTTGCGCCAACAGTGTTGAGGCGGTGCGCACCGCAAGCAAACAAGGTCTGGGGCTGGCCATGCTGACCTATTGGGATATCCGCAATGAGCTTGCAGAAGGCTCACTCGTAATGGTGAACCTTGAGGATGTGCTGCCCGAGCAGCTGTCGATCACGGCGGTGCTGCCGACGCGTCAGCAAGTTCCGTACAGGGTGCGCGTGTTCGTTGACCACTTAGAAGCGGAACTCAAGAAAGACCAATGAAGGGGTAGCATCCACCAGCCTCTCGAAGCTGGGCAACATGGTTCACCACCATCGCTTATGTGCGCGTCAGGATAACGGTTGCATTTAGTGAGTCCTGATAGATTTCAGCATCATTTCATCGCCAGCAAGAATCCCGGCGCAGATTGCTTGCAGACTTCTCGGGTGCGGGGAACGCCTCCTTCTCCACACCAGCGTCGGCGGCAAAAAAAGCGCTGCACACTGATGCAGGAAAACAGTCGTGCTGGTTGTAAACGGTTTCCCATGATCAAGCGATTGGCCGCTTGATCATGGTGGGCGGTGGGAAGTTAGATCGCTAAGGGTGTTACGTTCTCAAAACCACTGTGTCGCAACAGCGCTTGCAAGTCAGGTTCGCGTTGACGGAAGTCGACAAAAAGCTCCATCGCGCTCCGTGAACTACCTGAAGCCAGGATGGTTTCACGAAATGATTGGCCGACACTCCTATCAATTCCGCCTGCTTCCTCGAAGCGCGAATAAGCGTCAGCAGAAAGCACTTCAGCCCATTTATAGCTGTAGTAACCCGCAGCATAACCGCCAGCGAATACATGTGAGAACGTGTTCGCGAAGCGATTGTAGTGAGGTGGAGGCATGACGGACACGCGACTGCGTACCGAATCGAGGACGCTTTGAACACTACGTCCATCACCATGGGTGGCATGCAGTTCGAAATCAAATAGCGCCAGTTCGACCTGGCGGAGCGTCGCAAGCCCTGACTGGAAGTTTTTGCCCGCAAGCATCCTTTCCAGAAGCTCAGGAGACAACGGCTCGCCGGTCTCGAAATGCGCGGAAATGAGCTTGAGCCCTAGCTCTTCCCAACACCAGTTCTCCATGAATTGGCTAGGAAGCTCGACCGCGTCCCATGCAACGCCATTGATGCCTGATACCCCAGCTTCCTCAACGCGTGTCAACAAATGGTGCAAACCGTGGCCAAACTCATGGAATAAAGTCGTAACTTCGTCATGAGTCAACAAGGCCGGATGGCCTTCGCCGGCGGGTGTGAAATTGCACACCAACTGAGCCACAGGCTGATGCAGTTCGCCGTGAGCGTCACGACGACGCGTGGTGACGACATCCATCCACGCACCACCGCGTTTATTGGCGCGAGCATACAGGTCCAGGTAGAAACGGCCGATAGACGCGCCCTCTTCTACGACTTCAAAAAGTCTTACATCGGGATGGCACCGATCAAAGTCACTGAGTTCACGCACCTCAATGCCGAACAGCAACCGAGAGATATCAAACAACCCATTAAGCACGTGATCAACCGGGAAATACTGGCGGATCTCTTCCTGAGACAGATCAAGCAATTCTTTACGCATTTTCTCGCTGTAGAAACCCATGTCCCATGGTTTGAGATCGCTGCTGCCCTGAGCTGCAGCATATATTTTTAGCGCGCTCAAATCGCGGCGTGCAGGCTCCTGGCCATGGCGATTCAGCGCGTCTAGAAACTCCAGCACCTGCTCAGTGGTGTCGGCCATCTTTGTTGCCAGACTCAATTGGGCATAGTTCGAATACCCCAGCAAAGCCGCCATTTCGGCGCGCAACGCGAGTGTTTCCGTAATGATTTGGGTGTTGTCTTCCATGCCTGCGCGAGGCCCCTGATCCGAGGCGCGCGTCGTATTAGCAACGTAAACCTCTTCACGTAATGCCCGGTCCTTTGCATAGGTCAGGATGGCCTGGATGCTGGGTTGTTCGAGGGTTATCAACCACCCTGCGCTACCGCGCGCCGATGCCGCGGCTGCAAGTTGTGCTTTGGCGTCGGCTGGCAGGCCATCCAGATCTGCTTCGTCAGTGATTGCTTTTGTCCAGCCTTGAGTCGCGTCCAACGCCTGATTCGCAAAGTGGCTGGAGAGTTCGGAAAGTCGAGCGCTGATAATTTTGAACCGCGCTTGTTCATGAGGTGGCAGGTCGATGCCCGATAAACGAAGGGCACGAAGCTCTTGCTCTAGCACACTCTTCTGCGCCGGGTTGAAATGCTGGCTCTCAGCACTGATAGAGAGTGCGTACAGCGCATCGAAAAGGTCACGGTTCTGACCGAGCTCCGTGGAATACTCACTTAATGCAGGCAGACAGGACTCATACGCCTCGCGAATTTCGGGCGTATTACAAACGGCGTTCAGGTGGGAAACTGGTACCCACGCGCGCTGCAGTCGGGCACTGAGTTCATCAAGCTGCAGAATCAGACCCTTCCAGGTCGGCGCTATTTTCTGCTGCTTCAGGAGCTTCGCGATTGCATTACGGTTGTCTGCGAGAATCAAGTCGATCGCGGGCTTAAGATGCTCTGGACGGATGATGGAGAACGGGGCCAGATCGTAAGGTTGCAATAGTGGGTTATTCATTGCGTGGCAGATCCTTGAAGTTCAAGCAAAGTAATTAATGTTGGGTTGAATGCGCGCGAGTGATGAGAAACTCAGTCAACAACCTGACGGGACGCCCGGTTGCGCCCTTCTGCGGGCCGCTTCGCCACGCGGTGCCGGCAACATCCAAGTGCGCCCATGGGTAGCTCGTTGCGAAATGCGAGAGAAAGCAGGCTGCAGTGACACTCCCCGCGCCCTTCGTACCGATGTTTGGGAGATCGGCGAAATTGGATTTGAGTTGTTCTTGATAAGCCTCATCCAGAGGCATTCTCCAGGCGCTGTCTCCTGAAGCATGAGCTGCCTGCAGCACCTCCTTGCCCAGCGCCTCATCATTCGCGTACAGCCCACTGTGAACGTGACCGAGTGCAACGATGCAAGCTCCAGTCAGCGTGGCTACGTCGATCACGCAGGCCGGTTCAAATCGCTCGGAATAGGTCAGAGCGTCACAAAGAATGAGGCGACCCTCTGCGTCGGTGTTGAGCACTTCGATGGTCTTGCCGAGCATGCTGGTGATTACGTCACCGGGCTTAACAGCGTTAGGGCCTGGCATGTTCTCGCATGCGGCAATGACGCCGATGACGTTCAGCGCCAGCTTCATCTGCGCGGCTGCACGCAGGGTTCCTATGACCGCAGCTGCGCCGCACATGTCATATTTCATCTCGTCCATGGCTTCACCCGGCTTTAGCGATATGCCGCCGGAGTCAAAGGTGATGCCTTTGCCTACCAGCACCACCGGTGCCTGCGCTGCTTGTGCGCCGTTGTGTTTGATCACGATAAATCGGGGCGGCTGCGTTGAACCTTGAGCCACTGCCAGGAAAGCGTTCATTCCCAATGCGGCGATTTGCTCTTGGTCCATGACCTGCACTTCAACCGGAAACTGATCAGCCATCGTCAGTGCAGACTCTGCCAGATAGGTCGGCGTGCAAATATTCGGCGGAAGGTTCCCAAGATCACGACACAGATCGAGACCATCAGCGATGGCAACCCCGCGAAGTACCGAAGCCTCTGCTGCGTCGTGCGGCCCCTTGATCAGTAAGCGGACATGATCCAGCGGGCGACGTTTTTCACTTTGGCTGCTCTTGAGCGCACCGAACGTATAGTAAGCGTCCCGAAGCGCGAGCACCGATGCAAGCACCTGACACTCATCTGCGACAGTCATCGTGGTTGCGCTCAGGCACCATACCGCATCAGCGCAGCCACTGACTTTGAGCGCCTCAGCGCCTGCACAAAGCGCTTTTTGCAGGTTTTGTTGCGTGAGACTGGCGCTCTTGCCGAAGCTAACCAACAACACTCGACGCGCATTCAGGCCGCGCGGTGCGTGTAGCAGAAGCGTCTTGCCTGTTTCGTTCTCCAGTTCGTCTGCTTCAATCACGCGGGTGAGCAAGCCATCGGTCAAGTCGTCGAATGCCTTCGCGGTGCCTGACAAATCATTGCGGTTGATTCCCAGCACGAGGCATTCGGTCTGTACCTCTGCCAGGTAGCGCGCATCTGGAATATCTTGAGTTAGAACGAAGTTCATGTTCGTATTTACCTAAGAATTAAGTTAAGCCTCTCTCGAGGTCTTTATGCATTGACGCAGGGGACGTTCAGGCGACAGCAAACTGCGTCGGTGCGAAGGCCAGATGCAGTGCGCGGTGGAAGTCTTCAAGTAAATCGTCGATATGTTCAAGACCTGCGTGAACCCGCACCAAATAACCTTCTGCCGCCGGCTTGACGCTTCGCTCAGGTATTCCTACGGGCACCACAAGGCTTTCGAATCCACCCCAGGACAGTCCGATACCAAATAGTTTGAGGTTGTTGAAAAATGTACTGAGCTGCTGTGGGTTTTGCGCGACCAAACGTATGCCGAACAAACCGCTAGCACCTGTGAAGTCGCGCTTCCAGGTGTCGTGACCCGGATCGTTTTGGAGGGCTGGATGCAGTACTCGGGCTACCGCACTATTGCTCTGTAGGCTTTGCGCCAGCATCAGGCCGTTTTCCCAATGCTGGCGCAGCCGCACGGGCATGCTTCGCAGACCACGCAGGGCCAGGAAGATGTCATCAGGGCCCGCGGTTTCACCGAAATCATGGGCGCTTGCTTTCAGTTGGGGCCAGGCACGAGCGTTAGCTGTTGCTGTCCCCAACAGAGCATCGGAGTGCCCCACGATGTACTTGGTAGCCGCTTGAATCGAAACGTCTGCGCCGTGTTCGAAAGCTTTGAAGTAAAGGGGCGACGCCCAAGTGTTATCGATAATCACGATAGCGCCTACTGCGTGAGCCGCGGCGCTGATCGCGGGGATATCCGCTACCTCAAACGTCAGTGAACCAGGCGATTCCGTGAATACTACCTTGGTGTTTGCGCGCAGCATTGACTCAATTCCGGCTCCGCACAAAGGGTCGAAGTATTCAACATCGACACCCAGACGCTTGAGCACACGATCGGCAAACATCCGCGTCGGACCATAGATATTATCTGTAATGAGAATATGGTCACCCGCAGCTACAAACGCCAAAAGCGAATGGGTGCAGGCTGATAGTCCTGAAGGGAATACGAGCGAATGTTGTCCACCTTCCAGCTCTGCAATCGCGCTTTCAAACGAATGAGTTGTTGGGGTGCCAAAGCGGCCGTAATAGGCGTATGGATTGCCATCCTTTTTATGCGCCTGCCACGATTCGAAATTCTCAGCAAGCACTGTCGAGCCTCGAAACACCGGGGTGTTCACCAGCCCAGAGAACTTTTCTGGGGTTCGTCCTGCATGAATGCAATGTGTTTCGATGTTACGCATTTCAGAGCACCTGAGGATTTAAGGTGATGAAATATTACATGCGATCAAGCCGAATTATTTTGCATAATATACTTATAGAAGAACTATAATACGAATATAATTCTAATATGTTGGCTGGGAGGCGAAATGGATAAATTTGACTTGGCGATACTGGGAATTCTTCAAGCGGACAGCACCCAAGCGGTAGGAGCCATTGCTGATCAGATTGGCTTGGGCACTACTGCCTGCTGGAGGCGTATTCAAAAGCTTGAGGACGAAGGCTTCGTTCGTAAGCGGGTTGCGCTTCTCGACAGCGCAAAACTGAACGTTGCCGTAACCGTTTTCGTCTCTATCAAAACCAACCAGCACAGTGCTTCCTGGCTACACACATTCCATGAGCGCGTGGCGGCTATCACCGAGGTGATGGAGCTGTATCGAATGGCCGGTGATACCGATTATCTGGTGCGCATTGCGGTGCCCGACATTGCAGCCTACGACGCGGTTTACAAACAGTTGATTGAGATTCCCGGCCTATCGGACATCAGCTCGAGTTTTGCCATGGAGCAAATCAAATACACCACTGAGTACCCGCTCAAATACGCCCCCTGACAAACCTTCCTGAACGTCAGGTGGCCATTAGGTCAACCAAGTCAAAACAACAAAAAGGGGCCTACCCCCTGAACAGGAGTCACTAGATGTCTGAAGTCAAACACGCCAGGGTCATTATTCTGGGCTCTGGCCCTGCCGGTTACAGTGCTGCGGTCTATGCAGCCCGCGCCAATCTGAGTCCATTGTTGATCACTGGCATGCAGGCCGGCGGCCAGCTGACCACCACGACCGAAGTCGACAACTGGCCCGGCGACCCGCATGGATTGACCGGCCCCATGTTGATGGAGCGCATGCGAGAACACGCAGAGCGTTTTGAGACTGAAATCGTGTTTGATCACATTAATGCGGTCGATCTGGCCAGCAAACCGCTAACGCTTACGGGTGACGACGGAACGTACACCTGCGATGCGCTGATTATCGCCACTGGTGCCAGTGCGCGTTATCTCGGGTTGCCCTCCGAAGAAGCTTTTATGGGCAAAGGTGTTTCGGCGTGTGCGACCTGCGACGGTTTCTTTTATCGCAACCGCGAAGTTGCCGTCGTAGGGGGCGGAAACACGGCAGTCGAAGAAGCGCTTTACCTGGCCAACATCGCCAGCAAAGTTACGTTGATCCATCGCCGCGAGACTTTCCGAGCCGAAAAAATCCTGATCGACAAGCTGCACGCACGCGTTGCCGAAGGCAAGATCGAGCTTAAGCTCAATGCCACACTGGAAGAGGTATTGGGTGATGCGATGGGCGTAACTGGCGCACGCCTGAAGAATAACGATGGCAGCAGCAGCGAGCTAAAGCTGGCCGGCGTGTTCATCGCTATCGGCCATACGCCGAATACATCGCTGTTCGAAGGCCAACTGGCACTAAAAGACGGTTATATGGTGGTGCAAGGCGGTCGTGAAGGCAATGCGACAGCGACCAGTATTGAAGGTGTATTCGCGGCCGGTGACGTAGCGGACCACGTCTATCGTCAGGCGATCACTTCTGCTGGCGCAGGTTGCATGGCGGCCCTGGACTCCGAACGTTACTTGGATGGCCTGGCAAGTGCTTCGCTCTGATCGGCGCGCCGAGTTGAAACGCCAACGCTAGAGGTTGTGCAAAGATATAAAAGTCTGCGCGGCGATCAAAGCAAACGCTCCCTACAGGAATGTAGGGAGCGTTTTTCGTTATGGCTAAAATCCCAACTCGCAGGCACTTAGCGCTACTCTGGGTCAATAGGCGAAAAAATTTCAGGCGAGAAGTAATATTTGTCTCACAACATGTGACTTGGCTCAATGCGCTATCGGTGGGCGCATAAGCAAAGGCTAGGGCAACCCATAAATAGGAGTTGCCCCTTTCCCTGTGCCGGCTAAAGCGTGAAACGCGCAACGACAGTTCGCAGTTCTCCTGCCAGCAGCGAGAGCTCCTGCGCAGTCACCGCGTTGTCCTCTATGCCGTCCATCAGCGCCACACTGCCGTTACGAATCTCGGTCACATTGCGATTGATATCCTCCGAGACCGCGTGCTGCTGAACCGCCGCGCTGGCTATCTGGGTGTTCATGCCGACGATTTGCTCAACGCCGTCATTGATTGCATCCAGGCTGGCCGAGGCCTGATCAGCGGACTCGATGCACTCCTGCGCGCGCAGCTTGCCCGCTTTCATTTGCTCGACGGCGTCGCCTGTCGCCAGTTGCAGCTCCTGGATAATCCGGCGGATCTCTTCGGTGGAGTTTTGTGTGCGCGAGGCCAGCGTTCTGACCTCGTCGGCGACCACCGCGAATCCTCGACCCTGCTCGCCGGCGCGGGCCGCCTCAATGGCGGCGTTCAACGCCAGCAGATTCGTTTGATCAGCGATGTTACGGATCACCTCTATCACGCCACCGATCTGCTGGCTGTGTTGCGCAAGCGCCGAGACCTTTTGCGCGCTGCGCTCCACCTCATCCGCCAGGGCTTCAATGGTCACGCGGGTTTCCTGCATCTTTGCCAGGCCGGCGTTGGAGGATTGGCTGGCGTGCTCGGCGGCGTGGGCGGCACCCTCGGTGTTTTGCGCCACGTCCGCAACGCTGGTGGTCATCTCATTGATGGCCGTGGCGACTTGTTCGGTTTCGCTTTGCTGGGCGCTCATGGACCGCTTAGCCCGGTCAATCGACACACCTATTCGCTCAGCCGCGTCGGAGACCGATTGTGAACTGCGCTCAACCTGAGCCAGCGAAGAGCTAAAGGCCTGCACCATATGGTTAAGGCCGTTGCCCACATCGGCCATTTCATCTTTGCCACGCACGTGAATGCGCACGCTCAGGTCGCCCTGAGCAATCAGTTGGGTGGCAATCAACACATCGTTGATAGTGCGACGCATGGCGCTGTAGATGCCGCTGAACACATACACCAGCAACAGGCCAAGAACGACAAACATGCCGAGAATGAATAGGCGTTCCGACGTTTTTTCCTGAACTCGGCGTTCAAGCGCATTCAGCAGTGCGTCTTGCAGCGTGTCTTGCGCTTTGTACAACTCAGCCACCACCGCATTGCCTTTGCCCGGCAAGTTCTGCACGCCGCTGATGATGTCGCTTGGCGCGTCAATCAATACTTCGAGGTCGGCGCGGAAGCTGTCCAGGCTGGTAAAAGCACGGGTGATCGGCGCCTGAATACTGTCGGCGAGGGCGGGTTCTCTTCTACGCAAAAGTGCCAGGCTTTGCTGCAGTTCTTTATGGATGAGTAACTCGTTTTTGAGCATCGACTTGATGACGCTACGCGTACCCGCATTCAACGTTTGCCCGTCATGCAGCCCGCTGGCCAGCCCGCGCAATTGCCCGACGATATTGATTTGTCGTGGCAGCCTCAAGGTGCTCTGATCGATCAAGAACAACGATGCGTAATCTTCATCCAGCACCATGCCCGACGTGGCCGATACGTAGTACACGAAGTTCAACGTTTCGGTGAGCTGATCGTTCCAGTCATCGAAGATCGCGCTCTGGTTGGCATCCGCTTTCGCCAGCTCAATCAAACGCTGCGCCCCAGCGTGCAGGCGCTGCACTCGATCACCGGTTTCCAGCTGTGTGTTGAGCTGCCCGTCGGTTGCGGCCAGTTTCGAAAATGCGTCCTCCAACTTCAACTGGTTGGCCGATAGATCGGCTTGAGCGGTGCTGTCACCGCCGAGCAAGCGGTTGGTGAGTGCGCGTTGCAACATCGATAAACGCAGTAAAGGCGTTATCTCCAATAGGTAACGCTGGCCTAGTTGTTCCGAGCGAATGACCTCAAGGCTTGCGTTGATCTGATGGATGACGCGCGTACCAAGCAGAACCAAAGGGATTAGGACGATGATGGCGAGCACACCGAATTTCGCGGAGAAGCGTAACCGGTCGGCCAGGTGTACGGCAGGAGCAAGGATGTTCATGGAGTTCTCACAGCCCGGAATGGGACGGTTTGTAGTAGATGTGTGGTTGAGAACACTCCATTTTCTCGAATGCCTGGCTCTATCTGGCTCATTCGGCTAATGACGTTTTATGTAATTAAACGTTTCAGACATCGTGTCGGCATTGAGATTGCAAACTTTATGAAGAGTTGTACATTTATTTATTTTTGTACAACCTTGGAACGCTTTGAAAGCAATGATGTCGCTGAGCCATCACTACTACAGGGAAAAGTTTGAAAGGGAAGCGCTGGGGTAGCTGGTGGATTGACCTGTGCTGGAGGTAGTTTGTCTCCCATCAATACACCAGCAGCGAAGCAAGGTAAGCGACGGCGCCCGTATCTGGATCATAGGTCAAGCATCTTGATCGCTCGTATAGAGCTATTCTTGATGAAATTGGCGCAGATCCTATGCATGCAACCTTCCAGTAAAGAGGGCTATCTCTACATTTGAAATTGCTTGACCAACCTGTTTAATTCAACCGCGAGCTTCGTGAGTTCGGATGTTGCAATAGCCGTTTGACTGGAGCCCTCTGCCGCTTGATTTGAAAGGTCACGGATACTCACCAAGCTGCGATCTACCTCCCTGGCAACCTGAGCTTGCTCTTCCGATGCGGTCGCAATCAGGACGTTGCGCTCAGTAATATTGTCGATAGATTCGGTAATTTCCACCAACGCGGAACCGGCACCTTGAGCAGTATCCAACGTTTTCTGAGCTTGGGTGTTCGTGTGAGCCATTGCCGATACAGCAGATCCCGTGCCTTTTTGAATTGAACTGATCATCTGCTCAATTTCACTGGTTGATTGCTGTGTACGATGAGCCAGAGCTCTGACTTCATCAGCGACTACTGCGAAGCCTCGACCAGCCTCTCCGGCACGCGCAGCTTCGATAGCCGCATTCAACGCAAGAAGATTAGTCTGTTCTGCGATAGCGCGTATCACGTCCAAAACCTTGCTAATGTCTGTGGCCATGACGGCGAGCCCTTGTACCTCTTGCGATGCATCTTCAACATTTGCGACCATCAGACTAATGGCATGCACGGTTTCATCGACGCGGGCACGACCAGCCAATGCGGCGGAGTTGGATCGATTGGCTGCCTCAGAGGCTGAGGATGCATTTCTAGCCACCTCTTCCACAGCGGCACTCATCTCGGTTACGGCAGTAGCCGCCATTTCTACTTCATTATTCTGACGCAGCATGCCTTTATTTGCGTCTTCGGTGACAGCATGCATTTCTTCAGAAGTTGAGGCCAACTGGTTGGAAGAATCAGATATTAAAGTAAGCGTATTCCGCAACCCCTGCTGCATTGCACCTAACGCCCGCATAAGCCTAGCCACTTCATCGTGCCCTTGAGCGTCGATAACCCCAGTGAGATCGTTTTCAGCGATACGCTCCGCGATGGCAAGTGACTGGTTGATCGGGCCAGTAATACTTCGAGTGTACATTAGAGCTATTGCAATAGCGGCCATCGTGCTAACCAATATGAAACCGCCAACGATAAACTTAGCTTGCTCATAAATCAGGCTCGCCTCTTCTCCGGCATTTTTAGCTTTATTATTGTTAACACCTATCAGATCTTTAATGTCGATTTCAACAGCATCAGCAGATTGTTTCATCGACTCACCGGAAAGCTTAACCGCTTCGTCTAAATTGCCCGAAGAAACAAAAAACAAGTATTGATCTTGTACTATCTGATAGCTGGCGAGGCTTTTTGAAAGCTCATCAATTTTCTGTTTACCCAGTGGCGTTACGATGAAAGGCTGCAAGCTCGACAAAGAGTTCTGGATATTAACTCTAGCCCTCTTCAATTCTTCAAGAGCTTGGGCTTTACGGCTTTCTGGCTCTACGGGATTACGCAAACGTGCATTGCTACCTCTGATGCTTACGAACTCTCTGTCAATTACTCCGAGTATAGATATGCTGGGTACGACATTATTTTCCACAAAGCTTTCGGACGCCTTCAAACTAGACGCCTGCTTGAGGGCAACTATCCCCAACGCAATAATCATAAGGCAAAAAAAACCGAAACACAGAGCTGAACGTGGAGCAAGGTTGAATTTACGCAGCATCATAATTGTAGCCTCGTCTATATTTCCAGCTATGTCGTCACTCAAGACGTGATCTTAAGTACCGTTCGTCGAACAATGCCAGGCGACCTGAAAAAGTTAACCTTTCGCTTGAGCAATTATGTTTCTAGATGTAACCACCAAAATATTATCCGGAACCATTCGGTGATTTAGAGCCCATAACATTTATCGATACAAACTTTACTACCTTGCACAGCGTCCATTCAGTGTCATATACCGGGTTGTAGGTGGCTTCCAGCCAGATGGGCTGACCGCTTTTAAGAAATGGTTGTTTACTTTGATTACATACCAGGAGAGGACGAGATCGATTACCCAGCGAACAAAGTAATACATAGAGGAATGACGCTTTCTCCAAAGCTTGATATTAAATAGCTCCGGTTGAAGGCCATAGTAGCCGGGTGGTGACGAAAGATTGTGCTTGTGGCTCGTATAAACGAAAATACCCCTATCATATCGGGGCATTTTCGGGATAGGGCTTCATCATGTGTTCGTGTAGGGTGATCGGTATCTCATTTCCTACTCGTGCTGCTTAGAAGTCATAACTGAGGGTCAGGCGTGTATTTCGTTCAGGGCGCACACCGATGTACAACGGAGTACTAGAGTACGAGTACAACGTGCGATCAAAGATATTTTTCACCCCAAGCGTCAACGACCAGTCTTTCTGACGATAGAAAACCGATGCATCTGTTTGTGCGCCTCCAGGCAGATCAAAGTAGTTGAAATTATTCGGGCTGCCGTTAACCGTAGCACTGAAAGCGTTAACACCAATACCGGCGCCGAACCCTTTCAACTGACCTTCGAGCAGTTCATAGGACGTCCAGACACTGGCCGAGTGCTTGGGTTGGCCAATGGTTTTAGGGGTGTCAGAAAACGTAGGGTCAAAACCCTCTGATGGAGGTGGCTCAGCAAAATGGGTGTAGGTGTAGCTAGCGGCGACCGCCCATCCCGGTACGATCTCACCACTCAAATCAAAGTCAATGCCTTTAGACTTGAGCCCCTGAGAACCTGTTGTACGGCCGAATCCATCGGTAATGGGTACGCCTGTTTCTTCCATCTGAAAAATGGCACTCGTGAAGGTCAGCGCATCGTCGTTCAGCTTGATCTTGACGCCCAGTTCTTTTGAATCACTTTCTAGTGGCGGCAGCGGCGTATTGGTTGACGAGTCCAGCGTGTTGTTAGCCTGGAATCCCTTGGTGCGGTTTACATAAACTGTAACGTCAGGCGTTACGTCGTAGCTGACACCATAACTTGGAACCCATTTCGCACTTTTGAAAGAATCTTTTGTGCTTGTCCCCAACAACTCGGCAGGGATTTCATCCGGGTTGTTCGGAAGGTAGTTTGTTGACTGTCCATCGTACAACGTGCGGCGCGCTGCGAGCATTACGTGGGTCCGATCTCCCAGTTTAATCAAATCCTGAAGCAACAAGCCCTTCTGAACCTGCAGATAGTTAGTGGTGTGATAATAATTAGGCGATTTATAGCCGAACTTGGGAAAATCAAAGTCGGTGCCGTCATTGATGTTTCCTGAAGCCACTATCCTTACATCTGTGTCGAACGAGTTTGTGGTGTAGCGTTGGTAATCCACCCCGGCCAGTAACTTTTGCTCAATGAACCCGGTATTCAGGGTGTAAATAATGTTGTTCTGCGTGCTTGCCGAATAAGTGATGGCTCCCGCCTGAAGCCCCGTCGATTTAATCTCTCCGTTAGGTCCATATCCCGGCGCGCCTCCTCCACCGCCATTGGGCTCCCACACATTAAGCTGGTACTCATTTCGGGAATAGGTCGCCTTGCTTTCGAACGTTAAGTTGTCATTAAACGAATGACTGAACTCGTAATAGCCAATCTTGGAATCCGACGCAATACGGTCGTCCTTGCCCGTAACGCGGTAGTTGGAAAGTTTCTGTACATTCCCTTCAAATCGATAGGTCGCAGGCCCAAGCGCTCGGCGTTGACCCTGGAACTCTGCACCCACAGTAAAACTGGTGCTGTCGTCCTTCCAACGCAAGACCGGAGCAATATAGTCGCGACGGGTGCCGTTGTAGTCTGGCTCACTCTCCGGCGCACGCATGTGAACGATATTGAGTCGGTAGCTGAACGCTTTGTCCGCAGTAATAGCATCGCCCAAGTCTAAAGCTTGCTGAAACTCACCCTTGTCGGTGACATCGAGCCGGAGCTGATGCAGCGGGACAGTGACAGGGGCCTTGCGAACAAGATTGATAGCACCTGACGATCCCGCGGTCCCAGTCATGATGGAATCGGGACCTTTAATAACCTCAACACGATCAATACCTTCTATGGGGGTAGAACCGGTGCCCACGTCTGGAACACCGTTGGTACTGGTATTGGGGATAGCAAAACCACGAATGTAGAACTGCTTTGTACCCCGGTTGGTGTCCCAAGTAGTCACACTGCCTGAGCTGCGCAAGGCATCCTCGAGGGATGAGGCTTGGCGATCTGTCAGCAATTTCTGGCTGATGACCTGCACTGACCGAGGGGTTTCCTGAATCGACGTGTTGCCTCGCATAGCGCCAGTGGCATTACCAGGGTTGTAGACTTCGCGGTCTTCATACTCCGCGGCACTGCTGACGGTGATGTCGGGAAGCTGTGCATCAGTGTTCGCCACCGGCGGCGCAGATGTAATCGCAGGCCTGATGGGTGCCTGCTCAATGGTCAGCGTCCCATTGCCGGTGATGCCTAACCGCAGACTGCTGTTTTTCAAGGCTTGAGCAATCGCCTGTTCAGTCGTGAGCTGGCCACTGATTACCGGCGCCTGGAAGGCTTTTGCGAGCGCTGGATCGAAAGAAATCACCCTCCCACTCTGGCGAGCAATCATTAAGAGCGATTGATCCAGTGGACCGGCCGGAATATTGAACTGCATTCGCTGCACCACTGCGTTTGCCGACGCAGAGTTCGCAAAGCTAGTCGGTGCAACTGCGTAAACTAAGGCTACGCTCAACGCCAGTCTTGCCAGATTGAAAGGTGACACCTTACGTTTCAAGCTCATCTTGCTCTCCCCGAACACACTCAATAAGTACTTGCAATTAATCTGTGCGACGAGAGAGAAAAAGTGACAGCCCGACCACCGAAAAACTTTTTGTACTGCTGCGCGGAATGCGACTTTGCGGCTTTAACGCCGGTGGTTATGGGTGCAATGCAAGACCGTGCGATGAAACGTTTTTCGATGCCTACCTCGGGCATTCGGCAGGTTGCTAGAACCTCTTGAGCGACGCGTCGAAAAATAGTAAGCCCGCTATACGTAAAATGAGTATGACGGCCCATTGGTGTCTGCCAAGCGTTCGCGCACGCGCAAAGTCGATGTCCGCCCAGAAAACACAGATTGGGTATTTTTGGCACATTGAATCCTATTTGCACAGATTCGCGAGAAATTAGGTAACGAAACCGACAGACACATACAAATTAGAATTTTATTCCGGGCATACAGTTTTTTGGTGACGTTCTTCGCGCTTAATTGGTGCTGGCCTTCATTTAGAGCCTCAATTGAGAGCACTAAGCCTGGCAGACTCACATGACGATGGCTGCGCGGGCGCTGAATCGCGAGATTGGCTTGAAATTTGCTGGGTGATTGCCGCTGACACATTTTTATTACAAATGTGTGAGTCCTCAATTTTTCACCGTTGACCAGGTGCTTTCATGGCCGCAAGTGACGCAGTGCTTCGATCTGACTTTTTGACCGTCGTCTTCCGCAGCGACTATAGCTGGCTGGCAGCACGTTTGCGTTACAAGCTGGGATGCCGACACAATGCCGAAGATGTGGCGTGCGAAACCTTCACTCAACTGGCAGCGATGCCCACTCCGCAAGATGTAAAAGAGCCTCGCGCGATGTTGACCACTATCGCGAACAGGGTCATGTATGAGCTTTCACGTCGGCGTGATCTTGAACGCGCCTACATGGAGGCTTTGGCGCTGATGCCAGCGGCGACCCATCCATCGCCCGAGGATCAGCATCTTTTGATGGAATCTCTGTTGGCTGTGGACAAGGCACTCGAAGGATTACCCGTGAAAGCGCGAATGGCTTTTTTATATAGTCAGATCGATGGTTTGACTTATGCCGAGATCGGGTCCCGCCTCGGCGTCTCCGCAAGCATGGTGAGGCAGTATATGGCTAAGGCACTTAAATGCTGCTACCTGGCAGCGTCTGAATGAAAAAAAGCGTCGACACAATCGATAGTATCGCCGAGCAGGCTATCGAATGGATGGTGTACCTGCGCTCAGGTGAGGCAACGGCGGAAGACGAATCTGCTTTTTTGACGTGGCGCGCGCAAAGACCCGAACATGAACAAGCGTGCACGCGAATTGAATCAACCCTCGGAAAAATGCCGTCGCATTTATCCGCAGTATCGTCGCAGAGCGTCCGCAGCGTGTTGCTGGCACCGTCACGAAGAAGAGAGTTTTTGCGCACTGCTCTGAGTATCGCGGTAGTGGGAACCATGGGGGGGTGGTTGGTCAATCGAACTTATCCCGTCGGCGACATGTTAGCCGACGTGACTACCCGCACCTCTCAGCGCCGTACATTGCAGTTGTCCGATGGCAGTTCGCTGACGCTCAACGCACGCAGTGCAGCGAATATCAACATTGATATGCAGTCGGGAAGCAGAAAAATTCGACTGGTGTCAGGTGAAATGATTTTGAACGTCGCCCCCTCCCAGCAGCCATTTCTTGTTCAGATTGGGCGAGCCATTATTGAGGTCAAAGATGGCAGATTCTCGTTGCGCGAAGTGAGCGACGGTTTCAGGGTTGTGGCCTTGAATGGAGGCGTTCGCGCGACAGCGAGGGGTGACACCAAACTACTCTCGGTCGGCCAGGGGGCCACATTCGGGCCTGAAGGCTTCAGAGTATTTCCTGTCTCCATTGGGGCCGAATCGAGCTGGCTACGAGGAGTGCTTGAAGTCAATGACCAGCCTCTTTCCGTCGTCATTGATGCTCTGCGAAATTACCGCACAGGCATTGTCCGCCTCGACCCGGCTGCTGCCTCACTGCGAGTCAGCGGCCTGTTTCCATTGGACGATACAGATTTTGCTATAGAGGCACTCGCGCAGACGATGCCTATCGTCGTTCGTCGCACTACCGGTTACTGGGTAAACATCAGCGGCGCTTAATCCGCTCTTTGCGTCGTTCGCCGCCCCCCCCTCCTCCCTCCTCCCCGACGCACTTTCGCGTCTTTCTCATAAAAAATATCTGCTGACCACTGTCACTTTTCCTTTCTCGTCGCACATAACTAATAAGAATAACTTTTAGAGCGGTTGCCATCTTGCTTAAAGCATCGTTTTACAAGCTTGGGTCGAGTCCTTTGGTAGCCGTTGGACTGGTTATGCTCTTCGCGGGCAACAGCATCGAGGCATTGGCCTGTGATCTTGATACTCATCGCAACTATGCAATTGATGCTGGCTTGTTGAGCAATACGCTGCTGGATATCGGACGTATCAATGGCTGCGTAATCGTTTTTGAACCTGGCTTGATTGTTGAAAAGCGCAGTAAGAGCGTCCGGGGCCAGCTCACAGGTTATGAAGCTGCGCGCCAGGCGCTGGATGCCTCGGGGTTTGAGCTGTCGCGGACCGCCAATGGCACGCTCAAGCTGCTTCCCAGCAATATAAAGATAAGAAATGCAAAAGCGGAGACAGGCGTGTGAGCAATCTCAATTTACCGGGCAGCCATTTTCCTCATGCGCGAGGCTGGGAGTCATGCGCCAATATCGAAGCGGCAGAGCCAAAGAAAAATCGGCTGCCCATTATCGCAGCCTTCTCTGTGGCGCTTCTAGTCCATGTGGGCGGGCTGGCTATATTGGTCACACAGGTGACCAAGCGTGAGCTGACTATGGAGCAAGCTGCTTCCGTAAGCAGTGTACGTGTGAGTCTGGTCGCCATGCCGCCTCCGACTCCGGTCGTGATTCAGCCGCCAGTTGAGGAAGTACCGGTCCAGGCGCCGCCGACGCCTGCCGTGCTCACCAGCGACGCCTCGGCCCGCACCATTGAACAGGAGCCACCGAAGCCTAAGCCAGTGGAAAAACCCAAGGAAGTCAAACCTGTGCCTAAGCCCAAGCCTGTGATCAAACCTGCTCCAAAAAAACCGGCTCCGGTGCAGGAGCAAAAACCAGTCGAGCCCACGCCACCCAGTGAAGCCAAGCCTGACCCTGCCTCTACCCAAGCGCAATCTGCACCCGTCGCGCCGAAGATGATGGATTTGCCAACTGCCGCGCCCAAGGATGTGCCGTCTGTAGGGTGCCGCGTTCCAGCACCGGCTTATCCGCGCAGGGCAAGACGTTTACACGCCGAAGGTCAAGTGTTGGTGCGTCTTGAGATCAACCCGAAAGGGCTGGTGCAGCGAGCCGACGTGGTCCGCAGCAGTGGTAATGAAGAACTTGATGAATCGGCTGTCGCGGCTGTCCGCGGCGCGGTTTGCAACCCTTATGTAGAAGGCGGACAGGCCATCTCGGTTCGCGCTGTGCAAACCGTTGACTTCCGTCTGAGCAACTAACCACTCGATCGTAATCGAGCGCTAATGAGAGAGGATTGACCATGCAAGAATTAGGGTTGGCCTACGCCTGGCAAACAGGGGATATGGTTTCAAAGACCATTGCCATAGTGCTGTTGATCATGTCTGTGCTGAGTTGGGGCGTGATGATCATCAAAACCGTACAGTTACTTAAGTTGCGAGGAATGACGCGCCGTGCAGTCACATCGTTCTGGAGAGCGGAGAACTTCGACGCGGGCGTCGAACAGTTGAACACTGGCCCAGGCAATCCATTCGTGCATTTGGCCCAAGTAGGTGTTGCTGCCAATGCACACCAACAGCAGCAAAGCTCGCAGCTCCACAGTCGTTTTGACTTGAGTGATTGGCTGGGGCGATGCCTGAAAGACGTTCTGGAGGAGCATCTGTCGCGATTGCAGATGGGGCTGGCGATTCTTGCTTCGATCGGCAGTACGGCGCCGTTCGTAGGCCTGTTCGGGACGGTATGGGGTATCTACCACGCGCTCAAGGTGATCGGAACCACCGGCGACGCGTCGCTGGCGCAGGTCGCTGGCCCGGTTGGCGAATCGCTGATCATGACGGCGTTCGGTCTGTTTGTAGCGATCCCCGCAGTGCTCGGTTACAACGCAATCTCGCGTCGCAACAAAGGTGTCAGTCACGCGCTGGCACGCTTTGCACACGATCTGCACGCGTACTTTTTGACCGGTGCGCGGGTCAATGTTGAAGAAGCCTCCCCTGGAGTGCCTAGCAATGCGGCAGATAAGCGCTTCACCAACGCGACGGTCGCGAGGACTACGTCATGAGCATGGGGTCGCAGTTCGAAGCCGATGATGTGATGGCGGACATCAACATGACCCCATTGATTGACGTGATGTTGGTGCTGCTGATTATCTTCATCATCACATTGCCGGTGATTAATCACGCGGTGAAGTTGGAGCTGCCCAAAGCCGATAGTCATACGATGGAGAAGCAGCCCGACGCCATCGACGTTTCTATCACGCCCGATGGCTCCATTTTATGGAACAAGGAGCCGGTCAGCGATGATCAGCTCAAACAGCGAATCGCTGTGGCGGCCGTTCAAGATCCAGTCCCCAATGTGCGGCTGTTTGCTGACAAGGAAGTGCGCTACGAGCGCGTTGCTACTCTTTTGTCGGCGGCCCAGGGCGGAGGCTTGAGCAAGATCGATTTTGTAACCGAAGCCAAACCCACTACGCCCTGAACTTACCGGAACGTCTATGACCAGCGCCACCCTCGCCGCTGCACGGCCATCGCTCGCCCAGCTTTTGTTGCCCTATTGGGTATCCAAAGATCGCTACTGGGCCTGGGGGCTGCTGGCAACATGCCTGTCGATTAGCTTTGGTGGGATTTATGTGTCACTGCTAGCGACTGAGGTGGTTGCCAAGACAACAGACGCCTTAGTCGCGCGTGATTGGCCGACACTATGGTCGACATTGATCTTTGGCTTTGTTCTTGGGTTGCTGATGGCTGGCCTGGCAATCGTGTCTTATGCGGCTCAGGAATACTTGCAACTCCGCTGGCGTGCCTGGCTTAGCCACAGATTGATCGACCGATGGACCGCAAACCAGCGTTTCTATCCGGTAGAGCGAGATGGCCTGGTGAGCAACAGTGATCAGCGAATTTCTGAAGACATCAATATATTCGTACAGCGCTCGCTTCTGCTTACTCTGGGCGTGATTACCGTGCCCGTCAGTGCCGTGACTTTTGGTGGGGTCCTATGGGGGTTGTCTGGGGTGCTGAGCCTGGAGTTAGGCGGGCATACTTTTGAGATCCCGGGTTACCTCCTGTATGCAGCGATCATTTACTCATTGCTCGGATTATTGATCGCTCATTGGGTGGGCAAACCCTTGATTGCTTTGAATATTCGCAAGCAAACGGTAGAAGCTGATTTCCGCGCACTGGGAATGAACTTGCGTGAGAACGCTGAGCAGATTGCGTTCTATCGCGGGGGCCCGAGGGAGGGGCACCGGATGATGCAGCAGTTCCGGCAGGTGCAGCTCAATTTCATCGCGCTGCTGATACGAATCTGCAAATCGTCTGTGGCCAATTCGGCTTATCTTCAAGTTGGGAGCCTTGTGCCTACTGCGCTATCGATGCCTCGCTATTTATCAGGGGCTGTCAGCTTGGGCGGTCTCACTCAAGTGACCGCAGCGTTCAACCAGGTCAGTTCATCACTGAACTTCTTTAGCTCCAGCTACGTAGACTTCAGTATTTGGCTCGCCTCGGCGAATCGGTTGCGTGATCTACAAGGTGCGTTGCTTAGCCTCGAGACGCAAGTGCCTGGGATTACACTACGTTTTACAGATAAGCCAGTCATCGCAGCCTCGGCCCTGACGCTGACCAGCCCACTCGGAGAGACACTGAGTCATACACCCGCGGTGTACATTGAGCAGGGTCAGAAGTGGGTCGTGCGCGGCCCATCCGGCGCCGGCAAAAGTACCCTGATGCGAGCGCTGTCCGGCCTGTGGCCGCATGGCAGTGGCTGGGTGCAAGTGCCGGACAGCAGTGTCTCGCAGCTGTTTGTACCTCAGAAAAGCTACATCCCTCAGGGCACGCTCAAAGCAGCGCTGTGTTATCCGGATGGTGATTCCCGCTTTGATGACGACCAATGCCGCCAAGCCTTGATCGATGTGCGGTTGGAGGCGCGTGTCGAATCGCTGACACAGGCAGCGGATTGGCAAAACCTGCTTTCCGGAGGCGAGCAACAACGATTGGCGATCGCGCGCGTATTGTTGCAGCAACCAAAATTGGTTTTCTTTGATGAGGCTACCAGCGGCCTTGATCCGGACACGGAGAGGTATATTCATCAGCTGTTATTCGCGCGTCTTTCTGAAAGCGCCATCATCAGCATCAGTCATAACCGCGAGTTGGATCCTCTCTTTTCACACACGCTGGACATCACACCCGCGCATGACATTGGTCCTGCTGCCGACGCGACGACTCATATGTCGGTGCGCCCATGAGCCGGCCGTTGAGCGGTGCCCATTTGCCTGAACAGCGCCCTTCGATAGGAAGGGTTTTCAGCGCGTTCTGGCTGTCCGAGGAAAAATGGCTGGCGGCGGCTTTATTTGCCGTCTGTGTTTCGATCACATTGGGCATGGTTTATGTTGCGGTCTGGGCAAACCAGGCGGCCGGTAACTTGGTTGATGCGCTGGTCTCAAAGGACTGGCATACATTGCTACCCGTCTTATTGATGAATTTTGCGCTGGCGCTGACCTCGCCATTGCTGATTATCGTCAACCTTGCTGTACGTCAGGTGCTGGAGTTGCGTTGGCGTACTTGGCTTACGCGCAATTATGTAGAGCGATGGACTCAGGGGGATCGCTACCTTGAACTGGAGCGTGAGGGGTCGTTGACCAACGCCGACCAGCGAATCTCCCAGGATATTGCTGAATTCGTCGAAATCACGCTGACCAATGTTCTGAACCTTATTTACATGCTAGTGAGCGCAGTGTCGTTCGGCGCTGTGCTGTGGAGTTTGTCGGGAGAGTTGTCTTTCAGTATTGCCGGTGCAGCCATCGTTATTCCCGGCTATCTGTTGTTCGCCGCGTTGGGCTACACGGTTGGGCAACTGGCAGTTGTGCATTGGGCTGGCAAGGCGCTGGTAGGCCTTAATAGTCATAAGCAAACCGTGGAGGCAGACTTTCGTTTCCTCGGCATGCGCTTGCGTGAAAACGCTGAGCAGATTGCGTTCTATCGCGGCGGAGCAATCGAGCGTGGTCGCTTGTTGGCGGCCTTCGCACGGGTGCGCAGCAACTGGGCAGCCATCATCAAACGCACGTCCAAGCTGATGTTCGCCCGCGATGCGTACCAAGAAACCTTTTCCTTGTTGCCGATGCTACTGGCGGTTCCTCGCTACATGAGCGGGGATATCAGCCTCGGCGATGTGGCGCGTATCCAGGGTGGGCTCGGTGGCCCGGCGGGCGGCGCCTTCGGCGCGATGACCGCAACGTTGAATCTGTTTGTGCAGGTCTACCCGACCTACACCCGCTGGCTGGCGCTGGTGAATCGGCTGCGCGACTTCAGTTGGGCCATGAACAAGCTCGACGCCCGACCTCGTGAGATCCAGTTGCATGCCGGGGGAGATCAACTGGTCTGTACCGATTTGGACTTGCGCAAGCCGTCAGGTGAGGCGCTGGTCCAGGTGCCATTGCTGCAGATTGAAGCTGGGCAACGCTGGGTGATCAAAGGTGCATCCGGACGCGGTAAGAGTACGTTGCTGCGTGCCATTGCCGGTCTGTGGCCCTACGGCAGCGGGACCATTGCGATCCCTGAGGGGTGGAAGGTGATGTTTGTACCCCAACGTAGCTATGTCCCTACCGGCTCTTTGAAGGCAGCGCTGTGCTACCCCTACCAACCGGAAACTGTGACTGACGAGCACTGCCGGCAGGCTTTAATCGATTGCCATATGGATAAATTCGCATTCGATCTGACGCAGGAAGCGGTCTGGCAGCGCAAGCTTTCAGGAGGCGAGCAACAACGTCTCGCGCTCGCCCGGCTGCTGATTCATCGGCCTGACCTAGTGTTTCTGGACGAGGCCACCAGCGCTCTCGATGGCGAGACCGAACAGTCCATTTACCGGCACCTTTTAACCGAATTGGCCACCAGTGCAATGGTCAGTGTGACCCACCGAACGGCACTGGACAGCCTGCACGATCGCGTCCTGGACTTGGACGCTGTGTCGCAGCCCCCCTACCCCGATCCTCATCGCAAAAGCGCTTCGAGATGCCCTTCCTGAAATTGGAGTTATAGATGAATCAGCAGTTCGCTTATACCGGGGAACAACTGGCGGAGATCGCGCAGGACCTCGTCGCCAAGGCAAGACACTTGGGTGCCAGTGACGCCAAAGTTTCCATTTCAGAGATGTCCGGGCTAAGTGTCGAGGTATTGGATGGGCGGGTCACAACCCGCACGGTACATACGCAAAGTAGCATCTCTCTCACGGTGTTCAGAGGCCAGCGTCAAGGCTTCACGAGTTCCACCGATTTCAGCCCCGCCAATGTGCAGCGAATGGTGAGTGCTGCGTTGGACATCGCTCGCTACGCCAGCGAAGACCCCGACGCGTGCCTGGTCGACAGCGCGCAACTGAGCACTGTCGAGCTGGATTTGCAAACGGACAACCCTTGGTCTCTGGATATAGAGCAAGCGGTGCAACACGTCAGACAGGTCGAAGACGGTATTCACCGGTTGGGTGCCGAAGTTCGCAGCGATGGTGCAAGTCTTGAAACCGCTCGCTCGCAAATGCTCCTGGCGACATCTCAAGGCTTTTGCCGTCGTTCACAGCGCACCGATCACAGTGTCACCGCGAGGGTGATTGGCAGCCGCGATGACCAACGCAAAACTGATTCCTGGACTGATTACCGCACCGCACCGCAGTTGCTCATGGCGCCTGAGCAGGTGGGTGAAATAGCCGCACGTAGCGCTATTGAATCGCTGGGCAGCCGCTCAATCAGCTCTCGCAGCTGCCCGGTCTTGCTGGCGCCGCAGGCCGCCCACAGCCTTGTTCATCATTTCCATCAAGCGGTCAGTGGAGGCGAACTCTCAAGAGATGCGTCGTTTCTACGTGACAGCCTCGGACAAAGAATTTTTGCCGAGCATCTGGACGTCTTCGAAAATCCTTTCCAGTTGTACGGGACGGCAAGCGGTTGTTTCGATTCAGACGGTGTAGTAGGCCAGCAACGAGCGGTTGTTGATCAGGGCGTAGTTCGCGGCTACTTCCTTTCTGCCTATACGGCCCGACGTCTTGGCATGGTAAGCACGGGAAATGCCAAAGGCGCATATAACCTTAGCTTGAAAAGCCGCCTTACCAAGGACAGTGATGATCTCACCGCAATGCTCGGAAAATTGAATAACGGACTGTATATCACTCATCTGATCGGGGATGGCGTGCGCCTGGCGACCGGCGATTACTCACGTGCCGCGCAAGGATTTTGGGTGGAAAACGGCGAGATCCAATTTCCGGTCGACCACGTCACTGTGGCGGGAAATCTGCGTGACATTTACGCCGGTATTTTAGCCGTTGGTAGCGACAGCATGACGCTGGGAAAAGTCAGCGGTGGTTCGATTTTGATTAATGACCTGCGCATCGGCGGGCAGTGACTTCTAACGCATTAACACTGGAGTAGCACTAATGAGTGAATTAATTCAAGACCTTTCCCTGAGCACTTTCGACGCACAAGTCACTGACGCTGATCTGCCTGTACTGGTCGATTTCTGGGCGCCTTGGTGTGGTCCCTGCAAAATGCTTGCACCCATTATCGAGCAGTTGGCCGAGGAATACAGCGGTCGCCTGAAAGTCATGAAATGCAATATGGATGAGGTCAATGCCGAAGATCCCGAAGCGGCTAAGACGCGTTTTCAGGTTTCAGGTATCCCGGCGCTGGTTATCTACCAAAACGGCAAGGAAGTCGCACGCCATGTGGGCATTCAGTCCCGACTGCGGTTGCGCGGTTTTATCGACAAAGGGTTGGCGTCCAACGCTGACTGATCATTCATCGCATCTGACGCTTTCAGTCCGGACCTTCAATGAACGCACCTCATAGTAACGTCGATAATTTGCAAGCCGCCAAGAAGCTGTTGCTGGAGCCTTATGGCCTGAATGAACAACACCTGACGCGAGTGCTGGACACAGTCATGGAGCACCGTGTCGACTTCGCCGACCTGTTTCTGCAATCCGTCAAACGCGAGAACTGGAGCATTGAAAGTGGTCTCATCAAGTTCGGCTCCTTCAGTGTCGATCAAGGTTTCGGCTTGAGGGCGCTGGAACACGATCAAAGCGCTTTCGCGTATTCACAGCAGATCACCGAGCGCTTTCTGATGGACGCTGCTCGGTCGGTGCGCACCATAGCAAGCCCGGGTGGCTCTCGGGTTCAAGTTGGAACTCCGCAGACCTCACCGCAGAGTGCCTACTCCAGCGCTGACTCCATCGATTCGGTGGGTACCGAGACCAAGATCGCTATCTTGCAAAGCGTTGATCGTATCGCGCGAGCTATGGATCCGCGGGTGGTCGATGTGTTCGCAATGATAGAAATAGAGCACGAGACCGTTCTGGTCATGCGCCATGACGGTCGGCTAGCCGCGGACGTGCGTCCGATGATTATTGTCCAGATGACCGTCATGGTTGCGAATGGCGATCACCGTGAAACGGCCGGTACCGGGCTGGGTGGACGGTATGCATTTGAGTTTCTTGATGAGGACCGTATTCGCGAAGAGCTCAAAAAGCTTGTCGAGGGGGCATTACTTAATTTGGACGCTATCCCAAGCCCATCCGGCAGCATGCCTGTCGTGCTGGGGCCAGGATGGACCGGCATATTGCTGCACGAAGCCATGGGCCATGGGTTTGAAGGGGACTTCAACCGTCTGGGTACATCCGCCTACACGGGACGCCTGGGTGAACGTGTCGCGCCAAAGGGCGTGAACATCGTCGACGATGGTTCGCTGCCAGGCTATCGCGGCTCGCTGAATATTGACGATGAGGGCGAGGCCGGGCAATGCACGACTCTGATCGAGGACGGTGTGTTGTGCGGTTACATGCACGACAGCCTCAGCGCCAGGTTGATGGGCATGTCGCCTACCGGGAATGGTCGGCGACAGTCGTATGCGCATCTGCCAATGCCGCGGATGACCAACACCTTCATGCGCAATGGAAATCTTGGGCCCGAAGAAATTATCGCTTCCGTCAAGCGTGGCTTGTACCTCGCGTTGCCAGAGAGCGGTCAGGTCGACATCGTCAGCGGTCAGTTTACCTTTCAGAGTGCGTTGGCCTATCTGATCGAGGACGGCAAGTTAGTAGCTCCGGTACGTGGGGCGACCCTGACCGGGAATGGCCCGCAAACACTTAGTCAAATCAGTATGGTCGGCAACGATATGGCGCTGGACCCAGGCATGGCGGTATGCGGCAAAAAAGGCCAGACCGTTCCAGTCAGCGTTGGCCAGCCGACACTAAAAATCGACAACCTTATTGTGGGTGGAACGGCCTGAGCCGTATCCGGAGGAACTAAGTAATGTCACTTGTCAGTTATGAGCGCCGTGGCGCAGTCGCGATCCTGCAACTCAATAACCCTCCGTTCAACGCATTCAGCGAAACGTTGCTGGAGGACTTTTCGCGGGTTCTTGAACGCTACAGCCAAGATCCTCACGCGTTGATCGCGATTGTGTGTGGGCAAGGGGATGATTTCTCAATTGGCGCCTTGAGAAATGAACTAGGGGTGGTTTACAACAGTGATGCCGCAAGGCCCTTGGTCGAAGCGGTGGAAGCCAGTCGCAAGCCGTTGGTTGCGGTAATGCATGGACGTGTCTTCGGCGCGGCATTGGAGCTGGTCTTGGCATGCCAATGGCGCCTGGCAACCGCCGATGCGTTGATCGGCGCTCCCGAGATTCACGTTAGCCTCCCACCGGGTGCCGGCGCGACTCAACGCTTGCCACGATTAATTGGTGTGGCGCCAGCGCTCGATTTGTTGATGTCCGGAAACCCGATCAATGCTGATCGCGCGCTTGAACTCGGTCTTGTAGACGGCCTGCTGAATCGCAATTGGCAAGAGCGGCCGCAAGATATTTTGTCCTGGACAGCCGCTCATCCCAACCCCGTTCCTTGCCGCGATCGTAATTCGTTACATGCGCATACCCCTGTCGATTATTTAAAAGACTTCAAGGCCCTACAGGCTCCAGATTTTTTTGCCTATAAAGGTAAAGCCGCGATTTTGCAGTTGTTGGAGGCCGCACTTGACGGTGACTTCGATAGCGGATACGCACTGGAAGCAGACCTTTATCTGGATGCTGAGCAATCCGGTCAGAGCATGGCGTTGATGGCCGCCGACGATAATGACGACGCAGCCGCATGGGGACCTTTACAGCAGCCGGATGCAAAACCTGTTGAGCTGAACCGCATCACATTTACCGGCGAGAGCTTACCACCGGGTTGTCGCCTCGATGGCCCGGGGCCCCAGCGGCTCTGGGTGCATCAAAATGCTAAATCGGACGACTTCCTGGACAACGTTTCTGCCAGTGACGTATGGCTGGATTTAAGCACCGACAGCCAGCTCTGCCGATTGAAGAAGTACGCCGAACTCGCGGGACAAATGAGAGAGGGAGGCGTCATCGTTTATGGTGTTTGCGACGGTCAATCCGTAGATCTGGATGCACTGCCCGAACAGATAGAGGGCCATCCAATAATAGCCGCGTTCTCCTACGGAGAAGGACCGCAGAGCCTGTTGCAGTTTGTTAAACGGGAAACTAACACCCTTGACTCTGGTCGTATGGCTGTCAAGGGGGCAAGCACCATGGGTTACGCATGCTTGCACTCAACGGGCAAAACTCCCTTGGGCCGGGCATTAATCAACCTCTGGACGGCCGACTTGGAAAGCCTGTGGGCCGGCGGCGTCAGTCACGACGATACAGTTCGTGTGTTAAATAACTTTGGGTTGCCTCTGCCCCCTGACGAGCAGCTTGCAAGATCGTCGATCAAAGGCGTCTCGACCGTGCCGATACTCGACGACGAGTCATTGTTACAGGCAGTACTGGCGTCAATGGCTAACCAGGGATGCAGGCTGTTGGACGAAAGACTGGCAATGCACCCGGATGATATCGATATGATTTTCACTCGAGGTTACGGCTACCCTCCCTATCAGTTCGGGCCGATGGCGCATTGGTCACCGAGCGTGGTGCAACTGCACGACTCATTATTGGAGTTCGCTGAGCGATTTGGTCCCACTTGGGAACCCGCCTCAATGCTGAAACGCATGGCAGCCGAACAGCGTTAAGCAGTTACACCATCCCTCCCATGAGCCCTCCAAAGCCTGACTTTCGAGGGCTTTTTCAATTCTGCCCTCTTCTCTCGAGCGATTGGCGCCGAGCGCTGTTGGTAAACATAAAGAAAATGACTACCCTCTGCGCGAACATCCAACAATGGGTCACGGTGCAACATGATCAGAGAGCTGAAGACATTTATCTGCGTTACGCAGCGGGGTACCTTCGCAGCGGCTGGCCAGCAGGTTGGGCTGACGCAGTCTGCCGTCAGCGCCCAGATCAAAAGCCTTGAGGACAGCTTGGGGGTCAAATTGTTTGATCGTACCGGACGCTCAGCCACGCTCAATTCAGCAGGCCAGCGCGCCATTCCCCTGGCCGAGGAAATCCTGCGGCTTTTCGGTCGAATGGGGGCCGCAGACAGCGGCAATGACTTCCACGGCGCACTGCGAATCGGAGCGATCGGCACGGTTCAGACCGGGATCCTGCCGCAGGCTCTGGTGGCGTTGAAGTCACAGGCGCCTTTCATCGAAACCAACCTAGTGCCGGGTGTGTCGTTGAACCTGCTGAGCCAGGTGGACGCCGGCGAGTTGGACTTGGCCATCATGATCCGGCCACCGTTTTCCCTGCCCAAGGACCTGCATGCCGAAGTCATCGCGCGCGAGGCTTTCGTATTGATCACGTCCAAAGAGGTGGTGGGTGACGACCCGCTGGCTATTCTGGCGGAACAGCCCTTTGTGCGATATGACCGAGGCTCGTTTGGCGGGCGGTTGGTTACCCAGTTTCTCAAGCAGCAAAAAATTCATGTGCATCAGGCGCTGGAGCTGGATGAACTGGATGCCATTGTCAAAATGGTACGCAGTGGGCTCGGCGTTTCGCTGGTACCCAAGGCGGGGTTATGGCTCGAACATGCGGATGATGTCAGGGTGCTGGAGCTGCGCAAGCTCACGTTTTTCAGGGAGATCGTACTGGTCTCGAAATACCGGCAAAAACATTCACCGCTGTTCAACATCTTCCGCACCTGCGTCCTTGATGCAGTGTGATGCCTTTCGCATGCATAGGGGCAGTAGAAAATCAACCGCGGTCACGCAAGCTTTTCAGCCTTTGCACGAACCATCGTGGTGCAGCACGAACAACAATGGTGCAAAAGCCTGTGTTACCGATTTACTCATCGAAATTATTCGTGCTCAGGACACAGAATTTGCGCTTTTCCCCACCGTGTTTCCGGATAAGAATTGATTCAGATCAAAACAAATCAATAGGAAACCACCGTGAGCCTCTCTCCTTTCCATCTGGCAATTCCCGTCTACGATCTGGCCGCCACACGTCACTTCTACGGTGAGGTGTTCGGTCTTTCCGAAGGTCGCTCCAGCAACCAGTGGGTCGACTTCGATTTCTACGGCCATCAGTTGGTCATCCATGAGCACCCAAAGACTGCTTCGCAGGAAAGCGTGCACAGCAACCCCGTAGACGGCCACGACGTGCCGGTTCCGCACTTCGGCATCATCCTGGAGTGGGCGCAATGGGAGGCCCTGGCCGAACGTTTGAAAGCGCGTGAGACCCAGTTTGTGATCGAACCCTACATCCGCTTCCAGGGCCAGGTCGGCGAACAGGCCACCATGTTCCTGTTCGACCCGTGTGGCAATGCGTTGGAGTTCAAGGCGTTCAAGGATATGAGCCAGCTGTTCGCCAAGTAATACGTTGTTCAAGCGACCGTCGCCATTAGAGCGACGGCGCACTATCAAGCCGTGAAGCCTTGCTGTGTTGCGCCGGATACCTGTGAGAGCCCGCGCTTTCTCTGTCTCGCTGCACGCGCCTGGCCGATGTTTAGCCTGCCGCATGAGGATAGAGAACACTATGTCCGACCTCAGTCGCATTTTGGATGAGCCGCCAAGGGTGCCTCTCTCCACCGTTAAATGGCACTTCGAGCCGTGCGGTGATCGCTGCGTGATCCTGATATTTGGCAGCGTACTTTCCATTGAGCTCAACCGCGAGGCCGCCTCGGTCGGCAGTCAATTACGCACCTTGGTCGCGCAGGGACAATTACCGTGCGTCACGGATGTTGTCTCTGCGATGGTGACCGTCGGCGTTCATTACTCTCCTGAGTCAATTGCCAACCTGTTCCCCGGCGTGTCGCCCTACGAATCGATGTGCACATTGGTGACCGAGCGTCTCATGAATTCGCACAGCGCTGCCGCAACGATCGGCAGCCGCCTCGATATTCCGGTGTGCTACGACCCCGAATATGCCCCGGATCTTGAAGACATCGCGCAGGCCTGCGGCCTGACCACCAACGAGGTCATCGCCGCTCACTCGGCCGACTGGCTGGATGTTTTGATGGTCGGTTTCGCGCCAGGCCACCCCTACATCGGCATGCACGACAGCGCTCTGTCGCTGCCGCGTCGCGCCACACCGCGCACGCTGGTCAAGCAAGGCAGCATCGGCATCGCTAACCGACAAAGTGTGATTTACCCGGCTGATCTCCCCGGCGGCTGGAACCTCATAGGGCGGACACCGCTGCCCATGTTTTCTGCTTTGAGTGAGCCGCCGTGTCTTTTACAGGGCGGCGACCAGATTCGATTTGTACCCATTACCCGCCATGAATTCGATCTGCTGGCTCGGGAGAACATGAAGTGACCATCAAGGTAATCAAACCCGGCATGCTCTCAACCTTCCAGGACACTGGGCGGCATAGGTTCCAGCATTGGGGCGTACCCGTGACCGGCGTGATGGATGAAGATGCGCATGCCCTGTGCAACCTGCTGGTCGGCAACCCTCGTACCTTCAGCACGTTGGAAATGACCCTGCAGGGCCCGACACTGCACTTTCAGGCCAAAGCCGTGATTGCGCTCGCCGGCGCGGACCTCGGCGCCGAGCTGGATGCGATTCCGCTCAAGCCCGGCGTGGCGGCCCTGGTGTCGCCAGGCAGCACCTTGAGTTTCGGCAAGCGGCGACAGGGCGCCCGCAGTTACCTCGCGGTAGGTGGCGGCTTTTTGCTGCACCCGTTGATGAACAGCACCAGCACGTACTCCCGGGGCGGGTTCGGCGGGCTGCGCGGCCGTGCGCTGCAAGCCGGGGATTTGATCCCCATCTGTTCATCGTTTGCCAACCCGCCTCGCCTAAGCCCTCGCTCCAACTTTGGGCTGTATGAAGCGGCCGCCTGCGAACCGATCAGAGTGATCGCGGGGCGGGAGTGGAAGGACTTTTCCGCGGAGTCCCAAGAGCACTTCATAAACAATGATTACACCCTGACCGGTGACTCGGACCGTATGGGCTACCGGCTCGACGGCACGTCCTTGACGCTGTCTTCGCCCAAAGAACTGTTATCGGAAAGTGTTGCATTCGGCACAGTCCAAGTGCCTCCCAGCGGCAAGCCGCTGATCTTGATGGCTGACCGCCAAACAACCGGTGGCTACCCACGAATAGCCCAGGTGGCCAGCGTCGACTTACCTCGGTTGGCGCAGTTGCTGCCGGGCGACAAATTACGATTTTCACTCATAGAGTTGAGCGCCGCCGAAGCCTTGCTGCTCACCCGCGCTCGTACGCTCAAAGCGATGGAGGCCTTCAATGCCTGAAATAGATTTCAACAGCGACCTTGGCGAAGGCTTCAGCATTTATCGCGCAGGCGACGATGCGGCGATTCTTCCACACCTCACCTCAGCCAATATCGCCTGCGGGTTTCACGCCGGGGATTCGCGCTCCATGCGCTCAACCGTGGCACTGGCAGCCAAGTTAGGTGTGGCAATCGGCGCCCATCCTGGCTTTGACGACCTGCAAGGTTTCGGTCGCCGAATGATGACGCTGTCCGAGGATGAAGTGTACGAACTCGTCGTATACCAGGTCGGTGCGTTGCTGGGCTTTACCAAAGCCGCCAAGGTCGAACTGCGCCACGTCAAACCCCACGGTGCGCTTTACAACTTCGCGGCGGTGCACCGGCCCACTGCCGATGCGATCTGCCGGGCAGTCAAAGACATTGATCCGAGCCTGATTCTTTTCGGCTTGTCAGGGAGTGCCTTGGTCACCGCCGGCCAAGCCTGTGGCTTGAGCGTGGCACAGGAAGTGTTTGCCGATCGCAGCTACCAGGCTGACGGTATGCTGACGCCGCGCAGCCAGCCTGGCGCAATGATCGAAAACCTCCACGAGGCCATCGATCAAGTCATGAACATGCTGCATTTAGGCGAAGTGCGCACCACCCAAGGGACCTGGGTACCGGTGACGGCACACACACTTTGCCTGCACGGCGACCAGCCCGGCGCTGCAGCGTTTGCCAGTGCGATCAGGCAAGCCCTGCTCAAAGAAGGCATCACCATTCAAAAACCCGCGCGTGCGCGTATTTGAGTGACACCCACAACGTTTACCCATAATAAAAAGGAAACAACCATGCCTCGTGAATCAACCCCCTCGTTTTAACTGCCGAGCTTAAAACCTCGTCTGAGAGCTGAATAGTCAATGACGGATGCGTCTGGGCGCCTGAATGCCCGGATGAACTGTGCACTGTCGGTTTTCAGTACGTCACTTTCAAGGCAGGCCCCTCTGCCACTTAACTCTTTTGGCCATTGGCCAGAGTGGAAGGTATTTATGTCTCGTGTTCTCTCTGAAAATACGCACTCGCCGCACATCGACGTCGAGGCACACGCCACCGGCGGCACAACGCAGTCGGCCGTGATTGCCAAGCGCGCAGCCATGGCCTCGGCCACCGGCACCGCCGTTGAATACTATGAGTTCAGTATCTACGGGTATATGGCGACCATCATCGCCCCGCTGTTCTTTCCCGGGGACAACCCCGCCGCCGCCCTCCTCGCCACGTTGGCGGTGTTCGGCATTGCCTTTGTTATCCGCCCGATCGGCGGCGTGCTGCTCGGCCGCCTTGCCGACCGCATCGGCCGACGTCGAGTGCTGCTCAGCACCGTGATCGGCATGGGCACCGCCACCGCTCTTATTGGGGTGCTGCCGACCACCGCCCAGATCGGCCTGGCCGCGCCTATCCTGCTGGTGCTGTTGCGACTGTCCCAAGGCTTCTTCGCCGGCGGCGAAGTGGTAGGCGCCGCGGCGTTTGTGGCGGAATCTTCTCCCAACGGCCGACGCGGGTTCTTCGGTTCATTCACACCGCTGGGCGTTGCCGTGGGTGGCGCCACCGGCGCGATTGTCTGCGGTATCACCACCGGGTTGCTCAGTGCCGAGCAACTGCAGGCATGGGGCTGGCGTATCCCGTTCTTTCTGTCCATCCCGCTGGTTATGTTTTCGTTTTACATGCGGCATAACGTTGAAGAAACGCCGGAATTCAAAGCCTTCCTGGAGAAGGAAAAGCCACCGGTAGCACCGGTCAAAGAAGTGTTCAGCAAAAACCTGCCAGCACTGCTGCGGGTCATCGTATTTGCTTCTGCACAGAATGCGGGTTACTTCATCGGGATGGTGTTCATGAACATCTACCTGACCACCTACCTGCATTTCGACAAATCCAAAGTCTACTGGGTGATTGCAGTGATCAGCCTGTGCATGGCGGCGATGATGCCCTTCTGGGGTGGTTTGTCAGACCGTATCGGTCGCCGGAAGGCACTGAGCATCGGCTTCCTGGGTTACGCCACTCTGGTGATTCCCATGATGATCCTGATGGACAGCGGCAGCCTCTGGATCGCCGCCCTGGCGATGTTTGTCGCCACCTTGCCCATGCCAATCGTGCAATCGGTGGGCTACCCCACTTACGCCGAGCAATTTCCGACACGTGTGCGCTACACGGCCATGGCGATCAGCATCAACCTGGGCGCCATCCTGGGCGGCGGGATCACCCCCTACGTGGTCACCTCGATTATCACCAAGACCGGCAATTTACTGGTACCGGGCTATTTCATGGCGGGTGCTGCGGTGTGTGCCTTGTTAGCGATTCTCACGTTGCGTGAAACGTCCAAGGGCAACCTCCTTAGATAGTTCGACGCGACGTTAAGCCTCTAATCCAAACATAAGGTTGCAGCAGCATGGACATTGAAAAAGTAAAAGAACTGGTCAAGTTGATTGAAGGCTCGGGCCTGGCGGAGATTGATTTCAAAGAAGGTAATAATCGGGTTCGTCTTCGTCGTAACAGTAAACCCGCCGCTCCTCCCTCAGCGGTGGCGGCCCCACAAATAGCTGAAACTCAGCAGGTTCAGCCTGAGTCGAAACTCGCCGGCACAGTTATCTCGGCGCCGATGGTGGGCGTCTTCTACCGTAAGGCCTCGGCGACTTCAGCAGCGTTCGTTGAGATTGGCCAATCTGTGGCAAAGGGCGACGTGCTGTGCATCGTGGAAGCCATGAAAATGATGAATACGGTGGAGGCAACCTGCAGCGGGGTCATTGAAGCAATCATGGTCGAAGACGGTCAACCCGTTGAATACGACCAGCCCATGTTCAACATCGTTTGAGCGGCGTGGAGATCAGAATGAGTGAAGTCGCAAAACTGCAAAAAGTAGTGATCGCCAACCGTGGTGAAATTGCTTTGCGCGTCGTGCGCGCCTGTAAGGAACTGGGCATCAAGACCGTCGCTGTTTACTCGACGGCCGATACCGAATTGATGCACGTGAAACTGGCGGACGAAAGCATTTGCATCGGCCCGCCACTGGCCACGAACTCGTACCTGAAAGTCTCGAACATCATCGCCGCCGCGGAAGTGACCGGCGCTGATGGCATCCACCCGGGCTACGGCTTCCTCGCGGAAAACGCCGATTTCGCCGAACAGGTGGAAAAATCCGGGTTCGCGTTCATCGGCCCTAAAGCCGAAACCATTCGCCTGATGGGCGACAAGGTCTCGGCCAAGGACGCCATGATCGCAGCCGGCGTGCCAACCGTTCCTGGCTCCGACGGCCCGCTGCCGGAAGACGAGGAAACCGCTCTGCGCATTGGTCGCGAAGTCGGTTACCCGGTGATCATCAAGGCCGCCGGTGGCGGTGGTGGTCGCGGCATGCGCGTGGTGCACAAGGAAGAAGACCTGATCGAAGCTGCCAAGCAGACCCGCTCCGAAGCGGGCGCCTGGTTCGGCAACCCGATGGTCTACCTGGAAAAGTACCTGACCAACCCACGTCACGTGGAAGTGCAAGTACTCTCCGACGGCCAGGGCCACGCCATCCACCTGGGCGACCGCGATTGCTCGCTGCAACGTCGTCACCAGAAGGTACTGGAAGAAGCGCCGGCACCGGGTCTGGACGAGAAAGCCCGTGAAGAAGTGCTGGCTCGCTGCGTCAAGGCGTGCATCGACATCAACTACCGTGGCGCCGGTACCTTCGAGTTCCTCTACGAGAACGGCCGTTTCTACTTCATCGAGATGAACACTCGCGTGCAGGTAGAGCACCCGGTTTCGGAGATGGTCACCGGTATCGACATCGTCAAGGAGATGCTCAGCATCGCCGCTGGCAACGTGCTGTCCTTCACCCAGGACGACGTGAAGATGCACGGCCACTCCCTGGAGTGCCGCATCAACGCCGAAGACCCGAAAACCTTTATCCCAAGCCCTGGCCTGGTCAAGCATTTCCACGCGCCCGGCGGCAACGGCGTGCGTGTGGATTCGCACCTGTACAGTGGCTACAAGGTTCCGTCCAACTACGACTCGCTGATCGGCAAGCTGATCACCTGGGGCGCCACCCGCGACGAGGCCATGGCCCGTATGCGTAACGCCCTGGACGAAATCGTGGTCGACGGCATCAAGACCAACATCCCGCTGCCTCGGGACCTGGTGCGTGATGAAGGCTTCTGCGAAGGTGGTGTGAACATTCACTACCTGGAACACAAGCTGGCTAACCAGCATTGATATCGGTGGCCGGGGCCAGTCTGATGATCGCCAGCCCCGACCGTATTCATGTCCTCGTTGCGGTATTTAAAGCCATCCAATCCGTGCTCGGGTATAGTGCTAAAAGGCCATCATCTGTTGTCGCTTTATGGCGGACTAGCCCTATGCCAAATCTTCACTCTTTTCCCACTACACGGTTTATCCGCTGGTTTGTGAAAGACAACCAAAGCATGGATCGGAACATACGCCTAAAGCTACTTGAAGGTCCCTTTACCTCTCGCGCCGCGCTAGTCGCAGCAGGGATGAACACACTGCTCATATGCAGCGTTGCAGTCATACTTCACCCCACGCCGTTCTTCATCAGTTGGTTAGCCGCCGACGTTGTGATTTGGATCACCCGCTGGTTTGTGCTGCAGAGATTTATTGCCGGCGGCAAATCCAGGCCTCGCTACGCAACGGACCTTTCTCTGCTCTTGGGTTTGGTCTGGGCCGCCGAAATAGGCATTGGTACCGCAGAATGCATCATCAGCCAGGACCCGGTACTTCAAGTCCTCGCATGCACATCGACGGTCAGCATGAATGGGGCGATAGCCATGAGAAACCAAGGCATACCCCGCTATGCATTTACACAAATCCTGCTCACGGACATACCAATGAAATTGGCCACGCTGTTCCAACCGGAACCGATGTTGCGGGTGCTGATTCTGCAAGCGCCCATGTACCTCACCGGCTTGTGGGTACTGTTGAACAACCTCAATGAAAACCTGACGAAAGCCTATATTTCAGAAGCACAGAGTACACATTCCGCCACCCATGACAAACTGACCGGCGTGCTGAACCGCTTAGGAATCCTGAATAGGATAACGGCGATATGTGATTCGAAAGCCAATGGCAACAGTGACGTTTGTGTACTTTGTCTGGATTTGGACGGGTTCAAAAAAATCAATGATGCTAATGGGCACGCCACCGGCGACAGTGTATTAGTTTCTTTCTCGAAAATGGTCACCCGGGTGGTACGCAAGGGTGACGCAGTGGCACGCATAGGCGGTGACGAGTTCGTCGTAGTGATGCCCGATACCGACAAGATATCCGCCTCACTCATTGCTGAACGCATTATAAAAAGCCTCGAAGATTACACGAGTAAAGACGCGAAATATCAAGGTCTCGGCGTCAGCATCGGCATTACCGCGACTTACACCTCAGAGCTTGGGTGTGTTGAACAGATTTTATCCAAAGCGGATGTCGCGATGTATAGTGCAAAATCTGCGGGCAAGAACTGTTTCCGATTTGGATGAGTCTCGGGTGGCTAGAGATGAACCGAACCCGTAGGCATTGATGAGTACATCCAGTATGACAATCTATCGCGCGTCAGACTGAAGCTAAGCGGCCTGAGCCTGTTGAATACAGGAATCAAGCCGCTCAGGCGTAGAGAGGCAATCGTCCAACTGTGCGGGGTCAGTTCAAACACAGAAAAAAGAATTCGACTCGGAGAGCACGAAGCTGTGCAGAACAGAATGCAGGCACGGCCGAGCAAACCACCGAAGTTAGTGAAACCGCCACCTACTGTGTCTTGATAAACTCCAGCATCATTTCATTGCCATCGAGAATGTCCGTACAGATCGCCTGCCTGGCGGCAACCCCATCACGGTTCTTCAGGGCCGCCAACACTTCCCAGTGGTGCTCGATCGCCATCTGCTCCGAAAAGTGATCGTAGGCCAGTGCGAGCAGTGGCCCAGTGCGCATCCATAGACTGTCCAGAAAGCCTCGCAACAGCGGCATTTGAGCGATGTCGGCAAAGAAGAAGTGGAACGTCTGGTTGAGGTTCAACGCTTCGCTCATGTCTTCACGATGAATTGCGTCAAGGTTGGCCTTGATGTTGGCCTCAATACGCTCCAAATCCTCATCGGTGACAAGGCTCGCCGCCGTCTCCGCAGCCAACCCCTCAAGGGCAAGCCGCACAGCGCGAATTTCCAAATATTGTTGGCTTGTCAAGATCGGAACGCGTATGTCCTTGGGCGTCTTCATGACTAACGCTTGCTCTTTCGCAAGCTGAAGAATCGCATCGCGCACAGGGGTGACGCTGGTGCCCAACTGCATGGCCAGGTCACGAATGCGAAGTTTGTCATCGGGCTTGAGCTTTCCCGTGACCAACGCTTCCCGTAGAGATGAATAGACGCTGGTGCCGAGATACGCGTGTTTTATTTCACCGATGGGGTAGCTCATATCAGATCCGAATGGAGGGAGAGGCTCTATTTGGCGGGAAACAAGGCCCCGACAGCACAGGGCTGCATCATCGCGGTTTTATGGAGAAAAAACCAGCTACACAACATGATGCATCATGCATTATGCTTCAGTTAGCGGTCCCATAAAACAGCGAGATCATCATGACCACGACACGTTCCTCTCTAGCCGACAAAGACATGCGTCATCAATTGCACCCCTACACAAACGCCAGGGCTCACGAGGAACAGGGGCCATTGGTGATTGATCGAGGGGACGGGGTGTTCGTCATCGACGAAAACGGCAAACGTTACATCGAGGCCATGGCCGGGCTATGGAGCGCGGCCCTGGGCTTCAGCAACAAGCGACTGGTGGCGGCGGCTGAAAAACAGATGTCTACGCTTCCCTTCTACCACCTGTTTGGTCATAAAGCCCACGCCCCCAGCATCGAGCTGGCGGAGAAGCTGATCAACATGGCACCGGTGCCCATGAGCAAGGTGTTCTTCACCAACTCCGGCTCCGAGGCCAACGACACCGTGATCAAGTTGGTCTGGTATCTCAATAATGCCCAGGGCAAACCGACCCGCAAAAAATTCATCAGCCGAATCGGCGGCTACCACGGCATTACGCTTGCCAGTGCCAGCCTCACGGGCCTGCCGGCCAACCAGCGCGGCTTCGACGTCCCGTTGCCAGGCTTCCTGCACGTCGGCTGCCCGCACCATTACCGCCATGCGCTGCCGCATGAGACCGAGGAGCAATTTGCTGATCGACTTGCGGCTGAATTGGAGGCGTTGATCCTGAAAGAGGGTCCGGAAACCATCGCGGCATTCGTCGGAGAACCCTTGATGGGGGCCGGTGGCGTGATTGTGCCACCACGTACGTACTGGGAAAAAATCCAGCGTGTGTGCCGCAAGCACGACATTCTGATTGTCGCCGACGAGGTGATCTGTGGCTTCGGCCGTACCGGTACTATGTTCGGCAGCCAGACCTTCGGCATTGAGCCGGACATCATGATTCTGTCCAAACAACTGTCGTCGTCCTACCAGCCGATATCGGCCATTCTGCTCAATGAGCGGGTGTATCAAGGCATCGCTGACCAGACCAAGTCCTTCGGCGCACTGGGCCATGGTTTTACCGGCGGCGGACATCCCGTGGCGGCAGCCGTCGCGCTGGAAAACCTGAAAATCATTGATGAAGAAAATCTCGTGGCGCATGCCGCGCAGGTGGGTGAACTCCTGCACAGAGAGTTGCAACGTTTCGGCGATCATCCGTTGGTCGGTGAGATCAGGGGGGCGGGCCTGATCGCAGCCGTCGAACTGGTCGCTGACCGCGCCACCAAGGCCACCTTGGACGCGCCAGGCACGCTGGGACGCTATCTGGCAGGGCGTGCCCAGGCGCATGGCATGATCACGCGCAACATGGGCGACGCCATCGCTTTCTGCCCTCCGCTGATCATCAGTGAAGATGAGGTGCGGTCAATCGTGGATCGGTTCGGCATGGCATTGGACGACACCAGCAAATGGGTCAATGGCTAAGTGAGCATGTCTAGTCCTGAAATAGGTTTACAACTGTTTCAGTCTCAAAACGCCCGATGCATCGCATCGGGCGTTTTGTATTTCAAGGCCACATGCGGCCGCTCTTTGTTGTAGATCAGCACCGACTCGCCCATCATCTTCACTCCTTCTGCCAGATTTTAGGCCGACGGAGTAAAAACTCGGTTTTCAAAATCCCATTTATTCGCTCGCCATAGCGTTCTGATAGCAATCATAGCCATCGGTCATTGAGCACCTGATTCCGTGTTTCGTATGTAGCCGCTGATACAAGTCGGAGCAGTACTGGGCCCCGCGATCCGAGTGATGGATCAGCGACTGCATGGATTTTCGCTGGCTAACAGCTTTCTGCAATGCTTTGACCAACGACTCCATATGCAGACTGTCATGCACATGATGACCCACGATCTTGCGTGAGTACGCGTCTGTTATCAGGCTGACGTAAACAACACTTTCCCGCGTGGGCAGATAGGTAATATCTGCAACCCAAACCTGCTCGGGCCTGCCAGCGACAACTTGTTCCGGGCCTGCTTTGAGCAGGTTGGGATGGCGGCGGAACTGATGATGGCTATGCGTAGTTTTATGATAAGCACGCTTTCGAGGAACCAGCTCTCGCGCTTCGCGCAAGATGGAAAAAAGACGGTCTCGACCAACAATTACCTGCGCTTCAGCCTCAGTGCTCATCAGATAATGCAGCTTGCGCGTGCCTAACCTCGGCTGGCGACGCCGCTTTTCCAGAACAAAGTCCACTACTTGCTGGTCTTGGTGAGCTCTCGCATCAACGGCTCGGTTACGTTTGTAATACGCTTGGCGCGAAATTCCCATGAACAGGCAAGCCCTGGTAATCCTCAGGTCTTGGATTTGCCCTTGCGAGAGGACTTGCCGGGTCGCTTTTTTACGATGGACACACCGTAATCATTTTTCAAGACGTTCACGACAGCTTCAAAGAACTGGGCCTTTTGATTGCTCAGCGCCAACTGTTCTTCAAGCTCTTTAATCCGCTGCTCGGGTGTCCGCGGGAGGTTGGGGTCGGTCATCGGCCTGCTCCACGGCGCTCGGATTGAGGCGCATTGGCTCCAGTCCTGTCGGCCATGCTTGCGTAGCCAAACCAGTACCGTGGACCGGCCCTGAATGCCAAAGCGCCGTTGAGCCTCTTTATAACTCAACTCGCCTTTTTCGACTTGGTCTACGACCGACAATTTAAAAGCTATCGTGTAATCGCGTTGGCTGCGCCTTTTTCTCGTATCCATTGAGTCCTCCTGAAGAAAGGTCAGAAGGTGTAAACCTTATTCGGGACGGGACAGCACCATGAAAAAGGCCTGGTGTGAACCCGGCCTTTTTTTGCTTCGACAACCCGTCTTCAGTTCAGCTCAGCCAGAAACGCCGGCACCGCGTCAAACAAGTCCGCCACTAGGCCGTAATCAGCCACCTGGAAGATCGGCGCTTCTTCGTCCTTGTTGATCGCAACGATCACTTTGGAGTCTTTCATACCGGCCAAGTGCTGGATCGCGCCGGAGATACCGACCGCGATGTACAGCTGTGGCGCGACGATCTTGCCGGTCTGGCCGACCTGCATGTCGTTGGGTACGAAACCTGCGTCGACGGCAGCGCGGGAAGCGCCGACCGCAGCGCCCAGCTTGTCGGCCAGGGCGTACAGGTGCTTGAAGTTGTCACCGTTCTGCATGCCACGTCCGCCCGAAACGACGATCTTGGCAGCGGTCAGCTCAGGACGGTCCGACTTGGCCAGCTCTTCGCCGACAAAGCTGGAGGTACCAGCGTCGTGGGCAGCGGAGACGGCTTCAACGGCAGCCGAACCACCTTCAGCGGCAACCGGGTCGAAACCGGTGGCGCGCACGGTGATGACTTTGATGGCAGCGGTCGATTGCACGGTGGCAATGGCGTTACCGGCATAGATCGGGCGCTTGAAGGTGTCGGCGCTTTCAACCGAAACGATCTCGGATATCTGGTCAACGTCCAGCTGCGCGGCAACGCGTGGCAGGATGTTTTTGCCGTTGGAGGTGGCGGCGGCCAGGATGTGGCTGTAGCCAGCGCCTAGCTCTGCAACCAATGGCGCAACATTCTCCGGCAGCTGATGCGCGTAAGCGGCGTTGTCAGCGTTCAGGACTTTGCTCACACCAGCAATCTTCGCAGCGGCTTCAGCCACGGCGCCAGCGCCTTGGCCTGCAACCAGAACGTGGATGTCGTCGCCGATTTTGGCAGCAGCAGCCACGGTGTTCAGCGTGGCCGGGGCCAGCACTTTGTTGTCGTGTTCGGCGATTACCAAGATAGTCATGATCAGATTACCTTCGCTTCGTTTTTCAGTTTCTCGACCAGTTCAGCCACCGACTTGACCTTGATGCCCGCGCTGCGTGCAGCCGGCGCTTCGACTTTGACGGTCTTGTTGGTAGAGGCGGTGGAAACGCCCAAAGCGTCCGGAGTCAGCACTTCAAGAGGCTTCTTCTTGGCTTTCATGATGTTTGGCAGGGACGCGTAGCGCGGCTCGTTCAAACGCAGGTCGGTGGTGACGATGGCCGGCAGTTTCAGGGAAACCGTCTGTGCACCGCCGTCGATTTCGCGGGTCACGGCAACGCTGTCGCCGCTCACTTCCACTTTGGAAGCGAAGGTGCCCTGGCCGTAACCGGTCAGTGCAGCCAGCATCTGGCCAGTCTGGCTGTTGTCGCTGTCGATGGCTTGTTTGCCGAGGATCACCAGCGAAGGCTGTTCCTTGTCGACAACGGCCTTGAGCAACTTGGCCACGGCCAGGGAGGTCAGCTCTTCAGCGGACTCAACCAGCACGGCGCGGTCGGCGCCCAGTGCCAGAGCGGTACGCAGTTGCTCCTGGGCAGTGGTCGGGCCGATGGAAACCACGACGATTTCAGTCGCCACGCCTTTCTCTTTCAGGCGTACGGCTTCTTCCACGGCGATTTCACAGAAAGGGTTCATCGACATTTTTACGTTTGCGAGGTCGACGCCAGAGTTGTCCGCTTTGACGCGAACCTTGACGTTATAGTCGATCACTCGCTTTACAGAGACCAGGACCTTCATCAATTACCTCAGTAAGCATAGCCAGGGTGGGTCGGGATAACGTGTCAAACGGTACTGCTGCCGCGAAGTTTTTCGTTGCGCCGACGCAACCACTCCATCAGCAGTAACAGCACGGCTGACGCACCTACCATCAAGGTCGCCGCCGCAGCGATGGTGGGATTGAGGTTCTCGCGAATGCCTCCAAACATTTGCATCGGCAACGTGCGTTGGGCGGGGCTGGCCAAAAAAAGCGTCACCACCACCTCATCGAAAGAGGTGGCAAACGCGAACAAGGCCCCACTGATCACGCCGGGCGCAATCAGCGGCAGCATGACCTTGCGAAACGCCAACAACGGCGGTGCCCCCAAACTGGCGGCTGCACGGGAAAAATTCCGATCATAGCCCTGTAACGTCGCCGCCACGGTGATCACTACGAAGGGCACTCCGAGCGCAGCGTGAGCCAGCACGAGGCCAAGGTAGCTGTTGAGCAAATTCAATTGGGCGAAAAAAGTAGAGCGCCACCGCAATAATCACCACGGGCGCGATCATCGGCGAAATCAATACGGCCATCACCAGCCCCTTACCACGGAACTCGCCGCGGGCGAGGCCCACGGCGGCCAGGGTGCCGAGCGCGGTGGCCAGCAACGTGGCTGCCGGTGCGATAATCAAGCTATTGCGCAGTGCCCGCATCCACTCCTGGGAACCGAGAAACTCCTGATACCAGCGCAATGAGAAACCGCTCAACGGATAACTGAGAAACGACCCTTCGTTGAAAGACAGCGGTACGATTACCAGGATCGGCACCACCAGAAAAACCAGCAGGCTGAAGCTGAATACACTGAAGATCGGCGACCAGAGGCGCTCGACCACTGTAGAATGATGATTCATCAAACACCTCATGCACGTTGGGCGGGGTTGGCTGAACGGGTGATGCGCGAATACACCCAATACAACAGCAAGACGATGATCAGCAACTGGCTCCCCAGCGCCGCGGCCATCCCCCAATTGATGGTGCTGTTGGTGTAGAACGCGACGAAATAACTCAGCATCTGATCACCCGGCCCCCCCAGCAACGCGGGCGTGATGTAGTACCCAATAGCCATGATGAAGACCAGCAACGCACCTGCCGTAACCCCCGCGAAGGTCTGCGGCACGTAGGCCGACCAGAACGCGCGGAACGGATGCGCCCCGAGTGAAACGGCTGCGCGGACGTAGTTGGGAGAGATGCCTTTCATCACTGCATAGAGCGGCAGGATCACAAAGGGCAGCAGTATGTGGGTCATGGAGATGTAGACCCCCCCGGTTAAATACTAGCTGCAAGGGGTGCTCGATGAGCCCGAGACCGATCAGTGAACTGTTGATCAACCCGCCGTTCTGTAGCAGCACGATCCAGCCCGCCGTACGCACCAGCAAAGAGGTCCAGAACGGTAGCAGCACCATGATCAGAAGAAGGTTGGCGCGGCTGCTCGGTTGCTTGGCCAGCCAATAGGCCACCGGGTAACCGAACAGTACGCACAGCAGCGTGACCACGCTGGCCATCCAAAGTGTGCGCATCAGCACTGACAGATACAGCGCCTGCCCCTTGGGCAGCTCGACAATATCACCGCTTTGGGCATCCACCTGATGATCGAACGCAGCCAGCACGTAATACGCCGTGAGCGGGCGCCCTGCGCGCTGGATACTGCGCCAAGTACTCGGCTCCGCCCAAAGCGTCGATTGAGCGATGAGCGCCCGACTGATCGATTCGGCGTCGTTATTCGGCAACTTGCGCAAGGCCATGTTGAGGAGCGTGCGATAACGACCGTCTTCATAACCCAGCCGCTTGATCAAGCCTGGGGTCTGCCCCTCGGCCTTGGCGGTTTTCAGGTCCATCACCAACGACGAAAAGACTTTCTCATCCGGCCGGCTTTCACCGTCCCAGTCTTGCAACGCCTGCAGCGTCGTGGGTAATGCCCGTTTGACTTCCGGGTTGTCGAGGCTCTTCCACAGTATGTTGCCGATCGGGAACACGAAGCTGATCAGTAGAAATATCAAAAGCGGCGCGATCAGCAGTACGGATCGCTTACGGTAGGCACGTTCGGCATGCAGCAATCGCTGCTTGAGAGAGGCGCCCTTATCGGTTGAATGATCGATAGCCGTCAGGCTGACTTCTGACATGCTGGTCTCCAAGTATAAGGCTGAACCGGCTTCAAACAGATGAGGCCGGTGGTGGCTGATTAGTTCGCCGCCCAGGCGTTGAAGCGTTGCTCCAGCTCTTCACCGTGTTCGATCCAGAAATCGGTATCTACCCCGCGTGCGCCTTTGAGGTTAGCGGGAGCGGTTGGCAAATCGGGGCGCACCGTGGCGTCGATCTGCGCAATGGCCAGCGTGTTGGTCGGCCCGTAGGGAATGGTTTCGGCGAAGACTTTCTGGTTCTCGGGACGGTTGGCGAATGCGATGAACTGCTCGGCCAACGCCTTGTTCTTCGACCCCTTGACGATCGCCCAGCTATCCAGGTCGTAAAGACTGCCATTCCAGACGATCGAGAACGGGTGCCCTTCTTTCTGCGCTGCGGTGACGCGCCCGTTATAGGCGGAGGTCATGACCACGTCGCCGGAAACCAGCCACTGCATCGGTTGAGCGCCGGCTTCCCACCACTGGATACTCGACTTGATTTCATCGAGCTTTTTAAAGGCCCGGTCGACGCCCTCGGGCGTGGCCAGCACGTTGTAGAGTTGGCCCTGGGAAACGCCATCGGCCAACAATGCAATTTCAAGGGTAAACTTCGCGCTTTTGCGTAGCGCACGTTTGCCTGGATAGGTCTTCAAATCCCAAAAATCCGCCCAACCGATGGGGGCCCTGGCGAGTTTTTTGGAATCGTAAGCCAACACCGTGGACCAGATGAAAATGCCTGCCCCGCACTCACTCACCGCCGAATCGACCAGCTGTCTCTTGTCGCCCAGCTTTGCCCAGTCCAAGGGTTCGAACAGCCCCTCGCTGCACCCGCGTACCAACTCCGGACTTTCAACCTCGACCACATCCCAGCCGACCTGACCGGTCTCCACCATGGCTTTGATCTTAGCCATCTCGCCGTTGAACTCACCCGCCTCAATGTTGACGTCGTTCGCCTTGGAAAACGGTTGGTAAAACGCTTTCTCCTGGGCTTGCTTATTAAGCCCTCCGAACGACACAACCGTGAGCTGTTGAGCCTGCACCTGGCTTGCTACGCCAGCCATCAACGCCAATACCGCGATTTTCTTGAACATGGGAACGCTCCTCAGCAGTGTTTTGGGCAACGCTTTTTTCAGTAATGGGCCAATGGATCGAGCGCACTGGCGTCGTGACTGAACCAGCCGACAGGCAACGTATGACCGGTCAGCCAGTCATCGTGCATTTCAGCGATAGGGACTTTTGCAGTGAACGCCTGGTGCCCGACAACGTTGAGCCGCACCCGAACGTGATCGCCCAGATAAATCAGCTCCTCAATGCGTCCCGGCAGGCTATTGGCGGACGGTTTGTTCAGCCCGACCCGTTCAGGACGGATCGACAACGATGTGGAATCACCGGCAGACAGAACAGTCGTGGCGCGGGCGCCGACCTCGGAACCATCCGCCAGGCGCACGCGACACTCTGCACCGGAAACCGAAACAACCGTCCCCGGCAGCGCGTTGTTTTCACCGATGAAGTGAGCCACGAAAGAATTGTTGGGGTGCTCATAGAGCGCTTTGGGCGTGTCGATTTGCTGAATCACACCATCATTGAAAACCGCGACACGGTCAGAGAGTGTCAAGGCTTCCGCCTGATCATGGGTGACGAACACTACGGTCAAGCCCAACTGGCGATGCAAGCGTCGGATTTCCAACTGCATCTGTTCACGCAGCTGTTTATCCAGCGCCCCCAAGGGCTCATCCATCAGCACCAGACTGGGCTCGAACACCAGCGCACGCGCCAGTGCGATGCGTTGCTGTTGCCCACCGGATAACTGCGCCGGGTAGCGTTGCGCGAGGTGACCGAGCTGGACCATTTCCAAAGCACGCTTGACCTTCACGTCGATATCGACGGCACTCATTCGCCTAACTTTAAGAGGGAATGCGAGGTTGCCCGCCACCGTCATGTGGGGAAACAGTGCGTAGTTTTGAAACACCATGCCGATCCCACGCTGATGCGGCGCCACCGTATGTAACGGCTTGCCGTCGAGCAGAATTTCGCCTTCGGTGGGCGTTTCGAAGCCTGCCAGCATCATCAGGCTGGTGGTTTTTCCAGAGCCCGAAGGCCCGAGCAAGGTAAGGAACTCACCCCGCTGGATGTCGAGGTCAAGCTTTTTGACCACCAACTGTTCGCCGTCATAGCTCTTCTGCACGCCTCTGAAGCGTACATAAGGGGGGGCAATGCTCATGGCTGCACCTGCTTATTATTGTTTTGGATATGTCGTTCAGGGTTACACGGCTTCATTTTAAGCACATCTTCAATGATGATGCATCATGTTTTATATTTCAGAATTTCAGCATAAAGAGTGCCAACGTGGCCACAGATGTTAGGTGCGAAAAACACTTGAACGCTGCCGTAACATCCAAGGGGCCTGGCACTCGCACGGTGCAATGAAAGGCGTGTACGCACCGCTTAGGCGCGCCGTGCGAAGCATAGAAGAACCGGTTGACAGTACAGATTTTTTTAAACATGATGCATCAAACATCAACAACCCGCACCGATTGAGGACGTCCCATGAGTGAGAAAAAAACCCTGCTGCTGACAGGCGCCAGCAGAGGCATCGGGCATGCAACGGTCAAACACTTCAATGCAGCGGGCTGGCGCGTTTTCACCGCCTCCCGCCAAAGCTGGGCGACCGAATGTCCCTGGGCGGACGGTCAGGAGAACCACATCCATCTGGATCTCGAGGACATTGGCAGCATTGAAGCCAGCATCGACCTGATCAAAGAAAAACTCGGTGACGGCAAGCTGCATGCACTAGTCGATAACGCCGGCATGAGCCCTAAAGGACCGCAAGGCGGCCGACTCGGCGTGTTGGAAACCGACTATGCCACCTGGCTGCAGGTCTTCAACGTCAACCTGTTTTCCACCGCGCTGCTCGCTCGGGGTTTGTTCGCTGAGCTGAAAGCGGCGCAAGGCACCATCATCAACGTCACCTCGATTGCAGGCTCAAGAGTCCACCCGTTCGCCGGGGTCGCTTATGCGACGTCGAAAGCAGCCTTATCCGCGTTGACTCGAGAAATGGCTTACGACTATGGGCAGCACGGCATTCGGGTGAATGCTATCGCCCCTGGGGAAATCGATACGTCGATCCTCTCCCCCGGCACCCAGGACATTGTTGAACGCAACATTCCAATGCATCGGCTTGGCAAGCCGGAAGAAGTGGCGTCTCTCATTCATTTCCTGTGTACCTCAGGTGCCTCCTACATCAATGGCGCAGAGATCCAGGTCAACGGTGGCCAGCACGTTTGAGCGGGTCATTCCTTTCCCTTTTGCAAAACGTCCAACCGGAGTTTTTATGAAATTGCGTGATAGCCGTCTGTTCCGCCAACAAGCCTATATAGCCGGCGTCTGGACCGACGCGGACAATGAACAGCACGTGGACGTAAACAATCCGGCGACGGGCGAAATACTCGGCCAGGTACCCAAAATGGGCGCCGCCGAAACACGCCGCGCCATCGAAGCCGCCGAACAGGCACTGCCGGCCTGGCGCGCACGCACCGCCAAGGACCGCGCCACCGTACTGCGCCGCTGGTTCGACCTGATCATCGCCAACCAGGACGACCTGGCCTGCCTGATGACGCTGGAACAGGGTAAACCCCTGGCCGAAGCCAAAGGCGAAATCGCCTACGCCGCATCCTTCATCGAATGGTTTGCCGAGGAAGGCAAACGCGTCTATGGCGACATCATTCCAGGCCACCAACCGGACAAACGCCTGCTGGTGATCAAGCAGCCTATCGGCGTGACGGCCGCGATTACACCGTGGAATTTCCCATGCGCCATGATCACGCGCAAAGCGGGCCCGGCGTTGGCCGCGGGCTGTACCATGGTGATCAAACCGGCGAGCCAGACGCCTTTCTCCGCTTTGGCCCTGGCAGAACTGGCCTCCCGCGCCGGCATTCCTGACGGCGTGCTCAGCGTGGTGACCGGTTCTGCGGCGCAAATCGGCGCAGAACTGACCAGCAACCCGATTGTTCGCAAACTGTCATTCACCGGCTCGACCGAGATTGGTCGTCAGTTGATGGCCGAATGCGCCCAGGACATCAAGAAGGTTTCGCTTGAGCTCGGCGGAAACTCGCCGTTCATAGTGTTTGAAGACGCGGACCTGGATGCGGCCGTCGAAGGCGCCATGTCGTCCAAATACCGCAATGCCGGGCAAACCTGCGTGTGCGCCAACCGCCTGTATATCCACGACAGCATCTACGATGCCTTCGCCGAAAAACTGCAGGCTGCCGTCGCCAGGCTGCGTCTGGGCAATGGCCTGGACGAAGGCACCACGACCGGCCCGCTGATCGATGAAAAAGCGGTGCAGAAGCTTCAGGAACATATTGCCGATGCAATCACCCAGGGTGCACGTGTGATCCAGGGCGGCAAACCCCATGCGTTGGGCGGCAACTTCTTCGAACCGACCATCATGGTGGACGTGCCCAAGACCGCCCTGGTTGCACGCGAAGAAACCTTTGGCCCCTTGGCACCGCTGTTTCGCTTCACCAGCGAAGCGGATGTTGTTGCACAGGCCAATGACACCGAGTTCGGCCTGGCGGCGTATTTCTTCGCTCGCGACCTGTCGCGGGTGTTCCGCGTGGCCGAAGCGCTTGAATACGGGATCATCGGCATCAACACCGGGATTATCTCGACTGAAACCGCGCCTTTCGGCGGTATGAAAGCGTCCGGCCTGGGTCGTGAAGGTTCCAAATACGGCATCGATGATTATCTGGAAATCAAATACATGTGCCTGGGCGGCATCTGAGAAGGAGTCGTGACGTGAGTGTCGATATTGATTGCGTAGTCGTAGGCGCTGGCGTAGTAGGGCTTGCCGTGGCACGCGAAATGGCCCGGGCCGGCCATGAAGTGCTGGTGATAGAAGCTGGCGAGGCAATCGGTATCGGCACGAGCTCGCGCAACTCGGAGGTTATCCACGCGGGCATCTATTACCCGCCCGGGAGCCTGAAAGCCCGATTCTGCGTCGAGGGCCGACATGCCCTCTACGCGTACTGTCTCAGTCATGGGGTCGATACGCGCAGAACCGGAAAGTTGATCGTTGCCAATACGGAAGCGCAAGTCGCTCAGCTGGAATGCTTGCTCAAGCGTGGGCTTGAAAACAGTGTGAATGATTTGCGCCTGCTTGATCGCAGCCAGGCCACTGCACTGGAGCCCGCGCTTGAATGCATCGCGGCGTTGTATTCGCCGTCCACCGGCATCGTCGACTCCCATGCGCTGATGCTGGCGCTGCAAGGAGATGCCGAAGCGGCCGGCACCAGTATCGCGTTTCACGCGCCACTGATCGGAGCCAAAGTCACAGCGGACGGTTTCTTGCTGGACATCGGTGGGGAGTCCCCCATACAGCTCTCCTGTCGCAGGCTGATCAATTCGGCGGGGCTTCATGCGCCGGCACTGGCAAGATCCATCGAAGGGTTGGCGCCAGACAAGGTGCCACGCGACTATTTGTGCAAGGGCAGCTACTTCAGCGTTTCAAAGCGCGTGCCCTTCACGCACCTGATCTACCCGGCACCGGAAGCAGATGGTCTCGGCGTGCACATGACGGTCGACCTGGGTGGCCAGGCGCGCTTCGGCCCGGACACCGAATGGGTCGACACCGAGGACTACCAGGTCGATCCGGCACGCGCGGACGGTTTCTATTCGGCCATCCGCAGCTACTGGCCCGATTTGCCGGATAACAGTCTGCAACCGGGCTACAGCGGGATTCGTCCAAAAATCTCGCCACCGGGCGAGCCGGCCAGCGATTTTGTGATCAGCAGCCAGCGCGAGCATGGTGTACCGGGGCTGATCAATTTGTTCGGCATTGAGTCACCGGGCCTGACGTCGTGCCTGGCGATTGCCGAGCATGTGCGCGAGCTAATTGATATTTAGTGCGTATTTCCCGAGAGTGGCTACAGTCGCACCACCATGTCGGCGAAGCCGCGTCCCCTCTCCTTGCAGGTGAGCATTGCCGATGAAATTCAGTCATAAGATACTGCTGGCCGCCGTCTCGGTCGTCACACTGGCGTTTGCAGCCTTTTCGACTTACAGCTTGCAGCTTCAAGAGCGCTACATCATGAACACCCTGCAGGCGCGCTTGAACGATAGCGGCCAAAGCACCGCCAACCATGTGCAAAGCTGGTTCGAAGGGCGCTTGCTGATGATTCAGAACCTGAGCCAGAACATCGCCCTGAATCCGCACCCGGAACATATCAAGGCGTTGATCTCGCAAAAGGCACTGGCGAGTGAATTCCTGCAGAACTTCATTGGCTTGGCCGACGGTAGCGTGGTCATGGAACCGGTGACCGCCCTGCCCGACCAATACGACCCACGCACCCGCCCCTGGTACAAAGATACGGCGACGAGTAATACCCTGAACCTGAGCGAGCCCTACGTCAGCCAATCCACCCATCAACTGGTGCTTTCAATCAATACGCCGTTGAACAGCGATGGCAAACTGATTGGCGTCGCCAGCGGTGACCTTAGCCTGGATGCCTTGACCAAAATGATCGGCGGCCTGGACCTCAATGGGCTGGGCTATGCCTTTATGGTGAACGCCCAGGGCAAGATCCTGGTCAGCCCAAACCGCGACCATTTGATGAAAACCCTCCCTGAGGTGTTTGGCGACCACCCTCCCCGGTTGGAGCACCCCTTCAACACCGTCATGCTCGACGGCCATGAGCAGATCATAGGCTTCACCCCGATTCGCGGGCTGTCGGGCGCGCAATGGTACATCGGCATTTCCATCGACCACGACAAGGCGTATGCGGCCCTGGGCGAGTTGCGCAGGTCCGCCGTGTTCGCGACGCTCATTACCGTCGCTATCATCGTGGGCTTGCTCGGCAGCCTGATGCACATCTTGATGAGGCCCCTGCGAACCCTGGGCAAAGCGATGCACACAGTCGCCGAGGGTGAAGGTGACCTGACCTTGCGCCTGTCCGCGCAAAGCCGCGACGAATTCGGTACCGTCGCCCAATCCTTCAATACCTTTGTCGAGCGAATCCATCGCTCGATGCTCGAAGTCGCCTCCACCATTCGACATTTGAAGCAGATGGTCGAACAGGTGCACAGCAGTTCCATCGTATCGCTGAGCAGTTGCGACGAACAGAACCAGCGCAGCAACAGCATCGCCACCTCGCTCAATGAACTGGGCGCCACCGCCCAGGAAATCGCCAGGAATGCCTCCTCCGCCTCCGTGCAGGCGTCAACGGCGAAGTCCCAGGCGATGGAAGGCCAGATCGTCCTAAGTAAGACGCTTGCCGCGATCAGCGAACTGTCTGAAAAAATACACACGTCCTCCGGCCGGCTCGAAGTCCTGAGTGGCAGGACTGTCGATATCGGCAAGATCCTCGAAGTCATCAAAAGCATCTCCCAGCAAACCAACCTGCTGGCTTTGAACGCAGCCATCGAAGCCGCCCGTGCTGGAGAAGCCGGCCGCGGTTTCGCCGTGGTCGCCGATGAAGTCCGAAGCCTTGCCCACAGGACACAGTCTTCGGCAGAGGAAATCCAGCAAATGATTGAAGAACTTCAATCGGACTCCCGTTCATCCGTGACCACCATGAATGAAAGCCAGCAGTACAGCGCGCAGAGTATTTCGATCGCTACGCAAGCCGGTGAACGTTTTGATGCGGTGACCCAGGGCATCACGCTCATCGATGGCGTGAACCAGTCAGTGGCGGCGGCGACCGAGGAGCAGACATCGGTGATCGAGTTGCTCAACGTCGACATCGTTGAAATCAATACGCTCAACGGCCAATCCGTCGACAGCCTGAATGCCACACTGACGGCCTGTGAACAACTGCGGTTGCAGTTCTCCGGTCTGTCTCAGCTCGTTGGTTCTTTTCGTGTCTGAACAATTCAGCCTTAGGAATTTCGGCTGCGACAATGATCACACCTAACGCCCAGATCCTGGTTAATTACTGGCAAGACGTTCATGTCACCTCAGGACTTGCCGTAGAACGATCATTTCAGTTGCACCTTGCATAGGCGTAATAATGCCAAAGAGCAACCCACCAATGGTGCAGATTATCTCTACTCGGACCCCAAACAAACATATTATCATTAACAAACCAAGCACCAGCAGATCTAATGCTGTTTCTTTCTGATGAAAAAATTAACCATTCGCTTAATTCCTCCATTCTAAATCACAACAGCGCCACGAGATTGAGCACAACAACGAAAATATTATATCAACCAAAAAGCGCGCTAGACACTACAGATACTCGAAGTAGCCCAATACTCAATGTAAAACGGTCTGCCCGCGCTTTAAAAACTTCCTTTTCCATTGTTGATCAGGGTGATTAGGTGCGAGTAGCACCTTTGAACTTGAGAGCTCAATATCATGCATCATGAATCTATGCATATTAAATCAGTACACTTATTCATTCATCCGAGACTAAATTTTCTTGACATGGCAGGCCCGATCGAGGTGTTTTCGGCAGCCAATCGCTTAGCCCGCCTAGGGCACGAACCGTATACAATTTCAATACTAGCATTAAACAAAAAAACTGACGTATGGAATCATACCTCAATGGAGACTGAAACTTTACAACCAGACACTTCCACTCCGCACACTTTAATCATACCCGGAGGACCAGGAATACAGAATTTCTGTAAAGACCCTAGGTTTCATACCCACTTTGTAAAGCATGCGAACAAAGCCGAGCGTTTGATATCCGTCGGCACAGGAGTACTCGCACTAGCCCGCGCGGGAAAAATAGATGGACGAAAAGTAACTACTCACTGGTCCGCCTATGACGAACTTGAGGAGATTTGCCCCTCAGCATTAATACAACGCGGACCTATATATATCAATGATGGCCCCATTTGGACATCCGCGGGTATTGCATCAGGAATTGACTTAGCGCTATCAATCGTCGAGGAGGACCTAGGGTATTCAGTCGCGCTTGAGATTGCACGCCATCTGGTAATTTTTCTCAAGCGCCCAGGAAATCAAAATCAATTTAGCTCTTTGCTTAATCTACAATCAAAAAGTAGTCAATTCTCAGATTTGCATGCATGGATTCATGGGAATTTGAGCACTAACTTATCAGTGCCAGCACTCGCAAATTTTATGAAAATGAGTGAAAGAACCTTTACACGCAAATACACAGAATCAACTGGTAAGACGCCAGGAAAAATGGTAGACATAATACGGCTAGAAGCAGCCCTTGACATACTTGCATACTCAAACAGCCCACTTAAAACAATAGCCCAACATTGCGGCCTGGGAAGCGAGTCGACGCTTATTCGAAAATTTGCAAGACGCTTTGGCATTACCCCTAAGAAATTTCGCTCACATTTAAAATCAACACAGTAATATTTTCAAATTTCAGAATCTCTCATATCGCCCTCTCTAAAACGACGAACTGAAAAACGACCAAAAAGATATACGTCCATACCAGGCGCTAAAAGATTGGTAGCCGTAGGCCAAGCCCAGTTATCCCCTTGGCTGAAACCATCAATATTTTGTCATTTCTCCTCGAGAATTTTCCTTATATTATCCATTGTTCTCACTAAATTTTTTTACCGGGAAATTCGCCGTTAGCACTTAGGCCCATGGTTGCCGAATGACGAATAATTTTCAGCAATATTGATGACGACATTCGCATGTAACTATCTACCTGCACGCGTAAAAGCAACGTACTCACTACTCATGGAGCAAAACAACCCAAGGGAGTGACTTTTCATGCATACAACCAACGACTACAACCCTGATGCAAAGCTATTTTACAGACCTGTAGAAGCTGCATTGCGCTGGTGCAACTTAATGAATTATGAAACTGAAATACTCGAGGCAATGCAGCAATTCCCGAACAAGCTCAAGGAAAAATTTCCGCAGTGGCCATGTCTACATATGAATATCGAAAAAATTCTTGATGCTATTCGACACGGCGAGCTCGCCTATGGTTGTTTCGGCGCACCTGTGATCATGGGCACTCCGGTTGAACTCGACCATATAACCGTTCGCCACATTGATCTAAAAATCTGGATGTCGCGGTTTTATCCCGAGCAACGACCAACGTTTCTTTTTTGAGAGGATTCCCAATCAGCAAGAAGGTATCAGCATTAACACATACTTAGAATTGCAAGCGGATCGAGAAGCATTGCAAGTAAAGCTAAAGGCTTTGGAGGCAGCTCATGAGCAATTACTTAGCGATCTGGAAGCCATCGGACTAGAAAGAAAAAATATTCATAATTTGCTCAAGACCAATAGCAAAGTCAGCGATCGTAGCGAATCCATTTACCTACACATAATTGGAGTGATGGTCAATCTTTTTCTCAATGAATCCCCGTCTGGAAAACCGTTTTCAGTTTTCCGCTCGCAAGCAGCCATCGTTGACGCGCTAACCGCTCACCATAAAAATATTCCCGGAATAACCAAACGTACGTTGGACGAAAAGTTTGCTGCCGGTAAACGAAGCCTCCTTATGCAATGAGGCAATTGCACCGCAAGCATTCCTATTGCGGCGCAATGACTCGTGGCCATTTTTTGTTATTCAATTCTGATCACTTCCCACTACGCGCCAATCGGCGCCAGGAGTGACCAGCATGCCCAGCCAATCCTTACCCATCGTTGAAGCACCTCAACTGCAGGTGGAGCGTCACATCATGCGGCGTGACGAGGTGGAGCGAAAAACCGGCTTCAAGCGTGCGCACATTTACAACCTGATGAAGGAAGGAAAATTTCCTCAGGCTAAACGCATTGGATTGCGCGCTGTGGGCTGGGACTCGCTGGAGATAGAGCAGTGGGTCGTTGATCGCTTGGACCAACAGGCCTGATGCCATGCGCGTAGTCACGGTGGTTTCTACCAAAGGCGGAGTCGGAAAGACCACTGTTACAGCCAATCTTGGCGGTCTGCTGGCGGATGCGGGCTTACGCGTCCTGCTGCTCGATCTGGATAGCCAACCGACCCTCTCCAGCTATTACGCCTTGAATCACGAGGCTATCGCCGGTGCGTACGAACTTATCGCGCTCAACCAAACAGATCCCACGCAGATAATTTCCACGACGGCGGTCGCCGGACTCGACCTGATCTTCTCCAACGACGATCAAGGTCGACTAATCACTTTACTGCTGCACGCCGCGGATGGGCGATTACGGCTGAGAAATGTGCTCGACCATTTCCGCCCCCGTTACGACCTGTTGTTGATCGACACCCAAGGCGCACGTAGCGTGCTGCTTGAAATGGCCATCCTAGCCTCCGATCTTGCCGTTTCTCCCATTACCCCGGAAATGCTCGCCGCCCGCGAACTGCACCGTGGGACCTTGAAGCTGCTCAGCGAACTCGAACCGTTCCGCCACATGGGCATTCCACCACCCTCCTTGCGACTGCTACTGAATCAGGTGAACGCCATTAGAATTGACACCAGGATGATCATGAGCGGTCTGCGCGATACCTTCGCTGGAGCTACCAATATCTCGGTGCTAGATACCGTAGTTCCAGACGCAGTGGCGTATCTCAATGCTGCCTCCCTCGGTCTGCCAGCCCACCGGATCGAGACGCGCCGGTCCCATAAACGACGCTCGCCATCGGCATTGGAAACCATGCAAGCACTGGCCATCGAATTGTTCCCGGAATGGCACACAGCAATCTCTACTGTAAGCAAGCGCGCGGAGGCTCAATGAAATGAATCACCAAGCCGTAGTTCTCGAGAGGAGATTCTGTTCGATCAACATTGAGGGCCAACAGCGTTTGGCGAGGAGTCTTTTGTTGGATCAGTTTCCCACCATCGTTCAGCCCGCCAGTCGACAAGATCATCTACCTAGCGAGGAATACTGCACCGTGGTCTTTCGCCTAGAGCGCGGGCGCTCGGCCATGAGTCGTTTTCTCGCGGAACTTTCTGGGCACGTCGAAGGTTCGGGTACAGCCGAGATCGTTAAGTTCGAGGTCGGTGACCATTTGCGTAACCGGCGTTAACTGAGGCTATTCAAATGAAGAAGCTCAGCCAGGAGGAGATCACCGACAAACTTCACCAGGACCACTTCCCTCGCGCTCCAGAACTGAAGCGGCTGTCCGATCCACTCACTGATACGCCTATGCTGATCACTCTGGAGCAGTTACGGCCCTACGAACACAACCCGCGCTTCATCCGTAATCCGTTTTATGACGACATAAAGGCCTCTATCCGTGAACGCGGGCTGGACCAACCTCCACCGATTACCCGCCGCCCGGGTGAAACCCACTTCATCATCCGCAACGGCGGCAATACACGCTTGGCTATTCTCGGCGAGCTATGGCAGGAAACCCGCGACGAGCGTTTCTTCCGCATCCATTGCCTGTTCCGTCCCTGGACCGATGAAATCAGCGCCCTCCTCGGCCATCTGGCCGAAAGCGATCTGCACGGTCAGCTCACCTTCATCGAGCGTGCTCAGGCAGTGGCCAAACTCAAGACCATGCTTGAATCAGATGGCGCAACACTCTCACAACGTGAGCTGGCGCGACGCCTAGCTGGTGGGGGCTACCCCATTTCACAGTCGCACATCAGCCGGATGCTGGACACTCTTCAACATTTATTGCCCGCCATTCCACAAACCCTGTATGCCGGGTTGGGGAAACCAAAAATTGAACGCCTAATTGGTCTGCGTAGCCAGGCTGAAAGAACCTGGAATCGTTATCCAACCGACGCCATCGCTTTTCCCGAGCTTTGGCTCGACACCTTGGGCCAATTTGATACCGACGCCGAGTCATTTGATCTTGAGCGAGTCCAAGATGAACTGCTCGAACGCATGAGCCGCTTACTCGGACAGTCCTACCGCATGTTGGCCCTCGAGCTGGGCGATACCCAACGGGTTATCCAGACGCCCGGCGTGGTCGTCACGCCCCCCCAGAACAACCTTCTGACGACCGTCGATGAGCCCGCGGCCGAGCCTCCCCCTTCCAAGCCGCATTCCAAATCAACTGATACCAGGACGCAGATCGGAACAGAGCGAGAGGAGCAGCTCACGCTGCCCGAAACGACCCTGGTATCAGCAGCCAGCCCTCCGTCACGTGTCCAGCAGATCCGCGAACAGATTGATCGCGCCACTGCCTCCGAACCAGCACAGACCGTCGCAACCTGCCCGATCGAAGACATCTGGATCATCGCACCAACACTGGATACCCCCGAACAACTGCGTTTAGCCATTGCCGGCCTGACTAGGGAAATGGCGGCCTATGCTGGACATCCCAAGAGCATCATCGACCAGAAAAATGGCCTGGGCTTTGACCTGAACATCGAGCAACTTAATCTTGCTGCGCCTCGTGCGGCCGGCGTTCACCTATTGCTCTTGGCCCTGCTGCGTGCCCAAGACGAAGTGAACTGGGAGGATCGCAAGCAATTGCCCTCAGCTCTGTTCGGGCAGCTGTTATTGGGGGTCTATCAACTCCCGCTGACAGATCGTCCCGCCATGGACGTAGGGCTGGAGCGACTGCCGGACGGTCTGCTAATCAAACTGTATCGCCTCATTCGCTTAGCCCGGCGCCTGATCGACTTAACGCTCCCCCCTGAAAACGATTCACCAAGGGAGCTGCCATGAACCTGTCCTTCAACGTGCTCAATCAGGCCATGCTGACCCAGGTCCTTCACGAGTTGCGTTTGGGTAATCTGCAGCGCTGCAAAGCACTCGGACTGGGTGAAGAGGACATCTACCTGCTGCAATCATTACCACCGACCACATTGTCACGCCTGGCCCATGCCACCGTCCCCTGGGTTGAGGTCAAGATTGATTCGCCGGTGTTGCATCGGTTGATCGACCAAGCCGAACGTGACGAACAGAACGAGCGCCTGATCAACCGAGCGCTCAAGCTCGGTGCCAGCAGTACCATCATGTATCAGTACTTCGGCTTGGCGCATTCGGAAACCGCCCTGCGCCGACGTCTGCTCAAGATAGAAACCCGTAAGGGCCGCCCTCAGAACTTGAGCGAAGCGCAGGAACATGCGCTCTGGCAGCGTTGGTGCCAACTACGCGCTGAGGACGGTGCTGAGGATCAGCTCGACGCCATGATGATGTTGGCAGAGGAGCAACAGATCAGCTTGACCATCGTTTGGCAGCAGATCGACCATTACAGCAACGGAACATGAACACTGCCCCTTCCAGTCGCTGGCAGCGTGTTCTGCTGCAATGCACCCAGCAACTAAGTGAACGTTGGCCCGCACGCCCCACCACTGAACATCCTTCCAACCAGGCCCTGCAAGCTGGCTTCCTGTTCAGTGGCCAATCACACGAAGTCGTGCCGCGTCGCTTGCTGCTGGATTGTCGGCTGACGCCATTGGAGCGTAATGCATGGCAAGTATTTCGACTCATGCTGCAAGGCCAGGGTGTGGTCACACCGCGCTATGAAGATCTGCAACCTTACTTGTCGAGCGTGCCCTACGGTGCGTCAGCCTCTCGTGAAACCATCGCTCGCGTTTTGACGATGCTCCGGCTGACCCGCTGGCTCAGCTTGGTAAGTCGTGGCCGCGATCAGCTCAGCGGGCGCCTGCAAGGTTCTCTGTACGTACTGCACGATGAACCGTTAACCCCCGCCGAAGCCATGGAGCTGGATCAGGATTACCTGGAGCTGGTCGGACACGCCCTCGATCATGCAACCAAGGCTGTGCGAATTGTCGCTCGGCATGTTTTGGAAGAAATTCGTCAGGACACCAATATCGATTTGGGTCGGCTCCCCACCCGGCTCGACAGTTGGGGCGACCACTGGACAAAACAACGATTGGATAAGGCGCCCGATGAAGCGCTGCACGATTCCGAACTGGGTGGCGACCACCTCGTTCGGAATCGTGCGGGACGTCGTTCGGATTCCGAACCGGGTCTGAACGCCAATGTTTCCGGCACCGTTCGGAATCCGAATGCCGCCTGTACTGTATTAACAGAAAGTATATGTACTGTACCGCGCGCGACCCCAGCAGTGGATAACCTGCACTGGCCCGATCCGCTGCACCTGAGTCCGAGCGAGCGGCAGGCCGTCACCGTGACGCTGAACAAGTTGAAACCAGCAGATCGGCAGGCGGTGCTCAACGAAGCGGGCGCGCGATGTGCGGCAGGAAGCGTCCGCAAACCCGCGGCGTATCTGATGGGCCTGATCCAGCGGGCGCTGAAAGACGATTTCCGCCCTTGGGCAGGTCAGGCTGAATCGTTACCCATGACAGAGCCGCCACCCGCTCCCCCGCGCCAACTTAGGAAAAAGGGCGAACCCGCCTCTGCCCTCGCCCAAGCGTGCCTGGATGAACTACGCCAGCTGCGTAGCAAACGCCCTGGACGTCAGTAGATTTGATGCCACTGGCATCACTGACGAGCGTCTCGAAAATCAACCGTCTCGAACCAAATCGAACACACAGCATTCAGCTTTTCGGATGTCCTTTACCTTCGTCTGTCGCAACGTTCCCGTCCAAGCCTATGCGAGGACGACACCGTGGCCGATCACTATCAGCTCAACCTTGGCTCATTGCGCAGCAGCATCACCCTGACACTGCACACCCACCACGCCGCCCGCATCTGGCAAGGTCGAACCGCACGCGAAGGCGTCCACTCGATCATGGGTATGGCCGGCTACATCAGCGTCACCAACCTGATCAAACAGGCCGCAGCGCAGGACGACCCCTATGCCGATTGGGCGATCGTGCAGCTCGAAGAAAAATTGATGCAGGCCAAGGCTGGGATGCTGGAACTGACTCAGCAGTTGGACCGGATCAGACAGGACCTGCCGACGCAGATCGACATGAGCGACAACCTCAACATCCATCCCGTCACCTTGCCGTTGTACATCGGCAGCCAACTGGGCTTCCTCGCCGTTTACCTGCTGACTGACTACGACACCTTGGTGCGACATACCCTGTTGGCCCATCACACCGCCTTGATCGGTCGCCGGGACATGGAAGCCTGGATCGACGACGGTGCCCATTTGCTGCGCAGCCTGTTCGGTCAGGCGCAGCGCTATCGGCATGCTGGCGTCACCCGTGACGACATGGCGGCGAACAACGCCCGTGCTCTGGCGGCAATCGAGAGAATGGGGCTGCCCCCTACGGACATCCTTGAGGGGCATCGCCGCTCCCAGTTCGCGCCACCCATCATTCGTCGTGGTGCTGTGGCGGTGGATGGCGCTGACGCGTTGACGGAGAACGCGGTAGAGCCTTCTGCGACAGTAGATGAGCCGGAGGACGAAGTATGAGGCACCTCATCCCGACTCAACCAATGCCCCTCGAAACACTAACACCGGATGCATATCGACAGCTCGAACACGCTGCCTACCTAAAAGGCCTTTTAAAACCTTTTAAGGGTAAGGGGGAACTGGAATACCTGGCGCAGGTGGCGAGGGAAATCGAGGCGCAGTTGCGTCACCTGATGGAAGCTGTGATGCAGCAGGCCGGACACCCCCCGTACTCACTGCTGAATATTCGATTGGTGCTGCAGAACACCAACGCAGGCAGCACTTTTTTGCGTTGGCGCACCCGTGACTTCGCCCGTATGGGGGTTGCGGTCTGGGAACGCCAGGTCTCCAACATGGCCTTGCCGCAAGCCGTACGCGAGGAATTGCACCGTTTCGAATGCGAGCGTATCGCACTGAACTTGCAGATGAGCGTGGTGCATTCGCTCTACCGTCAGGCTTCAACCTGCGCGATCAAAATGGCCAGCGCCGAACGGCTGCTGCGCCAGTTCACACCAGTAGCGGAGATATCACGATGAGTACTTTTTTTGTCGGCGAAGGCAACATTGGCAGTGCGCCAGAGTTCCAGGAGTTTCCATCAGGCAATGACGAGCCACGGCGTTTGCTACGGCTGAATGTGTACTTCGACAACCCCGTGCCACGCGAGGGGAGCTATGAAGATCGAGGCGGCTATTGGGCGCCAGTTGAACTCTGGCACCGCGAGGCTGAACACTGGAGCACGTTGTACCAGAAAGGCATGCGTGTGCTGGTCGAAGGCCGCACCGTACGCGATGAGTGGGAGGACAGCGAAGACAATGCACGAGTGACCTTCAAGATCGAGGCCCGTCGAGTCGGCATCCTGCCGCACCGAGTGCACAGCATAGGCATGCGCGAACGCTCCGGTGAGCCAGCGGCATCTGCGACACACGCCGGGCAACATACGGAGCAGGCCGGTTCACCTGCGTCGAAACCCAAAAAACGCAGAGGGTAATCACCGTCGGACTGACAGAGTTCAGGCGTGAAAATTGCGCCTCTGCGCGAAGTGGCTGGCCTGTCGTTACTCGCTGCTCGTGAAGATCCACCTATCGTCCACACTACAAACCGCCACGGCCCATTCAAGCCAGCCCTGACCGATTAATATGAGGAACCTGCCATTCAGGTTTCTCATATCTCGCCACTGCTGTATCCAACAACGCTGCTCCGAACTCAATCCGGAGCAGTTCTATGCGCCTCTTCCTCTGCGAAAAACCTTCCCAAGGTCGTGACATCGCCAAGGTTCTCGGCGCCACCCGACGCGGTGATGGTTGCCTGATCGGCACCGATTCAACCGTCACCTGGTGTATCGGCCACCTGCTGGAGACAGCCCCACCTGAAGCTTATGGTGCCCAGTACAAATCCTGGTCGTTGGATCAACTTCCGATCATTCCCACGCAGTGGCAGGTTGAGGTCAAACCCAAGACTGCCGCGCAGTTCAAAGTCATCAAGCGCCTGCTCAGTGAAGCCTCCACTGTCGTCATCGCGACCGACGCCGATCGCGAAGGTGAAATGATTGCCCGCGAGTTACTGGAGCTGTGCACGTATCAAGGCCCCATCCAGCGCCTCTGGTTGTCCGCACTCAATGAGGCCTCGATTCGCAAAGCACTGCTCTCGCTGAAGTCTAGCCAGGAAACCTTCCTGCTCTACCACTCCGCCCTGGCGCGCAGCCGCGCCGATTGGTTGATCGGCATGAACCTCAGTCGCTTGTTTACCCTCCTCGGTCGACGGGCGGGTTACGACGGCGTGTTGTCGGTGGGACGCGTCCAGACACCCACGTTACGTCTGGTGGTCGATCGGGATCGCGCGATTGCCAGCTTCGTCTCGGTGCCCTACTGGGAAGTGGATGTGCACCTGTCCTCAATGGGGCAACAATTCATCGCGTCGTGGTTACCGCCACGCTCAGGACGGGATGAGGCCGGTCGTTGCCTGCAACAGGCACTTGCCCATCACGCGGTCCAAACAATCACCGACGGTAAGTCCGCCACAATACTCTCGTTGCAGACTGAGCATCTCCGAGAACCGCCGCCCCTGCCCTTCGACCTGAGCACGTTGCAGGAAGTCTGCTCGCGTAAGCTGGGGCTCGGCGTCCAGGAAACCCTGAACATCGCCCAAGCCCTGTATGAAACCCACAAAGCCACCACCTACCCGCGCAGCGATTGCTGCTATTTGCCCGAGAGTATGTTCAACGAGGCACCCGCGGTACTCGACGCTCTGCTCAAAACGGATCCCGCACTGCGGCCCGCACTAGGAAGCCTCGATCGATCATTGCGCTCACGAGCATGGAACGACGCCAAGGTTACCGCGCACCACGGCATCATCCCCACCACCGAGCCGGCGAACCTTGTGCGGATGTCTGAACAAGAGCGTAATGTCTACGAACTGATCCGCAGCCACTACCTTGCGCAGTTTCTTCCGCATCATGAGTTTGATCGAACCCAGGTCGAACTGGAATGTAGCGAAGAACGTTTGACCGCGGTTGGCAAACAGATCCTGGTCCAAGGCTGGAAAGGCTTGCTCTGCGAAAACATCGAAGAGGCTGAGCCCAGTCACAAGTCCCAACTCTTACCGGTCTTGCAACAGGGTACTCAGTGCGCAGTGGACGACGTCGAACTCAAGTCCATGCGCACTGCCGCTCCCAAACCTCTCACCGAGGGCGATCTGATCAAGGCGATGAAAAATGTGGCCAAGCTGGTCAACGACCCTCGCCTGAAACAGAAACTTCGGGACACCACCGGTATCGGCACCGAAGCCACGCGAGCCGGCATCATCAAGGGATTGATTGATCGTGGCTATTTGCTGAAGAAAAAACGCGCCTTAATGGCCTCGGCGGCTGCCCATACCCTGATCGAGGCGGTACCCGTTGCAGTCGCGGATCCGGGTATGACCGCAATCTGGGAGCAGGCTCTGGACGAAATCGAAGCGGGACGTCTGAGCCTGGATGCGTTCGTCGCCAAGCAGGCGAATTGGATTATGCAGTTGGTCGCATGCTGCGGCTCACTTACTTTAGCCATGCCTATCGAAGCCGGTCCGGCCTGCCCCACTTGCAACGCCTCAATGCTCAGACGAAAGGGGAAATTAGGGCCGTTCTGGTCATGCTCCCACTACCCGGACTGTAAGGGCACTGTATCGATCAGAAAAGATGCGCGGCGCCAATGACAGCTCGGTTGAGATCCGCATGACGTCGGGGTGATGCAAATGCTCAGTGCATCATCAGCGGCGGCTGATCCATTTCCAAGTCGATCAGAGGTTGTCCGATTTCTCGGGCCAATGCGATGCCTGTCGAAATCCATATCTGCCCCAGTTCGTTGAACGCTTTCAGGTGCGCAGGATCTTCGTTGAGCCAATGGACAAGACGGTCGAAGTGCTCGGGGTTATCAGGGCATTGATGAATCTTGATGAACAGCTCCAGGGTTCGATCCCAGGTCAGATCCATAACGTTCTTGCTCTCTTCTTCCATGCTCAACCTTCCTCAGTCTGGTCCTCTCTGACCGTCCATTCTCGCTGGCCGCCTTGGACTCTGATTCCTTGAGGAATAGAAACCACATCGCGACACACAGCTATTTCGGTCACTATAGCAACCCATAAAGTTGATACTCAACCCTTGAGGATGTTCATGTCAACGGGTCTTTGCTCAACCATTCGGGTTGAACTGGAGAACTCATCACTTGGCACATAAACATCCAACCCAAGCCCAAATCGGGCGCATGATCGCGAAGCACCGTACCGAGCGTAATCTGACCCAGGAAGAGGTGGCCGAACGCTTAGGGATCGGCAGCGAAGCCATCTCGCGCTTGGAACGGGGTGTGGTGGAGCTTTCCGTGGTCAAACTGATGCAACTGGCGGATATCTTCGACTGCCGGATGGATGAACTGCTGACGGCGTCGAGCAATCGCCCCAATGACCAGGGCCAGACGATCGCGGGTCTGCTGAATGGACTGAAAGAAAGCGACCGTGCCTTTATCTTGGCAACCGTCGAACAATTAGCCGCTCATCTCGCCAACAAGTGAGTTCATTCACTCGCATCCGATACAGGGTCTTTGAGGCGGCGCACTCTGTCTTGACGTCGTCCCACCCTCTCTGCTGTAGTGCCTCAGGATCATCGCAACGGCGACCCAAGACCGATTTGCTCCGGGTAGCTCGGTCGGACTCCTTGAGTTCGGAGCCTTCTCTTCTGTGGGATTTCATTCCCGATTTGTGCTCGACTTGATCGTGGTGGCGGATGACCGCTGTTGCCTCTACAAGACAACAGCGGTCATCCCCCTCGGCGATCGTATTCAGCCCCGGGGCCCGCCGGGGAAACACTGGGCACCCTTTGTGCGCGGATGCGTGCCAGCATGTTCCGACCCAGGCCACGACAAGGGTCGGTTGACGAATCAAGGCGCAGTTAAACCAAGCTTTGCGAGGAGCTTTTCGACTGCGTATGACCGTCAAAGGTGGCTTTTCTGTTCCTCGCCTGGCACCCCGCCAGGCCCGCTCTTCATTTTATTCAGTCCAGTGACTGCCACTGTATTCCGGCCATAAAAAATCGGGTTGCAGCGTCTTGACGCTCCCCTGTGACAGGCTTATACAAAGGGCGTGGTTCGCTGTCGTTGACAGCCCAGCCCAGGTAGCTTGAACCTTCAAGGCTACGCCACGCTTGTGGTGGTTTACCCAAGTGCGATCAGCGTTCGGAAGCTCGCGCGGTCACCGCTTCAGCGGTGATGAATGCCCACTACCCCATACCTGCGGATCACCACTGCAGACGCTCCTCTGCGGTACAGCCGTTCCCCCAGACGCAACGTTCTGATCGTCATCGGCTTGTCGGTGGCGAATCGTTCATCGCTCGACTTCACCTAACTCACCCTGACGGGGGCCCACCTCCCCGCCAGGGGCTGTGCGTCGCCGTTTTTCCCTTGAAACAGGAGAACCACCATGGCCCACGCCAACCAACCCCAAGAAGCGACCACTTACTTCAATCTGCACACCGTCGGTATCGGCTACCTCAATCGAGTTCGTGAAGTACAAGTCCGCCGCGGCCCACCATTCATGGCCTGCGATGTTGCAGCCCTGCACGGTGCCACCGATGCGGTGGAGTACACCCGCTTCGACTGCAAAGTCGCTGGGGGTGAAGCTGAACGCTTGATTCGTCTCTATATGGACGCCGTCAACGCCGAGAAAAAGGTCTTGCTGTCGTTCCGTATCGGCGACCTGTGGATCGATCCATTTCTCTACGAGAAAGGCGATAAACAAGGCCAACCGGGCGCGAGTCTGAAAGGTCGTTTGCTGTTCATCGACTGGATCAAGGTCAACGGCACGTTCGAGTACAAAGCGCCCGCCAGGCAGGAAGCAACAGCACCTGCTGAGCAAGCGCCCACCAGTGAGTCATCCCCACCATCGGCTGATACCAAAGTGGAGGAAATCGAAAACCCAACAGAGGCTCGGGTTGAACCTGACTCTCCACCCACTCCTCGCACGTCTCGCCGTGATGCTACCCGTAACGTTCAGTCCGTCTGAACAGGACACGATGTTTCTCACCAAGGCGCTCCGTTGAGCGCCTTTTCTTCAATCAGCACAGGAGAACCAACATGGAATCCTTCTGGCTTTGCGATGACTGCCTGTTCGCTGTGGCTTACGAGGACTACAGCACGTTATCGCTCTACTACACGACGGATGAAATCGAGAAACGCATCGCCGACATCCATCGTGGACTGGTTCAGTTGATGCCCATCAGTGCCGACTTCGACCCCGAAGCCGGCTGGGGGATAAAAGCCTTTTCCCCGTTGCCCTGCGACAGTTGTGGTTCACCCCTACACGGTCAACGCCATCGATTCACTCGGCTGTAAATAGCGCGCCATCGGCTATCGCCCGCGACACTCTATCCACCTCGGGGACACCACTCCCCTCGGGTGCGTACCCCTGATTGTTCCCTCCGGAGGTACCACCATGAGCATCCAACTCACACTGATTGAAACCTCGGATTTCGAGGCTGATCGTATCGTCCAAGAAAACCAGCTGATCGACGACGCGCAGCATATCCTGGATCGTCGGCTGTTCACTCGCGGCCCCAACCTGACATCACCTGACACCGTGGCCTCATACCTAAAACTACACCTTGTACAACAGGAGCATGAAGTCTTCGGTGTAATTTTTCTCGATGCCCAGCACCGGGTGCTGGCGTTCGAAGTCCTCTTTCACGGCAGCATTGATGGCGCCAGCGTTTACCCCCGCCAAGTCGTTAAGCGCTCCCTCGCGCATAACGCTGCGGCCGCCATTTTTGTTCACAACCACCCCTCAGGGTGCACGGAACCCAGCCAGGCGGATCGCATCTTGACCGCACGGCTGAAGGACGCCTTGGCCTTGATCGAAGTGCGCGTACTGGATCACTTCATCGTGGGTGAAGGTCGTCCTCTCTCCCTTGCCGAATATGGCTGGCTTTAACCCTAACAGGCGTCTTCGGGCGCCTTGTTCATTTTCATCCAGGAGAATTCTCATGCCCCCCACGCCCCAAGCCCCAACCCTTCTGGCAGCTTCAAACCCATTTGCTCGCGGCTACGACAACCTTCATATCGAACGGCTGCTACTGATCACCTACGAAGACGACTGCCCTCCCTGCTTTCGACCCGTACACGACTCACAGACCCATCTGCCCGACGATGAGCTGCGGCTGTTCCCCTGCCTGTTCAATGACGATTTCGCCTTGATCAGCGAAGGCCAATTCATTCAGGAGGGGTTGGATGAACGCTGTCAATCCACCGGACTGGTGCGCCAAGTGATCTACGCCGTGATTGGCGAAATGCTCAACCAGCAGTGTCACGTCGGCGACCTGTACTCCCTAGAGGAAGCCCAATCCATGGCCCATCGCCTAAGCTTCGAAACGGGACACTACAGTCGAGCCTGGGAGATCAATACCGCACACCTTCCTGAAGAAACGATGCTGTGTCTGGAGGCGTGGGTCAGTGACTCCGCGCTAAGACAAACCGGCCTCTTGTTCGAACTGTTCGCGTTGCCGGACTGCTGCGGTATCGGATGCAAACTGATCGGCACGCCATGGACGGACGACAACCTGCTGAACATTGAGAGCCAGCCTTATTCAACCCTGAGACAAGAGCAACTCGACGCCGGCACACCGCAAGCCCTGGTCAAAATACTGTATCTAGCGGCATTGGCGGATGTGCGATTGTTGATCTTCGACCCCGACGCTGCCGTCTTGGATGGGCTCGCCATTTTTGATGAATAGCAACGCGTTTAGCGTTAACACGACCCGCCTTGCATCAACTTTCTCACTGAATCGCTCCTTCACCTCATGTCAGGTTCTGCACTGAATCTGACATGAGGTTTCTTCCATGGAGCGTTTTTTCACGCCTGTCTGCCTGCTGGGTTTGTTGAGCGCCTGCATTGCGCAAACCCCAAACCCTTTGCCGACCAATCCAGAGATAGACAGTGGCTCCAATCGGGCCCAGCACTCGAGAGGCATAGCCGAAGGAAGTCATCCGGCAGAGCTTCGTTATGGCCGCTACACGCTGGTCAGCACCGAGCCCACCACGGAACAAAGCGATCTTTTTGCCCAAATCATTGAAGTGAACATCCCGTCCAGCCTGAACCCCTCGGTGCAGGATGCGTTGCAGTACGTGCTGCTGCGCTCTGGTTATACGCTTTGCCCAGTTACTGCGTCGGTGAAGGTGCTGTTTACCCGGCCTCTGCCCGCAGCCCATTACCGGCTCGGCCCAATCCCGTTGCGCCGCGCGCTACAAGTGCTGGCTGGCCCCGCCTGGCAACTCAAGACCGATGAAGTCGGCCGTTCGGTCTGCTTCGAACAGCAAAAAACGGGGGCTGGCGTCACGCCAATCACACCCGTCTCGCCCCATCAGTCGGAGTCACGCCCATGAAAGCCTCGACGTTTCAAACCCTCATCATTGGGCTGCTGTGCCTGGCGGTCGCCGGCCTGAGCGGTGGTTTGCATAACCAGTATCAGCGCATGGCGGAGCTGCAGAGCACGAACACGCAATACCGACAAACCCTGGACACCCTGCAACGTGATTCAAGCGCGCTCAAGGATGCCCAGGAAAAACTGCAGTACGCGCTGAAAGACCTGAAGCAGATGGTCGATACCGGTGAGCAACAGGCCAATACCCTCGATCCCATGCTGGATCAATGGGCACAAGAGATTCAGGAGCTGCGCGATGGTCTGGCAGGCCGCGCCACCGTGGCAGACCTGACAGTGCTACGCGCACGCCTTGAGCAGGTCGAGCAACAGCTCCTGGAGCTCAAGAATCAGCCATCACCCCCACCGCCGACGTCTTCCGTGACCAAACCGAAAAAGACCGCTCGCCCCAAGCCCGCCCCGCTTTCACCACCGTTCTCAGTGTTGGGTGTCGAGTCCCGAGGGGGTGAGCGCTTTCTGGCGGTCGCACCTCCTGACAGTCGCTCTCTTAGAGATGTTCGGCTGCTGCATAACGGCGAGCAGCTCGGAACTTGGCACCTGAAAGTACTGGAACCGAACTCAGCCATCTTCGCAGTGGCGGCTCAGCCAGACCAGACCGTGCACCTCCCTTGAGACGCAATCATGAACAGAGCGCAACTGCCCGCCGTCGTCTGTCTCGTTTCGCTACTGAGCACAGGAGCAGCGATGGGCAATCCCATGACGACACCGTCACGAATCCAGGACACGCAGTCCGCTCCGCTGGGGCGCTCTGACTCTGAACAGGCGGCGAGCTGGGGTCTGACGGAGCAGGAGTGGACGCGCTTCGAACAGATCCAAGCCGGCCCGCGCGGTTTCTGGAGCCCGAACCTCGATCCGTTGACCGCACTCGGGGTCGAGGCCCAGACCGACCAAGAGCGCCAGCGCTATGCCGAATTACAGGTAGCGCTGGAAGCCAAACGCGCTGAGCGCGAGTTGGCCTACCAAAATGCTTACACCGCGGCCTGGGCCAAGCTGTTTCCCGGGCTGCTGCCGATCCAGGGCATGGCATCCCCGTCCCCTGCCAGCTCAGCGGTCATGCCGCGTCAAGCCTTGTTTGTGGAGGACCACTGCCCAGCGTGCACCGCCGAAGCGCAGCGTCTGCAAAGCAGTGACATGGCGTTCGATATCTACCTGGTAGGCAGCCAAGGCGAGGATGAACGCGTCCGTAGCTGGTCTCGGCAAGCCGACATCGATCCGGCCAAGGTTCAACGCCGGAAGATCACGCTGAACCATGACCGTGGTCGCTGGTTCAGCCTGGGTGCATCGGGGTCATTGCCCGCCACATTTCAACAGGTGAATGGACAATGGCAACGCCTCGACTGAGTGGTATTGCGATCCTGCTGATGGTGCTCGCCGTCCAGGCTGACGAACTTCCGCCTCCGGCCTACCAATTGGCGGCGCATGACGCCGACATTCCTTCTACGGTGCTATTCGCGATCGCCCTGCAGGAGAGTGGTATCCACGTCCGTGGTCGACTGCTGCCCTGGCCCTGGACACTGAACATCGCTGGAACACCCTACCGCTTCGCCACTCGCCAGGCCGCCTGTCACGCTTTGCTTCAGGCCCTCGCCCGACATGACGCCAAGCGGGTCGATGCCGGACTCGGCCAAATCAACCTGGGTTACCACGGACAACGTTATTCCACCCCCTGCGAAGCCCTTGATCCCTACCGAAATCTCGCCGTGACCGCCGCGCTGTTGCAGGAGCATCACGCCGCCACCGGTGATTGGGTGTCAGCGGCCGGACGCTATCACCGCCCGGCGGGAGGAATGCCGGCCGCGCGTTACCGCGCAGGCTTCTCCCGGCAACTCGGACGGTTGCTGATTGCCTTCAAACAGGGCACACCACCATGAAGCGAATACTCCTTACCTGCTATTTCACCTTGCTCTTGGCACCCTTCGTCCAACCGGAATTGACCATAGCCGGGGATCAGCCTAGCGACTACACCCGACCTCATTTTCAAGCTGCCAGGCCGTCAATAAGCAACGGGCCCCAGCCTGATCGGGCTATGCATGCGGATCTCTCCGCGTTTGCCGATGAAGCCTGGATACTGCCGATCCGCAGCTCTCACTTGAGCCCCGGCCAGATCACGTCTCGCACGCTGGACATGCCGGGGTTGCGGCCATTTTTCCTGGTCGGTGACGATCCCCAATCACTAGCTTGGTTGCGTCAACGCGCGACTGAACTGCAGGAAATGGGCGCGGCTGGCCTCGCCGTCGAAGTGGCCGATACTGAAGCCCTGGTCCGGATTCGAGCAGCCGCTCCGGGCATCACCATCCTGCCGGTCAACGGCAACGACATTGCCACCCGCCTGCAGGTTGAGCACTACCCCGTCTTGATCACTGCCACCTCACTGGAACAGTGAGTCCAGGTCATGGCCGATCATGCGATGGAGTCCAAGCTCCGGCCAGCGGTAGAGCTGTACACCGTAGCGATATGTATCGCCGCCGTGGTGTTGTGCGTGTACTCGCCCTGGGCTGTAGCCCTGTCACCCGAGATCGGTCTGATTGCGGCGCAGGCCTATGCCCTGTTCGGCCTTATCCGCCTGCGACAAGCCTGGGAGGTGTTGCGCTATCGGCGCAATATCCGCCGGCTCCCCCGCTACGAGCTGACCAGTCGGCAGATTCCGGTCAGCCGCAAACGTCTGTTCATGGGCCGCGGCTTTCGCTGGACCCGTCTGCACACCCAGCGCTTGGTCGAGGCCCAGGATCCGGCGGTCGCTCACTATGTCGACCAACCGACCCGTTACCGCCTGGCCCGTGGACTCGAACGTCGCCTGGAACATGCACCGTTTCCGTTCTCGACACTGGCCCGTGTCACGGCTTGGGACAGCGCCTTCAATCCGATGCGCCCTTTACCCCCGGTCGGTGGCTCGCCGCTGTTGCATGGGGTCGAGCCCAACGAAACGGAAGTCAGTCTGCCGCTGGGCGAACGGGTCGGACATACCCTGGTGCTGGGCACGACCCGTGTTGGCAAGACCCGGCTCGCCGAGGTGTATATCACCCAGGACATTCACCGCGTCGAACATGAGGTGGTCATCGTCTTCGATCCGAAGGGCGATGCCGACTTGCTCAAACGGATATACGTTGAAGCCAAACGCGCTGGTCGAGAAAAGGAGTTCTATGTTTTCCATCTGGGCTGGCCGGAGATCTCCGCTCGCTACAACGCCGTGGGACGTTTCGGACGTATTTCGGAAGTGGCGTCGCGCATCGCCGGACAGCTCAGCGGTGAAGGCAATTCTGCGGCCTTTCGTGAGTTCGCCTGGCGCTTCGTCAATATCATTGCCCGGGCTTTGATCGAGTTGGGCCGGCGCCCAGACTACCTGCAGATCCAGCGACATGTGGTCAACATCGACGCACTGTTTATCGAATACGCCCAGCAGTTTTTCGCCAAGACCGACCCGAAGGCGTGGGAAGTGATCGTCCAGCTTGAAGGCAAGCTCACCGAGAAGAACATTCCCCGGCATATGATCGGGCGCGAAAAGCGTGTGGTGGCCATCGAGCAGTACCTAGCGGTGAAGCGGGTATTTGATCCGGTAATGGACGGACTGCGTTCGGCGGTACGATATGACCGTACTTACTTCGACAAAATCGTTGCCTCGCTACTGCCGCTGCTGGAGAAACTCACCACCGGCAAGACCGCCCAACTGCTGGCCCCCAACTACACCGACCTGAATGACCCGCGGCCGATCTTCGACTGGATGCAGATCATCCGAAAACGCGGCATCGTCTACATCGGCCTGGATGCACTGACCGATGCCGAGGTCGCCGCTGCCGTGGGCAACTCCATGTTCGCCGATCTGGTCTCGGTCGCCGGACACATCTACAAGCATGGCATCGACCATGGCTTGCCTATCGCAGGCAGCAGCCCCGACAAGCTACCGATCAACCTGCACGCCGATGAGTTCAACGAGTTGATGGGCGATGAATTCATTCCGCTGATCAACAAGGGCGGCGGTGCCGGTATCCAAGTCACCGCCTACACCCAAACCCTCAGCGATATCGAAGCGCGTATCGGCAACCGAGCCAAAGCCGGCCAGGTCATCGGCAACTTCAACACCCTGCAGATGCTCCGGGTGCGCGAAACCGCCACCGCTGAGCTGCTCACCCAACAGTTGCCCAAGATCAACGTGCTGACCAAAACCCTGGTCTCGGGGGCCACCGACACCTCCGATCCGGAGGCCAACACGGACTTCACCTCGTCCTCGCAGGACCGGGTCAGTAGCACCAGCGTGCCGTTGATCGAGCCCGCGCATATCGTCAGTTTGCCCAAGGGGCAAATGTTCTCCTTCCAGGCCGGTGGCCAACTCTGGAAAGTCCGCATGCCGTTGCCAAAACCCTCCAACGACGATGCCATGCCCAAGGACCTGCAGGAACTCACTCAGCGGATGCGGGCGACCTACAACGAGCAGGCGGGACAATGGTGGAGCGCAAGCGGTGGCGGCCCGACGCTCGACTTCGATCCAGATCGGGTTACGCCTCCACGCACTTCTTCAGCGGTGGATGCAAGTGTTCCTGCTCAGGAGACCCCATGACGCCGTCGGCCCTGCAGTGCATCTCGCGGAGTCAAGAAGGATGACTTCAGCTCAAAACCCTCCACCGCAACCCATCCAGCGCCCAGGGCTAATCGTCTCGGCGATAAACCTGGTCCTGCACGTCATCGGTTTGCTGATCGCCTCGTTGCTGTTCTCGATTCTGATCGAGTGGGCCGGTCTGCTGCTGTTCTGGGGTGATCAAGGCTGGCGACACAGTCAGGCGATGCTGAGCAGCGAACTGGGCTGGCTCAGTGAGCACTTCACATCCTCACTGATTATCCAACAGCCTGGACAGACGATTGTCCAGTGGCTGGATTTCCTCCAGCAGTGGTTACTGGTCAAGACCGGTTTTACGGATTTCGCCCAGCAGGCGCGGGCGTCGAGCCAGGACAACGGCTTCTGGAGCGGGCTCAATCAGCTGTATGTGAGCATCGAGGATTTTGTACTGGCGGCGGTGTATGTCACTTTCACTTTCGTGGTGCGTCTGACCATTCTGGTCTTGGCGACCCCCCTGCTTCTGCTGGCCATGTTCACCGGCTTCATCGATGGTTTGATGCGCCGCGACCTGCGTAAATTCGGCGCTGGGCGCGAAAGCAGCTTTGTCTATCATCGGGCGAAGCGAGCGGTCATCCCACTGCTGATCGTGCCCTGGATCCTTTACCTGTCCCTACCCTTTTCGCTCAACCCAATGGCGGTACTTCTGCCTTGCGCCGTGATGCTCGGGGTCGCCATGGCCATCACGACGGCGACATTCAAAAAATATCTCTGAGTGCGACACGAATGCTTATCTGCGGAAGTGCTCAGAAGGCTAGCTCATGAGAGGCCCAAGCTCCCGGTCGTAAGGAGCCGCCAGTCCCGCGTTAGTGGACAACCCTCACAGGTGTTTGGCTTCGAGAGGAGTTTGATCATGGCATCGGTTGGTAGACGAGATGGGCGCAATTTTGGCTATGGCCGACAACTGAGTTATGCCGGACCGCAAGCCTTGCGCGATCTTTTTGGCGGCGGGCATTACGCCACGGTCAAGGCGCACAGTGATCGCTGGCAGGCGTTTGTCCGCTGGTGTCGTTCGGAGGATGGGCCGGGGTTTAACGATGCGCGACAGATAGATCGGCAGACCTTGCTGGACTACGCAGGGCATCTGCGCCAACAAGTTGAACAAGGCGCTATCGGCATCGCCACAGCGCAAAACCGGTTGTCCAGCGTAAACCGGACTATGGCGGCGCTTCGCGGCGATCAGTCTGTGGCGGTGCCAAGCCCGAGTAAGGCCTTGGGAATGCGGCGTACCAGTGTTCGTCGCTCGACGCCGCAAGGCCAAGACCATGAGCAGGTGAAGCGGATCGTCGACGTGCTCTGCGAACACCAAATGCCGCGCGCGGCGGCCATCGTTCAGTTGGCGCGAGCCACCGGCATGCGCTTGCGCGAGGCCATTTTGGCCGACCTACCGCGCCTAAAACATGAGACCGAACACTACGGCAAAATCAACATCCGAGATGGCATCCAAGGTGGCCGCTCACGTGCGTCGGCGCTTCGTTGGATTACGGTAAATGATCCTATTCGTGACGCGCTGAAATTTGCCGAACAGGTTTCACCCAACGGTAGCCGCAATCTGCTTGCACCGAACGAAAGCTATGTCGATTTACAACGGCAAATCGTCCGCCCCGCACGAGAGATCCTCCATTCGCACAACCTCAAAGGCTTCCACGAGCTTCGGGCCGCCTATGCGTGCGAACGCTATGAGCAGAGCACTCATCATCTTGCGCCCATCAACGGTGGCCGTTGCTACCAACTCGACCGACGCCTAGATCAGGATGCCCGAGTGCAAATCAGCTACGAGTTGGGACTCGGCCGTATCGACCTGTTATCGACTTACATTGGTGGTCGAACATGAGTAAGCCATTCGATATGAAGCCGTTGCTACTGCTCGCGAACGTAGTCCGACATGATCGGATCGGCCGTGACGTGTGAATTGTGCTGGTGGATCTTTGGGAATGGCATGGTCGCTTCCTATGCGGATGGCTTCGGGGCGCGAGACATCAGCAACCCGCACACTTCGCATAAATAGCTGCCATCTGGCCCGTTTCTGAGGCCCTTGATCGAAATACTCTCCCAGCACTTCGAATATGGCTGATCGTTCTCGGTGGTTTTCTCTTCGCCCTGGTGGCCGTTGGGGCAAGCAAAGTATTCATACGTGCGCATGGTCATAGCCGTGGTTTCCTCTAGCTGGTGATCAGCCTGCGAACCTTTCCCATTTTTTGATCGCTGCGCTGGTTTTATCCACGTCTATACCACTGACGAGTGAATCGGCAAATGCAAGGTGAGCCTCCATGTAACTGTCAAAGTCCTTCACCTGGACACCATTCGAAAGAGCGCGACTTCACCAAGAAAATGCGACTACCAGCTTACCGAGTTCAGGGTCATGCTGATCTTTCATTCGCTCAAGACCGCCATCGTTATGAGCTACCGCCCAGCCAAAGGCTTTGGAAAAGTCCCGAACCTTCTGCGGCTGTGAACCGCTTGCTAGCTTTTTATGAATAGCAGCGTGAGTTTTTTGATCCTCTACCAAAGACGACACATAAAGAAGCCCGCAGATGCGGCAGGTAGCAGTGCTCATAATGCTGATCCCCTTGTAAACGAGGACGCGAAAATGGTCCCCTCCTACGGGCTTAGCCCGCGCATTGGCGGGCTGGCGGTGGAGCGGCTTTTCCTCGTTAGGTGCACGATATTCGTACCATGCACCTAACTACCTTAGAAAATTAGTATTCTCGAGGGAAATAATGTCCATCGGGATATGGTAACCGCCCATTTATAAACCTCACGAACTCTAGAAATTTGGCCAACGCAGCATGCAGCTCATCAGTGGTACCGATAGTTTTTGCCTTGAAAGCGTGTATCGCGTTCCGGCGCTGTTGAACCATCCGCACCCATGTCTCCCATTCTTCTTCAGGGGACCAAATTCTTCGCTTGAAAAAGAGAATCAACGGTTCCAGAGTTACTCCGTCAGGATCTAGGGTGTGCCCTTTCTTTTTGATGGCATCAGCATCTGTTAGGTAATCCTGGTAATACACCGACAACAACAACTTCATCTGACCCTCAACTAAGGCGCCTAGGTTTGCCCAGGCGAGAATAAGCTGGCCGTCAGTCAGCGTGCCACACCATACTGACAGTTGCTCTGCCAGCGAGCCCTGCCATTCGAGCATTGATTTATTCAGCAGTTCTGCTGCCTCGATCGGAGCCCAACCGTGAGCCTCCTTCCAGAATCCCATCATGTCTTGAATTAAGTGTGTAGTTCGTCTGACTGTTTCGGTAAGGGGTATCGACATTTGAATTCCTTTTCTATCGTGCTTTAGCCTGGTTGCCATCGGAAAGCCATTGGCTCGCCCTTGTCTCTGCGTCAAGCGCTCGCTCCGCCAGCGGCTTTGTAGGGGCTTTGGCGGGCATCGCTACTTTTCCCTTAGCTCATGTGGTTGTGCGCGAACCAACCCATGGCTAGCAGAAAGGCCGGGATGATGACAGCCATGAATACCGACTTTGCGACACCTTCACCAAGCGATTCTGACTCCTTGATGTTGTCGTCACTTTTGACCCCAGCGAAGGCTGCAACCACACAAGTCAAACCGACTGCATGCCAGTAGGTAATCGCCATCACTCCCAGCGGAACAACAAACCAACCCCATAGGGTGGCAGCGACGTATCCACCCCAAAAAATGTACAACGCGAAAGCGACCACAACACCCAACACCACGCCCATTTGATTTCCCTCACTGCGCACTCCAGCCATCCCGGCGTGCCTCTACTGACCTTGCCCAACGTTTGACGGCTGGGCTTGTGGTGTACCTGGGCGTTTTCCGGCTTATTTAGATTTTCCGGCTTTAGCGCCTGATGCCTCAGCTTTAGGCGCATCAAAACACTGCATTTTGGTCTGCGCAGTCGTGTAGCTCGTAAGTGAAACGACACACTGCTTTTGCCCGCAAGAACAGTTGGCCATAATCAATTGTTCGGTCTGTGACATCGTGCAAACACATGCTTCGGGCATCTTTTGCAGGCTTGCCCTTGGCTGCATAATTTCATCGGCCAACGCGCTTTGCACTACAGCAACGAAAAACATCAACATGGCGATTGAATTCGATTTCATAGTTTTTCCGCTCGATCCTGTGGCCAAAGCGGCCGGTTCCTACCGACAAGGCCCACACATGGCGGGCTGTTGATCTGCGGCGTTTTCCTATAGGACTGGAAGGGCAGTAGACGGCTTGTGCAGTGGGTCAGCCCCGATAAAGACTTCTTCCGGCGCCTCGGGCCATTCGTTGCGGATCGCTTCAAAGTCCGCTTCGTTCCAGCAGCGAAGAAATTGAAGTCCTTCCTCGGTTTGTAATGCGAATTTGATGGCCGCGACCGCTGCATGGTTGCCGTGGTCGCTGTTGGCCCGCACCATCGCAGCATATTCAGCTTCCACGTCCTCAAGTGCCGCGATTCCTTCGGCGCTCATACCGTTGCCGGAGATATGCGAAATTTCCAGCAGCGCCAGAAGTTGCGCCGTATCGGTTGTATAGCTGTGGGCCTCTTCCTCGGAGACCCCACCTTGGCCCCAATACGCGGACACTGCCGCGAGCCGACTTTTCGCCTGATTGACGATGGTTTGTTCCAATCTATTCACGGCAATAGCTTCCTGTAGTGGATATGAAACCGCATTTTTCTACGTCCTTAGCCCCACGTTTTGACGGCGGGGCTTGGGCGTACCTGGGCGATTTCCGTGAATTGGTGGTGGTACTGCTCAACCTTCCATGGCGTCCGCATCGTCCATTGCACCACGCAGATATAGCTGAACCTTATTTAGCTCATCTAGAGCTTCACGCAGGCTTGCTCCGGTACACGACTGACCATAAGCATTTTCGGTATGAGAGAATCGCCATTCACCATCAGCAGTCCTCTCCCCTGTGTACCAGTTATGTGCTTGGGGGCGGCGATCAAATCCGACGCAGCCGCAACAAGCCATTATCGAACCACCACATGGCAATGTATCCTTCCGGCATGGCAAGAATCGTGGGCGACGGTGCCTCATTCGCCCTCAGCTACCGCTCGGACATGCGACAGAAAAATCCGATAGTGCCCGCCCACCGGCGTTGCGCACGGACATCAGCATCGTTGCCGCGCAACGTTTGTTTGATCGACGGCATTTCCATCAGCCCTCGATTTACCGCGAAATACATCAAAAATATTCAGCATCGGTTCAGCTTAAGACTATATCACTGGTGATATAAGTTCCTAGAAGCGCGACATGCACAAATGTGTACTACTTTTAGGTGAGAGCGACGATGAAAAAAAATTGGCGAAAAGTTGCCTTCTGTTGGCTTTGGTCATACGCAATGTGAGTGCAGCGAGTGATCAACCCTCCCCCGTGGACACAAACACCCTCGGTCAGCGCAGTGTGGTGCCTATCCATGAAGTATTGATCGGACCTAAGATGGTCCCAAGGTACACGATCAATGTCATTGTCAATGGTCAACCACTACAGGCAGGGTTGGATACTGGATCCACTGGACTGCGTTTACTACCTCGAGCAGTCGCACAAGCGGGAATATCATCTTCAGGCATCGATGCCACTTATGGATATGGCAGTGGCGTCACCTTAATTGGGCCCAATACGCTCGCATCAGTTGAGATAGGTAGTTCGAAAAAAGAAATCCTCCTACAGGCTGTTCGGATGACGGGATGCCGCGGAGGCGGAAATGACTGCCCAGCGGGTAAACTCACACCTTCTCAATATGGCCTAATGGGGTCTGGGTTCCCGAATCAAGGGTTTTCCGCGATCATAGGTATTCGTTTTGGATCAAAGCTTGCCCCAAATCCGTTAGTTAAACTAGGAGTAGAGAGCTGGATCGTACATATTCCTCAGCGTGGCAAAGGAGATGGCTTCCTCGTTCTCAACCCAGACTCACGCGACACTAAAGATTTTGTGCCATTGCTCTCGAAAAGTCAGCCTACAGGTTCGGTTGATGGCTGCATAAAGGTAGCGCGCTTGGAGGCTCAGGAAATATGTAGCGCGATACTTTGGGATACCGGTGCACCAGCAATAACCGTGCGAAATGCCCAACGTCCTAGGGCATGGCAGCCAGGAGCACCAATTGAGATGCTATTTACCACGGCGTCTGGGGCTCCGCTGCCACCAATTGAATTTCGGGCAGGAGATCCTGAACGTAGGGGTAGGGCTAATTTTTCTTCGGCACCCAATCGACCTGGTTTACAAGTTTCAGCTGGGTTGTTGCCATATTATTCGTATGACATGTTTTACAATGCAAAGACAGGAGGAATGGCGGTTCGTGCCAATACTGGAAATCACAGCTTCACTTCTGCGAGGTAGTAAATTTAATCTACATGGGCCTCATCCTCCACGATGAGGCCCTTTCTTTTTTATTTCTGGATGTAGAGTTAATCGCCCAAATCACCACCGGCCGCATGCCTGTGCTGATTAACAGAGCTTTTTAGCTAAAGCTTCATAACTCTTAATACAGAAAAATAACATACAAAGTTACCAAACAGATTTTTATATCAACCTGTGCTTTTGGATACATACAGTGGAAGATCAATCTTTTTAGAATTTCGAAGTAATAACTTGGAAAAACCTTTACGCAACGTCGGTTTTCCTGCGATGCGGATTAGATATCTCAGCAATTTAAGTCCAGTACGAGAGTGAGGCCAAAGCATGCGAGGCAGAATTTTAGGAACGCCTTGCCCTTCTCTTACAAACGGCCGCATGACGCGCTCATAAGAGGCCAATGCAGAGGGAAGATCTTCTGTTTTTGCTAACTCACCTGCCAATACGTAGCCGCCGACTATAGCTAATGTAGTGCCGATGCCCGACAACGGCGTAACGCACCAGGCAGAATCACCGGTAAGGACCACACGGTTACGGTGCCAGCGACGCATTCTTACCTGTCTAAGAACATCAAAATAGAAGTTGTCAGTTTTATTCATACCGTCAAGGATTCGCGGGAAGTGCCATCCTGCGTCGGAGAACTTCTCTTGCAGGAACTTCTTTTGTAGCTCTACAGGCCAGTCATTCTCGCCCTCTGGTTCTTTCTGCATACCCAAATATACATGCACATTCCCCTCGCGACCTGGCTTTAAGGTCGCTCCGATTCCACCTAAAGTATTGTATTGTCGCGCGAATACACCATCGACTGAAACTTTGGGTATTGCGAAATAGGCGAGAGTCATATCCATCCACTTCGGATTGTTCTCTCCTGGGAAAATCAACTCGCGAGTAGATGACCCTACACCCTCCGCCACAATCACAACATCGTATCGAGCACTTGGGCGATTCTGGAAGTGAACGGTGCTACCGCTTTCATCTTGTTCAACCGCCTTTATAGTTTCATTGAAGAAATAGGTTGATCGATTGCTTGCAGGTTCATAGATCAATCGAGCAATGTCGCCACGCATTATTTCCAACTCTGCTGTTGGTCCATCGCCAATATCATCGACTGTGAATCGCGCGATTGGATTGTCGTTTTCGTCTACCCAATCAGTGCCTACCTCAGAGGTACGAAGGGCTAATGCAGCCCGCTCAAGCCCCATCATTCGGAGCACATCTCGACCTGCTCCTCGGACATCTACGTTTTGGCCTTCATCACGAAATGCGGGAGCTTTTTCAATAACAGTAACGTCAAAGCCATATTGGGAAAGCCACCATGCTGCGGTATTGCCAGCAACGCTTGCTCCACTGATGAGGATTTTTTTAGCCATGCAGATTCTCCTGTAATCCGCACACAATATCACGCATGATGCAAATTAACATCACGCGTGATGTTAAATTTTAGCCTTCTAAATTTGCAATAAATCGTTGGAGTAACGCCACTAACATCGCTGCTTCCTCAGGCGTGAATCCATTAACGCCTTGTGCGTTCGTATCGAGCAAAACATGCCGTCCTAGCGCGGCAGTATCCCGACCGCTTGGTGTGATGCTCACAAGCGCAGCTCGCTTGTTTGTCGCTACAACGGCCCTCTCAATCAGGCCGGCTGCTTCTAGCTTATCAAGCGTCGCAACCATGGCCGGCTGTTTTACTGCAGATGCCTTCACGAGATCCCGCTGCAACATAGGGCCGCGCCAAGACAGCCATAGCAACGGGCCGATTAAAGTAAGCGATGTCCCATGTGACCTTAACGTAGCTTCTACCGCGCGATGAAACACGCGTTCTGCTCGCTTCGCGAGGTAGCTGGGAGCAACAGCCGCGTCGGGATGAATATCTTTGTCATTGTTCATGCCAGCATTTTGTCGGAAATTGATGACTATCACTAGCCTGATGCTGAGTTAATCCGAATGTCATCCCCGATCAGCGTTTACCATCGATACCACCTTGAAGGAGTTACCACTGTTGCCTCGATCGCTTCAAAATGCCGTTGATCTGAGTTACCCCCCAAACACACCCCTTAGAGTCCCCTAGGGTCATGCTCCTCCCGAGCGGTTTGCATCTGCCAAAACTTGGGCCTGGCCAGCTTCATACTGGGCCTTGGTGACTTCATCGGCATCCATGCTGGCTGCATGGGCCACTGTGGCAGTGAGCAGCATCAGCGCTGCGAAAAAAGGCTTCATATGTGACATACCTGCATTTTCGCGGGCGAGAAAACCACGCCCTGGTACTGCCGAAGCCCGCACGGTGGCGGGCTGGATGGGCAGCGGGGTTTCATGTCGTTTTCCTAGCTATCGCTCTTGGTTGGTCTGGCCATCGACTGGGTTGAGAAACTCGCTCAGCACTCTGTCCAGATGGGGCGCGAGTTTCAGCACATCAGAATCAATTGCCTGAGTGGAACTCGCTTCGTAAGGGTATCGAGTGCCGACAAACAATGTAGAACAAGAGATAATCCACTTTTCCAGCTGAAAGCCAGGAGACAAGCGACCTGAGATTTCACGCAACTTGTCCGCCAAATCCACCGGGATTGCTCTGTATAGCTCGAGCAGATTATGCCTATTTCCAGGCAGGCCTACAGCTAATCTGAGGTGCCCTTCAGGGTCATATTCACTCCTTGGAAAGCGGGGGTCAGCCTCCACCAGAAATGACTTGAGATATAGCTCTGATGCAAGTGCAGAGTTCATCGTCGCTGGCCAATATAGAGCTACGTCGCCATCTGATGCATGCCGCTCAAGCAGAAGCGAAGCTCTCAAATAAGCCCGCGCCTCGTCGATTACCCAAGAGCTTGGCAAAGTCTCATTGTCCATTTCTGTTTTCCTTTGGCTCGTTGCTGCATTGGTAGAGCCGCCCGGTCTGACGTTTGATTACCTTCTGACGGCATGGCCATCGCGGGTAATCGGTACTCCGGGCGACTCTCCGATGCAGCCCCGGAGGGCTGTCGGGTATCCCGTGAATTCTTTAACGGTATGGGTCGTGGGGGAGCTGAGCCTCACGACAGTGCGTAAGAGCTTCCTCGTAAGTCTGGAAGCCACTGCAACGATGCTCAGATGGTGCCAGGATGGACTCGCGGAGCTTGTGGGTACTGCGATTTTTCCTCGGTCAAATCGAAGTGTCTTGACCTCGCACTATGCGTGTCACCTTCCCATACTTCCTTCGCAAGTCTGACTTGCGTAATTTCACCCCACACGCGGCACCGACAAGGGGGGTAATGTCCCAAATGGTCGAGCCCACGGGCTGCCCAGCGGAGTATTGTTCTAGGTTCGACTCAGCGACGAACCGACCAACATCGTCTAAGCCACTGGGAGAGCGAATGCCATACAGCAGCTCCGTAGGTGAGCCCGTATCCAGATTTAATGATGCAAATACTGACGGCCCAACGTGATGCCCTTCCTCACCAGGGAAACCGACCGCCACGTCATAAATTTCCCCATCCAACTCAACCCACGAATGGTCAAATGTGCCGGCTGATGCCTTGACCTCACCAGTAACTATCTTTGGCGAAAAACCCATCTCATTGAGAACCATGAACAAGGTCGCAGAGCTGTCATGGCAGGCCCCCGTCCAGTCGTTCTGCCACGCGAAGTTGAGCAGCACGGCATAAGCCTGGAAAAGGCGTTTGCCGTTAGGCAATGATGTAGACGCTTGCTCTGCGTTGTGAAGCCATGGCTGGATCATCTTCGTTCCCTCGTTTTGTTGACTTTAGAATCAATGACATCTCGTCCTCTACCCCGGCTTTTTGAAGGCCGAGGCTTACCAGCATGTACAAGGCTCCGCTTAATCAGAGCTGGCTTCGCAAGCGCACTGAGGAATTTTCTCATCGCAGTCTTTGCACACCTCGCAGCAACATTCAGTTTCTTTCTCACCGCAGTTGTCGCAAGTTTCACAGGTGCAGTTATCTTCTTTGGCGCTACAGTGACTGCACCGCTCGCACACACAGTCAGCTTCCTTTTGCTCACAGTCTTCGCAATAGCTGCATTCACAGGCGCTGCCTGGCTGTTCACAACCATCACAAATTTTATCCATGGGATCCATAGCTAGCTCTCCTTCATTTTATGGGCACGGAATCCGCACCTCTTTTTACGGGCTTAGCCTGCACTTGGCGGGCTTGGGGGCAAAGCGATGTTTCCCTGTTACTCAAAGAGCGCTTGAACGCGGGCCAGCACATCGTCAATCACAACTTCGGGGACCGACTCCGTACGCTTTGCGCCACGTGCCTCAAGATCAACGGTGCGAATCTGATTGCACAGCACAACGCCCTGCGTCTCGGTGCCAGAACCGCTCAAAGGCACAGCGAAACCGGCATAGCGCGCAAAATCCCCGCCTTGGGTGATCGGGGCAATAACGGCGAGCCCAGAAGCGTTATAAGCCGCAGGCGTGAGGATCAGTGCAGGACGGAAATCGCCCTGTTGCTCGCGGCCAGCGGTAGGATTCAGGTTCAGACGCACAATGTCAGCCCGGTTGAATTTGGCTCGCTTCACGCTTCACGCCCTACCGGTTGCATGGCATTCCAGGCGGCCAGCTCTGCGGGCTCTTGCGCATTCAAATCGCACTGCTCCATCAGGTCCGCCAACCGGTAGTGCGGCTTAGTCTTGGCGCGCTTGAGCGTCATTGCCTCGGCAGACACATCGAGCGACAGGACATCGCCATTTACCAAGCTCATTTGTTTGAGCGCGGTAGACGGCAAGCGGATCGCCTGACTATTACCCCACTGCTGAATTTTCACCTGCATATAAACCTCCAAAAACGTATACACATAGTAGATACACAACCCACAGGAAGCAAGCATTTCGTTTAAACATAGTATCTACAATGCAAGCTCAAAAGCCCTTCGTATAGTGGCCTGATCAACTGAGAGATAAGGTTTGCTGTGATCCAGATCGGCATGGCCCAAGATCATTTGAACCGTTTCAACGTCACCAGTCGCGGCCAGTACCTTTGCCGCTAGTGAACGCCGTCCGCTGTGCGATGACCCCTGCTTTATCCCCGCCTGTCGATAAAGCCTGCTGATGGCCTGTTGCAAGGAATCACACGCCCTGTAGACCTCCGGCCCGCTATCCAACTGGCGGTGTTTGAATGCGAGTTCGAAGGCCTGCCCCTTATGGCTCAGAACCAGCTTTGAACCTGGGCGCATGCCTCGATACTCATCGGCACCGGTATAACCCCAACCACGGGCAACACGCACCTCAAACCATCGCTCAAGGGCTTCAAGGCATTTCGGGTGTGTGAGGTAGATGTTCCGGGCACGGCAGCCTTTCGTAATGGACGGCGACAGATACACCTCTGGTCGCACCGCTCCACTTGGATAGAGCACGTCGGAGATTTCGAGCTGGGCCAATTCGGTGACACGAATTCCAGTCGTGTGCGTGACCCATAACAGCATCACATCACGCTCAGGATTTCGCCCGGTGACTGAAGCAACCCGAATGAGGTGTTTGAATTGACCAGGGCGAAGGGATGTTGCGCGCCGAATATCGGTCATAAGGCTCTCTGTCAGGATTGAACGCGGATCGAGGTCGATCCTGAGAGAGTTGGTGGTAGGCCTCCAGCGAAGCCTAACACCAATGTTTTCGGCGTGTTCACGGAAAATGGGTTGTGACGATATCGTCATCAACGAAGCTCATCGAGAGTGGAATTTCCCTAGAGCCTCAACCACTCTCTCCATCAAAGATCGAAGGACCACATAGCTGTAAGTAAACATCTCCAGTACCTCCCCAGAAAAAGCGATTCATCAGACCTCAGGTTTCTTACGGAAAAATTCGACCTCTAACTTGATTCTGCTCCCAGATCCATATGGGCCAGCATCATGCCAACTACCATCTTTCGCTGCTTGTTACTGCTCTCGCTGGCTATCGTCGATGGCAACAGCTATGCCGCATCTGGTCATGAGCAGGATCAGCTCAGCCGAGTCCAGCAGCAGCTCGACATTATCGAACGCCTTGCAACGCAAGCTGAGGCAGCCAGCACGGCTGAACCAGTCGAACGCTATCGCTTCGACTATCTCCGTCTTTCCCAAGACATCCAGCGCATCCGCCACGGTGTGCAGGGCTACCTTTCCCCTTCCCGCGCTCAACCCCGCGATCCCAGTGAACTGGTCGGCGACTACCGCCTCGACACTCCGTCCGTGGAGCCCTCGCCATGAGCATTACTGAGGCTCAGACCGCTGCCTTTCAAAACGCGTCCGGTTTCTTACCGCAGAGCAGTTCGACGCTCTGGCTGTCCCTGGTTCTCGTCCTGGCTTTGCTGTGGTGTGCCTGGGTGATGTGGACGGCTTACCGAGGTTGGGCGGCTGGCAGCGTGCGCTTCGGTGCGTTGGGCGGCAGCGCCGCCCGCGTCCTGCTCGTGTTGTTGGTTCTGATGTTCTTCACCCTTTCCTAATCCAGGAGATCGCCGTCATGTTCAAGTGCCTTGTCCCCCTGAAAAACAACCTGCGTGATCGTGCGACCCAACGCTTGATCGGTCTGCTGCTGGTGCTCGGCCCAAGCCTGGCTTTAGCCGAGCTCCCCACCATGGAAGCCCCCTCGCGCGGCGAAGGCTCCGGGTTGATCGAGACGATCAAAAACTACGCCTACGACGGCGGTATCCTGCTCGGCCTGCTGATCGCCCTGCTCGCGTTTCTCGGCGTGGCCTGGCATTCCCTGACCGTCTATGCCGACGTGCAGAACCAGCGCAAGACCTGGAAGGACTTGGGTGCGGTGGTCGGTATCGGTGCTCTGTTGGTGGTGATCATCATCTGGTTCCTGACCAAGGCTGCCGCGATTCTGTGAGGTCGGCATGAACGACAAAATCGAACATCTTGCCGACGGTACCTTGGTCTTTCTGCCAGAGCGACTCAATCGTGATCCCGCCGTATTGCGCGGTTTAACCAATGATGAGATGTGGGTAGCGCTCGGCACCGGCGCCGTCATTGGCCTGCTGCTGGGCGTTCCTCTGGCGATCGCCACCGCCTCCATTGCCGTGGCGCCGACCAGCATGATCGCAAGCATGGCGGTGGTGTTATTTGCCGGTGGCACACTACTGCGTCGGGCCAAACGGGCTCGCCCCGAGACCTGGTTGTACCGCAAGCTCGAATGGATACTCGCCAGCCGTTGGCGCCTGGGGCGCGGAAGTTTGATTCTCCACTCCGGCGCCTGGACGGTTCGCCGTTCGCGTCGACTGCGCCCTGCCCTGTCCCGGTGGCAGCCATGAGCCGATTTCGGAACAAGGTAGATGCCCAACAGGCCCACATCTTCAGCCTGCGTCTGGCGGTAGTGATTCTGGCCCTGGTCTGTGCCGGACTTTGGTATGGCTGGCGCTCGGCACCGACCGATCTGACGGTGCATGTCCCCCCGGATCTGCGCTCGGGCAGCACTCGTAAGTGGTGGGATGTCCCCCCAGAGAATGTCTATGCCTTTGCCCTGTACATCTTTGGCCAACTCAACCGCTGGCCTTCGGATGGCGAGCAGGATTATCGCCGCGCCATCTATGGCTTGCAGTCCTACCTGACACCCGTCTGCAAGGCCTTCCTCGACGGTGATTATGAGTACCGTAAGGCCGCCGGCGAGCTGCGCCAGCGGGTGCGTGGCGTCTACGAAATTCTGGGCCGAGGCTACAGCGAAGATCCGGAACTCAGGGTCAAGCAACTCGACCGCGACAGCTGGCTGGTCAAGCTCGATCTCAATGCCGACGAATATTACGCCGCCGAACCGGTGAAACGGGTGGTGGTGCGGTATCCATTGCGCGTGGTGCGTTTTGATCTGGACCCCGAACGCAATAAGTGGGGGCTGGCACTGGATTGTTATCAGGGCACTCCGCAAAAAATCTCCCTGCCTGGAGTTGCACCATGAAGCGGATTTCTACCCTGGGACTCACCGTCGCACTGATGCTATGGGGAGCTGCAGCGCAGGCCGTCGAGCTGATGCACTGGGAACGCCTCCCCCTCGCGGTCCCCCTGGTGATCAATCAGGAACGAGTGGTCTTTATCAATGAGGATGTTCGAGTCGGCGTGCCCTCAACCCTGACAGGCAAACTGCGTGTGCAATCAACTGGCGGCACGCTGTACCTGCGCGCGTCAGAAGCCATTGCACCGACCCGACTGCAACTGCAATCGGTCACGACGGGCGAGATTATCCTGCTGGATATCGCGGCCACTCCCGGCGATCAACCGCTGGAGCCCGTACGTATTCTCAAGAATGCTCAGGGGCAAGCTACCGAGGCTGAATCTAGCGCCGTCCCTGTTCCAGAACGCACACCGATCCCGGTCGCTTTGACGCGCTACGCCGCGCAAAGCCTGTACGCGCCGCTGCGCACCGTGGAGTCCCTGCCCGGTGTACGCCGCGTCCCGCTCAAGCTGCGCACCGAAATGCCAACCCTGCTGCCGACCGAAAACGTGTCCAGCACACCCATCGCCGTCTGGCGACTCGGTGATTACTGGGTGACGGCGGTGAAATTGCGCAATCGTGGTTCAAAGACGGTGCAACTCGATCCACGTCGACTTCAGGCCAAGCTGTTCGCTGCGGCCTTCCAGCATGCTTTCCTCGGGCTTGTCGGCAGCGCTGAAGACACCACGATCGCCTACCTTGTCACCCGCGGTGCCGGCCTCGAGCAAGCTGTGCAGCTCCCGCCCGTTGCGCGAGGTGCTGACGATGAAAGCTAACGCCTTGCTCAAATGGCTGGTACCGGCTGCGCTACTGGCCGTGGTGGTGATCATCCTGAAAACCTGGGTCGCGGGTAGTAACACTTCCTCTCCAGAGCACCCAGTTGATCAGGGCAATATTCAGTTATCCGCCGAGCAAGCCAAGTCGCTCGGCATTGCTGGCGATACCCCACGCGACACGGTCGCCACCCTGGTCGGCCAGGTGAAGGCCATGCGCAGTGACATGCTTGGCCTGAAGAAACACAACGAGTCGCTGCAGACGGAGAACAATCGCCTGCGCGATCGGGAAAACAGTGTCGACTCACGTATCCAAACCGCCCTTGGTAGCGTGACCCAGCAGGTCGACGAAGGCCGACGCCAAGCCAACGAGGCCCGGCTCAAAGCAGAACAAGACAGTCGTCAGGCTCGCGGTCTGCTGACGCAATTGCAGGACCAGCTGTCGGGGCTGACCGGCAAAGGCAAGGACATGCCGATCGGATTGGGGCTTGAGCCGGGCGACGGCGCTCAGTTCGAGGGAGGCCATTCTGCCGGTGACACAATGCAGTGGATTGAACCCTCGGATGCTCCGTCCACCGACGCCCGAGGCAAAACCAAGACCGCATCCACACTAAATCTGCCTACCGCTTTCGACTCACTGGAAGGCTTGAAAGATAACGCGATTGATCGCAGCCAGAAACAGCTGCGTGCCGTCACCCAGGGTGAGCGTGACCTGACGCGATCCGTTGATCGTACCGAAGGCGCGAAGCCGGTCTACACGATTCCCGAAAACGCGACATTGATGGGCTCGGTCGCCATGACCGCGCTAATCGGCCGAGTCCCGGTGGACGGCACAGTGAATGATCCCTACCCCTTCAAGGTGCTGGTCGGTCCGGAGAACCTGACCGCCAACGGCATCGACCTGCCGGACATCGCGGGGGCCGTGATGAGCGGCACGGCGTCCGGTGACTGGACCCTGTCCTGCGTACGCGGACAGGTCGAGTCAATTACCTTTGTGTTTACCGATGGCACCATCCGCACGGTGCCTCAGCCGAAGGCGATAGCCAGCCGCACTGCCTCCACCACCCAGAGCTCGAACACCGACAAGATCCGTGGCGGGCTCGGTTACCTGTCCGATCCGTATGGCATTCCTTGCATCGCTGGCGAGCGCCGCTCGAACGCCCAGCAATACCTCGGCAGCCAGAGCCTGATCACTGCCGCCGGTGCCGGTGTCGCAGCGCTGCTCGGGGATGAGCGGAACAACAGCAGTGTGATCAGTTCGGGCGGCAGTACGCTCGGAGTCACCAGCAGCAGTGGCAATAGCGCACTGAATTCAATTCTCAGTGGTGGGGTCAGCGACATCCGCGAGTGGGTGAACAAACTGTATGGCGAAGCCTTTGCTGCCGTGTACGTACCACCTGCAGCACAGGTCGCACTGCACCTCGACCATGAGATCACCATCGACTACGAGCCCAAGGGCCGGAGCGTTCGCCATGAAAAAGACCATGCTTCTCTGCCTGACCTGGATTAGCTTGCTCTGCTGGGTCCTGACGGGGTGTTCCACCGACAAGGAAACGCTTCTTCCCCATGGCGAGCAAACCATGCTGGACATCTGGAACGGTGCCGGTTCGCAAGGCCTTCAGCAGCAACTGCTGGATGCTCGGCAGCAGTTACGCCGCCCGTTGGCCCAGGCAGATTTCTCTGCCTCTCTCCAAGAGCCGTACACGCGCACAGCGGCGAACGAGATCCGCAACCTGTTCCCTCGCCTGCCCAATCCCGATCTGGTGCTGTACGTGTATCCGCACTTGAGTGGTACCGAGCAGGCACCGGTCCCCGGTTACTCGACCGTCTTTCCGTTCTACCAACGGGTGCAGTACGCATTGCCGGGTGAACGTCAGGAAGACTTGTAGTGCGTACCGGCGATTCGGGCAAGCGCACTCCTGCGTGGAAAGCCTGGCGCAACCCATTGCGCCCTCGCGCCACCTTGGCCGATGAAGCCGCGCTCTATGCGCACAACCCAAGCTTCACCGATCACCTGCCGTGGGTCGAATACCTCGACACCGAGCAGTGTTTTCTGCTCGATGACAATCGCTCGGTGGGTGCGGTGTTCGAGTTGCTGCCCATCGGCACTGAAGGGCGCGAACCCGATTGGTTGATGGTGGCCCGCGATGCCCTTGAGGATGCCCTGCAGGATAGCTTTGACGAGCTGGATCAAGCGCCTTGGGTGGCGCAGTTTTTCTGCCAGGACGACAACGACTTCACCCCCTACCTGACCCGGCTCACCGATTATATTCAGGACAGAGCACGAGGCACGCTCTTCACCGAGGCGTATTTGGAACTGAGCCGCCGTCATCTGAAGGCCATCGCCAAGCCCGGCGGTCTGTTTGAGGATAAGGTGGTGACGCGCCTGCCCTGGCGTGGCAATACCCGACGGGTGCGCCTGGTGGTCTATCGCTGGTTTGAGTCTGACGCTGAAGAGACGGGACTCACCCCGGTGCAATCCCTGCGACAGGCTTGCGAACGTATCCGTGCTTCGTTGCAGTCATGCGGGGTGCAAACGACACGAGTCGATGGCCGAGGTTTGTATGCCTGGTTAGTGCCCTGGTTCAATCCGGCGCCGAGGATCACCAATGAAGCACCCGAGGAGTTCTACCACCGCGTGGCCTACCCGGAGTCGGGCGACGATGAGTCGCTGGAACTGCCCTTCGATCATGACTTTGCCGAGCGGCTGTTCTTCAATGAGCCGCGTTCGGATGTCCAACGCGGACTCTGGTACTTCGATGGTCAGCCCCACCGCGTCATGGTCGTGGACAAACTGCGGCGGGCACCGTCAATTGGTCAACTCACCGGCGAAACCCGCAAGGGCGACGCGGTGAATGCGCTGTTCGACCAGTTACCCGAAGGTACGGTGATGAGTCTGACCCTGGTGGTCAAACCCCAGGATGTACTTGAGGATCAGTTGAACCGCCTGGCCCGCAAAGCCATCGGTGAAAACCTGGCCTCGACTCAGACTCGTCAGGATGTTGAAGAAGCTCGCGCGATCATCGGTCGCCAGCACAAGCTGTACCGCGGAACCCTGGCGTTCTATGTACGTGGTCATGATGAACAGCAACTACACCAGCGCTCGGTCAGCCTGGCGAACGCACTACTGGGTGCGGGCCTGCAGCCGGTACGCGAAGGCGATGAAGTCGCCGCCTGCAACAGCTACCTGCGTTGGTTGCCAATGGCGTACAACCCGGCCCGCGACACACGCAGCTGGTACACCCGCCTGATGTTCGCCCAGCACCTGGCGAATCTGGTTCCGGTGTGGGGCCGCAGCACGGGCACCGGCCACCCGGGCATCACCCTGTTCAATCGTGGCGGCTCGCCGTTGAGTTTTGATCCGTTGTCACGTCTGGACCGAGCCATGAACGGTCATCTGCTGTTGTTCGGTCCCACCGGTGCCGGCAAGTCGGCCACCCTGGTCACCCTGCTGATGCAGGTCATGGCGGTATACCGCCCTCGCCTGTTTATCGTCGAGGCCGGTAATTCATTCGGCTTACAGGGCGACTACTTCGCGACACAGGGCCTGTCAGTCAACAAGGTCCAATTGAAACCTGGCGCCTCGGTCAGTCTCGCCCCGTTCGCCGATGCCTGGCGCCTGGTCGAGCAGCCGGATCAGGTCGCGAGTCTGTCGATCGATGAGCTGGACGATGAGGCGGTAGCCAGTCGCGAAGACCAGCGCGATGTTCTCGGCGAATTGGAAATCACCGTTCGCCTGATGATCACCGGCGGCGAGGCCAAGGAAGAGGCGCGCCTGAGTCGAGCCGATCGCAGCCTGATTCGCGAGTGCATTCTCGATGCGGCGCAGACCTGTGTCGCCACCGGCCGCCAGGTGCTGACCCGCGACGTGCGCGACGCCTTGCTGCGTGTTGCCGCCGACCCGCACCTGCCAGAGAAACGTCGCGAGCGTGCCCAGGAAATGGGCGAGTCCATCGACCTGTTCTGCCAGGGCTTCGAGGGTCAACTGTTCAATCGCGAGGGCACGCCTTGGCCCGAGAGCGATGTGACCATCGTCGACCTGGCCACCTATGCTCGTGAAGGTTACGAAGCCCAGATGTCCATCAGCTACATCAGCCTGATGAACACCGTGAACAATCTCGCCGAGCGCGATCAGTACCTTGGCCGACCGATCATCATGGTCACCGACGAGGGCCATATCATCACCAAAAACCCGCTGCTGGCGCCCTTCGTGGTCAAGGGGACGAAGATGTTGCGCAAGCTCGGCGCTTGGTTCTGGTTGGCGACGCAAAACCTTGCCGACTTCCCCACGGCCGCGCAGACCATGCTCAACATGATCGAATGGTGGATTTGTTTGAACATGCCGCCGGCGGAAATTGAAGAGATCGCTCGCTTCAAGAAGCTCACACCGGCGCAAAAAGCCTTGTTGCTCTCCGCCAGCAAGGATCCGGGGAAATACACCGAGGGGGTCGTGCTGTCGAAAAAGCTCGAAACGCTGTTTCGAGCCGTGCCGCCCAGCCTTTACCTCGCACTGGCCATGACGGAGCCTGAGGAAAAAGCCGAACGCTGGACCTTAATGCAGGAATACCAGTGCTCAGAGCTAGAGGCTGCTTTTCGTGTAGCTGCGCGCATTGACCGGGCCCGTGGAATCGGGGCATTGATACCCGATTTGAAGCCCAAATAGCGTTACATTAGCAAAGGGCGGGAGAACGGTTTTGTGCTGGATATGCCCAAACTATCTGAGTAGATTACTCATCAACACTCAGCCAGCGGAAGGAGTCACACATGAATAAAAACGATCTGATCGAGGCCATAGCGAGCTCCGCCGACCTCCCGAAGTCCACTGCCGGGCGCGCACTGGAAGCCCTCACAACCATCATATCCACGGCGTTGCAAAGCGGTGAAAACGTCACGCTGGTGGGTTTTGGCACCTTCGCGGTAAAAGCGCGTGCAGCGCGCGACGGCCGCAACCCTCAAACTGGGGCCACCATCAAGATCGCAGCGGCTAAGACGCCCAGCTTCAAGGCCGGTAAGTCGCTGAAAGACGCGGTTAACTAGACGCTGGTGGCAATTACCCAATACCAACTCTGCGAGAGTACTGGTATGGGGCTTCAGCAGCCTCAACGCTTGATGAACGCCGGGGGCCGTTCAAGCCATATGTATGAACCCGTCTTAAACGTCGTTTTTCTCAGCTTTGACTTGGGCTGGGTGACACATTGCTTAACCGCTGCTGAATCCTCAACAGGAATCCGGCTTCAAACGCATCCTGGCAGTCACCGACAGGAAAGGTCTTGCGGGTTTGCGCGAGCTCCCACCACAACGGAATCTCGCCGGGCGTATCAAGCCAAGCCTGAGCGCATTGCACGCCACGTTCGATCATCGGGGCAAATTCGCTGCCCCAAGGCGTCAGAAGACTTGGGCTACCATCCGCCGCCGGAATTGAAATGTAGTTTTCGTTCATATACACCCTAGACTTGTGATTTATTGTTAGACCTTCGGCACAGCTTCGAGAGGCTTAACGACTCCAAATGAACGCTCGATAACAGGCATGAGCATCAAATGGCCTAGATCAATGCCAATGTAGACTATATCCCGTGGATTGAGAGTCCCTCAAGGCGCAATTTGCGCGCATGACTCAAGACTACGAACACCTTCGTCTGCAGCTGGCGGAAAATATCCGCTTGATGCGACGCGTGAAAAACCTTACCCAAGAGCAGCTCGCGCTCATGGCCGAGGTGGATCGCACCTACGTCAGTCAAATCGAAAGATGCACGGGCAATCCGTCGTTGTTGGTCCTGTGCAAGCTGGCCAATATTCTCGAAACAACCACAGATCAGCTACTTGCAGAACCCGATACTCTGCGCAGCGCCCTTCACGTCAAATAATAGTCTCACAACTCACAAATCCGATAGATCCGCCTTCATAATTTCCACTGACAGTCTTCAATCCGTAACCGAACCTGCCCAGGCCAAACACCGAGAGTCTGGATCATGCCTGTTGCCTGCTCGTCAATCCCGCCCACAAAGCTACGGCCTTTGGCGCTATGCATCCTGCTAGCGTGCGGCCCAAGCATGGCGCTGGACACTGGCAGCATCACGTCCTCCGTGCTTTCGCCAAACTGTCTCGAATACAGGGTCGTCGGCATTTGTTTCTGGCTCCTCTGCACGCCCTTCGGCTGCAAGGTCAAAACCTCGACCAAGGTTCGTCATTTCATTCCTGAACTGGTGGTCTCGAGCTACGCCACCACCGGCAACAATCCCTGGGCCGAGATGGCCACCCTCTCTTTCCCCATCAGCGGTGCGGAAGGTGGCGGCAACCTGATCACACTGAACACCCGCCGCGACAACCTGCCCCGCTTCAAGAACGTCGACGGTATCGGCCACCCCGGTGGCTGGGCCGCAACGCAACTGGCCTCTCAATCCGGCTATGCCTGCGCCAGCGGTGCAACTGCGTTCATGCCCTACTACCTGAGCACCCTGGACTCACTGGCCTGGCGCCATGGCATACCGGAAAGTCTTTACCCCGAGTCGCTCATGCCGGGGATCCGTGAAATTGGTCGTCAGGCTTCGGGAAATATGTGGGGCAACGTCTATCCCCGGCAGGGCTTTCTAGTACAGCCCGACGACTTCAAGGCGGCCGCGGTCATGGCGCAACGGGCCGGTGATGTGATTACCCGCAATTGGCAGCCGCATGTCTATGTACCACTGACGCCCGCCAAACGCGACGGCTACTGGCCGCCTGGCCCGATCGTTGAAAACGACGCGTCGACCCACAAATGGCAATTGCTCTTCCCTCAGGTTCAGCCCACATGCGCCATCTTCCCCAGCGATCCGGTACAGAGCGCGGATGGCGGCTACGCCTGGTCGCTGTGGCGTCCCTATAGCTGCTGCAAACGTGAGGGGCAGACCTTTCTGTTCAGTATCGACTTCGAAGGCGGTGCATCATGATTCGGCTTTGCGCGCGATCATGGTTGGGCATGATGAGTCTGTTGCTCTGTGGACTGCTCGCCGTGGCCACTCATGCTCATGCCGTCGAGGGCGATTACCGCCTAGGTACTCAAGGCGAAGTACTCGACGACCGAGTGATGTACACCATTGGTGGCGGCTCGGCAGTCGGCTCACCGAGTTCGTTCTACCGACCCAGTGGTCTCGGTGTCGGCGGCTCCTGGCGAGCGAACATGATGTGCGGAAACATGAGCCTCACCAACACCCTGCAAAACCAGCTGAACGGCGTCACCGAAGGTTTCCAGCAGATCATGGGCAGCATCGTGCAGAACGCGACCCAAGCGGTGATGTCGCTGCCGGCGTTGATCATCCAGCGCGCCAACCCCGGTCTCTATGAGTTGCTCAGTAACGGGGTGATGCAGGGGCGTATCGACTTTGACCGCTCCAAGCTGACCTGCCAGGCCATGGCCGAAAAGATGGCGGACAAGGTCGGTCAAGCCGGTTGGGGCGCGCTGGCCAAGAACCAAGAAATGCAGGGCAATCTGGAGCAAACCGGCGGTGATGCGGTGGCGGCGGTGAAAAACACCGAGGCCCGTAACGGCAATAATGGGGTGTCCTGGGTCGGCGGCTCAAAGGCCGGAGGTAGTGGGCAGACACCCATCCGGGTGACTGCCGACGTGGTGCGCGCGGGCTATAACCTGCTGCATAACCGGTCGGTGGATGACAGTGCCTCGATCAGTAGCAGCGATTGCCAGGGTGGGGCTATTTGCCAGACATGGACCTCGCCCCAAGAGGAATCCGAATGGGCCGTTCGCGTGTTGGGCGAGAGCGAAGTCTCGACCTGCGACACCTGCGAAACCCTGCGTGCGACCGCTGGCAGCGGATTGACGCCGCTGATCCAGGAGGCCTACAGCGAACACCTCAAAGCACTGCAAGGGTTACTGTCTGGCTCTCTGCCGCTTACCCCTGACAACCTGACTAAAGCCTCCAGCCCGATGCTGCCGGTAACCCGTGGTGTGGTTGAAGCCCTGCGCGACGATCCCGACCAGGATCTGCTGGCGCGACGCCTAGCCAGCGAGACGGCCCTGTCCAGCGTACTCGACAAGGCACTGCTGCTACTGCGTACGCTACTGGCGGGCAGTCACGAACCGAACATCGCCTCCGCCGAACCGGCCCAGAACGCCTTGACGAAAAACATAGACACTCTGGAGCGCGAAATTCGCCTGCTGCAAACCGAGCTGCAGATACGGCAGATGCTGGCCACCAACACCGCCAGCCTAGTGCTCGATCGGCATGCCGGTGGTGCCGACGCATCGCGCACCGTCGAGCAGGGTGATCCTGAACCGGGCCGACTCAATGATGCTGACGCCAGGCGCAAGTGAGCCATGAAACGCTCACCGCTATTCACTTTTCTTTCAGGTCTGGGGATTGCCGCGGTGATGATCCTGGCCGCCGCACTGGTCGCCTGGATCGGCCGCACTGCGCTGGGTAGTTTCGAGGCCTGGCAGCAGGCATTCGAATCCGTACGGCCGTATCTGCGGTGGTGGCGCGCCTTGCTCTACAGCGCCCTGTTTGCGCTCTGGTGGGATCTGCTTCGGCGCTACCAACATCGGCCACAGGATCGACTGCGTGTGAAGCGCATCGGAGCATTAGGACTTGTGCTCTTTACTTGCCTCGAACTCACCCGACTGTGAGGTCATCACCATGCTCCTGAGCACCAACAGCTACCTGGAGTTTTACCTCTCCCTGCTGGCCTGGATCATCAACAACGGCCTCTGGAGCGTCCTGTCCGACACCGGGCTATTCGCCGCGCCCTTTGGTGCAATCATCTTGCAGGAATGGTTGTCGGCCCGTCAGCAAGGCGCGGATGAAGGCAACAAGGGACTGCTCTCGGTGCCGCGGATCGAGAACCGGTTGTGGCTGGCCTACATTGTCGTGTTGTTCGGTTGCGCGCCAGTGTTTCCGTTGAGCCTCTCGTCAATGACGTTCGATGATGCGGCGAGTCAGCGCTGCGGCGTGAGTGTGGCCCAACCGACGGAAACCGCCTGGGGGGCGACCTTCAATACGATCGGCGAACGCTCCGCCAACGTACCGATCTGGTGGTTTCTGGTGCATGCCTTAAGCAAAGGTGTGACCGCGGCGGCCACCGCCTCCATCCCTTGCGCAGCGGATATCCGGCAAATGCGCATGGAGATCGACAGTTCGCGCATCGACAGCCAGGTACTGCTGCAGGAAGTCGCCGACTTCACCCGCGACTGCTATGGCTATTCCCGTTCTCGGTTGTTCACCAACCGTCCGCAGTTGGACAAGGTACAAAGTCACGACGCGTCCTGGATCGGCTCAAGCTATTTTCTCGACACGCCCGGCTACTACGATACGGATCGTTCACGCACACCGCGAGTCAGCTGGCCGTATGACGAAAGCCGCGATGTTTCCTTACCTCGGCTGGAGAATGGCGCGGGCTACCCCACCTGCAAGCAGTGGTGGAGTGATAGCGGTGTTGGCTTGCGCGAGCGCTTGATCCAGCAGGTCGATCCCTCGCTGCTGACTCAGCTGAAAGGTTGGTTGACTGGTCGTTCGAGCAACGAGATCGAGGATGCCACCCTGCGTGAGCTGGTCAGCCCGCGCCAGCAATCGATGTCCATGTCGCCCGGACAGGTGTACCAGGACTACGGCTCCAGCGCTCGTGGCGGTTCGATCAATCAGGGGCTCAATAGCCTCGCCACCAATACCGGGTTGGCCCTCGGTTCCTTCAGCAACTTCCCGGCGATGAATGCGCTACGTGCAGCGCTGCCGATGGTGCAGGCCTTCCTGATCATGGGCGTCATCATCAGCTTGCCGTTGATCCTGCTGGTCAGTACCTACCAGCTGAAGACCGTCATGACGGTGACGTTCGCGCTGTTCACGCTGCACATGCTGAGTTTCTGGTGGGAACTGGCCCGCTGGGTCGACTCCAGCATGCTCGATACCTTGTACAACCAAGTTTCGGCTTCCAATCAAGTGCTGTTGTCGCTGCCCACATCCGGGTTTATGGATGGAACCGTCACGGCGCAGGTGATCGAGTATGTGATGGGGGCAATGTTCGTCGTGCTTCCAATGTTGTTTTTGGCTGCGATGAGCTGGGCAGGATATAGCGTTGGCTCAATTGCCGACGGCATGCTTAGCAAAGGAGCAGCTCAAGCGCAAGATGCTGGTGCAAGGGGCGCTGGAGCTCTGATGTCTGCTGGAAAGGCCTTAAGGAAGGGGTGAATATCTCGACTACAGGTCTTTTAAATCAGGCTGACCGGGTGCGCGGCCATACTCATACTCACCATATGGGTCGCCATATGCCTTGTACCGGAGAGCATCCTTAGGTTTGATAGGAGTTCCATTGGCGATGGCCCAACACAAGACAATAAGGATCATCACCGACACTGTGAACCATAAGCTGACTAGAAGGAGTCCGGCAGCAACTGCCAACTTGATGACTAGAAAACTCCCGCGAATAAGTGTTTTACCTGCGGGCATACCTGCCATCACCGCTCGCTCAGCCACGCGGGCCTCAAACGTTTTCAACCTACGATAACCACGCTTTACCGACATGCCACAGGCGTACGCCCAGCGGTGGGCACGTGAATTCTGAACAGGTTGCTGAGTCGGCATGGTCTCGCCCTCTTTTGAGCGTTTTCATGATTGGATCTGCCATACTAGCCTACTACCGAAAACTGACCGGAGTTGACCGTTTATCAGCTTGCCCTGCCGAGAGCCATTTCATTGGATAAAGAAATCAAACCTCTTTGCTGAAGTAGTGAACTGCATAACCTCTCAGATAAATACCTCGGCACAGACTGTGGCCAGTTATGATAAAAAGGGTATTAGTCAGAAAAATACATGAATGCATCAACAATACTATAGGAGTTACAACTCATCAGTGAGTACGGAGGTCTTCGTGATCGCGCATCAGTATTTCAGCTCTGCGATTACTAGTTTCAAAGTCTTCCTGGTGCATTGGCAGTGGCTTAGATAATCCATATCCAATGCTTGATACTGAGCTGCTCGCCACGCCTCGCTGTACGAAATAGTCTCTCACCGCTGCAGCGCGTAACTGAGAGATACGTTGGGCCACATCCGCAATCGACTCTCCGTCGGCGTTAGCCTCCACGGCATCAATTTCATCTGACGAAGAGTGCCCCTCAATCAAGATATCGTTCCCAGGGTTTTCCTTGTACCACTTGATAGCATCCTCAAGTCCGACGAATGCTGATGCGTTCGTTGCAACTTTCCCGTGTTGAAAGTAGATGATCCATTTCGGTGACTTGGGTTTGATGACGCCTAGGTCTTCTCGTTTACACCCGCCTAGCTGTACCTGAATGTACTTCATCAACTGAAAACTGCTTGGTTCACATTGGGTAACCACTCTGTAGGCTACCGCTGTGAATAAAATCACAATGACCAAAGCTGATGCCCACACAACGGGGCTATGACTTATAGATCTGGATTTTCTCGGCATCGTCGCTCCCTGATGTGATCGCACTCATGTTGGCGTAGGTTAGCAGGCTTGCGTAAAGGGGGAGGTCCACAATTGCCGTTACGGGCCAGCGCAACCCTGGCCCTATGCTAGAGACCGTTCCCAGGCACAACTCCGGAACAACATATCGCGAATTACTAGATTCCTCGATCGCTTATGGCGAAGCTGCTTCGGTCGAGTTCCTTGCATGCGATGTGACATCCCTCCAGAGGGTCACCAGCCATCTCGCTGAAAGCCTCATTGAGAATATTCGATTGGGGTGAGTGCGCCCCTCCAATGCTTCGTTGGCACCTGCCACAGAGCGACACCTTTCAAATGTCTGCTCCTGAAGAAGTTGAAAGCGATTACACACTTGACCATTTATCAGTTCATCGAGCAGAAAAGTTCGCTCTGGAAGTAAATAGACAACCCTCGTGGAATGGCGCCTCTGAAGTGGTTGATCCGTATATATCACTAGGTTAAATACGCAGTACGGATCGCTGTTATCGACAGCACCTTCCCAGGTAGCCAGAGCCTTCAAGACTACGTCACTTCGGTGATGGTTCTCCCCAAGTGCGATCAGCGTTCGGTAGCTCGCACGGTGACCGTTTTTACGGTGATGAACGCCTACTGCTCTCGTGAGCGCCGTTCTAGCTCTGCTCGTGAGGTAAGCCCTCTTGATTTTCTTCAACCCACTGCGGGGAAATCTTTCCCCGCACGGGACAGGTTTCTTCGCGTTTTCAACGGAGACATACCATGCCCGACTCACTTACACCGGAAACACTGAACACCCTTCGGCTGCCCATCGTGTTCACTCCTGGCGCGTGGCAACGCGCAGTACTGCTCGAGCGCTCAGGTCATCCTGAGAAGCTGCAGGTCGATCGGCTGAGCCACGTATTGCGCGCAGCCTTCGAAGCCCACCTGACCTATCCACACGAGCCCTATGTGCTGTTCGAGGTAGTCCACATCGCGTCAACGGGTCATCCACGCCAAAACCCGTTGCTGCAACTGAGCCTAAGCCTGCTCCTTGAGCCAGGCCAGCCTAACGCCTTACTGATAGCGCTTGCAGGAGAACATCAACGCTAAACACATACGGTCGTACTCGGCACCCCCGATCCACACTCAGACGGCATGCAAGTCCTGCATCAATCCAACCCACCGGGGAACCCTCCCCGACGGGCAAGGCGTTCCTCTGTTTTCTCTCGAGGAAAATGCCATGCGCGATATCTACCAAGACGTGACTGACAAGATCGTTACTGCGTTAAACCAAGGCGTTACACCCTGGATCAAACCCTGGTCCTCAAGTGGCTCAGCTGACGTCGGTCATCACCCCTACCCCATCAACGCCATCACGCATCGTCCCTATTCGGGGATCAATGTACCGTTGCTCTGGGCCGAGGCCCGATTGCAGGGGTTCACTCAAGATCGTTGGCTGACCTTCAACCAAGCCAAAAAAGCCGGCGGGCACATCCGTAAAGGTGAACACAGCACCCTGGCGGTGCTCTACAAGCCGATGGAGCGTGAGGAACAGACCGCGTCAGGCCAATCCGTACTCGATGAAAACGGTCAGCCCAAGGTCGCTCACTTCGGCATCCTCAGGACACATTTTCTGTTCAACATCGAGCAAACGGAGGGGCTCGAAACGTTCAACGAAACCCTGCTCGAGACGGAACAGAGTTATCCCTTCCCGGCCAACAGTGCTGCGGAAAACCTGCTGTTAAGTTCGGGGGCACACATCGTTCATCGATCTGCCGACGAAGCCTTTTACCACCCGATCAGGGATCTCATCCAACTGCCGACAAAAGCGCAATTTCACAATGAAGGTGGGTACTACGCTACCGCACTGCACGAGCTGACGCACTGGACCGGGCATCACGCTCGGTTGCAGCGCGAAGGCATGACGTCATCCTGTCCGTTCGGCTCGCCAGGCTACGCGTTTGAGGAGTTGATCGCCGAAATGGGCGCAGCGTTTTTATGTGCCTACACCGGTATACAGGGAGAGCTGCGGCACGAGGGCTACATCGACTCCTGGCTCAGCCTGCTCAAGGCTGACAAGCGCGCAATCTTTCGTGCCAGTGGCCACGCCCGAAGCGCCTCGGAGTATGTGCTCCACCTGTAGCAGCAACTGAAGCAAGCGGTCTTGGATGACTCACTATGCATGAACGACGGAGCTTAATTGTTACCTCACCACTGCAAGCGTTTCACAGGGCCCAACGCGAGTTGAGCCCTTTTTTCTGCGCTTTGAAAAAAGCCCCGCACTGCGGGACTCTGACGCGAAGAACAACAGATGGGGCAGCCCCGCAGCATGTCATTCCGTATCCAGGTTCTGCGCCAAAAAATCCACCAGCTCGAGCGGACTCCGACTGTCGATCACCTTGTAGATCAGATCGCGCTTGCTGCGTGGCAACTTCTTCACCACGCTCTTCGCCGAGGCCCTGACAGCTTCGTCTGTCCCATGGATACGTGCCGCGAGCAGCAGCACGAGCGTGGCGTCAGTGAGGTTCATGGCAAGTTCCAAAAAAGATGCACCGCAGTGTACCGACTCTTTTCTTTTTCGTACCAGCCCCCAACAAAACGAAGCCTAGCAGTATCGATATTCCGATTGCCGTACAAAGGGACACAAGCCAAAAGGTCGGGTAAGGGTTGGAAGGGAATGGTTGTTTAAGGGTAAGAGCTCTATCCGAAAAGGCTAAAAGGTCACTGACTCAACCACGTCCCGGAGGTCGCGATGCTCAGTCTGTTTCGCCACAAAAAGCAGAAGCCCCCACCGCCACCAACCGTAAGCGTTGACGAAGGTTACCTGCCCATCGCGTCGGCCCACAGCTTGTTAGCCGCGGAGCACCGCCGCCAGTTGCTCGATCGCATCTGGCAGTACACTGCCCTCTCCCACGCCCAATTCACCCAGTTCTACTTAAATCCGATCCATCGCTACGCCGAACAGGTCCAGCAACTCCCGGCCAGCGAGACGCACCACCATGCGTATCTCGGCGGCATGCTCGACCATGGCCTGGAGCTGGTCGCTTGCAGTTTGAAACTGCGTCAGTCGTATCTGCTGCCCACCGGCGCCGCGCCCGAAGACCAAGCCGCCCAGGCCGATGCCTGGTCGGCTGGCATCGCCTATGGTGCCCTGCTGCATGACATCGGCAAGATCGCCGTGGACCTGCTGGTCGAACGCCAGGATGGCCGTGTTTGGCATCCTTGGCACGGTTCCCTGGATCAGCCCTACCGTTTCCGCTACCTCAAAGGCCGCGACTACCACCTGCACGGAGCCGCCACAGGCTTGCTCTACACCCAAATTCTCGATCGACCTATCTTGGACTGGCTCAGTGGATTTCCGTTGCTGTGGGCCTGTCTGCTATATGTCCTGGCGGGCCAGTACGAACGTGCCGGCGTGCTCGGTGAGTTGGTCATTCAAGCCGACCGCGTCTCCACAGCACAAAACATCGGAGGCAACCCAAACAAGGCGCTACAAGCGCCGATTCATTCGTTGCAACACCATTTGATCAGCGGACTGCGTCATCTGGTTCAACACGAGCTGAAACTCAACCAGCCGGGTGCCGCGGGATGGTTGACCCAGGACGCACTTTGGCTGGTCAGCAAGACCGTCACCGACAAGCTGCGAGCCTATCTACTGTCGCAAGCGATTGAGGGCATTCCCTCCTCCAACATCGCGGTGTTCGACGAGCTGCAATCGCATGGGCTGGTCGAGTCGACCCCGGAAGGCAAAGCCATCTGGAACGCGCTCGTTGCGCAGGGGAACTGGCAGCAGAGCTTCACCTTTCTGCGCCTTCAACCGGTGTTGATCTGGGGAAACGAAGACCGGCCCGTCGCTTTCAGCGGAACGGTGAGCGCGGCAGGCGATGACCACCCGACTGACGTTCCGGTACCACCACCTGCGCCCGAGACAGTCAGTACAAGATCAACTCAAAGCCCATCGCAGCCCGAGCCACTGGCGATGGAAGATGCCGACTACCTCGGCACGCTGTTGGATATGTTCGAGCTGGAAGAGCCTGAGGTCAGCGACACATCGTCAGCAGGCATCCTCGAAATCTCAAATCCCTCATCGGACAACCCTGGTCAGGCATTCCTGAATTGGCTCAAGGAAGGCATCCTGAGCCACAAGTTGATCATCAACGAGAGCAAGGCCAAAATCCACACAGTGAGCGGTACTGTGTTTCTGGTCACACCTGGCCTCTTTCAACGCTACACGCAGGAGTTTCCCGGTATCTCACAGGGGACCAATCAAGAAATTGAAGAATGGCGCTGGGTGCAGAAGCAGTTCGAAAAACTGAAGATCCACAGGAAGCATGGCAACGGCTTGAACATCTGGAAGTGCAAAGTGCAAGGTCCCAGGAAGAAAACGACCTTGAAGGGGTATTTGATTTCGGAGCCGACATCAATTTTAGAATCGATACCACCAGATAACCCTTTTCTCGCGCTTGATGATGGCTAACGACGCTCATCAGTCCCTGGGTGATCTACCTTTCCCTGCCATGGTCGCTTAACCCCAACTGGGTGCTTCTACCGTGCGTAACATTGCTCGGCTGTATGGTCGGTATTACTGACACGACATTCAAGAAGTACCTCTGACATCCCAGGGCTTTTGCCTCTTGAATCGCTGATTCAAGGGGACGCTCAACTCTGCGCTGTTAGTCTAACCGGGGATCTCGATATACAATCTTTACAATCGACAAAAATGCAATTTTCTTTAACGCTCGCATGCACCGCACTGGAACCACAGACAGGACAACTAAAAACGGATGCAATTGTTGGAGTCTCGACCTTAGAAACAAACGAGAAATACTCATCCACTTTCTTGTACGAACCTCCGTCCTGAGCCCGCAGAACCAGATCGAAGATCACTTTATTAAGCTCGGACCTAGGATCGCCCGTAAGATACCGTTTTGATGCCAGATCCCAAGCCTCGCCCTCTGCCTTCATACCGTATTCCTGCATTCTTCCAGGTATTATGTTTGACGCCTGAGCCTTGCTAATATTGGCATCCAAATAATAGTCATTGGCTCTACGGGCAGCCAAATACGCAAAATAACACACCACAGCCAAACTATGGCTGAGCAGGAGAGTGCCAATAACATCCCTACCCTTCTTTTCAGCGGTGAATGGCAGAGAATAACGATCACATTGATAGCGAATCTGCCGTATGGCCTGCTCAGTCAGGATGCTCGTTGCCACCGTATTCAGCTGATGCGCGTCAAAGTCTACTGGCGGGAGTGAGAGGTCTTTAACAATTCTCCTCTGCACATCCTCTATGGAAGACCTTCGCGCGTCACCAAGCGTGACGTTTATGATCCACCTCACGCCTATGACACTTACCGACTCGACGTTTTTGGAGTCGAACGCTGTAATAGGTGACTCGGGGTCTACAGCTATCATCCGACGCCTATAAAGCAGAACCAGAATTTCATTTTCGAGGCTTTCTGACGGAGCAAACCAAACGTCTCTCCTGCGTTCAGCGACAGATTTGACGATTGAGAGATTAAGGTCCGCTTGCGCATTCACCAATGCCAAGAGATAGACTTTCTCTTGAATATCCAACTGCTCATACGGAATAGCATCGCCAACACGGGACTGCCAGTATTGACAAATTTTTTCACGAAGAGATCTTTCTCTTTCCGCTAGCTCTTGTGCTTGAGCTATCACACACGGACCACACGTACAGTGCCTCTGCCTGCCTCGAGAACGGACCACGTAGTACTTGTGATCGCACTCCTTGCAAAAACCTACTGTATCTCCCGACGCAACATCCCCTTTGCTCTTTCTCCGCTCATACATTTGCAAATCACAACGAGGACAAGAAACACCACTCAATTGCAGCGGCGGAAACACTTTGATCAAGCTGTTTGGAGAGACCTCAATCTTATATTCAGCAACAAGGTCTGAATTTCGCTCACCAGCTACATATCGCCGATACAGCTCCTCAACCTGTTCATCGGAAAGATGAGAAATCTCAGACTGACGTTCCATTTTTACACTCTGTAAGCAAGCTAAAAGCTATGAAGCTTAGCTCATCCAAGCTCAGCGCAAAACCGTCCCGCCACCTCTCAACCGAGCAGCACAAGGGAAAGATCATGGTTTTGAGAAACTTGCTAAGGCGGCCGAGAATAAGGTGGCGCAGCTGGACGTTGATGAACGTGTTAGACCAATAGTAAACTTTTGAGCTTCCACGCCCTGCACGACCAGCATCAAGTCACCCATCTATAAATGACCCTGCCGAACTCAACAGGGCCTTTGATTACCAAAGCGAAAACCTATTCCGCTGAAACAATAACAGATTTAGATATATTGGTTACCACTGACATTTCTACACCAGTACGAGGATTCCCTTCTAAGTGAATCATGTTTAGCAGGTGCCTATCGCTAATGCTTGAAAACTTTTGAGCCATGTGGCGGGCCAAGGATTCACTCGCGGTCGTAAGTACAAGATTCATATTTGGCATTGAAGTGGCTACAAGCCGGAAGATATCCAGCATCGCGACCCGATTTAGATCATCCAAGTGGGCTATAGGCTCGTCTAGGAAGAAGCTCCCGCCGGTATTACGAGCACGTGCAAGGTACAGCGAAAGCGCAAGATCTTGTCGTTGACCTTGGCTGAACTTGCTTTCCGCATCGAGTCCATCTTCGCGCCCATCCGCGAAAGCTGTCCAGTGGAAATGATCCGTACCCTGCGATACCCCTAACCCCTTGTAAACCTCGTTCGCATGCATGCGCGAGAACAGTTCGCCGGCTGGGGCCAGCAGGACATCCAAACTTGCAGAAGTCAGCGATTTTACATGAGACGCATATTGCTCAATAGTTCGATCAGCATCAAGAATGTATTTTGTTCCCACGTCCAACATTGCTTGGAACCTGGTGCGTTCCTCGTGGAGCTTTTTGAGTGCACTAGCGTCAGAGTCAATATTCGCCACAATATCACACTCATCCAGCAATGCCTTATAGTCACTCGCCTGCCGACGATGAAGCTCGACCTCCTCAAGCGCAGCGAGACGCCGTTCTTGACTAATGTCAGCGCCTTCGACGGTTTCAGACCAAAGCCTGGTAAATTGATCGATGGATGCAGACATAGCTGACACACTAGCAGCATAGGAGTTAATCTGTGCTGTCTTTTCCTTGATCGCAGCCGACAGATCTTTCACGATCTTATCAAGTCTAATTCGCTCAGGGCTGAACTCATCCATTTGGCCCTGATAGTATGACGAGTATTTCTCTATAGCATTCTTAACATCTTCAATACGAGCAGCGCAGTCCACCCTTGGGATTAAAGAGAAAAATTTTTCAAGCTCTTGCAGCTCATCAAATATGCCCGCCAGATCAATCGCCGCCGAAATGCGCTCTTTCAGGTATGCAAGATCCTTCACGTCCAGAGACGAGAAGTCTGGCTTTTGCATAATATTTAAATAATTAGTTTTCCCCTCAAACGAGGAAAGTTCATTTTTTAATGCAGATAGCTGATTGACGTACTGCTCATGGGCGAATTGCTCAGCTTTTGTCTTAGCAAGCGCCGCACTCGTTATTTTAGCATTGGCTCTAGCAACATTGAGCTTCTCAGAAGCTTCGTTCAATACCGGAGTCAAACTCACACTGGCGGCAACTGAATCTCGCAGACGTTTTGAGTCTTTCCAGTCGTGAGTACAAAGAGGACAATGCTGGCTATCGGTAGAATTAAGCAACTCAATGCCTAACTCTCTTAACCGCTCAGCTGTATTGGCATACGCATTAAAATTAGCGCTCTGACGGATCAACTCCTCGCTCGCGATCTTTTCAGCATTGACAGCACCTTGTAGATCCACAGGCGGATATACATAACTTGCCTCTAAGCGTCGCTGCTCCTGCACCAGCTTGTAGATTTTATCCGAATTTTCCACTAAAACGTCTAGAGAGTTACGCCACTCAATCTGTTTCGTTTTTACCCAGCTGAGCTCAACGAAATTGCCAAATAGTGATGACTGGGTAATTGGCTCTTGTGCGAAGTACTCAGAAACACTGGAAACCGAAACAATGGACTGCCACTTATTAAAAATCGCCAGTTTTTCTTTAGCCCAGGCTACCGAGCGCTCGCCATCACCGTATTTTATATTCGCAATACTCAATGCATCAGCATTACTTCTTTGCTGCTCCGTAAGGCTCAAGTTTTCAGTGGTGAGCTCAGTGATAGAGCGACGAAGAACCTCGACCTGCTTCAGTGATGCATGATAATTATCCCATTGGCTCTGCAAATCTGTCAGGCCTTGGAAACGCGATTGTGCACGCTGCTCAAACATGCGCACCCGCAATTTGGCTTCTCGCAGTTCACTGACAAAATTAGCACCACTTGACAAAAGGCCGAAGCGATCACTTACGACTTTCAGATTGGAGATTGCTTTAGAACTACCTGGAGCACTCTCCTTTAGTCTGCGCTCAGTTTCTTCAATATCATTACTGAGGCGCTGAATATTATCCTGAAGCCCTCTTGTACTGGGCAATGCCCCTCTGTAATCCTTCAGGTCGCGAAGGGTACTGGTGATGTGCCCAAAGCCTAGAATGTCAGCAAAAATCTGCTGCCTGTCTTCAGCACGATTATTATCGATGAGCAACGAAAGGGAATTCGAATACAACCAGCGGCTATTACGTAGCCAGCCACGCTTTGCCTTTTTGGCCGCATATGTCGTCCTTCCAGAGATCGACTCAGGAGTGAGCAGAGAGAGCAGCTTTTCTTCGCTGCATTTAACGAATTTTCCTCCGTCTCTGGACAGCCAGAAGGCACTTTTTTCCCGTTTCATCTCATGGGGAATACCCCCTATGAGGCAGGTGGCAGAGACACGTGGTTCACCCTCCCCCCACTCACATTTGATATGTTCGCTATCTAGATCTTCTACTTCTCCAGTAATCAGCCATTCTAGCGCATAGCAGATCGTACTTTTGCCCGTACCGTTGGCTGCATAAATCACCGTCAGGGGAGCGTCCAAGGGGATTACGAGTTGGCCTGGAATGCCTCTAAAGTTATTGACCTCTACAGAGAGGAATTTGATTGGGAGATTATTCATTGAGATTCCACTCCTTTCCGTGAAGCTTAGCAAGATCTTTACTACCCATGTTTTCTAGCGCGTCCAACAACCCCTTCGCGTCCATATCATCCGGAGTGTAAGGCGGGCTGACCGGGGGAGTTTCCGATCGACTCAGGCCTATCGGAGTAATTCGCTCACATCGTTCCCACTTAGACTCACCCTGAACGACAACATGCTTGCGCACAAACAAAGTATTTCTTTCAATTGTCAGAATAAAACCTTGTATCTCTTCGCTTGGAGATACCGCCATCACAAGGTAACCATCAACTACAGGCTTTTTCCTTTCACGCTGCAGGATACGCGCGTCTAAATAGTTTTCAGCACGCTTGGCCATTTGCTCAACGTCGGATACCGACTTATTCGTCAGGTCAACCAAAAGTACCGAGGCGAACTCAGACTCCCAATAGCCGAGTTGACCAGGAGCTTTACCGTGAGTCCACTTCTGATCGTCACTAACCATGAATTGCTCAACAGGCACAGGTTGAAATTGAGCATCCGAAGCTCTTTCGTTCATGATTTCCAACAATTGATTAAGCATCTATTTCATTCCTGCGCTGCATAACAACCTCCATGAATTCCTCTGCTGTTTTATCGGCATCTGGAAGGCACTGATCCTCGACTTTCCTCAAGTCAAAAAGATAAACACTTCGAGGAACCACCGTATCAGTAAATGAGCGGTGCACTGGCGGTGTGACGGTGATGTCATATCGACCATGACTAGGCTTAGGTACTTTTATACTCCCCCTACCTTCGGCAAACACAATCAAACTGGGGTGAGCACTAGGCTGCCTCGCCCATTCGAAAAGCTGCGCCTCCATATCACGAACAGCATAATCAGAGCTCGACCACGCCATTATGCTTACCTCCCCCAATACGGGATCACTGTAGCTAATATGTGCATCATGACGAGTCACTACCGACCATTGACTCAACGGCGAAAGATTTATGAAACTCAATGCATCAATGGAGCGCATAACGCTCTCTCCTGCAGCAGACAAATCCTCTGGCGAGAACTCTTTATCTGTTCTTGTCCCATAGCACGCCCGATAGCTAAATCCTTTGCAGTCCGTGAGCACACCATTTTGCACTAGCGCATTGAGACTATTTCGTTCGTTAAGCACCGCCGGGAGATAGCCGTCTATGGGAGGATGCCGATCAAAAAGCTCATGAAACTCCAATGACTCTGGAGATAGCTCATCAACGACTTGGCCCGCGACCAGGCGTTGAGTTTTTACGAGCTTGAGAATCGGCTCTGCAGTCCAGTCCAAACAGAACATAAGCAAACCGCTGGAGCTGCGGCGCATGACTCTGCCGGCGGGATCGATCAAGCGCAATGAAGACCGGGTAGAAAGCCCATTGTCGGTACCCGGGAATATTCCGGTGACGCTCCACATGTGAGCATCACATTTTGCCAGTTTTGCACTATTGGCCGTGGCGATCCCAATCACCGCAGAAGCTCGTTGACCGTAGTAGTCGGAAGCAGCTTTAAGCACGCTGCTCACACTGGCCACATGCTGAGAGGCTAAGACCAAATTTTGTCGATTTGCTGAGTCTTCGCTGTGGCTTGCGATGAGTCTTCGCAATTGAGAGCGTGAGTTTGTCAGCGGGTTAGTGAAATCATTACCCAAGGTTGGCCAGATAATGACGTCCTTGAAGGCAAGCCGAAGCGACATACTGCCGTGATCCAACGTGGGATCGCCGGTTTCATTTTCGACCAAAACATAACATTTGTATGTCCCTTGGTCTGGATCCGAAACCCAGCACCAGCCGCCTTTGAAGCGGTTTTCAGCAGCTGGCAAGTTAGGATCAATTGATATGAAATCGTCAGACTCCCGCCAAGCGATTAATTGCTCACCTCCAACCTCGCCACACCCCAAAAACAAAATAAGAGAGTAAGGGTAATCTTTGACTAAACGATCAATTTCATCCCAATCCGCTGGAATAGCCGCCTGTGCTCCAGCCGTTACGACCACCGGTCGAGAGCCAAATTTGGTCTTTATAGTTCCATTCAACGGGCATAGCATACCTCGAAGAAAAGGTAGCAGTTCAGCGCCCTGGATCAGAGAGATGTTGAAGCTTTTGTGATCACCGAAGTCAGAATCAAAATACTCAGTTCTAATGGACTTAACGAATTTCTCATCCTGGCTGACGAAACTAACCCCACGACTTTCAAATAGATTTTTTATTTCCTGAGTGATGCGAGCAGCATCTGACTCCAATCTAAAGTAGGTGGACTTTATTATAGGATGCCTAGCAACTAAACTCGACAAGTCGTCCTTCTTGTGAAGGCTTGTGTGAAGGTCATCGATCCGTTCCCAGATTAGATCGCATAGCTGCGCCTTCTTGAGATCCTTCAAACTCGGATGTTTTTTGAGCGTTTCCGAAGCTTTCCATGCTGCTAGTGCTTTTCTCTCGAAGACATCACGAAGATCGACGAATCGCTGCCGCCCTTTGTTAACAAGGAGTTCCGTGAGATCAATCGCCGCGCCATCCGCAACAGCCAATATATATCTAAAAGGCGTACCTTTTGGAGACGCGATTTGAGGCCGAATATGTGCATACAGGAAAAACTTGCATATTTCCTGGATGATTGCATCTCGCTTTACGATTGACTTCAAACGCTTACACTGAATTACACCTACCGGGACAGAGTCTTTAAAAAGAATGACGTCACGCCCTTGGTCAGCACCATCGTTTAGACGCCGAGCTTCGTCATACCAATCGAAGTCTTTCTCACCAACGTTATCGCGGTAAATATCAGCGAGCAGCAACTCGAAATGATGGTCGCCCATTGATTCAAAAGGAAGCTGACCACAGTCGAAAGCAAAGACATCTGGCGTATTAGAGTTACTCTCTCGAAGCTTGTCTTCATGCTCTTCGTCAAAGCATATCTCATCAGGAATCGTCAAAATCTTGCTCCACGCATCGAATCGGCCATGCCGTGAACTCCCACGACTCGCGCTGATCAGGCCTTGCGGCCTGACAACCAGGTTTTTTCTTCAGGAGGAGATCAGACGCGACTGAGCGCCGGCAGCGGGCTCCCTCCCATTTACCAATGCACCCCCATGTCCCGGCAGCATGGCTTTAGGGAGGAGCGATGCCAAACTGGCATCATAGTAAACGGGAGCATCAGTGCTTACCAGACGATCGCATGTTCGCTTGTCGCTTTATCCCGCCTGACTGCATGTGCGAGACCTATCCTAGAGCGACAACGTCAATTGAGGGCGAGGCCCTTAGCACCAATGCACTTGTCTTCGACTGTACAGCACCTCTGGGACGACAGAGGGGAAAGTACGTCAGACGCTTACAGAGCATCGCCATCATGAAAGATTTAACTGCTATGCAAATGAGGAGCTCTATTTCTGAGCCGGATGCACCGCTTGCAGATGGTTGGAAAAACCTGCCTCAGTTTCACAACGCCAGGTCGCCCACAGCTTGCAACCGGTCTCGCCTCCCATGTCCAACTCAAACGCCAACCAATTCCGGGATGGCATCACATAGCGATTAAAACCCGGGAACAACATCATCTCGACACAGTGCTGCACATCGATAGACTGGACCTTGCTGGCTGTGTGGTTCAGCAGCTGAAGAAAAAGCCGTTCGGCCACTCCAATCAACGACGGATGCACCACACCTGACGAAGTAAATTGCTGAATCTGCGCCCAGTTCGACGTTGGCGGAATATCCCTTCGGTAGCAACTGCCCCAGGCCGCGACATGCACGTCCCCAGAAGCAATGGATACACGCAGCATTCTCTGCTCAGCAATTCGAGTCAGCGACTCCAGGAGTCGCTTACGCTCCCCCTCGTGATCCCCGTGCGACCAATGATCCTTAAGGTCATCAGCATTACTGTCGAGCACATGATCCTGCCCAAACGTATCGAGCAACCCTTCAGCCAGCGACAATTTGGGGTGCGCGACCGGAACCGAGGACATGAAGATCAAGTGCTGACATTTGCTTCCCGGATGAGCAGGCTTACCGTCACGGAGCGTGTTGAGCCAAGCCTGCATAGCAGTCCAGGTATCGGCCCCCAGTACTTGGGTACGTGAACGCTCAGTGCGCAGATCAGCAACAAACAACGATACCGGCCCCAAGTGATAACCGAAACTAAAGCCCGGTTGACCATCCAAGAGCGGCAAGGCCAATCGATCTCCATTTAATCGAGCACTCCATTGCACCGGCTCATACTGTGGGTCCTGCTGGGAAACGTTTGCACGTTGGAGCAATTGCAATGGCGGCAAATCATCAAGGGCATGCTGCAACTGAAACACCCAGAACGCCTTGCGCGCATGACGCATCAGCACCTGGAACAACTCGCAGTGCTGCATAGCCGGACTGTAAGACCCCCAACCGTCGAAGATGTCATGGTCGTCCCACATCATCACCGTAGGAATTCTCGCCATCGCATCAGCGGCATCAAGATTCGGCTTGGGGTGCCCCCAGTCACGCCGCGTATCTGGCAGCCAACGATTGGCATAGAGCCCGAAATAGTAGGACTCGATCTCTTTCTCCAGCGCTGCGCTTACCTTGAACGCCAATTGCTCCTTGCGCGACAGTCCGACCCATTTCTTGAGGGACTTCACATCCTCCCAAATCGAGTCAAAGTAAATTTGGTCGCCCCCCATCAGCAGCAATTGGAACCGCTTCAAGCCCTTGTCATGAATTCGTCCTTCGTGCCAAAGCTGTTCCTTGTCCAGCACGTAACCTGCAGCACGTAAGTCACTGTCGTGATTGCTGATCAGGTCAGCCCAGACGGCGTTTTCAGGGCGCACCAACTTGCGCATCCCACTAGGGTCCGAAAAGCCATTGCAAGAGACGTAGGCCATTCTTGGGGCATAGTCTCGACCGGGAATGGAGAACTGCCATTGCGGCCCTTCCTGCCCTACACCAAACTTTACTGTTCGCTCCTGCGCCTGCTGATCACAGCTCAGGTCGTAACGAAGGATGGTTTCTTTCGGACGCTCCAGCAAAACCTTCGGCGTCGGACAAGCTTGGCCGTCAACAGAAAGAACAGGAAATGCGGCGCCAGCTACAACTCCGACTAACGCGGTCACCTGCCACTGCCCGGTTTTGCTGACGCCTCGGAAGGACAACACGGGCCCCACAGTAAAAAGTGCTTTTGACATCCCTGTTATCTCCCTTCAAGTTCGGCGGCAATAACTTTGACAATCTTGGCGCGTGAAGCGGCTCTCTTGGCCAGAATTTGCGCTTCACCTGTTTGATCCAACCATTCCCTAAAACGCTGGAGCGCATGGCGCGTTTGCGACGCATCGCGACAGTTGGCCAGGAAAGCAAACTGTACTTTCTGTACATCATCAGCGACAAAAATACCGAAGGAACCGCTGACAACCGTAGCATCAGGAAAGCCTAACAACGCAGTGGCCTGAGTCTCTGTCGCTCCACGGTGACAGGCGATTAAATGCAACGGTCCTTCTGCACCTTTCAACAGATCAGCATGCTCATGGTCACGCAGAAAAGGCTTACCCACCAGCTCACGCGCAGCAGCAACCGTGAACGCAGCCGGGATTGCATGGACAAACACAACGACATTCACTCCAGCAATTGGAACAATGGCGAACGCTTCGCTAGCAGGAACTTTGCCACCATTGAGCGCCTGCAGTAACACCGCTTCCATCGCTCGTTTGCGCTGACGGAAGTCCATCCGTGTCCAATCCAGCGCCTGGCCCATATCGAAACGGCTCGAAGCCGCAGCGGTTACACCACGCTGGGTCAGAACGACCATCGCATCGAGAAGCGCTTCCTGGACGCGGCTACGCAATTGCTCAACGGTTGAGACCATTCCACCCCTGAAGGGTGTCTGTTGTGCAATAAAGGCCTGGAAGCGCTGATTACGTGCTGTCTCAGCTACCTGGCCATCGCCTGCTGGGATATTTGGCATAGCGATGAAGCGCACCTTCCCCCGAGTAGTGGCTAGTCCCTCCATGTACTCCGCATGGCAAATACCAATGTCGCCGTCACCACTGGCCCAGCCGGCATTGCCATTGGACAGCACCAGTAGCACGTCGCAATCCCTCACGGCTTGCAAACAGGCATCCCAGCTGTCCTGTATTCCGTCTGCGGGAGGTGCATCTTCGTTAATCCAAACTTCAAATATCTGTTTGCCAAATAGCTTCGTTCCCTCTATCTCACGTTTAAGTTGCTCTCGGATATTGCTGAGCGTTTGATCGCTGTCCGCGGGAAAGCGGTCGTTACAACGACTGGACAGCATTACTTTGATTCTCTTTGACTGGGCCATCCCTTCTCCTGCCCCAATTCCGAGGCTTCAAAATTCTTTGATCAATGATTAGACGCGGCGTTGGCAGTGGTCGATTACCTGCTACAGACACGTCCGATTGGCGGTGCCTAAACACCTGCCCGGTTATTGGGCGCCGATTTGGTGACGTACTTGCCCGGCTCAGGTGAGTTAAATGTTAGGTCGCATTTAGTACGCGATGCTGCTTATGCTGAGCGTCCGCTTTTGGCTATGGATTACCGGTCCCTCATGACTTGAAAGCGAATCATCTATGCATAGCTCCGACCCTGAGAGCATGGCTTCTGACAGTAACTGTTGGCGCTAAAAACGGCACCTGGTCGAGCCAATATTTCAGAATTGAATCAGGTTTAAATTTGTTCCTGAAGTTCTTTATAGGCTCGCTTGATATCCCATCGAGACAGAGATGCCCTCTCTCGATGTGCAGTTGCATGTAGCCTACAACAAGCGAATCGACGGCCACACCCACATGGACACGGTAGCTTGTTAGCCCTTCTGCGCTTCCTTGAAAGCAGATCAAGCAATCCCATGAGGACGCCAGTATCCTTCACTCCAAATATCATCCTGTAGTCATCGATCAGCCCCTGGGAACCATGTGCAAGCTCCCCGAAAGGAAAATTAGCAATGCCCCTCTCCCTTAACGACTGCGCATACAAAAATGGCACCAAACACAGCTCGACAAACCGAGTAAGCGTCGGTGTGGCACCCAGCTGCAGCCGCTGGCTAAGCGGTGATCCTAGGCACAATGAGCTATCCGGATTTACGTGATTGTCTCTGGCAGATGAAATTCTTCCTCCAGTCTCGTAGATGACAGGAAGCGCCTTGTCCAACGGATCAACGATGTCCATCCGTATCCGGTACTCGTCAGTTACATCGGGAAGCCCCGCAGCTGACGCAGAAAATGGCAATCGGCCGACAAGTGAAATCGTTCCGTCCACCGTCGGCCTAAACCTCATACGCGGGTAGTCGGCCAAAAATGATTCGATCATCGAATCATGCTTAATCAACCGTTGCTAACCCAAGGACGAGGCGGCTGAGAAACTACAATGGCAGGGGCAGCGACCTGAGGCTGTGCTGACGCAATGCCCAGAGCGGCGGTCGAGGTCGCCGTTTCGAAACAATCCTCGATGTGCTCCACCAGACGTTGCCCATCCAGATCCCTGATTTTCTTGAAATCTTGAAGAGCCTGGCGAACCCAAAGGTGGAAGTGCTCTTTCAATCGATCTTTCTCCCCCTCAGGCATCTTCCAGCGATCGGCGAAGTTCTCCTTAGGGTTCACCGGGTTCGGCACAGTGTCGGAATTACTGGCCACAAAGGTACTAAGGGCGGCGAGGCACGAGGCTACGGCTTCCTTCAATGAGCCACCTGGCTGATAGGCTTGCGCCGCCAACGTGGTGATGATGACTGAAATTGGTTTTGAGTCAGGATTGTCACGGTACATCACATCACGATGACGCTTGAGCAATTGAATTGCCCGCTGAAGATTTGTCTTTCGTTGATAAAATGGGACCTCATCGACTTGCGCTTCCAGCGTGACTAATCCTTTCTCAAAAACTGGCTCTGACTTGGACTCGAACCATTTGCAGTAACCATCCGGATTGCTGACCATCCAGCCAGCGTTTACGTCCTTATAATCTGGACGGCGTTTGTCGGTAATGTAGACTGCAAGATTAGAAACGTCCTGAGCTAGCACCTGCTTGACGCCAAAGCTCTCCATGGTGATAGCCAGCTCCTGGCGCCTACCTTCCTCCACGGGAACTCCGGGCACAACGTCCATATGGAAGCTGACCCCATCTTGGTAGTAGAGACGCCAGCACCGATTCTTTTCTTCCAGAGCTTCCTGAATACGCTTGGCTTCGCGGTACCCCTCCAACTCAATTCCCACCAACTCCTTCAGATCCGACTGGCTGTGAGTCTGCGGGTAAATCCCCTCCCTCAGTTTGCACGATAGATCCAAGTCGTAGCTCTCTCCAGCAAGCAACGGACGGATGGCCGTACCCAAAGCGAACGATCCTTGAACAAAAATGTGGGGATCGTTCGTGGCGACGGTTGATTCAGGTCGGCTGAACCACTCGCCCAGTGATTTATACCGCTGTACCGCTTTCTCATAAGCACTAGGCGGAAGCTCTAAAGCCTCTACTGCGACAAGCAAGCTGCGTTCTTCGATATCCATGTGGAAAGCCCTCATGAAGGTAATGTTGAAAAGATGTTGCTTGTACTCAGCAGGCATCCAACTGGAGCACGCTGCCAGGTGCATGCGGCGGCACGCTAATCGCATGTCTGTCCAAAGTGAAGGCGTGGAACGGCAAGGCTTTAGGAGCCATTTGGAACATGTGGATTCGCGGGTGCAAACGCGACTGGAGCTTCATGCCGAGAGCAAAAATTGCCGCCGCAGGGGCGATCGTACAAATTGAAATTTCTGAGGCGTGGAGCACATCAACCGCATATGCCCATGCTTCCTGGCAGGTATTTCTGAATCTCTCCATCGCCTCTTTGGGTGCCACAACATCAACTCCATAGGTGGTGGAAAATATCCGTATGCGGGACATGTTCAGCATTTCCGCCGTTAGCGCTGCATCGGTGATTTCTGAGGTGATCTCCAGCGTGATCAATACATGCGAGCCAACTTTCACGTCTGGGGGCTTAGTCCACTCGAATTTCACAGCAGGCTCGGAATCGTCAGGGCGCACCCAGGTTCCCGGGTTACGTCGGAAGCTAAACAGCTCTACTCGTCTCGCTTCTCCCACCAACCACCCGCCTAGCAGCATTGCCGGCATGTTGCCCAGTGGGAAGACTGCGAGCTCCTGCGCTTGAGTGCCGAACGCACCATCGCCCCTGATCGCGGTATGGATGTGGAGAATTTGTGCCCGGAAAACTCGCAAGAAGTTAGCCCAATATCCGGGATCGTTTACATCGTTCCCGCCTTGGGCATCGCGTAAGAGATATTCGGCCACACGTTCGCTCACAGGCGTAAGGTGCGCGGCCAACAGGGCCTGTCGGCCATCGTGCTGTGAGTATGTCGTTGTGCGACCGGCGATATCACCTATGAATGCCAAGGCATGCACAATCGGGTAAGACAATGTAGCTGCTTGATTGGTACGCCAGTTGACTCTAGTGGCGACCATTCCCTGAAGTCGTTCCCGGCTAAAACTATCCGGATCGACCTTATCGATCAGCCGATGATGGATGTCACAACACAGCATTATATTCGAGGGTGACTGCGCCAGTTCTGCTGACAGGTGGTCATCACCGCGCGGGCCTTTTGGCTTGGCTGCAACGATGTGGGCGAGGTAACCGTAGTACCCGTAGTTGCTCAAGTTATCCCTGAACAGCTCCACGGGGCAGCCCTCGAATTCACAGATCCCGGCTGACCTTGCGAAAACCCAATTGATGACTTCACTCGGCAGGTTGGGGCGCTTCATGTCTTCCAGCAGAGCGTCGCGCTGCTTCAGAAATGCCTGGACAGCTTTCTTTGTTGCCTTAGCGGGCACAGATGCGAGCAGTAGAGCCGCGAACAACTCAGTGTTAACAGATACATGTGGTACGTCGTCCACTACCGCATATTCAAGCTTGGTGACGAGTTGTTTGTCGCCTGCCCATTGCAAGACCAGGTCTCTGGATAAAACTCCGAAATCCCCGGTGATGGCTTCTTGCGGATCAGAGGTAGTTGCGTCGAACCGAAAAAAAGCAAACCTCCAGCCACCGGTTTCCGTTGCCAGAACCACGCGACTTGTCGAAGAGTGCTGCCATGCCTCAAGCGCGGCACGTAGCTGTTGGTCATACATCGCATCAAGAGGTACCGACACATACCACCCCTACTACCTGCCAAGGCCATGGAAACTAACCAGAACTCTTCAGCTCATGCTCCTAGCAGAGAAGATCAGTTAGCTTTCGACAAAATATGCCATCGCCAGACCACAAACACAACATATGACAATATAAAAACCATATGGCACAACATGTAGTGCCAAGCAAAAAAGAAGAAAAACTGCATCTGCTCCGCGCACAACGCTATCACTGTACATGCAACCACCAAAAAACGGGAAATAATTGGACCCATTTTTCAATACGCATCTCGACCTGCAATGTTGGCTTGAGATAGCTCAATCGCTCTAGAAATGTCGCAATCTTTCATTGAGAGTCAGCACGCGAAACAGCGAACCCGGTAACGGCCAAGCTGACGACTGCCAAGGCATTCTGCGTAACAGCGTCAAAGCCTTCGTAAAACACGCGCAAGGATAATCTCTTGAACCAAATCGCGTCCCGCTCAACTAGCCGGGCGAGTGATGGTGTTCGCGTTATCGAAAAAATCATGACCGTTCAGTAAGCTACCAGCACAGGCGTCGACGCAGTGAGCGACCCACCAAGGATTTCGGAAGAACATGAGTTCGTATGATCTGATCAAAGATCTGGAGAAAAAACTGGCGCTCTACAAAGACACGCACCCTTCGCGTGTGGCCTCTCCAAACTCCCTTCACGAGCGGATCGCTCATTACATTCACGCTGCGCATATCTACCCGAGACCTCTAAACCGAGACAACGTGACAGCCCTGCTAGAGGGGCGAGATTCCTGGCCAACAGTGGCAGGTGCAGAGTTTTGTCTAGCCTACCCGGTGGACGTCTCGGAGCTTGAACAGGCCCGCGTTATCGCATTCCCGGATGACTATCTGGCCGTACAGCCCAAAGTGCCCTCAACCCCCGACATGCCGCCAAAGCTGCGGCATCAGCTAGATGCACACACCCTTCTGTACGAGCTGCGGTACCTCAACGATGTCTGGGAACCCCTGCAGTTAAGACTTTGCCAAGAAGACGTTACCTTGATCGACCTGGCCTTCCTGCGCGATACCTTTGAATCCCGAGCCGAAGGTTATCGGCTGAAGGTAAAGCGCGAAGACCTGAAAGGCGTAGGCACTTTCCTATGGAAACGACTGATAGACGGCTCAGTCGACCCAGATACTGCTTTTTCCAATTACATCACCAGGATGCGGCTGGCCGCTGGCAGTATTGCTATCTTCCAAATCGATTTCGATCTAGATATCGACGTTAAACAGTTCCTTGACTGTGCCTTCAACTATATCGCTGCAGATAAGACACTCTTTGATAGCTGGGCAGACTGCGCAGCCAATGTCGCTATCAGTCACAATCGCGTTAACAACATCATCAAGAAGCCATCTCCTCTAGTGGTGCGGAAAAGACCGGGACAACCTGACGAAGTGAGCCAAGCAGCGGAATCCTATTGTGAGGTTCTTGACTTCTCTCAGCTTGAAAGCATGATCTACAATCTAGCGAGCAGCCCCCCCACCACGCTCATAGAGGGTGCAAAATGGTGGAAAGATGTAACGCATTATCGATTCCAAGGGATCGGAGGCATTAGCGAGCACTTAGTTCACTTAATCCTCCAGCGCGAGCATAACCTTTACTCCCCCAGAGACAGCTTCCCTCTCACCCGGAAACTAATCGATTTAGCCCATCGCTCCCCTAAATTGGTCGGAGCCCTGTTCAGTGATATCTATCACCCTCCCTATCTTTGCTTCTTACTCTCGAACCCGAAGACAAACCAATTTGGCTTGATCGGTGTTTATGAAAATATAGAGCGGAACATGCGCCCTATATCAGAATATGCCTCTTATGAGAAGAACTGGAGTGACTTAGTATGGGCTCAAGCTCTTGAAGTATTTTACAACAGCTACGAGCAGTATGTTCGCCTACCAGCCCTACCCGAAGCTATAGATCAGCTTTGCGAAATGATCGCCTGGTTCGCCAACCACGAGATCAACTACAACTCTCGTCGCAAGTTAATAGCAGACACTCGCCTGCCTAGCCTCCAAAAGACCATAAGCACCGTGAGGTACTTGGATGACTCAAGACAAGTTAGGTACCTCATAGAGGATCACCGCCAAATACTCATCAATCGTGCGCACGAACACCTTAAGAAGGCTCGTATAGGGGACCGATATCTACCCCTCGGAGGGTGGCTGATTTTATTCTGGTGCCTTGACTGGGATTTGGCCTCATCCAAGTCACACCATAATTCGAGTAGCCATGCACTTGATGCATGCGGGGCATTGATCGATAGCTACCTAGGACTGCTGCATGACCGCCTGAATGGTGACACGAATGCGGTTGATGACCCGCTCGCATTTGATGAGCTTGAATGGTTCAACGTCTATATAAACGCATTAGCCGAGCAGCGCGAATGCTGGATCAGTGCTCTTGATGATCAACCTGCGATCGATTCAGGTGACCCCGCCAAAGAAAAAAGAGACACCGTATTCGCTGCTCGCATGCACACCCGATTGCTACTGAAACTTTTTCACGCAAACTGAGTACACTCCAGAGCACTCAGTGGAGAAGCGCATTTTTGCAAGTAAGCTCATTGGTATTATCGAACGCTTTGGCTTCTATTCAGAGTGGCAATCTGGAATTTTCGATTATTTGCATGATAACTCGGACTACAGCCCTATAAAACTTTGGCCAACAGTTTGCAATGTAGCCAACAATTTTACTCCGAAAGAATTTCAAGAGCTAATTGCAATTTTGCGGCGAAGGGAGGCCCCCTTAAGAGCGCTATTTATAATGCTAGAGCGTACGACTGCATATGAGAACAAGAAACTTGTAGTAGGACTGATAGCTGAGCGTAATCTAGAAGAGGCGGCAACCAACTGGACTCCCGAAGCCTTCGACATTATCCTGAAAGCCGCTAACAATGGTCAGATGAAAATTGCCAGGGAATATCTAGACTACGTGAGGAAATACTCTCACAAAACCTTTAAAAACAAGACTTCTGAAATATCTGCCAAACTAGACCTTAAAGATATATTTGACAACAAGAAGCTGCCAGACGAGGAAAAAATCAATAGACTATGCCTGTATAAAATATCCAGCGAAGAACAACAAATCACCAATGAAGTTCAAAGCTTCAAGCGATACCTGATTGCTTCCCTCACAATGTTTGTGGATCATGCCAAAGCACTGGAAATGTTCAGCGGTGTGCTCGATGTAGAACAGACACTACAGAACGCGACGGGTTTGATCAAAGTAGCGCTCTCTTGGCCCACTGACATTGCTCGACCCGAACCACTTGAGTATTATTTAAAGCGCTGGCTGGACACCTATCAAACAACTTTTAAGACGGATCTCGACGCCAAACTCAGCGATGTTGAGCTAAATTACATTCTTCAGCTCTGCTTGGAAACGGAACATTTCGACGATTTCAAACGATTCTGGAATGTCGCATCGCCCCAGCAGCAGAAGGCCTATGAATTAGCTCCACTGAGGGCAGAGTATCTCAAGCGTATGAGAAGCGCCGAAGAAGCACTGTCTTATCTCCAACAGATACGCATTACTCATCGATCTTTCCCACTGGATGTAGAAGAGAAAATCGCTGCCATTGAGAATAGCCTCAGGAGCACCGGCACCGTGGGCCTCACTAAGCCTCAGCCAATCCTCAATGCTGAGATTGACTCCTCTCATGACAAGCTGCGTCTTGCATGGCTTACAATCAAGGACATGAACGCATACGATCAAAGTCAAATATTTATGAATGCCACAACAAATATTGATGAGTACCTGTTCGAATTGGTAGAGCATGTGGGTCGGGAGTTACTGAAACGTAATGGAAATCTCCAGCGCAAAAAATTGGCTCCAGCGTCCGCGAGCACGATCATGCTCGATGAGGAAGACATGATTAACGACTGGTTTGTATCGCTCGTATGTCAACGCATGAGTTTTCTTAATTGGACGATGCCGGATCAGTCACGTACTGGGCGCTCAGGCAGCGGTAAGGGTGTCGGCGAGACTGATGGTTGGGTACGGGATGGAAGGGGAAACCCGCTTTTCCTATTTGAAGGTTTTAGGCTTGGGAACTACATCGACACAACGCAAATTGATGAGCACCTGAATAAGATCGGTAGATATAACTCTATGGGTATGAGTACGGTATTTGTAGTGATCTATGTCGCTACGGAAAACTTCTCACGGCTGTGCGAATCCTATGTTAGACATGTTGAGAAATCCGACTATAGAGACTTTGACGATAATTACAAAAGCGGATTACAACTCATAACAACACAGGGAAATAGCTTTAACGCCAGATACTATAAGGAAACACGTAAAATCAATCAGAGTGATGTGAACATCTACCACCACTTGTTACATCTCAAACCACCCATGGACAGTGATGAGGGTTGATTTGACTCAGACGGATCGAGACGCAGCCCTGCTATTGCTTCGTGAAGCCCAAGCGCGACTGTGGCGGATTACACCTGAAAACGGGCTGCCTAGGCCCTGTATCTCGAGCGTCGCCTCACCCTGTCTCTGCTACCAGAATCCGGCAGATTGGACTACACCAGCACCCGTTCGGTTTCTCCCCTCCAGCGGCGGATCACCCCCGATACCCCGCCAGATGCTTTGCCCCGACTCGAAACGGTGCAAGCCCAGTCCTACTTGCTGTAGGGTACGCTCTAAAGTATCCACCCCCGAATTCGGTCTAAGGCGGCTATTTCTGCCTTGAGATCGATTCCGTCCATCCAGTGCTGGAACTAACGTGCCCGATTATTCTCTTCCCCAGCGGCCATCGTCTCACTTGACCGATAGTCGCGCCAAAACACTACTGCGTGTGGCGCTTCCGCCTCAATGGATACTGCGAGGTAAGCGTCCGGCCAAGTCACCTACCGAACTCCAGCATTAAGGGCGATGGTGTCCGCGTATTTTTAAGCGGACGCGATCGCCCTTATCGCAAGGATTTCCATGCGCCAACGAAGCTCTTACCCGAAACCATTCAAAGCCCAGGTCGTCCAGGAATGCCTGCAACCCGGAGCGACAATTTCCAGCGTAGCCATCCATCACGGCATCAATGCTAACGTGATCCGCAAGTGGCTACCGGCTTACCGGGATCAATCGCCTGCAACCTTGCCGGCTTTCGTTCCGGTAAAAACGGTACCAAGGCGAGCATCAGAAGAGATGGTGATGATCTCGCTGCCTCTGGGTGATAAATCCATCACCGTAAAATGGCCAGCCTCGGATCCGGACGGCTGCGCCTGTTTCATTCGTGGCCTGGCCCAATGATTCGCGTCGATGCAATTTGGCTCGCCACCGAGCCTATGGACATGCGCGCCGGCACTGAGACTGCGTTGGCCAGAGTGGTCGCGGTGTTCGGTGCGGCGAAGCCGCACTGCGCTTACCTCTTTGCCAACCGTCGGGCCAATCGGATGAAAGTCCTAGTGCACGACGGCGTCGGTATCTGGCTGGCGGCACGGCGCTTGAACCAAGGTAAGTTTCATTGGCTAGGCCTCTATCGTGGAACGGAGGTCGAACTCGACCCCGAACAACTCCAGGCGCTGGTACTTGGATTACCCTGGCAACGAGTCGGTGCGGGCGGCGCAATTACATTGCTTTAAATGCTGCCTTTTAACTGAAGCAGTCGGGCTGCTTTGGTAAAATCCACCCCCATGACTTCCTTGCCCGATCTCGACCAAATGACCCCCGAACAACTGCGCACACTCGCTGCGCAGTTGATGTCCAAGGTCGACACCCAGAGCCGAAAGATCCATCGTGATGAAACGATCATCGAACAGCTCACTCACGAAATCGCCATCCTTAAGCGCCACAAGTTTGCCAAGCGCAGCGAGCAGATCAGCCCGGCGCAAGGCAGCTTGCTCGATGACCTGCTCGATACTGACCTCGAAGCCATCGAGACCGAGTTAAAAGCCCTTCATCCCGCTCCCGCACAGGCAGAACCACGCCAGCAACCCAAGCGTGTACCGTTGCCACCGCAGTTCCCACGTACTGTGATCCATCACGAGCCGGACTACACCCAGTGCGCTTGCGGCTGCCAGCTTCAGCGCATCGGTGAAGATGTCAGCGAAAAGCTGGACTACACGCCGGGCGTGTTCACCGTCGAACAGCATGTGCGTGGGAAATGGGCATGTCGGCAGTACGAAACACTGATCCAGGCCCCGGTGCCGGCGCAGGTAATCGACAAGGGTATCCCCACTGCTGGCCTGCTGGCCCATGTGATGGTGGCCAAGTTCGCCGACCACCTGCCGCTGTACCGGCAAGAAAAGATCTTCGGCCGTGCCGGCCTGGCCATTCCGCGCTCGACACTGGCGCAGTGGGTGGGTCAAACCGGCGTGCAGCTTCAGCCCCTGGTCGATGCGTTGCGCGAAGTGGTGCTGGCCCAGCGCGTGGTTCACGCCGATGAAACGCCGGTACAAATGCTGGCTCCGGGAGAGAAGAAAACCCATCGTGCTTACGTCTGGGCCTACAGCAGCACGCCATTTTCGGCACTCAAGGCTGTTGTCTACGACTTCAGCCTCACCCGTGCCGGCGAACATGCGCGTAACTTCCTGGGTATCTGGAACGGCAAGCTGGTCTGTGACGACTTCGCCGGCTACAAGGCCAGCTTCGAACTGGGCATCACCGAAATCGGCTGCATGGCGCATGCACGCCGCAAGTTCTTCGACCTGCATGTGGCCAATAAAAGCCAGTTGGCGGAGCAGGCGCTTCACTCGATTGGTGGGCTGTACGAAGTCGAGCGACATGCCAAGGAAATGAGTGACGAAGATCGCTGGCGACTACGCCAGGAAACGGCGGTGCCCATCGCTGAAAAACTACATGAGTGGATGCTGGCACAGCGTGGACTTGTGCCCGAGGGTTCGGCCACAGCCAAAGCTCTGGATTACAGCCTCAAACGCTGGGTAGCGCTGACGCGCTACCTGGACGATGGTGCTGTGCCCATCGACAACAACCAGATCGAGAACTTGATCCGGCCATGGGCGCTTGGGCGGTCGAACTGGTTGTTTGCGGGATCGCTGCGCAGCGGCAAGCGGGCGGCAGCGATCGCGAGCCTGATCCAGTCGGCGCGCTTCAACGGGCATGACCCGTATGCTTATCTCAAGGATGTGCTGACGAGGTTGCCGACGCAGCGAGCCAGTGAGATCGAGCAACTGCTTCCGCATCGGTGGACGCCTGGCCGATCTGTGCAAAGTGCGTTTACTTTATGAGGGGTGTGTTGACTCGTCTGACGATGCAGCGGGTGAGCGAAATCGAACGACTCCTGCCATAAGAATGGGCGCTTCTTCAGCGACTCAACGCGCGTCTGCCAACCTTAGCTACGACGCAAACTTGATTGCGCCCATTGTTCTGCACTGGTCACTGGTAATCCATGTATTGCGTTGAATGTCATCGCTACATCCCATGCCACACCACGGCCCATAGCAAAAACTGCCCGGTATTTTCGTAAGTTATCGTCAGGTTTTTCTGCAAGGTCTGCTAGCAACTGCTGCACGCTAAGCGCTCGGCGCTCGACTTTCCGTTCGATGACTCGCTCAACCAAATCAGCCAAAGCGCCGTAGGTGAGGGTGTCACCAGCAGTGTAAACGACCTGATTAATAAGGCGCGGGCTGTGCAGGACAATGGCGGCGGTGAGCGTGCCTATGTCCTCCGGTGTTGTCACCGTAACCATGGTTTCAAAGCTGCCCAACGCATTAACCTGTCCGGCGTTTAGGTCAACGACCCCGAAAGCTGGATCGAATAGGAAGCTGGTGAACATGCCGGTGGAAATAATCACCCATTCAGTCCGAGATTGAGCACGTAACAGGTCGCGAACATCCAGTTGCTCGTCAAACAGGTCTTGAGGGCTGCCACGACCAATTAAGTCGTAGTCAACGCCGAACTGCCATGGAATATAACGTTTCACACCCGATGTGAGCGCGGCTTGAGTCAACTTAAGCTGAGTACCCCGGCCCGCAGCAAACCCTACGCAACTGATCACCGTGTCGAAGCGTCCCAGCACCGCCGCAAGCTCTTCGATGGAGGCATTGGTGATGTCAGCTGTCTCAATAGCAACCCCTAGCTTCCTGATGGCTTGAATATCCTGTTGTTTTTCCATTGACGAGTTCTGCACAGTGGCTTGACGCAGCAGCACGGTAATGTTGATCGATTCGGTTGATCGGCCGGCCAGTCCTTGCAATACGGCAAGCCCTAGTTCGCCTGCCCCCAATACCAGAATACGTTGTTTGACGTTTGAAATAGCAGCCTGCATGGTGAGCCCCTGTCTGACGTACTTAATTTGAAGCTAGGAATCTTGTCATGGACATCGATGCGCAAAAAGTAGGTACATCGGTGATACCGAGCGGTCTGGATGCTCAGGAAATCGTGCGCCTTTCACAGAATGCCTGTCGCGAACTGAGCGAGGATGAGGATGGTCTCAAGCGCGATATCCTTAGTCATTCTGGAAACCGATGGTCACTAGGCGTGGTGCATGCGCTGGGTGTGAGTAGCCCCTTGCGCCACGCGGAGTTACGTCGCCGATTGGACGGCGTCACTCAACGCATGCTCACTCACACACTGCGTCAACTGGAACGCGACGGCCTGATCTCTCGACGCGATTTTGGCGAGAAGCCCTTGCGTGTCGAATATGCTCTGACCGAGCTTGGAATGGGATTATTGGTGCAGATGATTCCGCTATGGACGTGGGTGATCGAGCAGTCAGAGGGGTTTAATGAGGCTCGCAAGCGTTATGACGAGCGATAAGGGTGGAATAATGCACTGCATCCTAACGCTCGACATGATGTAGGTGGTTTTCCCGGACGCTTACGCCTTTCATGCCTGGAGTCATTTTTAAATGCCCCCTATGATCACTTACGTGGTTCGACGCAGTCGTCTCACTAACTGAAAGGCGGACAGTTCTTTAGCCCGCTGCAACCGTTAAGAATTAGGGTGGAAATCCATGTTAGGCGCCAGTAAAGATACTCACCCCGCTAAACATGTATCGGCTCATTTACTCGCCCTGATTGCGCAAGCACCTACCGCAGTTGAAGCGTGGATCCATAATATTCGCGCGCAGGAGTTGATATTGAATCTTCAAGTTACAGAGGCCATCTCCAAGCTTGATGGTGAAAATCTGAGGATCCTGTACAGGGTGGCGCTTGAGAAGCGTCTCCATAAAATTGCGAGCGCGTAAGGACGAAATCATCTTAGGCCATAGCGCGGGCAAGACGTCCTTGTTGGCGGTAGCGGTTGAGCATTTACGAGCTTTTGGCGTCTAGGAGAGGCCCTTTGGCCTAATGGGCGATGCTTTACCGCTAAGGCAGAACTTCGCGGGCCGTATCTGCGAGAACCCTGAGCAAATCAAGCAGGGGCTGGCTAGGCTGAAGGCTCAAGGATCTATCTCAAAGCTGTGCTCACGCGACTGCCGACGCACCGAAATGCTACTTAATCACGCAAGGTGTGTTGGGCAGGCGCATACGGACCGGTGGCCCCTGAGGGGTAAACTTGGCCAGCCAGCGCCTTTACACCGAAGCGGCCAGCGTGAATTCATTGGTCGCACCGCTCATGCCACGTGGTCACTTCGGTTAAGTCCTTAACTCACCTCATTCAGCGCCTTGATCAGTTCGATCTTACGCATAGTCGAACGCCCGGCTATTCGGTGTTTACGAGCTCGCTCTATAAGCTCATTTTTGCTCATATCCTCTAATCGCTGATCAGTTCGCGGGGCACCCTGTCGTGTTGCTGCAGCTCGCCGGGCTGATGATTCTCGGGCTTTAGCCTTTTTTGCTTCGGTGGTTTTCTGCCCAGACCCACCCTTCCGTTCGCCGCCACCTGACTGTTTATTAACTGTTCCCCAAGCACGACGTGCTGCTTCATCTTCGGGAACCCCTTTAGCCTCGTAGCTATCTTCGATATGTTTCGCTTTGCGTTTTTGGTTATCGGTGTACTTGTCTTTATCCCCGCGCGGCATGATCGCATCCTCTTAGTGGCTGAGCACATTGCCTACATTTGTGGAGCATCCAACCCAACATTTTATTGTCGTCAAAGGGTTTTGGCCCAGCGGTTCATAACGGCCTGGGCCATCAATTATCGCTTACTGTCGTCCGCCTTTCCTTCCTGCATCTGTACAGAGGACTTGGTGCCGCTGGAGTTGTCTTTGGTTGCATTATCGGCGCTGTCAAAGCATCCATGAAGCATGAATACACTGCAGAAGCCCAAGCACATACTCAACTTTTTCATGATCGTTTACCTGCTAGTGAATTTGGCTGTTCATTTCAGGCTGCTGGCTTGAGTACGACCTTCGTCCAGCCATCGTCACGTGCGTCGAAGTGCTTATAGGCATCTGGGCCTTCGGCGAGCTTGAGTCGATGAGAAATGATCTGAGATGGTTTGGCACGACCGTGATGGATAAGCTCGGCCAAGCGACGGTTATAGACTTTGACGTTAGCCTGCCCAGTTCGAATCTGCTGCCCCTTGAACCAGAAAGCGCCGAAGTCGAAGGCCATCTTGCCTTCTTTGGCCAGTTCATTTTTAGCGCCTGGATCCTGCGGTACAAACACTCCAACGACACCGATGCCCCCCGTCGCTTTTGTCGAGGCGACAAGGTTATTCATAGTGAGATGATTGGCCTCATGACCGTGGCGGTCGCAGCATTGGTAACCAACACACTCACATCCTCGATCGGTGCCTTTGCCGTGAGTCAGATTTAAGATTTGGTCCACTGCCTCTTTCTCAAGCGAGTTGATGGGCGTAGCACCCATCTGAGCGGCGAGCTTTAAACGGTCGGGATGATTGTCGACCACGAACACCTGAGAGGCGCCCTTGATGATTGCTGAGTGGGCGGCCATTAAACCCACCGGGCCGGCGCCGTAGATGGCAATGCTCTCCCCAGGAAGGAGGCCCGCCAGCTCGGTTGCATGCCAGCCCGTCGGTAAGATGTCGGACAGCATGACGTAGTCTTCTTCACGCTCTTGCGCATCTTCTGGCAGCACCAGGCAGTTGAAGTCTGCATAAGGCACCCGAAGCAGTTCGGCCTGCCCTCCCTGATAAGGGCCCATGTCAGCGAACCCGTATGCAGCACCCGCGCTGCCTGGGTTAGCGGTCAGGCAGAATCCGGTCAGACCTTTTTCACAGTTTTCGCAAAAGCCGCAGCCGATGTTAAATGGCAGGCATACGCGGTCGCCTACCTTTACCCGATCCACACCGGCGCCAACTTCGATGACCTCGCCCAGATTCTCATGGCCAAACACTCTGCCGGTTTCGAAAGAGGTTCGGCCTTCATACATATGCAGATCAGATCCGCAGATATTAGTGGCCGTCACCCGCACCAGAACGTCGGTGGGTTTTTGAATTTTGGCGTCCGGCACATTTTGCACACTGACGTCACGAGGGCCGTTGTAAACGATGGCTTTCATAGCGTTCTCCCAGAGGCAAGACGAAAGGGATTTTTCGTCAGCACATGTTTAATCTGTCCGAGAGAGCAAATCGTATGTTCAAGAAATTCGAGGCATGTCTGACGAGCGGTACATTCTCAAAATCGCTCAAAAAATCTGAATTATTCGCCCTCGTATCCCTCTCTTTTTTATCGATAGAGATTGAGAGGTTGGCTTGAGTTATCTGGATTGGGTTCAGTGGCCCGCCATGGCAGTGACAGTGATCGCCGCGTGGCTTATCGGGTCTCAACGCCCCGCGAGAAGAATGGCCGGGTTCTTCTGTTTTATTTTGAGTAATGTCCTATGGGTCATTTGGGGGGCTTATGCGGAGGCCTACGCACTGATCGTGCTGCAGATCTGTCTTTGCTCGATGAACCTACGTGGGTTTAAAAAGAACTTTCAGAATCAGTAGGCGCGATTCATTCGGAGGCCTGGCGACCGCGCTGATTTTTCCTGAACCCACGAACATTCATGCCAAGCAAAATGCACTCGAGCACAATCAATCCGAACGCATTTGTGTGCCATCCCCAGATTACCCATAGCGCGTTGCTGAGGATAAACCCCCAAAAGGCAATCATGCGTCGGCGCGGTTGTTGAGAACCGATATACCAAGCTGACATGACAGTCACTACCATGGCGGGCCATTGCACCCAATCAATCAGATCCACCAGGTCACCCAACCCCGAGGCCAGAATCTGAACCTATGGACGGCTCGACACCTTTGTCGGTATTGGGAGGCATAAGGGAAGCCAGATAATCTCCAAATCCACCCCGGCACTTGTAGTCCCGGCGTGCACTGGTGAGCACAGGATTGGTAGCTGTCCAGACAATACGTGCTCCAATCCTCTCGAGGTCTGCAACCAGTTGAACATCCTCGTGTGCCATCAAATGCTTGAACCCACCAGCGTTCCGATAAGCCTCGGCACTCAGGCCGAGATTGGCCCCATGGATATGGCGATGGTGCTCGATGAACTGGTACAACGCCAGGTATTGAGTGCGAACCGCCTCGCCGTATTCTCTCCAGCTGTCGACCTCAACTGTTCCACACACCGCGTCAGCGTCAAACTCAATCTGACGCGCTAGCCAATCGGGCGGTACAACGGTATCGGCATCCGTGAAAGCAAGCCACCGTGCACCAGCTTTCAGTAACTGCTCAGCACCTACAGCTCTCGTCTTACCCACGTTTTGAAAGGAGACACCAATCGACTGTATGCCCATCGCCGCGACCATTGCCTCCGTGCTATCTGAGCAGTCATCCAAGACGACAAGTATCTCGACCAACTGATCTTTTAGCGACGGGTGTTCAACCGCGAGGAGTACGGACTCAAGGCATTGGCTGATATAGCGTTCTTCGTTATGAGCAGGTATCACGATCCCTATCATTTTCTCTCCCTTACCTCGCGACGTGTGCCCAGCAATCGACACCGCCCTGATAAGGAAGGTTTAAAGAATCTGTCGTAGCGAGAGCAGCTCCATCTAAAGGAACGTTTCGGAGCGCCATTATCCTGCCAGTATTTACGCCGCGGCATTCTGAACTAGCCTTGTCGTGTTTAGGCTTTTAATGCGGAGAACTGATGGACACGCTAACCAAAGTGGAGGTTGAAGCAGCCCTTTCCGCTCGCCTTCCTAACTGCGCAGTTCACTGTGCGTTCAATCCCGACGGCAGCCTTTCGGTGACCGTGACGGCGCACGATGCTGATCAGTTCACCATCGCCAATATCAATCGCGCCCGCTATCAAGGGGAATCAGGAATCAATAGGCTCATACGGGAAATACTGGAAGAAATGGTCATATCGAGACAATCTTCCAGGCGCTCATCTGTGGGGTAATAAACAGGTATTCATATGCCGGACTCTACTGAAGCGACGATGCATTCAATCAAAATTGAATACCTAGTGGACACGCTGTTCGGAGTGAATCCACTCGCAAGCGAGTGCAGAGCACGCATAATACGCAAAGCGTCCGGATTTCAGCTGCAAGTCGCACTGCCGTGGCCTTGCGAGCTACAACATGCCCACACACTTACCTTCGAATGGGAGGGCGGCTCCTACCGTGGGGTGGTGCACCACACTGAAAAACTTCCCAGTGGAGAGCTGCTGTTGGACGTCGCCCCATAAGCTCAGTCGTGATGGCGGAGAAGCTGGAAATTGCGCCTGCCGCTGCTGTTACGCCGAGGGATCACGCTTCAGATGGGCTTTGGCTTCCAGCACGGCCCGGGCATGCCCCGAATCAGCCAGTTGTTTGAGTTCCTCACATTGGTCCCAATCAATGACACCGCCGCTTAACAGCGCTTTGGCACCGTCCAGCAGAGCACGGTGGTAAGCATCCGGAGAATTGGCGCGGTAATCGTAGTCGTTCAACGCCTTGTACCAAGCTTTGAGCTCGGGTCGTTGGGGTAAGTGGCTCATAATGCTCATCCTGTTTGGAGCAGGGTTTGTCTTTTCGCCTATTTCTATGTGAGAGCGTCGCCGACCTGAATGTTCAAACACAATCACCCCAAAGCCCCCCCTATTCAGCATTGGTGGATAGCGCTGCACGCCACTCGTCGAGGGATATGCACAGCGTTAAAACTTTATTTACCGTTGCACCCTCCCACTTGTGAAGAGAAAAGAATTTTCTCCTAGATGAATCGATTCAATTGAATCCGACAGTGTGAACGCTGCGTGGAGATGACAATCATGAACCTGCGCCTCCCCATGTTTTTGATCTCGTGTTTTACCTTTTCAAACGCCTTGGCTGCGGCGTGTGATGTCTACACGCACTCTCAGAGCGATCAGGTACCCGTGGTTGAACAGCACACCTGCTACACGTACGAAGGCGTGCCTTCCGACGCTATCGATTGGTCGTGCAGCAACGAAAACAAGGACATGATGAACACAAAAAAAACCAAGATCGCTCAATGCGCCGGCGACTATACGGCCAGTTGCAAGGCAACACTCACACAGGAGGCACTTGCGAATCCTCATGCAACCGCCAAAGTTCCTGGCCACGCGGGCGCGATGCTTCCCAGCAACGCTGGGGTGGTGACCTATCACTACGCCGCACAGGACCTTAAGCAAGCCAAAATCGATTGTGAGAAAGACGGCGGGCAGTGGACGTGGCAGTCAGCTCAATAACCGGATTTCAAATGGCGCATCCCATACGAACGGCTTTGAGAATGGTACAACTGCGCCAATACCGCTTATGTTTAAGCGCGGTGATACGGTGCCCAATAACCCAGACCTGCCCGTACTTTTTTATTCAGAGGCACTGTCCAAGCCCTTCGACGACCTTGCGGCACTCTTTGAAGCAATGTTCGCCAGCCAAGGTTGGCCACCTCAGTGGCGTGATCGGATCTACAACTATCATCATTACATACACAGGGGCACGAAGTGCTGGGTGTCGCAAGCGGCCATGCTCAGCTGATGCTGGGTGGTGAGCACGGGCAGGTTCTGAACGTGAGTACAGGCGATGTGTTGCTGTTGCCGGCAGGCACCGGACATTGCAGTCTGAGCGCCAGTAAAGACTTCCTCGTAGTAGGCGCCTATCCGCCAGGCCAGCATGCGGATATCTGCCGCGAGGCGCCCACCCCGGCACAATTGAGAAATATCGAACGGCTACCATTTCCTGATGAGGGGCCAGTAAAGGGCGATCAACGTGTTTTTCGCAGGCTGTGGGTCAGAGATCGCTAAGCGCCCTCTCCCGCCATGGCTAGCTGGTGAAAATGCGGCAATGATTTCAGGGCATGGAGGGATGCCGCCAATTGGACCTCCTCGCGCGATCCCATGAAGCGTTCCTTTCGACTGAACACGCTCAGACCTCGCCTTACTCGATAGGCCCAGGCAAAACACACAGTTCCAGGAGGTATTCCATCGACCACATCAGGACCGAGTATGCCTGTGGTCGCGATGGCTACATTTGCCGGGCTGTCGTCCAGCGCCCCGAGAACCATCTCCCGAGCAACCTCACGACTCGTGAGATTAAAAGTATTTATGGTGTACGCGCGTACTTTTAGTAGTCGGTGCTTCGCTTCTGGCGAGTAGACAACATAACCACTCTCAATACATGCCCCCCCTCCGTCGACCTCGGAAAGCAATGTGATAATTTTTCCCGCGGTACAAGACTCGGCCGTCGCAATGACCAGTCGATTGCGTTTGAGGTACTCCACGATAGAAGTGGCGACTAACATGATAATTGCTCCTGCGCGCGAGCGATTGCGCTATCACCCGTTCCAAAAAACGACCTTTCAGATCAATCAACGTTCAAGTGAAAGTGTTTTGAACGTGCACGGTGTCAGGATTTCCAACGTCTACAGAGTTGAACCTGACGTTCACGAATTCAGCTTGAGAGAAGGCAAGAGGATGGAACCTACGGCAATGATTACCAAGACAGCCAGAATGGCCAAGTCATGCTCCTTGGCGGCAACCTTTACCCTGTTAAGCGCCTGCGCTGGCAATCATTCTCCCTCGAACGTGGGGGCACCCGGTAAACCGACTGCTCCATCTACCCGAACCCTGGAAGCCGGTGCAGCCTTGCTCCAATCTCGTCCGCCTGTTGATGCATTGAACGCCTACCTGGACGGTTTTCACTTTTATAACGGCCATCCTGAGGTACAGATGGAAGCGCATCACTACTGCGCGATTCTCAATGAAGAGGTGATTCAATGCGTGATCTACGACGGCAATCGCAAGGATGCAAAGTTGATGGGCGTGGAATACATCATCAGCGAGCAGTTATTCACCACACTGCCTACCCCTGAAAAGGCGCTGTGGCACAGCCACGTGCACGAAGTGAAATCAGGACAACTGGTCGCGCCGGGAATCCCCGACGTGGCGGAGCACGCGTTGATGGAAAAACTGGTGCATACCTACGGTAAGACTTGGCATACCTGGCATACCGATCTCAACAAACGCCTGCCGCTGGGTGCGCCGCAACTGATGATGGGGTTTACCACCGATGGCCAGGCCGACCCTGGGATGGTCGCCGAGCGAGATAAGCGGATGGGTATCGACAGCACCGAAAAGAAGAAGACACGCATCGATATAGTTGCGCCACCCATCGCACCGGGTGCGGACGCATGGCAAAAGGGCACCGTTATTCAGATCACCGATCCGACTGTAACGGCCCATCAGCACTGAACGCACCACTCAGTCATTTGGATTGAACGATCATTTGCTAGCCCTTCTCTATCGCAAGACCAGAGATAGGAGGATGTCATGATGATTGATTCAGCAACCGGAATGAGTCCTGGCGAACGATACGCAGTGGAGAGCCTAGAGCGAACAAGGAGCTTTTGCGGTTTTTTCCTGGATGGAAAATATTACCTGGGTCCTGAACTCTTGACGGCTGTCGGGTGGCTGGAGGGCCAGACATTTATTTACGACGAGCTCGACGCCTTAGGCGACCCGGTATTCCCCGACCGTGTCGCTGGCACGATTGAAAACCTTGCCCTCGTACTGGCCGACGGTGCCCGTTTGAAACTCCATCCGATACCTGTTCATGTGCCCGAGGATTTGCCTGCACGCGCGCCTGTAATGGGAAAAAACAATGGCCAGTTACACGGCAAAACGGTGGTGATCACCGGCGCCTCAAGCGGCATAGGTCGTGCTGCTGCTCACGCATTCGCAGAACAAAGTACCCGGTTAGTCTTGGCGGCTCGTGATGAAAAGGCGCTGGCAGAAGTGGTCGAGGAATGTGCTGTACGCGGCGCGCAGGCGATCGCCGTTAAAACCGATGTGACACATGGCGACCAAATGCGCGCGCTGGCGGAAAAGGCTGCGGCTTTCGGAAATGGCCGCATCGATATCTGGATCAATAACGCCGGTGTAGGGGCCGTCGGCAGCTTCGAAAACACGCCTTTGGAAGCACACGAACAAGTACTGCAAACAGACCTGCTCGGTTACCTGCGTGGAGCCCACGTGGCGTGGCCCTATTTCAAAGGCCAGAAAAGCGGGATTCTGATCAATACACTCTCGCTGGGAAGTTGGGTCGCCCAGCCTTTTGCTGCCGCGTATTCAGCCAGTAAATATGGCCTGCGTGGCTTGACCGAAGCACTGCGCGGCGAATTGGTTGGCTACCCGAATATTCATGTGTGCGACATCTATCCCGCCGTGATGGATACACCAGGCTTTCGCGATGGCGCAAATTTTACCAGCCATGCATTGACGCCGCCGCCTCCGGTCTATGATCCGCGTCAGGTGGCGCGGGCGATGGTCGCTTGTGCGCTGCAACCGAGGAACAGCACCACTGTGGGTGCCGCCGCAACCATCGCTCGAGTCGCGCATTTTTTGCTGCCAGCCTTTCCCCAGGTATCAGGCTGGCTCACCCGCACCGCCCTACAACGGGCACCCCACTCTGCGACTTCGTCGGGCAACCTGTTTGGACCCGCCAGCGGTGAGCGCCGCATTGAAGGCGGGTGGCGGCAAACACGCCGCTTACCTTATTGGTTGGTTGCAGCAAGCGCAGCGCTGTTACTCAGCGGTGTGGTCATTGCTCGCAAGCATTCAACAAACAACAAGCCGCATAACTGAAATTGGGGGGCAGCCGCCCCGTTTAAATGAGGTAAATCAGCATGTCTTACAACTTCCAAGGTAACGCGAGCGTAATGACTGCCTCTCGTCATTTGGGCACACCATCGGATGAATGTTTGAATGAGTCAGCAGAGATCCATCTGAGCAGCAGTGGAAAACCAACGATTGCGCGTTTGGACTTCGACAAGCCACTGGATTGGCCGGGTAATCCTAACTTTGTCGCAGTCCATTTACCCGATGGCTCCACCGTGAGTGGCGTCATCGTCGATATAGATCGGCCCACGAATGCGCCCGGATGGGTCACGTTTACAGTAGATGATTGAGGTGTGATAAGCGCCGAAGCTCATCCATCGAATTGTCGAACAATTTTTTTGAATCTTTTTTGACGTCAAATATCTGTAATTCATGAGCATAAGGAGGTCTCATGAAAGATAACAATCTATTCACCATCGAGTATCAGCTTCACGGCGAATCGAAGTTCTTCATCGTGCGCGCTTCGCAAATGAACAATGCCGAGGCTTGGCATTGGGCCGCTTGCGATGCAGGCGTCGCCGTCATACCGAAATTTGGCCAACACACCCTCAAGCGTGTCTCCAAACCGATGGCGGAAAAATACGGCATCACGCAGGTACGCTGGAGCGCCGCGACGCAGGTGCAGTGGGCGGAGGGTCTCGCATGATGAACAGCCAGACGCTTGGTTATACGACGAGACAAGCACGCGATGATGAGGTCGCGCGAAATAACGAGATGTTTTTTGAAGCCGACCGACTGGATGCGCGAGCGTACAAAATCATCGAGTCCTACAACGGCGACGCGCAGACGTGGGCGCGCTTCATCGAAGCGAAGAAAGCTGCAGATGCGCAACGCACCGCCGCTTACCAAGAGTGGATGCGCATCCATCGTACAAAGCGAAGATAGCCGTCAGCCCTGTCGAAAACAGGGCTGACGCCCGGTCAAGTATCACGCCCCTGACTCAGGGTCTTTTGAAGGCCCGCCAGGGGCGACGCCGCCTTGACCGACGTCCGCCTTCCAGGGGCGGTCGACCGTCGGGTCCTCCGATTTGTCGTTGCGCTTTGCCGTATCGGGCCGCACCTTTTGCCCGGTTTGCCCCGACGTATGGGGTTTGGATGGTGGGTTCATGACGCCTCTCAATCACTGATATGCAGCACGACCTTGCCGTGCACATGCTCATTGGCCAGGTAATCCAGCGCCTGCACCGCAGCCTCCAACTCGAATACCTTGGCGAGGTAGACCTGCACATTGCCTGCCTCGATCAAGCCGGCGATCTCTGTCAGCTCCTCGCCACGTGGCGCCGCGGTAAACCGTGCGCCGGTCTTGCCGGCTGCCTGCGGATGGCTGGCGTCGGGCATCGTCAGGGTCGACACCAGCCGGCCCCCCTCCCCCAGCACTTGCCAGGAACGGGCCTGCGTGTCGCCGCCGATCAAATCAATCACCAGGTCAAACTCCTTGCAAATGTCCTCAAAACGCTCGGCCTTGTAGTCGATCGCGCGGTCTGCCCCCAGCTCGCGCAAGAACGGCAGGCTGTCCGTGGAGGCGGTGGCGTATACCTGGGCACCCTTGACCTTGGCAAACTGCACGGCAAAGTGGCCCACCCCGCCGGTCCCGCCATGGATCAGCACCTTCTGCCCTTGCTCGATCTGCCCGTGCTCCACCAGGGCCTGCCAAGCGGTGTGGCCCGCCAGCGGTACACCGGCCGCAACCGGCCAATCCAGTGACTGGGGGATATGCGCCAGATGCACCGCCGGTACCCGCGAATACTCCGCATAGCCACCGTCGGCGCCAATCATCGCAAACACCCGATCGCCCTTCTTGAAATCGCTGACGCCCTGCCCGACTTTTTCTACCAGGCCGGCGACTTCACGGCCGAGGGTCAGCGGGAGTTTGTCCTGCTTGACCTCCGGGTATTGGCCTTCACGAATCTTGTAGTCCACAGGGTTGATACCCACAAAAAAATTCTTGACCAGCACCTCGCCTGCCAGAGGCTCCGGCACCTCGACGTCACAAAATTGCATGACCTCGGGGCCGCCAAACTGCTCAATCCTGATTGCTTTCATGGTACGCACCTCATTGTCTGTTCAAAGCACACAGGGGTGTGGAGGACCGCCGATGTCCATGGGTTCACTTGATATCGAGCAACACTGACAAACGGCATCTTCCACCCACGAATCCACTCGAACCTTTGCGTCTACCGGCCCGTCCCAACTGTATTCAGCCAAGACCCGGGAGTGCCTGATGCTTATCTACCCCAAAAGCCATTTCCAGCCTTATACCAATGCCTGTGGCGGTTGGGGTTCGGCCAAGTCGGTGATGCAGATCCTGTGGCGCGAACAAGCGCTGGCCAAGGCGCCCGCCGCGCTGTTCAAACAGAACAAGCCCGACGGGTTTGCGTGCGTCAGTTGCGCCTGGGCCAAGCCCGGCCATCCCCATGCGCTGGAGTTCTGTGAGAACGGCGCCAAGGCCACCGCCTGGGAACTAACGTCTCTCAAGACAGACCCGGCGTTCTTTGCCGAGCACAGCCTCAGCGACCTGCGTACCTGGCCCGACTATGCGCTGGAGCAGCATGGCCGCCTGACCCACCCGCTACGCTACGACCCCGACACTGATCATTACCGGGAAACCTCCTGGGAAGAGGCCTACCGTGAAATCGGCGCCCAACTCAAAGCCATGGACCCCGACAGCGTGGTGTTCTATGCCTCCGGGCGGGCGTCGCTGGAAACCTCGTTTATGTACCAGTTGTTCGCGCGCGCCTACGGCACCAACAACCTGCCCGACAGCTCCAACATGTGCCACGAGAGTACCTCGGTAGGGTTGCAGGAAAGCATAGGCGTGCCGGTAGGCACCGTGACCCTGGCAGACTTCGAGCACACCGATTGCCTGTTTTTCTTTGGCCAGAATGTCGGCAGCAATAGCCCGCGCATGCTGCATCAACTGCAGGACGTGCGTCGCCGCGATGTGCCCATCATCACCTTCAACCCCCTGCGCGAACGCGGCCTGGAGCGTTTCGTCAACCCGCAGTCCCCCACGGAAATGCTTACGCCCGACTCGACCTTGATCAGCACCCAGTACCATCAGGTGGCAATCGGCGGTGACACGGCAGCGATCACCGGTATCGCCAAGGCGTTGCTGGAAATGGATGACCTCGCCACCGAGCAAGGCAGCCCGGCGGTACTCGATCATGACTTCATCGCCGGCCACACCGACGGCTTCGAAACCTTCACCACCTATGTCCGTGGCTGTGCCTGGCCAAAGTTGGAGCACCAGAGCGGGCTGACGCGCGGCGCACTGGAAGCCGCCGCGACCGTGTATGCCCACAGCCAACGCGTGATGTTCGTCTACGGCATGGGGCTGACCCAACATCGACACGGCGTGGCCAACGTGCAGATGCTGGTCAACCTGCTGCTGCTGCGCGGCAATATCGGCAAGGCCGGTGCCGGGATCTGCCCGGTGCGCGGCCACTCCAATGTGCAAGGCCAGCGCACGGTAGGCATTACCGAAGACCCGAAAAAAGTACCGGCGGAGTTGATCGAGCAGCACTTCGGCTTCAAGGTGCCAGAGAAAATGGGCGTGTGCACGGTGGATGCGTGCGAAGGAATTCTCAGCGGCCAGGTGCGCGGTTTTGTCGGCCTGGGCGGCAACTTTCTGCGGGCAATTCCGGACACCTCGCGCATGGAGCCCGCCTGGCAAGGGTTGCACCTGAACGTACAGGTCGCCACCAAGCTCAACCGCACGCACTTGCTGCCGGCGCGTCACCAGTGGCTGCTGCCATGTCTGGGTCGCATCGAAATAGACCGGCAAAATGGCGTGGCGCAAACCTACACCACAGAAGACAGCACCGGCTGCATCCACAGCTGGCGTGGCAGCAGCGAGCCGGTCGACCCTCATGTGCGCGCCGAAGCCAGCATCGTCGCCGGGCTGGCCATGGCCACCCTCTCCCATCCCTGCAACATCGATTGGCAGGCCTGGAGCACCGACTACGCCAAGGTCCGCACGGCCATCGGGCAGATCTACCCGCAGATATTCCACGACATGGAAAGCCGTATGACCGAGCCTGGCGGCTTCCATCGCCCGATTGCCGCCGCGCAGCGCAAGTGGCTGACCCCGAGCGGCAAGGCGCAGTTCGTCAAGCCCGTGACCCTGGCCGAAGATGACGACGTGAACCTTGCGCAACCGGCACGGGATGTCCTGCAACTGATGACGCTGCGCAGCAACGATCAGTTCAACACCACCATTTACGGTTATGACGATCGCTTTCGCGGGGTCAGCGGCACGCGCGAGGTGATTTTCATGCACTGCAACGACATCGTGCGCCTGGGCTTCACGCCCGGCGCGCAGGTGATGTTGACCACTGCCATCGAACCGGAGGTCAAGCGCCAGGTCGGGCCATTCGAAATCATCGCCTACGACATTCCCGAAGGCTGCGCCGCGGCGTACTACCCCGAATGCAACCCGCTGGTGCCGCTCTGGCACCACGCTGAACGCAGCAAGGTGCCGGCCGCCAAATCGGTGCCGGTGCGGCTCAGCGCGTCGCCGATTCACCCAGGATGAACACCACCATTACCAGCAACCACAGCAGGTACACCCATCCAAACAGGCGTACCCAGCCGCGGTGCCGGTAAAGCCCTAAATAGAACAGCAACAACAGCAGGAACTGGCCGGCGGCGGCGAGCATGATCACGCTGCCGAACCGGGGCTGATAGCGAACGCACAGTATCTGCACGGCCAGCAACAGCATCAGCGCCCCATAGACTTTCAACGCGCCCGCCTTGCTCATCTCAACGCCCCACCAGGTAGAGAGTGGGAAACAACAGGATCCAGATCCCGTCCACCAGGTGCCAATACAGGCTGATCATTTCCAGGCGCATCGCGCGCTGGTGAGGCGCCAACCGGTCGCGTTTCAACGCGCTGTACAGCCACAGGGCCAGGCCGACCGCGATCAACACATGCAGCCCGTGCAGCGCCGTGGCGATGAAGTACAGGTTCATGAACAACTGCGCCGACGGCGCCTGCCAGGTTGAGTGATCGGTAAAGCCGGGCAGCACGCCTTCGTGGATCTCCAGGCCGTATTCAACACCTTTGCAGCCCAGGAACAACACGCCCAATACGGCCGCACCCAGCAGACACCAGCCCACCCGGCGTGGCTCGCTGGCGGCCAGGGTCATCAACAAACTGCTGGTCAACAACAGGACTGTATTGCCCGTCGCCAACAGGTAATGCAGGCCCGCCACGGCCTCCGCCACCCCGTCCGGATGACGCAGCCGAAAGAACCACGCCACCATGATCAGGCTGCCGAACATCATCGCTTCGCTGGCCAGGAACAGCCACATGCCCAGGCGGGCGGCCTCGCGTTGCTGGGCCCAGGCCACGAACGGGTCGGCGGGCCTCTCGTCAGAGCGGATCACGGCGGGCCCCTGGGGAATAATCGTAGGCCTCGAAATCCACCGTCACCGGCGCTTCGAAGTTGTGCAGCGGCGGCGGCGAAGCCACGCGCCACTCCAGCCCGGCCGCCTCCCACGGATTGATCGGCGCCCGCTCGCCCCAGCGCAGGGAGCCGAGCAGGTAGAAAAATGGCAACACGTAGGCCAGCGCCAGGATCGAAGCCCCGGCGGACGACATCACGTTGAGGAACTGAAAGTCCGGATCGTAACTGTGATAGCGACGCGGCATGCCCAGGTAACCCAGGAGAAACTGCGGGAAAAACGTCAGGTTGAAGCCGCAGAAAATCAGGATCGCGGTGATCTTGCCCCACAGTTGCGAGTAAAGTCGGCCGGTGATCTTCGGCCACCAAAAATGCAAGGCCCCGAAGTACCCGGCCACGGCGGCGCCGACCATGATGTAGTGGAAGTGCGCGACCACAAAATAGGTGTCATGGGCATGCAGGTCGGCGGCCAGCAGCGCGAGGAACAGCCCGGTGACGCCGCCGACGATAAATAACCCGATAAACGTCAACGCAAACAGAAACGGCGCATGCAGGGTCAAGTCGCTTTTGTACAGCGTGGCACTCCAGTTATAGGCCTTGATCGCCGACGGAATCGCCACCAGAAAACTCAACAATGAGAACACCAGGCTGGCATACATCGACTGCCCGGCGACAAACATATGATGGCCCCACACTAGAAAGCCGATCACCGCAATCGCCACGCTGGACCAGGCGACAAAGCGGTAGCCGAAAATGCGCTTGTGCCCTGCCGCCGTGATCAACTCGCTGACCACCCCCATGGCCGGCAGAATCATGATGTACACCGCCGGGTGGCTGTAGAACCAGAACAGATGCTGGAACAGCAGCGGGTCGCCGCCCAATTTAGGGTCGAACACACCGATGTTGAACAGGTGCTCGGCGGCCACCAGCACCAGGGTGATCGCCAGCACGGGCGTGGCCAGCACCAGAATGATCGAGGTGGCGTACATAGACCAGATGAACAGCGGCAAGCGCATCCACGTCATGCCCGGCGCGCGCAGGGTATGCACGGTGGCGATGATATTGACGCCAGTGAAGATCGACGAAAACCCGGCAATGAATACGCCGCAGATCACCGCCACCACATGGCCGTTGCTGAACATCGTCGACAACGGCGTGTAGAAGGTCCAGCCGGTGTCCACCCCGCCGAGCAGCAGCGCCAGCAAGGTGAACAGGCCGCCACCCAGCAGCAAGTACCAACTGAACAGGTTCAGACGCGGAAAGGCCATGTCTTTGGCGCCGATCATGATCGGCACCAGGAAATTACCGAACACGCTCGGAATCGACGGAATCAGGAAAAACCACACCATGATCACCCCATGCAGGGTAAACGCGCGGTTGTAGCCATCGGCGGTGAGCAAATCCCCTTCCGGCGTGACCAGTTCAATGCGGATCAGGCTCGCCGCCAGCCCGCCGGCAAAGAAAAAGAAGGTCACGGTGAGCATGTACAGCACCGCAATACGTCTGTGATCGCGGGTCAGCAACCATGACCGCAGGCCCTGTGCATGCAAATAGCTGGGTTGGCTCATTGGTGTTTCTCCGCAAGTTCGCGCAGGTAAGCGACAAGCCGCTGCACCGCCTCTTCATCCAACAGATTGCTGTAGGTCGGCATGATCGGCAGGTAGCCGGCTACCAACTGTTTTTGCGGCAACAGGATGCTGTCGCGCAGGTAGGCTTCATCCGCTTTTACCTGACTGCCGTCGGCCAGTTGCACCGAACGGTTGAACACCCCGGCCAGCGGCGGCGCGTTGCCTGAGTCGTGGCAACTGGCGCAACCGTATTGGCGATACAGGGTCTCGCCCTGACGGGCAAGGTCAGCGCTGCTGCCGTTGTCTGCCAGCCAGTGCTCGTAATCGGCGGGGTTGAGCACCACCAGGCGCGCCAGCATTGCCGCGTGGTCGGTGCCGCAGTATTCGGCGCAATACACCTCGTAGGTGCCGCTGTGCTCGGCCTGGAACCACAACATGCTGTAGCGCCCCGGCAACACGTCTTGCTTGATACGCAGGCTGGGGAAAAACAGGCTGTGGATCACGTCCTCGGAAATCATGGTCAACTTCACCGGGCGCCGGGCCGGCACATGCAGGGTGTTGATCTCCCGCTGGCCACCCTGGTGCTGGAATTTCCACATCCATTGGCGCGCGGTGACCTGCACTTCCAGCGCATCCTCCGGCGGCGTGCGGGCGATGAAAAACAACCGCGCCGACAACAGGAAGACCACCAGCGAACCTATGAACGGCAAGATGATCCAGGCCAGCTCGATAGGTAGATTACTTTGCGGGCGATGGTCGCGGTCGGCGGGACGGCCGCGCCGATAGCGCCAGATAAACACCCAGAGCGCGACGAACACCGGCACCACGAACAGCGCCATCATGGCGGTGAAGCCGATCACCAGCCAATCGACCGATACTGCGTAATCCGAGGCTTGCGCCGGCCACAGGCGCAGAAAGTGTTCGTTCATCGCGCCTCCCTACGTTCGCGCCGCACCGCCCGCAAAATCAGCAGGCCGAGCACCAGCACCGTCGACACGCCTGCCACTTGCAGCAGCAGGATGATCCGGCTGCTGTAGGTGCCGCTCTGCGGGTCGTAGTGGTAGCACAGCAATAACAGTTGTTCCTTGATGGCCCCCAACTTGCCCTGCCCGGCCTCGGTCAATGCCAGGCGCAAGTCGCTGGGCTGATAGCCCAGGCCGTAGAGCCAGCGCGACAGGCGCCCGTCGCCCGTTACCACCGCGACTGCCGAGCTGTGGGCGTATTGCTGCTGTTGCGGGTCGAAGCGATAGCCGAAGCTGATCGAGTCCGCCAGGGCCTGGCTGGCCGACGCATCGCCAGTCAGCAGGTGCATACCAGGCTCGTCAGCCAGCGCTGGCCAGTGCTGGCTGAGCTTGGCCAACTCTTCCCGGGCGGCGCCCACGTCTTCGCGGGGGTCGAAACTGAAAGCGATCACCTGGAAGTCACGGCCCAGGCGATAAGGCTGGTTGGCCAGTTGGCTGAACAGTGTCGAAAGCGCCGCTCCGCAGACGTTCGGGCAACGGTAGTACAACGGCACCAGCAATGTGGGCTGGCCGTTGAGCAAGTCGCCTAGACGCACGGGGCGGCCCTGTTGGTCGGTGAAGCGACTGTCGAGCGCCAAGGGTCGGCCGACGTGGGCCGTGTCGATTCCGGCGGCGGTAAAGGGGTCGAATGGCTGCGCGGCGCCCGCTTGCGGCAGCCAACAGCACACCAATACGACGACCAGCAGCAGGCGCTCAATGCTCATCAGGCCATCCTCGCTCCAGCAGCAATTGCCGGGCCTGTGCCAAGGGCAGGTGCACGATGTGATGCTCACGGTCGACCCAGCCATAACTGTCCAGGAGCAGACGCTGGCGGGCCAGTTGCCGCTCACCCGCCTGCCGGGGATCAGCTTGTAGACGCGGCTCAGGGGGCAATAGGCGCTGGCGTTCCAGTGTGCTCATCGGCGGTTGTTGCACCTGTTGACGATAGCCGCTCAACAACCAGGCCACGCCGCCCAGGCTAAGGGCTATGGCCACACCCAGCAGCACCATTACCCGGGCGGCTTTTTTACCGTCAAAATCGTTGGGTTGGTATTCAGCGGTCATGACGCCTCCTTTGCCACTGCCGCCGCCACACGGCAAACAAGCCCGCGGCATACACCCCCTGGCACAGCACCGCGGTGAGGAGCATGCCAAGGGTCGCGTCGGGAAAAATCGACGGCAGGCTGATCCACATCGACTCGACAACCCCAAGCAACAAGATCGCCGCACAGCCCCACGTCAACACATTCATTCGCCCGCCCCATGGCGACGCGAGCACCACCAGGCACACCAGTTGCCCGGCGACCACCAGCGCCGTCAGTGCGCCCCACCCACCCGTCTCGCGCACGCGGTACCAGGCTGTTTCATGCGCCAGGTCCACCGACCAGATAATCAGGTACTGCATGAACTGCACGTAGATCCAGAACGCCAAGGCGCTTACCAGCAGACCGCGCAACAGCACACACTGGCGTGCGGGCAGCAGCACCACGTTCCAGCACAAGACACACAACCCGGCAAAGGCCAGGCCGTCGAGCAGTTGCCGGGCGATCAACAACAGGCCGAACACGCTGGAGACAAACCCCGCCTGCAACGACATGAGCCAGTCCACGGCGGCCAGGCTCGCCACCAGAGCGTACAGGATCAGCCCCGCCGCACTGCGCTTGCCCACCCAGCCGTGCACCACCCAGGCAAGCCCGCCGTACACCAGAGTACGTAGCACAAAAAACCACGGCGATAACCACAGGCCACGAAAGCCCGGGGCCGCCTGATCGAACCAGGGGTACACCCAGGGCATCGTGACGAGCACCGGCAACAGCATCGGGATGATCAGCAACACGGCGCTTGCACCCAAGCGACTGCCGGGATCCAGCAAAGGCTGCCAGCGACCGCTGACCAGAGGCGTCAGCAACGCAAGCAGCAGGCAACCCAGCGCGATATTGCTGCCATTGACCGCTGCCGCCAGGGTGCCCGCACCGACCCAGGCAGGCTGCCATACGCCGAGCACGGCAAGGCCGATGGCGGCAGCCAGCAACCACCACCGGCTCATTGGCCGGACTCCTCGAAGGCCTGGCGCACAGTCGGCGGCAGCGTTTGCAGGTCGGCGTGCTGGCTCAACTGCAGCACACGCAAGTGGGCGACAATCGCCCAGCGCTCATCGGGCTGAATGCGCGACGCGTAGCCGTACATCAAGCCTCGCCCGTCGGCAATCACCTGCATCAGTTGGTCATCGGAGGCGTTCAGCAACCGCGGTTCGATAAACGACGGCGGCGCCGGAAAACCACGACCCACCACCAGCCCATCGCCGAGCCCGCCCAGGCCATGGCACGGCGTGCAGAATGTTTGATAGCCCGCCTCGCCACGTGCCAGCAAGTCCGCACTCAGGGCCGGCCGTTGGCGCGCCAGCGCTTCACGTTGCAGATGCCCGCGCGCCACACTGCCGGCGGGAGGCTGGCGACTGCTGAGGCCATTGCCAAACAACGCGCCGGCGCGTTGTTCAAGCACCTTGGCCTGGCGTGACATGTCATCGCAGCCGCTGCACAGCAGCACCAGGCTCAATGCCCATGGCCAGGCATTCATGGCGCCACTTCCTGCACGCTCTGCGCGCGTTCGGCCAGCCAGGCGTGGGTCTGGTGCGCGTCGAACAACGGATCGCGCGCATCGATAAACAAGAAGAACCCATCGTCGCTGGCCGCTTCAAACCCCTCGACGCCGAACAACGGATGATGCAAGCGCGGCAGGCGACTGCACAGCAACAACGTCAACACCGCCGCCGTTGCTGCAAACACTACGGCGAACAAAAACGTCACCACTGCGAATGAAGGCAACGCCACCAAGGGGCGCCCGCCGATGTTCAAGGGATAGGCCCACACCGAACCGAGCTGCATCACCAGCGCCAGGACGACGCCCAGCCCGGCCCCCAGGCAGGCCATGCGCCCTACTCGCCTGGCGTCGACCGCCAGTACCGGCTCCAAGGCTTCCAGCGCAAACGGCGCGAAGGCATCCAGCCGCCGATAACCCAGGTCCCACGCGCTCACGGCGGCATCCACCAAGGGCTGGGGCGCCGGGAACCGCGCGAGTAAACCCAGGCACTCAGCCATCGCCGCGCTCCTGATGCAGCGCCTGCTTGACCTCGAACGCGGAAACCATCGGCACATAGCGCAGGAACAGGCTATAGGGCACCAGAAACACCCCGAAACTGCCGATAAACAGCGTCCAGTCCCACAGGGACGGCGTGTAATCGCCCCAGCTGGAAACCAGCAGATCACGCGTCTGCGGCGGGATCAGCAGCATGAAACGCTCGGCCCACATCCCCACCAGCACGGCCAGCGCCACCAGTGCCAATCGCGGCGGGCTTTGGCGCACGTTTCGCCACCAGAGCGCCTGGAGCACCCCGACATTGCAGACGATCGCCAACCAGAAACTCCACGCATACGCGCCGCTGATGCGCGCAAGCAGTACCTCGATTTCATGGGCGTCGCCGCTGTAGAACGGCATGAACAGATCGACCAGATACCCGTAGATGGTCAGCCAGCCGGTCGCCAGCAACAGGCGCCCGAGCATGTCCAGATGGCGTGGGGTGATCAGGCTTTCGATACACAACATCCAGCGCACGGCAATCGCCAGCAGCGCCACCAGGGCGAATCCGGAAAACACCGCACCGGCCACGAAATAGGCGGAAAACAAGGTGGAGTGCCAACCGCTCTGGGTGCCCATGGTCAGCAAAAACGAATAGCCACTCGACACCGTAAACACCAGCGGTATCGCGAGGATCGCCAACACCCGCGTGGTGCGCCGCCACAGCGCCCAATGCCGCTGCGACCCACGCCAGCCGAGCGCCAGCAAGCCATAAACCACCTGGCGCAGCGGCGTGCTGGCCCGGTCACGAGCTGCGGCGAAATCCGGAATGGCGCCCACCATCAGGAACAGCACCGACACCGTGAGGTACGACAGGATCGCAAACATGTCCCAGGCCGTCGGGCTTTTGAATTGCGGCCATAACCCCATTTCATTCGGGTAGGGCATGGTCCAGTAGAACAGCCAGGGACGGCCCAGGTGCAGGATCGGGTACAGCGCGGCGCAGATCACCGCCATCAGCGTCATCAACTCTGCCAGCCGGTTGAGGGTATGGCGCCAGGGCCGCTCGATCAGCAACAGCAAGGCCGAGATAAACGTGCCCGCGTGGCCGATCCCCAGCCACCAGATGTAGTTGAGGATGCCAAAGCCCCAATGCACCGGCTGATTATTGCCCCACATGCCCACTCCATTGCCCAGCAGCACAGCGACCGAACCCAGGTACACCAGCAACAACACCAGGCCGACACCGAACATCCAGCGCCAGGCAACGCGCCGGGGGAACTGCTGCAATGGCCCGAACACCTGCCGCGACACCTGCTGGTCGCTCAAATCCTTTGGCAGGAAATGCCCGGTGGCGTGCAGCAGCGGCTCAGCCTTCATCGCCGGCGCCCTCCTCCTCGATGCGCGCCAGGTAACTGGTACGCGGCCGGGTGCCGAGGGCTTCCAGCAAGCGGTAATGGCGGGGATCGCGGCGCGCGAGACTGACAGCGCTGGCGGGCGCGTTGATGTCACCAAACTGGATGGCCTGGCTGGGGCAGGTTTGCTGGCAAGCGGTGACCACCGCAGAGGGGTCGAAATCATCGCCGTGTTGCTTGTTGTCCGTGCGGGCGTTGCTGATGCGTTGGATGCAGTACGTGCATTTCTCCATCACGCCGCGGGAGCGTACCGTCACCTCGGGGTTGCGTTGGGCCTGAATCGACGGCGCGGCGTCGGCGCTCCAGTCCAGCCAATTGAAACGCCGCACTTTGTACGGGCAGTAAGAGGCGCACGTGCGGGTGCCTATGCAGCGGTTGTAGACCATCTGGTTCAAGCCATCGCGGCTATGCACGGTGGCGTTGACCGGGCAGCCTGTTTCGCAGGGCGCCTGCTCGCAGTGCATGCAGGGCAATGGCTGGAAGCGCGAACGCGGGGCCTCCAACGGCCCCTGGTAATAATGGTCGATGCGCAGCCAGTGCATGCTGCGCCCCTGGGCGACCTGCTCGGCGCCGACCACGGCAATGTTGTTCTCGGCCTGGCAGGCCACCACACAGGCATTGCAGCCGGTGCACAGGTCCAGATCAATGACCATGCCCCACTGCGGGCCGCTGTCGTCCACCGGGCTGTAGAGCGACGCGGGAATGGCCTGGGTCGCGACTTGTGGTTTGTCGCGTGAGACCACCCGGATGGGCGATTCTTGCGCTTGCGGCAACCGGTGATGTGACTGGGTGGCCGCCAGGGGAAAGTGCTCGCCGGTGCTTCGTAGGGAGGCACTGACGGAGAATTGCTCAGTGGGCCTCACCGCGTAACCCAGGCCATCACCGACGCGCCCGGCGTGGCTGCGACCGTAGCCGGTGTATAAGAAAATGACCTGGTCGGCCTGCCCGGGTTCAACCCAGGCGGGTCCGCGCACGGTCTGATCGGCCAGCGTCACCTCCACGCCGTCACCGTTGCTCACGCCCAACTGTTCGGCCAGGTGTGGCGAAAGCCCGATCACATTGCTCCAGGTCAGGGTGCTGATGGGCTTGGGCAATTCCTGCAGCCAGCCGGAGTTGGCGAAGCGCCCGTCCCACACGGTCGGGTCGGGACGGATGACGGCCTCTAATCCTTCGCCGACGTCGGCCGCCGCGAGGGCAATTGGCGTCATTTCCTCCACCTTGACTGGCGCTGGGGCCGGTTCAATCCAGCCATTGGCCAATGCCTCGCGCCATTGTTGCTGCGCGATATGCGCCCAGGTTGCGCGCACCAGCGCCAAGGCATCGGTCTCGGTTGAGTGCAGCAGCAAGTCGAGGACCTGATGCAGGGTGCGCGTCGAATACATCGGTTCGATCAGCGGCTGGACGATGCAGGCACTGCCGTCCGCCGCGCGGCTATCGCTCCAACCGTCCAGCGCATGATTGAGCGGCAGGTGCCAATGGCACAGCGCGGCGCTTTCGTCGTAGTAAAGCCCGGCATGCAAGCGAAATGGCACCTGGGGCAGCACATCTTGCAGGTAGGCATTTAGCACCGGGTTGCAGTCGAGTATCAGCAAATGGGTCACCGCTTCCTGGCTCAGTTGCGCAAGCGAACCCCACGATTGATTGGGCTCGTAACCCAATAACCTCGGCACCTGCCAGTCCAACGTTTGGCCTGCGTGCCCCAAGCGCTGGTTAAGCTGCATGACCTGCGCCTGCAACGCCTCGGATGCCTGCTGGCTAATACCGATCAGGCCGCGCCCCGGGTGGGCCTTGAGCGCAGCTGCGGCGTCCTGCACCCACTGCCGTTGCTCCGGGTTCAGGCGCGGCGTTCCGGGCAGGTCCTGGCCTAGCGCCTGGCTCAGCGCAAGCAGCAGGCCGGGCAACTGCGACGGTGCCGTGGGCAAGCGCGCGGTGGCGGCAGCGCCAGTGAGGCTCGGAACACTTTCAGCCACGAATACCAACGCGGCGCCCTCACCCTTCGCTGCCTGGCGGCGACGTTCAGCCCAGCCGCGCTGGAGCACCGTCTGATACGGACCGCTGCCCAGCGGGTCATACTCCAGGCACACCAGTACCTCGGCCTGTTCCAGGTGAACGTGCGCGGCCAATGGCTGACCGAACGCGCGTTCGCTGGCTCGCAGGGCGGCCGTCTCGGCAAAGGCTTCGCCATGGTACAGGCGCACCTCAGGCCAGCGTTGTTGCAGTTGGTCGAGCTGGCGCTTGAGGGTCGGTGAACTGCTGGCCCCACAGACGATGTGCAAGCCCTTGCCGCGAGCGCTGTCCAGCACCTGCTGCTCGTGAGCCAGCGCCGCGCGCACATCCGGCCAACTGGCTTCCCGACCTTTGAAACGCGGCGCCTGGGAACGGTCCGGATCATAGAGTTGCAGGATCGCCGCTTGAGTAAACGCATCGCAGGCGCCGCCCGACACGGGATGGTCCGGGTTGCCTTCAAGCTTGATCGGTCTGCCTGCAACGGTCTTGCCCAACACGGGCTGGGCAACACCGCCAAACGGGATGGCGGTGGCGTACCAGGCCGGCACGCCTGGCGTCAGATTGACCGGCTGACTGACCGCCGTCACTGCCTGTTCCGGGGTCTTGCCACAGGCGGCCAACCCCGCCATGGCGATGGACGCTGCCATCAACTGCAGGAAACGCCGTCGATCCATCAGCGGCGCCACACCTGCAAATTCCGCCTCTATCAGCGCTTGAGCGTCAGGGGACTCGGCAAGCGCCTCAAGCCCGCGCCAATAGGCCTGCCCTTCAAGTCCGGCCAGTTGTTCACGCACAACGGAGAAGTCCAGCGGCTTACTCATCGGTGGCACGTCCCGCAGTCGGTAAGGCCCCGGGTATCGATGTGCCGCGCGATCATCAGGCGCTCACCCAATTGGCGACGGTCCTCGGAAGGTTTCCACTGCATATTGGTGACCTGCTCCAGGGGACGCAGATGGGGCGCCGGGTCACGGTGACAGGCCAGGCACTGGCCCATGTTCAGCGGTTGCGCCTTGAACATCAGTTGCATGCGGTCGACCTGACCATGGCAGTCACTGCAGCCGACGCCGGCGTTCACATGGACGCCGTGATGGAAATACACGTAGTCCGGCAGCTTGGCGATGCGTTGCCATTGCAGGGGCTCAAGCTCACGCAGGCTCTTGCGCAACGGCTCCAGCACATCGGCATGTGTCCATACCTGGGAATGACAACTCATGCAGGTTTCGGTGGGTGGCAGGCTGGCCATCGCGGAGGACTGCACCGCGCTGTGGCAATAACGGCAGTCGATCTTGAGTTCGCCCGCGTGGTGGGCATGGCTGAAGGGCAATGGCTGCTCGACCACCCAGTTACGGCCGGTGCGGTAGTCGGTGCTGTCCAGAGTCAACGCCACTAGCAAACCTCCCGAGAGCCCGGCGATCAGCAGCAACAGTCCTACGCGCAGCCAGGTATCGGCCGAGTGCCTGAAAATCTGCGTCATTGCCGGATTCTCATGTGCATGTCCTTAACGCTTTGGCTGCGCGGGTGCGCAAGCGTTCGTTATTTTTTTGCGCCTCCTGGCAGAACGCTGGCCAACACTTGCTTGGCGGTTTGCACAATCACCCCGGCTTCATCCGGGTCGCCTTTGAGCAACGTGGTGGCGAACTTTTTGGCCTGTTCCAGCTTGATATGCGGGGGAAGTGGCGGCACGTTGGGGTCGGTCTTGAACTCGATCAGCACCGGTACATCCGAGGCCAACGCCTGTTCCCAGGCCGCAGCCACATCTTCCTCGCGATCGACGAAAATCCCCTTCAGCCCCAGCGAAATCGCAAACAGGTGATACGGCACGTCAGGAATAGTTTGCGAAGCCTTAAACTTGGGGTCGCCTTCCATCACGCGCTGCTCCCAAGTGACCTGGTTCAGGTCTTCATTGTTGAACACCGCACAGATCCAGTTAGGGCTCTGCCACTGCCGCCAGTATTTGGCCACGGTGATAAGTTCGGCCATGTTGTTCATCTGCATCGCGCCGTCGCCCACCAGCGCGATCACGGTGTTCTGCGGCTGCGCAAACTTGGCGGCGATGGCGTACGGCACGGCAGCCCCCATGGACGCCAAGCCACCGGACAGGGAACATTGCATGCCACGGCGGATCTTCAAGTCGCGGGCATACCAGTTGGCACAGGAGCCGGAATCGCTGGTGATGATGGAGTGGTCGGGCAGGCGTGGAGACAGCTCGTAGACCACGCGTTGCGGGTTGATCGGTTTGGCTTTTACCAGGGCGCGTTTCTCCAGGGTTTTCTCCCAGCTAGCACACCAACCCTCGACCTTTTTGCGCCATTTACGCTGAGTCTTGTGGGTGAGCAACGGCAACAACGCAGCCAGGGTCTCGGCGGCATCGCCCACCAGATTCACCTCCATGGGATAACGCAGGCTTAACATGTCGGGTTGCAGGTCAATCTGCACCCCACGGGCCTGGCCTTCCTTGGGCAGGAACTCTGAGTAAGGAAAACCCGAGCCGATCATCAACAAGGTGTCGCATTCGGTCATCAGCTTGTAGCTGGGCTCGGTGCCCAACAGGCCGATGCTGCCGGTAACCCAGGGCAAATCGTCAGGGACTGCAGCCTTGCCGAGTAACGCCTTGGCCACCCCGGCGCCAAGCGCTTCGGCGACGGCGATGACTTCATCGGTGGCCGCCAGCGCCCCTGCGCCGACGAGAATCGCAACTTTCTCACCGGCATTCAGCACGTCTGCGGCGCGCTGTAGATCCGCCTCATACGGCACCACTCGCGGCTTTGAATAACCCACCCCCGAGTGCACTGTGCCGTGGGCCCTGACGGGCGGTTCGTAGGTCGCCTCCTGCAAATCGTTGGGCAGGATGATCGCCGTCACTCGGCGCTCACCGACCGCGGTGCGTACGGCCCGGTCCACCAAGTGACGCACCTGGGATGGCACCGTAGCCTGCTGCACAAATGCCCCTGCCACATCCTTGAACATCGACACCAGGTCCAGCTCCTGCTGGTAATGCCCCCCAAGCGCCGCCCGCGCCTGCTGCCCGACAATCGCCAGCACCGGCATATGGTCCATTCGCGCGTCATAGAGCCCGGTGATCAGGTGCGAGGCTCCTGGCCCTGAAGTCGCGATACAAACGCCCAGCTCTCCCGTAAATTTGGCGTGGGCCGACGCCATGAACGCGGCCATTTCCTCATGACGGGCCTGAATGAATTCGATCTTGCCCTGCGCCCGGCTCAACGCGCCGAATACACCATTGATACCGTCACCCGGATAACCAAAGATTCGGGTAACGCCCCATTGGCTGAGCCGCTCAACCAGAAAGTCGCCTACTGTCGTCGTCATCGAATGCCTCGCTTCATTCAAAGAATGGGTTTGCCACCTGTTACGCCGTAGCGTTCACCGGAGATATAACTGCCCTCATCCGACGCCAGCAGCACGTAAATGGGCGAGACTTCGACTGGCTGCCCGGGGCGTCCCAGCGGTGTATTTCCACCAAAGTTCTTGACGGACTCCTCGGTCATCGTCGATACGATCAATGGCGTCCAGATTGGCCCGGGCGCCACACTGTTGACGCGAATACCGCGCTTGCCGAGCATCTGCGCCAGGCCCGCAGTGAAGTTGGCGATCGCGCCTTTGCTCGCCGCATACGGCAACAGCGTTGGGTTGGGCGCATCGGAATTGACCGAGCTGGTGTTGATGATCGAACTGCCTTCGGCCATGTGCGGCAGCGCTGCCTTGCAGATGCGAAACATCGCGGTGACGTTGACGTTAAAGGTCTTTAGCCAATCCTTGTCAGGGATGTCTTCCAGACTGTCGTAGGTCATCTGGAACGCCGCGTTATTGACCAGCACATCGATGCGTCCGAACTTCTCCACGGTGTCAGCGACGATCGCCGTGCACTGATCCGCGTTGCCCAGGTCACCGGGTAGCAACAGGCATTGACGACCCGCCGCCTCGACCCACCGCGCGGTTTCCTTGGCGTCTTCATGCTCATCCAGATAGGAGACCGCCACGTCCGCGCCTTCGCGTGCAAAGGCGATGGCCACCGCACGCCCGATGCCGCTGTCGGCCCCGGTGATCAAGGCTACTTTGTTGGCGAGTCGACCCGAGCCTTTGTAGGTCTGCTCACCGCAATCGGGCATTGGATCCATCTTGCGCTGTTGACCGGGTACGGGCTGCTCTTGCGCCTTGAAAGGTGGTTTTGGGTAACTGTTCATCGGTCTCCCTCCTGGCTGTTATTACTTTTGCGAGGGTTGGCCGGGAAGGTAAGTTCAGACGGATTTTGAAAAAATCAGATAACCGTTCAGGCGCACGAGCGCCATTCTTCGATCCGAATAAACCTTCTGAATAATGGGCGCCTCAACCGCAGCGTAGTACTTCGTAGAATTGGCTAATTGCGTCGAGGCGTTCTGCTGCACGCAGGTTTTCAGCTATATTTATTTAGCTTTCGGTCAAGCCATAACACTCGTTTAAGTTCGCGCCCCTCCACACGCTCTTCACGTGCGCAGTTAACCAAGCTAACAAGGTCGGTATTTATGAAGTCTGCCCCCCTGCGGTCCCCTAACGTTCCGCAACGCAAAGATCTGATTCCAAGCGACCTGAGTTTTCCGGTGGTAGGGATTGGCGCGTCGGCGGGCGGGCTGCAGGCGGTGAAGGCGTTCTTTGAGCACATGCCCAAAGACTGCGGCATGGCATTTGTAGTGATCCTGCACCTGTCCCCCGATCATCAAAGTGTGGCGGACCAGGTCATCCAGGAGTCAACCCGCATGCCGGTGTCGCAGGTCAATGACACCACGCCCATAGAAAAAAATCGGGTGTATGTCATCTCGCCTGCACACCTCCTAAGCATGAACGATGGCTATTTGTCAGTATCGCCAACGTTGCGCGAAGGTGGTTCGCATATCGCTATTGACCTATTTTTTCGCGATCTGGCCGACACGCACAAAGAGCGGGCGTTTTGCCTGATTCTGTCTGGGACCGGCTCAGACGGCGCGGTGGGCCTGTCTCGGATCAAGGAGCAAGGCGGGATCACTCTGGTACAAAGCCCGGAAGATGCAGAGTTCGATGGTATGCCGTTGGCTGCCATCGAAACGCAAATGGCCGATCTCGTGCTTCCGGTGGTGGAAATGCCGCAGAAATTGCTGGAGCTGTGGTGCAATGCTCAATCGATCATCCTGCCCACCGCCGGCGATCCCGAAATCAATACCACCCCGCCCGCCACCGAACGCGATGCCGCCGTTGCGGAGCAGTTATTGCTGGACATCCTGATTCAGCTACGCGCCAGTACCGGGCACGACTTTAAGCACTACAAGCGTGCCACAGTGTTGCGCCGTATTGAGCGTCGCTTGCAAGTAACCGCGCAGCCTGACCTGGCGTCCTATTACAACTTCCTCCAAGGACACCCAGACGAAACCGCGGCGTTACTCGGCGATATGCTGATCGGCGTGACCAACTTCTTCCGCGACCGCGAAGCCTTTGAAGCACTTGAACGCGACGTGATACCTAACTTGGTGAAGTCGCTCGAAGACAGCGTGCCGCACCGTGAGGAGGTGCGCATCTGGTCGGCCGGCTGCTCCACCGGCGAAGAAGCCTACAGCCTCGCGATGCTGGTGGCCGAGCAACTGGCGCTGGATGCCAGCGGTGCCAAGATGCAGGTGTTTGCCACTGATATTGACGAGCGCGCAATCACCCACGGCCGCAACGGCGTATACCCCGAGGCGATCATCACCGACGTACCGCCACCGCGGCTGCGCCAGTACTTCGCCAAAGAGAAAAACCAGCACTACCGGGTACGCAAGGAAATTCGCGAGAAGGTCTTGTTCGCCAAACACAGCCTGCTGGCTGATCCGCCGTTCTCCCAGATCGACCTGATCGTGTGCCGCAACCTGTTGATCTACCTGGACCGCGAAGTGCAACGCGACATCCTGCAGATGTTCCACTTTGCGCTGCGCCCCGGTGGCTATCTGTTCCTCGGTTCCTCGGAATCGGCCGACGGTTGCCTGGACCTGTTTGTACCGGTGGACAAACGAAACCGCATTTTTCGGGTGCGTGCCGGCTCCTCCGCTATGCGCCGCGCCCCAACCATGCCGCGAGGCGGCTACCTGCGCCCAAGCACCGCGTCGATTGGGACTGAAATCAAGGCGCCCAGCAAAGTTTCGTTCGCGGATATCCACCTGCGCGCCTTGGAAAAAGCCGCGCCACCCAGCGTAATCGTCGATATCCACGCCGACATCCTGCACATGAGCGAAGGTGCCGGGCGGTTCTTGCGCTATGTCGCCGGGGAAGTTACTCACAATCTGTTGGCCCTGGTTCATCCCGACCTGCGCCTCGACATCCGCACCACACTCTTCCAGGTCCAGCAATCGAATATGCCTGTGACCTCCCGCAAAGTCCGCGTCCAGCGCGAGCAGGGCTCCTTCATGGTGGACATTACCGCCTGCCCTTATCGCGATGACGCGACCGAAAGCGACTATGTGCTGGTGATCTTCCAGGAAAGCGAAACCGACCCACAACAGGCTGATACCAGCGCCGTCAGCCATGCTGAAAACGCCATCCTGCGCAACCTTGAGCGGGAGCTGCAACGCACCAAGCTGCACTTACAGGACACCATCGAACAGTCGGAAGTCTCAAGCGAGGAGCTCAAGGCCTCGAACGAAGAAATGCAGGCGGTCAATGAAGAGTTGCGTTCGGCCACCGAAGAACTGGAAACCAGCAAGGAAGAACTGCAGTCGATCAATGAGGAGCTGTTGACCGTCAACTATGAACTCAAAACCAAGGTAGAAGAGACCGACAAGGTCAATGACTACCTGACCAACCTGATCGCCTCCACCGATATCGCCACCGTATTCGTCGACCGCAATATGCGCATCCGGTGGTTCACGCCACGTGCCACCGATATTTTCAGCATGCTCCCAGTGGACACCGGACGCTCGTTGATGGACATCACGCACCGCCTGGATTACCCGGAAATCACTGAAGACGCTGCGACTGTGTTTGAGTCGCTGAGCATCATCGAGCGGGAAATCAGCAGTAAGGACGATCGCTGGTACATCGCACGATTGTTGCCCTACCGTTCCAGCGAGGATCATATCGACGGCACGGTGCTGACCTTCATCGATATCACCAAACGACGCCAGGCAGAGGAGGAACTGCGCCTAGGGGAAGAGCGCATGCGCCTGGTGGCCGAGAGTACCCACGACTTTGCAATTATCATCCTTGATGACCACGGTGCCATCACCGATTGGAACACCGGTGCAGAGCTGATCTTCGGCTACAGTAAGGGCGAAGTGCTGGGCGCCTATTACGACTTGATTTTTTCACCGGAGGATCGCACCGCCGGCGTACCTGAGAGCGAGCTACGCGCGGCGCGCGAACATGGTCGGGGTGAAGACGAGCGCTGGCACGTGCGCAAGGATGGCAGCCGGTTCTACTGCAGCGGTGAGGTCACACAGCTCAAGAGCGACAGCTTGCAGGGCTACGTCAAAATCGCCCGCGACCTCACCGGCCACAAACGCACCCAGGATGAGCAAAGCCAGCGCCTGATGGAAACTCAGACGAAGAGCCATCTTAAGGACGAGTTCTTCGCCGTTATGTCGCACGAACTCAAGCATCCACTGAACCTGATCCAACTGAACGCGGATTTACTGCGTCGCTTACCCGCTACCAAGGCGGCGGGTCCGGCGATCAAAGCCGTGAATACAATCTGCGAGGCAGTGTCCAGCCAGGCGCGAATCATTGACGACCTGCTGGATGTCGCCCGGGTGCGCACGGGCAAGCTCAAGCTGAAAAAACAACAGGTTGATCTGATTCGCACGTTGCAGGATATCCATGGCGTAGTGCTCGCCGACGGCCATCATCGTCAGGTCACGATGCATACGCCTTCGGATCATGGCCCCCTGATCGTCGACGTCGACCCGACGCGCATTGAGCAAGTGATCTGGAACCTGGTCAATAACGCCCTCAAATTCACCCCGGAGGGCGGTCAGGTGCAGTTGGTGCTGAGCCGCTCAGAGGGACGCGCGCAGTTGGATGTGATCGACAGTGGTATCGGCTTGGCAGATGACAGCCGCGAGAAGATCTTTGATCTGTTCGGGCAGGCAGAAAACCAGCACCAGACGCATCAGCGCGAGGGCCTTGGCATAGGGTTGTCCTTGGTACGCCAATTGGTGGAGGCTCACGAAGGCTCGGTCAGTGTCCATTCCAGGGGGCTGGGTTTTGGCTGCACCTTCTCGATATGGCTGCCGCTTTGCGAACAACAGGATCATCTGCAACTTGCTGACGCTGAACAGGACGAGGGTGAACGTCTGCACGGCGTCAAGGTGTTGCTGGTGGATGACTCTGCCGAAGTGCTCGAAGTGCTGGATTTGTTGCTGGAGATGGAAGGCGCTCAGGTTAGCGCCTTCAATGACCCACAGACTGCGCTGGAAACTGCCCGCGATGCACAGTACGACTTGATCATCTCTGACATTGGCATGCCGAAAATGAATGGCCATGAGCTGATGCAGAAGCTGCGTACGATAGGCCACCTGCGCCAGGTGCCCGCCATTGCCCTCACAGGCTACGGTGCCGGCAGTGACCAGAAGAAGGCGGCTGAGTCGGGCTTTAGTACCCATCTCAGCAAACCGGTCGCCCATGAGTCGTTGATTGATCTCATCGAAAAACTCTGTCGCTTACGGCGTTAGTCTGGATCTATTCAGAAGGAATGACGGAAATTTTTCCGTTGCGCTCAAGGATCGCGAATTTGATCTGATTGATCTCCAAGATGCCTTGAGCGGATCGGGCGGCTTCAAGAATATCGCTTTCATCTAATCGCGCACGCTTGAGGCGCTCATGGAGCACATTGCCATGCTCGACGACTATCGTCGGGCCGCCATCAAGCAGGCGGGAAAACCAGCGTGAACGCTGTTTGACCAGTGAAAAACCAATGTCTATTGCAATCAGCGTTGCGATCACCAGCACCGCATTGGTCAGCGAAAAGTCGTCGCCCAGCAAAGCCTGCTGGGTCGCCTCGCCGATGACCATCAACAGCACCAGGTCGAAGGTGGTCAGCTCCGCAAGCGAACGTCGACCAGCGACCTTGAACAGGATCATCAATACTATGTAGATAGCAGCGGCCCGTAACACCGAATCCATGATACCCCCTAGGGATAAATGAACTGTGAGAAACCTAATGAGGCGCCGGTTGGCAGCGAAACGCGAGTCGTAAAACTGCCCACACCGTCGCTGCGCACCGTCAGGTGCACGATCGCCTGTCCCGCGTTGTCGCTGAGCACCCAGAGCCTTACGCCCTCGCCGGCGGCACTCGCCTTTAATGGTTGCGGTTGAAGCATTTCAATTTCAAAGCCGCGCAACAATTCCCCACTGATTTCGACTTCGAGCGGTTCGCGGGGTTTGCCCTGGAGATGGACGATCAACTCATCGGAAGAGCCATTGCGCAGGAACCGCTGGTACTCGACGCGCAGTTGCCCATCGGCAGTGCGGCCCTCTGCGCTGCTCAGCGGCCCTTTGGAGAATACCCCTGCCAAGGTGAGCCCGATCAGCGTTACCAAGCCGTACCAGCCCATTCGCTCGAAGCACCAGACCTTGCGTTGCAAGACCATGTCCTCATCGACCGGGTAATTGCGGCTGTGCAGATCCCGATGAACAGGCTCCTTCATACGGTCCCTTGATCAACCCTTACTGTGTTCTGGAGAGGACGGACCTTTGGTGATGCCACGCGGACCCGCAATCGCCCAAATAGCCAACCCCGCAAACGGTAATACTGCGACCAACGCCGTCCAACCCGCCTTGCTGCCCGTGCTGTTATCGCTACGCCAGACGCTATTGAGGACCCATAAGTCCAGCAACAGCAGAATGACCATCAGGCCAATCCAGAAATAGGTAACTTGCATGACGTACCTCCCGGTTACTGGTTATAAGTTGTTAGGTCTGAGGCGCGGCGATGAGGTTCAGTTTTTTTGAGATGGCGAAGCGTCGATCTAAAAAGGCGATAATTTAGGCGCAGCTGAATCGCTGAATTAATCGATATTTAAGAGAAAACCAATTTGATACAAGGGCCTCGCAAGCTTGTCACACCACCATAGAGAGACCTGCTGATGAAGGATTGAAGCCATGCAACACAATAACAGCCACACAAAAATGATGGCCTGCCGGCAGTTGGCCATGGAGCAAAATCAAAAGCTTTTCAACCAGGCCAATGCCCTTAGCAACAGCGCATTCGACTTGCTGGAGCACCCTGATTTCGATAGCGAAATGTTTGATGAATATCTGCGCCTTCGCGGCAAAGCCGAAGCGCTTTTCCGTGAAGCGATTGATCATCTCGGCGTGCTCAATAAATATTTCCCAGCGCCCACAATAAGCGCGGCGGCAAAGGACGGAAAAGTTGCCAAGCGCGAGAAGGAAGTGGCGTGATGAAAGACTCTCAGCGCGCGTGGGACCTGGCAATGGTGCTAATCGCAAATGGTAAGATCCCTTTCGATCCCGCCAATTTGGACGGATCGGTGAAAATACTCTCGCGACATTTGGAAGCGCTGGAAACGGCACTTCATAAGAAGGCGATTCTGGCAGATAAACCGGTTGCCCGAACTATGCACCACGAACACTTGCCCATGCTCGGTGGTCGCAAACCTGAGTTGGTGAGTTCCTCCACGCCAACCAGTGACGCTCGCCATATAAAGGATGCCACACTCCCATGATCGCGTGTGCCTACGACCAACCGCGCACACGCTAAATCGACATTACAAAGCTGTGCCGCTAAGAAGAGCAGATTCGAACAAACTTTGCCGGTGTGCGATGAAGAAATGCTGCAAACCGCCTGAACGGGATGATCGCAGCACAATCGACCTGGCTTAATGTGGCTCGTCTGCGCGTAGATCCCCCATTCATGCCAAGAAGGTTAACGCAAGCACTTGAAGGAAATTGTCCGGCGCATGAACGCCTTTGATTTATCTTTCATCCCGTCGCGTATCTCTGGAGCCGCCAATACCCAAACAGCGACTAGTTATCCAAGTATTCTCAATATCCACTCTTATAAAGTGTCGTCTGATCTCGATTTTACTAGGTTTTCAAAAATAACGGTTCGTGACAGGTTCACCGCAAAATCACCGTGACCCTCATCTTCCAAGCGAGCTATCAGTTCGGCGAGAAGCTGAAGGAACAGGCGTATGCCAGAGATGGGGCTTATGGCACCGTATCTGTGTGCGACGTGATAGCTCATGTTTACCTCACGTATTAGTTGTCTAACCGCCTTAGTCTGTTTTAACCCTTAGAATTGCTCGCTAGAAATTAGCCAAAATTTCAAATGAGCTATGACTGGCTTGAGCATCAAAGTAATCAGATCATTTTGCCATAACGCAAATATTTAGAAATAAAGTCTTTGGCCGATAGCTCGCCATTTCATCTGGCTGCTTTCGACCCTAAGCAGCCGGTAAAGACCTGTAGAAATTGGCCAAGATTGGCCGATCCATGGGTGGAATAAATCTGTCCCTGCTTCCCAAACTAGACGGTGCCGCTGACGAAATCTGTATGAACACCGGGTGAATCAGGACAACATCCGGTCACAGCCAGTAAACTGCGGGCCGGAGCTGGATCAGGGAGAGCGCTATATGTACATAGGTGAACTTGCCACGTTGTCGGGGTGCACTCCCAAAGCCATTCGTTTGTATGAGCAACTGGGCCTGCTGACCCCACAGCGCCGTGGCAGTTATCGGCTGTACACGGCCCATCATTTGACGCTGGTTCAGATGATCCGCACTGCCCAGGCGGTGGGGTTCAAACTGGGGGAGATGAGCGAGTTGCTGGCTGCCAAGCAGCATCAGGCACCGTTTCCCCTGGCGCTGGCCAATCAGGGCATCGAGGTCAAGCGCCTGGAGCTGCAAGCGCAGATCCAGGCCTTGCAGAATCGGGAGCAGCACCTGACGCAGTTGCAACAACAGATCAACCAGCAATTCGCCCCCACGTCAGTGCCCGGCGCTGCGCCTGGTATCAGCGTGCCAATAGGTGCGCAAACGCCTGCTTGAGAGCGTCCTGCGGCGAGCGCGGCTGGTAGCCCAGTTCATTGATAGCCTTGTCGATGCAGTAGACCTGGCGCACCCCATAAAACATCTGCACCTGGCTGAGCAGCAATTCGGCTGGCTGACCGGTGTACCGTGCCCGCTGTTCTTGCAGCCAGGCGATCAGCAACAGCAAGGCTTTTGGTGCGCGGCGCGGCAGTCGATACCCGGGGTATAGCGTGTTGAGTGCCTCGATCACCTCAACCAGTGATGAAGCCCGCTGATTGGCGAGTATGTAGCGCTGGCCGGGACGGCCTTTTTCAGCGGCGCGGATCAGACCGTCGGCCACGTCGCGCACATCGACAAAGTTAAAATAAAAGTTCGGGTCCAGCACCAGCTTGCGCGCCAGCACGGCCGCAAGAAATCCCATAGTGTCGGTCAGCCGCGTGGCATGAGGGCCGATGATTGCCGAGGGCAACACCGTGACCATCGGCAGGTCATAGGCCTGGGCGGTCTCCCAGGCAGCGCGTTCAGAGAGGATTTTTGAGCGGTAGTACGGGTTGTTCTGATCGGTGTTCCAGCTGTTTTCATCCAGGCGTTGGCCGTTGTGTCCAACCGCTGCCACGGAGCTGACATAGACCACGCGCCGGACCCCGGCCTCTGCGGCGGCCCGCAGCACATTACGCGTACCTTGTACGTTGACGTCGACGATCTCGGCGTGTGGGTTCCTCGCCCAGTGTTTGAACACTGCCGCTACCTGGTACAGCACGTCCACCCCTTGCAGGGCCTGGCGCAGTGAGTCAGGGTCCTGCAGTTCGGCGCGTACCACGTGGCAGTCGAGCCCGTTCAGGGCTGGGCTTCGGTCCGGGTCACGGACCCCGGCGCGCACTTGTTGCCCTCGGGCGAGCAGTGCCCGGATCAAGGTGTTTCCCAGATGCCCATTGGCACCGGTGACCATCGATAGCGTATTCATGGATTGCCTTATCCGCTGACGACGGAACCTGAAATAGATAAGGCAGGGTATGGGTTGCCCCAAGGGACAGAGTCAAGCGCTGGCGTCAGGCCCGTCTAAGGTGACAGCAAAGGGGCTTCACCAGGGGTCTCCATCGCACCGGTTTTTCTAGACGTATCCACCGTCCGCATTTGGTCGATTACTGCCGTTCGTGACGGGCAGCTATCGGCCCAGAGTGTGCAAAAACGCTTCGCCAAAATTGAAGTGTCCGCGTCTACGTTAAATCTGAAATTTATCGGCACGTCTGCAGATGTGGATTTCGCGTAGAAACGCGATTTCCAGTCCAGTTTTGAGCACCTGACGTGCTCAAAAACGTTTTTACACAGCCTCGGCCAGAAGCAGCCCATCGCGATCAGAAACGTTTGACGACAACGCGTCGCTCTCGCACTCTGTTTTGCTCCCTATTCCTCACTAGGCTTCCCTATGTCATTCGCAACCGTAGTGCTGCTTGACTCCTGGCCACAGCCGAGTACGTCGCCCGAACCCATCGTGTTTGCCACGGACACGCAGCTATGTTTACGGTATTGCACCGCTGGGGAAGAAATAGCTTTAATCCATTTTCCCCTAGTTAAAAAAATTCAGTTCGGCTCACCAAACGACGAGGCTTTGGGTGGTCATCCGCTTATTGGACTTGGCCTCAAGCATTACCAAATTCATCGAATAGATAATTCGCCTTGGCTAGCAGAGCTTGAGCAGAGAAACGCCATTCATCCGCGACACGATAGACAGCGGTTTCTAAAAGATGCCATCCATTATGTCTTCACGTTTCAGGACTCTACCCTGGAATGCATCGTAATTGAGGGGCAGTTCTGGCATCCAAAAGTACAAGTCTTTACCTCGGAGCAGAAGGCAAGGGATGCCTGGCGCGAATTGATAAATGACGTGGGCGCATGATCCGAATAGTCACGAGTGGATGCCCGCTTTGGGTCGGAGGTCGCCTGACCCGACCGGCGGCTTTTGGCCGTCTGCTGCCTGTCGCATCGGCAGCTTTTGGCGAATGCTGCCCCCTCATCATGCCCTTAACTCACGGGTGGCTCAGGACATCCGCCTCCCCCACTGCTACGCTTTCGGCTCTTTCATTGGAGTCGAAACGATGCCCACTGAATATTCACTGCCTGATGTCCTTGAGCGTATGTACCAAAACCAGCTCGCCTTAGAAGCGGCGGTGATGGAGTTGACGTTATGGATTGAGCGCCAGGGTACGACGGACACAGGCGACAATGTCCGCGGCGCGCTACAAACGATTGGAGAGAACGCCGGACACATCAAACAAGGCTTTGCAAAACTGAAAGCCCGAGGCCCACACTAATTAAGCTGTCCACGACGTTCCGCATGCCACTGCCTTGCTTGGACTATCTGGGCATAAAGTCCGGGCCATCTGTCCGGCACATAGGATGACCCCACACTTTACAGTCCGTCAGATACAAATCCCAAACTATGTGCTGGCAGGTAAAATGGCATAATATGCCAATAGTCGAAAGGTCCTGTATGACCAGAGCTGGAGCTAATCATGGCGACGCGAAACGTTGTGCTCACCCCCCACCACGAACAGGTTATCCAAGACCTTGTGCAGTCTGGCCGTTATCAGAATGCCAGCGAAGTGATGCGGGAAGGTTTGCGGCTATTGGAACAGCGTGTCGCCGAAGACACCGCCAAAATTGAGGCCCTGCGTCTGACGACCTCTATCGGCATCATGGACTTTGAGCAAGGGCGCTTTACTCAGTTGAACGAACGGGATCTGGAGCACTACCTCGAGGGCTTGAGCCTGGAGGCAGCCCTTCCCGCGCGCGAGAAGCACTGACATGCCGCAGTATCGGATTTCGAACGCGGCGCGCGCCGACATTGTCGACATCCTCAGGCTCTCCCAAGCGCAGTTCGGCGATCAAGCACGCCAGCGGTATCAGGCGCTGATCCTCGCGGCGCTGCGAGCGATCGCCGACACGCCTTATCGCATTGGCAGCTACGAACGCGATGAGCTGGCACCGGGCCTTCGCAGCTATCACCTCATCTATTCACGACAGCAGGCCAAACAGCCCCATGGGGCGGTCAAGAGCCCTCGCCATATTGTGTTTTATCGTGTAGCAAGCGCCGACGTGATCGAGGTCGTCCGACTTCTTCATGACGCCATGGAAGGGCAACTGCACCTGCCCAACGACTGATCGCCAACCTAGCTCAAAGGCTTAGCTGGCAATGAACAGCGAAGGTAAGGCGCCCGCATCTATATGCAACCTGAGCGCCCTCGCTGCCATCCGACTCCGTGCCCCGTTGAAGCGAGAGGTTCTGGGGCCGACCGGACTATTGAGACCCATGATCAGAGGCACGATGCTCAGCGTTGCGTACCACGTTGAATGCTGAACAACCGCTCCTAAGGCGCTTTCCGCGGCCAGGCGCCTGGCATTACGCTCCTGCTGCCGACGGACATGCAGATCGATGCCCCTAGCAACCATCCAGTGTCCTGGCGACATCACACAGAGCACGAGCATCTCGCGAGTCAATTTCAGGATAGGTGTTGAGAAACAGACCCGACAACTGCGCTTAAGGATATCGACTTATTACTCATATCCTCTTCCGAACGACCAAGGACTCGCCAAATACGGGTTGCTCATCCAGCATACGGAGGCGTACTGAATACCAGCCATGGCCACCCAGGTCTGCGTCAGAAATCGCCATTCGCGATCGCTCGCACACTCGGCGCAATTGGGGGCATAAATGGGGGCATAATTCGATTTTTTCAAGCTGAAACTATTGTTCTAGAGCCAAGTCAGAATGTTTTTTGGCTTGCCCGAGAGTCTTTAAGCATCATCACGCAGGGTGTTCATCTGATCATTTCTGCCTTTTCACAGACTATGGAGCTCTACCCACCTCCATAGGATCGCTACATTGGGGGCACATCTGAGGGCATGCTTTGGATGGTTTGAAAAGGATGCCCCCAGCCTGAGGCCAGGTAGGCTTTTGATGAGGGTGGGTGGACTGAAGGAAATATGAACCGTATCAATGGCAGAGCTGTAGTGAGCGCACCACCTACTGAGTGGACTTAACCTCAACTACGATTCTAGATTCCGTTCGAGGCGTTCAGCTCGCAAAGTACTGACCTCCCCCCATGTATTAAAGAAGCCGCTCTGCCCCAACCTGACATCCTAAGCCGCAGTGAAGAAAGCCACTTTCGCCGTAAGGCGATCCGCCAACTGCGAGAGTTCAAGGCTAGCTGTTGCAACTTGATGCGAGCCGGTGGCTGATTGCACTGTGGAGCCGTGAATACGGTTGATGTTTTGAGCGACATCATCGGCCACGCCACTCTGTTGTACAGAGGCACTGGCAATCTGGGCGTTCATATGACTGATGGCGCCAACCTGCTCGCTGATCCGGGCCAGTGCATTCTGCGCGCTGCGGGTTTGAGTGACAGTTTGGCTCGCCAGCTCGCAATTGTTGCGCATTGTTTGCGAGGCGGCTTCCGTCCCCAATTGCAGCGTGCTGATCATCTCCCGAATTTCCTCGGTTTACTGCTGGGTACGGTTGGCTAACGAACGGACTTCATCCGCTACCACCGCAAATCCGCGTCCATGCTCTCCTGCCCTCGCCGCTTCAATAGCAGCGTTCAGAGCCAGCAAGTTGGTTTGAGAGGCGATGGCGTTGATGACATCGATCACTGACTCGATATTTTCACTGTATTTGGATACCTGATTCACGGTGCCCGTGGTTTGCTCCAGCGTTATGGCCAGTTGCTCAATGGCACGGGCAGCACTTGCAACCAATTGATTACCGTTTTCCACTTCAATGTCAGCCAGACGGGAAGCATCAGCTGCCTGCGCGGCGTACCCAGATACTTCGCTGACAGTCGCGGCCATTTGCGTGATGGCGGTAGCCACCTGCTCGGCTTCGTGGGTTTGTAGGTTGATCTGGTCATTGTTGGTCGACGAGGTGGCAGACAATTGGATGGAGGAATGATTGACCTCCTGGGCCGCCCTGCGCACTTGTTGGACAGTCTCCGCCAAATGCACAAGAGCGTCTTTCAGCACCTCCATCACGCTGTTGGGGTAATTGGTGGAAATAGTCTGGTTCAGATCACCAGCCGCCAGACGCTCAATGGCCAATGCCACCTCAGTGGGCTCCGCGCCCAATGTCGATTTAACGAAGCGAATAATCACCGCCGACAATGTGACGCTCAGCAACAGGGCAATTGCGGTCGCGATTAGCATCGTATAACGTTGGTCTGAATAGGTATTCCGAAATAACTGAACAGGCAGCGAACGACTCGGCTAGTTTTTTCAGCGTGCTCTTGGAGGTTAAACTAAGGACGCACCGACAGACTGCACTGTCCTAGCCGCCTGTAATTTGATCGATTATTTGAAGGAAGACCTAAAGCACGACTTGGTTGAGCTTGTTGTGGAGGCCGGTGACTAGGACATGACTGCTACATTCGAGATGGCAAGCAGATCACGAAATGACTATTCAAGGCTGGAGTTGTTCTGGTCTGTCGATTGACCGCATTTGGCCATGCACCTCTTACTCATGTTATTCCCGAACACAAAATTTCTGCCCCCCCCCCCGAAAGCAGCCTGTCAATATTGGGGAACATCCTGCAGTCCCCACCCAACCTGCCGATAACCCTACTAACCGCATGTCGCTATTGGCGCGCGATGGCGTGCCACATGCAACGATCGATGGCGCGATCAGCCAGCTCCTGCTGACGTGGGATGTTGCCGCGTCCATCGCGCCGCCCGCTCGGTTTTGATCCGCAAACGGCGGGTGTCGGCGAGCGCCGTCGGCTTGGTAGACGGTGCGCCTTTGCCGGGCAGGCCCTTGCGCTAGGTCCCTAAGCGCCCTCCTCTAACCGACGATAATTTCAAGAGGGAATCATCTCTCGTATACGAGAAGCGATGGCGTCGACCGCGAAGGGTTTCGTCAGAACGGCCATGCCTTTTCCCAGAATAACGTCACCCATCACTGCATTTTCGGCGTAACCCGTAATGAATAAGACTTGAAGTCCAGGACGGGCTTCCCGAGCGGCATCTGCCATCTGCCGTCCGTTCATTCCGCCAGGCAGACCTACATCCGTTACCAATAAATCGATCCGAACATCCGACCGTAAAATTTTCAAGGCCGTGGCACTGTCGCTGGCTTCGAGAGCCGCGAACCCCATGTCGTGCAATATGTCCGTGACCAGCATGCGTACGGTTGGCTCGTCATCCACTACCAGCACCGTAGCCTCGTGCACTGAAGGCGTAAGCATAAGCGCCTGTTCTACAGCCGATTCGGCATCGTCATGCCCATCATGGCGCGGTAGATAAATACACACGGTTGTGCCCTTGCCTAGCTCTGAATAGATCCGCACTTGTCCACCCGATTGCTGGGCAAAACCATAGATCATCGAAAGGCCCAATCCGGTGCCTTCGCCAAGGGGTTTGGTCGTGAAGAAAGGTTCGAATACCCGCTCAAGCACGTCGCGTGACATTCCGGTGCCGGTATCGGTTACGCAAACCGATAGATACTGACCTTCCACCATATCGAGTTGGCGTGCGGCCTGCGCACTCAACCATCGATTCGCGGTCTCGATAGTAATACGCCCGCCGTCCGGCATCGCATCGCGTGCATTGATCGAAAGATTCAGCAGTGCATTTTCAAGCTGCGGTGGATCAACCAACGCCATCCAGAGGTCCAGGACGGCGACGAGCTCAAGTTGGATGGATGGCCCTACAGTGCGGCGAATCAAGTCCTCCATCCCTGAGACTAATCGATTCACATTGGTTGGCTTGGGATCGAGTGTCTGTCGGCGCGAGAATGCCAGAAGCCTGTGGGTTAAAGCGGCGGCTCGTTTTGCCGAGCTCTGCGCAGCATCAATATAGCGATCCACCTCGTTGAACCGCCCTTGACGTATACGAGACTGCAGCAACTCAAGGCTACCGGAGATGCCAGCCAACAAGTTGTTGAAGTCGTGAGCAAGACCGCCGGTCAACTGGCCTACAGCCTCCATCTTCTGCGCTTGGCGAAGGGCTTCCTGCGTTAGGAACAGGTCCGCGGTACGCTCTTGAACTCTGGCCTCAAGCGTGTCGTTCAACTCCTGCAAGCGCACTTGCGCAAGCTTGGTTGCGGTCACGTCACGTGAGGTAGACAGCAGTTTTTCCGGGAACCCATCGGGTCCCATCACGGGGGTGACGATCACGTCCCACCACCGCGGAGTGCCCTTCATGGTCTTAGCAAAACCTTGGAAGCGGCCGATACGGCCTTCTTTAGCCTCGGCCACGGCGTGCAAAACTTTTCCATGTTCCTCGCCTTGCCATAAGTCAGGCCAGCAAGCGCCTTGGATGGCACCGAAGTCATCGACTTCCATGACACACATGCCGCCCTCAGTCATGAACTCCAGACGGGCATCCAGGTCGAGCACTTTGATACAGTCAGCGGAGCTTGCAAGGACACGACGGTTGAATTCCTCACTGGCTCGCAGGGCCTCCTCCGCGTCTTTGCGCTGAGTCAAATCCACCGTGACCACCAAAAGATTTCCAAGCAAACCCTGGGCGTCAACAATGCGCTGGATGCTGCTGTTGGCCCAGACCAACGAGCCATCAAGGCGGCTATAACGCTTATCAAGGGCAGTAATGCTGCCCGTACGAAGCGCTTGCTCTACTGCTGCCAGGGTGGGAGGCAAATCCTCGACATAGGTGACGTCTGCGACGCCTAGTTGGAGTACCTCTGCCTCAGAACGCCCAAGAATACGGCATAGTTCGCTGTTCACTCGAATGAAGCGGCCTGCGGCATCCACCTCAGACATGCCCACCGTAGCGCTTGTAAATATGACTCGTAGCCGCTCCTCGCTTTCGCGCAATCTTGCTTCGGCGCTCGTACTTTCGAGCACCGACCACTGGCGCTCGGCCGTACGTAACCTGTCGCATCGGGCAGCCTCCAGATGCAACGCAATGAGATCCGCGAAGCCTTTGCCCATGCCAAGAATTCGTGGGTTATCCAGTGAGACCGGGTGTTGATGCATCGCGCACAGACCGCCCCATAGGCGGCCATCTTTCAAGACGATCGGTATGAACAGATAGCTCTGAAATCCATGCACCTGATGAATTGGATAACAAGGGTGTGAAGGGTGCGCTGCAAGATTGCCAATGACTACCGCTTGGTGAAATGTGCCAGCCTGATGGTTAAGGGCAGACAGACATTTCAGCTCATCGCCCGGATGCAAATTCAAACCGATGTCATCGCGTACCGCGCAGATCAGTGAAAGATCGTGGGTAACACGAGCAACGGCTGCAAAGCCCATCCCGGTCATAGCGCACGTGGTTTCCAGCAACGCAGAAATTGCGCACATGCACGCGATGTCCGCTTGGTCGATTGCGAATTCAGACGGACCCACAAAAACGACCGACATATCTGGCATGGCAGGTTTACTCGAAAAGTGAATGTTCAGCGTTCATAAGATTTTTCGCCAGAATGCACCTGACCTTTCCCACCGCACGATTGGGTGCGGGGGCTGAGCCGTGATTTGTTCTGGCTCAAGCCAAGCCTAACCGACGACCTCAACCCTCAGACATCCGGATGGAGTAAACGTCCACCTGAGAAATGAGAAGTTCATACCTTTTAGCGACGTGGATAAGGGTTCTGTACAAATCGTTACCACAGCCCCATCCCTTAAAAAACGTGACAGAAAAAGTGATGGCCAAGCGACATCAATGATCTCAAAGCGCTCCAAAATTGTACAAAAATAAATATCTGTACAACTTTCAATAAAGTTCTCAATCTCGGCGCCGACACCATGAGTGAAATGTTTAATTACATAAAGACGTGATTAGCCGACTGAGCCGAATAGAGCCAGGCACTCGAGAAAATGGAACGTTCTCAACTACACCTATCCACAAACTGTCCCATTCCGGGCTGTGAGAACTCCATGAATATCCTTGCTCCTGCCGTACACCTGGCTAACCAATTACGCTTTCGCACGAAATTCGCTGTGCTTGCAGCAATCGTTCTGATCCCTCTGGTTCTGCTGGGTACGAGCGTCATCCATCAGATCAATGAAAGCATTGAGGTCATTCGCTCGGAACAATTGTGCCAGCGCTATCTGTTGGACGTAACGCCTGTACTGCGCTTATCAATGTTGCAACGCGCGCTCACCAACCGCTTTCTCAGCGGTGATAGAGCCGCTCAGTCCGATCTATCTGCCAACCAGGAGAAGCTGGAGGCCGCGTTTTCGAAACTGGCCGCCACCGACAGGCAATTCAACACGCAACTGGAAACCGGTGATCGCGTGCAGCGCCTGCACACGGGAGCGCAGAGGTTGATCGAGCAAGCAAAAGCCGATGCCAACCAAAACGAGATGTTCGACAACTGGAACGATCAACTGACCGAGACACTGAACTTCGTTTACTACGTATCGGCCACGTCGGGCATGGTGTTGGATGAAGATTACGCATCGCTGTTCATGATCGACCAGAGCACCTTGAGGCTGCCACGGCAAATCAACATCGTCGGGCAATTGCGCGGGCTTGCCAGCGGACTGCATGACGGGCAAACGTTGAGTGCGGGTTCGCGCGGCGTGATCAAGTCGATGCTTAAAAATGAGTTACTCATCCACAAAGAACTTCAGCAAAGCCTGGCCCTATTGCGCCGCAGGGAACCTGCCCTCGCCGATAGTATCCAGGCACCGATCACCAGTGCTTTTGCGAGCCTGGACAGCTTCCGCGCCGACCTCGAAGTCTTGATTGGCGCACCGAGCGACACCATCACCGGCGTTCAGAATCTGCCAGCCAAAGGCAATGCTGTGGTGGCTGAGTTGTACAAGGCGCAAGACACGCTGCAAGACGCACTGCTGAATACGCTTGAACGCCGAGCTCAGGAGAAAACCTCGGAACGTCTGTTCATCCTGGGCATGTTTGCAGTTCTTGGGCTGTTGCTGGTGTATGTGTTCAGCGGCATCTACAGCGCTATGCGCCGCACCCTCAACGATGCTTTGGTAGCTACCCAACTCATTGCGCAGGGTGACCTGAGCGTGCGCATTCAAGTACGGGGCAAAGATGAAATGGCCGACGTGGGCAACGGCCTTAACCATATGGTGCAAGCCTTTAGCTCGTCGCTTGCTCAGGTCGAGCGCAGTTCACAATCGGTCTCCGACGCGGCTGAGCGAATAGGTGTGTCGATTGACCGGGCTAAGCGGTCCATGAGCGCCCAGCAAAGCGAAACCGAACAAGTCGCCACGGCCATCAATGAGATGACCACCAGCGTTGCGGACGTGGCGCAAAACACCGAGGGTGCCGCCCACGCCGCCGAGCACGCCAGCCAATCCTCCAACGCCGGCCTGGCAAAGATGCAGGAAACCCGCGTGACCATTGAAGCCCTGGCGGATGAGGTGGAGCGCAGCGCGCAAAAGGTCTCGGCGCTTGCGCAACACAGCCAGCAGATCGGTGGCGTGATAGAGGTGATCCGTAACATCGCTGATCAAACGAATCTGCTGGCGTTGAACGCCGCCATTGAGGCCGCCCGCGCCGGCGAGCAAGGCAGGGGCTTTGCGGTGGTCGCGGACGAGGTCCGAACTCTCGCCTCGCGCACGCAAAACTCAACAGAAGAGATCCGCCGGATTATCCAAGAGCTGCAACTGGCGACGGACGCTGCCGTCGAGCAAATGAAAGCGGGCAAACTGCGCGCCAAGGAATGTATTGATTCCGCCGACCAAGCCTCCACCAGCCTGGACGCAATCAACGATGGCGTTGAGCAAATCGTCGGCATGAACACCCAGATAGCCAGCGCGGCGGTTCAGCAGCACGCCGTCTCGGAAGATATCAATCGCAACGTGACCGAGATTCGCAACGGCAGTGTTGCGCTGATGGAGGGCATAGAAGACAACGCTGTGACGGCCGAAGAGCTTTCGCTGCTGGCAGGGGAACTGCGTACTGTGGTTTCGCGCTTCAAACTTTAAAGCGACACACGGGGAACTCCAATTTATGGAGATCCCCGGACTTTGTTTGCGAGCCTACCCAACCCCACTGGCGGTTTCTGGATCGCCGTTGACTAGAGCGCCCGCCGTCACTCCAAAACCTTGGGGTGCAGCCACTCAATTTAAACGCGGTGCTTGAATGGAAGTGAGTCGTGCATACCGCCCAGGCCCCCGAAGCCCACTGATGGAAAGTTCTAGGGACGCAGGGCGATAAACGCAAAAGGGAGCGCCTCTGTCGAAACGTCCTTTTTTCTCAACTCAGCGGCGAAAGAGACGGTCTAGAACCAGCAGAGCAACTGCACCAATCGCGATTGCAGCAACTGGTTTTTCTTTAACAAACGTAGATACGCTATCCAGTGCATCACCATAGGTCTGGGTCAACTGACCAGCAGCTTGGCGACCAGTACCTTCAGCCTCCAACTTCGAATCACCAAACAGTTTCCCGACTGCGCTCTGCGCTTTGCCGGCAACCTTTTCTACGACGCCTTCTACCTGTTCGCTCTTCATGATTCACCAAACCTTCGTGTGTGATTGAGTAACCCAGGATAAACCTGGGCTTGAGGCAACCTTCACGGAATTAGGGCGGCTCTGGTAATGATTAGTTCAAAGTTGATGAGGCTCAAAGGCAACCCACTGTCATTAACCCGAAAACGTCAAGAAACGGCCCCCGCTGACGATATGCAGACGCCCCCAGCCATACCCCATGTACTTGCTGATGAAACCGTTGAATCGCCATGAACCGCACAACGCTCGCTGTTAGTGAAATTGCTACTCAACTCGCAAAAATTACCTGGTTACGCTCCTGATGTTTGCCTCGATACAACGCCTGATCCGCGCGATTGAGGGCGCTTCCAAAGCTTTCTCCATAGTGAATTTCGCTCACGGCCAGGGTGGCGGTGACGATAAGTGGAGAGTCATTCAATTCCCCAACCCATTCGCGGATCCGCAGCAGGATTCGATCCGCCACGGCCTTTGCCGCATGTGCAGATGTGGAAGGCATCAGCACCAGAAATTCTTCGCCACCCCAGCGTGAAGCCACATCTGTGGCTCGCAAATTACTGCTGATGGCTTCAGCCACTCGCTGGAGGATCAAGTCGCCCCGCTCATGGCCCAGACGGTCATTGATCTGTTTGAAATGATCGATATCCAGCAGGATGATCGTTGACGATCCCGAATCGGTTAACTGCAGCACCTCATGCATTACCAGGCGCCGCGTATAGAGATTGGTCAGGCTATCGCGATTGGCGGTCTAAAACAGTTTTGCTTGCATTGAACGCGTGAAGCGTACTGACAAGGCTGTGCAATCCAGCAGCACGCCAAGTGCAGCCAACACATTTACGACGCCAAATATCTCAAGCCACTGTGTCGCCACGCCGGAGTTGATACCAAGGTGTTTACGCAAGGCGAAACCACCCACCGACACGGCCAGGATAGCCAGGTAGAGCAACAATCGTGGTAAGAGCGCATCTTGAAAACTGAACGCGATGATGGGGATTAAGCAGTAAAGGTAAAAATAAAAATTGCTGTCCCAACCCAGCACCCAAGTTGCCAATAAAGCGTGCAGAATAATTTCTACACTCATCAATACGCCGGTGAGGCTGTAGCGTCCTGCGCGAATAGCCTTCACGCAAGCTGCATAACCGAGGACGCTCAATACATTACTCACCGCAAGGGAAGGTAAGTGCATCACGCTAAAGATGAAAATGAATATGAAGTGAATGCAGAAGCCGAGCTTCACAATGGGCACGATATGCTTCCAGAACTGCGCGGTGGTTTCACGGAACAGTTGCGCATGGTCACTCGGCGATAAAATCCGTCCAAAATCTGGTTCATTGAGGAGCCTCTTATGTGCCTTGGCGAGCAGACACGGCAAGACCTCAGCGGGGTTTAACGAGGGCGCCCCAATTCGAACCAACTGATCTGCAATCTCGTACCGGTTCAAGTCACTCATGAGTGAAAGCTCTATCAGCTCGTAGGCGAGTGAATCGCTCTTGGTTTCGTAGACACCTCCAAGCCCAGCAAACCAATCACGCGGATGCAAATATTAGGTCGAACACAGCCGATCGAATTTGCTGTTCTCGACCAAGAGCGGATTAGCTGGTCCTTGATGAGCCCTGCCCCCTCCCGCCAGATCCGATGAGGAGTCACCCTGAAAGCCATCGACGACCACCCTGCTCCGCCTCAGAGATCGCCAATCTCGATCGCCCGCATATCCCGCGCTACTGGGGGCAAAACTGGGGGCATATTTTAGTTTTTCCGACCTGAAAATACTGCGCTAGAGCCCAGTAAAAATGTTTTTTGGCTTGCCTGAGAGTCTCTAACCCTCTCTGGACGGTCGAATTGGTTGTTTGATCACTTCGAAGCAATAAACGGGCGCAGCGATTCGACGTGCATCGCGGTTTCATTGCGCAGCCCCTGCATTTCGAACTCCAGTAATGGTGCAGCGTCAGGCCTTTTTCAACGTTGGTATAACGCCAAATCAGTGCTTCTGCGTCCGGGTAAATATATTCTTTTTTTGCCGCGTCATAGATGAAGGCATCGTTATTGAAACACCCATCCGCTTTGGCTCCAGAGGTCATCTGGATTGGGCACATAGGCATTGATGCCTGCATCGTGACAAGCAAGAATCTCCTCGCTTTTCAAGTAACCTCGATCAGCCACTACCGACAGAAATTTTTCTGAAGCTACAACCTCGCGGGCCTGCATGGCCATCGAGCTGAGTAGATCGCAGTCGGGACCGACGTTAGTGACCTCATGTGCAACGATCAAATGGTGTTGGGTATCGACGGCTGTCTGGATCGGTCAGTGAAACCTGTGTGACCGGAGAGTCGTTGAGCTGGACTTCGTGCGCCCGAAGCTCCTTAATTTGAGTTTCGAGCTTGCCGATTTTCTCTTCCAGCCGCACGGCACTTGGCTCAGGGGCTGTCGATTCTTGCAGATCAGCATACCTTCATCTGTTGCGCCTCAAGTGCTCGCGTAGCTAGCAGGTGGGCTGCTGCCGGATGGGATGTTTTCTAAAAGCAAAGACTTAGAGTCTTAGCTCCCTTGGAAGCTGGGAGCGCGGTAGCAAATTAATAAGCAGTCGCACCGCGAATCAACCAGACGCCTCAGCTACATTCATGTAGGCCTGTACTTCAGAAAACATACATGAGCATGAGAGTTGATACAGCCGCTCTTCCAACGTGCCGCTCGCAACCTCTTTCATAAAACAAACAATAAACCGTTTATTCGATTGCGTTGATAGTGAAAATCACCACAGAACCGTTGAAAACCTACCAACTGGATGGTAGCTTTGTTTAGTGTTTTAAATCACTACAAACAACGCCATCCCTGTGAGAATCCCATGCAAGATTGGAAGCAAACCCGCAAAGACATCAATACTCGTTTGGTAGAGCTCAACGGCCTGTCGCCGGAAACGATGAAAGGCATGGCCGCACTCGGCGCCGCCGGTGGGAAAACCAACCATCTAGACGCCAAGACTCGCGAGCTCATCTCCCTTGCAGTGGCCGTGACGACCCGCTGCGATGGTTGTATTGCCTTCCATGCTGCTGAAGCCAAGAAGCTCGGTATAACCAGCGAAGAGGTAGCTGAAGCTTTGGGTGTGGCCATCAACATGAACGCCGGGGCTGCAATGGTCTATAGCACCCACGTACTCGACGCGTTCGACAAGTCCTAATCAAACGCCGAATCCCCCCTTCAACGACGTCGAGATAAATCATGAATAAGCTGTTCACTCCTTACGATCTAGCCGGTACTCCTTTGAAAAACCGCGTTGTCATGGCCCCTATGACTCGCACCCGAACCTTGAACAACATTCCGAATGAATCCAACGCGCTTTACTACGCACAACGAGCTTCTGCCGGCTTGCTGATCACCGAAGGCCTGCCTATTTCCGATGAGGCTCGCGGCTATCTGTACACCCCTGGCATTTACGAAGATGTGCACTTACCAGGCTGGCGCAAAGTGACTGACGCGGTGCACGCCAAGGGCGGGAAGATTTTTGCGCAGCTCTGGCACGTAGGCCGTATGTCCCACACCTCGGTACACGGCATGGCGCCAGTCTCCTCGGGCACGGTGCCTGCGGTAGATACCACGGTGTATGCCTGGATCGAGCCCGGCAAATCTGGCCCTGTACAGCCAAGCTCTCCACGTGCACTGGAAACTGAAGAAGTGAAACGCGTCATCGCTGACTTCGTGAAGTCTGCACGAATGGCCATGGACGCCGGCTTTGACGGTATCGAAATCATGGCAGCCAACGGCTTTCTGTTCGACCAATTCCTGAGCAGCGCCCTGAACACTCGTACTGATCAGTACGGTGGCTCCATTGCCAACCGTCAGCGCTTCCTTCTGGAAACCATTGATGCGATTGCTGCTGAAATCGGCGGATCGAAGATCGGTGTGCGCTTCTCTCCTTTTGGTCGCCTCTACGACTTCGGTGTGTACGAAGGCGAAGAAGAAACCTGGATGAGCATGGCAGCTGCCCTCAACGAAAGAGAGCTGGCATTTGTTCACCTGAACTACCAACCGACCATCCTCGCCGCGCAAACGCCACCAGGTTTCGGCGCTGCATTCCGTGAAGCGTACAAGGGCACCTTGATGGCTGCGGGCGGCTTCACTAAAGAGATCGCAGAGTCTGAGCTGGTTAAAGGCGAGCTAGATCTGATTGCTTTTGGCACAGCCTACATTGCCAACCCTGATCTGGTAGAGCGTATGCAGAACGATTGGCCATTGGCCGAAGGTGATCGCGCGACCTACTACGGCGTAAGCGGTTCGATTGATAAGGGCTACACCGACTATCCGGAATACGCAGCCGCCAAAGCCTGATATTCCTTCACAAACATTTAGGAGAACACCATGCCACTCGTAACTATCAAAGGGATTGAAGGCGTTTTTTCCGACGAACAAAAGGCTGAAGTGATTCGCAAAGTGACTGACGCTATGGTGTCGGTTGAAGGCGAAAACATGCGCGCCCTCACGTGGGTCATCTTCGAAGAGGTGAAAAGTGGAGACTGGGGTATTGGTGGCAAACCTGTGACCGCGCAGGAAGTATTGAAGCTGCAAGCCGGTCAGTAAGGCTTCTCCTTCAGGTCATTAGCTCCCTGTTCGTTGAGTGCGGTTATGCTCAACGAACAGGGAGCTTTTTCCGTTCTTAAAGAACGCCAGGTTTGTGGGAACTACTCCGTGATTCTGATCATCTACGCCCATCCTTACCCTGATAAATCTAACGTCAACATGTTGATGCTCAAGCTGGCAGCCAACAATCCCGATGTCGCAATCCGTTCGCTGTACGACATGTACCCCGATTTCAATATCGACGTTGAAGCTGAGCAGAGGGCGGTGGAACAGGCAGATCTCCTCGTTCTGCAACACCCTCTGTACTGGTATAGCTACCCACCTCTCTTGAAGCTGTGGATCGATAAGGTTTTCACACAGGGCTGGGCCTACGGCGCGGGCGCTACTGCCTTGAAAAACAAAAAAATGCTGTGGGCCGTGACTACTGGCGGTGAGCATGATCATTTTGAAGGGGGCGACCACCCAGGTTTTGCGGTGCTGTCCCAGCCCATTCAGGCGACGGCGAATTACTGCGGGATGCGTTGGTTGAGTCCAGTCGCAGTCCATGGTGCTTACAGAGCAGATCAAACCGCATTGCTTAAACAGATCCGGAATTATGGCGAGCGCCTGACGTCATGGAGGGAAGATTGAATGGACACTCACAGTCTGATTGAAATGCTTATCTACCTGGGCTCGGCTGCCTTGATAGTCCCAATTGCCGTCCGGTTAGGGCTCGGCCCGGTTTTAGGCTACCTGATAGCCGGCTGCCTGATCGGCCCATGGGGTTTAAAGCTTGTGACCGATGTCGAGTCCATCCTGCACTTTGCTGAAATTGGCGTGGTGTTGATGCTGTTCATCATTGGTCTCGAGCTCGACCCCAAGCGTCTTTGGGCTATGCGCCGCATGGTTTTCGGCGGCGGCGCTTTACAGATGCTGGCATGCGGTGCGGCCATCGCAGTTTTCTGCGCTGCACTTGGGTTGAATTGGACGGCTGCGCTGTTGGTCGGGCTGACGTTGAGCCTGTCTTCGACTGCTATCGCCATGCAGGCCATGAACGAACGAAATATGACCTCGACCGCTGTGGGTCGCAGCAGCTTTGCCGTGTTGCTTTTCCAGGACATCGCAGCCATTCCCTTAGTAGCAATGATCCCACTGCTGGCCGCAAATGGTGGTACGCCTTCCGGTGCAGAGTTGGCCCTGTCCATTGCCAAAATCGTAGGTGCAATTGTCGCAGTGGTTCTCTTGGGTCAGTACGTCTCTCGGCCCGTCCTTCGCTTTGTAGCGCGCTCAGGCCTGAGAGAAATCTTTAGTGCCGTCGCACTGTTCTTGGTGTTCGGGTTCGGCCTCTTGTTGGAAGAGGCCGGCTTATCCATGGCCATGGGCGCTTTCTTAGCCGGCGTTCTCTTGGCCAGCTCGGAGTATCGCCATGCTCTGGAAAGCGATATAGAACCCTTCAAAGGCCTGTTGTTGGGTCTGTTCTTTATCGGTGTAGGGATGTCGATTGACTTCGGCACGCTGATCGATTCGCCGCTGAAAGTCATCACACTGACCTTGGGCTTCATCCTGATCAAGCTGCTCGTGATCAAGCTCTTGGGGCGCTTCCTGAATGTCCCAAGTGACCAGCGTTCATGGCAGGCGGTATTCCTTGGACAAGGCAGTGAGTTTGCCTTCGTAGTATTTGGCGCAGCGACCGTCGCCGGCATCCTGGTCGACCCTTGGGGTAAGAGCCTGACGCTAGCGGTGGCGTTGTCCATGTGCGTGACGCCTTTGTTGATCCTTTTACTCAATCACCTGGAGTCGTCGAGCAAACAGGGCAGTAATGAAGCTGACACCATTGATCAGAGCAATCCTCGGGTCATCATTGCTGGCTTCGGTCGATTCGGTCAGATCGCTGGGCGTCTGTTGATGTCCTGTGGTTTTGAGGTAGTGGTCTTGGATCATGATCCAGACCATATCGAGACGCTGCGTAAGTTCGGGGTCAAGGTGTTCTATGGGGATGCCACCCGCCTCGATTTACTGCACGCTGCGGGTGCTGCCCAAGCCGTGGTGCTGATCAACGCCATCGATAATCAAGACGATAACCTGGCACTGACCAAGTTGGCCCAGGAGCATTTTCCATCCCTAAAACTGGTGGTGCGCGCTCGAGATATGGGGCACATCATTACCCTACGTCAGATGGGTGTGGAAGAAGTCGAGCGAGAGACATTTGAAAGCGCATTGTCCCTGGGGCGCAGGGCTTTGGAGCAACTCGGGATAGGACGCTACGAAGCTCGTGAGCGTGCGGATCGATTCCGTCGCCTTAACTTGGAAATGCTAGAAGAGATGGCCGCTCAGCCCGAGGACGATACCGAATTCAAGTACGACGCTTACAAACGAGCCAACGCTTTACTAACGGAAATATTCAATGAAGATCGCGCTCATACAATTGACGCAGGCCCAGGAAAGGTGAGCCTTCCACGCAGCGAGTCAGATAGCTGACTGACTTACCGGTCGAGGAGGATGCTTGTTTAGCTAGCGTCCTCCAGCTCAGTGACGATTGCTTTTTTCAAGGCTGAAACTGATTTAGACCCGGCGAAGACTTTCAACAATCGGCCTTCGTGGAACACTGCCAAGGACGGCACAGTACGAATGCCATACATCTGCGCAATCGTCGGTGATACCGCAATATCAATTTTTCCAAACACTGCCAGAGCATGGAGCTTTGCTTCCAAGTCCACGAAGACTGGCTTCATTTCTTTACAAGGTTTGCACCAAGATGCTGAGAACAGTACGACACTGCTGCCTTTGGCAACAAAGCGGGCAAATTGGGGAGCGCTCAACTCAACGATACGGCTCATTTGGGTCTCACGTGTTGTGTTAAGGAAAAGGGGGCACCTTGTGAGTGCCACGTTCCGTTGCCGATCAAACTTTGCAGCCATCGACGCCGCAGACTTGGCCTATCAATGAGCTATCGTCGACTTTCGCGCTTTCTACCATTTGATTGAGCGCGTCAAGAAAAGCAGCTTCAGGTTGTGCACCGGAAACAGAGAATTCTTCGTTGAAGACAAAGAGAGGCACGCCAGAACCCAACTGGGCGGCGAAATGCTCATCCGCTTCCATCTCTACGCGCAGTTCTACAGATGACCACGCCAATTGAATTGCCGCATCCGACACACCTGCATCTTTCGCAATCACCGCCAAGCTGGCGCGATCAAAAAGTGACTTACCGTGGCTGGTGCTTTTTTCGTACAGCGCTTCCACAAGGCGCTTTTTCACTGCCCCGTCTTCAACCGCTTTCACCAAGACATGAGCATCAGCAGTATCGCCGAACATCATAGTGTCGAAGCGGTAATCCAGCCCGTCGGCCTGGCCATATTTACTCACAGTGTTCATCATCGCTGCTGCGGAATCTGGGTTGCCGAGCTTACGTTTCAGTGCTGCGACCATCGGTTCAGGGGCGTGATTTGCAGCCAGTCGATAGGCCCGAACGTTGACCTGTACATCGTCTTTCTGCGGGAAGTTTTCGAGCGCTTTTTCAAAACGACGCTTGGCAATCCAGCACCAAGGACACACATAATCAGACCAGATATCGACTACATATTTTTTCGAAGGGGTTTGCATAATTTATCCTGCACGGAGAAGTGAAGATTGCATTGCGGCTATTTCAAGCAGATGGTTAAAGCCAGCCAACGGGTCGGCTGAGCGACCCAGTGTCCAATCAATGAGGCTTGCTCCCTCCAGCATGCTCAGCAGCATGAAAGCGAAGTGCTCAACAGATGTTCCCAGCAACCAGCTGTGCTGCCGGACTGCGTCATTGAGGGTGCTTTGGAGCCAGGTGAGCTGCGAATTGAAGAAGTCCCTTGTGAGGCCTTGGAGCGACAAAGGCAACGCAGCCATTTCTGCCGCCAAGGCGCCGCATAACGGCAGCAGCCCCTCATTCGCGCTTATCACGAAAAGTCGGGAAAAAGCCTGTAAGCGCTGCTGTGGCTCGGGATGCATGATCTCGATTGACACCAACGTCTCGTTGAACCGAGCGATGTAGTCGTTGATAAGCTCCGCGCCTAAGCACTCCTTGGTAGGAAAGTGATGGTGAATACTGGCTTTTCTAATACCGACTTTCGCTGCGAGATCCGCGTAACTGAACGCTGAGTAACCCTTTGAGCGCATCTGGGTTTCCGCGTAGCTCAGCAGCGCGGCTTTTGTCGTGATAGACATTTGAAACTCCTACAGCCAGCACCCTTGTCACCGAAGCAACTGCTGGAACGCGCCCCAATGAGAGGCGCTTCACGCAGCGCTTGCCTCGGTGTTTAGGCACGTACCGCCATCACCCCTGCATCAACATCCCAGATAGCACCGGTCACCCAGGAGGTTTTATCGGATAGTAAGAAGAGGATGGTATTGGCGACGTCTTCAGGAACACCGACTCGACCCAGTGGGTGGAAATCGTTTAGCGACTTCATCGCATCCGGGATCGCTTCCTTGTCCATGAAGCCTTCATAGATCGAGGTGTGAACGATGCCAGGCGAAACGGCATTGACTCGGATACCTGAGTGAGCCAATTCAATTGCCAGGTTTCGAGTGACTGCGTGCAGGCCCGCCTTGGCCATCGAATAAGCAGTTGCTGGAGAGCCGGCCAGCGCAGCTTGCGCGCCAATCGAACCGACGTTGACAATGGAGCCTTCGCGCTTGGCAGCAAGCATATTTTTGACCACTGCCTGCGTGATAAAGAATGTGGCGCGGCTCAGATCCAGGTACATGTCGTAGTCAGCCTCATCGTGCTCGATGAAAGGCTTCGGAATGAATATGCCTGCAGAGTTCACCATAAAGCCGATGTCACTGTGGTTGGCATTGATTTCGCTGCGTACATGATTCATCCCTTCCTCGGTCATGAGGTTGGCAACGATCACTGATACGTTCCCCAGCGGGCTCAGCTCGGCGCGCACAGCATCGGCTTTATCCTGTTTACTGCCGGTGAGAACCACGCTGCCACCCGCCTTTAAAAACTGGCGCGCTGTTTCCAGACCCATGCCGCTCGTGCCGCCGACGACCAACAGTTTTTTGCCTTTAAAAAAATCGTCCATTACAGACTCCGGTATCAGATAAGTGAGAGGTGGTCAGCGGCCAGGTGCCGTGCTGACCTGTGACCAGGACAGTTAGCCTTCGATGACTTCGAGCTTAGGGAGCATGCGGATGGCTTTAGAGAAGTTGGCGTAGTTGACCGAAGTCTTGAGCACCACGTTGTGCAGCTCCTCAACACGCTCACGCGAAGCATCTGTGTGCAGGCGAATCACGACACTCACCTCGTCGTAGCCTGGGTTAACGCTTTCGTCGATCCCCAGGAAGCCACGCAGGTCGAGAGTGCCGTCGGTCTCAATTTCCAGGCTGTGAATCTTGATGCCCATCATTGCGGCATTGGCGGCATAGCCGACCGACATGCAGGCGTTTAGAGCAGCCATCAGCAGCTCCTGAGGGTTGGGCGCGGTGTTCTCGCCCAGCAATTCATTCGGCTCATCGGCTGCAATTTCAAAATCGCGGGAATAGGTCTCACCGGCCAAGCTGTAACGGCTGACTTTGGCTACAGAACGGGTCTGACCCTTCCAAGCGGTTTTAACGTTGAAGCTTGCGTGGCGCTTGGTCGCATCACCAGCAACGCCTTCGGCGAAATTCTGGAGTGCGGCGACATCGATACCATTCAGGTTGCTGCTCATGTGGACGTTCCTCTTCAGATAAGCCGGACGATTAGACCGGAAGAGAAACAAGACTACCAAGTAGTAGGTTGGTTTACAAGAGAGGTGACGATACCAATAGTTTTGAAAAGCTAGGCTGCATAGAGGAATTGGGAGTATTGATGACAACACAGTGAGTGTCGTGACCAACAGAGTCACTTCGAAAGCGACGCCATGAAACGATCTTTCACACCTCTATGCATCGGGTGAAATTTGTGTGATCGTACGAATTGATGGCATAAGGCCGTCACCACATGGATAAAAATCAGGGAGGTTTTATGGCTGCTTATGCACCAGGGCACGTGTTGGGGCGAGATGGAGGTTCGTTTCAAGAAGTCACTTTGAACGCAGCCAAGAGCGCGGTCGTCGCTAAGCATGGACGGTACTGTACAATTCGCGATCACGAAAAAGCGCCGCCTACAAGCAAGCCTTCGCGTCATTGGCTGCAAATCTACCGCACACCAGATAATACCGAGTGATCTATTCGGTGGATTTTAGTCTGCACTAATTGATACAAGCGTAGATCGGCACGCGGCCCTGAATCAAATAACTCAAGGCCGCCTGCTCTTGGCAGGCGACCAAATCGAGAAGCTTTTGAAAGATGTACTAAAGATACAGCGATGAAAGATGCCCCCTGGAAAGGGAATGCAGCGATAGAGTCGATAAGTGTGCTTGCTAGAGTTTTCAGTGACGAAGGGTAGATAAAATCAAATCAAATCCCGAAGATTTCTCGTAATCATCGCTCATCGCCCAAGAAACAAAGCTCGCACCTTCCAAAGTATTCAATATGAACCTTGAAACTCTGATTACATCCAGGTCGGCTTTAAGCTCTCCTCGATCTTGACCCTGCTTAATGTTTGCTTGGAGCCAAGTGAGATGGATCTCAAAGAAATCCTTTGTCATTTCTTTGAGGCTTTCAGGCAGGGCCAGAAGCTCTGCGGCGAGGGCTCCACAGAGTGGGAGCATCCCGTTTAGACTGCTGTGTGCGAACATCAAGGCGAACGCATTCAGCCGGTCGACAACACTGACGTGTTCATCATTGATAGCGTCCAGCTGCTTTTTAAACCGGAACAGGTAGCTCTCGACGATGGCAATTGCCAAGCCTTCCTTGGTCGGGAAGTGATGGTGAATACTCGCTTTTTTAATGCCGATGTCGTCCGCAAGGTCGGCATAGCTGAAGGCCGCATAGCCTTTCGTGCGCAGCAGAACCTCGGCGCTGGTCAAAAGGTCTGAACGTGTACTCATGATCGTGTATCCAAATTTATCATCTAGACATCATAAATTAGTCACACCTCATAAGACAGCGTTCGCCTTGCAAAGTACTGAGCTGCCTATACTTTGTGCCTCCTGCGGAATGCTTCTTCCATCTTGAGGCCTGTACGGAAACGCGGCATAGGACAAACGTCCGCGGCGCGTTCAAACGATCGGTGAGTACGCCGGACACATCAAGCAGGGCTTGTCCAGGCTGAGGCCTCAAGGCCCACACGAATCAAACGGCCCTCAACGCCCCGCCTGCTACATCCTTTGAACTCTGTGCGCATGCAGTCCGGAGCCAGCACGCGCTGTTCGGCGCGAAGGATGACCCCGCACGACACAGTTCGTCAGATACAAGTCCCAAACTATGTGCTGGCAGGTAAAATGGCATAATATGCCAATAGTCGAAAGGACCTGTATGTCCAGAGCTGGAGCTAATCATGGCGACGCGAAACGTTGTACTCACCCCTCACCAGGAACAGGTTATCCATGACCTGGTGCAGTCCGGCCGTTATCAGAATGCCAGCGAAGTGATGCGAGAAGGTTTGCGGCTATTGGAACAGCGCGTCGCCGAAGACACCGCCAAAATTGAGGCCCTGCGTCAGGCGACCTCTATCGGCATCATGGACCTTGAGCAAGGGCGCTTTACTAAGTTGAACGAAGGGGATCTGGAGCACTACCTCGAGGGCTTGAGCCTGGAGGCAACCCTACCCGCGCGCGAGAAACACTGAGCATGTCGCAGTATCGGATTTCCAACGCGGCGCGCGCCGACATTGTCGACATCCTCAGGCTCTCCCAGACGCAGTTCGGCGATCAAGCACGCCAGCGGTATCAGGCGCTAATCCTCGCCGCGCTGCAAGCGATTGCCGACACGCCTTATCGCATTGGCAGCTACGAACGCGGTGAGCTGGCACCGGGCCTTCGCAGCTATCACCTCATCTATTCACGCCAGCAGGCCAAACAGCCCCATGGGGCGGTCAAAAGCCCACGCCATATCGTGTTTTATCGTGTAGCAAGCGACGACGTGATCGAGGTCGTCCGACTCCTTCATGACGCCATGGAAGTGCAATTGCACTTGCCTAATGACTGATCCTGGCCCAAAGGCTTAGCTGTCCATGAACAGCGAAGGTAAGGCGCCCGCCTCAACATGCAACCTGAGCGCCTTCGCTGCCCGCCGACTCAGTGGCCAATTGAAGCGGGAAGTTATGGGCCCGACCGGATTATCGAGACCCACCACCAGAAGCACGATGCGCAACGTTGCCTGCCACTTTCAATACCGAACAACCGCTTCTTAAGCGCTTTCCGTGGCCAGGCGCCTGGCATTACGCTCCGGTTGTCGATGGACACGCGGATCGATCTCTCTGGCGACCGGCGCCATTGCAACATCTCGCAGAGCATGAGCATTTCACGCTGCCAATTTCAGGACAGGTGCTGAAAGGCGGCCCGGACAACTCCGATTAAGGATATCGACTCATCTAACGACCAAGAATTTTCCAGATTCGGGTTGGTCATCCAGTACACAAAGGCGCACTGAATGCCAGTCACGGCCACCCCGCTCCGGGTCAGAAATAGCCATTCGCGATCGCTCGCCCACCCTGTGCAATTGGGGGCAAAACTGGGGGCAAAATTTGTTTTTTTCAGGCTGTAAATACCGATCTAGAGCCTAGTCAAAATGTTTTTTGGCGACCCTGAGAGTCTTTAGGGTTCGCCTGACAGGCTGTCCGGCCGATCAACCCCACCTCCATGCTCACGTCCTTTCAGTGCATGTGGCCAAAGTACGACACCACACTCCACCGAGTTCGCGCTGCGCACTGGACCATTGCCCATGAGCATTTGGCAGTCACAGCGCCACGGCGTCGGGCATGGCGATACGGGTGCGCCGCTCATTCAGGGCAAATACCGTCATTGCCAGCGCCGCAATCGCGCCGGGGATGGCGAAGGCCATGAAATTCAGTTGCAGAGGCAGTTCGATCGCCATCAGCGCGCCGCCTAACAGCGGGCCGACAATCGCGCCATTGCGACCGATGCCGGACGCCCAGCCCAGGCCTGTGGCGCGAATCGACAAGCCGTAGAGCTGCGCAGCCCCCGCGTACAGCAGGATCTGCGTACCAATGGTGGTGGCACCCGCGACGAAGATCAGCAGGTACAGGACCGGCATCGGGCTGTTGATGCCCAGCAGGCTGATCGAGACCATGGCGGCGGCGAAGAAGCAGATCATAACTTTCACCAGGTTCAGGCGGTCGCCCAAACGGCCGCCGAGCAGCGCCCCGGCCATGCCGCCCAGGTTCAGCGCGACCAGGAACGACAGGCTCGACCCCAGGCTGTAACCGGCGCCGGCCATCAGCTTGGGCAGCCACGAACTCAATGCATAGACCATCAGCAGGCAACAGAAAAACGCGACCCAGATCATCGCCGTACGCACCGCCAGGCCATGGCGGAACAGCTCCACCACCGTGGCGCCTTTACCTTTGCTGTCGGCGATCACCAGCGCATCTTCGACCTCGATCCTGGTGCCTGGCGACAACCGATTAAGCAGCGCGCGAGCCTTGTCTTGTTGGCCCTGGCGGATCAGGAAGCCGATGGATTCAGGCAGCCAGTAAACAATCAGTGGCAACAGCAGCAGCGGAATCACCGCCACAAAAAACATCGACTGCCAACCATAGGCCGGCAGCATGAAAATCCCAACGCTGGCGGCGAGCATGCCGCCCAGGGAATAGCCGCTGAACATGAAGGCCATCAGGGTGCTGCGGAATTTCTTCGGCGCGTATTCGTTGATCAGCGCCGCCGCGTTGGGCATCAACCCGCCGCAGCCGAGCCCGGCGATAAAACGGCAAATACCGAACTCGGTTGGGCTGCTGGCAAAGCCATTGGTCACGGTGGCCAGACTGAACAGGGTGAAACAGAACACGATGCCTTTCTTGCGCCCGAAACGGTCCGCCAGGGTGCCGAAAATCAGCGCACCGAACATCATGCCGAACAGCGCATAGCTGCCCAGGGCGCCAGCCTGTAACGGCGTCAGCCCCCACTCGCGCATGATTGACGGCAGGACCACGCCGTAAATAAACAAGTCATAGCCGTCAAAGATCAACAGCAAGGCACACAGGCTCACGATCAACCAGTGGAAGCGGTTGAACGGGGCATTATCGATAATCGAATGGACATCATGGCTACGCATGGCAGTGCTCTCTTTATTGTTGTTGTGAGTCAGTGTCAGCAGATGGAAATAGCCTTAGCCGAGGTCGCCGCCGCCCACCGGCAAGGTCACTCCGGTGATGTAGGAAGCCTCGTCGCAGGCCAGGAACAGAATCGCGCCAGCTTGTTCGTCGATGCTGCCGTAGCGTTTCATCGGGCTGCTGTCGAGGGTCTGGTCGACGATCTGCTGGTACCACACGCGCTCCTGCTCGCTCTGCGGCTGGCTGTTGCGCGGGATGCGCCGTGGCGGTGCCTCGGTCCCGCCGGGCGCGGTGGCGTTGACCCGAATCCCGCTGCCGGCAGTCTCCAGGGCCAGGCAGGCCGTCAAGGCATTCACGCCGCCCTTGGCCGCGCCGTACGGCACGCGATTGACCCCACGCGTAGCCACGGAAGACACGTTGACGATGGCGCCTTCGCCCTGCTCCAGCATGTAGGGCAGCACGCAATGGCAGCACCACAACGTAGGGAACAGCGAGCGGCGCACTTCGGCCTCGATTTCGGCCTCGGCGTAATGCTCGAAAGGCTTGGCCCAGATGGTCCCGCCGACGTTATTGACCAGCACGTCGATTCGCCCGAAACGGGCCGTGGCGGCGGCCATCACCCGCGCGCACTCGCTGTATTGTTCCAGGTCGGCGGTCAGCAGCAGCGCTCGCTCATGCTGCAATTCATGCACAAGCTCGGAGCGATCCACCGCGACCAGCCAGGCGCCCTCCTCCAGCAAGCGCTCGGCGACACGCCGACCGATCCCTTGGGCAGCGCCGGTGACCAGCGCGACCTTGTTGTTAAACCATTGAGTCATGGGGCAGTCCTCAGGCGGCATCGCACGTGGCGACGGCGTTAGGGGTGAATTTCTCGTAATGGAAGCTGGCCGGGGTCACGCCCTGCTGCTTGAAGTGCTCGCGCACCGCATCGACCATCGGCGGCGGGCCGCACAGGTACACGTCGACATCGCCGCCATTGAGGGCTTCGTCAGCCATGTGCTGAGTCACATAGCCCTGGCGCGGGTGAGTGGTGTGCGGATCAGCCACGCAGGTCACCAGGTTGAAGTCAGGCAAACGCGCGGTAAAAGCCTGCAACGCCTCGACCATCACCAAGTCCTGATCCCGCGTTACGCCGTAGATCAACCGGATCGGGCGGGTTTCCTGGCGCTGCGCGAGCACTTCAAGCATCGACAGGAACGGCGCCAGGCCGGTACCACCGGCCAGTAACAGCAGCGGCCGCACCACCTCACGCAGGTAGAAACTCCCCAGCGGGCCGGTGATCGCCACGCTGTCGCCCGGCTGGGCGCGCTCGAGCCAGCTGCTCATCAACCCGCCGGGCACGTGCTTGATCAGGAAGCTGGCGCGCGTGTCGCCCGGGCGACTGCTGAAGGAGTAAGCGCGTGTCTGCCCACTGTCGGGCACGCTGATATTCACGTACTGGCCGGGCAGGAATACCGGCGCCTGGTCCAGCTCGAAACTCGCCTCGAGCGCGGCATCGGCATGTCGGGTGATGCCGGCCAGCGTCGCGGTAAAGTGCGTAGTGCCGGTCTTGCAGGCGCTGGACGGCACCGGCACGGCGATCACGCAGTCGGACTGCGGCACCATCTGGCAGGTCAGTACCTGCCGCGCCTGCGCTTCGTCGGCGCTCAGGGCGTCGTCGATATAGTCGTCGCCCAAGTCGTAGGCGCCGGTTTCACAGCGGCATTTGCAAGTGCCGCACACACCGTCCGAGCAGTCCATGGGCAGATTGATACGTTGGCGGAAGGCGGCATCGAGCACCTTTTCCCCCACCTTGCAGTCGATGAAGCGGGTCACCCCATCCTCGAAGTTCAGGGCGATGGCATACGTCATGGCGGTGTCCTCAGATGTGGTAGATGTCGATGACCTGGTGGATGTAGTCGTTTTTCAGCACTACCTTCTTGCGCGTGATCAGCGGCTGCTCGGCACGGATGTCGAGGCGATAGAAGGAGGTACCGAAATAACTGTCGGTGGTTTTGTAGCGGTGGCTGAGGGTGTGCCAGTTGAAACGCAGGTCCACCTGCACGCCGTCGTCGGTCAGCACTTCGAGGTTGCACAGCATGTGCACGGTGCGCGGCTCGGGCGTGCTGGCGCTGGAGCGCTCGGTCTTGATGCGGAAGATACGGTCTTCCAGGCCGTCACGGTTGGGGTAGTAGATCAGCGAGATTTCGCGCTGCGGGTCTTCGGTGAGGGTGTCGTGATCGTCCCAGGCGGGCATCCAGAACTCGGCCTTGGGCGAATAGCAGGCCAGCCAGTCATCCCATTGTCGGTCGTCGAGCAGGCGCGCTTCACGGTAGAGAAAATCCAGCAGGTGGTCACGGGCAAGGCTCATGGCTGCACCTCGCGGTCGCTGGCAATCAGCCCTTGCTGTTCGCGCTCGATCGCACGTTGCAGGCTTTGGGCCCAGTGCGCATGCTGGCGCACAAACAAGCCCTCGTCCTCGGTCTTGACCCCGCTGAGCTGCGGTTGCATGCCCATGGCCAAGGCATTTTCGTCCGCGCCTTCGACCCACTGCCTGGCGCCACGGCTCAAGTCATTCCACAGGGTGCTCGCGCCCTGGTAACCGGTCTGGCAGGCGCGGAATTCTTCGAGGTCATCCGGGGTGCCCATGCCGCTGACGTTGAAGAAGTCTTCGTACTGGCGAATCCGCGTGGCGCGCTCCTGGGCGTTTTCGCCGATGGGCGCCATGCAATAGATTGTCACTTCGGTTTTATCCACGGCGAGGGGGCGCACCACGCGGATCTGGGTCGAGAACTGGTCCATCAGGTACACATTGGGGTAGAGACAGAGGTTGCGGGTCTGGTCGACGATAAAGTCGGCGCGCGCCTGGCCCAGGCGTTCGGCCAAGGCCTCGCGGTGAGCGTGCACCGGGCGCACTTCGGGGTTGAGCAGGCGCGTCCACAGCAGGATATGCCCGTGGTCGAAGGCGTAGACGCCGCCCAGGCTTTTCGACCAGCCATTGGCGTCGACGGTGCGCGTGCCTTCGGCTTCGTAGTTGCGCCGGCCCATGGTCGCCGAGTAGTTCCAGTGCACGGAGCTGACGTGGTAACCGTCGGCGCCATTTTCGATTTGCAGCTTCCAGTTGCCGTCATAGACATATGATGAGCTGCCGCGCAGCACCTCCAGGCCCAAAGGAGCCTGGTCGACCATCTGGTCGATGATGACGCGGGTTTCGCCCAGGTAATCGCTGAGTTCCGGCACCGCACCGCTGAGGCTGCCGAACAGGAAACCGCGGTAGTTTTCAAAGCGCGCCAGGCGCTTGAGGTCATGGGAGCCGTCGCAGTCGAAACTGTCCGGGTAGGCGCCGGTCTTCGCGTCCTTTACCTTGAGCAGCTTGCCGGCGTTGCTGAACGTCCAGCCATGGAAGGGGCAAGTGAATGAGCCCTTATTGCCTTGTTTGCGCCGGCACAGCATGGCGCCGCGATGCGCGCAGGCGTTGACCAGACCATGCAGCGCGCCGTGTTTGTCACGGGTGATGACCACCGGCTGGCGGCCGATCCAGGTGGTGAAGTAATCGTTGATCTCCGGCGCCTGGCTTTCATGGGCCAGGTAGATCCAGCCGCCTTCGAAGATGTGTTTCATCTCCAGGGCAAACAGGTCGGGGTCGGTAAAGATGTCGCGGCGGCAGCGGAATACCCCAGTGGCGGGGTCTTCCTGTACGGACTCGCGCAATTGGCAGGCGAGTCGGTCGAGTGTACTGATCATGGGGCGGGCCCTCCGTTGTTCTTGTATCAGGCACCCTCACCGTACGTGTTCGCCCTGCGCGTCAATATCCGCTGCCTGCACATCGCTATCCGCCAGGCGCACGTCGCTTAACGATGGCGTTTCCAGGTCTGCGACGGCAGTTCGCCGAAGCGTTTGCGATAGGCCTCGGAAAACCGCCCCAGGTGCATGAAGCCATGGTCCAAAGCCACCTCGGTCACGCTGCGCGTGCTGCTCAGTTGCAAGCGTGCGTGCACCCGTTCGAGCTTGCAGCGGCGTATATAGTCGCGCGGTGACAGCCCCACCTGGCGCGCAAACAGGCTGTACAGCGAACGTTCGCTGACGTTGGCCACGGCCATTAACTGCTCGACGCTGATGTCATCGCACAGGTGCTGCTGGATAAATTCGCGCACCGCTTCAAACCCACCGCCGTGGGCAGCCTGGGGGATCACCCGCAACACGTTGCTGCCCAGCAATGCCAGCAGCTTGTTGGCCAAGATGCGTTCGTACAGGCCCTGCATGTGGGGCTCGGCAGCGTTTTCCGCCTCATGACAGATCAGCCCGAGCAACGGCAGGAAGCCGCCCATTTCACTGAGCGCGTGGCGGGCCGTCGCGAAGCGGATACCCACCTGCGGCAGGCTCCAGTGCTGCTCCAGGCAGGCGTTTTCCAGCAGGCGCACCGGCAGTTTGATGATGAATTTCTCGCAGTCGGCGGAATAGGTCAGGTCTACCGGGTCGTCCGGGTTGATCAGCAGGATTTCCCCCGGCCCGAACACGTCATTCTCGCCACGGGAGCTGGAGCGGCAATGCCCGCTCAACAGGATCTGCAGGTGATAGATGGTCTCCAGCGCCACCGATGTGACCCGCACCGGTGCACCGTAGCTGATGCGGCACAGGTCCAGGCTGGCGAAGGTGCGATGGCTGATACTCGCCCGGGGCCGGCCCTTGGGAGGCAGGCGAATGCAGTGGCTGCCCACGTGCTGGTTGACGTAGTCCGACACCGCGTAGGCATCGGCGCCCTGGAAAATCTGGCTGCGCTCACTCAATAGCACGGTCATGGTTGCGGCTCTTTTATAGTTATTGGGCTCAGGCTGACGCCTGGGTAGGGGGGCGTCCAATATGGATAAAGTCTGAAGGGATACCCTGGAGGTATTGTCGGGCGTTCTGCGCCAGGCTTTCAGCGCTGCGTCGGGGCGCGCAGGGCTTGAGGTGAGAATGTTGGCCTAAAACTTTGAAACAATACGCTTGGCCGGATTGGACGGGGACCTAGCGATACCCCCGCGCCTGAACATCGAACAACTCGGCATAGCGCCCACCCGCCACCATCAGCTGTTGATGGCTGCCCTCCTCCAGGATTCGCCCGCCGTCCAGCACGATGATGTGGTCGGCATTGCGCACGCTGGAGAATCGATGGGAAATCAACAACGTCATGCGGCCCTTGGCGTGTTCGCGAAAGTGCTCGAACACCGCCGCCTCGGCGCCGGCGTCCAGCGCAGCCGTCGGCTCGTCAAGAATCAGCAGATCCGCCTCCTGGCGCATATACGCGCGTGACAAGGCGACTTTCTGCCATTGCCCACCCGACAACTCCTGGCCACCAAGCCAGCGCCCTAACTGTGTGCCGTAGGCCCTGCTCAGGCGCTCGATGAATTCGGCGGCCACCCCCTGGGTGGCGGCCGTGCGCCAGCGCGCCTCATCGTTCAGCGCATCGACGTCACCCACTCCAAGGTTCTCGCCGACGGTCATCTGGTAGCGGATGTAATCCTGGAAAATCACCCCAATGCGCTGGCGCAGTGTCTGTTCATCCCAGTCTTGCAAGTCGCTGCCATCCAGCAGAATGCGCCCTTCGTGCGGGGTATACAGGCGCGTGAGCAGTTTGATCAGGCTGGTTTTGCCCGAGCCATTCTCGCCCACCAGGGCCAGGCTTTGCCCAGGCGCCAAATGCAGGTTGATGTCAGTCAATGCCTGCCGCTCAGCGCCGGGGTAACTGAACCCTACGTGCTCGCAGCGCAGACCGTCGCCGGGACGCGCGCCCTGGGTAAGCCGGCCACTCGGCACGACCACAGGGGTTAGCAGGTACTCATAAAGGTCCGACAGAAACAGACTGTCGTCATACAGGCCGGCAATCGCGCTGAGGCTGGCGGTGATCGCGCTTTGCCCCTGCTTGAACAGCACGATGTACATGGTCATCTGTCCCAGGCTGGTCTGGCCGCGCACGGTGTCCAGCACCACCCAGGCGTAAGCCACATAAAACGCCGCGGTACCGAGCAGGCCCAGGGCAAAGCCCCAGGCATCCCGACGCACCGTCAACTGGCGGTCTTCGGTGTACAAGCGCCGGGCGTTGTCGCGGTAGCGCTTGAGGAACAGCGGCGCCAGGCCGAACAGCTTGACCTCTTTGGCATGAGTCTCGTGGGACAGCAGCGATTCCAGGTAATTCTGCTGACGGGTCTCGGGCGCGCGCCGGTGGAACAGGCGAAACGCATTGCCCGAGAAATGCGTCTCGGCGAAGAACACCGGTAAGGCGCCGACCACCAGAATCACCAGCGCCCACGGCGAAAAGTGCACTAACAGCACGGCAAAGCTGATCAGCGCGATCAGGTTCTGCACGAGCCCCAGGCCCTTGGTGACCAGGCTCAGCGGCCGTGTCGACGCGCCCTGACGCACGCGCACCAGCTTGTCGTGGAACTCGGCGTCTTCAAACTGCAGGAGTGAGAGGGTCTGGGCTTTCTCCAGAATCATCAGGTTGACCTTCACCCCCAACTGCACCCGCAGCAACGATTGCTGCATTGACAGCGCGCGCTGAGCGGCGGCCAGCAGCGCCAACACGCCCGCCTCGGCCAGCACGTACTGCATCACTGGCCACACGGGCGCCTGGCTGCCGGCTGCATGAATCTGCATCGCGTGCACCACGCCATCGACAATACGCTGGCCGATCCAGGCAGCCAGCGCAGGCAACAGACCGGCAACGATGGTGGCCAGCAGCAGGCCTATGAATAAGGGACGCGACGTCTCCCACACCAGCTTCAGTGCCCTGCGCGCTTGGATGGAAAACGCGCTCAATCGATTGAACAGCACCATGAATGGCATGGACTCCGTGTGGGGGCTGGGGTGAGATGGGCGGATTATGACAGGCGATGACGTTGCGCACATCCAACGGCGAGGCGACAGAGGCAAGTGGTGGAGCAAGGGGCAACCACGGCAGATTCTCGGCGCGCCGCAGCATGACTACCCCCGCGCCTTGATCGCCGCCGCGCCGGCGCTCGCCAAGCGCCAGCCACTGGCCCGACCGGACCCGACGCAGCCGCCGATCCGGCAACTGCAAAACGTTGGCAAGACGTTCGCGCGGCCCAAGGTCAGGGCGAAAACGCGACCTTTGTGGCGCTGGAGGACTGAACCTGCAGGTCTACCCCGGGCGGACCCTGGCGATTGTCGGCGAGTCAGGCTCAGGCAAAAACACCGGGCTGCGCATCGACCTCGGCCTGGAAAACCCCAGTCGCGGGCGGGGGTGGTTCGAGCAACAGGACGTCACCGAGTAAGCACCCCTTTTCTCAACGATTTGCTACCCCGGCAATTTCAATTGCGGCGTAACAGCGTATTCGGCGCCACACCAAATGCCTTGCGAAACGCATGGCTGAAATGGGAAAAGTCAGAAAACCCGAAGTCCAGCGCCGCCTCGGACACGCTGCGTACCTGGCCGCGCTCAATCGCTTCTCGACTGGCATTCAGGCGCTCTTTCCAAATCTCTGCAACGGGGGTTTTCTGGTAGCGTGCGAAGGCCCGTGTAACGGTTCGGGTGGACACATTGTGGGCTTTGGCGATGGCTTCAATCGACAGGTCCGGCTCGGTCAAGTGTCGTTGGATGTACTTCATGATGCGGCCGTAGAGGTCCATCTCCTGGTGGCTTGTTTTCAGGTCCTGGAGTTCCAGGCTGATCACAAGCAGATCAAGCAACGTACTTGAGTAACGATTCGAGATGCGCTCATCCTGCAGCGACGCAGGCGTGCTCGCGGCCTGATGCAGCATTTCGCGTAAGGGAACTACGCCGGGACGCCGGTCGTCGAGGACCATCGCGGTGTACTCGGCAATACGCGGCAGGCGCTCGGTGAGCAACGCTCTGGGAATACGGATCAAGTGGTTTTCGGTACCACCCAGGCTGAAGCGAAACGCCTGAGTTGCGTCATAAAGAAACAAATTGCCAGTTGCCAGGCTGGCTTTTCTTGAGCCTTGTTCTATTTGCCCATGACCATTTCGAGCGAAACCCAACCATAAATCTTCGGCCGGACCGCTGCGCAAGTGCTGCTCGGAACGCTCCCAGTAGTGCAGCGGCGAAGACAGCGAGCAGATGTCCAATTCGCCGACTGTATTAACGGTGAGCGAGCCATCAAAGCTGCTCTGGGACAAGGGTTTGCTATCGGCGGCCAGGCAGTGGCGACAGACCACTTCTTTCCAATAATCAAACCGACGTGGTGCCGGAACAGCAAGGGTCGAATACTGAGAGCTTGGGTTCATGACACTGACCTCGACAACGATGCAAGAGGCGCTGGAGACGTTGTAACGTGCGACCATTTTTCAGCTATGAAAGGCAATTAACAGGCCAAGCGCAGTAGCAGGCCTGCTTGAGTACGCTGCCATGTGATGTCCCTCGCGACTTTCGGCAGCCTTCGGAGGCTGTCGCACGGTGCAGCCATCACCATTTAAGGGCATCGCACGTCACTCGGTCGGCTCACGCGCACCAGCGCGGATCACGGGTGAACGTCAGCCTCAGCCTTGTCTTTTCCAACCAAATGGTTGTCTCGCCGAACAAAGCGCCCCCTCCTCGCCCAGCCTAATTTCCACCTCACAGCAGCTCATTCATCCGCTGATGAGGCACGCCATGCATCGACACGACTCAAAACGATTGGCTGATTCCTCCTGGCTTCTGCAGAGGCGCGACCTTGCGCCTGAAGAGTCGGCTTATTGGTTGATTGAATGGAGTGCCATGCAGCTGCTGCAGCGACGGCAGATCGCCAAGCGCGACCCGCCAGCGACGCGCTGACGCCCAACCGTAGGCCTGAACGAAAATAACGAGGAGCTCAAGATGGAATCTGCAATCGACACACATCTCAAATGCCCGCGCACCCTGTCCCGCCGTGTACCGGACGAGTATCAACCGCCGTTCCCTATGTGGGTCGCGCGCGCTGACGAGCAACTGGAACAAGTGGTGATGGCCTATCTTGGCGTGCAATATCGCGGCGATGCCCAGCGCGAGCCTGCATTGCAGGCAATGCGTCACATCGTCAGCAGTTTCAGCCTGCCAGATGGCCCGCAGACTTACGATTTGACCCACCACACCGACAGCAGCGGATTTGATAATTTGATTGTGGTCGGGTACTGGAAAGACCCGGGCGCCCACTGTCGCTGGTTGCGTTCCCCCCCAGTGAATGACTGGTGGAGTTCGGCGGATCGGCTCGGTGAAAGCCTTGGTTATTTCCGCGAAATCACCGCGCCGCGCACCGAGCAGTTCGAGACGTTGTACGCGTTCCAGGAGAACCTGCCCGGTGTCGGCGCGGTAATGGATACGACCAGCGGAGAGATCGAAGAGCACGGTTACTGGGGTTCAATGCGCGACCGTTTCCCGATCTCCCAGACGGATTGGATGAATCCCACGAGCGAGCTACAGGTGATCGCGGGTGACCCGACCCAGGGCGGACGGGTCCTGGTCCTGGGGCATGACAACCTCACACTGATTCGCTCCGGCCAGGACTGGGCGGATGCCGAGGCAGAGGAGCGCTCACTCTACATCGACGAAATCTTGCCGACGTTGCAGGACGGCATGGACTTCCTGCGTGACAACGGCCAGGCGTTGGGCTGCTACAGCAACAGGTTCGTGCGCAATATCGACCTGGACGGCAACTTTCTCGACCTGAGCTACAACATCGGTCACTGGCGCTCGGTTGAGAAACTCGAACGCTGGGCTGAGTCTCACCCGACTCACCTGCGTATTTTCGTGACGTTTTTCCGCGTGGCCGCAGGTTTGAAGAAGTTAAGGCTGTACCACGAAGTATCCGTGTCGGACGCCAAGAGCCAGGTATTCGAGTACATCAACTGTCACTCGCAGACCGGTATGTTGCGCGACGCGCTGCCACCAACGACCTGAGCGCCATCGGCGTTTACCTCCCCAACTTCTGCCGCCTTGCCACCCTCCTCGGGTGGCCGGCCTCCCTGTGCGAGGAATAAATGATGAATAAGATCCGCCTGTTGACGCTCTCTACTCTCTTGCCCGTGCTTCACGCCAACGCCGGTGAAGTAGCGCCCGGCGATTATGAGCAATATCCGGTCGGCGCTACGATCGGGGCGATTTACTACCAGCACGCCACCACGGACTCGGCTTATAGCAACGGACACAAGGTCAGCTCTGACTTCAACGTGAGCTCTGACGTCGGCATCCTGCGTCTACTGCATGTCTACGCACTCTCTGACACCGTCACCATCGACCCGCAATTTCTTTTGCCTTTCGGACACGTCTCCAGCGCAGGTGACGCCTCAGCGCTGGGCAGTACTCGCGGCGTTGGCGACTTGATCCTCACCGCACCGGTCAAATGGCGGTTCAACGAAGCCCGCGACACCCTCAGCATCGCCCCCTACCTGTATGTGCCTACTGGTACGTATGACAAGGAGGACGCGCTCAATCTCGGAGAGAACCGCTGGAAATTCGAACTGCAGAGTGCGTACGTCAAACACTTCACAGAAAAATGGGCGATGGACCTGGTTGGCGGTGCTACCTGGTATGGCGACAACACTGATTACGGCGCAAATGCAGACCGTATGAAGCAGGACGTTTCCTACGCAGCACAGATCATGGGGCGTTACATGCCAGACGCCAGCACCGCATTTGGTATCGGCTTCGGGCGTACCTGGGGGGGCGAGACGAACATTGAGCACGTCAATCAGGATAACGAGTTGGGCACCACCAACTTTCGTCTCACCGCGACCAAATTCGTCACCCCCCAAGACCAGATTCAACTGCAGTTGGGCAAGGACCTTTCGGTGGACAACGGCACCAAGGAAGACTTCCGCATGAACCTGCGTTATGCGCGCATTTTTTAACCCAAGGATCTGCGACCGCGTGCGCTTTGCGCCTTTGCACAGCGGTGTCCGGCTCAGCCAAGTCGATGTCTTTCTCAACCAAGCCTGCGACTTGAGGCGCGGACTATCTTGAGCGCCAGGCCCACTGAATTTGATGAGCCACAGCGCTCTTCGGCCACTTACGATAAGGACAGCCCAACCATGCCAATTGTTCGCCCCACCCTTGAACAGCTATTGGATGTATCGACCAGCCTGCACATGCAGATAAGTGCGGAGCAAGCCCATGAATACCTGGCTCTTATGCAGTCAAGCTTCGACGCTTATGACCTGATTGACGAGCTGCCTGACTTCATTCCGCCGGTACGTTACGAACGCAGCTCGGGCTATCGACCCTCGACTGCACACAACCCACTCAACGCCTGGTACTACCGAACGGAAGTCAGCGGCGCCCGCGAAGGCAAGTTGGCGAATAAAACCGTCGCACTCAAGGACAATATTTCACTCGCTGGCGTACCGATGATGAATGGTGCAAAGCCCCTTGAAGGCTTCGTTCCCTCATTCGATGCCACCGTTGTCTCCCGCTTGCTGGATGCCGGCGCAACCATCCTCGGCAAGGCAACATGCGAGCATTACTGCCTATCCGGTGGTAGTCACACCTCCGATCCGGCGCCGGTGCACAACCCCTATCGCCACGGATTTGCCTCGGGTGGGTCGTCTTCCGGCAGCGCAGCACTGGTTGCCGCGGGCGAGGTCGACCTGGCAGTCGGCGGTGACCAGGGCGGGTCAATCCGGATTCCTTCCGCATTCTGCGGCACTTACGGAATGAAGCCGACCCACGGACTGGTGCCTTACACCGGGATCATGGCCATTGAGGCGACTATCGATCATGCCGGCCCCATCACGGCAAACGTACGGGACAACGCCTTGATGCTGGAGGTCATGGCGGGAGCGGATGGGCTCGACCCGCGACAAGCCGCGCCCCAGGTCGACGCTTACAGTGATTACCTGGAGCGCGGTGTAAGCGGGCTGAGGATCGGCGTCCTGCGCGAAGGCTTTGAACTGCCCAACCAGGATCCGCGTGTCGCCTCGTCTGTGCGCAATGCCATCGACGCATTTGCACGGATGGGCGCGCACGTCGAAGAGGTGTCAGTGCCTGAGCACAAGATTGCCGGTTCGCTGTGGCACCCCATCGGCTGTGAGGGCCTGATGATGCAGATGATGCACGGCAATGGGGCCGGCTTTAACTGGCAAGGGCTATATGACCTCGGGTTGCTGGACAAACAAGCCGGATGGCGCGATCAGGCGAATGACCTGTCCGCCTCTCTCAAGCTGTGCATGTTCGTCGGGCAATACGGTCTGGAGCGCTACAACGGTCGCTTCTACGCCAAGGCACAAAACCTCAGGCGCCTGGCACGCTCCGGGTATGACGCCTCATTGGCGCGCTATGACCTGCTGGTGATGCCCACCGTGCCGATCATTGCCCAACCCCACCCGGAGCCCGGTTGCTCGATCACCGAGTACGTGGCCCGAGCGCTGGAAATGATCGGCAATGCCTCCGCACAGGACATCACTGGCCATCCGGCCATGTCAATTCCCTGCGGCCTGGTAGACGGTTTACCTGTCGGGCTGATGCTAGTGGGCAAACACTATGCCGAAGGCACGATTTACCAGGCTGCAGCGGCTTTCGAGGCATCGGTTGACTGGAAAAACAGCCAGTAGCCGATGCGTCCCATGCAGCGCAAAAGAATAAGCCGCCGGGCGCTGCCTAGAAGCTCAACGATGAGGAACCAACTGATGACCACACCTGAAATAAAACCATCTACCCCGGGTGAGCGAGCACAGGCGTTACTGCAAGTGCTCAAACAAAAAGACCTGATCCCCGACGGTTACATCGAGCACATGACACAGCTCATGGCACACGAATGGAGCCCGCAGAACGGTGCTCGGGTAGTGGCCAAGGCATGGGTGGACCCACAGTTTCGCGAACTGCTGCTCAAGGACGGTACCGCTGCGTGCGCTCAATTTGGCTATACCGGCCCGCAGGGTGAATACATTGTTGCGCTGGAAGACACGCCCAGCGTGAAAAACGTGATTGTGTGCAGCCTGTGCTCCTGCACCAACTGGCCCGTCCTGGGCTTGCCGCCGGAGTGGTACAAGGGCTTCGAGTTCCGCGCCCGACTGGTTCGCGAAGGGCGCACCGTGCTGCGGGAGCTGGGCACGGAGCTGCCGGACGGGGTCTCCATCAAGGTGTGGGACACCAGCGCCGAAAGCCGCTATCTGGTGCTGCCTCTGCGGCCAAAGGGCAGCGAATCCATGGATGAAGAGGCGCTTCGAAAATTGATTACCAAGGATGTCCTTATTGGCGTGGCGCTACCGTACGTCGCGTAACCGGGGTGCTTTGTTTCTTTCAATTTTCATTCTCTATTCATTCCCTATTAAGAGGTATCCACGATGGATGGCTTTCACGATCTCGGCGGTTTCCAAGGCTTTGGCAAAGTCCCTCACACCATCAACAGCCTGAGCTACCAACCCGTGTTCAAGCAGGACTGGGAGCACCTGGCGTACAGCTTGATGTTTATCGGTGCCGATCACTTGAAGAAGTTCAGCGTGGACGAAGTGCGCCACGCCGTCGAGCGACTGGACGTGCGTCAGCATGTCGGCACCCAGTACTACGAACGCTATGTCATCGCTACCGCCACCTTGCTGGTCGAAACCGGCGTCATCACCCAGGCGGAGCTCGATCAGGCCCTGGGTTCTCACTTCAAGCTGGCGAATCCCGCGCATGCGCAGGGCCGCCCGGCGGTCACTGGCCGACCGCCTTTTGAAGTCGGCGACCGGGTAGTCGTGCGCAACGAGTATGTAGCCGGGCATACCCGCATGCCGGCCTATGTTCGCGGCAAGGAAGGTGTGGTCCTCCACCGGACTTCAGAAAAATGGCCTTTTCCGGACGCCATTGGTCATGGCGACTTGAACGCTGCGCATCAGCCAACCTACCACGTCGAGTTTCGCGTGAAAGACCTGTGGGGGGATGCGGCCGATGGAGGTTTTGTGGTGGTCGACCTGTTCGAAAGCTACTTGGACAAGGCCGCCAGCTCACATGCGGTGAACGTATGATTGACGGCGCCCAGGCGAGCCGACTGCCGGTGACCGTGCTTTCTGGTTTCCTCGGCGCCGGCAAAACCACCCTGCTCAATCATATCTTGCGCAATCGCGACGGCCTGAGAGTCGCAGTCATCGTCAATGATATGAGCGACGTCAACATTGATGCCGAAGAGGTGCAGCGCGACGTGGCGCTGCACCGTGGTCGAGATGAGTTGATCGAGATGAGCAATGGCTGTATCTGCTGCACGCTGCGCGCCGATTTGCTCGAACAGATCAGTGCCCTGGCACGCCAGCAACGTTTTGACTACCTGCTCATTGAGTCCACGGGAATCTCCGAACCGATGCCGGTTGCCGAGACGTTCGCATTTCTTGACGCAGAAGGCTTCAGCCTCAGCGAACTGGCGCGGCTCGATACCTTGGTGACGGTGGTCGATGGCAGTCGTTTTCAGACGTTGCTCGAATCGCCGGATATCGTAGCGCGCGACGACGCACAAGCGGACACACCCAAACGCCATCTGGCAGATCTGCTGATTGAGCAGGTGGAGTACGCCAACGTCATTCTCGTCAACAAACTGGACCTGATCGACGAGCCCGGTTATCAGGCCGTGCACGCGGTCCTCACCGGCCTTAACCCGACCGCGCGGATCATACCGATGACACACGGCAACGTTGAGCTATCAGGCATTCTCGGTACCCATCTGTTTGATTTACCCAGCCTGGCTGAATCACCCGGCTGGATGAAAAAAATGCAGGCCGACGACACACCGGCCTCCGAGTCGGACACCTATGGCGTGACGTCATGGGTGTACCGCGAGCGTGCCCCCTTTCACCCACAGCGATTACTCGATTTTCTGCAACGCCCCTGGCGCAACGGGCGGCTGTTGCGTAGCAAGGGTTACTTCTGGCTCGCCAGCCGGCACCTGGAAACCGGCCTGCTGGTGCACAGCGGCAGGCAGTTCCAGTGGGACTATGTCGGGCACTGGTGGAACTTCATCGAGCAGTCGCAATGGCCGCGGGATGAATATCGGTTGCGAAGCATCATGACCAAGTGGGACAGCATTGTCGGTGATTGCCGGCAGGAGTTGGTCTTTATCGGCCAGGATCTGGATACCCACGTGTTACAGCGCGCCCTCGACGACTGCCTGCTGAGTGCCCAGGAAATAGCCGCCGGCCCATCAGCCTGGCAAACGCTGCCGGGAGCGAAAGTCTTTGACGCCCAGGCCTTATCGGCCCCGATGCAGTCCTTGCAGGCTGTTCCCATTTGACCGAGGTAGAGGTGCCCCATGCTCTTTTTCAGCCGAACCACACGCCGGGTATTGGCGCAGCTCGCCGACCGACTGGAGCAGCCTGATCAGGCGAGCACGCCATTGTCGTCGAACAACCGGTTGGTGCGCCGCATCCTGGCAAGCGTCGAGCGACTGCTGCAAGAGCGGCAAGCCGTTAAGGAGCAGGCCTGCGCACTGACGTTTCGCGTCAGCCAACTGGAACAGCACCTGGCCTGCCGTGACACGCTGTTGCGGCAATGGGAGGCGCGCTGGGTACTGATCACACAGGGCGCAGATGAACTGTTCTGGGAACTGGAGCTGGATGGAACCGCTGCACCTGGGCCGGAATGTTCAATGACGTGGACGGGGCCAGCGTCGAACCAGGCCCAGGCTATGAATCAGCTCGGCGCGTGGAGTGAACAGTTGCACCCGGATGACCGGCAAGTGCATCTGGCAGCGCTCGCCAGGCACCTTGCTGATCGCAGCGGGCGGACGGCATTTGCGCTCCAGGTGCGGATGAAACCTGCACCCGGCTACGACTATCGCTGGTGCAGCATAAGCGGTGCCTCGCGTCGCGATGCGCAAGGCGCAGCGCTCTGCATCGCTGGGACCGTTCGTGACATTCATGGCCAGTACCTGCACAACGAGGCGCTCGAACTGGCGGCCACACGTTTCGACATTTCCCGGGAAATGCTGCATGACGGGCTTTGGGATATCGAGGTGGTAGCAGGCGACCCAGCGAACCCGAAAAATACCATTTGGTGGTCTTCGCAAATGCGCCGACTGCTGGGATGCAACACCGTTGAGGAGTTCCCCAACACCCTGGAAAGCTGGACCTCGCGCTTGCATCCCGACGATAGCGCGCGGGCCATCGGCGCATTCGTCGCCCATGTGGACGACCGCAGCGGCAAGACGCCGTTCGATGTGGATTATCGACTCAAACATAAAAACGGTACTTACCGCTGGTTTCGCGGTCGTGGGCAAACGCGCCGCGCGCAGGACGGCTCCCCGCAACGGGTGGTGGGTGCCATCACCGACATACATGCCCACCATGAAGAAAGCACGATGCGCGAGGCGCAGGCGCAACAACATCGGGTGATGCAGGAAACCCTCACCAAGCTGACGCAGATTGTTGCCACCATTCAGGGCATTGCCAGCCAGACCAACCTGCTGGCGTTGAATGCCGCCATTGAGGCGGCGCGAGCAGGCGAAGCCGGTCGCGGGTTTGCAGTGGTCGCCGATGAAGTGCGCAAGCTAGCCACGCGGACCAGCCAGGCGACCCAGCAAGCGGCAGAGATGATGGACAACTAGCAACATCCCTGCGCCTGCGCGGCTTGCGTGGGCGTAGGGCAAATCCCAACAATAATAATCAGGTACGTTATGCGCGATTACGACTCAGCAGTGTCAACCTTCGACTATCTACAACTGGCTGCTCAAGACTTGCACGGCGAACCGGGAGCCTTGAACGCCTGCATCGAGTGCTGCGACCGGCACGCTCATGGCAATGCCGTGGCGCTGTACTGCGAAACGCGGGATGGTCGCGCCACGCACTACACGTTCAGCGAACTGCAGGTGCACGCTGCGCGCTTTGCCAACTTTCTGCGAGCGCAAGGGGTACAACCGGGAGATCGTGTCGCCGGACTCATGCCACGCACGGTTGAACTGGTGATTACTATCCTCGGGACCTGGCGCATCGGTGCGGTCTACCAACCTCTCTTTACCGCATTCGGGCCCAAGGCGATCGAGCAGCGATTGGATTGCTCCGGGGCACGCTGGATCGTGACCGATGCCCACAATCGTCCCAAACTGGATGACATCCCCGACTGCCCTCGCGTCATCGTGACAGACGGCACCCCACAGCACCCGAGCGATTACGGTTTCTGGGACGCCCTCGGGCGCCAACAGGCCGACTGCACGCCTGAGCTGCTGGACGCGAGTGCGCCTTTCCTGCTGATGTGTACCTCGGGCACTACAGGACCTGCCAAGCCGCTTGAGGTGCCTTTGAGCGCCATTCTGGCCTTCAAAAGTTATATGCGCGATTCAATCGACTTGCGCGAAGACGACCATTTCTGGAACCTCGCCGACCCCGGCTGGGCCTATGGCTTGTATTACGCAGTGACCGGGCCACTGGCGTGCGGCCGAGCCACGCTGTTCCATGACGGCCCTTTCACCGTGGAAAGCACCTGCCGGATTATCGCCAAGTATGCGATCAGCAACCTGGCCGGCTCGCCCACGGCCTATCGCCTGCTGATTGCTGCCGGGGCCGAGTTCGCCGACGCCGTGCGTGGCCAGTTGCGTATCGTCAGCAGCGCCGGGGAACCGCTCAACCCGCAAGTCATCCGTTGGTTCGCCGAACAGCTCGGGGTGGTCATTCACGACCACTACGGCCAAACCGAAATTGGCATGGTGCTGTGCAATCACCATGGGCTACGCCATCCGGTACGTGAGGGTTCTGCCGGTTATGCGGTGCCCGGGTACCGGATTGTCGTGCTGGATGATGCGCATCGGGAACTACCGACGGCTCAGCCGGGCGTACTGGCGGTGGATCGCGCGCGCTCGCCCCTGTGCTGGTTCAATGGCTACTTTCACATGCCCACCAAGTCGTTTGTCGACCGTTACTACTTGAGCGGCGATATCGTTGAGCTCAATGAGGACGGCAGTATCAGCTTTGTAGGCCGTAACGACGATGTGATCACCACGTCCGGCTACCGCGTGGGGCCTTTCGATGTCGAGAGCGCGCTGATCGAGCATCCGGCAGTCGTCGAAGCCGCGGTGATCGGCAAGCCCGACCCGCAACGCACCGAGCTGATCAAGGCGTTTGTGGTGCTGAACCGTCAGTACCTGCCCAGTGCCGAGTTGGCGGAAGCCCTGCGTCTGCATGTCAAACAGCGCTTGGCCGCGCATGCGTACCCACGGGAAATCGAGTTCGTCGAACAACTGCCCAAGACCCCGAGTGGCAAGTTGCAGCGGTTCATTCTGCGCAACCAGGAAATTGCCAAACAGCAGGCACTCGACACATGACCCACGGGCGTATGGTTCCCACGCTGAGCCGCTCGGAGTTTCAGCGCAGAGCCCTGGAGCTGTTCAAGGAACGTAGTTTCAGCCAGGTCAGCATGCGGGAATTGGCGGCGCATGTTGGAATCAGCCCGGGAGCGATTTATCACCATGTGGAGAGCAAGGAAGCAATGCTGTTTGAATGGCTGACAGAGCTCTATCAGGCGCTGTTGTCGCACGTCGACCTGATCAAAACCCGAAGATTGACGCCCGCGCAGCGCCTGACAAAACTGATCGAAGGCCATCTTAAATTGCATGAACAGATGACCGGGCACTTCAAGTTAGCGGTCATGGATGCCAATTGCCTGGGCGCTCCGATGCAGGCACGCGTTGAGCGATTGAGGCTAGCCTATGAGTCAGAAATCATGAAGTTGGTCGGCCAGTTGGGCCATCAACCCGGCGGCCCGTTGCGCGAGGGGGCGCTTACTGCGATTTTGCCCATGCTCAACAGCCTACCCATATGGCTGAGCCCGAAGGTTGATAACAGCCAGCGTCGGCTTATTACAAAGACCATCGCCGATGCGGTAATTCACGCAATAAACGCCCTACCTTGAGTGCCCCTGCCCTGCTCTGGATTTCAAACCTGATGCCCATCATGGCGTGGAAAGCCGCTTCTGCATCGGCGCATTGTCCCAACAGTTTCCACGACGACTCATGCTTTGGCGCATGCGGTAACGCCAAAGCCGTTGACGAAACTGGCGATTGCCCTATTGCGAGCCTTGATCCGAGTGCAATAACAATCCTTGAGGCCTGCCCCGCTGCTTGTAAGCTCGGCCGAGCACGATTCCTTAGCAGCGGCATCGAGGGTTCAGCAAGCGTCGATCAGTTGAGCTCAGGTCGCATGATTCTGGGGGAGGCTTCCGGCGATCGTCCGATAGAGTTTTCGGCTTTTGGCGTCGATCCCGAAAGACGCGGAGAAATCTTTCGAGAGCACTACGAGGTGATTTGCCGACCCCACAGCACAAGTTTTGAGCCCATCCACTGGAGCGCTGTTGAAATGCGCGGCGCAGACCTGATTCCTAAACCCACCACCTAACGCCTTCCAATGCTCGTGACCGGCGATAGTCGCCAGTCACTGGATTGGATCGCGCGCGCGAGCACCGGATGGGTCAATTACCCACGCATACCGAACATGCAGCGGCTGGTCGTGGAAGTTTGGCGGCTGGACGTCATGAAGCAATGTAGTTCCGTCTAGAGGCCCTTCACTCAGTCGCATTACACTGACCTCGATCAGAATCCGTTGAAGTGTAGTTCAGGACAACCGGCGTCGTCTGAATCTGAAAATTCGCTTTGGCGTTTGATTTTCATGCCTGGGACAAGACAGGATCGGGCGTCAGGGTCCGGCACGCGCGATGACTCAGGAAAGCTTCGAGGTCTGCAAAGGGCATCGGTTTGGCAAAGTAATACCCCTGAAAAATATCGCAGCGACTGCCTTTAAGGAAATCCACTTGAGACGTGGTTTCCACACCTTCGGCGACCACCGTCAGGCTAAGGTGATGGGCCATGGAAATAATGCCTTGGGTGATCGCCGCATCGTGACGATCGGTAGCAATTTCCTGGATGAACGAGCGGTCGATCTTGATCTTGTCGATCGGCAAACGCTTTAGGTAACTGAGGCTGGAAAAGCCAGTGCCGAAATCATCCAACGCAATGCGCACCCCCAACGCCTTGAGCCGATGCAACGTGTCGATCGCCTGTTCAACGTTATGCAGCAGAAGCGACTCGGTAATCTCCAGTTCCAACTGTCCGGTGCTGAGGCCGTATTTGCTCAGCACTGCCTGGATAGACTCGACGAACTGGCCACGCTGGAAATGCATCGGCGAAATATTCACGGCCATCGAAATGTCCTTTATGCCCTGCTCACCCAGCAGGCGTAATTGCGCGCAGGCCGTATCGAGCACCCAGAGGCTCAGCGGGATGATCTGCCCACTGTCCTCTGCCACCGGCACAAACACTGCAGGTGAAATAAATCCTTTTTCAGGGTGCTCCCAGCGCAGCAACGCTTCGATCCCGACCACCCGCCCAGTGCGCGCGTCTATCTGCGGTTGGTAATGAAGCTGGAATGACTGAGTTTCGATAGCCTTTTGCAGGTCATTGCGCAGGCTCGCGTGCTCGCAAACACGCTGATTGAGGTCGCTGGTGTACCACTGAAAGTTATTGCGCCCTTGCTGCTTGGCTTTGTACATAGCCATGTCAGCTTGCTGGATCAGTTGCATCGGCTGCTCGATGTGACCATCGCTCAGGGTGATTCCGACACTTGCAGTCACATGCAGGTCAATACCCTGGATGCAGTAGGGTCTGGCAATGCCGGCCATCAGCCGCTCGGCCACCGGTACAACGTCCTCATCACGAAGCAGGTCGGGCAGCAGCACGATGAATTCGTCACCGCCCATACGCAAGATGGTGTCACCGGGACGAACTTGCTGGGTCATACGTTGCGCCACTTCGATCAGTACCTGATCGCCGAAGTAATGCCCGATCGAATCGTTGATGGATTTGAATCCATCCAGATCAATGCACATCACCGCCAGACAACGCTTATGCCGACGACTGATGTGGCAATCCAGAGCAAGCCGTTCTTCAAGCGAAACACGGTTAAGCAAACCGGTTAGCCGGTCATGGCTGGCATTGAAGCGCAATTGGCGCTCGAAATGTTTCTGTTCGCTGATATCTCGGGCAATGCCGAATACTCCGACGATCTCTCCGTTGACCATGATGGGCAGGTTGGAGATATCCATGGTCAACAGTCGCTCACTTTCGTCGCGAAGCTGTGCCTCGAAGCGCTGAGGCACTCCGGCACGGGCAGCGCAAAAATGCTGACTAACCCGTTGCAGATCCTCATCGAGCACCAGCTGGGAAAAATGATGGCCAATGAAATTGATTGCAGTGTGCGGTTTCAGCTTCAGGCCTGCAGGATTCACGCTCTGGATGTTGCCGGCCAGATCGAGGGCGAACACTGGGTTGGGGTTATAGGTGAACAATGAACGAAAATGTTGTTCGCTTTCCTCCAGTCGCCGTCCGTCACGCTCGTGGCGGATTGCAATGACTGCAAGTTGGGCGGCAAAGACCAATTGTTGAATCTGCGCCTCGTCCGGCGCATGGGTACGCTTTTGGTACAGGGCAAATGTACCCAACACGGTACCTTGATGGGAAAGCAAAGGGACTGACCAGCAGGAACGCAGGTTATGTCCCAGAGCCAGGCTGCGGAAGCGCTCCCAGTTCGGGTCATGGGCGATGTCTTCGGTGACCACAAGCTCGCGCCGAAACGCTGCGGTGCCGCATGTCCCTTCTTGTGGACCAATGACCATACCATCAATCGCCTCGGTGTACTCGGCCGGTAGGCCGGGTGCCGCGCCGTTGAGCAAGTGCTTACCCTCAGCATCCGTCAGCAGGATAGAGCAGAGGCTTTCGGGGGACTGTGTGTCGAGCATCTGGCAGATGGCACAGAGTACGTCGCCCAGATGCTGATCGGTCGCGATCATGCCAAGAATGTCACGTTGCGACTCGGGGAAGGTCTTGCAGTGAACGCTCGGACGGATATTCATGGTAATTCCTGAAGACTCTCGAGGTCGTCCGGTCTTCAGAGAGCCAGAAATAGTGGCGGCCGATCACTGTCCACTTGTGCGTCGGATATACACTCTATAGAGCGTAGCCAAGTTAAATACAGACTCAGATCCAACATAAAAAACAGTATCAGATGGCCGCCATTTGGCTAACTTCGCTTTCTCGACTCGTAGCAATTTCAACCTCCTCCTATCCGGCATCGCGCTTGCCGTACGAACGGGTTTGTTTGTCTGATTTTCGAACTTGCGTGCTCGGCTTCAATGTCACCAATGACTATGCCGTCTGCAACGCCTGCAGCAGCTTGGCCAGTGACTCCGTCGGCACTTGCCCTTGCCGGGTGATGCAGTGAAATGATGCGCTATACCTTAACCGCTGCGGTGCAATTACACGCAGCATCCCACGCGCGACCCAGATATCGGCATAGTGGGTTGGCAGGAAGCCGATGCAGGTACCGGATGCAATCAGCGTGGCGATGGCTTCCATGGAAAAAGCGCTTACCGAGTTACCGAAACGCAATTTGTGTGGCCGGCGGCTTTCGAGCATATAGCCACGGTCGACGTAATCTGCAGCACCGATTTCCTCGTCCGTAAAGTGCTCGTCGGGACGCTCGAAGAAAGGGTGTCCGCGCCCGCAATACAGATTTTGTTCTTCCTCGAATAGCTCTTGGTAGTGCAGGCCCGAAAGCTGGTGGTTAAAACAACCAATCGCGAGGTGCAGACGTCCTTCGAGCACGGCTTGCTCAAGCTCGTCGGCGCGCATTACCTGCAGGTCGATGCGTGTACGAGGCGAGACTAGTCGAAAGGAAGCGAGGGCCCGCGGTAGCGGTGCCTGGTCGAGCGAAAGCAGGTTATCGACGCTGCCTATCTGCAAGAACTCTGGATACTTCTGGTTAAGCATGACTACCCGCTGATGAAAGCGGTCGATATCAGCATACAGCTCCTGCGCCGCAGCATAAGTTTGGGCGCCTTGCTCAGTAAGTTGAAAACCGCTCTTGCCGCGACGGCAGAGGGTGAAGCCAAGGCGAACTTCCAGATCTCGCACCAATGTGCTCAAGCGGGGCAGGCTGGTATTTAGGCGTACCTGCGCGGAGGTGAAGCCTCCAGCCTCGACGATAGTGCAAAAGATGCGCAGTTTGCGCAGATCCACGTCTGAGAAATTGGTAAGCATCAAGACCTCCGGTGCAGATTCACAAATGCCATAGGCACAGCCCTTATACCAGTAAATTTGCCTTGCGAATCAATGCGCCTGAACGGTACCGAAAGAGGCCGTGCTTTAGTTGCGATTTCAAGCAAGTCAGGTTCTGTACTGGAGGATTTACCGGCCATTTCTTTCTTTCGATACTCGCAGTGCTGCTGGGCAGAAGTCCTGCAGGAAGGGGAGCAACTGCGGCCCACGCGAGCACGACTTCCCCCAGAAGAAAAATAATGTTTACGGAGTGCGGTATGACAACTCAACGACGTAGAGGGTCGGGCAGACCCACCATTGAAACTCGCTCAATCGATTATGTGCCTAGTACAGAGCGACACGGTAAGGTCTGGCACCAAGGCCCGTTCTGGTTTACCGGAAACTTTGTGTTTCTCACCATGATGGTAGGTTTCGTTGGGCCGAGCATGGGGCTCAGCATTCTGTGGAGTGTACTGGCGGTTATCATAGGTGCTGGCTTCGGCACCGTGTTCATGGCCTTGCACGCCAACCAGGGCCCGAAGATGGGCATGCCGCAGATGATCCAGTCACGCGCGCAATTCGGCAGCCGTGGGGCCATTGTGCCGTTTGCGGCGACCATCTTTGTTTACATCGGTTTTATAGTGTTCGGCGTCATTTTGGTAACCCAAGCCATACAGTTGGTTCTACCGGGCTCTACGTGGTTTTGGTACCCCACGTTGATTACGATCAGCATTGTGATTGCAGTGGTGGGCTATGACCTATTGCACTTTGTGCAGCGTTGGCTCACATACCTGCTAATTGCGGTGTTTGGCATCGTGACATTGATGGCTGTTACTGCACTGCCAGCGGCGGCCCCAACACCGGTTGGCTCGGGCTGGAACACCACTGCGTTTCTAGTGCAGTTGTCACTCGCAGCGGGCTATAACATCAGCTACTCGGTTTATGTCTCAGATTATTCGCGCTACCTGCCCCAAGACTCGTCCAGCTCCAGGCTGATCTTCTGGACGTACCTGGGCGCGGCTGCTTCGGCGGCCTGGCTGATGTCTCTGGGGGCGGTGTTGTCCAGCTATATACCGGGCGCCGATGGCATCGTTTCGCTGGTGCAAACCGGCAATTATTTATTCCCTGGCTTTGGCATATTCGTCGCGCTGGTGGGCGCCGTCGCACAGTTATCGGTCACCGGCATCAACTGCTATGGCGCCATGCTAACCGGCATCAGCGCAGTGGACGGTTTCCGACCAGTGCGCCCAGGTGTCCGCGTGAGAGTGATCGGCCTGAGCACAGTTGGCCTGTTGTCGCTGGTGATCGCGTTGACGTTACCGGATGCCTATATGGCCAGCTTCAACGGATTTGTGCTGCTTATGCTGTACTTCTTGATCCCATGGACGGCGGTCAACCTTGTCGACTTTTATGCGATTCGCAAAGGTGAATACGCCATCGCCGAAATATTCAATCCGCACGGCGTATATGGCCGTTGGGCCTGGCGCGGCGTGCTTGCCTATCTGGTCGGGTTTGTCGCGATGGTGCCGTTCTTCTCTATCCCGTTTTTCGTTGGCCCGGTAGCTGAAGTAATGGGCGGTGCGGATATCGCATTCATCCCCGGCCTGCTGATTTCCGGTGGCCTGTATTTCGTGCTGACGCGCAACCTCGAACGTCCCTCGGAGATTGCCGCGCAACGCAAAAGTCAACTGGCGCTTGAAGGTATTGCCGGCTGAGCACTCACCGATAAACGACCAAAAGAAAAAGGTTTTTAAATGACCAGCAAACGCGAAAAAACAGTCGCCATTGTGCAAATGCCTGCGGCTCTCCTTGATCGAGCCGAGTCGATGCGTCGGGCAGCCGAACATATCAAAAAGGCAGCACTCCAGGAGGCTCAACTTGTGATATTTCCGGAAACCTGGCTGAGCTGCTACCCAGCATGGGTATTTGGAATGGCGGGCTGGGACGATGCGCAAGCAAAGTCCTGGTACGCCAAGCTACTAGCAGACAGCCCGGTCATTGGCCAGCCTGAAGACATGCACGATGACCTGGCGGAGCTTCGCGAGGCTGCGCGCGTTAACGCAGTCACCGTGGTTATGGGGATGAACGAGCGCTCCCGACACCATGGCGGCTCGCTGTACAACTCACTGGTCACTATTGGCCCCGATGGCGCCATTTTGAATGTGCACCGCAAACTGACGCCCACCCACACCGAACGGACGGTATGGGCCAATGGTGATGCCGCAGGGCTAAGGGTGGTCGACACCGTGGTTGGTCGCGTAGGCGGATTGGTGTGCTGGGAACACTGGCACCCGCTGGCGCGCCAGGCTCTGCATGCACAGGACGAACAGATTCATGTGGCGGCCTGGCCGGACATGCCGGAAATGCACCATGTCGCTGCCCGTTCCTACGCGTTCGAAGGGCGCTGCTTTGTGCTCTGCGCCGGCCAGTACCTGGCCGCTGGGGATGTGCCGGCCGAGTTGTTGGCGGCTTACCGGCGTGGGGTTGGCGGCAAGGCACTGGAGGAAGACGTACTGTTCAATGGCGGATCTGGTGTGATCGCCCCTGATGGTTCCTGGGTGACGGCACCGCTCTTCGGAGAGCCTGGAATTATACTGGCAACCATCGACCTAGCGCAGATCGACGCCCAGCACCATGACCTCGATGTGGCCGGGCATTACTTGCGTCCGGATGTTTTCGAGCTCTCGATTGATCGACGCGTACGCACCGGGTTAACGCTGCGCGACGCCTGAACTCTCGCCTCAACCATATGTTCCGGGCGGCCGTGCATAGGTCGACCCGGAATCAGTAAGGCTAATTGATGGTTCATGCGCTTCTGGCTACCGCTCTGTTATCCATCGCGCCGGGGGCGCTGTGCGGTTTCGCCGTTCTGGCTTCTGTCGACTACCCGGCCCAGCTTCGCGCCCTGGGCATGGCCAATCCGATACGCGTGCGGCAGGCGCATCTGGACTGAATCATCATGGGGACGGCGGTGGCGGTCACTGCGTTTTCCAATCCGCAGCTTCCCGACTGGGTCGCTGCACTGGTGATGTTCGGTGGAGTGGTAAATCCGCTGACGTTTGTGCCAATGGTGTTCTCCACCACCATGGAGACCACCAAGGCGTTTCAATGGGTGTCGTTTGTTTCGCTGAGTTTGGGCCTGGACGCGCAACTTCACGACTTAGATTTGGCAGGCAACTATTCAAGACCTGACATCTTTGAACTTTCAATTGATCGGCGCGTGCGCACTGGTATCACCATTAGTGACAAGTAACGCTGTTGAGACTACGAAGGGACCAAAACTGCATGGACGCGTAATTTGCGGTCACGAAGCTTTCAGCTTCCATGCATCTCGACTGGATTGCTGGCCTCTTGCTCTTTCACAGCGCTGGCGTCGATAACCCCGTTTACATTCGTGCCGATGCCAAGACAACTTCCTTCACCACATTTTTTGCAAAGGCTCGGATTGTGCGAAAAAATCTCGGACCCAACAGGCTTGTCGACGGAGGCCAGGGCTCATCTCGCAACGGGACAAACAGCAATATCCACCTGCCGCTTTTCACCAAAAAGGATACTTAAATGTCTATCTTCACGCACATCACCGTCGGCACCAATAATATGCAAAAAGCCCGCGATTTTTACGACCATGTATTGGGTGAGCTGGGACAAAAACGCATCATCGATTTAGAAGATGATGGCTCGGCCTGGGGGGAGAGCACCCCATCGTTCTACGTTCTGAAACCAGCCAACGGTGCTCCTGCAACCGTGGGTAACGGTGTCACTATTAGCTTCGCAGCACCCGACCGCGCAGCCATCGACTCCTTCCACGCCGCAGCGCTGGCCAGTGGGGGAACTGACGAAGGTACGCCGGGGCCACGAGACTGGGCACCCAACGCGTACGCTGCTTACGCGCGTGACCTCGACGGCAACAAGCTGGCTGCCTACTGTTTCACGCCAGCGTAGGGGTCAAGACACCTTGCTGACGAATAACTACGTTGAACCTGTGTCAGGATACCTCTGCCATTTTCATCGCCGCCTCCCCTACCACCTCCCGAATCTTATCCATCAACGCCTGCGCCGCAGGCGATTGAAGCGCCCCCGCTCTGGAGATCAGGCCAATAGGTCGCGTGGTGTGGCTAAGGGAAAGCGGCAGTCGCACCAGCTCACCGCTGACCATTTCGTGTTCCAGTTGATGCGCCGAAACGGCAGCGAGCATGTCTGAGCGCAGCAACACACCGCGCAAAATCGCCAGGTCGCCCGTTTCAATCACTGGGCTGGGTGCGGCGATGCCGATGTGGGCAAAAAACGCGTCTAGCAGTTGCCGTGCCGGAGAGCCGGCGCGAGGCAAGATCCAGCGGGCGGCACTCAAGTCCTCATAGGAAGGCGTCCGCTCCAGCCAAGGGTGGTCGCGGCGTACCAGGATCACCATTTCCTCCCGCAGCAAGGCTTCGCTATGCAGATCCCTGGCGTAGGCCGACGGGCGCAGAGCGCCGAGTACAAAATCCACATCGCCAGCGCGCATTTCACTGGCTAGCAGGTCAAACGGGCTTTCGTTTGTGACGACTCGTACGTGGGGGTGTTCCAGGGTCAGGCGCACGATGGCTTCTGGCAGTATTCCCGTGCGCCCGAGCGGCAAGGCCCCTACGTGCACGGCACCTTGAAGAGAACCACTCAACGCAGCGATATCCGCATCGATGTGACGCAGTTCATTCAGTGCTCGCCGAACTCGCAGCAACATTGCAAGGCACGCGCGGGTCGGCAGCAAACCGTGAGGCGTGCGTTCAAACAAGCCAGCACCACTGCCCTGCTCCAGCACTTTGATGGCGGCACTGATCGCGGGCTGCGAAACGCCAAGCGCACTCGCCGTGGTTTGCATATGGTGGGTTTCACAGAGTTTCGCGAACATTTCCAGGCGGCGGGTCTGGAACAGGTAAAGCGGCTCGGCGGAGTGGCCCAATACCTGCCCCAGCAAAGACGGAACGGCCAGCAATTCCTCCAAGGCCCGGCGAGCCCGAGGAATGACACGGTCTCCGTAATCGGTCAGACGCATACCATTGACGGTGCGTTCGAACAGCGAGGCGCCGAGGCGCTTCTCCAGCGCCAGGATGGCGCGTGTCACGACAGGCTGCGCACGAAATAGCACGGCAGATGCCTTGGATACGCTGCCGTATTCGACAACGCGAAGGAACGCGCGAACCTGCATCAAATTGGGCAACTCAGGACTGTGCATGCCTACCTGCCGAGTTTTTGAGAAAGCGGGTGCACAGCATGCATAACTCATCCCGATAAGTAAAACGCATACCTATTGCCGCCGAACGCATTATTCAACCTCCCCCTCAAATGCGACTGTGGGTGCTATCAAACAGCCGCAAGAAGAGCACTTCGATGATCAATAAAACAAAAACTGCATTAGTCGTCAGCGCCCACTCTGCCGATTTCGTTTGGCGCGCAGGTGGCGCCATCGCTCTGCACGCCCAACAAGGTTATGCCGTACACATCGTGTGCTTGTCCTATGGCGAAAGAGGTGAGTCGGCCAAGCTCTGGCGCAAAGGGGAGATGTCTGAAGACAAGGTCAAAACCGCGCGTCGCAGCGAGGCTGAAGCCGCAGCGGAGATACTTGGCGCGAGCGTGGAATTCTTCGACATCGGCGACTACCCGATGCGCGCCGATAAAGAGACGCTGTTTCGTTTGGCCGATGTGTTTCGTCGCGTGCAACCGGAGTTCGTCCTCAGTCACTCGATCAAAGACCCCTACAACTACGATCACCCGCTGGCGATGAACCTGACGCAGGAAGCGCGCATCATCGCTCAGGCCGAAGGCTACAAGCCTGGCGAAAAAATTGTGGGTGCCCCACCCGTTTACAGCTTCGAACCCCACCAGCCGGAGCAATGCGAATGGCGCCCGGATGTGCTGTTGGACATCACCGAAGTCTGGGACAAGAAATACGCCGCCATCCAGTGCATGGCTGGTCAGGAACATCTCTGGGAGTACTACACCCGTGTCGCCCTGCAACGCGGTGTGCAGGCCAAACGCAACGTGGGTATCGCCTCTACCCGTAACATCGTTTACGCCGAGGGCTATCAAAGCATCTTCCCAAGGGTGACGGAGAACCTGGCATGAGCACACTGATCGGAAAAACTGGAGTTGTCGTGCGCAACATTCCCCGTGGCGATTCGGCGCTGATCGACGAACTGGATCGCTTTGGTGTTGCTACCGTGCATGAAGCCCAAGGACGTAAAGGTTTGTTGGAATCGGCCATTCGTCCCATCCAGCAGAACCAGAGCATCAGCGGAACGGCGGTGACCGTGTTGGTTGCGCCGGGTGACAACTGGATGTTTCACGTGGCGGTCGAACAATGCCAACCCGACGATATCCTGGTGGTCGCGACATCGTCTCCCTGCACCGATGGATACTTCGGCGACTTGCTCGCCACCTCGTTGATGGCCCGAGGGGTACGTGCCCTGATTATTGACGCCGGGGTGCGCGATACCCGAACGCTTCGGGAAATGGGCTTCAAGGTATGGTCGCGGGCTGTGCATGCCCAAGGCACGGTCAAGGAAACCCTGGGTTCGGTCAACGTGCCCATCATCTGCGCCGGCCAATTGGTCGAGCCCGGGGACGTCGTAGTGGCAGACGATGACGGCGTGGTCATTGTGCGCCGCGAAGAATTGCCAGACGTGTTTGAAACCAGCCGAAAACGCGCCCAAATCGAAGAGCAGAAACGCGTGCGCCTGGCGGCTGGCGAGTTGGGCCTGGATATTTACGCGATGCGTCAGAAGCTCATCGATCGGGGCCTGACTTATTACGACAGCCTCACTGACGTACAAGGATGACCTTCATGCGCCAGACCCGAATTCCATGCCTCATGATGCGTGGAGGCACCTCCAAGGGCGCTTACTTCCTGGCTGACGATCTACCGCCGGAAGGTAAGCTGCGTGATCAAGTATTGCTGGCCGTCATGGGCTCACCCGATGCACGCCAGATAGATGGCATCGGCGGCGCAAATTCGCTGACCAGCAAGGTCGCCATCATCCGCCGCTCGGATCGCCCGGATGCTGATGTCGATTATCTGTTTGCTCAGGTTTCAGTCGAACAGGCTCAAGTTGATTACGGTCAGAACTGCGGAAACATCCTTGCCGGCGTCGGCCCCTTTTCAATCGAGCGTGAGCTGATCAGCGCAGACGAGTTGTTGACGACCGTGCGGATTTTCATGGTGAACACCGGGCAGATCGCGGTGGCTAAAGTCCCCACTCCAGGCCGCATCGTCGAGTACGCAGGTGATACCCGCATCGATGGTGTTCCTGGCACCAGTGCTTCTCTGATTGTCGAGTTCGAAGACATTGCCGGCTCCAGTTGCGGAGCGCTCTTGCCTACCGGAAATGCCATTGACCGCTTCGATGGCATTGAAGTGACGTGTATCGACAATGGAATGCCTGTTGTGCTGATCAGGGCGACTGATGTGGGGTGCACGGGCGATGAAAACCCCGAGCAACTGGACGCCGACATGGCGCTCAAAGCGTTGCTGGAATCGATCCGGCTGCAGGCGGGCCCGTTGATGAATCTGGGAGATGTGCGCGAGCGCACAGTACCGAAAATGTCCCTGATAGCAGCCCCCCGCAACGGAGGCGCTATTGGCAGCCGTACCTTCATTCCTCACCGCTGTCACACATCAATAGGGGTGTTCGGCGCTGTCAGTGTCGCCTCTGCCTGCCTGATTCAAGGGACAGTCGCGAGCAGTTTGGCCCAAGTAGAAACAGGTGATCGAGTCCAATTGTCTGTCGAGCATCCAACCGGCGAGTTCACGGTGGAGCTGCGTGTAATTGACGGTCAGTTAGCCGGTTGCGGGTTGGTACGCACGGCACGGCTGTTGTTCGAAGGCAACGTGCTCATTCCTGGCGACGTCTGGCAAAAACCGGTAAAATCGTAATGACCACGACCGTATCTATGATCGGCTTCGGCGAAGCCGGTGCCATTCTGGGCGAGGATCTTGCAGCACAGGGCGTGAAGATCTACGCCTATGATCGACTCCTTGAAGACCCGGCCAAACGAGCCGCGCTGCATGAAAAAGCCCAGCGGTGTGGCGTTCAACTGTTCGAGGGTGCGGCTCAAGCGATAGCGCTTGGCGAGTGGATCATTTCAGCCGTCACAGCGGATAACGCACTCGAAGTCGCACTGAACGCGGCGCCACTGATGAAGCCCGGACAACTGTTTATCGACATCAACTCGGTGGCGCCCTCTACGAAGCGGGCAGCAGCCAAAGCGATGGAGCTGCATGGCGTCGATTACATTGATGCCGCAGTCATGGCGCCGGTACCGCCACAACGCTTGAAAACACCCATCCTGTTAGGCGGCCAACACGCCACCCTGGTCGCTGAACGATTAAGCGGGCTAGGCATGAACGTGCGGGTAGTGGCAGATGTGATTGGCGTAGCTTCAGCGATAAAGATGTGTCGAAGCATCATGATCAAAGGCCTGGAAGCGCTCACCACCGAATGCCTGAGTACCGCTCGCCAGTACCATGCCGAGGGTGAGGTGCTGGCGTCATTGCACCAGAGTTTTCCGCAGATGGGTTGGGACAGCGCCCTACCCCACTACTTGATCAGTCGCGTGGCCGAGCACGGTCGGCGTCGCGCAGAGGAAATGAAAGAGGTCGCAAAAACCGCTCGCGACGTCGACGTGGTTCCGAACATGAGCCAAGCCATCGTCAGCGCTCAGCTCGGGCTCGTCGATGCCATGCTTGATGCCGATATTGATTACTCACACCTTGAGCCATTCGACTGGATAAACCTGATCGACACGGTGTATGGCAGCCCAATCGCTCATGAAAGCACTGTCCGGGAAAAGCGGTAACATAGCTTTTTTCCCAGAGTCGCACTCATGGATCTAAAACAGCTCGAATGTTTCGTACGGGTGGCCGAGTTCGGCAGCTTCACCAAGGCCGCCGCCGTACTGAACATTTCTCAGTCGGTCGTTAGCCGTCAGGTCAGGCAGCTTGAAGTCGAGCTGCAGGAGCATCTGCTCTTGCGAAATGGTCGAGGCGTCTTACTGACCGCTTCCGGGCAACGCTTGTTCGATCACGGCAAAGGCATCTTGCGGCAGGTGCAGGTGGCGCGTGAAGACCTGCGCGAACAACGCGATACGTTGTCTGGCAAGGTCGTCGTCGGGCTTCCTCCCAGTATTTCCCGACGCCACACTGTGGCAGTGGTCTCTGCCTTCCGAGAGCGCTTTCCTGACTGCATATTGGGGATCAAAGAAGGCCTGACTCATTCGATGCGCGAGTGGCTGCTCCTGGGTCGCCTCGATTTCGCACTGCTCTTCAATCCTGGCCACAGTGCACAACTGCAGTATGAGCACATACACTCAGAACCATTGATGCTCATAGGTAGCCAGCACTCGAACCTCCCCTCCCAGGTAGCGATGAAAGACTTGGGCCAATACCCTTTAATCACTCCCAGCGAACCTCACTCCATACGCCGCCTCATCGAGAATGAAGCGTCGAGGCATGAGGTGCATCTGAACGTTTGCCTGGAGGTCGATAGCATCCCGTCGCTATTGGAATTGATCAATCTCAACATGGGCTACGGCGTACTGTTTCGCTCGGCCTTGGCCAACGGCGACGGAAAACTCGAAGGACTCAAAGCTGCACAGATCGTTGATCCATCAATCCAGACGCACTTATTTATCGCAACGTTTGAGCAGCGCCCGCTGTCTCGCCTGGCACAACAGACCATGTCATTGGTTCGTGAGATCTGCATAGACTGAATAGACGCATGCAAAATCCGCATAACTGCTAGAGCCTGTGTCTTGTTGTTGTAAGGCGTCGAGGCGGCCACCATCGGCTATCGCTTCCGCTAACGATAATAAAGGACACGAGATGAAAAGCTGCCTCGCCCCTGACGCCAACCCAACAAAACCAAAGCAGCCGCTTCCTGTCGGTGCGTGGGATGCGCACTGCCATGTATTCGGTCCTGCGGCTGATTTCCCTTATGCCGATGATCGTAGCTATACCCCACCAGACGCCCCATTTGAAACATTGCAGGCATTGCACAACCATTTGGGATTCACGCGCGGTGTAATTGTCCAGGCCAGCTGTCACGGCAGTGACAATCGCGCAATGCTCGACGCTATTGCACGGAGTGAAGGACGGTATCGAGGCGTAGCAATCGTTGACGGCAGCGAAACCGATGAACAGCTTGCCGAGATGGACGCCGGCGGTGTTCGTGGCGTGCGGTTCAACTTCGTTGCACATCTGGGTGGCGCGCCAGACCTGGACGTCTTTGATAGCACTGTGGATCGCCTTGCGGATTTGGGGTGGCATGTCGTCCTGCACCTGGATGCACAAGACATCCTGACTTATGCCGAAAGATTGGCGCGGATACCCGTACCTTTCATCATCGACCACATGGGTCGCGTCAAAGCGCAGGATGGTATTGAGCAGCAGTCCTTCCTGGCATTGCAGCAACTGATGGAAAATCCGCTTGCGTGGGTCAAGGTATGTGGCGCAGAGCGTGTATCGGTCGGGCGGCGACCATTCGAAGATGCCGTTCCGTTCGCGCAGAAGCTGATTGAGCTAGCGCCGGAACGCGTCCTGTGGGGCACTGATTGGCCGCATCCAAACATCAGTAAAGACATGCCCAACGACGGCGGGTTGGTGGATCTGATGTTCAATTTCTGTGCCGATCCTCTGCTGCGTCAAAAACTGCTGATCGATAACCCGATGAAGCTCTACGGCCGTTAAGTGCACCCAGCTTTGCTGCACCTCCAAAAATAAGACTTACAGTGAGTGAAAGCCATGAACCCCAGCCCCGCATCTGCTGAGGCAGAAGTAACCCTTCCCGCCAAGGTGAAAACCAAGCCGCCGTTCTATCGCGCGATGTACTTTCAAGTCCTGCTGGGTATTCTCGCGGGAGTCGCCGTCGGCCATTTCTGGCCAACCTTTGCGGCCGATCTCAAGCCGCTGGGCGATGCGTTCATCAAGCTGATCAAGATGATCATCGGCCCTGTAGTTTTCTGCACAGTCGTCACCGGCATCGCCGGTATGCGCGACCTGAAAAAGGTCGGTCGGGTCGGAGGGAAAGCACTGCTCTACTTCGAGGTCATTTCGACGGTATCGCTGCTGATAGGCCTTATCGGTGGGCACCTTTTCAATCCAGGGGCAGGCTTCAATGTCGATGTGAATACCCTGGACGCGTCGGCAGTCACCGGGTTCGCCGAGAAAGCTCAGCACATGCACATGGTCGAATTTCTGATGGGGATCATTCCCTCGACGTTTGTGCAGGCCTTTGCCGAAGGTAACGTGCTTTGCATATTGCTGGTCTCCGTGCTCTTCGGGTGCGCGCTGTCAGCCATGGGTGAGAAAGGCAAACCGGTCTACGACATGATCGAAGGGCTGTCCGGCGTGTTCTTTCGCATTGTTCACGTCATCGCCAAGCTTTCCGCCATCGGCGCGTTCGGCGCCATCGCTTTCACCGTCGGTACTTACGGTGTCAGTGCGCTCCTGCCGCTGATGAAACTGGTCGGCAGCTTTTATATCCTGTGTGCATTGTTTGTCATCGTGGTGTTGGGTGGCGTGGCGAAAGTTTGCGGGTTCAGCATCCTGCGCTTTATCGCTTACATCAAAGAGGAGTTGCTGGTCGTGCTTGGCACCAGTTCATCGGAAGTGGTGCTGCCGCAGATCATGGAAAAGATGGAGCGACTCGGGTGCTCTAAGCCCGTCGTCGGGCTGGTCATTCCCACCGGCTACTCCTTCAACCTCGACGGTACCAACATCTATTTGACGATGTCGGTGCTCTTCATCGCTCAAGCGCTGAACATCGACCTGTCACTTTCTCAACAACTGACGTTAGTCATCGTGGCCATGCTCACTTCCAAGGGTGCCAGCGGTGTGTCAGGCGCCGCCTTTGTCATGCTGACCAGCACCTTGATGGTGGTGCCGCTTGTACCGGTGGCGGGCATGGTGTTGATTCTGGGTATCCACCGCTTCATGGGCACCGGACTCGCCATGACTAACCTGGTGGGAAACGGTGTCGCCGCGCTGGTTGTCTCAGCGTGGGAAAAAGAACTGGATCGCGACAAGCTCGCCCAGGAACTTGGCACCAAGCCGTAAACCTTCTGCTCTATCGATCACACCATTTCTAAACAGTCACTGTTCGGTCCAGCACCGAGCAGCGACTCCCTGCGTCAGGAAAATAATAAAAATGAACCGCGCCTTATATGTTGCTTTGCTCACACCTGCACTTATCTCCATCGACACCTCAATGGCCGATGATTTTATCGCGGACAGCAAGATTCGCCTGGAAGCACGAAACTTCTACTACAACGGGGATTTTCGTCAGGGAACGGGCGTATCCAAAAGAGAAGAATGGGCCCAAGGTTTTTTGCTCAACTATGAGTCGGGATACACACCGGGAATAATCGGCTTTGGCGCCGACGCACTGGTGTTTGCAGGTTACAAACTGGATTCGAGCCCAGACCGTTCCGGTAGCGGCCTGCTCCCCAAACGAGCTTCCGGTGAGGCCGTTGATGAATACTCAAAAGCAGGCTATGGCGTCAAACTCAAAGTATCTCAAACATCACTGCGCTACGGCATGTCATTGCCAAAGGTTCCAGTGCTTCAGTACAACAACAGCCGGCTGCTTCCTCAGACGTTCCAGGGCTGGCAGATCAACTCTACCGACGTAGATCGCCTGACCCTGAACCTGGCGCAATTCGATAAGACAATCACACCCGACTCTACCGACCTTCAGGACATAACCCTCGCAGTGAAAGATGGTCGCTATCGTGCAACCGGTATCGGCGACAACTATCGATATGGCGGCGGGACCTACAAGCTGACGCCAGAACTGAGTGCAACGTACTTTTATGGCGAACTTGATGACGTTTACCGTCAGCAGTTCGCTGGATTGATACACAACACGCGCCTCGGCAAAGGCATGTTGACCACTGACCTGCGTGCCTTCTCAAGTCGTGATGTTGGCGCAGCCAAAGCGGGAGAGGTTGATAACCGCGCATATGCTGCCGCGCTCGGCTACGCCTTAGACAATGGGCATAGCGTCATGGCGTCCTACCAAGTCATGGGCGGTGCTACGGGCTTTCCTTACATCAATAACCCCTACCTGCCCAACTACGTTCAATACCACGACTTCGGAAGCGCAGGCGAACGTAGCTGGCAGCTGCGCTATGGCTACGACTTCGCAGCCATGGGTATCCCAGGGTTGAGCTTTTTCACGGCCTATATCCGGGGAGACGGCCTGAAGACGGTCGGTGCCGAGAAAGAGTGGGAACGTGATGTGGACGTAAACTACGCCTTCCAGGGATCGTTAAAGGGGTTCTCTGTGCGATTACGGAATGCAACCTATCGAAGTGACGCTGCCAGAGATATTGACGAGACACGCTTGATCGCAAGCTACTTGTTCACATCCTTTTAAACTTGGATCGAGTATCGATGTAAAGAAGTCAGTTCGAACGGGTCAAGTGATCTTGTAAGCCGGCTAAGGTTTCACGCCGCAAGCTTTTCCCTAACGTCGGGTGACCGAGAGTCGTTGAAGCTTTGAGGCCTGGCGATTTGTAGCGCGATACGCAGCGCCACACATCCGCTCGGGCCTCATGCTCCGATCTGTAGCCAGTTTGGGGACCCACTCTGAATTCAAACGACCAAAGTAGTGCCTCATCGGAGCGTTGCACCCAACACTCCCCTTTATCGCTCATGCTCTGCCTGAGCCGATCTTGCCCAAGGTACGACGCACACAGACTTCGAAGCCCTGTGATGCTTGAACGCCAAAAACTCTGTCCCGCTGAACTTACCTGTGAGCGATTAGGCAATTGCATTCTTGGTTAAGACGGTCGGTTCGGGTATCCCCATGAACCTTCTGACTCTCTCAGCAGAGTCCGCTTCTCGAATCTCTTGGGGAGAAGCATCAAGCTGGATTTTTCCATTTTCCATGAAAATGACTCGGTGAGAAATTGACATCGCGAACTCCATTTCGTGGGTGACGATCAGCAATGTCATGCCGTCATCAGCCAATGCCTTGATCACCTCCAGCACTTCTCCAACCAGCTCTGGATCCAGTGCTGAAGTGGGCTCATCGAACAGCATGATGTCTGGCGACATCGCCAGCGCACGTGCAATTGCCACTCGTTGCTGCTGACCTCCTGAAAGCTGATGCGGGTACTTGTGGGCATGCTCAAGCAGTCCAATGCGATCAAGGAGGGAATAGGCGTTAAGCTGACATTCATTCTTCGAGCCGCCGTGATGCAACGGTGCGAGCGTTACGTTATCGACCAGCGTTCGATGGGGGAACAAGTTGAAGCTTTGGAAAACCATTCCTATGTGTTTTACGCGTCGCCGAAAGGCACGCAGGTTACCGCCATCCAGTGTGTCCTTTTCGATGAAGTCGGCGCCAAAGAGCTTGATGCTTCCCTTATCAATTTTTTCCAGCCCGTTAATGGTTCTGATAAGAGAGGTTTTGCCTGAACCAGATGGGCCAATGATGGAAAGAACCTCGCCCTTTCTGATCGACAAGTCGATTCCTTTCAGAACCTCATGACTCCCATAGCTCTTATGCAAATCCTGAAGATGCAGCACTGTATCGCCCTCGTATGAACGGCGCAGGCTTTCCTGTTTAAAGTTCTCCGTTGCTTTTCTTAAAGCGTTGGCCTGGTCACTACCCAGGGTATGCGGCTTACGCAGGCTAAGATCCAGTGAGCGCTCGAAACGCTCAAGCATGTATCCGAACACCGTAACGATTAACACGTAATACACCGCAACAGCTGCCAACGTCTCCATCACCAAAAAATTCTGGGAGTACAAGCGCTGACCGACCGTGAGAATCTCTGTGAGGGAGATGACGGATGCCAGCGATGTCAGTTTTACGATGGTGACGTATTCGTTGATCATCGTCGGCAGCGATATACGAATGGCCTGAGGGATGACAATAAGCCATTGCGCGCCGACCGTACCGATGGCCAGCGCCTTTCCGGCCTCCTTTTGCCCCTTGGCAACAGAAATCAGTCCCCCTCGATGAATCTCAGCCATGTACGCCGCTTCGGTGATCACCAGGGCAATGAGGCCCGAATAAAACGGATTCGAAAGCAGTCCACCGGAAGAAGGAATCAGTTGCGGTAGGTTGTAGGTAAAAACGATCAAGACCAACAGGGGAACGCTGCGGAAAAACCATATGTACACCGAAGCTGAGCCGCGAAGTAATGGGGAACTCGACATCTTGGCCAATGCCAGAAGAAACCCCAGAAGACCGCCCAGCAGCCATGCCGCAGTACTGAGCTTGATGACCTGAAGACAGGCTACCCAAAACGAATCCACCGCGAAGAGGGAGACGAAGTAACTCCAATCAAATGACATAGTTGCCCCTTGATAACGCCACCGCTATAAACAGCGGTGGGCTATGCTTGTTATTCTGAGATGGGTTCAAGGCTGTACTTTTTGAGGATGATCTCGTATTCGCCGCTTGCTCTGCTTAGCGACAATGCTTTCATCAGAGCTGCGTGCGTGGCGCTGTTGCCTTTCTTGACGAAGATCCCCAGAGTTTCAGGGTAAATGAGTTCTTTAGAGCTGATGACTACTCGACCTTTGGTTCGCTCGGAAATGATGTGAGCCGCACCTGCGATCTCTACTTGAGCCTGCACGTTGCCGGAAAGCAACGCTTGGGTCGCCTCTGGCGCAGATGGATACTCGCTCACCATCACTGCGGCTTTATTATTGGGTATGCAGTATGCCTCAGACAGTTTTTGCAGCTTCGGAAGCCACGAGTTCCCTTGCTCCAATCCAATCTTTTTGCCACATAGATCTTCCGGAGATTGAGGCTGAAATACGCTGTCCCGTGCCACTAAAATGGCTGATCCTGTTTTGGCGTAGGGAATGACCAGCGCCTGGGTCTGACGCTCGGCTGTGATGTACATACCTGAGATAATCGCGTCGTATTTTCCCGCGTTGAGTCCGTTGATCAGGCTCAGAAACTTTGTGTCGATGAACTCCACTTTCCTGTCCAAAGACTTTCCTATCGAAGCGGCAAGCTCAGGGTCCGCCCCCACAATATTGTTCTCGGCGTCGTAGTATTCAAACGGTGGGTAGGTGATCTCCATGCCAAACTTCAAAGGAGATTGTTCTTCAGCGTGGACTAGCGGCACTCCAAATCCAATGACTGCAACTAAAGAAAAGCTTTTCACGAGGGTGTGCTTGTTCATGGCGCTTCCATTATTGAGAGGGCAGGAACGAAAAGGGCTCTTATATTTTTCTTGTTATGCGCAATAACGGATATAGCAGAAGCCTATTTTTAAACCTATCACTACGCAATCAACGACAGTAGTAATCTTTTTGAGAGGAAATTATGTGCAACCCACCCTGCCAGGCCAGTTCCACGATCCCGTGATCATAATCGCCTGCAAACGTATCATAAGTTTTTTTACACATATGCGGATCCGGAGTAACAATATTTTTATTCATACTGCGGATTTGCACATGTATCTGGCAGGCGCGCTCTAACATATAAATACTGTGAAAAGCTTCGCCAATAGTCCGCCCGCCGACGATGATTCCGTGATTTCGCAAGAGCATGGCGTTGGAATCACCAAGGCTATTAATCATATTTTGCTGTTCCAATTTGGTATCTATGAAAGAGCCGTAGGTGTGGTATTTGAGTTGCTCGTAAAACTTCATTGCATGCTGAGACAATGGCGGTAACCCTTCTTCAAGTGCCGAAACTGTAATTCCTGCCGCAGTGTGGGTATGTATTACGCAGGCCATATCGGGCCGGGCATTATGAATCGAAGAGTGGATCAAGGCACCTGCGATGTTCATCGCTTCGGACGTACCATTGGTACCAACACACAGTCCATCGAATCCAACTTTCACAAGATCACTCGCCTGCATCTTTTCAAACGGCACACCGTAGCGATTGATGAGAAAGACTCCCGGTTCTCCAGGAATGCATGCCGAGGCATGGGAGTCGACGAGGTCTGTCATGCGGTAGTAGGCCAGTAGACGGAAAAGAGCCGCAAGGTCACAACGAGTTGACCACTCCTGCGCGCTGATACCTTCGAGTATGTTCATTTATTGGGCGCTCTCACAGTGTTGTTATTGGCTGACACCATATGAAATTAACTTTTCAGTGCCTATTCGCATTTTGTTATATTGGGTATTGGGCAAACCAATACGAGTACTATTTCATGGGTTTCCGACCGACCACCGCGATAAATTCCGGCGAATTGCGTTCTGTGAGCGAACGAATGGACTGGAATCTGCTGAAAACATTTTGTGTCGTGGCGATCGAGAAAAGCATAAGCAAGGGAGCAGCACGGCTAAATTTGTCTCAGCCCGCCGTGAGTCAGGCGATCAAACGCCTGGAGGAACAGCTTGGAGCTACGTTGATCGAGAGGGATAGTCACAGATTTGAAATTACCGAAGTAGGAATTTCGCTTTTAAAGATCGCTCTAGCGGCCAGAAAAAATATTCAGGAAGTTGATGCAGTCCTGAATGAAAAACGAGGCAACATTAAAGGCGCCATACGCATACTCACGGTCAGCGGTGTAAATTCCCCACTGTACGACAAAGTTTTACGAGAAATGCATTCGGACTTTCCAGAGGTCACATTCAACATTGAAGTTGCAACCACTCAGGAAATAATCAGCGCAATACAACGCAACGTAGTTCCGTTTGGCATTGGAATCAGTCAGCCCGGGGAGGTTGACATAAAACAATCCATACTTACCCGCGAGGAGACATTCTTCTACTGCAGTAACTATCACCCACTTTTCAACGAAGAGTCGGTGACACTTGATCAAATCAAAGCCACAAAACTGGTCAGTTTTTCAGGGGAGTCCTTGGGAGGCACCCTATCTAAGTTGTCTGAGCACTATGGCAGTCATTATATACACCAGCAGATATCTGCCTCATCAGCGAATACGGCAGAGATGTTGCGGCTTGTACTGGCGGGGATAGGGATAGGTTCTCTCCCCGAGCACCTAGGTAGGGAGTATGAGGAGCGAGGGCTTCTGCGAAAGCTCCTACCAGAAACGAGCGTTTGTGAGGTCTTGATTGTAATGATGTGGAGCCCCCACCAAGTACACACTGAAGCCGAGGCTATTTTTCTCGACAGAATGCGGGCTGCATTAAACTTGGAGTGATATCGGCAATATCAGAAATAAGCCATGGATCATCAAGCTTTGCATATTGGCTCAACTTGCATAAGCCGCAGAAGTCGACGACGCTAAAGTAGTCGCAGCCGTGTTTTCATTAAGGGCGGCGCCTCAAAGCGACCTCCTGCTTCGCTTTACGTCTCCAAACCGCCATCAGTAACCCATCAATGACCAAATCGCTGGTCATCTGCGACGTCATTGACCAGCCAACGACTTAACGAGAAAACAGATCCAGCACCACAGCCAAATATAGGCAGCGCTCATACGTGCGAATGCAGGTGATGTCCGGCGATCCGGACAGTCTCCAGGCTCCCTCAGGCACGCTGTTCATCTGATCATTTCCGCCTTGGCCTGCCGTTCAATACTCAATGATATCCATGGCGGCAGTTTCCCCGCGATGCACCTGCGGCGCTGCCAAACACAAGGTATTGCGCCCCAGGCCCTTGGCTTCATACAGAGCGGCATCTGCCCGCGCAAGCAGGCTGGCCGTGGTGTCATCCGGGTTTGGCACCACGCAGCAGACTCCGATACTGATGCGCGCCGAGATGGCTGCCTCGCCAAACCGAGCCGGTGAATCAGCGACCGATGCGCGCAATTCGTCCAGAACCTTCACCGCGTCTTCGGGGCTGGTGCGGGGAAGTAACACCAGGAATTCCTCACCCCCATAACGACCAATACTGTCGGACTCACGAATTCGCTGGGTGAGATGATTGACGCAATGGCAAATCACCTCATCGCCCGCCAGGTGTCCATACACATCATTGATCTGCTTGAAATGGTCGATGTCGACCATCGCCACGGCCAGGTAGGCAGCGTCTCGGCACGCGCGCTCCAACTCTTTGGAAAACTGTTCCAGCACGGCTCTGCGATTGAGAATACCGGTCAGCACGTCGCGTAACGCCAGGCGCTGAAATAACGACTCGCTGCGTTCTTTGGCCAGCAGCACCAGTCCGAGGGAGATCATCATCGCGGTGAACGTGCCGATACTGACGGAGATGGTTTGCTTGAGGTTGCTGACGTCATAGCGCATCTCGGCGGCTCCCCCGCCGATGATGGCGACCACCCGCATGCCAAGGCCGATCAGGCTGATACTTGATCCGATGATCAACAACATGCGCGCGCGCCCCTGAGCGGGTATGTAGCGGCGCGTCCAATAGATGATCAAGGCGCATTGCACCATCAACACCAGCGTGGCGGCGAGCATGCGCGGTTCCAAGGTGTCGATCAGGCTTGCCATCAAGGCAAGCATCAAGGCAGCAGGCGCAAATATCCGCCACCAGGAGACGCGCAACTCAACGATCCGAAAGATGCTGGCCCCATAAAAAGCCAGCGCCACCGCCAGCAATGTGTTGGCAGCCCCATAGGTCAACCACAACGGGGCGTGGCCGAACAAGGTGTATCCAATGTAAGCCAGGGCATGTGCCGCCAAACCAAAGCCAATGGTCAGCAAACCGTCGCGCTGGTTGAACTGGCCGACCAATATCAGACAAAACGCCATGATCGTCGCCACTAAGGCGACGCAGGCAAAAAGCGTGGGGGTATGGGCAATCATGACGTCTCACCAGTCGCTGTCAGGAGCAGCTCTGGTGCAGTTTAGTTGAGTAGGCTGTCAGTTTGTCGGCCATCTGCAGCCTTGTCTTCGCGCCTGTCAGGGCAGCGCTTAGATACTCAAGAGCTCGGCTACGGGCAGTCGATTGGTAGTCTTCACTTCTCGCAGGGACAGGTTCGAGCGAATACTCGAAACGCCAGGAAGCTTCCTGAGTACTTTTTCGACAAAGCGGCTGTAGCTGTCCAAGTCCCGTGCAACCACCTCAAGTAGAAAGTCCGCCTCGCCTGTTGTGTTATGGCAACTCAAAACCTGAGGTGCCGCCTGAATAATCTTTTCAAACGTTGCCGTGGCTTCTTCGCTGTGATCGGTGCAAGAGATCTGGACAAACGCCTTCAGGCCCAGCCCTAGTTTCTTTCGATTGAGAATGGCTTGGTATCCCTCGATAACCCCGCACTCTTCAAGCCGGCGTTGCTTGCGCCAGCAGGACGCTTCGCTGAGGGACAGCTGCTCAGCCAGCTTGACGTTCGACAGCTTGCCGTCGCGCTGCAACCGTTCCGATATTGCAATGTCCGCCTTATCAAGCTGCTCAAGCATGAAATAACTCCTCAAATTAAGACTTAAAAATGAAGGTTAATTTCAATTTCCGGGTGACGTCAATTGCAACTTGAAGGGCAATTTCAAGGGGTTCATCCATAATAGAAATGCCTGGATCGTGACACTTCAACGTCACATCGCCCATCCAAACATAGGTCATTTGAATGAAAGCAGTCGTCTACGAAGCCTTTTCCAAGCCGCCGCGCCTGATGAACGTGGCAGACCCGTCCCCGGAACGTCATGGTGTGGTTATCCAGGTGCTTGGCACAGGGGTATGTCGCAGCGACTGGCATGGTTGGAAAGGTCATGACCCCGACATTGAGCTGCCCCATGTACCGGGTCATGAGCTGGCAGGCATCGTGGCCGAGGTGGGCAACGACGTCACGCAATGGAAGGTCGGCGACCGTGTGACCGTGCCGTTCGTGGGCGGATGTGGTGCCTGCGCCGAGTGCAATAGCGGCAATCAGCAGGTATGCCACACGCAGTTCCAGCCAGGCTTTACTCATTGGGGTTCTTTTGCCGAATACGTCGGTATCCATCAGGCCGATCTGAACCTGGTCGCGTTGCCTGAGAGCATGGATTTCGCTACCGCTGCAAGTCTGGGTTGTCGATTCGCCACCTCGTTCCGCGCAGTCGTTGACCAAGGAAAAGTCAGTGCCGGTCAATGGGTCGCGGTTCACGGTTGCGGAGGCATAGGCCTGTCTGCCGTGATGATCGCCCAAGCCATTGGCGCGAACGTGATCGCCATCGATATTTCCCAGGACAAACTCGACCTGGCACGCGCGCTCGGCGCTGTCGCCACGATCAATGCCCAGTGCGTGGCGGACGTCGCCGAAGCCGTGCTGGAAATCACTCAGGGCGGTGCCCACGTATCGCTGGACGCATTGGGCCACCCAACCACCTGCTTCAACTCCATCAACAACCTGCGCCGTCGCGGCAAGCACGTTCAGGTGGGGCTGATGCTCGCTGATCACGCCACGCCGGCAATCCCCATGAGCAAGGTCATCGCCCACGAACTTGAGATCTACGGGAGCCACGGCATGCAAGCGCACCGCTATGACGCCATGATCGAAATGATCACCTCCGGCAAGCTGGCGCCTGAAAAACTCGTGGGCAAGACCATCAGCCTGGAGCAGTCGATCGATGCATTGATCCATATGGACCGGTTTGAGACGGCGGGCGTCACCGTCATCACCGAGTTTTAATGCATGGCGCCACGTTGAGCCGCGCTGAAATCACTAAAAACCCAGCGTTCACATGGGTGATCGCGCCCGCTGAAAACACGCGGACACCCTCCCCCTTACTGACTCAGCGATAGACCGGAAAACGACGGCACAGCGCGACCACGTGTTCGCGCACACGCTGCCCGACCTTGTCGCTGTCGCCGTTTTCCAGTGCGTCCAGCACGTCGCACAACCAGCCAGCCACTTGCTTGCAAGTCTCCACGTCAAACCCGCGGGTGGTCACCGCCGGGGTGCCGATGCGAAGGCCGGAGGTCACAAACGGTGAGCGCGGGTCATTGGGCACCGAGTTTTTGTTGGTGGTGATGTAGGCACGGCTCAGCGCCACGTCGGCGTCCTTGCCGGTGTAGGGTTTGTCGGACAGGTCGATCAGCATCATGTGGTTGTCGGTGCCGCCCGACACGATTTTGTACCCGCGCTGTTGCAACACTCCGGCCATGGCCCTGGCGTTGATTACCACGCGGGTCTGGTAGACGCTGAACTCCGGCGTAAGCGCCTCCTTGAATGCCACGGCCTTGGCCGCGATCTGGTGCATCAGCGGGCCGCCCTGCACGCCGGGAAACACCGCGGAGTCGAGCTTTTTGTAGAAGGTTTCATCCTGACCTTTGGACAAAATCAAACCGCCCCGTGGCCCGCGCAGGGTTTTGTGCGTGGTGCTGGTGACCACATGCGCATGGGGAAGTGGGTCCGGGTATTCGCCCGCAGCGACCAGCCCGGCGACATGGGCCATATCGACCCAGAAAATCGCCCCGACCTTGTCGGCAATGCTGCGCATGCGTGCCCAGTCCTTGTAGCGCGAATACGCGGAAAAACCACCGATCAACATTTTGGGGCGCGCTTGCAGCGCGATTCGCTCCATCTCGTCATAGTCGAGAAAGCCGGTTTCCGGGTTCAGTCCGTAAGGCACGATGGTGTAGTGACGCCCCGAGAAATTGGCGGGGTTGCCGTGGGTCAAATGACCGCCCTGGGCCAGGTTCATGCCCATCACCGTATCGCCGGGGTTGATCAGTGCGAGGAAGACCGCCGCGTTGGCCTGGGCGCCCGCATGGGGTTGCACGTTGGCGTAGTCGCAGTTGAACAGCGCCTTGACCCGCTTGATGGCAAGCCGCTCGGCGACGTCGACGTACTCGCAGCCGCTGTAATAGCGCTTGCCGGGGTAGCCTTCGGCGTACTTGTTGGTGAGCACCGAGCTCTGCGTTTTCATCACCAGCGGGCTGGCATAGTTTTCCGAGGCTATCAGCTCGATATGGTCTTCCTGACGATGTGCTTCGTTCTGAATGGATTCATACAGCTCAGGGTCGAAAGCGTTCAGGGTCAGCGTCGAGTCGTACATGTGCAAAGTGTCCTTGGTCAAGAATTCAAACGGTCGGTGACAGCAGGCGCGTGATGCGTACGGCGATGTCGTCGATCTGTGCGTCATTGCAGGTCAGCGGTGGCATCAGGCGCACGGTGGTGGCCCGTCTGACGGTGATCAGCAGACGTTGTCGCAACCGTTTCGGCCTGTGGGGCCGCCGTCTTTTCACGGCGCGGCAACTGCCCATTGAGCACGGCGTAGGCCGCCAGGCCGATGACCAGGCCCCAGAACGCGCCGCCGATGCCCAGCACGGTGATATTGGCCGCGCAGGCCAGAAAGGTGATCAGCGACGCTTCCCGGGATTTCACGTCCGCCATGGCATTGGCCAGGCTCGCGCCGAGTGTGCCCAACAGCGCCAGCCCGGCCAGGGTGGTGATGAAGGTCGCCGGGAAGGCCATGAACACCGCGGCCAGGGTCACGCCGAAGATCCCCACCAGGATGTAGAAGATGCCCGCGGCCACGCCTGCGACCCAGCGCTTGGACGGGTCTTCGGAGGCTTCCTTGCCCGTGCAGATGGCGGCCGTGATGGCGGCGATGTTGAAGGCATGGGAACCGAACGGCGCCATCAGCAGAGAACCCAGCCCGGTCACGCTGAGGATCGGGTTGGCACTGGTGTTGAAGCCGTCACTGCGCAGCACCAGCATGCCCGGCATGTACTGCCCCGTGAGGGTGATCAGAAACAGCGGCAGCGCGACGCTCAACAACGCATTGACCGAGAACTCGGGGCGTGTGAACACCGGAGTCGCGAACTCCAGCGCCAATCCCGTGAAGTCCACGCGCTCCTGCATCAGCAAAAAGCCAAGCCCCAGCACCAGAATGCCGACCACCGCGTAGCGCGCACTCAAGCGCTTGAACAGGATGTAGGCGCCGATCAACACACCGACCAATAGCGGGTCGACGCTCATGCTGGCGAACGCACCGATGCCAAACTGCAGCAGGATGCCGCCCAACAAGCCCGCTGCCACACCTGGCGGGATCAGCCGCACGGCTTTCTCAAAGTAACCGGACACGCCCAACAGCACGAACGCTGCCGCCGAAATCATGTAGGCGCCGATGGCCTCGGCGTAGGGCGTGGTCCCCAGGGCGACGATCAAAAACGCCGCCGCAGGCGTCGACCAGGCGGTGATGATCGGCTCGCGGCTCACCCCACTGAGAAACATCCCGGTCACCCCTACCCCGATCGACACAGACCAAACCCACGACGCCGTCAACTCAGGGCTGAGCCCGGCAACCTTGGCGGCCTGAAACACCAGGATGAACGTGCCGCCGTAATTGACGATCACTGAAATCAACCCGGCAACCACCGGGTGCAGCAGGTCCCGCAGATGCACGGACGAGGGGGATTGAGTAGATGACATAGGTCTTGGCTCCTTGCTGGACGATGTATCCATCCGGTCGCTGTTAAGCGGTCATTTATAGCGTTTGAATGGCAGGTTTAACCCCTACGCTTTAGCGCAGCCGACCAGACCACTTGGCGTGGTCCGTCAAGCATGCTCTCGCGCAAACGCGCTCATGAACCCCCATAACGCCTCGAACGCCGGCACTGAAACGGCGTTGAAACCGTGGGATGGCGAGGGCCAGAGTCTACGGATAAACTGGCCTGCCACTACCTGCCATTTCATGGAATGAGAGCAGACCACATGGCAAAGACCTTCGAGCTTGAAACCCTGAAGATGCGCCTCAACGACGCCGAGTTTCAGCTGCTGGATCTGCACCAGCGGATCCAACGTGCATTACGTGCGCTGATCCTCGACGGCGCCCTCGGCCCCGGCTTGAAACTGCCCGCCACGCGGGTGCTGTCCAAGTCATTGGGGTGCGCACGCGACACCGTTGAGAACGCCTATGTGCAGCTGCATCGGGACGGGTTTATCGTGCGCCGCGAAGGCGCCGGCAGTTACGTCTGCGACACGGTGGGCGTCGAATTGCGCGGTGCCGGCCGCCGACGCCTCAAGGCTCAGGAAACCAGGAGCAGCGTCGCCGCACCGGGCGCCGAACTCAGCCAGCGCGGGCGGATGATCTTCGACACCGGCGGCGTGCGCGATCAGCAAGTCATCAAGGCATTCGCCACCGGCCTGCCGGAAACCCGCAGCTTCCCGACGGATGTGTGGGAGCGTTTGCAGCGCCAGGTCATGAAGGACTATCGCGCCAGCGTGCTGCTGCATGGCGACCCACAAGGCGCCGAGCCCCTGCGCAAAGCGATTGCCACCTACCTGAACCTCGAACGCGGCGCCAAATGCTCACCCGACCAGGTGCTGGTGTTGAGCAGCACACGTCAGGCGTTGTACCTGTGCGCGCAATTGCTGGTGGACGCCGGCAAGCCGATCCTGCTGGAAAACCCCGGCTATTACGGCGCCCGCAAGGCCTTCCAAATTGCCGAAACCAAGGTGATGCCCATTGATGTCGATGAACACGGCATCCGCACCGACCTGCTTTATGCCGACCGCAGCGGAGCCAACTGTGTGTATGTCACGCCCTCTCACCAGTACCCCACCGGCGCGACCTTGCCCCTGGAGCGGCGACTTGAGTTGATCAATTGGGCGGCGCAAAAAGGCAAGTGGATCATCGAGGATGACTACGACAGCGAGTTCCATTACGACGGGCAACCCACGGCCTGCGTGCAGGGCCTGGACAAGTATCAGCGCACGCTCTACATCGGCACCTTCAGCAAGACCCTCTACCCCGGCCTGCGCATGGGGTACATGGTGCTGCCCTCTGCGCTGGTGAAGCCCTTTGCCTATGCCCGCAGCATGATGGACGGCCACACACCGCAAACACTGCAACTGACTCTGGCGCGTTTTATGGAAGACGGTCATTACAACGCCCATGTGCGGGCCATGCGCAAGCTGTATGCCGGACGCCGCTCGATCATGCACGACGCGATCGGCAAGTACCTGAGCACCGTGGTCACCGCCGAATTGCCGCCGGGCGGGTTGCAGATCCCCTGCCTGCTGAAAGCCGGATGGTCCGAGGAGAAAACCATCCGCCAGGCGGCTACTGCCGGCGTGCAACTGTCCGGCCTCAGCGGCTTGTACGCGGGCGAACCGAAGCAACAAGGCTGGCTGCTGGGCTACTCCTCCCTGACCGCGCATGAAATAGAAGCCGCCATGTTGCGCCTGGCCAGCGCCCTGAAAATCTAATGGCCCAGCGCGCAGTTCAGCAGCAGTTGCCGGGCTTGTGCGGCCATCCGCGCGCGCCGGGGTAAGCGCCTGGGCAAGCGCCTGGGATGATCAGGTGTGGACGTTCCTGTCGGGCGATCTGCTCGACCTGATCCAGGTCGACCCTGCGCGTCACCGGATGTACGCCATAGTTGAGGGCCTGGAGAAGTTGAACGCAGCGCCATGGGACAAATGCCCACCTGACTTGAGGTCCAGGCCCAGGATCTTGTCCCCCGGTTCCAGCAAAAACAAAACCAGCATATCCCCCCGCCAACCATTAAAAAAAGCAGCCCTTTGGCACCGATAACATCGTTTCTCGGGGGCACCGCTTATCCCTATATTGATCCGCACTATCTGTGTGAACGACTCAACGTTCACCCCTCAGTGCGAGTAGTCTCAATGAACAAAAAACCTGACAGCGCAGGGCTTGATAATGCGGGCGCCGGGACACGGGCGGTCTGGGGTGGAGAGCAAGTCAGGCATCCCTATAACGCCACGCAGGCGCCTATTGTGCTCAGTGCGGCGTATGGTTACGACGATATCGACGTCTGGTACGACGTCGCCATGGGTAAAGCCCCGGGCTTTATCTATAGCCGCATGAGCAACCCGACGGTCGAGACCCTCGAAGCCAAGATTGGTGAGTTGGAGAATGCCGAATCCGCAGTCGCATTCAGCAGTGGCATGGCGGCTATCAGCAGTGTGCTTTATACCTTCCTGGCCCAGGGTGACCGCGTGGTGTCGACCAAGGACAGTTACGGCGGCACCAACAAGATTTTCGAGGAGTTCCTGCCGCGCACGGGGGTGGAGGTGACCTTGTGCGAGACGTTCGATCACGAGGCGATCGAACGGGAAATCGCCAGGGGCTGTAAGGTGGTGTACCTGGAAACGCCGACCAATCCGACCCTGAAGATCCTTGATATCCAACGCCTGGTTGCGGCGGCCAAACGCGTGGGCGCGCTAGTGGTAGCCGACAACACGTTTGCCACACCACTCAATCAAAACCCCTTGGCCCTGGGGGTCGATGTGGTCATTCACAGCGCGACCAAATTCCTCAGTGGTCATGGTGACGTATTGGGCGGCCTGGTCTGCGGCAGTGAAGCCCTGATGGCCAAGGTTCGGCATTACCGTGAAATCAACGGTGCCACCCTTGATCCACTCTCGGCTTACATGATCATTCGCGGCATGAAAACCCTGGTGCTGCGCATGCGTCAGCAGCAACACAGCGCCCGTGCCCTGGCAGAATTTCTCTGCACAGAGCCGCTGGTGGCTTCGGTCAATTATCCCGGCCTGGCCGACCACCCGAACCACGCGGTGGCGTGTGCGCAGATGGGCGGTTTTGGCGCCATTGTCAGCTTCGTACTTGTTGGCGGCATGGACTCGGTCAAGCTGCTGCTGCCACGCCTGCGATTTGCACACTGTGCGGGCAATCTCGGTGCGGTGGAAACCATTTACGGCCCTGCGCGCACCACCAGTCATGTGGAAAACACGCTGGAGGAGCGCCAGGCGCTGGGAATCTCGGAAGGATTAGTGCGGGTTTCGGTGGGTATCGAAGACACCGACGATCTGCTCGACGATTTAAAGCAGGCGTTCGCATTTGTCAGGGGTTTGCGCGATGAAAAAAGTCAGCAGCCCGCCTTCAGCGAGGGCGTGAACTAACCTTTCAAACCTCACGACAGGGCCGTCTGTGAGGCGTTTCATGAAGAGGAATAATAATAAAACTGTGTGGCGACGCTTCTATCTGCCCTCACTACTTTCATGAGAACAACCATGTCCATAACAGAAGAAAAAACCAACACGCGTGCCGGCTTCAAACAGGAAATGCAGACGCGCCACATTGTCATGCTGGCCTTGGGTGGCGTGATTGGCACCGGACTCTTTCTAACCTCCGGCTATACCGTTAACCAGGCAGGCCCGCTGGGTGCGGTGATCGCCTACATCATCGGCGCACTCATGGTGTACATGGTGATGATGTGCCTCGGCGAGCTCGCAGTGCAGATGCCGGAAACCGGCTCGTTCAGCACGTACGCGACCCGTTTTCTCGGCCCAGGCACCGGCTACACCGTGGCCTGGCTGTATTGGCTGACGTGGACGGTGGCGATTGGTTCGGAGTTCACCGCCGCCGGCATCCTGATGACGCGCTGGTTTCCTGACACGCCCGTGTGGATCTGGAGTGCATTGTTTGCCGGGGCGGTATTTTTTACCAACGTGGTCTCGGTCCGTTTGTTCGCCGAGACTGAGTTCTGGCTGTCCCTGATCAAAGTGGTGACGGTCGTGGTGTTCCTGATCATCGGCGGCGGCGCCATTCTCGGCCTGCTCAATATCGATCAGGCCCACAGTATCGGCCTCGGTAACTTCACACGCGAAGGCTTGTTCCCCACCGGTTTCATGTCGATTGCCATGACCTTGCTGGCGGTTTCGTTCGCGTTTTCAGGCACCGAACTGATCGGTATCGCCGCCGGTGAAACCAAGGACCCGCAACGCAATGTGCCACGGGCCATCCGCACCACCGTGCTGCGCCTGGCTATCTTTTTCGTCGGGACCATTTTCGTGCTGGCGACGTTGCTGCCGCGTGAGCAGGCCGGTCTGGTCGAAAGCCCCTTCGTCACCGTGTTCACCTACATCGGTATCCCCTACTCCGCCGACATCATGAACTTCGTGATCATCACCGCGCTGTTGTCGGCGGCCAACTCCGGGCTGTACGCCGCCTCACGGATGCTCTGGACCCTGAGCGACCAAGGGCACCTGCCCAAGCAGTTCTCCCACTTGACCCGCATGGGCACCCCATTGAACGCCATCGTACTGAGCATGGTCGGTGGCGGCGCATCCCTGCTCAGCAGCGTGTTTGCCGCCGACACGGTGTACCTGGCGCTGGTGTCGATTTCCGGGTTGGCGGTGGTGGTGGTGTGGATGAGTATCGCCGCGAGTCAAATTGCATTCCGCCGTCAGTTCGTGGCCAATGGCGGCGACGTGCGCGACCTCAAATTCAGGGTCCGGGGTTACCCGTGGGTGCCTTTGGGCGCACTGGTGTGCTGCAGCCTTGCTTGTGTGGGGATCGCGTTCGACCCGGAACAGCGCGTCGCGTTGTACTTCGGTTTGCCCTTCATCGCCTGGTGCTACTTCGTGTATTACATTACCCGTAACAGCCGCGAACGACGCTTGTCGCTCGCCACCACGGTTCAGCCGTCCCCCTAGACGGTGTGGGCAAGCGTGCTGAGTACCGCGTCAATAAGGTCCAGACCATGAAGCAAAAGCCGCTCCCTCCGTTGAACTGGCTGCGCGCGTTCGAGGTGTCCGCCCGGAGCCTGAACTTTACTCACGCCGCCGACGAACTGTGCCTGACCCAGGGCGCGGTCAGCCAGCAGATCCGCCAACTGGAAAGTCATCTGGGCGTGGCGCTGTTCAAGCGCCTGCCCCGGGGACTGGGGCTGACCGAAGAAGGCCAGGCTTATCTGCCGGTGGTGCAGGATGCAATTACACGGCTGGCGGTGGGCACCAACGAGATTTTTGGCCAGCACAAACGGCGGCCGATCAAGGTGCGCGGCAGCCTGGCGTTTTTCGTCCACTGGCTGGCGCCCAAGCTGGTGGACTTTAGTCAGGCTCACCCCCACGTCGATATCCGCTACATCAGCAATATCTGGATCAAGGAACTGGATGGCGAAGACGATATGGAAATTCGCTGGGGCCATGGTCAATGGCCTGGCCTCGTGTCCCAGCGGCTGACCTGGGACACCTTGTTCCCGGTCTGCTCACCCGCCCTGATGGCGCGATCACCGCTGACGGTGGCGAGCGACGTTGCGCGGCATACGCTGTTGCATGTGCTGGGTTACGAAGAGGGTTGGGGATACTGGCTGAAGATGGTCGGCGCGGACGACGTCGATTCGTCCCGTGGCATGCAGTTCGACACATTGATCTCGACGTTGCGCATGGCCGAACTCGGGCAAGGGATTGCGCTGGCACGCTCCTCAATGGTTGACGAGATGCTCCAGGACGGGCGTTTGATCGAGCCCTTCGACCAGCGCATCGAAGCCAGCGAGTCGTTCTACCTGGTACGCGGCTCCGGGGCAGACCAGCACCCCGACGCCATGATGTTTTCTACCTGGCTGGTCGAGCAGGCTCATCGCTACAAATAAATGGCCGGAGCCAAACCATGCACTACATAAGCACTCGAAGTTCGACCGTGCAGGCCGACTTTGAAAAGGTCGTGTTGTCCGGCCTGGCCGACGACGGCGGACTGTTCGTACCCACCGACCTGCCGCTGTTCGAGCCCCAGGATATCGCCAACTGGTCAACCTTGCCCTACGACGAACTGGCGTATCGGATCATACGTCCGTTTGTTGGCGGGACCATCCCCGAAGCGGACCTCAAGCGCCTGCTCAAAGAAGCCAGCAGTCAGTTCAAGCACCGTGCGGTGGCGCCGCTGCATCAGGTCGATCGCAACGAATGGGTGCTTGAGCTGTTCCACGGTCCGACCCGCTCCTCGAAGGATTTCGCCGCGCAGTTGCAGGCGCAACTGGTGCAGTACTTTCTGCATAAGCACCCGCGACGCGCAGTGGTGCTCGGCGCCACCAACGGAGACACTGGGCTCGCGGCGATCGATGCGTTCAAACACAGTAACGACACCCACGTGGTGCTGCTATACCCGGAGTCCGCGGTCGCACAGCATCAACTGCACGAGTTGCAAGGGGTTGCGCATCCCAATGTGCATACGTTCGCAGTCGCCGGTAGCTTTGACGACTGCCAGCAACTCGCGAACCGCTTGTTCAGGCATTGGCCCAACCCGCGCCATGAGGCGATCAGCTTCAATTCCAGCAACTGGGTCAACGTGCTGGCGCAGCTCGTGTTTTATTTCTACGCCGTGCTGCAATTGGGCGCAGGTCAACGATCTGTCGGCTTCAGCGTGCCGGCGGCGAGTTTCGCCGAAGTCTACGCAGGCTACATCGCGCAAAAAATGGGCCTGCCGATTACCCAAATCATCGTCGCGACCAACAAAAATGACGCCCTGCATCAGTTGTTCCTCAAGAACCATTACAGCCGCCAGCGCGCTGACAAGACCCTGTCACCGGCCATGGACTTGTCGATTTTCTCCAACCTCGAACGTTTTCTCTGGGAGTTGTATGGACACGACGCTGCGGCAGTCAGTGCGCTGATGGCCGAATTCGAAGCCAGCGGCGAGATGACCATCGCCAACGACTGCTGGTTGCAGGCCCGGATGATCATCGACTCCTATGCGGTCAGCGATGAAGAAACCCTGGCCGAAATCGCCTCGCTCTACCGTGACACGGGCTACCTGATTGACCCCCACACGGCCACCGGAGTACTCGCCGCAAGGCTTTATCGGCGCAGCCTGGTCGCGCCAATGGTCACCCTCGGGGAAACTTCACCGGCCAAATCCGCTGCGCTGCTCAACGAACTGGGCATCAATGTGCCGGGGCAACACGGCCAGGCGACAGCGCACTTACACGCGCAGCGTTACCGGATAACGCCCGACGACGCCGGCCTCCTTTATCAACTGCTCGATACGCTGTGAACGACGGGAGGCAGGGGGCCACATGAAGCGCATTCTGGATCCGCTCGATGAGCGCATCATCGCCGAGTTGCGGCTCAATGCCCGCGCCGCCCACGCTGAGCTGGCGGCCAAGGTCAACCTGTCCCGCAACGCCGTGCGCCAACGGATCGAACGGCTGGAACGTGACGGTGCAATCCTGGGCTATACGGTACTGACCGGCGACGGGCGCCAAGCCTCATCCCAGATCAACGCAGTGATTTTCGTCTATCGCTATGACCGCATGCGCGGCGAGGATGTCTTGCAGGCCCTGCGGGCAATTCCTGAAGTGATCCAGTGCGACGTCATGAGCGGCGAATTCGACCTGATGCTGCGCGTCGGCGCATCAAGCCCGCAGCGGGTGCATCAGGTCTGGACTCAAATCTCGGCCCTGGCGGGGGTGGAAAATACCGTGACGTCATTCGTTCTATCGTCCGTTGTCTAAACCGGTTTCGCGGTAAAAAAAAGCCAACGATCGTTGGCTTTTTTTGTTCCCCACGCAGCACCTACCCCTTGGTCAAAACGCCCATGAAATAGAGCAAATTGGCATATTTCACTGCCATGGTCGCGCCCCTAATCTTATGCCAGACCACTCATCACACAGATCAAGGGCATAAAAAAATGACTGAATATAAAATTGCGCTGGTGGGCTTCGGTGGCGTCAACCGAGCGTTGGCCCAGTTGATTGCCGAACGCAACGAAGACTGGAAAAACGCACTGGGTTTTACCCTGAAAATCGTCGGTGTCACCGACCTCTTCCTCGGCTCACTGATCAACCGCCAAGGGCTGGATGCCGCCTCACTGGCCGCGCTGCCGGTGACCAAGGGCGCCCTGGCAAACCTACCGGGGGGCGACGCGGTCGCGCGCACTGAAGCCGTGATCAAAGACTCCGGCGCAGACATCATTGCCGAAGCGACCTTCACCAACCCGGTGGACGGCGAACCTGCGACCACGTTCTGTCGCTGGGCCCTGGAAAACGGCCAGCACGTGGTGACCACCAACAAAGGACCGATTGCCCTGCACGGCGCGGCGTTGAAGGCCCTGGCTCAGCGCAACCACGTGGCGTTTGAATACGAAGGCTCGGTGATGAGTGGCACGCCTGTGATCCGCCTGGCCAGGCAATTGCTGGCCGGCAGCAGCATCAACAGCTTCGAAGGCATTCTCAACGGCACCTCCAATTTCGTCCTGACCCGCATGGAAAATGGCCTGGGCTTTACCGAAGCCGTCGAGCAGGCGCAGGCCCTGGGGTACGCCGAAGCCGACCCGACGGCGGATGTCGAAGGCCATGATGTACGTCTCAAAGTGGTGATCCTGGCCAACGAGCTGCTGGATGCATCACTCACCGTCAGCGATGTGCGCTGCAACGGTATCAGCGCCCTCACCCTTGAGGACATCGATCAGGCCCGCCAGAACAATGCACGCTGGAAACTCATTGGCGCCGCCACACGGCATGCCGATGGCTCGGTCAGTGCCAGCGTCGAACCGCGCCTGTTGGGCAACGATCATCCGCTCTCCAGCATCGGCGGCGCCACGAATGCAGTGTCGTTCAGCAGCGACCTGATTGGCACGGTGACGGTTTCGGGACCGGGTGCCGGTCGTACAGAAACAGCCTTTGCGCTGCTGTCGGACATCATCAGCCTTCATCAATCCGCTGCACAGGGTCGGGAGTAAGCCAATGAACGTATCGAATTTGGCCCGTACGGTTGGGGCAGCACAAATACAGGTGTTCAATCCCTTTGACGGTGCGCTTGTCGGCAGCGTAGCCGACGTGTGTGCGTCCCAGGTTCCGCACTTGCTGGAACAGGGTCGCCAGGGCGTTCGGGCCAGTGCGGGCTTGCCGCGTTATCGCAGGGCACAGATTCTCGAACAGACGGCCTTGAACATCGAACGCGATGCATCGGCATTTGCCCGACTGATCGTCGACGAAGCCGGCAAGACCCTCAAGCAGGCGCAAAAAGAGGTCAAGCGCTGCGTCAACACCCTCAAGCTGTCAGCCGAAGAAGCCCGGCGCAATGCCGGCGAGGTGATCCCTTTTGATGCCTATGAAGGTTCAGAGTCTCGCCAGGGTTGGTTCTCCCGCGAGCCCCTTGGCTTGATCGTCGCCATCACGCCATACAACGATCCCTTGAACCTGGTGGCGCACAAGCTCGGCCCAGCCATCGCCGGCGGCAACGCGGTGATTCTCAAACCGTCGCAATTGGCGCCGTTGTCAGCCATGAAACTGGTGGCGTACCTGATCGACGCTGGCTTGCCCGAATCGGTGGTCACGGTTGCCACCGGTGGTGCCGAACTGGGCAAAGCCCTGGTCGCGGCGCGTGACGTGCGCATGATTTCCTTCACCGGAGGCTTTGTCACCGGTGAGCAGATCTCCCGCACCGCAGGCTTGAAGAAACTGGCAATGGACTTGGGCGGCAATGCGCCCGTAATCGTCATGGACGACTGCGACCTTGAGGCCGCAGTGGCGTGTTGCGTGTCCGGCGCCTTTTGGGCGGCAGGACAAAATTGCATCGGCACTCAGCGACTGCTGGTTCATGGGTCCGTTTATGCCGCGTTCCGCGAACGTTTTGTCAGCCAGGCCCAGGCCCTGTTGGTCGGCGACCCGTTGCTTGCCAGCACCGATATCGGCCCGATGATTACCCGACAAGCGGCGCAGAATGCCGAGCGCGTGGTAGCCGACGCGTTGGCCCAAGGCGCAACCTTGCTGTGCGGGCACACACGACAGGATTCGTGTTACGCCGCCACCGTATTGGAAAACGTCGATCACGCCAGCGCACTCTGGCGCAACGAAGTCTTTGCGCCCGTGGTGGTATTGCAACGGGTTGAGTCCTTCGATGAGGCCATCGCGCTGGCCAACGAGCCTGACTACAGCCTGCACGCCGGTATCTTTACGAGCGACCTGGCGACGGCCTTGAGCGCCGCCCGCAGGATTGAGGCGGGAGGTGTGATGATCAACGACTCGTCCGACTATCGCTTTGATGCAATGCCCTTTGGCGGTTCCAAATACGGCAGCCTCGGCCGTGAGGGCGTGCGTTTCGCCTACGAGGAGATGACCCAACCCAAGGTGGTGTGCCTGAATATCCGCGCTTGATCGATCCACGGTAGTCAGCAGTGGGAGCGGCTGCCTCCCATTGCCAACCGTCCCAGGCACTCACCGCTGACAGGCATTGATCGGCGGTACTCGCCGACGCCAGGGTTGCGCACGCTCCAACTGCGCAGCGAGGGCGAACAGCGTACTTTCCTCGCCAAAACGGCCCGCGAAGTGGGCGCCCATCGGCAGGCCGGCGGCGCTCCAGTACAGCGGCACCGACATCGCCGGTTGCCCGCTGGCGTTGAACAACGCGGTAAACGGTGAGTAGCTGTGAAACTGCTCAATCAGTTCATCCAGGCTCAAGCGGTCGTCCTGCACATCCAGCTCGCCAATCGCTGCCGGCTCACGGGCCAGGGTCGGCGTGAGGATCAGGTCGTATTCCTGCATGAACATCGCCAACTGCCGGCCCAAGCCATGAATCCACTCCACCGCGCCCGCGTAATTTGCCCCGCTGACATCGCCCTTGCTGCGCAAAATGATCCGGGTGCGCGCCTCAAGCTCCTCGGGCTGCACCGCAAAGCCGCGCATCTGTCCCAGCACGTCGAGATAGTGACGGGTACTGGCGCCAATGATGGTGAAGACCTGATCGAGAAATTCCGGCAGTGACACCGGCAACTTCACCGGCTCAACCCGATGGCCCAGGGATTGGCACAATCTGGCGGCCTCCTGCACCGATGCCAGCGCTTCGCTGGACGTGGGCCAAGGCCCGAGTTGCTCCACCAGTGCGATGCGCAGCGGCCTTGGGTCACGCTGTAACGCCGAAACATAGGGCTGCACCTGCACCGGTGCGGCATAGGGTGCGCCGAGGTCGATCCCGGCCGTTGCATCCAACAAGGCGGCGCTGTCACGTACCGACAAGGTGATCCCATGGGGCGTGCCCATGCCGGCCCAGCCTTCGCCGACCATCGGCCCTGATGGCAACAACCCGCGACTGGGCTTGAGGCCAAACACCCCGCAGCAGGACGCCGGCACGCGCAAGGAGCCGCCGCCGTCGTTGCCATGGGCAAACGGGACGACACGCGCCGCCACCAAGGCGGCCGCGCCACCGCTGGAGCCGCCCGCACTGTGGCCGGTGTTCCAGGGGTTGCGTGTGGCGCCAAAGCGCGTGGACTCGGTGGAGTACGATGTGCCGAATTCGGGCGAGGTACTGGTGCCGGCAATCACGCAACCGGCACGGCGCAAACGGGTCACCAGTTCGGCTTCAAAATCTGCGCGAAACCCTCCCAGTGCCTGGGAACCGTTGGTCATCGCCGCGCCGTTGACTGGCGAAAACAGATCTTTGATCAAGGTCGGTACGCCCGCGAATACGCCGTGGCCGGGCTGCACGGTGCGTGCAGCTTCACGGGCCGACGTGTACAGCCGTTCGGCCACGGCATTGAGCTGCGGCTCGACCCACTCAATCCGGTCAATCACCGCTTCAAGCAACTCGCCGGGGTGCACTTCGCCACGGCGGACCCACTCGGCCAGGCCGGTGGCATCCTCGCTGTCCAACAGATTCTGGATGTTCATGTTTATCTCCTTTTAGTTACGAATGACTTGACCGGAAGGCACCCGGAGCCCCTTTACGTCGGGCGTGCAGGCCTGCCAGCGCCCAGATCGCCGCCGAGGCAAAGCTGGCCAGCGCCAGCCACTGGATGGAGGTGCGCAGGTCACCGGCGTAGACACTGAGCAGCGCCACCACCAGCGGGCTGACAAATTGGCCGAAATACAGGCAAGCCGTGAACCCGCCCAGGCCGCGCCCGCGCGTCCGGGCACTCAGGGCATTCATCACCGGCGCCATCACGTTGGGCACCAGCAGCCCGGCGCCCAGGCCGTGAATCAGCACCGCCACCAGCACCGCGATGTAGCTTTGCCCGCGCATCAGCAGCCACAGCCCCAACCCCAGCAGAGCCAGCAACAGCGCGTTGCAACCGACGATGCCGAAGCGTCGACGCAGCAATGGCCAGGCCAGCGAACCGCCCAGGGTCGCGAGCAAACCCAGGCCCGCCGACAGCCCGATCAGCGTGCTAGAGGTCACTCCCAGGCCGACCAGCAGAATCGGGGCCTGGATCGGCACGATAAAACTCAGGACCATCCCGCTGAGAATCAGCAAATAACCCAGTACCAACGGCACCACGGCTACCCTGCCCGGCTCGGGTTCGTCGAGGGACTGCGGGCGGCTAGCCGGTTCCCACAGCACCTTCATCATCAGCGGCACCAACAGCAATGGCAGCAGGTACAGCAGGAACGGCAGGCGCCAGGAATGCTCGCCCAGCGCGCCGCCCACCACAAAGAACAGCGAGCCCACCAGGCCGATGGTTACTACCTGCCGATTGATGTAGCGCAGCCGTTCCTCACCGTGCCAATAGTCGGCAATCAAGGTGGCGCAACAGGTCATCACGGCGGCTTCGGCGCAGCCGAACAACAGGCGCACGCCCACGATGGCCTGCAAGTTATCCAGCAGTGCCGGCAAGGCGCCGAGCACGGCGTATAACAAGGTCGCGATAACCAGCAACGCCTTGCGCCCGACCCGGTCGGCCAACCAGCCGGCCAACGGCGCGCACAGTGCAATCGCCAGCGCCGGCCCGGTGACCGCCAAGGGCACCAGCAAGTCGGCGCGCGGCTCCAGCGGACCAAACGTGGCGCCAAGCTTGGCCAGGATCGGCGCAACCATGACCGCGCCCATGATCGTCAGGCTGCTGCCGAGCATCAGCACCAACCCTTCACGACGACCGCTGGCTTGCCGGGGTGGTGCGTATTCAGAACGTGATGGATTCATGGCCAGCCCCTTAAAAGCTTTGAGAAATACGCAGCGCCACGGTGTAACCCTCGGCACGGTTGCGCGCGTCGGTTTCCTTGTAGGCATGCAGCCAGACCGGTGGCAGGCCCGGCTTGAAGTAACTCACCGCCGGCCCCACTGCCAGCACCCGTGCCCGGTTGCCCGACTGCAACCCTGGCGCATCGTCGTCGCTGAACTGGCGGTAGTAATAACCGCCCAGGCCCAACGTCCACGGGCCGATGTGCTGGCCCACGGCAAACTCGTGGCGGTACTCGACACCGTTTTTGTAATCGGTTGCGGGGTTGCGGGTGTTGACGTCGACTTCAAAGCTTGAGGAAACCTCGAAGCCACTGTCGGTGAGGTAGGTGGCGTTGACGATCGGCGAGAACGTCCAGTGATTGAGACCGGGGGAAACCAGACGGTTCTTGTCGTAGTCACCGGTAGGCGCCTGGATCTGCAATTGGGTGTTAATGAACAGATTCGGCGATGGGTTCCATTGCAGGATCACCGGCAGGAATTGCACATCGGCCAGTCGAAACGGATCAGCCTCCAGGCTCAGCGGCCCAATGGGGGTCGGCACCTTGACGGAAGCGTCCATCTTGAAAAACGGCACCACCACGCCAAACCCATAGTGGGCGCCCAGTACCGTGTGATCAGTCATGCGCATATAGGCGACGCCAATCGACAAGACATCCAACGAGAAGTGGTTGTCGATCGACCGGCCGTTGCGGTCCTTCTGCACATTGGCCGAGTAGAACGCCGTACGCAGCCCGATGGTGCCGAACGGCGTGGCCGGTGGCATCATCCCCGCGCCGAAGTCATACACGCCGACCGCTGTGGTCGGCGCGCCGTTCTCGGTCGCCTGGACGCCGGCGCAGCAACCGAGCAGCCCCAGGGTGAACAACGTCTTGCGTGCAGCGCTTGCGTTATTGTTATTGCTCATCGAATGCCCCTCCCAGCAAGTGGTGTGGGTCATCCTAGGCAGCAGCGCCGTGGGCGGGTTATCCGTTTTCAGCAGAGTTGCGTACGGCGCAGGGTCTGTGAAGGGGTTTCACCAAACAGGGTGCGATAGTCACCGGAGAAGCGGCTCAAATGCCAGAACCCCCAGCGTGCCGCGACGTCCTGTACGTTCAGGGATTGGGTGCTCATTCGCAGTTCACGACGCACTGCATTGAGGCGCAACGCACGCAAATACGCCACCGGATTGATCCCCAGGGTTTCCTGGAAACAATATTGGAGTTTGCGCCGGCTGGCGCCGATGTGGTTACACAGGTCGAGGATCGACAACGGCTCGTCGAGGTGACTCAGCGCGTATTCCCGTGCGCGGTCGACCATCCTTTTGCGCGCGGTGGGGTTGAGCGGTGGCGCGTGATCCGGCGCAATCAGCTCCAGCACATGCAGCATCACCGAATCCCGCAGGCCACGGCGGATCGAATCATGGCCAAGCAACGCATCCCGCGCTTGCTCGGAGCCGGACAGTGCCTCGAACAGCGCCGCGAGTTCAGCCTGCGCAGACGAGTCACCCAAGCGGTAACACTTGGGAAGATCGGTAATTCGAAAGTGGCTGCCCTGACGCTCCAGCACATGCTCAAGGACGTACTCGTCAATGGCCACACTGAGCAAATCCAGGTGTTGGGGAGTGTGCAACTCAGGAAGATGCTCACCGTGGGCGACCAACAGGCTTGGCTCATGGATCGGATGCCCCGAGCAATACACCGGGCCATCGGCACTCAAGGGGATGCTGAAGGTGATCGCGCCTTTCCACGCCATGCCACTTTTGATCATGGCCTGATTAGAGCGGTCGCGGGCCAATTGCATCCAGTCCGACCGGAACGCCACCAACTCCCCTTCAAAGGCCCCCGCAGACACTTGATCGTAGCGAACCTGCCAGCCGTGCATATTGCGAGCGTGCTCGTCGATATCGCGGGTCAGAAAACGTTGGAGCGCTGGCGCCCCTCGGGCAACCACCGCGGCCTCAGGCATCAGCACATTATTGTTGTTCATTGACCCAACCTTTTTCAGTTGCAAGGCTTACCGGTCAGGTACAAGGCAAGTTCCATTCCGAACTCAGGTGATGCGGCACATTTGTGCCGAAAACGGATAGCGATCGGTGCTGCGCGGGGCGAACACATTCACTTATTAACTAAATTTAGCCCATCAAGGCTTTATGTTTTTCAGCTCGTTGAGCAAACCCAGCAGTTGCTCCATTTTTTCCGCGCCAAACTGTTCCTCGATTTTCTGGTAGTTGCTTTCCATGCCTTCACTCATGGAAACGAAGCACTGCTGGCCGCGTTCGGTGAGGGCGACGAACACGCGGCGCTGATCCTGGCTGGACTTCTGCCGACGCACCAGGCCGTCACGCTCAAGGCGACTCAGCACGCCAGTCATGCTCGGTTTGAGAATGCATGCCTGCTGGGCGAGTTGATGGCTTTCAAGTTCCCCCTGCTGGCGCAGTATGCGAATGACGCGCCACTGTTGTTCAGTCAGTTCGTGCTGGTTCAGGGCGGGTCGGAAAAAAGCCATTGCGGCTTCACGGGCTTGCAGCAAGGTCAGGGTCAGCGAAGGTCGGGGGTTGGCCATATCGGCACCACTTGAGGGGGCGAGTCGGCAGCTTAGTGTCGCCGGCCTGTCCGTGCAAGCCGCGCGCAAGCCTGTGAAAAGTGCAATCGGTTCCGTGTAAAAGCCATTCTGTCGCACCGCTGCGCTGGTCATGCTGATCCGTACAAGATCAACAAGATCAAGGCGCAGTTCCCCATGCCTGTCTCAACGCAGCCCCAATTGTCGCTGACGGTACTCCCCCGGAGTGAGCTGTGCGTAGCGCTGGAAAAACCGACTGAAGTAGGCCGGGTCCTTGAAGCCGAGCTGGTAGCAGATCTCGTTGGCGGAGCTGCCCGTGAACATCAGCAGCCGCTTGGCCTCCTGCATGAGCCGCTCCAGGATCAGGCGCTTGGACGGCAGGTCGGCGATGCGCCGGCACACATCGTTGAGTCGCGCCTCGGTCACCCCGATGCCTTGCGCATACCGGGACAAGGGCCAGTGTTGCTGGTAGTGCGCTTCGATCAGCTCGTTGAAACGGTGGAAAATCCTCAAGTCTTCGTGCCGCGCAGGCGTGGCTTTCAGCGAGTGGGAGCACAGCCGCAGCAGGCTGATCATGATCAAGCGCGTCAGGCTGTCCAGGGCCGCACTGTGCCCTGGGCGCTGGGCCTCGACCTCTGCACTGAGTTCCTCGAACAGAAAATCCAATCGACGGACCTCACTCGCGTCATGCAGGCCCAACTGCGCCAGCGCCACGCACGCGGCCGGGAGTTGCGCGCCCGCCGGCGCCAGGCTGGGATCAGCATCGATCAGTTGCCAGACCAGTTGCTGGCGCACCGTCAACACATGCCCGTCACTGTCGGCCTCGGTCACAAAGGAGTGCGGCACCGTGGGCGGCGTGAGAAAGAACATCGGCCCCGACTCGACGTATTGCTGGTCGTCCAGATACACCCGCACCGTACCGCTTTTCACGTAGTGAACCTGGAAGAACCGGTCGTGCCGGTGGATCGGCATATTGCGCCCGAAGAAACCCGCGAGGTTGGCCAGCCGGTCGTAGTGGACCTGCGCGTCGCTGTAGCGCTGGTCGTACACCTGGCCAATGTTGATGTTGGGAATGGGTTGTCGGTCGGTCATCGCACGCTACTCATTTTTATTCTGATTGCCGGGGTGCTGCCACGCTCATCCTGCACCGATTTGGGCAGCGCAACCACCGCGAGAACAGTCTGCCACGCTTGACGATAGTTAACATCTTAATTATAACTGTTAACACATTAACAATATTCAGAGCCTCCCCATGGCTCTGCCAGGAGAAAGCATGAGCCATGCCTTGCATGACGTCGCGACCGGCACTCTTTTCGGTGTGGCGCTCAACTACCAAGGGCTGCTGAAACAGCGCCTCGCCGAATTCGAACAGCCGCCATATCAGAAGCCGCCGGTCAAACCGGTGCTGTTTATCAAGACGCCCAATACGCGCAATCAGCACGGTGCAGCGGTGGTGCATCCAGGCCAGGGCGAGCGCCTGCAACCCGGCCCAGCCCTGGGCGTGGTGATGGGCAAGAGCGCCAGCCGCGTCAGCCAGGGCGACGCACTCGATTACGTTGCCGGATTCACCGTCATCAATGAATTCAGCCTGCCGGAAGACAGCTACTACCGCCCCGCCGTCAAAGCCAAATGCCGGGATGGCTTCTGTTCCGTCGGGCCCGAATTGATCCCTACCGCTCAAGTCACAGACCCGCACAGCCTGGCGATCACGCTGTACGTCAACGGCGAGATTCGCCAGCAAAACACCACGGCTAACTTCGTGCGCAACATTCCTTTGCTCATCGCCGAAATCAGCGAGTTCATGACCCTGCACGCTGGCGATGTGTTGATCACTGGCACTCCGGAAGGTCGCGTGGATGTGCTGCCGGGTGACACCGTCGAAGTCGAAATCAGCGGTTTGGGCCGCCTCGTCAACCACGTCGTGGCCGAGTAACAGGAGCTTCCATGAAACACGCCCGTATCCAGTTTGAAGGCGAAGTGCACCTCGCCCATGTCGAAGACCACAACGCCGTGCGCCTGGCCGATGGCCGCCTGCTGGCCGAACATCAAGTGCAATGGCTGCCACCGGCCACAGGCAGCATGTTTGCCCTGGGCCTGAACTATGCCGATCACGCCGCCGAGCTGGCGTTCACGCCGCCGACCGAGCCGCTGGCCTTCATTAAATCTCCAGGCACTTACACCGGTCACAACCAAGTGACATGGCGCCCGGACAACGTCGCCTACATGCACTACGAGTGCGAGCTGGTGGCCGTCATCGGCAAGCCCGCGCGCAACGTCAAGCGCGAAGACGCCCTGGACTACGTGGCGGGCTACACGGTGTGCAACGACTACGCGATTCGCGACTACCTGGAAAACTACTACCGCCCCAACCTGCGGGTGAAAAACCGCGACGCCACCACGCCTGTCGGCCCGTGGATCGTCGATGTGGCCGATGTGCCGGACCCAAGCAACCTGACCCTGCGCACGTGGATCAACGGTGAACTGCGCCAGGAAGGCAGTACCAGAGACATGATTTTCGACATCCCCTACCTGATCGAATACCTGTCCAGCTTCATGACCTTGCAGCCCGGCGACATGATCGCCACCGGCACGCCGGAAGGCCTGGCCGACGTGGTGCCCGGTGATGAAGTGATCGTGGAAGTCGAAGGCGTCGGCCGCCTGGTCAATCGAATTGTCAGCGAAGCGGCGTTCTTCAACGCCCGTAAAGAGGCTTGAGCAGCATGATCAAACATTGGATCAACGGCCGTGAGGTCGAAAGTAAAGACGTGTTCGTCAACTACAACCCAGCCACCGGTGAAGCCATCGGCGAAGTCGCCAGCGGCGGTGCCGAGGAAGTCGCGCAAGCTGTGGCCGCCGCCAAGGAAGCCTTTCCCAAATGGGCTGGCACACCGGCCAAAGAGCGTGCGCGCTTGATGCGCAAGCTGGGCGAACTGATCGAACAGAACGTGCCGCACCTGGCCGAACTGGAAACCCTCGACACCGGCCTGCCGATTCACCAGACCAAAAACGTGCTGATCCCCCGCGCCTCGCACAACTTCGATTTCTTCGCCGAAGTCTGCACCCGCATGGACGGGCACAGCTACCCGGTCGATGACCAGATGCTCAATTACACCCTGTACCAGCCAGTGGGTGTATGCGCGCTGGTCTCGCCGTGGAACGTGCCGTTCATGACGGCTACCTGGAAGACCGCGCCGTGCCTGGCGCTGGGTAATACTGCCGTGCTGAAAATGTCTGAATTGTCGCCATTGACCGCTAACGAACTGGGGCGCCTGGCCGTCGAAGCCGGCATCCCCAACGGCGTCTTGAACGTGATCCAAGGCTATGGCGCAACGGCGGGTGATGCGTTGGTGCGTCACACGGACGTGCGCGCGATTTCCTTCACCGGCGGCACCGCCACCGGCAAGAAAATCATGCAGACCGCCGGCCTGAAAAAGTACTCCATGGAACTGGGCGGCAAGTCGCCGGTGCTGATCTTTGAAGATGCCGACCTGGAACGCGCCCTCGATGCCGCCCTGTTCACGATCTTCTCCCTCAATGGCGAGCGCTGCACCGCCGGCAGCCGCATCTTTATCCAGGAAAGCGTCTATCCGCAGTTCGTCGCCGAGTTTGCTGCGCGCGCCAAACGCTTGATCGTCGGCGACCCGCAAGACCCGAAAACCCAGGTCGGCTCGATGATCACCCAGGCCCACTACGACAAGGTCACCGGCTACATCAAGATCGGCCTCGAAGAGGGCGCCACCCTCCTCGCCGGCGGCCTCGAACGTCCGGCCAACTTGCCGGCGCACTTGAGCAAAGGCCAGTTCATCCAACCGACGGTGTTCGCTGACGTGAACAACAACATGCGTATTGCCCAGGAAGAAATCTTCGGCCCGGTGGTGTGCCTCATTCCCTTCAAGGACGAAGCCGAAGCCCTCAAACTCGCCAACGAAACCGACTATGGCCTGGCGTCGTACATCTGGACCCAGGACATCGGCAAGGCGCATCGTCTGGCCTATGGCATCGAAGCCGGGATGGTGTTCATCAACAGCCAGAACGTGCGCGACCTGCGTCAGCCGTTCGGCGGTGTGAAAGGCTCCGGCACCGGCCGTGAAGGCGGCCAGTACAGCTTCGAAGTGTTCGCCGAGATCAAGAATGTGTGCATCTCGATGGGCAGCCATCACATTCCACGCTGGGGCGTTTGAGTCACACCAGCCCCCTAAGACAACAACAATAATTTCAGGAGAATCATCATGGGCGAAGTCGTCCTGGCGGCGAAAATCTGCCACGTTCCCTCGATGTATTTATCGGAGCTGCCCGGCAAGCACCATGGCTGCCGTGAAGCAGCGATTGCCGGTCACAAAGAGATCGGCCGCCGCGCCCGCGAACTGGGCGCCGACACCGCCGTAGTGTTTGACGTGCACTGGCTGGTCAACAGCGCCTATCACGTCAACAGCGGTGAGCACTTCAAGGGCACCTACACCAGTAACGAGCTGCCGCACTTCATCAAGAACATGGACTACGAATACCCAGGCTGCCCGGAACTTGGCGAGTTGATCGCCGCCGAGGCCAATGCGGCCGACGTGCGTACCCTGGCCCACAACATCCCCAGCCTGGAGCTGGAATACGGCACCCTGGTACCGATGCGCTACATGCACATGGGCGTACCGGACGCGCAGAAATTCAATGTGGTATCGATTGCCGCCTGGTGTGCCTGGCATCGCCTGCAAGACAGCTTCACGTTCGGCGCCGCCGTGCGCCGGGCCATCGAGAAGAGCGACCGCAAAGTCGTGGTGCTGGCTTCCGGCTCGCTGTCGCACCGGTTCTCCGACGACCGTAATGCCGAAGCCAATATCCATAACTGGACGCGCGAGTTCGACAAACAGGTCGACCTGCATGTGGTGGAGCTCTGGCGCCAAGGCCGCTGGAAAGAGTTCTGCGCGATGCTTCCGGACTACGCCGAACACTGCTTCGGCGAAGGCAAGATGCACGACACCGCGATGCTTCTCGGGTTACTCGGCGGGCCGGATTACGACAAGCCTGCCGAAATCATCACCGCCCCGTTCGGCAGCTCCGGCACCGGGCAGATCAACGCCATTTTCCCCGTTTGACCGTATGGCCGCACGGTGTCCCCGCGCGGTCTGAAGGAGCCGTCCATGCCCCACTTCATCGCTGAATACACCGACAACATCGAGCAGCAGGCGGACTTGCCTGGCCTGTTTGAAAAAGTCCATGCCACCCTGGGTGACAGCGGTGTGTTCCCGCTGGGCGGCATCCGCAGCCGTGGCGTGCGCCTGGATACCTGGCGCATGGCCGACGGCAAGCACGACTACGCCTTCGTGCACATGACGCTCAAGGTCGGCCATGGCCGCGACCTGGCGACCCGTCAGCAAGTCGCCGAACACCTCTTCGAGGTGATCACCGCGCACTTTGCCGAGCTTCAGGCCCAACGCCTGCTGGCCCTGTCGTTTGAAATGATCGAGCTGCACGAGCAGCTCAACTTCAAGCAGAACAACGTGCACGCCTTCCTCAAGGCCCAGCTGGGCTAGCACGCCCTGCCCGTTCACTCCATCGGCCTTCTCAGACAAAAAGTATAAAACCATGAGCACAGCCAATATCGCCGACAGCCTCGGCAGCGTCGCCCGCGACCGCACCCACAGCACCATCACCTGGCGGCTGATGCCGCTGTTGTTGATCTGCTACCTCTTTGCCCACCTCGACCGCATCAACATCGGCTTCGCCAAGATGCAAATGAGCGCCGACCTGAATTTCAGCGACACGGTCTACGGCTTCGGCGCCGGTCTGTTCTTTGTCGCTTACGCGCTGTTCGGCGTACCGAGCAACATGGCCCTGGACCGTGTGGGTCCCAGGCGCTGGATCGCCACGTTGATGGTGGTGTGGGGCGCGCTGTCGACCTGCATGTTCATGGTCGACAGCGCCACGGGCTTCTATGTGCTGCGCTTTTTGCTCGGAGTGGCCGAGGCGGGTTTCTTCCCAGGCATCCTGGTCTTCCTCAACCGCTGGTACCCGGCTGGTCGGCGTGCGCAAGTCACTGCCTTGTTTGCGATTGCGGTGCCCATGGCCGGGGTGATTGGAGGGCCACTGTCGGGCGGCATTCTTGAGCACTTCCATGACCTGGGCAGCCTGCGCGGCTGGCAGTGGATGTTTGTCATTGAGGGCGCGCCGGTCATCCTGCTCGGGCTGGTGGTGCTCAAGTGCCTGCCGGACAGTTTCGAGACCGTTACCTGGCTGACGCCCGCGCAGAAGCAACAACTGCGCGAACAACTGACGAAGGAAGAACAGCGCAAATCGATCACCTCGTTCTCCGCGATTCTGCGTAACCCGCAAGTCTGGCTGTTGGTGGCGGTGTATTTCGCGGTGATGCTGGCGGTCAACACCCTGGCGTTCTGGATGCCAACACTGATCCACGGCGCCGGGGTCGGCAGCGACGGCAAGGTCGGACTGCTCAGTGCAGTGCCGTATCTGGCGGGTTGCTTTTTCATGATCGGCTGCGGGCGTTCGTCGGATCGCCAGCGTGAACGCCGCTGGCACCTGTGCGTGCCGTTGCTGATGGCGGCTGCCGGTATTGCCATCGCCGGGCTCGCTCCAGCCAACCCGACCCTGGTGCTGAGCGGCCTGATCCTCGCCGGCATGGGCGCCAGCGCGGCATTGCCGATGTTCTGGCAGTTACCTCCGGCGTTTCTCTCCAACACCACTCAGGCCGCCGGCATCGCCTTGATCAGTTCCTTCGGCAGCATCGCGTCTTTCTTTGCGCCCTATCTGATTGGCTGGATGCGCGACACCACCCACAGCGCCAGCCTGGCCCTTTACGCCCTGGCGCTGCTTATTGCACTCGGTGGCCTGCTGGTGCTGCGCACCCAGGCCGCCATCGTCAACCCTCACTGAGAGACCTTTGTCATGCTTGATCAACAGCTCATCCAGCAAGCCGCCGCCCGTCTTGACCAGGCCGAAGGTCACGGGAACAGGTGCGCCAGTTTTCCCTGGAGCACCCGACGATCACTGATCGAAGACGCCTACGCCATCCAGCGCGCCTGGGTCGCCCAAAAGATCAAGGACGGGCGCAAGCTGGTCGGCCACAAGATCGGCTTGACCTCCCGCGCCATGCAAGTGTCGTCCAACATCACCGAGCCGGATTACGGCGCGCTGCTCGATGACATGTTCTTCGATGAAGGCACCGACATCCCCTTCGAGCGCTTTATCGTGCCGAGGGTCGAGGTGGAGTTGGCGTTCATCCTGGGCAAACCGCTTAAAGGCCCGAATGTGACGGTGTTCGATGTGCTGGACGCCACCGAGTGGGTGATCCCGGCGCTGGAGATCATCGACGCGCGTATCCAACAGGTCGACCCGCACACCAACGCCACCCGCAAGGTGTTTGACACCATCTCCGACAATGCCGCCAACGCGGGCGTGGTCATGGGCGGACGCGCCGTGCGCCCCACTGAAATCGACCTGCGCAAAGTGCCGGCAGTGCTCTACCGCAATGGCGTGATCGAAGAATCCGGCGTATCGGCCGCCGTGCTCAATCACCCGGCCAAGGGCGTGGCCTGGCTCGCCAATAAACTCGCCGCGTATGACGTGACCCTGCAACCTGGGCAAATCATCCTCGGCGGTTCCTTCACTCGGCCGGTGGCGGCCAACCCTGGCGATACCTTTCATGTCGACTACGACATGCTTGGCTCGATTGCCTGCCGCTTCGTTTAACAGGAGATCGCTCGATGGACATGCCTATCAACACCTTCAAGCAACGCCTGCACAGCGGTGAGGCCCAGATCGGCCTGTGGTTGGGTTTATCCGATGCCTATTGCGCAGAACTGGCCGCCAACGCCGGGTTTGACTGGCTGCTGATCGACGGCGAACACGCGCCCAACGACCTGCGCGGCATGCTCGGCCAGCTCCAGGCCGTGGCGCCCTACCCCAGCCACCCGGTGATCCGCCCGGTCATCGGTGACACCGCGCTGATCAAACAAGTGCTCGATATCGGCGTACAAACCTTGCTGGTGCCCATGGTGGAAAGCGCAGCGCAGGCACGGGAACTGGTCAAGGCGATCCACTACCCGCCCAACGGCGTGCGCGGCGTCGGCAGCGCGCTGGCACGGGCGTCGCGCTGGAACAGCATCCCCGATTACCTCGACAAAGCCGACGAGCAGATGTGCTTGCTGGTGCAGATCGAAAGCCGTGAAGGCCTGGCCAACCTGGATGCGATTGCGGTGGTAGAGGGCGTGGATGGTGTGTTTATCGGCCCGGCGGACCTGAGCGCCTCGATGGGTTTTCGCGGCAACCCCGGCCATCCTGACGTGCAGGCGGCGATTGAACACGCCATCGCCCGTATCCGCAGCGCCGGCAAGGCCGCCGGCATCCTCAGCGCCGACCAGGCCTTGGCGCGGCGTTACATCGAACTGGGCGCGGCGTTCGTCGCAGTGGGCGTCGACACCACCGTGCTGATGCGCGGATTGCAAAGCCTCGCGGCGGCCTTCAAAGATGCACCGGCGCCCACAAGCACTGCCGGTGCTATCTACTGACGCTGCGGTATTCGCGTTTGCTTTGGCTTTGCCGTCAAACACGCTGTCCGAACGCAGGCTTGAATCCGTGGGCAACCCGGCAGGACGCCGGGTTAGCCCTATCAACGCTTGAGCGTCTTCAGCTCATTGAGCAACGCCAGCAACGTCTGCAACTTCTCCTCACCAAAGCCCGCCTGCAAGCGCTGATAATTCGCCTCCATGCACTGACTCATCGAGGCAAAACACGCCTGACCTTTGTCGGCCAACCGCACCAGCACACGCCGTTGGTCCTGTTGCGCCTTGCGCCGCTCAACCATCCCCGCGGCCTCCATACGAACCAGCACACCGGTCATGCTCGGTTTGAGGATGCACGCAAGCTCCGCCAGACGATTAATCTCCAGCTCATCGTGCTGGCTCAGGATGCGAATGACCCGCCATTGCTGCTCGGTCAAACCGTGTTGGTTAAGCGAAGGACGAAAAAACCCCATGGCGGCTTCACGCGCTTGGAGCAAAGTAAGGGTCAGGGATTGGCGCGGTTTGGGCATGGGTGCAGGCGTCGCAATTAGTTAACAGATTAACAACATTCTAGCACCCGCGACTGATCACCGTGTGCCGCTTTACCGCCTGGCCGGCTCCAGGGTGGACAGTGGCAGCCAGGGTCAAGACCGACGGCACACAGAATCAAGACACCTACCGCTCGGAAGGCAGTTAATACACCCCAACAGGCACAGAGCTTCTTGTCGGCTCTGCAGTGAGTTCCCCTTCACTTTTCCAGGCTGCGCCATGATCAATATCGAAACGCCGACCTACTACTCGGCAACCAAAAAATACAACCTCAGTTTCCCAACCCTCGAACAGGACGTGGAAGCGGATGTGGTAGTGATTGGCGGCGGTTTCTCCGGCATCAACACCGCGCTGGAACTCGCTGAAAAAGGCATCACCAACATTGTGGTGCTCGAAGCGCGCTACCTGGGCTTCGGTGGCACGGGCCGCAATGGCGGGCAGATCATGGCGGGGATCGGCCATGACTTGGAGAAGATCAAGCAACAAGTGGGCGACGAAGGCCTGCGCCAGATCTTTGAAATCAGCGAGCTGGGCGCCGGGATCATCAAGGACCGCATCGCCAAATACTCGATTGACGCCGACTTCTGCCACGGCTACGGCTACATGGGCTTCAACGCCCGCCAGGAAAAAACCCTGCGCGCTTGGGAGAAAGACTTCAAGTCGATCAATACCAAAGACGAAATCCGCTTTATGGCAGGGTCCGAGGTCAAGCAGATCATCGGGTCCGACGCCTATACCAGCGCGCTGCTGCACATGGGCGGCGGCCACGTGCACTCGCTCAATCTGCTGCTGGGCGAAGCCAAGGCACTGGCCGGCCATGGCGTGCACATCTTTGAGCACAGCCCGGCCCTGGACGTCAGTTATGGCGAGCGCATCACCGTGCGCACCGGCCGCGGCTCGGTCAAGGCGTCCAAGTTGCTGTGGGCCTGCGACAGTTTCCTCAACAAGCTCGAACCCGAACTGCACAAGACGACCGTTAACACCTACGCCTTTCAGTTGATGACCGAACCGTTGTCGGACGAGATGATCCATCGCATCAGCCCGATACGCGGCGCCTACAGCGATATTCGGCCGGTGATCGACTACTACCGCGTCACCAATGAAAACCGCCTGCTGTTCGGTGCCGCCACGCCGTTTGTCGAGCACATCCCGCTGGACCTCAAAGCCTGGAACCGCAACCTGATGCTGAAGATTTTCCCGTACCTCAAGGACGTGAAGATCGACCTGGCGTGGGGCGGGCCAATGGCGACCGGGGCCAACCTGTTTCCGCAGATCGGCACCCTCAGTGGTCGCCCCAACGCCTTCTATGTGCAGGGTTACGCCGGCTTTGGCGTCACGCCCAGCCACATCATCTGCAAGGTCCTGGCCGAAGGCATGAGCGAGGGTTCATCGCGCTATGACCTGATCAGCTCGGTCAAGCATGCGCAGATCCTGGGCAAGGACCATATCCGCCCACTGCTGCTGACCGCCGGTAAAAGCCTTCATCAACTGTCGGGTTACTTCAACGGTCGCCGTTGATGCCCACCGTTTCATTCTCAGGAGAACTGCCATGCCCGTTACGACGCTCAAGAAAGACATCCAATTATCCGACCTCGATGCCTGGGGCACCGTCGCCGACCTTGGTTCCGAGATCCTCGAAGGTGAAGTCAACGCCTTCGGCAAAATGACCTTTGGCGCACCGACCGACCCGGTCAGCAGTGCCTATTTCGGCACCACCCAAGGCAAGTTCCGCATGGTCTATCCGTTTGCCGAACAGGCCACCGTGGTCACCGGCGAAGTGGTATTGACCGATGAAAGCACCGGCCAGAGCAGCCGTTACAAAGCCGGCGACAGCTGGTTCGTGACCAAGGGCACGCCGGTGCTGTGGGAGATTGTGAGCGAGAGCTTTGTGAAGCACTATTTCGCGGTTGTTTGATGGTTCTGCCTGCCGGCTTCGGTCGGCAGCATTTTCTACGGCGCAGGTGACCGACCATGCACGCCATCCCCGCTCAGGAAGTCGCCGGCCATTGCCTGCAGGCTTTCACCCAGCTCGTCCCCGCCAGCCAGGCCGCGTTTTATTGTGTCGACCGCCAACTCCAAGCCCGCGATTTCCAACTGCAAGGCATGAGTGGCGAGATGCACCGCGACTACCTGGACAACTACCGGCAATTCGACCCGTTGCAGCCGCGCAATTGCCTGTCCACCGGGCTGGCCGTGGTGCCGCTGGGTTTGGCCATGGCCCGCCAACCCCAGCGTGACAGCCGCCGCTATCGCGACTTCCTGCAGCGCTACGGTGTAATCGATGTGGTGGAGATCGTTGCCCATCGCGCCGACCACCCCCAGGCGGCCATCTCGTTACTGCGCACTGCCGAACAAGGCGCCTTCACCCCCGACCAATTGGCGCAGCTCACTGCGTTGCAGGCCCTGCTGCAAATGGCAGTGGCCAATATGCAGCCCTGTGAGGATGCATTCGCCGCCTTCACGCCCAAGGAGCGCCAGATCGCGTGGTTATTGCGTCAAGGCGCGAGCAACAAGCAACTGGCCCTGGAACTGGACGTGGGCCTGCCCACCATCAAGACCCACCTGATCCACCTGTTCCGCAAGGCGGGCGTGAGCAGCCGCACCGAACTGGTGGCGGCGCTGTTTCTGTAGCGGCCTCAACCCTTCGGTTGATAGGCGCGCGCCCTGCTCCACCTCATGCTCCGGGTTGTCCATTCAACCCACCGGAGCCATGCAATGACCACCCCATCCGACTGGATCACCGTAGGCGCCCTCGCCGACGGTTTCGCCCCCGCAGCGTTCATCCTGCCTAACCTCGCCGACCTCAACGGCAAAACCTTCACCCTGCACTTTGCCAACGGCTGGCAGATCGAGCATCGCTTTGAAGCCGACGCGCTGCACTGGCACGCCGCCGACGGCCACTCCAGCGGTTCGGCCGCGTACCGCGCTACATCGGTGCGGCCGGGGCTGTACCTGGTCGATTTCATCAAACGCGAAGCAGGCCAGGCGTGGTCGATCAGCCTGGTGCTGGACACCGCCACGTCGTCGTTCACCGCCGTGATCGGCCGCATGCCGCGCCGCGAGCACACCGAAGAAGGCCTCTACAGCCGCGCCCTGGCCGGCAAAGCGTTGACCTCGGTTGAGGTGGATTTCCTCCACGGCAGCCTGGACCAACCCTGGCAACCTGGCCATTGCCCCCACGCGCCCACCCAGGAGCTGACCGGCTTGCGCAACCTGTACCGCTACAGCCCGAGCGAAGTCTACGAGCACATCTACCTGAACGATCAGTTCTACGCCTGGCAATGCATCAAGGGCGTGGAGCAAGGCCTGTGCGATACCGACCGCTGCCACTACTACAAGATCGCCGACCAGTTGTACCTGTTTGTCTGGCGCGAAAAGATCATCCCGACCTTGGGCCTGGTATTGATCGACCTGCAACAGCACCGCAGCGACGGCAAGATCTTCGGTTATGCCGACGCGTCCTTTGCTGAGCTGTCGAACTTTCCGGTCAGTTCCTACTGCCAGGTACTCAACCGCACGGAGTATCCCGATGCCTGATCCACGCACCGTCGTCATCACGGGCGCCGGCACCGGCATCGGCGCCGCCTGCGCCAGGCTGTACGCCGCCGAAGGGGCCAATCTGGTCCTGATCGGCCGGCGTCGTGAGCCGTTGGAGCAGGTGGCGGCCCAAGCCGGTGGCCTGATCCTGGTCGGCGATGCGGCCTGCCCGGACACCTGGGAAGGCTTTATCGCGCAGATTCGCGCGCACCATGGCCGCCTTGATGTATTGCTGGCGTGTGCCGGTGGGCATGGCGTGGGCAGTGCCAGCCAAACCAGCCCGGCCACCTGGGAAGCCGCGTTGCGCAGCAACCTGGACAGCGCGTTTTATAGCGCCCGGGCTTGCCTGCCGCTGCTGATCGAAAGCGCCGGCAATATCGTGCTGCTCGGCTCCATCGCCTCCCTGGCCGCCGGGCCTGAAGTCTGCGGCTACACCACCGCCAAGCATGCGCTGCTCGGGCTTAACCGCTCGCTGGCACGGGACTACGGGCCGAGTGGGGTGCGGGTAAACGCGGTGTGCCCCGGCTGGGTTACCACGCCGATGGCCGATCAGGAAATGCAGCCGTTGATGGAGGCTTACGGCGACACGTTGCAGCAAGCCTATGTCCGCGTATGCGCCGACGTACCGTTGCGCCGCCCCGCCAGCGCCGACGAAATCGCCAAGGTGTGCCGCTTCCTCGCCAGCCCTGACGCCTCAATCATCACCGGCGCAAGCATGGTGGCCGACGGCGGTTCGAGCATCGTGGATGTGCCGACGCTGGCCTATGCCCATATGGAGAACGCCCATGCCTGAAGATTTAAATTTCAGCGGCAAAACCGTGCTGGTCACCGGCGGCGCCCAAGGCATCGGCCAGGCCATTGTCGAGGCGTTTGCCTGGCGCGGCGCGCGCGTGATGATCGCCGACCTGCGCCTGGCGCAAGCCCAAGCGCTGGCCGAAGCGCTGCGCGTGCGAGGCTGTCAGGTCGAAGCCATGGAACTTGATCTGGCTGACGCCGCTGCCGTGTTCGACGGTATCAGGACCATAGACCTGGACTGGGGCCGCCTGGATGTTCTGGTGCACAACGCCGGCTATTTCCCGCTGACACCCTTCGCGCAGATCACCCCCGCCGTCCTGGAACGCACCCTGGCGGTCAACCTCTGCGCATTGTTCTGGCTGACCCAGGCCGCCTTGCCCATGTTTCAGCGCCAGGGCGGTGGCTGTGTGTTGGTCACGTCATCGGTCACCGGGCCACGGGTTGCCTATCCGGGCCTCAGTCACTACGCGGCGTCCAAAGCCGGGGTCAACGGTTTTATCCGCAACACAGCGCTGGAGTTGGCCTGCGACGGAGTGCGGGTCAATGGCGTCGAGCCAGGGATGATCGCCACGCCGGCCATGGGCAATCTGGGCGACGAACAAGTCAACGCCGACATCGCCAGCCGCGTTCCTCTGGGACGACTCGGCGCCCCGGAAGATATTGCCGCAGCCATGTTGTTTCTGGCGTCTGACCTGGCCGCCTACATCACTGGCCAGACCCTCGTGGTGGATGGCGGATCGACGTTACCTGAGGTGAAATAGCCTCTGGGTATCTGTAAACCGAATCAACTGTGGGAGGGGCTTGCCCCCTCCCACAGGTTGATCTAGCGCTCGGCCCTTTCGAGCATCGACAGTGAGTCACCGAACACCCGCGACAACGCCGCTAGCCGTTTGACGTACCCCTGAGACGTCGAATAAATCAACTCCACATGCAAGCTGTCGACAATCCCCAGATAGGCATCACAAAACACCTCAAGCGCCTCGGGCTCTACCCGGCTGTACCGACTGCGCGCTGCATGCTGAAAACCCTCGCGTATGCAGGCCAGATACCCCTCGAATCCCGCCGTAATCACGCTGCGAATCCGCGCCGGCGGAAAGTACGCCGTACGCAACAGAAAGCGCAGATGCGCAGAGCCTTCATAGCGGCCGATCAAGCGCTCAAGGTGCAAATAACCCGGCATCCCCGTGTACCCGGCCTCGTCCTGAAAGCACCCAGCGATAGAGTGGTGTTCATGATCCAGGGCAATCTGGAAGACTGTCTGAAACAACGCATCCTTGCTCACAAAGTGCGCATACAACGACGCCTTGCGCATACCCGCCCCCACCGCGATATCGTTCAGCGACGAGGCGTCATACCCATGATCGGCAAAGTGTTCGACCGCCACCGCACAAATGTTACTGGCCGACAGGCTGAGCGCTTTCATTGATCGACGGACAACCTACGCCGCACCGACCGCTTGCTGCAGATGGGTCGAACGAAAGTCCTTGGGCGACAGCTCGAATTGCTTCTTGAACGAGCGACTGAAGTGAGCCGAATCGGTGAACCCCCACTTATAGGCAATCGAGGTAATCGACTCACTCTTGAGGAACGGGTTGGTCAGGTCATCCGCGCTACGCTTTAGCCGCGCCCGCTGGATGTAGCGGCAGACGCTGTCGTCCTGTTCTTCAAACAGGCGGTATAAGTGTCGCACCGAGATGTTCAGCCGATTGGCCAGGCCCACGGGGCTCAGGCCCGGCTGGGTCAGGGACTCATCAATAACTTTCTGCACATAGCTGCGCAGGTTGCTGCCGTGCAACGAGGCGGTGCTGTCACCTTGGGTGTCATGCGCGTCAAACGCCGAGCCCAGCAAGGAGACAAAGGCCGCCTGCAGTGCCTGCGCCTCTTCCTCTGAATCCTGGCCTTCCAGCCCTTCCCTGCACAGTTGGTCCATCAACACATGGAGCATCCGCCCACAGGCTTTACTCGACGAGATCTTGCCGAAGGTTTTCGAGGCGTTGCCCAGCTGTTTGCACACTGCGTTGCGCGAAAGAGACAGGGATGCATGTTCAATCAGGCCGAAGGGGCTGATTTCGATTGAACCGGTGGAATCCATCAGCAGCATGTCACCGGGGGCCAACTGGATGACCTCGTCGTTCTGGGTGATCTGGCAATAGCCGCTGCGCTGGCTGACAAGGAAGCAATGCTGGTCAATGTCGTGATCGGCGTTGGGCCGTGGGCGCTTGATCAGGCCGGCATTGGTCCGCAGGGAGGCCAGTGAGAGGCAACCACGGGAGAGCGTGGAGACTTCACCGATGAACAGCGAGCGGTTGAAGGCCAGTTCAGTGTCGAAATGGCCACAGGCCGCTCGCAAATCCTGAGTCCAGGTGTCCAATCCAGTGTGCGCAGATTGATAGGTGCTCATGGCAACTCCACAGTGGCTTCTTGTTTTTGTTGGCCAATAGTTAACATGTTATCTATATAGGCGCAACAAGTACGTAGTGCCGACTGTGGAAGCAGTATTGATGCCAAGTCGCCAAAAATCAGAGCGCGCCCAGCACCCGGTGTAACCCCGCCAGAACATCGAACAAAGCCCCTCGCTGCGCGCCGCTCAAGGCGATGTAGCGACGAAACGCTGGCATGCGGTTGACCACTTCGCTGCCGCCCATATGTTCAAGCCGAACGTGCCACTGCTGGCCGTCCAGTGCGATGCACAGGCGCTTGAAGTCCAGCGCCATCAACGCTTGATGCAGGGCTTTATCCTGCGTCAACGCAGCCTCAAGCCTGGGCAGCAAGCTCGGCGTACCAGCGCGTTGCCGACATACCAGCCCCGTGCGCCGAATCGACCCGCGGTGGTGCAGCTCGAAGCGTGCATTGCCCTGCTCTGAGGCGGGCACGTTGACCATGAATTCGGTCATGACCAAGTGCATCAGCAATTGCGATTCGGTGCGCTCGCCAACCGCCACCTGCACGTCGCTATCGCCCAAACCGAACACTGCGCTTGTCGGCCCCGTCGAGGTAAAACTCGCCAGGCCAAGGTTGCGTCGCAGGTACTCAAGCGTGACGCCGGGACGATAACCGGCCGGGGCACGTTTGGCACTGAACAGCTCAGACAGCTTTTGCAGCATGCTCGATATACCCAGGGTGAGGGTTGCCAGGCTCATGGGAAAACTCCTTGGCCAGCACGTCTTCTACCGACGCGGGCTTGAATGGATTGACCTTCTGCACCACCAGTGTCCAGAACAGCGCATAGCTCGCGGTGATCCCAAGCATCACGCCAAACGGCACATAAATGTCGGCGGGGTTCATGCCCGGTGGGGTGATGAACCACATGCCCAGCAAGATGCCGACGCTGGACAGGATCTGCGGCAACGGGAAAAACGGCGAGCGATAGGCCCGTGGCAGATCAGGGCGACGAATCCGCAGGATCACCACCGACAGCGTCACCAGCAGGTAGGAGAAACTCCACGCACACACCGCCGCCAGCACCAGGTGCATGATGTTATCGGTGTTGCCACCCAGCCACAGGGCATACAGGCACGGGATCAGCATCGCCACGAGGATGCACAGCAGCGGCGTCTTGAAGCGCGGGTGCAAGTAGGTGAACACCTTGGGCAACGCACCGTCCACCGCCATGCCGTAGAGAATCCGCGGTACACCGGCCATCAACGTGTTAATGGTGGCGGCGCCCGCGAACAGAAAACCGATCCCCAGCCACAGCGGGCCTACCTGGCCCATGACCTGCTCGGCAAACTTGGGAATTGCCATCGGCGTGTCGAGCAGGTGCACGCCCGACGCGGCGTCCAGCAGCACGTTTTCGACCTGGCGCTTCATCGCCGCGCCATAGATAAACATGCAGGTTGCCACGCTCAGCAATCCAAGAATCATCGCCTTGGGCATGACCTTGGCCGAGTTGCGAAGGTCCGGGGCCAACGGTGTAACGAACTCGCAACCGACGAACATGAACATGGCCATGCCCACCAGCGACAGAATGGTGATCAGGTCAGTGCCCACCAGCGACACACCGAACCAGCCCTCCAGCTGCACCGCCGGTGCGGCGATCAGGCCCATCACGCCAAACACCATCAACGTGGTCCACATGCCGAAGGTCAGGATGATCTCGGCCCGGCCAAAGGCACTGACGCCGAAAGCATTGAGAATGCCGAACACCACCACGAACCCGACCCCCAGCAACCAGGAGCCGCCGGCCGACTCCGCCAGGGTATTGAGGTGCTCGAAGTTCACCAGGGCCATGACCCCGGACAGAATGGTCTCGGCCGTGCCCGCGAACACGTGCACGATCAGGTACGCCGACAAAGTGCCGGTAATCGCGAAGAATCGACCCATGCCGCAATTGATGTAGTCGTACACCGAACCGGTGGTCGGCAGGATCGAAGCCGCCTCGGCAAAGGTAGTCGCCTGGGCCAGCATCATCACCACTGCGATCAGCATGGCCACCGCAAAGGCGCTGCCGCCGATCCCGAAACCCATGGTCGCGGTAAGAATCACCGGGCTTGCCATGATCAGGCCAATGGTGCTGGCCAGCGCGGTTGGAAAGCCGACGCTGCCTCGTTTCAAATGCTGCGTGAGCCGGTCATTGATCGACATGGTGCGGATCCTCGAAAGCGGATTTCTTAGTGGATGCATCGAGCCCTACAGGGAGCCGGCTATAACGCCCTCCCCAACCAGTCCCTGATCAAAACGGCATCGAGCGAAATCACTGTGCGCCCATGACCTATCGAGCGTCTTGCCCATCTCTGCCGTCACTTTTGTTGCTGCCTGCCACGGGCAAAGTAAACAGATAACTCAAATTGATCAGGTGTAACACCCATAAAATGCGGGAGGGGGCTTGCCCCCGATAGCGGTGGATCAGCCATCACATCAGTGACTGACACACTGTCATCGGGGGCAAGCCCCTCCCACATCTGACCGACTGCGCCTGCCCGCTCGGTGAACGGCTCACCACCTATAGCGCCAGCCCTGCAACATTTCAGATCGGCTTACACTCACCCGCCCATCAGCATTGGCTGATCAACTGCTTAAGCACGGCCTTGAACGTTTCGACCTGAGCTTGGCTGAACTCGGCAAACACCTTTTCCTGCTGCTCCCGTGCAATCGCCCACAGATCTTCGGTTTGCTCGACACCGGCAGCGGTCAGATGCACGCCCTGCTCATCATCATCCACCAACCCCTTGCGCTTGAGGTTGGCCACCGCGTCGTCGATTTCCCGCACCGGCATCGCGACTTCCCGCAGCAGGTCGCCGGGGCTCAGGCGGGCGTCGTTCTCCAGCACCATCAACATCCGCGCCTCGTTGGTGCGCAGGCCGGTGGACAGCTGTCGGGGTTGGTAGCTGGATTGGTAGGCGCGCACCGCCTGGGTCATCAAGTAGTAGAGGTTGTGGCGCAGGCGCCCCTGGAAATGGCTGCTCGGCGGCTGGCTTTCGTCACGCTTGGTCATGCGGGTATGGGGCAAGACCATGGAATAGGCGCCCTGATGGTAGAGCAGCGGCGCACGGCCAAAATCGTCGAAGGCCACCACCTTGCCGATCATGATCCAGTGATCGCCGCCGTCCACTTGTTGGTAGTTCTCGCAGTGAAAGCGCGCCGCACAATCGGCAAATACTGGCGCGCCACCCTCTCCCGGTTCGTATTCGATCTCAGCGAAGCGATCGTCCTTGGGCCGCGCAAAATTGTTCGACAGGTCGATCTGGTCCGCCGCCAGCACGTTGACGGCGAAATGGCTGGCCTGCTCGAACACCTCATGGCTGTTGGAGCGTTTGTCGATGCTCCAGAGCACCAGCGGTGGGTCAAGGGACACCGAATTGAAACTGTTGGCGGTAACGCCCACCTTGCGCCCGCAGGCGTCAGCGGCGGTGACCACGGTGACGCCCGTGGCGAAGTTGCCCAGGGCGCGGCGAAAGGCCCGTGGATCGAAGGTCGATTCAGACATGCAAGACTCCCGGACTGCGTCATGCGCAGCCCCTATTGTTGTTTTCAAAAGCGGGTTCAGATCATGCTCGGATCGGGCTCCAGGCCCATCAGCTCACGCCCGAGGATCTGTGCACAGACGTCGTAGTCGGTGTAGGCATGGGCGCCGGTCATGTGCGAATCGCGGAACAGGCGCTGCATCTCGTTATGTTCAAACCAGGCATTGCCGCCAGCGGCTTCGAACAGGCGGTCCACCGCCTGGATGCACATCTTGGTGGCGTAGGCTTGGTTGGTGCGCCAGAACGCCAGGGTTTCGCGGCTTGGGTAGCGTTGCTGCTCACTGTGCTCGGCGTGTTCGGCCCAGGTCTTTTCCAGGAACGCTCGCGCGGCACCCACCTGGTGCGTCGACTCGGCCAGCCGCATCAGCGCCGGGGTGGCGGCACCGACTGCGGCACCGGTGTAGGCGCGCACTCGCGTCTTGGTCTTTTCGCGGAACACTTCCAGCATCCGCTCGGCGACGCCCAGGCTCACAGTGGAAAAACCGCTGGCGAAATAGGGGCGATACGGCGAGTAGAACACCTTGCTGTCGGGGTACAAGCCGAAGCCTGCGGACTTGCCTTCCATCATGTCCTTGGCCTTCTGGATACGGTGCTCCGGCACCCTGGCCTTGTCGATGATCAAGGTCTTGGTGCCGCTGCCTTTCATGCCCGCCGCGAACCAGTCATCGCGGATCTGATAGTCACTGCGCGGCAGCACCGCAAAGCAGTAATCCTGAGTGCCCTCGGCATTGGGCCGACGGAACCCGACAATCGCCCATTCGGCGTGATCGCAGCCGCTGCTCCAACCCATCTCACCGCTGAACAGCACGCCACCCTCAACCTCTTCGGTGCGACCGAACGGCGCGATACTGCTGCTGGCCGTGGCATTCGGGTCCAAACCCCAGACTTCCTGCTGCAACTGGGCAGAAAACAGTGCCAGTTGATGGCTGTGCGTACACAGCAGGCTCATGGCCCAGGCCGTGCTGGCGCAGGCTCCGGCGAGCAACGCGATGCAGTCGGCAAACTGTGGCAGCGACAACTCCATGCCACCGAACGCCTTGGGCTGGAACGCACGGTGCAGGCCGATGCCTTTGAGCAGCGCAATATTCTCGGCGGGCACCTTGCGATCCTGCTCGGCCTGGAAGGCATTGGCGGCAATGGTCGGCAAGACGGACTTGAGATCTTCGAGGAGCGGGTTTGGCTTTTTCATGGATGGCCCTGCTTATTATTGGATGTCCGGGCAACCCCAAAAAGCGAGGCGTGGCGCCGGATGCAGGGCCAGTATGGAGCGCAGTTTGCCGGCCGAACATGCACCTTCCAGAGTCAAGATTGTACTTTTCAAAGGCTCAGACTGATCCGTCGCGCACAGGTGTTGGCAGCCACAGACATGCCACTCGGCAGCCAGAGTCAAGCCCGTTCCGGCCACTGCAATTAACCTCGGGCTTTTCAATGTCTGCCACCAGGAAAAACCCATGAGCGATATTCCACTGCTGCCCCAGGTTGAAGCCTTCCTCCGTCGAAACCATACGTTGTTCATCGATGGTGGCTACGTCGAGAGCCATTCGAGCCGGCGGTTGGAGGTGATCAACCCGGCGACCGGCCAGGTCATCGCCGATGTCGCCGACGCCGACCCGGCCGACATCGACGCAGCCGTGGCGTCGGCGAGCCGAGGCTTCAAGCAGTGGTCGCAGGTCGCACCGGCGGTGCGCGGCAATGTACTGCTCAAACTGGCCGACCTGCTGGAGCAACACCGCGAAGAACTGGCACAGATCGAAACCTGCCAGTCGGGGAAGATCATCCAGATTTCCCGTGCTTTCGAAGTCGACCAGGCCGCGCATTTCCTGCGTTACTACGCCGGCTGGGCTACCAAGATCAGCGGCCAGACCATCACCCCGTCGCTGCCCTCCTTCGCCGGCGAGCGCTACACCGCGTTCACCCTGCGCGAGCCGGTCGGGGTGGTGGTCGGCATCGTGCCGTGGAACTTCTCGACCATGATCGCCATCTGGAAACTCGCCTCGGCGCTGGTAACCGGTTGCAGCATCATCATCAAGCCCAGCGAGTTCACGCCGCTGACCATCCTGCGCATCGCCGAGCTGGCGATTGACGCCGGCCTTCCCGCCGGTGCGCTGAACGTATTGACCGGTGGCGGCAGCGTAGGCAAAGGCCTGATCGAACACCCCGGCACCGACAAGGTGTCGTTCACCGGCTCCGTGCCGACCGGGATTGCGGTGGGCCAGAGTGCCATGGGCGCCGGACTGACCCGGGCCACCCTTGAGCTGGGCGGGAAAAACTCGGCCGGGTTCCTGCGCGATGTGGACCTGGACAAGGCCGTCAACGGCATCATCGAAGCGGGCTTTTTGCACTCCGGGCAAATCTGCGCCGCCGCCGAACGCTTCTTTGTGCACCGTTCGCAGATCGAAGCAGTCATGGGCAAACTGGCCCAGCGCCTGAGCGCGCTGAACATCGGCTCGCCCCTGGATGAGCGCACCGAATTCGGCCCGGTCACCAACCGCCAGCATCAACTGAAACTCGGCGAGTTTTTCGCCAAAGCCCGCGCCGAAAACAACAGCATCATTCACGGGGGCAACCTGATCGACCGTCCTGGCTGTTACGTCGAACCGACGATCATCCTCGCCAACAACGTCAACGACACCCTGCTCAACGAAGAGACCTTCGGCCCCATTGCCACGTTCTTGCCGTACGACAGCGAAGAAGAACTGCTGGCCTTGATGAACAACACGCCCTACGGCTTGAGCGCCAGCCTCTGGACCAACGACTTGGGCAAGGCCCTGCGCATGGTGCCCGCCATCGAGGCCGGCACGGTGTGGGTGAACATGCACACGATGCTCGACCCGGCGGTGCCGTTTGGCGGCAACAAATCCTCAGGTGTGGGTCGTGAGTTTGGCGGCGCCTTTATCGAGGATTACACCGAGCTGAAGTCAGTGATGATTCGTTACTGAAAACTCTTTATTGGATCCACTGGAGCATATCGACCGATAATCGCCCAACAAAATATCAATACAAGATTGACTCTCCATCCTACGGCCCATTTAATGGATCCATTAAATAAAAATAATCCGTTGCCTGGAGAGTCATCATGTACCCCAAGAACACGTGGTATGTCGCCTGCACCCCCGATGAAATCGCGCACAAGCCCCTGGGTCGTCAGATCTGCGGCGAAAAAATGGTGTTTTATCGTGGCCAGGAAGGCGCCGTGATGGCGGTCGAGGACTTCTGCCCCCATCGCGGTGCGCCGCTGTCGCTGGGTTATGTCGAGAACGGCAACCTGGTCTGCGGCTACCACGGCCTTGTCATGGGCGGCGACGGCAAGACCGTGGAAATGCCCGGTCAGCGGGTACGCGGCTTTCCGTGCAACAAAACCTTTGCCGCGGTTGAACGCTACGGCTTCATTTGGGTGTGGCCCGGCGATCAGGCCCAGGCCGACCCGGCGCTGATCCACCACTTGGAATGGGCCGTGAGTGACCAATGGGCCTATGGCGGCGGGCTGTTTGACATCCAGTGCGACTACCGCCTGATGATCGACAACCTGATGGACCTGACCCACGAAACCTACGTGCACGCCTCCAGCATCGGCCAGAAGGAAATCGACGAAGCGCCGCCCATGACCACGGTGGACGGCGATGAGGTCGTCACTGCCCGGCACATGGAAAACATCATGGCCCCGCCGTTCTGGCGCATGGCCTTGCGTGGCAACAACCTGGCCGACGATGTGCCGGTAGACCGCTGGCAGATCTGCCGCTTCACCCCGCCCAGCCATGTGCTGATCGAAGTCGGCGTGGCCCACGCCGGCAAGGGTGGCTATAACGCCGCCCCCGAGCATAAGGCTGCGAGCATTGTGGTCGACTTCATCACCCCGCAAACCGAGACCTCGATCTGGTACTTCTGGGGCATGGCGCGCAACTTCAACCCCCACGATGAGGCACTGACCGCAAGCATTCGCGAGGGCCAGGGCAAGATTTTCAGCGAAGACCTGGAAATGCTCGAACGCCAGCAACAGAACCTGCTGGCCCATCCGCAGCGCAACCTGCTCAAGTTGAATATCGACGCGGGTGGCGTGCAGTCACGCAAGATCCTGGAGCGACTGATTGCCAAGGAACGCGCCCTCGAACCGCAACTGATCGCCACCACCACCGCCTGAACAGCACGACAACTTTGCGAGGACTGAACATGATCGATGTGGTGGTGGTATCCCGTAACAACGAAGCCCAGGACATTTGCAGCTATGAACTGGCCAGTGTCGATGGCCAGCCGCTGCCGGCCTTCAGTGCCGGCGCGCATATTGACGTGCACCTGCCCGATGGGGTGATCCGGCAATATTCCCTGTGCAATCACCCCGAAGAACGTCATCGCTACCTGATCGGCGTGCTCAAGGACCCGACCTCCCGGGGTGGCTCGCGCAGCTTGCACGAGCAGGTTCACGAGGGCGCACACCTGACCATCAGCGAACCCCGCAACCTATTTCCCTTGGTCCACGATGCGCGTCGCAGCCTGCTGTTTGCCGGTGGCATCGGCATCACTCCGATCCTGTGCATGGCCGAACGCCTGGCCCATGCGGGGGCCGACTTCGAACTGCATTACTGCGCCCGCGCCAGCGAGCGTGCGGCGTTTGTGCAGCGACTCAAGGCGTCGCCGTTTGCAGAGCGAGTGTTCCTGCATTTCGATGAGCAGCCGCACACGGCCTTGAATGCTGCCGAGGTGCTGGCGGCGCCCGCTGACGACGTACACCTGTATGTCTGCGGCCCTGGCGGGTTCATGCAGCATGTACTCGACAGCGCACGCGCACAGGGCTGGCAGGAAGACTGCCTGCACCGCGAATACTTTAGTGCGGCACCGGTGGACAGCAGCCTCGACGGCGGCTTTTCGGTGAAGCTCGGCAGCAGCGGCCAGGTCTTCGAAATTCCCGCCGACAAGACCGTGGTCCAGGTCCTGGAAAGCCACGGTATCGAGATTGCGGTGTCCTGCGAACAGGGGATTTGCGGCACCTGCCTGACCCGTGTGCTGGAAGGCATACCGGAGCACCGCGATCTGTTTCTCACCGAGCAGGAGCAGGCGCTGAATGATCAGTTCACGCCCTGCTGTTCGCGGGCGAAAACGCCCTTGCTGGTACTCGATATCTAACCGGGTTACGACGCGGGCAGGATCACCTTCATGCGCGCGTCGGCGGTGGCTGAACTGAAAATCTCGGCATAGCGCAGGGTCGCGTTGGCATGCTCGCGCATGATGGCTTCGGCCCGTGCGCCCTGGCGATTGACCAGGGCGTCGAAGACCGAGTGATGCTGCATGTGGGCATAGTTGAAGCGTCGGTACTCGCGGGCCATGTCCTCGCGATCCACCGCCAGCGCGGTCACCGAGGCGAACGGCAAGTGATCATTGCGCGCCAGGGCATCGGCGATCGCCGGGTTGTGGCTGCCTTCGACGATGACCTGGTGAAAGCGCATGTTCAGGTCGTGATAGACCTCAAGGTCGTCTTCGGTCACGTAGCCCTTTTCGAACAGTTGATCGCCCTCGACCAGGCAGCGCTCCAGCGCGGCGCGGGCCTCGTTGGATAACCCAAGCTCCGCAGTTTGACGCGCGGCCAGGCCTTCGAGCACGCCGCGCACTTCAACCGCGCCGGCAATGTCGCTGGGGCTGACCGAACGCACCTGATAGCCGCGCCCGCCAAACGGCACCAGCAGTCCTTCTTGTTCGAGGGTACGAAAGGCCATGCGCACGGGCATGCGCGACACGCCGAACAACTGCGCCGTGGGAATTTCCATCAGCCGCTCGCCCGCCGCCAACTCCCCGCTGGCAATCATCTTGCGCAGTGCAACCAGCACCAATTGACCGGGCTTACTCATCCAGGCAACTTCCAGAAAACGTGGGTCGCCATAGTACCGCAAGCCTCTGCCGCCGTCAGACGAATGCCAGTGCCGCCCGCGCCCCGTCTATCGCACCCAAGTGCTGGGCCAGCCTTGATGGCAGGTAATCAAAAAAGAACCCGGCGCTTTGCAGCTTGGCGGCGCGCAACGGATCCCCTTCGGGCAATGCCCTGGACACCCGTGCCGCCCGCGCCCAGGCAAAGGCCAGCAGCGCAACGCCACACAGCTGGAGGAAATCCGGCGCAGCGCGATACGGGTATTCGCTGTCTTCCAGGGAGCGTTCACGGATGGCACTCACCACCGTGTCCAAGGTATCGCACAGGCTGCCAAGTGCCCGGGAGAAGGCCGCGCATTCGACGAACTCGCTGCCCTGCCCGGCCTCTGCACGCAACTCGCCCAGCAGCAGGCCGAACACCCGACCGTCATCCCCAAGCACCTTGCGCAGCAACAGGTCATTGGCCTGGATATCATTGCTACCCTCGTAGATCATCGCGATGCGACTGTCGCGCAAGGTTTGCTCGATGGCGAACTCGGCGACGTAACCGTAACCGCCGAAGACCTGCAAGGCATTGCTGGCCTGGCGGAAGCCCTGTTCAGTGAAAAACGCCTTGATGATAGGGGTCAGCAACGGCGCCAATGGGTCGTCCCGATCCAGCAGGTGCGCCGCCCAGTAACCGATAGCGCGCATGCCCTCGCTGGTGGTGCGCAGCTCCAGCAATACACGCCGCATGGCCGGGTGATAGCAGATCGGATCGGCCGCCTGGGCCGCCACTTCTTCAGGCCTGATCGGCGCGCGCATCTGCACACGTTCGGCGGCGTATTGGCGGGCGTTCTGCCACGCCGCCTCGGCATGCCCCAGGCCTTGCAGGCCCACGTGCAGGCGCGCCGAATTCATCATCACAAACATTGCCGCCAGGCCGCGATTGGCCTCGCCGATCAGCCAGCCCTGGGCAGCTTCGAACGTCAGCGAACAGGTGGCGCTGCCCTTGATGCCCATCTTGTGCTCAAGGCCGTCACAGCGCACGCCATTGACGTGGCCATCGTCCAATCGCTTGGGCACCAGAAAAAGGGAAATACCGCGACTGCCGGGCGGCGCATCGGGCAGGCGCGCCAGCACCAGGTGCAGGATGTTGGCCGTGAGGTCGTGCTCGCCACCGGAGATAAACAGCTTGCTGCCGCTCAGGCGATAACTGCCATCCGCCTGGGGTTCGGCGCGACAGCGCAGCAAGCCGACGTCGCTGCCGGCCTGGGGCTCGGTCAGGCACATGGTGGGCAAGGCCTGGCCGCTGACGATTTCAGGCAAGTAGCGCGCCTGCAACCACTGCTCGGCGTGGGTCTTGAGGCACAGGTAGGCGCCATGGGCGATGCCGGTGTACATGGCCCAGGCGTGGTTGCTGGCGTAGAGCATTTCTTGCAACGCCGCGTCGAGCAATTGCGGCAAGCCCTGCCCGCCCACTGCCTCGGCGCACGCCAGCCCTGGCCAGCCACCGTCCACATAGGCCTGGTAAGCCTCGACAAAACCATCCGGGGTGCTGACCTGCCCCGCCTGCCAACGGCAGCCCTGACGATCACCTTGACTGTTCAGCGGCGCCAGCACGCCCTGACTGAAGCGTGCAGCCTCCTCCAGCACCTGCATCGCCAGGGACAGGTCCAAGGCCTGCCATGCAGAGGGCGCCTGCAGCCAATGCTCCAGGACAAATTGCATATCGCGCAGGGGCGCCTCATAGCTCCACATCGGGACACCTCATCATCGAATAAAACGTGTGTGTTCAAGCGCGCCAGTCAGGGTTCTCGATCAGCAGCGCCATGCCCTGCCCGCCGCCCACGCACGCAGCAGCAATGCCGTAGCGCAGGTTGTGCTGACGCAGTTGCCGGGCCAGGCTCATGACCAGGCGCAGACCGCTGGCAGCCAAAGGGTGCCCCAGCGCAAGGGAGCCGCCCTGGACGTTGAGCCGGGTGCTGTCCAGCTCCAGCTCCTGGGCCACAGCGAGTACCTGGGCCGACTGCGCTTCGTTGATCTCGAAACGGCCGATATCGCTCAGGTTCAACCCGCTGCGGTGCAGCAACAGACGGATCGCCGGTGCCGGGCCGATGCCCATGAATTCGGGGGCCACGCCGACCACCGCGCTGGCCACCAACCGGGCCAGGGCCGGGCGCGTGCAGTCTGAGGCGCGCCCCACCAACGCGGCCGCCGCACCATCGACCACCGCACAACTATTACCGGCGGTCTGCACGCCGTCCGCATGCACGGCGCGCAAACGCGCGAGTGCCGCAAGGTCGGTGGGCCGTGGGTGACTGTCCTCGGTCACCGCAGCGGCGCGACGTGCCAGGGTGAGGCGTCGGGGTTGATAACCGTCAAGTTCGAACACCTGGTTATCGACGCTGACGATCTCTTGCGCCCAGGCCCCCTCACGCTGCGCCTGCAACGCACGCTGATGGCTGTCACAGGCATACCGGTCCACCGCCTCGCGGCTCAGGCCATAACGGCGCGCCAGGTTATCGGCGGTGGCGATCATGTCCAGGCCGGGAGCCGGGTCGTACAGTGCCTCCCACAGAAAATCCTTGAATTGCACCTCGCCTCCCAGGCGAAACCCGCCCCGGTGGGTGTAAGCAGCAATCGGATTGCGCGACATGGATTCAGCCGCCACGCACAGGGCCAGTTGCACCTCGTCGCGCAGTTGTTCAGCGGCCTGGCGCAACAGCTCGAAACCGGTGGCGCAGATGCGCTGCACCCCCAGCGCCGGGACTGATTGCGCCACACCGCTGTACAACCCGATATGCCGTGGCAGCAAGTAGGCATCGAAGCTGGCCTGGGCCATGGAACCCGCCAACACGCTGTCCACCGCCTGCGGATCGATATCCGCCCGGGCCAGCACTTCACGGCCGACCTTGATCCCCAGGTCGATGGGCGAGACCTGGGACAGCGCACCACCGAGGTCGACCCACGGCGTGCGCACCGCCTCGAAAATCGCCGCGTCGGCAAATGCCGAATACTGCCCTGCGCCGCTCAAGGCTTGGGCCCGGCGCGCAGGATGGTGGGGTCTTCACCGCGATACAACGCCTCGACCTTGGCCGCGCGCCACTGCAGTACCGCCCGCTGGTTGATCGAACCTTTATCGGTGATTTCCCCACGGTCGATGGACGCGGGTTCGTCGAGCACGGCAATCCATTCCAGGCGACTGGCATTGCCGGTGGCGTCGCGATTAAGGCGTTGCAACCAATCGCCGAACCATTGGCGCACCGGCTCGCTGGCCAATACCTGGGCGTCGCTGGCGTCGGCGCTCAAACCCGCCAAACGGCGGCATTCGTAGGCTCTGGGGAACACCAGCGCCCCCAGGCATTCGCGGTCCGGCGCGGCAATGACCAGGTCTTGCACGTAGGGCGAGCCTTCCAGTACCGCGCGATTGCGCAACGGGCCAACGCTGACAAACACCCCGGAAGACAGCTTGAAGTCTTCGGCAATGCGCCCGTCGAACATCAGCCCCAATTGCGGCTGGTGGGGATCGGCGAGTTTGATCGCGTCTCCGGAACAGTAGAAACCCTGGTCATCGAACACCTCGGCGGTTTGCTCGGGCGCGCGCCAGTAACCCGGCATGATGTGCGGCCCGCGAAAGCGCCCTTCGAACTTGCCGTCCACCGGCACCAGTCGCACTTCGCATCCCGGCGCGGGCAAGCCGATATAACCGGCCATGGACAACGGCCCAGTGGTGAACGTGCAGGACGGCGCGGCTTCGGTCATGCCCAGCCCGGCCATCATGCGGATGCGTTCACCGCAATGCAGCTCGGCCACGCGATCGAGGCGATCCCAGATGCTCTGTGACAGGCCCGCAGCGGCAAAGAAGAACAGTGTCATCCGCGCAAAAAAGCGCTCGCGCAACTCGGCATCCTGCTCCAGGGCGCTGACCAGTTCTTCCCAGCCTTTGGGAACGGTCAGGTAGGCCGTTGGCGAAATTTCCTTGAGGTTGCGCAGGGTCTCGGCAAAGCCCTGGACCGTGGGTTTGCCGTCGTCGAGGTAAAAAGTGCCGCCGTTATAGAGCACGATGCCGACGTTGTGGCTGCCGCCAAAGGTGTGATTCCACGGTAGCCAGTCCACCAGCACCGGCGGTTCCTCGCCGAACACCGGAAAGGTCTGCAACAGCATTTGCTGGTTGGCGCAGAGCATCCGTTGAGTGGTGATCACCGCCTTGGGCAGTTTGGTCGAGCCCGAAGTGAAGAGGAACTTGGCAATGCTGTCCGGGCCGGTGGCGTCAAACGCCGCTTCAGCCTCGGCGCCACTCGGCGTTTGAAGCAGGCTGTCGAAGCTCACCCGAGTGCGCCCAGGCACTTCACCGCGCACACTGATCAACGGCGTTTCGGCGGGCAACACCGCCTCGATTGCGCGCTGGTAGGCGGCCGCATCGCTGACGAACACCAGCCCCGGTTGCAGCAGGCCACACACATGCCGCAGCTTGGCGAAATCCTGGGACAGCAGCGAATACGCGGGCGATACCGGGCAATACGGAATACCGGCATACATGGCGCCCAGCGCCACCTGCAAATGCTCGATATCGTTGCCCGACAACAATGCCAGCGGCTTGTCCGCCGACAGTCCGTAACTCAACAGGCCTTGGGCAATAGAGCGCACGCTGTCGAGCATCTCCCTGTAGCTCACGCGGCGCCAGTCACCACCGCCCTGGCGTGCGGCGATAAACGTCTGCTCGGGGCGCACCCGGGCCCAATGCACAAGGCGATCGAGCAAGCGCGCAGGCAACTCGGCCAACGGCTCCAGGGAACGCATATGCAGCACGCCCTGCTCTTCGGTGACCTGCACCGGTGCGTGGCCGATGGACACTTCGCGGTATCGCGACGCGGACTGGGGTTGCGGTCTGAATTCGGAACTCACAAGGACGTCCTCCATCAAGGCGAATCAACGCCGCCTTGTTATTGTTATGTCGCAGCGCCTGCTCAGATCGGGTAGTGCCGTGGCCCGTTTTGCAAGGTCACCCAGCGCAATTGCGTGAAGTGTTCAATGGACGCCTTGCCGCCAAAACTGCCGTAGCCGCTGGACTTGACCCCACCGAAGGGCATCTGCGCCTCGTCGTGTACGGTCGGGCCGTTGATATGGCAAATGCCCGATTCGACCCGCTGTGCCAGGGCCAGGGCACGGCCGGTGTCACGGCTGAAAATCGCCGCCGACAGGCCGAATTCCGAATCGTTGGCGAGGCGCAGCAAGGCTTCGTCGCCGTCACCACGCAACAGCACCGCCACCGGACCGAAGGACTCTTCGCGGTACAAACGCATGTCTTCGGTAACGCCATCGATCAGCGTCGGTTGCAGGATGCTGCCGTCCAGTTGCCCTCCGGCCACCAGCCGCGCGCCTTTGCCCAGCGCATCGTCGATCAGGGCCTTGATGCGCGTACCGGCGCTGGCGTCCACCAAGGAACCCAGTACCGAGTCCGCCGCCGTGGGATCACCGGCGCGCAGGGTCGCGACCTTGGCCGCCAGCTTGGCGACAAAGGCATCGGCGACCTTGGCGTCGACAATCAGGCGCTCGGTGGACATGCAGATCTGCCCTTGGTTGAAGTAGGCGCCAAAGGCTGCTGCCGATACGGCGGCGTCCAGGTCGGCGTCGTCCAGCACCAGCAACGGCGCCTTGCCGCCCAGTTCCAGCAAGGCCGGCTTGAGGTGACGGGCCGAGAGTTCACCGACGATCCGCCCGACATGGGTCGAGCCGGTGAAGTTGACCCGACGCACCGCCGGGTTGGCGATCAGCCGTTCGACAATTGCCGCCGCATCCGCCGGGGCGTTGCTGATGACGTTGACCACGCCATCGCCCAGGCCGGCGTCCTGCAGCACCTGGCCGATCAGGCGGTGCACTGCCGGGCTCAGTTCCGAGGCTTTGAGCACTACGGTATTGCCGCAGGCGAGCGGCATGGCAATGGCGCGGGTAGCGAGGATCACCGGAGCATTCCACGGCGCGATGCCCAGCACCACGCCGCAGGGCTGACGCAGGGCCATGGCGAAGCTGCCAGGCACATCGGAAGGGATCACGTCGCCGGTGATCTGGGTAGTCATCGAAGCCGCTTCGCGCAGGATATTGGCCGCCAGGCGCACGTTAAAGCCATACCAGTTGGCCATGGCGCCGGTCTCGCCGGCGGCCGCGATAAATTCGTCGCTGCGCGCCTGCAACTGCTCGGCAGCCTTGAGCAGCCGGGTACGGCGTTCGTTGGGCGCCAGCGCCGCCCACGCGGGGAACGCAGTTTGGGCAGCGGCCACGGCGGCGTCAGCATCTTCCAGAGTGGCAGCGGCGACCCGCGAGACCACTTCACCGGTCACCGGGTTGCGACGCTCAAAGGTTCGACCGTCGCGCGCGGGGCACGACTGGCCGCCGATCAACAGGGGCACGTCCAGCATGGTGATTCCTCTTTATTGTCTTTATCGGGAATACGTTCAAGCAGGGTAAAACGGTGCGGCCCGCAGGCCGCATCCTTCAGCGCTTATACGCCTGCAGACCAGGCTTGATGCTCTTGTCGTCGAGGAATTGCTTCATGCCCTGCTCGCGACCGCCTTCGGTGTCGAGCAGGCGCGATTGGTCGAGCTTGGCGTAAAGGTAATCTTCGTTCTGCTCCCAGGTCAGCTCGCGGCAACGCTTGAAGCCATGCTTGGCGGCACGCAGCACCACCGGGTTTTTCTCCAGCAGGTTGCGCGCCAGGTCAATGGTGACTTCACGCAGTTGCGCCAGGGGCACGCTTTCGTTGACCAGGCCCATTTCAGCGGCTTTCTGCCCGCCAAAGGTTTTGCCGGTCATGATGTAGTACAGCGATTGGCGATGGCCCACGGTGTCGGCCATGGCCTTGCTGACCAGGTTTCCAGGCGGGATGCCCCAGTTGATTTCCGAGAGGCCGAAGGTGGCTTCGTCGGCGCAGATCGCCAAGTCGCACGCTACCAGAGGGCTGAAGCCGCCGCCGAAGCACCAGCCGTTGACCATGGCGATGGTCGGCTTGGCGTACATGCGCAGCAGTTTCCATTGCCATTGGGAGGCTTCGCGGCGGATTTTTTCCTGGAGGATTTCCGGGCCGGCGTCCACTTCGCGGAAGTATTCCTTGAGGTCCATGCCGGCGGTCCAGGCCTCACCGGCTCCGGTCAGCACCAGCACACCGGCGGCGGGATCCTGTTCCAGGGTTTCCAGCACGTCGATCATTTCCCGGTTCAGGGTCGGGCTCATGGCGTTGCGCTTTTCGGGGCGATTGAGAATGACCCACGCGATGCCTTCCTCAATCTCAACCTTGACGGTGGTCCAGCGGCCTTCGTAATTGCTCATGGCGGTGTGCTCTTGTTCTGGGTTTGAAGATGATTCGAAATTAAACCGCAAATATAGTTATGTCAATTAACTATTAATCTGAGTAACCAATATTTAACAGCTGTGAAAAACCGTCGTAGCCACAGCGCGCCAACCCCGGCAAACTAGATATCCTTGTTAACCGCTACCTTCTGAGGATTGCACTGCTAATGGCCAAGCCTTCCAACATCGCCACCAGCCAGGCCCTGCCCGACCATGACGAGGTACAGCCGCCGCTGGATTCAGCCCTGGACGATCTGATCGGTTATGCCATGCGCCGCGCCCAGCTCAAGCTGTTCCAGAACCTGATCGGCCGACTGTCCGACCACGACCTGCGCCCCGCACAGTTCTCGGCCCTGGCGATCATCGAGCAAAACCCCGGCCTGATGCAGGCCGACCTCGCCCGCGCCCTGGCCATCGAACCGCCCCAGGTCGTGCCGTTGCTGAACAAGCTGGAAAGCCGCGCCCTCGCCGTGCGCGTGCGCTGCAAACCCGACAAGCGCTCTTATGGGATTTTCCTGAGCAAACCGGGCGAAATCCTGCTCAAGTCCCTCAAGGACATTGCCGCGCAGAGCGACCTGGACGCCACCGCAGCCCTGGACGTCGAGGAACGTGCAGAGCTGCTGCGTTTGCTCAAGAAGGTGTATCAGGACTGATCCCGCGATCTACCACAGCGCCACGGTGTAGAGCACCAGGAAGCGGGTCTGGTTTTCATCGCGAAAGGCCGCGCCGCCTGGGAAGTCGTTGCGGTAGATCGACTTGCGTGCCATCAGCCCGACGTTCTTCAGCGGGCCGCTTTGGATCACGTAACCCAACTCCATCTGGAACTCGCGCTCCTTGCGGTCCTCGGCATTGAACGCCGCCAACTCGATGTTATCGCCGCGCACATAACGCAGCCGGCCCTTCAGGCCCGGCATGCCGGATGCGGCAAAGTCATAGTCGTAAATGGCCTGCCAGGTGCGCTCCTTGGCGTTGAGAAAATCCGAACTCATGGTCAGTTCGCTCATGCCCATCAGCTCCGTGCCGGAGATATAGGGCGTGGCAGTGTCGCCGCTGGAATGCATGTAACCCAGGCTGACGCGGTGCCCACCCAGGCGGTAGGCAAACAGCGCCGAGAGGTTACGGTTATCCACGTCCCCAGCCTTGGCACTGCCGTCCTCGCGGCTGAAGAAACTGCGCAGGTCGCTGGTGAATACCCCATCGCCCACCGGCAGGTTGTGCAGCAACGCCAGGGTGTCCTGCTGGTAAAGGTCCGCCACTTGGGAGTGATAGACGCGCAGGCTGAGGTCTTTATTGACCTGGTAATCCCCGCCGACATACGCCAGGTGTGAGGTGGTCGCCGTCGCATTGAACCGCCGGTTGGGCGATGCGATGGTCATAGCCTGGTAGTCAGTGGAATCACGCTTGTTGATACGGTCGATATAGCCCGTGTTCAGGGTCAGCCCGTCGATGTCCTTGGAGCTCAAGGTGGTGCCGCGAAAGGTCTGGGGCAGCAGGCGGGACGGGCTGGCGAAGGCGAATGGCAGGAAGATTGAAACGTCACCGGCCTTCACCGTGGTTTGTGCAAACCGCAATTTGGCGGTGGGCGCCAGGCGTGAGTATTCATCAGCGGCACGCTTGTCGCTGGCCGACACCGGCAATAGCTCGGTGCCGCTGCGGTCCGGCGACGAGTCGAGTTTGATCCCCATCAGCCCACGCACATCCAGGCCAAAGCCTACGACGCCAGGGGTGTACCCAGACTCCAGGTTGAGCATGAACGCCTGGGCCCATTCTCGCGCGGCGGTCTTGGCGCCGTCGTCCTTGTAGTCACGATCCAGGTAGTAATTGCGCAGCGTCAGGGTGCCGTGGCTGTCGTCGATGAACCCCGCCGCCCACAGCGGAGTGGGCAGGATGCTGAACATCAGCAGTGCACTGATCAGGCATGGAGTGCTGTTCGACACACAGCAGGCCGCCGCGACGGCGTCCGTGGGGAGTTTTGGCATGTTCGATGTCCATTTTTTGTTGTTGTTTTTGGGGGTGGCACAGGCGTGGCCCAGTGGGCTTCGCGGACAGAGAATGGAAACAGCTGGAGCCCTTCGTCAACCGCCACTGACCGATAATCGAACATTAATAAACCTATCTATTTTCATATTTTCGACTGACGTTAATCTCAAACACCTGCGTTAGACGGCTTGCGTCATGATTTTAGACTGGGGCCCGGCACCCTTCTTTTTATAGTTATATTTGTTATCTTAATTTCCAGCAGCCGGTCAGGCTCGCCACCAAAACAAAAACAACAACGAGGTTTGCCCATGAACAGTTCATCGCGTCGTTCGACGCTGACGATCGCTTTGTGTTTTATCGTTGCGCTGATCGAGGGTTTCGATCTACAGGCGGCCGGCACCACCGCTGCCGGGCTGCGCAACAGTTTTGCCCTTGACCCGAAAATGCTCGGCTGGGTATTCAGTGTCGGGATCATCGGCCTGCTGCCGGGAGCGTTTTTTGGCGGATGGATCGCCGACCGTATCGGCCGCAAGAAAATCCTGGTGATCGCAGTGCTGCTGTTTGGGCTGTTCTCCTTGAGCACGGCATTTGTACAGAGCTACTCAAGCCTGTTGCTGGTGCGTTTTCTCACCGGCCTGGGCCTGGGCGCCGCGTTGCCCAACCTGATTGCGCTGTGTGCCGAAGCGGTGAGCGAGCGCAATCGCGGCACCGCCATCAGTGTCATGTACTGCGGTGTACCGCTGGGGGGTGCATTGGCCGCCGTGGTGGCGATGTTTTCCAGTGAACACTGGCAGACCACCTTTATCATCGGCGGCCTGGCGCCGCTGCTGGCCGTGCCATTGATGATCCTGCTGCTGCCCGAATCCAACGTCTTTCGCCAACAGGTCGACCACACGCCAGGCGCCCGCCCATCCACGGGCCAGGCACTGTTCGGCGAGGGTCGCGCCCGCACCACACTGGCGCTGTGGCTCAGTTACTTCTTCACCCTGACCGTGATGTACATGTTGCTTAACTGGCTGCCTTCACTGTTGCTGGAACAGGGTTTCAGCAAACCCCAGGCGGGCATGGTGCAGATGCTCTTCAATATCGGCGGCGCCCTCGGTTCACTGCTCGGTGGCGTGCTGCTGGACCGTTGCAACGCGCTCAAAGTGGTGCTGTTTGTGTACGCCGGGTTGCTGGCGGCGCTGGCCGGTGTCGGCCTGTCGGTGGGCATCGTGCCCATGGCCGTCGCGGGTTTCGCTGCCGGGTTGTTCGTGATGGCTGCGCAATTGGTGCTGTATGCCAGCGCCCCGCCCTCCTACCCCACGGCAGTGCGCGCCACCGGCGTGGGTGCGGCCGTGGCCATCGGCCGTCTGGGCTCGGTGGCCGGGCCACTGGCGGCCGGGCAACTCCTTGCGGCAGGCGCCGGTACCGCCGGCGTGCTGCTGGCGACCTCCCCCGGCGTGGTGATCGCCGCACTGACCATCATCAGCGTGATGGTGCGTGCGGCGCCACTGAACCTGCCCGGCACCTCCACGTCTAGAACTGGTGCAGCCAGTTAAGCACCAGCTTATTGCCCTGGGTGCGGTTCTGCGCCTCCTGCTCAAAGTACGCGTTCACCGACAGGACATTCTCCTTGTTGAACGCGTACACCAGGCCCGGGCCAATGGCCCAGACCTTTTCCCGCCGACCACTCACCGCATGCCCCTCTACCTCGGTGTCGGTGATCTGCTTCAACCAATAGCCATTCAAGCCCACGCTCAACTGCTGGTCGATTGCGTATTGCAACGTCAGGTTGGCATGCAGCGCCTGCCCCGCCTGGGTGTCGGAGACATCGCCAAAACTGGCCGATGGTTGGTCATTCTTGCCATTCCACAGGTACATGAAGCGCCCGCTCGCCGACCACTTCGGGTTGAACCAGTAGGTCGCCGCGTAATACGGGTTGAATGACCAGAAGTTGCTGCCAGGGTTGATCGAGCGCTTGCGATCGTAGGCACCTACCGGGATCGCCACATCGACTTCGACCCGCTGGGTCAACAGCGGGCTGCCATCGGCGCGGTTCAGGGTCGGCAGTTGCAGGAAGGGGCCGACGACCACGTCGCCAAAGCCTGCCCGCGAACTCAGTGCCGCGTTATTCAAACCATCGTCCACATCCACATGGGCCAGGGACGTGTTGATCACGGTGAATCCGGGCATCGCACCATTGGCCAGGGGTTGGCCGACGTAGATGATCTGCGTGGTCGGCGCCACCACTTCCACGTCCTGCTTGGGCAGCGCCAGCTTGTTGCCGTTGGCGTCATTGAAGCGGCTGGCGCGCGAGTACGTCAGGTATTCCTCCAGGTACCAACCGGGTCCGGCAGGCGCTGGCGAGCCATCGTAGAAACTGGTGCTGCCCAGGTTGAGTCCGGGCAGGTCGTAAGCGTGTGCAGTCGATGACAGTGCGACAAATGTTGAGGCCGCAACGGTCCGCAAGATTGGCTTGAGCATCTTGTATGTCCTGTATTTTTGTTGTTGTTCAAGACCCCCGGCGCGGTGGATCCGCCCCGGGGTTTAACGCGGTTGCAGCGCCTACACGTAGGTGGCCGCCAACCCGCCGTCCACCGGCAGATTGACCCCATTGATCCATCGCGCAGCGTCCGAACAGAGGAAGGCAATCACCGACGCCACCTCATCGGCCAGGGCGGGACGCGTCATGCGCTGGCTGTCCTGGGCCACCCGTTCCGGGCCGAGCATGCTGACGAAATCCCCCAGAATCGGGGTGAACACCGGCCCCGGCGCGACGCAGTTGATGCGTACCGAATGATCGCGAAACCATCCTTGGGATTGCTGCAGGCTCCAGACGATCAGCGCCTCTTTGAAATACTGATAACAGGTGCCCTGCTCCACCGGATTGGCGGCCAGCCACTGCTGCCCGGCCCTGAAACATTCGGTCGCCGCCAGCGCCTTGTGCAGCGCCAACCGCTGCGGCCACTGCGCACCGAGTACCGAAGCGACATTGACGATGCTGCCGCCCGCCGGCATGCGCGGCAGCAGCGCTTGAGTCAGATGGCGCAGGCCCAGGTAATTGACCTCGGCCACCGTTTGCATCGGCGCCGTACCGGGCACGCCGGCAATGTTGCACAGGGCATCGACCTGCTGCGGCAGGCGCGCCACCAGCGCATCGATGCTGGTGGGATCGCTCAAGTCGGCATGGAAAAAGCCATCAAGCGTCAACTGCGGTTCATGGCGATCGATGCCGATCACCGTGGCGCCCTGGAAGCGCGCCAATCGCGCGACTTCCGCACCAATGCCCGACGCCACGCCGGTCACGATCAAGGTTTTGCGGTACAGGTTCATGGTCAAGCCCTCTTATTGTTGTATAGGCATGCGCGAGCCGGGGCTCAGAAGGGATAGGTCGGCGGCGTGTTTTTTACGGTGACCCATTGCCACTGGGTGTACTCGTCCCAGTCGGCCGGCCCACCCACACTGCCGCCATTGCCCGAGGCGCCGCGCCCGCCGAAGGGGTTGATGCATTCGTCCGCCACGGTCTGGTCGTTGATGTGCAGCAGGCCGCAATCAAGTCGTTCGCCAATGGCCATGGCGCGCCCCACCGAGGGTGAAATGATCGCCGCCGAAAGCCCGTACTCGGTGCGGTTGGCCAATTCGATGGCCTCCTCGTCCGTGGCAAAACTGACCACCGTGGCCACTGGGCCGAACACTTCGTCCTCAAAGGCGCGCATGCCCGGACGTACGCCACTGAGCACGGTGGGCTGGTAGAACAACCGGTCGTATTCGCCGCCCGCTTCCAACCGCGCGCCGGCTTGCAGGCTGTCGCTGACTATCTCGTGCACGCGCTGCAATTGGCGTTGATTGATCAATGGGCCGAGCGCGGCCTCACCCCGGGCGGCGTTGCCCACGGTGAGCGCCCGGGCCTTTTCCACCAACTTGCGCGTCAGGCTGGCGGCGATGGATTCATGGACCAGAATCAACCCGGTCGCCATACAGATTTGCCCTTGATGCAGCCAGGCGCCCCAGGCGGCATTGCTTGCGGCCAGGTCGAGGTTGGCGTCTTCGAGAATAATCAACGGGTTCTTGCCGCCCAGTTCCAGCGCGACTTTTTTCAGGTGCCGACCGGCCACCTCGGCGACTTTGCGCCCCGCCGCCGTGGAGCCCGTAAACGCGATCATCCGCACATTGGGGTCGCGGCACAGCGCCTCACCGGCCGCCGCGTCGCCGGGCAACACGTGCAGCAGGCCCTTGGGCAAGCCTGCTTCTTCGAAGAGTCGGGCAATGAGAAAACCACCGCTGACCGGCGTCTGTGGGTCAGGCTTGAGCACCACCGCATTGCCCGCCGCCAAGGCCGGCGCCACCGAGCGCAGTGACAGTATCAGCGGGAAATTGAACGGTGAAATTACCCCAACCACGCCATGGGGCTGGCGCCGAGCATAGGACAATCGCCCCGCCGCACTGGGCAGCACCACTCCGTGGGGTTGAGACAACAAGCCCGCCGCCTGATGCAGCAGCACAATCGCCTCGCGCACTTCGTGTTCGCCCTTGAACAGCGCGCCCCCGGTTTCCCGCGCGACGTACAGCGCCAGTTCGGCGAAAGACTGCTCGGCGACGTCGGCCGCCTTGCGAAACACCTCGGCGCGCTCCCGTGGACCGAGTGCGGCCCACGCCGGTTGGGCCAGGGCCGCGCTGCGACTGGCCAGGGCGACATCGGCCGGGCTGGCCATAGCGCAGCGCAGCAGCGGCTCGCCGGTGGCGGGTTCGATCACGGGGCTCACGGATCCCGAAGCGGGTATCCAATCGCCGTTAAACAGGCATTCGGACTCAAGGGCCCGCTGTAACAGGTGGGTGGTTTCAGACACTGACATGGCAACTCCCGGTTCTTGTAATTGTCATCGCCTGCACGAGTGCAAACGCCGCATTTGGCCTTGAGCAAAGGCTGTGCCGCTTGCACGTGCTGACGCAGACATAAACCGCCGAGGGCTCTGGACCGGGGCCTGACACGTGCCGCCCATTGACCACTCGCCCATCGGCCGCAAAAACCAGGGGCCTGGCACTTGTTCAATTGATAAGGTTATGTTTAGTAACTATCTGAGCAGTTACTCATATCGTTCATTCGCTTTGCAGGGGCATAACAATGACTAACCCCCACAGCGCGCCAGCCACCGCGCCCTATCATCCGCGCGGCGACAGTCGCCACCTCAGCGACAGCAGCTCGCCGACGCCTGCGGAACTGACCGACTGCCTGTTTTTTTCTCCCGAAGACGGAAGGATCTGGCTCAACGACCAACGCATGCTGCTGCTGCACAGTTCCTCGTTCGGCGCCCTGCGCAGGAAGTCATCGAGCGTCTGGGGCTGGAGCAGGCGCGCGGTCTGTTCACCCGTACCGGCTATGCCTCCGGAGCGCGGGATGCCCGGCTGATCCGCGAGCGCTGGCCAAACGCTGATGCCGCTGCGGTGTTTCGTGCCGGGACGCACCTGCACACCCTGGAAGGCATGACCAAGGTCGAGCCGCTACATTTCAAGTTCGACGCCGACTCGGGCTTTTATGAAGGCGAGTTTCTCTGGCACCACTCCTGCGAGGCCGATGAGCATGTGGGCGCCTACGGCATCGGCCAGGACCCTGTGTGCTGGACGGAGACCGGCTACGCCATCGGTTTTGTCAGTGGTCTGTTCGGGCAACTGGTGATCTTTCGCGAAGTAGAGTGCCGAGGCATGGGCCACAGCAGTTGCCGGGTGATCGGCAAGACCGCCGAACAATGGGGTGATGTTGAGCAGGACTTGCGCTACCTGAACGTGTCCTCGACCGTCACCCACACCGCCGACGCCTGTGCGCGCCACAGCCCGGTAGACCGCCTTGCAAGCACCAGCGCGCCCCGACCTTTGGTGGGCGCCAGTGCCGCGTTCAACGCAGCAATGCAGGCCCTGCAACGCGTCGCGCAGACGCCCGCCACCGTGCTGATCAGCGGGGAGTCCGGCGTGGGCAAGGAAATGTTTGCGCGCCAGTTACATCAACTCAGCCGTCGCCACGACAGCCCGTTTGTGGCGCTCAATTGCGCGGCCATCCCGGACAACCTGATCGAGGCTGAACTCTTCGGGGTTGAACGCGGCGCGTACACCGGCGCCACCCACTCACGGCCCGGGCGTTTTGAACGGGCCCAGGGCGGCACGTTGTTTCTGGATGAAATTACCAGCCTCAGCCTGGCCGGGCAAAGCAAACTGCTGCGGGCATTGCAGGAGCGCGAGATCGAACGCGTCGGAGGCATACGCGGCATCACGGTGGATGTGCGGGTAGTGGCCGCCACCAATATCGATCTGCGCAAAGCGGTGGCTGACGGCACCTTTCGCGAAGACCTGTTATACCGGCTGAATGTCTACCCCATCGCCCTGCCGCCGTTGCGTGAACGCCGCGATGATATCCCGCTGTTGATCAACGCGTTCCTCACCCGTTTCTGCCAGGAGTACGCCCGTACACCCGTGGGCCTGACCATGCGCGCCCTTAAAGTCCTGCTGCGCTACGACTTCGCAGGCAACGTGCGCGAACTGCAAAACCTGATCGAACGCGGCCTGATCGCCAGCGACGAAGGCCAGGCCATCGACTTGGTGCACCTGTTTCGCAACGAGCCACTGCCGGCGGATCCGTACGGCCTGGACGACCATGGCAGCCTGTCAAACACCGCACCTTTGCAGCGACCAGCACTGCTGGACACCCTTGGGCAGTTGGACCAGGGGTTTTCCATCGAGGGCCTTGAATCACGCCTGATCACCGAAGCGCTGCAACAGAACGCCGGCAACCTCGCCGCCGCCGCCAGACTCGTGGGGCTTAGCCGTGCTCAGTTTGCCTATCGGTTGAAGAAGCACCAGCGGCAACAGCCTTGAAGGGATTGCCTGAAAATGAGTGCTTTAAATGTTTTATCCGATTAAGTATTTTGCACGGGTACCGAGCCCCCTTTGAATCGTGACCAGGAGCACCCGTGACCGGACTGCGTGAACGTCAGAAAGCCGAACGCCGACAAGCCATCAGCAAGGCGGCCATCGAACTGTTTGAGCGCCAGGGTTTCCAGAACACCACCATCGAACAGATCGCCAGCCAGGCTGGCGTATCGGCGCCCACGGTGTTCAAGTATTTCGGCAACAAACAGGAAATCATCCTGGAAATCCTGCACCACGCTGATCAACGCGCGATCACCGACACTCGCCGCCTGATCCAGGAAATCGAAGATCCGGTTGACGCGCTGTGCCACCTTGAGCGGCTGCTGACCGGCTACGCCCTGGAAGTCATGCACCCCAGCCTGTGGCGGGAATTGCTGCCACTGATCCTGTTCGGCGGCACCAACGAACTCCCCGCCGGCTATCGCGCGATGAACGACGCACTCAGGGCTGAGATCAGCCAACTGCTGCGCGAACTGCAACTGGCCGGCAAGCTACGCCCGCAACTGGACGTGGAAATGGCTGCGTTTTTACTGAACGATTACTCACACCTGCAACTGTTCAGACTGGTGAATCAGGAACACCCGGATATAGAAGCGCACTCCACGCAGGTCAGGCGTATTACGGAGCTGGTGTTTTATGGCATGCAGGCCTGACTGAGGGGTTGCCCCCATGAGCATGGTTATCTGCACGATTCTTACAGGCTGACGCCTCACTCTGTGGTGAGCGGGCTTGTCCCGCGCTGGGGTGCGCAACGGCCTTAGAGCCGACCGGATTTTTGTCTCGTGTCCTCGGGTAAACGTGTGGGAGGGGGCTTGCTCCCGATGGCGGTGGGTCAGTTACAGCTCTGTTGGCTGACACACCGCCATCGGGAGCAAGCCCCCTCCCACATTTTGATCCCCATGTATCAGATAGGTATCAGCCTGCTTTTGCTCTGCTTTTGCCCTGCTTTTGCCCTGCTTTTGCCCTGCTTTTGCCCTGCTTTTGCCCTGCTTTTGCCCTGCTTTTGCCCTGCTTTTGCCCTGCTTTTGCCCTGCTTTTGCCCTGCTTTTGCCCTGCTTTTGCCCTGTTTTTGATCCGGCCCTTACATCCTCTTCGCTGACGAAGTCAGCGGTCTTTTGATCTGCGCTTTTGATTGTGATCTTGGGCGCCCCATCAAACACGCTGGCCGAACGCAGGCTTGAATCCGTGGGTAACCCGGCAGGACGCCGGGTTAGCCGCGCTGGGCCATGGATGGCCCATCGCGGCGGCCCACGGATTCAAGCCGGAGTGAGGGCACACCGAGCCTAGGCGAGGTGCCGAGTGTTGGGGCGAAGCGTTTTTGGTTACTTTTTGCGCTCTTCAAAAAGTGACCCGCTGTAAGAGCGGAACCCATAGCCGCCGTTACCCAAATAACGGATATGTACACCGACAAACCGCCATCGCGCTCGAACTCGGTACCCCGGACAGAGCCCGCACATCACTGAACCAAGCGCCCTCAGTAAAACCGATAACACCGAACCACCACCTGATCAGCACTGGGGTAATGCACCAACCCAATAAAACTCGCACGCCCAAGCCAATCCAACCGCCCCTTCGGCACCTGAAACACCGGCGTGCAGGTACACCGATACTCCGTCTCTGGAATCGGCCACTGCCCCTCACGCTCCAACTGACGCCCATACTCCGTCATGTTCAGAACCCCCCGATTACGCAGATTAATCAGCTCTCCCTGATCAGTCCTGAGGCTATAGCGAGCGTCCAGTTGACCCAGCCCATCCGGGCGCAGAACAAACAAATCCTCGCCGCCCGCCAGCACCTGACCGCGAATACCTACCCCCTCGAAATCCCCCCCACAATCGGGTAGTTGCAGCGCAAACCGTCAACACTGTCGCCCAGCATCACCCCACGCCCTATGGCCACGCGCAACGTCAGCACGCGCTGCAAATTAGGCGCAACGTCCATCAAGTCCAAATGCTCACTCATGGCACAACTCCAAACCCGGCGCGCACGCACCGGGTCGCAGGGGATCAGCGGTTGGTCTTGATGTTGGTCCAGGTGCGCGTACGGATTCGCTCGATCGCAGGCGGAATCGGCTCCAGGGCAAACAACGTCTTACGCACTTGCTCCGGCACATACATGTTGGGGTTGTCGCGGATATTGGCGTCTACCAGTGCAGTGGCGTCCTTGTTCGGGTTGGGGTAGCCGATCTTGTTGCTGATGCGGGCAATCACTTCCGGACGCAGGATGTAATTGATGAACGCATGGGCCTCGGCCACGTCGGGGGCATTGGCCGGGATCATCATCACGTCCGACCACATCGGCGCGCCTTCCTTGGGCAAGGCCATCTCGACCTTGACGCCCTTGCCGGCGGCATCCGCCAATTGCTTGGCCAGCGCGACGCCACCGGACCAGCCCACGCCGACGCAGATATCACCGTTGGCCAGGTCCATGCCGTAGCGCGATGAGTTGAAATAGGTGATGTAGGGACGGATTTTCATCATCGCCGCCTGGGCCTGCGCATAGTCCTCGCGCTTCTGGCTGTTGGGGTCCAGGCCCTTGTAGTGCAAGGCGATGGGCACGATTTCGTTGCCTGCGTCGAGGAAACCCACGCCGCAAGTGGCGAGTTTGGCGAGGTTTTCTTCCTTGAAGATGATGTCCCAGGTGTCAATCTTTACGTCGGGCCCCAGGGCCTTGCGCACCTTATCGACGTTGTAGCCGATCAGCGTGGTGCCCCACAGGTAAGGTGCGGCGTAGCGATTGCCAGTGTCACCCACTGCTTCCAGGGACTGCATGAATTGCGGGTCCAGGTGCTCCCAGTTCGGCAACTGCTTGCGGTCCAGGGGCTGGACGGCACCGGCGGTGATCAGGTGCCCCAGGTTGGCAGTGCCGGGGAAGACCACGTCGTACCCGGAGTTGCCCGTCAGCAGCTTGGACTCCATGGTTTCGGCGCTGTCGAACACGTCATAAATCGGGCGAATACCGGTTTCTTCCTGGAAGCTCTTGAGCACTTCCGGCGGCAGGTATTCGATCCAGTTGTAGATCCGTACGGTCCGTTCTTCCGCCAGGCAAAAGCCACTGATCAGAAGGGAGGCGACAGTGCCCAGCAAGGTGTGACGCAAAAACCTGTTCATGATTAAACACTCCAGCGCGGCCACGATGGCTCGCGGCACTTAGTAGCGATAGGTGAAATACAATTCCAGCGCGCTGAACCTCTGGTCATCGCCAAAGACTTGCTTGGCAGCGGCCAGTGGCTTGACCCAGTTGTAGGACAGCGATGTATAGAACGACGGCGTGGGCGTCCAGTCGAGGAAAACCACGCTCTCATCGGCAAAACGCCGGTCACTGACCGCCGCGCCCAGGTAGTTCTTCTCGTCCAGCCAGAACTGATAGTGAATCGTGCCGAGGGTCACGGTGTCGCTGAGGTGGGTCTTGAGCGAGAACTGCTGGACCTTTTCGTTGCTGTTGAACAGCAGGTAGTTACCGACCACGTCGCCGATAAGCCACGTGCTCCAGTCGACAAAGCCTTTGCTCAGCGGGTCCCAGGCTTTCTGGCGGTTGTCGGTGAGGTTGTCGTCACCGGAAAAACTCGCGTAGCGGTAGCCGATGATCGGTGTCAGCGGCAGCGTGCTGAAGGCATAGTCGGCCTGGCCATACCAGGCGTTGGCATCGTAGTCGGCACCCTCGCCGCTGCCGCGCTCAATGGCGTATTCGGCGTTCAGCGTCAGTGCCTGCACACCGGGCACCTTGGCGTTGAGCGCCCTGATGTTGTAGACCTGCATCCCGTCACGAAGACGCGGGAATGTGCTGCCTCTGGGCCCCAGGGCATGGACCTTCATGGCCATCGCCCCAAGGGTCACCTGGTCATCGACGTTGTAATCGAGGTTGACGCCAGTCATGCGGAAGTCGCCCAAATCGTCATCGGTGCGCAAGGTGAATGCCTGGGATTTGAGTGCGCCATGGTTCCAGGCCAGGACCGCCGAATCCTTGAACGCGGTTCGAGGGCCCAGCCAGTAGGCGGCGTCCTTGTACTGGTCGAGGTTGCCGTCCATGACGATGAACCCGGTGCCGATCATGTAGTTCTGGCGGCCTGCGGTGAAGGTCCACTCGCCGGCCCGAAAACCAGCGTAGAGCTCTTCAAACGCGGCTTTACCGTCGGAGCTGCGGGTGAAGCCGCCCGCATCGCCATCGCCGAACGTGCTGGCAGCCACCAGGGAGCCGCCCGCCAGCAGGCTGAAATCGGGCTGCAGCGCGTAGTCGAGTTTGACGCCGGGCTTGATGTAGAGCTCTTGCCAGTTGATGTTCGCGCCGCCGTTTTTACCGCTGCGTGCATCAACCTGGCCACTGCCAAAGTTAACGCCACGGGTAAACAGCGTCCCACCACCCGCCGTGAAGTTGACTTCGCCCTTGAGATTGCCGTCCTCAAAGGTGTAGCCCGCCAACGCGACGTGGGTGGTCAGGGGTAAGCCGACCGCTAAGAGCGCTCGTGAGAAACGCTTGGTGAAAACCATAAGAAGCTCCTGTGGAATTATTGTTGTTACAGGGCAGTCAATGGCGACGCAGCGCGCCGCCAACACCTGGCCGGGACCAGGTGAATAGAACGCAAGACTCTTATTGTTGGGCGTGTGTCAGGGGTTCAGGTGGGCCGCAATGGCACGCAGCATCCGCACGCTGTCGGCATCGAACGGGCCGACCGCTTCCGTCAGGGACGATTGCTTGACGATCACTACGCCGGACGGCTTGTCGATGAACAGGTACTGGCCGTGAATTCCGCCGGCCATCAGTGCCTGGCTGTGATCGTTGAACACGTACCACTGGCTGCGATAGGACGCACCCGGCGTCCAGCTGGAAAACTCCTCATTTTGCGCGTAGATCGCCGGATCGGAACCGGCGGCGATCCGGGCGACGGTCGCAGGGGACAGCAGTTCAAGCCCTTCGTGGCGTCCATTGTTGGCCAGCAGCCGACCGAAACGCGCCATGTCCCTCAAGGTGGCGCTGAAGCCTGCGCCCGCCACATTGCGTCCCCAGGCGTCGGCCATGAAGTAGCCGTCACGGTCGCAACCCAGGCGCTCCCAGATCGTCTCCAGCATCTGACTGCAAGCCTTGCCCGACGCACGTTCCATAACCCATGCCAAGGCTTCGGTGGTCGCGGTCACATAATGGAAAAATCCGCCATGGCTGCCGCGTTTCTTGAGGGATGGCAAGTACTGGTACAGGGATGCGAATTGCGCGTAAGCCGCCGGAGCCGGTTGAAAGCCGCAGGCATAACCGTACTGCGAACTCTCTGAGTTGGGATCGTCGTAGACCTCGCTGTAGTCGATGCCCACCGCCATGTCGAACAACTGACGCACCGTGGCATCGCCAAACGCACTGCCGGCCAGCTCGGGGACGTAATACGCAGCGAGCAACTCAGGTCTGAGCACGCCCTCGGTGACCAGTTGCTCACCCAACGTCCCAATCAACGACTTGGTCACCGAGAACATGATGTGTCGATCACCGGCGCGCTGTCCGTTGAAGTAACGCTCGAACAACACCGTATCGCCCTGCATCACCAGGAACCCGTCGGTCTGGCTGGCCACAAGGTGATCGATAACGCTGATGCTCAGCCCGCATTCGCTGTTGAAATACAGCGAATCCAAGGCTGTCGGGGCAACCTTGAGCGGGCTGGCAGGTGCTGCGCCCGCCTGCACGTCGATGGTGGGACGCAGTCGTGCGAGGTTGCGAAACCCCCATTGACTGAAGGGCGAACGCATCCAGTTGTCCCACGTAACGCGGCGTTCGGGCTCTGACGGGAAGCCCTGCATGAGTAAAGGTGCGAGGCGAGGCTTGGACAACGCCTCGTCAGTCTGGACATACAGGCTGGCCAATGACGGCGTGATTTTCTGACCCATGGTGTAACCCTGGAAATGACTCTGCATGCGAGCAGATGCGAAGCAATAATTAACCGGCAAATATTCTTTAGTCAATAAAAGATTTAACCGATCAAAAGCTTTCCAGGCCAGGGGCCGCCGATCACCTTGCCGTCAGTAGAAGTACGCCACGCGAAACTGCAGCGAATTATCGATCTTCACGCCCTCGCGCACCGAGGTGTCATGCATGAGCTGCCCCATCACCTGCACTTGCTTGCCCAGCATCGTGGCGACAGTGAAACCGAGCGTGCCGTTACTGCGGCTGGTGGCGAGGGTTTCATGGTCAAGCGTCTGGCGCGCGCCCCAGTTATGTCGATACGAAATCGCGGCGTAAGTGTCCGGGGTGAAGTTGTAGCGTAAATGGTTGTGCAACTGGAATAGCGGCGCTTTTTCGGCGTCGGTGGCGCGCTGCTTGTCGTAGAACTCCGTTTCGGCGATCACGTCCCAGGTGATTTTATCGGTGAGTCCCTTGATGTAGCCGACTTGAAAGTCCAAGGCCCAGCGGTTATCGCTCAACGCAAAACCCTGGTTTTTATCGCTGCCGGTGGGTGCCGTGACGAACACCGACCAGCCCAGGTGTTCATTTCTGGCAAGGTCTGCGATGGTCCATACCGTTCCACCGAAGGTGATATCCCCCAGCCCCGAGTTTTTGCTGTCGGTGGCGCCGATCTTCTGATAACCGAAGGGGATCACAATCTGTGGATCCCAGGTCAAGCCTGTGTTGAAGAACTCGGTGAAGTGGATCAATCGCAACACGCCGACAGTCAGGTCGAGGTCGAGGTTGTCGGCGACTTTCTTGCCGCCGGAATACACCTTGTCCCCTCGCGGATTCTGCTGGTATAGCACCACCACATCGGTGCCTTGGGGCAGCGCGGTGTAGTCGCCGGGGTCGGGTTTGACATCGGCCTGGGCCAAGGGCGCCAGACTGGCAAACAATGCGCTGAACGTCAGAGTGCTAAGTATTTTCATGGCGGGTCCCGTTATTTTTATTGGAGGCAGAGCTTCGCCATGACGACTCCGTGGGGAGTCGCCAGGCTTAGGTGAAACGGATTGGAATCAGTGCGCGGTGGTGTGTCCGCCAGCCTTGAGATCGGCTTGCAGATCCTGGGTCCGCTTGACGAGGTATTGACGGATCAATTCCATGTCTTCGCGCTGAAGGATGTCGGAAAAATTCGGCATCCCTCCATTGATCAGCGCCCCGCTGAGAAAGGCGGGAAACGCCGCGTGCTTGTTGTCATCCAGGTAACGCAGGTCTGGCACCACACCGCCGCTGATAGCATTGAGGCCATGGCAACCGGCACACAATCCATTGAACAGCCCGCGCGCCTGGGTCAGTTGCTCGGGGGTTGCAGTGAGTGCCTGATGGGTCGTCGGCATGACGGGTGCAGCTTTCGGCGCAGGCAATTCCCCGTGCGCACCCAGTTTGAAGGCGATCACCCGCGACTCTGCTCGCACCTTGCCTTTGTTGGTCAATGGGCCGGTCAGCAAAGGAATGATGCCGCCCCACCCCACAGAGAACGCCACATATTGCTCGCCATTGACGGTGTAGGTGACGGGCCCGGCCATTACTCCTGAATTGGCTCGATGCTCCCATAGCGGCTTGCCGGTGTCGGCGCGGTAGGCGACGACGCGCCCATCGGCGGTGCCCTGGAACACCAGGTTACCCGCCGTGGCCAACGTGCCGCCGTTGCCGGCGCTGATGTACGGTTGCTTCCAGGCGGCTTTCTGTTTTACCGGGTCCCAGGCGATCAGTTCGCCGCTCCAGGCGTCGCGGATTTTATTCAGGATTTTCGGGTCCTCAGGCAGGTCCGGCACATCCAGGCCGAAGTTCACCACGGACTTGTTCGATAAGAACATCGGCGCCTTGGCCGCTTTCAGTTCGGCCAGGGTGTATTGGGCCGGGATGTAGACATAACCGGTCTTGGGGCTGAACGACATCGGGTGCCAGTTGTGCCCGCCGAGGAAACTCGGCTGCACTACTTTCGGCTCCTTGGAATAGTCGGCCGCGCCGGTGAGGATCGGACGCCCGGTTTTCAGGTCGATACCGCTGGCCCAGTTGACCGGGACGAAATTCTTCGCCGAGAGCAATTGCCCGTTGGTGCGATCGAGGACATAGAAAAAACCGTTCTTCGGCGCCTGCATGATCACTTTGCGCAGGCTGCCGTCGATCTTGATATCGGCCAGGATCATGTGTTGGGTCGCCGTGAAATCCCACTGGTCCTGCGGCGTGATCTGGTAGTGCCACACGTATTCGCCAGTGTCTGGGCGCAGTGCCAGAATCGACGACACGTACAGGTTGTCACCTTTGCCATTGGTTCGGAACTGGTAGTTCCAGGGTGAACCATTGCCGGTGCCCACATAGAGAAGATCAAGCTGCGGATCGTAGGCCATGGAGTCCCAGACCGTGCCGCCACCGCCCCACTTCACCCAGCCGTCGCCATCCCAGGTTTTCATGGCCTTGGCCATGGCGGGGTTTTCCGCTGGCAGCTTGGGGTCACCCGGCACCGTATAAAAGCGCCACACCTGTTTACCGGTGTCGGCATCGTAGGCCGTAACGTAACCGCGCACGCCGAACTCGGCGCCGCCATTGCCGATCAGCACCTTGCCCTTGACGATGCGGGGCGCGCCGGTAATCGAATAGCTTTTTGTGCGATCGATAATGGTATCGACGCTCCACACCGGCTGACCATTAGCCGCATCCAGGGCGATCAAGCGTCCATCGAAACTGCCCACATAGACTTTGCCCTGCCACACCGCAACGCCCCGGTTGACCGGCCCACAACACCCCTGGCTTAGGTTTTCGGCGGGCACTTTCGGGTCGTATTTCCACAGCAACTCACCGGTGGCGGCATTGATGGCATACACGATGCTGAAGGCGCCGGTGGTGTACATCACACCATCGACCACCAGCGGCGTGGCCTCGGTGCCGCTGTCGATATCCAGCTTGGTCGTCCACGCCAAGCCCAGCTGTGCGACGTTGCCGGCATTGACGCTGTCCAGTGGGCTGTAACGCTGCTCGTCATAGGTGCGGCCGTGGCTCATCCAATTGCCGGGCTCCTGGTCGGCCGCGATGATTCGCTGGCCATCGACCTGCGCCGGGCCCGCCCACACAACAGAGCAGAACGTAGCCATCAGTAAGGGAATGCCTGGCAACAGGCTGCGTAATCTCATTATTATTTTTCTCCAGCGATAAGCGGCTCGGTATCACCCCCAGCCCAGGCAAGCTTATTAGAGGACTTGGCGCGCTGCGCGACTTGACTGACGCTGCCAAAGCGCTTGGCATTCTCTGCCAGGCGCGCACTTACGTAGCGTGCTGGCGAAAATCCCGAGGGGCGTGCTGAAAATGGCGCTTGAACGCGCGGCTGAAATGCGCGGCGTCGACAAAACCCCATTTAAAGGCGATCTGAGTGATGGATTCATGGCGCAGATCCTGGCAGCGCAGATCCTGGGCCACCCGCTCCAGGCGGCGCTGCTGAATGTAGCGAGAGATGCTTTCGTGTCGCTGCTCGAACAACCGATAGAGCTGGCGGACAGAGACGTTCAACTGCCGCGCCAGATAGTCAGGGCCCAATTCAGCCTCTTGCAGGGAAGACTCAACCAGGCGCGTGGCCAAGCCATACAGATCATCATGACCCACGCAGGCAAAGGCGGGCTGCCCGTCGGTGCGTTCATCCAGGCCAGCGACAGCCAACCGGATTAATGCATGTTCCAGCGCGGGCCCATCGCTCCTGCCGCCGGAGTCACCGCTCAACGCAACGTCACCCAACGAACGCACCAGAGCGCGAATCATGTGAGTGGCGACACTGTTGCGCGCGAGCTTGCCAAACAGCGGTTGCGGGCCAAGCTGATGGCTGACTTCCTGGCGTGACAGGTGAATCGAGATATTCTGCACCAGCCCTCGCGGCTCTATGTCGAAGGCCTGGGCCGAGTCCACCAGGGCGATGTCTTCAGGCCCTAACTCAATCACCTGATTTTGCCCGCGGATGCGCTGGTGGCCGCTGCTCTGAAGAATGAGAAAACAGTGACGATCGTCATCGCCGTCACACGAGGTGCGATGGCGGCTGATCAATCCTGCATTGGTGCGGATATGGGCCAACTCCAGGCCGCACACATCCTGAGCGTGGACGCTGCCGATAAACAGCGTGTGCTGTTCGGACAGGGCTGTGCTGAAATTACCGCACACCGCACGCAAGTCGCGGTTCCAGTTGGCGAACGCCTCACGAGTGCTCAACAAGGCAGGCATATCCTCGCTCCCACAGGTTATTTATAGTTATACCGTTAACATATTATCTATTTTTTCCGGGTGCAAGCGGGCTGGGCTTGATGAGCGTGAGCAACCGGCCGTTTCAAGACCGTCGCGCTATTGCTTTTGACCTCAAATCACCCGTCACACACACTGCCCGGGTACTAAAATCAAGGCTCAAACAGGAGTGGTGGTTATGCGCAATTTTTCAATTCAACGCCTCGACCATGTGGTTCTGCGGGTGCAGGACATCGAGCGCAGCCTGGCTTTCTATACCTCGGTGCTGGGATGTGAGGTCAAAAAGCGCCGGGAAGACCTGGGCCTGATTCACCTGAGCGCTGGGGCATCCATGATCGACTTGGTGGACGTGAATGGCTCCATCGGACGCCAAGGCGGGAAGCCGGCGGGCAAGCAAGGGCACAACGTCGATCACGTTTGCCTGCGGGTCGAGCCGTTCGATGAACAGGCCATTCTCGGCCACTTGGCTGACGCGGGTATATCCGCTGAAAAAGCCGAGATGCGCTATGGCGCAGAGGGCACAGGCTGGTCGCTCTATTTCAATGACCCGGACGGTAATCAAATCGAGTTGAAGGGACCGGCTGTGCAGCCTTGATGCAGGCTCGACCCCGTGACACAACATCATAAAAATAGATGATCTTAAAAATCCACATAATGACAATATCTAATAATTAGCTTATTCCAAAAAAGACTTTCCCTCGGGTTTTTTATAGGAATATCTTCACTTCACAGACCGACCCCATACCTGGCGGAGGACGTACCCCCGACCACCAGGAGCCTGCTATCAGGCTAAATGGACCGATCTCGACATGCCAGACCTCACCTCCCCGCTGCCCCTCAAGAACTTTCACCTGTCACTGCTGACCAGCTCCCTGCTGCTCGCCACTGCGCCCTCCTTCGCCGAAGCCGCGACGGAAGATGCCCAACTCGGCACCGTCACCGTGATCTCCACCGGCCTGCGTGGCCAGGAGCGCACCGTGGCCGACAGCCCGGCGCCGATCGATGTGATCAACAGCGAGCAACTGCTCAAGACCGGTCGCGCCGAATTGTCCGAAGCGATTGCCAAATTGCTGCCGTCGTTCAACTTCGGCACCAATATCGCCGGCTACAACTCGGTGACTCGCCCACTGAGTAACCGCAGCCTCGGCCCGGCCTACACGCTGGTGCTGGTCAACGGCAAACGTCGCCACAACGGCGCCACCGGTCAGCGCGGGTCCATCGACAACAGCGGCGCGAATGCGGTGGATATCGACCTGATCCCGGTCAGCTCGGTGGACCATATTGAAGTGCTCAAAGACAGCGCTGCCGCCCAGTACGGTTCCGATGCGGTGGCCGGGGTGATCAACATCATCCTCAAGACCGGCAACAGCGGCGGGCACCTGGAAACCAGTTACGGCCAGTTATTCTCCGGCCAGGGCGAAACTATCAAGGTGGCCGGCGACCAGGGTTTCAAGCTGGGCGACGGCGGCTTTTTCCACCTCTCCGCCGATGCACGCAAACGCGGCGAAGCCTCTTGGAACGACAAGGCCGACGGCAGCGTGAGGGCCTTCAACGATCCGGCCAAGGAAGCCGCTTGGGACCGTGTGGCAATCAAGAACGGCGACCCGGACCTCAAGGCCTTCAACCTCGCCTACAACGCCGAACTGCCCCTGGAAGACCTGACCCTCTACTCGTTCTCCACCTACGGCGAGCGTGATGCCGAGGCGGCCAACTACTTCCGCCTGCCCACCGGCCGCGCCGCCGTGCCCGAGGTGTTCCCGGACGGTTACTACCCCTTGAACAACATCAAGGACCGCGACTACCAGCTACTGTTCGGCGGCAAGGGCCAAGCGGCCGAGTGGAACTGGGACCTGAGCACCACCTACGGGCGCAACAATGTCCACCACTCCAGCGACCTCAACATCAACCCGTCCCTGGGCACCGCCTCACCGACCAAATTCGACAACCTGGCCACCTTCCGCTTTGAGCAGTGGGTCAACAACCTGGACTTCACTCGCCGCTACGACAGTTTGTTTAACCTGACTTCGCCGGTGCAGGTGTCGGCCGGCCTGGAACATCGCTGGGAACACTTCAGCACGTTCGCCGGCGACCCCGAGGCCTATATCACCGGAACGTACCCGGCGGCATCGGGCGCTCAGGCGGCGGTGACGATTCGCCCGGAAGATGAAGTCAGCCTGATCCGCAACAACTACGCCGGCTACCTGGATTTAGGCTTTGACCTGACCGAGCGCTGGTTTCTCGACGTCGCCGGGCGTGTCGAACATTACGACGACGACTCAGGCAACACCTTCGGCCTGAAAGTGAACTCGCGCTACGAACTCACCGACAGCGTGGCCGTGCGCGGCACCGTCGGCACCGGTTTCCGTGCGCCATCCCTGACCCAGATCGGCTACACCGTGGCCGACAACCGAGTCGCCGTAGACGTGAACGGCAACGTGGTGCCTGCCGTCACCCGCCTGACCCCGTCGGGCAGCAACCTGGCCAAAGCCTTGGGTGGCGATGACCTCAAGCCGGAGAAGTCACGCAACCTCGGGCTGGGCTTGACCTGGCAACCGGCACCGCGCACCAGCATCACCGCTGACGCGTACCTGATCGACATCGACGACCGTATCGCCTTGACCAGCAACATCTACGACCAAGGCAATGGCGTGATCAACGGCATCCTCACCGCCCAAGGCGTGCCCTCCGGCACTTGGGTCAACTACTACACCAACGCTTTCGATACCCGCACCCGTGGCCTGGACGTGGTCGCCGACCACACCACGCCGCTGGATGCCTGGGGTGATGTGCGCTGGAGCCTGGGTTTCAACTGGAACAAAACCACTATCGAAGGCAACCGCGATACCCCGAGTGCGCTGGCCAACTCCGGCGTCACCCTGGTAGGCCGCGACCGCGAAGGCGACCTGACCGAAGCCTCGCCCAAGACCAAATGGATCCTGGGCGCCAACTGGAAGGTCGAGGACCTGGCAGTAAACCTGCAAACCAGCCGCTACGGCGCGGTCAAGACCTTGGCGGTCAACCCCACGGGCGACCGCAGCTTCGGCGCCAAATGGATCACCGACCTCGACGTCAGCTACACCTTCGTCGACCAGATCACCGTGAGCATCGGCGGCACCAACATCTTCGACGTGCGCCCAGACCGGCACGCCGTCTACAGCAACCTGGGCCTGGCGCCATACGGCAACCCGCCGTTCTACCCCGGCGGCGGCTACTGGTACACCAAGCTGGCCTACGACTTCTAAGCCAATCGCCATACGAGGGCATCCCATTGAACACCTCCAACTTGATGAGCCGTCTATTGGCCCCGTGCGCCCTGGCGCTTAGCCTGGCCGCCTGCTCGCCTTCGGGCAGTGACGCCCAGGCCGGCAAGACCCTGAACATCGCCTTTTTTGGCGACAACACCACCCTGGTCAGCGTCGACCCGTTCCAGGTCTATTGGCTGGAACACCGCGTGCTGCTGCGCAATGTCGCCGAGTCCCTTACCGACCAAGACCCGGAGACAGGCAAGATCATTCCCTGGCTGGCCAAAAGCTGGGAAGTCAGTGACGACGCGCTCACCTATACCTTCCACTTGCGCGACAACGTCACCTTCAGCAACGGCGAGCGCTTCAATGCGGTGGCGGTCAAAACCGCCTTCGACAGCAACAAGGCGTTAGCCACCGAGTTGCCGGCCACCTTTGGCGCCACCTACCTGGCGGGGTTCGACCACGCCGAAGTGGTGGATGACCTGACCGTCAAACTGGTACTGGCCAAGCCCAACGCCGGCTTCCTGCAAGCCACGTCCACCACCAACCTGTCGATCCTCGCGCCGGCCTCTTACACACTCAGCGCCAAAGAGCGCTCGTTGGGCAAGATCATCGGCACCGGGCCGTTCGTGCTGGCCAGCTACACCCCGGAAGTCGGCGCGCACCTGACCAAGCGCAAGGGTTACGCCTGGGCTTCGGCGAATATGAAGAACCAGGGCGAAGCGCACCTGGATGCGGTGGACATCAGCTACATCCCCGAAGAAAGCGTGCGCAACGGCCTGTTCCTGCAAGGCAAGGCCGACATCCTGTGGCCGCGCAACCCGTTCTCCGAGGTGGACCTGAAGCTGTTCCAGTCCAAGGGCGCCACCATCCAGAGCCGTTCGCTGCCGGGGCCGGCCCTGAACCTGTATCCCAACACCCGTGATGGGCGTGCACTGAGCGACAAGCAAGTCCGCCTGGCCCTGCAAAAGGCCATCGACCGCAAGAGCTACGCCAGCACCGTCTACAACGCCGAATTTCCGGTGGTGGACGGCATCTACGACGTCACCACGCCTTATTTCAAGAGCCAGGGTGCCAAGTTGGCCTACGACCCGGCAGGCGCGGGGCAGCTGCTGGACCAGGCCGGCTGGGCCAAGGGCGCGGACGGCTACCGCCAGAAAAACGGCAAGCGCCTGAGCCTGAGCTACAACATCACCCCATCCGAAACCGCCGGTGACGTGCTGCTCCAGGACCAACTGCGCAAGGTCGGTATCGAGGTCAAACTCAACGTGGTCACCCGTGCCGAATGGGTCGCCAACAACTCGGCCGGCAACTATGACCTGACCAGCACCTACATGACCCGCGCCGACCCGATCATCCTGCAAACCATCCTCGACCCACGCACCGCCAACAGCTCGACCCTGGCCACCAACCTCTACGAACCGACGGTGCTGAACGCTGCCAAAGGCCTGTTCGATGCAGGCATCACCGCCACCCAAAGCCAACAACGCGCAGCGGCCTACGGCAACCTGCAAGACCTGCTGGTGGATGAAGGCTCGGCGTTCCCGGTGTATGAGCGCGTGTGGCAGGCCGCAACGTCGGCCAAGGTGAAAAACTTCCGCTGGACCGCCGAAGGTTTTGCGCTGCTGGGTGATATCGAGGTCGCCGCGCCATGAGTCGTTACCTGATTGGCCGGGTCGGCCAGGCGCTGCTGGTGCTTTGGGGGGCCTACAGCATCACCTACTTCATCCTCTATCTGCTGCCCGGCGACACCTTGTCGATCATGCTCAGTGCGTCCGGCATGGAAGCCGACGCGCTGTCGGTGGAAGACCTGGCCAAGGCGCGGGCCTATTACGGATTGGATAAAGGTCTGTTTGAGCAATACATCGACCTGCTGCTGGGCGCGCTGCGCGGTGACTTTGGGCAGTCATTGTCACTCAACCGCCCGGTGGCCGAGTTGCTCGCCGAGCGCCTGCCACAGACGCTGTCCCTGGCGGGGCTGGCGATTGTGCTGTCGCTGCTCGGCGGCATTGGCTTGGCGTACCTCACCGCGTATATCCGTTGGCAACCCCTGAAAAAAGCACTGGCGCGCTTGCCGTCCCTGGGCTTTTCGGTGCCGGTGTTCTGGATGGGTTTGTTGCTGATCCAGGTGTTTGCGTTTGGCCTGGGTTGGTTTCCCGCGACCGGCACCCGTGGCTTCGAAAGCTTGGTGTTGCCGGCGATCACCCTGGCGATCCCAAGTGCCGCGGTGTACGCCCAAGTGCTGCAACGCAGCTTCCAGGGCGTGTGGAAAGAGGCCTATATCGTCACCGCCTACGCCAAGGGCCTGAGCCGGGCCCACGTGCAGGCACGCCATGGGTTCAGGAATGCCGCGCTGCCCATCCTCACCCTGATCGGCCTACAGGTGGGCAATACCGTGTCCGGCGCGGTGCTGGTGGAAACCATCTTCGCCCGTTCCGGCATCGGCCGCCTGGCCCAGGAAGCCGTACTGCGCCAGGACATTCCGGTGGTGTTGGCCATCGTTGCAGTGTCGGCGGCAGCCTTCGTCCTCGTGAACCTGCTGGTGGACTTGCTGTACCCCTGGCTCGACCCGCGCATTTCCCACACGCCAAAGGTGTCCTAGACCATGACGACGCTCACCCAGAAACGCGTGCGCAGCGAAACCCTCTGGCACCGCCGCAGCCACTTGCAACGCGCCACGTCCACCCTGCTGCCCTTGCTGCGCCGGCCGGGGTTCAGCCTGGCCGTGGCAGTGGTGGTGTTCTCGCTGGTCGCCGCCCTGGCGCCGCACCTGCTGAGCAGCTTCGACCCCTACGCCACCGCGCCGCTCGCCAAACTCACGGCGCCCAACTTGACCCATTGGTTCGGCACCGATGAACTGGGCCGTGACCTGTTTACCCGCGTGGTCTACGGCGCGCGCCTGTCGGTGCTGGCGGCCTCGCTGGCAGTGGGGATCGCGCTGGTAGGCGGACTCGGGCTGGGCATTTTGTCCGGGTTTGCCGGTGGCCGTATCGATGCGGTGATCATGCGCGTGGTCGATGTACTGCTGGCTCTGCCTGGACTGCTGCTGGCCCTGGCGATCGTCACGGCCATTGGTTTCGGCACCGTACCGGTGGCCATCGCGGTGGGCATCGGCATTATTCCGGGCTTTGCCCGTACCACCCGCGCCGAAGTACTGCGGGTGAAAACCCTGCCCTATGTCGAAGCCGCACGGCTGGGCGGTGCCAGTTGGGGCCGCACGTTGTTGCGGCACATTCTGCCCAACGCCTGGGGCCCGGTAGCGGTACTGGCAACGTTGGACTTCGGCGCAGCCATCCTCGCCACCGCAGGCTTGAGTTTTCTCGGTTTCGGCGCCGCACCACCGGCGGCGGAATGGGGCACCTTGATCGCCAACGGCCGGCACTTTCTGATCACCGCACCTTGGGTGTCGTTGCTGCCCGGCCTGTTCCTGGTGGCCGTGGTGTTCAGCCTCAACCATATCGCCCGCACCTTCGAGGAGATCCAGCGATGAGCCCGTTTTTGGTCGATGTACGCCAACTCAGTGTCGATTACCGCTCCAGCGGCCAGGTCAATCCAGCGGTGCGTTCGCTGTCGTTTTCCCTCGCCCAAGGCGAAACCGTGGCGATTGTCGGCGAGTCCGGCTCGGGCAAATCCACCCTGGCCAACGCCATCCTTGGCCTGCTGCCAGACAACGCGCAAATCAGCGCCGGTCAACTGTGGGTGGATGGCCATAACTTGACCCACGCCAGCGAACGCCAGAAGCGCAACCTGCGCGGCCGCACCATTGGCCTGGTGCCCCAGGACCCGATAGTCAGCCTCAACCCTACCCTGCGCATCGGCCAACAGATCGCCGAGGCGTTGATCCTGGCCAAGGGCAAGCGCTACCCCGGCGTCGATGCGGATATTGTCGAGTTGCTGCAACAGGTGGGGATCGACAAACCGGTGCTGCGCGCCCGCCAATATCCCCATGAACTCTCCGGCGGCATGCGCCAGCGCGTGCTGATCGCCATCGCCCTGGCCGGTAATCCGCGCCTGATCATTGCCGACGAACCCACCAGCGCGCTCGACGTCACCGTGCAGCGCAAGATCCTCGATCACCTGCAACGGCTGGTCAGGGAGCGCGGCATTTCGCTGTTAATCATCACCCATGACCTCGGCGTGGCCACCGACCGCGCCGACCGCATTCTGGTGATGCAGCACGGCGAGGTGGTCGAACAAGGCCCGCCACAGCAGATCCTTTCCCGCCCCAGCCACGACTACACCCGCGCACTGATTGCCGCCGCGCCTGCCTTCGCCAAGCGCCGCGATCCGTTGATCAATCTCGATCTGGGGCGCCAGCCGATCCTCAGCCTGCACAACGTCGGCAAGACGTTTGCCCTACCCAAGGTCAAGGGCGAAGCCTCGACCTTCCTGGCCCTGGAAGGTCTCAACCTTGAGGTGTACCCCGGCCAGACCCTGGCCATCGTCGGCGAGTCCGGTTCGGGCAAGAGCACCGCGCTGCGCATCGCCCTCGGCCTGGAGAAGCCGAGCCAGGGCCGGGTCTGGTTTGAACAACAGGACGTTACAGACCTCAACTGGCGCGACTTCCGCCCGTTGCGCCAACGCCTGCAACTGGTGCAGCAAAATCCCTTCGCTGCGCTGGACCCACGCTTCACCGTGTTCGACAGCATCGTGGAGCCGCTGGTGTCGTTTGGCTTGCTCAAGGGTGCCGCCCTGGAACAGGCGGCGCGGGAGCTGATCAGCCGCGTGCACCTGCCGGTGAGCTTTCTGGACCGTCTGCCCCGTGAACTGTCCGGCGGCCAGTGCCAACGCGTCGCCATCGCCCGCGCCCTGGCGTTGAAACCCGACCTGCTGTTGCTGGATGAACCGGTCAGCGCCCTGGACGTGTCGGTGCAGGCACGCATTCTTGACCTGCTGCAAGAGCTGCAACGGGAGATGGGCATTGCGTATGTGCTGGTGTCCCACGACTTGTCAGTGGTGGCCAACTTCGCCCATGAGGTGCTGGTGCTGCGCAATGGTCGCGTGGTTGAACAAGGCTCGGTGGCGCAAATCTTCAACCAGCCGGCCACCGAGTACACCCGCGAACTGATTGCGGCCATCCCTGGCCGGCAAGTCGCGGCAAGCGCCGCCTGAGGTTTACTGCGCCGAGCAATCACGCGCCACGATGCCCTTTTCCTGGGCATACGCGGCGGACTTGGCTTCGATCAACGGACGCAAGGTGGCGCGGTCGGCTTGCAGCCAGCCGGTCACCAGCACCCACTTTTGCCCATCCCATTGCTGCACGCGGGCCGAACCGCCGCCTTCGTGGTCCGCGCAGGACAATTTCAACGGCGCCAACAGCCCTTCGAAGCCCATGGCCTTGAGGCGTGCCGCATCGATATTCAGGTGCTCGAACGCCCAGCGGGTTTCCTCACCGTTCAGCGCGCGGTTGCCGAATTTTGCCTGACCGGTGCGCAGCGCTTCGACAGCAATCGCGGCGTTGATCAGGCCGATGTTGTAGTAGACCTTGCCGAAGTAGCTGGCGTCCTTGAGGTTGCTCTTGCCGGGATCGAGGATGAACTGCTTGAGCTTTTTATGGATCTCGAAACCGTCGCCACCGGGGAACGGCGCCAGCGCCTGGTAGCCTTTGGCGGCGGTGCCGGCGGGAATCACATCGGCTTCAGAGCCTGCCCACACATCACCGATCAGACGGTCCACGGGAACGCCAAAACGCACGGCGGTCTTGATCGCCACCGGTGTCGAAACACCCCAAGTGCGCAGGAATACCCAGTCCGGGTTGATCTGGCGCACTTGCCGCCATTGAGTGGACTGCTCGTTACCCGGGTCTGCCACGGGAATCTGGATGTTCTCGAAACCGTACTTTTGCGCCAGCAACTGCATGGCCGCCTGGGTTTCGCGACCGTAGGCAGAGTCGTGATAGACAGTGACGATCTTCTTGCCCTTGAGCTTGTCCAGCCCACCTTCGCGCTGGGCAATGTAGTTGATGCCCACCGAGGCCTGGCCGTAGTAGTTGAGCAACAGCGGGAACGCGTAGGGAAACACGCGGCCATCTGTGGATTCGGTACGCCCGCCGGCGCCATCGATCAAGGGGATGTGATCGACGGCAGCACGGTCCATCAGCGCATAGGAGGCCGGGGTGCTGTGGGTAAAGAAGAACCCGGTGGGCGCACCGTCCAGGCCGCCTTTGTAGCGTTCGTAGCATTCGATGATGCGGTCGGTCTTCCACTCGGTCTCGCATTCCTGCCAGACCAGCTTCACGCCGTTCACCCCGCCTTCGACTTCGTTGATATAGCGAAAGTAATCAATTTCACCGGCCCACCACGGAATACCGCTGGAGGCGTAGGCGCCAACTCGGTAGGTGGCCAGCGGGATGAACTGTTGATCGTTGGCGGCCTGGGCGATGGTCGACAATGGCCCGCCCAAGGCGCCGAGTGCCAGCAGGCTGGCGATGACTGTGCGTTGCAAGACGTTGTGCATGGGTGTGGTTTCTTATGAAAGGTGAGGTTTCCCCTCCCGTTGTCGGGTCAGCGCCAATCGGGTCACAACACAATTCATGCCAAGCGCATAAGCCGTCTTATTCAAGGGGTTGCGCTGTACCGGTCACCCCGCACGGCTCGAATAATCGAACACTTTATTGAACCGCTGTTGCGCCACCAACACCGCGTTCGGTCGCCAGGCCTGCGGCAAAATAGCGCGTTTTACTTCATGCCTGAACTGCGGCTAAATACGCGCCCCTTTGCGTCGATGGCTTTATGGCTATGTTCAAACGCATCAGCCCCTGGATCGCCTGCCTGGCCCTGTTGCTCAACATGCTGGCCATGCCGTTGAGCCGCGCCCTGCAAACGCCGGATATTGGCCTGATGCTGTGGGGTGGATTCTGCTCGGGCGGCGCCTCCCAAGCCCTGCCACCAGGCTTTGACAAGCTGATCGACCCGCTCAAATCTGCGCCTTCGACTGCCGCCATGAAGCATGGCGACTGCTGCTGCGGGCATGCCGGCCTGGCCGCGCTGCCGTCCAACTATTACCGGCATTGGCTGCCGCGCTATGCGCCGGATGTCGCCCTCGCTGATCCGCTGTTACCCACGTTGCATCCCAGGGTTCGCTGGCCGAGCCTGAGCCCGCGCGCCTCCCCTGTTGCCTGACTGCCCCGAAACCCTGTGTTTTCTGCCGCCTCTTGAGGGTGGCTGAACGTCCTTGAAGTCTTTTGGTCATCAGGAAGCGTGCTCATGCCTGCTCCATTTACTCTGTCCCGCGCACAGCGTATCGCTGTGCCCTCCTCACTCTGGCCGCTGCTCTCAGTGTTTGCACTCACGCCACTGGCCCATGCAACCGAAAGTTCGGCCCTCACCCTTGGCACCGTCAGCGTCCAAGGCAGCACCAACGCCAGCGGCCCGCTGAACACCGCCAGCGTGCTCAGTTCGGTCGACATCCTCGGTGCCGACATCCTGGAGAAAATGCCGGTCAACTACAGCTGGGAGCTGTTCAGCCGTGCGCCAGGGGTCATGCTCACCGAATTCAACCAAGGCACCACCTCCGGCAAGATCTCCTTTCGCGGTTTCAACGGCGAAGGTGAAGTGAACGCGGTGAAGCTGTTGATCGATGGGATCCCCAGCAACAGCAACGACGGCAACATGCCGTTCATGGACATGATTTTCCCCATGGAGCTGGACAGTATCGAAGTGGTACGTGGTACCAGCGACGCGCGCTACGGCCTCAACAACATTGCCGGCAACGTCAACATGCTGACCCGCACAGGAGGCGACTACACCAAGGCGCGAATCCGCTACGGCAGCTACAACACCCGCGAGACGCAACTCGCCAAAGGCATCGAAGGCAGCAACTGGACGCAGAATTACTTCTTCGCCTACCAGAAAGCCGATGGCTACCGGGATCATGCCCAGGCGGATAAATTCTCGATGTCCGGCAAATGGTTCTACACCCCGGACGACAGCAGCTACCGTGTCGGCCTTATCGCTCGCCATTACGAAACCGAGGCGCAAGAGCCGGGTTATTTGAGTGAAAACGACGCCCGCCACCACCCCACCATGACCAACCGCTACAACGCCACCGACAAAGGCACGCGGCGGATGAACCAACTCAGTGTGCACTTCGATACCGAACTGGCCGAAACATTCGCCTGGGCGGCAAAAACCTACCTCAACACCTTCGACGACCGACGCTGGACGCAATACTGGCGCACCAGCTCCCAGCAGGAGCGCGACGCCTACGAAACCCAGTACGGCGCCCTCACCTCCCTGACCTGGCGGCCCGAGGTAAGCTGGCTCTACGCCTTCGCCCTGGAAGGCGGCGCGGACGTCCAGCAGCAACAGAACACCAGTGAACGCTACCGGACCCAGAACCGCACACGCCTGGCGCAAACCCGCGACCAGCAGTTCGACTTTGACACCTACGGGGCTTACATCCAGGCTGAGATCAAACCGTTTGAATCGCTGAAAATCATCCCGGCCTACCGCGTCGACAAAATCCACGGCGACTTCACCAACCAAATGACCGGCATGGATTACGCCATCAACGACTATGGTCTGATCAAACAACCCAAGCTCAGCGTGGTGTACTCGCCGTGGGACGTGGCCAGCGTGTACGCCAACTGGGGCCGTACCTTCCAGGTCGGCACCGGCGCCGCTGCCTACAAGATACCGCCACGGGATACGGACCTCGCGCCGTCGATCAACGAAGGCTGGGAAACCGGTATCAAGTTCACCCCCGCCGACTGGATCGACGGCCGCGTCGCCTATTGGCAGCAGGAAGCCAGCGGCGAAGTCAGCCGCCGGCTCAATGACCCGAGTGGCGAATCGGATAACGTCGGCGAAACCCGCCGCTGGGGTTACGACGCGCAGTTGAACCTGCACCCGAACGACCGCACCGACATCTGGATGGCCTATGCCTGGCAGTACTCGAAAATCCTCCAGCCCAGCGCCACTCTGCCCAACAGCAAAGGCCAGGAAATCGACCACATCCCCCATCACCTCTACAACGCAGGCATAAACTACAAAGCCACCCCCGCGCTGCAACTGACCGCGTGGATGAACGGCCAGACCCACTATTACCTGGAGCGCGAAAACACCAAGGGGACTTACGGCGGTTACGTGTTGATGAACCTGGGTGCGACGTACCAAGTGACTGAATCCGTCAGTGTCGACCTGCAACTGAAAAACCTCACCAACCGCTACTACGAATACGTCTGGTACGACCCGGACGGCGCGAAGGCGTCACTGCACTCACCTGGCGACGGGCGTGCGCTCTATACCGGCGTCACCTTGGACTTCTGAAAGACAACCCCTTGTTATCAACCATAAAATAAGTCACTGATTTTAAAGGGTTAACTATTTCCCTAAACGGGCCTGTTTTTGTGACGAGCGTGGCCTCTCACATTTGGATAGGGAGAGGTCGTCAAATGCCCATGGGTTCCGGGTCCGTCACAGGGGCACTCTCCCAACCACCACAAAAAAATGCCTACCCCCGCCAAGGGATAGGCATTTTTTCCTCCCATCGTTACTGCTTAGCGTGCTTGACCTACACCTCAGGCATCGCCGAAGAGTGGTGATTAAGAATTTTCCACTGGCCCCCCACCTGCTCATAAACGAAGGTGTAGCGCGCCTGCACATGGCTGACCTGCCCCTTCGCGTCGGTCAGGGTGAAGGTGTAGACCCCGCTGTCCATGGCTACGTTAGTGCCCAGTTGGCGGATCTCACGGTAGTTGATCTGGCCTACCGGCTTGAGTGCCAGGAAGTGATCGAAGTAGTCCTTGATCTGATCCGGCGTAGTGCGCACTTGGTTGGACACGGTGGGCTGCAGCACCGCGCCCGGCGCATACAGGTCGACCACCGAGGTGACGTTGCCGGTCTGCAAAGCGCTGTTCCAACGGTCAAACAAACCGGCAATCTCCCGGTCCTTCACATTGGCCGGCGCCTGGGCCACCTCACGGTAGACATACGGCGACGTTTCGGCGGCCTGAACAAACGGAACGCTCAAGGCAAACATCAGGGCGATTGCTGCGGGCTTGAATTGCATTGGGATACTCCAGTGGTGTTCGTTGAGCCCACTTTGCCAAGCCGACCGTGGCGCGCCATCGGCCAACCGGAGTCATTTACCTATGCCATTTGGCAGATAGCGCCCAAGGTGTTTAACCATGTTTAATAGAAGCCCCGCACGCCCGCAGCACTGGAGCATCACCCATGCATAACCCGCCCCATGACCCCGGCAGCGCCTTGGCCATGCGCGCGCATTTCCGGCAATCGGAAAGCCGCACGGCGCGGCTGCGGCTGTTAGTGGATACCGGGCAGGAGCTGAGCCAACTGGCCCCCGACGCCATGCGCGAACGCGTACTCGCGCGGGCTTGCGCGTTTCTTGCGATGGACCATGGCCTGCTGCAGGAATGGGCCGCCGACGGAGCTGTTCGCACCACGGCGAGCCATGGCAGCCCGGCACGCCTGACCAGCCTGGCCGCCCTCGCTGACCGCGATCTGCGCGCACCTCGCTGGAAGGAGCAACCTCACAGCGTGCTGCAAGTGCCGTTGCGAGGCAGTGACGGCAAAGCGTTTGGCCTGCTGGTGTTGGGCAATAGTGTCAGCCTGCGGGCACCGGAGCACGAAGACAGCGAATCCCTGCAACTGCTCGCCACCCTGCTGGCCACTCACCTGGAAAACGATCGCCTGCTGACCACCCTCAAAACCCGCGACAAGACGCTGTCCGACCTGGTCAACCGGCTGTTTCGCGCCCAGGAAGACGAACGCAAGCGCGTGGCCTACGACCTGCACGACGGCCTGGCACAGACCCTCGCGGGTTTGCACCAACGGCTGCAAGGGTTTGCCGGCCGCTGCCCCGTACTGCCGGACGCACTCGCCGCCGACTTGCAGGCGATTCTCACCCTGGCCCAGCACTCCGTCGGTGAAGGCCGTCAACTCATCGCAGGTCTGCGCCCCACTGTGCTGGATGATTTCGGCCTGTTCAAAGCCCTCGACAAAGAAGCCGACCGCCTGCGCGACGCTGGCATCAACGTGGTGTGGCTCGCCCACTGTGAAACGCGATTGCCCAGCCAGGTGGAAATCGCCCTGTTCCGGATCGGCCAGGAAGCCATCAACAATATCCTCAAGCATGCGCATGCCAGCCGGGTGACCCTGACCCTGGCCTTGCACGACGGCCAGGCTTCCCTGCGCATGGACGACAACGGCAGAGGCTTCACTTCGGCCCCCTCACGCGATGACGCCCAGCATCTTGGCCTCGCGACCATGCAGGAGCGTGCCAGCCTGCTGGGCGGCAGCTTCACCTGCGTCAGCGCAGTCGACTGCGGTACCCAACTGCACGCCCGCGTGCCAGCCCACTTGCCTGGAACTCCTCAATGACCGACGTCCTGCGTCTCGTGCTGGCAGACGACCATGAAGTCACGCGCACCGGTTTCGTCTCTCTGCTGGCCGGCCTTGCGCAGTTCGAGGTGGTCGGTCAAGCCAGCGATGGCCTGCAAGCAGTGGAGCTGTGTGAGCAACTGCTGCCGGATATCGTCATCCTCGACATCCGCATGCCCGGGCTCAACGGCTTGGGCGCCGCTCGGTTGCTGCAAGAGCGCCTGCCGGCGGTGAAAGTGGTGATGTTCACCATGGACGACAGCCCCGAATACCTGGAAGCAGCGATGAATGCCGGTGCGGTCGGCTACTTGCTCAAGGACGCCAGCCGTGCCGAGGTGATCCAGGCCCTGCAAAAAGTCGGGGCCGGCGGCGAAGCGCTCAACACAGCGGTCAGCACGCGGCTATTGCGCCGCATGACCGAACGCCAGGCCGGCGGCGCGGCCCCCACCGAAAACCTCACCCCGCGCGAGCGCCAGGTCCTTGGCCTGGTGGCCAACGGCATGAGCAACCGCGCCATCGGCGAACAGCTCGGGATCACCACTGGCACCGCCAAGGCCCATGTGGAGCGCGTGATCGGCAAGCTTGGCGCAGCCGATCGCACCCAAGCCGCCGTACGCGGCATCGCCCTGGGCCTGGTGACGTCACCATGAAGCGGCGTTGGGCCGATCTGCCACTGCGGGGCAAGGCGCTGGTGGTGATCTCGCTGCCGCTGGTGGTGCTGTTGCCGTCGCTGGTGCTGATCTACACCACCGAACGCCAGACCGCCCGCGCCGAAGAGGACGTGCGCCGGGTGCTGCGCGTGCAAGGCGATATCCAGGCCGTGCACACCCTGCTCGCAGAGGCCGCTGCCAGTGTGCGCGGCTACCTGCTCACTCGCCGCGAAGACTTCCTGCCCAGCTACCTCAACGCCAGGCCGCAGATCGAGTCCGCCCTACGCCGGCTTGACCACAACGTGCGTGATCAACGGGTACGCGAGCAACTCAGCGCCATCAAGCCGCTGATCGATGGCAAGGTCGACGGGCTGGAAGAGATGCTCAAGGACCGCGACGCCACGCCGCAATCGATCAGTGCCATCCTGATCAGCAACAAACACATCCTCGATGCGTTGCGCCAACACATCAGCACCATGCTCACCCTTGAGGCGTCGTTGCTGGCCGAGCGCAGCGCGGCGGCGGCCGAAACCCGTCAGCGTTTGTTGCTGTCCACCTGGCTGGCGGCGATTTGCGGCTTGTTTGGCGCCATCGTCGCCGTGCTGTTCCTGTCCAAAGGCATTGTGGCGCGGGTCCAGAATGTGCAGCGCAACGCCCAGCGCCTGGCCCTCGGTTCGCCGCTGCTGCCGCAACCGCCGGAGCACGATGAAATCGGCCAATTGGGCACCAGTCTGGTAGAAGCCGGGTTGCTGCTGGCCGAGCGCGAGCGCGCATTGCGTGACAACGAAGAACGCTTGCGGCTGATCATCGATGGGGTCAAGGACTACGGGATCTTCGCCCTCGACACCGCGGGTTATGTCACCAGTTGGAACAACGGCGCCGAGCGGATCAAGGGCTACACCGAACAGGAAATCATCGGCCAGCATTTCTCGGTGTTCTACTTGCCCGAGGAATGCCCTCAGCACCCGGACATGGCGCTGCGCGATGCCACCCGCAACGGCGATTACACCGAAGAAGGCTGGCGTTGCCGCCAGGACGGCACGCGGTTCTGGGCCAGCGTGGTGATCACCGCGCAGTACGACGGCACGGGCGCCTTGCGCGGTTTTTCGAAGATCACCCGCGACATCACCGACCGCCGCGCGGCCGAGATCGCTCTGCGCAAGGCCCGTGAGGAAGCCGAACGTGCCAGCCGTGCCAAAAGCGAGTTTCTGTCGCGCATGAGCCACGAACTGCGCACCCCGCTCAACTCGATCCTGGGCTTTGCACAACTGCTGGACATGGACGCGCCCAAGGCGCAAAAGGCCGACGTCGGGCATATCCTGCGTGCCGGCCAGCACTTGCTGACACTGATCAACGAAGTGCTGGACATCGCCAAGATCGAGGCGGGAAGCCTGGCGTTGAATATCGCGCCGATCCCTCTGGCGGAGGCGTTGCAAGAGGCGCTGTCGCTGGTGTCGCCGATGGCCGCCGAGGCGGGCATTCGGTTACAGCCATTGCCCGCCTTGGCGGCGGATGTGGGCATCGTGGCCGACCGGCAACGCCTGACCCAGGTGCTGCTGAACCTGCTGTCCAATGCGATCAAATACAACCAGCGCGATGGCGACGTCAGCATCGAAGTCAGCGTTGATGGGCCGCGTATCGCCGTGTCGGTGTGTGATACCGGCAACGGCATCGCGGCGGATCACCTAGGGCAACTGTTCAAACCGTTCGAACGTCTGGGCGCCGACCCCAATGTGGAAGGCAGCGGCCTGGGCCTGGCCCTGAGTAAAAGCCTGTTGGAAAACATGGACGGCCACCTCAACGTGCAAAGCCAGGCCGGCATTGGCTCACGCTTCACGCTGGAGCTACCGTTCGCGCGCGTAGCGGCATTCCAGCGCAGTACCACGCCCGTCATCGACACCCAGTTGCCGCGCCCTGTCCCCGCCGCCTGCACGTTCCTGGGCAAGGTGTTGTGCATCGAAGACAATCTCTCCAGCCTGGCGCTGATCGAAACCCTGCTGCAACGCCGACCGGGGATAAAACTGCTGTCGAGCATGCAAGGCCAACTGGGCCTGGACCTGGCCGCGCAGCACGCGCCACAGTTGATTCTGCTGGATGTCTGCCTGCCGGACCTCGACGGATTGAAGGTGCTGCAACGCTTGCGCCATTCACCGATCACCCGTGACACACCGGTACTGATGATCACCGCCGACGCCAGCGACCTTACCCGCCAGGCTCTGCAAGACGCCGGCGCAACCGCCGTGTTGAATAAACCGATCAACGTGCCCGCGTTTCTCGCCCACCTCGACCAGTCTTTCCCGGAGCCCGCGTGAACCTCGACCTGCGCATTCTAATCATCGACGACCAACGCCCGAACCTCGACCTGGTGGAGCAACTGCTGGCGCGCGAAGGGCTCACCAACGTGCTGAGCAGCACCCAGCCGCTGCGCACCCTGGAGCTGTTCAACAGTTTCGAACCGGACTTAGTGATTCTTGACCTGCACATGCCGGAATTCGACGGTTTTGCAGTGCTGGAACAACTCAACCGGCGCATCCCCCAGGGTGAATACCTGCCGATCCTGGTACTCACCGCCGACGCGACCCGCGACACCCGCCTGCGCGCCCTGGCCCTGGGCGCCCGGGACTTCATCAGCAAACCCCTGGACGCGCTGGAAACCATGCTGCGGGTGTGGAACCTGCTGGAAACCCGGGTGCTCTACAAGACCTTGCGCACCCTGGTACCCGCGCAGCACATCGAGTTGTTGCAACGGCGTGAATCAACGGGCAATCTGCCCGCCGCCGGGGAGGACTCGGCTTAACTTCCCCCTCGGTTCATGCACCTCAAGGACGATCCGCACATGGCGGCTTCAAACAAATGGCTGATGTCGTCAGTCGCGTATTACCTGGATTTCTTCACCGTTCCCCTGTTTATCGGCCTGGCGCTCTGCCTGGCGCCACTTGATCCGCTGCAACTGCTCGCGGGCTTCATGGCCTGGACGCTGGTGGAGTATTCGGCACACCGCTTTCTGTTCCACTCGCTGTATCGCCACGAGCACTGGACCCACCATGTGGATGTGCTGGCCTATATCGGTGTGTCGAGCTGGAAAACCAGCTCCACCTTTGCGGCATTGCTGCTATTGGCCTGGTACGCCGGTTTGACCTCGGCGTTTGTCGGCGCGGTGACGGGCTACTTTTATTACATCTCGGTGCACTACGTGATGCACCGCCCGGCGCATTGGGCCTATCGGTTTATACCGGGGCTGGTGGCCAACCACGACCTGCATCATCGCAAAGGCATCGAGAAGAACTTCGGCGTGTCTTCACCGCTGTGGGACCATGTGTTTCGCACCTATATCCGCGCAGAGCGTGCCTGAAGCGCCTCTGAGCGATTGTTTTTATTACGAATAAATCTAGCGTCCCGTACACCGGCATTTCCAACCTTATCTACGCTCAAGCCCGTGCCAGGAGGCGCATTGAAGAGTCCATGACGGACCCACTGTCTCCTGGCGTCTGATGCCTAGGAGATACCGATGAGAATGGAAACCCATCGCCCCCGGCCCGGGTTCGGCTGTGCGCTGTTTGGCGCGTTGCTGAGCCCCCTGGTCGTCGCGGCCCCCACGTTGTCTACGCAAATACCCTTCGATGTCACGGCGACCCCGCCCTTCTCTCTCGACAGCCTGCAAGCCAACTTCGATGAAATGTCGTGGCAGACGTTCATTGCGCTGAACTGGCCGGTCCTGGCCGATGGCAAGCCCAATACCGGCGTGCAGATCGGCCAGCAGGACGCGGCCACGGTGTGGGAAAGCTACAAGGAGAGCTACCAAATCTTCCTGCCCCAAGGGCAGAAACCAGCGGCCTGGCAGGCGCCGGCCAGTGTACCGGCGGCCTGTGAAGGCAAGGGATCGGGGCGCTTGTTGCAGCAAATGGGCAAGGTCCCGGATGTGCTGGACGAGTTTATTCAGCCGTTTCAAAGCGGCCCGTTGGTGGACCAGAGCGGCGTGTACACGCGCAATGAAATCGTGGTTAACCAATCGATGTTCGACGGCATCGTCAACAATGGCCTGTACAGCATCCAGGGTCAGCAGGCATTTTTTGCCGCCAGTGCGACCAATGCGGTGGCATTCAGTTGCGGCAACCCGGCCACCAGTGACGTGGGTTCGTTGATGGTCAAGGCCTCGTGGAAGGTGCTGGACGGCAACGACAACCCCAGCAGTTTCCACACCGTCGATGCCCTGGTGTATACGCCAGGCAACAGCGACCCGAGCAAAGGGCCGGTGGTGGCCGAGTCCTGCGTTGCCGAGCCGGTGGGGCTGGTGGGGCTGCATATCGTGCATAAGACCACCAGTGCGCCGCAGTGGGTGTGGTCGACCTTCGAGCACGTTGACAATGTCCCGGAAAAAACCACACCGCCTGCCGAGCGCAAAGGCCCGTACCTGTTCTACAACGCCAGCAGCCATGCCGAGGTCAACCAACCGCCGCCACGGCCCTGGAACCCGGCGGTAAAGGCCACGCCATCGCAGATCGTGCGCGAGATCCCTTTGACCGATGAAACCAAGGCGCTCAACAGCACTTACCAGAACCTGCTGCGTACGGTTAACCCCAACAGCGTCTGGGCCAATTACCAGTTGATCAGCACCCAGTGGCCTACCCTCAGCGGCCAGCCACCGTGCCAGATTTCGGCCACCAAACCGTTGGGCAATCCAGCGCCTTCGTTCCTCGCCAATGCAACGCTGGAGACCTATATCCAGGGCACGGTGCCCCAGGCGTCCTCCAGTTGTATCGCCTGTCACGGCAATGCCGCCACCCACGTGACGCAATCACCGCGCACCAGTTTCGCCGACTTCACTTACCTGCTCGAACGCGCTCAATCCACCGGTGTGACAAGGAGTCAGCCATGAGTACCGACTTGGACAATTTTACCGGCCTGAGCGTGGTGCTCACCGGCATCAATCAGGAACTGCTGGCGCCGTCGGTAGACCCCATCGGCCTGCCCACCCTGTTTCTGAATTTCGTTGGCCCTCGCGTGGGCCAAGACGTGCTCAGCGCCCTGCTCGCCCAATACGCCGCGCTGGCGAGCGAGCAGCAGACGCCGCAGCAAATCGGCAACGCAATCCTGATGCAGAACGGCCAACCCGCCGCCACGCAAACCGCCCAAGCGGCGCGCGCGATCATGAAACTGTGGATGCTCGGCGTGTGGTATCAGCCGTACACCCAAGGCGCGTTCCCGGTGAACGAGCAAACCGTGGTCAGTGCCGAGGCCTACACCCAGAGCTGGGCGTGGAACATCGCCCAGGCCCATCCGATGGGCTACAGCGAGTTCTTCTTCGGTTACTGGAACAGCCCACCACCGAGCCTGGAAGACTTCACCGGGGTTACCGCCAGCCCACAGCCTGGAGCATCGTCATGAGTACCGAACAAGCAGACGTAGTGATCGTCGGTGCTGGCCTGGCGGGCAGCATCATTGCCTATCAATTGGGCTTGGCGGGGGTGAAGGTGCTGGTGCTGGAATCCGGCCCGGAAGTCCCGGCCAACCGAAACCAGTACCTGGAGCGTTTCTACACCGCCACGCTGAAGACCCCCGAGTCCCCCTATCCGCCGGTGAGCACCCTCAGTCCGACGCGCAACCCGGCCGAACAGAACGCACCGCGCGCGACCATCGCTGACCTGCTCGATGACAACTGGAAAAATCCCGAGGTCAGTTACCTGGTGCAAAAAGGCCCGTTGCCGTTCACCAGCACCTATGAGCGCGTCGGCGGCGGCACTACCTGGCATTGGGTCGCCACGTGCCTGCGCATGCTGCCAAATGATTTTAAGATGAAGACGCTGTACGGCGTGGGCGTGGACTGGCCGATCAGCTACAACGACCTGCAAAGCGCTTATTGCCGCGCCGAAGCAGAAATAGGTGTGGCGGCCAACGTCGCCGACCAGGCCTACCTGGGCATCACGTTCCCAACCAACTATGAATACCCGATGACCAGCATTCCGCTGTCGTTGGTGGATGGCAGCTTCGTCAGCGCGGTGCAGGGCCAATCGTTCCAAGGACTGCCGCTGGTGGTGAGCCCCACTCCAGCCGGGCGCAACTCGCAGCCGTATGCCGGGCGACGGGTGTGCGCAGGCAATACCAACTGCACGCCGATCTGCCCGATCCAGGCCAAGTACGACGCCACGGTGACCCTGAACAATGCGCTCAACACCGGCAATGTGCGGGTGCTGTACAAGACCGTGGCGAGCAAGGTCACGGTGGCAGCGGACAAGACTGTCAGCGGCATCGAGTTCATTCAGTATCAGTTGGGCGATGGGCCGGCCACCGGCACTGGCGTCGCGATCGGGCAGCGCTATGTGATCGCCGCCCATGCCATCGAAACGCCCAAGCTGCTGCTCAACTCCACCAGCAGCGCCTGGCCCAAGGGCGTGGCCAACAGCAGTGGCCAGGTCGGTCGTAGCCTGGCGGACCACCCGATCTACCTGGCGTGGGGCTTGATGCCCGAAGGCAAGACGGTGTTCCCGTACCGTGGCCCGGTATCCACCGCCGGTATCGAAAGCCTGCGCGACGGCGCCTTTCGCAGCCAGCGCGCGGCCTGGCGGATCGAGATAGGCAACGAGGGTTTCAACTGGCCGATCGGCGACCCGTACACCACCGTGGCCGACCTGATCGATGGCACCAACGTCAGCCGCACCAACCCACTGCCAAAGTCCACGGACGCGTCCCAGGTGCTGTTCGGCACGGCACTAGTGCAACAGCTGAACAACCTGCTCACCCGGCAGTTTCGGGTGGGGTTTCTGGTGGAACAAGTCGAGGACGATCCGAACAAGGCCAACTGCTACATCGTGCCGTCCAGTCAGTACAAAGACCGTCTGGGCATCCCGCGACCGGAAATCCATTACAACCTGTCGGACTACACCAAGGAAGGCTTCAAACAGGCGCGGATTCTTGCCAGCCACGTCATCACTGAGCTGCTGGGCGCCACCGAACTGACCACCGATATCAAACCCGGTTTGTTTGAATACCAGGGCGAGTCGTACTCCTTCCAGGGCGCCGGGCACTTGATGGGCACCTACCGCATGGGCGCCGACCCGGCCACCTCGGTGGTCGACAAATACCAACGCAGTTGGGACCACAACAACCTGTTCCTGGTGGGCGACGGCGTGATTCCCCACCACCGGCACCTCCAACCCGAGCCTGACCATTGCCGCGCTGTCGATCCAGGCCGGCGACACCCTGTGCAACGACCTCAAAGCCGTCACCGTGCAGGTGCAAGCCAACCAGCCATGGCAAGGCACTGGCGTGCAAATCAGCGGCCCAAGCCCGCGTGTGGTGCGGTATGTCAGCGGCCATTGGCTGGCCAGCCCGGTCGGCGGCATGGTTGATGGCAATGGCAGTCCGGGGTTGATCGCCAAAGCGGGCTACACCCTGCCGGGCGCAAATGAAGGCGCGCTGGTTGGGCGTGTGGGCAGCAGCGGGACACCGTTTCTGGTGGGGGATCTGGCCGAGATTCCGCCGGGGCAGACGGGGGAATTGCAGCTGTGTATCAACGATGATCTGGAGGGGCGCTATGGCATTGGTTTGGGGGATAACCAGGGGGCGCTGACGGTGCAGATCGGGTTCGGTACAGCGTAGGGCCCACGGCCAAAAACCGTCCGGTCGTTTTGACTGGACGGTTTCACCCGTCCATACGCCCACCTCAATGCAATGCCTGACACCCCAACCGCCACACCCTCTCAGTGCTTGTTGCGAACCACGCAACAGTCCTTTGTCATCACGCCCATTGATAGCACCCTAACGAAACCCCCATCCTAGAGGGCTAATCTCGCGCTTATATCATTCGCAATGATAGTTACCTTTGCTTCATTCGATTCGTGACATACCACCCCGCCGCGCATGATCCGCCCATCTCAAATACATTGGCGGATGCACCTCATGGAACAGTCACTCAAACATTTGCGCTTCCCCCTGGCGATTTTGGCCGTGGTGGTGATGAGCGCGTGCGGCAAGACCCCGGAACAAGCGGCCGCCATGCCAGCCGCCAAAGTCAGTGTGGCCAAGGTGCTGGAACAACCGGTGAACGAGTGGGATGAATTCACCGGCCGTTTGGAAGCACCGGAAACTGTGCAGATCCGTCCACGGGTTTCTGGCCAGATTGACCAAGTCGCTTTCACTGAAGGCGCTTTGGTCAAGAAAGGCGACCTGCTGTTCCAGATCGACCCGCGTCCGTTCCAGGCTGAAGTGCGCCGCCTTGAAGCCCAGTTGCAACAGACCCGCGCCGCCGCCACCCGCAGTGACAACGAAGCCCAACGCGGCGAGCGCCTGCGCCAGAGCAATGCGATCTCCGCCGAACTGGCCGACTCGCGCACCACCGCCGCCCAGGAAGCCCGCGCCGCCGTCGCCGGGATCCAGGCGCAGTTGGACCTGGCCAAGCTGAACCTGAGCTTTACCCGCGTAACCTCGCCAATCAGCGGCCGCGTCAGCCGTGCCGACATCACCGCCGGCAACCTGGTGACCGCTGACGTCACCGCGCTGACCAGCGTGGTTTCCACCGACAAGGTCTACGCCTATTTCGACGCCGATGAGCGCGTTTACCTCAAGTACACCGAGCTGGCTCGCCAAGGCCGCCGTGGCGCTACCACCCCGGTTTACCTGGGCCTGTCGAATGAAACCGGCAACCCGCACCTGGGCCAGATGAACTTCGTCGACAACCAGGTCAACCCGGCCACCGGCACCATTCGTGGGCGCGCCGTGTTTGACAACAGCAAGGGCGAATACACCCCTGGCCTGTACGCACGCCTGAAGCTGGTGGGCAGCGGCACCTACTCCGCCGTGCTGATCAACGATGAAGCCGTGGGCACCGATCTGGGCAAGAAATTCGTACTGGTGATGGACGGCGACAAGCCGGCCTATCGCGCCGTGGAACTGGGGCCGAAGATCGAAGGTTTGCGCATCGTACGCAGCGGCCTGAACAAGGACGACACCATCATCGTCAAGGGCCTGCAGCGTGCACGCCCCGGCTCGCCGGTCGCCCCGGAAACCATTCCGATGGCCAGCAAAGAAACCCTCGCCGCCTTGGCCCAACAACGACAAGCGCTTGAAGCCAGCAATCTGGAACAAGTGGCGCCGGATAAAGCCGCGCCCAAACTTGCCAGCGTCGCGACTCCACGCGGTTAAGGGATACGACTCAAGATGAATTTTTCCAAGTTCTTCATTTCGCGGCCGATCTTCGCAGCGGTGCTGTCGCTGCTGATTCTGATCGCTGGCGCGATTTCGCTGTTCCAACTGCCGATCAGCGAGTACCCGGAAGTGGTACCGCCGACCGTGGTGGTGCGCGCCAACTTCCCCGGCGCCAACCCCAAGGTCATCGGCGAAACCGTGGCCGCGCCGCTGGAGCAGGCCATCACCGGCGTCGAGAACATGCTGTACATGTCCTCGCAATCGACTGCTGACGGCAAGCTGACCCTGACCATCACCTTCGCCCTGGGCACCGACCTGGACAACGCGCAGGTGCAGGTGCAAAACCGCGTGACGCGGACTCAGCCAAAACTGCCTGAGGAAGTGACGCGCATCGGTATTACCGTGGACAAGGCCTCCCCCGACCTGACCATGGTGGTGCACATCACCTCGCCGGATCAGCGCTACAACATGCTCTACCTGTCCAACTACGCGATCCTGAATATCAAGGATGAGCTCGCGCGGCTCGGTGGCGTGGGCGATGTGCAGTTGTTCGGCATGGGCGACTACTCGTTGCGTGTATGGCTGGACCCGAACAAGACCGCCTCGCGCAACCTGACCGCCACCGATGTGGTGACGGCGATTCGCGAGCAGAACCGCCAAGTCGCCGCCGGTGCCTTGGGCGCGCAGCCTTCACCTAACGACACCAGCTTCCAGTTATCGGTCAACACCCAGGGGCGCCTGGTCACCGAAGAAGAGTTCGAGAACATCGTGATTCGCGCCGGCGATAACGGTGAAATCACGCGACTCAAGGACATTGCACGGGTCGAGCTGGGCTCCAGCCAATATGCCCTGCGCTCGTTGATCGATAATCAGCCAGCGGTGGCGATCCCAATCTTCCAGCGTCCTGGCTCTAACGCCATCGACATCTCCAACGATGTGCGCGCCAAGATGGCGGAGCTGAAAAAAAGCTTCCCCGAAGGCATGGACTACCGCATCGCCTACGACCCGACGGTGTTCGTGCGCGGCTCCATCGAGGCGGTGGTTCACACGCTGTTCGAAGCACTGATCCTGGTCGTGCTGGTGGTGATCCTGTTCCTGCAGACCTGGCGCGCCTCGATCATCCCGTTGGTGGCGGTGCCGGTCTCGCTGATCGGTACGTTTGCGGTGATGCACCTGTTTGGGTTCTCGCTTAACGCACTGTCGTTGTTCGGATTGGTATTGGCGATTGGTATCGTGGTGGACGACGCCATCGTGGTGGTGGAAAACGTCGAACGTAATATCGAGTTGGGGCTTGAGCCCTTCCCCGCCACTGAAAAAGCCATGAGCGAAGTGACCGGTCCGATCATCGCGACGGCGCTGGTGCTTTGCGCGGTATTCGTGCCAGCAGCCTTTATCAGCGGCTTGACCGGGCAGTTCTACAAGCAGTTCGCGTTGACCATTGCGATCTCGACAGTGATCTCGGCGTTCAACTCGCTGACCCTGTCCCCTGCACTGGCAGCGGTGTTGCTCAAGGGCCACAACGCGCCGAAAGATGGCTTCTCCAGGTTCCTCGACAAGCTGTTGGGTGGCTGGTTGTTCCGTCCATTCAACCGCTTCTTCGAAAAAGCCAGCCACGGCTATGTCGGCACCGTTCGCCGGGTGATTCGCGGCAGCGGCATCGCACTGTTCCTGTACGCAGGCCTGATGGTCCTGACCTGGCTGGGCTTTGCCCACACACCGACCGGCTTCGTACCGGCCCAGGACAAGCAATACCTGGTGGCTTTCGCCCAACTGCCCGACGCCGCCAGCCTGGACCGCACTGAAAACGTGATCAAGCGCATGTCTGACATCGCCTTGAAACAGCCCGGCGTGGAAAGCGCTATCGCCTTCCCGGGCCTGTCGATCAACGGGTTCACCAACAGCCCGAACAGCGGCATCGTGTTCGTGACCTTGAAGCCATTCGATGAGCGCAAAGACCCGAGCATGTCCGCCGGTGCGATTGCCGGCGCGTTGAACGGCAAGTACAGCGACATCCAGGAAGCCTACATGGCGATCTTCCCGCCACCACCGGTACAGGGCCTCGGCACTATCGGCGGGTTCCGTCTGCAGATCGAAGACCGTGGCAACCTGGGCTATGACGAACTGTACAAAGAAGTGCAGAACGTCATCACCAAGAGCCATGGCGTGCCGGAACTGTTCGGCCTGTTCACCAGCTACACGGTCAACGTGCCCCAGGTCGATGCCGCCATCGACCGCGAAAAGGCCAAGACCCACGGCGTGGCGATCAGCGACATCTTCGACACCCTGCAGATCTACTTGGGCTCGTTGTATGCCAACGACTTCAACCGCTTCGGCCGTACCTATCAGGTCAACGTGCAGGCGGAGCAGCAGTTCCGCAATGATTCGGACCAGATTGGCCAACTGAAAGTGCGTAACAACAAGGGCGAGATGATCCCGTTGGCAACCTTCATCAAGGTCAGCGACACCTCAGGCCCGGACCGCGTGATGCACTACAACGGCTTTATCACCGCTGAAATCAACGGCAACGCCGCTCCGGGCTATAGCTCCGGCCAGGCAGAAGCGGCGATTGAAAAACTGTTGAAGGATGAACTGCCCAACGGCATGACCTATGAGTGGACTGACCTGACTTATCAGCAAATCCTCTCGGGCAACACCGCGCTGTTCGTGTTCCCGCTCTGCGTACTGCTGGCGTTCCTGGTACTGGCTGCTCAATACGAGAGCTGGAGCCTGCCACTGGCGGTGATCCTGATCGTACCGATGACGCTGCTGTCGGCCATTACCGGGGTGATCATCTCGGGTGGCGACAACAACATCTTCACTCAGATTGGCTTGATTGTACTGGTGGGCCTGGCGTGTAAGAACGCGATTCTGATCGTCGAGTTCGCCAAGGACAAACAAGCCGAGGGCCTCGACCCGCTGGCCGCGGTGCTGGAAGCCTGCCGCCTGCGTCTGCGGCCGATTCTGATGACCTCGTTCGCCTTCATCATGGGTGTGGTGCCACTGGTGTTGTCCAGCGGTGCCGGTGCCGAGATGCGTCATGCCATGGGCGTGGCGGTGTTCTCCGGGATGATCGGTGTGACCTTCTTCGGTCTGTTGCTGACGCCAGTGTTCTACGTACTGATCCGTCGTTATGTGGAGCGCAGCGAAGCGCGCAAAGCGGCCAAGGCCTTGAAGCTGGAGACACAGCAATGAGTGTGAAAGTATTCCTGCCGAGCTTGCTGGTACTGGCGCTGAGCGCCTGTGCCGTGGGCCCGGACTACAAGACCCAGACCCCGGAGGCGGCGAACATCACCGCCGCCGCGGACGCCAAGCAGTATGACCACGCCAAGTTCGAAGGCATTTGGTGGCAACAGTTCGAAGACCCGACGCTTAACCAGTTGGTGACTCAATCGCTGCAAGGTAACCGCGATTTGCGCGTAGCGTTTGCCCGCCTGCGCGCTGCTCGTGCAATCCGCGATGACGCCAGCAACGACGCCATGCCGACGATTACCAGCCGCGTCAGCAGCGACCAGGGCAAGGGCCAGATCCCGGGCCAGACCACCCGCCGGGTCAAGACCGAGCGTTACGACCTGGGCCTGGACATGGCCTGGGAACTGGACCTGTTCGGCCGCATCCAGCGCAACCTGGAAGCCACCGACGCCGACCAGCAGGCCGCCGAAGCCGATCTATACCAGTTGCAAGTCACCCTGATTGCCGAACTGGTGGACGCCTACGGTCAACTGCGCGGTGCCCAACTGCGTGAAAAGATCGCTCTGGACAATCTGAAGAACCAGCAAGATTCACGCACCATCACCGTCAGCCTGCGCGACGCCGGTGTGGGTGACCAACTCGACGTGGAGCGCGCCGACGCACGCCTCGCAGCCGTTGAAGCCAGCGTGCCGCAACTGCAAGCCGAACAAGTGCGCGAACGTAACCGCATCGCCACCCTCCTCGGCCAGCGTCCGGACAAGTTGAGCGTGGACCTGGGCCCGAAAGACCTGCCGGCGATTGCCAAAGCGTTGCCGATCGGTGATCCAGGCCAACTGCTGCAACGTCGCCCGGACATTCTCAGCGCCGAACGCAAACTGGCCGCCGCCACCGCACGTATCGGCGTGGCCAAGGCCGACCTGTTCCCACGGGTCAGCCTCAGCGGCTTCCTCGGCTTTACCGCCGGGCGCGGTTCACAGATCGGTTCGTCCGCCGCGAATGCCTGGGCCCTCGGCCCGAGCATCACCTGGGCCGCGTTCGACCTGGGCAGCGTGCGCGCCCGTTTGCGTGGCGCAGACGCCGAAGCCGATGGCGCCCTGGCGACCTATGAGCAGCAAGTGTTGCTGGCACTGGAAGAATCCGAAAACGCCTTCAGTGACTACAGCAAGCGTCAGCAACGCCTGATCTCACTGATCCGTCAAAGCGAATCCAGCCGCGCCGCCGCCGACCTCGCCGCCATCCGCTACCGCGAAGGCACCGTGGACTTCCTCGTCCTCCTCGACGCCCAACGCGAACGCCTCGCCGCGGAAGACTCCCAGGCCCAGGCCGAAGTGGACCTGTATCGCGGGATCGTGGCGATCTACAAGGCACTCGGAGGTGGATGGAAGCCAGATACCGTTGTAGCAACGGCGAAGTGATGTAAAGAGCTCCTTTGGTTGGTCGCATCCAACCAATTTTTAGACCCGTGGCCTGTTTGGTCATGGGGCTTTTTTTGATTAATGTCTCAGCCATCTATATAGGGTGTCGGCTATGGCAACCGTTAAAAAAACCACTCCCCCCAGCATCATGCTTTGAAGTACACGCTTAAGGCCGCGAGGAAAGTCCTGCACTTGCTGCCTGTCCACGACACCACGCCGTATGTTCCACCTCGGCATTGATACCGTCGCCATGACGGCGCATAGCCGAATCACCCTCCCCAGTATCCCGTCACCCCAGATGCGCTTGTGAGAAGTAACAAGACGGCACTTGTTTAATCGATCCTCCATCTGATCCAGTCGCGTATACGCCAGAACAATGCCTGCCACATTGAAGGCAAGGGCCAGACACATGACTCCTACATCAAACCAAAATTTTTGAGGGTGATTGAACAAGTAATCAATACTCATAGATTTTCTCGCCTACGGTTTCCCCGAGCGCGACCCTATCGCCAACAGCGTCCCCGACTTGAGTACTTAGACTGTTTTGGTGGTTCACCCGGCGAATTTGCCGGCTATTTTTAACTTTGGTAAATGAGTTACTGGGTGAATTCATGAGCCTATCAGGCACTGCAATAGTGGACGCAATCAGGTTAGCCAAATAATAGCGAAATAGGCGAAGAAAATTATGCTAGTGAAATATATCCCTAGGAAGAGGGTTCTATAGCGCTTAGGAAGCGCCTCAGTTTGCTGCCAGTCGATAAGACCACGTTTCAGAAATCTCATGGGTAGTAACACTACCGCTGCAACTGCAGCGAGCCGCATCATCCTGCCGCCGGGCCGCCTCGATTTATGTATTGCGGTGAGCACAACTGGCGTATTCGGCTTTACCCACAGGGGTGGTTCGCAGATTGGGTCGCCGGCCTCGAATGCCTGGCGCCATTCAGAAATCGACCTGTATCGCGGGAACATGCCGATCGACAAGGCGCTCGCAGGTGGATGGGAGCCGGACACGGTTGTGGCAACGGCGAAGAGATGTAAAGAGCTCCTTTAGTTGGTCACATCCAGCCATTTTTAGTCCCGCGGCCCGTTTGGTCATGGTTCTTTTTGTTTGGAGCGTCCTAAAATGTTGAAGGACACTTTTGTAAGCCAAGTTAGAAGTCCTATGTAAGTAATTTCCTAGTACAGCGCTGTTAGTGGTGACAAGCCCAAACTGTTTACTGTCTCGGGCATATCGCACTAGCCTTCCCCTGCAATCGACTCATTGATGCATGAGATTACAAGGCGTACATTTTCGCGACAGCGGCAACTCAGTTACTACTACAGAGAACGCTGATTCACCTAAGGCAATCACGCGACCACCGTTAACCGAGCTAATCAATCAATGCTTATTACATCTGCACCTTGCCGAATAAAAATAAAAGCATTTACTACCAAAACCATGTTTCTCGACAGTTCTTGCGCGAACCCATAAACGCAGGCATTCAAATACGATGAGCACATTAGGTTTTTATAGGGCCAAAAACAACAAGCCATACTATCTCTTATCAATATTTATGAACCTGGACGTTCAGAGAAGCTTGTTTGTACTTTACTTGCTGCAGCTTGGTGTCACACAAGGAGAAATAGGCGTTCTTCAATCATTTTTATTTTTCTCCTCAGTAGCATTAGAAATCCCATCCGGATTAATCGCAGATCGATACGGTCGCAGACTCTCTCTTATAATCGGATTCTTAGGTTTATCCTTAAGTGGTATTGGCTTCTTAATCTTTACCTCCTTTATACCTTTCGCAATTATATTTTGTCTATTTGGCGCTAGCATTGCCATGGGTTCCGGGTCAGACAGAGCGCTACTTTATGATAACTTATTAGCTGAACACCGAGCTGAAGAATTCCCTAAAGTATTATCGCGTGCCCGTGCCATTGGGGCTGTATCATTAGGGTTGTCTATGATCCTCGGAGGTATCTTACAAGACAGTTGGTCTTGGAACAGTGTGTATATTGCTTTTGTAGCTTCAAAGCTTATAGGAGCGCTTATCGCAACACTCACCCCAGAGCTAAAACTGCCATCTATTTCACACCAGAAAAATAAGATACCCAGCATCAGCAATCATAAAACCGAATCAACTTCCACCTCGCTCGTTAATTTTTTCGCACAAAAAATGGCGCCTTTCTTATACCTTTATTTATTGGATACGCCTTATTCGAGCTGTCAACGATTCCATTATTTATATACGAACAGCCATTTTTTTCTATGCGCGGTTTGGAAGCACCTATGATTGCTGGTATTTATGCAGCGGTTGAAGCTATATCAGCAGGGGTGTTCATAGCTGCTGGCTTCATTTGTTCCAGACTATCTCTAGGCATAATTGCGCTAACTACTACCTGCATTACTACCTTTCTTCTTTTTATCCTTTCATTAGATTTGGGCATAACCATTTCGATTGCTGCTTTTGTCCTGACCATGTCCCTCCCTGCGATCTACGAGACTGCATATGAGACATACATCCATGAAAATGTCGAATCACGCATCCGCGCATCCTGCGTCTCTTTTGCAAATCTAGTTAACTCAGTCATTATCGGCATTTCCTATACGGTTTTTGGAGGACTATTGGACAGGCATGGTTTTTCGCTGACGTTAATTATAATTGCAGTCTGCTGCTTTACTGGTTTACTTGGTGTAAATGCAACATTACTGCTAGGCAGGCAAATAGCTAACTCAAAGAATAAGAAACTTGATTCTTCTCGTTTTTTTTAGAGCCTCCTAGGGCTCGCGCCGATTTTAGCTCTGCGCCTAGCAGACGAACGCTTTAAGACATTGCCCTCACGCCGCCCAGCAGTATCTGTCAGACCATTCTGAAATTACAGCGCTGACTAAGGTTGGCCGGTCCTAGGTCGATAAGGGATGGAATGCTTAATACAAACAGCAGATTGATATGGGAATGCTCGTTACGAATGCCGCAGCCACGCTATCGAAGCAAACTGATGCTCGCGTAATCAGAAATCCGACGATGGTGACAAATGCGTTCACTGTGAATGAAGAGGCCAAGGCGGCGGAGACACTGAAGCTGAAGGATCAGGAAAAAATCAATGACTTAAGGGCATTCTTAAAAAATTATGACATGACATCTATTAGCACGTACGAACTGAAAGCTGTAGGAGGAAGGCTATACGAGGCAGGTCTGATAGATGGAAACACATTTAGTATGTTCATTTCCGGCGATGGCGCATTCGATGAAAATGGGCACCAGACAAAACAGGACGTTAAGTTCAATGCTATAGCGCTATTCAATGAGACATATGAAGATCAACTGGCATAATTCAGTACCGACCGCTACTCTAAACCCGAAGATGTCACCTATATTCTTGGTGGAATGAAAAGTGCAAATCAAGTGATCAATGCCCTGGCCTATTTTGTAAACTCTGAAAATAACAACCTGTCGGTAGATGAGCGTGCCTGAGCCACGGCTCGTAGAATTGCAGTGCAATCAATCGCGCATGAATTATCAATCCAAGTAAGTCGGGCACTTCCTAAAAGTTCGAAGGATCATGCTGTCAGACGCAAACGCAAGACACAGCCAGTTATTTCTTAGTCCCTTGCGCCCCGAACTTAAACGCGAGTGACTTCATTCAAAATCAAACTCCGATAATGCCCAGGATTGGACCCCGCCCACTTCCGAAACGCCTTATAAAACGAGCTCGTGTCCGCAAACCCTAACCGCGCGGCAATCTCGGCGAAGCTGATCTGCGGTTCCGCCAGCCACACTATCGCCAGTTCTTTGCGCACGCTGTCCTTGAGGCCTTGGTAGGTTTGCCCTTCTTCCGCCAGACGGCGGCGCAGGGTTGAGGCGGAGATGCATAAGGTGGCCGCAAGGCCTTCGGTTTCCGGCCAGGTGTCGGGGGGCATTTGGCGCAGGTCGTGTTTGATCCGTGTGGCGAGGCTGTCGGGGTCGCGGTATTTGACCAGGATGTTGGCCGGCGCGTGGGCGAGGAAGCGCTTGAGTTCTTCAGGGCTGCGCTTGATGGGCAAGTCGAGGCAGTCGGCGGAAAAGATCATACGGGTGCGCGGTCGGTCGAAGCGCAGGTTGTCGGAAAACATCACTTGGTAGTCGTCGTAAAAGTCTGGCTGTGGGCAGCGCAACTCAATAGCCAGGATGGGAATGCGCCGTCCCGCCAGCCAGCAGGCGACGCCGTGCACGATCATCCAATAGGTAAAATAGGTGAACGCGCGCTGCGGCTTAGGCTCGGGCTCGTGCAGGACAATCTCTGCCAGGCTCTGTTGGCGCACCAACTGGGCGGGCATGCGTTCCAGCATCAGAGAGAGGAACCCCAAACCGGTTTCCAGGCTGGTAGCAAGCGTTGGTTGCGCCACGCAGGCATGGCACAAAAACGCCAGGCTGCCGGACTTGAGCTTGCGCGGGTCCATGCCGAAGAATTCGTCGTCCATGCGCCGTGCCAGCAAACGCCACAGCCGCGCATAAGCGGTAGCCGAAATGCGTGCGGTCGGCAGTTCGAGCAACCCAGGGTCAATCCCGACTTTGCGCAAGACTTCAATCGTGGCCGCACCGCTTGCACAGCTCTGCAACAAGGCCTCGCGCACGAGGTGGATGGAGATGGTGTCTTTTTCCAACATTGGCGCCGCCGTGCCCTGTGTGGCGTGAAGTGCGGCCATCTTAGGCAGTCGCGCGGCAAAAGAGTAGGCACCGAGGTATTGGTCTCGGGTATTCTGCGCCGGGATTTTTACCGACAGGGAGTGGAATCGATGAGTTGCTGGGAAGTACTTGGGCTGCCGTCCGACGCCGATGCTCGCAGTATCAAGCGCCAATACGCGGTGTTGCTCAAACAGCATCGCCCGGATGAAGACCCTGTCGGCTTCCAGCGCCTGCGCGAGGCCTATGAGCACGCGCTGCAATGGAGTCGTTATGAAGCGCCCGTCGAAGTGCCGCAAGCGCTCCCGGTCGACACAGTGCAGCCCGCTACGACCGAGCCCGACACGCGCTTGGACCAGGCGCAAGCCTTGGTGGACGACGCCACACCGGCCAATCTTGCGCGTCTCTATGAGCAAGCCCAGCACATTGGATGCGCCGAGGCTTTTGAGGCCCTGCTGCTGCAACGCTGCCTGAATGGCACGGAACCCGCGATTGCGGCCTGGGCCGTCACTCATCTGCACTGGCTCACGCCCTGGCAACGGGAAACACCCGTGCGACTGCCCGACTATCGTCTGGCTGCCTTGTTGGAGCAGATGTTTACCGACGTCGAGCACACGCTCACCGAATTACTCAATCAACAACAGGTCGAGGCCTTCACGGCGGCCTTGATCGAGTTGCATAACACCGAATGGCTCAAGCCCCTGGCGCGCCATGCGCGGCTCAATGACGTACTCGCGCGCACGCTGCTGGCCAGCACCTTCTGGTCCGAGCCGCTGTTCGAAACCCTGTGCACCGAGCAGGCCTGGTCCGATCAGTACCTGGAAAATCACTGCCCCGAGCCTGAGTGGTCGGCGTTAAAGGAACGCAATGTACTGGAGCGTTTCAGTGCACAGGTCTACCACCAGGCCAGCCTGGACAGCCGTGACCCCAAGGCGCGCGCGGCCAGGTTGCTGTTCGGCGACATGACGCTGGAACAACGCCAACGCTTTGCCCGGCGCTTCGGCGAATCCGACTGGAACGCCTGCCGCACCCTCAGCGAAACCCTGCTCAACCAGTACCCGGCCCTGTGCGCACACATGCCCGGTGAGGATCCCTACTTCTGGCGCGACTGGGAACGCATCAGCCGCCCCTGGCCGATGTTTGTGGCGTTGCTGGGCATGGCCGTCGGCTGGGCGATCCACGACCAGCAAATGACCGACCACACCCTGATGGAATCCCTCGGCATGGCCCCTACCTGGGCCTTCCTGATCGCTATACCGGCGCTGCTCATCCTCGCGATCTGGCGTCCGGCCACCGACGGTTTTGGTGAAATCGATGAGCGGCTTGCCGTGCACCTGTCGCCCTGGCTGAGCTTTCGCCGGCCGCCACCGTTGGTGATCCGCGAGATTCTGCCGTGCTGGGTGCTTGGCCTGTTGATCTGGATGATCCTCGGCAACTACGCGTTGGCGGGCTATGTGTTGACGTTGCAGGGCCTGGGCCTGGCGCAGCGCGTGCTTGGTCGGCCGGGATTACGTGCAGCACTGAGGTGGCGCTGGCCGGCGCGACCGTCGACGCGCCAATGGGCCATCGGCCTGGGCCTCGGTGCCCTGCTGCTGAGCGCCGCGCAGATGTACGAAAACAATCAACGTATCCACCGTGATGAGGGCTTGCAGCCGTTCTTGATGAGCCGTTGCAGCGGACTCAAAGCTGGCGCGCCGGGGTGTACACCATGAACCGCATCACCTTTGCTGCCCTCTGCACCTTCGTGCCCCTGGCGCTGAGCACCGTGGGCCTGCTGACGAATACCGATATGCTCGCCCCGCTGAAAACCTGGGCCAACCGCCCGGCAGCGCTTGAGCACCAGCAAGCCCAGGCGCTGCGTCCGGTGATCGACTGCCTCAACCGAGTCGACAGCAATTGGCGAGTGGCGTACTTCAACTACCGCAGCCGCAGCCCCCGCGCCAACGACCCGAATCTGGCGTTCATCGAGCGTTTCCCCGAGCTGTATCAGCGCACACAAGGCCCGCAATTGAGCCTGCTGGACTACGACGCCAAACGCCCGGACCTGTGCCTGCTGACGTCCTCGCAAAGAAGCGCACTGCAAAAATACTTGCCGCAGATCGCCGCGCTTCGCAACGACTATATGGACCACCTGCTGCAGGTCTATTCATCGGTGAAAGCGTTCGACTTCTACCCCAGCGCAACCGTCCCTGGCCTCACCCCTGCGCAGCGGGCGATCAGCGATGCGCAGTTCTTCCCTGTGGCGGAAAAATTCCTCACGGTCTCATCCGAACTGCGCGCCGCCGTGGACGTAGCCGACCGCCGGATACGCCTGCAACAACTGCAGCACTTGCAGGTACGTGACGAACACCAGATGGCGCTTATCGCCGGCCTGATCCTGCAGACCCGCGACACGATGCACAGCCTTGACCCACGATCCCCCAAGCAATTGGCGGACGCATTGAGCGACATACAGCAGACCTGGGATTACGCCCAGCGGTACCTGCGCCCCAACCTACCGACCTCCGAAGCCAAGGCCCAACAGTTGTGGCAGCGGATTAAACAACCCGGTTACGACTACCTTGGCGCGCTCCAAGCACTTGCCCAGCATTCCAGCGAAACCCCCGATCCAGACAGGCTAAACGCTGATTACTTTGAAACACAGCGCCGCTTTGACTTGCTGGTGGACGCCTATAACCAGGCCGTCGGACAGGACTACTGAGCGGCCTTCTCTTGGTCGTTCAGCCACTGTTCAGCAAACGTCAATATTTCCTGTTTAGCAATGAGTATCATTATGTTACAACTTAGGCTCCTATCTAGTTACGCTCTGGTGCCGAATGCTTGTCCCCTTTCTCATCATGCTGCGCGAAGGCATTGAAGCAGCATTGATCGTTGGCATCATCGCCAGTTACCTGCAACAGACTGGCCGCGGCCAATGGATGCCGGCGGTGTGGATCGGGGTGTTCCTCGCCGCCGCGTTGGCTTTGTTGGTGGGCGGTGGCCTGGAGCTGGTCAGCGCCGAATTCCCGCAAAAACAACAGGAACTGTTCGAAGGCATCGTCGGCTTGGTCGCCGTGGGTATTCTCAGCTCCATGGTGTTCTGGATGCGCAAGGTCGCGCGCTCCATCAAACATTCCCTGCATGCCTCCCTTGAACAGGCTCTGACCGGTTCCAAACACCAGGTCACGGCCCTGATCCTCATGGTGTTCTTCGCCGTGGCCCGGGAAGGCCTGGAAACCGTGTTTTTCCTGCTGGCGGTGTTCCAGCAAAGCGAAGGCCCGGGCGCGCCGATTGGCGCCTTGCTCGGCCTGGTCCTGGCGATCATCGTGGGTTTCCTGATCTACACCGGCAGCATGCGCCTCAACCTCGGCGCGTTTTTCCGCTGGACCGGCCTGTTCATCCTGGTGGTCGCCGCCGGCATTCTGGCCAATTCGGTGCAGGCCCTGCACGAAGCAGGCGTGTGGAACCACCTGCAAACGGTGCTGTTCGACTTCAGCGCCGCATTGCCGATGGACAGCCCTCTGGGTTCGGTGCTCGCCGGCATGTTCGGCTACCAGGAAGCGCCGACCGTCAGCACCCTGGGTGCCTACCTGATCTACCTGGTGGTCGCGCTGGTGATGTTCTTCCTGCCTGCCGCACCGGCCAAACCCGCCAACATGCCCTCTTCCGTTTCCAGCCAGTAAGGACCGTCTCTTGTCCAACCCAACGCCTCAACCCGCCTCGCCACCCCGCGCCCTGCGCTGGGCGGTGGCCGGCTCGGTGGTCGTGATGATCGCCGCCGGTGGCCTGTTCTATTACGCATCGCAATTGGCCGCCGCCAAGCGCCAGACCAACAGCAATGAGATCGCTGTAACGATTCATGGCCACGCCTGCGAGCCCAACGCGTTGACGGTTCCGGCCGGGCGCGCGAGCTTTCGTATCATCAACCGCTCCGACCGCGCGGTGGAATGGGAAATCCTCGACGGCGTCCTGGTGGTCGAAGAGCGGGAAAACATCGCCCCTGGCCTGAGCCAGGTGATCAACGCCAACCTGCTGCCGGGCGACTATGCGATCACCTGCGGCCTATTGAGCAATCCTCGTGGCACCCTGCATGTGACGCCAACGGCAGCCTCCGATGCCCAGGCCAAGGCCAAGCCGTCGATGGTGGCGTTTATCGGCCCGCTGTCGGAATTCCGCGTGTACTTGAGCGGCCAGGGCAGCGCGCTGGTCAAGGCTGCGACCGCCTTGCAACAAGCAATCGACGCCGGTGACCTGGCGCAGGCCCAGGCCCTGTATGCGCCGGCCCGTGAGGCTTACCAACGACTGGCGCCGGCGTCCCAACGCCTGGCAGAGCTGGACAACGCGATCAACGCCCGCGCCGATTACTTCGAGAAACGCGAACAGGACCCGGCCTTCAGCGGCTTCCATCGCCTCGAATACAGCCTGTTCCAGCAACGCAGCCTCGACGGCCTGGCCCCGGTGGCGCAGCGCTTGGTGACCGATGTCACCACGCTTAAGCAGCAACTGCTAGCTCAATCGCTGCCACCGGAGCAACTGGTGAGTATCGTGGTGCGCAACCTCAACAGTCTGGCCGATGTGCGCGCCATCAGCGGTGAGGAAGAGCGCTACAGCCACCTAGACCTGAACGGTTTCGCCGCCAATCTGCAAGTGGCGCACAAAGTGGTCGAGTTGATGCGTCCACTGTTGACCAAGTCCGCTGCCGACCTGTTGCCTGACATCGACAACGCCCTCGCCGCGTTCGATGCCGAGCTCGCGGGGTTCAAGGTCAATGACAGTTACAGCACGTACGACAGCGTGACCGCCGATCAGCGCAAGCAGATCGCCGACAAGGCCAAGGCTCTGGCCGATGCACTCGATGGAATCGACCCCGCCCTTGGCCTTTCCGGCCTGCAGTGAAGACGACCGAATTTTATGAGTGACTCAGAACAGTTTTCAGCCCAACGTCGCCGTGTCCTCTTGGGCATGGCCGCCACCGGCGCGGCCATCGCCGGCAGCACCCTGACCTGCCCGGCCATGGCGGCCGCCGCCGAGCAAGTCACTACCGCACCGCGCAGTGACAAGACCCAGGACCACCACGATTTTTTCGGCAAGCACCAAAGCGGTATCGTCACCCCGCGCCCGGCCTGCGGCATGCTGGTGGCGTTCGACGTATTGGCCAGCGACCGTGAAGACCTGGAGCGCCTGTTCCGCACCTTGAACGAACGCATCAGCTTTCTGATGACCGGCGGCACCGTGCCCCAGGTCGACCCGAAGCTGCCGCCCACCGATTCCGGGATCCTTGGCCCGGTGGTCACACCGGACAACCTGACCATCACCGTGTCTGTCGGCGAATCGCTGTTTGATGAACGCTTCGGCCTGGGCGCCGCCAAACCGAAGCGTCTGAGCCGCATGGTCGGTTTTCCCAACGATGCGCTGGAGCCGGCGCAGTGCCACGGCGACCTGAGCCTGCAATTCAGCTCTAACACACCGGACACCAATATCCACGCCCTGCGCGACATCGTGAAGAACCTGCCCGACCTGTTGCTGGTGCGCTGGAAACAAGAAGGCAGCGTGCCGCCACAGGCGCCGGCCAAACCCGGCGAGCCGGCGCAGAGCGCGCGTAACTTCCTGGGTTTCCGTGATGGTTCGGCCAACCCGAATTCCAACGACAACAAGGCGATGGACCAGATTGTGTGGGTCCAACCCGGCAGCGACGAACCGGCCTGGGCCGCCAATGGCAGTTACCAGGCGGTGCGCATCATCCGCAACTTCGTCGAGCGCTGGGACCGCACGCCCCTGCAGGAGCAAGAAAGCATCATTGGCCGCGTCAAGACCACCGGTGCGCCCATGGATGGCCAGAAAGAATCCCAGGTGCCCGACTACAGCAAGGACCCGGAAGGCAAGCTGACCAAGCTCGATGCCCATATCCGCCTGGCCAACCCGCGTACCCCGCAGACGCAGGCCAACCTGATCCTGCGTCGACCGTTCAACTACTCCAACGGCGTCAATAAAAACGGTCAGCTGGACATGGGGCTGTTGTTCATCTGCTACCAGGCTGACCTGGAGAAAGGCTTTATCAGCGTGCAGACCCGACTCAACGGCGAGCCCCTGGAGGAATACCTCAAGCCCGTCGGCGGCGGGTATTTCTTCACCTTGCCGGGAGTCACCGGGCCCAAGGATTTCATCGGTCGCACGCTGCTTGCCGCCACGCACCCTCAAACCACTGCCAACACCTGAAACCAACCCCCACAGCGGAAACTGCCCTATGAAGAAGTCGACCCTCGCGTTGTCGTTGTTAGTGACCCTCTCACCCCTGGCCGCCTTCGCCGCCACCACGGCGCCGCTGGATCTGGTAGGGCCGGTGTCGGACTACAAGATCTACGTCACCGAAGAAATCGGTGAATTGGTCACCCAAACCAAGGCATTCACCGACGCCATCAACCAGGGCGACCTGGCTACCGCCAAGAAGCTCTACGCGCCGACCCGCGTGCATTATGAGTCCATCGAGCCGATCGCCGAGTTGTTCAGCGATCTGGATGCGTCCATCGACTCCCGTGTCGACGACCACGAAAAAGGCGTGACAGCCGAAGACTTCACCGGCTTCCACCGCATCGAATACGCGCTGTTCTCGCAGAACTCAACCAAGGGCCTGGAAGCGTTGACGGCCAAGCTCAACACCGACGTCAACGACCTCAAGACCCGGGTCGACGGCCTGACCTTCCCGCCGGAAAAAGTCGTGGGCGGCGCCGCAGCCCTTCTGGAAGAGGTCGCCGCAACCAAGATCTCCGGCGAAGAGGACCGCTACAGCCACACCGACCTGTATGACTTCCAGGGCAACATCGACGGTGCGAAGAAAATCGTCGACCTGTTCCGTGGCCAGATCGACAAACAGGACAAGGCCTTCCTGGCCAAGGTCGACAAGAACTTCGCCACCGTGGACAAGGTTCTGGCCAAGTACAAGACCAAGGACGGCGGTTTCGAGACCTACGATAAGGTCAAGGACAACGACCGCAAGGCGTTGGTAGGCCCGGTGAACACGCTGGCTGAAGATCTGTCGACGCTACGCGGCAAGCTGGGCTTGAACTGATCAAGACCTGACGCCATGTCCCGCGCTCCGGCGCGGGGCATCACCGGCTCGGCGCTGCTCGCCTGGCCCCCCGCAACCATCATGTACGTACGCAATTTTTCTTCAGCCGTGAGCAGATGCGGCGCCGTCTTGCCCCATTTCGTCGCTCCCCCCGCCAGCAGCACCGGCAGTTTTACCAGGCCCTTCGTCGCGGCATGGATCATCTGCGGATAACCATCCAGCGGGTTTAACGCGGCATTGGCAAACAGGCCGGAGTGTTTGATGAAGTCAAACGCGCGCTCGCTGAAACTGGCCGCGACTTTAGCCGTATTCGCCGTAGCGGCCGCGGGTCTGAACCGCGTGGCAAGTCGCTGCACCGGGTTGGGCAGCAAGGCCTTGGCCGAACGCAGCATGCCACTCGCCTGACCGCCGGCGCCGATGGCCACGCCGATCATATCCACGGTCAAATTGCCCAGGCCCTGGGCGATATCGCCGCGCTTGAACGCCTGGTACGCACCGAGGAATGGCACAAACCCCAATAGAAACTCGTGCTCGCGGGCCCGGGCTTCCCGGCGTTTTTCAAGTGGTAACGGATCACGCGCGCGCTGCAAGAGAGCCTCGGCGGGCTCATAGAAATTCTCCTGAGCGATTCTGCCGGCAATGGCCGCGATCTTGCGCGAGCCATAAGTGTTGGGCACGAAGCTTTGCAGCGTGTGGTTGGCAGGCAACTCGCCTGGCGCAATCGCTCCCCCCAGCGGTTCAACGATAACCGACGACGCCATCGCCTCCGGCCGTGGCGCAGAGCCGGTCGTGTAGGCAGCAAGATCGAAGGGCATCTGTGTGCCACGGACTATCGGCACATACACCGAACCATGGGGCGCGCTGATGCGCTGCTTGCGAATCACGCCGTGTAGCTCGATGGCGTCGGGCAGGTCTGTACGCTTGATCAGCTCGCCGCTGGCGAAGACCTCGTAATAGGCCACCGTCTGGTCATGCTCCACACGCATCAGGGTTGCGTGGCGACCGCGCTGCGCATCTTTGCGGGCCTGGGTCTCCTCGACCTGAACGACGCCAGTTTCGCCACGCAGGGTGAACAATTCGACCTTGCCCAGCTCGATCAACGTGCGCTCGGCAAGGGGTAACTGGGCAAACATCAACTTGAGCTTCGTGGCATAGGCGCCCTGGAGCTGTTTGAGGTGACGGTTGACGGTGCTTTTGAGTAACGGTTCAAGCTCGGGCAGATGACGAATGCGTCGATCCAGTAACTCCAGGGCGCCCTCCGCCACCTGCGGCGCGCGGTCTGGCTGATAGGGCGTTTGCGCAGACGTCGGCGGTGCTAGCAAATGCTTGCTGAGCACCCACTTTCCCGGTGTGAGGTCGCCGGTCATGTAGGTTTCCACCAGCGAACGGCTGCGCGGTTCGGTGACCGGTGCGTTGCGGCGATCTTTGCCGTTGGCCAGTTCCAGGCTCATGCGCTCAAGCTCAGACGCCGTGCTGTCGGGGAATACTCGCAGCAACTCCCGGATGGCCAGCGCCTTGCGCGTCGGCAGTTCCACGCTGGCGCTGGCGAAGGCCTCGGCCGTCTCTTCTTGCTGCTTGAACAGTGCCCGCGACGCCTCCTGGAGGTCGTGTTGCGAATACTCGCCGTCACTGCGCAGCCTGACGGCGCCGTTCAACACGCCCCAGTCGGCGAGGATTTTCAGTGCATTGAGTTGCATCAATTCTGCTTGCGCCTCACTGGTGGGCACCAGGGTCGTCAGTGCACGGACCTGGTGTTCACTCATCATCCGTGACGTGCCCGGCGCAGCATGATCGGCCAGCGTGCAGCCCAGGCGTAGCTCCATCCAGGCCAGAGTGCCGATACGCAACGTGTCCGGCACTTCCTTGACCAGCATTTCCGGCGCCGCTTGCGCCAGGTATACCGGGGTGACCAGCGCCGCCAGGTCGGGCGTCAGCTTTTTATGTTGCTGCAGGTGCTGCTCGATATCGCGCCGCACCTCGCTCAACGAACGGCCCATATTCGCCGGTTGATAGATCGAATAACCACCGATGTGGCCAGGTTTGACGTCGTCCAGGTTGATCCGCGCAACTTTAGTCAGTGTGGCCTTATCAGCCTCGCTCAACGTGTCGGGGGAATATGGCCCGGTGTAGTCACCCACTGCGGGCGCCGGCGGCAGCGACAGCCGTAACCAGCGGATGACATTGCGTGTCTCGGCCACGGTGCGTGGCGACCCCAGCCCCTTCAATTCGAGGAGCTGGCGTGCGTCAACCCGTGGCGTCGAGTACACGGCATTCCCCAGTGGTTCGGTCAGTGGGGTCAACGCCGCAAGCTCATCACGCAACGTGTCTACGTCGTTGACGTAATGGGTCAGATTCACCCAGCCCCCCACCGGGCTCAAGCGTTCAAGGCGGCCTTCAGATACTCGAAAGGGCTTACCGTCCCAATCGAACCGCTCGCGCTGCAGCAGGGCGAGCATTTGCGGGCGAGACACAAATGCCTGCAAACGCTCCATCGCCGCTTGGCTGCGCGCGAGCAGTGGCGATGTGCGGGGAACGTCCCAGGCCTCGGCGGACCAGTCGGTGCGTGCGCCGTCTGGCAGGTCTTCAAGCCCGGCTTCAAGGCGCTCGGCCAGCGCGTCCCGCTCCACCAGCTCGGGACTCAGGCGCGGCGCCTGGGCAAGGTTGGCGACGTTTGCCGGGGCGGCCCATAGGCGCGGCTGCTGGACCGTGGGCTTGGCACTGTCCTCTCCGACTACGGGAGCCTGCACAGCATATTGAAGGGGCGAGCCGGTGCTCGACAGTGGCGTCAACATATTCAATCCTCTCTGCGCTAGGCCGTGGAATACGGCTTCGTCTGGAGAGGCAATCTAAGGAAAGCTTAAACGCGCTGAATGTAAGCCGAGTCTTGCCGCCTTACGCGTTGCGTTGCGGCGGATTACAGGATCCGGTAAAGCAGTCGCTCGATCCGCACGCGGCTCACCCGACGCAGAAACTTGCCGACCGCCGGGGGGTAATCCACCAGTGTCTGCAACTGCGCGTACCCGTCGATGCGGGTGGTGTGCTGGAAAATCTGCTCAAGCTCGGTCCGCCGTGGGTCCAACCATTGCCCCTGGGGATCGTCGATCAACAAGGCGTTTTCCAAGTCGAGACGGAACGCCCGAGGGTTTAGGTTGTTGCCGGTGAGCAAGGTGTAACGCTGGTCGATCCACATGCCTTTGAGGTGGTAGGTGTTGTCGCCATCGCGCCATAGGTGCAGGTTCAATTGGCCGCTGTCGATCATCGGCTGGTGGCGCTTGGCAAAGCGACGCAGGCTGATTTCGTACAGGTATGGCAGTGCCGCGATGACCTTGAAAGGCTCGCTGGGTGGGATGTAGAAGTCGTTGGCGGTCTTGTCACCGACGATGATGTCGATCTTCACGCCACGCGCCAGGGCACGGTTGATCTCGCGCGTGACCGCCAATGGCAGGTTGAAGTACGGCGTGCAAATGGTCAGTTGCTGCTGGGCGCTGGCGATCAACTCCAGGATCACCCGGCTCAGCGGGTTGTTCTTGCCGACGCCGAGCAACGGGCTGACTGACAGGTGGCCATTGGGCAACTGCCCGGCCGTGGTGTCGTAGGTCGCGTGCTTGAGGCGGCTGCGCAGGTCGCCGATGTCGTTGCGCAGGCTGCGGGTGGTGGGCGGGTTGGGCAGGTCGAGGCGGTGCACCGCTTTGGACGCTACCAGGCCGTGTTCCACCAAGTGCTGCATCGAATCGGCCAGGGGCTTGCTGTGGATCAGGTGATAACGGTCAAACCGGTATTTGTCGAACTTGTGCAGGTACACATTGTTCAGGCTGGCGCCGCTGTACAACACGCTGTCATCGATCACAAAGCCCTTGAGGTGCAACACGCCAAACAGCTCGCGGGTTTGTACCGGAACGCCGTACACCGGCACTTCGCTGGCATGGCTCTGTGTCATGGCCTGGTACCAGGCGCTGTTGCCGGGCTGTTTGCCCGCACCAATCAACCCGCGTTGGGCGCGTAACCAGTCGACCACCACCACGATGTCCAGCTCCGGCCGTGCAGCCTTGGCGGCGTGCAAGGCGTCGTAGATCTCCTGCCCTGCTTCGTCCTGCTGCAAGTACAGCGCCACGATGTAGATACGCCGGGTGGCCTGGGAGATTTTTTCCAGCAGGCAGCGGCGGTACGCATCCGCACCGGACAGCACATCGAGCGCGTCGGGAGTGAGGGGGAAACCACGCAGTTTGGGCAACAGGGAGCGTTTGAAGAACGACGGCATAGGGCTCGCAATGGGTCGAATCCGAAGAGGCCCCGAGCTTACACCATGGGGTTGCTCAGGTCTCGTTGCCTCGTAGGAAAAAGCCCATTGACCATGAAGAACGATCGTTCTACTGTGTGCGACATGAACGACATTACTGGCAATGAAACCCGCGACATTATCCTCGACGTCACCGAGAAGTTGATCTATCGCCACGGCATCGCCGCCACCGGCATGGACTTTCTGGTGAAAACCGCTGGCGTCTCGCGCAAGAGTATTTACCGCTACTTCGCCAATAAAGACGAGTTGGTGATCGCGGCCCTGCAACGCCGCGATGAACGCTGGATGCACTGGCTGCGCGGCGAAGTGGAACGCGTCGACGGCAGCGGCGAACGCCTGCTCGCGCTGTTTGACGCGCTCAGGACGTGGTTCGGCTCGGCGGATTTTCGCGGCTGTGCCTTCATCAACACCAGCGGTGAAACCGGCGACCCGCACAGCCCGGTGCGCCTGCTGGCCAAAGCGCATAAACAGAAACTGTTCGAGTACGCACTTGAACTGTGCCAAGCCCATGGCACCTGCGACCCCGAACGGCAGGCAGCACACCTGCTGATCCTGATCGATGGCGCCATTACCGTTGCCCTGGTCATGGGCGATACAACCGCTGCTGATAACGCGCAATGTATGGCGCGAACGTTATTAGGGCTTTGAATGCACTGGCCGAGCCACTTTGTCTAAACAGGAGCGTTGAAATGTCATCCACCCCAGAAACACGCCCGCCGCTGCCGCCATTCACCCGCGAATCAGCGATTGAAAAAGTCCGCCTGGCCGAAGACGGTTGGAACTCCCGCGACCCACAACGTGTGTCCCTGGCTTACACCCTGGACACCCAGTGGCGTAACCGCGCCGAATTCGTCCATGGCCGCGAAGAAGCCAAAGGCTTTCTCACGCGCAAATGGGCCAAGGAGCTGGATTATCGGCTGATCAAGGAATTGTGGGCCTTCACCGACAACCGCATTGCCGTGCGGTATGCCTATGAATGGCATGACGACTCCGGCAACTGGTTCCGCTCTTACGGCAACGAGAATTGGGAATTCGACGAAAACGGCCTGATGGCCAACCGTTTTGCCTGTATCAACGACAGGCCGATCATGGAAAGCGAGCGGCTGTTCCATTGGCCGCTGGGCCGACGCCCGGATGAGCATCCGGGGTTGTCCGATCTCGGCCTGTAAAACCTGGTGCGGTTCAAATGTGAGAGGGGCAAGCCCCCTCCCTACGCTGAGTGCCTCAGTCCTGATTAAGGCCGACCCGATACAACGCACCATCATCCTCATCCGTCAGCACATACAAAAAGCCATCCGGGCCCTGCCGCACATCGCGAATACGCGCCTTCAAACCTCCCAGCAAACGCTCCTCGTGGATGACCTTGTCGCCCTCGAACTGCAACCGAATCAGCTCCTGGCTGGCCAGCGCGCCGATGAACACGTTGTACTGCCACGCCTTGAACCGGTCACTGTCGTAGAACGCCATGCCGCTGATGCCTGGTGACTTTTCCCACACATGATGGGGCGCCACGGTACCTTCCGCCGTCTTGCCTTTGGCCTCCGGAATCGGCGTCAGGGAGTAGTTGATGCCGTGCGTCGCCAGGGGCCAGCCATAGTTTTTGCCACGTTCGACGATGTTGATCTCGTCACCACCACGGGGGCCGTGCTCGTTTTCCCAGATCGTGCCGCTCCAGGGGTTCAGTGCCAGTCCCTGTGGGTTGCGTTGGCCGTAGGACCAGATTTCGGGGCGTACGCCCGGCTGACCAACAAAGGGGTTGTCATCCGGCACGCGGCCGTCGGGGTAGATCCGTACGACCTTGCCTTGCAGCTTGTCCAGGTCCTGGGCAGTGGGTCGGTCGTTGTTTTCGCCCAGGGTCACAAACAGGTACCCATCCTGGTCGAAGGCCAGGCGCGAGCCAAAGTGATTGCCGGTGGAGAGCTTCGGCTCCTGGCGCAGGATGACTTTGAAATCGATCAGGCCGCTGAGGTCCGCCGCCAAACGTCCACGTCCCACCACAGTGCCGGCCGTGCCGCCTTTGCCGCCGCCTTCGGCGTATGACAAATAGACCGTGCGGTCCTCTTTGAAATCGGGCGACAGCACCACATCGAGTAAACCGCCCTGCCCCTTGGCCCACACCTCAGGCACGCCGCTCAGCGGAGCCGAGAGTTTGCCATCCGGGCTGACAACGCGCAGGTGGCCAGGGCGTTCGGTAACCAGGAAACCTTGCTGGTCCGGCAGAAACGCCACGGCCCATGGGTGGTCCAGGCCTTTGACGATCGAGGTGACAGTGAGGCTGCCTTGTTCACTGGGGAACTGCTGCGAATCGGCGGCGTAGACCGTCGTCAGGGTCGTCGCGCACATAACGGCTAACAGGGTTTTGCGTATAAACATAAGACGAGTCCTTACCGGCGATTGCCGTTGGCATCAAACGTGGGGGCTTTAGTGTCGGTGGCCGGGCGGCTGGGCGCGGCCTCACGCTGGGGGTAACGGTTGCCGATGCCGCCGTTTTCCAGGGTCGGCGGGCGCGTGGCCGGCACGGTCTGGATACCGCGAATCGCCGGCGCATTGGGCTGCGTGCCCTGCATGCTGTTGGGGTTGGCCCGGTGAATGGGGCCATTGTTGGTGTTGTTGCCGCCAGGCAGGTTCTGCGCTTGAGCGGTGGCTGCAAGTGCCAGGCTCAGCGCCAGCACTGCAAGATGACGCACGCGGGTGATCATGACAAAGCCTCTCTGGGACGAGGAGTACCTGCTTTCGATACCACGCTACGCCTGGGGTTCGGCTTTGGTAACTAAATACTTCCTCATCAGGTGTAACACGATCTGTCCGCGCATCCATCCAGGGAAACTTTTTTAACCGCCCGCGAGTCACCCGAACACAGTCTCTTCTCAAGGAATCGCACTTATGCCACGGGCCATCTGGAAAGGCGCCATCAGCTTCGGTTTGGTTCATATCCCTGTATCGCTGGTCTCCGCCACGTCCGCACAGAGCGTGGATTTCGACTGGTTGGACAAGCGCAGCATGGACCCGGTGGGCTACAAGCGCATCAACAAAACCACTGGCAAGGAAGTGACCAAGGAGCACATCGTCAAAGGCGTAGCGTTTGAGAAGGGACGTTATGTGGTGCTCAGCGAAGAGGAGATTCGCTCGGCCCACCCCAAGTCCACTCAGACCATCGAAATCATCGCCTTTGTCGCCAGCGACCAGATCCCCTTGCAGAACATCGACACGCCCTACTTCCTGGCGCCGGACAAACGCGGCGGCAAGGTCTACGCGCTGCTGCGGGAAACCCTCAAGAAAACCCGCAAGGTCGCCCTGGCCAATGTGGTGCTGCACACCAAGCAGCACCTGGCGGCATTGATGCCCCTGGAGTCCGCACTGGTGCTGGTGATGCTGCGCTGGCCCGCCGAGGTGCGCAGCCTGGATGAATTGGAACTGGGCAGCGACGTAACCAAACCCTCCCTGGCCAAAGGTGAACTGGACATGGCCAAGCGCTTGGTGGAGGACATGAGCGCCGACTGGCAACCGGATGCCTACCGCGACAGCTTTCAGGAAAAAATCATGGCGCTGGTGGCGAAGAAGGCCAAGGCCGGCAAGATTGAAGATGTGGAATCCAAGGAAGGCAGCGAAGAGCGCAAGTCGGCCGATGTGCTAGACCTGACCGAACTGCTCAAGCGCAGCCTGGCGGGTAAGCCTGCGGCGAAAAAAACCGCCAAGAAAAAGGCCTCTTGAGCCTGGCATTACAGGGAGAACGCCATGGCAAAGCCGCTGAGTGAATACAATCGCAAGCGCGATTTCGAGATCACCGCAGAACCTTCCGGCAAGGCGACCACGGGCAAACGAAAGACGTCGGCACTGTCATTCGTGATCCAGAAGCACGACGCACGCAACCTGCACTATGACTTTCGCCTGGAACTCGATGGCGTGCTCAAAAGCTGGGCCGTGCCCAAGGGCCCAAGCCTCGACCCCAGCCAGAAGCGCTTAGCGGTTCACGTGGAAGACCACCCGCTGGGCTACGGCAGTTTCGAAGGCAGCATCCCGGCAGGTCAATACGGCGCCGGTGATGTGATTGTCTGGGACCGTGGGGTCTGGCAACCCCATGACGACCCACACAAGGCTTACGCTGCCGGCAAACTCAAATTCACGCTGGTAGGTGAAAAACTCTCGGGCGATTGGGCGCTGGTGCGCACTCGCTTGAAAGGCAGCGGTGACAAGGAACAGTGGCTGCTGATCAAAGAGCACGACCAACAGGCGCGCCCTGCCGCCGACTACGACATCGTGCAGGCTGAGCCTAAAAGCGTGCTCAGTGATGCCTCCATCGCCCCCACCAAGACCCAGCCGAAAGCCAAGAAAGCAGCCGCTGCACTGCCCGAGCAATTCACACCGCAACTGGCAACCCTGGTAGACCGCGCGCCCGACGGGGAATGGCAGTATGAAATCAAGTTTGATGGCTACCGCATGCTGGCGCGGATTCGCGACGGCGAAGTCCGCCTGTTTACCCGCAACGGCCATGACTGGACCGAGCGCCTGCCGCGGCAGGTCAAGGCCCTGCACGCCCTCAAGCTCAAGGACAGTTGGCTGGATGGCGAAGTGGTCAGCCTCAACCCTGAAGGTTTACCGGACTTCCAGTCCCTGCAAAATGCCTTTGACAGCGGCCGTAGCCTGGACCTCGTCTATTACCTGTTCGATGCGCCGTTTCTGGATGGCGCGGATCAGCGCCAGGCCCCCGTAGAGGATCGCCGGGCCATGCTCAAGGCGGCGCTGTCTGGAAGCAAAAGTAAGTTACTGCGGTTTTCTGAAGCCTTCACCGCCCATCATCAGGACATTTTACAGAGCGCCTGCAACCTGGCCCTGGAAGGGGTAATCGGCAAACGCATGGGCAGCCCCTACACGTCCGCTCGCAGTACTGACTGGATCAAGCTCAAATGCCGTTTGCGCCAGGAGTTTGTGATTGTCGGACATACCCGTCCCCAGGGTTCGCGCAGCGGTTTTGGCGCATTGCTGCTGGCGGTGAATGACGACAGCGGGTTGAGGTACGCCGGTCGCGTCGGCACCGGTTTTGATCAAGCGTCGTTGGAGGCTATCTACACGCAGCTCAAAGCGCGGGCGCGCAAAAGCTCGCCTTTGCACAAACCTCTGACCAGTGCCCAGGCGCGAGGCGTGCAGTGGGTGGAGCCGACGCTGGTGGGGGAAGTACAGTTTGCCCAGTGGACCCGTGACGGTGTGGTGCGCCACGCCACTTTTATGGGCCTGCGCAGCGATAAACCGGCCGCGCAGATCGTGCACGAACAGCCGCAGGTGGCTGAATCCAAGAAAGCCCCGCAAGCCAGGACCGTGTTGAAGATCACCCACCCTGAGCGAGTGATCGATCCACTAAGCGGCACGCAAAAGCAGCAATTGGCGCAGTTCTACGAAAGTATCAGCGAGTGGGTCCTGCCCTTTCTGCGCCATCGCCCGGTGTCCTTGCTCAGGGCTCCGGAAGGCATCGAGGGCGAGCAGTTCTTTCAGAAGCACTCGGAACGCCTGGCGATTCCCCATATCAAGCAATTGGACGCCGCGCTGGACCCAGGCCACGCGCGGCTGATGGAGATCGACAGCGTCCAGGCACTTGTCGGCGCTGTGCAAATGGGCGCCGTCGAATTTCATACCTGGGGCGCCACCTCAGACAAGATCGAAACCCCTGACCTGTTTGTGCTCGACCTCGACCCGGATCCCGCGCTGCCCTGGAAAAGCATGCTGGAAGCGGCACAACTCACCTTGTCGGTACTGGACGAACTGGGCCTCGATGCGTTCGTCAAAACCAGCGGCGGCAAAGGCCTGCACCTGGTAGTGCCGCTGGCGCGACGGGACGGTTGGGAGCCGGTAAAAGCCTTCGCCAAAGCCATTGCCCAGTTTATGACCGAGCAACTGCCGGAACGCTTTACCGCCACCTCCGGGCCGAAAAACCGCGTGGGCAAGATCTTTATCGATTACCTGCGCAATGCACGGGGCGCGAGCACCGTGGCCGCCTACTCGGTACGGGCTCGGCCAGGGCTGCCGGTGTCGGTGCCGGTCAGTCGTAAGGAGTTGCAGGGGTTGCGTGGCGCGCAGCAGTGGACGGTGGCCAATCTGCACCAACGCTTACAGGGACTGAAGGAGGATCCGTGGGCGGGTTATGCCCATCGGCAAAAGATCAGCAAGAAAATGTGGGACAAACTGGGCGCCCAGCCACCGCAGTGAGGGGCGCCCTGGCCGGGCGTTAGATGAGCACGAAGATCAGCGCCAAGGCCGCGAAAATCGCCCATTTTTCCAGGTAGTAACGGGTGCGGTTGCGTTTCTTCAGCTCTTTGCCGCGCAGGCGGATCTTGTACAGACGCGTAAACGCTCGGTTCAGTCCGCCGGTCTTGTCGCCAGCGTCGTTGGGCGAACCCGCCGCCGCCATCACTGTGCGGCTGAACCAGCGATTGAACGCAGCAGCCCAGCGGTATTTCATCGGTCGCTCGACATCGCAGAACAGGATGATGCGGTTCTGCTGCGTGGTGTTTTCGGCGCAGTGAATATAGGTCTCGTCGAACATCACCGGTTCACCATCACGCCAGTAGTAGCTCTCACCGTCCACATTGATGTAGCAGCCAGGATCATTCGGGGTATCCAGGCCCAAGTGATAGCGGTAAGAGCCGGCGTAGGGATCGCGATGGCGTACCAGTTTGGAACCCGGCGGCAGCTCGGCGAACATCGCAGCCTTGATCGAGCCGATGCTCTGCACCAGCTCGGTGGTGCGCGGGCAGAGCTTCATTGCGGAAGGATGGCTGTCGCCGTACCACTTGAGGTAGAAACGCTTCCAGCCCGACTTGAAAAACGAGTTGAAGCCCACGTCGTTGTAATGGTCGGAGCGCTTGATCGCCCCTGCCCTCATGAGGTTCTGGCCTTCCTGGCGAATCTCTTCCCAATGCTCCTGCAACGGGCTTAGGTCAGGGAAGTCGCTGGGCGAGAGAAACGGTCGACCGGGGAGTTTGGAGAACAGGTATAGAAAACAGTTGATGGGTGCCAGGAAGGTTGAATGGTCACTGAGCTGGCGACCCAGCTTGTGTCGCACCCGGCCACGCAGGTGTACATACGCAATGGAGGCGACATAGAGAACAACAATGATGAGCTTCAAGGGATTTCGTCACACGTCAGTAGAGAACAGGCTGCTCCTGCGTGCCCACGACGGCCGAGGATGAATAGCAGCACCTGAAATCACAATTCACAGACAGGCAACATGAGCGGCTTGATGACAAGCGGTTACATGGCCATTGGCAGTTATTTAGCCATATTCTGTAACGAAAAGTTAACTAAGAATTGTGAAAAGCTGTCTACTTAGGCAGGGTTCGCACCTGCACAACTACAAGGAATGGTTATGTCGCCCACTTTAGATCCGGATCATCAGGCCCTTCAGGGCGCCTGGGAGCAAACGTCACTTGAGGACAACGGTGTCCTGAACCCGGTAGACGCTCACACTGCTCCCGGTGCCATCACCACCATTTCTGGCGACCGCTTCGAAGTGAAAACCGTGCAGGGCGACCTGTTGCTGGCCGGCCGATTCTCCCTGGACAGCAGCACTACACCAAAAAGCATTACGTGGGTCGATTCCATGGGCGATGACGCCGGCAAGCCGTTGCCTGCCAGCTACCGCCTTGATGGCGACGAATTTGTATTTATCGCGGCCGATGAAGGGATGCCCAGGCCCACCGTCTTCAGCACCGGCCCCGGTCAGACCATGCGCAGCTTCGTGCGGCGCGCTTGATCAATACGCCGTCCGAACCTGCGACATGCTTTTCACACAGCCTTCACTTTCGGCGCGATAGGGTAAAGCCTACCTACTCCAGTGAATCCCTTGGCCCGCCTCTTTAAGCGGGCTTTTTTTTGCGTGGACAAACCGTATCAGGCAGGCCTTTTAGTGGCGGTCAAGGTAAAGCACAGCGGCAATTGCGCCGCTTGGTGCTCGTACTGATCGTAGAGTTCTTCACGATTGGAATGCGCGTATTCCTGCAAGTGACTGATCTGCAGGTCTGCGCAAATCGCGGCGCTCACCACATCGCCCAACGTGTGCACGTACCAATAGGAAGTCGGTCCGACTACCTCACCCTGACCTTCATAGACAATCGACTCCTGCAGCACAAAGGGTTCAAGCTGAAAGTACGAGCTGGCAGGTAGCAGCGGGTTCTGCGCCCTGGGGTCGAACACTTCCAGGAACGGATGGGTTTCGTACATCACCAGCGAACCGCCGGGCTTCAGCGTGCTGGCGACATGGCGCATGAACAACGCCACATCCGGCATCCAGCCGAGCACGCCGATGGTGACCAAGGCGATATCAAAGCGCTCGTGTAACCGCTGCGGCAACTGGTGGATATCGCTTTCGATAAATTCAGGAGCATGAGGCGACACATCGGCAAGCTCACGCGCTTGCCGGAGAAACGCGGCGGACTGGTCCACCCCCACCACCGAGCGTGCGCCGAGGGCGAACAGCGACAGGCTTTCTCGACCGTTGTTGCAGCCCAGTTGCACCACGTCCTTGCCGGCGACACCCAGGTCCTGCAGAACCCCTGTAATGGTTGGGTCCAGGCAGGAAAAATCGGCGTTACCAACACCGGTCAGCAATGCGCTCCAGGTGTCGGTGGTTTTATGCAGGCCGGCAGATTGGTCCCAGGCGTCCTTGTTGCTGGCAATCGCCTGTTGAGCTGAGGGCATGTCCATTGCGTCTCCAGATAAGTCTTACGGCGGGGCACCGAAGATAAGCCACATGCCGGCGTATTGAAACTCCAGGCAACTGCGGAAACTTAACGCTCACCGCGCAGGTCATTAACGCAATGAGTGTTCAGCCGTTGAACGCCCCCTCTGCGAAGCCGTCATCGTGGCCAATCACTCCGACCTGCGAAATGCCTTGTCCCTGGACAGCCTGAACTTCTTTCTGGCGGATGTGCGCGACGGCCTCGGCCCGTACCTGGCCATCTACCTGCTGGCCGTGCACAAGTGGGACCCGGCCAGCATCGGCGTGGTCATGACCCTGGCGGGCATCGCCGCGCTGCTCACCCAGGGCCCGGCGGGCGCACTGATCGACCGCACGCGCAGCAAACGCGCCGTGGTTGCGCTTGCCGCCATCCTGGTGACCGCCAGCTGCCTGGTGCTGCCCTTCGTCAGCTCCTTCAGCCTGGTGGCGTTGACCCAAGCTGCCAGCGCCGTCGCCGCGTCCGTGTTCGCCCCGGCGATTTCCGCTATTTCCCTGGGGATCACCGGCCCGCGAGCATTTACCCGCCGCACCGGACGCAATGAAACCTTCAATCACGCCGGCAACGCCGTGGCCGCGCTGCTCGCCGGTGGATTGGCCTACCTGTTCGGACCGGTGGTGGTGTTCTACCTGATGGCGTTTATGGCGGTGGCCAGTGTGGTCGCGGTCAGTTGCGTGTCAGCCAAGGCCATCGACCATGAAGTGGCCCGCGGCTTCGACCCTGCCCACGCCACCGATCATGAACAACCGTCGGGCCTGAAGGTATTACTGGCCAACCGTCCGCTGCTGCTGTTTGCCATTTGCTGCGCCTTGTTCCACCTGGCCAATGCCGCCATGCTGCCGTTGGTCAGCCAGAAGCTGTCCCAGATCAACCTGCAGATGGCCACCCCGCTGACCTCGGCCTGTATCGTCGCCGCGCAATTGGTGATGGTACCGATGGCCTGGCTGGTAGGGGTCAAGGCTGACGTGTGGGGACGCAAGCCGCTGCTGATATTCGGTTTCATGATTCTGCCGCTGCGTGGCGTGCTCTACACCGTGTCCAGCGATCCCTATTGGCTGGTGGCTGTGCAAATGCTCGACGGCATCGGCGCAGGGATCTTCGGCGCGCTGTTCCCGGTGATCGTCAAAGACCTGACCCAGGGTACCGGGCGTTTCAATGTCAGCCTGGGTGCGCTGTCCACCGTGTTTGGCTTGGGCGCGGCACTGAGCAACAGCCTGGCGGGGTTCGTGGTGCAACAGGCGGGCTATAACGCGGCCTTCTTAACCCTGGCGGGCGTGGCGGGCGCTGCGTTGGTGCTGTTGTGGGTGGCGATGCCGGAGACGTTGGAGAAACCGCTCTATGCGCCCCATGCGCCTGCTGCATGATAGAAGCGACACAGAAAACCCGGCACATGGCCGGGTTCCTTTCTCTACACATACTCAGTTGTCGGGATGTTCGCTGGCGACCGAATCGGCAGCATCGACATCGGACATGTCCTCTTCTAGAGGTGCATCATCGTCCGGCGGCAGAGGGATATTGTCCTCATCATTTCTCGGGTCGTGGCCTGTCTCGTTGTCTGTGCCACGTGTTACGGCCTGCTGTGAAAGATTGCCGGGGGCGTTCTCATTGATGTCCATGCTGGCTCTCCGTTCTTACGCTCGGGATATCCGCGCTTAAAGATGTGAGGCGGCAGATCCTGGCAAGTGCCAAGCATTAGACGAATGGCGAAAAAATACAGGCATCGTGTGCGGACCTTTTAGCTACCAACTGCGTACGCACTGATTACCGATAGCCGTCCGGACTCGTCTTCCTCAGGTTTTCACAAATATCACGCAGGACATCCGCAAGTGGAGGTTGGAGCAGAAAGGACTTCATTTCCGAGACTGCCGCTTTGTATGAAGGATCAGCGTTGACCCTCCGGAACTCGGACTTTCTCTCTTCGCTGAAGGTGGGATCACTGACCAGTCCTTCTAGGGTCAAGCCACGCTCGGGATTTCGCTCGTCGCATATCTCAAGTGCAGCGATGAAGCTGACGGCGACCTTTTCTTCGCGTATCGGGTGAGTTGCTGTAGCTGCCTCGACTGCAGTGGCAGCGGATAGAAGCCCCCACAACGCTGCGCTTTTTCCTGAGAACACTTATTTACTCCTGATTTGGGCAACTGAAACTGCCTCTCACTTATGGACCGTATGAGTCGTTCATTTGTCCAGATTCAGTAGTTCGTGCATCCGCTCGCCAATTATTCCTCGCAGCCAGGCAGCATGAAACTCCATCTCTTTCAGGGAAGTACCCTCAGCAAATTGGTATTCGAACACCTTGTCCTTCGGCCCCCGATACACAACGCTGAAATGACCATCGCGATCATACGAAGCGACTACGTAGGGGCAGATGTAAATAATGTCGCTAAACAGCACGCGCACTTGGGTGGGTTTACGTGCGCGACGGATGACAGTGAGGGTAAGCAGTTGCTGGTTTTCGTCGAACGTAAAGGCCTGCACCCTAGGCTCAGAGAAAATCCACGCGAAGACCAATCCCATAACCACGACAGAGCCGAGCAGGAACAGGATGAGCGACGACGTTGTAAAACTCGACTCATCGCTGGACGGCACATCCTGCATCGCACCGAGCCCGATAACGAGCAAGATCGCCAGCCCGAAGGCAGGCAATAACATAATCACCGCAGCGCAAAAGCCCAAAATGGCCGAACCCGTGCTGCCAATGATCGGTAAGTCCGGACCACCCTGCCAAATAGATGGGTGGGCGGCGGGATTTTCAGTGCGTGGTGCGGCGGGTGGTGCGGCGACGTGGTGAGGTGGACTTGGACGATTCATTAGGCAGGCTCAAGGGTGCTGTATAGACGGTACCACTACTGCCACTTCTCTAACCCGCAGAGCGTATTGATTCAACGGGTATGAAGGCAGGGCTACAGAAGCTGTTTCATGAACTCCTGAGTCGGAACATCAAGCCCCATGCTCTCACCGAACACCACCTTGATCCCATCATTGGCAATTAACAGCATCTCGCAGTGCATACCAATGGCAGTCGTCAAATGGTTGAAATCACGCAGTTCTTCCACATACTTGTCTTTATAGGATTGCAGCCGATGAGAGGTCAGGTCTCTGAGACTCGGGTCAGTTTCTTGAGCTAAAGCGCCCTCTTCTGCTAACAGACGTCGCTTAGTCAACCCCACTTGTAAGTTGGACATCCGAAAGCGCGTGTATGTGCGTATGACGCTTATGGCGCGAGATGTGAACTCGATTGCCGCGTCTTTTTTCGTCTCAGCACCCGACCAATCGGCAGATTGCATCTCCAGCAAATCCGCTGTTAGCGCCTTCTCGGCATCTTCACCGCGTGCCAAGAAGCTAGACAGGTCTAATGCCGGCTCAGCGTCAAAAGCAAGTAGGTGCGAGGCGACTAATGATGACGCTTTAGCCACATTGTCACGGCCCTGATATGCGCTCCATCCAGAACCGGCTATTCCACATCCAAAAACAATCAGCAAAAGCGCGACGGTAATTTTTCTCATGGATCCCTCCAAATCATCCAGAAAGGCTATCACGGCGACTTTCAAAAGCGGAATTGAGCCAATTGGCATCATGACAATGACTAGAGCGCGGGGCTTCTTGAGCGCGCGCAGTAAAGCCTAGGGCGCTCAGAACATCTTTCCTGTAATGCGTTGCTGGTGGAGGCCAGGTCCAGCACACTAAGTCCGCGCTTTTCACTTGAAGGAGTAGGTTCAAATGACAGCTCTACTAGGCTCGATCCCGCTTGTTATCCTGGACGTTCAAGATGCGATTGATAGACCAAACTGGGATGAAAAAAGTAATCCTGAATACTTGGCAGTGATCCAGCGCCTTCTAGGCCACTGGCGATCAAACGGCTGGCCAGTTATTCATGTGAAGCACGATGAGCGCACTCCTACATCCAGCTACTTCGTCGACGGCCCTTGGAATGGCATCAAGAAAGAGGTCGCCCCGATACAGGGAGAAGCCGTCATCATCAAACAGGAAAACTGCGCCTTTATTGGCACCGAATTGGATGCCACTCTCACACAGATGCAAGTAAAACGGTTGGTGCTGACGGGCGTTGTTATTCACAACAGCATGGACGCCACCGTCCGTGCGGGGAAAGCGCTCGGATACAGCATCATCTTACCGTCAGATGCAACGACCGCCGTGCCCGTTGTTGGGGCGAATGGAAAGTCTTGGGACGCGACAACCGTTCATGAACTGACCCTAGCAATACTCAATGATGAATACGCCGACGTAATGTCATCGGACGAAGTGATCGCACAATTCACGCTATGAACTATGAAGGTACCCAGTGCCGCAGAAGCATTTGACACGCATCAATCGCCAGCTATTTCGACAGGCGTATGAGCATGTCCTTTGGGTGCCAAAAATACCTAGCGCATATCGCAATTGGAGTGACCTTTATCTTTTCCCCCCAACGCTGCTCCAAGCCAAACACCGGAGCAGACGATCATTCCAGCGTCTGCCAGTAATAGGGATGGCAACTTGCGCTTCATTGCGTGATCCCTCACAACAGAGTCGAACCCCTAACATACCGTCCTGTCCAGGCATCCAGCGTGGGTGGCATTCCAGTGAAAGTAACCGACAGGTTTGAACAGGCAGGCACTGCGCTTAAAAAGTTATTTTATGAGGAGGTGCATCCACTTTGATCGTTGGCTCGTAGATTCAATACCCTCACCCGGAGGGCATAAGAGCCAAGGAGATACATCATGCACGCTTTTTTCAAAAAACTTGCTGCAACAGCCTGCTTCGCGATTCTCTCCGTAACTGCAACGTTCAGCTTTGGTGCCGACCCCGTAATGGTCGGAGGTGCAGCTATGTACCCGACCAAAACCATCGTTGAGAACGCGGTCAACTCGAAGGACCACACGACACTGGTAGCCGCTGTCAAAGCTGCCGGCCTGGTTGATACGCTCAATAGCAAAGGTCCGTTCACCGTGTTCGCCCCCACAAACGAAGCCTTTGCAAAGCTGCCAGCGGGCACCGTCGATACTCTGGTCAAGCCTGAGCACAAAGCCGACCTAACTAAAATTCTGACCTACCACGTCGTGCCGGGCACTCACACATCGGCACAACTGATGGCCGAAGCCAAAAAGAACGGCGGCACCGTTGTGTTGAAAACAGTTCAAGGTGAGTCACTCAATATCAAGCTGCATGACGGCAAGCTTTGGGTGGTGGATGCCAAAGGCGGTAAGGCTGGTATCAGCATCGCAGACGTAATGCAGTCCAACGGCGTAATCCATGTTGTGGACTCAGTGTTGATGCCTTAAGCGCTCTTTAAGCCCGGCAGACGCAAAGCTTGCCGGGTATTGGCAACCTGCATAGACACTTCAGTTAATCCGAATTCAAGGTATGGAAATTTCGCCGGGTGGCGCTGGGTGAGAGCCTAGGTAAATCCCGGCATGATGAGGGTGAACCGTGTGCCCGACCTGCATCACGATCATGTCGCCACGCTGCGGCCGTCTAAGTGAACGAACCTGCCAGCAGTCCCAGGCACCGTGAACAAACGAACGCTTGAGCAGCGGCGTCTGTCCGTTCGGCATGATCGTCCAAAGGTCACCGACCTGTTGAGGCACCCTGTAGCGTCAGGCACACTTGCGCGGACTCATCGCCCAAAAAGGAATTTACGATGCCGTTTTCACCGGAGGAAAGAGCCGCTTTGCTCGCGCTCAAAGGCGTAGGACCAACCGTCATTACTCGGCTTGAGCAAATGGGTATCGAATCGCTCGCCGAACTCCGCAAATCAAATGTTAGTGACATCCTGGCTCAAGCATCCGCGGCATTAGGCTCGACTTGCTGGAAGAATAGCCCTCAAGCCAGAGCGGCCATCACCGCTGCAGTGGAGCTTGCGAAGCGCTCTACAGAGCAAATCCCGGCCCGGTAGGCACGTTCGATTGACTCCCAGTCGGGTTGCTTTTGGTCATGGAGAATCCCCTACCATCTGATGGGTCTGTGCATGGGCATGGAGCAAGCGTTGGGGCAGACCGGAAGCCTTTGCAGCGTCCACAGCATCGGCAATTGCCTTGTCGAGCAGGCGCAGCAGACAGTCCATGCGCTCGTCTCCGCGGGCCATGATTGAACAAAATGTCTTCTTAGCCAAAAACGAAAAAGCCCAGCAGTCGCGCTGGGCTCAGATATGAAAACTCAGTAAAAAATATGAGCCGTGCTACTTAATCCTTGCAACGCGTTTGCGGCGACTCCGTACCTGCGAGCCTTTTTGGCAATGCAAACGGCAGGTTAGGGATAGAGGTAAGCTCGACTACGCCAAACATGCACATAAGCACCGCATTCCCATCCGCGTTTGGTGCGCTGCTGAGTCCAACCAGGGCCTCATAGTCTTTCCCGGGCTCCAGAGTGAATACTTTCGCCTGGCCTGGGCAAACAGCGTAAGTGCTGCCGTAGCTGCCGGCGGACGCACCCAATGTTGCGATCTGAAAGGGTGCATCCGTTTTAACGCGGTACTCAGCCACAATCTCGGTGTATAAGCCTTCGGCCATCCGAACAGATCCGATGTACTGCTGAAGCTTGGGTGAAACCCTTCCCGGCATTCCAAGACTGGCGGGCTTAAGTGGGTACTGGGGGTAGTTAATGCTCGGCTGCCCTTCCTCTGAGAAGCGGCCAGCTTCAGCCATTTTGTGGCGAGTATCCGGGGCGCAGCTGCCCGTCACACTATCGCCAAACACATTAGAATTGGTGATCACACGAACGCGAGCCGTATTGTCGGCCTGAGGTGGATCGACATAGGGAACAGAGGGGAACCCCCCACAACCAGCAAGGGCGATAGACGAAGAAAACAGGAGCAACCAGGTATTACGCATGTACTACATCCTTGAACTTACCTAAGCGCCATCGTGTGCGAATCAGACTAAAAACTCTAGACATTAATCCTCAGTAAAAACCTGACAACGCGCTTTATATTTTCTTGCTTGCCCGGTTTGTCCCGCCTCTTGGGCATCTAAAGTATCTGCGCTGCGACGGCAATAACAGTTTGCGTTTTTGAATCAGCTCAGGCATCACTCCCTGCTCAGAGCGGAAGATGTGGTGGGGTCGAAAAAGAAAGGACCTTAGTGACGGCTAAAGCCTCAAAAGTCTGCATGAAATTGATAGACCGAACGATCGGAAGGCTAACTAGTCCAACGCTTACCGGATCAGATAACGCAGCGTCCGCAGTTCGGCCATCACCCTATCTCTCGGTATCACCACCCGACAGACCTCTCTGAATTCCAGTTTCCAGGATTGACCCTTTTGGGTATGGCTTCGGCCAAGAGGCTCTAATGGAAAATTTAATACCCTATAAAATTCATTATCTACACGATGGGAAGCCGGAGCACTTCTATACGAATGCAACGGCGTTCAGCGAAAGCGATGCGATTCGCATGGCCACAAGACACGCTGGTGAGGGCCCTGAATATTGGATACCGATAGGTCTGTCTCGGGACTCAATATTAAAAATTGCCGACAAGCTGGGTATTACGAAGGTCCGTTGGAATAAAGCCGGGTAAAACCACCGGCGCCGCCGCAGTTCTAACTCGCAAAGTTCGCGAATAAAAAACCCGGCGCGGTGGCCGGGCTTAGTTGGATGATCTCCAGCGCAAGCTCGGCCGTTGAATAAGCCCGAACCGCCCTTGGACGAGATTGAAAAAGAGACGAAGACGGCCCACGTCTGTCGCGGCGTCGCCTGGGGGGGGAAGTGGTGGAGCGTACTAAAACGGGTGCAGACCGCTTGGTTTTGTGGAATGCCCCTGCCATGCCACCCCTTAAAATCGTCGGTGAATACGCAGAGCGTCAGAAAAAGGGAAAGCCACAGGGCCTTGAGACGCCTTTTATTTTCCTGCCGTCATGGACTCCAGAGCCCCCTAACTCGAACGTTACCTGCAAAGGCATTAATAGGGGCCCGGCGCCGAAAGTTCTTAATACCCGTCGTCCTCTGCCATACAACTGTCGTCACACATATGCGACAATGCGCGCCAAATTCCAACACACATCCCCATTTTTTTGCTCAGCGACCGGGTTTCGCGCCTTGATGTCGCTGTTGATGCATGCCTGACGGCGCCTGCTGCCATGCTCGCAACCCATTGATAGGTAAAGTAATTGATCTCCACAGCTAACATCACCATGCGGTATGAAACGCATTCTGATGATTACTGCTGATCAGTGTTTACTGGGCCAAGTCGTCATGAGTAATCAACGATAAAGTACAGAAATGCACCCGTTGGTCCCAAGATTGGTCCCAACGGGCAAATTTCAGCCCATGCCGAAACTGCATAACCCTTCCCCGGCGGCCTGCCGACTGAACACAAACCACCAAATAGCCCCACTACTCCTGAGACATCTCACATCGCAGCATTCGGTCAAAAGCGGACCTTCGCGATGACTTCTCCAATCCTGAAACCCACGCAAGTGCGTTGCTGGCCACAGGTATTGCCTCAATCGATTGGATCGCTGAACAAATGGGGTATAGCAACGGGAACATGATTCGCCAGCACTATGGAACGTTGATCAACGAGGATGGGCCTGACGTGGTGGGGATGCTGCAGTTGGCCCTAAAGCTTTCGCCGGTCACAGCTCTACACTGAACCCAGTGATACCCACCGTTCGGCAAAGCGGCCCACCGCCGTCAGGCTTGCCCAGGTGCGCAATGGCTCACGCCGCGAGCGCACCGGTACCAAGCTCGCAGTTGGGCCGCCCAGTCGGATAGACAATGTCCACTTGCTGATTTGGCCGGCAACACGGCCGACGACGGCTTGCCGGATAGCCTACTGGCTTGCTAGAGCCTTTAGCGTGTCCGATTGGATCGCCTCGCCGATCACGGTGCCAGCTCCTTACGGCGCAAGTCGGCGGCGACATCTACCGCAATAAATAGCGCCTCGACGGTGGACGGGGTCAGCGTGCGCGACGCTTGTACCCCCTCCACAAAGCCTTCGGCGCGTTCCTGGGCCAGTTCTAAAGCGCGCAAATCTGCAACACGCCCGAGGCGTGCCAGGTGACTGGCCAAATTGACACGGATCAAGTCCGGTAGGCTGACCCCGTTAAGGGAGAACACGTCGCTCATATGTTTTTCGCCGCTGTATTGACGCCCAAGCGATCCGCGCCAGTCTTCCAGACCTCGGCCAGAGTGGCTGTCATGGCCAGTTCTGTTTCGTTTGCAATCAGTTCAGCATCCCGCAAGGCCTGCGTATAACCGACGGCGTTATCGTAAGCCCGTATAGCAACAGCCTCGTCTCTAGCTGCATGTAGAGCGCTCAAACGCAAATACCAGGCTCTTTGGACCCTCTCGTTTGGTAAACCGGGCTGATCGGTGTTGACGAATACGTTGGTGACTGGCATGCCCGATTCCTAAATGTTAAGCGCAGCTTGTGCGCTAACCAGTACAAGGGGCACCGGTACGCCAGTATAGGGGGGCGTGGTTACCGCAGCCAACGAAAAAGGCCCCCGCACCGGGCGAAGGTGTGGGGGCCTTTTCAACATAAGCGGTGTATGTCGAGCTAGGCAATACCGAAATTTCTTACTCGCTCAAAATTTGGCAGAGTCGCTTTTCAAGCGCGGATTTGAACAAGATTCGTAGATTGCATGCATCGAGATCTGAAATAGTCCCATCTAGTCGAAGCCTAAAAATCAGGTCATGCGTCCGAATCTCACGGCTCCGTGCTTCAAGTGCGCTGGGTGCGTACGCAATCCCGGCGAGCAAATGAGCCGTCACGCCCTTCGCGGGATGAACATTACTCCTGGCAACAGACATAGCTTCTTTCCCTCGGTCGCAAACGGTTGAATAAACGCTTACGAATCTGCGCTTACCTGTACTGAGTAGTGGGTCCAACACTAAGTTCATGAAGAAACGATGTGCACCCCATCTTGCCAGTAAATACGCACCAAAAAGAAGCGCCAGTCCCATGGTGGTCCCATGGAGCTATTTTTTGAACGCCAAAAACCACAAACCCCCGACTTTCTCTAGTAAAATCAGTGGTTTGCGTTTTCAGAATGTGGCGATGAAGGAGAGATTCGAACCTGCAACAAGTCAATCAGCTAAACAATTCACTCGGTATCCGCGCAATGACGGCTTCCGGCCAGAAGCAGTCATTAGTTGACGCCTATGTCCGGTGGTATAACAGCGCCACCAGACATAGTTGTCCCACAACATCCCGGCACCAAGCTTAGCGCTGTGTACTAACAACCATAGCGCTCAACGCCTCTTTCATTTCCGATTCGTTGAATTCAGGCTTGCACGTAAACCCAGGCACTGGCTCCAGACTTCAGTACAACCCCTACCCGCCGATAGTCGGCCACCTCATATTTATCGGCCGCGAACAGCTCCTGCTCCGAAATCTCAAAAACAGTGCCGACGATTTCATCCGACAGATCCCAGCTCTCTTGCACTATGGGGTGGTTGGTTTTCCCACTCGCGGCCAGCACTGCCGGATCGGTTATCTCGACCCAGTTCTGTTTGTACCCCGGCAGGCTATCAACTCGCCCTTTCAACTCGCGCCCGAAGGTGGCCAACTGGACTGCTTGATCTTGCAGGGTGCCATATGAGAACAGCAGCACCGTTTGCTCGGTTACATGGGGCATTGGAACTCCTAAGTTGTTCAGATCAGCAAGTCTTCATAAAACGCGCCAAATGGACGCTCGGGATGGGCCAGCTGAATTTCCAGAATCCACAGGCCGGTGTTCGGATATTGATCCAGATCCCCGAGGTCGCCGCCCCGATAAATCGCGTGGGGAAAATCGCTGACCCTGTGACCCTTGATGTCGAGGTTAAGCGTCCAGCCCATGGCCTGCGCTTGAGCGGCCGCAAAGTCGTAAAGCGCCACCCCCGAAACCCGCTCACTGCGCCAGAAGCTTTCGACCCGATTGAACAGCTCCTTGACCGCCGCGGCACAGGCGATCATTTCCGGATCGGAACCCGTGGTGAACGTCGCGCCGGCATCACCTTCATGTCCCTGCCACACCACCCCCATGTCGATGAAGAAAATGTCGTCGGCCCCCAGCTCGGGATCGCCGTCCGAACGCTGCTTGAAGGTTTTGAGCGTGTTACCGCCGAAACGGATTAGCAGCGGATGCCAAATCCGATCCATACCCAGTTCCGCCAGTATCTCTTTGCCTCGCAACTGCGCCTCGGATTCGCGCATGCCGGGCGTGATGACACGTGCGATCTGATCGATGGCCTTCCAGGTCATCTGCTGTGCGTGACGCATCGATTCTAGTGCATAACGCTCACCAACCGCTTCTTTGCTGATCAAGACTGTACTCATCATTCGTTCTCTTGGTAGGAAAGCGCAGGTTAAGGGCTATATAGTTTTGTATATTGCGATACTCAATATCAAAGATAAAGCCATGACCCAGGCCTCAACCTTATGAAAATCGCTGGCACCTAGACCGGTGATCAATGCAGCGCGCTGGATCGCTCGGGAACGGCCGCTTAGGGTCGGAAGCAGTCAGTCGCATGTACCTATAAATACTTGGGCCAATTCACCCTAAAGAGTTCAATGCCGACTCCCTCAATACCGTGCGACGCCTTTATGGCTTCATTGCGCCGACTCACAGGCCTTCAACGGCTCCTTCGGGTGCAATGCACAGATGTCGAAACCGTCACGCCGGGTATAGCCCGCACGCTTCATACATACAAATCGCTGGGCCATCTCTTGGAAGCTGGCATTAGGATCGATGCCGGAGCCATTTTTCTCACCGCAAGCTAGCATGGACGCCAAGACATCATTCCTGCTCGCTCCCGGCTTCTCCCATAAGTCAGCATCAGCCGTAGGGGGCTGAAAAGGCTCGCTGAAACATGCGGTGACGAGGGGGCAAATCAACAGCGCAAATGCCACATGTTTGAGCCACATGATCAATCTCCTTATTTTCTGGTGCTGACGGGCATCAGCGCGGGCTCGCCTTCCGGCTAATAATCTTGCACAGGCTCGTGTATCACTTTCATAACAGCTGTGCATAGTCGTGACACCGATGAAGATGTTACCCAACTCCTTTAACAAGCTACTGCCCTCAGGTAGCACGCTGAATCGTCCAAAATTTCGTAGGGACGACTGACCGCTTTTGGCCGATTTCTGCCTGTCGCGACCGGTTGAAACCGATATCGTCGCGACGATTCAGCCACAAAATTTTCAGCTTTTACGCAATGCGCCTCCTCTTTTGCTGTCTGTAACCCTGACTCCGCAAAAGGAAAGGCTTCATGTCGATACGCCCTCTGCTCTGCCTGCTTGCATTGCCGTTGTTCGCAGGCTGCCAGTTTTTGCCCCATACCAACTACTTTACCGCGCCCGAAAACGAGCCCAACCCTGCCTGGGTACGTATCGTCGACTACACGCAGCACGCCGAAATTTACCAATACGAAAACGGCAAACGTTCGGGCGGCGCCGTTCGCACCGGCCCCCTGCCGTTCACCCACACACAGGACGTGGGCATGCCAAAGGCAGGGCAAGACCTTACATGGGACTATTACGAAACGCAGATCCGACCCGGTATCGAAACGCAAGTGGATCTATTCTGGGAGGGGACACGCACTCGTTCCTGCTATGTCTCGACTAAGTTCACGCCCCAAGCCGGACGCTATTACCAGTTCAGGCTGACATCCGGCTCATCAGGCAACTGTAGGTTATACGCATCACTGATCGAGCGCGACAAGGAAGGAAGCGGTTGGCATCTCACGCCAAACCCGCAGGTGACCTATAACGGCGATGGACCGACGGCCAAAACCCATTACGAGAACAGCCGCTTTGAGAACCCCAATTATCGTCCACCCGCGGATCTCTATCCGGGGATAGACGTTTACTAAACAGGTAAACGACTACAAGGAATCGTTGATTGGCTAGCGCAAAATACTTCCGAATGATCGGTGAGCGAGCCTCAGAGGATCTGTTTGCATGGTCGGCATTTGTCGTGCAAACAGAATTCCTATGGCAAGACACGGCGTCACTCCAGGACGCCGTCGCTTGGCAGCGTGTTTGGTTCGAGCTGGAAATACTCAACGGGCTTGCATTGGCGCAATGGGAGGATGAGGGAAAGCCTGATAACTGGTCGTGCCGCTGGAACGCCGACTATCGACAAGAAGCGGCGGTCCTGGCGAATGAGTTGTTGGAGCTGCTGTGCGATGCAGTCTGTTCAAAACATGCCGAATAGAAACTCGGCTGCTCAATGAACCTTTGTCTTTGGGGACTTGTCATTACGAAAATGGGCATGACCCGGTATATCCGGCTAGACCTGTCGCAAGGTGAGTATATGGAAGACATAGATGATTTTAGATTTAGATGCCACGAGCTACTAGTTGAGCTTGATGCCGCCAGTACCAAAATGATGATGATTGAATCGCCCCGATTTTCATAGACGCTTTCAAGTTTCTAGGAAGGGCTGCTAACCCTGCGTAACTGTCCGCTTTTGGCCGAGAGTGAACACTCATAACTTTGCAGCTGGTTACAAAACACCTGCTGCTACGCTGTTGACTCCAACAGAGGAACGCCGATGCCAAACTCAGATCTACTCCCCTCCCTGCTCTCGAAGCTATACGAAAATCAATTAGCCCTTGAAGCCTCCATCATGGAGCTATCGAACTGGGTTGAGCAGCGTGGCTCTGCCGAGGTCGCAGAAAATATCCGGGGAGCGCTGCACACCATCGACGACAACGAAGAGTTCATCAAATTGACGCTCGCAGTTCTCATGGCACCGGAGTAATCGCTACTTGCAGGCCACTGACCAGAGCTGGTCCAGCTTGGTGGTGTAGCTCTGGCTCATCATCTCGCGCCGCATGCCCCAATCGGGGTTCGTAGGCACGCTGGCCGACCTTAGCGTTCCCCTTCCCCACCTGTCATTGATCTGGTCCAGTACGGTCATCACTCTGGTCGCCTCGGTCGGCTGAGACACCGCGAATAGATCATCCGTGTATTCACCTGGCTGGCACAGGTTGAGCAACATCACCTCGGCCTTGCTGTAGTTGAAGCCTGGACGGTAGATATGGTCGAGCGCATCAACCGCCGCCTTGGTGAGTAATCGCACATCGTCGGTTGGATACGGCATGTCCACCACAACCCCGTTCGCGTATTTCGCCTCGTCCGGATTGAACATGCCGGTGCGGATGCAGACCCGGACTTTCTTGCAGAGCGAGTTCTGTGCCCGGAGCTTTTCCGAGGCTCGCATCATGTAGGTGGCCACCGCCTCCTTGATCGGCGCAAGCTCGGTAAGGCGCTTTCCAAACATGCGGCTGCAGCAGATTTCCTGCTTGGGTGGGTCGGGCTCATCCAAATCGAGGCAGGAGGTGCCTGCCAGTTCCCGCGCGGTCTTTTCGATCACCACGCTGAATTTCTTGCGGAGCGTCCAGGGGTCGGACCTGGCCAAGTCCATCGCGGACTTGATGCCTAGAGCGTCCAGATGGAGCTTCATTTTTCGGCCAACACCCCAGACCTCGGCCACATCAGTATTGCGCAGCACCCAGTCCCGCTTAATCGGATCGGTGATGTTCACCACACCGCCCGTCTGCGCTTGCAGCCGCTTCGCGGTGTGGTTTGCAAGCTTGGCGAGCGTCTTAGTGTTCGCGATTCCCACGCCGACGGGGATACCGGTGCACCGCAGCACCTGGGCGCGGATCTGCCGGCCGAGAGCGTCGAGCCCGCCAATTCCGGTGAGGTCGGCGAATGCTTCGTCGATGCTGTAGATCTCGACGGCGGGCACCATCGATTCAATAAGCGTCATCACGCGCTCGCTCATGTCGCCGTAGAGCGCATAGTTCGAGGAAAACGGGATGATTCCGTGTTGCTTGAGCTTGTGCTTGATCTGGAAATACGGCTCGCCCATCTTGATAAAGGGCTTGGCGTCGTAGCTTCGAGCAATAACGCAGCCGTCGTTGTTGCTCAGCACTACAATCGGCGTTTTGGCGAGATCTGGACGGAACACACGCTCGCAACTGGCATAGAAACTGTTGCAGTCGATCAGGGCGAAGACTGGGGAGTTAGACATGGCTGCGGACTGTGCTCGTGATCACACCCCAGATCGATAGCTCGTCGCCTTCCAGTACATAGCGCGCCGGGTACTTCGGGTTTTCGGACAGTAAGATCACTTCCTTTCCGCGCTTGCAGAGGCGCTTGCACATGGGGTCGTTGTTTAGGAGGGCCACCACAATGTGGCCGTGTGCAGGCTCAATTGAGCGATCCACCACCGCCAGATCACCCTCGAATATCCCAGCGCCCTGCATGCTCTCACCTGTGATCATCACCAGGTAAACATGGGGCGCCCTGATGTTAAGCACTTCATCCAGAGAAATATGCTGCTCAATGTGATCGGCCGCAGGCGATGGAAAACCAGCCGGTACATGAAACGAGCAAAGAGGCAGTTTTGCGCCTCCTTCAGCTATTGGACCCAGGATGTTGAAGCTCATGGCGGTGCCTTATGCGGATACTGTACGAATATACAGTTAACTTTGTAAGCGGCTTGCGGTCAATTTCTCTATGGGGGATTTCGACAGGCGGAGGCGTATCTATGTGCGGTCGATTCGTGCAGTACGAGGGAATGGCGATCTACATAGAGGAATTGAGCCCTCAGATCGAATTGTTCAGTGGCTACGATGCACAACCGATCAATCGGTTTAACGTGGCGCCCACGACGCGTGTGCATCTGCTGCACAGCAAAGAGGATGAGTTGCACATTGACGCTGTGCAATGGGGGTGGGCGCCGTTCTGGGCGAAAGGAAAGCGCCCTGATCCGATAAATGCTCGGGTCGAAACCGTGACCACTGGCAAGTTCTTCAAACAGCTTTGGCCAACTGGCCGCGCGATTGTACCCAGCGAAGGCTGGTATGAATGGGTTAAAGACCCGGACGACCCGAAAAAGAAACAGCCCTACTTCATCCGACTGAAAAGCAGAAAGCCGATGTTCTTTGGAGCCTTGGCTCAAGTAAACCCAGGTCTTGAACCGCATGAGGGCGACGGCTTCGTCATCATCACTGCTGCCAGTGACCAAGGCATGGTGGACATACATGACCGTCGGCCACTGGTACTTGCCCCGAAACACGCCAATGAATGGCTTGATCCAGATCTTTCACCGGCACGCGCAGAGGAAATCGCGAAAGAGCTGTGTCAGCCGACCGAAGAGTTTGAGTGGTTTCAGGTTGGGAGGGCTGTTGGCAATGTCAGGAACCAGGGATCGGAGCTTATCGAGCCGTATCCATCAACTGAAAAACCACATGACGAACACGACGGCTGAGACCCAGCCGAGGGTGAGCAGGAATGAAATGCCTGCAAGCCGCTTATCCATTGTGCCCTGTCCATATCCAATGATACCGGAGAGTTCTGCTGTGCGCTCTGCCTGTAATCGCTCGCACATAGCATGGCACGTCCCGGACGTGGCGCTACCAAAACGGGCCAAATTCAGCGGACAGAGTGCAAACGCAATTACTTAGCGCGCAATTATTTAGCGCTTCTATCACTCCAATGCATTCTTTTGCGTTCCTCGTTTCTGCCTTAAGCCTGCAAGCTGTAAATGGAATTCACTGTGCCGCATGAAAAGGCTGCCTTTGTTCGTGATCAGCAAAATGACGTGGAAATGCCACGCCACCAAATCCGGCCTTCGGAGGCCTATATGAAATTGAGATCCTTAAGTATCGCGCGAAGAGCCTTCGTCTGTTTTGGCCTAATCACATTCCTGCTAATCAGCTTGGCAGGCTTCTCTTATCTTCAAATTGATCGGCTGCGTGCTACAGAGCAGGACATTGAGCAAAACTCCCTCCCAAGTATCCAAGTCATTGACGACATCCAGATCGCCCTCCTTCACGCCCGCCTTGAAAGTATCCGCATGCTCTCAAGTACCACGAAAGATGTGCATGATTTCTCACTGTCAAAGGTCGAAGAATCTATGCAGACACTTCAGGTAAAAACTGATTTTTATCGTGCACATTTAATGTCTGGTGAGCAGGACGAAATCCAGTTCGCGAAGTCTAACCAGGCTATGCATGCGTACATCGAAGGTCTCAAAAAAGTAATCGCTTTAGATTCATCCGATCATGATCAGGCTGTCATTTTTGCCAACACAGAGCAGGCAAATAGAGCCAACACCTATCAAGAGCAGCTGACGCTTCTGCGAGACCAAAATACACGCCAAGCCGAGGTATCTGGGGTCGACGCGACCGACGTATATAACCATAGCGTCAAAGTTTTGATAGCGGTGCTAATCGTGGCATTTATCTTAACTATAGCGCTGGCGATTTTGTTCACTAATAGCATCACTATTCCAATCAGCTCATCACTAAAATTGGCGGAGAATATCGCTGCTGGCGACCTTACTCATGATCTTGAAGTAACAGGTTCAGATGAAGCTTCGCGCTTGATGCATGCATTGAATCTGATGCAGAAAAATTTGCGACACACAATTCTAGAAATCTCGGGAGCTTCATCCCAACTGAGCACTGCTGCCGTCGAAATGACGTCGATCACTGAAAGCGCTGATCGCACACTTCAGCAGCAGAACAGTGAGATAGAGCAAGCTGCTACCGCAGTAACTGAGATGAGTGCGGCGGTTGAAGAGGTTGCACGAAACGCCAACTCCACGTCTGAAGCAGCGATGCAGTCGAGCATGGCTGCAGATCTCGGCAATCAAAAAGTCACTGAAACTTTGACGGCGATGCGTGGCTTGACGGGTTTGGTTGAAGTGTCATCAGATCAGGTAAGAGAACTTGCAGGCCAAGCGCAAGACATTAGCAAAGTTCTGAGTGTGATTAGGGCGATTGCTGAGCAAACCAACTTGCTTGCTTTGAACGCCGCAATTGAAGCGGCTCGTGCAGGAGAACAGGGTCGCGGTTTCGCAGTAGTCGCAGATGAAGTTCGAGCGCTGGCGCACCGAACGCAAACATCGACGCAAGAAATTGAACAGATGATATCCACGATTCAAGCAGGCTCATCTGCCGCGGTCGAATCAATGAAAAAAAGCACATCCGAGGTTTATAGCACGCGAGACACTGCGGAACAGGCGGGCCAGTCGCTGCGCCAAATCATTGATTCCGTGCTCGAAATTAACGATAGGAATATCCAGATTGCAACCGCTTCTGAGGAACAGGCTCACGTGGCGCGGGATGTCGATCGCAGCCTGATAAGCATCCGCGACCTTGCAGTGCAGAGCAGTGAAGGCACTCGGCAAACGCTTACAGCCAGCAACGAACTTTCTCGTCTGGCCGTCAACCTAAACGATTTAGTTCTTCGATTCAGAACATAGGAAATGGGTCAGCCAACTCTAGCTTTGTTGCCCAATCTCTCATAAGCCAATACGGCACGCCCAGCTAAACACAGCATAGGTGGAATATGGTTAGCCCTGAAGTCACCTTGCACTCTATGCTGAGTTTAGATGAACGATCAGCTTTAGCTGAAATTGAGGCGATCTCCAGCATTTTAAAACTCGTAACACGCCTTACGGGAATGCGATTTGCTGGGATCGCGAAGTTCACCGAAACAGACTGGGTGGTCTGCTCAGCTCACGACCCGTTGCATATGGGGATAGAGGCTGGTGACACGCTAGAGCTGGAAATCACGCTCTGCAGCGAGCTCAGGAGAGACCCTAAGGCACTATTTATTCCTAAAATCAGCGAAGACGGCAGATACTCCAGTCGTGCAGTGGTTAAACGGTATGCGATAGAAAGTTATGCTGGTGTTCCTATCTTCCTTCCCGATGGTAGGTTATATGGTGCTCTATGCGCCCTAGATTCGCGCTCGATACTATTTGAAGACCCGGAGCTGGAAGAAACTTTAGCTTTATTTGCAACGTTGATAGGGTGCGTTTTTTTCACTAACCCGCTGCTGAATGAGTCCGAATAACACGGCTTATCTCATGCGAACTATTCAATTTCAATGAGTTTGGTTTATAGCTCGGACGTAATCTTGGCATGCTCGTAATGCTATCAACCCATTATCACCTTCATCGGTTATGGCGATAATTCTTTGAGCATGCGCTGGGTCAAGTTGGGCTCGACGGGTTGCATGAACCACGCTGAAGGCGCCGGGGGCGCAAGGCACGTCGCAGCCACTGGCTGGATCCTCGAGGAGGACTGACAGCCGGACATCAGCAGTGGCAAGGCGATCGCGCATGCGAGCCTGATCACGTTGGGCATCGGATAATTCCTTTATGTGTTTTTGGTCCTGCGCGGCCAGTTGCCGCTCAGTGGCCAGGCGTTTGTCCTGTTGAGTTCTGGCCTGGGCGGCCGCGGCATTGCTGATCGCCGCCAGGTCATCCTTATGCAAGCCTGCCTGCTCGGCGAGTTTCTTGCCCATTCGCCAGTCCTGGACCTGCCAGGTGACGCCGGCGGCGCTGGCCATTAGCACAAGGATCAGCAGCACCAGCCCGGCTAGCTTCTGCACGGGCGTCATCACGGTACATCCTTGAAGAAGACGTGGTGCCCGAGGCGCAGCGTCTGCTTGGCCTTCGCCGCCCAGACCGGCGCCTTGGGCATCGTGGTTGCGTAGTAGTGCGTGGCACCGCCAGTTGGATCCGGTACCGAGCCAGACATAACTTGGTCGGCAGCCCGCTGGGCCTGAGTGAACTGCGCAGCAGGGATCGGTTTGGCGCCGCAGAGGTAGGCATGGTTCGGGTCGTTCTGGTTCCAGCAGCTGAACTGCCATGGCTTCAGGCACACGCCCGCGTAGCCCTCCCCCCACCAAGACTTGTCGTTGCCGTCGAACACACGGTTGCGGATGGTCCAGGCCACAGCGACTTGGCCGTCCAGCCCTTCGCCGCGTGCCTCGCCCCATAACGTGCGCGCCAGGATGTCCCGGTCTTTTTCGGAATTGGTCATACTTTTCTCCAGGCAATAAAAAACCCGCTCGTGGCGGGTGTGGGTGTCGCGCCATAACTCAATTGAGCGGAGCAGGTGCAAGACGTGAGATCGTCGCCCGTGCAGCAGTGCGCGCCATGGAAATTTCGCTAGGAATGGGCGTGCCATCCTCAAGCAGCGCAAAGGCGTGCCAGTTGGTTTCGCGCAGGTAAGCACGCGCCTGCTCAAGATCCAGTTGGTCTGCAACGTCCTGAGCAGTCTTCACCGGCTCAAGCTTGGATAGATCCACCATCCTGAGGTACCTCCAATAATTCGCTCGCTTCGACAGCCACAAGGGCCGCAGGTGGCGCGGTATCGGGAAACTTTACCGGGCCGCTGCGCGCGTCCAAGATTAATGGTTGCGCCGGGTTTCGGTACTCTTCAGGACTTTCCCAGGTGACAGGGAGACGGAGAGTGAAGTGCAGTGTCTTGCCTATACGCTCCACGTAATCCGACTCTACAAAAAACTTATTGCCGACGGCGCTGCCTGGCAGGCGGTAACCACTTGGGATGCCGGAGAGGTCGATAGCCTCGCCGTTGATAGTGATAACGTCGCCCTGCACGCTGGCCTCCAGCGTGTCGCCCATGAGCGCTGCCCAAAGTCTGATCTTCATTTCCAAGTACCCCGCACCGATACGTTTATTTCAAATGCCTGGGCGGTTGCACCGTTCCTGACCGCGTACAGTATTGAACTAGTCGACGCTGCCCGCTGGAAAACTACTCCATACGAGTCACCCGTAGATTGGGCGTTACAGGTCAGCCCCGGCACCATGTTTGCGGTGTTGAGAAACGTGACAGGCAAGGTCAGAGTTTGGTATCCAAAACTGTTGGCAGCCTGACTTGCTAAGGCCATCTTTCCGGTTACACACATCGTGCCGTTAGCAAACTTTTCAACACGGAAGCCGCTAACCACCGCGCTGGAGATGACTCCACCCGCATCTGACTGCGGGTCATTGCTCATATTGAAGCCAGTAACGTAAGGAACCCATCCGTTCCAGTCAGCCGCGGCAGCAGTAGGGTTAGCTACTTTGGCACTCCGTTGCCAAAGAGCATTACCGTAAATTGGACGAACTTCCTGGTATGGGTAGAGACCTCTCCCCTTAACAGAAATCAAGTGCGCGGGGACAATTGGGGCATTCGTCGGGGCAGTGCCGGAACCGTAGAAGTACTCACCGGGCTGGGTAAGAGTGTTGTAATCCTGCCCCGGCGTGATTGGTAGAGCATCCCCAAGACCCAGCCACCCAGGAATCAGTAGCCGTCCTGCAGTGCGGTCTGTAAGTGAGGTTGCGGGAACCAGGGCCAATTCTGCCTGCATACCTGCGATATCGCTCCGGGCAAGAAGTGCGCGGGCTTTGCTTGTGATTACTGCAAGGGATAGAGCCCCCGCCCCAGTAAAGTACGGGAGGCGATCAGCGGCACCAACAAGGCTCGACAAGGCAGCAAGGTTGTTGTTCTTGTCCTGCTTAGTTTCAGGAATTGTTGCAATAACTTTTGTTGCTGCGCGCAACTGGTCTGCGGAATCTTTGTTGTAGCCCTGCACGGGCATCACGGCATAGATACCGCTACCGAGGGTGGGCCCCAGATAATTGGTGGCAATAGATAGCGCCGTATCGCTTGCGATGTTGTTGATCTCGTACCACGCACCATCTGGTCCACGGAATCCATCGCCTACACGAGCATTGGCGATAAAGGCCGTACCCGTACCGATAACAGCGGTCGAGCCATTCGTGACGGCAACAGTGCCAGCCCTATACCAACCCATAATTTTCTCCAGGCAATAAAAAACCGCACATGGCGGCTATAGAGTTCTACTAATTATTCCAGCAGCTAAGAGATTGGCTTAGCGAAAACAACAGGAATATAAAGTGATGTTGTCAAATCAACTCCCACAGACTGAATTACAAGTCTGTCGTTCTGATAATCCCAGACAGCATACATATTGCCTTGCCGGGAAGTGCCGCCAGCAATATCCATTGCAATATTATTGAGTAGCATATAATCCCCGGACGCGAGACTCGATGCGGCAGTCCAGCTCAGACGAGAAGTCCCTTGCCCAGTGGAGGATGAGCCGAGATAGGTCCATCCGGTTATCGTTCTCGTAAACTGTGCGCAGGGAGTACCGCTGTCAAATAGAAGATTCGCTGACCCATCCCAAATTCGGAATCCAAACTTTGCAGTTGGTTCTGACTTAAAGGCAGCGGCAAACCAATTTCCAGAAGTGCCATGACCCACAATCCCTGAAAAAGAAAATCCCGTCCAAGCTCCAGCCGATCCCTGCACCACACAAAAACATAGAGTTACCGATAGGTTCGGTCTTACGAAAACTAAGGGAGGCTCATTTGTTGTAATTGCTTTAGAGAATGGTACGTAGACGCCAGATCCGTTACCGCTCCACGCCCCCTTCTCCAGAACAACAAGTCTCGCAAACTCAGAATCAAGGGTTACGACGTCGCTGTTGTTTGTGAACGTTACACCAAACGTCATTAGCGATACCTCATGACCAAAAGCCGCTGAGGAGAAAGCCCAAGAGGACCGCTCGATCTTGCTGGATTGCCGAAGTATATGACCACTCCATCCACCCCAACGACGGGGGTATATTGAATCGCGTAGTAGCTCTGTCCGGACGTGTCGTAAGCAGCGACCGGAACGCAGACGGCGGAATGTGTGGCGGGGTTAACACCTGGAAGAGATATGTAGCGAGTACGACCAGGTGCTGGAACACCAACTTGAACAATTTCCGAGTAAACGATCCGAACGGTGAACGAGTTTTCATCCAGTTCAAGGAGGCCGGTCGGCCCCCAGACTCTTACCCCGTAGTTCATGCGGAAAGGTCTCCCCACTGGTAGCGTTTGATACCGTTCTCGTCGAAGACCTTACCTCCCGCGCTATTGATTACTTGCCGAGCTTGGCCACCGAAAGAGCTGTTGATTTCAAAGGTCCCGTCGAAGAACAGCTTCCAGCCAGAAACACCCGCAACATAGTTGTTGGACGCAATGTAGTTGCCGATTTTGGCGTTGGTGATCGTGCCGTCTTGGATGAAAGCCGAGTTTATGAAAACCTGCCCGCCCTGCACTGCGAACGGGATGCTTACAGCGCCGCCCTCAATTGTGTTGACCAAAGCGAACCGGTCAGCACTCACCAGGAACTGGCTTTGCAACTGACCATCTACGTTCTCGATGCCGAGTCCGACTCCCGCATAAACGTACTGCCCATTTTGGTTGAGCTGCATCTTCACCGACCACATGGTGGAGAGCTTGTCGTCCGTGTCGGCCTGAGCCTGGCTCACGGTTTGAACCGCCGCTGAGGTCTCGCCGAGCTCTACGCCGATCTGCTGGATGGCCTGGGCCGTGGCCTGGCGATCCGTAGCTACGACACTCTCCAACTCTGTCACGGTACCAGCGACGTCGCCCACCGACGCGGTGAGTTCGGTCTGACGCTGCACCATGGCTTCGTTCTGCGAGGCGCGAGTCTTAACCTCCTCCAGGAAACTGGCCGTAGCGTTGTAACCCTGGAGCGCGTCGATCTGGTCGCCCTCCCCGTTATCGTCCCGGAAAGACGCCTGCAATGCCTGAAGGCTCGACGCTGAAGCCGTCACGACGCCGCCGAGCTTGGTGATATCGGTGGTGTTGGTGGAGACCTGCAGTGCCAGACCGTTCGCCGTCTCTACCGACTGGCCAACATCCAGCCAGTAAGTGGCATTCGGTGCCGGCTTGTTGGTCGGCACAGCCTGAGCGGCTTGGTAGATCCGCCCCCCTACCACCACCATCTGGCCTTTGAGGTAGGTGAGGTCCTTGTTGTACCCCTTCAACCCTCCCAAAGCGGTGATCTGATCTTGCAGGCCAGGGATCTTGTCGATCTCGCCAATGATGTCTTGGCCAAGCGACGAGCGGCCGACCTGGCCCTTGATCAACTCCAGCACCGGAGCAGCATTCGAGCTGGCCTTGCCCATCACGCCATTGCTCACCGGGAAGAACGGTCCCACGTTGCCGGTGCGGTCCACCAGGCGCGCCCAGAAGAACAGGGTTGCGCCAGCCAACAGTGATTGCATGCGATAGTCGGCCTGTGGATGCGCCAGGTCGGCAAGCTTGGTGGCCACCGACAAATCATTGGCCGGGCCATACCAGAGCTCGGTGCGCTGGGTGTCCTCTGCACCTGGTGGGAAGCCCCACTTGATGCTGATGCCGAACAGTTCGCTGGAGGTGCGCAGGAAAGCCACCGCCGGCGGTAAGCCAACCTTCCCTTCCAGGTTGGTCAGGTTGGAGCTTTTCCAGATCGACGATATTTCAAACGCGCTCACCGAGCGCACCCGGGCCAGATAGGCGCCCGAGTAAATGCCGGTGACGTCAACGCTCGTCGCGCCAGTGCGCTGCAGCTTGATCCAGTTGCCGCTGTCCTTACGCCACTCCACGTCATACGCGACCGCGCCGTTCACAGCGGGCCACGAGATGTTCATGGTGCTGATCGCCAGGCCCTGATCCACGGAGTAGTTCGACGTAATGTCTACGCTCGCCGGAGCAGGAACGACAGTGATCGGCACAACGCTGAATGGCCGCTCTTCCAGCCGAGCACCGGTGTCGATGTGATCGAACTTGCTCGGGTCGTACTGAACGGCCGAGATTTCAAACACGCCAGGCTCTGGCCGAGCAACGCTGACCACGCGATAAAGCGGGATGGCCAGGTCGTCAGCATCCAACGCCCATACCAGTTCGCGCTCTGGCGTAACGGAGTAAGCCACCGTGACGGTGACCTGCCGGCCGCTGACCAGTTGCACTGTACGGCCCTCACACTTGCCGTCTGGCAGGTTGAGGATCAGCCGATCGCCGGGCTTGGCCTGGGTGTCGCGGTCCAGGGTGAAGACCTTGCCATTAACCGCCGAGATGCGCCCGCCCACCGGCCGGCCCGCAAGTAATTCGTCAGCGATCGGGATCACGTAGCCAGGCAGCGGAATGCGTCCATCGAGGCCGACCTTGAAGGTAACGGCCCGATCCTTCGAGTTGGTAAGCAGCGCCCACTTGCCGCGGCGCTGCGCCTCGGATTCACGGGTGCAGCCAATGGCGCTGATCTCAAGCGGATTGTCGCCGTAGCGCCGCTGCAGCTTCTGGTCGGTCACGGCCGTGACGTCGGTGTCGTAGTTGTTCGCCGGATTGTCGTAGCTGATCAGCGCCCGCGTGTAGCGGGTGCGCTCCGACGCGCTCGAGTAGGTGAACTTGCCATCGATGACATTCGCCCGGGTGTAGGCGAAGTCGAAGTCAGTGGCGCGCGGCATATCCGCGAGTGTGAACACCTGGCCTTGGGCCCAGTAGGTCATGCCCCGGTAGATCGCGGAGATATCGCGCAGCAGTGACCAGGCATCAGCCTTGCTCTGCAGGTTCAGGTTGCAAATGAATCGCGGCTCCTGGCCACCCTTCCCGTCTGGCACCAACTGGTCGCAGTACTGCGAGATGCGGTAAAGCTCCCACTTGTCGACCATCCAGGGTTTGATGCGGCGGCCAAGGCCGAAACGGTCGGCCGTGGTGATGTCGTAGGTCATCCAAACCGCGTTGTCGGTCCAGGCCTGCTTGAATGTTCCGTCCCAAACGCCCGAGTAGGTACGAGACACAGGGTCATAATTGCTCGGCACCTGCATCTTCTTCAGCTTAGTCTCGACGGTTACCGCCGGGATGCTACGGAACTGCTCGGCAGAAAATTCAATGTAGAGCAGCGCGGTGTTCGGGTACCGAATCTTCGCGTCGATCACCTCGGTGAAGCCAGCGATCTGCATCGTGTCGGAGATTTTGTTGTTGTTCTGGTTGATGGTCACCCGGGTAATACGCATCAGCCAGCCGGTGGTGGCCCTGGGCAAATCGATACGGCGGGTGCGCTCGTAAAGGCTGGTGTTCTTGCCGTCGACCGCTTCGCTAAGCACCTGCTGGTAGGCGCCGCCGTCGGTGGCCAGCTCAACTTTGTACTCGATCCGGTAACCGTTGATGTTGCCGCTGGCATCCACAGACTGGAGCGCCGGCCAAGCGAAACGCACGCGCACGGCCGAAAGCTGGGTATTGGTGATCGCCCGAACCCACGGTGTGCCGCTGCGCAGCTCGATACTGATAGTGGTTTCGTTCTCGATCGAGGGGATGCCCTGGATATAGGTCTGATCCACCGCCCCCGTGCGCCACTCCCACTTCACGTTCGGGAAGTTCATATTGCCTTGGGGGTCTTGCAGCGGAGTGTTATCGAGGTAGATGTCGCGCGCGGTAGGGGTGCCCTCGAACTCGCCCTCCCCGATGGCGATGAGCATCTTAGCGATAGCGACCGAGCGCAGGCTGTCAGGGGCTTCCGTTGGCGTTTTTTGTTTCTCTTCGCCGCCCTTGGCACCATGGATGTCGATTTTGCGAGCTGCGCCCATGCTTTCCTCCAGGCAATAAAAAACCGCCTAATGGGCGGCTGCGGTGTTTGAGTTGTTCACTACATCTGATCTTCGGCGTAGATCGCGGCACTGATGATCGCGCCGCCAACCCGGCGCTTTCCGTAGCAGAGCGGGACCGGGTTACCCGACGCTGTGGTGTTCTTGGCGCTGCCGAAGGCATAGCTAGGCGTATTTTCTGGCGCAGCGCTGGTCTTTAGTCCGCCGGCCTGGGGGCTGAGCATCTGGATCACGCCGCCCAGCACCATCGAGCCGCCCATCATGATCAGGGCGGAACCGAAAGGTGCCATGGTGCCGAAGCTGCCCCCGGTGATCACTAAACCGACGACGATAAGGACAGCTCCAATGATGGTCTGCAACGCTCCAGCACGCTTGCTACCGGTAATTACCGGGGCAATACGAATGTCGCCAACACCGGCAAACCCAAGTTCATTTTCACCAAGGTTTGTCGCGCCCCGGAAGACGGCGAACTCAACGCCCCTCGACTTGGCATTGGACAGAAACCGTTCGAGCCCTGGGATCTGAACGCATAGCGCCTTGATTGCTTCGGCTGGCGATCTCACGGCCATTCGAAAAGAGCGTCCGAACTGCCGAAGCTGGCCATAGAGCAAAATCGTAGTCATGGGTTGATAGTTGATTGCCAGTGCTGCCATAAAAATCTCCGGATAAGAAAAAGGCCCGCCGAAGCGAGCCTTGTAAGCCATTTAGTTGCTATAGACAGGCCTGAAGAACCGCCAATCGTTTGTTTGCAATCCAGTTGGGCAGCACTACGTAATATTTTGAGACCGAGCCAGCCCCTTCAGGCTGCACGTCCACAAAATAAGCAGAGGCCTCTGTGAAAACGGTGTAGCCGCTAGGTCTTCCAGCTTGAAGTGTTGCACCTGGCGTGCCGCCGAAAATTGCCTGATTTTGCCATTCGTACTGAACGCATTCCGCGACGTCTTTATCCGACTTTTTTGAATGCAGAACCTTGTAGGGACCATCTTGGCGAGCCTCGTTCATCGTCGGAGGCATACACCCCGCCAACATCACCACCGCTACCGCAGCTATCAAAATCCGCATGTCGTTCCCTCTATGGTTTGGCGGGACTGTAGCACTGGGGGGCAGATGCAAAAAGCCCAGCACCTTGTCGAGTTTTACCAATCACATGGATGTCCAGTAAGCTGCGCATTCAAACTGGACAAGGACGACTCGCGTGATCACCTGCCACCTGAAGTATCAGATTGACCCTTATCAAATCGAAGCCTTTGAGCACTATTCGAAACTGTGGATTGGCATAGTCAACCGCATGGGAGGAACCCACCACGGTTACTTCCTTCCTGCCGAGGGCGCCAGCAACGTCGCCTATTGCCTTTTCAGCTTTCCGAGCCTTGCGGAGTACGAGCGTTATCGCGAAGAGTCCAAAACTGACCCCGAATGCATCAGCACTTTCGCCTTGGCAGCGGAGAAGAGATTCATTGTCAGCTCCGAGAGAAGCTTCATGCGTCCAGTGCTTGACTGAAAACAGCAAGCCCGGCCAGCCGGGCGTTTTCATGCCCGCCAGATGCAAAAAGCCCAGCGCGGGGCTGGGCTGCCAGATCTGCCATCGACTTTCTCGGAAACCTGCTACTTCAAAATCTCATACCAGATCTGGGCATTAACCAGCATTCTGACAGCGTTAACTTTGTCGATCGCATACTGCGGGGCTGTCTCCCAAGGTAGCGAACTGCCTGTAAAAACAAGCAGCGGCTCCCCCGTGCCGCGCTCAAGAACAAGTCGAGCTTTAATCGACGTGAACTCAGGCTTGGCATTCAACGTATCGCGCATATTCAGGCGCTGCATTGGCGGAAGCTGACTCCAGGCAACAAACTCTTTGATCGGCTCCAGTCCAGCTGGAAATGTGTCGCGATGTAGAGTATTTCCAAACGTCTTTATGACTCGCCCCATGTCATCAGTGAAGTCTATCCACTGATTGTTGTCGGCAATCCGTGCGGGCAGCATTCTATTCCGAAAGTTGGGATTAGAACTCAGCATGCCTGACTTGCCATCAAAGTAATTGTACTGAACGTTCGTTCGAGTCAATTCATAAAAGCGCAAGGATGCATACTTGTCGAACGTCGACACAGCTGAGCAGCCAGGCAGCAGGAGCGTGGGAATAGTTAGCCACAGGGCTATCAAGATTTTACGCATTGGGCATCCTTGCGATTCAGGTGGATAGTGAAACTTGGACTTCAAGCACTGTACCCCGGACTTGTCCAGGCATCCTGCGTGGATAGAATGCCAGTGAAAGCGACAGGCGTTGAGCTGTAAAAGCTATTTTTTGAAAAGGTGCATCCACTTTGATCGTTGGCTCGTAGATTCAATACCCTCACTCGGAGGGCATAAGAGCCAAGGAGATACACCATGCACGCCTTTTACAAAAAACTTGCTGCTGCAGCCTGCTTCGCGATCCTCTCCGTCACTGCCACGCTCAGCTTTGCCGCCGATACAGTGATGGTCGGAGGTGCAGCGATGTACCCAAGCAAAACCATTGTCGAGAACGCGGTCAATTCTAAGGACCACACGACGCTGGTAGCTGCAGTCAAGGCTGCCGGATTGGTCGATACGCTTAACAGCAAAGGCCCTTTCACTGTATTCGCCCCAACGAACGAAGCCTTTGCCAAGCTGCCAGCAGGGACCGTCGATACACTGGTAAAGCCTGAACACAAAGCCGATCTGACTAAAATTTTGACCTATCACGTCGTGCCTGGCACTCACACATCGGCGCAACTGATGGCGGATGCCAAAAAGAACGGCGGCACCGTGGTGTTGAAAACAGTTCAAGGTGAATCGCTAAATATCAAGCTGCATGACGGCAAGCTGTGGGTGGTAGATGCCAAAGGCGGTAAGGCTGGCATCAGCATCGCAGACGTGATGCAGTCCAACGGCGTGATCCACGTTGTAGATTCGGTCTTAATGCCTTAATAGCTCGTCAGTCCCGGCAGACTCCCAGTTTGCCGGGTGTTTAAACACACAGGCACCTCATTACATGAAACTTCATGGTTCAGAAATGTCGTAGCACTGTTTTACATCAATGCGAAACCAGCTGTACGAATCCTCAGTAACGCCAACAATCCTTCCGATAGTAGCCTCCTGCCTTCATGCAAGGATTTCCCAGTCCTTCGCCTGCAAGCCCAAGGACTGGGGTTGCGCCAATATCGGCGCACCTATGACAAGGAGGTTGATTTGAGCGACAGCGATTTTGAGCCAAGAGAGCCCTTCACTATCGACTGGAAGCGCCAGTACGACGTAGGGCCTTCGGATGAACACCTGCACGCGATGGGACAGTTCATCGTGAATTACTCCGCGGTCGAATGGCAAATATCGGACCTTTTTGCCTTTTACCTCAAGATGCCAGCGGCAGAAGCACAGAAGCTATCAGTTGAAGCCAATATCTCAATGGCGGGGATGATCAGATACGTTCAAGGGCGAATATCTGACTCTAAAGCCCAGGACCAACAAGCAGCAGACGACCTGCTTTTCGCGCTGAAGGCGTTCGACAATGTCAGCAGCCTTAGACATAAAATAGTGCATTGGCAATGGGGGCTAAATGAAGGTCCAACAGCGTCGTTAACCGATTTGATTAAGCCAAAGAGCGACAATAGATCCAACGCAACACTCAAAATCAGCGAGCTAAGAGATCAGTGCCTGAAGCTCATGAGAATTCTGCAGGCGATTTCAGCAAATGGCGAAATCCTCCGAGGTGTCAGGACGCGCGCTCAGATTCTAAAAATCCGCACAGGCACATCTCCTGAAAAGCTCTTTCGACCCTAGACCTGGAAATCGGCCAATCATCTGTCTCCTCAAGTACGGCCAGGCCAGCGTCGACCATCGCTACTGATACGGGAATATCCTCGGCGCAAAAGGTTGGCCTGCAGTTGCTCAAACGAACGTCGTCCATCGCAAGTCTCCGTTCAAATCATGTTGGTTCTCTTGCGTCTTTATGCCTGAGGATCAGGCACGTTCGGTCATACCAAGGGCCGCCGTAGACGATGATCTCGGACGATCTGCCGTACAGGTGGTGCAGCAGGAACGGGCCTGGACCGAACGCGCCCGACTCTTCGCCAGGTAGCGCCGGATCAGTGCCCAGGTAGATCCCGGCATGGTTCGGGTGAACGGTGCGGCCAACCTGCATAACGATCATGTCGCCGCGTTGCGGTCGGTCGACGCGTACAAATCCGGCCGCCTCGTAGTTCTGCTCGTATAGGCTTGCGTTCTCCGCGCTCTCCCACCAGCCATCGGTGCGCTGGAAGGCTTCGAACTCTAAACCCCATTCACGCTGATACCAGTCAGCGCAGACTTGCCAGCAATCCCAGGCCCCATGCACGAACGGGCGATTGAGCAGCGGCGTGCTGCCCGTGGGCGTGATCGTGCGCATGTCGCCCTCGGGCCAGGACAAAATGTGCCAGGGCAAGGCCGTGGTCTCGCACATAGCCAAGTCATGCGGCGAAGGCCGGCTGGTAGCGTCCGGGTGCGAGTGAACGATGCCGATCACCTCACCCAGGTCTTCCGCCGCGGCGTAGTCCTCTGGATCCATCCGGAACTCTTCGTTCGGCTCCGTGGCGATGTTCCGGCACGGGAAATACTTCTGCTTGCGTCCGATGGCCAGCAGCAGCCCGCAACACTCTTTCGGGTACTGAGCTGCCGCGTGATCCTGGATGGCCGCAATGATTTGCTTACGCATGGTCAACTCCGGGCAATCAGGGAAACGGCAGGGAATCCACCGAAGGACAGTTCGTTGTTCTCGCCGAAGCGCAGCTTGCAGGACGACAGGCAGCCCTTGCACTGATCCTTCGACGGATCGTCTGTTGGGTTGTCCTCGTCATCGAACATGGCCGCGCCGGTGTAGCCACAGTCCGGCCCCCGGTAACCGTTGGTCATGGCCCAGTGGCAGAACGTGGTCATTTGCCGCCCGGGAAGCCCGTGGTTATCGATCTCGCCAGGGGAGGAAAGCTCCCAGACCACTGCCTCGCCGTCCTCACTGGTTTTCTGGTCGATGTACCAGATCTCCAGCGCCTCCTGGGTCGGGTCCGCAGTTCGGTTGCCGTCAGGGTAGTTCGCCGCGTCCAGGTATTGGGTCAACGTCTCACGGACCGTCAGCTTGAACTTGAGCATGTCCTCGAAGGCCAGGCAAAGCGCAGTGACACGCCCGTTGACGTTGCCGGCGGCGAAGGTCGGTCGAGAGGCGGTGCCATCGCTGCTCGAAGAGATCCCCTCAATCTGAACCGGCCAGGCGGCGTACTCCTGGCCCTGCCAGATGATCGACTTGGCGGGCAGATCCTCTTCAGAGCCTTCGTAGGCCAGCAATTCCTCTGGCGTGTGCGGGATAGCGTGACCGTGGAAGCGCAGGTAATCGGCGCCGTATTCGGTACCGTCAATTTCGAACAGGCGAATCTCGCCGCCGGGCTCCAGTTTCTGGATGTCCGTGATCAGTGCCATGGGCTGTTATCTCAAGGGTGAAAGGTTTGCTGGAAGGTCGCGGTGATGGCGTAGACCTGGCCGCCACGGTGCACAGGTTTGTAGCCGTTGCATTTGTAGAGGCCAAGCTCACCTAGGGGCGGCTCCCACAGGAAGCCCTTCGCCCCTTTGTGCCGGTCGAGAAACGCCATGATGTCCTTGATGCGCCCCTTCAAACCGGTGAAGGTCACCGGCCAGGACTGCGACCGGTTGTTGAGGCCATCCTCGACCGACTGCTCGTAGCCATCGCCAAACTGCTTGGAGCGAACGCGGTGGGCTATATCACCCTCCGCGCCCTTCTCCGTCGCCCAGGTGAATCGTTCGATAGCCATCAGCGCCCCTTAATTGCTTTGTTGATGACGCCACCCTGGCCCATGTCTTTGTTGCGCATCTGCTGGTATTTCTGCTCAACGAACGCGGCCAGCTCCTTGCCGAACAGGTCATAGCCGGGAGCATCAGCCGAGGACGAGGCGTTACCCTCGCCATCGATGTGCACCTCGACATTGATCTGCGTACCTCCCGTAGCGCCCCCGCCCATGGCCATAACGCCAAGCTTTCCGCTGGATGTTCGGGTGAGAGGCATGATCGCCTCTGGTCCGGCCTCGCCTGCTATCCCCATGTCACCGTTCGCCATGCCAAACGAGGTTGGCTTACTCACGATGGAATTCGTGAACGCGCCGCCGTCGGCGAACATCTGCACACCGCCCGACCATGCGCCGCCCAAAGCCTGGGGAAAGTAAGTGCTGGAGTAGCCAGCCGAGGACGCGCCGAGGTTCGACGATGTAGCGCCAGCGGAACCGGCAGCCATGCCATTACCGCCGCCAGCAACGCTACCACCGAAGTAGCTTGCCGCTGCGCCAACCAAGCTGCCAAGCAAGGCCGAACTCGCCTGACGGGTCGCGATACGCGCCATATCCGCCAAAATCGACTTGGTGAAGTCCGCAAAGGAAAGCTTCCCAGTCATGGCGAAGTTGACGATCGAGTCCTCCATGGAGCTGAAGGCGTTGCCGAAAAGGCTCTTGGTCTGGCCGGCGATGTCACGCGCAGAATCCAGGTAGTTTTCCCACGCAGCAGTTGCGCCCTTCGTCCAATCGCCCTGGGCATTCTCCACATCCGCATAGTTCTGCCGGATCTGGTCCGTCGCGGCCTTGTTCGCATCAGCAAGAGCCTGCGACTTCCGCTTGAACTCTTCCTCCGACATGTTGCGCGACGGATCGGACTTCTGGTTGGCAAGCTCCAGCGACTGCTGAGCAAAACGGTCCTGCTGGCTATTCAGCTCGCCGCTGAGCGCGTTCTGTCGATCGCCCTGCCCTACGCCGAGCACTGCGCGCTGGCCCGCCAGCTCCAAGGCTCTCTGTTGCTGACCCAGCGCCTGCACGTACGTACTGATCGCCCGCTCTTGCTTTGCCAGGCGCCCGGTCTCATTGGTTGCGAGCACTTCAAGCTGGCTGTCAGCGTCCTTCTGCGCCTTGACCATGCCTGCGCGCGCGTCGGCGATCTTCTGGTCCAGCTGGATGCTTTGCGCAGCCGACGTGGACCTCTTGCTCTTGGCCGCTTCCAGTGCGGCAATCTCAGCCTCGTATGCTGCCGTGGTTTGGTCGAGCTGATTGCCGATCAGAGCCTGGCGCCGCAGCAGATAGTCTTCCTCAGAAAGCAGGCCAGCCTTCTGTGCCGCATCCAGTTCCTTCTGGTAGTTTTTGTAGGTGTCGTTGATCGCCGCCAGTTCGTTCTTGGCGTCGTTGAAGCTAGTCAGGTCGACCTGCGTGCCGCCTTTAGGGTCCTTGTTTTTATCGTCGAGGCCTTTCAGCAGCTTGTCATAGGCACCACCGGAGAACTTGGCACCGTCGAAGCTGACGCCATCGAGCAGCGGCGACTTCTGACCAGTCTTCTCAGCGTTTTCGTATAGCGCTTTGAACTGGTCATTGAGTTTTTTCAGGCCGGCTTGGCGTTTAGCCAGAGGGTTCACGTTATCGAGCTGAGCATCCAGTGCCCGCTGGGCTTCGATGGCTTTCTGGTTGGCATCCGTAGCCTCGCCAGTTGCAGCAGTCTGGGCAGAGCTCGTGGCAAGCCGGGATTTCAGTCCCGCAAGCTTCTTCTCCAGAGCCTCGGTTGAGTCGTCATGCTCGCCAGTACCAAGACCAAGTGCGCTGTTGAGCGTGCTGAGACCATTGGAAATGGCACCAGCCAAACCACCGCTTTTGCGCGTATCAAGCACCCGCTGCGTAATCTCGATCTGCTTTGCCAGGTCGGGGAATATCTCCGAACGGACTTCGGCGTATGCTCCTTTGATGGCGGTTTTGATGTTATCCCAGTCGCGCTCTACGTCAGATAGCGACTCGCCGTAGGTTTTCAGGCGCGTAAGTGCGGCCTGGTTCAGATCTTCGCTGAGAACATCCAAAGCGCGCTGACTGTCGCCCTGATCATCCAGCCCTTTGATCACCTGGTACTGCTCAAGGGTGAGCAGCCCATACTGACTGCTGATCTTGCCTGCCGCTTCGGTTGCGGTCTCGCCGGCGGTTGCAAAGGATTTGGCGAGTTCGCCCGCGCCCTGTCCGGTGACTTCACTCACGGCCGCTGCGGCTTCAGCCAGGTTACGCATCTGCGTGCCGCTGGTAGCTGCTCCGGATGCAAGCGAAACCACTGCCTCACGCGCGCCGGACAGGTTACCGGTGACGCGCCCGGCGCCTTCGGCCATGTCCTTCAGGCTGGCGATGGTCTGCCCGGCACCATTCGTACCGCCATTGATCGCGGCGTTGAACTCGCGAGCCTGCTTCATTGCATCGAAGTAGGCGTAGCCCAGCGACCCAATGACAGCAACCAAAAGGCCGGCCGGGATCAGCATCCCTGCGAGGCTTTTCGCCGATTCACCGGCGCCAGCGCCCAGTTGAGCGATCGCGCGCGCACCGCTGCCCAGATCACCCGCCTGAATGGCATTGGCGAGCTGCAAGACGTTCTCTTGAGCTTGGCGAGTGCCTAGCTTTAGCTTGTCGAACGCGCCCGTGGCTTCAGTCAGGCCCGCTCGGTCCTTGCCGATCTTGGCCAGCGCTTCGTTATAGCGCTCGGCATCAATCTGCCCAGCTTTGTGCAGGTCGTTTAGCGCCTTCTCCTGAGCCTCCAGCTTCGCCAACTTGGCGGTCACTGGATCAATACCGTTAACGGTGCGCTTCAGTGCCTCAATCTGGCGATTCTCAGCCTCGATCAGCTTTTGCTTCTGAGTCAGCTCTTTGGCTTCCGCCTTTTCAATCTTGTCGTAAGCCTTTCCCAGTTGATCCTGGTACTTCGCCTGCTCCTCGATGGTGACCAAGCCGCCCTTGCGGGCGCGCTCCAGCAAGCCTTCGGCCTGAACCAGCGACTCCATGCTCGAGATATTGCCCGTCATCGCCTTGTCGAGCTGACTGATGACGGAGATTTCCGCTACTGCGCTGTCAGCTGCCTTGCGACTTGCTCCAGCTTGCCGATCCCTGGCCGCCGTGGATTTATCGATGCTTTGCGCAACGTCCGCTTCAGCCTGGGAAACCTTTTTACCGGTGTTGGCCAGGCCTTCGCCCGTTTTGCCCAGGCCATCAATGGCCTTCTGGGCGCCTTCAGCGGAATCGACCAGCTTATCCAGATCATCAGCAGCCTTTGCGGCCTGCGACGACTCGACCGCAATGCCCAGGGAAGCGAAATTGGTGCTCATTTGTTTTCTCTCTGTTCCGCCATCACCTGCAAGGCTTCAGCCTCCATCCGCCGGAAGTCGCTGAAAATAGTTTGTCGCTGGCTGAGCGGTACGCCACACATCCGAATCACACCGGAGAGAACGCTGTAGTCCATGCCTGTTGCGCCGCACGCGCCTGTGCGCCACTGGGTGCTCATGGCCTCGAAGACTTTGAAGGCCTCCCAGTTGTCCGGCCAGATGCCGACTTCCTTGTCGGGGATGTCCTGGCGCGATAAACCGAAGGCCATCAGATCTGCATCTGACGGCCCGGGTTCATACAGCGCGCGGGAGGCGCTTAGGAGTTTCCCAGGCGGGCTTCGCTGAAGGCTTCGGCGTACGCATTCAGTACCGCCTTGGGCGCCGAGTTGATCGAGTTGACGAGGATGCGCACGTTTTCAGGCGTGAATTCCTCTTCGATATCCCAGCCCACCACCACATCCAGCAACTGGTCTGCTTGCAGTGCGATCTGGGCGGCGGTGAAAGCTTTGAGGTCCATGTCGCCGACCTGCTTGCCCAGTTCGTCGTGCCGCTCGTTCCAGCCGGTGTACAGCTCGGCGAGCGCAGTACGGTCCAAGTACTTAAACTCGAACTCCACCTTTTCGGCGTTGTAGCCGGCGCGCTGAATCATCACCGGCGCCTTGAAGGTCGGCTTCTGGATCAATTTGAACTTGGCCATGGATTACACCGTGGCCGCGTAGCGGGTTGGGCGACCGGTCAGTGCCAGGCTGATAACACGGGTCATCAGGTTGTTCCGGGACATGGTCGGCGTTGCGGTAATCGAGACATAGCCGTTGTAGATGATGCTGCTGCCGCCCGGCAGGTTCAGGCGAAGCAAGCGAGCCTGCTTGTCGTCGTCAGCAGCTTCACACACCGCCACGTAAGGTTTGGACGGATCATCAGCGACTGTGAAGGTCAGCGTGATTGGGTTCTTGGTGGTCGGCATCTGGCGATCATCATCGTCAGCCAGGAAGCCGAAGGTTAGGAACTGCTGATCACCACCACTGGAATTCATCTCAGTAATCTGCGAGATCTCGGTGAAGGCTGTTACCTCGCGAACGGAACCAATCCCCGAGCCCGCGGGATACTGTTGAATGCTGGTCGTATTGACGCTCTCCAGCGCGAATGTGCCGCTGGCGATCTCCCCAACCCGGACGCCGCGACCGTCGAGGCGAGTCCAGCCGGAATTGACGGCTACTACATCGCCCTCGGCCAGGCCATGGGCTGCAGCAGTTGCGATTGCCGGATTGGCATTGGTCAGCGCAGTGAACGGGATTGCAACGCCGTAAGTCGATGCAATCTCAAGGGTGGCTCCGTTGGGCATTTGGATGCCGGCCATGGGTGTTTCCTCTTTTCAGAAATGACAAAACCCGCACAGAGGCGGGTTCATTGGTAAACCGTAGGAGCGGAGGATGCCGATACAGCTGACTAGCTATTCTTCGTAAGGCAACATCCCAGAAGCTGAATGTTCTATGTAGGAGTAGCACTCGTTGAGTGAAGGACGCAGGGAGCTCAGTTTACCCCTCAATCTGGTTTGTCGAGTTTGCGAGCCAACTCGACGTTTATCTCAAACTGCTCACCGACATCGATCAGCGTGCGGCTGCTTTCGTCGATTGAGCCTTCCCGAGTCCAGAGAAACGGAAAGAATGAAAAGCACTGATCTGCTCTCAGTTCCTGCAGGTCACTACGCCAGCCATCCCAGCGCAGGCCGTCGTAAAAAGTAGCGAGCCGATCGCTTAAGGCCCAACCAAGAAAGTCGGTATAACCGATGTCCAACTGCTCCCACCGTAATGTATCGGGTGCCCAGTAATACATCGCTCCTACATCATCGCCCAGACCGCCGCCATTAATGGAAAAGAACCCTCCAGCAGCATCGTCGGCGACCAGCAAATAAGCATCGGCACGCCCGTTGTTCCAATCGACAAGATTTCGGGACAATTGGGGATGCCCGGAGCCGAGCACGCGCAACCAACCATGGTCGATGAGTAGACCACCTGTCTCGTAGGCAATCGCCCCCAACGTCGATCTAGTCGTGACTTGTAGGCTAGAAAGAACGCGGCCACTCTCGGTGGACGGGGGAGTAACTGATAGCTCAAAGTAGCCGCTCCCAACATTTTTTCAATGAGGGGTAGCGCGGGGTCTCGGCTGTCTATTAGGTCTTCCAAACTTGTCATCTGCCGGTCCTTGGAAAAAGGAACCGATTATAGCCACATAGGCAATACCGAGGATTGAGGCTCGGTGGGCACTAACAAACCAGCTATAAGCCGGTATCGGCTCGATACTCGAAAGAGACCGGAACCATGTATGTCGCTGCGTCGGTAATCCCAGGCCCCTGCTCCACTGGCGACATTGTGACCACTGTGACGCCGCTCTTCGTGTCTCGGGCATACAGCCGGAACAGACCAACCAACTCAACCACAAGCGGGTTCGTCTTGGTCTTGCCGGTGCCGGCCGGGACCACAATGCTGATCTGGTAGACGCCGATGAAAGCCCGGTGGTCGCCGGCGAGCGTGCTGCTCGCAGTATCGCCCGGGAGCAAGAACGCCCGCAGATAGGTCTCTCCGTCGGCCGGGTCGTATTGGACGTTTTCGAACACAACTTTGATCGGCTCCACCCGGGTCTTGCTCCAGGCAATCAGCTTGGCCTCGTAAATGGACGCGATAATGGCGTGGCTCATACCTGGTTGTTCCTTGTGGCTTCGTCGACGATTTGCTGGAAGCGGGCAAGGGTTATCCGGACCATTCCGCCAGGGGCCTGGGTCGAATGCCCGTACTCCAGCGGGATGCCGTACGGAAGATTGTTCACGATGTAGGCTGTCTCGCCAGCCGTGAGCGCCTGCACTTGCAAGCGGAGCTTGGCCAGGGTCACACCGCCGGCCGGGTCGACTTGATCAAGCGTGCCTTCAGCCGGAGTGCCGATAGAGAATTGCCAGTTCCCTCGAAACCTCCCGCCGACGTAATCCTTGCCGGCCACCAGGCCGTTCACGTTGAAGTTGTGGTCGCGCTCGGTCTTTGTCAGGGGTTTGGCATATTTCACGCCGCGCCGCAGCTTGCCAGCTTTGGTGAAGTTCGATTCGTTGAGGTTGATGATCGTGTTGCGCACTGCGACCTTGAAGTCGTAGTCATCGGCTGCGCGGGTGTTCGCCTGACGGTGAGCGACGTTCGCCGCCCAGATCTCAGGGTTGCCCACCGGCGACATGCGGATGACGCTGCTGCCGATCTCGATGACGATCTCGCGAATGGTCGCATCTATGCCGCCCTTCGCTCGCTCGGCGAAGTCGCGAATGTTCTCGGCGAAGCTGCCGTTCATGCTGGCGTACTTGTTAGTCATGTGCGCACCTGCAGCTCATACAGGATGGGCGTGCCGGCCGGGTTGATCTCTTTCAGCGGAGGCACGATAGACCAGGTGCGGCCTTGGGCGACCACCTTGTCGAGCAGGCCAGGCACCCAGGCCAAGCCCTTCGCGGCGATCTTGAGCTTCTTGTCGCCCTGTTTGATCAGGCTGTTGTTCTGGAATTCTTGGCCGGTGAAGTCGAGCAGAATGCCCTGGGCAATTTGCTTGACGGTTGCGCCTGGCGCTTCGCCGCCCGTCTCCGGGTCGTACTCTCCCGGCTCAGTCTTGCTAATAGTCACAGGCTGGCCGAACTCTGTGATCATCTCCAGAGCCATCACGGCTATTTCGTCGTAGAAGGCCATGGTGGCTCCAGATATGAAAAACCCAGCGCGATGGCTGGGCTTCGATTTACTCGGTTTTTCTTGAAAGGTAGTCTGAAGCCGCCTTCGTCCGCTTCGTACGCTCCTCTAGGAGCTTGTCTGCAAGAAGAGCAGCTGCTGTCGCCGCTTGATCAGGCGATTCGTTACCGTCGACTACTACGGATAGCGCAGCAGCAGCAAATCTGTCCCATGCGGCGGTATCACTATTAAACAACTTGGCAGTCATAAGTCACTCCTCCATAAGCGAGGCAAAAAGCTACCACTACGCACGTACCGCAAACAAGCCCCGCCTAAGAAGGTAATCAGCAAACTGCGTAGCGCTCGGGCGATCAGGCGCCGCCGGCAGCAGTCGGCCGCTGGTGTTCGGAATAGTCGCGTACTCGCGAGTCACCGCGCCTTCGACACGCTCCAGCGTTACCGCGCCTTTGCGCTTGTCGATCGGGTCTATGTCGTCCTGATGAATCTCAGCAGCCAGGGCCATTTGGCCGTATTGGATACGCGCGGGCAGGTAGTTGTTCGGCTTGATCTCATGATCCAGCAGCACTTCCCGGCGCGGCCAGGATAGACCCTGCTCGCTACTGGTCTTGCGCCCCTTCCAGGTCATGCCATCCATCGCCAGGGCGGCCCGGCGCAGCAGCGCTTCCTGCTCGGGAACACCAGCGGGGATGACCGTGCCGAACTTCACGGCATACATGGCCAGATCCTCGGCGCTCGCGTAGCTTTCGGCGTCAGGCTTGCCGGTGCCGTCCTCGATGATGAGTGTCATGCGTTAACTCGCTGGAATGGTTTGAAGATTAGCCGCCGGATCACCAACAGCCAGCAGTATTACTCCTTGGGCAGCTCAGCGACGAGCTTTTCCAGGGATTCTTTCGAAGCGTTGGCCCGGTACTGGACATTGGCTTCATCGAGTTTGGCTTTCAGCGCCTCGATTTGAGTGGCCTCATCCGCCGGCGGTGTGGTGGCGGCCTTCTTCAGCGCTTCAACCTCGCCGTGCAGTGCGTCGACAGTCAAGGCAAGGCCGTCACGCTCAGTAGTCAGGTCACCTACTGAGGCATGGATGGTTCCCAGCACTTCGAACAGGCGCAACGCCAGTTCACCAGCCTCTGGACGGTGGATTTCGCCAGCCTCAAGGCCACCAATCAGGATCTCGATCGTTCCATGTTCAGCCCGCAAAGCCGCGATCACCTTTTCCAGTTCGGCCTGGTTGCCCGCACCAACAATCTGCACCCGCTTGGCTTCCTTCACCGACACGTCAATGCCGGCTGCTTCGTATGCGTCGACCACGCTTGGCCAATCGCCAATCACCAGCACGCTGGTCACGCCGGCTTCGGGCTTATCGAAGTGTTCCGGATTGCGGTAACGCTTCTCCGGGTCGAAGCCGCTCAGCTGGTTGCTGTAAGTCAGTTCCATGTGTTTCTCCAAGGCGGCCATCGCTGACCGCGCGTTGAGTTCGATGCTTAGCCGCCAGTAACCGGAGGCGTTGCAGTGAGCGTGATCATCACGCCAGCGGTGACCTTGTTGCTGCCCGCGTGCTTGACCCAGTTGGCAGCGGAACCGACCGCGGCCAGGGTCGGGTTGGAACCGCCAGTGGTGGCTTTCCAGCTGTAACCCAGCACATCGATGTTCACAGTACCTTCAGCGCGGTAGCCGATGCTCAGGTTCTCTTCGTCGTTCACTTCGTATGAACGGAAGCCCGGGGCCTGGGATTCGGTAATAGTTACGGCGTTTGGCAGCAGACCGAAGATCACGTCCGCCGGTGCGGTGTCAGTCACAAGTACAGGCTTGCCCAGGGTGCCAGGCAGGCCGCCGTAGATCACGACACCAGCTTCTTCGTAGATCTTGTTGGTGATGGCTTCGTCAACGATGTCGAAGTAGGCGCTGGAGTGCATGACCCACAGTGCGATCCGACCGAACTTATCGCCGAACTTGCGCATGCCGCGAGTCAGCGTCTTCTTGCCGTCGGTTTCGATGTTGGCCGAAACCACCATGTCAGCGTTGGAGCCGATGGCCGCGCGCAGACCAGCAGTTGCGTATTGGATGAAGCCTTCAAGGGTCGCGTCAGCAACGTCGGCGCCGACAATCTGGGAGAACTCCTCGACCGGACGACCGCGGCGCTTGAACGCCTCTTCGGTGGTCTGGTACGGACCGTACTTCCATGGAGCCTTGACGCCCACAGCTTCGCCGGCGCTGATCTTCTTGGCGGTAACCTTTCCGTCAGAGTTGACGTCACGGTGTTCAAGCGATCCGTTCAGCTTGTAGAGAGCACGCTTGCGGAAATCGCCTTCGATCAGTTCGTTGTCCAGCACCATCGCGCCATTCGACGATGCGTTGAACACATCCAGGTTGTCCTGGACACGCTCCAGGTATGCGGTTTGCGCCTCATCGTTGTAGATGATCAGGTCGCTATTTACGGTTGTAGCCATGGGTCAATCCCCTTACTTGGGCAATTGCAGATATGCGGTTTGGCCGTGCTTGCGCTGGAAGTCGCGCTTCTGCTCGGAGGTCATTTCGGAGCGCTTGAATGCAGCCTTGCCGCCACCCCCGCCCGGGGCAAATGTCCCTGAAGCCCTGGGCCACAGGTGGGGTGCGCTTTCGCGCAGAGATTCCGCCCATTCGAGCGGAGTCAGAGGGGTCTTGCCGTCTTTACCGAGGATGACCTGGCCGGATTCATCGACGGCGACTGCATCGCCATCTTCGTTAAGGGTGAACACGCCTTTGGCGCGCAGGATGATGTCGTCGGTTGCTTCGGGCAGCGCGCCCGCCTTCAAAGCAGCACCACGTACCGAGTCGCCCAGGACTTTGCCCTGGAACTTGGCAGCGAAGGACTCAGCTTTCTCGGCACGCTCGCTGATGGTCTTCAGCTGCTTGTCGTAGTCACCGCGAAGGCGCTCAGTGCGGCGGTTGAAGACCTCGTCGACCTTGCCCTCGGTCAGCAGCTTGGTTTCTTCGTCCTGGCCAGCACGACTGAGCAGGCCTTTCACTGCATCAATGTCGATGCCTTCAAACTGAGTTTCGAACTGGGTGAGCTTGCCAGAGGTTTCCTTCAGCTTGCCCAACAGCTCCGAGTTCTTGGTTTTCAAACCCGAAACGGATGCTTCAACGGCAGTCGCGATAGCGGCCTTGATTGCCGGGTTTTCCAGGTCGATTTCGTTTTCTTCTGCCACGTTGATGCACCCCTTGGGTTGAGTCGGCCCACTTTGCAGGCAATAAAAAAACCCGCCGAAGCGGGTTGTGTTCAAAGTTTTGGGCTGTGAATATCCGCCCGAAGCCACTTGGCAATATGAATAAGGATGACGATGGGCCAGCCTCTTTTGCGGAAAGGTCGTTTCTTTTCTCTACCAGAAACGATAACGGTAGCGGTCGTTACTTCAGTAATCGCGCTTATCGGAGCCCTTGGTAGCTCCGCAATTACACTGATGGCGAGCAATGACACCCTCAATCAGAACCGCATACAGAATTGCGTTCAGCGAGTGGATAAGCACGAGGACACTCTTCGAGCCAAAGGAGATGCATTTCTCAAAAGCATCGCAAGCATTACAACCTACGCCTATAGCCCTTTGAGGGACGACGCTGGCTGGAACGAGCGAGCTGAGACCCTTATGAAAAACGCATTTATGGTTTCTGTATATGCACCAGAAATCTCCGTACAAACCCTCGAGGTATCCAACGCAATGCGTGAAACCCTCAATGTGTCCGACGAAGAAAAGGCAAGTGTTTATAAGAAATTAGAAAGCGCGGCTCGCCATTGGCCAAAACTGTATTTCGAACTTATGAAAACCCTTGAGGCCGAGAGATCGAAATGCGTCAGCTCTTGACATTACATTCCTGCCGCTTCGAATGCTAAAGGCTCTAGCCCCTTCATCTGCGCCAGAGTTAGCGGTGCGAAGTTGCGATCAAGCTGCAGCTCGGCGAAACGCTCAACGGTCAACCCGCCCTCCCTGAACAGCTTGCCCCGGACGGGGCCGATGGCGACGTCCTGGAACGAAGCAGGCTGCTGCTGAAGCCAGTGGTAGTAATCGAGGTCGGCACTCACCTGTAGACCGCCATTGGCGCCCACAGAGGCGCGCGTAGCGCCCTTGGCGAACATCAAGCTGAGCTTGGTCAACAGAATGAAGGTGGTGCGGCAGTTCGGGTGGAATGGCGGCCGTGGCCCGGAATCGACCGGAAACTTGCGCTTGTCCATCGAGCGGCATTGCTGGCTGGTCTTGCTGTCCAGCGTGGCCACCATCTGGATCTCTTGCACGATATCCGTGTTGGCCTTGGCGACCTCCATGCGCGCCTGGGACGACACATGCTGAATCGCGGTGTGCACGACCGTGCTGGCGTTGCGGTTGGTGGTAGCGAGAATACCGTCTTTGTACCCTGCCGCCTTGGTACCGCGAATGTTGCGGATGACCTGAAAGTTCGTCTGCCCTTCGAAGAACCCCTGCCGGATTGTGCCGGTGACACGCTCACGCTCGGCGCTGGTCCAGCCCTTGATAAAGGCCTTCAGCAGCTTCCCGCCGCCGTTGCCACGCACGCTGAGCGGGTTCGTCAGCACTGCGGTCCGGATTGCAGCGGCCGTCGGCGCGACTACATCCAGCGACACACCTACCGGCGCCGATCTGGCAATGCTGGTCGCCTCAAACTCAGCCTCGTAGTTGGCGATATCTACCAGGTCGAGGTTCAGTTGCGCGCTGTAGCGGTCGAAGATGCCCAGCAGCAGACTATCCACTTCCTTCAGCAGCGCTTTGAGGCGTTTGACACTGTACCCGGTCAGGTCCGACTGGGTCAGCCGGTCGCGAATTGAGCGGTCAATCTCCTTGAGAAAGGGAGCGAACTTGCCGACCTCCCCAGCCTTGAGCTTTTCGAGAAAGACCGCGTGCCGGATCGTGGCATCAAGTACTGCCGGATTTACCGCCATTTGGTTTGTCCTCGTCGTCCAGGTCCAGGCCGTCGCCCTGCTCTTCCAGCTCGCCATCGATTTGCAGGTCTGTTCGCTCTGGCGCAATCAGCCCAAGCTTGCGTAGGTACGCCCGAAGATCCGCCTTCGCGAAGCCGCCGTTCTGCCACAAGCCAACCAAGGCTGTGATCATCTGCGGATCAGCCGTGAGCTCGACGAACTCCTGATTCACCTGGTAGGTGACCTTCTTGTCAGCAACGCCCATGTAGGCGCAGCACCACATGATGGCTCGCGTGTATGCCTCGCTGACGTTTGCCACACAACCAGCGAGCACCGATGTGGATGCCGACTGATCGCCGCGTGACTCGGTAGCTGTCTTGGTGGCAAGTGACGCCACCACCATCCGTGCGCCCAGTTCAATCATCATCTGGTTCTTATCGGCCATCGCCTCTTTGACCAGCGTATTGGGTAAGGGCTGCGCGTAACCGAACTGGCCGCCAGCTGGCAGCATCATCGGTGCCCGGGAGCCTACATAAACACCGTTCTTCTCCATCCAGTCGCGCCACTGCTCATCCAAACCAGAGATCCACGGCTGAGCCTGGCCACACCAGAAGACGCTGTCTTCGTAGTCGGCGCTGTTCCGGTAATGACCCAGGTTGATCATGGCGATGTCGTACAGCGGCGACTCGTCGATGCTTGGGTCGTTGTTCTGTGCGCCGACGAAGGTGAACGGGATTTCTTTGAAGCGCCCAGTGACACCTTCAGGCCTAAATTCTTCAATGACCTCTAGTGGGCCGCCACCCTTTGGTCCGGACCGGCGCCAAACCCGGCAAACAAAGCCGTCTTCCTCCAGCGCCAGTTCCCGGTACTGCTCAGCTGTCTTGTAGCCAAAACCTTCCGGTATCTCCGGCGACTCGCGCAGCACCACCAGCGTCAGCACGCTGTGGCCGTTCACCATACCCGTGCGCCAGTTGATGATGTCTTCTGCGCAATAGGAAAGGATCACAGAGTGACCGCCGATGCCGTCGTCTTGGTGATAGTCGACGTACAACCCGTGGCGCCCAGCCTCAAGCACCTTCTCCAGCGTGCCTTGGGAGTGCTGGTAAATGCTGACACCGGAGCCGTTTGCATTGTCCTGCAGGTATTCCAGCTTCTTCGGTACCGCGAGGGTCGGATCTTTATGGAAGGCCAGACCCAGCAGCCCGTTTCGGGTGTGCCCGGTGGCGTTCTTGAACACCGCCCGCTCGCGGTAAGCCCTGTTCCGGTCTACGTTCTCCGGCGACTTGTCGTGCGCGTTGATGTAAGGCAGCCGATCGACTACCCGGTGCTGGCCGGCGCAGACGTCACGAACGGTCGCCCAGCGGTCCAGCACTGCAGTGTATTCCGCCCGCTTGAAGGAGACGTCATTGCTCATCGGGCGTATCCCATTTTGATAGCGGTGACCGGTTTGATGATCGGATACTCGCGGTGGATGAAGTAGCCGCCGGCGTCGTTCGCGTGATCGATGCCTGCGGTTTTATCTGGCTCCCCGTTCGCGCCCCACACCTGTTGCTCCAGGCCATCGGCATAGGTCGGACAGGTGAGCGAATTGATCAGGTAGCGGCGCTCGCCCTGCGCATTGCAGAAGACGGCGTTCATTGCGTTGATTCGATCCTTCACCGGCGGGTTTGCAGCTGGAGCGATGACCGCGAACCCGGCCTGTTTGAGCATGGCAAGGTCGGTGATGCTGGCGTTCACGGACTTGCGCGAGTCGCCCGAGGCATCCGGGTAGATCCTGATCTCGCAGGTCTTCTTGAAGTCGTTGCCGTCGTGCTGCCAGTAGCGCTCTTTGATCCGACGGATCATGTCGGGCGTGTCGTAGCCATCGATCAGCTCATCTACTGCTCTGGGCAGCCCCTGGTCACGTTTGACGTGGGTGATTGCCGCCATCTTGCCGACGTTGAAGTCCATCCCAATAAACAGCGGCTCGCCGGGCTGCACGGTGTCGAAGCATCCGTTGAGCTTGCGGTCATAGGCCGTGTAGATCGTGCCGGACGTCAGGTTGACGAACTGGCCTTTGAGGTACGCCATGATCAGCTGCGGCGGATACGACTCCATCAGGGAGGCGATGTAGTCATCCGGCAGATTGAGCTCGTTGTCGAAGGTGCTGGCCTGCACCAGGCCGTACATCTCCTTGAGCGACGGCTTGTCGCGGAGCTGCTTCACGAACTGCAGGAAGACGAACTTAAAGCCTTCCGGCGTCGTGGTGACGTCCACCCCGTTCTTCAGCCCGGGCAGGTTGTAGCGCATCCGGGCGATGATCTTGCGCCAGGCCTGCTGTGCCTTGACGGCCGTCAGCACGTCCAGCTCATCCACCAGAGCGTGACCGATCTTGAAGCCAACGATGGTCTGAGGCTTCTCCATAGACCTACAAATCACAGTGCCGCGGCACTGCCTGCCGCTGTAGATGTGAACCTCGTGGTTCGCCTGGTTGATTTTGGTCTTCAACCCCCAGTCATAGGCCACTTCATCCATGGTCGGATAGAAGATGTCCCGGATCTGCGGGTAGGTCGGCGCGAAGTACCCAGCGTTGACGCCGGGCCACTCCATGAAGTGCTTGCTGAGTGCCGAGCATCCCACCCATGTTTTCCCCGAGCCGAACCCAGCAACGAAAGCACGAAACTTGTGGGGCAGCGTGAGGAACTGAGCCTGCGGAACATTAAGGCTCGGCATTCGGTTTCCTCGCATCAACCACGTCGACCTGAATCCGAGTCGGAATTACCGGTTCGTCGCCCGCCTCCTCCTTCCGCGCTCGATTGACGTAGATGTCGCCGGTTTCTTTCGCGGCCTGCTCCAGGATCTGCATAGCCAGACCAATGTTCTTCATCGACTCGGCCCTCTCCACGAAGCGGTTCATGGCACGGAGACGGAAGGCGCGGTTGGCGATCGGGATGTCAGCTGTCTCTTCGCGGAACCGCTTACGGGTGTCGTGAAAGAGGGTCTGCCACTTGAGCGCCAGATGGGAGCCGGCGCGCTTTGTCGGGTCATGCTGCTCAACCTGCTGGCGGGTTACATCTACATCAAATTCTTGCTTCACCGCTTGTGAGACCTGGCTTGGGGTGTCGAAGCACGCCAAAGCCTGAACGATGAAGCTCTTCACCTCATTTTTCAGGGCTGCCATAAGTTAGATTCCGTCTCACGCCTGTCTTACATCAGGCCAACTTGAGCAGACAGGTTCCGCAGGCCCTCGCAATGTTCAATTTCCCCACCTCGGCAGGATTGTGTGCAGCATCAGATGTGCGCCCACGACTTGCGGCGAACCACATCAAGGGCCGTTCTCTTATGGATGCCGTAGAGCTCAGCAAGAGTTTCAACATCAACGCCTGATGTTGAGTGAAGCGCTCGCATTTCCAGCACCTCACCCTCTTTCAGTTTGGCTTGTCCGTTAGATTCGCCCTTTGCCGTCTGCAACCCATGCTCATAGGAGTGGTGTTGATTGTCCGAAGACGTAACCCATTCCAAGTTGAAGACGGCTGCGTTTCCCCTGTCGGCGTCAATATGATTAACCTCAGCGCCATGAAACGGCGGCTCACCCAGAAATGCGATCGCTACGAGCCGATGAACAAGCTCAGTGCGCTTGCCTCCCGGGTAGCAGAGATCGACACTCAGGTATGGTCGAGCCTTACTGCGGCCAGGTGTCTTTAATATTGTGCCTGCCTTCGCGCACGTCCTGGTCGTGAGGCGCTTGATTCGACCCAGGTTGCTTACCGCGTAGTCCGGGTAGTTTTGAATCGTCTTCCACTGCTCTTCCACTACACAGCCCTCATCAAGCAGGTACCGCAAGCACTCGCTATAGAGGCCCGGTTAACGGATGGTGGTTTTTTGGCCGCTTCGACCATTCGCGCAACATCGCTATCTGGCGCGCCAACGCCATATCGCTCAACGATGGCAACGAACTCGTTGACGTCGTGGCCGCGCATCTCAAGCTTGGGCGCGCCTTCCTTTGTGAAGGCTGGCTGGCCGCACTTATCGTTGGCGTGAGCGATGTGATAGAGCTCATGCTCAACCAAGGTGCAGAAGTCGGTATCGCTGCACTGGGCGCAGTAGTCAGCAGCCAAGGTGATGATGAAGGCCGGCACATCGCCGAACCAATCACGCATCTGTTGCTCCATCCGTGCTTTCTGCCAGCCGCCGGCGCGGAACGCTACCTGCTCGGCCTGGCCCAGCACCGTACGACCCTGCTTGGCGAAGCTCGAAGAAGCCCACATGACCCGGATGTCTGCATCCAGTAGATGGGCATGGTCTTCGTTATGAATGCTGCCGGTGTCGGCAAGGATCTCGGATTGGAGCCATTCCCACACCTCAGGGGCCGGCGTTAGGCGAATGCCGAAGTCGGATAAGTCGCTCAGCTGAAGCAGCGACGGCGTGGGCATTGGCCTATCCATCGTTCAACCTTGACTTGAATTAGTGGCAGGTTGCCGGTATTTATGCAAATCCAATTGACGCAAGGAAAGCAACATGTCTGAGCCTACCAAAGTCGGTTTCCCTTCAACGGCCTACTCGCAAGCAACTGACGCTTCGGCAAAGCGAGCGTATGCCGTTTCCGCAGCACTTGAGTTGATCGCCGTCCGTGTCCTCAACAACACAACTGGCGGCGTCTTGAAACTGGAGCTTGACAATCTGTCTGCGTACGCAGACACCATTCAGGCAGCACTAGACAAAAAATGATCCATCAGTGCCGCACTCACCTGCGGCACACTTACCCTTCCGCGTTATCCAGTAGCACATCAATCAACTTCTGCTCGCCCAAGCGCATGGCACCGAGGCATTGCAGGTCGTCGCACTTAGGTCCGAGGCCGAACACGGCCACCTCCCCCTTCGCGCCGATCAGCGTCAAGGCACCTACCGTGCACTCGGGATGCTCCCCGGCATCGAGGTCATCGGCGATCTTGCGCAGGGTTTTAGCAGCGTCTCGCCAGTCCTCCCGCTTGAACTCCAGTACCTTGACGGTCATTCGGTCACCATTTGGTGTGTCTGTGCATGGGCGTGCCCGTGAAGCAGGCTGACGACCAGGCCCTGAGGCAAACCGGCAGCCTTGGCAGCATCCACAGCATCGGCAATAGCCTTGTCGAGAGCGCCGACCGCAGCGTTGATGTCCGGGCTCATTGGTAGCACGTGTCGCAGCCGGCTGACGTTGCTCATTTACTAAACCTCGCGCCACGATTTGGCGCATTCGAAAACGTGGCGCGGATTAATCGACCTTGCGACCTGGCAGCTTGAAGTCAGTCACGCGGTCAGCAATTGACCGGATCTTCTCCACACCCAGGAAGCCTACCCATCCACCTGCGAAGGTGGCCATGCTTTGGGGCAGGCCGAAGAAGTCCAGGCCGCTGATGATCGTCAAGGTGAGGCCGCCACAAATAGCGCCCTCCACCAGCATCTGGCGTCGTGTACCACCACCGTAGGTGATACGCAGGACAGCCATGGCGCAGGACAGCGCAGCCGCATAGAGGATTGGCGAATGCTGGCTCAACCACGCAAGCGCAATCGCCCATGTGTCTGGTTTGTCTGGCATGTTGGACATCTCGGTTCCTCCCCGTCAGGGAGTTATGAATATTACAGGCCATGACCTGCAGATTTGAATCATCCCCGGCGGCACTCCCTGCTCAGTGCGAAGGGTGTGGCGGGGCCGAAAACGAAAAGACCCCGATCAATGTCGAGTCCGTGAAAATATAGATTGATCGTAAAGCGCACGAACCGTAGGCCTAACGGTCATAATTTAACCAGCAAGAAAATAGAACCACCCGCAGTTCAGGCGCCACCATCTCTCTCGGCCTCATATCCCGGCAGACCTCTCTGAATTCCAGATACTTAGGATCGACCCTTTTTGGGTATGGCTTTGGCCAAGAGGCTCCAATGAAAAAGTTAGTACCCTATAAAATCCACTATCTACACGATGGGGAGCCGGAGCACTTCTATACGAACGCAACGACATTCAGCGAAGACGCTGCGATTCGCATGGCCACAAGACACGCTGGTGAGGGCCCTGAATATTGGATACCGATCGGCCTGTCTCGGGACTCAATATTAAAAATTGCTGACAAGCTGGGAGTAACGCAGGTCCGCTGGAATAAAGCTGGATAAAACCGCGGGGGGGCTGCCGCAGCTCTAACACGCAAAGTTTGCGAATAAAAAACCCGGCGCTTTGTCCGGGTTTTTTATTGATATTTCAATCAGTTGTCGGGGTGCTCGCTCGCCACTGAATCGGCCGCGTCCACGTCCGACATATCCTCTTCGAGGGAGGGATCGTCATTCTGAGGCGGCAGGATCTCGCGCTCGCCACGACGAGGGTCGTAACCCGCTTCGTTGTCCGTGCCGCGCGTCACTTCCTGCTGCGAAATATTGCCTGGGGCACTCTTATTAATGTCCATGCTGTCTCTCCCTTCAAACGCTCGAAACAACCGCGCATAATCAGAGTAGTCGGCATGTCACAGCGCTTGCCGAGCACTGGACGAACGGTGGAAAGCAAAAAGCCCCGCTGTAGGCGAGGCTTAGTAAAAACTTCAGTTAATTGAGGCTTGAGGGACCGGGGCCTCGTCGATGCTAATGCAGTGCTCAATGTCAGTTATTTTCTCGAGCGCTAGCTCGGCCGTTGAATAAGCCCCGAACATTCGGCCCTGATAAAAAACAACCCACGCAAACTGAATATCCGCGTTGCCAGCCTGCCCTACAACCAACTTCTTGAACCGTTCCGCCAAGTCGTCGACATGCATCTGTGCCATGCCACGCAAAACCATGACGCTCTCCCAGCTTATAGTCGGAATCTCTATTTTCGACTCTGGACAAACTGAGAGCAACAAAAAGCCCGACATATTAGCCGGGCTTTGCAGTGCAATTCCCTAACGCGCAAGATCGATAGGATGAATAAATAATCTCTCATTTTCTCACTCAGTGCAACATTTTTTGGATATCCGAATTTTGCTTGTAGCTCCGCCGATTAAAACCTATCCAGGGCTTTCCAAATTTCTGCCTACACCCTTTCGAACGGTAAAACAGTCGTATCCGGCGTATGCGCCATACGTGTGACCGGGTCTAACCTATTGGAGCGATAGGTAAATGAAGTCGTAGGCCTGCAGGGGATCTGATACCGTTTAGCCATATGGTCGTGATACACGAGGTTAATTATGGACGTAAACGCCCATTTTCCTGAGTACGAAGCAGAACGCTTAAAACGCGTTGAGGCCCTGTGCCCGCAAAATGAACAAGACGATGAAGTCTTCGAAAAAATGATTTCGATGACTTCAGAATACTTCAGTGCTCCCATCGCGCTAATTTCTATTGTCGATAAGCACCGCCAATGGTTCAGGGCTCGGATTGGGATTGAAGAACACACTACACCACGGGACGTTTCGTTCTGTGCCCACTCGCTACGCGACAGAAAGCCGTTAGAGGTTTTGGACGCGCGAGATGATGAGCGCTTCAAAGATAACCCTATGGTCACCGGCCCGCCCTTCATTCGCTACTACGCTAGCGCACCACTTCTCACAAGTGATGGTTTCTCCTTGGGCAGCCTATGCATAATAGATACTTCAGCTCGAGAACCAATGAGCAAGCGAGATGCGGGAATGCTCGTTTATTTTGCTCAAATCTTTGTAATGAGGATCACAGGCTTACGGTCTCGGAATTTTATTGATCAGCCTACTGGACTTTTCAATCGACTTAGATTGGAAGAAGATATCCGCCTGGCAAGCTCCAGCGGCATTCAGCATTACCTTTTTGCGGTGGACGTAATATCGCCGAAATTTTTGAATGACGTAGTAAAAGCACTTGGTTACAGCTTCTCTCAAAAATTAATGCTCGACGTAAAGACTCGACTTCAGTCTTTACTACCTAAAGATTATCTTCTTTACAAAATTAGCCCCACACGTTTTGGGTTTCTTTTTGAAAGCTGGCGAGCCGGTCGAGCGCCTCTGCCTTGGGATTCTTTCTAACTTTGGTGAACCGGTTGATTGTCAAGGAATTCCAATACCTATGCAGCCAGGCATTGGAGTTTTGAAGATCGCTGATGCAGAAGAGAGAGACTGGCTACGCTTGGTGGTAGGCGCTGCCGACGACGCCAGAGTTCGAAACTTGGGATGGACAATGTATCAGCCTGAGTTGGACGCAGCTCAGCAGCGAGCATTTGTGCTACTGAGTTCCTTGCCTGACGCCGTTCGATCTGGAAATCAACTGAGCCTAGTTTTCCAGCCCAAAGTCAGGTTACCTAGCCTAGCATGTGAAAGTGTTGAAGCCTTGATCCGGTGGAATCACCCTACGCTCGGACCTATCAGCCCTGCAGAATTTATACCATTGGCAGAGAAAACTGCATTGATGCATTCGATTACCTTTTGGGTACTTCATGCCGTAGTTTCCCAAGCGAAAGTATGGAGGAGCAAAGGTATTGAGTTACGAATCTCCATGAATGTGACTGTCAGTGATCTTGAAAACTCAAAATTCGTAAACAAAATCACAGAGTACATAAATGAAGGTGCACTCCTACCAAAAAATCTAGAACTTGAATTTACTGAAAGTATGCACATGTCAGACCCAAAGGCAGTTATTACTCAGCTAGAGCGCGCCCGTGGGTTAGGCATTGATATTTCCGTGGACGACTTCGGCACTGGCTACAGCAACTGGACATACCTAAGGCAACTTCCGGTAAGTACGGTAAAACTAGACCAGTCACTGATCAGTAATCTGGACACAAACGAAAAAGATAAGAGGTTAGTTGAGACACTAATCGAGCTTGCGAGAGGGTTAGGGTATCGAGTCGTAGCAGAGGGAGTCGAGACAAAAAGTATCTTAGATCTAATCACGCTCTGGGGGTGTTCAGAGGCGCAGGGATACCTATTCACACCTCCCCTGAAAGCGAAACCACTAGAAGAATGGCTGGAGCAAGGTGGTTTTAACGCGGCCATGTGATCGGATTACAGAGCCAGGTACTGAGTCCTTTTAATTCATTAGAACTTGTCGGCGGGAAGCTCGTTTCCAGCTCCCGCCCATCTCACAAAGCTGTGGGTCAGATAGGCCATCTTTCCAGTTCATCGCCGCGGCAATTTATTATGCAGCGAACGTCTCAATTAGCCCCTCCGCGTCAAGGAGCTCTTGAGCGGCCACCAGCGCCTCATTCATCTGACGATCCAAAGCTTTTCGTATGGATGACCGCCACCGATACCGAGTCGATTCCGGCTTGCCGTCGTTATCCCAGTTGGCTATGTCGTACCAGGCAGCCGGCAGCACCGCGGCGGAGCGCTTGCCCTCAGCCCCCGCCACTTGCGGAATGGCCCAGGTCAGCACAGCGCATTCCCGGAAGCGTTTCGGCGCCGGCGTGCGCACCGAGTTAAGCATCTCCAGAATGGCGTCGTGCTTGCGCTCCTGGTGCGTCGAGTACTTCGCAACGAGCACCCGCCAGTGAGCCGGGGTCAACGCCTTATGTAGCCGACCGAACACCCAGCAGTCCTGCAGAAATGCTGCCTCCTTGCCAACGATCTCCCCCTTCTGCTTGGCGCACTGCACCTTGGGCTCAAAGTCGCAGCCGCCGGCGGAAGTGATGGTCTCGGCCGCGAGGGCTCGAACTACTGCTGAAACAACGTTGCGATAGGTCATGCGACGGCCCTCTTCAGTTCTCTAGTCTTTGCCCGGTAGTCGGCTGTCATCGCCTTCAACTCTTCCACGGTGTACTTCTTGGCCTCATGAGGGCCTTCCAGCCACTCGACAGCCTCGGCGCCGATACGCTTCACCAGCTCAATGCGGTAATTAACGATGTTCCCGGAAAGCCGGGTGTTGCACGGCGAACACTGGCGGTGGCAATTCTTCGGCTCGAAGCGCAGGGCCGGATTGCTCCCCACGGTCCGGTAATGGCCAGCGTCATACTTGCCCTGGTGGTGGCGGCCGCAGCTCACGCATGGAAGCTCAGCGTCACGGGCGCGCACCCAGGCGTTGAAGGCCTGCTGCGTGTCTTTGAGGTGATCCGCCCTACTCTTCAGCTTCTCCTTGCGGACCTTAATCTGCCGGCGCCCTACTTCTGCCAGGGCCTTCCCGGCGATAGCTCGCCCCTTCTCGGACTTGCCGTATGCGATCGCGCACTCGATCTCCCCGCACACAACCTGCGATTCTCTGGAGCGCGTGAACATTACTCGGCACTCTGGGCAGCGCTTGCGCCGCGGTAGACCGGATTGAAGTGGGGTTTTTCGCTGTAGTGGGGTGCGCTTCATGCTGCCTCCTTGAATGCTTCGAACTCGGCCATCTCGGTCAGTCGCTCTTCCGTGAGGGTTGGCCAGTCGCGCAGCACCAAGTACGCGCAGCACTGACGCCAGAAGTCTTGGAATGTCTCCTCCCCCATCGAGTCGTAGGAAAGGCTTCGGGGTGTCTTGCGGGTGAGCTGGCCCAGACCTGGAATGTCGAACAGCTCCTCGTCGCAGTACACGCCCGACTCCAGCTGCAGGGCCTTGATTGCGTCGTGGGACTGCTTGCCGGAAAACCGGTCAATGTTCTGGCTCAGTACCCGGCCCAAGCCGTGGACCAAGCCATTGAACCGTGGGTTACGCGGCTGCTTGAGGTCGGCGCGGATCTTCGTGTTGATCCGGAAATCCCGCTCGCGGAGGATCGAACGGTCAGCATCGGAGGACGGCACGAACGCGGCGACCTCCTTGCCGGTGGCGGGATCTACCAGGCGGCGCAGAACCAGGTAAACGGGCATTGGGCGCGGCTTCGCTGACTTGGTCATTGTGCTGCCCTCTTCGCTTCCAGTTCCTGGGCCTGCTTGATCAGTAGCGCCCGGCGATCCGCCAACTCATTTGCCGCATCAATCCGCATTTCAGTTTTCCGCTCAGCACTGGCCTTCCGCATTTCCATCATCGAGCTCTTCACCAGCTCCAGCTTCTGGCGAATGGCCGGCTCTGGCCGGGTAACGTTGCCAGTGAGCAGGCCGGCGATAGCACGTCCGCCCTCGGTAATGGGCTCGGCGCTAAGGTCTGCCAGGTACTTCTGGCCGTGCTCACGAGGAATGCGTTTCAGCTCCATCGCCTTGGTCACAGCCTGGATACGGCGGTTGGCGTCGAAGCCTACGGACACATGCCAGTTGACCGGCTTCGCGTCCTCGCGGGCTTGGCTCACAAACCGCTGGTAGGCGTCGATGAACGCCATGCGCGCGCCGATTTTGTCGCCGCCATCCAAGATGGGTTTCGCAGCGGCCAGGGCCAGCTGGATCTCGTCGGTCAGCACCACGGTTTCAAATTCATCGTTGGTGGTCATGGCGATGGCCCAGGCCTCATCCTTCCCAGGGCGGCCGTCGGAGGTCTGGACACGCTGCAGGATGTCAGCCATCGCCAGCTTGCCCTTCACTTCGAAACGGCAAGCCTTCAGCGCGGCTTTGACGACTGGCACCGGGTAAGCACAAAGGTCTTCGGCCATCATGGCGGCGGTACCAGGGTTCATTTCCTGGCCCATGGCCTCGGCCGTCGCGCATATGGCGGCGGCAAGACCGGCGACCTGTTGGTCGTTCATTTCAGAGGTATTCATTGCGGTCACCTGCTTGGCGTTTGGCCAGAACAATCTGGGCTGCCTGCTCGGCTGCGGAGAGGTTTGCCTCGGTCCTTTCCATCTGGCGGGCGGTTGTGCCGTTGACACGCTGCCCGGTAACCCACTGGGTGTGGTAGCTCTCGGCGTTGGCCAGCAGCTCGTTGAGGCTATGGCACTTGCGCAGGACGGCGGCATCGCTGGTTTTCAGGAAGTGGGCCGCGACGTGGTGGGCAACATCGGAGCCGAGGCGGTCGACGAGTTGGCCTAGCTGGCCACCGACCTTGGCGTTCCACACCGGCCAGGCGCTGTAGCGTTTGCGGTATGCCATGGCGTAGTTCGCCCACACCTTGAAGGTTTTGCAGGTCTGGTCCTTGGGCCCCGGCATATCGGCGGGAATCTCAACCCGTGGAGCGTCGGTACGATCAACCACCAGCACCAAGCCGCGGGACTGAGCCGGCTTGCCGGTAGCGTCCTGCAAGTCCTGACTGGTGTCCTGACTGGTACCCTGATGATTGGTATCCTGATTTGTCGGAGATTTATCCGACCCTTGCTCGGATTTTTTTCCGACCTTGCTCGGAGATTTATCCGAGGTAGATCGGATATTTTTCCGACCTTTGTTTTTTGGCGGGGTCGGATATTTTTCCGACCCATCAAGCTTTTGGTTCCACTCGACGGCCTTCTCGGTGAGACGAAAAAGCGTGATGTTCGAAGTGCAGGAAAGCTCAATCAAACCGGCCTCTTCCAGGGCCTTCAGCATGCGGTAAGCGGTGTCCGGCTTATCAGTGAGAAGCGGCAGTTCCTCAATGATCTTGGCCTTGCTGAGCACGAAGAAGATCCCGTCATCGGTCTTGATTGGCTTGGTCCAGCTCGGGCAGCCGTAGACGAAGGCGAACAGCAGGGCCTGTTGAGAATTCAGCCCCCACTCCAGCGCCTTCACCTGGTTAATCGTGACGGTGTATTGCATGTCAGACCGCCGGGAAAAAGATATACGAGCAAATGCGCGCCACGTTTTCAGATTGCGCAAAACGTGGCGCGAGATTGGTAGAGCTATTGATATGTGGCTGGGTTTCCATATAATCGGCCTCACAACGTGTTATCGAATTAGCCGACCTCGACCGTCGGCTTTTTTGTGGCTGTAATTCAGCGCCGAAGCGCCAACCTCCCCGCCCTACTCCCCGTTTCGCCTTTTCAAAAACTACTGGATAAAACTCCAGCGACATCAGGTTTCTTACCTCGCAGACCGCATGGGCCGATACTGGCTACATGGGCAGCAGGGCTTGCCTGTCAGGCGGCTTGGTCTTTCTTTGTCGCCTTGAACTTGCCCTTGGAAAGGACTTGGATCTGGTACTGCCGGGATTCGGGGATCGTTTCCCCCCACATGCTCACTGCGCTTGGACGGATGCCCAAAGCGAGTGCCAGCTTCGTCTTGCTGCCGAAGAATTCGGCGACCTCATGCGTATTCATTGCGCATCCTCGTTCGAGCCTGTCGCAATTTAAGCATGCTTAAGTTGTGGCATCAACGGCGTTTTTCCCCTACTGCATGCTTAAATTCAGTTAACTTAATATTGAGTACATGGAAAGACACGAACGCATCGCCCGCGCCATACAGGTCAGCGGTAAAAAGAAAGGGGAAATTGCATCGCTTTGCGGCGTTGCAAATTCGGCCGTCACTCAATGGATCACCGGTGAGAGCAAAAGCCTCAGGCCGGAGAACCTTTATTCTCTGGCGAAAGCGACTGGCTTCCGAGCTGAGTGGCTGGCCATTGGCGAAGGTGATGAGCGCGATGCTTCTGAATCAAACATTTCCCCCGCCGCCCAGCCCACCAAATCATTCCGCTACCCGGTAGTGAGCTGGGTTGCCGCCGGGGCTTGGGCGGAAGCAGTGGAGCCTTACCCGGCGGGAATCTCGGACACCTACGAGTTTTCGGAGTACGACTCCAAAGGCCCTGCATTCTGGCTGACAGTCAAAGGTGACTCGATGACAGCGCCCGCCGGCCAGAGCATTACCGAGGGCACGCTGATCCTTGTGGACACTGAGGCTGAAGTAGCACCAGGTAAGCTGGTGGTGGCCAAGCTCCCAGCTAGCAATGAAGCGACATTCAAGAAGCTTGTCAGCGATGGCGGACGGCTGTTCCTGAAGCCACTCAACCCTAGCTACCCAATCGAAGCGGTAGACGAGAGCTGCCGGATCGTGGGCGTGGTAGTGCAGGCGCTGCAGAAGTTTTACTGATGCGTTCCAGGAGGCCCCATGTCCCTCACGAAACCTAATCAACTACTGCGCCGCGACCTTAAGGCGATAGCCTCCAACCTTGAGCAGTCCTGTGTCGACCTAGGCAAGATCGCTGAAAAACTCAGCGATGCCGACGCCATAGCCCTGATGGGGCTGGTGGGTACGCTTTACGAAGAAGCGGACAGGCTGGTGGGCTATGCGGATGAGGTGAAGGCCGGCCTGTTAAGCCGGGCTTCGAGCCAGACCAAATGACTGCATGGCGAAAGCAAAGCTTTTGGAGCAAGTATTGGGTCTGGGCTTGGTTAGCGTTCCTCATGGTGCTTCCTTTCATTTCCGACGCGGGTCCTAGTTGTTGGGGCTCATCAGGTCGCAAGCGAGTCTTCAGCCCTGGCTTCGTTGTGCTCTGCACCATCGTGGCTGTGGTTGAGCTGATAGCGCTGAACCACTTCTATGGTGCGCGCGGATGAGGTCAAGCAGAGGTAAATAAATCGAAGCAAGCCCGAGTAGCCGTGTGGTTGTGCGTGCCGGGATGCTGTAGCAATTTAATTGAGCGCCTAGCGCATGGAGATACATGTGAGCGAGGATAAGACGGTGGCATCGCATGACGGTGCTAAGCCACTGAGAATATCATTTGACGAGGCGGTAAGCTTTTTCGAGGCGGTCTGCGAGGATGCTTTGTGCTCGGCTTGCGGCACGGCCGAATGGGAAATACCAACCATTAAAGGTGACGATGACACCTGCGCCCTTAAAAAATCAGGCCTAAGCGTTAATGGAAAATCGATTCTTAATCTAGAAATCGAATGCCTGAACTGCGGCCTACTGCGTGCACACCGAGCTCTCAGAATCAAAGAGTGGGTCGACAGTCCTGAATCCGTAGAAATCGACGATGAGTAAATTTGAAAAAGGAATTTTCAATGAGGCGCATTTACCAAGAGCACAGTTCGTCAGGGGTGACAATCACGCCAAAACGACCAATACTGCAGCCATGAATGACATCACTCGCGAAGAACTCAGCTCTACCCTTTCTGCTATTGAAGAGCGGATGGATAAGCGTATCGACAGAATGGAGCGATCCGAAGAGCGTCGCTCTGATGAATTTCGCAAGGAGATTGCGCTTCGTGATACACAGTTGCAGCGCGAACTTGATATTCGTCAAGAATCATTCCGCGCCGAGCAGGCGGCCCGTGACGCCGCTCTGTCTGAGAAATTTGCAGGCTTTTTAGCGGCCCAAGCTGAACGCGACAAAGCATGGGAAAAAATTTCAGAGTCTCGATTTGAGCGCATTGAAAAAGATGTGGGCAGTATCAAAACTGACACTAAAAAGGTTAGCGATGATGTCAACGGCATCAAGGTCACCATGGGGAAATACCTTGGGGGTGCCATCGTAATAGGTGCTATAGCCTCCGCGCTTCTGGGACTGGCGCTGAAGTATGTATTCAGCCTCGCGAACTGAAGCATCTTTTAGATCATAAGCCCGGCCCAGCGCCGGGCTTCTTTTATCTGCCCATTCACACTCGGCCTCCTATGGTCATCTGAATTCCTAGTACCCGCTAAAGCTTACCTCCGCAGCCGAATCCATCACGGCATATCTTGTTACAACCATTCACCTGCAGGCACCTCCCGCAAAGAACTTCAAACTTTTGCACTAGTCTTAATGCTAGGCGTGCTTTAACCGTGAGCGCCTGCTGACAACCCATAGAGGTTCACAAAATGAAAATGACACTGCCCGCCCTATTTTTGGGTGCCCTCATTTCGCAAGGAGCACTAGCTGCAGGAGATGGCACAGCCGCTCTTGGAGGCGGCGTTGGTGGTGCACTTGGCAATATCGTAGGTCAGCAACTCGGCGGCTCAACTGGTGCGGCGGTAGGAGCAGGCGTGGGTGGTGCAGCCGGCAGTGCTGTCGGCGCTCAAAAAGGTAACAGAGCGGAAGCCGCGTTAGGTGGCGGTATCGGCTCGGCTGGTGGCTCACTCATTGGTAACCGCCTCGGCGGCACGACTGGCTCGACGATCGGTGCAGGTCTCGGCGGCGCGGCGGGTGGCGCGCTAGGAAACAACCTGGCGGATGATGAGAGCGGTCATCGATCGGATGGTAAGAAGCACAGAGGCAACAACAAACATAAACACAAGAACAAGCATCGTTAGTCCCTGACGCTCCTACATCGAAGCCCGGCCCAGCGCCGGGCTTCTTGTATCTGGCGAGCGCTCTGCTCTGCTATGGTGGCGCACTCAGATCGCAATGGAAGCATCGAAGAATGGACTCATGGAAGATTGTAGCTGCAGCCCTTATGGTATCGATCAATGCTCATGCTTCAGAGGGGTCCGATGACTCCTATAACAACTCGATGCTATCAGTGCTAATGGCTCCAACCTACACCGTTGCGGGAACCACCGGGTTTACCATGCTTGCATCGAACAACTTCAAGCCTGCTAAGGCTGACGCGCTCGCATTCATTGGGTCAGAAGGTCAGATTCGCGGAGCCCAATTTGAACAGGCAGTTCGCTTTTATCGCACGACATACCTGCCGCCTCTAATGACCGACCGGCAGTTGGCACAGGCAATCGCTACCTCGTACTGAGCACGAGCATTCACGAACTTTTCACAGTAGGGCGCCTATGGTTATCCCAGCTCCTAGTGAAACCCTTTAAGCCCGCTACCCCCCCATCGCGGGCTTTTCTTTGTCTGAGATTTGGAGGGCCGAAACTCGCCCTCCCCAACTTACCCAACGACGGCTATACACGCCCACCGTCAAAATGACACGATAACGCCTCGCCTTCGTAAGTAGGAATACAGGATGTTCAGTCACGTAACCGTTGGGACAAACGATCTTGATAAGGCCTCTACCTTCTATGACGCGGTGCTGATCCCCCTGGGGCTCTGTCGTAGGCCTGTAACGCCTGATGGCGGGCCACCCTCGGCATGCTGGATTAAGCCAAATAGCGTCCTCCCTCGCTTTTATGTGTACAACCCTTATGACCGAAATGAAGCCGGAACAGGGAATGGCAGCATGGTGGCTTTCACCGCACCATCTCCAAATGCGGTAGACAGCGCCTATGCAGCTGGGCTTCTTGCGGGCGGATCTGATGAAGGTGAACCTGGCCAACGTCCCCACTATGGTGACGGCTACTACGGTGCGTACCTACGTGATCCAGATGGCAACAAGGTACATATCGCTCATCGTGGTGATTTGGACTTGGCGGGGTAGCCGACGCTCACCGTATTCGCTTAAAGCCCGCCCACCGCGGGCTTTTTCATTCCTGCCGGAAAGCACCCATCATAAAATATGCATTTATGCATTAAACTTCTTGCTGCCCTCTTGCCAATACATGACAGCACAAATACTGTGTATACATACAGTATTCGCAAGGAGCTACACATGAACCAGGAACCCTACCCCGCACCAAAACCGAGAAATTCCTACGAGCTTGTTGGCCGCCGCCTGCAAGGGTTGATCGCCTCTCCCCGGGTACAGCGGATTCAGTTGGTCGAGGTCTCCAGGCGCGACGATGAAAGCCCTGAAGCCTGGCACCAGGTCATCCAAGACATTGGCGATACCGCCGGGATAAGAGTCGAGCATCTGGAAGACGGAGCCGTCAGGATCGGTTGGCGCGAGTACTGCGACGCATAAAGGAGCCCGCCACTGAGCGGGTTTTTTATCGACTTGAATTTCAGCAATCTGAACTATTTATTTCAGCATGCTTGACACTTTTATTTCAGCTTGCTTAAATTCAACTCAAGCCAGCAATGAACATCGCCGGCCAGCAGCGAGAGCTGCGCCGCTCTTTAACAGTCAGCGCAATACAGAAATACCAACAGACCGCATTGCCTCTACTGGCGACCGGCGATCAGACGGGTCAGATAGCCCGCCCACGACAGGGACACCCTGTACGGCTGATCGAGAGCGAAACGCTCGAACCGTGCGAATGACCTGGCAAGCAATGCGCCCCGCGAATCCCAGCGGTAGAAGGGAGACTCAACTGAACAGAATTAGCGGTCCCGATAGCCTCGGCTGGGAACGCCGGACCTCATGCACCCTGCCCACCTAACCGGGCAAACGAGCTGCAGCGTGCATGTTGTAGGGACCTGTGATCCAAGGCGAACAGATGCTGATTGATGCCCTGGGGAGGAAGCTCACCGCCAACCTACGAAGACGAACGGCCAGCCCTGCAATCAGCAGCGGGCAACGGGCCTCACCGCTGACGCAACAACCCCGGCCTGACGCCAGTAGCGAGGTCGGGGGTTTCACCGATAGTCCTTGGCAACAGGGCCTAACGGGAAACCAACCGAGGGTAACGACGATGGAAGCAACAATCATCAACGGCGCATGGAAGGGTCACCTCGGACGTGGCCTGGCGCCGCGAGAGCTTCAGTTTCTGCTTTGGATTGCCCAGGGCTTCACCTCGAAAGAGATCGCCCGAGAGGCAGGCATAGAGGCAGGCACCGTGAAGAAGCGCCTGACCAATGCGATGTTCAAGCTGGGCGTGACGAAACGCACGGCCTTGGTGGCTGAGGCCATGAAGCGCCAGATTATCACGCCGGTGTGCTTTGTACTGGCGGCGCTGATCGCCATGCACTCAACGATCAGTGACGACTCGCTGCGTCGTGATCGCCGGGCGCCGGAAAGACGGATGGCTCAGGCTCGGATGGTGCGCCGGGCGGAATGTCCTAGGCTGACCGCTTAACAGAAACAGCCACGACAGCCTTTCGTTAACTGTCTGGTCAGCTGCGTGCCGGCCAGTTCCGGCACCTGCGGCCTTTCAAACATCAATGATGACAAGTGTCCCGTAGCTTCCAGACAAAACTGCATGCGGAACACCAGCTTCAGCCAGATAAATTTGTCCCTCTCCCACGCGCACGCACTCACCATCGACTCCCAGCAATAACTGTCCGGAGATGACTAGCAAGCCCTCGGTGTAGTCATGCACCTCTGCCTCAACGGACATTTCATCCATGCGCAGGACTTTGATATTGGAGCCGCCTACCCGTCCTAGAACGGTGGACTTCCAAGCTTGAGGCAAGGCCTTCGAGGTCAAATCAAGATCCACCAGGGACATAGAAAACTCCTTATTTCGAACTTCCCTACTTATACCCCTCCTCACCTCTACCCGTCAGCACTCACCCCGCGCCCATCGGCAACCAGCGGGAGGCATGAGTGTTGACGAATACAGGTGAACCAACGAACGGAGAGAGTCATGGCCAAGAAGGTTGGCGTAAAAACCAGGAGCGCCCAAATCGGCGTTCGAATCAGCCCCCGCGTTAAGTACATGCTCGACGTGATGGGTCGCATCCAGCGCAGAACCATGAGTGGAGTTATCGAATCGGCTCTTTTGGCTTATGCCAAGTACGACGAAAAACGCTTAGCCGACCAGACATGGTCAACGGATGAAAGCGAACGATTGCTCAACCTTTACCTAGTAGCGCCTCACCTTCTGTCATTCGACGAAGAGATTGAGGCCAAGCGGCTAATCGCAGCCAAAGCCACCGCCTAACCCCAAGCAATGGAGGACGCCAATCGTCAATACGCTCTGGGTCGAGATCGATGCCAGCAAGCGCCGGTAACGGTGGGCGGCACCCGGCTCCGGTTGCGGTCAGCTTAGGCTGACTGTGCGATGAGAGCCTTCTAACGATGTCGGACGCCAACCCCGCAGGTGCGAGACACCTAGCATAAAGTATGCGTTCTCACTTCTTGGGGAGGTAGTACGAGCACATATCTGGAAGCTTAGATACGACGACAGAGTTGCTCATATTGAACGCCAACGATTGGATTTTTGCTTTGGAAGCTGGATCAGATTTGACTCGGCGAACTTCTGCTCTAAGCGACTCGGTCGTCTCCGGATCGCTATTTAAAGCGTTCTCAACGCTGCTATTCGAATCTGGATTGGCCTTGACGCAAAGGCTTTCAATGGCCAGCAAATTGACGGCGTTTTCGGTGTCGTCCTCTGCTGCGCTTGCCAAGGTACTTGCGACCGAAGAAACGCTCAATAGCAGAAGCGCTGCAGAAATTCGCTTTAAAAACATCATTGATCTCCCTGAAAAAACTGAAATTTATCATAGCGCTATTGATTGACGATTTTCCAGTTATCCCCCGCATAGACACCTCCCCACCCACTACCAACAACCTTACCGGTCAGGTGCCCGACAGGCCTATTTATGCCGGGATTCAAAGACGGCCACTTCAAATACGTCGCTTACACCGACTAACCCACGCAGCCGCCTCGGAGGCGACCATGAGCGCAGTATTGAAATTATGCCAAGAGCGATTCGACGCTCAGTTGCCTCCAGATGTCAGCGACGCGAATCCGGAACAGGATTGGCTTGAACATTCGGCGGAACAGCTGGTTTGCGGCATGGACATCAAGTGGAAGCGTCGCAACGGCCAAACGCAAGTGGTGACGTTTGATCGGTACTGCACTTACCTGCAGGGCCACCTGAACCAGCGCCAAATCGACGGCCTGGACGAGCGCGACTCACTTGCTCGGCTGTTCCTGTCCTCAATCCTTGGCAGCCAAGCGGACTCACGCGGCCACGCCGCGGACCTGATGGGCGAACAGCGCCCCATCGAAGCCGCGGAACGGATCGCTATGGACTTGCTCAGGCCCTACGCCTCCGACGCGGTTGCAGCAGAACGGGAAGAGCGCGAAGACGACGTGGATGGTGACCTATGAGCGCTCACATCCTGATCGACGAGGCCCTTGAATGTCTGGAGCACCCCGCCAGCGAGCCAGGCGCCCAGGTCGTCGTACAGCGGATGATTACCCGAATGCTCACCAGCGAAGTGATCACCGTCGAAGAATTCAATCACTACTGCCAGCGCCTGCTGAAAGTCACCAGGCAGCGCAAGGAGTCCGCATGACCACCGCACCGGTTAAATCACTGGTCGACGAGCAACTCGACGATATAGAACGCCGCATCGCGATCTTGGGCTTCGGCCTTCCCTTCAACGAACTAATCGGGCGCAAGCGTGAAGACTTGGTGCGGGATCTGCCGCAGCGGCTGGCGCCGACAATGAAGGGTGGCCGAATCGCGGTGAGGGTTCGGCCGTGACCGCACGCCAGCGTACCCGGCGCCTGCTGATCTGGCGCGGCGCCTTCCCTGTCCTTGCCCTCTTCACCTTTCTGATGTTGCTCAGCGCTCTCGCTGATCAGATCACCTCCTAAACACTTACAGCGCCCCTCTCCGGTGGCGCGGAGAGCAATCATGTCCGAACAGAACATGCATATCTGGAACAAGGTCGATAAGACCGACACTAGATTCACCAAGAAAGCCAAGGTCAACGGCCAGGACATCACCAGCCTGAGCGGTACCGCGATGGTCATGAAGGCCACCGAGTTGTTTGGTCCGGTCGGCATCGGCTGGGGCTGGAGGATTGTCGAAGAGCGCTTCGATGAGGGCCACGAAATTTTCATCGGCGAAAGCGACAAACGCACATGCATAGGTCGCGAGATTGGTCACACAGTCAAAATCGCCCTCTGGTTCATGCAGGACGGCCAGCGCGGTGAGATCGAGCAATACGGCTGTACTCGATACCAGTACAAAACTACCTACGGCATGACCACTGACGGCGAAGCGCCAAAAAAATCGCTTACCGACGCCATCAAGAAATCGCTTTCGATGCTCGGGTTCAGCGCCGACGTGTTCCTCGGGCTGTTCGATAACGACGCGTATGTCACTCAACTCAAAGAAGAGGAAGCAATCGCAAACGCCGACGACAAGGACGCTGAAATCCTTCGGCAGAAGCAGGAGCGTGTGGACTGGCTCGCGTCAGCAATTGAGACCATCGGCAAGGCCGTCACTACGTACGAACTGAAAACCTTGAATGTGAAATACATCCGCGAAGCTACCCGCCGTAATGAACCAGCGTTCATCGCCCGTATCACTCGCGCATTCGAAGAACGCAAAGCCAGCCTTGAGAAAGGCAAGGAGGCAGCAGCATGACTCAACTCTACGCACTCACCGGCAAACTCGCCGAACTCCAGGCCATGGCCGACACCGATGATGAAGGCTTGAAAGAGGCTTTGCAGCACGCCATGGACGAGGTTCAAGGCGACTTCAACATCAAAGCCGACAACATCGTCATGCTGCGCCGCAATATCGAGAGCGACGTGACGGCCATCGAAAATGAGATTGAGCGCCTGGCTGAGTTAAAGCGCATCAAATCCAACAGCGTGTCGGAGATCAGCGACTACCTGCGCCGCAGTATGGAGGCCGCCAACATCAAGTCGATCAAGCGTCCGCTATTCACCATCACTCTGGCGATGGGCAGCGAACGAGTGATCGTTGATAACGAAGATGCGGTGCCGGACGAACTGACGTCTGTGAAATCCAGCATCACCCCCGACAAAAAAGCCATCGCTGCCAAGCTCAAGGAGATCCGAGAGCATAACGAGGCGGTCCGCAAGCGCATGGCTGCCGGCGAGGATGCCGAACACGAACTGCTTGAGGAGCCGAAATGGGCTCACCTCGAACGCGGCGACAGCTCAATCCGCATCAAGTGAGGCCGACATGATCAGCAACCACCTAAGCCTGGTCGAGGCGCTGCGCCCGGCCTCGGATGAACTGGCGGCCCAGGTCGCCGAGTTCGTAGCCGCGGGCGGCGAAATCGAAGTGGCCGAGCCTCCCCCGCCACCGAAGCCCGTCGTATATGTACCCCAGGTGCCGCCCGCGCCGAAGCCGTTTGTTCGGCGCAAATCTGACGCAGATGCCCTGCCCCTCGACAAGGACGACATCCGTACCCAGGCCCGCCTGAAGCTAGTAGAGCAGATACGCCAGCTAGGTATCACACACACCCAGACCGAAGTCGCCGCAGCCTTGGGCGTAAGTCGCCGGCTGATCTACAACCACGCCGCGCGGTACGACATCACATTCAAGGCGCCCACCCGCGGCGGTGCTCGAAACCTGGTGCACAACGTGGTTGATAAGGAGCGGGATGCGAAGTTCGCCGAGCGGATAAGGGCATTCATGGAGCTGGGCATCAGCCGGCGCAAGTGCTGCGGAAAGCTGGCAATCGGCAGCAAAGCCTTCGAACGCATCATCGCCATCCACAGTATCGACTACCCCAAAGCGCGCCAGGGCGGAACTTCATGCGCCGCATAGCCCGCACCCAGCAACGCAAACGACAAACCTGGCTCGCTCTGCCGGCCAGCGGAATAGAAGAGGTAGGCAATGGCCGAGGAACAGCAGGAGCCGACGGCGGAAGCCCTGAAGCAGCGCCGCAAGCGCGAGAAGGCGAACGAAAAGAACGCCGTATTGGGCGTCGAGAAGTTTACGGTTGAAGTCGCCGGGGTGTTCAAGGCCGACCTTCGCAAGGTTATGAAAGCCCACGGCATCAACAGCCAGCAGGATATTCACCAGCGGCTGATTATCAACCTGATCGCCGCTGACTTCGAAACTCAGGCCCAGATGCTCAAGTGTGTCACGACACCTTTTGTAGTCACTGAAAAGGTGTCACGGATCATAAGGGCCGCCGGTCTGAAGTCGCTCGCCGACGACCCGACCGAGTCTGACGACGAAATCGTAGATCCAGATTTATAAACCTTCCTCGACTCGTTTTTTATGCATATCCATCACAGAGCGATAAATCTCAGCATTTTCCTGTGAAATTTTCATCAACTTATCGCTCGAGAAATTTCCACTCTCAATGAGGCGAAATAACTCTCCATGGTAATGCGCAAATACCGCAACTGGGGCCACTGGACCACCCTGTTTAACTTCTTTGGCATGAGCAATCAGGTCTTTCCGATCTTGCACAGCGAATTCCATGACCATTTTTACGCGTTCCCTTCGCGCCTGAAAATGGTTCTGGATCCAAATACCAGCCACTGAACCTATGGTTCCCAGAAGAGTACCGAGCAGTCCAGCTATCCAAGCTTCCATGTAAGACCCCTTCTCTAGCGGCTTCAGAATTTGAAAACGAAGCTTTGCACATCTGTCGCATCCGGTCACGGAGAGCGGCGCTCACCTGAGGTAAACGAAATGCCTGTACGCCATAGCGTCATCCACAAGATCGACAAGAAGCCCGACGGCAGCCCGGCCATTCTGTTCCTGCGCGCATCCGAGCAGGTTGAAAGCCAGGCCCGCGACGACCTGATGAGCCAGCTCAACGAAAGCTACAACGCCACTTCCGGTAAGGGCTGGGGGTTCTTCCATCAAGAGTCAGGCGCTTACCCATTCAGCGGCTGGCTCGGCAAGTATCTGGCCGGCGTAACCGACTTCCTGGCATTCAGCGCCAGCGCCGTCGAACACCTGACCAAGCTGATGGAAGAGTCGAACCTCACTACCGGTGGGCACGCCCTCTTCTGCCACTACCAGCAAGGTCTGACCGATTACCTGGTCATCGCCCTGGTGCAGGAAACCGAAGCGGTGACCATGACAGAAGAGCTGGCCCTGATGACGGTGAAACGCCTGGACCTGGACCACATCCGCCTGGCCGCACGCATCAACATCAGCGAATGGCAGACCAACCGCCAGTCGAAGCAGTACATCTCGTACCTGAAGGGTAAGCAGGGCCGCAAACTCAACGACTATTTCCGCGATTTCATCGGCTGCCAGGAAGGGATCGACGCACCGAGCGAAACGCGCACGCTACTGAAGGCGTTCAGCGACTTTGTTGAAAGCGAAGATCTTGGAGAGGAATCGGCGCGGGAGAAGACGAACACCCTTGTCAGCTACTCAATGGCCCAAGCCAAGCTTGGCGAGCCAATCACCCTCGACGAACTGTCGGGACTGATTGACGAAGACCAGCCGCGCAGCTTCTACGACTTCATCAAGGCCAAGGACTACGGGCTTTCCGAGACTCTGCCGCCGGACAAGAAGACGCTCAACAAATTCCGGCGTTTCACCGGCCGGGCTGAAGGCATGTCGATCAGCTTTGAAGCGCACCTGCTGGGCGACAAGATCAAGTTTGACGAAGCAGGCGGCACGCTTATGCTGCGCAACCTTCCGACACACCTCACCGATCAGCTCAAGCGTGCAGGCGCCTGATTAGAGTTATCCGCGCCACGAAATCGTTATTAACGAAACGTGGCGCGGGAGTTTAAAACTAGACCCTACTTACAATAAGAAAGAATGCGAAACATAATACTGCCGCTCTCAACGTATGAAAACCATCATGCCCGGTCGTAATATTTAATTAACTCCTGATAATACTCAACACTATATGCGTGACCGATATCATTTCCAACGCATTTTTTATACGCTTTAACAAAGCCTTTATCCCTCGACTTCGACTGTTTACTACTAACTAGAAAATGGTGAAAATGATTAATCTCTTCAAATCTACCTATATGATTATCCCGTAAAACCTCATCAACCGACTTAGCCACCTTTGACATTACACCCATCCACTTCTGAAGTCGTCGCTCGCTAATGCTGCTTATATCCTCCACATCTCTAGTCAATAAATTTGGCACATCGACCAATGTTCTACCAAAAGCATGACCGACACCATTTCTATAAACTCTAATCTTATCCAGCTCACTGAGATTATCGCGAAGATTATTTATCTCTCCAAAAACTTTCTTAATCTCAGAATAGCGCTGATCCCAAGGCCCTTTTGCAAAACCAGATAACAACTTTGAATGATCGACATCTATCCCAACCTTAAGCCAATTTACACCATCTATCGCGCGAGTCTTTCCATATATCAATGCAGGATCAGACTTTAACGCCGTCAAAGCTACTCGATTAATATAGCTCTCAAATGCACCTGCAGCAGCCATGACAAAGCTTGCCCTTGTCCATTTCCGCATATCGTTCAGTTGCCGATTATATTCGGCCATTTTCTTTGGAAATCTAGTTGCATTTATACCAGTAGACTTCAAAATGGCCTGCGGCGTTGCCCCCACCGGTGAATTACGTAGGTTAAACATAGAAAAATGCAAGGCCGCCTCACCTGACCAATACATATTATTCATCTGTGTCTCGTATTCATTAAACTGTCTGAATGCCCAAGTGGAACCATCAGACTTTACCCATCGACCAAATACCATAGCCATTCTCCTTTTCGACTTAAAGATTATTTTTCAACAATTTAACTTCACGACTTGATTGACACGCCAACTTATCATTTTTTCCTTGCAAATAGTATCTGACAAATAAAATAAAAATCAAAAACATTACTGCTTTGGATAAAGCCATGATCTATAACTGCAAAAACTCCAGCAGCACTGTCAGATGCCCGCCGTAATCAGTCACAAAAATCGACGATGGCAAGACAGGTATCGTCCTGGCAGATTGAGGCCACTACATAGACGTGGTGCTGGACGAAGATCTGAAGACGCGGATCGGCAACTACCACCCCACGCACGAAATGCAGTACGGCGAAATGGCCAAGGCCCTACCGCTCAAAGAGTGGTTGGTCCTGCCGCTCAAGCATGACTGGGATAACCTCGATTGGAACCGGGAAGCCCGCGAAGGTCTGGTCCGAGTGTAAGCGGCAACCTGAAGCCAGGCCAAGTATAAGGCCTATGAGAATCTTCAGGATTACTGCCGCGGCATCAAGGCGATGCTCCATTTCAAAGTCCAACGCGCCTAATCTGCCATAACCTCAAAACAGTAAGTCTCCGTAGCCCCACACTATCGCACCCAAAATGATCAGGGCAAAAGCGCACGTTCTCGGGTACACAAGCCATCGGACTTTACGTTGAATACCGTTGTGCATCCGAGCAAGCATTCTTGAAACTATCTGCTCTGCAAATATCGCAAGCACGGTAATAAGCGCTCCAGACCGAGAGAACCATGCGCCTGGCTCGTTTGGTCGGGGGTTGAGCAGCCCAGCGTATGCAGCGGCAGCGATGCCAAGCGCTGCGACCACTAACACCCATGCGTAGAAAACCTGTCGATAAAACTCAAGGTTGGTTGCAGCGTCTGGAGAGCTGGGTGAAATCCCAAAATTCAAATTGATCTCCTTCCGGCTCCATGCCGGTCACCCGTAATACCCCATATCAACGAATCACGCCAGCCGGCGAGGATCGCCATCCCCGTAAAAAACACCGCGGTAGCGGCGACAATCCCTACCAGTCATGATCGTTCTCGTTGGGGGTCTTGACGAAAATCCAGCGCTTCTCAGGAAGGGCCTCATAGCTAAATAAGGCCGACCTTGCGACTTTATCGAGATCGATATACTTGACCACACATTGACCTATTTTACGGCCGGGCTCTACATTCTTAAAATTTACACTAATAGTTCTGCTTTGCTCCGGCCTAAAAAATGGGTAGTAGGATTCACTAGTCCCATCGATCGCGGGTAAAAACTGAAGATAAACGTGATTTGCCCAACCACCAAAATTTGTCATTTTTAGATGAGCCATATTCGGGAAATTACCGCTTGGATCATCGATAAAATCAAACGAAAATAACGCAGACATTGATCTCTCACGTTCTTGCAACTGCATATCGAAAGCTAATGACTGCGATTCAATTTGTTTTATTGCTGCAGAAGCCATTATTGATTGTTGCTCCACAGATTTTTTCAGCTCGTCAGCCTGTAAGCGCAAAGCGTCAGAGCTGAGTTTAAGCTCTCGCCCCTGCTGTAGAAACCCGAGAACCAGCCATAGAAATGCGACAGGTCCAAAAGCACCAGCTAAAAAGTCCCCCAATTCATTTAACTTTAAATCAAACAACTCATCGAGTTTTGCAGCAATCACCAGAATAATGATACCGATATAAATAACGGTTCCATAAGCCGCATACCATTCGACTTTCTGAGCTTTCCACCAACCAATTGTTTCTTCCAACCAAGCGCACAATCGCTTCATATCGGTTCCGTCCAAGATAATCGCGCCAAGCTATCTCACTTCAATCACTCACGCCAGCCGGCGACGATCCCCTATGCCCGATATCACCTATGGCTCTGTGTGCAGCGGCATTGAAGCCGCTACCCAGGCCTGGCACCCGCTAGGCATGCGCGCAGCCTGGTTCGCCGAGATTGAGCCGTTCCCCTCGGCGGTCCTGGCCCACCACTACCCCGACGTGCCGAACCACGGCGACATGACCAAGCTGGCCACCCTGGTGCTGGCCGGCAAGATCCCGGCGCCGGACGTGCTGGTCGGCGGCACCACGTGCCAGGCCTTCTCGGTTGCCGGTATGCGCGAAGGCCTTACCGACCCGCGCGGCGCCCTCACCATCAAATACGTGGAGCTTGCAGATGCAGTTGACTATGTTCGAGCCATCAACGGCAAACCCGCCAGCGTTATCGTCTGGGAGAACGTCCCCGGCGTCCTCAGCGACAAAGGGAACGCCTTCGGATGCTTTCTTGGCGCGCTTGCTGGGGAAGACTGCGAGTTGCAGCCTCCAGGGAAGAAATGGCAGGACGCTGGTTGTGTGTATGGACCCAAAAGAACAATCGCGTGGCGGGTCCTGGACGCCCAATATTTCGGCCTGGCCCAACGACGCCGCCGTGTGTTCGTTGTCGCAAGTGCTCGTGACGGATTCGATCCCACCGAGGTACTTTTTGAGCGCGAAGGCGTGCGCCGGGATACTGCGCCGCGCCGAGGCCAGGGGCAGGACGTTACCGGAACAGCTCCTTTCGGCCTTGCGCTCCAGTGCGGAGAAGGATGCGAATACGTCTTTCCCGAGCAGTTAGGTGCCTATGGCTGCCCGAGCTGCGAAGGCGACTTCGGCCCAGCCGTATCGATGTTCGGCGGCATCCCCGCCTTCGGCGCCGGGCGCATGTCTGGCTCTATCGAGAAGTCCGGCACTCTTACCCACCACGAAGGCCGCAATGACCTGGACAGCGAGACGTTCTTTGTTCAGGACAAGCCAGTAGCTGCGCTGACAGCGAACGGTGTTGGCACTTGCGGGGCTGACGACAACCAGGCCCAGGCCGGGCACTTGATCGCAGGAACACTCAACGCCAACGGCAAGGCTGCTGGCAGCGCTACCAATCAAGATGCCGAGTCGGGGTTGCTGGTGGTGCACGCATTAGGTGGTGATCAGGCCTTTATCGCTGATGACTATAAAGAGGGCACTTTCACCAAGAGTGAAACAGCCAGGCCGTTAACCACAAGCGCTGACAGGTCAAGGGCGGCACCAATCGTTGTTACCGCCTTCTCCTGCAAGGATCACGGTGCTGACGCTGGTGAGATAGCACCCACCCTTAGGGCTATGAATCACTCAGGCAGCCACGCCAACGCCGGTGGCCAGGTCGCCGTCTGCATAAATGGGGATATCACGCACACGCTGAAGGCAGAGGGTTTCGATGGCAGCGAGGACGGTACCGGGCGCGGACAGCCAATCGTCCCCGCCTACTCCACCAAACTGCATCACACAGCAGCTCTTGGGGCTGGCAAATGGTACGAGGAATATACGGCCTCTCTGGACGCTTGCAGCCCGCCTCCGGCCCTGCTTGCGCCAACCCAGGTTCGCCGTCTCGTACCTGTGGAGTGCGAGCGCCTCCAGGGCATGGCCGACAACTACACCCTGATCCCCTGGCGCGGCAAGCCTGCCAGCGAATGCCCGGACGGCCCTCGCTACAAGGCAATCGGCAACAGCAAGGCCATCACCGTGGTTCGCTGGATCGGCAGACGTCTACTGCTCCAATTGGTGAACTGATCAGCTTGAACCAGGCGGAATGCCGTCCTTGTTGAAGTCCTTCAAGCGTTCGCGCTCTTCCTCAGTGGAGTGAGCCGGCGTTTCTTGCACGGGTTCTTTCTTCTTTTCTTCAGTCATCGCTATGTCCTCTGGGTGGTAGCTGTTTCGGCAGCTGATGGAATCAGCAGTTCAAATCAATCAACTCCACCGCCTGGGCATGGCCCGGCAAGGACTCCCCATGGCTGAGTAAATCATCAAGGCCTGCCACACCGGCTCATACTCCGATGGCGATCGGATCCTACCATCCCGCCAGCAACACACAGCTCGAGATAGAAACGTAAGACGCGAGTTGGCCTAATGGCGGAGCTATTTACCCCTTACTTTATCTATCAACCCCCCAAGTTGCTCTAGCCCGTCGAAGGTCGAGGGTATTGACCCGTCGTTATTTACAATCCCGCTGAAGATAATTTGATCGAATCGTTCAAGAAGCTCAGGACTGCCATTGCGCACTTCTTTTGCATACCTTGCATAATCTTGGATAAACTGGCAAAGCGTCATACGCAAATCTATCTGTAATAGCTGAGTCTTAACCGATCTGAAATTGTGCAGTGCAACTCTGAAAAAGTACGCTAACACCAATTCAAAACCAATCAACCCAATGTAAAACTCCCCATCCAACGAAACATCCTTTACGGGATTGAAAGTCAAATAAAACTTCACAAAAAAAGGTATCATCATTAAAAGGCCAAGAGCCGAAAGCAAAACAAGCCCTACAAACCCTTCTCTGCCTTTTTGAGTTCTTAAGTTTTTGAATCCATCATACAAACCGAAGAAATTAAAAGCATCTCTATACTTATCAAGGCTATCCTTAAGCAGGTCTACTTTCTCTTGCCTAACCGTCAAGTCTTCCTCAGTACGCTTTTTTTGCTCCACAACACTCTGAAGCAACAGCTTCAAGTCACGTACATTCTCTAGGCCAGGATGATAAACATACCTCTTTAAAACTAATATGAGCATTTGATGCTCTGCAAACCTGACAGACAATTGAGTTTGATTATTGAACAACTTCTCATTAATCGAAACCTGAATCACTAATCCCTGCAACTTTTCTGGGAGTGCATCAGGTGAGCTCGCCTGATACTCTATCGCAAACCTGTAACAAATAGAGAAAAGCTCTTGTATCAAATCCGAATTCTGAATATTAAAAAGCCTCAAGAGCTCTAAAAATCGAACGCCACTATCCTCGATATTAAAACCACACCTATCATCAAATTTTAACGGCAAACTCCCCATACAACGCAGAGTCTCGCAAACAAATAACACAAAAAAATCTTTTCCACCCTCATTCGATACTTTAATTAAATGCTCGCTGAGTCGATCACCTAGATTATCAATTAACAACTTATTATCAGAATTAGAAAAAAATGATACCCCACCATCTACGCCACTCCATTTTTCCATTTTTATCGAATCCTTGAGCCTCGTTTTCGGATAATAAAAGTCTACTTGAAAATACAACACCAAGCTCAAAATAATCCTTTACCCGCTCTCCTTCCAAATCAGCCGCTATAGCGGCAAGGACGAAGTCATGCCTGAAGAAACTGTTTTGATCCAGCCGCTACCAGTTGAGCGTGACGAACATGGCTACTGGACCCACCCGGCCTGGCCGTCCACTGATGACGAACTGATCCCATACGCCTGGTTTGACGCGCGCGGCCTGGAAGTTCGAGAGCTGGCCTTCGAGTACGACGCGTCAGAAGAGGTGCAAGCGTCTTGGCTTGCTGAGGGTATTGCCGACTGTGCGGCCTGGCATCCGACCACGCCTGATGGTGAAGGCTGGTTCATCTTCTCGATCCACGATACCGACGACGGACCTATCTGCGTGTGGGTGCGCAAGCGGGTGACGCCATGATCGCCACCCTCTGGTTCACCTACGTCTTCATCTACAAGGGGCCGAGGCCATGAACGATGCACCGAAAAGCATGGGCTTCATGGACCATGGCAAGACGAATTGCGGTCTTCTAGTGATGAGTCGGTGGGACGAACCTGATCGCGACGGAAACGCGAAAGACCTGCAGCGCTTCGTAAAAGACGTGAAGCGCACCGGACTAAGCCACTCCTGCATTGAGCGCTTCGAGGGCGACCATTTCCCTGAATGGGTTGGCGAGTTGCACTGCGACGATCCGCAATGTCAGTGCCGGCGCTATCTCCGCACCCAGCAAGCCTAACCCCAATCCCCCTCCATGCCTGCCGGTGAGCATCAAGGCTGTTTATTGCCCTTCGCCCATCCACACACCATAAATACCAAGCCGGTTATCCAGAGGGCAGGCGCAGTTATCGCGAGCCCGCAGACTGCCAATGGGAGCCCAGTCAAAAACAGCGGGTTTCTAAACGCCTTATCCATTTCGCGTCACCTTTAAGAATTCATTTCATTAAATCACAAGTGCCTGCCGGTGAGCGGCGGGCGAGGTATTCGTATGCCTGCAAACTGTGAATACAGCATGGATAAAAGTGATGCCTCGAACCTGGCGGGCATGGCTCAGCTGGATCTGGAAGGTCGGCGCTCCGCGCTGGAGGTTTACCTGAAAATCCATGGCCAGCGCCGTTTGGTTGAGTTCACGGCGCAACTGATTGGCATGGCCAACTCGGTCGCGGAAAACTGCGCTGAGATGTGCGACCAGGTGCTGATCGAGGAATGTGGCGTCCACCCCGACAAGTTCACCAGCGTGAATCTGCCAACGCTCATCGGTGCGTGCCAGGGCGTGATGATCGCCAGCAAGTGCGACCCGGCCGGTGCCTGTCACGGGTGCGCATATCGCTTGGGGTCGATTGCCAATCAGTCGCCCATCACCACTTGCGATGCGGAGTTCATGGCTCACCACCGAAAAGGGTTCATGTGTCATGCCCACCTGGACGCAGAAGGCGAGCCCACAAAAGTGTGCGTCGGGCACGCGAAAGCAGCAAAACCCTAACCCACCTTCTGCCGCCCAGCGCGGCGCGGAGCATCCAATGTCAGCAGCGGAACAACTCAACGACGGGATCACGGGCGACAAGGTGCCCGAGGCGCAGATGGCCGAGCTACTCGGTACCACCCTCGCCGCCCTGCGCTCAAAGCGCGCCCGCAATCAAATCCCCCTCGGCGTCTGGAACAAGCAAGGCAGCCGCGTCATGTACAGCATCAGGAGATACTACGAATGGCTCGAAAGCCAATGGGTTTGCCCGCAGGAATGGACCTCCACCACGGATCGATCCGCATCCGCTTTATGTGGAACGGCAGCCGGCGCAGTGAAACGCTCCCCTATCCCCCGACACAGAAAGGAATCAAGTCTGCCTCACAGGTTGTTGATCAAGTAAAAGGCCTGATTAAGCTGGGGCTGCTCGACGATGATAAGTACGCCGAGCTTTTCCCCAGTTCCAGCAACGTCGCTGGGGGGAAGATCAACTTCGGCGAGTATGCCCAGCTCTGGCTAGACAGTCGCGAGGTGGTCGGTGGAACGAAGGCGAACTACAAGGGTGCACTGAACCGGTACTGGATGCCCGGCCTGGCCCTGGTGCGAATCGACCTGATCACCACTACGCTGCTCCGCCGGGTAATGGCAGCCAGCGAATGGAAGTCCCCCGGGGTGAAGCGCAACGCGATCTCAAAGCTGTCGACCATCCTGAACTCAGCAATGTCCGAAGAGCTTATCCCGAAGAACCCCGCAGCGATCCTGGAGTTACCCAAGCGCAGCAAGAAGGAAATTGACCCGTTCACTTTGGAGGAGGCAAACCTGATCATCGCCAAGATGTACGAGCACGATCATTGGCCCAGCACGATTTATGCGGCATTTTTTGAGTTTGTGTTTTTTACAGGAATGCGCCTGTCCGAGGCCCTGGCAATGCGCTGGGATGCGGTAGACGAAGAGAAAAGGACGGCCCACGTATGTCGTGGGATCGCCCTGGGGGAAGTGGTAGAGCGTACAAAAACGGGTGGAGACCGCTTTGTTTTGCTGAATGAACGCGCCATGCATGCGCTGAAATTCGCGAGGGAATACTCAGAGCGTCGGAAAAAAGGTAAAGGGAGGGTGCTGGAAACGCCTTTCATTTTCCCGCCGTCAAAGAACTCGGAGTACGTGAAACAGACATCTGACCTGCACAAGCAGTGGATTCCGACCCTGAAGGCTCTGAATATCCGTCGTCGGCCGCCATACAACTGTCGTCACACCTATGCGACAATATGCATTATGTCTGGCATGAACCCCGCCTTCATCTCCCAGCAGCTCGGCCATAGTGTGCAGATGCTGCTCTCGACTTATGCGCGTTGGATCAACTCAAGCTCGGACTGGAGCGAAATGCAAAAGCTCCAGATTGGTCCCAAATTGGTCCCAGTTCAAATAAGCGCACCCTAAGCTATTGATAGGTAAAGTAATTGATCTCCACAGCTAACATCACCATGCAGTTCGGCGCCAAGCCGCTCTTCGAGAACGTCTCGGTCAAGTTCGGCGCCGGCAACCGGTATGGTTTGATCGGTGCCAACGGTTGCGGCAAGTCGACCTTCATGAAAATCCTCGGCGGCGACCTCGATCCGTCGGGCGGCCAGGTCATGCTGGAGCCTAACGTTCGCCTGGGTAAATTGCGCCAGGACCAGTTCGCCTACGAAGAATTCACCGTGCTCGACACCGTGATCATGGGCCACGAGGAGCTGTGGAAGGTCAAGGCCGAGCGCGACCGTATCTACTCGCTGCCGGAAATGAGCGAAGACGACGGCATGGCCGTGGCCGAGCTGGAAACCGAGTTCGCCGAGATGGACGGCTACACCGCCGAATCCCGTGCCGGCGAGCTGCTGCTGGGCCTGGGCATTCCTCTGGAACAACACTTCGGCCCGATGAGCGAAGTGTCCCCTGGCTGGAAACTGCGTGTATTGCTGGCCCAGGCGCTGTTCTCCGATCCTGAAGTGCTGTTGCTCGACGAACCGACCAACCACTTGGACATCAACACCATCCGCTGGCTGGAAAACATCCTGACCCAGCGTAACAGCCTGATGATCATCATCTCTCACGACCGTCACTTCCTGAACAGCGTGTGCACCCACATGGCTGACCTGGACTACGGCGAGCTGCGCCTGTTCCCGGGCAACTACGACGAGTACATGACCGTGGCGACCCAGTCCCGCGAGCAGCTGCTGTCGGACAACGCCAAGAAGAAGGCGCAGATCTCTGAGCTGCAATCCTTCGTCAGCCGCTTCTCGGCCAACGCCTCCAAAGCCAAGCAAGCGACTTCCCGCGCCAAGGCGATCGACAAGATCCAACTCGCTGAGGTCAAGCCTTCGAGCCGGGTGAGCCCGTTCATCCGTTTCGATCAGAACAAGAAACTTCACCGCCAGGCTGTAATGGTCGAAAAAATGGCCAAGGGTTTCGACGGCAAGCCGCTGTTCAAGGATTTCAGCTTCCAGGTTGAAGCGGGAGAGCGTGTTGCGATCATCGGTCCGAACGGTATCGGCAAGACCACCCTGCTGCGCACCCTGGTCAACGAGTTGACCCCGGACGCAGGCTCCATCAAGTGGACCGACGCTGCGGAATTGGGCTACTACGCCCAGGATCACGCTCACGACTTCGAAGACGACGTGACGCTGTTCGACTGGATGGGTCAGTGGACTCAGGGCGAGCAGATGATTCGCGGCACTTTGGGCCGCATGCTGTTCTCCAACGACGAGATCCTCAAGTCGGTCAAGGTGATCTCCGGTGGTGAGCAAGGTCGCATGCTGTTCGGCAAGTTGATCCTGCAAAAGCCGAACGTGCTGATCATGGACGAACCGACCAACCACTTGGACATGGAATCCATCGAAGCGCTGAACCTGGCGCTGGAAAACTACCCGGGCACGCTGATCTTCGTCAGCCACGACCGTGAGTTCGTATCGTCCCTGGCCACCCGCATCATCGAGTTGAGCGCTGACGGCGTGATCGACTTCAGCGGTACTTATGACGACTACCTGCGTAGCCAAGGCGTCGTGTTCTAAATAACGCCCGCTGCACCCAAGAGCCCCGTCCACTGTGACGGGGCTTTTTGCATGTTGTGGCAAGCGGGCCTGTTCGTCAGACCAAGTAGTTAGGCTGCTTCCTTTTACCCCGGGCCCTTGCCATGATGCCCTCACCGCCCGCCCGCGAACGAGTGCCCATGTCTACCGCCACCCCCTCCTCCCTGTCGATCACCCTGCAGATCGTCTCGATCGTCTTCTATACCTTCATTGCCTTCATCTGCATCGGCCTGCCGATTGCGGTAATCCCAGGCTACGTGCATGAACAATTGGGGTTCAGCGCGGTGGTGGCCGGGATCACTATCGCTTCGCAGTACCTGGCGACCCTGCTTAGCCGCCCCATGGCCGGGCGGATGTCGGACAGCGTTGGCACCAAACGAGCGATTGTGCTGGGGTTGGCGGGCATTCTCGTGAGCGGTTTGCTGACGTTCTTCGCGACGTTGCTGGAAAGTACGCCCAACGTAAGCCTGGGCATTCTGATCGTCGCCCGGCTGCTGTTGGGCGTGGCCCAAGGTCTGATCGGCGTGGGCACCATCAGTTGGTGCATGGGCCAGGTCGGCGCCGAGCATACGGCGCGGTCGATTTCCTGGAACGGCATTGCGTCCTACGGTGCCATCGCCATCGGCGCGCCGCTGGGGGTGGTGATGGTGGCCGAGTATGGCTACAACAGCCTGGGGATCGCCCTGACCGTACTCGCAGCGCTGGGCCTGATGCTGATCCGCAACAAACCGTCGGTGCCGGTGGTGCGCGGCGAGCGCTTGCCATTCTGGGCGGTGTTCGGGCGTATCGCGCCGTTTGGGGTCAGCTTGTGCCTGTCGTCGATTGGCTACGGCACGCTCACTACCTTTATCACCCTCTACTACCTCAATCGTGGCTGGCAAGGCGCGGCGTACTGCCTCACGGTATTTGGCGTGTGCTTTATCCTGTCGCGCCTGGTATTTATCTCGGCGATCAGTCGTTTTGGCGGGTTCAGCGCCGCCATCGCCTGCATGCTTATCGAGACCCTCGGCCTCACCTTGTTGTGGCTGGCGCCCTCCACCGGTGTGGCGTTGATCGGCGCAGGACTGACGGGCTTTGGTCTGTCGCTGGTGTACCCGGCGCTGGGCGTGGAAGCCATCAAGCAAGTGCCCAACAGCAGCCGTGGCGCGGGATTGAGTGCGTATGCGGTGTTTTTTGACTTGGCCCTGGCGATTGCCGGGCCGTTGATGGGTTTTGTGGCGCTGAACCTGGGGTACGGCTGGATCTTCTTCTGCGCGGCGTTGCTGTCGGTCACGGCGCTGGGCGTGACTTTACTGCTCAAGCGCCGCGCTTACTGATCAGCCGTCTGCAAACCCGCACGGGTGGACGTGCCAAGGGTACGAGTGAAAAAGCGCCCGGCTTCGGAAATCAGGTCGCGGTGAATGCCTTCGCGGTCGACGCCATCGGCGTCAGTGCAGATCGCCGGCATGGCGGCCAGTTGGTCACTGTCGCACGGCGCCATGAACACGAAGTGCCCTGCCCCGGCCAGCAGCTTGAAATTCGGCGGCTCAGGTAATTTGCGCGCGAGTGCTGCGGCGTTCTTGTCCACGGCCACCAGCTTGTCGCCGTCGCCGCTGTAGAGCAGCACCGGCACATGCACGTCGGCCAAGGTGTGACGGCCGAACATCAGGCTCAACGGCGCCATTAGCATCAAGGCGTGGATACGCGGGTCGGATTGGGGCTGTAAGTCGTCACGGTCCACCACCAACTCGCCTTTGGTGGTGCAGGCGTCGCGGTCTTCCGGGCGTTCCTGGCAATAGCGGCGCAGGCGATCGAAATCCGGCTTGGCGCCAGCCAGGATCAACGCGGTTTCGCCACCGGCGGAATAGCCGATCACCCCCACCTGGTTGATGTTGACGAACGGAGACAGCATCGGATCCGCCAGGGTGGCGGTGATCGCTTCGGATATCTGGATCGGCCGCCCGTACAGGTTGCTCAGCGTGCCCAGACGGCTATGGTCCTTGTAGTTGTCGCCAGGATGCAGCACCGCCACCACCACAAAGCCTTTGCGCGCCAGGGACGTGGCCAGGTCGTGCAGGGCCAGCGGCGTGCCGGTGTTGCCATGGGACAGCATCAGCATCGGGAAACGGCCGATGGCGATCTTGGAGTCCTCGGTGGCGGCGACGTGATAGGCACCCAGCTGCGTGGTGTGCTCAAGGCCGGTTGACGGATAGAACGCCACGGCCTTCATTGGTTGCAAGTCGAGCGGATCGAGAAACGTCATGCGATGAAAGCCGACGCTCCAATGGGGGTGCGGCGCAGGCGCGGCGTGCACTGAAATCAGGCCGCCCAGCAGGGAAAGAACCATAACAGCACAAAGACGCATCATGGGGATGTCCACCTTTGCTGCGTGAGAACCGACATGTCGAATGAAAAGTCCAGGGCATTGACCCCATGCTTGCACAAGCTGGGCCACATCAAAGAAGACAGCGGGAAAACGAAAAAACTCCGTACTCCGGTCGCGTTCAGACGATCAGAATACAGAGTTTAGACACTCGGCTTCAGATTGAAACCGAGAGGAGGCGATATTTACTCAAGCCTTACGCGGCAGCGAACAATTGTTCGTTGATCAGTACGTTAGCGTCGCTCAGGGACTTGCTGCGCACTTCATCACCATAGGCCAGGCCTTCGGCCCGCACGATTTCGATGTTGGTGATGCCGAGGAAGCCGAACAGCAGTTTCAGGTAACCTTCATGGGCAGCGCCCGACGCTTGACCGGCATGCAGGCCGCCGGCAGTGGAAACGATGATGACTTTCTTGTTGCCGCACAGGCCTTCCGGACCGGCTTCGGTGTAACGGAAAGTTCTGACCAGCGACCGCGATACGGTCGATCCAGGCTTTCAGTTGGGTCGGGATAGTGAAGTTGTACATCGGCGCACCGACCACAATGGCGTCGGCAGCGAGGAATTCAGCCAGGGACGAAGCGCTCAGTTCAGCTTCGTGTTTTTGCGCAGCGTCGCGCAGTTCAGCGGCCGTGCCCAACGCACCCAGGGTGGCGCCGGAGAAGTGGTTGATGGCGTCGCTGGCCAGGTCGCGGTAAGTCACTTCCACACTCGGCTCAGCCGCTTGCCAGGCTTTAACCACACCAGCGCTGAGCTGACGGGAAGCCGAGTTGTCGCCGAGGATGCTGGAATCGATATGCAACAGTTTCATGATGGATCTCCGAGATGGGATCGACTAGGGCGATCAGATGGCGGTGATGCTACACATGAAACGAATAGTCGATAAGCCGCCTGTAATGCGATAGTTTGTCCCACTGACAGGACAATAGGCTCACAATGCAAGATCTCAACGACCTCTATTATTTTGCCAAAGTCGTCGAAGCCGGCGGTTTCGCAGCCGCCGGTCGGCTGCTGGGCATCCCCAAGTCACGGTTGTCGCGGCGCATTGCCGAGCTCGAAGAGCGCCTGGGCGCACGCCTGCTACAACGCACCACGCGCCAGTTGACCCTCACCGCCGTCGGCGAACGCTACCTGCGCCACTGCCAAGCGATGCTGCTGGAAGCCGAGATGGCCGATGAGGCCGTGGCCAGCATGTCCAGCGAACCCCGTGGACGTCTGCGGGTGACGTGCCCGGTGGGGCTGGCACAGAACATGATGCCGGACGTGGTCGCCGGGTTTCTGGCAGCACATCCTCAGGTGCAGTTGGAAATGACCCTGGTCAACCGCCGAGTCGACCTCGTGGCCGAAGGCATCGATGTGGCGCTGCGAGTGCGTGAGCAAGGCGATGAAGACCCGCTGCTGGTCACCAAGCGCCTGCGCCCGGCCCAGACCGTCCTGGTTGCCAGCCCGAACTTCATGCATGGCCGATCTATCAGCACCCTTGATGACCTCAAGCAGCTGCCGATACTCGGTGCATTAGAGGCGGACCGGATGGTGCACCAGCGCATCCTCGATCCCCAGGGCAACCCCCACGACCTGATTATGGAAGCACGTCTGGGCGTTGATGACTTCAACGTGCGCAAGGCCAGCGCCATCATGGGCCTGGGCTTTACCGTACTGCCAATGATGTACTGCGAGGAAGAATTGGCCAACGGCCACTTGGTGCAACTGCTGCCGGAATGGTCACTGCCCGGCGGTTGGTTGCAGGCCGTCTACCCACACCGGCGCGGTGTGCTGCCGGCCATTCGTGCCTGGATCGATTACCTGGAAGAAGGCTTTAAAAGCTGCGGAGACCGCCTGCTATGAAGATGACCGAAGCGCAAGTCGCCACCTTTTGCCTGAGCCTGCCCGGCGCACGGGAGGACTACAAATGGGGCGGCGTGCGAGTGTTCTCGATTGCCGGCAACAAGATGTTCGCCCTGCAAAACCTGCGCGGCGACTCGTTGGCGTTCAAGGTCGACAAGGAACTGTTTCTCGGCCACGTGGACCGCCCCGGTATCCACCCCGCGCCATACCTGGCGCGTGCGCAGTGGATCATCATGAACACGCCCTACCCGCTGGGCGCCGAGGAACTGCGTGGCTTGTTGCAGCGCTCCCACCAACTGGTGGTGAGCAAGCTACCCAAGCGCACGCAGATTGGTTTGTTGCTAGAGGACTGACAGTAACGTGCCGCCAAGGAACAACTGGTCCAACCAGAACACTTGGTGCAACAGCACAATCACCCAGAACAGCAGCTGGAAAGACACCTTGCGCGTCTTGTGCCGGAACACCTGCTGAGCAATCAACGCCCCGGGCCAACCGCCGGCCAACTCAACGGCGTGCAGGATGTTTTCCGGGGTGCGCCAGCTGTCGGTGCGCGCCTTGCGTTTATCACTCCAGTACAGGAAAAACGCGATCACGCTGACCACGCCATAGGCCACCAGCGGGATCACGGTTTCGCCGCGCTGCCACACCAGCACCGACCCCAACAGCGGCGCGGCGCACAGCAGCACAAAGATCGCCGCCTTCAAGCGCGGGTGCTGGATGATCATGCCGTTGCCGCCGCCCAGTCGATCCAACCGAACTGCCAAGTCGCCAGGATCAGTAGGCCAAACCCGATGCGGTACCAGGCAAACGCCGCGTAGCTATGGCTGGCGATGAACTTGAGCAGGCCCTTGACCGCGATCATCGCGAAGATGAACGAGGTGATAAACCCAATGGCAAAGACCGGCAGGTCCGCTGGCTGGAACAGGTCGCGGTACTTGTAGCCCGAGTACACCGCAGCACCGACCATGGTCGGCATGGCGAGGAAGAACGAGAACTCGGTAGCAGTCTTGCGCGACAGGCCGAACAGCAGGCCGCCGATGATGGTCGAGCCGGAGCGCGAAGTGCCCGGGATCATCGCCAGGCACTGGGCAAAGCCTACCTTGAGTGCATCTTTCCAGGTGATGTCGTCGACGGTCTCGGCATGCACTTCATGCTCGCGGCGCTCGGCCCACAGCATGATGACGCCGCCCACCACCAGCGCTGTGGCGACAGTGATCGGGTTGAACAGGTAGTGGTGAATCAAGTCGGCGAAAATCACCCCAAGGACCACGGCCGGCAGGAACGCAATCAGCAGGTTGATCGTGAAACGCTGCGCATTGCGCTGGGTTGGCAAGCCGGTGACAACGTCGAGAATCTTGCGCCGAAACTCCCAGACCACCGCCAAAATGGCGCCGAGCTGAATAATGATGTTGAAGGCCATCGCACGTTCACCGCCGAAATCGAGCAAGTCGGCAACGATGATCTGGTGGCCGGTACTGGAGATCGGCAGGAACTCCGTCAACCCCTCCACTACGCCGAGAATCAATGCCTGAATGGCGGTCCAAAAATCCATGCTTCCCCCAAAGGTCATGCGCTATGGCACGCCTTGTTAGTCTTTTTTAATGGTTCACTGACGACGAGCGCGCTGAAGGCCCAGTGTTGATGATGATCAACACCAGTCTGCAAAAATTCTGTGAAAATCAGGCAGTACTCAGGTTTTTCGATTACGGGCCGAAAGCCTATCAGACAAGGCGTAAAAGTCGATGCGACGCCCACAATTATAAAAAGCCCGGAGTGACAGGACGATGAACAGTTTGCGCAATATGTCGATCAGCCGACGCCTATGGCTGATCCTGATAGTCGCCCTGCTGATGCTGCTGGCCCTGGGTTTGCTGATGCTCAAGCAGATCCATGACGACCTTTACCAAGCCAAACGCCAACAGACCCAACACGTGGTCCAGACCGCCAGCGGGATCCTGACGTTCTATCACGGCCTGGAAACCACCGGCGTGATGACCCGTGACGCCGCCCAGAAACAAGCCCTGAGCGCGGTGCGGGGGTTGCGTTACGACCATGACGACTATTTCTGGATCAACGACCTCACGCCCGTGATGATCATGCACCCGGCCAACCCCAAGCTCGATGGCCAGAACCTTTCGGCTATCCGCGATCCCGATGGGTTTGCTGTGTTCAACGAGTTCGTCAGCCTGGCAAAAGCCAAGGGCGCCGGGATCGTCAACTATCGCTGGCCCAAGCCCGGCGCACAGGCCCCCGTGGCCAAGACTTCCTATATCCAGCTGTTCGAGCCCTGGGGCTGGATTATCGGCTCCGGCGTCTATGTGGACGACGTGCAGGCCGAGTTCAGCGGCCAAGTGTGGAAAGCCTCCATGATCGGCCTGGGCATTGCGCTGGTGATGGGCCTGCTAGTGTCGCTGATCGTGCGCAGCATCGTGCGCCCGTTGCAGGCGGCGGTGAATGCCATGGGCAATATCGCCAGCGGTGAAAGCGACCTGACCCGCAGCCTCGACACCCACGGCCGTGACGAAATCACCCAACTGTCCCAGCACTTCAACAGTTTCACCGCCAAGCTGCGTCAGGTGGTAAGCCAGTTGCAGGTGTGCGCGAACGCCTTGGGTCAGTCCTCTACCGACCTGGGCAACAACGCCAGCTCGGCCCATGACCGCAGCCAGCAGCAGTCGCAGCAGATGGAGCTGGTGGCCACTGCCATCAACGAAGTCACCTACGGCGTGCAGGACGTGGCCAAGAACGCGGAACATGCCGCCAGCGAAATGCGCGATGCCCAGGCCCAGGCGCACCAAGGCCAGGTCAATATCGACAGCAGCCTGCAACAGATCGACCAACTCTCCAGCACCATCAGCCAGGCGGTGGAAGTGATCCGCACGCTGTCCAGCGAAAGCACCCAGATCGGTGGCGTGCTGGAAGTGATCCGCTCCATCGCCGACCAAACCAACCTGCTGGCCCTGAACGCTGCCATCGAAGCGGCTCGCGCCGGGGAGCAAGGCCGAGGGTTTGCGGTGGTGGCCGACGAAGTGCGCCTGCTCGCCCAACGCACGCAAAAGTCCACCGCCGAAATCCAGGTGATGATCGAGCGCCTGCAAGGACACTCGGAAGCGGCGGTCAAGGTGATCAGCGACAGCCACAGCGCCTCCCAACTGACCATTGAGCAGGCAGGTCAGGCCGGTGCCAGCCTCACTGCGATTGGGCAGGCCTTGCACAACCTCAACGGCCTGAACGCGTCCATCGCCAGTGCCACCCTGCAACAGGCCCATGTGGTGGAAGACATCAACCAGAACGTCACCCAGGCGGCGGGCTTGTCCCACAGCACGGCACTGGCAGCGGAACAGTCCAGTGTGGCCAGCGCGCATTTGCGCGGGTTGAGCGAGCAGCTCGACGGCCTCTTGCGCCAGTTCAAGGTCTAATACTGCTCCAAATGTAGGGGGGGGCTTGCCCCCGATGGCGATATATCAGTCTGCATAGGTGCAACTGACCTTTCGCTATCGGGGGCAAGCCCCCTCCTACATTTGCCCTACTGTGTTTTGAAGATTGCTGGCCTGTGGTTACAATCCCCGCCCTCTCCCACTCCCCAAGGAACCGCCATGTCCGGGCTTGAATTGTTCGCCGCTGCCCTGGGGGTGATCGCTGTCTGGCTGACGGTCAAGCAAAACCCATGGTGCTGGCCCATCGGGCTGGTGATGGTGTTGCTGTACACGTGGGTGTTCTACGACGTGAAACTCTATTCCGACATGCTGCTGCAGGTGGTCTACGCCGCGCTGCAAGTCTATGGCTGGTGGCAGTGGACCCGCGCGGGCGAGGTCAAGCAAGGCCGCCAGGTCACGAGCCTGGGGGTGCCGGCAATCATGACCAGCCTCGCGATCGGCGCGGTGGGCAGCCTGCTGCTCGGTGCCGCCATGGCCCACTGGACCGATGCTGCGCAACCCTGGCTCGACGCGGCCCTCACCGGCTTCAGCCTGGTGGCGCAAATGTGGATGGCGCAGAAACGCGTGCAATGCTGGCCGTTGTGGATTGCCGTGGATGTGATCTTCGTCGGGCTGTTCCTCTATAAAGGCCTGTACCTCACCGCCGGGCTCTATGCCTTGTTCACCGTGATCGCCGTGCAGGGCTGGCGTGAATGGCGCGCCGATCCGGCGTTGCGCACATGAAAGTAGTGGTTTTGGCGGGGCCTGAATCCAGCGGCAAAAGCTGGCTCGCAGCGCAGTTGCACGCGCACTTTGGTGGGTTGATGGTCGGCGAGTATGTGCGCTATTTCATTGATCACCATCAGCGCGATACCTGCCTGGCGGATATCCCGGCCATCGCCCACGGCCAACTGGCCTGGGAAGACGCGGCCCGCGCCGAACAACCTCGCCTACTGGTTCTCGACACCCATCTGCTCACCAACAAGCTGTGGAGCCAGACCCTGTTCGGCGACTACCCGGCGTGGCTCGACGATGAGTTGTTGGCACGTCATTACGACCTGCACCTGTTGCTCTCCCCCGAAGATGTGGAGTGGACGGCCGATGGCCAACGCTGCCAGCCGGAACTGGAGGATCGTCGCGCGTTTTTCCAGCAAAGCCTGGACTGGATGCACCAGCATCAGCAGCCGGTGGTGGTGATTCGCGGGAATTGGGAGGAACGCTGCAAAGCCGCGTTTGCTGCGGTAAAACAGCTGTTGCAGTGAGCGAGCTTGTCGAATCGTCGCATCGCGCGAACCGGGTGGCGAAGCCGCCCAAAAACAAACACCGCGATCTGCCTGGCAGACCGCGGTGTTTTTTATTGGGAACCGAGGCGTTTAGTAGCCCAGGGAAAGCCCAGTATTACGACGCGGGTCGTTAGCCCCGTAGAAGCGATTGTTACCCACCGGCTTGCCACCCAGGGACGGCGCACCTACCAGGATCGCCGCCAAGTGGTTGGCATCCTGCGGCCCTGCAAACTTATGGCCCCAGCTTTCCAGAAGCTTCTGGGTATCCGGGCTGACCGCGAAGGTCTCAAGGTTGGTGGTTTCCGGCATCCACTGCTGGTGGAAACGCGGCGCATCCACGGCTTCCTGGATGTTCATCTTGTAGTCGATCACGTTCAAAATGGTCAGCAGGGTCGCGGTGATGATGCGGCTGCCACCCGGCGTGCCCACCACCATGACGGCCTTGCCATCCTTGGTCACGATGGTTGGGCTCATCGACGACAACGGCGCCTTGCCCGGGGCGATGGCGTTGGCTTCACCCTGCACCAGCCCGTACATGTTCGGCACGCCGACCTTGACGGTGAAGTCGTCCATTTCATCGTTGAGAATCACCCCGGTCTTGCTCGCCATCACGCCCGCGCCAAACCAGTCGTTGAGGGTGTAAGTGACGGACACCGCATTGCCCCATTTGTCGACGATGGAGTAGTGGGTGGTGTTGTTGCCTTCATGGGGCGAGACCCCCGGTTTGATCGCCTGGGAATCACCGGCCTTTTGCGGCTCGATAGCATCACGCAGCTTGGCGGCGTAGTTTTTATCCAGCAGATGCTCGATCGGGTTCTTCACGAAATCCGGGTCGCCGAGGTAGCTGTTGCGGTCCACATAGGCGTGGCGCATGGCTTCGATCTGGTAGTGCAGGCCTTGGGCCGAGTGATAGCCCAGGTCGGCCATCGGGTAGCCTTCGAGGATATTCATGATCTGGCAGATCACTACACCGCCCGAGCTCGGCGGCGGCGCGGAAACGACGTGGTAACCCCGGTAGTCGCACTCGATGGGCGCCAGTTCGCGGGTCTTGTACTTGTCGAGGTCGGCCTGGGTGATGATGCCTTTGCCTGCCTGGCTGGAATCTACCAGGGCCTTGGCGACCCAACCTTTATAGAAACCGTCCGAACCTTTGGCGGAGATTTCCTTCAGGGTCTTGGCCAGGTCTTTCTGCACCAGTTTCTGTCCGACCTGCATCGGCTGGCCGTTGTGCAGGAAGATAGCGCGCAGGTCCTTGTCTTTTTCGAATTCGCCGGTTGCGGTGTGCAGCAGGTCGATGTCGCCTTGTTCCAGGGCGAAACCGTTTTCTGCCAGCTTGATCGCCGGGGCAATCACCTGGGCGCGCTTGAGGGTGCCGTACTTGCTCAAGGCCAGTTCCATGCCCGACACGGTCCCCGGCACGCCTACAGCCAGGTGACCCTTGGCGCTGAGGCCTTCGATGACGTTGCCGTCCTTGTCCAGGTACATATTGGCGGTAGCCGCCAGCGGGGCTTTTTCGCGGAAGTCGAGGAAGGTCTTGCGCCCGTCCGCCAGTTGCACGGTCATGAAACCGCCGCCGCCCAGGTTGCCCGCCGCCGGGTACACCACCGCCAGCGCATAGCCTACGGCCACGGCCGCATCCACCGCGTTGCCCCCGGCCTTGAGCACATCCACGCCCACATGAGTTGCCAAATGCTGAGCCGTCACCACCATGCCATTTTCACCGGCCACCGGGGCTTGGGAAGCAGCTTGTACACCACTGACCGTCAACACCAGGGCAGTGGCAATCAAGGTACGGCTGAAGGGTTGGTATTTCATCCATGGCTACTCGGGTTGTTGAGATGCACCAAAATAGCTCGTCGGCAATTTAATCCCCAGCGCAATGGCGTTTTTATTACAGAACTTGTCGGTCATAGAACGGACCGAAAAAAACCAATCTTTAGCTGACCCACTGCAATCGTGGGACAAGCTCCCCTCCCACACTTTTTTAACCGCGTTTAATCAGTGAGCGCCGGGGTTGGCTCGCAGAGTTGCGGTGGTGCACACCAATATCCGCTACCATCCCGGCCACTTCGTCGAGGGCGGGATCTAGGTCAAGAAGGCCTCGGTGATGAAAGACATGGTCGAAGGCAACCCATTGGCAGCGTTCTGCGCCGAGGTGTTGCCTCTGGCGCATGAAGCGGTGATTACCAAGCAGTACGCCAGCGCGCAGCTCGCGCCTACAACAACTGCCGACTGTATAAAAACCATAAGTCACCGCCAGGAGACACCCAATGCCCAGTGCGAATCCAGTGCCCGCGAACACAGTCGCCGACCCGGTCAACACGCTTTACCACAAGATCACTTGGAAGCTGATTCCCTTCCTGTGCTTCTGTTATCTGGCCGCGTACCTGGACCGAATCAACATCGGCTTCGCCAAGCTGCAGATGCTCGACCAACTGCAGTTCAGCGAAACCGCGTTCGGCCTCGGCGCGGGCCTGTTCTTTGTCGGCTACATCATCTTTGAAGTGCCGAGCAACCTGGTGCTGGAGCGGGTCGGCGCGAAGATCTGGATCGCACGCATCATGATCACCTGGGGCCTGCTCTCGGCCTGCACCATGCTGGTTACGTCCACGACCCAGTTCTACATCCTGCGTTTTTTTCTCGGCGCCGCCGAAGCCGGGTTCCTGCCGGGCGTGCTGTACTACCTGACCACCTGGTTTCCCACCCATCGACGCGGGCGCATCATTGCGCTGTTCATGATCGGCCTGCCGCTGTCCAGCGTGATCGGCGGCCCGCTGTCCGGCTGGATCATGGGCCACTTCGACCACGTGGGCGGCCTGCGCGGCTGGCAGTGGTTGTTCCTGATCGAAGCGGTGCCCAGCGTGTTGCTCGGCGTGCTGACCTTCTGGACACTGCCGAACACCTACCAACAAGCCAAATGGCTGTCGGATGAAGAAAAAGCCCTGCTGGAAAGCGAACTGCGCAAGGACGACGCCGATGGCGCCGGCAGCAAGCACAGCTTCCGTGACGGCTTCTTCAACCTCAAAGTGTGGATGCTCGGCGGTATCGACTTCTCGATCCTGCTCAGCGCCTATGCCATGGGTTTCTGGATGCCGACCTTTATTCGCAACGCCGGGGTCACCGACACCTTCCATATCGGCGTGCTCACCGCACTGCCGAGCGTGGCCGCGCTGCTGGGCATGCTCTTGATCGGCGCCAGCTCCGACAAACACCGCGAACGCCGTTGGCACATCATCGTGCCGTTTTTCATCGGCGCAGCGGCGATGGCCGCCAGCACGTTCTTCACCCATAACGTCGCGGCCACCGTCGCCCTGTTCGCGGTTGCCTCGGCCGCAATCATCGGCGCAGTGCCGGTGTTCTTCAGCCTGCCGACGACCTTTCTCAAAGGCACTGCGGCAGCCACCGGCTTTGCCCTGGCGTGCTCGTTGGCGAATATCGCAGGCCTGGTGAGTAACTCGTTGATGGGGGTGGCGATCGACGTGACCGGCAGCAGCGCGGGCGCCTTGTGGTTCTTTGCCGGCTGCCTGATTCTCAGCAGTTTCCTGGTCATCGCCTTGCCGGCGAAACGGGTGAATCGTTGATAACACGGTCGCGTAATGACTAGCAGAAAGGCGCAACGCTGGGCACGCAAAACGCTAAAGCGGTGTTGAGATAGATCGACAGTGATTTCGGGCTGGCTGCCCTCACATGGATCACGCGGCCAGTATCGTTAAAACCAGTGAAATAAAATGCATTTTAAACCGTAGGAACAACCCGAACTCTCGGACCACACAGGGAAGACTTCGCCTGTCAGAAGCCTCCCTACTTCTTATCCGAGAGATCAGTGTTCATGCCATCTACTTCCGCCGTCGTCGATCACACCTCCCGCGCCCAAGCACCTTTGCTGCATTCGCAAGCTGTGCAGCCTATTCAGCGTTTGCGGCAAGCACGCCCTGAAAATCAGAGCCCCCTAAGGCAGGAAAAATCGGAGGAACACGCCAACCTGGACGACCGAAAATCATTGCTGGATGCCTTGGGCAAAACCCTGAACAGCGCCTCCACTGATATGCCGGATCTTGATCTGACCCGCTTTGCAGTCTCGCCAGACTCTTCGATGGGTCGCGAACTTAAACTCATCAACCCGACGCACGTCAGCTTGAACTGGTTTATCAAACACCAAGGCTGGATAGCCCCAACAAACAAAGAAGCGCTGCAGAATCTCTACGACGCAATCACCTACGCGCCCCCTCCACAACCCGCTCACCGGGACTATTGGGGAATGTTGTCGCGCGAGGTGCCCCTGACACTGGAGCAGCGCCAACGAATCAATGAGATTGTCGAGGGCTGGCTGGACAAAACCAAGGGCGGACTCATCGAGAACCTGGTGGGGCTTGCGACGACAGATGCACACACGCTTGACTCGTTATCCAAAATGACCGGTGTTCAAACCAGGATTGGGAGTACCACCCAAACCACGAAAACCTTCGGGCCCTACACCCAAACCGAAACATGCACCGAGTCCCCCCTATACGCCCAGACTTATCCCGCCTGGGTAATGGGCACTAATCGGTCGTGCTCAAAGAAAATCACCGCTGAGCCACGCTACGCGTTGTATCGACTGCTGTTGGAGCCCAAAGCCATTGAGCTAGGCAAAAAGCTGGAGGCCGAACTCGGCGTCTTGCCCACAGTGACAAGTGCCGCTGAACTGGTCCTTAGCGCACTGGTGTTATCCGTGATGCCTCAGCTCCCCACCACACGCAACTTGATCGGCAATGATTTTGCCCTTGATGCGCCTGATCATTTACGCAAGTCACCAGAAGCCATCGTCGAAGCACTGGACCTCTACCTGCTGCGCACCCATCAACATCTGAAGGCCGATAACGTCCGCACAGTCAGCTACTTGATGCTGTCCCGTATCGCCCCACAGTTTCTAGTCAAAGACCTGCCTGACTCGTTGCTGTATGGAACCCATCAGTGGGCCACATTCAGCGCCGCTGTCTCACGCATCGAGCACTCCGCGCCTGGCACAAGCGCCACTATGAATTATCAACAAGTGATGAACTATGACGCGACGACACCGATCACGGAGCAGGACAAGGCCTTCGCCACCATTGCTCTAAGAGACGCCTTAGTGGACTGGGCGATTACCAACGGTCGACTCGACAAGCGCGCCGATAACAACTATTCAGAGTCCGAGATACAGCAGGCACACCAGGATTTTCAACATCAGCCCTCATCTCTGGTCCGAGCGGGCCAACAACTGGCCACCCCCTCCCAAACCGCGAACAGATTGCCCTGAATGACCTTAAACGGGTCTTTGGCAATCAAATCGATTTTACCCGCAAAGTGCTGCAAGCCACGCCGGACAATCTGGAGTCCGACAAGAACCATTTCTACAGCCTGCTGGACGTGCATATGTCGGGAAAACTCCAGGCAGGTATGTGGCGATCAATCAGTTCCGACTTTTCCATGGCCCCCATCGAGAAGGAACTCCATCGACTTCATAGCATTGAGTGGCTGTTCACCCAGACATTCAACAACTACTACACCGACCTGCTACAGGGCCACACCGCGGTGGTCCGAAACCTGCTCTCGCAGCTTCCAGAGGAACACCGGAGCAGCCTGCAATGGGGCGAGCAGAAATTTTATGCGTTGAGAAAAGCCGTTACCTCGCACTATGCCCACCTCATCCCCAAGGCCGAAAAAGAAGCCAGCAAAGGTCGACAAGGGTTCATCATTCGCTCCGAACACCAGTCAAAAGTCACCTACTATGAAGTCTTCCCACAGCAAGGGAAAATCCAGATCCGCACCGATCTTCCAGCAGAGTGGCCTGAAGGTATCAACACCAGGGCCGTGGGTAACGTGGAGAACAATATCCGGCAACCGTTTGATTGGGAGGCTTACAACAGTGGGACTCCCCCTCGCGAGAATGAATTTTCTGAGGTGGTGATCGAGCACATACCAACGCCGGATAAGTGGCAACGTGGCGCCAGCGACAAGACACCCGACCTCTCCTTCCTCGGCGGAAAAAGTTTTGATCTGGCCAGGACAGCCGCGTCCAAACATCTGGCCTACGATGAGGAAACCCTGCGTCAACAGGCTAGTGGCGAAAGTGCCGTCGAATTAACAGAGCGCTATCAGAAGACCGGAGCGGCAGCGGTGCTGAGCTTGGTACCGTTTGCAAATACGTTGAAGCACGCGATCAATGGTGAAATAGCAGAAGCCTTCACCGGTTTTATTATCGACGGCGTATCGACCGCCATTCCTGTTTCGCAACCACTTCGTGCATTCGCCCACAGCATCAAGTCCAGCAAAACCCTGTTTAACATGCTGAGAAAAGCCAGCCACTCTACAGATGATCTGGTCGGGTTGCTGGGCAGCGCAGGCAAGACAGCGAAACCCTTTTATTCCACCATTCCGTCGTTTGGCGGCTTGCGACCGACAAGCAATGGCCTGGTCCAGAGCTTGGGTGTCAGCACGGCGGTCAGGATCGGAAGAACCGAGGGGGTGGACGCCGCCGGTGGTGGTGCACGTACCCTGGCCAAAATCATCGACGAGAAGTGGTACCCCGTGGACGCAGCCTCCGGCAAGGCTTACGGCACCCCCATAGAAGGCTTTGCACCGGAGGGTGGCATTGGCTTTTTTGAGCGCCCCGCTTCGCCACAACGCGATCCGGATGCGCTGGCACAATATGAAGCCAACGTCATCAACGCTAAGTACTCGGAACCAACCAGCTTCCCGGAAGGTTTCAAACACCTGAGCCCCTATACGGTTCCTGGCTACAAGCCGTCCATGGGGGTACAGGAAATCGAGGACCTTATTGCAACGTCCAACTTTTCAACAGAGCAAATCGGCAGTCTTGTGCGCCAGCGAGAAAGACTTTTGTTGGCCCATACTCAACGCAGCGCACAGATATTCCAGCGTGAAGTCACCGCCGCCGGTGGAACCACCCGAGGCATGCCGCAAACGTATTACCTGAGCCAGACCAGCCCTGACATTGCCGGTGAATGTGCGGCCCTTTCCACCGCCATGGGCCTGGCGCTGCTCGAAGGCAATGAAGACACGCTGCTCGACAACCTGGTATTTGCCATGGCAAACCCGGAAGCTGAAAACTCAGCCAAATTCATCAGAAACCTTTCAAGCCTGCAGTCCACCGTCGGCAACGAGCTGGGATTTCATAGCAGTGCCGTGGGTAACCCGATTTCTTATAAGTCGATCATTAAAGAATTGAGCGAAGCCACTTCCTCAAAGACGCTGATGATCAGCAGCACTAACCATGGAATGCTTGCGGGCGTGAAGGTCGACCCCACCGGCACCACCCCGAAGAGCTGGTTTTTTTACGACCCCAACTACGGCAAAGCGATATTCCCCACACAAGAGTCAATGGCCAAGGGCCTGGAAAAGACCCTTAGCAACGGCATCACCGGCAAAAACCTCGATGCATTTGGTACGATCCTGACCGGAAAAAAATACAAAGTCAGTGCCTTTGATGCCGACGTGGTTGCCAGCAAATTCAATATCGATCGTGTCAGGGGATTAACCCAACCTATCTGATAAAACCCCGTCTATTTGCGCACGGCCAGGCAAAACGTTTTCAACACCATGGCCGTCGCGCAGGGCATATGACTTGATTGGGAGAACCACGGCCTTTGGGCCCGGCCTCCATACAATTATTCAATTAATGGCGCTAGAATCAGCGCCATTCTTGCACCCGCCCCCCTGACACGAGCCCCTCCATGAGCTTTGATTTCGACACGATCCACCCTCGCCTCGGCACCGGCAGCACCAAGTGGAACCGCTACCCGGCCGACGTGCTGCCAATGTGGATCGCCGACATGGACATCGCAGCGCCGCCCGCCGTGCTGCAAGCCCTGCACGAGCGCCTGGACCAGCAGATCCTCGGCTACAGCGTGGCCGGCCCGGATGTGCGTGAAGCCGTCGTGGCCGACCTGTGGGCCAAGTACGCCTGGCGCGTGCAGCCCGAAGAGTTGCTGTTTTTGCCCGGCGTCGAACCCGGTTTCAATATGGCGCTGCATGCCTTTGTAAAACCGGACCAGCCGGTGGTACTGCAAACCCCAAATTATCGTCCGATTCGCTTGGCGCCAGGCAACTGGAACCTACCGCGCATCGAAGTGCCGTTCCAATCGACCGCCGGTGAATACATCACCCCAATGCCCGCCATGCGCGAAGCACTGACCGGCGCCGGCGCCTTGCTGTTGAGCAACCCGCACAACCCCATCGGCAAGGTCTTCCCCCGCGAAGAGCTGCTGGCATTGGCCACTGCCTGTCTGGAAAACGATGCGCTGATCATCAGCGACGAAATCCACGCAGAACTGTGCTTCGACGGTCGTCGCCACATCCCCACCGCGAGCCTCAGCCCGGAGATTGCACAGCGCACCATCACGCTGATGTCGGCGAGCAAGGCCTACAACGTGGCCGGCTTGAAGACCTGCTTTGCCGTGATCCAGAACGCCGAGATCCGCGAGCGCTTCAACCAGGCCCGCTGCGGCATGGTCGACAGCGTCAGCCCCCTGGGCCTGGAAGCCACCCGCGCGGCCTACAGCCAATGCGGCCAATGGCTGGAAGCATTGAAGCAGTACCTGCAAGCGAACCGCGATTACCTGCTCGACGCCGTGCAAACGCGCTTGCCGGGCGTTGTGATGCATGCGCCGCAAGGCACCTTCCTTGCTTGGCTCGACTGCAGCGCCCTGGGCTTGGATGACCCGCAGCAGTTTTTCCTGGAACAGGCCAAGGTCGGGTTGAGTGCGGGTATCGAATTCGGGGATGACAGCCAGCAGTTCGTGCGCCTGAACTTCGGTTGCCCGAGGGCGATGCTGGAAGAGGGTCTGCAGCGCATGGAGCGCAGTTTGCGCAACCGCTGAAGCGCGCAAAAAATGGCCCCCGCTGCAAAGGCGGGGGCTGGCGTTTACAACTTGGCGATAGACACTTCAGTGGACTTCACGAAGGCAATCACTTCGCTGCCCACTTTCAATTCCAGGTCACGCACCGAACGGGTGGTGATGACGGACGTCACGATGCCGGACGCGGTTTGCACGTCGATTTCCGACACCACTTCGCCCAGCAGAATCTCTTTGATCACGCCCTTGAATTGGTTGCGCACGTTGATCGCTTTAATGGTCATGTCGGGTTTCCTTTTGGCTGTTGGGTCAATCCGCACGAATGCGCAGGCCCTCAAAGTGCGCTATCCGAGAGAACATTAAAAGGAATATATAACTCTTTATTTATTCCATAAAAACATATGAAAACTGTTGCCCAGGAAACATCGGTTCAACAATTTGCCACCTCCTGCAACAACCGCACATGCCCCTGACCCGGTAAATCCGGGCTCCTGCCCAATGGCACAGAGACTGCATATTCCTGTAAAGCATGATTGAGCGCACGCAATCAGTTTTCTGAATATAAGAAAAACCTTCTCTCAACGCCTTGTCCGGAGCTGTTCCATGAAACCCTTCACCCAACGTCTACTCGGCGCCTGCGCCCTCGCCCTATGCCTGCAACCGCAGGTATTCGCGGCCGAAACCGACCCCGCCGAAGTCAACCTCGACTACGCCTACTACTCGCCGGTCAGCCTGGTGCTCAAGCACTTCGGCTGGCTGGAACAGGCCCTGCCCCACAGCAAGGTCAGCTGGGTACTGAGCCAAGGCAGCAACCGGTCCCTGGAATACCTCAACAGCGGCGGCGTGGATTTCGCGTCGTCCGCCAGCTTGTCCGCCGTACTGAGCCGGGCCAACGGCAGCCCGATCAAATCGGTGTATGTCTACAGCCGCGCGGAATGGACCGCACTGGTGGTGCGCAAGGACTCGCCACTCAACAGCGTCAACGACCTCAAGGGCAAGAAAATCGCCGCCACCAAAGGCACCGACCCTTACCTGTTCACCCTGCGCAGTCTGCAACAGGCCGGGCTGAAAAAAGACGACGTGGAGTTGGTGCACCTGCAACACCCGGACGGCCGCACCGCTCTGGAAAAGGGTGACGTGGACGCCTGGGCCGGTCTCGACCCACACATGGCCGCCAGTCAAATCCAGGCCGGTTCGCGCCTGCTTTACCGCAACAAGGACTTCAACAGCTATGGCGTGGTGAGCGTCACCGAGAAGTTCGCCAAAGCGCACCCACAGACCATCACCAAGGTGTTGGGCGCTTATGAAAAAGCGCGTGACTGGGCAGTGAAGCACCCGGATGAATTCGCCAAGTTGCTGGCCGACGAATCCGGGCTGCCATTGGAAGTGGCCAAGCTGCAATTGTCGCGCACTGACCTGAGCACGCCGTTGTTGAGCGCCAAGGATGTGCAGTCTTCCAAGGCGGCGGCGCCGATTCTGGTGTCCGAGGAATTGGTGCGCCGTGGGGTGAATGTGGACCAGGTGATCGATCAACTGATCGACCCTTCGTTTGGCCAAACCCTGCCGCAGCAGTAAGGGGCGTTTGATGAGCAGCAAAAGCCAAGCATTGCCCCTGCCGGCACCCGTGGTCAGCCAGCGCAGCGCCTGGCCACGGCGGTTAAAAGGCCTGGTCTTGCCGGTGCTGATCCTGTTGATCCTGGAAGTGGTCGTACGGGTGGGCTGGCTGCCTTCCTACCAGATGCCCGCGCCCAGCGAGATCGCCGTGACCCTCACCGACCTGGCCGAAGGCGTGTTGTGGAAACACATCAGCGCCAGCCTCGCACGGGTGCTGCTGGGCTTTGCCATCGGGGCTAGCCTAGCCCTGGTGTTCGCCGCCTGGGTCGGTTTGAGCCGTGAAGCCGAAGCCTACCTGGAGCCGACCTTTGCCGGCCTGCGTTCGATCCCGAGCCTGGCCTGGGTACCCCTGTTGCTGCTGTGGTTGGGCATCGATGAAACCTCCAAGGTTGTGCTGATTGCCATTGGCGCGTTTTTCCCGGTGTACCTCAATGGCGTCGCGGCGATTCGCGACATCGACCGCAAGCTGGTGGAAGTCGGGCAAATGTACGGTTTCAGTCGCCGCCGCCTGGTGCGGCGCGTCCTGCTGCCCGCCGCCCTGCCCGGCCTGTTCACCGGACTGCGCAGTGGTTTGAGCCTGGCGTGGATGTTCCTCGTGGCGGCCGAGCTGATAGCGGCGACTAAAGGTTTGGGTTACCTGCTCAGCGATGGGCGGGAAACCTCGCGACCCGACATTGTGCTGGCCGCCATTATCGTGTTGGCGCTGCTGGGCAAGATCAGCGACGGCCTGCTCGCGGCGCTGGAGAAACGCTGCCTCGCCTGGCGCGACACCTTCACTGGCCAAGGAGCGGAACAATGAGTGCGCCGTCGTTATTGGACATCCATGTGGTGCGTAAAAGCTTCGCCAGCACCACCGTATTGAAAGACGTGCGCCTGGCCTTGCAGCCTCGCGAAGCGGTCAGCCTGCTGGGCCCCAGCGGCTGTGGCAAAAGTACCTTGCTGCGGATCGTCGCCGGTTTGGAAACGGACTTCCAGGGCGAACTGCGCAGCCCCGACGGCCAAGTGGCCTTTGTGTTCCAGGAACCGCGGCTGATGCCATGGCTCTCGGTAGAACAGAACATCGGCTTCAGTGATGACAACCACTACGACAAAGCCTGGGTCTCACAGTTGATCGAGGAAGTCGGCCTTAAGGGCTTCGCCCAGGCGCTGCCCAAAGCGTTGTCAGGTGGGATGGCGCAGCGGGTGGCGATCGCTCGCGGCCTGTATTCACGCCCCCAGGTGTTGTTGCTGGATGAGCCGTTCAGCGCGGTGGATGCCTTCACCCGCATGAAACTGCAGGACTTGCTGCTGCAACTGGCGGCGCATCACGCCATCGCTTTATTACTGGTGACCCATGATGTGGACGAAGCGCTGTACCTGAGTGACCGGGTGCTGGTGATGGACAACCGGCCCAGCAGCATTCGCCAGGAACTGGCGGTCGACTTGCCGCACCCGAGGGATCGGCGTGACCCGCTGCTGGCGCAGCTCAAGGCGCTGGCCTTGACCGAGTTGCAGCGGGCCCATGTGATCTGAGGACTACTCGTAACCCGAGACGAGCGAGGTTTTCATGGCCCACAGGTTGTTGTGGCGAGCCCGCTCGCCACAACGCGCATCACGCCTTGCGCAGGCTTACCCAATAACGCGTTCGGTATTGCACGTCGAGCGCCAGGGTCGAGGCCAGCAGGTTGAGAATGCGGTCGGTGTCATCCAGGCGGAAACTGCCGGTCACCCGTAGCGTTTCCAGGCGCGGCTCCCAGCGCAACACGCCAGGGCGATAGCGCTCCAGCTCCCTGAGGAAGTCCCCCAGTGGCTGGTTCTGCGCGGTCAGTACACCGTCGCGCCAGCCCAGTTGCAGCACATCAAACAACGCCCGGGCACCCAGGCCGCCGGCCTTGAGCGGCGCTTGCTGGCCTGCTTGCAAGGTCGCCATCTGGCCGCTCAGGTCGCGCACCTGAACCGTGCCCTTGAGCACCGAGACCAGACAACCGGACGCCAGTTGCCGTATGCACACGTCAGCGTGACTGACGAGCAATTGGCCGTAGCGGGTTTGCACCGTCATCGCCGCCGCGCCCGGCACCGTCAGCGCCAGTTCACCGTCGACCAAGCTGACCCGTCGCTGGGCCATATCTACGTCTACCGCCGTCGCGGTGTTCAGTTGCAGGCTGGCACCATCGGCCAGCGGCAGGCGCTTGCGCTCGCCAGTAGCGGTACGCAGGTCGGCACGCCAAGTGTCGATGGGTAATTGGCGGCTGATCAGCCACGCCGTCGGCAACAGCGCCGCCACACCCAACGCGCGCTTGAGCACCGCACGCCGTCCAGGTTGCGGGCGGTCGAGGCTGGCCATGGCCAGAGCCTGGGGCAAAGCGCTGAAGCGTTGGCGCAGGGATTGGGCTTTCTGCCAAGTCTGTTCATGCTGGGGATGGCTGTCGCGCCAGTGCTGCAACGCGGCGTGGTCACGCTCGGTAGCCGCGCCGGACTCCAGCAGCGCCAGCCACTGGGCAGCAGCGCGGGCGACGTCGCGGCTCACAGCTCCACCAGCAGGCAATGTTCATACGCCTGGGCCATGTAGCGCTTGATCGTGCGTTCGGACACCTCAAGCCGTTCGGCAATCTCGCGATAGCCCAGGCCCTCCAGCTGGCTCCATAGAAAGGCGCGGCGTACAAGCACCGGCAAGCCATCGAGCAACTCATCCAGGGCTTGCAGGGTTTCCAGCATCAGCCAGCGCTGTTCGGGGGACGGCACGCAAGCTTCGGGCAAGCTGGCCAGGGCGTTCAAATACGCCTGTTCCAGGCTGCGGCGCTGATGGAAGTTCACCAGCAGGCGCTTACCGACCGTCACTAGGTACGCCCGCGGCTCCTGCATCTGTGCAATCGGCTGCGCACTGGCCAGTACGCGCAGAAACGTATCCTGGCTCAGGTCGGCCGCATCCCAGGCATTGCCCAGGCGCCGCCGCAGCCAGCTTTCCAGCCAACTGCGATGGTCGCGGTATAGGCTCGATAGCGTCAGTTCGGGGGCGTGCGTGGGGACAACAGCATCATTCATGGCAACAACCTGCACGGCGCGATTGAATCTCAAATGAGATTCATTCTATTTAATATCGTGCCGGGACACCATGATCTTTTCAACCTCGCGTTTACAGCATCGCCGCCCTCTGCCGCAGCAGGTCAATAAACAAGCCCAGTTCGCGGCTCACCCCCTCGCCCTTGCGCAACAAGATGCCAAACGGCGCCAGCCGCACGTCCAGGGCCACCGGCAGCGCGACCACCAGGCCCATTTTCAGATAATCACGCAAGGCACTTTCCGACAGCACCATCACCGCGTCCGTCAGTTGGATCAACTGCTGCATGGAGTACACCGAGCTGCATTCGATGATGTCCGCCGGGCTTGGCAGCGCCAGGTCTTGCAGGGCCTGGTCGAAACCGATGCGCGCCGGGCTGGTTTGCGGTTGCAGGATCCACGGCCAGTCGCGCACCAGCTCTGCCAGGGATAGCCGGCCGCGTCGGACCAATGGGTGGCCGGCATGCACCACCACCAGCAGGCGCTCGTTGCCCAGGGGTTCGAAGCTGTAGTGCTCGCTGTCGGTGGCGGCGGTGCGCCGAGAGATGGCCAGGTCGATGCGCCCCTGCTCCAGCAGTTGGATCACCTGGTCGCTGGTGTCGCCCATGATGCGGATACGCAGTTGCGGGTTGAGCGCCTTGATCTGCGCAATGCAGTCCATCACCAAGTCCGGCGCGGCGCCCATGATGGTGCCGATGGACAAGTAGCCATACCCGCCCTGCTGGCGCGCCATCAGGTCTTCGGCGCAACGGTCGAGGCCACTCAGCGCCGATTCGGCAAAGTTGATCAGTTGCTGGCCCAGCGCCGTTGGCCGCATCCCCCGTGGCAAGCGCTCGAACAGGTCGCAGCCGAACATGTCTTCAATCTCGCGCAGCATGCGCGTGGCCGCCGGTTGCGACATGTTCAGGGCCTGGGATGCACGGTGCAGGTTCTGACTGGAACTGAGCGCTACCAGCATATGCAGATGCTTGTAGCGCAGGCGGTTGAACAAGCTGCGGGAGAGGACGGGACTACTCATAAATTCCTTATTACCGATACCCTGAGGGTATCACTTGTAAGCGAGATTCGATTTGTAGCGTATTGCTCGGCCGCCGTACAGTCCGTTCCATAAGAACAAAACAACGGACTCCATCATGAAAACCCTGCCCGCGCCCCTGCTCGCCAAGATTTCCTGGCGACTGCTGCCCTTCCTGCTACTGATGTACATCATGGCGTTTCTTGACCGTGCCAACGTCGGCTTTGCCAAACAGGCCTTCCAGGCCGATACCGGCTTGAGCGATGCCGCGTTTGCCTTCGGCGCCGGTGTGTTCTTCGTCGGCTACGCGCTGCTGGAAGTGCCGAGCAACCTGATCCTGCACCGTGTCGGCGCCCGCCTGTGGATGTGCCGCATCATGGTCAGTTGGGGCCTGATTTCGGCGGCGATGGTGTTTGCCCATAACGAAACCAGCTTCTACGTGCTGCGTTTTTTGTTGGGCGTGGCCGAAGCCGGATTCTTCCCCGGCGTGATCCTCTATCTCACCTACTGGTTCCCCCAGGCCGTGCGCGGCAAGGCCATGGGCTTCTTTTACTTCGGCGCCCCCCTGGCATTCATTGTCGGCAGTCCGTTGTCCGGCCTGCTGCTGGAGATGGACGGTTTCGGCGGTATCCACGGCTGGCAATGGCTGTTCGCCGTGGAAGGTTTGATGGCCAGCGCCGTGGGGATCTGGGCCTACTGGTACCTGGACAACCGCCCCGCCGACGCCAAGTGGCTGAGTGTGGATGAGCGCCAGCAAATCCAGACCTTGCTGGACACGGAAGACCAACACAAAACCTCCCACGGCCGCAGCCTGCTCAACGTGCTGTGCCAGCCGTCGGTGCTGTACCTGTGCCTGGTGTATTTGCTGATCCAGGCCAGCGTGTACGGCGTGGTGTTTTACCTGCCAACCCAAGTGGGCGGCCTGCTCGGCACCAAGGTCGGCTTGATGGTTGGGCTGGTCTCGGCGATTCCCTGGATCTGCGCACTGTTTGCCGCCTGGTGGATTCCCGGTTATTCCGACCGCACCGGCGAACGCCGCCGCACCGCTTGCCTGACCTTATTGATGGCCGCCGCCGGCATTGCTTGCTCGGTGACCTTCGCCAACCCGCTGCTGGGCATGCTCGCCTTGTGCTTTGCCGCCTCGGGTTTTATCGCGGTGCAGCCGGTGTTCTGGACATTTCCTTCCAGCTACCTGGCCGGCAGTGCCGCTGCTGCGGGCATTGCGCTGATCAACTCATTCGGTGCCCTCGGCGGCTTCATCGCGCCGGTCATCAAGCACTGGGCCGAAGGCGCCTTCCATTCTCCGGCAGCCGGTTTGTACCTGCTGTCCGCCACCACGGTACTGGCTGCATTGCTGGTACTGGGCATTCATTCACCCGGCCGCACTGCATCGAACACGCCGGCCACTGTTTAACGTCAGGAGTCACACCATGGGTCATCTCACCATCAAACACGTGCGCGCTTTTGTATTGCGAGGCGGCGGCGCCGATTACCACGATCAGGCCGACGGCCACTGGATCGACGATCACATCTCGACGCCCATGAGCAAATACCCCGAGTACCGCCAGAGCCGCCGCAGTTTCGGCATCAACGTACTCGGCACGCTGGTGGTGGAGATCGAAGCCAGCGACGGCACTGTCGGGTTTGCCGTGACCACTGGCGGCGAACCGGCGGCGTATATCGTCGAGAAACACCTGGCGCGCTTTATCGAAGGCGCCCGCGTCACTGATATCGAAAAGATCTGGGACCAGATGTACCAGTCCACCCTCTACTACGGTCGCAAGGGCCTGGTGATCAACACCCTTTCCGGCGTCGATCTGGCGTTGTGGGACTTGCTCGGCAAAATCCGCCAGGAGCCCGTGCATCAGTTGCTCGGCGGTGCGGTACGCGACGAATTGCAGTTCTACGCCACCGGCGCCCGCCCGGACTTGGCGCAGAAGATGGGTTTTATCGGCGGCAAGATGCCCCTGCACCACGGCCCCAGCGAAGGCGAAGAAGGCCTGCGCAAAAACCTCGAACAATTGGCCGACATGCGCGAAAGGGTCGGCCCGGACTTCTGGCTGATGCTCGATTGCTGGATGAGCCTGGACCTCAACTACGCGACCAAACTCGCCATCGGTGCCCATGAACACGGGCTCAAATGGATCGAAGAAGCCCTGAGCCCGGACGATTACTGGGGCTACGCAGCCCTGCGCAACAATGTGCCCAAGGGCATGCTGGTGACGACCGGCGAACACGAAGCCACTCGTTGGGGCTTCCGCATGCTGCTGGAAATGGGCTGCTGCGACATTATCCAGCCGGATGTCGGCTGGTGCGGCGGCCTCACCGAGCTGGTGAAAATCTCGGCCTTGGCCGATGCCCATAATGCGATGGTCGTGCCCCACGGCTCGTCGGTGTACAGCTACCACTTCGTCGCCACCCGCCATAACAGCCCGTTCGCCGAATTCCTGATGATGGCGCCGAAGGCCGATGAAGTGGTGCCGATGTTCCACCCGCAACTGCTCGGCGAACCGGTACCGGTGAATGGCCGCATGCGCTTGTCGGTGCTCGACAAGCCCGGTTTCGGCGTAGACCTGAACCCGGATTGCCAACTGCACCGTCCGTACAATCGCTGAGGAAAACGCCATGAATATGCCCCGTAATGGCTTCAAGGCTGCCCTGGCCAAGGACGCCACCCAATACGGCATCTGGGCCGGTTTCGCCACCGGCTACGCCGCCGAGATCGTCGCTGGCCTCGGTTATGACTGGATGCTGATCGACGGTGAACACGCGCCCAATACCGTGCCCAGCGTGCTCAACCAACTGCAGACGGTGGCGCCCTACGCTACCGCGCCGGTGGTACGCGCGGTGAATGGCGATGCCAGTCTGATCAAGCAACTGCTCGACGTCGGCGCCCAGACGCTGATGATCCCCATGGTGGAAACCGCCGAACAGGCTCAAGCCCTGGTGCGCGCCATGCGTTACCCACCCCATGGCATTCGCGGCGTCGGCGGCGGTTTGACCCGCGCCACACGCTGGGATGGTGTGGCGAACTACCTGCAAACCGCCCACGAGGAGCTTTGCCTGATCGTCCAAGTGGAATCACGCCTGGGCGTGGAAAACGTCGCCGCCATTGCCGCCGTGGAAGGCGTGGACGCGGTGTTTATCGGCCCCGCTGACCTCTCCATCGGCCTCGGCCACGCCGGTAACCCCGGCCACCCCGAAGTGCAGGAACGCATCAAGTACGCGGTGGACGCCACCCTCGCCGCCGGCAAGGTCAGCGGCATCCTGGCGCCCAACGAAGACGACGCGCGCCGTTACCAAGCCTGGGGTTGCCGTTTTATCGCAGTGGCCATCGACATCAGCCTGTTACGCCAGAGCGCGTTGGCCACCCTCGCCCGCTATCGCCCGGTTGCCGACACGCCCACACCATCACGTACTTACTGAGGAGCTGCCCATGTCATCCGTTCCCGTGTACCAGAACTTCATCAATGGCCGCTTCGTCCCCAGCGAAGCCCATCTGGATGTACTCAATCCGGCCAGCGGCGCCTTGCTGTCCAAGGTGCCCGCCTCTACCGCCGCTGACGTCGACCAAGCCCTCGCTGCGGCGCGCGGTGCGCAAAAAGCGTGGGCGCGCAAGCCGGCCATCGAACGCGCCGGGCACTTGCGCCGCATCGCCGCCAAGTTGCGGGAAAACGTCGCGCACCTGGCGCGCACCATCACCCTGGAACAGGGCAAGGTCACTGGCCTGGCCGAAGTCGAAGTGAATTTCACCGCCGACTACCTCGACTACATGGCCGAATGGGCGCGGCGCATTGAAGGCGAGATCATCACCAGCGATCGGCCCAACGAAAACATCTTCCTGTTCCGCAAACCCTTGGGCGTAGTGGCCGGCATCCTGCCGTGGAATTTCCCGTTCTTCTTGATCGCCCGAAAACTGGCCCCGGCGTTGCTCACCGGCAACACCATCGTGATCAAGCCCAGCGAAGAAACCCCGAACAACTGCTTTGAGTTCGCCAAGCTGGTGGCCGAGACCGACCTGCCCGCCGGTGTGTTCAACGTGGTCTGCGGCGACGGCCAGGTCGGCGGCGCACTCACCGCCCATAAAGGCGTGGACATGATCAGCTTTACCGGTAGCGTCGCCACCGGTTCGCGCATCATGGCCGCCGCTGCGCCAAACATCACCAAACTCAACCTGGAACTGGGCGGCAAGGCTCCGGCCATCGTGCTGGCAGACGCCGACCTGGAGCTGGCAGTTAAAGCCATTCGCGACTCGCGCATCATCAATACCGGGCAAGTGTGCAACTGCGCGGAGCGGGTATACGTGGAGCGCAAGGTCGCCGACCCGTTCATCGAGCGCATCAGCGCGGCCATGTCAGCCACGCGCTACGGCGACCCGATGGCCATGGCCGACGCGGAAATGGGCCCACTGATCAACCGCCAGGGCCTGGAAAACGTCAACCGTAAGGTGCGCACCGCACTGAGCCAGGGTGCCACGCTGGTAAGCGGCGGACAGATTGCCGACCTCGGCGCGGGCTTTCACTTCCAGCCGACGGTATTGGCCGGGTGCCGCGCCGACATGGAGATCATGCGCGAAGAAATTTTTGGCCCGGTGCTGCCGATCCAGATTGTCGACGACCTCGACGAAGCCATCGCCATGGCCAATGACTGCGACTACGGCCTGACCTCATCGATCTACACCCGCGACCTCGGCAAGGCCATGCACGCGGTGCGCGAGATCGACTTTGGTGAAACCTACGTCAACCGCGAAAATTTCGAGGCCATGCAGGGCTTCCATGCCGGGGTGCGTAAATCCGGGATCGGCGGCGCCGATGGTAAGCATGGCCTGTACGAATACACCCATACCCATGTGGTGTACCTACAGAGCTGAGGTGGTGAAGCGGGCCCGTGCGCGTTAGCGTGCTGGCCCTTCCTGAGAAAATCCCACAAGGATTGCGCAATGCCTCTGATGCCTTACAGCGGCCCCATCATCGATAGCCACTTGCACCTGTTCGACCCGCGTCGCCCCCAAGGCATTCCGTGGCCCGAGCCGGGCAATCAGCTGTATGCCGCCCATTTACCGAGCGATTATTGGGCCTTGGCCAGCTCACACAATGTGGTCGGCGCCATTGCTGTGGAAGCCAGCCCATGGCGTGACGACAACCGCTGGTTGCTCGAAACCCTACGCAGCGACCCGCGTATGCTCGGGTTTGTTGGCAATCTGGACCCGCTGCACGCCGACTTCGCCGCCGACCTCGATGCCCTGGCGCAAGAGCCGCTGTTCCTCGGCTTGCGCTACGGCAACCTGTGGGACCGCGACCTGCTGCAGGACCAGACGCGCCCCGGTTTTATCGACGGTCTGCGCCAACTGGCCGCCTGTGGTCGGGGCCTGGACAGCGCCAACCCGAACCCGCGTTTGATCAAGGGTTTGTTGCACCTCAGCGATACGCTGCCCGAGCTGCGCATCATCGTCGACCACTTGCCCAATGCTCAGGTGCCGGCCGGTGAAGAGGCGGCGTATCACGCCGACCTGTTGCGCCTGGCGCAGCGGCCGAACGTGTTCGCCAAACTCGCGGAAATCCCCCAGCTCGGCCCCCAAGGTCTGATCGTCGATACGGCGTTCTACAACGACCGCCTGGCGGTCTTGTGGGAGGCGTTTGGTGACGAGCGCTGCTTCTTCGGCAGCGACTGGCCCAACAGCGATCACCTGGCCGATTTCGCCACCACCCTGGGGCTCGTAAAAAGCTGCATGGCGGACAAATCCGAGGCGGTGCAAGGCCAGTTTTTTCTGCACAACGCAGTGCGTATCTACACCCCGACCCATGGAGCGCCGTGATGCAGACCCGTGCCTTTCGCATGAACCTCAACCCGGGGCAGGCCGATGAATATCGCCGACGCCACGACGAAATCTGGCCGGAACTGGCCCAAGCCCTGCTGGACGCCGGCGTGGTGGACTACCGGATTTTTTTTGACGAGCCCGCCAACACGCTGTTCGCCGTCCTCACCCATGAAGACGCCCACGGCCTGGATGAGCTGCCCGGCACCGCGCTGATGCAACGCTGGTGGACTTACATGCAGGACATCATGCCCAGCCACGCGGATGCCTCGCCGATCAGTGTCGACCTGCTGCCCATGTTCCACCTGGCCCGCCCCTGATCTAACTGACCCACACAACAATAAAAAGGATTCGACTACGTGGAAATCATTCTCCTCGGTGTGATTCTGCACTTCATCGGCGGCTTCGCCTCCGGCAGTTTTTACATCCCCTACAAAAAGGTCCGCGGCTGGGCCTGGGAAAGTTATTGGATCACCGGCGGCCTGGTGTCCTGGTTGATCGTGCCGCTGATCGCCGCGCAACTGACGGTGCCGGGCTGGGTGGACATTCTGCGCAATGCCGACACCAGCACGCTGCTGTGGACCTATATGTTCGGCGTGTTGTGGGGCATCGGCGGGCTGACCTTCGGCCTGACCATGCGCTACCTGGGCCTGTCTTTGGGCATGTCGCTGATCATGGGCCTCACCTCGGCCCTCGGAGCGTTGATGCCGGCGCTGTACCGCGACCTGTTCACCGATGCAACCGAAGGCACCTTGACCTCGATGCTGGCCTCCCAGGGCGGGCATTGGGTGTTATGGGGCGTGGCGGTGTCGCTGGTCGGTATCGCAGTGTGCGGCAAGGCTGGATTGATCAAGGAACGGGAAGTGTCCCAGGCGGTGAAGTTCGCCAGTGTCAGCGAATTTTCCCTGGGCAAGGGCATGCTGGTGGCGGTGATTTCCGGGGTGCTCAGCGCCTGTTTCAGCTACGGCATTTCTGCCGGACGCCCGCTGGCCGCCGCGGCGGTGGAACATGGCGCCAACAGCCTGTTCCAGAACAACGTGACCTTTATGGTGATCATGTGGGGCGGCCTGACCACCAACGGCATCTGGTGCCTGTGGCTGAACTGGCGCAACCGTACCTTCCATAACTACACCGATCGCAGCACGCCGCTGCTGGGCAACTACCTGCTGGTGGCCATCGCCGGCACGCTGTGGTTCTTGCAGTTTTTCTTCTACGGCATGGGCGAAAGTCGCCTGCAGAACGACGCCAGTTCCTGGGTGCTGCACATGTCATTCATCATCATCGTGTCCAACTGCTGGGGCCTGTATTTCCGTGAATGGCACGGCACCAGCGCCGCCAACAAGGGCGTACTGGTGGCCGGGATCGCGGTGATCCTCGGCGCCATCGCCATGGTCGGTTACGGCAATTACCTCGGCTGATGCCGCTAATTTTTGAAGGAGTGTTTTTATGTTGCTTGCAGACAAAACCGTGATCATCACCGGCGCCTCCCGTGGCATCGGCCGCGCCGCCGCCCGTGAATGTGCGCGCCAGGGCGCCCGTGTGGTGATCGGCCACAGTGGCAGTGGCCAAGGCACCGAGGCGGCGTATTCGCTGATTGAAGAGATCAAGGCGTTTGGCGGCCAGGCCGTTGAAGTGGGAGGCGATGCGGCCGACCCGGACACCGGCGACAAGCTGGTGGCCGGCGCCGTGCAAGCCTTCGGCAGTGTCGACGTGTTCGTCAACAACGCCGGCATCTGCCCGTTCCACTCGTTCCTGGATATGCCCCGCGAGGTCTATCTGAAAACCGTCAACACCAACCTCAACGGCGCCTACTTCGCCGTGCAGGCGGCGGCCAACCAAATGAAAAACCAGGGCCGTGGCGGCGCGATCATTGCCGTCAGCTCCATCAGCGCGCTGGTCGGCGGCGGCATGCAAACCCACTACACGCCGACCAAGGCTGGCCTGCATTCGTTGATGCAGTCCTGCGCAATTGCACTGGGGCCCTATGGCATTCGCTGCAACTCGGTACTGCCGGGGACCATTGCCACCGACATCAACAAGGAAGACCTGGCCGACGAGGAAAAGCTCGCCTACATGACCTCGCGCACGCCGCTGGGTCGCTTGGGCGAACCGGATGATGTGGCAGGGCCGATCGTGTTCCTCGCCTCGGACATGGCGCGCTATGTGACCGGCGCCTCGTTGCTGGTGGATGGCGGGTTGTTCGTTAACCTCCAGTAAAACCGCACTCTCAAACACCCAAGAACCAATGTGGGAAGGGACTTGCTCCCTCCCACAGGGGGTCTCTGTGTGCCTGAAATTTGTGTTGTACCTGATAAAAACAACAATCCCAGGAGTACTTCCATGCGCACCACCCTCCCCCTGGCCCTGCTCTGCAGCGCCATGTCCACCTGTGCCTTCAGCGCCGGCCTGCTCGATCCCAACTCCCCGGCCATGCTCGGCGACTGGAGCGGCCTGCGCCCCCAATTGGCCGAACAAGGCTACGACTTCACCCTCAAATACGTCGGCGAAGTCGGCTCCAACCTGGGCGGTGGCTACAACTCCCACACCACCGCGCGCTGGAGCGACCAGTTGATCCTGGGCGTGAACATGGACCTGCAAAAACTCCTCGGCTGGCAGGACGCGACCTTTCGCATCGGCATCGGCGAGCGCCATGGCAAGGACATCACCAACGACCGCGTGCATCAACCCAACGCCACGGGCCTGACGTCCACCATGGAAGTGTTCGGCGGCGGCAACGCCTGGCGGCTGTCGCAGTTCTGGTACGAGCAAAAGTTCTTCGACCGGAAATTAGCCCTCAAACTCGGTCGCTTTGGCCATGGTGAAGACTTCGATCAGTTCCCCTGCGAATTCCAGAACGTCACCCTGTGCGGTTCCCAGGAAGGTAACTGGAACGGCGTGTGGAACAGCTTCCCGATCAGCCAGTGGGCAGTGCGCGCCAAGTACCAATTCACCGATGAGTTCGCCATGCAGGTCGGCGCCTACGACAAGAACCCTGGCAACGCCGAGGCCAGCAATGGCTTCAAGCCGTTTATCAGCGGCTCCCAGGGCACCAGTTTCCCTATCGAAGCCATCTGGAAAGGTCAGATCCAAGGCCTGAATTCGGAGTACCACGCCGGTTACTACTACGCCAACGCCGACACCAAGGACATGCTCAAGGACGCAGACGGGAACTACGCTGCCAGCTCGAAAAAGCCCTATCGGATGTATTCCAGCAACAGCGGCTGGTGGCTGTCGGGACAGCAACAATTGACCACCGTCGACGGCAACAGCGCGCGCGGGCTCAACGTATTCGCCAACCTGACGGTGAATGACCCGGACAAAAGCGTGATCAAGAACCTGATCCAAATCGGCCTGATCTACCGTGGCCCGTTCGATTCACGCCCGAACGACACCATCGGCCTTGGCGCGTCGAAGTTGCAGGTCAGCGACCGCTATACCCGCAACACGCAGACGCTCAACGCGGCCAATGGCGTCAGCGATATCGACGATCCGCTTTACGTGCCCGAGCAGCGCCGCGAGTACAGCTACGAGATCAACTATGGCGTGCAGGCGACCCAATGGCTGATGGTGCGGCCTAACCTGCAATACGTGAAATACCCCGGCGGGCTCACACAAACCAGCGGCGCGGTGGTCGGTGGCGTGCAGTTTATTGTTGATTTCTAGATACCCGTGCCAGCGCGCACCTCAAAGACCGCGCTGGCGAAGCCATTGCAAAAAGCCCTTCTTGACCGGTACCACTGGCGCGTCTTGGGTCAGCACCTGAGCGGCGTGCAAGCGGAAATCCAACAGGGTTTTCATGGCGTCGGCGATGTCATGTCGCGCGTCCAGGCACGGCGTCAGGTACGCCTTCTCGATGCGGTACAACGTGCAGAACGTCTTGGCGGTGAAGTCCGCCAAGGCCGCTTGCTCAGTCAGAATCCCCGCTTCGCCGATCACCTCGCCGGGGCCCATGCGCCCGGCTTCGAACGCGTGGCCGCCCTTGATCAGCATCACCGACACCACACCCGACTCGACGATAAACAAATGATCGCTGACCTCCCCCGCCGGCAGGATCATCTCGCCGGCGCGATAGGTGTGCAGGGTCATGTTCTGGCTGAAGGTGTCCTTTTCCTCCTGGCGCAAAGTGGAGAAAATCGACGAACTGTCCAACAGTGCCCGCGCCGGAGAGGTCGGCACTGGGGTCGCGCTTTCGACGGCGGACAACAGGCTCACGCCCGCTGCCTGCAGGTGCCGGAACGCCAAGTCGTAGAGTTGGTTGCGCACTTCGCGCTTGAGGGTCATGGTCGGCACGAACCCGCTGATTTCATACTCCACGCCGCCACTGGCGGAAGTCTTGAACGCCACACTCGGCGCCGGTTTGGCCAGCAGCGGACGGCAACCCTGCATGGCCCGCTCCAGCGCTTCGATCACCGTTTGCGGCCGTGCATGGGGGCTGACCTGCAGGCTGACCGCCAGGCCAAACATATCGGCCGGGCGCGAAAAGTTGATGATCTTGGCCTTTGCCGCCAGGGAGTTGGGAATCACCGCCATGCTGCCCTGGGAGGTTTGCAGGCGCGTGGCGCGCCAGTCGATGTCCGTGACCCGGCCTTCAGTGCCGTCGATGGAAATCCAGTCATCCAGTTGATAGGGCTTGGTGGTATTGAGCACGATCCCGGAAAACACATCACTCAAGGTGCTTTGCAACGCCAGGCCGACAATGATCGCCACCGCGCCGGACGTGGCCAACACGCCCTTGACCGGCAGATCGAGCACATAGGCCAGCGCGGCAATGATCGCGATCAGGAAAATCACCGCGCCCATCAAATCCTGCAACAGCCGCCCGGTGTGGCCAACCCGCTGCATCATCAACGCACCGAGCAATACCGTCAGCGTGCGCGCCGCGAACAACCACCAACCAATCTGCAACGCCGTGGCGGCCATGTGCAACGCGGTGTTGTCGGCGTAGGGCGCGACGAGCATGGGGTTCATGCCGTCGTTGAACAGCACGGCACTGAAGACTGCAAAGATCACCAACCGCGCTGCGAGTTTCCAATTAGCCAGGTTGGCGGAGATAAGTCGCCACACGGCGATGTCGATAAGGATCAGCGCCAGGGCGCACAGCATCGGGTGATCGGAGATAAATGAGGGCATCCAGGCGACTCCAGGGCGAATGACGGGAAGATCGCATGAATTGAGAACACTGGAAAACAAAATGTAGAAGCCGGCTTGCCAGCGAAAGTATCGACTCGGTGTGCCAGGGACACCACGGTGATGCTATCGCCGGCAAGCCGGCTCCTACCCTTTTGTTTACGGCTAACTGTCAGGCATGCATCTGCCCAAATTTACCCGATTGGAAATCCGCAAACGCCTGATGAATCTCCTGCTCGGTGTTCATTACAAACGGCCCGTGACCCACGATGGGCTCGTCAATCGGTTCGCCGCTGAGCAGCAGCACCTTGGCGGCGTCGTTGGACTCCAGGACCAGTTGCGTGCCATCGCGCTCAAACAACGCCAGTTGGCCTTGGCGCGCGACTTCTTCGCCATTGACCAGCACGGTGCCGCGCAGGATCACCAGAGCGGTGTTGCGCCCGGCGTGCAAGTCCAGGGTCACGGGCTTGCCGGCGTTAAGACGCAGGTCCCACACGTCAATCGGCGTGAAGGTGTGTGCGGGCCCTTTGGCGCCGTCGAACGCTCCGGCGATCAGGCGCAGGTGCCCGGCGTCATGGGGCAGCGCAAGCACGGGAATATCGCCATCGACAATGGTCTGGTAACCGGCGTCGGCCATTTTGTCCTTGGCGGGCAAGTTGACCCACAGTTGCACCATCTCCAGCGCGCCGCCTTTACGGGCGAACGCTTCGGAGTGGAATTCTTCATGGAGAATGCCTTTTGCGGCCGTCATCCATTGCACATCGCCGGGGCCGATGGTGCCGCCTGCGCCGGTTGAATCGCGGTGCTCGACTTCACCGTCGTAGACGATGGTCACGGTTTCAAAGCCACGATGGGGGTGTTGGCCTACGCCGCGACGTTGTTCGGTGGGGGAAAATTCGGCCGGACCGGCGTGGTCCAGCAGCAGGAATGGGCTGATGTGTTTGCCCAGGTTGTCGTAGGAAAACAGTGTGCGCACCGGGAAACCGTCGCCGACCCAATGGGCGCGAGGGCTGGTGTAGATGCCGATGAGTTTTTTCATGGTGATCCTCCAAAGTGCATACACCTTAAAACCGATAACAATTGAGCGGTAGACGGCTAAAACACCCTAGAGCGTCCTACTGATGGAACGGAGTACCAGTGCCCCACCATAAAAACCGCGTTAATGATAATGACTCGTAGTAATATCCGCCCTCTCCCGCTCAACCTCCCGAGGGCTGCAATGCCGTTTGCCCCTGCGCCTGTCGCACCGCGCGTGCTGGTGGTGGATGACCACCGCAAAATCCGCGAACCCTTGGCCACTTACCTGCGTCGCCACACCTTCGATGTGCGCACCGCCGAAGACGCGGCTGGGATGTGGCAATTGCTCAAGACCCAGGCGTTCGACGTCGTAGTGCTCGACGTGCTGCTGCCGGATGGCGATGGTTTCGAGCTGTGCAACCAGTTGCATCGGCGCAGCAATACCCCCGTGATTCTGTTGACCGCCCGCGATACCGCCGCCGACCGCATCCGCGGCCTGGACCTCGGCGCGGACGATTACGTGACCAAGCCCTTCGAACCCCGCGAACTGGTCGCACGCATCAACAGTGTGCTGCGCCGCCAAGGCCGCAACACCGGGCCGGCCGCGCCCAGCGGTGGCCCACGGGCTTACCGGTTCGCTGGCTGGCAGTTCAGCGTGAGCAGCGCCACGTTGTGCCGCGACGCCAGCCCGGCAATCCAGCTCAGTACAGCGGAAAGCCGTTTGCTGCAGGTGTTCCTTGCCCACCCCAATACGTTGCTGCCCCGCGAACGTTTGATCGACCTCACCGCTGCCGCCGACAGCGACGTCAGCGACCGCGCCATCGACCGCCAGGTCAGCCGCCTGCGCCGCAAGTTGGCCCACGGCGATGCCACGCCGGACCTGCTGCGCACTATCTGGGGCGGCGGCTATCTGTTGGCGGCCGAGGTCAGTGAATGCGCGCCCTGAACAGGCTGTGGCCGCGCACCCTGGCGCGGCAGTTGAGCCTGTTGTTGCTGCTGGCCTTGCTCGCATCCAACGGCATCGCGATGTTGTTTTTGCAACGCACCGGCAGCCTGATCCACCCACTGTCGCGCAGTTTCAGCCTGGAGCGCCTAGGGATTGCCCACCACACGGCAATCGACCTGACGCCCACTGAAACCGAGCACCTGCTGGCCGGGATGAGCCACGACGACACGCGCTTCTGGATTGCACCGACGCCCGAAGTGGCGCCGTTTGAACTGCGCCCGGAGGAGCAGAGATTGGCCAGTGAGCTGCGTCGCCAATTGCACCTGGATGACGCGGCCGCCATCGGCATGCAGTTGGAACGCATCAGCGGTGCCGACGCCCGCACCCATGTGTTCAGCCCCGCCGGCTGGGCGCCGTTGCGCTTGCGCAGCAGCGTGCCACTGCCGAACGGTACCTACCTGAATGCCGTGCAATACCCCGCCGGCGCCTATGAATGGGGCCGCGTGCTGGCCTACAGCCTGCCGGTGACAACGCTGCCAGTGCTGCTGATCGTGATGTTTTTCATTGCCCGCGTGGTGCGCCCGATCAAGACCCTGGCCCAGGCCACGGAGCGCGTCAGCCGTGGTGAATGGATCGCTCCGCTGCCGGAAATCGGCCCACAGGAAGCCCGCGACCTCACCGCCGCCTTCAACACCATGCAGGCCAATCTTGCCCGGCACGTTGAAGGCCGGACGCGGATGCTTGCAGCGGTCAGCCACGACCTGAACACGCCGATCACCGAACTGCGCCTGCAAGTGGAATTGCTGGAGCCCGGCGACGCCCGGGATGACATGCTCGAAAGCCTCGCGCAATTGAGTGCGATGGTGCGTGAAACCCTGAATTTCGTGCGCGATGACGCGGTACAGGAAGCGACCGCCACGATGTCGATGAGCGGCCTGTTGGATGACCTGGCCAAGCGTTATCAGCGCATGCGGCAACCTGTCAGTTGGGCGGGTGCGCCACACCTGATGCTGACCTGCCGGCCTCTGGCGCTCAAGCGCGCGCTGACCAACGTGATCGACAACGCCCTGCACCACGCTGGGGATGCCCACCTGAGCTTGATCCAAGAAGATAACGGCTGGCTGCGCATCGAGGTGCTCGACCACGGCCAAGGCTTGCCCGAGGCCTGGCTGGACAAAGTCTTCGAACCCTTTGTGCAACGCGGCGTGAGTGACGGTGGCGTGGGGTTGGGCCTGGCGATTGCACGTTCGTGCATCCAGGCCCATGGCGGCGAACTGGTGTTGCAGAATCGCCCACCGGCCGGCCTGTGCGCGGTGGTGCGATTGCCGGCGGCACTTTAGAAGTTGAGCGTGGCCCCCATCCACAGCGTACGACCGTAGTTCACCGTGCCGTAGGTTTCATCGTCCAAACGCTTGTCGGTGAGGTTGTTGAGGGAGGCGTTGAGGGTCAGCGAGTCGCTCACGTCGTAAGAGCCGCCCAGGTCGGCGGTGGTGTAGCCCGGTGCGGGTTCGTCGGTGATGGTGTTGCCGGTTTCTTCGCCGTAGTAACTCAGCGACGCCCAGGCCTGGGTGCGGTCGTTGATGCTCCACTCGGTGCGCACATTGGCTTTCTGCTTCGGCGTGAGAGCCAATGGTGCACCTTTGTTGGCGCCGCTCTTCTGCTCGGAATCGGTGTAGGTGTAGTTGGCCTTGAGCAGCACGCTGGCGTTGATATCCCATTGGCCGTTGAGCTCGACGCCCTGGATGATCGCTTTGTCGACGTTGACCCGTTCCATGATGGTGTAGCCGTTCCAGCGCTGGTCGGTGGTGACGGTAGACAGCTTGTCCTGGAAGTCGTTGTAGAACAGCGTCACGCCGCCCGACAGGTCATCGCGGTTGCTCCACAGCGCAGAGACTTCGTAGTTGGTGCTGGTTTCGGGCTTGAGGTCCGGGTTGCCGAACATCACGAAACGGTTGCGGCGCAGGTAAGCGTAATCCTCGACCACGGCACGCAGTTCCGGCGCCTTGAAGCCACGGGCGATGCCGCCCTTGAGGGTCCACTGATCGGTGGCGCGCCACACGCTGTAGATCCGCGGGCTGAGGTGCGCGCCGTACTCTTCGTGCTCATCCAGACGCAGGCCGGTGGTCAAGGCGAAGCTGTCGGTGACTGACCATTCGTTTTCGGCGAACAGGGCTTTTTGCACCACCGAGAATTTATAGTCGACGCGATCACCCAGGCCCTGGTTCCAGTCGGTCAGCTCGCTTTCGTTCCATTGCACGCCCACGGTGCTGACGTTTTGAGCGGTGGGCACCACCAGTTTGGCGTCGAATACGGTGTTCTTGATTTCGGGTTTGCGCCCGTAGATATCGGTCTGGGCCGGGGTGGCCTTGCCTTCGCGGGTCGAGGTTTCCTGGGACAGGGCGATGTCCGAGGTTGCCCAGCCCCAGCGGCCTTGATGGGACAGGGACCAGTGATCGCGGTTGTTTTCCTGCTCGCGAGTGGCCCAGTTGGCGCTCATGCCGTCGCCGTTCTTCAGGCGCGTGGCACCCGCTTCCAGCAGGATGTCGTGGTCAATATTAGGAGTGAAAGCCAGGCGCGCGGTGAGGTCGCGGTGGTCGGCCTTGCTGAAGCCATTGGTCTGTTCGATGTCATCGTCGGCCTGGCGATCGAGGTAACGGCCCCACACCTGCAAGCCAAGGAAATCTTCCTTGAGCGGGCCGCTGAGGTAGAACTGCGTCTGGCGCGCATTGCCCTGGTCGCTGTGCTGGCGGGCCGAGTAGTCATAGCCGATGGAGCCGCCCCAGGTCGGCGAGACCTTGCGGGTGATCACGTTGATCACACCGCCGATCGCATCCGAGCCGTACAGCGACGACATCGGCCCCCGCACCACTTCAATCCGCTCGATGGCGGCGGCTGGCGGTACAAAGCTCTGTTCATAGCCACTGTTGCCGTTGACCCGTGACTCCCGCGCGCTCTGGCGTTTGCCGTCGACCATGATCAAGGTGTAATCGGCCGGCATGCCACGGATGGAGATGTCGGTTTCATTCGCCCCACCGTTGACCGTCACGCCCTCCACATCCCGCACCGCGTCGCCGAGGTCGCGGTAGGACTTGCGGCGCAATTCCTCGCCGTCGATCACCGTCACCGAGGCCGGCGCATCCTCCACACTCTGGGCATAACCGGCGGCCGTCACCACCACGTCGTTAAGTTCCAGGGCAACAGGTTCGTCGGCATGGGCGCTGAAGCTGCTGGCGACCAGCAGAGCCAGGGGCGTAACGCGAAAGGCAGGAAGCATGGGCGTAGACCTTAGGATTAGACTCAAAAGAGAATCGTAATCATCTAGCCCCGATTAAATTGGACAAAGTGTGACAGCTCAAGCCACCGGCACCAGCGCCACACGCCGTTCACGCAGTAGATGAAACGCCACAAACGCCATCACCGCAAAACCCGCCTGGATCATGATCATCGGTAAGGCACTGCCGTCGCGCAGTTGGCTCAGCAGCAGGCCACTGCAGGTGGCGCCGAACATCTGCGCAAAGCCCATCAGGCCTGCCGCCAACCCGGCGCGGTGCGCGTTGGGCATCACCCCGCCCGTGACCGCGCCGGGCAACACCAGCCCGCCGCCGAGCGTCGCCAGGGCAATGGGAATATCCAACCCCAACACCGACAAGCCGAACAGCCCGTAAATCACCGCCGCCAATACCCCGCCGAGGGCTACCAGCGTCACCCCCATCGCCACAATCCGCTGCGCCCCCAGGCGCAGGATATTGCGCCGGGTGTAGGTGGACCCGACGATCAGCATCGAGACGATCACGCCAAAATTGATGCCGTACTCCAGGCTGCTCAAGCCGAGCAGGTTGATAAACACCGCAGATGATCCGGCAATCACCGCGAACATCGCACCGTAAGTGCACGCCAACGCCACGGCGAATGCGCGGTATGGGCGGCCCTTGAGCAAATCCAGGTACTGCCCGCCGAGGGTGCGCCAGTGGCCGGCCTTGGGGTCGAGGTAAGGGTTGCTTTCGCGAAAGAACAGCAGCACCAGCAGCAACACCACACTGCCGATCACCAGCGCCAGTAGGATCGGCGCACGCCAGCCCACCACGTTGATCAGCAGTCCGCCGACCATTGGCGCGACGACGATCGCGTAGAGCATGCCGATCATCGTCAGCGCCAGGGCCGGACCCGCTTCGACCTTCCACACATCGCGCACCACCGTGCGCGCCAACACCAGCGCCGCACAGGCGCCGAGGCCTTGCAGCACGCGGGCGGCGATAAATTGATGCATGTCGCTGACCAGCAGCATCGAAATAGTCGCCATCACATACAGCACTAACCCGCCGATCAATACCGGACGCCGGCCGATGCGATCCGACAATGGCCCAAACAGTAATTGCCCCAGTCCAAACGCTGCGACAAAGGCAGACAGCGCCATCAGTGCCGACCCCGGCGGCGCCACCAGCGCCTGCTCAATGGCGCCGAGGCCGGGGATGATTAATTGGGTCGAGACTTCGCCGAGTGCCGTTAAGGCCACCAGTAGCAACAGCAAGCTTCGCGACGGAACCGGGGCATTCGACATGGGGATTATCCGGGGCTGGCTTAATTTATATTTCGACCATAATATGCGTAAAAAATTATGTCCATAATTTTTTGCCCACTGGTCAGCCCCTGGAGCCCGACATGAACCCTCTTCCCCTGCGTCTTTTCTCGCCCCTGGCTTTGCTGATGATCCTCAGCGGCTGTAACAGTCAGGCCGACACCGCCGCCCAAGCGCCCCAACCGCGCCCGGTACTCGTCGCCAAGGTCGAAGCTGCCGGCACGCAACAAAGCGCCTACACCGGTGTGGTCGCGGCGCGTACGGAAAGCGACTTGGGCTTTCGCGTCAGTGGCAAGGTGATCGAGCGCAAGGTCGATCCCGGCCAGCATGTCTCTCGTGGCGACACCTTATTGGTACTGGATATCGGCGACTTCGAATTGGCCCTGCGCTCGGCCAAGAACCGCGTGAATGCCGCCCAGGCACAACTGCGTCAGCGCCGCGATGATGCCAACCGCTATGAACGCCTGGCGAGTACCGGTGCTGTGTCGCGGCAGATTTTCGACCAATCGGCGACCAACCTGCGCGTCGCCGAAGCGGAATTGGCCTCGGCTCAATCCGACGCCAGCCAAATCGAGAACCGCCGCACTTATTCAGTGCTCAAGGCCGACGGCGACGGCATCATCACCGACGTACGCGTCGACCGCGGCCAAGTGGTCGCCGAAGGGCAGATCGTCGCGCGTCTGGCCCGTGATGGCGCCCGCGAAGCCATCGTTAACCTGCCGGAAAACCAGCGCGACCTGGCCTCGCAAAAAGCTCTGGCCTTCCCGTTCGGCGCCCCTGACCAGGCGGTAGCGGCCACGCTGCGCGAACTCTCCGCCAGTGCCGATCCCGTCACTCGTACGTACCGCGCGCGCTATGTGCTGCACGGCGCAGTCGACCGCTTCGCCCTCGGCTCAACCATCACCGTGCGCCTTCAAGGTAACGGCCAGATGCAACAGACCCGCGTGCCCATTGGTGCGCTGCACGATACAGGGCAAGGCACCGGAGTGTGGGTGGTCGGCGCCGATAACACAGTCGCCTTTGCCCCCGTCAACGTCGCCAGCCTCGGCCAGGAAGATGCCCTGCTCAACAGCGGCGTGAACCCGGACACCGTCATCGTCGCCCTCGGCGCCCACCTGCTGCACAGCGGGGATGCGGTGCGCCTGCTGCCCGCCCAGGCGCTGGCCCTCAACCGCAAACAGGAACAATGAGCATGCGCGGCATCAACCTCTCTGAACTAGCGGTCAAGCACCGTGCGGTCACGTTGTTCCTGATCATTGCGATCCTTGCCGCCGGCATTTTCTCGTTCGGCAAACTGGGGCGAGCCGAAGACCCATCCTTCACCGTCAAGGTGATGACCATCACGGCCGCCTGGCCCGGCGCCACTGCCCAGGAAATGCAGGAGCAAGTCGCCGACCGCCTGGAAAAACGCCTGCAGGAGTTGGATTACTACGACCGCGTCGAGACCATCGCCCAGCCAGGTTTTGTGTCGATGCGCATGACATTCCTCGAATCCACCCGCCCCGGCGAGATTCAGGACTTGTTCTACCAGACCCGCAAAAAGCTCAGCGATGAAGCGTCGAGGCTGCCCAAGGGAGTGATCGGGCCGTTTTTCAACGATGAATATTCCGATGTGTACTTTGCGCTGTACGCCCTGGAGGCCGAACACCTGCCCCATCGCCAGCAGGTGCAAATGGCTGAAGAGCTGCGCCAGGGTTTCCTCAATCTGCCGGGGGTGAAGAAGGTCAATATCCTCGGCGAGCAGGCCCAGCGGATTTTCGTCGAGTTTTCCTATGAGCGCCTCGCGACCCTGGGCATCAAGCCCGACCAGATCTTCGCCGCCCTCGCTGCGCAAAACGCTGTGGCGCCGTCGGGCTTTGTGGAAACCGCCGGTGCCCGCGCCTATATCCGTATCGACGGTGCCTTCGAAAGCCTGGCGCTGATTGAAAACGTGCCACTGGAAGTCAACGGCCGACTGCTGCGCATTGCCGATGTGGCGACCGTCAGCCGAGGTTATGAAGACCCGCCCAGCTACCGTATCCGCCATCAGGGCGACCCGGCGCTGATGCTCGGTGTGATCATGGAGAAACACTGGAACGGCCTGGAACTGGACAAGCGCCTCAAGGACCAGGAAGCCCGAATCCAGGCAGACCTGCCACTGGGCGTGAACTTCGCCAAGGTCTCCGACCAGGCGAAAAACATCAGCCTGGCGGTGAATGAATTCATGCTGAAATTCTTCGTCGCCCTGGCAGTGGTGATGATCATCAGCCTGTTGGCCTTGGGCTTTCGCGTGGGCCTGGTGGTGGCGGCGGCGGTGCCACTGACGTTGTCCGTGGTGTTCGTGATCATGCTGGTCACTGGGCGTGAGTTCGACCGCATCACCCTCGGCGCGCTGATTATCTCCCTCGGCCTGCTGGTGGACGACGCGATCATCGCCATCGAGATGATGGTGGTGAAACTGGAAGAAGGGTTTGACCGCATCCACGCCGCCACTTACGCCTGGAGTTCCACCGCCGCGCCGATGCTGACCGGCACACTGGTGACCATCATCGGCTTTCTGCCGGTAGGATTTGCGCGCTCGGGCGCCGGGGAATACGCCGGCAATATCTTTTGGATCGTCGGCTTCGCGCTGATTTCATCGTGGCTGGTGGCCGTGGTATTCACCCCGTACCTGGGCGTCAAGCTATTGCCGAACATCAAACCGGTACCCGGTGGCCACGACGCCATCTACGCCGGGCGCTACTACCAGAAACTGCGTGCGGTAGTGGAGCTCTGCGTGCGCAGGCGCTGGTTGGTGACCGGGCTGGTGGTGACGGCGTTTGTGCTGTGCGGACTGGGCATGGGGGTGGTGAAGAAGCAGTTCTTCCCCAACTCCGACCGATCCGAGCTGATTCTGGAGGTGTACATGCCGCCCGGCAGCGCCTTCAAAAGCACCGAGGCAGTCGCGGCGCAACTGGAAAAAGCGCTGATGCAAGAACCCCAGACGAGCATGGTCGACACCTACGTGGGCGGCGGCGCGCCACGGTTTTTCCTGTCGCTGAACCCTGAATTGCCCGATCCGGCCTTCGCCAAACTGATCGTGCAGACCCCTGACTCCCACGCACGCGATGCCCTCAAACTGCGCATGCGTGAGCGTATCGCGGCAGGCGAATTCCCTGCGGCGCGGGTGCGCGTCACGCAATTGCTGTTCGGTCCACCGGTGCCCTTCCCGGTGGTATTCCGTGTGTCCGGCCCGAATCTGGAAGTGTTGCGCGGCCTGTCAGAAGACGTGCGCAAAGTCGTCGCCGCTAACCCGTTGACCAAGGACGCCTTCCTCGATTGGGGCGAGCGCACCAGTGGTTATCGCCTGGTACTCGATCAAGACCGCCTGCGCCTGCTGGGCTTCACGCCCAACGAGGTCAAGTCCCAGCTCAACGCCCTGCTCAGCGGCAACCCGATCACCGAGGTGCGTGAAGGCAACCGCACCGTGTCCGTGGTGGCCCGCGCCCAGGGCAACCAACGCGAGAACCTCGGCAACCTCAACAACATGACCCTGACCAACAGTGCCGGCACCTCAGTGCCGCTGGCCCAGGTCGGGCATTTCCAAGCGGTGATGGAAGAGCCGATCCTCAAGCGCCGTAACCGAGCGACCACCGTGGAAGTGCGCGCCGACATCATCGACGGCGTGCAACCGCCCGACGTCGAAATGGCCGTCTACAAAGACCTGCAACCGCTGATCGCCAAGCTGCCAGCCGGCTATCAACTCAACATCGGCGGACCGGTGGAAGAAAGCGCCAAGGCCAACGTCGCCCTGGCCGCACTGTTTCCGATCATGATCCTGCTGACCCTCACAGTGATCATGTTTCAGGTGCGCTCCTTCGGCGTGATGTTCATGGTCTTCGCCACCGCGCCCTTGGGCTTGATCGGGGCTGTGCCGACGCTGCTGCTGTTCAATCAGCCGTTCGGGTTCAACGCGATATTGGGGCTGATCGGCATTGGCGGCATTCTGATGCGCAACACATTGATCTTCACCGACCAGATTCGCCAGAACCAGGAACACGGCATGGCGATTCGCGAAGCCATCGTCGAGGCCACGGTGCGACGTGCCAGGCCCGTGATCTTGACCGCACTGGCCGCGGCGCTGGCGTTCATTCCGCTGACGTTGTCGGTGTTCTGGTCATCCCTGGCCTACGTGCTGATCGGCGGAGTGCTGGTGGGCACCGTGTTGACGCTGCTGTTTTTACCGGCGCTATGCAGTTTGGTGCTGGGGCGGCAGAAGATAAAAGCTGTCGAAACTTCCCACGCAAGCGCCGGATAAGCGCTACTCCCCGCTGCGGAAAACGCCTGCAAAGTCCCTCGCCTGAATACACAGTGCGAGGGATTGCAGATGGTTTTTTTCGTTAAGGCCCTGATTATTGCGACGGCTCCTCCAAGGGATACACACTATTAAACCCCCAGAGGGAATACCCATGAAGTCACGTGAAATAACCATTATCAATAACGGTATACGTGAATGCGCAGTCGTCGAATACGCGGGAGGAAAGCCAACGCTTAGTCTATTGCTGAGTAATGGCGAACGGAAAACGTACACCGCATTAGACCTGTTCGAGAGCTTTGGCTTATTGAGAGCAGACTTGAAAGATATTAGATTTTTGTGCAAAGGCGCAAAAATCAATGTTCACACGTCTGGAATGTCTTCACAGATGTCGAATGGTCTTGTTGCCTACGAGATGACTATGGGAAACCCTGATGGTGAACTCACCAGTATTTTTGCTTATGAGGAAAGCGACCTCACCAACGATATTCAGGAGCAACGCGATTTCTGCCAGCGCTGGTCCGAGTCAATTAAAGACTAAAAGCCCCCAACCCCTGTGGTGAGCAGGCTTGCCCTGCGCAGGGCAAGCCTGCTCACCACAAGGGTTCACTCATTAAAATGAACCCTTTGCGTGGCAGTCCGAGCTTGAGGGAGGTGGTTACTTCAGTTCCGGGGTCAGATTATTCGCGCAAACCCGTATCAGGTTTTTCTCGATCTGCTCAAACAAAAAAATTCGCTGCCTATCATAAAATATGACCCCGAAGACATTTCGGACGTAACGCCTTTTAAGTTCGGCGGTAGTTATTTAGGACATTCAGTGCCTAACCCAAACAGGAAATAAAATGGACGCGCAAGTGATAAAGGTAGTCATCGGCGAGCAGAAATTGGAGGTCACGGTAAGATACGACCTCGACAAACGGATAATGACATTTTCTGAAGCCGATAACTTTAATAAGGTTTACCGTGAAAAAGACATTTATGCTTGCTTTGCTAAAGTCAGAACCGATTTCCCTCATATCGTATTTCTCTGCAAGGGCGCAAAGGTAAACGTTATGCCATCGAGGATGGCGTCTCAAATGAGTGCCGGGCTTGTCGCCTATGAAATGACACTGGGCAAACAGGCATCTCGTGAAGACATCGTTCATATATTCGACTATGAGGAAAACAATCTTACGAACAACCCAAAAGAGCAAATCGATTTTTTTAAAATGTGGTTGGCGTCCTTAAATTCGCAAGACTATGAAAAATTCAACTGAGCGTTTTTTCATCTGGCCACTCACATTTCAGGTATCGCAGCCACTCTCTGGTGAGCAGGGGTTCACCGATCAAAACGAACCCCGTACCGGGTCAAATCACCGCTTCGCCAACTCCATAATCATCCGACTCAACAAGTAAACCCGAGGCGCCACGCTCTCCACCTCCGCGTACTCGTCCGCCGTATGGATATTGCCTCCCACAATCCCAAACCCATCCAACGTCGGCGTCCCTACCCCGGCTGACAAACTCGCGTCCGCCGCGCCGCCGCTGCCCTCAATCGTCAGCTTCTTACCCAACTCCCCGTAAATTCCTTGGGCAATCGCTACCAGCTTGTCCGACTCCGCCGTCTGCGGCATCGGCGGCAGGCCGCGTTTGAGGGTGGTGGTCACTTCGGTTTCCGGGATCAGTTTGTTCGCGGAAACCCGCACCAGGTCTTTCTCGATCCGATCAAACTCTTCCGGCAATGCCGCGCGGACATCTGCCTTGGCGGTGGCTTGGTCAGGAATCACGTTGGTGCGGTCGCCAGACTTGATTACGGTGAAGTTGATGGTGGTTTTCTTTTCTTCATCACCGAGCTTGCCCAGTTGCAGGATCTGGTGCGCGGCTTCCATGGCGGCGTTGCGGCCCAGTTCGGGGGCGACGCCGGCGTGGGCGGCTTTACCTTTGACTTCGACCACCGCGGTGGCGCTGCCTTTGCGCCACACCACCAGGCCGTCGGCGGGGCGGCCGGGTTCCAGGTTCAGCGTGACGTCGTGAGCCTTGGCGGTGTTGCGAATCAGCTCGGAGGCGATGTCGGAGCCGGTTTCTTCGCTGGCGTCGAGGAGGAAGGTGATGCGCTCGTAGTCTTTGAAGCCCTGATTCTTCAGGACTTTGAGCGCGTAGATGCCGGCGACGATGCCGCCCTTGTCATCCATCACGCCGGGGCCATAGGCGCGACCGTCTTTGATATGAAACGGGCGCTCGGCCGCGGAGCCTTCCTTGAACACGGTGTCCATGTGGGCCATCAGCAGAATCTTCGCTTTGCCGGTGCCTTTGAGGGTCGCGATCACATGGCTACTGTTGGCGGCGGCATCCGGTATGCGTTCGATGTTGAAGCCCAACTGCTTCAACTCATCCACGGCAATGTCGCTGACCTGGGTCAGGCCCGGTCCGTAGCCGGAGCCCGAGTCGATATTCACCAGGCGCTCCAGCAGTTTCAGGGCCTCGGCCTTGTACTGCTCGGCATCCGCCTGGATCTGTTTGTGGGGTTCGGCGCTGTAGGCCGGAAGTGCGAAGGACAAGGCCAGCGTGGCGGCCAGGAGGGTACGGGGGAAGGCGAAGCGCATAGACCGATCCTTGTTTTTTGTTGAGGTGCAGCCACCCTACCCCACTAAACGGAGCGCAACCAACTCCCGTGCACCGCGCTGACACGGTTGCGCCCGCTGCTCTTGGCTTCATACAGGGCCTGGTCGGCATCGTTTAGCCAGCCGGTGGAGTCGACATGTTCCGGTTGATACCGCGACAGGCCGATGCTCAAGCTGGCACGCAACGTCGGGTCCTGGGCGTACGCCAAGGCATTGAAGCGGTCACGCAAGGCATCCATCACTTCGGTGGCATGGTTGAGCGGCATTCCCGGCAGGATCACGCAGAACTCATCGCCGCCATAGCGTCCGGCCAGATCGGTGGCGCGCAGGTTCTGGCGCAGTATTTTGCTGAGTTGGCGCAGGACGATATCGCCCGTGACGTGGCCGTAAGTGTCGTTAATGGTCTTGAAGTGGTCGATGTCGATCAACGCAACCGCGGCGCCCTGCTGCTCGCGACGGCAGCGTTGGAACTCGATTTCCAGATGATCTTTCCAAGCGCCGTGGTTGAGCAGACCGGTCAGGCTGTCGGTGCGACTCAGGGCGAGTAATTCACGTTTGTGCTGGGACAGATTCACGGCCTGGCGGTAGCAGATCCAGCCAAGCGCCAGGGGATAGAGCATCAAAATCGGCAAGCATGCATAGACTTGAGCTTGGGTGGTCGTGGCTACAAAGGCCGGCGCGAAGATCAGCAACGAGGTGCCGATGCCAAGCGCTTGCGCCACCCACCCCGCCAACATAAGGCGCGGGCCGCCGAGGGCGACGTTGTTCATGGTCATCATCGACAGCGTGGTTATGCTGGGCAGTGGGTTGAAGTGCATGGCCCCAACCCAGAACCCGCCGCAGAACGAATCGAACAACACGTTGCGGTGTTCACTGCGCAGCATGTTGGCGGTTCGTAGAGACAGTCGGTACGCCAGATGAGGCCAGACGACGGCGTTAATCAGCATCCACGCCCATACCCACACAGAGGGGTTAAGTGGATACATGCCAAACACCACACACACCAAACCGAGCGTCAGCCCCAACGTGCGGGATTTATACAAGCGGGTAGCGAGCGGAAGTCCCTTTCCTCCGGCGGCTGGCATGGTTGGGTGTCATCCTGGATGAATGCCTGGAGTCTATCAGGGCGCCAGTAATTCGCCACTACCACTCATAAGCTCATTCCACGGCGCAAATGCACGAGCCAAAGCGCTTAGTGAGAAAAGCCCCGGGCCAGCATCAACGCCACACCCAGCAGCAACACCGCCGTGACCCGCTGCAACAACACGCGGCGTTTGGGGTTTTCCAAGACGTGCTTGATGCGTTGGCCGAAGTAGCAATACAGACAGCCACTGGCAAATTGCAGCATCAGGAACGTCGCGCCGAGGATCGCGATATCTGCCGCCGAACTGTGCTCCCCTGCCCCGGCAAACTGCGGGAACACAGCGCTGAACATGATGATGGTCTTGGGGTTGGAAAACCCGGTCAGCAGCCCTTTGCCGAACAGGCTGCGTGAGCCCTCCACGGCGCCGGCCTTACCGATCGCCACACCGCTGCTGGTCCACTGCTTGTAGGCCAGGTAGAGAATGTAGGCCACACCGACAAACTGGATGGTCTGGGTAATGGCAAGGTTGCCCTTGATCAGCTCCGAGAAGCCCACGGCAAAAATCAGGATCGAAATCAGGTAAGACACGCTGGCGCCGATCTGCGCCGGGATCGAGCTGCGCAAACCGTCCTTCAAGCCCAGGCTCAGCAGCAACAGGGTCATGGGGCCAGGGCTGAAAGTCATGGTGGCGCAGAACAGCAAGAAATAGAGAAACGAAGACAGCGTTAACGCAGTGGTCATGGGCCAGGGCCTTGAGTAGGTAGAAACGAAAGCCGTGGGACGGGCACACCGGCGCCCGCCCCGGTATCCATCAGGCGACAGCGATCTCGGTGGTCAGGGATTCGCGGTACATCACCGCCAGCTCACCAAGGGCGGCCTTTGCGGTCTGGTTGCGGGTTTCGAAGGCCACCAGGCCTTTCCAGTTGGTTTCGACAATGGCCTGCACCACGTCGGCGTAATCGCAGTTGCCGTCATGAATACCAAAGTGCTGGTCCTGCACGCCATTGTTATTGCTGAAGGAAATACCCTTGATCAGGTGGTGATACTTACGCACCACCTCGGCCGGCAGACCGTTTTCGATATTGGCGTGGCCCGCATCGAGGAAGAAGTACACGTTGGGGTGGGCTTGCAGACGCTCGAACACAAAGGCGTATTCCGCTTCATGGGTGAAGATGTAGTGGAACGGCCGGTAATTGACGTAGTTCGACAGGTTTTCCAGGTAGATGTCCACGCCCTTGGACTCGGCGTAACGCGCCAGTTCCTGGACCGACTTGAGGTAGTGCTCCAGGGCGACTTTCTTGGCCATCAGCACCATTTTCGGCTCGACGATGCAGCCACCGTGGATGATCAGCGGCGCGCCCAGGCGGCTGGCAATATCAACTTCTTTCTTCACGTATTCGACGGCCGCCACGCGAAAGGCGTCCACATCACTGCCCAGCGGCGCCTTGAAGTTGCCGTGGTACACCGGTTTCACACCAGTGGCCGCGATCTGCTCACGCAGGCTGGCGATGCGCTCATCGGTCCAGTCATCGACCATTTCGCCGAACAGGCTGCCATCGATATACCAGTGGGTGCACCCGCCTTCGATGGCAGTGTCCAGGCCCTTCTCGGCGGCCAGGTATTTCTGGTGGGCCACACCGGTACAGAACGGCACGGCGGCGTTAATCAGTTTGCTTTCCATGAAGCGATTCCTTTCGTGATGGAGCGTTACAGTTCAATGGCCATGAAATCGGCCTTGGTCACGCCGCAATCCGGGCATGTCCAGTCTTCCGGCACCTCTTCCCAAGGGGTACCGGCCGGGATTCCGTCTTCAGGAATGCCCAATTCTTCTACGTACATAAATCCGCAGGGCGCACACATATAAGTCTTCATGAGAATGCGAAATCCATGGTTCGCTGGTAGGAAAGTTCGCCAATTCCGGGCGAGATGGCGCGCAGTCTAGGGGAGCGGCATTGCACAAGGCAGGTGAAGTGATGCCTAATCCGGCCTAACTTCACCGGTAAAATCACCAGCAAACACAAGGAAGGTTTATGTTTGTATCCGCCATCGCCTTTGTGGACGGCACGCCGAAGGTGCAGCAGATCGTCGAGGCGTTCAGCCAAGCCATCGAAAACGGCGAATGGGCGCCCGGCAGCAAATTACCGTCGGTGCGCGAACTGACCCAGACCCTGGGCGTCAGCAAGTTCACCCTCAATGAAGCTTTGGACCGCCTGCGCGGGCGCCACCTGCTCACCTCCAGCCAGGGCCGTGGCTACTTCGTGGCGATGGACAGCGCGCGCCCGGCCTCGGTGGCGTGGGTCGACCTGCTGCCCCAGGACCTGCTTAGCGTCTTGCGTCGCCCGTTGGTCACCGCAAGCGGCGAACTGCGCCCTGGCGGCGGCCACCTGCCGGAAGAATGGCTGGACGCCGACGCTATCCGCCAGGCCATGCGCAGCGTGGTGCGCGCGCCGTCGCTGCGCATCGCCGGGCTGGGCACACCGGCCGGACTACTGCCGTTGCGCCAAGCCCTGCAACAGAAGCTGCACGGCGAAGGTTTGTCGGTGCCGGTGGAGCAGATCATCACCACCCCCAACACCGTGCAGGGCCTGGACATGCTGATGCGCCTGCTCGCCCGTCCCGGCGACACGGTGCTGCTCGACGCGCCGTGCTACTTCAACTTTCACGCCAACCTGGCGTTGCATGGGGTCAAGGTGGTGACGATCCAGCGCCGTCCCGATGGTTTCGATTTCGTCGCCCTCGAACAGCTATTGGCCGAACACCGTCCCAGCCTGTACCTGACCACCAGCGTGTTGCATAACCCGACAGGTCACTCCTTCAGTCCCAGCCAGGCGTTTCGGCTGTTGCAACTGACCCAGCAGTATCACTGCCATATCGTCGAGGATGACCTCTACGGCGACCTGCACCCCAACCCGCCACCGCGCCTGGCTGCCGTCGCCGGCCTGGAGCAAGTCACCTATCTGTCGGGGTTCTCGAAGATTCTGAGCGCCAACACCCGCGTCAGTTTTGTGGTGGCCGCACCGCAACTGGCGGCCAATTTGACCAATATGAAGTTAATGAGCGGCGGCGTGACTTCGGAGCTGTTCGAGCAGATCGTCTACCGCATGCTCAGCGAAGGCAGCTACGCCAAGCACCGCAAGCGCATGGTCCAGCGCTTGATGGAAGCCGGTGGCCGCGTCGAGCAATGGCTCAAGCGTTGCGGGTGTGAATTGCCGATGGCGTATGAAGGCGGGATGTTTATCTGGGCGCGGCTGCCGCCAGGGGTCAACGGCGAGCTGTTGGCTCAGGAGGCCTTGAAACGCAGCATGGTGCTGGCGCCGGGCGCGCTGTTTGGCTACGACCCGGCCCATCGCGATTCGATGCGTTTCAACGTGGCCCACAGCGATGAGCCACGGGTGCAACGGGTGTTTGAAGCGCTGTTGCGCCAGAGTATCGGGCAGGATCACGCCCCTGCCTGAATCAACCTACGATATCGCCGCGTTGCAGTTTGCCCTCCACGACAAGGACAAAGTTCGCCTCACCAGGCTTGCCGGTAATCTGTAACGCGCTCATTTCCAGAACCGGGTCATACACAAGCTTTGCCTCACCGACGGCGCCGGAAAATTCGCTGACAAAGCTCAGCGCTGACTTGCCCAGTGCTGCCGTAAGGCCAGACACATCGACCCGGTCTTCGCCACTGACAAAGTCCATGATCCGGTCGAGGGCGACCTCAGTCGATTCACGGGTATGCCCATAGACGAATACGTCCTTGCCCTTTTCTCCCCACAGTATGTCGGCCCCTTCTGCTCCGTATAAACGGTCGTCGCCCTCGCCGCCTTTCAGCGTGTTGGCAACTTCATTGCCCACCAGCAAGTCATTGCCGGCACCGCTGATGACGTTCTCAAGGGTTGTCCCGTACGCGATAGCGATATTGCCCTTGAGGCCGCCCACATCGGAGAAGGTCCCTTCTTTCAAGCTGATTTGCTGATCTTGCCTGTAGCCGGAGAAGTCCAGCGTATCAACGCCACCGCCATCCCAAATGGCAGCCACCATCTTGTTTTCAGGGGCATGAACACTCAGGAAGTCTCGATCCGAATTGGCGTTGAAACCATAGGTAGTGTAATTTTTGCGGGTGTCACGGTTGGCACCGTATTTCTTCTGGTAAGCGCTGATATCGTCCAGTTGCGGCGCCGACGACATAAAGCCGCGATGGTGCATGTAAGTACTGCGCTCGCCTCTGTAGCTCATGACGGTATGACTACGAGAGTCCTCTGAGGAATCGACCTGCCCTGGTTTCAACCCCGCGGCACCGTACGCCCCTGGATGGCTAAGGCCCATAGCGTGTCCCAGCTCATGAACAACGGTGCGCCGACCGGAATTGCCAAGGGCCGCGTTGGCCACCGCAGACTGGGTTTTTGTGTTCACAAACCAGACATCACCACTGTTTTTATTGCCGGGATAAGGCAAAAAAGCATGGTTGGTGTAGGAATAGGGACGGCCATTGCGATCGATCATATGGCCGTAATTGCCGATCGTGATATGCCCCTCGCTGCTGGGACTTCTCGCCCCTTGGGTAAACCTGACGTTGGCGACATCTTCGATAGATTGCAGGCTGAGCCGGGTCTGTTGCCGCTGGTGCTCGCCAATCGGAGTAAACCCGACTCTGCCGAACCGTCGTGTATCCGTGCCGGCAGGCGGGACACGAAATTCGTAGGTCACATCGGTACGACCGTCACCATTCTTGTCCGGCCAACCAGGGCTCTGTCGCCAGAGCTGTTGGGTGGCGTCCTCCGACGACTTGGACGGCAATCCGTTGTGCTCGATGCCCTCACCGCGTTTATCGCGCTGCAGGAAGTGTTGGAGGTTCTGGAAGGTAGTGCTGGTGTGGGGGGAAATAGTCGTCATGCTCATACTCTGATCAGGCGAGGAAGGTCCCCGGATCATCAGCATTGCGCCTGAGCTGCGATGTCAGGCTTGTGCGCAACAACCAAGCGTTCGCGCTGATAACAGCCTGGCAATCGACGCTCCAGACGGTAGGAAATAATCACCGCCCCGCGCATCCCTTGAGCATGCAGTGATTGACCCGCACGACGCTGGCGTGCGGCACACCCCACCCGGCGCAGCACCTCTATCGGCGATGGGCCAATGACCGCACGCAACGATCCCCCAGGCTCTGCACGCCCTGCACCAACACCACCAGCACAATCACCGTGACTACCATGATCTGATTGTTGAAACGTTGGTAACCGTAGCGGATAGCGAGATCGCCCAAGCCGCCACCGCCGATCACCCCGGCCATGGACGAAAAACCGATCAGCATCACCAGGGTCAAGGTCACTCCGGCCACCAGTGCAGGCAAGGCTTCGGGCAACAGGACCTTGAGGATCACATGGCGAATATCACCGCCCATGGCCACGATGGCTTCGATACGACCCTTGTCCACTTCATCCAGGGCGGTTTCGACAATGCGCGCGAAGAACGGAAACGCGCCAATGGTGATCGGCACCACGGCGGCGGTGCTGCCCAGGGTGGTGCCGACGATCAGGCGCGTCAGTGGGATCAGCGCGATCAACATCACCACGAAGGGCAATGAACGCCCCAGGTTGATCACCCCGCCCAATACCCGGTTGAGGCGCGGCAACGGTAACAAGCCATCGCGTCGGCTGATAAACAGCAACACGCCCAGGGGCAGGCCGATCAACAGGGTGAATAGCCCGGCCAGCAGCACCATATAGAGGGTTTCGCCGGTGGCGTTGAGCAGCAACTGCAGGATGTCGTTCCAATCGGTTTTCATACGGCCCTCACCACTTGCGGGCTCGGCGTCAGCGAGCGGCCCAGGCGCGAGGATGGGTCGGCCTGCAACTGCAGCAGCGTGCCACTTTCCACCACGCGGCCATCCGCCAGGGACACCGCGCTGTCACAGATCGCCTTGACCACGTCCAGTTCGTGGGTGATCAGCACGATGGTCACGCCGAGCTGTCGGTTGATGTCGCGCAACAGCTCAAGAATCGAGGTGGTGGTTTCCGGGTCGAGGGCGCTGGTGGCCTCATCCGACAGCAGATACGCCGGCCGCGCCGCCAATGCACGGGCAATGCCCACGCGCTGCTTCTGTCCGCCAGACAACTGTGACGGAAACGCCTGGGCCTTGTCGCTCAACCCCACCAACGCCAGCAGCTCTGCAACTCGCGCCGAGCGTTCGGCCTTGGGCACATTGGCGATTTCCAGCGGCACCGCGACGTTATCCGCCACGTTGCGCGAATGCAGCAGGTTGAAGCCCTGGAAGATCATGCCGATGCGTTGGCGTTGCTGGCGCAGTTGCTTGTCGCTCAGCAGGGTCAGGTCCTGGCCATCCAGTAGGATGCGCCCGGATGTGGGCCGTTCGAGCAGATTCAGGCAGCGCAGCAAGGTGCTTTTACCTGCGCCACTGCGCCCCACAATGCCAAAAATCGCGCCGTCGGCGATCTGCAACGACACGTTATCCAGCGCCGCTGGCTGGCCGTCGGCGTAGGTTTTGCTGACGCCCTCGACAACAATCATTCGACGGCCACCGGAATCACCGAACCGGCGTATTTATCAGTAATGAACTTGGCCACCGCTGGCGAACGCAGATCGTTGGCCAGTTGTTGGATGCGCGGGTCTTGCAGCAGCTTCGGTGTGGTCACCAGGATATTGGCGTAGGGGTTGCCCTTGGCCTGCTCCAGGCCCAGTGCATCCTTGGCCGGTTCCAAGCCAGCTTCGAGGGCGAAGTTGCCATTGATCACAGCCAGGTCTACATCGTCCAGAGCGCGAGGAATCTGCGGCGATTCGATTTCCAGAATCTTCAAATGCTTGGGGTTTTCAGCAATGTCCTTAGGTGTGGCCTGGTCCTTGGAAGCGTCGTTGAAACCGGGCTTGAGCTTAATCAAGCCATTGGCTTGCAGCAGGTACAGGGCACGGCTGAGGTTGGTGACATTGTTCGGCACAGCGACGGTGCCTTTGTCCGGCACCTGAGCGAAGTTGGTATGGCGGCGGGAATAGATGCCCAGTGGCTCGATATGCACGGTGGCGGCCACCGCGAACTTCTGGCCCAGGGCCTGCTCCTGGGAATTGAGGTACGGCAAGTGCTGGAAGTAATTGGCGTCCACATCGCCATGGGCCAGCAATTCGTTGGAATTCACGCCGCTGGGGATTTCGATGATCTTCAGGTTCAGGCTCGGGTCGAGCTTCTGCACGTATTCAAGGATCTGTGCATGGGGAATCGGGTCAGCGGCCACGCGCAATGCATCAGCGGCCGACACACTGAATGAGGCCAGCAACGCCGCCAGGGTAAGGGTGGTGGTTTTCAACATGGATGATCTCCTGATCAGGCGGACAGTGCGTGGGGTAACGTGGCGTCGGCGTAGAAGCGTTGGGCCACATCGGGGTGGGAGCGCAGGCGGCCCTTGAGGTAATTCCAGCCCACGTCACGCAGCAACGGGTTGCGCGGATCGCTCTCCGGGCCATGGGCGTCGCGCAACAGTTCGGGCGTCAGTTGGTACACCGGCACCACCGCGTCCAGTTGCGCACCAAGGAAAAACGCCAGGGACAAGCGCTCGCTGCCCACCGGCGGCGACACCACCCGGTGCACGGTGGCGCGCAGGTAACCGTTACTGGCCAGTTCAAGCAGCTCGCCGATGTTGACCACGAGGGTGTCGGGGCGCGGCGCGGCATCGATCCAACGGCCCTCTTCCACTTCCACCTGCAAACCGGCCTGCTGGTCTTGCAGCAGAAAGCTGAGGAAACCCGAGTCCTTGTGTGCGCCCACGCCTTGGCGACTTTGCTGGGCGTGGCGGCCGGGGTAGCGGATCAGCTTGATGTGTTCGTTGGGTTTGTCGCCATACAACGCGTCGAAAGCGTTTTCCGGCAGGGACAAGGCCTGGGCGAAGGCGCGCAGCAGGCGCAGGGCCATTTGTGTCATCGCCTGTTGCCAGCCCAGTACCAGCGGTTTGAGTTGGGGTAACGCGGTAGGCCATTGGTTGGGGCCTTGCAGGCGTGCCCAGGCGGCCGGGTATTGATCCACCGCCAACGGCTCTCGTTCTGCGCCGACGTCGAACTGTTCACGCAGGTCCGGCTGGCCACGGGTGATCTCGGACGCCGCGCGGTTGTAACCGCGAAAATGCGGCGAATTGAGCATGCCCACCGCCAGCTTGTCGGCCTCGGGCAAGGCAAAAAATGCGCGCGCCTGCTGCTGCACCTCGGCCAGCAGCGACGGGTCGATGCCGTGGCCGGTGAGGTAGAAAAATCCGATATGCCGCGCTGCCAGGCGCAGCTCATCGAGAAACTGCTGGCGCTGCTGCGGGCTGCCGTCGAGTTGCGACAGGTCCAACAGCGGCAAGGTGGTGATTGACTGCACGTGGGCCATCGGCGGCTCGCTCCTTGAACAGAATCCGTTAGAAGCATCCAAGCTAAACGATCTTAAAAACCTCCAATAAATATCTTTTTGGAATTAGCTTAGGCGCGCCGTAGAGCCTTCCCGCGGCCCATGGCCCCTGCGACAGTCAAGCCATTGTTGTTCGTTGACCAACCTTGTTACACACCATATAGTGTGCCCACAAACAGAACAGACCACTACATAGTGTGCAGTATCGGTATTTACCGACCACACTATGCGCACTATTTCAATGCCTAGTAGCCTGCAAATCGCATATTTTTTGGACGGCTTTACAGGCCGTCAAAACAGAACAGAAGGGAGTATTTCAATGCTGAGTTGGGATGAAGTCGACAACGAAGACACCGGTGCAGCGGTGATCAAGGGCGCCAACGCCGGCCACGCCAGTGAAGCCAACATGGACCGCCTCGACGGTGCCGGCGCCGCTGCCGCGCTGGAAGCACGCCATGTGACTGCCAACGACTCCGCCGCCATCGTGCGCGCCAAGGCTGCCCTGGACAAACTCGACGTCGCCGAAGGCCTCGCCGAACTGGAAGGCGCCTCCGCCCGCGTCGCCGTTGACGAAAAACGCATGATCAACTGCCGCGCCGACCTCAACCAACTCGTGCCCTTCAAGTACGACTGGGCCTGGCAGAAGTACCTCGACGGCTGCGCCAACCACTGGATGCCGCAAGAGGTCAACATGACCGCCGACATCGCCCTGTGGAAAAACCCCGAAGGCCTGACCGACGACGAACGCCGCATCGTCATGCGCAACCTGGGCTTCTTCTCCACCGCCGACTCCCTGGTTGCCAACAACCTGGTGCTGGCCGTGTACCGCCTGATCACCAACCCGGAGTGCCGCCAGTACATCCTGCGCCAGGCCTTCGAAGAAGCGATCCACACCCACGCCTATCAGTACTGCATCGAATCGTTGGCCATGGATGAAGGCGAGATCTTCAACATGTACCACGAGATTCCATCGGTCGCCAAAAAGGCAGCCTGGGGCCTGAAGTACACCCGTTCGATCTCCGATCCGAAGTTCGAAACCGGCACCGTTGAGACCGACAAAGAACTGCTGCGCAACCTCGTTGCTTACTACTGCGTGCTGGAAGGCATCTTCTTCTACTGCGGCTTCACCCAGATCCTCTCCATGGGCCGCCGCAACAAAATGACCGGCGTGGCGGAACAGTTCCAGTACATCCTGCGCGATGAGTCGATGCACCTGAACTTCGGTATCGATGTGATCAACCAGATCAAAATCGAAAACCCACACTTGTGGGATGCCGAGATGAAAGAAGAAGCGACCCAGATGATCCTGCAAGGGACCCAGCTGGAGATCGAATACGCGCGCGACACCATGCCTCGCGGCGTGTTGGGCATGAATGCGGCGATGATGGAGGACTACCTCAAGTTCATCGCTAACCGTCGCCTGTCGCAGATCGGTCTTAAAGAAGAGTATCCAGGGACCACTAACCCGTTCCCGTGGATGAGCGAAATCATGGACTTGAAGAAAGAGAAAAACTTCTTCGAAACCCGTGTGATCGAGTATCAGACTGGCGGCGCGCTGAGCTGGGACTAACTATCCGCACAGATCCAACGTGTGGGAGGGGGCTTGCTCCCGATAGCAGTGGCTCAGTTAAAACACCTTTGACTGATACACCGCATTCGGGAGCAAGCCCCCTCCTACATTGGGAATGCGGTGTTCCATCAACTTTGCAAATTGCCTTTTATGCCCAACCAAACCATTAAAACCCCGTGCGTCGGCCTGTGCTCCACCGTTTACGGTGACCTGGTCTGCCGAGGCTGCAAGCGTTATCACCATGAAGTGATCCAGTGGAATGGCTACAACGCCGAGGAAAAGCAGGCGGTATGGCTGCGCCTTGAGCAGTTGCTGGTGCAAGTGATGACCAGCAAGCTCGAAGTGTTCGATCCGCAGCGCCTGCGCCAGCAACTCGAAGACCGCAAGATTCGGTTCATGCCGCATCAGTCGCCGTATTGCTGGGCTTACCAGCTAATTGCCCGGGGTGCGCGGGTGATTTCCAAACTCGACGCTTACGGGTTGGCGTTGTTGCCGGAGTTTCGTGAGCGACACCTGGCGGATTTGCGCGATGCGATCGACCGCGAGTTTTTTCTGCTGTCAGAAGCGCATTACGAGCGGTATATCGCCCCGGGTTTTATCCGCGAGGCATTTGGTCCACCGTTGATCGCTGCCTTTTAAACCCTCAATTGTGGTTAAAATGCCGCCCGCTCAACGACCGACGCTCAACGATGACCCCAGAAGCACTTGCCACTCTGCACGCCCACCTGCTTACCGCCCTGGCCAGCGCACCGGCTGAAACCCGACGCCTTTTCCATGGCCGTGGCCGCTGCTGGCCTGGGCTGGAACAGTTGACGGTGGACTGGCTGCAAGGGGTTATTCTGGTCGCGCTGTTCAAGGAACCCGAGCCGGCGCACCTGCAGGCGTTGCATCAGCTGCTGATCGACTTCGACTGGGCTCGATTCGGCGCCCACACCGTCGCGCTGCAACACCGCTACCTGCCGCAAAGCACCACCGAATGGCTGGTGGGCGAGGCCATCGACGAATTGACCATCACCGAAGGCGGCCTGCGCTACCTGATTGACTTGGGCAAAAAGCAGAACAGTGGGCTATTCCTCGACATGCGCTACGGTCGCAACTGGGTGCGCGAACAAGCCAAGGGTCAGCGCGTGCTCAACCTGTTTGCCTATACCTGCGGTTTCTCAGTGGCAGCCATCGAAGGCGGCGCCGACCACGTGGTTAACCTCGACATGGCCCGTGGCGCCCTGAGCCGCGGCCGTGACAACCATCGCCTGAACGGTCATGACTTGAGCAACGTCACCTTCTTGGGCCACGACTTGTTCAAGTCTTGGGCCAAGGTCACCAACAGCGGTCCCTACGACCTGGTGATCATCGACCCGCCGTCCTTTCAGAAAGGCAGCTTCCTGCTGACCAAGGACTACCAGCGAGTACTACGTCGCCTGCCGGATTTGCTCACGGCGCAGGGCACGGTGCTCGCCTGCATGAACGACCCGGCCTTTGGCGAAGACTTCCTGATCGACGGCGTGACCCGCGAGGCTCCAGGCCTGCGATATGTAGAACGCCTGGAAAACCCGCCGGAATTTCCGGATATTGACGCGCAAAGTGGCCTCAAGGCCCTGGTGTTCCGTCAAGGCTGATGCCGAAACGTCCTACGCTTGCTACGCTAAGTGATACGCCGGGCGGTGAACCTTATGACCCCCTTCCCGGTCGATACCTGCATTCCCCGGCCAGACTCGACGGCGTCACGTTGTCGGCTGCCCCGTTTCACCCTTTGGAGAACCGCCCGTGATATCGACCCTGCATGTAGCCAGAATCAAAGCCTGGGGCGCCCACGGCTTCACCGCCACCGGCGTGGTGCTGGCGTTTTTGGCCACTCTGGCGCTGCTGGAGAACTCACCCAAGGCTTGCCTGCTGTGGCTGGGCCTGGCGCTGGTGGTGGACGGCGTCGACGGCTCCCTGGCGCGACGGTTGAATGTCAGCACGGTACTGCCCAGCTTTGACGGCTCGGTACTGGACCTGGTGATCGATTACCTCACCTATGTGTTCATCCCGGCACTGTTCATCTACCGCTACATCGACCTGCCGGAATTCACCCATCTGTTCACGGTGTCGGTGATCCTGGTCTCGTCGCTGTTCTGCTTCTGCAACGTCAACATGAAGAGCAAGGACAACTACTTCGTCGGCTTCCCCGCCGCCTGGAACGTGGTTGCCCTGTGCGTATACATCATCCAGCCGGAGGCCTGGGTCACGCTGCTGACCGTGATCGGCCTGGCCCTGCTGACTGTGACGCCAATGAAGTTCCTGCACCCGTTCCGGGTCAAGCGCTTCATGCCTATCAATATCGCCGTGACCACGATCTGGTTGCTGTGCAGCTTTTTGATGGTGGTGGATTACCCCAATACCAACCCGTGGACGTTCGGGTTGTGGTCGGTGATGTCGGCGTATTTCCTGGGGATTTGCATCTGGCGCACGGCGCTGGAGTGGTTGGGCACCCACAAATAGCCAACCGGACACGGTAAAACATGTGGGAGGGGGCTTGCCCCCGATGACGGTGCATCAGTGACAGATAAGCTGACTGGCACACCGCAATCGGGGACAAGCCCCCTCCCACATTTGGTTCTGCGTCCCTCTGGGAGGTAAGATGGCGGCCCTTCGCACAGCGCTTTGCTGCGCACTGCCAACCATAAGCCCTGCCCAATGCCTTTCGAACTTAGCGTAGACCTCACCACCCTCGCCATTCTCGCCGTCGTGGCCTTTGTCGCCGGTTTCATCGACGCCATCGCCGGTGGCGGCGGCCTGCTGACCACGCCCGCCCTGCTCACCGCAGGCATGCCACCGCACTTGGTATTGGGCACCAACAAGCTCAGTTCCACCTTCGGTTCCGCCACCGCCAGCTTTACCTTCTACCGCCGCAAGCTGTTCCACCCACGCCAATGGGTTCATGCCATCGTCGGCACGTTGATCGGTGCATTGACCGGCGCGGTCGTCGCCCACTACCTGCCCGCCGAAACCCTGAACAAAATGCTCCCGGTGATCGTCTTCGGTTGCGGCCTGTACCTACTGTTTGGCGGCACGCCCAAGGCAGCGCTGGATAACGACGCGCCAATCAAGAAGAAATGGCAGTCCACCCAAGGCTTCGGCCTGGGTTTCTACGATGGCGTGGCCGGCCCCGGTACCGGCGCGTTCTGGACGGTCAGCACCATGTTGCTGCACCCCATTGACCTGGTGAAGGCCAGCGGCGTTGCGCGCAGCATGAACTTCGTCAGCAACGCGGCAGCGCTGTCGGTGTTTATATTCAACGGGTCAGTGGACTGGATAGTCGGGCTGGCAATGGGCGTGTCGGTGATGTGTGGCGCATTCTTTGGCGCACGCAGCGCAATCAGCGGCGGCGCCAAATTCATTCGCCCGGTGTTCATCACCGTAGTCCTCGGCCTGACGGTGCGCCTAGCCTGGCAGCACTGGTTCAGCGTGGCCTAAGCGACGGGCCAGGTAGAGGTCGATCAGGTAGCGCGCAATCGAACGTGAAGCGGGCAACGGCGGCAGATCGTGGATGTTGAACCACTGCGCGTCCTCGATCTCGTCAGCCTGGGGCACGATATCGCCACCGGCGTACTCGGCGTGAAAGCCCAGCATCATCGAATGGGGGAACGGCCAGCACTGGCTGCCCATGTACTGAATGTTCTTGACCTCCACCTGCACTTCCTCGCGCACCTCGCGAATCAGGCAGTCCTCGGCCGACTCGCCCGGCTCGGCAAACCCCGCCAGCGTGCTGTACACGCCAGTGACAAAACGCGGTGAACGCGCCAACAGAATCTCGTCGCCGCGGGTCACCAGCACGATCATGCTCGGCGAGATCCGCGGGTAACTGCGCAGGTCGCAGGCCTGGCAGAACATCGCTCGCTCCCGCGGCACCTGGACCATGGCCTGGCCGCAACTGCCGCAAAAACGATGCTCCCGCGCCCAGGTGCCGATCTGGGCGGCGTATCCGAGCACTTTGTACAGGGTGTGATCGCCTTGCAGCATAAAGCCGCGCAGGCCTTGCCAGCCGCAGCCCGGCACGTCAGCGGCGGAGTTCAGTTCCAGCAAGTACACCGGCTCCCCGTCGAGGTGTCCGATGCCGTGCTCGGCGAACACCGACAAGTCCTGGCGCTTGAGCCATTCCCGAGGGAACAGCGGGCCATTGGTGTCATGTAAAAAGCCGTCGCGGCTGCGGGCGACGGCCCAGCCGCCGGGAGTGTCGTTGTCCAGCAACGTTGTGGTAATCCAGCCTTGGGTCATGTCAGTCAATCCACGAATTCGGGTTTCTGCTTACTCATATGGGCCGCGATGGCCACGCGCAGGTCGTTGGATTGCAACATAGCCGAGTTCCAGGTGGCAACGTATTCGAGACCATCATTGACCGTATGGTCACGCATATAACTGATCATGGACTTGGTGCCGGTCACAGCAATCGGCGACTTGGCGGCGATCTGATGGGCGATTTCCAGTACGCCGGCCAGCAGTTGCTCGTGATCGGGATAAACGCGGTTGACCAGGCCAATGCTGCGCGCTTCCTCGGCACCGAATTGGCGACCGGTATAGGCCAGCTCACGCAGCATGCCGTCACCGATGATGCGTGGCAGCCGTTGCAGGGTGCCGACGTCGGCAGCCATGCCGATGTCGATTTCCTTGATGGAAAACTGTGCGTCTTCAGCCGCGTAGCGCATGTCGCAGGCGCTGATCAGGTCGATAGCGCCGCCGATGCAATAGCCGTGGATCGCCGCCAATACCGGCTTGCGGCAGTTGTCGACCGCGTTGAACGAGGCTTGCAGCTCCAGGATTTTGCGGCGCAGCAGCCGCGCGTTGCGGCCCACGTCCTTGCCAAAGGCGTTGGCCACGGAGGCCAACATCATCAGGTCGATACCGGACGAGAAATGCTTGCCGGCGCCGCTGAGCACCACGGCACGCACGGCGTCGGTGTCTTCGACCCATTGGAAAATGTCGATGATCTCGGTCCAGAACACCGCGTTCATCGCGTTGATCTTTTCCGGGCGGTTGATCTGCACATGGGCAACGTTGCCAGTGACTTCGACGACGAACGCTTGGTATTCGGACATGGCAGTGATCCCTGACTGGCGAGTGATAAGGCCCGAACTATAACAAGGGTCCACCACGGCGCATCGGCCAAAAGCGGGACTGGCAAAAAACCCTGCCAGGCGCCATCCTTGGCGCTTTAAGCCGCCTTCTGTGCGGCGCTCGACGTTTTAAGGAAATGCCATGCACGCCCAACCCCTTGCCCCCGCCGATTTCGACTTCATCGAAGAAACCCTGCTCAAGTACGGCGATGACCATTCGGTGCTGAACTTGGCGGAGCTCGACGGTTACTTCACCGCATTGGTGTCCAGCCCGGCACAGGTGGATGTAGCCGAGTGGTTCCCGGCAATCTGGGGTGGTCAGAACCCTGAATGGGACAGCATGGACGACGCCCAGCGCTTTCTGGAGTTGTGCGTACGTCACAGCAACACCCTGGCCGCCCAACTGGCGACCGACGCACAAGGCTTCAAAGCACGCTTCGACGACACCGAACATCAAGGCCAAACCGTAACCCTCGCGGAAGAATGGTGCTTTGGCTATATCCGAGGCGCAGCCATCGGCAACTGGCCGCAACTGCCTGCCGAACAGGCCGCGCAGTTGGAGAAAATCTCCTGGTGCGCCGAGCAGGACAACTTCGAGTTGCCGGCCGACTTGGATGTGCAGGCTCACCAGCAACGCGTCAGCGAGATCGAACCGGCCGCGCGGGCCCTGCATGATTACTGGTTGAGCCGGCGCTAAACCTCGACAAGCACTGCACCTTTGGCCGATTATTCGGGTCCGCCCGTCGGCCACTCCGTCCCACCTTGCCTTGATCAGGAGCCTTGTACCTTGAGTTCGCAGAAAACCGTGACCGTTACACCGCCCAACTTCCCCCTGAACGGCAAGGTCGCACCGCCCGGCTCCAAGTCCATTACCAACCGCGCCCTGCTGCTGGCCGCCCTGGCCAAGGGCACCAGCCGCCTCAGTGGCGCGCTGAAAAGCGACGACACCCGCCACATGTCGGTGGCCCTGCGCCAAATGGGCGTTACCATCGATGAGCCGGATGACACCACCTTTGTCGTCACAGGCAGCGGCAAGCTTCAGTTGCCTGCGCAACCGCTGTTCCTGGGCAATGCCGGCACGGCGATGCGCTTTCTCACCGCCGCCGGCGCAACCGTCGAAGGCGCCGTGGTGCTGGACGGCGACCACTATATGCAGAAGCGCCCGATCGGCCCGCTGCTGACCACCCTCAGCGAGAACGGCATCCAGGTCGACAGCCCGACCGGTTGCCCACCGGTGACCGTGCACGGCGTGGGCAAGGTCCAGGCCAAGCGTTTTGAGATCGACGGTGGTTTGTCCAGCCAATACGTCTCGGCCCTATTGATGCTGGCCGCGTGCGGTGAAGCTCCGATTGAGGTGGCGTTGACCGGCAAGGACATCGGCGCCCGTGGCTACGTGGACCTGACCCTGGACTGCATGCGTGCCTTCGGGGCGCAGGTTGATGAGGTCAACGACACCACCTGGCGTGTAGCCCCCACTGGCTACACCGCCCATGACTACTTGATCGAACCCGACGCGTCCGCTGCCACGTACCTGTGGGCTGCTGAAGTGTTGACCGGTGGCCGTATCGACATCGGCGTGGCCGCGCAGGACTTCACCCAACCGGACGCCAAGGCCCAGGCCGTGATCGCCCAGTTCCCGAACATGCAGGCCACCGTGGTCGGTTCGCAGATGCAGGATGCGATCCCGACGCTGGCCGTGCTGGCCGCGTTCAACAACACCCCGGTGCGCTTCACAGAGCTGGCCAACCTTCGGGTCAAGGAATGTGATCGCGTGCAGGCACTGCATGACGGCCTCAATGAAATCCGTCCAGGCCTGGCGACCATCGAAGGCGATGACCTGCTGGTGGCCGCTGATCCTGGACTGGCCGGTACATCGTGCAACGCGCTCATCGACACACACGCCGACCACCGCATCGCCATGTGCTTTGCCCTGGCTGGTTTGAAAGTGTCGGGGATCCGCATCCAGGATCCGGACTGCGTGGCCAAGACCTATCCTGAGTACTGGAAGGCCCTTGGCAGTCTTGGGGTCGCACTGAGCTACTGAGTCAGCGGCGCCGAAATGGGGAGGGAATGCACATGACAATTCGCCAACCCTGCCCACCCGGCGCCTGTGTCTGCGACCGCGAGCAATTGCTTGAAGCCCCCGGCGCCGACCTGCGCATCCTCAACCTCACGCGCCAGGAAGAAAAACGCCTGCTCGACCGCCTCGAAGACCTCAAGAGCCTGCAAGACCTGGAGCGCATGCAACAGCTGATGTACCAGCAACTGGGCATTCGCGTGCATATTGCGCCGGGACACACCGAGGTCAAAAGCATGCGCGGGATCCAGATCGTTATCGACGAACTACCGGGCATGTGCCGCAAGACTCGGCAATCGATCCCGGCGGCGATTCGTCGAGGTCTTGAGAAACGCCCGGAAATCGCCTACCGCCTGCTGGATGCCCACGACCTGTTTCGCGAAGGTTGACTCAACCGGCGACTGTCTCGGCTTCGAACAGCCGCTGCCCGACGGCCTTTGCCGTTTTCAGATGCGCCTCGGCTGCTCCGCCCTCTGAGTCCAACAACAGCTCGGACGTCACCACCTTCGCCCCACAGTAATCAAAGATGCCGTAGTCGATCTGCGTGCGCATCGCCGTGGCATAGCCGTGGCGGTCAAACGCGCCGGTATCCGCAGCGCCGAGGGCCAACAGGTGCACCCGCAAATGCCGCAGTTTTTTCACCACTGGGGTATCCGGGCCATAGTCGATCGCCCAGCCATTGACGAACACCCGATCGACCCACCCCTTGAGCAGCCCCGGCAGCGACCACCAGTAGATAGGGAAAGCGAGCACCAAGGCGGCGGCGCGGTCGAGGCGCGCCTGTTCAGCGAGCACATCAGCCGGTGGCGTGGCGTGGTTACGGTGTACGCGGTGGTCGGCGGCGGTGTAGCGCGGGTCGAAACCTTCGGCGGCGAGGTCGGCGATTTCGTAGGTGTGGCCGCAACCGCTGAGGCCTGCAGCGACTTGCGTGGCGATGCTGTGGGTGAGGGATTGTGGGTCGTGATGAGCAACAACGATCAGTGCGTGCATGACATTGACTCTCTTTCGGTTTAGGCTAGGCTTAGTTACTTTTGGTAAGTTAATTCAAATAAGTTACTTTTGGTATATAAGCATGTCAAGCACTGAATCCCCTGCCCCACGTCGTCGTTTGTCCCGTGAGGATCGCCTGCATCAATTGTTGGAAGTGGCCTGGCAACTGGTGCGCGAGGAAGGCACCGACGCCCTGACCCTGGGCCGCCTGGCGGAACTGGCGGGCGTGACCAAACCGGTGGTCTATGACCATTTCGTCACCCGTGCGGGGTTGTTGGCGGCGCTGTATGAAGACTTCGACGGGCGTCAGAACCAAGCCTTCGCCGATGCCATCGAGGCCAGCCGTGCAACCCTGCAAGACCGCGCCTGGGTCATCGCCGCGTCCTACGTGGACTGCGTGTTATTGCAGGGTCGGGAAATTCCGGGCGTGACCGCCGCGTTGAGCGGCTCACCGGAGCTGGAAGCGCTGAAGCGTAAATACGAGGCCATTTTTCTCGACAAATGCCGTGACGCCCTGGCGCCCTTCGCCCCCAACGGCACGCTGTCACAAGCCGGCCTGCGGGCCATGCTGGGCGCGGCGGAAGCCTTGTCCCACGCAGCGGCCGACGGCGAAATCAGCCGAGAAGAAGCCCAGCACGAATTGTTGGCGATCCTATTGGCGATGGTTAACCGCGCGCCTGTTTTGTCGCCTGACCCACTGCAATCGCTGCCTCGCTAAAGCTCGGGAGCACCTACAGGGGATCGGTGGTTGGCGCTCTGTTTCAGCCCCGCTCCTGCACGAACAACCGGACTTTGCGCGTCAATTGGTCAAGATGCCGATCCCGCTGCTTCTCCGCGTCGACCATCGCCCGCTTGCCGTGTTTTTGCAGCAGGTAGGTATGGATCTGCCGCACTTCGAGGGAGCTGTAGATCGCGGCTACGTCCAGCACGCCCATCAAGCCATTCGTGCCGTAGTCGCGGGTGTTCATCAGCACCTGGGTGCCACGTGCGGCGCGTACTTGAAAGCCGAGGGCTTCGAACGCAGGCACCTTTTCCACGGCACACGCTAATTCGGCATAGGGATAGCGCGCCAGCACGTCTTGCATCATCCCCCGTGCCACGCCCTGGCGGCGCAAACCGGCTTTTACAGCCATGAAGGCAATGCCACAGGCTTCGGGATCATCCTTCACCGGCAGGCAGAGCAGAAAACCGATGACGGTCTCCGAGTCCTCGGCGTCGGTAGCCACGATCAGTTCGACGTCAATGCCCTTCTCCCCATTCAGCGCCTGCAGGTAAAGGTGCACTTCAAAGCCAACCGCATACTGGTAGATGTTGTAGAGCAGGTTGCTCGGCGGCAACGCGACGCTGCTGATGTCAGTGAGGTTGTCCACCACCATCTGCAGGATCTGGCCATTGATGGGCTCGGGGCATGGTGTGGTGTAGCGGGTAAGGCTGAACATGCAAATTCCTGGGGGTTCACGTCTAGGCAGCGGGGATTGTACCTGTTGCGCACGGTCTATTGCCCGCAGACCTCACGCAGGCACCCGCGCAGCCAGCGGTGCGCCAAGTCCGCGTCCAGCCGTGGGTGCCAGAGCATCGCCACAGTAAAGGTCGGCAACGTCAGCGGCAGGGCAAAACAAAACAGGTCGCGACGGTGGGCGGTGTAGCGTTCCGGCACACTAGCGATCACGTCGGTGTCGCGGGCCAGGGAGATGGCAGTAGAGAAACCCGCGACAATGCTGGTGATCTGCCGCGTGAAGCCCAAGGTTTCGAGCGCATCGTCGATCTGACCGCGCGCCTGCCCACGCCGCGAGACATAGACGTGCTGGCCCTCGGCATAACGCGCGACGCTGATTTCACCCAGGCTCAGGGGATGGCCGTTGCGCACTACGCCAATCAAGCGGTCGCGGAACAACGCCTGGGTCAGCACTTCAGGGCTGGCGGTGGGATCGACCACGCCGGTTTCCAGATCGACACTGCCGTCGCGCAGCAGCGTGCTGTCCTTGTCGTTTTTATTGATAAAACGCAGGCGCACGCCGGGCGCCTCTCGGGCGATGCGTGCCAGCAGCGCCGGGCCAAAGTTTTCGACGAACTCTTCACTAGTGCGCAAGGTGAAGGTACGCGCCACCACCGCCATGTCCACAGACTGCGCAGGCCGCAGCACCGCGTGGGCAGCCTGAACCAAATCACTGACCTGTTCACGCAGCTCCACCGCCCGTGGCGTGGGCACCAGGCCGCGACCGGCGCGCACCAGCAAGGGGTCGCCGGTGGTTTCACGCAGGCGGGCCAAGGCGCGACTCATGGCCGAGGGGCTCAAACCCAGGCGCTTGGCCGCGCCGGCGACGCTGCCTTCGGCGAGCAGCACATCCAGGGTGATCAGCAAATTCAGATCAGGCATGAGAAGTTCTCATCAGGCGTTTGGTGCAGGTATTCACTGCAACTCCTGCGTCTTCCGCCATGTTAGGCGACGCCGTAGATTTGTGACAGTTGCCTTCATTCAAGGAATTGCCCATGTCTACGTCCCCGCGCGGCAGCCTCATCAGCCTGTCGCTGTCCATGCTGCTGGCCTCACTCGGCACCAGCATCGCCAATGTGGGCCTGCCCAGCCTGACGCAGGCGTTCGACGCGTCCTTCCACGCCGTGCAGTGGGTGGTGCTGGCGTATCTGCTGGCGATCACGGCGGTGATCCTCAGCGCCGGCCGCCTGGGTGATCGCCTGGGGCGACGTCGGTTGCTAATAGGCGGCTTGCTGCTGTTCAGCCTGGCCTGCGGGCTGTGCGGCGGCGCGTCCTCGCTCAACGCGCTGATTGCCGCGCGCAGCCTGCAAGGCCTTGGTGCAGCGATCATGATGGCCATGGCCTTGGGCATGGTCGGCGATACCGTGCCCCAGGGCCGCACCGGCCGGGTGATGGGTTTGCTGGGCACCATGTCGGCGGTCGGAACCGCTATGGGCCCCAGCGTCGGAGGCGTATTGCTGAGCCTGTGGGGCTGGCGTGCATTGTTTCTGGTGGGCGTGCCGCTGGGCCTGCTGGCCGTCGCCCTTGCCTGGCGTTTTCTGCCGGTGGATCAGCGACACACGCCGGCATCCAGCGACCTGGGTATCTGGGCGTTGTTAAAGGATTCGTCATTGCGCACGGGCTTGGCGATGAGCGCGCTGGTAGCGGCGGTGATCATGGCCACCTTTGTTGTCGGGCCGTTTTACCTGTCCCGTGGTTTGGGGCTCGACCCAGCCTCGATGGGCCTGGCCATGGCGGTCGGGCCCTGTGTCGCAGCAATCACCGGCATACCGGCGGGCCGCCTGACCGACCGCCTGGGCAGCCAACGCATGACCTGCAGCGGGCTCGGCATTCTGCTGTGCGGTGCCCTGCTGCTGACGTTGGCTTCGGAGTTGTTCACCTACCTGGGCGCGCTGATTGTTTTGACGGCGGGCTACAGCCTCTTCCAGGCGGCGAACAATACCGCCGTGATGCGCAATGTCGCAGCGATTCGGCGCGGCACGGTCTCGGGTCTATTGAACCTGTCGCGCAACCTCGGCCTGATTGTCGGTGCTTGGGCACTCAGCGCCGTATTCGCCTGGACTGCACCCGATATAACCCACGCCACCCCACAATCACTGGCGAATGGCCTGCACGCCACCTTCGCCGTCGCGTGCGGCCTGATCCTCCTGGCCGCAGTGATGGCATCGGGCCGCAACCGTGCCGTGAACGGCCTTCATAACCCCCACTGAGGCAAAAAAACAAAAAAGGCGTTGCGCCAGATGGGGTTACATCGCGCATCATGGGCACTTTCAAGCTCAAGGGTAACGTCCATGCGCGTTCTGTCATTGATGATGGGTCTTACGACGCTGGCCGCCAGTACGGTGTTCTGCGCCAGCGCGATGGCGAATGAAGAAAGTCAGCTGGTGCAACAGATCAACGAGTACCGCAGCCAGGTGCAGCGCTGCGGTGACCAGGGTTCCCAGGAACTGCCGCCACTGGCGAGCGACACACGGCTGGTGCTGCCGGCCACTAACGTCGGCGACCTTCAGCAGGCGCTGGCCCGGGCCGCGTATCCGATGGTGAACGTGCAGGCCATCAGCCTGTCCGGTCCCAAGGATGCTCAGTCCGCCATGAAGGCGGTGCGCGAGAGCTTCTGCCGGGTGGTGCTGGATCCGCAATTTATCGACATCGGCGTGAGCAACAGCGGTCAGGACTGGCGCATCGTGCTGGCCCGGCCCTTACTGTCCAGCGGACTGGGGGATTGGCAGACTGAAGGCCGGAAACTGCTGGACTTGATCAACGCCGCCCGTACACAACCTCGCCAATGCGGCACCCAGGCATTTACCGCGACCACCCCGTTGTCGTGGAACGACACCCTGGCCAGCGCCGCCAACAGCCACACGCGCAACATGGCCAACGGCAATTTCTTCGACCATCTGGACCACGACGGCCGCACGCCCGGCGACCGCGCCGAGCTGGCCGGATACATCGCCAAAAACATCGGCGAAAACATCGCCGCCGGCCTGGACACCCCGCGCAAGGTGGTCGATGGCTGGCTCGCCAGCCCCGGTCATTGTGCCAACCTGATGAACCCGCAATTTCGAGAACTGGGCGCGGCCTACGCCATGGACCCGAAGAGTGATGCGGGCATTTACTGGACCGGTTTGTTCGGCACGCAATGAAGGTTGGGCAAGCGCCCAACCTCGGCGGATCCAAACGACTCAAATGAGTAAAGCATCAAAACGCCATCTATCGGATAATTGCGCTGAACTGGCAGCGTTCAACCGGGTCTGTAGCTTTGCGCCACCCACTGAAAGGCGCGCTGAAGACTCTCGATAACAAGGTGTTCCCCCAATGATGAATTGGCTGCAAAGCAGCAGCGACATGGCTGAACGGGTAATTCAGCATGATTGGGCCAACACGCCTCTCGGTCCGCTGGAGCAATGGCCGGACGTTCTGAAGACCACCGTCGCGCTGTGTTTCGCGTCGAGCTTTCCCCAGGCCATTGTCTGGGGGCCCCAGTTGATCACGATCTACAACGACGCCTTTATTCCGATACTGGGCAATAAGCCCTATGCCTTGGGAAGACCGTTCAGTGACATATGGCGCGAGGTGTGGGCTGACGTCAGCCATATCGCCGACGCGGCGTTCCAGGGGCATGCCACCTATATCGAAAACTTTCCCCTCGTGGTTGAACGCGGCCAGGCGCGGGAACAAGCCTACTTCACTTTCTGCTACAGCCCGATCCGTGATCCCCAAGGCCACGTGGTCGGCTTGCTCGACACCGTGACCGAAACCACTGCCACGGTGTTTCTCGCCAGACGCCTGGAAGTGCTGGATGCCATTGGCAACGCCGTGGTCAATGCGGCCGATGCCGAAGCCATCATGACCCGCACTACCCAGTTGCTCGCCGAACACCTGCAAGTGAGTAATTGCGCCTACGCCGACATGGACGCCGATGAAGACGGCTTTACCATTCGCGACAACTGGACCGCGCCCGGCTCGCCGAGCATTGTCGGTCGCTACAGCCTGGCGGCGTTTGGCGAGGCGGCCGTCAACTGCCTGCGGGCTGGCGAGCCTCTGGTGATCTGCGACAACCTGCGCGAGCTGCCACCCGAAGAGTCTGCGGCCTTCCAGTCCCTGGGGGTGACTGCGACTATCTGCATGCCTCTGATCAAGAACGGACGCCTGACTGCATTGATGGCCGTCCACGACAAATCCCCACGCCCATGGTCACCCTACGACCTGGCCTTGTTGAGGGAAGTCACCGAGCGCTCCTGGGCCCATATCGAACGCGTGCGCGCCGATGCCGAGGTCCGTGAAGGTCTGGCAGCGTATGCCGAGCTGAACACCTACCTGGAACAGCGGGTGGAGGAACGCACACAGGCGCTGGCCCAAGCCGAAGCCGCGTTGCACCAATCCCAGAAACTCGAAGCCATCGGACAGCTGACCGGCGGCGTCGCCCATGACTTCAACAACCTGCTCACGATCATTCGCTCCTCGGTGGATTTTTTGCGGCAGCCAGGCCTGTCGGAAGAGCGCCGCCAGCGCTACATGAGCGCCGTTTCGGATACCGTGGAGCGGGCCAGCAAGCTGACCAGCCAGTTGCTCGCCTTTGCCCGTCGACAACCGCTCAACCCGGAGGTCTTCGACGTAGGCCAGCGGGTACAGAACATTGGCGAGATGCTGGAAAGCGTCACCGGCGCACGCATTCAGGTGCAGGTCGAGATGCCGTCACAGGCCTGTTTCGCCCGCATCGACGCGAGCCAGTTTGAAACCGCGCTGATCAACATCGCCCTCAATGCCCGGGACGCCATGGGCGGCCAGGGTACGCTGAGCCTACGGGTGGTCGGGCGCAAGCCGCTGCCACGTATCCGTGGCGATGCGGGGTCACGCCAACCCTATATCGCCATCTCCATGGCTGATACCGGGCCGGGTATTGCCGCCGATACCGTGGAGCGGATTTTCGAGCCGTTCTTTACCACCAAGGCCGTCGGCAAAGGCACCGGCCTGGGTCTGTCGCAGGTCTTCGGGTTCGCCAAGCAGTCGGGGGGCAATATCGATGTGTCCAGCACGCCCGGCCAAGGCAGCGTATTTACCCTGTATCTGCCCCAGGTCGAAGCACAGGATGTGCCGCCCCAAAGCCCTCAGGGAACGCTCGCCATGCCCCACGACACAACCCAGTGTCGGGTGCTGATCGTGGAAGACAACCTGGAGGTCGGGCGGTTTGCCCGCCAAATCCTTGAAGACTTGGGCTATCAGACCGCCTGGGCGACCGATGCCGAACAAGCCCTGAGCTTGGCCGGCCAGGATGGAATGGCCTTTGACGTCATCTTCTCCGACGTCGTGATGCCCGGTATCACCGGCGTTGCCATGGCCAAGCTGCTACGCCAGCGTCGTGCCGACCTGCCGGTGGTGTTGACCTCGGGTTACAGCGAGGAGCTGGCAGACAGCGGCTATGAAGGCTTCGAGTTTCTGCCCAAGCCTTACTCGGCCGAACAACTTTCGCAGGTATTGATCAAGGCAACACTCAAGGACTGAGCGTCGCCCTACTCCGCCACGGCCACTTGGTTGCGGCCCAGCGCCTTGGCCCGGTACAGCGCCTTGTCGGCGGTGTTCATCAGGCCATGCAAGTCCCCATCCAGCGCATGGGCCGAGGCGACACCCAAGCTGGCTGAAAGCCCCGTGACCGGTTCGGCCGGCAATCCGGAAATCGCCTTGATCAACTGCTCGGCGATACCCCGTGCGGTTTCCAGCGAGGTATTGGGCAGCAATACCGCAAACTCCTCACCGCCCAGACGACCATACACATCAGACTTGCGAAACGACGCACTGATCACCCCTCCAATCTGGCGCAACACTTGGTCGCCGGCCTGGTGTCCGTAGGTGTCGTTGATGTGCTTGAAGTGGTCCATGTCCAGCATCAGCGCGCACAGCGGCTGTTGGTTGTGTCGGCATTGTGCGTACAGCGAATGGGCATGTTCGAAGAATGCACGACGGTTCATCAGCCCGGTCAGCTCATCGGTCTGTGCGGCACGGGTTGAAATGTTGTGGGCTCTTTCCATTTGCCGAGTCAGGCGAAACGCCTTTTCCAGCGCATCGGACAATTTACGCGTGGCGCTGGCGACAAAGGTGGTGAACACCAGCACCGCGATGGCAACACCCACCTGCATGGGAGCCGGCTGGAACAGCAGCCAGAAGGTGCACGGCAGCAATACCAGACCGATAGACGCCAGCGTCATGTAGCGATAGGCCGAGTAACACGACACCGCGCTGACCGACATGCCCACGGTGAACAACATCACCAGCACTTGGGACAGCCGATCATCCGCTGGCATCACCGCTAACGCACCGGCGCCCCAGATACCGGCAGAGAGCACGAGAGTGACCCAGTAGCGGCGCTCCCAGCGAGCCGGCGTGCGCTCGCTGTTGGGACAGCGAAACCAGTCCATGAACATCTTCACACGCAGCAGCGACGACGCTGTGAGCAACAGCATCCAGACCAGCATAACGTCGTGGTCGAAGCGATCCCAACACAGCCAGCAGAGCATGGTAGCCGCCAGGTAACTGCCCAAAATGGCGGCAAATGACTGCCGGAACAGCTGGTGCAGACGGTCAGTCCGCACCTGCTCCTCTATAACGCAATCCTGGTCCTGCTCACGCCCAAGGCCATTCATGAAATTCGCCTGATTCGACTGCCATGACAAAGGCGCCATTGTGGCACCCTGCCAGCACCGCGGACAACTGAATCCCGCGCGGCAGAGCGGTTAACCCCCTTCAGGTCGCAGAATCAACACTCCCAGCGGCGGCAAATTCAGCGACAGCGACACCGGTTGCCCATGGCGCGGTTCATCCTGGGTAAAGACTTCGCCGCCATTACCGAAGTTGGAACCGGCATACATGTCCGCATCACTGTTGATCACCTCACTCCAGCGCCCGGCAAACGGCACACCAACGGAATAGGACTCGCGCGGCACCGGCGTGAAGTTAGCCACCACCAGCACAGGCTTGCCGTCTTTGCTCCAGCGCAGCCACGCGTAGACACTGTTGATCGCGTCATCGCCGATCAGCCATTGGAAACCTTGCGGCGCATCGTCCTGCTCGTGCAGGGCCGGCTCTTCGCGGTACAGACGGTTCAAGTCGCCGACCAGCTTCTGCACGCCTTTGTGCTCGGCGTACTGCAACAAGTACCAGTCCAGTTGCTGGTCGTGGTTCCACTCGCGCCACTGGCCGAATTCGCAGCCCATGAACAACAGCTTCTTGCCGGGATGCATCCACATGAACGCCAGGTAGGCACGCAGGTTGGCAAACTTCTGCCAGCGGTCGCCGGGCATCTTGTCGATCAACGAGTGCTTGCCGTGCACCACCTCATCGTGGGAAATCGGCAGGATAAAACGCTCGGACCAGGCATACACCAGGCCAAAGCTCAGCTCGTTGTGGTGATGGGCGCGATACACCGGGTCTTGCTGGATGTAATGCAGCGAATCGTGCATCCAGCCCATGTTCCACTTGTAGTTGAAGCCCAGGCCGCCCTGTTGGGTCGGCTGGCTCACACCGGGCCAGGCGGTGGATTCCTCGGCGATCACCAACGCGCCGGGAGCTTCCAAGGCCACTACGTCGTTAAGGTGACGCAGGAAGTCGATGGCTTCCAGGTTCTCCCTACCGCCGTGGCGGTTGGGCACCCATTCACCAGCCTTGCGCGAGTAATCGCGGTACAGCATCGACGCCACCGCATCCACACGCAGCCCGTCGATATGGAAGTGTTTAAGCCAATGCAGGGCCGACGCCAGCATAAAGCCGTGAACTTCGGTGCGGCCCAGGTTGTAGATCAGCGTGTCCCAATCCTGGTGGAAACCTTCCAGCGGGTTGGCGTATTCGTACAGCGCCGTGCCGTCAAACTGTGCCAGCCCGTGGGTATCGGTGGGGAAATGCGCCGGTACCCAGTCAAGGATCACGCCGATATCGGCCTGGTGCAGCGCATTGACGAAATAGGCGAAATCTTCCGGCGAGCCAAAGCGCGCACTCGGGGCGAACTGCGACAACGCTTGATAGCCCCAGGAGCCACCAAACGGGTGCTCCATGATCGGCATCAGTTCAATATGGGTGAAACCCAGTTGCTGCACGTACGGGATCAGCCGTTCCGTCAGTTCACGCCAGCCGTATTGGCGGGCGACTTCGCCGGCCTCGTCCAGCTCGCATTGCCAGGAGCCCACGTGCAACTCATAGATCGACAGCGGTGCGGAGGATTTCTGCTTTTCGCTGCGCGACTGCATCCACTCATGGTCCTGCCAATCCACCTGCAACGGCGGAGCGACTTTCGACGCAGTGTCCGGCGGCAGTTGAGTGGCCAATGCCATGGGGTCAGCCTTGAGCGGCAAAATCCCATTGGCACCCAGGATCTCGTACTTGTAGGCCGCACCCGGTTGCAGACGCGGGATAAACAGCTCCCATACGCCCGAAGGATGGCGCAGGCGCATCGGATGGCGGCGACCGTCCCAGATATTGAAATCGCCCACCACCGACACCCGCCGGGCATTCGGCGCCCACACGGCAAAGCGCACGCCCTGCACGCCATCGACGCTGGTCACCTGTGCACCTAGGCAGCTGCTGAGGTCGCGATGGTTGCCTTCGGCAAACAGGTACAGGTCCATTTCGCCCAGCAACAACTGGCTGAAACTGTAGGGGTCTTCGGTAATTTGCTCACCGCCGGCCCACTGGATCTTCAGCAGGTAGGCCTGGCGCGTGGTGAAGTGCCCGACAAACAAGCCCGGCACCTGGGTCGCGTCCAGGCTGCCGATCGGCTCGCCACTGTCCTGCGCCAACACCTGGACGCTCAGAGCTTCCGGCAGGAATGCGCGGATAAATTGCCCACCCTGCTCGTCATCATGTGGCCCGAGGATCGAGAACGGGTCATGGTGCTCGGCGCGCACCAGCGCTTCGACGTCCTTGGACGCCGGCATGGCAGTCAACTTGGGCTGCAGCGGTTCTTTATGCGTGTAATTCATGACGTCTCCCCACCGCGTGCAGTTTTAGATAGAGGTGCTAGCCCGCTGAGCAACCCGTGCAGCCCTTGCAGGGGCACCGGTAGCCAGGTCGGGCGATTCTCCGCTTCGTAAGCCACTTCGTACGCGGCCTTCTCCAGGCTGAACAAGGTCAGCGCGGCGTCCTGGCCTTTGGCATCCTGCCAGTCATGCGCCAGTGTAGACGTAGCTGTCTGATAAGCCTGGATAAATGCCTCGCGTGCTTCATTCAGATAGCGATCGGTCACGCGCCTGCGGGCCAGATCGGCTTGCGGCGAATGATCCACACCTTGCACATTCAAGGCCATGGCCGCCGCGTAATCAAACGAGCGCAGTACGCCGCTCACATCTTTATACGGGCTGTGCTTGCCACGCCGCTCATGCAATGGCCTGGCTGGCTCGCCTTCAAAATCGATCAGGTAAGCATCGCCCTTCACCACCAGTACCTGGCCCAAGTGCAAATCACCGTGAACTCGAATACGCAGCCCGCCCAACGTGGCTTTCGCCAACGCCTGGACATGGGCGCCGATGGCTTTTTTCTGCGCCAGCAAGTCACTGACCAGTGCCTGATCCGCCGGGTTCAATGTGTGTTGATGCAACTTGAGCAATTGCAGCGCGCGGTCAAGCTGTGCGCCCACGTCCTTGGCCCAGGCCTGAGTGTCCTTGGCCGTAGTGACTTCGGGTTTGAAGTCCTTGTTGTCAGTCTTCGCGCCTAGCACCAGGTGCATTTCCCCCAAGCGCTGGCCGAGCAACCCGGCAAAGTCCGCCAGTTCACCCAAGGCGTTGTAGTGCTGTTCCTGCTCGGAAATGGCCTGCGCCAATTCATCGCGAATCGCGCGCTCCAGGTTGTTCTGGGTCCAGCTCCAGGCGTCGCCCTGATTGCTCAAATAACCCTGGGCAATCATCAGCAGGTTGTCCTGGCCGTCGGCGTCGCGACGAATCATCGAGCCCAGCAGCGGCGAGATATTCGGGTAATCGGCGGCGGTGAGGTAGGCGCTCATTTCCAGCTCCGGGTGTACGCCGGCGCTGACTTTGCGGATCAACTTGAGCACCAGGCTCTCGCCCACTACCACCGAACTGTTGGACTGCTCGGCGGACAAGTAGCGTACTTGGGCGTCGTCCGTCAGTTGCAGCGGGGCCAGGTGCGGCGTGGCTTCAAAGCGTAAATCGCCTTCGCTGGAAGTGAGCACCGTACCCGCCTGCAGCCCCTGGATCACCGCGCGGATGAAGTGCTCCAGGCTGAAGGCATCGGTGACCAGCCCCACCTGCCGCGTACGCCGCACACGAGCCAGGGCCAATTGTTGCGGCAAGGCACTGGTGAACTGATCTTCACCCAGGAAGCCAAAGGGCAGTTGATAGCGACTGACTTGGCCGCCGCTGGTGACATCAATTTCACTGAGCAACACCGGATGCTCCGGGTCGCCAAACCGCACGCCGTAAGCGATGTTCACGCTGTCGATGGCGGTGTCCTTACCGGCGAACCAGCGCCGCTTGGGCAGCCAGGCCGGCAACGAGGTCTGCTCCAGGGTGGTGCGACAAGGTTCTTCGAGCAATTCTTCCATGCGTTTTTTCAGTACCAGAGTGGTGAAGTCAGGGATGCTCTGCGCCGGTTCCACATGCCAACTGGGCATCTGGTTTTCCGCCGCCAGTACAAACCAATAGAAGCCGTAGGGCGCCAGCGTCAGCAGGAAATTCAACTGGCCAATGGGCGGGAAAGCGTTTCCGCCAAGCATCTCCACCGGCACCATTCCCGCGAAGGCAGAGAGGTCCAATTCCGCCGCCTGGGCGCTGCGGGACACGTTGGCCACACACAGGATAATTTCCGTACGGCCGTCTTCCCCGGTGTATTCACGGGTATAGGCCAGGATGCGGCGATTGCTCGGCGAGAGCATTTTCAAACTGCCCCGCCCAAACGCCTTGGATTGCTTGCGCACCGCCAACATGCGCCGATTCCAGTTGAGCAGTGAGTGCGGGTCTTGAGTCTGGGTTTCGACATTGACCGACTGGTAGCCGTACAGCGGATCCATGATCGGCGGCAGCACCAGGCTGGCCGGATCGGCGCGGGAGAAGCCGCCGTTACGGTCGATGGACCACTGCATCGGCGTGCGCACACCGTCGCGGTCGCCGAGGTAGATGTTATCGCCCATGCCGATTTCATCGCCGTAATACAACGTCGGCGTACCGGGCATCGACAGCAGCAGGCTGTTAAGCAATTCCACGCGCCGGCGATCCCGCTCCAGCAACGGTGCCAGTCGGCGACGAATCCCCAGGTTGATGCGCGCGCGCCGATCTGCGGCGTAGTAATTCCACAGGTAATCGCGCTCTTTGTCGGTGACCATTTCAAGGGTCAACTCATCGTGGTTGCGCAGGAAGATTGCCCATTGGCAGTTGGCGGGAATCTCCGGGGTCTGGCGCAAAATATCGGTGATGGGGAAGCGATCTTCCTGGGCCAGGGCCATGTACATGCGCGGCATCAGCGGGAAGTGGAACGCCATGTGGCATTCATCGCCGTCGTCGCCCTTTTTGTCACCGAAATACAGCTGAGTGTCTTCCGGCCATTGGTTGGCTTCGGCGAGCAACATGCGGTCCGGGTAGTTGGCGTCGATTTCGGCGCGGATCTGCTTGAGCACATCGTGGGTTTCGGGAAGATTCTCGTTGTTGGTGCCGTCGCGCTCGATCAAGTAAGGGATGGCGTCCAGGCGCAGGCCGTCAATGCCCATGTCCAGCCAGTAACGCATCACCGACAACACGGCCTTCATCACTTGCGGGTTGTCGAAGTTGAGGTCGGGCTGGTGAGAATAGAAACGGTGCCAGAAGTACTGGCCGGCGACCGGGTCCCAAGTCCAGTTGGACTTCTCGGTGTCGAGGAAAATGATGCGCGTGCCATCGTACTTCTGGTCGTCATCGGACCACACATAGAAGTCCCGCGCCGCCGAACCAGGCTTGGCCTTGCGGGCACGCTGGAACCACGGGTGCTGGTCGGAGGTGTGGTTGATCACCAGCTCAGTAATCACCCGCAATCCACGCTTATGGGCCTCGGCGATAAAGCGCTTGGCGTCGGCCAGGGTGCCGTAGTCGCTGTGTACGCCACGGTATTCGGCGATGTCATAGCCGTCATCGCGGCGAGGCGAGGGATAAAACGGCAATAACCAAATGGTATTCACGCCGAGGTCGGCGATGTAATCGAGCTTGGCGATCAGCCCGGGGAAGTCACCGATGCCGTCGTTGTTGGAGTCAAAAAAGGATTTGACGTGAACCTGGTAGATCACCGCGTCCTTGTACCAGAGCGGGTCTTTGATAAAGGTGGCAGGGTTAGGTTTCTTCGCCATTGGAAACTCCTGAATGACTTAAATTCTGCGGACGCGATGCGATCGTTGTGGGAGTGGGCAAGCCCCCTCCCACAATGGATCTGCGCAAGACTTAGGAAACCGTGATGCGCCAGATTCCAAACGGCATCTGCGGATCAAGGCGTGTCCATTGGGTCTTGCCATACCAGGTCCAGCGATGGCCGTTCATCAGGTCTTCGCCTTGGGTCTGCGCATCATCCGGCAGCCCCAGTTCCCACAGCGGCAACTCAAAGTGCGCTTCCTGGGCGTTGAATGGATCGAGGTTGATCGCCACCAGAATGAAGTTACTGCCATCCTCACTGCGCTTGCCGAAGTACAGGATGTTGTCATTCCAGGCGGTGTAGAGCTTCAACCCCAGATGCGTCTGCAACGCCGGATTTTGCCGGCGGATACGGTTGAGCTGGGCAATTTCGGCAATGATGTTGCCGGGCGCGGTGAAATCCCTTGGGCGGATTTCATACTTCTCCGAGTCCAGGTATTCCTCTTTGCCCGGCACCGGCGCTGATTCACACAGTTCAAAACCGGAATACATGCCCCACAGGCCCGAGCCCATGGTCGCCAGCGCGGCCCGGATCAAAAAGCCTGGGCGGCCGGACTCGTGCAGGAAGGCTGGGTTAATGTCCGGCGTATTGACGAAGAAGTTCGGCCGGTAGCACTCGCGCCACGGCGATTGGTTCAACTGAGTGAAGTACTCGCTCAGTTCAGCCTTGGTATTGCGCCAGGTGAAGTAGGTGTAGCTCTGGGAATAACCGACCTTGCCCAACCGCGCCATCATCGCAGGCGTGGTGAAGGCTTCAGCCAGGAAGATCACCTCGGGGTACTTTGAACGCACATCGCTGATCAGCCATTGCCAGAACGGCAGCGGTTTGGTGTGGGGGTTGTCGACGCGAAAGGTCTTCACGCCCTCTTCCACCCAGCCCACTACGATGTCGCGCAACTCCGTCCAGAGACTGGGAATCGCGTCCGCCGCATAGAAGTCGACGTTAACGATGTCCTGGTACTTTTTCGGCGGGTTTTCCGCGTATTTGATCGTCCCGTCCGGACGCCAGTTGAACCAACCCGGATGCTGCTTGAGCCACGGGTGATCCTGGGAGCACTGGATGGCAAAGTCCAAGGCGATTTCCAGGCCATGATCGGCGGCAGCCTGGACCAGGCGGCGGAAATCATCGCGACTGCCCAGTTGCGGGTGGATGGCTTCGTGGCCGCCCTCCTCACTGCCAATGGCGTACGGGCTGCCCGGATCGTCGGGGCCGGCAGTGAGGGAATTGTTCTTGCCCTTGCGGTGGCTGCGGCCGATGGGGTGGATCGGCGGGAAGTACAGCACGTCGAAGCCCATGTCATGGATCATCGGCAGGCGTACGTGCACATCGTTGAAGGTGCCGTGACGGGCCGGATCATCAGTGATCGAGCGCGGAAACAGCTCGTACCAGCTGGCGAATTGCGCCGCTTCACGCTCCACATCAATCGGGTATACGGCACTGATGCTCAAATAGGCGCGGTGATCGGCCTGAGTCATCAAATGTGCACTGTCTTCGTGCAGAAACAGTGCGACCTGCTCGGTTTCCAGCAGGCCGGACAGTTCGTGGTGCAGCAGCATCAAGCGATCGCGCAGTTCGTTGTCACTGCGTTCGGCGGCCTGCAACACCAGGCTGCGGCCTTCCTGCAACTCCAGGCTGACCGGCACACCGGCCTCGTGCTTTTTGCGCAGCTCGTAGCAAAAGCTGGCGAAGGTATCGATCCAGGCTTCGATGCAGTATTCGTGAGGGCCCTGGTCGGTGACGGTAAATGCGCCCTCCCAACCGTTGTTGCCCACATCCGCCATCACCACGCTGTGCCAGCTTTCGTCCTGCAGCGGGCGCCAGCGGATCAATACGGCGAGTTTGTCGTGGCCATCGGCGAACACCTTGCTGGTCACGGTGACCCGCTGGCCCACTGCGGCCTTAACGGCGAATTCACCGCCATCAATCACAGGCATGGTGCTTTCGATTGCAATCCTGGGCAGCAACAGCGCCTGGGACAGCGGCAATAAGGAAACATCTGGAACCTGAGTTTCAGCAGTCATCGAGCATCTTCCCCTTACGCCCTGTGGACGCTCTTTGCTTGATCCGAATTCTGAGACGGCGACGCTCTCCCTGAGCAAGGCCGTAATAGGTCCGAGCCTGAGGCTTGGTCAAAAGTTCAGGTGGATGTTCCGCCATTGAGCGGGGAATCAAATCGCCCGGGCGGTTGTCCACCGGTAGAGCAAAGCACAAAGGAGGCCACACCGATGAATATCCCGATCCCGGCTGAAACCCCTGATCCTAATATCGACAATCCGACCCTGCCGCCCACCGAACCGGAGCCGATTCCAGAAAAAGAGCCGCCCGAAAATGAGCCGCCACCGGTGGAAGAGCCGCCGACAACCATGCCCCCTGTGATCGTCAGTCCTTCTCGAAACGCTTGACGATTTTCGGCATCACGCTGAACACCGCCAAGGCCAGCAACGTACTCAGGACCGCTGTCGATTCCCGGCCCAACCCGGCCGAGACCCCAATCGCAGCGGTCATCCACAGGCCGGCGGCGGTGGTCAGGCCTTTGACATGCCCCTCTTCATCATCCTTGCCTTTGATGATCGTGCCTGCGCCGAGAAAGCCGATCCCCGCGATAACGCCCTGCACCACGCGACTCATGGCATCCGCCTGATTACCTGACATCTGCGGCACCATCACAAACAGCGCGGCGCCCAACGCCACCAGCATGTGGGTCCGTACCCCGGCGGCCTTGCCCTTGCTCTCGCGCTCAAACCCCAGGATGCCGCCGAGTACGGCGGCGATCAGCAGGCGCACGGTGATCTGGGTCAGTTGTTTGGCATCGCCGATATCGGCGAACTCGGCCTGCAGGGTTTGCCACACTTCATGCCACCAAGCGTCCATGGATCCTGTCCTTTAAAGAAGCGGTTAAGTCATGGACAGCGCCTACCGCCAGTCAGTTGCCTTGAACCACGCCACGGCACCATCCCCTAAGGTTCATAGCCGATGAGAAAGGAGTTCGACATGACCCTGCGTATTGAAAACCACCTGTGCTATTTCACGCTCGACGACAATGGCCAGGAACAGAGCGTCCCCGCCACCCGAGTGAAGATATTGACGGACGATGACAAGTCCATGTCCTACGTAGAACTTGCGGGCGAGCGCACCTACATCACCGAAGCTGAAGCAGACGCCTTGACCGTCGAAGGCGCGACAGACGGACGCAACCATGTGAAGGCCACGGAGCCTGGTTCGCTGATTTGATTGATCTGTATCATTACCGCTGAAATGCCCCTGCACCCCAGGCGCGCCGGGGTGCAGCAGATTGTCGCAGAGCTCACCACACGGACCATCTGATCCGCTTTTTATCGCGCTAGCTGAGTCTGTTATGCAAACAGTCCCCGGCCCATAGTTCATCCGCCTGATGGAGGCTGATGAGCGAACGACCATGAGCGAACGAATCCCAACCGTGGAAACCTTTGAGCCCATACACCCAAAGAAGGTGAAGGCCAAATCCAGCGACACCCTGATCCATACCCGCAGCTTCACCGGACTGTTCCGCACCTTGCGCGTAGCCGGTGCCGGCTTTCTGTTCCTGGCGTTTTTCGGCACCGTGTGGCTGAACTGGGGCGGGCGCCAAGCCGTGCTGTGGGATCTGGCGGAAAGCAAATTCCATATTTTTGGCGCGACGTTCTGGCCCCAGGATTTCATCCTGCTGTCGGCACTGCTGATTATCTGCGCCTTCGGCCTGTTCGCGATCACCGTGTTCGCCGGCCGCGTGTGGTGCGGCTATACCTGCCCGCAAAGCTCGTTCACGTGGTTGTTTATGTGGTGCGAAAAGGTCACTGAGGGCGAACGTAACCAACGCATCAAGCTGCAAGCCGCGCCCTGGAGCCTCAACAAACTGGCAAGGCGCTCGGCCAAGCACACGCTGTGGCTGGGTATCAGCGTGCTGACTGGGCTGACCTTTGTCGGCTACTTCACGCCTATCCGCCCGTTGGCCGAGGAACTGCTGACTTGGCAAATGGGGGGCGTGAGCCTGTTCTGGGTACTGTTTTTCACCGCCGCGACCTACATCAATGCCGGTTGGCTGCGTGAGGCGGTGTGCATGCACATGTGTCCGTATGCGCGGTTCCAGAGCGTGATGTTCGATAAAGATACCCTGACCATTTCCTACGACAGCGCCCGTGGCGAGAACCGTGGCCCGCGCAAACGCGAGGTCAAGCCGGCCGATGTCGGCCTGGGTGACTGCATTGACTGCCACCTGTGCGTGCAGGTCTGCCCCACCGGCATTGATATCCGCGATGGCCTGCAAATGGAATGCATCGGCTGCGCGGCCTGCATCGACGCCTGTGATTCGATCATGGACAAAATGGGTTATGCCCGTGGTCTGGTGAGCTATACCAGCGAGCATCAACTGCAAGGCGGCAAAACCCGTCTGCTACGGCCCCGTCTGATCGGCTACAGTGCGGTGCTGCTGGTGATGATTGCCGCGCTGGCAGTAGCACTGGTGGAGCGGCCGATGGTGTCGCTGGACGTGACCAAAGACCGTGGCATGTTCCGCGAGAACGCCCAGGGCCAGATCGAAAACATCTACAGCCTCAAGGTCATCAACAAGACCCAGCAACGCCAGGATTATCGGGTGGAGCTCGTGGAGGCCGACGGCTTCCAACTGCAAGGCAAGACCGAGATCAGCCTGGCGCCGGGGGAAATCATAGATGTGCCGGTGTCGGTGGCATTGCTCGCGGAGAAACCCGCGAGCAGTTCCCAGACATTGCGCTTCAAAGTGATGGATGTAGATGAGCCAGGGATCTATAGCGTTGCCGACAGCCGCTTTGTGGCGCCGTTGAACCGCTGAGATCTATCTAAATCAGTGAGAATCCAATGTGGGAGCGGCTTGCCCTCTCCCGGATTGGATCTGCGCTCGTATAAACATTGTTAAGGCCCCTATGAAACGCTACGAAAAATTCGCCGAAGACATTGCCGAACTGATCCGCTCTGGCGTCCTGGGGCCTGGCCAACGTGTGCCGTCGGTGCGCTACGCCAGCCAAACCTACGGCGTCAGCCCGTCCACGGTGTTCCAGGCCTATTACCTGCTGGAACGCCGTGGCCTGATCCGTGCTCGGCCGCGTTCCGGCTACTTCGTCAACACCCATGCACCGAGCCCGTTCTCTGAGCCGGCGGTGAGCGAGCAGGTGCACGAGTCCACCGAGGTGGATGTCAGCGAGTTGGTGTTTTCCGTGCTCGACTCGATCAAAGACCCCAATACAGTGCCCTTCGGCTCGGCGTTCCCCAGCCCGATGCTGTTCCCGTTGCAACGCCTGGCCCGATCCCTGGCCAGCGCCAGCCGTGAAATGGACCCGCGCCTGGTGGTCACCGACATGTCGCCGGGCAATCCGCAGTTGCGTCGACAAATTGCCCTGCGCTACATGGTCGGCGGCCTGATGCTGCCGATGGAAGAACTGCTGATCACCAATGGCGCCCTGGAAGCCCTGAACCTGTGCCTGCAAGCCGTGACGGAACCGGGCGATCTGGTGGCCATCGAGGCCCCGGCGTTCTATGCCTGCCTGCAAGTGCTGGAACGCCTCAAGCTCAAGGCGGTGGAGATTCCGGTGCACCCGCGCGACGGCATCGACCTCAGCGCCCTGGCGCAAGCCCTTGCGCGCTATCCGATCAAGGCCTGCTGGACCATGACCAGTTTCCAGAACCCCATGGGCGCAACGTTGCCGGAAGAAAAGAAGCAGGCACTGGTTGAGCTGTTGCGCAGTCACCAGGTGCCGCTGATTGAGGACGATGTGTACGCCGAGCTGTATTACGGGCAACAGGCGCCCAAGCCGGCCAAAGCCTTCGACACCGAAGGGCTGGTGATGCACTGCGGTTCCTTTGCCAAGAGCCTGGCGCCCGGCTACCGCGTCGGCTGGGTCGCGGCCGGGCGCTATGCGCAAAAGGTCGAACGTCTCAAGCTGATGACCTCGCTGTGCCCGTCGATGCCGGCCCAGGCGGCGATTGCCGACTACCTGCAACATGGCGGCTATGACCGCCACCTGCGCAAATTGCGTTATGCCCTGGAAGAACAACAAAGCGCCATGCTCGCCGCCATCGCTCGGTATTTCCCGGCGCAAACCCGCGTCAGCCAGCCGGCCGGAGGGTATTTCCTGTGGCTGGAATTGCCGGAACAAACGGACTCATTGAAGTTGTTCCAGATGGCGCTGGCGCAAGGCATCAGCATTGCACCGGGGCCGATTTTTTCGGCGACCCAGCGCTTCAGAAACTGTATTCGCCTGAACTATGGCAGCCCGTGGACCGAGGCCTCGGAGAAGGCGATGGAGACGTTGGGGCGGATTGTGCGGTCGTTTTGAGGGAGGGGGGTTGCTCTTTCTGACGGCATCGGGAGCAAGCCCCCTCCCACACTTGGACTGTGTGAACCCGATCAAAATGTGGGAGGGGGCTTGCTCCCGATGGCGCCCGCACAGACGCTACCGACTCAACGGCCGCCACCCAAATCTAAAAAAAGTCCCGGTGGCATACGACGCCTTATCCGACAACAACCAGATAATCGCTTCCGCCACTTCATCCGGCCGCCCTCCACGGGCCATGGGAATGCCGGACTCCAGCTTGCTGACCCGATCCGGGTCGCCGCTCAGGGCGTGGAAGTCGGTAAAGATATAGCCGGGGCGTACTGCGTTGACGCGGATACCCTCACCTGCCACTTCTTTGGACAGGCCGATGGTGAAGGTGTCGAGGGCGCCCTTGGAGGCTGCATAGTCCACGTATTCACCCGGCGAACCCAGGCGCGCCGCCACCGAGGACACGTTGACGATGCTGCCACCCTGCCCGCCATGTTTGGGCGACATGCGCAACACCGCGTGCTTGGCACACAGGATCGGCCCCAGCACATTGGTCCTCATGATGTTAAGGATGCGGAATTCGGACATCTCATCGACCCGCGACTTGTGCGCCACGGTGCCGGCATTGTTGACCAGGGCGGTCACGCGGCCCAACTCGGCGTCGACGCGATGAAACAACGCAATCACTTCATCTTCGATGCTGACATCAGCCCGCACAGCAATCGCCTGGGCACCCAGGCCACGGACCTGTTCCAGAACGCCCAGGGCCGCTTTTTCATCGGAGCGGTAGTTGATGCAGATGCGATAACCTTCGCGCGCCGCCAGCAGTGCCGTTTCGGCGCCAATACCGCGACTGCCCCCGGTGATGATGACAACTTTGTCCATGCGTACGGTCTCCTGATCCAACCTGGCGTTAGGGTTGGATCCGATACTAACCGTCAGGCACTGTTTTTGTCAGGCGCCTGTGCGTCCTCGGCCCGCAGAATATCCGCCATGAAACCATCGGCCGGCAGCGGATGCCCCAGCAAGTAACCCTGCAGGGAGTTACAGCCCAGCCGCGTGAGGAAACTCTGCTGCACGTCCGTTTCCACGCCTTCGGCGACAATCCGCAATCCCAAGGCCTGGCCGAGGGCAACGATGGCCGAAACGATGGCGGCGTCATCGCTGTCGTGCTCAAGGTCGCGCACAAAACCGCGGTCGATCTTCAACTCGTTGGCCGGCAGGCGCTTGAGGTACATCAGGCTGGAATAGCCGGTGCCGAAGTCATCGATGGACAGGTCGACGCCCATGTCCGAGAGCTGCTGCAACACCGTCATACTCGCGTCGGCATCGCTCATGGCGGTGGTTTCGGTGATCTCCAGGGTCAGGCTGTTGGCCGGCAACTGATGACGATCAAGGGCGTCGGCCACACTCTTGACCAGCCCCGCATGGCAGAACTGCAACGCCGACAGGTTCACGGCGATGCGCCAATGCTCATAACCCAGCGCGTACCACACGCTCATCTGACGGCAGGCCTCATTAAGCACCCATTCGCCGATGGGAATGATCAAGCCGGTCTTTTCCGCTAGTTCGATAAAGGTGGCCGGCAACAACAGGCCCTGCTGCGGATGCTCCCAGCGCACCAGCGCTTCGGCGCCCACCGCAATACCACTGACCGCATCGAACTTGGGCTGGTAGTACAAGCGAAATTGCTCTTGGTCGAGGGCGTTGCGCAGGTCCTGCAACAACTGCAATTGCTTGCGCGCATTGGTGTTCATCGACACGTCGAAAAAGCTGTAGCCGTTCTTGCCCATGCCCTTGGCGTGGTACATCGCGGCGTCGGCGTTCATCAACAATTCCTGGGGGTTGCCACCGTTACCTGGGAACACAGCGATGCCGATACTGGCCGAGATTTTCAGCTCATGCTCGGCCACCTGGAATGAGCGGTTGATCAGCCCGACCTGCCGCTCGGCCAAGCGCAGGGCATCGTCTGGCTGGCTCAGTTGCACCAACAGCACAAATTCATCACCGCCGATGCGCGCCAGGGTGTCGTGGCCGCGCAAGTCTTCGCGCAGGCGCAGGCCGACTTCGCGCAGCAACTGGTCGCCCATGTGATGGCCAAAGGCATCGTTGACTGGCTTGAAGCCATCCAGGTCGATAAACATCAAGGCGAAGCAACCGCCCTGCTCGTTAACCGCCTGTATGGCCTGTTGAATCCGATCGGCCAGCAACGTGCGGTTAGGCAGACCGGTGAGCATGTCATGCAGGGCCAGGTGGGTCAGCTCCTGATTGGCCAGGCTGAGGGAATCGGCGAGCACAGCGGTGCGGGCCTCCAGCCGCGCGTCGAGCAACGAGGTCAGCAATGCGATGGCAAGCACCGCCAGGGTGGTGACCAGCACCAGGTTATCCAGGCCCTTGCCGGTCAAGCCGTCCAACGCGGCAGCGCAGTAGCTTTCATCGGCAAAGCGTGCTGCGGCCATTCCGGTGTAATGCATACCGACGATGGCAAACCCCATCACCACCGCCGCCCCGCCGCGTGCCAGGCGTACATACGGCGTGTTGCGCCGCAGGTTGAAAGCTATCTGCAAAGCGGCGCCCGAGGCCACGACCGCTATTAACAGAGAAGCTCCAAACAAGGTGGGGTCGTAGTCGATACCGGGGGTCATGCGCATCGCGGCCATGCCGGTGTAATGCATGGTGGCAATGCCGGTGCCCATGACCAGCGCGCCAAACACCAATTGCCAGGCGGGCAAGCGCGGTTGGCTGACCAGCCATAAGGCAAAGCCACTGGACATCACCGCGATCAACAACGACAGCGCAGTAATGCCGATATCGAAGCCCAAGGCAAACGGCAGGCGCAGGGCCAACATGCCGATGAAGTGCATCGACCAGACGCCCACGCCCATGGCCAATGCCCCGCCGGCCATCCACAAATAAACCGCGCGACCCTTGGCGGTCGCAATGCGGCCGGTCAGGTCCAGCGCGGTATAAGAGGCCAGGATCGCGACGCACAGGGAGATCACGACGAGGGAGGTTGAATAACTACCGATGAGCATGGGATTTCTCGCGGGCAACAGTTTTGAGACGTCCGTGCCAGGGTGGCAAAGCGCGCGATTGTAGCGAGATTAATTCTGGTGCAGGTGATTAATTATCATAGGGCCATCACCTGTAATTTGACGTCAAACTACTGGCCAGGTCCGGAGTGGTCTATAGCTCGTGTGCGACGTCACCTGCGTATCAAAGGCAGTGTGTCGCTTCAGTGTTGGCGGGTCTCGGGATAACAAAAACTAAAAATTTTAGAGGATTGTTACCCCTTTTCCAGTATAGACGCCCGTATTTAGAAATCGGGTTTAACACAAACTCCCAGCATCCTGCACTCCATAAAAATAAAATTTTTATTCCGTAAGGATATATAAAACTGTCATATCTTACAGGTGACTTTCATGCTGAGAGCGATAAACTTTACTCCACATGACATTCAGAGTTTCAGAAATGGCCATCATCGCACTTCTATACCCTAATAACACTGAGAATACTGGCCACCTGAAAGGCACTCAATGTATTCGAGACAAAGGCGGCGAAATCAAGTCTTATAGAATCGAAAACATCGGAGATGCTCAAGCAGTGACCGATATAACACCCTATGTAGAGCGAAAAATTGCTGAACGCGGCACTTTCCCCATTGACGATGGCGAGTACGTAGTAAGCACTCATCTATGTTATGACAAACAAATATGTTATAAAAAACAAAAAATATATGAAGTCTGGGGGAGAATCGACGCTTTCGAGGACACGGTCATTACCTATCATTTTCCCGGTGGAAAAGAATACCAATTAACCGACGGAAATAACCGAGTATTGAAATTTCGAGTCGCTTGTAAAGTTGACCAAATTCTAAAATACCTACCACGGTACACAAAAATAATTCTGGAATACAAAGGTCGCTCTACAACAGAATTTGGGAGTTTGATATCGTATAACCATGACTCTTTAGAGCTGCATGTTGAGAACAACTCCAAGTCATACAAATTTGCTGATTTAATATCCCTCAGAGCCATTTAACTCAGGTTGGCAAACAATGATGAGTGAGCCGAACAAAGAGCCCTTTCGTTCGGCTATCGCGCGTTGGCCTGTTGATCTTCGCTCAGCAACTACAGACTCAATTGGCTAAGACCGCACCAAGTGCGCGCAACGAGTCCTGACCACGTAGCATTATTCCCCCTCACGCCTACTCGGCTATTGACGTCTGCCCATCCCAACCGCCCCCCAAAGCGGCAATCAGTTGCACGCTGGCTACCAACCGGCTCTGCAGCAGCGTTAACACCGTGCGTTCATTGCTGAGTGCGGTCGCCTGTACCGTCACCACATCCAGGTAGGCAATCAACCCCGCCTTGTACTGGTTCTGAGTCAAGCGCAGGGATTCGCGCGCCGCTTCCAGCGCTTCGTTACTGACCACCGCCTCGTCTTCCAGCACCTTGAGTTGCACCATGTAGTTTTCCACTTCACGGAAGCCGTCGAGCACCGTCTGGCGGTACTTGGCCACGGTTTCGTCGTAGGACGCCACAGTGCGGTCGACTTCCGCCGAGCGCTGGCCGCCGTCGAACAAGGTCATGGCCAGCTTCGGGCCCACCGACCAGAAGCGGTTCGGCAGGCTGATCCAGTCAGCGTACGTGCTGCTGGAATAACCACCGGCCAGGCTCAGGCTCAAGTCCGGGTAGTAGGCGGCCTTGGCCACGCCAATATTGGCGTTGGCAGCGATCACCGAGCGCTCGGCCGAGGCGATGTCCGGGCGGCGCTCCAGCAACTGCGACGGCAGGCTCACCGGAATCTGTGGCAGTGCCGGGATGTCCTTGCTCACGGCCAGGTTGAAGTTGGCCGGCGCTTCACCGATCAAGACCGCAATGGCGTTTTCCAGCTGCGCACGCTGCCAGATCAGGTCGATCAGACTCGCCTGGGTGCTCTTGAGCTGGGTTTGCGCCTGGGCCACCGCATCCTTGCCGGAGACACCAGCGCGGTATTGGTTTTCGGTCATTTGCAGGGAGCGCTGGTAAGTGTCCAGCGTGGCTTGCAGCAAGCGGGTCTGTTCGTCCATCACGCGCAATTGCAGGTAGCTCTGCACCAGTTCCGATTGCTGGCTCAAGCGCATGGCCGCCAAGTCCGCCGAGCTGGCTTCGGCGCTGGCTTCATTGGCTTCCAGACCACGGCGCAATTTGCCCCAGATGTCGGCTTCCCAGCTCACGCCCAATTGCGCGTTGAGGGTGTCGCGGATACCACTGCTGGAACTGCTGAGGCTTGCGCTGCTGCTGCCGGTGCCCTGGCTGGCGCGGGTTTTACCGGCGCTCAGGTCGACCGTCGGGTAAAACGCCCCGCGCGAACTGCGCACCAGTGCCTGGGCCTGGCGAAAACGCGCCTCGGCCTGTGCCACCGTCTGGTTAGCCGTATTCAGGCGCACCACCAGGTCGTTGAGCTGGCGGTCGCCGTACAACTCCCACCAGGCGCCACGGGCCAAGGAATCACTCGGCGTGGCCTGACGCCAGCCCTGGGCCTCCTTGAATTGCACGGGTTCGATAACATCCGGGCGCTTGTAGTCCGGGCCGACGGCGCAGGCGCTGAGCAATACGCCGCAAAGCACCAGGCTCGCGACACGGGAACCGCGGGTCATGGCCAATTTGGCAAAGGTTGAATCGGTCATAGCGCAGTGTCCAGGGCAGCATCGGTACGCACGCCGCGCCATTTATTGAAACGATGGCGCGCGCGGTCGAGATAAAGGTAAACCACCGGGGTGGTGTAAAGGGTCAGGACCTGGCTGAAGACCAGGCCGCCAATGATGGTCAGGCCCAGGGGGCGACGCATTTCGGCGCCGTCGCCAGCGCCGAGCAGCAAGGGCAAGGCACCGAGGATGGCCGCCAGCGTGGTCATCAGGATCGGCCGCAGACGCAACAGGCAAGCGCTGCGAATCGACTCCAAGGGGCCCAAGCCGTCGTTACGCTCCAGTTGCAGGGCCAGGTCGATCATCAGGATTGCGTTTTTCTTCACCACGCCGATCAGCAGGAACAGCCCCAGCAAGGAGATCAGGCTGAACTCGCCCCCTGTCAGGTAGATCGCGAGCATGGCGCCGACGCCGGCCGACGGCAGGGTCGAGAGGATCGTCAGCGGGTGAATGTAGCTCTCATACAGAATGCCCAACACCAGGTACACCGCCACGAGCGCGCCGAGGATCATGAACGGCTGGCCTTTCTGGGTGGCTGCGAAGGCATCGGCAGTGCCGGCCATCTTGGCGATCACGTCCTCGGGCAAACCGACCTTGGCAATCGCCCGTTCGATGGCGGCCGTGCCCTGCTCCACCGTCACCCCTTCGGCCATGTCGAAGGCGATGTTTTCCGAGGCGAACTGGCCTTCGTGACTGACCCGGTCATCGGCCAGGCTGTTCTCGTAATGGGCAATGGTCGACAGCGGCACCCGTGCGCCATCGGCAGTAATCACCTGCATCTGGTTGAGGGTGATCGGGTCCTGGGCGTATTTGGGGTTGACCTCCATGACCACCTGATACTGGTTAAGGCTGTCGTAGATCGTAGAGATCTGCCGTTGGCTGTAGGCGTTGTTCAACACTCCGGTGACCATGTCCATGTCGATGCCCAGGCGCTTGGCCTGGTCGCGGTCGACAATCAGCGTGACCTGGGCTGCGCCCCGGCCTTCACGGGCGTCGATGGCGGTGAGTTGCGGCAGTTCACGCAACGCAGCGACGACTTTCGGGTACCACAGGCGCAATGCGGCCAGATCACCGCTTTGCAGGATGTAGGAGTACTGCGCGCTGGTCTGGTCGCGGCTGCCGCCAAATTGCAGGTCTTGGTCAGCCATCAGGAACAGGCGCCCGCCCGGCACCAGCGGCACTTCCTTGCGCAGGCGCTCGATCACCGCCTGGGCAGAAATCTTGCGTTCGCTGATGGGCTTGAGGCGTACCAGCATTACCGCGTTGTTGGTGCCGTTGTTGCCGCCGATAAAGCCAGCCACGCTGAGCACCGCCGGGTCCTTGAGCACCGCCTTGCGGAAAGTCTCCATCTTCGGCTGCATCACGCTGAACGACAGCCCGTCATCGCCGCGCACAAAGCCGATTAACTGGCCGGTGTCCTGCTGGGGCATAAAGGTTTTTGGCACCACCACGTACAACGCCACGTTCATGCCGATGGTCAGCAACAAGCTGAGCAAGGTCAGGCGTCGATGGCGCAGTACCCAGTCCAGACTGGTGGCATAACCGGCAACCATCCGGTCGTTGATCCTCTGGCTCCAGCGCTGCAAACCGGTCATCCGGTCTTTGACGTGGGGCTTGAGCCAGCGAGCGCAGAGCATTGGGGTCAAGGTCAGCGAGACAATCAACGACACAATGATCGCTGCGGACAAGGTGATGGAAAACTCGCGGAACAGGTTGGTGACAATCCCGCCCATAAACAGAATGGACAAGAACACCGCCACCAGCGACACGTTCATCGACAGCAAGGTAAAGCCGACTTCCTGGGCGCCCAAGTACGCCGCCTTCATGGGCGGCACACCATCGTCGATATGCCGGGAAATGTTCTCCAGCACCACAATGGCATCGTCCACCACCAGGCCGGTGGCCAGGATCAACGCCATCAGCGAAAAGTTGTTCAGCGAGAACCCGTACAAGTACATCACCGCGAAAGTGCCCACCAGCGACACCGGCACCGCCAGGGTCGGGATCAGCGAGGCGCGGAAGTTACCGAGGAACAGGTAAACCACCAGAATCACCAGCCCCACGGCAATCAGCAGGGTCATCTCGGCTTCGTGCAAGGTGGCGGTGATGACCGGCGAGCGGTCCATGGCCAGGCTGAGCTTGACGCTGGACGGCAGCACCGCCTGCAACGCTGGCAGTTGAGCCTTGATCTGTCGGACGGTCTCGATGATGTTGGCGCCGGACTGGCGGTTGATCACCAACAGCACCGCCGGCTCGTTGTTGAAGAAGCCGCTGTTGTAGCGGTCTTCAACGCCGTCGCTAATCTTCGCCACATCCGACAGGCGCAAGGCCGCGCCATTCTGGTAGCGAATCAGCAGCGGCTCGTAGTCCTTGGCTTTTTCCAACTGGTCATTGGCCTGGATCTGCCAGTTGCGCTCGCTGTCTTCCAGCGACCCCTTGGGCCGCCGCTGGTTGGCGTTGGCAATGGTGTTGCGCACATCGTCCAGAGCCACGCCGTACTGGTCGAGGGCCTTGGGCTCCAGCTCGATGCGCACCGCTGGCAGGGAACTGCCGCCGATCTGCACTTCGCCCACACCCGGCACTTGGGACAGGCTCTGGGACAGGATGGTCGAGGCCAGGTCGTAGAGCTGGCCCTTTTGCAACACGTCCGAGGTCAGCGACAGCACCATGATCGGCGCCTGGGACGGGTTGATTTTCTTGTAGGTGGGCATGCTGCGCATGCCGCTGGGCAGCAGGTTGCGTGACGCGTTGATCGCCGCCTGCACTTCACGCGCCGCGCCGTTGATATCACGGTCGGAGTCAAACGCCAGGATCACTCGGGTAGAGCCCTGGCTCGACGAACTGCTCATGGTGGTGATGCCGGCAATCGCGCCAAAGGAGCGCTCCAGCGGCGTGGCCACCGTGGACGCCATCACCTCGGGGCTGGCACCCGGCAAGCTTGCCGAGACCACGATCACCGGGAAGTCGATCTGCGGCAGCGGCGAGACCGGCAACAGGTTAAAGCTCACCCCGCCCAGCAGCATGATCGCCAGGCTCAGCAGCAGGGTCGCTACCGGTCGGCGGATGAAAGGTCCGGACAGGTTCATGACTCAACCGGCTCCAGGCTTTGCGGTTCTTTGCGCCAGCGACGACCCAGGCGATCGAAATACAGGTAGATCACCGGCGTGGTGAACAGCGTCAACACCTGGCTCACCAGCAGGCCGCCGACCATCACCAAACCCAGCGGCTGGCGCAATTCAGCACCGGAGCCGGTGGCCAGCATCAGCGGAACCGCACCGAACAGCGCGGCCAGGGTGGTCATCAGGATTGGCCGGAAGCGCAACAGCGCGGCCTGGTAGATCGCGGTCTGTGGGTCGAGACCCTGGTTGCGTTCGGCGTCGAGGGCGAAGTCGATCATCATGATCGCGTTCTTTTTCACGATACCGATCAGCAGGATGATGCCGATGATCGCGATCATGCCCAGGTCATTACCACTGAGCAGCAGGGCCAGCAATGCCCCCACCGCCGCCGAAGGCAAGGTCGACAGGATGGTGATCGGGTGGATATAGCTCTCGTAGAGCACGCCGAGCACGATGTACATGGTGACCACCGCCGCCAGGATCAGCAGCAAGGTGCTCGACAGCGAGGCTTCGAACGCCTGGGCTGCGCCCTGGAACTGGGTCTGCACGCCCACGGGCATGCCGATGTCTTTCTGCGCCTGGTTGATCAGCTCCACGCCCTTGCCCAGCGCCACGCCGGGAGCCAGGTTGAACGACATCATCACGGCCGGAAACTGGCCGATATGGGCAATGGCCAACTGCGCCTGACGCTGTTCCACACGGGCCAGGCTCGACAGCCGCACTTGGCCGCCGTCGGTGGTTTTCACATGGATCTGGTTCAGAGCATCCGGGCCGAGGGTCTCGCCGGACTGGGCCTGCAACACCACGCGGTATTGGCTGGCCTGGGTGTAGATGGTGGAAATCTGGCGTTGGCCGAAGGCGTCGTACAACGCGTCGGTGATGGTCGACACACTGACGCCCAGGCGCGAGGCCGCATCGCGGTCGATCACCAGGTACACCTGCAGGCCTTTGTCCTGCAGGTCGCTGGCGACGTCGGTAAGCTCCGGCAACTGGCCGAGGGCGTGCACCAGCTTGTCACTCCACAGCGCCAGCAACTCAGAGTCCGGGGAGGACATGCTGAATTGGTACTGGGTGCGGCTCACACGGTCTTCGATGGTCAGGTCCTGCACCGGCTGCATAAACAGGCGGATACCCACCAACTTGTCGATTTCCGGTTGCAGGCGCGTGATTACCTGGGCTGCGCTCAAGTCGCGCTGGCCGTGGGCCTTGAGGTTGATCAGCAAGCGTCCGCTGTTGAGGGTCGCGTTATCGCCATCCACACCAATGTAGGACGACAGGCTTTCCACCGCCGGATCCGCCAGGATGATTTTGGCCAACGCCTGCTGGCGCTGACTCATGGCCGCAAAGGAAATCGACTGCGGCGCCTCGGAAATACCCTGGATCACCCCCGTGTCCTGCACCGGGAAAAAGCCCTTGGGCACCACCAGGTACAGCACCACGGTAAGACCCAACGTGGCGATGGCCACCAGCAGGGTCAGCGGCTGGTGCTTGAGCACCCACTGTAACTTGCGCCCGTAGGCTTCGATCATCCAGTCGATCCAGGCGCCACTGGCCTTGTAGAAGCGGCCCTGTTCTGCCTCTTTCGGCTCACGCTTTAGCAACCGCGCGCACATCATCGGCGTGAGGGTCAGGGACACCACCAGGGAAATCAGGATCGCCACCGCCAGGGTGATGGCAAATTCGCGGAACAGACGCCCCACCACATCGGCCATGAACAGCAGCGGAATCAGCACCGCGATCAGCGAAAGGGTCAGGGAAATCAGGGTGAAACCAATCTGCTTGGCGCCCTTGAGGGCGGCGGCCAGGGGGGTCTCGCCTTCTTCGATGTAACGGGAGATGTTCTCCAGCATCACGATGGCATCGTCCACCACAAACCCGGTGGCGATGGTCAAGGCCATCAGCGTGAGGTTGTTGATGGAGAACCCAGCCAGGTACATCACGCCGAAGGTGCCCACCAGAGACAACGGTACGGCGATGGACGGAATAATCGTGGCGCTGACCCGGCGCAGGAACAGGAAGGTCACCATCACCACCAGGGCAATGGCGATCAGCAATTCATGCTGTACGTCCTTGACCGAGGCGCGGATGGTCTGGGTTCGGTCGGTGAGGACGGTGACGTCGAGGCCCGCAGGCAGATTGTCGGTGATGCTCGGCAGCAACGCCTTGATGCGGTCCACCACCTCAATGACGTTGGCACCCGGCTGGCGCTGGATGTTCAGCAGCACCGCCTGGTTTTCATTGGCCCAAGCCGCGAGGCGCTCGTTTTCGGCGCCGTCGACGATCTGTGCCACATCTTTAAGGCGCAACGGCGCGCCATTGTTGTAGGCCAGGATCAGTTCGGCGTATTGCTGGGGCGAGACCAACTGGTCGTTGGCGTCAAGCATCGACACCCGGGTCGGGCCGTCGAAGTTACCCTTGGGTTGGTTGACGTTGGACGCCGCGATCAAGGTGCGCACATCCGACAAGTTCAGGCCATTAGCCGCCAGGGCTTCGGGGTTGACCTTGATACGCACGGCCTGACGCTGGCCACCAGCGATGCTGACCATGCCGACGCCACTGATCTGGGCAATTTTCTGTGCCATGCGCGTGTCGACCAAGTCATTGAGCTTGGGCAGCAGCATGGTCTTGGAGCTGATAGCCAGGGTCAGCACCGGGGTATCCGCCGGGTTGACCTTGTTGTACACCGGCGGCGCCGGCAGGTCCTTGGGCAGCAAATTGGTGGCGGCGTTGATCGCGGCCTGCACCTGTTGCTCGGCGACATCCATATTAATGTCGAGGTTAAAACGCAGGGTCAGTACCGAAGCGCCGCCGGAACTGGTGGACGCCATCTGGGTCAAGCCGGGCATCTGCCCGAACTGGCGCTCAAGGGGCGCGGTAACCGCGCTGGTCATCACGTCGGGGCTGGCGCCGGGGTAGAGGGTCATCACCCGAATGGTCGGGTAATCCACCTGGGGCAAGGCCGAGACCGGCAGCAAGCGGTACGCGATGATGCCGGCCAGGACAATGGCCAGCATGCTCAACGTGGTGGCGACCGGGCGAAGGATAAACAGCCGCGACAGGTTCATGCGCCGACCTTTTGCGCCTTGCCAGCGTCAGCGCCGGTCTCCCCTTTCGCTGCTGGTTTGCCTTGCAGGTGCTCAGTCGGGGTGGTCGGGACTTCAGTGCTGTCGTTGACTACTTCGATTTCGCTGCCTTCCTTGAGGCGGTCGGTGCCTTCCAGCACCACACGGTCGCCAGCGACCAAGCCTTCCTTGATCACGGTGTTTTCACCGTCGGTATCACCGACCACAAGGGGCTGTACCTTGACCTTCTTGTCGCCATCAAGCTTGTAGACAAAGGTGCCAGCATTGCCGAACTGAATCGCGGCGGACGGCGCCAGCACCACGTTGTGCAGGGTGTCGGCCAGCAGGTGCACGTTGACGAACTGGTTGGGGAACAGCGCTTTGTCCTTGTTATCGAAACGCGCCTTGAATTTCAGAGTGCCGGTGGTGACGTCGATCTGGTTGTCCAGGCTCTGCAACACGCCGACGGCCTGCTGTTTCACGTCGCCACGGTCCCAGGCTTCCACGGGCAGTTTGTTGCCAGCGTGGTAACGGGCGAGCACGGTTTCCAGGGTGTTTTCCGGCAGGGTAAAGGCCACGCTGATCGGCTGGGTCTGGGTGATCACGGCCAGGGCGGTGGTGTCGTTGGCGGCCACCAGGTTGCCGACGTCGAGCTGGCGCAGGCCGACGCGACCGGCGATCGGCGCGCGGATCTTGGTGAATTCAAGGTTGAGCTTGGCGTCGTCCACCGCGCCCTGATTGGTCTTGACCGTGCCTTGGTATTGCAGGACCAGCGCTTCGGCGGTGTCCAGGGTCTGCTTGGCGATACTGTCCTGGGCATACAACCCACGATAGCGTTCCACATCGACCTGGGCATTTTTCAGCTGGGCCTGGTTCTGCATCAGCGTGCCCTGGGCCTGGAGCAAGGCGTTCTGGTAGCTGCGCGGGTCAATCTCGGCCAGCAGATCACCGGCCTTGACCATCTGCCCTTCTTCAAAGGCGATCTTCATCAATTCCCCGCCCACCCGGCTGCGTACATTAATGGTGTTGAGCGCAGTAACAGTGCCCAATGCCTTGTAGTACACCGGAAACTCTCCCAACACCGCCGGCGCCACGCGCACCGGTATCGGGCCCGTGGAACCGCCGAAACCAGGGCGTGCCATGCCGGTTTTGCTGGTGTGCCCGGCCGGTGCGTCTTTTTGGGCCGCGCCGCCGGGCCAGAATTTCCAGCACAGACCGGCGATAACCAGCAGCACAAGCAGGCCGAACAGCCAGCGACGGGAGTTGCGGGGGGAGGATTGCATGGAATGATCAACCATTGGGCGCGAGAGCTTCTTCTTTGGGAGGCTGAAAGATAAGCACTGGGGCGCATTAAGAAAAGCGCCTTTACCGGCTATTTACCTTGGGCTTACAACTTTTAACGTCTGGGTCTAGTCCGTCGGCTATTTGCCTAAACGTCTGAAGCACAAATGAAAACGGCCTGGACTAGGCCAGGCCGCAATCATGTATCACGCGTGTTACTGCAAAACGACAGCATCCACGCAAACAGTTACTTCAGAACAGCCAGAACGGCTTCGTAGTTTGGTTCTTCAGCGATTTCAGAAACCAGTTGGGTGTGCAGGACGTTGTTGTTTTCGTCCAGAACCACCACGGCGCGGGCGGTCAGGCCGCGCAGCGGGCCATCAGCGATTGCCACGCCAAAGTCCTGAGCGAAAGCAGGATCGCGGAAATCCGACAGGTTCTTCACGTTTTCCAGGCCTTCGGAGCCGCAGAAGCGTGCTTGGGCGAATGGCAGGTCGGTGGAGATGCACAGTACAACGGAGTTGTTCAGTTCGTTGGCCTGGGCGTTGAACTTGCGAACCGACGCCGCGCAAGTCGGGGTATCAACGCTTGGGAAGATGTTCAGCACTTTGCGCTTGCCGGCGAAGGTCGCCAGGGTGGCGTCCGACAGGTCGTTGGCAGTCAGGATGAAGTCTGGAGCCTGGGTGCCGACTTGCGGCAATTCGCCTTCAACCTTGACCGCGTTGCCTTTAAGGGTGACTTGAGCCATGAACAGAATCCTTATGCTGGGTTTAGTTAAACGAATTCGAGAGGCGGAAGTTAACCACAAAGTGCCGTGCCTACCTACCGCCAGACACAAATTGTCATGCCCACAGGTTGTGGTTTAATTGCGCGCTTTTCGCCTGCCCTTAAAGGAAACCGTCGTCGATGAATCCGCCTGCCACCAAAGTTCTGGTCATTGGTTATGTCTGGCCGGAGCCCCGTTCTTCGGCCGCTGGTGGGCATATGATGCAGATTCTTGAGACCTTTCTTACGCAAGGTTGGGACATTACCTTCAGCAGCCCTGCTGCACTCGGCGAGCACAAAGCCGACCTGCTCGCCCTGGGCATTGCCGAATGCGCCATCGAGCTCAATAACAGCAGTTTCGACGACTTTATCCGCGAGCTCGCTCCGGATATCGTGCTGTTCGACCGTTTCATGATGGAAGAGCAGTTCGGCTGGCGCGTGGAGAAGTGTTGCCCCGACGCATTGCGCGTGCTGGAAACCTGCGACCTGCAAAGCCTGCGCGACGCTCGCCAGCAACGGCTCAAGAACCACCTTAAGACCCATCCCGACAGCGACGACTTCAGCGCTCTGTTTGCGCCCGCCCTGGAAGATGAGTTCCAACTGATGGCCGACACCGACGTGGCCAAGCGCGAGATCGCGGCGATTTACCGCTGTGACATCAACCTGATGATCTCCGACGTGGAAATGCGCCTCCTGACCGAGCAGTTCAAGGTGCCGGCCGCCCTGCTCCACTGGTGCCCGCTGATGCTGGAGCCCGTGACCGAAAAGTTCGTCCCGTTTGACGACCGCGCGCATTTCCTCAGCATCGGCAACTTCCGTCACGCGCCCAATTGGGACGCTGTGCTGTGGATGAAGAACAGCCTGTGGCCGCTGATTCGACAACAATTACCCGGCGCGCAGCTGCATATCTATGGTGCTTACACCCCACCCAAGGCCACCGCCCTGCATAACCCGGCCCAGGGCTTTCATGTGATGAACTGGGCTGAAGATGCGCTACAGGTAATGAGCGCTGCACGCATCTGCCTGGCCCCCCTGCGCTTCGGCGCGGGCATCAAGGGCAAACTGGCGGACGCGATGTTGTGCGGTACGCCGAGCATCAGCACGCCGATCGGCGCCGAGGCCATGGGCGATGAGCAACCATGGCCCGGCATGATCGAAACCAGCGCGCCTGCCTTGGCCGCCGCTGCCGTGGCTTTGTATCAGGACCGCGAGCGCTGGACCCAGGCCCAGGAAGACGGTCGCCAATTGATTGCCCGCCGCTATGACCAGAACGTCCACGGGCCTGCGCTGGTGGAGTGCCTGGAGCACTGCCGTCGCCACCTCGCCGCCCATCGCCGCGACAACTTTACCGGCAGCATGCTTCGCCATCACGCCCACAAAAGTACCCAGTACATGTCCCAGTGGATCGAGGCAAAAAACCGCGTGCTGTAAACACCGACGCTGGCAGGGTCGCGCGCAAGGGGGCATTATTCGGGTCGCAACCAACAATAAAAGCGACGGCAGCATGACCCGAGCAGCGCGAATCACCGACCCTTCCTACGAGCTGATGGACGATCACAACGGTCTGTCCATCATCTATCGCCAGCATGGTTTCCCCTGTCCGCTGGTGCGCTGGCATTTCCACAAGGAATACGAACTGCACCTGATCGTCGCCAGCTCGGGCAAGGTGTTTATCGGCGACTACATCGGTAATTTCTACCCTGAAAGCCTCTTCCTCACCGGCCCCAACCTGCCCCATAACTGGATCAGCCAGGTGGAAGAAGACGAGGTGGTGCCCAAGCGCGACATGCTGGTGAACTTCACCGATGAATTACTGGAAAACGGCAGCCATATCTTCACCGAGCTGAAAACCCTCACCCCACTGCTGGAACGTGCCCAGTACGGCATCGAGTTTCGTTGCAGAAAGACCATTGCCCAAGCCATGACCCTGATGCAACGCATCGAGGACGCCCAGGGTATGGCGCGCCTGGGGCACTTCTTTATCTTGCTGGAAGTGTTGAGTACCTGTGAGGACTACCAACTGCTGTCCGGCGTGACCACGCCGCAACTGGCCGATGAACACAGCATCGACCGTACCAACCGGGCGGTGGATTACATCTTCGCCCACTACGCGCGGGAGTTGCCGCTGGAGGAAGTGGCGGAACACTTGGGCATGAAGCCCACGTATTTTTCCCGGGTGTTCAAGCAGGCCACCGGGCGCACATTTATCGAATTCGTCAACAGACTGCGCATCAGCAAGTCATGCGAGTTACTGGCAGATGGCGACAAGGCCGTCACCGATGTGTGCTTTGAGTCGGGTTTCAACAATATCTCCAACTTCAACCGACGTTTTCAGCAGCTTAAAGGCATGACCCCTTCCCACTACCGGCGCCTGGCGGTGCAACGGCTGACCGAGCAGAACCTGGCTTGAAGGTTTAAAAGGCTGTGTGACCGAGTGCAAAAAAGTATCAGTCCAAGTGCTCCCAAGGATTTGTCACAACCCCATTTGAAGGCTGTAATCAACGCACACTCTTCCTGACTCCTCGTAGGAAGACACAACAACAATAACTGTCCTTCTGTAGCCCCTGGGCGCGGAAATGGAGTGCGCGATGAAGTTCACAGCAAAAGCACTGCTTGTCTCCACCTGCATGACAACCTGCATGACCCTCAGCGCCGTCAGCTTTGGCGCGCAGACCCTGACCATTGCCACCGTCAACAACAGCGACATGATCCGCATGCAAAAGCTCTCGAAGACCTTCGAGGCCGAGCATCCAGAGATCAAGCTGAATTGGGTGGTGCTCGAAGAAAACGTGCTGCGCCAACGCCTGACCACCGACATCGCCACCCAAGGCGGACAGTTCGACGTGCTGACCATTGGCATGTACGAAGCCGCACTCTGGGGCGCCAAAGGCTGGCTGGAACCGATGAAGGATCTTCCGGCTTCCTACGACCTCGACGACGTTTTCCCTTCTGTGCGTGACGGTTTGTCCGTCAAAGGCTCGCTGTACGCCCTGCCGTTCTACGCTGAAAGCTCGATCACGTATTACCGCACCGACCTGTTCAAGGACGCCGGGCTGACCATGCCCGAGCATCCGACCTGGACCCAGATCGGCGAATTCGCGGCCAAACTCACCGACAAAACCAAAGAGCAATACGGCCTGTGCCTGCGCGGCAAAGCCGGTTGGGGTGAAAACATGGCGCTGATCACCACCCTGGCCAACGGCTATGGCGCGCGGTGGTTCGATGAAAAGTGGCAGCCTGAGTTCAACGGCCCCGAATGGAAAGACGCGCTTAACTTCTACGTCGACAACATGAAGAAATCCGGCCCGCCGGGTGCGTCCAGCAACGGTTTCAACGAAAACCTGGCGCTGTTCAACAGCGGCAAGTGTGCAATTTGGGTCGACGCCAGCGTGGCTGGCTCGTTTGTCACCGACAAGTCCCAGAGCAAGGTGGCCGACAGCGTAGGCTTCACCTTCGCGCCCCACGAGAAGACCGACAAAGGCACTTCGTGGCTGTACTCATGGTCCCTGGCGATCCCGACCAGCTCCAAGGCCAAGGACGCCGCCAAGGTGTTCACCAGTTGGGCAACCTCCAAGGAATATGGCGCGTTGGTCGCTAAGACCGACGGCGTGGCCAACGTACCGCCTGGCACCCGCAAGTCGACCTACAGCGACGAGTACATGAAGGCTGCACCGTTTGCCAAGGTGACCCTGGAATCGCTGAAAGTCGCCGACCCGACCAAACCGACGCTCAAGCCGGTGCCGTATATCGGTATCCAGTTGGTGACCATTCCTGAGTTCCAGGCGATTGGTACCCAGGTCGGCAAGTTCTTCTCCGGTGCGCTGACCGGTCAGCAAACGGTCGATGCTGCACTGACCGCCGCGCAGACCACCACCGAGCGTGAAATGAAGCGGGCGGGTTACCCCAAATAACCCGGGTCTCACCACAGTCAAATGTGGGAGGGGGCTTGCTCCCGATAGCCATCTACCAGTTGATGATTCAGTGACTGATACACCGCTATCGGGGGCAAGCCTTCTCCCATCCTGACCGCATTCCGATCCTTGCTTCGCAATGGCCTTGATTATCATGAATACAGCACCCAAAAACCGCCTGGCCAACCCCGGCTGGTTCCTCGTCACGCCCTCGGTCGCCATGCTGTTGCTTTGGATGATCGTGCCCCTGGGCATGACCCTGTACTTTTCCCTGATCCGCTACAACCTGCTCTACCCCGGCGAAAACCAATTCGTGGGGCTGGAGAACTTCACCTACTTCATCACCGACTCGGGCTTCTTGCCCGGTGCCTCCAACACCCTGTTGCTGGTAGGTAGCGTATTGCTGATCAGCGTGGTGTTCGGCGTGTTGATCAGCGCGCTGCTGGAAGCCAGTGAATTCTTCGGTCGCGGCCTGGTGCGGGTGTTGCTGATTTCTCCGTTCTTCATCATGCCCACCGTCGGTGCGCTGATCTGGAAGAACCTGATTTTTCACCCGGTGTCGGGAATCCTCGCTGCCGTGTGGAAGTTCTTTGGCGCAGAACCTGTTGACTGGCTGGCGCACTACCCGCTGCTGTCGATCATCATCATTGTGTCGTGGCAATGGCTGCCCTTCGCGATCCTGCTGCTGATGACCGCCATGCAGTCCCTCGACCAGGAACAAAAGGAAGCGGCACGTCTGGACGGTGCCGGCGCCATTGCGATTTTCTGGCACCTGACCCTGCCCCACCTGGCCCGCCCGATTGCCGTGGTGGTGATGATCGAAACGATCTTCCTGCTCTCGGTATTCGCCGAAATCTTCACCACCACCAACGGTGGCCCCGGCTACGCGTCGACCAACCTCGCCTACCTGATCTACAACCAGGCTCTGGTGCAATTCGACGTGGGCATGGCCTCGGCCGGCGGCTTGATTGCCGTGGTCATCGCCAATATCGCGGCGATCATCCTGGTGCGGATGATCGGCAAAAACCTGACTGACAAGCCTTGAGGGCCGCGCCATGACGCTTCAACAATCCCGCCGCCTGCAAAGCCTGTTGCTCGGCACGTTGGCCTGGGCCATCGCAATCCTGATTTTCTTCCCGATCTTCTGGATGGTGCTGACCAGCTTCAAGACCGAAATCGACGCGTTCGCCACGCCGCCGCAGTTCATCTTCACGCCGACGCTGGAGAACTACCTGCACATCAACGAGCGCAGCAACTACTTCAGCTATGCCTGGAACTCGGTGCTGATTTCCTTCAGCGCTACCGCCCTGTGCCTGCTGATCTCGGTGCCGGCGGCCTACTCCATGGCGTTCTACGAAACCAAGCGCACCAAGGGCACGCTGCTGTGGATGCTGTCCACCAAGATGCTGCCGCCGGTGGGCGTGCTGATGCCGATCTACCTGCTGGCCAAGAGCTTTGGCCTGCTGGATACGCGCATTGCGCTGATCATCATCTACACCCTGATCAACCTGCCGATCGTGGTCTGGATGGTTTACACCTACTTCAAAGACATCCCCAAAGACATCCTCGAAGCCGCACGCCTGGACGGCGCCACCCTCTGGCAGGAAATGGTCCGGGTACTGCTGCCGATCGCCAAGGGCGGCCTCGCTTCCACGGTGTTGCTGTCGCTGATCCTGTGTTGGAACGAGGCGTTCTGGTCGCTGAACCTGACCTCATCGAACGCGGCGCCGTTGACCGCGCTGATCGCCTCCTACTCCAGCCCCGAAGGTTTGTTCTGGGCCAAATTGTCGGCCGTCTCGACCCTCGCCTGTGCGCCGATCCTGATCTTTGGCTGGATCAGCCAGAAACAGCTGGTGCGCGGTTTGTCCTTCGGCGCAGTTAAATAATAATTTCTAGCGGAGGGCCCATCATGGCCAACCTCAAAATCAAGAATTTGCAAAAAGGCTTCGAAGGTTTCTCGATCATCAAAGGCATCGACCTGGAAGTGAACGACAAGGAGTTCGTGGTCTTCGTCGGCCCGTCGGGCTGCGGTAAGTCCACCCTGCTGCGCCTGATCGCCGGCCTGGAAGAAGTTACCGAAGGCACCATCGAACTCGATGGCCGCGACATCACCGAAGTGACCCCGGCCAAGCGCGACCTGGCGATGGTGTTCCAGACTTACGCGCTGTATCCGCATATGAGCGTGCGCAAAAACATGTCGTTTGCCCTGGACCTGGCCGGCGTCGACAAGAAGCTGGTGGAGAGCAAGGTCAACGAAGCGGCGCGCATCCTCGAACTGGGCCCGCTGCTGGAGCGCAAGCCCAAGCAACTCTCCGGTGGCCAGCGTCAGCGCGTAGCGATTGGCCGCGCCATTGTGCGCAACCCGAAGATCTTCCTGTTCGACGAACCGCTGTCCAACCTCGACGCCGCCCTGCGTGTGCAAATGCGCCTGGAGCTGGCGCGCCTGCATAAAGAACTGCAGGCGACCATGATCTACGTGACCCACGACCAGGTCGAAGCCATGACCCTGGCCGACAAGGTGGTAGTGCTCAACAGCGGCCGTATCGAGCAGGTAGGTTCGCCACTGGAGCTGTATCACCAACCCGCGAACCTGTTTGTGGCGGGCTTTCTTGGCACGCCGAAAATGGGCTTCCTCAAGGGCAAGGTCACGCGTGTCGAGTCCCAGACCTGCGAAGTGCAACTGGACGCCGGCACCTTGATCAACCTGCCGCTCAGTGGTCCGACCTTGAGCGTCGGCAGCGCGGTCACCCTGGGCATTCGTCCGGAGCACTTGGAAATCGCGTCGCCTGGCCAAACCACCCTGACCGTCACCGCCGACGTCGGCGAACGCCTGGGCAGTGACACCTTCTGCCACGTCAACACCGCCAACGGCGAGCCGTTGACCATGCGCATCCGCGGCGACATGGCCAGCCAGTACGGTGAAACCCTGCACCTGCACCTGGACCCGGCGCACTGCCATCTGTTCGACACTGATGGCGTGGCCGTGGCCCGTCCACTGCGCGCTGCCGCCTGATTTCGCGAGTATTACGTTATGAAATTGAACACACAGAACCTCACGCAACTGGCTGAGCAGGTGAAAATCCCGGCCTACGCCATTGCCGACACCCGTCAGGGCATCGCCCATATCGGCGTCGGCGGCTTCCACCGCGCGCACCAGGCGTATTACACCGATGCGCTGATGAACACCGGTGAAGGCCTGGACTGGAGCATCTGCGGCGTCGGACTGCGGGCCGAGGACCGCAAAGCCCGCGACGACCTGGCCGGCCAGGACTACCTGTTCACCCTGTATGAACTGGGCGACACCGACGACACCGAAGTGCGCGTAATCGGTGCCATCAGCGACATGCTGCTGGCCGAAGACAGCGCCCAAGCCCTGATCGACAAGCTCGCCAGCCCTGAAATCCGCATCGTCTCGCTGACCATCACCGAGGGCGGTTACTGCATCGACGACAGCAACGGCGAGTTCATGGCCCACCTGCCGCAGATCCAGCACGACCTGGCGCACCCCACGGCGCCGAAAACCGTGTTCGGTTTTATCTGCGCGGCGCTGACCCAACGCCGCGCCGCCGGCATTCCCGCGTTCACCGTGATGTCCTGCGATAACCTGCCCCACAACGGCGCCGTCACGCGCAAGGCATTGCTGGCGTTTGCCGCCCTGCACAATGCCGAGTTGCATGACTGGATCGAAGCCAATGTGAGCTTCCCGAATGCCATGGTCGACCGCATCACTCCCATGACCAGCACCGCCCACCGCCTGCAATTGCACGATGAACACGGCATTGACGATGCCTGGCCAGTGGTGTGCGAACCCTTCGTGCAGTGGGTGCTGGAAGACAAATTCGTCAACGGCCGCCCGGCGTGGGAAAAGGTCGGCGTGCAGTTCACCGACGATGTGACGCCCTATGAAGAGATGAAGATCGGTTTGCTCAACGGCAGCCACCTGGCCCTGACCTACCTGGGGTTTCTCAAGGGTTATCGGTTTGTGCACGAGACCATGAACGACCCGCTGTTCGTAGCCTACATGCGTGCCTACATGGACCTCGACGTCACGCCAAACCTCGCGCCGGTACCGGGCATCGACCTGACCGACTACAAGCAGACGCTGGTGGATCGCTTCTCCAACCAGGCGATTGCCGACCAGTTGGAGCGCGTGTGTTCGGACGGCTCGTCGAAGTTTCCCAAGTTCACCGTGCCGACCATCAATCATCTGATTGCCGATGGGCGTGAAACAGAGCGCGCGGCGCTGGTCGTCGCAGCCTGGGCCTTGTATTTGAAGGGTGTGGATGAGAATGGGGTGAGCTACAAAATCCCCGATCCGCGGGCGGAATTCTGCCAGGGGTTGGTGACTGACGATGCGCTGATCAGCAAACGCCTACTGGGTGTAGAAGAGATTTTTGGCACGGCTATTCCCAACTCGCCGGCGTTTGTGGCAGCGTTCGAGCGGTGCTATGAGAGTCTGCGTGATAACGGCGTCACCGCTACCCTGAAGCACCTCCTGAAGAAACCGGTTTAAATGTGAGAAGGGGCTTGCCCCCGATGAGGGTGTGTCAGTCAAATATCCTTCACTGACCCACTGCCATCGGGGGCAAGCCCCCTCCCACTGGACCGGGTTGCCAATCCAAAAAAAATAACACTGCTGAGCACACCATCATGACCCAGCAAAACCTGTTCCTCGGCATCGACTGCGGCACCCAAGGCACCAAAGCCATCGTCCTCGACGCCTCCAGCGGCAAGGTGCTGGGCCTGGGCGCCGCCGCGCACACGTTGATCAGCGGCGCCAATGGCCGTCGCGAACAGCACACCCAGGAATGGCTGGACGCCTTTACCGAAGCCACCCACCGCGCCCTGCAACAGGCTGGCGTGGACGGCCAGGACATCCTTGGTATCGGCGTTTCCGGCCAGCAGCACGGGCTGGTACTGCTGGATGACCAAGGCCAGGTCTTGCGCCCGGCCAAGCTGTGGTGCGACACCGAAACCGCGCCGGAGAACGACCGCCTGCTGCAACATCTGGGCGGCGAAAGCGGTTCACTCGAACGGCTGGGCGTGGCCATCGCACCGGGCTACACCGTGTCCAAGCTGCTCTGGACGCGCGAACAACACCCGGACATCTTCAAGCAAATCGCCCATATCCTGCTGCCCCACGACTACCTCAATTACTGGCTCACCGGCCGTGCCGTCGCAGAATACGGTGATGCGTCCGGCACCGGCTATTTCAACGTGCGCAGCCGTGACTGGGATGTGGCACTGCTCAAGCACATCGACCCCAGCGGTCGCCTGGAACAAGCCTTACCGCAACTGATCGAAGCCGATCAAACCGTGGGCAGCATCCTGCCTGCCATCGCCGAGCGCCTGGGCATCAACCCCAACGCCATCGTCGCCAGCGGCGGCGGCGATAACATGATGGGCGCCATCGGCACCGGTAATATCGCGCCCGGCGTGATCACCATGAGCCTGGGCTCATCGGGTACCGTCTATGCGTTTTCGGACCAACCCAACGTCAGCCCCCCAAGCGTCGGTCGCCACATTCTGCTCATCCAGCGGCGGCTGGTTGCCATTGATCTGCACGATGAACCTGACCAACGCCACAGGCGTGATACGCGAGCTCTTCGAACTGGACCTGAACGCCTTCAACGACCTGGTGGAGCAAGCGCCGATTGGCGCCGACGGCGTCAGCATGCTGCCGTTCCTCAACGGCGAACGCGTACCCGCCCTGCCCCACGCCACTGGCAGCCTGCACGGCCTGACCATGACCAACCTGACACGCGCCAACCTGTGCCGCGCCGTGGTTGAAGGCACCACCTTCGGCCTGCGCTACGGGCTGGACCTGCTGCGCCAGACCGGCCTGCAAAGCCAGAGTATCCGCCTGATCGGCGGCGGCTCGAAAAGCCCCGTGTGGCGGCAGATGGTCGCCGATATCATGAACACCGAAGTGATCTGCACCGAACAAAGCGAAGCCGCCGCCCTCGGCGCGGCGATCCAGGCTGCGTGGAGCCAATCCGGCGAATCCCTGGCCAGCCTCTGCGAAAAATGCGTGAGCGTCGACCCGGCCAGCCGTACCCTGCCGGTGGCGGCCCATGTCAGCGCCTATCAACTGGCTTACGAACGCTATCAACAGCACGTGGCAACCCTTTAAGAGCGAACGACTATGTATCTGGTGTGTGGTGAAGCGCTGTTCGATTTTTTCAGCGAGGAAGATGCCAGCGGGCAGGCCTCCAAGGTCAACTACAAGGCGATTGCGGGTGGCTCACCGTTCAACGTCGCGGTGGGGTTACGCCGCCTGGGCATCGAGGCCGGGTTGTTCGGCGGCCTGTCCACCGATTTCCTCGGCCGACGCTTATTGCAGGTGCTGAAAGATGAAGGCGTCAGCGAACAGTTCCTGGTGGAATTCGCCGCGCCGACCACCCTGTCCATGGTCGCCGTGGGTGCCAATGGTTCACCGCAGTACAACTTCCGGGGTGAGGGCTGTGCGGACCGGCTGCTGCAAGCCGAGCATTTGCCGGTACTCGGTGATGACGTGCGTGGGCTGCATATCGGCTCGTTCTCCCTGGTGGTGCAACCGATTGGCGACACCCTGCTGGCCCTGGTACAGCGCGAAAGCGGCAAGCGCCTGATCAGCCTCGACCCCAACGTGCGCCTCAACCCGCAACCCGACATCCAGCTGTGGCGTGACCGCGTCGCCGAGCTGGTCAAACATGCCGACCTGATCAAGGTCAGCGATGAAGACCTGCACCTTCTGTACCCTGACCAGTCGCCGGAAAGCGTGCTGCAAGGCTGGTTGCAACACCGTTGCCAGTTGGTATTCCTCACCCGTGGCGGCGACGGCGCCAGTGTCTTCAGCCGCCAACATGGCACCTGGTCGCAACCTGCGGTCAAGGTGGTGATGGCCGACACCGTGGGCGCCGGCGATACCTTCCAGGCTGCGTTGATTGCCTGGCTGACCGAGCAGCAGTTGGATTCGGTCGACGGCCTGCAACAACTCACCCGCGCGCAGATTGACGCCATGCTGGGCTTCGCGATTCGCGCGGCGGCAATGACCTGCACCAAAACCGGCCCGGACCTGCCGTATCGTAAACAGTTGGGCTGAACACCCGGTTTCATGAAGGTTTTGTCAGCCAGGCCTCGATTAATCGATGGTTAATCCCGCAAGCCGACAGTGAAGTCGAACCCACTTGCGGAGCACCTTCATGAAACTACGTACTTTACTGTGTGGCGGCGCGCTGGCACTGGCAGCCGTCTCGGGCCTGGCCCAGGCCGACAACCAGAAACCCGTGCCTTACCAATACGGCATGCCGTTGAACATCAAGCATGTGATCGCCATGAACGAAGCGCCGACCAATGACTGCAAAGTCATCGACGCCGATATCAAGTTCGTGGACAAGGCTGGGAAAGTCGAAGATGTGGGCTATCGGAAGCTGTCCGACGCGTGCAGCTTCCAGAATTGAGCGTTGCACTGTCACACAGCAAGCCCGCGTAGATAGGCGTATTCTTGCGGGCTTGTCCCAAGGCCGAAAGGAATCGCCATGCCGTTCAGTTTTCGTACCCTCGCCACCACAACCGCCCTGCTGTGCTTTGCCCTCGCACTGGTCTGGGGGTTACGCCCCGATCTGCTGCTCGGGATGTGGGGAGTGAATTCTTCAGACGCCACAGGCCTGGTCGCCCGCCGCAGCGCCGCGCTGTTCCTGGCCATCGGCATCATGTTTTACCGGGCCCGCCATGCGCCGCCTTCGGACACGCGTCGCGCCATGACCAGTGGCTTTGCCATCGGTTGCCTGGTGCTGGCTGTGCTGGGCTTGAGTGAGTGGTTCAATGGCAACGCCGGGCCGGGGATCTTCCTGGCCGTGGCGACCGAAACCGTATTGGGCCTGGCGTTTATCCAAGCCCACAGGTCTTCGGTGGTTCACCCTCAGGCGTCTGCCTAGTAATAGGCTCGACCTCCCGCTCTTTGCAGGGCGGGTGCATGGGTATTTTTCAGATCTTCACGCAACCCGGCGATCAGGTTGCAAATCGCTCGACTGCTGTCGAGTTTGTCCGTCTTGATGCCTTTGACCTCCAAATCCACCCGGTCACGGTCGCGATCGTCATAGATCTTGATCGTCAGCGAAGCATCTTCGGCTTTGGTGCATTCGCACCGTTTGGGCAGGAAACTTCCTTCAATAATGCTGCGAAGCTCTAATTCCGAAAGCATGGCCAACCTCTCCTTTTTTGAGACTGCCAACAGAGTCTTATGGGTGTGGCAGACGCCTGCCTGCCGCGTCTTGCCGACCTTGGAAGACGTTTCAACTACCAGCCTACTCGGCAAAATACGCTTGCGTTGTAACCATTCCTCATAAGGAACGCGCAAGTTTATATAACTTAAACAGGTCCACGCCCGTAGTGTTTATAACATCGTCGAACAGCCACGATTAAACGTTTAACCCTGCGCTTCGTGTGCGTATGCCGTCACTCTTTCAGCAACATGTCGCAAACTATCAAAGTTAATATTCGCCCCGGAATTCACCGCCACCAGAGTCTGGCCATGCACGCCTCGTTGCGCCACGTACTTGCGAATGCCCGCCACCGCCAACGCGCCAGAGGGTTCGGTGATGGAACGGGTGTCGTCGTAGATCAGCTTGATGGCGCTGCACAGTTCGTCATTGCTCACGGTGATGACTTCGTCCACCCACTCCCGGCAGATTTCAAAACCGTAGGCGCCGATCTGCGCTACGGCGGTACCGTCGGCAAACCCGTCGACGCTCGGCAATACCACCCGCTCAGCGGCGCGCAGGGCGGCCAGCAGGCAACTGGAGCCTTCGGGCTCGACACCGACGATGCGCACCTCAGGCCGCAGGTATTTGACGTAGGCCGCGATACCTGCGATCAGACCGCCGCCACCCACCGGCACGAAGATGGCGTCCAACGGGCCCTGTTGCTGGCGCAGGATTTCCATGGCCACGGTGCCCTGGCCGGCGATCACGTCCGGATCATCGAAGGGCGAAACGAACGTGCATCCGGATGTCTCGGCCAGTTGCAGCGCATGGGCCAGGGCAAACGGGAAGCTCTCCCCGTGCAACACCGCTTCGGCGCCTCGGGAGCGCACGCCCAACACCTTCAACTCGGGCGTGCTGCACGGCATGACGATCCGCGCCTTGATCCCCAACTCCTTCGCCGCCAGTGCCACGCCTTGCGCATGGTTCCCCGCCGATGCGGTCACCACACCGCGCGCCTTTTGCTCGGCGGTGAGCTGCACCAGCTTGTTGTAGGCGCCGCGAATCTTGAAGGAAAAGGTCGGTTGCAGGTCTTCGCGCTTGAGCAGCACTTGGTTACCCAGCAGCGCCGACAATGCCGGCGCGGCTTGCAGGGGCGTACGCAACGCCAGGTCATAGACCGGCGCGGCGAGGATCTTTTTTACATAGTGTTCAAGCAATGCCGTATCAGCGGTGTGGGGGACGGGGCACGTGCTCATGGGTGTCTCCTGGTTTTCAAGGGCCCTGGAGACGGAAAAACAAAACCCGCCTCTAAGGCGGGTTTGGGTGCAGCCGTGTGCTATCCCGCCAAATGAGGAATGGCGGTAATAATGCTTGGCTGGCTGCGGAAGGTTTGAAATGTCATGTCACGAAATTAACCGGGCGTCACCGGGCAAGTCAATGGCCAAGCGCCATTTAGCGTTTGGGGGTTTACGATAGATATACGAAACATATACGCTTTGTATATCAACTTTTAAACAGTGAACCCCATGGGCATCGTCAAAATCACCGACCAACTGCATGAACAACTCCGCCTGGCCAGCGCGGCCATGGACCGCTCCATCAACGCCCAGGCCGAGTTCTGGATCAAGATCGGCCTGCTCGCCGAACTCAACCCCAACCTGCCGTACAACGAGCTGATCAACAAACTGTTGCTGGACAAGCCCGACCTGATCCGGGGGCGCAGCTGATGATCAAGACTGCCGCTCAACTGGCTGTGATGCGCGAATCCGGGCGCCTGCTGGCTCAAGTGTTTGACATGCTCGACGGGTTTGTCGCCGCCGGCCGCTCCACCCTGGAGCTGGACGCCGCAGTCGAAGCCTTCATTCGTAACGACCTTAAAGCCCGCCCCGCCAGCCTCGGGCAATACGACTACCCCTTCTCCATCAACACCTCAATCAACGAAGTGGTGTGCCATGGCATGCCCAGCGCCAAGGAGATCCTCAAGGACGGCGACATCATCAACATCGACATCACCCTGGAAAAAGGTGGCTTTATCGCCGACTCCAGCAAGATGTACATGATTGGCAACGTCGCCCCCAAGGCGCGGCGCCTGGTGGAAATGACCTTTGAGGCGATGTGGGCCGGGATCCGCCAGGTCAAACCCGGCGCACGCCTGGGTGATATCGGCCATGCAATCCAGAGCCACGCCCAGGCCAACGGCTACAGCGTGGTGCGTGAATACTGCGGCCACGGCATCGGCAAGCAGATGCATGAAGAACCGCAAATCCTGCACTTCGGCCGACCCGGCACCGGGCTGGAACTGCGCGAAGGCATGGTGTTTACCATCGAACCGATGCTCAACCAGGGCAGTTCCAAGGTGCGCAGCCTGAAAGATGGCTGGACGGTGGTGACCAAGGACAACAGCCTGTCGGCGCAGTGGGAGCACACGGTGGCGGTGACGGCGGATGGCTTTGAAGTGCTGACCTTGCAAACACAGCCAGTCGAATAACCTGTGGCGAGCGGGCTTGTCGAAGAAGTATTCCCTCGCCCCCCTTACATCGTCGCGCCCGCCATCCGTTTGAGCGCCAGTACCATCAAGCCGGCGCCCAACCCCATCGCTGCCAGGAACAATGGGTACGACACCCACCACGGCGTACCCGCGGTCATCATGCTGAACTCCGACATACCGCCAATGCTGGCGATCAGGTTGAGCGGCAAGAACACCACGTTGATCAGCGTCAGCTTGCGCAACAGGTTGTTCATGCTGTTGTTCATCAGGTTGCCGCGCGCATCGATCAGCCCGGAAAACACGTTGGAATAGATCTCCGCCTGTTTGTAGCACTGGTGGTTCTCGATGATCAGGTCATCGATAAGGCCGAGAATTTCAGCACTGAAGTGCTCTTTTTCCCCATGGTTACGCAGCCGCGACAGCACGGCGCCGTTGCTGTGCAGCGCGTTGATGTAATAGATCAGGCTTTCGCTGAGGCTGAACATCTGCATCAGGTGATGATTGCTCATGGACGCGTTGAACTGCTGCTGCAACTCCCGTGCAACCAGCTTGATCACCTTGAGGTGGCCCAGGTAGTGGTGGATGTTGTTGAGCAACAGGTCGAGCAATACGTCCAGCGGCGTGTGCAACGGCCGGCGCTGGCCCAGGCCACTCAGTGGGGTTTCATCGGTGGCGATCACCAGCAGGCGGCCGGGTGAAAACAGCAGGCCGCACGACGCCACTTCGAACACCAGGTTGCCGCCACCGGAATAGTTCTCCGGGCGCTTCCAGATCAGGAACAGGTTGTCGGGGTGAAATTCGATGCGTGAGACTTCGTCCGGGTCGAGCGCCGACGCCAACGCGTGCTCGTCAAGCTTGTGGTGATCACGCAGCCACTCGCGCTCGGCCAGGTCGGGGTTGTTGAACAACAGGATCGGGGCCGCGTCGCTGTGCCCCGGACGTAACTTTCCACCGTTCAGTTCAAAGCGCTGGATCATCGCGCGTCACCACACCTGGCCCTGGCGTTTCAGCTCCAGGCGCCGCACAAACTCTTCCAGCACCAGGCTGTACAGGTCGTCCTGCAAGTAGGCATCTTCGATTCCAGCATCCAGGTTCGGGTTGTCGTTGACCTCGATCACCACCACCTTGTCGCCGGACTGCTTGAGGTCCACACCGTACAGGCCGTCGCCGATCAGGTTGGCGGTCTTCACCGCCAGTTCCACCACCGCCTTGGGCGCTTCATGGACGGCCAGGGTGCGGCATTCGCCGTTGATGGCCTGGCCGATGGCCTTGTGGTTATAGATCTGCCAGTGGCCCTTGGACATGAAGTACTGGCAAGCGAAGATCGGTTTGCGGTTGAGTACGCCGATGCGCCAGTCGTACTCGGTGTAGAAGAATTCCTGGGCCAACAGCAGCACCGAATGCTCGAACAACTCGGCGGTGGCCTTGAGCAAGGCCTCCTGGCTTTCGACCTTGATCACGCCACGGGAGAAACACCCGTCGGGAATCTTCAACACCAGCGGAAACCCGAGGCGCTCGCCGACCCGTTCGAAATCTTCCGGTCGCTCCTTGTAGAGAATCTCGGTGGCGGGCATGCCCAACTGATGGCTGTTGAGCAAGTCGGTGAGGTAGACCTTGTTGGTGCAGCGCAGGATCGACGCGGGGTCGTCCATCACCACCAGGCCTTCGCTTTCGGCTTTTTTGGCAAAGCGGTAGGTATGGTTGTCAACGCTGGTGGTCTCGCGGATCAGCAAGGCGTCGTATTCGGCCAGCCGCGCGTAGTCCTTGCGCTCGATCAGCTCCACATCGATGCCCAGGCCCTTGCCCACGCGGATGAAGTTCTCCAGGGCACGGGCGTTAGAGGGTGGCAGCTGCTCCTGTGGATCGTGCAGGATTGCCAGGTCATAACGGGCCAGGCGCCGCGAACGGGGTTGGCGCCAGATCTTGCGGCTGAAGTTATCAAGGGCATGGGCGAACTGATCTTCCTGATCGTCACGCAACTTGTGCAATACGCCGGATTTCACCCCTTCGATATGCCAACCGTTATTCTTTCTGAATTCAACCAAGAGGATCGGACACGGGAATGTTTCAAACAACTGGCGGGCCAATTCCTGCAACGGTTCTATATTGGTCCTGCCGAAATAAAGTGTCAGGGTAAACCCTTCGGTATTACTGTAGAGGTGATGACTCAAGGCTTTATCAAGGGTTTTATCCAGGTCATCCAGCGCCAGGCCGTACAGCGACTTCTTAGTCAGTTCGCTTATGGTACGCACCGAGGGAATCACCTTGTGTCCGCGCGCTTCGGCCAGCAACGAGCAGTAGTAGCCGTGCCCCAGGTACTTGTAGCTGCGGCACAGATTGATCACCTGTACACGCTTGCCAGTCTCGTTTTGCCGTGTTTGCTCAAGGTATTCCTGGGCGGTGACGATGTCTTCGCTGGGAAAGTAGGAGGCCCAATCTTCCTTGCGCTCAACAATAATCACCACTTGACTGTTACTTCGAGGCGACGCAGAAAAAAGCCCTTCGAAGTTATTGTCGCCGCGACAATTTGCTCGGATACTTCACGCCAATGACCTTGTACCGCCGACATAATATTTGATCCGCTTTAGAGAACTCGACCTTTTCTATTAAGCACGATCTTTTAGGGAAGTCCCGTTTCGTTACGCAACTTTTACGGCGGTTATATGGCTCTTTTCTCTCGCGTTGCATTACCCGGTGATGTACCGGCATTGGTCGCATTGGAACAACAGTGTTTCACCAGTGATCGGCTCTCATCGCGCAGTTTTCACTGGATGATCAGCCGCGCCCACGGCCAGTTGCTGGTAGCGGAACAGGACGGGCAGTTGCTCGGTTATGCGCTAGTGCTGTTTCGTCGTGGCAGCGCGTTCGCACGCTTGTATTCCATCGCCATTGCCGCCCACGCACGCGGCCTCGGGCTGGGCAGGCAGTTGCTCAGCCATGTCGAGGCCTGCGGGGTGACGCACGGGTGCGCGCACCTGCGCCTGGAGGTGCGCACCGACAACCCCGGCGCCCTGGCGCTGTATGAGCGCAATGGCTACCGGCGCTTCGCCCAGGTCAACGACTACTACGCAGACCACACCCCGGCCCTGCGCCTGGAAAAAACCTTGGTCAGGCCACCTGCTTGATCCCGGCCTTGGCTTCCAGCTCACGCACCAGCGGCAGTACGCGTTTGCCGAAGTACTCCACTTCTTCCTGGAAGTGCAGGAAGCCCGCCAGCACCAGGTCCACGCCTACGGCCTTGAGTGCAACGATGCGCTCGGCGATCTGCTGCGGAGTGCCGATCAGGTTGGTCTTGAAGCCATCGTTGTACTGCACCAGGTCTTCAAAGCTGGACTTGGCCCAGTTGCCCTCGCCTTCGGGTGACGCCTTGCCTGCTTGCTTGGCCGCGTCGCCAAAGGCATTCACGGCTTCCGGGTCGGCCTTGTCGATGATCTCTGCGAGTACGGCGCGGGCTTCTTCCTCGGTGTCGCGGGCGATGATGAATGCATTCACGCCGACTTTGACCGAGTGGTTATTTGCGGCAGCCTTGGTGCGAATGTCATCGACCTGGGCCTTGATGCCTTCCGGGGTGTTGCCGTTGGTGAAATACCAATCCGACACCCGCGCCGCCATGTCCCGCGCGGCCCGTGAACTGCCGCCTTGGAACACTTCCGGCTGGCCCAGCGGCTTGGGTTTGAGGGTGTAGTTGTTGAAACGGTAGAAGTCGCCCTTGAAGGTAAAGTCGTCCTGGGTCCAGATGCCTTTGAGGGCGCGGATAAATTCCTCGGAACGGCGATAGCGCTCGTCGTGTTCCAGCCAGTGTTCGCCGATGGCCTGGAACTCGCCCTTGAACCAGCCACTGACGATGTTCACCGCAATGCGGCCGTTGGTGAGTTGGTCGATGGTCGCCAGTTGCTTGGCCGCCAGCGCCGGCTGCCAAGGGCCGGGAAGGATCGCGGCGATGACCTTGAGCTTGGTGGTCGCCGCCAGCAGCGCATGGCTGAACGCCACGGATTCATGCTGGTTCTCGGCGCCGTAGCCAGCGGTGAAGCGGATCTGGGTCAGGCCGTATTCGAAGCCGGCTTCTTCGGCCAATTGCGCCAATTTACGGTTGTAGTCGATGCCCCAGTGGGTGCGTTGTTCGATCTTACTGACCACCAGCCCACCGCTGACGTTGGGCACCCAATAGGCAAATTTCACGGCTTGCTGACTCATCGAACGGTACCTCGTGCAAAAGGGATGTGTCGAGGCTTGAGCAGCAAGCGTGCCAGTCAGTGGCAAAGGCCCATGCCATGGGCGTTGCGCCCAAAAAAACGCCCCCGGCGGGCGTGCACGCACATGTCATGGATCACGCCGGTTTGTCGGAATGCTGTTGCTGGAGCAACAGTAATCAACGCAAATCCCCCGTAAACATTGGGCCACGAACCCGGCACGGACTGTGCAATCCCCCTTGCATTGACCACTGCCCCGGAGCCTTGCCCATGACCGAACATCACGTCATTAACCCGCTGTCCATCGGCGTCGATTACCCCACCTTGGCCGCGCGCTTCCGGCCGATCTTCCAGCGCATCGCCGACGGTGCGGTGCAGCGCGAACTCAGCCGTACCCTGCCCCATGAGCCGATCCAATGGCTCAAGGAGGCCGGTTTCGGCGCGGTGCGCGTACCGGTGGAATATGGCGGTGGCGGTGCTTCGCTGCCACAACTGTTCGAACTGCTGATCGAACTGGCCGAAGCCGACTCCAACGTACCCCAGGCCCTGCGCGGGCATTTCGCCTTTGCAGAGGACCGCCTGAACGCGCCGCCGAGTGCCGGCCGCGACCTGTGGTTCAAGCGGTTTGTCGACGGCGATATCGTCGGCTGCGCCTGGACTGAAATCGGCAACGTGGCCATCGGTGATGTGGTCACCCAGGTCAGCCCCGACGGCGATAAGTGGAAGCTCAACGGTGAAAAGTTCTACAGCACCGGCAGCATTTTCTCTGACTGGATCGATGTGTACGCCCAACGCAGCGACACCGGCGGCGATGTGATCGCTGCGACCCGTGCACGCCAGCCTGGCGTGGTGCACAGCGACGATTGGGACGGCTTTGGCCAGCGCACCACCGGCAGCGGCACCTCGCGCTTTACCGATGCTGAAGTCGAGGCGGATAACGTCATCGACTTTGCCACCCGTTTCAAATACCAGACCGCGTTCTACCAACTTGTCCTGCTGGCCAGCCTCGCCGGTATCGGCCGTGCGGCGTTGCGCGATGTGGCCCACCAGGTGCGCAGCCGCAAGCGCATCTACAGCCACGGCAATGCCCAGCATGTGAGCCAGGATGCACAGATTCAACAGGTGGTGGGCGAAGTCGCGGCGCTGGTGTATGCCGCTGAGGCCAGCGCGTTAAGGGCGACATTGCCAGCGCAACGGGCTTACGTGGCGCGGTTTGGCGGGGATGACGCCGTGGAGCGCGAAGCCAACGTCGCCGCCGAAATTGAATCGGCCACGGCGCAGGTGGTGGTGTCGGAGTTGATCCAGCGGGCTACCAGCGAGTTGTTCAACGCACTGGGGGCGTCGGACGTGCGCCAGGGGAAAGCCCTTGATCGGCATTGGCGCAATGCGCGGACTGTGTCGTCCCACAACCCGGTGATCTACAAGGCGCGGATCGTGGGGGACTGGGTGATCAATGGCACCGAGCCGCCGTTTGTGTGGCAGATCGGTAATGGCCCGGCGAAAGCCTGAGGCTGAGCGGGGTCAAAACTGTGGGAGGGGGCTTGCCCCCGATGGCAGTGGGTCAGTCACTGTATTCAAAAACTGACCCACCGCTATCGGGGGCAAGCCCCTCCCACATTGGATACTGCGCACGCCTCAGAAGGCCAGTTTGTAACCAACCGCCATCAGCATGATCGCCAGGCACGGGCGAAGCACGCCGTCCGGGATCTTGCCGGTCATGTGGCTGCCGAAGTAAATGCCCGGCAACGAACCCATCAGCAGAAAGCCCAGCAGGTGCCAGTCCATATTGCCCATGCCAGCATGGCCTAGGCCTGCCACCAGGGTAAGGGGCACGGCGTGAGCAATCTCGGTGCCGACCAGGCGGCGCGTGGCCAGGAATGGATACAGGATAAACAGCGCCACAGTGCCCAGGGCGCCGGCGCCGATTGAGGTCAGGGCGACCATGGTGCCGAGGATGGCGCCGGTGACAACGGTCAAGCCGTTCAGGTTGCGCGGGTTCATGTGGTAGCTGTCGCCCGCGTGACGCTGGGCGAAGGCCAGCAGGCGTTGCTTGAACAGGATCGCCAGGGCCGTCAACAGCAACACGACGCCGAGGGCTTGCTTGATGACCGCGTTCATCGCCGTAGGATCGGTATGCAAGGTGGCGAGAAACCACAGGGTCAGCAGCACCGCAGGCACACTGCCCAGGGTCAACCAGCCGGTGATGGTCCAATCGATGTTCTTGTTCTTGCTGTGTACCAGCACGCCACCGGACTTGGTGATGGCCGCGTACAACAGGTCAGTGCCCACAGCCGTGGCCGGGTTGATGCCGAACCACAACAGGATCGGGGTCATCAAAGAGCCCCCGCCGACACCGGTCATGCCCACGATAAAACCTACGATCAGGCCGGCAATTACGAAACCAAAGTTACCCACTTCCATTACAGCTACCCGCGGCCTTATAAATTTCTGGCGGCAGGATAGCGATTTTTCTTATAACGACTTATACCAATATGATCTGACTTTAGATCTTTTTCGCTTAATGCAATTTTTTTTGCCGATCACTGCATCCAGTTGGCGTGCCCATGGGTAGTCCTTGCAGCAACCCTGCTGTTTCATCTAACGGAGAAACACCCATGAACGCTAAAGCCCTGCTCTGCCTCACCGGTTTGCTCGTTGCCAGCCCCGCCGCCTTTGCCCAGGCCGGTTTGCCGGACAGCATTAAAGTGCCGGACGGCCACAAGGTGGCGATGGAAACCACCGGTGTCGGCGAAATCACCTACGAGTGCCGCGACAAAGCCAACGCCGCTGGCCAGACCGAATGGACTTTCGTCGGCCCCAAGGCGGTGCTCAATGATCGCAGCGGCAAGCAGGTCGGCACCTACTTCGGCCCACCCGCCACTTGGCAGGCCAAGGACGGTTCGAAAATCACCGGCACCCAGCTGGCCGTGGCGCCATCGAGCCCGGGCAACTTGCCATATCAACTGGTCAAGGCCAACCCGGCCGAAGGCAAGGGCGCGATGAGTGGCGTGAGTTACATCCAACGGGTCGCCCTTAAAGGCGGTGTAGCGCCGAGCACTGAATGCACGGTCGCCAACAAGGGCAAACAGGAAGTGGTGAAGTACCAGGCCGACTACATCTTCTGGGCGGCCAACTGATCAAACTGCGCTACGCTGCCTGTGGCGAGCATGCTCGCCACAGGGGTTCAGCCATTTGAGGGATGTGCGTGTTTGATTACGAAGCCTGTCTGCTGGCCTGTGCCCGTGGCGACCAACGCGCCTTGCGCCGACTGTATGAGCAGGACAGCAGCCACTTGCTCGGCGTAGCCCTGCGTATCGTGCGTGACCGGGCGCTGGCCGAAGATATCGTGCATGACGCGTTTATCAAGATCTGGCGCGGCGCCGGCAGTTTCGACCCCAGCCGTGGTTCGGCGCGGGGTTGGGTGTTCAGCGTGACCCGACACTTGGCGCTCAACGTGGTGCGCAACCAATACCGTGAGGTGCCGCTGGACGACGAACACGAGCACGTCACCGCGCCCACCGACACCTTTGAGTTTTCCGCGCGTTCCGGGCAGATCCACACCTGCCTGGAGCAGCTCGATCCGGCCCGCCGCACGTGCATCCTGCATGCGTATGTCGACGGCTATTCCCATAGCGAAATCGCTTCGAGGTTGGACACCCCCCTGGGGACCGTCAAAGCCTGGATCAAACGTAGCCTCGCCGCGCTGCGGGAGTGCATGGCATGAACAACCCCTTGGACGAACTGGCCAGCGAATACGTGCTGGGCACCCTGCCCGCCGAACAACGGGCCGACGTGGAACAACGCCTGCCCCACGATGCCGAGTTACGCGCGGCGGTGGATGCCTGGGAACAGCGCCTGCTGCCCCTGACCGCGTTGGCCGAGCCGGTGTTGCCCTCGGCGCAGTTATGGCGGCGCATCGAACGTAACACCGCGACCCCGGACGCCGACGTACCGTGGTGGAACCTGCTGGCCTTGTGGCGCGGCCTGGCCGGTGCCGGGCTGGCGGCGAGCGTGGTGCTGGGGACGTTATTACTGACCCGCCCGCCTATCGCGGACCCCGCCTTTGTGGTGGTGCTGGTGGCCCCCCAAAGCCAGGCGCCCGGCTGGGTGATCCAGGCCAGCAACAATCAGCAGATTCAGTTGATCCCGTTGGGCGTGATGGAAGTCCCAGCGGACAAGGCGCTGCAGTTCTGGACCAAGGGTGATGGCTGGCAAGCCCCGGTGTCCCTGGGGCTGGTCAAGCCGGGGCAAACCCTGTCGCTGCCGCTGGACAGGCTGCCGCCGCTGTCGCCTAACCAATTGTTCGAACTGACCCTGGAAGACCCGAACGGCTCGCCGACCGGCAAACCCACCGGGCCGATCCAGGCCATCGGCCGCGCGGTCAAGGTGCTCTGATCAACCGAGGCTGGGCAGCCACACGCGAAACCGCGCGCCACCCAACGGCGACGCCTGGGCGGTCAACGTCCCGCCCTGGGCTTCCAGGGCGCGGCGGCTGATCGCAAGACCCAGGCCGAAGCCGCCGGTGCTGCGGTCGCGGCTGCGGTCGAGGCGATAGAACGGTTCGAAGATACGTTCACGCTGGTCCAGCGGGATGCCGATGCCATCGTCATCCACCCAGATTTCACAGCCCTTGGGACACACCTTGCCCCCCACCTGGATGCGCTTGTCGCAGTAACGCGTGGCGTTGCGCAGCAGGTTCTGCAAGGCACGGGCGGTGAGGCGCGGGTCGAGGCTGAAGCGTTCTACAGCGCAATCAAGCACCACGTCGATGACGATCTCGGGGTTTTCCAGCTCGTCGTCGACGCTGCCCAGCACGCTGTCGATAAACTCATCGAGCACCACCTCGACCCGCTCCGGCAATTGCGCCGGGTTTTGCAGGCGGCTGTAGGAGAGCAACTCCAGCACCAATTCATCCAGCTCACGAATATGCGCCACAAGGCCGTGCAGACGTTCGCGACTGGCCTCGGGCAAGTCTTCGGACAGCGCCAGGGCCAGGCCGAAATCCAGGCGCGTCAACGGCGTGCGCAGTTCATGGGAGACGGCGTTGAGCAGGTCTCGCTGTTGGTTGAGCAGGTGTTCGATGTCGTCGGCCATGGTGTCGAACACCGCCGCCAGGCTGCCGATGTTGGAGCTGGGCGGAATACGGGTGCGCTCGGCCAGGTTGCCCTTGCCGAGTTGAGCGGCGGTGCTTTTCAGGCGTTCCAGATCACGCCAGTGCGGGCGCAGCCAGAACAGCAGGCAGGCGAGCAACGCCGCGCCGATCAGCACATTCATCGACCAGTACAGCAGGTTCATGTCCAGCGGGTCTGGCGGGATGGTCAGCTTGACCACGAACTGCTGGTTGAGCGGCGAGCTGATCTCTTCCATCCAGCCCCATTCTCCCAGGCGAATCACCGGCTTGCCCTGCTCCAGCAGCTTGGCTTCTTGCGGGGTATAGCTAGCGTCCTGACGCAGCAGCAGTTGCACTTTGAGCGGCGCAAAGTCGCGGCCCAGTTGCTCGGTGACCTGGGACCAACGCTCCACCGGCGCACGCAGGTATTGCTTGACGATGAGGGTTTGCTGGCCACGGGACTGCTCAATGTTGTAATCCAGGTAACGGTGTTCGAACAGCTGAATGACCAGTTTGGGAATCAGGTAAATCGCCGCACTGTAGGTGACGATGGTGATCAGGTAGAGGCGCAGCAGTACACGAAACATGGCTCAGCATTCCCACTCGGAACGGCTGAACAGGTAGCCCTTGCCCCACACGGTCTTGATCTTGCGCGCCTCGCCGGCATGGTCGTCGAACTTGCGGCGCAGCTTGGAGATGGCCACGTCTACCGAGCGATCGGTGCCGTTGAACTCGATCCCGCGCAGGCGTTGCAGGATCTGGTCGCGGCTGAGCACTTCACCGGCATGCCGCGCCAACACCACCAGCAGGTTGTATTCGCCGCTGGACAGCTCCACCGGCTGCTCACGCCACACCACGGTGCGCTCCGACAGGTCGATGCACAGGTTGCCCATGTGGATCTGATCGTTGGCCACCTGGGGCTCCGACAAACTGCTGCGCCGCAGCAAGGTGCGCACGCGGGCCAATAGCACGCGCGGCTCGCAGGGTTTGGTCACATAGTCGTCGGCGCCCATTTCCAGACCCAACACCTGGTCGTGGCTGTCGTCGCGAGCGGTGAGCATCAGGATCGGCAGCCCTGCCGAATCGGCGCGCAGCAGGCGGCACACTTGCAGGCCGTCGAGCCCCGGCAGCATGAGGTCGAGGATCACCAAGTCCGGCGGATTGAGGCGTGCGCGTTCCCGTACGTGGTCGCCACGGCTGAGCACACTGACGTGATAGCCATTGCGCTCCAGGTAGCTGGCAATCAGCTCCGAGAGTGCGGCGTCGTCTTCCACCAGGAGGATGTTGGGCATGAAGGTGTTTCCAAAAAATACAGTGATAGGTCGTACACAAATCCAATGTGGGAGGAGGCTTGCCTCCGTTGGCGGTGCTTCAGATGCAGAGTCGTTGACTGATTCACCGCCACCGGGGGCAAGCCCCCTCCCACATTGGATCGTCAGTTTTTGCAAGGTTGTGCAAGGATATACGCCCTCGGCGCCCCGCGCGCCGCACCTTACATTTCTTCACAGACCACCTACACAGCTTCACAGCACCGCGGCGCAGGTGAACTTAGGATGCGCCAGTCACTATTGGGATAAGAGCATGTCGAAGAATCTGTTTGCGCCGTTTTGCCTGTTGGCCCTGACGCTGGCCCTGAGTGCTTGCGACAAATCAGCCGCTGAAGCGCCGGAAATGCCCCTGGCCAAAGTGCGCATCGAAACCCTTGAGGCCAAGCCTCTGTCCATCACCAGCGAGCTGAGCGGACGCATCGCCGCGCCGCGTGTTGCCGAAGTACGCGCCCGGGTGGCCGGCGTGGTGATGCAGCGGGTATTCAAGGAAGGCCACGACGTCAAACAGGGCGACGTGCTGTTTCGCATCGACCCGGCCCCGTTCAAGGCCGATCTCGACAGCGCCCAGGCCAACCTGAGCAAGGCCCAAGCCAACGCGTTCCAGGCGCGCCTGCAAGAGCAGCGCTACAGCCAATTGGTGGAAGGCAACGCCATCAGCGGCCAGGACTACGACAACGCCCGCGCCAACCTGCGCCAGACCAACGCCGAAGTCGCCGCCAATAAAGCCGCCGTCGAACGCGCCAAGTTGAACCTGGGATATGCCACTGTGACGGCCCCAATTTCCGGGCGTATTGGCCGGGCGCTGGTGACCGAAGGTGCACTGGTCGGCCAGAACGAGGCCACGCCCCTGGCGATCATCCAGCAACTGGACCCGATTCACGCTGACCTCACTCAATCCACCCGCGAACTGAACGACCTGCGCCGCGCCTTCCGCGCCGGCAGCTTGAGCAGGTCGGTCAGGACCAGGCCAAGGCCACGCTGATCCAGGACGACGGCAGCCTGTATCCGCTGCCGGGCAAATTGCTCTTCGCCGACATCAGCGTCGACCCCGGCACCGGGCAGATCATTCTGCGCAGCGAGTTCCCCAACCCGGACCTCGACCTGTTGCCCGGCAGCTTCGTGCGAGTGCGCCTGGAGCAAGCGGTCGACAAACAAGGCATCAGCGTGCCGCAACGCGCTATCAGCCGTGACAGTGCTGGTATCCCGATGGTGCTGCTGGTGGATGCCGAGCAGACCGTCAGCCAGCAACCGGTGCAATTGGGTGCGGTGATCGACGATCGCTGGATCGTCAGCAGCGGCCTCAAGCCCGGTGATCGCATCGTCGTCGAAGGCCTGCAACACGCGCGCCCCGGTGAAAAAGTCCAGGTAGACGACAGCCCGACGCCACTCGCTCAGGCTTCCGGCCAATAAGGATTATTCGACCATGCCGCAGTTCTTTATTGACCGCCCGATCTTCGCGTGGGTGGTTGCCCTGTTTATCCTCCTGGCCGGTTTACTGGCCATCCCGCAGTTGCCGGTGGCCCAGTACCCCAACGTGGCGCCGCCGAAAGTCGAGATCTACGCGGTGTACCCTGGCGCCTCGGCCCAGACCCTGGATGAAAGTGTGGTCAGCCTGATCGAGCAGGAGCTTAACGGCGCCGATCACTTGCTGTACTTCGAATCCCAGAGCAGCCTGGGTTCGGCCACCATCACTGCCACCTTCCAACCCGGCACCGACCCGGAAATGGCCCAGGTCGATGTGCAGAACAGGCTCAAGGCCGTGGAGCCACGCCTGCCCCAGGCGGTGACGCAGCAAGGCTTGCAGGTAGAAAAAGTCTCCGCGGGTTTCCTGCTGCTGGTGACCTTGACCTCCAGTGACGGCAAGCTCGATGACGTAGCGCTCAGCGATTACCTCGCGCGCAACGTAATGAACGAACTCAAGCGCCTGGACGGCGTGGGCAAGGCGCAGTTGTACGGCGCCGAACGGGCCATGCGCATCTGGATCGACCCGCAGAAGCTGATCGGTTTCAACCTGACCCCGGCCGACGTCAACAACGCGATCAGCGCGCAGAACGCCCAGGTTTCCGCTGGCAGTATTGGTGATCTGCCGGGCACCAAGACCCAGGAAATCACGGCGGCTATCCTGGTCAAGGGCCAGCTTTCCACCCCGGCGGAGTTCGCCGACATCGTGCTCAAGGCCAATCCGGACGGTTCCACCGTTCGCGTCGGCGACGTGGCGCGGGTAGAAATCGGCAGCCAGGAATACCAGTTTTCCACGCGCCTGAACGGCAAGCCATCCACCGCCGTCAGCGTGCAACTGGCGCCCGGTGCCAACGCGCTGAACACCGCGACCCTGGTGCGGGCGAAGATGGATGAGCTGTCACGCTACTTCCCGGCCAATGTGGAATACAAGATTCCGTACGACACCTCGCCCTTCGTCAAAGTCTCGATCACCAAGGTGGTCTACACCTTGCTGGAGGCCATGGCGCTGGTGTTTGCAGTGATGTTCCTGTTCCTGCAGAACGTGCGCTACACGCTGATCCCTACCCTGGTGGTACCGATTGCGCTGATGGGCACCTTTGCCACGATGCTGTTGCTGGGTTTCTCGATCAACGTGCTGACGATGTTCGGCATGGTGCTGGCCATCGGCATTTTAGTGGACGATGCGATTGTGGTGGTGGAGAACGTCGAACGGATCATGGTCACCGAGGGCCTCTCGCCCAAGGACGCGACGAAGAAAGCCATGGGCCAAATCACCGGCGCCATCGTCGGCATTACCTTGGTGCTGGTGGCGGTGTTCCTGCCGATGGCGTTCATGGCGGGCTCAGTGGGGGTGATTTACCAGCAGTTCTCACTGTCGATGGCCACTTCGATCCTGTTCTCGGCATTCCTCGCCCTGACCTTGACCCCGGCCTTGTGCGCCACCCTGCTCAAGCCGATAGGCAAGGGCGAGCACCATGCCAAGGGCGGTTTCTTCGGCTGGTTCAACAAACGCTTCGAGCAACTCACCGACCGCTATGAAGGCTGGGTGGCCTATGCCCTCAAGCGCAGCGGCCGCTACCTGCTGATCTACCTGGTGCTGCTGATGGGCCTGGGCCTGATGTTCATGCGCCTGCCCGCCTCGTTCCTGCCGGTGGAAGACCAGGGCTACACCATCACCGATATTCAGCTGCCGCCGGGCGCGAGCAAAAACCGCACGGTGCAGGTCGCCGAGCAGATCGAAGCGCACAACGCCGAGGAGCCTGGGGTGGGTGACACCACCATGATCATGGGCTTCAGCTTCTCCGGTTCGGGGCAGAACGCCGCGTTGGCGTTTACCACCTTGAAGGATTGGTCCGAGCGCAGCAGCGAGGATTCGGCCGCATCGATTGCTGAGCGCGCCAATATGGCGTTCAGCGAATTGAAAGACGCGATTGCGTACTCAGTGCTGCCACCACCAGTGGACGGCCTGGGCACGTCCAGCGGTTTCGAGTTCCGCCTGCAGGACCGCGGTGGCGTCGGCCATGCCGCGTTGATGGCAGCGCGCACCGAGTTGCTGGCGGCAGCCGAGAAAAGCCCGATCCTGGCCAACGTGCGCGAAAGCGCCCTGGCCGAAGCGCCGCAAGTGCAGCTGGAAGTGGACCGTAAGCAAGCCAACGCCTTGGGCGTGTCGTTTGCGGATGTGGGTAATGTGCTGTCGTCGGCGATTGGCTCGGCCTACGTCAACGACTTCCCCAACCAGGGCCGCATGCAGCGCGTGGTGGTGCAAGCCGAAGGCGACCAGCGCAGCCAGGTGGCGGACCTGATGAAAATCAACGTGCGTAATAACGCCGGGAAAATGGTGCCGCTGTCGGCATTTGTCGAAGCCAAATGGACCCAAGGCCCGGCGCAACTGACGCGGTATAACGGCTACCCTGCCATCGCCATTTCCGGCGAGGCGGCCCCCGGGCACAGTACCGGCGAGGCGATGGAGGAAATCCAGCGCCTGGTCAGCCAACTGCCAGCGGGCCTGGGTCAGGAATGGACCGGGCTGTCGTTGCAGGAACGCTTGTCCGGCGCACAGGCACCGATCCTGCTGGGCCTGTCGCTGCTGATCGTGTTCCTGTGCCTGGCCGCGCTGTATGAAAGCTGGTCGATCCCGACCTCGGTGTTGCTGGTGGTGCCACTGGGCGTGCTCGGCGCAGTACTGGCGGTAACCTTGCGCGGTATGCCCAACGATGTGTTTTTCAAGGTCGGCTTGATCACCATCATCGGCCTGTCGGCGAAGAACGCGATTTTGATCATCGAGTTCGCCAAGGACCTGTATGACCAGGGTGAAGACCTGATCGAAGCCACGTTGAAGGCTGCGCGCTTGCGCCTGCGGCCGATCATCATGACCTCGCTGGCGTTTATTCTCGGCGTGGTGCCATTGGCGATTGCCACCGGGGCCAGTTCGGCAAGCCAGCAGGCGATTGGTACGGGCGTGATTGGCGGGATGATTACCGCGACGTTGGCGGTGGTGTTCGTGCCGGTGTTCTTTGTGGTGGTGATGACGCTGGTGCGCAAAAAGCGCTGATGCGAACAGCCGGCGGGTTGTAGCGAGCAACCCGCTCGCTACAAAAAATGCGCTAAGGTGCTCACAGGTAACCATCTGTGAGCTGCCATGCCCTTCCTCGCCCGTACCCACCCTCGCCTCTCCGCCGCCGCCGTACTGGGTCTTGCCGCAGGCATCCTGATGCCCGCCGAAACACTCATCAGCAAAATCCTGATCGGCTGGAACGCTGGGGTCTGGACCTACCTGGTGCTGATGCTGTGGCTGACCAGCCGCGCCAAGGCCGAAGACGTCAAACGCATCGCCGAAGTCGAGGACGAAAACGCCGGGCTGGTGCTGTTCATTGTGTGCATCGCCGCCATCGCGAGCCTGGCGACCATTACTTTCGAATTGGTGGGCAGCAAGGAGTTGGCCACCGGGCAACGCCTGTTGCACTACGGTTTCACCGGGCTGACGGTCATCGGCTCATGGCTGCTGATCGGGGTGATTTTCAGCGTGCATTACGCCCGGCTCTATTACACCTGGGCAGGCAAGGAGCCGGCGCTGCGTTTCGCCGAAGGGTTGCTCACGCCCAACTACTGGGACTTCCTGTACTTCTCCTTCACCATCGGCGTGGCCGTGCAGACCTCGGATGTGGGCGTCGCCACCCGTGGCCTGCGCAAGGTTGTACTGGCGCAGTCGTTGATCGGCTTTCTGTTCAACACCGCGATACTGGGGTTCTCGATCAATATCGCCGCCGGCCTGTTCGGCTAGCCTTGCACAAACCTTCTAGACGCTCATTAGCGGATGGGCGCCAATAGCCTCACTTATTCCTCAACGGTGATGCATGGCCGCGCACAATTGGATCGACCTGTCTCAGGACGCCGACACTGGCATCGAGACCCTGCGCGCGCATTTTGAAGGCCATGCCTATGACCCACATTGGCATGACAGCTACCTGATCGGCGTCACCGAACAAGGCGTGCAGCAATTCAACTGCCGCCGTGCCCGCCACAACAGCGTGCCCGGCCAGGTTTTTTTGGTGGAGCCTGGCGAAGTGCATGACGGCGACGCGCCCACGGCGGACGGCTTCACCTACCACATGCTGTACCTCGACCCACAGTGGCTGGCGCGGGAAGTGAGTGCGGTATTTGAAGAAGCGCCGGTCAACAGTCAATTGGGCTTCGCCAGCACCCTGGCCAACGACCCACGCCTGGCGCTCTCCACCAGCCAAGCCTTCCAGACACTGCACAGCGGTGAACTGCGCATCGTGCGGCAACGGGCAATGGACCACTTGCTGGAATGCCTCACCGACCAACTCTACTGGCGCACCCGCTACCGCGAAGATCCGCGCCTGCCGCGGGTGGCCCACAAGGCGCGGGAATACCTGCATGACCACCTGCATCAGGACGTGGGCATGGACGAACTGGCCCTGGCCTGCGGCGTCGACCGCTTTCGTCTGAGTCGCGCCTTCAAAAGCGCTTTCGGCCTGCCGCCCCATGCCTACCTGGTGCAACTGCGCCTGGCCCGCGCGCGCCACTTGCTGGGCAAGGGCGCGCAACCGGCCGATGTGGCGATTGCCTTGGGCTTCGCCGATCAAAGTCACTTGGGCCGCTGGTTCGTGCGCGCCTATGGCCTGACACCGGCGGCGTACCGCAAGCGCTGCTCAAACGTTCCAGACAGCTAAGTCACGGGCTTGCAAGGATGGACACCACTGATCTGTTCACTGGAGTCCCGTCCCATGCTGTCTACCTTGCTGCCCTTCGCGTTATTTGCCTTCGTCGCCTCCATTACGCCCGGCCCCACCAACATCCTGGTGCTGAGCAACAGTGCCCGCTATGGCCTGCGGGCGGCACTGCCGATCATCCTCGGGGCTTGTGCCGGTGCAGCGGGCATTGTGCTGATAGTGGGTTCGGGGTTCGGTGAGTCGCTGATTCATCTGCCCAAGGTACAAGCCACCCTGCAGTGGGTCGGCGTCGCATGGCTTAGCTACCTCGCCTGGCAGATTTTCAGTGCGCCCGCCCAGGCCGTTGAGCGCGATGCATCCCACAAGCGCCTGGGCCTGCTCGGCGCCGCCAGCCTGCAACTGGTCAACCCCAAGACCTGGATGATGGCGTTGGCGGTGGTCAGTGTGTTTGCGGGGCAAGGAGACGGGCGTCAGGCGCATGTGCTGACCCTGTCCCTGATGTTTTTTGTGGTGTCCCTGCCGTGTCTTGGCATGTGGGCGGTGCTGGGCGCCGGATCGACCCGGCTGCTGGGCTCGGCCAGGGCCATGCAACGGTTCAATCGGTTAATGGCGATCTTATTGCTGATGTCGGCCTGGATGAGTGTGTGGACACAGGGCTAGAACCGACGAATGGCAGAGCGAACCTGTTAGTTCTGACAGTTGCCAACCCTGCTCTTATAGCGCGCAATAGCTTCACCCACAGGGATTCATCGGAGCTGGCGAGATGCCTGGACAGAGTACGTTGATCAACAATTTGCTGCGCAACGGCAACTTCAGCAAATTTGGCGCCGACTGGACCACGCAAGACAGCGTGGACTACTCACGCCAGTATTGCCGCGTACTCACCGGCCAGGCTTCCCAAGTCATTGACGCCAGTGCCGAAACAACCTATCTGCTCGAGTTCTGGAGCCAGGTCCTGTTTAAAGGTAACGGCACGCTTTCTATCCGTTCCAACGCGCCCGGTGCCGACTTGGAAGTTGAGCTCAACGACTTCCATGTTTGGAGATGGCAGCAAATCAGCTTCACCACTCCACCGGCGACAACCCTCCTCACCGTGGCTATCACCGGCACCAGCGGAGAAGTGTGCGTCGACGAGATGCAACTGACCCTGGATACGGGCATCCCGCCCCGACCTGAGTTGGTGCTTAACGGGGATTTCTCCAACAACATGGATCACTGGAGTACCGAAGGCTCCCCGATCGGCTCCGGCACTCATTTTGACGGTAGTACCTTTCAGTGCACCCTGGGCGGCCGCGCCCGGCAAACCGTCCCTGTCACCGGAGGAAACACCTACGAATTTTCCTTTCGCTCGCGCAGTGATTTTGGCGGGCATGGGTTCTGCCGATTCGAAGTTGAGCCATCCGGCACGTTTGCGGAAATTCGCGTAGATGCGTCGAGCTGGACCACCTATCCAGAGGAACTGGCGATGCCCGCCAGCGCTACCGCGCTAACCATCATTCTTATTGGCATTGATGGCGCAGAATTTTTCGATGATGTCTCGTTGAGACGCAAAGCTTGAGCCTATCCGCAACCACTGCGCCTCCATCCAGGACGTGAACCGGAGTCGCGATCACTATGTAGAGGAGATGTCGCCATGACAGCCGTTCAAGAAATACTCACCCCAAAATCATCCCAAGAGCTTAATCATTTCAAAGGAACAATCGACGGGAAGGACTTTACTGCCACAGTGTTTTCCATCTCCAAGACAGCGGACCGATGGACTGTTTCCGGCACTCAAGTCGTCGTTCCGGGTCTCGTCCGTCATAAAATCCAGCTCTCGTTTCCGACGACTTTAATGAAAGGCGTTTACAAACTGGAAGAAGAACGTCATCAGATTAGGCTGACCTATACAACAGATGACTTGTTTGATCCCATCTTCATACGCGGTGATACAGGCCTCATTGACTTGACCACCATAGACCCAGCCAATGATCACGTTGAAGGCGGATTGCTAAACATCCTCACACACGATGATGGAAATCCTGTCTCTACCATCACTGCGTTGTTCAGGGTGCGTTGAGCCCTGAGCGATAACCAAAAAGCCACCGCCCAGACACCCAAAAAGGAAGCCGAAGCTTCCTTTTTGGATTACCGCACAGGCTTTTACCAGCTATAGCGCAACCCCACGTTAACGCCCCACGGTTGATCCACATGCTTGCCTTGGCTGTGTTCAAAGTCGCCATGCAACTGCAGGTTCTGCGAGAGCGACACCGCCACACCCGCGCCAAACTCGGCACGCGAGCCCGACAGATCACTCTTGAAGACTTGGCCGTTCACCCGCGCTTTGTTATCGCTGGCAAACTCGTGGGCCACTGCAGCGCGAAGATACGGCTGAACCACACTGCCGTCATTCATGATGAAATCGCGGCCTACCGTCACACCCAATTTACCCAGCACAGAGTGAGTATTTTCACCTTTTGCCTGGAGGCCGTTGTCCAGATCATACTTCTTGCCCTTGACCACCACCGTAGAGGCCTGAGCAAAGGGCTCAATGAAGAACGCGTCATCCAGTTTGATGTGGCGCCCCACTTCGGCCGACGCACCAATACCGTTGGTTCCGTACTTGCCTTTAGCCTGGGCACCATCGCTCATGCCGACCTTGGATTCGTTCTCGAAGCGGTTGGCTTTGACGACACCGTCGAAGTAGTAACCGCTGTCCGCATCCATCCACGTCGCATAGAGACCGGCGTAGTAGCTTTTCACTGTTCCGGAGGTGCCACGGCTCAAGTCCAGGTCCGAGGTGCTGTGCCCCGCCATGACACCGACCAGCCAATTGCTGTCTTCGCTCAGCGGTGTATCTGCACCGAGGGAGAACCCGCGCTGAGTCTGTTTGAAACCCGTACCGTTGGCATCAGAGACTGTGTATTTATTGCCATAACTACGAATCCAACCGCCGGCCTGGGCATCATTGTGCCGCAATTCGCCCATGCGACTGCGCAACGAGGTCATCTCGCCGTACCACACGGTAGGCGCGGTATTGAGCAGCGCCAGTACCGAACGCGTGCCCGGGCTGATAGTGCGTGCGCTGGGGTCGAGAAACCAGTCGTTGCCATCCTGCTTAAGGCCATAAGACCAGGCACCGATATCCACGGCGCCTCCCGCCAGAGAGAACTCCGCGTCGCCGCCACCGGTATGCACGATGTGCACGTCACCGGGGGCAACAGGTTCCAAACCACTGCTGGCCACTAACAAACTGTGTTGGCCGGTAGCTTCCCCGGTGATATTCAGGAAATCGTTCGAGCCGACCGCAAAGTCGGCGCCCATCACGAACGTGCCGTTACCACTGAGGGTGTCCAGGTTCAACTGGTAAAACGCATCGGTCTCACCGAATTTCACCGTACCGCCAGCGAGATCCAGGTCCCCCACCAAGCTGTCACCGGTCAGGTTCCAGAACGACCCATCAGCAATGCTCAACGTGCTGACGTTCAACAAAGCGCCGGTCAACGATGCGTTGTTGTGCAAATTCAAGTTGGCATTGCTGCCAGCTTCAACGATGACATTGCCATTCAAGTGGCTGTTATTGACGTTCATATTGGCCGTCGCACCACCGGTCACTTCCAGCAGGTTGCCGTTGCCGCCGATCAATTGAGAGCCGTTGTTCACATCGATGGTTGCCGTCGGCACCCGACCCGGCAAGCCGGCGACCAGAATTGCCGCGCCGGTTTGACCTTCGACTGTCGTCTGATCCAGGACCAGTGAGCCATCTTGAGTGGTTCCGGCCACACGGGTAAAACGAACCCCATTTTGCTCACCCAACAGCACACTATTCTGGGCAAACGCAGAACCGCCGATTAACAACACGCCGGTGCTGCCGACGGCAGTCCCTTGTACCAGGGAATCCTGCAAATACAGTTCACTGAATTGAGTCGCCGATGCACCCGCTTGTGCGCCCTTTATCGTGCTGTGACTGACGTCTGCACGAGAACCACCCGGCGTCGAGCTATAACGATTGAGTACCAGGCCGATAGATTGGGCACTTTCCAGATGGCTGCCGGAAATGGTCGCGCTGCCGTTGGTCAGCTCCATCGCTGACGCGCCCGCAGCACTGGCTTTAACAGTCGCGGCGTCCAGGCTCACAGTGGAACCTTCCTGGGCAACAATACGTTCAATGGCGCTGCCACTATTCACGGTCAATTGCGCACCCAGGCTAAGGATGGCACCGGTAGTTGCTCCGTTGACGGTCAGGCTGGAGCCGGCCTGCAGCGCCCAGTTTTTTACTGCCTCTCCAGACTCAATAACTTTGGATTCACCTGGGGCGACGACTTCCTGACTTGCCTGGCTTTGTACCGCTACGCCCAGCAACAGGCCCAGTGAAGACACCTTGACAGCCGCACTTATGGGGGAAAGTTTAAAAAAATACTTGATGGACATGCTGTAACACTCGCTCTAACTAAATGCCATGAATCAGTGGCATGACTCGTTCCGAAGGAGTGGAGCCAGACCTGTAGAGGCCGCGAGGTTATAGTTGGGGGAGGTAGGCGTAAGTAGGATAAATCTGAAGAGCGCAGAAGAACTGAGTGGTGCAACCGTAGTAAAAAGCACCGAGACACATCATGTCTCGGTGCTTGTCGCACGCCTTGGGTTACGCGGGCGTTCCATCGCAATAGTTATTGGACGTCACCATACGAATCGGAACAACCGCAGGTATCGATCGTGCCGGTGTTCCGGCGATGTCCAGAGAGTATTGGAACCAGAGCGTATTCCACGGCGCGGCGGCACCGACCACTTTGAGATGCGGATCGAACGGTTTGAGTTGGAAGATAAACCCTTTCGCCGCCATCTCCGCGTCCAGCGTAACTGAAGCTGTACCGCGTGTAGCCTCGATAGGGATATCGCCTAGAAGTCCCGTGGAAGCAACAAACTCAACGGTGATTTGTTTTCCATCCGCAAAAAACTCAGAATTGGGCGGAATCCTCACCTCAACATACTTCTCACTCCACGGCGTACCGGCATCTGTCGGCCGCAAGGAATCACAGATAAGCCTGCCTCTAGGATCCATGCTCCAGGGCCCCAAATGGAGAAACTCCGCCGGGTCGAGTTGATGAGTAATGGCATCGTCCACTCTCACGGACGTGCTATCCGAGTAGTTGCTATTGCTTGCCCCGGAGCGGCTCACCCCATAGAACACCGGAATATCGTCGCCGTTGCCTCCCGCAGCAATCGCAGTTTTATCTACCTCGATTTCGACCTCAGTGCCAGGCCCATCGCCAGGCCCAACCGTGTATGAGCCTGCCAGGTTCAGCTTGCTCCCCCAATACAGCTTAATGACGTCGTCTTCTTCCGGCTCAGGGTCGACAGACCACAAATCGAAGGTGGCCAGGATGGGGCCAACGTGATCGATGTCGGCGGAGTTCAGATAGTTCGTCGTTGGGGCCGACGCGGGGCCGGTGATGGTGACGATGTCCAGGTCTGGGCTAGGCTCGCCCGGAACCGGACCCGGAGGCCCAACAACGCTTAAATCAACACTCACCAGAGTGTCATCGGTCGGAGAATTGGTAGAGCCGGTCCTGATGATGTCATAACTGGCCGTCACCGAAACCGGGCCTTCCTGATCGGCGTACTCGTCCACAATCAGTTGGCCAGGGACCGTGAATTCGAACGGAAAAACCCCGCTTAGAGGCGCCAGAGCGGTGGTCTGGTCGCCCCAATGCAACCTGTATTGATCGCTCGGTTCCCATGCATATTGTGGAATGGCCCCCTTCACGCCGGCCTGCCATGCTTCGATATCCACCATCCCACCAGAGGGTGGTGCAACGATGACAAGAGGATCCAGGTTCAGGTTTGCACTGCGCTTAAGCCTGCGCCCGGTGGGAATTCTGGAAATTTCGCTGTAATTGCCGGCAGCGTCTACGAATTGGCAGTAAGCAAATAAAATGCCATCAGCCATAGCAGCAATGGCTGAAATAGGTACGTTGAACACTGTTCCACCAGCCTCCATGGGTTTGCTGCCCAAAGAGGGCGCATCGTCGGGCGGCTGGATGGCGGTAACCCAGACCCGGGCTACGGTGTCCCCCGCCTCATAATCCCCGTAGCCCGGAATACCGAGCTCAAACCCTCCGGGGTTCAGGTCCAAGGTCTCTTGCGTAATATCAACACCGAGAGGCAATGAAGCCGGCCAAACAACTCTTGCAGGTGCTTCACTCTTACCGGGCGCTTTGTAAGGACCGTACAGATCAATCTTGACCCGTTGTTGGGCAGAGAAGTCTAAATAATCACTGCCCGAACCGGGCCTTACTTTAAACCTGAGATCAAACTCACCATGGCCGAGGGGTGCGATATTGATGGTCACCTGAACGAAAGGTCCCGACGGCTGAACTGGAAAGAAAATGGGATCCAGCGGTATCCAGAAGGCTTGCCCAACCACGCTGAATTCGATCTGCAGTACGTCCCCGTCATCCGGGAAGGCCCAGATGGGGCAGTCAACCCTCAAACCGCCATCGCTGTCCAAATGCGGCCGCCAGATCAAACCGCTTATACCATCGAGGGCCTGAGGAAAAATCGGCGCAGCCAGGTTGGGGTCTTCCCAGCCCGCCACACTTGCTTTTTTTGAACGGTTAATTGCCATCTCAGTTTCTCCTTGCCAGTAGTAAGGCGCTCAAGAATGACCCGGGTATATTGTCGGCCGCTCAGCAACCGAAACAGCCGCCAGCCCGTACATAACCAAGTTCAAATCAAGCACGATGAAGAACGATCAATTAATCTTTAATTACCCTTCACAGCCACGAATGGAAACTTCGTTTTTAGTCCGGACCATCACCACCAGGCCCACAAAACAGTGGCAAATCATGTGATCTACGCCGATCAATTTTTATATAACGAATCAATGAGCTGCCTATGCGATTTTTATTACGCCATACCGTGAACTCAGCATAAGCGCCTGCATCGTCTTTCATGGGTTTTACATAAGGAACATAAGGCACGACACATTCGTAATAACCCTGAGCCTCATGGGCGGCCGACCAATAATCCACAAACACCTCAGTGGTTTCCGGGATAGGCTGGTTGCCGCCGAAGCCAAGCGTACCCTGCCATTTCAGCCGCACTTCGTCCCCTATCTTGATATCAGGATGTTTGAGCACGTGAACACGAACCCCGTCCCAGATGCGTGGGTAGGTGTCACAGTTCAACCAGGCGTTACTGTTTGCATGTGGAAATTCCGGCCGAGGAAATCTAACCGGCGGGGCTATATTTATATTCACCAGTTGACTGGGCGCCAGTTGGTCATTCACACCATTACGGGTTCGATAACTCACTGGGAACGCCGGGTTATTGGGTGTTTCAGCAACCACCGACCAGGCAATAGGGGTAAATGTCACCAAGGCCCCTGCTACGTCCCCGGGCTGTACATGATAGGAGGCCACTGGCTCTTCTTTATCTCCCCAATACAAGTCCAACCACTTACCGACACTCGGACCGTCGGGCAGCGCGACGGTCGCCGTGACAGGTTGATCCGAATCACTGAAATCCAAGTGGTTGGCCGTATCGGAAACCGCACCGCGAATCTCGACCCGCTCCAAGTGTCGATTCAACTCATCAGGTGCCTGATCATGATCCACGCCAAAGACCCGGAAGTCGGCATCGACATGCCGCACGGGCGATGGAATGGCCGTCGGAACGCCTGCACGATAAATGAAGTATTGAACCGGTAGATGGGTCTGCAGGTAACCCTTCTGGATCAACGTAGACCAGGGCACCGGCACCACTTTCGGGAAACCCTCGACCCCCTCTCTTGCCAGAACAATACTGTCCCAGCTGACCACTACCTCGTCTGCCGGATCCCAATCGAAATAGGCTTCAAACCTCACATTGACGCCCGCACGTGCATCCGCGCGATCAATCAGGCCGTCAAATTCGTAGGCAAGGACCTGGGGTGGTTTAAGCCCACTTGGAGACGGTTTCAAATTGATGTAGACGGGCGTAGGCCCCGAATAATTGGTTTGCTGGTTACCTGCCCGGTCACGCAGGCCATAACGAATAAACCGCGGGCCATTCGGTAATTGTCGAAACAAAATAGAAGGCATAGTGACTAGCAACGTATCCTGAACAGTCGTGAGCGTGTACGTATAGTTGGCCTCGAAGGGGTTTGACTCTTCGTTCAATAATAGAAATATCAATATATCGTCATAGGGTTGGGCATCTATATACCTGGGAATACGCAGACCCGTGTTCTCATACTTGCTCAAATACTCTTCAGTGACGCCGTGCTCGATGATCTCGTTGTTTATGAAGGTCGCAGGCTGCAAAGGCCCCGTCCCACCGGGCGGTATCCAGTCCAGTGTGAAGGTCGTGGTATATGGGCAGTGTTCTATGCCGCCGGGTCCGTCAACATAATAGGTAAGGTCATACGAGCCGCTGATCTTCAGCCAGTTTCCGCCTATGGTCAGCTCCACAGGGAAATCGTCTTCCTGGCTCAGTGGCCCTTCTAATGGAATCGGTGTCAGCGGATAGGCTGGCTCAGGCGTATGAGGTTTGATGAAGAAGTGGACATAGTCCGTCTCACCCTCTTGGGCAGGGAACCTCCAGATGTTCTTCAACTGAATTTTTATCGGGTGGTACAAAAACTCAGTGGGAATCAATCCGACTGGATCACCCTCAATGGCATCCACTACTACAGCGGCCTCAAGTGACGATACCTGCCCTTCTGAACGGCCGCAGAAGGATTTTTGGGTGGTCTTCGAAAGCGTCATCGTGCGCTCCTTGATGCTCAGACAGACAGGTAGAAAACCATGGCTGGATCAAATTAAGCGCCCATTTCGAACCTCTGGATACTGTCATAAGTAACAGGTAGGCGACCCCTTTCGTCGGATTCCACAGGAGCCTCCCGACGAGCGCCCCCTTGACGCAAGGGTTGTGTTGGTGTTTCCTGAAACCGGTTTCAAGGCAACCTCCAAACTAATAAAAAAGGCTCTACCGTGACTTCCTTTTCCGATGCCCAGCGCTCTCGCGTCACCATGCTCGACGTCGCCCAACACGCCGGTGTATCCAAGGCCAGCGTGTCGCGCTTTATCGGCGACGACCGTGCCCTGCTCTCCGATGCTATTGCCTTGCGCATTGAGCAAGCCATCGAACAGCTCGGCTACCGCCCCAACCAGATGGCCCGTGGCCTGAAACGTGGCCGCACCCGCCTTATCGGCATGCTGGTAGCCGATATCCGCAACCCCTATTCCATTGCCGTGATGCACGGCGTCGAAACCGCCTGCCGCCAGCACGGCTACAGCCTGGTGGTGTGCAACACCGACCGCGACGACGAGCAGGAACGCCAACACCTGGCTGCACTGCGCTCGTACAACATCGAAGGGCTGATCGTGAATACCCTCGGCCATCACCTCGACCAACTGCTGGAACTGCAACGGGAAATGCCTCTGGTGCTGGTGGACCGCAAGGTCGAGCCGCTGCACAGCGACCTGGTGGGTCTGAATAACCCGGCAGCAGTGCGCATGGCAGTGGAGCATCTGGAACAACAGGGTTATCGCGAGGTGTTGCTGGTGAGCGAAGCCGCCGATGGCACCAGTTCACGGGTTGAACGCTTGGGCAGTTTCAAGGCCGAAATTGCCCGGCGCCCGGCGCTGACCGGCGCGGTGCTGGAGTTGGATGGCAACCTCGAAACCGGCCTAAAGAATTTTCTCGCCAAGCCCGGCCCCAAGGCGGTGTTTTGTGCCAACGGCGTCGCCGCGCTGGCCTGTACTCATGCGCTCAAGACGCTGGGCTGCAACTTGTTTGAAGACGTGGGCCTGATCGCCCTGGATGACCTGGATTGGTATCCGTTGGTGGGCAACGGCATCACCGCCCTCGCCCAGCCTACCGAGGCAATTGGCGCCAGCGCGTTCGACTGCCTGCTCAAGCGCTTGCGCGGTGACGATGCACCCACGCGCACCCTGGACTTCCTGCCACAACTGATCGTTCGCGGTTCTACCCACCGTCGATAATTTTTTTGCACAAAAATGAAACCGGTTTCAGAGGTAAACAACAATGCATAAATACCCCGTCTCCATCAGCCTTTCGAGCTACGGCGCCGACTTGGTCCGCCAGCAAGGCCAGTTGAGTTTTGTCCAGCTATTGGCCGCCGCCGGTGCCCAACGCATCGAGTGGCGAGAAGAGTTGCTGACCGGCGAAAACGCGGCCGAACTCGCCCAGGCCGCTGCCGAAAAAGGGCTGGAAGCCGTGTTCTCATCGCCCCTGGAACTGTGGGTCGCCGGTCGCGCCCAACCCAACGCCGAACTGAACGCGACTCTGGACCGCGCCCAGGCTTTTGGCGCGCGCTGGTTGAAAGTCTCGCTCGGTTACTTCACCGACACTAACGATCTGGAAAGCCTGCACGCCCTGCTCAACCGCCACCCGGTCCATCTGTTGGTGGAAAACGACCAGACTCTGCACGGCGGGCGCATCGAGCCCATGCAGCGGTTCTTCACCGAGGTCGAGCGCCTGGGCCTGCCGGTGAAAATGACCTTCGACATCGGCAACTGGCAATGGCAGGACCAATCCGCCCTCACCGCTGCGCGCCTGTTGGGCCGGCATGTGGACTACCTGCACTGCAAGGCCGTGGCCCGCCGCCCGGACGGCAAGTTGGTAGCGCTGCCGCCTGGCGCCACCGACCTGCACCTGTGGGAACAACTGCTCAAGCACATGACTCAAGGCATTACGCGGGCGGTGGAATTTCCGCTGCAAGGCGATGACCTGATTGATGTCACCGCCCAACAGGTCGCCACCCTTGCCCTGCTCGGCCAACCCCGCCAGGAGAATGCCCATGTCTGAGATCGATATCCTGTCGTTCGGTGAAACCATGGCGATGTTCGTCGCCGAGCAGACCGGTGATTTGGCGCAGGTCAGCCAGTTTCACAAACGCATCGCGGGAGCCGACAGCAATGTCGCCATTGGCCTGTCGCGCCTGGGCTTCAACGTGGCCTGGCTGAGCCGGGTAGGCAACGACTCACTCGGCCGCTACGTGGTCGACACCCTGCAAAAGGAAGGCCTGGATTGCCGTAATGTGGCCGTCGACCCGCTGCACCCCACCGGCTTTCAGTTCAAGTCCCGCGAAGAAGCCGGCGCCGATCCCCAGGTGGAGTATTTCCGCAAAGGCTCGGCTGCCAGCCATTTGTCCATCGCCGCCATCAGCCCTGCGCTGCTGCAAGCCCGCCATTTGCACGCCACCGGGATTCCGCCGGCGTTGTCCGAGGCCACCGGTGAACTGTCCGTCGAGTTGATGACCCAGATGCGCAAGGCCGGGCGCAGCGTGTCATTCGACCCGAACCTGCGGCCGTCGCTGTGGGCCAGCCAAGCCCAGATGATCCGCCAGATCAACGCCCTCGCCGGCCTGGCCGATTGGGTGTTGCCGGGCTTGAGCGAAGGCCGCCTGCTTACCGGTTTCGACGACCCGGCCGACATCGCCGCGTTCTACCTGGACCAGGGCGCCGAAGCCGTGGCCATCAAGCTCGGCCCGGACGGCGCCTACTACCGCACCCACCTGGACCAAGGCTTCGTCGCCGCCGTACAGGTGGACAAGGTCGTGGACACCGTCGGCGCCGGCGATGGGTTTGCCGTGGGCATGATCAGTGCCCTGCTGGAAAACCTGAGTTTCCCCGAGGCGGTACAGCGCGGTAACTGGATCGGCAGCCGCGCCGTGCAAAGCCGTGGCGATATGGAAGGCCTGCCCACCCGCGCCGAATTACCCACCCGATCCGTTGCGTGACCCACACCCTGTTGCCACAACTACAACAAGCTCAGGAGCAACCTCATGGAAACCGTGAAATTCGCCACCCGTCGTTGGTGGTACATCATGCCCATCGTTTTTATCACCTACAGCCTGGCCTATCTGGACCGCGCTAACTACGGCTTCGCCGCCGCCTCCGGGATGGCCGAAGACTTGATGATCACTCCCGGCATGTCGTCGTTGCTGGGCGCACTGTTTTTCCTCGGCTACTTTTTCTTCCAGGTGCCGGGCGCGATCTACGCGCAGAAGCGCAGTGTTAAAAAACTGATTTTCGTCAGCCTGATCCTCTGGGGCGGCCTGGCGACCCTGACCGGCGTGGTGTCCAACGCCTACATGCTGATCGTTATTCGTTTCATGCTCGGCGTGGTCGAAGCCGCAGTGATGCCGGCGATGCTGGTGTACCTGTGCCACTGGTTCACCCGCGCCGAACGATCGCGGGCCAACACCTTCCTGATCCTCGGCAACCCGGTGACCATGCTGTGGATGTCGGTGGTGTCGGGTTACCTGGTGCAGCATTTCAGCTGGCGTTGGATGTTTATCATCGAAGGCCTGCCCGCGGTGCTGTGGGCGTTTATCTGGTGGAAGCTGGCCGATGAGCGTCCCAAGGATGCCAAGTGGCTGAGCGATAGCGAAAAGCACAGCCTGGAAACCGCCCTCGCCGCCGAACAGGTGGGCATTAAGGCGGTTAAAAATTACGCCGAAGCGTTCCGCTCGCCCAAGGTGATCATCCTGGCGCTGCAGTTCTTCTGCTGGAGCATCGGCGTGTACGGCTTTGTGCTGTGGCTGCCGTCGATCCTCAAGGCCGGTTTGCAGATGGACATGGTCGAAGCAGGCTGGCTGTCGGCACTGCCGTACCTGGCGGCAGTGATCGGCATGCTGGTGGTGAGCTGGGGGTCGGACAAACTGCAAAAACGTAAACGCTTTGTATGGCCGCCGCTATTGATTGCCTCCATCGCGTTCTATGCCTCCTACGTACTCGGCGCCGAACACTTCTGGTGGTCCTACACCCTGCTGGTGATTGCCGGGGCCTGCATGTATGCGCCTTATGGACCGTTTTTCGCGATCGTCCCGGAAATCCTGCCCGCCAACGTCGCCGGTGGCGCCATGGCGCTGATCAACAGCATGGGCGCGCTCGGCTCGTTCGGCGGTTCGTACCTGGTGGGCTACCTCAATAGCAGCACGGGTTCACCCGGCGCTTCGTACCTGCTGATGAGCGGTGCATTGATGCTGGCGGTGGTGCTGACGATTTTCCTCAAGCCAGGCGCCAGCGACCGTGAGCGCGTGCCCCTGCAAACCCTCGAATTGAAGGTAAAAGCCCAATGAAAAAGTCTGTGGTGTTGTACAAGAAACTCTCCGCGCCGCTGATGGCCCGCCTGCATGAACAGGCCGAGGTCACGCTGATCGAAGCCCTGGACGACACCGGCCTGGCCAAGCTGCGCGACGCCCTGCCGACCGCCCATGGCCTGCTGGGCGCGAGCCTGCGCCTGGATGCCAAATTGCTGGATCTGGCGCCTCACCTGGAGGCGGTAGCCAGCGTGTCGGTCGGGGTCGACAACTACGACATCGACTACCTGACCCAGCGCGGCATCCTGCTCAGCAACACGCCGGACGTGCTGACCGAAACCACCGCCGACACCGGCTTCGCGCTGATCCTCGCCACCGCCCGGCGCGTGGTGGAACTGGCTGATATGGTGCGCGCCGGCCAATGGAACAAAAACATCGGCCCCTCGCACTTTGGCAGCGATGTGCACGGCAAGACCCTGGGTATCATCGGCATGGGCCGCATCGGCGAAGCCCTGGCCCAGCGCGGGCATTTTGGCTTTGGCATGCCGGTGATCTACCACAGCCATTCGCCCAAGCCGGCGGTGGAACAACGCTTTGGCGCGCAATACCGCAGCTTGAACGACTTGCTGGAGCAAGCCGATTTTGTCTGCCTGACGTTGCCGCTTACGGCTGAAACCGAAAAACTGATCGGCGCGCAAGAGTTTACGCGGATGGGCCCCGAGACGATCTTCATCAATATCTCGCGGGGCAAGGTGGTCGACGAAGCGGCGCTGGTCGAGGCGTTGCAGCAGCGCACAATTCGGGCAGCGGGGCTGGATGTGTTCGAAAAGGAACCGCTGGATCACGGCTCGCCGTTGCTGCGTTTGAACAACGTGGTGGCAACCCCGCATATCGGCTCGGCGACCCATGAGACGCGGGAGGCGATGGCCACCTGTGCGGTGGATAATCTGCTGGCGGCATTGGCGGGCGAACGGCCAAAAAACCTGGTGAACCCAGATGCCTGGAAACACTAGTTTCTAACACTGCAGAGAACACATGTGGGAGGGGGCTTGCCCCCGGTAGCGGTGGATCAGTTATAGATATCTTGACTGACACACCGCCATCGGGGGCAAGCCCCCTTCCACATTTGATTGCTTTGCACAGTGGGTCAGATCACGAACTTGGCCACCATCCCGTTCAAATCCACCGCCAGGCGTGACAGTTCATGGCTGGCAGCGCTCGTCTGGTTGGCCCCCGCCGCCGACTGGGTGGCCAGGTCGCGGATATTCACCAGGTTGCGGTCCACCTCGCGGGACACCTGAGCCTGTTCCTCCGAGGCGCTGGCAATCACCAGGTTGCGCTCGTTGATCAGGCTGATCGACTGGGTAATCTGCTCCAGCGCCACCCCGGCAGCGCGGGCCATTTCCAGGGTGCTCTGGGTACGTTGATTGCTCTGCTGCATCGATTGCACCGCTTCACCGGTGCCGTTCTGGATGCCGGCGACCATTTTTTCGATTTCCTGTGTCGACTGCGCGGTGCGGTGAGCCAGGGCCCGCACTTCGTCCGCCACCACCGCAAAGCCACGCCCGGCTTCACCGGCGCGGGCCGCTTCAATGGCAGCGTTGAGCGCCAGCAGGTTGGTCTGCTCAGCGATCGCGCGGATCACATCAAGCACCTTGCCGATATCGCGGCCCTGAGTGGCCAGGCCTTCGATCATCGCGGCGGTGTTCTGCACGTCCTGGGTCATGGTCTGGATCGCGCCGACGGTTTCCACCACCCGGTCGCGCCCTTCCCGTGCAGCCAGGTTCGACTGGCTGGACGCTTCAGAGGTGGACACCGCATTACGCGCCACTTCTTCGACTGCGGCGGTCATCTCGTTAACCGCGGTGGCCGCCTGATCGATTTCATTGTTCTGTTGCTGCAAGCCTTTGGAGGCTTCTTCGGTGACCGCGCTGAGCTCCTCGGCGGCAGACGCCAGTTGGGTGGCCGAACCGGCGATGTGCTGGATGGTCTGGCGCAGGTTCGCTTGCATCGCGGCCAGGGCGCCGATCAAGCGAGCCGGTTCGTCGTTGCCGTCGTCTGCGATGGTGCTGCTGAGGTTGCCGGCGGCGATGGTTTCGGCCACGGTCACGGCTTTGCGCAACGGCGTGACGATGCTGCGGGTCAGCAACCAGGCCAGTAATACGGTGAGCAACGCGGCGGCGACCGAGACCATAATCACGCCGGTGATGGCACTGTCGTACCCTCGCCCAGCTTCAGCGTCTGCGGTCTTGGCGTCAGCGGCGTTGATGGCAATCAACTTGTTCAGCTGTTCGCCCATCTGATCGGTGCCGTCCTTGATACGGGTGTTGATCAGCGCACGCATTTCATCGACCTTGCCTTGCCTGGACAGGGTCAGCATGTCGGCCTGGGCCTTGAGGTAGTTGTCCAGGGTCGTACCAAATGTCTTGTACAAAGCCGCCTCTTCCGGCCCGGCGGGCAGCGTGGCGTAACCGGCCTGGGCGGTCTTGACCTTGTCGGCCAACACACCGATGCGGGTTTCTGCTTCCTGCAACGCGGCCGGTTCACGGTTGACCAGCACGCGAAAGGACAGGATGCGCAGGCGCAACACGTTTTCCGTGATCGTGCCCAGGTACGTCACGCTGGGCAGCAGGTTGGCACTCATGGCCACTGACGCCTCGCGAATCAGTGTCATGCGGTTGACCGCAAACACACCTAGAACAACCACTAACAACGCGATGAACGCGAAACCCAGAGAAGCACGAGGGGCGATATTCAGGTGACGGAGGGACATAGGCGAGACTCTCAGGAGTAGTGTTTGCGCGCGTCCCTGCCGCGAAACGATCCGCCGGTGTCAACGCACCGCTCAGACCTTGGCCCACTGTTGTTATTGAGGGGTGGGCCTATAAACGGTATCGGCCGGCTGCGGCATTTTATGCAGGGGGTTCATAAATATTTTTTTACACTTCTGACGACTAGCGGTTTCTGGCATCCTGCGCCTCCATTTTCTGACCCGAGCCCTCAACTTGTCTGACGCTCAAGCCCCCCGCCCGCGCTATAAATCCGACCTGATCTACGGCCTGGAAGACCGCCCACACTTCACCGCAGCGATCTTTGCCGCGTTGCAGCATGTGCTGGCGAGTTTCGTCGGCATCATCACCCCAACCCTGATCGTCGGCGGTGTGCTCGGCCTGGAAAGCGAAGTGCCGTACCTGGTGAGCATGGCGCTGTTTGTGTCGGGGCTCGGCACTTTTGTGCAGGCACGCAAGTTCGGCCCGATCGGTTCGGGGCTGCTGTGCCTGCAAGGCACCAGTTTTTCGTTTATCAGCGTGATCCTCAGCGCGGGTTTCATGGTCAAGGCCCGGGGCGGCGGCACCGATGAAATCCTTTCGACCATCTTTGGCATCTGCTTTTTCGCGGCGTTTATCGAAGTGGTCCTGAGCCAATTCATCGGCAAACTGCGCAAGCTGATCACCCCGGTGGTCACCGGCACCATCATTACCTTAATGGGTTTATCGCTGATCAAGGTGGCGGTCACCGACATGGCCGGCGGCTTCGGCGCCAGCGACCTGGGTGCCGCGAGCAATATGGGCCTGGCGGCGCTGGTGCTCGTGACCATCGTGGTGCTCAACCGCTTCAACAACCCGTTCCTGCGCCTGGGCTCGATCGTAATCGGCCTGACATTGGGCTTTGTGGTCGCCTGGTGGCTGGGCCGCGTCGACCTGGCCGCCTTGCCCCACGTGCCCTTGATCAGCGTGCCGGTGCCGTTCAAGTACGGTTTCTCTTTCGACTGGGTGGCGTTTATCCCAGTGGCAGTGATCTTCCTGATTTCGCCGCTGGAAGCGGCGGGTGATCTGACAGCCAACTCAATGATTTCCCAGCAGCCGGTCAAGGGTCCGCTGTATATCAAGCGCATCAAGTCCGGCTTGCTGGCCGACGGCCTCAACTCGGCGATGGCGGCCACGTTCAACAGCCTGCCGATGGTGACCTTTGCGCAGAACAACGGCGTGATCCAGCTGACAGGCGTGGCCAGCCGCTATGTGGCGTACTTCATCGCGGGTTTACTGGTACTGCTGGGGCTGTTCCCGATGATCGGCGCGGTGCTGCAACTGATGCCCAAGCCGGTGCTGGGCGGCGCAACCCTGATCATGTTCGGCACCGTGGCCGTGGCCGGCATCAAGATCCTCGCCGAAGCCGGGCTGCACCGGCGCAATGTGCTGATCGTGGCGATCTCCCTGGGCATGGGCCTGGGCGTCGCCGCCGTGCCGGAAGTACTGCGTGACCTGCCCAAAGCCCTGCACAACATCTTCGAGTCGCCGATTACCGTGGGCGCGTTCTGTGCGATCCTGCTGAACATTTTCCTGCCGGAAGAGTTCATAGAACTGCAAGAAGATGAATTTGATCCGGAGTCCTCCACCCTCAAAGTGATGCAGGACCCGGACGTCACGAAATAGGAGCACTTTTGTATGCGCAAGCTCATGGTTCTATCACTGTTGCTGCTGACCTTGAGCGCCTGCGCGCTGTTCCCCAACCGCGACCCGGTCAACATCAATGTGGTGGGCATCGAGCCACTGCAAAGCCAGGAACTGGAAGTGCGCTTCGTCGTGAAACTGCGGGTGCAAAACCCCAATGAAACGGCGATCGACTACAACGGCGTGGCCCTGGACCTGGAGGTCAATGGCCGGCCGTTGGCGTCGGGTGTCAGTGATCAGGCCGGAAGCATCCCACGCTTTTCCGAGGCCGTTCTGAGGGTCCCCGTCAGCGTTTCTGCGTTCTCGGTGTTGCGCCAGACCCTGGGCCTGAGCCAGACCCAAAGCTTGAACAATCTGCCGTATGTGCTGCGCGGCAAACTCGCGGGTGGGCTGTTTGGCACGATGCGGTTTGTGGATCGCGGTACCCTGGACCTACCCAATACTGCCACTTGGTAAACCTGGAGCTTCTGCAACATGGATGCGTTGCCTACCCTTTACACCGAACGCCTGATTCTGCGCCCGCTGACGCTGGACGATGCGGACGCCGTCCAACAGCACTTTCCCCACTGGGACGTGGTGCGTTACCTCAACGCCCTCGTGCCCTGGCCCTACCCGGCCGACGGCGCCCTCGCCTATCTGCAAAACGTGGCCTTGCCGGCCATGGCACGGGGCGAGGAATGGCATTGGTCAATCCGCCTCAAAACCGCGCCTGAACAACTGATCGGCAATGTCAGCCTGATGGATGAAGTGGATAACAACCGTGGCTTCTGGCTCGCGCCCGCATGGCAAGGCCAGGGATTGATGACCGAAGCCAGCGCGGCGGTGACCGACTATTGGTTCGGCGTGCTGCAACGCCCCGTGATGCGTGTACCCAAGGCCGCGCCCAACCTGGGGTCGCGGCGAATTTCCGAGCGTACGGGGATGCGCTTGATCAGGACCGATGAGGGGCAGTTTGTCGAAGGCACCTTCCCACGGGATATCTGGGAGATGACCCGCGAGGAGTGGTTGGAATCCCAATGACCCAAACGCTGAAATCAACTGTGGGAGGGGGCTGCCCCCGATGGCAGTGGGTCAGTCACACCTGCACCCATTGACACAGCGTCTTCGCGAGCACGCCCGTTCCCACATTTAGACCCGGTTCAGTCTGTAACAAAGCGCACGCCCGGCTTGGCCCGCTCATCCACCGTCAGCTCAAACACATCCGGGCGAGCGTAGTGCCCCACCACGTCATAGTCGTACCGCGCCTTCACCAAGTCATCGGTGTTGATCTGCGCCGTCAACAGCCCAGCCCCACCCAGCAACGGCCCCGCGAGGATGTCGCCCATGGGGCCGACAATCACACTGCCGCCAGCAATCAACGGACGGCCTGCTGGCCAGTTGGCAATCTCCAGCCCCAATGCCTCGGGCGAAGCTTGCACCTGGCACGCGCTCACCACAAAACAGCGCCCTTCATGGGCCACATGACGCATGCTCACCTGCCACATTTCGCGCTCATCCACTGTTGGCGCGCACCAGACCTCGACGCCCTTGGCGTACATCGCCGTGCGTAACAACGGCATCATGTTTTCCCAGCACACCGCGCCACCGAGACGCCCTACTGCGGAGTCGATCACTGGCAAGGTGGAGCCATCGCCCTTGCCCCAGATCAGCCGTTCGGTGCCGGTGGGCATCAGCTTGCGATGCTTGGCCACCAGACCACCCGAGGGTTCGAAATACAGCACGGTGCAATACAGCGTGCTGCCACTGCGCTCGATCACACCCAGAACCAAGCTGGCGCCGGTGCGCGCCGACAAGCCGGCCAGCGCCTCGGTTTCAGCGCCTGGCACATCAATAGCGTTGGCAAAGTAACGGGCAAACGCCTCGCGCCCCTCGGGCAGGCGGTAGCCCAGTTGTGTGCCGAAGCCTTCGCCTTTGGGATAGCCGCCCAGCAGCGCCTCGGGCATGACCACCAATTGCGCGCCGCTGCGTTTGATCTCGTCCTCGTAGCCCAGGATTTGTTCAAGGGTTGCCGCCTTGCCGTCCGGCAACGAACCGAGTTGCAAAGCTGCCACAGTAGAAACAGGCATTACGATCACTCCAAATTAGGGGGGTTGCCCATTCTCCGGCCAGCCGTGATCATGAATAAATCCCACCTCAGCACTGAATGATATGAGCCAAATGAATATCGCCCAGGTCGATCTGAACCTGCTGAAGACCTTCGAAGCGCTGCACGACGAATCCAGCGCCAGCCGCGCGGCATTGCGCCTGGGCGTCACGCAATCGGCCATCAGTGCGGGCTTGCGACGCTTGCGCGAGGTGTACGGCGACCCGCTGTTCGTGCGCACGGGCCGAGGCCTGGCGCCGACGTTGCGGGCCAATCAGTTAAAGCCGGTGATCAGCGAGGCGCTGGACCGTTGCCGACAGAGCCTGGCGATGGTCAACCCGGATAACCCGCATTACCAAGGGCGTTCCGTGGTAGTGGGGTTGTCCGATGATTTCGAGATCGCCTACGGTCGCCGCTTAATGCAGGAGATCGCTCAACGTTTACCGAAACTGCGCGTGATCTTTCGCCAGACCCACAGCCAGATCGTGGCAGGCGCCCTGCTCGACCGCACGCTCGATCTGGCAATTACCGCCGGCGGGTTTGCGCAGAACCGTTTGAGTCGACAGGTATTGGCGGAAGGAGACTACCGTTGCCTGGTAGACCCCGGCAGTCTTGCGCCGGACCAGAACAGCATCGGCCTGGAAGAGTTCGTCAGCCGCGAGCATGTGCTGGTGTCGTCAGGCGGTTTTATCGGAATTACCGATGAGGGGCTCGCAGCGCTGGGGCTGAGCCGGCAAGTGTGTGCGTCGACCAGCCACTTTGCCGCACTGCCGTTTTTGCTCAAGGACAGCCACGCGGTTGCGACCATTCCGGGGCATGCGGCACAGGCGATCGCCGAGATGACAGGCCTGCGCGTACTGCCCTGCCCGGTGGCGCTGCCGCGCTACCCCGTGGAACTCGGCTGGCGGACACAGGCCCAGTTGGACCCTATGTTGCTCAAAGTACGTGAGGCGATTGCCGCCAGCTTTACTTCGCCGCTGCCATCAGCTTATTGACTTCGCTGCGCACCATATTGGAAAACTCTGGCGGTGACATGCCATCAAGCTCTGCGCGGACCCACTCGGCCCACTTGCCCTTGCGCTTGGCACGCTCACCGAACAACCGCGCCGCTTCGCCCTTGGCCTTGCCCAGATTGGTTTGCCACAGGTCATAGAGGCGGGACTTTTCATCTTCCAGCTCGGCACGTTCGGCGAGGGTCTTGTTGGCGAGATTGAAGCTCATGTTGAATTACCTGCTGCACAAATAGGCGACATCTTACACTGTAGGTCGAAATTTCCTGATTCGGATTTTGGCTGGAACTGCGCTCAAGCAAAAAAACTGCAACTTTTGCCATCGCGCGATACTCCATTGTTCACTGCCACATTCACTCGCAAGGAGTCACACAATGGCCCGCAAAACTGCTGCCCAAGCTGTCGAAGACCAGATCAAGGATCAAGCCTTCAGCGAACTCACCGCGCTGATCGAAGAGTCGGACAAACTGCTCAAAAGCAGCGCCGCCCTGGTGGGCGAAGAAGGCGAAACCCTGCGTGAGCAGGTCGCGATCAAACTCAAGCAAGCCCTGGACTCAGTGTCCAACGTGCGCGAGCGTAGCAAGCCAGTGGTGGATGCCACCGAAACCTACATCGGTGGCCACCCGTGGCAAACCGTGGCCATTTCCGCAGGTTTTGGCCTGGTAGTGGGTTTGTTGCTGGGTCGTCGTAACTGATCAAGCAAGCGGCGCAATAGCAACCACACCGCTGATGCTATTGCGCCGTTGCACTGGCTCTTGATCTGTCTGTGATCTTGATCTAATGCCCCCCGGCAAACGGCTATCGCTGACAAACCAGCGCCTACATTTAGGCTGCGCCAAACCCTTCTCAGTCAATCACCAGCGCCTGTAATCGCGCCAGATCCTCAGCCTCCAGCTCAATCCCCACCTCTAACGACTTCGTCCGCGTGCGATGACGTCGATCCCCCGGCAACCTGCGCAACCCTGCCGCATGCATCTGCCGCACCAGTTCCTGGCTGCGCTCGGCAAAGCTTTGCCCAGCGGTTTTGCTTGGGTCGATCACGATCAGCAACTGCCCAGTCCACGGCGTGCGGGCGCCTGGGTGATCTGCCCAATCAAACTCAAAGGAGAAGTTGCCTCCGGTCAACGCCGCCGCCAACAGCTCGACCATCATCGACAACGCCGACCCCTTGTGCCCGCCAAACGGCAGCAACGCGCCGCCTTCGAGCACGGCTTTAGGGTCAGTGGTGGGTTGGCCGAGGCTGTCGACGCCCATGCCCGGCGGCAATCGCTCGCCCTTGCGCGCGGCTATTTGCACGTCGCCATGGGCAATGGCGCTGGTGGCCAGGTCGAAGACAATGGGCGCGCCATCGGCACGCGGTGCGGCGAAAGCGATGGGGTTGGTGCCGAACAACGGGCGGTCGGCGCCATGGGGCACCACGCAGGTCATGCTGTTGACTACGCTCAGCGCCACCAGGCCTTCTTCGGCGAAGGGTTCGACGTCGGGCCACAGCGCCGCAAAGTGATGGGAGTTGTGAATCGCCAGCAACGCAATACCGGCGCTGCGGGCCTTGTCCACCAGCAAGCCACGCGCTGCCGCCAGGGCCGGCTGAGCGAACCCGTTGCCGGCGTCGACCCGCACGAAGCCGGACGCCACGTCGGTGACCACCGGCACCGCCTGGCCGTTGACCCAGCCGCTGGCCAGGGTGCTGAGGTAACCAGGGATGCGGAAGATGCCGTGGCTGTGAGCGCCATCGCGCTCGGCGCTGGCGCAGTTGTGCGCAAGGATCGCCGCGACGTCGGGCGAGGTGCCGTGCTTGACGAAGATCGCCTGCAGCAACGCCTTCAGCTCGTTGAAACCCATGAATGCTGTAGCACTGTCGATGATCGGGGACTGGGCAGACATCTGTAGCTCCGATTTTATAATTGGAAGAGACAACAACAATCCAGACCCGCCGATTAAACAACGCCTCCTGTGCTTGCTGTCAACGTCCGCTTGCCGCCGAAGCAGTTATCTACCGCCCCGCCCCTGGCGCAAGCGCCTACCGTGGAGCCTCGTAACTGCCAGTTTGATGGAGCGAGCACCATGGCGACGCTTTCCCCGCCGTACTTTTTCGACGAATTCCTGCTGCCTGCCGGGCGTAAACAGCCAACGCCACGGGAGCGGGCGTTGGGATTTACCGTCAAGGATCTGGAGTGGCTGCATACGCTTTACTACGCCACGGATGCAGCCCGCCAGGATGCGGCCCTGCACACGCACCCCATGCAGGTGGAGCGACTGCTGATCAACCGTCCTGGCAAACCCGCGCTGACCCTGACTGGCGCGTTCCTGATGAGTCCGACACCGGACGACAATAAAGCCGTGCTCTATACCCCCTACGGCGGGCTGGAGCTGTTCGACAGCCGCGCCGTGCTGCTTGCTGCGGTGCACGAGCGCTTGCAGTTACCAACACAGCGAGACGACCTGCTGTGCTTTATATCAATCGCTGAACGTGACGCGCTGCCGGTAGACGCGCCGGTAACAATTACCACCTCCATCATCCAGGGCGCGGTGATGCAGGATCAGGAGGACGCCATTATGGCCAGCCAGCAGCAGAACGTAGCTGCCCTCCTCAATGAGCTGCGCAAGCTGCCGAGCCTGCACGGGATGCTTGATAGCCTGCTCGGCATCATGGCCCGTTCCTTCTTTCCTAAGTTGAAACAGGCCGACACGCGGGTGGATTTTTTCAGCCGCGCCTCGCAGCAAAAAGACCGCCGCTGGCTGGCCTCACTACCGTTGCGCGATGCACTGCTGCAGTTTTATGCCAAACAAGCCTGGCCCCAGGATCAAACTCATTCGTTCGTCAATATCGGCTACGACAGCAGCGCCTTGAACGCGGACCAACGCGCCCTCGACCAGCAGCGCTGGGACAGTGTGATCGAACAAACCAGCGGCATTCTTTCCTCGTTACTGAAAAGCCTGCTACAGACCTACTGGAACGAAGACGTCAGCGCGGGCCAGTCGCGCCTGACGTTTTGTGCGCGGGTGATGCGCGAAAAATTTCGCGCCGATCTGTTGCTCAAACGCCAAAACGCGATTGTCTCCACCCCAGAGAGCCAGCAACTGCGCGCCGCGTTCCTGCTGGACTCGGCCGCGAGCACAGCGCCCGCGGATGATTTGCGCATAGAAAAGGTGCGTATTCACGCGCCCTATCAACATTACGTCGACCTCGCCAGCACGTTGATGATCAGCAAGGCCCACACCTACCTCTACACCCAGTCCCGCGGTCTGCAAGTGCTCAAGGATCTGAACGACCTCAACGACACGCTGCTGGCGATGCTCAAGGCCGCCGGCCATCAGGATGAGCTGCTCAACTTTCTCTCGCTGGATGAACGCAGCGTGTATATCGGCATGGATCACGTTTAAGTCAGCGGGCAACCGATGCAGGGCGATGTCTTCCAGGACATGCTCGAAGACATCGTCGCCAAGCAGTTCGACAACCTTGAGCATGCCCTCGGCGTGTACCGCCGCAGCGCCAGCGACATCGACCTCGCCGCGCTGCTCGACCATGCGCTGGACGTGCGCACCCTGCTCGATAGCCGTCTGCTGGTGCAGGACGCCGGCGGGCGCTGGTCGGTACACCCCGTGTCCAGCGGCAATGGGCACCCCAGCACCGTGCTGGCGGAAACCGCCAAACGTCATCTGCAGCGCCTGCAAGCCGTTGAGACCGCCATGGCTATGGGGCGCAGCAAACATCCGACCTTGGGCGTGCTGGCGGCCCATGCGTTGGACCTGGAGCTGGCGAAAAGACAGCTGGCGCTCTACGCCGACGATGTCTGCATCAATACCTATGCCACCCCGGCTCAGGAACGTGAGGAGCGCTTGCCCGTGGCGTCTTCGAGCATGGTCGCGCACTTTATCGCGCGGGTGACCGGTCAGGCCGAAGCACTTACGCCCTCGGCCCTGACCTGGTTCTACGGCCTTCGCAGTGAAGGCGTCGCCCGGCAACTGCACAACCTGAGCGTCGATAGCTTCAATGCCATCATCGAGCAGGTGATGAGCACCTTCGCCCAGCACGAGCTGCGCGAACTGCCGCACCTGCTGCTGGACAACAACCAGGCCCATCTAAGCCACGGCCTGTTGCAGGGGTTGAGCGGCGAGGCCGAGATGAGCCGGTTATACAAAAGTTTGTCGCCGCAGCAACTGGCGCTGCTCGACTGCGTGCTCAACGCCGACAGCCTGCGCAGCCGCGCCAGCCGTCACGGGCTCAACGGCTTCCTGCCGGACGCATACGCCCTGAGTCTCTGCAGTGACGCAGCCGCCCTGCCCCAGCCCCTGGCCAACTGTTTTGTACTGACCGAACGCGGAGGCCTGGACCCCGATCACTCCGGCGCGGCCCTGCTGTGGACCCCGCGCTCTGGGTTTGAGGCGTTTGCATCCATCCAGGCGCTGGGTGAGGTGCTGGGGCAACGCTTGCAAGATCCGCTGGTCTGCTGGCCCTTGCTCGAAAACCTGCCGGTATCCAGGCGCATGCCCCACCAGACCTACCGCTTGGGCCCGCTGCAACGCATTGACGATCATCTACTGGATAACCGCCAACGCTCCTACAGCGCCTGGCTGCGCGACGAGATTGACCATCTGCTGGCAATTAAACCCGGCGTGCAGCGCTTCCAGGATTGCATGGACGCTTTGATCCGCCGCGCGCCACCGTCCAACCTGCCCAGGGCGATTGCCATGGCGCACGCGATGATCCACCAGCAGTCACTGCCGGTCTGGCTGGGCATGGCGTCGCCGGATGAACAGATACTGCACGCCGAACTGCTTGAGCAGTACCGCCTCAGCGCGCCGCAGGAGCGTGACTATCTGCACAGCATTACGCCCCTGCGCGAGCAGGTCGCTAACACGCTGACGAGCCTGCTCGATGCTCGCTTTGCCCAACAAGCGCTCAACCCCGATAACATCCTGATTCCCTGCCGTATTGACCTGGACGGCCACACGCAGACCCTCACCGATTTCGCCCTGCGGCACTTGCCGGACCTGCATGCCGAGCGCATCCGGCCACGCTCGCGCACCGCCACGCCGTTACCGGCGGCGCTGGACGGCGATGCCGTCGTGCAACTGGTGCGCCAACTGGACTTGAAAGGCATCTACCAGCAACGGCTTATCACCCACCTCAAGCAACCAAGCGAAGACGCGCGCGCGCGGCGAACCCTGTTTTGCCGGCAGTTACCCTGGCAACTCCTGCAATACGCCCATGAGCAGATGCTCAATGAGCGACTGTCTGCCAACGCCTGGAGCCTCATCCAGCAAGTGTTTGACATGCCCGATGCAGTGGCGCGTGCCAGCGTGAGTGGCAGCTCGGCCACCGTCCGCCACTTGGAGTTGATCGCCACCGAAGGCGCAGCAAGCGCCAGGGCGCTGGGTTGCTACCTGATAGGTCCGCAGGCCGGCGCGTCCGGGCCGCTGGTGCTGTACGCGCCCTTCAGCCCCCAGCATTTGCTGAAGGAATTCGCCAGCGAAGCGGCGCTGCTCAGTGAGTTCACCAACCCCGGCGCACTGCAGGACTGGATCGTGGGGCAACTGGAGGGGGCGCAGCGCGCCACCTATCGCAACCTGCTGGACAAGGGCTGGCACGTCGGACTGGCAGAAATCACCCTCGGCGCAACGCCCATGGGCGGCAACCTACTCAAGCAACTGTTTGAGGACAACGTGCAGATGCTGCTGCAGATGCTAGGCGCGCAGTTTGCCCCGTCGGGCAAGACCCATTGGGATGCGATCACTTGCCTGCTCACTCAGGAAATCCCCAACGGCCTCCAGTTCCTGGCCGGCAAACTGGCCTATCCGCTGGTGGTGTGGCGTAGCTATCAACTGTTCAAAGACTCCGCCGAAAACCTGCAGGCGCACCGCTGGAGGCACGCACTGAAAACCTTCGCCCTCGGCGTGGCTGAATTGGCCTCGTTGCGCAAAGCGCTGGACAGGCCCCTGCAACAGAACGCCGCCACCTGCAGAGCAGCCCTCAGTGGAGCGGTGGCTGCAAGCGCCTGCCCCCGCAGCCGCCAACCTGGACGAGTTGGCAATAACCGCGCCCGAACGCACGCAGTTGCGCGGTTTTGAACACCACGATGACGCCCTCGGCGACTTGTCATTCAGCTCAGCCAACCAGGTGTATCGGGATGACACCACCTCGCGCAATTTCCTGCCGCTGGCGGGAAAAGTCTATCCGGTAAAACGCGCCGGCGAACGCTGGCGCCTGAGCAAGGGCGATCGGCTGGGCCCCTATGTACAGCGCAACGCCCACGGCCAGTGGACGCTGGACCTCGACCGCCATCACCCACGCTACGGCAAAACCTTGAGCCGCTACGCCGGCAAAATGAGCACACGCCTGGCCGAACGGGACGCCATCAACATTGAAGCCGTGGGCATGCGCGAGATCGCCGCGCTATCCAGTTGGAAGGCCCAATGCATTGATGAAGCGCTGAATGTGGCGACTTACTATGCGGTGACCTGCAAGCGCAACTTGCTGCACTTCGCCACGCTTCGTGAACCGAGCAGCCGCCTGGGGCGTTTTTTCAGTGAATTTTTCGGCGTTGTCTCGCTGACGCCCGAACAAGTGCGAAGGGTCGAGCGGCGCATTGACGAGGTGCTTGATGAGCTGATCAATCACACCCTGATCGGGCCCGACTCGATGCGGTTTGTCAGCGGCACCCATCGCTACAGCCCCCACGATTCCTTTGCCTTCGTCGTGCCCGACGATGCCGACCACAAGATCTACCTGCTGGACCGCTTCTTCGACCCGCCCATGGACATCTATCAGAACCGTCTGACCACCCCGTTCAACATCTGCGCCCATGCGCGCGCCACGGTGCTGATACACGAGATCACCCACATCAAATCCCTGACCGAAGACCTGGCTTACTTGGACAGCATGCGGCCCTTCCCGGACCTCATCAACGTTGCCATCAACGGCGCCACGCTGATGAAAACCGACCTGGATAACCTGCGGGATAACGCACTGTCGATCTCCACACCTGCCAGCATGCTGTTCAGAACCTGGGATGCATTTTCCCAGCAATGGGAGGATTTCGGCAGCCGCCGCTTGACCGCGCCGTTGCGCGATAAAGTCCTGAGCACCACCGGCGCCCGCACACTGGAGGAGGCGCGATCGGTGTTTATGAGCAACAGCGACAAGCGTATCGACACGATTCTGGCCAACGCCGACTCGGTGACCTGCATGATCAGCGAGCTGGGGCGCAGTCTGGATGCGGGAGCCTGAGCAGGCTCCCGGCGGGGTAGATCAGTCTTTCTGGTCGCGCAGGATATTGCCCGAAGCGCCGTCGATACGTGCTTCATAAACGGTGCCGTCGGACTTGCGCCCTTTGACTTCCCAATAACCGTTGTCGTCGGCTTCAGCGGCGTAGACCTCGACATAGCCTGCCTTGGTCTTGGCCACTTCGATGGCCTTCTCGATGGTGATCCAGCCCGCACCCGGTTTATCGGCCAGCGCGGCGCCGGCGCTGAGCAGCGCGGTGGTTGCACACAGGGCGACTAAGGTTTTCTTCAGCATTTTCGTTCTCCATTGTAGGAATGTCCTGAATTTTTTAGGTGCCTCCAAACGAGAATAAGTTCCAATTGATGTGCAATCGCCATGATGGATGTTCTCGCGATGCACCCTGGGGGTTAGAATGTGGGAAATCAGGATGAGTTAATGAGCGAAAAGTCCCTTTCAGAAGCCGAATATGACGCCATCACCGACGCCGCTGCGCATTGGTGCATGCGTATGCATGCAAGTGATTGCACCCCCGGTGAACGTCAGGCTTTTGCCCAATGGCACGATTGCGACCCGCTGCACGCCTTCGAATACGCCGCGATGCTGGAAATCTGGGACGTCGCCGACCATCTGCCCCGCCACGAACCCACCGCCTTGGTGGTGCCGTTCAAACCGCGCAGTCGGCTACGTACCTACGCCGCCGCGGCAGCCATATGCCTGGCAGCCTTACCGGTGGCGGCCTTTACCGGTTGGGAAGCGGGCTGGCTGCCCAATGCCTACGAGCGCTTTGAAGCCGCCGATGGTTTGCGCCAGGTGACGTTGGGGGATGGCAGTCAAGTGGAGCTGAACCTCGGCACTGAACTGGTCTACAGCAACTACAAGGACCAACGTCGGGTCACGCTGAAAAAGGGCGAAGCGTTTTTCAAAGTCAGCCACGACCGTGAGCATCCGTTCGTCGTGCGTGCCGGCGAAGGCCAGGTGCAGGTGACGGGCACGCAATTCAATGTGTGGAAATACGGCGATCAGGTGCGGGTCATGCTGCTTGAAGGCGCAGTCCAGATTTCCAGCGACCGGATCCACGGCAGCGTGCCGCTTACCCCCGGGATGCAGGCCAGCTATCAACTGGGCGACGCCACACCGCGCGTCGCCACGATCAGCCCCAACGACAGCGCGCTGGCCTGGCGCCAGGGCAAGCTGATCCTCGACAACCTGGCCCTGGTCGACGCGTTGCCGCTGATCAACCGCTACCTGAACAAACCGGTGATGCTCGCAGATGCCAGCACCGGGGCGATTCGCATTGGCGGGATCTACAACATCAATGAAGTCAACAACCTCATCCCCTCCCTGCCCAAGGTGCTGCCGGTCTATCTGACCCAGAACCAGGATGGCAACCCCGTGCTCAACTCCATTCCGCGTCAATCCCCCAAAGGCTGAGCCTGATCCACATCCCCGGGCCTCTTTGCGCCCGCAGTGTCCATTTTTGAAACACACGGCGCCTCTGAAGCGCCCGTACTGTGCGGATTCATCGATTTGTCATGGGCGGTGTTACAGCGGTGATACAACAGGGTGAATCGTTTGTGGTACGGCCGCGTGCGCGTGCCGTGACCGCAGGTGTATCAGCCATGAAACAGCACTGACATCACTTTGCCCTCGATTCATTCCAACCTATTGAAAATAAACACTAAATAAAAAGCGGCACGGCTTCTGCTCTATCCCTTACAGCGCTGTTTAGGGTCAGCGCGAAGAATAGGGAATGCCGCCGTGATCACACTCACTCAAGGTCCGATGAACGTACTGCTGATCAGCTGTGTACTCAGCGTCGGCATCAGTGTTCCAAGCTTTGCAGGCGATGGCGTGATCGTGACAGGGCGCAACGTACAGGCTCACATGTACGGTCGCGCCGCCTTCGGTAAAGACCCCTACCCCACCACCGCCAACGCCAATCCCAGCCGCGACATCATCGGTGCAACCGGCGAGCTCAGTGATATGGATATCGGCGGCATCAGCAGCGGCTCCAGCATCGTCGGCGCGATTCCGACGAACAACACCTTGACCGGCCTGCATGCCACGCAAAACAGCATGTCCACCCTGGGGGCCGGCTCTGCCGCCGGCCACGGTGCGGGCAGCAGCATGGGTGGACAGATCAGCGACTCGATCCAGCGCGGCATGGCGCCGCTGAACAACATCGGCAGCATGATGGGGGGCAAGTAATGAACCGCTCCCTGCTCGTTCTCGCCCTGCTGGCCGCCGCTCCGGTCTTCGCCGACAACACCGCGGTGATCAACAACAGCGGCCAACAATACGAAGGTGTCGTGTCGATCAACCAGGCGGCCGGCAACCAGCAACAAATGTCCAACAGCCGTGCCATTGCGCTCGGTGGCCAGGCCACCAACGTCAACATCCAGCGCCAGAACGGCAGCGTCGACCCGTCCCTGAACGCCAAAGCGGCGATTCATGGCACCTCTTTTACCAACGGCAACGGTGTGCTGGGTATCAACCAGTCGGCCGGGGCCAATAACCAATCAGTCAATGCCGTGCGGATCAGCATCAACCCTGGCCCGCAAAGCATTGATGACAGCGTCCTGTTGCAACAGAACTCGACGCAGTTGACCGACTCAGGGCTCACCCCCACCACTGGCAGCCGCCAGGTCGCTACCAGCGACCAGGCCTTCACAGGCAGCCGAGGAGTGATTCAGGTGAACCAGAGTGCCGGGGTGGGGAACCGAGTGGCTAACACCCTAGGCATCACTATCAAGTAAACGCTTGGTAGTACTCGTTAGACCGTACCAACACTTAACCAACTAATTAGAAGCAAGGAGAAACACCATGAAACCTCAAATGGCTCTGAAACCAATGGTTTTCGCTCTCGCCGCACTCATGGCTGCTGCTGCTCAGGCAGGTGGTGGTTGGCACCCTGCGCCTCAACCAACTGGTGTGGTTGCGTCCGTGGTTACCGATGTACAAAACAGCGTAGGCAACAAGTTCGACGACACCAAAACCGAAAACAATGCCTCTGCCGACAACTCGGTAAACGGCAACAGCGGCAACACCGGTGTTAACGTTCAGTCGGGCAGCGGTAACCAGGCAGACAACTCCGGCGCCATCTCCAGCGCCAAGGGTGACTTTGCAACAGTATTCGCTGTCGTCGATGTCAATCAAAACAGCGCGCTGAACAACTTCGTCAACAAAGGCACCCAGAACAACGCCTCTGCGGATAACTCCCTTAACGGTAACTCCGGCAACCTGGGTTACAACGGCCAGGCCGGTCAAGGCAACCAGGGTAAAAACAACCTGGCAATCACCACTGCTGATGGCAAAAACATCGCAGCGGCCGCCAACACCGAGCAAAACTCCCTCGCCAACAGCTACCTGAACACTGCCGCTACCAGCTACGGGTATGGCCATGGCAAGGCTCAATACGTGTCCAACAACTCCAGCCTCGACAACTCGGTTAACCGCAACTCTGGCAACGTGGGTGTGAACCTGCAATCCGGTGGCGGCAACCAAGGCAGCAACAGCCTGTCGATCGGTCAAGGTTGCACCGTCTGCGCCAGCGGCGTGCGCTTCTGATCCAACGGGGCCTTGGCAACAAGGCCCTTTTTTATTCCAGTGTCCAGCAGGTCACACGATCATGCGCGTCGCGACCCTCACCCTCCTGATGTTACTCACCGGCCCAACGTGGGCAGGCAACATGGCGATCTCCGCCCTGCCTGGCGGTGCAGTGATCTACAAGAAGGTCGAGAGTATTCGTGAGCGCCGGTTCGCCAACCTGGTGGAACAGAAAACCGATTTCAGCTGCGGTGCTGCGGCACTCGCCACCATTCTGCGCCAGGGTTACTGGCTGGACGTGGACGAAGATCACGTCATCAAAGGCATGTTGGTCAATGCAGACCAGGACCTGGTACGTACCCAGGGCTTTTCCATGCTGGACATGAAGCGCTACCTCGAAAGCATCGGCATGCGTGCCCGGGGCTACAAGATCGGACCAGAGACCCTGGTCACCGTGAAGATCCCTGTGGTGGTGCTGCTGGAAATTCGTGGCTACAAGCACTTCGTGGTGATGCAGCGCGCGGACAAGGACTGGGTCTACATCGGCGACCCGGTATTGGGCCACAAGCGCTATTCGCGTGACGACTTCCTCAAGGGCTGGAATGGCATCGTCTTCGCTGTGCTGGGTGAAGGTTACGACAAGGCCAATGCCTTGCTCGACCCGCCTACTCCGCTGACCGCCAAGAACCAGTTGAATGAGTTCAGGCCCGTAGGCGATGCCGAGCTGATGGACTTCGGTTTTATCCAGAGCGACTTCTTCTAAGAAGCGCAATAAGGGGCAGGACGCTCCAGGAGCAGAAGATGAACACTTCCCGTTGGCTGACGGTCATGTGTCTGGCAGCCTCAATGCCCGCTTATGCTTCATCGGGGTTCAAACCGATCGAACTCAAGGATTCGGAAATGGCCGACCTGCGCGGCCGCTACGTCATGCCGGGGCGCATCATTAGCTTCGGCATTGTCATGAGCAGCACGTGGACCAACGCCGTGGGTGACACCATCACCGGCAAGGCCAGCATGCAGGTCGACTCTTCGACTATCACTCCACAATTCTACGTACAGACCACCGGCTCGACCGGCAACGGGACCAACCCGAACACCGGCACCGGCACAGTCACAGGCGGCGCCGGGCTGGGCAGTGGCCAAGGCGTGACCCAGAGCGTGCGAACCGCTGGCGATGGCAACACCGCATATAACAACGTAGGCATTACCGTCGAGAACGGCTTCGCGCCTTCCAACGCGGTGCAATCGGGGCAAGTACTGGTCGCCGGCGGTACCGTTACCGGGGACAGCGCAGCAGGCCGGGTGAGTGTGTCGGCCAACAATGGCGGCTTGCAGATGGCGATCCAGGCCAACCATAACCAGGGCAACAGTTTGCAGCAGATCGGCGGCGGTACTGTGCTGCAAGGTACGGTTTTGACCGGCAACACCAACTTCGTCAACAACATGACCCAGCTCAACGTCGTGATGAATAACAACGGTTTGAACAACGGTGCGCTGAACTGCAACTTGGACCAACTCAAAGGCCTACGCACCCTCGGTTATTGAACTACGCTGACCCTCGACACTTACGCATTAGAAAAGGACGGCTTATTTCATGCATCGATCGTTATCGCTTCATGCGGTGGTCTGTTTAAGTACGCTCTTGCCTGCATCCGTTCTGTATGCCGCGCCAGACGCCGATATAGAAACGCTCAAACAGGAACTTCTAGAACTCAAGCAGCGGTATGACGTTCAGCAAAAAGCTTTGGCGGTACTGGAACAACGGGTACGACAGGTCGAAGATCAACCGGCGGCACCGGCGCCCAAGCGCCTGGCCAAATCGCCGGCAGACTTTCAGAAAGCCAGTGGCGCGACGGTCGCAGGCACGGGCGCCGCAGCAGCATCCGGCGGCGCCGGTGGTGGTGGCGGCAGTTCCTACGGCCAGTCCCTCAAGGACGACTCGGCCCCTGCGCAAAGTGTGAGTAACCTCTATAACGAAGCCAGCGGCTTTTTCGGGAATGGCAAGTTCAGCTTTGAAACCGGTATTACCTATGCCCGTTACGATGCTCGCCAGTTGACCCTCAACGGCTTCCTGGCGCTGGACTCGATTTTCCTCGGCAATATCAACCTGGACCGGATCAAGTCCGATAACTGGACCCTGGACCTGACCGGGCGCTACAACTTCGATAATCGCTGGCAGTTCGACGTGAACGTGCCCGTGGTGTACCGCGACTCCACCTACCAGTCCGCCGGCGCCGGCAACAACGGCACGGCGACGTCGGAAGCCTCGGTCACGCGCGACCCGACCATCGGCGACGTCAACTTTGGTGTGGCGTACAAATTCCTCGACGAAACGCCCAATCTGCCGGACGCCGTGGTGTCGGTGCGGGTCAAGGCGCCTACGGGTAAAGAACCGTTTGGTATCAAACTGGTCAACACACCCGGCAACGACAACCTGTTCGTGCCGGAAAGCCTGCCTACGGGTAACGGGGTCTGGTCGGTCACGCCGGGGATTTCCCTGGTCAAGACCTTCGACCCGGCGGTGTTGTTTGGCTCGCTCTCGTACACCCACAACTTCGAGGGTTCGTTCGACGACATCAGCAGTGACGTCAACCAGAAGGTCGGCGGCAAGGTCAGCCTGGGCGACAGCTTCCAGTTTGGCGTCGGTGTGGCCTTTGCCCTCAACGAGAAGATGAGTATGTCGTTCTCGGTGTCGGACCTGGTGCAGCGCAAGAGTCGGCTCAAGCCTAATGGCGGCGACTGGCAGTCGGTGGTGTCCAGTGATGCGAACGCCGGGTACTTCAACGTGGGGATGACGATCGCGGCATCGGATAATTTGACGATCGTGCCGAACCTGGCGATTGGGATGACGGATGATGCGCCGGACTTTACGTTTAGCCTCAAGTTTCCGTATTACTTTTAACTGATCCGACGGTGTATTCCTGAGGCAAAGGAGCTTGCTCCCGATAACGTAATAAAAGGAAAAGCCCCGCAACGATAAGGGTCGTTGCGGGGCTTTTCGGTTTACCCGCCCTAGCGGATCTGGTGTTTGTGCAGCAACCGATAGAACGTTGGCCGGGAAATTCCCAGGACGCGGGCAGCGACACTCAAGTTATCGCTGTGCCGGTTGAGCACATCGCACAGCGCCTGGCGTTCGGCGCGGTGTTTGTAGTCTTCCAGTGTAGACAGGGGTGGCGAAATTGCCTGTTCGCTGATCAATCCCAGATCAATAGCCTCGATCTGCCGCCCTTCGGCGAGTACCAGGCCACGACGCACGCGGTTGGCCAACTCGCGCACATTGCCCGGCCACGGGTGTTGCCCCATCGCCACCAGCGCGTCCTCGCTGAAACTGCGCGGACGGCGGCCGGTTTCCTGGCTGTAGAAACGTGAGAAGTGGTTGGCCAGCATCGCTACGTCGCCGTGGCGCTCGCGCAGCGGCGCAGTGACCACTTGCAGCACATTGAGTCTGTAGTACAAGTCCTCACGAAAAGCCCCCTTGGCCACAGCGGCTTCGAGGTCGACGTGAGTTGCCGCCAGTACCCGCACATCCACGGGGATGGGCTGGCTGCCGCCGACGCGCTCAACCTGTTTCTCCTGGAGAAACCGCAGCAGATTGGCTTGCAGTTCCATGGGTAAATCGCCGATTTCATCAAGGAACAGCGTGCCGCCATGGGCCGCTTCGATGCGCCCGACCTTGCGCTGATGGGCGCCGGTGAAGGCGCCCTTCTCATGGCCGAACAGTTCGGATTGGATGAGGTGTTCAGGAATCGCGCCGCAGTTGATCGCGACAAAGGGCTTGGCGTGGCGTTGGGATTGGCGATGCAGGGTCTTGGCCACCAGTTCTTTACCGGTGCCACTGTCACCACGGATCAAAACCGGGGACTCGGTGGGTGCGAGCTTGGCCAATAGCTTGCGAAGTTCGCGAATCGGCCGACTGTCGCCGAGCAGTTCGTGCTCCGGCTCATTTACAGGTGTATTGCCCTTGCCGCGCAAGCGCGCCATGCCAAAGGCCCGGCCGAGGGTAACCTGCACGCGCGCGACGTCAAACGGCAGGGTATGGAAGTCGAAGAACCACTCGCAGACAAAATCACCGACATTCTGCAAACGCAGCACATCCTGGCTGAGCACAGCGATCCACTCGGTGCCGCTGCGGCCGATCAATTCCTTGACCGCTTCGGGGCGCTCCAGGTGATAGGGCTGCAACCGCAGCAAACCCAAGTCACACGACCGGTCGCCCACCGCCTCCAAAGCACAGCTGTCCACCTCCCAACCTGCCGTGCGCAAACCGGGCAATAGCCCATGGCAGTCATCACAAGGATCGACCACGAGCAAGCGGCGTTGCGCAGGTGTAACAACCATGACTATTCCTTGGCGCCAAAATTGTTGATTGCTGGAGGTAAAGTTATTTAGAAACAACGGTTTGTGGCGCTCAGCGCTAACACTAGCAAAATCTTGACGCGGGCCTTGTACCGTTTCGCTATAAGTGCGGGCAAAAAGCCACCCACTGTCGCGTCCATCAAAAAGAGTTGGGCACGGCTAAAACTTTCATTCAGCTTTCAAAACAGCCGCTTACAGGACAGTCATCAGGAAAAGTTAAAATTTGTTGCTCTAACATGTGACCCGTACCCCGTCATCGTGCATCAGTACAAGTAACCCGCCGCACGGTCAGCCCAACCGCCGGTACTCACTTGAATGGGCATTTAGAGAGAGACCCACATGAACGCCCCGCTCCGCATCAACGAAGCTCTTTTGATCGCAGACCGTGCTTTTCAGCCCTTTCAGTGCGTGGCCTGGCACGATGGCAACGGCGCCTTGAGCCTGAGCGTCATCGACCGCACCAATACCCGTATTGGCAGCAAACAACTGTCATCGAACACCTACAGCGACCCGGCGCAATTGGAAGACCTGCTGTTGCAGGCCCGTGCCGAACTCGACAAAGATGGCTACCAGTTGCAGTCCTGGGCCATGCCTAAGTAAGTTGCTGCACCAACTTCCGATCACTGCAAGACACTGATCGGAAGTTGGGCAACTGAACTTAAGACGTTTATCGCGCAGCGAGAATAAACCGCTCGATTGCCTCTGCAGCACCGTCATCAATATTACTACCGGTGACCACATTGGCCTGGCGCTTGACGGTTTCTTCCGACTGCCCCATGGCAATCGATAATCCGGCCACCTGAAACATCGCCGGGTCATTTCCCCCATCGCCGATGGCCGCCGTCTGCTCCAGCGGGACCCCAAGGTGCGCCGCCAGGGTCTTCAAGGCCTCGCCTTTATTGGCCAGCATGGCCGTCACATCCAGATAAATCGGTTGCGAACGCGATACCTGCGCCAGGCCTAGCACCTTGGGCTGTAAACGCGCCTCCAGTTCCACCAACAACTGCGCGTTGTTGCTGGCGGCGACGATCTTGTCGATCCGATCCAGGTACGGCTCGAAACTCTCCACCACCACTGGCCCATACCCCAGGCCATGGGCTTCGCGCGGTTCCATCGGGCCTGGCGGGCCACGGCGCAGCCAATCACCGTCGGCAAATACCCATGGTTCCACGTCCGGCTCGGCCGAGAACATCGCCAGTGCGACCAGCGCCGCCTCCGCCGGCAGATGGTGGGCAACCAGGATGCTGCCATCCGGGTTGATCAAGGTGCCGCCGTTAAAACCGGCTACCGGCACATCGATCCCGAAGGTCTCGATCAGGTGCAGCATGGCTTTGGGCGGTCGCCCGCTGGCGAGGCTGAAAAACACCCCCGCCTCGCGCAACGCACTGACCGCATCGACCGTACGCTGGCTCAGACGGTGATCTGGGTGCAGCAACGTGCCGTCCACGTCGCTGAGGATGAAACGGATGGGATGAATCGCGGCATCACTCATCCCAGGGTGTGCCAAGTGCGACCATCGCGGGCCAGCAACGCATCTGCAGCAGCAGGACCGTCTTCACCGGCCTTGTAAGCCTGGATTCCATCGTCTTCCTTCCACGCATCGAGAAATGGCTGCACGGCACGCCAGCCGTTCTCGATATTGTCGGCCCGCTGGAACAAGGTCTGATCGCCGGTCATGCAGTCGTAGATCAGGGTTTCGTACCCGGTCGACGGTTGCATCTCGAAGAAGTCCTTGTAGGCAAAGCCCAACTGAATGTTGGCCATATCGAGGGTCGGCCCTGGCTTTTTAGCCAGCAGGTCAAACCACATGCCTTCGTTGGGCTGGATCTGGATTTTCAGGTAGGTGGGCTTGAGCTCATCAACCTCGGTATCGCGGAACTGCGCATAAGGCGCCGGTTTAAAGCAGATCACGATTTCGGTGTCGCGCACGCTCATGCGCTTACCGGTACGCAGGTAGAACGGCACACCGACCCAGCGCCAGTTGTCGATCATCACCTTGAGGGCAACGAACGTCTCGGTGCTGCTGTCGGGCGCAACGTTGGCTTCTTCCCGGTAGCCCGGCAACGACTTGCCGCCGATTTCGCCAGCGGTGTACTGCCCACGCACCGAGTTGGCCCGCGCATCTTCCAGGGACCACGGCCGTACCGCGCCAATCACCTTGGCCTTTTCACCGCGCACAGCGTCGGCACCAAATGCGGCGGGCGGTTCCATGGCCACCATCGCCAGCAACTGGAACAGGTGGTTCGGCACCATGTCCCGCAGGGTGCCGGTTTTTTCGAAGAAATTACCCCTGGTTTCCACACCAACGGTTTCGGCGGCGGTGATTTGCACATGATCAATGTAATGGTTGTTCCAGAACGCCTCGAACAGCACGTTGGAGAAACGGCTGATCAGGATGTTCTGTACGGTTTCCTTACCCAGATAATGGTCAATGCGGTAGATCTGCTTCTCGCTCATCACCTTGAGCAAGCTGGCGTTCAGCGCTTCGGCGGTGGCGAGGTCGGAGCCGAACGGCTTTTCGATCACCACACGCCGGAAGCTGTCATCAGTCTCCGTCAACAATCCGGCACTGCCCAGGCGCTGCACCACTTCACTGAAGAAGCGGGGCGCAGTGGCCAGGTAGAACACAGCGTTGCCGGTGCCGCTGTCGGCGATTTTCCTAGCGATGTCGGCGTAGGTGCTGTCGTCGAGGAAATCACCCTCGACGTAGCTGATGCCTTTGGCCAACTGCGCCCACAAGTCCGGGTCCAAAGCGTTCTCGCCATTACCCTTGACCTTGCTCGCAGCCTCGGTGCGAATGAAATCCTCGAGTTTCTTGGCGAAGTCGGCATCGCTGATGGCGTTGTGATCAACGCCTACAATGCGCAGCCCATCGCCCAACAGGCCATCACGACTGAGGTTGTACAGCGCCGGCATGAGCAGGCGCTTGACCAGATCGCCATGGGCGCCAAACAGAAACAGCGTGGTTGGAGGTGCGGGTTCGGCCTTGGGTTTCTTGCCGTTAGCGGTCATTTTTTGGAAGTCTCCACATGACCACCAAAGCCGAAGCGCATGGCAGACAGCATCTTGTCACCGTAGGTGCTCTGCTGGCGCGAGCGGAACCGCGCGAACAACGAGGTGGACAGCACCGGCACCGGCACGGCTTGTTCCATGGCGGCTTCGATGGTCCAGCGGCCTTCACCACTGTCGGCGACGGAACCCGAGTAGCCTTCAAGTTTCGGGTCGGTGGCCAGGGCGTCGGCGGTCAGGTCCAGCAACCAGGACGAAACCACACTGCCACGGCGCCAGACTTCAGCGATATCGGCAACGTTGAGGTCGAAACGCTGGTCTTCCGGCAGGTTGTCCGAGTTCTTGGTTTTGAGGATGTCAAAACCTTCGGCGAAGGCCTGCATCATTCCGTACTCGATGCCGTTGTGGATCATCTTGACGAAATGCCCGGAACCCGCAGGACCGGCGTGGATATAACCCTGCTCGGCGCGCGGATCTGCGGAGGCGGAACGGTCCTTGGTGCGCGGGATATTGCCCAGGCCCGGTGCCAATGCGGCGAAGATAGGGTCAAGGCGTTGCACGGTCTCGGTATCGCCACCGATCATCATGCAATAGCCGCGTTCCAGGCCCCAGACGCCGCCAGAGGTGCCGACATCAACGTAGTGCAGGCCCTTTTGCGCCAACGCCTTGCCGCGACGAACGTCATCCTTATAGTTGGTGTTGCCGCCGTCGATGATCACGTCACCGTCTTCGAGCAGCTCACTGAGTTCATTGATGGTGTTTTCAGTGGGGTCGCCTGCTGGCAACATCACCCACACGGCGCGAGGCTTTTGCAGCCCGGCAACCAGGGCTTTCAAGTCGGCAACGCCAGTGGCGCCCTCCTCGCTCAAGCCTTTGACAAATGCTTCGTTACGGTCGAAAACAACGGTGGTATGCCCATTGAGCATCAGGCGCCGTGCAATATTCCCGCCCATGCGGCCTAGTCCGATAATCCCCAGTTGCATGTGCTGATGCTCCTAACTACTAAATAAATGTGTGACATAGTTTATAGCGCAATGAGGCTAATGAGGGTTAGTCAGGGGCAGATCGATGTAGTTTCATGACAAAAAAGTTGCCATCGTTTCAGCATCACAGCACCAAAAGTCACAGGACCACCAAAAATAAAAAAGTTCCATTGCGCTGAAAAAGAATTCAGAATTGCTTCCGACTGTTGCCGAGAACCTCGACTCAAGCGTTCTGGCACACCGCGACACACCGGCTATTTGCGAGGTAAGCAATGAGCACTGCACAGATGACCCGTCCTCCCCAGACCCTCTACGTCACGCTCCGTCGCGATGAACTGCGCCAGTTGAAAGACGAACGCGAGCAGTTGCAGCAGGAGGTCATGCGCCTGCGTGCTCATATCATTCAAGCCCAGCTGGATCAGCCTTACGGCGCGCAACCTGCGCTCTGCTGAGCCCTGTCATGACTTTGTAAGATAACGGCTACACAAATCTCACAAAGTTTTCACACGCACTTCCCGATACTCCCGCCCACAAGGGCCACCCCAATGCAAGGGTGGCCTCTATTGCGCGCAGCCCTGCGCGTGATTGAAAAACTACCGGGTTGGAGCGCTGGATGGCGATGTTCGAACGCAGCACTAAGTCTGCGAAAGGCTTTGATTGGGCCGGTCTTGGCTGGCTATTCCTGTTTTTCTGGTACTTCTCCGGCATCACACAACTGCTGATCCAGCTCAGCGGCACGTCCGGCTTCAGTGGTTTTCGCCAAGCGTTCTTCATGAGCGCACTGTGGCTCGCCCCCCTGCTCGTTTTCCCACGCCGTACGCGCTTGCTCGCCGCCCTGATTGGCGTGGTGCTGTGGGCCTGCTCCATGGCAAGCCTGGGTTACTTCTTCATTTACCAGCAGGAGTTTTCCCAAAGCGTCATCTTCATCATGTTCGAGTCGAACATCTCTGAAGCCGGTGAATACGCCACCCAATACTTCGCTTGGTGGATCGTGCTGGCCTTTATTGCCCACACCGCCGTCGCGGTTTTCCTGTGGACCCGCGTGCGACCGGTGTACCTGCCGCGCGGCCAAGCCCTGGTGGCGGCAACGGCGATCCTGGTGGCCATTGTCGGATACCCGCTGGTCAAGCAAATTGCCCGCAGCGACACCCTGGACGACGCCATCGACCGCTTTGAATCGCGCATCGAGCCTGCCGTGCCTTGGCAGATGATCGTCGCCTATCGCCGCTACACCGAACAACTCGACAACATGCAAGGCATGCTCGACAGCGCCAGCCAGATTGCGCCCTTGACCAATCTCAAGGACACCATGGCCGGCCAGCCCTCGACCCTGGTGCTGGTCATCGGCGAATCTACCAACCGCCAGCGCATGAGCCTCTACGGTTACCCGCGCAACACCACGCCGGAACTGGACAAGCTGCGCGACCAACTGGCGGTGTTCGACAACGTCATCACCCCGCGCCCCTACACCATCGAAGCGCTGCAACAGGTGCTGACGTTCGCCGATGAAGAGAACCCGGACCTGTACCTGAAAACCCCGTCGATTGTCAGCGTGATGAAACAGGCCGGCTACAAGACTTACTGGATCACCAACCAGCAGACCATGACCAAGCGCAACACCATGCTCACGACCTTTTCCGAACAGGCCGACGAACAGGTGTACCTGAACAACAACCGCAACCAGAACGCACGCCAATACGACGGTGACGTCCTCGCGCCATTCTCCAAGGCCCTGGCCGATCCAGCGGAGCGCAAGTTCATTGTGGTGCACCTGCTCGGCACTCACATGAGCTACCAGTACCGTTACCCGCCGACGTTCGACAAATTCACCGATCGCCAAGGCGTACCGGCAGGCATCAGCGATGATCAATTGCCCACCTACAACAGCTACGACAATGCCGTGCTGTATAACGACTTCGTGGTGTCGAGCCTGATCAAGGATTACGCAAAGACCGATCCAAACGGCTTCCTGCTATACCTGTCCGACCACGGTGAAGACGTATTCGACTCCGCCGGCCACGCCACACTGGGACGTAACGAAGGCAAACCGACTGCGCCGATGTACACCATTCCCTTCATGGCCTACGCCTCGCCGAAATGGCGTGAGAGCCATGACTGGAGTTTCGCCGGCGATCTGCAACGCCCTTACACCAGCTCGCAGTTGATCCACACCTGGGCCGACCTGGCCGGGTTGAGCTCCGATGAAATCGACCGCAGCAAAAGCCTGGTGAGCGACAGTTTCAAAGCACGTCCGCAACTGATCGGCAACCCGTACTTGCGCCAGCAGAAGGCCCTGATCGACTTCAGCCTGATCAAGCCGAAGAAGGTTGGCCCGACCGATGTGGTGCTCCAGGAAGCGCCGGGTTCGTAACAGAAAGATAACAATCATTCTCGTTTAACCCTAAAGTTCCGCTCCTCCTTTCGTCTTTGAGCCAAGGCCTTCCCTTTCCGGGGCGGCCGCAAAGACGACAAGGAGTCTCACGCGATGTTCGCGCCAATTACCCGCTCCATGACCCTCACGCTCGGCCTGTTCAGCGCCGCGCTGAGCCCGGACCTGCTGGCTGAAACCGACCCCGAACAGACCCAACTCGAACTCGGCGCCACCCGCATCACCGCCGAAGGCCTGGGCGCGACCACTGAGCACACCGGTGCCTACACCACCGGTTCGATGAGCACCGCCACCCGCCTCAACCTGTCCGTGAAAGAAACTCCGCAGTCGATTTCGGTGATCACGCGCCAGCAGATGGACGATTTCAATCTCAACACCTTGACCGACGTGCTGCGCCAGACCACTGGTATCAACGTGCAGCACAACGACTCAGACCGCGTGTCCTACTCCTCTCGCGGCTATGGCATCACCAATTTCCAGATTGACGGGATGCTCAACACCTTCGGCTACATGAAGTCCGACGCTGACACCATCATCTACGACCACATCGAAGTGGTGCGCGGCGCCACGGGCCTGACCACCGGAGCGGGCGACCCTTCAGCCACTATCAACATGGTACGCAAGCGCCCCACCGCCCAGTGGCAGGCGAAAACCGGCGTAAGCGCGGGCAGCCATGACAACTATTACAGCTACGTGGACGTGGGCGGCCCGCTGGCGTTCGACGGCAAGTTGCGCGGGCGTACCGTGCTGGCCTATCGCGACAGCCAATCCTTCCGTGACAACTATGAGCTACAGCGGGAGGTCGGCTACGGCATTCTCGAAGGCGATCTGTCAGACGACACCGTGCTGGCCGTAGGTTTTGATTACCAGAACAAACAAGTCCAGGGCACTTCCTGGGGCACCGTGCCGTACTGGAACAGCCAGGGCGGCAAGGCCGGGCTGTCGCGCTCCACCAACATGGCCGCGCACTGGAGTTCCTGGCCGCTGACGGACAAGACCACTTTCGCGACCCTCGAACATCGACTGGGCGGCGATTGGCATATCAAAGCCGCCTACACCCATCGCCAGAGCGACACAGATGGCAAGGTCTACTACGGCGGCTCGGGTTTCCCCAACGACGACCGCAGCGGCATGACCGCCTGGGCGAGCCACATGCGCGGCACCTCGCGGATGGAAGCCATCGACCTCAACCTGGCCGGCAGCTATCAGTTGCTGGGCCGCGAACACGCCTTGATGATGGGCTACGGCGAGGCCGCGCAACGGGACAGTTCGCCGTTTATGCGCGAGAACATCCCAGCCGGCTACTACAGCATTGAAGACTGGAAATACATGGGCGGGATCGCTAAGTTCGGCGACACCGTCACCGGCCTCAAAGGCGAACACAGCAGCAAGGAACAGAAGGCCGGCTACCTGGCTACGCGACTGAGTCTCACCGACCGCCTGCATGCGGTACTGGGCAGCCGCTATGGCAGTTGGGAACTGAAAAGCGCAGCCCCTCGATACGACGACAACGACCAACTGACCGCCGCTGGCAAAACCAGCCAGACCCACAACGACATGTGGACGCCCTATGCCGGGCTGCTTTACGACATAACACCGGAGTACACCGTCTACGCCAGCTACACCGATATTTTCAAACCCCAAAGCCTCAAGGATGCCAACAAGAAATTCCTTGAGCCGGTGGTGGGCAGCAACTACGAAGTGGGCATCAAGGGGAGTGTGCTGCAAGAGCGCCTGAACCTGGCGGCGGCGTATTTCTGGAGTACTCAGGACAACGTTGCCGAGCGCGATTACTCGGTGCCACGCAACCCAAGGACCGGCGAGGAATATTACAAGTCAGGCGGCAAAGGCAACAAAGTGAACGGCTTCGAACTAGAAGCGTCCGGGGAAGTGATGCCCGACTGGAACCTCACGGCAGGCTACACCTACACCCATTCGGTCAACGGTTCGGGCAACCGCAATAACACGGGTCAGCCGCTGAACCTGCTGAAAGTATCCAGCGCTTACCGCCTGCCGGGTACATGGCGCAACCTCACCGTCGGCGGCGCCGTGAACTGGCAAAGCGATTTCTATGATTTCAGCAATCGACCGACCGGTGCGCGCGATACCGATGGCGACCCGATCACCACCCGGGCAAAAATCACGCAGCAGGCCTACACCGTGGTTAACCTCATGTCCCGCTATCAATTCGACGACCATGTTTCGGCGTCGCTTAACGTCAACAACCTGTTTGATAAAAAATATTACGAGCGTGTCGGCTTCTATAACGGCGTGTACTGGGGTGACCCGCGCGCCATTACGTTGGCCTTGGACTGGAGACTTTAAAGCGCACAACCCGAAGTTAACGAAATTGTTAACTTCGGACGTTTCTCGAGTTAATTCCCACTTAATAAGATCGCTGCAAAATCGCCCCATGACTCTGCTCAAGGACAGAACGGATAACCGATCACACTTAATGAGAATACCCCGATGAAACTCTCGACTTTGATGCTTGCCAGCCTGATGACCCTAGCCTCCGCCGCCGCTTTTGCAGAAGATGGCTCGGAGCGCGCGAAGGAGTACTACAACAACTTCACCTTCATGCAGCAGAAGGTTCACGGCACTAACGAGCAAACAGCATCCGCCGACGACACGTCTTCCAAGACCAGCACCACCAATCAGGAACAACCGAAGAGTTAATTAATGTTTAGTTAATCCGCAACACCCTGGGCCATTCCGCTCCGTTGGCAAAGGTTTATTGGGCGCCATTTAATGGCGCCCTTTTTTTGCCTGTTATTTATTAAAGCGGCTTGTTCCAGAACAGCATACGGCCATGAGCCGGATCAAACTTTGAATCATCAAAACCAAACTTTCGATACGCCGACTGAGCGATAGCATTACCCTCAAGCACCTCCAAGGTGATCTTGCAGCAACCGCGCTGGCGGGCAATTTCCTCGACCTTTTGCAGCATTTTCTGACTCAGGCCCAGGCCGCGGAACTCATTCATCACCACCACGTCATGAATGTTGACCAGTGGACGGCAGGCAAAGGTGGAGAACCCCTCAAAACAATTCACCAGCCCCGCTGGCACGCCGCCGACGAACGCCAGCACACTGAAGGCATGGGGGCGCTTGGCCAATTCGGCTGGCAGTTGTTCTAGAAGGTCAGCGGGCAGGCTATGGCTTCCGCCCATGGGGTCTTGTGCGTAGTGGTTGAGCACGCGGCCTATGGCTTCAGCGTGCACGGGGTTGGTGTAGCTGGCTTGCAGCACCAGGATATCTGGGGTTTCCATTGCCTTCCTCGATCACGACAACAAGGGAATCGGCTCCCTTTGAGGGGCTCGATTGTAAGCGTGGAGTTGGCGGTAGATGAAGGAGAAAAACTACAAATATCTGCCAGAAAGCGCGAGGTTCATGCCGACGAAAAAGCGCTGGCGGCAGATTTAGGAGGTTGCCCTGCACGCCTTAGCCGAAACGCTGCAATTGCATCTCCTGCAGCCGGCTCAGGGTGCGGCGGAAGGGAAACTCCAGGTAGCCCTGGGTATAGAGGCGCTCCAGCGGCACTCGGGCCTCGATGAACAGGGGCACCTTGCGGTCGTAGCACTCATCCACCAGGGCGATGAACCGACGCACGCTGTCGTCGTGCACCGACAACTGCGGCAATTCGCGATCACCCGCCACCACCCGCTGGGCGCCGTCTTCGGTGCCTCGGGCAATCCGGCCCGGGCGCTGCTGCGCACTCAGGTCAGGCACCTCGCCAAGTAAAATCGCCTTGAAGCGATCACACAGCAGCATGAAGTCCATAGCGGCCAAGGGTTGTTCGCACAGGTCGGCATAACGACACCAGAGCACGCTGTCACTGGACCGCACCGTCACGATGCTACGGTGACCGACAACGACCGGCTCGTGGCTCACCACCTGCCCTTCTGCCAATTGCGTGAAGACAGCCGCAAGCGCCTCGGGCTGATTCACCCAATAACGCTGCATGCCGACACCTGGATGCAAACGATGGTCTTCACCGCCGTCCACCGCCACCACCCGCATATGCTGCTTGATCGCTGCGATACCCGGCAAAAACCGTTCGCGGTTGAAGCCATCGGCATACAGTTGGTCGGGAGGCTGGTTGGAGGTGCAGACCATCACCACACCTTCCTCGAACATCACCTGGAACAACCGCCCCAGGATAATCGCGTCCCCGATGTCATTGACGAACAACTCGTCAAAGCAGAGTACGCGCACTGCCTGGCTCAGCTCTCGCGCCAGGGCCTGCAACGGGTCGGCGGTGCCAGTAAGCTCGAATGAACGCTGATGCACCCACCCCATGAAGTGATGAAAGTGCTGACGCCGCGCCGGCACTCGCAGGCTCTGGTAGAACTGGTCCATCAACCAGGTTTTGCCCCGACCCACCGGCCCCCACAGGTAGACACCAGTGACCGACGCACGCCCTTGGTGCAGAGCCTCATGGCAGGCTTGCAGGGCATCCACCGCCCGCCGCTGGGCGTCGTCAGCGACGAAACCCTGTTGGGCGATGGCGTGTTGATAGGCAGCGAGAGGCGAGTCGAAAGTCATGCACGCACTCCTGACAGGCCGTTTTCTTAAACTTCGAACTTACGCAAGGCTCTTACTGACCACCTCGAAGACATCGCTCGACAGCTCGCCCGAACCACGAATGCGCTCCAGCTCGGCCTTCATCAGCGCCTGTCGCGCGCTGTCGTATTTACGCCAGCGGGTCAACGGCGCCAACTGGCGCGACGCAATCTGCGGGTTGAAGCCATTCAACTGAATCACCAGATCCGCCAGGAAGCGGTAGCCGGAGCCATCCGCCGCATGGAAGTTGATCAGGTTCTGCCCGGCAAAGGCGCCGATCAGTGCACGCACTTTGTTCGGGTTTTTGAGCGTGAACGCCGGGTGCTCCATCAACGCCTGGACCCGCGCCAGCCCGCCCGGCAAGGTGCTGCCGGCCTGCACACTGAACCACTGGTCCATCACCAACGGGTTGTCCTTGAAGTTCTCGGCAAACACCGCCAACGCCTGGGCTTTTTCCGCCTCGAACGGCGAGTTCACCAGCACCGCCAGCGCGGTCAGGCGCTCGGTCATGTTGTCACTGGTGTCGAACTGCTCCAGGGTGGCCGCCAACACCTCAGGCTTGCCGCTGAGCATCAGGTACGACAGGGCGATGTTCTGCAAGGCGCGACGGGCAAAGTGCTCGGCCGCTGCCACATATGGGGTTTGCTTGGACAGGTCGCGATTGGCCTGATAACGCAGCCACAGCCCTTCGAACAGGTTGTCGGCCAGTTGCTTGCGTGCAAATTCGCGTGCGGCGTGGATCGCATCCACATCCGCCACTTCGCTGATTTCTGTCAGGTAGGCTTCGCCCGGCAACGAGAGCATTTCCGCGACCATCGCCTGGTCCAAACTTTCGTCGCTCAGTACCGTACGCAGCGCGTCGATCAGGCGTTGATCCATTTTCAGCGCCTGGCCCGCCTGATGCTGGCCAATCAGTTCCTGCAACACCTGCACCGACAGTTGCTGGCCGGCATCCCAGCGGTTGAAGCCATCGCTGTCGTGTTGCATCAGGAACATCAACTGATCGCGGTTGTACGGGAAGCTCAGTTTCACCGGCGCCGAGAAGCCGCGCAGCAGCGACGGCAACGGCTGTTCAGCGATGTCGACAAACGTGAACGTCTGCTCGGCCTCAGTCACCGAAATCACGCGGGACGTAACGCCCGCCGCTGCTTCACCGGCCAGGCGCAAGGCGATACCGGCGCCCTTCCCGTCCAGCAAGCCCAGCTCAACTGGAATCACGAACGGCAGTTTCTCGACCTTGTCCGGGGTTGCCGGGCAGCTCTGGCGGAAGGTCAGGCTGTAGGTCTTCGCCGCGGCATCGTACGACTCGCTCACCGCCAGACGCGGTGTACCGGCCTGGCTGTACCAGCGCTTGAACTGGCTCAGGTCGGCGCCGTTGGCGTCTTCCATGGCCTTGATGAAATCGTCGCAGGTCACGGCCTGGCCGTCGTGGCGCTCGAAGTACAGGTCGCTGCCTTTACGGAAGCCTTCGGCGCCCAGCAAGGTGTGGATCATGCCGACCACTTCCGAACCCTTTTCGTAAACAGTCAGGGTGTAGAAGTTGGAGATCTCGATAAAACTGTCCGGGCGCACCGCATGGGCCATCGGGCCGGCGTCTTCGGCGAACTGGTGGGTCCGCAGGTATGCCACGTCCTGGATACGCTTGACCGTGGCCGAGTTCATGTCAGCCGAGAAGCCGGAGTCGCGGAACACGGTGAAGCCTTCCTTGAGCGACAGCTGGAACCAGTCGCGGCAGGTCACGCGGTTGCCCGACCAGTTGTGGAAGTATTCGTGGGCGACGATGGCCTCGACGCGCTGGTGCGCGGCATCGGTGGCGGTTTCGGCGCGGGCCAGCACGGCGCTGGAGTTGAAGATATTGAGACCCTTGTTCTCCATGGCGCCCATGTTGAAGTCGTTCACCGCGACGATCATGAAGATGTCGAGGTCGTACTCACGGCCATAGGTTTCTTCGTCCCAGCGCATGGATTTCTTCAGGCTGGTCATGGCGTGCTGGCACTTGTCGATGTTTTCTGGCTCGACGTAGATGCGCAGCGCCACTTCGCGCTGGGTCATGGTGGTGAAGCTGTCTTCGACGCACCACAAATCCCCGGCCACCAGGGCAAACAGATAAGCGGGTTTCTTGAACGGGTCTTCCCAGGTCGCCCAGTGGCGGCCGTCTTCACCGGGGCCGCTGGCAATCGGGTTGCCGTTGGACAACAGCACCGGGTAGCTGTGCTGCTCGGCGATCACCGTGGTGGTGAAGGTGCTCATCACATCCGGGCGGTCGAGGTAATAGGTGATTTTGCGGAAGCCTTCGGCCTCGCATTGGGTGCAAAACATGCTGCCGGATTTGTACAGGCCTTCCAGAGCGGTATTGGTTTCCGGGTGGATCTTGACCGTGGTATCGAGGGTAAAGGTCGCCGCCGTCGGGTGCACGGTCAGGTGGCTATCAGTCAGTTGGTAGTCAGCGTCCGTCAGTTCCTGGTCGGCCAGATTCACGCTCACCAGCTCCAGCTGCTGGCCATCGAGCACCAACGGCGGCAGGCCCGCGCCACGCTCGGGGTTACGGCGCATCACCAGCTGCGCGTGGACCAGGCTGTGGTCCTCGAACAACTCGAAGGTCAGGTGCGTCTCATCGATCAGGTAGTCCGGCGCCTGATAATCCTTCAGGTAAATCATCTTCGGTTGTTCGGTGCGCATGGGTGGCATCCTTCTACTGGTGCACGGCGAGCTGGTAGGCCGTGTACTTACGAATATTGATAACGCCGGTGTCGAAGATCAGGTATTGGCCCTTGATCCCCAGCAGCGTGCCTTCGGCAATCGGGTTCTTGTCCAGGTTGAAGCTGACGATCTTGGCCGGATACTGCTCCACCGGGTAGCGAATCTCAATCGGCTCGATGTCGGTCACCGGTTGGATGGCTTGCAGGCCAAAGCGTTCCTGCAGGTTTTCCAAGCCTTCGGCGCAGGAGGCGAACAGTTCGTCACGCACCTGCTTGAGGTCTACGGGTTGCGCGTCGCCCTTGAGCAATGCACGCCAGTTGGTCTTGTCGGCCACCTGGCTGCGCAGCACGTCTTCGACGAAGCCGGACTGCTGGCGCGTGGCAACTCGCAGGATCGGCAACGCCTGACTCGCGCCCTGGTCCAGCCAGCGCGTCGGCAGTTGGGTGGCGCGCGTGATGCCGACCTTGATCCCCGATGAATTGGCCAGGTAAACCACGTGGTCGGTCATGCAAAATTTCTCGCCCCAGCCTGGATCACGGCAAGTGCCGGCGTCGTAATGGCAACGCTCGGGGCTCATGATGCACAGGTCGCACTGGGCCAGCTTGGTCATGCACGGGTAGCAATAACCCTGGCTGAAGCTGGTCTTGGTCTTGCGGCCGCAATGGCTGCAATGGATGGCGCCGAGGTACTCCAGGCGGATATGGGTACCGATCAATGGGTTGACCGGCACCTCGGTCTCGCCCAGGCGAAACGCGTATTGAACGGTCGGCTCACCGAGTTGCGCCGACATTTTGCTGACTGCACCGCGACCAATTTCAATCAATGGATCGCATCCGACTTGAACAGGATGTTCGCCACCGGCTCGGATTTGGACGCGCATTCCTGCGGGCCCATGTAGCCGGTGCGCTGGTCTTCCGGCAGGTTCTGGATTTCCCAGGCGATCATCGCTTGCAGGGACAGTTCACGCTGTTCGGCGGTGAGCTTGCGGCCATCGGACCACTTGCCGATTTCCACGGCGAGCTTGAGGCTCTCGTAGATGTCCGGGGTGATGTTTTCGATCATTTCAGCAAAAGAGGACATTAGGCTCTTCCTTATCAAATAGACGATTTGCGGCGGCTGTACAGCCCACCCAGCAAACCGGTGAGGCAACCGATAACCAGGCCGCCCACGTGGGCTGCGTTGGCGATTTCGCCGAAGCCGATCATAGAGACCAGCCCCGACATGCAGAGCACCAGCCAAATCAGCATCATCGCCAGCACGCCACGGGGCAGGCGATAAGCCGGATTCGGCGAGAGTAAATGAAAGATCCAGCAATGCCCGAGCAGGCCATACAGCACGCCCGACAACCCGCCAAACAAACCGGGGCCACCGTAAGCGTATTGAGCGTAGTTGGAGACCAGGCTGAACAGCACGGTCAAACCGAGCAAGTTGACACTGCCCTGGCGTGCTTCGATACGCCGTCCCAGTTCCCAGTACCACATGCCGTTCATGGCCAGGTGCAGGATGCCGAAGTGGATCAACATCGGCGTAACCAACCGCCACCACTGCCCCGACGCCAAACTGTCGGCCAGCGGCGTGAATTGGATGTACTCGCCCAGGATGCGGAACGGCAAAAACGTCAGCCAGGCGACGGCTTGCAGGTTGTCCCCCAGCAAGGTCAGTGCGCCGACGATAATGCTCGCCAGCAGCACAGACGCCGTAACCGGGCTGTGACGCACTTGCTGGGCAAAACTCGGACGCGTCATCGGCGCCTGTTCAGGGATATCCAGTTGCTGGTCGGGGTCCCCGGCGGGAAACCGCTGGTACAGCACGCGCACGTCGTCGCTGATGGTCTCGGGCACCCACAACACCTGCTCGCCCGCCTCTTCGCTGACGCGATGGGGCACTTGCATGCGTTGCAGCAGTTTGACGAAGCCGCCCAGATCGACACTCAGGGGCAGGCGCAGTACAGCCACGGTACTCATGTGATGACCTCAGGCCGCTCAACATCGACCCATACGAATTTACGTGGATCGAGGCGGGTTTCCTGATCCAGGCGATACGCCACCAGCTTGCCGTACAGCACTGCGCTGTAGTCCAGGCAAGCCAGGTTGTCGCGGATCGGCGCCGGTTTGCCGCTGCGCCAGTAGTGGCCGACGAACAACAACGGCTCGTCGACGCCATAGCGCAGCAGTGAATTTTTTTCAGTGGAGGACAGCGGCGTGCGCGCCACCGGCTCGGGCAGTGCGTCGGGCTGGAACACGATGTCGCCGTAAGTCTTCGGGTCGTCTTCCCAGAACTTGGTGCGGAAGAACGAACGCGTCAGACCGTCGCCACCGGTGAGCGTCAGGCCATCGGGCAGGCGCATGTCGGTGCCGCGCAGCAGGCGGTCAAAGGCGTTGCAGGCAAAACTGCCAGGGACGGCAGCGGCCTGCAGGAAGTGCTGGTCGATGCAGCCATCCGGGAAGGTCGCACGCAGCGGCGTGATAAAGCCGTCGTCCCAGCACGCATGCACCACGCGGAAACGCCCGGCATCGACAAACAGCGGCATGTCGTAGAACCAGCCGAGGAAGTCGTGCCAGTCGGCCGGGTGGTGTTCGAACTGGGTCAGGGTCTCTTGGATCAACCGCGCATGCCGTGGGTTGTGCTCACGCACGAACTGCTTGCCACTGCCCGGTGGCGCTGGCGTGGTCCAGCCCCAGAGCGTTGAACTCGTGGTTGCCCATGATGCACAGCGCCTGGCCGGCCTCGGCCATGTCGTGGACGATATGCAGCGCCTCGCGGATGCGTGGGCCACGGTCGATGATATCGCCGAGGAACACCGCCATGCGCGACGGATGGCGCCAGGTGCCGCCCTGCTTGTGGTAACCCATTTGGTCGAGCAAGTGCTCAAGGGTATGAGCGCAACCGTGCACGTCACCAATCAGGTCGTAGCTACGCGCGGGATCGAGCATCAGTCGCCTCCACCCCCAAGCGGCTGCCCCAGCCCAACTTGGTGCGGCACACTTCGTAATAGTTGTGGTCCAGCGGGTGGATCAACCGCAGCTTCTGCGCCTTTTTGCTCACGGTGATGGTGTCACCGGGGGCGCAGGTGAAGTGGTTCTGCCCGTCACAGGAAACCTGCGGGTAGATTTGCATGTCTTTGGACACCACGATTTTCAGCTCACTGTTGCCATCGACCACAATCGGTCGGCTCGACAACATATGGGGATACATCGGCACGATCACAATGGCATCCAGCTTGGGATGCATGATCGGCCCGCCGGCCGACAGCGCGTAGGCCGTGGAACCGGTGGGCGTGGCGACGATCAGGCCGTCAGCCTTCTGGCTGCACACGAACTGGCCGTCGATGTACAACTCGAACTCGATCATCCGCGTGGATTTACCGGGGTGCAGCACCACATCGTTGAGAGCATCGCCCTGGCCGATGGCTTCGCCGTGGCGGCGCACTTCGGCTTGCAACAGGAAGCGGTTTTCCACCAGGTAGTGGCCGTCGAGCACCTTGGCCACTTCGACTTCCAGTTCATCGGGGCGGATATCGGTGAGAAAACCCAGGCTGCCCCGGTTGATCCCCAGCACCGGCACGTTATGCCGCGCCAACGCCCGCGCGGCACCGAGCAGGCTACCGTCGCCGCCCACCACGATGACCATGTCGCACACTTCGCCGAGCATTTTGCGCGACGAGGTTTGCAGGCCGTGGCCAGGAAGAATCTCGGCGATGGTGTCTTCGAGGATCACGTGCAGGTGGCGATCCAGCAGGAATTTTTTCAGCCGGCGGACGGTGTCCAGCACCTGGGTACTGCCCAGGCGACCGATAATGCCGATATTGCGAAAGTGCTCCATGGGGCTCCTGCGGGATATGGGGTGTGGCAAAAAAGAAACGATTATGGGCGAAAGGCCGCCTCAGACAAAATCCTTTGTCATCGCCAAGCCTTGATGACAATGGTTCTCAGGGCTTCTGCTCATCCTGCGCCCGCATTAAAAGGCTATGCTCGGACCATGACCGTATTCCCCGACCTGCACAGCTTACCCCGCCAATTGCGTCACCCTGAGGTGCGCGACCTGGCGTGGGTGGTGCTCGCCCCGCCGATGCTCGCGCAGACGCCCTGGCCGCAACGCCATCCATTGGCCGGCAGCGACTGGGTGCAGGCGCCCGAGCGTCTGGAACGCTGGCTGCGGCAACTGGACCAGGACAGCCGTGACTTGCAGCACTGGTTAAGCCTGGCCCGCACTCGCCGCCTGGGCCTGTACTACGAGCGACTTTGGCAATTCGCCGTGCAGCATGCGCCGGGCGTGGAGTTGCTCGCCGCCAACCTGCCGATCCGCCGCGCCGGGCATACCCTGGGTGAGTTGGACATGTTGCTGCGCGACCGCGATGGCGTGCATCACCTGGAACTGGCGATCAAGCTCTATCTCGGGCCGCAGGCGGGTAATGGCGAGGACCCGGCGCAGTGGCTGGGGCCGGGCTGCCATGACCGACTGGACCGCAAGTTGGCGCATCTTGCCCAGCATCAATTGCCTATTTCGGCGCGTTCGGAAAGCCGCGAAGCACTGGCGGCGCTGGATATCCAGCAGTTCGATGCGCATTTGTGGCTTGGCGGGTATTTGCTCTATCCCTGGCCTGGACTGGCCGAAGCGCCCCACGGCGCCCATCCGCAGCATTTGCGGGGGCGCTGGTTGCATCAGCGTCATTGGCAGGATTTTGTCAGCGCCAGCGCGCCAGGTCGCTGGCAACCATTGCCCCGGCATGCGTGGCTGGCGCCGGCGCACTACTCGGCGGATGAAGTGTGGAGTGACGACCAGATGCAGCATTGGCTGAGGAGCTCGATCCGATGGCGCCCGCGCAGTTGCTCGTGCGCATGGTGCAGAGCGGCGAGGATTGGGGAGGAAGCCGAGCGGTTATTCCTGGTGGCGGATCTTTGGCCGAATGTGCCGGGGGCTGGCTGATGGAGTGTGTGGTGTCTGTGAGTGCCTCATCGGGGGCAAGCCCCCTCTCACACTGACCGCATTCCAAAGGGGTGTACTCGGTCAAATGTGGGAGGGGGCTTGCCCCCGATAGCGGCGACACCGCCACTACAAATTATCGATATGCCGATAATCCAACTGCAACCCGGCCGCCAGCGCCTCGGCCCGGCCCAGCCTGATTGGCCCGCGCTCGATATCCACCAGCAACCCTGAACACTCCAACGACGGCAACGCGGCGATGTCCTTGAGGCGTCCATCGGTGATCACCAATAAACGCTGCTGCTCAGCCGGATAACGCCTGCGCCGCGCCGTCAGCCACTGCCCGGCCTCGGTCAGTGCGGCCAGCAATGGGGTGCCACCGCCCGCGCCGAGCTGATCCAGCCAGCCTGCCAAGCCTTTCGCCGCCTTCAAGCCCTGCACCTGCCATTTGGGCGCCTGCCCACTGGCGGTCAGCAATGCCATGCGCGCCCGTTGTCGGTACGCGTCATCAAACAGCTGGGCCAGCAAGCCCTTGGCATCGGTCAACGCGTGATGGCGCCGAGTAGAAGCCGATGCGTCGACAATCACCAGCCACAATTGCTGGGCCGAACGGCTGCGCAGGTGAAACAGCAACTCCTCACGGGATTGCGGTCGGCCGCCAAGCAAGGTGCCCGGCCAGTTGATCGAACCCTGTTGCGCGCTGCGCGCCTTGCCCTGCCTGCCTCTGTCCAGTCGCCCTGCCTTGGGCCGGGCATCCGCCCCCGCGTCAGGTCGGGGGCGAATGCCTAGGGCTTTTTTGGCCAGCTGGGTACTTCGCGACGTGCGCCGGTGGGCAGCGGCGGCGCGGGCATGTCACCCCATTGGCCTTGACCCGGCGAAGCCTCGCTGGACTTGGGCGACTGGCCTTCAGGCGGCGGACTGGCGGGCGGCGACTGTTCCTGGCGACGGTGGCGCAGGGCAAACTCAGCCACGGCTTCAATATCCTCCTCGGCAATTTCATCAGCGCCACGCCACGCCGCATGGGCCCTGGCGCCGCGCAGCCAGACCAAGTCCGCGCGCAAGCCGTCGACGCCCGCAGCAAAGCAACGCTCGGTAATCTGCGCCAGGGCCTGGTCATCCAGCGCGATACTGTCGAGCCGCGCCCGAGCCTGGGTGCAACGCTCGCGCAAGGCCGCCTGGGGCTCGGCCCACTGGGCGCAGAACGCGACGGGGTCGCTGTCGAAATCCAGGCGACGGCGAATGATCTGGCCACGCTCGGCTGGCAAGGTCTGCCCACTCAAGGCCACGTTAAAACCGAAACGGTCGAGTAACTGCGGACGCAACTCACCCTCTTCCGGGTTCATCGTGCCGATCAACACAAAACGCGCGCTATGGCGATGGGAGATGCCGTCACGCTCGATCAGATTGGTGCCGCTGGCCGCCACGTCCAGCAACAGGTCCACTAAGTGGTCGGCCAGCAAGTTGACTTCATCGACATACAACACGCCGCCATCGGCCTTGGCCAATACGCCGGGGGAAAACTGCGCGCGGCCCTCGCCCAGCGCAGCGTCGAGGTCCAGGGTACCGACCAGGCGCTCCTCGGTCGCACCCAACGGCAAGGTGACGAATTGACCGCTCGCAAGCAGGTCCGCCAGGCCACGGGCCAGTGTGGACTTGGCCATGCCACGCGGGCCTTCGATCAGCACACCGCCGATCTTCGGGTCGATGGCAGTCAGGCACAGCGCCAGTTTCAGGTCGTCGGCGCCGACCACGGCGGACAGCGGGAAATGGGGAATATCGGTCATCCGGTCTCTCTTTAAATTCTGCTGTACACGTAATCACCCTGTCACGAGCCCGCTTCTTGTGGCGAGCGGGCTTGCCCGCGCTGGGCTGCGAAGCAGCCCCAATAGAAGCGCCGCAGTCTGCCAGGCAGCTCCGAGGCTATGTTTTGGGGCCGCTTCGCAGCCCAACGCGGGGCAAGCCCGCTCACCACAACAGCACCGCCCGCCACAACAGGCCCATCTCGCGTTCTAACTGTCTTCTTCTATATCCAGCAACAGATTTTCCAACGCTTCACGGTACGCCCCCGGCTCTTGCCAAAGGCCACGCTGTTGCGCCTCCAGCATGCGCTCGGTCATGTCCCGCAACGCCGCTGGGTTGTGCTGCTGCACAAACGCGCGGGTGTCGGGGTCGAGCAGGTAGGCGTCGGCGAGCAAGGCGTATTGATGATCGTCGATCAGCGCGGTGGTGGCGTCGAAGGCGAACAGATTGTCCACGGTCGCGGCCATCTCAAACGCACCTTTATAGCCATGACGCTTCACCCCATCGATCCACTTGGGGTTGGCAGCGCGGGCACGGATCACCCGGTTCAGCTCTTCCTTCAAGGTGCGGATCTTCGGCAAGTCCGGCTGGCTGTGATCACCGTGATAGCTGGCAGCCTTATCGCCGCTCAGGGTTTCCACGGCGGCGAGCATGCCGCCCTGGAATTGGTAGTAATCGTTGGAGTCGAGCAGGTCGTGCTCGCGGTTGTCCTGGTTTTGCAGCACGGCCTGCACCTGGCTCAGGCGCTGGGCGAACTGCTCGCGGGCGGCGGTGCCTTCGTCGGCGCCGCCATAGGCGTAGCCGCCCCAGTTCAAGTAAACCTCGGCCAAGTCCTCGCGGCTTTGCCACAGGCGGCCATCGATCGCGCCCTGCACCCCTGCGCCATAGGCACCGGGCTTGGCGCCAAAAATGCGCCAGCCGGCCTGTTTCGCCGCGACCTCTTCATCCAGGCCAGACGCCAGCAACGCCGCTCGTTCGCTGCGCACCTTGGCGGCCAGTGGGTTCATGTCGTCCGGTTCGTCCAACGCCGCCACCGCCTGCACCGCCGCGTCAAACAGGCGGATCAAGTTGGCGAAGGCATCGCGGAAAAACCCGGACACCCGCAGCGTCACATCCACACGCGGGCGGTCCAGCAGGCTGACCGGCAGGATTTCAAAGTCATCCACCCGCTGGCTGCCCGTGGCCCACACCGGGCGCACGCCCATCAGCGCCATGGCCTGGGCGATATCATCGCCGCCGGTGCGCATGGTCGCGGTGCCCCAGACCGACAGGCCCAACTGGCGCAAATGATCGCCGTGGTCCTGCAAATGCCGCTCAAGAAGCAAGCTGGCCGACTGGAAGCCGATGCGCCAAGCCGTGGTGGTGGGCAGGTTGCGCACATCGACGGTGAAGAAATTGCGCCCGGTGGGCAGTACATCCAAGCGCCCACGACTCGGCGCGCCGCTCGGACCTGCCGGCACGAAACGGCCGTCGAGGGCTTCCAGCAAACCGCGCATTTCCGCCGGGCCGCAGGCATCCAGGCGTGGTGCCACGACGATGCGCAGGCTTTCGATAACCGCTTTCACGTCTTCCCAGCCGGGTTCTTCCAACTGTTCAAGGGGACCTTCCAACGCCTGCTCGATCAGCCGCGCTGCGTACAACTCCAGACGCTCGCGGGTGTCGCCGGCGGTGCGCCACACCTGCGCATCGATGCTCTGCAACACCGCCGGGCGGCGCCCAGTCCACGGTTCGGCCAGGGCGCAGTCCAACGGGTCGAAGCCCAGCCCAAAGGCCTTGGCCACCACGCGCAGCAAGCTCGATTGCGGGCCACGGCCATCGCCTCGGGGGATGCGCAGCAAGGCCAGCAACGTATCAATGCGCAAACGGCCTTGCGGCGATTCACCGAAGATATGCAGGCCGTCGCGGATCTGCGATTCCTTCAAATCACACAGGTAGGTGTCCAGGCGCGGCAGCCAAATCGCCGCATCGGCGTCGCCATCCAGTTCAAGCTCCTGGTCGATACGGGTTTCGCGCACCAGCTTAAGGATGTCTTTTTGCAGCTCACGGGCACGGCGTGGGTCGAGCAGTTGGGCCTCGTAATACTCGTCCGCCAACAGCTCCAGGTCACGCAGCGGGCCGTAGGTTTCGGCGCGGGTCAGCGGCGGCATCAGGTGATCGATGATCACTGCCTGGGTGCGCCGCTTGGCTTGGGCGCCCTCGCCCGGGTCGTTGACGATAAAGGGGTAGATATTCGGCAGCGGCCCCAGTATTGCGTCAGGCCAGCAGTGTTCCGACAGGCCCACGCCCTTGCCTGGCAGCCATTCCAGATTACCGTGCTTGCCCACATGGATGACGCCATGGGCGCCATAGGTGTGGCGTAACCAGAAATAGAACGCCAGATAGCCGTGGGGCGGCACCAGGTCCGGGTCGTGGTACACCGCACTGGCGTCCACTTGGTAACCCCGCGCCGGCTGGATGCCGACGAACGTCAGGCCCAGGCGTAGGCCGGCGACCATCAGGCGGCCATCGCGGAACATCGGATCGTTATGGGGCGTGCCCCAGCGCTCCAGCACGGCGCGCTGGTTGGCTTCAGGCAGGCGCTTGAACATCGCCTCGTACTCATCCAGGCCCAGGCTTTGATGGCACGGGCGCAAGTCGAGGCTGTCCAGATCGTTGGTGACGCCACCCAGCAAGTCGTGGATCAAGGCGGTGCCGCTTTCCGGCAGTGCCGCTGGCACCGGGTAACCTTCAGCTTGCAACGCACGCAGGATATTCAGCGCCGCCGCCGGGGTGTCCAAGCCCACGCCATTGCCGATGCGGCCATCGCGGGTCGGGTAGTTGGCAAGGATCAGCGCGATGCGTTTATCCGCATTCGGCACACGCGCCAGTTCGACCCAACGGCGCGCCAGCTCGGCGACAAAATCCATACGCTCGGGCGCTGCGCGGTAGCACACCACATCCGACTGGCTGCGTTCGCTGCGCCAGGCCAGGTCTTTGAAGCTGATCGGCCGGCTGATAATGCGGCCGTCCAGCTCCGGCAAGGCAATGTGCATCGCCAGGTCGCGCGGGCCCAGGCCTTGTTCACTGGCCTCCCAGCCGGGCTGGTTATCCTGGGCGCAAATCGCCTGGATCACCGGAATATTGCGGCGAAATGGCCGCAAATGCGGGGCTTCGGGGCTGGATTGGGCAAAACCGGTGGTATTCAGAATCACCGATGCCTGCACGTCATCCAGCAAATCCTCGACCACCGCGAGGCAGCCGGGCTCTTTCAAACTGGCCACCGCCATCGGCAACGGGTTGAGGCCCGCCGCCTGCAAGCGCTGGCAGAACACATCGATAAAACCGGTATTGGCCGCCTGCAAATGGGAGCGATAGAACAGCACCGCCGCCACGGGTTGGTCGGCGTGCCAATCTGCCTGCCAGTCGCTCAGGCGAGCATTGGCTTTGCCGGGATGATAAATCGCCGTACGCGGCAAGGCTTGCGGCTCGGCCCACGGGTAGTCGCGGCCCATATAGCCGCTGGCCAGGCAGCGATAAAAGTCCAGCGCGTTGCCCAGCCCGCCCTGGCGCAGAAACTGCCATAGGCGATCCCGCGCCTCGACGCCGACGGTACTGAGACCGCTGAGTTCCGGGTCCGGGCGATCATCCCCCGGCACCAGGATCAGCTGCACACCGCGCTCGGCCAACTCCACCAAGCGCTCGATGCCGTAGCGCCAATAACCGATGCCACCGTGCAGGGAAATCAGGATGACCTTCGCGTGGCGCAGCACCTCATCGACATACAGGTCGACCGAAGCGTGGTTCTGCACCTGCATCGGGTTGGCCAGACGCAGGCTCGGGTAGTCATCCGGCAACTGCTGGGCCGCTTCGGCCAGCAGCGCCAGGCTGGAATCACCGCTGCACAGGATCACCAGTTCGGCGGGGGTCTGTCCAAGGTCGGCAATATTGTCGTCCGCGACAAAACCACCGGGCTGAGTCCTGAGCAGGTGCATGGATTAAACGCTGAGCGCGGCGCGCAGTTGCACTTCGAGGCCGACCGCATCCAGGTCCTGGCCGATCAGTACCAGGCGCGTGATGCGTGCTTCGTCAGCACCCCAGGCGCGGTCGAAGTGTTTGTCAAAGCGGGTGCCCACGCCCTGGATCAACAGGCGCATCGGCTTGTTCGGGATCGCGGCGAAGCCTTTGACACGCAAGATGCCGTGTTGCACGACCAGTTGAGTCAATGCGTCGAGCAGCAGCGCTTCGTCGGCCTGGGGCAAGTCGATGGAGATGGAATCAAACGCATCGTGGTCGTGATCGTCTTCACCTTCGTGGTGATGATCGTGATGACTATGACGACCGTCGATATGCTCTTCGGAGCCGGCACCCAGGCCAATCAACACGTCCAGGGGCACGCGACCGCTGCTGGCTTCGATGATTTTGACGGCTGGCGGCAGCTCTTCGGCGACTTCCAGGCGCACACGGGCCAGGTCTTCCGGGCTGATCAGATCGGCCTTGTTAAGGATGACCAGGTCCGCGCTGGCCAGTTGGTCGGCGAACAGCTCGTGCAGTGGCGACTCATGGTCCAGGTTCGGGTCGAGTTTGCGCTGGGCGTCCACTTGATCGGGGAACGCAGCAAAGGTACCGGCGGCCACGGCCGGGCTGTCGACCACGGTGATCACCGCGTCAACCGTGCAGGCGCTGCGGATTTCCGGCCACTGGAAGGCTTGCACCAGCGGTTTTGGCAGGGCCAGGCCCGAGGTTTCGATGAGGATATGGTCGAGGTCGCCGCGACGGGCGACCAGTTCGCGCATCACCGGGAAGAACTCTTCCTGCACAGTGCAGCACAGGCAGCCGTTGGCCAGTTCGTACACGCGGCCATTGGCTTCTTCTTCGGTGCAACCGATGGAGCATTGCTTGAGGATTTCACCATCAATGCCCAACTCGCCGAACTCATTGACGATGACGGCGATGCGACGGCCCTGGGCGTTGTCGAGCATATGGCGCAGCAAGGTGGTTTTGCCCGAGCCGAGGAAGCCGGTAACGATGGTGACGGGGAGTTTGGCCAGTGTTTTCATCGGATGCCCTTGGGGGCGGGCATACGGGACGATAGGCCCTGCGGCGCGGCGCAGAAGCGGATTTCGTCACCGGATCACCCCGCCCGGTTGAATTAGAAAATCGGTTGCGAGGCAGGTCTCCTGGCTTAGGGCTTGCGGGTCGTTAGACCGGCGCCGGCTGCGCCTTCCCGCCGTTGATGGCAGTGGCGTGGCAGTCGGATGAACCCTTCACAGTTGCGGGGGCAGCCGCGGATTGAACCGCGTTCCCTTCTTAGCTTCGGCCTGGGCCGAAGAACCTCGAAGGTGCAAGGCTACAGGGGCTCGGTGAATTTGACTACCGTCGCTCTGCATGCTTTCCTACATGCCTTGTTTCGGGTGCCCTTCACAGGGTGAAACGGGAAACCGGTAAATCATGGCTGCCATGACCAGTCCGGTGCTGCCCCCGCAACGGTAAGCGAGTGAAGCGTCAGATCCACTGTGCCTGTAAGGCATGGGAAGGCGATGCTTTATAGACCCAGTGTCCCTCGCAAGCCCGGAGACCGGCCCGAAAAACCAGATAACAAACCCGCGGTGGGCGGGCGCTGTTCGGAACTCTGCGTGCCTGGCTCGCGGGGTTTTCATGCGCTCGTTTCATCCAGACACCTGAAAGGGACGCGCCATGTCGATCATCAGCAGCACTTCGCACTCCGCCAGCAGCACCTCTACCTTGAGCCAACGCCTGACCGCCGCCATCGGCGCGTCGATCCTCGGCGCGTGTCTGGTGTATTTCGCCGGTTTCTCGCATATCGAGGCGGTGCACAACGCTGCCCACGATACCCGCCACAGCGCCGCGTTCCCGTGCCACTGAGACCTGCCGACATGATCAAGCGTATTGCGCAAACCGCAGGTTTCACCGGCCTGTTGGCCGCGCTGCTGCTGACCCTGCTGCAAAGCTTTTGGGTCGCCCCGCTGATTCTTCAGGCGGAAACCTTTGAAAAAGCCCCGGCGGCAACCGAAGTGGTGCATGAGCACGCTGCCGGCGCTGCTGCCCACACCCACGATGCCGAAGCCTGGGAGCCTGAAGATGGCTGGCAGCGCGTGCTGTCGACCACCGGTGGCAACTTGGTGGTGGCGGTTGGTTTTGCACTGATGCTGGCCGGCCTCTACACATTGCGCGCCCCCACCCGCACGGCGCAGGGCCTGCTGTGGGGCCTGGCCGGTTACGCAACCTTCGTGCTGGCGCCGACGATGGGCCTGCCACCCGAGTTGCCGGGCACCGCCGCCGCTGATCTGGCACTGCGCCAGACGTGGTGGATCGGCACTGCGGCCTCCACCGCTGCCGGGATTGCGCTGATCGTGTTCGGGCGCAACTGGCTGCTGAAAGTGCTGGGCGCTGCCATCCTCGCGGTACCTCACGTCATTGGCGCGCCGCAACCGGAAGTGCACGCAATGCTCGCGCCGCAAGCCCTGGAAACGCGGTTCAAAATCGCTTCGCAACTGACCAACGTGGCGTTCTGGCTGGCCCTGGGCCTGATCAGCGCCTGGCTGTTCCGCCGCAAACGCGACGATCAATACTCCGCATGACCTACGTGGTCGGCCTGGGTTGCCAGCGGGGTTGTGAGGTTCATACCCTGATGGCGCTGTTTGATACCGCTCTCGCCGAGGCAGGGATTGATCCCCAATGCATCACCGCGCTGGCCAGTATCGACCGCAAACACGACGAGCCAGGCTTACTGGCTCTGGCACGGCACTTGAACCTGCCGCTGGAGTGCTTCAACGCCGAGCAACTGGCGATTTATGAACACCGGCTAAGTCACAAGTCCGACGTTGCGTTCGCCCATACGGGGTGTTACGGCATCGCCGAAAGTGCCGCCCTGGCCCTTGTTGAACAGCTCGGCGGCGCGCCTGCCAAGTTGCTCATCACCCGCAAAAAAACCGCAGAAGCCACCTTTGCGTTGGCCTGCGCCGGTTAAAACCCCGATAATCGCCCTCCCCGATCATGAGCAATCTTCATGCTCGCCCGTTTTTTGACAGGAATTCTCCATGACCGTCTACTTCATCGGCGCCGGCCCCGGCGACCCGGAATTGATTACCGTCAAAGGCCAGCGGCTGATCCGTAGTTGCCCGGTGATCATTTATGCCGGTTCGCTGGTGCCTGCGGCGGTATTGGAAGGTCATCAGGCAGAACACGTGGTCAACAGCGCCGAACTGCACCTTGAACAGATCATCGACTTGATCAAGACCGCACACGCCAAAGGCCAGGACGTGGCGCGCGTGCACTCCGGGGATCCGAGCCTTTACGGAGCGATCGGCGAGCAGATCCGCCTTTTGCGGGAATTGGGCATTCCATTCCAGATCATTCCTGGCGTCACCGCCGTAGCGGCCTGCGCAGCGTTACTGGAGACGGAGCTGACCCTGCCAGACATCGCCCAAAGCGTGATCCTGACCCGTTATGCCGATAAAACCAGCATGCCCGCCGGTGAGGGTTTCGACAGCCTGGCGCAGCACGGTACGACCATGGCGATTCATCTGGGGGTGAATCATCTGGAGAAAATCGTCGCCGAACTGCTGCCGCACTATGGCGCGGATTGCCCGATTGCCGTGGTGCATCGGGCGACTTGGCCGGACCAGGATTGGGTAGTGGGCACCCTTAGTGATATCGCCGAGAAAGTCGCGTCCAAAGGTTTTCGGCGTACGGCGTTGATTGTGGTGGGCCGGGTGCTGGCGAGTGACAGTTTCAGTGAGTCGTCGCTGTATCGGGCGGGGCATGCGCACCTTTATCGACCTTGATTTTTCACTTCAAAAAAGCCCTATAAGCTACTGATAAATATCAATAAATACAGATAAATATGGGAAGGTCTTGCTCCTGTTAGCGGTGGGTCAGCTTCCAATGGGGCAACTGAGCTACCGCTATCGGGAGCAAGCCCCCTCCCACAGTTAATCTTAGTTGTTAGGTTTGTTGCGTAAGATTCTGAATTTAAAGCAAAAAAAACGGCGCTCACGGGGCGCCGTTTTTCTGTTCGCAGTGAACGCCTTACTCAGTAGTAGGCGTTTTCTTTCTGCGTGTGGTCCGTCACGTCACGGACGCCCTTGAGCTCCGGAACGCGCTCCAGCAGGGTGCGCTCGATGCCTTCACGCAGGGTCACGTCCGCCTGGCCGCAGCCCTGGCAGCCGCCGCCGAACTTCAGCACGGCGATACCGTCATCGACCACGTCGATCAGGCTGACCTGGCCGCCGTGGCTGGCCAGCCCTGGGTTGATCTCGGTTTGCAGGTAGTAGTTGATGCGCTCGTTGACCGGGCTGTCGGCGTTGACGCTCGGCACCTTGGCGTTCGGCGCCTTGATGGTCAACTGGCCGCCCATACGGTCGGTGGCATAGTCCACCACCGCGTCGTCCAGGAAGGCTTCGCTGAAGTGGTCGATGTACGCGGTGAAGCTTTTGAGCCCCAGGGCGGTGTCTTCAGGTTTCTCTTCACCGGGTTTGCAGTAAGCAATACAGGTCTCGGCGTACTGGGTGCCGGGCTGGGTGATAAAGACGCGGATGCCGATGCCTGGGGTGTTCTGCTTGGACAGCAGGTCAGCCAGGTAATCGTGGGCGGCGTCGGTAATGGTTATGGCAGTCATGGAAACTCCTCACAGGCTTGCCCGGAGTTTACGCCAAATTATTACGGAGGTACAAAGTCCTAGTGTTTTTGTCGGGTTAGGCTTTGGTTTCGGGGTGGTGGTGTGGATGTGGGGTGTATATCCGTTATTTAGGTGGCGGCTACAATTGGTTCCGACCTGACGGCGGGTCACTTTTGAAAAGAGCCAGAATGCCGGCCCCGCCAAAAGCAACCAAAAGGCTCTTGCCCCATCACTCGGTGCCTCGCCTAGGCACGGCATAGCCGTAATCCGAGATTGATTTTGGGGGGCGCTTTCAGATCAAAAGCTAGAGCGCGACGGCTTTAGAGCCGACTGGATTTTTGTCTGGTGTACTCGGGTAAAAATGTGGGAGGGGGCTTGCTCCCGATGGCAGTGGGTCAGTTACAGATCTTTTCGCTGACACACCGCCATCGGGAGCAAGCCCCCTCCCACATTTTGATCTCCATGTATCAGATAGGTATCAGCCTGCTTTTGCTCTGCTTTTGCTCTGCTTTTGATCTGGCCCTTACATCCTTTTCGCTGACGAAGTCAGCGGTCTTTTGATCTGCGCTTTTGATCTTGATCTTGGGCGCCCCATCAAACACGCTGGCCGAACGCAGGCTTGAATCCGTGGGTAACCCGGCAGGACGCCGGGTTAGCCGCGCTGGGCCATGGATGGCCCATCGCGGCGGCCCACGGATTCAAGCCGGAGTGAGGGCACACCGAGCCTAGGCGAGGTGCCGAGTGGTGGGGCGAAGCGTTTTTGGTTACTTTTTGCGCTCTTCAAAAAGTGACCCGCTGTAAGAGCGGAACCCATAGCCGCCGTTACCCAAATAACGGATATGCCCGCCCCCACCCCCCCCCAACCACTCACAAATTCTCATACCGATTCATATCCAGGACCCCCGCCTCAACCGGCGTAGTCTCCCGAACATACTCCGACAAGTCGTGGAAATACTGCCAAAACAGCGGATGACTACGCCTCACCCCCCAACGATCCACAATCTTCTCAAACTGCGCGGCATCCTTGACCTGCTCCATCTGCGCCACAAAAACAGGCACTTCCTGCGCCGGAATATTGAACATGAAGTTCGGATAACTACTGAGCACCCCAGGGTAAACAGTCACCGTATCCAGCCCCGGCTGATAGCGGTACGCCTCACCCAGCAAAAACGCCACATTACTGTGAGCCCTATTACGCAGCAGGCTGTAAACCACACGCGTCCCACTGGCAGTCTCAACACGCAACATCGTCGCCTCAGGCAACTGATCTATCACCTTAAGACCAGCCGCCGGACGCAAGGTCAGCCGGCTAAGCGCCTGCTCAGCATCCTGCAAGGCAGGCTCAATACCGTCACGCGAACAATAAGCACCAGAACAGCGATTGATCGGGTCCGGGCTCGCATTCAGATCGCCGTAACGGGCAATCAACTGGTTGGCAAAGTCCCGCTTGGGATCCTGTTCATTGAGGTGCAAACCTGTCGGCTTATCGTCATCAATGGCTTCGTAATCCAGCCACTAGCTTGATCTTGCCGCTGTTCTGGTACCAGTCGTCCATAAAGTCTTCACGAGAGTCCGCCGGCATCAGGCGCAGGAAGTTCTGCTCGGCACCGTTACGGATCAAGTCGAAGTAAAGGCGAGTCTGGGCCTGGTGCGAGACGTTGCCAAACACATCGAAATTCACCGCCAACTGGTAATAGGTCCGTTCCAGCAACGGATAGTCGAACAGCCACATCGTCTGAGGCACTTCGCCGATCAGGCCTTTGTTGACCGACGCACTGTCAAAGTGGCGGAAGATACTCAGCAAGGCGTTGTCATTGCCCGCCCACAGGCTCGACCAACTGGGTGGCGGCAAATCGGCATAACTGTCCCGGCGCAGCGCTTCGTACTGGTTGCGCTTGTCGCGATAGGCCAGCCACAGGCTCAACACGCTGCCTACATCATCGTTCTGCCCCGGCATGGCGAGCAACGGTGTGGCCTGTCCGCGATAACGTGCATCGGTGATGTACAGGTCGTGGTCCGGGTCCTGGAACAGGGCCCAGAAGTTGTCGCGGATCACATCCGTGGCGATCTGCCCACGGCACACCGGCCCACGAATAAAGGTGCGTACAAAGTACTCGGCGTTATCCAGCATGAACTGGTAGCGCGCCTTGGCGGGGATTGCCTCGAAGGTGTCGAACGGATTGGCGCGACGTCCAGGCCCGTAACCCGGCAAGGCGCTGACCTGCCAATCACCGGTGTAAAACAGCGCTTTGATCCGCACCATTTTGGCAGCGCTGAACGGATAGGTAATGTGAGTCTTGTGCACGATCACACCCTGCACCGGCCACAGACGGTAGTACACCCGCGTGCCCGGATCGTCATTGGGGCGACGGGTGCTGATCAGGTCGATGGGCTGCCCACTCGGCGTGCGCGAGCGCACCCACTGGAAGAAATGCCCCGGCTCGCCGTTCTCGAAATAGATGTGGGCCAGGAACAAGTGCTCGAACAACCAGCGGGCCACCAGGCTTTCTCGGGCGCCGGGCTGGTTGAGCAGGTTTTCCCACTGCTGCACCTGCAAGGCTTCCTTGGCACTCGGTGCCAGGCCCTGCTCATCGATCGGCGCGCCGGACGCCAGCCAGCGCTGCAGCGTCTGGTATTGCTGGTCGGTCAGGCCGGTGACCGCCAATGGCATGCCTTCCTTAGGATGACTGCCTGCGTAGGCATTGAATTCGCCGGGGGTGGCGCACATGTTTTCGCGGTTCAGGCCCAGCACAATGTCGTCCGGCAGCTTGGCGTTGGGCTGCAGCGGCGCGTTATGCCCCAGTTCCAGCATGCGTGCCATCAACGCGGCCTGGCTGCCCTGGGCGTCCAGCACCGAATAGAAGCCCTTCTGCTGCCAGGCTTGCTTGCCGAATGCGTCATAGAACAAGCGCGTAGTCGGCGCAGCCTGGCTGCGCTCGCCGTCGTACACAGGCACTTTGCTCGCGCCTCGGGCGGCGCCCTCGGCACTGCCCAGGTTGAGCTGGCAGGCGGAGTCATAGCAGGCATGGCAGGCCACGCACTTCTCGGTGAAAATCGGTTGGATGTCGCGGGTGTAGGAGATCGCCGGGGCGGGACCTTCTGCCTGGGCAGTACTGGCAATCAATGCCAGGACGGCGCTGACGATAAGACGAAGTGACATGTATCCGGTCCCGATTCAATGCGTGCGCTGAAAAATTGCCAGTGATTCTACCGGGCCATCGCACCTCACAACGTGAGCGATATTCATGCAAAAGCCGGACATGCCGCAAATCCGCACAGGTTTGCTATGATCCACGCCCTCCGTAATGCCTGACCAGAGTAGTCCCATGTCCGATCGTAGCGCTCGTCTGCAAGCCCTCCACCACGCCCTCAAGGAACGCATCCTGGTCCTCGACGGCGGCATGGGCACGATGATCCAGAGCTATAAACTGGAAGAGCACGACTACCGTGGCAAACGCTTTGCCGACTGGCCGAGCGACGTCAAGGGTAACAACGACCTGTTGGTGATTACCCGCCCGGACGTGATCGGCGGCATCGAGAAGGCCTACCTGGATGCCGGCGCCGACATCCTCGAAACCAACACCTTCAACGCCACGCGCATTTCCATGGCCGATTACGGCATGGAAGAGCTGGCCTATGAACTGAACGTCGAAGGCGCACGCCTTGCGCGCAAGATCGCGGACGCCAAGACCGCCGAGAACCCGGACAAGCCACGCTTCGTTGCCGGCGTCCTGGGCCCGACCAGCCGTACCTGCTCGCTGTCGCCCGACGTGAACAACCCCGGCTACCGCAACGTGACCTTCGATGAACTGGTGGAAAACTACACCGAGGCCACCAAAGGCCTGATCGAAGGCGGTGCGGACCTGATCCTGATCGAAACCATCTTTGACACCCTCAACGCCAAGGCCGCGATCTTCGCCGTGCAGGGAGTGTTCGAAGAGCTCGGTATCGAATTGCCGATCATGATCTCCGGCACCATCACCGACGCCTCCGGCCGTACCCTCTCGGGCCAGACCACCGAAGCATTCTGGAACTCGGTCGCCCACGCCAAGCCGATTTCCGTGGGCCTGAACTGCGCCCTGGGTGCCAGCGAGCTGCGCCCGTACCTGGAAGAGTTGTCCAACAAGGCCAACACCCATGTGTCGGCGCACCCGAACGCCGGCCTGCCAAACGAATTCGGCGAGTACGACGAACTGCCTTCGGAAACCGCCAAAGTCATCGAAGAGTTTGCCCAGAGCGGCTTCCTCAATATCGTCGGCGGCTGCTGCGGCACTACGCCTGGTCATATTGAAGCCATCGCCAAGGCCGTGGCCGGTTATGCGCCGCGCCCGATCCCGGCTATTCCCAAGGCCTGCCGCCTGTCGGGCCTGGAGCCGTTCACCATTGATCGCAGCTCGCTGTTCGTCAACGTCGGCGAACGCACCAACATCACCGGCTCCGCACGCTTTGCCCGCTTGATCCGCGAAGACAACTACACCGAAGCCCTGGAAGTCGCCCTGCAGCAGGTGGAAGCCGGCGCCCAGGTGATCGACATCAACATGGACGAAGGCATGCTGGATTCGAAGAAGGCCATGGTGACCTTCCTCAACCTGATCGCCGGCGAGCCGGACATCTCCCGCGTACCGATCATGATCGACTCCTCCAAGTGGGAAGTGATCGAAGCCGGCCTCAAGTGCATCCAGGGCAAGGGCATCGTCAACTCCATCAGCATGAAGGAAGGCGTCAAGCAGTTCATTCACCACGCCAAGCTGTGCAAGCGCTACGGCGCCGCCGTGGTGGTGATGGCGTTCGACGAAGCCGGCCAGGCCGACACCGAAGCGCGCAAGAAAGAAATCTGCAAACGCTCCTACGACATCCTGGTGAATGAAGTCGGCTTTCCGCCGGAAGACATCATCTTCGACCCGAACATTTTTGCGGTCGCCACCGGTATCGAAGAGCACAACAACTATGCCGTCGATTTCATCAACGCCTGTGCCTACATCCGCGACGAGCTGCCGTATGCGCTGACCTCCGGCGGCGTGTCCAACGTGTCGTTCTCGTTCCGTGGCAACAACCCGGTGCGCGAAGCGATCCACTCGGTGTTCCTGCTGTATGCGATCCGCAACGGCCTGACCATGGGTATCGTCAACGCCGGCCAGCTGGAGATCTACGACCAGATCCCGGCCGAGCTGCGCGAAGCCGTTGAAGATGTAGTCCTCAACCGCACCCCGGAAGGCACCGACGCCCTCCTCGCCATCGCCGACAAATACAAGGGCGACGGCAGCGTAAAAGAGGCTGAGACCGAGGAATGGCGCGGTTGGCCGGTGAACAAGCGCCTGGAACACGCGCTGGTCAAGGGCATCACCACCCACATTGTTGAAGACACCGAGGAATCCCGGCAGTCGTTCGCGCGCCCGATCGAAGTGATCGAAGGCCCGCTGATGTCCGGCATGAACATCGTCGGCGACCTGTTCGGCGCGGGCAAAATGTTCCTGCCCCAGGTGGTGAAATCCGCCCGTGTGATGAAGCAGGCCGTGGCTCACTTGATCCCGTTCATCGAGCTGGAAAAAGGTGACAAGCCGGAAGCCAAGGGCAAGATCCTGATGGCCACGGTGAAGGGCGACGTGCATGACATCGGCAAAAACATCGTCGGCGTAGTGCTCGGTTGCAACGGTTATGACATCGTCGACCTGGGTGTGATGGTGCCGGCGGAGAAGATCCTGCAGGTGGCCAAGGAGCAGAAGTGCGACATTATCGGGCTGTCCGGCCTGATCACGCCGTCCCTGGACGAGATGGTGCATGTGGCCCGCGAGATGCAGCGTCAGGACTTCCACCTGCCCCTGATGATCGGCGGCGCGACCACCTCCAAGGCGCACACGGCGGTGAAGATCGAGCCTAAGTACAGCAACGACGCGGTGATCTACGTCACCGACGCCTCACGCGCGGTGGGCGTGGCCACGCAGTTGCTGTCCAAGGAGTTGAAAGCCGGCTTCGTCGAGAAGACCCGCCTGGAATACATCGATGTGCGTGAGCGCACCTCCAACCGCAGTGCGCGCACCGAACGCCTGAGCTACCCGGCGGCCATCGCCAAGAAGCCGCAGTTCGACTGGAGCAACTACACACCGGTGGTGCCGACGTTTACCGGCGCCAAGGTGCTGGACAATATCGACCTCAACGTCCTGGCCGAGTACATCGACTGGACTCCGTTCTTTATCTCCTGGGACCTGGCCGGCAAATTCCCACGCATCCTCACCGATGAAGTGGTGGGCGAAGCCGCCACCGCGCTGTACGCGGATGCCCAGGAAATGCTCAAGAAGCTGATTGATGAAAAGCTGATCAGCGCCCGTGCGGTGTTTGGTTTCTGGCCGACCAACCAGGTGCAGGACGATGACCTTGAAGTGTACGGCGACGACGGCCAGCCAATTGCCAAACTGCACCACCTGCGCCAACAGATCATCAAGACCGACGGCAAGCCGAACTTCTCCCTGGCCGACTTCGTCGCGCCTAAAGACAGCGGCGTGACCGACTACATCGGTGGCTTTATCACCACCGCCGGCATCGGCGCCGAAGAAGTGGCCAAGGCCTACCAGGATGCCGGCGACGATTACAACTCGATCATGGTCAAGGCCCTGGCCGACCGTCTGGCCGAAGCCTGCGCCGAGTGGCTGCACCAGCAAGTGCGTAAAGAGCACTGGGGCTACGCCAAGGACGAGCAACTGGACAACGAGGCGCTGATCAAAGAGCAATACAGCGGTATCCGCCCTGCTCCCGGCTACCCGGCGTGCCCGGACCACACCGAGAAAGCCCAGTTGTTCCAACTGCTCGACCCCGAGGCCCGCGAAATGCACGCCGGGCGCAGCGGTGTATTCCTTACCGAACACTACGCGATGTTCCCGGCGGCGGCGGTCAGCGGCTGGTACTTCGCCCACCCGCAAGCGCAGTACTTTGCCGTGGGCAAGGTCGACAAGGATCAGGTCGCCAGTTACACCGCCCGCAAGGGCCAGGACCTGGCCGTGACCGAGCGCTGGCTGGCGCCGAACCTGGGTTACGACAACTAAGCCCTGACGGAGAAACGTGCCCACGCTCAACGCGGGCATGCAGCCCGTGACACTGCGCGTCGCCTCCCCGAACCCGCCTCGGGCAATCGTCTATGCTTTCCCTCACACACCTTGTGTCGAGGGACGTATGGACGATCCAGCCAACTACAAGCCCCCTACCTTCTGGCAGATGCTCCACAGTGTGGTGGCCGCTGCGTTTGGCGTGCAGAGCGGCAAGAATCGGGCCCGCGACTTCACCCATGGCAAGCCCAGCCACTTTGTGATCCTGGGCATCCTGTTTACAGCGGTGTTTGCCTTGACCTTGTTTGGAATCGTCAAGCTGGTGCTGCACCTGGCCGGCGTCTAGCGCAGCAACAGACGTAGGCTGAATGGGTAGCGATAGGACTCGGGCTTGCCCTGGGCCGACAGCACGCGAAAATTCACCGACGGTGTCGGCCCCAACAAACGCCGCGCCTGGCCGGCATCGATCAATTGGAACAACGTCAACTGCCGGTCGCGCCCACCGTATGCGCCAATGTCCAGGCCCTTGGCATCATCATGAACCAACACCATGGCCCAGCCGCCGACAGTGAAATGCCCGGCGACCAGGGACGACAAGCGTCCGTCCAGTCGAGCCTGCAAAATCTCCGGCGAGCTGTTGATCGCGCTGAACAGCACGTCCTTACCCGGTAACCGCCCGCTGGCCTGCAGCGCCTGCATGGCGCCCAGCGCCATCTGATCGTTGGCCGACCACACCAGCGCCGTCTGCGGGTAGCGCTTGAACAGTTGCGTCGCTTGCTCGAAGGCGCGCTCGCGGCTCCATTCACCGTAGACCAACTGACGCAGGCGCACCTCGGGATGTTCGGCCAGCGCCCGACGCATGCCCCGCTCACGCAATTGCGCGCCCGGCGTGGTCTTGACGCCGGAAAAGGCCAACAGATCGAGGGATTGACCGGGCGCAACCGGTCCGTGCTGGCGCAGCAAGTCGCGGAGCATCAGGTAGCCAGCCTCTTCATCGTCAGCGACCAGGCTGCCGATCAAACGGATGCCACTGCGGGTTCCTAGCAAATGCATCTGGTCGGGGGTCAGCGCGCTGTTCACCAACAGCAGCTTGACGCCACTGCCCTCGGCCATGCGCAGGATCTGCGGTGCAACGTATTGCTCATTCACCAGCACCAGGTAATCAGGTCGCTGGCTGCCTTGCAGCACCTCACGCGCCTGAAGCAGCGTATTGTCGGGATTACGCTCGCCATAACGCACACGCAATTCCAGGCCGAGGTCCTTGGCGGCGGCCTGCATGAATTGCGTGTAGCTGACCCAGAAGGTTTCCGTCGACACGCCCGGATTGAGAAAGACCACCGACGTTGCATGAGCCATCACTCCATACGTCGATCCCAGCAACCAGACACACGTAATCAACACCTTCAACATAGATGCCTGAGCCTCGAAAATAGGCCGCCATGATAGTAGCAATGCCCAAACCAATCGAGGTTCGATCAACCACCTTTATTGGTGGCTTACCCAAAACACGGCAGTTCCCACCACCAGAATGATCAAGAACAGAATGGCCCACGCATCCACGGTACTGTCGGGTTTACTAGCTTTTGTCGGATTGCTCATCGCATCGCCTCTTGTCGGTTTTATAGGTGATTGCACTAAGACTCGCTCACAGTAAAGTTGATGATTGCCCGCATGACAAATGTGGATATCGCGATAACTGTTCTCATTAGTCATTTTGGTTATTTGCATATACTCAAACATCACTTTTGCGCATAAACGCAAACTGGTATCGTGCGCCGGCTCCGTTGGGAGTGCGCGGCCGTGCGCGCAGATTTGCCGAGAACAGGACCTATATGTACGTATACGACGAATACGATCAGCGCATCATCGAGGACCGCGTTAAGCAGTTCCGTGATCAGACCCGACGCTACTTAGCAGGTGAACTGAGCGAAGAAGAGTTCCGCCCTCTGCGCCTGCAAAATGGCCTTTATGTTCAGCGCTTTGCGCCGATGCTGCGGGTGGCCGTGCCCTATGGCCAACTGACTTCGCGCCAGATGCGCATGATGGCCAAGATTGCCCGCGACTTCGACAAAGGCTATGCCCACATCAGTACCCGCCAGAACGTACAGTTCAACTGGCCGGCGCTGGAAGATGTGCCGGACATCCTCGCCGAGCTGGCCACCGTGCAGATGCACGCCATTCAGACCAGCGGTAACTGCCTGCGCAACGTGACCACCGACCAATTCGCCGGTGTTGCCGCCGATGAGTTGATTGACCCGCGCCCATGGTGCGAAATCGTCCGTCAATGGACTACCTTCCACCCCGAGTTCGCCTACCTGCCGCGCAAGTTCAAGATCGCCGTCAACGGCTCGACCTCGGACCGCGCGGCCATCGAAGTCCACGACATCGGCCTGGAGCCGGTCTACAACGCCGCTGGCGAGCTGGGCTTCCGTGTGCTGGTGGGTGGCGGCCTGGGCCGTACCCCGGTAGTTGGCGCGTTTATCAACGAGTTCCTGCCGTGGCAAGACTTGTTGAGCTACCTCGACGCCATCCTGCGTGTCTACAACCGCTATGGCCGTCGTGACAACAAGTACAAGGCCCGGATCAAGATCCTGGTCAAGGCGCTGACCCCTGAGGTATTCGCCCAGAAAGTCGATGCCGAGATGGAACACCTGCGCGGCGGCCAGACCACCCTGACCGAAGCCGAAGTGCACCGCGTCGCCAAGCACTTCGTCGACCCCGAGTACAAGGCCCTGAGCAATCAGGACACCGAACTCGCCGCACTCGACCAGCAGCACCCGGGCTTCGCCCGCTGGCGTACGCGCAACACCCTGGCGCACAAAAAGCCGGGCTATGTGGCCGTAACCCTGTCGCTCAAGCCTACCGGTGTTGCCCCAGGTGATATCACCGACAAGCAGCTGGACGCCGTTGCCGACCTGGCCGACCGTTACAGCTTCGGTCAACTACGCACCTCCCACGAGCAGAACATCATTCTCGCGGATGTGGAGCAGAGCCAACTGTTCACCCTGTGGGGCGAACTGCGCGAAGGCGGTTTCGCCACGCCGAACATTGGCCTGCTGACCGACATCATCTGCTGCCCAGGCGGCGATTTCTGCTCCCTGGCCAACGCCAAGTCGATCCCGATTGCCGAATCGATCCAGCGCCGTTTCGACGACCTGGACTACCTGTTCGACATCGGCGAGCTGGACCTGAACATTTCCGGTTGCATGAACGCCTGTGGTCACCACCACGTCGGCCACATCGGCATCCTGGGCGTGGACAAGAAAGGCGAAGAATTCTACCAAGTGTCCCTGGGTGGCAGCGCCAGCCGCGATGCGAGCCTGGGCAAGATCCTCGGCCCGTCCTTCGCCCAGGAAGCCATGCCCGAGGTGATCGGCAAACTGATCGATGTGTACATCGAACAGCGCACCGAAGATGAGCGTTTCATCGACACCTACCAGCGCATCGGCATTGACCTGTTCAAGGAGCGCGTCTATGCAGCGAATCATTAAGAACAACGAAGTCCTCGACGAAACCTGGCACCTGCTGCCCAAGGACGCGAGCTTCGACGGCATTTCCAACTGCGACGACCTGATCGTGCCGCTGGCCCTGTGGCGCGAGCATGGCCACGCGCTCAAGGCCCGCGACGGCGGCCTGGGTGTGTGGCTGGACGCCGATGAAGAAGCCGAAGAGATCGGTCCTGACGTGGAACACTTCCAGGTCATCGCCCTGAATTTCCCGGCCTTCACCGACGGTCGCAACTACTCCAACGCACGCTTGCTGCGTGACCGTTATGGTTACAAAGGTGAGCTGCGGGCGATCGGCGATGTGCTGCGCGACCAGTTGTTCTACCTGCGCCGTTGCGGGTTCGATGCCTTCGCGCTGCGCGCAGACAAAGACCCGTACGAAGCATTGGAAAGCCTCAAGGACTTCTCGGTGACGTACCAGGCTGCAACCGATGAGCCGTTGCCGCTGTTTCGCCGGCGTTAAGTCTGCGGACATGAAAAAGCCCTGGCATGCCAGGGCTTTTTTTATGGTTGAAGTTTTATCGACGCCAGCACCTGCTTCTGCCCCATGGAGCATGGCACGCCTTCCGGCTGCGCCCGCACGGCCTCGATCACGCCCAGCAACTGCGCTTTGCTGTGGGCCAATTGCGCTTGCATCACTTCGATCTGTGCCACTTTGCGCTCCAGGGCCTCGATCAACTCGTCGCGCTTGTGCTCTCCAGGCGCAGGCATCAGCGCCTTGAGTTCCTGCAAGGTAAACCCGGCCTGCTGCGCACTCTGAATCAATTGCAGGGTCTGCAAGGCCTCAGGTGCATAACGCCGGTATCCGTTGGACTGGCGTCCGACCTGACTGATCAACCCTTCGCTCTCGTAAAAACGAATGCGTGAAGCGGCCAGACCGCTCTGTTTTGCCAGCTCACCAATATTCATCACAACGCCTGCTTGACATTAAAGTTAACTTTAAGCTTAGCCTGAGCCCTCCCCCGCTCAGGAGTCAACTCATGTCACCTTTTGAAGCCCTGCAACTGCCCAACGGCCAAATCATCGCCAATCGCATCGCCAAGGCTGCGATGGAAGAGAACATGGCCGATATCAACCAAGCGCCATCCCGCGAATTGAAGCAGTTGTACAAGGCCTGGGCAGATGGCGAACCCGGCCTGCTGCTGACCGGCAATGTGATGATCGACCGCCACGCCATGACCGGCCCCGGCGGCGTGGCCCTGGAAAACGAGGAGCACCTGGACAGCTTTCGCGAATGGGCCGATGTAGCCCGTAACAAGGGCGTGCACTTCTGGATGCAGCTCAGCCATCCAGGGCGCCAGACCATGGCCAATCTCGGGCAACAAGCCTTGGCACCGTCTGCCATTGCGCTGGACCTGGGCAGCTTTTCCAAGATGTTCGCCACACCAAAAGCGATGACCGAAGACGATATTCAGGACGTGATCCGGCGCTTCGCAACCAGCGCACGCCTGGCCGAGAAAGCTGGCTTTACCGGGGTGCAGATCCACGGCGCCCACGGCTATTTGCTGAGTCAATTTCTCTCGCCCTTGAGCAACCACCGCAGCGACCGTTGGGGCGGCTCGCTGGAAAATCGCGCGCGCCTGTTGCTGGAAGTGATTCACGCCGTGCGCGCCAGTGTCAGCTCGTCGTTTTGCGTGGCGGTCAAACTCAACTCGGCGGATTTCCAGCGTGGCGGCTTCGATGAAACCGATGCGCGCGCGGTGGTCGAAATGCTCAACCCGTTGCCCATCGACTTGTTGGAATTGTCCGGTGGCAGCTACGAGGCGCCCGCCATGCAAGGCGAAGCGCGGGATGGTCGCACCCTGGCCCGTGAGGCGTATTTCCTAGAATTTGCCGCAGAAATGGCCAGCGTCGCCACCATGCCCGTGATGGTCACCGGTGGCATTCGCCGACTGCCTATCGTGAAGCAGGTACTGGACAGCGGCGTCGCCATGGCCGGTATCGCCACCGCCCTGACCCTGGAACCACAATTGATCAAGCATTGGCGCGAAGGACGCGACCTCAACCCGCAACTCAAACCGATCGATGGTGGAAGCGCAAGCCTCTGGCCTCACTCGCTACGCTCGCCGTGGTGCGCGGCCAGATGCGCCGCCTCAGCCGTGGTCGTTTGCCCAACCCCAAGGTTATCCCCTGGCTGGCCCTGGCGTGTGACCAATGGTTTATCGCTCGGCGCACTCGGCAGTACCGTGCGGCCATGACGCAATCTTCACATTAAAGACGGAGCATTCGCCGTGATCGAGCTGTCCCCTATTGATCAGCAGTTTTTTAACCTCACTGACGATTGGAGTGCTTCATGGCGAAAATCAACCTGGCCCAGCAACTGGCGACCACCCTTGAACAGGCGGGCATCAAGCGCATTTGGGGCCTGACCGGCGACAGCCTCAACGGCCTCACCGACGCCTTACGCACCATGGACAGCATTGAGTGGATGCATGTGCGCCACGAAGAAGTCGCCGCGTTTGCCGCCGGTGCCGAAGCAGCAGCCACCGGCGAGTTGACGGTGTGCGCAGGCAGCTGCGGGCCGGGCAACCTGCACTTGATCAATGGTCTGTTCGACTGCCATCGCAACCATGTGCCAGTGCTGGCGATTGCCGCGCAGATTCCGTCTTCGGAAATTGGCCTGAACTACTTCCAGGAGACCCATCCCCAGGAACTGTTCAAGGAATGCAGCCACTTCATCGAGCTAGTCACCAACCCCGCGCAGATGCCCCAAGTGCTGCACCGCGCCATGCGCTCGGCGATCCTCAATCGCGGCGTAGCAGTGGTGGTGATTCCGGGGGATGTGTCGCTGCTGGAAGTCGAAGACACCCTCAAGCCGTGGCCGGCCCTGCACGCGCCACGCACACTGCCTGCGGAGGCCGATCTGCTGCACTTGAGCGAGATCCTCAAGGACAGTGAAAAAGTCACGCTGCTGTGTGGCAGCGGCTGTGCGGGCGCCCATGCGCAAGTGGTGGCCCTGGCCGATACGCTGGGTGCGCCGGTGGTGCACGCCCTGCGCGGCAAAGAACATGTGGAATGGGATAACCCGTTTGATGTGGGCATGACTGGCCTGATCGGCTTCAGCTCCGGTTACCACGCCATGCTCGACTGCGACACGCTGATCATGCTCGGCACGGACTTTCCATATCGCCAGTTCTACCCTACGGACGCAAAAATCATCCAGGTCGACCGCAACCCACAGGCATTGGGTCGTCGCGCTACCTTGGACTTGGGCATCGCCGCAGATGTGGGCGAAACCATCGACGCCCTCCTTCCGCGCTTGACCCGCAAGACGGATCGCAGCTTCCTTGAGACTTCATTGAAGCATTACGTGAAAGCCCGCCAGGGGCTCGATGACCTTGCGCAACCTTCAAAAGCCAACCGGCCGATCCATCCGCAATACGTCGCGCGATTGCTCAGTGAGCTGGCCGACGATGATGCGATCTTTACCGCCGATGTCGGTTCGCCCACGGTCTGGGCGGCGCGCTACCTGAAGATGAACGGTAAACGCCGCCTGATCGGCTCGTTCAACCACGGCTCCATGGCCAACGCCATGCCCCAGGCCATTGGCGCGCAGGCAGCATTCCCGGGGCGGCAAGTGATTTCGATGTCCGGCGATGGCGGGTTCGCCATGTTGATGGGGGATTTCATCTCGCTGGCGCAGCTGAAGTTGCCGGTGAAAGTCATCGTGTTTGATAACTCGTCACTGGGGTTCGTCGCCATGGAGATGAAGGCGGCGGGTTATCTGGACGCGGGCACCGAACTGAAAAACCCGGATTTCGCGGCGATGTCCAACGCCATGGGTATCCTCGGCATTCGTGTGGAGCAGTCCGAAGACCTGGAGCCGGCCCTGCGCCGCGCCCTGGCCCACGATGGCCCGGTGCTGGTGGACGTGGTGACTGCCACCCAGGAACTGGTGATGCCACCGAGCATCAAGCTGGAACAGGCCAAGGGGTTTAGCTTGTACATGCTCAAGGCGGTGATGAGTGGGCGTGGCGATGAGGTAATCGAGCTGGCGCGGACCAACTGGCTGCGCTGATCTAAGCATGTGGGAGGGGGCAACCCCCTTCCCACGCTTTACGCTATTGCCAACTCAAGCCGTTTGTTTTTCTACCCACTGGCCGTAGGCATCGATAAACGCCTGCAAAAACGGCTTGGTCTTTTCCGACACTTTGCCCGACTCATCAAACACACTGCCCGCCCCACCCAGGTAGGCTTCGGGCTGCTGCATGCACCACACATCCAGGAACACCAGGGACTGACGCAGATGGTGGTTGGCGCCAAAGCCTCCGATAGCACCAGGCGACACACTGATGATCGCACCCGGCTTGCCGCTCCAGGCGCTTTGCCCATAAGGACGGGAACCCACATCAATCGCGTTCTTCAACGGGGCCGGCACCGAGCGGTTGTATTCCGGGGTCACGAACAGCACCGCGTCGGATGAACTCACCTGTTTGCGGAAAGTACTGTAGGCTGCCGGCGGTGAATCAGCGTCGATGTCTTCGTTGTAGAGCGGCAAATCGCCAATTTCGACGATGTTCAACTTCAGATTGGCTGGGGCCAGTTCGGCCAATGCCAACGCGACCTTGCGGTTGATCGACTGTTTTCTCAAGCTGCCAACCAGGACGGCAATCGTGTAGACCTTGCTCATTGAGGTTTTCCCGATGTCTGACTAAAGGAGCTTGTAGTTATAGAGGCTTCACGACAGGTTCACCAGAAGGTTTTGAGAATCCTCCAGACGTTTGCCTCGCACCTCTCTGCGTAGGAGGCGTCGTAAAATCCCAGCGAATAGTATTTTTTTTCCGTAGGCAAACTACCCCTCTTTATTACGGTCTACAGAACCGCAAATCGAGTGTTTATCTCCAGAGGTTCTAAACAGATGGCAGCAGTACTTGTCGGACAGTTCCATGCCAGAGACGCGGAAGGTCGCGTTTATTCCGTGCATGAGTTCCAGGAATCCAACCCGGCGCAAGGCGACCTGGCTGGCTCGGCGCCCACCACAACCTACAAGCTGGCCATTGGCGACCGTGTAGAAAAACTGGAAGGCGATGAGTTCAAACTGATCCAGTCGGGCATCATTATTGTCCGCGAATCGCAAACCACCCTCGCTTCATAAGATCTCGCCTTGATGACCTGCTCAGTCCTGGCCATTGCTGGCGTTGACTGGGCTGGGGTGATCAGGGGCTGCGGATTTCCGTCACTTCGATGCCCTGCTCGCCTTGCTTGAGCGTCACCAGCAAGTGCCCCCGCTCCCCTTCCACGGCGTACATCGAGCGCGTGTAGCCCGACGTGTTGTACGCGGGATACGCCTCCACCTGCCTGATCAAGGTCACCCCCAACACCGCCCCCACTTGTTCGCCGACCTGTTCCTGAGCACGGATAAACGCTTCGAGCGCCAGACTTTCCGGTGTGTTGTTGTCGTGATTATTGAGGAGATAAGCCGCCGCGCACCCCACGGTCACCAGAACCATGAGTTGCTTGGCCGTTACCCCGAAGAACGTCGAGGGAATAGGCATTCGAGACCAGACCTGTTTTTGTTGTAGTGCCGGTACCCGGCTTTGGTCGTTGATGATCAGACGAGCCATTTTAGTAAGGTCGTGGCTGAACGCCAGTGGCATAGGCGACTTGCACCGTCTTTTTTGCGCACGACCGCTTGCACCATTGAAACCCCACCACACTGCACATAGACTCCGGCCATGCGTTTACGTCATATCGAAGTGATTCAGGCCATCTTGCAGACCGGACACCTCGGCACGGCCGCCGAATGGTTGCAACTCCCTGTGGGCGATGTGGACGCGGCGCTGAAGGAAGCCGAGCAGCAACTGGGCTTTATGCTGTTTGCCAGCGTGCGCGGGCGCTTGCAGGCAACACGGGAAACCCTCGAACTGCAGGCAGAAATCGCCCATATATACGAAGCGCTGGAACCGGTGCAACGCCTGGCCAGCCGTTTGAAACACCATCACGCCCCGCCCTTGCGTGCGCTCTGTACCCCGCCCCTGGCCAATCAACTGCTGCCGCAAAGTATCGCAGTGCTGCGTCGACGCTTTCAGGACACCCCGTGCAACCTATCAAGCCAGCCCACAAGGGAGATCGTCAGGAGCCTGTTGCTGCATGAGGCCGATGTCGGCTTGAGCCTGCATGACCCGGAACACCCGCAAATCGTCAGCACCGTGCTGGCTCAAGGCAAACTGCAGTTGCTGGCGCCCCACGGCTGGCTCAAGCCCAAGCAGAAGTACATTGCACTACAGGACCTGGCCGGCCAGTCGATGATCGGGTTGGAGGGGCAAGACCCGCTCAGCCGCCTGCTGGACGCCAAGCTGCAAGCCCTACGGCCGCTTCCGGTGGTGCAGACGCGGGTGCAGACCTACCAGATGATGCGCAGCATGGTAGAAGCGGGAGAAGGCTTGGCGATTGTCGACCCCTTCACTGCGTTTGGCGCGCAAGAGGCCGGACTGGATGCGTGCCCGGTGTCGCCGCCGATGATGGTCAGCCTGTACGCGCTGACCCTCAAGGATGGCGTGGCCTCTCCAGCGATGAATGCATTGCTGGAGATTGTCACGCAGAAGGCTGAAAGCCTGCTGCTGAGTTAAGCCTTGTCGACTTCGGCCTTGAACAGCCGATACCAGAAAATCGCCACTTCGCGAGTTTGCGGATCAATGCCGCGATAGCGCAGGTGGTCGATCCCGCCCATCACATAGCCGCATCGCTCATAGAGGCGGCAGGCGCCGAGGTTGTTGTTCTGGGTTTCGAGCATCATGCCCGGCAGGTTTTTCTTGCGGCTCCAGAACTGCGCTTCATCCAGTAATGCCTTCGCTACACCGTGCCGCCGCGCCGGCAAGACCACCGCCAGTTCATCCACATGGGCAAAGCCATTCCAGTTGGTGCTGACCACGACATGCCCCACCGGTCGATCGTCCAGATAGGCCATGAAGATCGCACTGTCTGGGGCATCGCGGAAACTGGCGAACTCCTCAGGATCAATCCCATAACATTTGCGGTACGGCAGGATACGCTCCAGCGGCCATTGATCGACGCGCTTGCCCATCTCCGGCACGCTGTAGGCGCTGACCTCGAAACTGAAGTCATTGCCCCACACGTAGGCATCAAAACCTTCGTCGGCGACTCGCACACTGAGCCCTGGATACTTCGGGTTCATTACAGCTTGCATAAACATCCTTAACCCTTGATGCAGTCGACGGTGTAACAACGACCACTGCCGTCATCTTCGTGTTGTAACCCGTGAACATCGGCAAAAAAACCGGGAAAACTGCTATCGAACGTACGGGCAAATGCCAGGTAGTCGATGATCGAGCGGGTGCTCTCGGTAAAGCGCTCGCCGGGCATGATCAACGGAATACCAGGCGGATACGGCACCAGCATCACGGCTGCGACGCGTCCTGGCAAGGCATCAATCGACACTGCTTCCACTTCACCCCTTACCAATTGGTCGTAGGCGTGCGCCGGTTTCATCGCAATCTCCGGTAGTAGGGTGTACATGCGCTTGAGGTGTTTGGCGGTGGCGTTGCTGCGGTAACAGCTGTGCAATTGGTCGCACAGGTCGCGCAAACCCAGGCCCTGATAACGCGCCGGGCCTTGGGCAAACACCGAGGGCAAACAACTGGCCAGGCTGACATTCGCGTCGTAGCTGCGTTTGAATTCCAACAACTCGGTGAGCAACGTACTCCATTTGCCTTTGGTGATGCCCATGGAAAACAACACGAGGAAGGAATACAACCCGGTCTTCTCCACCACCAACCCGCGCTCCCAGAGGAACTTACTGACCACGGCGGCAGGGATCCCACAATCGCTCAAGGCGCCGCCGGCATTGAGACCGGGCATGACCAGCGTCACTTTGATCGGGTCCAACAACACATAATCTTCGGCCACATCCCCAAAGCCATGCCAGTCATCCTGCGGCTGCAACAGCCAGTCCTCCGTCGCGACGCGGTCGATGCCCGCCACCGACGGCGGCTGCCAGATCGAGAACCACCAATCTTCAGCGGCGATATGCTGCCGGAGGTTAGCCAGCGCGCGGCGAAAACTCAGGGCTTCGTCGAACATTTCCTGGAGCAACGAACGCCCGGCAGGGCCTTCCATCATCGCCGAAGCCACGTCCAGCGACGCGATGATGCTGTACTGAGGCGAGGTGGAGATGTGCATCATGAACGCTTCGTTGAAACGGTCACGGTCCAACTGACGGGCGCCGCCGTCCTGTACATGGATCATTGAGGCCTGGCTGAACGCGGCCAACAACTTGTGAGTGGAGTGAGTGGTGAACACCAGTGGGCTGTCCGGAGTGCGCGAGGTGCCCATGCCATAGCGCCTGGCAAAGAATTCGTGGAACGCCGCGTAGGCGTACCAGGCTTCGTCAAAGTGCAGCACCTCGACGCTGTTGCCCAATTGCTGCTTGATCAGCTCGGCGTTGTAGCACAGGCCGTCATAGGTGGAGTTGGTGACCACGGCCAACTTCACTTTCGCTGGCCGGCCACGGGTCAACGGGCTGGCGTCGATCTTGGCGCGGATCGACTCGGGGCTGAATTCACTCAGGGGGATCGGGCCGATAATGCCCAGTTCGTTGCGCTCCGGGCACAGGTACAGCGGGATCGCGCCGGTCATGATGATCGAGTGCAATACCGACTTGTGGCAGTTGCGGTCCACCAGCACCAAATCATCGCGGGCGACCATCGAGTGCCAGACAATCTTGTTGGCGGTGGAAGTGCCGTTGATCACAAAGAAGGTGTGATCAGCGCCAAAATTACGGGCAGCACGAGCCTCTGCTTCGGCCAGGGGGCCAGTGTGGTCCAGCAGCGAGCCCAATTCGGGCACAGAGACCGACAAATCCGAACGCAGGGTGTTTTCCCCAAAGAACTGATGAAATGCCTGCCCCACCGGGCTTTTGCGGTAGGCCACGCCACCGCCATGGCCGGGGGTGTGCCAGGAATAATTTGAATCAGCGGTGTGCTGCACCAAGGCCTTGAAGAACGGCGGCAACAGGCCATCCAGGTAGGTGCGCGCAGCGCGGGCCACTTGCCGGGCCAGGAATGGCACGGTGTCTTCGAACAGATAAAGGATGCCACGCAGCTGATTGAGCTCGCTCATGGCATCGGCCGGGGCGTTTTCCAGGGTGACTTGCTCGCCCAAGGCAAAGATCGGCAGATTCGGTGCCCGTACCCGCGCCAAGCGAATCAGCTCAACCATGTTTTGCAGCAGATGGGTATTTTCGCCAGCGCCTTCGGCGGCGATCAACATGCAGGCCAAGCCGTGATGGGTAGACGCCACTAGCCGACCTTCGGCGTAGTCCACGGCGGAAAAAACACTGAAGCCCTCTTGTTCCAACTCCCTGGCGATGCCGCGGACCCGGTCGCCGGCAACGGTGTCGGCCTTGATGTCGCGGTGCACGATAAGGATAGGGAACTTCAGGTCTTTGTACATGAGGGCGTGGGAGTCCTGAGGGCTATGCACTCAGGGTAGAAGCTGGGAAGCGATGACGCGAATGAAGATTTTGAAAGCTATGCAGATCAACTGTGGGAGGTGGCTTTCTCCCGATCACGGTGTGTCAGCTAATAGTTGATTGGCTGATCCACCGCTATCGGGGGCGAGCCCCCTCGCACAGGTTGATCGGACCCACGCAGGGCTACTGTTGTGTCAATTGGGTCCACAGCGCCGGCGCGCCCGCCGACTTGGCAATCGCTTCCAGGCGTTGCGCATGCTCGACCATGTCCTGCTCGCTGGCGCGGAGAATGGTGGTCGGCTTGCGATCTGCCGGCAGGCGCCGGATTTCCGAAGGACGATTGCCCGAGCCTTCCGCAGAGCCGCTGCCATCGGAAGCATTGCCGGCCAAGGACAGGCTGGTCTGCCCGCCGGTCATGGTCAGGTAGACGTCGGCGAGAATCTCGGAGTCGAGCAAGGCGCCGTGGAGTTCTCGGCCGGAGTTGTCGACGCCATACCGCTTGCACAACGCATCCAGGCTGTTGCGCTGGCCAGGGTGACGCTCCCTGGCCATCATCAAGGTGTCGAGGATCGAGCAGTGCTGGGAAATATCCGCGCGATCCGTCTGCCCCATGAGGGCAAATTCGTTGTTGATGAAGCCGACGTCGAACGCCGCGTTATGGATGATCAACTGGGCGCCGTTGATGAATTCGAAGAACTCATCGGCCACCTCGGCAAAACGCGGCTTGCCCTTGAGGAACTCGTCGGTGATGCCGTGGACGCCGATGGCGCCTTCGTCACTGTCGCGATCCGGTTGCAGGTAGACGTGGAAGTGACGCCCGGTGAGGCGCCGACCCATGAGTTCGACACAGCCGATTTCAATGATCCGGTGGCCGTCAGTCACCGGCATGCCGGTGGTTTCGGTATCGAGTACAACAGATCGGATGGCCATCAGGGTTCAGCTCTCAACGGGGTGGTGGTGTGCGTCAAAGGGCGGGATGTTAACACGTCAGACGGCATCAGCTTTGCTTGTAGCCCCGCACTTCATCCACGCCACGGTTGGCCAACTGGTCGGCACGCTCGTTGCCGGGGTGGCCGATGTGACCACGTACCCACTTCCAAGTGATGTCATGGCGATTGCATTGCTCATCGAGCAGTTGCCATAGGTCGGCATTCTTGACCGGTTCTTTGGCGGCGGTCTTCCAACCGCGCTTTTTCCAGTTGACCATCCACTCGTTGATGCCCTTCATCACATACTGCGAGTCGGTCACCAGCAGTACGTTGCAACGGCGCTTGAGTTCTTCAAGGCCGCGAATCGCACCCATCAATTCCATGCGGTTGTTGGTGGTGTTGGCTTCGCCGCCCCACAGTTCCTTCTCGACGCCCTTGCACACCAGCAACGCGCCCCAGCCGCCGGGGCCTGGGTTGCCCTTGCAGGCGCCATCGGTGAAGAGTTCTACGGTATCGGTCATCGGTTACATCCATCAAAACAGGCGGGATCTGAAATCAAAAAGGTTTTACGGTTCGCTTTGCTTGCGATTGACCTTGGCCATGGGCATCGGCACCAGCTTGCCCATGGGCTGGCGGGGCACCTGGCGCACTGGCCGTAGCCCGACCACAATCTTGCGCGCTACTAATAAATAGAAGCCGCCGCCCGACAGTTGCCAGGCACCCGCGCGGCGTTCCCAGCCGGCCAGGCGCGCCTGCCACTTGGTCGAGGCAAGCGGCGGACGATAGCACCCGAAGCGGCGTTTCTCCAGCGCGAAGCCCAGCAGGTTCAACCAGTCCGCCACCCGCGACGGCGAGATGCAGCGCGCCTGGCGAAGGCCATCATGAGCGAACACATGGCGCAGCCCCCAACTGCTCCAGGGGTTGATACCCACAATCAGCAAATGGCCACCAGGGCGCACGCTGCTCGCCGCCTCGCGCAGCAATCCGTGAGGCGACAGGCAGAAATCCAGACCATGCTGCAACACCACCACATCGGCAGCGTGCTCGCTCAACGGCCAGGCCTGTTCCTCACAAACGATCTCTACGCCCGGCAACGGCGCACCCAGGCGCACATTGCGCTGCACCTGCGGCGCAGAGGGCGGCGTCTGTGCCGAGGGACCGTAATGCACGAGGTAGCCACCAAAGAAACGACCCAACTCGTCTTCGAGCATGCGCCGTTCTTCATCCAGCAAAAATTGCCCGATGGGCCCGGACAGCCATTCGCGGGCCGCGCCGATCAGGGCCAGCCACTCAGGATCGGCCTGGGCGAACGCTTTATCAGTCATTGCATTCTCCAACTCGCCTAGACGTTCTAAGATGCACCAATGTGTTCAGCTTGGCGAATCGAAGAATGATACAGATCAGTGCTCTGCCCGCCTTCACCGATAACTACATATGGTTGCTACAGGACCCGCATACCCAACGTTGCGCGGTGGTCGATCCCGGCGATGCCGCGCCGGTACTGGCCTGGCTTACGCAACATCCGGAGTGGACCCTGAGCGACATCCTGATCACCCACCATCACCATGATCACGTGGGTGGCGTCGAGCAACTCAAGCGCGTGACCGATGCCAAGGTCTACGGACCGGCCAACGAGCAGATCCCGGCGCGGGACGTCGCCCTGCAGGATAACGATCGCATCAACGTGCTCGGCTGGGACTTTGACATCTATACCGTGCCAGGCCACACCCTCGGCCATATCGCCTTCTATCACCAGGGCGCGCTGTTCTGTGGCGACACCCTGTTCGCCGCTGGCTGCGGCCGCCTGTTCGAAGGCACGCCAGAGCAGATGCACACTTCCCTTGAGCGCCTGGCCGCACTGCCCGCCGACACGCTGGTGTACTGCACCCACGAATACACACAAAGTAACCTCAAGTTCGCCCAGGCAGTGGAACCGGACAACGCTGATATCGCCGAACGGGTGGAAATCGTCCGCCAACTCCGGGCCCGTGGTGAGATAACACTGCCCTCCAACCTGGCATTGGAAAAACGCACCAACCCTTTTCTGCGTACTTCTGAAACATCCGTTAAACAAAAAGCGGACGAACGGAATGGCCGCGACAACCGCTCTGGGGCCGAGGTGTTTGCTAGCTTGAGGGCTTGGAAAGATAAGTTCTAAGACGATGCAATCTGATACGTAATTTCTGAATGGTTGACCGGAACCAAAGTGCTTTCTAGAATCGCCCGACATTTTTGCCCGGAACTTACTTCCAGCCAATGTCGTCATCTATTCGTAAATCCAACCATTCAGACGCATTGACCCGCCTGGCTCAAGCTGTGGCGGTGGCTGTGTCCGCAACGCTGGCGGGCTGCCAATCGACCAATTTCACTGCACAATCCACCGTGCAACCCAAGCCCAACCTTACTGCCAAAATCAAACAGAAACCCGTCATCTGGCTTTCAGAAAAACCTGCTCCCGAAGTACCGCAGGATGTCTGGGAACGCATGCGACGGGGCTTTCAATTGCAGGACAACGTTGGCGTCAACCCGCGCATCGAGCAACAGCGCCTGTGGTTCGCCAGCAACCCGTCCTTCCTGGAGAACGCCGGCGAACGCGGCAGTCTCTACATTCATTACATCGTCGAACGCCTTGAAGAACGCAACATGCCCCTGGAGCTGGCGCTGCTGCCAGTGATCGAAAGTGCCTACAACCCAATGGCCTACTCGCGCAGCGATGCCGTCGGCTTGTGGCAGTTCATCCCCTCCACCGGGCGCTACTTCAACCTGCGCCAGACCCGCGCCTATGATGGCCGCCGCGACATTACCGCCTCCACCACCGCAGCCCTGGACTACCTGACGCGTCTGCACGACATGTTCAACGGCGACTGGCTGCTGGCGCTGGCAGCCTATAACGCCGGCGAAGGCACGGTGAGCCGGGCGATCGAGCGCAACGAGAAGCTCGGTCTGCCCACCGACTACTGGAACCTGCCCCTGCCCCAGGAAACCAAGGATTACGTGCCCAAGTTCCTGGCGCTGTCCCAGGTGGTGCTGGCCCCTGAGGCCTACGGCGTAAACCTGAACCCGATTGCCAACACGCCTTACTTCGAAGTGGTAGAAGTCAAACAGAGCATGGACCTGTCACGGGTCGCTGCGCTGGCTGAAATCGATGAAGACGAGCTGTTCCAGCTCAACCCGGCCCTCAAACAACGCACCACCCTGGATGGCCCGCAGCATCTGTTGGTACCGAGTTCCAAGGCGCAGTTGCTGACCAGCACCCTTTCGACGATGAAGCCTGAAGAATTACTGGCGATGCGCCCGAAGAAACAGGTCTTCGACGAAGTTGAGACCGCACGGGTTGCCGGCCGCAGCCGAAGCTACAAGGTGCGCAGCGGCGACAACCTCACGCTGATCGCCAAGGCCAACAAGGTCGATGTGCATGACCTGCAACGCTGGAACAAGCTTAACGGCCAGGCCCTCAAGGTTGGCCAGACCCTGGTGATGCAGGACACCCGCCGCGCAGTAGCCAGCAGCAAGAAGCCGGTGCAATACAAGGTCAAGAAAGGCGACTCGCTGTACATCGTCGCCAAGCGTTTCAACGTCGAGATGCAACATCTCAAGCGTTGGAACCCGCGTACTGGCCAAGCGTTGAAGCCGGGGCAGATGCTGGTAGTTTCCGGGCCGCGCTAAGGCTTTCAGAACACTGTAGAACCAATGTGGGAGGGGGCTTGCCCCCGATATCGGTGGATCAGCCAATGAATCTGGTGGCTGACAAACTGCTATCGGGGGCAAGCCCCTCCTACACTGAATCTCCAGTGTTCCCAACCGGCTTTTTCCAACCGGAACAAGCTGTTACTGTACCGACCATAAAGCCCAAGCCGCCTGGATCGGATCTCTGACTTGAAGCGTCCCCTCCTTCTACTAATAAGTCTGGCCTTGAGCTTTGGTGCGAACGCGACGATTACCGAGAGCCACGGGTATACGCAGTTCGGCAGGCTCAAATACCCAGCCAAATTCACCCACTTCGATTGGGTAAATCCTGCAGCGCCGAAAGGCGGGACCTTGCGGGTCATGGCGTTTGGCACCTTCGATACGCTCAACCCCTACACGTTCAAAGGCTCAAGCCCGGTTTCAACCCCCAACTTCCTGCAATACGGCGTCAATGAGCTCAACGAGCCATTGATGGTCGGCACCGGCCAGTACGCGCCATCCGGCGATGAGCCCACCTCAAGTTACGGATTGATTGCCCAATCGGTGGAGTACAGCGAGGACCGCAGTTGGGTAGTGTTCAACCTGCGCCCGGAAGCACGCTTTCACGATGGAAAGCCGATCACCGCGTATGACGTGGCGTTTTCCTATCGCACCCTGCTGACCGAAGGCCACCCGCAGTACCGCACCAACCTGCAGGAAGTGGCGCGGGTGGACATCCTCAACCGTCACCGCATCCGCTTTGTATTCAAGCGCGCCGGCAACCCGCTGCTGATCCTGCGCTTGGGCGAGTTACCGGTGCTGCCCCAACACTATTGGAAAACCCGCGATTTCAAGGCGACCACCTTCGAACCGCCGCTGGGCAGTGGGCCTTACCGTATCAGCAAGGTCACGCCTGGGCGCCAATTGGTGTTCGAACGGGTCAAGGATTACTGGGGCAAGGACCTGCCAGTCAACCAGGGTTTCTATAACTACGACAAGGTCGAGGTGGAGTTCTACCGCGACAGCGACGTGGCCTTCGAAGCCTTCAAGGCCGGCGAGTTCGACATCTATATCGAGCACCAGGCCAAGAATTGGGCGAATGGTTACAACTTCCCGGCGGTGAACCGGGGTGACGTGATCAAGGCGCAGATCGCTCACCAGATCCCCACCCAGAGCCAGGGCCTGTTCATGAACACCCGCCGGCCGACCTTCAGCCAGACCAAGGTGCGCGAAGCCCTGGGGCTGATGTTCGACTTCGAATGGACCAACCGCACGCTGTTCAGCAACGCCTACAAACGCACTTTGAGCTACTACCCCAACAGCGAATTCGCGGCGACCGGCGTACCCGTGGGCCACGAATGGCTGATGCTCTCGCCGTACCGCGAGCAATTGCCGGCGAACCTGTTTACCCAAACCTTCAGCCTGCCGCAGACCGACGGGCGCGGCATCCCCCGTGAAAACATGCGCCGCGCCCTGTCGCTGCTGGGCGAAGCCGGGTGGAAGTTGTCGGGCCAACGCCTGCTCAGCAAGGACGGGCAACCGCTGCGCTTCGAGATTCTGCTGGTCAATCCGAACCTGGAGCGCATCCTGCAGCCCTATGTCGAGAACCTGATCAGCATCGGCATCGACGCGCGGCTGCGCACCGTTGACCGCGCGCAGTACAAGCAGCGCCTGGATCAGTTCGACTTCGACATGATCCTGATCACCCTCAATCAGACCCTGAGCCCCGGCCTTGAGCAGTGGCAGTACTTCCACTCCAGCCAGGCCGCAATCAAGGGCAGCAAGAACTACGCGGGCATCGCCAACCCCATTGTCGATCACCTGCTGGAACAACTGCTGGCCGCCCAGACCCGCGAAGAACAACTGGCCGCCGGCCGCGCCCTGGACCGAGTGCTCCTGTGGCAGCACTACAGCATTCCCAACTGGTACCTCAACTATCATCGCCTGGCGTACCGTAACCGGTTCGCCTTTGTCACCACGCCGCCCTACAGCCTGGGCCTGAGCGCGTGGTGGCTGAAAGCGTCGGAGAAAGCCCAATGATGTCTTTGCGTACTTCACTGTTTGCCGGCCTGTTGCTGTGCTCCGCAGCCCACGCGGCGCCGCAACATGCGCTGACGCTCTACAACGAGCCGCCGAAATACCCCGCCGACTTCAAGCACTTCGACTATGTGAACCCGGATGCCCCCAAGGGCGGCACCTTCCGCGAATCGAGCATGGGCGGCTTCGACAGCCTCAACCCGTTTATCAGCAAGGGCGTGCCGGCCGACAACATCAGTCTGATCTACGACACCCTGGCCATGCAGAGCCTGGACGAACCCATCACCGAATACGGCCTGGTCGCCGGCAAGATCGAAAAAGCCCCGGACAACAGCTGGGTGCGTTTCTACCTGCGCCCCGAAGCGCGGTTCCACGACGGCCACCCGATCCGCGCCGAAGACGTGGTGTTCACGTTCCAGGAACTGATGAAGGAAGGCTCGCCGATCTACCGCACCTACTACGCCGATGTCGATGAAGTGGTCGCCGAAGACCCGCTGCGGGTGTTGTTCAAATTCAAGCGAACCAACAACCGCGAGTTGCCACTGATCCTCGGCCAACTGCCGGTACTGCCCAAGCATTGGTGGGCCACGCGGGACTTCGCCAAGGGCAACCTGGAGGTGCCGCTGGGCAGCGGGCCGTACAAGGTGGCCGAGGTCAAGGCCGGGCGCATGATCCGCTACGAGCGGGTCAAAGACTACTGGGCCAAGGACCTGCCGATCACCAAGGGTTTCTACAATTTCGATAACCGCATCACGGACTACTACCGCGACAGCACCGTGTCCCTGGAAGCGTTGAAGGCCGGGCAGTTCGACTACTGGCTGGAATTCAGCGCCAAGAACTGGGCCAACGCCTACAACATTCCGGCAGTGACCCAGGGCCGGTTGATCAAGGAAGAGATCCCCAACGGCAACCCCACGGGCATGCAAGGTTTTGTGTTCAATACGCGCAAGGCGATGTTCCAGGACGTGCGCGTGCGCAAGGCCATCAGCCTGTTGCTGGACTTCGAGTGGAGCAACAAACAGCTGTTCAACGGCGCCTACACCCGCACCCGCAGTTACTTCGAAAACTCTGAAATGGCCGCCACCGGCCTCCCCGGCCCGGATGAGCTGAAAATCCTCGAGCCCCTGCGCGACAAAATCCCGGCCGAAGTCTTCACCCAGGCCTTCGAGCCGGCCAGAACCGACGGCAGCGGCATGATCCGCGCCCAGCAACGCGAGGCCTACCAACTGCTGCAGGAGGCCGGCTGGCGCATCGTTGATGACAAGATGGTCGACACCACGGGTAAACCTGTGACCATCGAGTTCCTGCTGGCACAGACCGAGTTCGAACGCATCCTGCTGCCCTTCAAGCGCAACCTGGCGGACCTGGGCATCGACCTGGTAATCCGTCGGGTGGACGTCTCGCAGTTCGTCAACCGTGTCCGCTCTCGGGACTTCGACATGATGGTGGGCAGCTTCCCGCAGTCCACTTCGCCGGGTAACGAACAACGGGAGTTCTGGAAGTCTTCCAGCGCCGACAAGCCTGGCAGCCGCAACTACATGGGCCTCAAGGACCCAGCGGTGGACCAGTTGGTGGAAGAACTGATCGACGCCGATTCGCGCAAAAGCCTGGTGGCCCATGCCAAAGCGCTGGATCGCGTGCTGCAGTTTGGCTACTACGTGATCCCCAACTGGCACATCAAGACGTTCCGCGTGGCGTATTGGGACCACCTGGGGCACCCCAAAGTCCCGCCGCGCTACGACGTGGGCACAGCCACCTGGTGGAGCAAACCCAATGTCAAACCTGCCGTCACCTTGGACACAGACACGAACGCCGATTCGGCGAGCGGAGGCGATTAAATGCTGGCCTATATTGTTCGCCGCCTGTTACTGATCATCCCCACGCTGTTCGGGATCCTGCTGATCAACTTCATCATCATCCAGGCCGCCCCCGGTGGCCCGGTGGAGCAGATGATCGCCAAGCTTGAGGGCTTTGAAGGCGCCACCAGCCGCATTGCCGGCGGCGGCGCCGAAGTCTCGGTGGCTGGTTCCAGCAGCTATCGCGGCGCCCAAGGGCTGGACCCGGCGCTGATCAAGGAAATCGAAAAGATGTACGGCTTCGACAAGTCGGCGCCGGAACGCTTGTGGATCATGGTCAAGAACTACGCCCAGCTGGATTTTGGCGACAGCTTCTTCCGTGACGCCAAGGTCATCGACCTGATCAAGGAAAAGATGCCGGTGTCCATCTCCCTCGGGCTATGGAGCACGCTGATCATGTACCTGGTGTCGATCCCCCTGGGGATCGCCAAGGCCACGCGGCATGGCAGCCATTTCGACGTGTGGACCAGTTCGGCGATCATCGTCGGCTACGCGATCCCGGCGTTTTTGTTCGCCATCCTGCTGATCGTTGTATTTGCCGGCGGCAGTTACTTCGACTGGTTCCCGTTGCGCGGGCTCACCTCCAACAACTTCGACGAGTTGAGTTGGGGCGGCAAGATCCTTGACTACTTCTGGCACCTGGCATTGCCCATCACTGCTCTGGTTATCGGCAACTTCGCAACCATGACGCTGCTCACCAAAAACAGCTTTCTCGACGAGATCAACAAGCAGTACGTGGTCACCGCCAAGGCCAAGGGCCTGACCAACAACCGCGTGCTCTACGGCCATGTGTTCCGTAACGCGATGCTGCTGGTGATCGCCGGGTTTCCGTCCGCGTTCATCGGGATTTTCTTCACCGGCTCGTTGCTGGTGGAAGTGATCTTCTCCCTCGACGGCCTGGGCCTGATGAGCTTTGAAGCGGCGATCAACCGCGACTACCCGGTGGTGTTTGGCACGCTGTTTATCTTCACCCTGCTGGGGCTGATCGTGAAACTGATCGGCGACCTCACCTACACCCTGGTCGATCCGCGTATCGACTTCGCCAGCCGGGAGCATTGAGATGAATCTATCCCCCCTCAATCGCCGCCGGTTCGAGCGTTTCAAGGCCAACAAACGTGGCTGGTGGTCCCTGTGGCTGTTCCTGATCCTGTTCGGGCTGAGCCTGGGCGCGGAGCTGATCGCCAACGACAAGCCGCTGGCCGTGCACTACGACGGCGACTGGTATTTCCCGGCGCTCAAGCGCTACCCGGAAACCACCTTCGGCGGCGAATTCCCACTGGAAGCCAACTACAAGAGCCCGTATATCCAGGAGCTGCTCAAGGCCAAGGACGCCTGGACTCTGTGGGCACCGATCCCGTTCAGCTACCAGAGCATCAACTACGACCTGAAAGTGCCGGCCCCCGCGCCGCCTTCGAGCGTCAACCTGCTGGGCACCGATGACCAAGGCCGCGATGTACTGGCGCGGGTGATCTACGGGTTCCGGGTTTCGGTGCTGTTTGCCCTGACCCTGACCATCCTAAGCTCGATCATTGGCGTGATCGCCGGAGCCTTGCAGGGTTTCTATGGCGGCTGGGTCGACCTGGCCGGGCAGCGTTTCCTGGAAATCTGGTCCGGGCTGCCGGTGCTGTATTTGCTGATCATCCTCGCCAGCTTCGTGCAGCCCAATTTCTGGTGGCTGCTGGGCATCATGCTGCTGTTTTCCTGGATGAGCCTGGTGGATGTGGTGCGCGCCGAGTTCCTGCGTGGGCGCAACCTTGAATACGTGCGTGCAGCCCGGGCACTGGGGATGCAGAACGGCGCGATCATGTTCCGCCACATCCTGCCCAACGCCATGGTCTCAACCATGACCTTTATGCCGTTCATTCTCACCGGCGCTATCGGCACCCTGACCGCACTGGACTTCCTTGGCTTTGGTCTGCCAGCCGGCTCGCCGTCCCTGGGTGAACTGGTAGCCCAGGGCAAATCCAACCTGCAAGCACCGTGGCTGGGCATGAGCGCGTTTGCCGTGCTGGCGATCATGTTGAGCTTGCTGGTGTTTATCGGCGAGTCCGCTCGCGATGCCTTCGACCCGAGGAAATGAGATGAATCAGGACAATCTGATCGAAATCCGCGACCTCAGCGTCGAGTTTGTCACCGGCGAGCATCACCACAGGGTGGTCAATAACGTCAGCTTCGACATCAAACGCGGCGAAACCATCGCGCTGGTCGGCGAAAGCGGCTCTGGCAAGTCGGTGACCGCCCACTCGATCCTGCGCCTGCTGCCCTACCCCTTGGCACGGCACCCGAGCGGCATCATCCAGTACGCCGGACAAGACTTGCTGACCCTCAAGGAAAAGACCCTGCGGCACATTCGCGGTAACCGCATCGCAATGATCTTCCAGGAGCCGATGACCTCGTTGAACCCACTGCACTCCATCGAGAAGCAGATCAACGAAGTGCTCGGCCTGCACAAGGGGCTCACCGGCAAGGTTGCCACGCAGCGCACCCTGGAATTGCTCGAACTGGTGGGCATTCCCGAACCGCACAAGCGCCTAAAAGCCCTGCCCCACGAGTTGTCCGGCGGTCAGCGCCAGCGGGTAATGATTGCCATGGCATTGGCCAACGAGCCGGAACTGTTGATCGCCGACGAGCCGACCACGGCCCTCGACGTGACCGTGCAGTTAAAAATTCTGGAGCTGCTCAAGGAGTTGCAGGCACGTCTGGGCATGGCCTTGCTGCTGATCAGCCACGACCTGAACCTGGTGCGGCGCATTGCCCATCGCGTCTGTGTGATGCAGAAAGGTTGCATCGTAGAACAGGCCGAATGCGAGACGCTGTTCCAGTCGCCGCAACACCCTTACACCCAGGAATTGCTGGCGGCCGAACCCAGCGGTGGACCGGCCAATAATGTGGTCGGGCCGCCGCTGCTGGAGGTCGATGACCTGAAGGTGTGGTTCCCGATCAAGAAGGGCTTTTTGCGCAACACCGTCGATTACGTCAAGGCGGTCGATGGCATCAACTTTAGCCTGCCCCAAGGGCAAACCCTGGGCATCGTCGGCGAAAGTGGTTCGGGCAAATCCACCCTCGGCCTGGCGATTTTGCGCTTGATCGGAAGCAAAGGTGGGATTCGCTTCGAAGGCCAGCAGCTTGACCGCCTGACGCAACAGCAGGTGCGCCCGCTGCGCCGGGAAATGCAGGTGGTGTTCCAGGACCCGTTCGGCAGCCTGAGCCCGCGCATGAGCGTCAGTGAGATCGTTGGCGAAGGTCTGCGCATTCACAAAATGGGCACGCCGGCCGAGCAGGAAGCGGCGATTATCGCGGCGCTCAAGGAAGTGGGCCTGGACCCGGAGTCCCGCCACCGCTACCCCCACGAATTTTCCGGCGGGCAACGCCAACGCATCGCCATCGCCCGCGCGTTGGTGCTCAAGCCGCGCCTGATCCTGCTGGACGAACCTACCTCGGCGCTGGACCGCACGGTGCAACGCCAGGTCGTGGAATTGCTGCGCAGCCTGCAGGCCAAGTACAACCTGACCTACCTGTTCATCAGCCATGACCTGGCGGTCGTGAAGGCATTGAGTCACCAATTGATGGTGGTCAAGCATGGCCAGGTGGTGGAACAAGGCGATGCGCGGGCGATTTTTGCTGATCCGCAGCACGCGTATACCCGGCAGTTGCTGGAAGCGGCGTTCCTCGTTCCTGCCTGAATGCACGCAGACCAAATGTGGGAGGGGGCTTGCCCCCGATGAGGGATTGTCAGCTGATGCAGCTGTGGCTGACCCACAACAATCGAGAGCCCCCCTCCCACCTTCAGCCCTACTCCTTTAAGCCTGCCTAGTAGCGAACCAATATCATTTGCGCTCACCCCATCCTTTTGCTTTAATCGCGACCAATTCTTATTTACACCGTTTCTCTCGCGCTGGATGGCTAGTGTGTCGACCTCCTTCACCCACCTCTACGGCACCCACCACGGCTGGCTGCTCGGTCTGTTGCGCAGACGCCTGAACGACCGCTGGGATGCCGCCGACCTGGCCCACGAAACCTTTATCCGCCTACTCAGCCGCCCACCGACCGAGACCGATCACGCGCGCCAGCGCTCCTACCTGGCCACCATCGCCCGTGGTTTGTGCATCGACCATTGGCGACGTCGCCAACTGGAAAGAGCCTGGCTCGATAGCCTCGCCCTGCGTCCCGAAAGTACCCAGCCGTCGCTGGAACAGCGGGCAATCATCGTCGAAACCCTCTACGAAGTGGACGCCATGCTCGCCCGCCTGCCGAGCAAGGTTCGCGAAGCATTCCTGCTGGCCCAACTGCATGGCCTGCCCTACAAAGCCATTGGCGAGCAACTGGGCGTGGGCGAACGCATGGTCAAGAAATACATGGCCCAGGCCTTGCTGCATTGCGCGATCCTCGAAGCCGAGCTGGATGGGATGCTGGTGCAATGAATACCCCCGGCAAGCTCAGCCATGCCAGCCTGGAACAGGCCGCGCACTGGTACGTGCGCCTGCAGGACCAAGGCAGCGCCCAGGAGCAGCAACGCTGGCAGGCCTGGATGGCGCAGAACCCGGAGCATCTGGCGGCCTGGCAGTATGTGGAGCGCGTCAGCCAGCGTTTCGCGCCGCTGATGGACCAAGCCCCGAGCGCCAGCCGCGCCTTGCGCAGTTCGCGGCGCCAGACACTCAAAACATTACTGGCGTTGTGTGCCGGTTCAACCCTGGCGTGGGGCACTTGGCGCAACACCGCTCTGCCCCGGCTGGTGGGCGGCTGGAGCGCCGACTACGCCACCGGCAGCGGCGAGACCCGCGATGCCGTGCTGGCCGATGGCAGTCATGTATGGCTCAACGCCCTGAGCGCGCTGGATGTACGCTTCGATCCCCTGCAACGCCTGTTGCACCTGCGCTTTGGCGAAGTGCTGATTGATACGGCCAAGGACGCCGGCCGGCCCTTCCTGGTAGACACCGAACACGGCCGCCTGCAGGCCCTGGGCACTCACTTCAGTGTGTTGCAAGGCGAAGACCACACTGAGCTCAACGTCTTTGAGGGCCGGGTGCACGTGCGCACCGCCAGCCAGCAGGTGCGCATCATCGACGCCGGCCAGCAAATCGCGTTCAACCGCGATGGCTTCAACCCAACCACCGCGGTATCCCCCGCGCGTGAAGCCTGGAGCCGTGGCGTGCTGCTGGCCGACAATTTGCCCCTGGGCCAGTTGGTGGCCGAGCTCAACCGCTATCGCCCCGGCCACCTGGGCTGTGACCCGGCGGTGGCGCACTTGCCGGTGATGGGTTCATTCCCGCTGATGGACAGTGACCACGCCCTGCATCTGCTGCAAGCCGCGCTGCCGGTTCGGGTCGATCGGCTGATGCCATGGTGGGTCACCGTCGGCCCACGGTAAGTTTTTCCCCGCCGCCAGTTCCCTTTTTCAAAACTCGTTCGGTTAACCCTGTAGACGCTTTCAATTCGCCGATCGACTTGATCCAAAGGGAAACATTCATGTCGCAACCTGCTCGCTTCGCGCTGCGCCCATTGGCGCTGGCCACTTCACTGTTTTGCCTCGGTGTGCCGGTGGTGCATGCCGCCGAATCGCCTTCGACCCAGGAGACCACGCGCAGCTACCGCATCGCTGCTGGTTCGCTGATCAGTGTGCTGAACCGCTTTGCCGAGCAGTCGGGCATTTTCATTGCCGGCCACAACAGCCTGGCCGCAGGCAAGACCAGCCCTGGCCTGTCGGGCAACTACACCGCCGCCAGTGGCTTGCAACACGTGCTGCAAGGCAGCGGCTTGCAGGCCCTGCCCCAGGGCAACAATGGCTACGTGCTGGAACTGATCCCGGCCAGCACCGGGGCCCTGGAGCTGGGCGCTACCACCATTTCTGGCCAGGACTTGGGCGCTACCACTGAAGACACCCACTCCTACACCACAGGCTCGATGGCCTCGGCCACCGGTCTACCGTTATCAATGCGTGAAACCCCGCAATCGGTCACCGTGATCACCCGCCAGCAGATGGACGATCAGGGTTCCAATAGCATTGCCGATACCCTGCGCCGCGCCCCTGGCGTGAGCGTGCAGAACTACGACAGCGAGCGCTGGGAGTTCTCCAGCCGTGGCCTGCCGATCACCAATTTCCAGTACGACGGCGTCAACTCCACCTACGACGGCGTGTACGACTACGGCACCACCAGCACCGACATGGCGGTGTACGACCACCTGGAAATCATCAAAGGTTCGGCTGGCCTGTTAAGCGGCTCCGGCGACCCGTCCGCCACCGTCAACCTGATCCGCAAAAAGCCCACCAAGGACTTCAAGGCCTCGGTCACCCAGACGTTCGGCTCTTGGGACAACTACCGCACCGAAGGCGATATCTCCGGCTCTTTGACCGAGTCTGGCAATGTACGCGGGCGCTTTGTCGGCGTGTATCAGGACCGCCAGTCCTACCTGGACCATTACCAGAACACCAAGGACATCGCCTACGGCATCCTGGAAGCGGACCTGACGCCCGACACCCTGCTGACCTTTGGCATCGACCAGCAGAACACTCGCTCGCGCGGCGCCAGTTGGACCGGTTTCCCGATGTACTTCAGCGACGGCTCGCGCACGAATTTCTCGCGCTCGTTCAACCCGGCTGCCGACTGGAGCCGCCGTGACTTCCAAAACCAGACGCTCTTCGCCTCGGTACAGCACAAACTGGCCAATGACTGGTCGCTCAAAGTCAGTCTCGACCGCAAACGCAGCCAGCACGACACTCTTTTGGCCTCCGCCAGCGGCGGCAACCCGGACCCGGTCACCGGCGACGGCATGTACATGTTCATGGGCAAGTACAAGGGCGACCAGGTGCAGAACACCCTGGACGTTAATCTCAGTGGACCGTTCAGCCTGTTCGGCCGCGAGCATGAGTTGATCATGGGCTTCATGGCCACACGCTCGAAACAGGACGTGCCGGTGTACGGCTCGATCTACCCCGGCGTGGGCGGCAGCATCTTCGACTGGCAAGGTGAATACGCCAAACCGAACATCCCACGCAGTGGCCAGAACGATATCGTGCAACGCCAGACGGGTGCCTACCTGGCCACTCGCCTGAAGCCCACCGATGACCTATCGGTGATTCTCGGCACCCGCGTGAGCAATTTCAGCGGCACCGACAGCACCGACTTCTACGACCCGACCCAGACCGACAACCGCACCACCTACCACCAGAGTGGCGTGGTCACGCCGTACGCCGGGATCGTCTATGACCTCAACGACACCTGGTCGGTGTACACCAGCTACACCCAAATCTACCGACCACAAACCAGCAAAGACGCTGACCGCAAATTGCTCGACCCAGTGGAAGGCCAAACCTACGAAGCCGGGCTCAAGGCCTCGTTCTACGACGGTCGCTTGAACGCCAGCTTCGCCGCGTTCCGCATCGAACAGGACAACGTGGCCGAGTATGTCTCAGGCTTCGATACCGACTCGATTTACCGCCCCATCGCCGGCGCGACCACCAAGGGCTTTGAAGCCGAACTGTCGGGCGAGGTGCTGGACGGCTGGAATATCGCCGCCGGCTACACCTACCAGCACACCCGCGATGCCGATGACGGCTACGTGTACAGCTCGGTGCTGCAGACCACCACGCCACAGCAAGTGGTGCGCCTGTTCAGTTCCTATCGCCTGCCCGGCGCACTGGAAAATGTCACCGTGGGCGGTGGCGTGAACTGGCAGAGCGCGTTCTTCGGCAACGTGTTCCAGCCCGATCCGAGCGATACCGTCAACTTCGGCCACGACTCGCGCATCACCCAGGACAGCTACTACCTGGTAGACCTGATGGCGCGCTACCGCTTCAACGAGCACCTGAGCACCACGTTGAACGTGAAGAACCTGTTCGACAAAAAGTACTACACGGGCCTCGGCAACTTCGGCACTGGATTCTACGGCGAACCGCGCAGCCTGCAGCTGGCGACCAAGTGGGACTTCTAAGCTGACGCCATTGGCGGCGTGTGTAATGATCATCCCTCGTTCTTCCAAGGGATGGAGCCACCGCTATGTCACCGGACACTTGCGTGACACACTCGCCCCGCTTCTGGCGTGACGAGCGCTTGCCGTTCATAGAAGCGCGGACCATCGCCGACGGGCGCAAGGTCACTTACACCCGTCACGCCCATGAGCATTTTTCTATCGGCGCGATCACCACCGGACGCAGCTATTACCACTACGGCGCCGAGACCTTCCAGATCAGCGTCGGCACGGTGGTATTGATGAACCCTGGCGACGTGCATGCCTGCAACCCTATTGAGAACGAGCATTGGTCCTACCATATGCTCTACCTCGATACCCCGTGGCTCACGAACCTGCAATACCAACTGGGCTTCAGTACCGAACAGGGTTACCGGCCATTCAATACGCCCCATACCCGTGACCCGGTGTTGTTCAGCGGCCTGTTGGCGCTGTACAGCACATTGGTGGACGAACAGGCCGAACTGCTGCAAAAGCAAAGTGCACTGATCAGTTATTTCAGTGAAGTTCAGCAGCGCCTGAACCCATCGCTTACGCCAGTGCGGGAGGTGAACCACAAGCTGGAACGCGCCGCCGAATTCATCCGCGCGCACTGCACCCTTGCGTTGAAACTGGAAGATATTTGCCAGGCGGCCGAGCTGTCGCCGTCTTACCTGATCCGCGCGTTCAAGCAGTATTACGGGCTGACGCCCCATGCGTTTGTGGTCAATGAGCGTATCCAGTTTGCCCGCAGCCAACTACGCCAGGGCGAACTGATCGCCGATGTGGCCCTGGCCGCAGGCTTTGCCGACCAAGCGCATTTCCAGCGTGCCTTCAAACAGCACTTCGCCGCCACGCCCGGCCAGTACCGCGACCGGCTCAAGCCATCAGCAAATAACCCACACTGGCCACCAGCAACGCGGCCATTGAGCGGTTGAACACGCGCACGCCCTGAGGGTTACTCAAGTAGCGGCGCAGGAAGGTGCCCGCATAGGCCCAGCACGCCACCGACAGGTAACAGATCACCAGGTAGAGGCTTGCAAACAGCCACACCTGACCGGCGTCGCCATCGGCCACGAACAGGCCCATTCCCGCCACACAAGCCAGCCAGGCCTTGGGGTTGAGCCATTGCATAATCGCGCCGTAAAGCATTGATGGCGCAGTGGCGGTGCCCTCGGCGTCCAGACGGCCATCATCGACGGCCAGTTTCCAGGCCATGTACAGCAAAAAGGCCACGCCGCCCCATTGAATCAATTGGGTCAGGATTGGCCAGCGCACCAACACTTCATGCAGGCCCAGGCCGATCAGCACCAACAGCAGGGTGAAGCCGACGGCAGCGCCGAACACGTGTTTCTGGCTGGCGGCAAAACCGAACCGAGCGCCGGAACTCAGGGCCACGACATTGACCGGTCCCGGTGTGATAGAGGTGGCCAGAGCGAAGGCGGCCATGGAAATAATCAAGCTCATTGCGGATCCCTTTTTATGGTGATGCATAAAGAGGGATCCACGGTATAAGGCCGAGCCGAAACGGTATTGAACAAAATCACCCTGGCCCCCAGTCTCGTGGCGAGGCTGCCTCAGCGCTGCGCAGGAATGCGGATATCGCCCTCCCGGCATTGGGTTTTCACACTGCGCGGGCAGCCGGCGAACGCCAGCTCCTTGGTCAGGCAGACGCGCACTTCCGACAGCACCTTGCCTTTGCAGATCACGGCCAACCCATGATTGCCCATGCGCGGGTTGCTCTCGCGAAACAACGCCTCGATCTCACGGACAGGCAACGAAGGCGGTGTATTGAACGGTTGCAGTTGCGGCGGAATGGCGACAACACCCAGTGCCACATCGGTCTTTTCCAGATACGCCATTGGATCCAGCCCACTGCAAGTACCGTGCTTGGCCCATTCGTGCTTGAGCAGGGAACGCGTGGGAAACAGCGCCGCGCCCTTGTCCATCTCTTCGCGAGACAAGCGTGACTGGGAATCACAGGACGCCGGCCACCCGCCCTTCGCGTATTGCGGCCACAGACCGTGAAGCACAAAACCGTAGCCTTTACCTGAACACTGTTCGTTATCCGGGTGCGTCAGGCAAAACGTCGGCGACCATGACAGCGACAACACGTAGAAATCAAACTCTCCAGGCGTGCCCTGACTTCTTGGGGCCGCCATTGCGCCTGTAGCGAACACAAGGCACAACACCATCCAGTATCTCATCCGTCTATTCCTTGAGAAAAAACACGTATATCGCATCTAGCCGGGATGATGGGGGTTGCGCTGTAGCGCCTTGTCCAGAATCCGGTCGGTTTTCAATGCCTCGATGGCCAGCGAAGGATGCTCGGCTTCACCACGGATATGCGCGTTCATGGCCAACACGTGGTGCCACTGGATATGCGCGTGGCACGGCACGTCCAGCACTTCGTTGGTCTCGCCTTCAAGGCGCAGCGGTTGGTCTTCGAAAACGGCAAACGTAATGCGCCCCTTACTGCCGATCAGCTCGACGTTGTCTTCCCGTCGGTCGGCAACAAAGTTCCAGCAACCCATGCCCAGCGCGCCCGAGCTGAAGGTCCAGCAAGCTGTAACCGCGTCCTCGGCCACATAGCGACCTGCCTGGCGTGCGGTAAAACCGGACACCTCGACGATATCCCCGGCCAGGTACTGGAACAGGTCAAAACCGTGGCTGGCCAGGTCGGCAAAGTAGCCGCCACCCGCGATCAGCGGGTCGGTGCGCCAGTTGGCGGCGCTGGCGTCCTCGGCAGCCGGTGGTTTGCACAGGGTCCAGGTAAGCTGACGCAGCTCGCCGATGCGCCCATCCCGCAGCCAATCGCGAACTTGCTGAAAGCGCGGCAGCGAACGGCGGTAGTAGGAGACAAACAAATGCAGCCCGGCACGCTCGAAGGTACGTTGCATCAATGCGCTTTGCTCGGCATTCAGCGCCATGGGTTTCTCGACGCAGCAATGCTTGCCGGCCGCGGCCACCATCAGGCTGTATTCCAAGTGGCTGTCGGGCGGTGTGGCGATGTAGACCGCGTCCACCTCGGGGTCGTTGATCAGCGCCTGGGCGTCGGTATAGGAACGGGCAATGCCATGGCGTGTTGCATAATCGCGCACGGCGGCCTCGCGACGCCCCATCACGGCCACCAGGGCCGAACCTGGCGCTTTGTAGAAAGCGGGCCCACTCTTCAATTCAGTGACACTGCCACAGCCGATCATGCCCCAACGTACGGTGCTCATCTGTTTCCCTCGTGCGTTTTGTTCAGTCGGGCAGTATCCACATACCCATCCCTGCGCGCCATAACCACTTAGCATGACAATTGCATTACACTTTTATGACATTCATGCCGCTGCGGGACACAAACGATGAAAATCAGGGCAACGGTCATATGCGAACACGAGGGGCATATCCTCTTCGTGCGCAAGGCCAGATCAAAATGGGCGTTGCCGGGTGGCAAGGTCGAACGCGACGAACGCCCGGTGGGCGCCGCCGAACGCGAGCTGGAAGAAGAAACCGGATTGAACGTGGACGGCCTGCTCTATCTGCAGGAACTCAAAGCCCGCGACACGCTGCATCATGTGTTCGAAGCGTCAGTGGTGAACATCGCGGACGCGCGACCCTGTAACGAGATTGTCGACTGCCAGTGGCACGCTTATGGCGCGCTCGACCAGTTGGACACCACCGACGCCACCAAACACATCGTCAAATCCTTTCTACGCCGCCTGTAAATCGACGCTCTGGTCGCTGGCCAACACCCCTCGTATCACCAAGCCATTTGCTCTCTGCCGTTCGACAAAGGATTTGACGAACGCGGCAGCGGCTGCCTGCACCAACGGTACTGTCAGTGTTCAAAAATCCAGCGTCTATTTGTAGCGAAAACGCCGAAACACCCGCGCCAAAAAGCCTCTTTCACGACCTCTCGTCTGCTGCCTCGGCTTACGCTTGACTCCAAGCGACGATCAAAAGAGGCTCTTGGCTATTCGCCATCATCCCCGAGCACTCCCATGAGCATCGATCACCCAAGCCAGCCCGACAGTGACGTATACCGAACGCTGTTGGAGTCGACCAAAGCCATCCCCTGGCGTATCGATTGGCAAACCATGACGTTCAGCTACATCGGCCCGCAGATCGAAACATTGCTGGGCTGGACCCCGCAGAGCTGGGTCAGCGTGGACGACTGGGTCGAGCGCATGCACCCGGATGACCGTGAATACGTGGTGAATTTCTGTGTGTCGCAGTCCCGCGCCGGCGTGGACCACGAGGCGGATTACCGGGCACTGACGGTCAACGGCGACTACGTGTGGATTCGTGACGTGGTGCACGTGGTGCGCAAGGACGGCGAGGTCGAAGCCCTGATCGGCTTCATGTTCGATATCAGCGAACGCAAGAAAACCGAAGAGCACTTGGTACGCCTGCAAAAGCAACTTGAGGAATATTCCTACCAGGACGGCCTGACCGGCATCGCCAACCGACGCATGTTCGACACCGTGCTTGAGCGCGAATGGGCCAGCGCCCAGCGCAGCCAGTTGCCGCTGTCGTTGATCATCCTGGATATCGATTTTTTCAAGCAGTACAACGATCACTACGGCCATATCAAGGGCGACGAATGCTTGCGCCAGGTCGCACGTACCCTGTCGCTGGCAGCCAACCGGCCACGGGATTTCATCGCGCGGATCGGCGGTGAAGAGTTTGTATGGCTACTACCGGAAACCGACGCGGCGTCGGCCAAACAGGTAGCACGACGTTGCCTGCACCTGATCTGCCAGCAGCAGATCGAGCATGGTTTTTCGGCGGTGTCGAACCTGCTGACCATGAGCCTGGGCGTCGGTACACGTATCGTCACACCAGATAGTCCGATGCTGGAATTTGTCGAGGGTGTCGATAAATTGCTCTACCAGGCCAAACGCAATGGACGGATGCGCGCGGAGTTTGCCGAGGGTGAAGTTTGACGCGGAGGTCAAATCGCGGGCAAAAAAAATCCCAAGTAGCTGATGGAAACTTGGGATTTAAAAATGCATAAACCGTGGGAGGTGAACGCCCGGCTATAGTAACGACTGTAAAAACGTGTAACAAGACTATTTCAATCCTTTCGTCGGATTGGAAGTGTTGTAAGTCCTTCAATAACCACATGTTTTTTAGGGTAGTGACGGATACAAGTGCCACTTTTTGGTGCAACTACCGGGTATATTTCCACTTATAAAAAAGGGTTATTAATAAAAATAACGACGCATCCTTAGATGGGTCCACGCGTGATTACACCCTGTTTTTTTCGTAGCGCACGTCGTCACACTCAACCTGCCCTACTTTCGACCAGCCCAGGCGTTGGTAAAAACCATTTGCACGAATGTGGTCACGCCCGTCGGTGATCAGAAACAGTGTGGTGTGGTGTTCAAACAACACGGCTTCGGCAACAGCCATCAGTTTCCGACCGAGGCCGAGACGCTCGTGAGTCGGCAGTACGAACATCGCAAACACTTCGCCTTCGGCCAGGTCGACCATCGCAAAGGCTGCAGGTTGACCGTCTACCTCAGCGATCCATGCACAGGGCGCGTCACGAATGCTCTCGGCCAGAACTTGGGGCGTAATGCCCAGGTCGGCCATCTGCGCAACGCTCAAATGGTTTTGCACCACAGACGTACGGATGGCGAAGAGCGTGGCGACATCGTCCTGCGTCGCTACCCGGATAGTGGTTTGCATACTGGCTCCCTGTCCTTGGATAAAGGCGCAATTGTAGACAAATGAGAAGCCAGGGGTTGGGATGGTTTTGTAAGCCGAGTGCTGGTGGCCGAGGCCTATTTACGCGCCACTTTGTAGCGTACGCAGTCCTGGTAGAAGCTTTGGCGGATCGCCTCCGGCTTGAGGCGTGAACGGCTGTCGTAGGTCTGTTCGGTGATGCCCATGGCCATCATGCGCATCCAGGATTTGTTGAACTTGAGGGTCTGGATCTTCTGCCGAGCGGCGTACAACGACACCCCCGACAGCTTGAGTTCCTGGGCCCTGGCAGCGGTGCCAGCGCCCCAACTGCACATGTACTTGTCACCCTCGCGCAGCTCCCGTGCCTGCACGACAGCCGCGCCCCCTGCCAGGGAGCAGGCGATCAGCATGATTCCAACATTGCGCATTTGCATCCCCGCCTAACCACCTGAAAATAAAAGCGATTCTGGCGAGAATTTTGTTACAAAGGGGCCATTAAATTGCCTTATCGAGTGAACGGGTTGTTGGCGAGCACGCTCGCCTCACAGCGTTCACCCATTACAACGTTGCAGGCAGTCACCACTGATAAGTCGCACTCGCCTGCACCGTGCGCTGCGAGCCATACCAGCACCACGAGTAGGAATAGCACGACGCGACATACTCTTTATTCGCCAGGTTGGTAGCGTTCAGCGCCAGGCGCAGGTTGTCCTTGAGGTTGACGATGTTCTTGATGTCGTAGTGCACCGCCGCATCGAACAAGGTGTAGCCCGGTACTTTCAGGGTGTTAGCCGTATCGCCCCACGAAGAGCCGACATAACGCGCACCGGCGCCGGCACCAAAACCCTTGAGGTTGCCGTCATGGAAGGTGTAGTCCGCCCACGCCGAGGCGGTGTGACGCGGAACCGCGTAAGTGGTGGTGCCCTCTGCGTTGATGGCCGGGCCTACGCCGATGTCGCTGATGGGTGCATAGCGCACGGTATTGTTGGACTTGCTGATGCGGTTATCCAGGTACGCGTACGCCGCAGTGATGTCCAAATTGTCATTGAGGCTGGCCTTGCCTTCCAACTCAAAACCACGGGATTGCACTTCGCCGTCCTGGCTCTGGCAACGACCGGTACCGCACAGGTGCGTCGGGTCCGGATCGGTCGTCAGTACGTTGCTCTGGCGCAGGTCAAATATCGCCGCCGTGATAAAGCTGTTACTGCCCGGCGGCTGGTATTTGATGCCGATTTCATACTGTTTACCTTCGGTCGGCTTGAACACCGAGCCGCCATACCCGGTGCCCGACTGCGGGTTGAAGGATTCCGAATAGCTGGCATACGGCGCCAGGCCATTATCGAAGAGATAGACCAGGCCGACACGACCGGTGAAGGCCTTGCTGTCCAGCGAGGATTGACTCTTGACGCCCGTGCGAAGAGTTTTGGTGCTGCTCTCGGTGCTGGCCCAGTCATAACGACCACCCAGCAGCAACACCCACTTATCCCACTTCATCTGCTCTTGCAGGTAGACGCCGGTCTGTTCGCTATGCGACGTGCCGTCGGTGGTGTACGCCGGTACCGTAACGGCTGCGCCGTAGACCGGGTTGAAAATATCCAGGGTTGGCCCAGCAGTGTAGGTGCCTGAGCCGGACAGGGTGTCGGTGCTGGTGTTCTGATAATCGAGCCCCATCAGCAAGGTGTGCTGCAACGGGCCCGTGTCGAATTTGGCTTGGACCTGGTTGTCGAGGGTATAAGCGTCCATGTCCACATCAGTAGCGATAGTCGAACGGCGGATAGTCCGATAATCCGTCAGCAGGTAGTTGCTGTAGAGGCTACGGTATTGGCCTTCACTGCGCAGGTAACGCGCGTTTTGGCGTACGGTCCACACGTCATCGAAGTGATGTTCGAAGGCGTAGCCGATGGAGTAATACTCGCGGTCGCTCTTCTCAAAGTTCTTTTCACCGTCGTAGAAATCCACATCAATGCTGCGCCCGGTTGGGCTGTGCAATACCGAGCCCCAGGCGGGCACTGATCCGTAGGACGCGCCCTTGGGGTCCTTTTGAAAATGCCCGAGCAGCGTCAGCGACGTGGCATCGTCCGGGCGCCAGGTGAACGCGGTCGACAGCGACTGGCGGCGGGTCTCGGTGTGTTCAACCTGACCATCGGCATCGTCGAAAAGTCCGGCAACACGGTAGGAGTACACGCCCTGATCGTCTATCGGCCCGCTCAAATCGAAGGTGGTGCGTTTCTTGTCGAAGGTGCCGTATTCGACGCCCACTTCATGAAACGGCGTGTCCAGCGGGCGCTTGGTGACCATGTTAATTACCCCGCTCGGTGTGCCTTGACCGTAGAGCACCGACGCCGGACCACGCAGCACTTCAACACGCTCCAGGTCGAAGGCGTCTTTTTGCGGCAAGGCATCACGACTCGATGGCATCCGCAGGCCATCAAGGTAGGTGGCCGGAGCGAACCCGCGGATGGTCAATTGGTCCAGACGCGAGGCGGTAGCGCCACGGGTTTCCGGGACCACGGCGGCGCTGTAGCGCAGGATCTGGTTGAGGCTCTCGGCGTTCTGCGCACGCATCTGGTCTCTGGTCACGATGGAGATCGACTGCGGGGTTTCAATCAGCGCGGTGTCGGTCTTGGTTCCCGACAGGCTGCGCGTGGCCACATAGCCGGACACCGGCCCAGTGGGGCTTTCAGCCTGGTAGGCAGCGCTGATGGTGGTGGGCTGCAACTCCATGGCGCCGCCGTTATCCGGGATGGCTTCCAGGCGGTAGCGGTCGGCGGAAATCTTCAAGGCTTGCAGGCCGTTGCCGGCCAGCAGTTGGTTCAGGGCCACATCGGTGTCGTATTGCCCGCTCAAGCCATTGCTACGCTTGCCCCGAGTCAAGCTTGCATCAAAGGCCAAGACCAGCCCCGCCTGCTCGGCCAGGCTATTGAGGGCCTGGCTCAAGTCACCGGCCGGGATCTGGAAGCTACGCACAGCGCGGCTGCTTTCTTCGGCAAAGGCGGATTGGACATTCAGCAACGGCACTGCGGCAAAAGCCATCGCCACTGACAGAGCCAGTGGATGCAAGGGACGAGCGAGGCGCGACATGGGAAATCCTGCGTAATAGAAGTTCTATTAACCATGACGGCCATGTCCGCAAATCGGGCAGGAATGAGATCGTTTTTTATTTGAGAAAGTTTTCCCCGTGTACTGATGCAATCAGTTGGATCGCGTTTTTGTGTAGTCCTCTGCCGAGACATGGGTGGGCTCCCACGAATTCCTCTGGTTCAAAACTGGTACTTCATCCAGTCATGATCCAGGGATCTGAAAAAGCGATCCGTCCATCACCCCCACGCCACCACCAACAACCCTACCCCCAACGCCAGGCACAAAGGCGAATAAAACCACGTGTCCATACTCGCAAACCGCGACCCACTGACTTTCTTGAAAAACCCGACCAACTCCGAGTCCCCAATCGCCCTGGCAAACATCACCAAGGCAATCGCGCTGATCCCCCACTGCAATGCCCCATGGGACACTGGCGAGAAATAAAGCCCAGCCCGAAGACACACGAGCAGCGCAATCGCCACCAGCCCCATCGCCACCAGAAAAGTGCCCAATGCCGACGGTTTAAACGCCGGGCGTGGCCCGCTGGCGAATTCGCCGGGGAGTTGGGGGATGGCGGCGAGGCTGCCGAGTTTTCCTCCCGCCGCCCAGTACAGGTGGACCATGCTGATGCAGGTAAAAATGCCGACAATCCACCGCGCGATGACAAAGCTCATGGCTGGCTCTCCTTAAAGGTGCGAAACAGGATAGTCGCCCAGAGATTTTTTGCAGGCATTTCGTCGGCAGCTGATGCTAAAGTGCCGCCCCATGAAATTCGCCCGTGCCGACCGCTCGCTCATTGCCTGGATGCTGTATTGCTGCGTCCTGTTCAATGTGTTCGTCTGCAGTATTGGTCATGGGCAGATGGTGGGGATGCAGCTCAATGGCATCGGCGGTCAGTTCTGTACCGTGGACCCGCGTACCCAGGCGCCCCAGCCGTCCAACTCCACCGATGAGAACCTGCCCACGCTGTCCAAGGCGTTTGGTTGTCCGCTGTGCTCCTCCGGCGGGATGGGACCGGCGCTCAGTTCCAGCCTGAATGTGGCGGTGTTGCCGCAACCCCATGCGCCACCGCCGGCCATTGTGCTGGCCGCCGACATCCCTGCTCGCTTCACCTGGCCCGCGGCTAACCCGCGCGCGCCTCCTGCCTTCGCCTGATCCCTTCGCTTTCCGATCTGCACCGGCCACCGTTTTTCCAAGGAGATACGGACGGCTGTGCGTTGCTTTCAAGCCAAGTTTTTCAGGATTCAATCATGAAACATTTACCCCTGTTGGCGGGCCTGTTCGGCTGCCTGCCTGTCTGCGCCTGGGCCATTGAGCTGGCCCCGACCACCATTGATGGAGAATCAACTGCCGAGCCTGGCCTGTCCCTGGATCAGTCCAGCGGCGTGGCTTCGCGCTTGGGATTGAGCGTGCGGGAAACCCCGGCGTCGGTGGCCATAGCCAATCGCAACGATATCGAGCGTCATGGCGCCAAGACCTTCCGCGATGCAGCCAACACCCTGCCCGGCGTCAACGCCAGCGCACCGCCGGGTTTCGGTGGGTTTGTGTCTTATCGTGGATTTACCAGCAGCCAGATCACCCAAATGTTCAATGGGATCAACGTCGCCACCGGCCTGGCGCGTCCCGTGGATGCGTGGATCTATGACCGGGTGGAACTGGTCGGCGGCCCCTCCTCCTTGATCAACGGCGCTGGCTCCGTGGGCGGCTCACTGAACTACGTCACCAAGTTGGCGACCCGTGAGGATCAAGCCGCCGAAGGCCAACTGACCTATGGCAGCTACGACACGGCCGGCATGGCTTTTGGCGTGAACCAAGCGTTGACCGAACCGGGTGCCGAGATGCAGCACTATGCGCGCCTGGATGTCAGCCGCAATACCAATCACAGCTACATCGACCGCGCTCAGCGCGATGCCTGGAGCCTGGCGTTTTCCCTGCTCAGTGACCTCACTCCCGACCTGTCACACACCCTGGCCCTGGAGTATCAGGATGAACACGAAGACAGCCCGTATTGGGGTACACCGGTGCTCAACCCCAAGGCCGGCGAGCTGAAGATCGACACACACAACCGCTTCAACAACTACAACGTGGCAGACGGTCGTTATGAACAGCGCACGCTGTGGGCACGCTCGATCATCGACTACCGGATCAACGACAGCACCACGCTGAAAAACACCCTCTACCACCTCGACAGCCAGCGCGACTACCGCAACCTGGAGACCTACCAGTACACCACCAATAACAGCGCGGTGAACCGGTCCACAGCCTACCAAGTGCGCCATCAAGGCGAACAGAACGGCAACCAGTTCGAGCTGCGCCATGACGACAGCTTGTTCGGCCTGTCGACCACTTGGTCCGGCGGCTTTGAGTACAAGGTCAACAGCACCACCAGCACGCCCTGGAATATGCCGGGTAACAGCACGGTGGATCCAAACGACTTCAATCCCGGGCACTTCTACGACATCCCGCGAACCCAGGAAAAGTTCGGTAAGGACAAGACTAATGAAGTCACCACCAAAGCACTGTTCGTGGAAAACCGACTGGGCCTAACCGATAAACTCTCGCTGCTCAGCGGCCTGCGTTACGACGCCATCGACCTGGATGTGACCAACCACCGCGTTGTCACGGCTACTAACCCACGGCACTTCAAGCGCCGTTGGGAGCCGGTGACAGGCCGCGTGGGCCTGACGTACCAGTTCATCCCCTCAGCCAATGTCTACGTGCAATACAGCACCGCCGCCGAGCAGCCCACTACCACCACTCAGGTGTTCGACGTCTCGACCGGCAAGCAGTGGGAAGTGGGCAGCAAGTTTGACTACTTGGACGGGCGTGGCTCGGCGACCGTGGCCGCATACAGGATTGAGCGCAAGGATTTTGCCGTCACCGACCCACAGGACCCGACCACCAGCATCCCGGTCGGCGCGCAGTCGTCCAAGGGCATCGAGCTGGCGACTTCGCTGCGCATCACACCAAAGCTTCTGGCAGAGGGCAACTTCGCCTGGGTGGATGCGGAGTACGACGAGTTCAACGAGAAAATCGCCAGCGGCGCAGTGGTTTCGCGTAAAGGCAATACGCCGACCAACGTGCCCAAGCGCGTGGGGAATGTGTGGATGACTTATGATTTCGCCGAGGACTGGCAAGGCGGCGTAGATGCGCGGTATGTCGCCGAGGTGTACGCAGATAATGCCAACACGATGACCGTCCCTGCCTACACCCTGTTCGGGACGTTCCTGCGATACAACGTGGATGCGCACACGTCGGTGACTGGGCGGGTGCGCAACTTGACCAATGAGGTGTATGCCGAGTTTGCGCATGTATCGCCGGCTTACTACCTCGGTTCGCCGAGGACCTTTGAAGTGGCGGTGCAAACCAAGTTCTAAACAGCAACGTGTTCACAATGTGGGAGGTGCGGTGCGACGATTCGGCTTGCTCCCTCCCACATTACGGATCATTTCAGGCTGGCTTCAACTTTCCCCGCCACATCCTCCGTCAACCAAGCCTTCCACACTTCAGGGTGTTCTTTCATAAACGCCTGAGCCACGTCACGTGGCGGTGTGTGGTTCTCGCTCATGGTCGCCAAGGCTTTGTTCAGCGGCTGAATCGGAAACTCGACCTTCTCGAAAAACGCCGCAATCTGCGGGTGTTCCTTCTGAAACGGGGTAGACACACCGATGCTCAACTTGGACGCCAAAGACCGCGTAGGCTTCGGATCAGGATTATCCGCATCCGTCAGCGTTTTCCAGGCCTCGGCATCGAACGGTGGTTCTTCCAGCTGGATCAACTTATAGCGCCCCATCAAAGGCGTCGGCGACCAGTAGTAGAACAGCACCGGCTTGCCACGGCGGATCGACGAGGCAATTTCGGCATCCAGTGCCGCCCCCGAACCACTGCGAAAGTTCACATAACTGTCGTCAAGGCCATAGGCCTTGAGCTTCTGCTTGTTGACCACTTCCGAGGTCCAGCCGATGGGGCTGTTAAGGAAGCGTCCTTTGCCTGGGGATTCCGGGTCTTTGAACACGTCCTTGTAACGAGCCAGGTCTTTTACGCTTTTAAGGTCCGGTGCCATAGGCTTGATGCCTTTGGCGGGATCGCCCTTGACCACGTATTCCGGCACCCACCAACCCTCGGTGGCACCTTTGACCGTATCGCCCAGGCCGACAACCTTGCCTTCGGCCTCGGCCTTCACCCACACCGGGCTGCGCCCTGCCCACTCTTCGCCGATGACCTGAATGTCGTTCTTGGCCAGGGCGGTTTCCAGCGTAATAGTGGTACCGGGCAAGGTGTCGGTGGGCAGGTCATAACCCTTCTCGACAATCACCCGCAGTATTTCGGTGATCAGGCTGCCGCTTTCCCAGTTCAGGTCGGCAAAGTGTACCGGCGCCTGCGCGGCCGAGACAGACAGACTCAGGGCCGTAAACGACGCAGCCAACAGCGTTCTCAATCCTTTCATGCCCTTGCACCTCGCGATATCGCAGCAAACAGCGGACGGCTTTGCTGCTATGCGCGAAGCCTCTGAATAGTTAAGTCAACTCAACTGTAGTAGAGGTTCCGGGAGATAGGAGATGTTCGCAGTATTTGTTGGCTATTCGCTGGCCTTGAACGTTACCAGCTCACCCTTGCGCCATTTGGCGGCCTTGCCGGTCACGGCTTTGAGGGTTTTGGTCAGGCCTTCCTGCAGTTGCTCATTGGCCGCAAACACCAGCATCACGCTATGGCCTTCCTTGAAGACGATGCCGTGACCTTCGGCCGTCGACACAAAGGCATAGTCGCCCAGGCCATACACCGTCAACTTGATGTCGCGGAACTTGAGTTCGAACTTGCCACCTTCGCGACTGGGCAATACCGCGGCACGAAAATGGTCACCCACCTTGAGTTCCAAGCGCGGCTTGTCATCTACGACCATCGCCGCTTCCGTGTCTATTTCGGCGATGTAGATGCCTTCCGGCGTCTGCTCAGTGATGTAAACGAAACGGGATTGAAACTGTTTGACCAACTTTGCGCGCAAATCACCCAGCACGAACAACGCGTGCATATCCAGATTACTGACTGCCAAGGAAACGCCCCCACATCGAAAAGAGCGCTGTCCGCCAGAGCGGGCAGCACAAAAAAACGGCCATCTCGGCTCGATCACACAACACAATCATAGAAAAAACTGAAGAAGATCTCGCGGCTGCGCTCCAGGAGACTAGTGCAGACGCACACGATGGGCCTCATGCAAGGTCATCGCGAATCGCAGGAGATCACAGGTTCAATAACCAGAGAATACTGGTCGACCCGCTTCAGAAAATAACACTATTAAAAACGCAGTTTCCGACAGCGTATACAAACAAAAAACGCCTCGGCGTGGAACCAGACGCCAACTGCCGACGACAATACTAAAACAGCAACACAGGTTAAAACCACCTGTAACGCTGCTGCTGGGTCAACAAAGATCGATCGACAGGAGCTGACCATGCAACGACGCCAATACAACGCTATGCCTTCCAGCACTCGTTCATCATGGCAGGACGAACATCCATACTACTGCTTGCACAGTCCCAACGGGTACCCTCAATCAGTTCTTTACCAAGTAGTACCCGCCGGAAGAAACTTCTTTCATATCCGCGAAGTGACCAGCGGCAGGATCAAAGGCTTTCGCAGCGACCACATCGAGGCCTGTGAACTGGCCAAGCGGCTGGAGGCCTCCCTGCTCGGGGGGATCGTTTCGTCACCCGGATGACTTTACTGCGCCGCCACCCCTCAACAACTGCCATACTGGCCTGTCCATTGAAATTGGCCCCGTTCGGGTCAGGTTTCATCAGTGCAGTTGGTTACCTCGAAGGGAAGGCTATACGTGACGGAATTTGATATTGGCGAATTTTTCATCCACGGCGACGCAAGGGAAGTAGACGGTGAGTTTCAAGCAGTGATCGTGATGCGCGCCAAGCCACCGTTGACCACTGTCACCACGCATCAGGTGGAAAAGGACCGTTGGTTCAAGACGCTGGATTCCGCCGCCATCGCTGGAAAAGAATCCGCCCAGGCGCTCAAGACTGCGGTGGATTCAGGCGCGCTGACCTCCTGACAATCCGATCGAACTCTACCGCGCCACAAGCCTCCCATGCATAACCATCTAGAAACCTGCAGGGAGACCGATATGGACGCGCCAATACCTACACTCGAAACGTTATTCGAACAACTGGGCCTGGACTCGTCGCCGCAAGCCATCGACGCCTTCATTGTCGCGCACCCGCTGAGTGACGACGTGAAGTTGATCGACGCACCGTTCTGGACGCCGCAACAGGCTCAGTTTCTGAAGGAAGAACTGCGTGAAGACGCTGACTGGGCCATCACCGTAGATGAGCTCAACCAGCGCCTGCATCAACCGCAGTAACCCACTCGACGCAGGCGGCCTGCGACTCGCAGGCGCTTGCCCTACCTGCAACCGTGCCTAACGCACAGCCTTCGCCGCCTCCGGCTTATAGCCCAGACGCAAGCCACCCCAATGCCGCCCACGGACCATGATAGGTACCGACAAATCGTGCATCAACTCGCCGGTATCGCGGGTGTAGGTCTGCAACAACACCGCTTGTTGATGGCTGCCGCAACGAATCCCGGTGCGGTCGTCGAACTTGCGCTTGGTCCGATTCTGCACCGCGTCGACTTGGGTATCACCGGTCAGCGCCTGGGAAAACGCGTTGTTGTGGGTCGGCACATAGCCTTGGGGCGTGCAGGCAATCGCAAACACTAACCCTTCGTGACGTGGCAGCAGCGCTTCCTGAATCGCCGGCAACACCTGGTCGGTATAACCGTCGAACCGCGTGTGGTACTTGCTCGGGCTGGTTTTGGGGATCAGCGTGTAGCTGCGGTCGAACAGGTCGTCCAGGCTGATGCGGTTTTGCTGCACATCCGCCTCGAACTGCTCGGCAATGCGGCCAGCCCCCTCCCGCGCCAGGTCGTAGACACGCTGGTGATAGTCATCGAGCCCGACCTCGGCGAGGCGCTCGCTGATGGTTTCCGCCTGCCCTTCCATTTGCACAGCGGCGTCGGCCAATTGGCGGGTTTGCTGGTCGCTTATATCCAGGTCGCTGCGCATCTGTTCAACGGCGTGGAACAAACTGTCGAGCTGGGCGCGGTTGGTGTCGGCGCCCTGGGCGATCTCATTGACCTGCCCTTCCACATCCGCCGCCAGGCTGGCGATGCTGTGCAGTTGCTCGCCAGCCTGCTCCACCTGCTCGACACCGGTGTGCAAGTCCGCCGACAACTGGCGAATCTGCTCCACCACCTGAGCCGTGCGCTGCTGGATATCCGCCACCATCAACCCAACTTCATCGGTGGCGGTGGCCGTACGACCGGCCAGGCCACGCACTTCGTCCGCCACCACGGCAAACCCGCGCCCATGCTCGCCCGCCCGCGCCGCTTCAATGGCGGCGTTAAGCGCCAGCAGGTTGGTCTGGCTGGCGATGGACTGGATCACCAGGGTGACGCGCTGGATTTCTTCGCTGCGCTGGCTCAAGGCCTCGATCAACTCGCGGCTGGCATTGGCACGTTGGCTGAGCTGGTGCATGCGGATGATCGACTGGGCCAGAACTTCACGACCTTCAGTGCTGCGCTGATGGGCTTGGCTGGCAGCATCCAAAGCCTCGCGGCTCAGTTGGGAAGTGACTTTTTCGGTGCCGATCATCACTTCGGCACTGCTGACAATCTGCTTGGCGGCGCTCAATTGCGATTGCACGCGCGCAGCCAGCTGCTTGACCGAATAGGCCACTCCGGCGGCGGACAGTGCGTTATGGCTGGTGGTATAGGACAGGTCGCGGGTCAGCTCGCCTATCGCATCGATGGCGGCAGACTGCTCGATCACAGGCTTGGGACTTTTCAGGCGGGGCAACCAGATGACCAGCAAGGCCAGTGGCAGGCAGAGGTACAGCGGCAGGCTGGCATAAGCAAGGCCCAGCAGTACCAGCACCAGAGCAGTGCTCTGCAAGAGCGGCATCAACCAGCCGGGCAACCCGCGCACCACCGCTTGGGGTGGCACTGCTGCGCCCATCAGAGTTCCGTCTCCAGCCATCTTCATTACCCCACTGCTTGTCGTTATTGTGTCTGCATTTAACGCCACTATCGGGCCATTATCCATGGGCCTTTAGTGGGGTGGGCTGCAGCAGATCAATAGACGGGCGTAACGGGGGGTCTTTCTCTGGGGAACCGCGCGGGCGGCCCCCAGCTTCACCGCATCAGGCTTGGCGCTGATGCTTGTCGATCTGCTCGTGGCGCTCTTGCGCTTCGATGCAGTACTTGGTGGTCGGGCTGATCAACAGGCGCTTGAGGCCGATAGGCTCACCGCTGTCATCGCACCAGCCAAAGGAATCTTCCTTGATGCGTTCCAGTGCACGCTCAAGCTGCGGCAGCATGCGCTGGTCGCGGTCGATGGCGTTTACCAGCCAGGTGCGCTCTTCTTCAACGGAAGCGGCGTCGGCCGGGTCAGCTGGAGTGTCCAGGCTTTCAATGGCGATACGGTTCTGTTCAATGCGCTCGTGGTGCTCCACTTTCATGTCTTGCAGCAATTGCTCAAAAAAAGCGTGCTGTTCGGCATTCATGTAGTCATCCGCCGGCATGGCCAGCAACTTTTCCTTTGTCATTGATTTCTCTATAAAAAATACGTGCATTAAGGCGAATAAGGGAGCGTTCCGGCCGACCTCTGCAGGTCTCGGAAGGGCGCCATCCATTCCAAGCGCCACCCGGCACTCAATTTACGAGGGGCGGCAGTCTAAGGCCGACTTGAGGGCGCAGCAACTGAAAAGACAGGCATTTTTACCGATACAACCCCAAAAGGCACCAGGACGGGCTTGGCGAATGGTTATCGGAGTGCGTTTATAGCAAGAAATTCAGTGTTGTGGAGCTATATAGAAGACAAACGGTTGAAACAGACTGTTGATGATTAAATGTGGGAGGTGCGGTGCGACGATTCGACTTGCCCTCAGTCGAATCGTCGCACCGCACCTCCCACAGTTTGTACCGCGTCAGCGTTTGAGTTTGCGTTTGTTGCGGTACTGGTCGATCACCACCGCCACCACGATGATCAAGCCTTTGATGATGTCCTGGATATACGCATCCACCCCCACAAAGGTAAACCCGCTGGCCATCACCCCAAGGATAAGCGCGCCGATCACCGTACCGGTAATACGCCCTACCCCGCCCGCCAGGCTGGTGCCGCCGATGACCGCTGCCGCAATCGCGTCCAGCTCATAAGACATGCCCATGCCCGCCTGCCCCGTGGCGGCGCGTGCCGAAGCCACCACACCTGCCAGGCCTGCCAGGAGGCCGGCGATGCTGTAGACGATGATCAGGTGACGCTTGACGTTGATCCCCGAGGTCCGCGCCGCCTGCATGTTGCCGCCGATGGCGTAGGTGTACTTGCCGTACTTGGTGTAGCGCAGGGCGATATGGAAGATCACCGCCACCACCAGGAAGATGATCACCGGCATCGCGCCATGACCAATAGCCGTGTACGAGTCCGAGAGCATGCTCACCGGCTGGCCTTCCGTGTAATAACGCGCCAGACCACGGGCCGAAACCATCATGCCCAGTGTCGCGATAAACGGCGGGATACCGGTGACGGCAATGATGCTGCCGTTGATCGCCCCTGCCAGCAGCCCCACACCCAGCCCCATCGCTACCGGAATCCACACGGGCAGATCGGTCAGCGACGGGAACACCGCCCGGGAAAAGTCAGAAGTCTGAGCCAAACTGGCGGCAATCATCGCCGACAGCGCCAGCACCGAGCCCGAAGACAGGTCGATCCCCGTGGTGATGATTACCTGCGTCACCCCGATGGCCAGCAGGCCGATGATCGATACTTGCAGAATCATCAGCACCAGCCGCTGGGAGTTCATCAAAAAGCTCTGGTCACGCACGATCCAGCCGAACAACTCAAACACCAGCCCGATGCCGATCAGCACGAGGAAGATACTCAGCTCGGTGGGCAGTCGCCGCCGGTTCTTGACCGGTGCCGTGGCAGGCTTGTTGTCTGTTATCGCGTTCATAGCCAATCACCTTCTTATTCTATGGTGCGGACCAACCGCAAGCCCGCACGGCTGTTCGTCAGTGGACTACGGTCATACCGGAGGCCAACTGCATGACTTTTTCCTGGGTCGCATCCGCACGGTCCAGGGTGCCCATCAGTTCACCCTCGTGCATCACCATCACCCGGTCGCTCATGCCCAGCACTTCAGGCAGCTCCGAGGAAATCATGATCACCGCCATGCCTTCGCTGGCGAGGAAGGAGATCAGGCGATAAATCTCGGCCTTGGCACCGACGTCGATGCCTCGGGTCGGCTCATCCAGGATCAGCAACCGCGGATTGGTCATCAACCACCGGGCGAGCAAGGCTTTCTGCTGATTGCCACCGGATAAGGTGTCGATGCACTGCTCAAGAGACGGGGTTTTCACCCGCAGCTTCTTGCACATGTCTTCGCACAGCGCACGCAGGGCTTTCTGCTGGATAAAACCGTTACCCGAATAGTGCGGCAGTACCGCCATCTCCATGTTTTCCAGCACCGACAGGCACGGGAACAGGCCGCTGAGCTTGCGGTCCTCGGTCAGCAGCGCAAAGCCTTTCTCGATGGCCATGTGCGGGTCGGTAATGCGTACCGGCGCGCCATCCAGGGTGATCTGCCCGCTGCTGCTTGGGGTGATGCCAAAGATGGTTTCCGCCACGTTGGTACGGCCCGAGCCCATCAACCCGGCAATACCGAGGATCTCGCCAGCATGCAGGTCGAAGGAGACGTCCTTGAACACGCCATCCAGGGTCAAGTCGCGCACCGACATCAGCAACTCGCCGATAGGCGTCTCGCGCACCGGAAACAGCTGGCTCAGCTCGCGCCCCACCATCATCGAGATCAAGCTGTCGCTGTTCATGCTGTCGGCACGTTGAAGGCCGATGTAATGGCCGTCGCGGAACACCGCCACCTCATCGGCGATGGCAAACACTTCGTTCATTTTGTGCGTGATGTAGACGATGCCTTTGCCCTGCGACTTGAGGTCGGCAATGATCGAAAACAGGTGGGCCACTTCCTTTTCGGTAATGGCCGAAGTCGGCTCATCCATGATCAGGATGTCGGAGTCGTAGGACACGGCCTTGGCAATCTCGACCATCTGCCGTTCGGCGATGCTCAGGTTACCCACGTGTTCCTCGGGGTCCAGGTTGATGCGCAGGCGCGCCAGCAACTCGGCGGTGCAGCGGTGCATTTCGCGGTGGTTGACCATGTGCAGGCTGTTGAGCTGCTCGCGGCCGATCCAGATGTTTTCGGCGATGCTCATATGGGGCATCAGGTTGAGTTCCTGGTGGATCATCGCGATCCCGGCTTTCTGGGCCGCCAGGGGTGTTTCAAAGACGATGGGCTTGCCGCGCAGACGGATTTCGCCAGCATCCGGCTGATAGATACCGGCGATGATTTTCATCAAGGTCGATTTACCCGCACCGTTCTCGCCCATCAGCGCCAGCACCGTGCCGGGGCGCACACGCAGTTGTACGTCGGCCAAGGCGACGACGCCGGGAAAGCCTTTGCTGATGTTGACGATTTCCAGCAGGTAGGGTTCTTCCTGCGCCAGCGGCTGGATACCGGGAGGCTGCGAGACAACGGCTTGAGCGAGCATAGGGAGGTACTCCATCAGCAGGGCGGGCACGACCGCCCTGCCGGTTCATTGTTGTTATGTCTGGGCTACTTGAACTTGGCGACGTTTTCCGGAGTGATCAGTTGGAACGGGATGATCACGTTCTGCTCGACCGGCTCGTTCTTGGCCATCTTGCGCGCTGCTTCCACCGAGCCCACCGCCTGGCCCTTGGCGTCCTGGAACGCGGAGGCAGCCATGTCACCCTTGGTAATCGCATTCAAGCCGTCCGGCGTACCGTCGACCCCGGCGATCAGCACACTGCCTTTTTCCTTGCCAGCCGATTTCAAGGCCATGGATGCGCCGATCGCCATCTCATCGTTGTTGGCCAACACCGCATTGAACTCGCGGCCTTGGGTCAGCCAGTCGTTGACCAGGGTCATGCCTTTGTCCCGCAGCCAGATACCGGTCTGTTCCTGTTCGATCTTGATGTCCGGGTACTTGGCCAACACTTCCTTCACGCCCTTGGTGCGATTGGTGGTGGAGTTGTTCGCCAGGTCGCCCAGCAGGATCACGATCTTGCCCTTGCCGCCGAGTTTTTCAGCGATGTACTGCATTTGCAGCTTGCCGGCCTCGACGTCATCGGAGGTCACGGCCACTACGTCCTTGGGCAGGTCTTTCTGGTCCGGACGGCGGTTGACGAACACCAGCGGGATACCCGCCTTGGTCGCGGCGTTGATGATGTTCTTGGTGGAAGCCGTGTCGACCGGGTTGACGATGATGGCGTCGACTTTCTGACTGATAAAGTTCTCGACCTGGCTCAGTTGCTTGACCACATCGGCGCGGGCGTCTTCGAACTGCAGCTGCACGCCGTCTCCCTTTGGATAGGACTTGGCTTGCTTGTCCATGTCTTCGCGCAGGTAAGTGAGGAAGGTGTCATCGAACGCGGACATGCTCACGCCGACCTTGATGTCGGCGGCGCTGGCAAAACCGCTGGCCAGCAGCATCGATAAAGCCAGCGCGGTAAAACGGATCGGGGTCTTCATGAACGGTCTGTCTCCACTTTCTTGTTGGTTTTTTGGACGTTGCGTTTATCAGAGCTCGGCGGGCAGTCGAACGACCGGGGCGCCAGGAATGCAGCAGACCAGCGCGCCTTGGTTTTCGACGCACAGCACATTAAGGAAAGAGAAGTAGAACGGCCGGGCGCGGGGCAGACCGCGGGGCGTGTGGGCAGGGCGTAAAACTCGCAGTACAGCGTTGAAGATTTTCATCTGACGGTACCTGGTTGTTTTTGATCTTGTTTTTGTTGAGTCGCCGGGGTCGAGCCCAAGACGTACTTTATGCAACCTGGAAAAGACTTTATTGGAAAATAATTTCCATATCAACCTGTTTTAGAATTTTATTCTATTTTTGTTGAAACCACCTGCTGACGCTCGGCGCTCAGGCGTGCGGCGTCCAATATACGGGTGGTTTCCAGCGCGTCATAGGCATCTACCGGCAAGGGTCCCTGCCCTTGCACGGCCGCTTGCAGTTGCCGGTAAAACTGCGTCCAGCAGCCCTTTTCTGAAGGCACCCGTTCACGCTCATCACCTTGCTCAAACCAGCCCCAGCGGCGGTGCTCCTCGGCGCCCCAGTGCTCGCCTTCGGTTTTCGGCGATTTGCCCGCCATCAGCGCTTCTTCCTGGCCATCCAGCCCGTCCACCGTGTAACAACCCAAGGTGCCACTCACCCGAAAGCGCGGGGCCTGGCTGTTTTGCAGGGCGTTGCCCCACAGATGGGAAATAACCCCGTTGGCATGGGTCAGGGAGACGAAGAAACCGTGGTCGACGCTGGGGTGTTCGGCGGTGTAGTGCAATTGTGCGAACACCCGGTCCACCGGGCCAAACAATTGCAGCGCCTGGTCCACCAGATGACTGCCCAGATCACGCAGCCACCCCCCGCCACTGGCATTGCCCACCGCTTGAGGGCTGAAGCGTTCCACGCGGGATTCGAAACGAGTGATGGTGCCCAGTGCACCGGCGTCGATGAGCTTGCGAAGGGTCAGGTAATCCGAGTCCCAGCGCCGGTTCTGATAGACGCTGAGCAACACTTCATGGCGTTCGGCAGCGGTGATCAACGCCTGGGCCTGTTCAGCGTTGGCAGCAAAGGGTTTGTCGCTGACCACCGCCACACCGTGTTCGATGGCTTCCAGCACCAGCGCCGGGCGGCCCTTGAGGGTGGTGGAAATGACCAGCGCATCGACACCGGCTTCGACGATCTGGCCAATGCTGTCAAAGGCCTTCACACCTGGAAGATCAGTACTTAATTGCTGGCGCCGCTCTGGTGAGCGCGTCACCACGCCGACAAACGTCGCACCCGGCAAAGTCGCAATCAGCGGCGCATGAAAAAAGCGCCCTCCGTGGCCGTAGCCGACTAGTCCGATTCGCATGATCAACTCCTGAGTTGAATTGGAAACCCAATCAACTGTGGGAGGGGGCTTGCCCCCGATAGCGGTGGATCAGAAACAAATTTATTGCTGACCCACCGCTATCGGGGGCAAGCCCCCTCCCACATTGACCGAGTGTTAGCCGTAGAAGTGCGGACGATCCGGCAAGCTCACCTTCACAATCTGCTCACTGCCCTGCGCCTCAATACACGCATCCGCTGCCACCGCCGCCGCAAACCCATCCCACGCCGACGGCCCACCGACCTGCCCAGCGCGCACGCTATCAATGAAGGCCTGCAACTCCACGTCATAGGCACCGATAAAACGGTCCTTCCAGTCCATCAAAATTGCGTTCGACAGTTTGGCACCGCTGCGCAATTGCACTTGTGAAGGCTCCGGCAATTTGGCGATGCCGGTCTCCCCTACCACTTCGCACTGGATGTCGTAGCCGTACTGGCAGTTCACAAACACTTCCACATCGATACGGGTGCCCTTGGCGGTTTCCAGCAGCACGATCTGCGGGTCACGCAGGTGGGCCAAGGCCTTGCTGGTCTTGCGCGGGAACACCACTTGCACTGATACGTAGTCGTCGTTGAGCAACCAGCGCAGCACGTCCAACTCGTGGATCAGGGTGTCGGTGATCGCCATATCAGTCTTGTAGTTCTCACCCACCGTCGGGTTGCGGTGCGCGCAATGCAGCATCAACGGCTCGCCGATCTGGCCGCTGTCGATCACGGCCTTGAGGGCGCGATAGCCTTCGTCATACGGGCGCATGAAGCCCACTTGCACCAGGCGCTTGCCGTGGGCCACTTCGGCCTCGACGATCTTGCGGCAGCCTTCGGCAGTCACCGCCAGGGGCTTTTCACAGAACACCGGCTTGCCGGCGGCGATGGCCGCGAGCACGAATTCTTCATGGCTCGGGCCCCACGAGGTCACCAGCACCGCTTCCACCTGCGGCGAGTTGATCAGCGCGTGACCGTCCGGATACACCTCGGCGTCCAGCTTCAACTCCGCAACCACCTTGGCGGCCTGCTCAAGGTTGATATCGGTCACCGCCACCACCTGGCTGTTGAGCAAGGTCTGGCTGCAACGACGAATATGGTCGCGGCCAATGGCGCCGGTACCGATCACTCCAAGCTTCAAAGACATACAAACACTCCTCTTGTTATTAGTACTGCCGGGCCTTCGCCAGGTGTTCATTGAGTTTTTTCGCCGCTGCGTTGGTGCGCTCACTGGTGGAAACCTGCGCCACGCCTACCCGCCACCACGACAGGTAGCCGTGGATCATGGTCTTGGGCAGCACTTTGATGTCGATCAGGGTCGAGACGGTTTGCGTGCGCGCATCGGCCAGGGCCGCTTCAAGCTGCTCCACGGTGCTGACCTTGTAGGTCTTGCAGCCGTAGGCCGCCGCACTCATGGCGAAATCCACCGGCACCAGCGCGCCGTCGAGCTTGCCGCTCTCGGGGTCGCGGTAGCGGAATTCAGTACCGAAGCTGTCCATGCCATTGCCGATCTGCAGGTTGTTGATGCAGCCGAAGGCCATGTTGTCCAGCAGCACTACGTTGATCTTGCGTCGCTCCTGGATGGAGGTGGCCAGCTCCGAGTGCAGCATCATGTAGGAGCCATCGCCGACCAGCGCGTAGACCTCTTTGGTCGGCTCGGCCAGCTTCACGCCCAGGGCAGCATTGATCTCGTAGCCCATGCACGAGTAGCCGTATTCGACGTGGTAGGTGTTGACGCCCTTGCTGCGCCAGGCGCGCTGCAAGTCGCCAGGCAAGCTGCCGGCGGCGGCCACGATGATCGCGTCATCGGCCAGGGATTGATTGAGCACGCCGAGTACGCGACTTTGGGTCAGGCACGAGCCGGTCAGCTCGATAAATTCGCGCAGTACAGCGCGGTCCAGGTGGTCGTCGACCTCAGGCACAAAGTCATCACCCTGGTATTCCACCTGGTGCACACGGTCCACTTCGGCGTCCAACTGCGCCTTGGCCTCACTGATCTGCGAGCCCCATCCGGAGCGATAATCGCCGAGGGCATCGGCCAGCGCTTGCAGGGCCAATTTGGCATCGGCCAACACCTGCACGCCGTCCAGCTTCAAGGCGTCGGCGGGGCTGATATTCAAGTTGAGAAACTTCACCTCGCCATGTTTGAACAGTGACTTGGATGAGGTGGTGAAGTCGGTATAGCGGGTACCGATACCGATGATCAAGTCGGCCTCTGGCGCCAGCAGGTTGGCGGCCAGGCAGCCGGTTTCACCGATACCGCCCACGTTCAGCGGATGGCTTGAGACCACCGCACTTTTGCCCGCTTGGGTTTCAGCGAACGGAATATCAAAACGCTCGGCAAACGCCTGCAACGCAGCATTCGCGCCGGAGTACTTCACGCCGCCGCCACAGATAATCAGCGGCTTGCGCTTGCCTCGGAAAGCCGCCAACGCATCGCCAATCATCGCGGCGGTGGCCGGACGGCGGTCGATACGGTGCACGCGTTTTTGCAAGAAATAATCAGGGTAGTCCCAGGCTTCGGCCTGCACATCCTGAGGCAGCGCCAGGGTTACCGCGCCGGTTTCAGCAGGGTCAGTGAGCACGCGCATGGCGTGAATTGCGGCGGTCATCAGTTGCTCAGGACGGTTGATACGGTCCCAGTATTTGCTCACCGAGCGGAACGCGTCGTTGGTGCTGATGCTCAGGTCGTGGAACTGCTCGATCTGTTGCAGCACCGGGTCCGGTTGACGGCTGGCGTACACGTCACCGGGCAACAGCAGCAACGGGATACGGTTGGCGGTGGCGGTCGCCGCAGCGGTCAGCATATTCGCCGCGCCAGGGCCGACAGAGGCGGTGCACGCGTAGATCTTGCGGCGCAGGTGCTGCTTGGCAAAACCGATGGCGGCGTGGGCCATGCCCTGCTCGTTGCGGCCCTGGTGCACCACCAGATCGCCGCTGTCCTGCTCCAGCGCCTGGCCCAGGCCCAACACATTGCCGTGGCCGAAAATGGTAAACACGCCGGCGACAAACTTGCTCTGCACGCCATCGACTTCGATGTATTGGTTATCCAGGAACTTCACCAGGGCCTGGGCCATGGTCAGTCGTGTTGTGGTCATGTCGCGCCCCTTAACGATTTTGCAGGTGGGCGATGCTTGCCCCCAACGCCTGCTGTATATCCGCCAACTCATGCACGCTTGTGGCAAATGGCTCGAACGACAGGTAGCCGCTGTAACCGGTGCTGAGCAACGTGTCGATCTGTGCGGCATTACCGAGGATGTCGCCCTCGCCCACCAGCACACGATGGCCGTCGCGGATCGAGTTGAGCGGCGCCTCGGCATCTTCCACGCCGGAGATATGCACCAGGCCGGTCAACTCCGGGAAGAACTCATGTTCATTGGCCAAGTGGTGGTGGAAGGTGTCGTGCACCACGCGGAACACATCCAGGCCGCCAATGGACTTGATTGCGTCCACCGCCACACGCTTGCGGCGCAGGGCGAGACTCTTCGAAGCCCAGGGGTTCGACGAAACCGAGAATCCCGTACTCGCGCAGGATCGGCGCCAGCTCGCTCAATGCAGTGCGCAAACCGGCGGCGCGCTGGGCATCGTTGCGCGTGTCGCCCGGTTCATTGAGCGGGCACATCACCAGGCCTTGGGCGCCGCATTCACGGGCGTAGGTAGCGAGTTTGATCGCCTGGGCGCGGCGCTCGTCGTTCCACACATCAAAGGGGTACAGCGCGTTGATCGACAGCACCGTAATGCCCTGCACCGCGCATAACTCACGCACGCGACTGGCCGGGGTGCCGTATTCGATTTCACGGTCTTTGAGGTCATTGCGAATTTCGATGGCATCGCACTGAAGCGCGGCCGCCAATTGGATGAAATCCGGCAGGGACAGGTTGGGCGCGACCATGCGGTTCAGGGCAAAGCGTAGAGGCGACTTCATTGTTGTTCTCCGTCTAGAACCGTTTTAAAGGTCAAGCAGCCAACTGTGCTGCGGGTCGTTGTGGAAATGCCAGGCGCGCTTGGGGCCGGCCATGACGTTCAGGTAATAAGACTCGTAGCCGTACGGCACACTGACCGGGTGATAGCCCTTGGGTACCACCACCAAGTCACTGTTTTCCACGGCCATGGCTTGGTCGATGCTGCGGTCGTCGGTGTAGACCCGCTGGAACACAAAACCCTGGGGCGGGTTGATCTGGTGGTAGTAGGTCTCTTCCAGAAAGCTTTGGTGCGGCAGATCGTCGGTGTCGTGCTTGTGCGGCGGGTAGCTCGACGAATGACCCGACGGCGTGCGTACTTCTACCACCAGCAGCGAATGGGCCGGCGAGGTGTCGGGCAGGATGTCGCACACGTAACGGGTGTTGGCGCCTTTGCCACGTACGCTGCGCTTGCAGTCTTGCGGGCGGATCAGGCGCGGTTCGTAACCGCCGGCACCGGGAGCAGCGCAGACGGCAATTTGTACGTCGCTCAAGGCGGTGACCTGGGCATCGGTGCCCGGCGGCAAGTAGGCGGCGAACGGGGACTTTTCCTCGAACACTGACTGGCGATCACCAAGGTTCTGCCAGTTGAAGCCCTCGCCGTCGATATTCACCCGACCGCTGAGCAGCACCAGGCACAGCTCTTTATCGCCGGCGCTGACCGGCAGGGTTTCACCGAGACTCAGACGGTAGGCTTTGAACCCTACGTATTCCAGACGCCCCTCTTCCAAGGCAACCATGGTTTGCCCGCGTTTGTTGCTTTTGACCAACAGACTCATTGTCCAACCCTCTCAGTGAGAAGAGCACGCAAGGTGTCATAGCCCTTTTTCGCGTAGATATAACTGGGCGCCACCGCCGGATCCTGCTCGGCCTCCACCACCAGCCAACCTTCGTATTTGGCGGCCAGCAGCACATCGAGCAACTCGGCAAAATCGATATCGCCATCGCCGGGCACAGTGAAAGTGCCGTTGACGATGCAGTCGGGGAAGCTCCACATCTGGTTGCGCGCCAGCTGCACCACCGGTTTGCGCACGTCCTTGAAATGCACGTGGCACACGCGGTCAATGTGTTTGCGCAGCACGTCGAGGGGTTCGCCGCCGCCCATGTAGCAGTGGCCCGAATCGAACAGCAGGCCGACTTCCGGCCCGGTGCGGCGCATCAACTCGTCGATGTCTTGCGGGGATTCGACGTACGCGCCCATATGGTGGTGGTACGCCAGTCGCACACCTTGGGACAAGGTAAAACGCGCTAACTCAGTGAGCTTGTCGGCGTATTCCTGCCAGGCCAGTTCGCTATGAAAGCGCGGGCGTTCGATCAGGCGAATGCGCGAGCCCTGGATCGAATCGGCCACCTCGCCGTACACCAGCACCTTGGCGCCGTTTTGTTTCAGCAGTTCGACGTGGCCGGCAATGGCTTCGATTTCTTCAGCCACCGAGCGGCGCGCCAGACGGCTGGAATACCAGCCGGAGACCAGCGCCAAGTCATAGGGGCGCAATACGTCGCCGACGCCCTTGGCATCCTTGGGGAATTTGCCGTTAAGTTCGAAACCTTCGTAGCCGATTTCCTTACCTTCGCTCAGGGCAGTGCTCAGCGGAGTTTCACCGCCGAGGGCCGGAAGGTCGTCGTTACTCCAGGAGATCGGGTTGATGCCAATTCGGATTGCGGGCATGGCTGCACCTTTATTATTTTCAGGTATCACTGAGATCTGCTTTCTGCTTTATGTGGGAGGGGCTTGCCCCCGATAGCGGTAGTTCAGTTACAGAAGTGTTGTCTGACACTCAGCCATCGGGGGCAAGTCGAATCGTCGCACCGCCCCTCCCACATTGGATTGCATTTCAAATTAGGAACTGGGTTTAGCCTCGGGCACTGCGCCAGGCGTTGATCAATTGCTCAAAGGTCGCCTGTACCTGCTGAATCAACGTCTCATCATCAATCTCCCCCGCCATCCACAAACGGCTCGGTTCCTGGAAGATCGTACGGCCCACGGCAAACCCACGGCAGGTGGTGCTTTGGCTGGCTTGCTGGAAGCCGTCAGCGAGAAACTCAGCCGAGGCATTCAAGCCCAACAACACCACGCCACGGCAGTACGGGTCACGCTCCTGGATCAGCTCGTCGAGCTTTTTCCAGTCCTCGGCCGACTGCGCCTCGATTTTCCACCACGCCGGGTAGATGCCCAGGTTGTACAGGCGCTTGAGGCTGCGGTAGAGCGCGTCCGGGTAGGTGGACGGGTGATCCTTGGGCGGGATGACTTCCAGCAGCAATTCATGGCCGCTGACCAGGGACGCCTCGTACACCGCCTTGAGCTGGGCTTCCTGTTCCAGGCGCAGCAAGGGTTCGTCATCCGGGTGGAATTGCACCAGGCACTTGATGATCTGTTCCTGAGGCCAGGCAATCAGGTTGCTGCCAATCGAACGGCCATGCTCGAAGGCCAAGGGCCGCGAGTTCTGCACTTCCACCGGGCGGGCGATCCACCAGCCACGACCGCTGGCGGCGTTGAGCGCGTCCTGACCAAAACGCTGGTCGGCCAACAACCCCACATCGGCGGCAACGCCCTGCTCGGCGAGCTTTTTTTCCACGCGTTCGATGGCCTGGATAAACAGCTGCTTGATATCGCTGATGCGTGCCGGATCCTGGCCGCCTCTTTGCGCCAGGTCGACCAATTGCCAGCGGTGGTCGAAGGCGAAAATAAACAGTTGCTTCCATTGCTTGCGCGGCACGCTGACACGGTGCAGACGTTGCAGGGTCACGTCCTGGTCCGGCCGAGTGATCGGCACCGGGCTGTTGAACAGGTAATCAAGCTCGGCTGGCGTCGGCATGGCCGGAGCGCAAGCGTGGCGCGAGACCACCAGGCCGCCACAGGCATTGGCCAGTTGGCTGCAACGTTCGTCGCTGGCGTCATTGATCCAGCCGCTGAGAAAGCCCGACATAAATGCATCGCCGGCGCCCAGCACATTGAGCACTTCCACACGCACGCCAGGGTAGATCGCGCCGTCTTCCAAGCGCGCAGGAATCGCACCGTGGATGACCGTGCACCCCCTGCGGCCCGAGCTTGACCACCAGCGTGGCAGGCGTAAGTTCGCGCACGGTGCGCAGCGCGGTGAGCAGGTCTTCGCTGCCGCCGGCGATCAGGAATTCTTCTTCGGTGCCGACGATCAGGTCGAAACGCGGCAGGATTTTCTGCACATGCTGGCTGACATTCTGGTCCGCGACAAAACGCGTCTCGCCATCTGCCTTGCCTGCCAGGCCCCACAGCACAGGGCGGTAGTCGATATCCAACACGCGCTTGACGTTGTGCTTGGCCGCATAGTCCAGCGCTTGGATGCTGGCCTTGTACACACCGTCGGTGGAGAAATGCGTGCCGGTAATCAGCAGCGCTTTGCTGGAGGCAATAAAGGCTTCGCTGATGTCTTCGGCGCGCAGGGCCATGTCGGCGCAGTTTTCGCGGTAGAACACCAACGGGAAGGTTTCGCGGTCCTTGAGGCCCAGCAGCACCAGGGCAGTGAGTCGTTCCGGGTCGACCTTGATGCCGCTGACATCACAGCCTTCGCGGGCCAGGGATTCCACCAGGAAGCGACCCATATGATCGTCACCCACGCGGCTCAGCATCGCCGACTTAAGGCCTAACCGCGCAGTGCCGAAGGCGATGTTGGCGGAGGAACCGCCGAGGTATTTGGCGAAGCTGGACACGTCCTCAAGCCGCGCACCTACTTGCTGTGCGTAGAGGTCGACGCCCAGGCGCCCGAGGCAAATCAGATCCAATTGACGCCCACTGGCAAAACGAGTCTGGCCCATGCTGGCTCCTGTTATTTTTATCAGCCTGCGTGGTGCCGCCGTGGTGACGGCTCACGCTCTTGGTGAGAGCAGACTAGAACGTTCAGCGGGCTCAATCAATATTTATTCCAGAATTATTTTTAGTGGAATATTTTTTCCAATAAGCCAGCATAATGGCACCCTAGCCCGCGTGCATCGTTTCAGCAGCCCACCGGGGCCGTGATGCCGGGGTATTTTTTTGCGCCTACCCTGTAGACTTGCGCCACCCATCAGCGCATCAGACGAACACGCCAGAAGGATTGCCCATGTCCCGCACCGATCCCGAGACCACCCTGGAAGCCCCTCTCGCCAGCCCTCCGGTCAATGCCGAACGCCTGTTGCAGCTGATCACCGACGAATATGAAAGCCTGCCTCGGCAACTCAAGCGCATTGCCAGCTACATGAGCCAACAGAGCGACCGCATCATGGTCGACCGCATCAGCGACATCGCCCGCGAATGCGAAGTGCATCCCTCGGCGATCGTGCGGTTTTCCCAGCGTTTCGGCTTCAGTGGGTTCAGTGAAATGCAGGCACTGTTTCGCGAGGCCTACACCCACAAGACCACGCCGGTACAGAACTACCAGCAGCGCATTCGCAGCATGATTGCCAACAAATCCCAGAAGGCCAGCGGCGGCGACCTGGCGCGCGAATGCGTCAACGCCACGCTGTCGGGTATTGAGCGTCTGGGGCTGGAGTTGGATGACGTCGCGTTCGACAAGGCCGTGGACCTGGTGGTCAATGCCGACAATATCTACGTGGTGGGTGTTCGCCGTTCGTTCGCGGTGGCCGATTACTTGGTCTACAACCTGCAGCACACTAACAAGCGTATCCATCTGATCTCGGGTCTGGGCGGCAGCTACCGCGAGCAGATGCGCAGCGTGCGCGCCAATGATCTGGTGATCGCCATCAGCTTCACGCCCTACGGCAAAGAGACCCAGCACTGCCTGCGCATTGCGCAACACCACCAGGCAAAGACCCTGATCATCACCGACAGCAACCTGTCGCCCCTGGCCAAGCGGGCGAACGCAGTGTTGTTGGTGAATGAAGGTTCGTCGTTTGCCTTCCGCTCATTGAGCGCGACCCTCTGCCTGTGCCAGGCGCTGTTTATTGCGGTGGCGTATCGGTTGGAGTTGAAGGTGGACGAAATTCACGAGCAAGTCGGGTTCGACGACTGACTATCAAACACCGCAAAGCAAATGTGGGAGGGGCTTGCCCCCGATGGCGTTGGAACAGTCGATGTTGCTGTCGACTGACACTTCGCTATCGGGAGCAAGCCCCCTCCCACAATGGACCGAGCGGGGTCCGGATCAGTGCATGAAAATCGCGATCAGGATGATCACCGGGATCGGCACGCCGAGGAACCAAAGCAGTAATGAGCGCATGTTGTTCTCCTTGAATTAACGAACGTAGTTTTCGGTTTCGACGTACACCACGGCATCGCGACGACGACCACCAAAGGTCGCAGCGAAGCTGGCAAAGAACGCACCGATCAACAGGGCAACAAAGGTCCAAAGCGAGGTGTAAGCGGCGACCTTGGCGGCGGTATCAGCAGCCTGTTTGGCTTTGAGCTTGGCGTCTTCGACGGCTTTACGGGCATCGCCGTAAACCTTGTCGATACGCGCTTCGGCGTCGGCCTGGCTGAGGTTGGTGCGCTGGCTGATCAACTGGGCCAGGTAGGCACGGTCTTCAGCGGCCAGTTGGCCGTCGTTGCTCAGGGTGCGGGTGAAGATGCGAGCGACTACGCCGTGGGCCGCGTCATCGCTGACGGCAACTGGGCGGTCATCGCGAAATAGGCTGTCGACGTAATAATCGAAGTCGCCGCCGTTCACGCCTTTAGCCGCACTGCCCGCCGCTTGAGTGATTCCGCTGGCAGCACCCGCCGCCACGCTGGCACCGGCTTTGACGCCACCGCTGACAACACTGCTGACCGAACCGACCACCAGCACTGCGGTAACCAACGTGGCTACCGCCCAGGCCAGGAAGCCATGGGCTGTGTCGCGAAAGTACACCTCGTCGCCATGCATCCCGGCCCACTTCACACGTAACCGGCCGGCGATATAGCCACCCAAGCCGGACGCAACGATCTGGGTAAACGCCAGCCAGACAATGGTGGAAATGCCAAGCCCCTTGGCACTGATACCGCTATCGGCCCACGGCGACACCGCCGAAAAGCCCAGGCCGAAACCCAGCAGTACCAAAATCAGCGACAGCGCAGCTGCCGCCGCGGCCCCTGCAAAAATAGCCCCCCAGGAAACCCCGGAGAGCGTGCTCGACTCTTGCAGCGTGGATGAGGATGTGATCATTGTTGTTTTGCTCCCGGCAGGAAAAATAGTGTTACAAGTCTCAAAAGGGACAGTGCAGGCACCATGCCAGCCGGCAATAAAATTAAAATCCTTAAAATTCAACACGTTAACTCGATTGAACTTAACCGAACCATGCAAGTTGCAAGATAGGGCTTTCACCAGCGGGCGTTATGCAAGCCCTGCCCAACTTTATGAGCGCCAACCGTGGAAACAGGGTGAGCTTCAGAAACATGAAGTTTTATTTAGGAAGCGTTCAGCCATTTCTTGGCAAAATGCCGCACTTCTAGTGTGAATCGCTCACCAGGTAATCCTATGACCCGCATTTTGACCATCGAGGATGACGCCGTAACGGCCCGCGAGATCGTCGCCGAGCTGAGTAGCCATGGACTGGACGTAGATTGGGTGGACAACGGCCGCGAAGGCCTGGTCCGCGCCGTGAGTGGTGATTACGATCTGATCACCCTCGACCGCATGCTGCCCGAACTCGATGGCCTGGCCATCGTCACCACCCTGCGCACCATTGGGGTGTCGACGCCGATCCTGATGATCAGCGCCCTCTCGGATGTCGACGAACGCGTACGCGGCCTGCGCGCCGGGGGTGATGACTACCTGACCAAGCCGTTCGCCTCCGATGAAATGGCCGCCCGCGTCGAAGTGCTGCTGCGCCGCAAAAGCACGGTCAAGGAGTTCGAAACCGCCCTGCGCGTGGCCGACCTGGAACTCAACCTGATCAGCCGCGAAGCCAGTCGCGCCGATCAGCCCCTGAGCCTGTTGCCCACCGAATACAAACTGCTGGAATTTTTGATGCGCAACACCGGGCAGATCCTGTCGCGGATGATGATCTTCGAGGAAGTCTGGGGCTATCACTTTGACCCAGGCACCAACCTGATCGACGTGCACATCGGCCGCCTGCGCAAGAAAATCGATCCACCGGGCCTCACGCCGCTGATCCGCACGGTACGAGGTTCCGGTTATGTCATTGCTGAACCCCTCTAAGGGCTGGCGTTCTTCCAGTAGCCGTCTGCTGGCGCTGTACAGTTCGCTGTTCGTGGCCTGGAGTTGCATCCTCATGGGGGTGCTGTATTACGAAGTCTCCGGTTACCTGAGCGACCTCTCGCGCCACTCGCTGATGCAGCGCCAGCACCTGTTCCAGCGTTTCGACGGTGAAGAACTGGTGGAAGCGCTGACCACCAGCATGACCTTCGACATGAAAGGCGTGGACGCCTACGGCCTGTTCGACGAACAATTTCGACCCTTGAGCGGGCCGATCCGCGCGATACCACCCGACTTGCCCCTGGACGGCAAGATCCACACCCTGACCAATTGCGTCGACTCCGACGATCCCAAACTGCCCAAGGACAGCTGCGACGCCGTCGCCACCCACACCGACGAAGGCCGCTGGCTGGTGCTGGTGCGCGCCAACGGTTCGCTGTTTGGTGTGACGCGGATCATCTGGCATGCATTGCTGTGGGCATTGTCCCTGACGATCATCCCCGGCGCTGCCGGCTGGCATTTGCTGCGCCGCCGTCCGTTACGGCGGATTCGCGGGATCCAGGCCAGCGCCGAAGCCATCGTCGCCGGCGACCTCACGCACCGCTTGCCATTGTCCAACCGCCGTGACGAACTGGACATGCTCGCGGCCATCGTCAACGCCATGCTCGACCGCATCGAGAAGCTGATGAACGAGGTCAAGGGTGTGTGCGACAACATTGCCCACGACCTGCGCACCCCGCTCACTCGCCTGCGCGCGCAGTTGTACCGCATCAAGCAGCAGGCCGAAGCCGAGTCGGCGCATGCGTTGCAACTGGACGACGCCATCGCTGAAACCGACACCCTGATGGCGCGCTTTCGCGGGCTATTGCGTATCTCGGAGCTTGAAGACCACCAGCGCCGCTCAGGCTTTCTCGTGATGGACCCACTGCCGCTGCTGCGCGAGTTGCACGACTTCTACCTGCCCCTGGCCGAAGAAGGCGAGCTGCATCTGGTGCTCGACACCCCGGAATCCTTACCGTGGATCACCGGCGACCGCGCACTGCTGTTCGAAGCCCTGGCCAACCTGCTGAGCAACTCAATCAAATTCTCCCCTGCGGGAGGCGAAGTGATTTTGCGCGCGGTCAACGATGGCGGCAGCACGCGCATCGAAGTGCACGACTCCGGACCGGGCATACCGGCGGCAGAACGCAAAGCAGTGTTCCAACGGTTTTATCGCGTGGATGAGAGCGACCAACAAGGTGGGTTCGGGTTGGGCTTGTCGATTGTGGCGGCGATCATCAACTTGCATGGGTTCAAGTTGGAAGTTGGCAGCAGTGCAAGCGGGGGCGCGCGTTTGGTATTGGAGTGCCGCCAACAGCTTATGCCCGAATAGCCTTAACCGAGTGAATGTGCGTGTTGTGGTGCGCCATTCATTATTCTGCTGTACCCGTTATCTTGCTGTACCAGCTATCCCGTGGTGCCAGTTGTCTGCGGTGACAGTTGTCTGTGGTACCAGTTGCCTGTAGTGACAGTTATCTGTGGTGACAGTTGTCTGTAGTGACAGTTATCTGTGGTGACAGTTGTCTGTAGTGACAGTTATCTGTGGTGACAGTTGTCTGTAGTGCCAGTTATCCGTGGTGAGCGGGCTTGCCCCGCGCTGGGTGGCGAAGCCGCCCCAAACCAGGCGACCCGTTGCTGCTTGACACTGCGCGGTGCGCTTATTGGGGGCCGCTTCGCAGCCCGGCGCGGGGCAAGCCCGCTCACTACAGAAGCCCGCTCATGAGGTCAGAAATTCGCCCGCAGCGCCTCAACACCACCCTTGTAAACCCCGGCAAATTGTAGTGCCAGTTGTCTGTGATGACAGTTATCTATGGCGACAGTTATCTGTGGTGACAGTTGTCTGTAGTGCCAGTTATCTGTGGTGAGCGGGCTTGCCCCGCGCTGGGTGGCGAAGCCGCCCCAAACCAGGCGACCCGGACGCTGCCTGATACTACGCGGTGCGCTTATTGGGGGCCGCTTCGCAGCCCGGCGCGGGGCAAGCCCGCTCACTACAGAAGCCCGCTCATGAGGTCAGAAATTCGCCCGCAGCGCCTCAACCCCGCCCTTGTAAACCCCGGCAAATTGGAGTGCCAGTTGTCTGTGATGACAGTTATCTATGGCGACAGTTGTCTGTAGTGACAGTTATCTGTGGTGAGCGGGCTTGCCCCGCGCTGGGTGGCGAAGCCGCCCCAAACCAGGCGACCCGTTGCTGCTTGACACTACGCGGTGCGCTTATTGGGGCCGCTTCGCAGCCCGGCGCGGGGCAAGCCCGCTCACTACAGAAGCGCGCTCATGAGGTCAGAAATTCGCCCGCAGCGCCTCAACCCCACCCTTGTAAACCCCGGTAAATTGGAATGCCAGTTGTCTGTGGTGAAAGTTGTCAGTGATGACAGTTGTCTGTGGTGAGCGGGCTTGCCCCGCGCTGGGTGGCGAAGCCGCCCCAAACCAGGCGACCCGGACGCTGCCTGATACTACGCGGTGCGCTTATTGGGGCCGCTTCGCAGCCCGGCGCGGGACAAGCCCGCTCACTACAGAAGCCCGCTCATGAAGTCAGAAATTCGCCCGCAGCGCCTCAACACCACCCTTGTAAACCCCGGCAAATTGGAGTGCCAGTTGTCTGTGATGACAGTTATCTATGGCGACAGTTATCTGTGGTGACAGTTGTCTGTAGTGCCAGTTATCCGTGGTGAGCGGGCTTGCCCCGCGCTGGGTGGCGAAGCCGCCCCAAACCAGGCGACCCGGGCGCTGCCTGATACTACGCGGTGCGCTTATTGGGGCCGCTTCGCAGCCCGGCGCGGGGCAAGCCCGCTCACTACAGAAGCGCGCTCATGAGGTCAGAAATTCGCCCGCAGTGCCTCAACCCCACCCTTGTAAACCCCGGTAAATTGGAATGCCAGTTGTCTGTGGTGAAAGTTGTCAGTGATGACAGTTGTCTGTGGTGAGCGGGCTTGCCCCGCGCTGGGTGGCGAAGCCGCCCCAAACCAGGCGACCCGGACGCTGCCTGATACTACGCGGTGCGCTTATTGGGGCCGCTTCGCAGCCCGGCGCGGGACAAGCCCGCTCACTACAGAAGCCCGCTCATGAAGTCAGAAATTCGCCCGCAGCGCCTCAACACCGCCCTTGTAAACCCCGGCAAATAACTCTTCGACCGCAGCATCCGTGGTGCCCGCCGCCGGCGTGAATACGCCCGACCAGGTTACCTTCGCCGACGATTCGCTCAGCGCTTCAACCTGCAACGTCGCCAGGTACGCAGTCACAGGAAATGACGATTCCTCGATGGTGTAGCTGTAGGTGCGCGCCACGTTATCAAAGGTCTGCAAACGTTCTACGATCACACCACCGTCGCCAGTGGTCAGGTGACGCAAGCGGCCGCCTTCGCCTGGCTCGCTCTTGGCGATCAGCGGCAACCAGTCCGGCAGGCTGTTGAAGCCGCCAACCAATTGCCAGACCGTGTCGGCCGATACCGGGATTTCAATCACTGCTGATGCTGTTGCCACGGTAAATCTCCAAGTCGTAAGAAAACGTCGTCCAGACTGCCACGCCACGCGCCTCAATGCATCAACTCCCTCAAGCCGCGGCGAACACAACACCTTTAGGCGTTCTTGCTGAAATCTAATCCCTAAGCCGGCTTCCACCGTTGCGGGTGAGGTGAAAGAACCATTCTCGATAACTTGTAAAACCGCGCCGTAATGCCTAGCTTATGCGCCCCCCCGCCCTGCGCTTTAAGGCCCTGCCCCCATGGTTTTGCGTTTTCGTCCCGTCGTTAGTTCACGTTTCGCCCTCGGCCTGTTGCTCAGCGGCGGTATTGGCAACAGCCTCGCGGCAGAGATCGAACTGCCGGCCGTGAAGGTTCAGGGCCAGGATGAGTCCGGTTATCGCGCCGATACCGCCTCGGTCGGCGGCTTCACTGAAGCACCGCTGCTGGAAACCCCGGCGTCGATCAGCGTGTTCAACGCCGACCTGATCAAGGACCAGCAAGCGCGACTGCTCAGTGAGGTGCTGCGCAACGACGCCTCGGTAGGCGACAGCTATGCGCCCATCGGCTACTACGAAAACTTCGTGGTGCGTGGCTTCTCGCTGAATGCGGCAAGCAGTTACAAGATCAACGGGCGCACCATCACCGGCGAACAGAACGTGGCCCTGGAAAACAAGCAACAGGTCGAAGTGCTCAAGGGCCTGGCCGGCCTGCAAAGCGGGATTTCCGAGCCCAGCGGCGTGATCAACTACGTGACCAAGCGCCCTGAGGATGTGCGTTCGGTAACGGTGTCCACCGATGACCGCGGCAGCGGCTATATCGCCACCGACGTCGGCGGCTGGTTTGGCAGCGAGCAGCAATTCGGGCTGCGCGCCAACGTCGCCCATGAAGACCTCAATTCCTACGTGGAGCATGCCAACGGCCAGCGCGACTTTGTGTCCCTGGCCTTCGACTGGAACATCAGCCCCGACGCGGTGCTGCAACTGGACGCGGAATACCAGAACAAGCAACAACGCTCGGTACCGGGCTACCAGTTGCTGGGCGGCACTGAGGTGCCCCACGACGCCTCGCCGAAAAAACTGCTGGGCCACCAGAGCGGCTCCAAGCAAGTCGGCATCGACTCGTTGAACCTCAACGGCAGGTTTGAATACCGCTTCAGCGACCAGTGGAAAGCCAGCGTCAGCGCCGCGCGCAGCAAGGTAGTGATCGATGATTACAGCTCGTTCGCCTGGGGTTGCTATGGCTCGACCAGTTGCACCTCAAGCGTGCCGAACACCTTCAGCCCCGAGGGAAACTACGACGTCTACGACTACCGCAGCCCCGACGACACCCGCCGCGACGACGAAGTGCAGGCGGCCATGACCGGGTTGTTCGACACCGCAGGCATCGGCCATGAGCTGACCTTTGGCACCAGCGCGTTCCGTCGGGTGATCGACAAGCGCAACCCGGTCAACGAGTACATCGGCACCAGCAACATCGACGAAGACACGCCAACGTTCACCCCCACCGACAAACCGCTGAATCCAAGCCACCGCAACCTCGACAGCCGCCAATACGGCGTGTTCGTCACCGACCGCATCCGTTTCAATGAGCAATGGCAAACCATCCTCGGTGGCCGCGAAGTGCGCCTGGATGAAAAATCCTTCGACGCTGTCAGCGGCGACCAGACACGCGATACCCAGCAATACGTGTTCCTGCCCCAGGCTTCGCTGATCTACACACCCATTGAAAACCTCTCGCTGTACACCAGCTACAGCAAGGGCCTGTCCCTGGGCGGCACCGCGCCGTGGTTCGCCACCAACGCTGCTGAAACCCTGGCACCCACCACCTCACGCCAGATCGAAGCCGGGGTGAAATACGACTGGCGCCGCATCAGCTTCGCCGCTGCCGTGTTCCAGACCCGCCAGGCCTACCAGTACGCCAAGCCCGGTGCTGCCGGCGACTTCACCTATGTGCAGCAGGGCGAGCAGAAAAACACCGGATTAGAACTCTCGGCCAACGGCTGGGCCACTGAACGCCTGCAAATCTCCACCAGCGTGGCGGCGATTCGCGCACGGGTGACCAGCAGCGGCACGCCGCAATACGAAGCGCATCAGGCGATCAACGTGCCGAAGCTGCGCGCCAGTGTCTACGCCGACTATGCGTTGCCGTGGGTGAATGGATTGGCGGTGCTCGGCGGCGTGCAATACAGCGCCAAGAAGTACGCCAACCGCAGCGGCAATGTGGAGGTGGGAGATTATGCGGTGGTCAACGTCGGCAGCCGCTACACCACCAAGGTCGACGGCTACGAGACGGTGTTCCGCCTGAGCGTCGACAACCTGTTCGACAAGCGCTACTGGCGCGACGCGGGTGAGTACATGGGCGATGACTATCTGTTCCAAGGCGCGCCACTGACGGCGCGCCTGAGTGCCTCAGTCAACTTCTGACGCTTACTTGGGCATCTTGCGAAAACCCACCGCCAGACGGTTCCAGCTGTTGATCGTCGCGATCGCCACGCTCAGGTCGATCTGCTCTTGGGCGCTGAATTCAGCGGCCAGCGCGTTGAAGTCTTCGTCCGGGGCGTGGGTCTGGCTGATCAGCGTCAGGCTTTCAGCCCAGGCCAGCGCCGCACGTTCACGGGGGGTGAAGAACGGCGTTTCACGCCAGGCTGACAGGGTGTACAGGCGACGCTCGGTTTCGCCGCCCTTGCGGGCATCGGCGGTGTGCATGTCCAGGCAGAAGGCGCAGCCGTTGATCTGCGACACACGCAGGCGGATCAATTCCAGCAACGGCAACTCGATGGAGAGTTTGCCGACCGCCGCTTCAAGGGCAAGCATGGCTTTCATGGCGTCCGGGGAAGCGGTGTAGAAGTCGGTACGGGATTGCATGGTGAAACTCCAGAACGGTGGGATTGGTGGCTAGGTTAGTCACCGTCGCGGCCGTCAGGAATATCCAATTCCGGGGAAGATCAGGTAGCCAATGCATCAGCCCGGCAACGGAATCACCCGCAACGGCCGCACCGACTTATAAGAAAAACTCGAATAGATCTCTTTGACGCACGGCAGCGTCTGCAACACCTCCCGCGCAAACTCGCCAAACGACTCCAAATCCTTGGCGACCACTTCGAGCAAAAAGTCATAGCGCCCCGATACGTTATGACAGGCCACGATTTCCGGAATCTCCAACAACCGCTGCTCAAACGCCCGGGCGATATCCTGGGTGTGGCTTTCCATCATGATGCTGACAAACGCCGTCACCCCATACCCCAGCGCCTTGGGCGAAAGAATCGCCTGGTAACCGCTGATCACCCCGCTCTCCTCCAAGTGACGGACCCGACGCCAGCACGGTGACGTGGTCAGTGACACGCGTTCGGCGAGTTCGGCCACGGTTAAACGGGCATTGCCTTGCAGGGCGTTCAATAACGCTTTGTCGGTGCGGTCCAAGGTGACGGGCATGATTTGCCTCTGTTCATTATTTTTAGGGTTTTTTCATCCCTTAACGCGGGATTTGTCGGCAAAGTTTGGAAAATTCAGCCTTGGTTATGAGCATAGCATTGTAGGAAATAAGGAGCGCCCGACATGAACAATAAACATAATGCATTCGGCTTTTCTACCCGCGCCATCCACCACGGCTACGACCCCAAGGACCACCACGGCGCGCTCGTGCCGCCGACCTACCTGTCGGCCACGTTTGCGTTTCCCACTGCCGAATACGGCGCCGCCTGTTTTGCCGGCGAAGCCGACGGCCACTTCTATACACGCATTTCCAACCCGACTCTGGCGCTGCTGGAATCGCGCATGGCCACCCTGGAAAACGGCGAGGCGGCAGTGGCGTTCAGCTCCGGCATGGGCGCAATTGCCGCGACGTTCTGGACCCTGCTGCGGCCAGGCGATGAGGTGATCGTCAGCCAGACCCTCTACGGCTGCACCTTCGCCCTGCTGCATCACGGTATCGGCGAGTTCGGCATCAAGGTGCGCCATGTGGACCTCACCGACCTGGCCGCCCTGCGAGCGGCGCTCAGCCCTGCCACTCGTATGATCTACTGTGAAACCCCGGCCAACCCCACCCTGCAATTGGTGGATATCGCGGCCGTTGCCGCCCTCGCCCATCAACAGCCAAATGTGACGGTGGTGATCGACAACACCTACTGCACGCCGTACCTGCAACGCCCGCTGGAACTGGGTGCCGATGTGGTGGTGCACTCGGCCACCAAGTACCTCAGCGGCCACGGCGACATCACCGCCGGCATCGCCGTCAGCAACCTGGCCACGGCCCAGCGCATTCGCCTGCAAGGCCTCAAGGACCTGACCGGCGCAGTGATGTCGCCCCAGGATGCGTCGCTGCTGATGCGCGGGCTCAAGACCCTGGCCCTGCGCATGGACCGCCACTGCAGCAACGCCCAGGCCGTGGCCGAAGCGTTGCAGGCGCACCCGGCGGTGGATTGGGTCACGTATCCGGGGCTGCCCTCTTTCCCGCAATACGAACTGGCGGCGCGGCAAATGAGCCAGTCGGGCGGCATGATTGCTTTCGAGCTCAAAGGCGGGATCGATAGCGGTCGGCGCTTCATGAATGCCCTCAAGCTGTTCACCCGCGCGGTCAGCCTCGGCGACGCTGAATCCCTGGCCCAGCATCCGGCGAGCATGACTCATTCCACCTACACCCCGGAACAGCGCGCGCACCACGGCATCAGCGAAGGCCTGGTGCGTTTATCGGTCGGGCTTGAGGACGTTGCCGACCTGCTGGCGGATGTGCAACAAGCACTGGCCACATGCACGCGCGCCTTGCCGCGCCGAACGCTGATGGCGGCGCATGCGGTGAGATGAGTTTGTTTTGCCCTGACGGCGGTCGGACAGGTCCGGCCGCCGTTGGCCGTGCTTAATCTGGTTTTTTCCCAATTGGATCCCCATCCCGCCGCCAGGCTGTACTAGCATACGTCCTGCACTCGACATTCATGGACGAACTGATGAACTCAAACCTGTTCCCACATATAGGCAAGGTCATCGCCAGCACCGGCAGTCGCCATTTCCCACGCATGCTGCATGACCTGATTCTCACCCAACTGGCAGTGGACGCCACCCATATCACCCAAATGCGCGTGAGCCCCGAAGGGCACACCCGCCGCAAGATCAGCCCGGTCTACACCGATTCGGTGGCGGCCCTGGGCGAAGCACAACCCGCCGCACAACTGCACCTCACACGCCGCAAAGACGACGTGCGCTACGTGCTGTCGGTGTACCGCTCGCACCAGTCCGAAAGCTTTTCGCTTCAGGAGCGCAGCATGCTGCAGGACTTCTCCACCCTGCTGCTGCCGATGGTGGAAAAACACATCGCCGCGATCCAGCCCTGCCGCCAGGACAGCGATCCGAGGGAGCCGCAAAACCAGGGCATCGACACCCTGCGCCGACGCATTGAAGAACGCCTGGTGCAATCGGGCCTGACCCTGTCCAACCGCGAGCTGGAAGTGTGTGTGGGCCTGCTGGCCGGGCGGACGGCGCCGGAGTTGGCGGAGCAACTGGCATTGAAGGTCAACACGATTGAAAGCTACCTCAAGCGGGCGGCGATCAAACTGGGGATCAGCGGACGGCATTCGTTGTTGCGCTGGATGTATTCCACGGACGACGTCACCAGTTAACCGGTGGGAGGGGCTTGCCCCCGATAGCGGTGTGTCAGCCATAGATGCATCAACTGACAGTCCCTCATCGGGGGCAAGCCCCCTCCCACACTTGATCTTCACCGGCCAACAGAAATCAGTCCCTGGCCAATGCCTCAATCGGGTCCAGCCGCGCCGCGTTCCGCGCTGGCACAAAGCCGAACACAATGCCGATCAGCGTCGAACAGGCGAAGGCTGTGACGATTGAGCCGACCGAAAACACCATTTCCCATTCCTTCACAAACAGCGAAAACAGAAACCCCAGCGCGTAGGACAGCGAGATACCAATCAAGCCGCCGATGAGGCACACCATCACCGCTTCCACTAAAAACTGCTGACGAATGTCCGACTGCCGCGCGCCCACTGCCATGCGAATACCGATCTCACGAGTACGCTCGGTGACCGACACCAGCATGATATTCATCACGCCAATCCCCCCCACCAGCAATGAAATCACTGCGATCAACGACAACAGCAGCGCCAGGGAGCGGCTGGTTTTCTGCACCGTCTGCATGATGCTGTCGAGGTTGTTGGTGAAAAAATCCTTGGTGCCGTGGCGTTGCAGCATGAGCTTGTTGACGTTGTCTTCCACCACCTTGCTCGGCTGGCCGTCCTTGATGCGCACGGTGATGCTGTCCAAATGGCGCTGGCCTAAAAGACGCCCCGCCGCGGTTTCGTAAGGCACCCACACGTTGAGCGCCTTGCTGGCGGCGAACATGTTTTTGTTGTCGGCCGTCACGCCAATCACTGTGCACGGCAGGTTGCCCACCAGGATCACCTGGCCCAACGGGTCCACGTTCGGCCCGAACAGACGGTGCCGGGTGTTGTGGTCGATCACCACCACCTGGGCCTGGCGCCGTGCATCGCTTTCGCTGAAGGCAATACCGGCTTCAAGCTTCAGCCCCTTGACCTTGAAGTAGCGGTCGCTGACGCCATTGACTTGGGCATCCAGATCAATATTGCCGTAGCGCAGCAACAGGCTGCGGCCCACCACCGGCGTGGCACTGTCCACGTAGTACAACTGGTTCAGCGCGTCCACATCCGACGGCATCAGGGTTTCGATGGCCGAGGCGCGGCTGTCGCCGAAACTGGTGCCGGAAAAGATATCGATGGTGTTGCTGCCAATCGCCTGGATGTCCTTGAGCACATAGCGCTTGGCGCCTTCGCCGATGGCCGAGATCGACACCACCGAGGTGATGCCGATGACAATGCCGAGCATGGTCAGCAAGGTGCGCATGCGATGGGACACCAGCGCGACCCAGGCCATGTTGAACGCTTCCTTGAACAACCCAAGGCTCGCCACCAACCGCCGTGCGCCGCTGCGCCGGGGCTCTATCGGCGCCTCGGCAGGCGCGTCCAATCCACTGCGGGTGTTGGCCTTGTCACTGATGATCTCGCCGTCACAGACCTCGACAATACGCTGGGCATTCGCCGCCACCTTGGGATCGTGCGTGACGATAATCACCGTGTGCCCGGCCGCGTGCAGCTCGGCGAGGATACGCATCACCTCCTTGCCGCTGTGGGTGTCGAGGGCGCCGGTGGGTTCGTCGGCGAGGATCACTTCACCGCCATTCATCAAGGCTCGGGCGATACTCACCCGTTGCTGCTGCCCGCCCGACAACTGGCTGGGACGGTGGGTGGTGTGGCTGGCCAGCCCCAGGCGTTCGAGCAACTCCCGTGCGCGACTGTGGCGTTGAGTCTGTGGGGTGCCCGCGTAAATCGCCGGCATTTCCACGTTGTGCAAAGCACTGAGGTGCGCCAGCAAGTGGTAGCGCTGGAAGATGAACCCGAAATAATCGCGGCGCAGTTCCGCCAGTTGTTCATCACCCAACGAACGGGTTTCGATGCCATTGATCTTGTAACTGCCGGCAGTGGCGTAATCCAGGCCGCCAAGGATATTCATTAAGGTGGATTTACCGGAACCGGACGCGCCGATAATCGCGATCATTTCCCCGGCCTGAATCGTCAGGTCGATACCCTTGAGCGCAATGAACTCACGCTCGCCGGCCATGAAACTGCGGGTGATGCCCTTGAGTTCCAACAGTGGCTGGCTCATCCGTCAATTCCCCGCCACAGCAGGTGACGCATCACCGATCACCACTTTATCGCCCTCGGCCAGGCCCTCCAGGATCTGCACCTTGACGTTGTTGTTGATGCCGGTTTTTACATCACGGGACACCGCCTTGCCCTTGGCATCCAGCACCCGCAGCGCGTAACTGCCGTCCTTATTGCGCGCCCCGAGCGCCGCCACCGGCACCATCAACGCGGCCTGGGCGGTGTCGAGCACGATACGCACCTGGGCGGTCATGGCGATGCGCAGGCGATGGTCGGGGTTGGGCACATCGAACAACGCGTTGTAGAACACCGCCGTGTTCTGCTTGGGCGTGCCGGCGGTCTGGGTTTCAAGGAAGTTCTGCGGTGCCGGCTCGGTGCCGCGCAGCTTGGCGTAGTAGCGTTTGTCGGCTTCACCGAGGATGGTGAAATACACCTGCTGGCCGGGGCTGATATGAATCACATCCGCCTCCGACACCTGGGCCTTGACCGTCATGGTGTCCAGGTCCGCCAACTTGAGCAGCACCGGCGCCAGTTGGCTGGCGATCACCGTCTGGCCTTCTTGGGTGACGATGCCCACCACATCGCCGTCGATGGGCGCATTGATGCGGGTGTAATCCAGGTTGATCTTGGCGGTGTCGATCTGGATATGTGCGCTTTTGATCTGCGCATCCAGGGCCAACAGATTGGCCTGCTGCACCTGGAAGGTCGATTCGGCATCTTCAAAGTCCTGGCGCGATACCGACTCGTCATCCTGCAAGCCTTTGTAGCGTTCATACACCGACTTGGCCTGCTTGAGCTGAGCCGCCGTGGCCCTGCGCTGGGCCTGGAGATTTTCCTCATCCACTTGGGCTTTGCGCAGGGTGTTTTGCAGGATCAACGGGTCGATTTCGGCGAGCCATTGGCCCTTTTTTACCTTGTCGCCCACTTTGACCTTGAGTGACTTTAACTGGCCGGAGACTTGGGCGCCGACGTCGACTTGTTTGATGCCTTCGAGTAGACCGGTGGCCAGGACGGCGTTTTCGATGTCGCCGCGTTCGGCGGTGGCGGTGAGGTACAGCGGTGCGTCGGCCGGGGCCTGGACGGTGTAGATGATTAGGCTGATGGCTACGGCCAGTACGGTGAATATGCCGATTTTGCGGAATTTAGAGTTTTGCATAGATGACCATAGAAAGTGGTTTGGCCCGGCCTATTGGGTTGGGCTTTTTTTGATTGGGTACATATCCGTTTCTGCAGGAATGGATATGCACACCGAAAGATCGCTATCGAGGGCAAGCCCCCTCCCACCTGTGAAAGCAGTTCGACTCAATAAACCGGTCGGCTCTAAGGCCGCCGCGCTCTTGCTTGTGATCCGCGGTCGCCCCGTAAAACCACGCTGGCCGAACGCAGGTTTTGGAGCGGCGGCCCACGTTCCAAAGCCGGAGTGAGGGCACGCCGAGCCTAGGCGAGGTGCCGAGTGGTGGGGCGAAGGCCTTTTGGTTACTTTTGGCTGGGCCGGCATTCCGGCCTTTCCAAAAGTGACCCGCTGTAAGAGCGGAACCACAAGCCGCCGTTACCGCGGGAATGGATATGTGCACCGAAAGATCGCTATCGGGGGCAAGCCCCCTCCCACATTTAAAGCGGTATACCCTCTTCACGAAACCACCTCCCCAATCACCGCAGTGTCCAACCACCACCGCGCCAGCCCGTGAACATTCGGTGCTTTGAGCAATGTGAAGTGATTCCCCACCCCATACCAAACCTCCAAAGAGCTGCCCTGCTTACGCCACCCCTCAATCATCCCCCCCTGCTCCCGCTGATTGCCCACCGCATCCAACGCCGGATCCTGCGCCAACACCAACCGCACCACCCCGCGATATCGCTGAGTCGGCCGATACTCCGTACGCAACGCCGCCGCATAAGTCCGGGCCGGTCCCGCCATCGCATCAACACTGGCACGGGCCGGCAACAACCCCACCCCAACCATTCCCCCATGCAGGCTCTGGCGCTGCGCCACTTCGTCGCCAACCGCGAAGGTTTCACGGTCAATCCCCAAGGGTTTCCCCGCCGCCAGCTGCATCGCCTCGATCAACCTCAACAACGCCGCCGTCGTCGTATAAGCCCGACCCGCACTACCCGGCGCTTCGCTGTCGATCACCGTCAACGACGCCACTTCCCGTCCAGCCGCCTGCAACCGCAGCGCCATCTCCAGTGCCACCCAGCCGCCAAACGAATGCCCGACCAGATGCACCGGCCCATGCGGGCACTCATGTTCCAGCGCGTGCAGATAACAGCGCGCTGCCGCTTCCACCTGGCTGTGGGGCACCGCCTCGCCATCCAACCCACGTGGCTGCAAGCCAAACAACGGCCAGTCCCGTCCAAGCGCTTCGCTCAGGCCCACAAACCCGGTGACGCTGTCCCCTGCCCCCGGCACGCAGAACACCGGCGCATACCCGGCCCGTCCGCTCTGGATCCGCAGCAAAGGTTGATGCGCCGTTTCCCTCACCGGTGAACACCCTGCCAATGCTTCTGTCATCGCCGCACCCAGCGCACGGATATGCGGCGCCTGCATCATGCTCTGGTGATCACCCGGCACTTCAACCTGACGCAACTGCCCAGGCGCCAGGGCGTCATCCCAACCCAGCGACACACTGCGCCGCGACAACTCGGTCGGCCGCTCTATAGCGCTGAACAGGTGCACAGGCACCGGCAGCGGAAACAAGCTGTAGTGCGCCAGCGCATGCCCATGCCCGACTTCGCGCTCGATAAAGCTCAAGAGGTCCGCATCCGCAGCCGCCGCCATTTGCGCGTATAGCAAACCTTGATCGCGACAGCGTTGCAGCACACCTGCAAAGTCCAACTGTCCAATCTGCGCGTCCAACTGTTCAATCCTTGCCAGCTCATCCACACCTCCCTGTGCGTTCCAATAGGCGCGGCACTGCAACAGCAAATGCCGCTTGAGCGCGTCTGGCCCGCTCCAACGCGCCTTGCCCTGGTCGGTCAGGCGCGGCACGTAGCTGTCGATCAAGCCAAGGAACGCCACCGGTTCATCCAGCCCCAGTAGCTGCATCGCCACTTCATAGGCCAGCACACCGCCAAATGACCAGCCGGCGATGCGATACGGCCCATGGGGCTGCAAGCCGCGAATCAGGCCCACCATGCGCGCCGCCAAGCCTTCCAGGGTGTTGAGGTGCGCCTCGCCGAGCGCCACACCCGGAAGGCCATAGATCGGGTAATCACCCGGTAAATGCTGGCCCAGCGCTGGGAAATACACGTCCATGCCGCTGAATTCATGCACCAGGAACAACGGCGCTTGCGAGCCGCTGCTGCGCACCGTAATCACCGAGCTGTCGCGCACCGGCTCAGCGGTGCGCTGGCGCAGCATGGTCGCCACCGACGCCACGCTGGCGTGCTGGAACAACTCGGCCAGGCTCACTGCCAGCCCCGCTTCGTCCATCAGGTTGACCAGGCGAATCGCCAACAGCGAATGCCCGCCCAGTTCAAAGAAGCTGTCATGCCGGCCCACCTGCTCCAGCTTCAGCACCTCGCCCCATAATTGCGCCAAGGTCTGTTCCAGGGCGTCGGTCGGTGCTTCGAAATCACGACTGACCAGCGCGTCCAGAGCCGGCACCGGCAAGGCTTTTCGGTCGACCTTGCCATTGGCAGTCAACGGCAAGCGGTCCAGCGGCACATAGGCCGATGGCAGCATGTAGTCTGGCAGTTGCCCTTGAAGATGGGCACGTACGTTGTCGATGCCTACCGGTTCGGCAGCCCAGGTGAAATACGCCACCAAGCGCTTATCCCCCGGCGCGTCTTCACGGGCCAACACGACCGCGTCCTGAATACCCACGCAGGTCATCAGGCGCGCTTCGATCTCTCCCAGCTCAATACGGAAACCACGGATTTTCACCTGATCGTCATTGCGCCCGATGCATTCGAGCAGGCCCTGCGCCGTCCAGCGGCCGAGGTCGCCAGTGCGGTACATCAAGGCGCCTGGGTTGAACGGATCCTGCACAAACTTTTCAGCGGTCAGTTCAGGACGGTTCAAGTACCCCTTGGCCACGCCGTCACCACCGATGCAGATTTCACCGGTCACGCCCTGGGGCACTGGCTGCAAGTGCGCATCCAGCACATAAATCTGGGTGTTGGAGATCGGTCGCCCCACCGGCACGCTGTCGGCGTCGTCGGCAAGTGCGCGCACTTCATAGGTGGTGGCGTAGGTGGTGGTTTCCGTTGGGCCGTAGCAATGCACCAGGCGCAACGTCGGCGCCTGGGCCAACAGGCTGCGGAACGCCGCTGGATCGGCACGCTCGCCGCCGCACAGCAGGATGCGCAAACCCGCCAACGCGTCGGGAATCAGTTGCACGTACTGGTTGAACAGCGCCGTGGTGACGAACAACACCGTCGCGCCCTTTAACGCCATGCCGAATGCCACAGGGTCGAGCAAGGTGGCGTGATCGATCACCTGCACTTGCCCGCCATTAAGCAGTGGCCCCCATACATCCATGGTGCTGGCGTCGAACGCCGGGTTGGAGGCGAAGACCACGCGGTCGCTGGCATTGAAATCGGCATAGCCGTTGTTGAGTACCAACCGCGTGATGCCCCGATGGGGCACCAGCACACCCTTGGGAACGCCGGTGGAGCCGGAGGTGTACATGATGTACGCCTCGCTGTCCGAAGACTGCGACAAATCTGGGTTATGGCTAGGTTGTGGATCGAGGGCCAGGGTGTCCACGTCCAGGCGTTGCGCCGCGTACTCGATCACCGCGTCGCTGTGGGTCAACAACCAGCGCGCACCGCTGTCCTGCACCATGAACGCCTGACGTTCGGCGGGCGCGTTGATGTCCAGCGGCACATAGGCGGCCGCGCACTTCAACACGGCCAGTTGGCCGACCAGCAGCGCGACAGAACGCGGCAGCAGGATCGGCACGTTGTCGCCAGGTTTTACGCCCAGTCCTAACAGGTAATGGGCCAGGCAATTGGCGCGGGTATTGAGCTCGCCGTAGCTCAGACGCTGCTCGCCATGCACCACGGCCAATGCGTCCGGACGCGCCTGGGCCTGGGCTTCGAACAGACGCTGCACGGTGTGTTCACGGGGGAAGTCGCGGGTGCTGGCATTGAACGCTAGCCGCAGTTGATGCTGTTCGGCGGCGGGCAGGATCGGCAAACGGCTGATGGCGATATCGCTACCCTGTTCCAGCGCCTGCACCAGTTGCTCCAGGGCCACATTCAGGTACTCACACAGGCGCCGGGCGCCCTGCCCCGAGGCTTTCAACGTGAAGCCATCGCCCAGGTCATCCACGCTCATCGACAGGCCGTAGTTGCTGTGTTCCTCGGCCTTGAGCAGCTCAATACCTTGCCATGCCTCGACGACTGCACCGGCCTGCGGCGCGCTGTGCCGATAGTTGAATAGCACACTGAACAGCGGCGTGGTCACCGGCACGCCGCTGCAACGCTGGGCCAATGCCAGCGGCGCGTGTTCATGGCTGAGCAGTTGGCTCAGCCGCGCATGGGTGGCGCGCGCGGCGTGGCGTACCGAGTGCTCGCCCAGGTCGACCCGCAACGGCAACGTATTGATGAACACGCCCATGGCCCGTTCGGCGCCTTCACCGCCTTGCAAGCGGCCAAGCATCACGGTGCCGAACACCACCTGCTCACGGCCGGACACCTTGCCCAGCACCTGGGCCCAGCCCAAGTGCATCAGGCTGGCGGCGCTGACGCCGGATTGGCGCGCCTGAGTGCGCAGGCGCTGGCTTAATTCGGGAGCAATCGTCAGACGGGCCTGCTCATCGATGCCCAGCTTGGCCACTTCCGTGGGCTCGTCGATCTGGCCGAGCATTTCGCGGAAAAACCCTTCGTGATCGTCTGCGCCCAAGCGCATCTGCGCCACATAGTTGCGATACGGCACAGGCGTTCCCAGGCGGTGTTGAGTGCCCAACAGAAACGCCTGCATCTCGTGTTGCAGGATCTCCAGGGCGATGTGGTCCATGACCAAGTGATGGAACAGCAAGGTGGCGACCACACGCGGGGTTTCTTCGCTGCACACCAGGCGCATCAACGGCGCTTGGGACAGGTCGAGGCGTTGCGGCAGCGGCGCGGTTTCAACCCGCAGCGACGCTTTGCGCCAGACCACCTGCACCGGTTCTTCCAGGCCGTCCCAGTGGAACGACGAACGCAGGATGTCGTGGCGCTCGATCACCGCCTGCAACGCCAAGGCAAACGCGTCCAGACGTTGGCGGCTGTCAAAGGCAAACTGCGCCTGCAACACATAGGCATCGCCTTCCTGCACGGCGCGGTGGTGATAGAGCATGCCGGCCTGCAACGGCGTCAGGGGGTAGATATCCTGCACATTCGCCGCACCGCCGGGGATGCAGGCGACGAGGCGGTCGATGGCGACTTGCTCCAGCGCGATCAGCGGCAACATGCCCGGCGTGATCGAGGTGCAACCGTCAACGATGCCATTGACCGGCACCGCCACTTCACGACCAGTGCCCAACGCCGCCGCCAGTGCCGACAAGGTTGGCTGACCGAACAGCACTTTTACGTCCGCCGACAAGCCAAGGCCGCGCATGCGCCCCATCAGGCTCACCGCCAGCAACGAATGCCCGCCCAGTTCGAAGAAGTTATCGTGACGGCCCACACGTTCCACCTTGAGCAACTCGGCCCACAGGCTTGCCAGGGCGATTTCCGTGTCGCCCTGAGGCGCTTCGTATTCGCGCACCACCACCGAATCCAGGCCCGGCGCGGGCAGCGCCTTGCGGTCGAGTTTGCCGTTGGGACTCAGGGGCAGTGCGTCGAGATGAACGAAGATCGCCGGCACCATGAATTCAGGCAAGTGATGCAGCAACTGACTGCGCAGCACGTCGATGTCGGTGAAGGCACCGGTGTAGTACGCCACCAGACGGTCTTCGCGGGCGATCACGGCAGCCTCGTTGACTGCTGGGCACTCGGTCAGGCGCGCCTGGATCTCGCCCAGTTCGATACGCAGGCCACGGATTTTCACCTGGTCGTCGTTGCGGCCCAGGTACTCAATATTTCCATCGGGCAAGTAGCGGCCGACGTCGCCGGTGCGGTACATGCGACCGCTGGTAAATGGATCTTGAAGAAAGCGTTCGGCGGTCAGTTCCGCACGGTTCAGGTACCCCCGCGCCACTTGCACGCCGCCGATAAACAGCTCGCCGACCACGCCCAGCGGCACCGGCTGCAACTGCGCGTCCAGCAGGTACATGCGGGTGTTGGCAATGGGCTTACCGATGGGCGTGTTGTCCGGCGTCACCGGGCCCGCGCAGTTCCATGCCGTCACGTCGACGGCCGCTTCGGTCGGGCCATACAGGTTGTACAGGCCGATCCCCGGCAACTGCGCCTTGAACCGGCGCACCAGGCTGCCCGGCAGCGCTTCGCCGCTGCACATCACCCGCACCAGCCCGGCCGCCTGGCTGACGTCGCCATGGGCCAGGAACACGTCGAGCATCGACGGCACAAAGTGCAACGTGGTGATGTGTTCGGCCTCGATCACCTCGCACAGGTACGCCGGATCTTTATGCCCGCCAGGACGGGCCATCACCAGGCAGGCGCCGGTGAACAGCGGCCAGAAGAATTCCCAGACCGACACATCAAAGCTGAACGGGGTTTTCTGCAAGACCCGGTCCTGGGCGGTGAGCCCATACTCGTCCTGCATCCACAGCAGGCGATTGACCACGCCGCCATGGTCGTTGATCACGCCCTTGGGCTGGCCAGTGGAGCCGGAGGTGTAGATCACATAGGCGCTCAGGCCCTGCACCGCGGGGTTATCCACGGATTGCGCGTGCCAGCTCGGTTGGTCCAGATCGACCACCGGCACCGCGCCCACCAGCGCACGAGTAGCGCCCTGGATCAGTACAACAGCGGGTGCGCTGTCGCTGAGCATGTAGGCGATGCGCTCCAGCGGGTAAGCCGGGTCCAGCGGCACATAAGCGGCGCCGGCCTTGAGGATCGCGTACAGGCCGATGACCATCTCCAGGCCGCGCTCCACGCAGATCGCCACCCGCGAATCCGGCTGGACACCCAGCGCCAGCAAGTGATGGGCGAGTTGGTTGGCCCGCGCGTTGAGCTCGGCGTACGTCAGTTGCTGTTCGCCAGCCTTGAGCGCAATCGCATGGGGCGTGCGGGCCACCTGGGCTTCAAACATGCCGTGCAAGGTCTGGTCGAGGTTGTAATCCACCTGGGTGGCGTTGAAATCGAACAGCACCTGCCGACGCTCGCCCTCGTCCAGCAGCGGCGCATGCTCCAACACCGCCTGGTCGTTATCGACCATGGCCTGCAACACGCGGGTGAAGTAGCCGACGTAACGCTGCATCGTCGCTTCATCGAACAGCGCCACAGCGTATTCCAGCGCGCCGATAATCGTGCCCTGCACTTCGCCGAGGTTCAGCGAGAGGTCGAACTTGGCAAAGTGGCTGTTCTCCACGATGCCTTCCAGGGCCAGGTCGCCCAGGGCCAGGATCGGCGCGCTGCTGTCCTGCCAGGCCAACAGGGTTTGGAACAATGGGCTGTGGGCCAGGCTGCGTACCGGCCGGGTGATTTCGACCACTTGCTCGAAGGGCAGGTCTTGATGGGCCTGGGCCGCCAAGGTCAGCGCCTTGACCCGCGCCAGCAGCGCTTCGGTAGTGGGCGCGCCCGAGGTGTCGATGCGCACCGCCAGGGTGTTGACGAACAGGCCGATGAGGCCTTCGACTTCAGTGCGCGTACGGTTGGCCACCGGCGAGCCGATCACCACATCTGCCTGCCCCGAGAGCCGCGCGAGCAAGGACGCCCAGGCGGTCATTACCGTCATGTACAGCGTGCTGCCGTGGCGTTGGCTCAAGGCCTTGAGCCCGGCGGTGAGGCGCTCGTCCAGACGGATCTCCACGCTGCTGCCGGCGTAGTCCTGCTGCGCCGGGCGCGGGCGGTCGGTGGGCAGGCTGAGCAACGCCGGCGCACCAGCCAGGGCCTGTTGCCAATAGCGGCTCTGGCGGTGAAGTACTTCGCCGCTGAGCCACAAGCGTTGCCACACGGCAAAGTCGCCGTATTGGATCGGCAGTGGCGGCAACGGGTCGGGCTGCCCATGGCTGAAGGCCTGGTACAGCGCCATCAGTTCGCGGGTGAGCACGCCCATGGACCAGCCATCGGAGACGATATGGTGCAGGGTCAGCAACAGCACATGGTGCTCGTCGGCCATCACCACCAGGCGCCCGCGCAGCAGCGGGCCGCGTTCGAGGTCGAACGGCGCCGACGCTTCGCCGTGGATCAACGCATCCAGCGCCTGTTGCGGTTGCGGGTGACGGCGCAAGTCCTGCACTTGCAGCGGCAGCACGTCGTCGGCCGCGACGATCAGCACCTGGGCGTCGTCACCGTGCTGGGCGAAGCGGCTGCGCAGGGTTTCGTGCCGCGCAACGATCCGAGCCAGCGCCCGTTGCAAGGCCTGCACATGCAGTTGCCCGCGCAGGCGCAAGCCGATGGGAATGTTGTAGGCCGTGTTGGCGCCTTCCATCAACGCCAGGAACCACAAGCGCTGCTGGGCGAACGACAGCGGCACCGGCTCATCGCGGTTGGCCGGCAGGATCGCCGGCAAGGTGCTGCGACCGGCCTGGGCCAGCACGTCGGCAACGGCGGCCAGTTCGGCATTGGCAAACAGGTCGCTGAGCAACAGCTCCACGCCCAGTCGTTGGCGCACCTGGGACACCATGCGCATGGCGAGCAGCGAGTGCCCGCCCAGTTCAAAGAAGTGGTCGTAACGGCCGACGCGTTCTACCTGCAAGACATCGGCCCAGATCTGCGCCAGGCTGCTTTCGATCTCGCCCTCGGGCGTCGCGTATTGGCGGGTAAACACCGCGGCCCTATCCGGCGCTGGCAGGGCCTTGCGGTCGAGTTTGCCGTTGGCGGTCAAGGGCAGCGCGTCAAGTTTCATGAAGGCGACCGGGACCATGTAGTCCGGCAGGTGCGCCACCAGATGGGCGCGGATATCGCCCACCGCCAATGAATCAAGTTGCGGGTTTTCGGTGTAGTACGCCACCAGCCGCTCGTCACGCACCAGCACCACCACTTCCTGCAAGCTCGGCAGTTGGTTGAGTTGGGTTTCGATTTCCCCCAGTTCGATGCGCACACCACGGATTTTCACCTGATCGTCATTGCGGCCCAGGTAATCGAGGTTGCCGTCGGGCAACCAGCGCACCAGGTCACCGGTGCGGTACATGCGTCCGACGTTGAACGGGTCGTCCAGGAAGCGTTCGGCGGTTAGTTGCGGACGGTTCAGGTAGCCGCGCGCCACGCCCTTGCCGCCCACATACAACTCACCCGCCACGCCCAGCGGCACCGGGCGTTGTTGCTCGTCCAGCACGTACACCGTGGCATTGGCGATGGGCTTGCCGATATGCAACGCCTGCCCCGCCTCGACCTTTCCGGAGGTGGCGACCACCGTGGCTTCGGTAGGGCCGTAGTTGTTGATCAGCTCAAACCGCTGCGCCCGCCCGAACTGCCGCAGGCGGTCGCCGCCGACCAGCAAGGTGCGCAGCGTCGGGTGCTCGATGTGCTGGCTGAAGGCGTACTCGGCCACCGGCGTCGGCAGGAAGCACACATCCAGCGGCTGCGCGCACCACCAGGCCAGCAACGCGTCGATGTCTTCGGGGCCGTCATGGGCCGGTGGCAGGTGCAGGGTCGCGCCGACACACAGCGCCGGCCACACTTCCCAGGCCATGGCATCAAAGCCGAACCCGGCGACGCTGGCGGTGTGGCGCCCGGCGCAGAGGTCGAAGGCGCGGCAATGCCAATCCACCAGGTTGGTGACGGTGTGGTGTTCCACCATCACGCCTTTGGGCAGGCCGGTGGAGCCGGAGGTGTAGATCACATAGGCGAGGTTCGCGGGAGTCACGGCGACGCTGGGATTGCTCGCCGCGTGGTGGTGCCAGGTATAGCGGTCCAGGTTGATCACCGGCACGTCCAGCTCGGGCAGGCGTTGGAGCAACGCGTGCTGAGTCAGCACCGCCACCGGGGCGCTGTCGCTGAGCAGGTAGGCGAGGCGCTCGGCCGGGTGGGACGGGTCCACCGGTACGTAGCAGGCGCCGGCTTTAAGGATCGCCAGCAACCCGGCCAGGGTGTCCAGTCCACGACGGGCGACGATGGCCACGCGGTCATCGGGTTTGACGCCCAGCGCCAGCAAGTGATGGGCCAGCAGGTTGGCTTGCCCGTTGAGCTCAGCGTAGGTCAGCGAGCGTTCAAGCTGCACCGCCGCGATGGCATGTGGCGTGAGAACGGCCTGGGCTTCGATACGCCCATGCAAGGTGGTGCCTTGGGGGAACTCGGCCTGGGTGGCGTTGAACTGTTCCAACAGCAACCGCTGCTCGACGGCGGGCACCACCGGCACTTGATTGAGCGCGGTGTCCGGCGCCTGCTCCAGGGCCGTCACCAGGTTTTCCAGGGCAGTTTGCAGGTAGGCGCAGACCCGCTGCGGGTCCACCTGGGTGCTGGCCAGCAGGCTCAGGCCAAAGCCTTCGCCCAGGTCATCGACGCTCAGGGTCAGTGGATAGTTGGTGCGTTCTTCAGCACTGAGGGCGGCGATGCCTTGCCACGCCGAGACGGCTTCGGCGCTGGCGGCGGGCGCGCTGTGGCGATAGTTGAGCAGCGCGCTGAACAACGGCGTCGGCGCGATCACCCCACTGCAGCGCTGGGCCAGGGCCAGTGCCGCATGCTCGTGGCGCAGCAGTGTGGTGAGTCGACCATGGGTGGCCTTGACCCCGGCGCGCACGTCCTGGCCGTCCACGTCCACGCGAAACGGCAAGGTGTTGATGAAGATGCCCAAGGCGCGGTCCGTGTCATGACTGCCTTGCATACGGCCCATCAACACCGTGCCGAACACCACCTGTTGCTTGCCGGCCAATGCTCCCAACACCTGCGCCCAGCCCAGGTGAAACAGGCTTGCCGCGCTTACCCCCAACTGCCGCGCCTGGGTGCGCAAGCGCTGGCTCAATAGCGCCGCCAAGGGCAGGCTGAGTTCGCTGATGCCCCGCGCATCGCCCTGCACATCCTGCAAGCCAAACGGCAAGGTCGGCTCGCTAATATCGCCAAGCATCTGGCGGAAGAAGCCTTCGTGTTCCTGCTCGCTGATGCCCAGCCGTGCCTGGGCTACATAGTTGCGAAACGGCACCGCCTGGCCCAACGCCGCGCCTTGCCCCAGCAGGCACGCCTGCATTTCATGGCACACCACTTCCAGGGCGCTATGGTCCAGGGCCATGTGGTGGAACAGCAAGGTGGCGACGATACGCCCATTGGCCGGGTCATCGGCACGCACCAAGCGCAGCAACGGCGCCTGGGTCACGTCGAGGCGATAGTGGCGCGCATCGAACAGGGCGTGCAGTTGGGCGGCGATCTCGCCATCCGCCGGGTCGAGTTGCAAGGCCTGCACCGGCAGGCGCGCCGTGCGCCACACCACTTGCGACGGCTGTTGCAGGCCATCCCAGACCACGCCGGTGCGCAGGATGTCATGGCGGTCCATCACCGCTTGCAGCGCCTGGGCGAACGCCTCGAAGCGCGCCAGGCTGTCGAACGCGAACTGAGATTGCATGACGTACGGGTCGCCCTGCTCGGCGCTGACATGGTGGAACAGGATGCCTTCCTGCAACGGTGCCAGCGGGTAGATGTCCTGGATATTCGCCACGCCGCCGTCGACGGTGGCGACGATGCGGTCGATCTCGTCCTGGCTGAGGCTGGACAACGTCAGCATGTCCGGTGTGATGTGCTGGGCGCCGGCCGGGATGCCATTGGCCGGTACGTCGACTTCACCGGCCTTGGTGGCGGAATACTCGCCGGCCTTAATCAGCTCGATCAGCGCCGGTTTGTGCTCGCGCAAGGCGGCAAGGATCGCCGGGTCACTCAACGCTTGCTTGTTGCCTTGCACCGACAACTGCTCGCCCTTGAGCGCCAGTTGAATGTCCTTGGTTTTCAGGGTTGCCAGCAGCTCTAAGAGGCTCACAGGACGATCTCCATTCGTTCGGTCATTGCGGCGTAGCCGGCCAGGGTCGGCTGTTCGAACAGCGCCCGGACGTCAGCTTCCATGCCTTCCTGGCGCAAGCGCCCGATCAAGCTCACGGCAAGCAGCGAGTGCCCGCCCAGTTCAAAGAAATTATCCTGGCGCCCGACCCGCTCCACGTTGAGCAACTCGGCCCACAGCTGCGCCAGCAGGATTTCGGTGTCGCCTTCCGGCGCTTCGTACTCACGCACGTTCAAGGCGTGCAAGCCGGGCGCTGGCAAAGCCTTGCGGTCGAGTTTGCCGTTGGGGCTCAAGGGCAGCGCGTCGAGGTGCACGAACAGCGCGGGCACCATAAAGTCCGGCAGGTGTTGCAGCAGGTGAGCGCGCAGTGCCTCGATCTCGGTTGGCGTACCGGTGTAGTAGGCGACGAGGCGATCTTCACGGGCGACCACCGCCGCTTCGCTGACCTGGGAGTGCTCAAGCAGACGCGCCTGGATTTCCCCCAGTTCGATACGCAGGCCACGGATCTTGACCTGGTCGTCATTGCGGCCCAGGTATTCGATAGTGCCGTCGGGCAAGTAGCGGCCAAGGTCGCCGGTGCGGTACATCCGACCCGCGTGGAACGGGTCGTCGAGAAAGCGCTCGGCAGTCAGCTCAGGGCGGTTCAGGTAACCCCGCGCCACTTGCACACCGCCGATAAACAGCTCGCCGACCACACCCAGCGGCACCGGCTGCAACTGCGCATCCAGCACGTACATGCGCGTATTGGCGATGGGCTTGCCGATGGGAGTGTTGTCCGGCACGTCGGGGCGTGCGCAGTTCCAGGCGGTCACGTCCACCGCCGCTTCAGTCGGGCCGTACAGGTTGTACAGGCCGATCCCCGGCAACTGCGCCTTGAAACGGCGCACCAGGCTGCCCGGCAGCGCTTCGCCGCTGCACATCACCCGCACCAGCCCAGCCGCCTGGCTCACATCGCCATGGGCCAGGAACACGTCGAGCATCGACGGCACAAAGTGCAACGTGGTGATGTGTTCGGCCTCGATCACCTCGCACAGGTATGCCGGGTCCTTATGCCCGCCGGGGCGCGCCATCACCAAGCGTGCGCCCGTGAACAGCGGCCAGAAGAATTCCCATACCGACACGTCGAAACTGAACGGGGTTTTCTGCAACACCGCGTCATCGGCCTTGAGGCCATAAGCGTCCTGCATCCACAGCAGCCGGTTGACCACCCCGGCGTGTTCGTTGATCACGCCTTTGGGCTGGCCAGTGGAGCCTGAGGTGTAGATCACGTAGGCCTGATGCCGGGCGGTCAGGCCCGGTACCTCGGGGTTGCTCAGCGGCTGATGCTGCCAGGTGTTCAGGTCCAGATTGAGCAGCGGCACGTCGCCCAGCAAGCCTACGGTGGCGTTCTGGGCCAGCACCACGACCGGCGCGCTGTCGTGCAGCATGTAGGCGATACGCTCCAGCGGGTACGCCGGGTCCAGCGGCACATAACCGCCACCGGCCTTGAGGATGGCGAACAGGCCGACGACCATGTCCAGGCCGCGCTCCAGGCAAATCCCCACCCGGGCATCCGGCTGTACACCCAGCGCGCGCAGATGATGGGCCAGGCGGTTGGCACGCTCGTTGAGTTGTTGGTAGGTAAGCTGCTGCTCGCCCGCCTTCACCGCGATGGCGTGCGGCGTGCGCTGAACTTGGGCTTCGAACATCCCGTGCAGGGTCTGGTCGAGGTTGTAGTTCACCTCCGTGGCGTTGAACGTCACCAGCAGCGTGTGTCGCTCCTCGGAACTCAGAATCGGCAGGCGATTGAGCGCCTGGTTCGGTGCCTGCTCCAGGGCCTCGACCAGCCCGGACAGGGCCACTTGCAGGTACCCGCAGACGCGTTGCGCATCGACCTGGGCCAACGCAGTCACGTCGTAGCCATCACCCAGGTCATCCACGTTCAAGGTCAGCGGGTAGTTGGTGCGCCCGTCGTTGACCAGGGTCTGCATACCTTCCCAGGCGTGTTGCGCCTCCTGGGAACGGGTGGCGCCGCCGCGATGGCGATAGTTGAGCATTGAGCTGAACAACGGCGCAGGTGCAGCCACCCCACTGCAACGCTGGGCCAGGGCCAGGGAAGCGTGCTCATGACCGAGCAAAGCGGTGAGCCGCGCATGCGTGGCGCGTACGGCGGAGCGTGCGCCCTGACCGTCGATATCCAGGCGCAGCGGCAACGTATTGATGAACACGCCCAGCGCACGGTCGGCCCCTTCACCGCCTTGCAGACGCCCCACCAACACAGTGCCGAACACCACACTCTGGCGCCCGGACGTGGCCGCCAGCACTTGGCCCCAGGCCAGGTGGAACAGGCTCGCGGTGCTCACACCCAGCAAACGGGCCTGGGCACGCAGGCGGCGGTTGAGGTCGCTGTCCAGGTGCAGGCGGTGCTCTTCGATGGCGTTACCGTCGCCGCGCACGTTTTGCAGGCCGAATGGCAGGGTTGGCTCGTCGACATCGCCGAGCAGGGTGCGGAAGAACGTTTCATGCTCCTGCTCACTCACCCCCAAGCGCGCCTGGGCCACGTAGTTGCGGTACGGCATCGGTGCAGCGGTCGGCGCCGGATGGCCCAGCAGATAACCCTGCATTTCCCGCAGCACCACGTCAAAGGCGGTGTGGTCGAGGGCGATATGGTGATAGAGCAGCACCACAACCACACGCTGGTTGGCCGGATCGTCGGCGTAGGCCAGGCGAATCAACGGCGCTTGGCTGATGTCCAGGCGGTAGCGGCGTGCATCAAAACGTTGATGCAGGCCGGCCAGTACATCGCCTTCAAGCTGCAGCTGTTCAAGGGGCAACCGGGCCTTGCGCCACACCACTTGCAGCGGTTGCACCAGCCCTTCCCACACCACGCCGGTACGCAGGATGTCGTGGCGGTCGATCACCTGTTGCAGCGCCTGGGCAAAGGCGTGCAGGCGCTCGACACTGTCGAACGCCAGGTGCGATTGCAGCAGATACGGGTCGCCCTGCTCGGCGGTGAGGTAGTGGTAGAGAATGCCTTCCTGCAACGGCGCCAACGGGTAGATGTCCTGCACATTGGCTGCGCCACCGGGCACCTGGGCCACCACTTGATCAAGGGTGGATTGGTCGAGTTCCACCAGCGACAACAGGTCCGGGGTCAGGCGCTGGCAGTCGACCGGGATGCGGTTGGCGGGCACCTGCACTTCGCGCCCACTGCCCACCGCTGCCGCCAGCGCGGCCAGGGTCGGCTGGCTGAACAGCACGCGCACATCGGCGCTGAGGCCGACCTGGCGCATGCGTTCGATCAGGCTGACCGCCAGCAACGAATGGCCGCCCAGCTCAAAGAAATGATCGTGGCGACCCACCTGCTCAACCTGCAACACCTCAGCCCAGATCGCGGCCAGGGTGGTTTCCACTTCACCCTGAGGCGCTTCGTAGTCACGGGTCAGCAACGCGGCCTGATCCGGTGCCGGCAAGGCACCGCGGTCGAGTTTGCCGTTAGCGGTCAGGGGCAGCGCGTCGAGTTTGACGTAGGCCACCGGCACCAAAGCCTCCGGTAACTGCGCCTGCAGTTGCTCGCGCAGGCTTTCAATCAGCAGCGGCTGTTGCTCGGTGAACCAGGCGATCAAGCGGCCTTCGCGCACCAGCACCACCGCGTCGCCGACGCCTTGCAGTGCCGCCAGGCGGCTTTCGATTTCGCCCAGTTCAACGCGCACGCCACGGATTTTTACCTGGTCATCGTTGCGTCCCAGGTACTCGATATTGCCATCGGGCAACCAGCGCACCAGGTCGCCGGTGCGGTACATGCGCCCGTCATTGAACGGGTCTTGCAGAAAGCGTTCAGCGCTCAAGTCCGGGCGATTGAGGTAACCCCGCGCCACGCCGCTGCCGCCCACATAGAGTTCACCGGCCACCCCCACCGGCACCGGACGCAACTGCGCGTCCAGCACGTAGACGCTGGCATTGGCGATAGGTCGGCCGATATGCAGCACCTGCCCGGCACGTACGCGGCCGGAGGTGGCGACCACGGTGGCTTCGGTGGGGCCGTAGTTGTTGATCACCGCAAAGCGTCGCTCCTGGCTGAACTGGCGCAGGCGGTCGCCGCCGATCAGCAGGATGCGCAAGGTGGGGTGCTGCAAGTCCTGGCTGAACGCGTATTCGGCCACCGGCGTGGGCAGAAAGCTCACGTCCAAGGGCTGCGCCAGCCACCAGGCGAGCAGTTCGTCGATGTTTTCGTTGCCCACATCCTCCGGTGGCAGGTGCAGGGTGGCGCCCACGCACAGCGCTGGCCATACCTCCCAGGCCATCGCATCAAAGCCAAAGCCGGCCACGCTGCTGGTGTGGCTGACGGCGTGCAGGCCAAAGGCTTCACAGTGCCAATGCACCAGGTTTTCCACGGTGCGGTGTTCCACCATCACGCCCTTGGGCTGGCCGGTGGAGCCCGAGGTGTAGATCACATAGGCCAGGTGGGCCGGTGTCAGGGCGGCGAGTTGCGGATTGCTGACGGGGTGGTGCCAGGTTGCGTGCACGTCGATGCTGGTGACCGCGCCCAGCAAGTCGCGGGTGCTCGCTTCGGCCAGCACCGCTACCGGTGCGCTGTCCTGCAATAAGTAAGCAATGCGCTCGGCGGGATACGCCGGGTCAATCGGCACATAACCGGCGCCGGCCTTGAGAATCCCCAGCAACCCCACCAGCATCTGCGGCCCACGACGGCAGCACAGGGCGACGCGGTCGTCCGGCTGCACACCCTGTGCGATCAGGTGATGGGCCAACTGGTTGGCACGTTGGTTGAGCTGCTGATACGTCAGCGACTCGCCGTCCTGCACCACGGCTATGGCGTGAGGTTGGCGGTCGGCCTGGATTTCAAAGGAACCCTGCACGGTGTGGCCGCTCGGGAAATCCTCAGCCGTGGCGTTGAACTCGCGCAGCAGGGTTTCGCGTTCGCTGGCGGGGAGAATAGGCAACTGATTGAGCGGGGTTTGCGCAGTGTTTTCCAGGCTATCGACCAAGTGTTCAACGGCATTGGCCATGTACTCGCACAGGCGCTGGGCGCCGATGCGGGGCAAGGCCAGCACGGTCAGGCCGAAGCCTTCGCCCAGATCGTCGACGCTCAGGGTCAGCGGGTAGTTGCTGCGCTCTTCACCGCCCAGCAACTGCACACCTTCCCAAATTCCTTGGCCGTCGCGGGCCATGGCGCCGGGATGGCTGTGACGGTAGTTGAGCAACGCGCTGAACAGCGGCGTGGAGGCCGCCACCCCACTGCAACGCTGAGCCAGGGCAAGGGACGCGTGTTCATGGCCGAGCAACGCGCTCAACCGTGCATGGGTGGCCTTGACGGCGGCGACCGCGCTGACTGCGGTGTCCACCCGCAGCGGCAAGGTGTTGATGAACATCCCCAAGGCCCGATCCGCACCGTCGCCGGCCTGCATACGGCCCATCAATACGGTGCCGAACACCACGTCGTCACGCCCACAGACCAGCCCCAGCACCTGGGCCCAAGCCAAGTGCATCAGGCTTGCCGCGCTCACGCCCAGGCGCCGCGCCTGTTCACGTACGCGTTGGGCCAGCGCCATGGTCAGGGCCTGTTCGGCCTCTTCGATATCACGGCCGTCGCCCTGCACGTCCTGCACGCCGAAGGGCAAGGTGGGCTCATTGATGTCGGCAAGCATTTCGCGGAAGAACCGCTCATGCTCGTCGACGCTCACACCCAGGCGCGCCTGGGCCACGTAGTTGCGAAATGGCGCGGCCGCCGGCAAGTCCTGGCCGTGGTTGAACAGGAACGCACCCATCTCGTGACCGACCACGTCCATGGCGGTGTGGTCCAGCGCCAAGTGGTGGAACAGCAGGATAGCTGCCACATGCCCGTTCACTGGATCCTGGGCGTAAACCATGCGCAACAGCGGCGCCTGGGTGATATCCAGGCGGTAATGCCGCGCATCGAAACGGGCGTGCAGCTGTTCGAGGATGTCGCCCTCGGCGGGATCAAGGTTCACCTCCTGCACCACCAGGTGCGCCTCACGCCAGACCACCTGCACCGGGCTGTCCAGGCCTTCCCAGACCACGCCGGTACGCAAGATGTCGTGACGGGCGGCGACCCGTTGCAACGCGCCCATAAAACCGTGCAACCGCTCAAGGCTGTCGAAGGCCATGCGTGATTGCAGCAGATACGGGTCGCCCTGCTCGGCGCTGATGTGGTGGTACAGGATGCCTTCCTGCAAGGGCGCCAGCGGGTAGATGTCCTGCACGTTTGCCGCGCCGCCGGGGACGTTGGCGATGATGCGGTCGATGGCGCTTTGGTCGAGTTGCACCAGGGTCAGCATCGCTGGCGTGATGTGGGTGCAGCCCGAGGGAATGCCATTGGCCGGCACCACAACCTCCCGACCACTGCCCACCGCCGCCGCCAGCGCCGCCAGGCTCGGCTGGTTGAACAGCACCCGCACATCCGCGCTCAGGCCCGCCTGACGCATGCGTTCGATCAGGCTGACCGCCAGCAGCGAGTGCCCGCCCAGCTCAAAGAAATGGTCATGCCGGCCCACACGGTCGAGCTTGAGCAGGTCCTGCCAGATCTGCGCCAGCAGGCTTTCCACCTCGCCTTCCGGCGCTTCATAACCACGGCTGAGCAGCGCGCCTGCATCCGGCACCGGTAGGCCTTTGCGGTCCAGCTTGCCGTTGGCGGTGAGCGGCATCAGCGCCAGCCAGACATAGGCCGACGGCACCATGTAATCCGGCAACTGACCTTGCAGATGGGCGCGCAGCGCTTCGATTGGCAGCGGCGCGGCGGCGGTGTAGTACGCCACCAGACGCTTGTCGCCGGGTTCGTCTTCGCGCACCAGCACCACTGCGTCGTTCACGCCAGCGAAGGCTCCCAGGCAGGCTTCGATTTCACCCGGCTCGATGCGGAACCCGCGAATCTTCACTTGCAGGTCATTGCGTCCCTGGTACAGCAAGGTGCCGTCGGCCTGCCAGCACGCCAGATCGCCCGTGCGGTACAGAACGCCCTCGCCAAACGGGTTCGGGATAAATTTTTCGGCGGTCAGTTGCGGCTGGTTCAAGTACCCCTTGGCCACGCCCGCGCCACCGATATACAGCTCGCCGACCGCGCCCAATGGCAACAGTTGCTGGCGCACATCCAGCACATAGGCCTGGGCATTCGCCATCGGCCGGCCAATCGGAATACCGCCCTCGCCCAGGTGGGTAATTTCATGGGTGGTGGAGAACGTAGTGGCCTCCGTCGGCCCATAGCCATTGAGCAAGTGCCGGGGCTTGCCGTGCTTGAGCACGCGGCCGATCACGTGCGGGTCGAGCACATCGCCGCCGACGATCAGATAACGCAACTGCGGGAACACCGGCAGCAGCGCATCGGCGTACTGGTGGAACAACCCGGCGGTCATCCACAACACGCTGACGGATTGCTCCTGCAACAGCGCGGCAAACGCGGCCTGGGACAACAGCACTGCCTGTTCGACCACCACCACGCAGCCGCCATTGAGCAACGGCGCCCACACGTCGAGGGTGCTGGCGTCGAACGCCGGGTTGGAAGCGAAGGCCACGCGGTCCTGAGGGTTGAACTCGGCGTAGCCGTTATTGAGCACCAGGCGCGAGATCGCGCGGTGTGGTACCTGCACGCCCTTGGGCGCCCCCGTGGAACCGGAGGTGTAGAGGATGTACGCCACGCTGTGGGAGGAAAGTACCAAGTCGAGGTTGCGCGGGGACAGCGCGTCCAGATTCAGCTCGGCCAGGGAGTTGAGCACCCGCTTCGCGCCACTGTCCTGCACGATAAACGCCTGGCGTTCCAGCGGCGCATTCACGTCCAGGGGCACGTACACGGCGCCACACTTGAGGATCGCCAGTTGGCAGATCAGCAGATCGAGGGAGCGCGGCAACGCAATCGCCACGCTTTCCCCCGGTTGCACGCCCTGGTTGATCAGGTGATGGGCCAGACGGTTGGCGCGGCGATTGAGATCGCGATAGCTCAAGGATAACTGGCCTTGCACCGCCGCCACGGCTTCGGGACGCGCCAGGGCCTGGGCTTCGAACAGTTGGTGCACGGTCAGTTGCGATGGGTAATCGCGGGCAGTGGCGTTGAATTCCACCAGCAGTTGGTTGCGCTCGGCAGGCGGCACAATCGATACGCCTTGCACTGGCGTGGTCGGCGCTTGTTGCAACGCGGTCACCAGATGGCGCAAGGCCGTGAGCATGTAGTCGCCGACACGCTGCACGTCCAGCGTGGCTACGCCTTGCACGGTCAGCGCGAAGCCTGTGCCCAGGTCATCGACGTTGAGCACCAGCGGGTAGTTGCTGCGCTCCTCGGAGCTCAGGATCTGGATGCCGGACGCCGCAAACGGGCTGTCTCCCGGCGCTTCATCCGGCGCGCTGTGGCGGTAGTTGAGCAGCGTGCTGAACAACGGCAATGAGCCCGGCACCCCGCTGCAACGCTGGGCCAGGGACAGCGACGCGTGCTCATGCCCGAGCAACTGCGCCAGGCGCGCGTGGGTGGCGCGCACGGCGGCTTGTACGCCGACTGCGCCGACGCTGACCCGCAGCGGCAAGGTGTTGATAAACATCCCCAGGGCGCGGTCGGCACCCTCGCCGCCCTGCATACGGCCCAATAGCACGGTGCCGAACACCACGTCCTGCTGACCGGAGACTTGCCCCAGCACATGCGCCCAGGCCAGGTGCACCAGGCTCGCGGTGCTCACGCCCAATTGCCGCGCCTGTTCGCGCAGGCCCAGGCTCAGGGCCGGTTCCAACGGCAGGTGCGCCTCGACAATGCCGCTGCCGTCGCCGTGCACATCCTGCAAGCCGAAGGCCAGGGTCGGCTCATCGATATCACCCAGCATCTCGCTGAAGAACGCTTCATGCTGGGCCTGGCTCACCCCCAGCCGCGCCTGGGCCACGTAGGTGCGGTACTGCACCGCGTCAGGCAGTTGCGCGCTGCGCCCGGACAGGCTGGCGCTCATCTCCTGCACCAGCACGTGCAGGGCGGTGTGGTCGAGCAGGATATGGTGCAGCAGCAGGATGCCGACGAAGCCGCCCGGCGCTTCGGCGTAGGCCAGGCGCATCAACGAGGCGCGGGACAGATCGAGGCGGTAGTGGCGTGGGTCGAAACGCTGTTGCAGGTGGGCCAGGGCATCCACGCCTGGGGTTTCGACCCGCTCAACGGCCAACGGCGCCTGGCGGCAGACCACTTGCACCGGTTCGTCCAGGCCTTCCCAGAGGATCGCGGTGCGCAGGATGTCATTGCGTTCGATCACGCTGTGCAGCGCCTGGATAAACGCGTCCAACGCCGCTTGATCGTTGAAACCCAACTGCACCTGCAACACGTAGGGATCTCCGTCGGTGGTTGCCAGGTGGTGATACAGGATGCCGGCCTGCAACGGCGCGAGGCCGTAGATGTCCTGCACATTGCCGATGCCGCCGGGCACCTGTTGCAGGATGTGGTCGATGGCGGCCTGTTCGAGTTCGATCAGCGGCAGCATGTCCGGGGTGATGACGGGGCTGTCTGCGTGGATCTGGTTGACCGGCACCCGCACTTCCCGTTGCCCGCCCACCGCCGCGGCGAGTGCGGCAAGAGTGGGTTGGCCGAACAACACGCGCACATCGGCGCTGAGGTCGACCTGGCGCATACGCTCAATCAGCTTGACCGCCAGCAGGGAATGACCGCCCAGTTCGAAGAAGTTGTCGTCGCGCCCAATGCGTTCAAGTTTGAGCAGGTCTTGCCAGAGGGTCGCGATGGCTACTTCAACGGTGCCGCGTGGAGCCTCGTAATCACGTCGGGCCAACGCGTCGGCATCCGGCGCGGGCAAGGCCTTGCGGTCGAGTTTGCCGTTGGGGGTCAGCGGGAAGGTGTCCAGCAACACGAAGGCGCTGGGCACCATATGGTCAGCCAGGCTCAGCCGTAAATGATCACGCAGCATCGCGACGTTGATGTCGCCTTCGGCGATCACATAGGCCACCAGGCGCTGGTCACCGGGCGTGTCTTCACGGGCGATGACTACGGCGTCGCGCACACCTTGAGCGGTGGCGAGGCGCGCCTGGATTTCGCCCAACTCGATACGGAAACCACGGATTTTTACCTGGTCGTCATTACGTCCCAGGTATTCCACGCTGCCATCGGCCAACAGGCGGCCGAGGTCGCCGGTTTTGTAGAGGCGCTGGCCGGTGGTTGGGTTCGTCAGGAAGCGCTCGGCGGTTAATTCGGCGCGGTTCAGATACCCCCGCGCCACACCGGCACCACCGACGTACAACTCGCCGACCACGCCCAATGGCAGCGGCTCGCGCTGTGCGTCCAGCACATACAGTTGCAGGTCGGGAATGCGCACGCCAATCGGACTCACGCCCACCAACTGCGCATCCGCCGCGTGCAGCGCTCGATAAGTCACGTGCACGGTGGTTTCGGTGATGCCGTACATGTTCACCAGTTGGGTGCCGGCATTGATCGCCCGGGCGTACCACGGCTTGAGCATGCCCGGCTCCAGGGCTTCGCCGCCGAAAATCACTTGGCGCAGCGAGTGGGCCTGGGGGCTGTTGCCCTGGGCCGCAATCAACTGGCGGAAGGCGCTTGGCGTTTGGTTGAGGATGCTCACGCCCGCTTCGCACAACAGCGTGTAGCACTCGTCCGGCGAGCGGCTGACCAATTGCGGCACGATCAGCAACTGGCCGCCGTGCATCAACGCGCCCCAGATTTCCCACACGGAGAAGTCGAACGCAAAGGAATGAAACAGTGCCCACACATCGGTGTGGTCGAAGCCGAACCACTGCTCAGTGGCGCTGAACAGTCGCGCCACCTGGCGGTGTTCGATCATCACGCCCTTGGGCTGGCCGGTGGAGCCGGAGGTGTAGATCACATAGGCCAGGTGCTGCGGGCTGACCGCAACGTGCGGGTTGATCAGGGATTCACCGCGCAGGCCATTGAGGTCGATCTGCGCCAGTTCGCCCACCAAGTGACGGGTGTTGGCCTGCACCAGCACCGCCAGCGGTTGGCTGTCGTGCAGGGTGTAGGCGATGCGTTCCAGCGGATACGCCGGGTCGATCGGCACATACCCCGCGCCGGCCTTGAGGATGCCCAGCAGCCCGATGATCATTTCCGGGCCGCGCTCCACGCAGATCGCCACGCGGTCATCGGGGCGCACGCCCTGGGCCAGCAGGCGATGGGCAACCTGGTTAGCGCGTTCGTTGAGTTGACGATAGGTGAGGCGTTGCTGCTCGAAACGCAGTGCGATGGCGTCGGGATGGGCCGCGGCGTGGGCTTCGACGTGCTGGTGGATCAGGGCGGTGTCGGCGTAAGCGCAGGGGGTGTGATTGAGATGGTGCAGCAGGTGATGACGCTCGTTCTCAGGCAGGATGTTCAGGCCGCTCAGCGGCATCTCCGGTCGCTGTTCAAGGGCGTCGGCCAGGCTGTGGAGCGCTGTGTGCAGGTAGCTCGCCACCCGAGTTGCGCCAATGGACGCGTCCACCATCACCGTCAGCGCGAAGCCTTCGCCCAGGTCATCCACATTCACCGTCAGCGGATAGTTAGTGCGCTCCTCGGCACCCAGCACCTGGATGCCCTCGGCCACCTCGATCACCTCGGCCATATCCGTCGCAGCACTGTGGCGATAGTTGAGCATCGCACTGAACAGCGGCGTCGGCGCGGCGACCCCGCTGCAACGCTGGGCCAGCGCGAGGGATGCATGCTCGTGATTGAGCAATGTGGTGAGCCGCTCATGGGTGGCCTTGACCCCGGCGCGCACGCTCTGCTCGCCCACATCCACCCGCAACGGCAAGGTATTGATGAACATCCCCAACGCCCGCTCACCGCCCTCGCCCGCCCCCATGCGGCCGAGCATCACGGTACCGAACACCACGGCTTCACGGCCCGAGACCACGCCCAATACCCGGGCCAGCGCCACGTGCATCATGCTTGCCACGCTGACGCCCAAGGGCCGCGCGAGGCTGCGCAGGCGGCGGCTCAGATCAGCGTCGACAGGCATGCGCGCCTCGTCGATCCCCTGGCCATCGCCCTGCACATCCTGCAAGCCAAACGGCAGGGTCGGCTCATCAATGTCCCCCAGCATCTCGCGGAAAAACCCTTCATGGGCCTGCTCGCTGACGCCATGGCGCACCTGGGCGATATAGCTGCGAAACGCCACCGGCTCAGCGGCCTGGGCTTGCTGGCCGGCCAGGTACAACTGGATCTCGTGGCGCACCACATCCAGCGCGGTGTGGTCGAGGATGGTGTGGTGGAACAGCAACATCGCCGCTACCCGCTGATTGCCTGGGTCGTCGGCAAACACCAGGCGCAGCAGCGGCGCCTGACCCAAGTCCATCCGGTAAGTCCGGGCGTCGTAGCGGGCGATCAGTTGAGCCAGGGCATCGCCACCGCTGAAATGCGCTTCCTCACACGCCAGCGTCGCCTTGCGCCACACCACTTGCAGCGGCTCGTCCAAGCGCTCCCAGACCATGGACGTGCGCAAAATATCGTGACGGTCGATCACCCATTGCAGCGCCTCGGCAAAAGCATGCAGGCGCGCGCGGCTGTCGAACACAAACTGCGCATGCAGCACGTAAGGATCGCCTTGCCCGGCCGAGAGGTGGTGATACAGCATGCCCTCCTGCAACGGTGCCAACGGGTAGATATCCTGCACATTCGCCACACCACCGGGGATGGCCGCGACGATACGGTCGATGGCCGTCTGCTCAAGGCTCACCAACGGCAACATCTCAGGCGTGATGCGGTAAGCCGGGCTCAGCCAATCACCGCCATGCTCAGCCACCAGCGCCAGCAGTCGGGGCTTGTGAGCGATCAACTGATCCCACAGCCGGTCATCCAACGCCTCATCGTCACCGAGGATGATCAGATCGCCCTCTTCCAGTTGCAGACGGATCGCATGAGTGGAAATCGCTGCCAATAATTCGCTGAACTGCATGGGGGTAACCTGCCTGGTAAGTCACGGTGGAGGAGAAAGTCCGTTTTCAGCTGCCGTTTGAATCGGATGCGCTGTGCGCCCAACGTTAAAAAGCGGGCGCAGCCGGGGGCCTGGAGAGGCTTCCGGTAGGGGTAGGAAATTAAGGGATTTGGGGGGTGGGGGGTGACATGGGAAGCGGGGACAAGGGGGACGGGGGTTGGTTCCGTAAATTTCTGCCGTTATCCGGCGAGCTGTTTGCGAGGTGTCTGGAGAATCCGGGGCGATTCAGGGTAGATCAATCTCTCAGAGAGGTAAGACAGGACGCTTAGCCATCAGGCTTTTGCGCTTACCTGAAAACGAAAACCGCAGATTAATACCCCGCAGCTACCGTTTTACATCGTAAAAATCGTAGTTTCATCGACAAGCGGTCACGCTTCCCTCGCCTTCACCTTCAAATGCCGCGCATACCACGGCCGCTTCGGCACGCGCTTGAACAACCCTGTGAGCGCATCGTCGTCAGCACCAAAGGTAATACGCAACGCGAGCTTCATGGTCTCCGGGTCCATTTCCATCGACTTGCCCATTTGCAACCCCGGCGTGGTGCTGCAGCCGTGGGTGTCCGGGCCGAGCCACGGGTCGCCGACTTCGACCCAGCGGCCCGGGGCGAACCAGGCTACGCCGTTGACTTCCAGCCGGCTGACTTCGCCTGGATTGAAGCGTTCATGGGCGCGGAACCAGTCTTCGATGCGGTCGTCGATCCAGCCGTGGAAGTGCCAGAACACCGGGTTTACGTGGGAGGAAAACGGGTCGCCAAGGAAGTCGTTTTCGGCGGCGTACCACCGCGCGGCAAAGTCTGCCGGGTCGCGGGCAAAGGGCACTGGCGCGCCGTTGGAGGGATCGCGGGGCACCGAGGCCCAGCGCATGTGCAGCCAGTCGTGCAGGCCCAGTTCCATCTCGGAACCCAGTTGGCCCAAGGTGTATTTGGCCAGGTAACGCGGGTCGCGGTATTGGGACTCCCAGACCTGGAAGTTGCTGTGGTACGTCTCTTGCGACTTGATGTCGCTGACCCACTGGGTGTATTCGCTGTCGTCGGGGGCCAACCAGGTGGGCGGCAAGGCGAAGCCATCGTGGTTGTCGAAGTAGCGCACAAAGCCCAGGCGATCACGCTCCAGCGCCGGTTGCGGTTCGGGGAAGGCCGGCCAAGAGGGTAAGTCCTGCATGGCGCGTGCAGTGCCGAGCATGTGTCGATGCATAAAGAAGAAGTCGATGCCCGAGCCGTTGCGATCTTTGCGCTTGCCACGGGCGTCGCGCTCCTGGCCCCGTGGGCCGGGCTGCCAGCCGATGCCGCGCAGGGCATCGCGTTTTTCTTCAGAGAGTTTGTGCCATTGGTCGCGAGTGGCGTGCCACAGCTGGTGGAACAGGCGGTGTTCGGGGGCGATCAGCCAGGCGAGCAAGGTCGGGTTGTGACCGATGCGCTCGCGGGCTTCAGGAAACAGCTGTTTGTGGGCGATAAAGCGGTTGTCGCGTTCGGTCAGGGCCAGGGGGCGATTCAAGTCGAGGATCTGCCCGCCGAGGGTGCCGCTGCCGGCGTTGCCGAAGTCGGCCCAGACTTCATCGAGGGTCATCTTGAATTCATAGGCGGGCCTGCCATCGGCCGAGTCGCGGTCGATCAAGCGCCAGTAGAGCAACGCGCCCTCGCCCGTCAGCAAATCGCCCAATACCCGGTAACGCGGTTCGCCTTCGGCACGCAGGTTGGCGGCGGTGTCCAGGTAGCCGCGCAGGCCTCGGCCACGGGGGGCGATGTCGAGCAGCAGTTCCAAGCCTTGCAGCGGCAGGCCCTTGAGGCCAGCGTCGCGGCCTTCCAGGCGCAGGCTCCAGACGCCACGCAAGGTATTGGCCAGTTGCTGGCCGGCGGTGTCGGCCAGATCGACCGTGGCTTCGCCGGGGGTGATGGGGAATTCTTCACGCGTCCACTCGCGATGGGCATAGAAAGCTGCCGGCACAGCGGCGCCGGTGAGCGCGAGGCCTGCGATGAACCCACGTCGAGAGATGGTCATTGTTTACCTTAGGAAACGGCTTGATCAGAGCTAGAACGTTTGCTGGCAGGGGAAATTTACCGCCGCCGTCTCGCCCGCCTAAATTTCCCCGCTCATCGCTCGTTCTTCCCAGATAGCAAAGGCCTCAACTGACTGAGATGGCAATGACAAAATCACGTTCGAAAAAGGCGCTGTATATCGGCCTGCCGCTGGCCCTGGCCGTCGGCGCTGGCTTGCTGGTCTGGGATCACTGGTTCAGGGGCAACGCCGGCTACTCGCTGGAGGTGATCAAGCAGGCCAACGAGATGCAGGATCGGTTGTTGTCGTTCGACAGCCATATCACTGTGCCGGTGGATTTCGGCACCGCAGGCAAAGAAGCGGACAAGGACGGCAGCGATCAATTTGACCTGGTCAAGGCCAGTCGGGGCCGCTTGTCCGGCGCCGCCCTGACCATCTTCGGCTGGCCGGAAATCTGGAACGGCCCGAACGCACCGCACAAGCCCACCGAAGGGTTTGTCGAAGCGGCACGCCATGAACAGGAAGTGCGCTACAAGATCATCAGCGCCATGGTGCGCGATTTCCCCAATCAGGTCGCCATCGCCTACACCCCGGACGACTTCCGGCGCCTGCATGGCGAGGGCAAGTTCGCGATCTTTATGAGCATGCTCAACGCCTACCCGCTGGGCAACGATCTGAACCAGTTGGACCTGTGGGCCGCGCGCGGCATGCGCATGTTCGGCTTCAGCTATGTGGGCAATAACGCCTGGTCGGACTCATCGCGCCCGCTGCCATTCTTCAATGATTCGGTGGATGCGCTCGACGGGCTGTCCGACATCGGCAAACAAGCCGTGCACCGTCTCAATGACCTGGGTGTGATCATCGATGTGTCGCAGATGTCGACCAAGGCCCTGGAACAGGTGGCGCAGCTGAGCCGCACACCAATGGTGGCGTCCCACTCGGCGCCGCGTGCGGCGGTGGATATCCCGCGCAATCTCAGCGACAAGGAATTACAGCTGATCAAGCACAGTGGCGGCGTGGTGCAGATCGTGGCCTTCTCGGCCTACCTGCGCCCGCTGAGCCAGCCAACCCAGGACAAGCTCAACACGCTGCGCGCCCGTTTTGACCTGCCGCCCCTGCCGAACCTGGCCATGGCCCTGATGCCAGGCGATCCCATCATCGCTGCCTGGCCCGAGCAGCGGTTCGGCGAGTACGCCAGCGCGCTGTACGGCATCCTCGACGAGGAACCCAAGGCCACCCTCAAAGACCTGGGCAACGCGATCGACTACACCGTGCGCAAGATCGGCATCGACCACGTCGGCCTGTCTTCAGACTTCAACGACGGGGGTGGCATCGACGGCTGGAACAACGTCGGCGAAATCCGCAACGTCACCGCCGAGCTGATCCAGCGCGGTTACTCCGAAGCCGACATCGCCAAGCTGTGGGGAGGCAACTTCCTGCGGGTCTGGGACCAAGCACAAAAAGCTGCCAAACCATTGGCCAACCGTTAACCCTCTAGAAGCCAGTCCATGACCGACCGCCGTACGTTTCTCAAGCAGGCAGGGGTACTTGCCGCCAGCCTGCCGCTGGGCGCTGCCATCCTGCCTCAGGCGCAAGCAGCCGTAACACAAGACCCATGGACCGGGTTCAAGCGACTGTTCAACCAAGACCCGGACTACCTGCACTTCTCCAACTTCCTGGTGACCTCGCACCCCAAACCGGTACGCGAAGCCATTGAGCGTTACCGCGCACAGATCGACCGCAATCCAGGGCTGGCCATGGACTGGGACTTGCAGGAAACCTGGAAGCGTGAAGGCCAGGTGCGCGAATGGGCCGGCCGTTACCTGAAGGCCTCTCCCCCGCAGATCGCCCTGACCGGCAGCACCTCCGAAGGACTGGCGATGATCTATGGCGGGATCAAGGTACGGCCCGACCAGGAAATCCTGACCACGGTTCACGAGCACTACGCCACCCAGAACGTGCTGGACTTTCGTGTGCTCAAGCAAGCCACACAGGTACGCCGGATCGCACTGTTCGACAACGCCAACCAAGTCTCTGTCGATGAAGTACTGGGCAATATCCAGCGCAACATCCGCCCCAACACCCGTGTGTTGGGCATGACCTGGGTGCAGTCCGGCAGCGGCGTGAAGCTGCCCATCGGCGAGATCGGCAAGCTGGTGGACGAGCACAACCGCAACCGCGATGAGCAAGACCGCATCCTCTACGTGGTGGATGGCGTGCACGGCTTCGGCGTGGAAAACCTCGATTTCCCCGACATGCACTGCGACTTCTTCATCGCCGGCACCCATAAATGGATGTTCGGCCCGCGCGGCACCGGTCTGGTGTGCGCCCGCGACCCCGAGAACAAATACGTCACACCGATGGTGCCGACCTTCTCCGAGGACAAGGACTTCGCCACCAGCATGACGCCTGGCGGCTACCACGCCTTCGAGCATCGCTGGGCCGCAGATGAAGCCTTCAAGCTGCACTTGCAGCTGGGCAAGGCCCAGGTGCAGACACGCATCCATGGGCTGAATACCGAGCTGAAAGACCAATTGCTGGCGCAGCCACAGGTCGAGCTGGTCACCCCGCGCAACCCCGCGCTGTCCGCCGGTTTCACCTTCTTCCGAATCAACGGCCAGGACAGTGAAGCAGTGGTGGCCCACATGATGAAACACCGTGTGGTGATCGATTCGGTGGACCGTGATGTCGGCCCCGTGATTCGCACCTCGCCTGGCCTGCTCAATAACGCCGACGAAATCCAGCGGTTCATGACCCTGCTGCGCCAGCGGGTGTGACGCTCACTTTTCCCTTTGAACGAGATGCCCACATGATTCCATTCCGACTCAAACCCTTGACCACTCTGGCGCTCACCGCCCTGTGCAGCGGCCTGCTGCCAGGCGTGGCCCAGGCCGCCGCGCCACAGCCGGGCAAGGTGTTCAAGGACTGTAAGGACTGCCCGGAAATGGTCGTGCTGCCCGCCGGCACCTTCACCATGGGGACGCCTGAGGATGAGGTCGGTCGCGAGCCGGATGAAGGCCCGATGCATGACGTGACCTTCGCCAAACCGTTCGCCATGAGCCGCTTCCACATCACTGCCGGTGAATGGGACAGCTATGTGCGCCAGACCGGCGTGAAGATCGCCAATGGTGACACCCGCCCCGGCCGCGAATGCATCGCCAGCAAGCCGCGCTATCCACAAGGCCCGCGTCAGCCGGCGGTGTGCATGGACATGGACGACATCAAGGCCTACGTCGCCTGGCTGTCGAAAAAGACCGGCCAACACTACCAAATGGTCAGCGAAGCCCAGCGCGAATACGCCGCCCGTGCCGGTTCCACCGGGCCTTTCCCGTTCCCCTTCGATGAAGGCAAGGGCTACAGCATCGCCGAACACGCCAACACCTACGGGCCTGCGGACGGCTACAGCTACTCGTCGCCAGTGGGCAGCTACCCGCCGAACGCGTTCGGCATGTACGACATGCACGGCAACGTCTACGAGCGCGTCGCCGACTGCGAACATACCAACTACATCGGCGCCCCTGCCGACGGCAGTGCCTGGGTAGAACCTAATTGCGAGTCCTATCAGATTCGCGGCAATGACTGGGGTGAAGCACCGGTATTTTCGCGCTCGGGCAACCGCAACACTATCTACCCGCAGACGCGGGGCGACTGGATCGGCTTCAGGGTTGTGCGCGATCTCTGATTACGCACACTGAAACCGGCAAAAAAAAAACCGCCTGGCATGAGCCAGGCGGTTTTTTTATGTCTGGAGGGAGCCGGCACACGTGCCGGCTCCCGGTGATCAGAACGCGTACTTGGCGTTGATCATTGCGTTGCGAGGTTCGCCGTAGGAGCCCGAATTGAACGTGCCCATGCCGTCGTAGTACTTCTGGTCAAACAGGTTGTTGACGTTCAGCCCCACACTCAGGTGGTCATCCACTTGGTATTTGGCCAACAAGCCAACCACGGCGAACGGATCCTGCGTTGCCTTGTAGTAAGGGCCGGAGTAGTTGATTTGCGATGCAGCGTACATCTCGCTTTGCCAGGTCACGTTGCCACCGACAGTCAACTTGTTCCACTCACCCGGCAGGCGATAAGTAGTGCCGAACTTGAACTGGTTGATCGGCTGGTTGGTCTGCACCCGACCCCCGTCCTTGTCATGGGACTCGCGGTAGGTATAACCACCAAACACGTTCCAGCCACTGACCACTTCACCAGAGATCTCGGTCTCGACGCCACGGGTGTTGGTACCACTGATGGCCTTGTACACAGCGCGGCCCGAAGAATCCGTGCCCGACTGTTCCGGCGTGTTCTTCTGATTAATCTCAAATACCGCAACGCTCGCGTTCAGCGCGCCGTCGAAGAACTCACCTTTGAGACCGATCTCGTAGTTGTCGCCTTCAAGCGGCGCCAGCGAAGTGCCCGACGCTGTTTTGTAGAACGTCTGCGGCAAGAAGATGCTGGTGTAGCTGGCGTACGCCGAATAGGTGTCGTTCAGCTCATAGACGATACCGGCATACGGCGTGACAACGCCGGTCTTTTTGGTCTTGTCGGTCGTCTTGGTGCCATCGAGATAGTTCTTGACCTCGTCATCCTGATTCCACCAGCTGAGCCGGGTACCCAGAATGATGGTCAGCGGATCGAACGGTTTCAAACGCAGGGCGCCGTACATGCCGGTCTGCTGCAAGGTCGTGACGGTACCGCCATCCTTTTGATACTCACGATTGCCGTACTCACGGCCGTCCCAGTTGAAAATATTCGCCGAACCGTAGTCGCCGTCATCATTGTGGCTGGCGTAGTTAGGGAAGTTCAGGTGAGTGCGCGAAGCACTGGCACCCACCACCAACTCATGCTCGCGACCGCCCAGGTTGAACGGGCCGGACGCATAGGTATCGAGCGTATCCTGGGTCTGGTAGCTGTCCAGGCGGTAAATAAATACGCCCGTACCTTCACCGGTCACAGGGTCAGGGTAGCCGCCACTTGCCGATGCGCCCTGGCCTTTACGGTAGGAGTATTGATGGCTGTAGGCAGTCTTCAGGCTCCAGTCATTGTCCAGCTTGTGATCAAGCATGGCGGTGAAGTTATAGCTGGTGTTGTCCATGTAACTCGAACGCGAGGCCGGGTTGAATGAACGGGAGAAATTGGTTTGCTTGCCATTGCTGAAGAACAGCGGGATATGCCCGTAGCTGGTGCCTTCGGCGTCGTTGTTCTGGTAGTCGAGGCTAGTGCGCAGCGTAGTGCTGTCGTTCAGATCGATATCCAACGCGCCGTACATCACGCGCTTTTCCTGGCTGTACCAGTCAATGAACGAATTTTGCTTCTGATAAGCCGCGACGAAACGTCCACGCACATTGCCGGTTTCTGTCAGCGGACCCGAGACGTCAACTTCGGAGCGGTAACGGTCCCACGCCCCCGCTTCTCCGGAAACGTAGGCCTGGAAGTCCTTGGTCGGACGCTTACGCACCAGGTTGATGGTGGCCGACGGAGTGCCCGCACCGCTCATCAGGCCGGTCGCGCCGCGCACCACTTCGACACGGTCATAGATGGCCATGTCCGAGATTGCGCCTACGTATTGCTGGGACTCGTTGGCCACCTGGGACGGGATGCCGTCGTACTGGAAGTTCTGGATCGCAAAGCCACGGGAGTAAAACGTGTAACGCTCACTGTCGCGGTGGTTGATGCTGATACCCGGCGTGAACGCCATCACTTCGTTAAGCGTCGAAAGATGCTGGTCGTCCATCAGTTGACGGGTAATCACGCTCACCGACTGCGGCGTTTCGCGCAGGGACAAGGGAAGCTTGGTGGCGGTGCTGGTCGCCCCCGTGGTGTACGAACCGGTGTTTTCAGTCGTCTCCCCAAGACCCTCGGCACTGATCGTGGTCGCGCCCAGGTTCAGCGCCGAACCGCTGGATGGCGCCATCACGATATAGCTGCCGCTGGCTTCGCGACTGGCCTGCAAGCCACTGCCCGACAACAGTCGAGACAGGCCTTCATCCACGCCAAACTGCCCTTTCAACCCTGGAGTGGAGCGCTGGCTGGCGATCGCTGGATCGTAGGAAATCGAGACACCGGCCGCCGAGCCGAATGACATCAGCGCATCCGATAATTTACCGGCCGGAATCGCGAAGGCAACCTTGCCGGCTTCGCTCTGGGCAAGTGCGACGCTCGGCATCAATGTGGCGGCAGCCGGCACAGCCAGCGCGGCGCCCAACATCATCAGACGCACGGTCTGCGGCAATTTCTTCAGCGCGTAATGCTTGGGCGTAGACAACCAAAGGAGATAAGGCATCGACAGCAATCCTTGAACAATGAGGCGTGTGTTTGGCAGAAATTAGTGGCGTCTTTGAGCGCCTCTGGTTAATAAGACGGTTCAGGTAATGAAAACCAGACTCATTTACCTGCTTTTTTTACCACCCCTCTAAACGCGCTCAACCCTCAACCGCCAGGGGCATTGAGGGTCGAGCACGCGTGCTCATAGAAATGAAAGCATCCATGGGAAGGGATCGGCGCACCGGCCTACGGGTGCCGGCCATGAAACATGGCCGCATCCAATCTATAACGTGGGGCTGGCGGACAAATTTAGGGCCCGCGCCCAACGCAATGAGGCTAAATCGCGCCGTAGTCGAAACGTCTTCTACAAAAGCCCGCGAGCGATCAAATGGATCGCCGGGCCTCCACTCGCCCTTAGCACGTAGCCACGTCGCGACCGAGGTAGTTTCATGACTGCAAAACCGCGTAGCGCCCTCAGCGAACTCTTGAGCCTGCTCAAGCCCTATCGCTACACCGTCATTCTGTCGATTCTGTTCGGCATCCTTGGAGGGGTGAGCGTCACGGCTCTGCTTGCCACGGTTAACCAGGGCCTGCACAGCGAGTCCGGCCTCACCACCGCAGTGGTCCTGGCCTTTGCCGGGCTGTGCCTGCTCGCCCTGCTCAGCAGCATTGCCGCCGACATCGGCAGCAACTTCGTGGGCCAAAAAGTCATCGCCAGGCTGCGCAAGGACCTCGGCGCCAAGGTGCTGTCAGCGCCAATCGAACAGATCGAACGCTACCGCAGCCACCGCCTTATTCCGGTACTGACCCACGACGTCGACACCATCAGCGACTTCGCCTTCGCCTTCGCTCCGCTGGCCATTTCCATCACCGTTATCCTCGGCTGCCTGGGCTACCTGGCGAGCCTCTCGCTGCCAATCTTCATCATGACCCTGCTGGCCATCGGCATCGGCTCGGCGATCCAGTTCATCGCGCAAAGCAAAGGCATCAAGGGCTTCTACGCCGCGCGGGAAGCTGAAGACAACCTGCAAAAGCATTACTCGGCCATCGCCGAAGGCGCCAAGGAACTGCGGATTCATCGCAAGCGCCGTCACGCGATGCTGACCCGCAACATCCAGGCCACCGCCGACCACATCTGCGACACCCACGTGCGCTCGATCAATATTTTCGTGATCGCCAAGAGCCTGGGTTCGATGCTGTTCTTTGTGGTCATCGGCCTGGCACTGACCCTGCAATCGTTCTGGCCCAGCAACAACCCGGCCATGATGAGCGGCTTTGTACTGGTGCTGCTCTACATGAAAGGCCCGTTGGAAAACCTGATCGCCAACCTGCCGATCATCAGCCGCGCGCAGATCGCCTTTCGACGCATTGCCGACCTGTCCGAACGCTTCTCGTCGCCGGAACCGCACTTGCTGCTTGACGCCGATGAGAGCCGCACGCCGACCATGAAGCATCTGGAATTGCGCGACGTGCAATACGCGTTTCCGCCCGTGGAAGGCAGCGCGCCCTTCAAGCTGGGCCCGGTGAACCTGACCATCGAGCCTGGGGAAATCCTGTTTATCGTCGGCGAAAACGGCTGCGGCAAGACCACCCTGATCAAACTGCTGCTGGGCCTGTACACCCCGCAGCAAGGTGAGATCCGCCTCAACGGCACAACGGTGGACGCCCACGGCCTGGATGATTACCGGCAGATGTTCACCACCATTTTTGCCGACTACTACCTGTTCGACGAACTGGTGCAAAGCGATAAAGCCCTGCCGGACGACGCCAACCAATACCTGGAGCGCATGGAAATCGCGCACAAGGTCAGCATCCGCGATGGCGCTTTCACCACCACCGACCTCTCCACCGGGCAGCGCAAGCGCCTGGCGCTGATCAACGCCTGGCTCGACGAGCGTCCGGTGCTGGTCTTCGACGAGTGGGCCGCCGACCAGGACCCGACCTTCCGCCGCGTGTTCTACACAGAGCTGCTGCCGGACCTCAAGCGCCTGGGCAAGACCATCATCGTGATCTCCCACGATGATCGTTACTTCGATATCGCCGACCAACTGGTGCGAATGGAAGCCGGGCGCGTCATTACCGAAAAAGCCTTCGCCTGACCTCCCCCTCCGGCGAGCGCCCTGCCGCTCGCCGCTGCCTGCCAAGTCCCACGTCACACCTAAATCTCGTCGGCCACGCTTCGTCTTTCTGACAACGCATATTTACGCAGCCGATGGCGACGAGACCAAACATGAACCCACTGAATCAACTCCCCGACGACGACTTGCTGGCTTTGTTGATGGCCGACGACGTCGGTTCAGAGCATTCCATCAAGGCTTCCACCCATCGCGGCCCCACTCCCCTGTCCTTCGCCCAACAACGCCTGTGGTTCCTGCAACAACTCTCGCCCGACAGCAGCGCCTACAACCTGCCTAACGCGCTGCACCTGCGCGGCCCGCTGGATACATCGGCGCTCGCCGCGGCCTTGCAGCAGATCATCGACCGGCACGACGTGCTGAAAACCGCGTTCCAGACCGTCGATGATGAACCCCGGCAAGTGCTTGACCCGCAAGCCCGCATCCACGTGCGCGAAGAGGACCTCTCAGGCCTGGCACCGCACGCCCGTAGCACCGCCGTGACTGAGCGCCTGGCCGCCGAGGCCGGTGCACCGTTTGACCTGGGACGCGCCCCACTGATTCGCGCCACCCTGATCACCCTTGAGCGCGACGACCATATCCTGCTGTTGAACATGCACCACATCGTCTCGGACGCCTGGTCCAACCCGATCCTGATGCACGACCTGATCCAGGCTTACCAACGCGCCTGCCAGGGCGACACCACGCCGCTGGCGCGACCTGCGATCCAGTACGCCGACTACGCCCGCTGGCAGCGCGAGGAGTACCCGAACACGCCGGCACAACAGCGGGCCGCCGACTATTGGGCGGGTTACCTGGGACGGGAGATTCCCACGCTGGACCTGCCTACCGAGTTCCCCCGCAATGCCGAACAACAACACCGTGCCGGCAATCTTCAACTGTCAGTGCCCACAGCCCTGAGCCAACAGTTGCACAGCTTCTGCCAGCAACAGGACCTGACGCCGTTTATCGTGCTGCTGGGCACCTGGCAACTGCTGCTCAGTCGCTACAGCGGCCAGCAGGATTTCACCGTTGGCGTGCCGAATGCCAGCCGTAATCAGAGCGAGACCCAGGACCTGGTGGGGTTCTTCGTCAGCAGCCAGATCTATCGCACGCAACTCACCGACGACCTGACCACAGGCGAGTTTCTCCAAGCGCTGCGCCAGCAATCGCGGGCGGCGATGGAACATGCCGACTACCCGATTGAACTGATCATCGAGCGCTTGCAGCTGCAACGCAGCACTCAGGCCAACCCGTTGTTCCAGACCCTGTTCAACTGGCGGGTGAGCCAGGATCAACCGGCCGCTCTGACGCTGGGTGAGCTGAGCCTGGCGTTCCTGCCGGTGGCGCAACATGAGGCCAAGTTCGACTTGTCGATGGACGTGGACTACACGCCACAACAGATCACGGCGAGCATCGAGTACAGCACGGCACTGTTCGGCGCGGCGACGATTGAACGCCTGGGACAGCACTGGCTGCGCTTGCTGCAAAGCCTCGTTGACGGGCCGCAGCGGCGACTGGCCGAACTGCCGATGCTCGACCACGCCGAGCAACATCAGATGGTCAGCGCATGGAACGCCACCGCCACCCACTACCCGCTGGACCACAGCGTCCAGCAACTGATCGAAGCCCAAGTGGCGGCCACACCCAATGCCACGGCGCTGGTGTTCGGCGCCCAGCAGCTGAGCTATCACCAGCTCAACCAGCGCGCCAACCAGCTCGCCCACAAGCTGATGGAACTGGGCGTCGGCCCCGATGCACTGGTGGGCATCGCCACCGAGCGTAGCCTGGAGATGGTCATCGGCCTGCTCGCCGTGCTCAAGGCCGGCGGCGCCTATGTGCCGCTGGACCCGGAATACCCGCAGGACCGCCTCAGCTACATGATCGAGGACAGCGGCATTGGCCTGCTGTTGACCCAGCAGCACCTGCTCACGCAGTTGCCGATTCCGGCTGCGCTGCCGGTGCTAGCCCTCGATCAACTGGACGTCAGCGCTTATGCCGACACCAACCCGGAGGTCGCCGTTGACGGTGAAAACCTGGCCTACGTCATCTACACCTCAGGTTCCACCGGCAAGCCCAAAGGCGCCGGCAACCGGCATTCGGCCCTGACCAACCGGCTGTGCTGGATGCAACAGGCCTATGGGTTGACCGCCGACGATACCGTGCTGCAAAAGACCCCGTTCAGCTTCGACGTGTCGGTGTGGGAGTTCTTCTGGCCGCTGATGACCGGCGCCCGCTTGGCCGTTGCCGGGCCTGGCGATCATCGCGACCCGGCCATCCTGATCAGCCTGATTCAGCGTTACCACGTCACGACCCTGCACTTTGTGCCGTCGATGCTGCAGGTGTTCCTGCTGGACGAACAGGTCGCCCAGTGCACCCGCCTGACACGCATCATCTGCAGCGGAGAAGCTCTGCCGGTGGACGCCCAACAACAGGTGTTCGCCAAGCTGCCGAACGCCGGGTTGTTCAACCTCTACGGCCCCACCGAAGCCGCCATCGACGTAACCCATTGGACCTGCCGCGAAGAAGGCAAGGCCAGCGTGCCGATTGGCCAGCCGATCGCCAACCTCACCACCTACATCCTCGATGCCGAACTGCAACCGGTGCCAGCCGGTGTCATCGGCGAGTTGTACCTGGGCGGCGAAGGCCTGGCGCGGGGTTACCAACGCCGCCCTGCCCTCACCGCCGAGCGCTTCATGACCAGCCCGTTCGGTGATGGCCAACGCCTGTACCGCACCGGCGACCTGGCCAGCTACCGGCCTGACGGCGTGATCGAATACCGTGGCCGCATCGACCACCAGGTAAAAATCCGTGGCCTGCGCATTGAGCTGGGGGAAATCGAAACCCGCCTGATGGAACTCGATTGCGTGCGTGAAGCGGTGGTGATCGCGGCTGACGGGCAGTTAGTCGCCTACGCCGTGCCCGCTCAAGCCCGTGACGCCGCTGAATTGCGCAGCGACATCAAACACCGCCTGAGCGAACACTTGCCCGACTACATGGTGCCGGCCCAGTTAATCTTCCTCGATCAACTACCCCTGAGCCCCAACGGCAAACTGGACCGCAAGGCTCTGCCGAAACCCGATGCAAACCTGCTGCAAAAAGCCTACGTGGCGCCGCAGAGCCCACTGGAACAGCAGATCGCTGCCATCTGGCAAGACGTGCTCAAGCGTGAAACCGTCGGCCTGCACGATGACTTCTTTGAGCTGGGCGGTCATTCACTGTTGGCTACCCAGGTCGTCTCCCGTGTGCGTCATGCCCTGAACACCGATGTCCCCCTGCGCAGCCTGTTCGAATGCAGCACCTTGCAGGCGTTCGTCGCCACCTTGGCACAAGAACCGGTCCGCCACGAGCCGCCCTTGGTCCGGGTCGCGCGCGACCAGCCGCTGCGCCTGTCTTACGCCCAGGAACGCCAGTGGTTCCTCTGGCAACTGGACCCTCAAAGCACCGCGTATCACATACCGGCGGCCCTGCGCCTGCGCGGCCATCTGGACACCCAGGCACTGCAGCGCAGCTTTGAGCACCTGATCGAGCGCCATGAAAGCCTGCGCACCTCGTTCACCCAGGACGGCGAGCGTACCGTCCAACGGATCGCCGCCCACGCTCCGCTGGCGATCACCGTCGAGTCACGGCTGGGCGCAGACGAGCAGGCGATCCAGGCGTGTGTTGAACACGAAATCCAGCAGTTGTTCGACTTGCAGCATGGCCCGCTGCTGCGGGTCAAACTGCTGAAACTGGCGGATGACGATCACGTCCTGATCCTCACCCAGCACCATATTGTCTCCGATGGCTGGTCGATCAACGTGATGATCCAGGAGCTGATTGCCCTGTACGCCGGTTTCAGCCAGCAGCAACCCGTCAGCCTGCCTGACCTGCCCGTCCAATACGCCGACTATGGCGTGTGGCAGCGCCAGTGGATGGAGGCCGGAGAGCGCGAGCGCCAACTGGCCTACTGGACCGAACAGTTGGGTGGCGAGCAGACGGTATTGGAACTGCCCGCCGACCACACCCGGCCGTCGGAGCAAAGCTACCGCGGCGCCCAATTGGAACTGGCGCTGGGCCACGAGCTGAATCAGTCGCTCAAGCAATTGGCCCAGCAGCAAGGCGTGACGTTGTTCATGCTGTTGCTGGCCTCGTTCCAAACCCTGTTGCATCGCTACAGCGGGCAAACCGACATCCGTGTCGGTGTGCCGATTGCCAACCGCAACCGCGTGGAAACCGAAGGGCTGATCGGGTTTTTCGTCAACACCCAGGTGCTGCGCGCAGAGCTCAACGGCCAGGCGCGGTTTGTCGACGTGCTGCAACAGGTCAAACACCACGCCTTGCAAGCCCAGGCTCACCAGGACCTGCCCTTTGAGCAACTGGTGGAAGCCCTGCAACCGGAGCGCAGCCTCAGCCACAGCCCGCTGTTCCAGGTGATGTACAACCATGCCAGCGTGCAGCCGCAAAACAGCGTCAGCCTGCCCGGCCTGAGCCTTGAAGTCCTGGAAGGCACGCTACCCAGCACCCAGTTTGACCTCTCGCTGGACACCACCGAGTCCGCCGACGATCTGCTGGCCACCCTCACCTATGCGATCGACCTGTTTGAAGCCTCAACCGTCCAGCGCCTGGCCGGGCATTGGCAAAACCTGTTGCAGGCCATCGTCCGTAACCCGCAGCAACGCCTGGGTGAAATGGACATGCTTGGGCATGAAGAACGGCACCTGATGCTCCATGACTGGAGCAGTGCCACCCTCGATTACCCAAGTGAACAACGGGTTCATCAGCTGTTTGAAGCCCAGGTGGCGAAGCAACCATCAGCCCCGGCCTTGCTCTTCGAAGACCGCCAGTTGAGTTACGCCGAACTCAACGCCCAGGCCAATCGCCTGGCTCGCCATCTGGTGAGCCTGGGCGTCGGGCCCGACGTGCTGGTGGGGATTGCCGTGGAGCGCGGCCTGGACATGATCATCGGCTTGCTGGCGGTGCTCAAGGCCGGTGGCGGCTACGTGCCTCTGGACCCTGAATACCCGCAGGATCGGTTGCTGTGCATGATCGAAGACAGCGGCACGCAACTGATGCTGACCCAGAGCCGCTTGCGCGAACGCCTGAAGATTCCTTCCGAGGTGGCGCACCTGTGCCTGGACCAGAACCAAGCCTGGGTCAATCTGGACGACAGCAACCTGGTCAATCGTGCCCATGCCGATAACCTTGCCTATGTGATGTTCACCTCCGGCTCCACTGGCCGGCCAAAAGGCGTGGGCATCAACCAGTCCTCGCTGACTCGCCATGCCTACGTGTCGTTGGGGTTCTTCAATCTCAATGGCGGCGACCGCATCCTGCAGTTTTCCACCTTCAACTTCGACGGTTTCGTCGAGCAGCTTTACCCGGCCCTGATCTGCGGCGCGTCGGTGGTGCTGCGCGGCACCGAAATCTGGGACACCGAGACCTTCTACCACGCACTGATCAAGCACCAGATCAGCGTGGTCGACCTCACCACGGCCTACTGGAACCTGCTGGCCAAGGATTTTGCCGCGGCTGGCCCACGGGATTACGGGCGCCTCAAGCAAGTGCACGCCGGTGGTGAAGCCATGCCGCCAGAAGGCCTCGCCGCGTGGAGCCAGGCCGGCCTTGGCCACGTCAAATTACTCAACACCTACGGCCCGACTGAAGCCACGGTGACGGTCACGGCCCTTGATTGCACCGACTATGTAACCGGCGCACGCCCCACGCCCTTGACCATGCCCATCGGCAAGGTCCTGGCCGGACGCAGCATTTACCTGCTGGACGACAGCGGTGCCCCGGCGCCGATTGGCGTGGTGGGCGAACTGGTGATCGGCGGCGAGTTGCTGGCGCGGGGTTATTTCAATCGCCCGGACCTGACGGCCGAGCGCTTCATGCCCGACCCGTTCAGCCAAGGTGGCGGCCGCTTGTACCGCACCGGCGACCTTGCGCGCTACACCCCAGACGGGGTGATCGAGTACGTCGGCCGGATCGACCATCAGGTGAAGATTCGCGGGTTCCGTATCGAGTTGGGCGAAATCGAAGCCCGACTGCTGGAGCACGACATGGTGCGAGACGCCATCGTCCTCGCCCAACCGGCCGCCAGCGGTTTGCAGTTGGTGGGTTATGTGGTGCCCCAGGCCACGGCCGTGCCGCACGCAGAGCTGCGTCAGTCGATCAAAGCCGCGCTGGCAGCCGTGCTGCCGGACTACATGGTCCCGGGCTTCCTGATGTTCCTTGATGTATTGCCCCTGAGCCCGAACGGCAAGCTGGACCGTAAAGCGCTGCCCAAGCCGGATGCCAGCCAACAGCAAAACCACTATGTGGCGCCGCGAACGGCCCTGGAAATCCAGGTCGCCGGAATCTGGCAAAGCGTGCTCAACCTTGAGCAGGTGGGCCTCACGGATGACTTCTTCGCACTGGGCGGCCATTCGTTGCTGGCAACCCAGATCATCTCCAGGGTGCGTCAGGCCCTGGGGCTGGATGTCGCCCTGCGCAGCTTGTTCGAACGCAGCGTGCTCGGGGATTTCGTCGCCGGCCTGAACGGTCGCGCGCGGCAGCATGAGCTGCCATTGGTGCCCGTCGAACGCACTCAATCGCTGCCCCTGTCCTACGCACAGGAGCGCCAGTGGTTCCTCTGGCAATTGGACCCGCACAGCGCCGCGTACCACCTGCCGGCCGCCCTGCGCCTCAAGGGCACGCTGGATGTCGCGGCGCTGGAGCACGCGTTCAATCAACTGATCGCGCGTCACGAAGCACTGCGCACCACCTTCGTGGTGGACAACGAACACCCCCGCCAAATCATCGCCGACCAGGCACCGCTGGCGTTGGTGGTCGAGACGCTGAACGGCACGCCGGACGACGCCACGATCAAGGCCTTTGTGGAGCACGAAACCCGGCAACTGTTCGACCTCCAAAACGGCCCGCTGCTGCGGGTCAGGCTGCTGCGTCTGGCGGACGATGAACATGTACTGGTACTGACCCAGCACCACATCGTTTCCGATGGCTGGTCGGTGCAGTTGATGGTGGAGGAACTGATCAGCCTGTACGGCGCCGCCCAGTCTGGACAGCCTCACGCACTGGCGCCGTTGCCCATCCAGTACGCCGACTATGCCGCCTGGCAACGGCAATGGATGCAAGCCGGCGAGCGCGAACGTCAACTGGCGTACTGGACCGGCCAGTTGGCCGGTGAACACAGCGTATTGGAGTTGCCGACGGATCGCCCGCGCCCGGCGGAACAAAGCTACCGAGGTGCCCACCTGTCAATCACCCTGGCGCCTGGCCTGGGCGATGCCGTGCACGCCTTTGCCCATCGCGTTGGCGTGACGCCGTTCATGCTGTTGCTGGCGTCTTTCCAGACCCTGTTACACCGCTACAGCGGCCAAAACGATATCCGCGTCGGTGTGCCGATTGCTAACCGCAACCGGGTCGAAACCGAGGGGCTGATTGGCTTCTTCGTGAACACCCAAGTCATGAAAGCCGAGTTCAGCTCGCACCTGCGGGTCGAGGCTCTGCTGCAACAGGTCAAGCAACATGCATTGGATGCCCAGGCGCATCAGGACCTGCCATTCGAACAACTGGTGGAGGCCTTGCAACCGGAACGCAGCCTCAGCCACAACCCGCTCTTCCAGGTGATGTTCAACCACCAGAGTGCCGACAAACCCAGCGCCACCGAACGTCCGTCACTGCCTTCGGCGTTGCAGGTCGAGGGATTGGACTGGGAAGGCAGCACCTCGCAATTTGACCTGACCCTCAGCACCAGCGAATCGGCCGAAGGCTTGAGCGCGACCCTGACCTACGCCACCGACCTGTTCAACGCCACCACCATCGAGCGCCTTGGGCGGCATTGGCAACAGCTGCTGCACAGCCTGATTGGCGACCCACAACAGCGAGTTGCAGATTTGGCGATGCTCGACCACGCCGAGCAGCAGCACATTGTCAGCGCGTGGAACGCCACCACCACCCACTACCCGCTGCACCACAGCGTCCAGCAACTGATCGAAGCCCAAGTGGCGGCCACACCCAATGCCACGGCGCTGGTGTTCGGCGACCAGCAGCTGAGCTATCACCAGCTCAACCAGCGCGCCAACCAGCTCGCCCACAAGCTGATGGAACTGGGCGTCGGCCCCGATGCACTGGTGGGCATCGCCACCGAGCGTAGCCTGGAGATGGTCATCGGCCTGCTCGCCGTGCTCAAGGCCGGCGGCGCGTATGTGCCGCTGGACCCGGAATACCCGCAGGACCGCCTCAGCTACATGATCGAAGACAGCGGCATTGGCCTGCTGTTGACCCAGCAGCACCTGCTCACGCAGTTGCCGATTCCGGCTGCGCTGCCGGTGCTGGCCCTCGATCAACTGGACGTCAGCGCCTATGCCGACACCAACCCGGAGGTCGCCGTTGACGGTGAAAACCTGGCCTACGTCATCTACACCTCAGGTTCCACCGGCAAGCCCAAAGGCGCCGGCAACCGGCATTCGGCCCTGACCAACCGGCTGTGCTGGATGCAACAGGCCTATGGGTTGACCGCCGACGACACGGTGCTGCAAAAGACCCCGTTCAGCTTCGACGTGTCGGTGTGGGAATTCTTCTGGCCGCTGATGACCGGCGCCCGTTTGGCCGTTGCCGGGCCTGGCGATCATCGCGACCCGGCCATCCTGATCAGCCTGATTCAGCGTTACCAGGTCACGACCCTGCACTTCGTGCCGTCGATGCTGCAGGTGTTCCTGCTGGACGAACAGGTCGCCCAGTGCACCCGCCTGACACGCATCATCTGCAGCGGCGAAGCCCTGCCGGTGGATGCCCAACAACAGGTGTTCGCCAAACTGCCGAACGCCGGATTGTTCAACCTCTACGGCCCCACCGAAGCCGCCATCGACGTAACCCACTGGACCTGCCGCGAGGAAGGCAAGGCCAGCGTGCCGATTGGCCAGCCGATCGCCAACCTCACCACCTACATCCTCGATGCCGAACTGCAACCGGTGCCGGCCGGCGTCATCGGCGAGTTGTACCTGGGCGGCGAAGGCCTGGCGCGGGGTTACCACCGCCGCCCTGCCCTCACCGCCGAGCGCTTCATGACCAGCCCGTTCGGTGATGGCCAACGCCTGTACCGCACCGGCGACCTGGCAAGCTACCGTCCTGACGGCGTGATCGAATACCGTGGCCGTATCGACCACCAGGTAAAAATCCGTGGCCTGCGCATTGAGTTGGGGGAAATCGAAACCCGCCTGATGGAATTGGACTGCGTGCGTGAAGCGGTGGTGATTGCGGCTGACGGGCAGTTAGTCGCCTACGCCGTGCCCGCTCAAGCCCGTGACGCCGCTGACCTGCGCAGCGACATCAAACACCGCCTGAGCGAACACTTGCCCGACTACATGGTGCCGGCCCAGTTGATCTTCCTCGACCAACTGCCCCTGAGCCCCAACGGCAAACTGGACCGCAAGGCTCTGCCGAAACCCGATGCAAACCTGCTGCAAAAAGCCTACGTGGCGCCGCAGAGCCCGCTGGAACAGCAGATTGCCGCCATCTGGCAAGACGTACTGAAATTGGAACGCGTCGGCCTGAACGACAATTTCTTCGAACTGGGCGGTGACTCCATCATCTCCATCCAGGTGGTCAGCCGCGCCCGCCAGCAAGGCATCGCCTTTACACCCAAGGAACTGTTCCAACACCAGACCGTGCAAGGCCTGGCCAGCGTGGCCCGTGTCGGCGCAAGTGCCCAGGTGATCGACCAGGGACCAGCCACCGGCCCGCTCACGTTGCTGCCGATTCACCAGGTGTTTTTTGAAACGGCGATCCCTGAGCGCCATCACTGGAACCAGTCGGTACTGCTCCAACCTGCGCAACCGCTGGTGGCCGAGGCACTGCAACAGGCGTTGCACGCGGTGATTGAGCACCACGACGCCCTGCGTTTGAGCTTTGAGCAACACCCCGGCGGCTGGAGCGCCCAGTACCGGCCAATGGTCGACTGGCAGTTGCAACAGGTTGACGCCACCGCCGAGCAATTGTCGGACCTGTGCGATCAAGCCCAAGGCAGCCTCGACCTGCAACACGGCCCGCTGATCCGCGCCTTGTTGATCCACTTGGCCGACGGTACCCAGCGCTTGTTGTTGGTGATCCACCACCTGGCAGTGGATGGCGTGTCCTGGCGGATTCTTTTTGAAGACCTGCAAAACGCCTATCAACAGGTCAGCGACCAGCAGCCGGTGCAGCTGCCGGCCCGCACCAGTTCGGTCAAGGCCTGGGCCGAGCGCCTGCAACGCCGCGCGCAAAACCAGACGTCCCAGGACGAACTGAACTACTGGCTGGCGCAACTCGACACCAACACGCCCGACCTGCCATGCGAACGTCCCTATGGCAGCCTGGATAATCGCCACAGCCACACGCTGCATACCCACCTCGACGCCCGGCAGACAAAGCAATTGCTGCAACAGGCGCCCAAGGCCTATCGAACGCAGATCAACGACTTGCTGCTGACGGCCCTGGCACGTGTCATCAGCCGCTGGACCGGCGCCCCGCACTGCCTGATCGAGCTGGAAGGTCATGGCCGCGAAGACCTGTTCGATGACATCGACCTGACCCGCACGGTGGGTTGGTTCACCAGCCTGTTCCCGGTCAAGCTCGTGCCGGCCGCCAACCTTGGCGACTCCATCAAGCAGATCAAGGAACAGTTGCGGGCAATCCCCGACAAAGGCCTTGGCTATGGCGCCCTGCGCTACCTGGGCACGCCGCAGGCACGGGCCAGCCTCGGCGCCTTGCAGGCACCACGCATCACGTTCAACTACCTTGGCCAGTTCGACGGCAGTTTCGATGCCAGTCAGGGCTCGTTGCTGGCCCCTGCCGCCGAAGGCAGCGGCCGTGAGCAGGCGCTGAATGCGCCACTGGGCAACTGGCTGAGCCTCAATGGCCAGGTATACGGTGATGAACTGACCCTAGGCTGGCAATTCAGCCGGGAGATGTTCGACGAAGCGACCATTGCGCACCTGGCCGATGACCTCAAGCGCGAGCTGCTGGCCCTGATCGAGCATTGCTGCGACACCGCCAACGTGGGGGTCACGCCGTCCGACTTCCCGCTGGCGCGGATCAGCCAGGCACAACTGGATCGCCTGCCGGTGCCGTTGCCACAAGTCGAAGACGTCTACCCGTTGTCGGCGATGCAACAGGGCATGCTGTTCCACACACTGGAGGCACCGGAAAGCGCACTGTACGTGAACCAGATGGCCGTCTCGGTCACCGGCCTGGACGTTGCGCGGTTCACCGCAGCCTGGAACGCCGTGATTGAGCGCCATGAAATCCTGCGTACCGGGTTCTGGGCCGACAACCAACTGGCCGAACCGCTGCAAGTGGTCTATCGCGCGGCGACGATGCCTGTCGACGTACTCGACTGGCAGCAACGGGACGTCACCGCCCAAGACCTGGAGGTACTCGCGAGCCAGGATTGCGCCCGTGGCTTCGAACTTCTGCGTGCGCCGCTCACACGCCTGACCCTGGTGCAGCTCGACCCACAAACGCACTACCTGATCTGGACCAGCCACCACATCCTCATGGACGGCTGGTCCAACTCGCGGCTGTTGGGTGAAGTCTTCGCGATCTACAACGGCCAGGCCGCACCGGCCAAACGCGGGCATTACCGCGATTACATCCGCTGGCTGCAAGATCAATCCAAGGCGGTACTGGAGCAGTTCTGGAAAACCAAGCTCCAGGACTTGAACGGCACCTCGTCCCTCGCCAACAGCCTGTCGCCCAAACCGGCCATGGAATTGGAAGGCCACGCGGCGCTGTATCTGAATTGGGATGCGCTGCAAACCGCGCACTTGCGTGAGCAGGCCCAACGTCTGCGCGTCACCCCGAACACGCTGATCCAGGCCACGTGGTTACTGCTGTTGCAGCGCTATACCGGCCAGGACACCGTGTGCTTCGGCGCGACGGTCGCGGGTCGTCCGGCCAGCCTGCCAGGCTCGGAGGACATGCTCGGGCTGTTTATCAACACCTTGCCCATTATCCAGACCCCGCAACCGCACATGCCCGTCGCCCAATGGCTGCAAGCGTTGCAGGCCTATAACCTGGAAGTGCGCGACCACGAGCACGCGTCCCTGGCGGACGTACAACGCTGGTCGGGCCAAGGTGGCCAGCCGCTGTTTGACAGCATTCTGGTGTTTGAAAACTACCCGGTGGACGAACGCCTGCAAGAAGCCGGGCAAGAACGCCTGAGCTTTGGCGACGTCAGCAGCCGCGATGTGACCAACTTTGCCATGGACCTGGCGATCAACCTCGGCGACACCCTGAAGATCGAGTTCCTGTACCTGCGCAACCGCTTTACCGAGGCCGCCACCGCACAAATCCTGCGCAGCTTTGAAACCCTGCTGCTGGAACTGCTGAACAACGCCCAGGCCAACGTCGGCAGCCTCACAATGCTGGCAGGCACCGAACAGCAACTGTTGCTGCAACGTAACGTGCTGAGCCCCGCCATGGCACCACGCGCCCACCTGGCACAGGTGATCCGTCAACACGCACTGGAGCGCCCTGACGCAGTGGCGGTGGTGTGCGACGGGATCGAGTTGAGCTACGGCGAACTGGATGCCCGGGCCAACCGCCTGGCCCACTGCCTCATGGCCCAGGGCATCGGGCCGGAGATGTTCGTTGGCGTCGCTCTGGAGCGTTCGGTGGACGTCATTGTCGCGTTCTATGGCGTCATGAAAACCGGCGCCGCCTACGTGCCGCTGGACATTGACTACCCGCAGGACCGCGTGCAGTGGATCGTCGAAGACTCTGCCATGAGCGTACTGATCAGCCAGCACTCGCTGCGGTCGCGCTTCGACGGCCTGGGCGAGGCGACGCTTATCGACCTGGATCGCCTGCCGCTGTCGGACTGGCCGGCGACGTGCCCGGCACCGCAGGTGCACGACGATAACCTGGCTTATCTGATTTACACCTCGGGCTCCACCGGCAAGCCCAAGGGCGTCGCCGTGACCCATGGGCAAATTCGCATGCATTGCCAAGCGATTGCCGAGCGTTACGAGATGGACAGCGGCACCCGCGAATTGCTGTTCATGTCGTTCGCCTTCGACGGTGCCCAGGAGCGTTGGCTGTCGACACTGCAAAGCGGCGGGTGCCTGGTGGTGCGGGGTAACCAGCTGTGGACACCGGAAGAAACCTGGCAGGCGCTGCACGCCCACAGCATCAGCATCGCCTGCTTCCCTCCGGCGTATCTGCAACAGCTGGCCGAGTACGGCGACAGCCAAACCGATGCACCACCGCCCGTGCGCATCTACTGCTTCGGCGGTGACGCGGTGGCCGAGGCCAACTTCGAGCTGGTCAAACGCGTGCTCAAGCCGCAGTACCTGACCAACGGATACGGCCCCACCGAAACCGTGGTTACGCCGCTGCTGTGGAAAGTGAGTGCCGACGAACGCTGCAACGCGGTGTACGCGCCGATCGGCACCCGCATCGGTGAACGTACCCTGTATGTGCTGGACGAACACCTCAACCCCGTGCCCGATGGCGTGGCGGGCGAGTTGTACATCGGCGGCGAAGGCGTTGCCCGTGGGTATCACCAGCGGCCCGGCCTGAGCGCCGAACGGTTTGTGGTTGACCCGTTCGCTGCCGACGGCACACGCCTGTATCGCACCGGAGATCTGGTGCGCCAACGCCCCGACGGCGTGATCGACTACCTTGGCCGCCTGGACAACCAGGTGAAAATCCGCGGTTTCCGTATCGAACTGGGAGAAATTGAGTCACGCCTGCGCGAGATCCCCGACGTGCAAGACGCCGTGGTGGTCGCCCGCGATACGGCCGGCGGCAAGCAACTGATCGGTTACGTGGTGGCCGACGCTTCGGCCGGGCTGGGCGAACGCCTGCGTGCGGCCTTGCAGGTGGAATTGCCCGACTACATGGTGCCGGCGCAAATCCTCGCGCTCCCGGCCTTCCCGCTCAACCCCAACGGCAAGCTGGACCGCCTGGCCCTGCCTGACCCGGACTTCAAAGGTCGCGCCTTCGTTGCACCGCGCAATGCGTTGGAGGCACAACTGGCAGCGATCTGGCAGGAGGTGCTGGAGTTGGAGAGCGTAGGCGTCACTGACAACTTCTTTGAATTGGGCGGCGACTCGCTGCGCATTCTCAAGGTGCTGTCGAAGGTGCGCAGCCAGCCGGATATCGGCATCGAACTGAAACTGCGGGACATGATCGGCAAACCCACCATCGCTGAGCTGTCCGGGTTTGCCGAAGACGATGCCAGCCTGAATCCGCTGCTGCTGCTCAACAGTGAAACGACGCACAGTTCGCCGTTGTTCTGCCTGCATGCCGGTTTTGGCACGGTGTTCGACTACGAGCCCCTGGCCCGTCGCTTGGATGGACAGCGCAGCGTCTACGGCCTGCAATGTCGCATGCTGCTGGACCGCCAGTGGAACGATGATTCCCTGGCGTCCATGGCCATCGATTACAGCCAGTACATCCGCCAGCAGCAAGCCAGCGGCCCGTACCACCTGGTGGGCTGGTCGCTGGGCGGCACCCTCGCGGTGCTGGTGGCCCAGGAGCTGGAAAGCCAGGGCCAACGCGTGGAGTTTCTCGGCCTGGTGGACAGTTTTGTGCCCACTGGCGAAGACGTCTTGAGCGACGACTGGAGCGACGACTTGCGCGGGTTCCTCGCGGTACTGTTCGGCCTGTCGGCCGAGGCCTTGCCAGCCTTCGACGTCAGGGCGACGACGGACAGCGCGGTGCTGGAGCAACTGATCGCACAGGTCCAGGCAGGCGCTGCCGCGCGTTCGGTGTATGCCGCAATCAGCACCGAGGAGCTGGCTCACACGTTCCAGGTAGCGATGAAACTCAAGGCGTTGTCCACGGGACTGGACGGCTTGCCGCCCACCCGGGCGCAAGCCCATTGCTGGTGGGCCAAGGCGCTTGCCGACCAGCCGGCATCGAACCTGGCCAGCGCCCGGAGCAATGAACAGATCGCCGCCGGCCACTACGACATGCTTAACCACCCGACCCTGCTTCAGGGTCTGTTGCAGCACCTGGCGCTGCAACCCGTAGCCAGTTGAAACGTCGCCGCCCCTGATGGTCAGGGGCGGCGCTTCAGCCTATTTCACAAGGAACATGCAATGCCCCTGGACCCTGATCTCGAAGGTTTTCTGGAATTGGCGCAGATGGGTCGCCTGACCGGTAAAAGCCAACCCATGCACGCACTGAGTGTTGAACAGGCACGGCGGGAGTTCGAACAGACTTCGGCCATTCTCGACCCCAGCCCGCCGGGGTCGGTGGTGGTCACCCAGCTGACGGCCACCGCCCGCGATGGCCATGCACTGCCCGCCCGCCTTTACCGGGCGCCCGGCACCGCGCAATTGCCGGTGATTGCGTACTTCCACGGCGGCGGTTATGTGGTGGGCAGCCTGGACTCCCACGACTCCATCTGCCGCAGGCTCGCGGCCAGCGGTCAGTACGCGGTGTTCGCGCCCAGCTACCGTCTGGCGCCACAGGCAAGCTTCCCGACCGCAGTGAATGACAGCCTCGACGCCGCCAATTGGCTGGCCGAACAGGCCGGCAACCTGCAACTGGACAACAGCCGGATTATCCTGGCGGGTGACAGTGTGGGGGCAACGCTGGCGACCGTCCTGGCGATCACCGCAGTGAAGGCGCCGCAGCAACTGGCGTTCAAACCCTGGGCCCAGTTGCTGTTTTACCCGGTCACTGATACCTCGCGGCAGCGTGATTCCCATCGCCACTATGCCGAGGATTACCTGCTGGAAACGGCCACGCTGGAATGGTTCTACCAACACTATTGCCCGAACGCCCAACAGCGCCTGGACTGGCGAGTCTCGCCGTTGCTGGCCGAAGGGCTGACTGCACTGGCACCGGCCTATATCAGCCTGGCCCAGTACGATCCGCTGTATGACGAAGGGCAGGCGTACGCGCAAATGCTGGCCGCGAGCGGCACAGCGGTCAGCCTGCACGTGCAGTCGGGGCTGACCCATGACTTCTTGCGCATGAACGGCATTACCAGCGCGGTTGCAGGCATTTATGAAGGCGTGCTGAGTTGGTTGGGGGAACAGCGCTAAGCAACACTTGACCGTTCCCGCCATTAAACAACGGGGCTGATTGCCAGCCCCTTTTTACATCCCTACCCCTGCTCCTTGCTCGCCTGCAACTGCCGGGCCTTTTCCATAAGCGCCGCTTTCTCTTCAGGTGTCATTGCATCCATGCGCAAACGTGCCTGGGCGATTCTCTCCAACTGCCCAGCGACAGTTTCACGCTCACGCAGCTCCCGCGCCAATGCCGCCACGCTTGGGTGATCAAACACCACACCGGGATGAATCTCGCATTGCAGCAGTTTGCGGATGCCTGCCACCAGCTTGATCACCAACAAGGAATGCCCGCCTGCGGCGAAAAAGTCCTCCTCGATGCTCAGCCGTTCCAACCCGACCAATTGGGCCATGCGCGTGGACAACAGGGTTTCAAGCGCATCCCGTGGCGCGACGTACACCGCCTGGGAAGCCACAGGTTGAGCGTGTTGCAGCGCCTTGCGGTCAACCTTGCCGTTTGGCAGGCGCGGCATGCGTTCAAGGCTCACAATCTGGCGCGGCACCATGGCCGCCGGGAGATGCTGGGCCAGTTGGTTTTTCAATTGAGGCCCTACGTCCTCTGCCGTCGCCGCACGCATTACCACAAACGCTTGCGGCTCCTCTTGCACCAGCACCACCACGGCCTCACTGACCTCGGGCAAACGCAGCAACTGCGCCTCTATCTCCGCCAGCTCAATGCGGAAACCACGCACCTTGACCTGATGATCGCGACGGCCATACAGCTGCACGCCCCCCTCCACCCGATAACGGGCCAGGTCTCCCGTGCGGTAAAGGCGCGCGCCGTCCACCAGCGGGCTATGGATAAACGCGTCTGCATCCGCCTCGCCCTGCAAGTAGCCTCGGCACAACTGATGGCCACCGATGAACAACTCACCGAGTTCACCCGTTGCCAGCAATTGCGCGTCGGCGCCCAGTACGAAGACTTGGTTTCCGGGAAGCACGTGGGTCAGCGGCACGCCATGGGACACGTCTTCCGCAGGCAGTAACGGATGCACCATCACGCCCACTGTCGCTTCGGTGGGGCCGTAATGGTTGAACACGCGACAGTCGGGCCGCAGCTGACGAATGCGCTGCACCAGGCTCGCGCCGATGGCTTCACCGCCCAGCACCAGCGTGTCAGGCAATACGGCGGTATCAGCCTCAAGCAAGGCGGCCAGGTGCGACGGCACGATTTTCAGGCAATCGATGCTGTTTTCCCGCAGGAACCCGGCGAAGCCCTGGGGATCTTGCAGGGTCGCATCGTCAGCTATATGCAAGGTCGCGCCGTTGTAGAGCGCGCCGAACAAGGCGGTGTTGCCGAGATCCGCCGCTACCGTGGAACTAAAGGCAACGTGACGGCAGGCGGACAGGCCCAGTTGCTGGCTGCTGCTCGCGGTGTAGTTGAGTAACGCGCCATGCTCGATCAATACGCCTTTGGGCTGGCCGGTGGAGCCGGAGGTGAACAGCACATAGGCGACGTCACGGGCCTGCACGGACACCGCCGGGGCCATAGAGGCATCCTGGGTTGATGCGCCCGGATTGAGCAGTTTGAACGCGGTCAGCGGGTCGTCCTGGCCTGGCTCATGAGTCACCAGGATCAAGCTCGCGGCGGCGTGCCCTGCAATTTCAGCCTGGCGCGCCACTGGCCATTGCGGGTCCAGCGGCAGATAGGCTGCCCCCGCACGCCAGGTGGCAAGAATGGCGACGACCAGTTCCGCCGAACGCGGCAGCGCCAGGCCCACGATCGACCCAGCGCCCACACCCTGGCGCAGTAATTCGGCACTCAAGCGCGCGGTGCGGGCGTCCAGTTCAGCGTAGCTAAGGGCCTGGCCCGCAGCGACCAACGCCACGGCATCCGGCGTCTGATCAGCCCACGCAGCGATACGTTGCGGCAACAACTGCGGCGTTTGCATGATTTGCGCCGGCGGGTTCAGTGCCAGCAACCGGCTCTTTTCGTCGGCACCCAACAGGTTCAGGCGTGCAAGGGTTTCATCCGGTTTGTCGGCGATGCTGTGGAGCAACTCGCGGAGCTGGCCCAACAGCGTCTCGACGGCGGGCGCCGTATAGCGTGCGGGATTGAAGTCCAGTGATAAACCTTGAGGTTCGCCAGACGCTGCGATTTCCAGCTGAAGGACCAACTCGAATTCAGGCAGACGGGCCGGCAGGTCGCTGCCCACCCAAACCATCCCGGCCACTTCACGCGGTTCCGAAACCCACCGATTGCCAAAACCGACCGCAGGCGCGGCCTGTTGTGGGAATGACAACGGTGTCCAGTATTCCTGCCAGGTGCGGTGCTGATCCAACTGCGCGGCCAAGGTGGTCACCAGCTCACGGAAGGTGCTGGCCGGATCAATGCGAATCGCCAACGGCAGGGTTTTCTCGAACAGGCCCAGGCTGTGGCTGAAAAATTCATAGTCCAGGCGCGCATCATGCCGCCATCCCGCCAGGAATGACTCCCGACCACTGATGCGCGCCAGCAGTACCCACCAGGCGGCGTGCATCAGCACGTCCAGCGGCAGCCCCGCCGTGCGCAGGCGAGCCAACAGCGATTGATCCAATGGCACGCTCAAGCGTTCTGCCGGCAGGACTTCTGCGCACGTCAGGCGATAGGGCAAGTCTGGCCCGCTGAGCAGCCCCTCGTGCCCTTGCAGATACTGCTGCCAGTAAGCCTTGGCGGTGTCTGCGTCTTCGTCGAAGATCACCTCGCTGCGCCATTCCAGGTACTGGGAAAACTGCCCCGGCTCGTCCTCTTCAAACCCTTGCTGCCCATAAGCGGCCAACAACTCCTGTTGGATCAGGGCCAAGGTCCCGGCGTCGGCGGCGTAACGCGCCACGCCGATCAACAGTTGCCAGTGGTCCGTTTCCAGGCGCTGCAACAACGCGCCGATCAGCGGCTGTTGCTGCTGCAACCACTGCTGTTGGCGTGCAATCACCTGTTGGGGCGACGCCACGTCGAGCCACTGGGTCAAGCTCACCGCTTCAGCCGGCGCGACCCGCTGGCGCAATCCGTGATAACCACTCACGGGCGCAAATTGTGCATTCAATGCTTCGTGGCGCACCGCCAGGCTATCCAACGCGTGTTGCAGGCGCACCGGGTCCAGCTCGCCACGAATATCCAGTTTCAGGCAGTGGGTCAGATCCCCCCAGCTCGCCCCTTGTTGCCGTGCGTCCAGATGCTGTTGCTGCTCGACCAGCAACGCCAGTCCCGCGTCCACGGTTCCCTGTTGTGCAGTACTCATGCTCCGGCCTCTTCCTTTTCGGTCTCGCTATGCGCTACGTGCAGCGCGCTGCGTTCAATCATTTCGCCCATTGCCACAACGATCTTGCGCGGTCCTTCGAAGGGATCACGTGCGTGGGCAGCCAGCATGTTGTCCAGCAGGATGACATCGCCCTTGTGCCAGTCGAACCGCACCGCGCAGGCTTCGTACAGCTCGCCCACCAAGGCCATGACTTCGTCTTCAATCGGCGAGCCATCGCCGTAGTACACGTGCCGAGGCATACGCTGCTCGCCGAACAGCGCCAGCAAGTCTTCGCGCACATCCGGGTCCAGACAGAAGATGTGGTGCAACTGAACCTGGTTGAAGAAGGTTTTTTCCCCCGTCACCGGGTGACGGATGATCGCCGGGCACGGGGTGCGGATTTGCAGTTCATCGTTGTCCAGCCAGGTCCACGCGATGCCCGCAGCCCGGCAACGCGCCTCGACGTCGGCACGCACGTCGGTCTTGAAGAAGTGCTGCCAGGAAACGTCGAGCTTGTCGGCAAAGGTGCGCACGTACAGCAACCCCTTGTCCTCGAAGCGCTCGCGGATCGCCGCCGGCAACTTGAGGTACATCTGCCGGCAGTCCACCACCGGTGTGGCGCCGCCGATTGGGGATGGCTGTTCGCAGAAGAACAGCTGCTTGCGCGGCCAGCGGTCCTGATGGGAGCTTTCGTTATGGAACAGGATCATTTTCTTTTCGGGGTACGGCGTGGACCGGTAGGTGTTCTTACCGCCCTCTTTTTTCGGCAAGTCGCCATATTGGCCATAGAGGCCCGGCTGTACAGCTTCAGCAAACGCTTCGAAGTCATGAATATCGCGCAGGGCAAATCCACGGAACAGAATCCCCGCATGGCGAGCCAGTTTTTCTTCCACCAGGGCGCGGTTGTCCTTGATCCAGGCCACCAGGTCCAGGCCCGGATCAGTGGGTTCCATCAGCAATGGAAAATCCTGCCCGGGTACCAGCAGCGATTCACGCATCAACGCACCGGCAGGCCTGTCGGTGCGGCTCTGGGATTTTTTCAGGAACTTGCCCAGCTTGTCGGCCTTGATGGCTGGCGGTACGGGCGTCGTGGTTTGTTCCAAGGTGTTGGTAGGCATGGTGATATCCCCTAATTGAATGTTCGGATCACACACAATCTGTTCAAGAATTCCCGTCCAGGCGTTGACGAATGACTCGATGCGTTGTTGTTCAAACAGGTCGCTGGCGTACTGCCAGGTACCGTGCAGGCCGCCTGCATCCTCATCGATGAACAGGGCCATATCGAACTTGGAGTAACCGCCACGAGTGGGCAGTACCTCAACCTCGATCCCGTCCATCTGGCCACCCTGCACCGGCAGGTTGTTCATCACGAACAACACCTGCACCAGTGGGTTGAAACCCCGTTGGCGCGGGCGCGGCGAGGCCTCCACAATCATGTCGAAGGGCAGGTCCTGATGATCGAAAGCGTCCAGCGCGGTGCCTTGGGTGGTGGCCAGGAAAGCGCTGAACGGTTGCTGCGCCACGAAGGTCGAGCGCAGCGGCAGAATGTTCACGAAGAAACCGATCAGACCTTCCAGCTCAGGCTGCTGGCGCCCGGCAACGTCGGCACCGACCAGCACGTCATCGCTGCCGCTGAGGCGATGCAGCAGGATCTGGAACGCGGCCAGCATCGTGCTGTAAAGCGTCACACCGGCACGCGCCGACACAGCCTTGAGCCCTTCATGCAAGGCCAAGGGCAGCGTGAAACCGAGGTCGCGACCTTCATGGGTCGGCGCCTGGGGGCGCGGTTGGTCGGTGGGCAGTTGCAACACGCCGCTGTGACCGGCCAGTGCCTGTTCCCAGTAACGCGCCTGCGCGGCCAGCACGCCGGTGCGTTGCAGTTGCTGTTGCCAGAGGGCGTAATCGGAATACTGGATCGGCAGCGGCGGCAGCGGCTCAACGACCCCCGCCTTCGCCCGGCCATAGAAGCCCACCAGTTCATTTACCAGCACCGCCATGGACCAGCCATCGGAGATGATGTGGTGCATCGAATACAGCAACACATGTTCGGTGAGGCCCAGCTTGAGCACCTGTCCACGTAACAAAGGCGCGTGCAGCAGGCTGATGGATTGGCGGGTGTTCGCCTCAACGGCGACCGCGACCCGGCGCTGCTGTTCAGCGGGATCCAGGGACGACAGGTCCAGTAACGGCAAGTCGACCTCCACGTGCGCGGCAATGACGGCCAGCGGATCCCCTTCCTCGTCGGTGATGTAGGCCGTGCGCAGGGTTTCGTGGCGGGCAACCACCTGTGCCAGGCTGCTGACCAGCAGCGGCACCGACAACTCGCCGCGCAAGCGCACGGCCAGCGGCATGCCATAGGCGCCACTGGCCTGCGACAGCTGTTCCACTACCCATAGCCGGCGTTGCACCAGGGACAGTGTCGCGCTGGTTTTTTCGCCGTGGGCCACTAACGGGCTACGCGCCAGCGACGTGTCCTGCCCGGTGCGGGTGGAGATCGCCGCGATAAAGTCTGCCAGTCGCGGCGCGCCAAACAGGTCACGCAGGGTCAGGTCGCAGGCCAACAGCGTCTTCAAGCGTGCGACCACTTGGGTGGCCAATAGCGAATGCCCACCCAACTCAAAGAAGTGATCGTCCAGCCCGACCTGTTCCAGCCCCAGCACGTTTTGCCAAACCTCGGCGACCTGAATGTCCAGGGCCGTTCGGGGTGCCACATAGTGTTTTTGCCGTTGGCTGACATCCGGCTTTGGCAAGGCTTTACGGTCCAGTTTGCCGTTGGGGCTCAGGGGCAACACGTCGATCAGCATCAGGAAACTCGGCACCATGTAGTCCGGCAACGACTGACGCAACGCCGCCGTCAAGGCGTGCGCCTCCAGGGCATCCGACTGGGGCACGACATAGGCGACCAACTGCGCGCCGGTCGGCCCGTCCAGCGCAATCACCGCCGCCTCGCGCACCTGAGGCATGGCTTGCAGACAGGCTTCGATTTCACCCATCTCGATCCGGAACCCACGGATTTTCACTTGATGGTCAATGCGGCCCACGTACTCCAGGGCCGCGTTGTCGTTGTAGCGAGCCAAGTCGCCGCTGCGGTAGAGCCGCGATCCCGGCACGCCGGAGAACGGGTCCGGCAAGAAGCGTTCGGCGGTCAGCGCCGGGCGATCGAAGTAGCCCTGGGCCAAGCCCGCCGCCGCACCGATGCACAGCTCACCGACGCCGCAGGTCGGCAGCAATTCAAACCCGCTGTCCAGCACGTACAGCGCGCGCCCGTGGATCGCCCGCCCGATGGGCATGCCAAAGGCGTCATTGGCATCTGCAAGCTGGCAGTCATGCACGCTGGAGACCACGGTGGCCTCGGTCGGGCCATAGGTGTTCACCAGACGAACGTTGCCCAACCCGGCCTCGTACCAGGCACGTACGCCCTCCACGGCCATGGCTTCGCCGCCGACATGCACTTGGCGCAAGTTGCCCAGGGTGCGGCCATCGACGGCGCACTCCTTGGCCAGCAAGTACCAATAGGCCGCGGGCAAGTCGGCCAGGGTCACGCCCTGCTCGACGATTTGCTGCGCCAGCAACCCGGCGTCCCACAGCTCATCGCCGCGCATGATCAGCGCCGCGCCGATGCACAGCGGCGGGTAGCATTGCTCGACAAACCCGTCGAAGCTGAACGTCGCAAATTGCAGCACGCGGTCGGCAGGCGTCAGCGCACTGTAATCGGCCGCTGTGTCGCAGAACTGGTCGAGTGCAGCATGGTCGATGGCCACACCCTTGGGTTGGCCGGTGGAGCCTGAGGTGTAGATCACATAAGCGAGGTCGGCGGCAGCGGCGTGGTTCGGTGGATTGGTCAACGGGTAGCCCGCCAGCTCTTCACCCTGCGCGCTGAACTCCACACGTTTGAGCCCATGGGGCAATGGCAGATCAGCCAGCAAGCCGGTCTCGCTGAGCAACAGGTTCAGACGGCTGTCTGCCAACATGTAGCTCAGGCGCTCGGCTGGGTAGTTGGGGTCCAGCGGTACGTAGGCCGCGCCACTTTTGAGGACGGCCAGCAGGCTGACGATCAACTGCGGGCCACGCCGGGAAACCAGGCCTACCCGTTGGCCCGGGCCGACACCCTGCTCCAGCAGGCGGTGAGCCAGACGGTTAGCCCGCTGATTGAGCTGGGCGTAACTCAGGCGTTCACTGCCTGCCTGAACCGCCAACGCATCAGGGGTGGCTTGGGCTTGGGTGGCGATGCGTTCATGCACACGCATTGGCCGCGGCGCAGTACCAGGGGATTGGCTGATGGCGAGCAGAGAGGCTTGCGTGCTGTTGTCCAGCAGTTGCAGGGTGCCGAGTGGCGCGTGGATATCCGCCACCCATTGCGCCAGCAGGTGCTGCAGGTTGGCGCTCAATTGCGCGACGTGTTGCTCGGTGAACCGCGCCCGGTCGTAGCTGAACTCCAGGCGCAAGCCAGTCCCCAGCTCGATGCCCAGGGTCAACGGGTAGTGAGTGCGCTCATGGTTGTGCATCTTGCCGAAGGTCAGGCCCGCTGGCGCGCCTTGCTTGAGCGCTTCGGCTACCGGGAAGTTTTCAAACACCAGCAAGGTGTCGAACAGTGCGGCACCTTGTTGTCCGGCCCAGCCCTGGATGTCGTAAAGCGGTACGTGTTCATGGTCGCGCAGGCTGAGGTTCAGCGCTTGCAGCTCCGCGAGCCAGGTGGCGGCGGACTGGGCCGGCGAGGCCGCGCTGATGATCGGCAACGTGTTGATAAACAGGCCCAGTTGCTGCTCGATACCCGGCAACGGCGCCGAACGCCCGGCAACAGTGGCACCGAAAGCCACGCAATCCTGGCCGGTGTAGCGTTGCAGCAAGAGGCTCCAGGCGCCTTGCAGCAGGGTGTTAAGGGTGACTTTGTGCTGGCGCGCGCAATCGCCGAGCGCGCGGGTGAACTGGCTGTCCAGAGTGGTGTGATGGTCGGCCATGCCCGCCCCTTCGACCGGCACGCGCAGTGCTTCAGCCAGCAGGGTTGGGGCTTGCAACTGTGCCAGGGCTTCGCGCCAGAACTTTTCGCCCGAGGCTTGCTGCTGCAGCCAACCCAAGTAATCGCGGAACTGCCCCAACGGTGCGGGCAAAACGTGGCCTGCGTAGTCGGCAATGACTTCGCCGAGCAACTGGGCATTGCTCCAGCCATCCATGAGGATGTGATGGCTGGTGAAAATCATGTGCCAGCCCGTACCGGCACCGCGCACCAACATCAGGCGAAACAGGGGCGCCGCGTTCAACTCAAAACCGCGCTGACGCTCGGCGTCGGCCAAGGCGTCGAGGTCAGCATGCGGGTCTTCGATCACGTGCAGCTGCAAATCGACCTGGCGCTGGATCACTTGATGGGCGCTGTCCAGGCCGAGCCAGTGGAAGCTGCTGCGCAAAATGTCATGCCGATCCAGCGCCGCCTGCCAGGCACGACCAAAGCTCAGCAGATCGAGGCCTTCAATGTCCACGCGCAACTGGTTGATATAGGCCTGGGCTTCAGGCTCGTACAGGGTGTGGAACAGCATGCCTTGCTGCATGGGCGACAGCGGGTAGATATCGGCGATGGCCGGGCCGTCCACGGGCAAATCATCCAATTGCTGTTGGGTCAGGGTTGCCAGCGCAAAGTCCGACGGCGTCACCTGCCCGGCGGGTGTATCGCAGCAGTGCTGGATCAAGGCGTTGAGTTCGGCGGTGTAATCATCCGCCAGGCGCTGGATGGTCGACGCCTGGAACATCTCGCGGCTGAACCCCCATTGCAGCGCCAATTCGCCGCCATACACCTGCCCTTCCACCGTCAGCCAGTTGGCCAATGGCGCTTCGGGGTCTTGGGCCTGGCCGCTGCCTTGGGTGGCGGGCACGAACAATGCGGACTCATCGAACTGGCGATCGAACTGGCCGAGGTAGTTGAACGTGATGCGCGGCGCGGCCAGGCCCGCAAGGGCTTCACGCACCTGAGGCGCCGCCAGGTAGCGCAGCAAGCCGTAGCCCAGCCCCTTGTCGGGCACGGCACGCAGTTGCTCCTTGACCGACTTGATCGCGGTCGACAGCTCGCCGTCCGCCTGCAGACGTACAGGGAACAGGCTGGTAAACCAGCCAACAGTGCGGGTGAGGTCGACGGCGTCGAACAGATCTTCGCGACCGTGGCCTTCCAGTTGGATCAGCGCCGCAGCCTGCCCGCTCCACCGGCTGACTACCCGCGCCAACGCCGTCAGCAACAGGTCGTTGACCTGAGTGCGATAAGCCGCTGGCGCGTCTTGCAGCAACTGGCGGGTTTGCTCGACGTTGAGGCGGGATTCAAGCTTGCAGCCCAAGCGGTTTTGCAGCCCGCCGTGGGGGTTGTCGCACGGCAGCTCGGCGTCGACGGACTGCGCCTGCCAGTAAGGCAGTTGTTCGCTGAGGGTTTGCGCGTGGGTGTGCAGTTGGTTCGCCCAGGTTTGGTAGGCACTGGTCTTGGCCGGCAAGGATGCCTGGCGGTAAGCCTGTTGCAGGTCTTCCAGCAGGATGCGCCATGAAACCCCATCCACCACCAGGTGATGCACCACCAACAGCAAGCGCTGGGTGCCATCGGCCATGGAGACGAAGGCGGCGCGCAGCAGCGGGCCTTGCGTCAGGTCGAGGCTGCGCTGGGCTTCGTCGCATAGCGCGGCCAGTTGCGTATCGTCGGTGGCATGGGAGTGCCACAGCGCAGGCTCGTCGACGGGCGCAGCGTGGGTTTGCTGCCAGCCGTCGGGACGCTGCACAAAACGCAGGCGCAGGGCGTCGTGGTGGTTAATCAACTGCGTCAGCGCCGCTTCCAGGCGCACCGGATCCAGGGCCTCGCGCGGGGTCAGCAACAAGGATTGGTTCCAGTGGTGACGTGCCGGGATGGCCTGGGCGAAAAAGCTGTGCTGTACCGGCGTCAGCAGCACCTCGCCGCTGACCGGGCCTTGGTCGATAACGCTGGCCTGCTCAAAGGTGGCGACGAGGGCCAGGCTGCGCACGCTCTGGTACTGGAACAGGTCGCGCGGGCTGAGGCGAATCCCCGCCTGGCGCGCACGACTGACCACTTGGATGGAGATGATCGAATCTCCACCCAACTCGAAAAAGTTGTCTTCCAGGCCGACCTGCTCGACGCCGAGTACGTCGCTCCAAATCGTTGCCAGGGCTTGTTGCAGTGGGTTTTGCGGGGCGCTGTAGGCTTGTTGCGGCGCAGCGTCCGGCAGCGGCAGCGCTTTGCGGTCGAGCTTGCCGTTGGCGGTCACCGGCAGCTTGGCCAGGTGCACCATGTGGGTGGGCACCATGTATTCCGGCAGGCTGCTGAGCAGCCAGGCCTTGAGGTCGGTCGGCGCTTCACCTTCCAGCACCAGGTAGGCCACCAATTGCTTGCCGCCCTGCACCAGCACCACCGCCTCACGCACGCCTGGGTGTTGCATCAGGCGCGTCTCGATTTCTCCCAACTCGATGCGCAGGCCGCGCAGCTTGACCTGATGGTCGAGCCGACCAAGGTAGTCGATCACGCCATCCTCACGCTGGCGCACACGGTCGCCCGTACGGTACAAACGCGCACCGTCACCGAAAGGGCTGGGCACGAAACGCTCGGCGGTGAGTGCCGGGCGACGGTGGTAACTGCGGGCCAGGCCGGTGCCGCCCAGGTACAGCTCGCCGGACACGCCGGCGGGCACCGGGTTGAGCTGCGCGTCGAACACGTAGGTGCCAAGGTTGGCGATGGGGCGGCCAATGGGCACGGCGTCACGGCCTTCGTCGACGCAGGTCCAGTGGGTCACGTCGATGGCCGCTTCGGTCGGGCCATAGAGGTTGAACAACCCTGCCTGGGGCAGCTTGGCGAAGACTTGCAGTTGCGCATCCAGTGGCAAGGCTTCGCCGCTGCACACAATGCGCTTGAGGCTGGTGCAGCCCTGTACGCCCGGCTCATGGACGAACGCCTGGAGCATGGAGGGTACGAAGTGCAAGGTGGTGATGCCGTGCTGGCCGATGGTCTCGATCAGACGCGCCGGCTCGCGGTGTTCGCCAGGGGCCGCGACCACCAGGCGCGCGCCGGTCATCAGCGGCCAGAAGAATTCCCACACCGACACGTCAAAGCTGAACGGGGTTTTTTGCAGTACCGCATCGCTGGCGTCCAGGCCGTAGGCTTGCTGCATCCAGCACAAACGGTTGACCAGCGCGCGGTGGCTGTTACCGGCGCCCTTGGGCTTGCCGGTGGAACCGGAGGTGTAGATCACATAGGCCAGGTTCAGCCCGTGGATGGCTATGGCGGGCGATGCGCTGCTGTATCCGTCAAGCCAGCCAGGCGCCTGGTCCAAGGTGATCACCTGGATGCCCTCGGTGGGCAGCGACGGTACCAGGCTGTGCTGGCTGAGCAGCAGTTGGATGCCGCTGTCTTCGATCATGTAGGCCAGGCGTTCCTGGGGGTATTCAGGGTCAAGCGGGACGTAAGCGCCGCCAGCCTTGAGAATGGCCAGCAGGCCAACGACCATTTCCACGGAGCGCTCGACGCAGATCCCCACCAATGCATCGGGACCAACGCCCTGTTCGCGTAAGGCGTGAGCCAACTGGTTGGCACGGGCATCGAGCTGGGCGTAGGTCAGCGTTTGGGCACCAAACACCAGTGCCGGAGCGTGGGGTGTGGCCTGGACCTGGTCTTCGATCAGTTGATGAATGCCACGCTCAGTCGGATATGCCTCTGCGGTTTGATTCCAGGCCTCAACCAGCACCTGCTTCTCCTGGGTAGCCAGCATCGGCAACTCGCCGACGCGCTGCTCGCCATCGGCAACCATGGCCTGCAACAGGCTGATCCAGTGCCGGGCCATACGCGCGATGGACGGCGCGTCAAACAGGTCGTTGGCGTACGTCAGCGCGGCGTGCAGGGTGCCGGATTTTTCATACGTGTCGAGGGTCAGGTCGAACTGGGTGGTACGGCCTTGCCACTCCACCAACGCCAGCTCCAGGCCGGAGGCGGTACTGACCGATGCAATATCGGCCACTACCGGCTGGTGGTTGTACATCACTTGGAACAGCGGCGTATGGCTGAGGCTGCGCTCGACTTTCAGGGCTTCCACCAGACGCTCGAACGGCAGTTCCTGATGGGCCTGGGCGCCGAGGGCGTGCTCTTTGATGCCTTGCAGCAACTCAGCGACACGGGTTTGCCCGGTCAGCTCGGTACGCAACACCTGGGTGTTGACGAAAAACCCGATCAGCCCTTCGACTTCACTGCGGTTACGGTTGGCAATCGGCACGCCGACGCGGATATCGCCCTGGCCGGTGTAGCGGTGCAGCAGCACATTAAAGGCACCGAGCAACAGCATGAACAGCGTGAAGTTGTGCTTTTGCGCACAGGCGCGCAGTTGCGCCGCCAGTGCCGGCTCAATCGCGAAGTTATGGCGGGTGCCCTGATAGCTGGGCATGGCCGGGCGCGGACGGTCCGTCGGCAGTTCCAGCACCGGGTGCTCATCGCCCAGGCGCGCCTGCCAGTACTCCAATTGACGGGCCTGCTCCCCCGCTTCCAACCAGCGGCGTTGCCACAGGGCGTAGTCGCTGTATTGGATCGGCAGCGCCGGCAATTGCGGTGCCTCGTTGCGCTCATGGGCGTCGTAAAAGCGGATGAACTCGTCGATCAGCACATTCATCGACCAACCGTCGGAGACGATGTGGTGCAGGGTCAGCAGCAGGACATGCTCCTGGGCGCCAAGCTTGAGCAATTGCACACGCAGCAGCGGGCCGTGCTCCAGGTCGAATGGCAGCAGCGACTGGCGGGTGGCTGCGTCATTCACTGCCTGCTCGCGTTCCGCCGGGGCCAGGTCAGTCAGGTCGAGTTGTTCAATGGCCAATGAGGGTTGTACGGCGACTTGCAACAGGCGCTCATCGGCCTGGCGCTGGAACACCGTACGCAGGGTCTCGTGACGCGCCACCAGGCTGGCGAATGCCTGCTCCATCGCGCTTAAGCTCAGCGCTCCCTTGAGTCTCACCGCCCCCGGCAGGTTGTAAGCGCCGCTGGCCGGGTCCAATTGCCACAGGAACCACATGCGCTGCTGTGCGTAAGACAGTGCCTGACGGTCCTCCACCTCCACCCCGGCTGGAATCGGAAACCGGGAGAAATCCACCCCTTCTTTCTGCAGTGCTTGCAGGAACAGCTGGCGTTTTTCCAGGGGCAACCCGATAAACCGGCGAGCAAGTTTCAAGGAGTCTTCAGCATTCATTTGTTGGAGTCCGGAGCAATAGGCAGGAAGCACAAAGGCACGTCGTCCCTATAAAACGAACCGGAGAGGGAAAAATTAGCGGCGGGTGGAGGGGTTGGAGCGAGGGGTCATCATGGGTTACGTCAATCCCGGGAAACCCGTGCAAAAGCAAGAATGATCACGTTGCACAGGCCCGGCCCCGGCAATGCACTGAAGCACTGCATTCGGCGCCGAATCATCGAACCATTGCGTTCAGGAGAACTGATTACGTGAACAACCAACTCAAACGAAAAGCCTGCATCGGCTCCATAGAGGCCAGCCTTGAAGACCACTGCCTGTTCGGCAAGAACCTGTCCATCAAGGCGCTGAACGCATTCCTGCAACATCACAGCACAGAGGCATGCCCAGCGATGGGTTGATCAACCCAACCGCCGATATCCCAACACCGCCGACCCCAACACCACCGCGCCCGCCGCCAACGCCACCCAGAACCCGCTGGCGGCGCCGAAGTGGTCGATCATCCAGCCGGAGCTTGCGGCACCAATGGCCACGCCGATGCTGAGGCCGGTGATCAGCCACGTCATGCCTTCGGTCAGGCGGCTGGCGGGGACGATACGCTCCACCAGCGCCATGGACACGATCAGGGTCGGGGCAAAGAACAGGCCGGAGATAAAGATCGCCACCGCCAGGCCTGGAATGTTGGTGACCAGCAGCAACGGCAAGGTGGTCAACGCCGTGGCCACGCCGCAGAACAGAAACTGGCGCGGCAGCGGCGCCTTGAGCTTGAGAGTGCCGAAGGCGAGTCCCGCCAGACACGAACCGATGGCGTACACCGAGAGCACGATGCTCGCCGCCGCCGGCTGACCCTGGTGTTGGGCAAAGGCCACGCTGACCACATCCACCACACCCACGATCACCCCCATGGCCAGCAAGAGGATCATCAGGATCAATACCGACGGTGACGCGATCAGCCAGCCGGCATGGTGATCGTGGTGCTCATGCACCGGGGGTTCGGTCGCTCGTTGCAGGACGAACGTGGTGACGCCCACCGCCAGCAACAACGCGGCCACCAGCGGCCCGGCTTCGGGAAACAGCACCACGCTCAAGCCCACTGAAATCGGCGGGCCGACGATAAAGCACACCTCATCCAGCACCGACTCCAGGGCAAAGGCGGTTTGCAGCTTGGGCTGACCTCGGTACAACTCGGTCCAACGGGCCCGCACCATCGCCGACATGTTCGGCATGCAACCGGCCAAGGCGGCAGACAGGAACAGCGTCCAGGTCGGCGCCTGCAACCGCGTGCACAGCAACAGCATCAGCAGCGCCCCGCCACCGATCAACGCGGCAATCGGCAGCACCCGGCCTTGGCTGTAGCGGTCCACCAGCCGTGATACCTGTGGCGCGCAAATCGCCGTAGCCAACGCGAATACCGCCGCCACCGAGCCTGCAAGGCCGTAGCCGCCATGCACCTGGGAAAGCATGGTGATAATGCCGATACCGGTCATGGACACCGGCATACGCGCCAGCATGCCGGCCAATACAAAAGCCCGGGCGCCAGGGACTTGGAATAACTCGGCGTAGGGGTTTGCCATGACTTAAACGCCTTCTGTCCTTAAATTGCGCATCCTTTTATCACACCAACCGCTTGATCTGCTTATGCCGCCACACCAACCGGTAATACGCGGTCTGCAACCCCAGCATCGCCAGGTACGTCACCGGAAACGCCATCCACACACCTTCCAGGCCGAAGTGGGCGTTGAGCAGGTACGCCATCGGCAACTCCACGCACAGCACGCAGAAGATCGAGATCGCCACCGGCATCAGCACCACGCCGCTGGCACGCATGATCCCGCCGATAACGGCCTGGAAGCCGAACACGAGGATGCTCCACAACATGATGTGCAGCAGGTGCTCGGCATTCACGCGTGCGGCGTCATCGGTGATGAACAGCCCGAGCAACCAGTGGGATAACAAGTAGCCCAGCACGATCAGGCCACCGGTGAGACAGGTGTTGATCAGCAACCCGGTACGCAGAATCGGCCCGATGCGTTCCAAGCGCCCGGCGCCAATCGCCTGGGCGCCGAGGATCGAGGCAGTGATGGCAATCGACAGGGCCGGAAATTGCACGTAGTTGACGATCTGCGTCACCGCCCCATAGGCCGCCGTGGCCTGGGAACCATGGCTATTGACCAACGCCAGGATGACCAGCTCCGAGAGCGACAGAACCACCATCTGCAAGCCGGTGGGCAGGCCGATACGCAGGACTTTACCGAGGATGACGCGGTCCAGGCGCAAGGCCGCGAGCAGTTCGCGATCCGGCGCCATCACGTGGTTTTTATGGCGCAGGCGCAGGACCAGAAACAGCATCGCCGAGGCATTTCCCACCAGGCCCGCGTACACCGCGCTCTGGATGCCCAAGGGCGGCAGGCCGATCCAGCCGCGAATCAGTGCAGGGGTCAGCAACAGGCCGACCAGGGTAGAGACCATCAACGCGAGCAAGGGCGAAATCGTATCGCTGACGCCCCGCAGCAATTGGGTGTAAAGGATGAACACCAGCAACAGCGGCATGATCAGCATCATCATCTGGGCATAGCCGACTGCGTCGTCGAGCACGTCAACCGGCGTGCCCAATGCCTGCAACGCCGGGCGCGCAAACAGACTGCCCAACACCGCCGCGATCAAGCCCACCAGCGCGCCAAGGGTCAGCGTCGCGCCGGTAATCGACTTGACCATCGCGGTTTCCTGGGCACCCCAGGCCTGCCCGATCAACACCGACGCACCCGCCCCCAGGCCGATCACCAGTGCGATAAAGAAAAACACGATGGGAAACATCCCCGACACCGCCGCCAGGGCCTGAGTGCCGAGCATCTGCCCGACATAAATGCCGTTGAGCGTGCCGGAAAAACTCTGCAGGAAGTTGGACAGCACCATCGGTGCCAGAAAGATCAGATAGACCTGCCACAGCGGGCGTTGCAAAGGGCTTTGCATGAGAAACGGGGCCTCGAAGAACTAAAGCGTCCGAGGTTTATACCGCATGTGGATCCAATGTTCCTGCGGTTTATCGAGGCATGCCGTCGAACAGTGGGCAACCTGAATGGGCAACTGTTTTTTTGTCGTGAGCAAGCTCGCCCCGCTCACGACAAAGGCTATGGCGCAACCGGCAGCGCACGCTTGTGTGCGGTCTTGAGATAGGCCGATTCAACGATGTCCCGCACCCGCTCACTCACCGGCTCGCCCATCAGGTACGCATCGATCTCTTCGTACGTGCAGCCATAAGCCTGTTCATCCAGCTTGCCCGGTGCCAGTTCTTCGAGGTCGGCTGTGGGCTGCTTGTGCACCAGGTTCGCCGGTGCCCCAAGGTCACTGGCCAACAGGCGCACCTGGGTTTTGGTCAGGCCGGACAATGGCGCCAGGTCGCAGGCGCCGTCACCGAACTTGGTGAAAAACCCCATCAGAGCTTCGGCGCCATGGTCGGTGCCGACCACCAGGCCATTGTGCAAGTTGGCCACGGCGTACTGCGCGATCATGCGGGTGCGGGCCTTGACGTTGCCTTTGATGAAGTCCACTTGAGCGGCGCTGGCGTCGGTGGCGGTGAGGCTGGCCATCAGGCCGTCGACGCTGGCGGCGATGTTCAGGGTCTCGATGTGGTCCGGAGTGATGAAATCCAGCGAGGCCTGGGCGTCGCGCTCATCGGCCTGGGTCTTGTAGGGCAGGCGCATGGCGATAAAGCGTGCGGCGTAATCCTCAGCCCGCAGTTGCTCAACCGCCAACTGGCACAGGCGGCCGGCGGTCAGGGAATCCACGCCACCGCTGATGCCCAGCACCAGGGCTTTGCAGCCCGACTGGCGCAACGTGGTCTTGATGAAATCGATGCGCCGTTGGATTTCCCTGGCCTCACCGCCCTTCACCAGTTGCCGGTTGATATTCAGTTCCTGCGCGATACGGTCTTGCATGTCACACCTCCACGTTGCCGACATTGAATACCTTCGCTGCGTACTGCAAAAACGAGGGGTCTTCGCAGACGTTCTTCACCGGGTCATCGGAGAACTTCACCACCGGTTCGCCGTGCACCCGTACCAGCTTCATAACGATGCTCAGCGGTTCGACGCCGTCCACATCGCAAGCCAGGCTGGTGCCCATGCCGAAACCGAACTTGGCCTTGCCACGGATGTGCCGCAGGATCGGCAGGCATTTTTCGAAGTTCAGGCCGTCGGAGAACATCAGGTCCTTGGTCATCGGGTCGATGCCCAGCTGTTTGTAGCGAGCCAGCACCTTGTCGGCCCAGGCGATGGGGTCACCGGAGTCCTGGCGCAGGCCGTCGTAGAGCTTGGCGAAGTACAGGTCGAAGTCCTTGAGGAAAAAGTCAGTGCTGATGCAGTCGGTCAAGGCGATGCCGAGACGGCCACGGTATTCATGCACCCAGTTCTCCAGAGCGGCGTTCTGGCTTTCGCGCAAGCGCCCCAATTGCTGGTGCACCATCAGCCATTGGTGGGCCATGGTGCCGATCAGCGGCAAGTCGAATTCATACGCCAGGTGCGCGTTGCTGGTGCCAACGAACTGGCCGGGGAAGTCGCGGCGCATGATGTCCACCACTTCGCGCTGGGCCTTGAAGGACAGACGCCGACGGGTCGAGAAGTCGGAGACGCGCAGGTCGGCCAACTCGTCGCGGCTGAGGTTTTTCTCCAGCCAGTCGAACTTCTGGTACAGCTTGCGGGTGACGTCTTCCAGGGTCACATCCGGGTATTTGTCGCGGTTGCGCAGTTCGCTGACCAACGCGAGCACCGGCTGTTCGAACATGATGCAGTGCAGCATCGGGCCGACCACGCGGATGTTCAATTGGCCATCGACTTCGCTGACGTGGATATAACGCAGGTTGAAGCGGAACAGGCCCAGGAAGCGCTCGTAGTCCGGGGTGAGGTACTCGCGAAAGCGTGGGTTGAACAGAAAGCGCAGCTCGCCTTCACGCACCTGCAGGCTGGCGAGTTTGTCCAACTCGGCGCGCAACTGCGGGATCAAGTGGCCGAGTTTTTCCTTGGAGCGGACGATGAAGTTGTATTCCACATCGACGTTGGGGTACTGGTGCAACACCGCCTGCATCATGGTGAAGGTGTAGTAGTCGGTGTCGAGCAGGCCCTGGATCACCGGGGCGTCGTAGTCGTAGGCACTTTCCATGGTAAATCTCCTTAACGCGTGGCCATCGCGGCCAGTTCTTCGCGGGTGCGGCTGATGCCGGCACCAGCCTTGAGCAACTCATTGATAGCCTGTACGCCGCCCTCCTCGCTGATACCGCGGCACGCCGGCAGGTGCAGCACGACTTCCAGGCCGGCCTTGAGCAATTGCAGTGCGGTGGTTTTGACGCAGTAGTCCAGGGCCAGACCGCCAACGATCACACGGGTGACACCTTGAGCCTTGAGGTACTCGATGACTCCGGTGGACAGCTTGTCGTGCAGGTCGTGGTAGCAAGCACCGTAGGGGTGCAGGTCGGGCTCGACGCCTTTCCAGATGAAGTAGTCGTAGTCATAGGGCGTGGGCAGTTCGTCGAGCAACGTGAAACCTTCAGTGCCCGGTACGCAGTGGCTGACCCATGTGAGGTCGGCGTGGGTCAGGCCGGTGGGTTGCAGCATCTCGCTGGGCTGCGCGACCACCCAGGGTGCTTGCGGGGTGTGGGCGTCCTTGCTGCCGACGCGATAGCCGGCGAGGCTGGCCATGTAGTTGAGTTCGGCACCGATCTGGTCACCACCGGCCACAGGCAATTCGTTGGGGCACAGCGGCGTGAAGCTCTTCTGAGGATCGACATCGAAAGAAGCAAGGGCAGTTTTCGAAAGGGTCATGGCTGTTCTCCTGTGGCCTGGAAACAAAAGTACACGTCATGTACTTTCATTGCAAGAAACATTTATTTATCTATTCGCCTTCAAGCACATGACATATCTTTTCGATCCGTTAGACTGAGCCCTCTTCGCCGTTCAGAAGGATTTCATATGCCACTTAGCGCCTACCTCCACACCGTCGACCTCTGCGTACTTTTTTACTGCCGCGCAACTGGGGAACTGAAACTGTTGCTGAACAAGCGCGACGCCGAGCCCTTCGCCGGGCATTGGGCGTTGCCGGGCGTGGTGGTGAATGGCGGCGTGCAAGATCTGAGCCTCCAGGATGCGGTGGAACGCTTGCGCGTTAGTGACAAAGTCGGTCTGGAGCTGGCCTGGAGCGAGCAAGTGGGCACGGTGGGCGATGCGTTTCGCGACCCGCGTTGCTGGTCGTCGTCAACGTACTACTTGGCGATCGTCGCGGATGAGGTGCAGCTGGGGGAGCATCAAGGCTGGTTTGGGTTGAAGGCGGTGGCGGACGGCAGCATCAAGTTGCCGTTCGATCACAACAGCATCGTCGCGGCCGTGCAGGAGCGGTTGTTCTCCAAGTCGCTGTACAGCAGCTTGCCGCTGATGTTCCTGGGCAATGAGTTCAGCGCGCCGGAGGCAACCACGATCTTTTCCCTGGTGCTGGAGCGGCCGGTGCTCAAGACCAGTATTCGCCAGCGCTTGTTGAAGCTGACGGAGGCGGGATATTTGCGCGAGACGGGGCGCAAGAAGCATGGCGAGGGCGGCAGGCCCCAGGCGACGGTGGAAAACTTGAAGCCTGGGGCGGTTTACTTCTTTGATCGCAGTTTTGCCGACTAAGCACCCTTTTCAAGCGCGATGAGGTTCAAATGTGGGAGGGGGCTTGCTCCCGATAGCAGTGTGACAGTCCGCAAATAAAGTGACTGATCCTCCGCTATCGGGAGCAAGCCCCCTCCCCCAGTTTTGATTGGGGTATGGCTTTAGCTCATCCAATTGCCGCCGTCGACGTTGTAGGTCTGGGCCACCACATAATCAGCCTCCTTCGACGCCAGGAAGATTGCCATTCCGGTGAGGTCTTCAGCCGTACCCATCCGCCCAAACGGCACCTCTGCCCCCACCCGCCGTTTCTTCTCGCCAGGCGCCAGCCCTTCATGCTTGGCGAACAGCGCATCCACCCCGTCCCAATGCTCACCGTCGACCACACCGGGGGCAATGGCGTTGACGTTGATCCCTTGCTTGATCAGGTTCAACCCCGCCGACTGCGTAAGGCTGATCACCGCTGCCTTGGTCGCGCAGTACACCGCCACCAACGCCTCACCGCGCCGCCCGGCCTGGCTGGCCATGTTGATGATTTTGCCGCCGTGGCCCTGGCGGATCATCTGCCGGGCCGCAGCCTGCAAGGTGAACAGCGTGCCAGCGACATTGATCGCGAACAGCCGCTCGAAGCTGTCGCGGGTGATGTCGACGATGGGCGCCAGGTCGAACAGCGCTGCGTTGTTGACCAGGATATCCAGCTTCCCGACATGGGCCACCACGGCGGCAATCGCGCCATCGATGGAGGCTTGGTCAGTGACATCCATCGCGACCGCGTAGGCCTGAGGGCCCAGCTCGGCGGCAGTTTGCTGGGCACGTTGCAGGTTGATGTCGGCAATGGCAACCGTCGCGCCTTCATTGATGTAGGCCAGGGCAAACGCGCGGCCAATCCCGCGCGCCGATCCAGTGATCAGCGCGCTTTTACCTTCCAGTCGTTTCATGGGTGTTGTCCGTCAAGGTTACTTGGGATAGCCGGCGCGTTTCATTTCGCGCTCGGTAGTGGACTGCGCCTGCAACAAGGCCTGGTCAACCGTCATGCCACCGGTAAGCGCCGCTGAAAACAGCTTGCCGACCGAGGTGCCGATGGCCTGGAACTCGGGGATGGTCACGTATTGGATGCCCACGTACGGCACCGGTTTGGCTGAAGGATGGGCGGGGTCGGCGTGTTTCATCATCTCCAGCGTCACCTGGGCAAACGGCGCGGCCTTGAGGTAAGCCTCGTTGTAAGTGGATTGGCGCGTGCCCGGCGGTACGTTGGTGATGCCCTCTTTATCGGCGACCAGTTGGATGTAGTCCTTGGAAGTGGCCCAGGTGATAAAGGCCTTGGCGGCGTCCTTGTGCTTGGAAGTGGCCGGGATCGCCAGGGACCAGGCGTAGAGCCAGGATGAACCTTTGTCGGTCACCTCAGTAGGCGCGGCGGCGAAACCGACGCTGTCGGCAACCTTGCTCTGGCTGGTATCGGTGGTGAAGGAACCGGCGACGCTGGCGTCGACCCAGATCGCGCACTTACCACTGTTGAACAGCGCCAAGGTTTCGTTGAACCCGTTGCTCGACACGCCTGGCGGGCCGTATTGTTTGAGGGTATTGACGTAGAAGTTGGCGGCGGCGTTCCATTCGGGGCTGGTCAGCTCGGGCTTCCATTGTTCGTCGAACCAGCGCGCACCAAAGGCGTTGGCCATGGTACTCAACAGCGCGATGTTCTCCCCCCAGCCGGCCTTGCCCCGCAGGCACATGCCGTACTGACCCTTGTCCTTGGCGGTGAGTTTGGCGGCGAACTCGCCGAGTTGGGTCCAGGTGGGATGCGCGGGCATGCTCAGGCCGGCGCTCTTGAACAGGTCGGTGCGGTAGTAGGTGACGGTGCTTTCGCCGTAGAACGGCAAGGCGTAGAGGGTGTTATTGACCGACAGGCCCTGGCGCACTGAGGGGAAGATATCGTCGGCGTCGTAATCGGCCGGCAGCTCGGTCAACGGTTCCAGCCATTGTTTGGCACCCCACAACGGGGTTTCGTAGGTGCCGATGGTCAGCACATCGAACTGCCCGCCCTGGGTGGCGATGTCGGTAGTGAGGCGTTGGCGCAGAACATTTTCTTCAAGCACTACCCAGTTGAGTTTGATGCCCGGGTGCTGCTCTTCGAACACCTTGGACAGGCGCTGCATGCGGATCATGTCGCTGTTGTTAACCGTGGCGATGGTCACGGTGTCGGCCGTATGGCCGGGTATAGCCATAGCCAGGCCGGACAGCAGTAACAGTGCTTTGGGAAGCGTTAACATGGCGGTTTCCACCTGTTGTTTTTGTTGTTGAGCACCGATTACAGCAGCTTGGCCAAGCCCTCACAAACGCCTGGCGAATGCGCGGCTGATACTTTTTTAACCGCACACCCAGGATCAAAAAAGTATCAGTGCGGGGCGAAAGCGGGGGTAGCCTGCCCCGTGCAAACCCGCGTATTTTGGTGTAATCCAACGCACAAGAGGCAGCACCATGCCCGTCAGCCGCGCCGAACTGTTCGAGCACCGCCCCGCCGAACTCGAAGTGATCTTGACTGAACCCGACCACTGCTTTCGGTGGTTCGAACACGATTACCCCTATGATCTGGCGCGCTGGAACCACCATCCCGAATTTGAAATCCACCTGATCCGCCAAGGCACCGGCAAGCTGGTGGCGGGCGACTATATCGGTGCATTCAGCGCCGGCCATGTCGCATTGATCGGCCCGGACCTGCCCCACGACTGGATAGGCGAACTGGCCCCCGGCGAACACTTGAGCGGGCGCGATGTGGTGCTGCAATTCGATGGCGCCGCCCTGCTCGCCCTGCGCAATACCTTGCCGGAACTCGGGGATTTGCAGCCGCTGTTCGAACAGGCCCGGCGCGGCCTGGAGTTCACCGGTGACAGCGCCGCAAAGGCTGCGCACCTGCTGGAAGCCATCGGTAGTGCCCATGGCCTGCAACGGCTGATCCTGTTCCTGCAATTGCTCGACACCTTGAAAAACGCGCCGCCCATCCAAGTCAAGGCACTGGCCAGCCCCTGCTACGCGCCCACGCTGGATGCCCGCAGCGCTGAACGCATCAACAAGGCCTTCGACTACCTGATGCGCGAACTCACTGGCGACGTGCGCCTGTCGGTCATCGCTCAGCAACTGGAGATGAGCGAACCGGGATTCTCGCGGTTCTTCAAACGCAACACCGGCCACGGTTTTATCGACCTGATGCGCAAATTTCGCGTGCAGCGCGCGTGCCGGCTGTTGCTGCACAGTGAGCGGTCGGTGGCGGATATCTGCTTTGAAGTGGGCTACGCCAACCTGTCCAATTTCAACCGGCACTTTCGCATCGAGATGAACCAGACGCCGAGCGAATATCGCCGCGACACCGCGATGCATCTGTTCAATCCCATTGAAAAAATGACACCCAGTCATTTCTGATCAAAAGGTCGACTAATTCGCCTTTTTTCTAGGCCATTCAAGCCATTGGGCAAAGTTGGTACAGCCTGTGCAAACGTTTGCGGTACGAACTTGACCGCCAAGTTCCCCCTTACCTGAGCAATCGGGTTCAAACCGCGTACGAATAGGGACTTTCAATGCACCTCACCTCAAGGCCTCGCGCCTGCTTTGGTGTTTCCTTGCTACTGGCCGCCGTTACGGGAGTACTCAGCACACCCATTTTGGCGCAGGAAACACCTGCCAATGACTCAGCACAGGGCGAAACCCTCAGCCCTGAAGCCACCCAATCGAATAAAGGCCCTTACCTGTCGCAATGGTTCAACCAGGACCTGACGCTGATCGGCAGCAAAGACATCAGCTTCGGCCCCAAGCCGTCCGATGACATTTACCTGGAATACGAGTACTTCGGCCGCAAAGGGCCCTTCGAGCTGTATGGCTACATCGACGTGCCGAAGATCCTCGGCATTGGCAACAGCAACGACAAAGGCGCATGGGACCACGGCTCGCCGGTGTTCATGGAGCATGAGCCGCGCATCTCCATCGACTACCTGGCCGGTCGCAGCCTGGCCATCGGGCCGTTCAAGGAATGGTACGTGGCGTTCGACTGGATCTACGACCACGGCAGCAACAAGGAAAACCGCGCCAACACCCTGTACAGCGGCCTGGGCACCGACATCGACACCCACTCGCGGGTCAACCTGTCGGCTAACTTCTATGGGCGCTACCAGTGGGAAAACTACGGTGCCAGCAATGAGTATTCCTGGGACGGCTATCGCGCCCAGATGAAGTACATCGTGCCCATCGGCAAGTTCGACAACGGCGCTTCGCTGACCTACATCGGCTTCACCAACTACGATTTCGGCTCCAACCTGCACAAGGACAACCCGGCGCGCACCGCCAATTCAATGGTGGCGACCAACGTGCTGCTGTACTCGTTCACCCACCTGCGCTTCACGCTGGTCGGGCGCTACTTCCATAACGGCGGCAACTGGGAAGATGGCAGCGAGTTGAATTTCGGCGAAGGCAACTTCCGCGCCCGCTCCGATGGCTGGGGCTACTACGCCGGTGTCGGCTACCAATTCTGATCAAGGAGCATGTGAGATGAACACGTTTACCCGTCTATCGATGGCCATCGGCATGGCCCTGTTGCCGCACCTGGTGCTGGCAGATACCCCGGCACCGATCAAACCCAAAGTGATGCTGATCACCATGTTCGCGCCCGAGGCACAAACCTGGATCGACCGCCTGCAACTCAAGCAAGAAGTGCGCGTGCCGGGCCTGTCCGCCGAATACCCGGTGATCCGCTGCAACACCCAGGACGTGTGCCTGCTCGTCACCGGCATGGGCCAGACCAACGCTGCCGCCTCCACCCTGGCCCTGGCGTTGTCGCCCAAGTTCGACCTGCGCCAGAGCTACTTCCTGATTGCCGGGATCGCCGGCATCAGCCCCAAGCACGGCACCATCGGCACCGCTGCCTGGGCGCATTACCTGGTGGAGTTTGGTACGCAGTGGGAACTGGATTCGCGCGATGCGCCCAAGGACTGGCCGACCGGCTACATCGGCATCAACACCAAAGGCCCCAACGAAAAACCGCCGCTGGACTACAAGACCGAAGTGTTTGAGCTCAACCCCAAGCTGCAAGCCAAGGCGTTTGCCCTGTCGCAGAAAGTCGAGCTGACGGAAAGCAAAGAGTCGACGGCCTGGCGCAAGCACTACCCCGCCGCCCCGGCCAACCAGCCGCCGCAAGTCACCCGCTGCGACACCCTGGCGGGCAACACGTGGTTCTCCGGCACGCGCCTGAGCGAACGCGCCGAGGTCTGGACCAAGCTGCTCACGGATAACAAAGGCGAATACTGCACCACCCAGCAGGAAGATAACTCCACCTATGAGGCCCTGCTGCGCGCCAGTCGCGAGGGCTTGGTGGATATTCAGCGCCTGGCCGTGGTGCGAGCAGGTTCCGACTTCGACCGGCCTTACCCTGGTTACAGCGAGGTGGATAACCTGCTCAACTATGCGGACCAGGGCGGGTTCGTGCCGGCGCTGGAAAACCTGTACCGCACGGGCAATCCGCTGGTACAGGCAATCCTCAACAACTGGTCAGCCTGGGAAAAAGGTGTTCCCGACGCGTGACGATTCCTGTGCCGGCGATGGCGTGCTTAGGGCCAATCGCCGGTAAGCCGGCGCCTACGGGACCGTATCAGGGCAGGAAGATGATTTTGTCTGCACTGCCCTGGTTCACGTCTTCGTAGCACTGCGTCCCTTCGGCCAGCGCCACTTCGCGCAGGCCGACCGGCAGCGGCAGCAGCCCCTCATCAAAAAAGCGCCCGAACTGCTCCAGCATCACCGCGCACTGCTCGCAGCTGTAGAGCAATGAATTGATCCCCACCACCGAACCTCCCTTGCGGTACAGCGCCAGAGCCGGCAATTGCACATGACCGTCCACGGGCGCAGCAATGATGGCGATACGGCCAAAAGCCGCCAGACCCGCCACGGCGGCAGGCAGCCAGAAACCGGTGGTGTCGAAGATTACGTCGGCGCCGCCTGCGAACACGGCATTCACTTGCGAACCCAAGTCTTGCGGTTTAGCGAGGCTAATCGCCTCGAAACCTTGCGCCTGCAAAACCTCGACCTGCTCAACCCTGCGCACCGCCGCCAGCACCCGGGCGCCACGGATTTTCGCCAGGGCCAACGCCGCACTCCCCACGGCACCGTTGGCGCCGATCACCATCAACCGCGTGCCTTTGCCCACACCGCTGCGCTCCAGCGCATCCCAGGCGGTGGTGTACGGCACACCCAGGCTCGCCGCCTGGGCAAAGCTCAAATGCGTAGGCTTATGGGCCACGCCCTTGGCAGACACCGTGAGGTATTGAGCGTGGGAGCCATCGGCAAAAAAACCAAGATCGCGGCCGGTGCCCCAGACTTCCCGGCCCACAAATGCCTGCGGGCCTTCAACCACCACGCCAGCAAAATCGCGACCAGGAATGCGTGGCAGCGTGGTGTAAGGGAAGCGACCGAGCACGTTCTTTACATCGCTGGGGTTGAGGCCCGCAGCCTGGATTTTTACCAACACTTCATCAGCGCCCGGCACCGGTGTGGGGACGTCGATAAAGCTGAGGGCATTGAGATCGCCAGTGGCGGAAAATTGCAGGGCTTTCATGGGCAGTACATCCATCGAAAAGAAAAAGACTTCAGGACAACCAGGCACTGACCAACTGTCGCCCCATGGGCCACAGTTTTTCGCCGATCAACATGCCCATCAGGCCGACAAGCGCGATGGCCGGCGGCGCGGGTGAGCGAAAATCCAGCGCACCATAAATCACGCCGACAAACAGGCCAATGGCGAGGGAAATCAAGTAATTCATGGGGGCAGCGCCGTGTGGGTTGGTGGGCTCAGTGTAGGGAGCCCCTCCCGCTGGCATCGGCCAACTGCTTCAGGATTTCGGCCAAACCTCAGCCGGTGTAGTGCGAAGGGGCCACACCGAGTTCGCGGCGGAACATGTCGCTGAAGCTGCTCGGCGAATAGCCCAGGGACCGCGCAATCCCGCTGACCGACTGGCCCTGGATCAACTCCGCCACCGCCGTGGCGAGTTGCACTTGCCGGCGCCATTCGGCGAACCCCATGCCCAGGTGGTTCTGGAACAGCCGCGCCAGGGTACGCACGCTGGCACCGGCCACCTCGGCATGCTGCTCGAAGGGGATCACCAGGGAAGGCGCAGCCATGACCGCCTGGCACGCGCTGATCAGTCGACGGTCGGCTTCAACCGGCATGGCGATGCGGATCCGGGAGCGACGCGCCCGCTGCAACTCCAGCAGGGCCAGGCCGACCACCGCGTCGTAATACGCACCGTCGCCGCTATCGCCCTCCTCCACCAGCGTGACGATCAACTCGCGCAGCAACCCACCGACCTCAATCACCTGCACCTGGCTGTCCAGCGTCGCCGCCAAGGCAGGACGCAGGTAGATATTGCGCATCTGCAAATCCGACACTACGCGAATCCCGTGCTCGACACCCGGCGGCAGCCATACCGCGCGCTGGGGCGGCACCACCAGGGCTTCGCGTGGGGTCTCGACCCACATCACGCCGCTCATGGCGTAAAGCAATTGGCCCCACTCGTGCCTGTGGGGTTCCACATACCACCCACGCGGGTAAGTACGCGCCAGAGGTTGCACGGGGACAGCGTGATCACTGAGGTCAGGTGGCGCGGCCAGAGCCATGGGACGTACGTCAGTCTAGGATGAGCCACCATGGTAATGACCACCGCCCGACAATCCGAGTGAATTTTTGGCGCTCGTGGCGATCACTTGCTTACACCACCAGGGTTGATGGGCCGATGAATAACGCAAAACTGTTTGTGATCGATTACACCCTCCATGGCGAGGCCAAGTCATTCATTATCCGCCTGGAAAAACTCGATGCCGCCGAAGCTTGGCATTGGGCAAGCTGCGATGCCGGCGTCGGTCGTATTGGCCGTTTCGCCCGGGAGCAGGTCAAGAAGACCAGCCAGGTTCAGGCCGAGAAATTCGGCATCACCAACGTGCAATGGCGCCGCTCGGACGCGCGCGCCCAGGCTTGATCAAGGAGAGATACCCATGAATGTATGCGGCCAGGTCAATGGCAAGGCACGGATTGATTACACCCAGGACACCCTGTTTGGCCCACTGGCCAGGCATGTGGAATGCCAAGTGAGCGTGCAGCGCAAACCCGACAGACTCGTACTGAAGGTGTTTCAGCCGCTCCCGGATGATCTGCATGCAGCGAAAACGGTGGTGTTTGCCCTGGAGGGACGGCGGACCAGCGGGGTGGTCAGAGGTCGGCAGCGCCTGTCGGACCATAGCCTCCGGCTGGAGTTGGAAACCCAATAGCAGCTAACAGATAGATCAAATGTGGGAACGGTTTTGACCGCTCCCACCGCATTCAACCGTTGGCCGACTTGGCACACTCGCAGCCCGTAGCCGCAGCGCAGGGTTCACCATGGGCATGGTGTTCGGCACAGCCCTGGCAGCAATAGCCCTTACCGTCTTTCATCACCGCTTCGACACCCAATACACATTTGCAGTGTGGGCAGGCACAGGTTTGATCTGGCATGGTCAGACTCCTTCATCATGGTCGTCTCGGTACGGCGAGCGCCGGCACCTTAAGCAATGACTGCCGGCTCACGCAGATCGTTCAAACCATCAGTCGGTGCGCGTATTGCTGCGATACATGAACACCAGCGCCAGCGCCAGGCACACCATCGCCAGCATGCGACCGCCCGACAATTCGATGGCAGGGTTGCCCAGCCAGCCGAAGTTATCGATCAGCATGCCCATGCCCAACTGCCCGGTGATCACCGCCACCGTGGCCACCGCCGTGCCGACCACCGGCACCGCACCGACCATCACCATCATGTACACCACGCCGAACAGCGCGCCGGTCAGCTGCCATTTAGGCACGTCCAAGAGGCTCAACGCCTGTGCCGGTTCAAAGAAGAAAATCAACATCGCGGTGGTGAGCGCGCCTACGGCAAAGGTCAGCAAACTGCTGCGCAACACACCCACCGTCTGGCCCAGGCGACCGTTGATCGCCGCCTGCACACTCAATACCGCACCGGCCGCGATGACCAGTACCAACAACAGAATCAGATTCATCGTCTTACCCTCGTGCGATCAGAACAAGTGCCACCACAATCAACGCCAGCGCGATCCAGCGCTCTCCATTGACTCGCTTGCGCGTCGTGCCGAACCAACCGAAATGGTCGATCAAAACGCTCTTGCCCACCTGTCCCGACAGAATCGCGATCATGGTCATCGCAATACCGATGTGCGGCGTGGCCAGGGTCAGTACCACCACGTACATCGGCCCCAGAAAACCGCCGATCAGCTGCCAGCGCGGCAAGTCCGTGAGCGCCGGGCCTTTTTGCGGACCGCTGAACAGCAGCAGCAAATACAGAATCGCCGAGCCCACGCCGAAGATGCTCAACGTCGCCCACAGGGGCCCCACCTGCACGCCCAACGGGCCGAGTAAACCGGCCTCCACCGACAAGCCCATACCGGCGAGGATCACCAGCGGCAACAACAGCAACCGCAGAAGGTTTTTTTTCGGCGTGGCGTTCGCCACACCCTCGATAGAACTGGCCTGCATACATCACCTGCGCATCAACAAATGGATTAATGGCGCGCATTATCCAGTGGCCGTCCTGTGCGATAAATGGGAGCATACCAACAACACCTTTGCGCAAAACGCACAGCTTGGAGCCATGATGCAGGGTTTGAACGAGTTGAGTTTCAAGGCGCTGCGCCTGTTCGTCGCAGTGCTGGACCACGGCAGCTTCTCCGAAGTGGCGCGCCGCGAAAGCCTGGCGCCCTCCTCGATCTCGCGGCAGATCCAATTAATGGAGCAGGCCCTGGGGCAACAGTTGTTGTATCGGCACACCCGCGCCGTCAGCCCCACCGAGGCTGGGCGCCTGCTAGGGCGGCACGCGCGCCTGATGCTCGAACAACTGGAAGCCGCCGGCCAGGCCCTGCAGGAACAGGAAAGCGAGCCCAGCGGCCTGGTGCGTATCAATGCGCCGATGGTGTTCGGCCAGCGTCACCTCTCGCCCTGGCTGGGCGAGTTGTGCCGCCGCTACCCCAAGCTGCAACTGGATATCCAGCAAACCGACACCTACGTCGACCCTCTGCAAGATGGCACCGACCTGCTATTTCGCATCGGCGTGCTCAACGACTCCGGCATGCAGGCCCGTATCTTTGCGCCCCAGCGCTTTCGCATCGCCGCCAGCCCTGCTTACCTGGCGAAGCACGGCACGCCCTCGCACCCCGATGAACTGATCAACCACCAATGCCTGGCGTACAAGGGCATCACCGGCCAACAACGCTGGTTTTTCCGCCGCGACCAAGGCGACTGGACGCCCTACAGCGTCAAAGGCCCGATCACTGGCAACCACGCCGACACCCTCACCCACGCCGCCGAACAAGGCCTGGGGCTGGTGGTGTTTCCATCCTGGTTGATCGGTGAAAGCTTGCGCGCCGGCACGTTGCACGCGGTGCTGACGGAGTACGAAGTGGCGACCACGCTGGAGCCGCAGCAAATTGCGGCGTTGTGGCCAGGGAGCCGGCGCTTGTCGCTGAAGGTGAGGACCGTGATTGATTACTTTGTGGAGTGTTTTGGGGCGGTGCCTTATTGGGATCGCTGACTCAAAACACCCATTGCCCAATCAACCATGCATTCGCCCCACTGATCACCACAAATAGAAACCACACCAACACCCTGGTGGGCAGGCTATTCACAAACGGTCCCATCAGTTGCTTGTCGCCAGTCATGCGAATCAGCGGATACAGCGCAAACGGCAGCTGCAGGCTCAGCACCACCTGGCTCAGGATCAGCAATTTGCCGATGGCATCGTCACCCATCAGCCACACCCCGAGAAACGCCGGGATCAGCGCCAGCCCCCGGGTAATCAGGCGCCGCTGCCAGCAGGGAATGCGCAGGTTCAGGTAGCCTTCCATGATCACTTGTCCGGCGATGGTGCCGGTAAACGTCGAGCTTTGCCCGGACGCCAGCAAGGCGACGCCGAACAGGATGCTGGCAAAGGCGCCACCCACCAACGGATCGAGCAGGTGGTAAGCATCCTGGATTTCCACCACGTCGGTGTGGCCGGTCTTGTGGAATGCGGCGGCGGCGAGTACCAGGATGGCGGCATTGACCAGCAGGGCCAGGGCCAGGGAGCCGATGGTGTCGATGCGCGCCAGCTTGACCGCGTCCTGTTTGCTGGCCAGGTCTTTACCGATCAGGCGGGTCTGCACGATTGAGCTGTGCAGGTAAAGATTATGGGGCATCACCGTAGCGCCCAGAATGCCGATGGCCAGGTACAGCGGCGCGGCATCGCTGATGGCCGACAGTGACGGCGTGAAGCCGCTGAAGACGTCCGGCCAATACGGTTTGATCAACACCAGCTCGATAAAGAAACACACCCCGATGGTCGCCACCAACGCCAGCATGATCGCTTCCAAGCGGCGAAAGCCTCGGTTTTGCAGGGCAAGGATCAGCAGCGTGTCAAAGGCCGTGATCACAATACCGGTCGTCAGGGAAACGCCCAGCAGGAGGTGAAACGCCAAGGCGCAGCCGAGCACTTCGGCCAGGTCGGTGGCAATGATGGAGATTTCCGCCAACGCCCATTGGGTGCGGGCGGAGCGCTTGCTGTAGCGCTCGCGGCATAGCTGCGCCAGGTCTTTGCCGGTGGCGATGCCCAGTCGCGAGCACAGGCACTGCACCGCCATCCCCGCCAGGCTGGCCAGCAGCACCACAAACAGCAGGCTGTAGCCGTAGCGCGAACCGGCCTCGATGGCCGTAGCCCAGTTGCCCGGGTCCATGTAGCCAATGGAGATCAGCAGGCCGGGGCCGGCAAACATGAGGGCACGTTTGAAGAACGACGCCTTGGGATCAACGGCGACAGAGCCCGCCACTTCCGGCGGGCAGAACGGGGCGGTAGCAATTTTCGGCAGGCTGAATTTCACGCGGTATCCCAGGCAAACACACTCGACAGCGCGCAGCTTATCAGTCGGACGCGACCGTGCGCATCACCGTGTCCCGTGGCAGGTCAAACGCTTCCACCACCTGCACCACGAGGTCCATCTCCTGGTTCAGCGCCTCACGCTCCATGCGCTGGCGAATCACACCGATCACCAACACCGCCAGCGTCGTAATCGAATACGCCGGACCGGAAAACGCCCGAACACCACTCACCAGCAGCATCGCGGCCGCCAGTGCCTGCCCCACCACCGGAATCGCTGAGGCCGCCCCACGACGCAGGATAAACCCGGTCAGCCCCGCCAGCGCCGTGCCGCTCAAAGCCGTGGTGGCCGAGCGCCCAACATCGAAACGCTTGAACAGGCCCTGCTCTTTTTGCGCGGCCGCCTTGAGCTCCGCGTCGAAGACCTGCCGGTCGGCATTACTGAGCTTGTCCTTGTACTGCTCGATCAGCTTTTGCGCGACCTGGGTTTCGATCTCTGCCAGCGCAACCGTTTCAAGCGACTCGTCAAACTTGATCCCCAGGCGCTGCGCCACGTCTTCGGCGATCTGGCGATAACTTACGCCATGCCCACGAGCCAGGTTCATAAAGCTATCGCCGCCCATGCGCTGTAACTCGATGGCCAGTTTGAGCGGCTCGCGCACCTTGGCATCAATCGATGCACTGCGCTTTTGCGCCATCAGTTCGGCGAGGAATTTCAACTCATCCGGCCGCGCCTGCACCAAGGCTGGGAACAGTTCCACATCCTCCTCGGCAAAGCGCACCTCGCTGCTGCGCTGGTCGGAGCGGATCATGCCGCGCCGCTCGTGCAACAGGTCGGTGTACTGCACCACCGTCTGCAATTGCGGCCAATAGGCGGCGTGATCGAAGGTAGCCAAGTGCACATTGGTGATCTTGGCCTTGAGTGCCGGCGTCACCTCGATTGCATAACGACCAATGCAGCGCTCGGTGTCCGGCTTAATGGCCAACGCCCAATCCTTGCTGGAGTGGCAGTTGATCAGCCGGCCCTTGAGTGGCGCCGACACCTCATCCCACGGGCTCGACGTACAGATCGCCCCGCCCATCAGCAGTAGATTGTCCAACGGCAGTTCACGCGCGGTTTCAGGGCTGGCCAGGAGGCTCTTGACCAGAATCCGCGCGCCCAGGGAATGGCCGATCAGGTTGATACGCCGCACGTTCAGCGACTCACCGTGCAGGTAACCCGCCAGCTCCGGCAGCAAACTCTTGGCCACTTCGTCCACCCGCGCCTCGACGCTTTTGTAGTGGTCGAGGAAATAGGCAATCGCCTTGCCCACACCGACGGTCGCTGCGCCGACACTGCCGCCGCCGAGCATCGCGCCGATCACGTCCTTGAAAGGCGCAAACAGGTTTTCCAGGAAGTGCCCCGCGGGCCAGAACAGCATCAGGTTGGTGGAGCCTTCGATGCCCGCCAACTGCGCCTTGAAATTGCCCAGTTGTTGCCGGTTGAAAAACGCCGAATAACCGTGAACATAGAGATTGAGCACGTCCCCCTGAGGCTCGCCACACAGTAGGAATGTGGGCTTGCGGGTGCGGTGCATTTCATCCCACTGGTGTTGCATTGGGCGGTGACTCCGGGTGACAAGGGTGGGCGATAGTAACAAAGGCAAGGCCCAAGGGAGGTGAATCCTGACCGACGTGGCAGCAGCAAAAGCCTCAGAACTGCGCGCCAGCCTTTGAGTTCGCCAGGTAGCGCGCCGGAGAATCCCCCAGGTTGCGCCGGAACACCGACGTGAACGCACTGGAGCTGCTGAAACCCAACCCGAGCGCCACCTCGGTGATGGAAGCGCCATGGCTTAGCCGCGCAGTGGCTTCCAGCAGGCACACCTGCTGGCGCCAGGACACAAACGTCATCCCCGTGCTTTCCTGGAAATGGCGGGTGAACGTGCGTCGACTCATGTTCGACCACTCAGCCATCTCGTCGAGGGTGATTTTTTGCGTGGGCGCCTCCAGGAAACGCTGACAGGCCCGCGCCAGCCGTGGTTCGCCAGGCAATGGTGCGCTGAGGGGCACCTCAGGCATGGCGCCGATCTCATCAATCAGCAGCGTCAACACGCAGCGATGCCTCACATTGAGTGGCATTGAGGGATCGATAGCCAGCGCCGCCTCCAGCAAATGCCTGAGCAAGGGCGACACTTCAAACACCTGACAGCGCGCTTGCAACCCCGCGCGCAGGACGGCATCGGCGTTCAGGTAGGTATTGAGCATCACCACCTCCCCGCGCATCTGCATTTCATGGGGCACACCACCGGGCACCCAAATCGCCCGCTGCGGCGGCACCACCCAATTGCCGAGGTCGGTGAACATTTTCAACGCACCGGTGGAGGCATAGGCGAACTGCCCACGCGCGTGCGTGTGCCGCTCGAAAACAGTGCCATTGGGGTATTCGCGTAGCGTCACCACGGCGTCAGGGCTGGAAAAATCAAAGGCTGGAATCATGGCCCGATCTTGTCAAAAGTTGACCTGACATAGCAAGCGGGCCAATCGAACTGCCCCTAACATCAACGCCCTTAAAGAAGCGTCATGACCTAGGGAACATTCCATGCTGAAAAAACACTTGGCGCTAGCCGTGCTCGTCACCCTGGTGTGGGGAGTGAATTTCCCCATCACCCAATTAGGCCTGCGCTCGATCGACCCCTTTGTGCTCACCGGCATCCGCTTTGCCTTGGCAGCCCTGCCCCTGGTGTTCTTCATCAAGCGCCCCGCCGTCAAGTTCAGCTACGTAGCCGCCTACGGTTTTATCTTCGGGCTGGGCATGTGGGGCGTAATCAACTACGGGATCCAGATCGGTGTGAGCCCTGGTATTGCTTCATTGATCATTCAACTCAGCGTGTTCTTCACCATGGGCTGGGGTTTTTTACTATTCAAGGAGAACATCCGCAAGGCGCAGATCGTCGGCGCCTTGCTGGCGCTCAGCGGCCTGGCGGGCATCATTTCCACTCAGGAAGGCAACCACGCCGTCCTTGGGGTGATGTTGATCGTATTGAGTGCGCTGGCCTGGAGCGTGGGCAACGTCATCATCAAGAAGTCCGGGGTCAAGGAGATCTTCTCGTTCATGGTATGGGCCAGCCTGTTTCCGCCGATTCCACTGTTCCTCATGGCCTGGTGGATGCACGGCAGTAGCCCGTTCGAAGGCTTGAACGCCAGCCTCGACCTGGCAGCGATACTGTCCATCCTGTTCCAGGTGTACCTGGCCACGCACTTTGCCTACTGGGGCTGGAACTCGCTGCTAAAACTGTACCCCGTGTCCACAGTGGCGCCGCTGTCGTTGCTGATTCCCGTGTTCGGGATCAGCAGTTCGATGTTGATCATCGGTGAGCACGTTTCCACGCCGAACCTGATTTCGATTGCAATCATCATCGTCGGGTTGGCGGTGGGGTTAGTTCCCCGCTACGGACCGCGCTTGAGCGAAAACACAAAATAGTCTTCGACCCAAAAGCCGTCCATCAACGATCAACTTTCGTAGGAATATGCTCAGCAACGTAATCTACTAGCTGTTTAAGGCTTTGCTCGAACGTCTGGTTAGCCGTATCAATGACCAGATCAGGGTTCAAGGGCGGCTGGTAAGGCGCATCTATACCCGTGAAGTCGAGAATTTCTCTGGCTCGGGCCTTGCGGTACAAACCCTTGGGGTCACGTACCTCACACGTTGCAAGGTCTGCCGCAATATAGATTTCATGGAAAGACGTGTTGCCGGCTGCGGCACGAGCGCGCGCACGCCCTTCGCGATAGGGGGAGATAAACGCAGTGATACAAATCATGCCCGCATCTGCAAATAGTGCGGCTACTTCACCGACCCGCCGTATGTTCTCTGTCCTGTCGTCTTCTGAAAATCCCAGGTTGGCATTAAGTCCTTTGCGAATATTGTCTCCATCCAGTGTGTAGCACGCGCAGCCAGACCTCAGTAGATGCGCCTCCAAGGCCATCGCCAAACTCGACTTTCCGGACGCAGAAAGGCCCGTAAACCAAATCACAGCGCCTTTTGTCCCCATGTAATGGGCGCGCTCAGCCTGGGTCACATGGTGACTGACAGACGTCAGGTTAGAGGTATTGACAGGCGATTTCATAAGCGTGATCCCGCGTATCCCAACGCATGAATTAGAACTCGCCGAGCTTTCAGCTCAGCACCGTCTGATTGTAGAAAATAGTCTTGGGCGCATCAGTCGTGAGGAACTTGTGAGGCGATCACTCACCAACGTCTGCCAGGTAACTGGATAAATACTCACTCGGAAAAGAGTGCCCTCTCAATCCGTCCAAGCCACTAATAATTCCCTCACGCCATTTCTCAAGAAGTACTGTTGAGACATGGCGTTTATCTACGCTGACCCCAGCCGCGCTTAGTAAGCGTCGGCTTCGTCGCATGGAGTTGGGGTCATTTTCAACGTAATACGATAAAAAGCTGCGCTTTATCGAATTCAAATGAGGTAGCAGGAACGGTTCGGGCTTTCCTTGTTGATCTGCTGAAAGTACTTTTACAATTCGATTCAGCACTCGCATAGCCTGAAGTTCATGCCCGGTCAGTGAGCGGTTATGTTGAATACTCTCTGGGGAACGAGGCCTCAAGGTAAAGCCTGCGTGCCCCTCAATCATGTCGTAGAAACGACCGGGGTCGTCACGCAGCAACTCTACGGGAATAACCAGTACGTTTGATGCGCCAAACAGGGAAGCGTAAAGATCATACAACTTCGCGTAATTCAATAACCCGAGCAACATGGCATGCCAGCGTTCGGTAAACACACGAGGGCTTTCAGAAGCGCCCTCTTTCACCGCCTGATTGTAGTAGCTGTCCACAAACGACAACGGGCTTCTTGTCACAATCAGCACTTTAGCGTCGGGTAACTCATGCTTCAGCGCCGCCGCGACCAGGCGTTGGTACGTTTGAATTTCAAGTGCCGTTACCGGTCTCGGCGCCCAGCCGCAGAGTTCTTCACAGCTCACGAAAACAGGGGCATCTGCCCGTGGTTGGTGTGGCGCTATATTCGACTCCCCCGGACCGTCTAGATAAGCTTCCAGCGAAGCCGCGTGAACAATATTCTGGGCGTAATTGTGCCATTGAAGCACCTGTACGTCGCCCCGCTGCTGTGCCGCGGCTTGTATGTAAGTTGACGCTGACTTGGGGAGGCCAATGTGAATAAGCTTCATTAAATATCCTGTCGAGGGTACCCCGATAACGATCGGCGCCACCCCATGAGTAAATTTAGCGCCCCGCGGCAGTCTGCCGGCGTTAGCCTAGGTCGGTTTCGTCACCTACCCTATAACCAGCGCTTCCTTAGGAGTGATCAACTTTCTTTTCAGCCAGACACGTAATGTGATGTGTTTATTCTCCAGCAACCACGCGCACATTGCAGCAAACATAATGCATATAAATACTGACAGCCAGGCATTAGACACGCGCGATGGATCTATATATTGCGCCACCAGAACACGAATCGGCTCATGTGTCAGATACAACGCATAGGACACATATGCACCCGTTGCAGTCACCCACCTGACGGGGGAAGGAATACGAAGATCCTTGCTTGCCAATACGACCAGCATCAGCCCTACACCCGAAAGAATTAGAAGCTGTAAGTCATACATATTTATCTGACTGGCAAGCGAGAGTTTTTGAAATTTCCAGAGAATCCCAGCCACAACAGCCATGAGGGGGACAACAACCTGCCGCCACCCCATCTGAGGCGCATAGACAAATATAGCTGCGCAGGCGGCACCCAGAAACCACTCCCATGCTACCGATTCCCAGACTGTGAAATACCCCACCACCAGTGTCGCGGGGCATGACAGCAGTACCGCAAGCGATTTCTCAATCTTTCCCATCGACCTCCAAAAAAAGGCAATACCGAAAAAGACATAGAGCCACCACTCAATAGCTATCGTCCAAAGAACACTGTTTCCCCCCATAGATATTTATAGGCGGGACGCCTCCGATCATCCTGGCGAAAGGCGTGTGCTGAAGCTGAAAAAGGTGCCCAACAGAATCCCAAGCCGTTGGCGGAGCACGGCCCAAAACAACAACACAAACCAAAAATGTAATCATCAGCCCCGGAATATATAAAACATATATCCTGCTAAAGCGATCTATCATGTACTCGCCAAAACTGTACTTTTTCTTACTCAAGCATTGGTAGACGATAAGAAATCCTGAAAGCCAAAAAAACACAACTACCGCCAAGCTTTGAAATGGCATCACCTTACCAAACCAACTATCAGGAACTACTAATGAAAACGTATGCCCTACTAAAACTACAAAAGCAGCCAACGCTCGTATTGCATCGAGCATGGTTGACTGACCAGCGGTTAATCTATTAATCACAAAAAGCTACCTTCTTTATTATTAGTCAAAATACCATTCAGACATTTGTGACTTTATTGGAATAAAGAGATAAACGCTTTTTGGCCATATTATTATGCGCCCACTGCGGGCTGCACCTGCAAATAACCAGAATGCCCAGCACACACACAAAAAAAACCGCCATTCAAATGAGAATGACGGCTTTTAAAACTTAATCGTTTCTTGGCGTAAGGCCATATATCGCAGCCTGTTCCAGCATGCGTACCGCAATGTCCCAATCCTCGAGAGTATCAATATCGAGCGACTCGCGACTGTCCGTCATTACTAACGGCACGGTCCCGGGGCCTAAAAAACGCTTCTGCTCACGAAGAACATCTGGCGCCAGCAGGTAAATGGCCCCGTCCAATGTGTAGGCCGGTTCCAGGTCCTGCGATCGCTTCGACAGGCTCTCCCAACCAAGGAAAGGCGTCATGGTGTCCCCTTCCAGCCTGAAACACCAAGCGGGATGAGAGCTGGCTGCTGCAACACTGACAACGGAGCGAGAAACATCCTGCTGATACTGCAATACCGCACGCCGAATGGATTCTGCCGAACGAAAGGGCGAGGTGGGCTGAAGCAACATGACACCATCCACGGCACCGTGAACGGTTTCATATTCATCCAGCACCTGCACCACTACGTCAAAACTGCTGGCGATATCAGTGGCCAAATGCGCAGGCCTCATACTGAGGACACTGCCACCAAACGTGCGGGCAACGTCCGCAATAGCAACATCATCCGTCGAGATCACGACATCGGTAACAACGCCACTTTGCTGCGCAGCTTCAATTGTCCATGCAATCAACGGCCGCCCACCCAGAACCTTGATGTTCTTTCCGGGTAGCCGTTTGGATCCGCCCCTCGCGGGTACGATTGCCAGGATTTTCATTTCAGCGCCACAAAGTCGCGCAACATCGACAACCCGACCTTGCCACTTTTTTCCGGATGAAATTGAGCGCCCCACACATTGTCGCGCCCGATAACCGCCGCCACAGCCGTATCGCCGTACCGGCAATCCGCAACGCGATGAGCACCATCTTCAGGAACAGCCATGTAGGAGTGCACAAAATAGACCGCGCTATTGTGCGGTTCTATCGAGGCCAGCAATGTTCCTTCCCAGGAAGCACGCCCTGCGGCACAAACCAGATCTGACCAACCAATATGAGGGATTTTCAGACGCGCACCGCTCTTATCAACGGCAGGTATCGGTTCTACGGAACCTGGGATCAATCCCAACCCGTTGATAAGGCCAAACTCATGGCTGCAATCCAACAACAGCTGCATTCCAAGGCAAATGCCGAAAAGTGGCGCACCAGATGAGGCGTACTCTTTGATTGCCTGATCCATTCCGTTCGCCGACAACATCGTCATCGCATTGGAAAAGGCCCCCACACCTGGCAGTAGAACCTTAGTGGCGCCTTTCAACGCATCGGGATCGGATACCAGGTTTACGGTCGCACCGCAGTACTCAAGCGCACGACGTACGCTAAAAAGATTACCTACGCCATAATCGATAACTGTTACTACATTACTCATAGGTTCGAACCCGGATCCCGCCAGCAGAGGCTTCTGTTCGGATGTCAGCCAGCGATGCTCGCTTATAGTGAAGAATGTCAGCCATAGCTACTGCATCCGCCCCCATCCTGACCACCTCGACGGCATCTTGGGCTTTACCCATACCGCCGCTGGCAATAACAGGAATATTGACTGAATCGGTTACCGCCTGAACAAGTGCCAGATCGAAGCCTTTACGCGTTCCTTCGCGGTCGACCGAGGTCAGCAAAATCTCTCCGGCACCTAACGCTGCCGCCTGTTTTGCCCAGTCGACGACGTCAATACCCGTGCTTTCACGGCCATTGTCGGTGAACACTTCCCAACGTTCCGGCGAGACGCTTTTTGCCTCAATTGACAACACCATACATTGGCTGCCAAAGCGCCGAGCGATCTCGGTGATCAACTGCGGATTGCGGACCGCTGCGGTATTAACGGCGACCTTATCGGCACCACACCTCAGCAGATGAGCGACGTCGTCAGCCGATCGCACGCCTCCGCCGACGGTCAGAGGAATGAAGACATTCTCTGCCGCCTGCTTGATCAACTCACTCAGGCTGTTGCGCCCATAAAGACTCGCGACGCAGTCCATATAGATCAACTCATCAATGCCCTGCTCGTAGTAGCGCAGAGCATGTTCGTTAGGGGACCCGATTACGCGGAGCCCCTCAAGATGAATGCCTTTAATGAGATTGGCACCTTTCACATCAAGGCGGGCAATCAGTCGCGTGTTGCTCATTCAGCGTTAACCTGAGGATTCCAAGGCGTGTAACGCAGTTTCCACTCGCCATCAACCACATGCCACAGGTGCGGAGAACGGAAACGATCACATGTTTCCAGGAACTCTTCACGGGTCATGCTGATGTAGTCCAGGAATTCCTTTTCGTAGCGCGATGGATATTCACCTTCATAACGCTGCATCAAAGCTATTGCTTCGTCCTTGTCGATGTGATGGTTACGAATCTCTTGAGCAGAGTCCATCATCGAGCGGCCCACGCCGAATTTGATCCAACGCGTGAAGTAGAAGAAACCATCTACCTTGTCATCGAGGCTGTTGTACTTGGAGTACGTCCCCTCGGTGCGAACAGGGTTGGCTTCAAAGCCGGTATTCTCTACGGCGTAGTAGTAGGCTTCCTGCGGTACCCACTTCTTGTAGTAACCCAGGTATTTGAAATCGATACCCTTGCGCTCAAGCACTTCGGCTGGCATTGGCAGATAGCTTTTCAGGTCGACCAGCGGAACGCCTTCGTCCAGGTATTCGCCAATTTTCTTGCCACCCAGGTAAACGTCGCGGACGTCTTTGCCACCGAAATAATCCAGCGAAAAACCCTCGCTTTCCGCTACTTCATTGGCGGCAGCGTAGCTTGAGGTTTTATGGGAAATCTTTTCGCCGTACTCGCCTGGCATCTCTCCGTAGAAGATCAACGGAATATTCAGTTGCGCTGCCATTTTAGCAACGAACGTCTTCTGCCCCAGGATGAACGGCTGGAAAGGGTGCAGCAGATTGATTGTCGCGTTGCGGGTCAGCAGGCGGTGAATCTTGCCATTGGGGGTATACAGATAGTTATCGAAGCCACCGACATGCAGCCACTGCTGGAAGTTTTTCCAACCGATATCGGTATACAAGTGCGGCGACCAGGTCACGGTCAGCGGATTCATGCCGTATTTGTACTTCAGCAGGTGAGACTGCATCGCGCTGTCTTTACCACCGCTGCCACCGACGATGCAGTCATAGGTGCCGTCGGACTTACGATGCTGATTGCACAACTCGACGAGTTCGCGCTCACGCTCGTCCCAATCGATTTCACCGTCTTCCTTGAGGATGTTGAAACGGCACGCGTGACATACACCCTCTTCGTCGAAGCTCAAGGTTGTCTTGGTCGAGCCATTGCTGTGCGCGTACTCATTGCTCGACATCGGCTGCTGGTTCGACATGTTGCACTTTTTGCAGAACTTAACGTCGCGCGGCAACCCGTAATAAACTTCCAGTTCATTTTTTGGCTTGCTGAACCTTGAAAGATCTATAGATGAACTCGGGGCAATTTTCAAAACCAATCTCCAATCACGAAATTATTTATTGAACAGTGTACTTGTACGTACCAACAGCGGGTCGCTGGGTCTGTATCGCTTACGCCCCGCATGCTGCACGCGCTCGAACAACAGTGGTATATCGCTCTGACCCCCAAAATAAACGATTTCATCGATTAAAGCGGGGTCCACACGTAGATACCAGCGCTTACGTGTATTCGGTTTATCGGCCTCTCATGGAGGCCATTATTTTTGCATCTTCAGTCGCTTAACGTTTTTTCCTACCGTGTTGACTGACATCAACTGGAAACTGTTGAACGCCACTGGCATGCGTCAGACGCACAATGCTTGCGCAGCCCACTTCATGGGTTGCGACCAAGGGCCCGACAAGCGCATTTTTCCAGAGGAAGTTGGTCAACTGAGCTCATGATTATTTTGGCTCAACTTTAAATTTCGACTCACGAATCCGCATTGGAGAACTCACCACCAAATGCCCTGCTTGCAGGTCCCTGACCAACGTACTTCCCGCCGCCACGATGGCGCTCTCGCCAATACTAAGGCCTTGCAGGGTGGTGGAACCTGCGCCAACAAATGCGCCAGTCGCCACCTTGACTCCACCGCATAAAACAGCCCCGGGAGCGATGTGAACATGACTTGCGATTATACAGTCGTGATCGACCCTGGCCCCGGTATTTATGATCGTGTTGGCACCTATGACGGAATCGGGCTGAATCACTGCCCCGGCCATGACTTGGGCACCCGCCTCCAGCACTACAGTTGAGTCGATCCATGCTGCCGAGTGCAGAAGTGCTGGAAACGTATAGCCCTTGGCGGTCAGCTCCATAAAGACCTTCATCCGGCGATCGCTGCCGACAACTTGTCCCAGACCATTGACCAATGCCACCTGGGTAGGATCCAGCCCATTAAGCGCCTCGTCACCCCCCAACACCCTTACACCCCGCCAGAACTCGATACCACTCTGCGCCAGAACGGGATCGCAGACCCCCTTCACCACCGCCCCCATCGACTGAAGCAGCGCCAATAACACTTTCGCGTGCCCCCCGGCGCCAAGAATGACAAATGGAAGCAGGGAAACGTCGCGACCAGACTCCTTCATTCGATGATCTCACCGGCGCGATAGTTGCGCGAAGCCACTGCTCCGACTCGCTGCCACAACTCAGTCGCAGGCAAGCCGCTGCCAGAGCGCGCCGTGGTCAGATCGGCGCGGGCGAACCGCTGACCCGAAGTAATTTCGCGCGCCGCCACTACCTGCTGACGAGCAGCCTTGCGGGTATCCCACTCACTGGGTTGTGGCGATTTTCCCGGCTTCCCGAGGGCCAGTTCCAGCGCCCTTATCTGCCTTACCATGTCAGCAAGCTCAGCGGGCTCCAGCGATGCCTTGTGATCCGGGCCCGGCATGGAACGATCCAGCGTAAAATGTTTTTCGATTACGGTCGCACCACGAGCGACCGCGGCGACGGGCACCAGTAATCCTTCCGTATGGTCCGAGTACCCGACTTCAAGCCCGAACGCTTCTTTCAGCGTATCCATGGCCCGAAGGTTAACTTCCGCCATAGGCGTAGGGTATTGCGAAGTACAGTGCAACAGCGTGACATGGCCGGCCAATCGGCCTCTTGCCTCATCATCACTCCAGCACCGCCAAACTTCATCCATATGTGCCGGTTCGGTTTGATTACACAGTGCGTGCGCAACGATAGCCAGACCTTGCTCGACCTCACTCAGTGTCGCCATGCCCGTCGACAGGATGAGTGCCTTCCCGGTCCTGGCAAACTGCCAAAGCAGAGGTCCGTTGGTCAGCTCCCCCGAAGGAACCTTGAAGAATGGAATATCCAGCGAACACAGAAAATCCAGGCTATCGCTATCAAAAGCAGTGCTGATGAACTCAATGCCACGGGCTTTGGCATGGCTTTGCAAATCAGCGTGCCAGGCGCGCGGCAGTTCAAGCTTCTGCAGCATCGCCAACTGGCTTTCAGCCGCGTCGGTCGTTTCCTGCTGATACAAGGCCTTGGGAGCACTTGCAGATGCCAATTTGCGCGCATCGAACGTCTGGAACTTTACCGCATCTGCCCCAGCGCTCGCGGCCAGGTCGACCAGTTCAAATGCCAACTCGCGCTCACCATTATGGTTTACACCAGCTTCAGCAATAACGTACACCGCATCTTTTTTGGGTAGTTTCATACGTCAACTCAAATCATGAAATGTTTTGTGACTCAATAGGTCACAAGTTTCAAGAACGGCCACAATAGCCTCGGCGACTTCACCCTGCCCATACGGGTTGGTTGTTTCCCTGCAAGACTGCGCAAATGGCGCACTCAGCGCCAACGCAAGCGCCGCGACGATGGCGTCTTTATCGGGCGGGCAGGCCAACACCGAGTCCGCGCAAAGCCGGCCGGCCTGACGCATGCCAATATTGACGGTCGGCACACCAAAAGACGGTACTTCGATGATCCCACTGGAAGAGTTGCCGACAACCGCTGAAGCGCGTGCGACGACACTGAGGTAGCGACGAAAACCCAATGAAGGGATCGCCAGAACCCGATCAGGATGGCGCCCAGCAAAATCCTCCAGCAACGGAATGATCGCGCGACCACCGTTATCGGCATTCGGGTAGGTCAGAATGACGCGATAATCCGCGAATTCCTCCAGGGCCAGCAATAAGGCGTTGAAGCTTTCAACTGGATCCTCTGTCAACGCCGTGACCGGGTGGTAAGTGACCAGGATGAGCGGTGCATCCACATCAAACTGAAGGCTCTCACTTAACTCGTGTGCCGACATAAGCGGCGTGCGCTTAATGTGATCAAGCCCAACCGCTCCGACATTAAAGACCCGCTCGGGGCTTTCACCCATCTGAATGACACGCTGCCGGTAGGGCTCAGCCGCCACGAAATGCAGGTATGCCATTTTCGTGATTGCATGGCGAATGGCATCATCATATGCGCCCTCCGTCAGCTCCCCACCGTGCAAATGAACGACAGGAATGCGCATGACCAACGCCGCCTGAACAATACTCAGCGCCTCGAATCGGTCACCCAGTACCACCAACATCTCAGGGCGCAACCGATCCAGGGCATCAGCAAATCCCAGCGTACCCAATCCCATCGACTTGGCCACGCCGACGTCGGTATTGGAGGATAAAAGCATCTCGACTTTGGCGTCGATGGCAAAACCATCGTGCTCGATTTGTCGCCAGGTCTCTCCAAACTCAGGAGAAAGGTGCATGCAACTGACAATGGTTTGCAGCTCAAGCAGCTCGCTGGCCTGAATGCCTTTCATCAGCCAGTACAGCAAGCCGTACTCAGCCCGAGTCCCGGTAAATACGGCGACGCGACGTGTCATAAGCGACCCGCAGGCGGCACGCTGCTGGGCAGGTTAACGATACGCGCCTCCAGCCAATGCGAGTTACTCAGGTCGCCCTTCAAGCAATGCTCGTAAGTAGGCAAATGGCTCATCAATTTCCAGATCGGCCGAGTCATGACACCACTGTCGTTGGTTGCTTTCAGCAGCGCGTCACGCTGCGTCCTGTCATTGCAAATAACCGCGTTCAACCAGTAATTGGATTTGCCATGCGCCGGCTCGGTAAAAAACTGCAAGTCGGTTTGTGCCAACTCATGCTTGTAATTCATTGCCAGCTTTCGCTTGGATACGAGGAATGAATCCAACTGTTCCAACTGCGCACAACCCAGGGCCGCATTAAGGTTAGGCAACCGGTAGTTGTAGCCCACTTCATCATGAACATATTCGTAGGCATGAGGCTGTTTGGCAGTGGTCGTAAGATGCTTGGCTTTGGCACCCAGTACCTCGTTGGTCAGCAGCATACCGCCACCGCCAGTGGTAATGATCTTGTTGCCATTGAAGCTGAGCGTGCCAATCAACCCGAATGTGCCGGTATGACGCTCTTTGTAAGTACTGCCTAGAGACTCGGCCGCATCCTCCACCAACGCCAGCCCCCAACGAGTACAGACCTCCATGAGCGCATCAAGCGCTACGGGATGGCCAAATGTATGCATTGGTAAGCAGGCCCGGAGTGCGCGGTCGTCACGTCGCAAGCGGCAAACGCCGTCGGCGTCGATAAATGCTTCGGACTCAAGCCACGCATCCAGGGCTGTCGGCGAAAGGCCCAAGGTCTCACGATCGACATCAACGAATACAGGTTGAGCGCCACAATAGGCAATGGCATTGCATGTAGCTACAAATGTCAGGGACTGAGTGATGACCAGATCACCCGGCTTAACGCCCGCCAACAAGAGAGCTATGTGCAACGCGGCAGTACCGTTCACGGTAGCTACGGCGCGCTCACTGCCAGTGTAAACCTGCATGTCCTTCTCGAAACGATCTACAAAGGCACCAACGCTGGAGACGAAGGTCGATTCGATCGTGTCTGCTACATACTTTTTCTCGTTACCGGAGAACACCGGGGCATGCAACGGAATGAACTCATTTGTTCCGTATTGATCGCGTACAAACCGAACCAGGGCATCAAACATTTCGAGCCTCAAACGTTATAAATATTGGCTTTATATTTGCTGAGATTTTGAGGCTGGGAGAACCACTCAACCGTTTTTTCCAGGCCTTGGCGAATCGAATACTCAGGCTCAAAACCGGTAAGAGCGTGGATCTTTGAGTTATCACACCACAAGCGGAAAACTTCAGATTTCTCTGGACGCAGGCGCTGGTCATCCGTCAGGAACTCGACATCGCTATTCATCAACTCGCGAATAAGATTGAGCGTATCACCTACCGAAATCTCAAAATTCGAACCGATGTTCACCGTTTCACCGATCGCTTGCTCGCAACGAGCCAATTCCAGGAACCCACGGCACGTATCGGCGACATAGTTGAAGTCGCGAGTCGGCGTTACATCACCCAGCTTGATCTGTTTCTGCCCGGCGGCAATCTGACTGATGATAGTGGGGATAACCGCCCGAGCTGATTGGCGAGGACCATAGGTGTTAAATGGGCGCGCAATCGTCAATGGCAGATCAAATGCATTGAAAAAGCTCATTGCCATTGCATCAGCGCCGATTTTTGAAGCGCTGTACGGCGACTGCGCCTGAAGCGGGTGCTTTTCATCGATAGGCACATACTGGGCAGTGCCGTACACCTCACTGGTCGAGGTATGGATAATGCGCTTTACGCCGTTTTCCAATGCCGCCTGGCAAATATTCAAAGTGCCTTTGACATTAGTATCTACATAACTGTCTGGAGCGACGTAGGAATAAGGAATAGCAATCAGCGCAGCCAAGTGAAAAACGATGTCGACACCTTTAGTGATGTGCTTGCAATAGTGCGGGTCACGCACATCACCATTGAGCACCTCAATACGAGACAGGCAATCGACATCCTCGAGCCAACCCCAATAGTTGAAGGAGTTATACTGAGACAGCGCCTTTACATTATAACCTTCACGCACGAGCAGCTCGGTCAAATGCGAGCCAATGAACCCATCCGCGCCGGTCACTAAAACTGTAGTCATCGTTCAACCCTTAACGTACTTGTCCCGAAGCCCCAGAGCCCAAGACACAAAAAACAGTTACGCAAGAGTCCTACAAACGGATCCTGCTTCAAAAATTGCGACACGTGCAAAAGCACGCGCATACCACACCGCACCGAGCCGCATAGAGATAACCTGGCTGGCAACCCGCAAGGCAATGCCATCAGAGGGAGCACATCTTGCACTGAATAGCCCGGCTTGCGCCATTAGTCGCCCAACAAGTATCCGGCAGCAACCATGACACAGCGCAGCCTACGACGCAGCGAAACCAGAGGTGGTGTAAAAAATCAAACAGGGGGGAGGCTCCCATTACTTTACGCCAAGGGAGCTTTGCCAGGATCAATCACGAGCCGCCTGAAAAGCGTCTCGTAAGAAATCGGTGAGCATGCATCCCTGCAATGATTGGCTGATCATACCAGCTCAAAGAGCGCCGAAAAACATCCCTCGCCACTCTTCCTACAAAAAGCAGCATAAGTGGCTTACGTTGCGCATGCGTGAACCGCACACTGATCACTCTTGTTGACTTACGAGACCTGTCGTGTAGGCTTATTGCGCCCCTGTTTAACAGCTGCGGCTGCGCTACAGTTCGGCTGTTCAAAATATTCGGAGCAATATAGATACAGTAGACAGGGACGCTCTGCTCCGAGGCACTCCAGTCAGATTAGGAAGTCGATAAAGTGAAGGATTGGAGAGATACCGTAGTCTCGCCCAACACTCCGTTGCGCGAAGCGATTGTTCGCATCGACGCCTGCGGGATGCAAATGGCACTGGTGTTGGATGATGACGAAAAACTGGTCGGGTTACTCAGCGACGGTGACGTCCGCCGAGCAATCCTTAAGGAAGTCCATCTGGAGACGCCGGTTGCCGAAGTGATGAACGAGGCGCCGCAGACTGCTCACGCAACATCTTCCAGCAACGAACAATTGAACCTGATGCGCCGAGGTGTTTTACACCATCTGCCGCTGCTGGATGATGAACAGCGCGTGGTGGGTTTAGCCACGCTCGATGCCCTCACGGGAATACTTGAGCGCCCAAACTGGGTGGTGTTAATGGCTGGCGGCCTGGGACAACGCCTGCGCCCCCTGACAGAACACTGCCCAAAACCGATGCTGATGATTGCCGGAAAGCCCATATTGGAGTGCATTCTGGAGAGTTTCATCGAGCAAGGATTTCGCAACTTCTTTCTCTCCGTCAACTACCTCGCTGAAGTGGTACGCAACCACTTTGGGGATGGCAGCAAATGGGGTGTGCGAATTCGCTACCTGGAAGAAAACAAACGACTAGGTACGGCAGGCGCCTTGTCGCTACTGCCCAAACGCCCCGAGCACCCTATTCTGGTGATGAATGGCGATCTCTTGACTCATGCGCGTTTCGACGACTTGTTGCAGTTTCATGAAGATCACAACGCCGAAGCCACAATGACAGTACGCGAGTACGACTTTCAGGTGCCCTACGGGGTTGTGAAGGTCGATGGTTCAGCCATTACCGGCATTGATGAAAAACCGATACACAGTTTTTACGTCAATGCCGGAATCTACGCCATTTCACCCTCGGTGCTCGACCAGATTCCCGAAGGTACCTTTTACGACATGCCCACCATGTTCGAGGACTTGATCGCATCCAAAAGAGCCACTGCGGCATTTCCCCTGCGTGAGTACTGGCTCGACATTGGTCGTATCGAAGAATTCGAACGAGCACAACACGAATGGTCTGCGCAAAAAACCGAAAGGCAGCCTGCAAACTAACGCCAAACAGCACAGTGAATTTTCCATGAAAAAAATGCTTTTGCTTCTGACTATTTTGACCGCCACCGCTGGCAGCCTTGCTGGCTGCGATCAAGCCTCCGACAAACAAGCGCAGGCTCTCGGCAGACCAGCCAAAGCGGCCCCTGCAGTAACCCTTGAGAATCAGGCGCTTGAACTCGCACTGTCCTCGCCTGAAGGCGCTGCACAACTGGCCGCGAAGTCTCCGGAAACCGTTGCCGTCGCTGCAATGCAAGCGTCCGAAAAAGCGCTGTCTGAAATCAAGTCCTCGCCAGAGTCGGCAATGCTGAGGCTTAACGCCTACGTAGAGCTTGCATCGGCCGCCTCTGCAGCAGCTCCACAGTCGCAAGTTGCGAAAGACGCAGCCCAAAAGGCTAAGAGCGCTAAATTGCGTGCCACAGCGGCAATCAAGGACGCTAAATAGATAGCAATCCATCCAAAAAGTGTTGCGGTCGAGCGGGCGCTCACGCTGAGTGACCCGACTTCGACGGCACAACGAATTGTGCATAAGGTTGACGGGAACGCTCAAAGGCCTGCAAGCCGTGCTTTTTGAGAAAGAATTCCTACTCTATTTTTTCCAACACGTAACGACTTCATTAGCTTAGCGACGGAGATGTCAGGACGATGCACGCAACAAAAGGTGAGGAATGAAATTGGGCTCTCCACTCCCTGGCAAAAATGTGCTTTTTGTCGTAAACGAAGCCGGGGAGTTCGTCGAGCTTCGCCGTGTCGCAATAGCTGCCAAGACGGCTGGTTACGACGTCAGCTTCCTTTTCGTACAAGCGGGCTATATCAACCTCAAGCCTGACCGTGCGTTTTGCCGCATGAACGGCTTCGGTGCTTATTACCCAGGGCGCCCGCTGAAGCGCTCTCCACTGTCGATAAAGTATGAAAAAATCGCGAAGGAGCTTGAAAACGGTTACATACCTCACTCCTTGGTGCAAAAGACCAATCCCAAAGGTCGTGCATTTACATGGGCCGGCCTAGTTCTAACGACAGTGCTCAGTCCATTTTTCAAGCTGCATGACTTCGCCACTCGCTCCAAGCAAAAGCGCGCCGAAAAAGCCAACAGCAAAAGTTTCCAGCCGTATAACTACGCGCGCCAGCTGTACAACGTCCTCAAGCCTTCAATGGTGGTTTTCGGTCAGGAATTCCCAGGATCGGTGAATACCCTGCTGACGAAAATCTGCAACAAAGATAACGTCCCAACACTGATCGTCCCGTTCGCCGTAGGCACGGCCAAAGAAATGGTCGAAAGCCTTTCTGACAAACCGATGTACGAAGCGGACAGGAATATCCTTAACAAACTTGCAGCGTTTTTGTTTCCACACTGGGTCAACTACTACGCCTCGAAGAAACTCCTTCGCCTGCCCGGTCAGCACATATTTTTGCTGGAAGCCTTCGGTTTTGCGCCGGAACATCCTTGGATCCCCAATAACAGCAGCGTCACCTGCATCGCCGTCGAAAGCCCGGAAATGGAGCGTTACTATCGCCGTATGCTATTCCCGGAGCACCAGTTGCGCTTGACGGGGGCTGCATACGACGACGTTATGCATGCCGCACGAGAGTCGCAAACCGCCCGCGAGCGCATTTTCCGACGACTGCGTCTGGATCCTACCAAGCCTTTGCTCGTCTGTGCCTGGCCCACCGACCAATATGGCTCACGCAGCATCCCAATGGAGTTCCAGGACTACAAGTCACTTTGCAAGGCCTGGGCAAAAGCCCTCGCAAGCGTCAGTCGCTTTACTGATTTCAATGTAATAATTCGTCCACACCCCGTCACCGACCCCGAGCTTTTGAGTGAAGTCCTCAGGCCCTATCGCCTGCATCACCGGGTGACCGATATCGACACACTTGAACTCGTTCCCGCGTGCGACCTGTTTGTCGCGTGCGTGTCGTCCACGCTGCGCTGGGCCACGGCATGTGGAATTCCAGCCATCAACTACGACTGCTATGACTACGGCTATACCGACTTCGATAACGCGAAAGGCCTTATTACGACCAACCGCTACAGCGTATTCCAATCGAGTCTGGAGCAATTGACTGACAACAAGGAAGCGTACGCCGAGGCACGAGCCAATCAAATTGAATGTGCTCATGAATGGGGCCTGCATGACGGTAAATCGATGGCGAGAATTATCAAGCTGTTCGACGAACTGACAAGCGCTCAGCCTCTCTCCACCCCCTCAACCAGAACCTGACCCTAATGAGTACCGAAGAAAAAATCCGCCCGCCGCTCAAGGAAACGGTTGTCAACAATTCCCGCCGTTTCGACCTTCGCGGACTGATCAGAACCCTATGGGATTTTCGATTACTGTTGTGGGTGTTCTGCAAGCGGGATCTGAAGGGACGTTACACACAAACGATATTCGGATTGGGGTGGGTCGTTCTGACCCCACTCATTACCGTTGGCGTATTCGTTATCGTGTTCGGCATCATGGTCAAGGTGCCAACTGATGGGCTCCCCACCATTATGTTTTACCTGGTGGCGGTCATACCCTGGTACGCCTTCATGAACGTCCTCAACCCCTCGGTTCAGATGATCGAAGGCAACGCAGGCCTGATCACCAAAGTCTACTTCCCTCGCCTCCTCATTGGCGGGGCTTACGCCGTAGGCGCCGCCGTTGACTTCCTGATCGCCTACACGTTGCTGATTACGCCTTTCGCCATTATCTATGACGTTTGGACCATTCAGTTGCTGCTCATCATGCCGTTGCTACTGGCCTGTACACTCATGACAGGCCTGGGCATAGGCCTGATGCTCGCGCCTTTAAATGCCAAGTATCGAGACGTAAAACACTTGGTGCCCCTGGCCTTACAACTTTTTTATTACTCAACACCTGCTATTTACCCGGTCTCGGCTGTCCCGCCTTGGGCTAAACCCTGGTATGCAGTCAACCCACTCTCGCTGGTGATTACCGGTTACCGTGACGCCATGCACGGCCACTGGCCCGCACAATCCACCCTGCTTACGCTCATTGCCATTGCGGTGACTTGCTTCTCGGTTGGCGTGTTTATATTCCAGCACTTCGATAAAAATGTGGTAGACACCCTATGACATGGGCTATTCGTTGCGAGAACGTTTCCAAACTTTATCGGATTGGCAAGTCCAACGTTACCGCCGCCGAAATGATCAATATGCGTATTCGGTGGATGCTCGGCCGAGTGATTAACCCGCTGCAAAAGTCGAAAACTGCGAAACCGGTGGAAACCACTCACGAATCGCACACCATTCTCGACGCCATGCAGACCCAAGATGCGCCACCCAACCATTTCTGGTCTCTGAAGGACGTAGACCTGGAGATAAAGCAAGGTGATCGAGTCGGTATTATCGGTCCCAACGGTTGTGGCAAAAGTACACTGCTAAAGATCTTGTCCAGAATCACATCGCCCTCCCATGGCGGCTTTCGTTTCCGTGGACGATTGATCAGCCTTCTGGAGATCGGAACAGGATTTCACGGCGATCTCAGTGGCCGCGAAAACATCTACCTGAACGGTTCGATCATGGGCATGAAACCTCAGGAAATCAGCCGTCGTATCGAGGAAATTATCGAGTTCTCGGAACTCGGCGAACTGATTGACACGCCGGTGAAGCGCTATTCCTCAGGCATGTATGTGCGCCTCGCCTTTTCCGTGGCGGCCCACCTTGAATCCGAGATTCTCATCGTCGATGAAGTGTTGGCGGTAGGTGATGCTGCGTTTCAGAGACGCTGCACCGAAAAAATGCTTCAAGTAGCCGACCAGGGACGCACACTGCTGTTTGTCAGCCACGACATGGATGCTGTCAACCGCATTTGCAATAGAGCCGTACATATGGCTCACGGCCGCATTGTTAACGACAGCAAAATCGAACTGCCGAAAAGCGTCGAAGACAAACAAATTTCTACGCAAAGTGTCTCAGACATCACCCGCTCTTATATACGCTCAGGCATTCAACTGACACCGGCAGTGACGTGGGCTGAGGCCAACGCGCCGCTGTTTGACGACTGCGTAAGACTCGACTCGATCATGGTTCTTGATCAAAACGGCAATCCGAGTCCCGAATTTGACGTGAAGGAAGAGTTTGTTATCGAAGTCAAGTTCACGGTTCTTGAGGCGAAATGGCCGATTAATGTACACCTTCACTTGAAGGACTTGGCGGGCCATTATGTACTGGTGAGCATGGACAACCTGTACACCGGCACGGATGTCAGGGCCGTGGGCCAACATATCGAGCGTTGCACTGTTAAGTCGCCGTTGCTCAATGTTGGAGACTATCGTGTCGATGTCGAACTGTGGCCTGGCGCTGAAATCGATCACCGGATCATGAAGCAGGCGGTCATCAGCTTCACGGTTGCCGATGACAGTGAACCCACCGGGGTTCGTGGGAACTGGCCCAACGCATGGCCCAACTGCATGGTGCGGCCTCACCTATCGTGGGATGTTGATTTGCCCGTAAACCGTCAGGCGCGCTAGTCAGTGATCGTGGACAATGCACACACTCTTTCCCCCGCATCCGCGGGGAAAGAGGTCATTTTGATCTCGTCTCCACATCAACTTTTACATGCTCTCTGCGCGCTTCGTTTCGATAGAGAATCCAGGAATATTGCAAGAGAAACCCCGGCCACTCTAGTGCTGTGGTCCTATCAACTGATGGACCACTCGCCGAACTCAAAAAGTCGGCAATTTTTCGATGCCGCACTCAAAAGCTTCCCGTTCATCACCGGAGTGCTGCCATCACTGAAGGAACGTAAAGGACCGCTCTCCGCTTACCGAAAATTGTCAAAACGTGCAGAGTGGCTCAGGCAGTATTTGAACATCACTCCTGGAGAATGTGCCGCGTTTTATTACTCGCACGATGCCAGCTCTGAACATACTGCGCAGGCATTCATGCAGGCTCTATCAGCAAAACGAAATATTTGTTATGGAGACTCCCCTGGCTTTCTCTATCCAAATATAAAGCCCCCTGCGCCGACTTTTGATCTCAGCCTTCGCGGGCTGAAGCATTTTTTTTGGTTCACCCGCGTCAACATCGCCGCCGAATGGATTGCAGCAGAGACGGCGTTGACCGTGATCGATTTTGATGACCTGGACCGCACCCTTCCCCACCCTAAGCACACCATCATACCTACCGAAATCCTCGTACAGACGCTCACCACGCTGAAGCAGTTTTTCGCGCCTGTACTCCAGCTTGAACAGGAAATTGGTGCAAGGTCGAAAACAGAACCTACTTGGGTGCTCATCCTCAGCAACTTCACGAGCAGTAAATTGACGAGCGAGTCGGATGAGCTCGAATTGTATGTCCAGATCTGCAGTGAGCACGTATTACCGGGCGGGACAATTTACATTAAAAAGCATGCGGGCACGCCTGCTGTCTTCGTCACGCAGTTATTACGGCGTCTTGAAAACTATAACGCAAAGAAACTTCCTGACAGCCTGGATTGCTTGCCTATTGAGTTTCTAAGTCAAGTACTCGAAACGTGCGGCATTATTTCCGTTTCATCAGCATCAGCGCTGTTGAGTTTATTGCAAGCCCCTAATCTCATTCACGCACTCACTGCAGAAAACATAGACATGTTCTTCAGGCCAGCCCATAAAGAATATATGACCATCGCAAACAAACAAATACTAAAAAAACTACACATGCCACAGCTGCACTTCCCCCAACATCTTTAAGAACTAAATAATGCTCCGTCTCAATATAAAAAACGCTACCCTCGCATTTATTACGGTAATGATAGCCTTCACTACTCCAACGCTAGTGATTGCCCAGTCTGAGGAGGCAGACAACTCTACCACCCTCATTGGAAGCGTTCCCTACACCATTAGCAAGCCAGGAAACTATAAGCTGGAACGATCGCTACAGAGCGACCGCAACGGCATTGAAATTCTTGCCAGCAACGTCACCATCGACCTTGATCAACATACAATCAATGGCCCCACTGAAGGTGACAATACCGGATTCGGTATTTTTTCATTCGGCCAAAGTAACATCACCATAAAAAACGGGTTTATTCGCGGCTTTCAGTACGGCGTTTATCTTTCCGGGCTTTCTGACCTCGCCACTCACTCTTCAATGTTGGAAGGGCGTAATCACTTAGTCAACCGTATGGATATTCGCTTTAGCACATTCAGAGCAATCAGGGTTGAGGGCGAGAAGTCGGTGATCTCCGACAATGTGATCTCAGACATCGGCGGGGATACTACCATTGAGAACGCATACGCCATGGGTATCGAAACCTATGGAAAGGATGTCCTAATTCAAAACAACAGCATCATGGAAGTAAGAGGCCAAGGGATTCAGGATATAGGTGAGGGCGTAGGGATTTCACTCTCCCGATATGGCGAAGGCAGCGTTGTGGACAACAACAAGGTCGCTAACCGCGAGTTCGAAATAAGCAGCGACTCTCCCGCCTGGCAGAGCAGATCAAGGTCAACTTACGGCATATGGGTAGGCGGCGATGGCATTCAAGATGTTGTCATCAGTAACAACACCGTCAACAACTTTAAACAGGGCATAACGTTCAAGCGATCTGAGTCGGGCTCTTTCTCTGGCAACCGGGTTACCAACGCGTTTATCCCTTATTACCTCCCCGACAATCATGAAAGAACAAGAGTGGTAGATCTAGGAGGCAACACATCGGATGAACAGACTCTTGAATTGAAGCCTGGGAGGGCAACGCCGGGCCAGATCGAAACCGTGGAGCCCCCTTACCTCACCTATCTTTCTCCCCTGCATCGTCATTCCAATCCTGCCTTTCTTCCTCGGCCAAACCCGACCAATGGCGACGATATCATCATTGGAATTGGCGAACGGAACATGGTCGATTATTGGTCCCCAATCGACCCAAGCAAACCCGACAACCCTGTATTCATTGATCTGATGGCAGGACGAGCGACTGGTGGCGGTGGCAACGACCGTCTGATCAACATTCGCGGTGCGCAGGGCTCCCCCTACGACGACATCATCCTCGGCGATGACCACGATAACTTGCTGGCTGGCGGAAGCGGCAACGATCGTATTGAAGGCAGGGAAGGAAATGACTATCTCTACGGCGATGACGGAGATGACGAGCTTTTTGGCGGCCCAGGCGATGATGTTCTCGATGGTGGTGCCGGCAACGATATTCTGTGGGGTGGCCCGGGCGCTGATACTTTCATTTTCTGGAAAGGAAGTGGCGGCGGAGAAACTATCATTGGAGACTTTTCAGGCAGTGCCGGCGAGCAAGATAAAATTGACCTTGCAGGTATTGTAGCGACCTTCGAAGAAGTCATGGATGCGTCGGTACAGATGGGCGACGACCTGCTTATCACGCTTAACGAAGATGACTCAATCTTGCTGCTCAATATAAAGAAAGAAGACCTCTCCCCTACCGACTTCATCTTCTGACATAAACAGGCAACTATCAGGCGCTTACCGACAGGTTCGCGCCGCCTTTTTTATACGCGACGCATAATGACCGCAACTATCAAACCAAGATTCCCCAACAGCGTCTGACGATATACTCCCGAGCCTATAAAACCCCAAAACCGTCCAAATAATCTATTTTTTCTGGCCTTGGTGAAACGCTCAAGAGTCGTTCTGTTTTCCGCTGTAAACCGATGACTGATTACCTGCAACGAAATAATATTGTTATCAATCCAACCCTGATAACGTCCGCGCCACAGTTCCTTTGCACGCTTACTATTGTTAAGAAACCCACGATTGGTACCAATGCAGTTCAAACTGTGCTGACGATAAAGTACTGTGGGTGTCTCATCATAATAAATTCGACCATTACAACCGCTGACAATCATGTATGCCCACCAATCGTGAGATGCCACGGGCACACTATCGCCTGCCTCACGAATCAGATCCATCAAGGCCTGATTGAAAACCATGGTATTTCCACCTGCAATATTTTGAACGAGTGCGTTCTTAAAAGTTGCTGGTTTTAAAAAGAAGGGGGAGAAGCCAATACTTTGACCATGCTCATCAATCAGTTCCGTGCGTGAACAATAAAGGGCCGGCACGGAACTATCACCACTGGCGAGCCACTCTACTGCGATCTGGAGTTTATTCTCATTCCAAATATCGTCCTGATCGCACCATGCATAATAGTCGGCCTTTACGTCGGCGCGACAACTGACAGATAAAAAGTTTCTAGCAAACCCTTTTACTGGACCATCAGTTAGTTCAATACACTCATGCCCCAAGCGCTCAATTTCGGCTGTAACAATGGATTGCGTAGCATCACTCGATCCATCGTCAGAAACATAGACTTTAACGTTCTTATGGGTTTGACGATAAATTGAAGCTATTTGCTCTTCAAGGAAGCGCTCACCATCTCTCGTGCATAATAATACGGCGACAGAAGCAATAGCAGCCAAGCCCACACCATCCATTGGTAAGTCATTGGAATCTAAACCCTTTGAAACCCTGTCTACAGTCACGTTTCGTAAATCCCCTAAATCTAAGTATCAGTTCCGATAGCAATAAAAATTAGCGCCTCACAAAACGAGAGTACTTTCGAGCTAGTTTTCGGCGTTAAAGCCAGCGCCGCCATCCATACAAAGCGCCACTATCGCATATCAGAAAAATCTGATCTCGAATTGGTATTTTCCACGCCAACTGTAGGATTGTCTATCCTACTTCGAGTAAAAATCGACTTTCTAACACATTTCAAATTGCCACTAGTCAAATGCTTATCAGCTGTCGCGCAGAAAATACCTGGCAGATACGGCAGCAGATCTTGTTAGACGAAACAGCATCCGCCTTCAAAAATGTTATGAATTGAATCCGAATGATATTTTTGGGTTCCCTGTAAATGAGAGTTCCGTCCAGCATTCATTGATATCTGCCTCAAAAATACAATTTTCAAAATGTAAAAAGCGCTCTAATACACGCCTGATGACTGGTTTTGAAGATCCTGGAGTTCGCAATGCCCCATGAAGGCAACCTGTTACAAGCAGCCGTGGTGTTCCTGCTCGCGGCCGTGCTGACCGTGCCCCTGGCCAAGCGCCTGCAATTGGGCGCGGTGTTGGGCTATCTGTTTGCTGGTGTGATCATTGGTCCATCGGTGCTGGGCCTGATAGGCAACCCGCAAAGCGTGGCGCAGTTTTCGGAGCTGGGAGTGGTGTTGCTGCTGTTCATCATTGGTCTGGAACTGTCGCCCAAGCGACTGTGGGTGATGCGCAAGGCGGTGTTTGGTGTCGGCCTGGCCCAGGTGCTGTTGACCGGGCTGGTCATGGCCGCAGTGGCGCTCTGGGTATTTGGCCAGGCCTGGAACAGCGCCATCGTGCTGGGCCTGGGCCTGGCGCTGTCGTCCACCGCGTTTGGCCTGCAAAGCCTTGCCGAGCGCAAGGAGCTCAACCAGCCCCACGGCCGGCTGGCGTTTGCCATCCTGCTGTTCCAGGACATCGCGGCGATCCCGCTGATCGCCATGGTGCCGCTGCTGGCCGGCAGCGACCACCCGACCACCGAAGCCCAGGGCGTGCAACACGTCCTGCAGATCCTCGGCAGCATCGCTGTGGTGATCATTGGCGGGCGCTACCTGCTGCGGCCAGTGTTTCGCATCGTCGCCAAGACTGGCCTGCGCGAAGTGTCCACTGCCACCGCGCTGCTGGTAGTGATCGGCACAGCCTGGCTGATGGAACTGGTGGGCGTGTCCATGGCCCTCGGCGCCTTCCTCGCCGGCCTGCTGCTGGCGGATTCGGAATACCGCCACGAACTGGAATCCCAGATCGAACCGTTCAAGGGCCTGTTGCTGGGACTGTTCTTTATCAGCGTGGGCATGGGCGCCAACCTCAGCCTGTTGCTCAGCTCGCCCCTGGTAGTGATCGGCCTGACCCTGCTGTTGATCGGTCTCAAGCTACCGCTGCTGTACGCCGTGGGCCGGATGGTGGGCGACCTCAATCGCGAAAGCGCCCTGCGCCTGGGCGTGGTACTGGCCGCCGGCGGTGAATTCGCCTTCGTGGTGTTCAAGATCGGCCGCGACCAGGGCCTGTTCGAACCCCATCTCTACGACATCCTGGTGCTGACCATCACCCTGTCCATGGCCGTGACGCCGCTGCTGTTGCTGGTGTGCCCGAAGCTGTTCAAGCCCAAGGTCAAGCCGGTGGAAGTGCCCGAGGAGTACCGCGCCATCGAAAGCGATGCCCCGCGTGTGGTCATCGCCGGCATGGGCCGTATGGGCCAGATTGTGGCGCGGATCCTGCGCGCCCAGAACATCTCGTTCATCGCCCTCGACACCTCGGTGGAAACCATCGAACTGACCCGCAGTTTCGGCGGCATGCCGGTGTTCTACGGCGACCCGCAGCGCCCCGAGATCCTGCACGCGGCCAAGGTCGACCAGGCCGAGTTCTTTGTGATCGCCATGGACGACCCGGAGATCAACATCAAGACCGCCGAGCTGGTGCGCACCCTCTACCCGCACATGAAAATCATCGCCCGCGCACGTAACCGCCAGCATGTGCACCGCCTGGTGGACCTGGACGCCTCGCCCGTTCGCGAGACGTTCTACTCCAGCCTGGAAATGAGCCGCCGCACCCTGGTAGGTCTGGGGCTGACCCAAGCCCAAGCTGATGCGCGCATCAACCGGTTCAAGAACCACGACCTGCAAGTACTCGCTGCCCAGCACGCGGTGTACGACGACGCAGCCAAAGTGATGCAGACCGCCCAGGAAGCCCGTACGGAACTGGCGCGACTGTTTGAGATGGACAGACTTGAGGAAGAGTCCGACAAGGTGTGAGGCTAGCGATGAACGTTCTTGCGAATTTTCTGACAGAATACGGCGCAATTTCGTTCATCCCTGGAGCGCTTCATGGCCACTTTCACCAAGACCGCCGCCCTGCTGGCCCTCGCGCTTACCGCCGGCAGCGTATTCGCCGCTGCCAAGCCGACCGTGCAAACCATCTCCACCTTGGGCGGCAAGTTCACCTTCAGCCTGCCCAAGGCCTACACCGCCGACACCCTGCCGCCGGGCAAGACCGAGGATGGCACTGCCGACACCCAAGGCACGATGTACGCTAACAAGACCACGAAAAGTGTAGTGATCGTCGCCGAAACCGTGCGTAACGACGGGGTGAACATCAAGGACAACGACCCACAATTCCTCGACGGCGCCGTGGCCGGCTTCGTCAAGGACCAGAGCGCCGCCCTGCCCGACTTCAAAAAACAAAGTGAGAAAAAACTGACTTTCAAGGGCCTAGGCCTGCGCCAGGTAGACAGCACCGCCACCCAAGGCGGCGGTAAAACCTTGAACTCCACATTCCTCGGCGGTTCAGGCAATCACCTGCTGGTGATCCAGGCGATTTCACGGGCCGATGATGCAAAAGGACATGCTGAACTGGTGAAACAAATCACTGGCGGCAAGTAACCAGCAGTCCTGACGACGCCAATCAAGAGTGGAAGGGGCATGCCCCCTCCCACATTTGTTCAACGCGCTCACTTCAAATTCGTTTCCAGCCAGGCCTTCAGATCCTGCACTTCCGTCTCACTGACGGTGTGGTTCATCCCCGGATAGCCATGAAACTCCGGCTTCAACCCCAGCCCCACCAACACCTCATTCGCCCGCGTCGCCGACGCATACGGCAGCGCCTGGTCCAAGGTGCCATGACCGATAAAGATCGCCAGCTTGCCCAGACGTTCGTCCGGCTTGAGCTCAGCCTTGAGCACCGGCAGCAGGCTGCCACTCAGTGCCGCGATGCCGCGCACCAACTGCGGGTCACGTAAAGCCACCTCATACGTCATGATCGCGCCCTGGCTGAAACCTACCAAAAACACCCGGTCAGGCTGGGTGTGATACTTGACGGTGGCTTTGCCGACAAAGTCCCTGATCAGCGCAGCGCTGCTCTGCAAATCGGCCGTCACCCCATCGTAATCGCCGTCCCCCGGCGTCTTGGTAAACCAGCGGAAGCCATTGGGCTCCACCGGCATCGGCGCGCGCGCCGACAGGTAGGTCCAGGTGGACGGCAGCGCGTCCTTGATCCCGAACAGGTCCTCCTCATTACTGCCGAACCCGTGCAGGAAAATCACCAGCGGCTCGTTGCGCGCATCGCTTTGGGTCTGTTCCAGGTACGCCAGCGGCAAATCGGTGTGCAACTCGGAATCGGCGTGAGCAACGCCAGCCATCAGGGTCAGCGCCAGGGCAAACAGTTTGAGCATGGGAAATGACCTCAGGGTTTACGCAATAAATAGGTGTCCATGATCCAGCCATTCTCAAGGCGCGCCGCCTTGCGCACCCGCTCAATCTCTTCAGCCACTTCGCTGACTTTGCCGCTGATGAGGATTTCATCAGGCGTGCCCAGATAGGCGCCCCAGTAAATATCGAGGCCTTGATCCGCCACCGTGCGGTAGGAATCTTCCGCGTCGAGCATGACCACCAGGGTGTCGGCATCGCTGGCCTGCCCTGCCGCCAGCCGGCGTCCCGTGGTGATTTCGACGGACTTGCCGATGCGGTTGAGCGCCACCTTATGCTGGGCCGCCAAGGCCTGAACACTGGTGATGCCGGGGATCACTTCAAACTCGAACGTGCACCGGCCAGTGGCCAGGATCGCCTGCAAGATGCGAATGGTGCTGTCGTACAGCGCCGGGTCGCCCCACGCCAGGAAAGCGCCCACTTCACCGTCGGCCATTTCCTCATTGATCATGCGCTCGAAAGTCTGCTGCTTGTCGCGGTTGAGGTCCTGCACCGCGGTGGTGTAGTCGATCTCACCGCGTACACGCTCGGGGCAATCGGCCTCGACAAAGCGGTAGCCGGGCTCGGTGATGTAGGTCTCGCAAATCTCGCGGCGCAGGTCGATCAACTTGTCTTTGCTCTGGCCCTTGTCCATCAAGAAAAACACGTCGGTGCGGTTGAGCGCCTTCACGGCCTGCATCGTGATGTAGTCAGGGTTGCCGGCGCCAATGCCGATGATCAGGATGCGTTTCATGGGTTGCTCTCATTGCGGGGCGTGGATTTTGCCATGTTCACGCGCCTGGGCGTGAGTTTCCAGGCGCAAGCGCCAGACCTTGTTGAAGCGAAGTTCAGTGGCCGACAACGCTTCGACGTCGATGAGGTAGAACATCGACAGCGGGAACTGCATGACGTACAGCAGTGCGGCGCGGATCACAAAGGGGTGCGTAATGGCGACCACATGGCCGGGTTGGGTTTCGAGGGATTTCATCCACTGCGCGACACGTGTGCAAACGTCATCCACCGACTCGCCGCCATGGGGTGCGCACGTGCTGTCAGTGAGCCAGGTGTTTAACTGATCGCCATTCAGTTGGCTGATGGCCTGGCCTTTCCACTGGCCGAAATCCGCGTCACGCAGGGCGTCTTCGATTCCTGCGTCATCGCCGAACAAGCCGGCTGTCTGCCGTGTACGCACTTCCGGCCCGCACAACAAACGCCGGGGTTTCTTATAACGCCCGGCGAGGGACAGCGCCGCGCCATGCCAATCCATCGCCACCGCCTCGTCGTCCGGAAAACGCCCGCGCTTTTGCAGAGGCGTGGCGGCATGGCAGATGAGTGTCAAACGGGTGGCCTGGATCACGGATTGTTTCAACGACAAGGATTAAGGCCACCAAGACTGGCGCAGTTATCACTGGGGCGCAACGCCTTGTGCCAGATAGAGCACCTGGTAGCCCGTGCCTGGGTGCTCGGCATCCAACGTTTTGGCCGACAGCGTAAACCGCACCAAGCGCCACGCTTGTACGTCCAGCGCGAGGAACACCGCGAACGTGTCGTTGCTATCCGCCAACTGCTGATTCCGTCGTTTCTCATCGGCCAAGATGCCCGCGCGGTCCACGCCAGGCGCCAGCGGCCGTTCCTCCCGATACAGACTCAGCGCGTTCTGCGCCGGGCCACGTTGTACATCCAGCGGCAGCCAACTCTCGATATGCGGACGACCGAAGCTGTCGAGCACTTTCTGGAAACGCTCCCCCAGCAAAAAGTCAGCGGCCTGCAACGGGTCGGCCCACAGGTACACCGAGGAATACACATTGCCGCCAGTCTCCTGGGCGATAAACGCCTTGAACAGCAACCCTTCAGCGTGATCCCACAACGGCCCCAACTGCGTGGCACGTCGGCGAATCACGTTCATGTCGTAATCGGCGGGTAAGCGGTGTGAATACTGTTTGGCGAACATCAGGAAGCTCCCAGGCAAGATGAGGTATCAGCTTGCGCATCCGCGATGATTTCAACAAGATATGACCGAATATAGGTGCGATAAGGATTTGATATGACTGACGCGCTCAAACCTCTGGACATCGACACCGTGCACGCCTTCGTACTGGTGGCCGATTTCGGCAGTTTCACCCGTGCCGCCGAGGCCCTCGACACTTCCCAGGCCGCGATCAGCCTTAAGCTCAAGCGCCTTGAAGAGCGCCTCGGCTATCGTCTGCTTGAGCGCACGCCACGGCATGTGCGGCTGTCGCCCCAGGGCGAGCAGTTCATCGTGGCCGCGCGTGCGCTGCTCATCGCCCATGAACGCGCGCTGGGCGACATGGGCACCCACGCACCGCGTCGCCTGGTGATCGGCATCAGCGACCATGTCGCCGGCCCGGACTTGCCGGCCTGGCTCAGCCGCCTGGCCGCCTATGACCCTTTGGTGATCCTCGAAGTGCGCATCGCCTCCTCCCGCGACCTGGTCGCGGCCTTCGATCGCAACGAGCTGGACGCGGTCATCGTGCGCAACGAGGGCGACCGCCAGGACGGCGAAGTCTTGGTGGTGGAACGCTTTGGCTGGTTCGCCGCGCCCACCTGGCAGCACAGCGCCGGCACGCCACTGCGCATGGCGACCATGGCCGCGCCCTGCGGCGTTCGCCACTTGGCCACACGCGCACTGGATGCGGCGTGCATCGACTGGACCGAAGTATTCGTCGGCGGCGGTGTGATGGCCGTGGGTGCGGCAGTCAGCGCCGGCCTCGGCGTCGCCGCCCTCGCCCACCGCGTGGCACCCGCTGGCGCGGTGGAGGTGAGCGAGCAATATGGGTTGCCGGCGTTGCCCGTCAGTGAAGTGGTGCTTTACAGCCGTATCAGTGACGCACGCTCCAGGGAAACGTTGCGCGCCCTGAGCGCAACCTTTCGTGGTGTGCTGCAACGGTGAAACCAGCCCCGCAATTCCTCTGCTACGGGCCATCTCATTGAACATGTGCAGTCAATCAAACCACTCGCGGCGGCCTTCGAAGGTGCTGACGATCAACGCCACAATCATCTGCACCGCCTCGGCATCCTGCACCTGTGCATTCACCGCCAGCCACACTTGGCGCTGCATGTTTTCGGCCAACAACCCCGGCAAAGCCACAAGACCTCGGTCGAAGCTGCTCATGTAGTGCGGCAGCAACCCGATGCAGGCGCCGCAGCGGATCATCTCCAGCATCAGCGAATACGCATGCACCTGCACCACGGCGGCCAGGCGCTGCTCCACCACGTGGTTCCATGGCTGCAAGGCCTCGACCTGCGCATCGGGTTGCCATTGCACCAGCATGTAGTCAGCGAGGTCTTCCACGCTGTCCGGGCGCGTGGTCAGCCGCGAGTAGCGCTTGGCAATGTGCGGCAAGTACTGCAGGCGCGCCAGGGCCCTTGGCGGTTCGGTGACAAAGCCCGGGCCGGGCATCGGGCTGTCGCTGTCCGACAGCCACACCACAACATCCACGTCCACCGCTTGCAGGGACAGTTGGCTGTCGATGGAGATGATCTCCAGGCGCACGCTGGCGTTGCGGCGCAGCAAGGCGATCAAATCGCGGCCGAGGATGTCATGCAGGATCGGTTCGGCCACCGCCACGCGGATCAGCGGCTGTTCCACCACCGGCAGGCGTCGTTCATGGGCCAGAGCGATCAGTTGCGCCTGCAATTGCTGGCCGTCCCGACTGAGCACCAGCCCATTGCCCTGGTAACTGAACAACACGTGGCGCAGGTGCTCTTCCAGTTGCGCCAGGCGCTTGCGCAGCAGCGTCGCCTTGATGTTCAGGCTGCGCGCCGCCTGCATAAAGCAGCCGCAGCGCGCGCTCACCAGAAAGTAGCGCGCCACCTCCGGGTCAATCTCATGGGCCAGGGCCAGCCAATGGCTGCGCGGCTCGGCCGCCGCGGGATAGGCGGCGGTGCCCTGAGGGCCGGACGGTTCCAGTAATGCCATTTGAGACTCCCTGTCTTGTTGGTCTGGGCATCCAATGCGGGTGGACGGGTATTACTCCAATACTTTGTTCAACTCGGCGCCGTCGATGCTCAAGGTCGCGGTGTTGAGCATGCCTTCAAGGTAAGCCTTGGCGATCTGCTCTTGACGCTGGGCACGCAGGGCCTGGGTCAGGCGTTCACGCAGCTCATCGAGGCTGGCGGTGCGCGCCGGTTGTTGGCCGATCAACTTCAGTACATGGAACCCCGCCGGGCTCTGCACCACGTCCGACACCGCGCCGACCTTGAGTCGCGACACCGCCTCGCGCACTTGCGGCACCAGTTGCTGCAACGGCTGCATCCCCGAATCACCTCCGCGCGCGGCGCTGTCCGGGTCCTGGGAAAACTGCGTGGCCAAGGCCGCAAAATCGGCTGGCGCGGCCTGGGCCTTGCGGCTCAACTCCTGGGCCTGGCGCCGCACGGCATCGAGGGTTTGCGGGTCGTTCACGGCGAGGAAAATCTGACTCACCCGGTACAACGGCGGCGTCACCCATTGCGCCTTGCCGCTGTCGTAGGCCTGTTGCAATTCGGCGGCGCTGGGGTAATCGGCCGGGACTTTACTGACCGACAACATGTAGTCGCGAAACACGATCTGCTCGGTGGCGGCGCGGGTCTGTTGCTCCACCTCCGGGCGCTGGCGCCAGCCTTGGGCGTCGGCCTGTTCAAGCACGGCTTTTTGCGCCAGACGCGAGCGGATCCAGGTTTCCAGGGCGCCACGGTTGCCACGCAATTGTTCGCGGGATTCAGCCGGCAGGCTGGCGAGCACGTTTTTCAGTTCCGGCAGATCGATCTGCTGGTTGCCCAGGCGCGCAACCGCCGGCCCGGTTGACGCAGGGCTGATCACCGGCGCCGGTTGTTGCGCCGCCACCGGGTCGCTGCCCGGTCGCAGGCTCAACGCCACTGCCACCACCAGCAGGGCCAACGCGCCCGCGCCGACCATCAGTGTCGGCTTTTTCACAGGACAGGCGCCTCTTCCCCAACCGCAGCGGCCTGCAATTGCGCCGCGTGCTGGCTGTATTCACGCAGGTAGACAATGAATTCCTGCAACAGACGGTCCCACAATTCCAACTGACTGCGCAGGTGCGTGGCGCCAACGCCGGCCACCACCACGTCCATTTCCATCAATAGGAATTCACCCTGCACCGACAACCGCGCAAAACGGCGCGAGGCATTCCACACCTGGGCCAAGCCTTCGGGCAATTCGCCCTGGACCCGCAGCGCGCAGCTGTAGGTGAAGTCCACATAGCTGCCCTGCTCGGCCGCCGGGTTGCCGAAGCGCACGGCAAAGCCGATGCCCTGGCTGGCGCTGAGCAACTGCACGATGCCGTTCTGTTCGGATTGGTTGACCCGGTAGCCGGCTTCCTGCAACAGCTCGGTGAGGCTCTGGACGCTAACGCTGGTGATCAATTCGCTCATGGTCTGTTCTTCCTTGTCGATCAGTGGGTGACGCCCGCCTGGGGCGCATCAAAACGGCTCTTGTACAAATCGTCGCCAAAACCCTGGGCCAGTTCCTCGAACTTGACCCGCGCGCTGCTGGCGAACGGCTGGCGAATACTCATCACCTCAGCCACATCGATTTTTTCGTAGGCCGCGAGCAACTGCTGGGCCACGCCGTACATTTGTTGATTCTTGACTGAACATTGCTGCACTTGTGTGTCACGTTCGCTCAATTGCGCCTGCAACCGCGCACGCTCGGTTTCCTTGCCCTTGGCCAGCACCAGCAACTCGTCATAGGCCTTCTTGAACTTGCCAATCTGCTCGTTGCTCGCATTCACCTGGGCTTGCGCCTGGCTGTGCAGGCTTTGTTGCTGGCCGGCCAGTTGCTCGGCCAGGCCACGGGTCTTTTCCAGCTCAGCCGTCAACTGCTTGATCTGGGCCTGGGCCTGCTTGGCCTGGGTTTCGGCGGCGATGCGCGCGGCACTGGCCTGGGCCTGCTCGCTTTGCAACGCCTGCAATTGCTGGGTAGTGCTGCGCAGTTGGGTACGCAGGCGTTCCTCCATGCCTTCGGCGCAAGCGCCGCTGGCGACGAACAGCAACAACAGCCCGCAGATTCGCGTGTTCATGTGGCATCTCCCTGCGCATCAAAAGCGCGTGTTGAGTTCCAGTTGCATCACATCCACCTCAAACGGCTGGCCGTAGACTTCGGAGGCGCTCAACCAACGTGCGCTGGCGTAGATGTTCTTTTCGATGCCGTAGTTGGCGCCAATGAAATAGCCCTTGGCATTGGTGCCGCCCAGGTGGAACGAGGAGTCATTGAAGCCGTCGGGCAAGGCGTCGGGTTGGATGTATTTGTAGCCGGCCAGCACGTTCCAATCGCCACGCTTGCGCATCTCCAGCGCGCTGCCGAGGGTGAACGAGACCATCAAGGCATTGCCGCCACTTTCAAACTGGCCGTCGCTGTTGAGGTTGTTGACGATCTGGCCTTCGCTGCGCTTGAGCATTTCGCCCTTGTCGTAGGCCAGGTTGTGAATGAAGTTGCCCTGGCTGCGCAGCTTCAAGTCGCTGGGCAACTCGCTGTCCCAGACCGCGTTGAGGTCCAGCACATTGAACTTGGACGCCAGGCCGACGTATTGCGGCTCCGGCGTGAGGCCGGGTGTGGCCGGGTTAGGCGTGATGTTGCGCAGGTTGAACACGCTGTTGCCCTTTTGCATAAACGCCACCCGCGAGCCATCAGTGTCGCAACCGGGTTGGCCTGCCCACGGTGAGCACGGGCTGGAACGTTCGCCTTCGATGTCCTGGAATTGGTAGTACGCGGCGGCCAGCTTGAGTTTGTTGCTGCGGCTGATCTTCCAGTCCGCGCCGATCTGCCCGCCAAACAGCCATTTGGTCTCGCTGTCCTGCTTGTCGACGCCGTTGCTGCTGGCAGTGTCGGAGGTGTACTCGACCGGGAACGCACCAAGGGTGCCGAACAGGCCCCACTCGCTGTTGAGGCTGTGATTGAAAATCGCCGCCACGCCATCGAAATTGAGGTCGTTGGAATACATCATGTCAGTGGAATAGAACGGGTTGCCGATACGCCCGCCGGTCAGCGTCACCGCGTCGGAGGCTTTCCAGCTCAGGTAACCCTGGTCGAGCCAGATGTCTTTCTTGCCGAAACCACCGCCCAGGGTCTGGGTGGTGGACACCGGGTTATTGTCCGAACCGGTACCCAGGCGAATGCCGGCGGTCCATTCCGGCGAAATCACCGCTTTCATGCCCAGGCGGGCGCGCAGGCGGAACAGGTTCTCACGGTCCTCGCGGGTATTGAGCAACGGCGGGAAACGCGTATTGGTGCCAGGATTGACGTCATACGGGCCCGAATCGTTGAGCTTGGCGTAGTCGGTGATGGTGTCGTCGTTCTTGCCCGAAAAATACCGAGATTCGTCGCGTAAACGGATATCGCCATCAAAGCTCACCCGTGAGATCCAATCCGGAAAGGTGTTGGGTTGGGCCCAGTTTTCCTGCTTGGCGGTGGCCATGACTTCAGCTTTCACCTGGTCACGGATCTGATCACGCACCGCTTGCGGCACATACTGCACCCGCACATCCCCAGGCGCTGCGGCCGGGCCGCTGGCAACCACCGGCGCCGCATTGGCCTGGCGCGCCTGCAAGGCTTCTTTTTCGGCCTGGGCGATCAGGCCGTTGGCGGTGTCCTGGGTCAGCACGCCCTGCTGCACCAGCAGGCGGATCAGGTTGATGGTGACGTTTTCCGAAGGGGCAACCGGAGCAGCCGCCGCCTGGCCGACCAGGGTCGCGATGACCATGCCAACCGCCAGGGTCAGTCGATTCACGGGGGAAATCATGTGTACGCAACTCCTGTAAAAAACCATTGAAAAAGCATTCGATCAATCTGGACGCCGACCCTTGAGGGACAGGCGTACCGGCATCGTCACCGAGGCCGGCACCCGTTGCGTGGCATGGGGCGCACGCAAGGCCGCGAGGACCTGGGCATCGGTGTCGGCATCGCCGCTGGACTTGGCCAACTGCGCACGGGTGACCGCGCCTTCGGCGTCAAGCCACAAGTCCGCTTGCACCGTGTAAGCCTTCTTGCGTAACTCCGGGTCTTCGCGCAGCAGGCGTTGAAACACCCCGGCCAAGTACTGCTTATAAGTGCCGGCACCGAGTCCACCACCACCGGAACCCGCCATGCCGCCGCCCTTGCCCGCGCCAATGTTGAAACCGTCGTTGCCTGACTGGGCGTCGCCATCGATCTGCATCGGGTTGGCCAGGTCATCGGCCGGTGAAGGCGGCGCTTCCTCGGCCGGCTTGACCTCTTCCGGTTCTGGAGTAGGGACTGGCTCAGGGATTTTTTCTTCCACTTGCGGCTCTGGTTCCTTGGGCTTTTCAGGCGGTGGCGGCGGCGGTGGCGGCAACGGAATAATCGTCGGCACCTTCGGCGCTTCGCGACGTACGCCACTCATGTCATTGGCCCACTGCCATAAAAACCAGGCCGCCACGGCCGCCAGCAGCAGGCCGGCGCCCCACTTCAGCGGGCGCAGCTTCGGCGTTTTCTTGACCGGCAACGGCGTGATCGGGATCTGTGCAGTCATGACTCAGCCCTGGCTCGGTTTGCCGGTGACCAACCCGACCTGGGACAGCTCCAATCGGCGCAGCAGGTCGAGCACTTCGATCACTTTCTGGTACTGCACCATGGCGTCGCCGCGCACGATCACCGGGAAATCCGGGTTCAGTGCTTTCTCGATGCGCAGGCGCTCTTCCAGCTCGCCGAGGGTCACCGGGTAAGCGTCGAGGAACACCTGGCCGCCGTCATTGACGGAAATGGCCTTGGTCTTTGCCTCCGACAACGACACCGAAGCGCTGGCCTTGGGCAGGTGAATCTGGATACCCGACACCTGGGCGGTGGCGGTGAGGATGAACATCACCAACACCACCATCAGCACGTCCACCAGCGGCGTGATGTTGATGCTGTCGACAGCGGCATCATCGTCATCGTCGTGGGAGGTATTTACGGAAGCCATGGCGATTCTCCTCAGGCCGGAACCGATGCGTGATGTTCGCGACGGTGCGCGGCTTCACTGTGCTGGCTCTCGCCGTGCATCTCCGCCAGGCGGGTGATGAACTCGTCGACGAACACCCGCATGTCGGCGCTGACTTCCTTGTTGCGCGTGATCAGGCGGTTGTAGCCAAACAGCGCGGGGATCGCGACGAACAGGCCCATGGCCGTGGCCAGCAAGGCGGCCGCCATACCGGGGGCGATGGCGTTGATGTTGACGTCACCGGCCATGGCCGTGCCGAGGAACACCACCATGATCCCCAGCACCGTACCGAGCAGGCCGATGTACGGGCCGCCGGCAATGGCGTTGGACAAGGTCGAGAGTTTGGAACTGAGGGCCTGGTTCTCACGGGTGCGCACGCCGTCCATGGAACAGCGGATGGCTTCGATGGTGGCCGCAGACACCGATGAGGTGTCGGCGCCCTGGGCACGTCGCGTGCGGATCTCCTTGACCGCCACCAGGTACAGGCGCCACAGCGAGGAATGGGTCAGCCGCTCACCCAGTTGCGCGTCGTCGGCGTACATTTCCAGGCGGGTGCCGATCTGCGCGAAGTGCTCGCGGAACACCTCGTTGGCACTGCTCACACGGCTGACCTGACGGTTCTTGCGCAGCATGATCACCCACGATTGGAACATCATCGCCACCAGCACCAGGATGATGACCCAGGCATCCACCGGCACGGCATTGAGCAAAAAGCCCAGGCTGCCGAAGCCCATGCCCGACTGTTCTTCATCCACCCCGTAAGCCACCAGTTTCGACTCGGCGCCCTGGGCACTGGCATCAGCCAGCAACAGCGCGGCCGGGCGCGCCACTTTGGACAAGCGCAGCTCATCCATCGCACCAGCGAACGGCAAGTGCGTACTGCCCGCTTCCGGCAGGTCGGCACCGATGGCGAATTGGGAATTGAAGGCCGGCAATGCGACGGCGAGCGTCGCGGTTTCGCGACCATTCACATACAGCGCGACTTTTTCACCCTCGGCGGTGAACGCCAAGTGCTGCCATTGGCCGGGGTTCAACGGCTGCGTCGAGACAGCGCGCTGGCCGTCGATTTCCACAAACGGCATGCCTTGATTCAAGCCCAGCAGCAGGCTGTGGGCACCGTCGCGACGGGCCAGGACGATTTGTTCGCCACTGGCCTGGTCCAGACGCAACCAGGCGCTGACGGTGAACGCCCCACCGGCGGCGTGTTGCAGCGACGGGCTGGCCGGCAGCAACAGCGGCTGGCCGCCGAACTGCAAGGCGCGGCCGATTACGCCGTCGATGCTCGCGCCGGTGGCGTTCAGCGCCGTGTTGGCATAGGCCGTGGTGTCCCGTGGCGGCGTGGCATTGGCGCCGTCAAAGTGATAGAGCGCGGTGTAATTCGGGTCAAACGTCAGCTGGCCGTTAGCGGTGGCCGGGGCCTTCTGGTTGCCGTAGTACATCCAGATGTCCTGGCGCTGGCCGCCTTCGACCTTGGGCACGTCGACCCAAATCAGCGCCATGCCCATCAACGGATCAAAGCTCTCGATCTGGTGATTGAGCACGGTCTTGTCATCGGCACTCACAAAGCGCAGGTCGGCGCCGTCGTCCTTGACCCCGTCAAAGGTGAAATTGCCGGTGTGCAAGCGCACCAGCAGTGCGGTACGGCCCAAGGCCTGATTGATCGCGGCGCCTTGGGCGGTGGTGTCTACCGAAATCTGTTTGCGGTAGTGCCAATCGTCCTGCCACCAGGCGTGGGCGGTGGCCGGGAGCGCGAAGCCCAGGCAGATCATCAGGCTCAGAAATAGGCGTTGCATGGATGAAGTCTCCGGAAGAAAAAGTCAGAACGTCGCCTGCACACTGAAGTGCAGTCGCGAATCCTGTTTCTGGGTGTTCGGTCCATCGAGCAGCGGGTAGCCCCAATCCAGACTGCCGGACAACCATTTGCTCAAACTGGCGCGGGTGCCCAGGCCGACACTGGCCAGGCTGTATTCGTCTTCTTGCTCGGGCAGCGGGTCGTGCAGACGCAGGCGCGCGCCTTCGGCGAACGCATAAAAGCGCCACTCCTGCACATAACTGCCGAGGAACTTGGCCAGGGACGGCGTGCGCAGCTCCTGGGACAGCAGCAAGCCTTCGTCGCCGGTGCGTTCGGCCGCCAGGTAGCCGCGCACCGAAGTGGCGCCGCCGGCGGAATACTGCTCGTTGGACACCAGCGGCCCCGAGGCCAATTGGAAGCCGGCCTTGGACGCCGACTGCCAATCGTTGGCGAAGGTGTAGCTGTAATTCAGGTCGCCCTTGAGCACGGCAAAACTGGCGCTGGCCTTGTAGCGTTTGTAATCGAACTCTTCGGCGTCGCTGCCGTAGCCAAAGAACGCACGGGTGCCAACCACCAGGTTCAGGCCCAACCCCAACTGGGACTGTTCGGTGTAGCGATAGCCGTTGTAGCCGAGGGTGAACGGCGCGTACTTGAGCGGCACCTGATCGCTGCTGGAACCGAATCTCATCTGCTCGTCGAAGTCTTTGAAGTCGATACCGAACGAGAAGGAATTGGCCCAATTGCCGGCGGCCGGCAGGTTGTAAATCGCCGACACCCCATAGGAGTGGCCCTTACCGAGTACGTTGCTGCCGCCGATGGTGGCGATGTTGCTGTCGGACTGGTAACCGGAGAACTGCAAAGTCCAGCGCTCATCCAGCGGCGCGCTGTAGGAGCCCGACCAGACCTTGGCGTTGTCGGTGTCCTGGGGGGCGGTGAAGTAGGTCAGGGAGATGCTGTGGCCCAGTTGCCACAGGTTGTCGTAACCCAGTGTCGCGACCGAGCGCAGCTTCTCGGTGTCGGCGCTGTAATCGTTGTTCAGGCCGATACTGGCGTGCCAGGGGTTCTGGTCTTCCACCTGCAAATCCACATCCATGGTGCCGGGCCGCTGGCCTTCGCGCACCAGCGGCGTAACCTGGCGCCCGGCGCTGCGATTGAGCCCGGCCAACTGGGTTTGCACCGTGGAAAAATCCGGCACCGCGCCCTCCTCCAGGCCCGGCACTTGCTCGCGGATTTCCACCGGCGAGTAATGCTTGGCGCCGACCACACGTACCCGGCCGACCTTGGTTTCGCTGACTTGCAGATAGACGATGCCGTCATCGACCTTCTGCTCCGGCAACTCGACAAACACCGACTGGTAACCGCGCGCCTGGTAGATCTTCTGCAAGGCGTCCCGGGCGCCTTCGATATCGTCGAGGGTCTTTTGCGGGCCCAGGAACGGGTACACCGCCTCCTCGATGGTGGCCGCATCAAGCACGGTATTGCCACGCACGAAGTACTCGTTGACGTCCACTTTGCGTGCCGGCGCTGCGTCCTCCGCCAGCGCGGGTTGGGCCATGGCCCCCAGCGCCAAGCAGCACAGCACCAGCGTTGATTTGAACAGATGCTCCACACCGCCCCCCTGACGTTCTATAAGTATTCGCCGACGCCACTGGCACGGCGTTCGGCCGGCTCAATTGCTGGCGATCGAGGTGTTGCCGTGGCGTGCCAGCCAGGTGTGCAGCAAGGCGAAGTTCAGCGAGAACTCCGGCATGTGCAGCAAGGCGCCACAAAACACGTCACCGATGATTTTCTGGATGAGCTGTACCGCACGAGGGTTGTTGAGCAGCGTGGCGATATCGCGGGTGAGTACGTGAATGCTCCAGACCTTCTGGTTCAGGTCCAGGCCGACGAACCAGCGGAACAGCAGGTTGTAGTTGAGCTGTTCGTGCAGTTGCTGTTCGCTGGGCACCGAGTACAGCAGTTGCAGCAGCAGGATCTGCAGCACGGTCTGCGGTGCGATCAACATCGAGGGCTCGGCCACCAGCCAGTCGCGGTGCTGGTCGAGGACGTCGTCGATCTGCGGGCGCAGTAGCACCAGGGAATGGCCTGCGGGGATGTAGCTGGAGACTTCCTTCACGGCGCCCTGCCAATCGTCCTGGGAGACGATCCATACCCAGGGTGCGCCATAGCGATAGACCGACACCGGCTTCTTGCGCGCGGCTTCGACGATCTTTGACAGGCGCTGGTCGAGCTCCTGCATGCCGACTTTTGAATAACGTTCCATAGATCCCATTGCCCCACTCCTGGCGTCCTGCTGGCGGCTTTAAGAACACCTTCGTGGTGTTCTTGAGCGCGTTACACAGGAGAGACGGGGGCAAGGGTTGGCTACCGAACTTTTGTCATGAAAGCTTCATTTTTTGGGTTTTTTTTGGGGGTGGTGGGGTGAGTACATATCCGTTATTTGGGTAACGGCCGCTTAGGGTTTCGCTCTTACAGCGACTCACTTTTGGAAGAGCCCAAAAGTAAGCAAAAGGCTCTCGCCCCAACACTCGGCACCTCGCCTAGGCTCGGTGTGCCCGCACTCCGGCTTGAATCCGTGGGCCGCCGCGATGGGCCATCCATGGCCCAGCGCGGCTAACCCGGCGTCCTGCCGGGTTACCCACGGATTCAAGCCTGCGTGCGGCCAGCGTGTTTGACGGGGCGCCTGAGATCAAGATCAAAAGCGCAGATCAAAAGACCGCTGACTTCGTCAGCGAAAAGGATGTAAGAGCCAGATCAAAAGCACATCAAAAGCAGAGCAAAAACAGAGCAAAAGCAGGACAGCAGGACAGCAGGACAGCAGGACAGCAGGCTAGAACCTATCTGTCTGATCTATGGAGATCAAACTGTGGGAGGGGGCTTGCTCCCGATGGCAGTGGGTCAGTCACAACTGCATCAACTGACACACCCTCATCGGGAGCAAGCCCCCTCCCACATTTGGACGGAGTTGGAGCTGAGAACCCGGTCGGCTCTAAGGCCGCCGCGCTCTTGCTTTTGATCTGAAATCGCCCCGTCAACCACGATGGCCGGAATTCGACATTGATTTGGGGGGTAAACCGGCAGGGATGCCGGTTTAGCCGCCCTGCGCCATGGATGGCGCGTGGCGGCGGCCCCCCAAATCAATGTCGGATTACGGGCATGCCGAGCCTAGGCGAGGCACCGAGTGGTGGGGCGAAGGCTTTTTGGTTACTTTTGTGCCTTTACAAAAGTGACCCGCTGTAAGAGCGGAACCCTAAGCCGCCGTTACCCAAATAACGGATATGTACACGAGCAAAAAAAAACGGGGCAATCAAAGATCACCCCAAAAGTCCAACGAGAGGCCCTACCAACCCAACTACAACGAAATCTGCTTCCTCTCCTCGTCCGTCAACCGCGCCCGCGCCTGTTCACTCAGCGGCCCCGCGCCCAGCACCTGCACCGGGCTGTTGGGGTTATACCCCGACGTCTTCTGCCCCTCTTCAACCCCACGCTGCACCGGCTCAGTCCCAAACCCGAGCACTTCCACCGTCACGATCGAAGCCCTGCCCTGCTTGGCCGCCGCCTGCTGACTGCGCGCCGCATCTTCCGCCGCCTGGGAGGCCGCTGCCCCCGCCGCGCTGGCCGAGCTCATGGCGCCGGTATTAACAGAGGCCGTTACAGGCACCCCAGACGATTTGCCCTGGGACTGGATATTCGCCGCGTTCACCACCCTCAAGGCCGCGATGTTGACGTTACCCGACACCCGAATCCCCGCCTCGCCCGCGTCGATGGTGCCCAACGGCGCGATCAGGTCGATGTCTCCCGCCGGTACTTCCGGGATCGGGTTCAGCGTGGCAATCCCAGCACCGGTGCTTGGCACCGACGGCGACAGGCCCACGTTGCCCCAGTTGTCATAGACACGCTTGGGCGGTGTGTACACCACGGTGGTCTTGGAGCCGCGACCGGCGTTGATGTCGCCCTCGGCGGTCCACCCCATGATCGAGCCGCCAAAGGTGGTCATGATGCGGCTCTGCCCCAAGAGGATGCTGCCCATGGAATACAGCTGAATGTCACCGGCACCCTGGGTGATCACACCCGCCGTGGACGGTGGCGCCGCGCCTTCGATGCCGAAGGTCTGGCCGCCGCCGGGGGTGAGCATCTGGATCGACCCACCGGCATTGGTGTGCACGCCCGAGCCGTTGAACAGTGTGATGTCGCCCTGGTAAGTGATCGGGTTGCCGGCCACGTCCCTGGTCGGGAACAACGCCGCGATCGCCGCACGGCCACGCAGGTAGCTGCCCTCGCGGACGCCGCCGTCCTGGTTGTACTCGCGGCCAGCGGCCTTGAGTTCGGCAAAATACACATCACGGGCAAACACCCGTTGTTGCTCAGCGGGTAATGCAGCGTAGTAAGCGCGGGCCTGCTCGCTGTCGCCGGCAAACCCGAAGCGCTCGGCCAGCCAGGTGGCCAGTTCGTCCTCGTAGGTCTTGGCCACCTTGCCGCCCTGCAAGGACTCGCCCGCGTGTGCCTGGTTGAGCGGGTTCAGGTAGCTCTCGACGAACCGTTGGTAATCCGGTCCGGTGGCGCCGACACCGGCCTGCATGACGATGCTCGCGCCAGGGCGGTTGTCGCCCGGCAACACCGCGCCGAGGCTGGTCACGCTGTGCTCGCCGCCCGTGCCTGTCAGCAGGATATTGCGCCCGGCCGAGACTTCCAGCAGGCCGGGGCCGGCTACCTGGAAGTTGCTGTAGAGAATGTCGCGCCCGGCAGACACGATGGAGATGTCCTGAGTGTTTTTATGAATGAACAGATTGTCGCTTGGCGACGCGACGGTAAAACCATCAGTGCCAAAGGTACGACCACTGCTGACGATATCCCGCCCGGCCATCATGCGGACCGCGCCATTCCCTTCATACCAGGTCTCACCTTCATGCACTGACCCGGGTGTCTTCTGGAACGTGATTATCCGACCACTGCTCACCCCGACAAGGTCGCCGTCCATCGCATAAAACCGCGCCGGTTCAGCACTGCCCGCAGATGAAGCGGCTGTGGTGCCAGACCCGAATGCGAACAATGAGAGGTTGCCCGCGTTACCCGTGACCGACAGGTTGCTGGCGACCACGGCGTTGCCCACCCGGCCTTGGTACGCAGGATTCCACGGCGTCGCCATCGCACTGTTCGCCGTGCCGGACTGGCTAACCGGCATGCCGCCGGCGTAGATCGAGTCTTGGGCGAGGAACTGCAACTGGCCGTTTTCCCCAGGCGCCAACAGCAAGGGATAACTGTAGGCGCTGTCACCGTTGGTCTGCGTCTGCGCGGCTTTACCGTAATACAGGCTGCCGCCCGCTGCGGTAGCGTTAAGGATGGACGGGTAGACCACCGCCAGGTCGGCCGTCGCTTCGGAGCGGGTGAAGGGTGTGAGGTTGCCGCCCAGTGAAAACAGATCAATCGCGGTGTCTTTAGTCCACAACGTAAACCAGCTTGAACCGCTGCCGACTTTCGCGCCTTGGGCAAAGGGTGATACGTGCGAAAGCTGTACCCGGCCCGGGTCTTCGACGTTTTGCACCACCAAGTCGCCCAGGGTCTGCAGGTTGAACGTGGCATCACCGGGCACCAGGGTCATGCCACCACGGGCAACGCCACGGGTCGCGACCAATGGGTCGAACGCGCGGGTTTCGCCCGGGCTCTGGGTGGGAGCAATGCTGCCGTAGAGCATGTCGACGCTGCCCACGCTGGTGCTGCGCAGTTGCACATCGCCGCGCAGGTTGACCAGCACACCATCACGATGGTCCGCAGTCGCGGCCACGCTGGCCGGGTTCAGCGCCCCACCGATGCGCACGCGCAAATCGCCGCCGCCGGTCAACTGCTGGGTGCCATCGCTGGCGATCCGCCCCGTGCTGCCGACCGCCAGGGCCAGGCCCTGACTGTGGGGGTTTACAGTGGTGTTGTTGAAGCCATAGCCCAAGGTATCCAAGACCCCGGCATCACCGACCACGTTCACGTCCAGATTGCCGCCACCCAAGGTGCCGAAGCCGGTGAAGCCAAGCATTTTGTCCGCCGCCGTGGTCGCGGTGTAACTGCCGAAATTGATCCACCAGGCGGTGGGTTGAGCTTGCCCGCCCGTGGCCACGTCACCACTGCCCTGGCGCCACAGCCAGTTGCCGACTGCGGCCGAGTCCACCCCGGCGTCCTTGGGGTTGGGACGCGCATTGCTGGTCGCAGTGCTGGTGATATAACCGGTCAGGTCACCGCCGACATTCAGGGTCAGATTGCCCCCGGCCTCCGGGTACCAGGCCCGGTAGCGGCTGGTGGGTGAGCCGTTGACGAATTGCTCAAAGTAGCTTCCCGGATCGTTCAGCACAGCGCCGGACGGTTGAGCGTTGGGCTGGTTGTACGGGTCACCCGCAAACGTGCCGGTCGATGAAGTACCGGCGGTGTACACGCCGTACAGCGAATCCATGCTCAGGTTGCCCGCACTCAACAACTCCAGGTCGCCGCGGCCGGTGCGGATCACACTGAAACGTGTACTCGAAGGCGTCGCCCCGTATTCAGTCGTGCTCTGGGCCGCGCAATATTCGGGAGCCAGGGCGCAGACTTCATCCACCGTAGGCAGCTCCAGGCTGGCGAGGAACTCATTGGTAATCACCGCGCCCACGGGGATGATCACACCGGACTGGTTCAACAGATCGTCAGCCGCTTGCTGCGTCCACACGTAGGTCACTTTGATCGCGCAATACTCCGGCGCGCCGGCGCAGAAATCCTCGATCGACCCCAGGCTCAAGTCATCGAGCAATTGCTGGTCGATGGGGTCGCCCTCTTTGATGTCCAACCCAGCCTCGGTCAGCACCGCCACCGCTTCGGCCGTCCAGGTCTGAACGCCTTTGCTCGGCAATTCCTTGGCATACATGCCGTAGTGATTGTCGGCCAGATGAATATCGCCGCTGCGCGGATGGGCTTGCAGCAGACGGCTGTCCGCGGCCTCGGTGTCGGCACCCGCCACCAGGCGCAACGACCACGATTGGGTGCCTTCGGCCAGCATCGGCGAGATGGCCCACACCTGACCGGCGTCGCCAGACACCCCAACCCGCAACTGCACCGAGGCAGCCCCGTTGGGCAACTTCACATCGGTGCCGGCGGGGATCAGCGCGCCCTTCGGCAGGGCTTTGCTGCCACTCAGTTGCACGATGTTATTGGCCAGGTTCGCCCCGTGCACCGTCGGCAGCGGTACACCTTTGGGCCAGATCATGTCTTGCAGACGGGTGCCTTGGGTCAACAGTGTCCCGGCCCCCAATTGCGTGCCCGCCACCAGGGTGTGCGCCTCGGCGAGCAACGTACCGGCGGCGAACAACAGGTTGCCCCCGGCATCACGCACGTCCGCCGCCAATACGCTGCCCGCCGGCAGAACCAGGTCCTGGCCCAAGGTCGCGGCCACTGGCAAACGGGTGCCGGCGGCGACCGTCAGGCCTTTAATCGGCAGGTCGTAGTTGAGCGTGCTGCCCGCCGGAAAGGCCGTACCGTCTGCCAGGGTCACACCGTTGCCCGGCACCACGATGGTGCCGCCGCTGAAGTCCACACCGGTCAGCAGCACCCAGCCTTTGTCATCCTCGGACACCGGCGGTTTGGCGAAGCCATCGTTGATGCTGCCGTAGATATTCAAGTCCCCACCGGCGCGCAGCGTCAGGCTGCCGGACTCGCCGGAGCCGTAGACGGCATTGTTCTTCTGGCTGTTGGGGTTGAGGCTGGCATAGCGATAACCGGACAAGTCCAGGTCGCCCTGGACCACCAGGTCGCCGTCCGGAGTCTTGCTGACGATTTCCACACCGGGGCGCAGGTGGAAAGCGTCGGCGTAGGTCGCGTTATTCAAGCCAGCGAGTTTGTTATCCAGCAAGTTCGTATTGAGCAGGGCGGCATTGATGAAGGCCTCGCTCAAGGCGTGTTTTGCATCCAGATAACCTTGAGTGATTTCCTGATACGGCCTGCCACTGGCGGTCGGATCGCTTTTTTCGGGTGCATCGTCGTAGGTCGCCATGCCGTTGAGGGTGATCGAGCGCGCGCCCTGAATGGTCAAGCGTCCACTGGCGTCGATCGCCACGTCATTGCCTGCCAACCGTGGTGCATTCAGTTCCAGGGTGCCGCGATTGCGTCCGTCATTACCAGCAGCCGCGCCGGTACCGTGGCGCAGGTCGATGCGTACGCCATCGGCGAGGGTCAGTTGGCCGCTGCCGGAGCCCAGCACCACCGTGGCGCGGTTCGGCGAGTCGATGATCTTGCCGTAGCTGTCCACGCGCAGCTTGCTGCCGTGAGCGTCGAGAACGGCTGTGCTGTCCAGGGTCAGGCCGTTCTTGCCGGCCAGGTTGATACTGCCGACGCGCTCACCGCTGGCGTCCACCAGGCCGGTTACGCGCAGGCTGCCGTTGTCCACGGACACGCTGACGGTGCCGGCCTTGAGCCCGTTGCCGATGGTCAGGTCGCCCTGCTTGAGCTGAAAACTGCGCGCACCGAACACTTCGCCCTGGTTCAGGCGTTGGTTGAGGTCGGCAAACTGCTGGTCCAGGGAGCCGCTGCTGCCCAGGCGCTGCGCCTGGATCTCCACGGTTCCGGCTGGTTGCGGCATAGAGGTGCCACCGGCGTTGTAGTAACCACTGCTGCTGCCGAGGATCTTGCCCTGCAGATCGACGATTCCACCCGCCGCATCCGTGGCCACCGCACGCAACTTGCCGGCTTGGTTGTGCTTGGCGGACAGGTCGATGGTCGAGCCCGCCGCCTGCAGGATATTGCCGCTGCGGCTGTCGAGCAGCACATCGCCGCCCCACCCGTATTGGGTCACATCGTTGAAGGTGATCCCACGACCGGCCACGTCAATCAGCGCGTCGTCGGTCAACACCACATCGCCACGGGCACTGAGGCTGACTTTACCGCTGGGCAACACCACCGCACTGGCCACGCGGATGCTGTCGCCTTGCAGGGACAGTGCGGCACCCTGGCCGCTGGCGTTGCCACGAGGGCCTGCCGAGGCGCCGATATCGATCGCACCGCCGGCTTTGATCGTGTTCACCGAGCCGGCCTCACCGGTCATCAGCGGGGTGCGAATGGTCAAGTTGCCGCCGCTGTACTGGAAGCCGCTGACCGGGTCATAGGCGCCCTGGCGCTGGTACACCGACAAGCTGCCCTTGCGGTTGGCGGTGATGCGCTCGCTGGCGTTGAGAGCAACGTTGGCAAAGCCCAGGGCCAGGCGGTCGAAGCTTTTTACAGTGCTGGGCTGGCCAAATTCGCCATAGCCAAACTCGATGCGCTCGGCATTGATATCCAGGCGCCCACTGCCAGTGCCTGCGCCGCCTGCCACCACCGCGCCGGGAGCGTTGGTAGCGCCCAGCCAAATCAGGTTAGCGGTGTGAATGGTCGCGACATCGCTGGCACCACCGGCGCCATAGATGGACGGGGTGGACAGCATCAGGTTGCTCAGCAGCGACTTGCCGGTCAGCGGGTCATAGGTGTCGAGGCTGGCGCTGCCGTAGAAGTTAAAACCGTCACGCGCCGACAACTGCAGGGTCTCCAGGGCCGGTGCGCCCAATTGCGTGTCGCCGCGCAGCAGGCGGTCGAGCAGCGCCTGGTTCAGGGTCAGGCCGGCTGGCAAGCGGTTTGCGGCAGCCGCCGCGGCGAGGGCTTCGACGCTGCCCAGGTTGATGGTGCTCACGCCCAGGTTGAGGTGACGAGTGCCATAGCGCACCTGGTCGCCCAGTTGGAAGGTGCTGTCGGTCAGGGCCACGATGCTGCCATCGGAATACAACCCGGTCTGGCCGGTGCAGACGCTCGTGCTGCATGCGCCGATGTTGATACCACCGCTGGTCACACCGCCGACTTGAGGGGCACTCACCACGTTCAGCAAACCGTTGGACACGGCCAGCATATTGGCAACTTGGTAGATAAAACCGTCGCGGGCATCGTAGCTGGCGGCACCGCGCCCCAGGGTGTTGATCGAAGCGCCCTGCTCTACCACGATGGCGCCGGTGTTGCTCACCAGGAACACTTCGGGCGCGGCAAGGGTGGCGCCCGCACGTAAAGTCACGTTGCTATCGGCGGCATTCACACCCGATGCCAGGCTTATGAAGTTGCCCGACTGGCCATACTCCACCATGGTCATGCCCCCCACCATCAGCCGTGAAGCACCGATGGCATTGAGGGTGTCGGCTTTAAGCGTAATGCCGGAAAAACCGGCGGTAGCCGAAGCGTCAGCCGCGATCACTTCAATGCCGAGCTTGCCAGGGTCCAGTACCGCTACCGTACCGCCATAGCCTCCCGTCGCGGCATCAAAACGTCCGATACCCTCGAAGGAGAATGCGTCGGCCCCCTGGCCGGGGCGCAATGCCAGTTTCAGGGTCTTGGCGTCGGCTTCCAGCATGGGGCGCGGTACGCCTAACCTGGCCGCATCGGCTTTGGCGAATTGGGCGTAACTGGTTTCGTTGTATTGGGAATAACGGCGCAGGGTGTCCGCCGAAGTCAGGATCAACTGGCTGGCAATGCTGTTGCGGATCCCGGTGTGGGCAATCGACAGCTGCCCGGCCGTGGCCCACGAGCCATTGCGCATCAAGGTGGTCGCGGCGTCGCTGCCGACTCCGGCCAGGCCATTGATCTCCACGCGATAGGCGCCGGGCATCAAGGCATACGTCGACGGCATCAAGGTATAGGTGCCCGCCGGCAACCCTGGCACACCCGCGCCGATGGTGACCTGTTGGCCAACCAGCGGCGCCACGGCACCGCCCTCCGCAGCCACCGGCGCTACGCCGGGTTGCACGCCCGGCACGATGGCGTAGATCGGGTTGGTGGACAGCCCCGGCAACACAAACCCGCCGTTGGCACCAAATTGCACCAGCGGGTTGTAACGCGCATCCGTGGAGCCGCCGCGCCCGGAAACAAACCCGGCGCCGAGTAACTCGCCACCGCCCGACAGGTCCAGGATGGCATCCGGCTGCACCGCAACCGACTGGCCGCCCAGAATGACGCCCACGCTCAAGTCGCTGTTGGTATTGGCCAGCCCGCCTTGGCCGAGGAATGTCACCGTCTTGCCGTTGTACTTGTAAACCTGCCCGTCCAGCGTGCCGCCATAGGGCAACACCAGGCCCTTGCCGCTCACCGAGGTGACACTGCCCGGCAGCAATTGCACCAGGCTGCTACCCATGCTGCCGATATCGATCAGGCCCAATGGCGCGCGCACCACACCGCCTTGCTTGACGGTGGCAGCGCCCAGTTGCAGGCGTCCGAACGCCGAATACGGCAGGGGCGCGTCCGTGCTGCCGACGCGGCCAATGGTCAACGTGCGTAAAGGGTCAAACGTCAGGCCCTGCACAGCCGATGACTCGCCCAGGTAACCGGCGATGACACGGGCACTGACTTCCGTGCTCGGGTACACCTGCGCCGCCCGCAGGGTCATGTCGCCCTGAGTCAGTAACTGGGTACTGACACCGGTGATGATGTCGTTCGCGGAGGCGCCCACCAGAAAGCGCAAATCGCCCTGGCTGGTCAGGTTGACCTGATCGAAGCCACGGCGCTCAAGGCTCGCCAGGCTATTGTCGGCACCGTACAGGCTGCTGCGATTGCCGAAGATCACATTACCGCGCACTTCCACCAGGTCGCCGTCGGCATTGAACTGCGCCTCGGTTGCACGCTGGGATGGCACCGGCAACACCGGCACCGGACGCACGTATAAATCCTTGCCCGTCTCGGGAGGCGCAAGGTAGCCCGCCAGCAACAGGTGCGGCGCCGTCAGGTTGATACGTGAGTTGCCTGCCGCGTTTTCACTGAGGCCATAACCACGGCTGTAAAGACGCAGGCTCTGGCCCATGTCCAGGCTCACATCACCGTCAAAGCTCAATAAGCCATTGCTCAACAGCGCGAGGTTATCGAAGCCGCCAGCAGTGACTTGATCCACGCCCAGGCGGCCATGCCCGTACTCCAGGCTGTCGCCCAGCGCGGTCGGTTGGTGCACCTGGCTCAACACCAGGTCACGGACCTTGAGCACCCGATCGGTGACCCCGGCTTTCTGGTAATACGGGCTCTCCAGCGCCAGGTTAAGGCTACCGCCCGCCGCGCCGGCGCCACCGGCCTTGGCGACCAGGCTGCCATCCAGGTACAGGCCATTGTTGGAGGCCAGGCTGATGCTGCCACCGTTACTGGCGACCTGCACCGCGCCCTGCCCTGGAATATTCAGCAAGGCCTGGGTGCCGGACGCGTCCAGGCGCGCACCGTCGCGCACGACCACGAACATGTCGCTGGCCGTGGCAAGGCCGGTGTTCAGGTCAAGCGAGCCGCCAATGTTGATAGTGCCGCCGTCGCGCACCACGCCGTAAGTGCGGCCACGGTAGTCCACCGCCGTGGCCGCCCGCGCCGCCACGTCGATCAACGCCTGTTCGCCAATCCAGATCGAGCGGTCATGGCCGATGGCGTTCACCGCCTCCGAGGCGCCGGTGGTCACACCGCCCAGGCTGACGCTGCCGCCCCAGGCATTGAGCGTACCGTCCAGGGTCAATTGACCGATGCTGCGCAGCTTGATGGCCTGGCCGGGATCGACGTTGATCACGGCGCCGTGGCCCACGGTCAGGGCCGTGCTCGCCAGTTGCGCAGCCGTGGCGTAGACCGTGCCGGCGGTGAGGCTCAAACCGGCGCCACGGCGTTGGGTCAGCACGCCCTTGGTCGCGTCCTCCTGGTACAGCGGCGGCGTCCATTGCTCCAAGGCCGTGGCGGGATCGCTGCCCGTTGGCGTGGTGGACGCTTGGGCGCCCAAACGATAGGTCGGCAGGCTCACATCCACTTGCGTACCGTCGGTGACGATCAGCCCTTCGTTGCCGGTGATGTCGTAGGCCGAAAAACCCTTATTGAAGAAGTCGCCAGCCAGTTTCAGGGTGTCGCTGTCCACCGCAGCCGCGCTGTTGCCGATCTGCACCTTGCGTGCCTGCAAGGCCAGGGTGCCGCCGCCACTCACGCCAAAGCCGCGCACCTCGCCCTCCAACGCCAAGGCGCCGAGGGCGCCCAGGGTCACACTGCCGCCCTTGCCGCCGGTGAGCTTGCCGTCGACGCCGAGGGTCGCACCGGAGGACACATCCACCACACTGCCGGCCGCCAGGTTGACGTTGTTCGAACTGCGCAGCGAGACCTTGCCGCCGTTGACATACGCCACGCCGGTGCTGTTGGTCGGGTCGAGCAGTAGGTTGTTCCAGCGGCCACGGGCGTCGAGCTTGACGCCGGCCGCGACATTCACACTCGAACCACCGGCCAGGGTCGTGTCTTCGACCTCGCCCGCTTTCAGCGGGTTGACCTGGCTGAGGATGTTGCCCGCATTGATGCTGCCACCCAGGGCTGTCAGGTTGGCGTTGATATCAACCCTCGGCCCGAACAGGGTGATGTCGCCGCCGTCGGCCACGCTGAGCGCGCCATTGACGGTCACCTGCTGCCTGGCCGCGACCTTGATCGCGCCCAACGGGTTGCCACTGAGCTGCTCGCTGTCGAGCAGGATTTTGCCCTGGCGGTCCTGGGGCAACGCGGTGGCGAGGTCCAGGCCATCGGCGATTTTTTCCAGGCTGCCTTCGATCGACACCTCGTCGGCGTTCGCCCCCAAGGCGTAGCGCAAGGTGCCGGTGGTCTTGTTGTAGATCGGCGTGTACTGGCCAATGATCAACTGCGCGAGCTGGGCCATGGCTTTTTGGGATTGCTGGTAACCGTCCAGGTTGATGTTCGGCGCCTGGGTCTGGCGATCACCCTGGAACACCGCGCTGATCATCTGGCCTTCCAGCACTGCGCTGGCGGTGCTGACCACCAGCTTGCCGGCGTCACGGCCCACGGTATAACCGGCCTCGTTACGGCCCTGCGGAGCAATCATCGGGTTGTAGTAGTACTCGGTCTGGCCCCAGCGAACACTGGTGTCTTCATAGCCCTTGTAAATGCCGGAATAGAGAATGTCGCCGGGTGCTTTGGACAACTCGTACAACCGTCGATCCGGGCCCTTGAGCCAGGTTTGTCGGATGTAGCCCCCTTGCACATCCACGGTGCCGCCCGACAAGTTGATCTGCGCGCCCTGCTGGGTCACGACATCTTTGCCGGTAAACGTCACGGTGCCGCCCTGGGCCATCCACTCGCCCACCGAATGGCCCTGGGTGCCGAGGTAACCGCCGACTTCCAGCAGACCACCGGCGGTGTACCAGCGATCGGTGGCGTAGCCGTTGGTGCCGGCCGGGACAAACACCAGGTCGCGTAAGTCGACCCACACGTCGTTATTGATCAGTTGCCCATTGTCGCGGTTGATCGGCGCATCCCGCTGCTCGTTGCCCTGTACGTTGATCTTGATGTTATTGGCTTCCATCGACACCTTGACGCCCACGGCGCCCGACACGTCGATCATCGCGCCATCGCGCACCAGGCTGCGTTGACCGGCGCTGACCGCGACCTGGCCGCCGGTGGCGAGGGTGATCGAGCCTTTCTGGAAGTCCACGGTGCCACCGCTGACGATCTCGATACGCGACTGGTCAGTGCGGTCGGCCACGGCGCTGAGGTGGTTGAACTGCCCCGTGATCAGGTTAGCCGGCGTGCCGTCGAGCTTGATCAGGCCGTTGTCTTTCTGGCTGTTGAGGGCGGTGCTGCCACTGGCGTCCAACAGGATTGCAGTGGTGCTGCCCTCCCCCAGGGTGACGCTGCCGCCGGTGTCGCTGGCCGAGTTGAGCAAGTGAATGGAGCCGCGGGTGTCCACCGAAGTGCTGGCCAGGACCACGCCGTTTTGCTGAACCTGGTGCCCGGTCAGGGTGACGTCGCCGGTGGAGGCCATGATCAGGCCGTTGTTGATCACCTTGCCTGCGCTGCTGCCCGGCTTGAGGCTGGCGGCGACTTCATTGCCACGGGTGGTGGAACGCTCGTTGCCCGCCGTGCCCACCCCTTTGCGAATGTAAAAGCTGTCACCGGCCGCCAGGGTGGTCTGGCCCTTGGCGGTGATGATCGTGCCGGCGTTTTCCACTTCGGTGCCGAGCAGCAAGGCATAGCCGCCCGCGTCGGTGGAGGTGGCGGCGTTGTGGGTCTGGATCAACGCACCGCGCTGCACCTCGACCTTGCCCGCCGCATCGGTGAACGTCGGTTGAGTGCCATTGGTGTCGACATAAAGGCCGCGCTGGATGAACTGGTCATCGGTGATCGTCGCGGCAGCCGCCACCAGGTTGCGCACATTGACCTGGCTGGTGCCACTGAAGACAACGCCGTTACGGTTCATGATCATCACCGTGCCCGCGCCCTGAATCTTGCCCTGGATTTCGCTGGGGCGTGCCTCAGGGTCATTGACGCGGTTGAGCACCGCCCAGGTGGACTGCTGCTGGAAATCCACCGTGGTGTTGCGCCCGACGTTGAATGTCTCCCAGTTGAGGATCGCCTTGTCGGCGGTCTGCTCAATGCTCACCGTGGTCTTGCCGCCCGCCTGGGTCTGGGTCGGCGCCTTGGCATTGGTCCAGCCCTGGGTCAGGCTGTTGTCCACCTGCAAGCCGCCCTTGCCGAGGCCATCGGGAATCGTCGAGACCTGACCGAACGCCGCCTGCCGACCGGCCGCCTGCGCCGCCTGCTGCGCCGCAATCGCCGCGACCGTGTTGTTGAGCGTGCTGATGGACCGCGCCAACTGCTGGTTGACCCGCGCCTGCTGGTTCAGCGTCGGCACCGACGGCATCTGCCCCGCATTGATCCGCGCCGCCGTCGTCGCCTGGGTCGCCCCCTTGGCCGCGAACCACGCTGGGCTGAACGCCGTCGCCGCATGGGCATTGCCCGCCACCACCAACAAGGCAATGACCTGAGCCAGAGGCTTGAGGCGCAACACAGTCTGGGCGTGCGAGCCCTGGGCATTCAGCTTGAGCGTGGGTTTGCAGCGGACCATCGGGAATCTTCCTTCTTTGTAATCGCCAGGAGCAAGACAGGCTCACGTATGAGGGTTAGGCGGTTGGCGAGGGGCGGGACTGAACTTCTGTCATGCAAAGTTCATAAAGGGCTGCTAACGCAAAAAAAATCAGCAACGGCACAGGCCGTTGCTGATCGGGGTTGCGGGTCGTTGAAAGCCTGGGTTACAGCGGACGACCGATGGCGTTGCAGACGCTGGTGTTACCGATGCCTTGAGCGCTGGAAGCGGTGGCAAAGGTGTCACGCACGGCTTTTTTCCAGTTGGCTGGCAGCGGCACGAAGCGGTTGTTGTTGATGGCGGTGTCGTTGTTGATCAGGTTGCCGTAGTGGCGGTTGAAGAACGCACGGACCTGGGTGGTCTGGGTGGCGTCGGCGTAGCACTGGCTGAAGATCACGTTAGTGAAGCCCAGGATCGGGTAGCCGCTGGATGGGTAGGCGAACGTCGCCGGGCCGCTGGCGGCGGCAGCGAATACCGGTACCCAGTTGTCCGGGTTAGTGGCGTCGATGAACGAACCATCGGCACGGGCTTCGGTTGGCGCAGGGATCTGGCCAATGGCGGTGGAAACGTTGGCAGGCGCTGGCGAAACACCGCCAATCTTGGCCACTTTGGTGGCGTCATCCAGACCGGCCAAGGTGGTCGCCGCGTAATCCGGGCTCATGTAGGTGATCGCGCCATCTTGAGCGTTCAACGCGGTCATTACGCCTTGACTGCCGGTAGCGGCCACTGCGCCAGCAGGCAAGCCTGCACCGTAGCTGGACGAAAAGGTGGTGGTCACGGCGAACGGTTGCGTCTCAGCGCACTTGGCGTTGAGGAAGCGCGTGAACAGTTCGGTGGTACCGCTGGACTCGCTGCGGTAGATCACTTTGATCGCGCCAGTGCGACCCGAACCAGTGATCTGGCTCCAGTCGGTCAAGCGGCCCGAAAACACGCCGCACAGTTGGTTGACGCTCAGATCAACCGGGTTGGCGCCAGCCTTGTTGAATGGAATGGCGACCGAAGTGGCCACCGAAGGCGCCTGGATCAACTTGCCCCAAGTCGCTTGTTTGTTGGTTTTGTAAGCCAGCAGCTCAGCAGCCGTCAGCTTGGAATCGCTGCCTGCCCAGTGCACGTTCTTGTTAGTCACGCCCGCCACGAACTTGGTGTAATCGTTGTTCAGGAAAGCCGCCTTGCCGTTGCCGCTGCCCACGCCGATGTAGGCGGCGAAGCCAGTGGTGAGGACGCCGGAGGTTTGGTACAGCGGCTGTGGCAAGGTTGCGCCGCCGCCGTTGATGTCAGCCATTGCAGCCTGGGCCGAGCACAGTGCAGCGAGGGTCATGGATACCGCGAGAACGTTGCGCTTAAACATGAAGAATCTCCTTTCGTCGTGTTTGTACGTTTGGGGTAGATGGCTCTTGCATGACGCCATGGCTTCGGTCCCAAGCCGTGATAAAGGGGTGGCCGGGGGTGAAAACCATGGAAGAGAAAGTCGCAGTTTCCGATGACAGATGTAGGAAAAAACCTCGGGAGGAAACACTTGATTTTTAAAAAGATTCTCGGGTGTTTTGGTCATGATTCTGAGCGATTTCAGCCCAGGTGACAGCGAGGTTTCAGAGGCCCTGCCGTGGAGGCGGCAGGAACCGTTGGCAGATGACGGAATGAGGAACCCGAGGTTGGGACCCGGACATCGGGATACCAAAAAAACAACTGAAAAACGCTTTGAGTGGTGGAGGACGTTCGCCCCCCAATAGAACTGGATTTCCACGCAATGGATCTGCCCCCCGACAAAACGCGGTGTCTCAGAGAGGGTGCCGTGTCAGGTTTTGGGGTGGCTTCACCACCCAGCGCGGGGCAAGCCCGCTCACCACAGTAAGCCCGCTCACGCCGTTTGATCAGGTAACGAGTTGGTTGATCTCGATGATCGGCAACAGCACCGCCATCACAATCACCAGCACCACCGCCCCCATCACCACGATCATCAGCGGCTCCAGCAGCGCGGTCATGCCCATGGCCCGGCGTTCGATATCCCGCGACAGCGTCTGCGCTGCACGTTCAAGCATCGGCGGCAGCGAGCCGGTTTTTTCGCCGCTGGCGATCAGGTGGATCAATACCGGCGGAAAGACTTTCTCCACCGCCAGCGCCGGCGCCAGGTTGACCCCTTCGCGTACCTTGGCAGTGGCGTCGTTGACGCACTGGCTCAGGCGCTCGTTGGACAAGGTTTGGCGCGCCGCCTCCAGCGCCCGCAACAGCGGCACGCCAGCACCACCGAGGATCGCCAGGGTCGAGGCAAACCGCGCCGTGTTCAGACCCAGTACAAAGCGCCCGATCAGCGGCAGGCGCAGCACGCGACTGTGCCAATTCAAGCGCGCCACCGGGTTGCGCAGGTACAAACGCCAACTCCAGAAACCGCCGACAATCCCGGCGAAACACAGCCAGCCCCACGCGCGGATAAAGTCGCTGGCGTTGAGCATCGCCAGCGTCAGCCCCGGCAGGTCCTGACGCGCCTGGGAAAACGCACTGACCACCTGGGGCACCACGTAACTGAGCAAAAAAATCACAATGCCGATGGACACCAGCCCCACCACACCGGGGTAGATAAACGCGGTGAGAATCTTGCCGCGCAGGTTGTTGCGTTCCTCGATGTAGTCCGCCAGGCGCTCCATCACCTGGGCCAAGTCACCGGACTCCTCCCCCGCCGCAATCAACGCACGGTAGATCGACGGAAAGTCCCGTGGCCGCGCCGCCAACGCATCCGCCAGGCGCATGCCGCCGCGCACATCCCCACGCACGGCCGCCAACGTCTGGGCGATGTGCTTTTTCTCGGCCTGCTCCACCGTGGCACTCAGCGCCGCCTCCAACGGCAGGCTGGCGCCGAGCAGGCTCGCCAGTTGCCGCGTGGCCCAGGCCAAGTCGTTGTCCGAGAGCTTGGGCGTGAACAGGCTACTGCCCGCCGCCGCTGGCTGGCCGCCTTCGATCTGCACCAACAAGGCCGTCAAACCCCGCCCGCGCAAGTGGGCAAACGCTGCGCTCTGGCTGTCGGCCTCCACATGCCCGACCTCGACTTTGCCGCTGGCATCCGCGGCTTCATAGCGATAGCGATTCATCAGGCGTCCCGTGTCACGCGCAGGATTTCTTCGGGGGCCGTGGCGCCGCTGCGCACCCAGCGCTCACCGTCTTCACGCATGCTGAACATCCCGGCCCGCCGCGCGGCCAGGCGCAAATCCTGCTCGCCGGCGCCCTGATGAATCAGGCTGCGTACATCGTCGTCGACGCAGAACAATTCATGGATACCGGTACGCCCGCTGTAACCGACCTGGTTGCAGTGCGAGCACCCCACCGGACGCCAGGTGCCCGGCGCGGCAGGATCTTCCTGCTTGCAATGGGGGCACAGGCGGCGCACCAACCGCTGGGCCAACACACCCAGCAATGACGACGCCAACAGGAACGGCTCGACGCCCATGTCGATCAAGCGGTTCACCGCCGACACCGCATCGTTGGTGTGCAACGTGGCGAGTACCAAGTGACCGGTGAGCGAGGCCTGCACGGCGATCTGCGCGGTCTCCAAGTCGCGGATTTCACCAATCATGATGATGTCCGGGTCCTGACGCAGAATGGCCCGCAGCGCCAGGCCGAAGGTCATGTCGATCTTGGCGTTGACCTGGATCTGGCTGATGCCCGGCAAGTCGTATTCCACCGGGTCTTCCACGGTAAGGATATTGCTGGTGCTCGCGTCCAACCGCGCCAACGCCGCGTACAGGCTGGTGGTCTTGCCACTGCCGGTGGGCCCGGTGACCAGCACAATGCCGTGGGGCTGGCGGATCAAGGTATCGAGGCGCGCGAGCAACTGCGGCTCCATGCCCAGAGTCTCCAACTGCAAACGCCCGGCCTGCTTGTCGAGCAAACGCATCACCACCCGCTCGCCATGCCCGGTGGGCACCGTCGACACTCGAATATCAATCGGCCGCCCGGCCACACGCAACGCAATGCGCCCATCCTGGGGCAGGCGTTTTTCGGCGATGTCGAGCTGGGCCATGATCTTGATCCGCGACACCAACGCGCCATGCAGCGCCTTGCGTGGCGACACCACATCGCGCAGCGTGCCGTCGACGCGGTAGCGCACCACGGAATGGGTTTCGTAGGGCTCGATATGAATATCACTGGCCTCGTCCCGCGCTGCCTGGGTGAGCAAGGCGTTGATCATGCGGATCACCGGCGCACCGTCCTGGGTGTCGAGCAGGTCGGTGATCTCGGGCATGTCCTGCATCAGGCGGTCGAGGTCGACCTCGTTTTCCGCCGCGCCCACCACGGCCGCGGCGCTGCCGGTGTCGGCGTAGGCACTGGCCAGGAGACCGTCGAGTTCGTCATCGCGTATCTGCTCAATCCGCGACTGGCCGAACTGGCGCTGCACTTCGCTGATCGACCAGCCGGGGGTTGAGGGGCAGACGGTCAGCAACATGCCGTCCTCGCCGGGGCGCAGGAGGATGCGTTGGGATTTGGCCCAGGCGTAGGGGAGCAGGCTCACAAGGTATCTTCCTGACCGAGCACGGTCCACATGTGGGAGGGGGCTTGCCCCCGATAGCGGTGGGTCAGTGTGTACATCTGTGGCTGACACACCCTCATCGGGAGCAAGCCCCCTCCCACATTCAAATCTTCATTTGGATTCATGGCCGTGCACCTACCGGTACAGCCCGAATCACCGCCCTCGGCCCCGGCTGCTGCCCGCCCCGGAATCGCCTTCTCCACCTGCTCAATCCGCGACTGGCCGAACTGGCGCTGCACTTCGCTGATCGACCAGCCGGGGGTTGAGGGGCAGACGGTCAGCAACATGCCGTCCTCGCCGGGGCGCAGGAGGATGCGTTGGGATTTGGCCCAGGCGTAGGGGAGCAGGCTCACAAGGTATCTTCCTGACCGAGCACGGTCCAAATGTGGGAGGGGGCTTGCCCCCGATAGCGGTGGGTCAGTGTGTACATCTGTGGCTGAAACACCCTCATCGGGAGCAAGCCCCCTCCCACATTCAAATCTTCATTTGGATTCATGGCCGTGCACCTACCGGTACAGCTCGAATCACCGCCCTCGGCCCCGGCTGCTGCCCGCCCGGAATCGCCTTCTCCACCTGCTCAATCCGCGACTGGCCGAACTGGCGCTGCACTTCGCTGATCGACCAGCCAGGGGTTGAGGGGCAGACGGTCAGCAACATGCCGTCCTCGCCGGGGCGCAGGAGGATGCGTTGGGATTTGGCCCAGGCGTAAGGGAGAAGGCTCACAAGGTATCTTCCTGACCGAGCACGGTCCAAATGTGGGAGGGGGCTTGCCCCCGATAGCGGTGGGTCAGTGTGTACATCTGCGGCTGACACACCCTCATCGGGAGCAAGCCCCCTCCCACATTCAGATCTTCATTTGGATTCATGGCCGTGCACCTACCGGTACAGCCCGAATCACCGCCCTCGGCCCCGGCTGCTGCCCCCCTCGGAATCGCCTTCTTCACCTGCTCAATCCGCGACTGGCCGAACTGGCGCTGCACTTCGCTGATCGACCAGCCGGGGGTTGAGGGGCAGACGGTCAGCAACATGCCGTCCTCGCCGGGGCGCAGGAGGATGCGTTGGGATTTGGCCCAGGCGTAGGGGAGCAGGCTCACAAGGTATCTTCCTGACCGAGCACGGTCCAAATGTGGGAGGGGGCTTGCCCCCGATAGCGGTGGGTCAGTGTGTACATCTGTGGCTGAAACACCCTCATCGGGAGCAAGCCCCCTCCCACATTCAAATCTTCATTTGGATTCATGGCCGTGCACCTACCGGTACAGCTCGAATCACCGCCCTCGGCCCCGGCTGCTGCCCGCCCGGAATCGCCTTCTCCACCTGCTCAATCCGCGACTGGCCGAACTGGCGCTGCACTTCGCTGATCGACCAGCCAGGGGTTGAGGGGCAGACGGTCAGCAACATGCCGTCCTCGCCGGGGCGCAGGAGGATGCGTTGGGATTTGGCCCAGGCGTAGGGGAGCAGGCTCACAAGGTATCTTCCTGACCGAGCACGGTCCAAATGTGGGAGGGGGCTTGCCCCCGATAGCGGTGGGTCAGTGTGTAAATCTGTGGCTGACACACCCTCATCGGGGGCAAGCCCCCTCCCACATTCAAATCTTCATTTGGATTCATGGCCGTGCACCTACCGGTACAGCCCGAATCACCGCCCTCGGCCCCGGCTGCTGCCCGCCCGGAATCGCCTTCTCCACCGAAGGCAACTGCGGCGCCTGCACATCCGGCATCGCCCAACTGTGTTCCGGCTGCAACCCACCCTGCGCCCGACGCATAAACTCATAGCGGTTCAAGGTAATACTGCGCCCCGCCCCACTGTCGCGAATGATGTAAGGCCGCAAAAACACCATCAGGTTGGTCTTGCTCACACTGCGCTTCTCATTGCGAAACAACGCCCCCAACCCCGGAATATCCGATAGCCACGGCACCGCGTCGTTGCTCTGGCTATAGCCATCCTGCAGCAACCCACCCAGCACCATGATCTGCCCGTCATCCAGCAGGATGCTGGTATCGATCGCGCGCTTGTTGGTCACCGTGCCCGCTGCCACCGACGCCCGGGAATCCACACTGCTGACTTCCTGATAGATATCCAGCTTCACCGTGCCGCCCTCGGAAATCTGCGGGCGCACGTTCAGCTTGAGCCCCACTTCTTCGCGCTGCACGGTCTGGAACGGGTTATTGCTGGTGCCCCCGCCGCCGGTCACATAACTGCCGGTGACAAACGGAATCGTCTGCCCCACAAAAATGCTCGCCGCTTCGTTATCCAGGGTCAGCAGGTTGGGCGTGGACAGCACGTTGGTGCCGCCCTTGCTCTTCAAGGCGCGGGCCAGCACCTTGAGGTCGAGCACCTTGCCGATTCCTGGAATATCCACGGTGCCGTTGACCAGGCCGATGTTCAGGCCCTTGGGCAACACATCAATGCTAGTGGGACTGGTGGGCGTGCCATTCACACCGCTGCCGCCGAGGTTGACGCCGCCAAACCCGCCTTTGCCCGCCAGGTTGCCGGCCTGCCATTGCACGCCGAATTCCGTGGCGTCGTCCTCGCCAACTTCGACGATCAGGCTTTCGATCACCACTTGGGCGCGGCGTTGATCGAGCATGTCGATCACTTCCCGCAGGTTGCGGTACAGCGGGTCCGGCGCGGAGATCAGCAAGGTGTTGGTGGTGGCGTCGGCCTGGATGGTTACGCCGCCGGCGCTGAACGCAGTGTCCTGATCCTTGGACGGGCTGGCGGTGGAGGGTGAATCCTGGCCATAGCTCGATTGCACGCCACTGCCGGTGGGCGTACCACTGCTGTTCTGCGCATTGCTGGCTGGGGTGGTGTTCTGGCCATTGCCGCCCATGGCGCTGAGTTTGCTGCGCGCCTCGTCGCTGACCCCGGCGTCACTCTCGCCGGTCAGCAACCCGCGCAGCGACTGGGCCAGCTTGCCCGCCTGGGCGTTGCGCAGGTACACCACGTGCATGTTGCTGGGGTTGCTTTGGGCGTTGTCGAGCTTGTAGATCAAGTTGCGCGCCAGCTCCGTGCGCTCGGGGCTGCCGGAGCGAATGATGATGGAGTTGGAACGCGGATCGCCAATCACATTAATCTTCTGGGTCTGGTCGGCCCCCTGGGTTTCCAGGAGCTCGGCGACCATGGCCGCGATATCGACAGCAATGCCGTTCTGGATCTGCACCACGTCAGTGTCGATGGCGCTGGGCGTGTCGATGCCACTGATGATCTGCGCGACCCGCGCGAGGTTTTCCGCGTAGTCGGTGATGACAATGCTGTTGTTACCGGGATAGGCGTTGATCGGGTTGTTTGGCGACACGATGGGGCGCAGCACCGGGATCAGGTTCACCGCGTTTTCGTATTGCAGGCGGAAGGTACGGGTCTGCATGCCGCTGCTGCCGGCGCTGTAGATCGGCCCGCCGAGCAACTTGGCATCGGCCTCCGGCACCACCTGGGCCACGCCGCCGACATCAACCACGCTGAACCCCTGCATGCGCAGCGCCGCCAACAGCATGTCGTAGGCCTGATGCGCGGGGACCTGGCCTTCGCTGACCAGGGTCAGGTTGCCTTTGACACGTGGGTCCACCAGGAACTGCTGACCGGTAGCACGGGACAGTGCGCGCACCACGGCCTGAATATCGGCGTCGACAAAATTGAGCTGCACCGGTTGGTCGCCCAGCGGATTACGTGCCTTGACGGTCGTCGGGGCCTGGCCTCGGGCGCTGTTGGTCACCCGGTGCTGTATGGCGGGTTTGGGGACAAGTTCGCGCTGGCGATCCAGCACGGTATCGCCGCCGCGGCGGGTCTCGGCCAACGGCTGGCCGAGTTCGCTGTCCACCAACAACGGCTTGGTGGCCTGCTGGGTGCTGCACGCACTGAGCGCCAGCAACAGCAGTGGCGCGGCCATACGAAAAGGGGGGACTGACCACTTCATGAAGCTTCCTTAGCGCCAAGCGCCTGATCCATGCGAACGGTCCCGGACACAGTGCCGGCCGAGGTGTCGACGGTGTCCGGGGCACGCTGCAAACGTGCCTCGGACACTTCCAGAGAAAAGGTTCGGGGATTGCCCAACAACCAGCCCACCACAGCGTCCGCCGGGGCGTTGTCGAAGGTCAGGCGCCAACCGCCAGCATCCAGCGCCTGCAACTGGTAATGCTCGCGCAGACCGGCGCTGTCCAAGGCCTGGCGCAGCGCAGCTTCGTCGGCGGGCCGAGGTGCTGTGACGTCCTGCAACAGCACCTGCAACGCGGCAGCCTGGGCGCGCAGCTTGGGGGTTTCGGCTTGCCAATAGTCGATCTTTTTAAGCGCGGGCTGGACCAGAATCAGCCAGGTCAACAGGCTCGCCAGCACCAGACCGGCCCCCACCAGCATGCGTTTTTCACGCAGGGCCAGGCCGTTCCAGAACACATGGGTCTGGCTGCGTACGCGGTGCCATTTATTCATCGCCGGCTCCAGGTTTTTCCGCGACCTGGGCGGGCGCAATGCTCCAGCCATGGTCGTCCCGTGTGGCGGCAAACCCTGCCTGGGCCAACACGGCTTGCCACTCGCCCTCGGCCGCCGGGCTGCGGCTGTCAGCCAGCAGTTCCAGGTGCAATCGCCCCTGCTCGAAGGTCAGGGTGTCGACGCTGCCCACCATAAACGGCAGATGGCTGCCCACCAGTTGCAGCAGGCTGGGAAAGCGCTGGCCGGGGTCGGCGGCGGCGCCAGTCTGGCGTGCAGTCAGTTGCTGACGGGCCTGCTGCAACGGGTTGAGCACCACCGGCAATTCAGGAAACGCCTGGCGTACCTGCTGGCTCATCAACGCCTTGAGCCGCTGGCCTTCATCCGCCTGGCGGGCGGCGTACAGGTTGAGGCCGACCGTCCACACGACGGCAGCCAACGCGACACAGCCCAGCGCCCTGCCCCAGCCACCGCTGGACGCTTGGCTGAGACGCGCGTGCAGGCCCCAGCTCGGCACGGCACCGGCCCAACGCTGCGCCGCGGCCACCAGCGGTACATCGAGCGCCTGCAAACCCAGCGGGTGCACCGCTGCTTGTTGCAGGCTGTCGCGGGTCAACAAATAGCCTTCATCCAACGCCGCAGCCCCTACCGGCAAGGCATAGGGCGCGGGATACAGGCCGCGCAGTTTGAGTGGCGCCTGCGCCAGGACCTGGCTGAGTCGTTCCAGCCCAGCCTTCGGCACCCAACCAACCTGCACGCGGCCATCGCTTTCGCGCGGGCCGTGAGCCACTTGCATCTGTTCCACTGGGCCGAGGATCAACGCCTGGGCCGCGCAGGCCACGGCGGCATGGGTTTTGGCGGCAGGCAGTGGCGGCAATTCGAGGCTTGTCAGCAGGCTGTCGCAGGGGTGCAGAAAGCAGTCCACCGCGTGGCGGCCCTTGCCCAATTGCGCCAGGCTCTCATGGCCTTCAGAGACCACCGTGCCACGCTCCCACCAGGCCCATTTCACCCGGCTGTCCACACTCAATTCAGCCAGCGGCGGCAAGGCAATGCGCAAGCGTTTCATACGCCCACCCGCGACCAGATCACCTGGGGCCGGCGATTTTCCGGACGGTGCAGCAGCGCATCGAGGGTCACCCGACGTTGCTCCTGCCGCGCCTGGCCTTGCAGGCGAAACCACTCGCTGGTGATGCCGACCTGCACTGAGTCCACCGCCACCTGGGGCAAGTGCAGGCGATTGACGAAATCCCCCCGGTTGATAAACCAATGCCCGCCGTCACGTTCAGCCACCAGCGCCTGGGCCTGGGACAGACTCAGTTGGGGCACCACGGCGCTGAGCACTTCGGCGCGGGCGGTGTTGCCGTTGACCCAAGTCATGTCGGGCAGCACGCTGATATAGGTCTGCATGCGCTGCAACACCGCGGCGTCGAGGCCTTCCACACCGCTCAAGTCATCCAGGCTGCGCAGCATCGGGTACTTGGCGGGCGTATCGAGTTGCGCATAGGACGCGATGACCCGCTGGCTGATACGCCGGCTCACCGCCGGGTCAACACCGATCAGGCGGCACAGGCGTTCAAAACTCTGCAGTTGCTCGGCATCCACCCGCTGGCGATTGACCAGGTTGCGCAGGTTGAACTTGCCCTGCTCGTCTTCAACCCGACCTTCGAATGTGCCGCCCTGAGCGCGGGCCCAAGGTTGGTCAAGGCGGGTCAGCACGTCTTTCTGGCGCGCCTCCCACAGCATCTGTCGGCTGCGTTCAAGCCCCCCTGCAACAGCCACTGACCCTGCGTGCGCATCTGCTCGGCTTCCAGGCTGCGGGTAAACACGGTCTGGCGCGTGAGCATGGCGCCGGCGATCACCGCGACCACGGCGGCGATCAGCAACGCGCTGATAATCGCCATGCCGCGCTGCTTCGCCGCTGGGGGCGAATACTGTTTCATGGCGCGCCTTACAACTGCCAGGAGCCAATATCGGCATTCACGCCATCGCCATCCGGCTGGCCATCGGCGCCGAGGGAGAACACATCGACTTCACCATTGGCGCCCGGGTTGAGGTAGTGATACGGGTGGCCCCACGGGTCATTCGGCAATCGGTCAAGGTAGGCGCGCCAGGTGTTGGTCTTGGCATCCGCCGGGCGTTCCACCAGCACTTTCAGGCCCTGGGTCATGTTCGGGTAAGTGCCGTGGTCGAGGCGGTAGAGTTTCAGCGCCTGCATCAAGCCGCCGATGTCCTGCCTGGCCGCCGTGGCCCGCGCCTGGTCCGGCCGGTCGAGCACCTTGGGCACCACCATCGCCGCCAGAATCCCGAGGATGACCACCACCACCATGATCTCGATCAAGGTAAAGCCACGCTGGCCGCGAGGGCCTGGCAATGGGGACGTTAGGCGCGCGATATCCATCTCGACATTCCTTGGGTTGGGTGCATTTCGTGGCGCAGTGTTGCAAGAACATATGTCAGTCGTATTGAAAATCCTCGGGAGGTTCGGTCGCCAATCGGTCAACTCGCGGCGCTAGTCTGCGGGCCTGTTTACGGGCTTTGAGAGCGCCATGTACGGCCATCGCAACGAGCAAGGATTTACCCTGATTGAAGTGCTGGTGGCGCTGGCGATCATTGCCGTGGCCATGGCCGCCGCTGTGCGTGTGGCCGGATTGATGACCCAGAGCAACGGGCTGCTGCGGGATAAGTCGATGGCGTTGCTGGCGGCCCAAAGTCGCCTGGCAGAGGTGCGCCTGGAGGGCGGCCTGCGCAGCGGCAAGAAGACCTTCGAGTGCGACCAGGGCCGCTTGAAGCTGCGGTGCGAACAGACCGTCAGCGCCGATGGCCCGCTCTTTCAAATCAGCGTGTTGGTGCTCGACGCCAGCCGTGAGGCGCCGCCCCTGGCGCGGCTCGCCACCCAGGTCATGGCCGAGTGAGGCGCGGCAACGCAGGGGCATCCGGCAACTTATCGAGGTTGACGCGCAGCTTCTCGCCACCGCGCTCAATCTCCACGCCATCGCCTTCGATAGCCGTCAGCCGCACGCCAGGGCTGAGGCGTTCACCCAAAAGAAAACTGCGCGGCGGGCCGTCGTTGAGGCTGAGGATCGCCACCGCACCGCGCGCGCCAGCGAGTACGCCAGTGACCTTGACCTGCAACGCCGTCGGCGCATTGGCAAACCATTGCAGCGCCGGGTTATCGCTGCGTGCCGCCAGAGCCTGCGGGGTGGCCTGGGGCGTGTGGGATTCGGCGGACGTGAGTAGCAGCGGCGTCCACACCACCCCGCCAGCCAAAGCCGCCAGCAACGCACCGATCTGCACGCCCTGGGCGGGTGAAAATCGCAGGGAAAAAGCCATGAGTGGGACCTCCTGTTTGTCCGTGTCTCCAGCGTACAGGCCAATTCGCACGTTTTTATTTCACAACCTCGCCAGTTCAGCAGGTGCCCTACGATGAAACAGCACGGCTTCACCCTGATCGAGCTAATGGTGGTGCTGGTAATCATCGGCATCGCCAGCGCGGCCATCAGCCTGAGCATCAAGCCTGACCCGCTGCACCTGCTGCGCAAAGACGCCGAGCGCCTGAGCCAATTGCTGCAAGTGGCCCAGGCCGAAGCCCGCGCCGACGGCCGCCCGATTACCTGGCGCGCCGATGCCAAGGGGTTTCGCTTCAACCGTCGCCGTGATGACGGGATGGGCACGGAGGCGTTCCAGAGCGATGCCCAATTGCGCCCACGCTTATGGGAGAGCACGCCGATGCAAATCAACATCGAACCCCGGCAAACCCTGGTGCTCGATGCCGAGTGGATCAACCCACCCGTGCGTGTGGTGCTGTCCGACGGGCAACACAGCCTAAGCCTGCAACGCGATGCCGCCGGTTTGATGCGCGTGGTGAGCCAGCCATGAGTTCATCGCAGAAAGGCTTCACCCTGATCGAAGTGATGGTGGCGATCATGTTGATGGCGGTGGTCAGCCTGATCGCCTGGCGCGGCCTCGACAGCGTGACCCGCGCTGATCATCACCTGCAGGCGAGCACGGAACAGACTGAGGCGTTGTTGCGAGTGCTGAACCAGCTGCAGCGGGACATCAGCCTCAGGGCCAGCGTCGAACTGACCGCACCGACAGACGACGCCGACGGACTGGCCGCGGTGACGGTGCGCAGCTCTGACAGCAAGGGGTTTGAGTTGGACGTGATTCGTCGTGCACCGGTCGCTGGGGATGGGCTGCAACGGGTGCGCTGGTGGCTCAAGGGCGACAACCTGTATCGCGCGGCGGCGCCTGCGCGGGATCGGTTTCCGTTGCCGGCGGCCAAGGATGGCGTGGTGGTGTTGACGGGGGTGAGCGATTTGCAGGTGCGGGTGTGGGAGACGGATAAGGGCTGGCGGCAGTTGAGTGGGAATCGGCGGGGGGATCCTTTGGGGTTGGAGGTTAGGCTGGTCAGGCAGACCGCTCAGGGGGTTGAGCGGTATCGGCAGGTTTTGGGGCCTTTGCGGGTGGGGGAGTGATTGGGGGCATATCCGTTATTTGGGTGATGGCCGCTTAGGGTTCCGCCCTTACGGCGGCTCACTTTGGAAAAGCCCCAAAGTAAGCAAAGGGCTCTTGCCCCAACACTCGGCACCTCGCCTAGGCTCGGTGTGCCCGCACTCCGGCTTGAATCCGTGGGCCGCCGCGATGGGCCATCCATGGCCCAGCGCGGCTAACCCGGCGTCCTGCCGGGTTACCCACGGATTCAAGCCTGCGTTCGGCCAGCGTGTTTGACGGGGCGCCTGAGATCAAGATCAAAAGCGCAGATCAAAAGACCGCTGACTTCGTCAGCGAAAAGGATGTAAGAGCCAAATCAAAAGCAGATCTAAAGCAGATCTAAAGCAGATCTAAAGCAGATCTAAAGCAGATCTAAAGCAGATCTAAAGCAGAGCAAAAGCAGAGCAAAAGCAGAGCAAAAGCAGAGCAAAAGCAGAGCAAAAGCAGAGCAAAAGCAGAGCAAAAGCAGAGCAAAAGCAGAGCAAAAGCAGAGCAAAAGCGGGACAGCAGGCTAGAACCTATCTGTCTGATCTATGGAGATCAAACTGTGGGAGGGGGCTTGCTCCCGATAGCAGTGGGTCAGTCACAACTGCATCAACTGACACACCCTCATCGGGAGCAAGCCCCCTCCCACATTTGGAATGCGTTCGGCTTAAGAACCCGGTCGGCTCTAAGGCCGCCGCGCTCTTGCTTTTGATCTGAAATCGCCCCGTCAACCACGATGGCCGGAATCCGACGTTGATTTGGGGGGTAAACCGGCAGGGATGCCGGTTTAGCCGCCCTGCGCCATGGATGGCGCGTGGCGGCGGCCCCCCAAATCAATGTCGGATTACGGGCATGCCGAGCCTAGGCGAGGCACCGAGTGGTGGGGCGAAGGCCTTTTGGTTACTTTTGTGCCTTTACAAAAGTGACCCGCTGTAAGAGCGGAACCACAAGCAGCCGTTACCTAAATAACGGATATGTACACCCACAACCCTCAACTCAACAAAACAACCCCCCCAGGCAACTCCGTACACTTAGCCCCATAAGCATCCCGTATCAACAACGCCACGCCCGCCAACTGCTGCAAACTAAACCGCGCCTGCACCCGCCGCTGCCCCAGTTCCTTGTTAAGCAACACCAACATCCCAGGCCGATAGCGGTTGATCTCATCCACCACCGTCGCCAACGTCGCGTTGTCAAACACCAGCACCTGCTCACGCCAGGCCACCACCGACTGCGTATCCACGGTGATCACGTCACTGACCCCGGCAGCGCCGTAGCTCATTTGCCGACCACGGCCCAAACTCACGCTGTTGCCGCCCACGTCCACCGACAGCGACCCTTCGATACAGGTGACACACACCCTGTGATCGGTATGACGCACATTGAACCGCGCCTGCGCCGCACTGACCCAGCCCTCCCCGGCCTGGACCTTGAGCGGCTGCGCGATATGGGCGACGACCTCGACCTCGCCTTCGAGCAATTCAATCCCCTGACCCACCCGGCTGATGCGCGTCTGGGTATTGAGTTCCAGGCTCACGCCGTCACTCAACAGCACTTGGCGCTGCTCGCCGACCTCAGTGCGATAGTCCGCCGTCAGCCCGGAAAACCCGCCCGGCACGCCGACGCGCACCATCACCACCGCCGCCGACGCGGCAATCGCGGCCCCCAGAAATGCGCGACGCCCGAACTGACGCGGCGCAGACGGTTGCTCAAGCGCCGGTGCCAATTGCTGCCACAACCCCTTCGCCTGCTCAAACGCCTGGGCATGCTCCGCGCTCTGGGCGCACCAGGCTTTGAGGGCCTTGGCATCGGCCACGGTGGCGCGGCCCGAGGTCAGCAGGAGCAGCCAGTCGCGGGCTTCATCGTGCAAGGGGCTGGCGGCGGATTGCCGGGCGATGGAGAGGCTAAAAATGTTCAAGCGCGCACATACTCACGGTTTTATCAGGGACTCAACACTAAGACGGTTTTCCGGCGCCGGGACCGAACCGCTGGATCACTTTTCTTTCCAGACGTTTGGCGCAATGACCCAGTGCGGCCTTGATTTCCTTCTCGACCATGCGCGTGGAAATGCCGAAGCGCTGGGAGATTTCCAGGTGCGGCGCCTCTTCCAGGCGGGCGGCGATCAGGATCTTGCGTCGGCGCGAGGGCAGTTCATACAGGGCTTTGACCAGGGACTGGATTTCACGTTGACCGCCCACCACCCGCGACGGGTCCTGGGCTTCGTCGGCGCTTTGCAGCAGTTCTTCCACTTCGCTGCCGGTCAGCAAACGGGCGTCGGCCTCGCGGCGGTCGGCAGCGATGTTCAGGGCCATGCGGTACAGGTAAGCATTGGGTTGCGCCAGGTTCGGCGGCATCTCCATGCGGTCGACTCGCAGGTAGGTTTCGTGCAACACGTCATTGGCCAGGTCCTCCGAGCCCAGACGCTTGCGCAAACGCACCTTGAAATCTTCGTAAGAGGCCAGGAACAAGCTGACCATCGTGCTGTGCCCGGTATTTTTCATCCGCCCGAGGCTCCTTTTACGGCTGTGCATTCCATGCGTGTTCCTGTGGTGTCGGGCATCAAGAGCAAAGTCACCGGTTGACGCAGTGAACTCGGCGCCGGGCGTTCCACCCGTGCAGCGCCCAAGCTGCGGACCAGTGCTTCATCGCGTTGTTCATCGCCGGTGGAGCTGACCAGCCGGCTGTGTTCGATCATGCCGTCGCGGTTGACCCACACCTGCACCAGCGCACGAAAACTGCCGGGCCGAGTCAGGGGCGAACGGCACAGGCTGGTCTCGATGGCCTGCTGCAAGGCCGTGGCGTAGCTGTTATTGATCCGCGCAGCACTGCGGGCCGCCGCACCATGCGCCGGGGGCGGTTGGCTGACCTCGGGCAACTGCAAGGTAAACGCATCGCTGCGTGCATAACGTGCCATCAGGCCGCTCCCTGTCAGCAACATCGCCAGAGCCTCCTGCGCCGTGAAGCGACCGCGCACGGCGAGGGAGCGTCGGCCCTGCGTCAACTCGCGGTCCACGAGCACCGCTATCCCCGTCGCGCGGCTATAGGCCTGCAGGGCGTGTTCAAGGTCTTGCGCGGGCAGGTTCAGCAGCAACAGCGGCGACTGCGCTCGCGCAACCCCGCCGCCGGCCAGCAGCAACAGCAAGACCAGGGCGCATACGGCGCGCCTCCAGGCTCCCTGTTCACCCCCTGCGTAGCATCGCTGCACGGCCGACGCGCCCTAGAAAACCGTCATCCTGAGGCCCGTTTATGAACCTGATGTTACGGTGATAGCAAAAAAAACATCACGGTGACGAGAAGCCCGCTGCACTAGACTCTCAAGCCATACCGGCCCACTCCTTCGGGCCTGCCAGGAGGCCATGATGAAGCTGCTCCCGACCCTCGCCAGCCTGTTGCTGTGCGCCGCCCTGCCCTTACTCGCCCACGCCGACAATGCGCCAGGCGGTTGCACCGAGGTCACGGTGGATGGGTACAAGGCGCCGGACTACGGCTGCCTGGGCCAACAAATGGGCAATGACACGAATGCAACCAAGGCGGCGAAGAAAAACCGTGAGGCGCAGCATCTTTCTATCGAGCAGCGGCCGCCGAACGCCGTGGGCTTATCCACCCCGGCGGCAACCAGCGTGCGCATGGGCAATACGTTTGGTACGTCGGTCAAGCCGCAACGGCCGTGAGCCTTTTGACGAAATTTTCATCTTTGCCCCCCTATGATCGGCCACCTCGTTGGGGAGTAACCGGCTTCTGACCCCGTTGGAAGCGTTCGTATCAACATATTCGGCAACCTGCCTTGGTGCGAACACCGTTTTTCGGTTGGTGAGACCAGCGACACATCCATGCCTAAAGTCGGGCGCGTGGTTGTGTCGTTGTGTCCTATAGCCCGACTGGAAGCCTCACCGTGAACCCCATTTCCCTGATTCTTCTCGCCCTGGCCATGTCCACGGACGCCTTCGCGGCGGCCATCGGCAAAGGCTCCAGCCTGCACAAACCGCGTTTGACCGAAGCCCTGCGTGCCGGTGTGATTTTTGGTGTGATCGAAGCCATCACCCCGATGATCGGCTGGGCGATCGGCCACGTGGCCACCCGTTGGGTGGAAAGCTGGGACCACTGGATCGCTTTCACCCTGCTGGTCGGTTTGGGCCTGCACATGATCTGGAACGGGCTCAAGGCCGATGACGAAGAAGCCGAGAAACCGACCCAGCACTCGTTCATGATCCTCGCCGTCACGGCGTTTGCCACCAGCATCGATGCGATGGCAGTGGGTGTTGGCCTGGCGTTCGTCGACGTGAATATCCTGGTGGCCTCCGCCGCGATTGGCCTGGCGACCATGACCATGGTGACCATCGGCATGATGCTCGGGCGGGTGCTGGGCACCGTGGTGGGCAAGCGTGCCGAGATGGTCGGCGGCGTGGTGTTGATGCTGGTGGGTGCGACGATTCTTTACGAGCATCTCTCGGTCTGACGTGCACACATAACAAATGTGGGAGGTGGCTTGCCACCGATGGCGGTGGGTCAGTCAATGATGCTGTGACTGTACTACCGTTATCGGGGGCAAGCCCCCTCCCACAGGGGTTCTACGGTGGCTTGGAGGTCGGGTTTTCAGGCCGCATGGCTTTCCTTCTTCAAACTCTCCATATCGATCACGAACCGATACTTCACATCGCCCTTGAGCATCCGCTCATACGCTTCGTTGATGCCTTGGATGTCGATCATCTCCACGTCCGAGACAATCCCGTGCTTGGCGCAGAAGTCGAGCATGTCCTGGGTCTCCTGGATCCCACCGATCAGCGAACCAGCCAGGCTGCGGCGCTTGAAAATCAGGTTGAACACGGTCGGCGACGGGTGCGGGCTGTCGGGGGCGCCGACCAGGGTCATGGTGCCGTCGCGCTTGAGCAGGTTAAGGAACGCATCGAGGTTATGCGGCGCGGCGACGGTGTTGAGGATGAAGTCCAGGCTGTTGGCGACCTTGGCCATTTCGTCTGGGTTCTTCGACACCACCACGTGGTCGGCGCCCAGGCGCAGGCCGTCTTCGCGTTTGTTGGGTGAGGTGGTGAACAGCGTGACCTCAGCGCCCATGGCGTGGGCGATCTTCACCGCCATGTGGCCGAGGCCGCCGAGGCCGACCACACCGACCTTCTTGCCGGGCCCGACCTTCCAGTGATGCAGCGGCGAATACGTGGTGATGCCCGCACACAACAACGGCGCCACGGCGGCCAGGTTGGAATCGTCGTGGGAGATACGCAGCACGAACTTTTCCTTGACCACGATGCTGTCCGAGTAGCCGCCAAAGGTATTTTCACCGCCGAACACCGGGCCGTTGTAGGTGCCGGTAAAACCGCTCTCGCAGTATTGCTCTTCGCCCTCGGCGCAAGAGGCGCAGTGCTGGCAACTGTCGACCATGCAGCCGACACCGGCCAAGTCGCCAACCTTGAATTTGCTCACATTGCCACCCACCGCCGTCACGCGGCCGACGATTTCATGGCCGGGTACCGAGGGGTACAGGGTGTTGTTCCACTCGTTGCGCACGGTGTGCAGGTCGGAGTGGCACACGCCGCAATACAGGATGTCGATCTGTACATCGTCAGCCCCTGGCGCGCGGCGCTCGAAGGTAAAGGGCTTGAGGACATCCTTGGCGTTCTGGGCGGCGTAGCTGTAAGTCTTGGCCATTTCGTTCACCTGTGTGATCTGACGGTAGAGGTCAGTGGACCAGCATAGACGCTGAACCGTTCAACCAAGCACACCCATACAAGCCCTTCGTCAGGTTTACGGCAATAGTGAGCTAGAGTCTTCTCGCCCCCTCAATCAGGAGTTTTCCATGAGCACATTCGTTGCCAAAGACGGTACCCAGATCTACTTCAAGGACTGGGGCAGCGGTAAGCCCGTGCTGTTCAGCCACGGCTGGCCGCTGGATGCCGACATGTGGGAATACCAGATGGAATACCTGAGCAGCCGTGGTTACCGCACCATCGCGTTCGACCGCCGTGGCTTTGGCCGTTCGGACCAGCCGTGGACCGGCAACGACTACGACACCTTCGCCGATGACATCGCGCAGTTGATCGAACACCTGGACCTCAAGGAGGTGACCCTGGTGGGCTTCTCCATGGGCGGTGGCGATGTTGCGCGCTACATCGCACGCCACGGCAGTGCCCGGGTTGCCGGCCTGGTGCTGCTGGGTGCAGTGACGCCGATCTTCGGCCAGAAGCCCGATTACCCACAGGGCGTGCCGACCGATGTGTTCGACGGTATCAAGGCCGGTTTGCTGAAAGACCGTGCGCAGTTCATCGCTGATTTCAACACGCCGTTCTTCGGCATCAACAAGGGCCAGACCGTTTCCGAAGGTACGCTGACCCAGACCCTGCAAATCGCGATGCTGGCGTCCCTCAAGTCGACCGTGGATTGCGTCACGGCCTTCTCCGAAACCGACTTCCGCCCGGACATGGCCAAGATTGACGTGCCGACCCTGGTGATCCATGGCGATGGCGACCAGATCGTGCCGTTCGAAACCACCGGTAAAGTGGCCGCCGAGATGATCAAGGGCGCCGAATTGAAGGTCTACAAAGATGCGCCCCACGGGTTTGCCGTGACCCACGCCCAGGCGTTGAACGAAGACTTGCTGGCGTTCCTGAAGCGCTGAAACCGCTCTCCTTATTTAGCCGGGCTTGCCCGGCTTTTTTTATTCAGGCAAAACGCTGACCGAGCACAAAACGCCCCGGCCCGGCGATCAGCACGCTGGTAAAGAGGATCAGCAGCAACCACCCAAACTGCCCTTCAAACAACGTCCACTCTGGATGCACGACCACCATGGCGATCAACAGCACCGCCAGGATGGGCAGGCATGCCAGGCGCACCAGCACGCCGGCAAGGATCAGCAACGGGCACAGCACTTCGGCAAAAATCGCCAGCAGCAGCGTGACGTGTGCGCCGAGGTGAAACGGGTCTTCGATCAGCTTCAGTTGTTCGCTGTAATTGAGCAATTTGGGCAAGCCGTGTACCCACAGCAGGAACAACGCCCCGCTCGCCCGCAGAAACAACAGCCCCAGATCCTGATGTCTTGATTCGTTCATAGGTGTTCCCTGTTGGTTGACACATCGATTGTGTCCACAGAGCGCCCCTCAAGATTGCAAGCCTGTGCTGACCTTTACTCCCCCGTCCCCGCAAACCCCGCGACGATTTCATCGATGACTACCCGCACCCGCGCGGTGTGGCGCAGGTCGGCGTGGGTCACCAGCCACACGTCATAAGGCAACGGCCGCGTGCGCTCGGGCCATAGGCGAACCAGGCCGTCACGCTCGCCGGTGTACACCGGGATCTCGCCGATACCGAGCCCGGCGGCAATGGAGCGGCGCACCAGCAGGCTGGAACTCAACGCCGCGACAATGCGCCCACGGCCCAAGGGTTCGGACACCAGGGTCAGGTCTTTGTGGGTTTGCAGATAGGGTTGGTAGACCACCAGGTCGTGGCCTTCAAACAGGCTGCCGGGCTCGGGAATCCCGTGGCGATCGACGTAAGCCTGGGAAGCAAACAACCCCAGCGGCCATCGAGCGATGCGACGGGCTATCAGGTCGGGGCTGTCGGGACGGGTGTTGCGCACGGCAATGTCGGTTTCACGTTTGGCCAGGCTCAGGAACTGGGTCGATGCGTCCAACTGCACGCGCACATCCGGGTGCTGGGCGTGGAGGCGCGCAATCGCAGGGATCATAAAGTCGATGGCCAGGGAATCGGTGGTGCTGACCCGTACGGTGCCGGTCAGGCGGTCATCCAGGCCTTGGATCTGCCGCTCCAGGTCCAGGGCCGAACGCTCCATTTTTTCCACCGAGTGCAACGCGGCTTCGCCCACGGCGGTCAAGGCGTAGCCCTCGGAGGTGCGCAGGAACAGCGTCGCGCTCAAGGACTTTTCCAGGGCGTTGACCCGCCGCCCAACGGTGGCCTGGTCCACCCCCAGCACCCGTGCAGCGCCGCGCAGTGTGGACTCGCGGCATACCGCCAGAAATACCCGTGCGTCATCCCAATTCATGCGTACTCCTTATGCTGCATATCTGCATCACTGCGCCGTGTAATCGCTGCATTATTGCACCGATGTTCCTCGATATGCTGGGCGCCAGAGAAAAATACTCAGGACCGCCACCATGCAAGACACTCAAGCACGCAGCACCGTCTGGCTGCCCATCTTCGCCGGCCTGTGCGCCAGCCTGGTCAGCATCGGCCTAGCGCGGTTTGCCTACACGCCGTTGATTCCATCGCTGATCCAGGCCCACTGGTTCAGCGCCAATGACGTGGTGTACCTCGGCGCCGCCAACCTAGTGGGTTACCTGATCGGCGCGCTGATAGGCCGCCCCCTCGCCCAACGCAGCTCCAACAAAAGCGCCCTGCGTCTGATGATGGTGGCGGTGACCCTGGCGTTCTTTGCCTGTGGTTTTCCGTTGTCGGTGACGTGGTTCTTCGGCTGGCGTCTGCTGTCGGGCATTGCCGGTGGTGCGATCATGGTGCTGGTGGCCGCGACCGTGTTGCCCCATGTACCGGCCGCACGCCGAGGCCTGGCCAGTGGCGCGATCTTCCTGGGCATCGGTTTGGGGATTGCCGGTTCGGGCACACTGGTCCCACCGCTGCTGAGCCTGGGTTTGCAGCAGACCTGGTTCGGTCTCGGTCTGTTGGCGGTGGTGCTGACGGCCGCCAGTTGGTTCGCCTGGCCCAACGGCACGCAGCATGAAGCACCGCAACCGGCGGGCAGCACGTTGCCGACCCCTGCTGGCGTGTACCTGCTGTTTGCCCAATACGCCTTTATGGCGGCGGGCCTGGTGCCGGCGATGGTGTTCCTGGTGGATTACGTGGCCCGCGGCCTGGGTGCCGGGGCGCATATCGGCGCGATGATCTGGGTGATGTACGGCCTGGGTTCGATCGTGGGGCCCGTCACTTATGGGTTCCTGGCAGACAAGCTCGGCGCACGCTTGAGCATCCGTGTGGTGCTGCTGGTGCAGGCGATTGCCGTTGGTTTGTTGCCGTTCGCCGGCTCGTTTACGGCCCTGGCGGTACTGGCGGTCATCCTCGGCTCCTTCCCGCCGGGCATCGTGCCGCTGGCACTGGCGCGGGTGCACGAACTGATCCCCAATCATCACCAACAGCAGGTCGCCTGGAGCCGTGCCACGGTGTCCTTTGCCACCTTTCAGGCGGTCGCGGGCTTTGCTTACTCAGCCCTGTTCAATGCGAGCGGCGGCCAGCATGCGCTGTTGTTCATGATCGCGGCCGGGGCGATAGTGGTCGCCCTTGCACTGGAACTGGTCATGCTTTTGCTGAACCGCCGGCCGCCCGACGCGGTCCCACCCCATACGCTCATCGCTGCAGGTAACTTCAAATGATGCTCCCTAACGACATGACCCTGATCGAAATCACCACGCCCGGTGGCCCAGAGGTGCTCCAACCGCGCCAGGCGCAAGTGCCCGTGGCCGGTCCCGGCGAGATCCTGATCCGCGTGCACGCCGCCGGGGTGAATCGCCCCGACGCCCTGCAACGTGCGGGCAAATACCCGATGAAGCCCGGCATGAGCCCGATTCCGGGTTTGGAAGTGGCCGGTGAAGTGGTGGCGCTGGGCGACGGCGTGACCGCGTTCAGCCTGGGCGACAAGGTGTGCGCCCTGACCAATGGCGGCGGTTATGCGCAGTTTTGCGCGGTGCCCGCTGGCCAGGCTTTGCCGATCCCCGAGGGCATGGACTGGCTTCAAGCCGCCGCCGTACCGGAAACCTTCTTCACTGTGTGGGCCAACCTGTTCGGCCTCGGCGATGCGCACACCGGCCAACGCGTGCTGATCCACGGCGGCACCAGCGGCATCGGTACGACCGCGTTGATGCTGTGCCGCGAATTCGGCATCCAGGCTTTCGCCACCGCCGGCAGCGCCGACAAATGCGCGGCCATTGCGAAGCTGGGCGCCACGCCGATCAATTACCGCGAGCAGGACTTCGCCGACGTCATTGCCCAACAGACTGACGGCCAGGGTGTGGATGTAATCCTAGACATCATGGGAGCCTCGTATCTCAACAACAATCTCAAGGCCCTGGCCATGGACGGCCACTTGGTAATGCTGGGTTTCCTCGGCGGCGCCAAGGCCAACGACGTCGACCTGCTGACCATCCTCGGCAAACGCGCGGTGATTACCGGTTCGCTGTTGCGCGCGCGCAGCAAGGATGAAAAAGCCGCGATTGCCGAACAGTTGCGTGAATACATTTGGCCGGTACTGGAAGCCGGGCGCTGCTTGCCGATCATCGATAAGGTGTACGAATACACCGACGCGGCCCAGGCCCATGCGCGGATGGAAGGTGGGGATCATATTGGCAAGATTGTCTTGCGGGTCGCGTAACCAGCAGGCACTAGATAGCAAATGTGGGAGGGGGCTTGCCCCCGATTGCAGTGGGTCAGTCAATGCTGCTGTGACTGTCCCGCCGCCATCGGGGGCAAGCCCCCTCCCACATTGGTTGCATGACTACCCGAGGGTTGCGCGCGCGCAGCAAGGATGAAAAAGCCGCGATTGCCGAACAGTTGCGTGAATACATTTGGCCGGTACTGGAAGCCGGGCGCTGCTTGCCGATCATCGACAAGGTGTACGAATACACCGACGCGGCCCAGGCCCATGCGCGGATGGAAGGTGGGGATCATATTGGCAAGATTGTCTTGCGGGTCGCGTAACCAGCAGGCATTAGATAGCAAATGTGGAAGGGGCTTGCCCCCGATTGCAGTGGGTCAGTCAATGATGCTGTGACTGTCCTGCCGCCATCGGGGGCAAGCCCCTCCCACATTGGTTGCATGACTACCCGAGGTACGTGGGGTAGTCGATATACCCTTCCTCACCCCCACCATACATCCCCTCTTCCCGCAGTGGATTCAGCGGCCACCCGTTGAATATCCGCTGCGGCAGATCCGGGTTGGCGATAAACGGCCGACCAAACGCGATCAAATCCGCCAGCCCTGCTTCCACCAGTTTCGCGCCGCGTCCAGCGGTGTAGCGCCCGGCATAGACAATGCGGCCACTGAAGGTGCTGCGCACGGCTTCACGGAAGCTGTCGGGCAAGATGGGCGCGTTGTCCCAGTCGGCTTCGGCGATGGAGACATAAGCAATGCCCGACGCTTGCAGCACTTTGATCGCTTCGATGTAGGTGTGGTGCGGGTCTTCTTCCACCAGGCCGATGTACACACGGTCTTCGTCGGTGCCGCTGAACAACGGTGAAAAACGCACGCCAAGGCGTTCCGGGCCGACCACGGCGCTGACCGCTTCGACGATCTCACGCAGAAAGCGCAGACGGTTTTCCAGTGAGCCACCGTACTCATCGTCGCGGGTGTTGGAATGGGCCGAGATGAACTGGTTGACCAGGTAACCATTGGCCGAATGGATTTCCACCCCGTCGAACCCTGCGTCCAGGGCATTGCGCGCAGCCTGGGCGTAGTGCCCGACCAGTTGCTTGACCTCAGCAGTGCTCAACGCACGCGGCACGGGTGGTTGCACCAGTTCGCCGGTGCCAGGCCCGGTGGCGATAAAAGCTTTGGCTTGCAAGGCCGCCAGCGCAGATGGCGCCACGGGTGCTGCGCCGTCGGGCTGCAAAGCGTTATGGGACACGCGCCCCACGTGCCACAGTTGCGCGAAGATCACCCCGCCGTCGGCATGCACCGCGTCCGTGACTTTGCGCCAGCCGTCGATTTGCGCCGGGCTGTAGATGCCCGGCGTCCAGGCATAGCCCTGGCCACGGGGTTCAATCTGCGTGCCTTCGCTGACCATGAATCCGGCGCTGGCACGCTGACGGTAATACTCAGCCATCAGATCGGTGGCGATATCGCCGGGCTGGGCGCTGCGTTGGCGGGTCAGCGGCGGCAGCACGACACGGTTAGTCAGGGTGTGATTGCCCAGTTTTACCGGGGTACTTAAAACGTTGTCAGTCATGGGTTTTTCCAAATTTTGGGCGCACGAAAGCATTGGCGACTCTAAAGAGTCGCCAACGAATCGAGCGGTTGATTAAGTTAAGCGGTGAGTTTCAGCAGGGCCTTGGCGACATCGCTGGAACTGCCGGGGTTCTGCCCGGTGACCAGCAAGCCATCAACGATAACGAAGGATGCCCAGTCGGCGCCCTTCTCATACTTGCCACCCAATTTCTTGAATTCATCTTCAATCAGGAAAGGCACCACCTTTGTCAGGCCTACGGCGTCTTCCTCAGAGTTGGAGAAACCGGTCACGCGACGGCCTTTGATCAACGGCTCACCGTTGACCGCCTTGACGTGACGCAGCGCGCCCGGTGCGTGGCAGACAAAACCAATCGGCTTGCCGGCACGCTCAAAGGATTCGATCAGCGCGATGGACACCGGCGATTCCGCCAAGTCCCACAGCGGGCCGTGGCCGCCTGGGTAAAACACCGTGTCGAAGGCGTCCACGTTGACCGTGTCCAGCTTGACGGTGTTGGCCAGCGCCTGCTGCGCCGCCGAGTCGGCCGCGAAGCGATGGGTCTGCTCGGTTTGCGCATCCGGCTCGTCGCTGACCGGGTCCAACGGCGGCTGGCCACCGGCTGGGGATGCCAGTACCACGTCGGCGCCGGCGTCCTTGAACGCGTAATACGGAGCGGCAAACTCTTCGAGCCAGAAGCCGGTCTTGCGGCCGGTGTCGCCAAGCTGGTCGTGAGAGGTCAGTACCATTAATACTTTCATTTTCCAGTGCCTCGATCAGTGAATGTCAGTGTGTTCAGGGTGACCCAACAACTGTCGGGTCAGCAGCAACGCCTCATCAAACGGCGCGGATGTAAGGGTGATCTTGCTCATGACACTGCTTCCCAGCCACAACGCATACAGCTGCTGGGCCAAGTCCTGTGGGCGGTGTTGAAGCCGCAATGAGCCGTCTTCAACGCCGCGCTGCAGCGCCACGGCGAGTAATGCAATAGTGCGCGAAGTGCCGCGTTGCAGGGCCAAACGCATCGGCTCTGAAAGGTCAGACACCTCCGCACCCAGTTTGACGGCAAGGCATTTGCCCGCTTCTGTGCAGCCGGTCTGATTGGCGATCCAGGCGTCCCAATAGCGCATCAACTTGGCGTGCTGGGATAAACCCGGTTGGTCGAACAGTTGCTGCATGCCGTGCACGTAGTGGTCGAAGTAGGTATCGAGCAACACAACACCGAAGCCATCTTTAGAGGTGAAGTAGTGATAGAACGACCCCTTGGGCACCTCGGCCGCTTGAAGGATTTCGTTCAGGCCCACCGCAGAAAATCCCTTGCGGCCGACAAGCACTTGCGCCGCATCCAGAATGGTCTGTCGTGTATTTTTGGTTTCGCTGCTCATGCTTGACTCCAACCGATTAGACCAGTCGTCTAGTTCGTTGAGGCAATGTTAGGGGCCGATTCGAACCCTCACAATGTCAGATACGCAAGGATTCCGGACATCGCCCGAGGCGGGTTGCCGTTTACCCGGCACGCGCCGACAATCCACCCTCCCGCGCCCCTTGGAGAATGAAGATGCACAGCGTTGCGCTGATGGTTTACCCGAACTTTCAATCCCTGAGCCTCAGCCTGGGCTCGGTGTTCGAGTGCGCGAACCTGTTGCGGGGCGAGCCCGCCTATGAATTTCACCTGGTGTCAGAGCGTGGCGGCGCGGTGATGACCTCCCAGGGTTTTTCGGTGAACACCTCGCCGATTCGGCCCGAGGGCTATGACACCCTGATCGTGAGCGGCTACCTGGAATTCCGCCTGCCGGAGGCCAACCTGCTGGAGTTGGTCAAGGCCGCTTCGGCGCAATCACGCCGAGTGGCCTCGTTGTGTATGGGCATCTTTGTGCTGGCCGAAGCCGGATTGCTGGAGGGCAAGCGCACCACCACTCATTGGATTCACGCCCCGGCGTTTCGCAAGCGCTACCCGGATATCCATCTGGAGGAAGACAAACTGTTTGTGGTGGACGGCCAAGTGTGGACCGGCGCCGGCATGAGCGCCGGTGTGGACATGGCGTTGGCCATGGTGGAGAACGACCTGGGCAGCGACCTCGCCCGGCGCATTGCACGCAAACTGGTGATCGCCCAGCGCCGCGGCAGTGAGCAGTCGCAATTGTCGGCGTTGCTGGAACTGGACCCCAAGTCCGACCGCGTGCAACTGGCCCTGGCCTACGCCCGCGAGAACCTCACCCATGACCTGTCCGTGGAAGCGCTGGCGGATGTTGCCCGTTTGAGTCCACGCCAGTTCAGCCGGGTGTTCCGCGAAGAAACCGGACAAACCCCGGCCAAGGCCATCGAAGCCCTGCGCGTGGAAGCGGCGCGGGCGATGATGGAAACCAGTCGTCACCCGGTTGAAGTGGTGGCCCGCGAAACCGGCTTCGGTGATCGCGAGCGCATGCGTCAGGCGTTTCTACGGGCGTTCGGGCAACCGCCCCAAGCGATGCAGCAGGCGTTTAATGCAGCGCCGCACGCGTAATCAAATAGCTCACCAACTGCGGCTCATCGTCCAGCTCGATGGTCTGCACCGGGCGCGGCAGGTTGTCCAGCACCGCGCGCCAGAACGCCTGGGACACTTCGTCCTGGTCATAAAACCGCACCAACCAATCCGATACGCCGCTGCACAGCACCTGGGTGGCGATGGCGCGGCCGATGCCTTTGCGGCGATAGCGCTTGAGAATAAACAGGTCGGCCAGTTCCAGGGCGTCGATGCCAGGCAACTCACTGCCTTCGATCAGCAGAAAGCCGGCGATATAGCCGTCGACCAGCAACAGGTTGGCGCTCCACTGCGGGTCTTGCCAGTAGCGCGTCAGGTGTTCGTCATGGATATAGAAACGGCCGTCCGCCTCGACATCTTCCTGCTCCCAGTCCGACGACTCATAGGCGTAGTACTGGTAAAGATTGCGGATCAACTCGGATGCTTCAGGGCCGGTCTGGATCAGTTCCACTGTAGTTTCAGGCATTAGGCTCTCGATCAAAAAACGCAGGGCGCCATTGTTCACAAAACCTCGGCGCAGTCCAATAGCGCCGCGAACCTTTCTACTTGCTGAACCGATTGCAAATAGCCGTTGGCCCTGCCGAAGCGCTGAAATATTTCGAATAGACTTCGCCGAAATCTCCCTTTTCTGAAGGACACGTATTTTGACGAACGTCTGTTCCGCCGGCCTGGATGTGGGCTTTGCGTCCCTGGATTACCTGCAGATTTTTATCCTCGGTGTGATCCAGGGTTTTACCGAACTGCTGCCGGTCTCCTCCACCGCCCATATGCGCGTAGTGCCCGCCCTGCTCGGCTGGCAGGATCCCGGCTCGGCCTTTTCGGCGGCTATGCAATTGGCCGCACTGGCGGCGGTGGTCAGTTATTTCTGGCGCGATGTGCGCCAGGTGACCACGGGCAGCATCGGGGCGGTGCGCCGGGGCGACTACAACGACCGTTGGTTCAAGCTTGCGGTGGCAATCGTGCTGGCGACGATCCCTATTGGCATCGCCGGCCTGGCATTGTCGTCGACGTTGAACGCCTGCAACTCGCCATTGCGCGGTTTGATGGTGATCGGCATTTCCTGCCTGGTGATGGCGGTGTTACTGGCGGCGGCCGAGCTGCGTGCCCGGCATACCCGCGAGATGAGCGAGATGCGCCTGCGCGATGCGCTGATCGTCGGTGTGGCGCAGATTGGCGCGTTGATTCCTGGGGTGTCGCGTTCCGGCTCGACCCTCACTGCGGCGCTGTTCCTCAACTTCAAACGTGAAGAAGCCGCGCGGTTTTCCTTCCTGCTGGGCCTGCCGGCCATTGCCCTGGCCGGTTTGAAAGAACTGTGGGTGCTGCTGCGCGCCGACCTGCCGGCCCACGCCTGGCCACACCTGTTGTTTGGCCTGGTGGTGGCGAGCGTCTCGGCGTTTTTTGCAATCTGGGGCCTGATGAAGTTTTTGGAGCGGTTCTCCACCTGGCCGTTCGTAATCTACCGGGCGCTGCTGGGGGTGTTCCTGATTGTGGCGGTGAGTACCGGGTTATTGGCCGGGTAAGGCGGTGTGCGCTTAAGGAATGAGCGGGCTTCGGTGGGGAGATTGCTTCTGTGGTGGGGTTGCTTCTGAGATGGGTTGCTTCTGTGGTGAGCTTGCTTCTGAGATGAGTTGCTGTTGCTTCTGTGGTGAGCGGGCTTGCCCCGCGCTGGGCTGCGAAGCGGCCCCATTGAGAACACCGCGTTTCTTCAGGTAAATCCCGGTGGCAGGTTTTGGGGCCGCTTCGCAGCCCAGCGCGGGGCAAGCCCGCTCACCACAAAGAACATGCCCACTCTCGTAATGCAGCCTTCAGCCCCGGCTTTGGCAATCGCTCCAAACCTGGCGAATCAACCCCTGCAGCTTCAACGCCTCGGCCCAGCGTGAGCTTGCTTCTGTGGTGAGCGGGCTTCTGTGGTGAGCGGGCTTGCCCCGCGCTGGGCTGCGAAGCGGCCCCATTGAGAACACCGCGTTTCTTCAGATAAATCACGGGGGCAGGTTTTGGGGCCGCTTCGCAGCCCAGCGCGGGGCAAGCCCGCTCACTACAAAGAACATGCCCACGCTCGTACTGCAGCCCTCAGACCCGGCTTTGGCAATCGCTCCAAACCTGGCGAATCATCCTCTGCAGCTTCAACGCCTCGGCCCAACGATCACTTATTTCACGCCCGTCCGCACCGGTAATCGCATACGGCGGCGGGCCCAGTTCGCAGGTGAACGACAGACTCTGCCCTGTGTCCGGGCGAGCCAACCAGTCTTCAATACCGTAGCGCCACCAGCCGGTAAACCGTTCGACCCAGGCTTGATGCTGGGGGAACTCCATTGAGACCTGAACCTGCTCGCTGCTGGCCACGCGCCCATGAAAGCCCCAACTGTGACGCAGGATCGTGCGGATCTGTTCATCGTCCTCCACCGCGCCCGGTTCGGGCAATTCGCGTCCGACCACGTAGTGGGACAGGTCGGCCAGCAACTTCAAGTCGGGCATTTGCGCCAGCAGGTCGAGGGTGAACAGCAGGTCGTTGGTCAGGCGATAACGGTGGGTTTCCAGCAGTACCGGGAAATCCACCTGCTCGGCCAGGCGCTGCCAACCTTCGACCAGCCGCGCCGCGTCGGCCTGGGTGCGCGGGCGTACGTCGGCTTGCAGGGTGAGGTGGTGGCAGCCGTAGCGGCTGATCACATCCAGTGCAGCGGCCAGGTCGTCCACCGACTGAGGGAAAAGCTGGCCTTCGATCTGTAAGCCCCGCGCCGTGGCCGCGGCGTGCAGGCGTGTCACCGCGGCGGGCTTCCAGTAGTGATCGGTGATGCCGTCGAAGCCGGCAGCGGCGATTCGATCCAACTGCGCTTCAAGCGGGCCGGGCTCGGTTTGCATGGCCCACAGGGATTGGAACACTAGGAATCGGCGCATATCAGCTCCGCAGCAATTGTTTAAGGGACAGTTCAGGGTCCGCCAGGCTGGACGGGTTGAGCACAGTGTGCGCGGTGATCAGGCGCTCACACAGCTTGATGTCCTTGGCGACGCTGTTGCCGGGCGCCCAGCCGCACGCACCTTGCAACCGCACGTCAGCATCGAGGTAGAACAGCAACAGGCCGCCGGCTGGCAAGACGCGACTGATCATATGCGGGGTGATCACGCCCACGGTCTGCAAGCCCCAGTCGTACTGGTCGGACCAGAAGCCGGGGATCGCCTCAAAGGGGACCTCGCGCCCCAGCATATTGAGTGCGGCATGCCGCCCCTGAGCCTCGGCGTTGCGCCAGGTTTCCTGGCGTTGGTACTCGCCGCCGAGGCGAAACTCGCAAACGTCACCTGCCGCGTAGATGCCCGGCGCACTGGTGCGTAAATGCGCGTCAACGCGAATGCCCTGCCCCACCTCCAGCCCCGCCGCCACGGCCAGCTCGATGTTCGGTTGCATGCCGATGCCGACCACCACCAGGTCACACGGCAGCACCTGCCCGTCGACCAGTTGCACGGCATCGCCATGGATGGATTCCAGCGCCACGTTCAAGCGCACGTCCACGCCTTGCTGGCGGTGCAGATCCAGCAGCGCCTGGCTGATCACCGGCGGCAACACGCGGCCGGCCAGGCGCGGCCCAGCTTCGAGCACCGTGACTTCGCAGTCCATGCCTCGGGCAGTCGCGGCCACTTCCAGGCCGATAAAGCCGCCGCCGACAATCACCAGTTTCACGCCGGGCTGCAACGCGGATTTCAGTGCCAGCGCTTCATCGTGGGTGCGCAGGTACAGCACGTTGGCCTGTTCCTGGCGCAGACGCCGCGCCCTGCCCCCGGTAGCCAGCAACAGGCCGGCGTAGGACAGCCACTGGCCGTCGGCCAATTGCAGACGCTGTTGAAGCGGGTCCAATTGGCTGACGGGGTTACCCGCGATATGTTCGATGCCCAACTCGGCCAGCCGGGCGCTGTCGCACAGGCTGCATCCCGCCAGGTCCATGCTGCCCTGCAACAACCCCTTGGACAGGGGCGGCCGCTCGTAGGGCAAGTGCGGCTCGTCGCCGATCAGGATCAGGCGTGCGGTATAACCCTCTTCGCGCAGGGTCAGCGCCGCACGGCCACCAGCATGGCCGGCGCCGACGATGATCAAGGGTGCGTTCATGATCACGCCGTGACAGCGAGCAGTACCCGCCCCGCTTCGACCCGCACCGGGTAGGTCTTGAGATTGACGCACACCGGTGCGCCCATGGCCTTGCCGGTGCGGTAATCGAAGCGTCCGTTGTGCTTGGGGCATTCGATGATGTGGTCCATCACCAGGCCATCGGCGAGGTGGATTTTCTCGTGGGTGCACAGGCCTGCTGTGGCGAAAAACTCATTGTCCGCCGAGCGGTAAACCGCGTAGGTGTGCGGCCCGTGATCGAAGCGCAGCACATCTTCTTCGTCTATTTCGCCCACGGCGCAGACGTCGATCCATTGATCGTTCATGGCGTTTTCTCTTGTTATAGATGAGATTCAGCTGGCGGCGGCTTCGGCATGCATTGGGGCGCGGGCAGTCGGTTCCGCACTCGGGCCAATCGGCCTCTGGATGAAATACGTCGGGTCGCTGCGCTGCTTCAGGATCGTCGGAATGATCTCCCTGTACGCCTCGAAAATAGTGGCGTATGGCGGTGGGCAGTCATTGCGGATTTCCTCGTGCAACTGCGCAAGGGCGTGGTACGGCACCATCGGGTACATGTGATGTTCGAGGTGGTAGTTCATGTCCATGTAGAGAAAGCGCAGCACGCGGTTCATGTAGATGGTGCGGCAGTTGCTGCGGTGGTCGAGCACGTCTTCGGCCAGGCCCACATGCTGGGTGAGGCCAAACAGGTAGCCGAGCCAGGCGCCGTAGATACTCGGCAGCCCAACCAGCATCAGCGGCAACCAGCTGTGCAGGTACAACGCGGTGCCGATGACCACCGCATAAATGCCGACCCAGATCCGCGCGGCGCGGAACACCTTGGGCCATTCGGACTCGGGGATAAAGTCCGCTTCCTGGGCACTCATCTGGCCGGCCGCATGGCGCGCCACCCCGCTGAAGGTCTTCCAGGCCAGCGGCAAATTGAACAGGCTCAGAAACATCATCAAGAAGCTCGGCGGGCGCGGTTCGACAATCTCTGGATCGCGGCCAACCACAATGGTGTCGGTGTGGTGCCGGGCATGACTCCAGCGCCATACGTGGGGTTCGAAGATGCACATGAAACTCGCGACCTGGTACAGCACGTCGTTCATCCAGCGGGTCTTGAACGCGGTGCCGTGGCCGGTTTCATGCCAGCGCGGGTTGGACGCGGTGCCGTAGAGCACCCCATAGGCGAGGAAAAACGGCACGCAGGCCCAAGTGCCCCAGAACCAGTAGCCGCCGAAGCCGGTGGCGAACAGCGCGCTCACCCAGAGGGCGGTGTCGCGCAAGGCCGGGCCGTCGCGGCGCTGCATCAGTTCTTTCATGCGTTTACGGGAAATCGGCGATTGGTACCAACTGGCCGAGACCAGGCCTTTTTCAGCGGCGCGGGCGGCTTCGGGGCCGGTGAGGCTGTAGTCGCGCCGAGCGCTATGAACGGTGTGTTCGGGCATTGTTATTGTTCTCCGCAAGCGGTGGTTTCAGGTGCTTTGCGAAACCAACGATAGAGCGCAGCTAAATCACCCTCAAGGCCTTGAATCCATTCCCTATCAAGCTATCATCCAGGCCCAGCGGGGCTTGATAGTTTTCTATCAAGACGCTCAAGGGGGCTGTCATGAACAACAATAAACGCCCAACCATCGCCACCGTCGCCGCCCAGGCGGGCCTAAGTGTGGCCACGGTCGACCGGGTATTGAACGCACGCGCGCCGGTTAATCCGCAGACCGCCGAACAGGTGTTCCAGGCCGCCGAAGCCGTGGGCTACTTTGCTGCGCGGCTGATCGGCCAACGCATCCGCGAACGCCGGCCCACTTATCGCTTCGGCATCCTGTTGCTGGGCACCGCCCAGGCGTTCTATGCCAACTTGGCGCAGGCGATTGCCGCTGCCGCCGAGCATCACGGCACCGCCAACCTGACCTGCCAATTCGACTACATCAACGACCGCACACCCAGCGCCATCGTCACGCAGATCGAACAACTCGCCGTGCAGTGTGATGCCCTGGCGGTGGTCAGCTTTGCCCACCCGCTGATCAATGCTTGCCTGGCGCAGATCCGCGAAGCTGGCGTGCCGGTGGTCGCCCTGCTCTCGGATATCCACGAGCACGCCTTGGAACCTTATGTCGGCCAGGACAACCACGTGGTCGGACGCACCATGGGCTGGTTGCTCGCCCGCACCTGTGGCGCACGCAAAGGCAGCGTCGGGATTTTACTGGGCGGCCACCGGTTTCTTGGGCATCAGGCACGGGTCGAGGGCCTGCACAGCTACCTGGCCGAACACGCACCTGGGCTCAAGCCACTTGAACCACTGATCAACCTGGACAACTGCGACATCACCGAAGAAGCCACCCTCGATCTGCTCACCCGCCACAGCGACCTGCGCGGCCTGTGCGTGGTGGGCGGCGGCGGCGACGGTATCATCAGCGCCCTGGCGCAGTTGCCCAAGCGCCCGCCGTTGTGCTGCATTTTGCAGGAGTCCACGGAGCTTTCTCGCCAGGCGCTGCGCCAGGGGTTGGTTGATGTGGTGATGGACTCGCAGCCACGGCAGACGGCGGTGGCACTGGTGGAGTTGTTGGTGCAGTTGCAAAGTGCCGAGGGGTTTGATCCGGCGCGGCATCGGGTGCATATAGCGCCGCAGATTGTGACTTCCGAAAATATGTGTGACTGAAGCGATTGCCCGGAACAGGCCTAGGTCTCTACACACCTTCCAGTGGATGCGGAGTCTATGGCAAACGCGCTGTTGTGGTGAGCGGGCTTGCCCCGCGCTGGGCTGCGAAGCGGCCCCCATTGAGAACACCGCATTTCTTCAAGTAAATCCCGGTGCAGGTTTTGGGGCTGCTGCGCAGCCAGCGCGGGGCAAGCCCGCTCACCACAAAGAATGTGCCCGCTCTCGTAATGCCGCCTTCAGACCCGGGTTTGGCAATCGTTCCAAACCTGGCGAATCAACCCCTGCAGCTTCAACGCCTCGGCCCAGCTTGAGCTTGCTTCTGTGGTGAGCTTGCCTCTGTGGTGAGCTTGCCCCCGTGGTGAGCTTGCCCCCGTGGTGAGCTTGCCTCTGTGGTGAGCGGGCTTGCCCCGCGCTGGGCTGCGAAGCGGCCCCAAAACCTTCACCTCGATTGTTCCTGGCACTCTGCGGTGACCTTAGTGGGGCAAGCCCGCTCACCACAGAGTTAGGTGTCAGCGGTTAAGCGTTGTGTAGCGCAAGTGCAATCGTCGCCCCCCCGCCCACACTTAGTCCTCATATGCCTCGGAAATCCCCGGCGCTCAGCCCGAATCGGCTCATTTTGTTGTATAGCCCACCCCGCGATACGTTCAGCTGTTTCGCGGCCAGGCGGATGTTGCCGCCGGTGCTTTTGAGTGCGGTGACGATGGCGTGCATTTCGTGGCTGCTCAGGTCCTGGGCGGGTTGCGGTTCATAGGTTCGGGCCAACGGGCGAGGCTTGGTTTCCAAGGGCAGATCGGCCGGCTGGATCCACTCGCTCATGGCCAGGTTGGTCGCCCGTTCGATGGCGTTTTCCAACTCCCGCACATTGCCTGGCCAGCCGTGGGCCGAGAGCACCGCCAACGCATCCGGCGAAAAACCCTGCACCGATTTACGCAACGAGCGCGCACAGCGCGTGAGGAAGTGCCGCGCCAGTATCGGGATGTCTTCACGGCGCATGCGCAGCGGCGGCACGGTCAGGTTCAGCACATTGAGGCGGTAGTAGAGGTCTTCGCGGAATGCGCCCTCGGCCACCGCCTGGCTGAGGTTGCGGTGGGTGGCGGCGATGATGCGCACATCCACTGGCCGTGCGCTTTTTGCCCCGACCCGTGCAATTTCACCTTCCTGCAACACCCGCAGCAAGCTGACCTGGGCGTCGAAGGACATGTCGCCGATCTCATCCAGGAAAATAGTGCCGCCATCCGCCAATTCAAACTTGCCCGCCGAGCCGCCACGGGCCGAGCCGGTGAACGCGCCTTCGACATGGCCGAACAGTTCACTCTGCACCAGATCCCGTGGAATCGCGCCGCAGTTGACCGCCACAAACGGGCCATTGCAGCGTTCGCTGGCGTTGTGAATCGCCTGGGCGAACAACTCCTTGCCGGTGCCGCTTTCCCCCAGGATCAGCGTGGTGGCATCACTGCGACTGGCGATGCGCGCCAAGTGCAGCGCGTCCTGGATGGCCCGCGACGTGCCCTGAATGGTGTCGAACGTGTAGCGCGCCTGGCTGCCGACAAGACGCCGAGTAATTTCGCGGATGCGCCGGTTCTCGCGCAGCGACACGATCACCCCGCCCTGTTCAAGCGGACACACCGAGACCAGGCACGCCAGTTGGCTGCGGTCGTGCAGGTGGAAGGTGCAATCAAGGTCGCGCACCGGCTCACCCAACGCGTCGCTTAATTCACTGCGGCCCAGACGCTGGAAGGGGCTGCCCACCAACTCCGGTCCCACCTGGAACAACTGCCGGGCGTAGCGGTTGAGCGCCTTGATGCAGCCGCGCTCGTCCAGCACCACCAGGCCCTCGTTAAGGACTTCGAGTACGGCCTGTTGTTCTTGCAGCAATGCGTGCAGGGCCATCTGCCGTGACACCGCTTCAGCGGCGGCTTGCACGGTGCCCAGGGTATGGAAATGAAACCATCCGGGTTCGGCGGTCAGCGTGAGCATCGCCAAGGTCTGGCCCTGGGCATTCTTGATCGGCGCGGCGGCGCAGTGCATGCGGCGCTGGCGCAGGCCGACAGCGAAGTTTTCTTCGGCCAGCACGTACACGAGGCGGTCTTCGGCAAGGGCGAGGCCGGTGCAGTTGGTGCCCTGTACCGACTCCGACAGGCGACTGCCCACGGGCGTGATGTCCAGTCCGCAGAAATACAGGGTGGTGCCTTCGGCATCGGTGAGGTTGATATGCCCGCGCGGGTTGTAGGCCAGCAGGCCATGCATGACCTGGGCAGCCGCCGCGATCAACACGCGGTGGCTGGCCAGGGTGGCGGCCAGGATGTGAGGGTCGACGAAACGGTACTGGCTGTCGGCAGGATCGATACCTGCCTCGACGCTGCGGCGCCAGGAATCCCAGATCATCTGGCGGACGTCGGCCGGGCGTTCGACCCAATGCTCCTGGCAACCCCGCCACGCCCGCTCCAATGCATCGACCGGGCCGTCATTCAGCGCAGCAGGCCCGAGCGCTGTCAGGTAGTCGAGGTCTTGTACGCTGAACGCCATGCTCATCACGTTTATCCATGTTCATGTTTTTGACATGCCAGTATAGACATGTCATCAAAATGAACACTTTTTGTTTAATAAGTCCGTTTAATCCCTTAACTATCAACACCTTATAAATTGGCACAGCCTTTGCTCCTACCCCTTTGCCCATCAGGACTGTCCTGAGGCCAACAACAAGAAGGGGTCACCACATGAGTACACAGAACATTCGCCTGGGCTTGATCGGCGCTGGTCGCATGGGCAGCTTTCACGGCCTGACTGCCGCGCGACATATCCCCGGTGCCAGCCTCGCCGCCATTGCCGACCCCACCCCAGGCCAAGCCGCACGCCTGGCAGCGGAGCTGGGTGTGGACAAGGTCTACACCGACCCGCAACAGCTGCTTGACGACCCGAACATCGACGGCGTGCTGATCGCCGCCCCTGCCCGCAGCCACGCCGACCTGGTAATCAGCGCCGCCCTTGCCGGCAAAGGGATCTTCTGCGAAAAACCCATGGCCATCACCCTGGATGAGGCCGACCGCGCCATCGCTGCCGCCGCCGATGCCCGCGTGCCCTTGCAGGTCGGCTTCAACCGCCGCTTCGCCAAGAGCTTTCGCACCGCGCACCTCGACGTGCTGGCCGGCCGTATCGGCACCCCACAACTGCTACGCTCGCTGACTCGTGACCCGGCGCTGAACAACCCAGCCAACTCGCCACAATGGGTAATCTTCCTCGAAACCCTGATCCACGACTTCGACACACTGCGCTACCTCAACCCCGGTGCCGAGGCGGTAGCAGTACAGGTGATGGCTGACGCCCTGATCGCACCGGAATTCAAAAGCAGAGGCTTTCTCGACACCGCAGTGGTCACGATCCGCTTCGATAACGGTGCGATTGCCACCGCCGAAGCCAACTTCCAGGCCGTGTATGGCTACGATGTGCGCGGCGAAGTCTTCGGCAGCGCCGGCATGCTGACCATGGGCGGTGTGCAGGAATCCGACCTGGTGCGCTACCTGGCCCAAGGCATTCAGGCCGACACCCAGCGCATGGACACCGACCTGCTGCGCGATGCTTACATTGCCGAACTCAACCACTTCGTCGACTGCCTGCGCACTGGCGCCAAACCCCTGGCCAGCGGCGAAGATGCGCGCGCGGCCCTGGCGATTGCTCGTGCGTGCATCACGTCGTACGAGCAAGGCAAGGCGGTGGCCGTATGATCCCGTTCAAGCTGGCGATCAGCGCTGAGATGGTGTTCCTCGACCTGCCCTTCGTCGAGCGCGTCAAACGCATTCATGCACTGGGCTTCAGCGCCGAAATCTGGGACTGGACCAACAAGGACATCAACGCCCTGGTGGCCACCGGTGCCGATTTCACCTCGATGACTGGCTACATCAGCGGTACCCTCACCGACCCCGATGGCATCCGCCAATTGCTCGACAGCGCCCGGGAATCCTTGGGCATCGCCGAACGCCTGAATTGTCCCAGTCTGAACCTGCACGGTACCGGCCTGGGCGAAGGCGGCCTGCCAGTGCAGCCCGCGAGCCAGACCACCGGCCGCATGTGGCTGAGCGCCTGCAAGACCCTGGAGAAAATTGCACGCCTGGGTGAAGACGCTGGCCGCGTGTTCCTGCTGGAAAACCTCAACACCGAAGTCGACCACCCTGGCGTTCCGTTCGCCCGGGCCGAGGACACGCTGGCGCTGATCGAAGCCGTGGGCAGCCCGCACGTCAAGATGAACCTGGACCTCTACCACGCACAAATCGGCGAAGGAAACCTGATCGAACTGATTCAGCGCGCAGGCAGCGCCATCGGTGAAATCCAGGTAGCCGACGTGCCCGGACGTAAAGAGCCTGGCACGGGAGAAATCTACTACCCGGCCATCGCCAGGGCCTTGCACGACATAGGCTACAGTGGCGTCGTCGGCCTGGAAGGCTGGGCCAGCGGCGACAGCGAGTTAGCCCTGGAACGCTTCCGTCAAGCGTTCACCCTATAACAATAAAAGGACCCCTCTCATGCATCGTTATTCATTGATCGTTGCCACGCTGTTGCTGTTGGTCAGCCCATGGTCCTTCGCCGATTACCGTATTGGCGTGAGCATTGCCAGGGTCGACGATAACTTCATGACCTACGTGCGCAACGGCTTGGACAGTGCCGCCAAACAGCACGGCGTACAGATCCAGTTCGAAGACGCCCAGGGCGACGTGGTGCGCCAGCTCAATCAGGTCGAAGGTTTTCTCAATCAGAAAGTCGACGCGGTCATCGTACTGCCGGTGGACACCTCCGCCACCGCCAACATGACGCGCGCGGCAGTGGCGGCCAAGACACCTCTGGTGTACGTCAACCGCCACCCGGATGAACGCACGCTGCCCAAGGGCGTGGTAACAGTGGCCTCCAACGACATTGAGGCCGGGCAATTGCAGATGCGCTACCTGGCGGAAAAACTCGGCGGCAAGGGCACCGTGGCGATCATCATGGGCGACCTTGCGCAGAACGCCACCCACGACCGTACTGAAGGCGCCAAGCAGGTGCTCAAGGAGTTTCCGGGCATGAAGGTGGTGGAGCAGCAAAGCGCCGAATGGCAACGCAGCAAAAGCATGGACCTAACCAGCAACTGGCTGCTGGCGGGCACGCAGTTCGATGCCATCGTGGCCAACAACGATGAAATGGCGATTGGCGCGGCCATGGCGTTGCAGCAATCGGGCAAGGCCAAGGGCGAAGTGGCGATTGTCGGTATCGACGGTTTGCCGGACGGGCTGGCGGCGGTCAAGCGGGGGATGCTGGCGGCGTCGGTGTTCCAGGACCCCAAGGCCCAGGCGAGCAAGGCCGTGGAGTCGGCAATCAAGATGATCAAGGGTGAGCCGATTGAGTCGGAGGTGTGGGTGCCGTTCGAACTCATCAAACCTGAACAGGTGGCGGTGTTCGAACAGCGCTACAAATAAAATCGAAGATAAGGACATCCAAGTGTGGGAGGGGCTTGCCCCCGATAGCATTAGGTCAGTTGATACATCCGTGACTGATCCACCGCTATCGGGGGCAAGCCCCCTCCCACACTTGGATCTCAATCAGTCCAGGTCGCTCGCGTCATGCCGCTCGGCCAACTGTTCCTGGGGTTCGCCAGACACCCGATTCACCCGCCGGCCACGCTGCACCGCCGGCCGTGCATCAATCGCATCGGCCCAGCGCTGCACATGCTTGTACTCATGCACCGACAAAAATTCCGCAGCTCCATACAAGCGGCCTTTGACCAACCCGCCGTACCACGGCCAGATCGCAATGTCGGCAATGGTGTATTCATCACCGGCAATGTACTCACTCACCGCCAGGCGCTTATCCAGCACGTCCAGCTGACGCTTGGCCTCCATGGCGAAGCGGTTGATCGGGTATTCCATCTTGCTCGGCGCGTACGCGTAGAAATGCCCGAAGCCACCGCCCAGGTAGGGCGCGCTGCCCATCTGCCAGAACAACCATGACAAACACTCCGCACGGGCCACAGGCTCGGTGGGGAAGAACGCGCCGAACTTCTCGGCCAGGTAGTGCAGGATCGCGCCGGACTCGAACACACGAATCGGCGTGGGGCCGCTGTGGTCCATCAAGGCGGGGATCTTGGAGTTCGGGTTCACGCCGACAAAGCCGCTGCCAAACTGATCGCCGTCGCCGATCTTGATCAGCCAGGCGTCGTATTCCGCACCGCTGTGCCCCAGGGCCAGCAACTCTTCGAGCAGGATAGTGACCTTCTGCCCGTTGGGCGTGGCCAGGGAGTACAACTGCAACGGGTGCTTGCCGATGGGCAGTTCTTTGTCGTGGGTCGCACCGGCGATGGGCCGGTTGATGCTGGCGAAGGTGCCGCCGCTTTCGGTGTCCCAGGTCCAGACTTTCGGGGGTACATATTCGGTCATGCTTACGGCTCCAGAAGCGTTTGCGATCAGCGAAGCGCTTGAGACTAAACCAAAGACGGGTGGTGCGTCACACTCCCCGCCGCAGCGTGCCGGGGCACTTGCACTCGCAGCGCGATCAACAAGGCCGCCAGCAGCATCAAGCAGCCCGCGCCCAGAAACACCCCGTCGATGCCGGTGGCACTGAACATCGCGCCCCCGCCCGCCGCACCCGCCGCGATGGCCGATTGCACCGAAGCGACCACCATGCCACCGGCACTTTCGGCCTGATCCGGCACCGCACGCGCCACCCAGTTCGACCACGCCACCGGCACCCCGCCAAAGGCCATGCCCCACAGCGCCAGGAGCAATGCCTGACCCGGCAGTGACGCGGGCAGCAACACCAGGGCCAACGCAGCGACGCCCACCAGGACCGGCATCAACACCAGGGTTCCCCGCGGGTTGCGCACCAGCAACCACCCGGCCAGCAGCGTACCGACAAAATTCGCCGCGCCAAACCCCAGCAGCATCAACGCCAGCCCTTGGGTGCCGACCCCGGTGGCGCTTTCCAGAAACGGGCGAATGTAGGTAAACAGCGCGAAGTGCCCGGTGTGCACCAGCACGCAGCCGAACATGCCGATGGCAATGCCGGGGCGCAGTAGCACATCAAGCACGGTGCGCAGGCGCGCGGTGCCGCTGGGTGCCAGGCGCGGCAGCGTGAACAGCTGGAAGGCCAGGGTCACTACGCCGACGGCGGCCGCAGCCACAAATGCACTGCGCCAGCCATACAGGTCCCCCAGGTAGCTGCCCAATGGCACCGCGACCACGGTACCCACCGCAATGCCGCTGAAGATGATCGACAAGGCACGTGGCAGCAACGCCGCCGGTACCAGGCGCATCGCAACGGCCGCCGCCATGCTCCAGAAACCGCCGAGGGCAATGCCCAGCAGGATGCGCATCAACAACAGCACCAGGAGGCTGGACGAGAACGCCACCAGCAGGTTGGACGCAATCATCAGCGTGGAGAACCCCAGCAGCACCAGGCGCCGGTCAATGCCGCGCGTCAAGCCAGGTACCAGCAAACCGGCGAACAACGCCACCACCGCCGTGACCGTGACCGCTTGCCCGGCCAACGCTTCCGACACGCCCAAGTCCAAGGCCATCGGCGTCAGCAGGCTGGCCGGCAGGTACTCCGCCGTGAGCAGGCCGAACACGCCCATCGCCAGGGAAAACACCGCCATCCAGGCCGGCGTGGTCGGTTCTGCCCTGCCATCGACAGGGGCATGGGACACACAATCATTCATCACAAGACATCCTCAGGCATTTACGTGATGGCCAGTCTAGGTTTGCCCATCAGGATGATCTATGATTCAAACCCTTGAGTTCTTGACCGAAACCCCGAATATGCCAGTCGACAACGCATTCAACCTGTCCTCCGAGCTGATCAATGAGCTGCTGCGCAGCATGCGCCTGCGCGGCGTGCAGTACCGGCGCATCCAGGCCGGGCCGGTGTTCGGCATCAGCTTTGCGGCCAAGCCAGGCCATGCGTATTTCCATTTTCTGGCCGCCGGCTGCGCGACCCTGCGCCTGCACGACGGCAGCCTCTTTGAGTTGTCGGCTGGCAATGCGGTGTTTATCGCCCACGGTGGCGCCCATGCGCTGCTGTCCAAACCGGATGACCCCGTGCAAGACATCGCCAGCTTCGACGCTGCACCGCTGGGCGATACCGTGTGCGCGGTGAATGCCTCGCCCTTTGCTCCCTCCAGCACCCTGCTGTTCAGCGCCTGCATGGAGTTCGAGCTCGACAGCATCCAGGGCCTCGGCAACCTGATGCCGGCCTTGATGCTGATCGACGCCGGCGGCCAGCGTTACCCCGGCTTGATGCCGATCCTGGCAGTGATGGAACGCGAAGTCTCCAGCGCCCGCGTCGGTTATGCCGGCATCCTTGCGCGCCTGGCCGATGTGGTGGCGGCGATGATCGTGCGGGGCTGGGTCGAGTGCGCCTGCGCCAATGCGTCGGGCCTCGCGGCCGCGTTGCGCGACACCCGCCTGGCCGGCGCCCTGCTCGCCCTGCACCAGCAACCGGGGCGCGACTGGAGCGTGGCCGAACTGGCGGCGCACTGTCATACCTCACGCTCGGTGTTCGCGGATCGTTTCCAGGCGACCCTGGGGGTACCGCCGCTGCGTTACGTGACCGAGCTGCGCATGCGCCTCGCCAGCCAGTGGCTGACCCTGGAGCGGCTGCCCATCGAAGAAGTGGCGTACCGCCTCGGCTATACCTCCCAGGCGGCCTTCAGTCGCGCCTACAAACGCATCACCGGGCAACCGCCGGGCGCCAGCCGCCAAGGCTTCAGGAGCCCGGCATGAACGCCGGGCTGGAAGACATCCTCGCCGACCACCTGAACGTGGTGTTCTGCGGCATCAACCCCGGCAAGGGTTCCGCCGCCCTCGGCCTGCACTTCGCCAACCGCAGCAACCGCTTCTGGCGCACCTTGCATCTGGCCGGGTTCACCCCCCACGAAATCCGCCCGGAACACGGCCGCACGCTGTTGCACTACCACTGCGGCCTGACCACGTTGGTGGAACGCCCCACGGCCAGCGCGGACGAATTGGCACGGCATGAGTTCACCCAGGCCGCGACGGGCTTCGAACAGAAGATCCGCCACTGCGCGCCGCGCTTCGTAGCGTTCCTGGGCAAGCCCGGCTACAGCGCATTGAGCGGCCAGCGCGAGATCGCCTGGGGCTTGCAGCCAACGGTGTTGGGCGGTGCGTCAGTGTGGGTGCTGCCCAACCCCAGCGGACGCAACCTGGCGTTCAGCCTGGAGCAGTTGGTGCAGGCGTATCAACAATTGCGCCGGGCGACCGAGTGCCCTTAATCTCTTGAGCTCATCACCCTGTTAGCAATGGAGGCTTCATGAAACTGGTCGGCATGCTGGACTCGCCTTACGTACGCCGCGTGGCAATTTCCCTGGATCTGTACGGGGTGAGTTTTGTGCATGAACCCTTGTCCGTGTTCAGCACCTTCAACGAATTTGCGCAGATCAATCCGGTGGTCAAGGCCCCTACCCTGGTGCTGGACGATGGCACGGTATTGATGGATTCCAGCCTGATCCTGGATTACCTCGAAGCCTTGGCCCCGTCGGACAAAAAGCTGCTGCCCCTGCAACCTGCGGCACTTGCCAAAGACTTGCACGTTCTGGGACTGGCGCTGGCGGCCTGTGAGAAGAGCGTGCAGATCGTCTATGAGCACAACCTGCGCCCGGCCGAGAAACTGCATGCGCCGTGGCTTGAGCGCGTGACCGGCCAATTGCTCGCGGCTTATGCGTTGCTGGACAAGCAGCTGGGCGACAGCGAAGCACTGACCCAGGCGTCGATTACGGCGGCGGTGGCGTGGTCGTTCAGCCAGTTCACCGTGGCGTCGGTGGTCAAGGCGGATGCATTTCCCAACCTGGCCCGGCATACCGAACTGCTGGAGCAGCATCCGGCGTTCAAGCGTTACCCCATCGCCTAAGCACCGCAGTTCAAATGTGGGAGGGGCTTGCCCCCGATAAGGGTGGGTCAGTCATAGAAGTACTGCCTGAACCACCGCTATCGGGGGCAAGCCCCCTCCCACATTGGTCTGTGTTGTCTGAGAGAGGGTGTTCGGCTCAGACCCAACCGCCATCCACAATAAAGTTCTGCGCCGAACACATCGCCGAGGCATCCGAGGCGAGAAACAACGCCATATTGGCGATGTGTTCCGGCAGGACGCTGCCGGGCAGGCACTGGCTGCGGGCGATCAGTTCCTTGGCCGCATCGTCCACCCACATCGCCAGTTGCTTCTCGGTCATGACCCACCCCGGCACCAACGTGTTGACGCGGATATGGTGAGGCCCCAACTCCCGCGCCAACCCCCGGGTCATGCCGTGGGCAGCGGCCTTGCTGGCGGCGTACACCGGGTAGCCGGCGGAAGCCATCATCCAGCCGACCGAGCCGAGGTTGATGATCGCGCCGCCGCCGGCAGCTTTCATCATCGGCACCACGGCCTTGGCCGCAAAGAAGGCGTGCTTGAGGTTGACTGAGATCAGCTTGTCGAAGGTGTCCGAGTCGACCTCTTCCAGGGTGTGACGCACGTCGTTGGCGGCGTTGTTCACCAACACGGTGATCGGCCCCAACGAATGCTCGAAACGCTCGATGGCGGCCTTGTAGGCGATTTCATCGGTGATGTCGCAGCACACGAATTCCACCGTATGCCCCTTCGAGCTCAACAACGCGGTCAGCCGATCGCCCTGGCTTTGCGCGCGATCCACAAAGCCGACCTTGGCGCCTTGCGCGGCAAAGGCCCGCACCATGAACTCACCGATGCCCGAAGCACCACCAGACACCAGCACGGTTTTGCCTTCAAGGTCCGGATAAACAGCCTGCGCAGTACTCATATAACGGTTGCCTCGATCAATTAGTCTTATTTTATTTTACGAAATTGGCGTTAAAGGCTATAAATTCGCTGTAACACCAACAAAATATCGCTATTAGTAGAACTATTCCACTCAAAACAACAAAAGGAAGTTCGACCATGAAGCACCCTCGATACCTGCTGTCTGGCCTGGCGCTGTCCATGATGATCGCCAGCGGCGGCGCCCAGGCGGCCGGCCTGAGCAGCGAGCAAAAACCTTTCGGTAAAACCAACGACGGCACCGCCGTCGAACAATACATTTTGCGCAACAGCCACGGCATGCAAGCCACGGTGATTACCTACGGCGGCGTCTTGCAGTCGCTGAAAGTGCCGGACAAACACGGCAAGGTCGACGATGTGGTGCTGGGCTTTGACGACGTGCAAGGCTATCAGAGCGGTACGGCATTCTTTGGCGCGACCATCGGCCGCTTTGGCAACCGCCTCGCCGGTGGCGCCTTTGAACTCGACGGCAAGCGCTTCCAGGTGCCGCTCAACGATGGCCCCAACTCGCTGCATGGCGGTGCCCAGGGCTTCGACAAGCAGGTGTGGAAGGCCGAGACGGTCAAGGACAAGGACTCAGTCGGCGTGAAGCTGAGCTACCTGTCCAAGGACGGCGAGATGGGTTTCCCCGGTAATCTGAAAACCGAGGTCACATACCGCCTCAACGACAAGAACGAACTGCACATCGACTACACCGCCACCACCGATAAACCTACGGTGCTCAACCTCACCAATCACAGCTACTTCAACCTCGCCGGTGCAGGCAATGGCGACATTCTCAAGCAAGTCGCGACCTTGCACGCCAGTCATTACACGCCAGTGAATGCCACCCTGATTCCGACCGGCGAACTGGCGCCCGTCAAGGGTACGCCGATGGACTTCCTGAAACCGACGCCGATCGGCCAGCACATCAAGGAGGATCATCCGCAGCTCAAATTTGCCGAGCCAAAGCAAGGTGGGTTTGACTTCAACTGGGCGCTGGACACCAAGGGGGACGTGAAGCAACTCGCCGCCGAGGTGCATGACCCAGAGTCAGGCCGGCGTTTGCAGCTCTACACCAGCGAACCGGGCGTGCAGTTCTATACCAGCAACTTCCTTGATGGTTCGGTGAAGGGTAAAGGCGGCAAGACTTACCTGCACTGGAGTGGTTTCACCTTGGAGACCCAGCACTATCCGGATGCACCTAACCAACCAAACTTCGCCTCAACTCGCCTGAACCCAGGACAGACCTACACCCAGAACACCGTATTCAAATTCTCCGCCGATTAAAACTGTGGGAGGGGCTTGCTCCCGATTGCAGTGTGTCAGCTACATATTCATTACCTGACCCACTGCTATCGGGAGCAAGCCCCCTCCCACATTTTGGGCTTCACATGGCGAGGGTTCAGCGTTGTTTCATGCGGTCGATGACCACCGCCAGTAGCAGGATCAAACCGCAGATCACGTATTGATGAACCCAGGACAAACTTACAACCACAACACCGTGTTCAAATTCTCCGCCGATTAAAACTGTGGGAGGTGGCTTGCTCCCGATGGCGGTGTGTCAGCTACATATTCATTACCTGACCCACTGCTATCGGGAGCAAGCCCCCTCCCACATTTTGGGCTTCACATGGCGAGGGTTCAGCGTTGTTTCATACGGTCGATGACCACCGCCAACAACAGGATCGAACCGCGGATTACGTATTGATGAACCCAGGACAAACTTACAACCAGAACACCGTATTCAAATTCTCCGCCGATTAAAACTGTGGGAGGGGGCTTGCTCCCGATGGCGGTGTGTCAGCTACATATTCATTACCTGACCCACTGCTATCGGGAGCAAGCCCCCTCCCACATTTTGAGCTTCACGTGGCGAGGGTTCAGCGTTGTTTCATGCGATCGATGACCACCGCCAACAACAGGATCGAACCGCAGATCACGTATTGATGAACCCAGGACAAACTTACAGCCAGAACACCGTGTTCAAATTCTCCGCCGATTAAAACTGTGGGAGGGGGCTTGCTCCCGATGGCAGTGTGTCAGAGACAAATGTGCAGACTGACACTCCGCTATCGGGAGCAAGCCCCCTCCCACATTTGGCCTTCATAGGGTTTGGATCAGCGCTGTTTCATGCGGTCGATGACCACCGCCAGTAGCAGGATCGAACCGCGGATTACGTATTGATAAAACGTGTCGATGTTCTTCAGGTTCATCGCGTTCTCGATGATCGCCAAAATCAACACTCCCGCGATCACATGGCGGATCATGCCAATCCCACCACTCAACGACACCCCGCCCAGTACACAGGCCGAGATCACCGTCAGCTCAAAACCCTGCCCGATCATCGGCTGGCCCGAGGTCATGCGCGAGGCGAGGATCACCCCAGCCAGCGCGCCGATCAGACCGTGCACGGCGAAGATCAGGATCTTGGTGCGGTCAACGTTCACCCCTGCCAGCAACGCCGCTTCCGGGTTGCCGCCGATGGCCATGGTGTTGCGTCCGTAGGTGGTGTAGTTCAGCAGCCAGCCGAAAAACACAAAGCACACGATGGTGATCAAAATCGGCACCGGCACGCCGAACAACTGGCCGTTGCCGAACACAAAGAACTGCTCCTGGGACACGCCAACCGCCTTGCCGTCGGCAAAGATGTAGGCCAGGCCGCGCACGATCTGCATCGTGGCCAAGGTGGTGATCAACGCATTGACCCGCAGCTTGGCGATGACGATGCCGTTGATCAGCCCGACGATCAGGCCCATCAGCAGCGCGGCGCCGATGCCGAGCATGACGCTCTCGGTGTCGCGCATCACAATCGCCGCCACCACGCCGGCGCAGGCGATCACCGAGCCCACCGACAAGTCGAAGTGCCCCGACGCCAGGCAGAACAGCATGGTGCACGCGGCGATGCCCACGGTGGAAATCGCCAGGCCCAGGCCGCGCATGTTCAGCGGTGAGAGGAAGTTGTCGATCAGCAAGGCGCACAGCACAAAGATGCTCACCGCCGCCAACAGCATCGCCCAGTTGTCGAGCAGTGCGCGCAGGTCGAAGGGTTTGCGTGCGGTGGGCAACGCGTTGTTTTGAGTGTTCATGGTCGTCTCTCAGTTCGTCACGCGGCGCGGCAGGGCCAGCTGCAGCAGGTTGGATTCGGTGGCGTTTTCACGGGTTTGTTCACCGCGCAGGGCGCCTTCGCATAGCACCAGGATGCGGTCGGAAATACCCATGACTTCCATCAAGTCGCTGGACACTACGATCACCGCAATGCCGCTGGCCGCCAGGTTATGGATGATCTGGTAGATCTCCGACTTGGCGCCGATGTCGATGCCCCGCGTCGGTTCATCCAACAGCAAGACCTTCATCGGCATCGACAGCCAGCGCCCCAAAATGGCCTTCTGCTGATTGCCGCCGGACAGGTACATGATTTTCTGTTGCGCATCCGGGGTTTTGACTTTCATCGCCTTGATTTGCTGGTCGGCGTTGCCTTTTTCCCAGGGCTCGCGCAGCAACCAGCCGAACGAAGAATGGGCACCACGGGCGCTGATATTGATGTTCTCGGCGACGCTGGAAAGCGGAATGATCCCTTCCTTTTTGCGGTCTTCCGGACACAGCAACACACCGGCGGCGATGGCGTCGCGCGGGGAACGCAGTTGCAGCGCCGCTCCACAGAGTTCAAGGCTGCCAGCGCTGCTGCGTTCCAACCCGCTGAGCAAACGAAACAGCTCCGTGCGCCCTGCCCCGACCAGCCCGAACAAGCCAAGAATCTCGCCCTTGCGCACGTCGAAACTGATCGGCTCACGCAGGCCAGGCCCCAGCAACCCGTCGACCTTGAGTGCGACCTCGCCATGCTCTCGCGGGCGGTAGTCGTAAATATCCTGAATGTCGCGACCGACCATGCAGGTCACCAACTGGTCGTGGCTGAGCGCACTCATATCATCAAAAGTGCGCACGTAACGCCCGTCTTTGAACACCGTCACGGCATTGCAAATCCGGAACACCTCTTCCATGCGGTGCGACACGTACAGCACCACTTTGCCCTCATCCCGCAGGCGCGTGATGATCGCCATCAAACGGTCGATCTCCCGCGCCGACAGGCTGCTGGTCGGTTCGTCGAACGCGATCACATGGGCGCCACGGGACAGCGCCTTGGCGATTTCCACCAGTTGGCGCTGGCCCAGGGACAAGCGCCCGAGCTTTTCTTCAGGATCGATTTCATCGGCCAGACCCTTAAGGCACGCCAGGGCCTGCTTGCGCAGCAGGCTCCGGTTGACCACGCCGAAGCGCGACGGCAGGTGCCCAAGGAAAAGGTTCTCGGCCACGGTCATTTCCGGCACCAGGTGCAGCTCCTGGTGGATCACCGCGACGCCGCTGGCGATGCTGTCCGCAGCGCATTTGAACGCCATGGTCTGCTCGCCGATCTGCACCGTGCCGCTGCTGGGAATGTAGGCGCCGCCGAGGATTTTCAGCAGCGTCGACTTGCCCGCGCCGTTCTCGCCCATCAAGGCATGCACCTGCCCCGGCTGGGCGCTGAAGCTGATGCCGTCCAGCGCCTTGACCCCGGGAAAGGTTTTGCCGATACCCTCAAACCGCAGGGCCGCCGCACTCATTTCCACAGCCCGATCTTGGTCAGTTCTTCCTGGAAGTTGGCGCGGGTGATCAGGGTGACTTCATCCATCGCGGTGTACTTCGGTGGCTCGGTACCTTTGGTGACCCACTCGTACATCATCAGCGCCGTGTTGTAGCCCTCGATATGCGGGCTTGGCAGCATGGAGCCGAAGAAGCCGCTGTCGGCCTTTTTCAGTTCGCCGATGGCGTCGGTGCCATTGATGCCGATGCCAATCACGTTGGCCGCTTTGAAGCCTGCGCTTTCGGTAGCGCGCACGCCGCCGAGCACGGTGTTGTCGTTCATGCCGCCGATGATCAGGTTTTTCGCACCGCTGGGCAGTTTGACCAGCGCCGAGTTGGTGGCGTCCATGCTGCCGGGGACATCGAGGGTTTTCAGTGCGGCGGTGAGGATGTGGTCTTTCGGAATGCCGGCTTCTTCAAGGGATTTGATCGAGCCGTCGGTGCGTTTTTTACCGGTGTCGAGTTCGTTGAAGGTGTTAATCACCGCGTAGGTGTCCTTCCAGTCCCAGCCACGTTTTTTCGCTTCGGCGGCCATGGCGGCGCCTTGTTTCTGGCCGACTTCAAAAGCGGCCATGCCCAGGTACGGCACGTCCTCCATGAAGTTGCCTTTGGCATCGACGAAGCGGTCATCCACGGCCATGACTTTCAAGCCATTGAGCTTGGCCTTGGCCACGATGGCTGGGCCGAGGGACACGTCCGGCGGGCAGATCACAAAACCCTTGGCACCGTTGGCAGCCAGGCTGTCGATGGCGGAAAGGGTTTTCTCACCATCGGGCACGGCAATTTTGATCACGGTGAAACCGTGTTCCTTGCCGGCTTTTTCGGCGAAGGCCCATTCAGTCTGGAACCAGGGTTCTTCGGCTTGTTTAACCAGGAAGCCGATCTTCACTTCTTCGGCGGATGCGAGGCTGCTGAGGCTGCTTAAAGCAACGGCGGCGGCAAGGACGCGTAGGGCTTTTTTCATGAACGACACCTCTTGTTGTTGTTTTTGAGTCTTGGGGTTTAACCGGCAAAGCGATGGCACGGTTTGCCAGGGACATCGACTTCGATAGCCAGCACCGCACCATCCAGAGGGTGATCCAACGGGCTGGCGGCACTGGTGATGTACAGCGTGGTGAGGTTGGGCCCACCGAATACACAACTGGTGGGACGGCTGACGGGCAGTTCGATGATGCGATCCACCTCGCCATCAGGCGTCAGGCGAAGCAGGCAACTGCCGTCCCAACGGGCATTCCAGATGTAGCCTTCGGCATCCATCGCCGAGCCATCCGGCCCGCCGCGTGCGTGTGGACCGAACCACACCTGTGCCGGTTCGAGCTGACCGTCGGGCTGGATGACATGCCGATAGAGCGTGCCATCCATGCTGTCGCCAAAATGCACCTGGCTGCCGTCCTCACTCCACAGCAACGTGTTGGGAATGCCCAGGCCGCTCAGCAGAGGCGCGACCTGCCCATCGGCATCAATGCGAAACAAGCCACCTGAACGCCGCGTAATCGGCAGGTCTTCGCCCTGCTCACCGATGTTGTTCTGCATGGTGCCCAGCCACAGCCGGCCTTGGGCATCGCAGCGCGCTTCATTGCCACGGTTGCCCGGTTGCGGGTCGGCCACGCACAGCAGGGTCAAGGCTTCGGTGACCAGGTCCAGGCGGTAGACACCGCTGCTCAAGGTCACCAACGCATCGCCGCTTTCACACGGGATAAAGGCCGAGACATGCTCGGGCAACTGCCAGATCTGCAATTGCCCACCCATCAGGCCCAAGGCCTGTTTGCCGGCGATATTGACCCAATACAGCGCCTGGGTGGGCGCGTCCCAGAATGGGCCTTCGCCCAATTGCGCACGGTGTGCAGTGACGGCCTTACACGACATGAAACCTCCGGATTCCTTACAGCGAATCGCGCGATGGCGTGCCATCGACCAAGCGCTGGATACGCAACGGGTTAGCGTTTTTCAACGCGTCGGGCAGCAGGCTATCAGGGTAGTTCTGGAAGCACACCGGGCGCAGGAAACGGTCGATGGCCAAGGTGCCGACCGACGTGCCACGGGCATCGGACGTGGCCGGGTACGGGCCGCCATGCACCATCGAGTCGCAGACTTCCACGCCGGTCGGGTAGCCGTTGAGCAGGATGCGCCCAACCTTCTGTTCCAGCAGCGGCGTGAGCTCGGCGAACTGTTGAAAATCCGCCGGCTCGCCAATGATCGTGGCCGTCAGTTGACCGTGCAGGCCGTGCAACGCCGCGCTGAGTTGGGCTTGATCAGCCACTTCGATAAACACCGTGGTGGGGCCGAAGACTTCTTCTTGCAGCACTTCATCACCATCGAGCAACAGGCGCACGTCGGCCTTGAACAGCTGCGGTTGCGCCTGATTACCGGCCTGGCTGCTGCCGGCCAAATGCTGAATGCCAGGGTGTGACAGGAGTTTTTCCAGGCCCTTGCCATAGCTGCTCAAGGTACCGGCGTTGAGCATGGTTTGCGCCGGTTGTTCGCCGATCAATTGCGCCACCTGTTGGGTGAACGCGGTGAATTCCGGCGATGCAATACCGATCACCAGGCCGGGGTTGGTGCAGAACTGGCCGCAGCCTTGTACGACCGACGCGGTGAGGTCACGGGCGACGGTCTCGGCCCGCGCCTGCAAGGCCTGGGGCAAGACAATCACCGGGTTGATGCTCGACATTTCGGCAAACACCGGGATCGGTTGCGGGCGCGCCGCGGCCATATCGCAGAGGGCACGACCGCCCTTGAGCGAGCCGGTAAAGCCCACCGCCTGGATCGCCGGGTGCTTGACCAGCGCCTCACCGACGCCACCGCCGAAGATCATGTTGAACACGCCAGCCGGCATCTCGGTGGCCTCGGCCGCGCGGATGATTGCATTGGCCACCTGTTCAGCCGTCGCCATGTGGCCGCTGTGGGCTTTGAACACCACCGGGCAACCGGCCGCCAGCGCGGCGGCGGTGTCGCCGCCTGCCGTGGAGAATGCCAGGGGGAAATTGCTCGCACCGAACACCGCCACCGGGCCGAGGCCGATGCGGTATTGACGCAGGTCCGGACGCGGCAGTGGTTGGCGATCCGGCAGGGCTTTGTCGATGCGGGCACCGTAGAAATCACCGCGACGCAACACCGTGGCAAACAGGCGCATCTGCCCGCTGGTACGCCCGCGCTCGCCCTTGATACGGGCGGCAGGCAATGCGGTTTCGCGGCAGACCAACTCAACGAAGTTATCGCTCAGCGCATCCAACTCATCGGCGATCGCATCCAGGAACTGCGCGCGACGTGCGGCGCTCAAGGCCCGGTACGCCGGATAAGCCTGCGCGGCGGCGTGGGCGGCGGCGTCGACTTCCTGCGGCGTGGCCTGGTAGAAATCCTGGGGCAAGGCTTCGCCGGTGGTGGCGTCGACGCTTTGCAGCTTCACACTGCCGTTGGCGCTGCGCTGGCCGCCGATAAAGTTGTGGCCGAGAAACTGGGTCATGTGGGTCTCCTTAAAGGGTGATGACATTGCCGGGTTCGAACGCTGCATCGACGCTGCCGACACTGTTGATCAACGGCGCGCCGAACTCAGCCTGGCTGATCTCGAACACATCCCCCGGTTGGGTACGTATACCGTCGGCGAATGACAAGGTGGCGGTGCCGAAGAAATGAATGTGCACATCGCCCGGCTTGAGGAATTGGCTGTATTTGAAGTGGTGGTATTCGAGGTTTTCCAGGCTGTGGCACATATTGGCCTCGCCACTGAGGAATTCGTTCCGCCAGATTTCCTCGCCGTTACGCAGGATGCGGCTGGTGCCGGCCAGGTGCTGGGGCAATTCGCCGACACGCAGTTCCGGGCCGTAGCTGCAACTGCGCAGCTTGGAATGGGCCAGGTACAGGTAGTTCTTGCGCTCCATCACATGGTCGGAAAACTCGTTGCCCACCGCGAAACCCAGGCGGTAGGGTTTACCGTCGTGGCCGATCACGTAGAGGCCGCCGATCTCCGGTTCTTCACCAGCATCTTCGGCAAACGGTGGCACCGGGAAGGCTTGGCCTGGGCGCACCACAATGCTGCCGTCGCCCTTGTAGAACCACTCCGGCTGCACGCCGGCCTCACCGGCGGCGGGCTTGCCGCCCACCACGCCCCACTTGAAGATGCGCATGGTGTCGGTCAGGGCGCTGTCGTCACCGCCCTGGTGCATTTTGTCCCGCGCCGAGGCGCTGCCCAAGTGGGTCAGGCCGGTGCCGCTGATCAGCATGTGGGCCGGGTCCGGGTGATCCAGAGGCGGCAGGATTTTTTGTTCGGCCAGCAAGGCGGCGTAGTCGTGGCTGTCGCCCAGGCCGAGGCTGTCCACCTGCTGCTGCAACTTGACGCCCGCTTCGATGGCGGCCAAGGCTAGCTCACGCACGCTATGGGCGCTGCGCACTTCACGCAGTTGCTTGCCTTCCACTACGCCAACGCGGCGCTCGCCATTATTGAGTTCGAACTGCACTAAACGCATGAAGGTTCTCCTAGATTAAGTACGTGTGGCGCCACGGGCGCTGGCGGCGAACTGGTCGACGGGCAGCACGTGCTTGCGCTCAAGCAGGCGATAGACCACGCCGGTCAGCACCAGCCCGAACACCATCACACCGGACAGGAAGTACAAGCCCGAGGCCAGGTTGCCGGTGTATTCCTTGAGCGCACCAATCACGAACGGGCCGATATAGCCGCCGAGGTTGCCCACGGAGTTGATCAAGGCAATGCCGGCCGCCGCACTGGCGCCGGCGAAGAAGCGGCCCGGCAAGGTCCAGAACACCGCCGTACAAGAGAACATCGCGAACGCTGCCAGGCACAGCGCGGCCATTTGCAGCACCGGCACACTCAGCCAGGCGCTGAAGAACAGGCCGATCGCACCCAGCACATAGAGCACGGCGAGGTGCCCGTAACGATCATTCAGGCGGTCGGAACTGCGCGGGATAATCAGCAAACCGATGATGCCGAAGATATACGGCACCGCCGATATAAAGCCGGTGGTGAGGTCGCTGCCCCCGAACTGCTTGATCAACGTGGGCAGCCACAAGCCCAGGCCGTAGATGCTCAGGGTCACCGGCAGGTAGAACAGCGCCAGCAGCAACACGCGCTTGTCTTTGAGCGCATGCAATGGATTGCCGTGGCGGGTCTGACCGTAGGCTTGCAGGTCTTTGTTCAGTTCGTCGGTCAACCAGGTTTTTTCGGCGTCGGTCATCCACTTGACCTGCTTGGGACCATCCGGCAGGTAACGCAGCACCGGCCAGGTCAGCAGGATCGCCGGGGTGCCGATCACGATAAACAGCCACTGCCAGCCGTGCAGGCCGAGGATGCCGTCCATACCCAGCAGGCCGCCGGACACGGGGCCGGTGATCATCATCGCGATGGGCTGCGAGAGGATAAACAGCCCAAGGATCTTGCCGCGATGGCGCACCGGGAACCATTGGGTGATGTAGTACAGCACGCCCGGGAAGAACCCGGCTTCGGCCGCACCGAGCAGAAAGCGCATCACATAGAAGCTGTGAGGCCCCTGCACGAACGCCATGCCGATGGTGATGGTGCCCCAGGTGATCATGATGCGGGCGAACCAGCGCCGCGCGCCGAAGCGGTCGAGCATCAGGTTGCTGGGAATCTCGAACAGGAAGTAGCCAATGAAGAACAACCCAGCACCCAGGCCATAAGCCGCATCACCGATGCCGACGTCGGCGCCCATGTGCAACTTGGCAAAGCCCACGGCGGAACGGTCCACGTAGGCGATCAGGTACAGCAAGATCAGGAAGGGAATCAGTTTCAGCGTGATGCGCCGGATAAGCCGTAATTCCTCGCTCATGGGGTCGATCTCCGATTGTTGTTCTTATAGGAATCGGGGATGCCTCTCGCAGAAAATCCGCCAGGGTCATACCTCAGTTAAGTCAGACTATATAGTAGGACTATTTGCAAAACAACTCTTCCAAAGCGAACATTTTGCGCTTATGTTTAGCCGTAGAGAGAACATATAGTCATACAATAAGAGAATCGATCATGTCTGATAAAAAGCCCGGCCTACGCTCTGCCCAGTGGTTTGGTACCGCCGACAAAAACGGCTTCATGTACCGCAGCTGGATGAAGAATCAGGGCATTGCCGACCATCAGTTCCATGGCAAGCCGATCATCGGTATCTGCAATACCTGGTCGGAGCTGACCCCGTGCAACGCGCATTTCCGCCAGATCGCCGAGCACGTCAAACGCGGTGTGATCGAGGCCGGTGGCTTCCCGGTCGAATTCCCGGTGTTCTCCAATGGCGAATCCAACCTGCGCCCCACTGCCATGCTGACGCGCAACCTGGCGAGCATGGACGTGGAGGAAGCCATTCGCGGCAACCCGATTGATGGTGTGGTGCTACTGACCGGCTGCGACAAGACCACCCCGGCCCTGCTGATGGGCGCCGCCAGTTGCGACGTGCCGGCCATCGTGGTCACCGGCGGGCCGATGCTCAACGGCAAGCACAAGGGCCAGGACATCGGCTCGGGCACCGTGGTGTGGCAGCTCAGTGAACAGGTCAAGGCCGGCACCATTACCCTGGACGACTTCCTTGCGGCCGAAGGCGGCATGTCGCGCTCGGCGGGTACCTGCAACACCATGGGCACCGCGTCGACCATGGCCTGCATGGCCGAGGCACTGGGCACTTCCCTGCCCCACAACGCGGCGATTCCGGCAGTGGATGCGCGGCGCTATGTGCTGGCGCATATGTCGGGCATGCGCGCGGTGGAGATGGTGCGCGAAGACTTGAAGCTGTCGAAGATCCTCACCAAGGAGGCGTTTGAAAACGCTATTCGCGTGAACGCGGCCATCGGCGGTTCGACCAACGCGGTGATTCACCTCAAAGCCATCGCCGGGCGCATCGGCGTCGAGTTGGACCTGGACGACTGGACCCGCATGGGTCGTGGCATGCCGACCATCGTCGACTTGCAGCCGTCCGGGCGCTTTCTAATGGAAGAGTTCTACTACGCCGGCGGCCTGCCTGCCGTGTTGCGCCGCCTCGGCGAAGCCAACCTGATCCCGCACCCGAACGCCTTGACCGTGAACGGCAAGTCCCTGGGCGAGAACACCAAGGACTCGCCGATCTACGGCCAGGACGAAGTGATCCGTACCCTGGATAACCCGATCCGCGCCGACGGCGGTATCTGCGTGCTGCGCGGCAACCTCGCCCCGCTCGGCGCAGTGCTCAAGCCGTCAGCCGCCAGCCCGGAGCTGATGCAGCATCGCGGTCGTGCGGTGGTGTTCGAGAATTTCGACATGTACAAGGCGCGCATCAACGATCCGGAGCTGGACGTGGACGCCAACTCGATCCTGGTCATGAAAAACTGCGGGCCCAAGGGTTACCCGGGCATGGCCGAGGTCGGCAACATGGGCTTGCCGGCCAAGCTGCTGGCCCAGGGCGTGACCGATATGGTGCGTATTTCCGATGCGCGCATGAGCGGCACGGCGTACGGCACGGTGGTGTTGCACGTCGCGCCGGAAGCAGCAGCGGGCGGGCCGTTGGCCACGGTGAAGGAAGGCGACTGGATCGAACTGGACTGCGCCAACGGCCGCTTGCACCTGGACATCCCCGATGCAGAGCTGGCGGCGCGCATGGCAGACCTGGCGCCACCGGAAAAACTCATCGTCGGCGGCTACCGCCAGCTGTACATCGACCATGTGTTGCAGGCAGACCAAGGCTGCGACTTTGACTTCCTGGTGGGCTGCCGGGGGGCGGAAGTCCCGCGTCATTCCCACTAATTGGGATGCTATGATGCCGCGTCTTTAAGCCAGAGCCTCCCCGTCGTTATGGATCACCAGCCGCCCAAGCCGCGCAAGAGCATGCATGCCCAGATCGTTCAGGACTTGGGCATGCACATAGTTTCCGGTCGCTTCAAGCCGGAAGAAAGACTGCCCATGGAGGCCACGCTCTGCGAGGAGTACAAGGTCAGCCGCTCGGTGCTGCGCGAGGCGACCCGGGTTCTCAGCGCCAAGGGCCTGGTGTATTCCAAACCACGGGTGGGCGCCGTGGTGCGGCCGCGCTTGAAGTGGCACCTGCTCGACCCGGATGTGTTGTCCTGGCTGATGCAATCCACGCCCCACAGCGAATTCTTCAATACCCTGGCCGGCGTGCGGCGCATCCTCGAACCGGAAATCGCCGCCATGGCCGCCACGACGGCGACCGATGACGACATCGCCACCATCGAAAAAGCCTACCAGGGCATGGAAACCGCGAAGACCCACGAAGACCTGTTGCAGGCCGACCTGGACTTCCACCGCGCCATCGCCGACGCCACGCGCAACGACTTGCTCGCCTATATGTGCAACATGCTGTCGTTGCCGTTGCGCGAGTCGATCAACATCACCAACCGTCGCCCGGACATCCAGGGCCTGAGCCTGCCCCGGCACAAGGCGATTCTCACCGCGATCCAGAACCGCGATGCGCTGGGTGCACGGCATGCCTCACTGGTGCAGTTGGATGACACGCGGGTGGCGTTGGATACGGTGATGAATGTGCTGACGCCGCTGTAATGTAAACGCAATCAAATGTGGGAGGGGGCTTGCCCCCGATGGCGGTGGGTCAGTCACAGCATCATCGACTGGTCTACCGCTATCGGGGGCAAGCCCCTCCCACATTGAAGCTGTGCAGGCCTTTACAGGGTGTAGGCGATGCCGACCTGCACAGTGCGGGGTGCGCCTGGGTAGGCGTAGATATTGCCGAACGCGCCCTCTTCATACTCGCGGTTGAACAGGTTCTTTACATCCAGGTTCAGTCGTACCTTGTCATTGACCTTGTAGTAGCCCAGCAGGTCCACAACGGTGTAGGCGTCCATCGAGAACGCCGTATTGGCGGTCTGGCCGGCACGCTGGTCGACATACTTGCCACCCGCGCCCAGGCCCAGGCCTTTGAGGGCGCCGTCCTGGAATTCGTAGACGTTAAGCAGGCTGAAGCTGTTGCGGGGAATGTTCAGCAGGCGCGTGCCGGGGCGAATGGTGTTGTCCTTGGTGACTTCGGCATCCACGTAGGCGTAACCGCCGATCACGCGCCACTCGGGGGTGATATTGCCCGCCACATTCAGGTCGAAACCACGGCTGCGGACTTGGCCAGCGGCGACGCTGAAGGTTGAGTCGATAGGGTCGGTGGTGAGGACGTTTTTCTTCTCGATCTGGTAGATCGCCGCGTCGACGCTCAGTTGACGGTCCAAGGCTTCCCATTTGACGCCCATCTCATAGGACTTGCCCTTTTCCGGCTCAAACCCGCCACCTTGGCGAGCAGCGCCAGTGTTCGGCTTGAACGAACGTGCGGCGTCAGCGTAGACCGCGACGGTATCGGTAAGGTCGTAGATCACGCCCACACGTGGGGTGACCGCGTTATCAGCGGCTTGCCAAGGTTTAACCCCGGTCACGTAGCTTTCGTAGTCATGCTCAAAACGCTCAAAACGCGCACCGGCCAAGACTTTCAGGCGCTCGGTGAGGGCCACTTGGTCCTGCACAAAGGCTGCGTAGGTCTTGAGGTTTTCTTTGTCGTGGGTCGGTGTTCGCGTGAGCGGTGGGCGTGCCTGGCCGTAAACAGGGTCAAAGATATCGATCGGGTAAGTGCCCGCGGTGGCACTGGAACGCTGGATGATCGACTTGTAGTCGTAATCCTCATACTCGATGCCGGTCAGCAAGGTGTGCTCGAAACCACCGGTGGTGAAATGCCCGGTGAGGTTGAGTTGGTAATCCTTGTCGGTCCATTCCAGCTTGCGATAGTTGAAGTTGCGTTGCAGCGTGCGGCCATCGGCGCTCAGGCCGTTGGCTTCAATGGCGTTGCCCTGCAAGGTGCCGTCCAGCCACTGGAAACCGCCGCCCAGGGTCCAGTTTTCGTTGAGCAGGTGTTCGAAGCGCAACTGCGCCATGCTGTTGTCGTTGTGCAATTTGCCGACGTCTTTATCGCCCCAGAAGGTATCGCGCGATGCGTTGCCTTTTTGGGTGGGATAGCGCGTCAGGCCACGGTCCAGCGGGTGGTTGTTACGCATGAAGTCGCCTTCGAAGATCACCTTGGTGTCGTCGGTGGCTTGCCAGGTGATGACAGGCGTCACGCCGTAGCGTTCGGTTTCCACATGGTCCCGGAAGGTGTCGCCGCCCTCGCCCACCACGTTCAGGCGATAAGCGAGGCGACCTTCTTCATCCAAAGGGCCGGAGGCATCCAGGGTGCCGCGTTTCATGCCTTGATCATTCAACTGGCTGCCCAGGGTCACGGTACGCTCTGCCAGCGGCTGCTTGGACACCACGTTGAACGTGCCGCCTGGATCGCCACGGCCATACAGCATGGTTGCGGGACCGCGCAGTACTTCGAGGCGTTCGATGGTGTTGGCGTCCGGCATGTTCGGGTAGCCGCGGTTGATCGGGAAACCGTTGCGGTAGAACTCGCCAGTGGTAAAGCCGCGCACGGTGAAGGTGGTCAGGCCCTGGCCGCCGAAGTTGTTGGCGCGGCCGACGCCGCCGGCATAGTCAAGGGCATCCTGCAGGCGGGTGGCGCCAATGTCTTCGACCACATCCTTGGACACCACGCTGATGGACTGCGGTGTTTCATGAATCGACGTGTCGGTGCGCGTCGCGCTGGCTGAGCGTGTGGCGTGGTAGCCCTTGACCGGCCCCTGAGCTGTTTCATAGTCCGCCGTGCCCGTCACAGTGGTCGCTTGCAACTCCAGACTGGTTTGCTCGGTGGGCGCCACTTCTGCCCAGGTGAACGGGGAAAACGCCTGCAACACACAGATGGAAATCAGGGTACGACGCATGGATGTTGGACCTAGTGAATGAGCCAGATGGGACGGCAAACCTGCCAAGAATTCGCGGCGCATGGTATATCAACGCATTCTCGTTTGACATCCATTCTCATTCGTTATTTTTTGAGTATCCGCTTTGTATCAATTCTCAGATAAAAAAAAGCCACTCGATTGAGTGGCTCCATAAACCGCTTGGCTCGCCTCAGCGATAGCGTTCCAACCAATGCGCATACGGCGCTGGCAAGGTCCAGGAGGACTTATCCACGCCCAGCTCTTTGGCGGCAAAGTACGCCCAATGCGGGTCAGCGAGGTGCGCGCGGCCCACTGAGACCAGGTCCAAATGCCCCGCCTGCAACGCGCTTTCTGCCAATTGTGGCGTACCAAAACCCCACGCCGAGGTCACCGGGATACCGGCTTCGCGGCGCACGCGTTCGGCAATCGGGCCCATAAAGGCCGGGCCCCACGGGATGTTGGTGTCGGGGATGGTGAAACCGACGCTGACGCTCAGCAGGTCCAAGCCACCGGCTTTGAAATTACGCGCCAGTTCGATGGATTCGGTGAGGGTTTGCTCGTCACGACCGTCGTATTCGATCACACCGAAACGCGCGGTCAGCGGCAGGTTTTCCGGCCAGACTTCACGCACGGCGGCCAGGGTTTCCAGGAGGAAACGGCTGCGGTTGTCGAAGCTGCCACCGTAGGCATCGGTACGTTGGTTGGAATGCTCGGAGAAAAAGCTTTGGGCCAGGTAACCGTGGGCGAAGTGCAGTTCGATCCACTCGAAACCGGCGTCACGGGCGCGACGGGCGGCGTCGACGAAATCCTGTTTAACGCGAGCGATGTCGTCCAGGGTCATGGCGCGCGGCACATTGGGCAGGTTGGCACCGAAGGCGATGGCCGACGGCGCAATGGTTTCCCAATGGCGTGCGTCGGAAGCCGGAATGTGGTCATCCCCTTCCCATGGACGGTTGGCACTGGCTTTACGCCCGGCGTGGGCAATCTGAATGCCGGGCACTGAACCTGCGGCCTTGATCGCCTTGACCATCGGCACGAACGCCTGAGCATGTGCATCGCTCCAGATGCCGGCACAGCCCGGAGTGATGCGGCCTTCAGGCGCAACGGCAGTGGCCTCGACCACTAACAAACCGGCACCGCCACGGGCCATGCCGGCCAGGTGCACGTGGTGCCAGTCGTTGACGATGCCGTCTTCGGCCATGTATTGGCACATTGGCGGGATGGCGATGCGATTGCGCAGGGTTACGTCTTTGAGTTTGAAGGGTTCGAACAGAGCGGACATGGGAACTCCAGCAGCGAGTGAGTGATTCGATAGTTCGATGGTAATCGAACTATGGTATTCGGCGATACCCCCCTGTTATCATCCGCCCCATGCGAGCCTTCAAACACCCTACCCCTGAAGATCTGACCCTGGAGCGTCTGCTGTACGCCCTGAGCGACCCGGTGCGCCTGGAAATCGTGCGCTGCCTGGCCGGCGTGCCAGAAGCCACTTGCGGCGAACTGGACGGCGGGCGCCCCAAGTCCAGCATGTCCCACCACTTCCGCGTACTGCGCGATGCCGGCCTGGTGCACACCCGCAGCGTGGGCACGACCCATATGAATTCGTTGCGCGGCGATGTGCTTGAGGAACGGTTTCCAGGGTTGTTGCAGAGCATCCTGGCGCAAGCATAAACCCCGATCAGTCCAGCAGCGTGATCAGTTGCGACTCGATCGTCAGCGCCTGCACCTCCAGCACCGCCAACGTCACCGGCAACTTGAAGCGCCGCCGCCCTGCACTGCCGGGGTTCACATACAGCGTTGCGCCCCGCCATTCGATCACGGGCTTGTGCGAATGACCGGTGATCACCAGCCGTACATGCGTATCGAGTCGTGCGGGGACGTCGGCGATGTCATGCACTACCAACGTCCGCCACCCGTCCACATCCAGCATCAGATGGTCGGGCACCTGCCGTGCCCACGGCGCGTCCTGGTCATTGTTGCCGCGCACCACGTGCAGGGGTGCGATCTGCGCCAATTGCTGAAGAATTTCAGGGCTACCGATATCGCCGGCATGGATGATCTGTTCGCATCCCTGCAACGCCGCCACGGCTTCAGGCCGCAGCAGGCCGTGAGTATCGGAAATCACGCCAACTTTCATAGGGCCTCCGGGGTGGACGTCGACCCCTGAAACACCGGCGCGCCATCCAAATACACGCGGTCTTTACCGTTGCCCTTGGCAGCGTAGAGGTTGCGGTCGGCACGCTTGAGGACCGCCGACATTTCGGCCCCGGCCGTAAAGCGCGCCATGCCCGCACTGCAAGTGTAGTCATGGGGCGGCGCGACACTGCTGCGGATCGCTTGCAGCAGGCGCAGCGCGTAATCGGTGGCGAGACCAGGGTCATCGCCCACCAGCAGCACCCCGAATTCTTCGCCGCCAATCCTGCCGAAACTGTGGCTGCCTGGGGTGGATTTAAAGCACGCGGCCATGGCGCAGAGAATCCTGTCGCCGACGTCATGGCCGAACTGGTCATTCTTCAATTTGAAACTGTCGATATCCAGCATCATGAAGTAGCCGGTATCACCGGCCGCAATCAGTTTGGCGAAGCTCTCCATAAAGGCCCGCCGGTTCAGGATGGAGGTCAAATAATCGGTCTCGGCCAACTCCCGAAACTCACTCTCCACCAGTAACACGGAACGCAGGTTCTTCAGGTAGTAGACATTCAAGATAAATCCGATGGCCACCGACGCGGCGCAAAAGATGAACACGTAGGTGTCGACGCCTGCGTAAAGGCTCAGCTGAATCTGGGGCCACGTCAGTAACCACACCAATGCGGCGCAGAACAGAAAATCCTGAACCACGATAAACAGGATTGCGCTGCTCATTACCAAGGTCACGGCCAGCGGCAAGGCGAACACCTGCAGGTCGGGGCGGGTGTGAACCACATAGGCAAAACCCGCGGACAGCAGCACCATATAACCCACGCCCAGCGCCCGCCACAGCACATACTGAGTCACCACCCGGTGAACCCCATACACCACGCACAGCCCCATCGTGACCAGCACGACCGGCCAGCCGAACATCCCCCCGCGATCAACCAGCAACACCGCCAACCAGGCGAAAATCCCGATCAATTCCGCCTGGGCAATTGCGGGCGACAACAGCCTTTGCATCCGTGGCCTGAGCTTCACATTAGCCGGCATCCCGTCACTCCCTATGCATGAGTGGCCGCTTTGGTATCGACATGACTCAGTTGAAGACTGTGCAGGCAGGTCGCAAACGAATACGCCATGAAGCGCCTTACCAACACGATAAAAGGTGGCAGGACTTCAAGCAATGTCTTGGAATGAATCTTGAAATAGCCCCGGTCAGCCCCCTCTTGCACCAAGCGAATAACATGGGTCTTGGACACCGAGAGTTGCTCAGCGATGGAAAGGTAGGACGAAGACCTGAAACTTGCCCCCTGGTTATCCAACGCACACGCATCGTTATAGATCGCCAGCATCAACATATGCCCGGCATCGCGCTTTACCAGCCAATAACAGTCGGGCATCAGCAGGTCGATGGTCACATTATGGGAGAGAAGGACCGAAAACCCTTTGAAATAACGTGCCAGATAAGCGCGATCATCCAACCCGTTCATTGAGCCGCAAACCGCGGTTTCCGGGCACATCACGCCCAGCGGCTCGACCACGGACGTGAGCATCAGCCTGATCTCCTCGCAGGCTAGGGGTGACGGGCTGAATACCCGCAGACGGCTGTCATCCGCATGCCTCGACACCGTCATGAACCCCAACGCCCTGAACAGCAGGAAGATCGACTCCAGACTGTTTCTGGAACAGAACCCGCGCGCCGTACAAAACTCTTTCACCTCGGACAGTAAAGGCACCTGCTTGGAGAAATAGGTGCTCAATAACGTAAAGGACACCATCAAGCGACTGAACTTCAGTGCGGTCTTGTAGAAAAATGGTCTTTTTGAATAGGACTCCAGCAAGATCGAATAATGGGTACGAATACACGCTTCAAAATCCACATGGCGCTCAAACGCACGCGCCGACTGTTCCACCGCCAACTTCAACGAACCACTGCACATGAGAAAGAGCCCTGATCAAACAACTTGGATTCACTGATCTCAATTGCAGCACAGATAATGGCGTTTTGCCTTGAGCGCAATCTATCGTGATTAACGCAGGGGACACCGTCGCTACCAAAATTGTTCCAAAAAGACCCCGGTGGCTTAACCGTTTCAGTCACCACAGCGAACCTTCCCCGCAAACCAGCGTCCGAGCTAAGGCACAGTTGTCTACCGCTCGCCACGAGGTTGTCGTTTGAAAGCCGCCATCATCAAAAAGTACCGCCTGATCATCAAGACCATGGGCTATGTGGGCTGGTCGCTGTTCTGGCTGTTGCTGTGGGACGTCGCCGTCACCGTGGACTTCATGCTGTTTCTCACCGCCAAGATCAACTTGCCGCTGATGCCCCTCACTCTGCTGGGCTCGGCACTGATTGTGCTCATCAGCTTTCGCAACAGCAGCGCCTACAACCGCTGGTGGGAGGCGCGCACGCTATGGGGCGCGATGGTCAACAATTCGCGCAGCTTTGCGCGCCAGGTGCTGACGCTACTGGACGACCCCGACGGTGAAGTGAACCCGGTCAAGTCCACCCTGCTGCGCCGCCACGTGGCCTACGTGAATTGCCTGGCCGCGCACCTTAAGGGCGAGCCATGCCCGGATGAAATCCGCGCGTTTATCCCCACTGAGGAATTCGCCCGCAACGGTGCCACCAATAACTTTGCCAACGATATCCTCACCGGCTCGGCGGCCATCCTGGCCCGGGAATACAAAGCCGGGCACCTGGACAGCATTCGCCTGGCCCGGCTGGAATCCACCCTGGTGGACTTGTCCAACGCCCAGGGCGGCATGGAGCGTATCGCCAACACCCCACTGCCCTACCCTTACGTGTATTTCCCGCGGTTGTTTATCTCGCTGTTCTGCCTGATCGTACCGGTGGGCCTTGTGGAGTCCCTGGGCTGGTTCACGCCGCTGGCCTCGACGGTGGTGGGCTTTATGCTGCTGGCCATCGAACGCATCGGCACCGATTTGCAAAGCCCGTTCCGCTCCAGCGAACACCAGATCCAGATGGAAGCCATCTGCGAAACCATCGAAAAAAACCTGCAATCGATGCGCCGCGACGCCCTGGCCGATACCCAAATCGGCTGATCACGACTGCGGCCCTAAAGTGCGTGACTCCTCGGTCGATAAACCGGGGGTACGCATGGGCTACACCTCTTCATAACAACACATGCGACGTTCTGCGCTACCCACTGCCTTGCCAAAACTATAAATACTCCGCAGGTGAAGTCATGAATATCAAGCAGAAGCTGACCTGGGCGTTCGCGGCTATCGCGTGCGTCCCCGTCATCCTGGTCGCCGTGTTGGTAGTGTTGAATCTGCGCGAGGGGGCCCTGGCCAACTTCCTCGACAGCAGCGGCCGCGAAATCCGCCAGATCGACAATGGCATGAAGCAGTTCTTCGACGGCATCAGCCAGAACGTCGAATTTGTGGCCAAGGACCCGCGCGTTGTCGCGGCCAAGGACCTCAAGAGCTACGCCGGCGCCGACGCCGCGCAAATTCCCCTTACACCCACCAACAAAGAACTGCTGGATATCTTCGACCAGTTCGCCAAGAGCCATCCGAGCACCGCTTACCTGTCCCTGGGCCTGAGCGACGGCGGTTACGCCAGTTGGCCGGACGACACCAAACTGAACAACTACGACCCACGCGTACGCCCTTGGTACCAAGCGGCCATCGCCGCGCCTGGCGCTACCGTGCGCACCGGCGCCTACTACTGGGCACCGGATGATGTGGTGCTGATCGGCACCGTGCACACCGTCGCCGACGCCAGCGGCAAAATCCTCGGCGTGGTCGGCCTGGACGTGTCGCTCAAGCAGCTCACCGAACTGGTGCGCAACATCAAGCTGGGCGACAGCGGCTACCTGATGCTGGTCGAAGCCAATGGCAACGTGCTGGTGGACCCCAGCGACGCCAAGCACAACTTCAAGCCGATGGCAGACCTCGGCCCCAACTACGCCGAACTGTCCAAGCGTGGCGACGGCGTGACCCAAATCGACATCGACGGCGTGGCTTATATGGCTAACGTGGTCAGTTCAAAAGACTTGGGCTGGCGCTTTATCGGGCTGATCAAGCGGGACGAAGTGATGGCGGGTGCGACCAGCCTCACCTGGCTGATCGCCGCGATCGCTGCCGCGTTGGCCTTAGTGTTCGCGATTGTCGGCGCCAGTTTTGCCAGCGTCATTGTCCGCCCGATCCGTGGCGTGGCCGACGGCCTGCAAGAAATCGCCGAAGGTGAAGGCGACCTGACCCGCCAGCTCAAGGTGCAAGGCAAGGACGAAACCGCCAGCCTCGCCGGCTGGTTCAACCAGTTCCTGAGCATGATCGCGCAGTTGGTGCAGCGCATCGGTAACGCATCATCCGACCTGCAAACCGCCGCCGCCGACACCAGCGAAGTGGCCAATAACATGAACCAGGCCGCCGGCCGCCAGCGTGAAGCCGTGGAACTGGTCAGCACTGCGTTCAACGAAATGGTCGCCACCGCCAACGAAGTCGCACGCTCCTGCAGCGCCGCGGCCACCAGTGCCGACGAAGGCTATCGCGATGTGCACGCCGGTCAGCAGCACATCGGCGAAGCCACGGGCAGCGTGCTCAAGCTTAGCGAAGACCTGCAGAAATCGACTCAGACCATGCAGTTGCTGGAGCAGGACAGCCAGAACATCAACACCATCCTCGATACCATCCGTTCGATTGCCGAGCAAACCAACCTGCTGGCACTCAACGCGGCGATCGAAGCGGCCCGCGCCGGTGACCAAGGCCGAGGCTTCGCCGTGGTTGCAGACGAAGTCCGCGCCTTGGCGCGTCGCACCGCGGACTCCACCGGCGAAATCGACAGCCTGCTGGGCAACCTCGCCCGCCGCACCCAGGAAGTCACGCAGCAGATGCAAGGCAGCCTGTTGGTGTCCCACACCAGCGTGGAACGCATCCAGCAGGCTCGCGACAGCTTCGACAAGATCCTTGGCTCCGTGGACTCGATCCGCGACCAGAACACCCAGATCGCGACCGCCGCTGAGGAACAGCACCAAGTGGCGGAAGAGATCAACCGGCACATCGCGCAGATCCATGCCGATGCGCAGTTGGTGGAAGGTTTTGCCCATTCGGCGCAGACCGGCTCAGGTCGTTTGACGGATATTTCCGGTCAGCTCAAAGGGTTGGTGGGACGCTTCAAGTTTTAGGCATTGTCAGACAGAGGGCGTATGCGGACACACACGTCAGCCGCATCGCCCTCAAGGAAGACGTCAACCCATACATGGCCAGTGACTTGAGCCACGACGGTACCGGGATCGGAATGACGAGGGTCATCTGATCCGCTCCGATATGCTCGAAGAGTTCGAGCAAAGCTGCCTGTAAAGACGGTGGTCGAACGCTACGCCCCATCCACTCAACCGATGGGGCGTTTCGTTGAGGCTCAAAGTGCGCTCATCCTGATACGGCTATCGACACGCCTGAATACGCGCTCCCCGCACCGCTGCCCATCGAGAAAACCCTCCTATCCAACGCGGCATTTGACCGCACTGCATCATCGCAGCAACTGTAATAGTCTATTGCAGGACTCTAATGTACTAACCAGTTACTTATCTTGCTAAAATCGCGTCTTTGCCCTCTCACATTCGAGTCCTTTCGACATGAAACGAGCATCGCGCGCTACTGGCGTCTCTAGATTCTTACTCCTGGGCCTGGGCGTTATCATCGCCCTGCTCGGCATCGCGCTCGCCGTCGGCGGCGCCAAACTGGTTAGCCTGGGAGGTTCCTGGTACTTCCTGATCGGCGGCGTGGCCATGGCGATTGCCGGCCTGTTGATTGCCCGGCGTAACCCGGCGGGTGCGTGGTTGTTTGCCGCGTTCCTGGTGGGCACGGCCATTTGGGCCGTGGCGGATGTGGGCCTGGTGTTCTGGCCGCTGTTCTCGCGGCTATTCATGTTCGCCGCGATTGGCCTGGTGGTCGCGCTGGTGTACCCACTGCTGGTCGGCAAGCCTGCGCGCGGTGCCTATGGCGTTGCCGCCGTACTGGCGGTGGGCGTAGTGGTTGCGGCGGGCAATATGTTTGTCGCCCACCCAAGCGTCGCCCCGACCGGTGCCGGCCCAGGCGTCACGCCGGTGGCCCCGGCCGATGCGCAGAAAGATTGGGCGCACTACGGCAACACTGAAGGCGGCAGCCGCTTCGCCGCGCTGGACCAGATCAACCGCGACACCGTCAACAAGCTCAAAGTAGCCTGGACCTACCACACCGGCGACGTGGCGATCAGCGACGGCAACGGTGCCGAAGACCAACTGACCCCGCTGCAGATCGGCAACAAAGTGTTCATCTGCACCCCGCACAACAATCTGATCGCCCTCGACGCCGACACCGGCAAAGAACTGTGGAAGAACGAAGTCAACGCCAAATCGGCGGTCTGGCAGCGTTGCCGCGGCATGGCCTATTTCGACGCCACCGCGCCGATTGCCCAGCCGACCCAGCCCAACAGCTCGCCGATCATTGCCGCCAGCGTTCCAGCGGGTGCGCAGTGCCAGCGCCGTCTGCTGACCAACACCATTGATGCCCGCCTGATTGCGGTAGACGCCGACACCGGCAAATTCTGTGAAGACTTCGGCACCCACGGCCAGGTGGATTTGAAAGCCGGCCTGGGCAATGTGCCGGACAGCTACTACCAGCTGTCTTCCGCGCCATTGATCGCCGGTACCACCGTGGTGGTCGGCGGCCGCGTGGCGGATAACGTGCAGACCGACATGCCAGGCGGCGTGATCCGTGGTTTTGACGTGATCAGCGGGCAAATGCGTTGGGCCTTCGACCCCGGCAACCCGGAAGACAAACAAGCCCCAACCGGCGACAGCACCTACGTGCGCAGCACGCCGAACAGCTGGGCGCCGATGTCCTACGACCCGCTGATGAACACGATTTTCCTGCCGATGGGCAGCTCATCCACCGACATCTACGGCGTGGAACGCACCCAGCTCAACCATAAATACGGCGCTTCGGTATTGGCGCTGGATGCCTCCACCGGTGCTGAAAAGTGGGTGTACCAGACCGTCCACAACGACCTGTGGGACTTCGACCTGCCGATGCAGCCAAGCCTGATCGACTTCACCCCGCCGGGCAGCGACAAAGCCGTGCCTGCGGTAGTGATCGGCACCAAGGCCGGCCAGATCTACGTGCTCGACCGCGCCACTGGTAAACCGCTGACTGACGTAAAAGAAGTGCCGGTCAAGGCCGCCAACATCCCCAATGAACCGTACTCGCCAACCCAGCCTAAATCGGTAGGCATGCCGCAGATCGGCGCGCAAACCCTGACTGAATCGGACATGTGGGGCGCCACCCCGTACGACCAGTTGCTGTGCCGCATCGACTTCAAAGGCATGCGCTACGACGGCCTGTACACCGCGCCGGGCACCGATAAATCCCTGAGTTTCCCGGGTTCCCTGGGCGGCATGAACTGGGGCAGCATTTCCACCGACCCGGTGCACGGTTTTATCTTCGTCAACGACATGCGCCTGGGCCTGTGGATCCAGATGGTGCCGTCGCAGAACAAAGCCCAGTCTTCGTCCGGTGGCGAAGCGCTGAACACCGGCATGGGCGCGGTCCCGCTCAAGGGCACGCCGTATGCCGTGAACAAAAACCGCTTCCTGTCGGTGGCCGGCATTCCGTGCCAGGCGCCGCCGTTCGGCACCCTGACCGCCATCGATATGAAGACCCAGAAAGTCGCGTGGCAGGTGCCGGTTGGCACCGTTGAAGACACCGGCCCGCTGGGCATCCGTATGCACCTGCCGATCAAGATCGGTCTGCCGACCCTCGGCGGCACGCTGTCGACCCAGGGCGGCCTGATCTTTATCGCCGGCACCCAGGATTTCTACCTGCGCGCCTTCAACAGCGGCAACGGTGACGAAGTGTGGAAAGCCCGCCTGCCGGTCGGCAGCCAAGGCGGCCCGATGACTTACGTATCGCCGAAAACCGGCAAGCAGTACGTAGTCGTCACCGCCGGCGGTGCACGCCAATCCACTGACCGTGGCGACTACGTGATCGCCTACGCCCTGCCATAACCTCCCCCAAGCGCGGTGCCCCCCGGCACCGCGCTTTCTGTCTGGAAGACCCGCATGACACCCACTTCTCATCTCTCTTTTGGGCGCCTGTTGCTCGGCCTGGCCCTGGGCGCCGCCCTGCCCGTCCAAGCCGATGACACCACCCTGACCGGCGACTGGGGCGGCCTGCGCCGTGAACTGGAAGACACCGGTGTGCGCTTCACCGGCGACTACAGCGGCGAAACCGCCTACAACGCCCACGGCGGTCAGCACCGCTCGGCGCGCTACTCGCAAAACCTCAAGCTCGGTGTGCAGTTCGACCTGGGCAAGCTCTACGGTTTCACCAACGGCGACCGCATCCAGGTCACCGTCAATGACCGTCGCGGCAACAGCGCGTCCGAGGACCTGGTGGGCAACCGTCTGCCGATCCAGGAAAACTACGGCGGTCTCTACACCCGCCTCACTGAGCTGAGCTACGAGCGCACGCTCTTCACCCCAGCACTCAACGTGAAGCTCGGCTACATGGCCATGGGCAATGACCTCGGCGGCCTGGACAGCGGCATCCTGTGCAACTTCATGAACGCCGGTTTCTGCGGGCATCCGCTGAACATGTCCGGCGGCAGCGGCTGGACCAACTACCCGAACGCGCGTCTGGGCGCACGGGTGAAATACGACCTCTCGCCGGCCTGGCAAGTGCGGGTGGCGGCGTTCAATGTCGACCCGGAAAGCAACGGCGACTCCAGCCGCGCCTGGAAGTTGAGCCCCAAGCACACCACCGGGACCGTGGTGCCGATTGAGCTGGTGTACAAGCACGCAGGCCCCCTGCCCGGGGAATATAAGGTGGGTTACTACTACGACAGCTCCGATGTGAAACGCATCGGCAGCACTGAAAAAGTCAGCGGTCGCGGCGGTCACTATCTGCTGATCGACCAGGCGGTGTGGGCCTCCGAATCGTCGGCCGGCCGTGTGCTGCACGCCTTCGGCCAATACTCCGCCGCCAGCGAAGCGGCCTCGCCGTTCAGCAAGTGGTATGGCGCAGGTGTAGTGCTCTACAAACCGTTCGAAGGCCGCCCGCGGGACACCCTGTCCCTGGGTTATGGCCGCGCCGTGCCAAACCCGCGCAGCCGCGACGTGCAGGAACTGGCAGCGTTCAACGCCGGGTCCAGCTACCCCAACCTCGACAACGCCGAACAACTGATCGAACTCAGTTACGGCTACCAGGCCACGCCATGGCTGAACCTGCGCCCGGATGTGCAATACATCATCGAGCCAGGCGCGTTTTCGGGTGACAACATCGACAATGCGCTGGTGTTGGGGTTGCAGGTCAAGGCAGTGTTCTAAGCGCCTGAACGCGGTCAAAAAATGTGGGAGGGGGCTTGCTCCCGATGGCGGTGTGTCAGTCAATGAATGGCTTGACTGACACACCGCCATCGGGAGCAAGCCCCCTCCCACAGTGGGTTCAGCAGTGTATGTAAGGCCTTACTCAGGGACAGATAACGCAAACTCCGCGCCCCGCTGGTACTCCCGGGGCGTACAGCCAAACTCGCGACGAAACACGGTGTGCAGGTACTGCGCCGAGGTGAAGCCGCAGGTCGACGCGATGTCGGCAATCGCCAGGTCGCGGTTTTCCAGGCCTCTGGCGGCAGCCGCGAGTTTGAAGCGCAGGATTTCGTCATGCACGCTGCAATTGCGCACCTTACGAAAGTGCGCTTCCAGGGATGAACGCGACACACCGACATACGCCGCCACTTGAGCGGTCTTGATGCCCTGGCAAGCGTATTGGCGGATAAACAGCAGCGCCTGCATCACGTACGGATTGCCCAAGGGTTGATGAAGGCTGGAGGCCTGGACGTTGATTGCGTCCGGCGGCACGAGGATTTGCGTACCGGTGCAAGGCTTGCCGTGCAACATCTGGTGCAACAGCGCAGCGGCAGTGCGACCCATGGTTTCGGTGCCCTGGATCACCGAACTCAGCGGCACTCGCGTAAGGGTTCGGGTCAGCGGATCGTTGTCGATGCCGATCAGCGCCACTTGTTCCGGCACGGCGATGCCGGCTGTGAGGCAGGCTTGCAGCAATTGCCGGGCACGGGCATCGGTCACGGCAATAATGCCAATGGGCTTTGGCAAGCTGTGCAGCCAGGCGATCTGCTGCTCCACTGCGCTGTCCCACAACGGCGCGCTGGTGCCGAGGCCGCGATACACCTCCACCTGCAAGCCGTCGCGCAGCATCAGGCGGCGAAAGGCTTTTTCGCGCTCCTGGGCCCAGCGGTTGGCCTGCGCTTCGGGCAGGCTGAAGCAGGCAAAGCGCGTCAGCCCTGCCTCGATCAAATGCGCGTAGGCCAACTTCATCAATGCGTAATTATCGGTGGCCACATAGGGGATGCCCTTGGGGTACGCGCGGCCGTCTTCATAGGAGCCGCCCACCGCTACCACCGGCAACTGACTGTCGGCCAATGCCTCGCCTATCAGCGGGTCGTCGAAGTCGGCAATGATACCGTCGCCCTGAAAACGCTCGATGCCTTTGAGGCGGCATAGAAAGTCCTCTTCCAGGAACAAATCCCAGGACACACGCGTACTGCTCAGGTAATTACCGATGCCGGCGATGATGCCGCGGTCGTAGATTTTGCTGCCGTTGAACAGCAGCGCGATTCGGTGCACGGGCGGTAGGGTTTTCATTGTTTTTGTCCTGGGGCCTGTCGCGACAGACTAGCCCTCGCTGCACAAAATCGCACTACGCCTTGGTGATTTTCATAATCGCCAGCCCCATCGCCGTTGCTAGTATCCAGACACCGCCAAGAACAATAAGGAAAACGCCATGCCGTACTTCCCCGGTGTCGAGAAGGTTCGCTTCGAAGGCCCCAGCAGCGATTCCCCCCTCGCCTTTCGCCATTACGACGCCAACAAGTTGATCCTCGGCAAACCCATGCGCGAGCACCTGCGCATGGCTGCGTGTTACTGGCACACCTTCGTGTGGCCCGGTGCCGATATGTTTGGCATGGGCACCTTCAAGCGCCCGTGGCAGCGCAGTGGCGACCCGATGGAGGTGGCCATCGGCAAGGCGGAGGCGGCCTTTGAGTTTTTCTCCAAACTGGGCATCGGCTACTACAGCTTTCACGACACCGACGTGGCGCCCGAAGGCAGCTCGCTCAAGGAGTACCGCGAGCACTTCGCACAGATGGTCGACCATCTGGAGCGTCACCAGGAACAAACCGGGATCAAACTGCTGTGGGGCACCGCGAACTGCTTCAGCAACCCGCGCTTTGCCGCCGGCGCTGCCAGTAACCCGGACCCTGAAGTGTTTGCCTACGCCGCCGCCCAGGTGTTCAGCGCGATGAACGCCACCCTGCGGCTCAAAGGCTCAAACTATGTGCTGTGGGGCGGCCGTGAAGGCTATGAAACCCTGCTCAACACCGACCTCAAGCGCGAGCGCGAACAGCTCGGGCGCTTTATGCGCATGGTGGTGGAACACAAGCACAAAATCGGCTTCAAGGGCGACCTGCTGATCGAGCCCAAGCCCCAGGAGCCGACCAAGCACCAGTACGACTACGACAGCGCCACGGTGTTCGGCTTCCTGCATGAGTACGGCCTGGAACACGAGATCAAGGTGAATATCGAGGCCAACCACGCCACCCTGGCCGGGCACAGCTTCCATCACGAGATCGCCACGGCCGTATCCCTCGGTATCTTCGGCAGCATCGACGCCAACCGTGGCGACCCGCAGAACGGCTGGGACACCGACCAATTCCCTAACAGCGTCGAGGAGATGACCCTCGCCACCTATGAAATCCTCAAGGCTGGCGGGTTCAAGAACGGCGGCTATAACTTTGATTCCAAGGTACGGCGTCAGAGCCTGGATGAGGTGGATCTGTTCCACGGGCATGTGGAGGCCATGGACGTATTGGCGCTGGCCCTGGAGCGTGCGGCGGCCATGGTGCAAAACGACCGATTGCAGCAGTTCAAGGACCAGCGTTATGCCGGTTGGCAACAGCCGCTGGGCCAAGCCGTGCTGGCGGGTGAGTTCAGCCTGGAATCGCTGGCAGAACACGCGTTTGCCCATGAACTGAACCCGCAGGCGGTGAGCGGGCGACAGGAGATGCTCGAAGGTGTCGTGAACCGGTTTATCTACACCTGACCGATGCTGTGCGCAGTTGATTGTGACTGCAGTTGTAGTGAGCGGGCTTGCCCCGCGCTGGGGCGCGAAGCGGCCCTGAAATCAGGCACCTCGGTGTGTCACGTAAAATTGCATCGTCTGGTTTGGGGTCGCTTCGCGCCCTAGCGCGGGGCAAGCCACTCACCACAAAAAAGCCAGGCTACACACAACGCAAACAGCAACAGCAGTGTTCGGCTAGAGTCTTCCAACAACAATAAAAGGACGCACCAACATGAAGTCATTCAAACGTACCCTGCTCGCCACCGCCCTGGCCCTGCTCGCACTGCCGGTGATGGCCGATTCCGCCCACCCGAAAATCGGTTTTTCCATCGACGACCTGCGCCTGGAACGCTGGTCCCGCGACCGCGATTACTTCGTCGCCGCTGCGGAAAAACTCGACGCGAAGGTCTTTGTGCAGTCCGCCGATGCCAACGAGCAGAAGCAGATTTCCCAGATCGAAAACCTGATTTCCCGGGGCGTCGATGTGATCGTTATCGTGCCGTTCAACGCAACGGTGCTGACCAACGCGGTGGCCGAAGCCAAGAAAGCCGGGATCAAGGTGGTGTCCTATGACCGCCTGATTCTCAATGCGGACATCGACGCCTACATCTCCTTTGATAACGAAAAGGTCGGCGAAATGCAGGCCAGCGGTGTGCTGCAAGCGGCGCCCAAGGGCAACTACTTCCTGCTCGGCGGCGCGCCTACCGACAACAACGCCAAGGTGCTGCGCGAAGGCCAGATGAAGGTGCTGCAACCGGCCATCGACAAGGGCGATATCAAGGTAGTCGGCCAGCAGTGGGTCAAGGAGTGGAACCCCACCGAAGCCCTGAGCATCGTCGAAAACGCCCTGACCCGGAACAACAACAAAATCGACGCCATCGTCGCCTCCAACGACGCCACCGCCGGCGGTGCGATCCAGGCCCTGGCCGCGCAGAAACTGGCGGGCAAGGTGCCGATCTCCGGACAGGACGCTGACCTCGCCGCGATCAAACGCGTGATCGACGGCACCCAGACCATGACCGTGTACAAACCGCTCAAGCTGATTGCCACCGAAGCCGCCAAGCTCTCGGTGCAACTGGCACGTAACGAGAAGCCCACCTACAGCTCGCAGTACGATAACGGCAGCAAGAAAGTCGACACCATCCTGCTCACCCCGACTTCGCTGACCAAGGCCAATATCGATCTGTTGGAGAAGGACGGGTTCTATACCAAAGAGCAGATCGGCGGGCAGTGACCGCCATGGCTGACTATCTGCTGCAAATGAACGGCATCGTCAAAAGCTTTGGCGGTGTCAACGCGCTGAACGGCATCGACATCACTGTGCGGCCGGGGGAATGTGTCGGCCTGTGCGGTGAAAACGGCGCGGGTAAATCCACACTGATGAAGGTGCTGTCGGCGGTCTACCCGTACGGCACCTGGGAGGGTGAAATCCTCTGGGATGGGCAACCGCTCAAGGCTCAGTCCATCAGCGAAACCGAGGCCGCCGGTATCGTGATCATTCACCAGGAACTGACCCTGGTGCCCGACCTGTCGGTGGCCGAAAACATCTTTATGGGCCACGAACTGACATTGCCCGGCGGGCGCATGAACTACCCGGCGATGATCCACCGCGCCGAAGCGTTGATGCGTGAACTCAAGGTGCCGGACATGAACGTCGCCTTGCCGGTGTCGCAGTACGGCGGCGGCTACCAGCAACTGGTAGAAATCGCCAAGGCGCTCAATAAAAAAGCGCGCCTGCTGATCCTCGACGAGCCCTCTTCGGCCCTGACCCGCTCGGAAATCGAGGTACTGCTCGACATCATCCGTGACCTCAAAGCCAAGGGTGTGGCCTGCGTGTACATCTCCCACAAGCTCGATGAAGTGGCGGCGGTGTGCGACACCATTGCGGTGATCCGCGACGGTAAACACATCGCGACCACGGCCATGGCCGACATGGACATCCCCCGGATCATCACGCAGATGGTCGGCCGTGAGATGAGCAACCTCTACCCCACCGAGCCCCATGCCATCGGCGAGGTGATTTTCGAGGCGCGCAACGTCACCTGCTATGACGTGGACAACCCCAGGCGCAAGCGTGTCGATGATATTTCCTTCGTGCTCAAGCGCGGCGAGATCCTCGGCATTGCCGGGCTGGTGGGCGCCGGACGCACGGAGTTAGTGTCAGCGCTCTTCGGCGCCTACCCCGGCCGCTACAGCGCCGAGGTGTGGCTCGACGGCCAGGTAATCGACACGCGCACGCCGCTCAAATCGATTCGCGCCGGGCTGTGCATGGTGCCCGAGGATCGCAAGCGCCAAGGCATCATTCCCGACCTGGGCGTGGGTCAGAACATCACCCTGGCGGTCCTCGATACCTATGCGCATATGACCCGCATCGACGCCGAAGCTGAACTGGGCAGCATCGACCAGCAGATCGCACGCATGCACCTCAAGACGGCCAGCCCGTTTTTACCGATCACCAGCTTGTCCGGCGGCAATCAGCAAAAAGCCGTGCTGGCGAAAATGCTGATGGCCAAGCCCAAAGTGCTGATCCTCGACGAACCCACGCGCGGGGTGGACGTGGGCGCCAAGTATGAGATCTACAAACTGATGGGCGCCCTGGCGGCCGAAGGCGTGTCGATCATCATGGTCTCCTCGGAACTGGCCGAAGTGCTCGGCGTGTCCAACCGCGTGCTGGTGATCGGCGACGGCCAGTTGCGCGGCGATTTCATCAATGAAGGGCTCACCCAGGAACAGGTGCTCGCCGCTGCGCTCAGCCAAAACAACAATAATGATCGGAAGACCGCGTAGATGAATCAGGTCAAACAGCTGTTTACCCGCTACAAAATGCTTGCGCTGGTGATCGCCGTGGCGGTGATCTGGCTGTTTTTCAGTTGGCAGACCGAGGGCGGTTTCCTCACACCGCGCAACCTGTCGAACCTGCTGCGGCAGATGGCAATCACCGGGATTCTGGCGTGCGGCATGGTGCTGGTGATTATTAGCGGCGAGATTGATTTGTCGGTGGGTTCGTTGCTGGGGTTGTTGGGCGGGTTGGCGGCGATCCTGGATGTGGTTTATCACATTCCGCTGCTGGCCAATCTCAGCCTGGTGGCGCTGTGTGGGCTGATGATCGGTTTGGCCAACGGTTACATGACGGCCTACCTGCGCATCCCCTCTTTTATCGTTGGCCTGGGCGGCATGCTGGCGTTTCGCGGGATTCTGCTGGGGATCACCGGCGGCACCACCATCGCGCCGGTGTCGCCGTCGCTGGTGTATGTAGGCCAGGGGTATTTGCCGCATTCGGTGGGGATTGGCCTTGGAGTCTTGCTGTTTGCCCTGACCCTGTTGTTGACCTGGAAACAACGGCGCAACCGCGCGCTGCATGGCTTGGCGCCGCACGCCCTGGTGCGCGACGTGCTGCGCGTGGCGGTGATCGGCGCGGTACTCGCCGGGTTCGTCACCACCCTCAACAGCTACGACGGCATCCCCGTACCAGTGCTGCTGTTGCTGGTGCTGCTCGGCGTGTTCAGCTACGTCACCAGCCAGACCGTGTTCGGCCGCCGCGTGTATGCGGTGGGCAGCAATATGGAAGCCACGCGCCTGTCGGGCATCAACGTGCAGGCGGTGAAACTGTGGATCTTCGGCATCATGGGCGTGATGTGCGCCCTCGCCGGCCTGGTCAACACCGCGCGGCTCGCGGCGGGCTCACCGTCGGCGGGCAATATGGGCGAGTTGGATGCCATCGCTGCGTGCTTTATTGGTGGTACGTCGATGCGCGGCGGCTCGGGCACGGTGTATGGCGCGTTGCTCGGGGCGTTGGTGATTACCAGCCTGGATAACGGCATGTCGATGCTGGACGTGGACAGTTACTGGCAGATGATTGTGAAGGGCAGCATCCTGGTGTTGGCGGTGTGGGTGGACGTGAGTACGCGCACGGGGCGGCGCTGACGCCACCCTCACAAACACCACAAATCCCGTGTGGGAGGGGCGGTGGTCGTCTCACTTTCCGAGCAACACGGCCCCATCCCCCAACTGCCCCAGGCGATCCCCCGGATTGCGCAGCGGGCAATCATCCAGGGACAGGCAACCACAGCCGATACAGCCATCGAGTTGGTCGCGCAGTTGAGTGAGGCTGTTGATGCGCTCACTCAACAGGTCGCGCCAGCGGGTGGAGAGTTGGGTCCAGTCCTTCGCCGTCAACGGCCGTCCTGAAGGCAGTTCGTCCAACGCGTCCTTGATGGTCGCCAACGGAATGCCCGCGCGCTGCGCGACCTTGATCACCGCGATCCGGCGCAGTACGTCACGCTGATAGCGACGCTGATTGCCCGCGCTGCGTTGTGCGTGGATCAACCCCTTGGCTTCGTAGAAATGCACCGTGGCCACGGTCACGCCGCTGCGGCGGGCCAATTCGCCCACGCCGAGGGGGATGCGCACATCGATTTTCGCTTCCATCCAGCTCTTGACCTCATCTAAACATGAGGTTTTATAAAGGGTGTCGGCTTGCCTTGGCAAGCCTTCAGTCCTTTGAATCGGAGCCTACATGGACACACCTCAACCCTCCCCTTCCAACTGGGCCGCGCTGTTGTCCGGTGCCAACGGCGTACGTTCGCTCGCACTGGCAGGCGGCGTGGTGCTGCATGCGATCAACGTGTACATCGCCACCACGATTCTGCCGTCAGTGGTCCAGGACATCGGCGGCATCGACTACTACGCCTGGAACACCACGTTATTTGTCGCCGCCTCGATCCTCGGTTCGGCGTTGTCGGCGCGCCTGCTCGGCAGCCTCGGGCCGCGTGCGGCGTACCTGGTCGCCAGCCTGGTGTTTGCCGGCGGGGCCTTGGCCTGTGCGTTTGCGCCGTCCATGCCGGTGATGCTCGTAGGGCGGTTGGTGCAGGGGCTGGGCGGTGGGTTCTTGTTCGCGCTGTCCTACGCGATGATTCGGTTGGTGTTCGATGAAAGCCTGTGGCCGCGCGCGATGGCGTTGGTGTCGGGGATGTGGGGCGTGGCGACGCTGGTCGGGCCAGCGGTGGGCGGGGTGTTTGCCGAGCTGGGCATATGGCGCGCGGCGTTCTGGTCGTTGATTCCGGTGGCCGGGTTATTCGCGGTGCTGGCGGCGGCGGTCCTGCCCAAGCGCAGCACCGATAGCGTTGAGCCGACACCGCTGCCACTCGCCCAACTGGTGCTGCTGACGGCTGCGGTACTGGCGGTGTCGGCCGGCAGCGTCTCGTCCACCCTGCCTCTGAACCTGCTGGGGCTGGCCGTGGCAGCGGTGTTCACCGCGCTGCTGATCGTCACGGAAAGCCGCGCCCACCATCGACTGTTGCCCGCCGGAGCGTTTCGGATCACCACTGCACTCGGCGCGCTGTACGCGACGATGTCATTGCTGGCAGTGGCCGTGACCAGTGGCGAAATCTTCGTGCCGCTGTTTCTTCAAGTCCTGCACCACCAGTCGCCGTTGGTGGCCGGTTATCTGGCGGCACTGATGGCGGCCGGCTGGACGCTGGGGTCAATCGCCAGCGCGGGTGTGACGGGCGGCAACATTCGACGAGCGATCCTGGCCGGGCCGATCCTGGGCGTGGTGGGCATGGTGGCGCTGGCCATCTTGATGCCCGTCGAAAGCAACGGCAGCGGGCAGACGCTCACACCGATCTGCCTGGCGCTTATCCTGATTGGGTTGGGCGTGGGGCTGGCGTGGCCGCACTTGCTGACTCGGGTGTTCCAGGTGGCGCCGGCCGGCGAGCAGGACCTTGCCAGCGCGTCGATTACCACCGTGCAACTGTTCGCTACCGCGTTTGGCGCGGCACTGGCGGGCATGGTCGCGAACGTCGCCGGCCTCACTGAACCCGGCGGTGTCGAAGGCACCGCGAGCGCTGCGGTGTGGCTGTTTGGGGTGTTTGCGCTGGCGCCTGTGGTGGGTGTTCTGATTGCCAGGCGGGTGGTTCGCATGATCGGTTAGTGGCCATTTCTGGAGATTGCCAAGACCACCGTGGATTATGAACGGCTCAAAAATCACTGCTTGAACGGGGTCAAAGGTGGGAGGGGGCTTGCCCCGATAGCGGTGGACCAGTCGACACCTTCTTGACTGAGGCACCGCCATCGGGGGCAAGCCCCCTCCCACATTGGATCTCCATTTGTCAGGACCGGCCGAGTATGTGGCTCATGGTGGTCTTGAGCTTCAGCGCCGCCAATCTTCCAGACACAACACCAGTCAAAGGTGGGAGGGGGCTTGCTCCCGATAGCTGTGGACCAGTCGACACCTTCTTGACTGAGGCACCGCCATCGGGGGCAAGCCCCCTCCCACATTGGATCTCCATTTGTCAGGACCGGCCGAGTATGTGGCTCATGGTGGTCTTGAGCTTCAGCGCCGCCAATCTTCCAGACACAACACCAGTCAAAGGTGGGAGGGGGCTTGCTCCCGATAGCTGTGGACCAGTCGACACCTTCTTGACTGAGGCACCGCCATCGGGGGCAAGCCCCCTCCCACATTGGATCTCCATTTGTCAGGACCGGCCGAGTATGTGGCTCATGGTGGTCTTGAGCTTCAGCGCCGCCAATCTTCCAGACACGACACCAGTCAAAGGTGGGAGGGTTGCCCCCTCCCACACTGGATCTCTGCTTGTCAGGGCCGACTGAGTATGTGGCTCATGACAGCCTTGAGCTTGAGCGCCACCAATCTTCCAGGCACAACACCGGTCAACGGTGGGAGGGGGCTTGCCCCCGATAGCGGTGGACCAGTCGCACCTTCTTGACTGAGACACCGCCATCGGGGGCAAGCCCCTTCCACATTTGGATCGGTTTACACCTGATGAATCAGGCTGGCTTTTGCACTGCGGTCACTGGCTCAACACCACATCCCGCATCGCCGGAATGTAACCGTAGTCGTATGCCTCCTGCACAAACGAGCGAGCGCCCTTCAACACGATCCTGACCGTCGGTGCCTCGGTGCCGCCGATGCGATAGTCATCGCCGGTGGTGGGCACGCTGTCGATAAACGACGTCACCAGGCCGTTGGGCATCACGCAGTGAGAGTACGTCTGGAACGGCTGCGAAGGCGGGTTGCCAAGTACCAGCCCCGACGCATTCATCAGCGTATAGGGGCCGAACAGATGATCACTGACGAACCCATAGACGCCATCCGGCCCCGTCACGCCATCCGCATAGGTGAACTTGTGGCTGATGGTGAACAGGTAGTACTTGTTGTCCTGGAACACATAGTGCGGCCGTTCGGTCTGGTCGTTCACGCCAACGGCCGTGACCAATGGCGGCAGGATTTCCCACTCGTCACCGTTGAGGTCCTTGGCCACGGCAATGCCGATGCACCCCACCTGATAACGCGCGCCCCCCACATCTTCATGCCCTGGCGGCACCAGGCCTATTTCATTCGGGCCCACTTCGTGAGTCCCGCGCTCGCCGGCCACATTGCCTTCGAACACCATGTACAACTTGCCATCGACGGGATCGATAAAGGGGCTGGGATCGCGAAAGTTCCAGGTCGCATTCTGCGCTTCGGTTTGGTAGTAGGTGCCGTCGGCATCGAACAACGACTTGACCTGATCAAAGCCCTGGAGCGTGACACCGGTGTCCGACGTGACAACCTGGCCCCTGACTTTGGCAATCGTGGCACCCGGCGTGACGCAGGTGTAGTACAGATCGATGTCACCGTTGTTATTCAACAGAATCGGCGTGCCCGCCCATTCACGGGTGGTCGGCGAAACCCCCTCGGCCATGACACGGCCGCCGAAGATCCAGTCTTTGCCGGTGCGCGAATACCAGTAGCAGATCCGCGCATGACCATGGCGGTCTTCCCAATCGCGCTTGATGTCGTAACGGCCATCAGCATTGATGAATTGTGGATCATGGGGGCGACGGTCGGCGGTCAAGGTGAAGATCACCGACCAGCCATTCACCGATACCACCGTGCCATCCAGTTCACGCAATGGCATGGTGTCCCAAATAAAGACCGTGTCACTCATGACAGGAAAGTCAGGACTCACTAACGGCTGTGTCGTCGTCGGGTCATTCTCATTAACTTTCAGCGCATCGGCCCGTGTCCAGCGAGTGGGTGTGTGATTCGCATGTTTCATGATGATGTCCTTTTGCTAACGCTTAAGTGACAAGCGAAGATTAAATAGCACCTGGCAGCCAGTAACTTAATACTGACTGAAAGAGCAAGAGATAGTTGGCCCTGCAAGTGCGCACCAAGGTTTAACATGGGCACTTGCTTATAGCAACATTAAGAATTATTCATATTACAAAGGCCATCACTGTATTTATATCCTTGATATACATACAGTGGCACTTGCAATAAATGACAGCCAAGTAGAAAGCTAGCTACTCAACTACCGAATACTAGCGTCCCAGCCTGGGCGCCGGCATTCTTCTGTGTGAAGTCCTTGGCTTGCGCCGCCGTCTTCAAGGTATAGGCGTAGTTTGAACTTGCCGTCCATTGTGCTTTGGGTGACTTCTGGTTGGTGATCGGCGGCACACTGTTTGTATCAGTGAACGTCCCGGTACCTTTGTCATCCAACATGCCTTTATTTTGGCTGCCTTCGCCAAAATAGTTGCTTTCAGAGAGGATATTGGCGTTCTGTGCGAGGGTAAAACCGAGATGGAAGTTATTGACGTAGTTGTTATACACATGAAAATAACCGTAACGCATCAAGCCGGGCGCGCGTACTTCCATGTTGTCGAAGCGGTTGTGGCACAACGTCAGGCGCGGATAACCGTTGAACTCTGCCTTATTATCATCCGCCGGGTGCCCGAAGATCAGCCCGTACTTGTGGCTGCCAAAGAAGCAGTTGCTGATGGTGGCATAATCGGCTTTTTCACCGATATACAGCAGCTTGTCTTCACTGCCGTCAGTGGTGGACCAGGTGTGCCCGACAAAAGAGCAATGATCGATCCAGTACTTGCTGCCGTAGTTCAAGTACACCTGAATATCGTCATTGGCCTTAATGCTCGCCGAATGTTTGAAGATAATATTCTGCAGAATAATGTTCTGGGACTGCGCGGTTGCACGCAGGTGAATATTCTCCAAAGTACGGTTCTGGAATGAACCGATCAGGGTCTTGTTGGCACCCATATTGACCTTGGTCAGGCTCGACGCCGAGATATTGCTGTTGATCACCAACACCCGTGGGGTGGTGTCGCCAATGTTGGCCTTGAGTTGATCCAGCGTGGTGATACTGACCACTTGGCCAGACCAGCCGCCGGTGACTTTTGCCGCAAGGGCGAAACCGGTCAGGCCGGTGAGTTTGCTTTCTGGATACGACATGAGTTCCCTCTCTCTATAAAAACGGCTCGATGTAACGAGCCTGTGGGGTAAGTTAATCCATTAACTTTCACACAGTGTTTGGCATGACTGAGGTTGCCAAGGGTTGGTTGGCCAGTGCTTAAACACTGTGTTTATGTACAGTATTCGTCATTCGCCTGGCCGTCAACCCTCAAGTGAAAAACAACCAAAAGTGGGAGGGGCTTGCCCCCGATGGTGGTGTATCAGGCACATATACAGTGACTGTCATTCCGCCATCGGGGGCAAGCCCCTCCCACATTTGCCCTGCGATGTTCTTCCAAGCGTTATTTGGACACCGGCATCGCAAACTCCGCGCCTTGCTCGATGCTCTCCGACCAGCGCTGCATAATCGATTTCTGCTTGGTATAGAACCGAACACCCTCAGTGCCGTACGCATGCATGTCGCCAAACAGACTCTTCTTCCACCCCCCAAAACCGTGCCACGCCATCGGCACCGGGATCGGTACGTTGATGCCCACCATGCCCACCTGAATACGCCGCGCAAATTCGCGGGCGATGTTGCCGTCGCGGGTGAAACAGCTGACGCCGTTGCCGAACTCGTGGTCGTTGACCAGCTTGATCGCCTCGCCAAAGTCGTTCACCCGCACACACGCCAGGACCGGGCCGAAGATTTCTTCGCGGTAGATGCTCATCTCTCGGGTCACATGGTCGAACAGGGTCGCGCCGAGCCAGAAGCCGTTTTCCAGGCCCGCTTCGGTGGGCACGTAATCACGCCCGTCCAGCAGCAGTTGCGCGCCGGCCTGCACGCCTTGTTCGATGTAGCCGCTGATGCGCTCCAGTGCAGCGCGGGACACAATCGGGCCCATCTCGGCCTTGAGGTCGCGGCCGTCGGTGATGCGCAGTTGCTTGGCGCGCTCGGTCAAGGCAGCGATGACTTTGTCACCGACGTCACCAACCAGCACGGCGACGGAGATCGCCATGCAGCGCTCGCCGGCACTGCCATAAGCAGCGCCCATCAGGGCGTCGACGGTTTTTTCGATGTCCGCATCAGGCATCACCACCATGTGGTTTTTAGCACCGCCCAGCCCCTGCACACGCTTGCCGTTACGCGCGCCGGTTTCGTAGATGTATTGGGCAATCGGTGTGGAGCCGACGAAGCTCACGGCCTTGACGTCCGGGTGTTCGATCAGTGCATCCACCGATTCCTTATCGCCCTGCACCACGTTGAACACGCCTTTGGGCAGGCCGGCTTCACGCAGCAGCTCGGCCATGAACAACGAGGCGCTCGGATCGGTCGGGCTTGGCTTGAGGATGAACGTGTTGCCCGCCGCGATGGCGATCGGGTACATCCACATCGGCACCATCACTGGGAAGTTGAACGGCGTGACGCCGGCCACTACGCCCAACGGTTGGCGCAGGGTCCAGTTGTCCATGCCTCGGGAAACTTGGTCAGAGTGTTCGCCTTTGAGCAGGTTGGGAATGCCGCACGCGAATTCCAGAATATCGATGCCACGGTCCACTTCGCCCTGGGCGTCGGTGAAGACCTTGCCGTGCTCGGCGACGATGATGCGCGCCAGGTCGTCCTTGCGCTCACGCAACAGGTGCAGGTACTGGAACAGCACGCGGGCGCGGCGGATGGGCGGGGTATCGGCCCAGCTGTCGAAAGCGACTTGGGCAGCAGCAACGGCTTCGGATACGGTCTGGCGGCTGGCCAGCGCGACGCGCCCGGTTTTTTCGCCGGTGGCGGGGTTGTAGACGTCCTGATAGCGATCATCGCGGGACACGCGCTGGTCGTTGATGTAGTGCTCGATTGTGGTTGTCATGGCAGTCGATCCAGGTGGGTAGCGTTGGAACACACGATAGGCTTTCGCTTTGTTCCAAACCAGAGCAGAATCCTGAACTTATTGTCCACATACGCGAACAATCCACCCATGGAAAAATCTGAGATCGAAGGCCTATGGACCCATATACACTGGCTTTCCATATTGGAAGAGCAAGGCACTTACACGGCTGCCGCTGCGCGCCTGGGCGTCAGCAAGTCTGCGGTCAGCCAGCGTATTGCCGACCTGGAAAAGGCCACCGGCACTCAGTTGGTCACGCGCACCACGCGCAGTGTGCGGCTGACCGATGCGGGGCTGTCGCTGACCCGTGAAGTGCGCAGCGCCTATGCGCAGATCGCCCGCAGCTTCTCGTCAGTGCGTGATTCTGTGGGGGAGATTCGCGGGCTGGTGCGCCTTACCGCGCCGGTGGCATTTGCCCGACAGCAACTGGTGCCGCATCTGTCGGAATTCCTGCAGCGTTACCCGCAGGTGCGTATCCAGCTGGATGTGTCCGATGCGCTGAGTTCCCTGGCAGCCGAAGGTTACGACCTGGCCGTGCGCCACGGTTTCCAGGTGCCGGAAACCCACGTCGCCTGGAAGCTCTGCGACACCGGGTCGGTGCTGGTAGCCACCCAGGATTACCTGCAACGCCACGGAGAGCCCCGCGAACCCGGCGAGCTGTCGGCACACAACTGCCTGTTCTACCCACGGGGCACCGACCAGCCCGCCTGGACCTTCGAACGCGGCAGTAAAAACGTTGAACGCCTGACCGTGCCCATCGCCGGCAGCTTCGCCACCAATAACAGTGAGGCGCTGCGCGACTCCGCTCTCAACCACCTGGGCATCGCCCTGCTCCCGGACTTCAGCGCCCATGCCGCGCTGACCAGCGGCAAGCTGGTGCAGGTGCTCAAGGACTGGACGCTCAAGGGCGCATTTGCCAATGAGATCTACTTGATTCGGCCGTATTCGCCCCATGTGCCGAAGTCGGTGAGTGTGTTGGTGGGTTATCTGAAGGAGAAGCTGTCGGGGGGCTTTCGTTATCTCGGATAAGGTTTGCCTCTTGCTCGACGGAACTAAAAGTCCATAATGGACAAATAAGTTCAACAAAAGAGGCATTCATGTCCAGCACCCCGCATGTGATCAACCAAACCCAGGCCCGCGAACTGCTGGGCCAAGTCGATGTGCTGCAGATCCTACGCGCACTGTTCCGCGACCTGGCGGCCGGGCATGCGGTGCAGCCGCCCCAGCAATGGGTGGAATTCCCCCAGGGCGCCGGTGACTTCATCAACTACCTGGGCGTGCTGGCGCAGGACGGCGTGTATGGCATGAAAACCTCGCCGTATATCGTGCGTGAGCAAGGGCCATTGGTAACCGCCTGGACGCTCTTGATGTCCACGCACACCGGCCAGCCGCTGCTGTTGTGTGATGCCGCAGAACTGACCACCGCACGCACCGCCGCGACCACTGCGCTGGCGGTGGATGCGCTGGCGCCACAGGCGGCTCGGCGACTGGCGATCATCGGCAGCGGCAAGGTGGCCCAGGCTCACCTGCACTACGTGAAAAACCTGCGGGATTGGCAAGGCATCAACTTCTTCTCGCCCAGCCTGACCGCTACTGACTCCACGCTTCAACGCCTGGACCCACGCGTGAGCATCGCCCCAACCTGCGAAGCCGCCCTGGAAGACGCCGACGTGATCCTACTGTGCACGTCATCAGCCGGCCCGGTGATTGACCCTTCGCGCCTGAGCAAACCAGCGCTGATCACCTCCATCAGCACCAACGCACCGCGCGCTCACGAAGTCCCCCCCAATCACTGAACGAAATGGACGTGTTCTGCGACTACCGCCAAACCACGCCAGGCTCGGCGGGCGAGATGCTGATCGCCGCCGAACAACATGGCTGGAACCCAAGCGCAGTCATGGGCGACCTGCCCGAACTGCTCAGCGACCAAGTGCAGCGCCCGTCCTACGACCGTCACGTATTCTTCCGCTCCATCGGCCTGGGCCTGGAAGACATCGCACTGGCCAATGCCCTCTGGAGACTTCTATGAACCACGCAGATTTCATCATCATCGGCGGCGGCATTGCCGGTGCGTCCACGGGTTTCTGGTTGTCGCAACACGGCAAAGTGAGAGTGCTGGAACGTGAATCTCACCCGGCCTATCACTCCACCGGGCGTTCGGCTGCGCTCTACACCGCCGCCTACGGCACTCCGCAGGTGCGGGCGTTGACCCTGGCCAGCCGGGAGTTTTTCGACCACCCGCCGGCAGGGTTCTGCGAGCATCCCTTGCTCACACCGCGCGGCGAGATGACGGTGGACTTCACCGGCGATGCGGCCGAGTTGAACGCGCAGTACCTCAGCGCCAAGGCCACCGTGCCGCAGGTTGAACAGCTGAGTGTCGACGAGGCCTGTGCGAAGTTGCCGATCCTGCGTCGGGAAAAGGTTCACGGTGCGATCTATGATCCCACTGCCAGCGACATCGACACCGACGCCCTGCACCAAGGCTATTTACGCGGTATTCGTCGCAAGGGCGGCGACGTGCATACCGACAGCCATGTGCTGGGCTTGAGCCGTGACAGCGGTGGTCTTTGGCACGTCACCACCCAACACGAAACCTTCACCGCGCCGATCATTATCAACGCCGCTGGCGCCTGGGCCGACCACATCGGTGGGCTGGCCGGTGCCGCATCCATTGGCCTGCAACCCAAGCGCCGCTCGGCGTTTATCTTCGCCGGCCCCGAAGGCGTGGACAGCCATGCGTGGCCAATGCTGGTGGCGCTCGACGAAGCGTTCTATATGAAGCCCGACGCCGGCATGTTCCTCGGTTCACCGGCCAACGCAGACCCGGTCGAGCCTCAGGACATCCAGCCCGAAGAATTGGACATCGCCATGGGCATCTACCAGATCGAAGAAGCCACCACCCTGACCATCCGCCGCCCCACGCGAACCTGGGCCGGACTGCGCAGTTTTGTGCACGACGGTGACTTGCTTTCGGGCTTCGACCCGCGAGTGCCAGGGCTGTTCTGGGTAGCGGCGCAAGGCGGTTACGGCATCCAAACCTCACCGGCCATGGGCCAGGCCAGTGCGGCACTGGTGCGCGGCGCACCGCTGCCGGAGGCACTGACCCGGTTCGGCCTCGACGCTGGTATGCTCTCCCCCGCCCGCCTGGAGCCCCATTGATGAACACCGTCGAACCCGACAACGTCTTGCAGAATTTTCGCGCGATCGCCGATGCCATCGCCACGCTGTTCTTCCCCCACGCCGAAGCGGTGCTGCATGACCTGCGCACGCAAAAAGTCGATTACATCGCCAATAACCTGTCGAAACGCGCGATTGGCGACGACTCGGCGCTGGAGGACATGCTCAGCGATGACGTGAGCGAAGTGAATATCGGCCCCTACGAAAAACTCAACTGGGACGGTCAGAAAATTCGCAGCCTGAGCACCGTACTGCGCGACGCCAACGGTCGGCCCCTGGCGGTGCTGTGCATCAACCTGAATATTTCACTGTTCGAAAATGCCAAGGCGGCATTGGACCTGTTCCTGTCGCCAAGCAAGCTGATCCCACAGCCGGACGCGCTGTTTCGCGATGACTGGCAGGAACGCATCAACACCTTCCTGCATGCCTGGATGCGCGAGCGCCAGTTAAGCCTGAACCTGCTGACCCGCGACCACAAACGCGAACTGGTGCTGGCACTGCATGCCGAAGGCGCGTTCAAGGGCAAGAGCGCCTCGAACTATGTGGCCAACGTTCTGGGTATGGGGCGGGCAACGGTTTACAAGCATCTGAAGGAATTAAAGGGCTGAACCTTCAACCCTGGATGAGTTTTTTGGTGAGCGGGCTCTTTGTCTTGAGCAGGTCTTATGTGATGAACAGGATTTTGTAGTGAGCGGGCTTGCCCCGCGCTGGGTGGCGAAGCCGCCCCAAATTCAGACGCCTCAGTTCCAACTGAAGGTATGCACTGTCAGTAATGGGGCGGCTTCGCCACCCAGCGCGGGGCAAGCCCGCTCACCACAAAAGCAGAACTGCTCACCACAAAAGCAAGCCCGCTCATTACAACTGCAGGACTGCTCATCAAAAAAGCAAGGCTACTCACCACAACAGCAGCAGCCCCGCTGCATCAATCACCGTAAATGTCAGCCTTGAAGTACTGCTGCGAAATCTTCTGGTACTCACCACTGGCACGAATGCCGTCGATGGCCGTGTTCAATTCGCTGACCAGCGTCTCGTTGCCCTTGCGCACCGCAATCCCCGCGCCTTCGCCTACGTATTTCGGGTCCTTGAGCTCCGGCCCGACAAAAGCGTAGCCCTTGCCCCGTGGCATTTGCAGGAAGTCATTCAAGGGGATGGTGTCGGCAAAAATCGCATCCAGGCGCCCTGCCGCCAGGTCCATGTAGATCTCTTCGTTATTGCTGTAGCGCTTGACGTTAATGCCCTTGGGCTCAAATACCTCGGTGGCGTAACGGTCGGTGGTGGTTGCACGCTGCACACCGACGGTCTTGCCCTTCAGGCTGGCGTACTGGTCATCCACCACCGCGCCGTCTTTCATCACAAGACGCGATGAGGTGAAGTAGTACTTGTGGGTGAAATCTACTGACTTCTTGCGGTCTTCGTTGATGGTCATGGACGACAGGGCCATGTCGATTTTCTTCACCTTGAGGGAAGGAATCAGACCATCGAACTCACCTTCAACCCACACGCACTTGACCTTCATCTGCGCGCACAGCGCGTTGCCGATGTCGTAGTCGAAGCCGACGATGGTGCCTTCCTGGGTCTTGGAGGCAAACGGCGGGTAGGCCGCCTCGATGCCGATGCGCAGGGTTTTCTCGGCGGCCCATACGTGGCTGGAAGCGATCAAGGCCAGGGCGGTGATAAGCAAGCGTTTCTTCATGGGGGATCTCGCAAGTTGTTGTTGGTTTGGCAAGAGAGAAGAAAAAATCCAGCAAGAGCTTTTGTACTTATAATTCCATACTGGACTTTTATGTATTGATCGTCAATCCAGCCCCTGCACCCATGACTTTTTTGCACAACACACCGGTGTTTTTGAGCGTTCATCTCTGGATTTATGCGTGCCTATACTCGGTTCAGCCTCTCGGTTGAACCGTGGGTCACCGCAGCACAGAAATGTCCCTACAACAATAATCAAGGACACCGACCATGACGCATCCCTTCCTGGCCGCGCGGGATTTTCTGCTCGCCCATCGCATCGACTACGCCACCGCCGTTCGCGACTTCCGCTGGCCGCAGCTGGGTGCGTTCAACTGGGCCCTGGACTACTTCGATGCCATGGCCGAGGGCAATGCGGCCAACGCGCTGTGGATCGTCGAAGAAGACGGCAGCGAGCAGCGCTACAGCTTCCAGCAACTGGCGACGCGCTCAAACCAGGTGGCCAACCATCTGCGTGCCCTCGGCGTGCGACGCGGCGACCGAGTGCTGTTGATGCTCGGCAACGACGTGGCGTTGTGGGACACCATGCTCGCCGCCTTCAAACTAGGCGCCGTAGTGATCCCGGCCACCGCCCTGCTCAACCCGGATGATCTGCGCGACCGTATCGAGCGTGGCCAGGTTCGCCATCTGGTGGTCGGCGAGGCGCATGTCGGCAAGTTCGACGGCCTGGGCGATGGCTGTAGCCGCATCTGCGTGGGAGCTGCGCCCAGCGGCTGGGTCGCGCACAACGCCGCATTTGAATACCCCGAGCAGTTCGAAGCCGAAGGCCGCACCCTGGCCACCGACCCCATGCTGCTGTACTTCACTTCCGGCACCACCTCCAAACCCAAGATGGTGCTGCACAGCCACCAAAGCTACCCGGTGGGCCACCTGTCGACGATGTACTGGATCGGCCTGCAACCCGGCGACCTGCACCTGAATATCTCGTCTCCAGGCTGGGCCAAGCACGCGTGGAGCTGCCTGTTCGCGCCGTGGAATGCCGGCGCGTGCATTTTCATCCATAACGTCGCGCGGTTCAGCGCGCCGGCCTTGCTGACAGCGCTGGAACAATACCGCGTGACCAGCCTGTGCGCCCCGCCGACCGTGTGGCGCATGCTGATCCAGGAAGACCTGGCCAGTCACAAGGCGCGCCTGAATCTGCGTGAATTGGTGGGTGCGGGCGAACCCCTGAACCCGGAAATCATCGAGCAAATCCAGCAGGCCTGGGGCTTGCCGCTGCGCGATGGTTTCGGCCAATCGGAGACCACCGCCCTGGTCGGCAACACCCCCGGCCAGTTGCTCAAGCCAGGGTCCATGGGCCGTCCACTGCCGGGCTATCGTGTCGTGCTGTTGGACGCCGACGGCCTACCGGGCAACGAAGGGGAAGTCGCGCTGCCGCTGGATGTACGCCCTCTCGGTTTAATGGTGTGCTACGAGGACAGCCCGGAAAAAACCGCCGAAGTGATGCGCGACGGTTACTACCGCACCGGCGATACCGCGCAGATCGACAGCGACGGCTACATCACCTTCGTCGGTCGCGCCGATGACGTGTTCAAGGCCTCCGACTACCGCATCAGCCCGTTCGAACTGGAAAGTGCGCTGATCGAACACCCGGCGGTGATGGAAGTTGCCGTAGTGCCCAGCCCAGACCCACTGCGCCTGGCGGTGCCCAAAGCCTTCCTGATCCTGGCCCACGACGCCCCCGGCAGCGCCGAGCTGGCCCGCCACATCCTCGCCTTCGCCCGCGAACACCTCGCCCCGTACAAACGGGTGCGGCGCATCGAATTTGTCAGCGAACTGCCCAAAACCATTTCCGGCAAGATCCGGCGGGTAGAGCTGCGGCAGATGGAGGTGGTGCGTCGCCAAGGGGATGCGCGGGGTGAGCACGAGCATTTCGAGGAGGATTTTTCCTGAACGCAGAACCCGGCGCCGCAGCGCCGGGGCACGCAGGAATACAGCTTACAGGTCGTAACGCAGCGCCATGCCAAAGGTGCGCGGCGCGCCGGCGTCGATGATTTCGTCATCGCGGTTGTTGGTGACGTAGCGCTTGTCGAAGGCGTTTTTCACGAAGCCCGAGACAGCCACGTTCTTGGTGACTTTGAATTCGCTGCTGAAGTTGGCCAACACGTAGTTGTCGCTCCTGCGCTCGCCGTTGACCTTGCCCGCTGAATCGAACTCGTACGCCGAAGGCGCGCTGCTCTGGTACGTCACGTCGGTGTTGAAGGTCAGGCGCTCGTTGAAGCGATAGATGCCGCCCACTGAAGCCTTGTACTTGGGCGAGTAGTAGAACGCTTCGCCGCTGCGGTCCTGGCCGTTGCCGACGATGAAGTCCTTGTACTTGCCATCGGTGATCGCGCCACCAAGGGTCAGGGTCAGTTGCTCGCTCAGGTCTTTCTCGATGAACACTTCCAGGCCCTTGATATCGCTGCGGCCGGCGTTGTACACGTTGATGACATTGCTGTTGGCTTGCCGCACGCTGACCTGCTGGTCTTTCCAGTCGGTGTAATACAGGTTGGCGCGTGCACGCAGGGTGTCTTCGAGAAATGAACCGCGGTACGACAGCTCATAGTTGGTGGTGTATTCCGGGTCATATGCCTCGTGACCGCTGCCGGAGCGCACGTTCACGCCACCGCCGCGATAACCTTTCTGCACCATGAAGCCCAGGTACTGGCCGGTGGCGAGTTCGTAGTTGATGCCCAGTTTTGGCAGCACGGCCGCGAACGACTTTTTGACCTTCGCCGCGTCGGACAGGTCGTCCTGCTTGATGTCGGTGTCGTTGGTTTCGTGGTCGTAGCGCAGGCCGGTGACCAGAGTCCAGCGCGGTGCGAAGGTCCAGTCGACTTCACCAAACAGCGCCTTGTTTTCGATGACTGTGTCGCCTTTCACCGTGACCGCCAATACGTCATCGAACAGCAGTCGGTCGTGGAAATTGTTGGAGTTGTGGCCGTAATAGGCGCCGACGAAACTTTTCACCGTGTCCGAGCTGTAGTTGAGGCGCAGCTCCTGGCCGAAGAGGTTGCCATCCTGCTTGCGTCGGATGACTTCATTGGCGTCGGCAGTCTGGTCGAAGTCCAGGCGGTTGGTGTAGTCGGACCGGGTGTTGGTGGTCAGGCTGGTCAGCGACCATTGGTCATCGAGGCGGTAGTCGACCTTGGCGCTGACGGTGTCCTGGTTGAGGTTGTCGAACGCTTGGGTATCGGAGGACACCTTGTAATAGCGCACCTTGTCCGGGGTGCGGATGACCGAGTTGTCACCCTGGCGGTGCTCGTTGTGGGCGTAGGTCAGCAAAACGTCGAGATCGTCGTTGGGCAGGATCAACAGCTTGCCACGCGCGTTGCTCGTGCGGTGCGGGTTGGCATCCTTGCCGAGGGCGATGTTGTCGATGTAACCATCGCCATCTTGATAATCCAAGGCGATGCGACCTGCGATCTTGTCATCGACAATGCTGCCGCCACCGGCCACCGCTGCGCCTTTTTCTCCGTAGTTGCCCACGTTGGTTTGCGCCGAAAAAGTCGGTTGGAACGTCGGGTTGCGGGTCTGGATCACTACGGCGCCGGCCAGGGAGTTACGCCCCTGGGTGGTGGATTGCGGGCCGAGGAAGACTTCTACCTGTTCCACATCCCACAAGCCGGTAGGGCTCAGGGTCAGGGTGCGATTGGGTTGCACGGCACCATCGACATACACCGAAACGGCGCCATTGAGGGTCGCGGGGCCCTGGTCATCGAATCCGGACACCGGTACACCGCGAATGCCCCAGTTTTCGTTACCGGCCTGGCTGTACACACCCGGCGTGCGCGCGAACACATCGACCAGGCTGTGATCGGCCTTGTCCCGCAGTTGTTGTTCGGTCACGACCACAACGCTGGATTGGGTCTGCTCAAGGGAGCGGTTGATTTTCTCGCCACTCACCGTAATCGGCGCGATTTCCATCGTGTTGGGTTCGGCAGCCCAAGCCCCTGAAGCCAGGCAAACCGACCCGACCGCCAACGCAATTGTGTTCTTTTTGAAATTCACGCCCAGCTCCCCTAGCACCCTTCGTTATTGTTTTTTATGGCGGGCTGAAGGCAGCCAAACGCCAGCGGGGCTGAGTCTAAGGGATAAAAAAACCAAAGTGAATTTAATTGATAAGAAATCTCATTTGAGATAACTGCGCATTCACGTATCAGCTTGAATACATAGCGCGGCACAGCGTCCCGCGAAAAAAAAGGCCCGGTGGCGCACCACCGGGCAAAACGAAGCGACCAGCTTCAATAACGCGGTTTGACGGTTTTCCACTCCGGTTGATAGCGCTGCATCTGTTTCACGTCGTCGCGCTGGCGGATGCCACAGGTAAGGTATTGATCATGCAGCTTGCCCAATTGGTCATGGTCCAGTTCCAGGCCCAGCCCCGGTGCGCGGGTGATTTTTACGCAGCCGTCGACAATCGGCAGCTTGCCGCCCTTGATCACCTCCTCATCCGGCTCTTGCCACGGGTAATGGGTGTCGCAGGCGTAGTCGAGGTTGGGCACCGACGCGGCCACGTGGGCCATGGCCATCAGGCTGATGCCCAAGTGCGAATTGGAGTGCATCGACACGCCCAGGCCGAAGGTCTGGCACATCTTCGCCAGCGCCTGGGTGTCGCGCAGGCCGCCCCAGTAGTGGTGGTCGGCAAGTACGATCTGCACGCTGTTAAGCGCCACGCTGCGGCGAAACTCGTCAAAGTCGGTGACCACCATATTGGTCGCCAGGGGCAAGCCGGTGCGTTTGTGCAGCTCGGCCATGCCGTCCAGGCCGGGGGTCGGGTCTTCGTAATATTGCAGGTCATCGCCGAGCAACTCGGCCATGCGGATCGAGGTTTCCAGGGACCAGTTGCCGTTCGGGTCAATGCGCAGCGGCACGCCGGGGAAGGCCCTTTTCAGCGCCTTGATGCATGACACCTCGTGCTCGGGTTGCAGCGCACCGGCCTTGAGCTTGATGCTTTTGAAGCCGTAGGTGTCGATCATGCGCCGGGCCTGGGCGACGATCTGTTCCTCGTTCAGCGCTTCGCCCCAGCTGTCGGGTTTATACGGCGAATCAATGTGCGTGGCGTATTTGAAAAACAGGTACGCGCTGAACGGGATCTGGTCACGGATCGCGCCGCCGAGCAGGTCCACCAATGGCACGTTCAGTGAGTGCGCCTGCAAATCAAGAAACGCCACTTCGAATGCCGAATAGGCATTGCTCACCGCCTTGCTGGCGTGGGAGCCCGGTGCCAGTTCGGCGCCGGCCAGGCTCGCCGGTTTATGGGCGGCGACGGTGGCCTGCACGATGGCGCGCAATTGGTTGAGGTTGAAGGGGTCGAGCCCGATCAACTGTGACTGTACCTGCTGCTGGATCGCCAACGCCGGGGCATCGCCGTAGCTCTCGCCCAGGCCGATGTAGCCGGTGTCGCTCTCGATCTCGATGATCGAGCGCAGCGCGAAGGGTTCGTGAATACCACTGGCGTTGAGTAATGGCGGGTCACGGAAGGCAATCGGGGTGACGGTAACGCGGACAATTTTCAAGAGGCGGCTCCCTGTGGACCGGAACGCAAGGCGTGAGGATGGGTGGACGATTTGGACGCAGGCGGCACAGTGCCCCGAGGCGCGGTGCGGGCAAAAAACACCACTACCGCCGCCACCAGCGAGGTGGCCGCCAAGCCATACAGGCCGCCCTCGATGGAGCCGGTGGTCTGCTCCAGCAAGCCGAAAGTGGTGGGCGCAACAAAGCCGCCCAGGTTGCCGACCGAATTGATCAAGGCGATCACCGCCGCGGCGATGCGCGCATCCAGGTAACCCTGGGGAATCGGCCAGAACAACGCCGAGGCAGCCTTAAAGCCGATCGCGGCAAAACAGATAGCGACAAAGGCAAACACCGGCCCGCCGGTGGTGGACATGAACATGCCGAATGCGGCGATCACCAGCATCAGTGACACCCACGCCTGTTGGTGCTTCCACTTGCTGGCCAACGAAGCAAAACCGTACATCGCGACGATGGAAATCAACCAGGGGATGGAGTTGAACAGACCAACCTGGAAGTCTCCCAGGTTGCCCATTTTCTTGATCATGCTCGGCAGCCAGAACGTGGCGCCGTAGATGGTCAGGGCAATGGAGAAGTAGATGAAGCAGAACAGTGCGATCTGTTTGTCGGCAAGCAATTTGAACATCGACGGCCGCACGCTCTGGCTCGCCTCACGGGCTTGCTGCTCCAGCGCGATGGCAGCGGCCAACGCGTGTTTTTCGTCGTCGCTGAGCCACGTGGCCTGATGGGGATGGGACTGCAACCAGAACCACACGAACCCGCAGAGCACGATGGAGGCAAAGCCTTCGATCAGGAACATCCACTGCCAACCATGCAGGCTCAGGCCGCTGACGTTGAGCAGTGCCCCCGACACCGGCCCGGAGATGACCGAGGCGATCGCCGAGCCACTGAGGAAAATCGCCATCGCCTTGCCACGCTCGGCGGCCGGCAGCCATTGAGTGAAGTAGTAGATGATCCCCGGGAAAAACCCGGCTTCGGCGGCGCCGAGGATAAAGCGCAGGATGTAGAAGCTGGTTTCGCCCTGAACAAAGGCCATGGCCATCGCCGCCGCGCCCCAGGTGAACATGATGCGCGTCAACCAGGCCCGCGCGCCGTAGCGCTGCAAGAGCAGGTTGGACGGCACTTCGAAGATCGCGTAACCGATGAAAAACAACCCGGCGCCCAAACCATAGGCCGCTGCGCCAATGCCCAGGTCGGTCTCCATATGGCTGCGCACAAAGCCGATATTGACCCGGTCGATGTAATTGACGATGAACATCACCACGAACAGCGGCAGTACATGACGCTTGACCTTGGCGGCCGCGCGGGCAAGCACGGTCGGGTCTGGCGGATTCTGGAGGGTTTCCACGGGCAACTCCCATTCATTGTTTTTTTAGGGGCAGAACAATGATGGACGCCGTGAATTGTTCCCGTCTAATCTAACTTGGCATCCGATTGATACCGGGATTAGATCAATGTTCGAGCTGACGCAACTGCGCTGCTTCACCACCGTAGCCACTGAGCTGAATTTCCGCCGCGCTGCGGAACGGCTGAACATGACCCAGCCGCCGCTGAGCCGGCAGATCCAATTGCTCGAACACCACTTGGGCGTAGAGCTGTTTACCCGCACCACTCGCAGCGTCGCGCTCACCGCTGCTGGCCGCGCGTTTTTCATCGAAGCCCAGAACCTGCTGGAGCTTGCCCAGCAAGCGGCCGTGACCGCGCGACGGTTTGCCGAAGGCGATATCGGCACGGTCAATATCAGCTTCGTCGGCAGCGCGGTGTATGAGTTTCTGCCCAAGGTGATCGCCGAGGCGCGTCTCAAGCAGCCTCACGTCAAGATCGACCTGGCCGAGATGAACACCTACCAACAATACGAAGCCCTGCGCGCCCGACGCATCGACCTGGGCATCGTCCGCGCGCCCCTGCTGGAACCGGGCTACGCCACCGAATGCCTGGTGCGCGAGCCCTTCGTGCTGGCGGTGCCGAGCAGCCATCGCCTGGCCAACGCCGAGACGGTCAGCGTGCACGACCTCGACGCCCAACCCTTCCTCATGTACGCCCACGCCGCCTACCCGCCCTTCAACGAACTGCTCACCGGCCTGCTGCGCTCGGCCCGCGTCGCGCCAGATTATGTGCAGTGGCTCGGCTCGTCCCTGACCATCCTCGCGCTGGTCAACGCCGGCATGGGCCTGGCCCTGGTACCTCGTTGCGCCAGCAGCGTAGTGTTCAAGAACGTGGTGTTCCGCGACATCGACCTGGGCGAAGGCGCGCAGAGCGAATTGCACCTGATCTGGCGTGAAAACAACGACAACCCGGCATTTGCCATGTTGCTGGAAGGGATTCGCAATGCAGTGCGTGAGGGGTGGGCCTGAATAGCGATAGATATGGGGTGCTCTTGCTGTTGGGGTGAGCGGATTTTTTGTGATGAGCGGATGTTATGGGGTGAATGGATTTGTTGTGGTGAACGGATGTCCTGTGGTGGGTGGATTGTTGTGGTGAACGGATGTCCTGTGGTGAGCGAGCTTGCCCCGCGCTGGGCTGCGAAGCGGCCCCCATCAAGAACACCGCATTTCTTCCGGTAAATCTCGGTGGCAGTTTTGGGGCTGCTCCGCAGCCCAGCGCGGGGCAAGCCCGCTCACCACAAAAAAGACCGTGCACCACGGAAACCCTAACGACCACAAAAAGACGGTGCACCACAGAAAGCCTGGTCATCACAGAGGCCCTGCCAACCACGGTAAATATGGGTTGTTATAGCTGGTGAACAGGCTGTCCATGGTGAGTGTATTTGTTGTGGTGAACGGGTGCCCTGTGGTGAGCGGGCTTGCCCCGCGCTGGGCTGCGAAGCGGCCCCATCAAGAACACCGCATTTCTTCCGGTAAATCTCGGTGGCAGTTTTGGGGCTGCTCCGCAGCCCAGCGCGGGCAAGCCCGCTCACCACAAAAAGACCGCGCACCACAGAAAACCTCACAACCACAAAAAGACTGTGCACCACAGAAAACCTGATCATCACAGTGGTCCTGCCAACCACGGTAAATATGGGTTGTTATGCCTGGTGAACAGGCTGTCCATGGTGAGTGGATTTGTTGTGGTGAACGGGTGTCCTGTGGTGAGCGGGCTTGCCCCGCGCTGGGCTGCGAAGCGGCCCCCATCAAGAACACCGCATTTCTTCCGGTAAATCTCGGTGGTAGTTTTGGGGCTGCTCCGCAGCCCAGCGCGGGGCAAGCCCGCTCACCACAAAAAAAACTGTGCACCACAGAAAACCTCACAACTACAAAAAGACGGTGCACCACAGAAAACCTGATCATCACAGTGGTCATCACAACCACGGTAAATATGGGTTGTTATAACTGGTGAACAGGCTGTCTATGGTGAGTGGATTTGTTGTGGTGAACAGGCTGTCTATGGTGAGTGGATTTGTTGTGGTGAACGGGTGTCCTGTGGTGAGGGGGGGGGGGGGCGGGCTTGCCCCGCGCTGGGCTGCGAAGCGGCCCCATCAAGAACACCGCATTTATTCCGGTAAATCTCAGCGGCAGTTTTGGGGCTGCTCCGCAGCCCAGCGCGGGCAAGCCCGCTCACCACAAAAAGACCGCGCACCACAGAAACCCTCACAACCACAAAAAGACGGTGCACCACAGAAAGCCTGGTCATCACAGAGGTCCTGCCAACCACGGTAAATATGGGTTGTTATGCCTGGTGAACAGGCTGTCTATGGTGAGTGGATTTGTTGTGGTGAACGGGTGCCCTGTGGTGAGCGGGCTTGCCCCGCGCTGGGCTGCGAAGCGGCCCCATCAAGAACACCGCATTTCTTCCGGTAAATCTCGGTGGCAGTTTTGGGGCTGCTCCGCAGCCCAGCGCGGGGCAAGCCCGCTCACCACAAAAAGACCGCGCACCACAGAAACCCTAACGACCACAAAAAGACTGTGCATCACAGAAACCTGTTCATGACAGAAAGCCTGATCACCACGCAAAGGCCAGACTCCACCACCGGGCTTCACCGCTGTCAGTCACCCAATCCTGTTGAATCCTTGCCTGATCCTCTGAATATGGCGGCCAGCAGATAGATACCCCTTGCGCGGTGGTCTAGAGTTCGACGATGGGCGACTTCTCGTCGCACCACTCCTATAAGAAATCAGCACCACCAACCGATGATCAGCAGGTGAGCCAGCCATGGAATTACGTATCAACCAAAAGGCCTATCAGGTCGAGGCCGAAGCCGACACGCCATTGCTGTGGGTAATCCGCGACAATCTGGGCATGACCGGTACCAAATACGGCTGCGGCCTGGCCCAATGCGGCGCCTGCTCGGTGCTGGTGGACGGCAATGTAGTGCGTTCGTGCGTCACCCCGGTAGCCGGGGTCGTTGGCCGCGAGATCACCACCATCGAAGCCATCGAAGCCGATGACGTGGGCAAACGTGTCGTGAGTGCCTGGGTCGAGCACCAGGTAGCGCAGTGCGGTTACTGCCAGTCCGGACAAGTGATGGCAGCCACCGCGCTGCTCAAGCACACCCCCGCTCCCACCAAAGAGCAGATCGACGCAGCGATGGTCAACCTGTGCCGCTGCGGTACCTACAACGCCATCCATACCGCCATGTACGACCTGGCCGCCGGGAAGGAGACTGCCTGATGAATATGCCAGGACTCATCCCCGGCCTCTCCCTGGACGAGCCAGTTAACCTGTCCCGCCGACGCTTCCTGGCCAGTACGGCCGTGGGGGCGCTGGTCATCGGTTTCGGCCTGCCGCTCGGCTCGGGCCGGGTGCAGGCTGCCACCGGCGCGACAACAGAACGTGGCACCCAAGTGCCGGCCTTTCTGGAGATTCGCCCGGACGGCACTGTTCGCCTGCTCAGCCCCTTTATGGAGGGCGGTCAGGGCACCCACACCGCCATGGCGCAGATTGTCGGCGAAGAACTCGACGCCGACCCGGCCACGTTCATCGTTGAAGCCGCGCCGCCCGGTGAGGCTTATGTGGTGATGGACAACGGTATGCGCATCACCGGCGGCAGCATGTCGGTGCGCATGAGCTATCCGACCATGCGTCGCCTGGGCGCCCTCGCACGCGCCATGCTGCTGCAGGCCGGCGCCGAGCAGCTCGGTGTGCCAGTGGCCCAATTGACCACCCAACCCGGCCGCGTGGTTCACGCTGCGTCCGGTCGTTCCCTGGGCTATGGCGAGTTGGCTAGCCGCGCCCTGGACATGCCGGTGCCTGATGCCGCGAGCATTACCCTGCGCGACCCGAGTCAATTCCGCTGGATAGGTAAACCGGTCAAGCGTGTGGACGCCTACGACAAATCCACCGGCAAGGCGCTGTACAGCATCGACCTGAAAGTCGACGACATGCTCCACGCCGCTGTGCAACACGCGCCGCGCCTGGGCATGACCGTGGGCAGCCTGCGTAACCAGGCGCAGGTCGAAGCCATGCCAGGCGTGCACTCGGTGCATCAACTGCCTGGCGCAGTGGCGGTCGTCGCCGAACGCTGGTGGCATGCCAAGCGCGCGGTAGAAGCCATCCAGGTCGACTGGTTGGAAGCGGCCGCTGACGCCAAAGTCCGCGCGATGCCCGCCGACTTTTCCAGCGATGGCTTCCGCGATTTCCTCGCCACCCAGCAAGGCCCGGCCCGTGACGATGAAAACGAAGGCGATGTGGCCGGCGCACTGAAAAACGCCAAGACCCAGATCGAGGCCACCTACCACAACCAGTACGTCAATCACGCCCAGTTGGAGCCGCCTTCAGCCCTGGCGCGTTTCAACCCCGACGGTTCCCTGGACATCTGGCTGCCCAACCAGGCGCCGGACATGTTCCGCGCTGACATCGCCAAGCGCACCGGCCTAGCGCCTGAACAAATCAATCTGCACTCACCGCTACTGGGCGGTTTTTTTGGCCGGCATTTCCTCTATGACTCGGCCAGCCCTTACCCGCAGGCCATTGCGCTGGCCAAGGCGGTGGGCCGACCGGTCAAGCTGATCTGGAGCCGTGAAGAAGAGTTCCTGCGCGATGTACTGCGCCCGGTTGCGGTGGTCAAGTTCCGCGCCGCGCTGGATGCCGACGGCCTGCCCGTTGCCATCGAAGCCGTCAGCGCCACCGAAGGCCCCAGCGAAGCCATCGCCGGCAAACAGGGCGAAAAACTCGACCCCACGGCCCTCGAAGGCCTGACCGGCAAGAGCTACGCCATCCCCAACAAACGCATCGCACAGATCTATGTCAAAGGCCCGGCCATGCTCGGCTACTGGCGGTCGGTGGGTAACTCGCTCAATGACTTCTTCTACGAAGCGTTCCTCGATGAACTGGCCGACCAAGGCAAACGCGACCCGTATGAGTTGCGCCTGCATTTGCTGCGGGACAACCCGCGGTTGACGACCTTGCTCAAAGCGGTGGCCGAGTTGTCCGGCGGCTGGAAGCGTGGCCCTTACACCGCCGAAGACGGCACGCGACGAGCGCGTGGCGTGGCCATGGCCTCGCCGTTCGGTTCTCATGCGGCGGTGATCGCCGAGGTGTCGATTGAACACGGCCAGGTCAAGGTGCACCACATCTGGGAAGCCATCGACCCTGGCAGCATCGTCAACCCGGCGATTGTCGAAGCGCAGGTCAACGGCGCGGTAGCCCTGGGCTTATCGCAGACTTTGCTGGAGGAAGCGGTGTACGTGGACGGCAAGCCACGGGCGCGCAATTACGACCTTTACCCGATCCTGCCGCCGTCACGCATGGCGCAGGTGCACGTAAAGATCATCGAGAGTGGTGAAAAGATGGGCGGCATCGGTGAGCCTCCGCTCCCCGCTGTGGCGCCGGCCGTGGTCAACGCGGTGGCGCAATTGACCGGCCAGCGTGTTCGCAGCCTGCCATTAAGCCGACACACCTTCAGCTAACCGAGCGAGACCGCCCATGAACAACCGTCGATTCGCAAGAACCGTAGGCTGGCTCGCGCTGCCCTGCGTCATCGCCGCCGGCCTGATGGCCTGGTATGTCACCCGCCAACCGGCCACACCGTTTGAACCGGCACAGGCCGCCAGTTTCGACCCGGCCCTGGTCAGTCGCGGCGAGTACGTCGCCCGCCTCAGCGACTGCGTGGCCTGCCACAGTCTGCCCGACAAGGCACCGTTCGCCGGTGGCCTGGAAATGGCCACGCCGCTGGGTGCAATTCACGCCACCAACATCACCCCGGACCGTACCCACGGGATCGGCACTTACAGCCTCGCCGACTTCGACCGAGCGGTACGCCACGGCGTGGCACCGGGCGGCCGACGGTTGTACCCGGCCATGCCCTACCCGTCGTATGCCAAGCTCAGCGACGACGATATACAGGCGATGTACGCGTTTTTCATGAAAGGCGTGCAACCGGCCAACCAGCCGAATATCCCCAGCGATATTCCCTGGCCGCTGAATATGCGCTGGCCCATCGCACTGTGGAACGGCCTGTTCGCACCCACGGCCACCTACGCCGCCAACCCCAACCAGGACGCGCTGTGGAATCGCGGCGCCTACATCGTCCAAGGGCCTGGCCACTGCGGCAGTTGTCACACGCCGCGTGGTCTGGCCTTCAACGAAAAGGCCCTGGATGACTCCGGCAAGCCGTTTCTCGCTGGCGCCCTGCTCGATGGCTGGTACGCCCCCAGCTTGCGCCAGGACCCCAACAGCGGTTTGGGCCGCTGGAGCGAGCCTGAGATCGTGCAGTTCCTCAAGACCGGCCGCAACCAGCACGCGGTGGTCTACGGCTCGATGACCGAAGCGTTCAACAACTCCACCCAGTTCATGGCCGACGACGACCTGGCGGCCATCGCCCGCTACCTCAAGTCGCTGCCCGGCGACCCGCAGCGCGACGGCACGCCCTGGCAGTACGTGACCGCCGACGCGCGCCCGGACGCACCCGGCGCCCACACCTACGCAACCCGCTGTGCCTCGTGCCACGGCGCTGATGGCAAAGGCCAGCCCGAGTGGATGCCGCCCCTGGCCGGCGCCACCTCGGCGCTGGTCAAGGAGACGGCGTCAGCGATCAACATCACCCTCAATGGCGCACAACGCGTGGTCGCCGCTGGCGTGCCGGATGCGTATCGCATGCCGGCGTTTCGTGAACAGTTGTCTGATCAGGAAATCGCCGACGTGCTGACGTATGTGCGCGGTACTTGGGGTAATCAGGGTGGCGCGGTGGACGCCAAGGCGGTGGGTAAACTGCGTGGGCATACGGACCCTGCGAGCAGCAGTCCGATTATTTTGCATATGCGTTGAGGCGGACCAACCCTCGGATTTTCAGAGCGCCTCAGGCAGAAAAAACCTGCGCGCGCTCTGTGTTGTTGGTGCGTGCCTGAGGGGTTGCTGACGGGCGAGTTGCGCCTGAACCTGCGCGACGGCCTCCAACACCCGCTGCGCCCAGTGCTCGTCCTGAGGGTCCACCACCACCACGCGAAAACCGTGGTCATGGCCTTCAATGCGCACACCTTCGGAGTCATCCACATGCAGGTCGATGTCGAAGGCCGGTGGGAATTTCGACGGTGAATTCGACAGCCCGTGCGCCGTCAGTGCCTGGTTATGCAGCACGCTGTTGACCACGCCGTCGACGCGGATGCCGTACAGCATCAGCCACCGTCGGATATAGGACGGCGTGCGACCGGACGAGGTATAGACCCAGATGCTGCAGCCCTGGCGGCGTAGTTCGCGGGTCAGGGAGCGCGTGCCGATTCGCAGCGGTTCACCCAGCCAACGGTGCACGCAGGCCGGCAGCCGGCTCGGCTCGACGTCGCAGTGGTGGAGCTGGCAGGCCAGGGTGTCGTCTATGTCGAACGAAATGCGGATGCGCGGGCGCTTAAGCAGTTGCATCGGGAGAAGGCGCTGGAGGGCCTGCCCTGCCCTGGCGAACAGGAGAGAACCGCTCATCAATGGCCCCCTTGATAGACGGGCACGGGCTGGTCCTTAAGAAAAAACTTCATTGGATCCGGTGCCTGTTCTTCGAGGAAGGCTGCGTATTTTTTCTTGATCTTGGGCAATTCGTACAACGCCTTGACGCCATGTTTGGCTGAGTTGCGGATGACTGATGAGGGGTTGAAGTAGCCTTCGGCGTTCTCCAGCGACAGCACGAACGGCGGCAACCCTGCACGCATCAGCAAATAGCTGACAATCAGCGAGCCGCTGCGGTTGTTGCCTTCGATGAACAACTGCGGCTTGCTGAGGATGCGTACGTACACCCCGGCTGCACGCTTCCAGACCGACTCACTGCGGTACGCGCAGTACCAGTTGTACAAGTCCTTGATGCCGCCCTCGACGTTGTTGAAGAAGTGTTCTTCGGTCGCCGCCAGGTGCTGGGCGTATTCCAGTCGGCGGGTCGGGTCGCTGCCACAGAGTACGGTGGCGTTGATCTCCAGCATCAGGTTCAGTTGCTGAAGGTCAAACAGGTCGACGCCCCGCGCCACGTAGTCGTCAATCAGCGCATAGCCTTCAAGCACGTTATGCAGCACTTCGTCAGTCAACGGATCGCGCGGCTCGGTAAAGTCCCGACTGAGCTCGGCAAAGCGCTGCTGTACCTCACGCAGTGCACGTTCAATCGCGGGCAAATCAAGGCGTCGTGTTGCTGGCATTGGCATTCCTATAAACAGGTGAAAATGCGCGAGCGTCCGAGCTCGCGCAGGGTTCAGCTGAACTTACCGGTGATGTAGTCACCGGTCATTTGCTCGCGCGGGTTCTGGAAAATCTGCTCCGTAGGGCCCATCTCAACCAGATAGCCGGTACGCGTGCCTTGGGAAATATCCACCGAGAAAAACGCCGTGGTGTCAGCCACACGAATGGCTTGCTGCATGTTGTGGGTCACCAGGGCAATGGTGTAGTCCTTCTTCAGCTCAACCATCAACTCCTCGACACGGCGCGTGGCAATCGGGTCGAGTGCCGAGCAGGGCTCATCGAGCAACAGCACTTCTGGCTCGGTGGCGATGGCACGGGCGATACACAGGCGTTGCTGCTGACCACCGGACAGCGACAGGCCGCTGACCTTGAGTTTGTCCTTGACCTCATCCCACAACGCCGCACCTTGCAGGGCGTGTTTGACGCGGTCGCCCAGGTCGCCTTTGTAGCGGTTCAGGCGCAGGCCGAAAGCGACGTTGTCGAAGATGCTCATCGAGAACGGGTTCGGCTGCTGGAACACCATGCCGATATAGCGGCGCACGACCACTGGATCCACGCCCTTGCCGTAGACGTCCTGCCCGAGGAAGTGCACGTGGCCCTCAAAGCGGAAACCTTTGACCAGGTCGTTCATGCGGTTGAGGCTACGCAACACGGTACTTTTGCCGCAGCCGGAAGGACCGATGAAGCCAGTGATCTTGTTCTTTTCGATCGGCACATGGCTGTCACGTACGGCCAGGAAGTTGCCGTAGAAGATCTTATCCAGCTTGCAGTCCATGACCACAGGCGCCTGGGTGACAAACGGAGCGGCTATTTGCGCAGTTGAGACGTTCAAGATTCAGATGCTCCCGTTTTCAATACTTTGGCTTGCCGAAAATACGGCTCACGATATTCACGACCAGCACGATCATTACCAGTACCAGCGACGCCGCCCAGGCGAGTTCAAGCTGGTTGTCGAAGGGCATGCCGGAGAAGTTGTAAATCAGCACGGCCAGCGAGGCCGTCGGGTTCATCACCGCCAGGCTGCCGTCGTGGTAGATCCAGTAGTTGCTGAACAGTGCGGTAAACAACAGCGGCGCGGTTTCGCCTGCGGCGCGAGCCACGGCAAGCATCACGCCGGTGAGGATTGCCGGCAGGCCGGTGGGCAGGACGATTTTCCAGATCACTTGGGAGCGGGTGCAGCCCATGCCGTAGGCGGCGTCCTTCATGATCTTGGGCACCATGCGCATCGATTCTTCAGCAGTCAGGACCACGATCGGCAGCATCAGTACCGCCAGTGCCACACCACCGGCCGGAGCCGAGTAGGTGCCGGTGGTCATGACCACCAAGGCGTAGGCGAATACACCGGCCAGGATGGAAGGCAGGCCGGTGAGCATCTTCGCGGCAAAACGCGCGGCGTTCGCCAGCTTGCTGTCTGGGCCCAGTTCGGCGAGGAAGATCGCCGCCATGATGCCGACCGGCACGGCGATGGCAGCGGCGATGCCGACCATCACGAAGGTACCGGCCATTGCGTTGCCGAAACCACCGCCGGTCTCGAAACCAGTCGGCGGCAGCTCGGTGAACACTTCAAGGCTCAGGCGCGCGCCGCCGCGCATGATCAGCATGTAGAGCACGGAAATCAGCGGCACGCTGGCCAGTAGCGCGCCTGTCCAGACCAGGGTGGTCAATACCAGGCTGCGCAGGGCGCGGCCTTCAAACCGGCGCTGCAGGCTGGGCATCGCGCCGGCGGGGGACGTCAGGTCGGTTGCTGCAGTGAGATCAGTCATCACTTATTACCCCGTTGGGCGTACATCATGATCATGGAGCCGAAGATGTTGACGATCAGCGTGATCAACATCAGCACCAGTGCGGCGTACATCAGCACCTCGATCTCGTTCGGCCCGGCTTCCGGGAAGTTCAGCGCCAGCAAGGCCGCCAGGGTGTTGGCCGGTGCGAACAGCGACAGAGAGATGTTGTTGGCATTGCCCACCAGCATGGCCAGGGCCATGGTTTCACCGAGTGCGCGGCCCAGGCCCAGCACCAGGGAGCCGAAGATGCCGGTAGCGGCGGACGGCACCATCACCTTGAGAATCGCTTCCCAGTGAGTGGTGCCCATACCGTAGGCCGCTTGCTTGGTTTTCATCGGCACGGCGGTGAGGGCGTCCTGGGACACGGCAGCGATGGTCGGCAGAATCATGATCGCCAACACCAGCGCGGCCGGGAGCAGCCCCGGACCGCTCAACGAGGTGCCGAAAAAAGGGATCCAGCCGAGTTCGGTGTTCAACCAAGCGGTCAAAGGCCGGATCGCCGGAATCACCACGTAAATGCCCCACAGGCCATAAACGACGCTGGGAATGGCCGCGAGCAGTTCGACGATGGTGCGAAACACCGCCGCCAGCTTCGCCGGCAAAAAATCTTGGGTAAGGAAAATCGCCATGCTGACGCCGAAAACACCTGCGATCAGTAACGCGATGAAGGCACTGTAAAGCGTGCCCCAGATGGCCGGCAGAATGCCGTACTTGCCTTGGTTAACGTCCCAGACGCTTCCGAAAATCACATCAAAACCGTGCTTTTCCATGCCTGGAAGGGCCTTGCGCCCGACTTCAAACACCAGGGCAAACACCAACGCCAGCACCAGAACCACACCTATCCGCGCAAGCGCACGGAAGGTGCGATCAACCAGGAAGTCCTTCGTAGAAGGTGGCTGGCAGGCAGAGTCCGGGTTACCCGGTACGACAAAAGGTGTGTTCATTGGCTAATTCCGGAACAGGGGGGTAACTCTCCCGGCAAGGCTGACAGCACCCGCCGAGAGAGGCCTCACGGGCGTTACTGGATGTTGGCGGACGCTTTGCGAACCTGATCGACTACCGATGGCGGCAGTGGGATATAGCCCATCGAATCAGCGATTTTCTGGCCTTCGGTCAGGCTGTATTCGACCATTTCACGCATGGCCTTGGCCTTGGCCGGGTTGCCGTTGTCTTTGCGGAAGATCATCCAGGTGTAGGAGGTGATCGGGTAGGACTTGGCACCGTCCGGATCCGGCAGCCAGGCCACCAGGCTTTCCGGCATCTTCACCGCTGCCAGTGCTTCGGCACCGCTTTCGGCGTTAGGAACCACGTACTTGCCGGCCTTGTTTTGCAGCTGGGCAAAGTCAACCTTGGCCAATTTGGCGAAGCCGTATTCGATGTAGCCAATCGCGCCTGGGGTCTGGCGTACGGTGGCGGTCACACCATCGTTCTTCGGCGATTTGATGAATTTGTCGCTGGAAGGCCAGTTGACGGTGTTGCCTTCACCCAAGTCCTTTTGGAACTGTGGGTTGATGGCCGCCAAGTGCTTGGTGAAGACGGCAGTGGTACCGCTGGAGTCTGCACGCACGACCACAGTGATCGGCATATCCGGCAGTTTCAGGCCAGGGTTGGCAGCGACGATCTGCGGATCGTTCCACTTGGTGATCTTGCCCAGGAAGATGTTGGAGTACACATCGCGTGGCAACTTCAGCTCTTTAGGATTGCCTGGCAGGTTGAACGCCAGCACGATTTCGCCCGCGGTCATCGGCAGCAACTGCACGCCTTCGGCGACCTTGGCAATGTCTTCATCTTTCATGGCCGAGTCACTGGCGGCGAAGTCCACGGTTTTGTTCAGGAAGTCCTGAACACCCGCCCCGCTCCCCTTGGATTGGTAGTCAACCGTGACGCCATCGGTCTTTTTGCTGAAATCCTTGAACCAGGTGAGATAGATCGGCGCTGGGAAACTGGCGCCAGAACCTGTCAGACGGACGTTTTCGGCGGCAAATACCGAGGTGGCACTTAGAGAAACCGCAACGGCGAGTGCAGCAGACTTCATCAGACGTTTCATTCAGGGAAATCCTTGTGATTACGGGCTCCCGGAACTCTGCATCAGCATTGTTACGCTTTTATGAAAATTGAATGGCAAGCCGCTATTTTGTCCCCCTTTTGCGCCACAGCTACGCATTTCGCTGTTGTTTAGTGGCGCCGGTAACCCTTTTTTGCCCGGAAGGCGTAAGGCAAAACACCCCGCCCCGTGGCCCGGTACAGTACGCACCGCTACCGCAGCTGCAACTCTGCGAGCGACCTTGCAGCGGCTGCACGGCGGGGCGTGCCAGGCGGTTGCCCGTGTAGGCGGTGCAACTTTTTTTAGAGGCGCTTATGGAGCCGTCGTTGCACAGGAATACATCCCCATCACAACCGGCGATACCTCCTTTACGACCTGAACACGGCGTATTGGCCGCCAGGACGGACAGGCTCGACAGCATCAAAATAAAGCCCAGGACAAGTACGCGGATAAGGCCAGGAGACATTAGGAATACTCGAAATAAGTGGCCCAATGCTATCAATCTTTGAGCACAGCCGCTGGCGATTAACGCAGCTTTCTCATGCATGCAGCCGAGCTTCGTTCTTCGTCTCCCGCGCGCCAAAGCCTGAGCAAAGCGAGGTCTATCTGATCTACGGAAATCAAAATGTGGGAGGGGGCTTGCCCCCGATGAGTGAGTGTCAGCTAATCATCGGTGACTGACACACTGCCATCGGGGGCAAGCCCCCTCCACATTTGGACGGAGTTCGACTTAAGAAACCGGTCGGCGCCAAGGCCACCGCGCTCTGGCTTTTGATCCGCAGTGGCACCGTTGCCCACACTGCTACGTACGTTTAGGGCGTCGGCTCCACGTCCTTGAACACCAGTCCCTGGCTACCACTCACCTGCCACGGATTGCCACCACCGGTCTGACTGAACACCACACGCTCGAAGCGTGAATCTTTCAGCCCATCAATACGCGCCTTGGCCGCGCCGCTGAAGCGCACACGCTCGAACACCAACCCCTGATGATAGGCATTATGCGCGGCATCGCCCTTGACCTCGATCGCCGCGCCCTGGGCATTTTCCACACTGACGTCACTCACACGGATGTCCCTGAACTGCCCGGCAATCGTGGAGCGCTGATAATCGAGTTTGGCGTTCGGGTCGTTGTAGTCGAGGGTGAAGATGAACGCCTGCTTGACCGTGTTGCGAATCGCCGAATCACGGAAGATAACGTTGCGCGCGCCGCCGCCCATGAAGTTGGTGCTCTTCATACGCAACCCGGCATCAGTGCCGTCGGAGACGTTGTCTTCAGCCAGGATGTTCTGGATCCACGCACCGGTATGACTGCCGGCCACCACCATGCCGTGGCCCTTGCGGAAGTAGTTGTTGAAAATCCACGCGTCTTCCTGGGGCGGCTGGTGCACGGCATTCGCACCGGTGCCGGCGGCGAAGTTGACGCAGTCGTCGCCGGTGTCGAAGAAGTTGTTGAAGACCATCGCGCCCTTGCTGTTGGCAAACTCGATGCCGTCGCCGTTGTTGGCGTCGTAGGTCTTGTGGGTGGTGTTGGCCAGCACCACGTTTTCGGTCTCCAGGTTCATGATGCCGTGGAACGCCGGGTTCACCACGGTGAAGCCGCCGTAGAACACGTTCTTGACGTTACGCAGGGTGATCAGCGAGGAGCGCATTTGCCCATACGCGTCCTTCACATTCATGCCGCGAGCGACGGCTTGCTCCACCTGGGCCTTGGCAAGCAGGCCGTCCTGGGCATAGCGGGTGTTGTCGCTGGGCAGGTAAAACGGCAGTGCCTGGCCACGCTCATCGACGACATCGGCGTTGCGCTTCCAGCCATTGCCGTCGAGGGTTCCCTTACCGACGATGCGGATGTTTTCAAATGACTGATGCTGGCGCGGATCGCGGGGCAACGCGTTGATCAGCGAGGCCGGGCGTACGGTGGTGGAATACGGGTATTGGATGTAACCAGCCAACGGGTAATCTTCGGCGCGCTCTGAGCCGAGCAGGGTCGCCCCTTCGGCGATCTCCAGGGTCATGTTGCTCTTGAGGTAGAGCGCACCGCTTTTGTAGGTGCCTTTAGGCAGCAGGACTTTGCAGCCTGGGGTGCAGGCATCAATGGCGCTCTGGATTGCCAGGGTATCGAGTTGATTGCCATCGCCCTTGGCGCCGTACTTTTTCACGTCAAACAGGGCCGCGACCTTGGTGGTGCGTTGCTGCACGGGGGCACTGTCTGCCGACTCCTTGCCGTTGCCATCCACCGAACGCACGGTGAAACGGTAGGCCGTGTCGGGCTTCAGGCCTTGGGCGGTGTAGCTGTGAATGCCGATGCGATGGTGGAAATTGGCCGTGTCCTGGCGGTAGAACTGGTCGATGTAGGGCTTGGCCGGTGACACCTGATCGTTGTTGGCGTTGGCACTGCCCAGCAAGGTGCCGTTGGCGTACACCCGGTAATCCTTGATGCCGGCATGATCAGCGGGTTTTTCCCAGACCAGGATGATGTGCTGGTCGTCATAAGCCAGGGTCGGGACTTGCACTTTCGACGGTGCCTGCAGCGCCCAGGACAGCGGGCTGCAACCCAGGGCGATGAAGGCCAGTGCGCAACGCGCTGAGGATTTTTGCGAGGGTTGATACGGCATGTTGTTCTCCTTGTTTTTGCCGGTATTAACGTTGAGGGCTACATCGGTCGCCCGGACTCTTCGAGGTATTGGCTGCGGTTGATGAAGGTTTCTCGGGGCATTTCGCGCACGTCCATGGACAGTGCTTCGACCTGTGGCAGCAATTCAACCAGGGCGGCGAGTGTCGCCGAGGCGAGGCTGCGTTGTTGTTCGGCCGTGCGCCCCGCGAACAGATACAGGGCCACGTGCACGAAGTCGTCTTGAGTGGTGCCGCAGCGATAATGGGTGAAGCCGTTGAGGCGCACTTTAATGTCGCCGGGTTTGAACACGCCGAACCCGTCGAGGGCGTCATGCACGGTGGCGAGCAGACGTTGTTCGCCGACGCGCTGGGCCAGGGTCGCGGGGCAGTCGATGATGCAATGGGGCATGGTGGACTCCTTGCAGGCAGACCGGACAGCGGCGCCATCAGGGCGCCGCCGACCAAGGTTTTATTGAGCGCCGAGGGACTTGATCAGCACCGCCAGTTGCTCCACTTCATCGGGCAGCAGATCGGTCAGTGGCGCGCGTACCGGGCCGGCGTCGTGGCCAACCAGGCGAGCACCGGCCTTGACGATGCTCACGCCATAGCCTTCACAGCGGTTACGAATCGCCAGGTACGGCAGGAAGAAATCATCGATCAAACGGCCTACGGTGGCGTGGTCGTCGGCGGCCACGGCGCGGTAGAAGTCCATCGCGGTTTTCGGGATGAAGTTGAACACCGCCGAGGAGTAAACCGGCACGCCGAGGGCTTTGTAGGCGGCGGCATAGACTTCGGCAGTCGGCAGACCACCGAGGTAGGTCAGGCGGTCGCCCAGGCGACGGCGGATGCTGACCATGGATTCGACTTCACCAATGCCGTCCTTGAAACCAATCAGGTTCGGGCAGCGTTCGGCCAGTTGTTCCAGGCTGTCGGCGTTGAGGCGACACAGGTTGCGGTTGTACACCACCACACCGAAATCCACCGAGTTGCACACCTGCTCAACATGGGCCACCAACCCTTTCTGGCTGGCTTCGGTGAGGTAATGAGGCATCAGCAAGATGCCGGCAGCGCCCAAGCGCTCAGCTTCTTGGGCGTAGGCAATCGCTTGGCGCGTAGGGCCACCGGCACCGGCGAGGATCGGCACCTGGCCTTTGCAAGTGTCCACGGCGGTCTTGATGATCTGCGTGTATTCCTTGGGCTCCAGAGAGAAGAACTCCCCGGTACCCCCTGCCGCGAACAGCGCACTGGCGCCGTAAGGTGCCAGCCATTCCAGGCGGCGTGCGTAGGTGTCGGCGCGGAAGTCGCCAGCGGCATCAAAGTCGGTAACCGGGAAGGAGAGCAAGCCGGAAGACAGGACTGTTTTTAGTTCTTGTGGCGTCATGTTCACAAACCTTTGTTCGAAATTTGGATGGAATACCTTAAGAGGTAAGTCATCGTACAACTACAAAAATAGTAAAGCTACCCTATAAGTGCCTATCTTGAGAAAACTGCCATTTAACCCAATGAAATAGATACCTATCTAAAAAATAACATCAATCGAGAAAAGCCATGTTGTACGATGACTAAACGTTTATCCCACACGCCGCCGCTCAGACTCCTGACTGAAGTCGCGGCTGGCCTGCACCAGCATGCGCGTGTAATCGTGCGCCGCCTGATCCTGGCTCAGGGCCTGGCAGTCGAGCAATTCCACGATCTTGCCGTGCTGCATCACCGCCACCCGATCGCACAAGTGAGTGACTACACCCAGGTCATGGGTGACCAGTAGGTAGGTGAGTTTCTCGCGCTGGCGCAGGTCCGCCAGCAGGTTGAGGATCTCGGCCTGGACCGAGACATCCAGCGCCGAGGTCGGCTCATCCAGCAGCAGTACCCGCGGCTCCAGAATCAAAGCGCGCGCGATCGCCACACGCTGGCGCTGGCCGCCGGAGAGCTGGTGCGGATAGCGAAAGCGAAAACTGTCGTTCAGGCCGACCTTGAGCAGGATCTCGTTGATGCGGTCGTCCTTGTCCCCTACCCCATGGATAATCAGCGGCTCACGCAACGCCGTGTCGATGGTGTGCCTGGGATGCAGCGAGCCGTAGGGGTCCTGGAAGACCATCTGCACTTTGCGAAAATGCTCCTTGGGAATCTTGTGCTGCAGCGGCGCGCCAGCAATGCTCAGCTCGCCACTCCAATGCCGGTATTGCCCGGCCAGGCAGCGCAGTACGGTGGTCTTGCCCGAACCGGACTCCCCCACCAGACCGAACGATTCACCGTCGGCGACACTCAGGCTTACATCGTGCAGCACTTGGTTGATGGCAGCGCCTGTGCCGAAGCTCAGGTTCAAGGCGTGCGCTTGGATCATGGGCATGGTCAGGTTCCTTATTGAGTCAGCCAGAGAGGATCGCGCTTGAGCACCGGCAAGTGCACGCGGCGGTTGTCCATGCTCGGCAGCGCGGCCAGCAAGCCACGGGTATAGGGATGTTCGGCGTACTGCAGGTCGCAGGCGGCCAGGGATTCGACGACGCGCCCGGCGTACATCACCAGCACGCGGTCGCAGTAGTTGCGCACCAGGTTGAGGTCGTGACTGACGAAGATCAGCCCCATCTGCTGCTGGTCCACCAACTCTTCCAGCACGTTGAGCACTTGCTGGCGCACCGAGACATCCAGCGCCGAGGTGGGCTCGTCGGCGATGATCACTTCCGGACGGGTGATCACCATCATCGCGATCATGATGCGCTGCCCCATGCCGCCGGAGACTTCATGGGGATACAGGTTATAGACGCGCTGCGGGTCGCGGATATGCACCTGCTCCAGCATTTGCAACACGCGCTCTCGCGCATCACTGCGGCTGGCCTTGTGGTGGGCCAGGTAGGCTTCGGCGATCTGATCGCCGACCTTGACCACCGGGTTCAGCGAGTACTTGGGGTCTTGCATGATCATCGAGATGCGCTGGCCGCGGATCTTCTGCATGGCTTTTTCACTGGCCGACAACAGGTCGACCTCGCCAAACGCCATGGCCTTGGCGGTGATTTTGGCGCTGGGCGGATGCAGCTTCAGCAGGCTGCGACCCACGGTGGATTTGCCGGAGCCGGACTCACCGACAATCGCGAGTTTTTCCCGGCCCAAGGTAAAGGACACATCGCGCACGGCGTGGGTTTCTTTCTGGCCACTGACGAAGCGCACGTTAAGCCCTTCGACATTCAGTTTGATGGCGGACATCAGGTGTTCCTCCGATTATTCGCTGCGCGGATCAAGGATGTCCCGCAGGCCATCGCCCAACAGGTTGAAGGCCAAGCTGACCAGCATGATCGCTGCCCCTGGAACCGCCACCAGCCACCAGCATTCGAGCATGTAGCGACGGCCGGTCGAAATCATGGCGCCCCACTCCGGCAGCGGCGCCTGGGCACCCAGGCCGAGAAAGCCCAAAGCGGCAGCGGTGAGGATGATCCCGGCCATGTTCATGGTCAGGCGGATGATCACCGAGGACAGGCACATCGGCACGATATGGCGCAGGATAATCCGCGCCGGCGACGCGCCTTGCAGCTCCACTGCGACGACGAAATCAGCGTTGCGCAGGGACAAGGTTTCGGCCCGCGCCAGCCGCGCAATCGGCGGCCAGGAGGTCAATGCAATCGCCACCACCGCGTGCTCCAGGCCAGGGCCGAGGGCCGCGATAAACGCCAGTGCCAGGACCAGGCTGGGGAAGGAGATGAAGATATCGGTCAGGCGCATGAACACGGTATCGACCGCACCGCCGAAGTAGCCCGACACGGTGCCGATAAACAGCCCGATAGGCCCTACGATCACTGTGACCAGGGCGATGATGTACAGCGTGATCCGCGAGCCGTAGACCAGCCGGCTGAAAATATCCCGGCCATATTCATCGGTGCCGAACCAATGCGCCGAACCCGGTGCCTGCAACGCGCCGGCGAGGTTCTGCACCACCGGATCATGGGTAGCGATCCACGGTGCAAAGGCCGCGACCACCACCAACAGCAGCGCCACCAGCAGGCCCGCCAGGGTCATAGGGTTACGCAGCAGGTGACGCAGCACCCGCAGGCCACTCTTGCAAAAGGCATCAAAGCTGGAGCCTGGCGAGCGGTCCACCGGGCGCTTCGTCGCCGATTCGATGGAAGAAAGATTGGCATTCATAAGCATCTTCTCTGTGTGAATTCTGGAAGCACTCAACGCTGCTTGTAGACACCCAGGTAACGGGTGGCCTCGGCATCGTCACCGGTGAAGCCCTTGACGTCGGCAGCGCTGACCACGGTGTCGGTCATCTGCGAAATCATCAGGATCGGCCCCACTTGCTGGTCGTAGAGGGTTTGCGCCTGGTGATACAGGCTGACCCGCTGCGCCGAATCACGCGTCACGCCGGCCTGGTCGATCAGGGTGTTGATCTGCGGGCTGAAGAACGAAGCGCGCCAGCCCTGGAAGTTCGGCAGGCCGGCGTCGTCGCTGTTGTTGGGGTTGTAGGCAAAGGTGCGCAGGCTGAAATACGGGTGCGGGTAACGCTCGGCGCCCCTGGCCACGATGATCTCGAAATTGCGCGCGCGCATCGCGCCGTACACCTGGTTACCCGTGCCGGTGACGATGCTGGCCTTGATCCCGCCTTCGGCCAGGGTCGCTTGCAGGCGCGCAGCGATATCAATGAACGGCGGTTCCGACAGCGTGCGGATGGTGGTGTTGAACCCCTCGGGGTAACCCGCCTCAGTCAGCAGGGCTTTCGCCTTGGCCACGTCCATGTGATAGCCCGGATCCGGCAGGCGTGCTTCCAGACCCAGTTGCATCGGCTGCTGGTTGAGCGTTCCGTAATACGGCATCACTTGTTGGTCCAGGCCCTTGTAGTCGATCAGGTTGCGCACCGCTTCACGCACCTTGGGCTTGGCGAATTCCGGTTGTTTCATGCTCATGGCGACGTAGTACATGGTGCCGCGCGGCAGCGACTGCACTTGGATCTTGTCCGAGCCGTCGATGGCGCGAATGTCCGGCGCGGCCATGCCGTAGGCCAGGTCGAGGTCACCGCGTTCGAGCATCAAGCGCAGGGACTGGGATTCGGTCATGTGCCGCACCACCACGCGCTTGAGCTTGGCCGCGCCGCCCCAGTAGCCGTCGAAACGGGTCAGCAACAGGGAATCGTTGGCGCTCCATTTGGTCAGCACGAAGGGGCCACTGCCCGCCTCGTTCGTCACCAACCAACCGGCGCCGAGGTCGCCGTTTTTTTCATGGGCCAGGGCGGTCTTGCGGTCCACTACCACAGCGCTCGGGGAGATCGCCAGGGAATCCACCAGCAGCAGCGGGTCCATGGTCTGCGGCAGGTCGATGACCAGGGTGTGGGCGTCCGTGGCGCGGATCAGCGATTGGATATTCTCAACGCTGTAGCCGTAGGCCTTCCAGGTGGTGGCCAGGCCGAAGTTGAGCTTCATCACGCGGTACAGCGACCACGCCACGTCTTCGGCGGTCAGCGGGTTGCCCGAATGGAATTTCACGTCCTGGCGCAGATGAAACGTTACCCGCTTGCCGTCCTCGCTGATGTCCCAACGTTCGGCCAACTGTGGCAGGTGTTTTTCCGGGTTACCCTGGTCACGCTTGATCAGTGTGTCGTAAAGATTGGCGTTGACGCCGGACGCATCCAGGCCGGGCGCGTTGGCCGGGTCGATGGAAAACAGGTTGACCATGCTCATGCCGACGATCAGTTGATCGGCCGGGGTCTTGGCGTTGGCCAGGGTCATCGGGCCAAGCGCGAGCACAGCGGTCAGCAGGCCAAGGTGCAGTTTCGAAAATGTCATGAAAAATTCCTTCTTCTTATAGTTTTATCGGTACTGCGCGACGCATTAACGGGTGCGCGGATCAAACACCTTGTACAAGGCATCGCTGATCAGGTTGAGCGCGACAAAAATCAAGCCGATCACCAGCACGCAGCCCATCACCGCATTCATGTCGCCAAGCATCAGGCTGCTGGTGAGGTATTGGCCGAATCCCGGCCAGGCGAATACGGTTTCGATCAGCACTGCGCCTTCCAGCAGCGAGCCATAGGCCAGTGCAACGACGGTGAGCAACTGCACGAGGATGTTGCGAAACGCATGCCCCCACACCACTTGGCGACGGGACAAACCCTTGACCCGCGCGGTGATGATGTACTCCTGGGACAACTGCTCAAGCATGAAGCTGCGGGTCATGCGGCTGATGTACGCCACCGAGTTCAGGCCCAAAATCAGCGCCGGCAACACGATATGCCGCAGGGCGCTGGCGAAGGCTTCCCAGTCGCGGGCGAGCGATGTGTCGATCAGCAACAGGCCGGTGACTTCGGGCACCATGCCGTCGTAGGCCAGGTCGATGCGCCCCGCGCCGCCCGCCCAGCCGAGCCAGGCGTAGAACACGAGCAGGCCCATCATGCCCAGCCAGAAAATCGGCGTGGAGTAACCGAACAAGGTGATTACCCGCGCCACATGATCGCCGAGCCGCCCTTGGTTGCTCGCCGCACACACGCCCAGCGGCAAGCCGATCAACACGCCGAACAGAATCGCCAGAGTGGCCAGTTCGATGGTCGCCGGGAACACGCGCAGGATGTCATCCAGCACCGGGTGACCCGTCAGCAACGCGTTGCCGAAATCACCGTGGAGCAGGTCATTGAGGTAAAGGCCGAATTGGGTCCAGATCGGCTTGTCCAGGCCCATCGACCGGTACACCTGGTCGTAGGTGGAGCTGTCGGCATCCGGCCCGACTACCGCCAGCACGGGGTCAAGCGGCATGACCCGGCCGATGATAAAGGTCAGCGCCAACAGGCCGAGCAACGTCACCAACACGGTGCTGGCGCGCCGCAGGGTATTGGAAGCGCGAGCGCCCATGACAGAGGCAGTCATAACAAACATAGTGAGCTCCTGGTAAATCGATCAGCGCTTTTTGTAGACGTCTTTGTAGCGCGTGGTCGCAGCGGTATGGCCCTGGAAGTCGGCCACGTCGGTGTACACCACCACGGTGTCGGTCATCTGCGAGACCGGCAAAATGGCTCCGACCTGTTGATCGACCTGCTCCTGAATCTCGCGGTACTGAGTCAGTTGCTTACCGGCATCCGGCTCGACTTCCGCGCTCTCAATCAACTGGTTCAACTCAGGGCTGTAGAACGATGTGCGCCAGCCCTGGAAGTTGGTGAGCTTGGCTTCATCGCGGTTATCCGGGTTGTACACCAGGGTGCGCAGGCTGGAATGGGGATGCCGCTCCGCCCCGCCACCGCCGCGACCGACGATGATGTCGAACGTGCGCTCGCGCATGGCGCCGTAGATCTGGTTACCAGTGCCGGTGATGATGCTGGCTTCGATGCCGGCCTGGGCCAGGGTCGATTGCAGGTTGGAGGCGATGTTGATAAACGGCGGTTCGGCCAGCACGCGGATGGTGGTCTTGAAGCCGTTCGGGTAACCGGCTTCAGCCAGTAAGGCTTTGGCCTGCTCGACGTTGAGCTTGTAGCCCGGGTCCGGCAGGCGCGCGGCCAGGCCCAATGGCAGCGGCCGCTGGTTGATCACGCCGTAATGGGGCATGACCGTCTGGTTGATGCCCTGGTAATCGATCAGCGAGCGCACGGCCTTGCGCACACGGGCGTCGGCGAACATTGGCTGCTTCACACTCAGGGCCACGTAATACAAGGTGCCGCGTTGCAGGGTCTGGGTGCGTACTTTGTCGCTTTTCTGCAGGGCTTCGATGTCCGGCGCGGACATGCCTTTGGCGATATCCAGGTCACCGCGCTCGATCATCAGTCGCAATGACTGCGACTCGGTCATGTTGCGCATCACGATGCGCTTGAGCTTGGCCGGGCCGCCCCAGTAACCATCGAAGCGCGTCATCAGGATCACGTCGTTGGCACGCCAGTCATTGAGCACGAATGCGCCACTGCCGGCCGCGTGAGTCACCAGCCAGGCGGCGCCCATGTCACTGCCCTTCTGGTGTTCGAGGACTTTTTTGCGGTCGAGGATGAACGCACTGGGCGAGGTCGCCAGGGTGTTGAGCACCAGCAGCGGGTCGGTCGGCCTTGGCAGTTCGATCACGAAGGTGGTGGGGTCCGTGGCGCGCATGTAGCGCTCGACGTTTTCGGCGGTGAAGCCGTAGGCCTTCCAGGTGGAAGCGAGTGCGAGGTTGAGCTTGAGCACCCGGTGCAGCGACCAGGCAACGTCTTCGGCGCTCAAGTCATTGCCGGACTGGAACTTCACCCCGGTGCGCAGGTTAAAGGTCAGGGTCTTGCGGTCCTCACTGACCTGCCAGCGCTCGGCCAGCGCTGGCACCAGTCGGTCTGGTTGGGCGACGTCCTGCACCAGCAACATGTCATACAGGTTGGCGTTGATTTCCGACACATCCAGACCCGTGGCGGCAGCTGGGTCGAGGGACAACAGGTTGATCATGCTCATGCCGACGATCAGTTGATCGGCCGGCGTTTTGGCAAAGCTTGCCGGTACGGCGGTAACGGCCAGCGCGGCGACGAACACCCGCGCCCACAGCGAAGGGAAAATGCTCATAACAAGAGTGCCTTTTTTATATTTATAGGGCTCTTGATCAGCCCGACGCATGCCGGACTGACCGTGTAAACGTCAGAAGCTTTTAAGCGTATTGGTCTCGATGTAGTTGAAATCGATGTCTTCGCCCAGGCCCGGCAAGTCGGACAGGTGCACAAAACCGTCGCTGTCCATCGGGTCCACCAAGCGATTGAGGTAGGCCGGTACTTCGTCGTAATCCAGGTACGGGTGGAGCAGGCCACGCTCGTACCAGGTGCAGTTCTTGATCGCACCGACCACCGCCAGGTTGGCGGCGCCGTTGCCGTGAATTTCGCAGTCCATGCCAAACGATTCGGCCAGGTGCGCGACCTTCAGGCACGGCGCAATACCACCGACGCCCGCGACACCGGCACGCAAGATATCGCACACATCGTGCTTGACCCAACTGGCGCGGGCGAGGTGTTTGCCGGACAGGGTTTCCGGGCCGAGCACCGGAATATCCAGTTGCCCCGCGAGCCAGGCATAGGACTCGGCTGACTCTTCCATCATCGGTTCTTCGAACCAGGCGAAGTCGAGTTTCTCCAGCTCGCGACCGATGTACAGCGCCTCGGTGCGGCTGTACCAGTGGTAACCGTCGAGCATCAACGCGATGTCCGGGCCCACCGCCTCACGCACAGCAGCGCAAGCCTTGACGTCGATGCGCGGGCTTGGCGCGAAGGACACCGGCGGCATCCAGGTGTGCAGCTTGATTGCCTTGTAGCCACGCTGCACCAGGGTCTCGGCAAAGCGGCCGTAGTCTTCGGGGGTTGCGAGGCCGCCGGGCAGTTCGTCGCCACACATGGTCGAGCCGTAGGCCGGCACCTTGTCGCGGAAACCACCGATCAACTTGTGCACTGGCACGCCGAGTTTGCGTCCTGCCCAATCCCACAGAGCCTGCTCAACCAAGGCTAAGGCGCGGTCGGTCAGTTGGCTGGCACTGCCACGCTGCCAATGGGCGAGATCTTGCCAGATCTTTTCGCGATCAAAGGCGTTCTGCCCCACCAGCACTTTGCGCACGAACCCATCCAACACATAAGGGCGGATCAATTCAGGGGCGCCGAATGCAAAACCCTCCTGGCCGTCTTCAGTCTGGATGCGCAGCAAAGCCATCTGCGCCTGGGTGACATCACCGGGGTGAGCATGGCCGGCGCTGTCCACTGCGCGGCGGGTCGGGTAGGAAAATACCTGGACGTTGACTGCTGTGATTCTCATGGACGTCTTAAGCCTTCTTATTGGATTTGAGACAGGAATGTCGTCTGTTGCGACCGATCATAGGTCATCGTACAACACTTGAAAAGACCCAATAACCTGCCCCGCCATTCACTGATTTTCACGTGAAACGCCGTAAAACCCCTATTTTTAAAGACAACTAAGGAATAACGAAGATTGCTGTAAAGCCCTATTCGCCGGGGACATATGTTTCAAAGTGTTTCAAAACGATCGATGGGCGGTAGACGAGTCATCTTGTCGTACGATAACGTATATCGGCACCTTAGATGAGAGCCACACGCAACAACGTATTGCCGTAGCAACCGTCAAACGACCCTAACAAAAACAAAAAAGAAGACCGTATGAACACCACCCTACGCACGCTCGTTACTGCCCTGACCTTCAGCCTGCCGCTCTACGTCAGCGCTGACTCTGCCAGCATCAACTACCGCCACCAGTTCACCGAGGAAGACAGCGCCCACGCTGATCGAATCAAGCTCAACTACCGTCTGGACAGTGGCCTGGGATTTGAAGCGGAGATGAAATACCGCACAGCCGGGGACCGTGAAGATGTCGCGTACGACAACATGGTCAACAACGGGCATGAGTTCACCGTCAGCTACAACTACAAGCTCAGCCCGCAATCGACGTTGACCCCCGCGTTCCAGATGGACAGCTCGAAGGACTCGACCACCTACAAGCTGGGTCTCAAGTACAACTACAAGATCAACGACGCCTTCTACGCCGCCACGCGCTATCGCCTGGACACCAAGAAGCTGGACCGCGATCAGGTCAACGAGGATTTGCCCGATCACATCAAGGATGACCAGACCACCCATCGTTTCGAGGGCTGGCTCGGCTACACACCGGCCAGTAAGTGGGCGTACGAATATCAGTTCATCTATTTCAAGACTGACTACATCCGCTACGACAACAAGAAGAGCGATTACGAACAGAACCTGATCGTCAAATACAAGCTCACCAAGGAATGGGCACCGTTCATGGAGATTGGTGATGTGAAGGTCAACTCCACCTCAGAAGACCGTCAGGCGCGGTGGCGCTTGGGCGTTCAATACAACTTCATGTAAAGCCCCCTCCCCGCGACTTGCCTGGCGAACGCGCATCGCTCGCCAGGCAATCGCTTTGCATTCAGCGCTCAATGGAAGACCTGACCATGACCACACAACCCAAACCCTTCACCCGCATTTTGCTCACCGGCGCCGCCGGCGGCCTGGGGCAGATCCTGCGGGAAACCTTGCAGGCCCATGCCCACATCGTGCGCGCCTCGGACATCAGCGCGATGGCGCCCAGCGCGGGTGAACACGACGAAGTGATCCAGTGCAACCTGGCCGACAAGGCTGCCGTGGCGGCGCTGGTCGACGGCGTTGACGCGATCGTGCATTTGGGCGGGATTTCAGTGGAGCGGCCGTTCGAAGAAATTCTCGACGCCAATATTCGCGGCACCTTCCACATTTACGAGGCGGCGCGACAACAGGGCGTCAAACGGGTTGTGTTCGCCAGCTCCAATCACGTCACCGGTTTTTACCCTCAAGACGTTGAACTGGATGTGCACGCACAGCGCCGCCCGGATGGTTACTACGCGCTTTCCAAGGCGTACGGCGAAGACCTGGCGGCGTTCTACTTTCATCGATACGGGATTGAAACCGTGAGCTTGCGCATCGGCTCGTCGTTCCCCGAACCGCGCAACCGGCGGATGCTGCACACCTGGCTGAGTTACGCGGACCTCGATCACCTGGTGGCCCGCGCCCTGCTGGCCAAGGATGTGGGGCACAGTGTGGTGTATGGCGTTTCGGACAATAAGGAGCGCTGGTGGAGCAATCGGCACGCCGAGCACCTAGGCTTTGCGCCGCAGGACAGCTCGGAACCCTTTCGCGCCAAGGTCGAGCAGCAACCGCAACCATCGGCGGATGAGCCCGGTGGCCGACTTCAGGGCGGCGCGTTCACCGCAGCGGGGCCGTTCGACAATTCAGCGGCAGCGGCTTCATAGGCCCGGCGCATACGCTCGCGACTGTTGGACAAGTGCAGGCGCATCGCGGCGCGAGCGGCGTCTGCGTCACGGCGCAGGATGGCTTTGTAGATATCCTCGTGCTCGCGGCTCAGGCGCTCCAGGTAAGGTTCTTTGTTAGCGTTGGCCAAGCGTTTTGAGTGCAGGCGCGTACGCGGCAGGATGTTGACCCCCAGGTGCAACATGATGTCGGTGAAGTAGCGATTGCCGGTGGCCAGCGCGATCTGCTGGTGAAACTGGAAGTCCGCCGATACCGCGTAGTCGGCACTCACCGCCCGCGAATTCAGCGCGTCCAGCGAGTCGCGCATCACCTGCAATTGCTGGTCGGTGCGACCCAGGCAGGCCAGACCGGCAGCTTCTACTTCCAGACAGATGCGCAACTCCAGCACTGCCAGCACGTCCTGCAAGGTGACGATGGTGTCAGGGTCAATTCGAAATCCGCTGGGGCTGGGAATATCCTTCACAAACGTGCCGACGCCGTGCCGCGTTTCCACCAGGCCAGACGCTTGCAGACGCGAAATGGCCTCGCGCACCACGGTGCGACTCACACCGTGCTCGGCCATCACTTCAGATTCGGTAGGCAGCTTGGTTGCTCGCGGGAGCTCCCCGCTGCAAATGCGCCGGGAAAGCTCGGTGACCAATTCTTCAGCCAGACTGCGGTGCCGGCGGCGAACGGTGGGCTGGACGTTCGGGTTGTCCATCAAGAACAGGTATCTCGGTTGGCGAATGAATGCCCATCATAGCGCATTCAGTTGTACGACAACCTTCCCTTTAGCCCGCCCCGCGTCCCCATAGGCCAAAGCCTGCGCCGTGGACTCAAACACGCACCCGTTACTGTGGGCGATAGCGCTCAGCAGCGCGAGCCTGACGCAGCTCCGACAACAAGCCCTGACGCGCGGACTGAAGACCGTCCCAGCGCGCGGCGTCATGCAGTGGCGGGATGGTCACGAGTTCACGCCGGTCAAAACCGACCAGTGCGGCATCCACCAGTTCACCCACATCCATGACCTCTGGCAGCGTGTTGATGTCGATGCCCGAGCGCTCCCAGATTTCCGTACGGGTGGCTGCCGGCAACACCGCTTGCACATAAACGCCTTTGCCAGAGAGCTCAATGCTCATGCCCTGGGAAAGGAATTGCACGAACGCTTTGGTCGCGCCATACAGCGTCATTCCCAACTCCGGCGCCAGACCAACCACCGAGCCAATATTCACGATTGCCCCCTCGCCGGCCTGCACCAACCTCGGTGCGACTGCGCGAGCGAGTCGCGTCAGCGAGGTGACGTTCAGCGCGATCAGTTGCTCGATGCTCTCGCCCGTCTGCGCCAGGAAGTCTCCCGTCTGGGCCGCGCCGGCGTTGTTGATCAGCACACCGATGCGCGTGTCATCGCGCAGGCGCGCTTCGACCACAGCCAAGTCCGCCTCCTGGGTGAGGTCGGCCTGTAGCACGTCGACATCCACACCGTGTTCCTGGCGCAAGCGCGCCGCCAGCGCTTCCAGCCGCGCCTTGTCGCGGGCGACCAGTACCAGGTTGTGGCCGCGCTGGGCGAAGCGCTCGGCATAGGTGGCGCCAATGCCGCTGGACGCGCCGGTAATCAGGATAGAAGAAGCGTTCGTCATGACTGTGCTCTCTGGATTAACGATGATTGAGTGTGGCGGGGTTTATGATGTCGATCATAATCTTATCCGTCAATGGTTTTGATGTTGATTGACATCAATGTATAGTGAGCACCGAAAACAGTCGTCACCAGCGAGGGTAAAGGTATGAGGGTCAGCAAGGCACAAGTGCAGTTAAACCGCGCGCACATCGTCGAAACGGCCTCCAGATTGTTCCGTGAGCGCGGCTATGACGGTGTCGGCGTGGCAGACCTGATGGCAGAAGCCGGGTTCACCCATGGCGGGTTCTACAAGCATTTCGGGTCCAAAGCCGACTTAATGGCTGAAGCCGCCGCAAACGGGCTGTCCCAATCGCTGACCAACAGCGCCGGGCTGGGCGCCGATGAGTTCTTCAATCGCTACATATCCAGAGAGCACCGTGATGCCCCCGGCCAGGGTTGCACGATGTCGGCCCTGTGCGGGGACGCGGCGCGTCAATCGCAAACGGTAAAGGCAACGTTCGCCGAAGGCATCGAAAACGCATTGGCCGCCCTTCAGCAGGACGCTGCCGAGCTGGATAAGGACGCTCGGGAACAGATGATCAACCGGTTCGCCCATGCGGTCGGCGCCGTGGTGTTATCCCGGGCCTGTCCCGATGACTCGCCATTGGCGGATGAAATTTTGGATGTGTGCCGCAAGGCAATGACCGTGTGAGATGAAAAGCCGCAGAGGGCACTGAAAATTAGCAGAATTGCTCGCCGCCGCCCTTCATGATCGGGCTATGATCGGCAGATATGAACCGGATACCCGATGCATCATGCCCGTAGACCTGCAAGCTCTCTATCCCAAACTTATCCACCTGATGCTGGATACGGTGTTTGTCGTCGACAGTGAAAACCAGATTGTGTTTGTGAGCGATGCCTGCGAGGCATTGCTCGGCTACCGTGCAGAAGAACTGACCGGCACTCTGATCACCCATTACATGCACCCTGAAGACCTGCCACGCACGCGGGCCTCGATTGTCCGGGTGATGAATGGCAAACCCCATGTCGACTTTCGCAACCGCTATATCCGCAAGGACGGCAGTATCGTGCACATCCTGTGGGCAGCTTTCTGGTCCAAGGAGGTGGGCGCACGGATCGGGGTCGCCAGGGACGTGACAGCCCTTACCAAAGCCGAAGAGGAACTACGCTTCCTCGCCCATCATGACCCACTGACAGCGCTGACCAACCGGTCGTTGTTCAATGATCAACTGAACCAGGCCCTGCACGCCGCACAGACTCACAACAGCACCCTGGCGCTGCTGTTTCTGGATATCAATGACTTCAAGGGCATCAACGATGTGCATGGCCATGCCATGGGCGATCGCGTGCTGTGTGTGATTGCTCGACGGTTGGAACGTTGCGTACGCGAGAGTGACTTGGTGGCACGGATGGGCGGTGATGAATTCACCGTACTGCTGACCGATGTGCCGTCGAAGGACGCTATCGCGGAGAGGGTGGCGCAAATCCTCGCGGTCATGGCCGAGCCGTTGAGCGCTGAATTTGACGGGGTACAAATGCCGTCCTGCAGTGTCGGCGTGGCGTGCTATCCGGCGGACGGAGAGGACGCCGATACGCTGCTTAGCCATGCAGACGGTGATATGTACCGGATAAAAAGGCAGCGGTTTGCCACTGAGTGACATCGGTAGTTAGGGTCGTTGTCGCACGCCCTGGCGTGCCCCCGTCGAGTACATCAGTCCGCGGGTATCGTTATCCGCGCTTATTGGCTCACCTCACGCGCAGCTTTGACCCACCCATGCGACCTGTCCTGGTGCCCATCAACCGGAAGGACGAATTCGTTGCACTGAGCCTCAACCGGGAAACCAGGGTTTCAAAGTAGAAGCGCATACCCTCTTTGAATGCCTCCAAGCGCACATTCGCCGAGTTGGCGCAGTCGCTCGGCCATTGCAACGCATTGCTCAACAGCGGCGGCTCCATACAAGCGTCGACGCTGGTAAGACAGAGACGGGATGAAGCTGCGGGTACTCAGCACGTCGCTAACATTGACCCCACATAAAAAAGACACCGAAGCGTCCACTCCCTAAATCACAGGCAAAAAAAGCCACTCACTTGAGTGGCTTTTTAATGCTTGGAGCGGGAAGCGAGACCTGCACTTTGTGATTTAGCCACTGATTTATAAGTATTTTTTATTACGCCAGTGAAAGAGCACTTGGTGTATCGACTTGTTTTTTGTCGATTTAAAACGCGAACGGACGAGCGGTTAAACCGCACCAGAGCAAGGGTTTTTCTCCTACCTAACCGGGCAATCAGGCTGAATCGGCAGGATCAGTTGCAGCGCAATATTATTGCGCTCACCAACACCGAAAGTAATGTCTTGACACCAACTGTAGTGGTCACTATAGAATGCACGCAATATGTAGCGATCGCTAATTAAATGGCTTTCAGTGATGCGCTGGACGGGAAGCATTCCCACAAACTGAATGAGTCGGATAGGCAACGTGATAGACCTGGCCGTACACAGCGTCGTGCAGTGGACCGAGATTATTCGCTCGCTCGGAGTCGTCGGGACTGCGCTGTATGCCGCGATATTTGTGGTGGGCACTGTCGCCTTCGTACCCGCCTCGATGCTCACGGCGCTCGCAGGTTTTTTGTACGGCCCGATGGGCGGAACGCTGCTCATCTCGCCCGCTGGCTTGCTCTCTGCAGCGGTCGCGTTTGCCTTGGGCAGATCGCTTCTGCGCCCTTGGGTCAAACGACGCCTGGCGAACAGCCCCACATCAGCGGCGGTCGACCACGCAATCGAGTCAGGAGGTTTTCGAATTGTTTTCCTCTTGCGCCTGGCGTCCATCGTGCCGTTCGCTCCGCTGAGCTACGGACTCGGAGCCAGCCGAATCGCCCGTCGAGATTTCCTGCTGGCGACTTGGATCGGCCTGCTTCCTGGAACATTTCTGTATGCGTACCTGGGCTCTCTGGCGGCTGATGTCGCACAGATAATCAGTGGCGAGGTAACGACCCATCGATCGACTCAAATGATGACTTGGACGGGTCTGGTCGTTGCATTGATCGCCTTACTGACCATCGCTGGTTATGCACGCAAAGCGATCAACCAAGCCCTTCTTCCACCCTCTTCAAACTAGGAGTTACACCATGAGCAACCCAACTTACGTCGAAGACTACAACGCCATCGTCACGGTGCTGAACCACTACAACGAAGGTGGCAAGCAGGCCAAAAGCAGCCTCATGAAACCTGCCTTCAGCGAGCAGGCCACCATCTTTGGTGTAGATGGCGAAGGCAAGCTGACCGGAGGCCCGATCCAGGGTCTGTTCGACATCATCGACAGCGCCTTCCGTCCCTCACCGGAAGCCAAAGGCGCCATCGTCAACGTCGATATCGTAGGCACCGCTGCCAGCGCACGTATCGATACCAATGACATCTCCGGCTTCTGCTTCACCGATTTCTTCAACCTGCTGAAGGTTGACGGAAAGTGGACCGTCATCAGCAAGATCTACCACACCCACGTTGCTCCTTAACCCAGCCGTTTGAACCGCGCCCTATTGGCGCCAAAACCATGCGAAGGCGTTTGACCATGAGCAAAAACATCAAAGCTGTACCCACCCAGGACTACAACGCCGTTGTCGCCGTGGCCCAGCAATACGCTGACGGCCTGCGTGCCGGCAGCCCGGAAGTGCTGGAGCAGGCCTTCCACAAGGAAGCAGTGATGTACGGCTTCACCAACGGCAAACTGTTGGGCGGCCCGATCAGCAACCTGTTCGACTTCGTCCGTACCAATGGCACGGCCCCGGATATCAGTACCCGCCTGGACGTGCTGGCGATCACCCCAACCACCGCCGTGGTAAGGGTGGATATGGAAAAGGACGCGATCGGTGCCGACTACAACGATTACCTGACACTGATCAAAATCGACGGCACCTGGAAGGTGATCGCCAAGGTTTATCACCAGTTCGAAGGCTGACCCGAGCGGCCTGAACGCAATGCTGTTTCTTAAGGTGATGAATCATGGCAAAAGTTGAATACAACGCCGTTGTAGACGGCGGCGCCGAGCGCGTTTGGGATGTACTCAAGCGCTTCGGCAAGATCAGCCAGTGGCACCCGGCGATCCCGCAGAGCGTCATCGAAGACGGTCAGCCTGACGGACTGGTTGGCTGCATCCGTCGGCTGACGTTGCAGGACGGCGCCATTCTGCGCGAGCAGTTGTTGTCGGTAGACGCGGTGAATCTGCAGTTCTCCTACCGCTTCGTTGAAGCACCACTGCCCGTCGACAACTACGTGTTGACCGTGCGACTGATTCCGCTGACCGGCGAACAGAAAACCGTGATTCTGTGGTCTGCGACCTTCGACACACGCGAGCCTGATCCCCAGGGGCAATGGACCTCGACCATCGAGTCGCTCATTGTCGGCGGTCATGAAAGCCTCCAGGTATACCTGAACCAAACCGCTACAGCGTGAATGTGCCCTACCCCGCTCCAGCAATGGATGCGGGGTTTCATTTTTCTGGAGTGACGATGCACGACCACATTGCCGAAGTGCCGCTTGAAAAGGCCTACCGGCTGATCAACCACGGCCCCACCGTGCTGGTATCTGCTCAACACGAGGAGACTCGAAATGTGATGGCCGCGGCATGGGCCTGTGCATTGGATTTCTCACCCCCCAAAGTCACTGTGGTGCTGGACAAGATCGCCCAAACCCGCGAACTCGTAGAGCTTAGCGGCGTGTTTGTGATTCAGGTTCCGACGGTGGCACAGCTGCAATTGACCTGCGATGTGGGCAGCGTCAGCCTCCAGGAAGATCCACAGAAGCTGGCTCATAGCGGCGTCGAGCTGTTCAGTATCAGCGGCCATGACGTGCCATTCGTGGCCGGCTGCTCGGCCTGGCTTGCGTGCAAACTATTGCCCGAACCTCACAACCAGTCGACCTACGACCTGTTTATCGGTGAAGTCGTCGCTGCCTGGGCCGACACACGGGTATTCAGCGACGGCCATTGGCACTTTGAGCGTGCGCACCCGGACTTTCGTAGCCTGCACTACATCGCAGGCGGCCACTTTTATGCGATCGGAGAAGCGCTAACCCCATCAGTGATCTAGTGCAGTTTCAACCGAGGCACGGTGCCTGGCCCCAACAAGTGGTTACCCAACATCAGTAATCCCGAGGGTACCAGGCCATAGCGCGCGACTTGGGGCATGCGGTACAGCGATGCATAGAACGCCCGCGCCAACCATCCTTCCAGCGTCACACTGCCCGTGAGTTTACCCATCAGGTAACCCACCGCCGAATAGCGTGACAGCGAGACCAGCAAGCCATAGTCCCTGTAGACATAGGTCGGCAGGGCTTTGCCTTCAAACCGGGCTCGCAGGCTCTTCGCCAGCGCCACCGTCAACAATCAAAATGCGAGTGTTATTGAAGGGACTCATTGCTTTTACTTGGGCGGACAGGACGGATCCTGTAGCGCCCAGGCACACGGCGTTGCGGCGGTGCCTGGGCTGGGTGATTTCAACGCTTATGACTTACCAATCCTGGCGGGTCGGCGAAATGATCAGGTCGTTGACGGTGACGTTTTCAGGCTGATTCAGTGCATACACCACTGCGCGCCCAATATCGTCCGGCGAGATAGCGATTTTATTCAGCTCTTGCGCCGCTTTACGGCCTGCCGGGTCGGTGACTTTATCGGCCCAACCGGTGTTGATCACACCCGGGCTGACCGTGTTGACACGGATGCCGTGCTGAACGCCCAGCTCTTTGCGCATCGACTCAGTCATGGCCTGCACGAAGAACTTGGTGGCGCTGTAGATACCCGCAGCAGGCCCGACCTGGTGACCGGCGACCGAATCCATATTCAGGATCTGGCCCGACTTCTGTTTCAGCATGAACGGCAACACCGCTGCGATAGCATGCAGGTAGCCTTTGATGTTCACGTTGATCATCTTTTCCCAATCATCGGTGGCCAGGTCGACCCAGTTGGAAAACAGCATCAAGCCTGCGTTGTTGATCAGGATATCCACCGAACCGAAAGAGTCCTGGGCGAATTGCGCGAGCGCTTTCATATCCTCAGGGTTGGTAACGTCGCTGACGCGACCTACCGCGTCCCCGCCCTTGCCTTTCAACTCGCTGACCATGGCGTCCAGGCCTTGCTGGTCCAGGGCTGCCGCGACGATTCGAACGCCTTTCTCAGCTAAGGCACGTGCCGATGCAGCACCCAGCCCGGACGATGCGCCAGTGATGATCGCGGTTTTATTCTGCAGATAGTTCATGGGCGTTACTCTCGTTGGTGACTGCCCGTCTGTGCGGGCAGTTTTTGGGGTTATCGCGGATATAACGGGATCAGTAGTTGCCGACGGGCCAGTCGGTGTAGGCCTTCGCGCCGCCGCCGTAGTACGACTCGCGCGGTGCGATGGTCAGTTCGGCCCCACGACGCAAGCGCTCAACCAGATCCGGGTTGGAGATAAACAGGCGGCCAAACGCTACGGCGTCGATCTTGCCTTGGGCGCGGCGCTCGATAGCCATGTCCAGGTCGTAGTTGTTGTTGCCGATGAATGGCCCGTTGAACTGCGCGCTCAATGCGTCCATGTCCACGCCTTCCGGTACATCACGCGAGGTGGCGGTAGCGCCTTCAACGAAGTGCAGGTAAGCCAGGTCGAATGCGTTCAGTTGCTGGATCAGGTAGCCATACATCGCCATCACGTTGCTGTCGGGCGGCGTGTTGCCGGCGTCAGGCGTGACCGGCGACAGGCGGATGCCAACCCGGTCGTTGCCCCAGATCTTGACGATTGCTTCGGTCACTTCCAGGGTCAGGCGCGCACGGTTCTCGATGGAGCCGCCGTACTGGTCGGTGCGATGGTTGGTCGAGTCCCGCAGGAACTGGTCCAGCAGGTAGCTGTTGGCCGAATGAACCTCTACACCATCAAAACCAGCGCGCTTGGCATTCTCGGCAGCACGTTTGTACTGCTCGATGATCCCCGGGATCTCATCGGTTTCAAGCGCCCGTGGCATCGACACCGGAACGAAGCCGTTGGTGGTATAGGTGTCGCCTTCAGCCTTGATCGCGGAAGGCGCGACCGGTGCGGCACCGTCAGGTTGCAGCTCAACACTGGAGAACCGCCCCACATGCCATAGCTGGCTGACGATCTTCCCGCCGGCGGCATGCACGGCGTCCGTGACTTTCTTCCAGCCCGCAACTTGCTCCTCACTCCAGATGCCTGGAGTGGCCGCGTAACCGCGGCCTTGCGCGGAAATATTGGTGGCCTCGGCGACGATCAAGCCCGCGGTGGCGCGTTGAGCGTAATACTCAGCGTGCAGCTCGTTGGGGATGCCATCTTCGGCATAGCGGCTACGGGTCACGGGCGCCATCAAAATACGGTTGGCGAGTTTCATTGCGCCCAGGTTGATGGGGGTGAATAAGTCGGTACGAGTGGCGTTGTCTGTCATGTTGGACCTCAGCTAAATAGACCGGTCGTCTAGTAAATTGATAAAAAAATAGCTACGACAAAAGTCGCTTTGCCAGCGTCAGGGATGTTTCAAAGGCGTCGTCGCGCTTGCCGATCTTCATCATCAACGAAGCACCGAGCCAAACCTGATAGAGCGATTGCGCAAGCGTCGCGCTTGGCGCTGTGGACGTGATCGAACCATCTACAAGCCCCTGCTCAATACAGCGCTCAAGCTTTGCGTGGATGGCCTGCGTACCTCGGTCGAGCACCAGGCGCATGCCCTCCGAGAGGTCACAGACCTCGGCGCCCAATTTGACCACCAGGCACTTGTCGGTAGGCAAATCAGAACACTGGGTTTGCGCCCAATACTGGAAGTAACTCAGCAGCCTTTGCGCGGCGGGTGCAGAACCCATCAACAGCGTGTCGACTGTTGCGAGGTAGTCGGAAAAATACTGTTCAAGCAATGCCTGACCAAATTCTTCCTTGGATTTGAAGTAGTGGTAGAACGAACCTTTAGGCACGCTCGCAGCCGCTACCACCTCAGCCAACCCTACGCTGGTGTAGCCTTTGTGAGTCATCAACGTCCTGGCGACATCCAGGATGTGTTGGCGTGTTTCAGAATGATGCTTTTTCATAAGGCAGCCACTCTATTTAAAACTAGACCGGTCGTCTAGTAGATTTTAGAATAGCTTCACGTTCTACGACCAACGGCGAACGAAGACAAATGACAGGGTAAAGCTCATGAACACACCTCCCCCCACGTCAACGTTCAATACCGAGTGCCTTGCGCAATTCAACCTCAATTGCCTGGTGATCTTCGCTGCGCTGTATCAGGAAAAGAGTGTCACCAGGGCGTCCGAGCGCTTGAACATCGGACAGCCCGCGGTCAGCAACAGCCTGTCCAAGCTCAGGCTGATTTTTCAGGATCCACTGTTTTTTCGCCGAAACGCAGAGATGGTGCCCACCGCAGTCGCCGTTGATATTGCGAAGCATGTGATACCGCTATTGAGCGGTATTGGCCACGTGCTTGAGCGATACAACGTTCCGGCTCTTGGGCACGCGTCACGGCCGACCTGAAAGCTCAGAGTTACGCTGCGCAACCGAAAATTTCATTTTGTGTATCATTGGGCAGAACTTTCTTCCAGGCATGCTCGTCTGGCGATACGCCCCCAAGGTGCTGCACTCAATGACCAACTCCACCCCAATCTCTGTTCCACGCGCAAAAGGACGCCCGCGCGCGTTTGATCGAGACCAGGCTCTGCTGCAGGCGCTGGCAGTGTTTTGGAGGCGTGGCTACGAGCCGGCTTCTGTGGCGGAATTGTGTTCAGCCATGAGCATCAGCCCTCCCAGTCTGTATGCGGCGTTCGGCAACAAAGCCAAGTTATTTCTCGAAGCGGTTGCCTACTACGAAGCGACGTTCTGGGATGCCACGTGGGAGCGCATGGACACCGAGCCAGACATCGTGCGCGCCATCAGCGAGTTCTTCCACACCTCAGCGTCGATCCTGACCGAACCCGAGGCGCCCTGTGGCTGCATGGTCGTCCTCGCGGCAGTCAATGTCTCCGACGATGCCGGTGAAGTCACCGCGACCCTCAAGGCCTTGCGCCAGGAAGGCCGTGACTACTTACAGCAGCGCTTGGATCGCGCAGTGGAACAAGGTCAGCTCAAACCGGAAACCAACACTCGCCTGCTCGCCGCGGCCTTGAATACATTGCTCGAAGGCATGTCCCTGCAGGCACATGACGCTGCCACCAGGGAAGATCTGCAAGGCATCGGCGCAACAGCCGTAGCGATGCTGAGCCCTTCCCTGTCAGCTTGACTGGAACCAACTCTGCTAAACCAAACGCTGCACTCAAGCAAGCTGTTCACACGCAGCCTTGATGCGCGCGCATGCCTGCTCCAGCAGCACCGTGGAGGTCGCAAAGGAGATGCGGAAATAACCCTCCAACCCAAACGCACTCCCCGGCACCACCGCCACCTGTGCGGCTTCGAGCAGGTACTGGCAGACATCCACGTCATTAGTCAGCACCACACCTGCAGGCGTTTTGCGCCCGAACAGCCCCGAGCATGAAGGGAAGAGATAAAAAGCGCCCTCCGGACGGCGACACACCAAGCCGGGAGTGGTGTTAAAAGCGTCCAGGCAAAGATCCCTGCGCTGACGAAACACTTCATTGCGCTCAGCCAGAAAATCGATAGGCCCGTCCAGCGCTGCCACGGCAGCCGCCTGGGATATTGCGCAGGGGCTGCTCGTGGTCTGCGATTGAATGGTGGCCATGGCAGCAATTAGAAGTTTAGGACCGCCCGCATAACCAATGCGCCAGCCCGTCATAGAATAGGCCTTTGAAACGCCATTCACGGTCACCACGCGACCATGTAACGCCGGCACCTGCGAAGCCAGCGTGGAAAACACCCAACCGTCGTAACTCAGGTGCTCGTACATATCATCCGTCAACACGTAGACCTGCGGATGCTCCAACAATACGGCGCCCAACCGATCAAGCTCTGCCGCGCTATAACCCGCCCCCGTCGGGTTGCTCGGCGAATTCAAAATCAGCCACTTGGTACGCGGCGTGATGGCTTGCTGGAGTTGCTCGGCGGTGATCTTGAAATGCTGATGGACCGCGCAGAGGATTTCCACGGGCGTGCCCCCCGCCAGGCGCACCATGTCCGGATAGGACACCCAGTAAGGCGCAGGAATGATGACTTCATCTCCGGGGTTAAGGGTGGCCTGCAGCGCGTTGATCAGCACTTGCTTACCGCCGGTGCCGACGCTGATTTCGTCTGTCGCGTAGGTGATACCGTTTTCACGCTGAAACTTTCGAACGATCGCCGCTTTGAGTTCTGGAGTGCCGTCGACATCGGTGTAGCGGGTCTGGCCTGCATCAATCGCCGCCTTGGCAGCCGCATTGATGTGATCGGGGGTTGGAAAGTCCGGCTCGCCGGTTGACAGGCTGATGATATCGGCCCCATTGCGGCGTAACTCTGCCGCCTTGCGCGTGATTGCCAGCGTTGGCGAGGGTTTAACCGCTTTCAGCAAATTTCCGAGCAATTGCATGGGGCCACTCTTTGAGCTTTTGTTGATAGTGCATCAATGCTAGCGGTCTCCAGCAGACAATTAAAACAATATATATGGATGCGAAAAATCAATTTTATTTGTTTATTCCGGGCTGATTTTTTTGGCCTCTGGCGCCGTTTGAACACAAGGCGCGTGCCCGGGGCCAAATCTCCCAGGCGCTTGACAATTTCTGTAGTGACCAATATAGAATAACCTTCAGCGTGCATTCGCCGAGCGCGTTTTCAGGTTCGCTTGAGCGGGAAATTTTTGAAACATCGCCTGATCTGGAGGAACTATGCACTCAGTTTTTATCGTCGGTGGTTCGGGTAAAGTGGCCCGAAGCCTTGCTCGACAACTGGCAGACCGAGGCCATCAACCACATTCGTTATACCGTCATGCGGAACAGGCCGAGGGACTCGAAGCACTCGGCGCCATCCCCGTTGCCGGTAACTTGCTTGACCTCGACACAGAGGCTCTGGCCAAGCTGATGGCGGGGAGTGATACCGTGGTATTCGCCGCGGGTGCCGGCGGCAAAGGCGGCGCGCAGATGACGGATGCCATCGACGGTCACGGCCTTGAGCTGTCCGTAGCCGCGGCTGAGTTGGCGGGCATCCAGCGCTTTATTCTTGTGTCGGCGTTTCCAGAGGCATCGCGTGGCAAATCGGTTTCCGAGACCTTCGAAAACTACATGGTCGTGAAAAAACGCGCCGACGTGCATTTGGCCGCAAGCGATCTAGACTGGGTCATTCTGCGCCCCGGCACCTTGCTGGACTCACCCGGCAGTGGCAAGGTCCACGCTGGCCTGGCTATCCCCTATGGCGACGTGCCGCGTGACGATGTCGCCGCAGCCTTGTTGCAGATCATCGAACAGCCCGGCGTCAGTCGCGTCATCATCGAACTGACCCAAGGCAGCACACCGGTCAACGAGGCTATCCAGCGTTTTGTGCGGGATAGCACTCAAGCATGAACGAACCCACAACATTCAAGCTGCTACTGGTCGGCGCAAGCGGGCTGGTTGGCAGCCATGTATTGGATCTGGCCCTGTCGGATCCGCGCGTCGGCAAGGTCTACGCGCCAACACGCAAGACTTTGGCGGCGCACCCTAAACTCATCGCCACGCCCATCGATTTTGATCACTTGGACGAACAGGCTGATCGCTGGCAAGCAGATGCAGTGATCTGCACGCTGGGTACCACGCTTAAAACAGCCGGCTCCAGAGCAGCCTTCGAGCGAGTTGACCACACCTATCCATTGGCAGTGGCCAGGCTCGCACGCGCGCATGGAACGCCGACCTACGTGCTCAATTCGGCTATCGGCGCAGATGCGGGATCTTCGTTTTTCTATAACCAGGTCAAAGGCCGCTTGGAACAGGATCTGGCGAGGGTGGGGTTTGAATCGCTGACGTATGTGCGGCCGGGTGTCATCGGAGGCAAGCGTGAGGAAGTGCGCCATGCCGAGCGTGCACTGATCCGGATGCTCAAGCTTGCATCGCCGCTGTTACCTGAACGCTGGCGTCTCAACCCCCCGGCGCTGATTGCGCGGGCATTGCTTGAGGCCGCGATCAGTCAGGAGCCTGGCATTCATGTGGTGCCATCGAGCAGCATGACCAAGCCTGCCGATCGGCACTAAGCCAACAAGCGTCGGCTCATATCAAGCGCAGCATCAAAAGGCTCGCGTGTTCTGTTGACCTTGACCAACAACGAGGCGCCCAACCACATCTGGTAGAGCGCTTCAGCCAATATTGCTGAGTCAACCGACGCACTTATGGAGCCATCCGCTTTACCCTGCTCAACACAACGAACCATCCGCTCGATGATCAGGGCAGTCCCCTTCTCAAGTACGCCGCGCATGTTTTCGGACAGATCACACACTTCCGCACCCAATTTGACCACCAGGCATTTTTGATCGGTGTGATCAAACGCCTGTGTCTCGGCCCAATAGCGTAGATAGCTCAGCAGACGTTCGGCGCCGCTGCCCTCACTGGCCAACTGCACATCGACACACGTGAGGTACTCTTCAAAGTACTCTTCGAGCAGCGCTTGGCCGAACTCTTCCTTTGATCGAAAGTAGTGATAGAACGACCCTTTAGGTACACCCGCGGCCGCGAGCAGCTCGGTAAGACCAACGGCGGTGTAACCTTTCTGGGTCATCAGCGACCTGGCGACATCGATGATGTGCTGGCGCATGTCATGGGCGGGTTTCTTCATAATGCGGCGCATGCTATCAAAAAAAACGATCCAGCGGCAGGCGCCCGGTGGAGCACCTGCCGTTTGTTCACCCGTATCGGAAGCAATTTTACGCAGCGCTTCAGCGACAAAAATATAAATACATTTCGAAGCAAAACATAATTATTATTTGAGCATGATCAAAGAACTGAAAACACTTATCGCTGTGGCAAGAGAAGGCACATTTGCGGCTGCCGGCAGCAAAATCGGCCTCACCCAAGCCGCCGTCAGCGCCCAGATGCAACGCCTTGAGGCGGAGCTAGGGGTACAGCTATTCGACCGTAAGGGACGCTCGGCTCAGCTCAATCGAATGGGTCACCAGGTTTTGGCGCAGGGTCAGGAACTGGTACGCCAATTTAAAGACCTGGGCTCGACATCGGTGGGTCTTCCTGCGAATGTTTTGATCACCATTGGAGCGATTGCCTCGGTTCAGCGCTCCTTCTTGCCAGAAGCCCTGGCTGAATTTCATCAACGATCTGCGCAATGCAGAACGCGAGTGCTCCCCGGCTTGTCGATGGAGTTGGTGAACCAAGTCGATTCAGGCGAAATCGATATGGCCGCGATAATCCGCCCGCCCTTCTCGCTTCACAGTGATCTGCGCTGGACAACCTTGGCGCGAGAACCTTACCGGCTGATCGTCCCCGCCGATATGCCGGGAGACGATTGGGCTGAATTGATATCGAGCCAACCCTTTATCCGCTATGACCGATCATCCTTCGGCGGACGCCAAGTTGATAGGTTTCTGCGACAAACCCATTTTTCATTACACGAAGTCTGCGAACTCGACGAACTGGATGCAATCGTCAAACTGGTTGCAAACGGCGTTGGAGTCGCCTTGGTGCCAGAAACGGCCACCCGTAAAGAATGGCCTGCCGAGGTACGTGCAATCGACCTGAAACAACGTACATTCCATCGCGATATTGGTTTGGTGCACCGTGCACGCCGCAGTCTAACTGAGCCAGTAAAACTACTGGCTCAACTGATTACCGAGCATGCAGTGAAGAAGAATTAGATAAGTGCTGACGAGTACTTCGTGAAACTCATCTTCAATTTCGAACTCAATTTTCAGCGCTGCTTTGACTAGTTAAGGCGCGTCATGGGTTTGGAAAATCTTGCTAACAACCGTCCACTTGCCTTCTACTTTCAGCAACTGGAAGAAGTCGGTGAAAGAGAGGCCGGACATGCCGTTGGCATCGATACGAGCACTCGCGGCATTACCGACGATTTCAATACGAGTAATCGCGGCTTGCGCGTCGGGAGAGGGACGGAAATCCTTGTCAATTCCCTCGAACAAGATTGGAATCGCGCCGCCTTCCAACTTGCCCTCGGCGCTGACGCTGTACATCGTCGCATGTTCATTGAAAGCGGGTTTCATGATACTGCTCTTGGCCTGCTTGCAACCCTCAATATACGCGTTAAGCACCTCTGTAATAGCTTGATAGTCTTCTACATACGTAGCTTTTCTGACTGTTTTACTACTGATAACTTGTGGGCCACCTGGTGCGTTTTCTGCTTGAGCCATCGCGCCAAAGCTCGAAATCAAGGCCACAAAAAACAACTGCTTAATAGATATAAATTTCATTTAGTCGCTCTTCATAAAGGAGTGCAATTATCGAAATATGCTCAACCGCACAAACGCAGCAGACGCTCCGAAAGTCTGCTGTGCGCAGGCAGCCTCGCAATGAGATGAGGATATGTTTTCAATGACGAAGCCCGCAGTTTCAACGTGACCTGCGGATTCTTTGTTTTTGAAATTACTTGCTCAGGTTGATCTTGAGTTCATGAGATGCCTGCGCAATCGCGCTGCGCGGCGTCGGCAGACGGCTGAAGCCGTTCGACAGACCGAAATCGTGAATCATGCCGTTGTAGCGAACCGTCTTCACAGGCACACCCGCCGCGTCGAGCTTGCGGCCGTACGCTTCAGCTTCATCGCGCAGGACATCGAATTCGGCAGTCTGGATCAGCGTCGGCGGCAAGCCCTTCAACTGTTCGGTCGTGGCCTGCAGTGGAGAGGCGTAAATCTGTTTGCGTACCTCGGCGTCGGGTACGTAATTGTCCCAAAACCACGCCATCATGTCCTTCGTCAGGAAATAGCCGTTGGCAAAGGCCTTGTACGACAGCGTGTCAAAGTTGGAGTCTGTCACTGGGCACAGCAACACTTGCGAGCGCAGTGCGGGTTCACCCTTCTCGTTCGCCATCAGGGCAACTACGGCGGCAATGTTGCCGCCAGCACTGTTGCCGGCTACGGCGAGGCGAGTGCCGTCTACCTTGATCTCTTGCCCGTGTTCGGCGACCCATTTTGTCGCGGCATAGGCTTGCTCCGTAGCGACGCCATATGCCGCCTCTGGCGAGAGGCTGTAGTTGACGAAGACCGCCACCGCACCCGAGCCTACCACCAGGTCACGCACCAGTCGTTCGTGGGTCGGGAAGTCGCCCAACACCCAGCCGCCGCCGTGGAAATACATGAACGCGGGCAGAGTCTTCTGTTGGCTACCGACCGGGCGCACGATGGTCAATTTCAGATCGCTGCCGTTCACGCGTATCGTCTTCTCGCTGACATCAGCTGCCGGCAAGACTACTTGGGGGGCAGCCTGGGCACCCGCCAGCGCCGCACGGGCATCGACCGGCGTCATGGAGTCGAGCGTCGGGACACCTTCAAGCGATTGCAAGAGTTTCGCCGTGTTGTGCTCAACTCCCGGGTACGTGGCGGCGGAGGCAGTACCGGGCGCAAGCGTAACGACCGTAAGAGCAAGAGCAGAGGTAAGGGTTTTCATGACGTTTCCATTTTTATGCCTGAGTGCTGGGAAGCCTCAACTGCCACAGACTTAAGGACGACAGAGGTTCAAGGCGCGACGTGGGTGTGAAAGATCTTGCTGACGACCGTCCACTTGCCTTCAACTTTCAACAGATGGAAAAAGTCGGTAAACGAAATGCCGGACATGTCGTTTGCGTCGATGCGCGCGCTCGCCGCGGTACCGACAATCTCAATGCGGACGATAGCTGCCGGTGCATCAGGAGAGGGGCGAAACCCTTCATCGATCCCCTTGAACAGGATAGGAATTGCGCCGCCGGCCAGCTTACCGTCGCCATCGACGCTAAACATGGTCGCTTGCTCATTGAAAGCAGGCTTCATTAGGCTGCTTTTTGCTTGCTTGCAGCCCTCGATGTACTTGTTCAGCACCTCGGTGATGGCTTGGTATTCGTGTATGTAAGTAGGTTTACTCATGGTTTCACGCCTGCTTCATTGGATTGGATTGAGAATTAGGACTGTCCAGCCGCCCGCTTATGACGCGGGCTGATTCACGCTTTGGTATCAAGCCATACAGAGCCGTAACGCGTGTAGGCAGCAGGTATCTCAATGATTTCTTTCAAATCATCTGCTGCAGTGCGCACCCAGAACGGATCACGCAGCATTTGCCGCCCGACAAACACCAGGTCAGCTCGGCCGTTTTGCAGGATTTCTTCGGCTTGACGACCACTCTGGATGACACCCACCGCACCCGTCGCAATATGCAGCTCCTTACGCAGCAACTCAGCGGCCGGTACTTGGTAACCGGGATAGGTCTGCACCTTGATCATCTTGATTCCGCCGGAGCTGCAGTCGATCAGGTCGACACCCTGTTCCTTCATCCAGCGACCGTATTCAAGGAATGACTCGGGTGTGTTTCCGCCTTCGGCGTAATCAGAGCTGGAGATACGAACAAACAGAGGACGATTGCCCCAATGGGTTTTGACTTCCTCCAGCACTTCGCGCAGGAAGCGATAGCGACGCTTGGCATCACCGCCATATTCGTCGTCGCGGGTGTTGGCGAGTGGGGAGAGGAACTCACTCAGCAAATAACCATGCGCGGCATGGATCTCAAGTACATCAAAGCCCGCTTCACTGGCACGTCGTGCAGCATCGCCGTAGAGCTTTACCAAACCCGGAATTTCGTCAGCCGCGAGTGCGCGAGGCACAGGGCTGGTTTCGGTGAACGGAATAGCCGATGGCGCAATGTGAATAAGATTGGGCAAGTCAGCATTGCGTCCTGCATGACCGATCTGAGCACCGACTTTCGCGCCAAAGCTGTGAAGCAATTCAGTGAGCGCCTTCAAGCCAGCGACATGTGCATCGCTCCAGATACCGAGGTCACCGGCACCAATACGGCCATCGGCGTGAACTGCCAGCGTTTCTGGGAAAATCAATGCCGCCTGGCCCAAGGCGCGGGCACCGTAATGCACTCGATGCCATTCAGTAACGAAGCCGTCATCTGCCGCCATGTGCATGCACATGGGCGACATGACGACGCGGTTTTTCAGTTTCATGCCTTTTATTTCATGGGGGGAAAGCAACAAGCTCATCCGGATCATTCCGTAGTGATTGATACGGAATGATGTTAGCGTGCGCACACCATATTCGTAAGTACGCACATTTATGTGCTGTAGGCACATTTTTTATACCAAGGAGATGCCCTGTGAAAAAATGCATTCCCCGGGATGAAGTTGAAGCATTCGCTTGCCCTGTCTCCTTTACGGTCGATGTCATTGGTGGGAAATGGAAATCGCTCATCCTGTTCCACCTGATGTCAGGAACAAAGCGCTTCAACGAGTTGCGCCGACTAATCCCTGATGTGACGCAGCGGATGCTCACCTTGCAACTCAGAGAGCTGGAGACAGATAAGGTTATCCATCGCGAAATCTATCGAGAGGTCCCGCCCAAGGTCGAATATTCCCTAACAGAATTAGGCAAACACGCTTGCCCCACTGATCAGCGCAATGCGGGAGTGGGGAGCGGTGCATGAGAGTGCAATCCTGGCATTCAGGCGGGCTGAGATTGATGCAAATTCAGGTGAATCGCTCGCCTAACTTTAGATTTTTGTCAGGCCGGCGAACGCCCCAGCGCAGGATAAATAACTAGCACTGGGGCGTGGGCTCTAGTGGATCTCGATCCACCTTGATGCCCCTCTTACCGAGCGCGTCTGGCCAAATGCTCGTAAGCCAGACGAGCGGATTGACCCACTACTTGGCAATGGACGTCACCCCCTCCCCCTGGGATCAGATACGGGTTCAGGCACGCCGTGTTCCACCCTGATT